>CAVPKW010000001.1:0-43073 GCA_963705805.1 uncultured Acidobacteriaceae bacterium
CTCCGCTTCTCGCGTAATCGCTTGCGAAACGAACTGATCCCCTTAATAACCGAATACTTCAACTCCAATCTCGAAGGCACCCTAGCCTCCACCGCCCTGGTGCGCAGGCAGAGGAAAATTACTGGAACGAAGCGATCGAGCCGTTTTACCGGGAAATTACCAAACGAACTTGGTTGGGTTTGATTTTGAATGTGACCGCTTTGCGCGGTCTACATCTGGCAGTCCAGAGAAGAGTAATACGACGCACGCTTCTCGAAGTGAAGGGGGACCTACGGGCGTCAACGATCACGTGGCGGCTGTCCTGGCTCTGTGCCGCCGCGAGGAGGGGCATGACCGAGTGCTGATTCCTGGGGCGGACGCCTTGCGGTCGTTTGATCGATTACTTGTGACGAAGCCAGGAACTCGGGCAGCCGGCAGCGTCAATTACCGGGTAGAGGTGGCGGTTGGTGAGTACGTTTTGCCCTTCCATTCGGGCCTGCTTTGTGTCAGCCAGGTGAACGATAGACCGCAAATTTGTGTTAACTTCAAGGAAGATCAAAAGTTGGGTCAAGAAGTTGCCTTTTTGGACGGTGACGAATTAGGCCGGCATGGGCCGTCTCGTAGCGCGGAACTGGGAGCCGGGCGACCAGATGCTTCGTCCCGGACACAGATCGGCTGAGAAGTTAAAGTCGCTATTTCAGGAACATCGAGTACTGCTTTGGGAACGCCGTCATTGGCCCGTATTGATGAGCGGCGACCGGGTGGCTTGGGTGCGCGGTTTTGGGACGGCGGCGGATTTTGAAAACTCTGGTCGAAATGGCGAAACCGTTCGTATTCTCTACCGAGCTGAGGTTTAGGGGATTTGCGGCGGGCCGCGTATGAATCGAAAGTCATATAATCTACGTCTTTGTATATAGGGGTGGCAGGGAGCGCCATACCCGCGGCATGATGTGAGCCGCAAGAAGGTGAGTTCATGAGTTGAAACGTAAAGACCGCTGTTTTTTGGGTGGTCATCATTTGTGCGGTCGTCCTGGTCTACATGGCCGTTAAGACAGGACGAGGACCGACGCCGACCAACTTGACTGTGTCGGACTTCGTTACCGCAGTCCAGGACGGCAAGATAAAGGACGCCAACATCACCGGCACTGAAGTGCAGGGTACGATGCTGGAGAATGGCGCTTCAAAGGCCTACCATACGTCGATTCCTCCCAATTATCCGGACATCTATAAGATGCTTCAGGACAAGGGCGTCAAGTACACCTGGAAGGACTCTACCGGCAGCGGCTGGCTCGGCATTTTGTTTAACGCCGTGCCCGTTTTGATTCTTTTGGGGCTGTGGATCTTCATGATGCGGCAGATGCAGAGCGGCGGCAACAAGGCGCTCAGCTTCGGCAAGAGCCGCGCCAGACTCCACTCTTCGCAGCAGAAGAAGGTTACGTTCAAGGACGTCGCCGGAGTCGAAGAAGCGAAAGAGGAGCTGCAGGAGATTATCGAGTTCCTGCGCGAGCCGCAAAGGTTCCAGAAACTGGGCGGCCGTATTCCCAAAGGCGTGTTACTGATCGGGCCTCCGGGCACCGGCAAGACGCTGTTAGCGCGCGCGATCGCGGGCGAAGCCAACGTGCCCTTCTTCTCCATCTCGGGATCGGACTTCGTAGAAATGTTTGTCGGCGTGGGCGCGAGCCGCGTTCGCGATCTGTTCGAACAAGGAAAAAAGAACGCTCCCTGCATTATCTTTATCGACGAAATCGATGCGGTTGGCCGGCATCGCGGAGCAGGGCTCGGCGGCGGCCACGATGAGCGCGAGCAGACCTTGAACCAGCTGCTGGTGGAAATGGACGGCTTCGAATCCAACGAAGGCGTGATCCTGGTGGCTGCAACCAATCGTCCGGACGTACTGGATCCGGCGCTTCTGCGGCCCGGACGCTTCGACCGCCGCGTCGTGGTAGACCGGCCGGACGTGCGCGGACGCGAGAGCATCCTGAAGGTACACACCAAGAAGACCCCTCTGTCCGATGACGTTGACCTGTCGGTGATCGCGCGCGGCACCCCGGGTTTCGCGGGCGCCGATCTGGCGAACCTGGTGAACGAAGCGGCGCTCGTGGCCGCCCGGCAGAACCGGAAGGTAGTCACGCAGTACGATTTCGAACTCGCGAAGGACAAAGTCCTGATGGGCGTCGAGCGGAAGAGCATGATCATCAGCGACAAGGAAAAGCGGATGACGGCTTATCACGAAGCCGGTCATGCGCTGGTTGCCGCGTCGATGAAGGATGCCGACCCGCTGCACAAGGTGACGATTATTCCGCGCGGCATGGCGCTGGGATTAACCATGCAGCTGCCGCTGGATGACAAGCTGTCTCATGACAAGAAGTATCTGGAGACGCGGCTGGCCATCCTGATGGCGGGCCGCATCGCGGAAGAAATCTTTCTCGAACAGATGACGACCGGCGCGGGCAACGATATCGAGCGCGCCACCGAAATGGCCCACAAGATGGTCTGCGAGTGGGGCATGAGCGAGCTTGGCCCGCTGAGCTTCGGCAAGAAAGACGAACAGATCTTTCTCGGCCGCGAGATTGCGCAACATCGCGATTACAGCGAAGAGACCGCCATCAAGATCGATCAGCAGGTACGCAGGCTGGTGGAAGACGGCTACAACAAAGCGCGGCAGATTATTTCGGAGCGCTCGGATGCGCTGGTTCGCATCGCGGAAGCGCTGCTGGAGCGCGAGGTCCTGGACGGACACGAAGTGTTGGATCTGATCGCCGGGAAGACGCTGCCGAAGCTGGCGCCGCCGCCGAAGACAAGCACCAGCACGCCTCCACAGGATGGCGGACTGGTGGTCGCTCCCCACCCGAGCCCGATCCCTGGGATGATGGGCGGAGAGAGCCCGCAGCCGGCTTGATTCCTTCGTTATTGGAAGCCGTTGATCAGCACGATGTCGCTTGTTTCTTCTCCGCGGGCCTTACTGGCCGTTACACCTCGACCCGCAACTGCGAGCGCAACGGGCGAATCAGCCGCGGCGAAGGCTTCGAAATCGCGCCGCAACTCCATAGCCGATCCGTATCGGGTGGCAGGATCCTTCTCAAGACAGCGACGGCCGATGCGCTCGAGATCGGGAGCAATTCGGAAAGCGGTAAGGATCCTGGTTAAATCGTCACACTCTTCTTAATCCTCTCCGGCCACCGGCCTTCGGATCGCGGGAGCATGCAGAAAATACGGACGCGTTCCAACTGCTCCGGTACCCGGCCTGTCTGATCGCGCCGGACAGGCCAAAACGGATCGATGTGCTCGGTAAGGAATGGAATGCGTGTGATTGTAGCAACATTGACGAAAAGACGAGCAGATGCGACCAGATGATGATATTTGATCATCTTTCGTTACTCCTCACGTGTAGTGCGCGAATTGACGAGTCCATAATCGGCGTAACTCTGCGCATGGTGCCGCTCACGCCCCGGATTTCCACGGGAATAACGTCCACCCGCGATGGTTTTCGTGTCCAAGAACCGAATAAAAGTAGCCTGCCTTTTTTAACAGCGTAAATGGCGGCATGTGGATTTCATCGGCTTGTGGATCGTGGCAAGCTCGTCCGCCCGCTTCGATGATCCTGATTCCAGTATTCCTAAAGAAGTGTTCTGCCCGTTCGATACGCTCTGCATCGGGCAACTGCGGCAACTGGTGATGAGGTCGACACCAAAACTGCCAATGCATTAAGAAAATCGTTGGCGGAAGAATTCCGCACTCAGCTTACGATTGGAGCCCCCACTGATCAAAACGAAGCGGGCCGGCGCGAAGCGTCGTTGGCATGCTCGTGCGACCGGAGCTCCAGCCCGCCTTCGAAGATGGCCGGCTCCTCGTTCTTTCTCCGTTCGAACCGAAACAGAAGGAGGATTACTGCAGCCCTCGCCCAAGAACGTAATCGCTTGCTCGCGATGATAAAGCGCGAGAGAACAAGCGTCTCATGACCATAGATGACCCAGCAAATCGGCCGTTAATTGATCTAGGAGCGAAGCCGGTTACTGCTCTGTCTGTCGCTGAATAGAGCACGCGCGGTCGGCGGAGGCGATCACCTTTAGACGACGCGCTCGATGGGCGAACCGCTCAACAGCCGGCAATTCCTGCCGCGTGATCACATAACGGCGACGGTTATTCGGCAAGCTCTTCGAATTGCGTGATGCGTACCTCGCGATCTGGAAAAACAGCTCGAATCTCCAACCGGCCGCCGAGCGCTTCTACGTACTCCGATAGCGTACTCAGGTAAAGGTCTGTCCTGTGTTCGATCTTCGACACTTCGCCTTGATTCACTCCCAAACTTTGAGCAAGTTTGGCTTGAGTCATTTGCCGCGCTTTGCGCAGCTCATCCAGCGGCATGGCCGCTATCGTTTCGCGCACACGTTGGGCGATCTTCTGCCGACGATTTGCCGGCATAGCATCGATCAGTTCACGGAATTTTCGGGTTGACATTACCATTTACCTCGGGCGGCTAAGAGGGCGCGCAAGTATCGAGCCCGTTCTGGCGAGCGGAGCTGGCGCAGCGCCTTCGTTTCGATCTGACGAATGCGCTCACGAATAGCATCGAACCCCTGCCCGACCGTCTCAAGCGTATGCTCGCGCTCGCAATCGATATGCTCCTTTCGGAGTTCGTCCAGATACTGCTGGTAGATTCGGTCCGCGACTGGCACGAATTGCTCATACCATCGGTCGTTGCCCGTTTTGTCTCCACCTATTAGAAGAATCGCAGTTCGTGACGGGTCAAAAATATAAAGGGTCCTCAAGGGTCTGCCCCCGCTCTGCGTGCGCAGTTCGCGCATTCCGGTGTGGCGTGACGTGGTCACCTTCGAGCTATGCGGAAACCCTAAAGTTGGCCCAAGTTCTGCAGCAGCGAAACTGAATACGCGACGTCATCCTGTTGGTCCTCAGATAGGCTCCTCCACCATTGGCCGAATTCATCCGTGAACTCAACCTCCCAGGCCATAGCTATACTATGCCACCTAAAGAATATTCTGTCAAAGCAATCCTCTGTTTCTTCGCCTGTCAAAGTGAAAGAATGATCCGGATTCGACGTCGGCGGCTTGGACGCGGGATGCGTTCTTCAGGAATCAAGCAAACGCGACAGCGTTCGTGATTCTGAAAGCAGCATTCGAGTCCTCGTTTGCGGCTTTGATGCGACCGCGAAGAGCGGCGAGAGTCGGCAAATCGGCGTGAGCCGTCGAGGTTGAATGAATCTGACTTTGTATCGTGTTGCTTGAGCTGCCACAAAAAATAGCCGTTCTTCGGCCTGAGTTCATTCTGCTCCTTCAATTGTTGGGCCCTATTCGCCACCAATCTGCTATTGCGGCAGCGAGACCCGATACTTTATCAGGCGTGGGGCAAGCCAACGAAAGCGGCCAAGTGGAGGAATCAGTCGCTGGCACGCTCGACCGCCTCCCGCAACGAATGAACGCTTGAGAACAGGACCGCTTCGGAGCTCGCCTTCACTAGGGTCCGGAAGCCAGACCGTCAGGAAGCAGCTTTCTTGTGGGCCAGGCGGCTGCAGGCGTCTGGGGCGCCGAGCATCTTCACGGCATCGCCTCCCTGCTCCATGAAAGCTATTTTCCCCTCCTTATCGATCACGAAAGTCACTCGATTGGCGATTCCATACTTTGGAATAAAAACACCGTATTCCTGCGAGACTTTGCGATCGACGAAGTCGCTCAGCAACGGGAACGATAATCCCAAACTCTCGGCGAAGGCTTTCTGCGACGGCCCATTGTCCGTACTGATGGCGAAGACCTTAGCGCCGGATTCTTCATACTTTTGCATTCCAGCCTGGAATGCTTTCATTTCAGCCGTTCAACCACCTGTAAACGCCGCCGGAAAGAACGCGAGTACGACGGTGGTCTTTCCGATGTAGTCCGCCAAGTGAACGGGCTTGCCTTCCGTGGAGGGCAGGGTGAAATCGGGCGCCGTATCGCCGACCTTCAAGGTGGAAGAAGGCGGTGCTTGGGCGAATAAACCGACACTCAGTGTGCTCGCAAGGGTGAGCAGCGTCGCCAATCGCATAAAAGCTCCTATGGAATCGAAGGTAGCATGGAGGTCTCGCGGTGACTCGCCTCTAGCGCGCATCCACAAGATAGCGATTGAAAAATGCAAGTGTCTGAATGGCTAATTCCCGGCGCGCTTCAGGCGTCTGGAATGTGTGGACGTCGTTCACTTTAATGAATGACACCGGCACTCCCGCAGCCTGCAGTTTTTCAAATAATTCCTGCGATTGCGCGATTGGAACGTTTTGATCTTGCGTGCCGTGGACAATCAGGAACGGCGCATCTCCTTTCGCGACGTGAAAGACGGGCGATGCGGCGCGCCAAACCTCCGGGTGCGTTGAGTAATCGGTCCCCAGAAAGTTCTCCAAAAATCCGACGCCCTCCGCGTCGTGATCCGCCGTGAAATCGGTGGGTCCGCTGACATCCACGACCGCCTGCACTCTGCTGGAATACTTCGCGAGGGCGGGATCGGAATTGTCGCGGGTGGCTACCATACCTAACAGCGCGGCCAGTTGCGCGCCGGCGGAGTGTCCGAAAGCGCCGATGCGCTCAGGATTCACGCCATATTTGGCAGCGTTGGCGCGCACCCAACGAACCGCGCGCTGCACATCGTCGAGCTGCGCCGGCCAGCGGTTCTGCTTGCCCTGCAAGAGACGATAGTCTACCGAAAAAGCGACAAACCCGGAGCGCGCAAGAAACTGCCCCATGCCGCGCATGGTGCTCTTATCGAGACTCATCCATCCGCCTCCATGAATGAGGACTATCGCGGGATGAATCCCCGTGCCGGCGGCCCGGTAGACATCGAGGCGCAACTCGCAGCCTTTCACCGAGCCATAGAGAACGTTTCCGTCGACTGTGACTGATTCGGCGCCAGGCTGTGGAGCAGCCGCGGATGCCTGCGGTGCGACAACGCGCAGGTCCTGCGGCTGAATCGCCGACACAACCGCGGTGCATAACAGAGCAGTTAAGAGCGAAAAGGTTATTTGGTACATCGATTTCAATGTATTACGAGGCGGAAAAGCGTGAGGGCGACGAACGCCGGTGTTTCTTTTAATTGTGTTACGTGATAACTATTTGTTAGATCTTATTGAGCGAGAGGCGTCCTTTCTGTGAGCGGCAGGCTGTTGGCGGTGGTTATCGGCGGCGGTGCGCTGATGTTCGGCAGCACCCCCGCGGGAATCTGGACCACCAAGGCCTTCCAGAGTTGGACAGATAAGGACGCGCAGCAAATCTTGAGCAACTCGCCGTGGGCTAAGGAAATGCCTATGCCCATCAGCGGCAGGCCGGGCGAGACTTACCTCGAATCCGGAACGAGCGTGACATCCTCCCCGACGGGAGCGCTGGGGAATTCAGCGAATACCACCACTGGTTCGAACATGAGCGTTGCCGCAGTCGGAAGCACCGGTCCAGCAGCGCGGAACGGGCCGCCGGTTCCGGCTACGCAAACGCCTTCGCTGGTCTCCGCGACAACCGGGGCGCCGTCTCCCGAGCCGCTGCTGAAAGTCATTTGGGCGAGCGCATCGCCGGTTCGTTTGGCGGTTTTGAGGCTGCGGTCGCATGACAACGCGCCCACAGACGAACAGATCTCGAAGGCGCAACAGGAGTGGCCCAATTACGTGATAGCCGTGGTGGGCCTGCCTGCGCCGGAAGCCAATGCGGACGCCAAGGCTTTGGCGAGCGGCGCCTTTCTGCGGATCCATGGCAGGGCTCCGGAGGTTGCAATGGACTCCGACTACCGCAAAATTGGCGATTCCGACGTCTATTTTTTCCGCTTTCCGAAAGCCGCATTTCCCGTGACGATAGCCGACCACGAAGTGGAATTCAGAATGACCATGGGGAAGATAGAGGTCAAACGGAAATTCGATCTGAGCGATATGCACTACCAGGGCGGTCTGGCGCTATAGTTCCACCGCCGGCGGAGGTATCCGCCGATAATGGTGGTTATGGATGATGTACTGACCATTGCCGGGCGGAGTTTCCGCTCCCGGTTGTTCGTGGGAACGGGGAAATATCGAAGCAAACAATTGATGGCTCGATGCCACGCGGCTTCGGGAACCGAAATGGCGACGCTGGCCGTGCGGCGCGTGAATCTGACGGATCGCTCAAAGGAGTCCGAACTAGACTTTATCGATCGGTCGAAGATTCATATCCTGCCCAATACCGCTGCCTGTTATACGGCCGAGGATGCCATTCGCACAGCCCGACTGGCGCGCGAGGCAGGGCTTTCAAACTGGATCAAGCTCGAAGTTATCGGCGATCAAAAGACGCTGTTCCCCGACAACGAAGGGCTGCTGGAGGCGACACGGGCACTGGTGAAAGAAGGCTTCATTGTGCTGCCTTACACGACGGATGATCTGGTGAATGCCCGCAAATTGATAGACGCGGGAGCGGCGGCGGTGATGCCTCTGGCCGCGCCCATCGGCTCAGGACTCGGCATACAGAACGCGACCAATCTGAAGATCTTGCGGGAATCGATCTCAGAGGTCCCGCTGATTGTGGATGCGGGCGTGGGTACGGCTTCAGATGCCGCCATTGCGATGGAACTTGGCTACGACGGCGTGTTGCTGAACACGGCGATCGCCGAAGCAGAGGACTCCGAGCGGATGGCGCATGCGATGAAACTTGCGGTGGAAGCCGGGCGAGCCGCGTTTCTTGCAGGACGCATGCCGCGCCGCGAATACGCAGTGGCCAGCAGCCCCCTCGTAGGTACCATCGACAGCGCGAGCGCATAGACAACTGGTTCCCGCGGAGGCGTCTTAAGCCGCCTTGATACGCTCAGTGGGGCGAGAATAAGATGGCCGCGACGATTGCAGCAGGGGTGTGCCAATGAAGTACATCCTGGCGTTGGATCAGGGCACAACCAGTTCACGAGCGATGTTACTTGGTCCGGACGGCCAAGTATGCGGACATGCCCAGTCGCCCACCCGGCAGATCTATCCGAAGCCGGGTTGGGTGGAGCATGATCCCGTCGAGATCTGGTCCACGCAATTTGGCGTAGCCATGGAGACCCTGGCGCAAGTGAACGGCCGCGCCGACGCGATAGCCGCCATCGGTATTACGAATCAACGCGAAACCACGATTGTTTGGGACAGGCGAACGGGCGAGCCGGTTCATAACGCCATCGTGTGGCAGGACCGCCGTACATCCGGCTTTTGCGACCAGCTGCAGAAGCAAGGGCACGAAACGGCGATCCAACACAAAACCGGCCTGGTGATTGACGCGTATTTCTCAGGCAGCAAGATCCGCTGGATTCTCGATAACGTAGCCGGCGTTCGGGAGCGCGCGCGGCGCGGCGAACTGGCATTCGGCACAGTCGATAGCTGGCTTATCTGGAAGCTCACTGAAGGCGCGCGGCACGTCACGGATGTGACGAACGCTTCGCGGACAATGTTGTTCAACATTCGTACGTTGCAGTGGGACGAGGAATTGCTGGCCTTGCTCGAAATTCCCGCTTCGATGCTGCCGAGCGTTGTGAGCTCAAGCGAGATTTGCGGAGAGTGCAAAGGGGCATTGGCCGGCGTGCCGATAGCTGGCATCGCCGGGGATCAGCACGCGGCGCTGTTCGGACAAATCTGCGTGCAGCCGGGCATGGTGAAGTGCACGTATGGGACCGGTGGCTTCATGCTGCTGAACACCGGCGATCAGCCGGTTGAATCCCGCAACAAGTTGCTGACGACGATCGCTTGGCAGATCGACGGACGAACTACGTATGCTCTGGAGGGCAGCGTTTTTATTGCGGGCGCGGTTGTGCAATGGCTGCGCGACGAGTTGCAGATCATCCGGAGTTCCGAAGAAATTGAGGAGCTTGCGGCGAGCGTGCCCGACACGGGCGGCGTGTATCTGGTGCCGGCGTTTTCAGGACTCGGGGCGCCACACTGGGACCAGTATGCGCGCGGCGCCATCGTAGGCTTGACGCGCGGCTCCAGCCGGGCCCATATCGCCAGGGCCGCGCTGGAGGGCATCGCGTTTCAGATAGCGGACATCATCTCGGCGATGGAGAGCGACTCCGGCGTGCCTCTCAAGGAATTGCGCGTGGATGGCGGAGCGGCGCGGAACAATCTGCTGATGCAGATCCAATCCGATTTGCTGGGCGTGCCCGTTACCCGCCCCTCGAATCCCGAGTCCACCGTTTTGGGCGTCACGTATTTGGCCGGCCTGGCAGTTCATTATTGGCCCGGCCAGGAGACGATCGCCAAGCAGTGGAAGGCCGATGCGAGTTTCAAGCCACACATAAGCGCCAGAGAGCGGGAAGACCGACAGGCGGGTTGGCGGCGGGCACTGGAGCGCGCGCGCCATTGGGAAACTGCCTGAATGGCTGACGGCAAAAATCGTCCGTGAGGACGTGCTGCGAGAGATCGGCGCTGAACGCGAGTGGGATTTCATCATTGTCGGCGGCGGGGCGACAGGTCTGGGTGCGGCGCTGGAAGCAGCTTCGCGAGGTTTTCGGACACTGCTTCTGGAGGCTCGGGACTTCGCGAAGGCAACCTCCAGCCGCAGCACGAAGCTGGTGCATGGCGGAGTACGCTACCTGCAGCAAGGCAACGTGAAGCTGGTGCTGGAGGCGCTGCGCGAGCGCGGCCGGATGCTGCGAAATGCGCCGCACCTGGCGCACCGGCGAGCCTTTATCATCCCGGCCTACGCGCTTTGGGAGCTGCCATTCTACGGCGTTGGTCTGACGGTTTATGATCTGCTGGCCGGCCGCGAAGGAATCGGCCGCTCCCGCGTGCTCTCGACTGGCCGGTCCCTCGAGGCGCTGCCTACCGTTCAAAGCAGCGGGCTGAAAGGCGGGATCCTCTATTACGACGGGCAGTTCGACGATGCCCGCTTCGCTATCGCCCTGATGCGAACACTCTTCGACGTGGGCGGAGTGGCGCTGAACTACGCCCGCGTCACCGCATTGCTTAAGCGGAACGGCACAGTGGCCGGAGTAATCGCAAACGAGGTGGAGACCAACACCAGCTTCGAATGCAAAGCGAAGGTTGTTATCAATGCGACGGGAATTTTCTCCGACACTCTGCGATGCATGGACGATGAGACGGTGAAACCGGTGGTGACCGTCAGCCAGGGGACCCATCTGGTGCTGCCACACGAATTCCTGCCAGGCAATGCGGCAATGATGATTCCCAGGACTTCAGACGGACGCGTGTTGTTCGCCATTCCGTGGCATGACAGGGTGGTTGTGGGAACGACGGACGATCCGGTACCGGAAGCGGCCTACGATCCGCGCGCCATGCCGGCTGAGCGAAAATTTCTGATGGAGCACATCGAGCGCTTTCTGGGACGCCGGCCGAAGGAGAATGAAATTCGCAGCATGTGGTCAGGCCAGCGGCCTCTGGTGCGGCAGCAGGATGCAGCCAGCACAGCGGCCCTCTCACGTGATCACACGATTCTGATTTCGCCTTCGAAACTCGTTACCATCACGGGCGGGAAATGGACGACCTACCGGAAGATGGCGCAGGACGTAATCGATCGCGCCGCACCCCTCGGCGGACTGTTACCGGGAACTTCGCAGACCGCCGAACTCCGGTTACACGGATGGGCTGCCCGGGCCGAAGCCGAAAATGATTGGGAGCAAGTATATGGGGCGGATTTGCCTCTGCTGCATAGCCTGCCGGAGGAGGATCCCGAGCTGGAGGAATTTCTCCATCCTGGCCTTCCTTTTCGCAAGGCGGAAGTCGTGTGGGCCGCCCGGCATGAGATGGCACAGACGGTGGACGATGTTCTGGCGCGCCGCACGCGGGCCTTATTCCTGGACGCCGAAGCCAGCATGGAGGCTGCGCCCGCAGTGGCCCGCCTGATGGCAGGAGAGCTGCGGCGTACTGAGGATTGGCAGCAAAAGCAGATAGAATCATTCCGCAGATTGGCGAAAGGCTATCTTTGGCGCGACGCGGCCTGAATTCGAAGCGCGCCAAAGGAAGTCAGATCTCACGAGAAAGGTGGAGACTGCGCTAGCATGCATCTGGACGCAGCGGTTTTGGGAGAGTTTGCCGGGACGATGGTCCTGATCCTGTTGGGGAACGGCGTGGTTGGCGGCGTTTTGCTGGCGCGCTCGAAAGCGGAAGGCGCCGGCTGGCTGGCAATTACTACGGGCTGGGCGCTGGCGGTCTTTGCCGGAGTCGCCGTCGCCATCTCCATGGGCGATTCCGACGCGCATCTGAATCCGGCATTTACGGTGGCCTCGGTGCTGATGACTGGCCATGCCGAGCGCCTCTGGACGTATATTCCCGCCCAAGTTCTAGGCGGCATCACGGGCGCCATCCTGGTATGGATTTTCTATCTTCCACACTGGAAGCCAACGGAAGATGCCGTGAAAAAGCTTGCCTGCTTCTGTACGGTTCCAGCAATTCGCCAGCCGGCGAGCAACTTCATAAGCGAGGTTATCGCCACTTTCGTTCTGGTTGTGGCAGCATCGGCTTTGGTTTCGCGCCACCTCGCTCCGGGTGGCGTTGCGCCAGGCCTGGGACCCCTGCTGGTGGGCGGCGTGGTATGGAGCATCGGCCTGTCGCTGGGCGCGACCACGGGCTACGCTATCAATCCGGCGCGTGATTTTGGCCCGCGGTTAGCACACAGTTTCCTGCCGATACCCGGCAAGAGCGGTTCCGATTGGGCGTATTCGTGGATCCCTATACTGGGGCCGATCTGCGGCGCTGCGGCCGCCGCCGCCTTCATCCGGCTGACCGGTATGAGCTGACCGATTCCGAGACTATCGCATCTCATATAGCCACAAGCCATCGATCGGCTCAGGCGATAGCGGGCTGATGAAGGGCAGCAAGTCTTGCCCGGGCGGCTGGTCGAAAGCGAAATACTTGATTCCGATCTGCTTGAGGATCGGGTCGGCTGGACTCACATCCCATTGCACAATTCCCGTGTTGACCAACTCCACCCTCATGTTTCCCGCGTTCTGACGGAGGTGAGCGGTTAGATATCCGTCCCGGTTCAAGATCTCGAGATTGAGATGATTCGCGGAAAAGATCGGGAAATGATCTACATCGGGCAAATAGTGCAGCCCGGTATACACACTGCAGCCGGCAGCGGCCAAAAACCCGGAGTCTGTTATTCCATCGGAGAAGACCAGCCATTTCCCGTTGAGTATTGCCGGGTTTTGCCGAACGAACTTCCGCAAGTGCGATTCGGTAAACATGGGCAGTCCTCTTTCAATCGGGTTCACAGCTCCGAAAATAGCCACCTCCGGTAAGATCAGAGCGATTGCAAAAGCCCACTTGCGCCGCTCCAGGAAGAAGAAGACAAGCAGGCTAGCGAATAGGGCGCAAAGGAACACCTCGCCCGACTTGAAGAACATATCCAGTTTGCGGTTTGTATAGTTGAAGGCGAATAAGAACAACGCCAGTCCCGCTGCCGGGGCCGCCCAGCGCATCCAGACACTCGGGCCGCGGCGCTCAAGCAGGCAGGCCCCGCAAAGCGCCACGATGGCAACGTTGGCGAGCCCGAGCGCAGGGAATACGCGCGCGTCGCCAGTTCGATCAAGTCCCAGGTAGGCGCCTACTCCGGCTGGAATGGGAACTACCAGCCACGCAAGCAACAAACAAAACGAAAGGCCAAGCGAGCCCAGTGCCCACTTTTGCAAACGTGAAAGCTCCAGCCGCCAAGCACAAAGGAGGGCAATTGGCGCCAGCCACAAAAACCCTGACCCCTCGCACATATTTCGAAGCGCAGCCGGCAGGTGGCCTTCTGTTTCCGTCCATTGCATGAAGTGTGAGAGGAGAAGATAGAGAGGAGTGCGTCCTCCGTCGATCACGCGGCGACCCGGGTAAACCGTATTGGCAATCCCGAGGATGGCCTGATGCAGGTCGCGGTAAATGACGAATCCGGCGGCGGCGATGATTGCAATAGCCAAACATCCGAAAAGAATCCTGCGGCCAGATGCATCAGGACGCACGATCTGCCGCCAGTTGGCAATGCACCAGCCAGCGAAGAAAGGAAACACGACCCAGCACAGCGGAATCATGTGGGGAAGATAGCCGCATAGAGTGAAATTGATAGTGCAAATGGCAGTGCCCAGGCTTGCGATAGCCAACGGCACCCAGCGTCTGCCAATGGTGAGATAGCACGCAAAGACAATATCAAGACAAGCCAGGCCAATCATCTCCGGCAGGGCGGACGGCCAAGAGTAATTCCATTGAATGGCCGCCGAAAAGAAGAACCAAAGACTACCGGCTGCAGACCAGAAAGTCGATCGGGTAATCAGCAGCAACCAGGTAAACGTGCCTACCAGCAGTAGCAAGGCTTTGAACTGCCAATACGAAGCGAATGCATAATCGACGGGCAGAGCGAAAAACGGCCAGAATTGCGGCCGAAATAAAGTCGAGACATGCCTGGCCGGAATATTGCCTATCAATGCGACGGAATGCGCGCCCAATTCGGACTGCACGGTCTCGAAACGATGCGCCCGAAACGCCTGATTCAAGATGTCGGGGGTTACCACGTTCCACTCATCGGCCCTGGAGCCGCGTGGATTGCCAAGCCAAAAATGCGTTTCCACGCCGTGATGGTAAATTGCCGGGAAGATGTCCGCTGAAGAGCCGTTCAGATCAGCAGCGGCGCCGCCAAAAAAGAGCGCGAGGCAACCGAGATAGAACAAAACCGCGGCGGAGTCGATCGGCAGGAATTCCGGATTGGAGAGCCAGGCGGCGACGCGCGCCAGAGCGAACGCGGCTCGTCTCCGCGGGACGGCCATACGGGCCGCGAACGCCTGGGCCGGCCCGTATAAAGCGATCAGGAGGATCGCGGCACCCACCAGGATCAATGCGCCGACGAGCATAAGACGGTTTCGTCTGCGCCGAAGAAGGCGCGTTAAAGGCTGGCGGATAGGGAATGTGACGCCAGGATCATCAGCGCGAGGAATGGTTGAGAAAAGCACCTCGCCACCCTGTTGCACTCTCGCCGCGATCTGGTTAAATGGCACGATGTCCGAAGGCGGTATTCGTAACAGCACGCTATCGCCATACATCACTCTCACGTTCCGGACGGCGAATGTACCTGCACACATCAGCGGATCAAAACGGAAATTTCGTATCTCCCCACCCGGCAAGTCAAAGGACAGGTGCTGGAACCCATTGACGGGAGTAGCCGCGACCGCCGCGGTACGTACGCTCGCGGCCGAATAACCACCGCCCGTGTCAAGGAAGAGTTGCGCGAACGACTGCGTACTCGAAGACATCTCGAGAGTGAGCCGTAGCGTTTTGGAACTGAAAAACAGGTAGGCGAAGAGGGTGAGACCGGCAAGGAGGAATAGTAGTTCTATTCTCCTGACGTATCTCGCGCGTGGCGTCGCGCCGGTTCCGGATTTGACGCGCCTGATTTTTGATTTGGCTTCGATTCGCTTATTCGGCCTTTTCGGCAGCGGTCTTCAGCTTTTCGCGTTGCTCTTTCAAGATCGCCTTCCGGCTGAGCTTGATCTTGTTTCCTTCCAGCGCCAAAACCTTCACCAGGATCTGATCGCCTTCTTTCAGCTCATCGCGAACGTTCTTGATGCGGCTCTCAGAGATCTCGCTGATGTGGAGAAGACCGTCGGTTCCCGGGAAGATTTCGACGAACGCTCCAAAATCTGCGATGCGAACCACTTTACCCAGATAGGTCTTGCCGACTTCGGCAACGGCGGCGATATCGCTCACCATCTGCAGGGCGCGGCTGGCCGAGTTGCCGTCGGAAGCGAAGATGTTGACTGTTCCGTCATCGGAAACGTCGATTTTGACGCCGGTCTGCTCAATGATGCCTTTGATGACCTTGCCCCCGGGACCAATCAGTTCGCGGATCTTGTCGGTGGGAATCCTGGTCGTGTAGATGCGCGGCGCATATTGCGAAAGTTCAGTCCGCGGCGTCTCAATTGTCGCCAGCATCCTGCCGAGTATCTCAAGCCGCCCCTTCTTAGCCTGAGTCAGCGCTTCCCGCATGATTTTGGTGGTGACATTCGGGACTTTGATGTCCATTTGCAGAGCGGTGATGCCCTTGCGGGTTCCCGCGACCTTGAAGTCCATGTCGCCATAGTGGTCTTCGGCACCCGCGATATCGGTCAATACAGCGTAGTCGTTGCCTTCCAGCACCAGGCCCATCGCGATACCCGCCACCGGCGAAGAAATCGGAACGCCCGCATCCATTAGCGACAGGGCGCCGCCGCAGACGCTGGCCATGGAACTGGAACCGTTCGATTCCAAAATGTCGCTGACGAGACGGAGGGTATACGGAAATGCTTTTTCGTCCGGAATGACGGGTGAAAGGGCGCGTTCGGCAAGCGCGCCATGCCCGATTTCACGACGGCCAGGGCCGCGCATAAACCCAACCTCACCAACACTAAACGGAGGAAAGTTATAGTGCAACATGAAGCGCTTTGACGTCTCGCTAAGATCGAACATCTCAATGCGCTGCTCGTCGTCCTTGGTTCCCAGCGTAGTGGTAACCAGCGCCTGTGTTTCGCCGCGGGTAAAGATGGCAGAGCCGTGCGTGCGCGGCAGAACGCTCACTTCGCAGGTGATCTTGCGAATTTCGTCGAACGCGCGGCCATCCGGACGGCGGTGAGCCTTAAGCATCTCATCGCGGAATATGCGTTCCTTCAAACCGTCGAAAACCTTGCCTGCCTCGACCTTTTCGGCATCTTCAGCGAAGAGCGCAAGCGCCGTTTGCTTAGCTTGTTCTACTTTGCTGTAGCTTTCCAGCTTGGCGTATTTTTGAGTGTTCAGGGCGTCGGTCAGATCTGTGCGCACGGAGGCGGAGATCTTGCCGAGCATTTCCTGATTGCCGGCAGGTGAAGTAAACCCGCGCTTCGGCTTGCCCACCTGCTTCACCAGCTCGCGGATACCACTGACAATTTTCTTGCAGCAATCGTGGCCGAACTCGATGGCGTCCACGACTTCTTCTTCGGTCGCTTCGTTCGCTCCTGCTTCGACCATCACGATCCCGGCGTCAGTGCCCGCGACGACAATACTGAGCTTAGCGTCCTTGGTCTCCTCATAGCTGGGATTCGCGCGGTACGTGCCGTTGACCAGCCCGACGCGAACGCCGCCGAGAACGTGATGAAAGGGGACATCGGAGATGGCAAGCGCAGCGCCCGCGCCGACGATGGCGAGGACGCTGGGATCACGCTCCGGATCCGCCGAGAGCACCATGGCGATGATCTGCGTTTCGCAACCGTACCCCTCCGGGAAGAGCGGCCGCACCGGGCGGTCAATCAAGCGGCTGGTGAGGATCTCCTTCTCGGAAGGACGGCCCTCGCGCTTAATGAAGCCGCCTGGAAACTTTCCAGCAGCGTAAGTGTACTCGCGGTAATCCACCGTGAGGGGGAAGAAGCTGGCGCCTGGCTTCGGCTTCTCATTCGCGCAGACGGTGACCAACACTACCGAATCGCCGGAACGAACAACGACAGACCCATTCGCCTGTTTGGCAATCTTGCCGGTCTCAATGGAGACCTTCGACCCGCTAAGGTCTATTTCTACTGTGTGTGACATTTATATTCCCGATGCGTGATCCGCATCCATAATCGCTATGCATGCACGCGCCGCCAACAGGGGCAGGCGTGCGGACCAACTGCCGGAAATTAAGTTGAGGACTCAGAGTTGAGAAGCGGGGGGAGCTACCCAACAGGGCAGCGTTACGCGGCTTCAAATGTCAGGCCATAAACGGACCCAACCCGCGCCAGCTTGAGAATCGCGAACTAGCGGCGAATACCGAGACTCTGAATGAGAGTCTTATAACGCTCCGGACTGCGATCTTTCAGATATTTGAGCAGCTTTCGACGCTGGGCCACCATGGTCAGCAGACCGCGCCGCGAATGGTGATCTTTTTGATGCGACTTAAAATGCTCAGTTAACTGCGAGATGCGCTGACTTAGAAGCGCTACCTGGACCTCCGGCGAACCCGAATCCGATTTGTGGATCCGGTACTTGGTGACAACTTGAGACTTCTCTTCAACCGCCAGGGCCATTCTAGTAAACGATACTCCTCGTCTTTACCTTAATCTCTATTTATTTACCCTACAAGGTTAACACAACCAACGCAGAGCCGCAGGAATGTTTCGCGCCGCGCGGCGAACGCTACTGCTGATCGGCGATGGTCACGCCAGGTTTATCCAGGTAGGGGATGCCGTGCTCCATCCAATCCGGCTCGGGGGCGCCCTTCAGGTAATAGTTGAAGAATTGAAAGAGCCGCATCGCGTAGTCCTTCTGGTCGGCGCGCCGGCGCAGGTTGTGCGGTTCGCCGTTGTAGCTGAACAGGTAAACCTCTTTGTGGAGGCGGCGCAATGCCAAAAAGTATTCAATGCCCTGATACCAGGGCACGGCATCGTCGGCATCATTGTGGATCATCAGCAGCGGCGTGTTGACTCGATCGGCCATGAAGATGGGCGAGTTCTCGATGTAGCGCATCGGATACTCCCACAAGCTTCCGCCGATGCGGCTCTGTGTCCGCTCGTATTGAAACTGCCTCGGAATGCCGGGTCCCCAGCGGATTCCGTCATAGGAGCTGATCATATCCGCTACCGGAGCGCCGGCCGCGGCAGCCCGAAAACGATTCGTGCGGGTGACCATAAAAGCGATTTGATAGCCGCCCCAACTGTGCCCTTGAATTCCTATCGCAGATTCATTGACAAAACCCTGGTTTACCACCGCCTGAACGGCCGGCAGCACGCAATTCAACGCGCTCTGTCCGGGATAGCCAACTTTGTAAGCGATATCCGGCTCCAGCACCAGGTAGCCGTTGCTGACATAAAGACTCTCGTTTATGCGGTTGTAGGGACGCGGTTCAACAAAGTGATGCACGTTTTGCGAGAGCCGCTCATAGAGATAGACGATGAGCGGATATTTCTTTTTGGGATCGAAGTTCTCGGGTTTGTAGAGAATGCCGTTGAGCGGAACTCCGTCCGCGCTGTCGAATTGAATCAACTCGGCAGTGCCCCAAAGGTAATCGGCCATCTGCGGGTTGGCATCACTGACCTTGTTCAATTCGCGGAATGTGGCGTCGGTGACGCGCAAGTCCGGGTACTCATTGAAGCTGCCTTCCGCAGTCACATAAACATCTGCGTTGCGAGCCTTGACGGGCGCTGCAAAATCCTTGGCCGCAAACACCAGCTTGGCGGGAGGTTCAGACGCCATTAGCGTAGTTCGGTAAAAGCCGCTATCGTGCGTGTCGTCATTCTCGGCGCGGAGAAGCAGCGGCTGGGCCGGATCAATCCAGCGCGAAGCCGGATCGTCGGGATTGTCGAAGCGCACCAGGCGAAAAACAATGTGATTCTTACGTCCGAAGCTTTGCGTGAGGTTATCCGCGGAACTGCCGTCCGGGCGGCACCGCCAGATATCGAAGCGGTCATAGATCAGGACGTATTTGCCGTCCTTCGTCCAGCCCGCCAGCCGGTAGGATTCAGCGGCTCCCGGAGTGTCATTATCTTCCCTGCCGAATGAGACTCCCAATTTGGACGTGAGGTTCACCGTGCGCGCTTCAACGGCGGAGATAGAGATCCAATCCTTGCCGTCGTAGTACACGGCGTACCTCGAATCCGGCGACCATGTGATGCGGCCGCGATGCTTCCCGGCGACCAGTTTGCGCGCGCCGGTTGAAGTATCGACAACGTAAGAATCCGTGTAACTGGTGTCGTATTCCTCCATCCGCCGGTAAGCGCGATCGTCGCTGCCAATCGCGTACAGGCCGTCCTCGCCGGGAACGGCCTCGTTCATCGCAGGATCGGCGAGCTGCACGAACTTACTGCTGCTCAGGATGTAAACAGCCCGACAGGAACGCGAGCGCTCCACTGAGGCGCGCACCTTCTGCATGGGCTGAATGTAATCGTCTTTCCACGACCAAAGATCAACCGAAACCCGTTCATCTAGCGGGGTGGTATCCGGCGGAGCAGCGGGAGGCGCCCGGAGCGCCGTCCCGAAGAAGATTCGATCAGCGCCCTTTGCGATGCTGATCACCGCCTTGTCTGAGACTACCCATCCAGCGGGAAAGCCCGAAGTATCGGAAGAGACAAGCATGGCGGCGGCGGGCGAGCGCCGGTCCCAAGTGTAAAGCTTGAAGCGCGGCTGTTTGGCGCTGGAATCATCGCGATCGCTGACGAACGCCAAGCGCGTCTGATCTTCATCCCAGGCCAACTTTTCGTATTTCCCCTTTCCCGAGACCAGCGCGGACGGGTTTGCGCGAGCATCGGTGGCAAGCCTGAAGATACCCTGGAATTCCGGTTTGCCGCCCGAGGTGGCGTACACCAGCGTTGCGCCGTCGCGGGTCAGAGTATATTCGGATACGTTCGCAAAACGGCGCTCGGAGCCATCGCTCAGCTTGCGTAGAACCAGGTCTCCCGTCTCGGGCCTTTTGGATTCGGGCTGGTTGGGCTTTGAGGAGGGTCCGCCTGTGGTGTCGGCGCTGACCGGTTTTTCCGCCGCGGATCTGTCTTGAACCGGCTTCTCCGGCGACTGCAGGTACGCGATGAAATTCGTGGCGTCCGGCGGCAGCTGGAAACTCTTTACGCGCGGCGCCCTAAAGACATTTCCGCTCTCGAGCTGGATGATGACAATATCGCCCTTCGGCATGTCCTCCGGCTTCCGCTTCTCACGCTTCGCTTTCTCCACTTCGCCACGTGGCGCAAAAGTCGAAAATACGAGAGTGCGGCTGTCGGCGGTGAACTTTACGGCGATGCCCGGTTGCGGGGGAGGAGTATCCTCGGTTTGGGGATTTGCATAATTCGGCGGAGGCGGGGGAGGCAGCTCGCCGATCGGCTGACGCAGTTCTTTGCCGGTCTTCAGATCGCGGACAATCAGTTCCCCATCGCCCTGCTGAGGGAACAGCGCATACGCCAGGAAGCGTCCGTCGTTCGAAAGCTGCTGGTTTTGGATATGACGCCAGTTGTCGTAGTCGTTCTGGGTCAGCGGCCGCTTATCCGCCAAAAGAGGACAGACCAACAGAAGAAGAACACTGAAGCGGCGCAGCATCCCCGCATTGTAGCCGAAGCCGCGTGTTCGAGAAGATATTCGGGCCAGCTTAGCGAATGCGATCCTGCAAGCGGGGCGTTTCGCCCGCCTGGGCCGGGTTCACAAGCTGTCTGACGTCTTCTAATTCTTTCCTGAGGCGCGTTCCCCGGCGGGCGAGACTGATTACGTAAAGGAACACAATCAGCCACGCCGCAAGGAACCCGTAAAACATGAACAATGCGTTGCGTGGGTCCATAATTTCTCTTTTCTAACGTTTCAGGCTAATACCGAGTTACAGAAATTCGAGTAGTCAAGGGCGCTTACGCTTCCGGCTCAGTTTCAGCATCCTAGGTTGCGGGAAATATAACGCGAATTTCCGCAAGTAGGTACTAAGCGGCATTGGCCAGACGCCGCAAAGAATCGATTTCACGCGCCGTCTGTTCCTGCCGGGATCGCACCAGCACAAGCGCCGCCGCCAGCATCAGGATGGCAAGCAGATTGAAATAGATCATGCGTTCCATGGCGGGATCGATTGTGCCGCCGCCGGTACGGATGCTGAGTACGGGCCCCGGATGCTGCGTGCGGAACCACTCAATCGACTTCCAAACAATCACTACGTCCAGACAGCCGAAGATACAGAGGGCAGCGGAAAGACGCGCGCGCTGCGTTGGCTCATCGATAGCGCGCCGCATCATCAGGTAAGCGCAGAAGATCAGCACGCACACAAGGGCCGAGGTTAAGCGGTAATCCCACGTCCACCAGATGCCCCAGATGATGCGCGCCCAGATACTGCCCGTGACGATATTGACGACGGAAAAGACTACCGACACTTCCACCACTGAGGCGGCCAACGAATCATAACGCAGTTTTCCAGACGATAGATAGAGGACGCTCAGTGTAAGCGCCACGAAGTAGCCAATCATCCCGGTGATGGCGGCGGGAATATGAAAGAACATGATCCGATAGATGGCGCCTTGCAAAGCTTCGTCGGGCAGCACCATGAATATCTGGTACAAGTCATAAGCCAGAAGCAGTGCCGCCGCAACCGCCAGTGCCAGCACAATCTTTTCACGCATACAAGCTTCTTTCTATCATTTTGGACTAATTGACGAGAATCGTCTCGGCCAGAGCGAACAGCAGGGACGTAAAGACAAGGTCGAACACCACAAGAAGACGGCCGTACAACAATTGGTCGGGCGACAGCGGGCGTGAGTTGAGAAGCGTATTCGTCAGTTCGATGGCCGCAATCAGTAGCGGGATCAGGAGGGGATAGATGATCACCGGCAGCATCAGCTCGCGAAGCCGCAGATTCACGGTGAGGGCTCCGAAAACCGCGCCGAGAGCCGCTATGCCCCAGCTGGCGAGCACAAAGACGGCCGCGAGTTCAACCGGGTGCAGCCACCATCGCATATCGTAGAAAATTCCGAAGATAAACAGCGAGACAAGCTCAACGCCCAGCAGCATGACGAAGCTCGCCATGGCCTTGCCAAGCAGCAGGCTGGCGGAGGAGAGCGGCGAAGAGAGCAGCGCATCCAGGCATTCATTCGGCAGCTCGCGCGCAAAGCCACGATTAAACACGAGGGCTCCTGCGAAGGCAAAAACGAGCCATAGCAATCCGCCCGCGATCTCGCGTATGGCATCCACCGCAGGGTCGAACGCAAAGCTGAACAGCAGCAGGATGACGATGGCGAATGCACCCGCGGCATTGATGGACTCTTTGGTGCGGAACTCGATAGCCAGATCTTTGCGAGCCACAGACAAAGCCTGGGACAGCGTTCTCATCGGTGGCGCGCGTCCGCAATCACGCAGCGCCCAATTCGGTGTAAAGGCGATACAGCAGGCCGGGGTCATCCAGCATATCCGCAGTTCTTTCCCCGGCATAGCGCAGGCGGCCGTTCTCGATCAGGGCGACATGCGAGGCAATTGCGAGCGCTTCGCGAAGCTGATGGGTAGAGAGAACGATGGTGGCGCCGTTTTGGCGCGCTTCGGCCAACAGATCGCCGAGCATCGCGATAGCCCGGTCATCGAGCGAAGTGAACGGCTCATCGAGAATGAGTATTTTCGGCTGGTGCAGAAACGTGCGGGCGAGCGCCAGCCGCTGCCGCATCCCTCTCGAAAACTGCCGCACCGGCATGGTGGCGACGCGGCTCAATCCCACGCGCTCCAGCCAGAGGCTCACGGTGTTTTTGGAATCGCGGACCGACGCGATATGCGCGAAGAAATTCAGATTTTCGCGAGCCGACAGGTCTTCATACACGCCGATTCCATGACCGAGAAACCCAAGCTGCCGCCGCGCCGCTTCGCTCCGTGGTTTTTCACCAAAGACCTGCACGGCGCCGCGTTGAAAAGGAGATAACCCCGCCACAATCCGCAACAGAGTCGTCTTCCCCGCCCCGTTCCGGCCCAGCAGCGCGCAACACGACCCCGGAGCAATCGAAAGGCTGTAATCGCGCAAAGCGGCGTAGTCGCCGTAGAACTTCCAGACCTGGTCTAGAACAATGGCGTCAGGCATCAATCCGATTTATTTGCCGCGGGAGATTACTGGTGAACTGCGATAGAGCGCGGCCAAACCCACTCCCAAAACGGACAGGGCAAGCGCGATCAACCACCCCAGATGATCGTAGATCTGCGGTTTTCCTTCCGTGATCTGCGGAGCGTCGCTTTCATCGGTGGGAGCGGGAGTGTTATTGCGCAGTGATCCGGTTCCCGTTATGTCGAAAGAAAAGTCAGCGGGAGCAAGCAAGTTGTAGATCGTCGCTTGCGTTTTCGGTTCCGTCCCGACACTCTGAAGCTCGTTTCCAGCGAAGGCGACTCCCTGAGGAGCGATCAATCGCAGCGGACCTGCGGGCATACCTTTCACATTCACCACGCGCCCGCTGAATGTAAACGGAGTGCCGGTTCGCACTACATAGTTGACGTCAAATTCGGTCTCGCCGGGCTTCACCGGAAAGTCGACCTGGAAGACGCCGCTCTCGGCGGTCTTTCGCGCTGCCTGAGGCAGAGGCATGCCTTGCGGCCCCTGAGCACTGACGCGCACTTGGCCATCAGCGGCGGGCGGCAGGTAGAAGCGCAGGCTGCCAAGCTCGCTGTTGTTATAGGTGGTGCTCGAGTTGTTCTGAATAATGACTGTCTCAGTTACCGCCGTCTGGCTGGTGTTGGGTTCGAACAACAGCATTTGCTGCGCGATTTGCGCAACGGCAGGAGATTTGGTCGCCTCATAGACGTCCAGTTCGACGTTAGATGCCGGGATATTAGGCGTCATCAGTTTGTTATAGTTGACGCCTTTGTAATTCGCCTGCAGCAGTTGCGGTCCGCCGCCAGGCTCATCGTTCAGAAATACAAAATGGCCGGCGGCGTCACTGACCGTGTTGCCGAGGGTGCGCATACCGCCCTGCCCGGGCTTTACCAGCGTGACGCTCACTCCGGCCTGCGGCTTACCGGTCGTGCTATTGACCACTGTGCCGTCAATGGAGGCCAACAGGGAAGCTGCGCCCGCTACCAACATCGCCAACGGCCGGAGGACGTTCTTCATGCAATGGCCTTGCCGCATTCGCCGCAGAACTTCAAGACCTGCGGGAATCGCGCGCCGCAGTGCGGGCAAACAGTCGCGCCATGTTGCTTCGCCGCCTGCGGCGTCTTGATGGGTTGCGCTTTGGGCGCGGGGCGAACCGGGGCCAGGCCCAACTGCTTGGCGGCCGCTTCTATCTCGGCCAGCACGCCCGCCAGTTCCTTTTGCAAGGACTGTTTGGTCTGCTGGTAATCTCCATCGGAGAGCTTGCCCAGCCGGTATTCAAACTGCAGATCGCGCAGGTTGTCGTAGATGGCTTGCTTACGATCTTCGAGATGCTGAATTGGCGAGACGGGAATGGGTTCCTGAACGTCTTTCGCGCGCACAAAGAGCGTAAAAGAAAGCGCCGCGATGACGATTACTATGGCTGCCGCAATGGTCATTTTCGCGTATCGGTTCCATGCAAACCGGGACTTTCCTCCTCGCCTGCTTCACCCAATTCGCGGTCAATCTGGGCATGAAAGCGATCGATCACAGCTTGATCAACCGGCGTAAGCATATCCGGTTGCTTCCGATTGCGCCTGACGTACGTCGAATAGATCCAGAACCCAATGAGCAGCATTACACCCGGCATGACCCATGTGATCATGGGGCCAAAGCCCTCGCCGGGCGGAGATGCCAGGGCCACAATTCCCTGTTCGCGCACAATGGCGCTGACAATCGCCTTGTCGCTCATGCCCTTGGCCTGCATACCGTAAATGCGATGGCGCATCGGGTCCGCGGAATCGCAATGCAGCATGGGACAGTTCCCCACGGTATTGCGGCAACCTCCGCAGCGGCAGGCGAGCTTGTCTCCCACGCGCATCACATCCGAGGTCAGGTATGACGTGGGGTCTTGCGCCACGATTGCGGCAAGCGGAATCAGAAACGCGACGGCAAGCTTAAGATTGAACCGTCGCGGGCGTTGTAGCAATGCCTACTACCTCCGTGCGCGCATAGTGCAGCCGCACCTTTCCAGGAATCAAGCAGACGATGGTGCCGCACAACAGCACCCAGTATCCGAGCCAGACACAACTCACCAAGGGGAAGACATACAGCTGGAAAATCGCTTTTGTGTTGTCGGGCGACACACCCGAGAAATTCACGTATAGATCTTCGTTCAATCTCCGCCGTATACCGATCATGGAGGCCTGCTGCTGGCTGGCTTTGTAGAAGCGAATCTCCGGCTCGAGCTGATCGATCTGCTGGCTGTTCTGAAAAACGCCGAGCGAAGCATGGCTGAATTGGTAGTTCGGGTTCTCGCCGTCGTTCACGCTGAATAAACGCAGGTCATACCGGCCGAAGCGCAGGCTCTGGTTCAGGCCGAGACTGCGCGTTTCATGCAAGTTGAAGGCGCTCCCGGTGAAGCCGATGAACATGAGCACGATTCCCATGTGAACCATATATCCGCCGTAGCGCCGTGTATTTCGCCAGGTCAGCTCAAAGGCGGCTCGCGGAAGAGCAATTTTCTCCTTCGCGCGGATCGCTTGCGAGCCTTTCCAAAATTCGCTGATGATGCTGGTCAAGACAAACGCGCATAAACCGAACGAGATGAGTGGCGCGATCTGGCGAATACCGGCGCCGGCAAGCGCCGCGATCACCAGCGCTCCGGCAATGGTGGGAATAGTGAAGGCCTTTCGCAAGCTGCTGAGTGAACTCTTCCGCCAGGCGATCAGCGGCCCCACGCCAGTCAGGAAAATCAGGAACAGCGCAATCGGTATGTTGACCCGGTTGTAGTAAGGCGCGTCTATGGTTTCTTTCTCGCCCGTCAGGGCTTCCATAATCACGGGGAACAATGTTCCCCACAGCACCGCAAAGCAGCTTGCCAGCAGAATCAGGTTGTTGAACAGAAAACTGGATTCACGAGAAACAACGCTCTCCAGCTTCACTTCGCTTCGCAGATAGCGGAGGTGCGTGACAATCGCGATGACAGTCAGCGCAGTCGCGGTCAGCACAAAGGTAGTGAAATAAGGCTTCACCGGAGACTGCGCAAAGGCGTGAACTGACGAAACCAGACCCGTGCGCGTCAGCGTTGTGCCTAGAATGCAGAGCAGGAACGTGGCCGAGACCAGCACCATGTTCCACACCTTCATCATTCCCTTCTTTTCCTGCATCATGACCGAATGCAGGAAGGCGGTCGCCGTAATCCAGGGCATCAGAGAAGCATTTTCGACCGGGTCCCAACCCCAGTAGCCACCCCATCCGAGAACCGTGTACGCCCATCCCATGCCGAGCAGAATGCCGGTGCTCTGGAATAGCCATGTGACGATCGCCCAGCGGCGCGTCGTGTGAATCCAGGCCTCGCCGCGCTGCTTGGTCAGCAAAGAGCCCATGGCGAAGGCAAACGGCACCGTAAAACCGACGTAGCCCAGATAAAGAAACGGCGGATGAATAGCCATGGTCCACCACTGCAGCAGGGGACTCAGTCCGTTTCCATCGCCCACATCGATGATTCCGCGGCCCCCGATGGTCAGAACCTGGAAGGGACTCGCGACGAAGGTGATCATCCCGACGAAGAACGCCAGCGTAGCCATCATAATCGCGAGCACGATCGGCATCATGTCGCGGAATTTTCGCCGGTTTGTAAAAACGACGATGGCCGAGTAGGTGGATAGAATCCAGCTCCAGAAAAGGAGCGAACCTTCCTGTCCGCCCCACCATGCGGTGAATTTGTAGATCCCCGGCATGGCTTTGTTGCTGTGCATCTCGACGTAAGCGAGCCGATAGTCGCCTTGAATGAGAGAAGTCACCAGGATGGCCGAGGCCAGGGTGAGCAGAACCCAAACCGCATAAACAGCTCTTTCGGCGCTAACGACGAGGAAAGGGCGCCGCCCGTATTTGCCCGCAAGCGCGGCTGCAACAGCGAAGACCGCCAGGCAGAAGCCAAGCAAAATCGATAGAGCGCCGATATTTTCCATGTTTTACCGCCGAGTTTAGATGCTACGTGCTCGCACTGGAAGGGGTAGTGGTATGAGAAAGGCCGCGCTGGCCCGGCTTCGCTTCATACTTCGAAGCGCATTTCGCCTGGACCTTGCTAGCCTCAAACACGCCATCCGGCCCTAAGCGCCCGTCCGCCAGCGCTTGTGCGTTGTCGCGGAACGTATCCGGCAGCGCATCAGTTCCCGAGTACACGACGTTCAATTTCTGCGCGCCCTGGTGCAGGACGAAAGACACACCAGCGGCGGTCTTGACGATGGAACCCGGCTCAATGTCGCCGCCCACTCTCAGCCGCTCGCCTTGGGCAGTCTTTCCCATCTGCTGCAGCTCCGGAATGGTCTTGTAGTAGGTCTTGGTGTCTTTCACCCCACCCACGGCGAGCCATACTAGCGACCCGACAATCACCGCCATGAGCAGGCCAAACTTGAAGAAAGTGTTCATACTTCAGGCTAATCCTCAGTATAGACAGCTTTCCTGAGGACCTGCCGGCCTGCACCCTTTTCTGCAGCCCATCATCCAATAACAGAACCCCCCAAAAATATGAACGCGAATCCCCTCACCGGAATTCACCACGTCACCGCAATTACGGGTAACGCCCAGCGGAATGCCGACTTCTACGCTGGAGTGCTCGGGCTGCGGCTGGTGAAGAAGACGGTTAACTTCGACGATCCAACCAGCTATCACCTCTATTACGGCGACGCCAGTGGAAAGCCGGGCACTCTCATCACGTTTTTTGCGTGGCCGGAAGGCGTCCCGAGCAGATCCGGATCGGGAGAGCCGATTGCGCTGGCTTTTGAAGTACCTGAAAAGTCTCTCCCCTGGTGGCGCGAGCATTTGAAAGCTGCCGGTTTCCAGCCCTCGGAGGGCGGCTCGCGATTTGGCGCACCGGTCATCTCCGTGGCAGATCCGGACGGAATGCGGATTGAACTGACCGGCGCTGATGTTTCCCGCGAGAACGCGATCACTAGAATTCACTCCGTTACGCTCGCGCTGCGGGATTCTGGGGCCTCGCAGGGTTTGTACACGAGCGAACTAGGCTTCGGAGCCGCCGGCGTCGAAGACAACCGCCGCCGTTTCGCTGTGGGAACGGAAAGCGCCGCCAGCTATGTGGATGTCATCGAATCGGCGAGCAGCCGGGGACGCATGGGCCCGGGCACAATACATCACATCGCATTTCGAACGCCTGATGATCGCTCCCAACAAGAGTGGTTGGCCAAGCTCACTAAGCTGCGGTTGCCGGTATCGCCCGTTATGGATCGCAGTTATTTTCATTCGATCTATTTCCGCGAACCCGGTGGGGTCTTGTTTGAGATCGCCACGGATTCGCCCGGCTTCGCGATTGACGAATCGTCTGAACATCTCGGCGAAACGCTGAAGCTGCCGGCCGCATACGAGCCATACCGCTCCGAGTTAGAGGGAGTTCTGCCGCCCCTCGCGCTGCCCAACCTCACAGGCGCGGCAAGAATATGAACAACAATCTCGGCTTCACGCATCGCTTCGAACGCGGCTCGAATGCGGCGGCTCCTCCGCTCCTGTTGCTCCACGGCACGGGAGGCGCCGAGCAGGACCTGCTTCCGCTGGGCCGCAGGATTTCACCAGAATCAGGGCTCTTGAGCCCGCGCGGCAAGGTTCTGGAAAATGGCCTGCCGCGTTTCTTTCGCCGCCTTTCGGAAGGCGTGTTTGACCAGGAAGACCTGGCGCTTCGGACGAAAGAACTTGCTGAGTTCATTCACGCTGCGGCAATTGCCTACGGCTTTGATGAGAAACGCCTGATCGCGCTGGGCTTCTCAAACGGGGCAAATATCGCCGCCAGTTTGTTGTTCCGGTTTCCGGAAACGCTGGCCGGGGCGATCCTTATCCGCCCCATGGCGCCCTTTTTGCCAAACGAACTTCCGGATCTGCGGTCGAAGCCGATCTTGCTTTTGAGCGGCCGAAGCGACCCCATTGTCCCGTTGGATCAGCCCGAGGGTCTG
Organism: uncultured Acidobacteriaceae bacterium; assembly: GCA_963705805.1. GTDB lineage: Bacteria > Acidobacteriota > Terriglobia > Bryobacterales > Bryobacteraceae > Bog-105. The sequence continues at coordinate 29,363 of CAVPKW010000001.1, forward strand.
GCCTCACTCTTGCGCGAAGCGGGAGCCGATGCCGTGTTGCGATGGCAAGACTCCGGCCACGCCCTGACGCACGGGGATGTTTTAGCGGCAACGGACTGGCTGTCCCGCAAAGTGAGTCATGTTTCCGCATCATCCGCCTAGCAGACGGGTCTGTGGATTAAACTAACGGTTCGGGACACCCGTTGGCGACGTTATCCAAAACGCTACTGCCGCAAAGCAGCCGATCCGCTGTGGAGACGCGGCGGATCGCCCAACTGGCCGTCCAGCCGCCCATTTTCGACGCCCAGCGGTGGTTCGTCCGGGAGCGGGCGTGGATCAACGAATCGCACCTGCAGTTGTGCCGCATCCCTGCTCCGACCTTCTTCGAGCAGCAACGCGCCGAGTGGTTCCGCGACCGGCTTACGGAAATTGGCTGGAACTGCTGGCTTGATCGTGCCGGCAATGTTCTCGCTACGCTTGACTCGGCGGGCGTGCGGCCTGTGACCGTGGTTTCTGCCCATCTGGATACCGTTCTTGCTCCGGGCCGGCCGGAGGACATTTATTTCCATACGGACGGCCGGCTCATCGGGCCGGGTGTTTCCGATAACGGTTCGGGACTCTCGTCGCTGCTCGCGCTTGCCCGATTGCTCGCGCAAGATGTGGATCTGCATCCCGTCGCTTCCTCGATCCTGCTGGTAGCGAATGTAGGCGAAGAAGGCGAAGGCAACCTGAGCGGCATGCGCTACTTGTGCGAGTCCACGGCACAAATTGGCGGCATTGAGGCGTTCCTGGTTCTAGATGGGCCTTCCACGGATCACATCACTGCTCAAGCATTGGCCAGCAAGCGCTTCGAACTCAGTTTCGCCGGGCCTGGCGGCCACAGTTGGAACGACCATGGCACGCCGAACCCGGTACACGCCCTTAGCGACCTGATCAGCCAATTCGTCCAAAGCGCCGAGGCCAAAGCTACGGGTGAGCGCCACGTTCGCTGCTCCTACAACTTCGGCCTTGTGGAAGGCGGCACCAGTATCAACTCCATTCCTTCTTCGGCGCGCGCCAAACTCGACGTCCGCGCTGAAGAGCCTGCCGCGCTTGACGATTTGGCGGCGCTGCTCACGCCTGCCATGGAGCGCAGCCTGGAGCGCGAAAACCGCGGAGCGCGTTCAGGACGCCTGACTGCGAAAATCAAGGAACTCGGATCGCGGCCCGGAGGAAGGCTCCCAGCCGATGCCCTCTTACTGAGAACCGTTCAGGCGGTTGACAGCTATCTCAACGTTCGATCGCGCATCGAGTGCGCCTCTACCGACGCTAACGTTCCGATTTCTGTTGGCCTTCCGGCTATTTCAATCGGCGCCGGTGGCGCGGGCGGCGGAGCGCATACCAATCAGGAATGGTATCAGCCCGAGGGACGGGATCTCGGCCTCCGGCGCATCCTGCTTATACTCGCTGCCCTTGCGGAGCAGTCCTCTTCTTCGAAGGTATCTAGACCCCTGGGCGAATGAGGGCTCGCCGAAACGCGCCCGCGCGCTGGCAGGCGGATCTCGCTCTGGCATTCGTTGCCTTTATCTGGGGCGCAACCTTCGTGTTCGTCAAGCGCGCGCTGGCGGACATCTCTACGATGTACTTCCTGGCCGTTCGCTTTTCGCTGGCTAGCGCGTGCATGCTATTGATGTTCGCGCGCGCTTTTCATCGCACAGACGCCCCGAGCCTTTGGAAAGGTCTGCGCGGCGGAGCCACGGCGGGGATTTTTCTCTGGATCGGATACATTCTGCAGACGTTTGGCTTGAAATACACGAGCGCCGGGAAGTCCGGCTTCCTGACCGGGCTCTACATCGTGCTGGTGCCGCTTATCGGCGCGGGCATCTATCGGCGCTGGCCGCAGGCGCGCGAACTGATCGGTATCCTGATCGCCACCGCCGGTATGTCCGTACTGACCTTGCCCAGTTTTGACAAGCACTTTCGGATGAACAAGGGCGACCTGCTGACGCTCGGCTGCGCCGTCGCGTTTGCATTCCATCTGCTGGTGCTCGGCTACTATTCGCAGCGCGAGCGTTTTGAAGCTGTGGCGCTGGGTCAGATTGTTTGCGCCGCTGTGCTTTCTGCCGTCTCGCTGGCGATCGAGCATCCTTATGCCGCCTGGACGTCCGGGGTAATCCTGGCCATCGTTCTGACCGCGATTTTTGCTACCGCGATCGCGTTCGCGCTACAAACGTGGGGCCAACAGTATACGACCGCAACCAGGACCGCGCTTATTTTTGCGCTGGAGCCGGTGTTCGCTCTGGCGACCGCGGCGCTGATCGGCGGAGAGGCGCTAACGTGGCCCGCAGTCTGTGGGGGAGCGCTTATTCTTACAGGTATTTTGACCGTAGAGCTGAAACCAGGGGCGATGCGCTGACATCGCATATGCAGCAGGAAATTTCGGCGGTGCTTGGTGAGGCCCGCTCAGCTTCTCTATACTAGAAAGTACCGCTGCCGAAAGGGCTAGCCGCAATGCCGTTCCTACAAAAAATGAAGCAGACGAAGCTTCCAAGTTTCGCTTTACTGCTGGTAACGCTCGTTATCGGCATCGTAATCGGAACGGTGATCAATACGGGAGTAAAGGCGGACCGCCAGACTCCATCGAGCGCGACCGACGCGACTCCGCTCACCATACCGCAAGCGGTGCCTATCTCGAGCGATTTTACGAAGCTGACCAAGAAGGTAGAGCCCTCAGTTGTATACATTGAATCCGACTACCTTGCCAAACCCGGCAAGAGCGCCCGCCAGCAGCAGGATTCCGAAAGCGACGAGGAGGGCGGCGGCGAACCTCAATCGCAAGATCCATCGGACATGTTTAAGCGGTTTTTCGGCAATTCCGAACCGCGCAATTTCCGCACGGAAGGCTCCGGCACCGGCTTCATCGTCGATAAGAACGGCTACATCATCACAAACGACCATGTGATTGAGAATGCGGACCGCATCAAAGTCCGGCTGGCCGGAGAAGAAACCGAATACCGCGCGCGCGTCATTGGCTTTGACAAGGAAACGGATGTGGCTGTACTCAAGATCGACACGCACACCGCGCTTCTTCCTGTCGAGATCGGCAATTCGGACAGCGTGCAGGTTGGCGACTGGGTCATCGCCATCGGCTCTCCATTCGGGCTGCAGGCAACCGTCACAGCGGGCATCGTCAGCGCCGAGCGCACCAGCCGCGACTTACCGGGCGCCGGGCAGTTCCAGAATTTTCTGCAAACGGATGCCGCGATCAATCCGGGCAACAGCGGCGGTCCTTTGTTGAACATCCGGGGCGAAGTCATCGGCGTGAACACCATGATTGCGACCCGCAGCGGTTCCTACGAAGGAATCGGCTTTGCCCTTCCCTCGAACACCGCGGTGAAAGTGTACAACGACATCATCCGGCAGGGGCGCGTGGTTCGCGGTTCCATAGGCATCCGTTGGTCTAAGAACGGAAGCCAGCTCGACACGCTGCAGGCGTTCGGCTTAGATCACGGAGTACTAGTGGAATCGGTATCGCCCACAGGACCCGCGGGCAAAGCTGGCATCAAGGCAGACGACATCATCATCGCCATGAATGACCATCCGGTGAAAGACGGCGAAGAACTGGTCAACAAAGTTGCTGAGCTGCCGATTGGTTCGGGCACTTTATTCACCATAGACCGGAACGGCAAGCACATGGATTTCAACGTGGCGATCGGTGAAAGAGACGTTATTTGGAAGGACGAGGTCGCCAGCAACCATCTGGATGTGCCGCCGGCCGTCAAGCCGCTAACGCCCGCGAAGTTCGGAATCACGATTATGCGCTTGACCGAGAAGGAGCGTCAGGACCTGCATATCGACGATAAGACCGGTGTGAAAGTAGTCTCGGTAGATCCGGGATCTTTCGCCGATGACATCGGGATGGAGGAAGGCGATGCCATTCTGTCTATCAACCGGCAGCCGGTCGCGTCTCCGGATGACGTCATGAAAGTACAGGCCGCTTTCAAGGCAGGACAGCCCATTGCCGTCCATGTGGTGCGCGGCGGCACCGCCAGCAGCCGTCATGGCGAGCCGCAGCGGATTTATCTTTCAGGCCGGCTGCCGCAGGATTAGCGGCGCCATCAGCTTAGAAGTTCCGCGGCGCGTTTGGCAAAGTACGTCAATATGAAGTCCGCACCGGCGCGCCGGATGCCGGTCAGCGACTCCAGGATGGCGCGGTCCAATTCCAGCCAGCCGTTTTGCGCCGCGGCGACGATCATGCTGAACTCGCCGCTCACCTGGTAACCGCCGAGCGGCACGTCGAAAGCGCGCCGGGCCTCGCGAATCACATCCAGGTAAGGCATTGCCGGTTTGACCATAATCATGTCGGCCCCTTCTTCCAGATCGAGCGCGATCTCGCGCAACGCCTCGCGCCCGTTCGACGGATCCATTTGATAGCTGCGCCGGTCGCCAAACTGCGGCGCGGACTCCGCAGCCTCGCGGAACGGGCCATAGAACACAGAAGCGTACTTCGCCGCGTAGGACAGAATCGGCGTCTGCGCGTGCCCGGCGCTATCAAGCGCGGCGCGAATGGCGCCTACGCGGCCGTCCATCATGTCGCTTGGGGCCACGACGTCGGCGCCTGCCGCCGCGTGCGATACAGCGGTCTTAGCGAGCCACTGCAAGGTGGCGTCGTTGTCTACCTCGCCATTTCTGATCAGACCGCAGTGACCGTGAGTCGTGTACTCACAATTGCAGACGTCCGTTATCACGAGCAATCCTGGAACTTCGCGTTTGACCGCGCGCACGGCGCGCTGCGCGATACCGTGGGGAGCATAGGCTTCCGACGCCATGTCGTCCTTCCGCTCAGGAATACCGAAAAGGATGACGCCGCCCAACCCTCTCTTGCGGCAGTCCTCGGCCTCCCGTACTAAATTATCGATAGAAAGCTGTGCGTGGCCGGGCATCGAGGCGATCTCTTTACGAACGCCCTCCCCCGGACACACAAACAATGGCAGGACGAGTTGCGAAGGAGCGAGATGAGTTTCGCGCACCAGTTGACGAATTGCGCCGGAAGATCGCAGCCGCCGCGGGCGCTGCACAGGAAAGGGCATGGCGTTAATTCTCAGTTTGGCAAATAGAGCTGCCGGACAATGTCGATATATGGACCGCACGGCGGCGAAACGCTGGTTCATTGACGGCTACGTTCAGGGCGTGGGCTTCCGCGACTTCGTGCGGCAAAAAGCCACATCGCTCGGTCTCGCCGGTTGGGCGCGTAATCTCGATGATGGCCGGGTGGAAGTGTATGCAGCGGGGCCAACTGCGGCGCTAAACGATCTGGCAGCGGCCCTGCATCTCGGGCCGCGCCTGGCAGAAGTCCGCAGCGTGGAGGAACGGGACGACGCGGTTCAGAAGGTCTGGGGATTTTCCGTTCGGTGAGACTTATCGAGCAAGCGCGGTTGCACTCATCCCGCTGGGGTCGGTCTCTTCAGCATGCTGAACGTTGTTGTTGAAGCTGTAGCCGAAGCCTCGCACGGAGCGGATCAAGCTGGGATTGGCGGGATCAGATTCAATTTTCTGCCGCAGCCGGAGAATGTAGACATCCACGGTGCGGTCCGTCACTGCGCGGTCATGGCCCCATACGGCATCGAGCAGTTGCTCGCGGCTGAAAACCACGCCCGGCCGGCTCATTAAGAACTCCAGCAGCCGGAATTCGGTCGCGGTCAACGTAAGGGGCTGGCCATCCAGCCGCGCTTCGCAGCTGCTGCGATCCAGTTCCAGCGTAGCCGCCTTCAACACCCGGGTGGCACTCGTCTGCCCTCTGAACTGAATCTTTATCCGCGCAATCAACTCACGGATAAAGAACGGCTTCACTATATAGTCATTTGCCCCGAGTTCCAGCCCGACGATCCGGTCCGTCTCGGAGGCGCGCGCAGTCAGGAAGATTACCGGGATATGAGCCAGCTCGTGATGCTGGCGGATTCCCTTGCAAATCTCCAGTCCGTCGGAATCAGGCAGCATTATGTCCAGCAGGATGAGGTCAGGCCGCTCGCGGCGGCACAGGTCAATAACGCCTCTTCCTGTCTGCACTCCGACTACCGCAAAACCTTCCTTCTCCAGGTTGTACTTCACCAGGGCAAACAGGTCGGCATCGTCTTCAATAAGAGCTATCTTTCGCATATAATGATGGTCTTGGAACTATCCCCAGGGACAGAGTAACCGACAGATGATTACAACTATGTTACTGTTTCATGAATTCCGGCTGAATCGCGTAGGGTTTGGGCGTCCGCCCTGCGCCGGATTGAGATATTCTGAAGCCGTCGGGTCATGAACAAGTACGAAGCACGCGCCGCCAGGGAGCGCCGCGCTCCGATACGATCATCCAGGATGATCTGGATCGCAACCATCCTGGTTGTCCTGATCGGCCTTTTGATTCTCGGGTCGAGTACGTCCGCTTCACCCAGCTTTTTCAGGCGCGCGGCGATTGGAGCGGCACTCCTGCTGCTGCTGGTCCGGCAACTCACCCGGCGCGTGAAGCGTAGCCTGCCCCGGGCCGCCGAGCCAGACCCGAAATCGAGGCTCCATCTCGATTAGAGGTAGAACTGCTACTATCATCTAGTTTATGAAAGGGATCATCCTTGCGGGGGGCACCGGCAGCCGACTTTTCCCTCTGACCAAGATCACCAACAAGCATCTTCTTCCGATTTTCGACAAGCCGATGATCTACTACCCCATCGAAACGCTGGTGGAGGCCGGTATCAATGATCTGCTCGTCGTTACCGGCGGCCGCAACTCCGGCGAGTTTTTACGGCTTTTGGGCAATGGAAAAGATTTCGGGTTGAAGCACATCAACTACACGTACCAGGAGGGCGAAGGCGGCATCGCGGAGGCGCTCGCCCTGGCAGAGCACTTCTCCGACAGGGAGAAGATTTGCGTGATCCTTGGCGACAACATCATCCAAGGCTCTATTTCTCAAGCAGTTCGCGACTTCGAGCGGCAGGAGCACGGCGCCAAGGTACTTCTGAAAGAGGTTCGAGACGCAGAGCGGTTCGGCGTCGCCGAGATCGATGGAGACCGGATCGTAGGCATTGAGGAGAAGCCGAGCCGGCCCAAGTCCAACTACGCGGTGACCGGGATTTACATGTACGATAAGACCGTTTTCGCCAAAACGCAGACGCTGAAACCATCCGCGCGGGGGGAACTCGAGATTACCGACGTAAACAACGCTTACATCGCCGAAGGAACTTTGACGTTTAGCTACCTGGAAGGCTGGTGGACCGACGCCGGCACGTTCGATTCGCTCCTGCGCGCCGCCAATCTCGTCAAGGATACGCTCCGCGAAAAGAGTTCCCAAACGGAGCTCGCCGCGAGCGGGGCCAGAAAATGATGAAGACAGCAGTACTGGGCATACTCGAATCGGGCGTCGAGATTGACATCCCACCCTCCATCCGGGCATTGGAAAAGTAATCCTGTCGCCGACAAGCTCCGACCTGATCGAAGGCGTCGCCGTTAAGCCCTTTCCTTTGTGGCCGGACGACCGGGGATACTTCCTGGAGATCGCTCGTTTAGGGGAGGGTCTAGTGGGAGCGTTCCCTCCAGCGACGACACAGGTTTCGGCGGCCGTTAACTATCCGGGCATCATCAAGGCTTTCCACTTCCACAGACTTCAGACCGATTATTGGGTGCCCACCGGCGGCCTGCTGCAGGTGGCGCTGGTGGACCTGCGGCGCGGCTCTTCCAGTTACGGAAAGAAGAACACGCTTTATCTCGGAGCGCTGCGGCCCTGGCAACTGCTGATTCCGCCTGGAGTGGCGCACGGATACAAGGTAATCGGCGAGCATAATTCCGTTCTCGTCTACGTCACGAACCGCACTTACGATCCCAAGGATGAAGGACGTATCCCGTACAACGACACGGCCATTGCTTACGATTGGGAGTTGCAGCACAAATGAAGCTGTTAGTAACTGGCGGAGCCGGATTTATCGGTTCCTGCTTCGTCCGAACGTCCCTGCGCGAGAAGTGGGCCGACCAGGTCGTCAACCTCGACAAACTGACATACGCAGGAAACCTAGAGAGCGTGGAATCCGTGAGCAGCCATCCTGGGTATAGTTTTGTGCAGGCCGATATCTGCGACGCGGAGGCCATTGAGAAGCTCGTCCGGCAAGAAAGCCCAGACGCAATTGTTCATTTTGCCGCCGAGTCTCATGTGGATCGCAGCATTCATTCGCCCGCTCCGGTCATCCAGACCAACTTTAACGGGACATTTACTTTGCTGGAAGCCGCGCGCCAGCATAAGGTCGCGCGCTTTGTGCATGTATCCACCGACGAAGTCTACGGGAGCATAGAACCTCCGCATGAAGCCGATGAGAACTATCCGGTCCATGCCAGTAGTCCCTATTCAGCGTCAAAAGCGGCTTCAGATTTGCTCGCGCTGTCTTATTACACAACTTACAAGCTGAATGTTTCCGTAACGCGCGCTTCAAATAACTATGGTCCGTATCAGTTTCCGGAAAAGCTGATACCCCTAATGATTTCGAACGCGCTGGAGGACAAGCCGCTGCCCGTTTATGGCGACGGCCAGCAGGTGCGGGATTGGTTGTACGTGGAAGACCACTGCCGCGCTATTTGTGCCGTGCTGGAGAAAGGCCGTCCCGGTGAAATTTATAACGTGGGGGGCAACTGCTCGCTTCCGAATCTCGATGTGATTCACCGGATTTTGAAAACCACCGGCAAGCCGGCGTCACTGATCACGCGCGTGACGGATCGGCCCGGGCACGACCGCAGATACGCGTTGACGAACCGGAAACTTACCCATGAAACGGGCTGGGCGCCGCGCATGGATTTCGACAGCGGCCTCGACGCCACGATTCACTGGTACGCGAAAACCAGGGCTGGGCACGGAGAATCAAGACCGGTGAGTACCGCCAGTTCTACGAACTAAACTATACAAATCGCCGTTAAAACGCTCGCCCGTCTCGTTATAATTCAACTGGAGTACGCTACCCGCCAGTGGATCGGTCTCAACTAGTGTCTTATGCTTTGGATAATTGAGGCAAATCCAGCGGGAGGCGCGCAATTCCCCCTCGCTGGATGACCTGCGCGGTCATTTTGATCGTATTCAGGAGATTCGGCGCTCGCACATTAACGAATTCGATGTCCAGGTACTCCTCTCGGAGGTACAGGAGGAAATCATAGAGCGGGCGCGCTTTCTGCGCTCGTCGTCGCAGATTTCGGATGAAAATGGAATGGCCCGGCAGGTTTCCTATCCGGCCGTCTCTTCCCCAAGCCGGCCTCTGGACGAGCCGTCGGATGCCGCCGAAATTCCGCCTGAGGTTCCGCGCCTCGATAAAAAAACCTGGCAGCGCTCACTTTTTCTGGCCCTCTTTCTGACGGCCGTCGTTCTGGCTGCTTTCTTCTATCTGATTCAAACTGCACGCAGAATAAACCTGCCCCAGCCGGCTCCCATCGCGGTCACTCAGCCCCCCGCCAAGACTCCTCCTACCCAGAACCCGGCTCCGCAACCGGTCGCCGCCGCTCCTCTGGCTCCCATGCTGCGGCTCTACACCGACCTGGTACCGGGAACCGTTTCGGTCGACAATGCCGAGCCTCAACCTCTGAAGGATGGCGAGTTGCAACTGGATCATCTAACCGCCGGCCAGCACTCCATCAAACTTACCGGCAGCAGCGGAAGCGCAGCATTTACTTTCAAAGTAGAAGGCAACTCCGCACCGGAAGTGACCGGGTCGCCCACCGTGTCGAATGCGGTTGCGGTGCTTGTCTGGGCGCAGGACGGAAAAGGACGTCTCATCTCAAGCGCCGAAGATTCCACGCTGCTGCTCGACGGCAAGCCCGCGGGCGACGTCGACCCGGACGGCCTTGCACTGGAGAACCTGGGGACCGGCGATCATGATTTGCAAGTGAACCACAACAAGCAGCGCCAGCGCTTCATCTGGACCTACACGGCCGCGCCGGTTCTGACGGTGTACATCAAATCGGATCCGAACACTGGGATGGCAGTCGTGATGACCCATCTGGATGGCGTCAGCATTTTCATCGATAACAAGCCCTATCGCCGGCAAACGGAAGGCGGCCAGTTGCGCATGCCGCTGAAAGTCGGCGAATACACCATCCGGGTTCACAAGGATGGATTTATCGATCCCCCACCTCAGAGTGTCGAAGTAAAGAAAGCGGAAGAAGCCGCCGTTCAATTCAGCCTGGAACCCATTCCCGCGGTTGCCAGCCTGATGGTCAAAGGGGCGCAGCCGGGAACCGGTATTTACATCGACAAAGACTTAGCTGCCACAGTGGGTCCAACAGGCGCCGTCAATATCCCGAATGTTAAACCCGGCGAGCATTCGATAGAGCTTCGCCGCGATCAGTTTTCAAGCAAGACCGTGGCGCGCGCTTTTCAGCCGAACAAGGCTGTCACTTTATCTGGCGATGATGTCACTCTTGAGCCGGCTCCTACGGAAAATGCCTCCGCCAAACCCGCTCCCGCCGAGGCCATCCCGGCCATTTCGCAGCCGGCCGCCACCGAAAACGTTGTCATACCCGGTGAACAGATACGCAAAGGGGGCGGCTTTGTTCCCTACCATGTTCCGCATGCTCCTGGGCGTTACTCTTTTGAAGCCCATGGACGCATCGGAGGATTTCTCAAGCACAGCAAGCTGCAATGGTATGCGGGATATGAAGACAGCGATAACTATATCCTTTTTACCCTCGACGGTAAGCATGCTATCGTCCGTGAGATACGCGACGGCAAGTCAGTGGAAGTGAATCGTATTCCCTTTGACGCCGACTCAAATCAATGGGTCCAGGTTGACGTTGCTGTCAAGCCCGGTTCCATTGCCGCTCGCGTCAAGACAACCGATGGCATCTGGAACGATATAGGCGCAGTGACTACTCAGAGCCGTGACTTTACCCAAGGAAAAGTCGGGTTCTACATACCAGGAAACGACGAAGTAGCGGTCGCTAACTTTCGTTTTACCAATCAGTAACTTGTTGAAAAAGGATTTAATCCGTGGATGAGCGCTCTTTTTATCGCGAATCACAAGCTACCAAGTCCGCCACTCTCAATTGTTCTTTTTGTAGAGCCGAGATCTATGAGCTGCGCTGGCTTGTCCGGAAAAAAATCGAGCGCCTCCCTAAAAATGCAGACGAAAGAGATCGCGCAAAGTTTACCAAGGCAGCCAGCTACATGGTGTTGCTCGACGATAAAGTAAGTTGTAAGCGCTGCCGCAGAACCTTTGAGGTATCCGGCATTAAGACCACTGCATTTTGACCGACTGACCTCCCCGCTCCGATTAATTCCGATTCACAAAAATAACCTTACAGCCGCGGCGAGTAACGCTGCGAATTCACCACACATCTACTGAGGCAGGAAACCCTACTAAATGGGCGTCGCCGCACCGATATACGATTAAGAATTGCTTAATAATCGCGGCCGCTCTTCTTTTCGCCGCAGGCGCAAGTTCCGCGCAGGAGGATCCGCCGTACCGGGTGGCGCGGCTGAACTACTTCACTGGTAATGTCATCGAAACCGGCCGGCGTCGATCAGTAGGCGTCGGCCGATCTCAACCGGCCATTTACCGTCGGCGATTATCTGTATGCCGACCAAGGCTCGGAAGCCGAATTGCACCTGGAATATTGCCGCCATTCGCATGGGCGCACAAACCAGCTTCGGCTTCTTGAACTTGAATGACCAAGCAGTTCAGATCAAGCTGACCGAGGGCGACGTGTATTTCAGGATTCACAACTTCGACCAGAACCAGGTTTTCGAGGTGGACACGCCGAATGCCGCGGTGAACCTGCTGCGGGACGGCGTTTACCGGTTCCGGGTGGATCCCAATCGAAACATGAGTTTTGTCGTGGTCAGGAGGAGGGACAAGCGGAAGTCACCGGCGGTGGCCAGGCTTTCACGATGAACCCCGGCAACAGCGCACAATTAACCGGTACGGACCAGCTGGCGTACGATATCGAGGCCGCGCCCGGCCCTGACGCTTTTGACAATTGGTGCGCCGAGCGCGATGCCCACGAAGCGCACCTCGCTTCGGCGCAGGCCTTGTTCCAGGCCCACCTTGATCGGGTACGAAGACCTGGACGATTACGGCGCTTGGCAGGCGACGGGTGATTACGGTCCGGTCTGGTATCCGCGCCAGGTCGCAGCAGGGTGGGCGCCTTATCACTATGGCCACTGGGCATGGGTTGAGCCGTGGGGCTGGACTTGGGTGGATGACATGCCATGGGGCTTTGCGCCCTTCCATTACGGTCGCTGGGCTTTCATCAACGAGCCGTTGGGGCTGGTCCCGGGCCCCATCGCAATCGTGGGATACCGCGGACCCGTGATCCGCCCTTATTACGCTCCGGCAATGGTGGCTTGGTTCGGCGGCCCACACTTTGGCGTCGGCGTCTCGTTAGGAGGACCAGCCTTGGGATGGGTTGCACTCGGCATCGGCGAGATTTATACGCCGAGTTATCGATGCAGCCGCTCTTATTTTACGAATGTGAACGTGTATAACACTCGCGTGGTTCAGACCGTGAACATCACAAATGTCTATAACACGGTGTATGTTGACCATCGCGTTTATAACCAGACTAATGTCAACATGCGCGCTCCGAACGCGGTGGCAGCCATGCCGCAATCGGCGTTGACCTGGGGGCGTCCGTACGGCAGGCCGGCATTGCGATCCGGCAGAACGATGTAGCGAGAATACAAACGGCTTCGGTGATTACACCGCCCGTAGCTCCGACGCCCCAAGCCGTGCTGCGGAATGCGCGGCCGGTACCGCATCCCTCCGCGGTGATCGTTCAGCGGCAGGTAGTGGCGCGCGCCGTGCCGCCCGCGCCCCCAGCGTCGTTTGCTGTGCGTCGCCGCAATATCTTCAGCAGCATGCCGGCGAGCCCCATGACGTCGCGGCTATGCACGCGGCGGTCGCTGCTCACGCGGTCGCTCCGGCGGTCCGGCAGGCGCCCGCCGCGCGGCCGGTGCAGGTACAGGTGGGAACACGGGTCGGCAATCCGGCCGCATTTACACGCGCCGCCGTGCCGCAGCCCCACACCGCGGTCTCTACTCCTAGGCCAGCGCCCGCGCCGCCGGCAACGCACGGTCTTCCTCCTAATATGCGGCCGGCCACGCCTAGTGGGGAAAACGCTCAAGCACGTCAGTGAAGAGTGTATGCTCGACACGCTGCACTGGGCGGCGAAGACTGCACGCGAACAAAACACTGGCGCCGCACAGAGCCTAATCGAGAGTGCACACCTAATCGGGGACCCGACCTTGTTGACTGCGCTAGAGGCGCTATTAAACGTTTTGCCGCCGGGAATCGCTTCGGCAGGCAAGAAGAAACTCGACGTCAATCTCGCGGGCGCGGCGAACGACTTCGAAGCGCTGGAACGGCTGCGCAAGCTGGCCTTCGCCGAGACGGTGCCCGCGCCGAAGATTCCGGAACAGCTCCCACTAGAGTTGCCGGACGCGCTGGACGATAGTGAGGAACGTTTCCGCCTGTCGGAGATGGGATCAGCTCTCCGCAACTGCTCTTCAAATGCCGCCAAGGTCGCTTCGATCGCCTCGCGCGGCAGGTCGCGGGTGATGAAGACCATGCGGGTGCGATGGTCCTCGCTCGGCCACTCCGGCAGCAGCACCGGCGGGTGGAAGAGGTGCTGCACGCCGTGCAGGACGACCGGCTGATCGGGGCGGAACTGAACCGCCACGACACCTTCAGCCGCGACGGATCGCCTCGCATCGTCGCCAGTCCGTCGAGCGGGCCGGCGCGAGGCG
>CAVPKW010000002.1:0-36282 GCA_963705805.1 uncultured Acidobacteriaceae bacterium
CGGCGAACATCTACTCAGCCTGATCAACGATGTACTGGATATGGCCAAGATCGATGCCGGCCGCATCATCATCGAAGACGGCCCGCTTGACCTCAGCGATCTGGCGAGCGGCGTCATGGAACTCATGCGCCTGCGAGCAGAGGAGAAAGGTCTTGAGCTGCTCACCCTGCAGACTGCCGGGTTCTGTCAATTCGTTGAGACTGATGGTGAGAAACTGCGCGAGGTGCTTATCAATCTGGTCGGTAACGCGGTGAAATACACCGACCGTGGGAGTGTGGTTTTGCGCGTAGGCAGTCAGCCGGCCCAGGACTCACAACACTGCAGGCTCGTGCTGGAGGTACAGGACACGGGGATCGGTATCGCCAGCGGTGATCATGTACGCATTTTCGAGCCGTTTGTGCAAACAGGCAAACTGTCGAGGCAAAAGGGTACTGGCCTGGGGTTGGCGATTACCAAGAAGTTCGTCGAGCTGATGGGTGGGAACGATTCAGCTTGAGAGTACACCGGGCAACGGATCGTTGTTTCGGGTGGGGATTCCGGTACGGAAGTTGGAAAGATCTGACATGCCGGCCTCGCTGGTTCAACGGGGAAGAATCATCGGACTCGAGCCGGGCCAGCCCGAATATCGGGTCCTTATCATTGAGGACGAAGAAGAGAACTGGCAGCTGCTTGAACGGCTCCTCGAGAGTACTGGTTTCAACGTGCAGGTGGCCACGGATGGCGCAACTGGCATCGATAAGTTTTTGACGTGGCGCCCCCACTTCATCTGGATGGACTGGAGACTACCGGGCATCAATGGTCTCGAAGCCACACGGCGCATCCGTGAGCTGGACGGCGGCCAGGACGTGAAGATCGCGATTCTCTCTGCCCTCGCTTTTACCGAATACCGCGAAGAGGCGCTCGCGTCCGGTGTAGATGACTTTGTGAGTAAACCATTTCGGGCCGAAGAAATATTCGACTCCCTCGCGCGCCACCTTGACGTGCGTTACAGATATCAGGAAGCCCTCACTGAAAACACCACGAGAGCGCTTGGTCGAGCAGAGCTGATGGGTTTGCCTGCAGAACTCCGGAAGGAATTGGCGGATGCGATAGTTTCGCTCGATGACGCTTGGATAACCAAGGTAATTCAGTGTATCTCCGAGCAAGACGCTGCTTTGGGCGCCACACTATCGCAGTATGCGCAAACATCCACATACTCCTACATTCTTCGGGCGCTTCAATCGTCAGAGCCTGTGAAGACGTGAACGCTACCTCCTGAATGTTTGGGCGATATTGATTCTCGCTGGTGTAGATTCCAAGTGCGATACCGCTTGTAGTGTGGAAGGCTCGCTCGCGCTGGAGCATGTCGCATTGTATGCGATCGGCTGTCCCGGCGGGCCGCCCTATGGCACCTACCTCGGATCCTGGTCGGCGCCATTTCCCTCACGCAATACCGTTTCATTTAATCCTGCCCAACCTCGGCGCTATCCACGCTCCAGAATTTTCAGGCAAAAAATGTTGGTGGGCCCTGAAGGATTTGAACCTTCGACCAAAGGATTATGAGTCCTCTGCTCTGACCAGCTGAGCTAAGGGCCCGCTTCGACAGGATAACAACTCACGGATCAGGGTCTACCTTTCGTATACTTCAGCAAAACTTCAGATATGGGGCGTAAGCTGGCTGTGATAGCTATCGAATAGGCTCCCCATTCCGCCCATGAAACTCCTTCACACCTCCCTCTTGTTCGCCCTTCTTTTCTGCTCCATTACGGCCGGTTTGCGCGGCCAGGATTACAAAGTCACTGGATCCATGAAGCTCGGCGGGGCCGGCGGTTGGGACTATCTCACGGCCGATGCGGAAAGCCACCGGCTCTTTGTGTCGCATGGGACCGAGGTTGACGTGGTGGATCTCAAGAGCGATCAGCCGGTTTCGAAGATATCGGGCATGAGCCGAATTCACGGAATAGCGATTGCAAATGACCTAAACCGCGGGTTCATCACGGATGGCGGCTCAAACGAGATTGTGGTCTTCGATTTGAAAACGCTGGCGGTCCAGACCAAAGTGAAGGCAGGAACCAATCCGGACGGCTTGGTCTATGATCCGTTCACCAAGCGGGTGTTTGCGTTCAATGGAAGAAGCCAAAACGCGACCGTGGTGGATGCCACCAACTTAACGGTGGCGGGAACCATCGCGTTAGCCGGGAAACCGGAATTTCCAGTTACGGACGGGAAAGGGCATATTTACGACAATCTCGAGGACAAGAGTGAGATTGCCGAGATTGACGCGAAGACGCTGACTGTCGAAGCCAATTGGCCGCTTGCTCCGTGTGAGTCTCCTTCCGGTTTGGCGATCGATGCGGCCGGGCGGCGTCTCTTCTCCGTCTGCGACAACAAAATGATGGCGGTGGTGGATGCGGATTCGGGCAAGGTGCTTGCCACGCCGGCGATCGGTGAGGGGCCCGACGCAGCCGGTTACGACCCCGGGCGCAAGCTCGCCTTTTCATCCAACGGGGAAGGCACCCTCACGATTGTGAAGCACGAGGGCGACGACACCTATTCCGTTGTTCAGACTGTAACAACCGAAAGAGGAGCGCGCACGATGACTGTAGACACCAAGACGCACAAGATCTACCTCTCTACCGCGTCCTTCGGCCCAGCGCCCGCTGCCACCGCGGATCGTCCTCATCCCCGGCCTGAGATCCTACCGGGAACATTCAAAATTCTGATTGTCGGCAACTAGAGCCGTTCTTTCCGCCGCTGCGGGAAAAACAACGGAGAACGTGGACCCGGCGCCCACGGCGCTTGCAACCCGGATGGCTGCGCCGTGATGTTGCGCGATGCTGGAGGCGAGCGCCAAACCCAAGCCGCATCCGTTATTGGCCGGTTCATGCGCCTTGAGGGCCCGGTAGAATCTCTCGAAGATCCGCGGCAAATCCGCTTCGTCAATACCGGTTCCGTTATCCTCCACGGCCAGATGAATTTCGTGATCCAGTCCGCACAGCGTGACGGCGACAGCTTTGCCGGCTCCTGAATACTTGATGGCATTATCGACCAGCACCAGCACCAGCCGGCGGACGGCCGCCTCGTTGCCGAGGATAAACAGACCGCTATCGGAGCCATAGCACTCCAATCGAGTCCCATGCGATTCCGCGACCAGCAGCATGCGTGAACAAACATCGCGCACGATGGCGGCGAGGTCGAGCGGCGACATCGGCATCTCAGGAGTTTCGGCGTCGCAGCGCGCGAGGAAAAGCAGGTCTTCGACGAGGCCCGTCATTCGTTCCGATTCAGCCACAATCTGAGCCAGCGCATCCCGATATTGCTCTGCCGAGCGCGGTTTGCGGGCTGCAATTTCCGCCGTACTGCGAATGACCGCCAAAGGCGTTCGTAGTTCGTGCGATGCGTCCGCCGTAAAGCGCGACAGGCGGTTCACAGCGTTCTCGAGCCGCGACAGCATGGAGTTCCAGGTTTCGGATAACCGCTGGAGCTCGTCGCCAGTTTGCGGGATCACGAGACGCTTCGATAGATTTTCGATGCCGATGGATCGCGCGGCGGCAGTGAGCTCGTCGACCGGCTTCAGCGCGCGGCGGCTGAGCCAGATCCCCCCTGTCGTTGCGATGAAGATTACCGCGGGGGTGAGCATGAGCAAGAGCAGCCCCAGCCGGTTCACCATATGTTCGGGAGCATCTAAAGATGCCGCGAGAAAAACGGTCCAAGCTCTTCCGTTGACGGAAACCTTTCGCACCAGGACGCGGTAGGCTTGCCGCTGCCATTCGATGCGCCTGACAGAGCGATCATCCGGTTCCGCCAGCCGCCACGGAAACTCCCCGGGCGAAGTGAAGACTACCGCGCCGCTCGCGTCTGTTATGCGCAATAGCGTCGTCGCGGGAAGAGCATGCGAATACTCATCGAGTTCTTCAGGAAGCTTTACTCCGGGATCGCGCAACTCCTCGTTCAGGTATGATTCGACGCTCCGTCCGCGATCGGCCAGCGTGCTGTCTATGTCACGCACCAGGGTCTGCCACATAGATAACCAAATTGCGAGCGCGAGCAAGAGCAGGCTCGCCGCGAGCGCAAGTGAATACCAGGTCGCGAGCCGAAATCGAATGGATCTTTGATTCATCCGTTGTGATCCGCTCAAGACTCCGGCAGCCGCAGACAGTATCCGATGCCCCGTACGGTTTGTATGAGCTTTGGATGAAAACCTGCGTCTATCTTGTTCCTAAGAAGGCGAACGAAGGCTTCGACGGTGTTTTCCTCGACGTCGCTATCAAATCCCCAAACGGTTTCGAGCAGCAGGTTTCGGGTTACGGGACGCCCGGCGTTTCGCAGAAGCAACTCTAAAATGCTATATTCCCTGGGGGTCAAATTCATAAGTTGACCGCCGCGAGTAACTCGCCGGGATGCGGTGTCCAGGGTCAAATCGGCGCAATGCAGCTGAACGGAGCGGGGAATTGGCCCGCGCCGGCTCACCGCGCGCAAACGGGCCAAAAGCACTTCGAAGGCAAAAGGTTTTGTGAGATAGTCATCGGCGCCGCTGTCTAATCCGTTCACAATGTCGGCCATGCTGTCGCGGGCGGTCAACATTAAGACAGGAGTCTGGTTTGAGGCTCGCCGCAGATTTCGCGCGACGGCGAGCCCGTCCATTTGCGGCAGCGCGATGTCAAGAACGATAACATCAAAACTCGAATCCAGCGCGAAGGCAAGTCCCTCCTGGCCGTTGCGCGCCACTTGAACGGAATGGCCCTCTTCCACCAGGCCCCGTTCCAGCAGGGCAGCCATTCGCATATCGTCCTCGACTATCAGTACTCGCACGCCTTAACAAATATGCTATCGAAGGCGCGGTGTACAGGGTCAAAACACTTCAGCGATTTTTCAGGAAGCATTGCTCCAATGAAGACAGGTAATGAGCCTCGCAGACCTATGAGAGCAAGATACATTCCTACCGCCGAAATTGACGAGAAGATTCGCGGCGCTTACCTTCGCCAACGGCAGGGAGACCGTGGCGCGCTCGCTGCGGCGCGACGCGAGATTGGCTGGTCAAAATCCGCCATCATACGGCGCGCGGCCGCGCTTTGTCTTACAAGAACCAAGGAATATCCGTGGTCTTCCACGGAAGAAGAGATTCTCGAGCGCTATGGCCACCTGACGGCCCGCGCCATCCAGCGGCACCTCGCGCGGCGGGGACACCAGCGCAGCCCGGCGGCCATCGAACTTAAGATCACTCGCTTGCGGATCAAGCGCAATTTGGATGGCTATTCGGCATGCGCCCTGGCGGCCGCCTTTGGCGTGGACGCGCACAAAGTTTGCACTTGGATTCATCGTGGATTGCTTCGCGCCGACCGGCGCGGTACCGATCGCACAAGGCAGCAGGGGGGCGATACATGGTGGATTCCCATTTCATCCGTTCGGAAGTTCATCCTGCGCGCACCCGAAGAGATTGACCTCGCACGAGTGGAGAAATTCTGGTTTCTGGACCTCCTCACGGGCGGCAAAATCTGCCGGTAAGCCGGGGACGCTGTATGCTGTTGGTCTATGAAACTGCGCCTCGCCTGCGCATTCCTGCTCACCCTCGCTCTTAATCGTGGATCGTTCGCCCAACAGCCCGGCAACCAACTCGCTGCGCAGCCGGCGCGGCACTCGCCGCAGTGGCTGAGCTCCGGCGTCATCTATGAGATCTATTTACGTTCGTTCTCGCCGGTAGGAAATTTGAATGGCGTCACGAAGCGTTTAGATGACTTGAAGAGTCTCGGTGTCAATGTCCTCTGGCTGATGCCCATCCATCCGGACGGACAATTGAAGAAAAAAGGGACGCTGGGAAGCCCGTACGCGGTCCGGGATTACTACGCTATAGACCAGGCTTACGGCACTAAAGATGACTTGCGGCGGCTGGTTCAGGAGGCTCATCGCCGCCAGATGAAAGTCATCATCGATATCGTTGCGAACCACACCGCCTGGGACAGCGTGATGATGGCTCATCCCGATTTCTACAGGCACGACAAGGACGGCAACATCATCTCTCCCTACGACTGGACCGATGTGGCGGCGCTCGACTATTCGAACCCCAAACTGCGCCGCTACATGCTCGACATGCTGGTCTACTGGATCAAGAATTTCGATTTGGATGGGTACCGCTGTGATGCCGCCAGCGAAGTACCGACCGATTTCTGGGAACAGGCGCGTGTTGAGTTGAATCAAGTCAAACCGGACATTATGCTGCTGGCCGAGGCTTCGAAACCTGAGCTGCTGCGCAGCGCTTTCGATATCGATTACGCCTGGCCGATGATGGCAACTCTGAACAATGTGATCATGCACGGCGAGCCCGCCAGCGAACTGCACACCACATTCGAACAACAAGAGTTACTGTTCCCGAAGGGTGCGCTGCACATGCGCATGTCTGACGATCACGATGAAGAACGGGCGATTGCGCGATATGGATTACCGGGCGCGCTCGCCGCGTCGGCGCTGATGTTCACGCTGGACGGCGTACCGCTGCTGTACAACGGCATGGAGGTGGGCGATTCCACCGAGTCAGGCGGCCCCGCATTGTTCGAGCCGCTGAAAGTGCTCTGGCAAATGTCGGAGCGGCGGCCGCAATTCGCAAAGTTCTACGCCACAATGATTCCACTCCGCAAGCAGCATCCAGCGCTGATGGATGGGAAGATTATTTGGTTACATAACTCTGACGAGCAGCACGTGTTGACTTACATGCGTGACTCCGGCGAAGAAGAGTTTCTGATAGCCGTCAATCTTTCGAACACACCCTTTCGAGGCACGGTCGAAGCCGCTGGGGGACACTGGAAGGAGGTCGATTTCCCGACCTTCCCGACCGGGCAGACAGCCGTTCCCGCGATGGCGCTCGCCGCGTTTGAGTTCCGCATTTTTCAGAGCGAAGGTAGATGAAAGATTCGATTCACCGTCCCAGCCGGCGCGACTGCATAGCCCTGCTCGCATTCGCGCCGGTGTTGCAGTTTTCGTCGAAACAGGACGCAGATTCCGGCCAGCCGCGCGACTGGACCTGCCCGATGGACCCGGACGTTCATTTAGACAGTCCCGGAAAGTGCCCTCGCTGCGGGATGACCCTCGTGTTGAAGGTTCCGGATCGAGTCGAGTATCCGATGCGGATTACTGCGAACCCGCCGCTCATCGAACCGGGCGCGGAGGTGATGCTTACCTTCCGGGTGACCGATCCAGCCGGGAATCCCGTCCGGCACTTTGAAACAGTGCATGAAAAGCTCATCCATCTGTTTATCGTGAGTGAAAATCTGGAATTTTTCGCGCACGTTCATCCCCAGTACCAAAGTGACGGATCGTTTCAACTCGGCGTTCGCCTGCCGTACTCCGGTATGTATCGCCTGCTGGCGGATTACTACCCGTCCGGCTCGGCGCCTCAGCTGGCGCTCAGCACCCTCTTCGCCAGCGGACCTGCGTGCAAGCCTCTTCTTAAGCCGTCTCTGGCGCCGGAACGCACCGAAAATCTAACCGCTACGCTGCGTCTGGAGCCGGAAGAGCTGCTGGCTGGTTTTGAATCGAAGCTCATTTATCATCTGACGCCGAGCGATGGCCTTGAAAAATATCTTGGCGCCTGGGGGCACATGCTGGCTGCTAGCGAAGATCTGGTGGACCTCATGCACTTTCATCCCGTCCTCGCCGGAGGATCCATCATTCAATACAACGTAATATTTCCTCGGGCAGGTATCTATAAGGTCTGGTCTCAATTCCAGCGCGAGTCCGTGGTGAATACCACCGCGTTCACGGTTGCAGTCAAGAACCTATAATTCTATTGGCTCGTTTCCAACGCGAACCGCAGGGGCGAATCAGCTTCGACGGTCGAGCCGCGCGGCAGCAAAATCGGTTGGCGAAAATGATAAACCTCCTTCCAGCTCGGATCGTAATCAAAGAGCCAAACAAGAGGCTCGATACGGCCATCGGGAAGTTTGGCTACCACGCGCGCGGATTCAATTGGACTCGACACCACGGGGCGGATGCCGGTTATCGTGACTGAACCCGGTAGCGTGACCCGATTGTCGACAATCATCAAGTCGCGGACAGCCGGCCCGGGAGCGGGCGCTGGGATCTGGGCAGCCGCTTTTGCTGGCGGAAGAAGCGCGGGATTGCCTTGCGGCGATCCGCCGATGACCCACGCGGCAATGATCAAGAGTTCTTCCTGACTCAACCCATTGTCTGGAGCCAGATCGCCGAAGCCCTTGACTGCTCCCCAGGGAGGCATCTGGCGTGATAGAACCTGCTGCTTGATGGAAACCGCCCAGGGACGCACCTGTTCGTAAGTCGTCAACGGAATCGAAGCCGATGAGGAATGACACTCCAGGCAGCGCCTGGCTAGAATGCGCGATATGTCGCGCGTGTAGGTAAGCTTCGTGGTGATGATGTCATGGCCAGAGGCATTCGTCAGAAAGAAGACGAGTAGGAATGCTGCAGAGGCGAATCTCACGATGCTCCTCAAATAGTAACGCGGACTCTGGCCGGTATACTGAACGAGTGCCAGTCTGGAGAGTGGCGTTGTCGATTCCTTTTCTATCGGCCGCATTAACGGCGGAAACCGCGCCTCCCACATTCACGAAGGATGTAGCTCCAATACTCCAGCGCAATTGCCAAACGTGCCATCGGCCAGGCGAAGCGGGACCCTTCTCAATGCTGACGTATGAGCAGACCAGGCCCTGGGCCGCCGCTATGAAAGAGGCGGTCAGGAGCCGGAAAATGCCTCCGTGGTTCGCGGATCCTCGCTATGGCAACTTCAGCAACGGCCGGCCTTTGACGCAGGCCGAAATCGATACGATCACGGCGTGGGTGGACGCTAAGGCGCCGCAAGGCGATCCGAAAGATATGCCTCCCCCAGTCAGCTGGGTGGAGGGTTGGCAGATTGGAACGCCGGATCAGGTTTTCCAACTGCCGGTCGCATTTGATGTTCCGGCGGCGGGTGTTATCGATTACCAGCATGTGATCGTTTCAACCGGCTTTACAGAGGATAAATGGGTGACGGCGGCAGAAGTGCGGCCTACGGATCGCGCGGTGGTTCACCATATTATCGCCTTCGTTCGCGATCCAAAATCCAGCTGGTTTCGCGGCCAGCCGGTGGGTCAGTTCTTTATCGCGCCACAAGTGAAGACTACCGATCAGCCTGACACAAGCGCGCTCCCGAGTGATTTCCTGGTTGGCTACGCGCCTGGCCAACCAGCCGAGATCCTGCGGCCCGGCCAAGCGAAGCTGATCAAGGCCGGTTCCGACATCGTTTTCCAGGTGCACTATACCCCAAACGGAAAGCCGACCCGCGATCAGACCAGGCTCGAGGTTATCTTCGCAAAAGAACCACCCAAAGAACGGGTGCTCACGCTCTCTGCAACGAACGGTACATTCAAGATTCCACCGGGCGATCCCGATTATCGCGTCGACGCCAGTTTTGAGGTAGGCACGCAAGTGAAGCTCTCAGGCTTGCACCCGCACATGCATGGGCGCGGCAAAGACTTCGAGTACCGGCTTGCGTTTCCGACGAATGAGACGCAGGTGATTCTAAGCGTGCCGAATTACAATTGGCATTGGCAGAACTGGTACACGTTTGAAGAGCCGATCGTTCTACCCAAAGGAACGAAAATCGAATGCACAGCGCACTTCGACAATTCACCGAATAATCCCGATAACGCCGACCCCACAAAAACGGTGACTTGGGGAGAGCAGACCTGGGATGAAATGATGGTGGGCTTTTTCAATCTTGTCTTTGACGCGAAGATGCCAGTCGAGAATCTGTTCGCCAAACACAGCGTAGCGGCGATCGCGAGCCGGTGAGCTTGCCGCGAGCGCTTTTCATTGCCAGTTTTGGACTTCTCTTCACGGCACTCTGCCTTGGCCAGGCAACGGATCATCCGCGAAAGAGGCTGTTGGCAATCGGCGAAGAAAAAGGGTACCGGCATGAAGCTGTATCGCATGCACTGGCGACCATTGAGCGTCTCGGCCGTGAAACCGGCTTATGGGATACCTACATCCGCACCGATACCGAGGCTCTAACAAAAAAGAAGCTGGAGTATAACGCCAAAAACTTGAATGACTTTGACGCCGTACTGTTCTATACGGGCGGCACGCTGGAGATGGATGATCAGCAAAAGGCGGATTTCCTCTCATTCATCCATGACGATGGCAAAGGCTTCATCGGCGTGCATAGCGCCGCCATAACATTCACAGACTGGCCGGCTTTTGGCGAAATGCTCGGGGGTTATTTCGACGAGCACCCGTGGGGAACTTTCGAGGCTCCGATTCTGGTGGAGGATCCAGGTTTTCCCGGCATGTCGCAATGGCCCCGCGCCTTTACAATCAAAGACGAGATTTATCAGATTAAGGACTTCTCGCGAGAGAAGTGCAGAGTCCTGATGCGCTTGGATGCAAGCAAGCTCGACCTGCAGAATCCGCGAGTGCATCGCGCCGATCGCGATTTTGCGGTGACGTGGGCCAAGATGTATGGCAAAGGGCGCGTCTATTATTCGACGTTGGGTCACGTTTCTGAGAACTGGGACCGGCCAGACTTTCAGAAGATGTACACAGAAGCCATTAAATGGGCGCTCGGTTTGGTGGATGCGGACGTGACGCCCAGGCCCGCGCCAAAATGAATGCGGCTGCGTCGATGCTGAGTCGTAGAGCTTTCGGGTTGGCCATCGGAGGCGCGCTTACTGGCCTGGGCTCCGCCACCACTGCGTCCCACGGCTTGGACATAGGAGTCGGGACGTTTTCCTATCACAACCTTTCGATCGACACGATGATCGTACAGCTAAACAGGCTGGGCATTCATCAGATTGAGATGTCGCGCGGCGAGTTCATGCTGATGAATCATCCCACCGTGGCGATTTGCGAATCGGCGCGGCGCAAATTTGACCACGCATCTATTCATTGTGTCTCGTATTACTCAGCCACGATTACGAACGCTCAGGACCTGGATGATGCTGTCCGTTTTGCGAAAATTCTGGGTGCAACAAATGTTTCCGGGGACGCCACCGGGCCGATTCTGCACTCGATAGACGAGCGTTTCTCGCGTGAAGGTTTGACGTTCGGAATACACAACCATTGGTTTCCTGAGAAGTTCCCGTACGAGAGCGTGGATGATGTTCTTCGCGGACTCTCCGGCTTGTCCAACACGGTAGGGTCCACGCTCGATGTCGGGCAAATGGCCGCCTGCGGGCACGATCCCGTTGATGCCGTGCGGCGGCTGGCCCCGCATCTGAAACTGGTTCACCTCAAGGATGTACAGGGCGCGGGCGCAGAACACAATGTCCTCTTGGGCCAAGGCATCGCGAACATCCCGGGCGTCGTGGCGGAGCTGAAGAGCATCGGGTTCAAGGGGCTTGTGGCAATCGAATATGAAAAGGACGGCGACGTAAACGAAGACATGCGGCTGGAAGTTGCGTATGCGCGCAAACTGGCATCAAGCAGCCCAGCGATATCCTGATCTACACATGCATTTTCGACGGTTATTCATTCTCGGCGGCCTTCTTGCGGCTGGTTTTACCCTCGCTCTTACACAGCAGCCATCGTGGGTAGAACGAAGCAACAAGAATGCGCAGCTCCTTCTGGAAATCGAGGCGCGCTACTCGCCGGAGGGGGCATCGCGGATGGGCGTCATGGGTCTGGACGAAAAGGTCTCGATTCCGTCAATAGACCGGCCCGCACAGATGCGTCACGACCGGGAGGAGGCTTTGAAAGAGCTGCGGGCGCGCTTGGCTACGGAACAGGATCCGCTGGTAAAGCAGGATCTGGAGATTCTGATTGAGGCGGCGGAACGAGAGAACCGGTCTTCGCTGGTGCAAGAGAAATACATGCTGCCCTACTACAACGCGGCGGGTATGGTGTACCGGGGCATCAGCGGCCTGTTGCAGGAGCAGGTGGCGGCGGACCGCAGGCCCGCGGCGGTGGTTCGCCTGAAAAAATACGGCGGTCTGGAACCCGGCTACAAGCCAACCACGGAGCTGGTGGAAGAGATCTATCGCGAACGGCTGAAGACGCCGGGCTTGCTAGGGCCGCCGCGCGTCGAAGTCGAGCAAGACCTGACTCAGATGCACGAATATGTCACGGGGATCGGCCTGCTTTTCGAAAAGTACAAGATCAGCGGCTACGAGGATGCGTATTCCAAGCTGAAGACGGAGCTGGCTGGTTATCAGGATTTTGTGCGGGATGAAGTGCTGCCCCACTCGCGTACGGATTTTCGTTTGCCGCCCGAGATTTATGCAGTCAGGCTGGAAGACTACGGCGTGGATTTTACGCCCGCGGAACTCATTCAAATCGGGCATCAGGGCTTCACTCAGATACAGGGCGAAATGCAACAGCTCGCGGTTAAGGTGGCAAAGGAGCACAATTTGCCTTCCAGCGATTACCGCGACGTGATTCGCTTTCTCAAGCAAGACCAGCTCCCGCCGGACGAGGTGATGCCTGTCTACCATCAGACGCTCGGCGATATCGAAGGCATCATCCGGCGCGAGCATCTGGTGACGCTGCCAGATCGCCCGGCGATCATCCGACTCGCATCCGCGGCCGAGACCGCGCAGCAACCGGCGCCGCACATGCAGCCTCCGCCGCTGATCAACAATCACGGAGAGCGCGGCCAATTCGTGCTGCCGGCGGGAGACCGTACGGGCGAACGGCGAAGCTCTCAAGTACGACGATTTCAGCTTTGCGGCCGCTACCTGGACGCTCACCGCGCATGAAGCGCGGCCCGGACACGAGCTGCAGTTCGACTCCATGGTGGAACGCGGCGTCTCCGAGGCGCGGGCGATTTTCGCCTTTAACAGCACCAACGCGGAAGGTTGGGGACTGTATGCGGAATGGATGATGTACCCTTACATGCCCGATGACGCCAAGCTGATTTCGCTACAGCTGCGCCTGCAGCGGGCCGCACGCGAGTTTGTGGATCCGGAGTTGCAGCAGGGCAAAATAACGCCGCCCGAAGCGCTGAAGCTGCTTGAAACGGACGTAGTGTTCTCGCCCGCTCTTGCCACCGAGGAAGTGGACCGCTTTACGTTCCGCATGCCCGGACAGGCGGTTTCGTATTTCGACGGTTACACACGGCTGCTCGAGATTCGCGCGGAAACCGAAAAGGCGCTCGGGCCCAAGTTCAACGTCCAGCGCTTCCACGATTTCATCCTGTCGCAAGGCTTGCTGCCGCCGACTCTGCTGCGCAAGGCCGTGATGACGGAGTTTATTCCAAGCTCTTAGCCGCCGAAGCGGGAGTGGCCGTCCCAGTCCCGCATGCGGTCGTCCCAAATTCGACGAACATCTGGCCCCTGTGGGATTGCTTTCCAACACTGGATGTGGCACGCCGCGTGCGTAGGGGAGTCCCGAAAGGGGGAACTATGCGCACCATCCGCGATCAAGTACAAGAGCCCGTCACCATCGAATATTTTCAGCGAAGGCTTTCTGAGGGTTGGAAGCTGAGGGCGGTGGAATGGGAAAAGGACGAAGCGGTTCCCACCGGGCACCCTGCCGAACACGCTGCGGAGGGCGCGCACGAAGAGGCGCCATACGGGCTCGAAATCGCCGACGCCGCCCGATTGCAGCGCAATCTCCAGGAGGTTGCAGTGCTGCTGACGATTCTGGAGATGATCGTAGCCGAAAAGCGCGTTCCACTGATCGCAGATGAGCTGAATCAGCGCGGTTATCGGACACGCAGCGGTTCTCGCTGGACGGCCACCCAAGTCTTCGATCTTCTGCCGCGGGTGATCGATATGGGCCCCGAACTGTTGAAGAGCGCCGCCTGGCAAGAGCGGAGATCGCGTATCCAGCTTCAGTAGTGACGCTTCAGAAGCGCCGAATTCACTGCGCTGGGGCGGCACAGCTAAAATTCGCAGAGTCATTTGGATCGCCGGAGCCTTTGTATTGCGCTTCCTGCGGATATGGGCAGAGCGGACGAGTCATCTGGACGGGCTTTTCCCGGTCGTCGCCCGTGTACTTGGTCCCAATGATTTCGTCCGGCGGAGTACCTTTCTCCACCCAGGCCTGAAGGGCGTCAAACATGCCATATTTTGGCCCTTTGGCAGTGACAGTGCCAAGTTGTCCGAACGAATTCGCGCCCGGGCCGCCAAAGCAGTGCCCGACACCGGGAGCCATATAGAGGCGAACCGAGCCTTCCGTACCCGCAGGACCCATTTTCGAGCGGACGGATTCGTAGTAATTGATCGTGTTCAGCGGTGAGATGGCTGGGTCGTTCCAGCCGTGATACAGGATCAGCTTGCCGCCGCGCGAGACGAAGCCGGCTAGATCGGCCTGGGTGGAGTTAAGAGCTTGGGCGGTCTTCTCGTCTGCCGCGCGCAAAGCGTCGTCCAAATTGGCGTTGAGTGGATTCCAGACGCCATCTTCCATCACAATATAGCGGAAATATCCATTCACGAAGCCATTGCCGGCGCTCAGACCCGGCCCATTGCCGGTCACCCAATCCCCCCAGCCGTTTTCGCTGCCTGGCATAAAGCCGGGAAAGATCTGCCGGCCCTTCGCATCGCGGCCGCCGGCATAAATTGCCTTCAGCGCCTTGATCTGGGGCGCGGTGAGACAGCTGCGCGACTCATCGCCGTGGCACAGCAACGTCGAGGGATCGAAGTGGCACTTTCGGGGATCGTTGATGATGCCGTCCTTGACCCCGTCGCCGGCATCGCAAGCGGCCATCACCGCGGCGTTGATGGCGGGCAGCTTCAGTTCGGATATATAGGCTTCCGGGTTTGCCATCAGCGCCTGTGTGACCGCCAGGCCGCTGGTCACCAGATGGGTCCAATAATTTGCCGGCGCTCCGGCCAGGATGCCGTCGTAATCTTCAGGGAACCGCTGCGCTTCCATCAAGGCTTCCCGCCCGCCATCAGAGCATCCGTCGAAATATGAATGCTGCAGCGATTCGCTGTAAAAGGCGTTAATGACGGCCTTAGCGTTCTGGGCTGTCAGATGAACGGCCCGGTACCCGAAATCCTTCACCTTCTCCGGATGATGGTAAGCCCAGGTGGCGTCGATGCCGTTCGCTTCATGGCCGTCGTCGGTCGCGGCGCTGGCATAGCCGCGGCGGATGGAATCGGCCAGCTGGGTATAACCAATCTGGCCGGCGAAACCTCCGTTACCGAGGCCGCGAAACCTCTGGTTCCAGCTTTGGGAAGGGAGCCAGACTTCAAATTGAATATGCGATTCGGCCACTGGCTTAATTACGCCTGCAACGCGGCAGAATGCAGGTAAATCCCGCAGAGGGTGGCCTTCGGGAGGCGTGAAAATTCCGGCCGGCAAGGACTGGGCAACCGTGATACTTGTGTCGGGCAAATGCAGGGCGATGAGGCTTTCGCACGTCGCGCCCGCAACGGGTAGCGCGGACGACAGAGCCAACAACGCGGCGGCATACGAACATGGAAGGAGTGGCGCTTTTATTGAATGCACAGGACCTCAGTAAATCGTATGGGGCCGTCGCGCTGTTTCGCAACCTTTCTATCAATGTTTCAGAGGGCGACCGCCTCGGATTGATCGGTCCGAACGGGAGCGGCAAGTCGACGCTGCTGGAAATCATGGCGGGAAGACGCGAACCGGATACGGGCGACGTAGCCATCCGGAAGAACACGCGGCTCGCGTATGTGGCCCAGGTTTCAGAGTTTCAGCCCTCGGAAACGATCCTCGGAGTGATCCGGCAAGCCCTGGGGAGTTCACAGGTGGCGGCCACGGAATGGCGTGCCCGTGAACAGGAGACGCTGGGCCGCGCGGGGTTCACGAATTTTGAAGCCGAGGCGGCCACTCTTTCGGGCGGCTGGAGAAAGCGGCTCGCCATTGCCGCGGCCCTGGCCGCAGATCCGGATCTGCTCCTGCTGGATGAGCCCACCAATCACTTGGACCTGGCAGGCATAGATTGGCTGGAAAAGCTGTTGCGGAACGCTTCGTTTGCCTCCGTGGTGGTCAGCCATGACCGCTACCTTTTGGAGAACGTCGCTACAGAGATGGCCGAGCTGAACCGCATGTACCCCGAGGGGCTGCTGCGCGTGCACGGAAACTACAGCACGTTTCTGGAAGCCAAAGATGCGTTTCTGCTTGCCCAGGCAAAGCGTCAGGAAGCGCTGGAGAACCGCGTTCGTACTGAGATCGCATGGCTGCGCCGCGGGCCAAAAGCGCGCGCGACCAAGGCCAAAGCGCGGATCGATAACGCGCACGAGCTGATCGGCGAGTTGAATGACCTGAACTCGCGTACTCGCACCTCGAGCGCCGATTTCGACTTCACCTCAACGGACCGCAAAACCAAGCGGCTGATCGACCTGAAAAACGTGACGTACGGCTTCGGCGAGCGGACGGTCTTAAAGGATGTCAGCTTCACCCTCACCGCCGGCGTCCGGCTCGGCCTGGTGGGGCCGAACGGCAGTGGCAAGACCACGCTGCTGCGGCTGCTGCGAGGAGAAATTGAACCGCAAAGCGGAGCAATCAACCGCGCGCAGGCGCTGCGGATCGTGTACTTCGATCAAAATCGGCCGCTGGAGGACGGGCTCACGCTGCGGCGGGCCCTCGCGCCCGATAGTGATTCGGTGGTTTACCAGGAACGAACCCTGCATGTCGCCTCCTGGGCGGCGCGCTTTCTCTTCACCAACGGGCAGTTAAATCAGCCGGTATCGCGCCTCTCCGGCGGCGAGCGGGCGCGTGTGCTGATTGCCAGGCTCATGCTGGAGCCGGCAGACATCCTGCTCTTGGACGAGCCGACGAACGACCTGGATATTCCTACCCTCGAGATTCTCGAAGAAAGCCTGGTCGAATTCAGCGGAGCCGTGGTCCTAGTGACGCATGACCGATACCTGCTGGATCGCGTCTCTACGTTGGTCCTGGGACTCGACGGGCAAGGCGGCTCGGAAAGATTCGCCGACTACTCCCAGTGGGAAGCATGGCAGGCGCAGCGCAAAACACCGGCGAGCAAGGCGCCGAAATCAGAAACCCGTGCCGCGCCCTCGAAAAAGAAGCTCTCCTACCTCGACAGCCGGGATTTCGAGACCATTGAGGCGCGTGTTGTGGAAGCAGAGGAGGCCCTGGCCGGGAAGCGCGCTCTGCTGGAGGAAGACGGCGTGGTACGCGATCCGCAGCGGCTGCAGAATGCGCTCCGCGAGATGGAAGAAGCGCAATCGGCGGTGGATGCTCTCTATGTGCGCTGGGCGGAACTGGAGGGGAAGACGGCTGAATCGGCTGGCTGATGTGCTCTTCAGCTAGACCGGTTCCGTCTTGTACGATTCACCCGTTAAGGATTGTAACGTTTGAGCCAGGCTTCAATCTCGCGGAAGACATCCAGGCGCTGCTCCCACAACACCGGGAAGTGCGGCGAGCCCGGATAGGTCACAAAGCGCACTGTCTTGCCGCGAGCGGCGAGCGCTTCAAAGAACTCCTGGCCCTGAAAGGTGGGAACGCGGCGGTCCGCATCGCCATGTTCAATCAGCAGCGGCGTAGTCACCTTCTCGGCGAAATCGACGGCTGAAAATTTGCGGAAGGCATCGGGATCTTCCGCTGCCCAGCGCTGGTCGTAATCTATCTGCTGCAAATCGCTGGTCCACATAAAGCTGGCCCAATCGGTAATGCCCGCGCCTTCTATCGCCGCGCGGTAGCGGCCGGTCTGCGTGACCGTCCAGGATGTCATAAACCCGCCCGCGCTCCAGCCGAAGATGGCCAGCTTATTCGGATCGGCCCAGCCCTGTGCGATGGCGTAGTCAGTAGCGCTGTCCACGTCATGAAATGCACGATCGCCAAAATGCTGATAAATAGCTTCGAGAAACGCGGTGCCGTAACCCGTCGAACCGCGGTATTCAGGTTGAAGGACGACATAGCCGAAGCCCGCGATGATGCGGGCGAAGGCGCTTAGCGCGAGCACGTCGTTCGCTTCCGGTCCGCCATGCGGCAGAACCAAAAACGGATATTTTTGGCCTTCCTGGTACCCGGCCGGAAACGTGGCAATGCCTTCCAGCGGAACGTTTTCCTTGCTGGTCCAGTGAACGACGCGTACCTGGCCGAGGCCAACCTTGGCGATTTCGGCGTCTCCTTCATTGGTGATCTTGTGAAGATCGGCTCCCTGGGCCACCGCGACATTGGCCGCATGTTGCGGATCGTCAACCGTGAACGCGAGCTGTGCAGGCGCGGAGGCATAGTCGGAATGGACCGGCAGGCCTGCTGTGATGCCACCAGGCCAGTGATAAGCCAGCTTGAGCGTGTTGTCCGTAAAAGAATCGATTTCGCTTTGCACGCCACGATTGACCAGCACCCATACGTTGCCGTGAGTGTCCGCCCCCAGTTCGATGGCGGAGGCGTCAAGTGCCGGCGTGACATCTTGCGGCCTGCCGCCGGAGACCGGGACCGTCCAGAGATGATCGGGGGTCAGGACAGAGGTGGTGGTGCTGAGAAAGACAATGTCTTTGCTGCCGTTAGCAAACGCAATGCCGGTCGCGGCGTTCGGCACCTCCGCAAGCCGGTGCGAACCTGAAGCGGAGCAGACATCGATAAAGGAATGTACGTAATGGAATCCGATTTTGGGGGTACTGGAAAGAATCGCCAGCGAATCGCCGTCCGGAGACCATGCGATTCCGGAGGAACCCGCGATGTTCTTGAGATCCTCGCACCACCATTTGCCGCCTGTCCCGTCCGCATTCACGACATACAAGCTGGTTTGTTCAGGCTCCACAACGGTTCGCACCTTCGCGAGCGCATCGGGCTGCCGTGGATTCGCCAGCAACGCGTAGCGCAAGCCGTCCGGCGAGGCAACCACCGATCCAACACCGGTGGGCAACAGTACCGTGATGGATGGCGTCAGACGCGCCTTCAAAGACTCGATCGGAAAGACTGCGAACTGCGATTGGTCATTAATCTTAAAGGTGCCGTACAGGGCGTGACCATCATGAGTAAAGCCGGCAGGATGAAAGTCTTCGGAGAGTTCGATCTTGCGGCCGTCCGTACCGTCCGGGTGAATCAGTCGCCATTCTTCATTCGTCCGGCCCTTCTCGCCCCCGAAGCTCACCTGATACAGAATGTCTTTGCCGTCAGGCGAAACGGCAACCGCGAACGCGCTTCTCAGCTTGGACCAATCCTGGGCGCTGAAAGGATGTTGGGAGGCGGCCGGCGTTTCCGCGAATGTGCTATTCACCGAGAGCAGTATGCAGACAGCAAGAGTGAGGCGCATTAGAGAAATGCTAGCGCGCCCGTGCGCAGTATGGAGAAGCGCATGACGACAGTACACGATACGATAGCAGCAATTTCAACTCCCTTGGGTCGGGGCGGCCTTGGAGTTGTACGGCTCTCGGGCGCCCGGGGCCGCGCCATAACGAAGCAGATGGTTCGTTTCAGGCAAGACCCCCAATGGCGGAGTTGGGGAAGCGAGCTGGCGGAGTTGACGGACGAGAACGACGCCGCAATTGACCAGGTAGTGGTGTCCTTCTTCGCGGCGCCTCGTTCCTATACAGGTGAGGATGTGGTTGAGATCTCGTGCCATGGGTCGCCGGTGGTCCTACGCTTTTGCCTGCAGCGAGCCGTACAGGCGGGTGCACGCTTGGCGGAGGCGGGAGAATTTACACTGCGGGCCTATATCAACGGCCGCATTGACCTGCCCCAAGCCGAGGCCGTGCGCGATCTCATTGATGCAACCACCCTGTATCAAGCGCGCGTGGCGGCGCAGCAGATAGACGGCTCAGTCTCGCGCCGTATCCGGCCGGTGAAAGAACAACTGTTGGAATTGATCGCGCTTCTGGAGGCGGGAATCGATTTTGCGGAGGACGATATTAGCGTCGCTCCGCCGCAAGAGATACTGCGTCGCCTGCATGCGATCCATCGTGAGTTGGAAGTGCTGGTGAACAGTTTCCAGTCCGGCAAGCTTGTCTACCAAGGGTTCAGTCTGGCCATCGCCGGCCGCCCAAATGTGGGTAAAAGTAGTCTCTTCAACCGGCTGCTGGAACGGGACCGCGCGATCGTAACGGAAATCCCCGGAACCACTCGCGATACGGTTTCGGAGGCAACGGCACTGGAAGGAATTCCGCTCAAGTTGGTGGATACGGCCGGCATTCGCGAGGGCCGGGATTTGGTGGAGAGTCTCGGAATCGAGCGTAGCTTTCAAGCCATGGCGGACGCCGATCTCACCTTGCTGGTGCTGGATCTGTCTTCGGAAGCGACGGATGCGGACCGCGCATTGATGGTCAAGCTGCGCGATCGCCGCCCGTTGCTGGTGGGCAATAAGTCAGACCTTCCGCGGAGACTGGGTGATGAGCTGAGTGTCCTGCCGGTTTCTGCCGTCACGGGCGATGGGATTCAGCAGCTTCGCAATGCCATCCTGGGCCGCCTGGCTCCCGGCGGCTTAGCCGCGCCAGAGAGCGGCAGCATTACCAGCGTCCGGCATGAAATGCTGCTGCGGGAAAGCATAGAAGCCCTGACAAATGCGGCGCGCGCCGTCGAGTTCGGCATCCCGCATGAAATGATTCTGCTGGATCTGTACGCGGCGCTGCAACCCATCGATGCCGTAACAGGCGCAACCACGGCGGATGACATTCTGAACCGGATCTTCTCTACGTTCTGCATCGGGAAGTAACTTACTAAACCTGTCATTTACTCAGCCGCCGCCTGCGACTGGCGATGCACCGCATCCAATATTCCATTGATGAAAGAAATAGCTTCGTCATTGGAAAACTGCCGCGCAAGTTCCAGGGCTTCATCCATAACGACCGGCGCCGGAAGAGTGTTCAGGCTCAATTCAAAAATGGCCAGCCGCAGAATGTTACGGTCCACCACCGGCATCCGCTCCAGCCGCCAGTTTTGGGCCTTGGCCTCAATCTTTTTATCGATCTCGCCGGCGTTCGAGACGGTGCCGCGCACCAGCTCTTCCATAAACTTGTCCGGCTTGGGCTTGGTCTCGTTTTCTTCGGAATAGAGTGTGTCGTAGAAGTGCGCGATAGCGACATCGGCGGCCTCGCCGCGCATGTCCCATTCGAAAAGCACTTGCAGGGCGCGCTTGCGGGATCGATGACGGGCCGGCATGATTAGCGGCTGCCCGCCAACTGTTGATCGCTAGTCAGGTGCCGCACCAGGTTGGCAAGTTCGATGGCGGCTTCCGCGGCCTCTGACCCTTTGTTGCCGCTCTTTCCGCCCGCGCGGTCCATGGCCTGCTGCATGTCGTCGGTCGTCAAAACGCCGAAAGAAATGGGAACGCCCGTCTGAAGGCTCACACGGTTCAATCCGTCGGCCGCGCCGCGCGCCACGTATTCAAAGTGTGGTGTATCTCCCCGTATCACAGCGCCAAGCGCGATGATCGCATCGCAGTGCGGCGCCAGATGCTGGGCCGCAATCGCTAATTCCCAGGCACCGGGCACTTTCACGAAGCGAATATTTTCATGCGCGCAGCCGTGCTTTTCCAGCGCCTGCAGCGCCCCCGCCGCCAGCTGCTCCGTTATGAACTCATTGAAGCGGCTGACCACTATGCCAATGCGCAGTTGAGACGCGTCGAGCGAGCCTTGGAACGTTCTGTAGGACATCGAAACTGTAGCCGCAAAAGGGGTTAGGGGCGGTTACTGTGGGATAATTCGGTTTTACCCCCCAAGTCTACCGCATCATGGATCCCCGCTTTATTCGGAATTTCTCTATCATCGCGCACATCGATCACGGGAAATCCACGCTTGCGGACCGCTTGCTGGAGTACACTGGCGCGCTCTCGCAGCGCGAAATGATGGACCAGGTTCTCGACACCATGGACCTGGAGCGCGAGCGCGGCATCACTATCAAGGCGCATGCCGTGCGCTTGAACTACCAGGCCGGCGACGGCGCCATGTATGAGTTGAACCTCATCGATACGCCAGGTCATGTCGATTTCTCATATGAAGTTTCGCGCAGCCTGCAGGCGTGCGAAGGGACGCTGCTGGTGGTGGATGCATCGCAAGGCGTCGAAGCCCAAACGCTCGCCAACACCTACCTGGCGCTGAACCACGATCTGGAAATTATTCCCGTCATCAACAAGATTGACCTGCCATCCGCGGAGCCGGAACGCATTCGTGAGCAGATCGAGCAGGTGATCGGGCTGGACGCCAGCGATGCCATCCTGACGAGCGCGAAGAATGGCATCGGCATCCGGGACATTCTCGAAGCCGTGGTGCACCGGGTCCCGCCGCCCAAGGGAGATCCGCTGGCTCCCTTGCGCGCGCTGATTTTCGATTCGTGGTTTGACCCGTATCGCGGAGTGATCGTACTGACGCGCGTGGTGGACGGCGCCCTTCGCAACGGACAGAAGATCCGGCTGTGGTCCAACGGAAAGACGCTAGAGGTAGAGGGGCTGGGGTTTCAGTCACCTAAGCCCGTACCGTGCGATGAGCTGACAGCCGGCGAAGTAGGCTTCGTCTTCGCCAACATCAAGACCGTTTCGGACGCGCAGATCGGCGACACGATCAGCGACGACGCGAACCCGGCGGCGGAGCCGCTGCCCGGCTTTCAGGAGATCAAGCCGATGGTTTTCGCCGGCCTCTATCCGGTGGAATCGCATGAGCATGGTCTTCTGCGCGACGCCCTGGAAAAGCTGCGCCTGAATGACAGCGCTTTCAACTTTGAGCCGGAGAGCTCGGCGGCTCTGGGATTTGGTTTTCGCTGCGGCTTCCTGGGGTTATTGCATTTAGAGATTGTGCAGGAGCGGTTGGAGCGCGAGTTTCAGATTGACCTCATCACTACGGCGCCGGGCGTGCGCTATCGCGTAACGACGACCGCGGGCGAGATCGTTGAAGTCAATAATCCGCAGAAATTTCCCGAACCGTCTTCCATTCAGCACACGGAGGAGCCCATTATCGACGCCACCGTGATCACTCGCGAAGAGTACATTGGCGAGATTCTGAAGCTGCTCGAAGAAAAACGCGGCATACAAAAGAAATTTGAGTACATCGGTAGCGGGCGGGTCCTGCTGCTCTATGAGCTGCCGCTGAATGAGATCGTCCTCGATTTCTACGACAGGCTGAAATCCGCCTCGCGCGGGTATGCATCCCTTGACTATCATCTTGCCGGCTACCGCATTTCGCCCATGGTGAAGCTGGATGTCCTGGTGGCGGGCGAGCCGGTGGATGCGCTTTCCATGGTGGTACACCGCGACTTCGCCTATGAGCGCGGCAAGGCGCTGATTGAGCGGCTGCGCAAGCTGATTCCGCGTCAGATGTTCGAAGTGGCGCTGCAAGCTGCCATCGGAAACAAGGTCATCGCGCGCGAAACCATCTCGCCGCTGCGCAAGAACGTCCTGGCAAAGTGCTATGGCGGCGACATCTCGCGCAAGCGGAAACTGCTTGAGAAGCAAAAGGAAGGCAAGCGCCGCATGAAGCGCGTCGGCCGCGTCGACATTCCGCAGGAAGCTTTTCTGGCGGTTTTGAAAGTCGCCGGCGAATCCAGCGATTAAACCCGGGTCTCTCTCACAGCGGAATGTTCCCATGCTTCTTGCGAGGCATGGTGTCCGCCTTGTTCGCGAGCATGCGAAGCGCCCGGATGACGCGGCCTCGCGTCTCATGCGGCTCGATGACATCGTCCACATAGCCCCGTTCCGCTGCTACAAACGGATTGGCGAAGCGCGTTCTGTACTCTTCGATCTTCGCTTGCCGCGCTTCTTCGCCATTATTCGCTTCCTGCAGTTCGCGCCGGTAGAGAATGTTCACGGCGCCTTCAGGGCCCATCACCGCAATCTCCGCGGTCGGATAGGCGAAGTTAATATCGGTGCGCAGGTGCTTTGAACCCATCACGCAATAAGCCCCTCCGTATGCCTTCCGCGTGATTACGGTGATCTTCGGAACGGTGGCTTCCGCATAGGCATAGAGCAGTTTCGCGCCATGCCGGATGATTCCGCCGAACTCCTGGGCGGTTCCCGGCAGAAATCCGGGAACATCTTCAAAGGTCAGAATGGGAATCTGGAAAGCGTCGCAGAAGCGCACAAATCGCGCAGCCTTGGTAGATGAGTTGATGTCCAGGCAACCGGCCAGGTGCGCCGGTTGATTGGCTACGATGCCGACCGCCTCGGCCGCCATGCGCGCAAACCCGATCACGATGTTACGCGCGAAGTGCTCCGCAATTTCGTAGAAATTTCGATCGTCCACCACGCGGCAGATCACGTCTTTGATGTCGTAGGGCTTGTTCGATTCGACGGGAATCAGACTATCCAGCTCGGAGTCGGCGCGGTCGTCCGGATCTTTTGTCGAAACGGGGGGCACGCCATCCAGGTTGTTCTGCGGCAGGAAAGTCAAAAGCTCACGAATGCTGCGCAGGCAATCGGCGTCGTCGGCCGCCAGGAATTGAGCTACGCCGCTGGTCGCGTTGTGCGTCATGGCGCCGCCCAGATCCTCTTTCGTCACGTCTTCGTGCGTCACTGTTTTAATCACGTCGGGGCCGGTAACGAACATATGACTTGTGCGGTCCACCATGAAGACGAAGTCGGTCAGGGCCGGTGAATAGACGGCTCCCCCAGCGCAAGGACCCATCACCGCGGAGATCTGAGGGATAACGCCGCTCGCCAAGGTGTTGCGCAAGAAAATGTCCGCGTACCCTGCCAGCGAGACGACGCCTTCCTGAATCCGCGCTCCGCCCGAGTCATTCAGCCCGATGATGGGAGCGCCCGCCTTCATGGCCAGATCCATCACTTTGACGATCTTCTGCGCATTGGCTTCCGAAAGAGAACCGCCGAACACGGTAAAGTCCTGCGCGAAGACGAACGCCTGGCGGCCATGGATCACTCCGTGGCCCGTGACGAAGCCGTCTCCATCAATAATGTTGTGCTGCATGCCGAAATTGTGGGAGCGATGGCGTACCAGCTTGTCGAGCTCTTCAAACGAGCCTTCGTCCAAAAGGAGTTCGATGCGTTCGCGTGCCGAGAGCTTTCCCTCCTGGTGCTGGCGGTGCTTGCGCTCCTTGCCGCCGCCTTCTTCCGCGCGTGCGTGACGCCTGCGAAGCTCTTCTAAACGGTCTGTCGGGATCTGGGTTTTGTTGCTCATGCGATAAGAGGATAGGATCGGTTCGCCTGCCTGTCACAGTATATGAACCAAGTTCAGCCAAGCAACACCGGCGGCATCGTGGTCGGGACTTCGGGTCACATTGACCACGGAAAAACCTCCCTTGTCCGTGCGCTTACGGGAATCGATACAGACCGGCTGGCCGAGGAGAAGCGGCGCGGCATCTCCATTGATCTGGGCTTCGCCTATCTCATGCTGCCCGGCGGCGAGCGGATCAGTTTCATCGACGTTCCCGGGCATGAGCGCTTTGTAAAGAATATGCTGGCGGGCGCGGCCGGGATGGAGGCCGTCCTGTTGATTGTGGCGGCGGATGAATCGGTGAAACCGCAGACCGTCGAACATTTCGACATCTGCCGTCTGCTCGGCATACAGAACGGCCTTATCGTTCTGACCAAGGTGGATCTCGCCAGCCCGGAACAGTTGGAGACAACCAGAAGGGATGTGGCGAAGCTGTCTGCGGGATCGTTCCTGGAAGGCGCTCCGGTCCTGCCTGTGAGTTCCGTCACTTCCGCGGGCCTGCCCGAGCTGAAGCGTGAGCTTGCGCGGCTCGCCGCCCGGAGTATCCCGCGTGATGAGATCGGCTTTGCGCGATTGCCGCTGGACCGTAGTTTTGCGCTGAAAGGCTTCGGTACGGTCGTCACTGGGACGCTTTGGAGCGGCATTTTAAAAACAGGCCAAACCGTTCGCATCGAGCCCGCCAAAATCGCGGCGCGTATCAGGGGATTGCAGGTGCATGGCAGCGCCGTGGAGACCGCTCATGCGGGGCAGCGCACCGCCGTCAACCTGACCGGCGTGGAGGCCGGCCAGATCCCGCGCGGTTTTGTGCTTACGCACGGAGACGGCCTGGAATCAACTCGCGCAGTCGACGTTTTGATCGATTGGCTCAGCGAATCTGCCATTCCGGGTTCGCGCCAGGACTTTCTCTTTCACTTCGGTACATCGGAAGTGAAGGCTGCCTTGAGAACACTGCACCGGGAGCCCGGAATACGACGAACTTTTGGGCGGATGTATTTGGATGAACCGGTCCTGATGCTGCCTGGCGATCGCTTCGTTTTGCGCCGCCCATCGCCTGCGCTCACCGTGGCGGGTGGCGTCATTTTGGATCCCTTTCCGCCGCTGCGGCTCAATCGCGCCCGCAGTGTCGCCAGAATGCAGAAGCTGGTCAACGCCGATCTCGCCGCGCGCATCCAGCTTTTGGTGGAGGAACAAGGGTTAGGTCGAAGCCTGCAGAATCTGGTGCGGATGATGGGTCGTCCGGCAGGGCAAATAAAAGCCGCCATCGCACAAAACGCGTCGTTACTCTTCGCGGAGTCAGCGCAGCGGGCCGTCGGTAAAGCATGGCTGGAAGACCGCCGGAAAAAGCTCGTCACCTGGCTGGCGGCCTACCACGCCAAAAACCCTTCGTCTTCGGGCGCCCCAATCGCAAGCGCGCGGTTAGGCCTGGAGGCGAGTCTGGCCCAGTTCGTATTTGAAGACTTTCCTCTTATCCGCGTGCAAGGCGATGCGATCGCGCTGGCGAATCACTGTGCTCAGTTCAGTAGCGCCGAGACCCTGGCCATGCAGAAGATCGAGCAGGCGTTCCGGAATTCCGGTTATCAGCCGCCCTTGCCGGCGGAGATTTTGAAAAGCGCGGGCGTGGATCAAAAGAATTCGCGCGCTCTGCTGGAAACGCTGATCAAGGGCCAGAAACTGGTGCGCGTCTCTGAGGACTTGATATTCCACGCTGACGTGATCGCTCACATCCGGAATTCCCTCTCCTCGCATAAGGGGCGGCGCTTTTCCGTCTCAGAATTCAAAGAGTGGACGCAGGTTTCCCGCAAATATGCGATCCCGCTGCTTGAGTTTCTCGACCACCAGCACGTCACCCGGCGGGATGGCGAGACTCGTATCGTCCTGTGATCCCGGCTTAGAGCACTTCAAAAATCAGGCACTTCAAATAGTGTGTCTCCTGCACGGTTAGAAGAATCGGGTGATCTTGTGATTGCGTGCGCCGCTCCAGTACGCGCAAAGTCTTGCCGCAATCGAGCGCCGCGGCGGCAATCACTTCCAGTAAATGCGCTTCGCTCATGTGATGCGAGCAGGAGCAGCTCACCAAAATGCCGCCGGGCGCAAGCAGGCGCAGCGCCCGCAGATTGATCTCCTTATAGCCCCGTACAGCTCCGTCGAGCGCGGAGCGAGACTTGGTAAACGCCGGCGGATCCACGATCACCAGGTCAAAATTGCGGCGGGCGCTCACCAGTGACGGCAAATAGTCGAGAACGTTGGCTTCGTTGAATCTGATGTTTGAGAGGCTGTTGGCATCGGCATTCGCCCGCGCCGTCGCCAGTGCCTGCCCTGAGCTATCAACTGCTTCGACGGAATCGCAGCAGGGGGCGATGTGCAACGCGAAACCTCCGCTACCCGTGAAGCAATCAAGCGCATGGCCGTGCGCGTAGCGTTTGACCGCCACATAATTCTCCCGTTGGTCAAGAAATATGCCGGTTTTTTGTCCGCTCAACAACTCCGCATACAGTGTAAGGCCGTTCATGTGAATGGGCACCCGGTCCGGTACGCTGGCCGTCATCGCAAATTTCTCGTGCGGCAGGTTTTCTTTTGCGCGAATCGCCACATCGTTACGAGCCACGATGGCCGCCGGATGGAGGAGTTCCTCAAGCGCCGCTGCGATAACGGGCGCCGAGCGATCCATGCCCTGGTCGAGAAGCTGAATGACCAGGAATTCTCCATAACGATCCACGATCAGGCCGGGCAGTAGATCACCCTCCGCATGCACCAGGCGGTAGCTGTCGGAGTTAGTCACCACCTTTCGTCGGTGCTCCAGCGCCGCGTGCATCCTCCGAAGGAAGAAATTCGCGCCGATCTCTTCCACGCGCGAGCTCAGCAGCCGCAGCGCGATCTGCGAAGCGGAACTATAGTGAGCGGTCCCCAGGTTCCTCCCGCGATGGTCCACCACGCGCACGTCATCGCCCCCCTGCGCGGCGCCTGTGTCCAAAACATCGCTTCGGAAGATCCAGGGATGACCTGACGCAATGCGATCGCCCGCCTTACGGCTGACGCGCACTGCCGGCATGTTTTCCATCGCCTCAATTTAAGCAGACGCGCCCAAGTCTAAGTTTTCGCGTGTATTCCGCCGTGCTTGCTAAGCTCTTGAGACAGAGCCTTTCGTCTATTGCGCGCAGTTTTGCAAGATCTCCGGTACGCGTTGCGAATTGCGCGTCAGGACACCGGAACAGCGTTGGCGGCTCTCATGGCCTTGACCCTGGCCATTGGCGCCACCACTGCCATGTTCAGCATCGTCAATGCCGAACTCCTACGGCCGCTGCCGGTGCAAGACCCCGGCCGTATTGTCGAGATATTTCAGGGTCACAGCCTGTCTTCCAAAGAGATGGTGAGGATGCCGGATTATCTCGATTGGAAGCAGCACCTCCATTCCTTCGAGCAGATCGCTTTATACCGGCCTTACCTGACAAACCTGAGCGACCCTGGAGGGTCCCATCTCGTTGATACTTTGGAATGCGATGCTTCTTTCCTGCCCCTGCTCGGAGTGCCGCTCGTGCTCGGGCGAAACTTCTCCGCCGAGGACGACATCCCCGGCCACGATCAGGAGGCGATCCTAAGCAGGCCCTTCTGGCAAAACAGGTTTGGCGGCAGGAGCGTCCTCGGAACAAAAATTCTGCTGGGCGGCAGGCCCTACCTAATTGTGGGCGTGATGGCGCAGGGCATCCCTGTTCCGGAGAAGGTGGATTTAGCGGTGCCGATCCCCTACAACCTGAACTTGCTCGATAATACGAGAGGCTATCCCGAGTATCAAGTGTTGGGGCGGCTGCGGCCCGGCGTCTCAGTCGCCGCAGCTAATTCGGAACTGCTCGAAATATCGCAGGCGTTTGCCGCGCAGTATCAAGGCCAGGAAAAAAACGTCATCGCACATGCGGTTCCACTTCAAAAAGAAATAAGCGGCGACATACGCACTCCACTCCTCATCCTGTTCTGGGCTGTCGTGAGCGTCATGTTAATCGCGTGCGTAAACGTGGCGCATCTGCTGCTGGTGAAAGCCTCCTTAAGAACGCGCGAACTCTCCATACGATTCGCCCTGGGGGCAACGCGGGTTCGAATACTTAGCCAGCTATTTACTGAGAGCCTATTGCTCTCTGCCCTCAGCGCAGCCGCCGGCCTGGGAGTAGCGGCGCTGGCTGTTCGCGTAGCCAGAACCTTGGACAATGCGCCCCTGCCAAATGCCGCGCGGATTTCGCTCGATTGGCGGGTCGTGGTATTTGCGATCGCCGTGGCGGCGGCAACGGGAATCTTCTTCGGTTGCATCCCTTCCTTCCAGGCCTATCGCGCTGACGTGAACGAGGCCCTTAAGCAATCCAGTGGCAGAATCACCGAATCCCGCCCGCAAAAACGCCTTCGCAAAATCTTCGTGTTCGGCGAGAGCGCGCTCGCAACCGTTCTGCTCATCTGTTCGGTACTTTTTCTGCGCAGCCTCTTCAAACTTGCGCGAGTAGATCCAGGATTTGAGACGGGAAATCTGCTCACCATGTTTGTCTCTCTTCCCCGGCGCGCGTTTCGAAGATTCCCAAGCGATCGGGCGCATGGCTGACCAGATCCTGCAGGGCGTGCGCGCGCTTCCGGGAGTGAAAGAGGCTGCCTTCACCCAGTATGTGCCCCTCTTGACCATCACTGGCGGCTTTCCGGTGATTATTCAAGGTCAACCGGTGCCGGCAGGTAAATGGTCAACTCCCCCAGTTATACCGACACCGGCTACGGCGAACTATTTCCGCACGGCCGGCATCCGCCTCCTGAGCGGGCGCACATTCGAACCACGGGACGATGCGCCGGGAGCGGCTACCGCGATTATCAACCAGAAACTGGCAAGGACCTTTTTCGCCGGCAAGAATCCCATTGGCCAGTACATCGCTTTCGCACTAAACCCGCCGGCGTGGAAGCGAAATCGTCGGCGTAGTAGCCGACATCCATGAAACTGGACTCGAGAACCCGATCGTTCCCCAGTTGTATGTGCCACTGGCTCATATGCCCCTCCCGCATCTTGCTGTGATTCCAATCGCGCTCCTTGTCAGAACCCAGGGCGAGCCGCTCGCCTACTCAAACGCCATCGAACGTGAAGTGCACAGGCTGGATCCCGACCTCCCGGTAGCATACGTTCGCACGATAAAGCAGATTGAGCGGCAAAAGCTTAAATGGAGGACCGTGCAAACGTCTCTTCTGACCCTATTCGGCGGTCTCGCGCTTCTCTTGGCTTTTCTGGGCATTTACGCGGTGATCGCCTACTCGATTTCACAGCGAACCTCTGAGATTGGCATCCGCATGACCGTGGGGGCGACCGATCTTGACATTCTCAAAATGATGCTGCTGGAAGGCGCGGCGCCGGCGATAGCCGGAACGGTCGTTGGCGTGGGCCTGGCGTTGCTTTCCGGCCGGCTCATTACTAGCCTGCTGTTTGGAACGAAACCAACCGATTGGCCTACCTACGTCCTGGTCGTAGCGGCTCAGATAGTCATCGCGTTGGCAGCCGCTTACTTTCCCGCCCGGCGCGCCGCTTCCCTCCATCCCTGGAGAGCCTTGCGCTATGAATGAGCAGCTGAATACTCGAAGACGGTTTGTCCGGCAGACGGCGGTCGCCGCGGCCGCGCTTTGCGGGTACCCAATTAAGGTCTTTGCGGGAACGCGCCGAATCATCGAAGCACGCGAACAAAATGCGGCTCCGCTCGATGCGGCGACGATCCGGAAGCTCGCTTCCAAGATTACCGGCCACGTAATCACGCCGGCGGCCCCCGGGTATGAATCGTCGCGCCTGGTCTT
Organism: uncultured Acidobacteriaceae bacterium; assembly: GCA_963705805.1. Classification (GTDB taxonomy): domain Bacteria; phylum Acidobacteriota; class Terriglobia; order Bryobacterales; family Bryobacteraceae; genus Bog-105. The sequence goes on from CAVPKW010000002.1 coordinate 30,759, forward strand.
CAACCGTGCATTCGACCTGCGCCCGGCGCTGATCGTGCGCTGTGCCGGTGCGCCCGATGTCGCGCGGGCTCTCGATTTTGTCCAGACCCGGAATTTGCCGCTCGCGGTGCGTGGCGGAGGCCATAGCCGGGCCGGGTACGGGATGTGCGATGGCGGCGTGGTGATCGACCTATCCGGGATGAACCGGGTCGAAGTTGATGCCCGCAAAGGCGTGGCCCGCGCCGAGGCAGGTTCGCTAGTGCGCGATCTGGACGGAGCCACGCAACGATTCGGCTTGGCCACGACATCAGGTGGTTGCCCGACGGTAGGAATTGCCGGCCTGACGCTCGGCGGGGGAGAAGGGCGCTTGATGGATAAGTACGGCGCCGCGTGTGACAACCTGATATCGGCGCAATTGGTGACCGTGGACGGGAGACAAGTTGAGGCCAGCCAGAAGTCCAATTCAGATCTTTTTTGGGCGATTCGCGGCGGAGGCGGCAACTTCGGTGTGGTGACAGCGTTGGAGTACCAACTCCATCCGGTAAACGAGGTTCTGGCGGGAGCGCTGATGTTTTCGGCGGGGCGGCTTTCGGAATTGCTGCAGGCTTTTGTCAGGTTCGCCGAAGCTGCGCCGGATGAAATGAATGTCCTCGCCCAGTTGTTGCCGTCCGAGCGAGGACCAATATGCAAGATGGATCTCTGCTATTGTGGCGATCCGCGAATCGGGAATGACTTGCTCAGGCCGTCGCGGTGCGCTCAAACCGCAGGAGGACAACGTTGGGGTTATGTCCTATCTGGCGGCTCAGGCGGCCGGAGGATTTCTTCAGACGCCGGTCGCACACTTCCAAACGGACCTGTTTCTTCCCGAACTCAGCGGGGCCGCCATTGCGGCGATTACAACGGCAATCAACCATGCGCCGCAACGGGGCAAGGTGATCATTTTACCGTTACACGGGGCCATTAGCCGTGTAGATTCCAGTGACATGGCGTTTGCTCTGCGGCAGCCGGGTTACGAGGTGGACGTGGCGGGTGTCTGGGGCGCTCCCGCGGAAAAGGCGGATGCGGTGCGATGGGTCAAGGCTCTGCGCGACAATTTGCAGCCCTTTGCACATGGAGTGTACGTCAACCAGTTGGGCGATACGAGCGAAGAGCTGGTCAGGGCGGCGTACGGGCCGAACTACCCTCGCTTGGTCGAGATCAAGAAAAAGTACGACCCCACAAATGTATTGCGGCTGAACCAGAACATCAAGCCGGATACGCCCTCGAATAATTAAGTTAAGAAACGCACCAGGGGGAAGTATTTTGTCAGCAAAGTTCCTAGATATCTAAATTCCGAACGTCCAACGCGTTCTCTTCTATAAACTTCCGGCGGCTCTCCACGTCTTCACCCATCAGAGTGGAGAAGATCGGTTCCGTTTCCGCGAAATCAATCAGGTCCACTTGCAACAGCGTACGGGTCTCCGCGTTCATCGTAGTCGCCCAGAGTTGCTCGGCGTTCATCTCGCCAAGACCCTTGTAGCGCTGCACGTTCACTTCGCGCGTGCCCTCGTTCTTGACTGTGCTCAACAGATCGCGCCAGTTCTGCAGCACGTCCCGCTGTGACTCCTTCACCACCGTAAAAGGCGGCGTGTTCAAGCGAGCAACCTGCTTCACCAGGGCTCGCACTTTGCGGAACTCGGGGAGCGTCATAAATTCGGTGTTAATCATGCGGATGGCGTTCGTCGGGTCCTGGTAACCGATCATCCACGCCGAATGCTCTTCTTCCCGTTCTACCCTGACTTCCAGCTTCGCCTCCCGCAGCCGGTCAGCCACCAGTTTCACGGTTTGTTCGTTCTGTAGATCCGCCTTGCTGTCGAAGGGAAGCGTCGCATCGGCGAGTACGTCCACCACCCGGCGGTCGCGCACGCGCCGCTCCAGCCGTCTGGCAATCAGGGCAAGCTCGTCCAGGGACATCAGGAAGGCCCGCAGCTCCGCCCCCTCTAATCTGGCCGGAGGCGCGCCATCCACTGTAGCCGCGCCGAGTTCCACCGTCAGGTTTTCGGTGGCGCGGCGCAAAATCTCCCGCGTGAATTCCTTATCGTCTTTGATGTACTTCTCGCTCTTGCCCTTCTTGATGCGATACAGCGGCGGCTGCGCCACAAACACCTTCCCGCGCGTGATCAGCTCCTGCATATGGCGGAAAAAGAATGTCAGCAGCAGCGTTCGGATATGCGAGCCATCCACGTCCGCATCCGTCATGATAATGATCTTGCCGTAGCGCAGTTTCGCGATATCGAAGTCTTCGCCCTTGCCGATCCCGGTTCCAATGGCGGTGATCATCGCCCGGATTTCCTCATGCCCCAGCATTTTGTCATAGCGCGCTTTTTCTACGTTGAGAATCTTGCCCTTCAAAGGAAGGATCGCCTGATAGCGCCGGTCGCGGCCCGATTTGGCTGTACCGCCGGCCGATTCGCCCTCCACTAGGAACAGCTCGCACCGGTCCGGATCGCGTTCCTGGCAGTCCGCTAGCTTTCCTGGCAGGCCGCCCGAATCCAGCGCTCCTTTACGGCGCGTAAGGTCACGGGCTTTGCGCGCCGCTTCGCGTGCCCGCGCCGCCTCAATCGCCTTCGTGATGATCTTCTTCGCAACTGCCGGGTTCTTATCGAAGAATTCCCCGAGTTTCTCGTTGACCAGTTGGACAACCTGGCCCTGAATGTCCGAATTCAGTTTGCCTTTCGTCTGGCCCTCGAACTGCGGTTGGGGCAGCTTGACGCTGATCACCGCCGTCAGACCTTCGCGGACATCGTCCCCGGTCAAGTTGTCCTTCGCATCCTTGATCAGCCCGGCCGCAGCCGCCGCGTGCGTTGATAGTTCGCGTCAAGGCGCTCCGGAACCCGCTCAGGTGCGAGCCGCCATCCACCGTATTGATGTTGTTGGCGAAACTGAAGATGTTTTCCGAATAGGAATCGTTGTATTGCAGCGCCACTTCAATCGTCAGCTTGCCGTTAGGCACATCGCGGTCGCCTTCAAAGTGAATCGGCTTTTCATGCAGGACGGATTTGCCGCGGTTTAGATGCTTGATGAACTCCGCGATGCCGCCGCTGTAAAAGAATTCTTCGCAGCGGATGTCGTCGCCTCGTTCATCGGTCAAGGTGATCTTGAGACCCTTGTTCAGGAACGCCAACTGGCGCAGCCGCTGGGCCAGTGTATCGAAATTGAACTTGGTCGCGTCCATGATCGTCGGATCGGCTTTGAATGTGATCTTCGTTCCGGTCTTGTTCGACTTGCCGGTCTCCGTGAGCAGGCCTTTCGGAATGCCGCGCTCGTAGTCCTGTTCCCAGGTTCCTTGTTGCGCCAAATTTCCAGATGCAGGGTCTCGCACAGCGCGTTCACGCAGCTCACGCCTACACCGTGTAGGCCGCCGGAGACCTTGTAGGTGTTCGAATCGAATTTGCCGCCGGCGTGCAGTTTGGTCATCACGACTTCCGCCGCCGAAATGCCCTCATCTTCGTGCAGATCGACCGGAATGCCGCGGCCGTTATCCACGATCGTTACGGAGTCGTCGATGTGCAGCGTAACCGTCATTTCGGTCGCGTATCCGGCCAGCGCTTCATCCACCGAATTGTCCACCACTTCGTACACCAGATGGTGCAAGCCCGCCTCGCCCGTGGAGCCTATGTACATGGCAGGCCGCAGCCGCACCGCTTCAAGCCCTTCCAGCACCTTGATGCTGGTTGCGTCGTAGTTTTCGTGTTCGTTAACCACTGTTGCCATACTTTTCACAGACTGTCCGTCTGTTCTCGTCTTCGTCATTATCTCTTCCGTCGCGCTCAGATGCGCATTGGCATCACTACGTACCGGTAATTCACGCCCTCGGACGCGCCCTGCGGCCGTAGCTCGCCAGCGCTGTTGCCGTCCTTGAAATGGAACTCGATTTCCGCCTGATCGTGCGACGTCAAGAAATCGAGCATGTATTGTGCGTTAAAACCAATCTCGGTGTCCGGCCCGCTGTAATCGACCGGAATCGTTTCTTCGCTCTCGCCGGTCTCCGAAATCGATGAATGCACTCTCAATTCGCCGTTCACCAACTGAAGCCGTACCGCTCGCGAACGTTCGTCGGAAAACTGCGAAACACGTTCCAGCGCCACCCGGAAATCGTCACGCCCAATCACCACCATATGCGGGTGTTCTTTTGGCAGTACCCGCTCGTAATCCGGGAAATTTCCCGTTAGCTTGCGGCTCAGCAGAAGCCGTTTGTCGAGATGGAAGAACAAGTGGTTATCGTTCCCTGCAAATTCCACTTCCCGCTCATCGCCGTCCGCCGCCAGCTTCAGAATCTCAAGCATCGCTTTCTTCGGCAGGAGCGCCTTGTAGCTGCCCTAACATCCAATTCCGATGCCCGCTCAATCATCGCCAGCCGGTGGCCGTCGGTTGCCACCATCACCAGGCCGGTATTCTTCAGCAGCAATACGCCCCATTCAGCGTGAATCGCGACTCCTCAGCCGAAATCGCAAAAATCGTCCGCTCTATCATCTCGGCCACAGTCGATAGCGGCAGCTTCGCCAGTTGCTCCGGCATTTGGGGCAATTCCGGAAAGCTCTCCCGCGACATGCCCGCAATCCGTGTCCGCGACCGCCCGCAAACCAAACTCGCCCAGTGATTGTCCTGAATCTTGATCTGCACGTCCGCGTCCGGCAGCAACCTCACATAATCCAGCAACCGGCGCGCCGGTATCGTGCCGGCACCCTCTCTCTTCACCCGGGCCGGACAAGCGCACCGAATCCCCAATTCCAGATCGGTAGCCGTTAGCCAAACCTGGTCGGTATCCGTCTCAATCAGGATGTTCGAAAGAATCGGAATCGTGGTTTTTTTCTCCACCACACCCTGCGTAAGCCCCAGCTCTCTTACCAGATCCGACCTGCTGACCGAGAATTCGATTTGAGTGTGTACAAGAGCTCCTTGGCCCAAGTCTTTTCTTACTCTTACTATGCTAGTAATGAAACACTAAAATAGAACCGTAATAGTAGGGACTGTGGAAATATTAGTTCTTCCTAAATTATGGCAAAACCAGTGGTTTGTAGCTTTCCATGCTGTAAAAAAATCTTGCCCTTTATTTCTGCCAAACATAAACGCTGTGGCCCTTTGAACAGCTTGAACAAGTCCTGCGGGAGGGGCTCTTGGGGAAACCGGCATAACTCTACTGAAGTGGGAGCCGATTAGGGAGTTGATAAGGTTGTTCAAATCCTCATCCCGCTGGCGCAGATCCTCGATTTTTTGGATCGAATGAAGCACCGTCGTGTGGTGTTTTCCGCCAAAATAGCGGCCGATCTCCGGTAGCGACGCATGGGTTAGCTCTTTGACCAGATACATGGCGATCTGCCGCGGGTAGGCAATCTGCTGGGTGTTGCTCTTGACCTTGAGTTGCGCAGGCGGCATTGAGAACCGCTCGGCCACGGCGCGCAGGATGGATTCAACCGAGATGCGGCGTTCCGGAACAGCCGCCAAATGCCGCAGCGTCTGCTGGGCCATAGCCAAGGTAATTGGCTGTCCCGTCACGGACGACACG
>CAVPKW010000003.1:0-559136 GCA_963705805.1 uncultured Acidobacteriaceae bacterium
CCGGATCAAGCGCCCCTGGAATATTCAATGTGCCCGGTCGAGCCAGCTGGGAGACCATCACCTCCAACGGGTCGCGGTAAACGAAAACCCAGGGCGTGTCCGGGAACGCCGCGCGAATCAGCGGAAGGCTGTGGATTTGCCAAGCGTCCATTTTGATGTACCTGGTTTCCTCGCCCGTGCGGCGCTGCCCCAGGGCGCGGACTGCCCAGCGCAGCCATTCGACATGTTCCGCCTCCGGAAGCTCATGCATCTCTCGTTTTGCCTGAATTATTTCATCCAGAGGCGGAGCTTCCGAGATCATCAAATGCCCTACTGGAACGGAGAGCATCCGTGAAACCAACGTGGAACCGCACCGCGACATATGGAAGATGAAGCCCGATGGCTCCAGCGTTCGTTCCCGGAAATCACTTTCATTCACGATTTCCAAGGGCATCTCGCGGCGAAACATCTGCGCGAATGGATTACGCAACGCAACCTTCAGGCTGCTTTCGAAGAAGGGTTCCGTGAAGCGCCGCGGTCCTGTGTAGACCCATTCCGCAAATGGCCGGGCGTCACGCAGGAAAACGCGACGTGGCGTCCATCCGAGCGCCAGCCGAGCGGTATGGGGTCCCACAAGATCGGGCATCCAAGCCAGAGGACCGGACCGGAGGGCTGCGTCCGCATCGCCATCATGGAAATCGAATCCCAGGCTCCGGCCCAACTCCATCGACGCGTCGGTGAATCGCTGCCGGTCTTCTATCATTTGTAGCCCCGGCTGAAGAGCGGGCTGGGTAAGAACGTGTCGTCGGAAGTCGTCCACGTTTCGTGGGGGCCGGAGACAGCGGGGGACGTCCCAGTGTTCTGCGGCACCTTGACGAAACAGCGTGTGAACCCATTCATTCACCTCCGCATCGATCACCAGGTGAATCCTTTCCGTCTGCCCACGGTTATTCACGCGATGAGGGAGATTCACGTTGAGGAAATAGCTGTGTCCTTCCTCCAGCAAAAGCCGTTCGCCGGCCAAATAGAACTCTACATCGGCATCTGTCTGGATAGGAATGTGGATACGGATCTCGCCGTCTTCATACCCCAGTGCATGATCGGAGTGCTCCCGGATGAAAGATTGCGGAGCGAGGCTCAATAGCCGAACCGCCTTCAGCGGGCATTGAAAAGTGGAAAGCACCTGGCGGAAATAAGGACATCTCCGGAGCAGCAGCGTATCGCTGAACAAAGGGTTTCCGGATGGGCTGGCAATCAGTTGAGCGCTCTCTCCGTTAGCGGAGCGCAAGGCGACCCCACTCCACCGTCCTCCGTAGTCGTGCTGATTGTAATGCAGCGGCCATTCGAACGCCTTGGCCGTTTCCAGGTCGGCGTGCAGCAATTGCAGGTCAAAGCGGAACGGGAAGTGAAGACTCGTCACCATTGTGCGATTCTCATCGTGCCACGAATTCGCTAAGCGTCGATACGATCAAGCCGCGTTGCCGGGAAAAACGCCGCGGCGATTCCTGCGACCGTTTTGACTTAGCTTAGCTACTTCGCGTCGCAAAATAGCTCTTTTTGATTCGCCGGAATCTCAATGCGCTCGATTCGCGGTTGCAAAATGTTCTCTTTCTTCGCCGACTGTTGGTGGCGAAGGGGGCAACTCGGCCCTTTGCGGCTCACGCACCCGCCGCGCTCAGCGCCTTGCCGATATTGATCAGATTGTCGGCGAACACTCCCCAACCGACCCATCGTTTCATTCCCTCCACTCCGCGGTACAAGCTCCGCCTCAATCCATGTCTCCGCTTCAATACGCTGATGCGACCTTCGCAACCAGTCCGCCAAGCCTGCGCTTTCTTGAACCAGCGGCGCTTCTCCATCGCCTTGCGCTCGGGGCTGTGCGTGTTGCGGTTGGGCACCGCTATCCATTTCACTCCCATTTCACCTAACGCCCGCTCATGCGCCTGCGCGTAATAGCCCGCATCCGCCGCCACCAAATGCGGCACGCGTCCCAGCCTGCGCTGCTGTTCTTCCACCGCCTCTGTCAGTAGATTGCGATCGCTCGGCCTTTCATCGAACACTTGATAGTGCGTGATGATTTGGCCCTCAGCTTCCGCCAACTGCACCAGCTTGCCGAATTCGGTCGGTTTGCTGGCCTTGCCCTTCCGAATGATTTCGCTGTGCGGCTCAAACAAGCTCACGATCTTTTCCGGGGATTGCGTGTCGCCTCCAAAGACGCGCGTCTTGGTTTGCTTCACCACTTGCCGCACCCGCTCCGCCATGGTTGTCAGATCTTCATGCAAGGCCCGTATTCCGGGCTTCCGCCGCAACGCCGTCTCATTCACTGTGCGTTTGGTGTCGTTCAAAATCTGTCGCGTCAGCCGCAGCAGACCGCGATAGTGTTGCTGGCGCTTCAACACACCCGCTTCGCCTTGATAGCGGCTGGAATTCGCAATCGCTCGCACACACTTGTTCACGCTGCGAGTACGGTCACGGATACCGCGCTTCAACTTGCCAGCCTTGCTCTCAATCTTCTTCAGTGTGCGTGTCAGTACACGCGCACCGTCGCCTAATAGACTCGAGTCGGTGGGGTAATGAATGTTGGTCTCCACCACCGTTGTGTCCACGCGCATCTTACGGCCTTTCACTACGCCCCGCTCCTGCGCCATTCCGACCAACCGCTCGTGGATCTGCTCGATGACCTCGCCGCTCAAGGCCTGCGCAATACGCGCCAGCGCTTTCGCATCCGGCACCTTCTCCAGACCAATGCGTGTGAACTCGCGATAGCCCAGATTCAAAGCCACCTCACGCTCTAGCCTGTCGAAGCCCCAGTTGCGCACGTGCTTCAGCAGCAGCAATCGCAACACCACCTCGGCCGGCGTCTGTCCTCGACCCAGCCGTGCGCTATGTTCGTGGCGCCTTCCTTGCGCTGCAAAGACCGCCTCGATCAACTCGTCATCCTCCAACAGCCGATCCGCCTCTACCATCCACGGTTCCCATAACGCCCGCACATCCAGGTCCACCATGCCTTCCAAAAGGGACCGTTGCCCCTGTGCCTTGCGTCGTGTGCTCATGTCTTAATTGTGCGGCCACTCGTGAACAGGATCAATAGGAAATGTTTTGGCACCAAAACTGACCCACTCTCTCTGTTTGGCGCCGAGCCCGACGCTCCATTTTGCGACGAGAAGTAGCTAGCGATAGACAACTTCGAATCGAAACTGCGCGCTGTTATCGAAAAACAGAGTTCGGAGATTAAGAAGCGGACGTTTGCACGAAATGGAATCTCGAATGATCTCCTTCCGCAAAGTTGGTATGCTAACCCCTTTGTTTTCTGGCGGAGGAAGAGGGATTCGTTCATTCGAGAGTACGGGCTTTCTGTAAGTTACAAGATTCTGCATTGTGCCAGTCAGGTCAGAACGGGCGAAAAGGCAAAGTTTGGGCATGATTTGGGCACGGGAACCGCAACAATATTCCAACGGAGTTGACGGTTTCGTTACTTGAATACTTTCGTCTATAGCACTTTAATCTACAAGGCTGTGAAAATGTGCGTTGGCATTCGATCTCACGGAAAGACGGCTCGGGCAGGCTATAAAGCGGCGACGCGAAGCGGCGGAACTGTCGCAGGAGGAGTTTGCGGAGCGCGCTGGCGTCCATCGCACCTATGTTAGCCAGCTTGAACGAGGGATAAAGTCGCCTTCGGTGCGCATCCTTAATCGGATGGCGGCCGCTCTTGATTGCGAGGCTTGGGAACTACTTCGGGGGGCGGCGGCCGTTCCGACCGCCAAGCGCTGAATGTTCCTTGATCCGCATACGTTGGCCACAGCTCCTGTTCTCATTGAAGCCATCGAGAAAGGTTCAACGCGGTTTGTCGCGCAAGCCATTGAATTGTTCCGCGCGGAGGCCCTCGATATCTTCGCAAGCGAGAGCGATCTCCAGGCCGACATCGGCGAAGACATAACGGCAGAAGCGCTCGATTCACTGGGGATGTCGAGATCGGCGCAGCGGGTCTTCGGTAAGATGGATTACAAGCGCGCTCGATATATTTTCGAGCCCGATTACGCGGTGAGACAAGTTCTATTGGTGGATTCCAAGGCGGAGAAGACAGCTGGCGTGGCTCGGCTTCAAACCTCGCAGACATCGATGCGCATCCGGCAGGTTCGGCAGGGACAGACTCTTGATGTCTCGGGGAGCGTGCCTTTGGTGGCGACACTCAAGGACACTCGATTCATTACGACGACGATTTTCGTCAAATACGTATACGACACCGAGGGCGGCGCGAATATTCTGAAGAAAATCATCGTGGCATGTGTTCCAAATGGATTTCTGCAGGACGTTTATAATCCAACAGCCACGGACACGATTTGGGTCAGCGGGCCAAACGCTCCGACAAGGGGAGAGGTTTTCAGGACACGATTGAGTTTTGCACGCCTGAAAGCGAAGGCCAATTGGCGCGTGCAATCGATTTTTATTGATCCAGCAGCCCCATTTGCGTGGGACGATTGATCGTTTTCTGGATGCGCCTGCGCGCGAGCTCGACGTACTCGGCGGATTTTTCGATGCCAATGTAATTGCGTCCCTCGATGATGGCCGCTTCGGCCGTTGTGCCGCTTCCCATGAAAGGGTCGAGAATGGTGTCTCCGGGGCTGGTCAGAAGCTCTATAATTCGGCGGGGCAATTCCACAGGGAATTTCGCCTCATGGTCGTCATTGGCGCGCACTGATGGGATTTGCCATACGCCGCGCGAACCCCACTCACTCCATTCCTGGGACGTCAGTTTGTCGCGGCTGACGGTCGTGATGCCCGGTTTCCAAAAAACATATAGGTACTCGAATTCATCGACAGCGCGATACGAAAGAGTTGACCACTTGCTATTTTCCCATGCCGCGTCTTTCATCCAGATGCGCCGGTCGTACAGATAAAACCCTGCCTTCGTACCCCATTCCTCGACAAGGCCACCGACGATCTTGACGCGGGTTTGCGCTGCATACTTACCGCCGCGAATGTTGTTGCCGTTAAGCCTGCGATCGACGGTCTGTTCCGAACAGCCGAGAACAGCGGCGAGTTCATTGCGATTGTAGTAGGGATACTTGGCCTTCGCCCTCAGGACGTCCTCGCGCGTAATGATTGAACGCCTGCGGTCGATGTTTTCAGCCTGAATGCGGGGCATGTCAGGATCGTTGAAGCACAGAATGTCGGCGATGTTGACCACCAGGAACCCGCCCGGCTTCACGATGTAGAAATGGAGTTGCACCACAGCGCTGATCAACAGTTGCCATTCCTCGAAGCTCTTGAGATATGCTTCGTACTGCTTGCCCAGAAAATACGGCGGTGACCAGACACTGCAGGCAATGCTGTCCTTTTCGATGTAGGACAGTAGTTCCCTGCAATCGCCGTGATGAATCTCGTTGATGGCTAGAGTAGGCCTGCCCGGCTGGAAGGTTCCCATTGCTGCTGTCAGAGGGATATGAATACTATAGTATCGTAGTCCATCGGCCTAATTTTCTTCAACGTCATCAGCGAGCGCCAGCGTTGGTCGGCGTTCGTCGCCATATGGCTAATGTCGGCTGACACGTGAAGGAACTGTAGGCATCCATTGGCGGCATACTCGCCGCCACAATCGGGCAGTTTACCTGAGGCACAAGTCGGGGTACAAGCGATGTAAATAGCTGTAAATAATTTACTTCCATCATTTCGGGCACATTTTGGGCACGGCAAAGCGCCGTACCGATCGGCAGGCCATCGGAAACAGATCTGTCAATGGCGGAGGAAGAGGGATTCGAACCCCCGGAGCCCTTCCGGGTTCAACGGTTTTCAAGACCGCCGCCTTAAACCACTCGGCCATTCCTCCATTACCAAAGTACCTGATTCGCAATGGCTTATCAACACTGCACGTACTCAGAAGCCTCGTGATCGTTAGTCCTTCGTCCGCGCCGCTAACGGCACGTCGAGCCAAGCTGAGATATTCATGCGACAGCCGCTCCCCCGACCAGAAGTTCGTGACCTCGTCGATCAGGTCCGAATCATAGGAGATGATTACTTTAGACTACTTCTCCTGTCGTGCTGAATCCGAGAGTCATGTCCTCGCTATTTCGAGTGTTGGCGACGAGCATCGTCGCCTTTCTCCCGCTGGTTCTCGCAGCAGCGGAGATACAGCAGCCCGGGAGTGGAGCGGCGAGCGGCCCGAAGGTTCAGTCAGCGAGTCAGGAGGTCACTCTCGACCTGGTGGTCCGCGACAAGCACGGCCGATCTGTGGTTGATCTCCGGCCCGAAGAGTTGCTGATTACCGACGACGGAAAGCCAGGAAAGCTCAAGAGCCTGCAACTTGTCTCAGGCGTAACGGATGAAATTCGGCTCGTCTCGTTCGTCATGGACTCCGCGGATTCTGACTCGGTGCGGCCCATGCGGATGGCGATTGCGGAAATGCTCAAATCCGCCAGCGGGCCAAACACCTATTTTTCGGTTTGGAAGGTCGGAGCGCATCCGCAGTTGCTGCAACCCTACACACAGGACCGCGAAGCTATTCTACATGTCGTCGGAGCGGGTCCAGCGCCAACCGGCGTAGCGGTTCCCCCACCGAAATCGCAGGCGAATGCGACGCAGGCGAAGCTCACCGGTCTTGAAAACGATGCCCTTGCCGCTGCTGAGCGCCTCATACGCGAACAGCATGAGCGCCCGTGGGTGGCAGGGTTAATCGGCTTGAGCAAGGAGCAAGCGCGCATTCCGGGCCGTAAGGAAATCGTTTTTTTTGCCGCTCAACCGCGCGTTGCGGTCACACCTCAGCAGCAGGTGGAGGCGATCGTTTCGAATGCGAATCGCGCGGGCGTGAGTATTTACGCCGTAGATATGGGCGGCGTGAGCGCGCAGGCAGCGGCCAATGCAGCCGGAATGGCAGGTGTCTCCGGTTCGATGGGGCAGGGATGGGTCGTCAAATCGTCGGAGCCCAACGAGGCAGACAGACCTTCGAGAGGAACCGACTTGGACGGCCTTCCGAACGCATCGTCTATCGACAGGCAGAACATGGTGAGAGAAATTGCGGAAAGGACGGGCGGTCTCTATGCAAATGGCACCGGCGATGTTCGCGAGCCCATGCGTCGGGCGGCGGCGGATCTTGATACTTACTATGAGGTAACCTACTTGCCCGAAGACGAGCAATATGACGGACACTTTTGTAGAGTCTCCATCGCCGTGGACCGGCCGCACGTCAAAGTGCAAAGCCGCGCCGGCCACTTCTCGGTGCCTGCCTCAGGCGGGTTGGACCTGGCGGCTTTCGAAATTCCCCTCGTGAAGGCCTTGGATGCGGGCAAGCCCGAGACGTGGCTTCCCTTTTCGGTCGAGGCGTTTCGTTTTGGAAGAGAGCAAGGCGGGACAAGAACTGCCATAGCAGTGCAAGTGCCGCTCGGCTTGGTGAACGAGCGCGACGATCAAGCTGAGCGTGTCCTGAAAATGCATTTTTCTATCGTGGCGCTTTTGCGAACGCCGGACGGAAAGATTGCGGACAAGATTAGCCAGGATGTTCCGTATGAAGCGCCGGAGGAGCGCAAAAAAGAGATTCAAGCCGGTACGTACACCCTCGAAAAATCGCTGGTGCTGCCGCCCGGCGAATACCGGATGGACGTAGCTGTCAGCGACGAGAACGCAAACGAGATCAGCAGTAAATCATTGCCTCTGCGCATTTCTAACGAGCAGTCTGGGCTGGGTCTCGCCGATGTGACTTTAATAAGAAGCCTGGACAGCGCTGCGGGCGGGATGGAAGCGGATGATCCGTTCCGCTACGGGGCGCAGAAGGTAGTGCCGGAAGTCAAATCAACGGTTAAGGCCAAGCCCGACGCTGTTCTGCCCGTGTTTTTGACCATCTATCCAAACGCCGCGATCGCCTCACCGGTGAACTTGGAACTGGAGGTTTTGCGCGGTGCTTCTGTGGTCGGCACTTTTCCTATGACGTCCGAAGGCAAGGACCGCGCAGAGCCGCGCTCCTTTTTGGTATCAATTCCTGAGAAATCGCTGAGCGCCGGCCATTACACGCTGATTGCGACGGCTACGCAGGGATCGGAAACGACAGAGCGGCGGAGAGAATTTGATTTGGAAATGGCCGGCCCGGCGGCCGCCGCCGAAAGCACATATACCGCGCCAGCGGATGCTGTGGACACGCCCCTGTTGACGATCAGCCCGATGCCCAAGCTTCAAAGCGGAGCGGAATCGCTGGACGCCGCGCGACTGAAGTCCCTGATCGATGGCACCCGTCGACGGGCCATCGATTATCAGACGGTACTGCCGAATTTCGTCTGCATCGAGACCACGAAGCGTTTTATCGACAAAACCGGCCGCGAAAACTGGAAGCAGAAAGACGCCATCACGGAATTGATCCGGTTTGTGTCCGGGAAGGAAGAGCGCAACACGCTCGAGGTAAACGGCGTCCGCGATCATACCGACCGCGCTCACCTGGGCGGCCTGCAAACATCCGGACTATTCGGCGAGCTGCTGGATGCGGTTTTCTCTGAACACGCTCAGGCCGACTTTAAGTGGCAAGGACACGCGGAGCTGGAAGGCTCGACGGTCGGCGTGCTGCAATATAGCGTGGCGCGGGCGCACTCGGAGTATTCGTTGACTACCGAGGATGGGCTTCACACCATGGTCGCCGGCTTTCACGGTCAGGTTTATGTGGACCCGAACACCTATGGAGTCAAATACGTAAGCATTCAAGCGGACGGCCTACCGCCGGATTTCCTGTACCGGGAGTCCGTCATTACGGTGAGCTACGACTACGTTACGGTGGGTGGCGAGAATTACCTGCTGCCGATCTCCGCCACCCTGAGCGTCCGTCATGGAAAACGACTGCTGCTTCGGAATGAGATGCAGTTCCGTCAATATCGTCGCTACATGGCGACATCGCGGTTCATCGTGAAGTGACCAAGGCCTCGGCCCACGCGAAAAGGGCTAAGGCTCGCGCTCGCCGACGTTGAACACGTACGTTCCTGAACCAGTCTCGCACACGACATTTCCGTGCACCATCTGAACGGATGAGATGCCGGGGGCGCCGGGCTGCGCCTTTCCGGCAGCGAAGATGACGTTGCCACTCTCCGCAATCATGGGATCCGAGAGTTTTAACAACAGAAGGTGAATGGACGCGGTGGCGCCTGTGGGAATCATTACCTTGAGCTGGTACCCGCTGCCGACGCGCTGCCAGGAACTGGCAACCAGGCCGCGAACGGTCTGAGTAGAGGCGGACGTCCAGTTCAATCCGTGAACTAACTCCGGTTCGATGCGAATGTTGCTGTAAGCCATGCCCTCGCCGCGATTGATGCCTGCGAGCAAGTTATATAGAAACGTTCCGGCGCTGGCGAACATGTGGTGGTTGTGCGAATTCATCTCCGGTCCGGTTCGCTCCTGCCAGAGTTCCCAGAGGGTGGTCGCGCCGTGCGCGAGCATGAAGCCATAACCGGGGTAATCGGGCTGGGTGAGGACTTCATAGGCGAGGTCCGCGTGGCCCCGCGAGGCCAGCACCGGGAAAAGATATTTGGTTCCCAGAATTCCAGTCGTGAGGTGGACATCGTGGAAGTAATTTACGTCGTCCAGCAGGCGAGACATCGTGGGGCCTTCGGCGGCGCCGGGCATTACGTGTGCATCCAACGCGAGAACCTGCGCGGTCTGCGAGCCAGTTGCATAGAAGCCTTCGGGGGTACGGAACTTTTGATTGAAAGCTGCGCGGGCGGAATCCGCCAATGAGTGGTATTGCGCCGCATCGTCCGTTTTACCCAAAACCTGCCCCGCCATCGAAACTATGTCGAGTGCCTTGATATAGGCCCAGGTTGCTGCAAGCACTTTCGGAGTGGGGTCGATCGCCACCCAATCGCCGAAGTAAGAGTAGTCGACCGTGCCATCTGGCGCATGCCGGTGAAGGAAGTCGGCCCACGCTTTAAGGCCCGTGTAATTTTCTTCGAAGACGCGCTTGTCGCCGTAGTTTTCGTACATAAACTCGGCGATCAGCGGGTACGCCAAACCCCAGGAAGGATCGCCGACGCGGGTGCGGTTAAACCGGCTGATGTAAGGGACGATGTTCGGGACTTCGCCCTCCCTGCCTTGCGAATCGCGAATGTCACGAAGGAAATTTGTGTAGAAGGCCGCCATGTCGAAATTGATGATCGCGGTTTCAGCCGACAAATGCGCGTCTCCCATCCAGCCGAGGCGTTCGTCGCGCTGATCGCAGTCCGTCGGAACGCTAGCCAGGTTCGTTTTGATGCTCCACAGGAACATGTGTTGGATGCCGTTGAGCAGGGCGTCAGAGGACGAGAAGTTACCGATGGAATCAACGGCGCTGTGAACTTCGCGGCCGCGAATAGTATCGATGGTAGGAACGCTTGGAAAGCCGCTGAGCTCGGCGTAGCGGAATCCATGATAAGTGAATCGCGCCTCATATTCTTCGCCGTTCGGATCGCCGCGCAGGATGTAGGTGTCAGTTGAGCGGGCGCTGCGTAGATTGTCAACCATAAGCGACCCATCCGGGTTAACAATCTCCGCGTAACGGATCTGCACGCGCGTTCCGGCCGCCCCTTGGACTTTTATCTTGGCCCAGCCGCTGAAGTTCTGACCGAAATCGAAAACGTAAATACCCGGCGCGGCTTCGAGCATCTTGCGAGGGACGAGACTGTCTACAATCCGGATGGCCGGCATCATTTGCGCCGAGAGCGTTACGCCCGGCATGTCGACGGTTTGCACTGGCGTACCCTCTCCGCGGAAGCCCGGCAGATCCCAGCCGGCTTGCTCCAGGCGGGCGTCGTAGGTTTCGCCATCGTAAATGTCATCCATCGTGATCGGACTCTTGTACGCTCGCCATTCTCCATCCGAGACAAAGAGTAGCGGCTTGCCTGATGCGTAAACGCCTTGGATCTGGCAGATCAGCCTGGGTGCTTGATTGGTTACTTTGCCATACCAGGCGCGGCCCAGCAGCACCGCAATCGCATTGCGGCCGCGATGCAAATCCAAATCGTAGGCGGAATAGAGAACACGTTTCGAGTAATCTGTCCACGCGGGGTCGAGCACATGATCGCCCACCTTCCGGCCGTTTACGTGCAATTCGTAGTAGCCCGCTGCCGCGATGAAGATGCGCGCATGCTTCACCTCCGGGCCTACTGTGATCTCCGTGCGCAGGAGGTTGCCGCCGGTGATCCAGTGCGCCTTCCAATCGCCTGGCTGAAGGAGTCCCGTAGTAAATGTGGCAGGTTCGCTCCAAGGACTGGCCTCGCCGTTCGCATCTGAGTAGCGCACGCGCCAGAAGTTAGTGGTATCGGAAGCAAGCGGTTTGCCATGATACTCCACCTGTATGGCATCCGCGCTCGTCACTTGACCCGTATCCCAGAGCATTTCTGAATGGAAAGCAGAATCGCGGCTCACTTGCAGCTGGTAAGCCGTTTGCCGCTGGGCACGCTCCGTGTGATTTAGAAACCACGCAAACCGCGGCGACGGAACATCGAGCACGGCGGGATTTTCGAGGTATTCGCAACGAAGATGAAACGGCGCGAGTGGACCCGCTAATACTGCGGAAGCGGAACAAACCAGAAGACACGCGATGAGAAGCGGCGAGCGCGGAAACAAAAAGATCCTCCTGAACGGATTGTCAGGAGGATCTTACTATACGTAGGATGCCGGAAGACTACTGCGGAAGAGGCGGCGGGCCGTGCGGGCCGCGCCGGCCGCCCCCGAAAGCGGGTGCATCCTGCACCGCGAAGCCGGATGGAACCTGGAAGAGCGTAGCCGGGGGCTCGCTTGTGCTTATGTTCGAAAGCGCATAAGTGGATGTCCCAAAGCGCGGGTCCGCATGGGTAGAGTAAACCACTGTTTGAAGATCGGTCGCGTACCAGACAGTGCTGGTGGACACAATTGGAGCCGAGTTGCCCATCTCGCCGGCCGGGATGGTATGCGTCATTTGCTTGCCGGTGACGTTGACTCCCCAGTTCATCGGCGGACTGGTGAGCGCTGTAACTGTGGTTCCAGGCCGTGATTCTTTCGGCTCGCCAGCAGGTTCAACAGCCTCCGAGCCATTGTGCGGCTTGATCGCACGGCGCATAGCTGTCATGGCCTTCGAGTTCAGCACGTAGCTGTAACCCGCCACTGGATCAAAGATAAACGTCAAGGTGGCCGGTCCGTTTTGGGCCAGCGGTCCAGCCTTCAGAGTCTCAGTGAAGTACGTCCGTCCCTGGCTGTCGCGAGCCACGGTTCCGCTCGTCGACCGGCTTATCGTATTACCCGGCAGAGTCTGCGAAGACGTATCTGTAAAGCTGGCGGAGTAAGGCGCTCCTGTTACCACCTTGCCCGGACGCATACCGGGCATTCCTCGGGGGCCAAATCCATGGCCGCCGAATTCACCACGTGGCGGTGGTCCGGGCGGTGCTGCCGGCGTCTGACCGTAGCCGGCCAAGCCCGCGAGCAAAAGTGCTGCCGCGAAAGTAACTGTTTTCATTGACTGTCTCCTACTTAGCAATCCTCAACAAAATCTATTCGACGCCCATCTATTCAACACCCAGGATGTGCACTCCCAGCGGCTGGCCGTCCGTACCGACTAAAACGTCGGCCAAAACGGTCCGATCCGCGGTGGCGGTCAGAGTGCCATTCGCTACCGGTTCGAAAACGATGCCCGCTTCTGTAAGAGACGACACCGGCACCTGCATCTGCACAATACGGGAAGTATTGACTGGCAGATCAGGATTCGAATAGGGCAACGGAATAAAACTCTCGTCATCCACTTCCAAAGTGGCGCTTTGCGCAGCGGTAGCAGCCGAAGTTACGGTACCGGTTTTTTCTCTCGAGTGCGGCGCAAGCATAATTCCCACAGCAAGAGTGGCCGCAATCGCCATGCCCCAACCAAAACGGCGCAGCACCATTCCCGCGTCCACTGCTCCAGGGTTCACCACTGCCGTTTCCGAAGAGCCAATGTGCGCGGCTTCGAGTTGCCGCGCCAGATTGCGGCGATCAGAAAAATTATCCGCAGCGGGCGTCGCCGCGACCAATATTTCTATTTCCACGGAAAGCCGCTGCAGGTCTGCGTAGGCCTGCTTGCACTCCGCGCAAACCGAGAGATGATCCCGGGCCGCGCGCTCTTCCGCGGCCGCCAGCTCACAGTCCAGCGCGCGGACCAGAAGATCTTTGCTCAAATGCGTGGAAACGCGATCCCGCTCCTTCATATCAATTCCTTTAGCCTGTCGAGCCCGCGCTGCACATTCTCAGCAACGGTTGATACCGACAGATTCAGTACCCCTGCGATCTCGCGGTACTTTAAACCCTGTGATCTGAGCACCAGGCATTCCTTCTGCGCCGGACTCAGTTGATCTATTGCGTGATGCAGACGCTGCTGGCGCTCCCTTTCGAGAAGATTCTCTTCGGCGGAGATGCCGCCCGCAGCGGGTTCCGCCGATTTGGTGAAGTCGGCCACCAGATCCGTCCTGCTGGAGCCAAACGCCGATTGCGAATTCCGCGCAAGGTTGTGCGCGACGCGGAAAAGCCACGCCCGCAGATTACTTCGATCTCCTTCAGCCAGCAGGTGTTCATGAAGCTTCAAGAACGTTTCCTGCACCGTCTCGCGAGCCGACTCTTCGTTCAATCCCAGAAACAGCAGATAGCGGCGAAGGGGTATTTGCTCGCGATCATATTGCTCTAGCACAAGTTCACGGACATTTTCCACGACCGAGGCTACGTCCCAGCTAGCCGACTGGGGAAACCGGAGAGTCTTGGCCGATTCCATAAACTAATTAAGAGTACAAAAAAACAGGCCGCCGGAAGGCCGCGCGAAATAAGCAGGGGCCACAAGAGAGCCTGTTGGGGAGTTGCACTTGGGGTTGGGGAAAACTCTCTCGTGGCCTGCCGTCTCGCATGCTAGGTGCCTATGAAACAGCCAAGGCGGCGGCTTTTCCGGGCGGGCGCGGAAAAAATCGCCCGGACTTGTTAATCTACTCCACAGATATGAGCGCTCAGTCTTCTGTCGCCCCAAATGAATTGCGGTATCCCATTGGCCGCTATCGGCCGCCACAGACCATTGATCAGCCGACTCGGGCAGCGTGGATCGTTGAGATTGATGCATTACCCGCCAATTTGCGGCAATCCCTTGCTGATTTAAACGAGGCGCAGCTGGACACTCCCTACCGCCCCGGTGGTTGGACCGTTCGGCAGGTCGTGCATCACGTTGCGGACAGCCATCTCAATAGCTATACGAGGTTCAAATTCGCCCTCACCGAAGAATCTCCCGCCATCAAAACATATGACGAAGCGGTGTGGGCAGAATTGCCGGATGCCCGAACAGCGGCGCCGGGTGTGTCTTTAACGTTGCTGGAAGCCCTGCACGCAAGGTGGGCCTTACTGCTTCGGGCGATGACCGGCGCAGACTTCGCCAGGTCCTTCCGCCACGCCGAACATGGCGAAGTCCGGCTGGATTGGGCGCTCGGCTTGTATGCCTGGCACAGCCGCCATCACGTAGCTCACATATTAAATTTGCGACGCCGTGAAGGCTGGTAGTCGCGCCTATCGGCCGCGATGCCTAGCGGGTTTGCTATCCGCAGGGGCGGTCAGGTTGTGCGCCGTATTTACCAGGGAAAGGTGCGAAAAGGCCTGCGGGAAATTGCCGAGCATTCGCTGCTCCTTCGGATCATATTCTTCTGAAAGAAGTCCGACGTCGTTGCGCAGGGCCAGCAGCCGCTCAAAAAGCTCGCGAGCCTCATCGTGCCGCCCTTGCAGGTAATAGTTGTCCGCCAGCCAGAAACTGCATGCCAGAAACGCGCCTTCCCTTCCGGAAAGTCCGTCTACGGAGGCTCGGGTGTCATAACGCTGAACCAGGCCATCCTGCACCAGGTGCTTTTCAATAGCCGCCACGGTGTTCTTGATTCGCGGGTCGTCGGCGGCCAAAAACCCCACCAGTGGCATCATCAACAAGCTGGCATCCAGAGCGGTTCCACCAAAGTATTGAACGAACGATTCCTTCTCGTGACTGTAGCCTAAGCGGCAGACTTCGGCGTGAATCTCGGCCCGGATCTTCCGCCATCTCTCCAACGGTCCTTTCTCGCCGAACTCCTCAATGCTGCGCACGGCCCGGTCGAATGCCACCCACGCCATTACCTTAGAAAAAACGAAAGGCCGCCGGCCGCCGCGAACTTCCCAGATACCGTCGTCCGGTTCTGGCCATATCTTTTCCAGATGCCTGACCAGCGCGGCCTGCAAGCTCCATCCGGCGTCGGAAGCTCCCAAACCTTTGCAGCGCGCCAGGAACAACGAGTCCAGGATTTCGCCATAGACATCAATCTGTAACTGCTCAGATGCGGCGTTGCCGATACGGACTGGTTTGGAGCCTTGATATCCCTGCAGATGAGGCAGCTCGAACTCTGTGAGGCGCTGCTCGCCCCCAGAACCGTACATGATCTGCATCTGATTCGGATTGCCGGCGATGGCGCGCAACAGCCAGTCGCGCCAAGCCCGCGCTTCTTCGGTGAACCCCGTTTCCAACAGCGCGTAGAGAGTAAAGGTAGCGTCGCGCAGCCAGCAAAAGCGGTAATCCCAGTTCCGTACGCCGCCAATTTCCTCGGGCAAAGACGTTGTGGCAGCGGCCACAATACCGCCGGTCTTATGGTCTGAAAGCGCTTTCAGCGTGATGATAGACCGCAGCACCGCTTCCGAATACTGACCTCGCGGAATATGCTTCGCCGACCATTTCTCCCAGCTTTTCGTGACAGTCTCAATACCGGCCGCAACGTCAATCATGTGAGGTTCAGGCGTGTAGGAATAAGACCAGGTCAACAAGAACGGGATCTCTTGTCCCTCCGCCACGTCGAATCGCGAGCGGGTCATCAGATCTTCGCCGCAGAGTTCAACTGGCGTGGCGAGTGTCAGCCGGTCTGGTCCCGCAATCGCTTGCATGCGGCCATCAGGCAAACGGCTGACCCAGGGAACCAGAGACCCGTAGTCAAAACGGATTGCCAGCTCCATTTCCATCGGTACGCGTCCGCGGAGCCCGCGCACCAGGCGAAAAACATGCTGTTTGTCGCCATGCAGGTCCATGCAATCGATCAGAACGCAATTCCCGTCCGGTGTGGAGAACTCCGTCTCCAGCACCAGCGTGCCTTGGCGGTAGCGGCGCGTCACGCTGGGCTGTTCGGCCTGCGGAGCGATGGACCAGTGGCCATTCCTTTTGGTGCCGAGCAGCGCGGCAAAGCAGGCTCCGGAATCAAATCGCGGAAAGCCCAGCCAATCGATGGAGCCATTGCGGCCCACCAGCGCACTGGTCGCGTTGTTCCCAATAAGAGCGTAGTCTTCAATCCGCAGCGTCATCGTTCCTTCGTTAAACCCTCCGGTTATAGACGCGCAATGGCAATTTGCCGCTCTTAGTTGGAGGCGATGTCGATGACTACTTTAATATCGTCCGGGCGTCGCTTTAGGGCTTCGGAGAAGTTCGCCAAAGGAACTCGCCGCGAAATCAAACGCGAAACCCACTTGCGGTCGGCCTTCAGGAGCGCCGCCTCGGCCATCTCGTAGTGGTGCCGATTGGCATTTACCGTGCCGAAGATCACGCTGTTTTCGAGAACCATCGTGCGGTTGATGGTACCCAAGTCGAGCATCTGGTCTTGGTGGTGTGAAGAAACCCCGGCCAGGCAAAGAATGCCGTCGTTGCCGATTTGGCTCATGCCCTGGGCGATAACCGGAGCAACACCAGTGCATTCGATCATGATGTCCGGCTGGAATCCCACATCCTTAACCGCCCTGTTGTGATAAGTGCCGCCAAGATCATGTACGAGTTGCGGTTTCAGGCCCTCCTTTACAACATCCAGGACGTGCACCTCCAGGCCGCGCTGTTTACCCATTAACGCAGCGATCAAGCCAATCGGGCCGGCCCCCGTTACCAAGACGTTTTTCGGCTGCCACTTGGCGCGTTCCCCAATGCGGCTGATGTGGTCCCAGGCCTTCGCCAGAATCGTCGTGGGTTCCATCAAAACGCCCACGTCGCGAAGGCTTGGATCCAACTTCACTGTGAAGCGGGGCTCGCTTCGCCATCGCTCGGAGCCGAAACCGTTGCGCTCTTTGATGCCGCGCTCGGTATATTGCCCGTTGCGGCACATGTCCCATTCCCCCACCGCGCAGGCAATGCACGGAACGGGGTCCGGATGCCGGACGATGCCCACAACGAGATCGCCCTTCTTGAAGCCGCTATCGCCAGGCGCTTCCTCCACAATGCCCAACGACTCATGGCCCAAAATCAGGTACTCGCTTCCCTTGGGCGGCCAACCGTAGTCTGCCGAGATCAGCTCAAAGTCGGTTCCGCAGATCCCTAACTCCAAGGCGCGAACCAGCAGGCTTCCTTCGCTTGCGTCCGGCTCAGGCACATCCTGAACTTTCGCCGAATTCGGCGTGCCTGGAATGATGGTGATGGCTTTCATTACGTGTGAGTCGCTTTGCTGAGTAGATTTTCCCGTCTCAAGGGCGAATCGCTCCTGAGCACTACCACTCTATCGTTACAGCAGGACCCGTACGGTAGGGAATCAGTTTTCGGCTCGCGCGTGATAGGGGCGCCATCCGGAAAACTGCGTCGGCGGTGTCACGAAATTTTTGAGTCACAAGCGATCTACTGTGACTCTCGAAAGAGGTAGTTGTCGCCAAACGGAAATAATTAGCAGATTATGAGAACCGATTCGGTCCTGGAGCATCTGCCAGCCGCTTCGCGTTTGTTGGTTACGATAGTCGACAGTGAATCGAGGCGAATTGCAGGAGTTGTCCAAGGCCAGGCTCTCCGAAGCCAAGTCTTTACTGAAAGCGGGCTTCACAGATGGAGCTTATTATCTGGCCGGATATTCTGTTGAGTGTGGACTGAAAGCATGCATTGCGAAAGGCACACGGCGATTTGATTTTCCCGACAAGAGAAGTGTGGATGCCAGCCATACTCACAATCTTAATGATCTCGTCAAAGTCGCCCAGTTGGAAGTGGATCGCTTGGAGCAGGCGAGAACAGATCCAGCTTTTCGAAATAATTGGGACTTGGTGCAGCAGTGGTCGGAACAGAGTCGCTATCGCCGCTACGAAAAGAATGCTGCCATTGCTCTACTGGAAGCAGTTGGGAACAATAAACACGGAGTGTTGCCATGGATAAAACGGCATTGGTGACAGCTGATTTAACAATTGGCGCGAAAGTTCTTGAAGCTCTTGACAGTTCAGGCCTAGGAATAAGTCTGGCGATGTGGCTTCATACACCAGAGTACGAAGACTGGCGCTTCGTGTTGTCTTCTCGTAATCTCGACAGGTTAGAACCGTCCGAAGCCTACGGGCGTGTGCACGATGCCCTCGACCGGGCCGGGATAGCGCTGGAAAACACGCCGCCTTTGCTGATTCTAGGAATGACCGACCCGTTTGTACGAACATTGCGTCGTATCTTCGGAAAAGCCAGGAGCGTTGAGGGAATGCGCCTGGGGGGGCAGATGATACACGACCGCTTCGTCGACGATGCCGTCGTGTATCGAATTCGTTAAGAATCGCTGATGCTCGCCGCGTCACATCGGCCTGGACTCGGAACACCGGTTGAGGAGCGCGCATTCTGGATCGATTCACCACCGAAGTATGGTTTAGAAGTTGTGTCCGGTTCGTCGCCACTCGACAACTGACCCACTACCATCCATAACAGCCGGATTACCATACGAATGGATGACAAGGGATAGAGAAAAACAGGCATGAGGGCTCTGGTCAAGAGCCATCCCTCGCGCGGTCTCTGGCTGGAAGACATTCCGGAGCCGTCAATTGGGATCAATGATGTATTAATTCACGTCAGCCATACCGGTATCTGCGGTACGGATCTGCACATTTATGAGTGGGACGAATGGGCACGGGCGACCATTCCTGTGCCCATGGCCATTGGACACGAATTCGTCGGCGAGATTGTGGAGGTCGGTTCCAATGTGAATGACTTTCATGCCGGCGAAATTGTGAGCGGCGAAGGCCATGTAGTCTGCGGCCGCTGCAGGAACTGTCTAGCCGGACGCCGGCATCTCTGCGCGTACAGCAAAGGCGTCGGCGTGAATCGTCCCGGCGCTTTCGCCGAATACATTGCCCTGCCCATGAGCAACATCTGGCGGCACGAAGCGCACATTAACTGCGAAGTGGCGGCGATTTTTGATCCGTTCGGGAACGCCGTACACACAGCGCTTTCCTTTCCGGTGCTGGGCGAGGACGTTTTGATCACCGGCGCAGGCCCCATCGGCTTAATGGCCATTCCTGTGGTACGGCACGCTGGCGCCCGGCACGTTGTTGTAACCGATCTGAATCCATATCGCCTGGAACTGGCCCGCAAGATGGGTGCAACTTTGGCTGTGGATCCGCGCGAGACCCCGGTCGCGGTCGTGCAAAAGACGCTCGGCATGCTGGAGGGCTTCGACGTTGGTCTGGAGATGTCGGGCAGCCCGGTTGCGTTCCGCGACATGATCGCGAACATGAGCCATGGCGCGAAAGTCGCCATGCTCGGCATCCCGGCGACGGAGATGGCTATTAACTGGCGCGCCGTTATCTTCAACATGCTCACCATCAAGGGCATTTACGGGCGCGAGATGTATGAGACTTGGTACAAGATGAGCGTCATGCTGGAGTCGGGGCTGGATATCACTTCCGTGATCACGCACCGCTACTCTTATCGCGATTTTGAAAAGGGCTTTGAAGTCATGCGTTCAGGCAACTCCGGAAAGGTGATTCTTGACTGGACCGATGCATCTTAGCCGGAAATCCGGTTTCTAGAAGCGGGCGCATGAAGACAAGCATCTTTGACCTGTTCAAGATTGGAATCGGTCCTTCCAGTTCGCACACGATGGGCCCTATGCGCGCTGCGCTGCGATTTGTGGCGGAGCAGGAAGAGAATGGCATTCTGCACAATGTCTCGCGTGTCCGGGCGGAGCTCTACGGTTCACTTGCGCTGACCGGCATTGGCCACGGAACGGATCGCGCGGTGCTGCTCGGGTTGTCCGGCGAAGAGCCGCAGCGCGTGGATCCCGCGCAGATTGACGCCATCGTTCAGCAGATATGGTCAGAGAAGCGTCTGTCTCTGCTCAAGGCGCGCAATATCGTATTTGAGCCGGACCAGGACCTGCTCTTCCACGCAGATTTGATTTTGCCTGGACATCCGAACGGCATGCGTTTCTCCGCATTTGAAGCGGAAGGCAAATTGTTGGCAAGTGACGTTTACTACTCGATCGGCGGCGGTTTCATCGTAAAGGAAGGCGAGCCGGCCCATGCGAAAACCGGCTCGCTGCGGGTGCCGCATCCCTTTTCGAATGGCGCGGAGTTGCTCGAGCGCGCCGCGGAGCGCCAGTTGCCCATATGGCGAATCATCCTGGAGAACGAAAGCGCGCTCCGCGGCGAAGCAGAGGTTCGCCAACGCATCTCCCATATCTGGTCTGTGATGGACGCCTGCATTGAGCGCGGGCTGCGGACACAAGGAATTCTTCCCGGCGGCTTGAACGTCCGTCGGCGCGCGCCCCGGCTTCTTGCGAAAATCCAGCAGCAATCTGAAACAGATCCCCTGCGCGCAATGGACTGGGTGAATGTGTTTGCGATGGCCGTGAATGAAGAGAACGCCGCCGGCGGCCGCGTCGTCACCGCTCCCACTAATGGCGCAGCCGGTCTGGTGCCCGCGGTGGGGCGTTACTATCGGCAGTTTCAGCCTGGCGCGTCAGATGAGGGATTGCTCTGCTATCTGCTGACTGCGGGCGCGATCGGCATTCTGTATAAGGAAAACGCTTCTATTTCGGGTGCTGAAGTAGGCTGTCAGGGCGAGGTCGGCGTCGCTTGCTCCATGGCTGCGGCCGGCCTTGCGGGCGCGCTGGGCGCGACTAACGAAGAAATTGAGCATGCGGCCGAGATCGGCATGGAGCATCACCTCGGCATGACCTGCGATCCAATTGGAGGCCTGGTCCAGATCCCGTGCATCGAGCGCAACGCCATTGGCGCAGTGAAGGCCATCAACGCCTGCCGCATGGCGATGCAGGAATCCGGCGACCACAAAGTGTCCCTTGATCAAGTGATTCGAACCATGTACCAGACAGGCCTGGATATGCAGTCGCGCTACAAAGAGACCGCCCTCGCCGGGCTTGCCGTGAACGTGAAAGATTGTTGAGGTCGCGCCGCATAAAGGAGGAGATACCGCATGTACACAAATGTTGAGCCTTACCTGACTCAAAAGCTAAGTGACATCGAAAACGCCGGTCTGTTCAAGCGCGAACGCTTTATTGAAAGCCCGCAACAAGCGGAGATCCGTGTAGGGCCGGATGTGGTGCTAAACCTGTGCGCGAATAACTACCTCGGTCTGGCCAATCATCCGGCGGTGGTCGACGCGGCGCGCCGGGCATTGGATGAGTGGGGCTACGGGCTGGCCAGCGTCCGCTTCATTTGCGGAACACAGACCATTCACAAGGACTTGGAAGCGCGGCTCAGCGAGTTTCTCGGGAAAGAGGACACCGTTCTCTATAGCTCCTGCTTTGACGCCAATGGCGGCCTTTTCGAAACGCTGTTGGAGCAGGAAGACGCCGTCATCTCCGACGAACTGAACCACGCCAGCATCATTGACGGCATTCGTCTCTCGAAAGCGGCCCGCTTCCGCTACAAGAACGGCGATATGGCCGATTTGGAAGCCAAGCTCAAAGAGGCTGGCGGAGCCCGCCACCGCATGATCGCCACCGACGGCGTATTTTCCATGGACGGTTTTGTCGCGAAGCTGCCGGAGATCTGCTACCTGGCCGAGAGATATGACGCGCTGGTCATGGTGGACGATTCGCACGCCGTGGGCGTCATGGGGAAGCGCGGCCGCGGAACGCATGAGCATCACAATGTGGTGGACCGCGTCGACATCCTCACTGGAACTCTGGGCAAGGCGTTAGGAGGAGCAAGCGGCGGTTATATCAGCGGACCCCATGAAATCATCGATCTCCTGCGGCAGCGCTCGCGACCCTATCTTTTTTCGAACTCGGTCGCGCCGCTCATAGTAGCCGCATCCATCAAGGTCCTGGAACTGCTCACCGGCAGCCCCGACTTGCGCGACAAGCTGTTCTCGAATACGCGGTTGTTCCGCGAGCGGATGACGGCGTATGGCTTCGCGATCGTGCCTGGCGAGCATCCCATCGTTCCGGTAATGCTGGGCGACGCCGCTCTCGCCACGCGCATGGCAGATTCGTTGCTGAAGCGCGGCGTGTACGTGATCGGCTTCTCTTATCCGGTCGTTCCTCAAGGCAAAGCCAGGATTCGTGTGCAGGTTTCGGCCGCCCACACCGCGGAAGAACTCGAATTTGCCGCCGAGCAATTCGCCGCCTGTAAGCAGGAGCTGGGTATCTAAACCGGATGAAACGAATCTGGGCTCTCTTGTTTGGCAGCTTGCTGTCTGCCTTGCCTTTCTTCGCGCAAGCAATCGAGCATCAAACCATACTGCTTTGGCCTGATGGCGCTCCGGGCGCCAAGGGTGACGCCGATGTGGATAAGCCGTCTCTCACTTTGTACCCGGTTTCCGGTAGCGGCAAGGTGCCCACGGGCGTAGTAGTCTGCCCGGGAGGGAGTTACCTCAATCTGGCCATGGATCACGAAGGTAAACAGGTAGCCGAATGGCTGAATGGGCTTGGCATTTCCGCGTTCGTGTTGAAGTACCGGCTCGGGCCCAAGTATCATTATCCGGTCGAACTTTGGGATGCGCAGCGCGCCATCCGTTATGTGCGTGCTCATGCTGCTGATTTCGGCATTCAGCCGGATCGTATCGGCGTGTGGGGCTTCTCCGCTGGGGGCCACCTCGCCTCAACCACCGGAACGCATTTCGATACCGGCGACCCGAAGGGTGACGACCCGGTTGACAAGGAAAGCTGCCGGCCTGATTTCATGATCCTCGCCTATCCTGTTATCACGTTTCTGGAACCTTACGCGCACCTCGGTTCGCTCCACGCGCTGCTCGGCGAGAAACCCGATCCCGAACTCGTGCGCTTCTTGTCCAACGAGTTACAAGTCACTCCGAAGACGCCGCCCACATTTCTGTTCCATACCAGTGACGATCCGGTGGTGCCGGTCCAGAACAGCGTTCAGTTCTATCTGGCGCTGCGGCAGGCCGGGGTTCCGGCCGAGATGCACATCTATCTGCACGGACACCACGGTGTTGGGCTGGCGCAAAGCGACCCGGTGCTGCGGACGTGGCCTGACCGCCTTTCGGATTGGTTGAAGCTGCAGGGCCTCCGCCAGCAGGCCGCCGGCTGCTAACATAGCGGAGTCGGCTGACGGAGGTTTCGATGGGTGAACAGGACTCGCGACGCGGCTTTCTCCAAAAGACCGTACAAACCGCCGCTGGCATCGCTATCAGTTCGTCTTCCTGGGCGCGGTCGGCCAATGGCGCTCCGCAGGCTGACGCGCCGGATGTGGAGTGGCGCAACAAGCAGCCCGGTATGGCCTACCGCAGGCTTGGCCGCACCAACCTGATGATCTCCGAAGTGATCTCCGGCGGGGATCCTATCAGCACCACCAATTACGAGCATCTAGCGCTAGCGTTGGAAATGGGCCTGAACTATCTCGATATGGCGCCCGCCTACGGCAATGGCGATTGCGAGATGGCGTACGGCAAATTCCTGGCGGGCTCCTCCAGGCGCGAAAAAGTTTTCCTGCAAACCAAGATCAGTGCGTTCGGCACGCTGCGAAACCAGTTGTATAAGGAAGTTTTCGATGGTCTGCCGGCCGCCAAACAAAACGCCATCATGCAGCGGGTCGCGGAGCTCCAGCGTACGAACCTCGCGGAGAAACCGGGCTACTATATCACCTATTTCCCGGGCCAGCACAATCAATTTGCGCCTGCGTATCTCAGCGCCGCCATGCTGCCGGATTACGCCCATTTAGTGGAAGGGAACCAGAAATTTCGCAAGTGCATTATGGATTCCCTCGATGGCAGCCTGAAACGCGTCGGCACAGATCACTTTGATCTGATGATGTGCCCGCACGGGGCCAACATCGCGACGGAGCTGGACAATCCTCACATCTACGAAACCTTTCAGGAGTTGAAGAAGCAAGGTAAGGTCCGCTTCCTGGGAGTCACTTCGCATAACGACCCTGCGGCGGTTGTGCGCAAAGCCACTGACTTAGGGCATTACGATGCGGTCATGGTGGCGTACAACGTCATCAATGGCGGATATGTCGACCAGGCAATTCTAGACGCCTCCGCGAAGAATGTGGGCATGATCGCGATGAAGACGGCGCATGCCGTAGCCACGCACCATAAGGAACTGCAGCCCTTGCCGCAGTGGCGCATAGACAAAGTGAACAAGATTATCGCGGGCGATATGAAGCCGCCGCTGAAGGCCTATCTGTGGGTGCTGCAAAATCCGCACATCTCAGCGGTTAATTCGAATCTATGGGACGAAAATTTCGTTCGCGAAAACCTGTCGCTCGCAGGCAAAAAAGTAGAATTTCAGCCCGCCTAACGGCGTTCTCAGGCCAGGCGGCTCACCAGTTCCTTCAAAGTGATGGCACTGTTATCAATCGTGCCGCCGCTGAACCCGGGCGCCACTACCACCGCTTCGCCGTGCCCTTCGAACCAGACCAGAAAACGCGCGGTATCAGCGCCTGAGAGCCGCTGCTGATTAATCCACGTGTAGTAAGCGCCCATATCGGCATCAATCAGCGAACCCTGCGGATCAGGAACCGGTTTCTGATGCCCTCCGGCAAGCAGCTCTCGCATAGATTGCTCGTGCTGCCTCGGCGCATAGTGTGCCAGCAGCGTAAGCGGTTGGGCTCTCCGCAAGGCCTCGCGCGCGGACCACTGTACGAATGTCGTGCTGAACAGCTGTGTCCCTGAGCCTTCCGTCAGAACGCTCACCTGAAAATGATTCAGCACGGCCGCATCCCCGGTACCTGCCAGCCCCAGTTCTTCGGGGCGCATCTGGGCCAGCATCGTGCGCAGCACTTCGGGACCGCCGCCGCCCGGCTGCATTACTTTCCGCATCTTCGTGACCAGCATGCTGCGTACTTGATCCATCGCCGCATAGCTCATGCAGGTAACCTGAACCCCTGGAACGGGCTGGTTAGCCGCGCCATCTATATACCAGTGCGCGAACGGTTGCGGATATGCCTTCGCGCGATCCGCCAGCGCATCGAGCAGGATTTTTTTCCCGTTTGCCCCATCCACATTCTTGTAGTAAACGCCCAGCGGACGCAGCTTGCGGAAGAGCGGATAGCGGTTCTCTGAAACGCCTTCGCCCACGATGACCATCCCCAGCCGGTGAGTGGGCAAAGCCTCCGTGGGCGCCGCTGCATTCAACTTGTGCACATATTCCACCGACGCGGTTCGGAAGGCTTCAATCTGATGTGAAGCCCAAAGATACGCCGTCAGCTTCTCAGAGAACTCGGCCGGCGAATCCACCCAATCTACTTTTTCAAGCTCTGGCGAAAGGCGCAGATCTGCGAATGGTTGCACGCATATTCGCAATTGGTCCGGAGGCATCGCGCGAAGGTAGGCAAGCTGGTGGTCCAGTTCTCGCCGCTCCGCCGGAAATTTCCAGTCGTAGGCGATCAACTCGCGAAGCAGAAGAGGGAGCAGGGCCAGCGGCAGTTGCTGCAACGTCGCCAGATGCTCGATGGCAAGCTGCCGCGCCAGCGGCGGATAGCCGCGGAACCGATCGGCGGTCAGCTCAGCCGGCTGCATCTACGCGAACTCCGTCACCGGTTTACCCTGCGACAGCTGCGGCGTAAATCCCAGCACCTTGCCAAGCGTTGGGACCAGATCGGTGGATTCAATTGCTCGATCCACCACCACGTTCTGCCGAACGCCGGGGCCCATCACCATCATCCAGGTTGTCCGTGAAAGCGGATCGCCCGTCCGGTGATGCTGGAAGCCGTTGCCGCCCACATCCATATCCGAATCGCGGCCGAAATCCGGCAGGATGAACATGCTTGTCTTGCCCGCGTATTCCGGCTCGCTTTGAATCGTGTTCCAAATCTCCGCGCACAACCGGTCAGACCGCTTGATGCCTTCCAGATACAGCGAGTAAGTGCCGGAATGGGCGATATCGATGTCGTGCAGCGTGATCCACAAAAGACTGGGCGCAAGCTGCCGCATAAGTTGACGCGCGATGTAGACCGATAATTCGTCCGGGCTGGCGAGGTTCCGCGCATGTCCGGTGAAATCGCTGACGGACAGTTTCAGCAGTTCGGCCATCTCGTGCAGATCTATTTCGCTGCCGGCGACTTCAGGCGTGTAGAGCGGAGTCTCGTAGTTGTCGCGCAGCAGATGCTCGTATTGGCCTTCACCCGCGGACGACAGAGCCGCCGAAAGCAGGCGCTTGGGAAGAATAACGCCCGCCCCGAAGCCCTGCCCGTAGCCTCGATGGCCGCTCTCTCCGATGCGATTGAAGCCGTTGCTCGGTGCTACCACCCAGGCGTCTGTCGCCGGCCGGTTCAGCTCCTTACGGAAATATTCGAAGACGGTAGGATTATCCGGCGGCACCGCGGCGAAGTTGTTGAAGGTCTCATAGACTCCGGTCGCCAGGCTCGCGGTGGCGACGTAGTGTCCCAGAATGCCGCGGTTGATGACTTGCGTGTAGAAAGTGGATTGCGGGATGAGCTCATTCAGCAGGTGCGGAATGTTCTCTTGACCTTCCGGCATAAAGGTCTCCTCGTCGCGCGCGCCGCCGCCGAACGTTACCACCACTGCCTTCTTGGTTTGCGGCAGTGCAAGCGCCCGGAAAGGCGCCATGCTGAAGAGGGCTGCGCCGGCCGTCGCGCCCGTAATACCGCGCAGGAAATCCCGTCGGCTGCTGCCCACCGCCTGGGCGATTTCGCGCGCGCTACCCCGTTGCCCGCGCCTAAGAACTTCAGGACGAATGCGGCACCTCTCCACTGTCTGGCTTGAACTTCATTATTATCACTTTCTACTTTGGGCGCTGGTCAGTATAATTCGACTCACAGCCCTAAATGCGAAAGCCCTTCTCCGTCTTTCTCCTATTGTGCGCCTTGGTCTTGGGCGCTGCCTTCACCTCCCACTCCAGAAAAGCAGTCGACTCCCGCGGCTGGCCCATGTACGGCGGCGGCCCTGAAAATACCCATTACTCGAGCCTGACGCAGATAAATAAGACCAACGTTCAGCAGCTTCAGGTCGCCTGGACTTTCGACTCCCACGACGCATTTCCTGGATCTGAGTTGGAATGCAATCCGATTGTAGTGGATGGCGTCCTCTTCGCAACCACTCCTAAACTACGGGTGATCGCTCTCGACGCTGCTTCCGGCAAGCTGAAATGGAGCTTTGATCCAAATGAGGGACATCGCGTCTTCGCCAAAATGAGAAACCGCGGTGTGACTTTCTGGGCGGACAGCGCTGACCAGCATAAGCGGGTCTTGTTCGTCGCCCGCCAGTTTCTCTACGCGCTTGACACGGAAACAGGTAGCCTTGTTGGTGATTTTGGACAGAATGGCCGGGTAGATCTGCGTTACGATCTCGGGCGCGATCCCGCCCAGCAATTCATTTCGGATACCAGTCCGCCCATCGTTTACAAAGACTTGATTATTGTCGGAAGCATCGTGCCCGAAACGCTGCCCGCCGCGCCTGGTGACATCCGCGCTTATGACGCGCGCACCGGCAAGCTGCGATGGTGCTTCCATACCATTCCCCATCCTGGCGAATTTGGCTATAACACCTGGCCTAAAGAGGCCTGGAAGTACATCGGCGGCGTCAATAACTGGTCCGGAATGAGCCTCGATGTGAAACGCGGCATTGTCTATGCGCCCCTCGGCTCGGCGTCTTTCGATTTCTACGGCGCAAATCGCTTAGGCGATGACCTTTTCGCGAATAGCTTGCTGGCCCTCAACGCCGCGACCGGCGTGCGAATTTGGCACTTCCAAACCGTTCGGCATGACATCTGGGATCGCGATCTGCCCGCCCCACCAGCGCTGGTAACGGTTCGGCATGACGGACGCGCCACGGATGCAGTCGCGCAGATCACGAAATCCGGCTTTGTCTATGTATTTGATCGCGCGACCGGCGCGCCCCTGTTTCCCATTAAATACACAAAATATCCGCGGAGCGATGTGGATGGCGAAGCGACCGCCGATACTCAACCACTACCTTCGGCCCCGCCGCCGTTTGCGCGCCAGATCCTCTCCGAAAGCATTCTCACCAACCGCACGCCTGAGGCTCACGCGGCCGTGCTCAACCGATTTCAGCAGCTGCGAAACGCCGGTGAATTTGACCCGCCAAGCCTTCAAGGCACCCTACTGTTCCCCGGGATGGACGGAGGTGGCGAATGGGGCGGTCCTGCCTTCGACCCGGAAACCGGTTATCTCTACGTCAATGCCAACGAGATGGCTTGGGTCTTGAAGCTTGATGAGCAGCAGCATCGGTCAGCAGGGCAATCCACCACCAGCAAAGATCTGTATACGCAGAATTGCGCCGGTTGTCACCAGGCGGATCTGACCGGCGCTCCGCCCGAGTTCCCCTCTCTGCAGAAAATCAGTGACCGTTTGAATGAAGATGAGGTGAAGCAGATTGTTCGGCAAGGCAATGGGCGTATGCCCTCTTTCGCCCGGCTACCCAGCCAGGATGTCAACGCCATCGTGCGCTATGTAGAGTACGGCGAGAATGTTACCGTGCTCGGCGGCGAAAGCGCTCCCTCGCCGATCGATTTGAAATACCGCTTCGACGGCTATAACAGGTTTTTGGATCCGCAAGGCTACCCCGCCGTCCAGCCGCCTTGGGGCACGTTGAACGCGATCGATCTCAATACCGGCAAGTTCGTTTGGAAAAAACCGTTCGGCGAGTATCCTGAGCTCGCAGCAAAGGGGCCAACGAACACCGGAACCGAGAATTACGGAGGAGGTGTCGTCACCGCGGGAGGTTTATTCTTCATCGCCGCCACCAGTTATGACAAAAAGATGCACGCCTTCGACAAGGCCACCGGCGACCTGCTTTGGGAAGCTACGCTGCCCGCGGCGGGGAACGCTACGCCTGCTGTCTATGAAGTGAGCGGCAAGGAGTTTATAGTGGTCGCCTGCGGCGGAGGCAAATCGACGGCGCCCACTGGTTCGTCTTATGTTGCATTCGCCTTGCCCGAGGCGCGATATGCTTCGAAGTAGCTGAATCCAGGTCCAAGCCATGAACAGACGAAATTTCTCCAAGACCTTTGCCTCCGCAACCCTAGGCGCCGCCGCGCTGGGAACGGCTCCCGAACTTGCCTCGGCCGCGCAGACAGGCGAAACGAACGCTCCCTATGACATTTCCGTAATGCTCTGGGCGGTCTTCAGAGACACCCCATTCGAGCAGAAGCTCGACAAGATCGCCGCAGCCGGCTATAAGAACGCCGAGTTGGTGGGTGAGTACCGGAAATGGTCCAGCAGTGAGTTCGACCGCGTCCTGGCCAAGAAAAAGGAACTCGGAATTAACTTCGATACCACCGCGGGCCTGAAACACGGCATAGGGAATCCCAATGACCGCGACGCCATGCTGGCCGACGTGAAGAATGAGCTGCCCGTCATGGAGCGCTTGAACTGTCCGGCGGTCATTATCATGTCCGGCAATGTCGTTCCCGGTATGCCGCGCGAGACCCAGCACCAGAGCTGCATAGAAGGTTTGAAGCGCGCAGCCTCCATCGTCGAAGGCAAGAAGATCGACGGCAAGCCGGTCCGTCTCCTCCTCGAAAATATCGATCCGGAGGAAAATCCGCATTACTACATGACTTCGGTAGCGGAGGGCTATGAGATAGTTCGCGCCGTCAATCACCCGCAAGTGCGCTTGTTGTGCGACTTCTATCACGAGCAGATCGCCGAAGGCAATCTCATTGAGAAGCTGAAGAAAAACGTCGAATTCACGGGCCTTGTCCACATCGCCGATGTCCCGGGACGCTTCATTCCCGGCACGGGCGAAATCAACTACGACAACATCTACAAGACTCTTGGGGAACTCAAGTACGATCGCATCGTCGCCATGGAATTTTATCCGCAGGGCGACGGCGTGGAACAATTGCGCCGCGCCAAGGAGCAAGCTCTGCGTGCCGGAAGCCGCAGCGCCTGACGTCTACTCGAAGCGATACGATCTGTGTTTCAATTCGGAAGTCACTGCTTATGTGCCGCGTTCTTGTCTGCCCCGGTCGTTTCGACGCCGGGTATCGTGGGTTCTTTAAATGTCAACATGTACGGATCCTTGGTATACCTGCTAACCACACCACTGAACTCTATCTTCTGGCCAGCCTTGATCTTGTCAAGAGCGCGCACAGATAAAGGCTTAGCGAACTCGAGTGTAGCGTCTGGCTTTGCCGGGTCATCGACTCCGGCCAATACTTTGGCAGGCCTATCGGGTGACTCAACTGATATCACCGTGCCAGAGAAGGTCCGTACTCCATTTGCTCCGCCCGGGATCAATGCATCCTTTACGGTTTTATCGAAGAAAGTATCTCCTTGATCTCCCGTCAAATTCTGCCGAATTGTATACCACAAACCAAATGCGGGATCGGAGGCAATTCTCCTTTTTAGCTCTTCGGCATCTTTGTTCGCGGCATCAGCTGCGCTTCCGATAGAGAAATTTGCAGGCGGCAGCGCGCTCGTTTTTGCTTGGGCCAAAACTTGGTCCATACCGTCGATCCCGCCATGAAACTCCTTATAAGCCGTCGTAAAGAAGTCCATCAATTGGGACCTTGTCGCCATCGGTAATGCGGGGCCCGGACCGGTGTACTGCGCTGCGCGAGCATACTGGAAGAGAGCTTCGGAGTATCGCTTCTGGTCGTAAAGGAATTTCGCGTATTTCGCCGCGGTCGTGCCTTGTTCCGGGTTGGCGGCCAAACTGGCCTTATATTCACTTTCCGCAGTTGCCGGTTCCTTTTTAAAAGTCGCCTCCCACGCAAGGGCATTGTGTGCCACGCTCGATCGGAAGCTCTTCGCCTTAACGAAATCCGCATCGCTAACCCCCGCTGGCTTATTCGTCGGCGCAAATGCTTCGTCCGCTCCACTGATGAAGCCTTGCGCGGCCGCGTGAACCTCACTGAGAAGGTCTGAAGAAGGTGAAGCGCCACCCACTATGGGGCCCCATAGCGGAACCTGGTAGAGAGCATTTGTGTCTTTCGGATCCAGCTTTAGCAGCTCTTGGCATTTGTCCAGCAGCGCTTGGCGTTCGGCGGAATTTGTTTGCGCCAGTATGGCAAGCGTAGCTACGTAATATCTGAGTCGAAGGGCCTCCACATCTGATTGTGGATATTTATCCTGCCAGGAGTTTAATAATTGCAGCCGCGCCTTCGGATCCGAGGTCTGCGACATCTTTAAAAACAGCTCATATTCCTGCCGGTCTTTCCAATTTGGCGTTTCCACCGTCGACCGGCCGGCGCTTTGAGCCGGAGCCCCTGTCGTAATCACAAAGTTTAAAACGAGGGCAAAGGCGCCAATCGCCATTGCCGGCCTGGTTACTCTTCCAAATCGGAAATACATCATTACCTCCCAATCCACAGCGGCTTCATCTGCCTGCCCACGAGTGTCGCCTCTCGAAGTCCGCCGCGAGCGGACACACGTATCCTCTGTTCTCTTTTGCTCTTCAAATGACTTGGTGATGCGGTTACGGCTGTCTGGGTCCGGACTCATCAACTGCGAATGAGACGCGATCAACCCAGACACGTCCCCGCCCAATCGACATCACACCGAATTTGATAAACGTTGCATCCTCATCGACACGGGCACGAATTTCACGGAAGGTCCACTCCGGAGTGCGGATCGCGCAGTCGCTCATATCATCAAAAAACCCCGTCTTGTCACCGGAACGATCAATGCTCAACCACATCTGTCCGCGATCGTCAGCAGCGATTGGCTCCAGGCGCAGCCACGCGGATAATCGGACGGTTTTTCCCCGGTACGCAGTCGCCTTAAAACTCTGCATGAGATTTCCTACGCGTACCGGCGCGTTGTCCGGAACCAAGACGACAGCACAGCCGTCATGATTCATGCAGCCGGTGCGGCGAAGTTGCGCCCAGTGATCGACATCATTCGGCAGCGCGGGCACAAACCATGCATCCGGCAGCTTGCCAGCAACGCCCTGCTCAAAGTTTAGATTCGCCGGAGCCGAAACCGAGTAATCCCACCCTGCCAGACGTGCGCGAGTAGACGCAGCCTCGGGCTGGTCACCGAAATCCTTTATTACTCGCGCATAGATGTCATGGGCCTCCGTCCGCCGTTCGAGTTTTTCAAGACATCGCGCGTAACGATACAAGGCGCGGCTCACGGAGGCCTTGCTGGCAGCTTCCCGGATTACGGTCTGGTATTGCGCCATCGCACCTTTCAAGTCACCAAGGACAATTTCCCGCTGGATCGCCGCTTCGAGCCTGCGCTCTGCATCAGCTCCGGTTGCAGTTACTGGCGAAAGAACCAGTGAGAGCAGTGCTGTTAGCGCCGTCAAGATCAACGTTCGCGGTCCTCTGCTGAAGAGCATATCCATCTACTGTCTAATTTCAATCCAGGGCGAGTAAGATTTGTGTAAGACTTTATTAGCCATCAAAGCGGTAACCCAAACCACGTACGTTTCGTATCAATCTGGGGTTCGACGGATCGCGCTCGATTTTTTTTCGCAAGTTCGCGATGTGATTGTCCACCACCCGGTCTGATGCGAAAGTGTCCGGTGCCCATGCACCGGCGAGCAATTGATCTCGGGTCAGCACACGACAGCGAGACCGAATGAATACGGAAAGCAATCGGAACTCAATTGCCGTCAGCTCCAATAGCCGTCCGTCCTTTCGTACTTCAGCGCGCTCGAAATCGACCTCTATGGCATCGAATGAGTAGACATCGCCAGGCCGCTGCGTATTGCCCCTGCGCAGCAGCGCTTTGATTCGGGCCCGGAGTTCTCGAGTGCCAAATGGTTTGGTCACGTAATCGTCGGCCCCCAGTTCGAGTCCCATGACCTTTTCGGCTTCCTGCACTTTCGCTGTAAGCATCAATATAGGGCTGCTTAAACCTCGGCGGCGCAACTCACGGCACACTTCAAATCCATCCTTGCCCGGCAGCATAACGTCCAGCAGGATCAGGTCGAACGTAGTAACTAGCGCTGTTCGGCAGGCAGCATGTCCATCCGCGAGAACCTCGACTTCATACCCTTCTAGCCTGAGGTCATCCTCCAAACCAAGCGCTATGCCCAGTTCATCTTCCACGATCAAAATTCTCGTCATGTTCTCTCCATGGCCGGGAACAACATCGTGAAGATGCTGCCTCGGCCCGGTTCACTCGCCACAGTGATCTCGCCACCATGAGCCGCCACGATGTGGCTCACCATCGCCAGCCCAATACCCGAACCTTTCACATTTGCCGCGATCGCAGCACTGCCTCGCATGAACTTCTTGAAAATCGTTCTTCGTTCTGATTCCGCGATACCCAGTCCTTGATCCCGCACGCGTATGGCAACTCGGCCCTGATCCAAACCACACTCGACCCAGACTATCGGTTGGTCAGGTGAATACTTAATCGCATTGTCAAGAAGATTCCTTAGGAACTTGTTGAAATAGGGCAGCGCTGAGAGAAATTTGAGTGATAAACGGGCGTAGGTAGCCGAGGTACGAAAGAATTGGGACCTGAGGATGGTTGTTTTGGTGTTGAAAAACACCTTTTTCGCGCTCCGGACACACTTAGGCCGCAGTCAACCGCGGCAGCCTCCATAAATTGAAGGCCGCTGAAGTCATGACGAACTGCCAGGTGACCTTGGCTAAACCGCGCAGCTTGGTTTTGCGCATGCCGCCGGTTTGCTTCATCCAACCAAAGGCCTTCTCAATGAGCGGGCGTTTGCGCTGGCTGGTTCGATAACTGGCATGTCCGGTCGTGCGGTCATCGAGAGCGCTGCCGCCGGGCCGGTTGGTATTTTGTGCTACGTGCGGTCGCATGTTCATGGCGCGCACAGTGGCCACCAAGTCCCGCGTGTCATACGCTTTGTCGGCGCCCACGGTGATCGGTTTCCGCTGCTTGCGCCACCGGCGGTGCAGCATCAACAGCGCCGCATCCCGTTCGGCGGTGCCATCGGCGTGCGTCAGCATCGCATCCACAATCATCCCGTTGCGATTTTCCAGCAGCACATGGCCGAGATAACCTAACCGAGCCTCCTGCCCATGGCCTTTGCGATAGAGTTTGGCGTCCGGATCGGTCTTGGACGCATGCGTGTCGTTGGTCCGCTTGTCGCCCCGGAACTGGCCCGGTGTGTCATCGCCGCCGTCCTTCTTCTGAAAGCTTTTCTGACTCGCCCAGGCTTCGATCAGCGTGCCATCGACGGTAAAGTGCTCCTCCGACAAATGCGGCTTGGCCTGCTCGAGTACGCGCGCAAAGAACGCCCGCGCCACGTCCTGGTTCAGGAGCCGTTCCCGGTTCTTGCTGAACACCGCGTGATTCCACACCGGTTCATCCAGTTCCATTCCCACAAACCAGCCGAACAGCAGATTGTAAGTCATCTGCTCCATCAGCATGCGCTCGCTGCGGACCGAGTAAAAGATCTGCAACAGCACCGCTCGTAGCAGCCGCTCGGGCGGCACCGACGGCCGGCCTGTCTTGGCGTACATGCCGTCGAACTCCCGAGCCATGCCCCGCAAAACCTCGTCCACCAGCTTGCGAATGGCTCGGAGCGGATGGTCTTGCGGAACCCGCTCCTCCAGCGATACGTAGCTGAACATTCCCGACTGCTGTTGATCGTCTCCTCGCATACGACAATCATGCCCGCAAATGTTTTAAAACGGAAGAGCCTCAGGATGAGTTTTTCAACAAGTTCTTAGCGCAACGGATATCGCGTCGAAATCTGCTTCGATCCAAAGAGGACCTCTTGTTGTGACCGCCTCGATGTGCTTGCCTGCCGCTGCGATTTGGGGCGAGAATTCGCAGACCACCTTTTCAACAATTGCCAACGCATCGTGCTCTTCAAATTGATATTGGCGAGCGCCCGCTTCCATCCCCCCAAAATTAAGAAGCGCCTCGATGAGGCGCTGTAGCCGGCTGCTTTCCTTTAGCAACGTCTCGTAATACAGCTGCCGGCGTTCCTCGGAGGAAACCCTGCCGAACGCCAACATCTCGGATAGTTGGCGCATCGATGTAATTGGCGATCGAAATTCGTGCGATACAGCGGACACGAAATTTGATTGCATTCGCTGCGTCTCGGCCTCGCGCTGGATTGCTCGAGCAATAAAGTAGGTCCCCAGGACTAGAAACAACATCATGATAGAGAGGCCAAGCAGCAGGAATCGCTGCTGTGCGATGGGGGCGTTCTTCGCACCCGGCTTCTTTTCCGACACAAAGAGAGTCCAAGGAAGGTCGCTCTCCGCGGCGGTGCGGACCGCCGAACGGCTCGATCCGTCTTTCATGCCTGCGAGCGTATAGCCTTTGGCGTCCACGAATGCATAACGAACGTCTGCACCCGGAGGGCTCCCCTGAATAAGTGACTCCGGCCGCGCGACAAGGACGCGTCTCTCTTCCGGCGTACCACGCCAAATCAAAAGGACGGGAGCACCCCCGATCCACTCCGTCTCATAGCCCTGCGATTCGGGACGATTCATCCTGTCGTTCCAGACAAATTCGGCGATCTGAGTCAATCGGTTCTTCTCCGCCGGCGGCTCCCCACGGTTTCCTGTAATCCGGCAGGCTTCCGACCAATAAAACTCAAACTGGCCGCGAGTCAGTCGCCAACGGCCAGAGCTTAAACCATTTCGTAAATCTAACGCCGCTTGATAGTTATTCGAAAGCTCGCCGATCGCAAACGTAGCGAGCAGACTGGTTGGCACACCCGCAACGCTTTCGTTCATGTCTGCCAGTTTGCGGTAATCGGCGATGCTCTGTTCGCGCTGGCCCATGTTGCGCAACACGCGGGCAGCTCGGATCAACGCTCCAGCGCGGACGGATGCGTCAGCAGAATGCGTAAGGTGTTCGTAAGCACGCAAAGCTTCCGTCTGCTGTGATTCGGCGAATTCGAATAATTCCGCTTCGGCAAATATCTTCGAATGCGGCTCCGGATCTGGCGGTGAGAACGGATAGTACAATAGGCGTCCCGGTGGCGTGGCATTGAGTGAGGTTGGGCTCAACGTCAACAGGAGGTCGCCCGGTGATACCAGACCAGCGCCAAGCCGCTCGGTTGATTTTGCCAGGGCTTCACGAACCATCGCCGTGATCCTGTCCGCCGCGTGTTCCAACCGGTCTTGCGAACGCTGCGCTTCCACTATACGTTGCTGTTCCAGGAACTGCCAGCCAAATATAGCCAGAGTGGAAACCGACGCGAAAGTCAGCAGGAAAAGCAACAATAACAACGCCTTTGGCGGCCTCAGCCATTGCCTCAGCGGTGTCATAACATCCTGATTGTATGCGCTAAATTTCCGGAATAAGTCGGATTTTTGTCAGAAATGTGTCACGTCAGCGACTCCGACTTGACTTACTTCCCTATTCCAGGCTATATGTAGTCTGGACTAGGAAGGGGGCACATGCCTGAAGATTCACC
Source organism: uncultured Acidobacteriaceae bacterium (assembly GCA_963705805.1). GTDB lineage: Bacteria > Acidobacteriota > Terriglobia > Bryobacterales > Bryobacteraceae > Bog-105. The sequence continues at coordinate 36,386 of CAVPKW010000003.1, forward strand.
CCAGCTATTACCCGGCACGCTCTACATGCTCATCATGCGAACTCTGGCAGGTGGCCCGCTGCACGGATACGCCATTGCGAAACGCATCAAGGAATGCTCTGCTGACGTCCTCGCCGTGGAAGAAGGTTCGTTGTATCCCGCCTTGAACCGCATGCTGCTGAAAGGCTGGCTGCGCGCCGAGTGGGGCTCTTCGGACACGAATCGCAAGGCACGCTTCTATGAGCTCACGAAGGCGGGTCAGAAGCAGCTTGCCGCCGAAACAAATGAATTCAGCAAGCTGGTAACAGCTATCCAGCTTGTGATGAAGACTGCGTAGGGGCGCACAATGCAAATTCTGAAGGAACTTTGGCTTCGGTTGTGTTGGTTGGCCCGTCAATCGCGCTTTCATTCTGAGCTTGCCGACGAGTTGCAAATTCCATATCGAAAGCCGGGCGGAGGAACTCGAACAGGGTGGCATGGCGCGCGCCGAAGCGCTCGAATTAGCGCGACGCGAATTTGGCTCGCGGCTGAAAGCGGCCGAAGACACCTCTGGCGCATGGCAAATGCGATGGCTGGAGGATCTATACTCCGATTTACTCTATGCGGGCCGGGCCTTTCGCCGCAATCCTGGCTTCGCTCTGACTGCGATTTTTTGCCTTGCACTAGGAATCGGCGCGAACACAACGATTTTCAGCATCACGACGAGCTTTCTCTTCAGCCAACCTTCCTGCCGCGATAGCGCCTCGCTGATTGCCATTTGGCAAGGCGGAAACAGCGCGTCGTCACTCAGCGACTATAAATTCCTTCGAGACGCGCACATTTTTGATGGAATGGCGGGCATCAATGTCGAGCGTGAGGTGAACTGGCGCGACGGCGAACGCAACAGCCGGTTTTATGCAGGAACGGTCACCGGCGATTTTTTCACGACGTTGGACATTCCGTTTCTCTTGGGTCGCGGCATAGCACGTCACGAGACCGGCACAGCCGTCATCTCAGAGCGCGTTTGGCGCGGCACCTTCGGCGGAGACCCTCTTGCGTCACCGCGGTGAGCCCGCTTCGAACGGTCGCAAGCGTCGTGTTCAGGGCGATGATTCCCTCCTCATTGCACCGTTCATCACCCAATATTTCGAACGCCCGCAAGCGGGCCACGCCGATTCCCGGCGCTCCATGGCACCAGAAGGTAGCAAAACCGCGCCCCCGGCCAGAGTTCCCATTCCTGTCGCTGCGAAAATCCGGCCAGTTCCCTTTCTGCGCGTCGAAACAGCGCCGCTCGTAATTCAACGCTCGTTCTGCGACGGTGCGATAACTATGTTCTCCCGTCGCTTGGAATAACTCGAGAAGCGCGTAGGCGACGCCGGCCGTTCCGTGAGAGAAACAGTAAGGTTCCGGTCGCAACTTAGACTCGACGACTTCCAGTCAGACTCTTCTGCACGTTCGATCAGTTCGTCAGCAAGTCTCCCGGCAGTATCCAGCAGGTCATCGCACCGCAGGATCTCACGAATAAGCAGCAGGGCGACGATGGCGCCGGCTCGCCCGGAAAGCAGGTCGAATTCGGTTCGTGTTTGCGGGCCGCCCTTGAAGTCAGTAATCAGCTTGGAAGCACGTTGCACGAACTCCTCTTGTCCCGTTATGACGCCGACGCGCGACGCGGCAAAAGCAACTCCTAGACTTCCAGTGTAGAGCCCGCAAGCCGTTTTCGGAGGGCACGCGAGAGCCTGCCGAACGGCTCCCGATGCGGCGCGCCGCAGCTCGCTCCCGCCAGCGGCCGCATAAAGCTGCGCGAGGAAAAGAGCCACCCCGCTGGTGCCTGAGTACAGCGATGAATCGAGCGGTTTATACACGGACCCAGCTTCGCGCCTGCGACCGCTCAGCGGGTCGGCACCGACCCAGTTACATTGATTGCCGCACCACAGCGCGTCCTTTACCAACCGCCAGCCAAGCTCATCGGCTGTAGCCAGAAATGCTGTCGTGCCGGGCTCGTTGTCAGATGCAACGGCGGCGCTCGCAGGGACGCGCTCGGCAAACGTGGGATCGCTGTCTCCAGACCCCGCGTTTAAGAATGGCCGCTCGACACTAACGCCGTGCGATTCGAGATATTTGACGACATAACAAACTCTTGTCTCGGCCGACTCCGTCTCCTCATGGGCATGCAGAACCGCATCCGCGAGGAGCCGACAACGATGCTCACCGAAGCTCTGCCCGCCTCCGGGGTCTTCAGCTAGCGCGACACCCGACGCTAATTGCTTCGCAAATGCGGGAACGCCTGCTTTCAAGAATCCGGCAGTCTCTTCATACACTGTGTGCAAAGCATCCGCAATGGTGTTGTAATCGCTCCTCCGAACATAAAGAACTCCCGCGTCGCAGCGGCTGAAGCAGGAAGGATCGCGTAGGACTTTCAGCCGGAATGGTACGGCGGCTCTGTTCAGCGCGGTGGAAGCCGTTCTGACAAAAGGTACTGCTCCCACCGACGATAAGTGCCAGTAAATCCGCGTCAATACTTCTCCTTTCGGCGTAGTGAGCGGCTTATCACCCGAGGCAATATAGAAACCGGGCGACATACCAAGGAACTCTTTTGGGAAGCGCACGCTAATGTTTTCGCCCGGGACGGTCTGCCGTCCGCTGAGGGCGAGACAATCCCCAACCGGTATCCATACGATCAGGTCATTGCGATTTGCACTCACGGCGCCGTTGCCGACGGAGTTGACGCGCCAGCCTTCCTCCCAGTAACCGGTTCGGTGTATGCATTCCAAAATGAAGCGATAGCCGGCTGCATTCGCTCTAGCGGATAACGGGACAGTTCAAGGAAGCGGCCGGCCAGGTCCGGTCCAGCAATCGGGATAGACGAAAGCCAGAAACAAAAGTACGCACTGAATACGGAGGCCACATCCCAGCAGGCATCTCCCCTGGCGGCAAACTCCCAGTCCACGAGCTTCACGGCCAGCTTTCGCCTGCCCGGTGACCGGCAGAGCACGACCCAGTTGTCGAGTTTAACGTCTCCATGAATAAGAGTATTGGCTCGCCAGTCCTGCCGGAGGCCGTCGAAGTGACGGCCGAATTCATCTGAGCGCTGGAGAATCTTGACCACTTCGAGATTCGCCGCACTCGCCTCTCTGAAGATCCCTAGCTGCGGACGATGAAGCGTGAGCGCCCAGGGTATGCGTTCCGGAATAGAAGAGATAGAACTGCCTCTTTCGGTAGAGCCGTGAAGCGTCCCGAGGACACGGCCCATGGCGGCGCCGAGCGACTTTGGGAAACGGCAGTGATGAGCCTGATATTGGCGCATGTCCTCCGCTTCACACAATAGCTCTATCACCAGAAGCCGGGCACGCGCATCATAAGCGTGCAAGGCGGGAATGTATGCGGATATCCCGCCTTCGATTTCAGAATGCAGAAGGCGGTAAACCGTAGCCTCATACGCCACAGTTAACGTCGACTCCGGCATACTGCCCTGCTTGACTAAGTAAGACGGCCCTTCCGCGCAGACAACTTTATAGGCAGCGTTGCGGCGCGAGGCGTCAATCACCTTCTGCCGATCGGCAAGGATCAACTTCGGATCCAGCAGCTTCTGCCCGATCAGGTAGTCAAGGATTTCACGTCGCGTGAGCATGCGGCGTCCAAGGTACCGGTTCTTACTTCTGGCACGGTACTCCGGACGGACATTCGGTGGTGAATTCGTCGCCACCACCGCCACAGTCATCCGTAGCCCCACCGCCACCGCAGCCGTCCGTCAAGCCGCAGGCCTGATGGGTGGCGACGCACACGTCCTGGCAGGTAGAGCCGGGGTCGGTCGGAAGCGCAGGAACTCGGCTTGTATTTGTTTCGCGGGCGGCGCCGCATCCGGTCGAGCCGGAATCGCGAATTCGCCCGTCAGTAATCCGGGAATTGGCGGATTTGGCGGCTGATCGCCGGGATTGTGGTGCTCACTCAACATGGCCATGGTTAGAATTTCCTTTCTGATTCGAAGTTGTTCGTAGGGACCCGCCTCAAACCTCTGTTCCGCTGATTCTTGAGGATTGATCGACGTTGTCTTCTATATCTATTTCGAAAAAAAACGGCAAAACGGCCCACGAGCTGCAAGACAAATTGCTCGACTTGTACCACGATGAGATTGTTTACTCAGGGCTGGCTTGCGCAGGTATGCGTTCCAGTTGCACATGTGTGCGTTTGCAGCATAAAACTATTGCTCTATCGGCGGGATCCAATTATCATTGGGCGTACGCGAAGGTGTTAACTGTTGTCTCAACTTAGGGTCAGCCCCGGCGTCACTGAATGGCACAGGTTGACCTCGAAGTTTTAAAGGAGGAATTCTCAGGTGAAAAACAACAACCTCCCTACCCCGACGCCGCGCATAGTTACGAGCGTCAGCCCATTCAACAATTCAAGAGTACGTTCGAGGGTCCCGAGAATTATTGCGAGTTTTGTTGTGTCCTTGGGGTGCCTCGCCGTGCCATTGCACGCCGGAGTGATCACGGGAACTTTCGACGGAAACTCCACCCTCACACCCACCAGTACGCCGGGTGTCTTCACCCAGAACTTCACCGGCGACGGGGATGATACGACATTCGGTTCCTTCACTCCTTCATCGCAGTCGAACATCGACTTCAGCAATCCGCCGCATATCGTCATCTCGGATGGGATGCTTTTGGAGACCTTTACCGACGGGACACTGGTAGGCACGGGTTCCGGGACGGGCACCGCCAGCGGCCATGGAACCGCCACGTTTACAAGCTTCTTCACGATCACAGGTGGAACCGGGATTTTTACAGGGAACGCAGGAGACGTGACCATTACGGGAACGATCACCCAGACGAGCCCTACGACGGAATCGATCGACGCTTCGTATAAAGGGTCGCTCACGGCGGTGCCCGAACCCTCGAGCCTGGTCCTGCTTACCACGGGTCTCGTTGGCTTTGGTTGGCTACGGCGAAAGCAGTTCAATCGCCGCGCGATACGCCGCAGGACTTTGCCCAACTGATTGTACGGCGCGCAACGCCATAGGACAGAACTCCATAAATGCCTGTCGCGGCCAGCGTTAACGCGAGCAGCGTGGGGCGAAATGTTGCGCGGACAGAAACGGAGATTATTATCATGCCCAGACCTTGCGTGTTTTATCAAGCCTGGCCATATCTCCATGCGATGGACTTTGACGGGGTCGTGTCAATCTGCGGCCCTTCGCGCAGCCCCTGGCGCCGTTTCTGCCTGATCTTGGCAGGCTCCGCACATACCGCCTTGGGCAACGAATGCTCAGACCTGTCGCGAGATTCAATCAAAACGTTATCTTTCGTGCTCCGCAACTCTTCACCACAACGGTCCAGGGCTTCCTGGCACACAACACAGAGTGCGGCCCATGGGATCGCCATAAGACGCTTCGGATGGATTTCCTCTTCGCATTCCTCGCATACGCCGAAGACGCCCTTCCTGATGCGGCGCAGAGCCGCGCGCACGCTCTTCAATGGGCGGAATTCCCGGTCGAGATTGCAGATTGCGAGAGCACGTTCGGACGCGCGCTGGATTTCTTCAACCTGATCCGGGCTCCCCTCTACCGCAATCACATCCCGTCGACTAATGACCTGCTCCAATTCCGCGGCGTGTGCCTCTAACGCGGCCTGAAATCTGTTCAATTCGTGATTACTGGATGATTCTTGAACCATGCATCGCAACTGGCAATTAGGAAGCAATGGAAAAGTCTTCCTGGAAATAACTGAAAACACTGTCTCTGACTGAAATCCCAATATCCAAGACAGATCGATTTGGCGATTTCCAGCCCCGTCATTTGTCGAGGTCTCGCCAGCTCCAACTCCAGAGGGTCAGAGTCACGAACCCGTTGGTCCCGGCGATCTGCTGAGGTGGAGCCCGCAGCGACAACCCATTTCAGCCGTGAGTTGTGTTCGAGGGCATCCGCACAAAATGAAAGGACGCGTCAAGGAGGCGGATGGGATTCTTGACATGATTCGTCCCATTCACGACCCGATGATCGTCGCGGGTGATATATCGAGTTTCGATGGATCCAGTTCGCCGATTGAAAAAGCGGTCGGGCTACTTCTTTGTGTCCACCGGGGGACCGCTGACGCGCTTGCCAAAGAGGTCCACATCCACCTCAACGCGGTTGGCGATCTTGATGAAGGGGATGCCACTGTTCATCCCGTAATCCTTGCGGTCAAAGGCCATTATTCCCTTAACCTCAGCCTGGCCTGTCGCGGGGCCGCCGGAAACAATGTTCAGCGTCAAGGTCTCGGGTTTAGAGACTCCGCGTATCGTAAAGGTCCCCGGAATCTCAAAGGTGTTTGGACTGGTCTGAACAATTTTCGTTGAATGGAACGTGATGTACGGATCATGCTCGGCGTCGAAGAAGTCTTTGCTCTTCAGCTTGCCGTCCTTCATGCCGCTTCCGGTATTTACACTGGCCGCCTGAGCCTTGATGTCCAAAACGCCTGTCGAGATACCGGGAGACGTAAAGGTCAGTGTAGCGTCCCATTTGTCGAATTTACCGGCTATGGCGACCGAGGCCTTCACATTGAATTCAATCGAGCTTTTTGTCTTGTCAAATTCGAAGACGGGGACTCCCGCAGGAGCCTGCGCGGCCAATGTCCCCGCAGTGAGTAAGAGCAGAGCCGCAACGAGCGGCGCGAATAAACTTCTTAAGCTGCGGCATGTTTGCATGATTGCCTCCTTGACTCGTGTGACGTGTGAAGGATACCGGAGCTTTGTCCGCAGTGCAACCGTTTTTTCTGCCATAGTTGCGGTCAATTGTGGCAGTATGGGGACGGGCTGCAGGACAGTAGCTTGGATATCTCCGGCAGCGAGAGGACGCGGCACGAGTTCGATCGAAATCAGTGCGATTGCATTCGCCTGCGTCTTCGGGAGGAGCCTTGCTGGGGATAAAGACAACCAATCAACGCAATACAGCACGCTACTTTAGCAAATTCGCACCCACTTCCTGCAAATTTCCTGACATAGGCCCTTAATGTCAGGATAGGCGCGCGCTGGATTTCTTCAACCTGATCCGGGCCCCGCTCTACCGCAATCACATTCCGTCGACTAATGACCTGCTCCAATTCCGCGGCGTGTACCTCTAACGCGGCCTGAAATCGGTTCAATTCGCGATTACTGGATGATTCTTGAACCATGCATCGCAACTGGCAATTAGGAAGCGAATGGAAAGTCTTCCTGGAAACAACTGAAAACACTGTCTCTGACTGAAAACCAATATCCAAGACAGATCGATTTGGCGATTTCTAGTGCCGTCATTGGTCGAGGTTTCGACCGCTCCAACTCCAGAGGATCAGAGTCACGAACCGTTGGTCCCGGTGATCTGCTGAGGTGGTGCCCCGCAGCGACAACCATTTCAGCCGTGTTACTTCCCGAGATGCGCGATAGCTGCCCGCAGTGGCTCGCTGGAAACCTGAATAAGTCCCTGATAAGGGCTGTACATCTCAAAAATCATCAAAACGGCGCCCGAGACTGCTAATGCAGACAGGAATAGACAGGTAGCTACGGTCCCGTTTTTCGGCGCCAACAGGCCGAAACTGAGAAAAAGAAGACTGAGCCAGAAGACCAACACGAGCAGCAACGGCCGCGGCAGCCCGGCAACGGTCTGCTCATAAATAAGCCAGCGCGTTTGTCCGAGATCGTACAGCATACTGATCGCGCTCGCCCGCAGTGAGCGCTGGCTGTCATTCTGTGGCGATAGCTGTTGAACCGCTTCGTATAGGCCTTCCTGGCCGGTAAGCGCAGGATCGAGCGAAGAAGATTTACCGTCGTGGGACCAGGTCTGATCGAGAAAGCGGCTCAGAGCGGCGCGCAGTCGATCACGAGCGCCGTTCGTTTCGGGGCCGTAATGGGCAAGCATGCGATCAAGCATTACGGCCTGTGCCGACATCTTCGTCAGCTCGGCGGATTGGGTGTCAAAAAAGTTCTTTGATGACCAGACCAGCAGACCCAGGATGAGCGCCACCATCGATCCCACCAATCCGGTCGCAAGCTTGATGGCGTCTTTGGATTCGTCACTGAGATGGTGATCGGGCAGTACGCTGCGGAGGAGACCCCCGCACAGCGCTGCAGCGAAAGTGAAAACGAGTACAATGCCGCTCTTTGCAATCGGACCCATGTCAAAGCGCTACGAAACGGAAATAAGGTTCCGGCTATGAACGATGCTTGGTTGGTTTAGCTACTTCGCGTCGCAAAATAGCTCTTTTTGATTCGCCGGAATCTCAATGCGCTCGATTCGCGGTTGCAAAATGTTCTCTTTCTTCGCCGACTGTTGGTGGCGAAGGGGGCAACTCGGCCCTTTGCGGCTCACGCACCCGCCGCGCTCAGCGCCTTGCCGATATTGATCAGATTGTCGGCGAACACTCCCCAACCGACCCATCGTTTCATTCCCTCCACTCCGCGGTACAAGCTCCGCCTCAATCCATGTCTCCGCTTCAATACGCTGATGCGACCTTCGCAACCAGTCCGCCAAGCCTGCGCTTTCTTGAACCAGCGGCGCTTCTCCATCGCCTTGCGCTCGGGGCTGTGCGTGTTGCGGTTGGGCACCGCTATCCATTTCACTCCCATTTCACCTAACGCCCGCTCATGCGCCTGCGCGTAATAGCCCGCATCCGCCGCCACCAAATGCGGCACGCGTCCCAGCCTGCGCTGCTGTTCTTCCACCGCCTCTGTCAGTAGATTGCGATCGCTCGGCCTTTCATCGAACACTTGATAGTGCGTGATGATTTGGCCCTCAGCTTCCGCCAACTGCACCAGCTTGCCGAATTCGGTCGGTTTGCTGGCCTTGCCCTTCCGAATGATTTCGCTGTGCGGCTCAAACAAGCTTACGATCTTTTCCGGGGATTGCGTGTCGCCTCCAAAGACGCGCGTCTTGGTTTGCTTCACCACTTGCCGCACCCGCTCCGCCATGGTTGTCAGATCTTCATGCAAGGCCCGTATTCCGGGCTTCCGCCGCAACGCCGTCTCATTCACTGTGCGTTTGGTGTCGTTCAAAATCTGTCGCGTCAGCCGCAGCAGACCGCGATAGTGTTGCTGGCGCTTCAACACACCCGCTTCGCCTTGATAGCGGCTGGAATTCGCAATCGCTCGCACACACTTGTTCACGCTGCGAGTACGGTCACGGATACCGCGCTTCAACTTGCCAGCCTTGCTCTCAATCTTCTTCAGTGTGCGTGTCAGTACACGCGCACCGTCGCCTAATAGACTCGAGTCGGTGGGGTAATGAATGTTGGTCTCCACCACCGTTGTGTCCACGCGCATCTTACGGCCTTTCACTACGCCCCGCTCCTGCGCCATTCCGACCAACCGCTCGTGGATCTGCTCGATGACCTCGCCGCTCAAGGCCTGCGCAATACGCGCCAGCGCTTTCGCATCCGGCACCTTCTCCAGACCAATGCGTGTGAACTCGCGATAGCCCAGATTCAAAGCCACCTCACGCTCTAGCCTGTCGAAGCCCCAGTTGCGCACGTGCTTCAGCAGCAGCAATCGCAACACCACCTCGGCCGGCGTCTGTCCTCGACCCAGCCGTGCGCTATGTTCGTGGCGCCTTCCTTGCGCTGCAAAGACCGCCTCGATCAACTCGTCATCCTCCAACAGCCGATCCGCCTCTACCATCCACGGTTCCCATAACGCCCGCACATCCAGGTCCACCATGCCTTCCAAAAAGGGACCGTTGCCCCTGTGCCTTGCGTCGTGTGCTCATGTCTTAATTGTGCGGCCACTCGTGAACAGGATCAATAGGAAATGTTTTGGCACCAAAACTGACCCACTCTCTCTGTTTGGCGCCGAGCCCGACGCTCCATTTTGCGATGAGAAGTAGCTAGGCGCACAATGTTTCAACGGTCATCGAGCGTAACCGTCGGCGCGTGCTTCAGCTACCTGGCACGGGAGCGCCTTCCCGCCCTCAGCAAGGAATCGCAGCATCCTCTTACTTACTCAGCCGTGCTGTTCACACTTACGGTGTTGGGACCACGCGATAGTAGACGCCGTTCGCACCATAGGACGGACTGAACCAGGTGTTCCCGCACAAATAATAGGTTCCACCCGAGACGTTGGGACTGATGCAGCCGGCAGGTAGCGCCGCATACACTGCGCCCATCTGATATGTAACGTTGGCCTTGCCCGCAGCGACATTCGCATTGGCAGCGGCGGTATTAGCATTCGCAGCCGCGGCGTTGGCATTGGCAGCGGCAACATTAGCATTCGCAGCCGCAGCGTTGGTGTTGGCAGTGTTCGCGTTGGCCGCGCCGGCTGAGTAGCCTGCACTGTAAGCGCTCGTGCTTTGGGAGCTGGCATTGGAAGAGGCTGCGGCGGCGCCAACGGCCATGCCGACCACAGCGCCCGCGGCCGCGGCGCCCGCGGTCGACCCAGAGCTGCAGTTGTAGCACCCGGTTCCGTAGTAGGCCACGGTCGTAGGTGGATGGTACGCGTAATAGGTACTGGGTGGATGATACGCATAGGCTGTCTGGCCAGAGGAGCTTGTAGCGACGGTGCCGTATCCGGCGTAATGTGTCGCACTACCATAGGCGTTGGTGGCAGTCGTGGTTCCAGATCCTTGCGCATGATAGGCAGAGCCACCATATGCGTTGGAGGCAGAGGTTCCCTGTCCGGCAGTGTGTTTCGCGCTGCCACCGTAAGCGTTGGTGGCAGTCGTGGTTCCAGATCCTTGCGCATGATAGGCAGAGCCACCATATGCGTTGGAGGCAGAGGTTCCCTGTCCAGCAGTGTGGGTCGCGCTGCCACCGTAAGCGTTGGTGCGCGTACTGGTATTCCCGCTGTGGGACGTGGAACCGCCCCCCCAGGCGTTTCTGTGTGCTTGGGCCCGGGCCGTCCCGCAGAGGAGCAAGCTGATTACCAGACTTGCCAAGCTAACGATCACCTTTTTCATGGTGTGATTTCCTCCTTCATTACTGTTGCACTTTGGGTCGCTTCGCTTTAGACGGAGGCGCGCCCGGAGGCGTATTACCTGGCTTAGGCTCCGCCTGGAGGTTAGCGAACGGAATGCGTTTCGCATTGGCGGTGTCCGAGTACACGAAGGCATCCGGGGGGACGGTAGTGTCGAGTTGCCAGTTGGAGAACTCCACTTCGCCGCGCAAACGCTCCGGATCATCGAGAAAAATTGCGCGGACCATCCGGGGAAGTTTGTCCTCGGCTCCAATCCACAGCTGGATGAACACGCCGTTGTCGATGTATGCCACCATGTCCGTCGTCGTTCCCGCGACAACGTGGGATTGGCCGACGTAATAGGCAAGCGTCAGCCCACCAGACATATCCTTATAGGGGTCGGCAACGATCAAGTCGGTGAAAGTGAAGAAGATCCCGGCGGAGTGGTAGGCGGCTTCCAACATGGCGTCGATCGTAGGCGGCGCATCGGCAACGGCGAGCAGGTTCTCCGCCGGCGCGTAGGCCATCATGGTTTTGCCGTTGTAGTAGAACTCCGAGGATGGACCGTCACCAGAAATAATCACACGCAGCTTGTCAGGCCTCTGTAGAGTCGCGTCTGCCTTTGTCGCATAGGCGAGGGGAGGGCCCTGGCGGCTCGGGGACTCGGAGAGTTGCACCGCTGTGAACGACAGGGTATGGGCAGCAGCCAAGCGTTCGCTCACAGCTTTGAGTAGTTCGATTGCCTTGGGCTCGAGGTCCGGTTTGGGCGGGGTAGCTGGAGGCTTTTTGGTTTGGGTGGCCTTCTTCTCTACGGGCGGCGTTGTATTTTGGGCGTTTGCGGCTCCAGCCACCATCGAGAGAGCCAGCACTGACCTCAGCAATGCTTCGGCAAACATCTTTCTCATGGTTCCTCGAACGATCGATTTGAACTAGTGGTCCTGATACTTCTAGGGAATCATCCCGCATTCGAACATCTTGTTCGCGATCGGCGCCGCAACCTTGTCGATGAATAGGGCGCGCATCTGCGGATTGCCCTTAAGAAATGCGATGGCTTTTTGTTCTTCAGCGCTTGGCGGAGCCTTTGCGCTTTTCTTCACCCACAACTGCTCGCATGTCGATGTCTGGTACTTCTCGATCACCTTATTGGCGACCTTGTCCAGGAGCGGGTGTTGGTCTTGTGGCGGCGGTTGGGCGTGGCTGGGACGAACTATCGTGAGCGCCAAAACAAGAACTGCGAAAAGCGAAACTATCACAATCCAGCGGTTGTAATGATTAGTCATGTTTCCTCCTGAAGGAAAATTCAAACCGGCTTCGACCCGATATCCGCAACGATCCAGGTTGTTCTCCCTTGCCAACACGTGCTACCGGATCGTCGCCACTTCTCTCTGTTTCAATCATATAGGTTTCCTTGCGGTCAGAATGATCAGGGGACCGTCTCCGCGAGCCGGCCACCGTGGCCTCATCTGGCTTCTTCCTGACGTAAGGATATGAAATCAGCGCTTCAGGCGCTTTTTTTCTAAATGCCGTCAACGGGCCGGATCCGGCTTTCGGCGCAGTTGTTGGACGTGAAGACGGGTGAGGTGCTTTGGAGCGGCGCGTCCTCCGAAACCACTAAGTTGGATCACGACGGGTATCGAGGCTCTTAGCCGGAATATCCCAGGCGACAGATCGGGCCGTTGAGTAGCTGGTTTCCTCCATGCAGAACCGGCTTATCTCGAATTCTGCACCCTCTGGCCGCACGGCAAGCGGGCAGTAATCTTATAAGCATGGCCTTTATCCGCGAAGTTACCGCAGCAATCGCTCTGATAACGCTCACGCTCTCTTTCCAGAGCACCGGAATGGCCGTCCTCATCCGTTGGGGAAACGCTTATCTTGCCAGAAGCACGCACAGGTTCGGCCTGTTGCGTTCCGCTGACCTCTTGGCGCGAATTACCCATTTGATGATTTGCTTGCATATATTGGAGATTCTGTTGTGGGCCGCGTTTTATCGCTGGAAATGTCTTCCGTCGTGGGAATCTGCTTTCTACTTCTCGACAACCAGTTACTCGATAGTCGGCTATGGTGATATCCTACTTCCGCACAGTTGGCGACTCTTAGGCCCGGTCGAAAGTGTCACCGGTGTCTTGATGTGCGGGCTGTCCGCAAGTCTCCTGTTTGCAATTGTGACTCGGCTTGTCGGGCACGAGGAGCGCTTCCTGCCGGCACTTGCGAAGGGTGGTGTGTAGGATGATATTCGAAAATATCCTTTTTCCAGTGGACTTCTCCTCATCCTCTGTTGCCATAGCTCCCTATGTAAAAAGGGCGGCCGCTATTCTTAATTCCCGCGTAACCCTAGTTCATGTAACTGATCTTGCAAGCCACAACGGATTCGAACTCTATGTGCGATCTATTCAGGAGGTTGCCGAAGAGCACTGGCGTATTGGCCGCCGCAAATTAGACTCGTTTCTCGAATCTGAGTTTCCCATCACTGAGTGTCCCAGAATCCTGCGCTCGGGTGAAGCCGCAGCCCAAATTGCCGACGTCGCCAGGACAGGCGCATTCGATCTTATTATCATGCCTACGCACGCCGGGCGATTCCGGCAAATGCTCCTGGGGTCCACAACAGCGAAGGTGGCTTAATGATGCGGATTGCCCGGTACTGACGACCGAGCACGCTGAGAGCATAATCCCGAGACCCCTGGAACATCGGGAATGGGTGTGCGCCATCGGCTTAAGCGCAGATTCGGAAAGAGTGCTTGGCCTAGCGTGCCGTGCGGCGGAACAGACGGGTGCGAACCTTTCAGTGATTCACGTGATTCGAAGCCAGCATTCGGCCTTCGCGGACTCGCCTGAAGAGGAGGAAGCGCGCAGGCGTCTAGAGGAATTACAGAAAGCTGCCGGCTGCGTGACAGCCGTAAGCGTCGTTGCCGGTCCTGTCAAGAAGGCGCTGATTGAGACAGCGCAGCGGTATGCCGCCGATGCCCTCATTATTGGAAGAACACCCGCGTCCGGCGCTCTTGGCCGAATACGCGATCTCACCTACAGCCTGGTTCGGGACTCACCGTTTCCAGTACTGAGCGTCTGATGTCAACGAACACAGCTGTGTCTGGAGGAACGCAATGTCGAAGCTGAAGCAATGGGCTGTTCCCGGGCTGGTGCTAGTAATGGCCGCCGCCATCCTGATTATGATCACCGGCAACTGGAATAGCTGGGCAAGTGAGCGCGCGGAACAAAAGACGGACGACGCTTACACCCGCGCGGACCTGACGCCGCTGAGTACGAAGGTTGCGGGACTGGTGGCCGGGGTGATGGTTTCGGACTATCAGACGGTCAAGGCGGGAGATCTGCTGGTGCAGTTAAAAGATGACGATTTTCGCGCCCAGGTGCAGCAGGCCGAAGCGGCTGTCGCTGCCGGCGAAGCCGCGCTGATCAACAACCAGCGGCAAAAGGAACTGCAGGATGCCCGGATCGACCAGGCGGCGGAAGGGATTCACGCGGCGGATGCGGACGTCATAGCAGCGCAAGCCGGCATCGAAGCAGCGAATTCAGCGATCGTCAACGCGCGCAGCACCTTGGAGGCCACCCGAGCAGAAGTGGTGCGGACGGAATCAGAGAGGCGCCGCCAGGAGGCGCTGATAGCGGTTGAATCGGCCACACGCCAAACGGTAGAGCAGGCGGTAGCGGATTCGGAGCGCTTCCGGGCGCAACTTGCCAGCGGAGAGGCGGAAATCGCGGCCGCAAAGGCGCAACTTGCCAGCCGGGAGGCTGACCTCAATAAGGCCCACGCTGAACGGGGAAGCAGAGCTGCCGAACTCGAGGCACAGAAACGAGAGCGCTCGATGCTGGATTCTCAAGAGATGCTTCTTAGCGCAGACCTGAACGGGAAACGGGCCGCTCTCGCCCTGGCGCGCACTAACCTGGGCTACACGCGTATTGTGGCGCCCGAAGGCGGGAAGGTGGGCGAACGGAAGGTGCTGCCGGGACAACTCGTGAGTCCCGGGACCCAGGTAATCTCGCTGGTGCAGAACGACGTGTGGATACAAGCAAATTATCGGGAGACGCAGGTGCGGCACATGCGGGCGGGCGATACTGCAACCATCCGGGTGGACGCCTTTCCGGGAGTGGTGCTGAACGGCAAAGTCGACCACGTTTCGCCGGCAAGCGGCTCTCAATTTGCGCTTCTGCCTCCGGACAACGCGACCGGAAACTTCACCAAAATTGTGCAGCGCGTGCCGGTAAAGATTGTGCTGGATCCAAACCAGCCTGCAGTCGAGCGATTGCGGGATGGCTTATCCGTAACCGCCGCGGTCCGCACGAGCGGCGGAACGCAGTAGTCATGCAGAGATCCTATGGCGGCCGAAGCAGCTAAGGTGCCGCCGGCCTCACCGCCGCCTTCGGCGTCCCCGCAGCTTTCCGGGCATCCGTACATTGGGATTCTGGGTGTGTTTCTGGGCGCGGGCGTCGCGACGATGAATGGCCGCCTGCTCAGCGTGGGCCTGCCGGACTTGCGCGCCGCACTTGGCATCGGCTTCGATGAAGCCTCCTGGCTCCCTACGGCGCTCAATATGGCGATGATGTTCAGCGGGGTCTTCTGCGTATTCTTGAATGCTCGGTACGGCCCACGCCGAATTCTGCTCCCAGCCGCCGCGATTTTCACGGTTACGTCTATAGCCTTACCCTTTTCACCCAATCTCGGGGTGATGTTGGCCCTGCTGGTGATTACGGGACTTGCGTCCGGGACTTTCTATTCATTAACACTGACATTCGCTTTAACTGCCCTACCGAAGCCGCTGATTATTTTCGGCATTGCCGCCTATGCAGCGGACATTGTTTTTAGCAGCAACATCGCGTCCGCACTGCAAGGCTGGTACAGCGAGCATCTCTCGTGGCATTGGATCTTTTGGAACGCGGCGGTGTTCACGCCGCTGATGATGATCTGCGTCCATTTCGGGATTCCCCGGCGGAACATTCCGCCGAGCCCAGGGCCGAGCTGGCGTGGGTTCACGTACTTCAGCCTAGGCGTGGCTCTGCTGTACGGGGCTCTCGACCAGGGCGAGCGGCTGGATTGGCTGCACTCCGGCGTGATCGTCGCGATGGTGACGGCGGGACTGTTTCTGTTGGTTGCAACCGGGGTGAGACGGATGATGCAGCCAAACCCAATCGTAAATCTCGCGTTCGTGCGCACTCGCAACATCAGCATTCTCGCCGCATCGATTTTCGTGTTCAGGTTCGTGATGTTGACGCCCGTTATCCTCATCCCCGGGTTTCTGGGCAACATTCAGCGCTACCGGCCTCTCGAGACCGGCGAAGCCCTTGCCTGGGTGGCATTGCCGCAGTTCATCGTGGTATGGCTGGTTGCGGTAATCGTCGTCTACGCGAACTCACGGCTAATCCTGGCGGCAGGGCTGACCGTAGTCGCAACCGCATGCTGGATCTTTTCGCACTTGGACAGTCAATGGGCGGGAAACAACTTTGAAATCGTAGAGCTTTTATTGGCGGCCGGTCTCGCCTGCTCATACATCGGAATGGTGGGCGCCATCGTCCTGGAAGCGTTGGAGGCAGGCGCCTTGAATAGCGCGCCAAACGTGGCCACCTTCTCGGGACTCATGCATTTTGTCCGCATTTTCGGCGGTGGAGCGGGAGTAGCCGTATTGAGCCGCTTCCTTTCGGTGCGCGAACAGTTTCACTCCAATATGTTGGGGCTCCACGTGCAAGCCGGCAACTGGCTCACGTCGGAACGCCTGCGGATGTTGAGTGGCGGTTTGCTGCCTGGTTCCGCCGGGCCAGGAGAATCGGAATACCGCGCGCTCGGCATTCTGAGTCAGCAGGTGCGAGCGCAGGCCTCCACGATGGCGATTGCCGACGGATTCGTGCTGATGGCGTGGGTCGTCATGGGTTTTCTGCTGGTCATGGCAGTCATGCGGCCCGGCAAACTTGGCTACAAGGACTTGAGGAAAATGAAATGAACTATCGACGCTCTTTCCGAATCATCGGGATCATTGGACTGGCGGTGCTATGCGCAGCCCCGCAAATGGGGGCGGCCGAGGTGCGGCGGCTCACGCTGGCGGAAGCCGTTCACCTTGCGATTAACCAGAACCGGGATCTAAAAATCGCCCGGCTGAAGATCGAGGAGAATGTGCAGAAGAAGGCGGGTGATCACTCCGCCTACTTTCCAACCCTCACGAACCAATCGAACGCGCTGCACATCACCGAACTCGAGAACATACTGATTCCCGCCGGAGGGCTTGGGGCAGTTGGAGGAGAGCTCATTCCGGCGCAGGGCGTCAACCTGCAGCAAGGCAAACTGACTTTGTTTTCGAGCGGCACTATGCTCGCGCAGCCGCTGACGCAGTTAATCCGGATTCATCAGCAGAACCGGATGGCGGCGGCCGATGTGGCGATTTCCCGGGACGATGTCAAGAAGGCCGAGAATCAGATCGCCGTCCAAGTACACACGCTTTACTACGGCATTCTGGTGACGCAACTGCAGAAGAAGGCCGCCGAGCAGCAGACTGCGTACGCCAACGAAAACCTGCGCGAGAGCGAAGAAGACGTTCGTAACGGAAGCGCACTGAAGGTGACGGCAATCGGAAGCCGCGCGGAGTTGCTCGAGGGTCAGCAATCGGTAATAACGGCGGATCTTCAATTAACGGATTTCAGGACTGAGTTGAATGACCTGCTCGGGTTGCCCTTGGATACGGACCTGGAACTGGATCCGGCAGTGCCGACGAACTTCGATGCGGAGAACAAGATCCAGTACTTGAAGATCGCGTGGGCGGAGAATCCCGAGATCCTCGCCGCCGAGGACGCGGTGAAGAAAGCGCAGGCGGGCGTGGCGGCGGCGAAAACGGCTTATATCCCCGATATAACTGCCTACGCGCGCCATAGCTATCAGGACGGCGTGCCGTTCCTGGTGCGGAACTTCGGGACGTTTGGTGTAACCCTCAGCTACGAGGTGTTCGACTTCGGCAAACGCCGGGCTGCCGTAGGCGAGCGCGAGGTGCAACTGGCGGAGGCTGAGCAGAACGTCGAGCGACTGAAGGAGGAGGTCGCGGTCTCAATTGAGCGCAGTTACAACAAAGTGGAGCGGACCAGGACCATGGTGAAGGTGGCAAGCGAAGTGGCGACGCTGCGACAGGAAGGCGAACGGGTGGCAACCAATCAGTTGACGCAGGGGGAAATTCAGGTTGCGGTACGCAGGCAGGCCAGCGCGGCTAACCGAAGTTCGTCACTAAAGGGGTTAGAAATCAGCTAAGTCATTTAGAATCAGCCCAGGCAATCGGCGAGTCTGCACTACATTTACGATGGAGTTCGAAGTGCGCGGGCAGGGTGAGACCGAGTTGCTGCAGCAGCGATTTCTGTTCGGCGGTGGATTCCGTGATACGGCGTAGGCGGATCTCGCGTCCGTCAGTGGTGGGCAAAACGATATCGGCACTGTGCAAAGTAGAAAGCAGCGCCAACGCCTTGCTTGCCGATAATGAAGCGGCGCTGGCAGCATGGTTTCCGGGTATCGCCGGGGCGCTGCACTTCAAGAGATGCTTTAGCGTGACCCACAAAGCGTAGCCGAGAAAGGCGACCAGCACGTGGGCTTTCACGCGCGGCTCCAGTTGATGGAATAACGGCCGAATCGAGAGCTCACTTTTCAGCGCCCGGAAGGACGCTTCGGCTTCGGTCAGCTGCATGTAGCGTGACCACAGTTCTTCAGCTGTGCCGGCCTGAAGATTCGTGCGTAACATGTAGGCGCCCTCGCGCAGACCGTGCCAAAGCCTGCGGTCCTCTTTGATGGACCACTGCAAGCGAACGCCCTCACGTGTCTCGCGGAAAGCGACCTCATACAGATCGCTCACTTGCGGATGGCCAGCCTGAATGCGTCCCAGCCGGCGCTCCATTTTGTGGCGGTCTTTCAGACGGCCGGTCTCAATGCTCTTGGCCAGGCGCTTTAATGCCTCCTCCATGCGCGCAGAGAAACGGTTGTGGATGGCCTTCTCTTTTTCCTTGCGGCCGGCCGTGCGGCACAGAATGTAGGTCTCTTCGCCCTGCGGAATCGATACCTTCTTCACTTCCGCATCGGGCCGCACTCGCGTCCAATCCTCTTGGAGCAGCTGCTGTTCAAATTGCTTCATCTGGCTGCGCGGCGTGCCCACCAGATACTGGCCGCCGCGCTTGCGAATGGCTGCCAGATTCGCCTCGCTCACAATGCCGCGATCCATCACCCAGATCCGCCGTGCCTTTCCGTACTTGCGCTCCACCATACGGAGAATCGTTTCCATCGTGGACACGTCAGCACGATTGCCGTCGAAGGTCTCATAACTGAACGGGAAACCTTCGCTGTTGACAATGAGCGCGATCACCATCTGCTCGCAATCCGGGCGATGATCGCGCGAGTAGCCGCGCCGCATCATCGGATTCTTCTCCGCCGCACCTTCTACGTATGTGCTCGTCAGATCATAGAGCAGCACGTCGAACTCAGCCCCGAACAGTTCGCCATAACGTTGCTTGAGATGCCGTTCGAGTTTGCTCTTGTGCGGCAGCATCCGGTCCAGACAGCGGTATAGCCGAGTGTCGTTGAGCTTGCCCTCAGTAATCCCGAGTAAATCATCCAAGGCTGTCGAGGGATACCAACATTGCTCGATGGCTAACTCGCTGCCCGGCGCACAGAGACGATTGATGGCCAGTACTGCTGCTATGCGCGACCAGGGCACGTCGGCCGCGCGCTCCTCGATACTCGCTTCGAAAAAGCGATCCAACTCGAGTCGCCTCCACAACTGCAGGCCCAGCCAGCAGGACCCGAACTGGCGTGTGCGCTCCAGACGCACTTTGTTCAGCAGTACGCGCGCTACCTGCGGATCGTCTGCCGGTAGCTCGACCTCTGACGGAAACAGCTTTAGCTGCTGCGCTTCGCCCTGCTCGTTGAAAACTTCAATCGTCTTCAGCCAGCGCGCCTGCGCAGAACTGTTCAGCTCACCGAGATAGCACAGAGTCCTCTGCCGCGGACCCTCCGGCGTGCGCACCGTCTCGACCAGCGACCAATAGCTGTGCTCTTTGCCATCCTTGTCGCGCCGATGCGAACGCAAAAACATTCTGGCTCGATCTTGTCATGACACCGAACGCTGTTCAAGAGACTTGGTCTGCACTACATCGGTTTTCAAAAATCTACTGCTGAAAGCAAACTACTTAGCGCCAGCTAGCCTCAAAAAATCGCCCTCAATCCCCCAAATCGTGACGAACTTCGGCTAACTACAAAGCCCAGGCGGACCTGCTGCAGGCCAGCTTGGGGTATCTGCTGGCCCGCGCAGAACTCGAAGAGGCCGCCGGCCGTACTCCGGATTTTCAATAGCCCGAATTGCGCTCCATCCGGGCCTTCTCCCGGTGCTGGAAAATGCGAGCCATTAGGTTAAGAAGAGGCCGGCGGCTGGGCGGGTGCGCCTCAAGTAATTACGTCAACCGGTCAAAGGAATACTCCAAAGGTAGATGGCCGCGTAAGCTCGCCAAGGCCGCCACCCCTCTGCGCGTTGTTCAAGCTCGCGCGGACTGCCTGCGCCAACAGCGCGCAACAGACCGAGGTCACCCGCCGGGAAGGCATCGGGCTCGCCAAGCGCTCGCATGGCGACATATTGCGCGGTCCATTTGCCGATACCCGGAATCTCACATAACTGGCCCAGAAAACTGTCGGTATCCGCGATTCGCTCGAAGTTGATTCGCCGGTCGCAAACCGCGCGCGCTAAAGCGCGAATGGTCTCGGCTCGCCCTTCGGCGAGGCCGATGTTTTTGAGTTTTGCATCGGCGAGAATCTCGGGCGAGGGAAAGATATGAGTGGGGTTGCCATTCTCCGACGGGAACGCCGGCCCGATCGCCTTTACAATCCGCGCCGCCAGGGTTGTTGCACCCTTGACGCTGATCTGTTGGCCCAGAACGGCTTGCGTTGCAAGCTCGAAACCGTCCCAGCAGCCGGGTACCCGAAGCCCCGGAACGGCCTCGAGCCGCCGCGCAAGGGCAGGGTCGGCTCCCAAACTTCGCACAATGGCCGCCCAGTCGGCATTCAGGTCAAACATCGCGCGTATTCGCTCAATGATGAAAAAGAGCGAACCCGGATCTCCAAACTGAACACGTACGACGAGTGAATGCTTCTCATTATCCATTGAAACTTCAAAGGAACCGTGGCTGCCATTCAAAGCAATGGAACGGCGATAGGCACCGCCTTCCACCACCTCGACCCCGGGCGTGGCGCGCGCTGCCAGAAATGTCAACTGGCCCTTCCACGCATAGGGCGGCCGGAAGCCAAGGCGGAAGCAGTATTCGTTCTTCGGTTGGATGGCGGTCTGCCTCGCCAAGCCCCGAATTTGACTCGGGGTTCGATCATAGACCTTGCGGATGGTCGCGTTAAATCGCCGGACGCAGCCGAATCCTGACGCAAGGGCAACTTGCGTCATCGGCAGAGTCGTCTCGTCAATCAGTTTCTTGGCAAAGTGCAGGCGGCGTGTCTGAGCCACGGCGCTAGGCGTCGCCCCCAGGTGTCGAAGGAACAATCGCCGCAGATGCCGCGACCCGACTCCCAGATGGTTTGCAAGAACTTCCATTCCGCCGTCTTCCAATCCGTTCTCACCGATGAGGCGCAGGGCTCGTGAAACCGTGTTTGAAGTTCCCAGCCACGCCGGAGTTCCCGGGGAGCATTCCGGACGGCAGCGCAGGCATGGCCGGAATCCAGCTTCCGCCGCCGCTGCCGCTGTTGGGAAATATCGAACATTTTCTTCCTTCGCCGTGCGCGCCGGGCAAATGGGACGGCAGTAGACTCCGCTGGTCAGCACGCCGATGAAAAACTTGCCGTCGAAGCGTGCGTCCCGCGAGAGTCTAGCGCGCGAACATACGCGCCAGTTCAAGATCATGTCACTCGTGAACTCATGATATTTCAGTCCTCCAACTTAGATTTTGCAGCCGCGGAGAAGGTTCGCCAGCGTTATGCAAGAAACAACGTCCGCAAACGTCCAATGTTGCTTGCGAATTGGATTTATCTTGCTGGCGAGGGATAGAAAGGGAGGCAACGTGAAATCCAGGAGTTGGATATGCATCACCTTATTCGCGACCGTTGGCGCGCTTCAGCTCGTTGCGCAAGATCAGGCGGAACACTTCAATCAGGCGCATTACAGCGTCTTTAATCTCGGTACGCTCGGCGGAACGGCCAGCGCCGGCAACACGATCAACAACCTAGGCTGGGCAATGGGCTCAGCCAACCTGCCGGGGGATACGATAGCGCACGCCACCGTTTGGGTCTACGGCTTGAAAGTGGACCTCGGCACCCTCGGTGGTTCCAACAGCAACATCGTCTTTCCGAATCGCAACGATATGGGTGAGATCGTGGGTATCTCGCAGACCGGCGCTCCAGATCCTTTGGGTGAGCAATGGAGTTGCTCGGCCTTCTTCCCCGCCGCGACCGGTACCGGGTACACATGTCTCGGCTTCGTGTGGCAGTGGGGCGTAATGGCGCCGCTACCCACGCTTGGGGGCAACAACGGCTTCGCCGCCGCGGTCAACAATTTGGGCGAAGTGGTTGGATGGGCTGAAAACGCTATTCACGATTCAACCTGCGTAGCTCCGCAGATTTTACAGTTTGAAGCGGTAGTTTGGGGGCCGGCAAAAGGCCAGATCCAACAGCTTTCGCCGCTGGCCGGCGACCCGGATACCGCCGCCACTGCTATTAACGATAAAGGTCAGATCGTCGGCATTTCAGGTACCTGCGATGTCGCTGTAGGAGCATATACTGCCAAGCACGCTGTGCTCTGGGAGAACGGCAAGGTGGTGAACCTCGGCAGTCTCGGAGGAGCAGGGTGGAACACTCCCGTTGCTATTAACAACCGAGGCCAGATAGCCGGATTTTCTGACCTTCCCGGCGACGTGAGCGGTGGCGTCCTCACAGCCAACTTCCACGCTTTTCTATGGACAAAGGAAGGCGGTATGCAGGACCTCGGGACGCTTTCGGGCGACAACATAAGCGAAGCCACAGGCATCAATGACCAAGGTCAGATAGTAGGGGTGTCGTATCCGTCCAGTCACGCTTTCATCTGGCAGCACGGTGTGATGACAGACCTCAACTCGCTCATTCCCGCTGATTCGCCCCTCTTGCTGATTTCCACCGGCGATATCAATGATCGAGGCGAGATCACCGGCCAGGCGTGCGTCATCTCAAACGGCGCATGTAGCAGCGAAGCGCCGGCTTTCTTGGCAGTCCCCTCGTACGACGGAAACGGCGCCAACGAAGGCTTGCACGTGATTGTGCCCGGGAACTTCCGTAAGCGGCTTTGGCAGCGGCCCTAGCATTTACTGGCCTTTGAACTACTCACGCAAGTTCTGCTTAACGCAAAGAGTGGTAGCCCCGCTGGCCTGAGCGTCCCCCCCAAAGATCAACGGACCCAAGCGCGCAAGGCACTCACAGGCAGATGTGCCAAAAACAGCATCGATAGTTAGCCAGTCAGCATGCTCCATCATCCAGTCCGAGTCTTGCTGTTTGCGAAGCGGACCGCCATTGGTGCGTAAAATTCCTCAACGTATTGCTTTACCATTCGACGCGCGCCAAAATTGGGAGCTACAGTTCGAATAGCCTCCTTCATCATGCTCATCCAGCGTTTGGGCACGCCATTACCATCGAGCTCGTAGAAACTCGGTACGACTTCCTGCTCTATCACCCGATAGAGCGCATTTGCATCGGCCGTATCCGCATCCGCCTCGTGTGCGGCACCGTCCCCATCGATTAGCCAGCCGTTTGTTCCTGTGAAGCCTTCTTGCCACCACCCATCGCCTACACTGAGATGGATCACACCGTTGATCGATGCTTTCATGCCGCTGGTTCCACTTGCTTCAAGTGGCTTACGAGGCGTGTTCAGCCAGACGTCGCACCCTTGGATAAAGAAGTGCGCCACGTGAAGGTCGTAGTCGTCTACAAAGGCAATGCGCCCGCCAAAAGCCGGATCCATCGCGCGCTTGTAGACATGCTGGAGATGGTGCTTGCCGATGTCGTCCGCAGGATGCGCCTTGCCGGCGAAAATAATCTGCACTGGATACCGGGAAGAATTGAGGATTTTCGCCAACCGCTCCGCGTCAGTGAAGATTAACTCCGGACGCTTGTAACCCGTAAATCGACGAGCGAAGCCGATGGTGAGAGCTGCCGGATCGAGCAGTGTCCCCGCGGCGACAACTTGAGCCGGACTTACACTCTGCTCCACCCATCTCACGCGTGCCCGTTCGCGGACAAACGCAATAAGATACGTTCTCAATGCCTGTCGCGCGGCCCATAGTTCCTCGTCCGGAATCGAGAAAATTCCGTTCCAGAGGCTCGGCTCATCTCCATGCTTCCGCCAGTCATGGTCGAGGTACTCGTCAAGAAGTTTTGAAATGGTCGGCGCGATCCAGGTCAAAATGTGGATGCCATTTGTCACCGCTTTCACGGGGTCGCGAACGATCGGCTCGTGAGCGGCCCGCTCTCGATCGGCGAGGTTCGTCCATATCGGAGACCACATGGAGCTGGTCACTTCACGATGCCGCCGGCTCACCGCGTTGACTCCGCCGGCAGTCCGGAGGGCGAGGGCGGTCATGTTGAAAAGTGGGCCGCCCCCGTTATCGTAAGTCCCGAGACTTAGGAAATCGTGGCGATGCGGTGCCAGGGCTCCCCAGGAGGCGCCGAAATGATTCTCCAGTAGATGGAACGGAAAGGCATCGTGGCCGGCTGGAACCGGGGTATGAGTTGTGAAGACCGTAGTGGCACGTACCTCTCGCAAAGCGTCAACGAAGCTCGTGCCGCCTTCCACAAACACCCGCAGCCGTTCGAGTATTACAAACGCGGCATGCCCCTCGTTCAAATGCCACAAGCTTGGCTCGATACCCAGCGCGCCCAAGGCCCTCACGCCTCCGATGCCGAGGATCATTTCCTGTTTCAGACGAGTCTCCAGGTCTCCACCGTAGAGCCGTGCCGACAATTCGCGATCCCATGGAGCGTTCTCCTCAACATCCGTGTCCAGCAGAAACAGCCTAACGCGGCCAAGAACGACGCACCACACTCCAACCCGGACGTTCCGCTCGCCAATTTGCACTATTACAATGCAAGGTTCGCCGTCCGGCCTCATGACACGTTGAATCGGTGCGTTAACCCAATCCAGGCGCTCGTAGAACTCCGTCTGCCAGCCGTCCGACGTTACATGCTGGTGAAAATAGCCCTGAGGGTACATAAATCCAACGCCAGTGAGCGGCACCCCCAAGTCGCTTGCCTCTTTGCAAACATCGCCGGCGAGGACCCCGAGGCCCCCTGCATAGATCGGCAGCGACTGATGCAATGCGAATTCTGCGGAAAAATAGCAAATTGAAGTATGGGCCAGATCGGGAAAACGTTGCGACCACCACGTGCTCCTGGCCTCACGAGCATCATCAAAGTGTCGGATCGCGGCGTCGTATACAACCAAGAATTCACGATCCCGCGCGGCTTCTGCCAGCCGGTCGGCGCCGATCATTCTCAGCATCAGGACAGGATTGTGCGCCGTTACCCGCCAAAGAGTGTAATCGAGACGGCGGAACACTTCGCGGGGCCGAGGATGCCAACTCCACCACAAATCGTAAATCAAATCATGGAGGCGATGAATCCGCTCCGGAACGGCAACACCACCGTTCATATTGGTCTAATTCCACGAAACGTCATACGATTCATGCTATGCCTTTGGTCCCCATCCCGAGGACGGCATTTGCGCCGCTGCAAGCCGAAGCACAGCGCCGAAGGGGGCTGTTGACGGAAGAAATCGCCGCACCGCAGTGTTAATGCGAAGGAAGACGGCTGACGCACGGACGAATCATTGGTATCTCAGGGCGACCATCGGATCAACTCGCGTGGCGCGGCGAGCGGGGATGTAACAGGCAGTCACCGCAACTCCGAGCAGAACGATGGCCACGGCGCCAAAGGTCAGCGGATCCGTCGCGGAGACGCTATAGAGCAGGCTCGCCATCAACCGCGTGAGCAGAAACGCGAAGACGACACCAACGCCCAAGCCAAGCAGGGCAAGCTTCGCTCCTTGTCCCAGAATCAGACGCAAAACGTCGCGCCGCTGCGCCCCGAGGGCCATGCGAATTCCGATTTCATGCCTGCGCTGCGAGGCCGAGTACGAAATCACGCCGAAAATTCCGACGGCGGCGAGCACCAGCGCAATCGCGCTGAACGAACCGAGAAGGAACGTGCGAAATCGTTCCTGCGAGATCGATTGGCCGAGCGCGTCCGGGAAGGATTCGACATCCGTCACGGGGAGGTCCTTGTCAATGGAGTGAACCGCCTGGCGAATGGCGGCGGCCACGCTTGATGCGCTCAACGAACTTCTTACAACGACCTCCCCTCCATAAAGAGGCGCTTGAGCGAAGGGCACATACATCATCGGGCCGGGTTTTTGGCTAAGTGCCACATCCCGCACGTCGCCGACGACGCCGACAATTTCGCGCGACACATTGCTGTTTGGCGGAAATCCAAATCTCATTTGCCTTCCGATCGGGTCCTGGTTCGGGAAATAACGCCGTGCCAGCGTTTCGCTAATGATCGCTACGTTCGGATTGGACGGCGAGTCCTGCTCGGAAAAAAGACGGCCCCGCAGCAGCGGAATTCGCATCACGCGAAAATAATCGGGACTCACCGTGGCGTAATCGGCGGTAGTGGATTTGCCGGGAGGAAGCGGAGGATTTCCTACAATGCTGAACTCGAAGGTGGCTTGGCCTTGGCGGTCCATCGGCAGCGGAGCCGCCAGAGCGGAATCCTGCAAACCGGGCTGCGCATGGAGGCGCGCCAGCAATTCGTTGGAGAAAGCCGTCCATTGCTGCGGCGTCGAGTATTGAAATTGCGGAAGCGAAACCTCGGCTTCTGTGACGTTCTTCGGATCGAAGCCCGGATTGACCGACGTGACCAGCGCAAAGCTGCGGATCAGGAGGCCGCCCGCAACCAAGAGCACCATGGCCAGCGAGATTTCCGCGATCACCAGGAAACTTCGCACATGCTGGCCGCGACGCTGGCCAGTACGCTCGCCGCCCTCTTTGATGTTCGTCTGCAAGTTGGACGGGGTTGCGAGGAGTGCGGGCGCCAGTCCAAACGCCAGCGCGGCAGCAAGAGACAACAACAGCGCGAACACCAGGACCGGGCCTCCGACATGAATCGAACTGATCTGGACCACGTCGGACGGCAAAAAAGGCTGGAGACTCCACACAGCGCAGGCCGCAAGAAGCACACCGGCAACTCCGCCGAGCAACCCCGAGCAGAGCGCTCTCGGTCAGCAATTGCCGGACAATGCGGGCGCGCGACGCCCCAAGCGCGATTCGCAGCGCGATTTCTCTCCCGCGAGAAGTGGCCTGGGACAGAAGCAGGTTCGCAATATTGGCGCAGGCCATCAATAGGACCAGGCCAACCGCGCTCAGCAAAATAAGCAGCGCGGATTTCAGGTTCCCGACCACCACCTGCCGATAGGGCTCAATCCGGATCGTCAATCCTGAATCTTGTGCGGGAAACTCCTTCGCGAGCCGCGCGCCCAGGGTGTTCATCTCGGCCTGAGCTTTCGCCAGAGAAACGCCTGGCTTGAGCCGGCCGATCACACCTAGCAAACGCACGCCGGGCTGCGACGTCAAAGGTCCGAACAGCGGGTCCTGCATGACAGAAATCCACACGTCCTGATGGGGAGCGCCCTCAGGATAGCGAAAGCTTGCCGGCAGGATTCCGACAACGGTGAATGAACGCATGTCCAGATCGATAGATTGGCCAATAAGACCCGGATTGGAACCGAAGCGGCTGCGCCAGAGATTCTCGCTCAGAACAGCCACGGCCGCCGCGCCTTGCTTGCCATCCTCGGGCAGCAACGTGCGGCCCGCCAGAGGCTTTGCGTTCAGCAGAGGAAATATTTCCGGCGTCACGTCCGCGGTGTTCACAATGGATGGCTCGCCTGCCCCGGTCAATGTGAGATCGTGAAATGTATTTCCCGCCATCTCGCTAAACACGCGGTTCTGGTCGCGGCACTCGGTGAAGTCCCTGTAGGAAATGCCTGACAGCGCGTCTGGCCGTTTCAGCGGGACATCGAACATCAGGACGAGTTGATTGGGATCGCGATACGGAAGCGATCGCAAAAGCACTGCATCTACAATGCTAAAAATCGCGGTGTTGGCGCCGATGCCCAAGGCTAGAGTGAGTACGGCGACGGCAGTGAAGCCGGGCGACTCTCGCAGCATGCGAACGCCGTAGCGTAGGTCCTGGACGAAATCTTGAATCCAGCTCACGCGGCGAGTGTCGCGGCACTTCTCCTTGGTTTGCTCGATCGGTCCAAATTCCCGCAAAGCCATGGCCCGAGCTTCGGACCTCAGTCATACCCGCGGCCATGGCCTCGTTCGTGAGTTGCTGGATATGAATCTCAATCTCGCGTTGAAGTTCCGCGTCGGCACTGGAACGATGCAGCAATGAATGAACGCGCCGTTTGACGATCCGAATCATCCGCATAAATTTCCCGCATCAGGCGTTTTGGATGAGAAGGTGGACGGCGGAAGAGAGGCGGTTCCAACTTTTGAGTTCGCGCTCCAGTTGTTTCCGGCCCTCCGGAGTTAGAGAATAGACCTTCGCAGGCCGTCCGAGATCCGACTCCTCCCAGTCCGCGCAAATCCAGCCCTGATTTTCGAGCCGGTGCAGTGCCGGGTACAGAGACCCTTGGCCCACTGACAGAGCGTCGCCCGAGAGTGTTTGTATCCGCTTCGCGATACCCCAACCATGAAGGGGCTTACGGGCGATGATCTTCAGAATCAATAGATCGAGTGTTCCTTGCAACAAGTCCGATGGTTTGGGCATACTGTCGATACCACGATTATCGACAATATACCTCGACTATCGACAATTAGCAAGAGGCAATCCTATTTGTACGGCTCTCACGGAAACTGGATCGTCATTCATTACTAATGAGATTCCACTGGTTCGGCGGAGGCAGCGCGGGGCGCCGCTACTCCAACCAGCTTGACACCTGGTGGCGTGCTCTAGTAGACTACCTTAGGTAGTCTACCTATGTCAGAAACGCTTCGAGATGAAATCCCGCCGGGAACTCTTCATCTCCTGATCCTCAAAATTCTCGCGCGCGGTCCGAATCATGGATACGGCATCGCTCAGTTTGTGGAGAACTCGTCGCGGGAGGTCTTTTGCGTAGAGGAGGGGTCGCTCTACCCGGCACTCCAGCGCATGCTCCTGAAAGGCTGGATCAAAGGCGAGTGGCAGGAGACCGAAAACAAGCGCCGCGCTCGCGTTTATTCGCTTACCGCCTTAGGCCGTAAGCAGTTGGAAACCGAGCTAAGCAAATACAGGCGTGTTTCGCAAGCCATCGGACGTGTAATCGCGGCTTCATCGTAGGAAAAAGATGTCTCGCTTTGTTCTCGAACTCATACGCCGGATTCAGTATTTCGTGCGAAGAGATAGGATCGAGGCCGAGCTCCACGAGGAGATGGACACTCACCTGGCCATGCTCGCCGAGGAGACCGATCCGCTCTCCGCAAAGCAGCGGCTCGGCAACGCGACGCGCTGGCGAGAGGTAAGCAGGGACGCGTGGGGCTGGAACTGGCTGGAATCAATCACCCGCGATATCGGTTATGGCGCTCGCCTCTTGCTCCGAAGTCCCGGCTTTGCCGCGACAGCATGCCTCTCGTTGGCAATCGGACTCGGAGCAACGATGGGCATCTTTTCTCTGATGAATGCGCTGCTTTTCAAGACGCTTCCGATTCCCCACGCCGAACAATTGTGGGAATTAGGACACAACACGCCAGACGAAAAAGATGATAACTTCTCGTACCGCATGTTCGATGCTCTCCGAGAGGCCAACAGCAGCGGCATTTCTCTATTCGCCGTGGGTGGCGATAACGTCGAGGTCAAATATAGTACTGCGGTTCGCAACGCTCCTGTATTGATCGTGTCAGGTGATGCGTTTCGAATACTCAATTTGAAGGCTCAGCTAGGCCGATTGCTCACGCGCGAAGACGACGCAAGAGGTCTTCCGCGCGGCGCGAACTGCGTTCTGAGTTATCGATTGTGGCAATCGCAGTTCCAAGGCGACCCCGCCGCGATCGGAAAGCACCTCATTATCGGCAGGCAATCGTTCACGATCGTCGGCGTGGCACCGCCCGGTTTTTTCGGCTTCTACGTGGGCGCGCACTCGGATCTCATCTTACCGATTGCAGCTTACGCCGCGACCAATCCTGCCCAGCCGATTCTGGAGAGCGGAGGCTGGACATGGCTTAACATCATGGCTCGCGCGCCATCGAACGCGGCGGCGCAAGCGCTCGTCGCAAAGCTCAAAGTTGTCTACTCCTCCCGCAGAAAGCAAATAGAACCATCCACATCCGAAACCGCCAAGCCAGACCGGCTCTACGCAGTATCAGCGGCAAGGGGCCTTTCCGCGGTGCGGGAACGCTTCTCTAAGCCACTGTATGTCCTGCTAACAATGACTGGCCTAATCCTTCTGATTGCATGCGCCAATCTCGCAAACCTCCTGCTGGCCCGTTCCGTCGTCCGTTATCGCGACTTGGCAATCCGGCTTTCGATAGGCGCGCATCAGGGACGCATCCTGCGCCAACTACTGACAGAAAGCGCGCTGATCGGCATGGTTGGCGGCTGTGCCGGAATTCCCATCTATTTCGGCTGCACGATGGGATTGCTTGCTTTCCTTCGTTCGGGCTCCGATGCGAATGTTTTCCTCGACACCAAACCGGATTGGCGATTTATCGCCGGGGCTGTCGCTCTGCTTTTTTCGACCGTGCTTCTGTTCGGCTTGCTGCCGGCATTGCGCGTCATACGTTCAGACCTGAATTCGGCGCTAAGTGAAACCAGCCTGCGGCTCGCCGCGAAAGCATCTTTCGGCAAAGTGGTCGTGGCCATCCAGATCAGCCTTTCGCTCGTGCTGTTGCTCGGGGCAACGCTGCTCTCGCGAAGTCTTTTTGATCTGCGTACCTTCAATCCCGGGTTTCGGCGTGATCATCTGCTGATTGCCGGCATAGATACGACTCAAACGCTACACAGGAACGCCGCCGTCGTACACTTCTTCAATCATCTGCTCGAACAGGCGCGCACGATTCCAGGCGTTCGCTCGGCCGCGGCATCGGTGGTGGTGCCGTTGAGCGGTCAGTCTTGGCAGAATGATTACAAAATTCTCGGCTATATCGAACGAAGTCCAAATTTTCACAGCTATGAGAACTGGGTGGCCTTCTTTACCGGGTGGGCGACATAGAAGTGGAAGTCAAGCGGCGCGGCGGGACTCCCAGTAGTCCTCGAAGCGGGCATTGAGGTAACAACATCGCAGGGCGATGATGGAGTTGGCGCCACGGACGGTCCAGAACATACCGGATTGTTTGAGGCGGGAAGCGATTACGGTCTTGCAGGCGGCTTCAATCACACCGGAACCGACGAACAGATGCTGACGGCGGAACTTTGGGTATCGCATGCGCTCGGCATTTCGCTCAAAGTAGTCCGCCTCCAGGCGAATCTTTTCCAGAACGTCAGTATTAGTTGACTCGATCGAGCGCAACGAGAGAAGCAGCTTTTCGATTTTCCCCTTATCGAGCAGACGCTTTTGGTGGACTTTCATCCAGTCCTTCTGGTTCGGCGGATCGTTGGGATACAGCCTGCGAGCGAGTTCCCAAAGGTGGTGGCGCGCGTGATAGAGATCGACGACCTGGACGGCGCCCGGGAAGTGCTGATCGGCAAGGTTCCAGATCCACTCGGCTCCGTCGCCTATGACGACTTTCTTTGCCGCGCGGCTCCAGCCACGGTTCCAGGCTTCCAGATAGATGCGCTTACCAAACTCCTCGGCCGTCTCGATGGCTCCCGTATAGGTAGTCGAATCCGGATCGCGAATCGCGTGGCCTTCTTTATCCCAGGCCGTCTGGGTGAAGACGCATCCCAGTTTGACCTCCCGCGTATGAGCTGGCTGACCGTCGGTTTTGCCCTTGCGACCCTCGGTTTCTTTCTTCACCACCGGCACGCCGGTCCCGTCCATTTGCACACACAGAATCGGAATGGTCTTGCCGATGATGACGGGCAGGTCCAGCTGGACGGCTTTGTGGATTTCGCGCTGCTCGCCTGTTGCGATGTCGGCTCCAATCGCCTCCGCCGTGCGCTCCACTGACTTGGCGGTCACTTCCAGACCGGCCAGAACCTTCATCTGCTCGCGGCCGTGATCGAAGGGCGACTGCTGACCCACCAGAGCCTGCATGCGGCGCACGCCCGGAGAGCAGTCGCGGTTTTCAATATCGAGCTGGCGGTCGGCGGGGAACTGGCCGTTGTGACAATGCGGACACAGATACCAGGGGCGCGACAGTTCCACCTCGCCCAGTGCTGTGAGAAGCCGTCGCGAGCGCCGTTCGCGGTAGCGCGCCTGATGACCGCACGGGCACGTGATATGGCGCCGCTCAGCGGCAGGCTCGGGGATCTGCAACAACCGCGTGAGAGCCGTCGCCCCGGCCTGATGCAGGGCGGTGCGGAAGCCAATTTCCACCGCCTCCAGGTCCATGCCATCGGTCCGCTTCCGTTCGGCGAAAATGCGACTCAACAGAGTGGTTACTTCGTGCGTGATCTCCGCGTGGATCGCCGCGGCCGTTTTTTTTCCTCTGGCGTCAGCGTATCCCCGACCGGGCGCAGGGCGCAGATCTTTTCGCTGACCTCGATGATCTCTCCACAGAGTGCCTGAAACTTGTGAAACTCGGTGACTTCCTGTTGTGCCTTGCGCAGCGTCGCTGCCGAGCGGAAGGTCTCGGTCACCGTCTTGCCTTTCACTCGGCGCGTCAGACGAAAGTTAGGGCCATGCCCGGCGTCATCTCGTTTGGAACAATGGCAACCGGGTTTCCCGCACTTGCCGGACGTGGCGGTAATCGAGCCGCGACGGAAGTCGCCGGCGGCGGCAAGCTGGCGGAACAGGTCGGTTCGTTTGGCCTCCAATTGAGGCAGAGTGTCGGTCATAGTAGCTCCTCCTCTTCTTAGCGTATATAGACGCTAAGATTCGCGCCACAAAAAAAGAAACTAACCGATCCTGCACTCTCAGGTCGCACACCCTTCTTTACCCTTTCTGTTGACATTGAATCTTGAAGTCTGGACCAGCGCGCCGGCAGGCGACCTGCGAACCCCGATCGAGCGGCTGGTCAGGCGGCTCTATGGGCAGGCGACGGTAGATTTCCGCACGTTCGATTCTATGATTGACTCCAATCTTTTATACGAGCGGCTTCTGACAACGCTGTCTGTAACGTTCGGTTTCATCGGGCTCTTTCTGTCGGCTAGCGGCGTCTACGGCCTGTGCGCTTACTCAGTAAGCCGCCGTATTCCGGAATTCGGCATCCGCATGGCATTGGGCGCCAGTCCCAAGAGCATTCTGCAGCTAATGATCTCCGAGCAAATTCGATTGCTCGCCATCGCGCTCGCGGCGGGCTTGCTGGTTTCGATGGCGCTCTCTCGATTCCTTCGGACGTGGCTATTTGGCGTGCCCGCGACCGATCCGTTTTCGTATTCGGCCGCAATAATAGTTATCAGCGCGCTTGCGCTGCTTGCCGCGTTTGTGCCAGCCCGCCGGGCGGCGCGCCTGAACCCATTAAATGCGCTTCGCTACCAGTAAGGGCATGGATGTATTTTGTTATATTCGAGGGTGCAATTGCAGGTTGCACCCGTCCGCGGAAAGGGAAGATCCCGCCTGAATGAGCTTTTAAGCACCGAGCATTGACTTCTCTTCTGCCCGTGATAGCGGACACCGGGCTATAGAAGGAGGAGTACATGTCTCGTGAGCCAGCTCAAAAACGCCCCCTCTCGGTGACGATCGCCGGATGCGTGTATATAGGTGTGGGTGCGATCGGCTTTGCTTTCCACTTTCCGGAGCTCCGGGCTAGGGGTATGTTTCAATACGACAGCCTCTGGGTGGAACTTGTCGAGTTCTTAGCGATTGTCTGTGGAGCATTTATGCTTAGAGGCCACAATTGGGCGCGCTGGGTTGCGCTCGCCTGGATCATATTCCACGTAATCCTGAGCGCCTTTCACGCGTTCCGTGAATTCGCCATCCACTGTTTGTTCTGCGCTCTTATTGCCTGGCTTCTTTTCCGTCCCGC
Source organism: uncultured Acidobacteriaceae bacterium (assembly GCA_963705805.1). GTDB lineage: Bacteria > Acidobacteriota > Terriglobia > Bryobacterales > Bryobacteraceae > Bog-105. The sequence continues at coordinate 70,319 of CAVPKW010000003.1, forward strand.
GGCTGCGCGGTATTTTCGCGGCGCTCGAGTCAAACCAACATAAATATGGAAGTGCTGGCACTGTTAAGGCTTCGGGATTTTCCTTCCATCCTGCTGGTGTTCAAGACGCAAGGTCTTGATCATCGCCGGATTCGCCACCGAAGTGGTGGTGCTTCACGCCGTTCTGGATGCACGCAAGTACGGCTACCAGGTACTGGTGCCTGTGGATGCGTGCGGCGGGATGTCACCGAGGACGGAAGAGGCCGCCTTCCGGCAGATTGAGTTTTCGGGCGCAATTACCACATCGGTTGTCTCGATCGCCGCCAAGCTCGCACCGGACTTCACAACGAATCAGGGAAAGCAGATGTTCGCAATCGTGCAGCAGCCCCGCCTGGGCCACGGCGACTTCGCTCGCAGCTAACTACTTGGCTGTCTAATAGAGAGGGATCTTTTTCTTGGGATCGCGATGAGTAGGCCGCCGGTTATACCAACCGAACGATCATGCCCTCGACCGAAACTATAGTCGTAGCTCGGTTCGAGATACCAGCCTAATTTATGCTTCGCCGAGGGCCAGAACATGAAATCCAGCACGACCTCGCCGCCGAGTGAGTTAGTCGTCATGCCGTACTGTCTCGTGTGAATCCACTCCGGGCCAACGCCGAACATGAATTCCGCTTTTTCGGATAGGGTCCAAGGCTTCTTGAATAGAAGATCGGTGTCCCATTCTGTCGAGCGGCTGCTGAAAAGCGGCGTGACGCCGGCCTCAAGCTCCAGCCATTTTTCTATCGGCGTAACTTCAATGGCGAGATCGGCGCCGAAGCTTGGCGTTCCGCCTTTGACACTCCAGCCAGCGGCTCCCCCAATCTCGACAACCGCCGCAGGCTCGTCATTTACGGACTGCGCCCAGACGTTTGAGAAGCAGACGAAAAGAGACACAATCAACACGCATTTCGTCGTGTTCACCCTCAGATTGAAGCCTATGGCGACTGTAGAGTCAAGCCTATCAAAAGCGCTTAGCGCTGCAGCGCGCCCTTCTCCGGCACACCAGGTTCGTCGAGCAATTGAGTGGAAGATGCAGGTCCAAGATCCTGCCAATCAGAGAGTGCCCAAACTACTTTTTTGTCCACGGTGACTTCCAGAAGCTGTATCGTTTCGGGCCAGCGCCGAGGGGGAAGGCTCGCTGTCCAATTGTTAATCAGCGTATTGCCATTTTTCAATCGAGATACTTCCTGCACCGTATAGAGCGGGAACTCCGGTAGGTCTGTCTTGGTAATTTCCCAGACGATTCTGCCTGCTGGATTCACCTCGCGAACATAGCCAAACTGGTTACCGCTGATTAGTGTGTTCCCATTCTTCAGCCGCACGGCGGCCCACGCCGCGGGCGCATTCACAGACCAGATCTCTTTACCGGCCCAGGTGTATTCGGACACCTTACCGAGATCCATGTGGGCAGCCAAAATGGTCCCTTTTCCCGTCAGGCGCACATGACGAAACTGTCCGTGCGTGCTGGGGCTTTTCGTCGGAAGATTGACCTCTTTGATCACGTGACCGTCGCGTTTCCTCAAGATGAACACTTTGGCCGGGCTTCCGTTTTGCATAATCAGCACCTTGTCTTTGCCAATTGGGAATGCGGTGTGGATTTCGGTTGCCGGGGGAGCGTCGTAGTTCCAGATGATGCGCTTATCGGGTGTAACTTCACTCGCGCCGAACTGGCGGGAAAACACGATGCTACCGTCCGAGAGCCTGGTACAGTCCCCTAATTCGCCCTTCTTGGGATTTGTGTAACTCCAGACGACCTCGCCGCCGCGAACCAGGTACATGGTCTGATCCATCAAGCTCTGGCGCTGCCATTCTCCACAGTAAAGGAACGGATGTTGCGCCAAACCCCGGCCTGGGAGACTTCCGTTTTCGGCTTGGGCGGCTCTTAGCCCGCTTGCAAGAAGAAAGACAAGCATAATTGACCGTTGGAGTCTTTTCATTCTCTGCGCTTTCCGTTTTTGCTCTTGCCAGCATATTCTAGGCGGCACGAATGTAACTCTAAGAGTGAGTCATGCAGAAGAAAATTGAAGAGCACGATAGCACGAAGCTAAAGAAGAATACGCCCGCTCCGGGAAGGCCGGGGGTAAAGCCGTCCTGGAGTTCGGGAGCTAAGACGGCGGTTGGAACGGCGCTCTCCGCTAAGAGCCGGGTGTGGTTTACGATCAGGTCCGGCATTCTTAACGAGGTCTACTTCCCGGACGTCGACTGCGCCAATACGCACGGCCTGAGCTTTTTGGTCGCAGACGGAAAGAAGTTTTTTTCCGATGAAGAGCACGATGCCGATCACAAGGCGCGGTGGATGGAGGCCGGCGTTCCGGGAGCCGTCACGGAGAGCGTGTGCAAGAAGGGCAAATATCGCATCGCGACCGAGGTCATTACCGATCCCGACCGGGACGTACTCTACCTGAACGTTTCATTTAAGCCAACCATTCTTGAAGACGACCTGCATCTCTATCTTTTTTGCAATCCACACATGCGGGATCAGGGGGCCGGAAACGATGCCTGGGTGGGGAGGTACAAGGGTATTCCCATGCTGTTTGCACAGCGCCGGGGCTTGAGTCTTGCGGCAGCGTGTTCGCAGGAGATCAAAGCAGCGAGCTGCGGTTATGCGGGCAAGAGCGATGGCCTGCAAGATTTGCAGAAGCACAAGCGCCTCAAGCGTTTTTATACAAAGGCGATGCGAGGAAACGTGGCGTGGATCGCGGAGATCGATTGGCGGAAGTGCGACGGCAGATTCCGAATCGCTCTGGGATTTGGAGGACATGCCGCCGAGGCGGCGTTGCAAGCCCGAATCGGACTTCTTGACAATTTCGACAGCATCCGCCAAAAGTACGTCTCCGGTTGGCAGGCCGAGCAAGCGCGTTTGGCGTGCCCGGATGTTGAGGAACAGGCTGGCGATCATTTTAAGACCAGCCTCGCTGTTCTGAAGACGCACGAATCGAAAGCATTTCCGGGTGGTTTCGTGGCCAGCCTGTCGATTCCCTGGGGATTCGATCGCGGCGATACAGCTACCGGCGGGTACCATGTGCTCTGGCCGCGCGACTTGGGAGAGACCGTGCTGGGCCTTCTAATGACCGGCGACGTTCAAGCCGCCAGGCGAGCCCTGCAATATCTGAGAGCTACTCAGGACGCGGACGGAAACTGGAGCCAAAACATGTGGCTGGACGGAACGCCGCATTGGACCGCAACCCAGATGGATGGAACAAGCCTGCCGATTCTGGTTGCAGATGCTTTACGACGACAGGCTGAGCCAGAATCCGGCGATTTCTGGCCCATGATTAAGGCGGCCGCTGCTTTTCTGGCGAGAACGGGACCGTATACGGAACAAGACCGATGGGAATCTAACGCCGGATATTCTCCGTATACAATGGCGGTGCAGATCGCCGCTCTTCTGGCTGCGGCCGATTTCGCCGACGCCGCGAGCGAGACCGCAGTTGCCCGCTTTCTCCGATCCACGGCGGATGCGTGGAATGACGCGATCGACGAATTGACTTATATCTCAGGAACCAAGCTCGCCAAGAAATGCGGCGTGGACGGATATTACATCCGCATCATGCCGCCCGAGGGTTTGCAGGCAAAATCGTTGACCGATGTCCCGGCAGAGTTGAAGAATCAAGCAATCGGTTCGCGGACTCATCGGGCCGTAGATATCGTCAGCCCGGATGCGCTTGCGCTGGTAAGATTTGGTCTTCGCTCAGCCACCGATCCAAGAATTCTGGATACTGTCAAGGTGATTGACCGTACCCTGAAGACCCAGACGAAGACGGGTCCCGTTTGGCATCGTTACACTCATGATGGGTACGGCGAACATGACGATGGCAGCCCGTTCCGGAAAACCGGGAAAGGCCGGGGATGGCCGTTGCTCGCCGGTGAGCGAGCGCACTACGAGATTGCCAAAGGCGATTTCGATGCGGCAGACAAGCTACGGCGGACCATGGAAGCGCAAACCAGCGAGTGTGGCCTATTCCCGGAACAAGTTTGGGACGGCCGCCACTTGCCGAAGCGGCAGTTGTTTAATGGACGGCCGACCGGCTCGGGGATGCCGCTGGTGTGGGCACATGCGGAATACATGAAGCTGCTGCGCTCACTGAACGAGCGCCGGGTGTGGAACATGCCGCCGCAAACTGTCAAGCGATATGTCATAGAGAAGCAAACATCTTCTTACCAGATTTGGACTAAACAGCAGCAGCGGACCCGTGTGTCAGCGGGTAAAGACTTGCGGGTAGATTCAACGGAAGCGCGCAGCGTTCATTGGACCATCGATAACTGGAGAACCACGCACCAGGCGGAAACGAGCGGGCCGGATCTTGGCCTGCGGTGGGCCGTGCTGCCGATTTCGCAAGTTGCACGCGGCGGCCAGGTGGAATTCAAGCTGCCGCCCCATCGCGCGCGGTTTGCGGTGACGGTCGTGTGATTGTTTGGTGCGTGATTGAATTGTTTGGAACAAATCTTTCGGCGGGCGCCGGCGCGCGGGGCAAGCCGCATGGATCCGCTGGCGGCTTTGCGAGAGCGATAAAGAGGAGGTAACTACTCGCTGCGCAATGCTTTCATGGGCTCGATCCGGACGGCTTTATGCGCGGGAACGCCAGTTGCAAGCAGCGCCGCGAGACCGAGAAGGATGGTTACACCGGCGAAGGTTAGTGGATCCGTGGGTTTCACACCGTATAACAATTTAGCCATCAACTTTGACAGGAGCACAGCTCCCGCAACTCCAGCCGCCGTCCCTATCAACGCCTGCGCCACAGCCTGCAGAAGCACCATCCGCAGCACATCGAAGCGGCTCGCCCCTAGAGAAATACGAATCCCGATCTCGCGGGTGCGCCGGGATACCGCGTAGTTCATGACTCCATAGATTCCTACGGCCGCCAAAATCAGCGCCACCACGCCAAATAACCCGAGCAAGAGCATCTCGAAGCGCGGCTGCGCAGTGGCATCGGCAACGGCCTCGTCCATGGTGAGCACCTGCGAAATCGGCAGATTGCGGTCAAAGGACCACACGCTTTGCCTGATCGCAGTCGTCAGGCCAGCCGGATCCCCATCGACTCGCACCACTAAAGTGATGTAGGTCATGTGCGGAGAAATGGAATCTGCTCCCTCTCCCAAAAAACTAGGGCTCCGGAGCGCCGCAAGGTACATCTCAGGATAGGGATCAGAGGCCCAGTCTTCCTGCTTCGCATTCGCGATTACACCAATGACGGTGAGCCAGTTAGGAGGCGCGCTGCTCCCGTCGCCAATCAGGATGCGTTTACCGATTGGAGACTCTCCAGGCCAGTAGTCGCGAGCCGCGCGCTCGTTGATGATCACGACACCCGGCGTTCTGGCATCGTCTTGATCGGAGATGACGCGGCCCCTCCGCAGCGCCAGACGCATTGTCTCGAAGTATCCTGGCATGACGATCCTGTAAACCGCATCGGGCGACTCGCCGGGGCGCGGCTTCGGACGGCCCTCGATCAGGAACGACCGGTCCCACATATCTCCCGCCAACGGCAAATGATTGATTGCGCCCGCGGCCGTCACCCCCGGCAGCGCCCGGATTTTCTGAAGAAGGTCGCGATAAAAAACCGCGCGCAGCTTCGGTTTCTCCTCTTTCGTCCCGGCCACCGACACGACCATTGAGAGTACGTTGTGCGGATTGAAGCCGGGATTTACCGATTGCAGAGCGTAGAAGCTGCGCACCATCAATCCGGCTCCAATCAATAAAATAAATGCCAGCGCGAACTCGGATGCCACGAGAAAACTTCGCAGCTGATTTCGGCGCACGCCGTCGCTATCGCCACGGCCACCTTCTTTCAGCGCATCGCTCAGATTCCCGGCCGCTGCTTGCAGGGCGGGAGTCAAACCAAATGCAAGCGCCGTCAGCACGGTAATGCACATCAGGAAAATGACGACGCGGGTATCAATCGCGACCATCCCCACTCTTGGAATGTAAGCCGGACCCAGCGCGACCAGGGCTTTAGTTCCTCCGAGCGCCAGCAGAAGTCCTGCCGCGGCGCCGATCGCCGCCAGCAATAGATTCTCAGTGAGGAACTGAGCGATGACGCGAGGCTTGCCCGCACCCAGCGCAACCCGCACCGCTATCTCCTTTTGCCGGTCGGTAGTGCGCGCCAGCAGCATGTGCGCCACATTGGCGCACGCAATCAGAAGCACGAATCCAACTGCGCCCAGCATTAGCAGCAGCGGCGTCTCAATCTTGCCGACGACATTCTGCTTCAGCGGCGTAACGGAAACGCCGCGGTTCGTCGCGGGATATTGTTTTTCCAACCGGCCAGTGACCGTCGCGATGTCTGCCTGCGCCTGAGCAAGCGTGATACTCCGTTTCAGGCGCGCGAAGACGCGCAGATGATTGCCGCCTCTGTCATAGATGTCTCGGCCAAACGCATCCGGCACCCATAACTCCGCATGCGTCGCCCAGAAAGGCGCAAATTGGAATCCAGGCGGCATCACACCGACCACTGTGTAGGCCTCGCCATTCAGGGTGATTGGCTTCCCCAGGACATTGCTATCGGCGCTAAAGCGACGCTGCCACAGCCGGTAGCTCAATACCACTTCATGGTCCGCTCCTTCGTGGTCCTCCCCTGTCGCAAAGAGCCGCCCCAGTAACGGCTCAATCCCGAGAAGTGGCAGCAGGTTCTGTGTCACCTTCAGGCCATAAAGATGCTCCGCGGGAGTGCTGTCAGAAGGATCGCTCGTCGTGAGGTTCGGGCTCCAATGATCGGCCGCTCCCATCGCCTCAAACGAATGGCTTTGATCGCGCCAGTCAATGTAATTGGCTGTGGCAACAGGGCCGGTTCCATAATGTAGGACCGTAACCAGGCGGTCCGCATCCTTGTAAGCCAGGGGACGTAGCAACACGGCGTTCACTACGCCGAAGATGGCAGTGTTCGCACCAATTCCCAATGCGAGCGTCAGAACGGCCACGGCTGTAAAGCCGGGCGTCCTGAACAGATTCCGGGCACCGTAACGGATATCCTTAACCAGGTGTTCAATCCATAAGAGGGAACGCGCTTCGCGATGCAGTTCCTTCGCCTGTTCTACGCCCCCATACGCCCGGCGGGCCGCCAGCTTCGCCTCGTCCGGAGAGAACCCGCGCCGCTCAAATTCCTCCTGCAGCAGGGCAATGTGAGCCGTAATTTCGCGCGCCAATTCACGTTCTGCGCTGCGGCCTCTAAAGAGGTTCGCAACTCTTGCAAAGAGTCGACGCATAATCAGGCGCCCCCTTCGGAAAGCAGCTTCTCTACGAGTCCGGCCATGCGCCGCCAGCGCAGCGTTTCTTGCGCCAGAGCTTTCTCGCCCGATCTGGTGATCGCATAGAATTTCGCTTCCCGGTTACTTTCAGTCTTGCCCCAGGCGCCTTTTATCCAGCCCTGTTGTTCCAGGCGCACCAACGCCGGATACAAAGTTCCCTGGTTAAGGCGAAGCAGATCCTCGGACACCTGCTGCACACGGGCCGCGATAGCGTAAGCGTGCTGACGCCCCATCGTTTCGAGCGTTCGAAGCACGATCATATCGAGCGTTCCCTGCAGGACGGGAATGCGATCAGGCCCTTCACTTGACATTCAAGTAAACCTCTGTATCGAATATGGATCAAGCTCACTTGACTGTCAAGTGAGCCTGTGATTTTACTTGGAGGACGGCTTGCGGCTAGATCAATTGCCTCGGAGGGGCAGTAGCGGCGTCGCCTGTATTGGCTGTACCGCTCGGTTCGATGAGCAGGAGATGCACCTCTTCACGCGCGACAGGCCGGTGTTCGACGCCTTTCGGAACGATTTAGATTTCACCGGGTCCGAGCGTAATCGTCCGGTTACGCAATTCGATATCCAGCGTTCCGCTAATGACGAGAAAGAAATCGTCGGTATCGTCGTGCTTGTGCCAGATAAACGGACCCTTCAGTTTCGTGACCATTACGTCGTGACTGTTGAATTGAGCGACTGTACGCGGCGCAAAGTAATCCGCGAATAGGCTGAGCTTATTTTGCAAATTGACCTTTTCTGTCATTGAAGTTAGCATTGGGGGTTTCCTTGGCCAAGAGCTACGGGCCATGGTCTCACGATTGTTCCAGCCGCTATGGAAACCAAAAGTCATCGCCCGACATGGAAGACGCTGTTGGCTTTCTCAATTATCTATTTTGTGTGGGGGTCCACGTTTCTCGCGATTCGCATTGGCGTGCGCGAGGTTCCGCCATTCGTGTTCGCGTCCATGCGCTTCCTGGTTGCGGGACTTGTTCTTTATGGCTGGATGTTGGCGAAGGGCGAGCGCTCGCCGAGCGGACGCCAGTGGATGTCAGCGTTCGTGCTCGCTGTGCTGATCTTCGTCCTCGACTACGGACTGTTGTTCTGGGCCGAGGAGCGCGTGCCTTCGGGCATTGCGGCAGTGATGATGGCTACGATTCCAGTGTTCATGGCGCTCTCGGAAATCCTTTTCCTGCGAACCCAGAGGCTCACCGTCCGCCTGGCATTGGCGCTGCTGATCGGGATGGGGGGAGTGGCCGTGCTGGTGAGCCACTCGTTGAACCTTGGCGGCGCGCCGATAGACACAGCGGGCGCCGTGGCGCTCATCATTGCTGCGATAAGTTGGTCCGTATCGTCCGCGGTTACACGCAAGGTGCCGCTTCCGCCGTCCAAAGTCATGAGCTCGGGGACGCAGATGCTCGCGGGGGGAGTGCTGCTGGCTCTGACAGCAGCCGCGCTCGGAGAATTTCGTCACTTTCGTCCGTGGACGTTCTCAAGCGGAGCGTGGCTCGCGCTGCTTTACCTGATTGTCGCGGGCTCCATTATGGGGTTTACCGCCTACGTGTGGCTGATTCATCACGAATCGCCGACAAAAGTCGGGACGTATGCGTACGTGAATCCGGTTGTGGCCGTGCTGGTTGGATATTTCCTGGGCGGGGAAGCGCTTGGACTGCGAACGATTCTCGGCACGATGTTTGTTCTGATCAGCGTGGTGGTGATCACGACAACGCGCGCGAAGAAGCCGGCTGCGGCGCTAGCGGTGGAAGATACGGCGTAGCGCGTGCTAGCCTTCGTCCAGGGAGAAGCGCCATGCCCTTTATTGACGTCCGCAGTCTCGATGTTATTGAACGCTTGCCCGGGCTGGCATGGACGGTATTTCCATTCCCAGAGCATGACATTCGCGCATTACGACTTTGCGCGCGGTTCATCGATCCATGAGCACTTCCACTCTCAGGAAGAAGTCTACGAAGTGATCGAGGGCGAGCTCGAGGTGACCATCGACGGCGTGGCCCAGGTCGCCCAAGCGGGCGTGGTCGCGATCGTTCCGTCGAATGCCCGCCATTCGGTGAAGGCCCTCACCGATGGCCGAGTCATCATCGTCGATTATCCGCTAAGGCGCGTATAGACCAGCTTACCATGAGGTCTTGACGCCCATCAAAACATTCACGGTTTTCGGCGAGCCCATCGAGATTCTCATTAGCGGCGAGGTGACGGGCGCGAAATCCCCAATGCTCACCCAATCGTCACCACCCGGTGGAGGTCCTCCGCCGCACTCTCACTTGCACGAAGATGAGACGTTCTTTGTGCTCGAAGGCGATTACGAATTCCTGTTAAATGGTGAATGGCGCGGAGTCAAACGCGGCGAGGCGGTTTACGGACCGCGCGGCTCGATCCATGCTTTTCGTAATGCGGGCGCCACTGATGGCAAGGTGCTCGTGTTTGTGAGTCCCGCGGGATTCGAAAAATATCTGGAAGAAATCTCCCCTCTTTCCATTCCCGGGGACATGCAGCAGGTTCTTGCCGTCTCCGAGCGGTACGGCATTTCATTCGGCGTTTCAGCCGATACCGAAAGGCGTGGATCAGACTTGCAACGCGTCACCCTTGCGCGCAACAAGAGCATAGAGCACAGGGGCCAGGAAGATCGATAGAAACAGGCGCGAGATCAGGCCCCCGACGATCACGATCGCGAAGGGCTTCTGCGAGTCGCTTCCAATTCCCGTAGAGGTGGCCGCAGGCAGCATGCCGAAGCAGGCGACCAGCGCAGTCATCATGATGGGGCGGAGACGCAGCATAGAGGCCTCGAGAGTAGCGCTCATCGTATCTTTGCCTTCCAACCGCAACTTGTTGATAAACGAGTAAAGAATCACGCTGGTCTGCACTGCGACGCCCATAAGCGCCATGAATCCGAGCATGGAAGACACGCTAAAATTCGTGCCGGTCATCCAAAGGGCAAGCAATCCGCCGACCGGCTCGGTCATGATCACGCTCAAGAAAATGATGAGCGGGAATTTCAAGTTGCCGTAAAGCGCAAACAAGATCAAAAGGATCAGCAATACCGTGAGCGGCAGAATGACCTTCATCTGAGCCATTGACGACAAGTAGTCCTTATATTCCCCACCCCAATCAAACGTGTAGCCGATGGGAAGCTGGACACGTCGCGCGACTCGTCTACGGGCCTCGCCAACCGCGCTGGCGAGATCGCGGCCGTCCACGCCGAACTGTACGCCGATGTAGCGCGAATTCGATTCACGATAGATAAGGGATGCGCCGTTTTCAAGACGTACATCCGCGAACTGGTTTAACGGCAGGTGCTGGCCGCCCGGCGTCGTGATCAAAAGGTTCTTGATTGCATTTTCATCTGTTCTGAACGCTTCCTGCATGCGGACCACAAGGTCAAACTGCTGCTCTCCCTGGATGACCTGGGTCGCCGCCGTGCCTCCCAGCGCCGTCTCAATCAAAGTGTCTACGTCACTCACGTTCAATCCGTACCGCGCAATCTTGGCGCGATCGGGTTCGATGATCAGGCTGGGCTGTCCCAGCTCGCGGACTATTACAATGTGATCGATGCCGCGCACCCGCGAGAGAATATCTCTGACCTGCTCCGCCTTTTGCTCAAGTACTTTCAAGTCGGCGCCAAAAATCTTGACCGCCAGTAAGCTCTTCAAGCCGGTTTCGGCTTCGTCCACGGCGTCCTCGGCAGGCTGTGTGTAGTTAAAAATGACCCCGGGGAATGCGGCGAGCTTTTGTTGGAGGGCCGCGATCAATTCCGGTTTCGTGTGAATGCCATTTCCCCACGATGGATCCTCGTACGGCCGGAGCCCTACGTAGAACTCATCATTGAAAAATCCGGTCGGGTCGGTGCCGTCGTCCGGTCTTCCCAACTCATTGGCGACGGTGGTCACCTGGGGGAACGTCAGCAAGATGTCGCGGATCTGCGGCGCGAGCTTGGATGCCTCGTCAAATGAGATGGTATACGGCGCGGTGGCGCGCACCCAGAGCGCGCCTTCGTCGAGATGAGGCATGAATTCGGCGCCGATGGCTGGAATCAACAGTAACGAAGCGCCAAATATGGCCAGACATACGATTACCGTCACGATCCGGTGGCGCAGGCAGACAGCGAGGATCCTGCCGTAAAAATCGCGGAGGCGCTCGTAAATTTTAAGATCGGGCTCGCGCACGTGCTTTCGCAAAAAATAAGCGCAGAGCACCGGCAATAACGTCAGAGCGCAGATCAGCGAGCCGAGCAGCGCGAACGACATCGTACTTGCCATGGGCTGGAAGAGCCGTCCCGAAGGACCCGTCAGAACGTAGATGGGAAGGTATCCGGCGACGATCACGGCGATGGCGTAGAAAATGGGCCGCTCCACATCCTTCGCTGCCTGGCGGATTACATCCACCACATTGTAGGCCTGGCTGTGCCGCGCAGCTAATTCGCGGAAGATATTTTCGACCATGACCACCGCGCCGTCCACAATAATTCCAAAATCGATTGCGCCGATGGACAGAAGATTGGCTGGAATATGGCTGCGGTCAAGGCAGATGAAAGCGAACAGCAGCGCGAACGGAATAGTGATGGCGACAATCAGCGCAGCACGCAGGTTGAAGAGCATCAAACCGAGAATCACGAGCACGAGGATCATGCCGCGAAGTAAATTCCGTTCCACCGTGCGCGTGGTCTCTTCAATGAGATAACTGCGGTCGTAGTAAGGGATGATCTTTACATCGCGCGGCATTACGCGCCGGTTCAACTCCTGGGTTTTCTGTTCGACTCGCTTGAGGATCACCTGGGCCTGCTCGCCGACGCGCATGAGAATGACCCCTTCTACCGCTTCAGGCTGGCGCATGTACCCAAATTGCCCAAGGCGTACGGCGTGGCCGATTTGCACCTGGGCCAGGTCGCGCACGTAGACGGGGATGCCGTTATGCGTGGTGAGCACGATATTGCCGATGTCAGCGGTATCTCTTACTAGCCCCAGTCCGCGAATGTAATATATCTGGCCGCCTTGTGAGTAGAAACCGCCGCCCGCGTTGGCGTTATTGGCGACAAGCTGTTGCTGCACCTGCGCGACGGAAATTCCGTAAGAAAGCAGTTTGTTGGGATCCAGCAACACCTGGTACTGCATTGTCGTGCCACCGAAGCCCGAGTCGTCTGCCACCCCTGGTATGGAACGGTAAGCGCGCTCGAGGACCCAATCTTCGATTGTCTTCAACTGCTGCGGCGTGCGGTCGGGACTCTGCAGCACGTAACGATAGATCAGGCCGCTTGGGCTATATAGGGGCGACAGGCTAGGCGTGATGCCGGCCGGCATGGCCGCGTTCGCCACGCGCTCAAAGGCCTGCTCCCGCACGAAGTAAGGATCGGCCCCGTACTGAAAATTCATCTGAATGGAGGAGAGCCCATACAGCGAAATCGAACGGAGCGAATCCAATCGGGGAATGCCGTTCATCTCGATCTCGATGGGAATGGTGATCAGCCGCTCGACTTCTTCCGCCGCGTGGCCTGGCCATTGCGTGATGATTTCAACGTGCGGGGGCGAAAGGTCCGGATAGGCGTCGATCGGCAGCCGCTGGAAAGCGATTCCACCCCATATCACGAGAGCCAGGGAGGCAATGATAATCAGAAACCGCTGGGCGAGCGCGAATGAAACCAAGCGTGAAATCATGCCGAATGAGCCTATTGATAGGTATTGGCGAACTGCAAGAAAACGCTGCCTTCCGATACCACTTCGTCGCCTTCTTTCAGCCCGCTCCGTATCTCAATGTTGCCGTTCTGCTGCGCGCCCACAGTTACCGGCCGCCGCGCGAACTTGCCCTGATCGACTTCGACATATACAAAAGGTTCATTTTGCTCGTCACGCAGAATCGCCGGCACCGGAACCGTCAGAATGCTTTTCGTCGTTCTGGTATGGATCACGGCGCCGACATACATATCTTTCTTGAGCAGATCGCCGGAGTTGCGGGTAACGATCCGAACCGGCGTTGTGCGCGTGTCGGGATCCACAATGGCGCCCACATATGAGACGACGCCGTGGAAGGCGCCTGGGAACGCCGAGTTGGTGACCTCTACCGTGTCGCCTGTTTGCACAGAGGGCAGATCGCGATCGAAAATATGTCCCTGTACCCAAACCGTCGATGTGTCGCTTAGCGTGAAGCAGCTTGTCGCTCCGGCCTGAATCAACTGGCCGGGCGAAACTAATTTCTGCACCACTGTGCCGGTGATCGGCGCGCGCACCGCCAAATCGGGATTGATCGCCACGCCCTGGCGCTCCGCATTGCTAAGCTCCTGCGGAGTGATCGCGAAGATTCTTAGGGCCTGCAAACTATTCTGAACATCGGTGTTCGCATCGTTGAAAGCCGCTTCCGCACTCTCGACGTCCTTCACAGCGGCAGCCCCGTGACTCAAGAGATCTTTTTCACGATCCAGCGCCAGCTGCGCGAGAGTCTGCTCATTCCGCGCTTTCTTGTACGCCGCAACCGCGTTTGTGATATCGGGACTCGCCACATAGAGCAGCGGATCGCGGGCCGCCACTCGCGATCCGGTGTCCACCAAGATGCGAGTGATGGGACCGCTCACTTGCGTGATGGCCTGGGTTGTTCGATCGGCGTCCCAGTCTACGGTGCCCGTGGTTTGAACCTCGATGCGCCATCTCGTACTTCGTACGGGGCCAATGCGCAGGTGAGGAAGCTGGTCCTGCGAGACGGTGAACAGGCCCGGCTTCACGGATTGGGCCTCGCCCGGGAGGTTACTTTCCGATTCCTTGCGGCTTCCGCAAGCCAGTTGAAGAATGGTGAACGCCAGGGCAACAACGCCCGCTGACAGAGGCCGTCTGGTCTTCGCCCGGCGGTTCATGCCCGTATAGTCATTTCCGGGTACAATTGACTTCGCTCGCTCCCGAGCATTTATCTAAGAGCCCCTTCCTGGGTAACTGCCAAATATAGCGCAGCTTTCCGCGACAGGCTGTGCTAATGTTTCGCCGCAGCATCGAGGCGATACGAGGCATCGCGAGAGAAAAAGCACGGTTCGGGAACGCGTGCTCCGTGTTGGCGAGCAGATCTCGGGCGATTATCGGGCCATGTCGCGGCTTATGCCCATCGCACTCGAGTTCTATGCGGTTGCGCTGCGGCAGCGTTCCATCCGAAAGTATCTCGCGGCGATTTACGACGACTTACTTTCTATCCTGGCGCCGCTCTTTGAAGAAGGGATAAGGAACGGGGAATTGGCACGCACCGATGTGCGCCGCGCAGCGACCATGTTTGTCGCAAGCTACGAGGGCCTCGGACTGTTATGGGCGATCTCACCGAAGCTGGTCGACTGGAAGCTGGACGGACCCGAGACGGCGGTGAGTTTATTGAGGGGACTTGAAAAGCGATGATACGGCACGGGCCTGAACTGCGGATTCTTATCGTCGGCGGCGGCATTGCGGGCTTGACCGCCGCGATCGCGCTGCAGCAGCGGGGCATGCATGCGGATATCGTCGAGAAAGCGCACGGCTACGGAGCCGCGACCGTCAGTGGAGCGTGTATGGACGAAACGTAAAGGAATTTCGGAAACAGGAGACTGGATGTGCTTTATAGTATCGGTCTTCGCAGCGCGCTGCTGGAGAGGGCACTCAGAGCCGGGCCCTACTATGCCAATGGCCGCGACAGGCCGGACGCTGCTGCGCGCGGACCTTCGGCGCATTTGGAAGCGAGTACTCTTGAAACCTACCGCACGGTTACTCCTTATTTAGTGGTTGGCAATGCCGATGCCGAACTGACGTTTCTTGCGGGAACCGAGCTCGCGATAGACGGCGTCAAACTCAACTTTGGTCGGGTTGGGGAGGACGGCCGATGGAATCTCGACCGAGCCGAAGGGCATGACGACACTCGCACGAGCTTAGCTTGTTCTGGCCCGTTAAGCCTACACCCGCCACCAACTCGGCGGATTCTGTAAGCTCCTTATTCAAATTCTTCATGAATCCGATGTGCGCCTGGATGTCCTTCTTCGGCCAAGTGGCAATAGGGTACACTCCGGAAACGGTGGCAGCGGTTTAGAATCGTGATCAGTTCCATGGCGCGCAGGCGAGTGGCGGCGAAATCACTACCATAAACCACTCCCATTCGCAGCTCGCGTTTTCGTCGCGATAGCTGTGTCCCTTCGGGCAGCTCGTCCAGGATCTCAATGGAGACGTTCTAAGAGGACCACGTTGAACCACGTCGGGAGCCGCGGGATGGGTAAACGCTGGGCGACTACCCACGATTTATCGGTGGACTCGCCTGTCCGTCTCGCCGACTGCCAACAGGATCGAGTGCGCCAGCGGCGTTTCGCGACTAATCCGCACTTGATGAGGCGTTCCGCCCCTGATGGACCAGGTGCTAGATAACTTCCGTGATCCGTGATCCGACAGCAATTCGAAGATGTCACCTTCGATTGTGCCGTAGGCTCCAGATATTTCCTGTCAACTCGCCGAGTCCTACAACGATTTTGTCTTCCGCAACGCCGATCTCAAGTGTACCTGTGTCAACGTTCGCCATTGCCAACCGTGCATTGTGAAAATGGTACACGGGAAACGGCTTGCCGACCAGATCTTTTTCTCCGGGGGCAACGCGTTGTGCCCACAAGCAGAGGTAACCGTCGCGGTCCGATACGAAGTAGAGCATGTTGCCATTAGGCGACCATCTTGGCTTATCATCCCAGCGGCTGGGATGATCGACGGCGATCCAACGATCAGATTGAGCCGGTATGCCATTCTCAATTGGCGCGAGGAAGATCTGACATCCTTCTGAGCCGTCATTGCGGCAGCCTATCAGAGCGACCGATCGATCGTCCGGCGAAAAGCTGGCCTGGAAAAGTGAGAACCCGGGCTTGTCCAGGAAAAGCTTTTGGTTTCCGGTCTGCAAATCGACGGAGTAAACACGCGCGTCGGTTTTATCAAACAACAAATGCCGCTTGTCCAGCGACCAAGACCAGGCGAACAGATTGTCTCCGGGAACAATCATCTTCGGAGACCCCTCGCTTACAGGAACAGCGTAGATTGGCCCCGGCTTGCGCGAGGTGTAAGCAAGCATGCTTCCGTCACGAGATATCTGCGGACGCCAAGCAGGGTCATCGACAGTGGGAACGATGCTTTCCCTCCCTGTGGAAAGATCTTTGGCGCGAATCTGTAACTCGGCGGTCTCGGCGGGAAACAAAGGAGGTGCCCCAGAGCGCCCGGACTCCTGCGCCCCGGAGTTCGCGTGGATTTTTCTCCTGGCGGCATTGAAGGCGAGGATTCTTCCATCTGCGGAGATAGACGGTAACATCTCCGCAGCCCCGTCCGTGATCATCTTCAAATCGCCAGCCACCTTCCCACTGTTGGGATCGGAAGGCAAGCTCCATACAGCGAAGGCCCGATTCAGACTGGCGAAAATCAGTCCGCCGTTGAAGGCCAGAGTAGGTGAAGTCTCGAGAGCAGTTCCAGAGGTGAGCCGCTCGGCCGGGCCTGTAAGCCGCCCGTTGTCGGATACGGGGGCACGCCACGTGTTAATTGCATCCCCAAGCGCTGCGGTGAAGGTTACGAAACCGCTCTCCCATTCGGAGAGGCTCGGCATTCGATCGAATCCTAGCGAAAAACCCTGTTGCTTAAGCGCACTGAAGTCGCCAGTCCGACTTGACGATGTTCCGTCTATAGCGATCAACCACCAATCAGCTTGGCCCCAGGCGAAGCCTTGTTTTGGCGGGACGTAGACAAGCACGTGCTTTCCGTCAGGGCTCCAAACGGGGCTTGCCGCAGCGAGGAGGTCCGATCCGAGACGCCTTGGCTCCCCACCCGATGCGCTTACAGTGAAGACCGCGGATGCACCGCGCAGCGTGGGATTAAGCGCGTAACTTCTGCCGCCGGAAGAATAGGCTATCCAACGCCCGTCAGGGGAGAAACGTGGGCCTCGACCGGTTTGAGTTAGGCGAGAGGCCTCGCCTCCGATCACAGGCATGACGTAGATGCCGCCACCGCCCTTCCTGGACGAAAAAGCGATCATAGCGCCGTCCGGCGAGAACGCAGGCTCGTCGGCATCTAGATCATGGTGCGTTAACTGTACGGAGTTTCCGCCCGCCCCGAGCTGCTGAATCCAGATATTCAGATTCCCGCTCGATCCGCGATCGGAAGCATAAGCCAACAGCTTCCCATCCGGAGAAATCGCTGGGTTGGTTGTGAGTCCAGAGTCGTCGGTCAGCTTGACGAGTTCGCTTTCACTTGGTTCACTTCGGCGCCAAAACCAGAGCGCCAAAAACACCAGCGCCACTGCGGCTGTCGTCCACGCAAACAACTGAACCCTTCGGCCGCGCGGGACAATCGGCGCGACCCGCTTGTTCTCCTCCGTCTGGATTGATTGGGTGAGATGGTCATTTGCGATCGCCTGAGGGGCAGCTACGGTTTCATTGCCAATGAATTCAACCGGTGCAATGAAGCGGTAGCCTCGCCTGGCGAGTGTCTCAATAAAGCGCGGATTCTCAGCGGAGTCGCCCAGAGCCTGACGAAGCTTGGCGATGGCAGCGTTGAGACTGTGATCGAAATCGACGAAGGTGTCGGACGGCCAGAGAGCCTCTTTCAGCCGATCGCGCGTAACTGCCTCTCCGGGCTGCTCCAGCAGCAGGTTCAGAAGCCGGAACGGCTGTTCCTGCAGTCTAAGCCTGCGTCCGTTCTTACACAACTCGCCGGTCGTCAGATCTAGCTCGAAAACACCAAAGCGTACAAGCTGCGGGGTGACAGGCATCATTCCGCCCCTCTCAGCGGAGTGTAGCAGGACTCGGCACTCCGCGAACACCCTGAACGGCAAATGATCTACGCCTGAATCTTTCTTGCTGTCAGGAACTTACGAATTGATGATCTGCTTCCTTCCGGATGTCGCGCAAGGCATGGAGGCATGCGCCTGCTTCCCCGATATTCGGCTTACCGCTTTTACCGGAGGTAAGCGCCATGACAACAGCCGCCAACTGGATCGCTCGGACGTTGGTTCTCATCGGGAGTTGGCCGGCCCTTGCCGCCTCGCCCGATCAGTTGAAAAGTGCGGTCGCTATCTCGGTCTACGATCTCGCCCGCATCGGAGCGAAAACATTGGCGCAGGCCGAAGATATTGCAACTCGCATTTTCATGACCGCCGCGATTGACACCCGCTGGACGGAACCGCCGATTTTATCTCCGGCGGACCTCCTCAGCGATTTCAGCGCAGTCACAGGCGGCGAGTGTGCAAGGCCGCTTAATTCAGCGGACGTGCGGGTTCAAATCCTTTCGCGCGCGCCGAGCGGATTTGCTCCTCAAGCGCTCGGATACTCGCTGCCATGTGCGGAACGAGGCGTCCAGGTAACCATCTACGCTGACCGAGTGGAGGCAGTAGCCAGTGGCACGCTTGCTGTCTTTTACCGGGTTTTGGGCTACACACTAACGCACGAAATCGCGCACGTACTTCTAAGGTCGGCGGCCCACGACCGCAGCGGGCTCATGAAAGGTGTGTGGAGCAAGGGCGACTGGCAGCGAGCGGCTGTGGCAATCATCCCGTTCACCTCGGATCAGGCGAGACGCATGACAGGGTGGCTGCCCCGAAATGAAGGCGCTAATCCTGTAGCGTACCTAGACGGCCACAGTGTGTCAGCAGGATCAGCAGCCGATCCTTAACTACAGACTGGCCGCGAATCCTGACGATTCTTCGTCCGTGCAGATCATCATGCGTCTGCGCAACGTGCCGGCAACATTCACCTGGCGATGGTGAGGGTTTTCCTGACCGATGACCGGTATTGGCGCTGTGTGGAGGATTTGCAGATCGCGCCTGGAACCATTGCGCGAGAGCAGGATGGCCAATCCCAGCGACCGCCAAAAGGCGATTCTCGCGCGGTGGAGCGCCGGCCAGTAAGAGACAGGAGAACCACCGGACTGAAACGCAGGAACGTCCGTTTGTTCGCTGTCCATGGGCGGCGCAGCTTCAGTTGCGCCTACCTAGGAGGAAAAAGTGCCTCCAAGCAGTCCCTGGAGATAAATCCCTTGGCACAAGCAATCGCGGATAGATCCGCCCTGACGGCCATGCGTTTACTAGGGAGAGCAAGCTGGTTCCAAAGTCAACTGGCTACGAACACAAAAAGCTCACACCTCGCTATCCGGCGTTCGCCGCCCGCGCGAGCCGACGGCCGCGATTTGAACGCATCAGCGACCCACAGATTCCTCAGACGAGGCAAAAATTTAGCGAGCGCTTTCGCTCTCCAGTAAAGGCTTGTCCGCTGCTAAAATTACACATCGGATGATGCTGCGCGCATTAAGGGGCGCACAATTGACAAAGTGGAATTTTAGCTCCAGATTACTGATTGTTCTCTGCCTGCTTGCCCCGGACTTTCTGCAGGCGCAGGATTTTCGGGGCAGCCTGGTGGGAACCGTGTCCGATGTAAGCGGCGGACGCATTCAGGGCGCGGAGATTCTCTTGCGCGGCGTGGATTCTGCGACCGAGCGGCAGGTTACCGGCGACGTGCGCGGTGAATTCCGGTTCAGCGATTTGCCACCGGGGAATTACCGGTTGACGGTGAAGGCCCACGGATTCGCGGATGCGCAATCCAACGTGAGTATTGTGGTCACTGCGGTGCAGGACGTCTCCGTCAAGATGGATCCGGGCGCTGTTCAGCAAGCGGTGAACGTGCAGGGCGAAGCTTCGTCCATCACCACACAGCCCATGAACACCACTACCGCCGTGCTTGGCGGCCAGGTAACGGCGAAAGATCTGGAGACGATTCCGCTAGCAGCACGCAGTTTCGCCAATATCGCGTACATGGTGCCGGGCACCGAGCCCGTAGAGCCTTCCGATCCGACGAAGGCGCGCATTACGGCAGTTTCTTTTGGCGGCAGCTCGGGGCTGAATGATGTCCTGTCAGTAGATGGAGGCGATAATTCGGATGACTATATCGGCGGGTTTCTGCAGAATTTCTCGCCGGACGTAATTCAAGAATTTGCGGTACGTACGGCGCAGGAAGAGGCCGATACCGGCAGGACCACAGGCGGATCGGTAGTGATCCTTACGAAGCACGGCACCAACCAATGGCACGGGGATGAGGCATTCTACGAGCGCGCAGCGGCGCTGAACGCGCGGTTTCCGATCGAGAATCCGGCGCCGCTGCCGAAGCAACCATTCTCGCGGCAGAATTATATCGGGTCGATCGGTGGCCCCGTTAAGAAGGATAAAGTCTGGTTCTTTTCTTCGCTCGAGTACGTGCACGAGGATGCCAGTATTGCGTACAGCCCGGCTAGTCTCACGCAGTTCAATGCGCTGGCTTCGCTGGCCTCGGAGGGGCTGATTCCCGGCGTCACTTCCATCCCGGTGCCGAACAATGTTCCCGTGCCCTTTCGCGACTATTTAGGCACCACGCGGTTTGATTGGTCACAATCGTCGCGTTCGCAGTGGTTTGTGCGCGCCGCGATGGATAACTACACTACCAATAACTTCCTCGTGCAGCAGGCCACTCTTCCTTCCACCGGCACCACCTGGCATTCCAACTATCTCAGCCTGGTGCTGGGCCACCAATACACTTTCAGCCCGACGTGGGTAGGATCTTTTACCTTCGACGCCAGCTATTTGCATCTAACGGAAGCGCGCAATTCGAACCTAGGGTTCGCTTTGGCGTTTCCATTCAGCGCTACTTCTCAAACGATCTCCGGTTTCGAAACTTTTGGCGATAACCAGTTCGTCACGCCGATTACCGCCTTTCCCATTTTGCGGAATCAAGAGAAGTATCAGTTCCGCTATGCGGTTACTCACGCTTGGGGCAAGCACGCGCTAAGCTTTGGCGTGGATTTCATCCATGAGCCGGTACTGAGCGGAGCGCTGGCGGCTACGCCGGAAAACCTCACGATCTTTGCCTTGGACCCGGCCGCCTACTTGAGTAATCCGCAACAATTCAACGTAGACCTTACGTGCACGCCCACGCCGACAATCCCGGTGACACCGGGAACAACCTGCAGCAGCACGCCGGCGGGCGATGGCAGTTTTTCGCAGAATGTGCAAAGGCTAGGCCTGTATGCGGACGACTCCTGGCGCGCGACGCCACGTCTTACGATCAATTACGGCGTGCGGTACGACACAACTTTCGGGCTTTTCAGCGCATCGGGACAATCGCAATTGAATAATCCGGCACTCCTTACGATTCAAGCGCTACAGATTCCGCTGTTCGCCCAGCCGGTGGCTCCGCACGATTACCGCGCCGCTGTCGCTCCCCGGCTAGGTATCGCCTACGCGCTGACCGAATCGCGCTCGACCATTCTGCGCGCGGGTTTCGGACTGTTTTACAACGACCTTGCACAGAACGGCTGGGTGACGGCATTCCAAGCAGTAAACGAACCCGCTGCACCGTGCGTCAAGCCGGGCGACCCCGGGTGTCTTCCCGGCGCGGCAAACGGCGGGCAGGGAGCGCTGATTGACCCCGGCTACAAGACACCTTATGCGATTCACGTCACTGGTGGGGTCGAGCACGCTTTCAATTCGGCGTGGATTCTAGGCGCGGACTGGACGCACGAAGAGGGCGTGCATTCTTACCGCCGATATGAATACGAAGCGGGCTACTCGCTGTTCTCGCCGCTTTACGCGCAAGATCTGGCGACGCAGCAGCAGTATGTCCCCAATATTTCGGTATTTCGATCGGACAACCGCTCGCGATACGACGGCGTTTCCATCCACCTGCAGGCGAATGTTTCGCGGCACTTCAACGTGGTGGCGAACTACACGCTGTCGAGCGCCGAGACCTGGGGCTGCGTACTGGGCGAGTTGTTCGACTACGTGAACGGAGTCTGCAATCCGCTGAATGCCTTTGGCAAGGGCGACTATGGTCCATCGGGCGAGAACGTGACGAGCCGCTTTGTCCTCGCGGGCACATTCCAGATTCCGGGAGGCTTTCAGTTGACCACTTTATTTCAAGCGGCGAGCGCACGACCTTTTACGCTGACGACTCCGGTGGATGTGAATGGTACAGGCGACTCAGTGGACGATCGCGCGGTAGTAAACGGCGTTCAAACAACGCTGGACGAATTCCGCGGAACTCCTTATATACAGGCCGATGTGCGGGTCAGCCGGCCGTTCACCATTCATGAACGCTGGACAGTTACTCCCTTCATCGAATTCTTCAATCTGTTCAATAGAAACAATCCCGGGGCGAATTACGTGACGAACGTGGCGGCTTTTCCCATGCCGGTTGATAATCCGTACAATGTGACGGCGTTCTGCCTCAATGCGGCGTGCACTCAGACGCAGCCAATCACGAGTTTGAATCAACTGCGAGTGCCGGCCGGAGCGTTGGGCGATTTTTTCGGGCCCGGCACGACGGTGGGGATACCTTTCGCGGCCCAGATTGGCGCGCGCGTGACGTTCTGAATTGGCGGCTTTTGTCGCGGCGTCCATGCGGCACTTGAATTGGTTTTAAGAGGCCGGCCCGATCGCGAAAATACTGGCCTTTGCGACATAACGGCTAACTGACGTACCAAGGAATGTTCAGAACTGAGATCCGGTTATTGCCCTTGATGAGTAAGAGAGTTTTAAGCATCGCCGCCCGTTGTGAGTGCAGAAAGTAGTTGTACCAGCGATGCTCGACGAGTTCAGGGACGATGGCAATGATCCGCCGGCCTGGATTATCGTCGGATAGCTTGATTACGTAATCTACGATTGGGTACACGACGAAACGAAAGGAAGACGAGAGCATGACGAGCTCGGGAACGGCGGAATCAGCCTTCTGAGCAGCCTCGACTACATTGCGGGTCCAAGCGCGGCAAAAGTCATCCGATTTGTTCTCTTCCGTTACGAAGACAGCCCGGACATCGGTAGAGATGGCCAAGGCAGCACAAAGCGATTGTTTGGCAATCTTACTCCACTGCTGTAGTGGAACCACAACTAATGGTTCTCTGTTTCCGGTTAAATCGAGAGGGGTAGCCGTCGCGATCGCGCGCCCGATATTATCGTAACGACGCCGGACGCCGTACATCAACAGGAGGATTGCCGGAATCGTCACGACCGTGATCCAAGCTCCCTCCGCAAACTTGGAAACGATGACGACCAACACGGTGGCGCCCGTCGCGGTTGCGCCCAGTCCGTTGACGAACATCTTCCGGATGGCGCCAGGGCCTCGATGTCTGCGCCAGTGGACCAGCATCCCCGCTTGCGACAGCGTGAAGGCTAGAAATGCTCCCACGGCATACAACGGAATTAAGCGATCGGTCACTCCGCTGAAGGCAACTAGAAGAGCGCCAGTGAAGACCGCGAGGGCCCAAACGCCCTCCGAGTACACCAATCTTCTGCCACGTATTGCAAATGAAACGGGGAGGAAACGGTCTTCGGCAATTACCCGGCAGACTCTCGGGAAGTCGGCAAAGGCGGTGTTTGCCGAAAATATCAGCACCAATAACACGGAACAGATCGCGACGTAGTAGAACCAGCCACGCCCCGCGACTGCCTGGAACAACATCGACAGAACGCTCTGGTACTGGCTCCCGTTCGGGTCCGTTGCGACGATTTTGTACTGATGAACCAACCAGGCGATTCCTCCAAGCAGTCCCACCAGACAAGCGATGATGATTGCGAGCGTGCGTTGTGCGGTGGATGCAGCCGGCTCGCGAAATGCCTTGACTCCATTGCTTACAGCTTCCACCCCCGTCATGGCGGTACAACCGCTAGAGAATGCTTTAATCAGCAACCAGAGGCTCACGGCGCCAGCAGCGGCTGCAGGAGCAGCGGTCGGGGCAACGACCGGGGAGGGATGTCCGCCGGACATGAATGTTTTTGCTACGCCCACGCCGATCGTCGCAAACATACAGATGAGAAAGAGGTAAGTAGGTACGAGAAAGACACCACCGGTCTCGCTCACGCCACGGAGATTGATGAGCGTGATGGTAGCGAGAGCGATGAGGCACAATGAGAGCGTTAGTGGATGCAGAGAGGGAACTGCAGAGGTCAGTGCGCCGATGCCGGCAGAAATTCCTACGGCCGCGGTCAGCACGTAGTCGATCATCAGCGCAGAGGCTGCCAGCAGTCCAGGTAGCGTGCCGAGGTTCTCATGCGCAACCGTGTACGATCCCCCTCCTTGGGGATAAGCGGCGATGGTCTGACGATAGGAAAAGAAAACAATGACGAGTAGAACAAGAATGCTGGCCGTGATCGGAACGATGTAGGCCAGCCCAGCGGCGCCTAGCGGAATGAGTAATGTCATCGCCGCCTCCGGTCCATAAGCTGCGGAGCTAAGCGCGTCGAGCCCAAAGATCGGAATCCCTTTGCTCACGCCGATCTGTTGGGCGCGCTCATCGGACGTGGCGATTGGCCGGCCGATCAGGAAGTCGATGATTGACATTGGAGCCGTTTTCCTTCAATGGCAGCGTAGCATTCGGAGTAGTCCTTGAACTTATTCCACGGCGACGGCTCCTGGTGGGCCAAAAGTGTCTACTAGTGGAGGCGATGCGTCCCCGCCTCAGGCTGAGTGCATCACGCTTTATAGCCCCAACACCTCTGGAACTCGGTGACCTCTGCCCTGCTCCCTACCACAAAGGGCGTGCGCTGGTGGATCTCTTCGGGCTGAATGTCCAGGATGCGCTGATCGCCGTTCGTCGCCAATCCACCCGCCTGTTCCGCAATGAATGCTAGCGGATTGGCCTCGTACAGCAGCCGCAGCTTTCCGGTTGGATAGCCTTTGATCGGCGGGTAAAGGAATACTCCGCCCTTCAGCATTGTGCGATGGAAATCGGCTACCAGCGAGCCGACATAACGGGAACCGTATTCGCGGCCCAGACTGCCGCCGCGCAAGCAATCGAGGTACGCCTGATATGGCTGCGGGAACTGCGCGTATCGCGCTTCATTTACGGAATAAAAGCTGCCCTGCTGCGGCATCCGCATGTTGTCATGACTAAGCACATACGCGCCGATGCTGGGGTCTAGCGTGAAGCCGAAGACTCCCTGGCCCGCGGTATAAACCATGATGGTCGACGAGCCGTAAAGCACGTACCCGGCGGCAACTTGCTTCCAGCCGGGCTGCAGAATGGCCTCGTTCACATTGCCATCCGCCGATCTCGAGCGCCGGAAGATGGAAAAAATAGTGCCGACACTCACGTTCACATCGATGTTCGAAGATCCGTCCAGCGGATCGAAAAAGATGACGTATCTGCCAGTCTCGGGAGCGCGATCGAAGACGACCGGCTCCTCGTTCTCTTCAGAGACCAGAATCGCCACGCTATCGCGCACGCTCAGGCAGTGCAGCAGCGCCTGGTTCGCGTAGACATCGAGCTTCTGCTGCGTCTCGCCCTGTACGTTTGTTCCGCCCGTGCTGCCCAGAATATCCAGCAGTCCCGCCTGGCGAATCTTCGCCTCGATCATCTTGGTTGCCAGCGTGATACCCGAAAGCAGCCACGAAAATGTTCCGACCGCATCAGGAAAGTGCGTCTGCTGTTCGAGAATATGCTGTTGTGCAGTGACTATCAATTGCGATGTCCAACTCTCACGTTTTTGCGCAAGGGGCGCCTTTCCCGGCAGCCGTGCCGACAGTATAGCAGCGGAAACACGGCTGACCTCCGCTAGGCTGAAGGTTGCCCGGCGATCAGAGGAACTTCCAACCTGCCCTGCAAGATCGGGCCGTCTGGATCCACAGCTCCCTGTTCGGCTCAACCATTTTCTTGAGCGCTTTCCTCCTTTTTTCAGTTGAACCGTTGGTTGCCAAGCGAATTCTGCCATGGTTCGGCGGATCCGCCGCGGTATGGTCCACGTGCCTCGTTTTTTATCAGTGCGCGCTGCTCTTGGGATATCTGTATGCGCGCGCCGTGACCCGTTATCTGCGGCCCGCGCTTCAGTTCGCGGCTCAAGCCGTTCTGCTGGGCGCGAGTCTGCTGGTTCTGCCCATAGGCCCCGGCTCAAACTGGAAGCCCGAAAGCATCGCGCATCCGGTGCGCCTTATTTTGACCATGCTGGCCGCTGCCATCGGCCTGCCCTTCGTGACGATGTCGGCCACCAACCCGCTGCTGCAGCACTGGCTGGCGCGCGGCGGCAACCGCTCCCCTTACCGGCTCTTCGCACTGTCGAACTTTGCCTCGCTCGCAGCGCTCCTGCTCTACCCGCTCGTCATAGAGCCCGCCCTTGACATCCGCACACAAAGCCTGTTGTGGTCCGCGGCCTTTGTGGTCTTCATGGGCCTCTGCCTCGGCGCTGCGTGGGAGGGCTACCGGCTGCAGACTAAGCCTGTCATCCGGCCGCAGCCCGACTACAGCGCCGGGTTGTGGACCCGGCAACTTTCCTGGTTTGCGCTGGCTGCCTGCGGCTCTATGCTGTTGCTTTCCGTAACGAATCACCTGGATGAAAATGTTGCGGCAGTTCCGCTGCTCTGGGTACTGCCGCTGGCGGTCTATCTGCTCAGTTTCGTCTTCAGCTTCGCTTCCCGGCTTTACGAGCCTCGCTGGTGGCTGCGGGCGCTCGCTTTCGCGCTGGGCATTCTGGGTTATTCCGTTTACAACATCGATACCGTCGAAGCCATCCAGATCAGCATTCCGATCTATCTTGCGGGTCTGTTCATCTGCTGCATGTTCTGCCACGGGGAACTGAACCGCCGTCGTCCGCAGACCGCGGATCTTACCAGCTTCTACCTGATGATTGCCGCCGGCGGCGCTGCCGGCGCTGTCTTCATCGGAGTGATTGCGCCGCAGATTTTCAGCGGCGTTTACGAACTGCCAGTCACCTTGCTATTGACGGCTTTGCTGGCGTTGGCAGTCTTTTGGCAGCCCGGTGCGTGGCCGATGCGCTTGCTCTGGGTGGGCGTTGCAGGTTGTATGGCGGCGGTGGTAGCGGCCAATGTGCAAGCCTATCGGCAGGATGCGCTTACGCTGCGCCGCAGCTTCTACGGTTCTCTGCGCGTGGTCGAGTCGCCTCGCGCCGGGCCTGATCAGCACCGCACTCTCTTTCACGGCACGATTCAGCACGGCGCGCAATTTCTGTTGCCGCCGCGCCGGATGCGCCCCACTACTTACTACGGCCCTGATTCCGGCATCGGAATCGTGCTGAGGGAATGCTTCGACAGCCCGAAACGCGCCGGCATCGTGGGTCTGGGCGCGGGCACCGTCGCCGCTTATGGCGAGCTCGGGGATACCTTCCGGTTCTACGAGATCAATCATCAGGTGGTAGAAATCGCCGAAACGCTCTTCTTTTATTTGCGCGAGAGCCGCGCCAGCATGCAGATCGTGGAAGGCGACGCGCGGCTTTCGCTGGCCGCCGACCGTTCACCGCCTTTTGATGTGCTGGCGCTGGATGCATTTTCGGGCGACGCCATCCCGGTCCACCTGCTGACCAGAGAAGCGTTCGCACTTTATCTGCGGCGCCTGAAGCTGGACGGCGTGCTGGCGTTTCATGTTTCGAATGACTATCTGGATCTCGCGCCCGTGGTGGCGCAACTCGCAAACGAGATCGGATATCAAGCCGTCCTCGTTCATAACCATTCGAATCAAGATGAGCTGATTCTTCCCGCCGATTGGGTGCTGGTCACGCGCAACGCCCGCGTCCTCGATAATCCAGCGGTGCAAGTACACTCCAAGCCGATCTTTGTGCCTCCCGGTCTGCGCCCTTGGACCGATGCGTACAACAACCTGATCCAGATTTTCAAGATGCCGCAAATGCGCTAGGCGATCAAAGCTCCCAGGTCCGGAACGCGTGCTGGTGAAGCTTGAGACTCACTCTCTTCCCGCGAAACGTAACGCCTTCCATCCGTAGACGCAAACGCTGTTCAGCGCCGGCCTCCAGTGGCAGCTTGATCTCACCGCCCGCGCCTACCACGCGCTGCCACGGAAGCCTGTCGGTTGGTTCGGTTCGCAAAAGCCTCGCGACCGCCCGATGATAAAGCGGGTAACCGGCCGCCGCAGCCACCTGCCCGTAGGTAGCGACTTTCCCCTTCGGGATAGAAGCAATCACCGTTCGAAAAGCGGCGTCGCGAAGCTGGTTGGGCCGCATGCCGTCTTTGAGAATACGCCTGGCCAGATGTTTCACACTACGTTTTGCCACGCATCGGCGTTCTCGTCCAAGCTTAACGTGTGATAGTCAGGACCTGACCTTGCAGGGTGCGCTGTCCGGTGGATTCGGGATTGTCAGATGCAGCTCACCCACTCGCTCCAGTAACGGACTTCGAGTGCACAATCACTTTGAACTCCCCGTACACCATCCTCCGGTTAAGCGCGCAATCCAGCAGCTATTCAAATGCCTTACGCAATAACTGATCGTTCGCTTGTGAAGGTCAAGGCCCAGATAGTTCATAGGTCTGCTACTGCCTCCGATCTTCGATGTTTGTTGCCGCCATTATAGCCGCCGAGCATCGCAGACCTATACATTCCAACAATTAAATCTCTTCAGGCGCTGTATCAACTTCGCGCGCCCGTCAGCGGCGTGACATCGGTGGTGCTTAACACCGTCGCTATCGAGTACGACAGGTAGAGGTAGTCAACGAAGGCAGCCCGCTAATCGGCCGGCACATAGCGGGACTCACGAAAGCTCTACGGCCCAAGCAACGATCTTCCACTCCGCTCCCTCTTTGGTCCATAACAGCAGAAGAGCGGGTGATTGCTCCTCCCCATAGTTCAATCGACTGGCGGTCAAGTAATAAGCTCCATACTTTGCATCAGCGGGATTCAAGTCCGAAGCAACTTCGGGCAGGTGACGATGTTGGCACAGAAAGCTATTCGCCATCTGGTCTGGCACGGCCATAATTGCGAAAGCCTTGGAATTTTCCTGCTGGACTGGGCGCAGCAGATCATTGATCGGCTGCACGCTCGACATCATATCCGAGAGATTCGCGCCGGATGGGACTCTCCTGAGCGGCTGTTCCAGCGCAAACTGGATTCTTGCTGTGGACGTCAGTTTCTTCTCGTCTTCGGATGGTGCCGCGAGACATTGGTAGGACTGCTGTGACGCGAACGTGGAAGCCTGAGCGATATTCCGTCTCATGATCCAAGCCTGGTAGAACCCGGTGATGTTTTTTACGGCTGCGGAATCACCAGAGATGTAACGCGGTTCTTCCGCCGAGGGCATGGCCTGAACTGCGGCGTTCTCTGGTACGATGCCCGCATTGCTGCTGTCTTCGATGCGGATGGCAATAATTTTCCAGTAGCCGCCCTCCTGAGCCCAAAGCAGGGACATCACCTTATTCCGGCTGTCTCCCTCTTTTCCGCGAAAGGCGGTGGCAAAGTACTTGTCTTTCGGCGGTTTACCGGAATCGTCGGCTGGCGTGGTGAGGCATTCCTCATCGGGCGCCATGTCCGCCGGCACGCTCACCAGCCGGAATTCGGCGGCATACGCGTTCTTTGCCGGTTTCAATGCTTCCGACCATTTGTCGGCGGGTTCGAACACGTCGGCAACGGAATTCACGCTGCCAGTCCTTTCGCTAAACTTCTGCATCGCCATCATTGTGCGCAGCCGAATCATGCCTGGCTGTACGGGCTGCCCGCTCTTCTGCCCCAGCACATCCAAACACGGATAGCTGCGCCGCGCAAAATAGGCAACAGACTTATTCGGTTGCTTCTCCACGACCCAGCTTTGCAGGAAATCGTGCGCGCTCCGATCGACGCCCTTGTCGGCTTTCACGCCGGGGTTTAAGGGAATGTTCCCGAGGCGCTCGGTGGCGGTTTCCTGTTCCGGCTTGCCACCACTTCCGAGCAGTCCAAAGACGTTGCGCCACCAGCCATTGAGACCCGACCAGCGGCTATCATGGAGGTCCAGGTTGTTTCCGGCGCGGACGTCGGAGTTGGAAACCGACAAGTGTCCATTGAACAGAGCCTTAGGAAAGCCCGAAGAGCGGTAGTCGATATCAATGTCGGACAGCTTATGATCCCGCGAGATAGAGATCTGTATTGAAGGAGGTCCCTCCTTTAGCCTGTAACTAATCGGAAAGCCCTTGTGATAAGAGGTGTTGTCGCGATCACGAAAGAACTCCTGGCTCCGGTTCAAGATGTCGACCGCGTTGGGTTTCAGATACACATACAGGCGGAACTGGAGGTCGCCGCCTGCACCGGATTCCTCGCCCATCACTTGATCGATGGCGTCTACCAGGTCAATTGCGCGACCCAGGCTCTTGCCCTGTGCGTCAGTGAGCTTCGCGTTCAGCAGCGCATGGGTTACGGCGTCGAAGGTGGTGCGTATGGATAGTCGAGCATTGTCGTAGGCCTGTTCGGGAACAAGCTTGCTTCCCGTGGTGGCGTCGTAATGGCGAACGAGGTCGTCGACCAGCCGTTTTTGCTCAGGACGCAACGCGGCATAAGATTTGCCAAGCTCCCTATTTTCGTCGTTTGACACTTGGGGAGTGGCCGCCATTGCCCCGAACACTGGGGTGGCATTGCGAAGGGCCTCTTCCTCGCTTCCATTGTGCCCAACCCAAACAGGCACGGTGGAGAAACTCAAAAGCAGATATGTGAGACACGCTCTCTTGGCGGGTCGGAGTCCGGTTAGCGAAATCAGCACTGAAGGAAGGTCCCCGCGCCTGATGATGATGAGTCCTCGGGGTCAGGTGGTTCAAAATATTAAGGCTGGTGCACGCGGGGCAACTCCATCGCTTGGCAATACTGGATAGCTCCTGGTTTGTCGGCAATCCGGAGTGCGCCGGGATGAACCGGCATGTTGTTGGGATGAAAGAGTCCTACAAGAAAGGAGAAAGCGACTCCATCTTGGCCTTGAGTCTTGCGGCGAGCATCGCAAGGTGCTAGTCGAAGCGTAGACAGAGGTATCGGTGGGCCAGCCTAATGTACGTCTTGATCGAAGGATCAAGACCGGTCCGCGCTGGCGCGAGTTTCAGGATCGTCTGGCAAAGTTCGGCTTGGAATTACATTCGGACAAGACAACGCTGATCGAATTCGGGCGGTTCGCTGTTCGAAACCGAAAGCAGCGTCGCGAGGGAAGCCAGAAACCTTCACCTTTCTAGGTTTCACCTATTTCTGTGGGCAGCTCACCACCGGAACATTCACCGCCTGGCGAATCGCGGCTCAGAAGCGGATGGTCGCGAAGTTGAAAGTCATCAAGGCTAAACTTCGGATCTGTGCCGAGGCGATCAGGGATGGTCGTCCCTACCGCGACGATTGAAAGTGCCACGGTTATGATTTCGCCATACGGCATCCGAAATATCCGAACTCTCGCGCCCTGTCCATGCGGTCAAGTGCACGCTAATACGCAAACGTTATAATTCCCACCCAGGGGCTGTTACTCCTTGCGCGGACACATCACACTTCCTATCTTCATAGTCATCGCCGCCGTTTCGTCTTATGCGCAATCCGCACACGTGCCGGAAGAGGCTGCCGTCGTTCGCGTGGACGCCAATCCCGCCCACCAAATCAATTCCTTTGACCCGGATAGCGCGCTCGGTAGCTCAATTGACGTCCTGTCGCATCGAGATATTGATCTCGTGTACACGCCGCACATCATTCAGGAGTCGCTTTCCGCCGGTTGGGGACCCATCACCTACCGCAATAACTCCGAGCTCCGCATGGCTGCCTGGCACTGGAACCCAAACGGAAAATGGAGCGATTCGGAGCACAATAGCGGCTATTTCACGGGCAGCGCCGAGCTTGGCGAGCCGATCCGCTACATCCTGGAGTACGCTCTTCCGCATCGTGGTTTCTCGACTAGCGGCGATCGTCCAGTACAGGGCCCCAATCTCAGCTATTGGAAAAGCAATCCGTATCTGACCAGCCGCTTCACTGGCGAGAGTGATTCGCTTCACCCGCAATGGGTGGTGATGGATCTGCATTCCGCGAAGCCGGTGAACGCGATCCGAATCGGCTGGGCGAGCCCATACGCTAAAACTTACGAAGTGCAGTATTGGGTAGGCGGCGATGCGCTGGATTTCGATGGCGGCCGCAGGGCGAGTGGAAAACGTTTCCGCTGGGCGCCGTAACGAAAGGAAGCGGCGGCGACCTGACTCGCAGACTGGCGGCCGACTCCATCTCGACGCGATTCGTGCGCGTCTGGATGACAGAATCGTCCAACACCTGCGACCTTCATGGGCCGAACGACATCCGCAACTGCGTCGGTTTCGCCATCCAGGAGATCCGCATCGGAACGCTCAATCAAAGCGGCGCGTTTGCCGATGCGGCCGCGGGCGCATCCGGAAGAGATCAGCCCACCTACTGTTCTTCATCCATCGATCCGTGGCACTCGGCGGAAGACGTGGATGCCTCCGGTCGCGGCCAGCATACCGGCTTTGACCTGTTTTTCACTAGCGGCATTACCAATAGCCTGCCTGCCCTGATCCCCGTCACATTGCTGTACGGAACGCCGAACGATGCAGCCGCCCAGATTACCTATCTCGAGCGGCGCGGCTATCCCATCCGTGGAATTGAGATGGGCGAGGAGCCGGATGGCAAGCACGCGCTTCCCGAGGATTATGGCGCGCTTTATCTGCAATGGGCACGCGCGATTCACCAGGTCGACCCCACCCTGAAGCTGGGCGGACCGATCTTTGAAGGTGTGAACGAAGATATACGAGTATGGCCGGACGCCCAGGGCCGAACATCCTGGATGGGCCGCTTTATTGCTTACCTGAAGGCGCACAGCCGCCTGGAAGATCTCGCCTTCGTTTCCTTTGAACACTATCCGTTCGAACCGTGCGGCATTACCTGGAAGACTCTCTATACCGAGTCCCGCCTGATGAAACATATCCTCGAGGTTTGGAGAGCGGACGGAGTGCCGCCTAACGTGCCGCTGATGGTGACCGAAAGCCATCTGGCTGCGGCGCTCACCGGGTCCATGAGCACCATCTTTGCCGGTCTGTGGCTGGCCGATAATATCGGTTCTTTTTTTGAAGGCGGCGGCAGCGCCTTCTATCACTCGCCGATTCAGCCTCAGCCCGTCGAACCCAGTTGTCTCGGCTGGGCGACCTGGTCGAACTTCGTGTCAGACCGCAACTACAGCATTACCGGCTACACGTCGCTATATTTTTCCGCCCAGCTGATCAATATGGAGTGGGTGCAGCACCGCTCCGGCGTACACGAGGTGTTTTCTTCCTCTGTGGCGATCCGGGACGCCGAGGGAAATGATTTGGTCACCTCTTACGCTTTGCATCGGCCTGACGGCAACTGGTCCGTGCTGCTGGTCAACCGGGATCAGGCCCACCCGCATGCTGTGCGAGTCGTCTTCGAAAATTCGCAGGATAAAGGCGTTGCTGCTTTTTCGGGTCCCGTCCGGCTGCTGACCTTCGGCAGCGAACAATACGTGTGGCACGACGAAGGCGCCGCGAGTCACGCCGATCCCGATGGGCCTATTATCGGCGCTACGCTAACCGGCGGCGCGAACACTGCCTTCACTCTGCCGAAGGCGTCCGTAACAGTGCTCCGCGGCCGGATCGCTTCGCCTTAAACGTTGCCCTTCTTGAGTTCCTCGGCCAAATGATCGCAAGAGCGCCAGCACAGCGCCATGATCGTCCAGGTTGGATTCTGCGCCGACGCTGAAACGTGAGTGCTGCCGTCCACAATCAAGAGATTCTTCACGTCGTGCGCCTGCTGGAATTGGTTGACGACGGAGGTCTTCGGGTCGTCGCCCATGCGCGATGTGCCCATCTCGTGTATCGACCAGCCTTCCGTCAGCGGCTTCTCTGAGCTGGCGACAATCTCGAACCTCGCAGCTTCGAACATCTCCCGGCTTGTCTTCGCCATGTCCTTGCACATGTTGAGCTCATTCTCCGCGAAGCGATAACTGAATCGCAGCACAGGGATGCCCCACGCGTCCTTCAATTCGGGGTTTATATCCACGGCATTGTCATAGCGCGCCAGCACCTCGCCGAATCCGCCCATTGAAATGGTGGCGCCTGCGTACGCGCGAACGTTCTTCTTATACTCCTCGCCGAAACCGGGCGTTTCATAGGCGCTGCTGGGAATCATGCCGCAGCCCGAGCCGCCTTCAAAGCCATAGCCGCGGATGAAATCAGGCTGGCGCGTGGTCAGGTTGCGGAATCGCGGAATGTAAAAAGCGCCCGGCTTGCCGTCATCTAATGTGCGCGGCTTGCCCACCAGTCCGGGCATGAAGCCCGCCACCGACGGACCCATGACGTGCTCGCAAAAATTGTGTCCTACATGGCCGCTGGAGTTCGCCAGCCCGTTCGGATAAAGTGTCGATTTGGAAAGCAGCAGCAGGCGGGCCGTTTCCAGCGTGGAAGCGCCCAGCAGAACAGCTTTCGCCTTCGCCTGGTAGCTCTTTTTTGTCACGCTGTCGACAAAAGACACGCCGGTCGCCTTGCCCGTGTTCTTGTCTATCGTAACTTCATAGACCGTCGAATTCGGGCGCATGGTCAGGTTCCCGGTATCCATCGCCGGGCGAATCAGGCCTGTCGGCGAGTCGAATGCGGCGTGAATGTCGCATCCGCCGGTGTGCCGGTGGCACGCCCCGCGGCCATAACACCGGCTGCGGTACTTGTTCTTCACGCCGTCGGTCGCCACGCCGGCGCGGTACGGCGTAAGCGTACGATCCATGCCATGCAGCGTTTCCCGCATGTGCAGCTCCGCGTATGTCAGTTTCACCGGACGCTGGAATTTTCCGTCCGGTAGCTGTGGAAGCCCTTCCGGAAATCCCGAGACTCCCAGGTAGAGGTCCACCTTGTCGTAATAGGGCGCGACATCGGCATACGAAATAGGCCAATTCTCGCCGTAGCCGTCGTGATCTTTTGCCTTGAAATCATAATCGGAGAGCCGCAGCGCCAGCCGGCCCCAGATATTTGTCTTTCCCCCCACTACGCGCGAGCGCACCCAGGCATACTGTGTCCCGGAGTAGGGATTCTCTTTCTCATCCACCACCAGCGTCTTGCTGTAGTCGGAGAAACTGGACCGCTGAACGTATGATTCAACCTTCGGATAGGGCGAGTTCTTGGCGTATGGAGACGCCCGGATCCTGTACTCACTCGCGCTAAGCGCATGAATATCGGGCGGCATTCTTCCACGGCGAGGATGGTCGTACGGCCACTGCATCGAATGCAGAATTTTGCTCGTGTCCTCGTATTTCCCGGCCTCCAGCAGAAGCACTTTCAGTCCGTGTCCGGTCAGCACATGCGCGGCCATGCCGCCTGCCGCTCCGGAACCGACAACGATCGCGTCGTAGGTGGTACTCAGGTCCACTTCAGGATTGTTGCTAGGTGAAACTTGAACCAGCACGTGCTCCGCTCCTCACATTCGCGATTGTAATGCTCTGCTATTCAGAGATTGCGGGCGCGCGGCCGGAAACGGCCTCAAGCCGGATTCAACTAGGGTTTCTAAGCGGAAGCGGCAAATGACCTGCGCGCCCGGCGCTCATCCTCTAATTGTCTGCGTGCCTGTTCCCAATCCACTTCAGGCGAGCCGTCCGGACAGCCGCGCGCATGCCAGCAAACGTACGCGCGGCCGGCGATTTCCTCGTGAGACGCTTTGAACGTCTCGCTGCCCAGGTCGATCTCTCTAGCCGGATTTTCCTCGAGCGTGGAAGTGCTGGCAACTGTTGTTCCCGAGCCTCTTGCCCCGGGGACCAGCTTCGGCGCGGGTGACTCGCCCGGTTCACCGGGGGTAAGGTTCGTCATTCCGGCGCCCACTCCCGCTCCGGCTGAAACGCCCGATGTATCCACACCCGCGGCTCCTACCGAAAGCGAGGCGTCCCGCGCGATTGTATCGTTTATGCTCAGGCCGGCCCTGCTTCTTCTAAGGCTCTCCGCTTTTTCTTCTTCTGAGAGCAGGGCCGCCGGCGTATCTTTGAACTCGCCCATCGAATCAATGGGCAAGCGGTTTAGCTTGGGATCAATCATCTTTTTTATCTCCACATCGTTTGACAGATTTGAGAGCAAAATGGTGACAGGAAGTCCCACATGACGAAATTGTTCCGGCGAATCATCTTTATATTTGCTCTAATTTTGATCGCGCGTGCTGTTTGGGCGGATCAGATGCCGCGCTTCGCCACTGTGCCAATCGAAACCGGTTGTTCGTGCCCGCTCATTTGGGCCGTAACCAGAACAGTGGGACGGATCCATGACGCTTGCGCAGGGGCCTCCGATTGGGCGGATTTTTGCTGGCTCGAATCGGCCAGCGCGTTGGAGTCGCGTGTCGCGGAAATCGACCTTTCATGGAGAGTCTTAACAGTGTTGTAGCCGAGCGCCACAGGATTAGACCGGATGATATCGTTCCGCAACGCCACTAGCGCTCGTTCCATGTGCGCCTGCGGGCCCGGATCCGCCCGGCCCTGTACCGCCGGCATTGTTCGCGGATTCCGGCAATCGTTCAACCGGAGCGCGGCCACTTTGCCATCGGTTTCGATCGCTGTTCCATTCTGGCTGGATGTTTCCAGGAACTCGCGAGGGATCAGCGCGCCGGCATCTACGCATCCCGTGAAGACAATATCGTTCACCACTTTCGCCCGTTCGTTGTCAATTTCCCGATTGGTGCCGTGCGTCACGTGCATCTCGCGAATGACGATGGCGACATCTTCAATCGCAGCCCCCAGCCAGGCATCGGAGTGTTCCTGTTTCCATAACCGCAAATGATGGCGTTTCGAAAACGTATCCAGGCTCTTCTGAAAATTGGCGTCGGAACGTATGCCGTTCAACGTCAGCTGCGCCATCGGAGCAGTGCCATATCCCATCCGCTGCACCAGGCAGTGAAACATGCGGTAAATAGACACCGCCGATCTCTCTTGCGCGCCCAGCCAGCCCGCCGCTCGAAACGCGCGCTCAATCTGGTCGCGGGTTCCAAGGAAAAGCAGGTTCACCAGGTCCGAAGGTTGATTATGCTTCCCGTTCGTCTGCTGCTGCGGCAGCCCGGCCAGCAACTCCTCCGCCTTGGCCACTTCATCTGTTGAGAGGGCAGGTACTTGTCGGGACGTCG
Organism: uncultured Acidobacteriaceae bacterium; assembly: GCA_963705805.1. GTDB lineage: Bacteria > Acidobacteriota > Terriglobia > Bryobacterales > Bryobacteraceae > Bog-105. Next base: position 107,367 of record CAVPKW010000003.1, read on the forward strand.
CTTCATCCGCAGCCACTGTCAGGGAGTCGGTGAGTTGAAGAATCAACTCGGTTCCGGCCGGGAAGTAGATTTCGGCATCTGGCGAGCGGGCAATCAGAAATTTAATCCCCAAAATGGGCACCGCGAGCCCCGGCTCTACGCATAACGCCGGTACCAGGAAAGACACGCTGGAAGAAAGATTGGCTGCCGGGAAAATGCCTTCTACGGTTCCATCCATGCGCACCCGCTCCCGCGCCGTTTCTACTTCCACCAGGCGAGTGCCGATCGAAAGTGATTGCCCATCCGGCAGATCGATCGAATCAAAATGATATTGTAGGGCTGCCACGCGGTGCCGGATGCCCATTCCAAGGCGGTCGACGGTCCCAACCGCTCCCGAAATCGTGGCTCCTTGCGGTATCAAGAGCCGCCCATGCTCAAAAACCGGGGCGATCACCGTGGCTTCCACGGAGTCGCCGGGATGCGAAATGCGGGATCCGGTGGCAGCCGAAAGCCGGACCTCTAGATCGGTGCCCGCCGGTAAGACAGCCCCTTCCAGGTGGGAAACGACAGCGAGCATCGCGGTCGCTGCCAGGAGCTTAGAGAAAATGATCAAATATTCACCTATATGTACCCACCTCTGACCGCTGTTTTTCGGGAGCTTGGTCAAGAGTGTACACCAACCAGCTGTATTTTTGCTGAAGAGAGTGAATCTTTTATCCGGCCGTTTGCATCAGGCTTGTCGTTCGGCGGGCGCTACTGCTCCGGGCTTCGCCGCCGCGTGTGTGAGACTGCGATTACATGTCCACCTTTAAAGACCGCCTCGTTGGCCCAGGAATGCGAAGTTGCTTCCTTATCACCGGACTTCTGCTTGCCGCGATAAGCGCGTCCGCTCAGAAGGTGAAAACCACCGTCTATGCAAAGAATTCAACCTGTCTGAAGACCTATCGTATAGGCGTGGGCCGGGTTCTGACCCCGCGCGGCATCGTGGAAGATCCCAAGATCAATGGAATCGTTGATCGCGCAGTGGCGGCTCAGATGGCGGATCGCCACATCACCCAAACGTCTGACAATCCTGACGTCGTGATTCGCTTCATGGGCGGTATAAGCATGGGCCTGACCGCTGGTGACGCTCCCCTCGGCACATACGCTATTTGGGATATTTACGGATCCAGTGGCTATACCGGGCGTGCGTACCAGAAGAATTATCTAGGGCTCGCCGTGGTAAACGCCAAAACGAACGAGCCCATATGGTCCGCCGAATGCACGGATAATTTTGCTGATCCCAAACACATGGAAGAGCGCATAGATAGTGCCTTGGCAAAGGCCTTTTCTAAATTCCCCAAGTCTTTGGTGTGCCAGTAGAGCCGCTTAGGGAATAAAACTTCATTTAAGTGGTTTCTCAAATTCCCGCTCAACCTGGGGATCAGGTGCCGGGGTCTCGCGCAGGATTTTCAGGCCGTCCTGACCTACGAGATAGATCAGAGCCCGTTGATCATCGACCGTGATAGCGGTGACTCGGGTGAACGTGCGCTTGACTCTACGGCCAATATCACCGTTGCCCAGGGTCACAATCGACAAACATTTGGGTTGCGTCGGCGTCGCGAATCGCAAGCTGGCGGCGCTCATCGCGATAGGAGCGCCGGCTGCGAGCAAGGCCCCAGGCACTACGTCCTTGCGATCCTCATCCCTCGGTAATGATTGCGGAATCCTTACCGACACCCACGTTGGTCGAACTCCTGCCCCCATTCCGTCTCGCGATGCCATAGTGGCCGGAAAAGCTACTTAGTAACTCTTCATAAATAGGCCTCGTCCAGCGCTCAGATGCATCCCTTGCAGCGTTCAAGACAGATGATCGACGTGGTGTCATTTGTTCGCGCACCAAGCGCCACGCGGTAAGGCGCCTATCTAGCACGCCCTCCCATGCGGACGATTGACGGATCGTTAGGAACTCTGCTACCTGGGCTATTTCGTTTGCCGATACGCTCTCAAATCGAAGCATCATGCAGCCGCTCCCAGGCATCGCGATTGCCGCCCCTGCAAAATTCTCCAACCGCTCGGGCGCAATACTCAGCAGCCGGCATCGCTGCGACATTCAAAGCAAACCAATCGAATACCTGCAGCGCTGTCAGCGCGGACTGTGTGCGCCAATGCATCCAGTCCGAGGGCATGACCAAGTTTGCAGCAACAATATCTACTGGATCTCGCGTGATTATGACACACGGCACTTCTGGCCAGATAGAGCGAATACACCGCCATGCCAGTATATTCCAGCCAGAGAATTTTATGAGAGGTCGTTTACTTTGTCCATAAATGCTAGCGAATGACTCCAGAAGGGCACTCCGTGTTTCTGGCCCGCAGTTGAAGGGGAAAGGCGACATGGCACATCCGTAGGGCAGCAACAATGAAGAAATCAGACTTGCCTCGACTATCATACTTACATCTCGCGTGGCCCTAAGGACGTCGGTCAAGACGATCGATCCGCAACGGGAAAGATCGAAGAGGAACCCGAGCGGAGTCGCAGATGACAATTGCCTGGCGGTTTCAATGAGCGCGTCAGTAGAGCTCTCTCTCTTTGACACTGGCGGCTCTCTGGATTCCAACTCCGCAGCCGCCTGATCGAAAAAAGGCACCCTCAGTCGTGTCGGGTCCTCGTCGAGCCACGTTACAGAAGCTGTTGTCTGGCGAAATCGAAGGTGCACGGGAAACCACCGAGCGGATCTCTCGGCGGCCACCGCAAATCTATCAATCAGCTCACGATGAAAGGGCATGACCGCGGAAGGCTATGTTGACGCCGAACTGGCCATCAAAGCATCCTTTTTTTCTAGGGGTGGCAAATTTCCCTTTTCGTTCCCTCCTCCATCGATCGTCTCTAGGCCGGCCGCGCTGGCAGCTCTATCGAACAATAGGCTTTGTTGCTCCGAGAGCTGCCGAGCTCCATTGCCGATCTTCCCCTCACGCACAAACGCTCCCTTGAGGAATCCACTCTCGAAGAGTATTCCGGTCAGATGATCGAACATATCCTCATGCTTTTTCATAAATGCGAAACTACAGTGCTCCAAGATCTGCGGCAACGTGTCGTCTGAAACCACAAGCCCACAAAATGACGCTAGGCGTCTGGCGGTCAATTCGGTTTGATTCACCAGATCCCCATAACGTACTATCAGCATGTTCGGCTCGAGCCCCATGGGCAGTCCAGCCCCTGACGTGGCGAAACCACGAGCCATAAGGGCACCGGCCATCAAGGAACATTTGAAAAAACTGCTCAAAACCGAGATCAGCGTTGAAGTGCGTCCGCTGGAAATGAAAATATGAAACCAGCACATCCTTGCCGTCCCTCACTACGTAGATGTACTTCCCAGGCCAATTCGGGAAGCGCTCATACGACCAGTGAGTTTTAAGGAGCCGGGGCGACGGCAGCCGGTTAAGATTCCGGCCTCTTCGAAGCGCACTGTCGACAAAGGGAGACACCTGGGAAATGTGATCAAAGGCAACGGAACCATTGCTCACAAGTTGATATAGGAGCATCTGCGCAAGGGTCGTGCCAGAGCGCGGATAGCTGACTATGTAGATATCGTCCTGCCGGGGTTCAAACACGAAGAGGGTACCCAAAAACCTCAGGCGCATCAGGATGCGCTGGACCGCGGAGACAGCTCGCAAGATGAGTCCCCCAAGTGTGCTGTGGCACTTGGGAGGAGGCGTTCGCTCAGAGCTAAGTGCTTCTTCTAGGACCACCTTGAAGCTCCTGACGTAAGGGATGTCTGGCTAGTCGGTAATTGCCTTAAGTACGGCGGTCTGGCGATCCTCACCAATGCTCCCGGTCCAGATGTGCGAAATCACTCCATCGTGCTCGGCGACCGCCAGCAGTGGAATTCTTGTAATGCCGAGGTCAAAGAGATTCATTCTGCGTACGCTCTGGCCCTTAAGCCCACTCACCGTGAGAAAGCGATCGACCGCCGGGTCTTTTTCTGGAAAGAGAAGAATGAAATCGATTCTTTCGGGAGTGCGCTGTGCCGCTTCGGATAATTTACGTAAAAACGGCACGTCAGCCTTGCACGCTGCGCACCCCGAGCTGACTGCGGCAAACACCGTTCGCGGTGCGTGGCCGCCCACCAAACTGACAAGCGTGCTCAGCCTTTGCTTCGCTTCTGTGTCCATTGCGCGCGCGGGATGCCTGGCTTGCCATATGGACATAGCGGAAAAGAGCAGCACCGCCAATATTGACCTGCCCGCCGAGACTGTACCACTCATAACTAGGAAATCCGATTCTCATTAGCTCTTTCGTAGCTTTCCTTCGCCGTTCATGTCAGGCGCCTATCACACGACAGCGGGGCCGGGTCAAGGCCGAGCGGAGCGAGCCCGCCAGGGTTGCCTTGACCCGGTTTCGCTGTCGTGTTACTCAGGATTTCAACGGCGAAGGAAGCGCTGCTCCAACTCGCGAATTCGTTCGGTGTTGCATAGCCTAACGCGCTGTGTGGCCGCGCCTGGTTGTAATCAGTCCTCCAGCTTTCGATGATGTTCCGCGCCTGCCGCAGACTCGTGAACCAATGCGTGTTCAAACATTCATCGCGCAGCTTGCCGTTAAACGATTCAACGTGCCCGTTCTGCATGGGCTTTCCGGGTTCGATGTAAGCGAGTTCCACGTTCTTCTGCTCGCACCATCTGCGCACCACATCGCAAACGAATTCAGGACCATGATCGACACGAATGGCATCGGGCAATCCGCGTTCCTCAGCAAGTTGCTCCAGTACCCGCAAGACACGTGCTCCCGGCAGACTCAGATCGACCTCAATCACCGGACACTCGCGCGTATACTGATCCACAATCGCCAAAGCACGGAAGCTGCGTCCATCCGCCAAGCTGTCACTGACGAAGTCCATGCCCCAGCGTTGGTTGGGGCGCGTAATCTCTGTCGGCATTGATTTCGAGCACGGAAACCGTTTTCGTTTCCGCCGCGGCACTTGCAACCGCAACTCCTTCGTGATCCGATGCACCCGGCCGTGCCACACCGAGACGCCTTCGCGTTTCAGCAAGGCGGTCAAACGCCGATAGCCAAAGCGCGGACGCTCTGCTGCCAACTCCGCAACGCGCTTGCGTAAGCTATCCTCCGGCTTCGCTTTCGCCTGGTACCGTTGTGTGGAGCGCGCCTGTCCTACCAGCCCGCAGGCGCGGCGTTCGCTGGCCCCATGCGCCTGCCGTACCTGCGCGACCGCCGCTCTCTTGTCCTCCGGGCTTACCATTTTTTTCCGACCAGATCCTTCAACATCGTAATGTCCAGTACTTGATCGGCCACGTGTTGATCGGCCACGATGCGCTTCAGCTTCGAGTTCTCCTCCTCCAACTGCTTCAGGCGTTTGGCTTCGCTTACTTCCAGCCCGCCATACTTGCTGCGCCACCCGTAGAACGTAGCTGCGCTGATCCCATGCTGCCGACATAGCTCGCTGGTCTTGGCTCCCGCTTCGCTCTGTTTCAATATCCCGATGATCTGTTCTTCGCTGAACCTGCTGTTCTTCACTCTCTCGTCTTCCTTCCGCAACTTCGTTGCTTCGGAAAACCCAGTTTAGAGTGGCTCAGTTCCGTCGGGCAAGGTCAATATGGCTAAATTCGTAAGCACTTCAAGCACGCATCTCAGGCGGCTAAAGTTCACGCAGCCAACTCCCGTTTAGCGCACTTCCGTGTCAGCCGCCAGCCCCGAGATTATCTCTCCGGTAGCCGAAATAAGGAACGGAACTTGTGCCAGGACCGGCACTGCCTGGCCAGCTTGAAGGAACGGCTCGAAGCGCCATTGCTGGACCGCCGATGCGATGATATTACAATCGCCACTGCTTACAAAGGAAGCGGAGCACTGGGTGCTCTTTACGCTCCCGTCGGGTCCGACCGTAACGGTTACAAAAAACCCTTTAGGTCCAGTCGTGGTCGCTTCCCCGAATTCTCCCATGTTGGTCTCCAAATGCGAACGAAGTAGCGCTACATCCCTGACGTAGTAGGTCCCGTTACGCTCGACAAGAGCCGGAGAAGAGATCACTGCGGTAGGCATTGCCGCATCTAAAATCAACTCGCCGTAGTCCCCCAGGCTTGTGCTTTGAACGTTGCCATCCGACACCACCACTGCCTTCGCTATAGGAAGCGAGAGGGGAGATGACAAGGCTCCGCCCGAAATCGTTAGTGTCCCGGGATGCGATAGCTGAACATACACTATAAGGCTATGTTCGGCCGGGGGGGCAGAGATCGAGACCGTATCGCCAGATATATTTATTTCGTCTGCCGGATGCGGGGTTAGCGCTGGTCCCGCAACTGCATGTCGGACCACTGCTGGTCTAGAAGGATGAGGGGCCGCCGCCGTTGCTCCCGAAGGCGGACTTCCCGACCCTTGGTGAAGTTTCAGCCACCTTTGAAATGGAAAAGAGCCGTCTGAAACCATCAGAAGGTCTTTTTCGCCCTGCGCTATCTTCGCACCCAGGGTCCAATGGCCGGTGAAATCGACCGGTAAGCTGATCTGCAGGCCAGTGCCAGATGGGTTCAGAGCGACTTCTGTCCAGCTAGGGACAGAGGCGCTCGGAGTGCCCGTGCTTTGTGCGTCCAGACGAACACAGCCAAACACTGTCAATAGAACGGGTATTAAGAATTTCCTCATTGTTTCCATCGCCTTCCATTTATTAATCGCAGGTGGTATAGACGTTTGTGATTCTGCCATTGCACTCCCAAACGCAGTAGTAGCATTCGAAACCGTCGTCGCAACCTACGAATTCGCAGCTAACGCAACATTCGGTATTTCCGGCCCTAAAGCAGTGTCCACCGTGCCCGCTAGGTGCACAAATGTCGGCCGACATCCGCGACGTTAATGCCAGCGCGATAAGCTTAGCGACCTGCCTCACTCCGCTAATATTTTTCACTTATCTATCTCCTCACTTCAATTCGAAAAGTTGGTGCTTCTATACAACAGGCCGGCTATTTTTTGATATCAGCAATAATACGTAGGCCCAAAACACTCACCATCTTAGAGCGGGAGGCCCACAGCCGGCACCCCTCGTGTGCGCGGCGAGCCCAAGGTGTTTGCGCATCCTATGTTCGGCATTCTGGCCCTCACCGCCGATCAACTGCTGCGCCTGGTTCAGTAAAGACGGTTACCTGCTTAAGCAGAGTCGCTCACGCTATGCGGATCAACGGGCTTTTCCATTTATAGGAGCCCATATGTCATCCGCCGCCCAAATCGCTGCGAACCGCGCCAACGCACAATTGCCGACCGGTCACACCTCTGAGACTGGTAAATCGAAATCCTGTCTGAACGGAGTCAAAACCGGCCTAACCGGTGCCACCGTTCAACCTTTAAAGACCGCCTCGTTGGCCCCGGAATGCGAACTTGCTTCCTTATCACCGGACTTCTGCTTGCCGCGATAAGCGCGTCCGCTCAGAAGGTGAAAACCACCGTCTATGCAAAGAATTCAACCTGTCTGAAGACCTATCGTATAGGCGTGGGCCGGGTTCTGACCCCGCGCGGCATCGTGGAAGATCCCAAAATCAATGGAATCGTTGATCGCGCAGTGGCTGCCCAGATGGCGGATTGCCACATCACCCAAACGTCTGACAATCCTGACGTCGTGATTCGCTTCATGGGCGGTATAAGCATGGGCCTGACCGCTGGTGACGCTCCCCTCGGCACATACGCTATTTGGGATATTTACGGATCCAGTGGCTATACCGGGCGTGCGTACCAGAAGAATTATCTAGGGCTCGCCGTGGTAAACGCCAAAACGAACGAGCCCATATGGTCCGCCGAATGCACGGATAATTTTGCTGATCCCAAACACATGGAAGAGCGCATAGATAGTGCCTTGGCAAAGGCCTTTTCTAAATTCCCCAAGTCTTTGGTGTGCCAGTAGAGCCGCTTGGGGAATAAAACTTCATTTAAGTGGTTTCTCAAATTCCCGCTCAACCCGGGGATCAGGTGCCGGGGTCTCGCGCAGGATTTTCAGGCCGTCCTGAACTTCACGCTCCCGGGCGCTTAAAACCGGATCGCGGCAGTCCTTCAGCCAGGCTCGACGGAACAAATCGCCGGAAGCCCTCGTCTTATTTGTGAGTCCTATATTAGGGACCAACAAATATGGCCACAAATTCACCGGATCGGGAATGGAAAAAAGGAAGCGCCGAGCTTCTGGTCTTGTCGTTGCTCGCCGATCAGCCGCGCCACGGCTATGACATTTCAAAGCTGATCCAGATCCGATCGGGCGGCTTTTTGCGATTTCACGTCACCTCCCTTTATCCGCTGCTGTACCGGCTGGAGGATCGGGGCTGGATCGCCAGCCGTTGGGTGGAAAAGGCGGAGCAGCGAAGAAGGCGTTATTACAGCCTGACCCCGGAAGGTCGAAAAGTGCTTCGCTCTCAACGAAAGAGCTGGAAGGAATTCGTCACGGCCATGAGTCTGGTTACAGGAGTCGAACATGCCTGATTGGAAGCGTATCGTTCAAGATCGGATCGCGCCGTTGCGCCTGGAGCCAACCGCCGAGTCGGATCTCGTCGAGGAATTTTCGCAGCATCTCGAAGATAGCTATCGCGAATTACGAAGCGGCGGAGCAAGCGACGAAGAAGCGTACCGGAACGCCATCTCGGAGTTGGATGACACCTATCCGCTGCGCACAGAGTCGGGAAGGGCGCAGCGTATGGCGAAATACGACCCGGTGCCGGTCGGCGAGGCAAGACCAGGCAGCTTAGCGCTCAGTAACTTCGTGGAGGTCCTGTGGAGAGACCTACGCTATGCCGCCCGCATTATGCGCAAAAGCCCCCTGTTCGTTCTGTTCGTGGTTCTGACGCTGGGGTTCGGGATTGGCGCGAACACCACCGTCTTCACCGTCATCAACACCCTGATTTTGAATCCTCTCCCGGTTCCGGACTCCTCCGGGTTGGCGGCGGTTGGCTTGATGAAAGCGCGGAGTACGTCAAAGTCGAGCGCGCCCCTGCCGCTCTCCTACGCGGATCTGAAGGATTATCAAGCTCGGAACCGGGTCTTCCGCTCGCTGGCCGGTTACACGTCTGCGCGGCCTGTCACCTGGCAGGCGGCTGGCGCTTCGGAGGGGATGTTCAGCGAGTTAGTAACAGGCAACTACTTCTCGACCTTGGGCCTCAAGCCCGCCACCGGCCGCTTCTTTTTGCCCGAAGAGGACACCACCCCTGGTGCGCACGCTGTTGCGGTGATGAACTACGGGACTTGGCAATCGCGCTTCGGCGGTGCGGCTGACATCATTGGCAAAACCCTGCGGCTCAATCACGTTGTCTTTACGGTCATCGGTGTCGCTCCGCCCCATTTCATTGGAGTGAATGGAATTTTCGGTCCTGATTTGTGGGTACCGGCCACCATGGCCGAACAGTTATTGCCGAATGAGATGCAGGGTGCGTTCAGTGATCGCGGCAAGGCGCTTTTTCAAGGCGTGGGGCGGCTCAACTCAGGTGTCAAGCGGGCCCAGGCGCAAGCCAATATGACGGCCATAGCGGCGGATTTGGCGCGCGAATACCCGGCCATCGATGAGGGCCACGCGGTCATGGTACTACCCATCCGTGATGTTCTGTTGGCCAATACCGGCACCACCTCCACGCAGATTCTCGTCGCCGGCGCCGGATTATTGATCGTGGTCGGGACCGTTTTGTTGATCGCGTGCTCGAACGTCGCGAATCTGCTGCTTGCACGCTCAGCGGCAAGGCAACAGGAGATGGCCGTCCGCCTCGCCATGGGAGCAAGCCGCCACGGGCTGGTGCGTCAGCTCCTCACGGAGAGTGTGCTCCTCGGATTCCTTAGCGGCGTCGCGGGCGTTTTCATCGCTTATGCGGGTCTCCATCTCTTATTCGGGGCGCTGCCCTCATCCGCCAATTTCGTGACGCCCAAGCTCGATTCAACCGTCTTCGCTTTTGCGCTGGTCGTCTCCCTCGCCACAGGCTTCCTGTTCGGGACCATCCCCGCTTTCAAGGCTTCACGTATCAGCGTGGCGGAAACGCTCAAGGAAGAAGCTCGCACAACGGGCAGAAGCCGAAAAAGGGTTACGCTCGCAAACGTTCTGCTGGTGGGCCAGGTAGCATTTTCATTTCTCTTGCTGGTGACTGCCGCGCTGTTCCTGCGAAGCATCGCGCGGGCCTACGATATAAATCCCGGCTTCCAGACCGCGCATCTTGCGGTCTTCTTTACAAATCCGGGGCAGGCCGGGTACGGAAAACCGCAGCTCAAAGCATTCGGCAAGGACGTCCGCGAGCGCGTGGCCAGAATTCCCGGCGTCGAGTCCGTTTCCTGGGCGTCCAACATGCCGCTCTGGGCGCGTAGCGTGAGTGGATTGCAGGTGGAAGGCCATCAAGCACGATCGCAAGCAGACAAAATCTCGACGATTGTCGATACAGTAGACACGAATTATTTCGAGACCGCCGGCGTCGCGCTCGAAAGCGGGCGCGAGTTCACGAACTTAGACCAGGAGAACTCTATGCCGGTAGCAATTGTCAATGAGAAGATGGCGCACGATTATTGGCCGCGCGGAAACGCATTAGGGAAGCGCATTCAGCTTCCGGGCGAGAAACAGATGCGGCAGATCGTAGGCGTAGCGCGAAATGCCAGTTATACCAATTGGGGGGAGCCACCCCAACTTTGCGTCTATGTGCCTCTGGAACAGAACTATGGTGGCGTGATGGCCTTGTATGTGCGTACCAGCGGAGATCCACAACAGAGCCTGCTTCCCGTGCAACGCGAAATACATTCCGTCGCGCCGCAGATTCTGGTCAGCAGCCCGCGAACCGGGCGCCAAATCATCGACGGAGGCTTGTTTGGGCCCAGATTGGGCGTCGCGTTGCTGAGCGTGTTCGGGCTGCTGGCGCTGGGGCTGGCAAATATCGGCTTATACGGAATCCTGGCGTATTCCGTCAATCAGCGCAAACGAGAGATCGGATTGCGCATGGCATTAGGCGCGGCCCAGGCAAGCGTGCTTCGCCTAATTCTGAAGCAAGGTATGTCGCTGGTCGTGACAGGCGTGCTGATTGGCTTCGCGGGGGCGCTCCTGGTCGGGCGCCTGGTGAGCCGGATGCTGTATGGCGTAAGTCCAGGCGATCCCATCAGCCTAGCGGGAGCGGCAGTGGTGCTGCTGGCAGTCGCCCTGTTGGCCTGTTATCTCCCGGCCCGCAGGGCAAGCCGCGTCGATCCATTAGTAGCCTTACGCGAGGGCTGACCCCGGCATGCAACAGCATGTATCGTCTCAAACCGCCCGCCATCCTCTATGGCTTCTCGCGGGGTTCTGGTTCTGCGTCGTTATCGCTATCGCCGCCGTTCTCCGCAGACTCGTCGAGTTGATCCGTCCCTCGCGCGGCAGCCCTCCGCGGATGGCGTCGCTCGACGCAACCTTTTCGTCGCACGCCGTGCTGACTGCGATGCACATCATCCCGGCGGCCATCTTCGTGCTTCTCTCCGCCGCTGTCCTGCTGCGCCGCACTGGCGGTGAATGGCTGGAGCGGCTCTTCTTTCCCTTCGGAGCCGTTACCGGCGCGACCGCCTACGCAATGAGCTTCTACGCCATCGGCGGCTGGGTCGAGCGCTCCGCCGTCCTTGTCTTCAACACCTGGTTCCTGTTCTCGCTGGGCCGTGCCTATTGGTTTCGCCTCCGCGGCGAGCCCTCGCGAAAGCGGGAGTGGATGACCCGCGCCGTGGGTATCCTGCTCGGTATCGCAACCACTCGTCCCGTCATGGGAGTATTCTTCGCCACGAGTTCCCGCACGCATCTTGGCCCCAGCCAGTTCTTCGGCATCGCGTTCTGGATCGGCTTCTCCATCAACGCAGGCGTTATCGAGCTTTGGTTGCACTCGAAGCGGCGCGCGCAACTCCACCAACCGGATTCTTGCAACTCAATCACAAATCACAAAAATATCCCTATCTCATAGACCCCTCACAAACTAAGCCGCTTTTCCACACCTACTAGACTAAAGTCCGTTTTTCGCCTTCCTCGTGTTACTCTTTCTCAGCCTCGTTGAACCCGCTGCGCGGATCAACGGGCTTTTCCATTTACAGGAGCCCATATGTCTTCCGCCGCCCAAATCGCTGCGAACCGTGCCAACGCACAATTGTCGACCGGTCCCACTTCTGAGACTGGTAAATCGAAATCTTGTCTGAACGGAGTCAAGACCGGCCTGACCGGTGCCACAGTACTGCTCCCGTCAGACGATGCCGCCCTTTACGAAGCGCACCTCGCTCAGTTCATGAAGCGCTTCGCTCCCGTCGGCGAGGCCGAACAGAACTTCGTCCAATCGCTTGCTGATACCGAATGGCGTCTCCTCCGCATCCCGTCTCTCGAAATGGGCATCTACGCCATCGGCCGCATGGAATGCGCCGGTCTCTTCGCTAACGAAGGCGAAGCGGTCCGCAAACAGCTCATCGAAACCAAAGTCTTTCTGGTCTATCAGCGCCAGCTGAACAACCTTGGCATTCAGGAACGTCGTCTTCGCCGTCAGCGCGAAAAAGATACTGCCGCCCTGGAAGAGTTGCAGTCTCAGCGCAAGAAAGAAGAGAAGGCGCGTCTGGACAGGATCGCCTGGCGCTATGTGGGCGCTGTGCGCGGAGACAGGCACGATAAATTCGACCCGGCCGAATTTGGGTTCGAATTTTCACTCGAGCAAATCGAAGTTCGCGCCATGGAGTTGGTCCCTGATCTGTTCGCCGAGTACGAACGCGAACTCCCGGAACAGCGCCTCGCCAAGCCCAAAAAAGCCGCCTGATTTATGGGGCGGACTGCAAATCTGCAATCCAGTGACTGTTTTTAAGAAAACGATGACGCTTTTGTGTCACGGGTGTGCGACCTGAGAGTGCAGGATCGGTTAGTTTCTTTTTTTGTGGCGCGAATCTTAGCGTCTATATACGCTAAGAAGAGGAGGAGCTACTATGACCGACACTCTGCCTCAATTGGAGGCCAAACGAACCGACCTGTTCCGCCAGCTTGCCGCCGCCGGCGACTTCCGTCGCGGCTCGATTACCGCCACGTCCGGCAAGTGCGGGAAACCCGGTTGCCATTGTTCCAAACGAGATGACGCCGGGCATGGCCCTAACTTTCGTCTGACGCGCCGAGTGAAAGGCAAGACGGTGACCGAGACCTTCCGCTCGGCAGCGACGCTGCGCAAGGCACAACAGGAAGTCACCGAGTTTCACAAGTTTCAGGCACTCTGTGGAGAGATCATCGAGGTCAGCGAAAAGATCTGCGCCCTGCGCCCGGTCGGGGATACGCTGACGCCAGAGGAAAAAAAACGGCCGCGGCGATCCACGCGGAGATCACGCACGAAGTAACCACTCTGTTGAGTCGCATTTTCGCCGAACGGAAGCGGACCGATGGCATGGACCTGGAGGCGGTGGAAATTGGCTTCCGCACCGCCCTGCATCAGGCCGGGGCGACGGCTCTCACGCGGTTGTTGCAGATCCCCGAGCCTGCCGCTGAGCGGCGCCATATCACGTGCCCGTGCGGTCATCAGGCGCGCTACCGCGAACGGCGCTCGCGACGGCTTCTCACAGCACTGGGCGAGGTGGAACTGTCGCGCCCCTGGTATCTGTGTCCGCATTGTCACAACGGCCAGTTCCCCGCCGACCGCCAGCTCGATATTGAAAACCGCGACTGCTCTCCGGGCGTGCGCCGCATGCAGGCTCTGGTGGGTCAGCAGTCGCCCTTCGATCACGGCCGCGAGCAGATGAAGGTTCTGGCCGGTCTGGAAGTGACCGCCAAGTCAGTGGAGCGCACGGCGGAGGCGATTGGAGCCGACATCGCAACAGGCGAGCAGCGCGAAATCCACAAAGCCGTCCAGCTGGACCTGCCCGTCATCATCGGCAAGACCATTCCGATTCTGTGTGTGCAAATGGACGGGACCGGCGTGCCGGTGGTGAAGAAAGAAACCGAGGGTCGCAAGGGCAAAACCGACGGTCAGCCAGCTCATACGCGGGAGGTCAAACTGGGATGCGTCTTCACCCAGACGGCCTGGGATAAAGAAGGCCACGCGATTCGCGATCCGGATTCGACTACCTATACGGGAGCCATCGAGACGGCCGAGGAGTTTGGTAAGCGCATCTATCTGGAAGCCTGGAACCGTGGCTGGAGCCGCGCGGCAAAGAAAGTCGTCATAGGCGACGGAGCCGAGTGGATCTGGAACCTTGCCGATCAGCACTTCCCGGGCGCCGTCCAGGTCGTCGATCTCTATCACGCGCGCCACCACCTTTGGGAACTCGCTCGCAGGCTGTATCCCAACGATCCGCCGAACCAGAAGGACTGGATGAAAGTCCACCAAAAGCGTCTGCTCGATAAGGGGAAAATCGAAAAGCTGCTTCTCTCGTTGCGCTCGATCGAGTCAACTAATACTGACGTTCTGGAAAAGATTCGCCTGGAGGCGGACTACTTTGAGCGAAATGCCGAGCGCATGCGATACCCAAAGTTCCGCCGTCAGCATCTGTTCGTCGGTTCCGGTGTGATTGAAGCCGCCTGCAAGACCGTAATCGCTTCCCGCCTCAAACAATCCGGTATGTTCTGGACCGTCCGTGGCGCCAACTCCATCATCGCCCTGCGATGTTGTTACCTCAATGCCCGCTTCGAGGACTACTGGGAGTCCCGCCGCGCCGCTTGACTTCCACTTCTATGTCGCCCACCCTTGTGTCACCGGCTTACCAGACAGCTGAGCAGCCGATTGGCGTTGATATTCGACATCAAAGCGCCCATAATGTAGTTGTCCTACACCATGACGGCGGACGTGAGAATCGATCTTCTGCAAGGAACTCTGGATCTCCTGATCCTCAGGACGCTGAAGGCGGGAACGATGCACGGATGGGCGATCTCCGAGCGGATTCAGCAAATCTCACGCGATGTTCTGCAGGTGAATCAGGGATCGCTGTACCCGGCGCTGCACCGGCTGGAGAATCGGGGCTGGATAAAAGCGCAATGGGATACGTCTGAGCTGGGCCGGCGAGCGCGTTTCTATCGCCTGACTGCGGCAGGCCGAAAACAACTGGAGCTCGAGGCGGATAACTGGGCGCGTTTCACGGCGGCGATCGGGCGGGTGATGGAGCTGGCCTGACATGTCCTGGCAGGGCCTTCTTCGGAAGCTGAAAACGCTGGTGATGCGCGAGCGGGCGGAGGACGACCTCTCTGAGGAACTGGCTTTCCATCTGGAACTGCAGGCGAAGAAGTATGTGGCGAGGGGGATGGGAGACAGGGAGGCGCGACGCCTTGCTCGTCTGGAGTTTGGAAGCCTGGAGACCGCACGGGAGGAATGCCGCGAGACCGGCCGCTGGGCCGCGCTCGACAGTTTAGGCCGCAATCTGAAGTACGTTATCCGCTCGCTGTGGACGCATCCAGGATTTCCGGCCATCGCCATCGTCGTTATTGCTCTGGGGGTTGGGTCAACGCTGGCAGTGTTCCATCTTTTATACGCGTTGATGTTTCGCCCGCTGCCGATTCGGAATGGAGCGGAGCTGGTGCGTATCTCGGCCGTCCTTAGAGAAGGAGAACTTGGCAGTCTTCCCACCACCTTCCTCGATTCGCTCAAGGCGGTTCCGGATTACCAAGGGGTTTGCGGCTTCGACACCAGTTATCCAGGGGTGGAGGTGCAGGGTTCGATCAGGTCGGTGGGGATGCTCGGATTCACGGGCGATTGCTTTTCCACTCTTGGGATTGAAGTGCAGCTTGGCAGGAGTTTGACGGCACAGGATGACCACGCCGGAGCGGAAGCTGTGGCCGTGATCACGGACGCATTCTGGCATCGCCAGTTTGACAAACGACGCGATGTTTTAGGCGAGCGCATACGGACGGAGGGCCAGACGTACACGGTGGTGGGCGTTGCGGAGCCACGATTTGACGGTTTGCTGATCGGTTTCCCGGCCGGTTTGATCGTACCTGCGAGCCAGGAATATGCCGAGCCGATGCCGAACGGGAGGAAGGCGACGTATTGGTGGGTGAACATTCTGGCGCGGCGCGCGCCGGGAGTTTCCGAGCACGAAGCTTCCGCGAGGTTGAAGGTGCGGGCGCAGCAACTGCTGGAGGACAGCGTTCCGCCGCATTACAGCGCCGAACGAAGAAAAGCGTATCTGTCGACAAGAGTAACGCTCACGCGCGGCAGAACCGGCGTTGATTATTTTCTGCGGCGGAGATTTGGCGGTTCACTCTACGCCGCGGCTGGAATCTGCGGGGCCATCCTGCTGATCGGCTGCACAAACCTGATCAACCTGTTGCTGGCACGGAGCCTAAAGCGACGGCATGAGATCGCTGTTCGGTTCGCGCTGGGCGCGAAACGCAGCCAGATAGCCGGCCTCTTTGCTACGGAGAGTCTGCTGCTGGTGACGGCGGGGGCGGCGCTGGGTTTTCTGTTCGCGCGGGCGCTGGACGAATGGCTGGTGGTTGAGGGAGCGCATATGTTTGGCAACTTCGATCCCCGGCTTTCGTTCGATTGGCGCGTTGCGCTATTTTTTGCAGCGGCGGCTGCGGCCATTGCCGTTGCTTTCGCGGCAGCATCCGCCTGGCAGGCTGACCGCCTGCGCGAATCCGGAGCACTGAAGGAGAGCGGGCGCGGCATTATCGGCAACAGCGGGACTACGCAACGGATTTTGATCGGAGTGCAGATTGCCCTTACGCTCGCGCTGGTGGCGGGCAGCGGTTTGCTCAGTGCCTCTCTCGGGCATCTCTACGCGATTGATTTGGGCGTGAAGACCCAAAATGTGTGGGATGTCATGTTGTCTACCAGACCGGGAGTAAAGACATATTTTGTTCGAGGATCTTACTATCGACGGATGCTGGATGAGATCAGGCAAATACCGGGGATCCAGTCAGCCGCGCTGACAGATTCGGTACCGTTCTTTACGTTTCCCGAAGCGGAACCGATTGCGGCGGCCGACACCGGCAGAGCGCTCCAGGAAGTGGATGGAGCCGTGCTGAGTGCGTCGGCCGGGTTCTTTCAAACTTTGGGCATGAAGGTGATTGCGGGCGAAAGTTTTGAGGAGCGCGAAGATGGCGAGCCGGCAGTAGTGGTCAGTGAATCTTTGGCTGCACGACTGGTAACTCGGCCGAGCGAACTGATAGGCCATCACGTTCGCCTGGGAATCGATAGCCGATACCAACATCTTCGAGTGACGGGAGTGATCTCGAATGCGCAGATGAACCTGGCCCATCCCGAACAACTGGCTCCTTTTGTGGCATACGTGAACATCTGGCAGCATCCGGACACGCAGGGTTATCCGGTGCTCCTGATCAAGACTGCCGGCAACAGTTTGAACGTGGATGCGCTGAGGAAGATTGTCGATGGCGGCGGCCGCGAGTATGTCTATCGCGTCAGAACGCTGGCCGATGAAAAAGATGGCGCGCTGATGGAGAACAGGCTGCTTGCATACCTTTCAGGAGCCTTTAGCGCGCTTGCGCTGGCGATGGCGGCAATCGGCCTGTTCGCCCTGCTCAGCCACCAGGTGGCAAACCGGACCGGCGAAATTGGAATACGAATGGCGCTCGGCGCACGAGCCGCGCAGATCCAATGGATGATCCTGCGGCAGATCGTCAGCATCGTGGGGCTCGGGATTGCGGTAGGGCTACTCTGCAGCCTGGGCGCCGCCCGAATGATTGCGGGGCTGCTCTTTGACGTGAGCCCTTACAGCCCGGGGCTGCTTACGCTATCGTGCGCGGTGCTTGCCGGGACGGCGCTGGTGGCTGGCTGGCTCCCGGCGCGACGCGCTTCTTCGGTGGATCCCGTCGCGGCCTTAAGGCAGGAGTAAAATTCATTGCGTTCCGGGGCAACCCGAATACCAAACGGAGGGCTCGACGCTTGCCTATACTCGCATGTAGCTGAGCCAGCGAGCAGGAGAGAGCATGTCCGTAGACAAAGTAACCAACCTTCTGGTCACGATCACTCTGTTCGAGATGATGATCGCGATCGGATTGGGAGTCACTTTCGCAGATGTCGTCAGCGTCTCGAAGAACTGGCGAGCAGTTTCCAGGGCGGCAATAGCCAATTACATCGTGGTGCCGGCGATTGCTGTTGCATTGTTGTTTCTGTTCCATGCTTCGCCGATGGTTGCGGCGGGAATTCTGATTGCCGCAGTGTGCCCTGGAGCGCCCTACGGGCCGCCTTTTTCGGCGATAGCGAAAGGCAATGTGATCTTCGCGGTGGGACTCATGGTGATCCTGGCCGGATCCTCCGCGGTCCTCGCGCCGCTGCTTCTGCAGTTCCTTCTGCCTGTCGTGTCGGGAAGCGGCGACCTCAAGGTGAACGCTCTCAAGATCGTGGGCACATTGCTCATGAGCCAGTTAATTCCCTTGTGTATTGGTCTCGCAATTCGCTACCGAAAACCGGTATTGGCAGCGAAGCTGCAGAAACCGGCCAACCGTCTGGCAACGCTCCTCAACTTGGCAGTGGGCGTGCTGATTCTCGTCTTTCAGTTTAAGACCCTAACAGCCATCCATTTAAGGGGCTTTGTAGGGATGTTTCTACTGGTGTCCGGCGCGACAGCCGCAGGCTGGATCCTCGGCGGCCCGGGCGGCGAAAACCGAAAGACCATGGGGCTCACAACCGGAATCCGCAACGTCGCCGTCAGCCTTGTCATCGCTACGGCGAGTTTTCCCGGGACGGCCGCGGTTACTACTGCCCTTGCGTATGCAATTTTTCAGACGATTTTGCTGGCGTTGATTGCGCTGGCGTGGGGTAAGCTAACGCCTTCGGCGGCGAACATGGGAAGAGTGTCGAGCGCCAGCTAATCTAAGCGCAAATTGGCTCGCCGATCGCTCCGCCTGGTTGAAAAAGGGGCTATGCTGGCCGATCTTGAAATAATGGTCCGGAGTGCGACGACGCCAAAATGTATTCCGCGGCCTTCGAAAGGTGCTTTTCTCACTCCTCGAGATGCTGGCTCTGTCTCTCACCGGTGCTTACGCCGCCGGCGCGCAGCAGAACATCCATGGCTTGCTAAAGCCTCCGGTCATCGACAAACACGACGTCCGCTTCACCCGGCTCGCGGTCAACGGGAAGCCGCTTCAAAGCTGGATAAGTGCCATTGTGCAGGATGATTACGGATTCCTGTGGTTCGGCACACTTGATGGTTTGTACAAGTATGACGGCTATAGTCTTAAAGCTTACCGGCATGAGCCCGGAAACCCGAATAGCGTGGCCGACGATTACATCAGGGCTCTCTATAAGGATCGGGACGGCAGCCTATGGATCGGAACGGGCTATGGAGGGCTCGACAGGCTGGATCCCAACCGGAACACCTTTACGCACTATCCGCACGAGTCCCGCAACCAGGCGAGCTTGCTCAACAATAACGTGGTTTGCGTGTATCAGGATCGTCGCGGCCAACTATGGGTTGGTACCAACGGCGGGCTTGACCGGCTGGAGCCAGCGAGCGGAACTTTCGTCCACTATAGGCACGATCCTCAGGACGTAGGCAGCCTGAGCGACAACATCGTCACCTCTGTCTATGAAGATAGGCGAGGCAATCTTTGGATAGGCACAGAGAGAGGCCTGAATAAACTGGATCGGGCCACGGGCCGGTTTTCTCGCTTCCTGCATGATGCGGCCAACCCACACAGTATTGGAAACGATTACGTAGTTTCTATCCTTGAGGATCGGGCTGGCGTTCTGTGGGTTGCCTCGCCGGTGGGCAGCGGCTTGAGCGCCTTGGATGTGAAAACCGGTGAGTTCACGCGTTATTCCTTTCATTCGGAGGAACCATTCAGCCAGAGCTCGACGGGGGTGAACAGTGTAGTTGAAGACCAGGACGGCGCGATTTGGCTGTGTACATTAGATCGTGGGCTGCTTAAGCTCGACCGCGAACGAAAAAACTTCACCCGGTATGCCCACGAGGCCGGCAATCCGAATAGCCTGCCCCACGATTCGGTCCATGCACTCTTCGAAGATGCAGAAGGAGACATGTGGGTGGGCACCCGAAGTGGGTTGAGCCGGTTCCCGCGCAGGCCGCCGTCATTTGTGAGCTATCAGCATGAGGCTGGCAATCCGAACAGTCTGCGTGACAATGAGATCCAGTCCGTACAAGCGGACAGTCAGGGATTCCTTTGGATCGGCGAAGAACACGGCCTGAACCGGCTCAATCCACGAACCGGAGAATTTACTTTTTACCAGCACAATTTCAAAGACCCGCACAGTCTTTCGTATAACAAAGTCGACGCCATCCGCGAAGATCGGTCGGGGACGCTTTGGTTTGGCACTTACGGCGGAGGTCTGGACCGCTTTGATCGTACAAGTGGACGATTCTTTGTTTACCGGCACGACCCCAAAGACCCCGCCAGCTTGAGCAGCGACGCGGTTCTGTCTTTGTTGATCGGCCGGCAAGGGACGCTCTGGGTAGGGACTCAGGGTGGAGGGTTCGATCGCTTCGATTCGATAACCGGACGTTTCTCTTCGTACCTGATCGATCCATCCAATCCTGATGTGTACGTGCTATTCGAAGATCGAGCCGGCATGCTGTGGATGGGCGGAGACGGGCTGACACGCTTCGATCCCAGGACGGGACAAGTCACGGCGTATCATCATAGCCCTGAGGATCCTCAGAGCCTGAGCAGTAACAAGGTGAATGCCATCCGGGAAGACCGGCAGGGACGGCTGTGGATTGGCACCGAAAACGGGCTCAATCTGCTGGATCGAGATCGCGGATCTGCCACCATTTTCACCACGAACGACGGGCTGCCGAATAACGTCGTCAAGTCGATTTTGGAAGACCGTCGCGGATACCTCTGGCTGGGCACACACAACGGGCTCAGCCGCTTTGACCCGCAAACGAGAACCTTCCGCAACTATTCCGAATCGGACGGCTTGGCAGGCAATTTGCTGGGCCTGTATGCCGCCGAAAGCAGTTGCCGGACTCCGAGCGGAGAGATGGTCTTCGGCTCGAGCAACGGCGTGACAGCATTTTATCCGGAGCGGGTTTCCGAGAACCCTTATGTCCCACCGATCAGGCTGACTGAATTCCTCCTGTTCAATACGCCGGTACATCAGGGCAAAGATTCACCTCTCACGAGGTCAATCTGGGCGACGGATTCGCTCACGCTCACTCACCGTCAAAGCATTTTCACCCTGGAGTTCACCGCGTTGAGTTACATGGCTCCGGAGATGAATCGCTACCGCTACCGGCTGGAAGGATTGGAGACACAGTGGAATGAAGTGGATAGCGGGCGGCGCAGCGCAACTTATACGAACCTTCCCGTCGGGAAGTACTTGTTCAGAGTACAGGGGTCGAACAACGACGGAGTGTGGAACAGCAAAGGCGTCACTTTAGCCATCACGGTTCTGCCGCCCTGGTGGGCGACCTTGCGGTTTCGCAGCATTGTCGCCCTGCTTATTGCCTGGATCGTTTGGACGATCTACCGATCACGAATAAAGGGTCTGCAAATGCAGACGGCAAGGCTCGAAGCCCAAGTAGCACAGCGAACCCGTGAGCTCCAGGTCGCCAAAAATACCGCTGAGGCCGCCAAGAATACCGCGGAGCAGGCCAATCAGGCCAAGAGCATCTTCCTCGCCAACATGAGCCACGAGCTACGCACTCCGTTGAACGCCATTCTGGGGTTTTCCAATCTGCTGCGCGAAAGCCGCCGCGTCCCCGAGAAGGAACGCAAAGACCTGGACATCATTAATCGCAGCGGCGAACATCTGCTCAGCCTGATCAACGATGTGCTCGACATGGCCAAGATCGATGCCGGTCACATCGTCATCGAAAGCGCTCCGCTTGACGTGAGCGACCTGATGATCGCCGTCATGGATCTCATGCGCCTGCGGGCGGAGGAAAAAGGAATTGAGCTCTTCCTCGTGCAAAACCCTGAATTTCGCCGATTCGTCCGGGCAGATGGCGAGAAACTACGTCAGGTGCTCATCAATCTGACCAGCAACGCGGTGAAGTATACAGAGCGTGGGAGCGTCATTCTGCGCGTGGGTAGCCAGCCGGCCGACGATTCACAACAGTGCAGGTTAGTGATGGAAGTGCAGGATACCGGAATCGGCATCGCCCGCGACGATCAAACCCACATTTTTGAGCCATTCGTACAAGTTGGCAAGTTGTCTACCCAGAAGGGTACTGGCTTGGGCCTGGCAATTACAAAGAAGTACATCGAGCTGATGGGCGGGACCATCGAGGTCGAAAGCGCGCCGGGCAAAGGGTCCTTGTTTCGGATAGAGGTTCCTGTGCTGAAGGTGGAGGAATCCGAGATGCCAGGTCCCGAGACACATCGCGGCCGGATTGTAGGCCTCGAGCCTGGCCAGCCCGAGTATCGCGTCCTGATCGTCGAGGATCAGTTGGAGAACTGGCTGTTGCTGCAGCGGCTCCTGGAAAAAATGGGCTTCCTCGCGCAGGTATGCAATGATGGCGCGACAGGCATCGAAAAATTCGTAACGTGGCGGCCGCACTTCATTTGGATGGACTGGCGGCTGCCCGGCATGGACGGTTTGGAAGTGACGCGGCGCATCCGGGAACTGGATGGCGGGCGAAATGTGAAGATCGCCATTCTCTCTGCCTTCGCCTTCAACGAATACCGCGACGAAGCTTTGGCGGCTGGTGTAGACGACTTTGTGAGTAAGCCGTTCCAAGCCGAAAAGATTTTCGAATGTCTCGCGCGCCACCTAGGCGTGCGCTACCTGTATCAGAAAGCCGCAACTGAAGAGACGACCAGGGGGCTTGAGCACAATGTGTTAGCGCGCTTGCCCGAGGAACTCCGAAAGGAGCTGACGGCCGCCGTGATTTCCCTGGACATCGAGTGGATAGCCACTGTCATTCGCCGCATATCCCAGCACAATGCTGCATTGGGCCGCACACTCTCGCAGTATGCCGAGAGGTACGCGTACTCGTCCATTCTCCAGGCGATCCGATCGGCAGAATCCGTGCAGACGTGAACGCTACACCGTGAAGGGTTTATTGCCTCAATTCCTCTTCCTCCGCCATTAAAACGGCCTTCTTTCGGTGGGAGAGGGATGCAAGAAGCTCTCTCCGGAGTTTAAACCCTCTCCCGTTCACAGCGTTCCAGTATCATAACGCAGTGCGGGCCATCCCTGCGGTCCGGCTTAATGGCGGCTTAAAAGCCGCGCCGCCTGAAACACCATGCGGCCGCCGCCGTCTTAGAAACGCTGGCACCCTTCGCAAACAGCGGTGCAGGCTTAATTTATGGTCCAGCTCTGGAGCCGCGGCGGATTATCCTGGCCCGAACTCATCAAGCGGACCTGGATCGAAAGCTGGCAAGACGAGGTGTTCGGCCAGGGCGCGCGTCTCGCGTTCTATCATTTCCTCGCGATCTTTCCCGCGCTATTGCTCCTGATGTTCTTTCTCATCAAAATCACTGGCCCTGCGCCGGAACTCCGGAAGACCCTCCTCGATTCCTTCCGGCAGGTTCTGCCGGCCCGCGCCTACGGGTTGGTCAACGGCATGGTCAAGGAACTGAGTGGCAAGGCTATTATCGGAACCGGCTTGTTTTCGGGATTGCTCGGCTCCCTTTGGGCCTCCGTAAACGGAACCTGGGCCCTCATGAACGGCCTCAATATGGCCTATGAGGTGAAGGAAGAGCGTCCGGTCTGGAAATTGACGGCCACTGCGATCTCGCTCACCGTCTGTCTGGCGGTCCTCGGGCTCCTATCTCTTGTCCTGATCTTCTATGGCGGCCGCCTGGCGCAGATTTTGGCGCCCTCGGCCGGCACCTCTCCGGGAACCGTGCTCGTGCTGCTGGTCGTGCGCTGGCCCGTCATCGTGCTGCTGCTTCTCACTGCCTTCGCAGTTCTCTATCGCTTCGGCCCCAACCTCTCGAATCGGAAGTGGCAATGGAGCACTCCCGGAGCGGTGCTAGCCGTCATCCTTTGGATCACCGCCACGCTTCTTGCCCGCGTCTACTTCGCCTACTCCAGATCCTACGAAGAGATCTATGGTCACTTGGCTTCAGTCTCTATGTTCCTGATATGGCTCTATCTAACCAACGGCGCCATCCTGATCGGGGGCGAACTCAACTCGGAAATAGAAAAGGCCGCTGATAAAAAAAGCTCCTCCTATCGCCGGGGCCAAGGGGATGATGACGGGCGCTCCGGCAGATGATCGCCTCTACTGTGCGACCGCGCTGCCGGCTTCGGCTTTCGTGAGGTATTTATCGAACCACCCCAACGTCCGCCGCATTCTGTCCACCCGATCCTTGGTGTCATGAAACCCATGACCTTCCCCCGCATACACCACTAACTCCGTCGGTACGTCGAGTGTCTTCAGCGCGTGCCAGAACTCGAACGACTGCGGGGCGGGACACTCCGCGTCGCGTTCTCCAACCAGCACCAGCGTAGGAGTTTTTACTCGCTTGATGTAAGTGATGGGTGAGCTCTTGGCGTAGACTGCCGGATCGTCATACACCGACGCCCCGAAAAACGGGATCATCCATTCATCGATCGCGTTTTCACCGTAGTAACTCAACCAGTCGGCGATGCCCGCGCCTCCCACTGCGGCGCGAAAACGATTCGTCTGCGTTACCGTCCACATCGTCATGTAACCGCCATAGCTCCACCCGGTCACGCCAATCCGGCTCGCATCCACCGGCACGCGTTTTACTACCGCGTCCACGCCCGCCAGAATATCCCGCAGGTCGCCTCCGCCGAAATCCTTTGCGTTCGCTTTGGTAAATGCCTCTCCGTTGCCGTAGCTGCCGCGCGGATTCGGGAAGAAAACGAAATACCCGAGCGCCGCCATCGCCGACATGTCGAATTGCGTGCTCGGCCAGGAAGCTGACCGGACGCCGGAAGGGCCGCCGTGAATCTCCACCACCATTGGATAGTGTCGACGTGCGTCGTAATGCTCCGGATACAGCAGCCATCCCTGCACGCTAAGACCGTCGTCTTCCCAGGCGATGCTTTCCGCTTTTCCCCACCGCGGTTTCTGCTGGAGGTTGTCATGCGTCAGCGGTGTCCAGTCGCCGATCGGTCCCACACTCACCTCCGGCGCCAGCTCCCAGGTGCTGCGAATCGCGGCGCTCGTGCGCCCGTCACTCGCGAGCGCCAAATTAGGAAAGTTGCCGTCCGCATGGAGATTTTGGCTGCCCTTCCAAAGCACTTCCCGCTCTCCTGAATCGACGTCCAAGGTTCCAATCGCGCCGCCGCCGTCCAACGCCGCCGTAAACACCAGTTTGCTGCCGCTTTGCCACATCAGTCCGCTCGGCGAGGCCTTTATGTCCGGCGTAACGTCTCGCGCGTCACCGCTCTCGGCCGGAATAACGAAAATGTCTCCGCCATCGAATCCCTGATCGCTCATCAGGCCGCCGATGAAAGCAATCCTACTCCCATCGGTCGACCAGCGAGGCACCGCAATCTGGCATTCCACGGGCGGGTGATACCGCAGCTTCATCTTCCCGCTCGCGGCATCCAGCACATAGAGTTGCGCAATCCACCAGTTGTTATCGGCGGGTCCTGGCGCCGCAATCACCGCAAAACGCTGATTGCCGGGGCTCCAATCGTACTCATAAATATTCAAATTAGCGGGCGATACCTGGCGCACCTCGCCACCCGCCGCCTTCACCACCGCGACGCGCTGGTTGCGAATCTGGCCCTCGATAACGCCGGTTTGGGCTGCCTCCGCTTCCAGTGGCCCGCCGCCTCCGCCGCCTTCTGTGTACAGGAACGCCACTTGGCGTCCGTCGGGAGACCATCGCGCATCCGTGACATACCCGTCCACGTGCGTCAGTTGTTGTGCCTTACCGCCCGCCGTCGTCGAGACGAATAACTGCTCCTGCGAAGAATCCGCATCTGAGAAAAACGCGAAGCGGTTGCTGTCCGGCGACCACGCCATCCCGTGTTCCTCGAATTCGCTGGTACCGTCTCCCGCTGAAATTCTCCTGGGCTGCGCGCCCGCGTTGTTCCGTTGTAACAGGTAGATTTCGGTGCCGGTACCGTTTTTCCCGGTCTGATCCCAAGTCACCCATTGGCCATCCGGAGAGATACTCACCGCTGAAAACTGATGCACCTGCTCCAGTTGCTCCAGCACTGCGTCTACTTCGTTCGCCCGCGTGGCCGTCTGCGCGGAGGCCGCGGCCGCCAGTAGTAACCAGGCAAGCGCGGCCCAATAGGCTCTGATACGGGCGTGCGGCATGATCCTCAATGAATACCAACCGCGCCGTGGACGGAATTCACCAGCTTGTCCGGGTCGTACGCGACGCCGTCTTTCAAGACATACTTCACTTTCTCGACATCCGCGATGTGCTTTGAGGGATCGCCCTGCACCACCACAAGGTCGGCCGCCTTGCCCGCCGCAATCGAGCCTACCCGATCCGCTTCTCCCTCGTAAATGGCTGCGTTCGAGGTATAGATCTGGATTGCCTGCTCCGGTGTAAAGTCGGCCTCCACCAGCAGTTCCAGGTTCCGCTGATCCCCGAAGCCTGGCAGCGCGCCGCCATTTCCCGTAGGGTCGCAGCCCGCCATCAGCAGTCCTCCCGCGGCCGCGAACTCGCGTTCGAACTCCATTTCTTTCTTAAGAAACGATTCATCGTGGAAGCGCGGGCTGTTTACCGCCCGTTCTTTTGACGCGAGATAACTCTCCGCCGCCTCCGGCGACATGGCATCCAGAACGCGCTGTTCCAACGGCGGCCGCCCGGGCAGCATCGCTTCGAACACTGCCAGCGTCGAGGTGACGGCCACCTTGTGCTCCACCAGCGTGTGAATCATTCGCTGCACTTCCGGGCTCTTCAAATCCAGCTTTTCTATCACGCCGATCGTGGTCCATTGATTCGGGCATACGTCCCGCTGCTTGCCAGGCGTAAACTCGCTGTCTACCAGCAGCCCGTGCTCCAGATTATCGATGCCCAACTCCGCCGCTTCCGTGAAGCCCACGGAACATAAGTGCCCGGTGATCTTGATCCTGTGCCGATGCGCTTCTTGAATCGCCGCCGCCAATGCATCGTGCGAAATGTCCATGTACGCCTTGAACGAAGTAGCGCCTTCCGCCGCCCAGTAATCCACCAGCCGGCGCGCATCCTCGGGGGTCTTCACTTCGGGCATTTGAATCGCAAAACCATTCGGCCCCTCTATATAAGGCCCGGTTGCGTCCATCTTTGGGCCGGGCATTTTCCCCGCGTCGATCAGCTTCTTGGTATTCAGATCGGCATATGGCTCCAGAGACCCCGCCGTCCGTATCGAAGTAACCCCTGACGCCAGATAAAGGCGCGTCGCGCTGAACGCTTGCTCGTTATACATGGCGATGCCGCCGCCTGATGGATAAAACAGATGCTCGTGCATGCCGACCAGTCCCGGATAGGCCGTATCGCCCGTAAGATCGACCTTCCGCGCATCGGCCGGCACGTCGACGGATGCCGCGCTTCCCACCGCGGAAATCTTTCCGTGATCAATGAGTATGGTTTGATCCTGTCGTGCGGCGGCGCCCGTGCCGTCGATGACCCGAACATGCATCAGCGCAACGACCGGATCGTTAAAGCTGATGAACGGTGCATCTCCCGGCATCAGGCTGCTTTGTCCCGTGGCAACGCTGGAAAGCGCCAGCATCGCTGCTAAGAACAACAAACAGTTCCGCATCAAAGGAGCTTCGGTTTTAGCGATCTAGGCGCCCATCTCGTCCGCCGACGGCCCATACACTCCCGGAATGGCGATTCCATTTAGCCTTAAATACACGCCCAACTGGGCGCGGTGATGAACCATGTGGCTCAATACCCATTTCCGCAGCACCTGCTCGCGCGGGCCGTCGATAAAAACCTGGCCGTCCCATTCCATCCTCCATGGATGCCCCATCTCGGCATCGCTGGCCTTTGCGAGCAGGGCGCGGGCGACAGGCAGCCCGTCATCGAATCTTGCAAGCATATCGGCGCGTCGCTTGCCCTTCCAACCGTTCATCGCCTTCTCGCCGTCCTCTTGCGTCATTTTCAGAACATCCTGTTTCAACGTGTCCCGGCACCATTCCGGAAAATCGGTGATGTGCCACGCCAGTCGTCCCAGTTCCATGGACTTCTCGTGCGGCTTCCAGGTCAGCTTGTCGTCAGGCACGCGTTCCAGAAACGCGCGGGTACTGGCGAACTCTTCATCGAACTCTGGCAACATCTTGTCGCAAATGCTCATCTTCGATTTCTCCCTTCGGAGCTAGAATACACGACCGCCGCCAGGCAGTTTGCGTCCCTCGAACCTAAGGCGCCGGTTGAATTTCAATCAACGCGAGTGCGTTGACCTGCAACTTGAGATCAAGGTGCGTGCCGTTCAGCTGGAATCGATCCGGGGGCCGAAGCGCGGTAGCGGAATTGATTTCGCGGATCTGATCCGGCGTCGGATACTGGGGGCTGCCGAGCGCCCGGTAGGCGGCGAGAGTGTTGCCGTGATCGTTGTCCACCAGGCTGACCTTCACGGACGCATTGGCCGCAACGTTCTTGAATGCGAGTCTCAGTTCGCGAGGAACTCCCGCTTTATCGGGATCCACCAGGTTCCAAACCGCAAGCGCCAGCGATCCGTCGGGGCGCTTCGTCACTATGACATCGGGTCTGCATAGCCGTGTGTCGAAACAAAGTCTACCGGGACGTGATTAGCGGCGGCGAAGCGGAGGAAACCGGGAACCCAGGCGGCGGCAGCGGTGGCCGGCCCTCCCACCTGAAGGCGCGGACTAACGGCCTTTAGGGCTCGCGCGGTCTGCTCATAAAGGGCGAAATAACTCTTTTCGCGCGGAATGCCATTCCAGAAATCGATGTTGGGTTCGTTCCAGACCTCGAAGTACCACTTCGCGACCTCGTCGATTCCGTAGCGCGCGATCAGGTGCCGGCTAAATTCAGTTATCAGCGCATCCCAGCGCTCATAGCTCTTGGGAGGCGAAACGTTCTGCTTGTACCAGAACGGATGAAGGGCGTCCGGATTGAAAGCAAGCTTGCGCGGCATAAAGCTGATCTCGACGGGGGGCCGCACGCCGCGCTTGAGCAGTCCATCGTAGATTTCGTCGACGCAAGCAAAGTTGTAAACGGGATTGCCTCGGTCGTCTTCGTTATAGACGCCGAGTTCATCGTGAAAAATCGCGTGGAAGCGCACGTACTGAAAATCGGTGGCCTGCTTCACCGCGGCCAGATCGTTCCTGTAGCTCTCTCGAAGGGCCACGCTGGCGCGCCCCGACCCGAACGCTTTCTCCCAAAAGTGAGGGAACGGCGAAGCGGAAGCCTGGGCGTCGATGGTAATCTGTTCCTGAGCCTGACATGCTCCGTTGAAGACGCGTTCCAAATTGTTGATTTCACGTGAATGGCCTGCCGCGTCTTCATTTCGTTCTGCGGCCCGAAGGGCCATGGGTACTCCTATGGAAATCGCAACGTATAGCCAGATGGTCAGGATGCGTTGGGGCATGAGTTCAGTGTCTCGCCCGGCCGGAACCGCCGGCCGCCGCTAGATGACCGGGTCATGGCCAAAGCATCTCATGGTCAAGCTGCTTCGGATTGTAAGAATTTGACCTGATAGTCAAGAGCCGCGGCCAGGCTGCAAAAGCGCCTTCAATTGCCGGAAGGCGGTTGGGTCAAAGGTCGGAGATAGCCGTGGAATGACCGGTTTACTGCTGCGTGAGAACGGGTCGTGCCCTTGGGCCCGCCCCAGCATTGTACGCGCCTCCGCATCGTTCGGATCATGGTCGAGAACCGCCTGAAAGCGTTTGGCGGCGTCATCGAAGTTGTCCATTTTCCACAAAGCGGTACCGAAATTGAAGAGGTAGGTAGCGTTGTTCGGGTCGCCTTCTACCGCGCGGCGGAAGTCATCCACGGCGCCGGGCAGATTCAGCTGATATTCCGAGGCCGCAAGATTATTGAACACCTCGTTCATCGGAAACGGCTTGGCAACTTCCCGAAAGTAGGCTGCGGCCGAGTTGTAGTCGCCCGTGTCGTAGGCGCACAGTCCCATTTTGAAGCGCGCTTCCGGATAATAGCGGCCGCCGCTCGGAATCTGCTGAAACCATCGCAGAGACTGCTTGTAATCCTTTTGGGCGAGGTAGATGTTGCCGAGTTCAAACGCGGGGTTTATGAAATGCGGATCAAGTACCAGGGCCTGCGCGAACCACTTCTCCTGCTGTTCTTTGTTCGAAGAAAGGAGCCCTCGGATGTAACTCTCCTGGGCATCCAGCCTCACCAACTTATCAGGAGCCATGAAGCGCTCCAGGGGCAGATTTTGGCCCGGCTGAAGATACTTCAGCGATTCCCAAGCCAGATGTTGCTCGAGCCTGGAGAGATCGGCCAGCTTAGCCGCTTCCGCGATATCGGGGCCGTCATGTAATTTCCGCAGATCGATAAAGTGCGCCGAGACTTGCACGGAGCTGTCTTTCAACTCGGAGCCGCCGGCCGGAAGACTCGCATCGTAGCTCCCATAGCAGACATAATCGGCATCCAGTGTTTGGCCGAGACGGATCAGCGTCGCCTTAGTAAAGTTTGCGTCGTGCCGCAAACCAAGCCTCCGCATTCCTTCAGCCACCGAGTCGCGGTCGAAGACGATATCGTTCTGGTCGTCAAATTCGCCTTTGAGGGTTTCCGAAATGCCTTGGCCCACCCAGTTCAGGTCCTCGTATTGCGAGTTGTTATGGAAGGGCAGAACCAGGACGGTAGCGGGTTGCGCCGGCAAAACCAGAGTCAGCGCGGCAGCAAGCCACAACAGGGGGCGTAACAGCACTGCAATCATCGTAACAATCGCCTGGAAATGAGGAAATCGCCGACGAGACGACTTGCCCTCTGACGGATCGTCTGATCGGTACCGAACCCGTGCAGCCAATGAACGTCCTGCTCCCGGCGAAACCAGGTGAGCTGGCGCTTTGCGTACTGCCGGGTCCGCGTTTGGCACTCTCGAATAGCTTCCTCGAGTGGCATTCCCAGCGTGAGTATCTGGACCGCCTGTTTGTAGCCTAAAGAACCCAAAGCTTTTGCGCCAGGCGAGATACAGGTCAGCAGTTGCTTTGTCTCTTCCAGCAGCCCGCTCCGGAACAGGCCAGCGGAACGGCGGTCGAGACTCTCGTACAGCGCCGCCCGGTTTGGCGCCAGCCCGACCTTGAAGACGGAATAGCCCTGCAAAGAAGCACGTGGAGCCGCTTGTGTTTTCGATGCCGGCTGATTGGAGCGGATCGTCAACTCGACGGCGCGGATGAGCTTTTGATGGTCGTTTGGATGGATGCGTAGCGCGGCGCCTGGGTCAAAGCGGCGAAGAAAGCGGTGCAACGCCCCTGGACGGCGGCCCGCGAGCCTCTGCAACCGCCCCCTCATCGCGCTATCCCGCTGCGGAGCCGGAGAGAGACCGTCCAACAAGGCTCGAAGATAGAACCCGGTTCCACCGGCAACGATCGGTAAGGCGCCCCGCGCAGAGACCTCTTGAAGAATCTGACGAGCCAGACGGGCGTAGGCCCCCGCCGTCAGTTCATCGCCCGGATCAACGGCATCAATCAGATGGTGGGGAATTGCAAGGCGCTCCGCTACCGGAATCTTGGCCGAGCCGATATCCAAACCGCGATGCACCTGCACGGAGTCACAGCTGATAATTTCACCTCTGAATTGGCTTCCGAGATCCATCGCGAGACGGCTTTTGCCGCTGCCGGTGGGTCCCAGAACCACCACCAAAGGTAAAGGCTGGGTCATTAAGGTGAAATTCTGAAGAATAAGGATGTCAAATTCGGCGGACGCGAAACCTCAGGTCCGCCCCGAACATCCTCCATTCGGAGCTATACTGAAGAGCAAACAACCATTTCCGGTTGTAACGCTCGTAGTCTTAAGCGATCTGATGCCTCACCCCTACTTTACCCCTCTGCGCACTATTTGCCTGCTTGGTTTTAGCGCTTTGGCCGTACCGGCGCTCCCGCAATCGACTGTGCCCGTTGCCCAAGATTCCCCCGCGCAAGCCCAGGCGAATGCCGCACCCCCGGCCGTGAAACAAGCTCCCTCGCCCAAGGCGGAAGCCTACTATCACTTCGCATTGGGCCATCTTTATGAAGAAATGGCAGGCACTTACGGCAACCGGAACGACTACGTCAACAAGGCAATAGACAACTTTCGCCTGGCGATGAAGGAAGATCCGAATGCCTCGTTCCTGGTGGAAGACATCGCCGAGCTTTACCGGATGTCCGGCCGTTTGCGGGATGCGGTGGAAGAGGCGCAGGCGGCGCTGAAGGCGAATCCGAACGATTTGGACGCGCGGCGGGTATTGGCTCACATTTATACGCAACAGATTGGCGATTCACAGTCGAAATCCGTTGACGAAGGAATGGTGCGCCGGGCCGTAGAGCAGTACAAGATCATTACAGAGAAAGACCCGAAGGATGTGGAGAGCCTGGTTATGCTGGGCCGGCTGGACCGCGTTCTCGAGGATTCAGTGGACGCCGAAGCGGCTTTTAGGAAGGCTATTGCGATCGAGCCCGGCAACGAGGACGCCATCACTGGACTAGCCAGCATTTACTCGGACCGTGGCGATGCCAAGACAGCCGCTTCACTGCTGGAGGGACTGGTACAAAAGAACCCCTCGCCGAGAGCTCTGATCACCCTGGCGAACAATTACGAATCGATGCGGGAATACTCCCTGGCGGCGGATGCCTACAAGAAAGCGATCGAATTGGATCCCAGCCGAGTGGAGCTGAAGCAGGCGTTGGCGCAGGAACTCGCCATGGCGGGCCGTTATGACGAAGCCATTAAGACTTATCAGGAGATGGCCGACAGCAACCAACAGGACGCTTCGCCGTACCTTGGCATGGCGCAGATTTATCGGGATCAGAAGAAGCTGGATCTCGCCCGCCAGGTGCTGGAGAAAGCCAAAAAGCTGGATCCGGGGAACATCGAAATCCGCTATGACGAGGTTCAGCTGCTGCAGGACGAAGGCAGAACGTCGGCCGCGATCACAGGATTGAAGGACATACTGGATCAGACTGCGCGCAAAGAGTACGATCCGCAACAGCTTCAGCTGCGGGTGAAAATGCTCGATCAGCTCGGAGGACTTTACCGGACTAACCAGCAGTACGATGAGGCCGTTGAGACGTTCCGGCAAATCGCCGCGCTAGATGCCGATGTTGCCGCGCAGGTCTCAGCCCAGATCGTCGAAACGTACCGGCTTGCTAAGGACTATACCAAGGCACAGCAGGAAAGCGATGCGGCCATCGCTAAGTATCCGAACAATCGCACCGTCCATGAAGTCCGCGCCAGCCTGCTTGCCGATCAGCAAAAGACGGACGCTGCCATCGCCGAATTGAACAAGTTGTTAGACGGCAAGAACGATCTGGAAGTCTATCTGTCTATCGCGGATACCTATGAGAAAGCGCGCAACTATCCGGCGGCAGACAAGGCCTTAGATTCGGCCGGCAATCTGGCGAAGACGAAAGAAGAGAAATCGCAGGTGCTTTTTCTGCGTGGAGACCTGTATGAACGCCAGAAGAAGTATGACCTTGCCGAAAAGACCTTCCGGCAGGTTCTAGAAGCGGACCCGGGAAATGCCTCGGCGCTGAATTATCTCGGCTACATGCTAGCGGATCAGAATATCCGGCTGCAGGAAGCCCAAGACCTCATTAAGAAAGCCGTGAAGCTGGAACCCAATAATTACGCGTTCCTGGACAGCTTGGGCTGGGTGTACTACCGGTTGAATCGGTTGGACGACGCTGAGGAGCAGCTTTCACGGTCGGTGCAACTTTGGCCCAAAGATCCTACCATCCATGATCACCTCGGGGATGTCTACTTCAAGCAGGGCAAGATCAAAGAAGCTATCGATCAGTGGCAATCGTCATTGAACGAATGGCATACCGGCGCCCCCGCGGATGTCGAGCCGGATGAAGTAGCGAAAGTCCAGAAGAAGTTGGACACTGCCCGGGTACGGCTCGCGCGGGAGCAGGCTCCCGAGCGAAGCAACTGACCAAGTCAGATTTTCAAAAGCGCCCGCAGCCGTCGCGTCTGGATACGGCTGACCGGAATCTCGGTCTGTTTCTTGTCGTCCATCTTTAGTTGAAAGCTGGATTTGAACCAGGGAATTACTTCCCGTATTTTATTGATGTTTACCAGGAATGAGCGGTGTACTCGCCAGAAAAGGGCCGGGTCGAGATTCGACTGCAGTTCTTCAATCGTGCGGTAGTTGGAGTAACCTTCCAACTCGGCAGTGACGATGGTGATCAGTCCGTCGTCGATCGTGGCATAAATCATATCCTGCGCGTCCACGATGAGGTTGCGATTGTTGGTCTTCACCAGTAACTTGGTGCGCTGAACAACGGGCTTGCGGGCTGCGTTGTCTGACGCTTTTTCCGGTCTTTCCTCGAGCGCGCGCTTTGCCCGGGCGACCGAATCCGCGAGGCGGTCCTTTTCCACCGGCTTCAGCAGATAGTCCAACGCCTGCAGCCGGAACGCCTCGACTGCGTATTGGTCGAACGCCGTTGTCAGGACGAAGTAGGGCGCCGGGGCGCCGGTTTCGCGGATCTTTCCAATCACGCCCAGACCATCCAGACCGGGCATCTGAACATCCAGAAAGACCAGTTCGGGCTCTAGCTCCCGAATCAGCCTAACAGCCTCGAGCCCGTTTGAAGCGGTCTGCAAAACTTCAACGTCGGGGAAGTCTTTCAGCAGGTAAGCCAATTCGTCGCGGGCGAGTTGCTCATCATCCACAATGAATGCGGAGATGGTGCCGCTCGCCAAGTCGTACGGCATCGAATGTTAGTATAACGTAGGAAAGCGTTCCTGCCGCCGCGGGAAGATACGCGTTTTTCAGGCAGAAAACGCAGATCGTCGCCTTAACTGGAGGATTCTTTCGCATTGGCAAAGCAGGCTAGCGTGACGCTCGCGCCCGCGGACGGGAAACTGGGAATTCTCATTCCCGGAATGGGCGCAGTGACATCCACGTTCATCGCTGGAGTGGAGGCGGTAAAGCGGAAGCTGGGCCAGCCCGTCGGTTCTTTAACTCAGCTTGGAACCATCCGCCTGGGCAAGCGAACAGACGGCCGCACGCCGAAAATCAAGGATTTCGTTCCGTTGGCGCCGCTCGACTGCCTGGTTTTCGGCGCTTGGGACATTTACGAAGACAACGCCTATGAAGCCGCTGTGCGAGCGCAGGTCCTCGACCGGTCATTGCTGGATCAGCTGAAGGAATCTCTCTCCGGCATACGGCCGATGAAAGCGGTATTCGATCACGAGTATGTGAAACGGATCGACGGCCCGAACGTGAAATCCGGCGGCAGCAAGATGGAGCTTGCCGAAGCCCTGATGCAGGACATCCAGGAGTTCAAGAAAGCGAATGGCTGCAGCCGTTTGGTGATGATCTGGTGTGGCTCTACCGAGGTCTTCCATAAGCCGGCGGACGTGCATCGGGATCTGGCCTGCTTCGAAGAGGGCTTGCGCACCAACGATCAGCAAATTTCGCCGAGTCAAATCTACGCCTACGCTGCCCTTCGCCTGCGGGTGCCCTTTGCCAACGGCGCGCCGAACCTGACCACTGACGTTCCGGCGCTTCTCGAGTTGGCGCGCAAAAATGCCGTCCCCATCTGCGGCAAGGATTTCAAAACCGGGCAGACTTACATGAAAACGCTGCTCGCGCCCGGCTTCAAGGCACGCATGCTGGGAGTCAAAGGCTGGTTCTCGACCAACATCCTCGGCAACCGCGATGGGGAAGTCCTGGAGGATCCGGGTTCTTTCAAGACCAAGGAAGAGACAAAGCTTTCGGTATTGGAGCAGATCCTCCAGCCGGACTTATATCCCGATTTGTACAAGGACCTTTACCATATGGTCCGCATCAATTACTATCCGCCGCGCGGCGATTCCAAAGAGGGATGGGACAACATCGACATCTTCGGGTGGCTGGGCTATCCGATGCAGATCAAAATCGATTTCCTGTGCCGCGATTCGATCCTGGCCGCTCCACTCGTCTTGGATCTAGTGCTTTTTTTGGATCTCGCGCAGCGGGCAGGAATGAAAGGCATCCAGGAATGGCTTTCGTTCTACTTTAAGGGTCCCATGACGGCTCCAGGATTGTATCCGGAACACGACATCTTCATCCAATTAATGAAGCTGAAAAATACGCTTCGCTGGATGCAAGGTGAAGATCTCATTACACATCTCGGCCTCGAGTACTACGACTGAACCGGAATGCCTCCGGCGGCGTCAAAGTATTTGGTAGCAAATGCCGCCAACCAGCGCAGCCATCCATCATAAGACCTCCTCGAAGGCGCCCCAAACGCCAGAGGAACAGATGATTCAACGTGTTCTGGTTATCGGGGGAACGCAATTCATCGGCAAGCTGCTGGTGACAGAACTGCTCCACCGCGGGCATCATGTCCACATTCTTCATCGCAAACCGGGCCATTTTTTCGGCAAAAGAGTCCACGAGCTGATCGCGGATCGCAATGAGCCGGAAAGTGTCCGCGCTGCTATCGGTTCAACGCGCTTCGACGCCGTCTTCGACCTCGCTTATGACTGGGAGCGCGGGACGGCCTCCAGCCAGGTGGAACAGTGCGCCCGGCTGCTGGATGGCAAGATTTACCGGTACGTTTTCATGTCGAGCGTAGCCGCGTACGGGGATGGTCTGAACCACCATGAGGGCGATGCCCTGGCGCCGGACGACCACAGCAACACCTACGCCCGCAACAAAGCGATGACGGAGCGGGCGCTGTTCCGGCTGCATCAGCGTACCGGCTTTCCGGTAGTAACTTTGCGGCCGCCCTTCGTCTATGGGCCAGGCAACCCGTTCTATCGCGAAGCCTTTTTCTGGGACCGCTTCCGGGCCGGCCGGAAAATCATTCTCCCGAGTGAAGGGCACCGCCTGATGCAGTTCGTCTACGTACACGACCTGGTGGATGCGGCCATCCGCGTATTGGAGTCTCGAAACGTGGTCGGGCATTCCTTTAACATTGCGAACGCCCGGGCGATCACCCAGCACGAGCTCGTTATGGATCTGGCCGCGGCGGCCGGAGCGAAGGAGCCGGAACTGGTGGCCATTCCGCGAGAATGGATCCACCGCATGCGCGGCCAACCGGCGGTCGAGAAACTCTACTTCGGATGGTATTACGACCTCCCGGCGATTACTCAAATCATCACTAAGGCCCAGCGCATGCTGGCATTTAAGCCGACCGACTTCATCGTAGGATTGAAAGCGACCCATCGCGCCTATTGCAAGGAGCATGCCGCTGAGCCCAACTTTGCTTTCGAAGACGAACTGCTCAGCCGGTTTGCCCGGCTGTCGCACACCACGCGCTCCGCTTAAGGTTGCCTTCCAACTTAGTTATTAAATTGGAATAATCTAGAGGCGCTCTCCGTTTACAAAATGCAAAATACAAATATGAAGAGAGTGATCTTATCAATGACATTGCTGCTGGGCGGCGTTATCGCCATGCCGGCCTACCAGTCGGGCAGCGTCGGCCAAGACGTGAAGGATGTCGGCACTGCCAGCAAAGATGCCGTGAAAGATGGTTATGACAAGACCAAGCACGGCACCAAGAAGGGCTATGACAAATCGACCTCCGCCGTCAAGAAGGGCGCCACCAAGAGCGGCGAGGCAGTAAAAGATGGCGCCGAGAAGAGCACGGAAGCAGTAAAAGAGGGAACAACCAAGAGCACGAAGGCGGTAAAGAAGGGAACTCACAAAGCGGCCACGGCAGTGGGCGACAAGACTAACTGAGAAATTGCTCTTCCGGCCTTTGGACTTTGGGCATTCCGGCAGCGTTTGGTGGCGCGGACGATCTTGTCGTCTGCGCTTCGCATTTCTTTCATGAAAGCGCTAGACCGATGCCATTCCTCTTCAGAGCGCGCCAGACCTCCCTTCACGGGATTGGCCTCCGAGCGGATCCAGCGATCGTAGGATTCGTCCTGCCAAAAGGCATTAGCGGTCAGACGTAACAGACGTTTCGCACGTCTGGCGGTCGCTCCCTTGAGCCATTGCAGAATGCGTGACATGCATACCTGTGGTGTCCAGATCACGTGGACGTGATTGGGCATGATCACATAAGCATGTAGCGCGTACCATTGCTTGACTGAGGCTCCATATTGCAGAGCTTCGACCAGCATTCCGGCAACACGCCTGTCCTTGAGCCAGACTGGCCCCAAAGTGGCACGGTCCAGTTCGCGATCGACAGCAACAAAGCTCTCGTGCCCCAGCTTGGCGGCCCTGTGATGCGGAAACATGCCTTGGCAAGCTGCCAGCCAAACGGAATGTCACGAACACCGGTACGTCATCTGGCACCCAATGGGGCAAGCGCCTTCGCGAATCGATCATATGGTCGAAGGCAGACGGCAAGACCGTCTGCCCCACCTGGAGAAGTGCTCCGGGGCGCATCCACTCTCTCGGGAAATGTCCAAACTCATGGAAAGCGGCCTGCGAGTCAAGAAGACTCGCAGGGCCGCTTGCTTTTTAGAAAATAAACTTCATGCCCAGTTGGAGAATACGCGGATTGTGAGCGGCAGTCGCAGTCAGGAACGTAGTCCCGCTCGCCAGGCAGCTAGGGTCGCCGGGCGAATTATTCGGTCCGGCATAGCAAACCGCTCCGTTATCGATCGCGCTCCACTGGGTGTGATTGAACACATTGAAGGCCTCGGCGCGGAACTCGAACGATTCCCGTTCACGATTAATCGGGAAGCTCTTGAAGAGGCCCATATCTATGTTCCATCGGTTTGGATTGTTTAGGATGTTGCGTCCGGCATTGCCGAACGTCAGCCCCGTGGGGTTCGCATAGGCGCCTGGATTATAAAGCAGTGGGCCGACCACGCCAGGAACGTTTTGGTTAGAGGGCGTGCCCGGGCTCCCAATAACGTCTACATACGAACCCGTGCCGACGCCGTTTCCGACACCGGCGTTGTCGCCGTAGGCGCCGTTCGTGACGCTGAAAGGAGTTCCAGTCTGGAACGTGTACAAGCCGGACCATTGCCATCCCCCCAGAATGGTGTGAAGCAGTCCGGATTTCGTGAAGAATGGAACATCGTATACGTAGCTAATAGTCAGGAGCTGCCGCTGATCGAAGTTCGAACTCGCACGGCTTTGTGCCAGATCGTACGAGTTAACGAAATTTGTGTCATAACGATCTGAGGAATCGTCTATGGAATGGCTCCAGGTATACGCGAGGCTCATAGTCAAACGTCCGACATTGCGGCGCGCTGACACCTGCAGAGCGTTGTAGCTAGAGTTGGCCTGATCCTCCAGGCCGGTAACATCTCCGAAGCCCTGGTAGGGACGGTACAGATTGGGTGAGGTGTTGCCGCACGCCGTGTTCAGGTTGTTCAACGCCAGTCCGCTAACCGGGCCGCCATTGACGGTTAAACTGGTGCAGTCATTCGAGCTGATCGGCTGACCCGGCAAGTACGGATTCAGTGATGCAGAAAGAGGAAGGATTTGGTTGAAGTCGCGCTGATCCGTCAGATGAGTGCCTTTGCTCCCGGCGTAGGCAACCGTCACGACGGTAGTGCCCGGCAATTCACGTTGCACGCTGACGTTCCATTGCTGAACATACGGCCAAATCGCTTTCGTGGGTATCGAGGTCACGTTGAGTGGTCCTGAGACTGTGTCGGATGAGAAGATGCTCGTATAAGTCGGCAGATTGAACTCTGTTATGTCCTGCACGAGCGGCGCGCTGCCCTCGAGCGATTCGGTGTTGCCCTCGTTCCCATTTGTATGCTCAAAGAAGATTCCGTAACCACCGCGGATAGACGTTTTGCCGTCGCCTACCGGATCATAGGCAAAACCCACACGTGGCGCCGGGTTGAAAAGGTGCCCGGCCAGACAGCCGGCGGGCGCGCCATTGGCCCCGCACTGGACGATGCCATCAAAAGGATTGCCGCTGATCAAACCGTTCGGACCGTAGACCGGAGCATCGGCGGGATTGTACATGCCTGGTTCCCAGTTGTAAGCTTGCTTGTATTTCTCTCGGTAAGTTCCATATAGACTTATCCGCAACCCCAGATTTACAGTCAATTTGGGCGTTACATGCCAATCGTCTTGAATGTACGGTTCCAGGATCTTGTACCGGTTGTAGTACTTGACAATTTGGTTGGTCTGATCAAATGAGGCGATCCGGCCGAGCAGGAAGTCCGCAAATCCGTTTCCGGTGCCCACAGCAGTATTGGTTCCATCAAATGTGAGTGACCCCTGCGCATCCGGTGAATTGTCCTCATTTTTCTGCGCCGCCACAAAATATGCGCCTATAGATAGGTTGTGGCTGCCGATGATTTTCGTGACGTTGTCTTTATAGGTATAGGTTGGGTTGGCGTTATTCCACGGGAAGTAACCGGTTCCCATGCTGAACCCGCCGCCCTGATACTCAGCCGTGTTTGTGATGGTGACGTTTGGCAACAAGCCGCGGAAACCGTTGTTAAATATTCCGGGCATGTCGAAGTCGCTGGGCCGCGCCTGCGCGCCAATCGCTGTCAAAAAGATATGATCCGCTGTGTAGCTGAACATGAACTCGTTCAGCAGTGTTGGCGAGATAGTGGAAGTAAGGTTCGCGACCAGGCTGACGCCAGGACCGACAAAGTTCGTTTGGACCGTCGGGAAACTGCCGGTTCCCCAAAGCGGCGTGGCCACGGTCGTGCTCCACGCATCGTTTGTGTAACGGAAGAAGAACCGCTCCTTGTCGGTGATGTTTTCATCTATGCGGACAAGTTCTTCGCGCCAGTTCGAGTCCTGAGCCGGCGCAGCCACGAAGAAGGAGTTCGATCCTGAACCGGAGTTGGCTGGCGGCAACAGCGTCAGTAGGGTCTGGGCCTGCGGGGTGACGGGAACCGTGTTGTTCGTGAAATACCCGCCCGTGGCCGGATTTACCGGGCAATTCGGAAAATTTGTCGTGTTTACAGGGCTGCCGGCGCCAGGGCAAACGTCGGAGAAGTTTCCGTTGCGCTCATCGTTAGAAGGCACCTGCTGATTGAAGTTCTGGCCGGGAACCACGTCCTTCCGCCACTCCTGCGAATAGAAGAAGAAGGTTTTTTGCTTGCTTGTGTTGTAGACCTTGGGAATGAACACCGGACCGCCGATGGTGAAGCCGTAGTCGTTTTTCTTGTATTCCGGAACGGTGGGCACGAAGAAGTTTCGCGCGTTGAAGTCGTTATTGCGAACGAATTCAAAAAGATCGCCGTGAAACTGTTGCGTGCCCGACTTCGTTATGGCCTCGATGGTACCCGAGCCATTGCGGCCATATTGTGCGCCGTAATTGGAGGTCAGCACTTTTACTTCAGCAATCGCGTCCACGTTGGGATACGTGTTCAGGGTGGAGTTGCTGCCGTTATCCATGTTGTCGCCGCCGTCGATCTCCCAGTTGTTGTATTCCGTGCGGCCTCCATTTACGCTATAGGCGACGCTTCCATAAACCCCGACGGCGCCCTCATCCTGTCCTGTCTGGTTACTGACACCAGGAATCAACGTAATCAACTGGGTAAAATTACGCCCATTTAAGACGAGTTGCTCGATTTGCTTATTGGTGACCACTCCCGAAAGTTCGGCGGATTCAGTTTGCACTTGAGCTACGCCCGTGCCGGCGACCGTCACTTCCGAAGTGACCGCGCCCACTTTCAGGTTGGCGTCGGCGCGCGCTTTCTCAGCTACGCGTAAGACCAGGCCTTTCACCTGAAACTGTTCGAACCCCGACGCTTTGACCAAAATGTCGTAAGTGCCGGCTGGAAGGCCCGCGACGAGGTAATCGCCGCTTGCATTTGCGGCTACCGTGCGGGAAAAGCCCTGTTGCGTGCTCGTGATGGTGACAATGGCGCCGGGAACGACGGCGCCGCTGGCGTCGCGTACGTTGCCGGTGATGGAGCCTTCCTGAGCCCATGCACACGTGCCAAGGGCCAACAAGATGATTGGTAGCGCGAGATACCTGATAATCCTCACAAAATTCTCCTTCGAATGCCCCTACTCGACCCTGCCGCAAACGTTTGCGGCAAAGGATTGCGTGTCTCAGAATATAGGAGACTCGAAAGCTCATGTCAAGAAAAAAGGTTTTGACATGGGGAGTTTCGGCACCCTATACTGGTGCCGATTCGTGCTCCCGCAAACGTTTGCGCGGAAAAAGAGTCCACGCGGTTTTTCGAAGACAGTCTATCCATGCCGGTACTTATGCGGGATGTCGCAAGAAGAGCGGGGGTCTCGATTACGACGGTGTCGCACGTCCTGAATGAGACGCGGCCGGTCGCCGAGGAAACCTCCGCTCGCGTTCTGAAAGCGATCCGGGAGCTGGATTATTACAAAAACACTTCGGCGCGTCTGCTGGTGCGAGGGCAAAGCGATCTGCTGGGCCTGATCATTTCCGACATCGAGAATCCGTTTTTTCCGGAGATGGTCAAGAGCTTCGAACGCGAATGCGTCGCGCAGCGCCTGGAAATTTTGCTTTGCGCAACTAATTATGAGCGCAGCCATGCGCAGAATGCCGTCCGCCGCATGCTCGAAAACCGGGTGCAGGCAGTAGCTGTGATGACCTCGCAATTCGACGCGGAGCTGCAGCGCCAATTGACCGCTAAGAATGTGCCGCTGGTAGTCCTCGGCTCCTCAGCCGCCGCGAAGAACAGGAGCAGTATCGACATCGGCTGGTCATCCGGCATTTCGGATGCGGTCGGGCATTTGCACGGTCTGGGCCACCGCCAGGTAGCGCTCGCCACTGGGCCGTTGGATCAAGTCTCGGCGGTCGCGCATCACGATGCGGTTCTGCATGCGCTTAAGAGCTTTGAACTCAAGGCTTTTCGAGTGCTGGAGGGCGACCACAGCCCGGAAAGCGGCGCACAGGCCGCGAAATTGCTTCTCTCGGCGGCGCCCAGGCCGACCGCAATATTCTGCGGCAATGACCGCATGGCAATCGGCGCGATCGGGGCTGCGCGCGAGCTCGGCTTCAACGTGCCCGAAGAAGTGTCTATCGTAGGCTCGGATGATGTCTGGATCGCGAAGTACAGCAGCCCCCCGCTTACCACGGTTCGCATCCCGCGCGATACCCTGGGACGCCTGGCGTTCGATGTTCTAACCAGGATGGTGCGATCCAAAGGCCATGCCGGCCACCGGCACGTGGTCAGGACGGAACTCGTGGTGCGGGCATCCACAAGCCCGGCGGCGAACGGCAGGCCGGTACGGTCATTGAAGCAATTGCAGAGCGTGAGGGCGGAGGGCGAATTTGCCAGTTGAGCCGCCGGGAAGCGCGGCAAACCGGCCGGTCCTCTGTGCAGATATAGGCGCCACCTCCGCCAAGGCCGGTTTTCTGGATTCTCGAGGCGAGCTGCATTTTCAGGGCTCGATTCCCACGCGCCCGGACGCGGAGTCGTTCGTTGGCCAACTGTGCGAACTCATTAGGCAAAGCCGGTCCGCGGCCGTCCAAGCGGGCGCTGAACCTTGCGGCCTCGGAGTCGCTGTCGCCGGATTTCTGGATGCCGCGCGCGAGCATTTCGTCTACAACTCCAATTTGAGCTGGCTGGAAGAGTTTCCGCTGCGGAAGCGAATCGCGGAACGTTTCGACTTGCCGGTGGAACTGGAGGTCGATTCGAACTCAGCGTGCATGGCGGAGTATCGCTTTGGGACCGGGCGTGGTTCGCGAAGATTCCTCTGCGTTGCCTGCGGTACCGGCCTGGGCGTCGGTATGACGATTGACGGGGAGCCGCTGCGCTTCGCATACGGCTGCATGGGAGATGTGGGGCATGTGATCGTGCAGCGGGACGGTCCGTTGTGCACGTGCGGGGGCCGCGGATGCGCCGAGATCATGGTCTCCGCTCCGGCGCTCGCCGCACAGTACAAAGAACGGGCGGAGTTGACCGGCGAAGTGAGCCTCCGCGATGTGATTCTGGCGGCGCAGGCGGGCGATTCTCACGCGGTCTCCGTGATAACACAAGCGGGAGAGTGGCTCGGGGTAGCGATCGCCTCCATGGCGAACGCTTTTTTCCCTGATCACATTGCGATAGCCGGCGGTCTCTCGGCAGCGGGTGATCTGCTCCTGCAGCCCGCGGAGCGCGTATTCCGGCGCTCGGCCGCAATCTTTGCCAGCTCACAAGCGTCCCTCTCCCTGGCAACGCTAGGGCCCATGGCAACGCTCATCGGAGCGGCGTGGCCTTTCTGGGGCAAGCGCTCCATCTGAAGGACGCCGGATACCGCGGGTTCTTCTCTATGGAATGGGAAGGGACGGGCGACCCCTATGAAGGCTCCGCGAAGTTGATAGAAACCAGCTTACGGAATCTCAGCTGACAGGGCCTCGCCGCAAGCTTGCTTCCTGGTGGCAATTGACTGAACTGCCACACTGCAAAGCTATACTTTAAACGTTGTCTGCCATAGCCCTTTCAGAACTCTTGGCTGAGGTGAAACTCTAACTGCCATGTCCCAATACGATCTGGTTGTGATCGGGTCTGGCCCCGCTGGCCAGCGCGCGGCCATTCAGGGCGCCAAAAGCGGAAAGCGCGTCGCGCTCGTTGAAAAGCGAGAGGTGATCGGCGGCGTCTCCATTAACACGGGAACCATCCCCAGCAAGACGATGCGCGAAGCCGTGCTGCATCTTTCCGGCTACAACTACCAGAACATCTACGGCGTAAGCTACCGGGTAAAAGAGAAGATCACCATGGCGGATCTGGCCTTCCGCGTGCAGCATGTGATCAAAACCGAGGTTGATGTTACCCAGGCGCAGCTTTCTCGCAACGGTATCGAGGTCGTGACCGGCGTCGCCAGCTTCAAGAGTCCCACGGAGATCCTGGTGACCGGGGCCCGCGGCTCGGGCGAGATTTCGGCCGAGAAGATCGTGATCGCTACGGGTACCAAGCCTGCCTTCTCGCCGAAAGTGCCGATCAACGCCCGAACCATTAT
Source organism: uncultured Acidobacteriaceae bacterium (assembly GCA_963705805.1). GTDB lineage: Bacteria > Acidobacteriota > Terriglobia > Bryobacterales > Bryobacteraceae > Bog-105. The sequence continues at coordinate 152,004 of CAVPKW010000003.1, forward strand.
CAACAGCGATCAGATTCTGGAGATGCCCACCATTCCGCGTACCCTCATTGTGGTCGGCGGCGGAGTGATCGGCGTTGAGTATACTTGCATGTTCGCGGCTCTCGGAGTCCGCGTCACGCTGATTGAAAAGCGCCCCCGGCTCCTGGAGTTTGCAGATCAGGAGATCGTAGAAGCGCTTTCCTACCACTTGCGCGACCATCGCGTCACCATGCGGCTGAATGAAGAAGTATCCAGCGTGGAGGAGAGTGCCGGCGCGACGGGAGCCAGCGGCGTCGTCGCCTTACTGGAAAGCAATAAGAAGGTTTCAGGCGATGCTCTGCTCTATGCAATTGGCCGCCAGGGAAACGTGGACGAATTGAACCTGCCGGCAGCCGGTCTGGCCGCCGACAACCGGGGGCGCATCGCAGTAAACGAGAGCTACCAGACTGCGCAGCCAAACATCTACGCGGTGGGCGACGTGATCGGGTTCCCGAGCCTGGCGTCGGTTTCAATGGAGCAGGGCCGCATCGCCGCCTCGTGCGCGTTCAACAGGCCGGCCTCTTCCAATCCGAACTATTTCCCGTTCGGCATCTACACCATTCCCGAGATTTCGTTCACTGGCAAGACCGAGGAACAGCTCACTGATGAGGACGTTCCCTATGAGGTGGGCGTGGCCTATTATCGTGAAATGGCGCGTGGCCAGATCCGCGGCGACACAACGGGCCGTCTCAAGCTGATATTCCATCGGGAAACTTTAGACATCCTGGGCGTCCATATCATCGGCGAAGGCGCGTCGGAATTGCTGCACATCGGGCAAGCAGTCATGATCTTAAAGGGCAAAGTAGACTATTTCGTTGATACAGTGTTCAATTATCCGACCCTGGCCGAGTGCTACAAAGCGGCGGCATTCAACGGATTGAACAAACTCTCACGAAATTGAACACAGGACGCAAATGGCATACGGTATTGGCATCGTCATCACGGAGCGTATTGCGGTTACCGCCGTTCGCGACAACCAGGTAACGGGGCAGCTAAAGGTTGATCCGGAAGACTCCGAGACGGATTCTTTGCTGGGCGTAACCACCGAAAGCGTAGTCCAGCGAATCGTCGATCTCGCGCGCGACCTTCAACTGAAAGAGCCGCCCTCGCACATCGGCGTTGGCATGCCTGGTATCATCCGCGACGGCGTCGTGGAGGACTCTCCCAACCTGATTCAGTTCAAAGGTAGTCACATGCGTGACTTGGTGACCGCCGCCTTCGAGCCAATGTTCGGCACAGTGCCGGTATCAATCTTTAACGATGGCGACGTCATGGCGGCGGGAATCGCGGCAAAGCGAGGACAGCTGGACCGGCTGATTCGCGTGTGGACCTTAGGTACCGGCATTGGGTATGGCCGCTATCCGTTCGCCAAAGGCGTTTGGGAGGCTGGGCATACCGTGGTAACACTGGACCCCAAAGAGCATTTCTGCGGATGCGGCGGACGCGGCCATCTCGAAGGCATCATGGGGCAGCGCGCCATGCGGCTCCGTTTCATGGATATGGAGCCGGAAGAGATTTTTGAGCAAGCCGAGGCCGGCGACCCTCGCTGCGTCGAGTTTGCGAAGCTTTGGCACCGGGCGCTCGCGGCAGGTACGGCTACCAGCGTTCACCTTGATGGGCCCGGCAAGTTTTTCTTTACCGGTTTCAACGCGCGCTTCCTGAACTTAAGCCTCCTGAACGAATACCTGCACGAGATGGTGAAATTGAGCCCGCTGCAGGGCTACTCGACAGAGATCGTCCAGGGTGGCGAGGCAGTGGCTGCATTGGGCGCCTCCGTGAATGCCGAGCAGCAGGCGACCAACGGCAGCTAGCGGCCGGTGACGCCGCTTTTCTCGCGCGCGGAAAGAAACTCGTCGCCGCGGTTCCAGGTCGGAAGTTTCGGCCTGTTGGCTGCGTCCGTTCCCACTTTGAAGCCGAACTCGGCCATTTGCACCATTCCCGCGAAGTCCCAGTCCGCATGATACTCGTCTGACGGGCGATGGTAGTGCTCATTGTTGTATTGCTCAAAAACCGTTTTGCCGAAATCCGCCGGCTTGCCGATGTAATCCGTACCCTGCGAAATGCTGAACGCGGGTACGCCGGCGCGGGCGAAAGAGAACTGATCGGAGCGATAGTAGTGGCCTTGCCCCGGCTCGGGATCCGGCTCAATCGTCAGGTGCATGCCCTGGGCATCCCGCTGGACCATCGGCCAGAGTGTTGTTCGTTCGGCTCCCGTGACACTGACGTCGCGCGTCCGGCCGAAAGGATATAGGGCATCATAATTGATATCAAGAGCCGTTTGCCCGGTCGGAACTTCCGGATGCCGCCCGTAATATTCGGAGCCCAGCAGCCCCGCTTCTTCGGCGGTAACAAGCAAGAACAGCGCGCTGCGTTTCGGTTTTTCCCGCGAGGCCGCCCAGGCGCGGGCAATCTCCAGCACGACACCGCAGCCCGTTGCGTTATCAACCGCTCCGTTATAAATCTTGTCGCCATTTACGGGCGTACTGATGCCGAGATGGTCCCAGTGCGCCGAATACATCACCACCTGCGACCTGAGCTGCGAGTCTGATCCATCCACGCGCCCGATAACGTTGCGGCTCTCAATCTCTCTCACCTTGATATTGATGTGGCCAACAACATGCAAGCCAAGGTCAATGGGCCGGAACGATTTCTGATTGGCCAGGGCAAGCAACTGATCCAGCGTCTTGCCGGTGCCGGCAACCAGCTTGGCGCCCGCTTCCTGGGAGATCCATGCGGCCAGTTTCAGCCCGTTTGTTCCCGGCGGAAGCTTGAGTTCCGGCGTCTCTTTCGCTCCTGTGCCGCTCAACACGGCCCAGCCGTAACCGGCTGTCGGCGTCGTATGGAGGATCAATGCCGCCACCGCGCCGCGCCGGGCAGCCTCTTCGAATTTGTAGGTCCAACGGCCGTAATAAGTCAGCGCCGGACCGCTGAAAAATGCGGGATCGCTCGAAGGCGGCTCATTAGTGAAAAAGACAAGCGCTTTCCCATGCAAATCGACGCCCTTATAATCGTCCCAGCTGAATTCAGGGGCAGAGATTCCGTGTCCGACGAAAATCGCCTCCGCGTCAAAATCGTTTTTGGGCTGCTGAGAACGAGCGGTCCCAACGTAGTCTCGCGCGAATTCTAGGGTGGTCTCGCCGTTTCGCCCCGAGATGCGTAGCGTACTGCTGGGCAGCGTTGTACAGCCCACCAGCGGGACGCGCTGGAAGTAAGTGCCTTCATCGCCGCCCGGCGAAACCCCCGCGGCCTTCAATTGTGCCGCGATGTATTCGGTGGCGAGTACTTCGCCCTTAGTACCCACGCCGCGGCCTTCCAATGCATCGCTGGCCAGATACTTCACATCCGCGCGAATTCTGTCGCCCGAAATATCGGGAGTTTGCGCCATGCCAAGAGAAGCGGCAACCACTAAAAAGGCAGCCTCTATTCGAACCATGGTTATAGTCTACTGGCCATAGTCTACTGGCCACAGTCTGCTCGCGCGCTTCCGCACAAGCCGGGGCTAAACTGTAGAAGTAAAGATGAGCCGGATGCCACGCCCGCGCCCGCGCCGGACAGCGGTCGTGCTGGCAGGCGTGGCGGCAATCTCCCTGTTCTGCTCGCATATCGTTCATGCCAGCGCAACCGTGGCGGCTATCGTGTTGCTTCTGGGCGTACTGCTCGCCGGTCTCTACGCCAGCTTGGTGGAGGCGATTCTGGCGTCGCTTCTGGCAACGTTGCTCCTGGACTTCTTCTTCATACCGCCGATTGGGAAAATCACCATTGCCGACCCGCAGGGATGGGTCGCATTACTTGCTTTTCTCACCGTGTCCTTAATTGCCACGAATTTGTCCGCGCGGCTTCAAAGGCAGAGAGATGAATTATTAGACCGGCAGCAGGAGGCCGAGCGTCTCCACGCGCTGAGCCGGGCGATGCTCTTCAGCACTGGCGAGGACGCGCGCCGCCTCATCGTCAATAAGTCCATGGAACTGTTCGGCTTCGAGGAAGTAGTCCTGTTTGAAAGCGCCACCGGACAGTTCCATCGCACGCAGACGGACAGTTCCATCGGCGAAGAACAATTATCGCGGGCCGCTATGCAAGGCACTTCAAAGCACGAAGATGCGGCGCGAATAACCATCCTGCCTGTTACGCTTGGAAATAAAATCTTCGGCAGTCTCGGCGTTCGCGGCGTCAGCCTTCCTGAAACCACCTTACAGGCGGTGGGAAACACGATAGCTTTGGCGTTAGCGCAGGCGCAGGCGCAAGAGGCCGGCGGCCGCGCCGAAGCAGTGCGCAAAAGCGAGGAGTTGAAGTCTGTCATGTTGGATGCGCTCGCGCATGACTTGAAAACGCCGCTGACGGTTATTGAGGCCGCCACCGGCGTACTGCTTAATTCGACGCCTCTGTCTGAGGACCAGCGGCTTGATCTGTTGCAGGTGATTCATCAACAGGAGCAAGGACTGAAGCGCAAAGTGGACGAGGCGCTGCATTTGGCGCGCATAGATGCCAAGCGGCTGAAACTGAACATTGAGCCCGTGGCTCCCTGCCAATTAATTGAGGCCGCTGTACAGGCGCTGGGAGACCGCGCCTCCTCCCATTCAATTGAGATCGCTTGCGCTCCCGGCCTTTCCCCCGTCGCAGGTGACCGCGAGCTGCTGCAGGAAGCGCTGAAACAACTTCTCGACAATGCGACGAAATACAGCCCGACGCGCTCGGTCATCAACGTTTCTGCGAGCGAGACGAGCGGGGTGCTTTCCGTCTCGGTCAGAGACCACGGGCAAGGCCTCACCGAGATAGAGCAGTCCAGAGTCTTCGACAAGTTTTATCGGGGACGGTATGATCGGTCGGCCGTGCAAGGCACCGGCATTGGACTCTCGATCGCAAAAGAAATTATGGAAGCCCACGGAGGCAGGATTGCAGTGGAGAGCCAGATTGGGCGGGGCTCGCTTTTCACGATTACGTTCCCGGCCGGAAGAGAACTCCTCGCACGAAACGCGCAAGCGCAGAGCCTGGAGAGATGAGCATGGCTTCGCGAATTCTAATTGTGGACGATGAGCCCCAGATCCGGCGCGTGGTGAAAACTGCGCTGGTCTCAAACGGCTACGAAGCCTTTGAAGCTCGAACGGGGGAGGAAGCGCTGGAAATCGTGCGGTCAGACAATCCGGATTTGCTTCTGCTCGACATGAATATGCCGGGTATGGGCGGAATGGCCGCGTGCAGGCAAATTCGGGCCGTGACTGAGGCCGCGATCATCGTGCTCTCTGTCCGCGAAAGCGAGCGGGATAAGGTCGAAGCGCTGGATGCCGGCGCGGACGACTACATCACCAAGCCATTCAGCGTAAATGAGCTGATGGCGAGAATCCGGGCCAATCTTCGCCGTTTGCAAACTGACGAAGCCGTTACGGTCTCAGATCAGCTGTCGGTGGACTTCTCCAAGCGGCAAGTGATAGCCCATGGGCACGAAGTGCGGCTGACGCCGAAAGAGTTCGATTTGCTTCACTACCTGCTTTCGAACGCGAACAAGCCTATGACGCATCGCAAGCTGCTGCAAACAATCTGGGGGCCGGACTACGGCGGGGAAGTCGAGTATTTGAGAGTTTTTGTAAGTCAATTGCGCAAGAAGATCGAGGCGGATCCCGCGCATCCGCAATTCATTTTGACCGAGCCCTGGGTGGGTTACCGGTTCGCCCTGCCCAATAAACTATGAGCCAGCGTGGAATCCTCAAGATATTTCTCGGCTATGCGGCGGGCGTTGGAAAGACATACCAGATGCTGGAAGAGGCGCAGGCGCTGAAAGCGGGCGGACGCGATGTTGTGATCGGTTATTTCGAGCCGCACGGGCGAAAGGACACCATCGCAAAAACGGAAGGCCTCGAAATGATTCCCCGCAAGGTGATCGCCTATCGGGGGTCCGCCTTCGAAGAGATGGATACGGACGCGATCATCGCCCGCCATCCGCAGGTAGCGGTGGTGGACGAGTTCCCGCACACTAATGTGCCGGGTTCTGTGCGTGAAAAGCGTTGGGAAGACGTTCTGGCGATACTGGATCACGGCATTGATCTCCTGACCACCATGAACGTACAGCACCTGGAAAGCCTGAACGACCAGATGACGCAGATAACTGGCGTAAAGGTGCGCGAGACAATTCCTGACTGGGTAGTCAAGCAGGCCAACGAAGTAGTGATGGTGGATCTGACTCCGCGCGCGCTGTTGAACCGTCTGGAGCGTGGCGTAGTCTACCCGCCCGACAAGGCAAAGCGCGCGCTCGAGAACTTCTTCAAGGAATCTACGCTGGTGGCGCTGCGCGAGATGGCGATGCGCCAGACCGCGCACGAGATTGAGGAGCGCATGGAGCATAGCGACATCGCGCCCGAAGCCGTGCCGCATGCGTTTTCATCCCCGCACGCTCCCCGTCTGGACGATGCGGTAGTCATCTATATCAGCGACGCGCCAACGACAGCGATGCTGATCCGCCGCGGCAAGCGAGTCGCCGATATCCTGGGAGCGAATTGCTTTGCCGTCTTCGTCTCGGAGACGGGCGACTTGTCTGCGTTGCCCGCGCCGCAGCGCGAAGCGGTGGAGCGTCACCTCAACTTCGCGCGCAATCTGCACATTGAGACCCGTGTGCTGACCGGCTCAGACCATGCGCAGACGATCGTCGACTTTGCCCGGACGCACACCGCCCGCCAGGTCTTCGTCCCGCGCGTCGTCGGCAAAGGTATGGACCGCCTCCTAGGGAAAAGCTTTGTGAACCGGGTGGTCTCTTTGGCGAATGACATGGAGGTGACCATTGTGGCCGATCGCCGCCAGGACAGGCAAGGCGCGGGATGAGGCTCGTGCGTTAGACTGAAGTCTTCGGGCCGTGGCGCAGCCTGGCTAGCGCGCTTGCTTGGGGTGCAAGAGGTCCCGGGTTCAAATCCCGGCGGCCCGACCAACCGCTTCAAACTTCCAGACTGCGCAACTTTCGAGAAGACGTTTTGGAGTCCACCTGGAGTCCTCTTTGGACATAAGTGGGCGATGGACGCGTGCTTGCAACCAAGCTGAAGCTGCCAGCGCCGACGGCGCAGGAACTTGTAACTGAAGTACAATGCGGCCATATAGGAGATAACGATGCCCACGTACATAGCGCTGCTCAAGTGGACTCCGCAAGGGCTTCAAAGCGTCAAGAATAGTCCGACCCGACTCGAAGCGGCCCGAAAAGGCTTCGAGGCCGCTGGCGCCAAGATGAAGGAATTCTACATGGTGACCGGCCAATACGATATGGTTGCCATCGTCGATGCTCCCAATGACGTGGCGCTCGCCAAAGCTATCCTAAGCGCGGCGTCGTCGGGGAGTATCACATCCGAGACCTGCCGTGCCTTCACCGAAGACGAGTATCGGCAGATCATCGGTGGACTGTCCTGAGTGCTGCTGGCATCTCACGGGTCAGCTCGAAACCCAGCGAATCTGCGAAGCTCACTTGCGGCGCGCCGATAGGCGCCGGCGCAGTTCGTCGTCCCGGCCCGTCTCGGAGCCTAGGCTGGAGAGAAATTGCGAACTAGTCCTTCTCCGCCTATGGCGATTGTTCCTATCGAATGAACCGTGTGAAATCCTTCCATCTAAGGTATCGAGTCGACCATCCGCGTCGACCGCAATTGTTCCCAACGAATGAGCCGTGTGTAATCCCTCCATCTAAGGTATCGAGTCGACCATCCGCGTCGACCGCAATTGTTCCCAACGAATGAGCCGTGTGAAATCCTTCCATCTGCTGAAACACGCTGGCCTGATAAGACCCCTTAGCTGCGTCGTGGTGAGCTCGAAAACCAGCCATTAACAACGCCGGCGATTGATAGAAATCCATCACATCAGTGCGAGGGGTTCGCCAGCACTGAAAACAAAATGTCTGTTTGGAATCGAGGCTGCGGAGCGCCAGAGTAACATCTTGCACGGGCTCTCGATCTATCTGATTCCACGCCCACCCGCCAACCGCGTTCTCCAGCGATGCATCCGCCTCTAGGGCTGCCTGACCCATCTGGCGTAGCGGTCCATCGGGTTCCCATTGATTGGAAAGCCGCTGCACAGGCAGACGAAGCTGCCTTGGCGCAGCTTGAGGATGATCTCTAATCCAAAACGAATCGGAACCCAAGCATCCTGCACATCCGTAGTTGCGCATGGACAAAAATTCGTATTTCTCCTCGTTCGTCTCGCCAAAATCCTCAGTCACAATGAGACGAGGTTTCGAGCCGGCCTCGTCTAGTCCTCGCAAGACTGTTAAATCCCAGCCCTCGCTGTCGATCAGCAGGACACCGAAGTCGTCGGGTATCGCATACTCCGCAAGCAAGTTCGGCAGGGAAATCGTTCTTACTTCTACGGACTCGTCGGAAAGGTTTGCGAGAATGCCCGGATGATTCGAAAGGCTGCTCATTTGCCCATGAGCGTCCTTTCCTAAACGGATGATCGCGGTTCCATCCTGATCACTGCAGGCGGCATTCAGGACGGTCGCATTAGGAAGCGCGCGAGAATTCGCCTGGAGACGAGCGAATACCGCCGGCACAGGCTCAACCAAAAGACCGCGCCAGCCGTCTTCCAGAAGCATCCTTGAGTTGGACCCGCAGATTCCGTCGTTAGCCCCTATGTCCACCACGATCCGCGGAGTGTCATCCGGAAGAAGCTGCCGAAGAATCAGCGCCTGTCCATATTGGGAGTAGTCAATCATGTGAAGAAAAGAGATATGCGGAAAAGCGTGCCGAAGCTCGGGGGTTTCGCCCCGCTCTGAACTCATGTGTCAGAGCCGCATGCATAGAGCCGGAAGCAACGCCAACATCTTCCATGAGCTCGCAACCTATTCTAATGTACGCTCCAACCAAATTAGTTACTTCGCGTCGCAAAATAGCTCTTTTTGATTCGCCGGAATCTCAATGCGCTCGATTCGCGGTTGCAAAATGTTCTCTTTCTTCGCCGACTGTTGGTGGCGAAGGGGGCAACTCGGCCCTTTGCGGCTCACGCACCCGCCGCGCTCAGCGCCTTGCCGATATTGATCAGATTGTCGGCGAACACTCCCCAACCGACCCATCGTTTCATTCCCTCCACTCCGCGGTACAAGCTCCGCCTCAATCCATGTCTCCGCTTCAATACGCTGATGCGACCTTCGCAACCAGTCCGCCAAGCCTGCGCTTTCTTGAACCAGCGGCGCTTCTCCATCGCCTTGCGCTCGGGGCTGTGCGTGTTGCGGTTGGGCACCGCTATCCATTTCACTCCCATTTCACCTAACGCCCGCTCATGCGCCTGCGCGTAATAGCCCGCATCCGCCGCCACCAAATGCGGCACGCGTCCCAGCCTGCGCTGCTGTTCTTCCACCGCCTCTGTCAGTAGATTGCGATCGCTCGGCCTTTCATCGAACACTTGATAGTGCGTGATGATTTGGCCCTCAGCTTCCGCCAACTGCACCAGCTTGCCGAATTCGGTCGGTTTGCTGGCCTTGCCCTTCCGAATGATTTCGCTGTGCGGCTCAAACAAGCTCACGATCTTTTCCGGGGATTGCGTGTCGCCTCCAAAGACGCGCGTCTTGGTTTGCTTCACCACTTGCCGCACCCGCTCCGCCATGGTTGTCAGATCTTCATGCAAGGCCCGTATTCCGGGCTTCCGCCGCAACGCCGTCTCATTCACTATGCGTTTGGTGTCGTTCAAAATCTGTCGCGTCAGCCGCAGCAGACCGCGATAGTGTTGCTGGCGCTTCAACACACCCGCTTCGCCTTGATAGCGGCTGGAATTCGCAATCGCTCGCACACACTTGTTCACGCTGCGAGTACGGTCACGGATACCGCGCTTCAACTTGCCAGCCTTGCTCTCAATCTTCTTCAGTGTGCGTGTCAGTACACGCGCACCGTCGCCTAATAGACTCGAGTCGGTGGGGTAATGAATGTTGGTCTCCACCACCGTTGTGTCCACGCGCATCTTACGGCCTTTCACTACGCCCCGCTCCTGCGCCATTCCGACCAACCGCTCGTGGATCTGCTCGATGACCTCGCCGCTCAAGGCCTGCGCAATACGCGCCAGCGCTTTCGCATCCGGCACCTTCTCCAGACCAATGCGTGTGAACTCGCGATAGCCCAGATTCAAAGCCACCTCACGCTCTAGCCTGTCGAAGCCCCAGTTGCGCACGTGCTTCAGCAGCAGCAATCGCAACACCACCTCGGCCGGCGTCTGTCCTCGACCCAGCCGTGCGCTATGTTCGTGGCGCCTTCCTTGCGCTGCAAAGACCGCCTCGATCAACTCGTCATCCTCCAACAGCCGATCCGCCTCTACCATCCACGGTTCCCATAACGCCCGCACATCCAGGTCCACCATGCCTTCCAAAAGGGACCGTTGCCCCTGTGCCTTGCGTCGTGTGCTCATGTCTTAATTGTGCGGCCACTCGTGAACAGGATCAATAGGAAATGTTTTGGCACCAAAACTGACCCACTCTCTCTGTTTGGCGCCGAGCCCGACGCTCCATTTTGCGACGAGAAGTAGCTAAACGACCGCGCATAATTAAGGGGACATAACGATCAACAAAAAGGCAGCAGATAGGACCGGATCAGTTGAGGGTGTGACTGCATTTCCCCAAAGACTCGCGTTAGCGTGGCGAGTAGTGCATCGAGGCCACCGAAGAATCGATTGTGCGTGCCGTTTTTGCGGGTGTGCTGCCACAACCGTTCGGTAGGGTTCAATTCCGGCGAGTAGGGTGGCAATTGATGCACTTCCAGCCAGTGGCGGTTGGACTTGAACCAAGCCCAGACCTCAGCATGCTTGTGGTAGGAGGCGTTGTCCTGAATCAGAATCGCTCCTTGGCGGCGGTAGCGGCGAGCGAGTTGTTCGAGGAAGCCGAGATATGTGGTCGCATTGAAAACTGTGTCCTGGCGATAATCGAACCGCGTGCTCCAAAGCTCGATGGCGCCGAGAATTTTCACGTTCTTACGTTCTCCTGTCACGGGGATTTCCGGTGGACACCCAACGCGGCTCCAGGTGGTGTGGAGCGTCGAATCTTGCCGGAAGCTGGCTTCATCGGTGAAGAGGAGCGCCCAGTGTCGCGAGCGGGCTTTTTTTAAGCATGGGATAGATGCGGCGATGCCATCGGTCTTGGGCTGCGGCATCCGCGCGCGCCAACACACGGCGCGGCCGTTGCACCGAAAATCCCCAGCTATGAAGCAATTTGCGCACATGGCCGGGATGATACTGAACACCGAACTCCTCCTCGATCACCCAGGCAATCATAGGCGACGTCCAGATGCCGCTGTCTAGACCGTAAGAGACCGGACCGCTGTCGAGAATGTCGCCCAACTCTTGTTGTTGCTTCTCTGTCAGTTCCGAGGGCCGACCCGACCGATACCCTTCCAGCAGACCATCGACTCCCTCAGTTTGATAACGCTGCAGCCACTCAGACACCTTGGATCGCGGCGCCTGCAGGATCTCCGCCAGTTCGCCACTGGTATGTCCTTCCGAATTCAGCACCACGGCGCGTAAGCGCTTCGCCACACGGTAAGCTCCGTCTCTCTCCGCTTCCTTGCTCAGCCGATTCAGCCGCTGATATGTGCTGGGATGCAACCACAACAAGCGTGGCACCATAAAGTCTCTGAAACCAGTATGTCACACATGTCCCTTTACTTATGCGCATCCGTATAGCATATTCACGTCGATGAAAGCTGGCCGGCGTCATTCTGTTTGGATCGCCTTCTTTTTGGCGATCGTCTCCAGTCGAGCGCATGCTGAGATTCACTTCGACAATTTCGCGAACGTGCAGGGCCTCAGCATAGTCGGAAACGCTGGGGTTTCTGGCAGAGTGCTCCGTCTCACTCCGGCTCGCGGCAATCAAAAGGGCGCTGTCTGGTTCCGCGATAAGCAACAGGTGCGGTCAGGTTTTGAGACTACGTTTCAATTCCAATTAACGCAGCAGGACTTGTTTTTGGGCTTTCGTGGCGCGGACGGCTTTGCGTTCGTCGTACAGAATTCAGGTCCAGAGGCATTAGGTGGTCGCGGTAGCGCCGCAGGCTTCGGCATGCCCGACCCAACTAATCCCAAGGACCCCGGCATCCCCTGGATGATTGCCGTTTTCTTCGATACCCTTCGGAATCCGGATGAAAAGGATCCCTCCTCTAACTACATTGCGATCCGCGCGAACGGCGGAGCCGCCGGAATGCGCTGGCCCGCTGCGCGCCTCGCGTTCACGCCGCATTTGAGCGTGCGCTTGAAGGACCGCAAAGTGCATACCACGCGCGTCGTTTTTGAGCCGCCAGTTCTTTCTGTTTTTCTGGACGGCTCTGTCGCGCCCGTTTTGAGGACTGTGGTGGACTTTTCAATTGCCACCGGCCAAGCAGGTAGCGCCTGGGTCGGCTTTACCGCGGCACCGGTCTCGGATATCAGAATCATGACATCCTCAACTGGTCCTTCTCGAGTACGTCGGTATCGTCGAGCTTGTCGGAGGTCTCCTCGGACATCACTTTCCCCATGTCAGCCTGTCTGCCCAACCGCAGCCTCTGTACGCCCGAGCGGGCATTCGTCGAACGCAAAGCTGATCGTTACCATATCGTGCTGCCCGCCAATTTGGAATGCGGCGCGAGTATCCCAAACCCGTCCGGCCGAAGTGCAGCGGTGACCAATGCCCACGGCATAGCTTGCTGGGATAACACGCGGGGCTCGGAGGCTTGCGGCAGTCCTTCTCAAAACGTCATCGCCGCCGGTGCAGAATTTCTCGTGAGCGATGCGCCCGCTGGAGCTTTGGTCATGAAGTCCGGTAATGAGCGCACATGCTTCTCGGTGAACGGCCGGATTGCTACCTTCCAAGACAACCAGGGGTTCTACGAGTTTGATGTGGAGATCAAATAAACACGCTCCAATTGCGGCCGACCTCGCCGCTATTTCCTCTTAAAAACGAAGACCTGTTGACCTCCCAGGTCGTCGATAATCTCGTGCACACCCAACCCCGCCTGATCCGCCAGCTCAACGAAATAGGAGGACTCAATGTCAATCCGTGTCTCTGTTCCATAAAACCGTGTACCGGATGGAACAGCATTGTGGATGCTGAGCAACGCCGTGCCGCGAGGACTCAGAACGCGGGCTACTTCTTGCAAATAGTGAACACAGTCAGGCTCGAGCAAATGGGTAAAGACGGAGGCGGCGAAAACCGCATCGGCGCCGGCCTCTTCGCAAGGGAACGTCAGTTCGCTGGCCCGTATCGCTCCCTGAGGATTGTATTCCGCTGAATAAAGATCGAAGCTGTAAAATTCCGCCCGTCGCGGCTCGAAAGCGGGCGCGACAAATCGGTTGCACCACTCGACATTCTCGCGAATGACATCAAATCCGATGTAGCGCGTAATCCATTTGTTGTTCACCAGGACCCGCGCCGTCCGCCCGCATCCACATCCGATATCCAGCGCCGTTGCCTTCTCAGGGGCGTAGCGGCTCACAAGCTGCGCCCAGGCATCTCCAAGAACCAGGAAAATTTCCGGACTGCTGCCGCCAACGCTCCACATCAAGCTATCCGGCGGCAGTGGGATCACATACTTCCACAGCGGATAATGCACGCTAGTCCGTGAACTGTCTAAAGGAGAGATGCCGGAAATTGCTGTTTGTCTTGAGCTCATGGGGTCACTGGAGTTCTGAACGGCGGGTGGGTCCGGATGCGGCACAGGAGGATCTTCTGGCGCCGGATTGTTCACGCCTGTTACTTCCGCGGAATCGTACGCGATGGAATTCTTGCCGCTCTTTTCGAGCAGCAGAATTGCTTCGTTATCACAGCACACAACAGAGACGATTCGGAATGGCAGCGCAAAGTCCATCCGAGCCTGAATCAGGTGCGAGAGGAGCTCATCGACAGTCCAGACGTTGTAGTGAATGCTGTAATTCGAGGCGAGTAATTCACTCGCTCTTGCAGCGGCCCCCGCATCGCTTCGCCTTTCAATGTAGGCTACCCACTCTTCAAATAACTCGCGGACATCCGGTCTCTCGCCTTTCTCGAACGCTCGTCTCACCGTTTCATAAGCCGTGGAGGGGCGCTCGAAGTCAAACGTGTATCGTTTGTCCGGGACCGCGATAAATAAAATGCCGCCGCTCTTAATCACTCTCAACAGATTTTTGAGCGTCTGGATCGGATTGCGGCAGTGCTCGAAGAAATGATTCGCGACGACAAAGTCCTGCGAGCTGTCGGCAATGGTGGTTAGATGTTCCCCGTCGTCAATCAAATCCGGCGGTTGAATGGGAAATTTGTTCAGCTCCGGATAGTGCCGCAGCAAATCGGGAAACGGCATCCGGTCGACATAGCGGATGCGGCACTCCCCAGGGAGCTGCAGTGGCCGCTGGAGTGCTCCGATCTCGATACCACTTCCCGACAAAAACTTATTGGCAAGGCCGACGCGTACAGTACTCTCGTACTCCTGCAGCGGGCGTTCAACCCGCAACTCCGCTGAAGACCGATACATCTGCGTTTCGTTCGCCTGTATCACCCGGACTGATAGAGCCCCTGCTTGATGCTTGCCAAGCGGAACAAATGCGCGGAACCCGCTTAGAAGAAGCTCCGGGCGTCCGAAATGAGCGCTGACATCCGGCCGCGGGCAGCGCTGAGCCTGGAAGTATTCCGCAGCCTGCGTACGCGCGTCCTGGACTTCCAGAAAGACAAGAGGCGGCACGGTATCGCTCGATTCGACGAACGCCCAGCCCGTTATCGGATAGGAAGCCGTTCGAAGTGCGCCGCAAGACTGCAGCGCGGAAATAGCGGGATCAAACGCAGCCTGGCCGCCCGGCGACTCCGGAAAAGTGGGCAGATCAACCGTCGCAGACAAGACTGGCTCGGGTGCGGCGTTTGATTTCGAAGCCCATATGGAATAGTCCCCGGAAGCGCTAGCGTAGGCATAGCCATAATCAAAAAGCAGTGAATACTTCGCGGTCCGCTCGGCATCGGTTGCCTGAATATCTCGCGTCACGATCAAAGCCGGTTGAAACGCAACGGGGTCGAGACCCTTTAGAACCTGCAGTGCAGACGCGCTGTTGTTTAAAATCAGCAAACTGAAGTTCCTGGGTATGGCGTGCTGGTGAAGCAGCCAAGTCAACGAGCGGGCTCTACCATTTCTTTCGGAGTTATAAACCGAGCAGTACGCATGTACGATCTCGACTCCGGCCGTCCGGCAGTGATCACTCAGCAGCGCGTCATACTTGTCAGGAGCTCCTTCAATCAGGAGAGCCCTCCACTCCTGTTCGATGAATTCGCGCGATAGAGAGCCGGCTGACCCATCGCCCGCATCGACGTCAACAACCACGCGCGGTGCATTCGCAGGTAGAAAGTCGCGCATTACTCTCGATTCCCCCGCGCGCGAATAATCGACCGGTGTTCGCATGAAGGACGTTTGTCCGCACGGACTGCTAGAGTTTGGCGCTGAAGACATCGCTTATCGAGCTGAAGTGCTCTATATTGACGTTCATGCTTACAGTCGCCTTGTCTCCAACGGGGCTGCTCAGTTGTCCTCGTTCGCGTTTGTCCTCGCTTATGCTTGCAATCGCGTAAGGAGTAACCAAGACTCGAAGGCAGTGCGTTCGGGCGTACTGCGTGAGACGATGCACCAGCCGCGGCATTTGAGACGTGGAAATAGCGCCGAAGCCGCCCACGGCCGCCAGATTCTCGCGCTTTACTGCAAAGAAGTGATCCGATACCGCTTCAACCGAACGCACGACATCCAGCAGACTCATGTAAGTCGGCGACGGAAAATCAAGCCCGGCAAACGGGTCAATCAGGCGGTTGCCGCCGGCAGTTATGAACCCGGAGTGCAGTACTTTCCGCTCATCGCTTATGCAGATCCCTGTCACTAGGCCGCAGTCATCGCGGAGCGCTTGGCCGGCCAACTCTTCAAGGAACGAGTGGTTCAAGGTCTCCAGAGGGCGGTTGATAAAAACGAAGACGTCCTCGCGCATGTCGACTAAACTCGACGGCTCCAAAGAAAGGTCGCGCGCCGCTTCTTCGTGGCGCCCGTTCGGCATTGGGCGCGCGGAAGATTCAATGAGCTCGTAGATGGTCGTTATTCCTTCTGTCGTCTGCGGCCCAAGCACCGTACTCTGGAAGAGGCCGTCCTGCGCCCGCACAAGAACCGCAATCTTAAGATCTTCGGGCAGCCCGTGTTTAACCCGGACTGAGCCATCGAAAATTCCAGGCTCGATAGATGCCTCCTTTCCGGTTCGCGCAAGATGCTCCGAAAGCACCCTCACCCACGCACGTCGCGCATACGGTTTGGCGTCCAGGCTGTACGCTGTAGACTCTGCGTGTATTCGCCAGTGGTACAGAGGCTTCTGGATGTGGCGGATTCGGTGAGGCCCGATCGCCTCTATCGCGCGCGTCAGAAGATCCCAGTCTTGTGCGCCATCGCATTGTCTTCGGAAGCCGCCGATATCCGATGCCACGGTTCGTCTTAGCGCTATAAGGTGCCCAAGATAATTAAATGTCCGGAAGATATCGAGATCGAAATCAGGCTTAAAAGCCGGTTGGCTTCTTACCCCGTGCGTATCGATTTTGTCCTCGTCGGAATAAAGCAGATCGGCTTCCGAATTCGTGTTCAGCGCGCGCGCCACCTCCAGCAGCGCGAACGGGTGCAGTTCATCGTCGTGGTCTAACAGCACCACAAAATCGCCCTTGGCTTTCTGTAGCGCCTCGTTGGATGCAGTGGAGATTCCGCCCTGTTGTTTGCGCTCGATAAGTTGCACTCTATTGTCCTTGGCTCCCGTCTCGCGAGCATAGTCAAGCACTCGTCGGTCGGAAGAACAATCGTCCACCAGGCACAGCTCCAAATGTGCGTACTGTTGCTGGAGAACGGAACTCAGGCAACGATAAAGAAAGTACCGTTGCGTATTGTAGAGCGGCACAATCACCGAAATCAGAGGACGGTAACTCAGCGCGGAGAGGCGGCTCCGAATCTCGTTTTCGGGCCAAAATAAAGTGGGCTCAATGGTCTTCAACCACTCCGTGTACGTGGACGGCGCCTTGGGGGCTGTCTTGTTCCGAACCGCTCTGCGCCTGGAACTCTGCGGCGCGGCAAATTCGTTAAGCACCAGGTCTTCGTTCGCGGTCCTGAGCACCAGGCGCACGCTCGTATCCGGGCCGGGGCTTGGAAACCGCGCAATGAATCCGCAATCGACGACATCGGAATCGCCGAAATGGCGCGCCACGTCGTCCCTTCGAAGGCCCGAATAAACTGGAGAGAAAACCCCATTTACCTCTACCGCCAAATGCGCCGTGGGCTCCAGGTCTTTCGAGGGAAGAAACCAGCCGGCCAGGCAGCTCTCTTTCGAGTTCAGCCACAGCAGTTCAGGAGTATCCAGGGCGAATTCAAATGCTTCGGCCGTGTTCATGCAGTGTCGCGGTTCTTAGGATTGGAAAGTAGTAGGCCTTCACAAACTCTGGATGAGCCGGAGCAGTTCCCAGCGAGCTCGTAACCGCCCTAAATCAATGTCCTTTGAAAGCATAGCGCGGAACGCATCCATATACTCGACGCCTGCTTCCCGCCAACTTCGCACGGGACTTTGGTCTCTTTCGGGCCCCGAGGCCAGCAATTGCTCCACAATTCCTCGCACCTGTTTTATGGAATCGATTCGATGTAAGTTCTGGTTGTGAACAAGCATGCTCAATTCGCGGTTGACTTCCGTATCCAGTACAACCACCGGCTTTCCAAGCGCCAGCGCATCCAGTACCGGCAATCCAAAGCCCTCATAGTGGCTTGGGTAAACCACCAGACTCGCTCCGGCAAACAGCTCCCGCAGATATTGCCGCGTGAGATGGCCGCTCGGAACTCGACGGATACCCTCCTCGCATTCATCTGCGTCATGCTCGCTCCCCAAAACGACTAAAAGCCCGGATCCCTGCAACTGCTCTACGGCCTGTTCGACTCCCTTATGCGCATAGGCGTTGCCCACCACGAGAATATACGAGCCGGAATTCGGCGAAAGCGATGCGTTGACAAAACTCGTGCCGTGATAAATCACGTTCATCGGGAAGCTTTGGCCGTAAAGCGCCTGAAAATCGGAGTGAGAGAAGTCGCTTATCGTAAAAGTCCGATCCGCCAGTTCTGCCACTCTCCGGAACAACATATACCGGCTCGGGCCGCTCAAATAGTCGCACCTAAGCCCGATGATGTCCTGCAACGTATAGCAGACCCGCGGCGCCAGGCGGTTTAAGGCCTGAAATTCCGCCCAGGTGAAGATTTGCGAGGGTTTGAATGCTAAATCATATAGCGTGTTGAAGCCTATTCTTTCCGAGTGCACACGGTACCCTCTCAACTCGGAGGTAAAGAAGTTCAGAGGCTCTTTGTGGATCCCTATGTACAAATCGAATTCGTTCTCGGCCGTGCGGCCAATCTCCCGAAGCAGGCTCAGCGCAAACTCAGAAGTGCCGCAGTGCTTACTGGGCAAGTGAAAGAGATCGTAAAGTATGCGCGGGCGGTGCTGCGCGTAAAGAGGCGCGAAATGATCAACCGGGTCCCGTTGGAACTGGACGTAGTCGCTCACTTTGCGAGGATATTCAGGCCACCGCTCCATCAGCCTCTTTCCGTTTGCCGCTTCCAGTGCTGCGCGCCGTGGCCCGAAGGAAGAACTCTCATAGTGAAATACATATGCCCAATTGGCGGAGACCGCCGAATATCCATAGCGATTAATCCGGCAAACAAAGTCGTTCTCTTCGTTGTAGCCCGGACTGTAGACCTCATCGAATAAACCAAACCGCTCCAGGACTTCACCCTTGATCAGCATGCAGAAACCGACCGCGGTGGGCATCACCTGATAGCGCGGCAGGAGCAGTCGTATTTTTTGCCAGAGATCGAAAGAGGCTGCCGGAGGAAGCCTGTCTCCGTGCGCCGGGATTGAATAAAGCGTCGCGTTATTGCTGCGTGGCGTTGTGATCGCGTGCTTTTCATGCAGGCTGAGAACCGTTTGCATCTCCTGCAGGAATCCTGCTGTGACCTCTGTATCGGAATTCAACAAGAGCACGTCTGAACCCGGCTCGTAAATTTCCTGCCAGCCCCAGTTGCAACTCTTAACGAAGCCGCGATTCTCGTTACTCTTCACATACCGAAAATTAGAAAAGCTTTTGCCGGCCTCTTCACAGACTATGCGAACACTATCGTCGGGAGTGGCGTCATCCAATACCGTTATGGAGCACGAGGCCGGCGCATGCTCGAACAGACTCTCCAGGCACACGCGCAGTTCGCTTGCCGCCCCATAAGCAGGGATCAGAATCGTAACAGGCCGAAGTAGCTCGGGAACCTCATGCATCACGCCTATTGCATGAGCGTCGGTCAAGTGCTGGCTCATTTCTTAAACGCAAGCATGACGCTGCGTGCCGGGGCCGTGAGCCGCCATGAAACGGAGCGCATGATTCCTGCCCGGATATCTTGCTCCCCCTTCAGTTCCGCCTTCAGCTGCTCAATTTCCTCTTCAAGCTCTTCAGTACGTCGTTTTTCGGCACGCACTTTTTCCCGGACAGACTCAATCGTGCTCTCCAAGGTTTCAATCTCATGGCGTAAGTGACTATTTTCCAGGGCTCCCTGCTTGAGATCGGCTGTCAGCAGCATTCTTTCGTTCTGAGAGGTACGTAGCTCCGCGCGCACGGTATGAAGATCTCTCAGCTCAACGAGCGCCGCCTCTCTCTTTGATGTCGCTTCCCTCAGCGCCGCCTCTCCCTTTGATGTCGCTTCCCTCAGCGTCGCCTCCAGTTGAGCCAATTGCGCCGGACCGCTGCTGATCAAGTGGCGGGCGGTCTCCAGTCCTTCCCGCATATGCGGGTCCAGGTCTTCGTAATTAACGTCAGTTGTGCCGCGAATTCGAAGACTGATTTCAACGCGAGCCGGCTCGTCCGGCTGGTCCAAAACGGGCAGAGCAATCCGGGGGTCCGTTCCGTAACTGAGCAGAAGGCACGCGTGGTCCGAGGGTAGTAGCAACATTGAGCCGGAGAAATGCAGTTCGCGAAGCTCACTCGCTTTCGCTGCCCAGATGGTCGTTCCCGAAGCTATGCTGCTCACGGTTATTCTGCCTATCTCAATGAGGCTTGGGCAGTCGGAGGGATCAATCCGAACCGGTCCCCGGCCAGTTCCTTGCGGCAGCTCGAAAAGCAATTCTTGCCATGCATCCACCTCGATGGGCTGCGTGAAACTGTTGTCTTCTGAATACCCGGCGGCTCCAAATGGGAACAGCTGCACGCTGGGTTGGCTCATTCCTGAAGGGTCTTTTACGTCTTGACGGCGGTCGACACGAGGCGATTTGGCCGGCTTGATCTCAGGGTGCAGCGTGTCATGAAGGTAAGCCGCGTACAGGACGTAATGACGCCGGATCCACTCGCGCTCTGATTCCGAAGACTCGAAGAGCGTTTTCAGCAGAGAGGGAATTTGCGCCGGCCCTCCGGGTTTCCGGAGGAGGCCTAGTCCCCATCCGTGATGAAATGCGAACGTTTCCGGAACGTCGCTTTCTAGCTCAAGCCAAAACCGCCACACTCCGAAATCGGCGTGCCTGACCGCGATATCGTGCAGCAAAATAATTCCACCGGGCCGAACCTTTGGAAGCCAATTGTCGAAATCATGCTTAACGGCATCATATGTGTGCAGCCCATCGATGTGCAGCAAGTCAATCGTCTCGTCGGCAAATTGCAAAAGGGAGTCGTCAAAGCTGTTACGGAGCAGGTAGGAGAAGTTGCGGTAATGGGCATCGTTATATCCCTGAACATCCTGGAATACTTCTTCGCCGTAGAAGCCGGCATGCTCCTCGCCCAACCAATGATCAACTGCATAGCAGGTACACGCGCCGCCGTTTTCAAATACACTCTGGCAAAAGGCAAAGTACGACTGGCCCCAATGCGTACCTAGCTCAACCAACAAGGACGGCCGCGTGGCGGCGATCAAATCATTCGCGAATCCTAGATGTCCGGACCAGGTATCAAGTCCTCCCGGCTCGTAACGATGCGGGAGGAAATTAGGAAGGGGAAGGGCTGCCAGGAAACTGTTCTCTTTTAACTCAAAATTCACGCTAAACCCTAAGTATAAGCCTCGAAGAGGTATACGTTGGGGCGCCGGCGCTCCTCGTGGCGTTACCTGCCAGGGAAAACTTCCGTCGCGAGCCGCCCCCTCCTCAAGGTAAACTTGTGCTCGGTGGCAAAGAAAAAAGCGCTAGTAACTGGGTCCTGCGGCCTTATCGGTTCGGAAGTTTGCCTGCATCTGGCCCGCAATGGATTTTCCGTCTACGGAGTCGACAACAACGAGCGGGCGGTCTTTTTTGGGCCGGAAGGCGACACGCGCTGGTCGCTGGCGCGGCTTCGATCACAGATAGAGGATTATATACACCACGATTTGGATATACGCGATCGCGAAGGGGTTTTGCGGTTGGTGGCTCAGATCAAGCCGGGTGTCATCGTTCACACCGCGGCACAGCCCTCCCATGACCGCGCCGCAGCTATCCCGTTTGACGATTTCGATACCAATGCGGTTGGAACGCTGAACTTCCTGGAAGCGGCGCGCCGCGCCTGTCCGGAGGCGCCCTTCGTCCACATGTCCACAAATAAGGTATATGGCGACCTGCCGAATACCATCGCCTTGAAAGAGCTGGACACACGGTGGGATTATGCGGACCCCACTTATGAGCACGGTATTCCGGAGACTTTCTCGATAGATCAATCGAAGCACTCCATTTTCGGGGCTTCAAAAGTCGCAGGCGATGTCATGGTGCAAGAATACGGCCGGTATTTCAATATTCCGACGTGTTGCCTGCGCGGCGGCTGCCTGACAGGCCCGAATCATTCCGGTGTCGAGCTGCACGGGTTTCTCAGTTACCTGGTGCGCTGCAACATTCAAGACCGCGAGTACAAGGTATTCGGCTACAAGGGCAAACAGGTTCGGGACAACATCCATTCCGAGGACGTGGCGAACTTCATCGTGGAATTCTGTAATGCGCCGCGATGCGGTGAGGTGTATAACATCGGCGGCGGCAAAGACAACTCCTGCTCTATTTTGGAAGCCTTCGCCATGCTCGAAGAGCTGACTGGCAAGCCGCAGAGATTCACCTACCTGGAGCAGAACAGAATAGGCGATCATATCTGCTACTACAGCGATCTACGGAAGATGAAGGCGCATTATCCCGGCTGGGGCATCACCCGTTCGCTGCGGGATGTGTTCCGTGAGATTGTCGATTCCTGGCATGTTCGTCTGAGTCACGACCCTACAGTAGTGGCTGGCGCTAAGGCGTGAAGATCCTTATTACCGGAATCTGCGGATTCGTCGGCAGCCGCCTCGCGCTTGCCTTGACGGAGAGGGTACCCGGTATCGAGGTCTTCGGCATTGATAATCTTCTGCGGCCGGGATCGGAGGGGAATCGGACCCAACTAGCCGGTCGTGGAGTCAAGTTTCTACACGGAGATCTGCGAATGCGCAGCGACATCGAGTCGCTGCCGGCGTGCGAGTGGGTAGTCGATGCCGCAGCCCACCCCAGCGTCCTGGCCGGTGTTGACGGCAAATCGAGTCCACGACAACTCGCGGAACACAACTTGGGCGGCACGCTAAACATTCTCGAATATTGCCGCGAACGGAAGGCTGGCCTGATTCTCCTCAGCACGAGCCGCGTCTATTCGGTCCGGGATCTGGCTGCCCTTCCCGTTTGCGAGCACGACGGGGCGTTTGTGATCGACGAGCAGAAGCCGCTCTGTGAGGGTGTAAGCCAAGCGGGGATCACTGAGGCATTTCCCGTTCGTCAACCAATTTCTCTCTATGGAGCGACGAAACTCGCCTCAGAGGTGATGACCATTGAGTACGGCCTTACCTTCAATCTTCCGATATGGATCAACCGTTGCGGCGTCTTGGCGGGCGCTGGACAATTCGGGACCGCTGAACAAGGCATCTTTTCCTATTGGCTGCATGCCCATGCCAGTCGTTTGCGCCTGCGGTACATCGGCTTCGGCGGACGCGGCCATCAGGTTCGCGATGCCTTTCATCCGGACGATCTCGCCGAACTGGTACTTCTTCAGATTCGAAGAGATCCACCCGCTGATTCCGTATACAATGTGGGCGGTGGCGCATCTAACGCGATGTCGTTGGCGCAGTTGACAGCGTGGTGCGATTCCCGGTTTGAGCCGCACAGACCTGAGCCCGACACGCGCCCAAGAGCGTTCGACATACCCTGGCTTGTGATGGATTACAGTCGCGCAGCGCACGATTTTGGCTGGTCGCCCAAGCGCTCGCTATCGTCTATCCTAGAAGAAATAGAGATGCATGTGCGCAACAATCGTGGTTGGCTGGCGCGTTGTGGGGCGGTATGAGGGAGGCGCCGTTACAGCCCAATCGAGATCCATTGAATCTTTTGAGCATCGTCCTGCCGGCGCGCGATGAAGAGGGCTGTATCGCCTCAACCGTGGAGCACCTGCATGTCGAACTACGCATTCATAATATTCCACACGAAATAGTGGTGGTAGACGATGGCAGCACAGATGCTACCTGGTCGATCTTACAGGAAGTAAGTGAGCGCATCCGGGAGCTGAAGCCGGTGCAAAACACACAGGAGCATGGGTTTGGCCGAGCTATCATTCAAGGCCTCAACAGCATGTCCGGGGACGCGGTCGTGATCATGATGGCCGACGAATCGGACGACTGCCGCGATGTGGTTCGCTATTGGGAGCTGATGAACAAGGGCTGGGATGCCGTGTTCGGCTCGCGCTTCCTCAAAGGCGGAGGCGTAATCGATTACCCGTGGCTAAAGCTACGCGTCAATCGGATCGCTAACATGTTCATCCGGATGATGTTTCACATCCGCCTGAATGACACGACTAACGCTTTCAAAGCCTATCGCCGAACAGTTATCGATGGGTGCCGCCCGCTGCTTTCGCCGCACTTCAATCTGACCGTCGAACTTCCTCTCAAGACCATTGCGCGTGGGTACAGCTGGACGGTAATTCCGATTACGTGGAGAAACCGTAGGTCAGGAGTGCCCAAGCTCAAGATCAAAGAAATGGGCAGCCGGTATCTGTTCATCTGCCTTTATGTATGGCTTGAAAAGTACTTCAGCCGAGGAGACTACCGTAAGCCGCGCGTGACCGCTCCAGCCGAGCCGCTGCAGCCGATAGCCGAGACGGTCCACACCGCACGCGGTAATTCAGCGAGCGGCTAAAAGCGTTCCCATGTCGATCGCTCTCAGGGCAGCCTGCACCTGCGGGTCTTCGCGCGCGTGGATTTCATCGCCGGCGGCGACCCCACGGGCCTGAGTCACGATCTCCTCTTTCAGCCGTAAGGTGATCCAGGTACGCTCCTGGCTCCATTCGGCGACATTGGGTTGTATCTGCCGCAAGGAGAGAAAGACCTTAAAATCATCCAGCGTCTCAGGCGTTACTTCGAAGGTCGAGGGGAGCGGTGCGTGTTTCGCGAGGTACTGCGTCGCGAAGGTAGTAACGGCCCCACTTGCATCCAGCACCGTTTCCAGTCGCGTCAGGACGGCGGGTGAGACATGGATATCGGGCTCGATTCCACCGCCGCCGAGGACGCGGCGGCCATTATCGGTTTTGAAGACCGGACGCTCCGCGCTGGGTTTGCTGCTGAAGGTATCGGAGAGCGCGGACTCCCGTAACGGGCGTTGAATCGACCGGCCGCTGGGAGTGTAGTAGAAAGCGGTTGTAATCGCGAGTCCCGCGCCATCGGACAACGGCATCACGCTCTGCACCAGACCCTTTCCATAACTGGGAACTCCAACAATCACCGCACGGTCATGATCCTGCAGCGCTCCCGAAAGGATTTCAGAGGCGCTGGCAGTCTTCTCATTGATTAGAACAGCGAGCTTAAAACGATAGGGCCTTGCGTTCTTGGGGACATCAGCCGTCTCCACATCGCTGGAGCGGCCCTTTGCGGTAAGAATGCGCTGCCCTGGCTGCAGAAACATGGCGGACGCATCGAGAGAGGCCTTGACCAAGCCGCCGGGATTGTTGCGCAGGTCGAGAATCAGACCTTTCAAGGAATCCGGACCGAGCGCCTGAATCGCGGATTGGAGCTGTTGGGTGGTCTGCAGATCCCAGCTTGCGATTCGTATATAACCGAACCCAGGACGTAAAAGAAAAGCGCGGTCCACGCTGGGGGAATCAACCAGCTCCGGAGTAAGAATGAATTGGAGAATGCGGCCTTCGCCTTGACGGTTTATGTAAATGGCGACTTTCTGCTGGCGCGCCTCGGTTAGCAGTTGAATTATCTGCTCAGGCTCCAGCGAGCGGATGGAGATGTTGTTGATTGCGACCAGTTCATCGCCGGGCTGGATTCCCGCTCTGTTAGAAGGTGTACCGGGCAGGGTTTGGAGGAAGATGACCTGGCCGGGAAGAACGGAGACGATGCTGCCGAATCCTTTTTGTTCCGAGTCTTCCATTTGTTTCAGCTGCTCAAACTGACTTGGATCGAAGAATTGAGTGTGCGGGTCGAGTCCGCGCAGCATGGACGGAATGGCACCCTGATAAACGAGCTTGTCTATCGGCGGCGCCTCGGCTGCTTGCGCTTGCACAGTGGACAGGACATCGATAAACTTCTTCAGTTGGGAAGCCAGATCCTTCGCAGGATCGCCGCTGGCGCTTCCCGAGTCAGCGGCTTGTTGGCCGGTCATGACAGCGGCCAGAGCGAAAAAGCCCGCCCACATTCTTAGAGAAAAAAGCATCGTCAATCTTTTCGGACGTACTCCGGGGAACTTCTTGTTACCGGCTGTATTGAGTCTCCCGACGCAACCGCGCCCGCTGCAGCGCCAGTCCGATCAAGGTATCGAGTAGTTTCGAGTACGGGAGACCCGAATACTCCCACATCTTCGGATACATGCTGATGGAGGTAAACCCCGGAATGGTGTTGATCTCATTGATGAAGAGCCGCCCCGTTGAGCTTTCCATCAGGAAGTCAACGCGGCCCATGCCTTCGCAGCCCACCGCTTCGAAACAGCCGACCGCAAGACGCTGCATGAGGGCGGTCTTGGCCTCATCCAAATGGGCGGGAAGATCGATGCGGGCGCGGTCGAGCAGATACTTGTCTTCATAGGTATAGAAACTCTGAGAGGGAATGATTTCACACGGAATCGACGCGCGGGGCGGTTCGCCACCGATGACCGCACATTCGAATTCACGGCCTTGAATGCCGCGTTCAACTACGATTTTGGAATCGTAGCGCGCCGCGGTATCAAGCGCCCGCTTGAGCTCTTCCCGGTTAACCACTTTACTGATTCCGACGGAAGATCCCAGATTGGCAGGTTTCACAAAAGCCGGGAACGAAAAAGACAGCTCCACTGCCGCCGGATCGAAGTGCCCCCTGGTTAGCGCCAGATAATCTACCACCGGCAGTCCCGCCTGAGCGCAGAGACGCTTGGTAACAGCCTTGTCCATCGACGCAGCCGAGGCAAGCACGCCAGCTCCGACGTAAGGCAGTTCAGCAAGCTCGAGAAGCCCTTGGAGAGTGCCGTCTTCACCGA
The DNA here is from genome assembly GCA_963705805.1 of uncultured Acidobacteriaceae bacterium. Lineage (GTDB taxonomy): Bacteria > Acidobacteriota > Terriglobia > Bryobacterales > Bryobacteraceae > Bog-105. The sequence goes on from CAVPKW010000003.1 coordinate 178,434, forward strand.
AAGTACCGTGAAGCATCGGAAAGACAACGTCAATCGCCGGATTTCCGGCCGGTTCGGGAACAAGGGGCGCGGGCTGCCATTTGCCGTCTCGGCCGATGAAGTATTCCGAGACCTCATATTTACCAGGATCAAGGGCCGCTTTGACAGATTGGGCGGAGCGAAGAGAAACGTCATGCTCTCCCGAGCGGCCGCCGAAAATCAAGGCCACTCGGATTTTTGCTGGCTTGGAGCTCAAACCTCCATTCTCTCCGATGGCCTTTACGAAACTAAAACGCCCGCCTCGAGAGACGAGGACGGGCGTCTTAGCTTAGAACGAGTTCGCCGCTTTACTTGCGCGGGGATATGCGATCCAGCGTATGGACAAAGGCGCTCGCCGCTGGGGGAACCGCGACGGCTCCCGTCGCAATTTCCTTGTTTTCCATTTCATGGCCGTAGAGTGCACGATCGGCATCCCCGTCCGAAGTGACAGCTGCGCCTGTAATATCCAGCCCACCGAAGATGCCGCGCTGCCGCGAATAGCTAAGGATCTCGGCGTGCATTGCGGCATCGGTCATGGCGGATGTGTCTCGTCCCACCGGTCCGGCAGCAGCCGACGCTTCACCGCCGATTTGGAACTTATCGCTCAGAAGATGGTTCATGCCCTCCTGGCTCATGACGAGCATCACAATGTCTGTCTCAGCTCCGCCGATGAGAAGCCCAAACTTGCCGCCGGTAATTTTGATAGCGCCTGGCGCGCTCCAACCAACGCCGGAAGGTTTACGGCAACTGAAGAAACCATTCCCATACTGAGCACCAACAATGAAGCCGCCCTTCTTGAGGCCCGGGATAACCACGATGCAAGTTGCCTTATTGATTAGATCCTGCGGAATGCCTTTATCCGAAGCGTTCGTCATCGCGGTTAGGGTGTCTGTTGCGGACGTAAGCCGGGCGTCCACATTGTCTTTAGCGAATGCCGGGATAGTAATCAGCGAGGCCAGCAACGCTCCAACCAAAAGTTTCATATTCTAATTCCCTCTCTTTGTCTTTCTCGGAGCTCGGTGCGGACCTTCGCTCGCACATGTAAGACGACCTGCGTCCATAAGATTGCACATATAGATTTTTGCCAACTGCAGAATTCTATGAAACTTCCCTCATAACAATGGGTTAAGGACTGAGCCTCCGCCCAATTACGCCAGCAGCGACACCGGCTAAACGGACACAATCCGGAATCCCGACGCCGTCATAAGCGTTACCGACCAAATGCAGGCCGGGGAGGAGAAGGAGAGCATCGCCGATCCGTTTCTGCTGCGCTTTGTGACCCACAACATACTGCGGCATGCTGTACGGCCACTTATAAAATGTAGAGAAGAGGGGGACCGAAGCTATGCCCATTAGGCGCGTAAGATCTTGACGCACAAGGGCAATTAAATCTTCGCGCGAGGCAGGGAGAAGCTGCGCGGCCCGTTCACCCACGATAAATGCACGGATCGCCGCCAGGTGGGCCGGGATTCGGGAGGGAAATTTGGTGCTGACCCAGGTGGCGGCGGCGATGGTCTGGCGTTCTGCGCGAGGCACGAGAAAGCCAAAGCCGTCGAGCTTATGACCGAGAGTGGCTCGGCCGTAAACCAGTGTGACAAGGATCGCCGACGAATAAGGTATTGCCGCCAGATCAGCGGCCAAATCAGGCGCGGCGGCGCTCAGCAAGCGGCCCGCAACGGAGGCCGAACAAGCAAGAACAAGCGCGGGGCCGCCAAAGGATTGACCTGAGGCCTCGACGCGCCATCCGGCAGCGGTGCGATCGACATTCGTTACTTCACCATGCATGACCGTAGTCTGTTTGCCAACGGCAGAGACCAGCGAATCAATCAAACTCTGCATGCCGTCGCGAAAGGACCGGAACAGACTACCTGTAGGCGGCACGGCCCGCCGCTCCGCGCGGACGCCTTTAATGAGGCTGCCGTATTGCCGTTCATAGGCGACAAACCGCGGAAGGACGCTTTCCGCGCTCAGGCTGGCGGCATCTCCTCCGTAAACGCCGGAGAGTAAAGGCTCGGTGAGGGATTCAAGCGCTTCGTCACCGAAATGATCTCGAACGAAGCAGCCGACGGTGACGTCTTCCGTACGCCGGCGGGGCGCGAAAAGGGTCTCCCTCAGAAATCGCAGCTTCGTACCGGCGCTGAAGAGTTCAGAACTCAGTGCCGGGCCCCAGGCACCGGGAACCATCATCACCATACCCTGCGGCATGGCGAGGAGTTTGCCGCCGCGCACAATGAAGATACGGCGGGCCTGGTCGTTCGAAGCGATAATCTGGTCACCGAGCCCATCCAACTCTCGGGCCAAATCCGTTACGGCGGGCTTGGCCGCGATGTAGCTATCGGGTCCGGCCTCCAGCCGGCAACCTTCGATGAAATCGGTCTTGATGAGGCCTCCGAGCCGATCTGTCTTTTCGAACAGGAGAGAGGGGATGCCGAGACGTCTGAGAAAGTGAGCGGTGGCGAGGCCCGAAACTCCGCCCCCCACAATCAATACTCTTTCCGCCACGAACTACCTGCGGAATTCACGCACGATCTGCACGACGGCTTTTACGTTCTCGACGGGCGTCTCGGGAAGAATACCGTGCCCAAGGTTCACGATGTGACCGGGGCGAGTGCCGGTGCGCCGCAGGAGGTCGATAACTTTGGTGCGGAGCTCGGGAAGCGGGGCAAACAGCGCGACCGGATCCAGGTTGCCCTGGATGGCAGAACGGTAACCGATGTCCATCCATGCCTGGTCAATGTTGATTCGCCAATCAACGCCAATGACATCGCCGCCTGCGGCATGAAGCTCGCGGAAAAACCCACCCGCCCCCGTGCCGAAGTGTATTACCGGAACACTGGCGGCTCGGATTCGTTCAATCAAGGCGCGGGAATAGGGTTGGACGTAGCGCACATAATCCTCGGGGCTGAGGGCGCCTACCCAGCTATCAAAGACCTGGATGGCACGCGCGCCCGCGCCGATCTGCAAGCCGGCAAAGTCGCCGAGCACATCGACCAGCTTCCCCATGAGCCTGCGCCACATGCTTTCATTGCCGAACATGAGCCTCTTGGTCTTCAGGAACGTCTTGGACGGGCCGCCTTCTATCATGTAGCTGGCGAGAGTGAAAGGTGCTCCCACAAAACCGATAACGGGCACTCGACCGCTTAGAGCGCGAGCTACCAGGTGGATGGACTCGGCAACATAACCAAGATCGTCCGTTCGGCTGGTGGAAAGCTCGTCTATGTCTTCCGGCTCGGTGATCGGATTATCAATAGATGGACCTTCACCGGCTATGAATTCCAGCTTCAGGCCCATGGGCTCGATCGGCAGGAGCAGATCAGCGAAGATGATGGCGGCGTCCACGTCGAGGATTTCGACCGGATGCAGAGTAACGGCCGCGGCGAGCTCGGGATTCTTGCAGATTTCCAGGATTCCGTGTTTCGACCGGATGTCACGATAGGGCTTGAGGTAGCGGCCAGCCTGGCGCATGAACCAAACAGGCCGAACGTCCGTACTGCGGCGTCTGCAAGCATCAAGAAACCGGCCGGCTACGGGTGGCAACCGCATACGGCCTCCTGGACTCTCGCTGTCGAACAGCCTGTATGCAGACTCATCCCTGGATACTCAGAGTGTACTCTCAGCGGGCGCTAAGTATCTGAAATTCTGAGTTCTGAACCGCTTCAGCTACGAGATGTCTGTTCGTCGCGGGGGCGTCCCCGGCGCATGCGCTTGAGGAGGTATTCCAGCCGCTCTGTGCCGGCTGTAGAGACATCCGGCTCGAAGTGCAGCTCCGGAACACGAAAGAGATTCAAGCGCTCGGCCAGCTGACGGCGCAGGAAGTGACGGGCGCCCTCCAATGCCCGTATGGTTTGCCGCTGCTCGCCAGTGTTGGCGCTGAGGTGCAGCCGGACCTGGGCGTGACGCATATCAGGAGACACGAGGACTTCAGTCACAGTGGCGTCCCCGATGCGGGGATCCGAGAGCTCATAGGCGATCATTTCGCCCAATTCTTCGCGAAGCGCTTCTGAAACCCGTTCCGCGCGGTGAGTATCCATTTGGAGCCTCCAATCTGAGTGTAATCAATAGAGGCGAAAGATCGAAACCAGTTTGTAAATCTACAACCACTCGACGCTGGTACCCGCAAGCGCGCCGCCCAGCAGGCCCGCGGCGTGGGCCTCGACGCCCTGCAGAACCTGCCCGGCGTAGACACGATCGTTCGAAACGGTAACCACTGCGACAACGGCGTTCTGCCACGAATCAAGGTGATCAATCTCGGCCACCGCTACGTTGAAGCGCTCGCGCAGCCGATCTTTTAAACTCTTGACGACATGGCGCTTTTCCTTGAGCGAGTGCGAGTATTCGACATGGATCTCGAGGGTCAAGACGCCAATGGCAGGCATTTAGGGGAGCGGGGCGGCCGCTGTGATGAAGTTATTGGGATGGCGAAGGCATTTGAGCCGCGATACGCTCCATGCTGAACGCCTCCAAGATATCGCCCACGAGAACGTTGTTGTAGTTGGTGAGCGAAATACCGCATTCAAGGCCATTCTTGACCTCGCTCGCATCGTTCTTGAAACGCTTGAGAGCTTCGATTTTGCCGGTATGAACAACTTCGCGCTCGCGAATGACGCGGATCTGGCTGTCGCGACGGATCACGCCATCCGAAACATAGCAGCCAGCGACGGTTCCGATCTTGCTGATCTTGAATGTTTCGCGGACTTCAGCATGACCGAGCACCGTTTCTTTGTAAACAGGCTCCAGCAGACCGGTCATGGAGCGCTGCACTTCATCGATCAGCTCATAAATGATGCTATGGAGCCGAATATCGACCTTCTGCTGCTCGGCGGTGGATTGGGCGTTACGCTCAACCCGAACACTGAAGCCAATGATGATGGCTTCGGAGGCGGAAGCGAGCAAGACATCGTCTTCGGTTACGGCGCCGACGCCGGTGCGAAGGACGCGAACGCGCACCTTTTCGTTCGAGAGCTGCTGCAAGGTATCGGAAAGAACCTCAGCGGTACCGCCCACGTCGGCCTTAATGATGAGATTGAGATCTTTGAGCTCGCCCTCTTTGAACTGTTGATGAAGCGAAGCCAGGGTGGCTACACGAGCGCCTTTGGCCATGGCCGCGTCGCGGGCTTTGGCCTCGCGATAGATTACGATCTGCTTGGCTTTGGATGTATCGGAGACGACCTGGAAGGAGTCGCCTACTTCCGGCAGGCTCTCCAGGCCGATCACCTCGACGGGCATGGACGGCTCAGCCTCTTTGACCGGATTGCCGCGATCATCAAACATGGCGCGAACTTTGCTGAAGAGCGCGCCGCAGATGAAGAAGTCGCCGGCGCGGAGGGTGCCGTTTCGAACCAACATCGTGGCAACGGGACCGCGTCCTTTATCGAGCTTGGCTTCGAGCACCGTACCGAGCGCGGGGCGGCTGGGATTGGCCTTCAGATCGGCGATATCGGCGACGAGCAGGATCATCTCGAGCATTAAATCGAGATTCTGACCGGTCTTGGCGGAGACCGGAACCATGACCACATCGCCGCCCCAATCCTCAGCCAGCAAGCCGCGGTCAGACAGCTGCTGCTTGACGCGATCAGGCTGGGCATCGGGCTTATCGATCTTGTTGATGGCCACAATAATCGGGACGCTGGCGGCACGGGCGTGATCGATGGCTTCGAGCGTTTGCGGCATGACGCCATCGTCGGCGGAAACTACCAGAACAACGATATCCGTGACCTTTGCACCGCGCGCGCGCATGCGGGTAAACGCCTGGTGGCCCGGCGTATCGATAAAGACGATCTTGCGGCCGTTCTTTTCAATGTAGTAGGCGCCGATGTGCTGAGTGATGCCGCCCGCTTCACGCGCGGCAACGCTGGTCTGGCGAATGGCATCGAGCAGCGAAGTCTTTCCGTGATCGACGTGGCCCATGATGGTCACGACCGGAGCACGGCGGACGAGTTCGGCAGGCTCCTCGGCGAGCTCGACATCCTGGGTGGACTCTTCCTCATAGCTGACCTGATTAGTGGAAGCGCCGAATTCGCGCGCCAACTCTTCGGCCAGCTTCACATCCATGGTCTGGTTGATGGTGGCGAAGATTTTCTTCTCCACCAGCTTCTTGATAACGAGATTGGCCTTGACGCCGAGCTTCTCAGAAAGCTCTTTTACAGTAATGCCCTCAGCGACAGTGATCTCGCGATCGATGGGCGGAGGTTCCGCGACCAGGGACCGTTTTGAGGAACGCTGGCGGAGATTTCCTTCTTCCAACTCCTCGCGCTTGCGCGGGACTTGCCGTCCGCCGGGCTTCGGCTGATGGCGCCGCTGCTGCTCGGTAGGCATAATTGCCGGCTCGGGCCGCAAGCTGGTGGGATGCATGGGGCGCAGGCTGGACGGACGCCTCAAGCCGGGCGCCTGACCGGGTCCGGCGGGCTGGCCGGGGCTGCGCATCAAGGGTTGGCCTGGCCGAATGGGTCCGCGATAAAGAGGTTGGCCGGGAGCGGGGGCGGGACGCCCTGGGCCGGCCGGGCGTGGCGCCATGGGAGCGGCTGGGGCCGGGCGCGCCTGCTGTTTCAGACGCTGAAGAATATCCTGACGAGGCGGAACAACGGGGCGGGCGGCGGGCTGACCCGCCAGGCTGGGGCGCGTGCCGGACGGCCGGGGCGCAATGGGAGCACCGGGGGTAAGACTGGAAGAAGCAGGCCTGGGCGGCGGCATGGACCGGGGAGGCATGGGCGTTCCAGGGACGGTGGAGGTGGCCGACAACTGCGAGGGAGCGCCGGGAGCAACGACGTGCGTGGGCGCCTGGGGCATGCGGCCGGGCGCAGCGGGCGCCGGAGCAGCTGGACGGGCCGCCGGTTGGGTAAAGGGCGCCGGACGCGCAGAACGCTCAGGACCTGTGGCAGTGCGAGGCGGCTCAGTAGTCAATGGCTGCCGTACGTTCAATCCAGAGAAAACCGGGACGGCCGGGGGCGTGCGGGGCGGCGCATTAGCCGGCAAGGGCCGCGCCGGTATGGAGATATTGCGATTGGCCAAACCGGGACTGGGATTATGTCCGGGCGTTGCGAGCGGCGGATGAACGGCGGAACCTCCACCGAGCGGCGGCCGCAAAGGCCGGAAGGTGGGAATCGGACGCTCGGCCTGTTCGGGCACGGCCGGCTGAGCCGATTCCGGCTGCTGTGATACGGCTACCGGTGATGCGGGGACGGATGGCGACGAGAGCGGGTGGGAGGCAGTCAGCCGCTATGGCCGCTTTTTCGGAAATCTCGGGCTGAACGGGCGCTACCGAAGCAGATTCAGAAGGATGTTCGGATGGCGACCCATCTCCGTCAGGGATACCCGGCGAAGAACTGGAGCGGGACTCGTGATCAATCGCGTAATCGGTGGACGGGTGCTCCGCCTCGCCGTAGTAGCGAACGGACGAACGATTACCGCCTTCGGCAAGACGCCGCCGCAACTCGAGACTGACCTCTTCATCGAGCGAGCTGGAATGCGTCTTCTTCTCGTGCACGCCCAGTTGGGGGAGCAGCTCGAGTATGACGCCGGGTTTAACTTCAAGCTCCCGCGCCAGCTCATTGACCCTAATTTTACTCATAGAAGAGACTGCTAGTTAACTCCTTATGCCACCACAATTTGTAGCTAATCAATCGGTTTTTCCAATGGTATCAGATTGAGCTTCCCGAGAAGCCTCATCCGACTCGACAAAATCGCGAAGAACAGACGGCGCGGCCGAAAGACCTTCGACCCGTCCAAGGTCCAGAACTTCACCCTCGCCGCTCTCCTCTAGGGGGGCCGTTTCGTGTGTTGCGAGGTCACGTTCGAGGACGCCGGTTTCAATGTTGGCGAAGGCGGAAGGCGTCTCGATTGGGCCGGGCTCGTTTTCCGTAGTCTCATCGATAGCGGCTTCGATCGCATCCGCATCGACAGGCGCCTCCTCCGACTGTCCGGAGTCGTACTGATTATAGAAGGCCACGACGCTCGATTGGATGCGCTCGACCACTTTTTCATCAATGCCCGGTATTGTTTCGAGTTCTTCCGGAGTCATCGAGCCTAATCGTTCCACGGTACCAATGTCGGCGGCGACCAACTGCTCGACGATGTGCTCCGGCAAACCATGATCAATGAGCACAGAGACAGGCGCGCCGGATATTACCATGTCGGCCATGCGAGACTCCAGCTCGCGGCGCTTCTCCTCTTCGCTCTTGATGTCGATTTTCCATCCGATCAATTTCGCAGCCAGGCGCACGTTTTGCCCGCGCTTGCCAATGGCGAGCGACAACTGAAGATCGTCGACGACCACTTCCATGTGCTTTTCGACCGGATCGACGATGGTGACGCGGGAAATTTTGGCGGGGCTGAGGGCCTTGGTGGCATATTGCACCGGGTCATCGGAGTATTCGATGATGTCGATCTTTTCGCCGCGCAGCTCGCGGATGATGGACTGCACGCGCATGCCTTTCATGCCGACGCATGCGCCGACGCTATCGACGTCGCGGTCACGGCTGAAAACGGCGATTTTGGTGCGCTCGCCGGGCTCGCGAGCGCAGGCCTTGATGGAGACCGTGTTGTCGTAAATCTCAGGGACTTCCTGCTCAAAGAGGCGCATGACGAGCTCCGGCGCGGCGCGTGAAACGACCACTCCGGAATTCTTGCCGCCGCGCTCCACTCCTTTGATCACGCAGCGCACGCGATCTCCAATGCTGAAGTTTTCGATGCGGGACTGCTCTTTCTTTAACAAGCGCGCTTCGGTCTTGCCCATTTCGACGATGTAATCCTGACCTTCCAGGCGCTTGACGATGCAATTGACCAACTCGCCCTGACGGCCGGAAAATTCAGAGAACACGGTGTCGCGCTCCGCTTCGCGCACCTTCTGCAGGATGACCTGCTTGGCGGTCTGGGCGGAGATACGGCCCAGGGCTTCGGTGGGCTTGGCAATGCGCAGCTCGGTACCGATTTCGGCTTGCTCATCGAGCTTTTTAGCGCCCGCCAAGCTGATCTGCTTGACCGGGTCTTCGACCGTGTCGACCACTTGTTTGACGCTATAAATCTGAATATTGCCGGTGTTTTCGTCCAAGTCAGCAACCAGGTCCTCGGTAGAGCGAAAATGCTTACGCGCAGCCGCGAGCATGGCATCTTTCACGGCATCCAGTACGATCTGCGGATCAATGCCCTTCTCCTTGCTGAGGATCTCAATAGACTGATAGATAGAAGCCACGACAACAACCTTTCAAACTTCAAAAAGTGGATCTCAGGGGTACTTAGAAAGTTGCGATGGTTACCACTCGAACTTCAAGTTCGCTTTCTGAACCTGTTCGAGCGGCACGTGCATCAGCTCATCCGGCGTGATTTCCACATCGAGCACTCCGCCAGCGAAACCGGCCAGCCTGCCTTCTATGCGGGTCTGGCCCTGCACGGGCTGTTTGAGAGCGATGCGAACTTTCCGGCCGAGGACTCTCTCGAAATCCCGAGGTCTCGATAGCTTCCGATCCACGCCCGGCGAGCTGACCTCCAGCGTATAGCCATCTCCCGGAACCACGTCCTGTTCATCCAGCAGGCTGCCCAGTCTTTCAGAAATGAGCTCGCAATCACCATGAGTCACTCCGCCGGATTTATCAATGTAGACGCGAAGCAAGCGGGCTTTACCCGCACCGCGCAACTGCACTTCCACAACCTCAATGCCAGTACCTGCGGCGGCCTGTTCCACCAGTCCGGTGATTGTGTCAACCAGTCCCGTTTGTTCGATTGCCGCCATAGTACTTTCGTTAAGCGCAATAAAAAAGTGGGCCTTTCCGCCCACTTTTCCCTCGACGCTACAACTCTATTTAAGCACTTCCAGGGGGCTAGATGCAAACGCCCGGCAGAGAGGCGCGGATTGCCCGGCTACTCGTCCGGAACAGGGACGGTGAGCTTCAGGACGGGGCCGATATGGCCGGAGGGGGACTGCGCCTCGTGCTCAAGAACCCTGAGCCAGTCTCTGTAATAGAGGTTCTGGACAGAGCAGGAGAAGTTGAGGCGCTCCATGTGGGTGGGATTGCACCAATTGTATTCCGGCGGAACGCCGTGGACGAATTCCAGGACGCGCGTGACATAGAAGGGGAGATGGCCGAGTTCCTTGACCCGTTCCAGGAGTTCCTTATTAGTGGGATGGAGGGTTGTCACGGTCTTGTTCGGGACGCCGGGGTCCCAGGATTGCGTTTCGATGCGGGCCCATTGCACAAGGCGGTTCTCGTTCGCCTTCTGAGAAGCGGCACGCTCGCTGAGGAAGCGGGCTTCAATTGCGGCCAGGCGGGCGAAGGCGCGCTCCCTGGCCTGCTCCTTTCGAAAGATTTTGTCGTAGTAGGCTTCGGTCTCTTTGTAGAAGCGCAAGAATGCGCGCTCGGCGGTGGTTTTGTAGCGGCTGAAGTTCGCGTAGAGGCTTTGCTGGGAATCTGTCCAACAATAGGCGTTGCCAGGGAGATTGAATTCCACCTCTTCGAGGCGATGACGAGCGCGTTTCAGAAACCAGTGGGCGCGCGCGGTCTCTTCGACCAGGGCGATGGCGATTTCGTTATCGGGCTTGTAGAGTTCGAACCAGCCATCGATGAGGGCGTCGAATTCGGCCGGGTCTTCGTCGCGGAGAATGGTTTTTTCGGAGCGGCAGCCGTGCTTGATGGCATTTTCGCTGGAGCGGGATTTGCCGCCGGGAGTGCGGGGGCCGGTTTGTTTCGGTGAAAGTTCGGGGTCGCCGGTTTGGTTGGTGAGTTTCGGCATGGGTGCTGCTTTCGCGGGTGAGTTTCGCTTGGCGGGGAGCGGCCGAAGGGGATGGGGCCGGGGTAAGGCGATGATTCGAGGGTAGATGAAGTTTTTGGATTTGCCGTGATGGCGGGGTGGAGGATTGGGGAATGGGGAAATTACCGAACGAAATGGTTTGGGTTCGTTTTTTCAAAGTCTCGCGGAAGGGAATCAGATGATCAGTGCGGGCGCTCAATCAAGAAAGTTTTGGCAAGCTGTTCGTCATTCCCCGGCTGGGCAACTTAATGGGGAACGTTTCTACGCTGAGAAATTGCAAACACCGAATCACCAAGCCGAGGATGTCCGCCTGCGATGAAAATGTTACCGTCCAGACGCGCTATTTTGATATTGACCGCCGCGGCGGCGTTGCCCTCCAAAAGGGCTTACGGGCTTGGGCCTTCGATACCGGTATTAATACGTCGAGGCGACTCTGATGGCGTCGATGCCGCATATCTCAGTAATGGTTTGATTGGCATCAGACCCGGGCGGATTCCGATTCAGACGGCACCTGCATGCGTCGCAGGTTTTGTCGATATTCATCCGATATTTCGGGTTGAATCCTTATCCCCCGCACCGTATCCGTTCACGACTGATATACGAGTGAATGGGAACAGCCTCCTGGAATATCCGGAACGCGTGCGTCTCAAGACCCAAGAACTCAATATGGCCAACGGCGAGCTGGTTACGGAGCTCGCGTACAGTTCGGGAGACGGAGTAGACGCATCTCTAAGCGTGCGTCAGGTTGCTTTGCGCTCAGTGCCCTCGTTGATGTTGCAAGTGATTACTCTGCAGTTATCTGAAAATGCTCGCGTTGAAATCACACCTGAGATTGGAGCTGCCGGCGTACCGGGCACAATATTGACCGAAGAGCTTCCTCGCGGAAGTATAACCGTCGACCGGCTGCTCCTATTTCAGTCGCTTGGCGGCATTAGCCGACTTGGGACAGCAGTCCGCATGATCAGCGATTCTGCGTTTACGAAAGATCAACGGCTCAATAATTACAGCGCAAACGCGCTTGGAAACAGAAAGTATACCTTCTACACGCTGGCGTCAATGGTCTCCAGCTTCTATCACAATGAGCCGGATCTCGAGGCGGTGCGCCTAGTAAGTTGGGGCGTGCAACTCGGGACAGAATCTCTTGAGGAGGGGAATCGCCGAGAATGGGAAGACCTCTGGAAATCTCGCATTCTCGTAAACAATAGTGAAGATCAAAAAGCGCTTGACGCGGCTTTCTTTTATCTTCAGTCGAGCAATCATCGCTCCAATCTGAACGGAATGGCGCCGTACGGCCTTTCTTCAAGCCGTTACTACCTGGGTCATAGCTTTTGGGACACGGAAACATGGTCCTTTCTCCCCCTCGTTCTCGCGTCACCCACGGCCGCTGAATCGCTTTTGCGGTTTCGAGTGCGGGGCTTGGAGGCTGCCCGAAAGGTTGCAAACCTGTTCGGTTACCGCGGGGCGCAATTTCCATGGGAGGCTGCGCCGCTCTACGGTGAAGAGGTGACGCCAACATTCGCCGCCACCGGCTGGGCGGAACAACACATCGTTCTCGATGTGGCTCTCGCATTCTGGCAGTATCAAATGGCGGCCGGCGATATGGAATTCCTGCATACAGCAACTTGGCCCGTATTACGGGCTGTTGCCGAGTGGATCGAAAGCAGAGGCGTATAGACGGCACGCGGGTTCGAAGTCCTGAACATCATGGGGCCTGACGAAACCAGCAATGGCCTGAACAATAGCGCCTATGTCAATCTGGCAAGCCGCATGGTTTTGAAAGCGGCTTGTCGATGTGCGGATCAGATTGGAGTGGAAGCTCCTCCCGGTTGGCGTCGAATCATGACGTCGCTGTATATGCCAGTAAACGATCAAGGAATCCTAACCATTGCAGAAGGGTCCTCCAATAATGCCTTCGGTGATGTTAGCTACCTATTTCCATTCGATGTTCAGGTTGATCCCGCGGTACTTGAGCGCACATGGCAATCCTTCAAGGCTGTTCGCGGCCAGCATGAGGATATCGGTTTCGCAAAAGCGGCGAAAGCCGGCCTTGCCGCAGCCATGGGCGATAGAGAACTAGCGGCCCGCTTGTTCAGGGAAGCATGGCAGCCGGCGTGGTTGGAACCGTTTGGAATGGCGCGCGAAGCTGCTACACAGAACTATGGATGCTTTCTCACAGACATGGGCGCACTGCTGCAGACGGCAATGATCGGATTTACCGGGCTTCGCGTCACGGAGACAGAGTGGAATAAGTATCCTGCAGCCCTTCCCGCCAACTGGACATCCATCGAAATCGGTCGGATCTACATTCGTGGGCAGGCCAAGCGTGTTCTCGCCAGGCACGGCAAAAAGGCAGAGATCTTAAATGCGTGAGCCGGGAAGCTGCGGGTCCGCAAATCAGCCGTCTGTAAAGTCTGCGATGCTTCCCGATGGCTCGGGGCCTGCAAATCGGCTACAATCGCTCCATCGACAGCGCGATTCAAATGCGGTATCGTTTTATTGCATTTCCGGGTCTTCTCATCTGGATTTCGATGGTCCTGCTGGCCGTCGCGGCGCCTGCGCCTCACAACCTCCAGTACCGACTTACGAAGAAAGTCATTCTGGGGGGAGAGGGTGGTTGGGATTACTTCGACGTAGATCCAGATACCGGCCATGTTTTTATCCCACGCGGATCGCACGTTCTTGTCGTCGATAGCCAGCTAACAAAGGTGGCTGATATCCCGAATGTGGGCGGAGCGCATGCCATTGCCTTCGCGCCAGAACTCAAGAAGGCATTCCTGAGCACTGAAGCCGCGGTTTCGGTTTTGGATTTACAGAAGATGAGTATTGCCAGCGAAATTCCTCTGCCCGGTAAGGACCCTGACGCCATCCTCTACGACAAGTTCAGCAACCGGGTTTTTACCTTCAATGGTGGCGGCACACAGGACGCATCGGCCATCGGCGCAAGTACCGGCAAAGTGGTGGGAACCCTAGCTCTCGGGGGAAAGCCGGAGTTCGCTCAAACGAATCTTAAGGGACATATTTACGTCAACATAGAGGACAAGAGCGAGATCGTAGACTTCGACGCGAAAACACTCCGTTCCCTTCATCATTGGCCACTGGCTCCTTGCGAACACCCCGCCGGGCTGGCTATCGACCTTGCTCACAAGCGTCTGTTTGCCGGCTGTCGAAATCAGTTGATGGCGGTGCTGGACTACGCGGACGGAAGGTTCTGGCCACGTTGCCCATCGGGAGATCGACGGATGCCAGCCGGTTCGATCCCGGAACCGGCCTCGCATTCGCCTCATGCGGCGAGGGTGTTATCACCGCGGTGCACGAAGACTCGCCGGAACGTTTCAGCGTCTTTCAGACAGTCTCGACGGAACCGGGCGCCCGAACAATGGCGCTCGATCTGAAGACGCACTCCATCTACACGGTGACGGCGCGAATGGGGCCGCCTTCCGCGCCCACTCAACAGAATCCACATCCTTATCCTCAGCCGATTCCCAACACATTTACGGCGCTGGTCTTCAGGCCATGAAGCAAGGCTGATTTCTTGATGATCGGTATAGATCGCTTTCCATTGCCATCGTGCTTTAGATTCTTGAACACAGACTCCGAGAATTTTCTTCGCAGAATTTCTTGACGTGCTATTGATTTGGACGCCCGCGAGAGGTTGTTTTCGCTTCCGGCGGCAAAGGGCGCTTACGCTTCCGGCTCCGATTCAAGACTTCTGAAACCCCGGCGTAATCTCGTTAGGTTTAGGATGTTCTCCATCACGGGGCGAAACAAGATGACAGGAAGGGAAGTCTATCCAGATAGCATCGCGGGAAGGAGGAGTCACGATGGCGCGCAATTGCGGGGTTAAGGCGGGATTGTTTTCGGTCTTACTGATCAGTGTTCTGCTGGCGGGATGCGGGAAGAATCAGCGGGCAGCAAGCACGGCTCCATCCTCGTCAACGGCGACAGAGGCCACAGGAACTGCAGCGGTATCAACGGGAACCCAGCCCAACCAACCATCGAATACGCCGGTGGCACAGGCACCGGTTTCGCAATCGGCCGCGCCACAGACGGCAAACGCTTATCCACCTATCGGTCAGCCTGCGACGGCGCAACCTGCCACTGGAACGCCCGTCGCCTCCACAGGAGCGCCCGCACCTTCCTATCCACAGCAGGCGCAGGTTCAAGCGCCCGTGGAGACCTACAACATTCCTTTTGGCACACTGCTTCGAGTGCGCATCGACCGAACAGTGGACACGAAACACGATCACGCGGGCGAGGGCTTTACCGCCACGCTGAATACACCCGTGACGGTCGACGGACGAGTAGCCATACCGCGCGGCACATTATTTACGGGCCATCTCACATATGCCGCACATTCCGGCCGTTTTAAAGGGCGCGCCGTGATTGGCCTGACACTCGATTCCTTCACGATGGATAACGAAGCTTACAGGATTGATACCGGCTCGGACGTTCGCAGCAGTAAAAGGCATAGGAAACGCAACTTCCTATTCATCGGCGGCGGCGCTGGAGGAGGAGCTGCGATCGGCGCAGCCGCGGGCGGAGGAGCCGGGGCTTTGATCGGCGCCGGCGCCGGGGCCGTTGCGGGTGCGACCACTGCCTTCTTTACTGGGAGGAAGAACATTTCCGTACCGGCCGAGACGCTTCTGACCTTCCGCTTGCGGCAGTCTGTGGATGTGACTCAGCAGGAAGCGTCAGTGACAAACCCGAGCCCAGGGGCGGCAAGCTCGGGCAGATAGAGTCCAGAAGCGCTTTACTCGTCGGCGGACGATCAGTCCCGCGTCGTTGAGAGACGCAGTTACACTGTGCGGCTCGATTGAGTGACTATCCTTCTGTTGATGTATATCAGGAAGGACAGCTCATATTCCGGCTGCCGCTGGCGTCGGGTCTAGCATTTAAACCCAACTTCTTGTTTGCGCGTCATTCGTACCGATTTAAAAAGGTCCCACACTGGTGTTGACATTTCTTTCGTGCCGGCGTTATACCTTGTATAACAAGGCATGGGGTGACGATGGAAATTGACCGTGAGCTGCTTAAGGGGAGCATCAGCCTACTGCTGTTGAACCTGCTTTCGCGCGGCGAGATGTACGGCTACGAGATTCTCCAGGCGGCGGCAGTGCGCAGCGCGAACGCGTTCGAATTCAAGGAAGGCACGCTCTACCCGGCCCTGCACCAACTCGAAAAGAAGGGACTCGTGAAGTCGCAGTGGCGCACCGGCGACAACGGCCGCGAGCGCAAATACTATTCGCTGACCACCAAGGGGCAAAAAGCCGCGCAGGAGTACGAAAGGCAATGGCAGCACCTGACCGGCGCCGTGAATGCCGTGCTGGGGAGCAAGTGAGATGACGATCAGCGAGCGGTTCATTGACGAAATCGTGGCCGCATCGCGGATTCCGTCTGCGAAGCGCCGCCGCGACGTGCTGCGCGAGCTGCGAGCGCACGTGGAAGATTTCGTGAGCACGGGACGGCAGAGCGGACGCGGCGAGGAGGAGATCGAGCGCCTGCTGCTGGAGCGATTCGGCGATCCGCGGCAGATTGCCCGGCAGTTTGCGTGGGTCTACCGGCGCGAGCGGGCCGCGCTGCATTTCGCCGGGTTCCTGATATCCACTGTGGCGGTGAGCGTTGTCATTTCAGCTGCGGCAATCCCGATGCAGGCGGGGATGATGTTCGGCTTCGGCGCCCCGGCGAGGCTCGTATTCGGTTCATGGCATACCGCAGTCGTGGCACTCGATATTCTGGCAAGCGCCGCGGCATATCTAGGGCTGCTGTCTCTGGCAAGATTCTTCCGACGGCCCCTGGCGGTGCTTGCTGTGGTTGCCACGGCACTGCTTGCCCTGTTTGTCGCGGCCGGCCTTCCGCCGCAGTTTATCCTGTTCGGATTTTCCAACGGCGCTTTGCTGCGAGGCATCCAAGCTAGTATTCGCCATCCGGCGTTGCGTCTTGGCGCCGCGCTGGCGTGCTTCGGAGTGTTGGGCGCGGTGTTCTTCCGTCCCTCTTCGTCCGCACTCGTTGCGACCGCAGCGAGCTGGCTGATCATGGGCTCGGCATATCACCTGATGACGCACGTCGCCGCGCTCGTGGATCGAGCGCTGCTCACGAGACTGTGATCATGTTTCACGACCTACGTATCGGTATCCGCGTGCTGCTTCGCAGTCCGGGCTTTTCGGTGGTCGCGGTGCTCTGCCTGACGCTCGGCATCGCCGCGACCACCTCGGTCTTCAGCTGGATCGAAGGCATTCTGCTGCGTCCATTCCCGAAGGTCGCGCGGCAGGACCGCATGTTCGCGATAACCGGCACAGACCCCAACGGCCGCACGGACATTTCCTGGCCCGACTTGCAGGATCTGCAAAAAAACTGCCATCTGGTAGAGGCGTTCGTTGCCGAGCACATCGGCGGCGCAACGCTGAGCTTAGGCGCTCGGGCCGAAACAGCCATCGGGAGCGTCGTTTCCTCAAACTACTTCGACGTTCTCGGAATCCGTCCCATTCTGGGCCGCACATTCGAACCGTCTGAAGACACAGGCCGCAACGGGCATCCAGTAGCCGTGATCAGCTATGACGCGTGGCAGAACCGCTATCACGGCGATCCGGCCATCATTGGCCGCCAGCAGCGTCTCAACGGCGTGCAGTACACCATCATCGGTGTGACGCCCCAAGGGTTTTACGGCACCTTCGTCGGGTACTCGTTTCAGTTCTGGGTGCCGGCGTCCATGGAGGAGGCATTCGAAGGCGGCGGATACAAGCTTGAAAATCGCGGTGCGCGATGGATCGAGGGCTTCGCGTTTCTCAAGCCAGGGGTCACTATGGCGCAGGCGCAGTCGGAGTTGTCGGCGGTGGCGGGGCGCCTCGGCGCCGCATATCCGGCGACGAATCGCGGCCGCAGGTGCCAACTGTATGCACTCTGGCAGACGCCGTTCAATAACGCCGGCGCGTTACTGCCGACGCTGCGAATCTCGCTCGTGGTGGCGTGCCTGGTGCTGCTGATCGCTTGCGCGAATGTAGGCAACCTGCTGCTCGTGCGCTCGTTCGGGCGGCGGCACGAAATGGCGGTGCGGCTCGCAATGGGCGCCGGACGGGCGCGGCTGGTCAAGCAACTGGTGACGGAAGGGCTCATTCTCTCGCTGGTGTCGGCAGGTTGCGGCCTGCTGGTGGCGAGCGCATGCCGCAACGCGATCCGGCTACTCTTCCGGCCGATGCCCGCCGGCATCGTAGTCCATCTGCGCGCGCGAATAGACTGGCGCGTGCTGGTCCTGAGCGCAGCAGTATGTGTGGTTGCGACGATGCTGTGCGGACTGGTTCCGGCGTGGCAGGCGGCCAATGTCGATCTCGCCGGCGCGATGAAAACGGAAACCGCTAGCGTGATGGGAGGTCGCGGTGGGGCGTGGATCCGCTCGGCGCTGGTCTTGGCGCAGGTGTCGCTAAGCTTCGCTCTGATGGCCGGAATCGGGCTGCTGGTGAAAAGCCTCCAAGCGATGCGGGACACCGATCCGGGTTTCTCGACGGGCAACGCAATGGTCTCGGGGGTCGATATGGTTTCGGCCGGATACGATCTTCCGCGCATTCGCACGTTTCAGGACCAGTGGCCGAGCGCCTGAAAGGGCCTGGCCGGCATCCAATCGGCGACGTGGACGAGCAGTGTTCCGTTCAGCTACAGTCTGCGCGCGTCGGCGCCGATCACGGTGGACGGGTTCGTGTTCGACCGGGGCGAGCAGCCGAGCGTCGAGTACGCCGAGGTCGGGCCGGGCTATTTCGCCATCATGGGAATTCCGCTGTTCTCCGGTCAGGATTTTACACGCGCCGATAACGAAACCGCACTGCCAGTCGCGGTGGTCAACCAGACGATGGCGGAGCGCTTCTGGCACGGTGCGGACCCGATCGGCAGGCGCCTTCAGGTGAACGGGCGTTGGCTGCAGGTGGTGGGAGTCGCGAGAAACTCCAAGTATTGGAGCTTCCGCGAGGCTCCGCAGCCGTACTTTTACATGGCACTGCGGCAAGGCTCGAACCCGGGCGAGTCGATCCAGATCCGCACGTGGCTCGGCCCGGCGGCGACGGCGAATGCGCTCGCGCGGGAGGTGAAGGCTTTGGACGTGAGCCTGGCGCCTACAGAAGTGATCACCATGCGCGAGCAGATCGATCGCACAAGCTGGAGCCAACACGCGGCGTTCAGGCTGCTCACCGCGTTCGGCGCGATGGCGCTGCTGTTGACGGCGGTCGGGTTATACGGAGTCATGTCGTACTCGGTCTCGCAGAGAACGCGCGAGCTGGGGCTGCGCATGGCTCTCGGAGCGGAAGGCTCTGACCTGCTGAGGATAGTGATGCGGTACGGCATCGGGCTCGCAGTGGCAGGCATCGCGGTGGGGTCGGGGGTCGCTGCCGGAACAACGCGCCTCATGGGCGACCTTCTCTATAAGGTGAGCCCGCGGGATCCGGCCGTGTTCGCCTGGGCCTTCGCGGTAATGGCGACCGCCGCGATGGCGGCGTGCCTGATACCCGCGCTTCGGGTAATGCGGACGGACCCGGTCCGCGCCCTTAGAGGCGAATAAGTTAGCGTCGAAAACCTTCACTCGCGGATTCAGGCGGGATCGCTCGCCCAGAGGATTGAAAAGAAAGAAAGTTGGAGCCGGGAGTCGTCCTGTCGGCACCCCGTGCTCAGCGAGCGCTCGCCCGAATGGAGGGGCTCGCAGATCGCCTAAGCCGGGAAACCGAGTCGCAGTCGAGGTCCTTCGAGCGGACCTCAGCGATAATCGGGATCTCAATCGGGTGGAGGCTCGTCTTCGCGAGGACGCTCGTATCGGCATCCTGGTCAACAACGCAGCGCGGACGACGTCACCAGGATCGTCAATCTGAATGCGATGGCCCTGTTGCGGCTCGCCACGCTATCGCGCCGCGATTCGCAGGGGCGGGCGGCGGCTCCAGTATCAATGTCAGTTCGGTTCTCGCGTTGGCGCCGGAATACGGTGCCGCGGGATGCACAATCAGATCTGGAATTCGACATGACAAGCGCATGTGCACTGTATATGTTGCTCGTTAGGTTTTGCGCAGCGGGAGCGCGGGTATCCTGTGGGACGCGCTCCCGCGGTGTGCTCTTAGAATTCCCGGCCGTATCCGAGTAGCGTCTGGAGGCCGCCGTTTTTCCAGATCCCGGACCCCTGAAGCGCTATTAATTCCCTGTAAGCAAGGTGTGCGATCTTTGATCCTTCCTGCACCACTCCCAACGTTCCGGGGAGTTTTTCCTGCAGTTCATTCGGGACAATGTCGTTAAGCAGATGCTGCGCCATGCTCTGAATACGAGGATCATCAGGATTGGTAACGACAAGATTATCCAGTTCAAGTTGGCCGTTCGTTGTCGAGTAATCGTAGAATTCCAGCTCTTTTGAAGATGGGATGATGTTTGACGTCAGAGGAACCCATTTGGAGTACACACCCAACTTGGTGTCCTCGGTACGTAGTCCCAGAACATGTGTAGGCGCCCTATTAAAGACAAAGTTAAAGTAATCCGGGACGATTTCGTCAGTGGCGTACAGGACATAGGGGCGTCCCGGCGCAACGGCAGACTTCAGCATCGAGATCATGTCGTGACGCTGGGCATAGATTGTCGCTAAGTTGCCCTTCATCCAATCCTGGCTTCCCAAGTTGCCGATGCTGGCAATCAAAGGCGTGAAATCAACGTGTGAGGTGAGCCCCAAACGGATTTCATCTATGTCTCCCGTGTATCTGCCGCTCGGATCGACTACCACGAACGGAACGTGCCAAGCCTCTTCATAGACGGTCCCCAACTTACCTTGGACGAAGCCATGCGCTCCGGAATATTCACCGTGATCGGAGGCAAACACAATGACCGTGTTCTCTCTCACATCTTTAGGTAGCTCGTGGAATGCGTCGAGCACACTTCCAATTTGGGCATCCACTATTTGCATGATCTGGGTGTAACTATCAAGGCCGCGCCGCCAATAACTGTATGGCATCTTGGCGACTCCAAATGGCGAATTCTTATCGGGATTCGCACTTGGATACTGTTCGATCGTGGCACTGTTCTGAGATGGATCGTCGGATACACCGCCCCAAACGCCCTGCGAGTATTCACGAAAGAAGGTCTGGGTTGATAGTCTTTTGTTTGCAATTGAGGTTGCGTCCTCCCAATTCGGAGGCACGGCCGGGTATCCATACGAGTTAGGGGATTTAAGGTCATTTTTGTCCCAGTCCACGACTGGTCCGTAATAGGTGGGGCCCGAATACGGCTGGATTGCCTTCAGATTAACGTTGGGGTCCGCAAACAAATCCGCATAGGTCTGAAACTCTGTTCCGGCAGGGAAGAACTCGCGATCATGAGGATTAACCAGGCTGACCGTGAGGCACCAGGGTTGGTTGTCAGGTCTCGTGTTCTGTAGCCAAGCAATTGCCTGCGAAGCCGAATAGGAGTCGGCATGGTACCCGCGGCTTTCATCTCCATAGGTCCCCTGAAAATTGTCGCCGGTGGGATCGTAATAGGTGGGGTAGTAATCGAAGCCGTAGTTAGCAAGCGCATTGGTCGCTTGCGCGGGTACAGAAACGTGCCACTTTCCAATGTAAGGAGTTACATAACCCGCTGCCTGCAGGAGCTTGCCATACGTCGGATAATGGTGATTTAGAACCGGTTGCCGCGTTGGCGGTGGATAAGTACCCGTCGTCGCCGGGCAATCGTTTTGATTGCAGGGAGTCGACAGAATTGTGGTCATCACCCACTGCTGTTGGGAATATAAACCCGTGATCAGGACGCCGCGCGAAGGTGTGCAGGCGTTGGCAGCCGTGTTATGATTGCCGAACTTCACGCCGCGCTTCCAGATCCGTTTGTGAACGTTGGGCATGAATTGCCGCAGAAATTCGCCTGGTGTTTTAATGTTCCCGGGGAAAACGGTGGGGTACCGCAGCTCGTCGACCAGAATGAATAGAATATTGGGCTGCGGTCCAGGGACCAGCCCGGGGCTTTGAGCGACCGCTTTGTGAAGTCCGCTGAACATTCCGCCAGTAACGGCGGCGGTGGATTTAAGAAAGTCTCTGCGCTTCATATTGGCTGTTGAATGCCTCCTACTGGGACAAGCAACAAAAGCCGGCGAAACGTGCCACTCCCGGGTGAAATGATCAGCAAAGTTTTTCGCTGAAGCGTTTGATGCCAAGCGCCGCCAGGTGAGCACCTCGATGATCAGCTCGTCATTGGACAGACTCTGCCCCGCGCAGTTCGCGGAATAGCCAAGCGCGCGCCAGATCCCACTCGCGATGGACGGTCCGCACAGAGATCCCCAGAACTTCCGCGGTCTCTTCGGCCGTGAGCCCACCGAAAAAGCGCAACTCGACAAGCTCGCTCTTTCGGGTATCCAGTTTGGACAGCGCGATCAACGCCTCATCCAGAGCTGTCATATCGGCGCTCCGGTGCGATACATCGCCGGCCTCAGTGAGCGAAACCAGAATCGCTGAGCCGCCGCGCTTCCGCCTGCGGCGGGCGATCGCCCGACTCACTAGCACGCGCCGCATCATTTTCGCTGCTACGGCGTAAAAATGGGCCCGGCCTTGCCACTCCACTGTGTTCCATTCAATCAGTCGCAGGTAGGCCTCATTGATCAAAGCCGTGGGCTGGAGCGTCTGGCCGGGCGCTTCCTTGCTCAGATATTGCCGGGCGATCCGGCGCAGTTCCGACTCCACAATGGGCGCCAGTTGCTCCAATGCGCTGTCGTCGCCCTTACACCAGGCGTTGAGCAACTGTGTGACTTCGCATGGGCCACGAGGCATGCCGTTTCAAGGAATGGATTTTAACTTGTCTAGCTCCTGCCTCGCCGCGAGAAGCTGTGGCAGATCGGTATCTGCGTCCTTCCACTCCTTCAGGAAATCCTTATAGGACTTGCGAGCCTGCGCAATGTCAGCCTGGAGCGTTGCTGCGCGCGCCAGCCCGAGATGCGCCAGCGGATACAGTACGGAGTCCATTGCCTCCCCCCGATGGTCCAAAATTTTTCTGAACTCGGCTGCACCTTCCGTTCCCTTCCTGAGTCGTAAATATGCCTGGCCCCGCAAGTATTGCGGCCAGAACTCCGCGGCGGCTTCGTAGCGGGACGCGGGTCTCAAAGCCTCTACGGCCGAGGCGGCATCGTCCCGGTTCAGTTCCAAGGCCGCACGAATGACCGGCAACGATTCCCAGTTTACGGTCGTATCATTCGGATACCGGTTGGTCAATTCTTCCATCAGCATTTGCGCTTGGCCGCTTTCGCCGCACAGTGCCCGACTGAGCGCTACGGCGAAAAGCGATATCTGCGTCCGTTCGATCGAAAGCGACTGCGAAGCCGACGCGACGCCGTTGGCACAGTGGCCGAGAACTGCACTGCGCAAGGCTGCGTCCGCCGCGAAAGTAGCTGCCGGTTCCTGCCCCTTGGCATCCAGGGCACCCTCAATGGCATCGCGAGCATACTCCGCCGATCGTCCCCACTTGCCAGAGTAAGCGGCGATGCTAGCTTCCCAACCCATTTCCTCGTAAGCATTCGGCTGCGTGCGAATCCATCTCAACTGTTCCCCCATCGCTGTCCGGTCCCGGTTGAGAAATGCAAGCTTATACAAGCTACGATGGACGGCTGCATCGTCGAGATTGTGCTTCACAGCCTGGCGGCAAATCGCGGCGGCTTCCTCGAAGCGATTGAGACTGATTAGAGAGAGTCCCAATCTTCCGAAACGAATAGTGGTGTTGGGATCCAGCCGCAGGGCGATCCGCGCTTCTTTCTCGGACTGCTCGAATTGACCCATCCTGGCGTAGAGCGTGGCTAGGTTGCTGTGTGGCACAACGTCCCGCGGGTAAATCTGTGTGTGGAGTTGGAGGGCCTCGAGGGCCTTGCCATAGTCCCCAGTGACCCAATAATGATAGAGCGCTGTAATGTGGAGTTTCTCGCGCTCGCTCGTCCGGTCCCGCAGCGTATAGGCTTTCACGGTATAGTTGGCCGCGAGCCCAGGCTGCCTGGTGTTGTGGTAGAGGGTCGCCAGCTCAGCGTATGCGTATGCGAAGTTGGGATCCAGTTCCACGGCTCTCTGGAAGAACGGAACAGATTGCAGGAAGCGGCCTTTCCTTTTTTCCTGATCTCCTAGCGAATACGCTTGTAGCGCTTCTAGTGAGGAGGTGGTCCGTTCGAGCAGCGCGTCGAATTTGCGGACTGAGCGAAGCGATTCGCCCAAGTTCCGGCGCAACTGCGTGGCTGCCCGCGACAACGCCTGCAAGACCTGCTCCTTGCCTCCGGCTTCCACTTGCGCCCGCGCTAGAACGTTCCCGCTCCGGCTATCCACCGCTTCCAGCGCCAGCGCGTAATGACTTCCGAGCTGTGTGATCGATCCGGCGACCAAGGCTTTTACGCCCTCCCGTTGGCAGATCTCTCGCGCCGTCTCGCCCGAAACCCGATCATTCGGCGATCGCCCCATCAATTGCAGCGTCCGCCGCACCTGCGCCTCCGGAAAAATGTTGAGCATGGGGCTCTGTTCCAGTAGCACCGCCAGCCCCTGCTTGAGCGAGCCTTCAAACAGGGGCTCTCCGGTTTCATTTGTAAAATCCGCCAAGAGGATGCTGTCTTGGGCGGTCAGCGCGGGCGGGTAGCGAAGAAAGAAGAAAAGAGCGATCCCCGCCAGCAGAAGCGCACAAACCACAAACGCGACTTGGCCCGCCTTCCAGGCCTGGCCGATGCGCGCAGCCATTCTCCTCTTGGCCGGCGACAGCCCCTGAAGCGGATCGACACTTTTCAGATCGTTGGCGAACTCCTGCATCGATTGATATCGGGTTTCGCGATCTCTTTCGAGCGCTTTTGAAAGAACTTGATCGAGTTGCCTACCGAATTTTGGAGGTGCCGGTACTGGCTCCGTCCCGAGGAGCACCGCGAATACTTCTGCGGGCGTCGCTCCTGGAAATGCAGGCCGGCCCTCCACCATTTCGTAAAGCACGGCGCCAAGGCTGAAAATATCGCTCCGGGCATCCAGTTGTTGGCCGCGCGCCTGCTCGGGAGACATGTATCGCGGAGTCCCCATGATGCTGCCGTGCTGCGTTGTTTGCTGAGCCCAGCCCGGGGCAGCGTCGATAAAACGCGCCAGACCGAAATCCACCATCTTCACCAGGCCATCCGGCCGGATCATGATGTTCTCCGGCTTGATATCGCGATGCAGGATATGGGCCCGGTGGGCAGTCTGCAGGGCTACGCTGCACTGAATGGCGATATCGAGCGCCTGCCGCAAGGGGCAGTCTGCCAGCATCCAGCTGCTCCCGCAATGTGATGCCGTCGATCAATTCTTCGGCGATGAACCAGATGTCACCGGCCTGCCCGATTTCGTAGATGGTCACAATGTTCGGATGATTTAGCGCGGAAGCGGCTTTAGCCTCCAGACGCAGTCGGGATACGCGCCCGGCATCGCGCGCAAAGTGCGCGGGCAGGATCTTCAGCGCGAGCTCACGGTCCAGCCTGGCATCACGCGCCCGGTACACTTCACCCATGGAGCCGGCGCCGATCTCGTCGAGGATCTGGTAAGGGCCGAGTGTGGTTCCGGCCAATGATCGCGGCTCAGAACCCAGTTCCGCGATGTGATTGTGTAGCTCCTGCGGGGAGAGAAAGGCGCCGGCCTGTTCTCGCGCCTCGAGCAGGGACTTCAACTCGCGCAGCAGATCCGGATCGTCCGAACAGGATTTCTCCAGCACAGCGGCGCGTCGATCCGAGGGATAACCCAGCACGCTGTGATAAACCCGTTCGACCCGCCTCCAGCGCTCGGAGTCCATCTTCTTTTACAGCTCAGTAGTCGGGCTATTGTACCAGGAAAGCGAGCAGGCCGCGCGCATAAGCGCAACCCGTTTCGCCGGATTTCTTTGCTTGCCTAATCAAAAGCCTTCAGTTGCGTGCGGACACTATTGGCTCAGCAGGCTATACGGCAGTTTGTCTCCGCGGCTGGTAGGGTCGAGGACTGGCGCGTGGCCGACCGCTTCGTCTGAAAACTCCGTCAGGCTTCGCGGCCTGCCGTCGTCGAAGAGCTCTGTGTCCCTGGTGAAGAGCGACTTCCATGCAGACCTGTCGCCCCGTTGCAAGGCATCAAGGGCCGCCTTGACGGCGGGATTCATGAGAGGGATTGCCGGCATAGTTGATGCTCCTTTTTAATGTTATGAACGCTGTGCGATGGCAGAGTACATCTCGCCACGGTACCTGGAACGGCGCGTCCCGATCTTTTCCACTGTGCTCACGCCTGCCTGCAAGAACTGCATGCGCAATCTGGGAAAGGCGAGTGGATGAGGCACCCACACGCTGGGAGTGGATGTATCGTACTCCACTACGAGGAATTGCCTAGCGAACTGAATGACTCTTCTGAAGAAGGCTGTCTGTTCGGGAATGAAGTGCAAAAAGTTTGCCATGAGTATCCCATCCACAGCGCCCAAATGCAGATTAGAATCTGCTAAGTTCTTCACTGCTTTTCGAATTTCCACTTCGAGATGGCGATCGGGAACCCGGTCGAACGCCTTCTCGTCCTTGTCGAACGCATGGATGATGCTTCCCGGAGACAGTAGATCTGCCAAAGCAAGAGTGAATGTGCCCGAGCCGCACCCGAAGTCATACCAGATCTGAGGAGCCGTCCGCACGATTCCAGGCGTACTTATGAGCTCGACCGCTTCGCTCCTTGTCATGTTCCCTCCTGGGAGCATCGAGACATCACGTCACGCAAATAGCTGCCGTGCCTCCTCTGGCTTCTACCTCGAATGATCGTCCCAGATTCAGAATTTCGCGGAAACTTCCAGCATGCCAGGGGGCCGTCAGGATTATTGCAACGTTCCAGCGTAGCCGCCGACTCTCCACCGCTCGATCCCAGGCGCGCGATCGAGATTCCAAGGATTGTTGGCTCGTTCCTGGAAATGTAGACACGCCAGGGACAGCAGATCACCAGATGTAGGTGGCCACCGCTCCAGCTTTCAGAGTCGCTGTTGCAAATCTTCCTCCTTCGGCGAGACTAAAGGTCTGAGGAGATCCGCTAGTGTTTGCGACCACCGCTACCGTCTGGCCGTTCGTTGTCTGGAACGCGACGTTAGGCAGCGTCTCCGGCCCGCTCGAGGCAATGCGCACGGATCCGGGGCGTACGAACTTTGCAAAGTGAGCGATCACGTAATAGGCGAGGTTGCGGGTGACCACATCGCCGTCAATGGTGATGGCTCCCTGGCAAATTCCACAACCGCCATCGTTTGTATGCGGGCCGAACTGAGGATCGGCAGCCAGATTCCATAACAGAACAATGCGACTCCAATTGCGGGTGGCCCCGATAACGGTTCCACTGACAGGCTCGGCGACTGGCATCAGGTCGGGATGTTGCAGGTCTTCGGCCATGAATTCGGTGAAATACAGATTCTTGTCTGGGTAGGCGTCATGAACCTTGCTCATCGCCTCGATCTTTCCGCCATAGAGATGAAAAGCCGAGCCATCAACATACTTGGCCGCAGCAGGATCTTGCAAAATCGAGAGCGGATATTCCGGAACATCGCAATTGTGGTCATAGAGAAAAATCTTTGTGTGGATCCCCGCTTTTTGAAATGCCGGTCCCAGGTTGTTCTTGATAAAGGCGGCTTCTTCGAGAGCTTCCATCACCATACTCGGCGTGTTATTCGGATTGAGCGGCTCATTCTGGATCGTAATTGCGTTGATCGCGATTCCATGTGCCCGCATGCCTTCGATGTAGCGGACGAAATACTGCGCATAGGTCGAATAGAATTCCTGTTTGAGTTTGCCGCCCTTCACTTTGCCATTCGTCTTCATCCAGGCGGGTGCTGACCATGGGCTGCCGAGTATGCGGAGTTGCGGATTGAGCGCGAGAATTTCTTTGAGAACAGGAATGACATCGGCCTCGTCGTGAGCGAGGCTAAAACGCGCGAGGTTTGCGTCCGTCTCGCCCGGAGGCAGATCGTCATACGAATAAACGCCCTCATTCATGTCGGAAGCTCCGATACTGACGCGCAGATATCCTAGACCAATACTGTTTCCCTCAACCGAAAAGAGCTCTTTTAGAATGGCGGCTCTCTTTTCGGGTGTCATGCGGATGAAAAGCTGCGCACTTCCACCGGTGAGTGCGAACCCGAAGCCAACCATCGATTGAAACTTCCCCGCGGGATCGCTCTCGATGCGCGGAAATGGGATAGTTCCAGTAGTAAATGGCAGGGAAGAATCCTGGAGCTTGAAGAGAGACGATCGGTCAGGATTGGTCAGCCATACCGCGATACCTCTTTCTTGCGCAGAAACGCTCGGTTGCAAGAGAATGGCGGCCAGGCAGCAGGAAGCAATTCGCCTGACGAAGGTAAGCACATCGTTCACCATTAGATTGTGATTCCAGATAAAGAATATCGTGGCGTCACGCGGCTGATAATCGAAGCGTGACCGACATTTGGAATGGAACTTCCGGCTGCCATTACCGGCACGGTTAGGAAACTTCTACCCCTCCGCCGCTGACCAGCCAGAACTGCTCACTCGTCCCTTCCGAATCATGTTCACGGTCTCGATTCCAGTGCTCGCCACGCGCTCTGAAACGAACCGTGGCTCTTGGCTAACGCCGTTCTGTTCGAGCTGCAGCCGCATGTAGCGAAGAGTGCCGAAGAAGTCCTGAGCGACGATCCAACGGCCACTCATTGAGGGCGTTTGTGCAAAAGTACCGAGACAAACGGAAGTAAGCAGATAGGCCGAAATGACAGTGCTGTTCACGCGTATTGTCCGGGGCACTGCGTCCGATTTGGGCGAGCAGGGCAGAGCTATGCTCCATGTCTAATCACCCCTATTCTAGAAGCGTGACGCTCCCTTCGCGACGCGTGCGCGGTCTCGATTTGGATGTGGAGACACGCTGCCGGCATTACCACTCGCCGCTCGACATCATTGCCATCAAAATGAAGTGCTGTTGCGAGTATTACGCGTGCAAAGACTGTCACATTGCGCTTGCAAGTCACGAGATAAGGGTTTGGCCTCGCAGCGAATGGGATCAGGCGGCCGTTCTGTGTGGACGCTGTGGAGCCGAACTGACGATTGCGGAGTACCTTGGATGTTCAAACAAGTGTCCCCGCTGCGACGCGAATTTCAATCCAGGCTGTCGCAACCATTATCAGTTTTACTTCGAGCCGTGAGCAGGGTGCGTGACGCGACGAGAGCCGGCGGACGCGCCGCTAATTCATGTTCCGTATACTGGACGGGGCTTGGGTCAGTTTTCTTGAGTGTTACCTGTGCATGAATCGCCGATTGATAGCGCAAGCGATTCACCTTCGAGGAGATTGGACCATGAGGATTTTGAATGCTCGACGCGCGGCTTGCGTTGTCCTGGCAGTGGGATTTGCACACGCCGTGTTCGCCGCTGACGTTCTGATCGCCGACGCGAAGTCGCAGCCGGAAAGTTTGACTGCGGCACCCGGAGGCGTGTTGATTGTTGGCAGCGCCAGCACGCCCTTTGTGTACAAGGTGCGCTCCGGCTCTTCGAGCGCTGAGAAGTTTGTCGATGCGAGCGCCGAAGGCCCGGGCACTTTTTTCTTCGGCATGCTGGCGGATGCCTCCACAAACACGTTATGGACGTGCCAGTTGACTCCAGTACCGAATACCAATCCAGTACAGCGGCACACGGCCCTGAGAGGGTTCGACCTCTCCACGGGTGCGCCGAAGCTCCGCTGGAATCTGCCCGGCGATAACAGTATGTGCAACGATTTTTCCATCGGGCCGGACAAGGCGCTCTATCTAACAGACACCGCCAACGCGAAGATTTATAGGCTGCCGCCGGGTGCTTCTGGTGCGGAGCTATTCCTGGAGCATCCATTGCTTAAGGGCATCGACGGCATTACCTTCCTGGATGGCACGCTTTACGTGAACAACGTGATCTCGAATCATATCTATCGCATTCCGGTGGACGCATCCGGCAAAGCGGGAGAGCCCGTCGATATTTCGCTGAACCAGCCGGTCCAAGGACCTGATGGCATGCGCGCGGCGAACGGTAAACTCTTCGTTGCCGAAAATCGCGGCGGCAAGATTTCCGTGCTCACGGTCCAGGGAGACAAAGCCAGCGTCACTGTGCTTAAGGAAGGACTCAAAACACCAACAGGAGTCGAACCCGCAGGCGACACTCTTTGGATAACCGAGCGTGCGACCGGCAAGGTCATGTCGATTCATCTACCCAAGTAGTTTGCGACGCAAGGAACAATGACAATCCAACTTATGAAAGCGGCATTGATTTTCACGCTGGCATCCGCCGCTGCGTGGGCGCAGGTGAATGCGGGTGAACTGAAACCAGAGGCAGAGCTGCCGTTCACCATGACCACAGTGGCGACGTTCAAATTGCCGTGGCGGCTTGCGTTCCTGCCCGACGGCCGCATGCTGATTACCGAAAAGCCGGGCCCGGTCATAAGCATCACGTTCTCTTTCAGTCCCCTTCGCGAAGGGGCATCAATTACTTCCCAATCCAGATGCAAGCGAGGGTGGGGCCTGGCGAGCCTTTCAGTCCCCTTCGCGAAGGGGCATCAATTACTTCCACGAAGACGAAGGAGTACTACAAGGGGCCTGACTTTCCTTTCAGTCCCCTTCGCGAAGGGGCATCAATTACTTCAACGACGCTCTGCCCCCATTGGCCCGGACGGATGCCGCTTTCAGTCCCCTTCGCGAAGGGGCATCAATTACTTCAGTCGGTGACTCGGATGTTTCGCCGGGGTGAACTTCGCTTTCAGTCCCCTTCGCGAAGGGGCATCAATTACTTCCGTGCCCGGAGAGCTGAGTGGCCCGATCGCTTCCAACTTTCAGTCCCCTTCGCGAAGGGGCATCAATTACTTCACTCGCGGAACAGCGCGGCATCCGCGATCGCCATGCCTTTCAGTCCCCTTCGCGAAGGGGCATCAATTACTTCGTTGATGGTGGCTCTCGACCTCACCGGCTCCCGTGCTTTCAGTCCCCTTCGCGAAGGGGCATCAATTACTTCCGGCAATCGTCTCCAGATCATACACACTGGGAGATTCTCTTTCAGTCCCCTTCGCGAAGGGGCATCAATTACTTCTCGATGACTCAATCACCTTCCGATACTCATCGGTGCTTTCAGTCCCCTTCGCGAAGGGGCATCAATTACTTCCCGTCTTGGTCAATAAGAGATACTTGGGTAAACTGTGGCTTTCAGTCCCCTTCGCGAAGGGGCATCAATTACTTCTTTCGCTGGCCGAAGTCATCGACGGTGTAATTTTCACTTTCAGTCCCCTTCGCGAAGGGGCATCAATTACTTCACCTACAAAAAGCTGGTACACGCCGGGCGACGTTTCGCTTTCAGTCCCCTTCGCGAAGGGGCATCAATTACTTCACGCAGAAATAGCGCAGCAGGTGCGCAGGTTCAGCCTTTCAGTCCCCTTCGCGAAGGGGCATCAATTACTTCCTCGATGATTGGCGCGCCAAGATAAGGTAGACTCCTTTCAGTCCCCTTCGCGAAGGGGCATCAATTACTTCAGTTGACCTTCGCTGGGTCCTCGCCCTCTACGTCTAGCTTTCAGTCCCCTTCGCGAAGGGGCATCAATTACTTCCGCTCGCTAACATTCACAATATGAACCACTTGCTTGCGCTCTTCAAGGTCGAAATAGCGCAGTTTGGACAATTGCATCAAACGAGCGCCAATCTGCGAAGAATCTACCATATGTCCGCGCAGAAATTTGCGTACTCGCACTCCACGCATCGTTTCCGCACTGGCGTTGCCGGTGGGCACCACTGCATCTCGGCCAACTGTCGAATTTCGGCAACCGCGCGCACAACTGCTGCCCGGAGCTCTTGTGTTATTTCGACTGCGAACACGCGATTGTCGGGAATCCGGTACAGGAACGCCACTGTCGCCGGCGCGCCGTAGGCCACTTCCGCCAGCATCGAGTATCCCGCCAACTGCATCCGGTGATTCTCCCCAACCTCGCCGCTCGTCAGCTTGAAATCCACTACGGCCACCCGATTTGCCGCCTCCAACACCAGATCGGTCTTGCCCGAAAGCCCGAGGCCAACATCGCTCAGCCAAACGTTGAATCGCCGCCGCGCCCCGTCAAAGCCATACGGCTGCAAACCACGTCGCATTTCAAGGCTCTCGACCAACTCTTGTGCCGCTAACGCCTCCTTCATCTTGAACGTCGCCTGGCCGATCCCCGGCATCACCCGGTGGTAGTAAACAATGCGTTCACAATACGCCCACTGCTTCAGGTCGGTCACCGGTATCTGATCCATTCAATCGTCCTGCCCTAACACCCGCAGTTGAGGTTTGCCGACCTCCCCCTGCTCTTTCAGTTGATCCGCGTCTAGCCGGTATTGATCCAGCACCCACATGTCTTTCAGATCCTGCTCGCAAACCGGTATGATGCGAATCCTCCCCGATTTCGAACCAAGCTCCCTTTGCAGCCTCAAGCTCAGTTCCTGCCGCCGATTCCGGTTCAACTTGCCGAAGAATGCACTGAACTGTATCCGCTCCAGGCCGTAATTCAAACAAATGTCAGCCGTCCGAGTCCGCAGCTGATCGTCTTCGATATCGTAAATCAGAATCAGCGATACCTCCGGGCTTCCCCGTCCCAGCGCTAGCGGCTTCAATACGCCCGTGTACCTGTTTCTTCGCGCCACGCATCACCAGCCAACAACCTCTCACCATTTGAACGAAAACGATCGATACGGCCGCAATCCACGCACCGCGCTCGCCGCCAAGCGTGCTTGCATCTGCACGATCGACCGGATCTGGTGCTGCTTCCCCCGGTGCTGCTCGGTTGCCGTCAGCCTCATCAGCACTCGCGACGCCACGCTTTCCCGCGAGGCCCCGTCCAGCAGCCCTTTTACCAATGTCAACTGTCCGCCCTTATTCAGCCACGAAAAAATGGCGCGATCCACCACCGGCTGCCGGAACTCTTCCACCAAATCGAGCACCAGCGATGGTTTGCCCGACCGGTCCACATGCAAAAAGCCCGCAAACGGCTCCAGCCCCGCGTTCATCACCGCGCCCCACACATGCGATGTCAGGATTCCGTAGCCGTAATTGATCGCGGCGTTCACCGCGTCTGTTGCTCCCTGATGGCTCCTTCCCGCAAAGCCCAGGCCATCCGGCAGCATATTTCCGATCTCTTTCCAATACATCCGCCCGCCAGTGCCCTCCAGGCCCATCAACCCGGCCCGCACGTCGCCCGGACTCGATCCTTCCACAACCAAGGCTGCCCGGCGCAACTTTCGCAAGGTTCCCGCCGCGTTCTCGAGCGCGCTCCTACGCTCCCCATCCCGGCTCTTGGCGAAATACCGCATGAGCTTTTCCTGGTTGTGCAGCTTGCCCGCGACGATCCAGCGGCAGAGGTCCGCCCCACGCTCGTTTTTTGAGGCTTCGAG
Source organism: uncultured Acidobacteriaceae bacterium (assembly GCA_963705805.1). GTDB lineage: Bacteria > Acidobacteriota > Terriglobia > Bryobacterales > Bryobacteraceae > Bog-105. The sequence continues at coordinate 211,534 of CAVPKW010000003.1, forward strand.
CTGCGCCCGCCTGGTCTCGACCGTGGCCGTCAGCATGGGCGACGTTACCAGCGCGAAGGGCTTCCCGCTGGAGGTGAGGTAGGCGACCCGGATGCCGCGCTCGCACAATTCTTCGAGCAAGTCCGACGAGAAACTCACGCCACGCGACGCGATGATGATCTCCTGGAGCCGCATGAGCGGCAGCTGCGCGCAGACCGATTTGTCTTTGCGGACGACAACCCGCTCGCTCTTCTTGCCGACGAAGAGGCCAAAACCGGAGATGAAGAGTTGGGAGCCGTTTTCGGTTGCCAGCAGCGTGACCGTATTGTCTTTCGGGAGGACGACATCATCCATCGGCGGCAGCGGCAGGTCGATTTGCTCCGGCGTGATGTCGAGATTGCCGGAGATCCAGTTGTATTGGGCGGCAGCTGGGGGCTTGTGGGGGATGGGGAGAAGGGAAGGTAGGGCGGACATTCGATCCTGCTAGATTCCGTCCTGACTTGCTGGCCCGTTCACTTCGAGGCCCATTTCCGAATACGGACAATCAGCGATCGTTACCTTGTCGAGCCGATCCAGCCGCCCTCGCGATCTAAGGCTGAAGTATTGGCCTCTGGTAATCGGGATCAAGAGCCCCGGAGCCAGCAAAGGCGCTTCCTCCAACCTGCGTTCATAGTCACCTCTCAGCGATTTCGGGAGAACCTCGTAGCCATCAAACATCTCGTCGAAAAGATCTTCTATCTTTTCGTCTGAAGAGAAAGGACGGCATGTCGATAAGACATCCCTCGAAAACCTTTGGATTCCTTCTTCAAGTTCACGCGAGAGCAGAGTTCCCAATTCGCCAGCGTAAATGTCATCGAGCATGGTCTGCAATTGCTCCTCCTCCAGCACCTTGCCATCGCAGAGTTCGAGGACCCGTAGCGCCTTACGGATCAAGAACTCGGGATAAACCGGACTGCCGTCCGGGACCGCGCGGCACACGTTCACCGTTTTGATTGAGTCCCGGTGTTTTCGATTGACCCTCCCAAACCTCTGAAGTAGGGCCTCCAGAGGAGCTGGATCCGAATAGAGCACATCGAAGTCCACATTCAAACTGACCTCGACAACTTGGGTTGCCACAAGTATCACCCCCTGCTTCGTCGGCGAGGACTCAACTCCTCGCGTCGCCAGCAGATTACGCTCCTTCACAGAACGGTCCTCTGCGTGAAACCGGCCGTGCAGCAGTTCGCAACTCGCTCGTCCGCGGAGCTTCTTCCAAATCTCTTGAGCTCGGCCCACAGTTGTCGCCACCACGAGGACGCCCATCCCCTTGTTCGCATCCGCCAACGCGGATTCCATGATTCCCTTGCTCAGGAGGTCTTCATCCAACAGTCGGACCTCGTGACGTCGAAACTTTGTGAGCGTGTCCGCGTCCGCCCGCACCAGCGATGTGCCTGGCAACAGCTTCGTCAGCACGTCCAAGAGATAGCTATGTAGCCGACATGACTAGAGCACTGCCGCCAAGGGTCACGCACAGATGACGCAGTGTCGCCAGCAAAATCGCTAATCGCGTCGTCTCGTACACGTGAATTTCATCGAGAATAAATAGTGCCTTGGTCGTGGCCGTCCACAGCGCTTCGTGACCCTTGAGCTGAAACGCGCCCTTTAAGAGCTGATATGGCGTCGAGATTCGCATCGGCTTGATATACAGAGATGCCAAATTGCGTTCTCGCTTAGCGACTCGCTGCGCCTGATCTGCGGTGTACTCCTTATCGAGCAATTGACGGTACAGCGCCTGTACAGCGCGAGAATGCTGTAGCGCTAAGGGTTCTTCGCCGAAGATCTTTGACAAGCGCCGGTGCATTGCGTTCAGACTGGCCTGATACGGCAAGAGGTAGTACACGACTGGTTGTTCGCTAGCCCCAGAGTTCTGGCGGGATACCCAAAGCAGGGCCCCTTCGGTTTTTCCGCTCCCGGTCGGCGCAATCAGAATTGAGTTACCTTTTTGCGCCGCGATTTCAACCTGGTGCGGATAGAGAGCGTCGGTCGCCGGTATTCCAAGCCATATACGGCCATGGTCCGGGTCTTCGAGACCATGGAGAACACGTAGGTCCTCCCAGGCGGACCCGGAGTGGTCGGCGGTGATCATCGCTCCACGCAGGAGCGTTCCCTCGATCACGTGAGGCGCGCTTGATCCCAGTTGGCGGTTCCGGCGCACAACTGCACGCGCCATCTCGAGCACAGACCGCAATTCCTTTACCGGCTGCTTCGGATTCCACTGGGCAGAAACCGCGCGGGTCCATGTCTCCGGAACAGTCCAGCTTCTTCTTAATTCAGGCCACACTTCCTCGCGCACAATTCTTTCAGCAATACAAAAGAACTCGTCCGCCATCTGAGGCAACAGCGCCTCAAGCCCGTCCGCTGAATCGAACTCCGCTGGTGGATACAACTGGTCGATATCTGGCCAGTCTCGATGGTGGGTGAGCACCGCAGCCGCAACCAACTTTGCGTCTTCCGCGCAATCCTCCAAAATCCAACGGACGAAAATAGCCGACAGTACCTCGTGCCGGTGTGGAAAACGCGGACCATCATGAACTACAGCCTGAAACCCCGTACAGCACTTCCCAAGATCGTGAAGGCAGACCGCCAACGCGGCTCTCGGCCAAAAACGCGGTGAGCTGCTGATCTGGTCCAGACTTGGCGTTCGGTCGCGAAGCTGATGCAGGTTCTCCAGCACTCGCAGCGTATGCATACTAACACTCTCGCCCGTACTCTTGGCCCAGAAGCCAGAGAGGTTATGCGCAAGAGTGAAGGACGACGGCACGCTGTACTCCGTGATAAGCCGGGGTCTCTGTGTCGACCCACCAACTCTGTAGATTGGGATCACCCAGCATTTGGGGATGTACCCGATCAGGTTCGGTATAAGCCCCCGCAAACACTCGCTCATGATGGAGCGCGATGAACCGATCATAATGCGCCCTGCGTTCAGGCGGCGGCTCAATCCATCTCGGCATAAGCGTGGTCGTCCCGACCGCCACGAACGGCCTGTACGAAAACGGAAGCAACGTATGCTCGAAGTAAGCTCCGCTTCTCTCTTCGAGATATGTTTCTGCAACGGAAGTCACCGCCGCAAGATCCTGTGAGCGGCCAAAAATTACGCAGAACGTAGGAGAGCGGAATGCGTCCACCCAGTCCGGTCGCGTTAGATAAAGAACCATCCGAGGTTTGAACAAAAAATCTCTGAGGTGCGGCTGCACGGTGGCCTGAATCGACGTCCGATACTTCTGGCCAGACGATATAAACGGTTGCCCTCCCGCTGTAATGACGTGCTGGTGCTCCAAATCCGAGCACCGGCTCACAAATCGAAAGTCAACTCCAAATTGAAAGCTGTCGGGACCCGGCAGTTCGCCCAATGCGCTAGCAACATGTCCGTAGATCGTCGAGGGCGGCGGCATGTCGTACGAGACTTGCCGCCCGACCAAGAAATGCGGATAGCGGAACGATGTAACCGGCGCCTCAACGGTAACGCGAACGACCGCAAGCCTAGACATACCAAGCGCCGTTTTCGGTCGAGGCCAGTGCCTTGGCAAATTCGCGTATCTGCGACGCCGGGTGCCCCAGCGTGATCTTTAGGCTGGTCGCCCCCTTCAACGCATTTTCGAGCTTTGCCCGTTCGCCGTCGAGAAAACCTTGCGCCCACCCAATGTAGATGTCTGACAGGAAATCCTGGCGATAAGTCTCCATAAGCTCGCTGAAAGCGACCGCATGAAACTGCGTCGTCTTGCTAGGCGATGAGGTCAACATGCGACCGTCGCACTGGCGCCACTTTCCACTTTTCGTGGTTCAGTTCGAGCGAAGTTCTAATCCAGAAACGCACCGCCTGGGCGGAAACGTAAGGATATGGTCCTTCCGGAGTCGAAATCCTCTTAACTACGGTCGCGTTGTCGGTCTTCGCCCCTTCTGCTGCTCCGGCATTGTTCAATGCGGAGGCCGGAGCGTCGAGCACCAGACTTCCTGTTACAAACGGCATACTATGCACTCACCCCCTCAAACTCTTCCCTCGACTCGTTCGCAGCTTCGCTCTTCAGGTCTTCCGGAACAAGCCATTTTGCCTTGTGGAGCTGCTCGATCAGGCGGATACAGATGAGATCGCGCATGAGTGACCAGTCCGCGAAGCCCGCATTTTCTTCGGCCTCGAAAACGCTAATGTAATCGTCGAAGGTGAAGAGAAGTCTCTGACTACCGAGATACTCGTTCCTCTGGGCCTTTTCGAGCGCATTCCGAAGCTCCCGAGGCCGCTGCGCAAACGTAACCGCTCGGAAAATTCTCCTGTCGTTCTTTTCGGCGATATAGTGCGCGAGCATATCAGCAAATGCCCTAACGCGTTCAACTCGATCTGGGCTCATTAGGAGCACCTCCTTCAAAAAAAGATCTGTCAATTCCCAACTGCAATCCTCGGGTCGTTCGATCGCCCCTCTCTGTTCGGCGAGAAGATGACGCCGAACAAATGACCGAGCCCGCCGTGCGTCGACAAAACCATCTGCGTAAACGGCCAGCAGGTCCGCCAGTACTGGATTTCGGGACCGTCCGGGGCCGGTCAACGCCGTTGTGCTCTTATCCTTCAGCCGCGCTTTCAATTGATCAGGCGAAATGACCCACCCTCGTCTCAAGAGTCTTTCCCAAGCGACTCTAGTCGCAGCTTTCGAGACTTCGCGGAAGAATCGAATCAAATTCGATGGCAACGTGAAGACCTCAAGAGATGGTCCTTGCCCCGAACTGCTAAGCCAGTACACATGAAGTGAGGCTGGGTTGTCTGTTTCCCTTGCCTCTCGTAACTTTCTCAAAACGTCGAGGAGATCCGAAGCTATCAGGGAAAAAGCCGCTTTGGGCATCAGGATATTTCGGACGCTTCTTGACTGGGTCCCAGGATGCATGTTCGCGGGGGAGATCGTCGTTTGGCCCCTCCCGGTTCGGAAGCCTAGCTGACACAGCGAGGCTTAGAAGGCGGCGGTTATCGTCCACAAAATTTCTGGCAAGCGCAATCGTCAAACTTGGATCGTCCGAATGGGCGATCAGCAGCTTGCCTTCCGAGCGCCGTCCGCCGAGCGGGAGCGCCTGCAACGCGGTTAGGTACGGGCCGAAAACAAATAACCCTCCGGAACCCTCAGCAAAGAAATTAAGAACACCCTCTCCTGTCAGTAGCGGCATTTGACCCCGGTGAATCAGATGAGTTGCTGGCTCTCCGGAGAACGCACAAATCTGCCCCTTTGCCTCCTCATCCATCGGTGCCCGGTGGGCCCTGAGAACCCGCTCCGCATACCTCTTCCTAGTCGCGGATTTCTTCTCCCCGGACCCAGGCTGAACGTATTCGGAGTTCATGAAAACACAAGTCAAATAGCTGGTTAGAGCTCCGCTAAAGTAGTAGCGCTCCATCTCACTCGCCGCCGAATCGAGATCTTGGAGGGTGAGCAGTGTTGGATCGCCTTTTCCCGACATGACGCAGAGAGTCGCGATTCCAACATCGACGAGCGCGTGCCCAGTCCAGTTAAGCAAAATAGCGTTCTTCAGGACGCGCCCCTCTCTCAGACAATCCTGATCCTTTGTATGTCGGCCATTATGTGCCGGCCGCGCATCGAGATTCTCTAAATATTTTCAGTCCCCTTCGCCAAGGGGCTTCTACCACAAGTTCACGAGCCCTCGAGCGCAATCTCGCCCTTGCCCCAAACCGTTTGCCGCCCTACTCCGGTCCACTTCGCCGCCTTGAGATAAGGCACAAACTCCGCCAGGTCGCCTTCATAATCGGCTTCGCCCACGAACCCGCCGATCGGGTGCACCTGCCCCGTTCGGCTGCTGCGGCGCGTCACATCGACGCTCCGAATCTCGCAGCGCGTCATCCGTACGGTCGCGGCGCGTTCGCCGAACGCTCGAAAGTCGATACCTAGCGGTCCGCCGCCGTACAGTTCCCGAAGCGTGCTGATGCGGTCACGCACCCGGGCAGCGAGAATGCCGAACTCCGGGGTCGATGCAATCTGCTGTCCGCTTTTCAATTCCGTCGGCGTGATGAATCGGACTCGCAGCCGAGCAACAGGCTCTTCGGTGGGAACCAGGCTCAATTCCATCGGTGGGACGTTCTGGTGGACCGTCATCGAGCCATTTTCATAGACCATCGCGCAGGGACCACCTTGCTCACCTAATTGCCTGACGCTCGTCAGTTCCACCTTCCGGCGGCCTGGGCCCAGCCCCTCGCTCGCCAGTTGCGCGAACGTCAGCACTAAATAAGCGATCGCCGGAGTCTCTGTGTCGAATAGATTCAGGTCGAAGTGGAAGTGAGTTCCCGAGGCAAACGTAAGCCCGTCAAGATGCATTGCCCGGAATACAAATGGACGCGGCCAGTCGGCTAGCCCGCTTGGACCTGGCGCCGTAGCCGACGGTTCAAACATCCGCGCATAGGGGCAACTAGCGCGCAATTCGCATTCACTTACTCCGGTGCACTGGGGCACGCAAGCAATGCGGCGGAAAATCGCTCCGAACGCGCCCCGCAGAATGTTTGCCGATTTTCCCTCCGGAAAGTGTATTGACTCACGCGCGACGAACGAAAAGCGCAGAGGCTGCAGGCGGAATTGCAAGCTCTCATTTTAGAGATGTTGCGAATGACAACTCAAGCGAAACCGAGCGCCGGCGCAGAATTTGAGCCGGGCAACGATCGAGCGTGCTGGGCCTGCTTCATTGATGTAAAGATGAGTGCTGCCAGGCCGGAGCTATCGCCGGTTGAAAACTCTCGCGGGAAGTTGCGGTCATCTGATCGCGAGTGACGCGACTCCAATCAATCTGGAAGCCGGCCTGAAGTCCCAGCTCTCGGATGAATTCTCTCTGAGTACGACCGTTTCCCTCTCGGAAAGGGTGTGCGGCATTAGCTCGACGATTCGACGCGACGTCGCCTCTGCTTCGAAACGGGCCAGAATGTCGGGATCGCGGATGTCGCGGAGATTCTTAAGGACGTCCGTTCCGGGGTATAGGTACGGGTCCGTACTCTCTGTCATGCAGCGCCTCGATTTCGGCTCCCATCTGTTCAAGTGTCAACTCGCCGTCAACATAGCGTTGATAGATGGAGTGCGCTTCACGACCAGGCTCAAGTCCCTCTAGACGGACCGAAGCCAAAGCCTGACACACCTCATCGAGCCGTTTTGCCCGCTCTTGCGGAAGCACTTTGCCATTTACGACAAAGCCGCGACTTGAGATTTCGACCGTGTCACCCGGCTGAGCGGCGATAGGCTTCATCAATGGCGCTGCGCCATCGGTCCGTATTTTCAAGCTGCGCTAACAGGCCAGTTTTCATCGGTCACTCCTTGGTCGGTGGCCCCAGGTCCCGCTTCGCCTAACTGCGATCGCAAAGTATCGGCAGGGTTGGACTGGCGACTTCGCGGCGCTACAATCAAGTGGCAGCTTCGGGACAATCACCTCGTGAACCGTGCGTTCAATCCCATCTTTAGGGCATGCTAAACAATAATATGTACAAAGCATAAGACATAGGTTATGTTTTATGTAGTGGGTCGCCATACCTCAACGGCTTCATCGGAGAAGATCTGGATGAAGGTTCTTGGAACGTTGAATGAGTATCAGGCACGGCTCTTTGTGGCTGAGAGGGCACTCGATCTGGGACGGGGCGGGATCACTCGTTTGGCACGCCTGACGGGAATGTCACGAGTGACTATTACGCAGGGAGTCAAGGATCTCAGCGGCGCCGCGAGGTTGAGAAGCGCATCCTCGGGCCGCGTGCGGAATCCCGGCGGCGGGCGGAAGAAAGTGGAGGACGGCGATCCCGCATTGATGGGCCGGCTCAAGGAGATCGTCGAGGAGACCACGGCGGGCGATCCGATGAGCCCTTTGAAGTGGACCAGTAAATCCACGCGGACCATCGCTCTGGAACTGACCCGATCGGGGCATCCGGTCAGCAGCGTGACAATAGGCCGTTGTCTGGAGGATATGGGCTACACGTTACAGGCAAACGTGAAGACTCGTGAAGGAGCGCAGCATCCGGATCGTGACGCGCAGTTCCGGTATTTGAACCGCCAGGTGAAGAACTTCCGGCGAGACGGATCCCCCGTGATCTCGGTGGACACAAAGAAGAAGGAACTCGTCGGAGCCTTTAAAAATGCGGGTCGCAGATGGCTTCCCCAAGGCCAAGCTGACGAGGTATCGGTTCACGATTTTCCGCACCTCGGCGAGGGCAAGGCGATTCCATACGGGGCTTATGATATCGCCCGCGACAGAGCCGTAGTCAATGTTGGAGTGACTCACGATACGGCCGAGTTCGCCGTGGAGAGTATCCGGCGCTGGTGGCGTCTGGACGGAAAACGGCACTATCGGGGAGCGGACAGATTGCTCATCTGCGCCGACAGCGGAGGCAGCAACGGGAACCGCCAGCGTGCCTGGAAACTCCATCTGCAGGCACTCAGTGATGAAACGGGCATGGCTATCACGGTCTGCCATTATCCGCCGGGCACCAGCAAGTGGAACAAGATCGAACACCGGCTGTTCTCTTTCATCAGCCTGAACTGGCGCGGCAAACCGTTGCTTAACTTTGAAACTGTTATCAACCTCATTGGCGGCACCCATACCAAAAGCGGTCTAAAAGTCAAAGCCGTTCTAGACACCAACCAGTACGAGACCGGTATTGCCACTCCGGACGAAGACATCGACAAACTACGCCTGAAAAGGCATAGAACCCACCCCAACTGGAACTACACTCTCCTGCCTCGCAACTCATGAGCCGCGAGCGTTTGATTGTACATATTATTATTTAGCAGCCCCTTAGCAGCCGATTCGCACTGGGTCCGGTCGACTTGTCCAGGTGCATGGAGGCGCGCGCGTCGCCGTACTGCATGAGATACCAGTGAGCCGGCTCGGCCCAGCCCGCGTGGAAGGTCCGATTGCGGACAAGCTCCGCATAAAGGCCGCCGTCGTAGGAGTAATTAATCTCTTCCGTCATCAAACCGTAGAGAGTGGGGCTCACCTTTCCTACGGGTTTCTGTATTTGAATATTTAAAGTCGCAGGCTCGGGAGCGTGCGCGAGCAGCACCTCAAAGACACATAAAAGGGCCAGGATGACTCTGTTGAGCATGAATCGCGCGAACGACTATGAGTTCACAACGATATCACGCAAACACCCTGGCTTCAGTGGCCCGTGGGACGGCCTAGATCGGCTCGATATCCCGCATCATTGGCGCCGCCGACTCGAAGACCACTAGTCTCAAGAGCTGCATCCTTTTGGGGAGCCTTCGCTAATTCATGCGTAGATCGAACGGCCGCTTGAGTCTTCTGCAGCGACACAAGCAGCGAATCTCTCGACACGCGGCGCACCACCGGATCGACAACCCATCGCACGGTTACCGGCACGCCGCGGCTGAGCGCGATCGCTTCCAACTCAACGTACACTCCGCCGTCGCGCTCCTCAAATCTGGACATGTTACAAAGCCGCCAAATATATCCATTCCCTGTGTCTAGCGGCAGCTCACGTTGGGTAGGTTGACCATAATCGTGAATCTCTTGAAGGCGGACAGTGGATCCGATACTGTACCATCGCTTCTTGTCCACTCGAACGTAGGATTCTTGAAAATCGCCGTCCAATGCAAAGCGGGAAAAAAGCGCTTTGTTCAACATGAGCATCGAGAACTCATCATCCCTGCCGCCGTCATGGATGGGCTTTGAATCGATGACTACAGGCGCGTAGAAATTCTTGTAGTGATCGTAGTCGCGCACCACCGTGAACACGTCGTCCAGATGTACTCCCGGCAAAAAGACGGCTCCAATCCAGTGATGAATGAGCCCGTGCGGGACGCTTTGCGGAACGTTTTCGCCAATAGGCGCGACCAGAAGCTCACCCTCATGAAGACGGCGATTGCGATCCGCCGATTCATCACTCCAAAGAAAGGGCCCGACCCGGCTCCGCTCCGCCATGCCGGCGGTCTGGGCCTCTATATACTGGTTCCAAGCCTGCAGGGTGTCCGCCTTGAGTTCAGCGGCCCCCAGTCTCACGGGACTGTATGAGGTTAAAAGGGCCAAGGTTGCGAGGACTCTAACCGCGAGCCGGGAATTAAGGTTGCATTGCCTCATTTGCTAATGTCGATGTGCAGAGGCGTGGACGAGATCGGACCTATCGTCCAGAATTATGGTCTATTCGTCCAAGAAGAGTGAGGGAACGTGGATCCAATCACAGACATTCTCTCCGCCATGCAAATCGAAACGTTGGTCTACGGCCACCTGGAATTGACGGCGCCCTGGGGACTGAAAATCCAGAAGGGCGAGCACGCCTGTTTCGGCATGGTAACGCGGGGCAACGGTTGGCTGACCGTGGAAGGGCGCGGGAAACCAATCCCGCTCACCAGTGGAGATTGCTTCTGCCTGTTCGCTCAAAGTCACGAGCATGCGCTGCGAGACAATCCTCGGACGCGTACCCAAAACATGCAAGACGTTGTGAAGGCTAAAGCCGGAAACACGGTTTCTTTCGGCGGAGGGGGAGTGCCCACTACGATCATCGGTGGAAAGTTCGGTTTCGACAGGGTCAACAGCAAACCGCTGACGGATCTGCTTCCCTCGCATATTCATGTTGGGGCCGGCAGCTCTCAAACCGCGCCCTTGCAGGGGATTCTCCAACTGCTGGCATCGGAAGCGGGGCAAGCCACCGTTGGCTCGCAGCTCCTTTTGAAGCGGCTCGCCGATGTTTTTCTGATCCAGATAATCCGGGCATATATCGCCTCCGACGAGTGCCGCAAAGTGGGTTGGTTTCGCGCGCTTTCCGACCATCAAATTGGCGCCGCGCTGCAATCGATGCATGACAGAATGGCGCAACCTTGGACGGTCGCGGCGCTGGCTTCAGCGGCGGGCATGTCCCGGTCGGCGTTCGCTCCACGCTTCAAAGAACTGGTGGGGGAAACGCCGCTGGAATATCTCACGCGATGGCGAGTTCACAAAGCCGCCCGCCTGCTGTGGGAAGGCGACAAGAAGCTGATTGAGGTAGCGAATTCCGTCGGCTACCATTCCGACGGCGCCTTCAACAAGACTTTCAAGCGAATTGTGGGCGTTACGCCCGGCGAATATCGCCGGAATGGCAACGGGCACATACCCGCTTTCTGAATGGTTACATACGGTAACCCCCGGCAAGTATCAAGGTTTGACCGGTTACCCAACCGGCATCGTCGGAGGCAAAAAACACGGCCGCGCGGGCGATATCTTCCGGTTGTGCGATCCGCCCTAATGGCGTCTGAGCTTCGACCATCTTGCGCCCCTCGCTTTCCGCTAGGCCGACCGCGCGGAATCCTTCTGTTTCCACCATGCCCGGGTTAAGTGAATTCACGCGTATCTTTTTAGGTCCAAGCTCTTTCGAAAGTGCAACGGTAACGGCGTCGACAGCCGCTTTTGTCGCGCTGTATACGGAAGCGGACGGAATTGGCATTGGACCAACGATGGAACTGATGTTTATGATTGAACCACCGTTGGAGTCCATGAGCTTGACGGCCTCCTGCGTGGCAAGAAGAAGGCCGAGTACGTTGAGGTTGAAGTGCTTGTGAAAGTGCTCGGGGGTAACAGCTCCAAGAGGAGCGAACTCGTAGATTCCGGCGTTGTTTACCAGAACATCCACCTTGCCATACGCGGCCTTGCTCTCGGCAAAAAGACGCGTGACGTCCTCAGGCTTTGAGACGTCAGCTTGGATTGCGATAGCTTTGCCGCCCTTCCCGATAATTCGCTTCACCACCGCATCGGCGCCGGATTTGCTGGTGGAGTAATTAACGACGACCGCCGCGCCTTCCGCAGCGAGATGTTCCGCGATGGAAGCGCCAATCCCTTTGGACGCTCCGGTAACGACTGCAACTTTTCCTGTGAGTTTTGGCATAATTTGGAAAACCTTATACGGTGATGCCTTGCAACTCAAACAGGATTCCTCGATTTCAGGGCTAAAATCCGTCGTACGGGAGTGCCTGACGTGTTATGTTTGGCTCACTCCCGAAAGGATTTTCGATTGAAGCCGATCAAGCCGTCTCTCTGCCGTCTATTCCTGCTGGTTAGTTGCGGATTAACGGCGCGGTTCCTCTTCGCGCAAGCGCCGAGAGACATTCTCGCGACAGATCTCTACGCTTTCCAGTGGATCGGCGACACGCAGGTAGCACCAGATGGCTCAAGCCTGACTTTTGTAAAGGCCACGGTCTCCACAAGCCACGATGGATACGAAACGTCGCTCTGGGAGCTGGATTTGACCGCTTCGGGAGCGCCCTTTCGCCTCACGGCAGGCCCGCGCGACACGGCGCCGCGCTGGTCGCCTGACGGTAAACGTCTGGCGTTTGTGCGGACCCTGGAAAAAGACGGCAAGCGGCTGCCCCAGATTTTCGTACTGCCGCTCAGCGGCGGAGAGGCGTTGCGCATGACCGATATGCCGCATGGCGCCTCGCACCCTATCTGGTCCCCGGACGGCAAACACTTGGCCTTCCTAAGCGGCGCCACGCCCGAAGAGTGGGCCAAGCAGCAGAGTACGGAGCCGGGCGAAGCGGCTAAAGATAACTCCACAAGCGATGTTCGGGTGATTGCTCGTGCAACGTATCGCGAAAATTCCGAAGGTTATCTGGATTTTGAACATCCAGCGCATATCTGGGTGATTGACTTGCCGTCGTCGAACCCGGAGAAACTACCCGCGGCTCGCGAGATCACCTGGGGACATCGCGCGACGGAAGAGCCGGTATGGGCGGCCGACAGTTCGCGCTTCTACTACTTCTGTGAGACGAGCGATGAGCCGGAACTCGCACCGGAAGGCAGGGACTTGTTTTCGGTGGCTTTAAGCGGCGGCGAACCGGTCAAGCTGACGAGCGTGGCTCTGTCGGCACAGGGACTAACTCTCAGCCCGGACGGCAAACAATTCGTGTTCATTGCAGCAGAAAAGACGCGCGAGCGCTCCTATAGCGAGCCCGACCTGTTTACCCTGGCGCTGGAACCAGGCGCCCAACCCAAGAATCTGACCGCCGATTACGACTATGACATCGGCGCATCAATCGGCGGTGACAACCGCGCGCCTCGCGGAGACGGCAAAAAAGATCCAATCTGGCTGGACCAGCACACCATTCTGGAGGTTTCCACGCGCGAGGGCCGCGCGGAACTCATCAAGGTGGATACTACAACGGGCGCAGTGACCGAATGGACGCACGGGCAGCACGCTGTCCAGCTTTATGGAGCTTCGAAGGATGGCTCACGCGTCGTCGCGCTGGTTTCGACTCCGGCGCAAATAGGCGATCTCTACTCCGTCTCGGCAGGCGGCGCGCTGAGCCGCTTGAGCGATGTAAATCATGATCTGTTCGCGCGGCTCCATCTGGCGGAGCCAGTAGAGATCTGGTACAAGAGCTTCGACGGCCGCAAGATTCAAGCGTGGGTACAGAGACCGCCGGATTTTGATCCGAGCAGGAAATACCCCCTCATCTTGAATATCCATGGCGGTCCGCATGCCGCATATGGATGGGTATTCGATCATGAGTTCCAATTTATGGCTGCGAAGGGATACGTGGTCCTCTATCCGAACCCGCGCGGCAGCACTTCCTATGGACAGGAATTCGGCAATATCATTCAGTACCGGTATCCGGGAGACGACTTCAAAGACCTGATGGCGGGTGTAGATGAAGTGATCCGGCAGGGATCCATCGATACAACGAAACTCGGCGTGACCGGCGGTAGCGGCGGTGGCCTGCTCACGAATTGGACGGTGACTCACACGAACCGGTTTGCGGCTGCGGTCTCGCAGCGGGACATCGCAGATTGGGCGTCGTGGTGGTACGAAGCGGACATTCCCCTTTTTGTCCCCGGCTGGTTCAAAGGAGCGCCCTTCGATGTGCCTGAAGAGTTTCGATCCCGTTCCCCTATCACCTACGTGAGGAATATTCAGACACCGATGATGTTCATTCTGGGTGATGCGGATTCGCGCACTCCAACCGGCGCGGGCGGCGAGGAAATATTCCGCGTGCTGAAGGCGCGGGGCATCGCCACGGTCATGGTAAGGTTCCCGCGCGAGACGCATGAGCTTTCGCGCTCCGGCGAGCCGAAGCACCGCGTGGAGCGCCTGGACCACATCACTGGATGGTTCGACAAATATCTACAAGGCCAAAGTAAGCCCGAGTATGACGTGGTCACGCCCAAGGAACGCGCGCTGGACACCACGGTGCAGTAGTTTCACGGTAAGGTAGCAGTTGTACGAATTTGCTGGCCTTAACCCTGGTATTTTGCCTTTTCGTTTCCGCCGACAACGTTCAAGCTCAGACGTTCGAGGACGTGTCGGCGCGCGCCGCGGCTGCGCGGGACGCCAATGACCTTCCCGCCGCGATCAGCCTCTACGCGCAAGCGGTTCAACTCAATCCGAAATGGGAAGAAGGCTGGTGGTATCTTGGAACTCTTTTCTATGATGCCGACCAGTATCAGCAAGGCCAGGAGGCCCTTCAGCGGCTGACACAATTGAATCCCAATCTGCCGCTCGCCTGGGCAACTCTCGGCTTGTGTGAATTTGAGACCGGGGTCTATCTCCAATCCCTGTCCGATATTCAACGCGCGATATCGCTGGGGGCGGATAAAGAGGCTCGTTTTGGCGACGTGCTGCTTTATCACCAGGCGCTGTTGCTGACCCGCGAGGGCGATTTCGATAAGGCGCTGCAGGCTTGGAGCGGGCTGCTCAAGCGTGACAAGATCAGCGCCGCGATGGTTCCGGACGTCGGCCTGGCCGCGCTACGGACGCCGCTACTGCCAAAAGACATTCCGGCACCACAGAAAGAGCTTTTTTTTCTCGCCGGGAAAGCGCAGCTTTACGGCATGGGCGGTGACCTGAAGACAGCCGGACAAACGCTCGACCAGTTGGTTCAGCATTTCCCGGCCGCGGCCAATGTGCACTACCTATATGGTTCGCTGTTGATCGAAAGCGACCCCGACCTGGCCATCCTCGAATTCAAGCGCGAGCTCGATGTCGCGCCGGCGAATGCCCAAGCCGGAGGCATGCTGGCCTGGATCCTATTCCGGCGCGGTGATTACGCAGCCGCGCTGCCTTATGCGCTAAAAGCGGTCGAATCCGACCCGAAATCGCCTTTGACCCAGGTAGTGGCGGGCCGCGTGCTGGTCGAGACCGGATCCGTGGAAAAAGGCATCGAGCACCTGGAGACGGCCGAGAAATTGGAGCCCTCAAACCTGGAGGCGCACCTCGCTCTAGTGACTGCTTATTCCAGAATCGGCCGGACGGAGGATGCGCGAAGAGAGCGCCACACTTCGCTCGCGATGAGGAAGGATCCGCAGGTTGCGCAGCGTTAGCCTTCTTGGATTCGTGTCCGTGGCGCTTTGGGCCGCTGCTGCGCCGCCAGACTCAAAGCCTGGTATCACGTGCGGTTCATGCCACGCGAAACAGGCCGCCACGCAGCCGGAAACTCCCATGGGACGCGCGCTCCTGCTTCCCCACGCCGACCCGCTTTGGCTGAAGCACCCCAAGCTGGAGGTGCAGAAAGGCCCTTACTCGTACACGCTTGCGGCACAGGACGGACAAGCTACCTATTCCGTAACGGACGGCAAAGATACCTTGTCAGTACCCGTGCGCTGGGTCTTTGGTGAAGCGTCTCAAACGTTTGTGATTGAGCGTGACGGCAAATTTTATGAGAGCCTGGTGAGCTACTATCCGTTGATTGACGGCCTGGACACCACGATGGGCGACCAACGGCTGCATCCGGAAACCCTGCTGCAAGCCATGGGACGCGAGCTCAGCACGCCGGAGCTGCATGCCTGCGTCGGATGCCATGCGACGGGTACCGAGGCCGGCCATCATTTTGAATTAACGAACATGCAGCCCGGGGTGCAGTGCGAACACTGCCATGCCGGCGCAGAAAAGCATTTTGTCGACATTGCGCGCGGGAACCTCAGCTCGATGCCGCCCCGCCTGAAGCAGCTTTCGGCCGAGCAGATCTCAAACTTCTGCGGGCAATGCCACAGGTCATGGGAAACCGTAGTAAGAGATGGCTTGCAAGGTGAAATCAATGTTCGCTTTCAGCCATACCGTTTGGCGAACAGCAAGTGCTTCGATGGCAGCGATCCGCGCATCAGTTGTATCGCGTGCCATGATCCACATCAGAATCTCGCGCACGAAGAAACCAGCTATGATGCGAAGTGTCTCGCATGCCACGGCACTTCGGCCGCGCGGCCGAAGCCTTGTCCCATCGCCAAGTCCGGCTGCGTAAGCTGCCACATGCCGAAGATCTCTTTACCTGGCGGGCACCAGGTCTTTACGGACCACGACATTCGCATTGAGCACGCGAATGAACCATATCCGAACTAGGCTCGCAGGATCTGTTGCAAGTCGGAACAACGGTCCTCTAGTAGGGTAAAAGCCTATGATCCGGAGTCGGCTAGCGTTGTTTCGTGGGCGGCATTTTGCCGACGAAGTGATCGTCCTGTGCGTGCGTTGGTACCTCCGATATTCGCTGAGCTATCGGGATCTTTCCGAAATGATGTGAGCTTTCGGCAAGCTTGCGTCCAGCAGTAAGCTCGTAGCGCGATCACAGTCAAATCGGTTGAGGGGGCAATCGCGTTCATGGCCCTCATTCCGGAGCGGGAGGTGTCCCCCGCTGGCTTCCTCCGCGCTTGACGGTGAAGGCTGGACTTCTCAAGTGGAAAACGGCGCGTTGCAAATTCCTTGAGACTTTGATACGCTTCTTATCGTATTCCGATAAGAGAACGGCATGGGGCAAAAACGAACTGAACTTCTACGTGGAACTCTCGACCTGCTCGTGCTGAAAGCACTGTCCGTGGAGCCTTTGCATGGAGTTGGAATCTCTCGACGTATCACCCAGATCACCAGGGGAGCGTTCCAGGCCAGTTTCGGTTCACTTTTCCCCTCACTACACCGCATGGAGGAAAGGGGCTGGGTAGAAGCCGAGTGGCGCTCGTCCGACAACAACCGCCGCGCCAAATATTACCGGTTGACTTCCGCTGGGCGCGCTCAGCTCAAGGCTGAAGAGCGCCAATGGAACCAGGTGGTGAGGATCATGGCGGCGGCCGTTCAGTCCACGTGAATCCAGGTGTGAGGCTCATGCCGAAGCGAATTCTGAGTTTATTTCGGAACCTCTTTCGCAAGCGCGCGGTTGAGCAGGCGCTGGATGACGAACTCCGTTCATCAATCGAAGTCCTCACGCAGGAGAAGATGAAGCAAGGACTCTCGCAATCGGTCGCCCGGCGAGAAGCGCTCATGGAAATTGGCGGTATCGAGCAGGTGAAGGAGGGGGTTCGCGCAGTAGGCGCCGGGCGCTTTTTGGAGAACCTCGCCAGGGACATCCGCTATAGCCTGCGCCAGTTGCGGCGTAATCCCGGCTTCACCGCCGTAGCCGTTCTCACACTCGCCATCGGCATCGGCGCGACGACGGCCATTTTCAGCGTGGTGAACGGCGTTCTGCTCAAGCCTCTGCCCTATTCGCACCCGGGGAGACTCGTAGAAGTAGGGCTCGACCTTCCTGGCATCAACCAGTTCAACTGGCCTTTATGTCCAGCGGATTACTTTACCTTTCGCGAGCAGAGCCGCACTTTCCAGGACATCGGTCTCTACTATACGGGGTTCGGCGGTAATATCTACTCGGCCAACGTCACCGGCCTCGGACGGCCCGAACACGTGCCGGCTCTCGGCGTGACCGACGGGGTGCTCCCAATTCTGGGAGTCACACCTCTGTTCGGGCGCCCCTTCACGCGGGCGGACGATGAGCCGGGCAGCTCGGACACACTGATGATCACCTATGGCTACTGGCGCAGCAAGTTCGGCGGCGACCGTTCAGTGATCGGGAAAACGACCGACGTCGATGGTAAGCCCAGCACGATCATCGGCGTGTTACCGCAACGCTTTCGCTTCCTGGACATGACCGATCTGGGCATACTGCTGCCTCTGAGGCCTCGAACGCTGCGAGGCTATAACTACTTTGCGGTTGCCCGGCTCAAGCCGGGGGTGACGCTGGCCGAAGCCAGTGCAGACGTGGCGCGCATGATACCAATGGAAGTGCGAGGCGTTCCCGCAGCGCAGGTGCAATTGGGCCTCAAGTGGTTCAAAGAGTCGCGGATAGGGCCGAATCTGCAGCCGCTGAAGCAATACATCATAGGCGATGTAGGCAAGGTCCTGTGGGTTTTGGTGGGGGGGATAGGCCTGGTGCTGCTGATCGCCTGTGCAAACGTGGCCAACCTTCTTTCGGTCAGAGTTGAAGGGCGACAACAGGAGTTGTCTATTCGAGCGGCTTTGGGCGGCAGCCCCGGACGTATCGCTGGCGGTTTGTTGCTTGAAAGCCTCGTGCTGGCCGTGATTGGCGGTGCGCTCGGCTTGCTGTTTGCTTATGGTGGCTTGCGGGTCCTGATCGCTTTGGCACCGAGCGATTTGCCCCGGCTTAATGATATCGGCATTGACAGGCTCGTCTTGCTCTTTACGCTAGGCGTCACGATGGTGGCAGGTCTCTTGTTCGGCTCGATGCTGCCTCTCAGATATGCCGGTGTTCGCGTGGGGACTGGATTGCGCGAAACGGGCCGCTCTGTCAGCGCCAGCCGGGAGCGGCATCGGGCGCGTAGCGCGCTGGTGGTCATCCAGGTAGGTCTGGCTCTTGTTTTGCTTGTGAGCTCGGGCCTCATGATCCGTACCTTTCAAGCCTTGACACACGTTCAGCCCGGATTCACGGCGCCAGCCGAAGTCGAAACGTTCCATGTCCATTTTCCTCCGGAAATGATCAAGGATCCCGAGCGGCTGGTCCGTATGGATAAGGCGATTCTCGACAATATCGAAGCGATTCCTGGCGTTTCTTCTGCCGATTTTAGTGGGGCCGTGCCCATGGATGCCGGTGCCGAGAGCGATCCACTGCTCGTAAAAGATCACATGCTTCAGGGTCAGCTCCCGCCGGCTCGCAAGTCCTTTTGGGTTTCGCCAAGCTTTTTCAGGACCATGGGCATTCCCATTGTGGCCGGCCGCGATTTAACCTGGAACGACATATTGAACAAGCGCCCCGTGGCTATCGTGTCGGAGAACCTCGCGCGTGAGTATTGGCATAATCCGTGGGATGCACTTGGGAAACAAATTGGCGGAAGCCCCAAGACCTGGCGGCAGATTGTGGGCGTCGTGGGCAACGTCCACGATGACGGGACCAGCCAGAAAGCTCCGACGACGGTTTATTGGCCGATAACGGACGCCGATGTTTTTCTGGGCCAGCCGGCCTTCGCCATTCGCAGCGCAAGCGCGGGGACGCAAAGCTTGATGAACGAGGTCCGGCGAGCAGTATGGTCCGTAGACCCGGATCTTCCGCTGTATCAGGTTCACACGCTGGACTATTACTACAGCAAGTCTATGGCGCGTACTTCGTTCACACTGGTGATGCTGGCATTAGCGGGCGGTATGGCGCTGTTACTCGGCATCGTGGGCTTGTATGGCGTTATCGCCTACTCGGTTTCCCAACGCACGCACGAGATCGGCATTCGCATCGCCCTGGGAGCGGACAAGCGCGACGTACTTAAACTTGTCGTGAACGGAGGCATGGGCTTGACGGTGATTGGTGTGGGCGTCGGAGTTGCAGGCGCCGTAGCTCTGACCCGCTTCTTATCCAGCTTGCTCTACGGCGTCAAGCCCACCGACCCGCTGACGTTCGTCGTCGTCTCTTTGGTCCTGACCGGGGTCGCGCTGCTCGCCTGCTACATTCCGGCACGTCGCGCGACGAAGGCGGACCCCATTGTGGCCTTGAGATATGAGTAGGGGTCGCAAGGTGTAAGGCCGCGAATTTTAATTCTCAAGGAGTTCGGCAAATTAGCCGGGATGGTCTGCTGGTCATGGGTGCAGATGCGGGTAAAGACCCACTCGAAACGGGGTTCTGGTCCCTCCCGAAGGGGTGGCCAAAAACCTTTCGCGATTTCGGTTGGTGAGAGCCCGATTTTCGGCCATTTTCGGGTGGCCCTCCTGCGTGGCCCAAGTCTATCCTTTTCGGCCAAGGGCCGGACCATCATACTATGCTGCTGTCAATCTTGCGAGCCCCGCCACCGTCTCGCGATAATTCCACGGCATCCACTCCGACGGGCGCACAGATAGGGCGGCGCTATGACGCAGCGGTTCCGTGAGGTAATCGAATGGATTGGTTCCGTTCAGTTCACTCTCCTCGCCCTCGCTCGAACTTATCAGGAATCCTCATCCACTTTCATGCACCCTTGGCGAAAGGTCACGAAATGATGGCCGAGCGACCGGACGACGGGCAATACACGGACCTATCGTCAGGCGCGGGGACGATCACGTACGAAGCGTCGAACCCCCTTACGGCGTTGAATGCGCTGCCCTCGTGCACCGAGTCAGGTGCCACTACGGGAGAGACGTCTAATAGCGCCTACGGTGAGTTGCCGTTGCTCGCGAGCACCACCTTTGTGCAGTCGTTCAGCACGAGCACCGCTGAGCCGATGAAACGGAAGCAAAGAACAAACGTGCTAGTGAGGCCCCGCGCGACTTGACCTGGCTTTCATGGTGGTCGCGCCAGGACGATTTTCTGGCGCAAGAAAGAGGAAGAGACGTGTTGGAACGAAAATCTTCATGGCTCGCATTCCTTTGTTTCTCTTTTGGCTGTTCCCGCGAGCGCGGTGACGTGAAATCACTTGCTGCAAGTCAATGGCGGGGCGCAATCGCCGCCAGGAACACTGGGCGGCGGCCCGGCAAGCAGATCGTCAAAGTGCAGTGACCACGTGCGATGGCTGCGCTGGACAAAGCGGTTCGTAAGCATCTGGACCGCTCATAAAAGGACCGAGACCACGATCGAATCTGACCAGGTTTTGATCGTGCGGCGCCAGCGGATGAGAATAGTCTGGTGCCGCGAATGCGGCCGCAAGGTGGACGCGGTCAGCTTATCGGAAGCTGAGATATTCGCCGGAGGAATGCAGCCACTGTCCGGCGGATCCTCAGCAACCCAGGGATGGCACCTACTCGAAGATCGTGACGGATCGTTGTTGGTGTGTCTGGAGTCGGTACTGAGATCGAGATAACAAATGAACAGCCGAGAGTTATTTGCGTATGAAGGAATCACGAAGACTCCACCTTTCGGTTGACTTAACACTCCATCTCAGGGTCCAAGACTTGGCACGCTATTTTTTGATAGCCTTCATCAGCTTCTATGCTTCAGATGACTATCAAACTCTTTGTTATTTCTGTACTTCTCGTCTCGCCCGCCATCCGCACGTTTGCGCAGGACCCCACTGGAACTCTGGAAGGCTCCATCACAGATCCGTCGGCCGCGGTCGTTCCCGCGGCTTTCGTAACCGCTCGCAATTCTCAGACCGGGCTAGAGGCAAAGCAAACCTCCGGCCATCATGGTGAATTCCATTTCTCCTATTTGCCTGTTGGAACTTATACTTTGCACGTCACGGCGAGAGGCTTTGCAGCCTTCGATGCACCAGACCTTCGAATTGACGTGGATCGAACGATAAACGTACCGGTCCATTTGGCGATAGCCACCAGCACCAACCAGGTAACCGTAACGGATGTTTCCGAGCAAACTGATCTGGGCTCGGCAATTGGCCATGTTGTATCTTCCCGGGAAGCCACTGACCTGCCGTTGAACGGCCGCACGCTGACGCAATTGGGCTTGCTACAGCCGGGAGTCGCGCCAATGACCTTCGGGCTAGCCGAAGCGGGCGGAATCCTGCGCGGCGGACAGGCGTATGCAGTGAATGGCGAACGGCCGGAATCCAACAATTACCTGCTCGACGGAGTAACAAATGTCGACAGCGTGAATGGCGGATTTGCTTTGCGGCCTCCGGTAGATGCCATCAGCGAGTTCAGAGTCTTAAGCGCGAACGCGCCCGCTGAATACGGTCAGACAAGCGGCGCCACCACGACGGTGATTACAAAATCGGGTGGAAACAGCTTTCACGGTGACCTGTATGAGTTTCTCCGCAACAATGCTTTCGACACCCGCAATTTCTTCGCGCCCACCACGGAGCCGCTGCACCAGAACCAGTTTGGCGCCACCCTGGGCGGCCCCATCCGAAAAAATGAGGACTTCTTCTTCGTTTTTTATGAAGGTCAACGCGCCATAGCGGGACAGACTCAGGCAGCTATCGTGCCGACGGCCGCCCAGCGCACGGGCGACTTCTCAGGGATTGTCGATCCTATCACTGGACAACCCCGGCCTCTCATCAACTACTTCACCGGGCAGCCCTACCCAGGCAACCAAATTCCGGCCGACCAGATTAGTCCCATCGGACAGAGAGCCGCGGCGCTTTATCCCTTGGGAAACATCTCGCCGTCAATTTATTCCAGCACGCAAACCGGCCAGAATAACTACGACCAGGGCGGCTTCCGGCTGGATCACTACTTCCATAACGGCGATCAATTCTTTGCGCGGTACGCGACCTCCGCGCTGAACTCGCTAGACCCTCTTCCGATCAACGGGTCCGGCGTTCCCGGCTTCCCCGTCGCGAACAGCATTACAACGAATTCATTCACCGTTTCGGATGTGCATCTCTTTTCGCCGGAAATCGTGCAAACGGTGCGCGCTGCATTTTTTCGAAATGTCTTTTTTTATGAGAACGCGCAGAATCACACACCAGCGAGCAGCCTCGGCTTTGACTATCAGCCGACCCTGGCGGCAAATGCCGGACCGCCTTATCTGATCGTCAGCGGTTACGCGGCCGTTGGCAACCCGATCACGGGCCCGCAAGATACTTATCAAAACGACTATCAAGGTAGTTACTCGTTGGCAGTGACGCGCGGAACCCACAACATAAAGCTGGGAGGCGAATTGGATCGACAGCAGATCAATGTCACTCTGGGTATCGCGACCAATGGCTTTTTTGTCTTCGCTCCCTTTCCGGTTAGCGATTCCTTTGCGAGCCTGCTGGTTGGTCAGCCGGTGCAGTTCTTTCAGGGTGGCGGCGACTTCAATAGAGGACTCAGGAAGTGGATTTCCGCCGGCTACGCCCAGGATGAATGGCGCCTTACTCCGCACCTGACCATCAACTATGGGCTCCGCTACGAAGTGAACACGCCGTACACGGACGTTCGCAATCGGCTGAACGCCTGGGCACCGGGAAAGCAGTCGGTAATCATGCCCGATGCGCCCGAAAACCTGCTCTTTCCGGGCGATCCGGGCGTGCCCGCGGGCATCGCCAACGTCGACTACCACCAATTCATGCCCCGGATCGGAATCGCTCTGGATCCGGAGGGCAATGGCAACCTCACGATTCGAGCCTCTTACGGAATTTTCTACGATGGCTTCACGAATGGTGTCGGTGGCCCTTTGCAAGCGCCGGTCAGCGCGTTGCCTTGGACCGAAGCGTATCAACTGCCGGGCCCCGGGTTGAATTTCGCAGATCCCTACAATGGCCAGCCTCCGCCTTTTACCAATCAAACTTTTGTGCGGCCGGCTACCATACTCACCATTCAGTCAGGCATGGTGCCTCCCTACGCCCAGAATTGGTTCTTCTCAATCCAGCGGCAGTTCGCCCGGAATTACGTTTTGGACCTCCGCTATGTTGGGAACAAAGGGACTCATTTACCCCGCTTCATTGAGGCGAATCCAGCCATTTACGGACCGGGCGCCACCGCCCAGAACGCCGATCAGCGCCGTCCCTATGCAGACTGCACGCCCGATGGGTCCTGCGCATTCGCCTCCGTGGGGCTGATCGCGGACGATTCCAGTTCCACTTATCAGGCGCTGCAGGTCTCGTTGTCCCGGCGCTTCACTCAAAATCTGGGATTCCTCGCTTCTTATTGGTACTCGAAGAGCCTCGATTACATCTCGACCTTCAACGTGGCCGGTTCCGCGCCCACGCTGGTGGCTGGAGAGAATGAT
This sequence comes from uncultured Acidobacteriaceae bacterium, assembly GCA_963705805.1. Classification (GTDB taxonomy): domain Bacteria; phylum Acidobacteriota; class Terriglobia; order Bryobacterales; family Bryobacteraceae; genus Bog-105. The sequence goes on from CAVPKW010000003.1 coordinate 235,326, forward strand.
CTGGCCCAAAACCCGAACGATCTGAACGCCGAACATGGGCCTTCACTGTTCGATGCAACCCAGCGCCTTGTCGTGAGCGGAAGCTACGTGCTGCCGAAGTGGCAGGACGCGCCAAAGGCCGCAGGACTGGTTGTGAATGGCTGGCAGTTCAATATGATCGCGAATTTGGCTTCCGGAACACCCTTCACTGTGTATGACAGCGCGAACGTATCGCTCCAAGGCAGCGCTCCTGAAATCAGCGGGTTTTTCTCAAGCCGGCCGGATCTGATCGCCGATCCGAACAACGGCCCGCATACGCCCAATGAGTGGGTCAGCCGCTCGGCATTCCAAGCTTTGAACCCGCTGACGCAGGCCGGTCAATTTGGAAATGAAGGGCGTAATGTCGTACGCGGCCCGGGAATCGAAGACGTGGACCTCTCGCTGTTCAAGAACTTTGCAATAAGAGAAATCACCACCCTCCAGTTCCGGGCGGAGTGTTTCAACATTTTCAATCACGCCAATTTCGGACTGCCCGAAAACGATCTGCAGTCGCCGGCCTTCGGCCAAATCCTGCAAGCCGGACCTCCGCGAATCTTCCAATTCGCGCTGAAGCTATTGTTCTGATCTCCACACAAAAAAACTCATGGACTGCTGAAGACTGCCGATATGGGCGCGTGGGAGCCCCTCCGATCATCCGAGTATAGATAGTCATTAATCTGATACACCGTCGCGAAGCTCGCTCCGACTAAGTTATTCAAAAGGTGGTGTAAATGCGTAAGAAGTTGCTCTTTCAGCCTGTAGCACTGCTGATTTCCACGTGCCTGCTCAGCCCACTCGCTTCAGCGCAAGGGGGACATGGGCGTTCCCTCATTACCGAAGCCATCAACGAAAGCAATTTGGTGACTTTGACTGGAAATACGCGCTCGGCTGCCAATGCCGGGAACGACCGGGGACCCGTTGCGGACTCATTCCCGATGGATCACATGCTGCTGCAATTAAGACGCTCCCCGGAACAAGAGCAGGCGCTTATATCATTCATTGACGAACTGCACGATCCGAAGTCGGCCAACTTCCAGCACTGGTTAACGGCAGTCGAATTAGGGCAAAAGTACGGGTTGGCTCAGCAGGATATACAGACGATTACGAATTGGTTGGAGTCAAAGGGCTTCATAGTGAATGAGGTTTATCCAAGTCAACTGGTAATTGATTTTTCCGGTACAGCCGGGCAGGTACGCCAGGCGTTTCATACCCAGATCCATCACCTTTCCGTTAACGGTGAATCGCACGTAGCCAACATGCAGAACCCCCGGATTCCAGCAGCGCTCTCGCCGGCCATCGTGGGCGTGGTTTCGATGAACGATTTTCGTCCGCGTCCACTGAATAAGCCGCGTTCCAGCTACACGTTCACCTCAGGCGGCGCTACATACCAAGCGGTTGTTCCCTTGGATCTGGCGACAATCTATAATCTCAGCCCGTTGTTTGCGAAAGGTATCTCGGGCCAGGGGCAGACCATCGTGGTGATTGAGGATACGAACGTTTACAGCACTGCCGACTGGAGTACCTTCCGCAGCACGTTCGGGCTTTCCAGCTATACCTCCGGCTCGTTTACCCAGGTTCATCCTGGCAACTGCAGCAATCCGGGTGTGGTGGCAGGCAACGATGGCGAGGCAATCCTCGATGCCGAATGGGCGAGTGCCGCCGCTCCAAGCGCGGCGATTGAACTTGCGTCCTGCGCCGATACAAGCACAACTTTCGGGGGCCTGATCGCATTGCAAAATCTAATCAACGGCTCGAGCCCGCCGGCTATCGTGAGCATCAGTTACGGCGAATGTGAAGCGGAAAACGGTGCATCGGCAAACGCAGCTTACAACGCCGCCTATCAGCAGGCTGTGACGGAAGGTACCTCCGTATTCGTGTCATCCGGCGATGAAGGCGCAGCCAGTTGCGATGCCGACCAGTCCACCGCCAGACATGGCATTGGAGTGAGTGCATTTGCATCCACGCCCTATAACGTGGCGGTGGGCGGCACGGACTTTGCCGACACTTACGCCGGAACCAACGGCGCGTATTGGAACTCCTCGAATACCGGAGTGTATGGATCGGCCAAGTCCTACATACCCGAGATTCCGTGGAATGATTCCTGCGCCGGTCAATTGCTTTCGCAGTACTTCGGCTACAGCACAACCTACGGCCGTTCCGGTTTCTGTAATAGCTTCGACGGCGAGTATTACTACACGACGACGGCCGCGGGTAGCGGCGGACCCAGCGGATGCGCGACCGGATCGGCCTCGAAATCCGGCGTAGTAAGCGGCTCTTGTAAGGGTTACGCGAAGCCGTCGTGGCAAACGGGCGTGGTTGGAATTCCGGGCGACGGCGTACGCGACTTGCCGGATGTCTCGCTGTTCGCGGCAAACGGGGTATGGGGCCACTATTATGTTTTCTGCTGGTCAGATACCGCCAATGGCGGAGCGGCCTGTAGCGGCGCGCCTAGCGGGTGGTCGGGTGCCGGCGGAACTTCCTTCTCCTCGCCAATTCTCGCTGCCATTCAGGCTCTGGTGAACCAGAACGCCGGAAAGCGCCAAGGCAATCCAAACTACGTGTACTATCAGTTGGCCGCGACGGAATACGGTTCGTCAGGCAATGCTTCCTGTAACTCAAGCCAGGGCAGCGGTGCGGGTTCCTCCTGCATCTTTTATGACGTCACGCAAGGCGACATGGACGTGAATTGCACCGGTTCGAATGCCTGCTACCTCGATGGCGGGCGGAGTGGTGTTTTGTCCACCCTTAGCAGTTCCTACCAGCCGGCCTACAGGACAAAAACCGGTTGGGACTTCGCTACCGGAATCGGGTCTGTCAATGCCTACAACCTCGTGATGAACTGGTGATGAATCGCCCATCACCTGCTTAGTCAATACCTCAGAGCCGTTCGCGTCGCTGTTGCGCCAAAAAAGAAAACAGGCGGACGGCTCTCTCGCCGATGTGTTGTTGTGGACTCAACGGGCGCAGTTGCTGAAATCTCTGAGGAATTCGCCTCGCCGGAGCAGATGTCGCGCTACGAGATCGAGCCGACTACCAAGGCAGTCCTGCGCCAATTGGCCGGCGAAGACCTGTCCGGCTTCCAGACGGAGGAGGTACAGCGGCTCGCCTCCACCGGCCGATACCTGCCTTTCCTCCTTGATCTCGAATTCCTGACCCGCGACGAAGCTTTGCGGGTTGCCAAACGAATGCGCGCTGCGGACCAGAGTTTCTTTTCGCGCTTTGCAACCTTGACGGAGCATATCGGAACCGCTTTGGGCCTGCTGAACGCGCTAGGCGGCTATGATCCTTTGTTCTGGTGGCTGTACAGTCTCACACGGCATCCGGAGGAGCGCGTCCGGTCAAGAGCCGCCAAAATGGTCTGCGAGATTCGTCCGAACACGGAGTTGATCGAACGGCAGCTTCAATCGACGGACGCCCGAGTGCGCGCCAATGCCATTGAAGCGCTTTGGCCGGTGCGGACGCTGCGCGCGGATCATCTTCTGCGGCAGGGTGTCTCGGACAATTGTCACCGCGTGGTCATGAACGCTCTGGTTGGTCTCCACCTTCACGGTAACCAGGACGCCTTCGGGAAAATCTGCGGGTTCGCCCGGCACTCCTCCCCGCTCTTTCAAGCCGCCGCAGCGTGGGCAATGGGGTGCGTCGGAGATGCGCGCGGAGCTCCCTTTCTGGAGGAGTTGGCTGCAAGCCGCTGCGCCATGGTGCGGAAACGCGCCCAGGCATCGTTACAGAAGCTTGCGCCGCAGGAATCGCCGGAAACCGTCTAACGAATTTCACGCGCCACTAGCTCGAGGGCGCCTTTCGTACACGGCGTAAGATTTTGTCAGCCGGCCTCTCGGAAGCCGCCGGTTTCTTGAGATCAGCCAGGCTCCGACGCAACGCATCGGCAATATCCACCACAACTGCCGGGTGCGGCGGCGAAACCACCGGAGCCGGTTGGCCTTCTACCTTCTTCGCAAGCATCGATTCAACGCGTTCGCGATAGGCGTCGCGATACTTGGCCGGCTCGAAGGGAGCGGCGAGGGAGTGAATCAACGTTTGCGCCAGCTCCAGTTCCTTGGCATTCACCGCGCTGGTATCGGCGCGATATTCTTCATTGGCCCGCACTTCCGAAGCGTAAAACATCGTGTGCGCCAGCAGGCCCGTCCGCCCTGCCCGCACTACCACGACGTGCTCGCGCCCGTGCATCGCAAATTGCGCGATAGCCACCAGCCCGGAGACTTGAAGCGCGCGGTAGAGCAGGGTATAGGCCCTTCCCCCCGCTTCGTCAGGCGTCACGTAATAAGAGGTCTCGAAATAGACGGGATCAATCTCCGAGAGCTCGACAAACTCCTCAATCTGCATCGCGCCGGAAGTTTTCGGAGCAAGGCTTTTCAGCTCTTCCGGCTCCACGGCCACGAAGCGATCCTTCTCATATTCGTAGCCTTTGATGACTGAGCTTCCCGGCAGAACCTCTTCGCTTTCCTTGATTACCGAGACTTGTTGAACCGGCGTCAGCAAGGGCTCCGAACGCCCGGGCTCTTCCACGATAGATACTGGCTGTTCGGCCGTTGGCTTGATGCTTGGGAGAGTCTTTGCGGCGGGCGCAGTCTCGTCCGAAGTCTCGCGGCGGTAGAGCCGCCGGAAGCTGATCTTTTCGGCTCGGGCCGCGCGAAAGAGGCGCACCGGAATGGAGATCAGGCCAAAAGAAAGATATCCGCGCCAGACCGTAGAAGCCATGTCGACACTCTATCAGTGGGATTACCTGCGCGGAGAAACTGTTACCTTCCAAGGCTATCCGTTTCCCGCATGCCGTCTAATAAATACGTGCAGCCTTCAGATCACTGGGACGGCCGCCGCTTCCATAACCTGAGCGGCCAGCAGGTCAAAGGATTCAGGGACATGATCCGCTGGATGCTTTCGCGCGAGCGGCAACCATGGCCGAAGCGCGTGCAACAGGTTCAATTCCCGCCTCCGCCTAAACCCGCAGCCAGCGAAATTGCGGTCACCTTTATCAACCACTCGACTTTTCTTATCCAAACCCCGTTCGCCAACCTTCTCACCGATCCTATTTATTCGGAGCGCGCCAGCCCGTTTTCGTTTACAGGCCCGAAACGCGTTCGCCAGCCGGGGGTCCGATTCGAGGACCTCCCGAAAGTGGATGTAGTGCTGCTCAGCCATAACCATTACGACCATATGGACGTGGCCACGCTCCAACGAATGGAGCGGCGCGACTCTCCCTTTTTTGTAACCGCTTTGGGAAATCGTGAGCGGCTGATCCGTAACGGTCTGCGCCGGGTGGAAGAACGCGATTGGTGGGAGCGCGTCTCCGAAATCAGCAACCTAACAATCACGGTCACGCCAGCCGAGCATTTTTCCGCGCGCGGCCTGCGAGACCGAAATCAGGCGTTGTGGGCGGGATTCTTTCTGGATATCGGCGGCTACCGTTTGTTTTTTGCGGGGGATTCCGGCTATGGCAGCCATTTCCGGCAGATTCGGGAACGGCTGGGCAGACCCGGCTTGGCATTGTTGCCGATCGGCGCTTATCTGCCGAGATGGTTCATGCAGGCCATACACGCCGATCCGCTGGATGCCGTGCAAATACACCTCGATCTGGAGGCCGCGCAAAGCATCGCCATGCATTTCGGAACGTTCCCGCTGGCAGATGATGGCTTTGACCAGGCCGAGAAGGATCTGCAGGCCGCTCTTCTCAAGCTCGGTCTCCCGGCGGAAAAGTTTCGAGTGCTGGAATTGGGAGAATCGCAGTTGTTCCGGATCGCCGGAATCGATGCGGCGTTAGCCTGAAGGCAGGACGTTCCGCTGCTTGACATACCGGCGCCGCGTGGCTCTAGCCTTCACGCTCTCCTTCGCCGCGCCGGTGTTTGCCCAACTCAACGTCACGCTGCGTCCACGCACCGTGGAAGCGTTCGAACGCTACGCAAAAAAAGTGGAACAACAGTTGGGCCTGCGTTGGAGCGGAATGCAGCCATTCCTGTCAATCAGCCAGTCGCCCTCTGAACTCGATAAAGTGATGCAGGGCGCGATTGACGTGCGGCCCGGCGCGCCTGATAATCCCGTCGCCATTCCGAATGGATTAGCGCATGACTGGGTGGGTACCGTCTTCATCCCGGATGCCACTCTTCAGCGAGTGCTGGAAGTAATGCAAGACTTCAAGCGGCACGCGCAAATCTACCCCGACATCATTGAATCCCATCTGATGAGCGCGCAGGGAAATGAGTTTATCGGAGAATGGCGGTTGCGGCGCAAAGGCCCGTTAGGAACGCTGGTGCTCGCCGTGCGGCAGCATGAGTTCTATCGCGAAATCGGCCCGGGCAAGTGGATCTGCCGCGCCAACGCGAATGACATTTCGGAGGTGGAGAATGCCGGAGACCCCAACGAGAAGATTCTTCCGCCGGGCGAAGGGCTGGGCTTTCTTTGGCGTCTATACGGATATTGGAGCCTGGAAGCGGTAAAAGGAGGTGTGCTGGCCGAGTGCCGGACCCTTTCCTTGTCTCGTGATGTTCCTCTAGGAGTGGCTTGGATGGTCAAGCCTTTCCTGCAGAGCGTGCCGCATGATTCCTTGGCTGCAACGCTCCGCGAGACGCGCGCGGCGGCCGTGGGTGGAAAATAACATGGGTGGAAGATAGCAGTAGAGACTCGAAAAATGAAGAAGTTCGCTTATGTTCTTGTGGGGATCGCGATCCCCGTGATTTTGTACCGGCTTTGCCGCAAGGATTCTCTTCGCAAGACGGATCGCGAGAAGCATCTGGATCAATTGCAGGAAATAGCGGTGGAGGATAGCTTTCCGGCAAGCGATCCCCCCGCCAGTTGGTAGTGCGCACCCGCGCGATTCCGTTATACTCTGGTGCTAGCATGCGCGATAAGAACCAAACTTTCCAACCCCTTGCCTTGACATTAACGGTGGCGGCCGCGTTCTTGCGATTGGTTCCGCATCCGCCCAATTTCGCGCCTGTAGGAGCCGTCGCCTTGTTCGGCGGGGCGCGTTTGCGCGGCTGGCAGGCATATGTCGTCCCTGTGTTGGCAATGCTTGTGACAGACCCAATCCTGAGCCGCATGGCAGGGTTCTCCGCGTACTCGTGGGCCTCGCTTATCATTTACGGCTGCTTTCTCGTTAACGTAAGTTTGGGCCGCCTGTTTTTGCGTGATTCCAACAATCCCGGCCGCATCGCGGCGGTAACTTTAGCGGGCAGCACGCAGTTCTTCCTGATCACCAATTTCTTCGTCTGGCTGGGCGACTCGGCGCTGTACGCGCATACGTCTGCCGGTCTTGCCGCGTGTTACGTTGCCGCGCTGCCCTTCTTTGGCAGAACCGTTGCGGGAGACCTGTTCTACACCGGTGTCCTCTTCACCGCCTATGCGCTGCTCCGCCGCCGCGCGCGCAGCGAGCGCCGCATCGCCGCCGCCTAGCTCTTTCATAGGTTAGAGCGCGAACAAAGCTATGTTCAGACGGGTTGCGGCAGTTGCCTGCCTTCTTGCAGCAGTGTGCTCGCTCGCGGGCGCGGCGGTCACGGGCATCGAACTCATCCGGAAATCAGATGTACTGGAAGGCGCTCCGTTTGGCAGAACGGGGCCCTACGAGTGCATTGAAGCGAAGGTACACTTCGCGGTCGATCCAAAGCTGGAGCCGAACCGGATCATTGCGGACATAGATCTGGCGCCGCGAAACTCCGAAGGCCTGGTGGAGTTCGCGGCCGACCTTTACATGCTGCGGCCGCGCGATGGCGCAAAGGGGAACGGCACCGCGCTCGTGGAGATTTCGAATCGGGGTGGCAAGTCGCTATCGTATGAATTCGATTTCGCGCATGTGCCGCTGGATTCGAACTCGGCCGAAGCCCTTGGCGACGGCTTTCTGTTGGGGCATGGGTTCACTCTCGTTTGGGTCGGATGGGAGTTTGATGTTCCTGCCAAGCCAGGTGCGCTGCGCGCTTACTTGCCGGTAGCCACCGATGATGGCCGGCCGATCACCGGAATGGTGCGTTCGGAGTGGATCGGAGATCAGCGTCAGAATGTAATTCCATTGGGCGACAAAGGGCAAGTAGGCTATGCGGTGCTCGATGCCGAATCTTCGAAAAACAAGCTGTTCGTCCGCGACACTGTGCTGGGCAAACGCACTCTGATCCCGCATACTGACTGGGCGTTCAAAGATCCAACGCACGTCGAGTTGAAAGGAGGATTCACCCCGGGCAGGATCTATGAGGTGATCTACGAGACCCAAGATCCCGTAGTCGCGGGTTTGGGACTTGCCGGCGTGCGCGATCTCGTCTCCTATCTCAAATTTGGTGGAGCGGCAACCCTGTTGGAAGACGAGCACGATTCCATTAAGCGCGCCATTGGGTTCGGCGTTTCTCAAAGCGGCCGCTTTCTTCGCGAATATCTGTACGACGGCTTCAACGAAGACGAGCAACATCGAAAGGTTTTCGACGGCGTGTGGGCGCACGTCGCCGGCGCCGGCCGCGGAAGCTTCAATGAGCGTTTCGCGCAGCCATCGCGCGATGGACATGCTTTTCTGAACGTGTTCTACCCGGTCGACCTGCCTCCGTTCGATGAAGAGCATCTGCTGGAAAAATCGCAGCGGGCGCGCGTGGTTCCCAAGCTCTTCCTGACGAATGGTTCTTACGAATATTGGGGGCGCTGCGCTTCGCTGATTCATACCACGGCGGACGGCAAAGCCGATGCGCCGCCCTTGCCGGGCACGCGCGTCTACTTCTTCGCCGGATCGCAGCACGCCGTGGGTTCCATTCCTCCGCGGCCCGCGCCCGCGCAAAACCGGACCAACACAAACGACTACCGCTGCAGTTTACGGGCGCTCCTGATCGCCTTGCAGCAATGGTTGGCCACCGGAACCGAGCCGCCCGGTTCGCGCTTCCCGCGATTGGCGAACGGCGAACTCACAATCCCTGGCAAACTCGAATTCCCGCACATTCCCGGGGTCAACATCTGCGAGCGCAAACGCGAGGCGTACCGTTTGAATTTTTCGACCGAGCCGCCCGCCGTAGGGCCGGCCTTCCCCACCTTCATCGCCCAAGTCGACGCCGATGGCAACGAGTTGGGCGGCATTCGCATGCCGGAAATCGCTGTCCCGTTGGCCTCGTATACGGGATGGAACCTGCGGAGTCCCGCTATCGGCGCGCCTTCCGAACCACTGCCCTTCTTAGGTTCCTGGATTCCATTCGCCGAGTCGAAAAAAGAGCGCTTAGCGGCCGGCGATACAAGATTATCCGTTGCGGAGCGTTACGCCGGCGAGCAGGATTATCTTTCGCGCGTCAACTCGGCTGCGCATGAGCTCGTAAAAGAAGGTTTTCTGCTGCAGCCGGATCTCGACTTCATTCAGCAGCGCGCCGCCCAGGAATGGGAGTACCGGCAGGGACTCAGATAGGCTGTATTTCCAGACGCTTAGAAACTAATCTTCAATGTGCGATGGGCGTCGTGAACTTCCCAAACCATCCGCTACACTAGGGGGTTTGAGTTTATTTCAGGGGTCTTCTTTCGCTCCGCGTGGCTTGCTTAGGCTGAAACCGGCGATGTGCATGCCGCGTCACGGGATTGTCTCTCCGGGGTTGAAAGGGATGGAGCTTAGCGGCATGGAAAGGATTCGCTCTTAGATGATTCGTCACAGGCCTAAACGCCTGCGCATGCCTGTCTCGGCAACCTGTCTCCTAAGTTTCAGCCTTCTCGGCTCACTGACGCCTTTACCCGCGCTCGCAGCGCTAAACGATGCGGCTGTCCAGGCTCCTGCCGCCGGTTCATCACAAACTGCCAACCCCTCCCAGAACCCTCCGCAGCCGCAGCACCCGCCGCCGCAGCAACAGCCTCAACAACCGCCGCCGCAGCAAAAACCGCAACAACAGAATCCGTTTGAGAACGTTCCCGAGCAGCCCCAAAAGGCTGCGCCGAAGAACCCTTCCGGTGTCCAGGAAGCAACTCCCGCGACGGTCGGCGCGAACATTATTGAAGCGGTGGACTTCCGCGGCCAGCACAAGGTTCCGCAGGACACGCTGCGCGCCCTCATCTTCACCAAGAAGGGCGACGTCTACGACGAGGAATCCATCCATCGCGATTTCATCGCGCTATGGAACACGGGCCGGTTTGAAGACTTGCGAGTCGAGACGTCGCCGGGCCCGAACGGTGGCATCATTCTGCAATTCGTCGTGACGGAGCGCCGTACGGTTCACACCATCGATTACACGGGCAACAAGTCCATCAGCAAGTCGGAGATCCTCGACAGGTTTAAAGACCGCCACGTGAACCTGTCGCCGGAATCGACCTTTGATCCGGGCAAAGTGCAGGCCGCGAAAAACGTCCTGCTGGAATACGAAGCTGAGCGCGGCCATCAATACGCGACCGTAACGCCGCAGATCCGCCAGGTTCCTCCCGGCGGCGTAGACATTACTTTCGCGATTAACGAAGGGCCGAAGGTAAAGGTCGGGCACATCTTCATCGACGGGAATAATGCCTTCACTTCAAAGCAAATCATTCGCGCGATGAAAAACTTGAAGCCCATCGGCATTCCGCATTCGCTGCTGTTTGAGAACCTGTTCGCGCGGACCTATGATTCCACCAAGCTGGATGAGGATTCTGAGCGCATCCGCATGTTCTACATGGCCCACGGCTACTTCACCGCGCGTGTGATCAATCATTCAGAAAAGATTTACGACGTGACTGGCAAGGGCATCAAGATTCCGCTGATCAATCCGAAAAAGCCTGGTAAGCGCGTGGACATCACCATGGTGGTGCAGGAAGGCGACAAGTATTACCTGCGCAATATTAATTTTGTGGGGATGAAGCTCTTCCGCACGCCGGAGCTGATCGGCCGCAGTGTTTTCAAAATGGCTCCCGGCGATGTCTTCTCTACCGAGAAGATGCAGAAGGGCCTGGATGATCTGCGCAACCTGTACGGTAACTTTGGCTATATCGATTTCGTTCCGTCGCCGGATCCCGAGATCGTGCCGGGCAAAGACCAGATCGACCTCACCATCGACGTGGACGAAGGGCATCAGTTCTTTGTTCGCCGCATCGACTTTCAGGGCAATACCACCACGCGCGACAAGGTCATCAGGCGCCAATTGCTGATTAGCGAGGGCGACCTCTACAGCAAACAGCTCTGGGACACTAGCATTCTGCGTATAAACCAGCTGGGATATTTCGATCCCATAAAGCCGGACGACGCCACGCAGATTACCCGTGATACCAAAACCAACACGGTGGACCTGCTGCTGAAGGTGAAGGAGCGCGGCAAAAACTCCATCCAGTTGAATGGCGGTGTTTCGGCTATTTCGGGAAGCTTCATCGGCTTCTCCTATTCCACCAACAACTTTCTCGGCCTCGGAGAAACGTTGAGCCTGAGCGCGCAGGTCGGTACGCTGATGGATAACGTCACGTTCGGGTTCACTGAGCCCTATCTTTTGGACCACCCCATCCAAACCGGCTTCACGATCTTTTTCCAGAGATACAGCTACAACCAGGGCCAGCAGGCTTCGGCCCTGTACGGCCAGAATCTTCTGCCGTACTATAATTCGCTGCCTGCCGACAGCCTGTTGAACTATGTCTCAGACGGCCGCGGCTTCACCACGTTCGTAAGCTACGCGCTCCATCGCAGCTTTGCGCGAGTAGGATTGAGCTACTCCTACAGCGTTCAGAACTTGAAGCCGTTGACAACGGCAGCGACTTCCTACTTCGATTATTTGGATTTTCAGGGTGTTTCAGGCCCCAACTCATTGACTGGTATCACGACCAGCACAATCACCCCGACCTATGCTTATAACAGCGTGGATCACCCCATCATCCCCACCCGCGGTTTGCGCGTGAACGCCAGCTTTGGATTTACCGCCGCAGCCATCGGCGGAAATGTGAATACTTTGCAGCCGTCAATCGATATCGCCTATTTCCGCCGTGGTTTCTTTAAACACAACGTGATGGGCTTCCACTTTGCTGGGCGCGTGATCACCGGTTTTTCGGGCACGGTTGCTCCGCCCTACAGCCGCTACTATATGGGCGGCGAAAACGATATCCGGGGATGGAACCTCTTGACCATCAGCCCGATCGCCTACATCCCGACCGAGGAGCAAGTCGCCGTGCTGAATAGCGACGGTACGGCGCGCGTTCAACGAGTCGTGAATTCAGATGGCACTATCGGCGAGGCGCCCGTATACCAAACCATTCCGGCCTACCAGTTAATTCTTCCCGGCGGCGATACATCGGCATTTGCCAATTACGAATACCGCATTCCCATCATCGGACCGGTCACCCTGGCGCCGTTCGTCGATTTTGGCGTAGATCGGTTGAGCTTCCCGGGGCAGCTGGGGCTTGACCCCACGCGTGTCGCGCAGTTAAACGAGGTGTTCCCGCAGGCGAACTTCCACGCGCAGGCGGTGATCGCGCCCGGCACCCAATCGCCGCGTATGTCCGTTGGCCTGGAGCTGCAGGTATTAATGCCGGTTGTCAACGCCCCGTTCCGCCTCTATTGGGCGTATAATCCTATTGTTGTCGATACGACTCTGCAGCCCCCGATTGTAGCGGACCGGTCGTTCTTTCCGAACAACGCTACGTACCAAAGTGCGCTGGCCGCGTTCGGTCAATCCACATCGTTCGATGAGCCGCGGCATTTATTCCGCTTCTCCATCGGGCGGACGTTCTAGTCCAGTCACGCGGCGGCGCAAAACCGCATGTGTGACCATAGTTAAGTACTTACGGAAGGAATTAAGGAAGTAAATGGTTAAGAGAAGTAGTTGGATCGCAGCCGCCGTGGCAGTCTTTGTGGGACTTGCGTTCGGCGCGGATGCGCAGCAATCGGCGTATAAGGTGGGCGTAATCAGCGTTCAGGGCGCTATCGCGGGTACCAAGGACGGCCAGAAGGCCTCTCAGGAACTCGATGCGAAGTTCAGTCCGAAAAAAAAGGAATTCGACGCGCGCCAGGCTGAGCTCGCCCAGTTGCAGGATCAATACAACAAAAGCGGCGCCGTCATGAGCGAGGACAAGCGCCAACAGCTGCAGCGCGACATTGACGAAAAGAAGAAGCGGCTGGAGCGCGATACACAGGATGCCCAGGAAGAGCTGCAAAGCGAGCAGAACCGGCTTTTGCAGAGCCTGGGCCAGCGTATGATGGCCGTCATCGAGAAGTACGCGAAAGACAACGGCTACACGATGATTTTGGATGTCAGTAATCCGCAGACACCTGTTCTGTATGCATCCAGCGGTATCGATATTACGCAGGACATCATCTCGTTGTACGACAAGAATTCGTCTAATGGCGGCCCGGCTAGCATGCCCGTAGCGCCGAAGCCCGGCGCGGGAGTCAATCCGTCTGGTTCCGCTTCAACGAAGAGTCCGAATCCGGGCACACCCCGATAGCCGGCCGGTGACCCCGGCGTGCTCCTGCCATTGGAAGCGCGCCGGTTTTCGCATTTTTGGCGCAAGCCCGAGTGAGTCAAGCCAATGAGTGAAGATAGATTAATTCTGTGCTCAAGCGCTATTGCCGTTTCTGTTCTTCTCTTCTGTTAGCTGGCGTTGCCGCCGCTGAGGTGCACTCGCTGACGCTTCAACAGACGCTCCAGCTGGCTTCGGAGCAGAATCCCGACGTTGCGCTCGCCCGGCTCGATCAGCGGCACGCGGAAGAAGGCGTGCGCGTTGCGCAAAACCCTTTCCGTCCGAAAGTTTATGCCGGTAGCGGCCTGGCATACACATACGGATACCCCAACAGTATCGAAGGCAATGCTCCCAGTCTCTTTGAAGTTCGCACTGACATGGCGCTGTACAACCGCCCGGACAGTTATGAAATCGCCGCTGCCCGGGAGACCGCGCGCGGATCGCAATTTGGCGCCCAGGCCCGGGCGGACCTGGTAGCCTATCAGGCCGCCGATCTGTTCCTGACCGCCAACCAGATGGAGCATCAAAGCGCGGCTCTTTCGGGACAGCTGCCGAGCTTGCAAGAAGTGGTGGCGGCTATGGCCGCCGCGGTCAGCGAGGGAAGCGAACTTCCGCTGGAGTTGAAACGCGCAAAGGTAAATCTCGCCATGTCCGAGCAGCAGCTGCAGGCCTCCCAGCTTGATCAGGACTATTACGAGATGATGCTGGCGGTCGTACTTGGCTATCCTGCTACCGACCGCGTCAAGCCGATCGATTCCGAGCTGCCGGCCGCCGTGGTTCCTACCAACGAGAACGAAGCGGCAGATCTGGCGCTCCGCAACAATCGCAATCTCAAACAGATGCAATCAGACGTGTTCGCCCGGGAGTTGGACCTGCGGTCTTACAAGGCCTCGCGCCTGCCGAAAGTGGATCTGGTGGCGCAATACGCCTTGTTCGCGAAGTACAACTACGAGCAATATTTCCAAAAATTCCAGCACAACAACCTTCAGCTCGGAGCTTCCGTGACGATACCGATCTTGATCGGCTCCGCGGAAAAAGGCCTGGCCGACCAAGCCAATACCGATATGGCGAAGCTGCGCATCCAAATGGACAAGCTGCGCAACCAGATTCTGACGGATACCCGGCACAGCTATGAGCAGTGGCGGAAAGCCGAGTCGATTCGCGATCTCTCGCGCATGCAGCTTGACTTGGCCCGCGAAGACTTGACCGTTAAGCTGGCGCAGAATGCGGAGGGGCGCGTACCGCTGCGGGAACTGGAGCAGGCGAGACTCGAAGAGAGTAACCGCTGGATGGCGATGTATGATGCGGAAACTCAGGTAACCCGCGCCAAGCTCGCCATCCTCCGCCAGATGGGCACTCTGATGGCCGCCGTCCGCGCCGGGCAAGGAACACCTCAACCCTGATGTCCGCCTCCCCAGAGACGCTCGCGGCTGACCTGCCAGTGTCGCGGGTTCCCGCGATCGAAATCCAAAATCTCCACAAGATCTACAGTGGACTCCACGCGGTGGATGGACTTTCCGTGACCGTTCCGCAGGGCTGTTTTTTTGGATTTCTAGGCCCGAATGGGGCCGGAAAGACCACCACCATAAAGGTTTTGATGGGGCTGGCCCAAGCCGACGAGGGCAGCGTCCGGATTCTCGGCATGCCCATGCCGGAGCAATCGCTCGCGATTCGCCGGGAGATAGGGTTGGTTCCGGACGATTCGCTGCTCTTTGATTACCTGACCGGTTCCGAATATCTGGAATTCGTCGGGCGCCTCTACGGTTTACCGCGTCCGCTTGCGCGGGGGCGCGGCCGTGAGCTGCTGGACCTGTTTGAACTAAGCGAAAATCCGCGCAAGTTAATGGGCGAATACTCCAAAGGCATGCGCAAGCGCGTGGCGATGGCGAGTGCGCTGATTCACCGGCCAAAGCTCTTCCTGATGGATGAGCCGTTCGAAGGTGTAGATGCCGTGGGCGCCCGGCTCATGAAGGACATCCTGTTGGAGCAGGTGCATCGAGGCGCGACGATTTTCCTGACGTCGCATGTTCTCGAAGTGGTGGAGCGGCTTTGTGATCAAGTCGCCATCATCAGCCGCGGCAAAATTATCGCGCAGGGAACCATCCAGGAGTTGAGGCAGCGCGCGTCCGAAGGTGTTACCACGCTCGAAGACATCTTCGTCAATCTCGTCGGGGCTGAGCGCTACAGCGAGAAGCTGGACTGGTTGTAGTATGTGGCAGCAGATTCGTGCCATCACCTGGGCGCAGTTCCGCACGATGCGGAATCACTTGCCGCGCACCAACGCGGGCACGATTCTCATGTGGCTGCTTACCACCCTCTGGTACTGCCTGTTTGCCGCGGCGGCGGTTCTTTTCGCCATCGCGATCCCGCGGACGCCGCTTGCCGGTCTCCAAGAGTGGTTGCCGGTCGGCTTCCTCGCCGTATTTCTCTATTGGCAGATCATTCCGCTGTTCACGTTAAGCAGCGGTTGGTCGCTGCAATTGAATAAGCTGAAAGTCTACCCGGTCAGCAGCGGGGCTTTGTTCGGAATCGAAGTCCTGCTTCGCATCACCAGCAGCCCGGAAATGATCGTGCTGATTCTGGGCACGGTAGCCGGACTTCTCCGTCACCCTGGCATCCCGTTTTGGGCCGCCTGCGCTCCCCTTCTTTTTATTCCGCTGAATCTCTTCTTCCAGCTCGCGCTCCGCGATCTGATCCTCCACTCGTTTGAGCGCAATCGCTTCCGCGAGATTTTTGCCATTCTGCTGATCAGTATCGCCGTGATCCCTCAATTGGTGCTCAGGAGCGGGTACGGGGAGCAAACGCGGGGCTATTTCTTTCGTGCCGCGAATTATCCCGCTACGCCCTGGCGCGGCGTTGCATCTCTGAGCCTGGGCCGCCCTTCCGCAGCCGATCTGTTCTTGCTTTGCGCCTGGACGGTGCTCGGTTATTTGTTTGCGCGCGCAATGTTTCGCAAGAGCCTTCGCGAAGACGATAGCTTCCGCACCACTTCTGCGGCAGACCTGAAAGAGACTCGCGTCAGGCGGAGCCTGGCAAGTTGGCCTTCGCGCCTGTTCCGCGATCCACTCGCTGCGCTGCTGCAAAAAGAGCTTCAATCGCTGGTGCGGATGCCGCGATTTCGCGTCCTGTTTGGAATGGCATGTATCTTCAGCGTGGTCGTGTTTATACCCGTAACGCTCCGGCGCGGAAATCCCGGCGCAGGCTGGATGAGTCAGAATTTCCTGCCTGTGGTGAATCTGTATGGTCTGCTGCTCCTGAGCGATGCGCTTCTGTTGAATGCGTTCGGCCTGGATCGCGGCGCCGCGCAGCTTTACTTTGTCACTCCGGTGCCGTTGGAGACAGTGATCCGCGCCAAGAACCTTACTGCCATCGTCTTTGTCATTCTGCAGACCATCGCGGTCTTACTGGTAGTGATACTGATTCGCGCAGCCTTTACGCCTTTTAGTGTTGCCGCCGGCATGGCCGCTTCTGCCGTGGTTACCGTGTTCCTCTTGTCGGTTGGCAACTTCACTTCACTCAACGGCCCGCGTCCAATCGATCCGCGCCAAACGTTCAAGAAGCAGGGTGGCGCAAAGATGCAGCTTTGGCTGCTCGGTTGCAGCATCGCAATGTTTCTGCTGATTGGATTCGCATTTCTGGCGCGCTATGCCTTTCACAGGGACTGGGTGCTTCTGGCTCTGCTGGCGTTTGAATTCCTGATAGGTCTCGTGGTTTACAAATTTTCTACCGAATCCGCCGTGCAAAAAGGCTTGCGGGAGCGCGAACGCATCGTGGAAGCGCTCTCGAGAAGCGCTTCTCCCGTCAGCCTGGGCTAGTAGCCTGGGTTAGTAACCTGGGTTAGTTGGCTTCAGCCAGCAGCTTCCGGACTTCGCGCTCGATCGCGTCGCGAACGGCTTCGCGCGCGGCTTCGTCGCGGTAGTGCTGGCGAGGCCAGAAAAAACCCTTTAAACCGTCCCGTCGGCGGCGCGGAACGATGTGAATGTGAAGATGCGGGACGGTTTGGCTCACGCGGTTATTGATGGCGATAAACGTTCCTTCGGCATCGACGGCAGACTCTACCGCCTTGGCGAGCAGCTTAGTCACCAGCATGGCGGGGCCGGCAAGTTCCGAAGGCAGTTCGTGCAGAGTAACGTAGTGCTCCCGAGGGGAGAGCAGCACGTGGCCCGGGAAGAGCGGATTACTGTCGAGGAACGCCACAAAATCCTGGTCTTGATAAACGACATCACCGGGCACAGTTCCGGCCGCAATCTTACAAAATACGCACGGATCCAGTTCCGGCTCCTGCATGCTCCGGCCCCCGATTATGCCGGCCCCGGAAGGGGCGCCTGTTCAATGATCCCTATCTTGTCGAGCTGCACGATCAGGTTATCGGAACACACCTGCTCAAAGGCTGTAACAAACTTCGCGCCCCACGCGATTTCGTCGTAGCGGTAGGAGTATCGCGCATGCACCGTCTGTCCAAACGTATCGTCGAACCCTTTCACCACGATCATCACCTCGGCCTGCCACTCCTCCAACTCTTCCGCGGTCTTGCCGTAAAAAGGGCTTGACTCATTGATCGGATGTACCACGGTCCAGGGGAGAGGGAAAAACAGAATCTGCTTGCGCTCCAGCTCCAGCGGCGTGTACTTGCGCTGTAAACCTCCGTTCGACGCATGCACAGTCATGAGCAGCATGCGGGCTTCGACATCAATCAGATTATTGGCTCGGCGATTCACGACCCGAAACTGCAGGCTCAGGCCATTCCTGTACGGAGCGACCACCATGCTGTCGCTGAAGCCGAAGCGGGCGGAAGGCTTGGAGAATCGTCCAAAGACCAGCCCCGTTACGACAGCAAACGTCATCAGCCCGGCCAGCGCCTCGATTGCGGACACGGCGTTGGCGTCGGGTCCTTCGGGATACATGTTGCCATATCCGACCGTGGTGAGAGTGTGGGCGCTGAAGAAGAAGAGATTCAGGAAGGTCTCCGCCTCCGTCGCGGCAACCGCGTTCTTGATGTGTTCTGGTCCCACCGCCATGTAGACCGATGCAAAAGTCAGGTTTACGAACAGAAACACAGACAGCACAACGGCGAAGAAGTTCAACCACGGCATGCTGATCAAGACCATATACGGATGAATGTCCCGCCAGGAGACATCGGCGCGCCGGACGTTAAACTGTCCGTTGCGATTGATGAATCGCTTCAGGACGCCGGTGTACTTCTGGGTCAGGCCCGGGTCATAGCCGGGTTGAGTTTCCGGCTGGCGAGTCTCGACAATCATGGATGTTGGCACGTCAGCGGCCCCTCCTGGCGCGTAGCTCGAACAGTGCGAGAAATGCGAATCCAGCAGCGATAATGAAACGAACTGCAATCAGCCACGGTTTATCTCCGACGACGATGTGATCGATGGCGAGAAGCGCGAATCCGACCGCAATCGCGCCGTACCACCATGCCATCCAGCGCGAAACATTCCGCCGCATGTCCTCAAAACTGTTGTATATCATTCCCCGGACTCAGTTTTAGATCCCGCTTGTTACGCTGGCCTTAGGAACCCATGTCACGCACCGAATCGACGATGCTTCCGCTCGGTACGCCGGCATTCGATTTTGCCTTGCCGGAGGTCGTCTCCGGAGAAATCATCACGCTTGCCCGGTTTGAGCAAGACAAGGCCTTGCTGGTTATGTTTATCTGCCGGCACTGTCCCTACGTGAAGCACGTGCAGGGTGAGTTGGCAAAGCTCGGTAGCGACTATGCGGGCCCGCCGCTCGGCATCCTGGCCATCTCATCAAATGATGCAGCCGCCTATCCCGATGATTCGCCCGCCAGCCTGAAGGTGATGGCTTCCGAGCTGGCCTTCAATTTCCCCTACTGCTACGACGAGACTCAGGATGTGGCCCGGGCTTACACAGCCGCTTGCACGCCGGATTTCTTCCTGTTCGATGCGGACCGCAAGCTGGCATACCGGGGACAACTGGATGGCAGCCGCCCCGGCAATTCCGTTCCTGTTACGGGGCGGGATCTTCGCGCCGCCATTGACGCGGTTCTCGATGGACGCCCTGTGGATCGCAAACAGATGCCCAGTCTCGGCTGTAACATCAAATGGCGCCTTTATTAGGCTCCGTTGGATCTGGCCCGCACGCGCGAATTGAGTTACGCTGTAAGTACAAATACCTAATCACGACCCCGCTGGTCGAGGGTCGCGCAAGGGGGATGTAATGCGCGGCTGTACATTGGCGTTGGCTATGCTTGCAACGCCTTTTCTTTGCTCTCTGACGCTGTGTGGAGATGCCGCTCCGCCCAGCTATAGCGGCACCTGGGAGCTGAATGCGACCCAGAGCCACCCGGCCGCCCCCGATGAGGCCATTACCTATACCATTAAGGACGCTGCCGGTCAGATAAACTTCACGCGCGTTGTTCACGGGAAGGACGGAAAAGACGTAACCTCGCAGTTCTCATGCAAAGTCGGTGGGAGTCAATGCGAATACGATGAGGCGGGCTTCAAAGCAAAAGTTTCGCTCTGGTATAACGGTCCTGCGCTGATGATTTTGAAGACCGACGGGCCGAAGGAAGACGCCGTCGTGCAGTGGAAGCTGAGCATGGGTTCAGACCCAAAGACGCTGAACGTTGAAGTTGAGCATATCGATCCCCAGGATAAGTCAGAGGAGCTGGTCTTTAACAAAAAGCCTTGAAGCATGTTTGCTCTTAACGCGGCTTTTTGGGTTCTGCCCTGTCCGTCCTTATGGTCTTCGGCGCGCGGCGGGGTCTCTCATCATACGCGGACGCTTCGTCCGGAGGCGCCTCCGGAGGCACTAAAGTGGTCTGCGGAACGGGCGGGGGCGCTGCCTCCAGCACTTGCAGACGGGCTTCGGCCGGTCCGAACTTACTCTGCACATCGAGACGAAAATCCACTACCTGTGAAATCGGCGCGTATTCAACCGAGCCGTTCGCCAGCTGCGGCGCATCCAGCGGAAGATCGGTGCTATCCGGACCGTCCTGAATGTGCAAGACTCCGGAGACGGCGGTCTGGACAGCGGTGCTCTCCGGATTCCAGTTCAACTGCAGCCGGCTGCCGACCGTATTGGCGCGAAGGCTGAGCGGCACAATCTGGAGCGCAACCCGCGCAATACGTATGACCGGCGGCTGTGTGTTGCTATAAACCAGCGCGCCTGCCAGAGTTCCGGCCGCCCCTAGCAGGAACACGGCTGATGACGCTAGCCAAGTTGCGGGACGCGGCACGCCTGCTCCTCGCGGAGGCTGAACGCCTGCCCGCACTGCTGCTTTTCTCGCCTCTTCAGCTTCATAAGTATGGGCCGGTCGGGATTCAACAGCATACCGGGCCCCGGGCGGACGGCATCGAGGTCCACCGCCGCAAGTTCCCAGGTCTTGGCAAGGGCCGCCAGCGCCAGCAGTCCTTCGAGCTTAGCGAAGGGTTCGCCAATGCACATCTTTGCGCCACCGCCGAAGGGAAAATAGGCAAACTTCGGAGGGGCTGGCTCCGCTTCCCAACGCTCGGGACGAAATTCTTCCGGCCGCTCGAAATAGGCGGGATTCCGGTGCGTGACATAGGGACTTAGAAATACACTCGAGCCGGCCGGAACGGTGTATCCGGCCAATTCCACAGATTCCTTCGAGCGTCTCGCAAAGGCCGGCGCCGGCGGGAAGAGGCGCATCGCCTCCTGAAACACTAAGCTCGTATACGGCAGATTCGAGGCGTCCTCCAGCGTGGCCAGACGGCCGCCCAGTACCATATCGAGTTCCTGATGGAGGCGGGCGGCAACGGCGGGATGTCTCGAAAGCAGAAACCAGGTCCAGGTCAAGGCCGAGGCTGTCGTCTCATGGCCCGCGAGAACAAACGTTACAACCTCGTTCTGCACATCCCGGGCTTGCAGTGGCTCATCCGTTTCATAACGCTGGTTCAAGAGCAGGGAGAGCACATCTCGACTGCTGGAACCGCGGCGGTTCCGAACGATGGGAGCGATGATCCGGTCAAGCTGCTTGCGCTCGCCGGCGAAGAACAGACTGCGGCCGCCGGGAAACAGCGTGCGGTAGACATCCGCCAAAGGTTCGATGAAGGTGAAGGGCGGAGCCAGCCAGCGGGAGCGTCTGGCGACGCGCTGAAGCACATCCGCGACCTGGTCTGCGCTTTCCCTGAAATCCGCGCCGAAAAGCGACTCGCCGGCAATCGCCAGAGTGAGCCGCCGCATTTCTTTCCGGACGTCTATGACTTGACCGGCTCGCCAGCAGCTGGAAATCCTTTCAGACTCGGCTGACATGATGCCCGCGTAGGAGGCGATCTGTTCACGATGAAAGGCGGGCTGCAGAACGCGGCGCCGTTCGCGGTGAAGCGGCTCCTCGCGGGTAATCAGGGCCTCGCCTAGTAGTTCACGCAGCAGCTTGGCGCCGGAATCACGCTCAAATTTATGCTGCTGGGTGATGAGGATGGCTCTGATCAGATCGGCGTCATCGACGACGTAGATCCGCTTGTGCAAAAAACGAAAGGAAGAAATGGGTCCGAACCGCCGTGCGGTCCGTTCAAGAAAATCCAGCGTCCCGCCGATGGAGCCGCCCCCGAGGAAGGCCAGAACTTCGCGTCCTCGGGGGCCCGGCGGTATTCTCATAAACACATTATCTGGTAATTTCGCCTGTTAAGTTCCCTGAGTATTCCAAGCGGTGTAAATCGCCATTGCCGCAATGGCGACAGCGTACACGATCACGGCAATGAGCAGACCGTTCTTAAGTTTTTCGACCATTTCGATGCGCTTCGCCATGGTCGTTTGACTGTCAATGATGCTAGCGTCATGCGAATCGTTGTGGAGATGAATGTAATGGTCCTGGTGATTCTCCAGCCACCTGTGATAGAGATAGAGCGCCACAACCACCAGCACAAGGGCCCCACAAAGAATGAGGTTGAGTGTAAGATTCATACCGAAGACGGGCCTCGTTCTATTTTTCTAGGCAATCCTAGTGCTTTACCCAGGATTCGCCTATCACACTGCCAATACGGGCGCCGGCGACGTAGCACGGCGCCAAATTCCTCCGCCGAATTCTATACCCATTGCAACACACATTTCAACTATGGAGAGGCTTTAGCGGAAGGCTTGGCCGTTATAATCGTTCTTCCCAGACCTCCGTTCCGCCCGATCCATGAGCGCTTCGTTCCATATCGATTGGTTTCCTCTTTGGCTCAGCTTGCGAGTCGCGGGTCTCGCCACAGTCTTTGTTCTTAGTATCGGGACGCTGCTTGCCTATGTGCTCTCGCACAAGAGCTTTCGCGGTAAAGCCCTGCTGGACGCGCTGATTACGCTGCCGTTGGTTCTGCCGCCAACGGTACTTGGCTATTTCCTTTTGATTTGGGCAGGGCGAGCTTCTCCGCTCGGACACGTCTACGAAGCTGTCTTCGGGCGGCCGCTGGTCTTCACGTGGCAAGCGGCAGTGGTGGCGGCGTTCCTGCATTCCGCGCCCATCTATATCAAGGCGGCCCGCGCCGTGCTGGAGGCTGTGGATTATCGCTACGAATGGGCCGCGCACAGCCTCGGCGCATCGCAGTGGAAGACTTTCTGGCGCGTGACGCTGCCCCTTGCATGGCGCGGGCTGACTTCGCTAGGAACCTTAAGCTTTGCGCGATCGCTGGGCGATTTTGGCGTCACGATCATGGTGGCCGGAAACATACCAGGCCAGACGCAGACGCTGTCCGTGGCCATTTACGACGCCGTGGAATCCGGCAATGGACGGCTGGCGCGCATACTGGTTCTGCTGGTATCCGCAGTAGCGCTGGGGCTGCTCTGGCCGGCCAATTTCGTTACTCGCGCTTCGCGCGGCGGCACCGCCGCATGAAGGGCATTGACGCGCGGCTGGTGAAACGGCTGCCGGCCAAGCCCAATTCACCGGCGTTCGAGCTCAATGTTCATTTGACCGCGGAACCCGGCATCACGGTTCTGTTCGGTCCGAGCGGCTCCGGCAAAACGCTGACCTTGAATTGCATCGCCGGGTTCGCCAGGCCCGACGAGGGCCGCATTCTGGTGAACGATCATCTTTACTTCGACGCGGCTACGGGCGTGCACCTTGCTCCCCAACAGCGGCGCTGCGGCTACATCTTCCAGGAACACGCGCTGTTCCCGCACATGACGGTGCGAGAGAACTTGCGGTTTGCGGGCTCAGCCGCGGCCAGCAAGGCAAGCGGGCTCAACCGGCACCGTCGATTGAACGAGTTGCTGGAGGCGTTCGAACTGACGGAATTGGCCGGTCGAAAGCCGCCTCAATTATCGGGCGGCCAGCAGCAGCGCGCTGCTCTGGCGAGGACGCTGGTGACCGAACCGCGCCTGCTTCTGCTGGACGAACCGACGCGTGGGCTGGACGGCCGCCTGCGCGAATCGTTCTACGCTCTCCTGAAGAAAACCCGCGACCGGCTGGATGCCCCCATTGTGCTGGTCACGCATGATCTGGACGAATGTTTCGAGCTCGCGGACCGGGTATGCCTGATGAACGGTGGAACCTTTCTGCAGTGCGGACCGAAAGAGGAGGTGTTTCATCAGCCTGCCAGCGTAGAGATCGCCCGGTCCATGGGCATTTTCAATCTGGCTCCGGCAGATATTGAAGCCCTCGATCCGGGAAGGAACACCAGCCGGCTGCGCGTGTTTGACGGCGATCTGGAAGGGCCGTATTTTCCGGGCCACCTGTTAGGCGACCACGGCAGCGTGTGCATACGGCAGTCAGAGATCAGCGTTTGCCCGCCGCAAGCCGGGCGGCTTCGCAACCAGATCATCCTGAACGTGTTGGACGCCAATCCATGTCCTCGCGGCATACGTATTCAGTTTGAGCGCGAGTTCTTCGCGGTAGTCAGCGAAACCGAATACGAGGCTCTGCGCGGAGCAGAGCGCCTGACCCTGCAAATCCCCGCTGCTGCTGTATACTTCATCGGGAAGTGAAGCGCTACTACATCACGGATCGCAAATCGGTAGGCGGATTCCGCCCGCTGCTGGAATTGATTCGCGATCAAATGCACCTGGGCGTGGATTACATCCAGATACGCGAGAAGGATATAGAAGCGCGAGAGTTATTCGAGTTCACACTGGCGGTCTTAGAAGTCCGCGACTGCGAAGTCCGCAGCCGCATCCCGACCAAAATCCTGGTGAACTCACGCGCGGACGTGGCCCTGGCTACCGGAGCGGACGGCGTCCACCTTCCCGCCGGGGCTCCGGCCGAAACGTTGCCGGGCCTGCTGGTGGGACGCTCCTGCCACACATTGGAGGAAGTACGCAAGTGCCAGGCAAATCTGGTGACGTTCAGTCCTGTTTTTGAATCGCCAGGCAAGGGCGAAGCGACAGGGTTGGAGATGTTGAAAGCGGCGTGCCTGCTGGGCAAGCCGGTTTTCGCGCTAGGTGGAGTGACGTGGGAAAATGCGGCCGCTTGCATGCATGCCGGTGCGGAAGGTATTGCAGGCATCCGGCTCTTTCAGGAACCGGAGCTATAGATTCGAGCTGACGCCTTTTCGGCGGGATCTGCATCGAATCTCTGATGAACCGCTCGACTTTAGCGGCCGTATTGGCTATTTGCTCTTTCCCGGCTGCTCCCTTTGCAGCGCGCGCTGCTGACTCAGCGCCTCCGCAGCCGGGCCAGGTGGCGCCGAAATCCACACAAAGCACGGGGCAAAACGCGGGCACCGATCTGCCCAGGACGGTTTCCGCGCCGCCGTTTACGACTCGCGATAAATTCGGTTACCGGGTGGTCCAGTCGTTCGGCCTGCGCGGCTTTGGAGGAGCGCTGGTGGGAGCGGCTATAGGTCAGGCCCGCAATTCCCCCTACGAATGGGGCCAGGGCGCGGGCGGCTTCTTCACGCGCTACGCTTCAGGGTTTGGAGGAAACCTATCCCGCCAGACGTTCGCGTTCGCTATCGAGTCGGTTCTGCACGAAGATCCGCGCTATTTTCCCTCACAAGACAAAAGGGGGGATCAGAGGGTGTTCAATGCGCTGAAGCAGGTGGTCTTCTGCAAGACCGATAATGGCAGATCTTCTTTCGGGTACGGACGCGTCATCAGCGCGTTCGCCGCCGGCCAGTTTGTGGACCTCTGGCAACCAGAGAGTATCGATTCGGCAGGCCACGGCGTCGAAAGAGGATTCATCAGCCTGGGCGGAGATTTCGCCTACAACCTGATGCAGGAATTCATTCCGTTCACGCGGCCGCACTCAATGCGCCATCGGCATTAAGCGCCAGGCGCTGCCAGTATTTTTGCCGAGTGAAGCTCTTGCAGGCTCCAAACGCGGATGGGGTCACGGCGGCGCGACGCGACTGCTTCGGCGGCTGCCTTGGCGCCGCTCATCGTCGTGATACAAGGCGTCCGGTATGTGACGGCGTTGCGGCGGATGGTCTGCTCGTCCGAAAAGGAGTGGCTTCCGGTAGTGGTGTAGATGACCAGATTCAGCTTGCCGGCCTTCAGGAGGTCGACTGCGTTGGGGCGGCCCTCATTGACCTTGAACACGGTCTTGCAGGACAAGCCGGCGGCCTTAAGGGCGGCGGTGGTGCCGCGCGTGGCGAAGAGTTCAAAGCCGAAGTCGCGGAACTTGCGCGCGACATCGACGGCGGCCGGCTTGTCACGGTTATTTACGCTGATGAACAAAGCCCCTCGATCAGGAATGGGAGTGCCGGCGGCAAGCTGCGCTTTTGCGAACGCTTCGCCAAAGCTCTCACCGACTCCCATCACTTCACCGGTCGAACGCATCTCCGGCCCAAGCGCCGGATCGACTCCAGGAAATTTCGAGAACGGGAAAACGGGACTCTTCACGAAGTAATTCGGGACCGGAAGAGTTCCGTTCACGATCCCGCTGGTTAAATCGGTGAAGTCAGTCAATTTCCTGCCGAGCATGATGCCGACGGCGATTTTGGGAAGCGGTACACCGGTGGCTTTGCTGACGAACGGCACAGTACGCGAAGCGCGCGGATTGACTTCGAGAACGTGGACCTTGCCGTTCTGGATGGCGTACTGAACATTCATCAGGCCGATGACGTTCAAGGCGATGGCCAGTTTGGCGGTGTATTCCTCAATGGTGCGGATAGCGCCTTCCGGCACCGAGATGGCTGGAAGAACGCAGGAGCTGTCGCCCGAATGGACGCCCGCCTCTTCGATATGCTCCATGATGCCGGCGATCAACACATTCTCGCCATCACAGAGCGCGTCGACGTCTACTTCCGTGGCATCTTCCAGGAAGCGATCAATGAGAACGGGACGCTTCACGGAGAAGCTGACCGCCTCCTGCATATAGCGGCGAACGGTTTCTTCGCTGTAGGCGATGACCATGGCGCGGCCGCCCAGCACGTAACTAGGGCGAACCAGCACCGGGAAGCCAAGGCTCTGCGCAATCTGACAAGCCTCCTGAACGCTGGTGGCGGAGCCATGAGCTGGCGAAGGAATGTCCAACTCATTCAGCAGCTTGCCGAACAAGCGGCGATCCTCAGCGAGATCGATATTGGCTGGATCGGTTCCGATGATGGGGAGACCCAGCTGCTTCAGCGGCATGGCGAGGTTGAGAGGAGTCTGTCCCCCGAACTGGACTATCAACCCGTCAGGCTTCTCGGTGTCATAGACGTTCAATACTTCTTCTTGCGTCAGCGGCTCGAAGTAGAGGCGGTCACTGGTGTCGTAGTCTGTTGATACGGTCTCGGGATTGCAGTTGACCATAATCGACTCGCAGCCGAAATCCTGCAAGGCGAAAGAGGCGTGACAGCAGCAATAATCGAACTCGATTCCCTGTCCGATGCGGTTCGGGCCGCTGCCCAGGATCATGACCTTTTTGCGATTAGAAACGGCCGATTCGTCTTCGGATTCGTAGCTGGAATAGAGATAGGGCGTGAAGCTCTCAAACTCCGCCGCACAGGTATCCACGCGGTTGAAGATGGCTGCGACGCCGAGCGCCTTGCGCGCTTCGCGAACGTCCAGCGGGTCTACATCGATGGCTTCCGCAATCTGGCGATCGCCAAGACCGTCGCGCTTCAGCTTGCGAAATTCCTTGGCGGTAAACGAGTCAAGCGCGCGGCCTTTCAACGAGCTCTCAAGAATAGCCACTTCCCATACCTGCCGCAGGAACCAAGGATCAATGCTGGTCAGCTCAAAGACTTGATCCACGGTGTAGTTTTGGGTGAAGGCATAGCGGATGTAGTCGAGCCGATCGGGATTGGGAGTGATGAGGCGTTTGGCAATCAGATCAGGACTGAAAGAGGAGGCGTTCGAAGACTTGCCGGTCTCAAGACTGCGGAGGCCTTTGCCAAGGGCCTGTTTGAAGGTGCGGCCGATGGCCATGACCTCGCCCACGGACTTCATCTGCGTGCCGAGCACCGGCTCGGCTCCGGGAAATTTCTCAAACTGCCAGCGAGGAATTTTCACGACCACGTAATCGATGGTGGGTTCAAAGCAGGCCGGGGTCGCGCGCGTAATGTCGTTCCGGATCTCATCCAGGCGGTAGCCAACCGCTAACTTCGCGGCAATTTTGGCAATGGGGAAGCCGGTGGCCTTCGAAGCGAGCGCCGAACTGCGGGAAACACGCGGATTCATTTCCACGACGACCATGCGGCCGTTCTGCGGGTTGATGGCGAACTGCACGTTCGATCCGCCGGTATCGACGCCGATCTCATTCAGACAGCGCAGAGACGCGTCGCGCATCATCTGGTATTCGCGATCGGTCAGGGTCTGCGCGGGGGCGACGGTGATGGAATCACCGGTGTGGACGCCCATCGGATCAAAGTTCTCAATGGAGCAAACGATGATGCCGTTGCCCGCGAGATCACGCATGACTTCGAGCTCGAATTCCTTCCAGCCAAGCACGCTTTCTTCCACCAGCACTTCATGCACAGGCGAGAGGTCAATGCCGCGTTCCAGGATTTCAACGAGCTCTTCACGGTTGTAAGCGATGCCGCCGCCCGTACCGCCCGAGAGTAAAGCTGGGGCGCAGGATGATGGGATAGCCGATGCGCGCGGCAAAGCCGAGAGCGGCTTCAATGTTGTTGACGAGCTGCGATTGCGTCATGTCGAGGCCGATTTTACGCATCGCATCTTTGAAGAGGAGGCGATCTTCCGCTTTCTTGATGGCGTCGATTTTGGCGCCGATCAATTCGACGCCGTACTGGTCGAGAACACCGCGACTCGGCAAGCTCTACCGCGAGGTTAAGGGCAGTCTGGCCGCCAACAGTGGAGAGAAGGGCATCGGGACGCTCCTTGCGGATCACTTCGGACGCAAAGGCGAGGCTGAGCGGCTCAACATAGGTCCGGTCAGCGATCTCCGGATCGGTCATGATGGTGGCGGGATTCGAGTTGATCAGGATTACTTCGTAACCTTCGGCGCGAAGGGCCCGGCAGGCTTGGACGCCCGAATAATCGAACTCGCAGGCCTGACCGATGACGATCGGCCCCGAGCCGATGATCATGATGCGCTTCAGATCAGTTCGCTTTGGCATCTCTAGCGCATGTTCTCCTTCATCACACGAGCAAAATCGTTGAACAGATAGTGCGAGTCATGCGGGCCAGGCGCAGCTTCGGGGTGATATTGCACGCAGAAGACCGGCTCGCGGCGATGACGCAAGCCTTCGACGGTCTGGTCGTTCAGATTGACGTGCGTGACCTCCACATCCGATGAGCGCAAGGAATCAGGGTCGACGCAAAAACCGTGGTTCTGGGAGGTGATTTCCACCTTGTTGGTGAGCTTGTTCAACACCGGGTGGTTCGCGCCGTGATGGCCGAATTTAAGCTTGAAGGTCTTGCCGCCGAAGGCCAAGCCCAGAATCTGATGCCCGAGACAAATGCCAAAGACGGGGGTCTTGCCGATGAGCTTGCGAACCTCCGCCGATTCCTGTTCGAGCGGTTCCGGATCACCGGGGCCATTTGACAGGAAAACGCCATCAGGCTTCAGGGCGAGCACATCTTCGGCGGACGTGCCGGAAGGCACGACGGTGACGCGCGACCCGATCTGCACCAGGTGGCGCAAAATATTGCGCTTGATGCCGTAATCGAATGCCACGACGTGGAAGCTCTGCTCGCCGTCAGCGGCCAGTTCCGGGACAGACTTGTCGGAGACGGAAACCGGTTCGACACCTTCGGTCCAGCGATAGCTCGAGGGCGTGGAGACGCGTGACACAAGGTTCTGTCCGGCCATGCTGGGGGAAGCTTGAGCGGCGCGAACGAGTTCCTCGTGAGCGTGCTCGCCGACGGCGATGACTCCTCGCATGGCACCGCGGTCGCGAAGATGACGAACGAGTTTGCGAGTATCCACTTCGGCGATGACGGGGATACTGTATTTTGCCAGGAAATGCTCGGCGCGCTGATCGGATCGCCAGTTGCTGGCCATGGGCGAAATTTCGCGCACCACCAAGCCTTCGATGTAAGGATTGGCGGATTCGGAATCGGCTGCGTTGGCGCCGTAATTTCCGATCTGCGGATTCGTGAGAACTACAATTTGGCCGCAATAAGAGGGGTCAGTGAAGATTTCCTGATAGCCGGTAATAGCGGTATTGAAGACCACTTCACCAGCGCGTTGTACAGGCGCACCAAAACTCATTCCCTCGAAGACGGTTCCGTCCTCCAGGGCGAGAACTGCTTGCTCCAACTATTTACGCTCCTAGATGGGGTGCTGCAAGGACATGCAGCCGATCGGTGGGCCGATCACTTTATTTGAGCATGTTTTGCCCACCGATTCAACGCGGCAGGCGTGGTCCGGCCGAAGGAATTAGCGATGACCGCCGCCACCACCGCCGTGAAATCCGCCACCGCCGCCGCGGCCGGCAAACCCGCCTATATGGCCAGCAGAACCGGCGAATCCACCATAGTGCCCTCCGGCGTAGGCCCCACCGCGGTAGCCGTAGCCACCACGGTAGCCGTAGCCACCACGGTAGCCATAGCCACCACGATAGCCGTAGCCGCCGCGGTAGCCATAGCCGCCACGATACCCGTAGCGATACCCACGATAGTACGGATAACCCCAGTAGCCGCCGTAGAATCCGAAGTAGGGATAGCCGCCATACGCGTAGGGATAATATCCGCAATATGAATACGGATAGCCGTAAGCATAGGGGTCACAGGCGTATGGGGATCCGTACGCATAGGGATACCCGTAACCGTACGAATAAGCCGGACCGACGCCAACGCCGAAACCGACTTGGGCTTGCGATTGAGCGGGCAGGAACAGCAACGCGGCAAGCGCGACCACTAAAATCCCGAAATTCCTGAACATCTCTCAAGCCTCCCAATTTTTAGACGTTTAAAAGATCTGTAAGATTCCTCCTGATATGAGCTCCCAGCTTGCGACTATCTATCCCCAGTATCCTCCGTTTTCAATCAGTCAGCGGCGGCGGCGTATTCGACGCCGTACCAGGCGTACTCCCTTTTCCGGACGCTGAAGGTAGTGGGTTCAAATAGTTCTAAGCGAATGTTGAATCAGTCGATTTTGGGCCAGGCGACCTATTGGATAGAGATCGCGGCAGCGTTAGTGGACGCGCTCTTGCTGCTGCGGTTCTTAATGCTGAAACTCCAGAGAACCTATTTCTTCATCTTTCTGGTTTGCCTTTTAGCAGTTTTCTTTGACGGCGTCGGGCTGTGGCTGGGAATCCAGTCTCAAGAATCCGCCCGGGTTTCGTTCTATTCGAGATTTCTCTATGTATTCCTCTATCCGGCCGCTGCATGGGATGTTTTTGAAGAGATTCGCGCGCAAGTAGCGAAAACGCGCAGAACCGCGCTCTTTCGCCTTATTTCGAGCCTGTTGATGGCGACGATTTTCGGTATTCTGGTGCTCGCTTTCGCCGACACAGGCAATGCCGGGAGCCAGGGGGCGATCGCGATGTTGGGTGTGGTTCTATGGGCTGCGTCCTCCGTCGCGAGCCTGGCGTTCCTGATCACCCTGCACCGGAACGTCCGAAAAGAGAAGATCGGGCTGCCGAATAACACGTTTGTGTGGCTGATCTTTTTCGAGCTGCTGCTGGCTGCTGAAATCTTAGTCTGCCTGTCTGCCATTGCCGGACCTTTGCTGAACTCGACCGCCGAAGATATCACCGATATTGTTTTCAATGTTTATGGAATGGCGATCACGGTGTGGTGCGCGTGGAAACTGAGGCCGGTCGCTTCGGATCTGCCATCCGCTTCCGAGAAGGCTCGTTTATAGAGCGGCGGCCTTCGATATCACGCGATTGCCGAAGACGTCTTCGAGAGCGATTTTGAGGACGCCTTTCACTTCGTTGAATGGTATCGGCGTGTGGCCGGGAAGAACGGCTTCGATGCTGCCACGTATGTCCGTGTCGAGTTCCAAATGCGCGGCCTTGGCATTCGCGAGACGCGTCCGGGCTTCGTAGAGCTCTTCTTTGCGTGTTTGATCCGCGGCTTTCTGCTTTTGCGATTCAAAGCCAATTTCGGCGCGACGCTGTTCGGCTCTTAGCTTTAGCAGGTCAGACAGGCATTTGTGAAAGGCGCGCTCGTGCGTGGTCTGGTAGCGGAGATAGAGCGAGAATTGTTTGGTCTCGCTGAGAAGCCCTTCAGCGTCGAAGCATAGATTCTGTAAGTGAACGGCGCGCTGGCGGAGCCACTCGTGCTGAGCGAGGCGCTGGACCAGGATTTGTTCGGTGGGCGTGTGGGGATGGTGTTCGGCTTGCAGCGCCTGGGCGAGGCTGGCGAAATCGTCTTCGTTTTCCCATGGCAGGATGTGAAATGCGCCGGCGAGACCGTGGCGCAGATTGTTGCAGCAGATGGCTTCTTTACCGGCCTCTGTCCTGGGACCGGTGGAGAGTTGGGCATTCGCGCGATTGGCCTGGAGCTGCGCTTCGGAGACGGTGGGCGCAGAGTTGTTTTCAGCTTTACGGGCGAGCTTGACGGCTTTGCGCTGCTCGGCACGGCGCTGTTGACGGGCGGTCATGGATGACTCCTCGCAAAATTGGCCCGCCAGTTGGATGCTGGGCGGGCCTGCTAGACGCTAGCACGGCGAGGGGTGAAAACGAACTTTGGAGTGGTGGTTGGGAGGAATTAAGTGGCTGAAGGATTGGGGGATAGGATTATTTTCTTGGGCTGTGAATGGCGATGACGACCCTGCGGGTTGTCATCAGGATGGATGAAAAAAGGGGGTTAAGCGAGGCGGAAGAGGCCACCCGGCGGCGGGCGGTTTGGAACGTGTTGGAAGGAGAGATTCCGCGTTTGGTGCTGGTCAATCCGCAACACGTCAAAGCGCTGGCCGGGCGTAAGAGGTACCGGATCGACAGCCAGCGATTGGCGCGCTATCTGGAGAACGGAGACTTACAAGGCAGCTTCGTGCCACCCCGAGATCCGAGAGCTGCGGGATCTCACCCGCTCGCGGGTGCACCGGCTGCAGGAAGTCAATCGGGTGAAGAATCGCATCGGACAAATGTGCGAAGCCGACAACATCAAAGTATCGAGCCGTGGCCAGCGATTTGTTCGGTGCGTCTGGCCGGCGTATGTTACAGGCAGTGGCCGAAGGAAAGCGCGATGCCGGCTGCAGAAAGCTGTGTGATCTACGCGGCCACTGGTTCGCTGCTTACAGACGTCGCATGCGTATACATGCGCTTGAGTACGTGCTTGCGAAAGTCCTCTGCAGTGTCGAATAGCTGGACGGCACGAAAATCAATGAGCCCGCGGACCGGCGGCCCTGTCCAAATCACCCGCAAACCTCGAGCCAGGGCAAAACCCGCCATCATCGCCAGTTCGACTGCGCTTTTGTCGCCCTTCCCAAAGATAACAACGAGCACGTCACACGCCTGAAGCTGTTCAATACGTTTGGGATTCCAGCGATTACTTGGCTTCACCATCGTGCCAACTTGACCCAATGGAACAACCCGCGGCTCGCAACGCCCACTTGATATTCAGCAGATCTTGCGTGCGGGATGGCGCTTCCAAATAGACGGTGTTATTACGCATGACCACGCTTCGGCTGGCGCAAACGGACACAGACGAATACGTCCTCCGGAGGCTCAAGTCCAACAGCGCCGACCTGGCCGACGCGCGCGCGATCTTGCTGCGCGGCGTCTAACCATGCCAACCATTGCTCATCAGCCCACTGCACAATCTGACAGCAGGTATAAAACCCACTTTCAAGCTCTTGCTGCAAACCCAGCATGTTCGCATCTGCCATCGCTCGAGATTTCGTGTATCCGCACACGGTGCACATTTTACTCATCTCCTCTGCTCCCTGTACCGGTTTTTCCTTTTTACGCCGGCCGCCTGATTTGCGACTTCCGTTTTCCACAATTGATTGGCTTGATCAAAGGCGACTCGACTAACGGCTGAGCACTTGGATCACCAAACTTACGTCTCCAGCTCCAGGGATTGGTACCAGACGCACAACTGTAAGGTAGTTACCCTCCTGGCAACCTACCCGATGGCCGTTGGGCACAATTGGTGAAACTACGGCGCCGCGAGAAACGCCTTCGCCTGGACGAGTTCCGGACGGTCAGAATCGGCGGTGTTCCAAAGGGTCCGGAACTCCTGGTACCGGCGACGAGCCGTCGCTTTATCGCCCAGGATTTGCGCACAGCGTGCTAAACCGAAGATGGCCTTGGGACGATTGGGCGTCCGTTGCAGCGCCTTCTGATAGTACGTCGGCGTTTCCGCGGAGGGTGCCAGAGTGGGTCCCTTCGAAAATTTTCTTGCGCACACGCTTTCGCTCCCCTTCCTATGAGTATGCGACGGAAGGGTGATTTGCGCGCCGGAGCCATTAACTGCCTGCACCGTTTTTTCCAAGTCTGGTTTCGGTGTATGATGGCTGCGATCCGGGAGTAAATACGTCTCCCGGTGAAAGACAAAGGAGCGCTTCATGGCAGAGCAGAGCAAAGGCAGTCAGCCCAAAACCCTAGAGATGCGGGTTGCTGAGCTGGAAGACAAATTATCCAAAGTCCATATCACCGAAGAGGAGATGAAGGCGTACCAGAAAGTATCTTCGTTGATGGGCAGTCAACAGATGCAAGCAGCGATACCCGCGGCTTGCGTTTACAACTGCTTGCGTTGCATTTCGACCGCCTGCATTTCGGTGGGCTGCATTCAACCGGCATGCATCCGCCAAATCTGCATTAATGAGTGTACGTGCGGGCCCTGCGCTTGCATCCAACAAACCAGTTCAGGCGGGGGGTTCGGAAATCTCGGCAGTTAAAGGAACTGGATTACCGGGAGTACGCTTGTGGATGTTGTTTTCGCAGCATTGCCGTTTGCGGACTTCCGGCGGCCGGTAATAGGCGTAAGTTTGTTGCAAGCCGCGCTCAAAACGGCCGGCTTTGAATCGCGCGTAGAACACTTCAACATTACCTTCGCCGAACTTATCGGCGCCGCCACTTACCAGTTGCTCGCGAATTCGCTTTCGCCGAGCAGCCTGGTAGGCGAATGGTTCTTCGCGGATCTTGTCTTTGGAGACGCGATCCCCGATGAAGAGGACTACCTTACAAGAATCTTGAGCGCGCACCTTCCGGATGCGGCGGCAAGATATTCCATTCTTGAAGCAAGGAAGTTCCGCTCGAATTTTGTCGACGCATGTGTCGCGCGTATAGAGCGGCTGCGGCCCAGATTGGTCGGGTTTCCGACTAGCTTCCATCAAACCTGCGCTTGTCTTGCCGTCGCGCAGAGGTTGAAAAAAGCGGCGAGTCCTCCGCTCGTCGTGTTCGGAGGCGCGAATTGCGAAGGCGAGATGGGATGGCAATTCATTCGCTCTTTCCCGTGGATCGACTACGTGGCCACCGGTGAAGCGGATCTCAGTTTTCCGCGTTTCATCGCCAATGTTCTTGATGGCAAGGCACACAACGCGGTTCCCGGAATTATTGGCCGCGGCGGCGAACTAAGCCATCCGGAAAGGGTCGCGGACATGGATGCGCTCCCGCTGCCGGATTATTCGGAGTTCTTCGAACAGGCGCGGGCATCCTCCCTGGGCGAGACACTGCATCCCGTTGCGCTGATCGAGACCTCCAGGGGTTGCTGGTGGGGAGCGAAGCAGCATTGCACGTTTTGCGGCCTCAACGGGGAAACGATGGCGTTTCGCAGCAAGAGCGCGGCGAGATGCTTTCAAGAACTGGCGTCGCTGGGCAGCACCTACGGCGTGAAACAAATCGATTGCGTCGATAACATTTTGGATACTCGCTACATTCAGACCCTGTTCCCTTTGCTGACCAAAAGCAATCTTGATCTACGGTTGTTTTATGAGGTGAAGTCGAATTTACGCTACGAGCAGCTCGAGACTTTGCGGGATGGCGGCGTGTACGGGATACAACCCGGAATTGAGAGTTTCAGCGACCAGGTCTTGCGCCTGATGAGAAAAGGCTGCACTGGATTACAAAATATCCAGTTGCTGCGCTGGTGCCAGGAACTCGGGATTGAAGTCGTGTGGAATATTCTGGCGGGCTTCCCGGGGGAATCGCCTGGCGAATATGACCGGCAGGCGGAATTGATTCCGCTGCTCACGCACTTAGCGGCACCGGCTTGTTGCGCGGCAATTCGCCTTGACCGCTTCAGTCCCTTTCATACGAAACCTGCGGATTTTGGATTCGAACGAGTGCGTCCCGCGGCAGCCTACTACTATGTCTTTCCGCTGGAGCGGCGTGATCTGGCCAGGCTCGCGTACTTCTTTGAGTTCGATTACTCCGATCGGCGAGACCCGAACTCTTATTTGAAGGGGCTTCGCGAGGAGATTACGAAATGGTGGATTGCACGGGCCGAAGGAAAACCTGACAAGCCCAGGCTGGATGCGAGGCCGCACAAGGATGGTCTACTCATCGAAGATACGCGCAAAGTTGCGCAGAAGTATCAGGACGCGGTCAACGGTATCGCGGCCCAAGTGTATTTGCGCTGTGACACGGCGAAGAGCGCTCCGGCGTTGGCTCGCGAATTAGGCCCGGCGGTGAGCGAATCTGAAATACGCGCGATTCTAGACCGTTTTGTTGCGGCGAAAACCATGATCGAAATGGCAGATCGTTACCTCAGCCTGGCGGTCTTCCATGCACGTGATCTACTGAAGGAGCTAAAGCAATCTTGTGACAGTCCGCAACCTTATCAGGCCCCGGCTTCCGAGTCACTATTACGTGTGGTCTGAGCCGCCGGACAGCAAAGGCGACGAAGCTTTATATTTTGTTTCGGAACGCCGCAAGATCAAACTGAAGGGTCACTCCTTCCGCGAGTTCGAACGCCGCGTGATCCCGCTGCTGGATGGGCACCACACGCTGGAGGACATAGGCCGCAAAGTGGAAGATGTCTTTGCCCTCAACGATCTGGAAGCGGGGCTCGATCTACTGGCAAGTCAAAGCCTGTTGGAAGACGGCGGCGCCGAAACACGGAACGGCGATTTTGAATCGCGCTTGACTCCTCAGCTCAATTTCTTCCATGAAGCGGGATGGGATGGCTTCGAAATTCAACACCGTCTTCGCAGCGCGAGGGTGACCGTCTTTGGCCTAAGTGGAGCAGGCGCGGGCTTGGCCGACAGTTTAGCGGCCGCCAATGTGGGCACGATCCGATGCGTAGACAGCCTGACCGTTTCGGCGGCGGACTTATACTTATCCGCTGGATTCGAAAGATCGGACCTGGGATCGATTCGCGCGGAGGTGACGGAGCGCCGTGTTACGGCGCGTTCTCCGGAATCCAAGGTGGAGATTGTCGCCGATGAGCTGAATTCAGATGAGTCGGTCGCATCTGTGATCGATGGGTCGGATTTTGTGGCCTGCTGTCTGGATGCAGGCCAAGCTTCGCTCATTTATAAGCTGAATCGCGCGTGTCTAAAGAAGGGCATCCGGTGGAGTTCCTGCGCTCTTTCCGGAAACGAGATCATTGTGGGCCCGACTGTTCACCCCTACAAGACGCCCTGCTATCTCTGCTTTAAGATGCGCACGGTGGCCTGCGCGGGCAACCCGGAAGACGCGTTCGCGTTTGAGAAATTATTGGATCGACGGAAGCAGGATGATAGCGGCCGCCGCGAAAATCTGGTTTTCGGAGCCGGTATCGCGGCGAACATGCTGGCCTTCGAAACAATGAAGGAAATCGCCGGGCTCACGCCAGTGCCCACGCGCGGGAGCATTCTGATTTTCGATTTGCTTGAGATGAGTTGTTCCAGGCACGTAGTGCTAAAGAAGCCCTGGTGCCCGGCGTGCTTTCCTGCCAACGCGGCGGAGCGGGCGTGAACGCAACCAGTCTGCGCAAGATTGTCGGACCCTGGGCCGATCTGGTCAGTCCCAGAACAGGCGTGATTCGAAGCGTGTCTCCCTTTCAGCGAGGAGCCGAAGAACCGTGTCCGCCGATTCTCTATCGCGCCGAGATATCTCACTTTGACTTCCAGATGGCCAAAGCCCAGGAAAGAGGGTCTGTCGGAAAGGGAATCACGGAAGAAGAAGCGATTCGTGGAGCTATCGGGGAGGCAATCGAGCGCTACTGCGCCTCGCATGTCGATCAACAAGCGGCTTTCCTCTCCACGTGGCAGGCGATGCCAGACAAGGCCGTCGCACCGGCTGATTTTGTCTTATACTCTGCGGGTCAATATGAGCGGGGCAGTATTCCTTATCATCGATGGGATCTGAAGGACGAAGTAACTTGGATGGTGGCACGCGAACTGCCGTCGGACCGGGTGGTATTTGTGCCGGCGAGTCTGATCTATCTTCAGTTTCCGCGAAGCCGGATGGAGGACGGGCTCGCGCCCGCGACTTCGAATGGGCTGGCCGCTGGGCCAAATCTGGAATATGCCATCTTGCATGGCTTGTACGAATGCATCGAGCGGGATGCGTTCCTAATTACATGGATGGCGAAGCTTCCCGCGCCCGAAGTACGCTTCACGGACGCAGATCCTTTGCCGGAGGCAATTCGCGAGCACTACCGGCATTTTGGCGTAGAATTGCGCGTGTTCCGGATGTGCACGGATATCCGATCTCACGTGATAATGGCAATTGCGCTGGATCATACTGGGAAGGGGCCGGCGGCGGTGGTCGGGCTCGGCTGCCACGCCTCTCCGAGGAAGGCACTGCGCCGCGCAATATTAGAGATCTGCCAGGTTCATCCGGGTGAAGCGCGGCGCTATCGTGAGCAGCCGCCACAGGAACGGTTAAAGAAAGCGGAGGATGTCAAGTCGCTGGAGGATCACAGCGCGTGGGTTACGGTACCCGAGCGACTGGGCGAGTTTTCGTTCCTACTGGACAACGGCCGCATAGAGCGCATCGAGGATCTGCCTGATTACTCGACAGGCGATTTGCAGCAGGATCTGGCGCAATGCGTGGCTTCACTGCAGGAAGCTGGTTGCCGCGTTCTTTACGCCGATCTATCTACGCCGGACGTGTTGGACTATGGGTTGCGGGTGGCACGCGGCATTGCAACCGGACTGCAGCCCATCCATTTTGGCTGGGGCGAGGAACGTTTAGGCGGAACTCGCCTCTTCGAGTTACCGCAAAAACTAGGTTTTGCCAACGCCCGGTTAAAGGAAGAGGATTTAAACCCATGTCCGCACCCTTTGGCTTGAGAAACAGCTATGTTTCCTTTTGAAGACGCAACCAGTCTCTCTTTGCTCTACCACCTGAACTCAGAACCATGGGGCAACATTGAGGCGTACCAGAGCATAACTTACGAAGTAGAGTATAAGCAGTTAGCGGCTTCTTTGAAGTCGTTTCCCTTGCCTGCGCCGCGCGAATCTGAAGTGACGCGTTTAGCCGGCAAGCGTTATTCGTGCCGCGCATATGAAGCCAAGCCGCTGCCGCTCTCTCAATTGAGCGCTCTGCTTTGGGGGAGCTATGGAATTACACGAACGGATGAAACGCTGTTGGGCGGATCTCTTGCCCTGATGCGGCCCGTTCCTTCGGCGGGCGGGCTGTTCCCCTTGGAGGTCTACGTTGCGTCTCAGCGAGTGGAAGGTCTGCCGGACGGCCTGCACCATTACAACGTTCGCAAGCACTCGCTGGAGACCTTCCACGCGGGCCCGGCTTTCAAGCTCCTGCAGCCTCTGCTATACATGTTTCAAGCGATCGAGCATTCCAATGCGGTGATTTTTTTGGCGGCTGTTTTCAATCGAACTCAAAAGAAATATGGCCCGCGGGGATACCGTTATATCTTGCTGGAAGCGGGTCATGTCGCGCAGAATCTTTGTTTATTGGCGGTCGAACGGGGGCTGGGTTCTCTCTGCATGGGCGGATACACGGATGGCGAGTTGAACGCTACGCTCGGGCTGAATCCGCGTGACGAAGGCGTGGTTTACTCGATTGCCATTGGGTGGCCCGCGGCTTCCGCACCGGCTGAGGCGGACGGACTTCGATGATGCGTTCGTCTCGTCTGCGGCTTGCCGTCTTTGCGGCTGTGGTTCTGGCTTTCGTCTCACTGGGGTGCTTCGCGCTACCGATGTATGTGATCTGGCCGTTTCGGCATCAAGGCGCGAACGAACTTGCTCTCGCGTTAGCCACGAAGCAGGCGGGCCCATGGTTGTCCGCGATTTGCGCCGTTCTATGTGCTGGCGCGGGAGTTTTCATCTGGTCCCGAACGACACGCTGGGGCGTGCGAATAATCGCCGCCGTGGCTTTGCTGCTGGCAATCGGAGGCTGCCTCCTGACCCGTGTCAACGTGTACGAATTGATGTTCAAGCCGGTGGGAACTCCGCAGTTTGAAGCAGCCGACAAGGCGCATCTCGATTCGGATGACATGGTGCTTGCGGTGCGGTTGCATGGCGTCGCGCGAGCTTACCCGATTCGAGATATGGGCTACCACCATTAGTGAACGACACGGTAGGCGGCGAGCCGATTGTGGCCACTTATTGAACGCTCTGTCACACCGGTCTGGTGTGGAGGCGGACGGTCGGAGGATTGAGTTCTTACATTTCACCTGGCGGGAATCAATAATCAGAATTTCCTCATGCGCGATGAGCAGACGGGAACGTTATTGGCAGCAGATCAGCGGACGAGCGATCGCAGGACCACTGGCCGGGTCCCAATTAGAGCTGGTTTATAGCGACGAATTGACATTCGGCTTATGGCGACGCGAGGCTCCTGACGGAACGGTGCTGAAACCGGTTGCACGTTACGCCGGCGAGTACGAAGCCAAAGACTGGGAGACGCGCATGGCGAAAGTGCCGACCGTGCTGGATTTTCCCCGAACGGAACTAAGCTCGCGGGATCTCATCCTAGGTATAAACGGAGGGAGGCAGAGCCGGGCCTACCCTGTAACGCGGATCCTTTCTGAAAAGCTAATAGAGGATCGCCTCGATGGGCACGCCATCCTGGTCGTGACCGGCCCAGACGACGAATCGATAAGAGTGTTCACGGTAAATGAACCGGTGGCAGCTGAGGCGGGCGAATTTTACAGGCAGATCGACGCCAGCGGCGCACTGCTGACGGATTCCGGTACCGGAAGCGGCTGGGATTTTAGCGGCTGCGCCATTTCAGGCAAACTCGCGGGAACCTGTCTTACGCGGCATCCGGCAGTAAAAGACTACTGGTTCGACTGGCGCAACTATCATCCGGACACCTCTGTTTTCCGGCGCTGAAGCGGCTTACGCGGTTTTAGAAAGACAGGTGCGCGGCGAACTCATGACGAGACGCCCATGCTGAACACCCTTGGTTCCGATCAGTAGATCCGCAAGCTTCCGAATGCGCCGCGATTCGCCTTTCACGACTATCACTTCGAGGCAGGTTTCGTGATCCAGATGCGCATGCGTCGTCGCAATAATCAAATCGTGATAGTCGTGCTGCATGTCCATCAGTTTGTTTGGCAGCAGACGAGAGTGATGATCGTAGATCAACGTTACCGTTCCTACAACCAATGCCTCTGGTGTTTCGACCACCGCGGTCACAAGCCGATCCCGAATGAGATCGCGAAAGGCTTCAGACCGGTTCGTATAACCCTGTTTGCCAATAAACTTGTCAAACTGATTCAGAAGATCAGAATCGATCGCAACACCGATCCGGCTAAGTTCGCCCATAGGTATTCTTCCGCGCAGCATCCATAGCGTAGCACGCAGACGCGGTGTACGTGCCGGCTAGTTTTTGGAGTTTGAAGCCTGCAAATTGGGCGGCTGGGCGCCGAGTTCCTGTATGGCCTTCATCGCCAGGGGGGTTTGAAGCACGTCGAAATTCGGGTTGATGCTCAGCGCCTGATAGAGCGCGAGCTGTGCGATGGAGCGGTCCCCGGCCTTGGCATAGATCATGGCTTTGTGAAAGTGAAATGCAGCTTCAGGAGTA
Organism: uncultured Acidobacteriaceae bacterium; assembly: GCA_963705805.1. GTDB lineage: Bacteria > Acidobacteriota > Terriglobia > Bryobacterales > Bryobacteraceae > Bog-105. The sequence continues at coordinate 276,827 of CAVPKW010000003.1, forward strand.
CCGTGGCTGAGGGCAATGCGGATGTATTTCTCAGCCTCTTCCGTGCGGCCGTTTTTGTAATCGCACCAAGCCAGCGTGTCAGCGACGTAGACGTTCTTGCGCGTCTTGTATTCCTCTTCAGCCATGCGCAAAGCCTCCGGGAGGTTGCGGTCGTGATCGGCATAGAATTTGGCGGTGAGCATGTCGCCCGTGACTCCGTTCGCCTTGTTCAGCCGGGCGATGGATTCGACGAGGGCGTATTGTTTATTCGCCTCTTCCGGCTTGCCGGCGAGAGTGTAAAGGTCCCCCAAAGCGGCCACTACGTCCTGCTGCGGAGCAATTTCGATCGATTTGCGGTAATACTCGATGGCCGCTGGATAGTCCTTTTCGGCAGCTTTCACTTTGCCCATGGCAGCGAGTACACGGTAGTCGTTCGGCGTGCGCTTGAGACCCTCCGCGAGCACTTGCTCCGCGGGCACATAGGCGCCTTGCGAGAAGAGCATCAAGGCGAGCTGCGACCGGCACCAGGCGGTATTTTCCCCGTAAGGGCTGCCTGCCTGGATGGCTTTCACCATCAACCAGGAGGCTCGTCTGGTGTCGCCCATCACTTGAAGCAGGTGCGCGCTGCGGCCATACGACGACAGATCAGGACGGAGATCCAGCATCTTTTGATATTGCGCGTAGGCCTGAGCATAATTGCCCATCTCAACAGCTGCGTCACCGATAAAGCCGAAGGCGGCGACGCACTGCGGGTCTATCGCGAGCGCCTTCCCAGCCCAGTCTATGCTGACTTCGAATTGATGGCGAACACCGTTCACCCACGCCATGCCAATCATGCCTTGCACAAGCTTGGGATTGATTTTCAGAGCCTTCTTATAAGCGCCTTCGGCGCGGTTGCAATAAGCAACATCCGCCGTTTCCCTACCCTTTTGCATCAAGGCGTCGGCGAGCCGAATCCAGGCGTCCTCGCTCGCAGGTCTTTTGGCGGCATCCGCGGCGGCTTTCGAAACCTCGTTGTCAGTAGCCGACGAATTCAGGCTGTTTGCAGGCAACCCGCTGCCGGCTCCTATGCGTTGAGCGCAAAGGATCGGACAAAGCGTGCCAGCTGCCAATAAAATCAGTGCTGCTGCGTTCGCGCATTTCATCATTTCTACCTTTGACGGATTCATCTTTACGGAAGGGCGAAGGGCGGAATGCCGCTGCGCCGCCCTCCCGTTTGATCAGTGCTATGGAGTGGGATCCTTACGGTTCGTTGGGCCGGCATGCGGCGTAGCTGCATAGGGAAAAACGAAGTTGTAAGACTCGTCATTGGCGTTGATATTGTCGCCAAGCAGGAAGATGCTGCTGTAGCTGGGGCCGCTAGCGATCGCGGTGAGCGCGATATCCACGACATCGTCGCCAAGGCGCCGGCCGTTGGGCCAACCGCTCCATTTACCATTGGTCGTATCGCCTCCCAGACCGCTCAGACGATTGCCGCCCTGCCCGATCAAAGGAACCGCACCCGTGGTGGTATCGACGCGAAGCACATCGGGTATGTAGACCGCGGCCAGATCGACGCGACCAGTGGTGGCGAAGTCGAGACCGAAAACCGCGTTGATCAACACCGCTAACTCCGGATTGAGCGCGTAAGTTTTGTACTTGGCCGCATCATCAGTTGGGACATCCCGGTTGTAGTTGTCCTTATCTTTCAGCGCGACCAGCACTTCATTGAAGAGCGGATTGCCCAGACGGTTGACCTGAATCCAGGGCCCAGCCGTGACGGCATCGCCCGACGTGCTGCGGAGGGTGATGCGAGGGCGGCTGACGGAAGCATAGACACCGACGCCGTGAGATGCGCCGGTAAATGCGTCGTTGTACGCGATGGGTGTGGGCAGCGAGGTAACTGGGATCTGGAGGGCGAAAGTGAGGACATTGTAACCCTTGAAACCGTCGACGCCATTTCCAGTCTGGCCATGCCCGTCCGGACCAAGAATACGCGGAGAGAGCAAATCAAAGATACCCGCCGTGTCTGCAAAGAAGCTGTCGTCACGGGACCCGCTCCAAACGCTTTCACCCGTGGGCAGGGAGTACACCGTTTCATGGGTGTACGTATCGAGGCCGGCAAATGTTGTGGCGCCTGAAACCGCTACACCGTCAGCATCGTTATATTTAGGCGTGGTGCGCATACCAACATTTGGCGGTGGTACCAGCATTTCGCTGCCAAGCACGGTAGACTGTCCGGTCGCAGCCACGACTTTGGTCAGCGAATAAGTCTGGGTATAGTTCTGCGAACTGTCGTTAGTATGTTCGATAGGGCCGATCGTCGTTCCGCGGCCATAGGACAGAATCGTGTCCAGGTTCTTATAGGTTCCTTCAGCCGAGGATACCGGTGAATAACGGAAATTGTAGCTGAAGATGAGCGCGCCTGTGTTCGGGTTAGCGATGTTGATGCTAAACAGCGCGTCGTCAGCAAAACGTTCATACATGACGCCATCGCCGGGCTCCGAGAACGGGTGTACATTTACGACGATGTTGAGCACTTTGATTGCAGGATCGTTGTACTTAGCGCCGATGAAAGCGTACACGTCCGTGAGATTGGCTTGGGGGTCCTGTTTGATAAGGGGAGCGTCGCTGTGACTGGAGGCCAGCAGTGTGCTACCTGCAATCAAAAGAGCGCCCGCCGCCCTGACACAGCCGGAAAGCATAGACTTGAGCATTCGTTTCTCCTTTAGTTAGTTGTAAATTACGCTTGCGTTCTAACTTCCGACTCCCTGCGCCGTCTTGCAATCAAGATGACAGCAGGCACGAGCAGCGCGAACAAAGGAAGATAAGCAGGCTCCGGGGTGGGCACAGCGGTTGTCCCGGATATCGTATAGAGCGCGCCGGCGCCGTTGACAAGCGTTGCCTCAAACATGCCCGCGCCGGGGCGCCCCGGACTGTCGAACGAAAAGCCCGACTGCGGCGTCGGGCCGAACGTGCTGGTATCTTCCAGGAAAGACACAAGCCCAAGACCTGAATCGTAGGCGGATTTAAATCCTAGCGGCGTCGAAATGTTCTCAACCATTCCGCCGGAAACAGGTATGTCAATTAAGAACGCATCGTCCGGCGTCGTGTTGGCAATGCTGTAGGCATATTGAAACAGTGCTCCTACCGGCGTAACGGTCGAGCTCACTGTGACGGTTCCGGCATTCGCCAGACACGATAGAAAGAGCAGCAGCGCGGCGCCGGATAGATTGCGCAGCGTGTATCCTTTTAAAGCAAGCACTAGCGGCCTCCGATTCTTCTACGAAACTCAGGTGAGTCCCGGATTTGAACTTACTAACTTAGAAGACGCATCGGTTGAATCCATCCAACCGCTGTAAGCGTCATCAGTAATCCCAGAACAATTACGACGACCGAGGAGAATACCGGAACCAGCTGAAAAACGGCGTGCCGCCCGGCTGACTCCGTTTTCGGCAGCAGGTTCTTCGCGTAGAGGACCATGGCGCCGATCCCCATAAGCACCAGCGCAAGGCCGGCGCTGAATCCGACCAACAAGGCCAGCCCAAGAGCGGTATGGCCAAGTGCAATCGCACTGAGAAGTAAAATCAGCGCGGACGGGCATGGCACAAGGCCGCCGCTGGCTCCCAGGGCGACAAGGCTTCCGAGGCCAACCTTGCCTTCCGGCACCACATGGGAATGAGTATGGCCGCCATGCGTGTGCGTATGAACGAAAGCATTCTCGTGGACATGCTCTTCGTGATGATGGTGATGGGGATGGTCGTGCGAATGAGGATGATCGTGGGTGTGTTGGTGCGGGTGTGCGCGGCTGACGACGAGAGCGTTCGTCCGCTTGTAAAGAAGCCAAGATCCGATGCAGAGGATCGAAAGCCCCGAAATGGCTCCTAGAACTGGAATGATCTGGTCGGGAACCACGTACTTCTGGAAGAATAGTACGCCGAGACCCAAGAGAAACACGCTTATGGTGTGGGTAAACGTAACCATGAAGCCCAGAAACATGGCATGCCGCAGGGTTCCGCGGCTTCCGACAAGGTAAGCCGCCACGATCGTTTTGCCATGTCCGGGAGAGAACGCGTGAATGGCTCCCAAGCCAAAAGCGGCGAGGATGCCGAGAACAATGGCGCCTGGACCGAAGCGCTGTTCACGAAGCATGTTAGACAGGAAGTCTCCACGCCGTATGCTGCCCGGAGCGGAGGGCTGGCGTTCGGCAAATGTGTGGACAGGACTTATCACAGCCTGGCGAAGCGGAGGAATGACGGCCGGCAGAGCGGGCTTGGATGGCTGCCGACGAAGCCGCGATAGCGGAGCGATGGCGGTCCAGCGAACAATAGCTTGTAGATCCTGGGGAGGCGTAAGCGTCAAATCCGGCGGATAGACCGTCAGTTCGTGACTCAGGTCCCGATCTGAGTTAGAAGCCTGTTGAAGCGACACCTCCGGTGAGCTTTTGATGACGATTTCTTTCCAGCCCGTGCGGTTGGCATAGTTGCCGTCTTCGAAAGACAGGTCTCCGGGGAGCACATGGAGTTGGGCGTGCATCAGGACGCGCAAGACGGACATGCCACCCGCACCGTCCGAAAGGATGGCCTTTACATCTTGGAGCGCAGGAGTAACTGGCTGCGCCCCGACGGAGATGCGGAGGTTGACGAGCCAGATAGGAGCCTGTTTTTGCGCATCTTCCTGCAGCGTGCGGGAATCCGCAGCCGCCACTCCCCATTGCTGAAAAAGTTCAAGAGTAGGAATTTCGGCGAGATCCAGAATATAGGTAATCGAGACGCCGTTCGGCTGCAATTCCAGACGGGAGTAATGGCTGACGCTGAAATTACCCATCGGATGAGCGTAAGCACCCGCCGCTGCCAGCAACAGGGCTGGAATCGCTCGTAGGTTCGGCATTAGAACACTCAGCTTAAGTACGAGCTGCGCGTTCTTTTGGATTGGGCTCGCTCAGAAAAACCAACGCGACGCTCAGGAGGGCGGCGGGCAGTCGAATTTGACATCGTCCGTCGAGACGAGAAGCAAAAGGCAGCCCTTTTCACTCTTTAGCTCGTGATGCAGAGTGTCTCCCTCCGCACGCTGAAAGTCATCCGCCGTGAGGTGAACGTCTCCCGAATTGATATCGCCCGAAATGACGTAGCAGAGCTCCAAGCCGAGGTGAAGGTGATGCGGAAACGTCGCGCCTGGCTGGAACTCGAGGAGGAAAGTACGGAATCCTTTCTCGACTGATAGAGTTCGCAATCTGACGCCAGGCGCCTGAGTTCGATGCCAGCGTGCTTCCGGACCGCGGAGCAGCGTGAAGCCCGGAGGCGCAGTGGATTCGCTTTCCTGCCGGACGCGGTTCAGCAGGTCTGCGAGAACCCGGTCCGACGGCATAGACGGAGGCACGGACGCGGCCAAGCCCTCAGCCACCAATTGAAAAGACTTCACTTCCCGGGCGCAAGCTTCGCAACCAGTCCGAAGATGATCTTCGTACTCGCGCATACGCTTTGGCCCTAACAGGCCCAGAGCATAGCCACCGGCATCAACGGTGAACTTATCGGCCGCCTTGCGACGGTCAGCGCTCATTTGCAGCTCCCTTTCGGTCCAATTTGGCAGCCATCAGATCGCGAAGCTTGTGCAAGCCGAGACGCATGCGCGTCTTGACGGTTCCCAGCGGCAACTCCAGGGAAACGGCGAGTTCGGAGTGGCTCATGCCCTGGAAGAAAGCCTTCTGGATCAGCATCCGCTGCTCCTGAGGCAACTCCGCCATGAAGGCGTTCACAAGCTGCGCTTCCTGGCGCGAACGCGCCGATACTTCAGGGCTTCTGGCAGTGCTGGCCAACGTACTAACGAAGGGTGCTGTCTCGCCCTCCGCCGCGCGAGAGCGGAGGCGATCAATCGCCCGGCTTCTGGTCAACATCAGCAGCCAGCCCAACGGAGAGCTTTTGTCGCTGCTGTAGGAGCCCGCGGTCCTCCAAACCTGCAAGTAGACGTCGAGTGTCACTTCATCCGCGTCGGCCTGGTTTCCGAGAATACGGAGGGCAAGTCCGTGGACGATGGAATTGGTTTGATCATAAAGCGAAGCAAAAGCGGCTTCGTTGCGAGCGGCAACAGAGTGGAGAAGCTCAATGAAGGTGGGGAGGGAAGCGTCGGCTGGCGCGAGCATTATGTATTTGAATCGAAACAGACCGTCCCGCGTTATTCTAGCTGATAGCTGCCAGCGAGTAGGGCGGCTGCGCGGGCGTTCAAACAGAATTGATCTGGCGCCAGCGGGCGACGAGATCATGGCTGGCCCCACGCCAGTTGGGGAAATGGAAGTCAAAACCCGCATCGAGCAGGCGGCGAGGAATGACGCGGCGGCTTTTCAGGACAAGCTCGGTTTCCGTACCAATGAGAGCCGCTCCGACGGCGAGGACCCACTTGGGCGTGGGAAGACCTATGTAGCTGGTGCACCAGGCGCGGCGCAGACAGCACATGAACTCGCGGTTGCGGATGGGGTGTGGGGAAGAAACATTCACAGCGCCTTCCAGATCCTCATGATCCATCATGAATTCAACGGCGCGAATGAAATCGACGTCGTGAATCCAAGACACATACTGCTCTCCGGACCCGGCTTTACCGCCGATACCCCAGCGCACGAGGCGCAGAAGAATATCAAAAGCCCCGTCAGGCTCCGGGCTCATCACCATCGCGCTGCGCAGGGCCAATTTGCGGGTGTGAGGCGTGTGGACAGCAAAGAGAGTACGCTCCCAGCCGGTGGCGACGTCGATGCTGAAGCGCCAGGTTTCGGGAACGCCGGGCTCGGCTTCGCCGATTTCGCCAGCAGCCTCGTCCATTTGCCGATCAATACTGTGTCCGTAGATGGTTGCTGTGCTGGCATTCAACCAGAGCCCTGGAGGATGCGGCGTGGAGGCGATCGCTTCGCCGATGAGGCGCGTTGCAAAGATGCGGGAGTTTTTGATTTCGCGCCGATTTCTGTCGTTGTAGCGGCAGTTGACGGTGTGGCCCGCGAGATTTATGACGACATCAGCGCCATCCAGAGCACGAGCCCATGGGCCGGGCCTTTGGGCGTCCCAGATGAGCGTTTGCCACTCGGACGGCTGGGCATGCCGAGCGATGACCGTAACCGCGTGCCCCTGCTCATGGAAGTGCCGGGCCAGGATCTGGCCCAGGTGACCACTGCCACCAGGCAAGACAATACGTAAGGGACGCGACGGTCGCATGGAGGAACGCTCGCTTCTGGAGATTGTCCCATGCCACCGGCCAGCTTATATAAACGGACGATAAAAGAAGCCTACGCTACGGCTGGGTCGATGCTATCGGGATCCAACCCCAGCTCGCGAATGGCTTGCGCAGCGCGGACGGCATCAAAGCGGTCCCAAGCGGCAAGGCGTGAAAGCGCTGCGGCGACGATGCTGGCCCCATCGACTTCGAAGAAGCGCCGCAGGTGCTCCCGATTATCGCTCCGGCCGAAGCCGTCTGTTCCAAGCGCAGTCAAGCGGCCAGGCAGCCACGGGGAGATCTGATCGGCCACAATTTTCATGTAATCACTGGCGGCGATGATGGGCATATCGGTGGCGCCGAGAGCCTCCAGCAGATAGGGCTTGCGCTGCGGCTCATTCGGGTGCAGACGGTTCCAGCGATCCACGATGAGCGCTTCGCGGCGCAACTCGGTGTAACTGGTGACACTCCAGACTTCCGCGCTGGCGCCGTACTGCTCGGCGAGAATCTTTTGCGCTTTGAGAGCTTCGTTGAGGATGGGGCCGCTGCTGAAGAGCCTGATTTGAGCTGCGCCTGTAGAGGAGGATTGGTAGAGATAGAGACCGCGCAGAATTTTCTCCTGCAGATTAGGAACGTCGGGCATGGGCGGCTGCACGTAGTTCTCATTGCAAACGGTCAGGTAATAGAAATGACTCTCGTTGTTTTCGTACATGCGCCGAATGCCGTCCTGCACGATGACAGCGATCTCATACGCGAAGGCCGGATCATAGCTCTTGCAATTGGGAACGACGCTTGAAAGTACGTGGCTGTGACCATCGTCATGCTGCAGGCCCTCGCCCAGCAGCGTAGTGCGGCCGGCGGTACCGCCGATCAGGAAGCCCTTGCCGCGTGAATCGCCAAACGCCCAAATGAGGTCGCCAACCCGCTGGAAACCGAACATCGAGTAGTAGATGAAGAATGGAATAGTTGGAACACCGATGCTGGCGTAGGCAGTACCGGCCGCGGTGAAAGACGCCATGCTGCCGGCTTCCGTGATGCCTTCTTCAAGGATCTGTCCGTTCTGCGCTTCCTTGTAGTACATGAGCACATCGCTATCAACGGGTTTATAAAGCTGGCCTTGGGGAGCATAGATGCCGCGCTCGCGGAACATGGATTCCATCCCGAAGGTGCGTGCTTCATCGGGAATGATGGGCACGATGTACTTCCCTATTTCGGGAGCTTTGATGAGCGCCTTCAGGACGGAGACGAACGCACTGGTGGTGGAAGCCTCACGGCCGCGGGAGCCTAACATCGACTCATGAAACAGGTCGAGAGGGGGGGCCTTGATCTCGATCTTTTTAGGATGCCGCACGGGCAGATACCCACCCAGAGCCTGGCGCCGCTCCTGCAGATATTTCATTTCCGGGCTATCGCCGGAAGGGCGGACGAACGAGATGGAGTGGATCTGTTCCTTGGTGAGATCCATGTTAAAGCGATTGGCGAGGTAGAAGAGCTCCTCTTCGTTCAGCTTCTTCTGTTGATGGGTAATGTTCTTGCCTTCACCGGCCTCGCCGAGACCGTAGCCTTTGACGGTTTTCGCAAGGATCACCGTGGGCTGGCCGCGATGCTCCACCGCCCGCTTGTAAGCATTGAACATCTTTACGGGATCATGGCCGCCGCGACGGAGCAAGCCTAGCTCCTCGTCGGTTTTGTCTTCCACCAGCTTGAGCAGCTCCGGATATTTGCCGAAGAATTCCTTGCGAACGTAGGCGCCACCGCGAGCTTTGAAATTCTGGTACTCGCCGTCGACGCATTCCTCCATGCGCTTCAGCAGAAGCCCCGTGGTATCGCGGCTAAAAAGCTCGTCCCAATCACTGCCCCACAGGACCTTGATGACATTCCAACCAGCGCCGCGATAGATGCGTTCTAGTTCCTGAATGACGCTGCTGTTGCCGCGTACCGGGCCGTCCAGGCGCTGCAGATTGCAATTGATGATGAAAACGAGATTGTCCAGTTTTTCGCGCGCCGCGATATGGAGAGCGCCGGTCGATTCGGGCTCATCCTGTTCGCCGTCTCCACAGAAAGCAAACACGCGGCGATCGGTGCGGGGAATCAGCTCGCGGTTTTCCAGATAGCGGAGGAAACGGGCGTTGTAAATGGCGTTGATAGGGCCCAGGCCCATGGAGACCGTGGGGAATTGCCAGAAGTCGGGCATCAGCCAGGGGTGCGGGTAGGAAGAGAGGCCGGGATGTTCGCGCAGCTCATGGCGGAAGTTGATCAGATGCTGCTCCGTGAGACGGCCTTCGAGAAAGGCTCGCGAATAAACGCCAGGGGAGGCGTGCCCCTGGTAGTAGACCAGATCGCCCGGCAAGCCGTCTATGCTTCCTCGGAAAAAGTGATTGAAGCCGACTTCGCTAATAGCGGCAAGCGATGCGTAGGTGGAGATGTGACCGCCGATATTGGGGTCATACTTGTTGGCCCGCACAACCATGGCGGCGGCATTCCAACGAATCAGGCTTTTGATGCGGCGTTCAAGCGCGCGATCACCCGGATAAGGCAACTCCTCATGAGCAGGGATGGTGTTGAGATACGGCGTGTTGAGGTTCTGCGCCGTGGAGACACCGAAATCCGCGGCGCGGTCCAACAGCGTGGCAAGCAGATAGCCGGCCCGGTCAGGCCCTTCCTCGTCTATGACCTGTTCGAGTGCCTCAAGCCACTCTGAAGTCTCCTGCTGGTTCAGGTCTGAGGGGCGTTCTTCTTTGGGTTTGAGCATGGTTCGTTGATAGCCGGCGTAACTTCCACGACAAGAAGGGGCGGCGGGGGCCGCGCGCACTTTTTATTGACTCAGAATTCGCTTTACTCTTCAATTATCGCTTATGACTTGCATTTCTCCGCGAGGTCAGGCAATCTAGAAGGTTTTCGGAGACCAGGCATTCTTGATGAAGGTGCGAGTCCTCTTTCATGACCACTGCTTCGACGGAGCGGCCTCGGCGGCTTTTGTCACACGATTCTTACGGGACAAGTTTTATCCTGGCGCGGAATTCCATTACACGGGCCTCGCGCATCGGGCGGATCAACTGTTTGAAGACAGCCTCTTCGATGGCGATGCGAATATTATTGTCGATTTCAAATACGCAACAAATCCGAATTTGACCTGGTGGTTTGATCATCATCAGAGCGCGTTTCTAAGTCCTGAAGACGCGGAACACTACCGGCACGACACTTCGGGAAAGAAGCTGTTCGACCCAAGCTACCGCTCGTGTACAAAATTCATTTCCACAGTGGTGAAGCAGCATTACGGATTTCAAGCTCCGGACCTGGAAGAGCTGGTGACATGGGCGGACATCGTAGATGGCGCTTTGTATGAGAGCGCCGAAGCCGCGGTTGAGATGAATGAGCCGGCAATGAAGCTGACTTTGGTAATTGAGGGCAGCAAAGGGCCACGGCTGGTGCATAAGATCATACGCGCAATGCAGCACTGCACGCTGGAGCAGATTATCGCGGACCAGGAAATTCAAGCGGAATACAACGAGCTGCAGGGGACGCACCAGCGAAACATCGACGTGATCCGGAAGACCGGTTCTTATGAGCGCGGGGTGATCTATTTCGACCTGGTGGACTACGGAATAGAGGGGTATAACAAGTTCATCCCGTATTACTTATTTCCGGATTCCACGTACACGGTATCGGTATCCACCTCGAGTTTCCGGACCAAGGTTTCGGTGGGGTCGAATCCCTGGGTGCGCGAACCGCTGCGGCATAACCTGGCGACGATCTGCGAGCGGTATGGCGGGGGCGGACATCCGAAAGTAGGAGCCATTAGTTTTCCAACGGGCGCGCTGCAAGAAGCTCGCAAGGCCGCGGCGGAAATTCGCGAAACGCTAAAGAACTCGGCCTAAGCGGTCAATTTTTCGAGATGTTTCGCCAATATGTCCGCTTCTACGTTCACGCGCGAACCAGCTTGGCGCCTGCGCAGATTGGTGTTCTCATACGTATGAGGAATGATCGTGAAGCCCACCAGATCAGCCTCGATTTCAGCCACGGTAAGGCTGATGCCGTCGACGGCGAGCGAACCCTTGCTGACGATATAGCGTGCGAGCGCCGACGGGACGCGGATGCGAAGCCACCAGTTGCCGTCGCCCACCGAATGCAGAGAAGCAACCTCGGCCACCCCATCGACATGACCCAGAACGAAATGGCCGTCGAGACGCGCGTTAGCGCGGAGGGGCCGTTCCAGGTTGACGTAAGATCCAGGCTGGAGATCGCCTAGATTGGTGCGCGAGAGAGTTTCGGGCGCAAGATCGGCAGAGAAGTGATCACCCGTAAGTTCGACCATCGTGACACAAGCTCCGTTCACGGCAACGCTGGCGCCGGGAGCGGCGCCGGCGAGAATGCTGGAGCAGCCTACCATAAGGCGCGCGCCGGAAGATTTGGATTCGAGCGCGATTACACGGCCTAGTTCTTCGATGATGCCGGTAAACATGATCCTTAGTTCTTGATGAGGAATGCTTCGACGGCGAACTCGTTTTGCGAAATGGGATGGACGATCAGGCGATCAAACAGCATCGCATCGGCGCGGCGCATGCGGCCTGGCCCACCCGCGACCGGCATGCTCTTGAGGCCGCCGAGAATTTTAGGGGCGTAGTAAAAGAGCACTTTATCAGCAATCTGCGAATCGAGCATAGTCCAGTTAACATGACTGCCGGCTTCAACCATGAGCGACAAGTAGCGGTAATCGGCGAGGTAATCGAGGACTTTGCGCGGGTCAGTCCGGCCGGCCGAACCATCCGCGATCAGCACTTTTATACCGCGGTCCTCCAAGGCGTGGCGGCGTTCGGCGGGCGCGGCAGATGTGCCGACGATCAGCACATCATTTCGCGCGCTGGTAACTATCTTCGAATGCAGGGGGATGCGGAGTTGAGAATCCAGAACGATGCGGAGCAGTGGACGCGCGCGCTCCAGACCGGACCGATCCGTCAGCAGGCAATCGTCTTCAAGAACCGTGCCGACACCGGTAAGAATGGCGTCCGAGAAGTGGCGGACCTGTTGGACATCAGCGCGCGCGACTTCGCTGGTAATCCAGCCGATATTGTCCTGCGGAGCCGCTATCTTGCCATCGAGCGTCAGGGCAGCTTTGATGGTCACCAGCGGACGCCCGGTGCGCATGAAGTGAACGAAGGCTTCATTGAGGAGCTCCGCGGCGGCAGTGTGCTCGGACTCGAGGACGACTTCAATGCCGGCCTGACGAAGGCGTTCGAAACCGTTGCCGCGCACTTGCGGATTCGGATCCTGCATGGCGGCCACAACGCGGGAAACGCCGGACCGGATAATAGCATCGGCGCAAGGGCTTGTCCGGCCGTGGTGTGAGCAAGGCTCCAGCGTGACGTAAAGGGTGGCTCCTAGCGCCGCGTCACCGGCTTCGCGAAGGGCAATAATCTCCGCATGGTCCAGATCCGACCAGGTATGAAATCCTCGCCCAACTACTTGGCCGTCGCGCACCACGATCGCGCCGACGGCCGGATTAGGGCTTGTACGGCCCCGGCCTTGGCGAGCGAGTTCGAGCGCTTCCAGAAGATATGACGGCATGGCGTTAGTCGAAGAGAGATTCGACAAACTTATCGGGCTCGAAGGGCAACAGGTCTTCGATCTTCTCGCCAACACCGATGAAGCGGATGGGCAGGTTTAGTTCACGCGCGATGGCGACCACGACACCGCCTTTGGCGGTGCCGTCGAGTTTGGTCAGGATGATGCCCGTCACCCCCGCAGACTCTGTAAATTTACGGGCCTGCTCGAGGCCATTTTGGCCGGTGGTGGCATCCAACACGAGCCAAACCTCATGCGGCGAGCCAGGCACAACGCGCTGGCAGGTGCGGCCCATCTTCTCCAACTCCGCCATAAGGTTTTCCTTCGTATGAAGGCGGCCGGCGGTATCAACGATGACGTAATCCACGCCGCGAGCCTTGGCGGCCTGCAGCGCGTCGAAAACCACGGCACTGGGATCGGCGCCGGTCTTCTGCCGGATCAGATCGACGTTGGCGCGCTCCGCCCAGACTTCAAGCTGCTCAATTGCGGCAGCGCGGAAGGTATCCGCGGCGCAGAGGAGAACTTTCCTGCCCTCGCCTAAGAAGCGGTTGGCCAGTTTGCCAATAGTGGTGGTCTTCCCGGAGCCATTTACACCCACAACCATGACCACTGCAGGAGGCGTCTTCACGACCCGAATGGGCGTCTCGGAAGCGCGCAGCACTTCCAGAAGCTGTTCGCGGATCAGAGCGCGGATTTCAGTTGCATCGCCCGTCAGCGCGCGATCAACGCGCGCGCGAATGTTCTCCAGGATCTCCTGCACCGTGCGAACGCCCAAGTCAGCGGTTATAAGGGTGTATTCAAGCTCTTCAAGAAGGTCCTCATCTATTTCCTTCTTCCCGGAGAGAACATCCTCGATGCGCTCGACGAGTCCTGATCGCGTTTTCTTGATGCCGGCCTTCAGCTTTTCGAGGAGATCCGGTTCGGTAGGAACCGAGCCGAAGAGCGTTTGGATGGCCATGGAGTGAAATCGCCGCACAAAGCGGACGTACGAAACGCCGCAGATGCGATTTTGGCTTCAGTTTAGCAGGGCAGTTACTGCGTCTGAAGAAACGACGCGACTGCCGGTTGCACCAGCGCCGCGCGAGCCGCGCAGAGGTTAATGCGCTCCAAACTGTTAGCGAGATTGCGGGATCCTCCAGGCAGATTGGAGATTCTCGGTTCAAAGAAGGCAGCGACTTGCTTGCGGTGGGGGGCGTCACAAAAGCCGCTCGCCGAAAGAGGGAGATTTGCTCCGAAGGGAATGCCGCGTGCGCCTGGGAGAGCGCTGTTCAATCGGCTGAAGTTTTGCTGAACAAAGTCCCACAGTATCTGGCTGTTTTCATTAACCGGATTGAAGAGGTTGCGTTCCAGTTCGCGCGGGTCGATGCCCGGCGTGAAGAACAGGTCAAGTGCAACCTGCGCAATCGCCGGATCCCGGAATTCCGGCAGGGCGCTGATCATCCACTCGCGTTCGCGCCGGATTTTCGTTTCTTTGATGGCGGTTACAAGTTCGTCGAAGAAAGCGCGGCTGCCATTCCAGGCTGCCGTAGAAAGAACGGGGACGATCATGTCGGAATCGAGCGAGGAACGGTCTTTCAGCCAAGTGCGGGCAAGCTTGTCCGCCTCCGCCTGAAGGCCGGAATTACCGCCAATGGTCGCGACAAGAGGCACAATCTCCATCCGGAGGAGGCGCACTTCTTGCGATTCAGCTGGCTTTGGCCGCCAGCCAAGTTCCCGCGCGCGAGCTTGATAAAGCGAGCGGATCCACGCCGAGTATTGAGGACGAAGCGGCGCTGGGACGAAGCTGTTTACGCCTTCGACGAGAGTGGCGGACTGGCGCACAAGACCGGCATCCGAGCTTCGACTGAATTGAGCGGCGAAAGTGAGATCCTGATGCAGGTCGCCTACGCCAGAGGAGAACATGAGTTGGATATTGCGAAGGAGGGCGGCGGCCTCGGAGGGCGTGAGATCCGGAAGGCCTTTGGCAATGAGATTGGCGGAAGAGGCTGGAGGCAGGTAAGAAGTGGCGTAATATCCAGCCGCGCCCGCATTGGCAAAGAGCCATGGAGGGCATCCCCCCAGTCCTTGCGGGGTCCAGTTCTCCGATGCCTTTGAAAGCAGCTTGCAATCACGATGAATTCCGTCATGCGCGGGCCAAGCCACGCAGACGGGCGCCTGCCAGAGCTGCGGGACCGCTTCCGGCGAGCCCGCCGGAATGAAACGCTTTTGCGAAATCTCCAGGGATAAGCCGGCGGAAGAGCACGTCTGGTTCAGGGTAATGAGGGGGAAACCCACCTGGTTGAGAAAAGTGAAAAATGCCGGGCCGGCTCCGGCATTTGGAGCAACCTGGTCGATCGCGGACAGGAGATCGGAGGCCGTCGCGTTGCCCCAGGCGTGGTCTTTCAAATAAAGACGCACGGCCTTCTGGAAGTTTTCCGCGCCGACGTAGTTTTCAAACATGCCGATGACCGCTTCGCCCTTTCCATAGGTAATGCCGTCAAAGGCATTGGCGATGTCCCCGGGAGCTTCGATAGGTTGGCGGATTTTGCGGGCAGTCGTCAGGCTGTCGGCGCGCATCACGCCGATTGAGCGGGCCGCATCGGCTTTGATATTCCACTGCGGCTTCCACGTATTCAAGAGCTTGCTTTCCAGCCAACTGGCGAAGGCCTCGTTGAGCCAGATATCGTCCCACCAGGCAGTAGTGACAAGATCGCCGAACCATTGGTGAGACATCTCATGTTCCATGACGCTGGCTTGAGTCCTCTCTCGCAGCTCCGTTTCCTGGTCCTTCCGCGAGAGCAGGAAATCGCCGTACGCGATGAGCCCGGCGTTTTCCATGGCGCCCCAGGCGGTGGTGAGCGGGACCACCACCTGGTCGAGCTTTTCGTATGGGTAGGGAGTTCCGAAATAGTTTTCGAGAAGCTCAATCAGGGTGGGCGTTACAGAGGCGGCATAAGCGGCTTCAGCGGCGCGTCCGCGGGGAACAATGATGTTCCCAGGGCGATGATTCATGCCGATTGGCGCCGTGGGCACCACCTCGAAAGGACCTACCGCAAACGCGACCAGGTAGGATGGAAGCGGCTTAGTCTGCCGGAACTGGAACGAGTTGGCGCCGTCGTCGAGCGGCTCCTCCGAAACGGCAGCGGTGTTCGAAAAAACCTTCAAGTCCTTTGGGGCGCTGATCGTGAGCTGCCACGGGACTTTGTAGTTGGGCTCGTCGAAGCAGGGGAAGACCCGGCGCGCGGTCACCGGTTCAAACTTACTGAAAATATACCAGTCATTTCCTTGCTGCTGCTGAAAAGCGCCGTCTGTCAGCGTGCGGCTCACTTCGCCGCGGTAATTGATATCCAGGGAAACCTGGTCGCCGGGATGCATCGTCGTGTTCGCTTCGACCGCCAGGAAATCATTAGGGGCGGAACTAAACTCCGCGGCACGCTTGACGCCATTCACGACGATGCTGCCTTCATCGATCTTGAGAGCCTTCGCATTCAGCCAGATCGTGCCGGCCGGTTTCAGGATCTGAAGTTCGATATGAATCCTGCCCTTAAGTTCATCCTCGCCGGGGACCAGGCGCAGCCATGCTGTATAGCGGACCGGCCGAACCGTATCCGGAAGGCGCAACGTAGGCGGGTTTTCCCGCGCCGGTGCAAGAGAGGAAATTGAAACCAGCAAAAGCAGAATAGCGATGCGGTGGGCTGTCATTTTGACATCATAGGCTGCGCCCGAAGAGCGACGCTGCGACAATAAAAGGTAACCAATCAATCTAGCCTTCGTTCTGAGAGAGTATTCGCATGACTTTGCCAGAGCAAACGAAGACAAAGCGCCGCTTGGCGTTTCTGTTTTCGATTCCGCTGCTGTTCAGCATCGTGTTTTTCGGTGTTGACTTGGCGGCGGAATACACAGATATCGAACTAATGAAGATCCGAACGGTATACAGCAGCGTTGCGGAACTGCAGATGCTCGCGCAGGACGCCGAGTCTGGCGAGCGAGGCTTCCTGCTGACGGGAGACGAGCGTTTTCTGATGCCGCTGGAGCAAGGGAAGCTGCTGCTGAACTCGGAAGCCCTGAATTCCCTGAGTGCGGCGAACGAGCGCAAGGAAGTAAAGCCGGAGGTCGATCAGCTTGTGCGGCTTGTCAGACAGGAATATGGTCAGGTGGATCAAGTGCTCGACGCGCAGAGAACTCAGGGCTATCCAGCGGCGATCTATTCCCTCAAAACGGGCAATTTAGGGAATACGATGAGCCAGATCCGGGCTAAATCAACGGCCATCCTCAAGACCCTGGATCAGGAGGACGCAAAATACAATACGGCGGGGCGGAAGCTGTACTCCCGAACTTTTGCCTTCTACGCTGTGAGCACTCTGGTGATCATTGCAGTGCTGGCGTGGCTGTATAACGAACTGGTTTCGTACCTCCATGGACGGGATGCCGCGCTCGCCGAACTGGCGGCGCTGAACGCCGACTTAGAGACGCGCATTGGGGAGCGCACGAGCGATTTGAGGCAAGCGAATGAAGAGCTGCAGCAGTTCGCCTATGTTGCCAGCCACGATTTGCAAGAGCCGTTGCGAACCATTACCAGCTTTTCGCAGCTCCTGCAGAAGAGGTACAAGGGACGGCTGGATGGCGATGCCGATGAGTTTATTGAATACATCGTCACCTCCGCGCGCCGGATGACCGACCTGATTAACGGCTTGCTGGCGATGGTGCGCCTGCGAAAAAGCGGCCAGCCGGCGGAGCCCGTCTCGTTCGAGAAACTTCTGCAGGACGCGGAAAGCAGCCTGCAGGCCGCCATACGTGAAAGCGATGCGGAAATTCAGCACGGGCCCCTGCCGGCCTTGGCCGTTGACCACGTGCAGTTTTCGCAGGTGCTGCAGAATCTGATCTCGAACGCCATAAAATACCGGCGCGATGAACGGCCTGTGGTGCGTATTGAAGCGCATCGTGAGCCGAGCGATTGGGTTTTTTCCCTGGAGGATAACGGCCGGGGCTTCAACCAGGAGTTTGCCGAGCGCATTTTTGGACTATTCCAGCGTTTGCCGAGCGGCGGAATAGAGGGGACAGGCATGGGACTGTCCATTGCCCGGAAGATTGTGGAGCGACACGGGGGCCGCATCTGGGCGGAGTCGAAAGACGGAGTCGGGTCCACGTTTTACTTCAGCCTTCCGGTAAGTCTGGAGGGCCAGCAGAAAAAGACCGCGAAGGAACAGGAACGCGCGGTACAAGTCTAGTTTCCGAAACAGCTGAGATGCTTAAATCAATGGGCCATGGCGGCCCGGCCGGGCTGCGTCTTCCGCATAAAAAACACCAGCGGGAGTAGCGCGCCAAAAGCGAGGCCCATAAGCCAAAAACAATCGATATAAGACAGGTTTTGCGCTTGCTGCTCGATGGTACGCATGATGAGCGCATACGGGCTGTCGCCGGCATTGCCGGAACGAAAGACATGCGAGGCGGAATTAATGGCAGTATTGAAGTCAGGATTAAGCGCGGTGGCGCGCTCTGTCAGCCTGCTCTGATGGAATTGAGCCCTGCGGCTGAGGATCGTGGTGACCAGTGAAATCCCCAGGCTGCCGCCGACGTTGCGCGCCAGGTTGATCAGGCCGGAAGCCGCGTTGTTTTTCGTCGGCGGAACGAACGCGTATGCGGCCGTATTGATGGGCACGAACAGGAAGGCCAGGCCGGCGGCTTGAAAGCAGCGGGCAAACACGGCGTACTTAAAATCCATGTAGACATCAAAATTCGTCATGTGGATGAGCGCAAGCGACGTGATGGCCAGGCCGACGCCGATGAGCCAGCGTGCTTCAATTTTGCTGAGCATGATGCCCACAAACGGCAGAAGGACCATTACAAGTAATCCGCCGGGCGAA
Organism: uncultured Acidobacteriaceae bacterium; assembly: GCA_963705805.1. Classification (GTDB taxonomy): domain Bacteria; phylum Acidobacteriota; class Terriglobia; order Bryobacterales; family Bryobacteraceae; genus Bog-105. Next base: position 295,384 of record CAVPKW010000003.1, read on the forward strand.
ATCGCGAGGCCCGCCTGCGTGGCGGAATAGCCCATCACGAGTTGCAGATATTGCGGAATCAGCACGGTGCTCCCCAGCAGAACGACGCCCACCATAAACATGAGGAAAGCCGATATGCCAAAGTTGCGGTCCTTCAATAAGCTGAGGTCGACCACGGGATCTTTCTCTTTGAACTCCCAATAGATGGCCAGACACAGGCCGGCAATTGCAATGAGGGCCGAAACGCGTATAAAAGGCGACCCCCACCAATCGTCGCGCTCCCCTTTGTCGAGAACAATCTGAAGGAAGCCCAATCCGAGAGCTATGAAGATGATGCCCCAGTAGTCGACGCGCAGTTTGGTCTTCAGCCGGAGCGCGCGCTCCTTCACGAAGTAGGGAGGGTCTTCCAGCATGAACGAAGTGAGGAAAATCGAAACCATGCCGACCGGAATATTGATAAAGAAGATCCAGCGCCAGGAAAAATTGTCGGTAATCCAACCGCCGATGGTAGGTCCGATAGCCGGCGCAGTGACAACTGCAATGCCGTAGATGGCGAATGCCATGCCCCGCTGGCGCGGCGGAAAAGTGTCGGCGAGGATAGCCTGTTCACTGGGCTGCAAGCCGCCCCCGCCGATGCCTTGCAAGACGCGGAAGAAGACCAGCAAGCTAAGGCTAGGCGCGATGCCACACATGAAAGAGCTAAGGGTAAAAAGCGCAACGCAAACCATGTAGAAGCGCTTCCGGCCAAGCAGAAGAGAGAACCATCCACTCAGCGGAAGAATGATAGCGTTCGAAACCAGATAGGAGGTCAGCACCCAGGTGGCTTCGTCTTCACTGGCGGAAAGACCTCCCGCGATGTGTGGAAGCGCCACGTTGGCGATGCTGGTATCCAGCACTTCCATGAAACTAGCTAACGTGACCGTGAGGGCGATTAGCCAGGGATTGAACTGCGGCACCCATTGCGGCCCGGCGTCGCCGCTGGCAAGGGTGGTTTTAGAAACGGGTTCATCAATTGCCGCCGGCATGGAAAGCTAGTAGGTGTTATTCGTGCCGCTATTCAGAAGCACGGTGGGTTCCACCGACATTCCCGGGCGCAGCGAAAGATCGCGGTCTTCGCCGGGCTCCATCACTATCTTGACGGGTATGCGCTGAACAACTTTCACGTAATTTCCGGTAGCGTTCTCGGGAGGCAGCAAACTGAATTTAGCGCCGGAGGCCGCCGCTAAGCTGTCGACGTGACCCCTGTATTTCCGGCCTCCATATGTATCAACTGAAATTTCGACCCCCTGGCCCACGCGCATGTTCTTCAGCTGCGTTTCCTTGAAGTTTGCAACTACCCATACGTCATCCAGAGGAATCAGCGCCATGATCTGCTGACCGATTGAAACCTGCATACCTGGTTCGGCCGATTTCCGGCTGACCACGCCGTCGACCGGCGCGCGAATGACTGTGTACCCGAGGTTCAGCTGGGCTTGATTCAAGCCAGCCTCGCGCTGCTTCACCTGGGACTGCGCCTGCTTGAAACGAGCGGCACTCACAGCCTGCTGGCGAGGCCGAACCTCTTGACTCTGGCGTCGCTCCACAAGCGCGGTTTGCAGCTGCGCCTTGGCTTGATTTAACTGAGCGAGAGCCTGGTCAAGCGTATGTTGGGAAGCGGCAATCGCAGCTTTGTCCGATTCGACCTGGGCCGTATTGGCGTTGGCGGCGGCGACCGCGGAGTCGTAGTCCTGACGGGAAATTTCATCCTTGGATACCAGATCCCGATACCGCACCAGATCCTTCTGCGCCTTCACATCGTTCGCTTGCGCTTGCGCCAGAGTAGCTCTGCTCACGTCAAGACGCGCTTGCGCGGTGTTTACCGCCTGTTGCGCGGAGGAGACGGCCGCCTCGTAGCTACTGACTTGAGTGGTATTGGTGCTTATCAGGCTGATAGTGTTGATGTCGGTGAGCGGAACGTTCACCTGCGATTCCGTTGTGTTCGCTTCCGCAGTCGCCACCGCGGCTTGGGCCTGAGCGAGCGCTACCTGGTAATCCGCTGGATCAAGCCGTATCAACTCCTGGCCGGCCCGAACCGTCTGGTTATCATTCACCAGTACTTCGAGAATGGTCCCGGTGATGCGCGGGCTGATGGGAACGAGATGGCCTTCCACTTGAGCGTCATCTGTCGATTCGCGAGCGGAGTAATAGGCCCATACTGGAACGGCCACGATGATGCCGACTACAATCAGCGCCAGAAAGACGAATCGAACCGTGCGCTTTCGTTTGGGATTCACCTTCCTTTTCTTAGCGTCGTCCGGTCTGGTTTGGCTTTGGCTTTTCTGTTGATCCTGACCTTGCCCCGTGCTCTGGCCAGTTTGGTCCTGGCTTTGACGGTCCTGCTGTTGTTGATCGTCTGCCACGTCTTTGTCCTTACTGTTCTAAAGTTGAGAGTTCTGATGTCGTGTGCTGCGCAGGTTCCTCAGAGTGCGCCATCAAGCTGCCGCGGACTTTCCGGAAGAGTTCCAACAGGGCTTCCTTTTCAGCGTCGGCAAGATCTTGCAGCATATTGTTCAGTTGACGGTAATAGAGCGGCATAAAGCCATCCAGAAAGGCTTCTGCCTTGTGGGTGATACAGGCGTAGCGCGCCCTTCGATCTTGCGCATCGACAACTCGCTTGACATAACCCTTTTCCTCAAGATGATCCATCAAGCCAGTTATATTCGCGCGGCTGACGAGTAAAAGCTCGCCGAGGTCGTGGAGCTGCATTCCCTCGGCGGGTCCATGCCGAAGGAGCATCATTATGTTCAGGGTGGATTTGGAGAGCCCGTATTCGGCCAGCGTGCGGCTCAGCATCTGATGAAAGATGTCGTGAGTGTAAAGAAAGCTAACAGTGACTTCCGCGGAGAGCAAATCAAAGCCCTCATACTGAGGGCCGCACTGCCGCATACGCTCGTGATAATACGCCTCCCGGCGGTCCTTCGGCATACGAATTCGATTCGATAAAAAATAGTAAAGTTCCTAATTATTTTCGCACTTGAGCATCTGTGGACTTCGTTCGCCAAGAGCGGGCATCCAAGGACAAGGAGAGAATGAGAGGATTTGTAAAAGCGAGGGAATGAGGAACCGAATTATGCGTAACGCGCTCTTGATGGTCTGTTTTGCCTTGGCGGGCGCCGCCGTCATACCCGCCGCGGAGCTCCAGGGTGTCGTGGTGGATTGGAACTGCGTCAAGCCGATGGTCAAGGATGGCCGGGAAAAGACATTAAGAAATAACCCGAGCTGTTCGCTTATGCGCGACTACAAGCGCGCGGCGTATGGCTTGATTACTGAGGACAAGAGTTTCTATAGGCTGGACGATCCGGGAAACCAACGCATCTTGCAACTGCTAAAAGGGAACCCTGAAAAAGACAATCTGAAGGTGGTGGTGACCGGAGACATAAATGGAGACGCCATCAAAGTGGTGGATATATCGATGCTCTAGCCGCTGCGGGATCGCAGGCATCAAATGGTGGGATCGCCGTGAATCTCTACCGCCTCAGGATCTGACGTTACGGCGGGCTCCGGGAGCTTACCGGTCCAGTTGGCCCAGCCCCAGAAGATAGCAGTGGACGAACTCAACACGCCGGAAACTGCGCCTATGGCTCGAACACTGAAGTACTGGGAAGCGCTACCGGCGGCGAGCATTGAGAGCATCATGGTAGACCAATTCATGGTCTCGATGGTGGAGAAGACACGGCCGCGGAAGCGATCTTCCACATGCTTCAGAAGCTGCGACCAATTCAATACGGAACTGACGGCGACAGTGGCGCGCGAGAGGCCCATGAAGAGCAGCGCGAGTGGCCAGTACTTCATTTGGCTGAAGACGACGTAAGCGCCGCCGTGCAGAAGGTAGCAGAAGAAGACGGTCTTCTTGTAGTTTTCAAAACTGATGGTCTTGCCAAGCCGATTGCCCACAATGCCGCCAATCAGCAGGCCAACACCCGCTATTCCCCATAATTGCCCGAGGCCCTGAGCGCCGCGGTTGAATACCATTTCGCTGAAGAGCGTAAATAGCACTTGTGCGGCGCCTCCGCCACTGGCCCAGCCGACTGCAATGAGGCCGATGCCGAGAATAAGCGGCGACTTCAGCATATAGCCCAGGCCCTCGCGATATTCGTGCCAGGGACGCGCTACCTGGGTCTCATTCAAGCCCTGCCTGACGGCGCGAAAATGACCTGAAACAGAACGAAGAGAGGCAATGCAGTAAGCCGAAAAAAAGAATGAGAGCGAGTTGAAAATGAAGGCTAGCTGATAGCCAAATTTCGCAACGGCAGTGCCGCCCAGGAAGGCGCCCACCGCGAGCGTCATCCATCCTGTTGTCTGCGTGAGTGAGTTGGCGGTGTGAAGCTCCTCATCGGTAGCGATCGACGGCAAGATAGCGGATCGCCCGCTCGTAAAAAATGGCGAAGCAATCATTAGAAGTGCGCTCAGCAGATAAAGCAGCCACGTCTGCTTGTAGCCGATGGCAAGAATGAACCCGAGCGCGATCACCCCACGAGTGAGGTCGCTGGCGATCATAATGCGCCGGCGGTCGAAACGATCGAGGAGGATTCCCGCCAATGGACCGGCCAGCACGGCCGGTATGGCGCGCGAAAGCATCAGCGCCGCGATCACTCCTCCGCTGTGCGTTTGCTGTACCGCCAGGCTCAGCACTGCGACATTGTTAAAGTGATCGCCCACCTCGCTCACAATTTGGCCCATCCAGGTGAGGCGGTAGTTGCGATTCCTTCCGAGTAAGCGGGTAAAGTCCGACATCTAAGCGGATTGCCGGATTATTTGCGAAAGAGTGATGATCTGCCCGAGATGACGCTGCGTATGCTCGGCCAGATGCACCAGTAAACCCAGCACGGTTGATGGAAGAGCGCGACGCCCCACCCTGCGTGTGTCGAAAAGAGTGGCAGGATCGAGGCGCATCAAGTGCGCTTCGGCGCTCGCCAGCGCTTGCTCGACATTTCGCAGTAGGTCTGTGAGCTCGGCGCCGGGTTCATGTTCCGCCGCAAGGTATGCCAGTTGAACCAGACTCAACTCACCGCCCGACAGATAAGTTGTCAAGCGGTCCACGCTGCCCGCCAGATGTTTTAGATGAAATCCAACGGAGGTGCTGCCAACGCGGCGCCATATCTGTTCACGCGCAAGCGGCGCCGTATGCATTGCCAGATCTTCCCTGACTTGCGCAAAGCTGAAGAGGACGGGCGCCACTGATGGGTGAACCCCGGCGATGGGCCCGCGCAACCAGGGTTCCGGAAGTTTTTCTTTCACCGGTATCGAATTTCTATCCTGGCCAACTCAGCGCATGTTGCCTGTATGGCCCAACGAATAGCGGCCGGCTTGCGGCCAGACGCAAAGACCGTGAGGGCTTTTTCCAACTTTGATTCGTGCGCGCAGTTTACCGGTTGAGGTGTCGATGGCGTAGACTTCCCCGTTGTACCGCCCTGAGAGCCACAACGTCTTGCCGTCCGGGGAAACGCCGCCCATATCGGGACTGCTGTAGCCCGGAATGACCCATTTGGTGGCAACCTTACGCGTCGCCAGATCAATGAGCGAGATTGATCCTTCACAATGGTCCGTCCCGTCGCCGCGATTCGAGACATACATATACTTCGCGTCGCGGCTGAAGTATTCGCCGTGGGCGCCCCTGCCGGTCTTGATGAAATCGATCTGCTTGAAAGCATCGCCATCGATGACGTGCACGCCGTCTGAATCCATATTCGCCACGTAAAACACTTTTCCATCGGGCGAGAGGCGGCAGTCCTGCGGCATGCCGACCGGCTCCAGCTTGAGATGTCCCAGCACGCTTTGGCTGGCCACATCGATTTTTAGCAGCTCGCTCGAAAACTCGCAGGTCGCGATCATGTAGCGGCCGTCAGCGGAGAAATCCGCATGGTTGACGCCATTGCAGCCAACGGGCATGCGCTTCACGACTTCCATCGTTTGGGCGTCGCGAAAGTCCATGCGCTTTTCGCGTTCTGCCATCACGATGGCGTATTTGCCGTCAGGCGTGTAATACATGTTGTAGGGATCGTCGACGTGTATCGTTTTGCCTTCTTTGCCGGTGGTGGGGTCAATCAGCGTTAATTGATCGCCGAGATCCTGAGCGACCCATAGCTGCGTGAGGTCCCAGGACGGAACGACATGCTGCGGCTCCAACAATCCCTTGCCGTGCTTCGGCAGGGCAAAGTGACCGGCTATTTTGTAACTCGCGGGATCGATTATATCGACGGTGTCGCCCTTCGAGTTGGGGACATAGATACGGTAGGGATCGTTCTTGATTTTGGCGGAGATCATGCCCGGGCCGTCCGCCGAATAAACGTTGTGCGCGTCGAGCAGCGGGGGCATGCCTGGTAAAAGCTGCCCGGCGCCTTCCGGAGCGGCGCGCACGACCTCCGCGCGGCCCCCGTTAACGGCCGGCGATAACCGCAGCCACGCCGCCGACAGAACAATCAGAACTGCGGCGGCGATGAATCCAAATGAAACTCTCATAGCTTATACGTAGGGTAGCGCGAGGAAATTGCATTCCCGCCACGCCATTTCTTCAGTACAATTCTAGTTAGAAATGTTGCAGACCAGTGAGAGCGAAACAGAAATTTTGTTGGGGAACAAGCAGCTCCTCGGAATATTTTTCCTGGTAGCGGTTCTGCTTGGGATCGCCTTTACGGGCGGTTACATGGTGGGCCGCGGCACACGCGCGAAGAAGGCGCTGCCGGTCAGTGCGGCCGCGGAAATTCCGGCGGCTACGCCGGCAACCGCCGGCGGGGGAGAGACGCACTCGGTCACTCCGCCCGACGTGGCGGGCTCCGGCGACCAAGCCCCGGCGCAGCAGCCTGATTCCACGGCTCAGGACGTACCGCTTGGGGCGGCTAAGCCGAAGCAGGCGGCTGTGAAATCGGCCGAGGTTCAACCAGAAGCGCAGCCGGCCGGACCAACGGCTGAGCCGGGGCCCACCGGCTTCCTTCCGCAGTCCGGGGAGGAGTTTCTGCAAGTGACCGCAGTGGCCCGCGCGGATGCGGAATCGATCGCCGATACGCTTCGCAGCAAGGGCTTCCGCGCGCACGCGGTTCCCGCGCCGAACAATCCGAATCTTTATCGCGTGATTGTGGGACCCGTGCGAGATGCGGGAGATCTATCGAATACCAGGGACGCGCTGCGAAAAACCGGATTCCGCGACGTGATCGTGCAGCACTACAGGTAAGCGGCTATCACAGGTAAATTGCAGCCCGGCCGCCACTTACCAGCGCACCGCTTCGCCCGGTTTCAAGGTCCAAACCTCTATCCCGTCCGATCGTAGATTCGACGCCAATTCCTCCGGCGTTCCAGTTAGAACCGGAAACGTGCCGTAGTGCATGGGAATCACTCTCTTCGGTTTCAGCATGCGTGCGGCGTAGGCAGCTTCGCGCGGCCCCATCGTAAAGTGGTCTCCGATCGGCAGGAGTGCCAATTCAGGTTGGTAGATCTCCTGAATCAACTTCATATCCGAAAAGACGGCTGTATCACCGGCGAAATAGGCGCCGCGGCCGCGTTTTTCAGTAAGAACGTAGCCAGCCGCTTCGCCGGCGTAGATGAGATTATCGCCGTCTTTAATAGCGCTGCTATGCAGGGCGTGAGTCATGGTGAGTTTTACAAAACCGAGATCGATCGTTCCGCCCTTGTTTGCCGGGATCGTGTTCTTCACACCCTTCTTCTCGAGCCAGGACGCAATCTCAAAAATGGCAACAATCTTAGGATTGAATTGCTTCGCAAGCGGAACAAGATCGTTGATGTGATCCATATGTCCGTGCGAGACGGCAATCGCGTCCACCTGCGAGATTTTATAACCAGCCGGGTAGGCAGGATTTCCGGTTGTCCACGGATCGAAAAGAAGAACTTCACCAGTTTCGAAGCGAAATTCGAAGGTGGCATGTCCGAGCCATGTTATCTGTGTCATTCCGCTCCGTTAGATGCTACTAGGCTTCTGGCTGGTACATCGAGTCCGTCGCCGACTTTGGCGATGCCGGGTATAGATACGGGCATTTTGCCGCTGACGGAAATTGTACCCAGAACGGCCTTGGCTGCGGCAATTTCCGAGGTGGATGCCGTACTGAAGGTGGCGGCGTAGGCCGCGACATCCGGAAAATCACGCAGCAGGTATGGATTCCCCAAAGAGATCAGCGCCACCGGGACTGGTCCGTGCTCCAAAGACTGCAGGAACTTATTTAAACCCCCTTCCAGCGCAACGTTACCGCGGCCGGCGGCAACCGTCACAAATGCCGCGGCGTAAATACGCTGGCACTTTGACGTTTGCGCCGCGATGGCCGTCAGTAGGTCGTCCGGCATGCTGGCATGCGCGACATAAACGGGCAGTCCGGACGCATAGCGCTTCAGTTCCCGAGTCATAGCCTCTCCGCGCGTTGAGAAGTCCGTTTCGCTCATGACGACCAGGCAAGATCCTTCGGCCGCAGGCATAGGGAAGAGGTGCTTATCGTCTTTCAAAAGAGTGACAGCCCGATCCGCCACGGTTTGGGCAAGGGCATCGAGCTTGCGGTCTTCCACCTGGTCGCTGATCGCATCCAGGTCCACCGTGCGGCTGCGGAAAAGGCCAACGCGCTGCTTCGCCATTAGGACGCGCGCAACGCTGGCGTCGATCTGCTTGCGCGAGATGCGTCCGCTAGCAACCGCCGCCATGACCGAACGAATGCAGATCTCCGGATCAGGAGGCATAAGCAGAACATCAGCGCCAGCTTCAATCGATTTGACGGCAGCTTCGCCTTTCGAATAAATACCCGCGACGCCTTGCATCTCCAGAGCGTCGGTCACGATGATGCCCTGGAATCCGAGCTCCTCGCGCAGGAGTCCCGTGAGGATATTAGGCGAAACAGTGGCTGGTATGTCGCCGGGGTCGTAGGCGGGAACGGCAAGGTGCGCCGTCATGATGGAGTCAGCCCCGTGCGCAATCGCGGCGCGAAAAGGCACTAATTCAACGGATTCAATCCGCTCTTTCGGCTGGTTCAATGTGGCCAACTGCAGGTGGCTGTCCTGCGAGGTATCGCCGTGACCCGGGAAGTGCTTCGCGCTCACCAGGATGTAATTCAGCCGGACTGGCATGTGCGCCTTCAATAAACGCCGAAACGCTCTGCGCAACTGCTTGCGGATCTTCGCCGAATGAGCGGACATTGATGATCGGGTTATCCGGATTATTGTTCACGTCCGCGTCGGGAGCGAAGACCCAGTTCACGCCTAAGGCGCGCGCCTGGACGGCAGTGGCCGCGCCGAGTTCGCGAATCGCGCCTAAATCGTGCGCCGCTCCGAAGGCCATCATGTAAGGAAAACGAGCGGTTTCGGCGACCCGCATGGATGCTCCACGCTCGAAATCGGAGGCAATCATCAGGGGAGTCCGGGCCTGCCGCTGCATGTGATTGACAAAGACCGCCATCTCAAAGGGCTGAGCCGCGATCACGTCTCCGTTTTGAATCCTGCCTGCGATAATGAAGCCCCCCACATGAACGTCTGTGATCCAGTGAACAAATTTTCGGTACTCGGCGTTATCGGAAGGCGGATAATCGCCGTACCCGCGAACGATGATCAGCTGCGCGATCTTATCGTGTAGCGACAAGGAACGGAGCAGCGAGCCAGGCGTTAGGGTCGCTGTTGCCCGACGCGGCGAGCTGGCCGGCGTGCTTGAGTACATCAGCGGCGAGCCCGCGGCAAGGAGTAATGCACACACAGCACTCGGCAGAGCGAGGCGATTTCTGCGAGTCATGCTCCACTATAGAGCAACCGCGAACTTCAAGAAGAAGCGGTCGTTCGGAAGCTAAGCGTCCGTTCCACCCGCGCGGCGCGGAGGCGTGTTGCGGGAAGAATGCGATGACGCCGGTTTTCGCGGAGGACTGAGCAGCCGCTTTGCATGCCGGACCAGGGTTGCGATTTCATTCGCGCTTTTCTGGATGACGACGTCGGCCCCGGTACTGTCCGGCTTGAGACCGAGCGCGGATGCAAAGCCGCTAAGCAGGATAATGGGACGCCGGAAATCGCGCTCCCGAAGAGCGGCGATCAATTGCAGGCCATCCATCGGAGACATCTTGTAATCCGTGATAACGAGATCGAACTGTTGCGTTTCAGCAATTTTAAGGGCGTCTGAGCCACAACCGGCTGAGACGACCTGATAGCCCAACTCTTCCAGAACCGAACGCCGCGCGAGTACGCCATCACGGTTGTCGTCCACCAGAAGGATTACTGCTGCCGTTTGAGGGCAATTCGAAGGAGCGGAGCGCATCGAGACCCTGCGACGTTAACAGACACAGACCGATCCTGTCAATGGATCTGTAACAAACTCAAAAGGCGCGAGATTGAGTGCTTGACGCGAAACCGCTGTTGAGCGGGTCTCAATCCACTTCGTGCGGAGCCTTGTAACCGGCCTTGGCGATGATTTGGTACTTGATAGGCTTTCCCTTCTCGTTCGTGATGCGAAAAGGTTCGTTGTTTTCAGGATTGACCAACTGAACTTTTATGTGCCGGAACTTACCGTCGCGCGCCGTATTCGTCGGGTGATAGGCAAGCGTATACTGATCGCGCAACGCCTGCTCAATCTGACCAAATACCGAAGGATATTCCCCGACAAAGCGTGGGAAGAAACTCATGCCGCCGGTCTCTTTCGAGAACGTCTTCATTTCGTTATCGGCCTGCAGAAAAGTCAGGTCCTGCGCGCCGGACATGCCATTCGCTTCGGCCATTATGCGCGCAATCTGCAGAACGCTGATTGTGTAGATAGGAACCCCGGATTCCTGTAGCGACTTTCGCGCCGTATCAAAAGTAATTTTGCTGAAGGTGTCGAGGCCGGTGCCTATCAGCAGAATTGCCTTTCGGCCTTCGATGCTCGACATGCGGTCAGCCATATCGGTGAGGGCGTCGAAGACATTCGACTCGCTGAAGCCCGGAATCCGCAGACGCGACATGGCCTCTTCCGCTCTGCGCTTGTCGGGCGAGAAATCGGAAAGGATGGTCGTATGGAGATCGTACGCCACAACAGCGACGTTGTCGTCGGGCTTCAAGGTACTGAGAAATCCGTAAGACGCTTGCAGTGTTTCATACCAGCCCTGGCTCCAGAAAGCCTGGAAACGCCCACTGAATTCGATCAGCATGCAGATCGTCATCGGCGCTTCGCTCTGTCCGAACTGACTGATTTGTTGTGGTACCCCGTCTTCCAAAACGCGGAAGGAATTCTCCGGAAGGCGCGAGATGAAATGATTCTTGTCGTCCAGCACCGCCACGTCCACCGTCACGGTGGTGGCATTCGTGCGGAAAGTCGGTGTATCGGCGGGGATATCTTTGGGCTTCTTGAATTCTGAAGGAATGGGCGCGGAATCCGGCGAGGCCGCGCTGTCATCGGCGGGCTTCTTCGGCTTAGCCACCGAATCGTTGCTTTGCGATTGCGGAGTTTCCTGGGCGAAAACGTGTAGTGGAAAAAGGCCGATGGCCAGGGAAATCCCGGCCAGGCCGGCAAACAGGACGCGGTACTTCATTGTCGTCTTTAACCTTCGCTAGATACTGTTAGCTTACAGCGGTCTCAATGAATCCGGCGGTCGCGATCTGAATCTTGCTTTTTCAGGTAGACTTCGAACTTCCTTTTAGCACGCTGCAGCCGCCAGTTCTTATAGCCCAATGCCACCGGCTTGCTGATCTGTCCCTGCAGCCTTCGGCCGCGCAACAGCAGATATCCAGCTACCAGCCCACCTAGGTGCGCCATCACGGCAATAGCCGTTCCTTTGCCGCCCACCATCGCCATGTAAGACTGCAGGAAGACAATCCCGCCGATAATCATGACGAAGTACTTGGACTTCATCGGTATGAGGAAGCCAAACAACACCGTCTGATCCGGAAAGACCAGCGCGTATGCCACCAGGATTCCATAGACCGCGCCGGATGAGCCGACCGTCGGCACATCGATTCCTCCAAATATGTATGCCGCCAAAATCACTGTTATGCCGGCGAAGATCCCACATAGGAAGTAGAAGCGGAGGAAGCGCGCCGTACCCCACGTGCGCTCCAATTCGATGCCGAAGAGCCACAGCGCCAGCATGTTCCAGAGCACATGCCCGATACCGGCGTGCAGAAACATGTAGGTGACCAGTTGCCAGACGGCAAAAGTCTGGACGACCTGGGCAGGAACCAGCGCGAAATTGCGCAGGAACACGTCTATATTGCTGGCGCGGAGGATGAAGTCGAGAACTGAAATCGCGATATTCGCGATCAGCAGCCATCTCAGACCAGCAGGAAACCGATTCGAAGGGATGTAACGATTCACGTAAGGACGCGAACTGAAAGGCATCGACTGCAGGATTCCTCAATTGAGGATACCAGAAGAAGCCTCCGCCAAATCCGCCTGCCGGGGATCGCGGATGCGACTATGCCGATTCTAATTCGAGCCTAAATTCGACCCTTTTGTATGCTTTCGCAAAATACTGGCAGCGATATTAACGAGGATAGCGATGCTGAGCCATATTAACCAATTCGATAATGGTCCGGTGGCAAACATGAACGTATTCGTCCACCCCAGGCTGGCAGCCAGACTCCAGACCGCGAGTGCGTAGGCGGAGAAAACCGCGGGACCCATCAAAGCCGACAACAAGCTTCCAAACTCTTGAGCCGTTTCACCCGCCCATGCGCCCAGGCGCTCAAAAACAGCTCCGCTGGAATGCAATACACCGGAAACACGGCTGGGTTGCGGGGGTATTGCAATGGCGGATGTACGACTTTCAGGCATTCGTCCTAACCTTCTTCTGCGTTTCCGATGCACGCGCAGGGCCGAAAGTTTCTGCATGGGGGACAAATGATTTATCGACCAAAAATCACCTCAGTGCTATGAATCCCGGCAACAATTTTGGAGGTTATCCAAAATTGGCGGCAGGAACCGATTACGGTTTATGGGAGGAGGATATGGAAATTCGAAGCCTGCTGCCTAGTCCTGCTGCGCGGAATGACGGTTGTAATTGGACCTTTCGGCGCGGCCGGCATAGCGATTCAACAGCCATGCGGAGACGGACAGGGTGCCGCCAGTGATCAACCAAACCTGCCAATGCGAGAACAGACCGCTGGAGATAAAGAAGCGGGAGGTGACCCGAAGCTCAGCGCCAAGACACCAGAGCGTGATAGTGAATGCAATCAGGGCCAACGGAGTGAGCAGCGAAGCAACAGCCAGAGCGGGATTTCGCAGTACGTACTCGGAGGTTGTCCGGCGCTTGTTCCAATGGATGCGAACGACCATGCGGCTAGACCCGTCTCTCAGCCTAGCAATTGCAACGGACAGTGTCACGGCTGACTCGCTTATACTTTCTCCGAGGACGTTAAGAGCTACCCGAGGAAAGAAAAATGAAAAGAATCAAAACCGCGATCGTTGGAACGGGCTTTATGGGCAAAGTGCATACGGAGAACGTACGCCGACTGGGGAACGTGGAGGTAGCCGTGGTGGTAGGCAGCCGTCCAGAAACGGCACGCAAGTTCGCCGACGCGATGAGCATTCCAGCCGCCAGCAGCAACCTCAGCGAAGTGCTAGCTAACAAGGAGATCGATGCCGTTCACATCTGCACGCCTAATGTAGATCACTACCCGATGTCGCTTGCGGCAGTTGAGGCCGGTAAAGCCGTCCTTTGTGAAAAACCGATGACGATGAACGTCAATGAGGCACGCAAATTGGTGGATGCAGCCAAGGCGAAGGGCGCGGTCAATTGCGTAGAGCACAATCTGCGCTATTACCCGGTGGTGCAGCAGATGCGTCAGATGATTGCGCACGGAGACTTGGGCGATATTCTCGTTGTTCAGGGAACGTACTCGCAGGACTGGCTGCTGTACGACACCGACTGGAACTGGCGCCTCGACTCCAAGTTCAATGGAAAACTGCGCGTCATGGGCGACATCGGGTCGCACTGGATGGACATGATACAGCACCTCACGCGCTTGAACATCACCGCGTTATGCGCGGATCTCGCCACGTTTCATAAAACACGGAAGCGGCCGAAGGGCTCTGTCGAGACCTTCTCCGGGAAGAAAGGCGTACAGGGAGAAACGGAGACATTCCCGATCGACACCGAAGACTTCGGAATGGTGTTGCTGCACCTGGGGGACAGAGCGCGCGGCGCTTTCACGGTGAGCCAGGTGGCAGCCGGGCGGAAAAACAAATTCGCTTTTGAAATTTTCGGAACGAAAGCCGGTGTTGCGTGGGATCAGGAACAACCCGATACGCTGTGGATAGGGCATCGGAACGACCCGAATCAAATCCTGATCAAGGACGCGTCCCTGTTTTACCCGGAAGCCGCGACCTATGCCGATTTGCCCGGAGGTCATAGTGAAGGCTACGATGATTCGCACAAGCAGGTGTTCAAACGCTTCTATGCGAGAGTCGCGGACCCTTCGGTGCCGATCGATTATCCGACGTTCGAAGACGGCCTTCACGGGATGGTTCTGCTGCAGGCGGTCGCCGAAAGCTCCGCAAAGCGCGGCTGGGTTGATGTCCCGTAGCTCTGGATAGCGGGCGTCCATGAAGCGAGCATTGGCATGGCTGTGTCTCGCCGCCGTGGTGCGCCCGCCGCTGGCCTGCGCGCGTTCTCACAAGTTCGCCGCGATCGACGCATACTGCGAGCAGATCAAAGACGAGTTCCGCGAGACCGTTCCGGTCGCTTTTTCCGGCCCGGATCCCTGGGCGCAGGTAGACGGCCTCAGCACAGCATTTTCAGACGACGTGCTGGCTTATGTTTATGCGGAAGGCCCAGCTATACGCTGGGTGGAGCTGACGCTTTCCGGGCCCAAAGGCAGTTGGACACAGGTCGTCGACTATTACTTCCGGGAAGACGGGACGATTGCCAAGCGCGAGCGCTTCTTGCGATCGCTCGCCGCCAACATAGATCTCCAGCAGGTCAGCTATTACAAGCACGGTAGCGTCTTGAAGGAGCATACGCATCATCACCCGCTGGGTCCCGGACGCGAAGAAGGCGCTAAATTCGATGATCCTGGCGCCCCTGTCTATCTGACGGTCGATGAACTTCCCTTTCCTGACACTCCTGATTATTGGCGGCAGCTTGCACGCTCACCCGAGGGCTTGATCGATGTCCCAGATCAGGTCCTCCATGTCCTCAAGACCGATTGACAGGCGAACAAGTTCCGGTGTAACCCCAGCCGCCTCCTGCTCGGCGAGGCCTAGTTGCTGGTGCGTGGTCGACGCCGGGTGAATCACCAGGCTGCGCGCATCGCCAACGTTAGCCAGATGCGAGAAGATTTTCACATCATCGATGAACTTCTTCGCCGCTCCGTAACCCCCTTTTATGCCGAATGAGAATACGGCGCCCGCTCCTTTGGGCGTGTACTTCTGCGCCAGAGAGTAATAAGGGCTGGACCGCAAAGAGGCATACTTCACCCACTCCACCATGTCATGAGCTTCCAGGTGCGCAGCGACCGCGCGCGCATTTTCCAAATGACGCTCCATACGCATGCCGAGCGTCTCTATGCCTTGCAGAAAGAGAAATGCGTTGAATGGGCTCACGCAGGGGCCAATATCGCGAAGTCCCTCCACGCGCGCCTTGATGATGAAGCTGATGTTGCCGAACGTATCCCAGAATTTCATGCCGTGGTAGGCAGGCGAGGGGTCCGTGAAGTGCGGAAACTTGCCGTTATTCCATGGAAATCGACCGCTGTCAATAATGATGCCGCCGATGGAGTTGCCGTGACCGCCCATGAATTTAGTGAGCGAGTGTAGGACCACGTCCGCGCCGTGATCGATCGGCCTGGTGACATAAGGAGTCGCAAACGTGTTGTCCACCACGAGCGGGATTCCATGTTCGCGCGCAATGTTTGCGACCGCCTGAATATCCAGCACGTTGCTGCGTGGATTACCGATCGTCTCGCCAAAAAGGAGCCTGGTTTTTGGAGTGATGGCGCGGCGGAAGTTCTCGGGATCGTCCGGCTCAACGAAAACAAAGTCATAACCGAGCCGGCGCATGGTGACATCAAACTGCGTGACGGTGCCCCCGTATAGCGTGCTGGCCGAGACAATCTGATCCCCGGGCGCCGCAATGGTGGTAAGCGCAAGAAACTGGGCGGCCTGACCGCTGGAAGTCGCGAGGCCGGCGACACCATTCTCCAGCGAAGCGACACGTTCTTCCAGCACCCCGGTTGTGGGGTTCATGATACGCGTGTAGATGTTGCCGAACTCCTGCAGGGCAAAGAGCCGCGCCGCGTGGTCAGAGTTATCGAATGTGAAGGAAGTGGATTGATAGATAGGCACCGCCCGCGCATGTGTGGTCGGGTCCGGGTCATAGCCGGTGTGAAGCGCGCGTGTGTTGAAGCCCAGCGGGCGGGCGATATCTTTGATAGGCATCGAAATCAGTATATGTGGGCGTTCGATCCGGAATTAGTGCCTTACGCCGGGTTATACGCAGATTGAAGAGCGCCAGGGGAACCCCCACTCCGAGACAGATCCAGGCGAACCAGTCCCCGTGGCGCGCGTAGAACGTCGGCGCCTCCACCACTCCATAGCGGACCGGCGACGCTAACTCGCGAAACGGTGGAAGAAACAGCGTAATGCGGCCGGCAGGATTAATGACCGCGGTGTACCCATCGTTCGTTGCACGGATCAGATAGCGGCGATTCTCAACGGCGCGCATTCGCGCCAGCAGCAAATGCTGCAGCCGCGCCTCGCTGTGGCCGAAATAGGCGTCATTCGATAGGTTCACGAGCACATCGGCTCCTTTGGCGGTAAACTGGCGCACAAGGTCCGGGAAGGCCGATTCATAACAAATGAAAACTCCCAAACGATGACCGGCAGCGGGAAGTACTTTTATGTCGTGGCCCGGGACGAAATCGCCTGCTTCGCCTGTAATCCGGTTAACCCAGAAGAACAGCGGCGGAACGAACTCGCCGAAAGGTACCAGATCGACCTTGTCATAACGGCCGATCTCCATACCATTAGGGCCTAACAGGACCGCCGAATTCATCGGCTGATTCGTGCCGGTGTAACCAACCGTGCCAAATAGAAAGTACCCATGATGGCGCGCGAGATTTTGGGCGACTTCCCGGAATTCGGGATCGTTGTAATAGTAGAGCGGAGCCGGAAGCTCCGGCCAGATGGCAAGTGGCGCCGGAACTGCATTTGACAAGAGGCTCAGATCGCGCTCGGTCTTCTCCTGCAGCAGGCTGGTCCATTCGATTTCCGGATCGAGATCCGGCTGGACAACGAGCGCGGTGTCGGTAGCGGGGACGCCCTCTCGAATCGGCGGCAGAAGCCACAAAACACCGAGAGAGAGCAGCGGCAATAGCCAGACGCGGGGGCGGCGAAGAGCGACGCAGGCGACGGCGGCCGCCAGCATGGCGAATACGAAGGAAACTCCATACACGCCGACAAATGGCGCGGCACGCAGGGGCAGCGACATATCGATGCCGGCATTACCAAGATCAAGCCACGCGAACCCGAACGTTCCGTGCGTGCGCTCAAGTCCGGTCCAGAGAGCCGCGACCGCGGGCAAAGCGTAGGCACGGCGCATGAGCGGACCGCCAAGCCAGCCGAAGAGCGCGAGATGCAGTCCTTTCAAAATGGCGAATAGAAGGAATGTTCCCCAACCACCCCATCGTCCCAAGCCGCCATGCACTTCGAGAACGAACTGAATCCAGGTGCACAGAAAGAACCAGAAGAAGATCCCGGCTGCCCAACCGAAGACGAATCTCTGCCAACCGTCATCGGTGCGGGCGAGGCTGAAGAGCAACGGCGCCAGGGCTACCGGCGCAAGCCAGCGCAGGTCGAACTTCGGGAGCGCGAACAACAGGAGAGCCGAGGTCAACAGCGTGAGCAGCGTGTGGAGCAGGACCCGTCGGTAGTAAGAAGAAAAGAGTTCCGGCTGCCTAGGCATGAGCCGGGGCTGCCTCTTCGATCACGCGATCAGCCATGTAAGAGCTGCGCACGAACGGTCCACTAAACACCATCTGGAAGCCAATCGAAAGACCGTGGTTCCGGTAAGACTCGAACTGGGCGGGCGCGACATACTCGGCCACGGGAAGGTTGCGCCGGGTCGGCTGAAGATATTGGCCGATGGTCGCGACATCGACATTTGCCGACAAAATGTCGCGCAGCAACTCGTGGACCTCGGCAGCGGATTCGCCTAAACCGACCATCAGGCCGGATTTGGTCAGAACGTCCGGCCGGTGCTTCTTGGCAAAACGGAGCACCTCCAAGGATTGTTGGTAATCGGCCTGGGGACGCACGCGGCGATAGAACCGGCGGACCGTCTCCATGTTGTGGTTATAAACATGGGGGCCGGCATCGAGTACGCGGCCGACGGCCGACAGGTCGCCGTTGAAGTCCGGAGTGAGCACTTCCACCCGCGCATGCGGAATTGCCGAACGAACTTCGCGCACGGTTTCGGCGAAATGGTATGAGCCGCCGTCGGGCAGGTCGTCCCGGTTGACGGACGTAATCACAACGTAGCGGAGATTCATTCTAGCCGCGATTTCAGCGACATGGGCGGGTTCGGAGGGATCAAGAAAAAACTCGCGTTTGGCGGCCGAGCCTTTGGGAACAGAGCAGAACCCGCAGCCGCGCGTACACAGGTTTCCCAGAATCATGAAGGTTGCGGCGCCACGCGCAAAGCACTCGTGAATGTTGGGACAACGGGCGGATTCGCACACCGTGTGGAGCCGGCGCTCACGGAACTGCTTTTTCAGGGAATGAAGCGCCTCGAAATGGGTCTCGCTCTTGCGGAGCCATTCAGGCAGGCGCGGCTGAGCCAAAGGAGCTGAATCTATGCTGACAAGCGCTTCAGGTGGCACGAACCTCTAGTTTAGTCGTCGCTCTTAAAGAAGCTGCCGAGATTGCCGCTCGCCAGGGCACTCAGAGGATTTTGTTCCTGGCCGGCTCCGCGATGCTCGGCGGGCGCAAGCTCGTGCCTCAGGCGCTCCAGCGTCATGCTCTGCAGAATGACCCGGCCCGGGCCGGTCAGCGTGGTCAGGAAGAGTCCTTCGCCGCCGAAGATGGCGGTCCGGATACTACCGACCATTTGGACATCATAGTTAACAGTTGGTTCGAATGCGACCAGATGTCCCGTCTGGACCTGCAGAACTTCGCCGGGAGCAAGAGTAAAATCCACGTGATCCCCACCGGCGTGCACGAAGACGGCGCCCGGTCCCGTGAGCTTCTGGAGAATAAAACCTTCGCCGCCGAGGAGCCCGGCGCCGAGCTTGCGGACCATGGCAATATCTAACTGAACAGATGCCTGCGCGAAGAGGAAGCCGTCGCGCTGCACCATGATTACCTGCCCCGGCGCCAGTTCGAACACCTGAATCTTGCCGGGATAGTGACCGGCAAAGCCCACCTCCCCAGGGCCATTCGCCGCATGGAAATAGGTAAAGAAGAGCGACTCGCCCATGAGCTTGCGCTTGATGGCGCCGAGAATTTTCTGACTTACCGACTGCCCGGTCATGCGCGTCGCCCAATCCACGTGCGCCGATTTGTAAACCATCTTGCCGGCTTCCGCATAGATTTCCTGCCCGGCCTGAAGATGAACGCGGGCGATCTGAAGATTATGGCCTTCAATGTCGTATTTAAGGGGCTCGACCGTTACGGCGGGCGGATAAAAGGCTCCCGAGCCTCCACCAACCACCTGCCCACAGTTGAGGCAAAACTTCGCTGAATCGGGAACTTGAGTACCGCAGTTCGTGCAGAACGCCATGGCTCTCATCCTAACGAACTTCAAAGCGCTGGAACAGGAATGGCAGCGCACGGGGAACTCGCTGGCCCCACGCCTTCTCATTGTGTCCGGCGCCTTCATCCTGCATGAAGGCCAAATCCTGTCCGAGCTGCCAGCCTTTTGAGAGGAGGATGTCTCTCAATTCGAGCGTATTGCGAAGCGCGGCTGCCGGATTGTCACCTTCGCTGCTCCCGACGTCGAGCCATATCTTTTCATTCAACTTGTGCGGCAGTTTACGCACCTGCTTTAGAATGGCGCGATCTGCCCACCAGACGGAAGGAGACATCACGAGCAGCTTGCTAAAAACCTCCGGATACTGCAGGCCAAGGTAGAGTGTCACCAGACCTCCCAGCGAGGAGCCGCCCAAGCCAGTATGGCCGACCTCAGGCAGCGTGCGGTATTCGCTGTCAATGAAAGGCTTCAGATCTTGGACAATCAGCTTCCCATAGGCGCGCGCACGGCCTCCGCGCCCGCGCCGGTCGCGCATTGGCGTATATTCCGCAAGCCGTTTAGGCGTGTTATAAATTCCGACGATGATCAGCGGCCCTATTGCGCCGCGCTGAAGCAGGTCTTCCATGGTTTCACGAAGCCGCCAGTCGTTACCGCCAAAAGCGGTCGCCGAATCAAACAAGTTCTGGCCGTCGTGAAGGTAGAGAACCGGATGGCGCAATTGCGGCGAGGAGTCATATCCCGGCGGGAGGTATACGATGACGTCCCGCTTCTCCGTAACGAATCTGGAAGTGAAATCCCTGTGAAGCCTAATGGTCCCCGTTAGCGTGTCCGGCAAGCATTGTAATCCTAAGCGCTAGGTCTTGACGAAATCAAGCGAGGCCGAGTTCATGCAGTACCGCAAACCGGTCGGTTTAGGGCCATCGTCAAATACGTGCCCCAGGTGAGCGTCGCACTTCGCGCACAGCACCTCATTGCGAACCATGCCGAGGGATCCATCTACGCGATCTTTCACGTTCTCTTTGGCGATCGGAGCCCAAAAACTGGGCCAGCCAGTACCCGATTCGAACTTCGTATCCGAAGAAAAAAGCGCCAGCTTGCAGCAAATACAGCGATAGATGCCGCGCTCATGGTTATCCCAGTATTTGCCGGTGAACGCCCGCTCGGTACCGGCGTGCCGCGTGACCTCATATTCCTCCGGGGTCAACTCCTGCTTCCACTCGGCATCCGTCTTCACGACTTTCTCCACTTGCACAACTCCTTTACGCTGGCCGAGGTCGGTGAACTCTACAACCTTGACCAGTTTCGCAGCGCTTGCCAGCGCGCTGCGCGGCAAGCCGGCCGAAAGCGCGAGTCCGGCCACTCCGAAGCCTAATGTCCGCTGCAAGAACGTTCTGCGTTGCATATCCATATGTTAGTTCGGTTCCGACACGCCATTTGTTACGCAAATCCGCAAAGAACCGCTTTTTTGGTAATTTAGAGTGATGCCGATCTTTGAGTACGCCTGTGATGACTGTGGGACGAAATTCGAGAAGCTGGTTCGCCGAAGCGCAGAAGCAGACTCCGTCCGCTGCCCATCGTGCGGGCAGGATCATCTCACGACAGAATACTCGACGTTCGCAGCCCGGTCCGGGAGTTCCAAGGCGAGCGCCGAAGCACCCGCGGAATGCGGCAACGGCATGTGTGGCAGCGGGTTTTGCGGCAACGGCATGTGCGGCATGAACTGACGCCCCTATTTTTTAATTCGCGAAAAAGAGTCGGTTTTCCGGTTGACTTTCGGCGTTTATTCGCCCAAACTGGATCGAGGACTGTGAATGGCGCTCACTCGGAGACAGAAGGAAGTGATGGACTTCCTCGCCGGTTTCATCGAGAAACACGGCTATAGTCCCAGTTACGAGGAAATCGCATCGGGACTCGGCTTGGCGTCGCTGGCGACTGTCCACAAACACGTGCAGGCGCTGGAGACCAAGCAATATCTGCGGCGAAACTACAATCACAGCCGCTCTCTGGAGATCGGGGAGCGCTACTTTCGTGAGGAAAAGGCGCGGAGGCAGCCCGCCACCGCAGATACCATTCCGCTGCTGGGAAGGATTGCCGCCGGTGTTCCGGTGGAAGCGATCCAAAGCCCTGAGGCCCTGCACTTTTCGGACTTCGTCGGCAACGAAAGCACCTTCGCGCTGCAAGTGCGGGGCGAATCGATGATTGACGACCACATCTGCAGCGGAGATTTCGTACTGGTTGAGAAGACAGATTCCGTGCGGAACGGCGAAATCGTCGTGGCGCTGGTGGACGGCGCCGAGGCAACGCTCAAACGCTACTACCTGGAACCGAATGGGCGTATTCGTTTGCAACCTGCCAATTCGAGCATGGCTCCTATATTTGTGGATCCTTCCAGCCTCGAAATCCAGGGGCGGGTGCTGGCGGTGATTCGCAAGTACTAGCGTCAAAAGCACGCCTCTTCCGGTGCTAAACTTCGGGTAGTGCCAGGAGGTAATACAGCAGCAGCAATCCCAGGTCCCAGTATTGCCAAACGGCTGATTTTCTGGGATTTCCCGCGAGCGTCCTGGCAATACGACATCGTCGTTGCGCTTATTCTCGCATTCATTTTCGCTACTCCTCGCGACTGGTTTCACGACCAGCCCATCGCCTCCAGCGTGGTCGTCATGTCCCCTCTGCACGGATCGAATCGGGCCTTCATCGCAGCGGAGCTTCTGGAGCATGTCCCGGAGCAGTTGCGCGTGAATCGTGCCCATGCGCTCATCCATCAGAGAACGGGGAAGTACTGGCATGTTGTGCGGGTTGAGCCCATTCGCGACGAGGCTCAGCAGGAAATTAAGGGTTTCATCGCGTACACAGCGCCGACGAGCTAGATTTTTTAAGAAATGAAAATATTCGTACCGGTACTCTGCCTGCTGCTGTGCAGCATCGGGCAGGCTCAGAGCGTAGATGCAGTTCTCGCCCGGATGGATGAGGCAGCGCCGAAATTTCATGCGGTGTCCGCCGACGTCGAAATGATTACATATACTGCGATCATCAGCGACAAGACGGACGAGCAGGGAACGCTCAAGATGCAGCGCCTGAAATCTGGCGAGGTGCGGGCCATCCTTGATTTCCCCGGCCAAGCGGACGCCCGCGAGGTCGCTTTTCTTGGCAAGATCGTCCGGATCTACTATCCGAACGCAAGAACCTATCAGGATTTCGATGTGGGCAAGAATACCGACGTCCTAAACCAGTTTTTGCTGCTTGGATTCGGTTCCTCAGGGAAAGATCTTGCAGCTAACTATGACATTACTGCGGAGGGCGCTGAAAAAGTTGCCGGGCAGGATACAACCAAGCTACTTTTGATTCCAAAGAATCCACAAGTAAAGGACCGGTTGGACAAAATTGAAGTGTGGATCCCGGACAATGCGTCTTACCCGGTACGACAACAGTTTTATGAGCCTTCGGGCAATTACCGGATCGTGACGTACGGCAACGTCAAGCTGAATCCGCCGATCAAGGGCACTTTGGAACTCAAGTTGCCTTCTAGTGTAAAGAGGCAGGGTTCGTAGCGGCGAAGCATAACCGAAAGCCGGATCTCCAATTAAAGTGCAGGACCCAAAGAAATCAGCCGGTAGGCTGGCATTTATCGACTGGACGCGCGGCTTGGCAGCGGTGGTTATGCTGCAAGGCCACGTATTCCATTCGTTCACTCGCACAGACTTGCGAGACACAGGCCCATACGTGCTATCGCAGTTCCTCGGTGGACTGCCACCCGCTATTTTTTTATTCCTGACCGGTATCACTTTTGCCTTTCTCATGCACAGCCAGGAGCGGCGGGGCGCAACTGCCTGGCAGAGGGTTGTGGCAGCGCTCAAGCGATCGCGCTATCTTTTTCTTCTGGCGTTTCTGTTCCGGCTGCAACTCTACGTTTTTGGATTTCCCACCAGCCCCGCTGGAGAGATCTTGCGCGTCGACATCCTCAACTGCATGGGCATGGCGATGCTGGTTTTGGCAGCTATGGCGGTTTTCAATACGCAAGAGCGCGTCCGGTTATGCATCGTGCTCGGACTGCTGATCGCCGGACTTTCTCCGCTCATCAGCATGATTGATGCTTCCGGCGTGCCTTGGCTGATTCGCTCCTATTTCTTCCCGAGCTATGCTTCTTTTGGCTTTTTCCCTTGGGCCTCTTTCCTCGCCTTCGGCATGGCGGCGGGCAGCGCGCTACGCATTGTGAAGCAAGAGGACATGGCAAAGGCGATGTTGTGGACATTCGGCATCGGTCTGGCCTTGATCGTGGCTGCGCAATATTTTTCGAACTTGCCCTACTCCATCTATCCCAAGAGCGAGTTTTGGCTGAACAGCCCCGGGCTGATCATGATCAAGCTGGGCGTGGTGTTGGTGGTTCTGTCCGTCGCGTTCGTGTGGGTGCAGCACAGTCCTGGCCAGCGATGGAGCCTTTTCCGGCAATTCGGAACCACTTCCCTGCTCGTCTATTGGGTGCATATCGAACTCGTTTACGGGCGCTGGTTTGGAATCTGGAAAGAAGGTCTGAGCCTTCCTCAGGTGGCTACTGTCGCTGTTGTCGTCACGGCGCTAATGGCGGCGCTGTCGGTGATCCGTACGCGCTATACATCGGGTGGCTACAAATCAATCGGGGCGTTCTTCCGGTCGAATCTGGCGCTGCAGACCGGAAGCGCAGCCGGCGATTAGGACCGGCCGTGGTCGATCCGGCCAAGTTCTTTCGCTAGACTCTATTCAGCACAAGCATGCGTTTACTCGTTGTAGAAGATGAAAAGCGGATCGCGGATTTTCTGTCACGCGGCCTGCAGAGCGCCGGCTACGCGGTGGATGTAGTCCACGCCGGCGCGGATGCGATAGAAAGAGTTCACTCGACCGAATACGATCTGGTCGTTCTTGACCTGGGACTGCCCGATGTCGATGGCCTGCAGGTTCTCCAGAAGATCAAGAACCGCAAGACAATTCCCCCGGTGCTTATCTTGAGCGCCCGTGATTCGGTGGACGATCGCGTGAAGGGGCTGGAACAGGGCGCGGACGATTATCTGGTAAAACCGTTCGCGTTTGTCGAACTGCTGGCCAGAGCCCGCGTGCTGCTGCGCCGCGGCCAGCCTACACCCGAGAAACTGCTGGTGGGCGATCTGAGCCTGGATTGTATCCGCCGCAAAGTGACGCGGAACAACGAGAACATCGATCTCGCCCCCAAAGAGTTCAGCATTCTTGAGTACATGATGCGCAACCGCGGGCGGCCGCTCAGCCGCACCATGATTGTGGAGCATGTCTGGGATATGGACTACGACGGCCTGACGAACATCGTCGACGTTTATATCCGGCACTTGCGCAGCAAAATTGACGACCGGTTCCCGGCCAAGATGATTCACACGGTGCGCGGTATCGGCTACATGCTGGACGTACCCGAAACCCAGCAGGAAACGGCACCCGCCGAACCTATCAACGCCTGAGCGCGGAACTATCGAGCAGCGTTTATGTCGATTTGGCAGAAGGTACGAAACGTCAAGCTGTTTCGTACGCTGCGCTTCCGTCTTGCCAGCGCTTTCATCCTGCTGCTCACGATCGTGCTGGTTCTGGTTGGAATAGCGGGCACCACGACCTTACAGACAATTCTCGAAACCCAGAGCGAGGAAACGCTGCATGAGGAGCTGGGAACGCTGCGGAGCTGGATCAAATTCGAGGCCGGCCGCCCCTACTGGTTTGTGGATCGCACCGATCCCGAGGAGGAGGCGGAGGTTTCACGCCTGGAAGACGTCTATGTGATCGCCGACGACCAGGGACGGGTGGACCTGGGCTCCTCGGAGGATCCATCTCTCTGGAAAGATCTCAGCAATCCCAACACAATTCGCTCTGAACTGGCGCAAATCGAAAGGACTAAACAACCCATCATCAAAACCGCGGGCCACGGGCGCGGCGCCTATCAAATTATTTCAAGCACGCTCACGGATCCCGACAGCGGCCGCAAGTGGTACGTTGCGGAAGGGCGAAGCCTGGCGGCGGATCAGCAAGTGCTGCGGCGATTCCGGCTGAACCTATTGGTCTTTCTGCAAGTCGCATTAGTTGCCTGCGCCCTCGTCGGTTGGTATTCCGCGGGCAGAGGGATGCGGTCATTGCGCGCAGTGGAAAGCGCGGCGCAGAAGATTACCGGGTCTAATCTCGGTCTGCAAATTCCAAAACGCGGGGCGGATGATGAGTTGGACCGTCTGATCGATTCGTTCAATCAGATGAGCGGCCGCCTGAAATCATCGTTCGATCAAATGCGGCAGTTCTCCACCGATGTCTCGCACGAATTGCGAACGCCCTTGACCGCGATACAGGGACAACTGGAAGTGGCGCTCTTTACCGCAACGCGCAAGGAGCAACTGCAGGAAGCCATTGAGAACGCGCTCCAGGACGTAGAACGGCTCGCCAACCTGGTGCGAGCGCTGTTGTTGCTTTCCCAGTCTGAAAGCGGCCAAATTCCGATGAACAAGAGCATTCTGGATCTCGGCAGACTTACCGGCGAATTAGTGGATCAGTTCCAGATTCCCGCAGAGGCCGCGGAAGTGAAACTGATGCACACGACGAAGGAAACGGTGCTGTGCGAAGTGGACCGCACGCAGGTAGAGCGAGTGATCACAAATCTTCTTTCGAACGCGATTAAGTACACGCCGGGGGGAGGCTGGGTGCGCGCCTGCGTCGAAAACGACGGGAAGAATGTTCGTTTGATTGTCGAAGATTCCGGCGTCGGCATTCCGCGCGATCACCTGCCGCATATCTTCGACCGTTTCTACCGCGTTCCGGATCCGAATCCGGAAAAGGGTCTCGGCCTTGGACTGAGTTTTGTTTCGGCGATCGTCAAAGCGCACGGCGGCGAGATCCATGTCGTGAGCGATGTCGGGAAGGGTTCACGCTTCGAAGTGACGCTCCCCGCCGGCCCGGTTCCCGCCGCGACCGAATCGCCCGTTTTCTCAACCTGAAGTGGGTCTTCCAGAAGCTTTGACTCGGGTGATTTGTTCCGGTTTAGCTGGAAATGGAGAGGCGTTCCACTGAGGCGGGGCTTTTTCGTTTCCGAGGCCTGGACTTTCGTAACCCTCCCAAACATCAATCGCCCAGAGTGTTTTGAACCCGCTCAATCGTTTCTCTCGTCGCTTGGAAGTATGCCGCAACTGTCGCCGGATCCTCCGATTCGGCGGCGTCCCAGTTTAGAATCATTGCAAAATACACCCAGCGGTCCGGAAAGTACATACCGCCTGCGATGCAACGGGCATGTTGGCCCGGCAAATCGAAGTAGCCAGCTTTCCCAAACACGCTGGCGCCCAATGGGAATGGAACCATGTAAGTGATGTCGCCGAGCGACAGTATCCGCCGGAACTGCTGTAAGGTCTGTTGATTCTTAAAGAACGTGCCGGGTAGCGCACGCGCAAAAAATGACACCAGGTCATTCGCCGATGAGGCTAGCGTTTCCACATCGTTCAGCGCCGGGTGGGCAATTGGATTACGCAATATAGACAGCAACTCGACCCACGTGATCGTCAGGTAGTTTGGAGCGCCAAAGAGATATCCGGCGAGCGCTCGAGTGCTGTCCGGAATCAGGGTGTTCGTCAAGCCGATCGAGGCGATAAACTGCCGCACGTTACCGGGACCCGCCTCTTTGAGGATCATGTCGGTGGCAGTGTTGTCGCTGTGCATGATCATTGCTTCCATGGCCGTCCTCTCGCTGACCAAGCCGAGCAGATCGGGCGGCTTGAAAACCGTGCTGCCCGGCGACCACACACCGCCGTTCAACGTAAGATCATGGCTTGCAAGCTGCTCCTCCACGACCGGCGAGTCTAGCTGGCGCAAGCGCTCGCATAGGATGAACGCCTTGTTTGCGCTCGCTGAGAACAGTCTCTTCCGGCCATTCAATTCAGCCACGAACTCAGGAGCGTCTTCGGTGGCGGGCGCCCAGATTCTAAATGCCTTCTGCTCCGGCAGCTTCGAAAACAACTCCAGTATCGCCGCTGCCAGCCCGGAGCGGCCCCTCCGCTTTGGCGGGCTAGTAGGCGAGGCGCGACCCAAGGAAGGCTGGCCTACGAGACCAATTCCGGTGGCCGCAGCTCGGCTGGATAGACGCATGGTCCTTCGATTATAAGGAGTAATCCGCACCGGCTGGCACGGCCGTGATAGACTCGCCAGGCTCACGCGGCCCCGTGCAGATCCGATTGTAAAAGAGAGCGAAGAATGAGTTGGACGATGCAACCGAGGCCATGACGGCAGTAAACATTCTCAAAAGCCTGCTTCATAACGCCGGAGTGGTGATCGTGGGATTCGCGTTTGCTTTTCTTGGAAGAAAAATCGATTCGCTCCTGGGCATAAACGAGTTTGCATTTGTCTTTGCGCGTTTCGCGGGCTTACTATTTCTAGCTATCGGCTTTGCGCTGCGAGTATGGGCGACGTATCTGTTCTATGAGCAGCGCATGAAAGTTATTTCGCTCGTTCCCCAGAAACACCTCGTGACTTCCGGCCCTTATCGCTTCTCAAGGAACCCGTTATATCTCGGCGGGAATCTCTTTATCTTTCTCGGAGCGGCATTATTTCTCGGCTCGCCGAGCGGATTACTGCTTACGGCCCTCAACATCGTTGCGGCGGACTTTATGATTCGCAGAGAGGAGAAACAACTCGCGCGCATGTTCGGCGAGGAGTGGACATCATACAGAAAGAGAGTGCCGCGATGGCTCTGACCGCACTCGGGGCAAAAACTCTCAGCGAGTGCCAGACGTTGCGGCTGCCGCTGCATCCTGGGCGGGGGCCGCGCCGGCGTTCAAATACTTGCCGTACCAGGCGAGGTATCTTTCGTACCGGTCGCGAATGAAGCTCGGCCGCGTAAAGCCATGAAACTCCCCTGGGTAAATGATCAGCTGCGTAGGAATGTTCAGCACTTTCAACGCTTCGTACATCTGCTCGCCGCCGATTAACGGAACATTGAAGTCCTTATCGCCGCCCATAAAGAGCGTTGGGGTGTGGATGCGATCGGCATGAAAGAACGGGTAGGAAATCTTGATCCACAGATCCTGACTCCGCCAGGGCGGCCCAATCTCGTTCTCGTATTGAAAAATGTACTCATCCACTCCGTACATTGAAATCTGGTTTGCGCTGCCGGCTCCGCTGGTGGCGGCTTTAAAGCGCCCGTCGCTCGCAATGGTGTAGTCCGTCAGGATCCCTCCATAGCTCCAGCCGCCAATGCCCAGGCGGTCGGGATCCGCGATTCCGATCTTCACTATGTGATCGACGCCGGCGAGCAGATCCGCCACCTCCTTGTCGCCCCAGTCGGCAAAGATCGTCTTTTGATAGGCCTGCCCGCGTCCGCTGCTTCCCCGATAGTTCACGGCCAGCACCACGTACCCGTTCGCGGCAAGGAGCTGGCGCTCAAAATCGAATTCGTATCGATCTTGCCCGTTCGGACCGCCATGAATGCGAAGCAAGGCGGGATATTTCTTTCGCCGATCGAAACCAGGCGGCTCAAACACCAGGCCGTGCACTTCGGTTCCATCTTTGCTGTTGAAACCGACTGGCTCGACATGGGCCAGGTTCAACTCGGCCAGCAGCGCATCATTGTGATGCGTGATTTGGCGAAGCCGATCGCCCTCCAGGGCAAACACCTCATTGGGCGCATAATCAGTGGTCACCAGCAGCGCCGTGTGGCCGCCATGGGCAGACATTTGCGAAGCGACCAGCGGGCTGGTGATGCGACGCGCAACCGGACCGCCTGAAACCGGGACTTCCGCCGGATAATCCGAGCGGTCGTCCTCCACCAGAAAAACGATCGAACCGCCATCGGGCGTGAATACGGGATCCGAAACCGCGCGATCCAGCTGATCTGTGAGAAGACGGCTGGGACCGCCGGCGGCGGGAACCACCGCCAGCCGGTTCATATTGTAGGCGTCGTATTGCGGCTCACTCCCCTGCAGGTAGGCAATGAGCTTGCTGTCCGGGCTCCAGGCCGGCGGTCCGGCGTCCGGCCCCGGAAAATTCGTCAAGCGCCTAGGCGTGGCGCCGGTCCGCGCGTCCACTACAAACAGGTCTGAGTTCCGGCTGCGGTCGGGGTCCTTGTCCTGATTGCTGATGAACGCAATCTTGCTTCCGTCCGGAGACCACTCCGCGGCGGTTTCATCGAAGTTATCGTTGGTCAGTTGGTCAAGCTTCCCGGTTGCCACATTGAAGAGGTAGATGTGGTTGTGCCTGGGGCCTAGATAGCCTTCTTTATCTTCCTTGAAGTGATAACGATCGATAACGATGGGGTTAGGCGGCTTCTCGGCGTCCTTCGCTTTGTCTTTCGCGTCGTCTTTGTCTTTGTCCGCATCGTTTTTCTCTTGCAATACCAAAAGCAGCTTTTTGGAATCCGGCGCCCAGCCGTATTCCGAAATGCTGTAGTCCTTGATGTGGGTCAACTGCTTCGCCTCGCCTCCGCGGCGATCGAGAATCCAGATCTGGGAACCCTTCGTTTTGGGGTCTCCCTCGCGAGAAGAGACAAACGATAGATAGCGGCCGTCCGGGCTCCACTTCGGAGAACTTGCCGATTCCTTGTCGAAGGTCAACTGGATGTCTTCGGTCCCTTCCCAGTTCACCATCCAGAGCTGAGCAATGCGCTTATCAGCATCTTTGTCGACGCCGGAGAGGGTGTAGGCGATCCACTTGCCGTCCGGCGAACACTCCGGGCCGGCCACGCGCCGGAGGCGGTTCAGATCGTCCACATTCAGTACCCGTTTGGAGGGCGTCTGCCCTAAGAGGGTAAAACTCAACGCGGCCAGAAGCACGATCCCACCGCGAACCATATGCATGTGTAAGAGTGTAGCGTTACAGCGCTTCGTTCAAGACTCGCGCGAGACGCAGGCCGGCTATGGCAAGCTGCCGGCGGACAACCGGTTTCATTTCATCCATGTAGTTATTCCCGATCTCCAGCGTGATGCTTGTAATGGCGGCTGGCGCCAGCAGGCAACTGGCAGGGAATTCCACCGGCTCGGTGGGGATACGGAGGGCAACATAAATGTCTTGGAGCGCCAGTTCATGCGATTCCCAGACCCAATCATCCTGATTGCCCGCCGCGATTGTGGCGCGGGCTTTGGCTGGCATCGCGTCGATGTCTGTTTCGAGTTCCGAGGCCAACGCCCGGTCATTCGGATTGACTGCGTCTACCAGGGGTCCGTCCCATAAGGCATGCAGGTTCCTCGCCTTGTCGACTGGCGGATCGACATGCTCGCAGTTGCCGCCCAGGTCAGCGTCCGAGATCGTGTGTAGCGGCTGATGAATGTCGCCTACAAAGTGGACGACGTACCGTAGGGCGTCCAGGTCGCTCCAACGCGAGGTCACCGCTTGTTTCGAGGAGAGCTGCGCCGTAAAGATCGCCACCTGCGCAGGCGCACAGTTGTCGTCTTGGCAGCGCAGCGAGATATCGGATTTCCGGTCCTGGATCGCCAAATCGATGAAGTGCCAGCTGCCGGTTTTGGTTTGGGCTTTCGTCTCGTCGGCCCAGGTGGAAGCAACGGCGAGGGCGTCAGCGACCGCTTTGGGCGTGTCTTCGACTCCAAGGATGCGCGCGATGCGGCTGCGGGCGGCCGGCGTGAGGTACGCGGCGGCCACCCGGGCGATGGCCCGATGACCCGTTTCCCACCAGGAGAAGGCGGGAGAAGGCATGATGATGCAACAACTTACAAGGAGGGTGAGCAACCGGCGCATAGGTTCAGGGGCTGGTTTCAGTCTACTCCACTGAAGGAATGAATTCGGACGCGAAGCTTTAGCGAAAGACACTCAGATTATTGCATCGTTTGTCACTCATCTGGTATCTTGGATTTGAGGGTCTTTTACTCATGGATTTTAATCGGCTGACCGAAAAATCGCAGGAGGCGATCCGGCAGGCGCAAACCACAGCAGTTACATACGGGAACCAGCAGGTGGATGTCGAACACCTGCTGCTCGGGATGCTCGAGCAGGAGGGCGGACTGGCTCCGTCCATTCTCTTGCGGGCTGACGTTCCCCTCGAGGCGCTTCATAAGCGTCTGGTGCAGGAGATCGAGAAGCTCCCGAAGGTGAGCGGCGCGGGCGTAAGGCCAGATCAGGTTTACATCACAAACCGCCTTTCGCAGCTTTTCAATCACGCCGAGGATCAGGCAAGACGGCTGAAAGACGAATACGTTTCTATTGAGCATTTGCTGCTGGCAATCGCGGAGGATCAGGGCGCGGCCGGCAAGCTGCTGCGCGAATTCGGACTCACCCGCGACAGCCTGATGAGAGCTCTGGTGGAAGTGCGCGGGAACCAGCGCGTAACTACTCAGAACCCCGAAACCACGTACGAGGCCTTGCAGAAATACGGCCGCGACCTGACCGAGTTGGCCCAAAAGGGCAAGCTGGACCCCGTGATTGGCCGGGATGAGGAGATTCGGCGTGTCATCCAGGTGCTGTCCCGCAGAACGAAAAACAATCCCGTTTTGATTGGCGAGCCGGGCGTCGGGAAGACCGCGATTGTCGAGGGCTTGGCTCAGCGCATTGTTCGGGGCGATGTTCCCGAGGGCTTAAAGGACAAGCGCGTAGTGGCGCTGGACATGGGCGCATTGATTGCGGGCGCTAAATTCCGCGGCGAGTTCGAAGAACGGCTGAAGGCGGTCCTAAAGGAAGTGCAATCCGCGGAAGGCCGGATCATTCTGTTCATCGATGAATTGCATACGGTGGTGGGCGCGGGGAAGGCCGAAGGCGCCATGGATGCGGGAAACCTGCTGAAGCCGATGCTGGCTCGCGGCGAGCTGCACTGCATTGGCGCAACCACGCTCGACGAATACCGCAAGTACGTCGAAAAAGACGCCGCTTTGGAGCGCCGTTTTCAGACCGTCTTCGTTGACCAACCGACCGTCGAAGACACCATCTCTATCCTGCGCGGCTTGCGCGAGAAATATGAGCTGCATCACGGCGTCCGCATCAAGGATACGGCCCTGGTGGCCGCAGCCGTGCTTTCGAACCGCTACATCACAGACCGCTTCCTGCCCGACAAGGCGATTGACCTGGTGGACGAAGCGGCGGCCAAGCTACGCACCGAAATCGATTCCATGCCCAGCGCGCTAGATGAGATTCTGCGCCGTACCATGCAACTCGAGATAGAGCGAGAAGCTCTGAAGAAAGAGAAAGACGCCGTTTCAAAGGAGCGCCTGTCACGGATTGAAAAAGAACTGGCGGAGCTCAAGACGGAGTCTTCCGCTTTGCAGGCGCAGTGGGAAACCGAAAAGGAAGGCGTGCAGCGGGTTCGCGCGCTTCGCGAAGAAATCGATCGGGTGCGCGTTGAAATCGCGCAGGCCGAGCGCGCCTACGATCTCAACCGGGCCGCTGAGCTCAAATATGGGCGCTTGACAGAACTGGAGCGCCGGCTCAAGAGCGAGGAAGAACGCGTGGCAGGCAAGCCCAGCGGCACGCGGCTGCTCAAAGAAGAAGTGGACGAAGAGGACATCGCCGAGGTGGTTAGCCGCTGGACGGGCGTACCGGTTTCGAAGCTGCTGGAAGGCGAGATGAAGAAACTGCTCGCGCTCGAAGATGAACTGCACAAACGCGTGATCGGGCAGGATGAGGCCGTGCTGGCAGTGGCGGAAGCGGTTCTTCGCGCGCGCTCCGGTTTGAAAGACCCGAAGCGGCCCATCGGCAGTTTTATTTTCCTGGGTCCGACCGGCGTGGGCAAGACTGAGCTCGCGCGGGCGCTGGCCGAGTTCTTATTTGACGACGAGCGGGCTATGATCCGCATCGATATGTCTGAGTACCAGGAAAAACATACTATCTCCCGGCTCATCGGCGCGCCCCCGGGATATATCGGCTACGACGAAGGCGGCCAGTTGACGGAAGCTGTGCGCCGGCGGCCGTACTCAGTAGTCCTTTTCGATGAGATCGAGAAAGCGCACCACGATGTATTTAATATTTTGCTGCAAGTGCTGGATGATGGCCGTCTCACGGATGGTCAGGGCCGCACTGTCGATTTCAAGAATGTCATCGTGATCATGACCTCCAATATCGGGAGCCACCGAATCCTGGACTATCGGGGCGCTTTTGAAGGCGAGGAATACCGCCGCATGAAAGAAGCAGTACTGGCGGAGCTGCGGCAGGCGTTCCGGCCAGAGTTTTTGAACCGGCTGGACGAAATTATCGTCTTCCATGCTTTGACAGAAGATCAGCTGAAACAGATTGTTGACATTCAGCTTGCCGGACTCCAGGCGCGCTTGCAGGAACGCCATATCACGCTCGAGCTTTCGGACGCCGCGCGCACGCTGCTGGTTAGAAGCGGCTACGATCCCAACTATGGCGCCCGACCGCTCAAACGCGCCATTCAGCGCGAGATCGAAACGCCACTCGCCAAGTTGATTTTGAGTGGAGAAGTACGAGACGGCCAGAACGTGTCAGTGGATCTGGATGGCTCGGGCTCCGCCCTCACTTTCCGTACGACAGTTAACGAGCTTCGGGAGCCGGCATCGGTCTCCTGACTCAAATTCAGCATGTAAATCGAAATTAGATTTACTACGTCAAACTTAAGGAACGCGGTCGCCATCGTAATGAACCGCAAGATAAGAAAGGATTCTGGAGGACATGTCAAACGTTGTCCAATTTCGCCGCACCACAGCCATTCTGACGTTGGTTGCAGCTTCCATCGGCGGAGGCCTCATTGCGGCCTTTGCGGTGGCTTCCCATTCAAACACGCCCGTATCGGTCGCAGTCCGGGCTGATACCAACCCCAGCACCCAGCGCGTGAACGAGCTCTCAAATTCTTTTGCTGACATCATCGAAAAGGCCTCGCCGGCAGTGGTGAAAATCAGCATGACGAGGATCGTCAAAGCGCAGGCGCAGAACAACCCGCTGATGTCCGATCCGTTTTTCCGGCAGTTTTTCGGAGGCAACGGCCAGGCGATGCGGCCCCATGATCAGCGCGAAGAAGGTCTCGGCTCCGGCATTATCGTCAATCCGGGCGGATATATTCTCACCAACAATCATGTAGTGGACAAAGCGACATCGCTGAAGGTTGAGCTTTCCGACGGCCGTGATTTCACCGCCAAAGTGGTAGGCGCGGACCCGCAAACAGATGTCGC
Organism: uncultured Acidobacteriaceae bacterium; assembly: GCA_963705805.1. Lineage (GTDB taxonomy): Bacteria > Acidobacteriota > Terriglobia > Bryobacterales > Bryobacteraceae > Bog-105. The sequence goes on from CAVPKW010000003.1 coordinate 330,101, forward strand.
GGTCGTAAAAATCGATAGCTCCAACTTGCCTATACTGCCCTTCGCGAACTCAGACGCAGCCCGCGTCGGCGATCTCTGCTTCGCCATCGGCAATCCGTTTGGCCAGGATCATACGGTGACGATGGGAATTGTCAGCGCGAAGAATCGCAGCCTGGAGCGCGGCAGTTATCTGCAGAACTTCATCCAGACGGATGCCTCGATTAACCCCGGCAATTCGGGCGGCGCATTGATCAACGCCAGGGGCGAGCTGATCGGGATGAACACCATGATCCTTACCGGCAACAGCAGTTTCGGCGGCGAGGGCGGTAATGTCGGCATCGGGTTCGCGGTTCCTTCCAACATGGCCAAGCAGGTCATGGATCAACTCATCAAGAACGGCAAGGTATCGCGCGGTTATATCGGAATCGAGCTTCAGGATCTGACCCCCGACGTAGCGCAGCAGTTTAACGTCCCCGGCGGACACGGGGCCATCGTCGGTACGATCACGCCCGGTTCTCCAGGCCAAAAAGCGGGCCTGAAAACCGGTGACGTCGTCACCGGCATTGATGGCAAAAAAGTCGAAAACGCCGATGACCTGACCCTGGACGTCATCTCGCACACTCCCGGCAGCGCCGTAACCCTTAATATAATTCGCAACGGGCAACCCACCACCGTCCAGGTGACTCTGGGCTCGCGTCCCGGCGGCGTCAACTGGGATCAAAATAAAGACAACGACAACAACGGCAATGCGCCCGATAACAATAACGGCGACAATAACAGCGCGACAGAGCGCGGTATCACTGTCGAGCCTCTGACACCCGAAATTGCCCAACAGGTCGGAATTCCCGCTTCGACCAAAGGCGTGGTCGTGAGCAACGTAGATCCAGCCAGCCCGGCAGCCGATGCCCCGCTGCAGCAAGGCAGCATGATTACCGCCGTCGATCGCCAGCCGGTGAGTTCGGTCTCCGACTTCCGTCGCCTAATGTCGGCGGCCAATGGCAAGTCTGTTCTTCTGACCATCAACAACGGAGGCCACATCACCTTCGCAGTGGTTCAACCGAAGTAAGAACCCAACCTCAGCGTTGGGACCAAACAGCCCGGGCGGACGCAATTCCGGCCCGGGCTTTTTTAGGACTAGAAAATATGAGTGTAAGGGACGCAATCAATCGCAGCTTCTGATTGAGATGCTGCATCGAAAGTTTAGAGAACTGCAATGGCAAACAACGATTTTCAAGTTCTGCCGACACTCCCGCTGAAGAACACGATTCTCTTCCCGGGATTGTTGTTGCCCCTGTCCGTGGGGCGCGAAAGTTCACTCCGGGCCGTGCAAGCGGCGCTGAACACGGAGGCGAAGGAGATCATTCTCATTGCGCAGCGCGACGCCCAAGTGGAGTCGCCGCAGCAGGACGATCTCTATACCATCGGGACGAAAGCCGTTATCCGCAAATCGTCGCGCCCGAGCGAGGGAATGTTGGAGATCCTGGTTCTGGGCGTCCAGCGAGTGGTCCTGATGAAGATTGAGACGACAGAACCGTACTTGACCGCCAAATACCGCGTGCTACCAGTCCCGGAAGATGGCGGATCGGAAGTGGAAGCGCTTTCTGGAGCTTTGCTGGACCTGGCCGCCAAAGCGATCACACTGGCACAACCGCAGTCTGCCACTGAACTGACGCGCATGCTTTCCGGCAACGATGACCCGGTGCGCCTGGCCTACCTGTTGGCCAGCATTTTTAGCCTGGACATTGAACGCGAGCAGAAGCTGCTCGAAGCCGAAACACGCGTCGACGCGCTGCGCCTGATCCATTCCTATCTCGGTCACGAGTTGCAAGTGCTGGAGCTGCGGCAGAAGATCGCCTCCACTGCCCGCGACGAGATGTCGAAGGAGCAGCGCGACTACCTGCTCCGCCAGCAGCTCCGCGCCATTCAGCAGGAACTGGGCGAGAAGGATGGCGAAAAAGCCGAAGTCGACATGCTTCGCGAGCACTTCGAGAAGGCGGAACTTCCCGAAGAAGCCAAGAAAGAATTTCAACGCGAATTAGGCCGGTTAGAGCGTTTGCCAGCAGGGGCGCCCGACTATCACGTCACCCGCACCTATCTTGAATTCATCCTGGACCTCCCGTGGAACAGCTCGACGGAGGACAATCTCGACATTGCGCACGCGCGCGCCGTACTGGACGAAGATCACTTCGGCCTCAAAGAAATCAAGGAGCGCATCCTTGAACACCTCAGCGTTTTGAAGCGCAATCCGGATGCGAAAGCTCCGATTTTGTGCCTTGTGGGCGCGCCCGGCGTAGGTAAAACGTCGCTAGGCCAATCCGTCGCGCGTTCTTTGGGACGCAAGTTTGAGCGTTTCAGCCTGGGCGGCATGCACGACGAAGCCGAACTGCGTGGTCACCGCCGCACCTATATCGGTGCGATGGCGGGCCGCCTGCTGCAGGCCATGCGCCGCGCCGGCGCGTTGAATCCGGTCCTCCTTCTGGACGAGGTCGACAAGCTCGGCCGCGATTTCCGTGGGGACCCGGCCGCCGCACTGCTGGAAATTCTGGATCCGGAACAGAACAAGACTTTCCGGGACAACTACCTGGATCTCGCCTTCGACCTTTCCAAGGTGCTGTTCATCACGACAGCTAACACGCTTGACACCATTCCGCAGCCACTGCTCGACCGTATGGAAATCCTGCGGCTCTCGGGATACAGCGAAGAGGAAAAGCTGCAGATTGCTCGCCGCTATCTGATTCCGCGGCAGATGAAAGCGGCTGGTCTCAGTTCGGAGGAGATTGAGTTCACCGATGACGGATTGAAATCGATTATCCGCTCCTACACTCGCGAAGCGGGTCTGCGCCGCCTCGAACGCGCCATCGCGCGCGTGACCCGCAAAGTCACTCTGCGGTTCGCCGAAGAGCAATTGGGCAAGGTTGAGGTCACTCCAGAATCGCTGGTCGATTTACTGGGCCCTGAAATCTTCTTGCCCGAAGAAGCTCGCAAGACTGTTCCAGCAGGTGTGGTCACTGGCTTGGCCTGGACGGAAGCCGGCGGTGATGTTCTCTATATCGAAAGCACCCTGCTGCCAAACGGTAAAGGGCTCACCATTACGGGCCAACTAGGCGAAGTGATGCAGGAGTCTGCGAAGATCGCTCAGAGTTACATCTGGGCGCACGCCGCGGAGTTAGGCGTGGATCCCGAAGCGATCAAGAACAATGGCGTTCACGTGCACGTTCCGGCCGGGGCAATCCCGAAAGACGGTCCCTCTGCCGGCGTGACCATGACATCCGCGATGGCTTCGATCTACACGGGCCTGCCTGCTCGCAGCGACATCGCGATGACGGGCGAGGTTACGTTAGCCGGCTTGGTGCTGCCTATCGGCGGCGTCAAAGAGAAGGTGCTCGCGGCGCGGCGCTGCGGCATCAACCGCGTAATCCTGCCGCTAGGCAACAAGAAGGATCTGCGCGATCTGCCGGATCACGTTCGTCAGGAAATGCAGTTCCACTTTGTAAGCCGCGTGGAGGAAGTTCTCTCGCTGGTGATACCGCAAATAAATCTGAAACCGTTGGCTCTCGCGAGCTGACAAAGGCTCGAGGCGAAGCGGCGCGGGCATTGGCGCTACGGGCGGGAATCATCCCGCTCTGCGCCGACGGGCGGACGAACACAGAGGGGATACCGGCTACAGAACTTACTGGTTGACTCGCCGCGCGCAGATTTTCGAGAGATATGTCCAAGGGCCGAGTGAATTGTCAAGACTATATCCGCAATCGAGAATGAATCGGTGCAGCTCTTGTCCAGAAAGCCCGCGTCTCTCGAGAACTGGATTGTGGATTTCCATAACGATTTTTCTTAGAATCCCCTGCCGCAGCACCTCACCTGCGTTCATAAAAACTTCGTGCTCGGCGCCCTCGATGTCCACTTTCATCAGGTCGCATTTGCCAAGCCCGGCTCTCGAAACAAAGTCCCCGAGCGAGAGGCCACGTACCACCTCTGTTCGTTTCGGCAAGGCACCCGGATTCCAAATTGAGGAGGACCCCGTATCCAGTTCGGTTGTTAGCGAAAGCGGGAAATCCCCTGACGTGCCGGTGATGAGTGTCCTAAGCACACGCACGTTGCAGCACGCGTTAAGATAGAGGTTTTCCTGAATAACCGCCTGTAAACGCGATTGTGGTTCGACGGCTATGACGCATCCAGCGGAGCCTACCAGTTTCGAGGCTATTACGGTGAAGTAACCCTCTTGCGCGCCCAGATCGATGAATGTCGCCCCAGGGAAGAGGTGCTTGTGCAGCACTTGCACCATCGCTGGCTCGTAACCACCAGTCAACAGGGCCGTACCGAGCAGAGAGCAAGGACTCAGAGAGAACGTCCCTTCGGCCGTTTCTACGGGCCGCCGCCTTGTCAACCGTAGGAGGTGCGCGATAGCCGAACCGACAGGCGCTGGACGTAGTGAACGGACCAATCGAGTCAAAGTGAGCTGATTCAATGAGTCTTATTCAGAGACGGGACCCAGCGCCTACTCCAGCCGGTAGTTGGGGGCTTCTTTTGTGATGATGACATCGTGCACGTGGCTTTCTCGCAGGCCCGCGACCGTCACTCTTAGAAAACGCGCTTTTTCCTGAAGCTCGCGGATAGTGAGGCAACCGCAATATCCCATGCCGGCGCGCAATCCGCCCACCAGTTGAAAACTCATCTCCGCCAGCGGTCCTTTATAAGGAACGCGGCCTTCAATGCCTTCCGGCACCAGCTTTCCGTTCGCCGTCTGCGAGTAGCGGTCGGAACTTCCTTGCGGCATCGCACCCATCGATCCCATGCCCCGATAGCTCTTGAAGGTTCGGCCCTGATACAGAATCGTCTCGCCGGGGCTCTCATCGGTGCCCGCCAGCAGGCTGCCGATCATGACGGAATCCGCGCCGGCTGCGATCGCTTTGGTAATGTCTCCCGAATACTTCACGCCGCCGTCAGAGATCAGCGGAATTGCCGCTTCGCGCGTAGCCTTCGAACACTGCGAAATCGCGGTAATCTGCGGAACGCCGGCGCCGCTTACCACGCGCGTCGTGCAGATGGAGCCAGGTCCAATGCCCACCTTGATGCCATCCGCGCCTAAGCGAATCAAATCGCGCGCGCCTTCATACGACGCCACGTTGCCCGCCAGCACCTGCACTTCCGGAAACGCCGCTTTTATCGTCTTCACGGCATCCATTACGCGCTGGCTGTGGCCGTGGGCGGAATCGATAGCAATTACATCCACCTTTTTCCGGATCAGTTCCTTCGCGCGCTCCAGAAAATCTCCCGTGGCGCCAATAGCCGCGGCCACCCGCAGCCGTCCTTGCTCGTCCTTCGCCGCGTGCGGATATTTCAACTTCTTCTGGATATCTTTTACGGTGATCAAGCCCTTGAGTACATAATCATCATCGACAACCAGGAGTTTCTCCACGCGGTGCTTGTGCAGAATCTTCTCCGCGTCCTCGAGAGTCGTTCCCACCGCCACAGTGATGAGATTTTCCTTGGTCATCACCTCTTCAATCGGCAGCTCAAAGCGCGTTTCGAAGCGCAAATCGCGATTCGTCAGAATGCCCACCAGCCGACCATTCTTGGTGACAGGCACGCCCGAAATACGATACCGGCTCATCAAATCAAGGGCTTCTGAAATTTTTCGATCGGGCTCAATCGTCACCGGATCCACAATCATCCCGCTCTCGCTGCGTTTGACGCGATCCACCTCTTCTGCTTGCCGGTCAATCGACATGTTGCGGTGAATAATGCCGATACCGCCCTGCTGCGCCAGCGCGATCGCCATGTGCGACTCCGTCACGGTATCCATGGCGGCGCTGATAATGGGAATCTTCAATTGGATTTTCGGCGTCAGCCGGGTCGTTGTATCTGCTTCTGCGGGAGTGAGTTGGCTGTATGCAGGCTGCAGAAGGACATCGTCAAATGTGAGTCCTTCGTCTATCACCTCAGGGATCATGGGGGGTACATTCATCCTAACAATTGCCGTGATCCGTATCGCTTGACCCTGTATTCTTAGCCACTTAGGCGATTTTGTCGCGCATCTATACTGAAGGTCGTGGAGCAGCCCGGCCGCTATCAGATTGTGGAGGAGCTCGGCCGCGGCGGCATGGGCGTTGTCTACAAAGCGCTTGACCCGGCGATCGGGCGCACCGTCGCAATTAAAACGATTCATCTCACGGAACTCACCGATGCCGCCGAACGCCGTCGTGTCCGCGAGCGCCTTATGCGTGAAGCGCAGTCCGCCGGCATCCTTTCTCATCCGAACATCGTGACTGTCTATGACGTGCTGGAAAAAGAAGGCTACGCCTACATCGTGATGGAGTATGTACCCGGCCCTTCGCTTGAATCCATGCTGCGCGAAGGGACGTTACCGGATAGCCACGCCCTTTTAATTTTTCTTCGGCAAGTGGCAGACGCCTTAGACTACGCGCACCGCAAGGGCATCATCCACCGCGATATCAAACCCGCCAATATCATCATCGCGGAAGCGGCGCCCGGCGAGCGCATTGCCAAGATCGCCGATTTCGGCGTGGCCAAGTTTGTCTCGCACGACATCACTCACAGCGGAGCCATGATCGGTACTCCGAGTTACATGTCGCCGGAGCAGATCCAGGGGCAACCTATCAATGACCGTTCGGACGAATTCTCGCTTGCCATCGTTATCTATGAGCTTCTTTCCGGTCACAAGCCGTTCGCCGGCGAGAGTCTTCCCGCGCTTTTCGACGCGATCTGCAAACAGGATCCACGGCTGCTGCATGCGCCCGGCGCCCCCTTCACCGCAACGGTGGACAAGGTGATGCAACGCGCGCTCGCCAAGGATCCAGCCGAACGCTTTCCTTCCTGCAATGACTTTGTCGGTGCGCTCTCGATCGCACTGGCCGAATCACCGGAGGAGCGCCCTTCAGGCGCAGTGGCGCCCGCCGTCACGCCCCCAGTTTACGAAGCCCGCGGCATTACGCGCCGTCGCCCTGAACAGCCGCTTTCGCAAACGGCTGAGGTCGAGGGCGGCGGGCGCACGTTTCCGGCCAAGAAAATCGGGCTGATTCTTGCCCTCTGTTTTGCGGTGCTTGCTGCAATCATATTCATCGTTCGGATGAACTCGGTTCCCACGATTCCTGTCCAGGTCTTGAACCCGAGCTCGGGTCCCACAACACCGCCGCCTAAGACCACATTGCCTAACCCCGTCCGCCCGCGCCGGATTTCCCCCACTTCCTCGCATGCGGCAACCCAGAGCGTTGCGCGAGCTGCGCCGAAATCTGCAAAGCCTGCCCCACCGCGCGCTGTCGAGGCGCCTTCTTCGCCGCCGGCTCAATCACTGCCAAGCGCGCTGCCAGATAATGGCGTGGCGGACCTGGATTTGCTGACTGAACCTCCGGGAGCCAAGGTGGTGGTCGACGGCCGCGCGGACGCCACGTGTACGGCTCCCTGTACAATTGCTCTTCCAAACGGCCGCCACACGCTTACCGCACAACTGGATGGGTACAGCACCGCCCGCCGCATCTTCACCGTACCGAATGATTCCAGCCTCTACATTCCGCTTTCTCGCAGCACGGGCGTTCTTATGGTCACTTCATCCCCGACCGGTTGCAGTGTCATCGTAGACGGCAAACCAATGGGTCAGACTCCTGTAAAGCTGCACCTGTCGGCAGGCATCCATCACGTCGTGATCGCGAACGGAACTGACGAAAAGGAAGAGACCGTTAACATTGAGCCCGACAGCTTTCAGGCGGCGAGCGTTCGCTGGCAATGAACTCCTATAGCCGGGCTATGGCGTCGCGCCCGGCATGTTGAAGTAACCGGGCCTAACTCGCACAAACAGATCTTCACGCGCCTTCACAGTCACTTGCAAATGGTGAAAACCAGGCTTTGTCTCCTGTGGCGGCGTGAACGTCAATATGTAGCGATTGTGCATTTCGTTTCCTACCCGGATCAGATCGTTTTCCAGCTTCGTTTTCGTTTCGAAGCCCAGTCTGCGGCCGCCCGTGTCCTGCGTCAAAACCTTTGCTAGATCGACTTTCGCCAGGCGCGCAGGCTCCGTCACCAACCCCAGCAGATCGACGGAATCCGGCGTGGGCATTTCATCTTGCTTCGCGGTGAATGGCGTCAAATACGCGGAGTAGCTCAGGAAATAGATGGTCACGGCTGAGTGTTGCAGTTTGTCGAGCAGGCTCGAAAACTTGATTTCACTGCCGCGGTCCCTACTCTCGCCGATCATCAGAATGTTCCATCTTCGCCCGGGCCGGGAAGCCAGCATATCCTCGGCCTTCGCCACCGCATCGATCGCGCGTCCGCCTGCGCTGTCACCCGGCTTCAGGCCTTCGAAGACATTCGAGATCTCATCCGGATTGCGGGTGAAGTCCTGCACCACCTGAACCGCGTCCCCATAGGTAATCACCGCGGCTTCGCCGTTTTCGCCCACCACTCCCTGCGAAATCGCAGCTCCAACTTTGCGCACCTTGGCCAGCGCCGCCGCGGAGATGTTACTCGATTGAATCGCAATCACCAGCGAAACGGGTCCGAGCCCGTCGTCGATGGTCTCGACATGCACGGGTCTCGCAACACCGTTGTCCAGCACCTGAAAGTCGGCATCGGTCAATCCGCTGACTGGATGGCCTTTTTGGTCGGTCACGCTGGTCTGCAAAACAACCAACGGCACGTTCGTCCGGATAGTGGCGTCCTGGGCCCCGGCGATAACGACGGCCAGCACAGCACAGAGAAGGACCGGAAGCCGCATCAACGGAAGGATGCACCCGGCGCGCCGCCGGTTTCCGCGGGAATCCGCTTCACCGAATCATGTCCCGATACGCCGGATAACCCTGAATGCTGGTGGCCGTAATGACTGCGCGATTCACGGCCCGCGCCATTACTTCCGCCGCGACCGCTCCAATCGTTGTCACATCGGCACGCCCCACGGCACTGCCGGTTGCCGCTGCGAAAATTGTGTCGCCGTCCGCGGCTGTATGCACGGGATTAATCGTCCGCGCGTACCCATCGTGCGCCATTTGCGCCACTTTCGTCATCTCAGTCTTGGTCAGGGCGGCATTCGTGGCAATCACACCGATCGTCGTATTGGTCCCGGACTTGCTTCGGTGCACTCCGCCCTGCGCAATCTGCATCATGCTATCCAGAAAGCCGCTGTCGCCGCGGGCGCCCGCCAGAATGCGGCCCGTCCGGTAGCTGCGCACGTCGCCGATCGCGTTCACCGCGACAATCGCTCCAACTATAAAACCCGTATCGCCGATCGTCATGCTCGCGGTTCCCAGGCCCGACTTCATTGCACTTCGCAGCCCGAACAATTTGCCGACCGTGGCGCCCGCCCCGGCGCCCACGTTCCCCTCCGCAACCGACTTCGAAGCCGCTTCGCAAGCTGCGTAGCCCGAGCGTTCATTCGGCCTGATCTTCGGATCGCCTATTTGCAGATCGAACAAAATCGCCGCCGGAACAATAGGCACGACAATCGGTCCCACGCGGTATCCCTGGCCGTGTTCTTCCAGCCAGCGCATAACGCCGCTTGCCGTTTCCAGGCCGAATGCGCTTCCGCCCGATAAGACAAAGGCATTTACTTCCTTGACAGTGTTGATCGGATGCAGCAGATCGGTCTCGCGTGTACCTGGCGCCGATCCACGCACATCCACGCCCGCCGTTGCTCCGCGATCAAACAGCACCACGGTGCATCCCGTCGGCCGGTGGTCGTCGGTGAAATGACCCACCCGAAGACCGCCCACATCCGTGATACTCCCGTGCGGTTCCTCCGGGTCGTCGGGATCCGCTTTAGCGAAAACCTTGCCCGCTCCCGCAGCCAGCGCCGCCGCGCCGCCCAGCAGCGTCCGCCGCTTCAGGCCGGCGGCATCTGAGGAACTTTCTTTTTGACCTTGCTCGATCATAGACAGTGACACTCTATGTCCTCTAGTTTCGCTCTGCGGTGGGTTGCGGTCAGCGTATTTATCGCCTGTTCCACGCTCAACTACCTCGACCGCACGATTCTGAACGTCCTGGCGCCGCTCATCATGAGCCAGATGCATTTCAACCAGACGGGCTTCGGCGTCCTCATATCCACCTTCTCCATCGCCTATGCGCTCAGTTCTTTGATCTCCGGTTGGGTTCTGGATCGCTTTGGCGTAAATCGCGGCATCTGCGCCGCCGTGGCGTGGTGGTCTCTCTCAGCTATCGGTACCGGCTTGGTTCGCGGATTCGGCGGCCTGGCGGTATGCCGCGCGGCCCTCGGCATCGGGGAATCGGCCGGTGTGCCGGCAGTCGGCAAGTTGAACGGCATCTATCTGAAGCCCGGGGAGCGCGCCTTGGGAGCCGCCGTCAATCAAATTGGCCTCAGCCTCGGCGCCGCCATTGCGCCCCTCTGGATCGCCGTTGCGATCGTCTATGGCTGGCGCGTGCCTTTCATGCTGACGGGCTTGCTCGGGTTCATCTGGATTCCGCTCTGGCTGCTCGTCAACCGCGCCATTCCGCCGCGCTATGCCGCTGCCGAGTTTGCGCACAAGCGGGAAGTCGCTGCCAGCTTCGCCATCCTTCGCGAACGCAATCTCCTTTTGCTTGTGCTGGCCAACCTCTTATGGATGGGAGGCTATTCACTCTGGTCGAACTGGACCACGCTCTATCTCATACAGGTCCACCACCTGACGTTGAGACAGTCCGCAAGTTACGTATGGATCCCGCCGCTCATTTCTAACCTGGGTGGCTTCTTCGGCGGCTGGTTGTCGCTTCACTGGTCCAAGAGAGCGGCAAACCCGCTCGCCGCGCGCCGACGCGTCGTATGGATCAGCGCCATTTGTTCACTGATCACGCTATTGTTGCCGCTTGCCGAAGACGCGCGCTGGGCGACCGTTATCATTTCCGCGAGTTTCTTCTTCGCCCTTGCCGGCAGCGTGAATATCTACGCACTCCCGATAGACCTCTATGGGCCGCAGCGCTCCGGAATGGCCATCGCGGCGCTGACCTGCGCCTTCGGGCTGCTGCAGACCGTGATCTCGCCACTAATCGGCTTCCTCGCCGACCGCCATCTCTATACACAGGTCATATGGATGGTCACCGCGCCACTCTTTCTGGCCGCGCTGGTGTTAATGGGCTGCCGCGCTCCCCTGAGTGACCTGAATGTGGACGAAGCCAGTCGGCGGTTCCCGGGTTGTGTATGAAAAATGATGGTTTGGCCGGCTTCGCCGGTCAGCGCCAAGGTGCCGTTCGGCATCAGGATCAGCGAGTCCGGATCAGTAATGGCGCCTGCATTCAGGAGACCCGTGACCTGCTGCGGCGATGCCAGAGGCGTGGTCGCCGGATTCGTCTCGCTCAGGAAGGTCAGCCCTTACTGAACTCCGCGTCCTCAAATCCACGGTTCTATGCGCTCATTATCGATGAAATCGGCGTAATATGTCCAAATGGGAGTGCCCGAGGAACGCCCTCGAAAACGACCTGTGGAGTTTGGAACGCGAGTCAAAAAGAACAGGAGAACTTCAACATGCCTACGTATTACAATCTTCAGAGTTACATAGTCGACAAGGGTGGTGTCCCTCTGGTTATCGATATAAGTAACAAATCCGGCAACTATACGGATGCGCATAAGTAAAGGGACATGTGTGACATACTGGTTTCAGAGACTTTATGGTGCCACGCTTGCTGTGGTTGCATCCCAGCACATATCAGCGGCTGAATCGGCTGAGCAAGGAAGCGGAGAGAGACGGAGCTTACCGTGTGGCGAAGCGCTTACGCGCCGTGGTGCTGAATTCGGAAGGACATACCAGTGGCGAACTGGCGGAGATCCTGCAGGCGCCGCGATCCAAGGTGTCTGAGTGGCTGCAGCGTTATCAAACTGAGGGAGTCGATGGTCTGCTGGAAGGGTATCGGTCGGGTCGGCCCTCGGAACTGACAGAGAAGCAACAACAAGAGTTGGGCGACATTCTCGACAGCGGTCCGGTCTCTTACGGTCTAGACAGCGGCATCTGGACGTCGCCTATGATTGCCTGGGTGATCGAGGAGGAGTTCGGTGTTCAGTATCATCCCGGCCATGTGCGCAAATTGCTTCATAGCTGGGGATTTTCGGTGCAACGGCCGCGCCGTGTGTTGGCGCGCGCGGATGCCGCAGCCCAAGACCGATGGCATCGCCGCATCTATCCCATGCTTAAAAAAAAGCCCGCTCGCGACACTGGGCGCTCCTCTTCACCGATGAAGCCAGCTTCCGGCAAGATTCGACGCTCCACACCACCTGGAGCCGCGTTGGGTGTCCACCGGAAATCCCCGTGACAGGAGAACGTAAGAACGTGAAAATTCTCGGCGCCATCGAGCTTTGGAGCACGCGGTTCGATTATCGCCAGGACACAGTTTTCAATGCGACCACATATCTCGGCTTCCTCGAACAACTCGCTCGCCGCTACCGCCGCCAAGGAGCGATTCTGATTCAGGACAACGCCTCCTACCACAAGCATGCTGAGGTCTGGGCTTGGTTCAAGTCCAACCGCCACTGGCTGGAAGTGCATCAATTGCCACCCTACTCGCCGGAATTGAACCCTACCGAACGGTTGTGGCAGCACACCCGCAAAAACGGCACGCACAATCGATTCTTCGGTGGCCTCGATGCACTACTCGCCACGCTAACGCGAGTCTTTGGGGAAATGCAGTCACACCCTCAACTGATCCGGTCCTATCTGCTGCCTTTTTGTTGATCGTTATGTCCCCTTAATTATGCGCGGTCGTATATCTCTACGCGAACCAGCCGACTGGCGACGATAGCCAGCTGTGGACGATAATCCCCGATGGGACGTCGGGCTATTCTTTTATCCAGAGCAAATGGAAGAATTCGGAGGGCAAACACGTTGTGATCGACATTCATGGCGCGAGTGATATGCCGGTCGCAAAGGGCACTCTGATCGACGCCTACCCGCAGAAGTCGAAGGACTACGATAACCAGCTCTGGATGCCCGTCGCCGATGTGACGTTGCCAGGCTATTCTTTTTTCCAGAGTAAATTGACGGATGAAGAGGGCGCCCCACTCGTCATTGACATTCAGGGCAGTCTTAACAACCTGGGCACGCCGATCGATGCCTGGCCGCAAAAGTCGAAAGGCTATCAGAACCAGCTCTGGACACTCGCTGGCTAGCGCTCGACCTTGGCCGCTGCGTACAAAATTGACGCCAAGGGACATTACCCATGGGTGACGGCCCAGCATAGATCTAAACTGTGCGACGACACGCGTTTGATCGCTGAATTCACCTGTCCGGCTCGCCGACTGCCAAGTAAATCGAGCGCGCCAGCAGCGTTTCCCAGTACTAATCTGGCGCAAGCTGCCGAAGCCACTTTGATTCGAAGTGTTGCGACCTCACAGGGAACCGTGGCGCGCGATACGTCAAAGTGCGGCGACTCCACGGATTCTAACCCGGCGGCGGCTTCTCTAAAGCGACCTCATTTTAGTGCGGGCAGTATGTTCACGCCGACCCGCAACTTTGCATGCTCTCCAATTCCTTGAACGCCCTACTACCCGTCCACTGCTGAGCGGACAGCCATTTAAAAGCTGGCCGACATTTGTAATAACAGCTTCGGGCAACGTGCATCTCTCTCAGTTACGCCACTCCCAAGACCTCTGGAGGCGGGGGCACCCAGAAGCTCAGTGACGGCTCTGTTCTGGAAGGGATCTGGCCGGAGGGTAACTTGAGGACCTCATAGTTTAACGTGTAAACGTTGCGCCAGAAATCGACGGTCAGTCGTGCGGCGTTCATACCTCGAGTAGTGCAAATAGGTTGCGTGCCCGATTGGGCTTCATGGTAGATATCCAAGCGGAAGACGGGCGGACTTCCGCTCCTGGAAAGCACATACAAATAGCCGGTAAATTCGACCGCTAGATCCAAGTAAGTCGAGCCTTCGGTTGCGGATAGATACAGGAAATAGTGATCATTCTGCCCTTGGAAATACGGCACTGGATTGCCACCCAGATCAAAGGCCTGAATCCGATTATTTGCCGTACTGTCCTCAAGCACCAGGATCGCGCCTTCCGCAGTGATGCAGGCCGCAATCGGCGACTTCATTAAGCCTGGCCGCGATCCTTGCCCTGAGTAAGTCCGTGCTAGGAAGCGTTTGGCCGCGACGGTATCATCCAATGCACTCGGGGGTAAGTGCAACGCCTCGAGCTTACTGTTGGCGTTATTGATGCTGACGGCGTGCCCGGCAGGGTGTAGCAGGAGCACCGTCGAATCGAGATTCAATTTACCGAACGACTTACCGGCGAGCGGGTCACTAAAGTCGGGCACCGGGTCGAGCTGAACTTCCCGTAACATCAGCGAGGATGTATCCAGGTAGAAGTTGGCCGTAGGGTCAATCAATGGGTTATAGGAAAGCTTCAAGCCAGAAGAGGCGCCGCCCTGCAGACCGCAGGCAGTTGCGGTGTAACCAATTTGCGCATTCGCACCACCGTTGCCCTGATTTGTATTCAGGTTTGCGGCTTGATCGAGCTGCCCGCGAGCGCCCGTCTGGCATGACAGAACACCACTGCTATAGCTCTGCCATGAGTAACCGACGTAGCCTGGATAGTTGCCTTTTGCCTGACGCACAGTGATGCTGCGGAAAGCGGCGATGTTGCCGGGCTGCTGGCCACTTGAAGGTGGAACATACGGCGGAGCTATAACTCCCTTGGTCCAGCGGTGGTGCCCGGTTGCATCGAGCGTAATCTTACTTGTGTGTACGTAGACCGTCTCTGGTTGAAGCGGAACCAGGATGTCCGAAAGAACGATCGTCAGGGTGTCGTCGACGGTGTTCGATACCAGGCCCGTTGTTCCACGGCTGGCACACCAATCGTTCTCGGAGGGATTCGTCGACTCTTTGCGAGCGTAGAAGCCGACCGAGACGTTAACTTGACCGCCCCATGGAATCCCTTTCAGCTCAACGGAAATACTGGGGACATAAGGATCGGGAACATCCACGTGATCTAGGTAATGCGGAGAGCCGTTATCGAAGAGATAATTCAGCTTGTAATACAAGATGTAACCGGCCGGTAGGTGCGGAAAGCTGCCACGCTCCGGATCATGTTGGATGATGACCGTGCGGTCTTGTGTGAACGTCAGGTCAAACTGGTACGCGGGCGGAGATAGGCCGACTTCTACAAGGGTTACTGCAAGTTGGAGAACACCGACGGCAGCGGCGGCTGCACGGGCAATCTGACCCGCTACTGGCACCGCGCTTATCAGCTGTGCGGCCGTCATCTGGGTCAGGATCACAGTCGCCAGTTTTGCGAGCCCTCTTCCCGCCAGCCCGTTGAGCAACCCTCGCATGAGATTGACTCCGGCTGTTACCAGAGTTACTCCCGAGCCGAGAGTAAAGCCCACAACATTGATGATCTGGGCGGCTATAACTTGCGCATCGGGTATGAAGGCTTTGATGGTGACGGCTAAAGTGGATACGCCGACAGCCATGAAGATCGCCGGCAGCCCGAGGTTGGCCGCCAGAGTCAATCCCATGCCGACATCGCTCACGCGATCGGGGCCTATCGCAGAACCGGAAAAGCCAAGTCCTGCGTAGAACACGTTCACAGTCGAAGCATCGGAGGGCATGTTCACCAGGAAAGAGAAGCTTCCGGGAGGATAGATCGGTATGCCGGCGATGCTAAAGACCGGTGGGACGATACCTGCGAAAAGCGCGTTGCCTCTGTCCAGCCCCAGAGAAGCATTACGATCAGGCACAGTGTCGCTTGGCAGACTGGAAGCAGGAACTACCTTTCCATAGCGGTCGACGAATTGAACATACACCCCCAGAAAGCGAAGAAACCAGTTCGCGACATTGTTAAACGTGATCTGTGGGTTTCCTTCAGGCGAAGTTCCTATTCCTGGTTGAGTAACCGCTAAACCGGTCTCCCCGTTCCTCTGGCGGAATTCCCATTTGGGCGCCTCCGAGTTACGGTGGGCTGGCGATCCATGGTCGACAGCAGTTACTCCGTCGCGGCGGTACCAAACCTTTCCGGTAAGTTCTTGCTCAATTGCGTCAGTAAGAACGGCGTCGCTATCGGGAGAAAGATTCGTGATATTGGAACCCAAACCCCGGTCGTTTTTCACCTGCGGAAGAAGGGCGTTGATTGAGCTACCCACCCGAGCGTCCACGCTTGCGCTCCAATCGGGGAAGTACTGGTTCAGCCCATCCTCCATCTTGAAGGGGGTGCCGTCGTCCTGATTCAGTGGAATCAGGGTTGCCCACCCCTGTCCATTTGGCTGGTCGGGAGTTTCCTGTGGATTGGCTGGGCCTTGATTCTGCAAAATCCTGGCGAGAAACGTCGTGCTGGAGTTTGCAGAAATGTAACTGACCGCGATTTCCTCAGCCCCAGCCGGGTTGGCGCAGAGCATATCAGGTTGAAGGGCGATCAGCGTGCGGGCGGCATCTGTGTAGTCGATGAGAGCGAACTCGTCCGCCACATCCTGTTCCGAAGAAGCGGCCACGATGCCGTAGAAATCGCGTTTAGAGGAGAGCGGGAGCGGACCGTCGGGAGTAAGAAGGCGAGCGTGTGAGTAGGCCTGCGGCGCGACAGAAGGCGAGAGAATTTGCACGAAGGCGTCCATGGACCAAGTCCCGGCTTGGTGATCGAGGACGGAGCCGACGTAAGCCAACGGTGTGATATCGGTCGAAAAGACGGCGCCCTCCAAGTAATGCGTGATCTGATCTTCCGGCACAGCGCCCAGAAAAGCATTCCCTTCGCGGGCTCGCGCTAGGACGCCCGGGTTTTCACTTACTGGTGTTAACCGGTAGCTCCGGCCGCCGACATTGAAGAAATATCTCCTCGGCCGGTCTGACTCATCTTGAAATAAGCCTTGTGGATGTGAGAAGTTAAAGAAGACCGTCCTTCGTTCGGTATTCGCCGTTTGGGGCTTACTAAGCTGAGGCGAGAGGGACAGGAGTAACCGCGAGGAGCGCGAGCGAGATCGCGCAGTCTTCAAAGTTTTGGCAACTGCTTGGCTACGTCGGCGTGCTCTCAGTGCGCGCGCGTTTCGCGATAGCGTTCTATCAGGTAATGTCATTATTTCTCCTTCACCGCCGGATCGAACTCAACGGCCTACCAAAAAAGAATCGCGGCTCCGGGTCCCTGGCCCTTGCAGATCGCGTTTGAATCGGCTGGGGCTTTGATATAGGTGCTATCCGCCTCGTACCACGCGGGCGGAATGCCGGTCGGTGGGTCGCCAAGATCGTCGATCTTACTTTTCCAGTTCGGATTGGAACCGTTTGATTCGGGGAGGCCACAGTTGCCGATGTGTCCACTGGGACAGATGAGCTCAACCTCGCTCGGTACGCGGGTGGCAGTCCCGTAATTCACCAGGACGCAGACATCGTTTCCAGCCCGCGGCGTGCAGTCCTTACAAGGGAACTGGTTGTGATTGAGGCCATTCAAGAAAATATAGATGTTGTTTCCGAAAGGCGAGAAATCGACGAAGGCGTTCGCGAGCGTGGGCCGATCTTTGATGTGCGCTCCTTCCAGATCAGTGCCCTGCAAAAAAGCGCGGAAGAAGGTCGAGGCTTTGCCGGATGAATCTGACGAAATGCTGGCGCCGTTCAGGTTGGCGCCCGTCAAAACTGCCTCCTGAAAATCGACGCCTTGGCCCTGCGCATCCGTGAGATCCACTCCGTAGAGATAGCCGCCCGCAAATTTAGTCTGCGCCATCACGGCACTGTGCGCACTGGCGCAGCCGCATGTGAACCCTTCATAGTTAGGTGAGCCCGGTTGGCTGCACTGGCTTGGGGAAGGTGCGGTCTTACAAATTCCCCCCACCGTGGGATTATCGCCATAAAGGTTCGAATAGGTGAAATCGACACCACTCATCAGCGCATACGAGAGGTTGACATTCTTCAAATGACTCTGGCGAACCGACGCCGCATTGGTAATTCCCGAAGGCGTGTCATTGGAGAGGAACGCGTGATAGAGACTGGCTCCCGTCAAATTTGCGTGATTCAGGTGCGCGCCGAGCAAAGTCGCATAGGAAAGGTCGGCACCTCGCAGGCTAGCCTGGTCCAGGATTGCCTGGTTAAGATTCGCTTTTACAAATTTTGTCGCGTCGAGATTTTCTCCGCTTAAGTTGACGGAATTCAGCTTTGCGCCCGAGAAGTCCTGACCAGTCAATTGGCTGGAGCAGGCCTTGATGTCGGCGCCGCCCAGATCCAGGAACCGCCAATCGCTCATGAATTCGCAGTCCATGGTGCTGAACCGGAAGGCTAAACGGCAGTCTGTTCTGGCTCGATCGAAATTCAGCGGGCTTTCGCCGAAGATCGCGTTTTTACTGCTAAGATCGGTTTTC
Organism: uncultured Acidobacteriaceae bacterium; assembly: GCA_963705805.1. Taxonomy (GTDB): domain Bacteria; phylum Acidobacteriota; class Terriglobia; order Bryobacterales; family Bryobacteraceae; genus Bog-105. The sequence continues at coordinate 348,337 of CAVPKW010000003.1, forward strand.
GAGAAATCGGTGCAGGTGAGTGTAGCGCCCGTGAAGTAGGTGAGGCTCTCAAACCGCGCACCCAGGAAACAGGCGTTTTGAAGATTCGCAAAGCTAAAATCACTGACGGCGGCCGCAGGATTGGAGTTGTCATTGATGAAGACAGCACCCTCGAAATTCGCTTGGGTGAGGTTCGCATAGGCGAAGTAAGGCGCGATCAGGGTCGTGTTGGAAAAGTTGGCGTTCGTCAGGTCGCGATAAGAGAAATTTCCGTTCCGAATGGTTTGGCCGTGGAAATCAGGAGTTGCAGGTATCGATTCGGACGTCCGACAGGTCAGCTCCTGCCCACCAGCGACGACCGTTACGAACGCGGCTAACAGCGTAAGCTGGGTGATTCGCGCCCGCCGCATGCTGGAACGCTCTTGTTTCTCCCTCATTCATTTCCTCCTACTCCCCCGATGTGCACGCTCGCACCATCGAAAGAAACGATTGAATTCGCGTCGTTCGAAAACCCGGATCTGCCTGCCTGTCCGTCACCGCCTTTGCACTGCGAACCATCATTCTGGCCACCGGCGCCCAGGGTCCCTCCTTCGCCGGGTTGGGCCTGATAGATCGTAATCCCGCCGGCGGAAACAGCAGGCGAACTGACCAATGCCATGCCGAACGACGGTCCGCCATTCCCGCCTGCACCGCCAGCTCCGGCTCCGCCTTGACCTCCATTTCCTCCTTTGCCCCCAAAACCCGGGACCGTACCATTGCAGGCAGCTTTCCCGATATGCCATCGGGTTCCTGTTCTCCCGCTTCCGCCTTGGCCGCCGGTTCCGCCTCTCGCGCCGATGGCGCCGTTACCGCCGCGCCCGCCGGGCCCGGGTATCAGCGCGTTCGCGCCGGCAAGTCCGGCAACGGTAGAATTCAATAGAACCAGGGGAATCGATGCGCCACCCTGCTGGCCTCCCGTCCCGCCCGGGCCGCCGCAGCCCCCACCTCCCCCGCCGCCACCCGGATAGCCAGGGTAATCTGTCGTAGGGAAGAAAACCACCCCGAATCCACCCGAGCCTCCACCGCCTCCGCCGCTTCCCACTTGGCCCTCAATACCAGTTCCGCCGCGATTCGGCGTCCAGACTGTTCCGGCAAAGCTCCCCTTGGTGTCCAGGTTGGACACGCCGCCTTGCGTGCCGCAGACCCCGGGGTTTCCTTTCCCGCCCTCTGGTCCGCTCCCGGCATCTCCTCCCGAGCGATTGCTGCAAGCACAGCCCGATGTACCTCTTTGCCCGCCACCGCCACCGCTAACCGTGCCGCTCTTCTCGCCATCCTTTCCGATGCTGGCGGGATAGTTGTTGTTATTGCAATTGCACGTGAGGAAACACCCGGAACTGTAAAGCTGCTGAAAATCGGCGCCCTTGCCCCCTTTACCAGCTGAGCCGGGCGGCGGAGAAACAGTGCAAGCTCTGCCACCCTCGCCTCCGATGGTGTTGCTCGGCGCATATTTGCCCCACTCGCCTGCGCCTGGATTCCCTGTGTTGCCATTTCCGCCGGCAGCGCCTCTTCCACTCGCTACCACATCATGGCTAAGCGTCAAGCCGGTGCTGTTGCTCACTACCATGGCAAAGCTCGCCTCAGCAGCACTCGCACCGCTCAATCCGATTATCACGAAACCGTAGACAACCGTCGGCTTCGCGATTCCGTTTGCTCGAATCGCGGGACGGCCGATAATCGTCGTCCGGTATCTGTAAGCTGTCTCGTCAAAGATGCAGCTCCCATAGAGACTGACACCGTCCACGAGCTGCAGCGGAACCGCGAGATTATAGGTTCCGTAGCGAACTAAAACGCCGCACCCCTCGCCACGGCAGTTTGCGATTCCCTGCTGGATCGTCTTGCAGGGGGACGCTATGTTCGTTCCACAGCCGGCAGTGTCGTTGCCCTGCGGCGAAACGTGGACGGCGCTCGTCAGTTTGGAAAGGTCGGCGCCCGCGCAACTAACGGCGGCCGCGAGAGTGCAGCTTGCGAAGACCTGAAGCAGCAAAAGCGATAGGAATTGCGGAGTTTTCACGGCGGCGCGTCAGTTTGGTTCGTGTATTTGTCAGAATAGCCGACCGGGACCGACGGCGCCATAGCTACGATTTCAAAACTGGCCGAAACGCGTCTGACTGAAACACACCTCCAAAAATATTCCGAAAGCCCTGTAATGCACCAACTCGGCGTGCTGCGCAGGACTGGGAAACTCCGAGCGCGGAAAGCCCGGCGCGTCCCGCCGTGCCGTCGGAGATTCGCGATTTGACATTTTATGAATGGCCTGGCAGCGGAAGGAACGGCCGTTCTGGGCGGACCTTATGGAATGCACGTCGGATGTGCTCTTGTCATGCGAACCGTAACGCAGAGACCATCCGCAACCGGCTCAATGACGATCCGTGGACAAATCTTGGGCTGCTGCGAGTTCAATCCATCGCGCCCTGGACACTGCGTCTCGGCGTACCGCAAAGCACGGCCTGACATACAGCCAAAACGCGGATCGTTTACAAAGCCTTCCGATTGGCACTGTCAAGTTGAGCAGAAATACGCCCATCGGTTGAAGGTGGCCGATTATCGCCGTGTCATTTTCGGACCGCAAAGACGGGTCTCCTGACCGACTACACCCACCCGATCATTTCCCTCAAACGCCCCGATTTTGGCTCAACTTGACAATACCCATCGGACCTATGAGGGCAGAGACTGGACTTGGTCGTCCCCGCGCCACTCGATCATAGCGGCGTCGGACGTTCACGGCGATTCGGTCAGCAATCCACGGGTAGCGGTGTGTTTCGAAATTAAACTTCCAGGTCCCTTATCCTGTTGCGAGACTTTCGGCAATTCGTTCCCTTAGGTTCGAGACCAATTTGAGTAGAGTTGCTGCGCGGCCATATTAAAGAGTTGAAACCTCTGCAAGAAAGATCGTCATCCTCCTCCAATTCAAAATCACGAATTGAAACATGTCTGACAGGCTCCGAAATGCGATACCAGGATATGAGATCGTCTTCGTGGACGGTCTGGATCATCTCGTGCTCCTCCTTCATCCAGATATGCGCTTTTCACGAACAAATCCGGTCACAAAAAGATAACTATCGCCTCGGCATCGCCCAGTTATAACCGGTTACATCGGCGGTAGCGACAGCGTATTCGACGTGCTAACCGCATATATCGTGCTGCCTGGATACTTCGCTTCAACGCTCTGGTTTCCGCTGCCCGAAATGGTCACCCCGGTCAGCGTCGCTGTCGCGCTCGTGCTCAGCGAATTCAAAAGCACGCTCACGTTGCTCGAACCATTGTTTGGGACTGCGAAATCCGGCTTGCCGTCACCGTTGAAATCGCCTACAGCAATCGACCAGGGCTGACTGCCCGCCGGGATTGGCGCCGGTTGCAAGGTAAACGTGCCATTGCCGTTGCCTAGCAGAATGACGACCTGGTTGTGGCCGAACTCCGGGACCGCCAAGTCCAGTTTGCCGTCCTGATTGAAGTCGACCGCCACTAAACCCTGAGGCTGACTTTCGCTACTCAGCGGAATTGTGGACGGAGACCCAAAGGCGCCATTGCCGTTGCCCAGGGCGATGGTCAACGTGCTGTCACCTGCATCGGCAACCGCCAGGTCCAGCTTGCCGTCTCCGTTGAAGTCGCCCACCACTACGGGCCAGGGTAAAATGCCAGTCGGCAACGAGGCGCTCTGAACAAAGCTCCCGTTGCCGTCGCCCAGCAAAACGGTCACGGTCTGTGCCTCATAACTGGCTATTGCCAAATCGGGCTTACCATCGCCGTTGAAATCTCCCACGGCTATGCCGCGAGGTATCGTGAAGCCAGTCAGGCTTGGCGCAGCGGTAAATGTCCCATCACCGTTGCCGAGAAAAATGCTGACAGTACCTGAAGAGTTGTTCGTCACGGCCAAATCGAGCTTGCCGTCCAGGTTGAAGTCGCCGATTGCCAGACCGATCGGATTGGCGCCGGTGGCGAGCGAAGCTTTTGCGGTGAACGTTCCATCGCCATTGCCTAACAGGATCGTCGTGCTGTTGCCTGTGAAATTTGCGACCGCCAGATCGGGGATGCCATCACCGTTAAAATCGCCCACGGCAATGGCGGTGGGGTCGCTACCAACAGTAACAGTGGATTTCACGCTGAAGGCGCCGTTGCCGTTGCCCAGCAGAATTGTCACCGTGCCGGAAGTCGCGTTTACTACTGCAACATCCAGATTGCCGTCGCGATTGAAATCCCCCACGCCAACGGCTTGAGGGCCGCTGCCCACAGTTAAGGCGGCCGCGGCGGTGAAGCTTAGAGCAGTGGCGCCCGTGCCCAGCGCTGCTGTGCCGAGAGTAGTGTTACTGCTCGTATTCACAAACGAAACACTGCCTGACGGCGTTTGCGTGCTCGTGCCGCTCACCTTCGCTGTAAGCGTGTAAGTTCCCGAAACGACGGAATCGGTGAGCGTCGTTGTGGTGGCATGCAGGCCAGTTACGGTGACAGTCTGGGTCGCGGAGCTACTGCCCTGGTCATTGATTGTTTCGGCAAACACAGCTTTGATGGAGTGCGTGCCGATGCCGAGCACTCGCTTTATCACCGCAGATGCGCCGACAGCCAGATTGGCTGTGGCGAGCGGAGCCGAATTGTCAAAGAACGTCACCAATCCTTGCGTCAGAGCCTTTCCACCTGAGCTTACGCTTGCGGTGAGCGTCACCGGCGTGCCGGATGAAACCGAGTTCGCTGACACGCTCAAAGAGGTGGTGCTTGCGGGAGCGACGTATACGAGCGTTGCCGGCGATGCGCTGGCAGTGAAGTTCGAGCTGCCGCTGTATTTAGCGGTCAGGCTGTAAGTGCCGGTAGCCGCGAACGTGGCGCTGAATGCCGCTTGCCCATTAGCGACCGTTGCCGTTCCCAGGAGCGTTGAGCCGTTATACAAGGAAACAGTGCCGCTGACAGTGAAATTGTCTTGTGAAACAGGCAGAACCGTGGCAGTTATGGGCGCCGTCTGTCCTGCGCCCACAACCGGGGCAGAGACAAACACGGTAGTAGAAAGGGGTGTTCCCGAGGCGGCTACGGGAGCGGAAGTGCTTCCGAGATAGGGCGCAGCACCGGTATAGATTGCCTCGATTTCATGCGAGCCGCCGCCCGGTATGCTGACGCCAGAAACTGACGCGACGCTGGTTGCCGAGTTCAGCAGGATTCGGACCGTGTTCGAGTTGACGTCGCCAACCGCAAAATCCGGTCCGCCATCCTGGTTGAAGTCTCCCATTGCAATCGGAATTGGTCCGCTGCCCGAGGCGAGGGGCACCGTTTGCGCGAAAAACTTGGCGTCCCCGCTGCCTAGCAGAAGTGTGAGACTGCTGCCGGTGGCATTCGTAATAGCCAGGTCGGTCTGGCCGTCTCCGTTGAAATCGCCAGCCACAATGCCCTGCGGATTGGTCCCCGTGCCGATCACGGAGCTTGGCGTAAATCCAGCATGGCCATTATTCAGCAGAATTGTCACGGTGTAGTCGCCAAAGTTCACGACCGCCAAATCCGGCACGCCGTCCTGATTAAAGTCGCCTACTGCCAGGGCAACAGGTGAAGAGCCGGTTGAAGGTGAAGGCGCAGACGAAAACGTTCCGTCTCCATTTCCCAGCAGAATCGTGATACTGCTCGAGAATTCGTTCACAACCGCCAGGTCCAGCTTGCCGTCACCATTGAAGTCCGCCGTGACCACCGCAAACGGGCCGAATCCGGTAGAAGGCGATACCGGATCTGCGGTAAATGTCCCGTCGCCGTTGCCCAAGAGGATTGTCACGGTATTTGACTCGTGATTCGCGACCGCCAGATCCTGTTTGCCATCGCCGTTGAAATCTCCCACTGCGATGGAAAACGGCCCTGCTCCAGTAGCCGGAGCGGATTTGACCGTGAACGTCCCGTCGCCGTTTCCAAGCAGGATCGTCAGATTGCCGGACCCAGCGTTCGCAACAGCAAGATCGGCCTTGCCGTCGCCGTTGAAATCGCCGGCCACGACTTTGAATGGCGAATTGAAATCAGGAGTGCCATTGATCGCCGAAGTTTTCACCGTAAACGCCCCACCGCCATTACCGAGGAAAATGGTTACGCTGTTCGAGGTCGAATCCGCAACAGCCAGGTCAAGCTTTCCATCTCCGTTGAAATCGGCCACCGCTATCGATGCCGGATTAGGGCCCGTGGAAAGCGCTGCCGATTGAGTGAAGGTTGGTATGCCTGGATATAGATACGCCGTGGCGAGCGAGAGGTTCTTGTTCGAAGTATCTACGAAAGAGACATTCCCTGAAGGGGCCGGCCAACTTCCAGTGACGGTGCTTGTAAGCGTATAGTTTCCCGGCGTGCCGGTCAGGGCGAGCGCAGTGGTGGTTGCAAGACTGGAAGACGCGGTGACGGTTACCGTTCTCGTAGCAGAGGCACTCCTCACAAACTGCGTCGCGCCGAGGAATACGGCCTTAATCGAATTCAGCCCAATCGGCGGCGTCAGCTTGATGGCCGCTGTTCCGTTCGCTGTCAATTGCGCGCTGCCCAGCAGGGCCGCATCTTCACAGAAATTCGCATAAGTATTACAAAAGATCACCGATCCTCGCGTGACGGGATTCCCGCCGCTCGCGACGGCCGCAGTCAAGCTGACGACAGTTCCTCTTGTAACGGAGGCCGATGACACGGTCAGGGTTGTTGTGGTTGCGACGGTTGAAATCAATGTCAACTGAGCCGTTGCGGAGCTGCTTCCGACAAAATTCGCGTCGCCGCTGTAGGTGGCCGAGAGAGTCACATTGACGGAGGATGCATTTCCTTCAATTCCAAAAGTGGTGTTGTATGTCGCGATTCCATTCACGACTGGAACGGTTGCCAGCGCGACCGTGCCGGAGTAAAAGGTGACATTGCCTGCGGGAGTCAAGTTACCGGTCCGCGCGGGCGAAATGATTGCCGTCAACTGCGCGGGTTCGCCTACGGCGATCATGGTGGGTTCAACAGTGAACGCAAGGGTTGTCGCGACAGGTGTTCCTGCGAGAGCAACCGGGCCTGACGTGCTCGCGCCGTAGGCGCCATTTCCCGGATAACTCGCATCCACGTTTTGCTTCCCGCCACCCAACACTTTGACTCCCGTCAATCCCGCTGTGGCGGTTGTCGTTTCGGTATTCATCACAATTACGGCTGTATTATTTCCGGAACCAGCTGTGGCAAAATCTTTCAAACCGTCGCCGTTGAAATCGGCTGCTGTGACGGAATAAGGCGCAGTGCCGCCGGCTAGCGGTACGGTTTGCACAGCCGGGAACGTGCCGTCGCCCTTGCCGAATAAAACCGTCACCGTGTTGTCGTTCGAATTCGCCACGGCCAAGTCCTCGATGCCGTCGCCGTTGAAATCTGCGATCGCGATTGAATCCGGGTTCGTTCCTGTTGCGGGCGATTCGGATGTTGCCGTGAAGCCGCCCTTACCATCGCCAAGCAGAATCGTGACGGTTTTCGAAAATTGATTTGCGACTGCGAGATCCTGCTTGCCGTCGCCATTGAAATCGCCCACCGCGACCCAATCCGGATATACGCCGGTACCCTGTGAAGCAGCAGGGGTAAATGTGCCGTCGCCGTTACCCAGCAGAACGGTAACATCAAACCCGTAATAGTTCGCAACCGCGAGATCCTGTTTCCCGTCGCCATTGAAGTCGCCGACGGCTACCGAATAAGGAAAGCTATCGGTTGCAGGCGAGGACGAAACCGCCGTGAATTGGCCCCCGCCATTGCCCAGCAGAATCGTTACGCTCGATGAAAACTGATTGGTGACGGCAAGATCCGCGTTGCCGTCATCGTTGAAGTCGCCTACGGCGATGCTGTTCGGCGCTGAGCCGGTTCCGTACGATCCCCCGATCACAAACCCTCCCTGGCCATTGCCAAACAGAAGGAGCACCTGGTTCGAGTCATTACCCGCGATCGCCAGGTCCAAAAGGCCGTCGTTATTGAAATCCCCAACGGCCATTGCGGTAGGATTTTGAAACGAACTGGGCAGGTATACAGTTGTTGGGGCCGCGTACGTGCCCGGCCCGTTGCTCAAGAACATCGTGAGGGTGTAAACGCCATCGCTGGCATTGATGTTTCCCACGGCGATGTCCGGATAGCCATCGCCATTGAAATCGCCGACCGCCAGTGGGATGGGCTCGCTGCCGGTGCCCGGCAAGACTTGCGGAGCAAACGCCTTGGTTGTGGTTCCCGTTCCCAGGGCGGCCGTGCCGAGTGCGTAATTAGCACTTGAGGTATCGACGAACGACACCTCTCCGCTAAGCGCCTGCGCAGCGTTGCCCGTTACCGTAGCCGTCAACGTGTAAGGCGAATTGGCAGACGCGCTGATCGCGGCCGATGTTGGCAGAACGCCTGTAACTGTGACGGCGAGGGCACTGGAAACGCTTGCGCCGCTGGTTTTTGTTCCTGCAAATTCGGCCTTGATGGAATGCGTTCCGATCGCGAGCGCCAGCTTCACAGTTGCCGTGCCATTCGGTACCAACTGCGCCTGTCCGAGCAATGCCGGTCCCTGGCAGGAGGCCGCATTCGCGTTGCAGAATTTCACAAGACCGGGCGTAACCGGGTTGTCGCCCGCCTTCACGGCCGCGGTAAGGGCCACGGGCGTTGGCCACGCGACTGAAGTCTCGGAGACGGTTAGCGTTGTTGTCGACGACTGGGCCCAAAGCCGGGCGGCCGACAAAACTAAGAGGGACAAGACACACTTCTGGCGTAGTACTGGCATTCCGTTTACTCCGGTGGGCGAAGATTGAGGCTGTTTATCGCTCCAATCTTCTAAGCGACATTGCGCGCCGGATTTTTCAGGCTCTTGGCTGTGTTTGGCTGTATTTCGGGAGACAATCTATAAAGAGATCAAAGCCATGCCCGCCGACGCACCTGTTACTGTGCTGCTGCAGCAGTTGAGCGATGGCGATCAGGCGGCGTTTGATGCGCTCATGCCGGTGGTATACGAGCAGCTTCGGAAGTTGGCCGCGCAGTGCCTTTCTTCCGAACGCCGCGACCACACGCTAGCGGCAACTGCACTGGTCCACGAGGCTTATCTTCGCCTGATAGACACCGACATCGATTGGCAGAATCGCGCGCATTTTTACTCCATAGCCGCGCGCGTGATGCGGCGTATCCTCGTCGACCATGCCAGAGCGAGGAAGCGTGACAAGCGCGGCGGAGGCGCTGTGCCCATTCCATTTGAAGATGCGCTGATGGTGGGCTGCGAGCCGCCGGACGGCATTCTGGAATTGGATCAAGCCCTGACGCGGCTGGCCACGCGAGACGAGCGCAAGAGTCGAATCGTCGAGATGGTCTTTTTCGGGGGCCTGACCCTGGAAGAGGCTTCGGCCGTGTTGGGCACCTCCGTTGCGACGGCCTATCGCGAGCTAAAGATGGCCAAAGCCTGGCTATATGTCGAATTGACGGGCGGTCTTTCCCAGCGAGCACAGCAGTGACTCCTGAAACCAGCCCGGGAGTCTGGCGCCAGCTCGAGACGTTATTTCACTCGGCCGCCGAACTCCCGACCGGCGAGCGGTCAGCTTATCTCGATGAGGCGTGCGCGGGAGATCCCGATTTGCGCGAGCGTGTCGAGATCCTGCTCGCGGCTGCCGACAAGACTTTCGGCTTCATAGAAAAACCCGTTCAGGAAGCTGCTCATAATGCCATGGCTGACGGTGATGCGGTGGGGCGCCGCATCGGCGAGTATGTCCTGGTGCGCGCGCTGGGTTCGGGCGGTATGGGGCGAGTCTATCTGGCTCGGCGCGCCGACGGTGAGTTCGAACAGCAGGTCGCGATCAAGCAGATGCATTCGGGCTTTTCACCGAGTCACGGTTTGGTATCGCGCTTCCGTGCGGAGCGGCAGATTCTGGCGAAGCTGGAACATCCGAATATTGCTCGTTTACTCGGTGGAGGCATTGCCAGCGACGGTCTTCCGTATCTGGTGATGGAGTACGTAGACGGTATCCCGATTGTCGAGTACTGCCGCTGCAGAAAACTGGCTATCGAACAACAACTGAAGGTGTTCCGAAAGGTTTGCGAGGCGGTCGAATATGCGCACCGTCATCTGGTGGTGCACCGTGACATCAAGCCTGGCAACATTCTGGTGACGGAGGATGGGGTACCCAAGCTGCTGGATTTTGGAATCGCAAAACTGCTCGCTCAGGAAATGGGGCAAAATGGCGAGCGGACCGTGTTGACCGAGCGATTCCTAACCCCGGATTATGCCAGCCCGGAGCAAATTCTTGGGCAGGAAATCACGACGGCAACAGATGTATATGCGCTGGGAGCGCTGCTATACGAGATGCTTTGCGGAGTGCGGCCGTTCGGAAACGAGCTCAAGAATCCGCTGGAAACCGCTCGCCTGATCTGTTCCAAAGCGCCCGATCAGCCCAGCGCCAGCGCATCGCGCAATCCGGAGATTCCTTCGGGAGATGCGCGAAAGATAAAAGGAGATCTCGACAATCTCGTGCTGATGGCGATGCGCAAGGAGCCGGCACGCCGGTACGCCTCGGTCGCGCAACTTTGGGCTGATATCGATTCGTATCTCACGGGCCGTCCACTTTCTGCGGCGCCCGATAGCTGGCATTATCAAGCACGCAAGTTTGTCAAGCGGCACAAAACCGGCGTCGCGCTTGCCGCACTCATGGCTCTTGCGCTCAGCGGGTTCAGCATCGGCATGGGACTGCTCGCCCGGCGAGCTATGCGGGAGCAGCTCAAATCGAATCAGGAAGCGCAGTTCATGTCAGGGATGTTTCAGGCTGCAACTCCAGAAGAAGCCCAGGGGCGAACGATCACGGCGCGCGAGTTGCTTGATCGAGGCGCGTTGCGCGTAGATCACGACCTCGCCTCCCAGCCCGAGGTGCGCGCCGCCATGCTGGATAACATCGCCTCGGCCTATCGGAGCCTTGGAATTTATGATCAGGCACAGCTTTTGATGCAACGCGCTTATCAGCTAAACAAGCAAGTTCTGGGGCCTGAGGCTCTCGCGTCCATTCACAGCCTCGACGGGGTTGGGGAACTATATCGCGACCAGGGCAATTGGCGGCAAGCCGAGTCGTTACTCCGGCAAGTGCTCGCCGCGCGCGAGAAAGCGCTCGCGCCGTCCGATCCTGTGCTGGTCGACACCATGGGTGAACTGGGCGAATGCCTCTACTGGGAAGGCAAGAATCAAGAAGCGGAGGTAATCCTCAGAAGAGCTCTGGCGCTCGATCACAAGCTGGGAAGTACCGAATCCGGCGCGGGCGTTCGAAATTACCTCGCTCTGGTTGTCGATCGCCGCGGTTCCTTCCTGGAGGCATCGCAGTTGCTGCGCGAAGCGGCGGATCTCGACCGTCGCTGGTTCGGGCCAGAAAGTCCCTCTTACGCCAGAACCCTGCACAATCTTTCCAGCACTCTGATCGATTCCGGAGACCTGCCGGAAGCCGAAGCGAAACTGCGCGAGACGGCGGCGCTCAAGCGCAAAATCCTCGGTAGCGATCATACCGAATTGGCTCTTACACTCAACAATCTAGCTTTTGTGCTGCTCCAGGAAGGCAAGTTCGAAGCCGCTGAGCCCGTTGTTCAAGAGACGCTGCGCATCTGGACTAAACAGTACGGCGAACACCACTCCAGAGTTGCGGTTGCATACGCCAAAGTAGGCAATCTGCTCCAGGAAAAGGGCGACTACCAAGCTGCCGAATCGTATTATCGCCGCGCACTTGACGTACTGAACAAAACCTCAGGCCCAAACTGGATGACGGCCGGCATTCTTGAAAACCTGGCCAAGCTCGACCTCGATCGTCATGATTACCAGGGGGCGGAGACGTATGCGGAAAAGGCTTTGAATCTCCTCCGTCAGGCGAATAGCGATGATCCGGAGATCGCCTCATCGTTCACCGATCTCGGTTTGGCGCGTGAACTCGCCGGACATGCCACCGACGCGGAGCAGCCGCTCCGTCATGCGCTCGAAATTCGTGAGGCAAAGCTTCCGGCGAATCACCCCGCTGTGATGGCAGCGAAAGTCCGGCTGGGTGAAGCGCTCATTGCGGAAGGCAAGTTGGGCGAAGCCGAGCGCGTTCTACGCGATGCGGATACAACAGCCCATAATCCGCCGGTGCATCTGTTACCGTGGCAGGTTGCAGAAGCCGACAATGCGCTGGGCGAGTGTCTTGCCGCGCTCGGAAAGCGCCGTGAAGCCGCGGCATTGCTGGAAGGCAGTCGAGCCGATCTCAAGACGCACCCTCGCGCTATTATCCGGGAGATGGCCCTCTCTCGCATACAGAGGCGCGGGTAATGTAGCGGGCGACGCGCGTACGACCGCAAATTGACGGAACGAACCGCGGAGACTGCTCGTAGTGCAATTGAAGTAAGCAGCCTGTCCGGAGTTCCCGAAGATGAATTTCTATCGCGAGTTTCGCTACTCTGTTCGATCACTGGTAAAGTCGCCGCTCTTTACTACGGTTGGCATCATCTCCCTGGCGCTCGGCATAGGCGCCAATTCGGCTGTCTTCTCACTGCTCAATCAGGTGGTTCTGCGGCTGCTGCCGGTGCAGGATCCGCAACATCTTGTGCAGTTGAAAGAGGTAGGCGATTTCTACGGTTCAAATACCGGAATGAATTCGCTCTCCTACCCGATATACAAGGACTTCAGCGAACAGAAAAGCCTCTTCACCGGCGTGATATGCCGGCACAGCCTGCCGTTCAGCATGAGCTTCGGCGGGCATAGCGAGCGTGTTGCAGGTGAAATTGTGTCCGGCACCTATTTTCCAGTGCTGGGGGTACACGCCGCTCTGGGGAGGGTGTTCACGGCGGCGGATGACCGTTCGCGCGGCGGAGCGCCTTACGCGGTGCTGGGATATGACTACTGGCAAGCGCGCTTGGCCGGAGACCCGCATGTGATTGGGAAGGAAATCCTGATCAACAACCATCGCTTAACGGTGGTGGGCGTTGCGGCGAGAGGATTTGCGGGCGTCGAGACGCTATTCGAAACGCAGGTGTACGTTCCCATCATGATGGCGCAGCAAATCACACAGGAGGACAAGCCACTTGACGATAGAGGGAGACGATGGGTGCAAGTGTTTGCCCGGCTGCAGCCGGGCGTAACCATGCGGGAGGCCAAAGCCTCGCTGGCGCCGGTTTTTCACCGGATTATCGAAATGGAAGTTCAGCAGCCGATGTTTGCGCACGCATCCGACTATGACCGGCAGCAGTTCCTCAAGATGAAACTGGACGTGATGCCGGGCGGAGCCGGCCAATCGGTTGTGCGGACGTTCCTGGAAGCGCCGTTGTGGGCGATGACCGGCATGGTCGGCCTGGTGCTGCTGATTGCTTGCGCGAATGTGGCGAACCTCATGATCGCGCGCGGCACGTCCCGGCAGCGGGAAATCGCGATTCGTCTGGCATTAGGAGCCAGCAGACTGCGGATCATGTCGCAGTTATTGCTGGAGGCTTTGCTTTTGTCGGCGGCGGGCGCGGCGGTGGGTTTGGCTGTGTCGATCGGGACCATGCAATTGCTGAACGGAATTCTGCCGCACATTGATCCACCGGTGAAATTCGAGGTGGCCCCGGACTGGCGCGTCCTTTGTTTCACGATTGGCGTAGCGCTGTTCGCGGCGATTCTGTTCGGGTTGATTCCGGCCCTGCAGAGCACGCGTCCCGATATTGCGCCGACCTTGAAGGATCAGGCGACGGCAGTCGCCGGCGGCGGACAGGCAGTCTGGCGCAAGATTCTGGTGTGCGGGCAAGTGAGCCTCTCTCTGCTATTGCTGATCGGAGCGGGCCTGTTTGTCGGGACGCTGAAAAATCTGAAGAACCTCAATCCCGGTTTCGATGTCAATAACCTGCTCTCTTTTTCAGTCGATCCGACTTTAAGCGGATACGATAAGGCGCGAGCGAAGCTCTTCTACAAACAATTGCAGGAGAAACTGGCGGCAGTACCCGGCGTGAACGGGGTCGCTTTCGCCGTGGTTCCTCCTTTGAGTTTCGATGAGTGGGACAGCACCATTACGGTGGCGGGCTACGATGCGAAACCGGGCGAAGACATGAGTCCATGGATGAACTATGTCTCTCCCGGATATTTTCAGACGTTGAAGATCCCGATTTTCACGGGAAGAGATTTTACGGACAAGGACGTGCTGGGCGCGGTGAAGGTGGGCGTGGTCAATGAAAAGTTCGCGCGCCACTATTTCGGCAACCAGAATCCGATTGGACGGCGCATCGGCATGGGCGGCGATCCGGGGACGAAGACCGACATCGAGATTGTCGACGTGGTGCGCGACACGAAGTATCAGAACATGCGCGACGCTCCACCGCGAGAGCTTTATTTGCCTTATTTGCAGAATGACTGGGCGACGGGGATGGCCGCCTACGTGCGCACGACCCTGGACTCGACGCAGATGTTTCCTGTGCTTCGCGCAACGGTCCGGAAGCTGGATGCGAACTTGCCCGTTTATGACATGAAAGCCGAGACGCGGACTGTGGACGATGTGCTGGTGGTGGAAAGGCTGGTGGCCAGCCTCTCAACAGCCTTCGGGATTCTGGCGACCATTTTAGCGGCGGTCGGGCTCTATGGCGTGATGGCGTTTCTGGTGGCGAGGCGAACGCGGGAGATCGGGATCCGTATGGCGCTGGGCGCGCTGACGGGCGATGTGCTGTGGATCGTGATGAAGGAAGTGCTGCTCCTGGTTGCGCTCGGCATCGTGGTGGGGCTACCTCTGGCGCTGGCCGGGTTGGGATTGGTCAAGAGCCAGTTGTACGGCCTCTCGCCCTATGATCCGCTGACCATCGGGCTGGCTACGGCGGGAATCCTGGCGGTCGCTGCGCTTTCGGGCTATTTGCCGGCGCGCCGGGCCACGCGGGTAGATCCGATTAAGGCTTTGCGATATGAATAGCTCATGGTCCTTCGGGCGATAACAAAGGATGAAAAGACCCGCATTTCGTCAACGGCTAAGCGTCGCATCCTGCTCTCTCCCCGAGCTGGCCGCGAGCGTCCGCTGCACGGTGCTGTGCTTCCGGCTATACCCGAAATAAATGATCAGTCCGAAGATCAGCCAACTGCTGAAGCCGATCCAGGCCGGCGCATCGAGCGAAAGCATAAGCGCCAGGGACACAATCATGCCGCCAATAGGCACGAAGGGAACCCACGGAGTCCGGAACGGTCGCGGCACATGAGGTTGCTTCACGCGAATAATCCATGTGCCGAGGCAGACAATGGTAAAGGCCAGCAAGGTGCCGAGGCTGACAAGTTCTACAAGAAACGCGATCGGAAAAAAAGCCGCGAGGAACGCGACAAAGATCCCCACTACAATCGAAGTGAGGTAGGGCGTGCGGAAACGCGGATGAATCTTGCCCACCCATTTCCATAACAACCCATCGTGGGACATGGTGTAAAGCACGCGCGATTGCCCCAACAACATCACCAGCATCACCGATGCCAGCCCGGCGATCGCGCCAAAATCGATTAAGAGGATGCCCCAGCGCGCGCCGATCTCCGCCGCGCCATCGGCAACCGGAGCCGCGACATTCAGCGTGGTGTACGGCTTCAGGCCGGTCAACAACCCAGCGACGATGATGTAAAGGACCGTGCAGATTACTAGCGATCCCAGAATGCCCAAGGGCATGTCCTTCTGCGGGTTTCTGGCCTCCTGTGCCGCTGTGGACACGGCGTCGAATCCGATATATGCGAAGAAAACCACTCCGGCGCCGCGCATGATCCCGGACCAGCCGAACTGGCCGAAAATGGCCCAGGTTTTTCGGTATGAAGGGATGCCAGTTGGCAACCATGTGTGACCAGTGGCCGAAAGCGAATCCCATCGCCAAGCCAACAAAGATCAACACCACAGAGACTTTAATCATGACCGCCGTACTGTTGAAGTTGGCCGACTCGCGCACGCCGACGACCAGAATGACGGTTATCACGACGATGGCCAGCAAAGCAAAAATATCCATTTGGGCGGTAATCGTGTGCCCGAAGAGCGAAAGCGAAACTGCCGGCGTGGGATTAAAGGGAAGCTTCGCGCCGAAAAACCCCACAAGACTGCTGAGGTAGCCGCTCCAGCCGACCGCGACCGTGGCCGCGCCGAACGCGTATTCGAGCACCAGCGCCCATCCAATGATCCAGGCCACAACCTCGCCCATCGTCGCATAGCCGTAGGTGTAGGCGCTGCCCGCGATCGGAATCATCGACGCAAACTCCGCGTAACACAGGCCGGCAAAAATGCATCCGATGCCGGCGATGACGAACGAAAGCACAATCGCCGGCCCGGCGAACTGGGCTGCCGCGGTGCCCGTCAACACGAAAATGCCCGCTCCGATAATCGCGCCAATACCAAGGGTGATCAAATTCACCGGGCCGAGCGCGCGCTTCAGCGAATGCTCGCTCGTCTCGGCGGCCTCCGCCATGATCGTGCTGATCGGCTTCGTCGACAAAAGCTTGCTGACCATACATTCCCTCCGATTCGATTGTGGGGCCGATGTTCTCCTGACGCCGCCGCTGTGTCTCGGTTACGTCACGCCGCCCTTCAAAGCAGCCATCGAGAGACTTTGGTGGCGCGCGGAGCCTATTTTAGTGAGTCTGCCGGGAGATATCCGTTATATCCCGTACTATTCCTTTTTCCGCTTGTAGCTCGCAAGTGGTTGATAACGTGTCCGATTAAAACGAATTTCTAAGAAATGCAAAAACTAACCGAGTTGACCGCTTTATTGGAATTACCGGATACTGACGACACTATGCGAAACAAAATTCTATTATTTGCTTTTCCCATTGGACTCTTAATCAGCGCCATTCCATCTTTGGCTGACGTCCAATTTACTGGTTCCGAGACGGCGTGTTTAGGGCTCTTATCGTGCACTCCGCAGGCCGGCACATCGACGCTGGGTAGCATTTCCGTCCCGCCGGGGCCGATTGTGAGCTATACGCCGGCCAGCGGTTTCAGTGACTCCATCGCGGTAGGAAACACCGGGCAGGTGGATTTAGGCACTTTCAATGTCGCGAGAAAGTTTGTCGGCGCTACGGCAGGTACCTTTGATGTCGACGTCGCGTTTACCTCGCCGGCCGGCGCGGGAGCAGAATCCTATAAGGCTCTCCTAGCGGGAGCGGTGATCTTTGGCGACGGTGGCGTTGAGGTCGTATTTCACAACCCGATCACTAAATTGGATGCTTTCCCGGGGGGCGATTTCAACCTATCATTGCCCAAGGACTTTTTTATCGCGGATGGATCATCGAAGGATTTGTTCGCGACGATAGCGCCGTTGGCCGATGCGCCGGAGCCCGGTTTTACGGGGTTGCTTGGCCTTCTGTTAGCGGGAGGATTGGTGGCGGGGCGCAAGTTCGCCGTCGCCAGAGCCTAACGCGGACAGGGCTCGCCCGGAGCGCCGGCGACAAGGCAGCGAACTAATCTGCCAGCTTAAAAGCATAAAGGGAATCGCCGGCGCCCACAACCAGATACTGCTTGCCGTCGAGCATGAATGTCTCGGGCGCATTACTTACGTTAGCTGCGAGACCGGCGTGCCAGAGTATCTTGCCGTTGGCCGGATCGAAGGCTATCAGGTGATTCGCGCCATCGCCGGAAAAGAGCAGTTTGCCGGCCGTGGTCAGAAGACCCGAAAGGCCGCCGCCACCCGGATAATCATGCCGCCAGACGGTATCGCCGGTTGTATAGTCGATGGCGCGGAGGGTGTGTCCCAGGCCTCCGGCGTTCTTTTCTGCGGCTCCGTATCCTTCGGGATGGGCGTCGGTGTCGGTCAGATAGAACATGCTGTATGAGGTAGAAGTGCTGACATAAAAAAGCCCCGTTTCCGGATCGAAGCTGGGGGCTGGCCAGTTCGTGGCTCCGCCGGAGGGCGGTGAAACCAAGACGCCCGCCACTTGGGGTTCTTTCTGGGGATTGGGGATAGGACTGCCTTTGGCATCCACCCCTTTGGACCAGTTCAACGTTTCCAAATAGGCTTTGCTCACGATGTTCTTGCCTGTGACGCGATCGAGCACAAAGAAATAGCCGTTGCGATCGGCTTGCGCCAGCAATTTGCGAGGCTTGCCATCGATGACGCCATCGAACAGGATGGGAGTCTGCACCGAATCCCAATCGTGCGTGTCATGCGGCGAGGCCTGGAAATACCAGGCCATTTTGCCGGTATCGATGTTCAGCGCAACGATAGAGCAGGTGAAAAGGTCATTACCCTTGCGGCTTTGGCCGGCCATGACGGGATTGGGGTTGCCGGTTCCGAGGTAATAGAGGCGCAGTTCGGGATCATAGGTGCCGGGAATCCAGGTCATGCCGCCGCCGTGTCGCATGGCGTATTCGTCGGGCCAGCTTTCGGCTCCGAGGTCGCCTTTTTTGACGGGTTCGCTCCACCATCGCCACTGAAGGGCGCCGGTTTCGGGGTCGCGCGCCTCCAGGAAACCGGGAACGTCGAGTGAATCGCCGCCGGTGCCGACCAGGACATGGTTCCCCACGATCACGGGCGCGGGAGTGGAAAAATACTCCTGTTTGACATCGGCGATTTCGATATGCCAGCGCTCCTTGCCGGTCTTGGCTTCCAAGGACACGAGGTAGTTGTCGGGCGTTTCGAAGAAGAGCCAATTGCCGTACATGCCAACGCCTCGGTTCCCGATGTGAATGCCGCCGCGCGTGCGCCAGAAGTAATGCCATAGTTCGCGGCCTGAGCGCGCATCGATTGCCCAGACGTTGTCCGGGGTGGTGAAATACAGAATCCCGTTCACCATGAGGGGCGCCGACTTTATTTGCGGACCAAAGGGACCAGTGGAGTTCGGTTGCGGGGCCGGACCCTCTCCACCGATGATGGAGCCCGGCGTCTCGCCAGGCGTCGAACGGTAAATCCAGGCGAGGTCCAGGGTTTTGATGTTCGACTGATTAATTTGCGCGAGCGCGCTGAAGCGGCGTCCGGAGTAATCGCCATTATAGGTGGGCCAGGAATCCGTAGGCGGCTTGAGGAGTAACTGGGGATCGAGAATCTGAGCTCCGGCCGAGAGGGGCAACGCAAGGAAGAGAACCGTGAGGAGCAGTGAATGGAATTTCATTTGAGCGTCACCAGGTAGGCGGTCAGATTATGAATGTCGGCATCGGTGTATTTCGACAGAAGCTCGGTGTGGGCCTTAAGCGGATCATGCACGTCCACTTTGGGCGTATCGCCGTCTCTGGTGAAGGTGTGGTAATCGCCATTGGAATCGACGATTGACACCGTAAAATCATCGATGCGGACCACGCTTCCATTAAAGGACTGGCCGGAGGGAAGGGTGACCGTGGCCGTTACGGTGGCGGCGGCAGGCACCTGGCGCCTCGCGCCGAAACCCTCGCGCGGCATTACGATGTGCTGTTGCACTCCGACCGCATCGTATTTGGAACCGATGTGGGCGAGATCGCCGGTCACGGAATGGCAGCTTGTACAGCCACCGGGACCGTTGAAATAGGCCTCGCCCGCCTTCGGATCGCCGACAACAATATTGAGGATTTGATAGGTGCCTCGCAGAGCGGCGGCTTTTACGCGTTCGTGAAGAAAGGTAGCGATATCGGAGATCTGGTCCTGAGTAAAGGCGAACTTCGGCATTCCTTTATCCATGCGGCCGTTTAAAACAACCTGTCCGATCTTGTTTCCATTCTCATCGTCCAGAACGACAACGGAGCGCAGCAGGTCCGGGCCGGTCTCGCCACCTTTGGCATTCGAGCCGTGGCAGAAGGCGCAACTGGTTACGAAGAGCTTGTGCCCGCGTTCGACAACGACGGGGTCATAGTCGGGATATTGGCTGCCGCCGAGCCCGCGCCTGGGCGCCGTGGTGGGCGCGGGAACCTGCTGCGCGGGAACTGGTTGCGCGGGAGCGGCTGGCGTCTGAGCGGCGGCGTGGACCGTGAGCGCGATGGACACAGCTGCGGCGGCACGGACGAGTTTCGAGAGGACCAAATCGCAGTGTACCCGAGTGATGGAAAAAGGGCTTGGGAGATTTTTGGGAAGCTTAGGGCAAATCTACTTCGATTCGTCCAGCACCTCGATACCAAAAACCGACGCATAGTTGGCCACCGGTTCAAACCAAAATTCCAGTTTGCCCTGAGCGTTGGATTTTAGCCCGTGAAAGCTCTTTTCAAGGGCTCGCAGGCAGCCGGCTTGTTTAAAGACGTCAAACTGGTCAAGCAGCATCCGGCCGTTGCATGTGACATTGAAAACCCGGCTGCCTATACCGCCGATACCTGAAGCGCCGGGCCCAAAATATGTTTCCGCGAAGAACAGGTTCACCGTGTATGTGCCGTGCAGATCCACCGGGATCAAGTACCTGAAATTTCCGGCCCGCTCGGTGCTGAAGAGCATTGGATCCGGTGTACCAGTTACAACGGGCTTGTCACTGAAGTGCTGGCCGCCGATGTAATAGTTGTCGGGCGCCCAGATGGCGCCGGAGTGATCAGTGTACGAATTAAGCTGGGTCGTTAATCGGACAGGAAGCTGCCGGTGCGGAGTGCCTGGCAAGAGCTCTATGGCGCTGATCACGGGCTGCCCACGCTGTGACTCGACGCTGACGTGAACCATGCCATCGGAGGCGGGTTGGACATCTTTGAATACGCGCTCGTCGGCGATCCATGGGCCACCCGCGTCAGACACAGGGTCAAAACTGTGGAAGAGTTCCGCTCCGTTCAGCCGTATTATGAACGTTCGATTGTTTTCGCCCCCACCGAGGTCCTCGCCGTAGTCTGTCTCGATGAAATAAAGATGGAGCTCGTAGACGCCTGGCGGAACCGGAATGTCATAGGAGAACACGCCTATACGCATATTTTCAAACAGGAACGGATCGCTTGCTCCCCGTATGAACCTGTGATGGGCAGGCGGCCAGGACCCGCCGCCGTGGAAGTACTTATCGGTGCCCCAGACCTCGCCCAGGCGGTCGATATGCGGCGGCCCGTCATAACCACATAAGATGCGAATGGCATCCGAGGGCGCCGCAACCGGTGCGGACCCCGCCGGCGCCGCTGCTGATGGAGGAGGGGCGCCCGCGGTTCTGCCCAGCCTTGCTCTTACAGCCCAAGCGGCGAGGATGGCTAGCGCCAGCGCCACTCCGGCAAATAGGAGCCACCGAAAGGGCTTGCCGGAAGGCCGTACTCCTTCTTCGAAGTGGGGTGGGGAAGGGGGGACCGTTTCCGGAACTGCCTCCGGCGTCGGCTGAGGCGGCGTCTCAAGCTCCACCAGTTGGACGCGAGAGGTTATGCCCGGCTCGACAACCGCCTCGTGCCCGATAGAGTGATTCCCCATGTGCTGGAAGGACGGGACGTAACTACCGGGCGGCAGAACCACTCTTACCGGGTGATCTTTGCCCTCGGTCTCATAGTATTGCCTGAGCTTTTTGCGAAGGCGGTGCGCCTCCACCCGGGCAATCGCGTCCTGACTGCGGTCGAAGGTTTCGTTTCGGCCGAATAAGTCTTTGGCGATTCCCATCTCGCTTAGGCGGTCGGTTTCGCCGTCAAAATACTTCTGGCAGAGATATGAGAAAAGGCGGCCCATTAGCGGCGAACGGGCCAATGCGACCAGAACAGCTTGTACCTCAGCCTGTTCCTGGTCTCTTAACGTGGTTTGCGACTGTAACACTGAAGCCACACTGGATCATATACTATCGCGCTGGGAATCGGAAGGGCGGAAACAAGGGGGTATTTCTCTCTTTTGTGACTGCCTAACGCTGTAACAACTTGAAACATTGATAATTAACCTAGCGGAGTGACACTACCCTCTCTATAATCGTTCCAGTCTTCGGAGGCACTCGTGCGGTGCCAAGTGGTTAGTTTGGAGCTGAGTTCGATCAGGTTTTTGCTTCTAGGGGGGATCTACATGTCTAGATTCGCGGTTAGTCGGCTGCTAGTTGCAGCGTTGGTTTTCACTTCGTTGCCGGTTTTCGCCCAGAACGCGACCGGCTCTCTCAGCGGTACCGTAACAGACGCTTCAGGGGCTGTCGTGCCCAATGCCAAGGTCGTTCTTACGAACGAAGCGACGAACGCCGACCGAGATACGATCGCAAATGGCAGCGGCTTTTTCAACTTCGCCGCGGTTCAGCCGACCACCTACACGCTGACCGTCTCGGCGGCCGGGTTCACCACGTGGGAAGAAAAGGGAATCATGTTCCACCAGGCGGCCACGCTGACGGTGCCGAGCATCGTGCTGCAGGTGGGTAATTCAAAACAGCAAGTGGAAGTGGTATCCGCCGCGGAAGTGGTGATTCCATCCGACACGGGCCAAGTCAGCCAGACGCTGAATTCGCACATGATCAATGAACTGGCGATCCAGGGACGGGACGCCGCCGAGCTGATCAAGATCATGCCCGGCATGGGTATGAACACAGGTCTTAACCAGAGCATGTGGAGCAGCCTCACAACGCAGAGCAACAGCGGACCGATTGGCGCATTTAGCGCGGCCGGGACGCAGCCGAACGGCGGCATGACGATGACGCTGGACGGAGCCAACCTGCTGGATCCAGGCAACCAGGGAACGCAAACCGCAAATATAAACCAGAATCAGACGGCGGAAGTGACGCTGTTGACCTCAGCCTACGGCGCGGAATTCGCGAAAGGGCCGGTGACGTTTCAGGCCATCGGCAAGAGCGGAACCGATCATTTCCATGGGCAGGCGTATTTCTACGCCCGCAACGGCGTGTTCAGCTCAGAGGACTCCTACCTTCGGAGCCAGGGTATTGCGAAGCCGGATGACAGCTACTACTATCCCGGTGGAGATATTGGCGGCCCGGTGATCATTCCAAAAGTGAACTTCAACCGGAACCACGACAAGTTGTTCTTCTACGCCGCCTACGAAAATATGCGGCAAAACCCCGAAGGTTCGTTGCTGAGCCGCTTCATTCCGACGCAGCAGATGATGAATGGCAATTTCAGCCCGGCTTATTTGAATAGCCTCGGCGCGGGATTTGCGAATAGTTTCGGTACGGCAGCGGCCCCGCCGTGCGGCGCAAATCCGTCTGCCGCGAATGGTTCGTCGATTAACAACACCAGCGCGCCCGGCTGCGGCGGCGCATCGTTTCCGGGCGGGATGATTCCGGCTTCGAAGCTGGACCCGAACTCGCTGGCGCTTTACAACACGATGCCGGCGCCTAACGTCGATCCTGCTACGCACAATGGCGATAATTACCAGACACTGTTGAGCCTCCCCGTGAATCGCTGGGAGTTAAGACTGCGCGGCGATTACAACATCAGCGATAACACGAAGCTGTTCTTCTCCTGGAGCCGCCAGGACGAGACGGACCTAAACCCGGTGAGCATCTGGTGGTCAGCCAACAACTCCATCCCGTACCCTTCAGGGATGCCTGCGAATCAGGTCTCGAACGTTTACAGCGCTAATCTGACGCACATCTTCACGCCTACGATCACGAACGAGTTCGTATTTGCGGATGCTACCTTCATCAATCCAATCACGCTCAGCAATCCGAGCGCGGTGAATCCCACGAAGGCAGGATTCTCGATGAACGGGTTGTTCACCAATCCTTATACGCCTCAACTCCCGAACACGATCAGTTGGGGCGGAGCGGTTCCGGGATACTTCGCGCCGACGTTTGGACAGCAATGGCAGAGCGGAGACTTCGGGAAGCTGTCGCAGGCGCCTAATATCTCGGACAACCTAACCAAGGTGGCCGGCACGCATACATTAAAGTTCGGATTCTATTGGGATTTCGCGCGCAACCAACAGACTGCCAGCAACTTCACGGCGGCGGCCCAAGGCGTGCTGGAATTCGAAAATTATGGCGCTAACAGCACCGGCAATGCGCTGGCGGATTTCGCCACCGGACGCGTCACTGGATTTACTCAATCCAACGGCGAGCCAGTCGCCGATTTCAAATACCATCAATACTCCTTCTACGTGAACGACCAGTGGAAGGCAAACCGGCGCTTGACGCTCACGTTAGGGCTGCGATTTGACCATATGGGGGCTTGGTATCCGACCAGCGGACCGGGCTTGGCGGTTTGGAATCCCTCTTCGTACAACAACACCTGCACGGACTGCGCCTGGACCGGACTGACATGGAATGCGATTAACAGCAACATTCCGAATTCCGGCTATCCGTCGAGGCCTTTCTTTATTGAACCGCGCGTCGGTGTCGCATACGACCTTTTCGGAACCGGCAAGACGATCCTGCGCGGAGGTTTCGGCATCTATCGCTATAATTTCGCGTACAATTCCGTCAGCGGCGGCGCGTACAGTGTACCGCTCGGCGTAGCAACCGAATCGACCACCTGGAACTGCTGCATCGGCTATAACTCATTCAATCAATTTTCGCCGTCTCTTGGCGCAGCCGGCCTGGGCACAACGGTAACCGGCATTCTGCAACAGGGCGACGAAGCGACGCCCTACACTGAGACCTATAACTTCACCATTTCGCAGCAAGTGGCATGGCATTCGCTACTGGAAGTGGGGTACAACGGCAACCGGAGCCGGGATCTGCTGCTGGATAGCAGCCTGGCGAACCAGAACCTGATTCCCCTGGGCGCCTTCTACAAACCCGATCCCATCACGGGCGTCATTAACGATCCGGCGTCGAGCAGTTTTCCGACGAACGATTATTATCCGCTGCACCAATACCCCGGTGGGCTGCAGCTTGTCCAACATGGCAGCTATCAAAACTACAATGCCTTCGTCGTTACCTGGCAGAAGCAGACCGGCAAAACGACGTTCACTACTAATTACACATTTAGCAAAGTACTGGGCGTCCGCGACGGCGAAACCGATAACGGCGGCGGCAACGGCAACACCCTTAATCCGTACAGCGTAAGCTCAAACTATGGCGTGCTCGCGTATGATCACACTCAGATATTCAATGCAGCCTACGTAGTCAACCTGCCGAACCCGATTACGGGGAATGCGTTCCTGAAGGGCCTGGTAAACGGGTGGGAACTCTCCGGCATCACGCAGCTTCAGAGTGGCGCACCGATTCAGCCAAATAGCGCCAACGGCGTCATGAACGTGCAGTATGGAAGCGGCGTGACAAACAGCATATACATGGGGACGAACTCCGCGCCACTTACTCCGCTGCTTACCTGCGATCCACGCAGCAATAATCCTTCCGGTTATTATTTCAACCCGAGTTGCTTTACGGTTCCACCCAAAGGGTCGAACGGCAATGTGGTCTGGCCCTACATCAGAGGACCCGCGTTCTTTAACAGCGACCTTTCGCTCTACAAGAACTTCTCGATAAAGGAGTCGCAGAAGATTCAGTTCCGGTTTGAAGCGTTCAATTTCCTGAATCATCCGCTTCCGGAGTTCAACGCCGCGGGCAACAACAATGATTTGACCCTGAACCTTCAAAACGGCGTATCGAATACGAATGCATTAACGACTGGAAAACCGCAGTTCACGGTTGGAAGGCGCGTGGTGGAGTTCGCGATCAAGTATCAGTTCTAGTCCTTCAGACCGATTCAGGCGACAATTAACAGAGGGGGGTGCAACACGCCCCTCTCTTCGCTTTTGTCCCCTGCATGCATTCGAATTCAAGAGCCGTAACGGTCATTCTGCGCCTCGCGGCACTTACCCTGCTCCCGGCTATCGCGTTCCTTGCTCCGAGGACGCTTGGGAACGCTGCTTCCACGATAAAGTTCACTCTGAAGCAGATTCCCTTCCGGCTGGAAAATGGAGAGATGGCACGCCGGCGTGCGCCGGGGAGCATGGCTGGCGGCGTCGCGGTTTTCGACTTTAACAAAGACGGGCGTCCCGACATTTTCTTCACCAACGGCGCCAATCTGGTTTCGCTCCAGAAGGACGACCCGAAGTTCTCCAACCGCTTGTTTCGCAACGACGGCAACGGGGTCTTTACCGATGTGACCGAGCAAGCTGGCTTAGCGGGCAAGGGATTTGATGTAGGTGTGGCGGTCGGGGACTACGACAACGACGGCTATCCGGATCTCTTCGTTGCCGGAGTGCACGGGAACACCCTCTACCACAACAACGGCGATGGCACGTTCACCGATGTGACCGCGCAAGCCGGCCTGAATCATATGGACCCGCAGTACGGGCCGTTGTGGGCCGTAGCGGCCGCCTGGGTGGACGTCAACAACGACGGGCTTCTGGACCTATTCATTGTCAATTATCTGCAGTGGAGCTACGATAAGGATCCTGCGTGCACATACCGGAACCAATCTGAATATTGCAACCCCGCTGTGTATAAGGGCCTGCCCGATCAACTCTTCCTGAACAAAGGCAACGGGAAGTTCGAAGACGTATCCGAGCAGTGGGGGCTTCGCTCACATGTCGGAAAAGGAATGGGCGTTGGAGTGGCGGACTACGATCTGGACGGTAAGCCGGACCTGTTTGTGACGAACGACACCTATTATAATTTCCTGTTTCATAACCTCGGCAATAAATTCGAAGAGGTCGCGATGGAGAAGGGCGTTGCCCTGCCGGAGGACGGCAATTTTGTTTCCGGCATGGGCCTTGACTTTCGCGATACCGATAACGACGGGTATCCGGATATCGTGTTCGTCGCGCTCGCCAAGCAGACCTTCCCGTTATTCAAGAATATGGGCGGGAAGCAGTTTCGGGAAGTGACGGAGCAGAGCGGGCTTCGGACGCAGACGATGGCATTGCCGGCCTTCGGTGCGGGGCTGTATGACTTCGATAACGATGGATGGAAGGACCTGTTCGTGACGGGCGGGGATGTGCTTTCGTTGCCGCTGTACTACACCCCTGTCGATCAGCTCAACAGCATATTCCGCAACCTTGGCGCCAGCGGCAAATGGCAAGCCGTTACCAAAGAAGCGGGCCTGGGGAGCGGGGAAGCGGCCCGGCATCGCGGTTGCGCCTTCGGCGACCTGGACGGAGACGGAAAAATCGATGTGGTCGTTACCGCGCTTGGCCGGCCGGCCGAGATCTGGATGAATCGGACCGATCACAGCGGGCATTGGCTGGATCTTGCACTGCAGGGCACTCGCAGCAACCGGGACGGTATCGGGGCAAGAATCAAGGTAGTGACCAAAGGCGGTACGCAGTATAACCACATGACTACCAGCGTGGGCTATGCTTCCTCCAGCGCGGGTCCGGTTCACTTCGGCCTGGGTTCCGACGATCAGGCAGAGCGAATCGAGATCCGCTGGCCTTCGGGCGTAGTCCAGACGCTGGAGAGCGTCACTGGTGATCGCGTGCTTCGGGTGTTGGAGCCGGCGCATTGACCGTCTGAGCGGCAGGGCCGCTCTGCTGTTGTTCCGCCGTTAGCTTGTCAACTATGTTCCGCTCGTGTTGGCCATCCTGGGGGCGATTCATGCGAAAGTAGAGCGCCGCTAGCTCTACATGCGGCTGCCGCCACTTAGGATCGGCGCGGACAACTTTTTCGAAGCAGGTGATAGCGGCAGCGAAATGGCCGTCCGTACGTTCCAGCCGCGCTAATTCGAACCATGCGGCGGAAGAGGAAGGCCTAAGCTGGGCGGCGCGTTCCAAGTGACTCCTCGCGCCGGCGAGATCCCTACGAGTATTGAGAATGGCGCCCAGAGTGAGTTGCGCGTCGAAGTCGTCGGGGTTCGCTTTGACGGCTTTCTCTAAAGCATCCACCGCGCCCTGCTCGTCTCCCAGATATTCCAGCGCCCGGCCTTTCAACGTGGAGAGTCCGGGCAGATCCGGCTTGAGAAGCGCCGCGCCTTCGGCATCCATGCGCGCCAGTTCAAATTCATTGAGCTGAAGCGCCGTATTGCCGGCCAGGAGATATGCTTCGCCGCTATTTCCTTCATGCGCTACTTTTTCGATGAGAGGGAGCCCTTCCTTCAGACGGCCTGCATGAATGAGCGCCGAGCCAAGCGCCCATGCTATTTCCAGACTGTCCGCGCGCGTTTTCTCAAGCGGTAACAGCACGGCAATCGCCCGGTCATTCTGTCCCAGGCGCAAATAACAATCACTCAACAAAGCCGCTATACGCGCATCGTCCGGCTGGGCCTTGTTCACGATTTCGAACTGCTCGCCAGCGCTCGCCCAGTCACCCATTTTGTAGAAGGCCAGGGCGAGGTTGAGCCGGATGCCTGGCTTGGAGGGCGCCTGCTGAAGTGCGACGCGATATTCCCTGATCGCGTCGGAGTATTTTCCTCGATGGGCGAAGACTGCGCCGAGATTGGCTCGGGCCTCTACCACATCGGGATGAAGCTTCAGCAGTTCCTGATAATCGCGAATCGCAAGCGTGTCATCTCCTTCGCGCTGCGCGGCAACTGCCTGGTGAAAGAGCTGTTCCGGAGTGGGCGCTTGCTGCGCCGCACCCAGCGAGACCACAGAAAACAGCAGAACAGCGGAATACATCAAATCCAGGATACCGGGGCTTGCGCTATGGTAGGTAAGAACTAATATCAGGTTTTCACATATTCGATGAGGTTCCTGTTGTCGCGGCTTGCCTTAGCGGCTTGCCTTACTTTGGTGGCAGTCAACGAAGCGCCCGCCCAGAGCGCCCCGGCCGAAAATCTGGACCAGCTTGCACAACGTGCGCAATCCGTTCTTGACACCAATCCGCAGGAAGCCGTTGACCTTTACAAGCAGGTTCTGAGTCAACGCCGGGATTGGGGAGAAGGCTGGCTGTATCTCGGCGCAGGACTGTACAGCTTGAACCGGTATGACGAGGCGGTTGATGCGTTCAAGAAGGGAATAACGCTCGACCCGGGAAAGGGTCCGGGATGGGCTTTTCTGGGCTTATGCGAGTTTGAGCTCAAGGATTATGACCATGCGCTCGCCCACATCGCGAAGGGGGAAGCGCTCGGGTTGGGGGCTAATCATCAGTTTGAATCGGTGGTACGGCAGCGCGGCGCTTTGATCCTCATTCACGCCTCGCGTTTTGATGAGGCCATCACCCAATTGCAGCCTCTCTTCAAGTTCCAGGATAATTCGCCGGGAGTCGTTTTGGCCGCCGGGTTATGCGCGCTCGCCATATCGAAGATGCCCAATGAACTTTCCCCACAGGAGCTGGCGATTGTGAATGCCGCGGGCCGCGCTCAGTGGGCGGCCACGAGCCAGCGTCCCGCGGAAGCAGATGCGGCGTTCAGGCAATTGCTGGAAGAGTATCCAAACGAACAGGGCGTGCATTATGCTTATGGCCTCTATCTTATGGAGTCAGATCAGGAAGCGGCCTTGACCGAGTTCCGAAAAGAAACGCATGCCCATCCGTCGCTCTGGCCTGCATTGTTGATCAGCGCGTCGCTGGAAACCAAGCAAGGCTCACCTCAAACAGCGATTGAGGACATACAAAAGGCGCTTCCATTGACGCCCGCTATCTACACTTGGCTCTGCCATGCCGAATTAGCGAAGGCTTACCTGAGCATGAACCAGGCGGAGAAAGCAGTAACAGAATTTCAGAGTGCCATCCGGCAGCAGCCGGCGAATGCCCAGCTCCACTTCTATCTGGAGCAGGCATACTCGCGCGCAGGCCGGAAAGAAGATGCGCAGCGCGAGAAAGCAGAGTTTCTCCGTCTCAAAACACAGCAGGACCCATTGAGTATGTCGGCTAAACCGGCGGCAAATACTACTGGCGCGGTTCGGTGATACTGATGATACGGTCCACTTCGACATCCCGCAGGGTCTGCCGGATACCGCTAGGCCAAAGAATCTGAATCTCTTTCGCCGAACGAGATGAGCCCAAGCCAAAATGTACGCGCGGATCGCTGGAGCTTGCATATCCGGTGCTGGTGGTCACGTGATTGTATTGGACCGAGCCATCCGCCGCGGTAAGGCGGACGCGCGCTCCAATCGCCATCCGATTGCTTTTCGTACCGATCAGGTTCAGTAACAGCCAGTGGTTGGAATTGCGCGTGGTGTTGTGAAAGATCTTGGCAGGGGCGTTCAATACAGAAACCACGATGTCCATGCGGCCGTCGTTATCCAAATCGGCGAAGGCCGCTCCGCGATGCGCAGCCGGCTCTTGAAAGCTTGCCCCGGCGGTGGTGCTGACATTCTGAAATTTGCCGCTGCCTAAATTACGGAATACGGCATTCGGCTCTTCGTACTGGCGGGGCGCGAAGAGTGCAACATTGTCGCTGACGTTGGAGCGCGCCACAAAGAGATCCTTCCAGCCATCGTTATCGAGATCGACGATGGCGTTGGACCAGCCCGACATGCCGGCCGTATCGAGCCCTATTCCGGATGCGCCGGTTACTTCTTCGAATTGGCCGTGTCCGACATTACGGTAAAGCGGAAAAGTCTGCTTCTCCATGGCAGTCAGCCAGATGTCGGGAAGTCCCTGGTTGAACAGGTCGCGAAAGTCGGCGCCCATTCCTGAAATCGCATTTCCGCCCTCCGGCAACGCGACACCAGCATCCAACGCTACCTCTTCGAACCGCTTGCCGCCAATGTTATGGAAGAGCTGATTCGGCATGACATCATTGGCGACGAAGATATCGGCGAAACCGTCGCCATCGTAGTCGGCTATTCCAATACCCATGCCGCGCCCTAAATGCTCCAGCAAGCCGGTTTCCGCTGAGACGTCAGTAAACGTTCCATCCCCGTTGTTCCGGTAGAGGGTGTTCGGGAGCGGCTTATACATGCGTGGATTGCAGGATACGCGGTGACCGTTGATGACGCAGGGCTCCTCGGCATTTGGATTCCAATCGCAGTAATTCGCCACAAAGAGATCCAGCAAGCCGTCATTGTTATAGTCCACCCAGGCAGCCGCGGCGGACCACATCTTCTTTCCGTAGAAAGTCGCGCCCGCAACACCTGCTTTGGCCGTGACGTCTGTGAACGTACCGTCGCCATTGTTGTGGAGCAGCTGATTGCCGTTGACGTTCGCGACGAAAATATCGGGGTGACCATCATTGTCGTAATCGCCGATGGCAACCCCCATGCCATAGCCTGTTCCGCCGACGCCCGCTTTCGCAGTGACGTCTGTAAAGGTTAGATCGTGATTGTTGTGAAACAGGCGGTTCTGAAATTGCGCGCCCGCTTTGTCGAGAGACGGCATCCCGCCTCCGTTTACAAAGTAGATGTCGGGATAGCCGTCGCCATCGTAATCGAAGACTGCAACACCGGCGACCATCGCTTCGGGCTGATGCTTCTCAGGCGTTGAGGAATTATCCGCGACGAAGTGGACGCCGGCGCGTGCGGCGATTTCGTCAAAACTAATGACTCCGCTTTGCTCCGCTGACGCGAGTAGCAAGGCGCAGACTAGAAATCGTGCAGCAAACATCTAAGGCAAACAAACACGATAACTCACTGGCCAGCGGCGACTTGATATTTCAAACTTTGTGTTGCGGAGGACTCTCCCTGTAGCGCGGTTATCCGGAGCTCGCAGTCGCCGGATTTCGCGGCCGCCCCCACCACCATGGGAATGCGTCCGGAGGCATCGGGCGGCGGCAGATCCGCTACCTGTTTCGCGAGGACCTGATTGTTGACGAGGAACTCTACCTGGAGTTTTGGTTTTTCGGCGCTTGACTTTTCCGGATAAATCACGAAGTAGGCATACGGCTTGGCATCACTCCGCAAAGATGACGCCAACTCCGGAATCACATGCTTGCCCTGTCCCTGACCGGCGTCGAACTGAAATGGATCTGATGTGTCGGGTTTGCCGGTTACGGGCTCGAGGCGCTGGACGAGGGTGATGCTGCTGAGGCCGACGCCTTTGCGTGGAGGAACCTCGAAGGAGACTTTCGAGATGCTGGCATGGTCGTCCTCGCGGTCGGTGGCGGCAGTTTCGGCGGTGTATTTGCCAGGGGGAAGATCGATCGCGTGGCTGAATGTCAGGGTGCTTTTCTGTGCGGCGGCAAGGTTCTCATCCGGGATTTCGTAAGGCGAATCCTGGCTAAACTTGTCGACTACTTCACCATTTTCGTCCGTCACCAGCTGAAGAACGGAAACGTGGATGCGGTGTCTCTTGGTAGCCGGTTCGGCCGTGGCGGTGAGATCGGCGGCGGGCATCTCAAAGACAATGGCCTCCTCCGATCCGGCGGCCGTGGGACGGAACTCAAGAGCGGCGGATTTGAACGGGAACGCGTGGGGCGGCGTTTTCACGTTAAGCGCAGCCAAACCCATCATGTCGTAGGGCTTCAAGTCTGATGCAGCGCCCAACGCGGGCATGGCGTAGTAGCCGGTACGGCTTTCCACTGTCCAATCGGGACGCGTCAACTTGACTTGAATGCTTCGCAGATGACCGTCGTATTTGTCTGAAGTGGGATGATACACGGCCTCGTAGTGGGCATCCAGATCCTCAATGAGATGCTGGTACGGTTTTCTGAGGTCGTTGGTATTACCAATGAGAAATCCGCCGGTGTCTTCGGAAAGCGTGCGCAGCGTAGCCTGCGAGTCCGTTGTCCGTACGGCTTGGACCACGTAGTCATCCTGCCGCATCTTCTCCATATTCTGCTGGGCATTGGAAGTATTCTTGGACTGCGTAGAGGAGACGGACGCCGCATGACCCAGGGCCGTGCTCCCCGCCAGCGCGTTCGAGTTTTCGCTGAGCCCGTTGACGTCAACAGCGTAAAAAGTGATCTCCGCGGCGTTGGCTTTTTTCACAACCCGCTCAAACCGGTCCGGATCCTCCGTATTCATGAGACCGGTGCTAAGCAGAAGAACGGTTTTGCGTCCGGGCAGCTTCGCGAGCTGGTCAATCAAAAGACTCAACTGGTCGAGCTGGCGCATCCCCTCGATACTGCCGAACTGCCGCCGCTGGGAAGCCAAATCGCCGCGCATACGGTTCGCTCCGGCGTCACTGGAGAGGTCGGCTCCATTGATCGCTCGCGGGTTGACCTCGCCGCCGGTGACCACCAGTGCGGTGCTGACGGTTCCTCCGGTGGCCGGGTTGCCGTTTACGGTTTCCTCTATGGTTGCGATGTTGGGCGATGCATTGAGAACCGCGCTGGCAACGCTTGTGAAGTCAATGGAAGGCCCAGTGAAGGCGTTCGCCGCCGCTTTGATGAGTTCTGCGCGATCGGTAGTGAACTCATGTAGCGGAGTCAAGCCCGAATCCAGGCTAAACGCGGCGACCCAGGTATTCGGCTGAAAGTTATTCCTCAGGAACTCCTGCGCGGCTTCCACGGCGTACTTCTTTGTATATGGATCCAGGCCGTGCATAACTATGGCAATGAGATTGGGAGTCGGGAGCGCATTCGTCAGTGCCACTCCCGGCGCCGCAGTTTTCGAGTCTTTGACCCCGGACTCCTGAACAACCTCCCGGCCACTCACCTGGCGAAAGCTCTTGATCTGCTGGCGCACGCCGTCTTCGTAGATCTCGACTTCGTCGGGTCGTAAGTTTACGAAACGGCCACGGTTGTCACGTACGATCAAGTCCAACACCACTTCCTGCGTACCGGCCCGGATGGTAAGATTCGAGCCTTCCGGGGAAGTACTTTGTGCCGAGGCCAGTCCAACGACAACGGCGCAAAAGGCAGGCGGGATGAGCCTGCGAAAGACTCTTTGCATCGGCTCTATTCTATGGCATAACGAACGCCTATTGTTAGAAGAAACGCTGGAATCGAGAACAAAAACGAAGGTTCGGTCAGGTAGTGGCAGCCGCGCCTTCCGCCACCTCGTCAGCAGTCACTTCAAATTTGGTCAGGAGGGTGTTGCCGAAGGAGGTAGTAAGGGCCACATCTGCCGCATCCCTGCCGATAGCCATCAGCACGCGTCCTATGCGGCGTTGATTGAACCGGGGATCGAAAGTCCACCACCGATCCTCGAGATAGACCTCAAACCAAGCGCTGAAATCCATGGGAGCAGGGGCCGGTGGTACTCCAATGTCGCCGAGATATCCCGTGGCGTAGCGGGCTGGTATGTGGAGGCTACGGCAGAAGGTGATGGCGAGATGTTGAAAGTCGCGGCATACGCCGAGGCGCTCGGTATAGACATCGAGCGCGGTTTTGGTCGGGCGGGCAAAATTGTAGCCGAAGGTAACCTTCTGATGGACCCAATCGCAGATGGCCTGCACTCGCCCCCAACCCGGTGGGGTGTTGCCGAATAGCTCGACCGCAATGGGCGAAATAAGATCGACCTCGCAGTAACGGCTGGCGACAAGGTAGCGAAGTGTCTCATGCGGCAAATCCCCAACCGGAACTTCCCGTGCGTCGAGGTTCTGCGGATCGAGCTCGCCGGAGTCCCTTATCAGCGTTGAATTGAAAAGCTGCAGTTCGCCGGGAGGAGCGACGAAACGGCAGCAACGGTTTCCAAAGCTGTCGATGTAGTGTTCGGAGTTGATGTTAGGTTGGATGCGCAAGTCGTCGGGTTCGAGGAGATCGTTGTCTCGCGAACTATGGATATTGAGCAACGCTACTATGGGCACCGGCGCGAAGAGTTGAAAGCGGATGTCATAGCCCAAGCGGATCAGCATGTTTTTGTTCTCATAGGTGACTGGCCGATCTGCTTTCAGGGCAGCGGAACGCCAATTTAGGTGACGTCCGTGAAGGGAAGTTGTTACGTGCGGGAGGTTACCGCGTCCGCAAAGCTCTGAAACAGCTTGAGCTGTTCGGGATGCTGGATGAACTGGTCTTCGGGATGCCACTGGACAGCCACCACAAAGCTCCGGCCGGGCCTTTCCAGCCCTTCTACCGTACCATCTTCGGAGTCTCGCGCAGATATTTGCAAATTCGATCCAACTTCATCCACTGCTTGATGATGCCTGGAATTCACGCGCCATGAGTTGGCGCCCGCAATCCGCGCCAGCAGGCTATCGGGCTCAATTGTTACTTCGTGGACAGAATTCGCCGGATTCGGGCCTCTGACTTCGTGGCGAGCTACGGAAGGAAGATGCTGGATGAGCGTCCCGCCGTGATAGACATTCAGTATCTGCAGGCCGCGGCAAATAGCAAGTACCGGTAAATCCTTTTCCAGAGCCTGACGAATAAGGTCCAATTCCAAGGCGTCGCGCTTGTCGTCCACATCCTTTTCTGTTTTGGGATGCGGAGACTTGCCGTAGCGGTTGGGATTGATGTCGGTTCCGCCGGTTAAGAGAAGCCCGGCGGCGTCTCCCAGAGAGACGGTTCCGGTTGCCTTGACCGAAACCGGATCCAGGCCAACCTCGCACATCGCTCTTTCGTATGGTTTCACTTTGAGCGGATTAGAGTAGGGCACCAGTACGCGGTTATTCAAGTTCGAGATTTCCTCCCATTGCAGACTTTGCCGGCTCCTTTATTGTCAGATATTCGCCCGGATCAAGCGCGGCAGATACACTTTGATGAATGAGCGGCGTGAAGGTAGGGCTTTTTAGTGTTGGCCTGGATGTCTATTGGCTGCAATTCCCTGGCCTTCGGGAACGCCTTCTTGGATACAACCAGCAAGTCGCTTCCCGGCTCGAACGCCGCGACGTGCACGTTACCAATC
Organism: uncultured Acidobacteriaceae bacterium; assembly: GCA_963705805.1. Lineage (GTDB taxonomy): Bacteria > Acidobacteriota > Terriglobia > Bryobacterales > Bryobacteraceae > Bog-105. Next base: position 383,536 of record CAVPKW010000003.1, read on the forward strand.
TGGGTCTAATCGACACGCCCGAGAGAGCGTTGAAAGCCGGCCACGAGTTCAGACAAGCAGATGTCGACCTCATTTTCCTGCACGCTGCGACGTACGCATTGTCGGCTACCGCGCTACCGGTGGTGCGGCGCGCCAAAACGCCGGTTATTATCTTGAATCTGGCGCCCGGCGAAGCCATCAATTACGCTGCTTTGAAACGGATGGGCGATCGGGCCGATATGACCGGGGAGTGGCTCGCCTGGTGCCAGAGTTGTCCCGTGCCCGAAATCGCGAATGTGTTCCAGCGAGCCGGCATTCCTTTCTTCCAGGTGACGGGAATGCTGCGGGATGATCCCATCGCATGGCGCGAAATCGATGAATGGGTGGACGCCGCGCGTGTCGCTTACATCATGGAGCACAATCGCCTGGGTCTGATGGGCCACTACTACAGCGGCATGCTGGATATTTACTCGGATCTTACGCAGCAGTGCGCTCATTTCGGAGGTCACATCGAGATGTTCGAGGTGGACGAATTGGCCGTGTTGTCGCAGACAGTCGAGGCCCAGGCAATTACGTCCCGAATGGCGCTTTTTTCGGACGTGTTTGACGTTGAGCCCGACTGCCCGCGAGAGGAGCTGGAGCGCTGCGCCCGCACCTCCCTCGCGCTCGACCGCCTGGTGGAGCGGCACGCCCTTGGCTCGCTTGCCTATTACTATCGTGGCACGGGCAATCAAGGGAATGAAGATGTGATCAGCTCTATCATCCTCGGTACCAGCTTGTTGACAGCGCGGGGTGTTCCCGTGGCGGGCGAATACGAAGTGAAGAATGCGCAGGCCATGAAGATCATGGTTGCGTTCGGCGCGGGCGGCTCATTCTCCGAGTTTTACGCGACCGATTTCAAAGACGACGTGGTACTTCTTGGCCACGACGGGCCCGGCGACCCCGCCATTGCCGAGGGCAAAGTCAAAGTCAAGCCGCTGTGTGTCTATCACGGGAAAGTGGGCCGTGGCCTGTCGGTCGAGATGTCAGTCAGAAACGGGCCGGTGACGCTTTTATCTGTCGTTCAGACTGCGGATGGACGGCTCAAACTGTTGATGGCCGAAGGCGAGTCCGTTTCGGGTCCGATACTCGAGATTGGTAACACGAATAGCCGCTACAGATTTCCCGCCGGAGCCCGAACGTTTATACATGATTGGAATGCACATTGCCCCGCGCACCATTGCGCTATTGGTGTTGGACATATCTCGACAAAACTAAAAAAGCTTGGCCGCCTGCTGGGGATTGAAACAGCTCAAGTCTGCTAATCCATGACTCGTCACAACCTTTTTCTGAGCGCCGGGCTAATTTTGCTGGCTCCTCTTTTCGCTTCCGCGCAGAAGCTGGAGATCGAATGGAATAAAGTCGAGATCGTCTCGAAGACCACTCCGACGCTGCAGGTAGTAGTGAATCCCCCGCTGCGCCGCGGTTCCGCTATTCACGATCGGGTCTATACCGAGCTCCAGCATCTAGGCGCCGGCTACGTACGTTACGTACCGTGGCTGCCGTATCCCAAGCTGGCCGTTGCAGAACTACAGCCTCCTGCCGACGGCAAGACCTTCTGGGACTTTTCACTGATTGACCCCATGACAGAGGACTTCTTGAATGCCACTGAAGGGCATCCGGTGATCATGAACTTCAGCACGACTCCGGAGTGGATGTGGGTTACGCCTAAACCTGTTCCTTATCCAAACGACCCGAATCAATTCACCTGGAATTACTCCCAAGGAACTAAACTACGCGATGCTTCCGCAAAGGAGTTAGCCGGGTACTATGCCCGGCTTGTCAGTTGGTATGTAAAAGGGGGCTTTACGGACGAGTATGGCAAGCGGCACGAATCAGGCCACCATTTCCAGATCCCTTACTGGGAGGTTCTCAACGAAGTCGATTTCGAGCATAAAATGTCGCCCGAAACGTATACCACTATCTACGATGCCGTGGTCTCCGCGATCACGCGCGTGGTTCCTTCCATGAAGTTTGTCGGGTTGGCGCTGGGGGCGCCTTCCGATAATCCCGCCATGTTCGAGTATTTCCTGGACCCGAAGAATCACAAGCCCGGCGTTCCGCTGGACATGATTTCTTATCATTTCTATGCGGCTCCATCTCCGGATCAAACGCCCGAAATTCAGCAGTACACTTTTTTCGCCCAGGCCGACGGCTTCCTCAACTCCGTACGGTACATAGAAGCGATTCGCAAGCGCCTGTCTCCCAAAACCGGCACGACCGTGGATGAGATTGGATGCATCTCGGCTGACGATAGCGATCAGGACCGGCCCGGGCATATCACGAAGCCCATCCCTGATTCATACTGGAACCTCTGTGCCGCCACTTATACCTACGTGTTTGGCAACCTGGCCATGCTGGGTATCGACGCTGCGGGAGAATCTCAGCTAGTTGGCTATCCGACACAGTATCCCAGCGTCACGATGGTCGATTGGAAGACCGGTGCGCCAAATGCCCGATTTCGCGTTCTGGAGTTGTTAAAGGACACCTTTGGCCGGGGCGAGAAAATCGTACGCTCGAAAAACCACTCTTCCGATGTTTACGCGCTAGCTTTTCTGACACGCGGCGGCGGCCGCAAATTGCTGCTGGTCAACAAGCGCGACCGTGAGATCGAGTTTGTGCTTCCAGAGAAAGCCGCCCGGATTCAACTTGTTGACCAAAAGACGAGAGAAAATCCGCCCAAAACGCAGCTGGTCGCGAGCGAGACGCTGCATTTGCACGGATTCGAGGTCGCGGTGGTTACCTTTGAGTAAACGGTGATCGTGTGCTGGAACAACCCGGGACAAAACGAGACTCGCTTCTATTGTTATCTCTGGTGACGCTCATTCTCCTGCACCCCGTGCTGGATCATGGGTTTCTCCGGAGGGTTATCCTTACTTTGCTGACGTTTGTGCCACTTGTAGTGGCAACTTCCAAACTGTCGCAAAGAAAGGGGTGGCTCTGGTCCTCCATCTTATTGATGATCGTGGGATGGACCGCCGGGGGCGCCTATTATTTCATCGTGCCTAGCCCGACATTGCTCGCCACGCAATGGGCTGCATTGACGGTAGTGTTCGGGTTGGCCGTTAGCGGTCTATTTTCGTACCTGAGACATGCAAGAGTTGTCGACAACGGGCATCTTTATACTGCGGCCAGCATTTACCTGTTACTTGCAATGCTGTGGCTCGGGCTGTACAGCTTGACCGAGGCAATTCACCCCGGTTCTTTCGAGCGTTTGGGAGCGCCCGCTGACAGGTCGAGCGATTTGCTGTATTTCAGCCTGGTCACGCTGACTACCCTCGGCTACGGAGACATTCTCCCTGCATCCGGCGAGGTACGGATGTTGGCGGCCTTGGAGGCTGTTGCGGGCGTTTTCTATATTGCGATCACGGTTGCGCTGCTTATTAATGCGTACAGGTGGGGCGACGGGCAAACAAAGTCCTAGGCCGCCAAGCTAAACGCTAAGGTTATCCCCTTGGCTCACTTGATATCCTTTGCGGCGTTCAGTTGTTCATTGAGCACAGAGGAGACCTTAGAAACAAATTTGTAATGGCGCGGCGTTTGTAGATGCGACAGTTCAGGACTAGGACCATGCCCGATGGAAAGTACCGGCGTATCAGGGCGCCACTCCAGCCACTTGGAAAGGGCGCGCGAGGAAGTGTCGGCAATGATCAGGTCAATGTGAGTGTCCGATTGTGCGCAGATAGCCTCGGCGTGCTGCTCGTTCGCGGCCTCCAGAATCCGGTATCCTTGCTGAGATAGAATACGGCGAATGGACGTCCGAAGCTCGACATCGGGATCGTGCAGTAGGATAGTTTCGGTGTTCATCTTTCGGCGGGGCATCCCTAAAGCGGCGTACAACTCGTATCTAACTGTACGTGTTGTGCGGCAATTTGGGGAGTTCGATCAGGCTAGATGACCGTTAGTTGTAAGGTTATCTGGCCCGAGGATTGAATGTTTGTAATAGAGAAGAACAAGTCCAGGGTCTTGCTCGCCGAAGGCTGATTGTGGCCGATCATTCAACGACAGTAATTGGCGCGTCAACGGACCGCGGTCCCTTGGCCGCGTCCGAAATACGCGCCCAATTGCAACGGATAACGCGAAGCAGCTCTTTTGCCGGTTCCGAAAGATTGCGAAGGTTTCTTACCTGGACGGTTGAGCAAACTCTGCGCGGCCACGCGGAGACCATTAAGCAGTATGTCATCGGGCAGGAGGTCTTCGACAGGCGGGGAGACTTTGATCCCCGCGTAGATTCCATCGTGCGGACCGAAGCGGGGCGCCTAAGGCGAAAGCTTCGGGAATATTACGCATCGAGCGGCAACACTGATCCGGTGATGATTTCGTACGATCCGGGCAGCTACGTTCCGAACTTTCGCCGGTGCGAGCGCCAGCCGCCTTCTACCAGCGACAAAGTCGTCAAACTGCTCCCCAGTGAAAAGCGTGAGCCGGCGGTGGTTGTGTTGCCATTTGAGAACCTGACAGTTCACCCGGATCGTGAGTATTTTTGCCGTGGCATTGCAGAGAGTATTCAGGAGTGCCTTGCGGCCTCGCCGCGGCTGAAAGTAATCTCGAGTGTCTCGGCTTCTCGTTTCAGATCTGCGGAGTCCGATTTTCGAATGGCGTCCCGGCTGGGTGTCACGACCGTCGTGGAGGGCAGTGTTCAGCAGGCGGCGGAGCGAATACGCATACATGCTAAGGCCCTCGACCTTTCGTCGGAGAAATACGTTTGGGCACGCGCGTTCGACCGCTTAATGCCGGATGTATTCGCTATTCAGGACGAGATTGCGGCGTCCGTCGCGACCGCGCTGAGCGTCCGGTTGTTGAACCTCCCGGGCCGCGGGACCAAAGATCCTCCGTCTGTAGACGCATACCAACTTTATCTTAAAGGGCGGCACCACTGGAACAGACTTAGCGCTAAAGGATGCAAAAGAGCCATCGATTATTTCACGCGCGCCGTGCTTCTTTATCCGGACTACGCGCGCCCCTACGCCGGTCTGGCGGAAGCTTACCTTTGGCTCATTTTCTTCGGCGGCTGTAAACCTCTTGACTTGGTTAAAGTTATTCGAAGCGTGGCGCTTCGAGCGCTGGATTTGGATCCGGGTTGTGCTCAGGCATATATCGTCCTTGCAACTTTAACCGGCATATTTGAAGCGCGCTGGAGCGAAGCAGAGACACTGTTCAGCAAAGGGTTGGAACTACAACCGAATTACGTTCCCGGATACCTGCAGCGCGGATTTCTTCGATTGCAAACCGGCAATCTGCCGGCCAGCGGAGCAGATGTCGCACGGGCCCTGGAACTTGACCCCCTTTCTGTGCGTTGTCATCGAGCATCGGGATTGCGGTTTTATTTACAAAGGGAATACGACGGTGCGCTCTCGGCGCTCGACAGAGCGCTGGAGCTCGAACCTGAGATTCGCCACAGCCACTATTCTAAGGGACTCATTTTGCTTCAGAGCGGCCAACCTCAAGAAGCTATAGCGTCTATTCTTAAGTCTTTGAAAGGCTTTAAACCAACGCTGTATATGGGAGCACTCGCCGCCGCGTATGCCATTGCAGGGTCGACTCGAGAGGCGAACGAAGCCTTACAAGCACTGCACGAACAGGCGACGCGTGCGTTTGTCTCGCCCATAGCGTTCGTTCACGCCTACTCTGGCATGGGCCGTAGATTGGAAGCCTTGGACTGGTTGGAGAGAGCAACGGAGGAGGGTTACTCCGGCTTTATGAACCTCAAGTTGGAGCCCATGATCGACTGCCTGCGAAGCGATGCGCGGTTTCAGACGGTTTTAAACCGAACAATGAATAGAGGCTAACCTCTCAAGCAGTTTGTTTCCGGCGCATACGCAAAGCTATCGATCGGAATGGCGCTGTGAGTCTCCAGCTCCGCGAGCGAAGCATCGCATCTCGCTGGAGTACCAGTGCTTCGTATGCGGGAGTGAGAGCAGCTAGCTCCCCGGTCGCCCTGCCGCATTCGGCGCGGAGACGATCTCGCTCGGCTTCAACTGCCTGAAGCGAGGACGCGAGAGCTTCTAGCGGCTCATTCGCCTGGTCCATCTGCGACCGAAGCCGACCCGAAAAACCCTCAAAAAACTCATGAAGTTCCGTTGAAAGCAGCTCGGAGAGTGTTAGGGAATTTATAGTGCGTCTTTCGCCCTGGGCCGGATGCGTGTCCATAAACTCGTTGACAGGAACCCCGTAGAGTTCGGATACCGAGCCGTTGGAGATTCTAAATGTGTTCGCGAGGAGCTCATGGTCATCTACTGACAAACGCAGCTGCTTATTATCCAAAGCTTGTTGCAAACATTCAATGAGGAACTCTGATTGAGCGCATTCTTCAGCTAACTCCCGTTCGAAACGAGCGCGCGCCCAGCGATAGAGCGCCAAGTCTTCCCTCAACGATTCCAGACATCTACGGCCAAGCGGATCGCTTGGTGTCAACCAGGACAGGTCATCGCGTGCTTCGTGGGACAAATTAAGGGCTGGAACAGGAATCTCCGGCATCGCCAAGGAACTCCCCGCCAGCTTGCGCCGTAGTAAGCGCAAGCTGTCCTCGAGACTTTCTGCAATTCCGACGAAAAAGAATTCCCCGAGAGTTTGACGGGCGGCAGGAAGACGGATAGCGCGATAGCGCGGATCTGCATAGTCGTACCCGTAAGCGTCCGCTACTGTGTAGCGTGCGAAGAAGTTGGTCGTGTAATTTTCACGGAAATTCAGAAATGTTGTCGAACTCTGTGCTAAGAGCCATTCAGCGCACTCTCGCAGGGAGAGGTTTGGCATGTCTGGCGGCAGATGTTTCAACAGCACTTGGTCTGCAATATGACGGTAGACCTTCCGAGTATATGTCAGGTAAGAGATCCACTGCTCGAGTGGATCTCGCAAGAAGGTTACATAGAAAATCGACCGGCCCAGAATTTGCTTCGGAAAGGTACGGACAAAGTGCGAACTAAATGCCTTTACAGTTGGTCCGTGAAGAGCGTCTTCGAGTTCTGCTCGACTATATACGAACGTAGTCGGCCCGTCTACGTACAGAAAAATGTGGTCGTCGCCCCAGATTTCATCCAGCACAACTCGAACAGAGGTGCCAGCGCATTTTGGGACATGTATGTGACCAAGGATCGGCTCATCGGGTTCACGTAAATTCAAGCAGATTGTCCCTCCTGCGCGATTTACACAGTGGCGAACAGAAACGACGAGATACGCTGGACACATTCATCCAGATTTTCGCGTTCCACGCACGTAATTTCGCTTCAGGACGCCTCCTCAAAATGGGGATGACACAGTAGTAAAGCCGATGATTTTTCCTCTTTGGCGCATCGCTTTTTACGTCGCTGCGGCGGATAAGACCTAAGACCATGAGTGTTCGAGGGACGGAGTGTCCTCGGTTACAGTTTAGCTCCACCACATTCGGATCCGGGCGAACCGCAGCGTGGCGTGAGAGATTCTAAGGCTCGGCCTCCGCCTTGACAATAATTGCCAGGTCTGCGTTTGATCTAAGTGTTTGCCCGCGCGATTGCGGAGAAACTGAGCAATGGACCATCCAGCGGATCGCGTGGCATTCTCCTGCGCGAGCTGAGGTGGCTCACCCGATAGATTGACGGGAAAGGCGCACGCCTTGAGAAATGTCTCCAGCAGCGTGCCGTTCCTGCTCATTTCGTAAGAATAGACCTTCAACCGAACACCTTCCAGCGAACGAAGTCTGTCGAGAAAATCACTAAAATCAAAGGGGAAACGCCACTCCCTCCAACTTACTTCCCGGTTCGTCGTGATTTCGTTCAAATACGAATCAAATGGTCTGTCGAAGCCGAGTCCCAGAAGTTGCAGATAGAGACTGGTGGCGTACTCAACCTGATTACGCAAGAACAAGACGAAGCAGATGTCCGGAAAGACCTCTCTAAGAGACCCGAGGAACGCCCGGAATCGATCGGCTTTGGCCAAAGCGCCCGTGAAATCCTCGCTCGAGAGGATCACGCGGTCATGACCCGTCCGAACTTCCGAAACTAATTCACGGGCTGTCCCGTATTCAGCGCGGAACCGCCGGTCCCCGGTGATCTCCCAGGCAATGTTATGGTGGCCGGCGTTCGTCCATGGCCGGCCTGCCAGCGGAAACCGATAGCCCTGGCATGCTATCCAAAGAGGATTTTGCGCGAGAGCCGTCTGTAGCGCGGTTGTTCCCGTCTTGTGCAGCCCAGCATGGATAAAGAGAGAACGTCCGTGCATAGTTCGCTAATGGATGAGGCTATGCCAACGCCATGGGCACGGCTTCTTCCCACCGGCCTTGCGCCTTTAAGATCAGCTCAATCACCTCGCGCGCGGCGCCGCGGCCGGCATGCCGTTTCGTCGTGTAGTGGCAAACCGCTTTCAGTTCAGGCGCTCCATCGGCCACAGAAACTGCAAGTCCGGCTCGTCGAGCCAGCGGTATGTCCGGCAGATCATCACCCATGTAGGCCACTTCTTCTTCTGTTACGCCAGCTTTCTTGATGCTCTCTTCAAAAGCATGCGCTTTCTTTGCTTGGCCCAGGTATACAAAGGTCACTTTGAGTTCGTCGGCGCGCTTGGCGACTGCAGGAGAGTGGCGCCCCGTGATGAAGCCGGTCAGGATGCCCATAGTATGCGCGAGCGAAAGACCTTGGCCGTCCTGTGCGTTGAAAACCTTCATCTCGGTGACATCAGCCGCGCCGGAACCATCGGCAGCCGTTGTGGAGATCAGGCACACGCCGCCATCGGTCAGCGTACCGTCCACGTCCATCAGGAAAAGCTTGATTTTGCGAGCACGCGCAAGGACATCAGGCGAAGCAAGGTCGGACATGAGCCAATATTAGCCCGGCAGGGTTCATGGCGGGCTGTCTCAATCCTTCCGGTAATAAGCTGTTCCGTTTCGCTCTTCCAGGAAGGTGACGCGGTCACCGATATGGGCGCGTTCCTTTGGTTCTTTGCCTACAATTCGAACAGTCAACCTGCCTCCGCTTTGCAAGTCTATAATCGCGAGCTGGTAGGGCGCATCGGACGCATATTGTTCGGGGGGCGAGTGAACGACGGTTTCGGTGTAGACAACGCCGTCGCGCGAAGGCGGATTCATCTAGGCAGCCTCCAGAATCGTGACCACGCATGTGGCTCCGGAGCCGCCTAGATTCTGCGCCAGACCAATCCGATGCCGCGCCACCTGGCGTTCCTTCGCGTCTCCACGCAATTGCATTACTATGTCGCAAACCTGCCCGACGCCGGTAGCGCCCACCGGGTGTCCTTTCGATTTCAAACCGCCGCTGGTATTAATCGGTATCCGCCCATTCAGCGCCGTACAGCCGGCCGCGGCGAAGGTGCCGCCTTGCCCCTTTTCGACAAAGCCAAGATCTTCGCTCGCCACAATTTCGGCAATCGTAAAGCAGTCGTGCAATTCTGCCAAATCGACGTTGCCGGGTCCGATCCCGGCCATTTCGTAGGCCTTGCGCCCCGCTGATTTCACAGCTGGGAACTCCGTAATATCAGCTTTGCTGTCCAGCGCGACGTGGTCCGACGTCTGTGCGACGGCTTTTACCTTCACGGAACGGGTCGTATACCGCAAGACCCGGTCCGCCGGTGCAATTACCACTGCCGCAGCGCCGTCGCTGATCAGCGAGCAATCGTAAACGGTCAGAGGCTCAGCAACCGGTTTGCCCGCCAATGCCTGCTCCAGCGTAATCACTTTTCGCATGTGCGCCAGGGGATTCTTCGCGCCATTCGCATGATTCTTCACGGCCACGGCCGCCAGTTGTTCACGTGTAGTTCCGTACTCATGCATGTGCCGCCTGGCAATCATCGCGAACAATGCAGGAAAAGTGGCGCCGGCGCGGCCTTCACCGGCCATATCGCCTGCGCCTGCTAGAATTTCCGTTACCCTGGGCGTGCTCTGCGACGTCATCTTTTCGACGCCCGCTGCGACTGCGATATCGTAAACACCAGCCGCAACGCCCAGCCAGGCATGAAAAAATGCCGACCCGCTCGACGCACACGCATCCTCGAATCGCGTACATGGAATTCCTTCGAATCCCACTGCCGAGCCAATGTACGGAGCCAAATGATTCTGCCCCACCAGAGAAGGCCCCGCGAAATTACCTAAATAGAACGCTTCCACGGACGGCGCAGGGACGTTCGCATCTGACAAGGCGTGTTCGATGGCCTCTGCCGCAAGTGAACGCAGATCGCGATCCGGGAACCCGCCGAACGCCGTTTTCCCTATGCCTATGACGGCAACCGGTCTCATATACTCAAGAATAGCGTCCATGGGTGGGCCGTTCTGCACGTTTCTCCAGGCACCACGTCATTCCTTTATAAGGAAATGCGCGAGCCGCAATACCATCCGGAGCCTTCGACCGAAGTCCGTCGCCCACCCTCATCCATCGGGCTGTTGGAGAATTTTGTGAGCGAGTCGCTGCCGCCCATCTCGGCTTCCCAGCTCCAGACCGAGAGCGACGTCCAAACCCGCTTCGTTCAACAGCACCTGCGCCGCATTTTCCTGCTGATCTACCGCGTTGTCGGAAATGTGGATGACGCTCAGGATCTAACCCAGGAGACGTTCATCAAGGCCTTGCAGCGCCAGTCTCAATTGAAGGATCTTGACAAAGCCGGACAGTGGCTGTCGCGCATCGCGGCTAACACCGCCATCGATTTTCTGAGGCGCAACAAGAAGCTGACCTACACGGATATGAGCCAACTGGCCGACGCGCCCGTGGCGTGGGGCGATACTCCCGAGCAGACCCTTCTGCGGGGCGAGCGAAAACTCCAGTTGGATGGCGGCTTGGCAATTCTGACAGAACGCGAGCGCATGGCCCTGCTATTGCGCGATGTCGAGGACATGCCGGCCGATCAGGTTGCCCAGCAGATGAACTGCTCGATGGCGACGGTGCGCTCGCACATTGCCAACGCGCGCATCAAGTTCAAACGGTATCTGGAAGGGAAGAAGCTTACATGAACTCCGGCAGCAAAGCGGCGGAATGGCATCCAGGCCCGGAAGTTCTGGCGCTTTATTCCCGGCATGACCTACCCCTCACCGAGCGCTGGCGCCTCGCGCGGCACGTCAAGGGCTGCCCGGAATGCCGTCGCCAGGTTTTGCTGTTTGCTTCCGCGCATGCGGACCTGAACCGGGAGGCCCAGCAGCAGACCTTGACCGGTTTCGAGGCGATTGCCGATTGGCCGCGGCTTGAACTGGAGATGCTCGGCAATATTGCGGTCGGAGTTTCGGCGGCCCGCTGTATTGAGAAAGTTGGCCATAAACGCATCTGGATCGTCCGCTGCTCTCTGGCGGCCGCCTTCTCCGCGCTGTTCGTAGTCGGCTGGATCACTCACATTCCGGGTAGCGAGACGCATCACCTCACTACCTCAGTACGCCGCCTCTTCGGACTGGAGCCGCCGCCGTTCGCCGGAACTATACTGCAGAACACGGCGGATGGAATCGCCGTCCAAACCCGCGATGCCACGCTGACTATTCTTCACCCGTCTTCTGCCGTGGTGATGGTCTCCGGCCCCTCGGCCATATCGGCACGCTACGTGGACGAGGATTCCGGCGAAGTTACTATTGCAAAAGTGTATGCGCAGTAAGCTGGCCGCGATCCGCGCTCTCATCGCGCTTATCGGTATGGGCGCGGGTATCTGCGTGGCGCCGGTCGTCGCTGCGGATAACACCGGGCGCTGGCTGGATGTCGAGTTCCCGCACGACTCGCCGGTCCTGCCTGTCTCTTACAGCCTGCTCGGGCCAACCAATCCTCACGTGCGGGGCGTTTCGCTGGCGATGGATATTCACCTTTCCCTTTCTTTGCGCAATACCGGAACCAAACCGATTTCAGGCATCACCCTGAGCGTCGAAGCTCAGGGCCTCACTCCCTCCGGCAAAGGTTCCGTTACGGTGCCAAGCCTTCATCTTGAGCCCGGCGACGTGTTCCCGGTTCGTATCGACATGCAGCTCTTGCGGCCTTTCAATGCCGTGCGCCCCGAATCGGACGCCTCCATGATGCGTGTTTCACTGGATTGCGCGCTCTTTACCGACCTGACCGCTTACGGGCCGGACAAGCTCGGCTCCCGGCGCGCGCTAATGGTCTATGAACTCGAAGCGCGCCGTGATCGCCGTTATCTCGCGGCTCTCCTTCAAACCGGCAAATTCACTCAAGTGCGAGAAGAGCTGAACTTCGGCTTGCAGGATCTCACTCCTCAGCAGCTGGGATTGGAGCTGTTGCACCGCCCTCGTAGCGCAACGGAACACGAACATCCCTTTACCGTGGGCGCAGTATCCTTCCCCAGCTCGCCCGTGCAGCCGATCGGCGGCAATGCCCAGGTCTTCGAGAATGAAGTCCGCACGCCTCGCGTGGAAGTCAGGAACACCTCGCAAAAGGCGGTTCGGATGATCGATATGGGTTGGATCGTGCGTGACGAGCGCGGCCGCGACTTCGTGGCCGGCTCGGTACCCGCTTCGCTGGACACGGCTCCCGTGCAGACCGCTAGAATGACCGAGTCCGGCACGCTTCGCTTTTCGCGCCTGACCGGCCAGCCTGTGGTTATCGGAGCCCTTATGGCCTTCATCAGCGATGTGGAGTTCTCTGACGGCAAACTTTGGATCCCGACCCGCGCCGACATTGACGAAGCCACCAGCGACCCTGTCCTTCGCCGTTCGCTCGCCGATTCTCCTGAGCAGCAGCGTCTCGCCGGCATCTACCGCCGCAAAGGCATGAGCGGCCTGATGGAAGAGTTGCAGAGGCTGAATTAGCTCTTGCTGGTATAGACTAAAGGTGTTCGGGGCGTGGCTCAGCCTGGCTAGAGCGCCTGGTTCGGGACCAGGAGGCCGGTGGTTCGAATCCACTCGCCCCGACCAAGCTTCTTTCAGCTAACCCTTGAAATGAGAGGGTTTGGACTGCGACGATCGAGCAATCTCAACGGCTCCCGTTTTACCTGAGTCCCTGGTTTTCGGTCTCAGAATGCAAATATTGGACGGCTAATGGACGGAAGCTCTGTGTCGTAAAGTTTGCGGATCGTCTACACCAACAATTACGCTCGGCCAAACAATTGGGCGACCTGCCGCGTACGCCACGTGGCTTCGGTATGGAGTGATGTTCTAGTCGATGCCCTCGCCGCCGCAGGCCGGATCGGCGGTTTGTAGGTTAGAGCGTTTGCCTCCGGAGAAATAGCCTGGTCCGGGAGAGAATCCAGTCTAAAGTGGTCCCGTAGCTCATTTGGATAGAGCGCGTGCCTCCGGAGCACGAGGTAACTGGTTCGAATCCAGTCGGGAGTACCAACTTTCTCAGTGAGAAGTACCTTGTTCCGCTGAAGAGTCCGTTGCGGACATCGAACGCGAGGGCGTTATTCGTCCAAGTGGGTGTGATTACGCTACACTTCGCGACTGCAGGACCTATTTCCGCCGAAGGCGGTTTCGCGGCCCGGATATGGATATCTCAGGTTAGGCAACTGACGGTCAAGGTGGAGCGCATAGAGTTGACTGTTCAAATAAGTGGACGCATAGGGGAAAGGACAAGGCAAATCTCGAATACAATCACGAATGAACCAAAAAACCCCAAACTAATGCAAAGAAGACACCATGGCCCAAACCGGTGCTACACAACAAAGCAAAGAGCAGTCAGGTGATGAGACCGCAATTCGTCCGTTTCATGTGAATGTTCCGGAAACCGAACTGACCGAATTGCGCAGGCGCATCAACGCGACAAAGTGGCCTGAACGCGAAACCGTTACAGATGCCACACAGGGAGTACAACTCGCGACGATGCAGGCGCTGGCACGCTATTGGGCGAGGGAATACGATTGGCGCAAGGTCGAGGCGAGGCTGAACGCCTACCCGCAATTCATCACCGAGATCGACGGACTGGATATCCATTTCCTTCACGTTCGTTCGAAGCACGAAAACGCCCTTCCGATCATCGTCACGCACGGATGGCCCGGCTCGGTGGTCGAGCAGCTCAAAGTTATCGATCCGCTCACCAACCCGACGGAGCATGGCGGAAGCGCGTCCGACGCGTTCCACGTGGTCATCCCTTCGATGCCGGGCTACGGATATTCCGGCAAGCCGGCGGCCGCCGGCTGGGGACCCGAGCGCATCGCGCGCGCCTGGGATGTGCTGATGAAACGGCTCGGGTACACGCGATACGTTGCGCAGGGCGGTGACTGGGGCGCTGTCGTCGTCGATCTCATGGGCGTGCAGGCGCCATCAGGGTTGGTCGGCATTCACACCAACATGCCGGGCATCTTTCCGGCCGATATTGACGCGGCGGCTTTCTCCGGTAAGCCGCCGCCGTCGGGCCTCTCGGCCGACGAAAAGGTCGCGTACGAGCGTCTGCAGTTCGTCTATCAGAAGGGAATCGCCTACGGGTTCCAGATGGGTCTGCGGCCGCAGACACTGTACGGAATCGCGGATTCGCCCATCGGTCTTGCGGCTTACTTCCTGGATCACGACGCGCGCAGCTACGAGCTGATCGCACGCGTCTTCGAGGGACAAGCCGAGGGCCTCACTCGCGATGACATCCTCGACAACATCACGATCACGTGGCTGACGAACACTGCGCTTTCCGGCGCCCGTCTTTACTGGGAGTACTTTGGCAAAGGGTATTTCAATGCCAAAGGTGTCTCCATCCCGGTCGCCGTAAGCGTCTTCCCCGACGAACTCTATCCGGCTCCAAGGAGCTGGGCGGAGCGGGCATATCCCAAACTCATCCACTTCAATGAGCTCCCGAAAGGCGGCCACTTCGCGGCCTGGGAACAGCCGAAGCTCTTTTCAGAAGAGGTTCGCGCGGGCTTCAGATCGTTCCGGTAGGGTTCGGCCAATCGAGGTAGGAGATTCGCCATGCCTAACCCTTCACAGTTCAACATCGACCGCACCTATCCGGGCCTGTGGACGATCACCTTCAGCAACCCGCCAATCAACATGTTTGTTCCCACAACGATCGTCGAATTGGGAGCGCTGATGGCCGACCTCGAGGCGGACCCGTCCGTGAAGGTCGTAGTGTTCCAGTCGGCGAATCCCGATTTTTTCATCGCCCATCTCGACGTAGCCAAGGCAGCTGAACGGCCAGAGGCGCTGGGCCTTTGGCGCGACTTTGTGCTGCGCCTCTCGTCCACGCCAGTCGTGAGCATCGCGAAGATTCGCGGCCGCACGCGCGGCATCGGTAACGAGTTCGTGCTGGCCTGCGACATGCGCTTCGCCAGCCGGCAAAGCGCCCTGTTCGGCAACCCCGAGGTCGGCGTCGGACTGGTCCCAGGCGGCGGAGCGCTGGAATGGCTCCCGCGTTTGGTCGGCCGCTCGCGGGCACTTGAGATCGTGCTTAGCGGCGACGACTTCGACGCTGATATCGCCGAGCGCTATGGCTGGGTGAACCGCACGCTGGACGATGACGACCTCGACTCGTTTGTCGATACTCTCGTCCGGCGTCTGGCCTCGTTCGACCGTGAAACGCTGGCCGCGGCGAAGGCCCAGGTCAATCGGTTCGGGACGCCGACAGCTACCGAGCTTCAGTCGAGCAACGACCTGTTCTTCCCACTGCTGGCCTTGCCAGGTGCGCAGGCGCGCCGTGCGAAGGTTCGTAATATCGGTTACGGTGTTCGGAGCGACTTCGAATTGAACTTCGGCCGGTACCTCCCTGCGTTCGGGCGGGCGGACGACGATGACACGGATAAGCAGCCCGCCTGATCGTCGCCCTGGATTTCTGGACCGACGTTCGACGTCCGCCAGCGCCCCATTAGTAAATGCGGCCCCCGCATGGGGAGACACGCAAATCTGAGGTCCCTCCAATGGAAGAGCAACCAAGCGCAGATGACCCGGCCTCATCGGTTTCGTTTACTTCTTTTTGTGTGACCGGGACAAATTCGAGGATCGTGCCGACAAACTCCAAGGCGATCCGCAGTGTTGCACGCCAGCCCGAATTGCGATGCATCATTCAAACCATCACACCGTTTCGGCCAAGCCTTGGCTACGTCGCGTATCGGAATCCTTCCTCGTGTTTAAAGATGGCACAAGAACGTAAAGAATTCGAAATTCCCCTTCCGGATACTGCTCAATGAACTCTTCTGCTCTCTGCTGGGACCTCTTCAAATACTCTTCCTCTGACTCACCTTTAGCTTGGTTGCAATACCAGTTATCGAGCGCTGGACGTGGCAGACGCACCCTCCGGTCCAAACTGTTTCGTCGCGGGCCGCCCTCGACGACGTAAACGTCTCCCCCGAGAATCGCAACACGACTTTCGAGAAGGCGTTTCAAGCTCGAGCGGGCTAATGATCGAGAAAGTCCCCAATTGCTAAGGACGCCAGCGTGAAGAATCGGAATTCCTGATTCTAAGATCGCGTCAATTTCCTTTGAAAAGATAGCCTTCACGTGTTCTCTCACCGTGGAACGAACAGTCGATGATTGATACTTCCATTCGCGTCCTTGATGAACTGATAAACGCCACTCTGCCCGTTGATGCTACCGGAGCTGCCGCGAGACTCGGCATTCCACGGCAGACACTGGAGTCGAAGATCCAGCGGCTCGGCATCGATAAGTACAGGCACAAGCGTGCAATCCCCAAATAGCGTCACGCCTCGTGGCCTTGCTCATCGTTCGTCATTTTTGCTGAGCATGCGGCGCGACTCTGATGCTCACTTTGTTTCCCTTTAGGGGTTTCCGGATGGAGAGCCGGTTGCATTAATACGCGCTTCAGGTGACTGCGTGGGACAAGCTCGCCCCCAAGAAATTCCGATTGGCTTCGCAGTGGACTGACTTGGAACTGATCCGATAGTACGTGGCGCAACGCATTCTCCGCATCTGGCACATCGCCCGCCGCCAAACATTTGCTGATTCCGGGTCACAGCCCAAGAAAATAATCCTATCCCCCAATCCTTCAGCCACTTAATTCCTCCCAACCACCACTCCAAAGTTCGTTTTCACCCCTCGCCGTGCTAGCGTCTAGCAGGCCCGCCCAGCATCCAACTGGCGGGCCAATTTTGCGAGGAGTCATCCATGACCGCCCGTCAACAGCGCCGTGCCGAGCAGCGCAAAGCCGTCAAGCTCGCCCGTAAAGCTGAAAACAACTCTGCGCCCACCGTCTCCGAAGCGCAGCTCCAGGCCAATCGCGCGAATGCCCAACTCTCCACCGGTCCCAGGACAGAGGCCGGTAAAGAAGCCATCTGCTGCAACAATCTGCGCCACGGTCTCGCCGGCGCATTTCACATCCTGCCATGGGAAAACGAAGACGATTTCGCCAGCCTCGCCCAGGCGCTCCACTCGGAGCACCATCCCCACACGCCCACCGAACAAATCCTGGTCCAGCGTCTCGCTCAGCACGAATGGCTCCGCCAGCGCGCCGTTCACCTACAGAATCTCTGCTTCGACACCGAAGGGCTTCTCAGCGAGACCAAACAGTTCTCGCTCTATCTCCGCTACCAGACCACGCACGAGCGCGCCTTTCACAAATGCCTGTCTGACCTGCTAAAGCTAAGAGCCGAACAGCGCCGCGCCGAAATTGGCTTTGAATCGCAAAAGCAGAAAGCCGCGGATCAAACACGCAAAGAAGAGCTCCACGAAGCCCGCACGCGTCTCGCGAATGCCAAGGCCGCACATTTGGAACTCGACACGGACATACGTGGCAGCATCGAAGCCGTTCTTCCCGGCCACACGCCCATCCCGTTCAACGAAGTCAAAGGCGTCCTCAAAATCGCTCTCGAAGAAGTCTTCGGCAATCGCGTGATATCGAGCGAACGCGCAGACGTCCGCAGCCAAGCCGCCTGATATCAGAAAATCAATTTCAAGGAAAACTGTATTTGCCGCGAAGTACCCGCGGTCCGGCTGATCTCGCCGAAGCCCGAGCCCTTGATGATATTGGCCGGCAACCCGAAATTGACAATATTAAACAGATTGAAAAATTCGGCGCGGAACTGCAGGTTCACTAACTCGCCATTCCCGCGTGTTCCGAAAGGAGTATCTTTGATCACGGCGAAATCGAAGTTGTGAAATCCCGGCCCGCGAAAAGTGTCTCTGCCCAGCGCTCCGAAGTACCCGCTGTTCGGCCCCGTGCCGCCCGGCTCGTTGATCGGTATCGAAAAATACGAAGCGTTGTTCGCTCCCAGGCCGAAGTAATCTTCGCGAATTGTGCGGCTCGTCGAGAGATCCGGCGTGCCAATCTGGTCCGGCCGGTCCACGCCGTTTGAGCCCGCTCCGGTCTGCTGTATTCCCGAATAGATTGTGAACGGCAGCCCCGTCGTCAGAGTGACAATGCTGAGAAGCTGCCAGCCGCCCGTTGCCTTCCGGCTGACTGGCCGCAGAAACTGAATTCCGTCTACATGCAGATCTTGAATCACGCTCGCGGTGAATGCCTGTGTTACGTCGAAGGTGGCAGGCCCTTTCTCGGCCCGCGTATCATTGGGGTCTTGCGGCCACGCAGGCTGCAGCGCGCCGCTCGCTCCCGCCACAAATCCGCCCAGAACGGAACTGGTGTCATCCAGCGCTTTCGAATACGTGTAGCTCGCCTGTATCCCCGGTCCTCCGTGCCCGAAGTTGCCTTGCACCGACGCTTGCAGCGCGTGATAGCTGGAGTGCGAGCGATCGGTAAGCAGCATCTCTGTTCCGAAACCGCCCGTGACATTGCCTGCGGAATTGAACTGCGTATAAGGAGCAAACGCCGGCGATGCCCCCGGGTAGGCGTTGGGGAAATTAACCGCCGGAAGATGCACCCCCGCGGTTCCTACATAAGCGGCATTCGCATCCAGAGGGCCGATATGCCGCTCCAACCCCGCCGTCCACGTCGCCAGATAGCCATTCCCGAATCCGCGCCAGATGGTGGCTGTGTTCAGCGGCGTGATCGGCTGTCCTGGGCTCAGCGCGGCAATCCCTTGCTCAAAGTGATTCACATCCCATACCGTGTTCGCCTGAACCGTCTTAGTATTCCCGCTCGCGAAAATGTTGCTTCCGTAAGGCGTGAATACCTCCGGCAATTGCTGCGGCGTGATGGGCTGCCCAAACGGGATGGGCGCGCCGGGAGCGGCCGTAAGGCGCGGGTAAATCACAAACGGCGCCGCGCCTGTCAGGAAGTTATCCTGCCAGATGTTCGGCGGAATCGTCGTGATCGCGCCGCCCACGCTCACCTGCAGGCTTTTGGTCGCTTGCCAGGCCATTCGGACTCGTGGTCCGAATCCATTCAAATTCAGAAGATATCCGGGTTGCGGATTGATCACGTATTCCTGTTGCGAGCCGCCCGGCAGCTCGGCGTCAAGCAGCCCGGCGGTTCTCTTCGCCCTCTCGCTGATTGGCCAATAGACCTCGTACCGCAGGCCGTAATCAATCACCAGCCGCGGAGAAACCTTCCATGTGTCTTGAACGAAAAAATCGAGATTGTATCGGGAAATCGCCGCGACGCCCATCTGGTCCCCTTGCGGAAAATAAGGCGGCGCAACTGCCACCGTGTACGCGAATGGGCTCGCGGTCAGCAGTCCGGTCAAACTGTCCGGCAGCGGATCCCCCGCATTCACGTCATGCAACCCGCTGAGCGAACGGATGGCCACCGGCGCGTATGCTGTGCCTCCGCCGAATGTATACGAGCCGTTCGGAGCCGTTCCGAAGTACGTGGTGTCGCGATTGGCGCGAAACTCCACGGCCGCCTTCACTGCATGTTTGCCCTTCAGCCAGGTGACCGTTTGGCGGCCTTGAAAGAGGTTGCCGAAAGCCGCCATCACCGAACCGGCAGCCGCGTTAAAAGGCTCGTAGAGTCCGTCGCTGAACGTCAATGCGGGATCGGTTTTGTCCGCCGTCGGAAAGGAAGGTGTAGAACGCGTAAAGCTGAGCGACGATTCCATCGTGAGCAGCGGCGAAACGGTTCGCACATAGCGGATCGCCGCGTTCCGTTGCCGATCGATATATTCCACGCCGAAACTCGGATCCACCGCCGTCTGATCGGGATTAGTAGTCGGGCCCGTCAGGTTATCCATCGTGAAGCGTCCGAACAGTTGCGCTTTATCGGAAATCTTCTGATCGATGCGTATGGAGAACTGGTCGGCGTCCGTGGATACTTTGGAGGACGTCGCGTAAGTCCGCAGCCCATATGGGCCGCGCGGATCGTTCGGCAAAGGATAGCGGTCAATCAGCTTCGCAATGCCCGGGTTGACTGGTACCAGCAGCGTATCTCCCGGGAAGGCGGTGGTATCGATACCGTGTCGTTCGGCCAGTGTCGGCACGGGAAACACTTGCGTGGTTCCCAATACCTGGCGGAAGCCCTGATACTCGGTGAAATAGAAAGTTTTTCCGCGGCCGTCGTAAACGCCCGGGATGATGACCGGACCGCCATTGGTGAATCCGAATTCATTTCTGCGGAAAGGAGGAATACGCTCCGGGTTAGCAATCGATCTCCGGTCAAAGAAGTTTCTCGCGTCGAACGCCGAGTTGCGGACGAATTCGAATACGGATCCATGAAAGCCCGCCGACCCGGACCGCGTGATGATATCGGTGAATCCCGCTGCGCCCCGTCCGTACTCTGCCGGCATCCAACCCGATTGGGACCGGATCTCTTGCACTGCATCGACGTTGAAGTTTGAAAAGGTCGCGCCGCCCATTTCGGGATCGCTGGTATCGGCGTCATCCATGGCAAATACTGCTTCCACGCCTCGTTGGCCGTTGATGGCAAACTGCTGCGTGAAGTTAGTCGCGCCGTTGCTATCGGTCATCGTTCCGGCCGCTAAGAGCAGGAGTTGGCTGAAGTCGCGCTTATTCAGCGGCAGCTCGGAAACCGCGCGGCTTGAGAGTTTCTCGCCGCCTGTCTTCGCGCTCTCGCTGGCGGCCGGCGTCACTGTCACCGCATTGGCGGCGGAAAGAGTAATGTCAATGCCGGATGTTTTTTGTGGGAACTCGAGTAAGTCGGAATAGAAAGCAACGCGATCATGCCACTTAACGGAAAGACGAAAACTGCCTGCGGGCAGCGGCGCGAAATGGAACGCGCCATCCGCTCCGGTGGTCGAGCTGACGGCGGCGGCCTGCGAAGTCAGCGTGACCGTGGCATCGCTGAGCGGCGTGCCGGTATCGCTTCGCAAGTACCCGGTCCACGCTTGCGCCGGGGCTTGCTGAGAGGCCAGAGGCCTTGTAATAAAGACAATCAGAAGGACCGCAAGCAGCGGGCGAGACAACATTAGCACTCAGCATAGCTAAACTGGTCTATTCCGCAGCCACCACCGGCAACCATAAAAGAACCGATGAAATCACTTCCATACGCAGTTCCCTTGCTCTTTTTCGCCCTTGTTACCGCTCGCGTGCCGCTTCACGCTCAGGCCGTCGGAGCGGACCAGTGGGCTCGCGATCCCCAGCAGGCAGTGGACCAGTGGTACACGGACCGCATCCAAAAATACACCACTCTCCCGGCTCTGAACTCGCCGCTGACCGATTACCTTCCTGCCTCGAAGTCGGTCCCCACTCCGGCTAAAGTGCTCGGCGATGTATCCGGCGCGCCTGACATGCTGCCTTATGCAGAAGACGTGTATCGTTATTTCCGCCTCCTCGCCGCCAGCAGTCCGCGCGTAAAGGTGGTCACCATCGGTCACACCGAAGAAGGGCGCGAGATGATTGCGGCCGCTATCGCGGATGAATCGCTGCTGGCTAAGCTCAAGGACAACCAGGAGCGTCTCGCAAAGCTTGCCGATCCGCGGTTGATCGGAATGAACGATAAGACCGCTCAGTCCCTCGTATCCGAATCGTTCCCGGTTTACTACATTACCGGCGCTATCCATTCGCCGGAAACCGGCGCCCCAACCGCCCTGATGGAGTTGGCATACCGGCTCGTGGTGGACGATGCTCCCTACATTCAATACATTCGGACCCACACGCTAACCCTGATCACGCCGGTCGTGGAGGTCGATGGACGGGACCGCATGGTCGACCTCTATAAGTGGCACAACGCTCATCCTGGCGAGAATTATCCACGACTGATCTACTGGGGCCATTATGTCGCGCATGATAACAACCGCGACGCGATGGGCATGACCCTTGAACTTACTAACAACGTGCTTGATACTTATCTTGGCTGGCACGCTCAGGTCCTGCACGACTTACATGAATCCGTGCCTTTCCTGTACGACAACACGGTGGGAGACGGCCCCTATAACGCCTGGATCGATCCTATGCTGGCCGATGAATGGGCCGCTCTGGGCTGGAACAACGTGCAGCAGTTGCAGAGCTTTGGCATGCCTGGAGCTTTCACGCATGGCGATTTTGATACCTGGAGCCCCGGATACCTGATGTTTCTGGCCGGTCTTCACAACGGCATCAGCCGGCTCTATGAAACATTTGGCAACGGCGGAGCCGACACCGAGAAGCGCATCCTCTCTCCCGATGAATACTCCCGGACTTGGTTCCGGCAGAACCCGCCCTATCCTACGGTGCTCTGGTCGCAGCGCGATAACAATAACTACGAAGAAACCGCCCTGCTCTCTACGCTTTCTTACTTCTCGCATAACAGCCATCACTTCCTGGAGAATTATTACCTCAAGAGCAAGCGCTCTATTCAAAAGCCGAAGGACGCCGGCCCGGCCGCGTATGTCTTGACTGCCGATGAAGGCGCGCTGAACCGGCAGTTGCAGCTTCTGCGGGTGTTGGCCGCCCAGCATATAGAGATTCATCGTCTGCGGCAGCCGGCCACCGTCGTCATTCAAGTGAAACCGGAGGCGAAGCCTGGAGCGAAGGATGATTCCAAGCCCGAACCTAAGCCTCAGACCTTCGCCACAGGCAGTTTCGTGATCCGTATGGACCAGCCATTCTCGCGAACGGCCGACGCGCTTCTCGATCACCAATATTGGTCGCCGGAAGATCCGCAAAAACATCCTTATGACGACACGGGCTGGTCGTTTAGCGACTTATTCAACGCTAAGGTCGTACGTGTAACAGACCTGTCGATTCTTACCGCAAAGATGGAGAAGGTGGACGGCCTCGGTCAAAGCGGCGAAGCCGTCTCGGGCGACGGCGCTGTCTATGCAGTGAATAACTCTGGCCAGATTGGTTTGGCCGCCCTGGTATATTCCCTCAAAGGCGCGGATGTCAGCGTTGCGGAAGAAGCCTTTGACGGCTGCGGGCGGCGTTTCCAGCCGGGCTCGCTCATCATCGGCGGCGTGGATGCCGGCCCGCTAAAGAAATCCCTGCAACAACTGGATCTCGTTGCCTGCAGCATCACCGCAAAACCGTCCGTTCGCAGCCACGCGGCAGCCGCTCCCCGCATCGCATTCATGCACACTTGGCTGTACACGCAAACCGAAGGCTGGTGGCGTATGGCCTTCGATAAGTTGCATGTTCCTTATAGCTACATCAGTACTCAAACCGTCTCCGGCGAAGCCGATTTTCGCAGCAAATATGACGTAATCGTGTTTGCGCCCGTCGCTCGAACCTCCAGCCAGCAGATCATCAACGGACTTCCCATGTGGCGTAATCCGCTGCCGTGGCAAACTACTCCGCTGACACCCAACCTCGGCAAAATTGATTCCACTGATGACATGCGGCCCGGCCTCGGCTTTTCGGGCCTTGCCCACCTCAAAGAATTTGTCGAGCAGGGCGGCCTCCTGATCACATCCGAGGACACGGCCAAGTTCGCCATCGACGAAGGCCTCGCGCCGGGTGTGTTCCTCGCGCCGCCGAAGAACGTCAAGATTGTCGGAACCGTCCTGAAGGCGGTAGTCGTCGGCAAGAACCAACCCATCGCATACGGTTATGACTCAGATCTGGCTGTCTATAGCGCGGACGGCATGGCCTTCACCGTCGGCGATCAAACCGTCAATCGCCCACTGTTGACGGAGAAGGAATACAAGCGGCCCACCGGGCGCGGCGCTGCGGATGATCAGGACATACCCGAGGGGCGCGCGGCGGAGCAAGCCCCGCCCCTCCCATCGCCGAAACCCTGGCAGCCCACACCGCTCAATGAGGAAGAGGCTCGTAACAATCCATACCTGATTCCTCCCGAATACCGGCCGGACGTCATCTTGCGTTATGCCGATTCAAAAAACCTGCTGCTGGACGGCCTGCTCGATAACGGTGGCGTCATCGCCGAGCTCCCCGTCGTGGTGGATGCGCATCTCGGCAAAGGTAATGTGCTACTGTTCGCCAACAATCCCGTCTATAGGGGTGAGACCATTGGCAGCTATGCTCTGGTCTTCAACGCCATCCTGAATTATGATCACCTGGTATCGGCGCCTTCTAAATAGCGGGACCTAGCATGAAACAAGACCTGCTCTTCGCCAGCCGCCAGATTATGAAGAAGCCGGGTTTTGCCGTCATGGCCATCGCCATTCTGGCTCTCGGCATCGGCAGTTCGGTGGCGGTTTTTAGCGTACTCTATGGGGCCGTTCTCAAGCCTCCTCTCTACCCGCAGCCACTCCAGCTTGTATTTATCCATAACGTATTTCCCAGACAGCAAGTCGCCGTGGCGGGTGTATCGAGTTTTGACTACGCCGAAGTCAAGCGTCACAAAAATACCTTCGCGAGCGCCGGTGTTTTTTATTACAACGACCTGACTCTGACAGGCATGGGTGCGGCCCGTCATATCGATGCGGTGAATGCGTCGGCGGCGCTCTTTGATGTTCTTGGCGTGAAGCCGCAATTGGGCCGAGCCTTCTCGCAAGAAGAAGATCAGCAGGGTGCGCCTAAAACGCTGTTGCTCAGTGATGCCTTCTGGCGGAGCGCCTTCGGCGCTAGCCCGAGTGTTCTCGGGCGCGGCGTCCGCTTGAACGGCGCGCTCTATACCGTCATCGGCGTGATGCCGCGCAACTTCCAATTTCCATCCGCGGAAACACAGATCTGGATTCCCATCGCTTTGCGCCCGGCTGAATTCACCATCGAGGGCGGCCGGCTTGAGAAGTGGCTTCACATGGTGGCGCGCCTTGCGCCCGGTGTGAGCAGGCAGCGAGCGGACGCGGCGCTGGAAGCCATCGGCAGCGGGCTCGCCTCGCGCTTTCCGATGTTCTATCCGGCCGCCGCGGGCTGGCATTTCGCGGCGCGCCCGCTCATCGAGGAGCAAACGCAGGCGTTTCGGCGCTGGCTCTATCTTGCCTTCGGTGCAGTGTTATCGGTACTGCTGATTGCCTGCATCAATGTCAGCGGTCTGCTGTTGATCCGGACTACCGTGCGGCACAATGAGCTCGCGGTCAGGATGGCCATGGGGGCCGGCACATATCGCATCGTCCGCCTGATGCTCGCCGAAACATTGGTTCTGGTCGCTACAAGCGCCGTTCTGGGTCTGGTTTTCGGAGTCTGGGCAGTTGACCTGACGAATCGCTATGGACCCCTTGCGCAGACCGCGGCCCTACAGGGTTCCACGCTTCTGTGCGCGGTTGCGCTGGTCCTGCTCAGCACCGTCTGCGCTGGATTGCTCCCCGCGCTGCTGAGCGCGCGATTGCCTCTCGAACAGGCCTTGAAGGGCGGCGCGACACGTACAGCCACAAGAGGAGCAGGCTGGCAAAATGCCATCGTTGCAGCTCAGATCGCTCTGGCAGTCACGCTCGTCTTTGCCGCAACTGAATTGAGCCGCAGCTTCCTCAATCTGACGCGCGTGCCGGCCGGATTTGAGCAAGAGCACGTTTGGAGCGGGGCTGTCGATCTTCCCGGCCGCAGCTACGCCGCGGATCAAAGCTGGAATACTCGTTTCTTTGAGCCGTTGCTGGCGCAATTGTCATCCATTCCCGGAGTCGAATCCGCCTCTGGGTCAAACGCGCTTCCTTTCAAGCCAAGCGGAGTCTGGACCGAAGAGCTGCATCTACCCGGCAGATTCCAAACGCACCCGCCTCCCGAGGCGCAGATCGCGGTCGCTTTCCCCGGCTATTTCAAAACGATGGGCATTCCGCTCCTGCATGGACGCGAATTCACTCCGCAAGACCGCGTCGGAGCGCTTCGGGTGGCTGTGATCGATGAAGAACTCGCCCGCCGTTACTTTCCTGGGCAAGAGCCCATTGGCAAATTGATTGCAAGCGGTGGCGCCGTTCCGGCGAGCATCATCGGTGTCGTCGGCAGCGTGCACAACAGCGATCTTGGCGGACCTCGCGAGCCGCAAGTTTATTATCCGGAGCTTCAAGAGCGTAGCGACTCGATGTACCTGGTACTGCGCACGCGGGATGTGGACCCCACCGCGGCTGTTCGTGACGCAATCGCCAAACTCGACCCGGCCGTAGCCCTCTACGATGTCCGGACCATGGAACAGCGCGTGGACGCGTCACTCCGGCTGCGCCGGTTTATCGCGTTTCTTTTGAGCGGCTTCGCGTTTATGGGCGTGCTGCTTGCTGCGGTCGGCCTTTATGCTTCACTAGCGCACTTAGTGGAACTCCGCCGTCGCGAGATCGGAATCCGGGTTGCGCTCGGCGCGCTCCAATCGCAGATTGTGCGGATGATTCTCTCCCGCGGGGGCATCATCGCCGCTATCGGTCTCGCTGCGGGAGTCGGCGGAGCCTTCCTCGTGGGGCGAGCGATACGAAGCGAGCTGTTTGGAGTACCGGTTGCCGATCCTGCCACTTGGGTCGCCGTGCTTATTGTTTATTTGGCCGCAGCGGCTCTCGCGATATGGGTGCCCGCGCAACGTGCGGCCCAAATCGAACCGTCACTAGCGCTTCGCGAGGAGTGATATCACCGGAACCGGATCTGGAAAAGCTTCGGCCAAAGCTTACCTGTGACAAACAGCCGGTCGCCCATGGAATCGTAAGCGATGCCGTTGAGTACGTCGACATTCTGCGCCTGATCCTGCCGCGAAAGGAGGCCCGATAGATCAACCCAGCCCAAGACGTGGCCGTCCTGCGGCGAGAAACGAACGATGCGGTTCGTGGTCCACACATTCGCGTAGATCTCTCCGCGAACGCACTCGAGTTCGTTGATCCGCTCAATTTTCACATCACCTTCATGCACCGTAAAACGGCGGATCTCATGCAGCGTAAGCGGCTCTAAACAACGTATCTCCGGGCTCCCATCGCTCATGTAAATCATTTGCCCATCATTGGCCAAACCCCACCCTTCTCCGGGATACGAAAAGTCTTTTAATAGCCGGAACGTGGGCTGATCGTAGACAAACCCCAGATGCGACTGCCACGTGAGCTGCATAACGTGGCCGTTCATCACCGTGATGCCCTCGCCGAAGTACTCACTTGGAAGCGCGATCTCTTCCAGCACCTTGCCGGTCTCGAGCTCTTCTTTCCGGAGTGTCGACAGGCCATGCAGTCCCGTGCCTTCATACAAGAATCCGCCTCTGAACTCGAGGCCTTGCGTAAAGGCGGACGCGTCGTGCGGAAAAACGTGAACCACCTCGTAGCCGGCGACCCGAACCTTGCCGGGAGCTGCGAGCAGTAGCGCCGCGCAGACCGCAAACAAAGCCGGCGGCCAGGAAGAACGAAAGATCTTCATCACTGCGGCGTGGCCCAGTAGCCCGCCTTCGCATTGACTCGGAGTTTCTTATCTTTGACATCCACTTCAATCTTCCGGAACTCGCCCTTCAGCGCCTCGTTGCTCGGGACCACCGGGACCAGGACTTGCCGGACATTAGTCTTTATGGTTGTCTCTTGCGCCGCGGCGTCTGCGCACGTTAGCGCCAGGGCCAGTTCACACGCGCACAGAATTTGATTCCGTATCAAAATAAACCGTCTGTTTCCGAAAGTACGATTCGTTCGCCATATGGCATGCAATCGCCGCATGGTTACCGAACACCGCATCCTCCGCAACCGGATTGCGCGTTTTCACCGCTTGGAAGAAGTTCCACAGATGCGGCCGCACGTCATCCCAATCGTGACCTTCGTAGAGCGTATCGTCGGTCACCGGTTCATGGCCGGGCACGGGAGCGTGTTCGCGATTCCAGGCATCTTGGTATTCGTCGCGCATGGCGCGCGGGAAACTGTCGGAGTAGTAGCTACTTTCCGTCGCAAAATGATGTTTTCGGATCAGTGTTGGCATGACATAGAGGGTTTGAAGCATGTTTGAGCGATGCTTTTTCGATTGTTCGAGCCGCTCACCGGTGGACGATGCATCGCCCCGGACGGCTGTGCTCAGGCATTGGCCATCGCCAGGCATTTGCCGATGTTGATCAGATTGTCAGCCAGCACGCCAAGTCCCACCCAACGCTTCATTCCATCGATGCCGCGGTACAAGCAGCGCCTCAATCCGTGCCGTCGCTTGGCCACGCTGATGCGTCCCTCGCAGCCCGTGCGCCAGCGCTGCGCTTTCTTGAACCAGCGGCTCTTTTCCATTTGCTTGCGCTCGCCACTGCGCGTGCTGCGGTTCGGTACCGCGACCCACTTCACACCCTTCTCCTGTACCGCCCGTTCCTGTGCTAACGAATAGTATCCTGCGTCCGCCGTTACCAATTGTGGCAATCGCCCCAGCTTGCGCTCGTGCGCTTCCACCGCGCCCAGCAGCAACTCGCGGTCACTCGGCCTCTCGTCGAAAACGTCGTAATGTGTGATGATCTGATTTTCGGCTTCTTGCAACTGCACTAGCTTGCCGAACTCGGTTGGTTTGCTCGCCTTGCCCTTGCGGATAATCTCGGTGTGCGGCTCGAACACGCTCACGATCTTCCCCGGCGATTGCGTCAGACCATCAAAGATGCGGGCTTTGGTCTGCTTCACTACCTGCCGCACACGCCCTGCCATCGTCGCTAAGCTCTCGCCCAGAAGCCGCAGTTCTTTCTTCCGTCGCGCGGACATTCCTTCGATCTCCACCATCACGCGCTTAGCGTCGTTAAGAATCTGCCGCGACATGCGGAGCAACTCGCGATACTCTTTCTTACGCTTCTGCTCGCCTTCCGGCCCTCTATGCCGGCTGGCTGTGGCAATCGCAATCACGCGTTTGTTCACGCTCCGCATGCGGTTTCGCACCTTGCGCTTCAGCTTGCCCTGGCTCCGTTGCTCAATCTTCTTCATCGTTCGCGTCATGAACCGCGTTCCGTCTCCGAGCAGGCTGGAGTCGGTGGGGTAATGAATGTTGGTCTCTACCACCGTGGTGTCCACACGCAGCTTGCGGCCCTGCACTGCGCCTTTCTCTTGCGCCATCGCCACCAGCCGTTCATGCAGTTTCGCCATTACCTCGCCGCCCAGCGCCTGGGCAATGCGCGCTAACGTCTTCGCGTCCGGAACCTTGCCCAACCCGATGCGCGTGAAGT
Organism: uncultured Acidobacteriaceae bacterium; assembly: GCA_963705805.1. Classification (GTDB taxonomy): domain Bacteria; phylum Acidobacteriota; class Terriglobia; order Bryobacterales; family Bryobacteraceae; genus Bog-105. The sequence goes on from CAVPKW010000003.1 coordinate 412,614, forward strand.
CCCGATATGCCAAGTTCATCGTCACTTCGCGTTCCAGCGTGTCGAAGCTCCAGTTCCGTAGGTGCTTCAACAACAACAGTCGCAAGGCCATCTCGGCGGGCGTTTGCGAGCGACCCCGTGTGCTGCTGTGCTCGTGACGCTCGCCCTGCGCTTCGTATACCAACTCGATGAGTTCCTCGTCTTCCAGAAGCTTGTCGGCTTCCAACATCCAGGGCTCCCAAAGAGCACGCACATCTTCGTTCAATACGCCTTCCCACAGTGTCGGTTGACCTTGCTTACGTCGAGTCATGCCCTATCGTAATTGCCCCCTGAAACAAGATCAATACCAAATGTTTTCGCACCCAATCGCCTCCAGACCTATTCATTGGCGTTGACGCGGACACTCATTTTTGCGACGGAAAGTAGCTAGGGCTCGTGTCCTCGCCCGTTTGCGGCGTGTAACGCAGTTCCGTTCCGCCGGCTATCAGAAGTCCCTTGGGACCCATGATACGCACCAGTTCGGGCGTCTTGGCCGCGAGACTCAAGCGTACGTAGACCGGAATGCCGTGATAGTCGAATAACACCGCTTGCAGGTCGGGCATATTGCGCCCGTCTTTCCAGCGGAAGATTCCGCCAAGCGTCGTGGCGGAGCGCGGTGCTTCGTTCCAGCCCAACGTATACAGCGTCCCGCTCAGCAGTGAACCATCAGATCGCCCGCCACGCCCGTTCCATATTCATGCCAGCAGCGCCAGCGAGCGAAACGGTATTTGTCGAACGGAATCTTGGGAGCATCGTTCAGCCATGTCTCCCAATCGATCGTCTCTGGCGATGCATCGAGCGGCGGTGGGTATTCCCAGGCGCCATTGGGACTGTTCCGGCCCAGGCTGAGCTCCACCATTTCCACATCGCCGATTACGCCCGCGTGGTACATCTCGCGCGCCTTCTTGCAAAGGACTGAGCTGACGCGCTGCGAGCCGATTTGCACGATGCGATGGTTCCGCTGAGCCGCTGCCACCATCTCAAAACCCTGCGGAACCGTGTGCGACATGGGCTTCTCGCAGTAGATATCCTTGCCCGCGTTACACGCGTCGACGACCACCCGCATATGCCAGTGGTCGGGAACCGCGGCGATGAGGCAATCGATGTCTTTGCGCTCCAGCAATTCGTGATAGCGGCGCGTAACCGGCAAGCTTGGGTTATTGGTAATCTGCCGCGCCAGCGTGTGGCGGCCATCGTAGAGGTCCGCGGCCCCAACACAGGTGACGCCGGGAAGAGTGAGAGCGTTCGAGAGCAGGCCCGAGCCCTGCATGCCGATGCCGATGATACCGATGCGCGTAGCCTCATTCGGCGCAGCCGGCGTACTCGTCTGCGCGAAGAGAGGCTCCTCCAGAAATACCGGCGCGGATGCCAGGATGCCGCCTGCGGTCATGGCATTCCTTAAGAACTGACGGCGGGGTAGCTGCTTCTTCAAGGTGCGAACTCCTGATACTGGGCTTTTGCAGTGAGTTTATTACATTCCGGCTATGATCTTGTTTGCTGCGCCATGAGAATTGCTGACATCATCGGCATTGGCCTATGTTTCCTTGCCATCGCGCCTCTTGCCCCAGCCAACACAGGCTACGATGCATGGCTGGGCTATGCCCCTTTCAGCGAGGCTGTCCTTACTGATACATATGACCGTTTGCCCGCGAGCGTTGTTGCTCTCGATCACTCGCCCGAATTGACATCCGCGCAAGAGGAGCTGATTCGCGGCATACGAGGAATGCTCAACAGAACTTTGCGCGCGAGTGGCACACCGGTGCACGAAGACATGTTTGTGCTGGGCACGCTGCCAGAAATTAAGAACGCCTTCCCGGATCTGACCCCACCCGCCGATCTCATCGCGGATGGCTACTGGCTGAAAACCGCGGTTCGCAATGCGCATCATCTTGTGCTGATCACCGCTCCGAATGACCGCGGCGTCTTGTACGGAGTTTTTGCTCTGCTTCGCCGCATGGCTCTTCACGAGCGCGTAGGCGCTCTGGATGAGGAGAGCAATCCGTACGCAAACATCCGCTGGGTCAATCAATGGGACAACCTGGACGGAAGCATCGAACGCGGATATGCAGGCCGCTCCCTGTTCTTTGAGAACGATCAGGTAACGCCTGATTTGACAAGGGCCGCGGATTACGCGCGCCTTTTAGCGTCCCTCGGCGTCAACGGTTGCACAGTCAACAACGTGAACGCGAATCCGCGAGTCTTGACTGCGGAGTTTCTGCCGCAACTCGCGCGCATCGCCAATGCCTTTCGTCCATGGGGCGTAAGACTTTCGATTTCGGTCGATCTAGGCAGCCCCGAGCGCGTTGGCGGCCTTGACACGTTTGATCCTCTGGACCCACGCGTAATGGCTTGGTGGAAGAAGAAGGTGGATGAGATTTATGCCGTCATTCCGGATTTCGGCGGCTTTGTCCTGAAGGCCGACTCCGAAGGCCGCTTGGGGCCATCCAAATACGGACGAACACATGCCGATGCTGCTAATGCTTTGGCAGCCGCGCTCCAGCCGCATGGCGGGATTTTGCTGTATCGCGGCTTTGTCTACGATCATCACCTCGATTGGCGCAATTTAAAGAACGACCGGGCTCGCGCAGCTTACGACAACTTCCACGCTCTTGACGGCAGGTTCGAAGACAATGCCGCGGTTCAGATCAAGTATGGCCCCATCGATTTTCAGGTGCGCGAGCCGGTCTCGCCTCTGATAGGGGCACTGCGGCAGACGAATGAAACTCTCGAGCTGCAGATTACGCAGGAGTACACAGGACAGCAGCGGCATGTCTGCTTTCTGGTTCCGATGTGGAAAGAGATCCTGGATTTTGATCTGCGTGTAGATGGCGGCAGGACTCCGGTAAAAGAAATCGTGGCGGGGAAAGCGTTTCATCGGCCACTAGGCGGTTTAGTCGGCGTGGCCAATGTGGGGCGCGATCTGAATTGGCTGGGGAGTGATCTGGCGATGGCGAATTTGTACGGGTTCGGGCGCCTCGCCTGGAATCCAGACCTGAGTTCCAGACAGATCGCGGACGAATGGACTCGGCTCACCTTCGGCAATGACGACCTGGTTGCGAACACCATCGATACGATTCAGCTGGAGTCCTGGCGCGTTTATGAGGGTTATACCGGCCCGCTTGGGCTCGGCACTCTCACCGATATTTTGCATAGCCACTATGGACCGGGCATTGAATCCTCCGAGCGAAACGGCTGGGGCCAATGGATTCGGGCGGATCACGAAGGCATCGGAATGGACCGGACGGTCGCGACCGGTACGGGCTACATCGGACAATACTCGCCTGAGGTTGCGCAAATGTATGAGTCACTCAAATCCACACCTGACAATCTCCTGCTCTTCATGCACCATGTCCCGTATACGTACGTTCTGCATTCAGGGCAGACGGTTATCCAACACGTCTACGACTCGCATTACGATGCCGCGGCAGAGGCGCAGCAGTTTCCGGAGTGGTGGAAGTCCTTGCGCGGCCGCGTAGATGAGGGGCGCTATAACCGCATTCTGGCAAAGCTCGAATATCAGGCGGGCCATGCGATCGTCTGGCGCGATGCGGTTTGCAGTTGGTTCCTGCACGAATCCGGAATAGCCGATGAGAAAGGACGCGCCGGACATTTTCCGAATCGCGTGGAAGCCGAATCGATGACGTTGAAGGGTTATACGGTGGAGGAGATCACGCCCTGGGAAGACGCCTCAGGAGGCAAAGCGATCACCTGCGAAACCGCTTCTGAAAGTTGTTCAGCTTCTTTCCCATTCCGGGGCGCGGCCGGCTGGTACCGCGTCGCCGTCCAATACTTCGACGTCAGTCCGGGCGGCGCTCGCTTCCAACTGTTCGTCAATCATCAGGCCATCGATTCCTGGACCAGCAGCGGCGATCTGCCGTTCAAGCTGCTTAACGGCGACACATCTACCCGAAGGACGGTCTTTCCATACCGGTCCGCCGAGCGCGAATCCGAACTGATTCTGCTTCAGGTCCTCAGCGCCCAATGCGAAGAAGCTGCGTGCATCCAGATCGCCGTTGCGGAAAAACTCGAAAGCTTCGCCGTGAAATTGGTTGCCCCCACTCTTCGTCGCGACGTTCACCACGGCAGCGTTTGGTCCCTGGTCCGGCATGAGAAAATTCTCCTGGACCTTGAATTGATCAATTGCCGCAGTGGAGATATTCAGCGCCAGTTCTCCGTCCCTCGATCCGCGGATCGGTATGCCGTCGAGGGAGTAGCCAACCGAGTACGGCATCGTGCCGGGGAGAACAATCGTCCGCCAAGGCTCTCCCACATTCGCGGAAAAAACATTGCTGGCAGCACCAACTTCAGCGGCGCCTCCGGCGAGCAGACTCAGTTGGAGGAAGTTCCGGCCGTTTAGTGGAAGGTCCGCAACGCGCGCCGAATCGATTACAGTACCGATCGCATTCGACTCCAAATCGAGCATCGCCGCATCAGCAGCTGACACGGTTATTGATGTTCGGACTTGTCCCACCCGCAGAGAAATATCAAGAACTGCCCGCTCTCCAATTTCGATGGCAACGTTGTTTACGAGATAGGAACTGAAGCCCCTTTTTTCGATTCGCACGGTGTAGGCGCCTGCGCTAATCGAGGGAAACAGAAACGCACCACTGGAGTCGGAGAACGACTCGCGACTCATAGCCTTCGAGTTGTCCGTCAGAGTGATTTTTGCGTCCGTCACCGCCGAACTCTGCTCGTCTCGCACAGTACCAGCCAACGCCGCGGCGCCTAACGTGGCTTGGGCCATCAGCGGGCCAACCCCTGAGTGCGGAAGTAGCCCCGAAAGCAGGATGGCGTGCAGAATCGCGCGCATTGTCCCCGAAGCCATAGAGAGCGCAGTTTTGACGCACCTATTTCGAGGAATGGTTCACTTTTCTTGAATCCGTTAATTGCCGCGCGCATCTAGCTATTCCACTAAGCCGGCGCGTGTGCCCTTCGGAGACGCTGCGAGGGGGGTCACAATAGTTCAGTGACAGAGGCTATTAGTGAGTGGCTCAACCCAAATCATTGATTTCTTTCGGAAGACCCGAGATGCTCTTCGACTACGGGGACCTCTGGCCGAAGATCCCACCGCAAAAGTTCTGCACGCCCTTTTGCTCGGAAGCTCGATTTGGATGTTGTTCAATCTTGGCGTTATTCTGCCGTTTGTTGTCCTAGCAAAGGGTTTAAGCATTCCCCTAGACTTGACCTTGCTCGTTACCTTCTTTGGTGCATGGCTTTTGCTTCAACGCGGGTCCATCCGTCAAGCAAGCTGGGTGTACGTGGGCGGAACGGGGCTCATCATAACCGTCATGAGTATTCTGAGCGGCGGAATACACAGCAGCATTATGCTGGTGTTCTATATCGCGTTGCCGATTTCCGCTGCCTGGCTCTTGGGCTTTCGGGCGGCCCTGTTGATTGCGACTGCATGCCTGCTCAGTACTCTGGCAATGGCACTCCTGGACTTGGCAGGTGTCAAGTTACCCACCTACTTTCCCGGAAAACCGCTCGGGGTTTGGAGCAACGTCCTGTACGCAACAGTAATAGCGACGGTGCCGACGGCGCAGGTTCTCAAGATTCTTAAAGAAGCCCTGGCCGCGTCGCGACGCGACATTATTGAGCGCACGCTTGCCGAGAAAGAGCTCCGAAAGCATCAGGAACACCTGGAAGAACTTGTCGACCAGCGCACGGTGCAACTCGTGGAAGCGAGAGACCAGGCTCAAGCCGCCAACCAGGCAAAGACCGTTTTTCTGGCCAATATGAGCCACGAGTTGCGTACGCCCTTGAATGCCATTCTCGGTTTCTCCAATCTGCTGCGCGAAAGCCGCCGCGTTCCTGAGAAGGAGCGCAGAGATTTGGACATCATCAATCGCAGTGGCGAACATCTGCTCAGCCTCATTAATGATGTGTTGGACATGGCCAAGATTGACGCTGGCCGTATCGCGATCGAAAAGGCTCCGCTGGACCTGAGCGATCTGGTGAGCGGCGTCATGGATCTCATGCGCCTGCGGGCAGAGGAAAAAGGACTTGAGCTCTCCATACTGCAGACCCCGGAACTCTGTCAGTTCGTGCAGGCGGATGGCGAGAAACTGCACCAGGTGCTGATCAATCTGGTCAGCAACGCGGTGAAGCATACGGAACGCGGGAGCGTCATTCTGCGGATGGGTAGTCAACCAGGCGAAGACTCACAACGCTGCCAATTAGTAATTGAAGTGCAGGACACCGGAATCGGCATCGCCAGTGGCGATCAGGCCCGCATTTTTGAGCCGTTCGTACAAGCCGGCAAGCTGTCTACCCAAAAGGGCACTGGCTTGGGGCTGGCCATTTCAAAGAAGTACGTCGAGCTGATGGGTGGGACTATCCAGGTTGAGAGCGCGCCGGGCAAAGGATCCTTATTCCGGGTGGAGATTCCAGTGCTGAAAATTGAGGAATCTGAGATGCCGGCCGCCGAGCTCCGTCGCGGCTGGATCACCGGCCTCGAGCCTGGCCAGCCCGAGTATCGGGTCCTGATCGTTGAGGACCAGGTGGAGAACTGGCTGTTGCTCCAGCGGCTCCTGGAGAATGCCGGCTTCCAATCGCAGGTAGCCGGAGATGGCCCAGCCGGGATCGAGAAGTTTCTAAACTGGCGGCCGCACTTCATCTGGATGGACTGGCGGCTGCCCGGCATGGACGGTTTGGAAGCAACACGGCGCATCCGGAAGCTTGATGGCGGCCGTGACGTGAAGATCGTTATCCTCTCTGCCTTCGCGTTCACGAAACATCGCGGCGAGGCGCTGGCGGCTGGCGTGGACGACTTTCTGAGTAAGCCATTCCATCCCGAAGAGATTTTCAATTGCCTCGCGCGCCACCTCGGCGTGCGCTATAGGTACCAGGAAGCGGCCACTGAAAAAATCGCCAGCATGCCTGGGAGCGAAGAGCTAGCGGGCTTACCCGCCGAGCTCCGAAAGGAGCTGGGGGACGCTGTAATTTCCCTCGACATCGCGCGGATAGCCAGCGTCATTAGCCGCGTGTCCGCCCACAATCCCGCGGTGGGCAGCGCCATCTCGCAGTATGCCGAGAGATACGCGTACTCCTCCATTCTCCAAGCGCTTCGCTCGTCAGAGGCCATGCGGACGTGAACGCTACATTGCGCAGATTTCCAAGAATAAATACGTCTTCAACAGGACTTCAATTGACTGATCGAGGAGCGAAGGCAATTAACGCCGCGACCGTAGCTACGATTATTCCAACGAAGGAAGGAACACCATGTTTGCGGTCCTAATGCTGGCGATTATTTCCGGGTAGCTCGGATCCAGATTCGCGGTTCTCAGCCACCAGTCTCCTGTTTCCGAAATTCATTTACGTTTCGTCCATACACGCTCCCTGACGGTCGCCGCTCCGTTTCGAGCGTTCACGCTGATGAACGATGAGTTGGCGTCAAGAAACTTAAGTTAAGAAACACGAGACTAGAGGTCTTGAAGTGAGGAACTTGTTGTAAATGAGTCAAGTTTTCAAGCTGCTAATTTTGCTTCTCCAACCCAAGCCTTCACTTCGCAGTCAAGTTTATCGAAGCAGCGGCGGAGCGGGCCGCTGGGAGCGGAAAGCTCGGGCAGTATTCTGCCCAGCCCTGGCCGGAGGATGCGAGAGTAGGTGCGGGTGAAGAAGTATGCGGTGCGGAGGCCGAGATCGGTCAGGCGGTAGCGATGGCTGTTGTGAATACGTTCGATCATTCCGTGGAGACGCAGGCGACGGAGGTGGTAAGTCATGCGGCCTTGTGTCAGGTCAGCCGGTTGTTCGCCGAGTAGAGGCGCGAGGTTTTCGCGGAGATTGCGATTCGAGAAACCGGCGGGGAGCAGTTGAAACAACAACAATGCGCTCCATAAGGCCTGCACTTGCGGATCGGCGAAGCGCAGGGCGGAAGCCCGTTGCGACTCGATCTGAATGGGCCGATTCATTTTCTGGAAGGTCTCTTCGGAGAGGAGGCAGTCATGGCCGATGTGTTCGACCTGGAGCAAACGGCGGTTGGCCTGAAAGCCAATCTTGCGCAGGGCGGGCAAGTTGCGCAAGCTCTTGCCGATATAAAAATCGCGCGGGTTGTTGATGGTGGTTTCGGTCCGCAAAGCGCGGCCTTCTTTGTGGTACTGCTTGATGCGCGTTCCTTTGTAGTCGACATGGAGCGAGGGAATCACTCCATCGGTGATGACCCGCGTGCGAAACGGTCCGGGCGTACGCTTGGTAACCCAGCGCTCAAAGATAAGTTGAACTTGTTTGGGACGGCCGATGTCGAGATTCTCCCGGATCACTTCCTCGAAGAAGATGCGTCCGCTTACCGGGCGGTCGAGCACCTGAGTAAGGGAGAGTTCGATCTGCAGGATGGAAAGCTGATAGCGGTAACCAGCTTGGCGGTCCTTGGCGACGAAGGGATGAGGCAGAAGCCGCAGCCATTTGCGTAACAGTGATTCGATCTTCTCTCCGGAGAGTCCATCGCAGAGAGCCTGTAACCGTTTGGGATCGGCACAAGAGAGAACGCCATTGTCCAATGCCCGGTACTCGATCCCCTTATTTTCGAGTTGCCGCTTTGCGTACTCGTGCCCATTCAGGCACAGCTTTGCATTGTACGGAAAGTAGGAGCAGAACTTCAGAAAGAACGGCCCGAAGTCGCGATCCACACAGTAGAAATAGTAGTGATTGACCAGCGCCGTCGATTTCACGATCCAGGCGTAAGTTTTGCGGGTTCGCGGGTTGCGCCGCTTCTCGGTGCGATATACGGTGCACTTCTCTTGCGCTTTGCCAACGAAGACGACGCCTTCGTCCTGAGTAAAAGCGGCACGGCGTTGGTTGGCGATTTCATCTTTACGTTGGCCCTTCAGGAACGTGATCATCGGGATGTCATGGTCATGGACGTAGCGCTCAATCGATTCCACAAAGCGCCGGGTGATCGGTTCGACCATCGCCGTCGAGGCTACCGGATGCCCGCGGTGGATGCGGATGAACTTCAGAACCCCTTCCACTGCTTGCAAAACGGGCACATAGACGTTGAGGTACATCCGGTCGATCCCCTCCAGTTCGAGCACCACATGATCGCGCAATACTTCCGCCACGCTCTGTGCTGTTCCAGGTCTCAACTTCTCAGCCGGTTTACCACGCATGGCTCTGTTATAAATCAGATGTTCAGTCCAACCGCACTTCACATGCTTGTCGGTCTGAGGCGAAGCCTCGCTGGTATCGCGTCTCCGAAGTTGATTGAATAAGAAGTAAACGTGATCGCGTCTACTGTACAAAGGAGTGCAGGGATGCGGACAGGACGTCGTAGGGCGGAGTTAGTGCTAACCGCGGAGGAGAGGATCGATCTGGAGCGGTGGGCACGCCGACCGAAGTCCTCGCAAGCACTTGCCCAGAGATCGCGGATTATTCTGGCGTGCGCGAAGGGCAAGAACAACAGTGTCGTGGCAGAGGAACTGCGAATCACAAAGCAGACGGTGGGCAAGTGGCGATCGCGGTTTCTAGCGCGGAGACTGGACGGTCTGCTGGATGAGCCTCGTCCCGGCACGCCACGCAAAATCAGCGACATCGAAGTGGAGCGCGTACTGACGCTCACGCTGGAATCGAGGCCCCGTGATGCAACGCATTGGAGTACTCGTTCTTTGGCAGCAAAGGCAGGACTGAGTCGCAGCACAATCAGCCGGATCTGGCGTGCTTTCGTTCTACAGCCACATCGTAGCGAGACGTTCAAGTTATCGAAAGATCCACTGTTTGTTGAAAAGGTTCGCGACATAGTGGGCCTGTATCTGAACCCACCAGATCGGGCGCTTGTGTTATGCGTAGATGAGAAATCTCAGATTCAAGCTCTCGACCGTACGCAACCGCTGTTACCGATGCGCCCCGGACAATTAGAACGCCGGACCCATGACTATGAACGGCATGGCACGACTTCGCTGTTCGCCGCTCTGGACGTTAAGACGGGCAAGGTCATTGGGGAATGTCATCGGCGGCATCGTAGCGCGGAGTTTCGGCAGTTCCTCGATACTATCGATGAATCTGTTCCCGGGAGCCTCGATGTGCATTTGATTCTCGATAACTACGGTACCCACAAAACTGCCATAATTCAGCGCTGGCTCGCGAAACGACCGCGCTTTCACGTCCACTTCACTCCTACCAGCGCCTCCTGGATTAACCAAGTGGAGCGCTGGTTTGCAGCTCTGACCGAAAAGCAAATCCGACGTGGCACCCATCGCAGTGTGCGGGAACTGGAGACAGCCATCAAACAATATCTCGCCGTCACAAACGAATCGCCTAAATCGTTTAGCTGGACCAAAACGGCTGATGAGATTCTCGCCAGTGTTGCCAGATTTTGTAAACGCACTTCAGAGACAGGACATCAGAGACAGGACACCAGCGAGGCTTCGCCTCAGACCGACAAGCATGTGAAGTGCGGTTGGACTGAACATCTGATTTATAACAGAGCCATGCGTGGTAAACCGGCTGAGAAGTTGAGACCTGGAACAGCACAGAGCGTGGCGGAAGTATTGCGCGATCATGTGGTGCTCGAACTGGAGGGGATCGACCGGATGTACCTCAACGTCTATGTGCCCGTTTTGCAAGCAGTGGAAGGGGTTCTGAAGTTCATCCGCATCCACCGCGGGCATCCGGTAGCCTCGACGGCGATGGTCGAACCGATCACCCGGCGCTTTGTGGAATCGATTGAGCGCTACGTCCATGACCATGACATCCCGATGATCACGTTCCTGAAGGGCCAACGTAAAGATGAAATCGCCAACCAACGCCGTGCCGCTTTTACTCAGGACGAAGGCGTCGTCTTCGTTGGCAAAGCGCAAGAGAAGTGCACCGTATATCGCACCGAGAAGCGGCGCAACCCGCGAACCCGCAAAACTTACGCCTGGATCGTGAAATCGACGGCGCTGGTCAATCACTATTATTTCTACTGTGTGGATCGCGACTTCGGGCCGTTCTTTCTGAAGTTCTGCTCCTATTTTCCGTACAATGCAAAGCTGTGCCTGAATGGGCACGAGTACGCAAAGCGGCAACTCGAAAATAAGGGGATCGAGTACCGGGCATTGGACAATGGCGTTCTTGCTTGTGCCGATCCCAAACGGTTACAGGCTCTCTGCGATGGACTCTCCGGAGAGAAGATCGAATCACTGTTACGCAAATGGCTGCGGCTTCTGCCTCATCCCTTCGTCGCCAAGGACCGCCAAGCTGGTTACCGCTATCAGCTTTCCATCCTGCAGATCGAACTCTCCCTTACTCAGGTGCTCGACCGCCCGGTAAGCGGACGCATCTTCTTCGAGGAAGTGATCCGGGAGAATCTCGACATCGGCCGTCCCAAACAAGTTCAACTTATCTTTGAGCGCTGGGTTACCAAGCGTACGCCCGGACCGTTTCGCACGCGGGTCATCACCGATGGAGTGATTCCCTCGCTCCATGTCGACTACAAAGGAACGCGCATCAAGCAGTACCACAAAGAAGGCCGCGCTTTGCGGACCGAAACCACCATCAACAACCCGCGCGATTTTTATATCGGCAAGAGCTTGCGCAACTTGCCCGCCCTGCGCAAGATTGGCTTTCAGGCCAACCGCCGTTTGCTCCAGGTCGAACACATCGGCCATGACTGCCTCCTCTCCGAAGAGACCTTCCAGAAAATGAATCGGCCCATTCAGATCGAGTCGCAACGGGCTTCCGCCCTGCGCTTCGCCGATCCGCAAGTGCAGGCCTTATGGAGCGCATTGTTGTTGTTTCAACTGCTCCCCGCCGGTTTCTCGAATCGCAATCTCCGCGAAAACCTCGCGCCTCTACTCGGCGAACAACCGGCTGACCTGACACAAGGCCGCATGACTTACCACCTCCGTCGCCTGCGTCTCCACGGAATGATCGAACGTATTCACAACAGCCATCGCTACCGCCTGACCGATCTCGGCCTCCGCACCGCATACTTCTTCACCCGCACCTACTCTCGCATCCTCCGGCCAGGGCTGGGCAGAATACTGCCCGAGCTTTCCGCTCCCAGCGGCCCGCTCCGCCGCTGCTTCGATAAACTTGACTGCGAAGTGAAGGCTTGGGTTGGAGAAGCAAAATTAGCAGCTTGAAAACTTGACTCATTTACAACAAGTTCCTCACTTCAAGACCTCTAGGCGAGAGCAGGCACAATCACGCCACGAGGGGCGGAGTTCTAGCTCGCTATCTTGCCCGGCCATCGGTATGCCGTCGAGCAGGAGACGCGCTCTTGGCCGTCGCAGATTGTGTCGGCGATAGACTCGTGGCGAAATTCATCAACGATTGACAGCGCCGGCGGGGCAATGAGGCGGCAGCCATCCACCTTAATCGGAACAATTGTTAAGTAAGAATCCGCACGAGAGGTTGCCCTGATCTCGCCAACTGGTAATGGATCGGAGTTGCGTTCGTCGTTTCGTCTGTGGATCACAGCTTGTCGGCGAGCACATCAGCGTTGCGAATTTGTGGAGGGCTTGCTAAAAGCTCATCGGCGTGCGCCATAAGGGCTGCAGCGATTTGCCCGTTGAGGTGGGCCTGGCGTCCGGACTCGTCATTGAAAGCGTCAAAGATCGCGAACGTCCGGGAGTCCAGACGCACCGCAAACCAGACAACCGTGCCCGGTTCAGCGACAGCCAGCGGCTGCGCGCCAGCAAGGAACGCGGCGAGTTGTTCCTCCCGGCCCGGTTTGGCCTTTAATTCAACGAGCAATGCAACTTTGGTCATGGGCAATCTCCTATCTGAATGCTAGAGGTTGAGATGAGCGTGCGCGTAATCGAGGCAGGCGATGACGTTTTGATTTTCGAGTTTTAACGCGTCTTCATGCGAGAGCTGGGAAATGTGCGGCAAAATCCTGGAGCTGTGGTGCTCTTCGACGAAGCGCAGCGTGCGGGCCAGATACAGCCCATTGCGATCCGGGAACGTCACCCAATATTCATCCATCAGACAAGGGACCTTGAGCGGATCGCGGGTAATCATCTCGAGCGAGAAGCGGACATCGGGACGTGCCTGGTGAAAGCGCGGGACAATGCCGGCGAGATCCAGGTAGCCGTCGCCCAGCAGCACCTCGGAGAGCAGAAGACCATCCGGATAGGACGCGGCCGCCATGTTCTTGAGATGAGTGCAGACGGTATACGGCGTCAGCTTTTCGATCACGTCGAGCGGGTTGTCGAGCAGAGCGAGATTGTTTCCGAAGTCGAGGCAGACACCAAAATATTCGCTTGAATAGCGCTTCATCAGCGCGGCAAGTTCGCCGGCGGTCCAGTCTTTATGATTTTCGATGCCCAGCGGAATCTTATATTTTTCGAGCAGCGGGATAGCGGCCTCAATGGACGCATGGCTCTCGGCTACGTGCTGCTGCCAGGCTTCAAAAGACGTGAAGGTCTCATAGCGGCGCGTGCCGAGACAGGCGGAGCGGAGAGCAAGCGCTCCGACAGCCTGGGCATCTTTGAGATGCTGTTCGAAAACGGTGGTGTCCGTTCCTTTCGGCATGGGCACCATGGCTTCGACCCACATGCCCAGTTGCCCGGCGCGCGCCCGGATTTTCGGAATATCGCCATTGATCGATGCCTGGATGCCGGTAGCGCCGATAGAGTGGCAGTGCTCGAGGAATTCCAAAGTATCTTTAGGGCGCCAGACACTCAAGTAGGACGTGGTGGCGACGCCGAGTTTCGAAGATGAAGCGCTAGCTTTGGATTGGGCCATGAGGGGGGTGAAAAGAGAAGCGGAAGTAAGGCACGCCGTGCCATTGCGCAGGAGGGTTCGTCTAGTCATTTTGCTGCATGCTCCCCGTGGGCCAGCACGCCGAAGTGGATCAGGGCAGCGCCGATGAACGCGGCGCCCTCAAAGAACATGAAGAGCCGAATCGCGCGCGTCATGATCGGATCACCTTATCGATCTCCATCACACCATACTCCGACTCGCGTTCTTCGGCCTATGGCAAATGTTAGCTTCAAGGACAGGCGGAGGCTAACTTCGATCGTGATCGGAACGCCAAGGTCCACATTTTCCGAGGGGGAATTCGCGTCGCATCTGCGCGTCGATCTTCCTTTGGTGATTCTTGGCTCCATTATTGCCGCGATCGGTTTCGGCGCAGTTGCTCTCCATGTATTCCGGCGGCGACCGCGGGAACGATTTTTACTTTGGTTCGGCTTGTTTGCCGGCCCTTACGGAATTCGCCTGCTGTGCAACACCGTTGCCTTCAAAGTTGCCTTCGGCGAGCCGCAAAGATTCTGGCAGTTTGTTGGAACGTTTGTTGATCTTGGCGTGATGGTTCCGGCGTTGTTACTGTTTCAGGACGTCTACGGCAGGGGCTGGCGATCATCAGTTCGGTGGCTGATGGGGGCTTACTTAATGTTCGCCACAATCGCGTTCACCAGTATGGTGATTGCAAACCGGCCCGACCTGTTTCCGGCAGCCGGGATTGGAACCGTATTCCTATTACCGCTTATCATTCTGTCAGGCCGTCTTGCCGGATATCGGGGCCCGCGAATCGAAAATCAACGTGTCCTGTCATTCGGCCTACTCATCTTGTTTCTAACGTTCGCGCACGATCGCTTTGCAAGCGCCCAATTGCTGAATTGGCGCGTACCGACCGAACCCTATGGGCTCTTTGTCCTGATCTGCTGCGTGGGCTATGCGGCGACACGGCGCCTTTTGGCAAACGAAAGACGGCTCGCTTCTTTGGATGAAGAGATGCGAGCAGCGAGACGCATTCAAACCTCTATTCTCCCCCGCACGACCCCCGAGCCCGGGAGCTTCGAGATTGCTGTTCGGTATGCTCCGATGGCCGACGTGGCAGGCGATTTCTATGATTTCCTCCCGACTCGCGCCGGCGGCCTGGGAATTATCGTGGCCGATGTCGCCGGCCACGGCGTGCCGGCCGCCTTAGTAGCTTCCATGGTGAAAGTGGCGGTCTCTTCTCAGACTGGTTATCGAGAGAGCCCGGGGCAAATGATTGCAGGCTTGAATTCGACTCTTTGCGGCGAAGCGCAAGGCCAGTATGCCAGTGCCGTGTACGCGTGCCTGGATGAGAGAAAGCGAGCCGTATGTTACTCTTCCGGAGGCCATCCGCCTCTGCTGCTGTGGCGGAGAACAACGAGAACTTTAGTGCGTCTGAATGAGGGTGGCCTTCTACTTGGCGTTCGATCGGGCGAGGACTATCCGCAAGCAGATTTTCCCTTGCAGGCCGGTGACCGGCTTTTGATATATACGGACGGATTGATAGAGGCGGCCAACCCGGAGGGCTTGGAATTTGGCGAGGTCCGGCTGGAGCATTTCATCAACGAGCACCCGGATCTCCCGACCGATGAGTTTGCTGAGCGGCTGCTCCAAGAGGTACTTGCGTGGCCTGGTAACGGAAACTCGATCTCCCAGGCCGATGACATAACGATTTTGGTAGCCGACGTTGTGGGGTTGCAGTAGGCAGCGCTCCGCACGGGTTTGACGGGAAAGGGGCTACCCCGGGGCATCGGCGAGCTGGCGATCACGCGGCAGCAGCGCGATGGCGGCGGCTCCCAGCATGGCAATGGCGAACACGACGGCCATGGGGATGACGTAGTTGCCGTATGCCTCGCGAAGATGGGAGACCCAATAAGGGCACCAGGTCTGGCCGATGGTGTTGAGCGGCAGAAGGACTGCCATGGCGCGCGGCAGAGTGTTGACGCCGAACTGCTCGGCGGCCATGAGTGGGATGAGCATGTAATCCGCGCCCATGGAAAAGCCAAAAACAACGCCGAACAGATAGACCGAGTTGTAACGGGCTGGCGTGACCGTCAATAGCAGCAGGATACTGGCAGCCACTATGAAGTAAGTCGCCGTCATCACGCGTTTCTTGGAGAAGATATCGGCGAAGTAACCGATGCTGAGGCGCCCGGCGATGCTTGACCAGAGAATCAATGCAGTGGCGGTGGTCCAAGTGGCGTTCAAAATCTTCTGGTCAACGAAACCGGCGTCGCGGAACACGAACTTCATGTGGGTGTTGATGGAGCCGATGGAACCGATGGAGCAAACACTGCCGAGCAACAGCAGCCAGAAAGACTTGCTGCGCAGCAGGTGCCCGAAGCCGTATGGCGCAAGCTTGAGCTCCCCGGGCGGCCCGGCAGCGCCGTCCGGGTATTGATTGATTTCCGAAGGCCGGTCCTTCATCAGCAGTAAGGCGAAGGGCCAGGTGAGGAACATCAAGCCGCCGAGAGCAAAGAGGGCGATCCGGAAACCGTAGTGATCTGTCATGCCACGGACGAAAAACGAGCCCAGACCTCCGAACAGGCCCACGCCGACGTACACGAACCCCATGGCCCTCCCACGCTTCCGGCGAAACCAATACGACACGAGCAACTGGTGGGGGATGGGTCCCGAAAAGATGTACCCGACGGTGTAGACAAAGTAAAGCAGGAAGTAGACGGCGAGAATGCCGTGCATGGCGCCAAAACCGAAAAATGCTGCGGCTGTAAGACCGGTGCCAACCAGGATGAGCTTGCGAGGGCTGAAGCGTGGAATTAGGACTGGCCCCACCCAAATGGTCAGAAGCGCAGCCAGCGGGAAGCCAAGTGTAATTTGCCCTATATTCCAGTGAAATGTCTTCTGGAAATAATCGTAGAAGAACGGCAGGTTGTAGTAGGGTACGCCTACGGCGATGCCAAATGTGACAAATGTGCTGGCGGCGATCCACCAGCCGTAAAACCGCCGTGGCGGGTTCGGTCGCACGGAAGTGTTTGGCAATACATAGGTTACACCACTCAGCGCTGACGCCTTCGGGAGCTCTGCGCTGGAGGGGCCAGCGGTCCGGCCAGTAGTTTATCGGTTACGGTTAGGAGGCGGCCAGCATCTAAGAAAAGTCTAAGAGCGAAGCGGGGAACACCTGACTTCTGGAAGGCAGAGGAGGTAACAAGGGTAGCGATGAAGCATGCCAGAATTAACAGAACCGCGAGGGGCTGCGTGTCCGTAGCGGCTCAGATCATATTGGCTTCAACGCTTTGCATGGCGCGGGTTACACCGAACACTCGCACCTTCACTGCGGATGAGAACGCCAAGTTGCAGGGAATAATTGTCTCGCGTGACGGCAATGTGATTAAACTCCGGGCTAACGACGACTCTGTCGCCACGGTGGATCTCAGCGGCACCACGAAGATTCAGCTTAAACACGGTATGTTCGGCCGAAAAACGGCGATGGACGCAAACTCTCTGGTGCCCGGCCTGCAGGTCACTGCAGAGGGAAAGGGAAATGAGAAAGGCGAGCTTTTAGCGGACCGGGTGATCTTCGATCCGAGCTCAATGCGAGCATCGCGGCAGATCGACACGCGTGTTTCTCCGTTGGAAGCGCGGGAAGGATCGTTGGAGAACCGGACCGGACAACTGGAAGGCCGGACCGGGACGTTGGAGACAGAGCAACAGCAGACTCAGCAGCAGGTAGGGCAGGTCAAACAGCAGGTGGGGCAGGTAAAGACCGAGGCCGACCAAGCGAACCAGGGCGTTAACGACGTGAATGGCCGCGTTTCCGATCTTGACAACTACAAGGTAACCGACACCACGACGGTTTATTTCCGGCTGGCGAGCTCCGTGCTGACACCTCAAGCGAAGCAAGATCTCGATGGCGTCGCTCAGAAGGCGCTTAGCCAGAAGGGTTACGTGGTGGAAGTGGCCGGATACGCCGATACAACCGGCAACGCCGCCCGCAACCAGATACTGAGTCAAAACCGGGCCGATTCAGTCATCCGCTATCTGGAGCAACAGGGTAACATCCCGATTAACCGGGTCCTGACACCCGCGGCCATGGGAACGTCGCATGAAGTAGCGAGCAACGACACGTCCGATGGGCGAAAGATGAACCGGCGCGTAGAGGTGAAAGTGCTGGTCAACCAGGGTGTGGTGGGCGGTCCGAACGCCGCTAACAATCCGCCGCCCGAACAGGGCCACCCCGAGCGGCCCAACCGGTAAGACGCCACAGGCTTGATCTATTCGCCCGGGCTGCGGGCCTGAAAGAGGAGCGGCGCGAAATTCAGCAGGTCGCCGCGCCACACCATCCAGGTGTGCATGCCCGGCGTCTCGATAGGCACGACGTTGATGCTCTTGCCTTTCAGCCAGGCGATGAGGCTGCGATTGGGCGTAATCAGGTTGTCCTCAGTGCCACAGGCGATCCAAAGGACATGGAGCCTGGAATTGGCGGCGGAGTCCAACTGAGGGAAGTCCGCTGCGAAATCCGGGCCCATTCCACCCGCGCTAAACGCGCCTACCCAGGAGAATTTGTCCAGGTGGTTCAAGCCGGTCAAGAGCGCCTCCGCGCCACCCATAGATAGGCCCGCGACGGCGCGCGAGTTTCGGTTCGCATCTACTTTGTATGCCTGCTCGACACGGGGCAGCACTTCCTCCAGAAGAGCGGCTTGAAAGTTGGCGTAGTTCCTTTTGCGAAGCTCTGGATCTCTGAAGCCGCCGCCCGGCGGTACGCGCCGCACGATTTCCGGCGCGCCGTAGCCAAGCGGCATCACCACGATCATGGGCTTCGCCTTTCCCTGATCGATCAACGTGTCCATGATCAAGTTCGCTTTGCCGACAGCGGTCCAACCACTGGCATCATCGCTGAACCCGTGAAGCAGATATAAAACGGGGTAACGCGTCTTAGCGCCAGGATCATAGCCCGGCGGCGTGTAGACGAAAAAATCGCGGTTATCGCCTACCACTTGCGACTTGTACCAATGATGATGGACCAATCCGTGTGGTATATCGGCATCCTCCCACGGCATGGGCGCGGCGCCGGGGACCAGAACCAGGTTGGCGAGATTCAAGAGATTGGGCTTGATCTGAGTGTTCACCGGATCCAGGCGGTGCAAACCATCCACCGTGAAGGAGTAGCCATAGATTTCGGGCGCAAGCAGATCCGTTGTCACCGACCAGACTCCTTGGGGATCTTTATCCATGACGTATGGGTCCTTTCTGCCCTCCAAGTTGACAGCAACCTGCTGAGCGTGAGGGTCGAGATAGCGGAAGGTGACGCGTCCATCGCTGTGGACATCCGGCGATTCGATCGTTGGGGGCTGCTGCGCAGAAATCGCGAGGGCAGCAACGAGGGCAAGTGCTATGGTTTTCACGATGACCTTCTCCAGTAGCAGAGCTAGACGCACTCCTTCTATATCAGACCGCCGTGCGGCCTCTTCCAACGGAGCCAATGACGGTCACTGAATTTACATTCATTGTCTTCGCAGCGTCGCTACTGGCAGGCTTTCTGGGCTCGCTGACAGGGCTGGGAGGCGGAGTCGTGATCACGCCGGTGCTTACGCTGTTTCTGGGCGTGGATCTTCGCTACGCTATCGGTGCGAGCCTGGTTTCGGTCATCGCAACGTCTTCGGGCGCGGCAGCGGCTTACGTACGGGACGGCTATTCGAATCTGCGCGCCGGCATGTTTCTGGAGATTGCCACCACATTGGGCGCAATTTTCGGCGCTTTTCTCGGGACGCACATTCCAACAAATATCCTGAGCATCATTTTCGGACTTATTTTGCTGCAAGCGGCGTGGCAGACCGTCCGTGAACCAAAACATTCGACGGAGACTCTACCGCCGGATCCGCTCGCCGAGGCACTAAAACTGAACTCCTCTTACCACACGGACCAAGGAATTGAAAAATATCAAGTGCACCGGGTGAAGACGGGTTTCAGCCTGATGTTCGGCGCGGGCGTGGTTTCGGGATTGCTGGGCATCGGCTCGGGATCTTTGAAAGTGATCGCGATGGATCAGGCGATGCGGATTCCTTTTAAAGTTTCCACGGCGACCAGCAACTTCATGATAGGCGTCACGGCGGCAGCCAGCGCGAGCATCTATCTGAGCCGAGGTTATGTGCAGCCCGGCATTGTTATGCCGGTGATGCTGGGAGTGCTAGCCGGTTCCCTGGTGGGCGCGCGCTACTTGAAGCGCCTCTCGGTTTTGCTGCTGCGGCGAGTCTTCGCGGCAGTAGTGGGTTTCATGGCTATCGAGATGATTTACGGCGGCGTGAAAGGATATCTATGAACGCTTCTCGCGTGACCGACAGATCAATTGAGCTGATGGTAAGCGTGCTGCTTCGCACAGGAGTGCTGCTGGCGGGCCTGGTGGTACTGGGTGGAGGCGCCTACTATGTTATCCGCCATGGCGGGGAACACGTTCAATACCAGCAATTTCACGGCGCTCCGGCGACTGATCGCAGCATCGGGCACATTCTTGAAGGAGCATTGAGCCTGCGGGGGCGCTCGATCATTCAGCTGGGAATCCTGCTCCTGATTGCCACTCCAGTCGCGCGCGTCGCTTTTTCGTTGGCCGCCTTCGCGATGGAGAGAGACCACCGCTACGTTTTCATCACGGCCATAGTGCTGACGATTTTGCTTTACAGCCTGATCAGCGGAGGGACGCGCGGATAAGGCTCTCACTGGAATTGAGCTTCCAGCTTCTCGAACCTTTCCTTCAAATCGTCGAATTCGCCGCGCAGCTGGTGAAGATCCTGTTCGAGCTGGGCAACGCGGGTGGGCGCGGGCATAATGGAATCGGACGCCGCTTCCAACACCGGCGGACCCGCAAATAAATGTCCGTAGCGAGCCTCTTTCTGTCCGGGCTGGCGCGGGAGTTTTGTAACCAGCGGACCCGTGGGAAGTTCGGCTAGTTTGGACAACACACCATCCGTCTCTTCGAGGTCCGCGAACGAGAACATCCGCTCACTGCGATCCTTGATTTCGCCCAGCGTCTGCGGACCGCGCAACAGCAGCGTACAGAGGACGGCCAACTCCCGGCGGCCCAGGTTCAGGGTCTCCGAGATTCGCTGAGCGTATTTATTGACACGGCCGCCGCCTACGATTGTGAGGGCCAGTTTTTTCTCGCGAAGGCGGTCGAGCGCATCCGCGACCGTTTCCTCGTCATAACTGACTACAGGATCCCGATTGGATTTCTGATTACAGGCATTGACGAGCGCGTTCAGCGACAACGGATAGTATTCGGGCGTGGTGGCTTCCTTCTCAATCAGCGCACCCAGAACCCGCACTTCAACAGCATCCAACAGTTCCATACCGCTAGCGAGCGAGAGGCCGGTGAGAGGGTTGCATTAGCGCTTCGCTGCAAATTCCGGCCGGAAATAAGCGAGCATTTTCAGGGCAACCGTCTTGCCTTGACGAAAGGCCTCGGTGTAGATTTTGTCACGCTCCTCACGGCTATAAGTGAAGCCGATGCTGTAGTAGCGCTCAAGCGAAAGGCCCAGGACTCTGGTCCCGGCATAGGCTACGGCCGCCTTTGCAACCAGGCCTCCGCCGAGCGGAATTTTGCCGACGAGCTGTTTGGCGAGAGCACGCCAGCCGAAGGCGCTTCCGATGACGCTAGCGATCTCAGATTTTTGCTGAGCGTATCCTACGTCGCGATCGCTGGCCGCAGCGATAATGAAGGCCATCCGAATCTGATTCATGGTTAGAAAAGCCGTATCGGATGCAAACTCGGCGACTGCCCACGGCAGTTCAATGATGCTGGGAACTATGTCCGGCAGGGCGGTGGAAACTGAAAACAGAGTATTCTCTCTGGACGTCTTGGCAATGACGCGCCCGATAAAGGGCTTACGAAAGGGCACAAACGAACGCGCGAGCGCCAAATTGACGGTCGGATCACAGTATGAGAGCACAGTGCGCACAAAGGCATGCTCATGGTCAGGGTGAAAGAGCAGAGATTCCGTGGGCGCCGCTGCCACGCCGTCCCAGATGTGCAAATCGGGAGCCGGCGCCGCTGACGGCAGCGGCGCGCGGGTGAGCAAAAGCGCGGACCGGCCGCGGCGGGCGGGACTCAGATCACGCAGGAAAAACTCCTCCATGCGTTGATACGCATCCTGGCTGGCGGCGTGAAGCGCAATCTTCACGGGCCGTTCGGTCATTTGCCGGACCTGCTGAGGATTCAGGCTGCCGATTGCTTTCTTTATGTTGATTAAACCGTCGATCATGTTTCGAACTTCCTACTTAAACTGTCGCCGCCGCTGGATTGTCCTTATGAGAGACGGGCAAATCCGCTCCGCGTAACAGCAAAACTATCTGAAAGCGTTTGTGCCATTCGGTATTGACGCCCACTCTCTCCACTTCAATTTCCGGCGCGAAGTGGCGAAGAATGGATGTACAGGCGGGATGGAATGCCATTCCAGGGGCCACCAGCAGCAGTTTCGGCGGCCGCTTGCCTAACGGGATGCCCGGGAAAAGATGCTGTAATTCGGCACGCTCGGCGTGCCAACGAATGCGCATCCAGTAATCCAATGCCTGTAGCGGCAGATGAATGTCTTCAGACGCCTTCAATTCCAGCACCACGAGCTGGCCCGAGCAAGTTACCCCGAGCAGATCAATGAGATCGCGATTTTGGGCAGCGAAAGACAGAACTTGGCTATGAACGGGATCACCAAGCAATTGCGGATGAATGGCCGTGATGTTGGATCTGACGGCTGTTTCGAACCAGCGCTCCGGAAACGTTGCGGGAGCAGAATGACGCCCACCGGACAATTCGGACAGCCCGGAGAGCCGGATCGCGAAGTGCTCCACTTCCTCAGTGTGGCATGCGCTGACCTCGTGTTTATCCTCCAGTCCGAGCAGTATGCGACCCACCTCAATCCGGGCGAATTCCAAACCGCGGCAGGAAATGCTGAGGCTTCCACCCAGCTCCGGGCAGCAGCCGATTCCGTCAATAGTTCGAAGCCGCTGCAGCAAATTCCCAATGTCAGGAGAAAGCTGCGCCGGTACGAAGCGCGAACAGACTCTCGTTTCGAGATTCCCAAGATCGCTAGGATCCACTTCGCCCGCCGAGCCGTGCTCATTGAAACGAAACAGTGAGACCGGGATTGCCGCGCCGGTGAGCCAGCGCAACCGATGCGCCGTGAGAGTGCCCGCTGCGCCGGGTAAGAATAAGGACAAGGAAAGCCGGCAGCCAGAGCACAGTTGACTGCGAAGATGCTCATGCCAAAGCAGCGCAAAGGTCAGCATGGCCGCCTCATCCTCTGCGGAGGGACACGCCATGGCTGCGATAACCTGATTGCCGCGGCTCAATCGCGCCCGCGGAAAAGACGACGAGAACGAACGCTGCAGATCGAGGCCAGTGGAAAGCGCCGGAATCTGCCAGCCGGGGAATTGCCGGGACAGCATCCGCCGGAACTTTTCGGCGAAGCGCTGGCGGCTTCCGAGCAGGGACCGATGCGCCGTCTGCGGGCGATCCAGATCGAGGAACGTGATCTTCCCGTCCTTTCCGCCAAAGCGCTGCACATACCCGTCCAGCAAGTTGCCGGAAACCCGTTCCATCGCGATGACGCGCCGCGAGACACAACGCGATTCATCGCATGCCTCGAGCCACAACCGCCCAGACCTGATCTCGAGAGCATACTCGCCAGGCTTCAGAGGAACCGGCTCTTCGCCGTATTCCAGAATCGCCGGGCGGCGGCAAGTAACTAGAAACGTTTCAATAAGCTTGAGAATCTCTTGCGGATCTTTCTCCTGACCCGGTTTCGGCGGCGTTTGGCCTGGCTTAACCGGGCTTCTATCATAGAGTTTTGCCATCTCACGACTCCAATTTCGCAGGCCGCCTAAAGGTTGTGGAAGAGCGCATTGAACGTGCGCTCGAGAAGAGCGGCCGGCTACGCTCAGACGTAACCTTAGTAGCGGTATCGAAGAAATTCTCTGCCGAGCGTATCCGCGAGGCTTATCTGGCGGGGCAGCGCGCATTCGGAGAGAACTACGTCCAGGAGTTTGCAGAGAAGGCCCCTTTTTTGAGCGGCTTGGAAGGCGCGGCGTTCCATTTCATAGGCCATCTGCAATCCAATAAAGCGCGGCAGGCGGCTCGGCTGTTCCAGGTTATCCAGACCGCTGATTCCGTTCGGCTTATACAGCGACTGGAAGATGCGGCGCGTGAGCGTGAGTCGAGGCTGGAAATCCTGCTGGAGGTGAAAGTCTCGGCGGAACAGAGCAAAACCGGCGCTTTGCCGGGCGCGATTCCCGAGTTGCTGGAGGCCGCTGGGAAATGCGCTCATCTAAGAGCATCCGGGCTGATGACCATGCCGCCGTGGTCGAAAAATCCGGAAGAATCCCGGCCCTACTTTCAAAAACTAGCTTCGCTGGCGAACGAGTTCGGGCTCCCGAAGCTTTCCATGGGAATGTCTCAGGATCTTGAAGTTGCGATTCAGGAGGGCGCGACCATTTTGCGCGTCGGCACAGCGCTGTTTGGACCGCGCCCGAAACCGCAAAGCAGTGATGCGCTCGTACGATGATGCTCCGGCGATTACGCAAATTCGGCCTCATTGCCGCAATCCTGATGTGGAGCGGACTACCGGCGCAGGTCGTTCAACCGAATGCGCATCAAGCCGGCGCTGAGCAGATTGGTTTGATGATACCGATGCGCGACGGCGTACGCCTGGCCACCGACGTGTTCCTTCCGAAAACAACCGGCCGCTGGCCTACCGTGCTGGTGCGTACTCCATACAATCGAAAGTCATCGGCCAGCCTCAGCTATCACTACTTTCTAAGGCGCGACTACGCGGTGGTGATCCAGGACGTGCGCGGCCGCTACGCATCGCAAGGTGTTTTCGCATCAGCCGAACAGGAAGGACCGGACGGCAATGACGCTATCAACTGGGTCGTCGAGCAGCCGTGGTCGAATGGCCGCGTGGCGATGGCGGGAAGCTCTTACCTGGGGCTGGCGCAATGGTGGGCAGCAGTCCAAGACAACCCGCACCTGGCAGCGATCTCACCGATGTGCTCGGGCGACGATGACTATCTTGACCGATATTATTCGACCGGCGGTGCTCTGAAACTGGGTCACCGGCTGGTATGGCTGGCGGAGAACCTGACACCGCCCAACCAGGTTCGGCCGCTCTTCAGCGGCTACATTGATCACTTACCCCTGCGGACAGCAGATGTGCAGGCGACAGGGATGCCGCTGCTGCTCTGGCGCGATGCGCTTAACCATCCTTCTTTCGATTTGTATTGGAAAAAGCGCAGCATACGGCAGGAAATTCGCCGCGTGACCGTGCCGGTGCTTTCCCTCGGCGGGTGGTTCGATAACTATGCCGAAAGCGACCTGGATGCGTTCGCGCGCCTCAGCCTGCAGCATGATGCGGTAGAGACCTGGATTGGGCCATGGGCGCACAACCCCGCCCTCTCGTTCCCGACGCGCGATTTCGGGATGGATGCGCGGATCAGGATCAGGGCGCAGCAAGCCGACTGGTTCGACCGATGGCTCAAGAAGAAGACCACCGCAAAGGCGAATGCTTCGGAGGCCCTTCTGCATATTTTCGTCATGGGCCCGAACGTCTGGCGGGAAGAGCACGAGTGGCCGCTGGCCCGGACACGTTATATGCCGTTGTACTTGGGCGGCAACGGCCATGCCAATTCGGCCTCCGGCGATGGAACTCTGCAATGGGCGCCGGCTGGAAAATCACGCCCCGATCAGTTCACTTATGATCCGCGCAATCCGGTTCCCACTGCCGGCGGCGCGGTATGCTGCGACTCCAGGCTCATGCCGCCGGGACCGCTGGATCAGAGCACGGTGGAAAACAGACCGGACGTGCTGGTGTACACTTCTTCCCCCCTAAACCAATCTCTGGAAGTGACTGGGGACGTGCGGGTGATGGGGTACGTGGCGACTTCAGCCAATGACAGCGACTTTACGGCGAAGCTGGTGGATGTCGAACCCGATGGGAAATCGCTGCTGGTGACGGATGGCATTCAGCGGCTGCGTTACCGGCTGTCGCCGAGTCATCCGGTGTTTGTGAAACGCAACTCGCAGTACCAGATCAACATTGATGCCGGAGTGACAAGCTACGTTTTTTATCAGGGGCATCAGATCCGGCTCGAGATATCCAGCAGCAATTTTCCAAGGTTCGACAGAAATCTGAATTTAGCCGGACCAAACGCCGACCAAAGCAAACCGCTGAAAGCGCATCAAACCGTCTACCACGACCAGACATACCGTTCGGCCATCATCCTCCCGGTCATACCGGGCGCGACTTTGGCAGTAACAGCCAGCCGACATGCCAGAAGCAATCATTAGACTTTCCCCAGCTATGCTCCCGTAGAAGAAGCCTAAGCGAGGCCCTTCTCCACAGCGTATCGGGTCATCATGGCGGTGGAATGCAATTTGAGGCGATCCATGATCGCTGCGCGGTGAAATTCCGCTGTCCGGACAGAGATGCTGAGCTTGCCTGCAATTTCCTTCGCCGAACATCCCTGCGCTATCAGGCGTAAAACCTCTATCTGCCGCTCCGTCAAAGCGCCCTCGCGCGTTTGTTGAGCGTTTTCCGCCTCCTGTATCCGAGAGCCAATGTACTTGCCGCCGTTGAGCACGGTCCGGATGGCAAGCATCAGTTCGTCCATAGGCGCGCGCTTGGAGAGGTAGCCCTGCGCGCCGATTTCCACTGCACGCCGCACATATTTGCTTTCGGTGTGCATTGAGAGGAACATTAGCTTTAGCCGCGCATGATTTTGCAGCACGCGGTGCGCGATTTCGAAGCCGTCGCCATCCGGCATCCGAATATCCATGATGACCAGGTCCGGCAAGAACTCCGAAACGACATGTTCAAACGTGGTCAGGTTGTCTACGCCTTGCACATGATAGTGGGGGCTGGCCACGAATGTCAGGGCGTCTAATACTAGTTGATGATCGTCTGCGAAGAGCAGTTTCTGGCGATGACCGTTGAGACCGTTACCAGATTCTTGCGATTTCGCGGGTTTGCAAGTTTCAACAAACGTTGTATTCACAGTTAGAGACACGCTAATACCTTCATTTCGCATAATCGCCCAGGAGTTCCTTTGGAATGCCGAGTCCCTATGACTCACCAGCGGAACTCTCGTATGTGGACGCACAAGGGCCTCAGAAAGATTACGGGTCTTCTTTGCAAATATTTCAAAAGGCTAGGGGAGCGGATCGTAAACCGAGTTGCGAAGATTCACCCCGGGCTTAGGAGGGTCGGGCGGGCGGTTTTAAGGACTGACCGGGAGAGGCGCGGCAGCGGTCGTCTGCACCGTCCGCGAACGCGTGTCGCGCCCAGCCAGCGTGAAATAAAAGGTGGAACCGGCGGCAACCGTAGATTCCACCCAAATACGGCCTCCGGCTCGTGTAACAATTTTCTTACACGTCGCCAGGCCGATGCCGCTGCCGGCGATATCCATCCCGTGGCGTCGTTGCAACGGTTGAAAAATGCGTTGAAGCCACTCCGTTTCGATACCGATGCCGTTGTCCTCGACGCCGATCAGCCAAAAGACACCCTCACGGGACGCAGTGATTTTGATCCGGAGAGGCAGGTCGTGACGACGGTATTTAATGGCGTTCGAAAGCAAATTTTGAAATAACTGCGCCAATGGCTGCGCTTGAATGAGGACCTCCGGAAGCCGGTCATGGGAGATCTGCGCTCCGCTGGTATCGATGTCGCGCTGTAGATTTGAGATGGCGATCGCTAGCGCCTCTTCGGCGCTGGCGCTCTCGGGGGAGCCTATGGCCGTCTTGCCGACGCGGGCGTGCGCCAGCACAGCTTCCACCAGATCCGCCATCCGATCAAGCCCCAGAGAGATCTGTTTGAGGCACTTTTGACCCTCGCCGCTGAGATTGACCGCGTGGCGCGTTTCCAGTAGATCTACCAGCCAGCGCGTACTGGTTATAGGAGCGCTCAAATCATGCGAAGCGATCCGCGCGAACTCCGCCAATTCCTCGTTAGACCGCTCGAGTTCGTGCGCCATGTTCTTTAAGCGTTCATTCGCGGCTTCCAATTCCTGCTGAATTTCGAGCCGCGGCGTGATATCCGTATGCGTCGAGATGATGCTCATGGGCCCATCCACATCGTCGGACAGAAGCACCCATTGAGCCGCCACAAACACCGGAGTGCCGTTCCGCCGAAACTGATGCAGCTCACCCTGCCACATGCCTTTGCCGAGCAAATGCTGGTGGATCTCCTCGAGCGGCGCAGGATAGGTAGTATGCAAGAGGTTGTCGCAAATTTGGCCTACCGCTTCCTGAGCAGTCCAGCCATACAGTCTTTCGCAGCCGTAGGTCCAGTGTTCAATCATTCCGTCCCAACTGCGAATCAGAACAGGAGATTCTTCAAGCGCGCGGGCAAGGGCTTTCAGATCGTCTTCAGCATTTTGCCGTTCGGTAACATCCTGAATGACCTTGCCGAAGCCGAGCAACTGTCCCTTGCTGTCCCGCAGGGGAACCGTGACACCTTCCGCAAGAATGCGCTGGCCGCGTTTGCCGATCAGCCACTGGGTCTGGGATGCGCGGCCGGTCTCGACCGCCATCGCGAGTTCACGCTCGGCGGCGCCCTCTTGCCGGTCCGACACCGGCAGAAGGACACTGGCATGTTTCCCGATGAATTCATCACGCGCATAGCCGAGCTGCGTCTCCACTCCCGGATGCCACGAGACAAAGTTCCCATCCTTATCCAGCAGCACAATCACGAATTCGTTGAGTTCAGAAACTAAGAGGCTGAGTGGATGCTGTTCCCGCCCGGCAAAGTATTCCACCATTAGAACGTCGCTTTATCCATTCTTATCACCTCCGGCGTCGCATTCTCACGCTAGGGATTACCCAGGTGCGCCGGGCTTAAAGACCTGATTCAGACTGCGCACGATCAGCTCATGCGAGCCGACCAAGAGCTCGGTGACAGAGGCGGGCAGGATTTCCTCGCCGGAAATGCTTCCGCTGAGTCAGAGGACGACGAGCCGCGCGATTACGATCGCCGACGCTGGATTCGCTTGAGCAGGAACTGGGCTCGCGTTGCGCGCGTCTTCTTTATTGTCCGGTGGATCGGAGCCTCTATTTCCCAGAGAACGAGCGGCGCTATGGGACCTACGGAGTTCCGAAGAATTCGGCACTTATCTCACTGCATCTTTTGAACGCCTTAGTTGCTCCAAAAAGCGGGGCTAGATGCTTGTAAGACAAGATCGCGCCCTAAAATCGTAAGTCAAAAGAAAGCTCGGGTATATGAACGTGAGTAAACGTTTTTTATTAGGCGGGACAGTGGGCCTGCTGGCGGCCGCCGGGTCTTTGTTCGCGCAGCAAACGGCGCCTGGGGAACCGGTCAGCGTGGTTGTGACGCTGGAGCCGAAGCGCGGCAAGACGATTTCGCCGGTTGAAGCGCCGGATATCCTCGTTCTTCAGAGCAGGCAGAAGCGTCCGGTGACAGGGTTGACGCCGCTCGGCGAAAATGCCAAGACTCAGTTGCTTCTGCTGATCGACGATTCGGCCAGCGGCACTTTCGGCACCGAGATCGGCACCTTGAAACAATTCATCCAATCCTTGCCCCCCAGCTACGAGGTGGGCGTTGCCTACATGCGGAATGGAATAGCCTCGTTCACGCAGCAGTTCACGGCGGATCATGCCACGGCGGCCAACGCCGTTCGCCTGGCAATAGGCCCGGGAGGCGCGGATGTCAGTCCCTATGATTCATTGACGGACGCCATTAAGAAATGGCCGGACAACGGAGCGCAGTGCAAGGAGGTAGTGATGATCAGCAGCGGCATCGAGGGGCTTGGCGGCGGCTGGGATCTAGATAATCCCTACGTCAACGCCGGCATCAAGAGCGCCGTAAAAGCTGGCGTTGTCGTCTACACGATATATAGTCCAAGCGTCGGACACCTGGGCCACAGCTACTGGCGAAATAATATGGGCCAGAACTTCCTGTCGCTGCTTGCGGACCAAACGGGCGGTGAGTTTTATGCCATCGGCTTCGGATCGCCGGTAAGTTTTCAGCCATTTCTGGAAGCGATTTCGGAGCGCCAACGTAACCAGTACTTGCTTACGTTTGAGTCGGCACCTGCGAAGAAGTCAGGCTTTCAATCCTTGAAGGTTACTATCGAAAACAAAGACGCGAGCATCGCCGCGCCTCAGCAGGTCTGGGTGAAAGCCAGTTTGTAGCTTCCCGGCATCAGCGGGAGCCCAGTTAGACGGTGCTGGTACCTCTACTGATCGGCTTGTCGGAAACCGCAAAATCGCCCCGTCCTTCGCCTGCGGAAGCGATGTCTTCCGCGCCGGTATCTTTTAGCACCTGTTCGGCCTTGCGCACCCAGTCCCTGCTATCGCAGTGAACGGAAAGCAGGATGCCGCCTTCCTTGATGCGGCCCTCGTAACGTTTCGCTTCGTACTCCGGGATGCCCATTCCTACCAGCGCTCCGATGATGCCTCCTACAACACCACCCGAGCCGATTCCCGTGAGCGCCGCGATGACCGGACCCGCCGCGATGAGCGGTCCCACGCCCGGTATGGCCAACACGCCAATACCAACCAATGCGCCGATCGTACCTCCGATGATTCCGCCCGCGACCACGCCCGTTGCGGTCCCCTCCGGCGCCTTGGTGTGTTTCTCGTGCGCGAAATCCTTGGTGCCGACGTTATCTTGCAGCAGAACCGAAATGTCCTCCTTGCGGAAACCGTTGGCGATCAGCCGATCCACCGCATTCTCAGCCATCTCCCGGCTCGGATATATACCGAAAGCCGCCGTGTTTTTGCCTGCCATTGCTTCCTCCCCGCGGGAAATCCAGTCTTTATGTGACTATTAGAACTCTGTACCGGTTTCGATTCAACTTCGCCGGTGCGCGGTTCCCGGGCCTAATTCGACGGAAGGCGCACTACCGTCAGCCAAAAATCCTCAATAGATCGAACCTTTTGGAGGAAATCTTCCAGCTGCAGGGGCTTCGTCAGGTAGCAATTGGCGCGCAGCTTGTAGGCGCGAGAAACATCCTGCTGCGCGTCGGAAGTCGTTAAAACAACGACCGGAATGCGCCGCAGCCCGGGATCGTCCTTGATTTCCGCCAACAATTCGCGGCCATCCTTCTTGGGAAGATTCAGGTCGAGCAGAATGAGATCGGGACGGGGCGCGTCATGATAGATTCCGTTCTGCCTCAAAAACTGGATAGCCTCTTCGCCGTCCTCGACAATTGAGAGCCTGTGCGCAAAACGCCCTTCCCTGAATGCTTCCTGCGTCAAAAAAACATCGCCGGGATTGTCATCCACTAACAGGATCTCGAACCGATGACTTCGCTGAGGCCACATATCCTTTCTAAACGCTGCGCACGCTCTCTACTTCTTTAGAGTCTTTTCTCGCCGGAATGCTTGCAATTGGAAGTGTGAAAAAGAAACTGGATCCGATCCCTGCTTGCGACTCCGCCCAGAGACGGCCTCCGTGGTGTTCGACGATCCGGCGGGAAATGGCAAGCCCGATTCCGTTTCCGGCAAATTTGCCCACTCCGTGCAAACGCTGGAACACTTCAAAAATGCGGTCGCAGTATTTCGGATCGAATCCGATACCGTTATCCACCACCGCAAACACCCACTCGTGGCCGGCGCGCTTCGCGTTGACTTCAACATGCGCCGCCACGCCCGGTTTGCGGAACTTGAGGGCGTTTCCGATCAGATTTTGGAACACCTGCGTCAATTTCAATTCGTCCGCAGCCACCACCGGAAGGTTGGCATAGTGAACTACTGCAGAACTTTCCCGAACGGCTACTTCCAAATTCTCCAACGCCCGGGCTACCACGTCTTGCATCGAGGTTGGCTTCTTCTCCAGAGGCTGGGTCCCGGCCCGCGAGTACAACAGCAGATCCTGAATCAACGCTTGCATCCGATTTGCACCATCAATCGCAAATGCCATGTACTTCTCAGCGGTTTCGTCCAGCTTTCCCTGGTAGCGGCGCGCCAGCAGCCCCATGTAGCTTCCTACCATCCGAAGCGGTTCCTGTAAATCGTGGCTCGCCACATAGGCAAACTGGCTGAGGTCTGAATTAGAGCGTTGAAGTTCCGCGGAACTGGCTTCCAACTGCGCCGTTCGCTCCTCCAGCTCCGCGGTCCGTTTCCTTACGCGTACTTCCAGGGTGCTGTTCAGAAGCCGGATTTCCTTCTCTATTGCGTCTCTCTCCCGCGCGTACAGAACGCTGAATCGATAGGCGAGGAACAACAACGCGAAACCGAGCGCGACGCCGACTCCCAGCACGACATTCAACTCGAGCTGTCTTCGCCGCTGCACTTCTAAGCTGCGATCAAAAACACCCACCTGCTGGTCTCTTAACTTGCCTATCAGGTCGCGGATGAGAACCATGTCCTGCTGCCCCCGGTCCGTCTGAATGAGAGCTAGCGCGGCATCGAACCCGGCCGTGTCTCGCAGCTGAAGGGTCCTGTCCATCTCCCCCATCTTGTGGTTTATCGCCGCCTCTAACTGTTGGATAATCGGCCTGTTGGCGGAATCGTGGAGCGCATAGGTCTCCACGCCCGCAAAGTCTTTGTCGATCGTTTGTCTGGCGCCTTTGAAAGGCAACAGATATTGCGGACGCCCTGTCAACACATACCCGCGCTGCGCTGTCTCGGCTCCCTGGATGGTGGAAAGAAGCTCGTCAAGGTTGCGGATGAATGCGTCTGCTTCGAGGGTGGCGGCAACGCTCGCTACGTGCTGGGAGCTCGTGCGATATGCCGCAATCGCGAGCAGCAGCGGCAGAAAGCCAAGCCAAATTATGAAACTTTGGCTTCTGCGCAGTTTACCTTGATCCATGGTGCTTCGACCAGATTATAGTAACGACTCACGCTAGTTATGGGATAGCCGCGCCACTTAGACGCGTTCCGCGACTATTACATCCTGACTGGAATCTATCGAATCCGGCGCTCCGGACCAGCCTCCCCGATGGATGGCGATTACGTAAAATCCCGCTCGGGCGAAGATCTCGCGTACGTAGCGGGATTCATATGCCACCGCAAGCTCGGGCGCGTAGAGCTTGTGCTGAGCGTGGTTTTCGTAGCGATGCGGAAACTCCATGTTGGCGCGCCCGGATGCCATACCGGCTTCCGAGACAGCGTCAATCAGAAACCATGTGGACAGGAACTGCCGTCCGGGGCACAGCACGCGGCAGGCTTCGGCGATATAATGTTCCGCCGTGGACGGCAGAATATGCGTGAACACAGACGTGGCTAAAGAAAACGTGAAACTTGTATCGGGAAAAGGGAACACATACTGATCCGGCGCGGTCTTGCCGCGCGGGTTGTACGTTTTGTTGTAAACGTCGGAATGCACGAACCGGAAGTTTGAACGACTTTTTCCGATATTCCTCCGGCACCAGCGAATAGCAAAATCGATGACGTCGAACCCCGCGTAGCGCCCCCGCGGTTCGAGGAACGAAGCAAGCGCCAGCGCCGTGCGCCCGATGCCGCACCCGATATCCAGGACGGCGTCGTCCGGTTGCAAATTACCCAAAGTGCGGCAAAGCATAAGATTGTGCTCGCCGAATTTGCGGAAGGGCCCTTCGCCCGATATGTTCAAATGCCGCGGCGGGACTGCCGGGTCGTTCCGGCCGGAAAAAAAGTCCGCTATGTCTAACAGGCAATTTGAAAAATACGAGCGGCCTTGAATCCGCATCGCCGCGGGAACCAGAGAGAATGTCGCGCGCTTCAGTGCCCGCGCCGGCGATTGCAATCCCAAACTCAATTCCGAGTAATAGACAATTAAAGCAGACACCATCAAGCCTTATGAATGAACACCAAAAAATGGCGAGGCCTCTCGCGGAGGCAGATCCCGAAATTTATGATGCGCTGCAGCACGAGCTGGAAAGGCAGAACACCCGGCTCGAACTGATCGCCAGCGAAAACTTCACGTCCGAAGCGGTGCTGGAGGCGGCGGCCAGCGTATTCACCAATAAGTATGCGGAGGGTTACCCGGGCAAACGCTACTATGGCGGCTGCGAATTCGCGGACGTGGTGGAGAATCTGGCGCGTGACCGCGCGAAACAACTGTTCGGGGCTGAACATGTGAACGTGCAGCCGCATTCAGGCTCGCAGGCGAATGAAGCCGCGTATGCCTCCGTGTTGCAGCCCGGCGACACCATTCTGGGCATGAATCTGGCCCATGGCGGACATCTGACGCATGGCCATCCGCTCAACTTCTCGGGAAAGCTGTACAAAGTGGTGGCATACGGCGTGCGCCGCGACGACGAGCTCATCGACTACGAGGAGCTGCAGCGCCTGGCCGAAGAGCACAAGCCAAAGCTGATTATTGCCGGTGCGAGCGCCTATTCAAGAGTTATTGATTTCGCCCGATTCCGGCAGATTGCGGATTCCGTGGGCGCGGTGTTCCTGGTGGACATGGCGCATTACTCGGGGCTAGTCGCCGCAGGCGTTTATCCGAACCCTTGCCAACATGCCGACATTGTTACGTCCACGACGCACAAAACTCTGCGCGGCCCGCGTTCGGGACTTATTCTGGCTAAAGAAAAATTTGCCCCCGCGATCGACAAGGCGGTGTTTCCAGGCGCTCAGGGCGGTCCGCTCATGCATATTATCGCCGCCAAAGCAGTGTGCTTCAGGGAGGCCGCTACCGAGGATTTTCGCGCTTATCAGAAACAGGTTCTGGCGAACGCCAAGGCGCTGGTCAAATCGCTGCAGGAAGAAGGATTCCGCGTCGTGAGCGGCGGCACCGATTCGCACATGTGCCTCGTTGACGTGTTCGCGAAGGGCGTAAAGGGGAAGGAAGCCGAAAAAGCCCTCGATGAAGCGTACATCACGGTTAATAAGAACGCGATCCCGTTCGACACGAATCCGCCTTTAAATCCGAGCGGAATCCGCTTGGGAAGCCCCGCCGTTACCACCCGCGGCTTCGGGGAAAGCGAAATGCGGGAGGTGGGCCGCCTGATCTCGAAAGTCATCCAAGACGTGAAATCAGAACAGGTGCTGGCTGCCGCCCGGAAAGCCGTGGCCTCATTAACAGAGCAGTTTCCTTTGTATGCGTGGAAGCACCAATTGGCAGGGACGGCACGTTGACACACGTTGACCCGCGCCCTCGAGGAACGCGAATCCCGATGATATACTTTACCCTCCTAGAGCGCTGGCGCTGATCGTAGAGGGTCTCGGTGTTGTTCGAAACGGAAGTCTTCATCAGTTACGCCCACCTGGACAATCAATCCGCAAGGCAGGGACACGAGTGGATCACCGACTTTCATCGCTGCCTCGGGATTCGCACCGCCATGCTTCTTGGAAGAGAGCTGCAGATATGGCGCGATCCCAAACTGCAGGGAAACGATGATTTCGAGGCGACCCTGTTAGAGCGACTCAAACGCGTCGCGGTTCTGGTTTCGGTTTTGACGCCGCGTTACGTCAAGTCCGAATGGACTCGCCGCGAATTAGAGGAATTTTGTCATGCAGCCCATGAAACCGGCGGACTGCAGATTGCCGATAAGGCCAGAATCTTTAAGGTAATCAAGACGCCCATCCCGCGCCAGGACGAAGTCGCGCCTCTACAGCGCCTGCTTGGTTACGAATTCTTCAGGACCGAGCCCGCTACGGGAAGACAAAGGGAGTTCGATGACCCGAACGACATAGAGTACTGGACGAAGATCGACGATATCGCGCACGACATGTGCGACCTCCTGAAGATTCTCGAGGGGGAATCGTCCCCCTCGACGGACAGGAAAACAATCTACCTTGCCGAAACCACTTTTGATTTAAAAGCCGAATACTGGGCGCTCCGGCGGGATCTGCAGCAGCATGGGCAAACGGTTCTGCCTTCCGAACCTTTGCCTCTGGTTGAGGCGGATTTAATCGCTTTTGTCCAGAAGGAACTGGCTCAGGCGGATTTCGCCGTTCACCTGATCGGCAAGACATTCAGCTTTGTTCCGGAAGGCAGCATGCGATCCGTTCTGGAACTGCAGGATGAGCTCGCGTTGGAGCGCGCGGAGAAAGGAAATTTCGAGCGGCTGGTGTGGATTGCGCCGGGTCTTGAGGTGCGAGATCCTCGGCAAGCGAACTTCATTGAGCGGTTGAAGATGAACCCTCGCCTTCAACACGCCACGGATTTGCTCGAGACTTCCCTTGAAGACCTCAGAACTTCGATCCATGAACGGCTTAAACCTAAATCTAAGGAGCCGGTACGGGAAGAAGCAAAGCCGGCTGCTTCACCTGCTTCACCTTCTTCAACTGCTTTGAAGCAGGTCTATCTGGTTTTCGATGTAAAAGACCAGCAGGCAACTCTACCTTGGCAGGATTTCCTGTTCAGCCATTTCGAAGTGATCTGCCCGGTATTCGAGGGCGATGAAGCCGAGATCAGAGACTTTCATGAAGAGAACTTGCGCACCTGTGACGCGGTGTTGATCTACTACGGCGCAGGCAGCGAGATTTGGCTCCGCAGGAAATTACGCGAGCTGCTGAAATCGGCTGCCTACGGGCGCTCTGAACCTTTTCAAGCGGTGGGGATCCTGGTTGCGCCTCCTTTAACTACTCAGAAGTCTCTCTTCAAGACTCACGAAGCGATATTGATCCCTCAGCCCGAAGGCTTTTCGCCTGATCCGCTTCTTCCCTTTATCGAAGCCGCAAAGGTCAAATAGGAGCCGCGGGCTTGATGAACCCCGTAACTCTTTCGAACCCGTTTCCAGGCCTGCGGCCCTTTGAAGCGGATGAGGATTATCTTTACTTCGGTTGTGAAGAACAGACCGACGATCTGCTTCGAAGACTGCGCACCAATCGTTTTCTGGTAGTCACGGGTTCGTCCGGCAGCGGCAAGTCTTCTCTCGTGCGCTGCGGTCTTGTGCCGTCCGTGTACAGCGGCATGATGGCAGGCGCGGGCTCCGGCTGGCGTGTTGCCATTTTTCGTCCGGGTGAAAATCCGATCGGTCACCTCGCAGCTGCTTTAGCCGCGCCCAATGTTTTGGGAAGCGGGTCAGAAACAGCGCGCCCCGATCGGCTTCTTCTCGACATTACTTTGCGGCGAAGCACGTCGGGAGTTCTCGACGCCGTCCGCCAGTCAAGCAGCCTGGCGGACGACAACCTTCTCATTATCGTCGACCAATTCGAGGAACTGTTCCGATTCCGGAACAGCCGCAGCCTTCAGAACCCGAAAGATGAGGCCGCCGCCTTCGTCAAGTTGCTTTTGGAAGCTGTTCAGCAAAAGGAACTGCCCGTCTACATTGTGCTGACCATGCGGGCCGATTTTATAAGCGAATGCATGACGTTCGTGAATCTGCCTGAGGCCATGAACGATGCCCAGTATCTTGTCCCGCGCATGACTCGAGATCGTTTGAGGCTGGCCATCACGGGCCCCGTCGCCGTAGCAGGCGCGAGTATTGCGCCCCGGCTTGTGGCGCGATTGCTCAACGACTGTGGCGACGATCCAGACCAGCTTCCGGTCCTGCAACACGCGCTGATGCGGATGTGGGATTTCTGGGCGCAGCATCACGTAAACAGCGAAGCTATCGACATTGTTCACTACGAAGCGATTGGCGCCATGCGCGAGGCTCTCTCGCGTCATTGTGAAGAAGCCTATGCGGAGGCCAGTTCCCGGAATTGCGGGCCGCTCGCCGAACGGATATTCAAGGCCTTAACGGATACATCGGCCGATGCCAAGGGTGTTCGGAGGCCTGCTTCAATAGAGGAGCTTGCTGACATTTGCGGCGCCACCAGCGATCTTGTCTCATCCACCGTCGAAGTCTTTCGCGCCCCCGGACGTTCCTTCATGACGCTCTCCTCGAGTGACCCTACCGAACCAAGCTGCGTTGTCGATCTTTCGCATGAAAGTCTGATGCGATGTTGGACTCGGCTCGTCGGCTGGACCGAGGAAGAACGCTCATCTGCCGACTACTATCGGCTGCTTTGCGATGCTGCACGATCTCACGAAGCCGGCACATTGGGGCTGTGGCGCAATCCCGAACTTGAATTCGGATTGCGCTGGTACGATGCGAGTCGCCCGATCGCGGCGTGGGGCCGGCGCATCGACCCGGATTTCGAGAAGGCCATGCTCTTTCTCGACCTCAGCCGGCTGGAACGCGACCGTCTCGCTGCGGAACGGCGGCGAAATCGAGCCCTCAAATGGGCGCTGGCATGGAGCGCCATCGGCATCTTGTCCGTGTTGCTCGCGGGAGCCTTTTACGAGTGGCGTCAGGCCCGTTCCAACCTGAATCTGGCCAAGGAAACGGTGGACTCTCTTTTGTCCTCGGGAGTCGCCCAATCGTCTCAGGTCGCAGCCGAATCGCCTGACGTAGAGCAGTTCAGAAATCAACTGATCCAGCAGGCGAAAGCTACCTACCGAAAGATCATCGCCAGCACCAGCGGTAAAGAGTTCAGCGAACAGGCGGCAGTGATCGATCTGCGTCTGGCCGATGGATACCGCATCACGGGGCAAACTGATTCGGCCATCGCGAACTACACATCTGCCATCGCACAGCTAAATGGACTTCTAAAGAGCGATCCGCATAACGCGAAGTATCGCCAGGAACTCGCCGACGCCTACAATTGGCTGGGCGAAGCGGAGCGTCCTACTGCAGCCCATAGAAGCGAAGCGGCGAGCGCATATGCGAATGCTTTGAAACTGCAGGAAGCGCTCCGCGCGGAGTTTCCGAAAAGACCCGATTACCAGTTGAGTCTTGCTCGAACCTATTACAATCGCGGAATTTTGAATCAAGAAAGCGCTCTTCCTCAGAATGCCGAATCCGATTACCGCAAAGCCATAGAACTACTGAAGCCGTTAGCCAATGGCGAACTGTCGCCGCCCGGCCAGAACTTAGATCAGTACAAACAGGAATTGGCGCGTGCCGAGAATAACCTCGCCGAGTTGATTTACGTATCGAATTTAGCGGGCGACGCTCGCCCGCTTTTTGAGCAGGCGATCAGTATCGGTGAAGGACTCTCAAAGAAAAGCCCCGAAAACCGGGACTACAAGTTTGAGCTGGCGCAATACTGCAATAACTTCGCCAATTTCTTAACGAGTCAAAACCAACTGGATCTGGCTCTTGCGGCGAATGCGAAAGCCATTCAACTGCACCGGGAGCTGGCCCGGCCTCTTCCAACATGGATCATGCATCTGGCTCTTTCTCACGACATTCGTGGCCGGATCCTGGAATCGAAAAACCCCGGCGACGCGGAGCTGGAGTATCGCAGGTCAATCGAGGTGTTTCAGCAGGTGCCCGTCGCCGCACAGAACGATGACTATGCTCTTTGGTTCGGGCAGGCATTGGCAAACCTTGGCAGCATGCTCGAGCAGAAGAAGGATTACCAAGATGCCATTCCTTTGTTGGAGCACGCCACAGCGCTCCACCGGCGCTCGCAATCTAACTATGATCTCGGCTGGGATTACTACATGCTTGCGAGCGCGTACAAAGCATCCGGTTCGGCAGCCGCCGCGCAGAAGGCGATGCAGCAGCTAAGCGACACCATTCCAACAGTTGCCAAACCCGATCAGGCCGCGCTGGAAGAAGGGCTTGAAGAACTCAGAAAGGGCAAACACTAGATTAGAACACGTAGCGGTATTCCAACCTCAACAGGTTTTCGTACCACGTGACGTTCGTTAGGGCGTGTCCGTACCCGATATAGATTGAATTGTGATCATGAATTGTGGTCCGCACGCCTATCTTAAGGTTCACGATGGTAGTGTTGGCTGCACCTCCTGGCGTAACAAAACCGCTCAGCACGCTCCAGCCTACAAATTCCAACACTGGCGTCACGCGGTAGCTCTCGGTTGATACTACGTCATATCCCGAGCCAAGCCCGTAGATTAATATATCCCCGGCGAACGACTGCGGCGAGTTAGTGGGAAGCCCCGCCGCTCCGTTGGTCGGGTGCCAGTCTCCAAATTGGGATGACAGAGTCCAGCGATCCCCAAACTTCTCGGAGAAAAGGTTTTGCTGGTAGAGAAGCGATGGCTCAAAGCTGTAATGACCCGTCCCAAGCCCGCGCTCGGCGACTCCCGTCGGGAAATAAGCGCGGGCCTGGAAGGTAAGATAGCGGCTATCCGACGCGAGTAGCGCGAACTTGAATCCGGCCTCCACATCGCCGAAGCCGGTGCGGTTCGTAATCGGACTTGAAGGGTCATCCGACGTAAATTGGATGGTTCGCTCGGGTATATCGACAAACAAAGATAGCCGCTGCACCGGGGCATATTCCGCATTGAACCGGACTTCCTGGAGATTTACACTCTTGGCAATTGCGGGACCAGGACCGGGAGCATTCGGATCATAATCCGGATTATTACTGTTCAGGTTCGCGTAGCAGCCGCATTTCCCATATAGGAACTCCGCCCGGTCCGGATTGGCGAAATCGAACTCGGCGTCAACACGCACGCGGATCTGAGAACCGACGACCGCATTATCTATATAACCGGTGGCGCTTCCCGCCATTCTTGGCCGACCGCACGGGCTGCGCACTCTTCCCCGAAGGCCTGGCGGCTTGGTCCGGATTCGCAATAAAAGTCACTTTGTTCCAGGCAGCCGGAACTTCGGTTATTCGTGCGCTGCCGCCTACTTCGGCATCCTGCGACCATCCGCATGTCGCCAAGGCCAACCACGTGCAATGTATGAGGATTCTTCCCATTCAACCTCCGCGAAATGACCGGAGGATATCACACGAGGCCAGAATTCGACGACTTTCGCGAAAACGGTTCGCAACCAGAAATTGAAAAGAGGAACCGCAGGGATTTAGCCGAACTGCTTATGAGTTTTTGGCCGGGAGGCAGGAACTCGAACTCCGATAGCGCGTCAAAGCGCGGACAAGTACGGCAAAATCCGCAAGACGGTATCGATAAGCTTCAGAATCTCACTTTGCGCACCCCGACCAGGACGAGCGCAGCGGCCCCGACTAGGAAGACAGTGGCGGGTTCCGGAGTGGAGAAAGAAGATATAACCATAATCCTCGTATTTGCCGGTAATGTGTAGTCCTTGCCGTCAATGAAAAAATCGCCGGGGGCGATGCCCTTTTGTCCTGCTTTGAGCGTGAAGTCCACGGTTCGATTGTTGTTCGAGAGCTTGATATCTCCAAAAATGTCGGACTTCGGGTCCGTCCATATGGCATCGGGTTGCGTAAAGTTTCCATTCGCATTAGGCGTGAACGTTACTGCGCCGTTGCCAGCCACAGTGAACTGATACTTACCGGGATCGAAGATCTGCAGGTGAAGGTCGGAAATGGTTAACGCCGAATCGTTTTGGACGGTGAACGCTTTGCCCGGCATGTTATCGATAAGGAAGTACAGATTTACGCTCGGCTCGCATTTGAGCGCTTGTCTTTTGAATACGTCACAAATCTTTTCTAGTGCCGGTGCCTTGGCCGCATTAAAGAACGGCGCGACCTTAATCGCGTCGGCGTAACTTGAGTTTGGAACCGAGAGCGAACAAAGCAGCGCGAGCACGAATGACCGCGCAAGGACTGCAGGCGCGGCATGACATGCGGGCACCTGATTGCGAGTCTCTAAGCCTCCAGGGATGCGACTCCGACACCATAGCATGACACTTCTCCGTCCTTTCTCCAGGTAGGATCATAATTCAAGGTATGGCCGGTTTTCTCCTCGTTTAATTCCGAGTCCGCCTAGACAGGTCCAAGTTTTACTTGACATTTCATTTGCGGCGGTTTATCTTTTTTCGGAAGCGGGCTACGTTTGCTGTATGTGTCGATTCAATGTCCTTTCGCGATGTTTCCTTTGGCACGGCGTAATCCTGATCAGTTCCTTCGCGGCGACCGGCGCCCTCAACTGTCGGGCTGATTCCGTCAGGTGTCCTGCATTCTCAAATCCTCCCACAGCGACGAGCGGTCCGATGGATCAGGACCCTTCTCAAGGACCAGACACAGACGCCGCCGACGACGTGTGTATGACTCTGGCGTTCAATGTGCCTGCTGTCGGCTACAAGAAAACGGGCGAAGCTGGGTGGGGCGGTTTGGTTTTGACGTTCAACCGGCAAATTGACGGCGGCTCCTTCATCTTTAATCCGATTTGTCCGATCCAAACTGATGGGATCATAGGCACGAGTCCTGTGGCAGTGAAGGGCAATCCCACCAACAACGCGATCGAATTCGTCCCTATTGCAAGAGATTCGAACACTGGTAAAGCCACTACGACGCCGCCCACGACACAAACGTACGCTCTTCAACCCACTGGGAACAACGTTCCAGTGGGTACCCCGATATCAGGAAGTACCAAGAAGACTCAGGAGGGCGCCAAATACGGTCAGTTTGTAG
This sequence comes from uncultured Acidobacteriaceae bacterium, assembly GCA_963705805.1. Lineage (GTDB taxonomy): Bacteria > Acidobacteriota > Terriglobia > Bryobacterales > Bryobacteraceae > Bog-105. Next base: position 454,504 of record CAVPKW010000003.1, read on the forward strand.
TAACAATCATGTTCGATGAGTCCGCAGGGCTGCCCCAGCTTATAGAAAATAATGCGAGTTTTTGGCAGGCAAAACCCGGGCAAGTCTTTAAAAATATGAAGGCAAATCTCACAATTAACCGAAGTTCGTCACTAAAGGGGTTAGAAATCAGCTAAGTCATTTAGAATCAGCCCAGGCAATCGGCGAGTCTGCACTACATTTACGATGGAGTTCGAAGTGCGCGGGCAGGGTGAGACCGAGTTGCTGCAGCAGCGATTTCTGTTCGGCGGTGGATTCCGTGATACGGCGTAGGCGGATCTCGCGTCCGTCAGTGGTGGGCAAAACGATATCGGCACTGTGCAAAGTAGAAAGCAGCGCCAACGCCTTGCTTGCCGATAATGAAGCGGCGCTGGCAGCATGGTTTCCGGGTATCGCCGGGGCGCTGCACTTCAAGAGATGCTTTAGCGTGACCCACAAAGCGTAGCCGAGAAAGGCGACCAGCACGTGGGCTTTCACGCGCGGCTCCAGTTGATGGAATAACGGCCGAATCGAGAGCTCACTTTTCAGCGCCCGGAAGGACGCTTCGGCTTCGGTCAGCTGCATGTAGCGTGACCACAGTTCTTCAGCTGTGCCGGCCTGAAGATTCGTGCGTAACATGTAGGCGCCCTCGCGCAGACCGTGCCAAAGCCTGCGGTCCTCTTTGATGGACCACTGCAAGCGAACGCCCTCACGTGTCTCGCGGAAAGCGACCTCATACAGATCGCTCACTTGCGGATGGCCAGCCTGAATGCGTCCCAGCCGGCGCTCCATTTTGTGGCGGTCTTTCAGACGGCCGGTCTCAATGCTCTTGGCCAGGCGCTTTAATGCCTCCTCCATGCGCGCAGAGAAACGGTTGTGGATGGCCTTCTCTTTTTCCTTGCGGCCGGCCGTGCGGCACAGAATGTAGGTCTCTTCGCCCTGCGGAATCGATACCTTCTTCACTTCCACATCGGGCCGCACTCGCGTCCAATCCTCTTGGAGCAGCTGCTGTTCAAATTGCTTCATCTGGCTGCGCGGCGTGCCCACCAGATACTGGCCGCCGCGCTTGCGAATGGCTGCCAGATTCGCCTCGCTCACAATGCCGCGATCCATCACCCAGATCCGCCGTGCCTTTCCGTACTTGCGCTCCACCATACGGAGAATCGTTTCCATCGTGGACACGTCAGCACGATTGCCGTCGAAGGTCTCATAACTGAACGGGAAACCTTCGCTGTTGACAATGAGCGCGATCACCATCTGCTCGCAATCCGGGCGATGATCGCGCGAGTAGCCGCGCCGCATCATCGGATTCTTCTCCGCCGCACCTTCTACGTATGTGCTCGTCAGATCATAGAGCAGCACGTCGAACTCAGCCCCGAACAGTTCGCCATAACGTTGCTTGAGATGCCGTTCGAGTTTGCTCTTGTGCGGCAGCATCCGGTCCAGACAGCGGTATAGCCGAGTGTCGTTGAGCTTGCCCTCAGTAATCCCGAGTAAATCATCCAAGGCTGTCGAGGGATACCAACATTGCTCGATGGCTAACTCGCTGCCCGGCGCACAGAGACGATTGATGGCCAGTACTGCTGCTATGCGCGACCAGGCACGTCGGCCGCGCGCTCCTCGATACTCGCTTCGAAAAAGCGATCCAACTCGAGTCGCCTCCACAACTGCAGGCCCAGCCAGCAGGACCCGAACTGGCGTGTGCGCTCCAGACGCACTTTGTTCAGCAGTACGCGCGCTACCTGCGGATCGTCTGCCGGTAGCTCGACCTCTGACGGAAACAGCTTTAGCTGCTGCGCTTCGCCCTGCTCGTTGAAAACTTCAATCGTCTTCAGCCAGCGCGCCTGCGCAGAACTGTTCAGCTCACCGAGATAGCACAGAGTCCTCTGCCGCGGACCCTCCGGCGTGCGCACCGTCTCGACCAGCGACCAATAGCTGTGCTCTTTGCCATCCTTGTCGCGCCGATGCGAACGCAAAAACATTCTGGCTCGATCTTGTCATGACACCGAACGCTGTTCAAGAGACTTGGTCTGCACTACATCGGTTTTCAAAAATCTACTGCTGAAAGCAAACTACTTAGCGCCAGCTAGCCTCAAAAAATCGCCCTCAATCCCCCAAATCGTGACGAACTTCGGTTAAAGGCAACGGCAGTGGGAATAGTGCAAAAACAAATCCCGACCTGGCAGTACCTGAGCCGTCGGTCAGACTGCCTCTCCTGTTTTTCGGTGCCGGCTATCTGGTTTTCAGGGTTAGGCGCCGGAGCCGGCACTTGCCTAAGTCTTGAGCAGACCAGCCCGACCGGTCCGCAAGAGAGCCGCAAGAAGACGGGAGAACCAATTCAGGTAGTTTCGAGGAAGTTCTGAAGAATCAATGGCTGGGAGGCAGGGACTCGAACCCCGATACGCAGATCCAGAGTCTGCAGTCTTACCATTAGACGACCTCCCAAAGGATCAATGGCCATTGTATCAATCGGTAGCTTTTGGAGGATCATTCAGCGCGGCTACAGGCGAAGAGTTCCGTGCCAGAAGCCGTGCCTGCGGTTGGTCCGCGACCAATCTCGCTTCCACAATGAAGCGCCGCGGCGCGGAACCAACATAATAGAACGGATAGCAGGTAATCATCGTCAGCAGCTTGGGCGGATCACTGCCCTGATGGGAGTCAATGCCGGGAATCAAGCCGCCGCCGTCCGAGCGGAGTACGCTCACGTCTGAAGGCCTTACGATTTTAGTGCCAGCTACTCGATACGTGTAAGTTCCGCTGGGAGTCTGAAATGTGACTGCGTCATTAATATGAATATCTTTCAGCGCGCGGAACAAAGTATCGCGGTGCGCCGCAATGGCGAAATTGCCGGGCTGCCCAGGCAAGGCGGTGAACGGGACATGACCTACCGCCAGGCTCAATACTCTTCCATCCACGCCCTCGCGAACCATAGCCGATAAATGCAGCCGGCTCACTTCCAGGCGGCCCAACACAGAGCCGTAAGTCGGGCGCAGCGATACCGAGGGCTCCGAAGAAGGAGCAGGCGCCTTGGATTTCGCCGCCGTCGCGTCCGCATTTTCCTTCGGCAAGAACGGAACCGCCTGCCGTACATAGTCTGCAAACGAAGTAGCGGTACTCCCGCTAATCTCCTGATTGAAGGCCCAATTTTCGTAGCCTTGATAAACGTCTTGGTCCGCAACGGCGAAGCCGTAGTACCCGAGCGCGCCGGCCCCGATTAGGAGCAGCAGCAAACGCGCGGCGTTCAACGCGCGCGGAGGCGTGGGCTTTTGCCTCTTACAGCGCCGCCTGTTATGACTGTGCATTCCCGGCTGAACGTTGTAAGTCTCAATGCCCACGCGCGTGAAACCGTCCGTCATGAACTAATTTGTTACGCGATTATAACTTAATTTCTTCACGAGGTGGATCGCGGTCTTATGAGTGACAGCAGCCCTGCAAGGCTCAGGCAAGCCGTGCCCAAGAGTCCGATGAGCGGGCTAAAGCCGGCCGTATGAGGCAGTGCTGCGGGTTGTTGCTGCTGCTGCACAGGAGCTGGCTCCGGAGCGGCCTGCGGTTGCGGCTGAGGAGCGGGAGCGGGTTGCGCAACTGGCGGTGCGGGAGCAGGTTGCGGCTCCGGCTCCGCCTCAGCCTCAGGCTCTTTGTAGTTCATCGGGATCGGAACGGGAGCCGCTGAAGCCAATTGCGCTACAAGCCTCTTCGGATAAGCAAACTCTTGACCAAAGTTGTCGCCAGGATAAAACCAAGCGTGTACCGCTCTGGGAACGCCCACTGGAGTTTCATAAAAAGAGAATTGAGTGTGGCCCGTAGGTTCCAGGCGGTAATTTGGAATCGCTAGAACTGTCGTCTCCAGATTCCGCTCATCCTTGTCGAAGATCTGAACAATATGCCTATCGGACTGGGAATCCATCAACTTCCATACGTATGTTCCGGGATCAAGCACTTTGTTGCCCGCGATAATCGGTTCCTGCACCGTAACGATAGTCTTCTTGTTCCATTCGTCCGCGTGAACCTTCGGTACAAACGAGGTAACAAGCAGGCCAGCGCCAGTCACCGCCAGTGCGCCTATGTAAAAAGTACTAAACTTACTCTTCATTAGTAAACCTCCCTACCAAATTTATTAGTTGTGTCCTTAACATATATGAAATGTATGGCTCAACTTTATCTAGGCTGCTCGCACACCGCAGCGCCCTTTTTTTCCGTATTTACAGAAGCATGTTGTGTGCCAAAGGAACGCTCGCCCCTCGCAATCAATACTTTAGTGACGGGCCGCTTCGGACTGGCGTGCAAAATGTACCGGCATCCGCTCGGCGCGGACCCAAGCCCTATTGCAAGTGAATTAGTTAGAGTGTCGGTATGGCTCTTAAGAACACGATCACACTTGCAATCGATGTTGGTGGTACAGGCATTAAGACTCTGTTGCTTAATTCACACGGCAAGCCGATCAGCGAGCGGCAGCGTGTAGATACTCCACGCCCGGCCACGCCGGAGGCCATGCTGGCGGTGCTGGATGAGATGGTGCAGCCAATAAAGGCGTTTGACCGCGTATCCGTAGGTTTCCCAGGCGTTGTCAAACACGGCATTACTATGACGGCTCACAATCTCGATCCCGCCTGGATCGGTTTCGAACTCCAAAGCGAGCTCGGGAAAAAATGGAAGAAGCCCGTGCGCGTCGCTAATGATGCGGCCGTGCAGGGCTTGGCCGCCATCCGGGGCGAAGGCGTCGAACTGGTGATCACGCTAGGAACCGGGCTGGGCTCCTCGCTGTTCACTGACGGTCACCTGGTCCCGGGACTCGAACTTGCGCATCATCCCTGGCGTAAGAACAAGACCTACGAAGACTATCTCGGAAAGAAAGGGCTGCAGAAACAAGGCCGCAGGAAGTGGAACAAAGCAGTGCAGCTTGCCATCGAGCAGATCGAAGCGCTGTTCAACTACGATCACCTGTATGTAGGCGGCGGGAATGCGACCAAAATTGATTTCGCGCTGCCGAAACAGGTTTCTCGCGTCCCAAACGAAGACGGGTTGCTAGGTGGCGCCGCGCTCTGGCGCGATTAGTGTTTGGGCAACACGCGCAGCGGCTGCGCCAGGAAAGGCCAGTGCGGGACAAACTGGAAGTGATAGCGGTAAATTAGCAGCGCGATCGCCCCGGCTGCAACCAGAATGACTCCGGCCGCAACCAACGCGATTTTTCCCCATGGCATACGGCGTCCTTCGCGCTTCATTACCAGCAGGAAGCTCGCGAAGATCCCCACGTAGAACAACGTCACCATCGGCACAGCGAATAACATCATGTTGAACGCATCGGGCGTGGGCGTAACGACTGCCGCCAGAATTGTGATCGCGAGGATCGCATAGCGGCTGTGGCGCAACAGGAAGCGCGGCGAAGCGAGACGCAGCAGCGTCAAGAAAAAGATGATGACGGGCATCTCGAACACCAGGCCGACGCCCAGCGTCACGTTGACGAAAAGATCGAAGTACTCGTTAATCGAGACAACCGGCGTTATGTGCACATCGCGGCCGATTCCAAGCAGAAATTCAAGGCCGTAGCGAAATGCCACGAAATAGGCAAAGCAGCCGCCGGTGATGAACAATCCCGCTGTGCAGAGAATGAAAGGAACCGCCCACTTTTTTTCGCGCTTATACAGGCCGGGCGAGATGAAGGCCCAAACCTGATAGACCACCCACGGAGAGGCCACGAAAATCGACACCAACAAAGGCAGCTTCAAGTAAATAACGTTGAACTGCTCCATCGGCGAAATCTGCGCAAGGTTGGGCGGGTTTATTCCGAGATGCCTCAGCGCCCCAACGGCCGGCGCGGAGACTACCTCCCAAAGCTGTTTGCAGAAACCGATGCTGACGAGGAATGCGACTGCCAGGCCCATCAGGCAGCGGATCAGCCGCGTCCGAAGCTCCTCCAGGTGCTCCATGAAGGACATGCGCAGCATGCCCCTGTCCTCTTCGTCGCCTTCCCCTTCGTCGCTATCTGATGGTGGCGGAGGAGGAGGAGGAGATTTGGGAGGTGGGGGTGCTGGTATTAAAGCGCCTGATGCCGGGCCTTCCGGCGGACGCGCTGTAGTGACAGGAGGTTCTGCTGGGGAAGCCGTTACCGGCTCGGAGGCGAGAACCGATGGCACTGCAACTGGTTCCTCTGCGCGTGGATCGGAAGTTGCACCGTGGCCGTTCGGAGTGCCGTACTCCTGAATATCGTCGGACATAGCGTTCTACAGCCTACGCTGGCCGATGCTCTTCTTCTGCTGGATGCTCGATCGGCTGCACGCCGTTCGATCGCGCCACCGTTCCGTTAGCGGCAGTAGGCGCCGGCACAACAGGTGTGGGGGCAGCTTCCGGCTGCGCGGGCTCGCCGGCTGCGGCGGTAATTTGGGGAAGCTCCGCCGGGGCGCCCACTTCCGGCTCGCGGCCATACTCATCGAACGGATATCTTGGCGTGGAATAATCCGGTTTGTAGGGCGAAATGGAAGGAGTGGAATTGTTCTCTTTCTCCAGGTTCGCCTCACGTTCCAGCTCGCGCATGTGGGTCTCGAGGGTTGCCTTCAACTCACTTTTTGCGCGCCGGAATTCGGTGAGGCCGCGGCCCAGCAGACGGCCCAGCTCCGGCAATTTTTTCGGACCAAACAACAGCAGCGCAACGAGGAATATTAAAATCATCTCCTGCGCGCCGATTGGTCCCATGGCTCTCTTGAATATGCTCCGACGCCTTTATGATAGCCCAGCGTGCAGCGCTTCACAGATGAGCCTGTTATGATCTCGACCACGATGCGTCTGCCTGTACTCCTCTTCGCCGCCCTGCCCTTCGTTGCCGGCGCGCAAGTAGACTTGCGAGCCGTGGGCAACGATCATGTCGCCGTTGTAATCAATGGCCAGCCGTTTAGTGATTTTTATACCGGCCCAAATTACGTGAAACCCTTCCTGTCGCCGCTGCGATCCCCAAGCGGAATCGTTGTGACCAGGCGATGGCCCATGGAAACGGTGGCGGGTGAATCGCGCGACCATCCCCATCATCGCGGCTTGTGGATCGGCTACGGCGACGTGAGCGGGATTAATTTCTGGGAGAACGAGCCGAATTCAGGCACGAGCAAAGGCAACCCGGCCGTAAAGGGGAAGGTCGTCCTTCGCAAGCTGGACGCTCTGGAACCAGGCGTCAATTCCGGCCGGATTATTGCAACGTTCGGCTGGGAAGCGCCCGGCCGCGGAGACATTCTGGAAGAACGGCGCACCATGACTTTCTATGCGGATCGCGATGCGCGGCGCATCGACGTGGAAGCCGTGCTGACCGCTAAACAGGAAGCGGATTTCGGCGACACCAAGGAAGGCTTCTTCGCCATTCGCGTGGCCGATAGCATGGCCGGCAAAAACGGCGGACTGATCCGGAATTCAGCTGGCGCGGAAGGCGAGAAAAGTGACTGGGGAAAGCGCGCCGATTGGGTGGATTATTCCGGTACCGTGGACGGGCAGAAAGTCGGAATCACCGTGTATGACGACCCTCGGAACTACAATCATCCGCCGCGCTGGCACGTGCGCGACTACGGCTTATTCGCCGTGAATCCATTCGGCCTAGCGGACTTCGATCCACACTCGAACGAGCACGGCGGGTACAAGCTCCATCCCGGCGAGGCGCTGACGTTTCGCTATCGCGTGATCATTCATCCAGGCGCGGCGCCGATTCCTATAGCCGCGCTGGCCTCGGCCCATTTCAATCCCGACGCGGCTACCAAGGCCTGGCTCGCGACCGTGCCGCGCGCTGCGAAAGCAAAATCAGATGCCTACTTCGACGGAGGTAATTGGCTGATGCTTTGGGATTTCCTCCTCGGCGCCGCCGTTATGCTGTTTCTGTTAGAGACCCGCATCTCGGCGCGCATGCGGAACCGGGCGGGGCGCATCACCCGCTTCCTTTGGCTGCAGAGCTTCGTCTATTGGATTGAATTCACGATTGCCATCACGATTCTCACTTTCCCGCTGACGATCTATGAGAGCTTCTTTCGAGAACACCGTTATGGATTGTCGAATCAAAACCTCGCGTCCTGGCTGCGTGATTTTGGCGTTGCCTTGGCCGTCTCGGCGGCTTTGGGAGGGATCGCCGTCGCGACGATTCTGGCGATCGTGCGGCGCTTCCCTAGGAACTGGCCGGTCTTGGGAACACTGGCGGCAACGGCTTTCCTGATCGTCACCATCATGATCGCGCCGGTGTTCCTGGCGCCCCTGTTCAACACCTACACCCCGCTGCCGAAAAGCCCGATCCGGAACGAAATCCTCAGCCTCGCTCGAGAGAACGGCATTCCGGCGGGGGACGTTTTTGAATTCAACGCATCCCGGCAAAGCGATCGGGTAAGCGCCAATGTCAGCGGCCTGTTCGGAACCGACCGCATCAGCCTGAACGACAACCTGCTCAACCGCTGCTCAACCGGAGCGGTGCTGTCCGTCATGGGCCATGAGATGGGCCACTATGTAATGAAGCACGTCGCCACCAGCGTTTTGTTCGGGGTTCTCACCTTGGCGGTGATGTTCTGGATCCTCCGTTGGAGCCTGGAAGCGGCGTTGGGGCGCCGGGGCGTCCGTTGGCAGATCCGGGGAATCGCCGATCCGGCAGTTCTTCCATTAGCCGCCATCATTTTGTCCATCCTAAACTTCATTTCCTTTCCTATCGGTAATTCATTTACGCGCAGCCAGGAATATGCCGCGGATATCTTCGGCCTGAACGCCGCCCGCCAGCCGGATGGCGAGGCGGAAGTCGACCTGCTACTGGGGGAGTACAGAAAGCTGGACCCAAGCCGGCTGGAAGAAATTTTGTTCTTTGACCACCCGAGCGGACGGACCAGAATCTACTCCGCGATGCGCTGGAAAGCCGAGAACCTGTGCCTGTTCGACCCCTCCCTGTCCTGCCGCGACCAGCCGGGAAAGTAGTTCGCGGGAACTAGCCCACTTCGGTGCCGAACCGGCCAGCTGCGGAATCGCCAGCCAAGAGATTCCGCGATAGCGACATCTGCCTCAGGGTCGCACCTAAAGTAACAGTTGGGAGGATGCTCGGCGATTCCCCAGCGGCAGGGCTACTTAGCTTAGGCAGCCAAGAGCCAACGCATAAAAAAGGCCCCCAGAACCGAACGGCCCTAATCGGTGAAGCCTGTGCCGTGTGCCTAATTGGGCTTTGAGATTTTCAAGGACCAGGCCGAACAGATTCCAAGCCCCGGCGGGTTGGCAATGGCGTGGCGGCATCCCGTCCGCATCTGAGGTTCCAATAGGCCCACGAACGCGCATCGAACACGCCGGGCGGGGCGTGATCCAATGTTTCCCGAAAATCGTTTGGTCCGACGACGCCATTGAGCGCTCGCAAGTCTTCCACCGTTCCATAGGTCATGACGTGGGCGAGGAAATGCACCGGGTTGGCCAGAGCTTCGGCGGGCGACTTGAACCAAACCACGCGTTCAGCCACCGCCAGCAATTGGGGTGTTTTGGGCAAGGGCTTCATAGCGTCATTCCATTTTCGCCAGGACGCTTCGCATAAGGCGACGTGCAGCCGCATACCCGATACCTGTTCCGGCGCGGCCACCTGTCCGAGACCGAGGCGGCCGAAGAACGACACCAGCACCGGGCCGCCGCGATCAACCCGGCAGGTCAAAGTATCTCGCCCTACCTGCACCCGTTCGGCGTCTCTGACATAGGGAATTGTCTGCGCCAGTTGATCGGGATCAAATGAAGCGTTCGAGAAAAAATCGAAATCAACTGACGTTCGATGTCCGAGCCACAGCGCCAGAGCCGTACCACCGTAAAGCGTAAACATCTCCGGTGTTGCTGCGAGCTCCAGCCAAAGGGCGCGTTGCGACGCGGACAAAGTGTCGAGATTGGGAGTGAACGCCATCGCGTATTCATAGCGCATTTCCGACGGAAAGCCAAGTTCCAGGCCTGCCGTTTCCAAAAAAGGTTTTGTGCAACGATTCGCGGAGCGGTATGCCCGCGATCAGCGCACCTTGCCGCGACCTTATAACTACTTCGCGACAATCTGCTCCCACCGGCCGCTCTTGCCCGAGCGCAGCACCGCTTCGATCGCAGCCATATTCGCCAAAGCGTCTTCCAGAGGAACCGGGACTTGGCCGTTCTCCTGAATAGCGCGCGAGAAGGCGTCTCCCTGGATAGTGTACTGATCGGCTGCTGGGAATTCTTCGATGCGTGCGCTGCGGCCCGCTAATTGGGAGCCGTCATCCAGGAAAATCCGGCTGGGCTGGTCGGGCGGGATGTTGTAAGGAATCTCGAGTTCAATGCGTCCTTTTGTTCCGAATATCTGCATGCGCTGAAAAGGCGCCAGCTGAGTGCTGCAGGTAAAGACCGCCTGTCCAGGAGCGAAGTCGAGAAGCGCGGAACTAAGCCGGTCGGTCTGAAATTCGGGATCAAACTCCACTACAGCGGCCGCGCGCGTCGGCTCGCGCCCAAACAGGAAGCGCGACATGGTGATGGGGTAGCAGCCAATGTCGAGCATGCCGCCTCCCCCGATGGTGGCCATGTTCCGGACGTTTTTGGGATCGCGATTGAAGTAGGTGAAAGCGCTCAGGATGCAGCGCAATTCGCCGATTCCCCCACTGCGCGCGATTTCCCGGGCGCGCAGCCATTGCGGGTGCGTCCGTACCATGAAGGCTTCGCCAATTTTTACGCCGGTACGATCGCGCGCCTCAATCAACTGGCGCGCCCCCGCGACATCAACAGAGATCGGCTTTTCGCAAAGAACATGCTTGCCAGCCTCGGCGGCTTTGATGGACCAGGGCACGTGCAGATGATTGGGAAGCGGGTTATAGATCGCTTCAATTTCCGGATCTGCCAACAGTTCCTCATAAGAGCCATAAGCTTTGGGAATGTGGAGCGCATCAGCGGCGGATCGCGCCCGGTCGCGATCGCGCGAAGCGATTGCGGCGATTTCGCTCCGCTCCCCTTTCTGCATCCCCGGAATAACCTTCTTTACGGCGATGTTGGCTACTCCCAGCACGCCCCAGCGGATCTTGTTCAAGATGGCCTCCCTGATCTTGCCTTGATTTAATTCTGTCCTGAGTTTCGCATTCAGACCCGGTTCGAGAGCGCCGGTTTGTCTGCTACGCTGAACCCGTGAAGCTGTATGACATCGATCCGGGACCCGATAGCCCGGAGTTGGTTCGAGTAATCATCGAAATACCGAAAAACTCGAGCAACAAGTACGAATACGACGGAAATCTGAACTTATTCCGCCTCGACCGGGCGTTGTATTCGCCCATGCACTATCCAGGCGATTATGGTTTCATCCCGGGGACCTTAGCGGAAGACGGCGATCCGCTGGATATTCTCGTTCTAGTGGATGAGCCAAGCTTCACGGGCTGCCTGATGGTGGGCCGCCCCGTGGGACTGCTCCACATGGTGGACGGCACCGAGAATGACCAGAAAGTACTGGCTGTGCCCAACCGCAATCCACGTTTCGACAGCATTCATACGATGGACCAGATTTTTCCGCATGTGCGGAGAGAGCTCGAATATTTCTTCTCGATTTATAAAGAGCTCCAGGGCGCGAAAACAGAAATGAAGGGCTGGAGCGGCCCGCGCGAGGCGCGTAAAGTCATCACGGAGAGCCGGCAAGCCTACCTCGACCGGCGCGAGGCAGGGAGCGGACCTGTCCGGGATGCCATCAACGTAGGCGCAGAGTAGCTTAGGCGCAGAGTAGCTTAGGCGCAGCTATACATCGTAACCGCCGCCCGAGTTGTCATCAAAGCTCGAGTCGTCGGTGGTGCTGTCATCGGCTGTATTTTCGTACTGCGAGTTATCGTCGTAAGGCCGATCGTCTACATTCTGATCGTTAAAGCCGCTGCGATCGTTGTCCGGTGGAGTTTCGTAGTAATTATTGACGACCTCCTCGGCGGGCGCGCCACCCCCACCGCCAAACATGCCGCCGCCCCCGCCAAAGAGTCCGCCGCTACCCTGGTGAAACAGGGATCCGATGGCCTCGGCAGCCAGGGTACCGGCGACCACGCCGGTTGCTGTTTGTGCAGCGCCGCGCAGGAAGCTGCCACCGCCTCCGGAAGCCGCGGGCGCATATTGCGGCGGAGGCGCGGCATATTGGGGTGGCGGGGCGGAAGCGGTGTACTGCGGGCGATTTTGCCCATAAGAAGCGCTCGCCGGGCCGCCGAGAAAGCTCGAACCGGAACCGATCTGCCCGGGCGCAGAACGCTGAAGATCCTGGATCTGCTGCTGGGCGTGCTGAAGAGCCAGATTCTGCACGAGAACCGTCTGGGTCATCAGATATAGCGCATCCGGCCGGTTGCCGATGTGAGTGCGAATAAAGTCTTCCGCCTCGGGATCTTTGGGCGGGGCGGGGGTCTGCGCGATCTTGTCGGCGAGATCGTTCAGCAGGTTTCGTTCATCTGGTGTCATGTTGTCAGTCCTTTTTCTATTGTCTGACTTTAGAGTAGACGCGGGAGGGTTCCGCTTCGTTCTTTTAGAATCATTTAATGCTGATTGGAATCGGGTGTCGCGGCTTTGCCGTTATGACCGTACTCGCCACAACACTTTGCATGGCACAAACGAAAGATCAGAAACGCCCCTGGAAAGGGTATTCGATTCTGGGCAACGGTCACCTTACGGCCGTTTATTCAGACGACCCCCGAATCATCAGCGTCAGCCACCTAAAGGGCCTTCAGCATCTGTATTTCAAGGACTACGCGGCGGACTATGTCGCTTCTACGTCGTTCCAAGTGCGGGATCTTAGCGGCGAGCCGATCGAGCCGGGCGATGCCCCATCGGATATCAGCTTGAAGAACTTCTTCACCGCCCAGACAGTAACGTCTTTGTCAAACGGCTCCAGCACGCGCGTGCTCTGCTTTGTTCATCCCGATGATGCGGTGGTGCTTTCGCTCGCCGTTACCGGTGGAACGGGTGCCAATCAATATCGCTTCGAGGCTATTTTGCGAAGGGAGATCAAGACCGACACCACAGTAAGTGTCACTTCGTTACACGAAGCAGACCATGCGGAGGTCGCGGTCTGGTCAAACGGAGCCGCACTTGCGATTGCTCCGGCGAATGGCCGGGATAACGTGACCGTTGACGGCTCGTCCGTCTTGGTCACTGGAAATTTGGCAGGACCGGAGTCCAAGGCGGAAGTTGTGTTGATTCCGGCTTCCTCGGAAGCGGAGGCCCTCTCGAAGGTAAACACCCTGCGACACGCGCAGGACATCGAAGCGGCCGCCAACAAGTATTGGGAGTCATGGATGAATGCCGGACATCTGCCCCAGTTCCCACAGGGCGACCCGGAAGCCGCAGCCTATCTGGAAGCCTACAAACGCAATCTCTATTGCGTGAAGGCGGCCAACCTGAATGGCCAGATTCCCGCGGACATCACCGGCCAGTTTGTCACCAACAACATGCCGCAGTTATACCCGCGCGACGCGATGATGTGCGCGCGCGTTCTTCTTTTGACCGGGCATGCACCGGAGGCGCGGCAGGTAATCGAGTTCTGGGCCAATCGCCGGATTCCGATGAAGACTCCCGGCGAGTGGTACGCCCGCTACGACGCCCACGCCAAGGCCGTAGACGCCGGAACTGGCGCGCGTTTCGATGAGCCGGAGTGGGACTCCAACGGTTACTACATCTCCTTGCTGAACCAATATCACCAGGCGACCGGCGTCTGGCTGGCGGATAAGGAACTGTTTTACGAACTGGCTGATTTTCTGATTCACCACATCGGCCGCAACGGGCTGCTCGAAGAAGGCGGCATTGTGGAATGGACCGGCTATCTGCCGGCTACCAACATGACGTGCGCGGCCGCTTTACTCACGGCCGCCGGAATGGCGTACGAGTTCGGAGACAAAGCCAGAGCGGACAGCTATCGGGCTGCGTCCGAGAAGATCTCTTCGTCGCTGCCTCAGATGTTCGACGCGTCCCGCCAGACGTATGCCGACGTTCGTTTCACAGGCAAGAAAGGAAAGAACGGCGAGAGTTTGCCCGGCCGCTCCGGAGCGAAGACCTATCTGTGGGACACGAGCGCGAACTTCGGTCTGATCTGGGGCTACCCGAATCATCGCGACATCGAGTTGTCAAATGTTTTTTATGCCAACAACACGGTCAAGCTCGGCGGAGGCATGCAATATTTCGATTCTCCCGATCCTGGATTGGCCTCCTATGGGCATGCCGTTTTTTTCTTCACTACAGCGGCCGCGGCGCAGTACCAATGCCTCCGTGGCGATAAAGCCGCGGCCAAGTCTTTTATCGACTGGATGATCCGTAACGCCAATTCGTACGGCTTAATGCCGGAGCGTATATTCCTGGACGACAGCGATTGCAGCCCCGCCTCACCGCTCTCCTGGTGCAGCGCCGAGTTTGCAGCAGCCTTGCTGATGTGGAGCCGGCTGTAGGTAGGTCTGAGCGTGCGTCACTTGAGAGAGTGCCGAATCGGCGTCCTTCCAGGCCGCCAGAAAGTCCGCGTACTCCTTCGCGGCAGCCTCCGAATCGCCAGACTTCTCGCTGCTCATGGCAATACCGTAGAGCGCGAGGCCGCATCGCGGCCGCTCCAGCAGTGCTCGTTCGTAAGCGGCTTTGGCATCCCTCCAATCGCCAATAGTCATCATGGCTGCCCCTTCCGTCTCGCCAACCGGCCGAATGTAATTGGGAGGCTCGCGATAACCCAGAGCTTTCTCCTCCTGCGCAGCCTCCGCGAATAAGCTTTTCGCCTCGTGCGTCTTTCGCTGAGCCGCTAGCAACGAAGCTCGCAATTCCAGCGACATCACCGACAAGCTCTTTAGAAGCGGTTGGGGCAGCGCATCCGGCAACACTTGCAGCTTCAGCAGATTCCCGGAGGGCGTCTTATTCCCCGAGTCCTTCGGTTGCTGAGACATTCGCCATAGCTCGGCGTCGAATTGAGCCGATGACTCGTCCGCCTTCGGAAGATCGTGCGTTTCAACGGCCTGCATCCCCGTAGCAAAATTGACGAGTTCCCGCGCAAGAAAATCAAGGTTGGGCCGTCCGGCGGGCGGCGCGCTCGCCTTCAGCAGTTCCATAACCTGCGCCCAATCCGCCGTTCGCAATGCCACCGGCAAGCGGGGATCGAGCCGCGTAATGGAATCTCGCGTCGAATAGATATAAAGCGTCGACTCCAGCTTTCCGCGCGCCGCGGTCAGCTTGACAGAGAGCGCGGTCGCCTCTTTCAGTTTGCCTTCCTCCATCAGATTCGCGATCGCATACATCAGGTTGTGCACGTAATTCCAATCGTTGTCGGGCTGAACACGTTGCTCCTGCATGTAGCGCTCGTCCACCTGCATGGACGCCGCAAATGCCTGCTCCGCCCGCGCGTAATCGCCTATGCGAAAGAAGATGTGCCCGGGCATATGGACCATATGTCCCGAGGCCGGCGCCAGGCTTGGCAGTATCTCCGCGCTATGCAGGGCCTGCCCGGGGTGCTCACTCGCCTCCAGAGCATGAATGTAATAGTGATTGGCCGCCGAATCGTTGGGTCTGTCCTTCAGAACCGACAGCAAGAGCGCCAGGGATTCGTTATCATCGACACGCTGTGCGAGGAAAATCCGTGCCTCAGTATCTTTCGGGTGCTCCCGGACGAGCTTGCGCCAGATCTCCAAGGCGGCATCTTGATGCGCGGCGCTCGCGTCGATGTAAAGGCGTTCGCGCTTGCTTGCGTGGCCTTTTAGACTGACGGCGCTGGCCAGCGCCTGAGCGGCATAGCCTTTAGCCGTGCTGTGGTAAAACGACTCGGCCTCATACAGTCCCCAGTAGCACATGGCGCATTGCGGATCGACGCGAACGCTCTGTTCGAACGCGCGCGCCGACTCGTAATCCCAGAAATCGTGCAGCAGGTTCAATCCCTGGTCGAACCACATTTGCGCTTCCGGCGTCGCAGTGATTTGCATGTGAACATTCCCGATGCCGGTCATCTTCCGCGGCACGGGCAATTCGCCGGGAGGCGTCTCGTCCTGGGTTTCCAACGGGTGGCCGGACATATTCATTTGTGCCAATGCCATCCGTGGCAGTAGCGCCAGACACGCCGCCCACAAACCAAAAGCCGTCAACATTGAACTTTGGCGGGAAGCAATACACATGGACTCGCTGGCTTTCTCCGCCAATATATCCTGCCCCGCCAAGCTCGCAAAAAAACGTTAGCATCAAAGCAAGGCGCGCTGCGCTGCTCAGGAGGACAGAATGAAATTTCAAAGCGAACTGCAACACTCGAAGCAGGTCGTTCGTGAGTGGGTTCGCGCCAACTTCTCTGATGAGAAGCTGGCAAGCGTCGCGGCTTTCAACGAGGACGGTAAAATGAGCTTCCGGAACCCGTGTGGCTGCCTTATGGGTGTCACGCACAGCGAGCGTCTCCATGAGGGTCACGACTGCGACCGCAAACACTATTGGCGCGCACGCCGGCAGGACCTGGCGCAGACCCGCCGCTTCGCGGCGCTATTCCCATCGTCCCGCATTGGCAAGGCTGAGAAGGCCTACCATTTTTTAGGCTTTTCAGCCACCCTCAATAGCTGCTTCGGCGACGATCAACTTCGTCGCCGCCGCTTTTCTGCCCTCCTCCGCGCAGAGATGCGCCGGCGCGACAGGCTTAGCGCCTTAGCCCAAGACGATGCAGTTGCGCTTGCGTTCACAAGCAGGTGAGTGTCTCGCTAATCACATTGAAGCCAATCGACGCGAAAGAGAAGTCAATCTCGCCTGAATATCGGGCTCGGGCTTTAGATCCTCGTGAAGCTGGATTGCGGCGCTGATTGCGCTCTCCGCCTCTGCCAGTCCGGCGAAGCTGCTGAGATTTTGATAAGAGGATGCGAGGTCCATTTTGGCTGCCTGGCTAGCGGGATCTTTTGCGAGAGCGGCTTTTCCCAAACGGATGGCCTCTTGATAACTTCGCAGGGCCGCCCGGGTATCTCCGCGATTCTCGGAAAGCGGATTTCCCTGGACATCTCCCAATCGCCGGTAGCCGGCCGCCAGTTCGAGGTCAAGAGACGCATCGTTGGCCGCCTCTTTCGCTAGTCCGTCAAGCATTTCCGTACCGCGGCGCAACATAAGTTCGCGCGCTTCTCTTGATCCGCGCAGCGGCGCGATACCTGCGTACAATTCAAAAATCAATGAGTTTGCGCTCAGCGCCTTCCCGCTCCATTTCGGCGCGGTGCGCCTGCCACAAGGCCATTGCCGTACCGGCAAGAATCGCGAGCAGGAGCATACAACCGCGAAACTTAGAGCCTTGTTTCGTGCCAGAAACTTCTTCGCGAGATAACCACGAGTGCCCCTGCGCGCCGTGACAGGCAGGCCCTGCTGATAGCGCCTCACGTCGTCCGCAAACTGCTCAACCGACGTTTGCAAACTTTGCATTGACTTTCACCCGCCCAATGACAGCATATAATTATCAGATAATTGATTGATGGAGATTCCTATGCTCGATACTCGTGAAATCCACTCCCTGACCGACTTCCTGCGCAATCACAAAGTCCATGTCGCGCGACTGAAAGAAACGCACGCGCCGGAAGTGCTGACGGTGAACGGCAAGGCCGAAGTTGTCGTGCAAGACGCGGCCAGCTATCAGTCCATGCTTGACCGCCTGCACCACATGGAAACGATTGCGGCCATTCAGGAGGGAATGGCGAGCGCGGAACGCGGCGAACTGAAACCCGCCGCTCAGGTGTTAGACGAGATGCGGGCCAAATATGGCCTATCGCGTTAGTCTCACCGCTCCCGCCGAAACCGACGCATATGCAGCGTTTGAACGTATCCGGGAAGCGGCTCCCAAGCGTGCGGAAAAGTGGCTTACCTGTTTATTTGAGGCCATTTTCAGCTTGAAAGAGCTTCCCGCCCGGTGTCCTGTTATTGCCGAAGCGAAAGAGCTTGGCTTTCCCGCCCGCCACTTGCTGTACGGCAAGGGCAGGGGCGTTTATCGAATCATCTTTCATATCCGCGATGACGAGCAGCATGTGCGGGTGTTGCGCATCTGGCACGCTTCCCGCGATGCCATCACCGGTGCCGACGTGGAGGAATAATCGTGTCTGATTTCATTGCCTATCACCGCGTATCGACTGACCGGCAAGGAGCCAGCGGCCTCGGACTTGAAGCCCAACGCGCCGCCGTGCTTCACCACACCGCACCCGGCCAGCTCGCCGCCGAGTACACCGAAATAGAGAGCGGCAAGAAGCACACGAACCGCCCGCAATTGCTCGCCGCGTTGCAGGAATGCCGCAGGAAAAGGGCAACGCTCGTGATTGCGAAGCTCGACAGGCTTGGCCGCAATGTCGCTTTCATTTCCGCGCTGATGGAGAGCGGAGCGGATTTCGAATGCTGCGATAATCCCCACGCCAACCGGCTCATGCTGCATATGCTGGCCGCCTTTGCGGAACATGAGCGCGAGCAGATTTCACAGCGCACGAAAGCAGCGCTTGCCGCAGCGAAGGCGCGCGGCGTGAAACTCGGAAACCCGCGACCGCTGGAAGCGCTGGACAAGGCCAGCGTCGTCCACGTCGCCCGCAGGCCCGCGCCGGAAGTACTCCGCATCATGCGCAGCCTGGAAGGGCAGGGCATCAGCCACCGCGCCATCGCCCGCGAACTGAACCGGCTGAACATCAAGACCGGCAGGGGTTGCCAGTGGTTTGGCGTCACGGTAAAAGCAGCCCTGCAACATCAGGGAAGGGGAGCCGATGAAAAAGCGGCCTGACGGGCTTACGCTGCAACGGCGAAGAAATGAAGCCGATCATTCCATAGCACGTCCGTTCTTGAGGCGAGCCGCAGATACGCCTCATGGACCAGCGCGGTGGCCTGCAAGGTTTGGCCCGGACGGCTCCGTTTCTGCCGGGGTAGCGTACAGCTTCGAAGTCAAGGGAGCAATACAGGAGCCCGTTCCGCTGATTATCTCCGAAACCATAAAGGCATCAACGACGGGAGATGCGATGATGGTTGGCGAGATAGGCTTGGGCAGCTTTAATGAGAGCTTTCGGGAGATACTCTGGCCATCCGAGGGTGATGCTCCCCTAGGAAATTTTGCGTTCCATGAATCTTTGCTTCCCAACATTCAAGCGGACTTGATCTCTATATTGGCTGTGGTGGTGGTAGCGGTCGCTGCAACGCTTCCATCGACCCGACAATCATGATCGATCCCGGTTTTGCCGATGCTAAGAGGTTTCTCTCATAGAGGACACGGGTTCGACTACAACAACTCCGGAACCAGCCCCGGCGCTATTAATGGGAGCCGGGTTATGCGCCTTAGCGTTTAGAAGACTCTGGTTACGTCGATTACGCCTTTTCTAGTTTTCGATCGAAGCCGAAGGATGATCAGCCAGGCGGCAGCCAGCAATTTAATGTTGAATTTATAGTCAGGTCGGCGAGCTTAACGCGGCTGCCGCAGTTATAAAAGCCCTATTTGGACTAGAATCGGCGCGAATTCAGGGTTATACTTTGCTTGCGATTTCAGTCTTGGAGCTCTTATGCACCGTGCTGTTCTCCTGACTTTCGCCCTGCTGCTATTGGGGCCCGGCGATGCCCTACCTTCCGCATTGATCCTGAACTTCCTGCCTGCCGTGCAAGACGTTTCTTCGGGTCCAATATCGGTTCAAATCGAAGCGACTGGATTCCCAGCGGCCGGAGTGGCAGCACTCGGCGACTTCGGTTTCAGCGTAAACTTCAACCCAAATATCGTCACGGCGGCCAGCGTTAATTTTGGGAATCTGCTGGGAGATGCTGCAAACCTCGAGGCTCTGACGACGAGCGATCTCTCCACGCCGGGAACCGCGACCTTGAACGAAGTCTCGCTACTGCCGCCTGACGCGCTTATTTCGCTCCAGCATCCTTCTCTTGCGTCGGGCTTCGTATTGGCGACTCTGGAATTTGATCCTGCTGGCGTAGGGACCACGGGACTGACATTTTCCGGCGCAATCGCCGGGGACCAAAACGGCGCAAATATACCTCTCTCAACAGGCTCCGGAAGCATTACGGTTGTTCCGGAACCCGCTATGTTCCCAATGACTGGCATTGCACTGGGCTTGCTCTGCATCGCCGGCCATCGCAAGGGGCGCCGCTGGTTGCTTTCGCTGGTGTTGTGCGCGGCCGGCCTGCGAGCTGCCGAACCGAAGTTTGGTCCGGCGATTCCAGTTGAAGACGCCAAAGGCGTCGCGACCGGGATTGAGTATATGGTAGGTACGACGAGCCTACAGGCAACCGCCAAGGGCGCCGCGTCCATGAACCTCGTCACTCCGATCAAGATCACCAATACAAACAAGCAAGATCAAAAACTGGCCATGTGCCTCACCGGTTACAGCGTCACGCTGGACGGTACATTCCCGCACTTGCTGATTACTATGGTCATCAACGCCGCGGGCAACATCACGTGTTCCTTGCCGAACGCGCAGAACCTGGCCGCAAAGACGGAACGCCTGGGGGCGATGGGCTGCCGGCTGTTTACGGTTCCGGCGGGGAAGAGCGTGGACGCGACTTTCGTCTCAGGAAACGACCGAACGATTCCGATGTTCGACGGGAAAGGCAAACCGGTGGCGGGCCAATTCAAAATGGTCGGCGACTTTGGGGGCGTGGGCCCGACCCAGACGGGGACAGTGGGCGGCGGTGTAGCCGCCGGCGATGGTTGGGGACTTGTAGGAGGTCATCCCGGGGTGACGAAGAGCGATGTGAAGGCTACCGGTAAGACCGCGATGCTGACGAAGGCGCTGGATACGCTGGCGATCCATATCATTTTGTTGAATGATCCCAAGCTCGGTTTTGAAGTTGATGTCACGCCTCCACCCGCTCGAGATAAGGCCGTTTTCAACTGCAACAAGTGTTTCGGGATGGGCCCCACGGGCGGAGGAACAGGCCTGGGCGATTATTACGGATACCAAATAGAGCCGCTTTCCGCCGCGGACAGGAAGGGATTGAAGTCCATCTTTGTGAATCACTGGGTGAAGTACAACTCGCTAAAGCTGACCAAATCCGAGACCCTGGCGGCCGCTAGTCTCAACCTTTACAGCGATGACACCTACTTTGCGGATCACAGCACTGAGGCTTATTACACGCTAGACGCAAATCTGCCTTCCGGCTGTTCGATTTCAAACCTAAGCGTTCCTGCGTCCACGGGCTCGAATAAAATGACTTTTTCCGTGTCGCCGATGGAGCAGAAGACTCTGACCTTCGACATTGTCTGCGATTCGACACTGGTCACGGGGTCTGCCGGAGACGTGACCCTGAACCTTTATGATGCGACGGATGACACGCTTCTTGGCCAGGAGTTCGCGCGCGCTGTGGCGCCGATACCCTGCGATGTGAATGCCGATGGTTCCGTGGACCGCCTGGATATTTCGGAGATTCTCGCGAATGTGGGCGCCGTCGGCGGTCCTTACGACATTGATGGTGACGGCCTTGTTACTCCCAACGACGCGCGCGTTTGCACATTGCAATGCAATCTGACGAACTGCGCCGTACCCGCCCTGCCGTGACGTGGGTGAGTGATCCCTTTAGCGGTGCTGGCGGCGGCATTCTGCATTTGTTTCTTGGTGGGCTCGGCCAGTAATCCGTACCTTGCGGACTACTGGCGGACGAGCGGTCCCAAGGATTGGCGTCACGACCGTTTTGCAGATCATTTTTCCTAAGTTGCGTGATTCTCGCCGGGCGTCGCTAGGACATCTGAGAGGGCGGCATTCCTTGCAAATTCTGCCGCAGACGTGACAGTGTAGAAGTGGGTGCCGGCGTTGCTTCGTCTTTCCATGGCCGCAAAGGCGTACTCAAGCAAGCGTTTCGGCGACACCACTTTAATTCGGTAGGAAAATCATGTTGTTAGAAGCTACGACCCTGTCTGTCGAAAAGGAAATCAACCCCTGGGAATCTGCCGCGCACCGTTTCGACGAAGCGGCGGAGCATTTGAAGCTGGAAGACGGGTTGCGTAAGGTTTTGCGCACCCCGGCAATGGAGCTTACGGTCAACATTCCAATCGTTTTGGATGATGGCCGGATAGAAGTTTTCACTGGCTATCGCGTGCAGCACTCGATCGCGCGCGGGCCCGCAAAGGGCGGCATCCGATTTGCGCCCGACGTCTCGCTGGATGAAGTGCGGGCTTTGGCCGCATGGATGACATGGAAATGTGCCGTCGTAAACATTCCGTTCGGTGGCGGCAAAGGCGGCGTGATCTGCGAGCCGCACCTGTTGAGCGAGAACGAGCTGGAGCGCATCACGCGCCGCTATACGGCGGAAATTTGCGAGTTCATAGGACCGGAGCGCGATGTGCCCGCGCCGGACGTAAACACGAACGAGCAGACCATGGCCTGGATCATGGACACATATTCCATGCACAAGAGGCACACGGTGACCGCCGTTGTAACGGGAAAGCCGTTAGAGCTGGGCGGATCACTAGGCCGGCCGGAAGCCACGGGCCGCGGCTGCATGTTCGTGACCATGCAGGCGCTCCGGCGATTTGGGCTGGCGCCCGTAGATACACGTGTCATCATCCAGGGATTCGGCAACGTCGGAGGCATGGCAGCGCGTTTAATGGCGCGCGTGGGATTCAAGATCATCGTCATCGTCGAGTATGATGGCGCGGTTTACAATCCACACGGCTTGAACATAGAGGAGCTGATGAAGCATCGGCTGGAGACTGGCTCGATCCGGGGCTTCGCAGGGGCGGAAGATGTCGATAAAGAGGAAGCGCTGCTGATGGATTGCGACGTTCTGATGCCGGCCGCGCATGAGAACGCGATCACCTCTGTCAATGCCGACAGGATCCGGGCAAAGATTTTGTGCGAAGGCGCCAATGGGCCAACGACCTATGTGGCCGATTCGATTCTGGCCGACAAGAAAGTTTTCGTAATTCCAGACATTCTGGCGAACGCCGGCGGCGTAACGGTTTCCTATTTCGAATGGGTGCAAGACCGGCAGGGATATTTCTGGAACGAAAACATGGTCAACGATCGATTGGAAGAGATCATGGTGACGAGCTTCCACGATGTGATGAGCTACGCGGAAAAACATCGCGTGAAGAATCGGCTGGCGGCATACATGCTGGCGGTGGACCGCGTTGCATACGCAATCAAGAGACGTGGGCTGTACGCATAAATTCCATGCGGAGGCCGGGCTCGCGTAGATGAACCCAGAGCCGACGACTCCACTGATGCGGCAATACCAAGCCGCGAAGAAGCAAGTTCCAGGCGCGCTGCTGTTGTTCCGGTTGGGGGATTTCTACGAGCTGTTTCATGAAGACGCGGTGACGGCGTCGCGCGAGCTGGAGATCACGCTGACGGCGCGCAACAAAGGACGGGGCGAGCCGGTGCCGATGTGCGGCGTGCCGTACCACGCCGCCGCAGGCTATATCGCGCGCTTGATCCAGCGCGGTTATCGCGTGGCGATCTGCGAGCAGATGGAAGAAGCCGGACCCGGGAAAAAGCTGGTGCGGCGCGAGGTCACGCGCATGATTACACCGGGCACCGCGACCGATTCGAACCTGCTGCGGCCGCATGAGAACAATTACATTGCGGGGGTATTCACCAAGGACGGCCGCAGCGGGTTGGCTTACGCGGATCTTTCGACGGGCGAATTCCGGACAACCGAGCTGGCGCTCGATGAGCTTATTCCGGCGATGGAGGCCTTGAATATCCGCGAAGTGCTGCATCCGGAGGGCGCGGAGGTGGGCGCGGAGTGCCTGGAAACCGCGCTCGATGCATGGGTGTTCGGCGGCGATTACGCAGGCAGGCAGATATTGGAGAATTTCCGCTTGTTGTCGCTGGATGGCTGCGGACTGACCGGCAAGCCGCTGGCGGTCGCCGCGGCGGGCGCGGTGCTGCATTACTTGCGGGATACGCAGAAATCGGCGCTCGATCATCTGAACCGTCCGGCTTTTTACCAGCGCGCGGATCACATGGTGCTCGATGGCGTGACGGTGCGCAATCTCGAGCTGGTGGAACCGCTGTTTGCGGGAGAGAAGCGGGAGGCCACGCTGATCCACGTTCTGGACAAGACCGGAACCGGAATGGGGGGCAGGCTGCTACGGCGGCGCTTGCTGAACCCATCGTGCGACCGGACGGAGATTGAAGGGCGGTTGGACGGCGTGGCCGAGCTCGCCGGCAAGTTGATTCTGCGCGGCGATCTGCGGAAGGCGCTGGGGGCCGTGCAGGATTTGGAACGCCTGCTGGCGAAAGTGACGCTAGGGACGGCGACCCCACGGGAGATGCTGGCGCTCGGCCGGTCTTTGGCGCAGCTGCCGGGAATCGCCAAGCTGGTCAAGAAATTGGAGACGCCGGGGTTACGGACCGAGATCGACCTGGTGGAGGATGTCCGCGAAGAGGTGCTGCGATCCATTGCCGGCGAGCCGCCGCTGACTCTCGCCGATGGCGGCACAATTCGCGACGGCTATAGCGCGGAACTGGATGAGCTGCGCGACATCAGCAGGAACAGCCGGCAGTATATTGCAGCCATTGAAACGCGGGAGCGAAGCCAGACGGGTATTCAATCGCTCAAGATCCGGTTCAACAATGTTTTCGGCTATTACATTGAGGTCTCAAAGGCCAATCTGGCGCTCGCGCCGCCAAGTTATGAACGCAAGCAGACGCTGGCAAACGCTGAACGATTTACTACGCCCGAGCTGAAAGAATTGGAATCTAGGGTTTTGGCAGCCGAGGACAAGATTCTCACGCTGGAACGGGACATTTTTCAGAAAGTGCGATCGTTTGCCGCCGCGCAGGCCCAGCGGATC
The DNA here is from genome assembly GCA_963705805.1 of uncultured Acidobacteriaceae bacterium. Taxonomy (GTDB): domain Bacteria; phylum Acidobacteriota; class Terriglobia; order Bryobacterales; family Bryobacteraceae; genus Bog-105. The sequence goes on from CAVPKW010000003.1 coordinate 479,165, forward strand.
AAGGCAGCCGCGGCAGCGGTCGCGGAGCTCGACGTGGCGACCACCCTGGCGCATGTGGCGGTGGAGAACCGCTACAAGCGGCCGAGGTTTTCAGATTCAGGCGAGATGCGGATCGATGCCGGCAGGCACCCCGTGATCGAAAAGCTTACCGAGAGAGAGGCGGCCCGCTTTATAGCCAACGATCTGTACCTGCATTCGGACAAGCAGTATATCGGCTTGATCACCGGCCCGAATATGGGCGGCAAGTCCACTTATCTGCGCCAGGCGGCACTGATTCTGATCATGGCGCAGTTGGGTTCCTTCGTGCCGGCGGAGGCGGCATTACTGCCGGTGGTGGACCGCGTTTTCACGCGGATTGGCGCCGCGGATAATCTGGCGCGCGGCCGCTCTACTTTTATGATGGAAATGACCGAGACGGCAGCGATCCTGAGTACGGCAACTGCTAATAGTTTTGTGGTACTTGACGAAATCGGCCGCGGAACGTCTACGTATGATGGTTTGGCGCTGGCGTGGGCGGTTGTAGAGCACATCCACGAGCGTATTAAAGCGAAGACATTATTTGCCACACACTACCACGAGCTGACGGAGCTTGCGGACCAACTTTCAGGCGTAAGAAATTTACACGTGACTGTAAAAGAGTCAGATGATCGCATCTTATTCATAAGAAAGGTAGAACCGGGCGCGGCAGACCGTAGTTACGGGATAGAAGTGGCCCGCTTAGCCGGTTTACCCTTGCAAGTAATCGAGCGCGCGAGGTCAGTTTTATTGCATCATGAAGTAAGGGAACACTCTGTACGAGAGGAGTTGGCCCCAAGCGCTCACGCGCCGTTACAGATCAAACTTTTTGAGCCCGTAAATCAGGGGCTCGCCGATCGGGTTCGGGCGTTAAATATAAACGAACTTCGACCGGTTGAAGCTTTGCAGATTCTGCAAGATTTGCAGCAAGAGTTGCTAAAGAGATGAGAATAGCAGGTATCATGAGCGGGACTTCGCTCGACGGGATCGATGTGGCGATCATCGACATCACCGGTTCGGGCTTCAGGGCGAAAATAAACGTCCTGACGAGTCATTCAGTCCCATATCCCAGGAAGATCCGTGAAGCGCTCCTCGCCGTTTCGAATGCTACCAGCTTCACGGGTGACATTTCGCGCCTCAACTTCCTACTCGGCGAACTATACGCCGAGGCTTTGGAAGAGACTTTGGAGCGCGCGCAGATTCCATTGAACACGATCAAGCTGATCGGCTGCCACGGGCAGACGATTTTCCATGAAGGACAGGGCTCGCAGTATCTGGGCAAGAAAGTTGCGAGCACGTTCCAGATTGGCGAATCGAGTGTCATCAGCGAGCGAACCGGCATTGACGTGATCTCCAATTTCCGCGAACGCGACATGGCGGCCGGGGGAAAAGGAGCGCCACTGGTGCCTTATCTCGATTACATGCTGATGCGGCACCGCGGCCGCGGACGGGTGGCGATCAACATTGGGGGCATCGGGAACCTGACCGCGATTCCTCCCAATACGAATACCGATCGCGTGATCGCATTCGATACCGGGCCAGGCAACCTGGTGATTGATCAACTGGTGTCCCGCATTACGGCGGGAGGCCAGACCTATGACCGTGACGGCGCGATTGCGGCCTCGGGGCACATCGATTCGAAACTGCTGGCGAAACTGCTTCGCGACAAGTATTTTCGAGCCAAGCCTCCGAAGACGGCGGGGCGCGAACAGTACGGGTCGGAGTATGTTTCTAAGCTGCTGGATACCGAGCTAAGCAGCGAGGACCTGATTGCGACTGCAACGGCGCTCAGCGCGGAAAGCATTGCGCTGGGTGTACGGAATTTCGTGCTGACCGAGATGCGGGTGGACGAGATCTTCGTCTCGGGCGGCGGAACGCATAATCCGACGATGATGCGGATGCTGCGGAAGGCGATGGATCCGATTCCGGTCATGGAGAGCACGGAAGTGGGCCTGGATGTCGACGCCAAGGAAGCGATCGCCTTTGCGGTGATGGCTTACGAGACGGCGCATGCGCGTCCTTCGAACGTTCCGATGGCAACCGGGGCGAAGCGTTCCGTGATACTTGGCAAGCTGACGCAGAACGGCGCGCCGCGCAATGGCAATCAGACGACGAATGGCAACTCAGCCGCGACGTTAAATGGCAGCGTGCGGAACGGCGCTGGAACGGCGACGCATAAGCAGAAGGCGACCCGGACGACGAACGTGAACCGGACGCCGGTGGCAACGAAAGCCAAAGCCGCGGCGCGATAACTTTTAGAGAAGGCAGTTGAAAAGAGGGATGCCCGTAACTGGCATCCCTCTTTTTACTTGAATCGGCGCCCATTCAATTTTCCCCACGCAACCCCCTCACACTAGGAAGTCATAAACTACCTAATCAGCATCCATGCGGATCAGCTTGTTCGGTAATCTGCGCATCAGCGTTGCGGGACGCCCGGTCACGGCAGTCAACACGAACCGGCTCCATTCCTTAATCGCATACTTAATCCTGCATGGCGATACGCCGCAGCCGCGGGAGCGGCTGGCTTTCATGCTGTGGCCGGCATCGAGAGAATCGCAGGCGCGGACGAACCTGCGGCAACTTCTCCACAATCTGAAACGAGGATTGCCGTCGGAATGCAAATCGCTGGCGATCGATCATTTCACGGTGCAGTGGCGGCGCGACGCTTCCTGCGTGGTCGATGCCGTCGATTTCCAGGCGGCGATTGCAGAGGCCAGCGCGGCGCGAGCTGAGAAAGATCGCGCGCGGGAAATACAGTCCCTCAGCACTGCGTCGCAACTCTATGAAGATGACCTCCTGCCTGCGCTTTACGACGATTGGCTCACGCCCCTACGCGAAGACTACCGGAAACTGCTTGCCGATGCGTTGAAGCGACTCGCCACGCTCTTCGAGGAACAACAGGAATACGCGGCGGCCATTCCATGGGCCGACCGCCTGGTGACTCTCGATTCGCTGAGCGAAGCGAACCATCAATTGCTGATCCGGTTGCATGCAGCCAACCATGACCGCGCCAGCGCGCTGCGCGCCTATCACCAGTGCATGCGCGTGCTGCGGCGTGAAATGGGTGTAGAGCCGGGTCCTGCGACACAGGAGCTGTTTGAACGAATTCTGAAAGCGGAGCCGGGAGCCGCATCTCCCGCGGCAAAGCCGGTCTCGCAGTTGCAGAAAGTACGGACGCTGGTTGGTCGCACCGCGGAATGGCATCAATTGGCAGCGGCCTGGCAAGCAGCAGTGCAGGTTGGCCCGCGAGTCGTCGTGATTTCGGGTGAACCGGGAATTGGCAAGACCAGGCTCGCGGACGAACTATATCAATCGTGCGTCCGGCAGGGGTATGCGGCGGCGCGCGGCCGCTGCTACGCCGGACAGGGGCAAGTGGCTTACGCACCCGTGGCCGAGTGGCTGCGTTCCGATGCGGTTCGCGCGGGCTGGACGAGTCTGGGGCCACAACGAGTGGCGGAACTGGCGCGGCTGGTACCGGAAATCCGCGAGCAGTTTCCGGAATCCCAGCCCCTCCAACCCAGCCCGCTTGCGGAAAGCTGGCAGCGCCTTCACTTCTACGAATCGCTGAACGCCGCTTTCGGAAAGAGCCGGAAGCCGGTTCTGTTGTACCTCGATGACATGCAATGGTGCGACGCCGAATCGTTTGAATGGCTCAACGCTCTATTGACTTCTTCTTCGGCTGGCGGCGTTCTCGTGCTTGGCACAGTACGGGCAGAAGAGACGGGCCGCGAACATCCGTTCACGCGCTTTCTGGCGGGACTCCGGCAATCGGGGACAGTTCTGGAAATTTCGCTTGCCCCTTTGGATGCCGAAGAGACAGCTGAACTGGCGCGCCTGGAATCCCAAAAACCGCTCGAAAGCGCGAATCTCGGAGAGATCTTCCGAGCCACTCGGGGCAATCCGTTGTTCGTAGTGGAGAGCGTCCGCGCCGGCTTCGAGAGCACGCGAGTGCATGCGGTGATCGCGGCGCGCCTCGCGCAACTTACGGCGGGTTCTTACGAACTGGCCGGCCTGGCGAGCGTTGTGGGAAGGCCTTTCTCCTTCGAATTGCTCGAGAAGGCTACGGATTGGGATGAAGCGAGCGTTTCCCAGGCACTCGACGAACTCTGGCGGAGGCACATCATCGAAAGCCGCGGGACCGCCGAGTACGATTTCACGCATGACCGCCTGCGGGAAGTAGCCTGCGCGGAACTGAGCCTGGTGCGCCAGCGTTATTTGCACCGGCGGGTCGCGCGAGCGCTGGCCGAGCTGGCTGAGGCCGACATCGAAAGCTGGAACGGGCAGATTGCATCGCACTTCGAACAGGCCGGAATGGCGGAAGAGGCGATCGAGTACTACTCGCGGGCCGCGGCGTATGCTCGGCAGCGATATGCGGATAGTGAAGCGGCGGAACTGCTGAGACGCGCGTTGGCGCTGTGCCGGGGGTTTTCCGAATCTGACCGGCGGCTGAAACAGGAGCTGGATTTGCTGGTGACGCTGGGTGCGGCGCTGGTGACGACGGAAGGATACTCGGCGGCGGAAGTAGGCGAGACATACGAGCGGGCGCTGGAGCTTTCGAGGCGGCTCGGCGATCGCAACATTCTCGTGATTCTAAGCGGCGCATGGGTCTTCCATATCGTGCGGGGCGATTTGGAAAAGGCGCACCAGTTCAGCCTTGAATTTCTGAGGGTGGCGGAGCGGGAGCCGACTCCGGGGCTGATGCTGGCCGCGAACTTCGTCCTGGGATGCAGCCTGTTTCATTTGGGCCAACTGGAGGCGTCGCTCGACCATATGACCGCGGCCATCCAAGCACACAGCGGTCCCGCGGAATCCGTGCTAGCGCTGTTCGCCGGGCCGGATGTCGGCGTCTTTTGCCGCTCTTACCTCGCCCATCTCGCATGGCACCGCGAAGAGGGGAATCACGGGGATGGTCACGCCGCGGAGGCGATCGCGGCGGCGCGACGGATGCGCCACCCTTTCAGCGAGGCGATCGCGCTCGATTACGCCGCGATGCTGCATGTTTTCCGGGGCGAAAGCCGGGCGGCGCTCGAACGGGGGCGGGAGGCTGTGGAATTGTGCAGTCGGCATGGATTTTCGTATTACCTGGCGATGGCAAATGTCGCTGACGGGCTGGGCGCTTGCCGCGGAGGGCGATGTCAGGGCCGGTCTGGCTCAACTTCGCGAAGGGCTGGAGGGGTTGCGCAGATTGGGTGCTGAAATCCGGTTGCCCTACTATTTAACGCTGCTGGCGGAAACGTTTGGACGCGCCGGTCAGGTTGGCGAGGCGCTGGCGAGTCTATCGAGCGGGTTTGCGTTCGCTAGCAAAAACGGCGAGGAATGGACCGTCGCGGAGCTGCATCGCGTGCAGGGGGACCTGCTGGCCGCGGAAGGAAAGGTCGAAGCGGCCCGCGCCAGCTTTCCGACGGGGTGTTGAGGCAGCGCGGCGATCGTGGTTCTCTGGCGTTCGAGCGAAGATTGTCGATTCTTGCGGGCCGAACGGCCGAAAGCTGCCTCTATAGAACGCTCTTAGAACGGCGCGCCGGGCAAAGTGGATGAGTCCGGCGCGAAACATGAACAGAGCGCCGGCGGCAAGGAGAACGGCAATGTCGTTACAGGAAGCTATTACCGAATTTCGCGGCCAGTTCCGCGGCGCAGTGCTCGAGCCTGAGGATGCGGCGTACGACGACGCGAGGAAAGTCTACAACGGGATGATCGATCGCAGGCCGCGGCTGATCGCGAAGTGCACCGATGTTGCCGATGTGATGGCCGCGGTGCGAATGGCGAAAGCCCAAGGTCTGCGGGTTTCGATCCGCGGTGGCGGGCATAACGCCGCCGGTCTGGGCGTCTGCGACGACGGCATGGTCATCGATCTGGCGCCCATCAATTACGTGAGGGTGGATCCTTCCTCGCGCACCGTGCTGGTGGGGGCAGGCTGCAAGTGGAGCGATGTGGACCATGCGACACACGCATTCGGCTTGGCTGTCCCATCGGGCATCATCTCTAGCACGGGCGTTGCCGGGCTGACGTTGGGCGGAGGGATGGGGCACCTGACGCGGAAATACGGGCTGACAATCGACAACCTGCTCTCGGTCGATATGGTGCTGGCTGACGGCAGCTTCGTGGTCGCGAGCGCCGAGGAGAATACGGACCTGTTCTGGGCGGTGCGCGGCGGAGGGGGAAACTTCGGCATTGTGACCTCCTTCCTGTTTGAGGCGCACCCGGTGGATACCGTTTGCGCCGGTCCGATGCTCTGGAATTTGAAAGATGCGGCGGACGTGATGAAGTGGTACCGCGAGTTCATCACGCAGGCGCCCGAAGAAATGAATGGCTTTTTCGCCATGATGACCGTGCCGCCGGGACCGCCCTTCCCCGAGGAGCTGCACCTGCGAAAGATGTGCGGCATCGTGTGGTGCTATCAGGGTTCGATGGAGCAGGCGAATACGATTTTGGAGCCGATTCGCAGCTACCGTCCGCCGGCTTTCGAATTCTTCGCGCCGATGCCGTTTCCGATGCTGCAGGGACTGTTCGACGGTATTTATCCCTCAGGTCTGCAATGGTACTGGAAGGCTGATTTCTTCAGGGAACTCAGCGATGCGGCGATTGAAAAGCATCTGGAACACGGGGCTCTTCTGCCGACCTGGCAATCGACGATGCACCTGTATCCGGTCAATGGAAAAGTGAATCGAGTCGGCCGAATCCGATACGGCATTCAGCTACCGCGATGCCGTCTGGAGCGAGGTGATTGTGGGAGTAGACCCCGATCCGGCGAACTGCGGCAAAATCACCGATTGGGCAAGAGGTTATTACGAGGCGCTGCATCCATTCGGCGCCGGCGGGGCTTATCTGAATTTCATGATGGAAGAAGGCGAGGACCGGATTCGGGCGACGTACCGGGGGAATTACAATCGGCTGGCGGCGATCAAAGCGAAGTACGATCCCGGGAACTTCTTCCGCGTGAATCAAAACATCCGGCCGGCGGCGTAGAACCCTAGTTTTACGGGATTGTGAAAAAATATCCGGAACATTTAGGGCACAAAATGTTTGAACTGGATTTACGCTAGAAGAGTGAGTAGCGACAAGCCGCTGGTCGGCAAGATCAAGTACAAACCGATCGACCGCTCGCAAACCAGTTTTCAAGTATTGGATTACGAGATTCTGATCGAGGCGAACCACCCGGCGCGAGTGATCTGGGAACTGGCCGGGAAGCTCAATCTGGAACAGTTTGCCAAAGACTGCAAAACACGGGAGGGCGAAGCGGGCCGGCCCTGTTGGTCGCCACGCCTGCTGGTGAGCATCTGGGTGTATTGCTACACACTGGGCGTGGCCTCGGCACGGTCGATTGAACGGATGATGTCGCAGGAACCGGGCCTGCGCTGGCTAGCGGCAGGCCAAGAGGTGAACTATCACACGCTGGCGGATTTTCGGGTGGGGCACCGGGAGGCGCTGGAGAAGCTATTCATTGAGTTTCTGGCGATGCTGGAGAAAGCTGGAGTGGTGAATCTGGAGACCCTGCTGCAAGATGGAACCAAGATGAAGGCGCAAGCGGCGAAGAGTTCTTTGCACCGGCGCCGGACATTAGAAAAACGCCTGAGGGCGGCCCGCAAAGTGGTCAAGAAGTTGGACCGCGAAGCCGCCCAGGAACACGAGCAGATGGACAAGCGGCGGCAAGCCGCGCAACAGCGTGCGGCGCGCGAAGCGGTGGCCCGCGGCGAAGCGGCGCTGAAAGAACTGGAAAACCTGGAAGCCCGCACAACGCCGAAAAATCGGGCGGATTTGCGCGTCAGTGATAGTGAACCGGAAGCGCGCAAGATGAAAGACAACGACGGTGGCTTCCATCCCGGCTACAACATGCAGGTCACCAGCGAAGCGCAATCGCGCATGATCGTAGCGGTTGGATTGACGGGCGATCACAACGATCTGCATCAACTGATACCAGCGCTGGAGCGGATCGAGCAGAGTGGCTTGGCGACTCCGCAGACGATCATCGCCGACAACGGGTATGCCACGCGCGACAACGTGGAACAAACGGCCGAGCGGAATGTGGAACTGATTGCGCCGTGGAAAGGCGATGCCGCGCGGCAAGCCGGGGCGTGCGCTCGCGCCGGGATTGCGAAAGAGTTTGCAGCCACTGCCTTTCAGCGGCAGGGGCGTGGCCAAGCGTTGTTGTGCCCGGATGGCAAGACCTTGGTGGCGATCGGACAAAAGAAACATCACGGCGTAGTCAAAACCATCTTTCAAGCCCAAGCTAAGAATTGCAAGAGTTGCCAGTTCCTCAAACAGTGTTGCGGCTATCGTGGTGGGCCGCGGCGTGTGGAGTTACCGGTAGAGAGTAAGGCGATGAGCGGCTATCTGGCACGTATGAAACGTCGAGCGGTGAAGACGCTTTATCAGAAGCGTTGTGAAATTGCCGAGTTTCCGCATCTGTGGATCAAGGGAGTGCAAAAGCTGAGGCAATTTTCGGTACGTGGGATTGTGAAGGCGGGTACGGAAGCGTTGTGGATCGCCTTGGCTTACAACGTTAGGCAGTGGATCCGCGTCCGACCGGCGGTCGCGCAGTAGATTCCAGATCATAAAGGCCTTTTCCCCTCGTCCTCCTGCCTCGCGGAGACGAATTTAGGGCGGTTGGGATCATTTCTAAAGAAACTTGGGCGTGGCTGGCGTCCCGAATCATACTTGCACAACCATGTATTCTGTAATGACAAGCTTCCGTCTTTCCATCGCCGGTTTTTCCCAGCCTTGGATTTTTTCACAGTCCCTTTACGCGAGCGGCTTGAAGCCTGCGCAAGTAAGCACCGGCAATCTCGGATATTTTGGGAAATTGGAATTCTTCTCGGAAAGCAAGCACTTGTAAAAGATCGATCCTCTATCAGAAGCGATCGTCTTCCTATAAACGCACGAATTACAGAGACCTGCCTTAACTGCTTGCACGGAACGGTCGGCTTCAGACATGCGCCGCCGGCGGTTCTTCGAGCAGCCTCTCCATACATAAACGCGCAACCCGCTCCTCTTCGCAATAGAGCCGCGCCTTCGGGAAATCATGATGGGCGATAGCAAATTCGATCCGGCTTACCAGCATTTGGACCCGTCTCTGCGCTTCAATCGCTTCCAGCTTGGTCGAATGTTGCCAACATCTGCTCGCCAAAAGCCGCCTGGTATTCCTTTGGATAGAGCCTGAGCATCTTACCGTAAGCATGCCGCATAATCTCTATGCCTCCCTCGCTTTCATTCTTGGCGCCGCCTCGCGAGTCAACTGCGTCATGCGCTCAACCTCTGATTGCAGTTGCCGTTGCTGATGCGTGCGATGTCCTGCATTCGGCCAATCGGCGAGCCCGCTTGGACCCGACGTCGCCGAAGGCTCGAACATCCCGCATACGGGCAGCTCGCCCGCCATTTGCATTCACTCACGCCACTACACTGCGGCACGCAAGCGATGCGGCGGAAGATCCCCCCGAATTGCGCCCCGCAGGATGTTCGCTGACTTGCCCTCGGGAAAGTGGATTGACTCGCGCGCAACAAAGGAAAAGCGCACGGGCTCCAGCCGAAATAGCAATCCCTTATTTTATGTCGTGGCCGATTGACGTGCAGCGCCCGCCTTCATCGCCCACGCAACAGAGCCGTTCCGAATTCGGACACTTCCTCCGCGCTTCACCTCCACAAGTCAATGAATCTACGAGTATTGCTTCCGAACCAACACGGTTCGCAAATTGCCCAACTATTCCTGACCGAAGAGGTGCATTCATGCTCAACGACCTGCGTTACGCAGTCAGAATGCTGCGAAAGAATCCGGTCTTTGCAAGCGTCGCCATCTGCTCGCTCGCCATTGGCATCGGGGCAAACTCGGCTATTTACAGTTGGACCGATGTCATGCTGCTGCGTCCGTTGCCGGTCCTGAAGCCAAGCAGAGTAGTGACGGTGAACACCGTGAGCACGGGAATGTTCGGAGCATCGAGTTCCATCTCGTATCCCGATTACGTTGACTTGCGCGACCGGAACCGTACCTTCGAGGGCTTGCTCGCCTCCGCCTATTCTTCCTTTGGGTTCTCGCTTGACCATGCGGCACAGCCGCGCATTAAATACGGAATGTTTCTCTCGGGCAACTTTTTTAGAGTCCTTGGCGTGAAGCCGGCGCTTGGACGGGACTTCCGTCCGGACGAAGACCGCGTGGCTGGCAGAGACGCTGTGATCGTGCTCAGCCACGATCTGTGGGCGGGTGAATTTGGAGCGAGTCCGTCAGCAGTCGGCCGGAAGGTTTGGCTGAATGGCATCCAATTTACCGTCGTCGGAATCGCTCCCGAAAAGTTCCCCGGCTTAGATGAATTTAAGCCGGCGCTATATGTTCCGCTGGCGATGTCGCCGAGTTTGGGCGGCGTAGATAACCTGACTAAGCGCGACGTGCGATGGCTCGACGTGAAAGGACGCCTAAAGCCAGGTGTGGAAATTCCTCAAGCTACGGCCGATGTAAGCGCCATCGCGACCGCTTTGCGGAGCATGTACCCGAAGGTGGATCAGAATCTGCGACTCAAAGTAGAAACGGAGTTCCAGCTTCGGGCAGAACGGTCTCCGCCCGACACCGCGCTCCTGATCATGCTTGTCCTGCTGGCCATTTGCGTTTTGTTGGTGGCATGCGCGAATGTTGCCGGCCTGCTGCTCAGCCGCTCCACAGTGCGTGCCCGTGAAATCGCTCTACGGCTGGCGATAGGCGCGGGCCGCGGCGCTTTGATCCGCCAGCTTCTGATTGAGAATCTCCTGCTTGCCATAGGCGGCGGAGCGGCTGGACTGGTGATCGCCTTCGCGGCTGTCCAGTTCTTCAACACGCTGCCTCTACCCACCGACATCCCGGTAAACCTTAACTTCCGTTTAGATGACCGCGCCCTCTTATTTACCTTGGCTATCGCCATTGCCAGCACCTTTCTCTTCGGGCTCGTGCCGGCGTTTCGCAGTACGCGGCCTGACCTGATGCAGGCTCTGAAAGAAAAAGATGGAACGGGAGCGCGGGTGGGCCGCCTGTGGGGACGCAACACCATCGTCGTGGGGCAAGTCGCTTTATCCCTGGTGTTACTGATCATCTCCGGCATCATGCTGGCTGGATTTAGAGCGCAACTGAACCACGGTCCAGGTTTTCGAACCGATCATCTCCAATTAATTCGATTCGATCCGGGGCTTGTTCACTACACGGATTCGCAAAGAGACCTCTTCTACAAACAGCTTTTGGATAAAACGCGATTAGCGCCGGGTGTAAGTTCAGCAGCGCTGGCGTCCGTAATTCCGATGTCCATGGACGGCGTTGGCATGATCGGCGTGGTGCCGGAAGGCCGCCAGCTCAAGCGCGGCGAACACGCCACCGATACCTTCGACAACGTAGTCACTCCCGATTATTTCCGCGCCATGGCGATTCCGCTTGTCAGAGGCCGGGACTTCCTGGAATCCGATAAAGCGAACACAACGCCGGTTGCCATCGTGAATGAAGAATTTGCGCATCATTATTGGCCCAGCCAAAGCGCGTTGGGAAAGCGTATTCACTTGAAAGACCCCTCCGGCAAGGTAGTGGAAATTGTCGGAGTCGCAAGAATGTCTAAGTATGTCTGGATCACCGAGTCACCACTCGATTTTCTCTATCTGCCGTTCTCGCAAAATCCGCAGTCGAGCATGTCGCTGCTGGCGGAATCGAAAAACGCGGACGCCGCAGGCCTCGTTCCTGTGTTGAGGGGGACCGCTCAAAGCCTCGATCGAAATATGCCTGTCTTCGATGTGCGGACCATGCGAAGCCTGTATGAGAGCCGCGCGGTCGCGACCCCCAACATGATTACGGAAACGGTTGGCGTGATGGGGCTGATGGGCCTCATTCTCTCGGTTATTGGATTGTATGGAGTAGTCTCCTACTCGGTGAGTAGGCGGTCTCGTGAGTTTGGCATAAGGATGGCCGTGGGGGCGGACCGCCGCAACGTTTCGCGAATGGTGCTGCGGCAGGGCTTGGTGCTGGGAATTGGCGGCCTGGCGATAGGCCTGCTCATCGGCCTCTTCGCGTCCCGTGCGATTGTGTCGACGCTGTTGTTCGCCTTCCCCATCGAAGTATTTCCGTTCGTCGCGGTTTCGGTGCTGCTGCTGCTGACAACTGTCTTGGCGGCATATGCCCCTGCCCGGCGCGCTTCCTTGATCGATCCAGTGAGGGCCTTGCGCGAGGAATAGCGGGCTAGTGCCTACTTGCGGAAATTAGCGTTATATTTCCCACAACCTAAGATGCTGAAACTGAGCCGGAAGCGTAAGCGTCCTTGACTACTCGAATTTCTGCAACTTGGTACTAGTCTTCTGAGCCATTGATTTCTTGTATAAGTTTTGGGCCGATGAGCGGCGAGTGTGGAAGAGGCGAAGCGTGCGATGGAGGCGAGAATCTGATCTGCCGATTTGGTCCAGCGAAAGGGTTTTGGCTGCTGGTTATGAACGGCGATAAACTCCCGGATGGCTGCTTCCAGTTCTGGAACGCTTCGGTGGGAACCGCGCTTGATCTGGCGCTGGGTTAGGAGAGCGAACCAACGTTCGACCTGGTTCAGCCAGGAGGCGTGGGTGGGCGTGAAGTGCAGCTGGTAACGCGGCCGTTTTTGCAACCATTTCCGAACGAGCGCTGTCTTATGAGTCGCATAGTTGTCCAGCACCAGATGGATGTCCAAATCGGCCGGAACTGCCGTGTCGATCTGCCTGAGAAAGCCGAGGAACTCCACCGAGCGATGGCGTCGGTAGCATTTGCCGAGCAGGTTACCGGTAGCGATATCCAGAGCCGCAAACAGGCTGGTGACACCCTGGCGCTGGTAGTCATGCGTGCGGCGTTCTATTTGTCCAACGCGCATGGGCAGCACCGGCTGGTTACGGCTCAAGGCCTGAATCTGTGACTTTTCATCCACGCATAACACCAGCGCATGGTGCGGTGGATCGAGATACAGCCCGACGATATCCCGCACCTTCTCAATCAGCAGCGGATCACTGGAGAGCTGAAAACTCTCGCTGCGATGCGGCTTCAATCCAAAAGCCCGCCAGATCCGGCTGATGCTGGACTGACTCAGCCCGGTGCTGGCTGCCAGCCCGCGGCTGGACCAGTGCGTGGCTCCGCTTGGCGTCTTCTCCAGCGTCAAGCGCACTACTTGTTCGATGCGATCATCGCCGATCTCGCGTGGCGCTCCCGGGCGCGGCTCGCCACCCAGCCCGGCGATGCCTTGCGCGATGAAGCGGTCGCGCCAAAGACCGACCGTCAAGCCGCTGGTGTGCAGCTTTGCGGCTACCGCGGCATTGCTCAGGCCCCCCGCACATTCCAGAATGATCCGGACCCGAAAGGCCACCGACCGGGCCTTGCGCGATTGCCGCGCCAAACCCGCCAACTCGACCTTTTGCGCCGCGCTCACCACCAACTCATGCTTCTTCGGACGCCCCCGGCCAAGCTCCATGTCTTACCATAGAACGTTCTCTTTCTTTATGCAAGCTATTTATGACTCAGCAGACTAGCTTTTTAGCACACCGCCTTTGCGATCGACCGCGCGAGAAGTCCATGCGCCTGGTACGAAAAAATCCTGCCATCCTAATTTGCACTCATTCAGCATTTCGAGGCCGTATGCGCAGCGGTCGAGATCAGACTCGCCCGCGTTGTTTGAGCCAAAGCTGAACTTGCAACCCGCGGATTTCGCAGCTCGAACAAAAGTGGCGCTGGGTATGCGATAGCGATTGTTCAGCTCAATCGCGACCTGATTTCGCACGGCCGCGTCAATCACCTTCTGCATGCGCTCCTGGGTCCAGAGCCCATCGTAGTCTTTGGCGATCTGAGCCGGGAGATAGGTGGGGTTGGCGTAAATGTCAATTGGCTCGTGTTCAAGAATTCCGAGCGTGCGGTCGACGAGCGTATCCATGAACTCCTGCGGATCCGAAATGACGCCGACTTCTTCAGGCATCCAGAGCCGCATGCGCCGCCCGTGATTATCCGTCCACGTCATGGAATCGCTGAAGATGTAATCGAAGGAAGACGCAGTGCGGAGCGAGAAGAGCGTGGTCCATTCGCGCCCTTCCGCTTGCATCGCAACGAAGCAGGGCTGGTGCTGCATGCTCTCGACCCAGCGCTGGGCGTCTGCGTCATTCTTCACTCCGGAAAGTAGACCGGCATTCACGGCGATTCCATATTCGATGCCATCCCGCCGCGACTTCTCCAGCGCCCCTTCTAACGTGAGGCCGTTCTTCACATGGACGTGATAGTCCACCATCGGAACGTTGTGGCGGCCGATGTTGATGATCTCGCGATACAGGGCGTCCACCAAAGGTGCTGGCTCGCTGGAAGGCGGTAGATCGCCCGGCAACGGCCGGACGCGAACGCTTCTGAAGAACGCCTTGGATCCGTCGTTGTGGCACTGCAGCGCGAAGGTGCCATGGTCAAGAAAGCGCTCGCGCTCTCCACCCTCGGGAATGACCGGCGGGGTGGGCTCCACATAGTCCACCAGCAGCATGCCGTTGACATGAACGCGCACATTCTTGCCACGGACCGCCGCGTGGATTTTGAACCACTGATCGTCAGGCACGAATTGCTTGTAGATATTCCGGAGCCCGTAAAGGGAGCCGGTCTTCTTTCGCTCGCGGTAGGTTCCTTCTCCTAAAGCCGTATTGTTGACCTGGATTTCGAAGCCCTTCTCCGGGAAACCGCTCTCCTGATACCGCGTGTGAAAGTAGACTCCGGAATTGCATTCGGGGCGCGTTAGGAGTTCCACTTCCAGTTCAAAGTTGCGGAAGTCCGCGCCGTGAACAGGTCCTGTATAAAAGAGATGCGAGCGGGGCCCATCGGCAGCCAGCGCGCCCTCGCGCACCTTCCAGGAGCCCTTGTTCTCGCTGGGACGCCAACCGTCGAGTGTCTTGCCGTCGAACAGCTCAATCCAATCAGAAGCCGCTCCCGCCAGCGCGGACGCGGTAAGAACGCCTAAAAACTCACGCCTGGTTGCGCGCACATGGAGCACGCTGCTCATTCTATACGAGCAGCGCGTCTCCAAACTGAAGTAGTTTCTACCTACATGCCCGAGTGCATGGGCGTTGCGCCTTCGAAAATAATCTTCGTGTGCGTACCGCCTACGCTAATCTCCTGCAAAATAGTGTTGTTCAGGTACGTTGACTCGGTGGACTCGAATTTATTGGGAGACGTTTCCTCGCGCGCCGGTACTTCGATGGATTCCTTGCCATACTTTATGATGGCCTTTCCGTTTTCCAGTTCTATTTTGTAACTGCCGGCCTTCAGCGTCTTGCCGTTAATTGTTGAATCCTGGGGCAAATCGACCTTGAAGGTATTGCTCGCCGCGAACGCAGCGGTCATCCCGAAAGCCAGGAAGCAAAGTAACAATTTCTTTCTCATAACTATTTCTCCTGCTAATCCGATGCAGTCTCTATACATGGAGATGCTTACAAACGTATATACGAATGTCGAGCCCGCTGAAGTTACGCAGCTCCGGACGAAACTCGTAAAACCCGCTCCCTTCTAGTCCAATCCAAGTAATTCTTCGGCGAACGCAAGCGTAATTCGTTGAATCAGAAATCGCCGTCGGACCGCTAGCAACTACACGTTAGATTTGCGAACTCTGGAGTGACCCGCCCCCGGTCACTCCAGGTAGAGTTCGAAATCGAATCCGCCAAACGGGGCCAAGTTCTTCCAACGGTTGATCCCTCAGACGCTGATGCCAGCCTCCTTGAGCAACTCGTCCTTATAAAGATCCTTAACTGCTTGGCCCATAGCCTGATAGCAGATGTAGCTGGTAGCGATTTTCTTGGTCTCGTAACCCGCATCTCGAATATGAGGCTCGTACCGCTTTACCAATTCCGCGCCATGCTCCTGCCAAAACTTGACTGGATCTCGACGCCATGCGATTTCAGATCGGTCCTTCGCCTGGCCAGCAAGGTGGCGAAAGGCCGCAAAGAGCGGATAAAGCCAACCAACTGGATATTGATACTTCATCTGCATGCCCATAAATTGGGATTTTGCTGGCGTGTTACGGTATTTTTTTTCGCCCTTCTGGTACCGCTTCTCATCGAAGATTTTTACTTCGTCAATCTTCCCAAACCGACCGCTGTAGTGGTCTGGAAGGGTAACCTGCAGGGCGTCGAATAAGCGCATAATCGTAGGCACGATCCCGATCCACTTCTCAAGCTCATTCGGCTCTTTTTCGGAATAGTCAAGAAAAGCATCAAGACACCTTTCTTTGTGACCGTACGCATTGCTCGGCTCTCCATCCGCGGAAGTTGCAAAGCTTGGGTAATAGACCATCAGCAACGTTATGATTTGCAGCGCGTCAATGTTGCCGCCTTCACCCTCTTTCCAAGAAATTTCGTTGTAGTACGGCTCTTTAGACAACGCTTTCTTAAGAACATCGAAGTGACGGCGTGCATCGGCCAAAGATTTGGACTTAACTTGCACACTCGTGTTTCTCGCTTCCTTGATATCGTTAAGTAAGTCAAGCATCTCAGGACTAAGCTCGCCGGCACCATTCAGAGTTGGTACTAAGACTTGTGTATTGACGAATGTTTCGGCAAGTTTTAAAGCCGATTCCTCATCGGTGAGTTCTTCCCTCCACTTATTGATTCGCTCGTTCGTGTTTCCGCCGTCGAGAATGCCGTACAACCTCTCCTCATCGGTGCTCTCGTCTAAAACCAACCGGACGCGCTGACTCTTGTTGTCAAACTCGACCTTTTTGGCAACGATAGTAATGCCTCTGTTGAGTAAATGGAAGGTTTTCCAGTTCTCTTTCAGCGTATCTCCAATTTTCTTTGAAACGGGCGAGCCAAGATTTGGCAGTCGTGGGTTAGGACCTAACCCAAAACTGTGCGGGTATTGGTCCAGGGACACCACCATCTCGCGGCGCTCGATTTTTCCAGTCGGATCTTCCAAGTTTTTGAAAGAGTGGACGCGGAACCAATCCGTCGGGCGTTTTAGGGAATCAAGTTGCATTGTTAATCCTTTCATCATGTTGAGTGAAATATTCAAACAGTCGCCAGAGACGATCTGCCGTTCAAGAACTCCAACTGGAGCCTCGGCAACTTAATCGGATGAATTAGCAGGGGAGCTGAAGGAGGGCAAAACTTCTTACTAAACTCCACGAGAATCCGTCGATACCTCGCTTTTTTCAGCAGCCCGGTCCGACCGAGTGCCTTTTGACGATACCGCACAGTGCTCGAATTGTCAATGCCGCCGTGGAGATGGGGTGTGCGACCTGAGAGTGCAGGATCGGTTAGTTTCTTTTTTTGTGGCGCGAATCTTAGCGTCTATATACGCTAAGAAGAGGAGGAGCTACTATGACCGACACTCTGCCTCAATTGGAGGCCAAACGAACCGACCTGTTCCGCCAGCTTGCCGCCGCCGGCGACTTCCGTCGCGGCTCGATTACCGCCACGTCCGGCAAGTGCGGGAAACCCGGTTGCCATTGTTCCAAACGAGATGACGCCGGGCATGGCCCTAACTTTCGTCTGACGCGCCGAGTGAAAGGCAAGACGGTGACCGAGACCTTCCGCTCGGCAGCGACGCTGCGCAAGGCACAACAGGAAGTCACCGAGTTTCACAAGTTTCAGGCACTCTGTGGAGAGATCATCGAGGTCAGCGAAAAGATCTGCGCCCTGCGCCCGGTCGGGGATACGCTGACGCCAGAGGAAAAAAAACGGCCGCGGCGATCCACGCGGAGATCACGCACGAAGTAACCACTCTGTTGAGTCGCATTTTCGCCGAACGGAAGCGGACCGATGGCATGGACCTGGAGGCGGTGGAAATTGGCTTCCGCACCGCCCTGCATCAGGCCGGGGCGACGGCTCTCACGCGGTTGTTGCAGATCCCCGAGCCTGCCGCTGAGCGGCGCCATATCACGTGCCCGTGCGGTCATCAGGCGCGCTACCGCGAACGGCGCTCGCGACGGCTTCTCACAGCACTGGGCGAGGTGGAACTGTCGCGCCCCTGGTATCTGTGTCCGCATTGTCACAACGGCCAGTTCCCCGCCGACCGCCAGCTCGATATTGAAAACCGCGACTGCTCTCCGGGCGTGCGCCGCATGCAGGCTCTGGTGGGTCAGCAGTCGCCCTTCGATCACGGCCGCGAGCAGATGAAGGTTCTGGCCGGTCTGGAAGTGACCGCCAAGTCAGTGGAGCGCACGGCGGAGGCGATTGGAGCCGACATCGCAACAGGCGAGCAGCGCGAAATCCACAAAGCCGTCCAGCTGGACCTGCCCGTCATCATCGGCAAGACCATTCCGATTCTGTGTGTGCAAATGGACGGGACCGGCGTGCCGGTGGTGAAGAAAGAAACCGAGGGTCGCAAGGGCAAAACCGACGGTCAGCCAGCTCATACGCGGGAGGTCAAACTGGGATGCGTCTTCACCCAGACGGCCTGGGATAAAGAAGGCCACGCGATTCGCGATCCGGATTCGACTACCTATACGGGAGCCATCGAGACGGCCGAGGAGTTTGGTAAGCGCATCTATCTGGAAGCCTGGAACCGTGGCTGGAGCCGCGCGGCAAAGAAAGTCGTCATAGGCGACGGAGCCGAGTGGATCTGGAACCTTGCCGATCAGCACTTCCCGGGCGCCGTCCAGGTCGTCGATCTCTATCACGCGCGCCACCACCTTTGGGAACTCGCTCGCAGGCTGTATCCCAACGATCCGCCGAACCAGAAGGACTGGATGAAAGTCCACCAAAAGCGTCTGCTCGATAAGGGGAAAATCGAAAAGCTGCTTCTCTCGTTGCGCTCGATCGAGTCAACTAATACTGACGTTCTGGAAAAGATTCGCCTGGAGGCGGACTACTTTGAGCGAAATGCCGAGCGCATGCGATACCCAAAGTTCCGCCGTCAGCATCTGTTCGTCGGTTCCGGTGTGATTGAAGCCGCCTGCAAGACCGTAATCGCTTCCCGCCTCAAACAATCCGGTATGTTCTGGACCGTCCGTGGCGCCAACTCCATCATCGCCCTGCGATGTTGTTACCTCAATGCCCGCTTCGAGGACTACTGGGAGTCCCGCCGCGCCGCTTGACTTCCACTTCTATGTCGCCCACCCGTGGAGATGGTACGGGAAAACTTGCTTGGCGCGAGCGCGACTGACCATTCTCCGGCGCGGAGGACTGTGGGCCATGAGGACACTCACCAGCGGAGCGGTTGTTATGAGAATTTTTCGATCATATGAGCTTGACTCAAAAACGCTTCCGGTCGGAAGTACAGCTTCGGTCTACGACAGCCATTGCAATTACGCCTCTCACTTCCGCAACTGACCGCCAGCCTTCGTGGATTCGCCGAATCGGGCTTGGCCGGTCCAGGAAAACTGGCTACGATCGCACCAGAAAGGAAGCTTATGCCAGCTTATGCAGCAACCGTCAAACCGTACAAAGGTTTAGGAATGGAAGGCGTCATCGCCAAATGGTACGCACGCCTCACCAGGAAATCGCTTGAAGATTTTAGAGTGCTCGCGCGGCAAACCGCGGAACAGCTTGGGCCCGGCAGCAGCGTTCTCGAGGTAGCTCCAGGGCCAGGTTACTTTGCGATCGAGCTCGCCAAACTCGGCGACTTTCGCGTAACGGGCCTGGATATAAGTCAAACGTTTGTCGATATCGCCCGTGCCAATGCTGCTAAAGAACATGTCCCGGTCGAGTTCCAACTCGGCAACGCCGCGCACATGCCTTTTGGGAGCGACTCGTTCGACTTTCTGCTCTGCCGCGCCGCCTTTAAGAACTTCACCGAGCCTCTGCGGGCGCTGAAGGAAATGCACCGGGTTCTCACGCCGGGCGGAAGAGCGCTTATCATCGACCTCCGCGGAGACGCATCCAAGGAATCCATCCGCAAGGCGGTCGACGAAATGAAGCTGGGCGCAGTAAACGGGTTGATCACGAAACTTACTTTTCGATTCATGCTGCTCAAGCGCGCTTACACGAAAAGAGAATTCGAGCAGTTCCTGGCGCAGACGAAATTTCGCGATTTTGAGATTCAAGAGAGCCTGACAGGACTGGAGTTTTGCCTCGCCAAACCGCGGTCCTGAAAACGTATGGCGGAACTGGTAAAACTCACGTGAAGCAAAGATCGGTTGAAAAGGTTAACATAAACGTTGGTGGCCTCATTCTGAATTGCGTTCTCAGACGCTCGAAATGGATCGCACTGGTAGCAGCGATCTTTCTCCTGTCCGCAAACCTGGACAACATTCCAGATCGTCCGGAGTCACTCAACTCGTCGAGTTCCAGATGGTCTGTGTCCCTTCGATTCGTACCTCATCACGTAACAGCGCGTGTTGATGCGGTCTACCCTGCCGGGGAAACGATTTCGCCGCCGGCGATCCGCATTCAACACATCCCGGATGTGATCGCATCGCCATCGTGCACTGCTCAATTGGCTCATCAAGCAGCCGATTCCTCTCCGCCAACGACCTGGTTAGATCCTGCAACTCTGTAAATTCGTGCTTCTGTCGCTCTCGTCTGCTTCTCCGAGTGTGGGGTTTGTAAGGCGTTTAGGCAAGAAGCCGGTTTTCACTTGTTGGACTACACGCTCCCGCTGCTAGCCCTAAACGGCCGAAGCCGCGAATGGTACGTAAAAGGATTGAACGTTGCAGACATCAGAGATTCTTAAAGCTTGGCGCAAGATTTTGAAGGGTGAGCCGCCCTCTCTTTCCATCGAAATTACCCGAGAATGCCCCCTTCGATGCCCTGGGTGCTACGCGTATGAGGAAGCTCATCTGGGCGGAGGCGTGACTCTACGTGAGTTGAATGATCTTAAAGGACAGGCCCTGGTGGACGGCGTTCTTGAGGTGGTTGACCGGTTGAAGCCGTTACACCTTTCAATCGTTGGCGGCGATCCTCTGGTTCGTTATCGCGAATTGGAAATCCTGGTTCCTCTTCTGCTCGCCCGCGGCGTTCACGTTCAGATCGTGACAAGCGCATTTCGGGTTCTTCCATCAGCATGGGCCTCGCTGCCTCACATGAACGTCGTCGTTTCGATCGATGGCTTGCAGCCCGAGCACGATGAACGGCGGAAGCCAGCGACCTACGAGCGGATTCTTGCGAATATCGCTGGTCAGAGAGTCACCATTCATTCCACCATCACCGGACAACTCATGAAGCGGCCCGGTTACTTGCGCGAGTTTCTGCAATTCTGGACACCCCGGCTCGAAATTCTCAAAATCTGGTTCAGCCTCTTCACACCGCAGGTGGGAGACGACTTGCCTGAGATTCTGACGGCCGCGGAACGTATGCAGGTAATCGCCGAATTGCTCGAGTTGCGCAAGGAATTTCCGAAGCTCGACATGCCGGAAGGACTGATCCGCCAGATGGCATCGCCTCCCCACAACCCTCAGGAATGTGTCTTTGCATTGACCACGCAAACAATTTCGGCAGACCTCAAGACTAAAATTACGCCCTGTCAATTCGGCGGTAATCCCGATTGTGGCTCATGCGGATGCATTGCATCGATGGGTCTGGCGGCTGTCGCGGCGCACAAACTGGGAGGTATCGTTCCCGTAGGAGTGATCTTTAAAGCCTCTATTAAGCTCGGCCAACTCAGATCGAAACCCACGCCAGAGCCGCTGCCGCAAGTTCCGGCATTTCGCGTTCTGCCCTGATCGCAGGCTCAAGGTATCGCTCGCCAAAGCCGCTGTCCTGAGATAATTCTTTTTCGATGGAAATTCGAAAAGCTGTTATCACGGCGGCCGCTCCCAACCAGCGCAATCTCCCGCTGCAGACTCTCATCGACCGCGACGGCCGCGAAAAAACAGTTCTCCGCATTCTGCTTGAGGAAGTACGGGCGGCCGATGTTGATGAGATTTGTGTCATCGTTTCGCCCGGCGTGGAGGACGCCTATACACGTGCCGCCGGAGACCGGAACGTGCGCTTCATAGAGCAGCCACAGCCCCGCGGCTACGCTCACGCCGTTCATTGCGCTCTGCCATTCACCGGCGGAGACCCGTTCCTGCACCTTGTCGGCGATCATCTCTACGTGGCGAAAGACGGCACAAGCTCTACTCGTCGACTTGTGCAGGTAGCCCAGGAAGAAGACTGCGCAGTTTCCGCCGTGCAGGCCACGCGCGAGTCGCTGCTTCCGCTTTATGGCGCTATCGGCGGACAGCGCCTCTCCGGGAAACAGGATCTTTTCCGCGTCGAGAAAGTAATTGAAAAACCGACCCCGACGGAGGCCGAACAAAGCCTCACCATCTCAGGTCTTCGCAGCGGCCATTACCTCTGCTTTTTCGGCATGCACGTGTTGACGCCGCGCGTCATGGAGATTCTCGACCGCGAACTGGCCAACCCGTCCGTGCTCACCACGCTTTCCAGCGTTCTCGCCCAGTTGGCGATCCAGGAACAATACCTGGCCATCCAACAGACCAGCCGCCGCTACGATATCGGCGTGAAGTACGGTCTCTTCCGCGCGCAGCTTGCGCTCGCGCTCAACGGCAACGATCGCGATGCCATCCTTGCGCAACTTCTCGACATCGTCGCGCTTCGCGATGCCGAAGCCAACACGGCTGGACACGGCGCGTGAGCGCGCTGGTTGCCATTATCACCTCCGCGGACGCGGACGTGAGGAACAGATCTGCCGATGAATATTGCCTCGCTACCTCCACCGCCGGCCTGCTGTCGGAGTGCGCTTCCCTCGATCAGTTCCGCCGCGGCAGTCACAATCTTTACCAGAGCGTCCGCGCCCAATTCTTTTTGTACGCGATTCATCGCTTTCATCTGTCGCTGCGGACCGATGTACCGCAATCCGGCCTCATCCCTTTCGAAGCCGCCTCCCAGCTTCTGAGGCGGCGCTTTGAAGAGGCTATCCAAGTCTTGCTCCGGACGCAGGCGGCCGGCGGCATCAACGCTGCGCTCTGCAGCGCTTTGGCGGCCGCTTACCGCGGCCTGGCCTTCAAGACACTGGCCGATCAGGTCCGGCTGAGCGTGCGTTCCGTGCGTGGAAATCAGTGGATGTCGCGCATCGGGCATCCTGACGACTACCCCCTCGCGATTCGTCCGGAATTACTGCAGCGGCCTTCGGATCAGGACCCGTATCCCATCCTGCGGGAGTCAACGCCTGTCCGGATGGACCTCACTCACAGCGCTTGGAGCGACATCTTTTTCCTCGGGATGGACTTCCCCGAAGGAGCACGTGTCCTCAACGTCTCTATTGATCTGAGTGCACGTGATGTGAGCGGTTCCGGCAAGGTCGAGCCGCCAATCGAGGCTTTTTTTCGAGTCATCGACGAACCGGTTCTGCGCCTTACCAGCATTGATCTGGGAGCCACGGCGAACATTGCCGGCTTTGACGAGCTCTTTGATTTCGCGCGCGACTATCTCGGCCTGCTGAAGGCCGCTGTTATCGCCTCGGGCCTGGTGCCGCCTGCTATGGAAGGCTCGGTCCAGCCTCTCAGCGCGGTTCTCGATCGCCTGGTAGGTGAGGGCCGCGGCATCGAGCTTGCCAGCCGCGTTCGCGACATTCCCAAAGGCTCGCGTCTGGCTGTGTCCACAAATCTGCTGGCCGGTCTTATCTCGGTCTGCATGCGCGCCACGAATCAAGCGCATGGGCTGACCGGACCGCTCTCCCAACCCGATCGCCGCCTGGTTGCCGCCCGCGCCATTCTTGGCGAATGGTTGGGCGGATCGGGCGGCGGCTGGCAGGATTCGGGCGGAGTTTGGCCGGGTATCAAACTGATCGAAGGCGTGGAGTCGCGCGACGGCGATCCGGAATTCGGCATCAGCCGCGGCCGCCTGCTTCCCGCTCACCACGTCCTCTCCGCTACTGAGATAAGCGAGCAGGCGCGCCGGAAGCTGCGGGAGAGTCTGGTTCTGGTCCACGGCGGGATGGCGCAGGACGTTGGCCCCATCCTCGAGATGGTGACTGAGAAATACCTGCTGCGCTCGGAACCCGAATGGGTCGCCCGTAATGAAGCCCGCCTCATCCTGGATGAGATTCTTGCCGATCTGCGCGCCGGCAATGTGCGCGGCATCGGAGCCGCCACTGAGCGCAACTTCTTCGGCCCCATTCAAAGCATCATCCCGTGGGCCAGCAATCTCTATACAGAGAGGCTGATCAGCCAGGTGCGCGCGGAGTTGAAGTCTGACTTTTGGGGCTTTTGGATGCTCGGCGGGATGGCCGGCGGCGGCATGGGCTTCATGTTCAGCCCCTCCGCCAAGCTATCTGCGCAAGACCGCTTGCATTTGATGATGCGCGAGCTTAAAGCGCAGCTCGAAAATGCCGTTCCGTTCGCCATGGAGCCCGTGGTCTATGATTTCGCAATAAATGAGCACGGTACGTCCGCGGAGCTTCTGACGGGCGAGCGCAGCCTCATGCCTGAGAGTTACTACGCGCTCATGGTTCCGGCCCTGTTGCGAAGGGATTCGCACCTGTTGCCGTTCTCAATTCGCGCGGAGCTTGACCGCCTCAGCAGCGCCTGCAGAAATATCCCGGAATACTCGGGCATGGTGCAAAACCTCTTCGACAGGCTGATCCCGTCCTCCGGAAAAGATCAAAACGCGCAAACGCAATCGCTCGGTGAACTGCTTCGGGAAAACGGATTCGATCCGGTCGCGCATGAGCAGATCAAGACAGATCTGCGCAACGGGAGAATCGGACTGGCGCAGAACCGGCTGCCGGTCACCAGCCGGATTGAGGATCCCGCCGCAGCGGATTTATTCGATGCGCGGCGTGAAATCCGCGAGGATTTTCTTTCCACCGGCTTTCAGGCGCTGCGCGACGGCCAGGTCGCGGTTGTCTCGCTGGCAGGGGGAGCCGGAACCCGCTGGACACAGGGCGCGGGAGTGGTGAAGGCGCTGAACCCCTTCTGCAAACTGGCAGGCAGCTATCGCAATTTCATAGAAGTGCATCTGGCAAAGAGCCGTCGAACCGCGCGAACCTGCGGAACGGCTGTGCCGCACGTAATTACTACCAGCTACTTGACCCACCGGCCTATTGAGCGCTTCATCTCGCAGACGGGGGCGGACGCAATTCTTTCGCCCGGACGCAGTATCGGCCTGCGGCTCGTGCCTATGGCTCGCGATCTCCGCTTCGCATGGGAAGAACTCTCGCAGCAGGTTCTCGATGAGCAAAAAGAAAAGATGCGCGATAGCGTCCGCGCCGCCCTGATTCAGTGGGCGCTGCGGTCCGGCGAAGGGTCTGATTACACAGACAATCTGCCCGCCCAGTGCTTGCATCCGACCGGTCATTGGTACGAACTGCCGAATATGCTGCGCAACGGCGTGCTTCTTTCGCTCATTCGCGGCCGCCCGCGGTTGAATTATCTGATGGTGCACAACATCGACACGACGGGCGTTAGTCTCAATCCCGGTCTGCTCGGCTTCCACATCCAGCGCGGGGCCGCGCTCACGTTCGAAGTAATCAGCCGCTACGTCGATGACCGGGGCGGCGGGTTGGCGCGCGTCGATTCGCGCCTGCGGCTCGTGGAAGGCCTTGCGTTGCCCTCTGAGGATCTGGAGTCATCGCTTTCCTACTACAACTCGAACACCTTCTGGGTGGATATCGATCGCTTGCTGGCCGCTTTCCGCCTGACGCGCGATGATCTGGATGACTTAGATAAGGTGACGGCCGCGGTTCGTATCCTCGCCGCCCGCATGCCGGCTTACGTAACCCTGAAGGACGTCAAGCGGCGGTGGGGCAAAGGGCAGGAGGATGTCTTCCCCGCCGCTCAGTTTGAAAAGCTGTTTGTGGATATGACCGCTCTGCCGGAAATCGATTGCGCCTTCGCCATCGTCACGCGTGAGCGCGGCCAGCAATTGAAGGAGCCGGCGCAGTTGGATGGCTGGCTGCGCGATGGCTCAGCAGCGTACGTCGAATCTCTTTGCGATTGGGCCTGAGCTATATGCGGTGAAAGCTCTTCAAAATATCCCGCGTGCTATATCGCAACGCGATGGGCCGGCCGTGCGGGCATGTCATCGGATATTCGCACGCCGCCAGAGCGCGCAGCAGCCATTCAATCTTCTTAGGCTCTAACTTCATGTTGACCTTAACCGCTGCGCGGCAGGCGATTGTCGCGCATACATTCCTGCGGATCTCATCGAGCGATGCGGAGCGCAGTTCGCTCTCCGCGATCTCCAGAATCTCAAAGACGATCTTCTCGATATCGCCGGGGCCGACACCCGCGGGAGCTGCCTTGATTGCAACCGTGCGCTGGCCGAACGGCTCCGTGTCGAAACCATACGCGTTCAGTTCATCCGCGATGCGTGCATACTCCAGCTGCTGCCCGGGCGTCAATTGCAGAACCAACGGCATCAGGAGTTGCTGCACTTCGGCGGTTCCGGCCGCTCGCTGCTTCAGAACCTGCTCGAACAGAATCCGCTCATGCGCAACGTGCTGATCGATGATCCATAATCCATCGCGCCCCGCGGCGACGATAAAGCTCTCATGCAGTTGACCGAGCGGGCGCAAGTCCGGCAAAGCGGATAGCGTATCCATGCGGTCCCAATCGGGCGGCAATTGATCCAGCGCGCGGTGTGTGTCAGGAACACGGCGCAGCGAGTTAGGAACGTTAAATGCCGGCGCGAACGCGAGCGATGAACTGGGCCTCGGCAGTGGGTCCACGCGCATTTCAGGCAGCGCAGCTTCTTCGGCGGCTGGGTACGGCTCCGGTTCGACGCTGACGGCCGCCTCCATGCGCGCCGAGAACTCTGAGAACGGCAAGACTGCTGCAGCTTGCGTGTGCCTGTCGGGGGCCGGCGATGGCGCAAGCGGCATGCTCGACACGGGCCGGCTCGCCATCAGCAGTTCCCGTACAGCGTCGCGGACAAAGTCATGCACCAGCGTGCCGTGCCGGAAGCGCACTTCGGTTTTGGACGGATGCACGTTGACGTCTACTTCGCCCGCATCGCAATTCAGGAACAGCAACGCAAACGGATAACATCCGGCCGGCATGAGATTGTGATACGCCGCGGAGATGGCATGCAATAGAACCTTGTCGCGGATGAGCCGGCCGTTGACGAACAGGTACACCGAATTGCGATTCAGCTTCTGGACGTGCGGCCCCGAGATCAGGCCCTCCAGCGCAAATTGCGAGAACGCGTCGTCCGGTTGCGGAAGCGGAATCCGGAATGTCTTGGGCCCCAGATTGACGAGGTCCTCCATCGTTTCCGAGCCGAATACCTGAAACGCGCGCTCGCGCAAGGTCTCCACCGGCGTGACGTTCAGCAGTTCGCGTCCTTCGTGGTATAGCTCAAAGCGCTTGTTGGCGTGTCCCAGACTGTAGTGCGTCACCAGTGAGCCGATGTGCGCAAGCTCGGTAGGGTCCGACCGCAAGAACTTTTTGCGCGCGGGCACATTGTAGAAAAGATCGCGGACCGAGATGGTGGTGCCCACCGGCCGCGCGATCTCATCGCAACGGAGCAGCTTGCCGCCCGCGAACTCCACCGCCGTTCCGATCCGCTCCTCAACGGCCCTGGTTTCAAGCAGCAGCCGGCTCACGGAAGCAATGGAGGGAAGCGCTTCGCCGCGAAATCCGAGCGTGGCAATTGCCAGCAGGTCCTTCACGTCGCTTAGCTTGCTGGTGGCGTGGCGCTCGAAGGCCAGCAGCGCGTCATCGCGCAGCATGCCTAAGCCGTTGTCCTGCATCCGCAGGAGACGCCGACCCGCATTCTCCGCATCGATGCGAATTTCGGTCGCGTCCGCGTCTAGCGAATTCTCGAGAAGCTCTTTAATAACGGAAGCGGGCCGCTCCACCACCTCTCCGGCAGCGATTTTATTCGCGACATTGTCGGAGAGAACGCGGATGCGGCCCATTGAGAGCGAGTGAGCGAGACGCCGGTGTAACTGCTAACCGCTCATCGCCGCCAGGAACTCGGCATTCGAACGTGTCTTGCCAAGCTTATCCAGCAGCAGTTCCATGGACTCTACCGGCGATAGCGGATTAAGAACCTTGCGCAGTATCCACACGCGGTTCAGTTCTTCGCGCGGCATCAGTAGCTCTTCCTTACGCGTGCCGCTCTTGTTAATGTCGATGGCCGGGAATACACGCTTGTCCACCAGCTTGCGGTCAAGGTGAATTTCCATGTTGCCGGTTCCCTTGAATTCTTCAAAGATAACGTCGTCCATGCGGCTGCCCGTATCGATGAGAGCCGTGGCGACGATCGTGAGAGAACCGCCTTCCTCAATGTTGCGCGCCGCGCCGAAGAAGCGCTTCGGCCGCTGCAAGGCGTTTGAATCCACGCCGCCTGAGAGCACTTTGCCGGATGGCGGGACCACCGTGTTGTAAGCGCGCGCCAGACGTGTGATGGAATCCAGCAGAATGACGACATCCCGCTTGTGCTCGACCAAGCGCTTCGCTTTTTCAATCACCATCTCGGCGACTTGCACGTGGCGGGCAGCCGGCTCGTCGAAGGTGGAGCTGATCACTTCGCCGCGCACCGAACGCTGCATGTCCGTGACTTCTTCCGGGCGCTCATCGATCAGCAGAACAATCAGGCTGATTTCAGGATGATTGGTCGTCACCGAATTCGCGATGCTCTGCAACAGCATCGTCTTTCCGGTGCGCGGAGGGGCCACAATGAGACCGCGCTGGCCCTTGCCAATGGGCGTCAGCAGATCCATCACGCGGCCTGAGAAATTGTCGCGCGCGGTTTCGAGCTTCATCCGCTCATCGGGATAGAGCGGCGTCAGGTTGTCAAAGAAGATTTTGTTGCGCGCTTCCTCCGGCGGTTCAAAGTTGATGGCGTCAACCTTGATCAGCGCGAAGTAACGCTCGCCTTCTTTCGGCGGACGAATCTGACCGGACACCGTGTCGCCCGTCCGCAGGTCGAAGCGGCGAATCTGCGAAGGCGAAACGTAAACGTCGTCCGGCCCCGGCAGATAGTTGTACTCGGGCGCGCGCAGGAAGCCGAAGCCGTCCGGCAGGCATTCGAGTACGCCTTCGGAGAATATGAGCCCGCTCTTCTCCGCCTGCGTCTGCAGGATTTTGAAAATGAGCTCCTGCTTGCGCAGTCCGGCTGCGCCAGGAACGCCCAGCTCCTTGGCGATCTGGTTCAGCGCCTGGATACTCATATCCTTGAGTTCCACCAGGTCGAGCGTAGTGGTTCCGTTGCGCTGCCCTTGTTGGCCGGTGTTTCCAATGGAATGCCTGCCGCGCCGCTGCGTGCCAAGGGGCGCCGGTTGCTGGCCTTGCGCGGGACCTTGAGCCGCTGGCGCCGCACCTTGCGGAGCGGGAGGCTGGGCGGCCGTCGCGGCGCTCGCGTCGGCTGCTTTCTCTACCGCGGCGGCCTTGCTTTCGATAGGCGGAGCTAGCCTGCGCTGCGGCGCATCGCCGGTGGGCCGGCCATTTCCCCTGCCTTCATGCGGACGCGTGCGCGTACCGGCGGCGCGCTCCCCGGACGGTTTTTCCGCCCGCGGTTCTGCCGCTTTGGTCTCGCTCTCCGCGGCCTTCTCCACTGATTCCTGTGAGGCTTGCGCTTCGCCGTTCGTCTCTTGTGGCTTCTCGGTGGGCGTGCCTTCGGTGGCAGCCGCGGGGGCTACTGCTGTTTCTTGATCTTCGAGATGATTTGCCAAATTTCCCTCACTCCCCGGCCGTCTACGGCCGAGAATGGCACTGGCTGTTGATCCGGTATTTCTTTTTGGATAGCAGCCAATCCTGCTTTCAATTGGTTATTGCTTTTCAGCTTGTCGATCTTGGTGATTACCACCTGGTATCGACGGTTGCGGAACTCAAGCCAGGCTTTAAGCTCCAGGTCCATTTCCATCCAGCCACGCCGGGCATCGATGAGGAGGAACGACAAAGCCAAGCTCTGCCGCCCCACCAAATAACTCTCAATCAATCCCTTCCAGCGGGCACGCTCCTCGAAGGGAACCTGGGCGTACCCGTATCCGGGCAGATCGACGAAGTGAACTTCGTCCTTCACTTGATAGAAATTGATGAGTTGAGTACATCCGGGGCGCGCGCTCGTAAACGCCAACCCACGCTGGTTAACCCTACCTGGGCCAACCCCAGGCTGCCTAACAAGGCAGTTCAATAAACTCGATTTGCCAACATTGCTTCGCCCTAAGAAAGCGAACTCCAACATTGGGCCCTGTTCACAATCGGGTGGAAACTGCTGCGGCCCCGCTGCGCTGGTGATCAGCCTAGCCGGCGCTTCTGCAATTCCCACCACGGTTGCCCACTGTTTCGGAAGCGGAATCGTCTCGCGCTAAATCTAATGCGTCAGGTTGTCTTCCGGCCTGCCCGCCAAATCAGCCGCGGTTGCGGTAGGGGCAAGCGGCAACGCAACGATTTCCCGCTCCAATGCAATCTTCAACACCTCGTCCATTGAGAAGACAAAGTGCAGCTTCATTTCTTTTCGAATATTTTCGGGAATGTCCGCTAAATCCTTTTCGTTGTCCTTTGGCAGGATCACTTCAAATATTCCCTGCCGGTGCGCGGCGAGCAGTTTCTCCTTGAGCCCGCCGATGGGCAGCACGCGGCCCCGCACGGTAATCTCACCGGTCATCGCGATGTCGCAACGCACCGGAATTCCCGTCAGCGCACTAGAGATGCTGGTCCCAATGGTGATGCCGGCCGACGGCCCATCCTTCGGGATGGCGCCCTCAGGCACGTGGACGTGAATGTCCAGATGGCGATAAAAATCCTTCGGCAGCCCGAGGTACTGCGCGCGTGAGCGCACGTAACTCATGGCAGCCTGCGCCGATTCCTGCATCACGTCGCCGAGCTTGCCGGTGGTAGTCAGCTTGCCGCGGCCTTCCATGACGGTGGTTTCGGTAGTCAGAATCGATCCGCCGACTTCCGTCCAGGCAAGGCCGGTAGTTGCCCCGATCTCATTCTGCTTGTCGAGATCCATGTCCCGGAACTTGGCTGGACCAAGCATTTCGGTCACGGTCTTCGGATTAATGACCACCTGCTCGATGGCCACCATCGGAGCCTCTTCTTTTTTCGCCTTCTTCTTGCTCTTTTTGCCGGAGGCTCCAACGGTTTCTTGAGCCGCTGCTTCTTCCTCGATGACTTCGGGCTCCGCCGGTTCCGCGACAACTTCCTCGCTGGGGGCGAATTGCGCCTCCACAACCTTGCGCGCCACCTTGCGGGATAGATTGCCGATTTCGCGCTCCAGGTTGCGAACACCCGCTTCCCGCGTGTACGACTGAATCAGCGTTTGCAAACCCTGATCCGTAAACTTCAATTGCTCTTCGCTAACGCCGCTCTCCTTGCGCTGCTTCGCGACCAGGAAGCGCTTGGCGATCTCTAGCTTCTCGAGTTCCGTGTAGCCAGAAAGGCGTATCACTTCCATGCGGTCTTGCAAAGCCGGCGGAATGGTGTGCAGCACATTCGCTGTGGCGATGAAGAACACCTGGCTCAGATCGTATTCGACATCCAGGTAGTGATCCATGAACATGAAATTCTGCTCCGGATCGAGCACTTCGAGCAATGCGGCGGACGGATCGCCGCGGAAATCCATGGACATCTTGTCGACCTCGTCCAGCATGACGATGGGGTTCTTGGTACCAGCCTTCTTCATCATCTGGATGAGCTGCCCGGGCAGCGCGCCTATATAGGTACGGCGATGACCCCGGATTTCTGCTTCATCGCGGACGCCGCCGAGCGAAAGACGGACGAACTTGCGTCCCGTCGCCTTCGCGATCGACATGCCGAGAGAAGTCTTACCGACGCCCGGAGGTCCGACGAAGCACAGAATAGATCCCTTGGGGTTCTGTACCAGCCGCCTCACCGCCAGGAACTCGAGAATGCGTTCCTTAATCTTCTCCAGGCCGTAGTGATCGGTTTCGAGCACTTGGCGCGCATAGCGAAGATCACGGATTTCCTTGGTGCGCTTCTTCCACGGCACCGCCAGCAGCCAATCCAGATAATTGCGCGAGACAGTGGATTCGGCCGACATCGGGGGCATGCCTTCCAGGCGCTTGAGCTCGGCCATGGCCTTCTCATGCGCATCTTTCGTCATGCCGGCGGCGTCGATCTTTTTCTTCAGCTCGTCATACTCGCTCTTTTCGCCGCGGCCGAGCTCTTTCTGGATCGCTTTGATCTTCTCGTTGAGGTAGTACTCTTTCTGGGCGCGCTCCATCTGCCGCTTCACGCGGCCCTGAATTGTGCGGTCCACGTTCAACTTCTCGATTTCGATATCGAGCAGGTCCGCGACGCGCGTCAGCCGATCGATGGGGTCAAAGATTTCAAGGAGCTCCTGTTTCTCTTCGATGGTGAGCTGGAGGTTCGCGCCGACGGTATCGGCGAGCTTGCCAGGATCGTCCACGCGAATGGCGGCGATCATTGTTTCGTAGTTTAGATTCTGGCTGAGCTTGACGTATTGCTCAAAAAGAGTGGTGACCCGGCTGATCAGACCTTCAAGCGGGACGCCCTGCTCGATCTTATAAGAGGTAGTCTTGACGATGGCGCGAAAGTACCCTTCCTCTTCGCTGACCGAAATAATTTTGCCGCGCTCGACGCCTTCGACGAGGACTTTAATGTTGCCGTCAGGCTGCTTGAGGCTTTGGACGATGTTGGCGACCGTGCCAACCGAATAAATTTCGTCGGGCCTTGGCTCATCGATAGAGGCATCATGCTGCGTGGCCAGGAAAATCTTCTTGTCGCCCAGGAGCGCCTCTTCGAGAGCGCGGACACTGGATTCCCGACCCACCACGAACGGGGTCATCATGTACGGAAAAATGACGACGTCCCGGATGGGCATCATCGGCAAGCGCTTTGTATCCGTCTTATCTTTTGTCGTAACCATTGTGACTTTCTAGGCGGAGGTGTTCCCGCGAGTGGGAACAAGAAATGCATTAGCAGCTACTATGCCAAAAGCTGCTGGCGTGAGAAACACTCTCTGGGGAAGCGACCGGCTAGCCCGCCTTCTCAAGCACGGCCATGTTGATCTTCTGTGACATCACCATCTCCTTGGTGACAACGAATTCGCGAACCTTCTTGTACGTCGGGAGATAGTACATCAGGTCTAGCATGAGATCTTCCAGGATCATCCGCAGACCGCGAGCGCCCACTTTACGCTCCATCGCAAGCTGCGCGACAGACTCAAGGGCCTCGTCACTAAACTTGAGCTTAACATTCTCGAACTCAAATAGCTTCTGGTATTGCCGGATAATGGCGTTTTTTGGTTTGGTCAGGATTTGGACCAGAGCTTCCTTCGAGAGATCTTCCAGAACCGCGCTGACCGGCATGCGCCCGATGAACTCGGGAATAAATCCATATTTAATGAGATCCACCGGCTGGCACTGGGCAAGCAGATCCGTATCCCGGCGGATCACACTGGGGCGACGCATGGCTTCTTTCTCGTCTGGGGCGACGAAACCGATCGATTTGGTCCCGACGCGGCGGGCGATCACCTTCTCGAGTCCAACGAACGCTCCCCCACAAATAAATAGGATGTTGGTGGTATCGACCGGCGTAAATTCCTGGTGCGGGTGCTTGCGGCCACCCTGGGGCGGAACGTTGGCTACCGTTCCTTCGAGAATCTTCAGGAGGGCCTGCTGAACACCCTCGCCCGAAACATCGCGGGTGATGGATGGGTTCTCATCCTTGCGGCCGATCTTGTCGATCTCGTCGATGTAAATGATGCCGGTCTGGGCGCGCTGGACATCCCAGTCGGCGTTCTGCAGCAGACGAAGAATAATGTTCTCAACGTCTTCGCCGACGTAACCCGCCTCAGTCAGGGTGGTGGCGTCCACAATGGCGAAGGGCACGTCCAGAATCCGCGCCAGGGTTTGCGCCAGCAGCGTCTTGCCGGTGCCGGTGGGGCCGATCAAAAGAATGTTCGATTTTGACAGCTCGACTTCGGCGCCGCGCTGCTTATTCATCTGGATGCGCTTGTAGTGGTTGTAGACCGCTACGGCCAATTTCTTCTTGGTGGCATCCTGGCCAATTACATACTGATCCAGGTACTCCTTGAGCTCCAGCGGCCGGGGTAGCTTGCCGGGCGCTCCGTAGGTCTGCTCATGCCGGTCATCCTCAATGATCGAATTACAAACAGCGATGCATTCATCGCAGATGTAAGCACGGGGGTAATCACTGGGAGAGGAGATCAGTTTGCCGACAACGTCTTGGCTTTTGTGACAGAACGAACAGCGGAGGGAATCGTCAGATCCGGCGCGCTTCAAGCTGGTTCTCCTAAAGAAAGAAAGATCAAGAGATCCCTTTTGCCCTGATCAGGAAGAAATTTCAACCCCAGTATATCAACACTAGGGTACACACGGGTGAAACCGAATTCCGTCAGACAGAAGGAAATAAAGTACTGCAGTACTGGCTCAAGCCTGCTTTTGAGCCTGTTCAAACAGAAAGTGTAAGGTCTTCTCGGTCTGGATGTGGGACGCGATTCGACTGAGAGCGCCATCCTTCTCCAGGCGGGCACGGGTGACCGGTATGGCTTCGCGCTCCTGTCGGGAGATGCGCTGGACTTCGCGGTCGACTTCATCCTTGGTAGCGACAATACCTTCCTTGGCGGCTATTTTTTCGAGCAACAGCGAAGCGCGCACGCTCCTTACCGCCTTGTCACGCTGGGTTTCCTTTATCTTCTGCCAATCGAGCTTCAGATCATTGGGATCAACGCCTTGCCCAGTGAGACCGCGCAGCTGCATACGGACCTGATTTTCGATTTGGCGATCCACATAGGCCTCCGGAATGGGGAATTCGCTCGACTCCACGAGGCGGTCAATCAGGGCTTCCTTGGCTTCCTGCTGGGCCAGATGCTGTTTCTCGTGGTAGAGGGATTTGCGAACCGCATCCTTCAGTTCGTCGAGGGCTTGATAGTCGCCGAGGTCGCGGGCGAATTCATCATCCAGCGCGGGCAGCTCCTTTTTCCGGACAAACCTGGGGGTGATCTCAAAACGGACCGTCTTGCCGGCGAGATTGGCCTGACCGAACTCTTCCGGGTAGGCGATCTCTACCTCTTTGACGTCATCGGGGCTGGCGCCGATAAGAGCTTCGTTGAAGCCCGCCATGGTGTCTTCCCCGCCCACTTGAATTTGCACGTCCTGGTCAATGGGTTCCGCCACGCCGGAGAGGGTTTTCAGGCGAACAAGCACATAATCGCCGCTTTCAATGGGGCGGGGATCGAGGTTCGGGTACTCGGCTTTGCTCTCGAGCATAGATTCGAGGCGCTTCCCGATTTCCTCATCGGAGACAGTGGGCTCTTCGTATTTGACGGGCAGGCCATGGTATTCGCCCAGTTCAAACTCGGGGGCAACCTCGAATTCGGCCTTGAAGCGGATCGGTTGGCCGGCCTCGAAGGTGAGATCGGAGATGTTGGGCTGGCCAACTACCTTGATCTCCTCTTTCTGAATGCGATTACGGAAGGCTTCGGGCAGCAGGAGTTCCAGAACGTCGTTCCGGATCTCGCTTTCGAAACGCGATTGGATCATGCTGAGCGGGGCTTTGCCTGGGCGAAAACCAGGCAAACGGACACGCTGCTTGATGGAATTGGTGACTCGCTCGCGGGCTCTTTCCACTTCTTCGAGCGGAATCTCGATTTCGAGCGAGCGCTTGCAATCTTCAGCTACTGTAGACACTTCTGAGTTTCTCTATTTAGATGCGGCGCGGACGCCAAGGGATACCGACCAAAACTAGACAGCGGCGGCAGCGAGTTGAGCGGCTTCGCGCAGAGCTTCGGCTTTATCGGTAGCTTCCCAGGTAAAGGATTCTTCCGTGCGGCCGAAATGTCCGAAGGCGGCGGTCTGGCGATAAATGGGCCGGCGAAGGTTCAGGTGGCGGATCATGCCGGCGGGGGTGAGGGCGAAGTTCTCGCGGACGATCTCAGAGAGCCGGGCGTCTTCGACTTTGCCGGTGCCGAAGGTATTCACCATGATGGAAACCGGCTCGGCTACGCCGATGGCGTAGGCCAGCTGCACTTCGGCGCGCGAGGCCAAACCGGACGCGACGATGTTCTTGGCGACATAGCGGGCCATGTAACAGGCGGAGCGGTCTACTTTCGTGGGGTCTTTGCCGGAGAAGGCGCCGCCGCCGTGACGGCCCATGCCGCCGTAGGTATCGACGATGATCTTGCGGCCGGTAAGGCCGGTGTCGCCATGCGGACCGCCGATGACGAAACGGCCGGTGGGATTGATGTGGACCTTAGTATGGGAATCGATCATGCCGGAAGGAATGACCGGGCCGATGATGTATTTCCGGACGTCGGCTTCGACCTGCGCAGAGCTGACATCATCGCTGTGCTGGGTGGAGACGACGACGGCATCTATGCGCTTGGGGCGGCCGTCGACGTATTCGACGCTGACCTGGCTTTTGCCATCGGGGCGGAGGTAGGGCACTTCGCCGCTGCGGCGCGATTCGCTCAACCGGCGGACAAGCTTATGAGCGAGCATGATGGGCAGCGGCATGAGCTCGGCGGTTTCGTTGCAGGCGTAGCCGAACATGAGGCCCTGATCGCCCGCGCCACCGGTATCGACGCCCATGGCGATATCGGGCGACTGCGCCTGGATCATATTGACGACGGCGCAGGTTTTCGAATCGAAGCCGAAGGCAGCGTTGTTGTAGCCGATGTAATCAATCACGCTCCGGACCAGGCGGGGCACGTCGACATACGTCTTGGTGGTGATTTCGCCCGCGACGACGCAGACCCCCGTGGTCACCAGCGTTTCGCAGGCGACACGCCCGGTGGGATCGTCGGCCAGCACGGCATCCAGAACAGCATCGGAGACCTGGTCCGCAATTTTGTCCGGATGACCCTCTGTCACCGATTCAGACGTGAAGATAAATTTCATCGAAAACCGTTTCTACTCCTTGGGAATATGCCGGCCTGGACCCTTTGGGGGCGGGTGAAAGCTGACAGCACGCAGTACGCCCTACTGAGAGGCAAGACTGGTTTTTAGTGTAGCAGTAATGGGAGCCGGGAAGCATCATTGAAGACTGCTTTCAAAGGCATGGAAGCGGCGCTCGAGCTCCCATTCCTGCTGGGCTTTTTCGCTGGATTTTATGAAGCCGGCGCATTCGCCGAGCGGCTGGTCGCGATCGAGCTGCGCGCGGCAGACGGCGACGGGGTGGTCGAAGGATTCCGGCGATGCGGACAGCCACAGGCTTTGGCCGGGAAGGAAGGCATGCTCGATGCCGGTGCGGGCCATTTGCTTGAGGTCGGCGTAAGAAAGACCGTAGGTTATGGTGGCGCGGAGATATTCGTTCGTGAGGTCGATGCGCGAAACGCCTTCGTCATCGGTTGAAAGCGCGACGGGCACGCCGTATTTGCGGTAAAGGGGGAAGGGATGGCAGGCTCCCTCCACGTTCAGGATCAGGGCATTGCTGGTCAGGTTAATTTCGACCATGATGCGGCGGGCGGCCATCTCCTTGAGCAGTTCCAGAGGACGATCCTCATACATGACGTCTACGCCGTGACCGATGCGGTCGGCGTGGCCCTGCTCGACAGCGGAACGGAGGTGAAAGGTGATGCCATCGGGCGGGACTAGACCGGGCGCGAGCTCGCCGGCGTGCAGCGTGATGTGGACCTTGGGATAGACGCCGTGCAGGTAGTCGAGCATGCGCATTTGGGCTGAGTACTCCGTCATGGAGCGATAGCCGTCTTCGGGCATGACGAGATTGATGCCGACGACGTCGGGGTCTACGGAGGCGACTTCGAAGGCGAGGAGAGCCTGGGCGAAAACCCGTTCCTTGGGGTAGCCACGTTGGATCTGGTAGAGGAACCGCACAGTGACGCGACAGCCCTGGGCGGCGTCGGGCTGGCCGCAGTGTTCGAGTTGATTGCGGCGGTCGAGCGCGCGGGCGAAGAACTCGCGATCGATTGGCACATCGTCGCGGAGGCCACGAGAGAGCAGGTCGTTTCTGACCTGCGCGAGATTTTCGTTCCAGCCGATTTGTTGCGCAAGGGCGGCAGCGCGGGTGTGATCGGGCGTCTCCATGAGCTCGAGGTATTGCTCATTCTGCATGGCGGCGTGAGTGGCGACTTCGTGGACCCATTCGCCGGCGTGGCTCGGACTGATTCCGTGGAATTTTCCGAAGGTATCGAAGAAATGGTCGTGCCCGGAATCGCCGGCACTGGGGACGAAGCTGCGCATGGAGAAGGCGTCGATTAGGGCGTCGTAGAGAGGCTGATTGAACGGGACGCCAGTAGCGGGCACATCGCCTTCCGGGCAGGCGGGCCGGTCTGGCTTGGCGGAATCGGGTTTGGAAGGGATGGGCTTGACGAAAGAATCCGTGGTTGGGTTGACGCAGAGGCCGTCTTCCCCGGCGGCGCGGATGAGCGATTCGGCGTAGACGGCGCCGGAGAGATGGATGTGGAGGTCGGCGCCTTTGGGCATGCTCCAGAGGAAGGCGCGCAGGGTGAGCGGACCTTGCTTGCGGGCGTCTTCAAACGCCCGGGCGGCGCGCTGCGAAGGGGAAGCGGCGGATTTTGCAACGCGCACGGGTTGCGCTGCGGCGGTCGCGGCGAGCAGGAGCCATGTGAATAAAGCGGGGGCGAATAGGGAATGGACGAGTGGAACGACGGCGCGACGGCGATCGCTGTGGGGCGCGGGTGGATTTTTCACGATTTTCGAGATTTAGGACGGATTTCGTTATTGTGCGACAGGCGTCGGGGCGTTCGCCGGGAAAAGGGCAGGATTCGTTTCTGCCGAACGAACTTCGGCTTCGGGATCGAGGGCGAAATTCGGGTGGGAAGGCTGCTCGTGGGCAGCCCCTGGTTGTGTTGGTGATTTTGGGCGGAGGCAGGGTGGTTACACGGCGGGTCGATTTTTGTTTTGGCTTTGGAATCAGTTGATTGAGTCGGATTTTGGCGGCAGCTTGGAGGCGAGGCGCGGATACTCGGGCGGATGGCGAGCAGGCGGAAGAAGGGGCAGGCGGGCGTAGGCCAAGGCAAGGGCGGCGGGCCGAAGTCGCGCGATGGCAAGGCACGCTCCAGCCAGAATTCGACCACGCATGGGATGCGGGCGCGGCCGGGCCTGATTCTGCCGGATGAGCGGCGGAAAGATTTTGACGAGATCGAAAATGGCTGGCGCGAGGAGTATCAGCCCGAGGGCCATGCCGAAAATACGCTGGTGGATCAGCTGATTTTGAACCAGTGGCTGATGAAACGCGCCGAGCGGCGGGTGCTGCAGGCTGAAGAGGCGGCGGTGGAAGAGTGCGGGGACGATCCGCATGGTTGGAGCGAAGAGCGCCGGCATACGTTCGAGCTGATGCAGCGGTATAAGACCACGGCGGAGCGGGCGTTTTACCGGTCTTGGAATGCAGTGCAGAGTTTGCGAAAGGACAGGATGCTTATGGATGAAAAGCTTTATAAGGCGCTTAATGGCGAGCGATTGGCGAAGGATGAGCTGGAGAAAGAAAGGGCGAAGAGTGCCAGGCTAACGGAGCTTGTTCCCAAGCCGGATGCGAAGGCGTTGCCGTTAGGCGATATTACGAAGAAGTACCCGTTTGGCGAGGCGCATGCGAAGGCTGCGGCAGAGGCGAAGACGGCGGCGCAGATGTTGTTTCAAGGGCAGTTACATCCGAAGAAACAGCGTAAGATTGCGGTGCTGGATCAGTGGATTGAAGTTACGGTCGAGGATGGGAAGACAGTTACTACATTGCATCCGCCGAATGACGAACTTATTAAGGCCGGGCAGCGGATGTTACCGCCGCCGGAGATGGTTTACCGGCGATTTAACTTTGTGGGGCCGGTGCCGCCGGAGTATCTATGGTCGACGAAGGATCCGATTATGCTGGCGAATGGCGGGATGGGGATTCAGCGAATGTATGTGGATACCTGGCTGGAGTTGATTGAGAAGGAGAAGGCGCTGGGGACCGGGCATCTAGCCGAAGTTCGTCACTAAAGGGGTTAGAAATCAGCTAAGTCATTTAGAATCAGCCCAGGCAATCGGCGAGTCTGCACTACATTTACGATGGAGTTCGAAGTGCGCGGGCAGGGTGAGACCGAGTTGCTGCAGCAGCGATTTCTGTTCGGCGGTGGATTCCGTGATACGGCGTAGGCGGATCTCGCGTCCGTCAGTGGTGGGCAAAACGATATCGGCACTGTGCAAAGTAGAAAGCAGCGCCAACGCCTTGCTTGCCGATAATGAAGCGGCGCTGGCAGCATGGTTTCCGGGTATCGCCGGGGCGCTGCACTTCAAGAGATGCTTTAGCGTGACCCACAAAGCGTAGCCGAGAAAGGCGACCAGCACGTGGGCTTTCACGCGCGGCTCCAGTTGATGGAATAACGGCCGAATCGAGAGCTCACTTTTCAGCGCCCGGAAGGACGCTTCGGCTTCGGTCAGCTGCATGTAGCGTGACCACAGTTCTTCAGCTGTGCCGGCCTGAAGATTCGTGCGTAACATGTAGGCGCCCTCGCGCAGACCGTGCCAAAGCCTGCGGTCCTCTTTGATGGACCACTGCAAGCGAACGCCCTCACGTGTCTCGCGGAAAGCGACCTCATACAGATCGCTCACTTGCGGATGGCCAGCCTGAATGCGTCCCAGCCGGCGCTCCATTTTGTGGCGGTCTTTCAGACGGCCGGTCTCAATGCTCTTGGCCAGGCGCTTTAATGCCTCCTCCATGCGCGCAGAGAAACGGTTGTGGATGGCCTTCTCTTTTTCCTTGCGGCCGGCCGTGCGGCACAGAATGTAGGTCTCTTCGCCCTGCGGAATCGATACCTTCTTCACTTCCACATCGGGCCGCACTCGCGTCCAATCCTCTTGGAGCAGCTGCTGTTCAAATTGCTTCATCTGGCTGCGCGGCGTGCCCACCAGATACTGGCCGCCGCGCTTGCGAATGGCTGCCAGATTCGCCTCGCTCACAATGCCGCGATCCATCACCCAGATCCGCCGTGCCTTTCCGTACTTGCGCTCCACCATACGGAGAATCGTTTCCATCGTGGACACGTCAGCACGATTGCCGTCGAAGGTCTCATAACTGAACGGGAAACCTTCGCTGTTGACAATGAGCGCGATCACCATCTGCTCGCAATCCGGGCGATGATCGCGCGAGTAGCCGCGCCGCATCATCGGATTCTTCTCCGCCGCACCTTCTACGTATGTGCTCGTCAGATCATAGAGCAGCACGTCGAACTCAGCCCCGAACAGTTCGCCATAACGTTGCTTGAGATGCCGTTCGAGTTTGCTCTTGTGCGGCAGCATCCGGTCCAGACAGCGGTATAGCCGAGTGTCGTTGAGCTTGCCCTCAGTAATCCCGAGTAAATCATCCAAGGCTGTCGAGGGATACCAACATTGCTCGATGGCTAACTCGCTGCCCGGCGCACAGAGACGATTGATGGCCAGTACTGCTGCTATGCGCGACCAGGGCACGTCGGCCGCGCGCTCCTCGATACTCGCTTCGAAAAAGCGATCCAACTCGAGTCGCCTCCACAACTGCAGGCCCAGCCAGCAGGACCCGAACTGGCGTGTGCGCTCCAGACGCACTTTGTTCAGCAGTACGCGCGCTACCTGCGGATCGTCTGCCGGTAGCTCGACCTCTGACGGAAACAGCTTTAGCTGCTGCGCTTCGCCCTGCTCGTTGAAAACTTCAATCGTCTTCAGCCAGCGCGCCTGCGCAGAACTGTTCAGCTCACCGAGATAGCACAGAGTCCTCTGCCGCGGACCCTCCGGCGTGCGCACCGTCTCGACCAGCGACCAATAGCTGTGCTCTTTGCCATCCTTGTCGCGCCGATGCGAACGCAAAAACATTCTGGCTCGATCTTGTCATGACACCGAACGCTGTTCAAGAGACTTGGTCTGCACTACATCGGTTTTCAAAAATCTACTGCTGAAAGCAAACTACTTAGCGCCAGCTAGCCTCAAAAAATCGCCCTCAATCCCCCAAATCGTGACGAACTTCGGCTAGGGCCGACGGGCGTGGGGAATATGCCGCGACCGATGGAGCGGGGTGGGTGTGATTGCGAGGTTTGTGCCGGGAATCGGGCGATTTTGGAGGCTCGGGCGGAGGCGGGTGGTTGAGTGACTGGGATGGCGCTTTTTTTTGGTTAGGTGTTGGTTTTGAGCGGTAACTAAGCGCCGAAAATTCTGCAACCAAGCGAATAGTCTCTCGATTTTCCAACGCCGACGGTATCGCCGCAAACGACGCTCGTCTTGTGTTTTTATTCTCCGGTTGCGGCGGTGCGGCGGGATAAGTTCGATGCCGTAGTGCCTCAGGTTAGCATCGAGCTTATCTGAATCATATGCGTTATCGCCGATCAGATTAACTGGAAAAGCGGAAGTCACCATATGGCGTAGAGCTACGTTCGACGAGACGAACTATCGCACCGTTGTAACGTGCTGCAAGCTTACCGTTCCACTACACTCATCCCGTCCAGACAGGCTTCGATGTTTCGGCTCGCTTAGCCGGCGATCCGAAGTAACCGGCAGGCTCACCTTGCCCTGTCCTGCGGGTTTATGAGATAAGTTCTAGGAACTTGTTGAAATAGGGCAGCGCTGAGAGAAATTTGAGTGATAAACGGGCGTAGGTAGCCGAGGTACGAAAGAATTGGGACCTGAGGATGGTTGTTTTGGTGTTGAAAAACACCTTTTTCGCGCTCCGGAC
This sequence comes from uncultured Acidobacteriaceae bacterium, assembly GCA_963705805.1. Lineage (GTDB taxonomy): Bacteria > Acidobacteriota > Terriglobia > Bryobacterales > Bryobacteraceae > Bog-105. The sequence continues at coordinate 521,569 of CAVPKW010000003.1, forward strand.
ACACTTAGGCCGCAGTCAACCGCGGCAGCCTCCATAAATTGAAGGCCGCTGAAGTCATGACGAACTGCCAGGTGACCTTGGCTAAACCGCGCAGCTTGGTTTTGCGCATGCCGCCGGTTTGCTTCATCCAACCAAAGGCCTTCTCAATGAGCGGGCGTTTGCGCTGGCTGGTTCGATAACTGGCATGTCCGGTCGTGCGGTCATCGAGAGCGCTGCCGCCGGGCCGGTTGGTATTTTGTGCTACGTGCGGTCGCATGTTCATGGCGCGCACAGTGGCCACAAAGTCCCGCGTGTCATACGCTTTGTCGGCGCCCACGGTGATCGGTTTCCGCTGCTTGCGCCACCGGCGGTGCAGCATCAACAGCGCCGCATCCCGTTCGGCGGTGCCATCGGCGTGCGTCAGCATCGCATCCACAATCATCCCGTTGCGATTTTCCAGCAGCACATGGCCGAGATAACCTAACCGAGCCTCCTGCCCATGGCCTTTGCGATAGAGTTTGGCGTCCGGATCGGTCTTGGACGCATGCGTGTCGTTGGTCCGCTTGTCGCCCCGGAACTGGCCCGGTGTGTCATCGCCGCCGTCCTTCTTCTGAAAGCTTTTCTGACTCGCCCAGGCTTCGATCAGCGTGCCATCGACGGTAAAGTGCTCCTCCGACAAATGCGGCTTGGCCTGCTCGAGTACGCGCGCAAAGAACGCCCGCGCCACGTCCTGGTTCAGGAGCCGTTCCCGGTTCTTGCTGAACACCGCGTGATTCCACACCGGTTCATCCAGTTCCATTCCCACAAACCAGCCGAACAGCAGATTGTAAGTCATCTGCTCCATCAGCATGCGCTCGCTGCGGACCGAGTAAAAGATCTGCAACAGCACCGCTCGTAGCAGCCGCTCGGGCGGCACCGACGGCCGGCCTGTCTTGGCGTACATGCCGTCGAACTCCCGAGCCATGCCCCGCAAAACCTCGTCCACCAGCTTGCGAATGGCTCGGAGCGGATGGTCTTGCGGAACCCGCTCCTCCAGCGATACGTAGCTGAACATTCCCGACTGCTGTTGATCGTCTCCTCGCATACGACAATCATGCCCGCAAATGTTTTAAAACGGAAGAGCCTCAGGATGAGTTTTTCAACAAGTTCCTAGGCTGGAATCAGCATTAACGCTTATCGGGCGCAGCAGGTGCCGGTAAGCGGTCCGGCTTGAATACAACCACGGCGAGCGGCGGGATGATTAACGTGGCTGAGGCCGGCCTGCCGTGCGAGGCCGTGGCTTGGGCCAACACGGCCCCGCCATTTCCCACGTTGCTGCCGCCGAACATCCCGGCATCCGAGTTGAAGATTTCCCGATGCAATCCAGCTTCGGGAAAACCGATTCGGTAGTCTTTGTGCGGCCGCGGCGTGAAGTTACACACAAACACCAGGTAGTCGTCGCGGCGTTTGGCGCGCCGCACGAATGAGATGATCGAGTTCTCACTGTCATGGAAATCAATCCACTCAAAACCCCACCATTGGAAATCGACCTCATACAAGGCCGGTTGGGACTTATAGAGCGCATTCAAAGCCGTGTGGAATTCTTGGAATCGCCGATGTATTTCGAAATCCAGCAGCCACCACTCCACCTGAGCCTCTGAATTCCACTCCGCCGTCTGGCCAATCTCTGTGCCCATAAAGAGCAGCTTCTTTCCAGGGTGTCCAAACATGTAGCTCAGAAAGGCGCGGGCATTGGCGAAGCGCTGCCATTCGTCCCCCGGCATCTTGTCCAGCAGGGCTCGCTTGCCGTAAACCACTTCATCATGCGAGATCGGCAGGACAAAGTTTTCGGTAAATGCGTAGATCATGCTGAACGTGATGTCGTTCTGGTGATACTTCCTGAAGATCGGGTCGCGCTCAAAGTAATGGAGCATGTCGTGCATCCAACCCATATTCCACTTCATCGTGAAGCCGAGTCCGTTCAGGTACACTGGCCTCGACACGCCGGTGAAAGCCGTAGACTCCTCGGCAATCGTTATCGCTCCGGGCACTTGATGCACCAGCTCATTGGTTTTCCGGAGAAAGCTGATGGCTTCCAGATTCTCGTTGCCGCCGTAAACGTTTGGTATCCACTCGCCGGCTTTGCGTGAATAATCCAGGTACAGCATAGACGCAACGGCGTCCACGCGCAGGCCGTCGATATGGTACTTCATCAGCCAGAACATCGCGTTCGACATCAGGAAGGAGCGCACTTCATTGCGGCCGAAGTTGAAGATCAACGTTCCCCAATCGCGATGCTCTCCCAATCGCGGATCTTCATGTTCGTAAAGCGCCGTGCCGTCGAAATATGCCAGCCCGTGCGCGTCTTTCGGAAAGTGCGCCGGTACCCAGTCCATGACGACTCCAATGCCGGCCTGGTGGCAGCAATCGATAAAGTACATGAAGTCTTGCGGTGATCCATACCGCGCGGTAGGAGCAAAGTAACCCGTCACTTGATAGCCCCACGAAGGCGCGTACGGATGCTCCGCAATGGGCATGAGCTCGATATGGGTGTAGCCCATCTTCTTGACGTACTCGACGAGCTGAGAGGCCAGCTGCCGGTAGGTCAGAGATTCGTGGTGTTCCCCTCTCCGCCATGATCCGAGGTGAACCTCATACATGGAAACCGGGTTCTCAAGATGATTGATCGTGCCGCGCTGCTCCATCCATTGCTGGTCGTTCCATTCATAGTCGTCCAGCTCCGCCACAACGGATGCCGACTTCGGCGGAACCTCCATCGCGAAGCCGTAGGGATCCGCCTTCATCTGGCTGTAGCCGCGCAAACGCGACTTCACGGCATATTTATACGGCTCGCCGGCGCCGATACTGGGAAGGAAGATCTCCCATATGCCGCCGGTGCGGGCGCGCATCGGATTGCGGCGCGTATCCCAGTCGTTGAAATTCCCAACCACGCTGACGACGATCGCGTTGGGCGCCCAAACCGCGAATCGCGTTCCCAGTACGCCGTTCTCCGTGACAACGTGCGCTCCGAGCGAATTGTATCCCTCGTAGTTGGTCCCTTCCGAGAGAAGGTGCAAATCGAATTCACTGATTAGCGGTTGAAAAGCGTAGACGTCGTCCGCCTCGGTGACAATTCCGTTTTGGTCCGTTATGCGGAACCGGTAGCTCTCCGGTTGTGCGTGGATTCTTGCCGTGAAGACTCCGGTTGGGTGCGCGCGTTCCATTTGCACGACTTTGCCCGCCGCCAGTAAGTCGACTTCCTTGGCCTGCGGATAGAACGCTCGCACTTCCCATTCGGTTTTTCCGTTATTACTCAGGGCGTGTGACCCGAGTACGCCGAAGGCGTCTCCGTGATAGCCGCCTGCGATCGCTTCCAGCTCTTCCTCAGTCATGGCACGTTTATTATGTCAGGGAGAGCCGCAGAGGGACTCGCCTCTCCGTCCGAATGAATAGCGAAATCAATTTGCAGGAGTTTCTCCACTCGCTGCCGAAAGCGGAGCTTCACCTTCATCTGGAAGGATCTGTTCAGCCCGAGACGTTGCGCGAGATCGACCCCTCACTTTCACTGGACGCAATCAGCGCGAACCTCCATTACACAGGCTTTGCCGGTTTCCTGAAGGCTTACGTTTGGGTCGCTAAGAAATTGAACACTCCTCACGCCTACGCGTTGGCGACTCGCCGTCTTCTCGAAAGCCTGCAGCAGCAGAATGTGACATACGCGGAGATCACATTGTCAGCCGGCGTGATCCTGTGGAAACAGGAACAGATCGAGCCCATACTGGAGGCCGTCACCGCGGAGGCGAAGCGGTTCGACAAAGTTCAAGTGGGTTGGATACTCGATGCCATTCGGCAATTCGGAGTGGACGAAGCGGCGCGTGTGTTCGCGATCGCCAAGGAATGCCGCAGCGTGGGCGTGGTCGGCATCGGCATCGGCGGCGATGAAGAACGCGGTCCTGCCTCCTGGTTTGAGCAACTTTACCGGCGGGCTAAGATCGCAGGGCTGGGCCTAACCTGCCATGCAGGCGAGGTCTCGGGGCCAGCCAGTGTCTGGCAGGCTATCCGGATCGGGGCTCAACGTATCGGTCATGGGATTCGAGCGATCGAGGATCGGGAGCTCCTTGAAACACTGCGCGAACGGGACATCCCCTTGGAAGTGTGTCCATCGAGCAATGTGTGTACGGGCGCGGTAGCGAGCCTGCAGGCCCATCCCGTCCGCCGCTTGTGGGATGCCGGAGTGCCAATTGTCTTAGGCACGGATGATCCGGCGCTGTTTCACACAAACCTCCTGCATGAGTACACGCTGGCCGCCAACCTGTTTCGTTTTTCGCTCGAAGAATTGAAGAAACTGGCGGATAACAGCCTGAAATACCGCTTTCCGTCAGCCGCGGGCTTGGCCCACCCGCTCCTCCAGCAATAGCCGCATCAGCGCTTCGAGTTCGCGAATGCGATCGTTTAATTGCTCAAAATCGGGCTCGCCGCACTCCGCGATGAGGCCGTGTTCCAGCGTTCCCACCGCTTCCGCGCGCGCTCGTACCACTCGACCCGGTATCCCAACTACCGTCGCTCCTTCGGGCACTGAATGTACGACAACGGATCCGGCGCCGACCTTTACGTCATCGCTCAGCTTGATATCGCCCAGAACGGCAGCGCCTGTCCCGACGACCACGCGATTGCCTAATGTGGGGTGCCGCTTGCCGCGCTCGTTGCCCGTGCCGCCCAGCGTCACGCCCTGGTAAAGCAGAACGTCGTCGCCGATCTCCGCAGTCTCGCCGATCACCACGCCCAAGCCGTGATCAATGAACAGCCGCTGCCCGATCACCGCGCCCGGGTGTATCTCGATGCCGGTCACGAAGCGGGCGAAGTGTGACACCACCCTGGCGAGCACGTAACGTTTGCGCAGATAAAGCCAATGCGCCACGCGATGGAACAGGACGGCGTGCAGCCCTGGATAGCACAACAGAATCTCGAGGCTGCTCTTGGCGGCCGGATCCTCTCGCTTAATGGTCTGGATGTGCTCGCGAAGAGACAATGGTCCCATTCTCCCTCACTAGATGATCTTGCGTCCCGCCGGGGTGCGACATACTCGGGGAGTGAAGACAGACCGCCTTTACTACACGGACTGCTATCTCACGGAATTTCGTGCTCAGGTCGTCGATAGTGCCGATTCCGGCACGCGTGTTTACCTCGATAAGTCTGCATTTTACCCTTCCTCGGGCGGTCAGCCTAATGATTGGGGCGCCCTTTCGGGAATCGCTATTCTCGATATTGTCGATGAGGATGATAGAGTTGCTCACCTGGTCGCCACGCCAGTTGTGGAACGCGAAGTGGAGGGCGTCATCAATTGGGCGCGCCGCTATGATCACATGCAGCAGCATACTGGACAGCATCTGCTCTCCGCGGTTTTGGTTCAACTCTTCGGATTCCCGACCTTGAGCTTTCACATGGGCGACGAAGTCTCGGCCATTGAACTAGGCGCCAAGGAACTGACCGGCTCTCAGATCGCCGAAGCGGAGCTGCACGCCAATGAATTCGTTTGGCAAGCACGGCCCGTTACGATTCGGTTCGAAGAGGGCGATGCTACGGGCTTGCGAAAGGTCAGCCAGCGGTCAGGCTTGTTGCGCATCATTGAAATCGAAGGCCTTGACCGCAGCGCGTGTGGTGGAACGCACGTTCGTTCGACTGCCGAAGTGGGTCCAATCCAGATCCGCAGGGCGGAAAAGATTCGTGGAAACACGCGTATCGACTTCCTTTGCGGTCTTCGGGCGCTGAAGCGCAGCCGCCAGGACTTTCGCGTTGTGCAGGAGCTTGCCAGGCAATCTGCCACTGCGATCGACGATCTTCCTTCGCATGCAATGTCAATCCGCCAGCGTTTGGCGCAAGCCGAAAAGACGAATGAGCGCTTTCAGTCTGAATTAGCGCGGCGAGATGGCTTTGCTTTATACGAATCCACTCCGCCGGACGCGGGAGGCGTCAGAAGAGCGATGTTACGGGTGCCTGTGATCGATGCGGCCGTGCGCGCGCAGGCCCAGGCGTTCGCCTCACGCGAAAAAGCGGTGTTGCTGGCGGTTGGGACTCAGCCGGCCGGCCTCTTGCTGGTTTGTTCGGCGGATTCCGCGGTGAATGCCAAAGAACTGGTTGAGGAAATCGTATTGAGTGCCGGTGGCCGCGGGGGAGGCTCTTCTACGATCGCCCAAAGCAGCCTACCCAATTCCGAGCTGGCTGATCAGCTTGCGAGGGCAGCCGGTTTTGAGGTCTAACTCTGCTGGAAACTAATGCGTGCCGTAGCCGGGCAGGGAGACCAACGCTGTAGGAATGGAAACCTGCGCCGGTGTGCCGAAGTAATGTCGTGCTGCAAGATTCCTGTACACCGTGCCGGCTATGCCTGACGCGACTGGGCCGCTGATACCTCGGCCGCCGGTCAGCAGAACAACCACCACCAGCTTCTTGTCGCCGGCGTCGCTGAAGGAGCCGAACCAGCCCAGATGAACTCCTGGCTGCGCGGTGTCCGTACAGGTTCCTGTCTTGCCAAAAATGGGCTCATTCTGATCCACGCTCGCCCGCTTCGCGGTGCCGTATTCGACGGCGCCCATCATGCCGGCCTTAACATAGGGAATCAGGCTTGCGATGTCCAATTCACGCTTGATGCGTGGAACCAGTTTTTGCGCCTCGTCCTGGCTCTTCGGATATTGCAGGTAATACATCGTGCCGCCGTTCGCGATTGTCGAGACCACGCTGGTGAGCTCCAGTGGAGTAAGGCGAATACCATCCCCAAAGCTCGTCATCATGCCCACGCCGGTCTGAGGAGGTTCAGATGCAAGAAATCCGGCTTCTTCCTCGGAAATATCGAGGCCCGCCTTCTCGCCCAATCCGAAGAGTTTGGCATACTTCTCGACACGGTCGAAGCCAAGTTGCTCGCCTAATTTGGCGAAATAAAGGTTATTCGAACGTGCCAGCGCGTCGGTCATGTCCATCGAGTAGCGCCGCGTGAGGTGGACCAGCGTTTCGGAATTGACGATACCTTCATTCAAGGAGGCCAAGGAAACTACCATCTTTACGGTTGAGCAGGGTTGGTAGGCTCCTCTGAGGGCCAGCTTCTGGTTTACGATCGACAGGAGGCGGCCGGTCTGTGGGTCCGCGATAACCACGGTTCCGTTGTAGGGGCCCAAAGCCTCCACAGCAGCCTGACGCGCCATCAGATCTTCCCCGTCCACGGTGTCGCCCAGAGTTGAATCGGCATACGTGGGTTCGGTCCACGGACTCCAGATGGCGTGACGTCCTCTTCGATGCCGGGCCGACACGGCCACGGTCCTTGTTCTGGTGTGAATCACGGCGGCCTGCGTCGTGCTTCGAGCCGCTGGCTGCGTGGTAGCGGTCGACGGCGGAACCGCCGTCTTCGCGATCGCCTTAGAGTGCTTCTTATGCCTATGCTTTTTGGCCGACACTGGCGTGGCCGTGGTAGCCGTTGGCGATGAAACGGGCTGCGCGCTCAACAGCGCGCCTACCGCCAAAAAGCACAGACCCTGGTAAAACACGGCCCGGCAAACACGACGAAGGTTCATTCCGCAATTCCTTCGGTTAAATTCGAGATTCCCATCAAACCACCAGCACGCACACCAAGACCGTTGTCGCAAGCCATGGCGCGATCAAGGTTACTTATATCCTAAGCAGTTCGCACGAAGGCGTCAATGTAAAAGATTCGACAAGAGTTAAAGAAATCTTCACAACTAAGCCGCCGTCCAGCCGCCATCAATTGTTACGACGGATCCATGCATAAAATCGGCTGCAGGAGAGCAAATATATAGAGCAAGATTCGCAATTTCTTCCGGCCGCGCCAAGCGGCCTATCGGCTGTCTTTCGTTAAGTTCCAGGCGGACCTTCTCTTTCTCATGACGATGGTACTTTTCGAGGTAAGCCTCCACGAACGGCGTATCTACTGTCCCAGGAGCAATACAGTTCACCCTGATCTGCGTGGGATAGTCAACGGCTAGCTGGCGTGTCATGGCGATCACCGCGCCCTTGCTCGCGCAGTAAGCAAACCGTCGCTTGACTCCCACTAATCCGGCCACTGAACCCATATTTAGGATAGAGCCGCGCACGCTTCGTAATAGCGGCAAGGCGGCCTTCGTCATCAGAAAAGTACCCTCCACATTGACCCGGAACAGCCGCTGCAATTCTTCCAGCCCGGTCTCTTCCACATTTCCGACCATTCCGATGCCGGCGGAGTTCACCAGGATGTCCAGCACCGGAATCTTATGGAACAGGGCGTTCACTGCCGCTTCGTTTGTAATGTCACACGAGAACGCCTGCGCACCCGGGATTGCCGCGGCCAACTCTTTTGCGCGCTCTTCATTCAAATCGACAATAAGCACCGTTGCGCCGGATTCCGCGAATCGCCGCGCGGTTGCCGATCCGATACCGCTGGCCCCGCCCGTGATCATGGCAATTTTGCCGTCGATGCCAAATGGGTCGGCCATCCCTCTAGTCCTGTCTCCCCGCGGCGATGAGGGCAAGCTCCAGGCTCGCTTCTTCAGCGGCCTCGAGTTTCGTCTTGTCCTTTGTAATATAGAACACGTCAATAACCTTCTGACCTTCCGTGTCCGCTAGCACAAGTTCGATATCGCACTTTGCCTCGGCTAAGGCGGAGGTCAAGTCATGCAATAGGCCAGGGCGGTCCTCGCCGACAAACTCCAGCAGCGTTGACGTGTCAGAGGCATCATTATTGAAACGGACGGCCGGCGCTATTCTCGCCCGCGCAGGGAGCCGCTTCGCCGGCCGCCGCCGCTTCAACAGATCGGAAACCTGAATCACCCCCCTCACCACGCAGGCGAGGGTCCATTCCAGCCGTCCGGTTTCTTCAGGATTCAATTCCAACGTTCGCATCGGATCGGAAAACCGGATCACTTCCAGGGCGCATTGGCTCGAATTCGCGTAGGCCTCCGCCTCCACAATGTTCATGCCGAAACTGGCCAGCGCCCCGCATAAGGCGGAAAACAGCCCGGGCTGGTCTGTTGAAAGCACTGTCGTCACAAAAACACCGGGCTCTTTCTTGATCTCAACGGCGACGCCGTCGCGCGCGCGGATCTTCTCCAACGCGAAATGGCGTTCTATTTCCTCGCGCCCATACGCGCGCAGGTAACGCTGCGGAAAGCCTTCCAGGAACCTGCTCAATTCCGCTCCGGCAAACGATACCGCGGGAGCTTCGTGGGTGGAGCGGATACGTTCGCCGAGCTCGCGTGTGAGTTGCTCCGATGCGATGCCATACACCCGCCTCAGCTGCTCCAGCCGCCAGGGAGTCATCGCGGAGGGATTCACCGCGCTGATATCCGCGTAGGTGAGCAGCGTCAGGCGGCGCAAGTCCTCCTGAGTTCCCACCCGCGACGTGAGAAAGCGAGCTGTGGCGGGATCACCCAGGTCGCGGCCATTCATCACCTGCGACAGCACCAGATGACGATCAATAAGAAGGATCACCGCGTTCCGTTCCGCCTCCGGAACCCCGAGGCGCGCCAGAACCTGCGCGGCGGTTTCTTTGGAGCCGGTGACATGGTCGCCGGGACTGGTGCCTTTGCCGATATCGTGCAGCAACAGCGCCAGCCGGATAATCGCCAGATCATCATCGCTTTGCGCCAACTCGCGCATGCGCGCGGGCGTTTCGCCGTCGTTGGCAGCCAGCCGGTCAATGCCTTCTATGGCAACCAACGAGTGCTCGTCCACCGTGTAGCGATGATAAAAATCGCGCACCACCAGGCTGTCCACTGCCTGCCATTCCGGTATGGCGGCAGCCAGAACATTGGTCTCCTGCATTTCATGCAGCGCCAGTGCCGCATTCGGCTGCACAAAGAGTTCTCGCCACACCTGCCAAGGGGCTCGGCTTTCCTCGAAAGCGGCATTGACCTTGGGCGTGTTGGAGCGGAGCCGGCGTTCGGCATCCCAGGAGAGCGGAATGCCGTGCCGCGCGACGAACGTGAAGACGCTGAGAATTGATTCCACGGAGCTGACAATCGCTGCCGGATTTCGCAGAAAAACGCGGTCGTGCGAGACGGTGAGATCCGGCGTCGAGAGCCGCTGCCGGCGGTCGCGGAACTGCCGCAGCAGCGAATCGTGCTGCGCTTCGGTGAAGTCCAGCGCGCGCCGGGTGCTGGCGAAGACGCGCCGCGCGCTCCGGTAATAAGACCGCATCCAATCCTCCGCCGTCACCGGAGGCTGCTGAAGAAACTGGGCCGCCTTGTCTTGCAGCTCGAAGCCAAGCAGATTGTTATCCCGATTCGCTTCCAGGTGCAAAAAGCAGCGCACCCGGAAGAGAAATTCGCGGGCGCCGGCCGACTCCGCCTGCGATTCCCGATACTGTTCCTTTTGCGGCGCTAGAAATGCCAGCCAATGCAAAACTTGGAGGTCGCGGATACCGCCGGGGGCTTCCTTTACGTTGGGCTCCAGGTGATACGGCGTGTTGTGAAACCCGGCATGGCGCTGCCTGGACATTTCCGCCAGATGCCGCGTGAGAACCGCCGCCTGCCGCGTGTTGAACTCACGCAAGCGCTCGGCAAACTTCTCAAAAAGCGCTTCGTCGCCGTACAGGAATCGCGCGTCGAGAAGGCTGATGTGAAGCTCGATGTTCTGCTCATTCAATGTGCAGCATTCCTGAACAGTGCGGACGGATTGGCTCATTCTGAGCCCACCGTCCCAGAGCGCTCGCAAGAAGCTGCCGAACGGCTCTTTCGATCCCGTTACCTGCGCCTCATCCTCGAACAGCAGAAGCACATCGATATCCGAATGCGGAAAGAGTTCGCGCCGCCCATATCCGCCCACCGCGGCTAACGCGAAGGGAGGGCTGATTCTGCCTAACTCGTTTCGCGCGGAGTTGCTGACCAGTGCATCGGCATAGGCGATGCGTGCCGCAAAAATTGCCCAGGGATCGAGCGTCTCTTTGAAAAGCTCCGGCAATCGTAGAGCCTGGGATGCGGCCGGGGATAGCTCAGCCATTGCTATAGCGCCGCTTCGCCTGTGTCGTTGTTCCGGATGCGGATCGCTTCTATGACATCGTAGATAAAAATCTTTCCGTCCCCAATCTTGCCCGTTCGCGCGGCGGCCGAGATAACGCCGGTGATCTCGTCCAACCGGGCGTCAGCCACAATTGTCTCCACTTTGATCTTCGGCAAGAGATCTACTTCATATTCCATTCCGCGATAAATTTCTTTATGGCCTTTTTGCCGCCCATGGCCCCGCACTTCCGTAATCGTTAAGCCGTCAACGCCGGCGCTCTTTAGGGCTTCTTTGACTTCTTCCAGCTTGAACGTTTGAATAATCGCTTCGATCTTCTTCATTTTTGTTTTTTCCGGTTACCGCTTTGCCTGACGTCTGCTCAAGTTAGCAGTTTCACGTTTGCCTCGGCTCGCAAATTTCTATGCGGCGCATTGAAATGTTTCGGAAGTATGCAGTTGCCCTACCCAAAAACGCTAGGCAATAGCATCGCGCTCGTTCGGCTTTAGGTCGGGAGCCAGTGGCATCGAAAGTGGCCAGGTATGGCTACGCGTGGAGTGCAAGCAAACGCCCAAGGCCTGGACCGCGAAAAGGAATGAGCCTGGCCGGCGGCAAGGCCGCGGTCCTGTAGAACCTAATTATCGCTGTTCAGGTCTTCTAGTAAAGCGTCGAGCCCGTTCTGGTTCAGAATCTGTCGCAGCCTCGCCCGCTCCGCCTTGTACCCGCCGAGAGCCCCAACTCTGTGGAGCTCGGGCTCGTCTGCTGCCGCCGTTGGAGGCGTCCCCTCGCCCTCCAAGTCGGTTATCAAAAGGCCTGTATCGCCGTTCCGCGCAATTCCCCTCAACCTAGCGCGCTCCGCCTTAGCACCGTCCAACAGCCCAGTTACCTGCCGCGACATTCCGGACCTATCGATTCCCCAATCCGAGTCGGCTCGCTCGGGCGCGTTGAAGGAAGGTTGGCCCGTTGACACGGCCGGCGAATCGTCTTGTGAAAAAGCGACGTAATCTACAGTCAACCGGTAAGAAGGCTGCATTCCTTTAAAAGGAATACGCCAGGCGACTTGCCAGTTCTCGCTCGGACCCCATGATTGCGCCTCAACAGGACCACCTAGGCTCTTCACCGACATTTTATTCGTCATGCCCTCTATCTTCCCAGCCGCATCGAGCAGTTCCATCCGAAGCACAAATGCTTTTATTCGGTACTGCGATACGTTTCTCATATTTAGCAGTATCGCCTCGTATCCCGTTTCATCGAGAGTGGCGCTCGCAACGCCTACCAAAAGTGGAGGCTGTGAGCGCTCTTGCGGCGCTGCGATCCATGGGAAGAGCAGATGAAATAGGCACGCCGCGATTGGCGCCGTCCGACCCGTCGACATGGCGCCCTTGCTCAGCACCCGCCAGTACAGATACTACAGTTGCAGTTGCACGTCACGTTCGTTACATCATAGCTCTGCGTTGCGATACTGTACCGTGTGCAGGACCACGTGTCGTACTTTATGCTGGCCGAACAACGGCCTCCGCACGGACTGACCGGACCGGCTCAAAATCTAACGACAGCATCGAAGTTGGCTGTGCATAACTCCGAATGTTTTATGCGTTTCCAAAAATGAACTTGCCGCATCCCCGGTTCTCTCGGAATCATCTAGCCCATTGGCTGCGAAACTGCCGCCAAGGCGCGCTTGTCTCACTGATTCGTGCCGGTTCAATACTCGGCCGTTGCGTGGTCCAATGCCAGAAGATGACATAGCAGCACAGAACGTAGTACCGGACGTTAATCCGTGGCTCATTGCCGTGGCAGTGATTTTACCGGCCTTCATGGAGGTAATTGACACTTCCATCGCTTCGGTGTGCATACCCTACATGGCGGGCAGCCTCTCTGCGTCGAACGACGAAGCCACCTGGGTTCTCACCTTCTATCTGCTCTCGAACGCGGTCGTTCTGCCCGCGAGTGGCTGGTTTTCCCTGCGCTTCGGACGCAAACGGTTCCTCATTTCATCCATCATCATTTTCACAGTTGCCTCTTTTTTCTGCGGCGCTGCCACGAATCTTTTCGTCATTCTCCTCGCGCGGCTGGTGCAGGGCGCGGGCGGCGGCGGCTTACAGCCTCTCTCGCAAGCCATCCTTACCGAAAGCTTTCCGCCCGAGAAGCGCGGTCTCGCGATGGGAATGTACGGACTCGGCGTGGTGGTTGCGCCCGTCCTCGGCCCCACCCTCGGCGGGTATCTCACAGACAGTTACTCCTGGCGATGGGCTTTCTATATCAACATACCCATCGGCGTCCTCGCCATTTTTTTGATCATGCGCTTTGTGCATGATCCGCCGTACATCAAACAAGCCAAGGTCGGGAAGCTGGACACTATCGGCTTCGGTCTTCTGGCCGTGGGTCTGGGTTTCCTGCAGGTTATCCTCGATCGCGGCCAGGAGGACGATTGGTTCGGAGCCACCTGGATCCGCTGGGGCTTTTGGGTAATGGTCATCTGCCTTGTCGGCTTTGTCGTTTCCCAAATCACGCGCGAGAACACTCTGGTAGACCTTTCCGTCTTTCGATACCGGAATTTCAGCATGGGCTGCCTTTTGATCTTCATGTTTGGCGCCGCGGTGTATTCGGCGGTGACGCTGCTCCCGCTCTACTTTCAGTCGCTGATGGATTATTCAGCCTGGTGGTCCGGGCTGGCGGTCTCGCCGCGCGGGCTTGGCTCCATCGTTGCCATGCCGCTGGTTGGCCTCCTCGTGTCGAGGCTCGACACGCGCGTCCTGGTCTCGACCGGCTTCCTCGTCTTCGGTATCTGTAGCCTCACCTGGGGCAATCTCACGCTGCAGATGTCGCCCTGGTCGATGACGCTTCCTATCGTCGTTAGCGGCTTCTCGCTCGGACTCGTGTTCGTTCCCCTCTCCGTGACTACGCTCGCCGACCTGCCACCCCAGTCCGTCGGCAACGGAAGCGGCCTGTATAATCTGATGCGCAACGTCGGCGGCAGCATTGGAATCTCCATCGTCGACACCATCCTGGCGCGGCACGAACAGCTTCACCGGACCGAATTGTCACGACACCTCACTCCCACCCTTCCTGCCTTGCAGCAGAATCTAAGCTACTTTACAGACTTGTTTTCGCAATTTGGCAGCCATGCGACGGCTCAGGCGCAGTCAATCGCACAAACCGGGCAGATTTTGACCAGGCAAGCCCAACTCTGGTCTTACGTGGACGATTTCCGGTACATGGCCTTCGCTTGTTTCTGCTGCGTGCCAATTGTCTGGGCTCTGAAAAAGGTCCAGGCCCGAGGCCCCATTGCCGCGGACTAGGGAAGCTGAAACCGCTTACTGCGCCGCCGCGGCATCCCGTCGCACCTCGGGCATGTTCTTCAACACCCAATCCCGATCCTTGCGGGCCGCCTCGTTCGAAGGCTCCAGTTCCAACGCCTTGTCAAATTGAGCAACCGCCTCTGAATATTTGCCGCCGCGCGCCAGCAGCTCTCCAAACTGATCGCGGAGCCGCGCGCTATCGGGAAAGGAATGGATGACTTGCCGGAAGTTGGAGATTGCCTCGTCATATTGACCCGCTTTCGCGAGAGCGTTTGCGAGATCATACCGCGCATTGACGTAATCCTTGTCCGCCTTAAGTGCCAGGCGAAACTGAATAATCGCATCCTGGTTGCGGCCCACGCTGCCAAGCGCCGAGCCCAACATGTCGTGCGCCTCAGGCCGCTTCGGATCCAATTGTGCTGCCCTTTCTAGCTCGGTGATAGCGGCTTGCGTCTCCAGACGCGACAGCATCAGCGCGCCGAGGTTCAGGTGCGCCGCGAAATCATTCGGATACTTTGCAATGTCGTGCCGTGTGATGGCTTCCTCCAGCTCTCTGCGCCTGTCGCCCGGTCCCGCCGGCAAGACTTGCAGCCATAAGTGGCCCATCTCGTCGGTTGCCAGGTTCCCCGCGCGAACGCGGCGCGGAGGACTATTTGGATTGCGAGGATTCTGCGCGCTGTTGTCGTAGTGGAACCGCATCGACAGCACGCTTCCCTTCGGAAGATGAACCGGTTCCTTATAGCGGTAGACTGCCTGCCAGTTCAGGTCCCAATCCGGAATGCGGATGAGCCATTTGCGGCTTCCATCCGGCAGCGTCGCATAGCCTTCCAGCTGTTTGCCAAGGTAATGGGCATGCGGATAGACGGCCAGCACTTCTATATCCATGGGCAACCGGAAATCGTCCGATACCAGAAAGTCGTGATCACCCGCCGGGATATCGAGCGCGCCGTCGTGCTCCAGCTGCATGATCAGTGGAAAGTGCGTGGGCGGTTTATAGGTGAAGTACAGCGCCACGCTCGGCCGAATCAGCTCGGGCTTGCCGCTGGGTTGCAGGTGCGTGTTCAGCACCAAGGTGTTGCCTGGATCCAATCGCCATGAGAATCCGTCCGGTTCGGAATAGGGCATCGTTCCAGGCTTCCAGAACAGAAAATGACTCTCGGGATCGAAGGGATTGCGGTCAAGGGTCAGATCCATTCCGGGAAATCCCGCTCCGGGAGTGCTTTCCATGCGGCGAATCGAGCCGCTTCGGTCCACCAATAAATTCGCGTGGTGCACCAGGTGCGGCGCCATGACCGGGTCGCTGTTTTCACCCGCCGGACGTATCTCTATCGCGCGAACATACCGCGTTGTCTTGATATCCGGCCGGAAAGTGAAATTCCAGAACACATCGTGTCCGCCCGCGGGCATCGCGAATGGGTGCGCCGCTTGCAGGACCACATCCGCTTTGCCAAGCTCCCAGCCGGCGGAAAACACCGGCGGGGGAGGACACTCCCCCGGATCGCCTTCCGGAGCCCCGGCTTTTGCCCACGCCGCGATCAGGCGGATCTGCTCGTCAGTGAGCCGCCGCTCGTCCTCGAAATCGCCGTAACCGCGTTCCGGCGGCCATGGCGGCATATAGCGCCGCTGGGTAACCAGGGCAATCTGCCGCGCATGCTTCCGCGCGTCTTCATAGGTTACTAATGGAAACGGACCGGCGCCTCCGCTGTGATGGCATCCGGCGCAGTTCTGATAGACGATAGGCGCGATGTCGCGGGCGAAGGTAGGACTGCCGCCGCCTTCGCTATGGGCGAATTGGGTGGCAATTACCAGCGTGCCGAGAAGACCGCCGGTGGCCGCGGCAATACGCTTCACTCCACGTCCGCAAGTGAGCATCCTATCGCGCGAGTCACCGGGTTCGCGATGCGCTTGCCCGCGAGCACTCCCTCAATGGCGTTCTCCAGGTCGTGAACTTCCGCCTGTGGGCGAGCCTTTCCTATATCCACATAGCGGTCATCAATCCGCCCGTGATATCGCAAATTCCCTGCGGCGTCGAAGACTGCGGCTTCGGGCGCGGTGTCCGCGTGCGCCCGCTTGACCAGCAGATGTTCCGGATCCCGCACGGGGATTCCGGGGAGCCCGTACTGTTGGATCTCGCTTTCGATTCCAGAGACTGGCTCTGTGGCATCCGGGTAAACCAGCCAGAACTGTACCTTCTTCGCGGAAAACTCTTTGCTGATGCGCTGCAGTTCGGGTGCGTAGCGATTTGTTACGGGACAATCGGTGCGGACGAATAGGAACACTCGTACGGGCGCCGCGGAGGCAAAGGGATCTACTGCGTCGCCCTTCAGATCCGTGGTGTGCCCTGTAGTACCCGCAGCCAGCGTGCACGCCGTAATTGCGCCCACGCACAAGGCGGTGAGTAATTGCCAGCTGCGAAACATCTTCGGCTTAAAAAATGAAGCTCAGTCCGCCGCGAATCGCTCGCGGAGACTGCACGATCAGCATGTGTTGCCCGCCGCCTGCTTCTAGCGGAATATATCCCTGCGCCAGAAGATTGCGGAGGTCCGCGGTCAATTCGAAGTGCCCTGGCATGCTGAACGGCGAAGGAAGCGGCTGGCGAACAATGATGTTCAGGCCCGGCGCCACATACACCGACTGCGTAGTAAAGATGTGCGTCGGGATTACCGCTCCCGTATCCACCCAGCCGTAGAAAGCCGACACCTGCGTTCTGGTGACAGGAGCGCGCACTCGCAGGTTCACGCTTGCCATGTTGTGGTCGTCCTCTTGCAGGAACCTCTGAGTCGTGGCCGCCTCTAAGCCGGTTGCATCGGCCGTAAAGCCGCCCATCCGGCCAAACGCCGCCGCCATATCCAGCACTTCGTTCACGCGTTGGTCCACCGAAACCAGATAGCCGCCGCGGCGGTAATGTCCGATGTTGTATGTGGAAGTCATCGACGTCCCATCGGAAAGCAGATCTCCCGGCGAAAGATCCGACAGGTCCCCCGCTACATTCAGCCGGCCATTCGAAACATTCTCGTAGAAGCCGCTCGCCGCGTAGGTTCGGGATCCGGCCACTTTCTTTACGCCGAGCTCGTAGTTCGCCGTCCGCTGCAATTCGAGCCGCCCGGCGCGGTCTGAGATCTGCGGCAGCCGTGACAAAGCGTTCACGGCGTTCATCAAGTCGTTGGGAGCGTCCAGTTCCCCGGCAGCGGAAGTCTGATGGGCCGTGAGTTCGTCCGGCCGCCCTCCGTTGCTATAGGCTGCCACAAATTCGCCGAGGGATCCGACCTCCACCGTGACGCGCCCGAACGGGCTGAGCCGGCTCGCGCCCTGGCCGTAATCGACAGATTCGCCTGTGATCCCGTATTCCAGATGCACATTCCCCAGCGGATCCGCCGTCTGATAGACGCTGAGTGCCATCGTCCGCAGCATCGGCTGCGCTGATGCCCAAAGCGGCCGGAATTGCGTATTCGCCGCTTCCGGGTTGCATTCCAAAACGGCTAATCTGCGAGACCGTCAGCGTAACCTCGGGAGGCGCGGCAAAACCGCTGGCTTGCTCGCGGCTATAAATGGCGCACAGTCCCATCGCAACGGGCCCAATGTCCACGCCGGGCCCAAAGGTGCCGGCTAACTGCAGTTGGTTCTTACCCAGCAGATTGGTGCTGAGCGCGAATCCGGTACCCATGTCTACCGCGAGTGAATCGGAATCCAGCAGGCCGCCGTCTCCACCCGATACCGAGAGCATGCCGCGCGTGCCGGAGAAGATCTGAGGGCGCGCCTTGCCGCCCGTTGGCGGCGGGTCTTCCTCGGCAAGAATGCGGTTGATGGGACGAGTCGCGGGTGAGGAGCGCAGCACCCATTTCCAGTCATCCGTCATTCCGCCGGTCGGCACTGTGTATGTCAGTTCCACATTGCTGAAGAGTGTGGCGAGGTGAATCCTCAGCATACTGTCCAAACCCGGCCTGACCGCGATCCTGTCGCGCGATGCCGGAAGGAAGCTGGCCAGCGAGACGCGCACAGAATAAACGTCCACCGGCAGGTTTGCGAAAGCGAAGCGGCCATCCGGCGTGGTGGCCACTTTGGCGAGCAGCCGCTGGTACTTATTGAAAAGCTGGACTGTCGCGCCCATCTGCGGAGTCTCGGCGGCGTCCACAACCGTTCCCAGCACATCTCCCGTTACGGGCAGCGATAAATCCGCGGCCCGGCCCAGGCCGGCCACCGTCACGGCGCCCGTGACGGCAACTAAAAGGGCGAGCTTTCTGTTCGGCAAACCCAGCTTCAAGATGACCTGTTTGGCGCTCCGGCCAAAGTGCCGGTTCTCTACGATGTTACCGTAAAATCGGCGGACGGAGTAAGGGTCTGGTTTTTCAGCGTATCCGTCGCCTTCAGTTTCAAAATATATTTTCCGGGTGGCAGCGCCTTCAGCGGCAGCTTCTTTTCTACCGTCACCAGAAACGGCGAAGCGTTCGGAATCTTCGTTATGTCTTCTGTTTGGGTGAACATCGTTTTGTTATCGGCGGTGTTCACCACTTCGTACTCGATCGTCCCCGCGGGTTTCTTGGTCTTGTCATTCATGCCGAAGTTGTAGAACTCCGCGTAGATTCCCATCGTTTCGTCCTGCTTGAAAACATCGTTCACGCGAGGACGGACCTTTGAGCTGCGAATCACAAACTGGCCGGTGCCGATGCTGTTCGTCGGGACGCGTTCCAGTTCATCCGCCAGAATCACGCTGCTGGCCCCCAACTGATCTTCGTCATAGTGCGGAACGTTCAGGGCGCATTCGTAGTTGTTGACCAGATTCCCTACTGTGTCCTTGGCGACAACGTTCAGGCGGTACGTTCCCGGCGCCAGCGGTATACGCTTGGAATAGATCTGCGAGCCGTTCATGGCCTGCTGCAGCATCTCGGCTGGAATTTGCGCCGAGACGGTGTCTTCGAACCAATTGACCGATCTCCGCGTCAAGGTCGTGATCCGGCCGTAGATATTGACGGTGGCCTTTGAAACCTGGTCCTTGGTCAAGAAATTCAGGTCGTTGTTCTTGAACTGAACGGCGATGTTGGCGTATACCGTCGCATCCGTCACGCGAATGTAGTCTATTCGAACCTGCATCGGCAGGGTGTTATAGCGGATATTCGAGTTGACAATCGCGTCCAGGTCCTTGAATTTCACCACCGGAGCCTTCATCAGGTTCGCGTACTGTTCCAGCTTGGTGAACTCGTTCATGCTTTCCGGCAAGGGTTGGCCCCCTGTTCCCAGATGCGTTCCGTCCGTACGCTGGAAACGCTGCGTTTTGTCCGCCGTGCCCATCTGCTCGGCCATCGTCAGGCCCGCGCCCGGGACGTACAACAAGGCATCTTTCTCTTCCGGATCCAGGCTGATGTGATACTCGCCGCTCATCGTGGTGTCGACAAATTCGATGATGACGTTGGTGCCTACGCCATCGATGTAGCGGTAGCGCCAGTCTTCGAACGGATAAGTGGATGTTTCGCCGCCGCCTTCTTCAATCGGACGGTTATAGCTGCCGCCCGAGGGGTGGGAGTCGATTTCGTCCGCCGCGCCGTACTTGATGTAGATCATGCCGCGGTCGGTCTTCCATCCCGGGATGCCCGACGCGTAGTGGTCGTTGGCATACGCGATCCGCCGGTAATGCTCTTCCTTATACTCGTTTTCTTCCGTATCGGGGGTCGGATCCCGGCGCAGCCAAAACTGCTCCACGAACTGTTGCCGCTCCTCGTCCGTCTTCAGGCGCTTGAATGCCTGCTTCTCTTCGTCCGTGATGATATAGACCACGTCCTCGTTCAGCCACTTCTTCCAGGGTCCGGCGAGCTCCTTCTCCAGTTCCTTCTCTTTCTTCGCTATCTGCTTCTTCGTTAATGGCTTTGAGATCGTTTCGTTGGCTGAAGAACTGGAGCTGCTCGATTGAGGATTTTTGTCCTGAGCTGCAACGGCGCTCGCTGCAAGCAGCGCTGTTGTCATGCCAACCAGGATGCGGAGCTGGAAGGCAGGGGAAAACTTCATATGGGGAAGACCAC
Organism: uncultured Acidobacteriaceae bacterium; assembly: GCA_963705805.1. GTDB lineage: Bacteria > Acidobacteriota > Terriglobia > Bryobacterales > Bryobacteraceae > Bog-105. Next base: position 541,811 of record CAVPKW010000003.1, read on the forward strand.
CTCTGTAGGCTGTGCGGGCTACATCCTCAAGTCTAAGTGTGTTTCAATACTGAGTCAACGGTTCGGACGTACAGCCGGCTCAGCCGGTTACCACCTGGAGGCATACACCTAAGGGAAGTGGAACCTTGGTCTACATTATTCCGTAGATATACTTCCGATTTGAAGAATGAATTCATTGTAATTTTATTAATGCTAGTGTGAAATTTGTAGTCTCGCCAAGGAGATACACCTCATTTTGAAATGGAATCGTACGTGCTTCCCAGTTGAGCTTGCTTAATCGGGATTGTGGCCGGTTAGGTAACCTGTGTTGAAGGTGCTTGGTGGGCGAATCTAGACGCCAATTCGCGGGAACGCTGCTTCTCATACTGACAGTGGCGGCGTGTGTCGCCGCTGTCCTCAGCCTTCAGCACTTGCGAAGCTATCCGCTTCACGATGACGGCGTTACTTGGATTGACCGCGCGGAACCCGGCGCCCGGCAGGCCGTAATCGCTGCCTATATTTCGCCCGATGGTCCCGGCGATAAAGCGGGCATTCGAGTGGGCGACGAGCTTGTGAAGATCGGCTCCCAGCCGATTCACCAGGCGCTGGATGTTCCCCAATATCTGTGGCAGATCGACCTGTTTAAACCAGTCAGCTATACGCTTCGCGAGAACGGCATCGATTTCCAGAAGGGGAACATCTTCATCCGCGCAGCACCACGTGATAGTGCTGTTTATTATCAATATTTCGTCGGGTTCTTCTATCTTGCCATCGGGCTGTTCGTTTACTACCGCCGCACCAGTGCCCCGAAGTCCCTGCAGTTTTTCGTCCTCTGCCTGGTGTCGTTCGTGGCTTCGTGCTTCCACTATTCCGGCAAGCTCAATACCTTTGACGAGGCGATGTACTGGGGCAATGTGGTGGCAGGACTCCTCGCTCCGACCATATTTCTCCATTTCTGCCTGACCTTCCAGTCAACGCCGCGATGGCTCCGCGTCCGCGGAACCTGGTTCATTCTCTACGCGCCCGCTCTGCTTCTGATCGCCCTCATGGGACTGACCGCTGAGGGCGTTCTCAAGCTCTCCACGCCGTTGCTCGAAGCACGCTGGCTGCTCGATCGAATTACGCTCGGCTACTCCATTCTGCTGTACTTCGCCGGGGCTGCGGCGCTGAGCGTGGAGTTCGCCCGCGCCGAAGATCCCATCAGCCGCAGGCAGTTGAAGTATCTGCGCAACGGCGCCTTCGTCGGACTGATTCCGTTCACTGTCCTATACGCGATTCCTTACGTTTTCGGCGCAATGCCCAGCCATCTGATGAATTTGAGCGTCCTTTCGCTGGGTCTTATACCGCTCGCCTGGGCCTACGCCATCACGCGTTACCGCCTGATGGATGTCGACATCATCTTTCAGCAGGGCTACGTCTATACCCTTGCGACTCTCGCCGTCATCGGCACGTTTTACGGTCTGATCTTCCTGATATTCAATACCAGCAACATCACGCCCCCGGCCTTCGTTGTCCTGATCGCTTTTGCCACCTTGTTCTTCCATCCGATCCGCCGTTGGATTCAGGAGCAGCTGGACCGCCGGGTCTTCTATCGCGACCGCTATGACGCACGCCTCACGCTGATCGAGTTTGCGCGGGAGCTCAGTTCGGAGACCGATCAGAATCTCATGCTCGCCAAAGTTTCCGATCGCCTCCTTCGCACTCTATCCATTCAGCAGGTCGGCTTCTTTGTTCTGGACGAAGCTACCGGGAGCTTTCATCTCCATTCGCTTACGCATAAATCGGGCCGCGCTCCGAAGAACATTCATCAGCCCCTGGATCTGAGTTTTCTCGATCAGTCAACCGATGTGCCCTATCTCTTTTTCGAGCGCCCCAGGCATTTGCGCGACATTATTTCCGAAGAGCTGCCCCAGTCCGTTCGACACACGATCTCCGACCTCGATTTCACTTATTACGTCGTCTGCAAGTGCCGCGGCAGGACGATTGCCTTCTTTGGAGTGAGCCGTACGACGGAAGGCGACTTCCTATCGAGTGACGACATCGAGCTGCTGGTCACGCTCTCCAACTATGTTGCCATCGCGATCGAGAATGCGCGGCTCTACAGTTCACTACAGCGCAAAGCGGACGAGTACGAACGTCTCAAGGAATTCAGCGAGAATATCGTCGAGTCCATCAATGTCGGCATTTTGGCCGCCGGCCTGGACGATTGCGTAGAAAGCTGGAACACGCAAATAGAAAAGCTCACCGGAATTTCGCGGGTGGAAGCCGTGGGGCGGCGTCTGTCGGACCTGTTTCCGGCCGAGCTTTGCGAGAAGTTCGACGAGGTTCGCGGAGATGCCGGCGTTCATAATCTGTACCGCATGGTGCTTCGGCCGCGACTTGCGCCCGTCGAAAGCGAAGAGTTTCCGCCTCGCAATGGCTATGGAAACGGCCGCCACGGCCTTGAGGTCGCCAAATCTGCCCAACCGCCGCGCGAATCCATCGTCAATCTCGCCATCGCGCCGCTGGTCTCTAAGGAACTCAGGCAAATCGGCCGGCTCATCATTTTCGACGACGTAACGGATCGTGACGATCTGGAGCGGCGGCTGGTTCAAGCCGACAAGCTCAGTTCCATCGGCCTCCTGGCGGCTGGTGTTGCGCATGAGGTCAATACACCCCTGGCGGTGATTTCAACCTATGCGCAGATACTCGCGAAACAGGTTTCCGATGACGATCCCAAGTCAAAGATGCTCGAGAAGATCGCTAAACAGACCTTCCGGGCGAGCGAAATCGTCAACTCCCTTTTGAATTTCTCGCGCACTTCGCCAACTGAGTTCGTCGAGGTAGACCTTGCCCGCGTCATTCGCGAAACTGTGACGCTCGTACAGCATCAATTCGAGAAAGCGGGCGTCCGGACAATCACGATTCTTCCTGATCAGTTGCCCTCCATTCGCGGCAACGCGGGCAAGATGCAGCAGGTTTTTCTGAACCTGTTCATCAATGCCCGTGACGCCATGCCGGCTGGAGGCACTCTCAGTGTCCGCGCCTGGGCCGAAAACGCCTTCGCGCATGTGGAAGTATCCGACACCGGGCAGGGCATTCCGCCTGAGAACCTCGCGCGCATCTATGATCCCTTCTTCACCACCAAAGGACCGAAGAAAGGAACCGGCCTGGGTCTCTCCATCACCTACGGGATTGTGCAGGAGCACAACGGCATTATCGAAGTGGAGAGCACCGTTGGAGGAGGCACGCGTTTCCGCTTGGAGTTCCCCAGCGCGGCCGCCCATTCGACAAGGACCGCCGCATCGCGCCGCGAAGCCCTACCCGCCTGATTCGCGTTGTCCGCCAACATTTGGATGTCTGGTACAACCACTGTAGTGCCGTTTACTAATCAAGAGTTGCCCGCAGACCGCGTGAGCGCTCCGGAGCGTCGTCGAATCCTTGTGATCGATGACGAGGCAGACATCCGTGAGAGTCTCGAGCTCCTGCTTACCAGCGAAAACTATGCTGTCGAATTGGCGGAACACGCCACGTCAGGTCTGCAAAAATTCGAATCCGGAAGTTACGATCTCATCCTGCTCGATCTGATGATGCCTGATAGGTCCGGCATGGAAGTTCTGGCCGACATTCGCCAGCGGGATCCGGAGACTCCGGTCTTCATGCTGACCGCGTATGGCTCGGTGGAAGTGGCCGTCCGCGCCCTTAAGTCCGGCGCGAACGATTATTTCGCGAAGCCTTGGGACAATGAAAAGCTGCTCATTGAGATCGACCGCATGATCTCAAAGGGCCGGCTGGAGCGCGAAAACACGCAGCTCAAGCGCGCCCTAAAACAGCGCTACGCCTTCCCCAATATTGTCGGTAAGAGCGAACGCATGATCCGCCTGCTCGACCAGGTGGCGCAAGTCGCGCCCAGCCGTGCCACTATTCTCATCACCGGGGAAACAGGCACCGGCAAAGAGCTCATAGCCAAGGCCGTTCACGCTCACTCCGCGCGCGCCGACCAGTTGTTTGTTCCCGTCAACAGTGGGTCTTTGCCTTCGGAGCTGCTCGAATCCATTCTGTTTGGACACGTAAAGGGCTCTTTCACGGGCGCCATCGCAAATCGCAAAGGCTTCTTTGAGACGGCCAATCGAGGCACCATTTTTTTTGATGAAATCGGCACGGTTGGGCCCGAGATTCAGGTCAAGCTGTTGCGGGTTCTGCAGGACCGCGAGTTCATGCCGCTCGGTTCGAACGAGAGCGTCCGGGTGGATGTGCGCATCATCGCGGCGACCAATGCGGATCTGCGCAAGCTGGTGGACGACGGCAAGTTTCGCGAAGACCTGTTCTATCGTCTGAATGTCATCAACCTGAATCTGCCGCCGCTGCGCGACCGCAAAGACGATATACCGCTTCTGGTCGACTACTTCTTCACGCGCTACTGCCGCGAGAATGAGAAATTCCTGAACAACGAGGGCCGGTCCGTCCTGTCTTTTGAGCCTGACGCGATGCAGATACTGATAGAGCACTCTTGGCCCGGCAATGTTCGCGAGCTTGAAAATGTCGTGGAGCGCGCCGTCGTCCTCACCACTACGGCTTCTGTGCCCGCGCACGTCCTGCCGGACCATTTGCAGTCGGCGAGCGGCATGCGCATCCCGCGCGATCCGAACGGCGCGATTTCACCAGACGCTTCACTGTTCGAGATCGTCGCCGATTTTGAGCGCCGGAAGATTATCGAAGCCCTTGAGGGAGTGAATTTTAGCCAGACCGAGGCTGCCGAAGCGCTGCGCATACCGCTGTCCACGCTGAATCAGAAGATCAAGCGCCTTAACATCGACGTGAAACGGCGCGGCGGCACAGCCTGATAGGCTCGCGTGATAGCTTCTCATTGAGGAGCCCCCTTGCGAGCCGCACTTTTCACGCGCGAATATCCGCCTCATGTCTATGGCGGTGCCGGAGTTCACGTCGAGTATTTGAGCCGCGAGCTCGCTCGAAAGATAGAGGTTGACGTCTACTGCTGGGGCGAGCAGCGCCTCCATCAAGACAGCCTTCACGTCCATGGTTTTCAGCCGTGGAGCGAAATTACTAACGGAACCGAAGAGAAATTTAAGACTGCCCTGGAAGCCCTGAGCTTGAACCTCACCCAAGTGAAGGCGCTGAGCGGCATGGATGTGGTGCACACGCATACCTGGTACGTGTCCATGGCCGGCTTTCTCGCCAAAAAGCTCTACCGCATCCCGTTCGTGATGACCACGCATAGTCTCGAGCCCATGCGCGCCTGGAAGGCCGAGCAGCTTGGCAGCGGATACGCTCTGAGTTCCTGGATGGAGCGGACCGCTATTCTCGATGCCGATGCGGTGATCGCGGTCTCCAATGGAACCAAAGAAGACGTGCTGCGCTCTTATCCCATTCCGCCGGAACGCCTTCATGTCATCTACAACGGTATCGATCTGAACGAGTACCGGAAAACCAGCGGCACATCCGCTCTCATCGCTCACGGCGTGGACCCGTCAGTTCCCTATGTGCTGTTCGTGGGCCGCATCACGCGCCAGAAAGGTGTAACTCATCTGGTTGACGCCATCCAGTACATGCCTCCCGGAACGCAGGTCGTTTTGTGCGCGGGGGCGCCCGACACGCCGGAGATCGCCGCGGAGATGCGTTACAAGGTCGAGCAGGCGCGGCAGAAAAATCCTCGCGTGCTGTGGATCGAAAAAATGCTCAGTAGGCCGGAAGCGGTCCAACTCTATAGCCACGCGCGCGTCTTTTGTTGCCCATCGGTGTATGAGCCGTTCGGCATCATCAACCTGGAAGCCATGGCCTGTGAAGCTCCGGTTGTCGCGAGCGCCACTGGCGGCATCAAAGAAGTAGTAGTGGACGGCGAAACCGGATACCTGGTACCGTTCGTCCAAGAGCCGGATAGCGGCTTCCCCATTGACCCCGAGCGCTTCGCGAGAGATCTCGGCCAAAAGGTTTCCGAGCTTCTGAACGATCCGGAAAAGTGCCGCCGCTTTGGCCAGGCCGGACGAAAGCGCGTGGAGGAAAAATTCAGTTGGCCGTCGATAGCGAACCAGACCATCGCGTTGTATCAAGGGCTGATCGACCACGCGAAATCAAGCCGTCAAGGGTAAATCTACACGGACCAGAAGATGCCACAACAGCAGGACGGACGCAGAAGAGTCATCATCGAAGCTGTTTCACCAGAGGTCGACGGAGGCCGATTTCCTGCAAAGCGAACCGTCGGCGATAGAGTACGTGTCGAGGCCGACATCTTTACGGATGGTCACGATTCCATGGCGGCAGTTCTCCTGTACCGCCATGAGAGTTCGCCAACGTGGATGGAGCGGCCGATGCAGCCGCTGGTAAATGATCATTGGTCGGGTAACTTCACCGTCTCGCAATTGGGCCGTTATCGCTTTACGTTGCAGGGCTGGGTAGATCACTGGGAGACCTGGCGCCGCGATCTGCTGAAACGGATCGCCGCCGATACCGACACTGTGGTCGATTACTTGATCGGCGCGGACCTGATTGTTGAAGCCGCCGCGCGGGCCCGGGAACCCGACAGCCATTGGCTGGAGCAGCAAGCCGATCTATTGCGGACCGCGGACGATCTCGCGGCGCGCAGAACTCGCGCGACCGACACTGTTGTTCATGAAGTTGTTCTTCGCTATCCGGATCGCCGCTTTGCTGCAACATTTGAACGTGAGATCGTCATCGTCGTCGATCCGGTGCGTGCGCGTTTCAGTTCCTGGTACGAACTGTTTCCGCGCTCCACTTCGCCGGAGCCCGGCCGGGACGGTACGCTCGCCGATTGCGAGGCTCGCCTGCCGTATATCGCGAGCATGGGTTTCGATGTGGTCTATCTGCCGCCGGTTCATCCTGTCGGTGTCACTTTTCGAAAAGGCAAAAATAACTCGGTCGTAGCCGAGCCCGCGGATGTAGGTAGCCCTTGGGCGATCGGCGGAGTCGAGGGCGGCCACAAGTCCGTGCACCCCGCCTTAGGCACCCTGGATGACTTTCGCAGCTTGGTGAAACGCGCTTCCGATCTGGGCATGCAAGTTGCTCTCGACATTGCATTCCAGGTCTCTCCGGATCACCCCTACGTCAAAGACCATGAAGAATGGTTTCGCAAGCGTCCCGACGGGACGATTCAGTACGCCGAGAATCCTCCCAAGAAGTACCAGGACATTTATCCCTTTGACTTCGAAACACCTGAATGGGAGGGCCTCTGGCAGGAATTGAAGAGCGTTTTCAACTTCTGGATGGATCAGGGCGTCCGCATTTTTCGGGTCGACAATCCTCACACGAAGGCGTTTCCCTTCTGGGAGTGGTGCATCACGGAGTTGAAACGGGAATGCCCCGAAGTGCTGTTTCTCTCGGAAGCTTTCACTCGTCCCAAAATTATGTACCGCTTGGCGAAGCTGGGCTTTAGCCAGTCCTATACCTATTTCCCATGGCGCAATGCCAAATACGAGTTGCAGACTTATCTCACCGAACTGAGCCGGTCCCAAGTCAGAGAATTTTTCCGGCCTAACCAATGGCCAAATACGCCTGATATCCTCACCGAGTTCCTTCAGATCGGCAGCCGCGCGGCCTTCATGATCCGTGTCTTGCTGGCTGCCACCGCAGGCGCTAACTATGGCATTTACGGCCCTGCGTTCGAATTAGTGGAGAGCCGTCCCCTTCGCCCCGGCAGCGAAGAATATCTGGACTCGGAGAAATATCAGATCCGCGAGTGGAATCTTGACCGCCCTGACAGCCTGCGTGACTTCATCACTTTGTTGAACCGCATCCGGCATGAAAACCCGGCCTTGCAGAGCGACTGGTTTCTCGAATTCCATCCGGTGGACAATGATCAGCTCATCTGTTTCAGTAAGCGTTCCGAAGACGGCTCAAATTTGATTGTCACCGTCGTAAACCTCGATCCGTACCACACGCAGGCGGGCATGGTGGATCTCCCGCTGGATGAGCTCAAGATTCAGGAAGATCGCCCTTACCAGGCAAATGATCTGCTCACCGGCGCTCGCTACGTATGGAGTGGCCGGCGAAACTACGTGGAGTTGAACCCGTCCAGCGTGCCAGGCCATATCTTCCTGATGCGCAGGCGTCTGCGAGTCGAAACCGACTTCGAGTATTTCCTCTAGCGGGTCGATACTGTGATGACGAGCGATGCACCGCGAATCGAGATCGGTTCCTGGGACAATCCTTTCTCCGGGAGCGCGGTTGCACAGCTTGAGAGCGTCCTGCCGGGCTACATAACGCAGCAGCGTTGGTATCGGGCGAAGACGCAGACCATTCAATGCATCTCCGTGTCAGACGTTGTGCAGATAAGCGCGCAAGGCTTCATCTTGTTGCTTGACGTCCAATATCCGGGCAGTCGCTCCAACACCTATATGCTGGCTCTGGTGGTGCAACCCTCGAACGCATCTTCAGGGAGCGCGGAACCCATCGCCACTTTCCACACTGCTGCCGGCGAGCATCGGCATGTTGTCAATGCCCTAGGCGAAAAGGAGTTTCGCGACGCTCTATTGAACGCTGTCTGGCGGCAGGCAATATTCCAGGGACGTAACGGTCAAGTGCGAGCCTCACCCACAAAGGCTCTGGATGAGCGGTCTAGTGATACGGCGCCCCAATTAGACAGCGCCATGTCTCGCGCCGAGCAGAGCAACACGTCCATCATCTACGGCGACCAATTCATTCTGAAGCTGTTTCGCAAAATCGAACCGGGCATCAATCCCGACGTAGAGGTCGGCACATTTCTGACCGAGCACGGTTTCAAGCACACGCCCGCGGTTCTCGGTAGCATCGAATATCGCCGGAAGAGTGAAGTCTACGCGGCCGGTATTCTCCAGCAGTTTGTAAAGAGTGAGGGCGATGCTTGGAAGCACACACTCGATTGCCTAAGTCTCTTCTTTGAGCGCGCGCTTCCGCTTGGCGAGACAAAAGAACTGTTCGACCCTACCGAAGTCCGTCGAATAGTGGGAACCTATCTGGATTCTGCTGAGCTGCTCGGCAAGCGCACCGCCCAGATGCACGCTGTCTTGGCTGATTCGGCAGCGGGCCCCGATTTTGCGCCGGAAGCCGTTACTCAACTGGATCAAGAGCGCCTCTATAGGGAGATGTTGAGTGAAGCGGAGACCGCGTTTCAAGCTCTACGCGTTAAAGAGGCTGAATTGATCGGCGCCGCGCAAGCTGACGCTCGCGAAGTCTTACGGCTTGAGGACGAGATCAGAGGAAGATTCTCGGCGTTGCGTGACACGCCGCTAAGCGCATTACGGATTCGTTATCACGGCGACTATCATCTCGGGCAAGTGCTTTTCACGGGCGAAGACTTCATGATCATCGATTTCGAAGGCGAGCCGGCGAGGCCCTTGGCGATGCGCCGCTCAAAGGGTTTCGCTATGCGCGACGTCGCCGGCATGGTCCGTTCTTTCCAATACGCCGCCTTCGCGGCGCTGTTCGGCGGCGTGCGCGGTATTGCCGCGGATCCTTCGCATTTGCCTCTGGTAGAGCATTGGGCCGGGTTCTGGAACGCATTTATCAGCGCGGCCTACCTGCGGGCTTATTTTTCAGAGACGCAAAATGCCGCTTTCGTGCCGTCCTCCGCCGAAGAGCGCCGCATACTGCTGGATGCATTCGTGCTGCAGAAGGCGCTCTACGAAGTCTCTTACGAACTCAACAACAGGCCTGCGTGGGTGCGCATCCCGTTGCGTGGAATCCTCACCCTGACCACCTGACACGATTTTCATGGCGAACTCAAGCAGACTTCTCAATGAGAATGACATCTACCTCTTCAAAGAAGGCACCAATCTCAAGTTAGCGGACGTGCTTGGAGCGCATGCGTCCAGCGAAAACGGTGGGACACAGTTTGCGGTGTGGGCCCCCAACGCACGCTCCGTGTCGGTCATCGGCGATTTCAACGGTTGGAACAAAGACGCCAATCCTTTGTCCGCTATGCAGGGGGGCATTTGGGCAGGTCTGATCGATGGCGTCCTCCCGAAAAGCCACTATAAGTACCATATCCAGGGCCTGAACGGATATGTCGTCGATAAAGCGGATCCCTTTGGATTCTTTCACGAGGTCCCCCCACTGACGGCCTCCGTCGTGTGGGATCTCGCCTATCGCTGGCAGGATTCCGAATGGATGTCGCGCCGTGCCGCGGCCAACACACTCGAAGCGCCCATGTCGATTTACGAAGTGCATCTCGGCTCGTGGCGGCGGGTGGCGCAGGAACGAAACCGCTCTTTGACGTATCAAGAACTCGCTGCTCAACTTGTTCCGTACGTGAAAGAAACGGGCTTCACTCACGTGGAATTCATGCCGGTGATGGAACATCCGTTTTACGGCTCCTGGGGCTACCAGATTACCGGCTTTTTCGCTCCGACCAGCCGCTATGGAACGCCGCAGGATTTTATGCGGCTCATTGACCAGTTTCATCAGAATGGCATCGGCGTCATTCTCGATTGGGTGCCCTCCCACTTCCCCCAGGACGAACACGGGCTGGGGTACTTTGACGGAGCCCATGAATACGAGCCTGCCGATCCACGGCGCGGCGTTCATCCGGATTGGAACAGCTTTATATTCAACTACGCGCGGAACGAAGTGCGCAGCTTTCTGCTGAGCAGCGCGATGTTCTGGCTGGACAAATATCACGCCGATGGCTTACGGGTGGATGCGGTCGCCTCCATGCTTTATCTCGACTACTCCCGCAAACCCGGCGAGTGGATACCGAACGAATACGGCGGCCGCGAGAACCTGGACGCTATTGCCCTGCTTCGCCACATGAATGAGGACACTTATCGTGCCCATCCCGATGTTCAAACCATCGCGGAGGAGTCCACCGCGTGGCCTATGGTTTCGCGGCCTACTTACGTTGGAGGCCTGGGATTCGGGCTTAAGTGGGACATGGGATGGATGCATGACACGCTGCAGTACATGTCGCAAGATCCGTTCTTTCGCAAGTATCACCATCACGAACTCACTTTCCGCCTGGTGTACGCCTTCAGTGAGAACTTCGTCCTGCCGCTCTCGCACGACGAGGTTGTCTACGGCAAGGGTTCGCTTCTCGGACGGATGCCTGGCGATAACTGGCAGAAGTTCGCTAACCTCCGGCTTCTTTTGGCGTACATGTATGCCCAGCCGGTGAAAAAACTGTTATTTATGGGTGGCGAATTCGGTCAATGGAACGAATGGAAACACGACGGAAGCCTGGATTGGAACCTGCTGGAGCAGGATACCCACGCGGGATCGATGCTCTGGGCTCCATGAGCATCAAAGCCCCTCGGACATCGAAGAAAAATAAACGATCATGCGATTAAGAGTAGGGCGTCTTCCGCGCCAAATCCGAACGGCAATGTTTGTTGACAAAGGTCAGCTCATGGCCCGGACCACCATTTCTCGCGGTTGCAGCAATTCCTTCGGCCACTTGGGGATAAGCGGGAGTCTCTTATGTTTCTCGTGAAATTGACGGTCATGACCGATACTGTTGAAAAAGTAGCTTCAGGTTTGAAGCTGCCCGCGAACGCTGATTCCTTGTTGCCGAACCTGGCGGGAGGGAACGGCGATGATGGGACGGCAAACGGCGGATCAAGGTGCGTTGTTCTACGAGTTCCGGCTTGAAGACCGGGTGCCGGAACAGCACCTTCTGCGCCGGATCAACGCGGTGATCGCCCCAGTTTTTTCTGGCCTCCACAAGGACCTCGCCCCCTATTACAGTAGCACCGGGCGGCCTTCGATCGATCCCGAGCTCATGATCCGGATGCTGATCATAGGCTATTGCTACGGCATCCGCTCGGAGCGGCGGCTTTGCGAAGAGGTGTGTTTGAACCTCGCCTATCGCTGGTTCTGCCGCCTGGACCTCGATGACGCTGTGCCCGATCACTCGACTTTTTCCAAGAACCGGCATGGCCGCTTTCGCGACAGCGATTTCCTGCGGCACATTTTTGAGGCCGTGGTCCGCGCCTGCATGGTAGCCGGGCTCGTCAAAGGCGAGGGCTTCGCCGTCGATGCCAGTGTCATGGAAGCCGATGCCAGCCGCTATCATGGCGTGGCACCGGAGGAGGCCGATTGGTCGAAGCCCGAACGGCAAAGCCGGGCTGTCCGGGAATATCTTGAAAGCCTTGAAGACCAGGAGCCAGACCCGGCTCGCAAGGCACCGAAGGTAATCTCGCTCTCCGATCCGGCCTCGGCCTGGACGGCGAAGGCCAACAAGCGCGTGCAGTTCGGCTATGGGCTTAACTATCTGATCGACACCGAAACCGCAGTCATCGTCGATGTGGAGGCAACGCCTGCCAGAACCTATGACGAAGTGCGCGCCACCAAGACCATGCTCAACCGCACCAGACGGCGTCTGGGCCTCAAGCCGAAGCGGCTTGCCGCCGATACCGCCTACGGCACCGGACAGTTTCTGGGCTGGCTCGTCTCGCAAAGGATCGACCCGCACATTCCAGTCTGGGACAAAAGCCAGCGGGGAGACGGAACCTTCTCGCGCAAGGACTTCCGCTTCGACAAGAAAGGCGATGTCTATTTCTGCCCGCAAGGCAAGATGCTCGAGACCACGGGTAAACTGGACCAAGGTAACACCCTCATCTACCGCGCCAGCACATACGATTGCCGGGACTGCCCGCTTAAAGCGAAATGCTGTCCAAAAGATCCGGCACGGAAGGTGAAGCGCGATATCAATGAAGCGGCGCGGGACAAAGCCAGAGCGCTTGCAGGTACCGAGGCGTTCGAACGGTCAAGGGACGAGCGCAAGAAGGTCGAAATGCGGTTCGCGCATCTGAAAACTCATCACCGCTTCGAGCGCATGCGGCTTCGCGGATTGTCGGGAGCCCGCGACGAGTTCCACCTTGCCGCCATCGCCCAGAACCTGAAGATGCTGGCCAGCCGCATTATACTGCCGGGACCCCAGCTCACAGCAGCCTGAGCGGAAGGGAGAAAAGGACTCCGCAATAGGGCATTCCGCGTAACTTTCAGCGACGATCCGAAGCCGAAGACCTCGGGTGCGGACTTTTTCAACAGTATCGACCCTGAACAGACCTTCGTTCGCTTTGTTGTATTGGGCGGGCTTACCAGCGTTCGCACAACCTATAGGCTCTTGGGGCTCACTCGCGCCGGCTGCGAATGCACTTGCGCCTTGTAAGTTATTGTTGCCGTGGTTGTGGCGAGCTCAACTGTGTCACCGCTCTGCAGGGTCTCGGGCGGGTTGTCGATGACGCGGTCGGATGGTGCCAGACCGGAGATAACCTCGACGCTGTCGCCGAAGTCACGGCCGAGCTCGATGGATTTCAGGGTTACCTTATTGTCATTGCCGAGCACCGCGACTTGCACGCCTTGATTCGCGGGGATCAGCGCTGTCGCCGGCAGGCGCACAAGGTTCGGATCGCCCGGTAGCTCAAAATGTACCTGGCAGTAGCTGCCCGCGAAGAGCTTGCCGTCCGCATTACCAGCTTGAAGCTCGACACGCATACTGCGGGAATTGAGCTCCATCGCATTCGACATAGTGACCATCGTGGCATCGAAATGCCTGCCGGGATATTGCGGCACCTCGAAACTTACCTTCAGCCCGGGCTTAAGCTCGCCGGAGAAGGCCTGCGGCACCTGCACATAGACGCGGACCTTGTACAGGTCGGAAACCTCGAACAGCTCCTGCCCCGCGTTGCCAGCGTTGATCAAGGTACCAATCTCGGTCTTGCGGGCCGTCACCACACCGTCGAAGGGAGCGACGACGTTTTTGAAGTCTGCCATGGTCTTCGAGCCGCCTACATTGGCGCTCGCCGAGTTAATCATCGCCTTGGTCGCGGCCGCGGCCGCCGCTTGTCATCGGCCGCTTTAGTTGAGCCCCATTGCGACTTCACCAGGGTATTCCAGCGTCCGGCGTTACTGCGCGCGACCGTGCATTGGCCGTGGCGGTTGCCAGATCGGCTTTCGCCTGCTCGAGTTGCCGATCGAGATCGGGCGTATCAATTGACGTAAGCACCTGTTCGCTTTTACATGGGCGCCGATATTGGCTGCCAGTCTTTAAGTAACCGTGACGCGGGCGTAGATCGGGGCACGGTAAAAAGCCTCGATGGGTGCCCGGCAGGTCAGATCCTGACCCGCGCCCCGCTAAGTTTGGCAGGGGCGACGGCCGGGAATGCCTGTTGGTCTGTCCACTTCGCGACCTCCCGCGCGCTCTGCTCCCGCGAAAGAATCCGTTAGCCGCTACCGCGGCTGCGACGCTAAGCGCCGCCCCGCCAATGAGTAAGGAGCCTCCGTGGGCTTGGGGTCTTGACAGGCTCTTTGGCATTGGTCCCTTCGATCAGTCAGGCTGGCTCGAGCGTGGCTGTACTCGCCTATCGCCGACCTTCCTGCGCCTGCCGCCATGGATGAGGCTGAATAGGCTCGGCAGAAAAACAAGGTTGTACAGGTTGCGAACAGCAAACCACCGATCACTGCTCGGCCAGCGGCAGGTCTGTCCGGATTCTATGGCGATCGGCACCATGCTAATGACCATCGAAAAGCGCCGTCATCAGTACAGGGCGAAGGCGGGTTGCGCCTGCCTCCATCGCGGCTGTGAACGCATCAACGCCAGCCGCGATGCGTTCCCGGGCGAAGGAGATCACGAGAATGCTGTTCGCGGTGGCAACCCCCATGCACATGATTGCGCCGGTGAGCGCTGGCACCGACAGTGTGGTGCCGGTGGCGACGAACATCCAAACGATGCCGGCAAGGGCGGCCGGCAGCGCCATAATGATCAAGAACGGATCAAGCCAGGATTGGAAATTGACGACGATCAGCAGATAGATCAGGACCACCGCGAGGGCTAAGCCGGCAAAAAGCTCGTGATAGGCGCTGGTCATGGTCGACACTTGGCCCCGCAAGACGACGCTTGCGCCATTGGGCACATCGTGGGCGGTATCCTGGATCAGCTTGCCAACGTCGGCTGCAACCCCGCCAAGATCGCGTCCTTGGGGCGTCGCATAGATGTCGATGACGGGGCGCACATTGTAATGCGAGACGACGGCGTTGCCCGGCGTGCGTTCAATGGTCGCCAGACCGCCCAGCAATTGAGGCGCCGCACCGCTATTGGCATTGGGCGTCACCGGCAGGTTCTGCAGCCCGGCAAAGGTGTCGATCTCGCGTTGAGGGGTCTGCACCGAGACCGGATAGGAAACACCCGTTTTCGGGTTCAGCCAGTAGATCGGCGAGGTCTGCGCGCTGCCGGCAAGCGTGGTCAGCATGGCGGTTGCCGCATCTTTCTCACTTAGCCCCACCAGACCAGCAAGTGAGCGGTCGACATTGACGTTCAGCGTGGGTTGCTGGAACGCCTGCTCGATGCGCGCATCGGCGATACCAGGAATGTGTTTGATCCGCGCCAGCAGCTCATTTGCGTATTTCCTGTTCGCGACAAGGTCGTTACCAACGACCTGGAGGTCGATCGGGGCCGGCACGCCAAAATTCAAGATTTGGCTGACCATATCGGCAGGCAGGAAGGCAAAAGAGGTACCCGGGAAAGGCGCGGCAACTGCTCCCGCATTGCCTTGACGTAATCCGCCGCCGGCGCGTGATTGGGCTTGAGGCTGATCAAGATGTCGGCGTCCTCAACCCCGATCGTTCCGGGAATTGTTGTAGGCCATGTTGATGCCGCTGACGCTGAGGCCGGCATTGTCGACGATGCCGTCGAGCTCGGTGGCTGGGATGATCTTCTTCGCACCGCTTCCCCGATGCGATCAGCAACCCTGGTTGTTTCTTCGATGCGTGTCCCGATCGGCGCCCGCACATGTATCTTGATCTGGCCCCCATCAACAGCCGGGAAGAAATCCTCGCCGAGATAGGGGACAAGGGCAAAGGAAATTAGCGTGAAGCCCAGGAACCCGGCAATTACCTTGCTGCGGTTGCGGAGGCAAAGCTGCAGCAGGCCGAGATAGTTGCGCCGGAGGCCCTCGAAGGCACGCTCGAAGCCCTGCTGAAATGCTACGAGCGGATTGCGGCTGCGCCTGAGGGGGTGGCCGCTTGAAGCTCCTTTCGAATGGTCTTGGGGCTCATGTTTGCGCAACATATAGTTGGCCAAAGTGGGTACGAGCGTGCGGGAAAGGGTGTAGGACGCAATCATCGCGAAGACCACGGCCTCGGCCAGCGGGCGGAAGAGATGGCCCGCGACCCCGCCGAGCCGCAAACATCGGCACAAAGGCGATGCAGATGCAAAGCAGGGATACAGTGGCCGGGATGACAATCTGCTGGGCGCCGTCGAGGATCGCGGTCTCGACCTCTTTTCCGTGCTCGAGATGCCAGTTGATGTTCTCGATCGTCACGGTTGCTTCGTCGACAAGAATGCCGACGGCAAGGGCGAGGCCCCCCAAGGTCATGACGTTAATGGTCTCGCCAAGTGCAGAAAGTGCGGCGACAGACGCCAGGATCGAGAGCGGGATCGAAATGGTTATGATGAGCGTCGAGCGCCAACTGCCGATGAAAAGAAGAACCATCAGTCCGGTCAACGCAGCGGCGATTACTCCCTCGCGCATGACGCTGGTGACCGCGCTCATGACGAACACCGATTGATCGCCCACTGCCGTAAGTTTCAGGCTCAAAGGCAGGGTCTTGGCGACCTCGGGGAGAAGCTGCTTTATGCCGGAAATGATGGACAGGGTCGAGACGGCACCCGCCTTGATCACTGATAACAGCACCGCACTCTTGCCATCGACATGCACGACATTAGTCTGCGGGGGCTGCCGTCATGTACATAGGCGACGTCGCGCATATAGATGACACTGCCATTGACGGTTTTGATCGGGAGATCGTTAAAGGCAGCGATTGCGCCGGGCGAATTGTTCAGATTGACCGTGTATTCGAGCTTGCCGATTTTCTGGGTACCAACCGGCGTGATCAGGTTTTGGATGGTTAAAGCGTTGACGACATCATTCGCGGATATGCCGTAAGCGTGCAGCGCCTGCTGATTGAGGTCGGCCTGGACCTGCCGGACCTTGCCGCCATAGGGCAGCGGACTGCCGCTCCGGCAACCGAGGCATCGATCGTGGCCGGATGAAGCTGCTCGCATCGTCGAAGAGCGTCGTTTCGGAAAGCCGATCGCTCGACAGCGCCAGCTGCAGGACCGGCACGCTCGCGGCGTTGAAGCTTAGGATGGTTGGCGGCGTGATGCCAGCCGGCATCTGCTTCAGCACCGTCTGCGACATCGCCGAAACTTCGGCAAGAGCTGCGTTAATATTCACGGATGGCTGGAAGAAGATCTTGATGATGCCGTAATTGGGAATTGACTGCGATTCGATGTGCTCGACGTCATTGACGCTGGTGGTAAGGGCGCGTTCGTAGAAGGTGACGATGCGGCCCGACATGTCGTCCGGCGACAAGCCGTTATAGCTGAAGACGACACTGACCACAGGGATGTTGTATGTTT
>CAVPKW010000004.1:0-280536 GCA_963705805.1 uncultured Acidobacteriaceae bacterium
CCCGTAAGTGAAGATAAAATCCGCCATCATCTGCGGGCGCTACTGACACGATGAACGTATATCTGACGCCCTGTAGGCGCGCTCACATTTCGGCTTCCAGTGAAGCGAAACAATGCCCAAACTGCTAAAATTGGGCATATAACCTCGATGCCGCTAACCCTCAAGATTACCGAGCAAGAGCGGGCAAAACGCCTGGATGAGGTGCGACAGGCTTTGGCTTCGGTCCGTCTAGAGGGACTTGAGCCTGGGAATGAAGCGCATTCCATCTATCAACGCTACGTTGACGGCGAGTTGACACTTGAACAGATGGGAGCCGAGATCGAGGTGCTGCATGACAGAGAGTACGGACCCGTACCTATACCCCGGAACGGACGTCCTTAAGAATCTCCGCGACATCCGCGATTCCGACATTCTAGCCCGTTTCGAAGCAGAGGCGACGTCGCGTCGAATCATCGAGCTGATCAACTCTCCCGTGGCGGGCAGGTTTGACACAGCGCAGTTGAAGGCCATTCACAAGTACATCTTCCAGGATGTCTACGCATGGGCGGGCCAATTTCGAACGGTTAATATCTCAAAGGGCGGCCATCCTTTCGGAGCTGCGGCTTTTGTCGAGCCCGCACTGAACGATCTTCTTCAGAAACTCTCCGCAGAAAACTACCTTCAGGCACTAGATTCCGAGGTGTTCGCCAGCCGGACCGGATTCTTTCTGGGCGAAATCAACGCCGTGCACCCTTTCCGAGAGGGGAACGGTCGCACTCAAAGAGAATTCATCCGAGAGTTGGGGCTTCACGCCGGCTTTGTGATTGATTGGAGCCCTCTATTCCGAGCCGGTGCCACAGGCCGTGTAGTCGGCTATCCGGAAAGTGTAAGCCACATACGGACCGCCAAGTCGGCTTCGATCCGGCCAATTTCCGAGTGCCCGTCATCCGACCGCCGCGTGACACACCAACTCCTGGAGACGACTTCCCTTTTCGGCGATAGTTCGTTGCGAAACACCGCAGCGTTCAGTCGTCCGGCGCGCGTGTGAAGATCACGGGGCCCGCAATACTACCGGCCGTATTCCGCGTCGTAGGCGGGAGGGTGTAGGCGAAGGGATCAGTAGTTCCCGGCGTTCGAACGATGACGATTCGACTCTAATGCCAGAGACGTGCTGAATGCGACGTAACGTGTTGGCCCGAGACGGTTTCAAATAGGGCGTAGAGCGTTCAAATAATTTGCGTAGAAGGGAGAAAATTTTCATGAATCAACAATCAACAACGATGAGAGCGGTGGTGATCGACGAGTTCGGCGGGATCGAAAAGATGAAGGTGCGGGACTTGCCCATTCCCCAGGTGGACCCCGACGAGATTTTGGTTCACGTCGAAACGGCGGGCGTGGGCGTGTGGGATCCGTTTGAGCGTGAAGGCGGATTCGCCAGAGAGTTCGGTGTCAAACCGCAGTTTCCTTATGTATTGGGTTCCGACGGCGCGGGCACCGTGGAATCGGTAGGGAAGGAGGTACACGGATTGAAAAAAGGAGACCGCGTCTACGGGATTAATTTGATGAATCCCAAGGGCGGCTTTTATGCGCAGTATGCGACCCTCAAAGCGGAGCACGCCGCCACCGTACCTAAGAAGCTTTCGATTCAGCAGGCGGGCGTGATGGCGGTCGACGCCGTCACGGCACTCCAAGGATTGGATGATACGCTTCATCTAAAATCGGGCGAGACGGTCATGGTCTTTGGCGCGAGCGGGGGGATCGGCCATATGGCGATTCAGTTGGCTAAACGAATGGGCGCAAAAGTCCTGGCGGTAGCCTCCGGCGAAGACGGCGTGCAGCTGACGACAAAGCTGGGCGCCGACTCCGCCGTCGACGGGCATAAGGACGATATCCTCGCGGCCGCTCGGGCGTTCGCTCCTCAAGGGGTGGATGCGGCGCTCGTGACCGCGGGCGGTCCCGAGGTCGACCAAGCGCTGGCCGCATTACGGGAGGGCGGCCGCGTAGCGTTTCCGAACGGCGTCGAGCCCGCGCCGAAAGCCCCCAAAAATATAAAAGCACAAAGCTACAACGGACAACCCAATCGTCAGGTCTTTGAAAAGCTCAATCATTTGATCGATGCCGGCCCCTTTGAAGTCCACATCGCGCGGACTTTTACGCTTGAGCGGGCCGCCGACGCTCAGCGCAGTCTCGACGAACACCATCTCGGCAAGCTCGCGCTTCAGCCGACGGCGTGAGGCGACGTGTCGTCGCATCGAGTGCTACACCGCTCTTTTCTCGATGGGAGTAGGCCGATGGCCGCGTAGTCGACCTTCATGGTCGGTCGGCTAACCAGCAATGGAACCCGCCAAAGCTGGGCAAGATCTTCGTCGGCGGTCCAATTGACGAGTAGCCCGTGACTCGCCGGAAACCGGCCCTGACTGGTCGGATCTGCGATTACATTATGAGAACGGCGCGGAACCGAGCCTTGCCCTCGGCAACACGCTCGTAGGCCTTCTCTGCCTCTGCCAACGGGTATGTCTCGACTATCGTCTTAACTTTTCCTCGCGCCACGAAATCAAGCGCTTCGTAGAGATATTCGGGGCCATTTTGCTGGCTGCCGATGATGCGAATACGCTTCATGATAAGGTCCATCAGTGAAATCGAAATCGGCTCGGCGTCAGCGCCCATGGTGACAAGCCGGCCGTCGGGCCGCAATCCTTGAATGCTGTCGTTCATCGACTTAGTCGAATTGGAGGTGCTGAGGATCACGTCCGCGCCGCCTGCTGCGGCAAGGCTCTTTCCGTCGCGGACGATTTCATCCGCGCCGAGGTCCCGGATCATCTTGTCTTTATCGGGTGAGTGCGAAATGGCGATGGTCTCGAAGCCCACAGCCTTCGCGTATTGCACTGCCAGGTGCCCAAGCCCGCCGATACCAAGTACGGCCACGCGCTCGTGCGGCTGCGGATCTGCCCAGCGCAGCCCGCTATAGACGGTATAACCGGCGCAGAAGATAGGGGCTGCTTGTTCGTAAGAAACCTTGTCGGGAATCAGGTAGGTGGCGTCAGCATTCATCGGCATGTACTCGGCGTGGCCGCCTTGTGCATCGCCCCCCGTGCCCTTCAAATAGGGACAGAACATTTTGCGGCCACGCTGGCACCATTCGCAGCGTCCGCAGGTGGATTGAATCCATGCGGAACCCACGCGGTCGCCCACTTTTCGGGTGGTGACGTCGGGAGCCGCAGCGATGATCTCGCCGACCGGCTCGTGGCCGAGGATTCGGGGAAATGGTCCTGGAATGTTTCCGAGCGTTTGGTGGACATCGGTATAACAGATGCCGCTTGCGTGCATTTTCACCAGCACTTGGCCGGGACCAGGTTGAGGTTGAGGAACATCTTTAATCTGCCAGGATTTGGCCTTAGCGGGTACGACTGCAGCTTGCATAGGACACACCTCCTAGCACGATTTTATGCGAGTGCCTTGCCGGTTGATTGAAGTCACGCAATCTTTTTATTCCGCCGCCGAGTATGCGCCTTCGCTCGCGCCTCACCTGCCGACTGGATCGTGTGCGCGGTGACGATGGCCCGTATCAATCCCGGAAAGCGCTGCTCCAGTTCCGCGCAGCGCGAAATGTTGTGCATCTCCACGCCGTGCCGCTCGCTCCGAATCAGGCCGGCCTCGCGAAGGATCTTGCAGTGCTGCGAGAGCGTCGACTTCGGGATTGCCTTATCGCTTACGGTCAGGAAGTTTGAGCAACTCTGCGGACACTCCTGCGCAACGATCTCCGCATACATGGCTACGCGCACCGGGTCGGACAGTGCGTGTAGGATTCCCTCCACGGTAACGTCCTCAATTGAAGGATGGAACAGCGGCCGCATGTCTACAAGAGTAGCCGTGCCCGGGAAACGGTTCAATAGTTCACTAGTACAGAACTATTGAATCTTCACGGCAATCAACTCCATCTACTCTCTAGGAACTTGTTGAAATAGGGCAGCGCTGAGAGAAATTTGAGTGATAAACGGGCGTAGGTAGCCGAGGTACGAAAGAATTGGGACCTGAGGATGGTTGTTTTGGTGTTGAAAAACACCTTTTTCGCGCTCCGGACACACTTAGGCCGCAGTCAACCGCGGCAGCCTCCATAAATTGAAGGCCGCTGAAGTCATGACGAACTGCCAGGTGACCTTGGCTAAACCGCGCAGCTTGGTTTTGCGCATGCCGCCGGTTTGCTTCATCCAACCAAAGGCCTTCTCAATGAGCGGGCGTTTGCGCTGGCTGGTTCGATAACTGGCATGTCCGGTCGTGCGGTCATCGAGAGCGCTGCCGCCGGGCCGGTTGGTATTTTGTGCTACGTGCGGTCGCATGTTCATGGCGCGCACAGTGGCCACAAAGTCCCGCGTGTCATACGCTTTGTCGGCGCCCACGGTGATCGGTTTCCGCTGCTTGCGCCACCGGCGGTGCAGCATCAACAGCGCCGCATCCCGTTCGGCGGTGCCATCGGCGTGCGTCAGCATCGCATCCACAATCATCCCGTTGCGATTTTCCAGCAGCACATGGCCGAGATAACCTAACCGAGCCTCCTGCCCATGGCCTTTGCGATAGAGTTTGGCGTCCGGATCGGTCTTGGACGCATGCGTGTCGTTGGTCCGCTTGTCGCCCCGGAACTGGCCCGGTGTGTCATCGCCGCCGTCCTTCTTCTGAAAGCTTTTCTGACTCGCCCAGGCTTCGATCAGCGTGCCATCGACGGTAAAGTGCTCCTCCGACAAATGCGGCTTGGCCTGCTCGAGTACGCGCGCAAAGAACGCCCGCGCCACGTCCTGGTTCAGGAGCCGTTCCCGGTTCTTGCTGAACACCGCGTGATTCCACACCGGTTCATCCAGTTCCATTCCCACAAACCAGCCGAACAGCAGATTGTAAGTCATCTGCTCCATCAGCATGCGCTCGCTGCGGACCGAGTAAAAGATCTGCAACAGCACCGCTCGTAGCAGACCGCTCGGGCGGCACCGACGGCCGGCCTGTCTTGGCGTACATGCCGTCGAACTCCCGAGCCATGCCCCGCAAAACCTCGTCCACCAGCTTGCGAATGGCTCGGAGCGGATGGTCTTGCGGAACCCGCTCCTCCAGCGATACGTAGCTGAACATTCCCGACTGCTGTTGATCGTCTCCTCGCATACGACAATCATGCCCGCAAATGTTTTAAAACGGAAGAGCCTCAGGATGAGTTTTTCAACAAGTTCCTAGAGAAGTGAGGGTAGCCCGGCGAGGCAGCCCCAAATATCTCGAAAGCCGCTGAAGCGGCCTCCCGTCGTTGTAAACTACGCCTGCGGCGGGCCGCCCTAAGGAAGAATAACCATGGGAAAACTCGAAGGAAAAGTAGCAGTCATCACCGCAGCGACCTCTGGCATGGCGCTCGCGACAGCGCGACTCTTCGTCGAAGAGGGCGCGTACGTCTTCATCACCGGACGTCGCAAGGAGAAGCTCGATGAGGCCGTGAAGCTCATCGGCAAGAACGTCACCGGCGTACAGGGAGACGCTTCCAATTTAGCCGACCTCGACCGTCTCTACCAAACTGTCAAACGCGAAAAGGGCAAGATCGACATCCTCTTCGCTAGCGCCGGCCAAGGTGAATTGGCTACGCTCGAGCAGGTTACCGAAGAGCACTTCGACAAGACTTTCGGCCTCAACGTGCGCGGTACGCTGTTCACCGTCCAAAAGGCCCTGCCGCTCTTCAACGACAACGGCTCCATCTTCCTCAACGGATCGATCGCCAGTATCAAGGGCTTCCCTGCATTCGGGGTCTACAGCGCCAGCAAAGCCGCCGTGCGCTCCTTCGCACGCACATGGCTGGTCGAGCTCAAGGAGCGAAGAATTCGTGTGAACATCCTCAGCCCCGGCACCATCGACACGCCGATCCTGGATCCCCTCGGCCCCGATGTAAAAGAAAGCTTCAAAGCCCTCATCCCACGCGGCGAGATTGGTCGTCCGGAAGAGATCGCCACTGTCGCCCTCTTCCTTGCTTCCAGCGACTCGAGCTTCGTAAACGGAATTGAGCTGTATGTCGACGGCGGTACGGCCCAGATCTAACCACTGATCCCTGACTCGAAGTCGATGCCTGGATGGTCCGGCATCCGGAAAGTGTAAGCTACATACGGACCGGCAAGTCGGCCAGGGTCCGGCGGTGCTGGGGTTGAACGATGGCATGATGCATCCGCGTTTAGCAGGACTAATCCTGAGAATTCGGCAAACCGAAGCTCAATGAGTACGTTGTTGGCCCCAGCTTGCTGGTTCACGCCTTGCTTTGACGGGGGCCGTGGACGTCCCTTTGTTAACACTTTGCCGTCCTTTGTCGTCTTCCTCAGAGAGCGTTAGCATGATTCTCGGCCTGTTCTTGCTGATCACGTTGTTCCTGGCAGGGATGACTTCCTCCGACGCGCAGACGCCCGAAGACCGCATCCGCGCCGAGGGTTTGCAGCACTCACAGGTGATGGAAATCGCGTTGCAGATCACCGACGGGGTGGGGCCGCGGCTGACCAACTCTCCCGGAATTCGCGCGGCGCAAGCCCGCGCGCTTGCGGACCTGAAGTCCTGGGGCGTAACCGGCCGTCCGGAAGAATGGAGCGACTTCGGTCGCGGCTGGGAGCTGACTGGACTGACGGCGGAGCAGCGTGCACCGGCGTACGGCCCATTGATCGCTTACGCCAAAGCGTGGAGCCCCGGCACCAGGGGCATGGTTGAAGCGGAGCCGGTTTACTTCGATGCCGCCGATGAAGCCTCCGTCAAAGGCTATCGTGGCAAGCTGGCCGGACGCATTGTGTTGCTTACGCCGCCGCAAGACTTTCCCACTCTTACCGGACCAGTACGGTGGAGCGATGACGCGCTGCGGCAACTTGTCGTCGGGCCACAGCCGCCGCCGTTCCAGCTGACGCAGGCGCAGCGCGCGGCTCGAAACGTTAACACTGCCAAATGGAAACTTCTATTCGACGAGCATCCGGCAGTCATCATCGAGCCGGGAAGCGGTGAGGGTGGAACGGTCTATGTCACATCGGCACGCTCAGCGGAAGGAAAGGTCCCCTGGGCGGTGAGCGCAGGCTACCTGCCGCCACAGTTAGTGATGGCGGCGGAGCAGTACGACCGGCTGGTGAGGTTGGTCACGGCCCACCAGCGGGCACGGCTGCGCGTCGGCTTTGAGACCAGGTTCGATGGCAGCCACAATCCGGCCAACCTTACGGCCGAACTGCGGGGCAACGCGCGGCCGGAAGAAGTCGTGATGTTTGGCGCGCCGATCGATTCGTGGCATACCGCCTCAGGCGCGACCGATAATGCTTCGGGCGCGGCTGCAGCACTAGAGGCGATGCGCATTCTGGCCACGCTTGGGTTGCCCAGGCGCCGCACCATACGGCTGGCGCTCTGGAGCGGCGAGGAGCAAGGGCGCCTCGGCTCGCGCGCCTGGGTGGCGGCGAATCTCGGAACAAAAAAGAATCCCGCGCCCGCGAATGCCAAGCTCGTGGCTTATTTCAACCTCGACTGGGGGCCCGGGAAGATTCGCGGTGTCTACCTTGACGGCCGCGTCGGCGAAACGGCTGAGCTGAAGGAGTTGCTCAGTCCCCTTGCTGACCTCGGGGCTGCAACGATCACCCCTCACGGCATCGGCGCCTCGGACCATGTCTCCTTCGAGGAGGTCGGCGTGCCAGGCTTCGCCTTCATTCGAGATTTCATGGAGACTCGCGGCGGGCCAAATCATACCAACATGGATGTCTACGACCGGCTGCTGCCGGCCGACCTGCAGCAGGCTGCAATTGTAACCGCAACGCTCGTTTACGAGCTGGCGCAGGAGACGGAGCCGTTTCCCAGGAACTGAATGCCGGCCGGAAATTCCCGATATGGCATTAGTAACGACTGCCGGTGGGTCTCCCAAGCAATGAATACCTCATCTCTTCCCTGACCGCATTCGATTTGCATTATTTTCGCTCTCTGTAATGGTAATGTCGGCCAGTATCAGCCGAAGATACACGGGTGGATGAGCGGACGCACCCGCGTTTGTCGTTCCCTATCTGTTCTGCGGTGGACTAAGCTCATCACTCCAGTAACTTACGAAGGCGTCAAGAGGATGAATGCGCGTCGTCGCATGCGTGAACGGTCGTAGGCTTCCTCAATAGAGTGAAGATGTGTTTCGCTTCGCCAGTATCTCTGGCAATAAAGAGCGCCATTCGGTGGGGAGAACGCGAGCACCCGGTTTTGCACTACGATAAATCGACTATGTCTTCGTGGCGTTCCCTCGTATGGCTTGCACTTTGGGCCGCACCCGCGCTCTGGGCACAATGCACGGCTGACCAGGAGCGCCAGTGCGAGCAAACTTGCGGCGGGCTTTTCGGTGGTTCTTTCGTCACGTGCATCACCGGTTGCCGGTCGCAATGCTCGAAAGCAAAAACAGCAGCGCCGCTAACTGTCAGATGCAAACTAATTTGCGAATTGATCAACGCTATTTGCGAATACAGCGCACAGCATTCGTTCAAAACATCAATAAACATGGGGCGTCGCACACGACGTTGACACTGTGACGACTTAGTCGATTTGGAGCGTTCTAGGCGACAGTCCAACGCTGTAACCCAGTCAATTCTGATCCGGCCCGAAATCTGGTTACCAGCTCGCCTGATACGAGAGGCACTCAAATGCGCCAAATCACAGTGGCTTCAGCACATCTATGTTCCTGAGCGGTTCGCAAATAGCGTTGCTCCATTCGCACTCAATTCTGAGCGAACCGGCTTCATTCGCAAATAATTCTGGAGCTCACATTCGGCGACAATTAGAACGCATATTGCCTCACCAGGAAATGTTACCGAAGTGGTAACTGTCGCTGTCTGGGTTGACTCAGCAGGCGCGTATCTTTATAGCTTGAAGAATGAGCCTGGGGAGGGAGAAGCTGAGTCTCCAAGCATCCTTTTTTGATTTGGATTGATTGAGACAGGGAGTAGCAGAGCCGAGGAAAGTGGGAAGCCTGCTGTTGGCTTTCCACTTTTCCTCGGCCCGTAGGGACTGTGGGAATGTGAGAATCGCGGAGCGATTTCCAAGGGCGGGGGAAAGGGTGGGAAACCTGGTTTTGGTTTTCCAGGCTTTCCACGGACCGCCATTTCCACAGTCTTTGCGCGTTTGCTTTTGGTTGAATCGCGATTATGGGGTCGATTGCTGCCCGGGTCGCGTGCTGGCCCAGCAAGAGTACCGGCGATTTTTCCGTGGGCGCTCGCGTACAATCGGGCAGCAGTGACGAAGAAGCCCTTCACTGCGAAACAGGGACAGTACTTAGCGTTCATCTTCTATTACACCAAGATTCACGGATTCGCTCCCGCCGAATCCGACATGCAGAACTATTTCAAGGTTTCGCCACCATCGGTGCACCAGATGGTGGTCACATTGGAAGCTAATGGTTTCATCGACCGAGTTCCGGGTCGCGGTCGGTCGATTCGTTTGCTGATTCCCCGGAAGGAACTGCCCGATTTGGAATAGGCATCAGTTCATGTACAGCAGCCTGCGGAGTTGCTTTCGAGTTGCTGGCTTTTGGCTTGCGACATATCCGGCAAGCTCATATTGATTGAACACCTGCCAGATCGCAGCAAGAAAGCGCGGTAGTTCCTTCGCGAACTCAGGTTCGCGCTCGGCCTCGTGCGCGAACGTCACCAGCTTCTCGCCGATGAGGTAGTCGAGCGCGCTCTTGGCGCCGAAGTGCCTCCTGATTCCTTTCGTTGCTCTACATTGTTTGACCCAAATCTTCTCGAATCTCATTCGGGGCCACTATAACGCCGACCACAGCTACCCTGCAACACGAATGGCTGATCCTGTGATCTCTTACTCTTATGCCTCGACCAGTACGTCGGCGCGTTCGGCGGCTTCAGGGCCGGAGCCGAGCACGAGTTGGCGGGCGATCTCACCGCGCCACTGCTTCACTCGACGCTGAAGCGTTCGTAGTTGACCGGGTTGAAATGGCTCTGACAGCTGTGCCTGCAACCGGTGGAAAAGATCTTTGGCCGTGGTATCAGGCTGCTCGTTGAGCCATTGCTCCACCAGAGGCCAGACCTTCTCAAACGGATCCAGGCGAGTGCGCCACGCTCGTCGCCCAGAGTGCTTACGGTGCGTAGGGCGAACTTCACCATCTCGCCAAGCTGTGGAGAAACTCTTGACGAAATGGCTCAGTGCCTGACTTGCTTCAGAAGCCGTTTTGCGATCCCTACCCACCTCTAAATCAGCCAGTCTCCGCTGTGCTTGGCGAATCTGACTCAGAAGATCTACAGGATCGAGAGCAGAGAAGATCTGGCGCAGATTCTCCTTGCACTCGTTCGTCGCGCGGTCGCTGGCGAGAAGCCGTTCGTACGGCGTCGCGGGTGTTTCGTACTTCTTGCTCACTTTGGCACCTTGGCGCGTCTTCGATTTCAATTTGAACGATGGCTGAAAGAAGTTCACGTACAAGCGTGCGACTTCATGGAGGTTTCCGAGAGCGGTTGCCGCAGCTGGACCCTCCAGGCGTCCGTAACCCACTAATTTCCTCACCACCGATCCGTTCTTCTGTTCGATCCATGCCTGATCGTTCTTTTTGTATGCGCGCGATCTGGTCAACTCGATGCCGCGTTCGCCGCAATAGCTAACGACCGTGTCATTGATGAACGCACTATCGTTGTCCACATCCAGGCCTAGCATTGGGAACGGCAATTTATTCCGAATCTCTTCGACCGTGAGGGTCACCAGAGTTTGCTCACGAACTACCATGGCGGCGGCCTCTGTCCAACCAGAAGCAATATCGGTCAGCACCAGGCTGTGCACGTGGCTTCCCGCAACCGACTTTCCGCAGTGCGCAACCATATCCATCTCGAAGCACCCCGGCGGCGGATCGTCCCAATCGCTAAACGTTCGCACAAGAATGCTCTTTCGCAGGGCCGTGTTAATGCTTGTCCTTCGCCGTCCTTGCTTCGCTACTTCTCGAACTGGCTTGAGCAATCGATCCATCGTCGCAGCGCTCATCGTGAGTAATCGCTGACGTACGTCGGCATCGAGCTGTAAATGCCCGTGCCGCTCCATTGCAGCAACGAGGGTTGGGATGGCCTCCTTAAGTCGCTTTCCGCAGATTCGATCAGCCGCCTCCCAAAGAACCGTCAGTGCCGCAATCGCAGCTTCGTTATAAAGCCGCGCCCGGAAGACCTTCTGGGCCCCGCCACTCTTCGCTCTGCACGTTTTGCGCAGCGCTCGGATGGCGTGCTTGCGATGAAAGCCAGTTACTTCGATAAACTCGTCAAGAATCTTTTTCTTTTCGATTCGCGTGCCGGCTCGATATCTTATCGCGATCGCTTCGATCAATTCTCTTCTGGTTGCCAAACTCAGTTGCCTCCCGATTCTGTCCCCGTTCATGTCGAATCTGAACGGGTAACATTTTCATGAGGCAACGACCCCGCGTTGGTAACAAAAATCGCGAGTCAACGCTGCGAAGAAATAGTTGACGCCGGACAGTTCCTAATCGCAGACATTGATCTGGCTTGCACCTTCCTGGATGTTGCGCAAGCGTCACGGATCGAAGAGACCGTCACCCGGAATCATAACAACGCCCGCAAGGCATACGACACGTGCTCGAGCGAGCACCTGCCTCTCAATCCACAGCGAATAAGTGGGCCAGAGGTTCGCTGGCGTCCGAGTCCGCGGTTACCTACTTGGCCAGCCTGCCGTGCTTCAGGCACATGGCAACCAGATCCGAGACATTTGCTTCACCCACGCACATGACCGTATCTGCGCCGCCCCAATAGATCTTCACTGTTCCATCAGGCTCCGGAACGGCTCCACAAGTGAATACCACGTTGTGGACATATCCAGTGATTTCCCAGGGGTCCTCAGGTTGCAAGATCCACGAATCGCCTACACCGATAACCTTTGCCGGGTTCTCCAGGTCATGAAGAGCCACCCCCAAACGATAGACCGATCCGTCCATCGTTCGGAAAACTCCGTGATAGATGGAGAGCCATCCCTGATCGGTTTTGATCGGCGGCGCCCCCGGGCCGATCTTCATTTCATCCCAGTGATATGGTTCCGGCCTCATGATGAGCAGGGATTCGCCCCAAAAACGTAGATCCGGAGAATAGGAAATCCAGATGGACCAAGGGGCGATTTCCGAATGGGGCCGGTCAAGCCTCGCATAGAGTCCGTCAAACTTTTCGGGAAAGATCACGACATTCCGATAATCCGCCTCCGTGATGAGGGAGACCCTTTCCACATGACTGAAGTCCTTCGTCTTGGCTAGGGCAATCCGCACTCCATTTCGCGAGTAGGCGCTATACGTGATGATGTATTCCTCTTCCAGGCGGGTCACGCGCGGATCCTCCACGCCAAACTCTTCATAGGGAGCGAAATGGCTGTCTTGCGCAGGAATCAGAAAGGGCTCTGGATCGGCGGTGAAGTGAAATCCGTCGGGACTGCGTGCCGAACCAATGATGGACCGTCCCGTTCGGAGATGCGAGCGGAAGAGCATGATGTATTCGTGGCCATGCTTGACCACCGCCGCATTGTGCACGGTTTCCACTGGGTAGGGGACATCCGCCTTGGTAAGGATGGGGTTGTGGGCATATCGTCTGACAATGTCCGGCTTCACGAGTGTTTCTTCGCCTCCAGATCAAAAATCGTAGAGTACACTCGCTCGTACGCTTCCACCATGGTTTTGATAGAAAAGCATTGCTGGATCCGTCGGCGGCACGCGCTACGATCGATTTCGGAAAGGCGTTCCAGGGCCCGCACCGCGTCGTGGACATCGTTGACCAGAAAGCCCGTTTGCCCGTCTTTGATCACCTCACGGCAGGAGCCCAGGTCCATGGCGACAACGGGCACGCCCGCGGCATTGGCTTCTGCCAGGACCAGCCCGAACCGCTCCGGGATAGTGTTCAGATGGATCAAAGCGCAGGCACGCGCGAACAGCTCATTTTTTTCCGCGACGCCAACCGGCCCGATATAGCGGACTTTTTGATCATCGATGTGCGGCTTGAGCCTTTCCCGATAATAGACTTCATCTTGGATGATGCCAGCGATGATCAAACGCCGGCCGCTCAGGTGGGCGACCTCAATGGCCAGATGAACGCCCTTGTCCGGATGAATGCGGCCGAGAAAGATTAAATCGTCACCGTTAGATTCCTGAAGCGGGTACAACCCCAGGTCGATGCCGTTATAGACCGTCGCCAGGTAATTGAGTCCTGGCGCGCGATCGGAGTCACTGATGGAAACAAAATACCCGTCACGATATTTCTGATACACGGGCATGATTTTGGGCGACGAGAACCCGTGGATGGTGGTAAGAACCGGTGTCTTGACCAGCCGGGTGTAGGTCAATGCCATGAAGTCATAGTGACTATGGATGAGGTCGAACTCGGCAGCGTGCTCGAACGCTTCGGAGATGTGAAGGTATTCAGCTACTTTAGGATCGACGGCGGGATCCTCTTCATAGCCCTGGTCCACCACAGAATGCAGACGCGCGCGCGTCACGGAGTCCTTGCTGGCGAACAAAGTTACATCCCAGCCACGGGCCACGAGTCCTTCGGCGATGTTGCTTGCCACCGTTTCCCAGGCGCCGTATTGCCGAGGAGGCGTTCGCCAGGCTACCGGCGACAGGACAGCCACTCTTTTGCTGGGAATCCTCATGCTGTAGAACGATCTTTCTAGTTCATGGCAGCCAGCACCTCATTGAGTGGGACGGTCGCGAAACCAGTGGCGTGATCGGCCAGACCATAAGGGATGATCAGTTCGCCGTTGTGGACCAGAGCGCCGCACGTATAAACAACATTGGGCACATAGCCTTCTCGTTCGTTCTGATTGGGTTTGAGCAAAGGTTCGCGAAGGTGCCCGATTACTTTGGTCGGATCGTCGCGGTCGAGCATGAACGCGCCGATGCAATACTTTCGCATGGGGCCGACACCGTGGCTGAGGACCAGCCATCCCGCATCGGTTTCAATAGGCGATCCGCAGTTCCCCAGCTGGATCAATTCCCACGGGAAGGTAGGTTTAAGCAGCACCTTGCGCTCATACCAGAAGTAAACACTATCGGAGAACATGAGATAGATGTTCTCGTTGTCCTGGCGGGAAAGCATGGCATAGAGACCGTTAATCTTGCGGGGGAAGAGGGCCATTCCTTTGTTTTCGGCGGCGGGACCATTCAGGGTGATGAATCGAAAGAGGAGGAAGTCCGATGTCTGGACCAACTGCGGCATGATCACCTTGCCATCGAAGGCGGTGAAGGTGGCGTAATAGACATGGGTACCGTCATCGTTTGCGAAGCAGACGAACCGTGCGTCTTCAATGCCATTTCGCTGCGAGGGCGTGGCTGGAAAGATGATGCGTTCGGATAAGGACTGTGTGGGCTGAAACTGAACTTCGTAGTTGGACCGGGCCAGCATCCAAATGCCCTGTGCGGCGTCTTGATCTTCACAAACCGTTGCATCCGATGACCGCGACTTCTCCAATTCGCCTTCGAGACTGGTCCGGAGTTCCTCGAGCGCAAACAACTCGCCAAGCTTATTCATGACCCGGCCGGTGAATTCGCTGGTCAATCCCAGTTCAGAGAGTTTCTTCGCGAACTGCGGTTTCTCATACAGCGGGTTTGGAACTTGACGCGGCTCGGTGAGGAAGCCAGCGGCGGTGAATACCTCGATTCGATGATCGGAATAGATGATACCAGTTCGAAAAGTGATGGAAGAAATGTGTCCCTCCCCAGTGGCTCGCAAGCTGAGAATGAATCGCAGAGCGCCAGATGGCACGTCAGTTTGATCAGGGTGCGGGACGATGGAGGGATTGAACAGCGCAGCGGATTCCAAAGAGTATTCGGCCAGGAAATAGGAGCCGATCAACAATCGCCTTTGCTCGGAGATTTCCTCATCCATCAGCAGTAGCTCGCGGATTTGCTCAAATCGTTCCAGAAAGAGTTCGCGGATCTGCTTGTGGCGCTGGGAGAATTCAGCCGAGACTTCGTTCAGCAGGGGCCCAACCTGGTCTTCCGGGAGCGACATGATCCTCGCGATGATCCGGCCGACACGCTGGGGATCACCCGGGTTGAATGGCCGCAGAAGAACGCGCGACTGGTCGGGCTTGAGTATTGTGGCCGTGCGCTTGACGTCGATTGGCATGAGACTGCTATTCACGGGAAACGAAACAAGGAGTGGCGTTTACTCCTCAACGGTGATCGGTTGCTTGAAACTTGTAACCATATTCTGCGCTAGCCGCATTTCCGCCAACGATAGCAAGAAAGCCAACGTGGATTCTGCCCCCTGGTTCCCATTGACCCGATCCACGTGCAACCCATCGCGGCAGCCACCTGTCTCGGGAGAGTAGAGCTCTAACCCGAGATCGTTCCAGCCGATAAACCAGTCGAAGGCGCGTTGCGCCTGTTCATACCACCAGACGTCCGCAGTGGCACGATAGGCTTCAAGACAGGCCGAGACCGTCGCTTGCGCCTCAATCGGCTGCTGGTCGAAGTTGGCGCGCGTGCCGCCACGGCGGTAGAATCCGTTGCTGCCAATTGGCCGAAAATAACCCTTCTTGGACATTTGCAATTCCGTCAGCCAGCGTAGGGCCCGCAGTCCTCGATCGTACACGGCGTGTTGTCCGGTTGCCCGTCCGCTCAGAATCAAGGCATGCGCGAGTTTTGCGTTGTCGTACGACAGCTCCTCTTCAAACCAGCACCAGTCCGGACAGGCATTCCTGTCGAAAAGCTCCACGAGCCTGGAAGTGAGGCTCTCGCGGGTTTGGTTGACCATGCTGTCACCGCTCAAGCGGCGCAGGTATTCATGGATGCCGATAAGGCCGAACGCCCACGCGCGCGGCGAAGTGAACTCCGTCAATGCCGGAAGCGCCAACGCGAAGAGTTGCCCGGCCATCATCTGAAAGCTCCGCAACGGAGACCGTCCCACGCCTATGCCCAACGCCCAGAGCGCTCGCCCTTGACAGTCCTCCGAGCCTTGCTCGTCGAGCCAGCAGCGGTCAAAGCTCATGAAATTGTGGAACCGAGTCTTATTCGTGTTGAACGCGTGATGAAGAAAGGCCCCACAAGTGGTTGCTAGGGCTCGCCCGCGTTCCTGGTCCTCTCCCAATTCACCGAGCAGCACCGTCAGGATAAATGCCCGGGCATTGTCGTCCGTGCAATATCCTTCGGAGAAATTCGGGACGCTGAAAACAGCGTGCTGGAAAACCCCCGTTGAATCGGTCATCTGCCACAGATGATCCAACTTCAATTCCGGTAGTTCCCGTGGCCTTTGATCGAGTGTCTTCGTGAGAAGAGATTTCCGGGAGAGCGCTGCTCCTTCAAGTCGCGACAATTCGAACGAACGCATGTAGAGCTGTGCGACGTTGCTCCAGACCATTTCACGCCCGATGCGGTAAGCGTTCTTGCGAATAGCATGCCGACGCGTATCGTCGCGCAGCAAGCCAATCACCTCGCGCGCAATGGCCTGGGCATCGCCGAACGGCACTAACACGCCGCGGTCTTCCGCCAATAACTCTGCCGCGTGCCAGTATGGCGTGGAAACTACCGCTTTGCCTGAGCCAAAAGTGTAGGCCAGCGTCCCCGACGTGATCTGTGCTTCGTTGAGGTAAGGCGTTATGTAAAGGTCCGCGGCGCCGATGAACTCCTTCAAGTTTTCGATGTTCACGAACCGGTTGTAAAAGACGACGTTCTTCTCTATCTTGTTCTTCTTGGCGAGAATCTCAAGGCTGAGGCGGTAGGCTTCGCCATGTTCGCGCAGTTCGTTGGGATGGGTGGCCCCCAGGACAATGTAAACAACGTCTGGAAACTCCGCCAGAATATCCGGCAGTGCGTTCAGCACATATTCGATCCCCTTATTCGGCGAGAGTAGCCCAAACGTGAGTAGCACCACCCTGCCTTCTACACCGAACTGGTCCTTGAAATAAGTCGGATCCACGAACCCAACGTCGGGAATGCCATGCGGGATCAGATCGATTTTGGCCAAGGGCGCATGGTAGACATCCCGTAGCATCTGTCGCCCACGCTCCGCCATGACAACCAGCCGCGTCGAAAGCGAGATCAACTCCTGCATCACGCGTCGTTGGTCAGCCCTCGGGTCGCGCAAAACGGTATGCAGCGTGGTCACCACGGGCATCCTCAATTCGCGCAGGAATGCCAAAATGTGACCCCCGGCGGGTCCTCCGAAAATGCCGAATTCGTGCTGCAGGCAAACGATATCTACGTTGCTGATGTTAAGGAAGTCCGCCGCGCGTAGATAGGACGAAAGGTCCTGCTCCTCAATTTCGAAGCGCACTTCTTCCGGGTACTCATAGCCACCCTCAATATCGTTGACCGACACGGAGAGGCACTGGCTTTGGGGATGGGCAGTTGCGACGGCCGCCAGCAGGTCGGAGGTGAACGTGGCGATGCCGCACTTTCGTGGCAGATAGTCGCCGACGAAAGCGATTTTGCGGACCTTAGAACTTTCTTTCATTGAAGCATTGCGTTGATTCTCTCAATTGCGCTGAAAAGCGGCAATGGGTCTTTCAACGGCGTGGCAATTGTAGCCACGGGGCCAACTACGCTGATACAGCCGCCGCTTCGAAACTCTTGACCGCGGTTGCTTCGTCTGTATAAATCGCAAAAACAGTGTAGAGCTTTGTGATCTGCATTAGATCACAGACTCTCTTGTTCAAGTTAAGAAGCCTGATCTCGCTGCCGCGAGAAACGGCTGTCGCGTAGCTCCCAACCAGCTGACCCAGTCCGGAGCTGTCGAGGAAGGTCACGCCGCCAAGGTCAAGGATGATATTCTTACGCCCGCTATCGAGTAGTTCACGAACTCCCTCTTGCAGAGAAGGTCCCGAAGCTCCTAGCGTTATCCGGCCGGTTACCTCCAGAATCACGGCGTTTTCAGTTTCACGGACCTTGATTTTCACGCTCATATTTAAACCTCAGTTATCTCCTTGTTAACGGCGAACGATACTGTGCTTCCGGCCAGGTCTCTTTCTCGTTTCAAGCGCAACATCAGATTCCGCTTAAAGGTGACGTACAGCTCGTGATCGTATAGGATCTGAACGCGCCCAGAGACTGCACATTCAGCCACGATGGTGATAATTGCCTCCGAAGGCAGTGCAAAGAAGCGTGTTGTTCCATCAGCGCCAATACCAAAGACTCTGAAGGACTGCGTTATTTGAAATGTTTCCGCTGTCATGCACAAGCTCCTGCTAGCTGCGCTGGGCCGTCATACGTCGAATGCCGTGATACACAACCAGAACCAGAATGGCTCCTGCCGTCGCTACGAGCACGCTAAATAAATCCAAGCGC
Source organism: uncultured Acidobacteriaceae bacterium (assembly GCA_963705805.1). Lineage (GTDB taxonomy): Bacteria > Acidobacteriota > Terriglobia > Bryobacterales > Bryobacteraceae > Bog-105. Next base: position 18,245 of record CAVPKW010000004.1, read on the forward strand.
GTAGGTCGATCGGGGCCGAAGAAGTTGAATAAATATCCACCGGTCACTGCGCCAACAATCGCCAGACCTATATTCACAAACATGCCTTCGCCGCGCCTGCTTAGGACCTTGCCTCCGAGGAGCCCCGCAATCAGTCCGAGAAGAATCCAACTCACAATAGGCATGTCGACCATTAGCAAACCTCTTCAACAAAGAATGCATCCGGTGCTAGGTCCGTTTCTCGCGCCATGTAGTTGTCCAGACAAGGCAACCCACCAGGGAGTTGAGCCACTAAGCTGGGCGAATTCGATTCAGCACGTGACCCGCCTTCGTTTTCCCAAGCCTGGGTGGCTTCGCCGGTGAGCAAAGTCTTCCCACGAGCTCAGCAGGTTGGTTGGATAACCACTCGCTCGAATGAGGTGGAGTGTCTGCCGGCAGGTTCGATGGATCCTGAAACCGTCGACTTTTCTGAATGTGTCTGGCATGAGCGACGAGGTTGGTGTACGGCAAGCCGAGAAAGGACGCTGTCTCATTTGAGTAACTCTCCAAACAATTGCAATGCTCCCGCTTCACGGCGTCGATAACGTGCGCCATCGCACGATCTGTCCGGGACTGATCGTTGAAGCCGAAGCCACTCGTGCGAATCTCGCCGGCCATGTAGAAGAATGTCCATCCTGCGCCTTCGAGCTGTTTGCCCAGTTGAGCGCTAGTGGATTTAATGATGGATGACCAACCTGCTGAATAGTGCTCGGTGTCGACGACGATTCGATTCCGGCGTAGGGGTGCCGTCTTCGAGAAGCATGGTGCCTACGCAAATTCTGTCTGTCATTTGCTTTCTCACGATCTTCGAAACTTAGCGTTTCATTATTTTACGGTCGGAAATGTCGGTTTGTTTACGAGCCGCGTCTTGTCTAGCTTGCTTTGAGCATTCTGTTCCTCCATCTTTTCGCGCTGAGGAGCTTCTTGTGCGTCCAGCTGAATACCGGTAGCGATTGCCGCCTGAGCTAGAGCTGTCGAGGCGTTTGGAGAAAATAAGCAGTCCAAATCGTAGACCCATAAGGGACTGCACGAGATTGAATGAGTAATCCGCATCTTCCCAGCGAGCGCGACGGACCGTACCCTCGAGCAAAGGGGCTGAGGGAAGCGTCTCGGACCGCCGGGCGTAGCAGGACCGTAGTTAGACCGACATAGCCTCGATGATGTCGTCTTACGCTCATCCCTTCGGTTCTCTGGTTGTCATAGTCGACGACCATCCGAAATAGCTGGCCGTTGTAAAAGCTGAACAGAACCTGTTGTACTGGGTCTGATATCCCTGGAAGCACCCGAAAATCGCTCAGGATTCCAGGCCAGTTCCTCAATCCTGGCGGGCCGTTGATGGCTCGTTGTCACTTCAGATACATCCATTCCCGAATGCTTAACGGCGGCGTTCAGGCTCATTCCAAATTCGAAGCCTCGATACGTCGAAAGGTCGGCCCCGGATAGCAAGGGTGAGAAAAGCAGAAGTAAGAAAGGCAGCTTGTTCATCGAGCGAGCTCTTATCATTGGTGTGCTCCTTTTAGGAGTGTTCTTGATTCAAGGTGACACTCGTCTTTACATTTCACAGTGACTAACCTCTAGGATTCCCGATCGATGAAAGGCGATCGGGAATACAGAGAAGCGGTTACGTTTGCAGCCGTCGGCGACATCGCGCCCGATGCAACACAAACTTAAATGGGCAGAGTTTTATTCGCCGAACTCCGACTCATACTGAGCATTCGGCGAAGCAGAATGTTTATCCTCGCGGGGTTCACAAACCATGGCTTCCGTCGTCAGCATCAGGGACGCAATCGAGCCGGCATTCTGCAACGCCGAACGAGTCACCTTCGTCGGATCGATCACGCCCGCTTTTACCAAATCTTCATATTGCGCGGTAGCTGCATTGAAACCGTAGTTGATATTGTTCTGGGTTCGAATATGTTCAATAACGACGGCGCCTTCGTGCCCGGCATTATTGGCAATCTGGCGAGTTGGCTCCTCACAAGCGCGTCTGACAATCGCGACGCCAATCTTCTCATCGCCTGCAAAAGTCAGCCCGTCGAGAACATGAGCCGCCCGCAGTAACGCCACTCCGCCACCAGCCACGATCCCTTCTTCCACGGCCGCTCGTGTCGCATGCAACGCGTCTTCAACTCGAGCCTTCTTCTCCTTCATCTCCATCTCGGTCGCCGCACCGACTTTAATCACTGCCACTCCGCCTGCCAACTTAGCCAGCCGCTCTTGCAGCTTCTCGCGATCGTAGTCCGACGTGGTCTCCTCGATTTGAGTGCGCAACTGCTTGATGCGACCCTGAATCGCATTCTGGCTACCGGCGCCATCAATGATGGTCGTGTTGTCCTTATCTACCGTTACATGCTTCGCCTGGCCAAGATCGTCGAGGCCCAGCTTTTCAAGCTTGATGCCAGTCTCTTCTGCTATGGCTTTACCGCCCGTGAGAATCGCGATGTCCTCCAGCATGGCCTTACGGCGATCGCCGAAACCAGGAGCTTTCACCGCGCAAACGTTCAACGTTCCGCGCAACTTATTCACCACCAGCGTGGCCAGCGCCTCACCATCCACGTCTTCTGAAACCACCAACAGCGGTTTCCCCGCCCGGGCGACTAACTCGAGCACCGGCAGCAGATCCTTCATGCTGGAGATCTTCTTCTCGTGAATCAGGACGTAAGGATCTTCGAGAACAGCTTCCATTCGATCCGCGTCGGTGATGAAGTAGGGCGATAGGTAACCTCGGTCGAACTGCATGCCGTCAACGGTGCTCAGTTCAGTCGACATTGTCTTCGATTCTTCAACTGTGATGACGCCGTTCTTGCCCACCTTTTGCATCGCTTCCGCAATCGTGTTTCCAATGGTGACATCGCCGTTGGACGAAATAGTTCCGACCTGCGCAATTTTGTCGCTGTTTTCGACAGGGAATGAAATCTTCTTCAGCTCTTCCACCGACCGCGTCCACCGCGCTCTCAATCCCTCGCTTCAGCGCCATCGGATTCGCGCCTGCCGCGACCGACTTCACACCCTCACGGAAAATCGTCTGCGCCAAGATTGTGGCGGTCGTCGTGCCATCGCCTGCGATATCGCTTGTCTTGGAAGCCACTTCACGAACGAGTTGCGCGCCCATGTTCTCGAGCGGATCTCTCAATTCGACCTCTTTCGCGACTGTGACCCCATCTTTTGTAATCGTCGGGCCACCGAACTTCTTTTCGATGACTACGTTGCGGCCCTTCGGCCCTAGCGTCACCTTCACCGCATCGGCGAGCTGATTGACGCCGCGCAGAATGGCTTGACGGGAATTCTCACTGTAGACAATCTTTTTCGCTGCCATATGGTTTCTCTTCCGCTTATGCAACCTTCGTTGCAGGCTCTTCAGCGCCTTCCAATACGCCGAGCACCTCGTCTTCGCGCACGATCAGGTATTCCTCGCCGGCCAGCTTGATCTCGCTGCCGGTGTATTTGCCGTAGAGAATGTGATCGCCCAATGCCACCTCCAGTGGACTTAGGCTCCCGTCTTCCAGGCGTTTACCGCGGGACACGGCGACAACTTTTCCTTCTTGCGGCTTCTCTTTTGCGCCGTCCGGGAATGAAGAGTCCACCGACAGTGCTGTCGCTCGCCTCGATACGTTTCACAACGATCCGGTCATGAAGCGGTCGAATATTCATGCGGAAACCTCCAATTGGCTATAAAACGTTTTGGTCTGCAGAAGAGAGTGACTCACCCTCACATGCCGGCTGCGCCATGAGAAGCAAAATCTCCCAGGGCCTCGGGCACAAGCCAATCGCGCCTTCGCACCCAGCCGCTTGAAATATTGCCCTCGGCCGAAACCACGTTGCAGATGGCGGCTTTGCAAGGTTGAACATGACAACCTCCTGGGTTGTTGCGTTGGCTAAGAGAGGGGTCCTGATGACTGACTTAGTTCAGAAATCAGGAGAGTGGGCGGAAGTGCTCAGTCGTTAACTATAATATGTCAAGTAAGTTGATTTGTCAAGCTCGGTTTGCGCTAGACTGTAGCTGTGCTTAATCGGTACGGTTAAGTATTGAGAAGGATTACGGCCACATGGACATTGCCTCTGTGATTCGACACCGCCTGGATGAACTGGACATTGGCCAGCGCGAGCTGGCTGTGGCTGCCGAGGTGACAGAGTCCTACATCTCGCAGTTGCTGGCCAAGAAGAAAACGCCGCCCGCCCCGGATCGGACCGACATCTACGACAAGATCGCCAAGGTTCTGAAGCTTCCCAACAAAGAGCTGGCAAGATTAGCCGACATTCAGCGCCGGGAAGAACTCAAGCGGAAGGTTCTAGATCCGCCGCGGCCCCTCTTTCAAGAATTTCGTCAACTCATTCTCCGGAAATGCGTAGCCAGGAAGAGGAAGCAGATCACCAACATCTTCGAGCGGGAACCTTTCGGCGAGTTCGAACGCTTCATCACCCAAAAGCTCCTCGATGTGGCGAAACGAGTGGCGAGAGACGAGCTTGAAGACGAAAAATGGATTCACCGCGTGGCCCGAGTTGGCAAGCGAAGCTACGAAGAGACGCGAGTCTTAATTCTTGAGTTTCTGGATACGGATGTCTTCCACGTTTCGGTTGAAAACTGCATATCGTTTCTCGACCCGCTCATCGAAAGCTGGGATATCGAATTCGAGAGCTTCGGCATGGACATCGTACTGAACCGCAGATTGACTCGTAGTCACCTCAAGAAGCTCGAATTCCGGGAAGCAGAACCCGAACCCTCTTTTGAAGTCGAGCCAGGCCTGAAGGACTTCCTCAATGATGCAAAACTTAGCGCCGGTATTACCGAGGACGAAACTGCCTTTCTGAAAAGCCTCAGCCCCGACGGAAAACGTCCTTCTCCACTTTATTATTACCGTGAGCTACAAAACCTCAGAGACCCACTCAATTTCCTTCCGTTACCCATCGGAAAGCGACGAGAGCCGGAAATGAAGACCTCCGCCATAGAGGCTCGGGTTCGAGAAAGACCGCCAAGAAGCCGCAGCAGGCGTCCGAGGTGAGCTACGACTTAATAACTCGAGTACCGGTAGGGTCGAGCACTGGCGCAGTAGCCCGTAGGCTCATCCTTGGCTTGTATCCGGGGTTTCCTCCTTCGTGCCCGTTTAGGACTTGCCGTGGCCCTGGTGCATTTGCGTTTCGCGGGCCGGCCGCTGGCCCTGGCGCTGGAACAGCGACGGGGGGCCTTGGCGGTGATGCTGAGCAAATACGCGCACGTGCATCTGTATCCCGTCCACCCCACGACGCTGGCAAAATTCCGCGAAGCTTGGTACCCATCGCGCAGCAAGAGCGATCCCATCGACGCGGATCTGCTGCTGGAGATTCTGACCGCCCATCGGAGCCGACTACGACGCCTGGATCCGGACACGGTAGAGATGCGATTAGTGCAGACTCTGGTCGAGAATCGGCGCAAGTTGGTGGACGAGCGCACGGCCCTCAGTAACCGGCTCACCGATCTGCTGAAGCTGTATTTTCCGCAGATCCTAGGATGGTTTGACGAGGTGACCTCGGCCGTAGTGGGTGATCTGCTGGAGCAGTGGCCGAGCTTGCAGGATCTCCAACAGGCCAAGCCGGCAAAGCTGGAGAAGTTTCTGCGCGCCCACCACTGCTTGGAGATCCCCGAGCGCCTCCACCAGATCCGGCAGGCCATTCCAGCTACCTACGACGGCGCCCTGATGGATTCGGCTCCAGTCCTGGTGACGGCCTGGGTGCGACAGATCGCAGTGCTGCGGGAATCCATCCGGCAGCTGGAAAAACGTATCGCCGAACTCGCGGCCCAACAGCAGGACTGGCACATTTTCCAATCCCTACCCGGAGCGGGTGCGGCTCTGGCACCCCGACTGATGGCGGCCCTGGGAACCCAGCGCGATCGCTATGCATCGGCCAGCGAACTGCACTGCTTTAGCGGTATCGCGGCCGTCAAAGAAGCCAGCGGCAACACGCAATGGGTACATTTCCGGCGGGCCTGTCCGAAGTTTTTGCGCCAGACATTTCATGAATGGGCGGCTTGTTCGATTGCCCAATGCGAGTGGGCCAAAGCCTACTATCAGCAACAGAAAGCCCGCGGAAAGAAACATCACGCAGCAGTGCGCGCTCTGGCGTTCAAATGGAGGCGTATCCTTTATCGTTGTTGGAAAGACCGCCAACCCTACCGTGAGGAGATCTACCTGGCTAGCTTGGACAAACGAAGAACCGCCCTGGTAGGCCGCACTGGCCCAAGCTGTGCAAATGTCGTGAGTCACCGCCCTTTGCCTGTGGAAACAGTCGCAAAAAATTCTTGACTCCCCAACTCAGATATCTTCGCTCCGCGGGCATTTGTGCATCCCGTAAACTCGGATGTAGCTGAAAATGGGAAACTTGAGCAGGTTCTCTCCAACCGCGGTTTTGTCTGCCTTCTGCGCATTTCTCGCCGCTTCCTTGCGCAGCCGAGCCGCCCTGCAAATCGAAATCCTTGCTCTCCGTCATCAACTCAACGTGCTTCAGTGCTCCGTCAAACGGCCACGCTTGAGCGCGGTCGACCGTTGGCTTTGGGTGCGTTTATCTCGGAACTGGTCCGGGTGGCGAGCGGCTCTCAACCTTCTAAAACCGGCCACCGTCGTCGGTTGGCACTATAAAGGCTTCCGGCTCTTCTAGGCCTGGAAATGCCGTCATGGGCGGCCAGGACGACCGGCTGTCTCCTTGGAAGTTCGCCAACTCATTCGCCGGATGAGCCGGGAGAATCAACTTTGGGGAGCACCGAAGATTCACGGCGAGTTGCTCAAACTGGGCTTCGACATCAGCGAAACCAGCGTCAGTAAATATCTGGTGCGCGGCAAAGGATCACCTTCGCAATCGTGGAAAAATTCTTAGAGAACCACGTGAAGAGCTTAGTGTCGGTGGACTTCTTCACGGTTCCCACGATTCGCTTCCAAATCCTTTATGTCTTTCTGGTGATGGCGCATGAGCGCCGGCGCATTGTGCACTTTCCGTGACGCAACATCCGACGGCCGAATGGACCGCACACCAGCTACGCGAAGCTTTTCCTTGGGACACGGCGCCGCGCTATCTTTTGCGCGATCGCGATCGCATTTTTGGACCGGAGTTTGTGCGGCAGCTGAAGGCGATGGACTCCCCACCTTTTGTCAAGCCTAAATAAGGACTGTCGGATGGGCTAGCGCCCGTCCTTGGATGCCCTACGCTCACGAGCCAGTCAACCCCGCTCGCCATGCTCGTACCTGCGCGTGGCTCCGCGCCGCTTCGCGGTTGCTTTCGCAAGGGTTTGACAGCCTCTTCGCTACGGGCTTGTTCTGGTTATGCCAGAAAAGGGCAAGAGCGGCCCTTTCTGGCCTTCTCCACGAGAAACAGGAATGCTCATAGCGTTGCTTGCGGCGTTATGACGCAAGCGTTCCACTTGGCGGAGTCAAAAGTTTCGTGAGTTCTCAGCATAGCCACGAGTGCAGTGAGCCAGCGGTCAGCTAGCGTTCGTAAGGCTCTTCCGTGAGAATGTCCTCGAGCTCTCAGTTGTCCGTAATAGCTTCGACTGCGCTCGTCACACATGGTAGCGACGCGAGACCAGTGATAAACCGCGTTGCGAAGTCTGTTGTTACAGCCTCGCCGCATCACCACGATTTTCTTGTTGCCACTCTGTCGCGTGACAGGAGCAACTCCCGCGTAGGAGCGCAACGCTTGATAGTCACGATCGGCAATGGCCTGCGATGCCTCAGCCAATAGAGTCGCCGCCACAATGCGTCCGACACCGGGCAACGATCGAAGAACTGCTACGTCGGTCGGCCGCTCCGGTCCGTGGTCGCTTGTGTCTGAGCCCACTTCAGAAAGCTGATTGAGAAGGGTCTCTATTCGAGTGGCAATGTCCAACCGTTGCTTCCGAATGAGTCGAAGCCGCGGCAGTAGCAGGAGAGCGTGCTCGCTTGCGGCACGACACCGATGCCGCTCTCGCGGACGAGAATCAGTTCGATGCGCTGGTGACCACGGCAGGACTGCTTCGTCTAGTGATTGAAGAGGAACCGCTATCTTCGCGTGCCTTGGAAGACCCAGTTGCGGAAGGCGCCATTCTGGGCACCGGTACAGTGAACTTCGATTTGCCAGAGGTTGATTTTGCACATCATACAGGGACACGCCGGCGCGGACCTTTCACCAGAGATGTCTATTGCACTGACAAGCCAAGCGGGCGTGACGGATCAGACTTGCAATTCCAGTGCCCCATTCCGGGATGCGCAAAAGTCTTTATCGGCAGCCGCGGCGGTTGGGATGGTCATGTCGGGGCGTTCCGGATGCATCCGAACTGGCAGCCCCACATCAAAGATCACCGGGAACGTTTAAAGGTTTTTCGCGCTGAGTACCCAGCGTTCTTCTATTAAACTCGTTCCAGATGTATGTAGCTCGGGCGTGAGGTTCTATCCCGCGAGCCCTGAAGCCGCTTTAGGTTGGGTGGTTTCAAAGCAACAATATTCCTTCCTCGCCGTGAGAGAATCATTTCACGCGAGTTCCATCGGATCAGTTCGCGATCGGATAAGGCCCGAGTCGACGAGCCGAGGAGAGTAGTACGTCCAAATGCGCCACGGGCATTGTTTGGTGACCAAATCGCCCCGGCCCGCTGCAGCATAAACGAGCTTCATTACTTCCGTTTCCGAGAACTCCCCCGCTTCGTCTGGTGTGCTTGAACTCAAAAGTTGATAGAGGGCGTTCTTTTGCCCTCGCATCGTTCTCTCAGGTGAACCGGCCAGCGAGTACTTTACATTCGGCCGAGCCCGGACGAATCGCAGCTCGTGTTCGGGTGACGCAACAGCAGCCCTCATCTGGCGTTTGAATTCAGCGGCAACGTCCGGGGTTCTGCTGTTCGGTTTTGCAGCCAAATGAACGATGCCGCACACCCTGTTTGCATATTCCGGAAAGTGCCGGCGGAGCCACCGCTCGGCGAGCTCACCGAGGGCTATGATTCGCACCGGGCAAACGATCCTGAACTCGCGACGAAGGATAGCGAGGTGGCGGTCGAAATCTGCTGGTAGTTGCTTCGCTGCTGCGAGAAGAGGGCCGAAATAGGCGGGCGTTCGGGTGCGCGGACTCCTTCTATTTTGAAATCGGGCTGCTGTGACCGCGCTTGGGGTGGCCGTGGAGAGAAATGAGATCGCTCTGCAAAGCGCTGCTAGCTACAGTGTCATGGCCAGAGCGCAGCAAATCGCGAATTGTTGTTTGGCGCAGTATGCTGTCGACGGCGCCCTGCACGGCACGCCAAAGAGAGCGGATGGAACAGTCGGTCGAATGCGCGCAACTGGTTAAAGTGCCGGAGTGCCGGTTGCAGAAATCGTCTTCGTAGATGCGGCCTCCGAGAATGGTCAACGCATCGTCAACGTAGATTCGCTCAGGAGGAAGCGCGAGCGTATAACCACCTGTTTTGCCCCGCGCAGCCTTTACAAATCCGCCCTGCCGCAGAATGCGCATCAACTTGGCCACGTACGCTATCGAGATACCTTCGTGACGGCTGATCTCCGGAATGGTCGCGCTCCCATTCGCACCCTGATGGGCGACATGCAACAGGCAGCGCAATCCGTATTCCTCGTGGGAGCTCAGTTTCATGACCGTAACTTAGAAAGCGGTACAGTGTCGCGGCCCAGATCAAAACCGAGGGCCAATTTCGCCGCATCCGACATCTTGCTGCGGTCCCACGGTGGATCGAAAACCAGATCGATGTTAGCCGATGTGACGCCTTCGATACTTAGAATTTTGTGCCTCAGCTGGTTCGGCAGAATTTCAGCCACGGGGCAGTTCGGCGCAGTCAGTGTCATTCTGACCAACACCTCTCCTTTGGGCGTGACTTGGAGATCGTAGATGAGGCCGAGCTCGTAGATGTTGACCGGGATCTCAGGATCGTACACTGTCCTCAGTGTCTCGATAAGGCGGGAGTGCAGGTCTTGAGACATGGTTCACTCCGTCGAGACTGGTTGTCCTTCGCCGCGCAGCGCAGCGCGAAGCGTGTGCCACGCGAGCGTTGCGCACTTTACACGCATCGGATATTCGCGGACGCCGGAAAACACAGCCAGTTTGCCCAGATCGGGCGCGGGCGGCCGTTCTTCGGTCAACAGGCTGTGGAACTTCTGAAACGCGCTCTCCGCCTCTTCCGGCGTCTTGCCCTTGATTGCCTCGGTCATTAGGGAAGCCGAGGCAGTCGAGATGGCGCAGCCGGCCCCCTGAAAGCGAATTCCCGTAATGTGTCCGTTCTCAAGTTTGAGCTGTAGATTAAGCCTGTCGCCGCAGAGCGGGTTGTACCCCTCGGCACTGTGCGTCGCCTGGGCGAGCGCACCCGTGTTGCGGGGCCGCTTGCTGTGGTCGAGGATCGTCTCCTGATAGAGATCGTGCAGGTCAGACACTACGAAAAAAACTCCTGTACCTTACGGATTCCGGCAATCAGAGCATCCACCTCCGCTGCGGTGTTGTAAAAGGCCAGGGAAGCTCGTGTGGTGGCGGCGACCTGAAAGCGGTCCATCACGGGTTGCGCACAGTGATGACCCGTTCGCACCGCGATGCCTTCCCGATCGAGAATGGTGCCGACATCGTGCGGGTGCGCGCCATCGACAACGAACGAGATCACGCTGGCCTTGCTCGGCGCGGTTCCGATGATCCGAACGCCGCTCAGTTGAGAGATAGCTGCGGTTGCGTATTCCAGCAGCTCATGTTCGTACGCTGCGATCACGTCCAGACCGATGCCATTGATGTAATCGATCGCCGCGCCGAGGCCTACTATGCCTCCAACGTCCGGCGTTCCGGCCTCGAACTTGTACGGCAGAACGTTGTATTCGGTCTTCTCAAAGGTGACCGAGCGTATCATGTCACCGCCGCCCTGGAACGGCGGCATGGCGTCGAGCAACGCTTCCTTGCCATACAGAACGCCGATGCCCGTCGGACCGAAGAACTTGTGGCCCGAAAAGGCATAGAAGTCCGCGCCGAGCGCGCGCACATCAACTGGCATGTGCGGCACAGCCTGCGCGCCGTCCACAACCACCGGAACGTTCCAGGGGTGAGCCATTTCGATCATGCGGCGTAACGGATTTACCGTCCCAAGAGCATTCGAAACGTGCGCAAGAGCTACCAGGCGAGTGCGCCCATTCAGCGCTTTCTCGAATTGATCGAGCGGAATGACCCCACGGTCGTCAATGTGAACGACGCGCAGGCGCGCCTGTTTCTCGTTACAGAGCATCTGCCAGGGAACGATGTTCGAGTGGTGTTCCAGACCGGAGATCAGCACCTCATCACCGGCTTTGATGTTCTGACGTCCATAGGTCTGTGCGACAAGGTTTAGCCCTTCGGTTGTGCCGCGAACGAAGATAATCTCATTCGTCGAAGCCGCGTTGAGAAAGCCGCGAACCTTTTCCCGCGTACGTTCGCAGGCTTCGGTAGCGCGAGTGCTCAACAGGTGCACGGCGCGATGCACGTTCGCGTTGTCATGCGAGTAGTAATGGACGAGGGCATCGACGACCGCCTTCGGTTTCTGGCTGGTCGCGGCATTATCGAGATAGATCAGCGGCTTTCCGTGAATCTTTTCCTGCAGAATAGGGAAATCTTCTCGAATCCGCTCCACATCGAAGATAGCGGGGCGTTGAAGAAGTTCAGCGTGAGCGCTCATGCGACTGCCTCCGCAGACCGGCGCGAATGCATCAGAGATTCGAAGAGCGCTTTTTCAAGGTGCGCGCGGACGCCTGGAATGCCGATGCGGTCGATGACGTCGCGGGCAAAGGCATAAATCAGAAGGTCGCGCGCCTCTGTTTTGCCGATGCCTCGCGTGCGCAGGTAGAACAGCGCTTCTTCATCAAGCTGGCCGATGGTCGCGCCATGCGTGCAGCGTACATCGTCGGCCAGAATTTGGAGCTCGGGTTTGGTGTTGATCACGGAGTTTTCGGAAAGCACCAGGTTCTTATTGGTCTGCTTGGCATCCGTCTTTTGCGCGTCCTTCCGCACGAAAATCTTTCCGTTGAATACGACGCTGGATGCGCCGTCAAGAATGCCTTTATAAAGTTCGTGGCTGGCGGCATGCGGCGCAGCGTGATCGAGCGCCGTGTGATTGTCGATATGTTGTTTGCCGTTCGCGAGATAAAGACCGTTTAGCGTACCTTCACAGCCGGTGGAAAGGACCGCGTTCACATCATTCCGCACCAGCAAGCCGCCGAGCGAGATGTTATGCGATTTGAAATTAGAATTGCGCGACTGGTGTACTTGAATGGTCGCGACGTGGAACGCGTCCGGGCTCTCCTCTTCGAGTTTGACGTGCTCGACAATCGCGTTCTCGCCAACGACGATCTCCGTAACAGCGTTCGTGAAATACGGGCCGCGGCCTGTGTACCTCTCCACAATCTGAACCTGACTGCCGGCGCCGGCAATAATCAAATTGCGCGGGTGAGTAGTCCGTCCCGGAATCGCCGTGAAATCGATCCATAACGGCTCTTCCACAACGGTATTCGCGGGAATGTGCAGGAATGCGCCGTCTTCGAAGTTGGCAGTGTTCAGGGCGACGAAGGGGTTTTCGCAAGTCGCGTAATGGCCCAGATACTCTTCGATCAGTCCGGGATGGCGTTCCAGGGCGGTACGCAGACTATGTCCATTGACGTTGGGCGCAACCGTAGGGAACTGGGCCTTCGCGATCGGCGCAATGTTGGTGAAGCGCCATTCCTCCTCGCGCATCGTCGGAAAGCCATGCGCTCCAAAGCGCTCCGCAGCACGCTTGCGAATGTCTGCAAGATCGGAGATCATCGTTGCGATCACTGCGCCGCCTCCGACAATTCTTCGATTCCCACGTAGCCGCTCTCTTCCAGCGCCAAGGCCAGCGACTTGTCACCCGATCGCACGATGCGGCCTTCGGAAAGAACGTGAACATAGTCGGGAACGATATAGTTCAGCAGACGCTGGTAGTGCGTGATGACAACGATGGCGCGGTCGGAGCTGCGAAGCGTATTCACGCCATGGGCGACGATCTTCAGAGCATCGATGTCGAGGCCCGAATCGGTCTCATCGAGGAGCGCCAGGCGCGGCTCGAGCACTGCCATCTGGAAAATCTCGTTCCGTTTCTTTTCGCCGCCGGAGAAGCCTGAATTGACGGCGCGATTCAGCAACGCCTCTTCCATGTCCATGAGAGCCATCTTCTGGCGCACAAGAGAGAGGAAGTCCATTGCATCGAGTTCGGGCTCGCCTCTCCTCTTTCGGATGGCATTCAGCGCCGCTTTGAGGAAATAGAGGTTGCTCACGCCGGGAATCTCCACCGGGTACTGAAAGGCAAGAAAGAGTCCCTGCTGCGCCCGTTCCTCCGGTTGCAGTTCCAGCAGGTCTTTGCCGTCGTAAATGACTTCGCCATCCGTGACTGCGTAAAGATCGCGGCCGACGATCACCTGCGCCAGAGTGCTTTTGCCGGAGCCATTTGGTCCCATGATGGCGTGCACCTCTCCCGGGAAGACGGTTAAGTTAATCCCTCGTAGGATCTCCTTTCCCCCTGCGGTGGCGTGCAGGTCCCTGATCTCGAGAATCGGAATTTTCGACAAGCTTCTTTCCCCCACCTGACTATCCAACGCTCCCTTCGAGACTGACGCCGAGCAATTTCTGCGCCTCGACTGCGAATTCCATGGGCAGCTCGCGGAAAACCTCCTTACAGAAGCCGTTCACGATCATGCCGACGGCGTCCTCCGTTGAGATTCCGCGCTGGCGGCAATAGAAGATCTGGTCTTCTCCAATCTTGGAAGTGGATGCTTCATGTTCGACGCTGGAAGACGTGTTCTTCACTTCGAGATACGGAAACGTGTGCGCGCCGCACTTGTCGCCCAGCAGCATGGAATCACACTGCGAATAGTTGCGGGCGCCCGATGCGCCCTTGAGAATCTTCACCGCACCGCGATAGGTGTTCTGGCCGTGGCCGGCCGAGATGCCCTTCGAAACGATGGTGCTGCGGGTATTCTTGCCGACGTGAATCATCTTCGTTCCGGTGTCGGCTTGCTGGTAATTGTTGGTGAGCGCGACCGAGTAGAACTCGCCGATAGAGTTCTCGCCGATCAACAGGCAGCCCGGGTATTTCCAGGTAATTGCCGAGCCAGTCTCGACCTGCGTCCATGAAATTTTGGAGTTCGCGCCGAGGCACTTGCCGCGCTTCGTGACGAAGTTGTAGATACCGCCCTTGCCTTCTTTATCGCCGGGGTACCAGTTCTGAACGGTCGAATACTTGACCGTTGCGTTATCAAGGGCGACCAATTCGACTACGGCGGCGTGCAATTGGTTGGTATCGCGCATCGGCGCGGTACAGCCTTCCAGATAGCTGACGTAGGCCCCTTCATCGGCAACGATGAGCGTGCGCTCAAACTGGCCGGTGTTCTTCGCGTTGATACGGAAGTAAGTGGATAGCTCCATCGGACAGCGAACACCCTTTGGTATGTAGCAAAATGAGCCGTCGCTGAACACGGCCGCATTCAGGGCCGCGAAAAAATTGTCGGAAGCGGGAACGACCGTGCCGAGGTATTTCTGAACGAGCTCCGAGTGATTCTGGACTGCTTCGGAGAATGAGCAGAAAAGGATGCCCAGCTCGGAAAGCTTCTCTTTGAACGTCGTGGCAACGGACACGCTGTCGAAGACCGCGTCAACGGCAACGCCGGCAAGCAGCTCACGCTCGCGGAGAGGGATTCCAAGCTTTTCGTAAGTCGCGAGTAGTTCGGGATCGACTTCGTCGAGGCTCTTGGGGCCATCTTTGTTCGTCTTTGGCGCGGAGTAATAGATGATTTGCTGATAATCGATCGGCGGGTAATGGACGTTGGCCCAGGTTGGCTCTTTCATCCTGAGCCACTGCCGATAGGCTTTCAGGCGCCATTCGAGCATAAATTGCGGCTCGCTTTTCCTGGCTGAAATCAGGCGAACAACGTCTTCATTCAGGCCAGGAGGAACGGTATCGGCGTCGATATCGGTGACGAACCCCCATTTATATTCCTGGTTGGCGAGCGTCTCGATTGAGGTAAGTTGTGTAGCCATAGAACGCCTTCACCTTCAGGCTAGCGAATCTATACCTTTTAGTCAAGATTGGCTATACTAAAGAGGTAAACCATGATCGAGGTCACTGGAAATGCAATCGAGCGGATCAGGCAGTTGTTAACCAAACACAACTGCAATGGCGGCCTGCGGCTTGGTGTTCAGGGCGGTGGATGCTCGGGCATGAGCTATCTTTTCCGGCTCGATCGAAACCCGAGAGCGGCCGATCACGTACTGGAATTCGACGATGTTCGCATTTACGTGGACCCTAAGAGCTACCCGTTCCTCGACGGTTTGACACTCGATTTCACCGCGTCGCTAATGGAAAGTTCGTTCGTTTGGCACAACCCGAACGTGAAACGAAGCTGCAGTTGCGGCAAGAGCTTTGCGGTGTAGGGCACGGCCCGACGCTACGCCATGCGGCCGTGATGGAGAGTTCCCACCTCGTCCCTGATGTGTGGATTGCTCCTGTGTAGTCGGTCATCCGCGGCCATGTCTGCCTAACAGCCACTTGTCGGCATGTCGGACTTCTGCGCTGCACGCGACCACAGTGGCGAGATGCGCGTCAGACGGCAAAGTGCCAGAATCAAAGCGCCCGAACTCTTTGGCTCGTCGAGCGCGTGGCGAGCTACAAGCCGGCTTCCTAGTCTTCGAATGGGCGCAGCCAAGTCGAGCCAGCAACCACTCGGATTCCGTCCGCCTCGTAATCTGTGTGATCAGGTTGTTGCGTGCTCTCTCTGGCGACGGAACGTGCCTCGTTCCACTTCGCCTGGTCCAGCAAGCGCAGCACCTGCGGGAGGATTCCGACTTGTATGTCCAGTCCCTCGACGGGCATGAGGGTCGGTTCGCTCAACATGCGCTCGCGGAAGGCCGGCTGAGAACGAACCAGTTCCAAAATCGGCTGATAGTAGTATTTCCAAACAGTCTCATCCATGCGAACTTCGATCGGTCGCCCAAGCCGACTCGAATCGGTGGGCGGATCTCGCCAGTAGAACCGCAATACGTCTGCACGGAAGTAGGCAACGCCGCCCACGCGCAACAATGGCAGTGTCCCATTGACGCTCGTCAGCCTCTCGGCCTGTTCCTTTGCATTAATCTTGGCTTGATTGCTTGGCGCGCTCACGCGACCCTTGCACTCCAGCACGATCCAGCCACCGGCGCGGAGTTCACCCACAAGATCGGGTCGTGAACGTCGGGTGAGAACCGCGTTCAGCTGCGGGCGGAACACGTCTAGTCTAGATGCATCAGCCAGGGTGCTTGAAGAAGTTTGTCCGCGAAAAGTTTGCAAATAGCGAGCCCGAGAAAGTAGTTAACGGCGCCCTTCTCGGATGGGTCTAGCGTCTTAGCCGCCGTCGTCCGCCGAAGCCGATAAGCTGCCGGTCTACATTGCTCTAGCGCCATTCGCACTAGGGACCAGCGGAATAACGCCTCATACATTGATGAGATTCCGTGCCTGAATACGTATTGGCGGTTCGGACGACCGACTGTGACCGCCGCCCACAGCAACTCGTCCCAACTTGTGACGAGCACTCCGTAGCCGTTCGCTACAGAGCTGCCTGGCGCAAACCCCTCAGACTCGTAGTCGATTTCGATGCGCGGCATCACGTAGCCTCAGCAGGCGTGGCAATCCGCGGTCGAACCAGCCAAACAGTCTCAACCGCTCGCCGATTACTAAGCTCTTCGGAATCCGCCTGGAGTCCGTATTCTACGACTTCCTCGACATGGCCCCGATTAATCGGCTAAGCGCCGATTGACGGAATGAGCCGCCGCATCGGCGAGAGCAGCTTGGCTGTCTTTAGGCCGGATCGACATCTCATGACAGGCCGCCTTCCGCCCGCAGGTCAGGGGTTCGCGCCTGTTGCGGCTCCCGAAACTATGGCTGTCATCACAACCCGAGTGGTTCCGTGCATAACCCTTTCTGCGGCGTGTTCGATGTCCTTTATGTCAAACCTCTCCGCGCGGGAGTAACATCTTCCATGAGAGGAGAAGCGCGTGAAGAAATGCAGAGAAGTAATGACTGGAGATCCGGTTTGCTGCGTGCCCGCCGACACAGTCGCTAGGATAGCCAAATTGATGAAGACGGAGAATATCGGTTCGGTGCCCATTTGCGAAGACCGCCACGGCAAAAAACTTTTGGGCATCGTGACAGACCGGGATTTGGCTTTACAGGTCGTCGCCGAAAACCGGGATGCCAGCAGCACAAAGGTGCAGGATGTAATGACGCGGGAGCCGTTGACGTGTCGCGCGGACGACGACTTGCAGACCGCCCTGGATGCGATGGAGAAGCATCAGGTGAGACGCATTCCGGTAATCGATGATGACCGACGACTGATCGGAATGATCTCGCAGGCCGACGTAGCTGTCCGCAGCGATCAACCTGAGAAGACAGCTGAAGTAGTGGAGGAGATTTCGAGGTCCCAAGCGGTTTAATCGGGATGACTCTCGAGTCCAGCGGCGCCAGAACCTCAATCTTAGCCGCAGCGCTCCGTTGCCAGCCGCTCCTGCATATGGCACGCGTCAGTAGATCTTGGTGCTCGATCTCCACAAACGTGTACTGTTGCTCATTGATCAGCCTACTGATCGCGTCGCCTTTGTAGCTCTCTGGAACGGCGAAAACGATCGGTTCAAAAAGTACGCCATGCGCGTTTGATCGGCATAGGGGCGGTGGTTGCCCACCGACCCCTGCCACACTCGTGCGTGATGGCGGCTAAACCGGCCACCACTGTTGGCCTTTTCACCGGCAACAATGATGGCGTTCCTCAGCGGCACTAACAACGTTGAGGCGGGACTTGTTCACGATGGGAACGAAGTGTATACCGAGTATCCCGATCCGAGTCGTGACGAATGGCAGACGAAGATCCTACCAGCGTTAAAGAAGATGTCCTTATCCGAATTGGTGAAGCAGAGCGGCCTCTCCGAGCGAGCTTTGCAGTACCTACGCGCTGAGAAGAGTAGGCCACATGCGAAGCATCTGCGGGTGTTGAAGGCTATCGCTGAGACGAGGTTAGGCCTTCACTCGTGAACCAACGTTTTCGTCGATTTGTGAATCGGTGGTAGGACCGGGTGCTTATCCAGGTCCTTCCCCCCATTTATTGGGATATCTCTGAAACGCTTGTTATAGACAGCATAGTTGATCGAAACGGCGGTTGGCCGCAGGAAACCTACTATGTCATAGTGTTTACGAGGCGAAGTGCACGATAAAAGACTAACTTCCGAATATTTCCTTAAGCTTTCACCTTCTCCCCTCGTTAAACGGTTTGCCAATCGAATCGTCGCTGCCGCCCAGGGAAAACCGATACTCGATGTCGCATGTGGAGGAGGCAGAAATGCCATACTCCTGGCTTACTTAGGTGCCGGGGTTATCTGTATCGATCGCGACCTAACTCGACTGGCTGTCGAACGCCGCGATCTGCAGAAAAGCTCATTATTATAGATACAGCGGGTTCAGCAGACCGGCGGATTGCGCCAACCAGCCGCACATGCTCTTGCGTGAGATATCGACGCCGTGCCGCTCAAACATTTTCTCCTGCCGGTGCAACGGTAGGTGATCGGCCATCTTGCTCACAATCACCTGCGCCAGCAGGCTGGCTCCCGCAATGCTCTTCTCAATCGGCTGCGCTGGTTTGCCTGCAGTTCTCACCGTGCACGCACAGGCGTACTTCAAACAAGCTTCTTCGATCACGGTAAGCGAAGCCGGGATGTATTCGTAGCGTTCACAGGTCTCTTCGCCTATTGGCCGCAGATCCTGATTACATCGCGCACAGTGCTTTTCCGCTTGGGCAAGATCGCGCACGATGCGCTCGCGCTTGAGATGCCGTGGCAGAGCTTGCCGGCCGCCGCGCTTCTTTGTCGAAGTTGTGTTCGCGCCAGGTTTGCCGGGTTGGTTGTCGTCGTCATCCTCCTCTTCCTCAGCCGGGTTCTCCGCTTCCCGTTCCGTTTGGCGCTTCTGCCAGAGCGTCGCGAACAAAGCCAATTGCTCATCGGAGAGCTGCTCGCTCTTACGGTTGCGCTTGGCGTCGAGCAACTCGTGCAGCAGGGCTTCGATCTTGCTGCGTTCGCTGAACTCGTGATCCAGTTGTGCCATCAGATCCAGCACCATCTGCTGCAAGGTCTTTGGGTCTTCCGGCAGATGTTTGGGATCAATGGCCACAGTAAGTGAGTCTTATTAACTCAGTTTACTCACTTACTTACTGGCAGCCAACAGAAAAATCAGCCTGACTGAACTATTTATGCGGGACCTGATATCGCTGGCGCCGCGCGGCCTGCTTCAGATCGATCCCGCTCAGCAGCGCTCCTAACTCCTGCGCCGTAATCTCTCGCCGGCGCTCTCCCGGATCCTCAGCCGCCGGCATCGCGTAGGTGCCCTCCTCTAATCGCTTGCTCCAAAGAGCAAATCCATCGCGATCCCAATACAATATCTTCACGCGATCACGCCTGCGGCTCGTGAAGACCACCAAATGTCCAGCGTAGGCATCCAACTCCAGATGATCCCGCACCAGCGCGTGCAAGCTGTCGAAGCTCTTCCGCATATCGCAAGCGGTCAGGCACAGATACACTCGTACACTGGCCGGCAGGTGAATCATCCGCGCAATACTTCCAGCACTATGCGCAGCAGTGCCGCGTCCACGCCAGAGCTGATGCGCAACCGTTCGCCCGTATGGTCCGGAAACCCGAAACCGCATGGAATCCACTTTGTCAAGGTGAATGAGAATCTGAACGGATGGCCTCGGACCAGTACAGAAGCTGGCAGAAGAGGGCAAGACTAGCGAAGAGCAACAGGAGCTGCCATTGGCCAGATCCGAGCCACTGCCAAGCAGGTGGCGGCTGGCCTCTTTCCAGCCGCCCCACTAGATTGTCGACAAATAGAAAGAAACAAAGCAGTGCCGCCAATTGGTAAAGATCCGGTGCTTCTTTGTTCACGGTCGCCTCTCCGTCGTCCACGAAATGGAGCCACAAAAATCCCACTGCTATATAAAGCGCGTTGTGGCCCACCATGGTCCACAACGGTAGCAGGACTCTCCACCACGACCATTGCCTCTCCAGCGTGAGCTTCACAATGGCCAACCCCAGGCAGAGCAATCCAGCCAGTCGAAAGCCTTGCCATTGCAGCGGGCTCTGCTCGTCTCTCATGCGGCTTCGCGGTAATAGTAGTTCAGCAGTCCACCCAGCCTTTGCCGACGCTGAATCCGACCCCGCTTCATCTCGCCGCAGTTGCCCGTCAGTATCAACCGATTGCGCAAACCTTGATGATGGCGTTCCCTCAGATAATGTTGTGTGAATTCGCGCACGGCCGTGCGCAGCGATCTCTCTCCAAACAGCACCAGCCGCTCTAAACAGGATTCTTTGATGGTCCTTACAAATCGTTCCGCGTAGGCATTCAAATTGGGCGACTGGCGCGGTAACTTTACTGATTTCACTCCAATGTCGGCCAGCAACTGCTGAAACTCGGCTGTGAACAACGGGTCGCGATCATGAATCAGATAGCGTTTGCCGAACAGCATCCCATCCACCGCATCGGTCGCGTTTCTGCCGACTTGACTCATCCAGAATCCGTTAGCAGCCGAACTGATGCCGGCGATCTCCACCTGCCGTGTCGCCAAATCGATGAAGAACAGCACCAAGAAACGCTCTAGGAACTTGTTGAAATAGGGCAGCGCTGAGAGAAATTTGAGTGATAAACGGGCGTAGGTAGCCGAGGTACGAAAGAATTGGGACCTGAGGATGGTTGTTTTGGTGTTGAAAAACACCTTTTTCGCGCTCCGGACACACTTAGGCCGCAGTCAACCGCGGCAGCCTCCATAAATTGAAGGCCGCTGAAGTCATGACGAACTGCCAGGTGACCTTGGCTAAACCGCGCAGCTTGGTTTTGCGCATGCCGCCGGTTTGCTTCATCCAACCAAAGGCCTTCTCAATGAGCGGGCGTTTGCGCTGGCTGGTTCGATAACTGGCATGTCCGGTCGTGCGGTCATCGAGAGCGCTGCCGCCGGGCCGGTTGGTATTTTGTGCTACGTGCGGTCGCATGTTCATGGCGCGCACAGTGGCCACAAAGTCCCGCGTGTCATACGCTTTGTCGGCGCCCACGGTGATCGGTTTCCGCTGCTTGCGCCACCGGCGGTGCAGCATCAACAGCGCCGCATCCCGTTCGGCGGTGCCATCGGCGTGCGTCAGCATCGCATCCACAATCATCCCGTTGCGATTTTCCAGCAGC
Organism: uncultured Acidobacteriaceae bacterium; assembly: GCA_963705805.1. Classification (GTDB taxonomy): domain Bacteria; phylum Acidobacteriota; class Terriglobia; order Bryobacterales; family Bryobacteraceae; genus Bog-105. The sequence goes on from CAVPKW010000004.1 coordinate 39,453, forward strand.
ACATGGCCGAGATAACCTAACCGAGCCTCCTGCCCATGGCCTTTGCGATAGAGTTTGGCGTCCGGATCGGTCTTGGACGCATGCGTGTCGTTGGTCCGCTTGTCGCCCCGGAACTGGCCCGGTGTGTCATCGCCGCCGTCCTTCTTCTGAAAGCTTTTCTGACTCGCCCAGGCTTCGATCAGCGTGCCATCGACGGTAAAGTGCTCCTCCGACAAATGCGGCTTGGCCTGCTCGAGTACGCGCGCAAAGAACGCCCGCGCCACGTCCTGGTTCAGGAGCCGTTCCCGGTTCTTGCTGAACACCGCGTGATTCCACACCGGTTCATCCAGTTCCATTCCCACAAACCAGCCGAACAGCAGATTGTAAGTCATCTGCTCCATCAGCATGCGCTCGCTGCGGACCGAGTAAAAGATCTGCAACAGCACCGCTCGTAGCAGCCGCTCGGGCGGCACCGACGGCCGGCCTGTCTTGGCGTACATGCCGTCGAACTCCCGAGCCATGCCCCGCAAAACCTCGTCCACCAGCTTGCGAATGGCTCGGAGCGGATGGTCTTGCGGAACCCGCTCCTCCAGCGATACGTAGCTGAACATTCCCGACTGCTGTTGATCGTCTCCTCGCATACGACAATCATGCCCGCAAATGTTTTAAAACGGAAGAGCCTCAGGATGAGTTTTTCAACAAGTTCCTAGACCTTTCCAGGTCCAGACTTCCACGCTAAAGAAATCGGCTGCTACGATCAGTCCCCAGTGTTGTGCCAGAAATTCTTTCCAACTCCTCTTCCGGCTACGCTCCGGCGCGGCTTCGATGCCGTGCCGGCGCAGAATCTCCGCGATCGTGCTGACGGCAAGTTTGTATCCCACATGCGAGAGCGCGCCTTGAATACGTCGGTATCCCCAAGTGCGATTTTCCTTAGCCAGGCGGACTACCTGGCGCTGGACTTCTTCTCGGACTTGCGGCCTACCAGGTCTGCGCTTGGCAGAGCCATCATATTTCTCTGCAATCAATTTGCGGTGCCAGTTCAGCAGAGTGTCAGGCATCACCAACGTGTCCAACTCGGCGAGTGTTTTGCGACCCAAAACTTTAGCCTTCACTGCCAGGCGACGTCGCTGATCGTCGCTAAACCGCAGTCGCTTGCCTGTCTGCTCGCGCAACACCCGGTTCTCTTCTTGCAGATATTCGATCACCTGTTGTTGGCGCTGGTTCATCCATCCCGCCATCGCCATCAACACAAACTGCAACGGATCCAGTGTTCTCGCCATCGGTAGTTGCTCATTATCGCAACCCCATCCGTCGCTTGGTAAAGCCCGCAAAACTAAGATAGTTTCAGTTTCCGTACCTTACGGGTTTTGGTATTGACGTGGAAGGAGCGCTTATCGGTGCGATGAGTGGGTTAGACCACGATTTAGTAGTGCCGACCGATTCCGCGCTAAGTTTTGGGGCACCGCAAGGCGTACTCAAGTGCTCTCACATCCGGTACTTTGCGGACAATCAGGCACAGAGCGCGATCCAGAACTTCGTGCGGCCGGCTTCTGCGCCGGTTGTTGCCACGCCTGCACCTGTAGCGACGGGGCAGATCCGGAAGGTTGACGATACATTGTGGATCGGCAATGTCCGAATACCGGTGCGGCAGCCGTGATCAGCTCTCCCATTTTTTCGCCTTAACCGATCTTTGAATCGTCGTGGTCGAGCGGTGACTCTGGTTGTCTCAGGGATCGCACAGTTTCACATATACTGTGTTCATGAGGACGGTGTTCATGAGGAATATCACCTTGAGCGTGGATGAAAAGGTCTTGGCTGTCGTCCGCCGCCGCGCCGCGGAGCACAATTCCAGCGTCAACGCCTTAGTGCGTGACTACTTGACGAATCTCGCCACGCAAGAAGACCGGGCCAACGGTGCCCGTGCGCGATTGCGCGAGTTGAGCGCTCGATCACCAGGACGGCTTGGGAAAAAGAGCTGGACGCGCGACAATCTGCATGACCGCTAAGGTCTTTCTCGATACGAACGTTCTGGTTTACGCTGCTATCGGAACAGGTAAAGACGACCGCAAGCGGCAGCGTGCACTTGCTCTGATCGAATCCGAGGAGTTTGGCACTTCGGCGCAAGTCTTGCAGGAATTCTTCGTAACCGTGGTCAAAAAGGCAGCTCGCCCGCTTTCCGTCGAACAAGCATTGGAGTGGATCGAACAGCTAACCGCGTTTCCCTGTTACCCCATCGACCATCGAATAGTACGTATCGCAATTGAGCAGTCGGTGCGGCATAAGATCTCGTATTGGGACGCGGCGATTCTTTCCACTGCGCAAGCTTTGGGATCTAACACGGTTTACTCCGAGGATCTCAATGACGGCCAGGAGTATTCAGGAGTGCGAGTTGTAAACCCCTTCACAAGTCGTGTAGTTCGTTGATCGTGGGCGTTGCCACGGCATGCTCGAAAGAAACGAAGTAGGCACAGCTTTTGGTGTGCCGCCAAGAAGGGCTGCCTCCTTAACATCACGGTCGGTGCTGCAGCCGCTTTTCCAAGTAAAGACAAACGCGTTTGGCGACAAGATCGGCCAGTTCATCGACGTTCAGTTTGGGCGTGCTAATAGGATTCAGATTTTTGTACTTATCTTCACCATCGCTTACTTCATTGTGGTTTCCGACGAGTTGGCGCCTCAGTTCGCAGATGAGGGCGTCCACATCGGGATCAGTCTCCCGCAACGCGCTGTCGCGGCCCGCGTGCTGTGCGATAGCTCTCCACCAAGGCCCAATAAGCGTGCCGCTTGCCATCCTTCATGCTTTAGCAGGGCCGCAGATACATAGCCTTATGCTACGGATTGCAAATCCCTTTTCAAGACCTTGGTCGTCACTACACAGGCTCTATCGTGTCTCCACTCGCGAGCATGCAGACCCGTTGATACAAACAAAGAACTTCGGTTATGTTTTTATTCGCCGGTCCGCTGCCTCATGCCAAAAAATCTTCCGGGAGTATCAAAACTGCGGAAGTTCGGCTAGGAGCTTGTTGAAAAGGGGGACTTGAGCGGGCGGACTGGTTTGTAGCAAGTGCTGCCTAAGCTGTCGGCTGTGATGAGAGGATGTTGGGGAGGAAGACGGAAAGGGCCTGTGTGCGGCGTTTTTCGCCGACTAGGCAGCGGCGGAACGCAACTTCGGAATTCGCAGGAGGTTGTAGGCAGCGGCGGTCAGCACAAACAGCCAGTCCACATTTTTCATGCCCCGCAACTTCACCTTCTTCAGTCCGGCTACCGCCTTCATCCAGCCAAAGGTGCGTTCGATGAGCGGCCGTTTCTTCTGACTAAGGGTATAACTGGCATGGCGTCTCGTGCGCCCGTCAATCGCGCTGTTCTTGCGTTGGCTGACATGCGGCCGCACACCCATCGAGCGCAACGTGTCCACAAACTCTTGAGTGTCGTAGCCTTTGTCCGCCCCGACGCTGGAAATGCGCTCGCCGCGCCGCCATCGCTCATGCACCAGCAGCAATGCGGCATCCCGCTCGGCGTAGCCGTCGGCTTCCGTCGCCATGGCTCCCACGATCAGCCCATTCCGATTCTCGACCAGAACATGGCCCAAGTAACTCATCCGGGCTTCCTGACCACCGCCCTTTTTATACAGTTTGGCTTCTGCATCGGTTCTGGAAAAGTGGGTGTCGTTGCGGCGCTCCTGCCCATGAAAGTTGCCGCCATCTCCCTCACCAGAGCCGCCGTCTTTCTTCTGAAAGCTCTTGTGGCTCGCCCAAGCTTCGATCAACGTGCCGTCCACCGTGAAGTGCTCGTCGGATAAGTAGCCTTGTGCCTGATCGAGCACTCGCGCAAAGAAGCAACGTGCCGTGTCGCCATTCAGCAGACGCTCGCGATTCTTCGAGAACACAGCGTGGTTCCAGACTGGCTCGTCCATGTCGAGGCCGACAAACCAACGAAACAGCCAGCTGTAATTCAGTTGCTCGACCAACATGCGCTCGCTCCGAATCGAATAGAACAACTGCAGCAGCAGCGCCCGGAAAAGCCTTTCCGGTGCTATGGAATAACGGCCGCCTTTGGCATAGGCTGCATCGAATTCCTTCGACATCGACCGCAGCACCTCGTCCACGGTCCGCCGAATCGCCCGCAGCGCATGATCTTGCGGGATCCGCTCCTCCGCGCTCACGTAACTGAACACGCTCGCCTGCTGCTCGTCTCTTCCTCGCATACAGCTAAGACGCTCACAACAGTTTCTACGTAACTTGTTTCGGCACTTTTCAACAAGCTCCTAGAGGCGGCGGCGGGCGATCTCTCGGCTGCGACCGAATCTTAGATCCCGAGACGATTCGCTCCTATCGCGCCGAAAAGAAAACGATTGCCGGAGATAACGGTTGGCCGCCCCCAGAGATCGTCCTAGAGGAGTGATCGACACCTCGGTACTTGCGGCCGGAATCGCCGGGTTCAAATCGGGCAGGCCGGTTCAGAATCCCAGCGTAAGGTTCCTCCGCGATTGGCTGGAGCACGGGACCTTCACATGGCTGGTTTGTGAGGAGATTCTCGCAGAATATAAAGGGGTCCTCAGAAGACTTGGTGTCCGGCGCGATCTGATTGGTGCCATTATTAATCTGCTCAGAGAGGAAGCCAAGGTTGTCGATGTTCGTTACACCACCGAAATCTCCGGGATCCTGGCGATAACCCATTTTGCTTGTGCGGAGGAGGGGCGAGCCGCGTTTATTGCGACTCTGAATGCATAGGATTTTGCGGAGAAACATTTGTCGGCGCGGGTGATCTCACCAGGTGCTTCAATTCCAACGATGAGGTGCCAGAGCCGGAAAACGAAGAATTAGCCGCTCGCTTTCTTTGCCCATTTCTTTGCCCACAGCACTTAAAAAGCCCTCATAATCGCTCTCAATGTCGCTCTTTCCGAACCCGCGAAACACGTGGGCTGAACGCCGCTAAGTGCCGACAACAGAGCATCATATCGCGTCGCGTCGCCGGCCGTAGTAACGTCGCAAAACTGCGCACAAACATCAGATTTCCGGGGCTGTTAACCGAAGGGTTGTAGGTTCGAATCCTACCTGAGGAGCCAAATAGCGTGTTTTCAATTACTTAAAAGTATCTTCAGCTGCGTTTAGGGCCATCCCAATTGACCGTAACTTACTGATTCTACGTTTGGTAGAGCGTTCGGTTCGAAGCCAATACAAGTAATATTCACCATCGTAAGCCCCGCTGCTGCTTGTATTTAGCTGGCCCCGATTGGAGCGTAACTACTTTGTCCCTTTCGCCCGCCTTGTCGTTCTCGTAAATTCCAAACGGAGTTGCCATTAAGGAACGAACAGTATCGGGAGAATAAGCGTGTGCTGCTCTACCCAATCTGTTTCGGGATCTTGCGGCCAATCCCGCTGATTTGATTCTCTGGAGCGAATGGCAGCGAACGGAAAACCCGCAGCTTCGAAAAGCGGAAAGCGATAAACGACGGTTCATCTGGAATTTCAAGCGAGTCTCGCCGGGGACTCTGCTAGTGCGAGCCACGGGTCGGGTTCAAGAAGTTGATGCGGATCTCGACCCGTATCATCTTCTCGATTGGAAGCTCTTCAGGCAGCCCGGCGCTCGTAACGATGATGAAGACCGCCGACCTCCGGAATCGAGATAATCGGGCCGGCATCGGGTGGTTGTATTTCGCGCGGTTCAGGACGATCTTTCTGCAGTGCCAAATGAGTCCGTGTCGCGCTCGCTGCCAGGGTGAACGCGGAGTCGACAACACTTGCTCGATTCCCATCGCCTTCACCTGTTCTACAAACTCATGGCCGAAAATGCGGTCGCGATCGCGTAGCAAATACTGGGGCACACTCTCCCATGGAAAGGCCTCCCGGAGCTGGTGAGCGGCCCACTCCGCTGTCGGTTGTGCTGTGACTGCGAAGTGGACAATGCGGCGCCGCTCGTGCGCCAGCACCAGGAACACGTACAAGATCTGAAACCGAATGGCGAAGCGCAATGTTTTCCAGCTGCAAAGCAGCGCGGCTCTTCACCAAGGACAAGACCACGACCAGCATCATCGCGATCCACTGCAATGTCCAACAAAGCAGCTTATGTAATGTGTACAACCCTCATCATCTCAATCAGTTCGACATTTACGAGAACCACACTTCTCTATGTTTGACTCGAAGACGCGGGTACGGCAACGGATTCGCTGGGACGCGCCCGGCAAGCCGCAAATCGAAGATTGCGATCTGGCGTATTCAATTATGGAAACCCCATTCCACCAGGATGTCGTGAAGAAACTGATTGATGCAGGCCGGAAGCGTGGGCTTTGCATTGCCCTGTACTTTTCGCACCCCGATTGGTATGACGCGGACTTTCGTCCCTACGCCGACGATCCGGTAACCGTTCCTTCCGGGGCTCAACTCGATCCGGATTGGGAATCATCCGTTAAGAGAATCGGCTCGCGGTTAGTCATGACATCCGATCCCACGCCCCAACAAGTCGCGCGCATGATGGCTCGGCATCGCGCTCAATTGACGGAACTGCTCACCAACTACGGAGAGATCGATATGCTTTCGCTTGATCAATGGTTGGGTCCGGACGGCTGGCCGCAAATGCGAGAGACCGTTCTGGAACTTCGGAGACTGCAGCCAAATGTCATGATGCGCGCACGCGGCATCGGCAATTACGGCGACTATTACACACCCGAAGGCTTCATCCCGGGAGACAAGTCAAACACGGGTATGCCGTGGATGGTTATATTTCCCTTAGCGCGCGGGTTTTCTTTCGATCCGGACGGTTCGCAACACAAGGGCGCGGCGTGGATCGTGCGCAACATCGTTGATACTGCTGCAAAGGGCGGCAGCTTCCAGGTCGGTATCGGACCCGATGCGAACGGCCGTTCCATCCGACTGCAATGGAACAAGTGAAAGAGGTTGGCGCGTGGCTACGAATTTGTGGAGAAGGTATCTATGCCACCCGACGGCGAGCCCGGCGATAACTGGCGCGAAGGCGATATCGCTCGTTTCACGCGCACTAAAGATGGACAAGTCATCTATTGCTATGCGCTTCAATGGCCTGGGTCGCTTTTGCAACTCCACTAATCCTGAATTCCGAAATTAAGCATAGAAGTGACATGGTGTGGTGAAAGCGGGATCAGGTGGCGACGACTGAATTCAACTTCGGCGAAGTTGGGATTTGCCAGCGCAAGATGTTGTCGAACAACGCACTTCGCGTTTTCAGACCACCCCAGCTTTCCGATAGATGAAGCACCATGCGGCGGCTGGCGCGACCGAGAATGGCTCCGCAGGTCAGCACTTGGGTGCGGAGCGTGGCCGGTTCTCGATAGGCTGGCAAGCCGGCTGCCCGTTGGAACTCCGCGAGTAGGTTGAAAACCAGCAGCACGGCCCGGAATGCAGCTTCGGTAGCGAAGAATTTCTGCATGCAAAATCCGTCGGCGCCGAGATCATGCTTCCGTTCAGCAATCCGATTCTCCACATCCGCGCGCCCATTGTAATCGCGCCAGACCTCGTCGGCAGCTTGCGTCTGGCTCGTCACGAAAACGCGAAACGTGTAACCCGGAATGTCAATCAGTTTGCGGCCCCCGCTGTGGCGCGATTCGCGGACGCGTTCACGTACCGCGATGAAGCGTCGCTCTGTACGCCAGCTGCAGAGCTATAGGCGGAACTCTCCTACAGCATAGTTCTCATCCAGATCCTGCCATTGCTCGACCCGCTGGGCAGCACGCTGCACCCATGGGGTCATGCGCGCGACTACAATGTAGGGCAGACGGCGCTCTTCCAAAAAGCTGGGCAGTTCGTCATCGAAGAAGCCTGCATCGGCACGCACCACGCGGATGGTTTGGCGCTGCTGCCACAGCGCTAAAGCTTCTTTGAGAAACTCCACTACTCCGCGTGCTGGCCCGCAGTTGCCACTGCGCAACCAGCCGTGGAGTAGGAAGTGAGCCTCCGCCAACGCCGCCAGCAAAGGATGATGGCTGGGGGCGGCCGTGCTTGCGCGGGTTGTGACCTTTCAGTGAGCCCTCCTGCTCGCCATAGCGCTCAAACACGGTCGCATCCAGATCCAGGCTGTAGCCTTCCCTGCGCTGTGCCAAGCGCTGCATCCACCACTCAGCCAGAGGCGCATACAGCTGATGCACTTCACCCATCCCAAAGCGCCGAAACAGATTGCGAATCGTGTCATCGCTGGGGAAGCGCGCCCTACCCAGCAACGCAGGCAACGCACGATCGCCGCGCAACCAGTTGGCATGCACGAAGCGCCTGGCTCCTACCAACACGGCCATCAGGAAGGCGATCCGTGTCGCTGCCGGATCGATCCGATTATGCGATCGCCAGCGGATCGGCCTATGGGCTCGAATCTGACCCACCAGATCGATCCACCCAAGAAACTCCAGAAAGACCACCATCCCGCCGAATGGCGTGACGGCTCGCTGCGTCTCGCGCACAATCAGCCGCTCTTTCGATAACAGAGCAAGCATCTCGCGCGGGACTGAATTGTCCGTTGCTTGTAGGCTCATCTCCCTGTTGTCTCAGATCGATGCCCACTCCTCGCTCACTTAAATTCGGAATTCAGGCTCAGTTCAGCCCCAGGAGGGAAGCCCAATTCGGATGTTCGGCTATCCAGACCCGATGCAATGGACTTTCGATTCAGCCAAGGGACTCACGATAAATTTGCCGGAGTCACTTTACGGTCGTAAGCCAACGGAGTACGTTTGGGGCTGGACCATACGAGCGAAGACGCCCAGTTTGTAACTCCCGTAAACCTCGATTTTCAACTGGGATGCATGAATACTGAAGACCGTATGAAGCGTTCCTGATCGGTCTTGCCCTCGCTGGTCCGTACTCGCTAAAGCATTTGCATGCTGAGTGGGTCCCAGGAGACCATACGTCGCTCGAAGTAAGATACGTTCGACATGAGCGCGGGACCGGCAGCGCGAAGGCCGAACACAGCGTCCTCCACAACTGGTGTCCGGATTCGGATTGCGTTCTGGAAGGTCTGATGATGTGCAACTTGCTCGGAGTAGTCTGTCGGAAGCTCAAAGGTTTCAACGGCAGCCTGCGACAGCGAGTCCGCGGTCTCCGGCCGCGGCGGGTACCTGGCATTGTGCTCGGCCACGATTTGCTCTCGAATCCTCTTCGAGAATGTTTCGGCCGTGGTTCCGGGGTCCAGTTCGCGCGGACGTTTGGACACGGAAATAGAATTGCCGACTGAGAGATTGAGGACGCCCTCGGTGCCAATGAATCGGAAGGCTTGCGAATCGGAACCTTCGCCGCTGCCCGCTTCGAAGTTTACGCTGAAGTTGATCTGAAATCCAGGATGCGATGCTGTCGCCGGATACTGGTACAGCCCCGTCATCAGATCCGGTACGTCGCGACCGTCTTTCCAATAATAATTGCCGCCCGTCGCTGCGATGTGCTCGGGGCCTACGCTGTCCATAACAAAGTGGATGCCGGTGAAAAGGTGAACAAAGAGATCACCTGGGATCCCGGTTCCATAAGCCTGATAGTTGCGCCAGCGGAACAGGCGCTTCGGCTCAAAGGGGCACTTGGGCGCGCTCCCAAGGAACTGATCCCAATCGATTGTCTCCGGAGAGGCGTCGGGCGGAATGGTGTATTGCCACGCCGCCAGCGACGAATTGCGATTGATGTACGCCTCGATTAAGTGAATCTCGCCAATGGAGCCGCCCTTGACGATCTCTTTGGCTTTGGCGTAAAGAATTGAACTCACCCGTTGGCTGCCCACCTGCAGAATGCGGTCGGTTTGCTTCTGGGCTTCGATGACTTTGTGGCCATCGGGTACTTCGCGAACCATGGGCTTCTGACAGTAGACATCTTTACCGGCGTGGAGGGCGTCGATGGCAATCCGGGCGTGCCAGTGATCGGGAGTGGCGACGATGACGGCGTCAACATCGCGGCGGGCCAGTAGCTCGCGATAGTCGCGGGTAGTAAAGACCTGCTTCCCGTACCGTTCTTGCGCGAGCACGCGGCGTCCGTCATAAACATCGCATACGGCCACGATTTCGACCCCGGGTAGCGCCGATTCTGTCATCATGTCGCCCTGGCCCATAATGCCGAATCCGATGCAGCCAATCTGAGCGCGGTCATTGGCCGAGACGGGCTTGCGAGGTTCTTGGGCCGCGGCGGCTTCTGTTAAGGCGAGCGTGGAGCCGGCGATGCTGGCAGTTCGTATGAAATTGCGACGAGTAGTAGTCATAGTCTTGACAGGTTCTGTGGAGTGAAGCTCACTGCTATTACGTCAGGGGCCCCCTCACATTGTGAAACAGCCTCTATTCCGAAAAATGGGCCCGCCCGCAGAATCATCGACTTTGTCCAAGGAAACCATTGCTCCACCCGGATGGACGTAACTTTCGCTGAGATCAGGATGCCGCCAGAACCCAGCCAGCGTCAGGAATCTGGATTCGATAAGTTCGCGGAGTTTCGAACGAAACGCACCAAGCTCTAACAGCAGTCTCCATTTCCTGTTCGCCACGCATTTTCAGTTTTCGCGAACGATTTTCGCGGATTCCTAAGGCGAAGGAGCCGTGATTTCAGCCTCCTTTGCCAATTCGTTGTTGATCTCCTGATTCTGTCTTTGGATTTTTTGGTACTCCTGCATGGCCTCTGCGGCGAGTTGACTCTCTCCCGCGGCACGGTAAGCGCGCGCCAGACTGTAATGAACGCTGCCATCGTCGTCGAGCGGTAACGCCTTCTTGAGATACGGAATGGCATCGGCGCTTTTGTTGAGAGAAACGAGCGTCAAGCCCAATGTCGCATCAGCGGGCAGATTTTCTGTGTGACCCTGAACCGCTCGTTGCAGATAAGGGAGTGCCTTTTCCGCTTGTTCGGTGCGAAAGAGACTGGCGCCCATCAGGTAGTTCAGTTCGGCTGAGTCAGGCTCCAGTGCCAGTTGCTCTTCGACCAAGGGCAGAGCCGACCGATAGTCTTTCGCATCGAACAACGCCGCCGCGAGTTGCCGTTTGATTTTGGCGTCGTCAGGAGCCAGCTTCAAGGCGGCGCGCCACTCGTTTGCAGCCTCCAGGTCCTGTTTGTGATCATGGAGCATCTGCGCCTTGAAGGCGTGGATTTGCACCGATTCCGGCAACTGGTTCAATCGGTCGAATGTCTCGACAGCCAGTGCATTGTAGGCCTTGGTGGCCCAAAAGAGCGTAGCTGCATCGGCCTTGGGGGTCACGGTCTTGATCACGGCGGTGAAATGCTGGGAGAGAAAGGCGCATTCGGGCGTTTGCGTCTTGCAATCGGGCCGTGGCAGCGCCTCCTCACGTTCCTTTTCGGTTGATGCCCAGTCGGCATGGCCGGTATTCCGGTAAACTTCGGCCAGACCGGCATGGATGCCCGGGAGATCGGGCGATTTGCTCTGCGCTTCACGGTAGAAGAAGAATGCGCTGCGATACTGGTTGCGTTGTAGACGCGTGTCGGCCAGCAGAATTGCCACGTACGGAGACTGCTGCGCATCCCGATTCAACCGGTCAAAAGCGCGAGCAGCCAGCGACTCATACGCTTTGCCGAGGCCATACCAGGCGCGGGGATCAGTTTCATTTCGTGCTGTTACTTCGCGATAGTGCCCGGCGGCGTCTTCAAACAATCCCTGGTTCATCTCTGCTTCAGCCAGCAGGCCGACGGCATTCAGATTATCGGGTTGGAGCTTTATCAGCTTGCGAAGAGGTGCGCTGGCCTCGCGCGATTGATTCAGTTGCATTCTGGCCATCGAGAGTGATAGCAGAGCGGGCGCATTGTCCGGTTGAATTTTGAGAACCGACTCGAAGTGTGGGATAGCGTGCGCAGGTTGACCAGCCATCTCTTCGGCCAACGCGAGATCCAACAGCAAGCCTGGATTGCCTGGGTAAGCCTTCAGCAGACTTTCATAAATGGGTATGGCTTCGGCGAAGCGGCTTTCCGCCATCAATTCCTTAGCCCGATGAGATTCTGCAGCCGGACCGCTGTTTTGTGACCGGAGTGTCGAGGGGACAAGAGCAAAAAAGAACGCGACCTGCATAGCAAGCCGCTTTCTCAAAACAACCATCAAAACAATTCTAAAACTGAAGGTGAGCTGCGAACCGTATGTTCCTTTCGCCGTACGAACTGGTGATCTGCATGAACGATGCGTCATTCACGTTTGTATCCGGGGCGTTGAAATGTGAGGTATTCGGCAAATTGTAAAACTCCGTCCGGAACTGGAGCGTGAGCCGCTCCTTAATCGGAAAATTGCGAACGATACTCACATCCGTATTCCAGACCCCCGGACCACGCAAGGTATTGCGCCCCACGTTGCCATAAGACACAGTAGTCACTGGCGCAAAGGCTGCTGGGTTATAGTAAAACGCACCTGGACCAACGCCGCCGATGAATTGGACAGGCCCTACTAGATTTGCGGTTTGCGTTTGATCCGGCGCATTCAGAGAGGCGCCGCTTGCGGTGACCGTATATGGCAGGCCGGTGTAACAGGATTCTATTCCGCTAAATTGCCACCCACCGATGATCTTCGAGACCAGGCCGGTATTTAAGAAGGGTTTGCCTGTACCAAAGGGTAATTCATAAACCCAGCCCAGCTGGAACACCTGCGTCCGGTCATAGCCCGCAGTTGCACGGTTACGAGAGAATTGGTCACCGTACCAGTCCATTTCTGCCCAGCCATCGTCATCAGTGAAGTTGATGGCATGCGACCAGGTGTACGCGCCTTTCAGCATCAAGCCGTTCGAAAACTGCCGGTTCACCGCAATCTGCAGTGAATTGTAGTTGGAACTCAGATAACCCGACGAATTGTAAACTTGGCTTACGTCACCGAATGCCTTATAGAGAGGTAAGCCGGTTGTGCCGGATCCGGGGTAACCTGCGTTTAGATCATAGTCGGCGAGCAAGTGAGTGGACGCTTGGCCGACGTACCCCGCAGAAGCCACAATCTGGCCCGGAAATTTATGCTCCACGGTAAAGTTCCAGGATTGAATGTAGCCGCGCTTGAGTTCTCCCGCAAGAGGAGCCCGCTCTTCTGCAGTCGGATCAAGCGGCACGATACCGGTGGACAAATCAGGTCCGACAATAGGCGGAATACCCGCCGCCAAGGACGGCGCTCCGGTTGCGGGCAAATAAGAGTTTGCGCCGCTATAACTGTTGTTGATGGTCAACGGATAAAAGCCGCGCCATGGTCGGGAGTAGGGGAGGGGATCGTAATTCAAGCCATAGCCCGTCCGAAGAACCGTATTGTCGCCTAGACGCCAGGCGATCCCTGCACGCGGAGCGAACAGCTTATGGCTGACCGTTACGTACGCATTCTCGGGTACATCGCCGCGGCCGCCCATATAAACGTTGTTGTTAGATGGATCGTAGCTTTCGATGCCCTTATTGTTGCTACGCGTCATCAGCGGATAAAGCTCATAACGCAGACCGAGAGTTACAGTCAGATTACGGCTGACCTGCCAACGGTCTTGAGCAAACCAACCAAACTGCCATTCGCGGCCAGTCATCAGGATGTACTGCTCTCCCTTTTGTGTGTTATCCGAAAGGCCGAGCAGGAACTGAGCGTAGGAATTGTATTGATTCGGTGCCGCCGCATCTGGTGCGTTGTTAGTTGTAATGCTGCCGTCAAAATCGAAGAACCCACGTGGGCCGCCGGCGCTTAATTCGGGCTGCCAGTGATTCAGGTGATGTCGCACCAAGTCAAAGCCGAAACGAATCTCATGCGCTCCTTTCGTCCAGGTCAGCTTTTCATTGTTGGTGTACGTTTCGTCGGTACGGAACAGGGGCATCCAGTTGGGCACGCCGAAGCCCGTATAGTAGGTATTACTACCGAACTGGATATCAGGGAATCCGCTATCCCGAATATCGGATCCATTCAGTCCGGGGATGCCGAGTAGGGGTCCGTAATTGGTCCCGTAGTCAGTTCCTTTTACGTTTTGGTTTAGCCGCTCGTACCCGACGTTTGCATCGAAAACGACGGTGGGGGAAAACGTGTATGTAGTGCCGATGGCGCCTACGTTCACGGTCGTGTGGCCAGTACCCGGGTCACCGCTGGGGGTCGGGCCGCCGGCCACGCCGAATATGCCGTTACCCCCCGATGTCGCGACCATGTTGTCATATTTGACAAAGATAGTGTTTTTTTCTGTGCGATTCCAGTTCACCTTGACGTCGGTTTGATAACGGTTGAGGATGGGACCCTCTGTCGCCGAGTAGTTATTGACCACCCCCGGGAGATTGGGCGCCGGGAAGTAACTCTGGAGCTTGAGAGACTGCGGGCTTATGAAGGAAGCCGGTACAATGCCGCCCGCAAACACGGTTCGTCCGGATCCATCCGGGTTACCGGTGAGCGGATTGAAGATAGGCGTATTGTAGGCGCTGAAATTTCCGGCGAGCTGATTAGCCGTTGGTACGGTATATAAGCCATTGCCGCTCAGTTTCTGGTTGGTACCGTCGAAACTGCCGAAATAGAATAGCTTGTCCTTCTTGATCGGGCCACCGATCGTTCCGCCGTAGTTGTTGAGGATGGCTACCGGCTTCGCAGTGCCGGGCCCCAGGAAGAAATTCCGGGCATTCAGGTGCTGGTCATTGTGATACTCGAACGCAGTGCCATGTACCTGATTCGTTCCGGATTTCGTCACCACGGTAATGGCCGAAGATCCGGCGAGACCTTGCGAAGCGTCCGCAGCGCTGGTGGTGACGTTGACCACATCGATAGTGTCCGCGGGGGCTACGTAGCCGGTATACTGCGGTAGCCACACGTTAATGCTTTCGGCTCCATCGATGGTTGTTATGTTTGTCTGACCGTTACCGCCGTTAATATGTGTATTCTGCGGAATGCCCGGGACGTCAGTCATTGAGTTATAGAAGCTCGAGGGCTGAGCACCAGGTGTCAGGTCAATCAGCGATTGATAATTCCGGTATCCGGAGCCGGAGATCGGCAGATTCGCAACCTCCTTCGATGTGATTTCCGTATGCGTGTCGGCTTTATCGGTTTGCAACTCCACAGCTTCAGCCGAGACGGTTACCTGTTCACTTTCGCTTCCGACTTCCAGATGGACGTCAATGCGTGAAACCGTGTTTGGCGTGATGGTGACGTTCGTTTGCTCGACCTTGCGAAACCCCGGCGCGGTGACCGTAACCGTATACGTCCCGGGCTGAAGGTTCACCATGTTGTAGCGCCCGCTTTGATCGGCTTTGTCCTGACGAACCTGACCCGTACTCACGTGGGTCGCGACGACCGCCGCATTTGGAACCAAGGCGCCGCTCGGGTCGGTAATAACCCCTGTTAGCGAACCGTCCAGAGTCTGCCCGCATAGACATGCGCACGACGCAAGAAACACCGTGACGAAACCCAGAACCAAACTGAACTGATTGAAAGTTCGACGCCCTGAAATTGCCATTTCCCCTCCTTCTTTGCTCTAGCTGGGAACTGCCAATGGACTGGAAAGAAATGCAAAAAAGCGATGCAACCTAAACTTTAGTTAGTAGATTACGACAAACCTGCCAAATCATACGATAAGTAACTTTACTAGGTCGGCAAGACTAACATTTATTTATTAGATAGACGCTGGCGTGCATCAATCCGCGCTAATGCTTGCTGGGCTTCCCGTGATTGGGGATTTAGCCGGAGCACGGCTTCCAGCTGAGTCCTGGCTTCGGGGAGACGTCCTAATTGAGCCAGCGCACTCGCTAACTGGAAGTGCAAATCTGCGTCGTCGGGCCGAATTGATAGCGATTCCCGATAGCGCTGGGCGGCTTGCTCATAATTGCCGGCCTTCGCCAGATCGTCACCCCACAAAAACAGCACCTCCCCTAAGTGCTGGCGGGCATTCTTGTGATTGGGATTGCCATCTAAGACTTCTTGGAAATCGCCTGCCGCTTGTTGCCACTGACCGTTGTTGGCTTCAACACTTGCGAGGTTATATCGCGCATCTGTGTACTTGGGGTCAAGCTCTAACGCACGCCTAAACTGCTCTTCAGCCTCGAAGACGCTGTCAGTCGCGAACAGAGCCGCACCCAATTCCCCAGCGGCGATAGCGCTTTTCGGATCCGCCATGACCGCCATCCGGAAATACGACACAGCGGCGCTCGGGTTCTGCTGATCCATCATGAGATCACCCAGGTTGAAATTGGCCGCAAAGTCACCCGGATACTTTTCAAGCCGCCTCTGCATGAGCGCTTCCTGAAGAGCGGCGCGCTGGTCTCCTTCGCCGACCGGGAGGACCTGCAGCCAGAAGTGACTCATCTCGTCTGCCGCCTCGTTTCCGGCTTTGACCCGCTTGGGTGGATAGTTCGGATTCAGCGGATTGGCGCTCGAGTTGTCGTAGTGGTAGCTCATCGCGATCAAGCTTCCTTTTGGCAACATAAGCGGAGTTTTGAGCCGGAAGACGCCTTGCCAGTTCAGGTCCCAATGCGGAATGCGAACCAGCCACTTGCGGGAGCCATCGGGCAGCGTTGCATATGCTTCCATCAAGGTGGCCAAATAGTGCGCGTGCGGGTAGACGGCAAGAACCTGCAGGTCCATAGGACATCGGAACTGGTCAGTCACTACGAAATCCTTGTCACCCGCGGGAATGTCAAGAGCGCCGTCGTGTTCCAGTTGAACGAGCATCGGGAACTTGGTTCGCGGCTGATCGGTAAAGTACAGCCCGATCTCGGGGCTCACCGTCTCTTCTTTACCAGACCGGCGTATATGAACATTCAGCACTAAATTCATGCCTGGTTCGACACGCCACGCCAACCCGTCGGGCTCGACCACAGGTTGGCTGCCGGGCTTCCACGAAAGAAAATGGCCGTCCGGATCGAACGTATCTTCTTCGATCGTCAGATCCATGCCGGGGAATCCCGCGCCGGGCTTGGGTTCTTTGCGCAGCGCAGACCCGGAACGGTCGATAATCACGTTCGCGTGATGAAATACCCTCGGATTGCCGGGTCGAACTTCCATGGCTTTTACCCAACGTGTGGTCTTCACCGGCACCGGAATCACGAAATTCCAAAAAATCTCAGGGCCATCCGGGCCCAGATGAAACGGCTGGGCAACGTTCAAAATCATGTCCGGCGGACCGAGTTCCCACTCAGAATTGAACTTGGGTGCGGGCGGCGCGTCCGCAAGGCGACCTGCTGGAGCGCCGGCCCTCACCCATTGCTGAATAAGCTGGATCTGTTTATCAGTTAATCGGCGCTCCTCCTCAAACTCGCCGTAGCCTGCCTCCGGCAACCATGGAGGCATGAAGCGCCGCTTGGTAACGGAGGCAATTTGTGACGCATGCCGCTTGGCGTCGTCATAATTCAATAGCGAGAAGGGGCCCGATTCGCCTGGCCGGTGACAAGGTGAGCAATTTTGATAAATGATCGGCGCAATATTACGGTAAAACGTAGGCGGAGGCGCGGGCACCGTCGCCGCAGCGCAGTTTAAAACAGTTGCCAAGAAGCCTGCGAGCAGGCCTTTGCGATGCATTTGAGCTTTTATACTAACGCACGGAGACCAGAGACTTTACTTAAGGTAATGCGACAATCACAACCAGTCCCTTCTCGCAATTTCGAATGCGTTCTTGGCTAGTCTCGTTCGGCTTGGTTCTGTTGCTGTTAAGTCTTGCCGGCTTCGCGGAAGTTGAAGGGCCGCCGCCGATTCGCTTTGAAGAACAGGCCTCTAGTGCGGGGCTGAACTTCGTTCTCGAAAACAATCCCACTGAGACCAAGCACATGATCGAAACCATGGCAGGCGGCTTGGCAATTTTCGATTACGATGGCGACGGCCGGCCCGATATATTCTTCACCAACGGCGCCGAAGTGCCGTCGCTGATGAAATCGTCGCCCAAGTTCTGGAATCGGCTCTATCACAACGAAGGCGGCATGAAATTTCGCGACGTAACCGAGGCGGCCGGAGTCGCGGGCAACGGCTACGACATGGGCGTCGCGGTGGCCGACTACGACAACGACGGACGCCCAGATCTGTTTGTAGCCGGCGTGAATGGCAGTACTCTCTATCACAACCTTGGCAATGGCCGGTTCGAGGATGTAACGGCGAAAGCTGGCATCAAGAATAAGGGGTGGGCCGTCGCGGCGGGCTGGTTCGACTTCGATCGAGACGGCAAGCTAGATCTGTGGGTAGTGCACTATACGAAATGGCAATTGCCCGACGATCGCTATTGCGGCGATTCAAATCGAGGCATTCGCGTTTACTGCCATCCGAAATATTTTCAAGGTCTGCCCAGCACACTCTATCGGAATCGCGGCGATGGGACGTTTGAGGACGTGACGGAGCGTGCTGGTTTGGCGCAGTTCGCCGGCCGCGG
The DNA here is from genome assembly GCA_963705805.1 of uncultured Acidobacteriaceae bacterium. Taxonomy (GTDB): domain Bacteria; phylum Acidobacteriota; class Terriglobia; order Bryobacterales; family Bryobacteraceae; genus Bog-105. Next base: position 57,673 of record CAVPKW010000004.1, read on the forward strand.
TATGAGTGTGGGCTTCGCCGACTACGATCACGATGGCTTCCCCGATGTCTTTGTAACGAACGACAACATGCCCAACTTCCTGTTCCACAACAAGGGAAATGGAACCTTCGAAGAAGTAGGTCTCGAGACCGGTACGGCCCTGCGCGACAGCGGAAAACCGGTGGCGAGCATGGGTGTGGAGTTCAAAGACTACGATAACGACGGTCAGCCTGATATTATCTTCACTGCCTTAGCCGGCGAAACTTTTCCCGTTTTCAAGAATGACGGACACGGCAATTTTCTGGACGCGACGTACTCGTCGCGCCTGGGCGCCGCAACTGTGAAGCACAGCGGCTGGGGACTGGGACTATTTGATTTCAACAATGACGGTTGGAAAGATCTCTTCACCGCAAACTCTCACGTGAACGATCATGTCGAACAATTCGAATCGTATCCCTATCGCGAGCAAGATACTCTTTTTGTCAATTGTGGAGGCACGTTCAAGGACGTTTCGCAAGACTCTGGCCTGAACTTGACCAAGGCTCATCGCGGCGCAGCCTTCGCGGACTTTGACGGCGATGGCCGCATCGATGCGGTCGTGACGTCGCTTGGCGAACCAACGGAACTCTGGCGAAATGTCAGCCCCGTCGCTCAGCACTGGATTATTCTGCGCTTGCGCGGCACCAAGTCGAATCGAGACGGCATTGGAGCCGTTATTCGGATCGGTAATCAATATGCCGAAATGACCACTGCTCTCGGCTACGCGTCATCGGCCGATTGGGGCGTGCACTTCGGCTTAGGGAATCTTTCCGTGGCGAAGGCGATCGACATTCTTTGGCCCAGCGGGACAAGACAGAAACTGGCCGACGTCAAGACAGATCAGGTGCTCAACATCACGGAACCATAAGTGCTACGTCGGCATTCGTGTCGACGTCTATACGCGCGTTGGGGCACCTGCCTAAGCTTGCGCGTAAGTCGAGTCAATCAGCTTCTGTAAGTAGGAGATCGAAGCTCGAATATCTTCTTCCTGGCGTGCGCCAGAGATTTCACGCTCAATCGTGATAGGACCTGTGTAGCTCAGCATGTGCAGTTTCCGCACGACTTCCGGAAAATCCACCTTGCCTTTTCCGATGGCAACTTCTTGTCCGAGGTTCTTCGGATCGGTCGGATAAAGGCCGTCTTTCGCGTGTAGTCCGCGGACATACTTACCGATAACATCTAACGCTCCCACCGGTTCGCCCTTGTCATAGAGAATCAGGTTTGCCGTGTCCAGATTCGCTGCGATATTGTCGAGGCCGGTATCCAGAATCACTCGGAGCATGGTGATCGGCGTCTCCTGTCCGGTCTCCATCAAGAATGTTTGCCCATTTGCCCTGCAGTGGCTGGCGACGTCTGCGATGGCTTTGACTGTTTCGCCATAGAGCGGCTCATTCGGGTCTTCCGGTATAAAACCGCAATGGGTGTGGACAGCTTTGATATCGCAGAGTTTTGCGAGATCCGATGCTCGCTTGAGAGCATCAATGCGGGTGGCACGTGTTTGCGGAGGAACCAGGCCGATTGTCAACGGACCCTGATAGAAGTTCCAAACCATCTTGCCAGGGCCGAGCGTCATGACAGCTGTTGCCTCAATCTGATAATGGGCAAGCGCCGCCTTCAACGGTTCGGCGAGACTCGCCGGTGCCATCCCAACGCCTACCTGACAGCAAGTCAACCCGAACGCTTTTACCCTGACTATTGCCTTGTCGGGCGTCTCCTTACCCGAAACATTCACCACTACACCCAGCCGCGGCTTCGTGCTGCCAACTTTGGCAGTCAGCCTCGTCGTGGTCGCGGCGATCGCGGCCAAACTGCTCTTCAGAAACATGCGTCTATCTGTCATTCACTCGCCCCCCTCTGGAACGATTTCGTGAGAACAAGATCTCGAAAACGGGCAGATTCAAAGGATTGTGAATGTCCTTCCTTCTTCATCACAATGAACACAGCCAGGTCGGGCTCACGCGCTGCGAAGGCGAGGCCTTTTTCGCAGCCCAGAACGCTGATGGCCGTCGCAGCCGGATCCGCCGTAATGCCGTGGTGCGCAATAGTTGTTACCGTCAGGTCATCCTGCAGCCCCATCCCTGTTTTGGGATCGATGATATGCGAATAGGTTTGGCCGCGCACGGTCAGATGTTGCTCGCTGTTTCCGGACGTTGATACCGCCGCATTCGAAAGCATCAGCACGCGCGTGAAAGGCTTGTCCGCACGATCGAAGGAATCGATTCCAATTTTCCAGCCGGGCTGACCTGGCGGCGCATCGCCGAAAGCCAGATCTCCGCTTGCCGCGACCAGAGCTGAATGCAGACCGAGATTCTCGATGGCCGCAAGCGCCTCATCCGCGGCGTAGCCCTTCGCAATTCCCCCCCCATCAAGCAACATCTCCGGTTGATCGAACTCGATCGTTCGCTGCGCGGCGTCCACATGCATCTTTGTGTAGCCACAGCGCGCACGAGCGGATTGCACTGCTTCAGGATTCGGCAGCGCGCCGTCGCGTCGGGCCTGGCGCCACAGATGACTGAGGGGCCCGATTGTGAGATCGAAAGCTCCGTCCGTTCGCATCGATAACTGCTGCGAAGCTTGCGCAACCCGAAACAAGTCCTCACTCACCCGCACAGGATGTTTCATTGCTCCCCGACTGATCCGGCTTAGTTCGCTGTCCGCCCGGTAATCGGATAGACTCTTGTCGAGTTCATCGATACGTTGAAAAGCTGCCTGAAAAGCCTGCCGCGCCGAAGCCTCGTCGGGCGCATAAAGATTGATGCGGAACAGCGTGCCCATATGTGGTTCCACCGCCTCATAAGGGTGAAGCGCGTCTTGAGCGTGGATAGTGAAAATGGCGACAAGGACGAGCAGCAAAGTGACGACGAACTTATTGCTCGTCATGCTCAACGCCATTGTTCCAATACTTGAACATTTCTTCAGCAGAAGGCAGTTTGGTGGGCCGGAGGAGACGGAATCCCAGCCATTGGGCGTCCGTTTCGTACCAGATGCTCTTCGGGAGCTGCGGGTCCTGCTGTTTCCACGAAGGATCTGAGGCGACGCGCGCAGCGCACGTCACTTGGTCAGCAGGATCGTTCCAGGATCCGCCGCGCGCGCTCATCGGATAGGGTGCAGTTGGCTTGACCCAGGGGTCGGTCCCAGCCCCTGGCTTATATGGAGCATAGGCATCGAGCGTCCATTCCATCACGTTGCCGAGCATGTCATACAAACCCCACGCATTCGGCTTCTTCGTGGCAACCTTCTGATATTTGCCGCCACTATCGACCGAATACCAGGCGTAGTCCTTCAAGTGCGAAGCATCAACACCGAAGTAATAGGGTGTTGTTGTTCCGGCCCGGCAAGCGTACTCCCATTCGGCTTCCGTTGGCAAACGGTAGAACTCGCCGGTCTTGGCGCTTAACCACTCGGCATATTTGTTGGCTGCGTGCTGCGTCATGCTGATCGCTGGGAATCCGTTGAGACCCATCCCGAAGCTCATTTCCACGTAAGGTCGGGTTGGACGACTGACCGCATCTACCGTTGCATCTTTGTTCGCGATTTCGCCGGCCTGGTTCGCGAACATGAAAAGGCGGTATTCGTCCCAAGTAACCTCGTGTGCTTGCATCCAAAAGGCGTCCACAGTCACCTCGTGCGGCGGCTGCTCATCCGGCTTCGCAGTGGAACCCATCGTGAACTGACCCGCGGTGATGGGCACCATCGAATAGGTCACGGTTGTATTCGGAATCGTGACGCTATATGGTTGGGCGGCTTGATGCGCTTGATTAGCGACAATGCGCTCGCGAATCTCGCGGATGGTTTCGAGCTCAGAGCCTTTAGGCGTTGCTTTTGCGGCAGAGGTCTGGGGAACCTTCAAGGTCAGGCCATCGGGCCATACCGCGCCGCTGCGGATCCATTGCGCGATTGCTTCGATCTTGTCGTCACTGAGCTTGCCCGAAGGCGGCATCGCTCCGCTCTTGAGGCTCGTATAGAGCGGGCTCGCCCCAGGCTGCCCGGGAACGACGAGCTTGTGAGCGAGCACGAAATTGCGCGAGGTCAGATCAAGGTGTTTGCCGTCGCTGCTGTGGTGACAACCAGTACAGTTCTGCTCCAGTATCGGTGCTATTTTCTCCTGAAAATCAGAGGCGGCCGCTGTTTGGCCGCCCGCGAATAGGAGTGCGCCAAAAACGAAGGCGATCATTCGTGCGTTCAGCTGAATTTCGTAATTCCAGGCTCCGCGCGCGGCGGAACGGAGAGGCTGGATTGCCAGGTGAGATGGTCCGGGAAAAGGTTCTCCTGCGAGTTGAGCGCTTGATCCCAGGTGATTTCCTGACCGGTATAGGCGGCCATGCGGCCCATGATGGCGAGCAGCGTACTTGTGGCAAGGCGTTTTCCGTCGTTCACCGGTTGGTGCTGACGAATCGAGGCAAAGAGGACGTCGTGTTCGCGTTGATACATGTCGTACTTCTGCCCTGACCAGGTCCAGTTCGTTTTACCTTCAATGCGAGGAACAGGCGAGCGGCCGAGTGTACAAGCCCCATCCGACCCCAAAATGTAATCGGCGTTCTCGTTGTAGCAGCCTTCAATCTGACGGTTGGCAAGCGTGGCTCGCACCCCGTTCGGGTAAAGGTAATTCACCTCGAAATGGTCATAGATATTGCCGCCTTCCGCTGGAATGACTCGTCCGCCAACCGCAACGCAGCTCGTGGGCGGCTGATCATTCATCAGCCAAGCAATCTTGTCTGCGCAGTGAACTGCCTGCTCAACGAGACTATCGCCGCAAAGCCAGACGAAGTTATACCAGTTTGCGATTTGCCACTCGGCATCACTCATGCCTGCAGGGCGAGTACTCGCAGGCGGCATCGGTTTCACCGGATTCGTGTAGTACGTGGCATAGTACGAAACCACTTTGCCGAGGGCTCCGTCCTTCACCTGCTTAAATGTATCGCTGATCATCGTGTTATAGCGCCAGCAGAATCCGGCGACCAGCGATAGATTCTTACTCGCTGCTTTATCCGCTGAGGCGAGAACGGATCGGATACCCGGCGCATCCGTCGCAGCGGGTTTTTCGCAGAAAATGTGTTTGCCGGCGTCAACCGCCGCGGCGAGGTGCTGGGCGTGAAAACCCGGCGGAGTAGCGATGACCACGACATCAATGCCGGAGTCAAGCACTTTCTGATAAGCATCGAGACCGACGAATTGGTTTGACTTCTCAATTTTCACGTGGTCGGCGATTTTCGAGATTCGGCCAAGTTCTGCAAGAGATGCGTCGATCTGCGGCTGGAACACGTCGCCCACAGCCGTGAGTTCCGCATAGGCGTCAGCGTGCAAAGCCTGGCTGGCTGCGCCCGTGCCGCGGCCGCCACAACCGATCAAGCCAACCTTCAACGCGTTTGTGACCGTCTGCGCGGAAATGACGGCGGGGAAACCAAGCGAGAGTGCCGCGCCCGCGGCTGTCCCGGCGGTCTTGATGAAATCGCGGCGATTAGAAGATGTCTGGTGCTTTTCCATTCTCGAGAAACGTTCCTTTCTCTCCTATAGCGTAATATCAACGATACCGGACCAGAATAGAAGCACGTTATTCCGCACATCTCCATGACACGCCGATCATTTGTCCAAAGTGCCGTACTGCTAGCCACGCCCGCCCTCGCTCAAGACCCCCTGCCCATTCACAAGGCAGTGGAATACAGCATGCTTCCCGAAAGTGCCAGCATCCCCGAACGATTCCAGATGGCGCGGGATGCCGGCTTCGAAAGAATCGAATGCCCTACCACTCCCGTCCAATCGCAGGCCGAAGCCATGAAGAAAGCAGCCGAGAAGGTCGGTATTAAAATCCATTCGGTAATGAACATGGATCACTGGAAGTATCCGCTGTCATCCTCGGATCCGGCCGTAGTGGAGAAGAGCCTGCAAGGCGCGCGCACGTCCCTGCGAAACGCGCATTTCTGGGGAGCCGATACCGTTCTCGTCGTGCCCGCGGTCGTGAATGCAGAGACGTCTTACCGGGACGCGTATTCGCGGTCTCAGGCAAGTATCCGGAAGCTTCTGCCCCTGGCGGAAGATCTGAAGATCATCATCGCGGTTGAGGAAGTCTGGAACAAGTTCCTGCTCAGTCCGCTGGAGTTCGCAAACTATATCGACCAGTTCCAGACACCGTGGGTAAGAGCCTATTTTGATGTCGGTAATGTGCAGCTATACGGTTACCCTGCCGATTGGATCCGTACTCTCGGTAAAAGAATCGTGAAGCTGCACATCAAAGACTTTACGTTTGCCCGTCAGCGAGGGAGCGAAAAAATGGCTGCCGAGTGGGTGCCGCTCCTTGAAGGCGATCTGGATTGGCACGCGATCTACCTGGCACTCCAAGAAATTGGTTTCCATGGTACGGCGACAGTTGAACTGCCTGGTGGTAATGAGCAGTACCTGAAGGAAGTTTATAGGCGGTTAATACTCATTTTGAACGGCGAAGCTCCAATTCACACGGCGAGTAAGTCTGAGTGAGCCATCGCGATCCTCACCGGTGTGAGAGATCGCGAATCCAGATATCTTTGAACTCCATATTGCCGCGGCCGCCAGCATGTAGTTGCAAGGCAATAGTTCCATCGGGAGCGCCCGGGCTTGGGTCTGTGAAGTCCACCATCTGCACTCCATTGAGCCGCGAACGATAACGGTTGCCGGTAACTTTGACGAAATAATCGTTCCACTCGCCCATGCGGACCACACTTTCATTCTCAGGAGCGGGCCAAACCACCCAGTGTCCGCCGGCTTCGGCATAGACGCCGCCGGTGTGATGCATCATCGTGCAGTCGATTTCAAACTGCATCCCTTGGGTTACATCCGCCGTACCGGGTTTGAATGCGGAATGAAAGAACACGCCGCTGTTGCCGTCGGCAACGCACTTGAAGCGCAGCGCCAATTGGAAGTCCGTATAGCTCTTTTCGGTTTCAAGATAACCATAGTCCTTCGTGACTCCCTTGCCGTGAATAACGCCGTTCTCCACGGTCCAGCTTTCCTTTCCGACCTTCGTCCAACCCGAAAGATCTTCGCCGTTGAATAACGAGATCCAATCTTCGCCGGGCAGCTTTCGATGAGCTGTTTGGCCATCGCCACGCAGCGCGATCAGGGCGAATAATGCTACGTGAGTGAATCGTTTTCCGAATTCCATCGATTGAGGTTAGCAGGAGCGTCGATCATGATCAGAACATCATCTTCAGCGAGAACTGAATTTGACGGGAATTCGCGGCGGTTCGGCTGATTACTCCGAAACCAGAGCCCGTCAACAGGTTTGAAGGCAAGCCGAAGTTGACAATGTTGAACAAGTTGAAGAATTCTGCGCGGAACTGAAGGTTGACAAATCTGCTTTGACCCGCTTCCCACGTCGTATCTTTGATCAGTCCGAAGTCAAAGTTGTACAGCGCCGGTCCGCGAAAGGTATTTCTGCCAAGCGTCCCGAACACACCGCTATTCGGCCCGGAGCCGTCCGGAACATTGATCGGAATGGAGAAATACGAAGCATTCGCCGCGCCTAAGCCGAAGTAATCTTCTCGAATCTTCCGGCCGGTCGAGAGATCCGGCGTGCCGGTTTGATCTGGACGATCCGCGCCAAGCGATCCCGCTCCAGTCTGCTGCACACCCGAGTACACGGTAAACGGCAATCCGCTGTTCAGCGTTGAGATGCTGAGCAATTGCCATCCGCGCGTCAGCTTCGGGCCAAGATGTTTGAGAAACGGCGCCGATTCGGCGTGCAAATCCTGAACCACCGTCGCCGTAAAGACCCGCTCCACATCAAACGTTGACGGACCTTTGTCCTCATTTGTGTCAAACGGATTCTGTGGCCAGGCCAGAGCTGCTGCCCCTGACGTGCTGCCGACGCCCGGTCCGATCACGCTGCTGGTGTCATCCAGCGATTTCGACCAGGTGAAGTTTGCCTGAATGCGCGGCCCCTGGCTGCCAAGCGTACCTTGCAGGGAAGATTGCAGCGCATGATAGGTCGAATGGGAACGATTTGTGATCAGCATGTCGGTCCCAAATCCGCCTGTGATTTGTCCCGCTGAATTGAATTGGGTATACGGCGCAAAAGCTGCTGTAGCACCAGGAAAAGCATTCGGGAAGCTCACTACCGGAAGGTCGATGCCCGCTGTGCCGATATAACCCGCGTTCAAGCTGAGGCCACCAATGGACCGTTCGAGACTCAGCGTCCAAGTTCCAAGATAGGCATTTCGGAAGTCTTGGGAGATCGCGTTCGCATTCAACGGACTGATCAGATGACTTGGCGTTATCGCCGCTAGTTCCTGATCGAAGCGATTCACGTCCCAAACCGTATTCACAGGCACCGCTTTCGAGTTACCCGACGCGAGAAAATTCACCCCGCTCGGAGTGTAAGCTGGCGGCAGATCGGCGGGGGTTATGCGTGTACTGATTAGCAATGGCGCGCCTGGCGCTGCTGTGATCCGTGGATAATCAACGTACGGCGCAGCGCCTGTGAGCAGATTGTCCTGCCAGATGTTGGGCGGAATCGTCGTTAAAGCTCCGCCGGCCCGAACCCAGAAACCCGAAGCTGGCTGCCAGTTCAGGCGCACGCGAGGTCCCCAGTTGTTTCCTTTCCAGCGATACACGGGCTCGGGATTCACAAGGTAAAGCTGCTCGGGACCATTCGGGCCAGCCTGAAAATCCAAGCCGGCCGAACGGCGCGCACGTTCGCTGATGGGTAGATCTCATAACGGAGGCCGTAATCTATGACGAAACGACCCGAGATTTTCCAGGTGTCTTCCGCATATACGTTGGTCGCGTAACGCGAAACGGATGCCGGTCCAATATTGCTGCCTTGCGGAAATTGCGGCGGAGCAACTGCCACCGTGTAAAAGAAGGCGCTGCCTAGCAAGAACGCGCTCAGGGTGTCAGGCAGCTGCTGTCCGGAAGCGATGTTGTGCGCACCACTCGCTGAACGGATCGGGGTTGTCGCGAATGAAGGACCGCCCCCGAAAATGTATTGTCCATTCGGGGTTGTTCCGAAAAACGACGAGTCACGGTTTGCGCGAAATTCACCGCCGGCTTTTATCGTGTGCTTGCCTCGCGTCCAAACGAAATTCTGCTGGCCTTCAAAGAGGTTCGCGAAAGATGCGGTGACGGTTCCGCCTGGAGCATTGAACGCCACGTAGAGTGCCTGGCCAAAGATGATCGAGGGATCCGTGTGATCGGGCGTCGGAAAATTCGGCGTGGTGCGTGTGTAGCTCAGCGTCGAGTCCGAAGAAAAGGTCGCTGACGGGGTGCGCGTCCATCTCAGTTCTGCATTCCGCTGATGGTCGATATAAGTCACTCCGAACGCCGCGTCGATAGCTGTCTGGTCAGGGTTGGTCGTCGGTCCTGTCAAGTTGTCCCAGGTGAATCGGCCAAAGAAATGATCCCTGCTCGACCGTTGATGGTCGAGCCGCACTGAGAACTGGTCTGCATCTGTCACCACCTTCGACGATGTCGCGAAGGTGCGGCCGCCAAACGGTCCGGTCGGATCATTCGGCATAGGATAACGCTGCAGAATAGCTGCGATTTCCGGGTTTACCGGCACGAACAGTGTGTCACCTGGAAATGCTGTGGTATCGATGCCAGCCCGTTCCGCGGCGGTCGGCACAGCCAGAACTTGCGTTGTGCCGAGCACCTGTCGAAAGCCCTGGTACTCGACGAAGAATTCCGTCTTCGAACGGCCGTTATAGCCGGGAAGCACGACAGGTCCGCCCAGCGTAGCGCCGAACTCGTTCCGGCGAAAGGGTGGAATCCGTTCCGGATTGACATCCGACCGTGCATCGAAAAAGTTGCGGGCGTCGAGTGCGGAGTTTCTAAGAAATTCAAAGATCGAGCCGTGAAACGTATCGGTTCCGGACCGCGTAATGATATTCGTGAAACCAGCGGCGCCCTGCCCGATGTCAGCCGGCATCCATCCCGATGACGATTGAATCTCCTGTACCGCGTCAACGTTGAAATTCGAAAGCGTCGCACCGCCCATTTCGGGATCGCTGGTATCGGCGCCATCCATCGCGAACACAGCCTCGACGCCTCGCTGCCCGTTCACGGCGAACTGCTGAGTGAAATTAGTGGTTCCATTCGTGTCAGTCATAGTTCCGGCCGCGAGCAGCAATAACTGGCTGAAATCCCGTTTATTAAGGGGAATCGCAGTGACAGAATTGCTCGAGAGCGTTTCGCCGCCACTTGCCTGTTCCTCTTTCTCTGGTTCGAGCTGAATCGAGCCGTTCTCAAGCAGCGTGATAGTCAACGGCGTATCAACCGAGACAGTAATCGCAGGCGGACACCGAAAAACTCGGCCTTCGAAATGCACCTCGAGATCGTACGCGCCGCGTGCCAGAGGTTCAAAGCGAAATGTTCCATTATCGCCGGTCAAGGCGGAGAAATGCTTCCCATTCATCTGCAACTGAACATCAGCACCGCGTGCGGCCCGGCCGCCAGGCTCGCGCACCGTGCCTTTCCACTCGGCGCGACTCGATTCCTGGGCGGCAAGCACTCCTGCGCAGATCAGTGCACATAGGAGTGCTTTGTGAAACACTGGCATCGCTTCAGCTTAGCCTCCAACGTTATGAACATGACCTGTGCACAATAATAACCATGGTGAAGGCTCGCCTCTCAATTACCTTGGTCCTTATGCTATACGGATGCGCATAAGTAAAGGGACATGTGTGACATACTGGTTTCAGAGACTTTATGGTGCCACGCTTGTTGTGGTTGCATCCCAGCACATATCAGCGGCTGAATCGGCTGAGCAAGGAAGCGGAGAGAGACGGAGCTTACCGTGTGGCGAAGCGCTTACGCGCCGTGGTGCTGAATTCGGAAGGACATACCAGTGGCGAACTGGCGGAGATCCTGCAGGCGCCGCGATCCAAGGTGTCTGAGTGGCTGCAGCGTTATCAAACTGAGGGAGTCGATGGTCTGCTGGAAGGGTATCGGTCGGGTCGGCCCTCGGAACTGACAGAGAAGCAACAACAAGAGTTGGGCGACATTCTCGACAGCGGTCCGGTCTCTTACGGTCTAGACAGCGGCATCTGGACGTCGCCTATGATTGCCTGGGTGATCGAGGAGGAGTTCGGTGTTCAGTATCATCCCGGCCATGTGCGCAAATTGCTTCATAGCTGGGGATTTTCGGTGCAACGGCCGCGCCGTGTGTTGGCGCGCGCGGATGCCGCAGCCCAAGACCGATGGCATCGCCGCATCTATCCCATGCTTAAAAAAAAGCCCGCTCGCGACACTGGGCGCTCCTCTTCACCGATGAAGCCAGCTTCCGGCAAGATTCGACGCTCCACACCACCTGGAGCCGCGTTGGGTGTCCACCGGAAATCCCCGTGACAGGAGAACGTAAGAACGTGAAAATTCTCGGCGCCATCGAGCTTTGGAGCACGCGGTTCGATTATCGCCAGGACACAGTTTTCAATGCGACCACATATCTCGGCTTCCTCGAACAACTCGCTCGCCGCTACCGCCGCCAAGGAGCGATTCTGATTCAGGACAACGCCTCCTACCACAAGCATGCTGAGGTCTGGGCTTGGTTCAAGTCCAACCGCCACTGGCTGGAAGTGCATCAATTGCCACCCTACTCGCCGGAATTGAACCCTACCGAACGGTTGTGGCAGCACACCCGCAAAAACGGCACGCACAATCGATTCTTCGGTGGCCTCGATGCACTACTCGCCACGCTAACGCGAGTCTTTGGGGAAATGCAGTCACACCCTCAACTGATCCGGTCCTATCTGCTGCCTTTTTGTTGATCGTTATGTCCCCTTAATTATGCGCGGTCGTATAGCTGCCGCGACCACTCTTTTGGCGCAGAACGCCCCGATCCGGATCATCGCGTTCGGAGCTCATCCGGATGACTGCGACATTCGTGCCTCCGGAACGGTTGCACTTTGGGTGAAACACGGATATGCGGTCAAGTTCGTGTCTGTGACCAATGGCGACGCGGGACATCAAACGATGCACGGGCCCGAATCGGCTCGCCGGCGCCTCGCCGAAGCCAAGGAATCCGCACGCAGACAAGGAATTGAGTATGACGTGCTCAATAATGAGGACGGGCAGCTACTGCCAACCCTTGCGGTACGTGAGCAGATCATTCGTGAGATCAGAAACTGGAAAGCGGATGTGGTGCTCGGGCCGCGGCCAAATGACTATCATCCCGATCATCGATACACCGGCGTGTTAGTGCAAGATGCAGCTTACATGGTGGTGGTGCCGGCCGTCACTCCTGATGTTCCCGCACTGCGCAAGAATCCGGCTTTCTTCTACTATCAGGATAATTTCCAACGTCCAAATCCATTCAGGCCGGACGTGGCGGTGTCAATCGATGATGTGATCGACCAAAAGATCAACGCAATGGACTCGCACGTCTCTCAGTTCTATGAATGGCTGCCCTGGGTAGCCGGCACTTTAGATCAGGTTCCGGTAGATCCGGCCGAGCGCAAGGCGTGGCTCAAGCGCACTTGGTTTAACCCGCCCAATGCCGACGTTCGGGCAGCACTGGTGAAATGGTACGGCCCCGAAGTGGGAAACCGCACAAAGTACTACGAAGCGTTCGAAATCTGCGAATACGGCTCACATCCCGATGAGGCGCGTCTTCGAGAGTTGTTTCCTATGCTGCACTGATGCGCAGAGCCTGATTGGAGTATTAGCGATGCATCTTGCTAATTCAAACGAGACTAGCGGCAGGCGCGGTTTCATAAAGCGCGCGGAAACCGGCCTTACGGCCGCGCTACTAGGCGCTTCGCGCGCTTCGGCGCAGACGGCGCCATCGGATCCCATCTCGCACGCAGGTGCCCAGCGTCCGCTTAGGCGCGAAGTCCATGCGTGTGAACAGCGGAGGTCCTCGGATCGCATCCACGCCAGTAGCCGACCCGAGTTCTTATCCTAAGAATCCCGAACTCGCCAATTACTTAGCTACTTTCCGTCGCAAAATGATGTTTTCGGATCAGTGTTGGCATGACATAGAGGGTTTGAAGCATGTTTGAGCGATGCTTTTTCGATTGTTCGAGCCGCTCACCGGTGGACGATGCATCGCCCCGGACGGCTGTGCTCAGGCATTGGCCATCGCCAGGCATTTGCCGATGTTGATCAGATTGTCAGCCAGCACGCCAAGTCCCACCCAACGCTTCATTCCATCGATGCCGCGGTACAAGCAGCGCCTCAATCCGTGCCGTCGCTTGGCCACGCTGATGCGTCCCTCGCAGCCCGTGCGCCAGCGCTGCGCTTTCTTGAACCAGCGGCTCTTTTCCATTTGCTTGCGCTCGCCACTGCGCGTGCTGCGGTTCGGTACCGCGACCCACTTCACACCCTTCTCCTGTACCGCCCGTTCCTGTGCTAACGAATAGTATCCTGCGTCCGCCGTTACCAATTGTGGCAATCGCCCCAGCTTGCGCTCGTGCGCTTCCACCGCGCCCAGCAGCAACTCGCGGTCACTCGGCCTCTCGTCGAAAACGTCGTAATGTGTGATGATCTGATTTTCGGCTTCTTGCAACTGCACTAGCTTGCCGAACTCGGTTGGTTTGCTCGCCTTGCCCTTGCGGATAATCTCGGTGTGCGGCTCGAACACGCTCACGATCTTCCCCGGCGATTGCGTCAGACCATCAAAGATGCGGGCTTTGGTCTGCTTCACTACCTGCCGCACACGCCCTGCCATCGTCGCTAAGCTCTCGCCCAGAAGCCGCAGTTCTTTCTTCCGTCGCGCGGACATTCCTTCGATCTCCACCATCACGCGCTTAGCGTCGTTAAGAATCTGCCGCGACATGCGGAGCAACTCGCGATACTCTTTCTTACGCTTCTGCTCGCCTTCCGGCCCTCTATGCCGGCTGGCTGTGGCAATCGCAATCACGCGTTTGTTCACGCTCCGCATGCGGTTTCGCACCTTGCGCTTCAGCTTGCCCTGGCTCCGTTGCTCAATCTTCTTCATCGTTCGCGTCATGAACCGCGTTCCGTCTCCGAGCAGGCTGGAGTCGGTGGGGTAATGAATGTTGGTCTCTACCACCGTGGTGTCCACACGCAGCTTGCGGCCCTGCACTGCGCCTTTCTCTTGCGCCATCGCCACCAGCCGTTCATGCAGTTTCGCCATTACCTCGCCGCCCAGCGCCTGGGCAATGCGCGCTAACGTCTTCGCGTCCGGAACCTTGCCCAACCCGATGCGCGTGAAGTCCCGATATGCCAAGTTCATCGTCACTTCGCGTTCCAGCGTGTCGAAGCTCCAGTTCCGTAGGTGCTTCAACAACAACAGTCGCAAGGCCATCTCGGCGGGCGTTTGCGAGCGACCCCGTGTGCTGCTGTGCTCGTGACGCTCGCCCTGCGCTTCGTATACCAACTCGATGAGTTCCTCGTCTTCCAGAAGCTTGTCGGCTTCCAACATCCAGGGCTCCCAAAGAGCACGCACATCTTCGTTCAATACGCCTTCCCACAGTGTCGGTTGACCTTGCTTACGTCGAGTCATGCCCTATCGTAATTGCCCCCTGAAACAAGATCAATACCAAATGTTTTCGCACCCAATCGCCTCCAGACCTATTCATTGGCGTTGACGCGGACACTCATTTTTGCGACGGAAAGTAACTAACTGCATCGAGTCTTTCAAACAAATGGCGGATTACGGCGGAAAAGTAGGCGTCAAAGTTACTGTGGTTCCCCCAAATTCGGCAACGCCGCATTTCAATGAGTTAGTTTGGGTTGCTTGAGCGTCCATCGATGTTTGGACCTGCTCGCCACGAAAACCTGAAGATCCTTACGGTGTTTGGGTGTGTTTTTGTGGCGTGTCAAAGTGTCCCGAGTAGACGGGGCGGCCAATCTTCGCAGAATCGGCCCAAACGAGCGCACCACCGCCAAACGAGACGGCAACAACGTCTTCTCGAGCCAGTCCCTTACGCGGCGCGACGTTCGTAGCGATGATGCAGTCCACCGACCTCGGGAATCGCCACAATCTTGCCGGCACTCGCTGGTTGGATCGGTCGTTTGTTCGGCGTGTCCTTCTGAAGACTCAAATGCGTGCGGCTGCGATGATAATAATCGCTGAACGCGAGTAGATGGCGGCGAAGGCTACTGTCGTTGAATACGATGACGTGATCGAGGCATTCGCGGCGAATCGTACCGATCAAGCGTTCTATGTAGGCACGCTGCCTGGGTGCATTCGGTGTGGACAATATTTGCTTGATGCCCATCGCCTTCAACTGCTGCACAAACTCATGTCCAAAAATACTGTCGCGATCGCGCAACAGAAAACGCGGCGCCGTGTCCCATGGAAAGGCCTCGCGTAGTTGGTGTACAGTCCATTCTGCGGTTGGATGTTGCGTGACTGCGAAATGCAGAATTCGTCGCCGGTCATGCGCCATCACGAGGAAGACATAAAGGATTTGGAAGCGAATCGTGGGAACCGTGAAGAAGTCCACGGACACTAAGCTCTTCACGTGGTTCTCTAAAAACGTCCTCCACGATTGCGATGGTGATCCTTTGCGGCGTACCAGATATTTACTCACGCAGGTTTCGCTGATGTCGAAGCCCAGTTTGAGCAACTCGCCGTGGATCTTCGGTGCTCCCCAGAGCGGATTCTCCCGGCTCATGCGGCGAATGAGTCTGCGAATTTCCTGGGAGACAGACGGTCGTCCGGGCCGACATGACGGCATTTCCAAGTCCAGAAGAGCCGGAAGCCTTTGTAGTGCCAACCGATGACGGTGGCCGGTTTTAGAAGTTTGAGAGCGGCTCGCAAGCCGGGCCAGTTACGAGATAAACGCACCCAAAGCCAGCGGTCAACCGCGCTCAAACGTGGGCGTTTGACGGAGCGCTGAAGCACGTTGAGTTCATGACGGAGCGCGAGGATTTCGATTTGCAGGGCGGCTCGGCTGCGCAAGGAAGCGGCGAGAAACGCCCAGAAGGCAGACAAAACCGCGGTTGAAGAGAACCTGCTCAAGTTTCCCATTTTCAGCTACATCCGAATTTGCGGGATTCACACACCAGGTCCATCTCGAAATAACCGGGCGGCGGATTGTTCCAATCCTCGTAAGTCCGAATCGTGATGCTCTTGCGCAGCGGTGTGTTCACTGATACTTTTCGTCGGCCTTGCTTTGCCACAGTACGAACTGGCCGCAACACGCGATCGATCGTTGCAGCACCCATTTTGAGTAGCCGATCGCGCACCGCCGATTCCAGACGGAGGTATCCGTTCCGCTCCATTGACTCGACGAAAGTTGTGAGCACGGCTTTTAGCCGTTTGCCACAAATTCGATCGGCCGCTTCCCAGATGATGGTGAGCGCCGTGATCACCGCCTCCTCGTACAGGTGGGTTGCCATCCCCGGAGCCGGAGCCTTGGTCCTGCGTTCGCTCCTCAATACCCGAATCGCGTGCTTTCGATGATAGCCCGCCAACTCAACGAACTCGTCCAAGATCTTTTTCTTCTCGGCTCGCTCTGATTCCCGGTACCGATCACCCACGGCTTCGATCAGTTCCCGCCTCGCTTTCCATGCTCAATCGCCTCCTCATTGTTCCCGTTCCATCTCTCTGGAACGGGTAACATTTTTGTGAGGCAATGACCCCTTGCCGGTAACAAAATCGGTGAGTCAATGCGGCTGAATTCTAATTGTCCGTGATCAAGGGCCAAGCTGCTCACGTGAGACATACGGGGATTTGGCTTGATGGAGCATCAATAAAGTTGTAGTATTGTGTATGGCCCAGTCTCACCGTGAAGCGTCGCGGCGGCTGTTCAGGCTCGCCGAGCAACAGCAGGGCTTCTTCACTGCGAAACAGGCCAAGGCGGCCGGATTCGCCGAAAACACCCATCCGTATCACGTCCAGGTCGGGAACTGGATCCGCGAGCACCGCGGTATCTACCGGCTCGCTCTGTTTCCGACGACAGATCGGCCCGAACTTGTCCTTTGGGCACTGTGGTCCCGGAACCGGAATGAGGAAGTCGAGGGTGTATACAGCCACCATACGGCGCTCAGCCTTTACGATCTGTCGGATCTGAATCCGTCGAAGCTCCACATGACAGTTCCGACGGATTTCCGGCGCAACAGCGAGATTCCCGGCATCCTCGTACTTCACTATGCCGATCTACCCGAGAGTGACGTACAGACCGCGCAGGGCTTCAAGTTCACTCGCCCTCTGCGGGCGATTCTTGATCTGATCGAGGCTCGGCACGGTCGAGCGGAACTTCATCCGCCAGGCACTCAGGCAGGCTGTTGACCGTGGTCTGATCACTCGCCAACAGATTCGGAACGCGCGAATGAGCGGACCTGCGCGCAAGTTCGTTGAGGAAGTCGCTGCGGCGAGCTGCATAATGCCGTCACCCAGAACATATGCGACGGCGGGAGCATTCCGAAGGGCTCTGGAAGAACGCCTGAAGAGGGCATCTTTGACTGATCAGATCGATCCCAACCGCCTCCGGCGACAGGTATCATTCGACCGTCTGCTGGCAAGGCTGTTCCGGGAAGAAACAGCGCCATGGGTTCTGAAGGGCGGTTATGCGCTGGAGCTACGCTTCAAGGCGGCTCGATCAACGGTGGATATCGACCTGACGCTGCAGCGAGTGGAAGCAACAGCGGCCGGTGGTGACACGAACCAGATCGTCCGGGAGATGCTGCAGAGCGCGGCTGATGTCTCTCTCGGTGACTGGTTCGAGTTCGCGGTCGGGCCGCCGATCATGGATTTGACCGCCGCGCCGTACGGCGGGGCCCGCTATCCCGTCGAAGCTCGAATGGACGAACGGATCTTTGCTCGATTCCATCTGGACGCCGGCATTGGTGACGTGGTTATGCAGCCGCTGGAAACAATCGTCTGCCGGGACTGGCTGGGATTCGCCGGCATCGAATCGTCGCGGTCCTGATGATCGCTCGCGAACAGCAGTTCGCCGAAAAGATTCATGCCTACACGCTCCCGCGGAACGCGGCGAACAGCAGGGTGAAGGACTTGGTGGACCTGGCTCTTCTGATCGGATCAGGTGGGCTGGATAAGCGAGATTCTGGAGCTTGCGTCTGACCTTTGAGAGAAGAGGAACACACGATTTGCCGACGGTTGGCTCCGCCGCCAGCAGATTGGCAGATTCCGTTTCAAGCCCTGGCGGAAGAATGCGGGCTCCCGACGGATGTCGCCGCGGTGTTTGCGGGAGTACAGGAGTTCTCGAAGAAGTGCTGGCACGTCGCACGGAGCGGTGAACGCGGTATGACCGAGAACGGTTCAGGATCTCTTTCATTCGAGCCTCCAGAGCAGGAAAATATTCGTCTCCGCGAGGAGAATGCTCGCCTGCGGCGGCTTCTGGCGGTTCACAGCATTCCGATTCCGCAGCTTGCGCCTGAGAATCCACCTCCAACCAAAACCGTCGAGACGGCGCCACCGGTGGACAAGGAGGAGCGTGCCAGAAAGAGAATCGCGCTGTTTCGAAGCCTGTTTCGCGGGAGAGAAGATGTCTACGCACGGCGATGGGAGAATGACGATGGCCGGTCCGGATATGTGCCGGCGGCCGTAAAGGACTGGAAGGCCATCAACAAAAGCCGCCCGGAGGAGCGGAAGAAAGTCGACCAGAAGACACGGAAGTTCCTTCCCCTGACCGATGCCGTCATCGAGAACCACCTCTTGGGCAAGGAAACCGTTGGCGTGTATCCTCTGCTGTCCGACGAAACGTGCTGGTTTCTCGCGGTAGACTTCGACAAGAAGACCTGGGAGTATGACTCTCAGGCTTTTCTTGAAACCTGCCAGGGAATTGAGTGTGCCCGCTGCCTTGGAACGTTCTCGTTCCGGGAAGGGCGGCCACATTTGGATCTTCTTTGATCGTGCATTGCCAGCGATTACCGCGCGCAAACTAGGATGCGTGATTCTCACGCGAACCATGGAGCGCAGGCATCAGCTCGGTCTCGATTCCTATGATCGCTTTTTCCCCAACCAGGACACGATGCCCAAGGGAGGGCTCGGGAACCTGATTGCGCTCCCCTTGCAGTTTGCGCCGCGCAAGTCGGGCAACAGTGTATTCATTGACTCCGACTTCCATCCGTACCCCGACCAATGGCAGTTCCTTTCGACGATTCGACGAATGCCGGCCGACGCCGCTGAGGAGATCGTTGCGGAAGCTCAGCGCAAAGGCGACTTGATCGGAGTCCGGATGAGCATCGCCGATGATGAGGATGCACAAGACCCCTGGACCTTGCCGCCTTCCCGCAAACGGAGGGAGCGGCCGATCGAAGGGCCGCTGCCAAGGAGTGTTCAGATCGTTCGCGCGAATCTTGTTTACGTGGAAAAGAAGGATCTGCCACCAGCCATGCTGAATCGGCTACTCCGGCTGGCAGCATTTCAGAACCCGGAGTTCTACAAGGCTCAGGCGATGCGGCTCTCGACGTACGACAAGCCGCGCGTGATCGCATGCGGCCAGGAATTCGCCCAGCACATCGCTGTGCCTCGTGGATGTCTGACGGAGACGTTGGCTCTTCTCGAGGCACACAAGATCCGGCCCGAAGTTCGGGACGAACGGTACGCGGGCACAGCGATTGAAGCGGAGTTCCAGGGTCAGCTTCGGCCGTTCCAGGAGGATGCCGTCGCGAAGATCAGCGGCTATGACGAAGGTATCCTGTGCGCTCCGACCGCGTTCGGAAAGACCGCCGTTGCTGCGTGGCTTATCGCGAAACGCAAAGTCAACACTCTGGTCGTCGTCCACCGGCAACAGTTGCTCGATCAGTGGCAGGAGCGCCTTGGGATGTTCTTGGATCTGCCAGCCAAGTCAATTGGGCATATCGGCGGCGGTAAGACGGACCGGACTGGGCGCGTGGACGTCGCCGTCATTCAAAGCCTGTATCGAAAAGACGAAGTAAAGGACTTCGTTGCTGAATACGGCCAGGTGATCGTCGATGAGTGCCACCACATATCCGCTTTCACGTTCGAACAGGTGATGAGGCAGGTAAAGGCCAAGTATGTTGTGGGTCTGACCGCAACACCGACGCGAAAGGACGGGCACCATCCGATCATTTATATGCAGTGTGGCCCCGTGCGGTTCAGTATGAGCGCCCGAACAATGACTGAAACGACGCCCTTCGAGCACAAGGTGACTCCCCGCCACACGGAGTTCCTGATGGCGTCCGAACTTCACCGAGGTGACGATCCAGGACGTCTATGCCGCTCTCGTCGATGATGCCTCGCGCAATGAGATGATCGCCAACGATATTGTGCGTTCCATAGAATCGGGACGTTGCCCGCTGCTCCTGACTGGCCGGACAGAACATCTCCGATACTTCGCGGCGAGACTGGCGGGGGTGGCCAAGCACGTCTTCGTTTTGAAGGGCGGTATGGGTAAGAAGCAGCGCCGCTTGACGGCGGAAGCTCTGGCATCGGTGCCGGAGGATGAGTCGAGGGTGATTTTGGCGACGGGAAGTTATATTGGCGAGGGGTTTGACGACGCACGCCTGGATACGCTGTTCCTTGCCATGCCAATTTCCTGGAAAGGTACGCTGCAGCAGTATGTAGGACGATTGCATCGTCTTCACGACCGTAAGCGATTTGTCCAAGTCCACGATTATGTCGACAACTACGTTCCGATGCTGGCCAGGATGTACGAGCGCAGACTGAAAGGTTATAGCGCGATTGGCTATATGATCGAGCAAGAGACTTCTTTACGTCCGACTTCTTTACCTCATCCGCCGACGTCTTCACGCCATCAGGCGGCCTCAAAACCGGCGGGTCTGAATGCGGACGCTACGTCAGCTTGAGTGCAATCAGAGGTAGTTAGAGCATTCAGCATCGCGGAAATCAACAAGTTCACTTTTCCAATCGGCAGTTGGGAGTTTCGAATCTGACCTAACTGCCCGCGCATGCTTCGGACCACATCCAACAGCAAGGGGCACCCCGATAGCACTGTCACTATGTTTGTAACTACTTTAATCGCGAGCCTGGCAAAGGACCGCAAAGAGGTTGAAGGCACATCATTGATTTTTCAATTCTTTAGTGGCACGGCTTAGCGCCGCTTCGCATCGAGTTTCGGCTGTTAACCGAAGGGTTGTAGGTTCGAATCCTACCTGAGGGGCCAAATAGCTCACCCAACTCATGCGCTACACCCAGGATTTCGGCTACCTTGTCATGCTAATGAGCATTTGGCCTGACCCTGTCTCTAAAATCGCAGAGCGCTTGGCGCATCGCTGCTATCGGCGCCCTCCAGTCTCCAGGCCGCTCCTGCCGAAACAGCCGCATGGTTGGATACCAGAACGTGTCAGCGCGATCGAGCAGCCATCGGTAGCAGCCGCGGTACGGAACGAATAGAAAGACCGGAATGCCGAGCGCTCCTGCCACATGGCCGATGGACGTGTCGACACTGACAACCAGATCGCACGCGAGCAACGCCCCTGCTGCATCACTTAGATCGCGGAAGCCCGCCCCGGGATTCTCGATGACGATTGCATCAGACGTGCGTGCGACCTCCGGAAATACGGGTTGTTTTTGAACGCCCAGGAACGTGAACCCGTGAAGGTCCAGGATCGGTCGCAGATCGCGAAGCGGAATCGAGCGGAACGAGTAGGGATTATGAAGGGAGCCCGTAGTGCCCGCCCAGCACAGTCCTACTTTCAGTCCTTCGTAGCCTGATAGACGGTCATGCCAGCTTTCACGGAGCGGGCGCGAAGGCTGTATATAAGGAACGCTGCCGAGCGCTGCCTCTAAGTCGAACCCGATGATCAGGTGCGTTTCGAGAAAGAGCCGCAGCTCGAGGTCTACATCGGGTCGCTCATCGTATTTTCCGATTGCGAGATCCACGCCCGGGATGGTCTCGGCAAGCTCACACAAGGGCTTCTGGCATTCGAGAACGACGCGCGCGCCGCGTTGGCGCAGCAGCGCCGCGAACCGTCCGAACTGAACCGTGTCGCCATAGCCGCCGATGCTTTCGAGCAAGACGGTTTTGGCGTGCCACGGCGAATCTTCCCATTCTGCAAGCGCGCGAAGCTCCGGCTTCGCCGCCCAATACACCTCCTTCGCACGGTCGAACTCGCCCAGCTTACATAGATAATAGAAGAACGTCTCCCCGTTCCTCGGGTTAACGTGGAAGGCTTGCTCGTTATAGCGCAGGGCCGATTTTTTGTCGCGTAGGGCATCGGCGATACGCCCTAGCGCATTCAGCGTCTTGCCATGTCCGGGCATTGCGGCTAGCAGACTCAGGCGCATGTCCCACGCTTCCTCGTAACGCCCGTAATGTTCCAGCGCGCGTGCGATACCCTGATGGAGCTCGAGCGGATCGGCGAACGGCGCGGCCTGGCGTGCATACGCGCAAGCTTGCTCGATGCCGCGGCCTTGAATGGCACAGCGCCCGATGCCAACGTGCGCGAAGTGGTTGGCCGGATCCAGGCGAATCGCGTGCAGGAACAGCTTCAACGACCGATCGGGCTGTTCGAGCCGGCGAACGTACAACTGTCCCAGCGTGCAGCAGTAATCGACCCGATTGGGATCGATTGCAAGCGCCCACTCATACGATTCGGCCGCCTCTTGCAATCGTTCTTGGCTAAAGAGAATTTTGCCGAGAGTGTAATGGTGCGCAGCAACACTCGGATCGAGACGCACCGCTCGACGGGCATAGCCAAGCGCGGCGTCCGTTTCTTCGTGAGCAAGCAGTGCTATCGCGAGAGCGTTCGCGGCGGAGCCGCTCGCCTGGTTGCGCCGGTATTCATCCCGCAGCCCTCTAACCGTTGGACGGCTGGCCGAGACGCCTCGGGTCTTGACAAAGGCATAAGCCAGTTCTTCCATGGCGCTTCAGAACGAGACTATCGCGGGCGTAAGCTCGCGGCGGCCTTATTTGGCGTGCGCGCCGCGCGACGGGTGCGTGGCCGAGGCCGAGCTGGACGGACAGGCTTTCTGCCCGCCGGTCCACGGAGCCTCCTGGACGGACCAGACGAAATCACTCGACAGGAACGGTCCTCCCGAGGCGGTGTATTCGGACGTTGGGAAGGCACCGCTGTAGCCCCACCCCGGCTGATACGTGTTGTTCTCTCCGAATCCAGCGAAGATATTGCCGCGGCTGATGCTTGTGTTTCCCGATGGGCAGCCGCCAATGCTTGCCATGTAATGACAAGTGATGCAGGATGATGTCGGATTGCTTTGGCCGCCCGTGTTCGCCATGGTCGATCCGAAGTCAGTTTCAATCTGGTTGTTCGCGAGAAGCGTGTTCGCACCGTTCAGCGTATCGGCGACCTGAACGCCGACCAACTGGTAGTTGGCGAACGGCGTACCGGCCAGCATTCCCTGAAACACGTTGTTAGCTGCCGCGGCGGCCGAGCCGACCGGATCGCAGGGCGCGGGATTCGTTCCGCTGCCGGTTCCTGTGGTGCAGGGCACAGGCGCAGGCGCCCCGAAAGGCCCGAAGTTCGGGCAGCTACAAACATTATTCGAAACCGCACATCCGGGAGCGCTGTAGCTGCAGGCGCCCGATTGATAGAGTGTCACGGGCTTGCCTAGCACCGGCGTGAAATACGCATTCGGAGGCATACTGCCATTGATGTAGGGCTGCGTCCACTGATTGTTGCCCGCGTACTCGAAGGTGAGCCAGAACCAGGTCGACTTGGGAAATACCTTCCAGAGGATGTGAAATCCCGTGAGCCCAATGGTGAATGTTCCCGAACTGGTGGTGCCAGTGGCGCTTACCATTCCCAATTGCTGCGGGGTGGGATCGCCGGATTGGAATTCATACCAGGAGGGCTTCACTTCGAAAGCGGTGGGTTGGAACTGAATGAACCCAGCAGGCGGTTGGGGCAACAGCTTTTGCTGGCTCGCGGCGTTGTAGAGCGTGACTTGTTGGTTGGCGGTGTTCAGCGCGCCTTTGGTGCTGGTGCCGGGAACCGTGATCGGAGTGGTCAGAGTGGTGCAGGCTGACGGATTCTCACGTGCCTCATAGAGGATCAGGCTGGGGTTTGAGGCACTGTTGTTCTTGTCAGGCAACATAAAGCCGGTGGCCTGCGCGTTCACAATGGGCGGCCCCACAGCTTGGGCGCCTCGGGCCGCCTCGCGATTCGCCCCGTGCAATTGCCGCATCAACTGACCCGGCGCGTGTGGATTCTTCACGGCTGTATTCGGATTGACCGATCGCAGTATGTGGCGCTTTGATTCGGCGGGACCGGACGAGCACGGCAGCGGTTGCGCGGAATAGACTTCGTCCGAGCGCCTCCAGGTCTCCCATACCAGCGAGCAGTTCTGCGTTCCCTGGTTCGAGCAGGCGCCGATCTTGGCTGAAGTATCGGGGTCCATGGTCGGACTGCCGGTGCCGGCCGCCTTCCAGTTCAAGGCGAGGAACGTGCACCACCCGGCTTGTGAGAGCGTAGTGTAATCAGAAATGAAGGCATTTCCGCTGGGTGCGATCGCCGCTACGACCTGGCCGAGACTGGGCGGGGTCGACGTACTCGCGAAACAGAAGGGCGCGCTTGGCCCTGAGGCGGGCTGAGGCGCGGCTCGCGCCGCCAACATGGCGCTGGGAGCGGGATGCGTCGTATCCACAACCGCGATCAGCCAAAGGAAACCCATCGCCGCGGTAAGACGCGCGGTCCGTCCCAAGAAACTTCTAAAATGTAGGCACAATTTCTAAAAACGCTTGCGCGCCTCCTTTTGGATAGTCGCGTTGATTTCCGAGTCTCTTGTAATCTAAATTTCCAGGCATGTCAACACTTTTCGGTAAATCGCTCTATTTTCGGTAAATCGCAGCAAGTGTTGTAAGATTTGAGTCGCGCCGTGCGTTCTCCCCGGATGAGCATTGTCGTCTGCACTTACAATCGCGCGGAGCTTTTGCGTGACGCGCTGGCGAGTGTACTTGGGCAAACGTTTTCGGATTTCCAACTGCTTATCGTCGACGACGGCTCGACGGATGATACTGAAGGCCTGGCGCGGCGGGCCGGAGATGCGCGGATCGAGTACGTGCAGCTGTCCCATTCGGCCCGTCTTTCGAGTCTGCGGAATACGGGCATCGCGCACTCGAGTGGACCGCTCATTGCATTTCTCGATTCTGACGATCTTTGGCGCGAGGACAAGCTGGCCGTTCAGATTCAGTATCTGGATAGCCATCCGGAGGCCGGATTCACGGTTTCCGGGTACGAGATCTTCGACTCGGCTGGAGTGCAGCGGACGAAGCTGTATCGCGAGTACAACGCCGGGGGTGAAATCACGGTGTGTTCGATCTTCGATCGGCTAATTCGGGGCGAAGTTACGCTGTGCTCGTCGTCGATCGTGTTCCGAAGGACGCTACTGCAGCGCACGGGACCGCTGAATGAATCGCTGCGCACCGGAGATTACGAATTCTACACGCGGCTGGCCTGGGAAAGCCCAGCGGCGATTGTTCATTCGCCCCTGGTTCGCGTACGCAAACACGCTGGCAATGCGTCTGCCGGGGCATTCAGCGCGGCAGGGCTCGAAGAGGCGGTTTTCGCGGTGGAACGGTTCCACCTTCTAGGCGCGATCGGCAGCGATGTGCGCAACCGGTGCGTGGCGAAGTATCATGGCGAGCTTGCTGAAATGCGCGGCCAAGTGGTTTCGAGTTGATCGATGGTGCGAGGCTATCCTTGGCGAGCCAGCGTGTTCGCAGGCGAGGAGTTGACGCTCCGAGCCGCCGCAGAGACGTGCGGCGCCTGGTTTCGAGCCGGCTTCTTCCGGTGGGGCGCGGGTTGGGAGCGTATTGGGGTTTCCGAGAACTGGTTGGCAGAACCCGCGGCTCCGGGGTTATCCACGGCCCCGTGGAACTGGCCGGAGTACCGGTTTCGAGTGCCGCGGGAGTGGCCCTCCGGCGCTTATCTGGCTGTATTCGGGGATGAGGCGCAGCCGGATGCGTACGCGCGCGATACAGCGCTGTTCGTGGTGAAGGCGAAGCCGGAAACCAGCCGCGCAATGATCCTGTATAAACTTCCGCTATTTACGTACGCGGCGTATAACGCGGAGGGCGGCGGTAGCCTGTACAACGGGCCAGGCGATCAAGTCACGATGCAGCGTCCCGGTTGCGGCGCTGGTGGTGAGACGTTTGATAAAACGTGTCCGGACGCGTACGATACGTCTTCGCCGCGCCAGACCTTTGCGCACTGGGACGCGCCGTTCGCGCGATGGCTCGAGAGGAACGGCTACGGCGTCGATTACTGGACGGATCTCGACATGCACGAGGCTGAAAGCGGATCGCTCGAGCACTATCGTCTGCTGCTGAGCGTCGGACATGATGAATACTGGAGCGAAGCGATGCGGCGCAACGTCGAACGGTTCATCGAGTCTGGCGGCAATGTGGCTTTTTTCGGAGGGAACACGTGCTGGTGGCGGGTGCACGTAGACGCGGGCGGGAAAAGCCTCTCCTGCAATAAACGGAAGCGGCCGGGCGAGGCAGAGGCGTTTGATCAATGGATGCGCGTTGATCCCGAGACACGGCTGACGGGGGTTAGTTTCCGTTATGGTGGCGGGTGGTGGAGCGGACGCCGGACGCCGCTTGGCTATACCGTGCAACAGGCCGATCACTGGGTGTACGAAGGAACAGGGTTGCGCAATGGCGCGGTGTTCGGGGGCGGCCCAGAGCAGGCGCTCGTGGGATATGAGTGCGACGGCGCTCCTCCGATGGCACATACGGATCACGGCGAGCCCGCAAACTTCAGGATATTGGGGTTTGCGCGGCTGCCGCCGGAATGGGAATACCGCGAGACCGACGAGGCTGCGGCAACGCTTGGCGTGCAAGAAAAGGAGGGGACCGTCTTCACAGCGGCGACTACGGATTGGGCCCGGGTGCTGAATGACGGGGACCCTCTAATCGACCGGATTACCCGGAACGTCGTAAATCGGCTTATAATACGTGGCGCCAGGCGGTTCGCTTCATGACGGACGTTCTCCTCGCGCACTCGTTCTTTTTGAAGAACGACCCCAAGCAGCTTCAGAAGATGAAGCCGTATGCCCCGCTGGGGACGCTGTACGCGGCAAGTTGCCTGCGGGAAGCCGGATACGGCGTGGTACTTTTCGATCCGATGCTGGCGGGCGGCATCGACGAGTTCGAAGAGGCGCTGGAACGGGCCCAGCCGCGGACGGTCGTCTTCTACGAAGATCTCTTTCACTTTTTGAACAAGATGTGCCTGATCCACAGCCGCGAGGCGCTGTGCCGGATGAGCGAAATGGCGCGGGCGCGCGGCGCATACGTGATGGCGGCCGGCGCGGACCCTTCGGATCATCCGGAGGTTTACTTCGCGCACGGGGTCCAGTTCGTTCTGGTCGGGGAAGCCGAGCACACGCTAGTCGAGTTGCTAGACGCGCTACGACCAGGCGATCGATCGATTGATAGCGTGGCTGGCTTAGCTGTGGCGGATGCGGATGCACCCCTGGGCGTGCGGCGGACGCCGCCTCGATTGCCCGAACGCAATCCTGACGTATTTCCCTTCCCAGCGTGGGACTTGCTAGACGTGGAGGGCTACCGGCAGGCGTGGCGCGAGGCACACCACTACTTCAGCCTGAACATGGTCTCGACGCGCGGGTGCCCATTCCATTGCAACTGGTGCGCCAAACCCATTTGGGGGCAACGATATGCTATGCGCTCGCCGGCAAACGTGGCCGAGGAGATGGCGCTGATCAAACGCACCCTAAAGCCGGATCACATCTGGTTCGCGGACGATATCTTCGGGCTGCAGCCGAAATGGGTGATCGAGTTCGCGCACGAGGTTCAGTGGCGAAAAGCATCGATTCCGTTCATGATTCAATCGCGAGTCGATTTGATAACCCCGCGAGCGGTGGAGGCGCTTGCGGAGGCCGGATGCGCAGAGGTCTGGATGGGCGCCGAGAGCGGGAGCCAGCGGATTTTGGACGCCATGGACAAAGGCACGCAGGCCGCGGCGATACCCAAGGCGCGGGAACTGCTGCGGCGGCATGGTGTTCGGGCTTGCTTCTTCATCCAGTTCGGTTATCCGGGCGAAACGATCGAAGACATTCGAGCAACCGTCGATATGGTTCGAGAGCTGCTTCCAGATGACATCGGCGTGAGCGTCAGCAATCCGCTTCCCGGGACCAAATTCCACGAGATGGTGAAGCTGGAGCTCGGCGAGAAGGACCACTGGGATGACAGCAATGACCTAGCGATGATGTTTCAGGGTGCCTATGAGACAAGCTTCTACCGGAAGCTGCACAAGCTCCTGCATCGAGACCTCGAGGTGCGCCGCCGGTTGCGAGCCACCCCGGCATGCGAGGAAGCGCTGCGGGAGAAGGCAGAGCTGGATGCGCTATGGTTGGAGCTTCAGTCGTCGGAGGCCGGGGCGCGCAACGTGAACCCTACGGCGATCCGCAAAAATTACGTGATAATGGAGGCGCCGGACCTGAGCCGGCGCTGGAATTGAATGGGCGACGTACTCCTCACGCACGGATACTTCCTGTTCGAAGACGAGAAGGAGCTGCAGATCATGCGGCCATATCCGACGCTGGGACTCCTCTACATTTCGGCATACTTGCGGTGGGCGGGGTTCAGAGTTGACATGTTCGATTCCACCTTCGGATCCCGGGACGATCTGTTTGCGCGGTTGCGGTGGGAACGTGGCGTTCTCGGTATCTACACGAATCTCATGACGCGCCGGGCGGTCCTGGACATTGTGGCCGAAGCGAAGCGCAACGGATGGACGGTGGTGCTGGGAGGGCCGGAATCGGCGAACTACCCCGAACAGTACCTGGCGGCGGGCGCGGACGTGGTGGTCATCGGGGAAGGCGAAGCCACCATGGCGGAGCTTTTGCCAGCGCTGGCGGCCAAGGGGCCGCACCGGTTACACGGCGTGGCGGGCACAGTTTTTTGTGACGAGCACGGCAAGACGGTGACCAACGCCGAGCGCGAGAAGATTCCGAAGCTCGACAGCATTCCGTGGCCGGATCGCGCGCAGATCGATCAGAAGCGCTACATCGACGTCTGGCGCGAGCGGCACGGCATGGGCAGCGTCAATCTGATCACCGCGCGCGGGTGCCCGTACAAATGCAACTGGTGCTCGCACGCGGTGTTCGGGTTTACGCATCGCCGGCGCAGCGTACAGGACTGCGTTAACGAGCTTCAGTACATTGTAGAGACTTATCGCCCGGACCAGGTGTGGTACGCAGACGATGTCTTCACCATCCACCATGGATGGCTCTTCGAATACGCGGCAGAAGTGAAAAGGCGCGGGCTGCGGATTCCGTTCGAGACGATTTCACGGGCGGATCGCATGATGAAGGAAGATGTGCTCGCGACGCTTGCCGAGATGGGTTGTTACCGCATCTGGATCGGATCCGAGAGCGGCAGCCAGCGAGTGCTTGATGCAATGCAGCGCGGCGTGAAGGTGGAACAGGTGCAGTGGGCAGTAAAGGCGGCGCAGCGGCAAGGCATCCAAGTGGGCATGTTCCTGATGTGGGGCTACGACGGCGAGCAGGTAGAGGACATTGCCGCGACCATTGATCACGTAAAGCGATCGAATCCGGACGTGTACCTGACCACGGTGGCGTATCCGATTAAGAACACCGGATATTTCGAGAAGGCTTCCGGGCTGATTGTGCTGGATCGCGATTGGGCGGCGGCGACGGACCGCGATTACAAGATCCGGGGACGGCACTCGCGGCAGTACTATAAGTTCGCGGACCAGTGGCTACACAATGAAGTGGCTGCGTCACGGCTGGAGCGCGAGAACACCGGTGAAGCCGCAGCCAAGCGTCTTGCGGCCGAACAGGCGCGCACGGCGATGCTGGCGGCGGCAGCCGAGACCGAGGCCTGAGTGCGCGAAGCCGGAGCGGTGTTCGATACGCGGGCGGCCGGCTATGACAACCAGTTCAGCGCGAGCTCGACCGGAGCGCGCATGCGGGCGGCGCTCTGGCGACGATTTGATATACGATTTCTCCCCGGCATGCGGGTGCTCGAAATGAACTGCGGGACGGGCGAAGATGCCCTATACATGGGCGGCCGGGGGGTGGATGTGCTGGCGACCGATGCATCGAGCGCGATGCTTCGAGTCGCGGCGGAGAAGATCGAGGCTGCGAAATTGTGCTGCCGGGTGCGGTTCCGCGAGCTCGCATGGGAAGAGCTGGCAGACCTGGCGGCCGGACCGTTCGATGGGGCGCTTTCGAACTTCGGCGGATTGAACTGCGTCGAAGACCTGTCAGCCGCGGCGCGTACCCTGGCGGATCGATTGCGGCCGGGTGCGGTGGCATTGTTGTGCATTATGGGCCCGCTGGTTCCGTGGGAGTGGGCGTGGTTCGTTTTAAAAGGCAAGCCGCGCACGGCGTTCCGGCGGTTGCGGCCAGGCGGAGCGAAGTGGCGAGGCCTAACTATCCGGTATCCAAGCATTCGTGTTGCCCGCAGAGCGTTCGGGCGCGAGTTCCGAGTGCTGCGGGTATCGGCGGTTGGAGCGTTGCTGCCGCCGCCGTTCGCCGAGAGCTGGGCAGGGCGGCACGAGCGATGGCTAGACACGCTGAATCGGATCGAGCGCCGCATCGAGACCGTTTGGCCGCTGCCGTGGCTTGCCGATCACTACCTGATCGAGCTTGAGCGAATGTGATGGCTCACAAGCTCTCGAGCTGTGGCCTGCGCAGCGGAATGAGCTTGCGCGCGGCGCTCAGCTCCCAGGGGTTGTTATAGAAGCGCGCGGCATAGCGCCAGTTTGCGAGTGCCGCGAGCGCACTCTTGCCCCAGGCAGGCGTTGAATAGTCTTGCACTGTGGGAAAGCAGCAGCCGAGAACCAAGGCGAAATCACGGACGCGCTGGCGGATGCGTGGCGAGAGCCAGGGTGCGTCCTGGTGACAAACGTAGTCAATCCAGCGGCGCTGAGTCCACTCTTCGGGCGTAGAGGGGAGTTCGGGGCCGGAAGGGCCATATGAATTAAGGACGGGGAGTACGGCGGCGGGCGCGGTGGTGCGGCGGTAGCCTGGGTCACGCTGCGGAGTGGGACTGTAGAAGTAGAGCACGACTTCGCACTCGGGGTGAAGGCCTTTGAGGCGGCGGATGAACTCGAAGGTCTTTTCGATCTCGCCCTCTGGGTCGTCAGGGCCGCCGAGGATAAAGGAAAATTCGGGGATGACCCCATACTCGCGGCAGCGGCGGGCGACCTCGAAAGTGTGTTCGACGCGCGAGCCTTTGCGCATCTTCTTCAATAGCTCGTCGCTGGCGGCTTCGGCGCCGATGTAGGCCATGGTGAAGCGCGATTGGCGCAGCAGGCTCCAAGTGGAAGGCGCGAATTTCGCGAGCGTGTCGGCGCGGGCGTAGCACCACCAGGGCATGCGGGCGCGCGCGAGGACTTCGATGGCGGGCATGCTGCTCGCTTCGGAGTCGAAGAAATTGTGATCGTAGAACTGGATTGCGTTGGCCCCATAGCGGTCGCGCAGATGGAGGAGAGCTGCTTCCAGGCGCCGCTCGGCGGCAAGCGCTGTGTAGCCGTTGAACATCGATACTACGCCGCAAAAAGTGCAGTGATAGCGGCACCCGATGGCCGCCTGATGAACGGCGGTGCGCGTGCCCATGAAGCTGGGACGGAGGTAGCGGGCGACGTCGCCCAGGCGGTGATAAGGCAGAGCCGGGAACGCATCAGGCGATTCAAACGGGGAATTCGGGTTATGGACGATCTGGCCGTGGTCCTTCCAGGTGAGACCGGGAATTTCGTACAGGGAGGAGGCGTCGGGTTCCGGGAGGCGTTCGAGCAAATGGAGGAACGGACGTTCGCCCTGGCCGCGGACGACGTAATCGACATAGGGCGCGTTGATGGCGGCGGCAGGATAAAGCGTGGGGAAGTAGCCGCCCCAAGCGATGGCGACCTCTGGACGCGCGGCGCGAATCGCGGAACTCAGCTGGATGGCGGGGCTGACCTGCGGGCCGGGCATGACAGTGAGGGCGGCGAGAACGCAAGCCGGGTCCCGCAGCGCTGCCTCGGTTGAAGCGATCGTATCGGGATCGACGTTGCCGTCGATGATCTGGTATCGGTACCGGCCCTCGAGGACGGCGCCAAGGGCGAGAAGGGACAGCGGCATGCGGACTGCCCGGGGCTTGCACATTCGCGGGTTGATGAGCAGCACTTGCGGCGAGTCCATGGGTGGTTAGGCGGGGCGGACTGAATAAAGAGTCATGATCTCGTTGCCGAAGTTGCGACGCAGAGCTGGTTCGGCGCGGAAGCCTTGTTCGCTCAGGGCGCGGAGCATGCCGGGGGCGTCGCCGTCGGTAGAGAGCAGAACCAGCGCCAAGCCGCTGGGAGCAAGAGCTTCCCGGAGGCCGAGAGCGAACCGCTCCAGGATATCGGGGCTGCGCCAGGAGAGATCGAACAAGTCTTTCGGGGCGCCGCGGAAGAAAGGCGGGTTGAAAAGGATCAGATCGAAGCGCTCGCCTTGCACGGGTGCGAAGAGATCGCCCTGACGGACGTCGACAGAGCCTTCGAGGCGGTTGAGGAGGACGTTGATGCTGGCACAGCGAACGGCCTCGGGATTGATGTCAACGGCCGTAACGCGGTATCCACGGCCAGCTGCGAAGATGGCGCCAACGCCCGACCCAGAGCCCATGTCGAGCGCGCGGGCGCCGGGTTGCGAGCCGGCGGGGAATGCGGGCAACGTGGCAAGGGCATCGGCGAGAAATTGGCCGCTGCGGAAGACCACTGGATTGTGAACATTGGACCAGACGAGGAAGGGGACGCCACGGATGCGCTCGAGCGTGGTGCGCCGGACCCGAGGCAGAAGAAACGGGCGCTTAAGCGCAAGCCAGACTCGAGCGAGGGCGCGGAGCAGTGGATTGGGAGCGAAGACGCCGGTCACGGCCGGGGCATCGTAGACGGGGTCGTTCGCACGCACAGTATGTTGATAATATCTGATACTGTGCGCTCAGGCGACATCACATCTCATTGTGCGGAGTCCGCAAAACCGTGCTGTGTTAGCGTCAGGAAACGGGTGCCAGCGTAAAAAATTCTTCACAATTTTCGCATCAAGGCCTGCTTGAGGCTTTGCTGGATTCCTGGGACCGGAACAATACCATCATGGTGAACCTGCTCCGTGTGCTCCCGGAGGGCGTGCTTGAGGTCAGGGCGATGGAGGGCAGCCCATCCATCGCTCAGCTATTCACGCACATCCACTTTGTGCGGCTTGTGTTCGTCTCCGAGGACGCCTCCGAATTCGCCAGAAATCTGCCTGAGGAAGAGTGGACGGTCGAGCGCGACCCGGATCGCATCGCGCAGATGCTGAACGACAGCGCCAAAGCGGTGCGGGACGCGGTAAAGAGCAGGGTGGAGGCAGGCCGGGACATGGACCTTCACTACGACCACCCGATCCTCCTGCTCCAGCACATGATCTGGCACGAGGGCTACCATCACGGTCAGATGAAACTGGCCCTCAAGCTGGCGGGCCGCTCAATAACCGATGACGAAGCCGGGCCGGTCACGTGGAACATCTGGATGCGCAAGGCGTGAGGGTCTTAGGTTCACGAGAGAGCGCGTCAAAGATCGGTCCTGCCATTCGAGGCTTACGCCGCTTCGCATCGAGCGATTAGGGAATTGAAATCAGAGGGAAAGATCGCGCGCCGCGTCCGGATACGGCGTGTGGCGAGTCATTAATGTAAACAGCTTATCTTGCCAGTCTACCTTGCAAGTTTAACTGTTTATATGGTAGTCTGTTGTCAGGATGCCACGAAAGGGCTTCGACAACGCCGTGACCGACTTTGCGCAAGCGATTGGGGTATTGGTGCGCCGGGTACGCGCGGCGAGCGCCTCGCATGATCTTTCGTGGACCGAGACGGCCGTGATGGGGCGCCTGGCGAGGAATGGTCCTGCAACGACCGCGGACCTGGCGCGGGCGGAAGTTATGCGGCCGCAATCGATGAGAACCACCATTGCGGCGCTCGAGGAAATGGGCATCGTGGGGCGCAAGCCGCATCCGACCGATGGCCGCCAAGTGAATATCGCGCTGACCGCCATGGGCGCTGCCGTGCGGAAGAGCGCCAAGGATGCGAAGCGGACATGGCTGGCGCAGGCGATCGCCAGGCTCGATGAAGAGGAGCAGGAAACGCTGTTTGCGGCCGGCGAGATCATCAAGCGCCTGGTGGACTCGTGACAATGGGACGGTCCCCCAACTGAAAAGAAAAACTATGCCACTCACAAAACTCGATACCGCCGCTGCCTTGGTCGTGATTGACCTGCAAAAAGGCATTGTCGGTGTGCCGACCGTACATTCTGCTGGCGAGATCATCAGGCGAACTGCCCGGCTCGCGCGCGCTTTCCGCGAGCGAGGCTTGCCGGTGGTTCTCGTCAACGTAACGGGTGCGGCGCCGGGCCGCACCGGGGCCGGAATGCCGAAGTTTTCGTTTCCTGCCGATTGGACGGAGCTTGTTCCTGAACTGGAGCAGCAGCCTGACGACCACCTAGTCACTAAGCAACGATGGGGCGCGTTCCACGGCACATCTTTGGATGAGTACTTGCGCCAGCGCGGCGTAACCCAGATCGTCTTAACGGGCATCGCGACGGGCAGCGGCGTGGAATCGACAGCACGCAGCGCGTACGATCTGGGCTACAACGTGGCGCTTGTTGTGGATGCTATGACGGACCGGGACGCGGACGCGCACCGTCATAGCGTCGAGAAGATTTTTCCCCGGCTGGGCCAGACGGACACCACCGACAACGTGCTTAAGATGTTGAAGGAGACGCCGGCCCGATGAGCCGGCCACACGCCTGGCAAGCGCTGCGGCACCGCAACTTCAAACTCTTCGCCTCCGGCCAGAGCATCTCGCTTATCGGCACCTGGATGACGCGGCTGGCGACAGGCTGGCTAGTCTATCGCCTCACCCATTCGGCGCTGCTGCTGGGCGTTGTCAGCTTCGCGGGGCAGATTCTTGGGTTTGTGCTGGCGCCATTTGCGGGCGTCTGGATCGAGCGTCTCGATCGCCGCAAGCTGCTGGTGTGGACACAAGCCGCCGCAGCCATCCAGTCGCTCGCGCTGGCCGCGCTCACGCTGGAGCACGTTATTACGATCCACGAAATCATTGTGCTCAGCGCGTTGCAAGGCGTGATCAATGCATTCGATATGCCTGGGCGGCAGGCCTTTATCGTACAGATGGTCGAGGAAGATCGTAAGGATCTCGGGAACGCAATTGCCATCAATTCATCGATGGTAAATGGGGCGCGCCTGATCGGGCCGGCCATTGCCGGCGTGGTGATTGGAGCCGCCGGCGAAGGCTGGTGTTTCCTGATGGATGGCGTCAGCTACTTAGCAGTGATTGCATCTCTACTTCTGATGCGCGTTCAGCCGTTGAACATCCGCCGCAACGCGATCAGCATGCTCGAACAGATGCGCGAGGGTTGGGACTACGTCAGTACATTTCTTCCAATCCGCACCATCCTTATCCTCTTTGCGTTCTCAGCCTGATGGGCTGGCCCTACGCCGTGCTGCTGCCAATCTTCGCCGGCCAGGTGCTGCATGGCGGACCGCATACTCTCGGCTGGCTGACGGGGGCTTCGGGGATCGGCGCGCTTGTGTCGGCGCTGTCCCTTACAGTCCGCAAGTCGGTCGTGGGACTGACGCGGATGATTCAGATCGCGGCCGCGACGCTCGGAGCCGCGCTGATTCTCTTTGGCTTGTCGCGTGCGTTGTGGCTGTCGCTTGCAATGATGGTCTTCGCCGGCTTCGGCTTGATGCAGACCGCGTCCGCCAGCAATATGATCATCCAGACGCTGGTGCCGGAAGACAAACGCGCCCGCGTGATGAGCTACTATACGATGACCTTTTTCGGCGCGGCGCCGTTTGGCAGCTTGCTGGCCGGCATGCTGGCTGACCGGATCGGAGCGCCTCACACTATCATGGTCACCGGCGCGTTCTGCCTCGCCGCCGCGCTATGGTTCACCTTTGAGCTGCCGAAGGTCAGAGCGGTTATGCGGCCGATCTACCAGGATATGGGTCTG
Source organism: uncultured Acidobacteriaceae bacterium (assembly GCA_963705805.1). Taxonomy (GTDB): domain Bacteria; phylum Acidobacteriota; class Terriglobia; order Bryobacterales; family Bryobacteraceae; genus Bog-105. The sequence continues at coordinate 93,487 of CAVPKW010000004.1, forward strand.
CTGCCGCGCGCGGTATAGTTATTCGGTTCTTAAGGCAACCGTAGGATCGATGCGGGTGGCGCGAAACGCCGGGATGTAGCAGGCGAAAGCTGATACCGCGAGTAGGAAAAGGGGAATGAGCAGGAAAACAATAGGGTCTAACGGGTCCACGTGGAAAAGCAGGCTCCGTATCACGCGAGTGAGGGATGCGGCTATTGCCAGCCCGAAAGCAATGCCGATGCAAGCCGGCAGCATTCCCTGCTTTAAGATCAAACCGCGAACGGCGTAGTTGTTGGCCCCGAGGGCGAGGCGAATTCCGATCTCACCGGTGCGCTGCGTGACGCCGTAGGAGAGGACTCCGTACAATCCCACCGCTGCAAGCAGTACGGCGAGCGCAGCAAAGGAACCGAAAAGCAGCATCTGGAAGCGTCGATCAGAACCAGAGCGGCCGAGCGCTTCCTCCATGGTTCGTACTTGAAACAGCGGAAGATCCGGCCGCAAGCGGTGAATCTCTTCACGGACGGCGGCAGTAACCGAATGAGGTTCAGAAGCCGTATGGAGAACGATATAAATATCGTTGAAATCCCCATCGAGTAAAGGCACGTAAAAGGTGGGCTCGACTCTTGCATCGAGCCGCGGGAGCGCGTCGCCGACGATGCCGATTACCTGATAGCGCCGAAGAGGAGTTCCTTTCAGCTTGCTCCGTTCCTCATCGAAGCCAATCGTGATGAACCTGCCAATTGGGTTCTCTCCCGCGAAGAACTGTTTCGCCAGGGACTCGCTAATAACGATTGAGCCTTGGCGTGGATTTTGCGGGTCGAAACCGATACCGTCCTGCCTGGTGAATGTGCGCCCACGCAATAACGGTATGCCGGCAGCGCTAAAGAAGCCAGGATCAGCACCGCGATCGAGCGCATCCATCATCTGACCGGGCGGGAGCGGATGACCTTCGATATTGAATACCCAGTCGCTGCAATGCCCCAAAACAGGCGGACAGGACACGATCCCCGCAGAGATGACGCTGGGGATGTGCTGCATACGTTCGGAAAGTTGGCTGATGATGGCCGAGGTTTTGGCTTGACCATGGTTGGAAGGGTCTGGTATGGACAAGCCGACCATCAGAGTATGATCGACACGCACGCCCGGTCTAACGTTGTAAAGGATGGCAAAGCTACGGCCTAGCAAGCCCGCCAAAATCAGCAGAACCAGTGAGAGAGCGACCTCTGCGGAAACCAGGATGTTGCGAAAACGCCCGTGAGCGCGGCTCGCTGTCGCACTGCGAGTGTTGGCTTTGAGGCTGTTTGCGAGGTCGATTCCTGCCGACTGAAGCGCGGGGAAAAGACCCGCGGCAACTCCGGCCAGAAGCGCGACACCGAATGCAAAGAGGAAGACGACCGGACTGACGGGAACAGAACCGGGCGGGAGCACCGCATCCGCGTTGGGCGCGTGCGAGACCAAGGTGTCGGTGATCACGCTCGCCAAGAGTAGAGCCGCGGCGGCTCCGGCAAAAGCGAGCAAAACGCTTTCCGTCAGGAGGTGCCAGATGATTTGCGCATGGCTCGCGCCAACCGCTTCGCGAATGGCAATCTCACGCGTGCGACCGGCTGCCCGGGTCAGCAGGAGGTTCGCTACGTTCACGCAAGCGATGATCAGGACGCAGCCAACAGCGCCCAGCAAAACGAGCAATGAGGTTCGGACATCATGGACAAGATAGTCGCGAAGAGCAACTACATTGCCTCCTTTTCCGCTTACCTCCGCTGGGTGAGCGTGATGGTACCGCGCGACAAACCCATCGATCTCAGCCCTCGCTTGCGCAACGGAAACGCCCGGGCGCAGCCGGCCCACCACAAGCAGAAAGTGGTTCTCGTGGCTTTGCTGCTGCTCGGGAGTGATATTCGCCAGAAGCGGCACCCAGATATCAACAGTGCGATAGGGAAATGCGAATCCGCGCGGCATCACGCCCACGATTTCGCTATTTTCTCCATCGAGACGGATCTGCCGGTGAATTACATCCGGTGAACCGCCGAAGCGACGCTGCCAGAGACGATAGCTGATGACGGCCACGCGAGCCGCTCCGGTGCGATCTTCATCGGGGCGAAACTCCCGCCCCAGCAACGGGGGGATTCCGAGGGTTGAGAATACCGATTGGGAACATAGACAGGCATCTACGCGCTGGGGCTCAAAAATTTTGTTCGGGCTCGAAAGGTTGAGAGCGTCGCTCGCCGCCGCGGCGATTCCCTCAAAGCTGGTGGATTCTTTTTGCCAGTCGAGAAAATGGCCGGGAGAAACGTAGTTGTAGGGATCGGTTCCGGACGGCCCGATTGGATCGCGCTCGAAGAGTGCAGTGAGGCGGCCTGGATCCGGGTATGGCAAGGGCTGCAACAGGAAGGCGTTGACAATGCTGAATATGGCCGTGTTCGCACCGAGCCCAAGAGCCAGCACCAAGACCGCGGTTACTGTGAAGCCCGGCCGTTTGGATAATTGGCGGACGGTAATGCGAAGGGTTTGTAGTAAGGAGGGCATCGCTTCCATAAAAGTTAGCAACTACCGGTCCGGGTCCAAGAGGCTGCATAGTTATTGAATAATTAGAGCGCGGCTCAAATGGGTGTTGGGGATTCATGACCGCAAACGGCATAGGGGCGTGCGGAATCGAACAATTCAAGGTTCTACACCGCATCGGAGATGCTGGCGAAATTGAAGTCTGTTGCAAGAACGGCGGGCGCGAACGAGGGTCCAATTTCAGCACCCGCAACCGGAACGGGGGCGGCCAGCTTTTTCGCGTTTTGCAGAACGCGAACCGGGCTCTCCTTCCATCGGAAGGTCGTAACGGGCGCGACGACTTTTCCGTCCAGCACCAAGAAGACGCCGTCTCGCGTGAGACCCGTCACCTGCAGTGTCTGAGGTTGAAGAACCCGGATGTACCAAAAGCGCGTGACGAGCAGCGTCCGGCCTTCTCGGCCCAGAACCGATCCCAGTACATGCTCTTCATCACGCCCGCTTCAATCCATGCGATGCGCTCGTTGGGCACCAAGGAAGGCCCCCACGGTGCCGCGCTCAATCTGGTATCAAAGGGATCGCTGCGCAGCGTGATGTATTCCGGGAAGAGTTTTTCGCCCACTAGCGTTTGCCCGGGCTTATCTTTCTTGCTGAGAAAGGACTGACCCTGTTCGGCTTCACGGGCCCCGATTCCGAATCCGAAGTATCCGATTAAATCACTTACCGCGGCCGGCTCCAGGATCACGGTGTACTTGCCCGGATCGAGTTTCCTCTTGGCGCCCATTCCTTCGAATCCGGACCCCGAGCGATGACAAGCGCCGATGAGTTCGCTGGTTCTAGGCTCCACGGGTGCCCGCCTCCATTGTTGGCATGAACACTCGCGAATTCGCAGCGGACGGCGCAAGTCTGGAACTCACGCTCCCTTAGCCCTCGCCCTTTAAAACCGCTCCGGCGACAATAGAAACTCAGGAATGTACGATCTAAACTTTTTCCGCAACAATCTCGAAACTCTTCGCGAACGCCTTGCCACGCGTGGCTATACGCTTGAGGTCGAAGCATTTCAGGATCTCGATAAGCGGCGGCGGCAGTGCGTGACCGACACCGAGCGTCTGAAAGCAGAGCGCAATCAAGCGACGGTTGAAATCGGCCAACTCCGCAAAGCGGGCGCCGATACCGGCGCGCAACAGCAGCAGGTTCGGACCATGGGGGATCGTATCGCCGAACTCGACGAATCCGTCAGGAAGCTCGATCTTGAGTTTCGTGATTTCCTTTCGGGCATCCCGAACGCGCCGCATGAAAGTGTTCCGGTTGGGAGGGATGAAAGCGCCAATGTCGAAGTCCGGCGCTGGGGAGCGCCTCGCGCGTTCAACTTTGAACCCAAACCGCATTGGGATCTCGGCGCGCAGCTTGGCATCCTTGACCTCGATCGCGCGGCTAAAGTCGCGGGCGCGCGGTTCGCCGTCTATTGGGGGCTCGGGGCTCGTCTGGAACGCGCCCTGATTAACTTCATGCTCGATCTTCACACGAAGGAGCATGGCTATCAGGAGGTTCTTCCCCCGTTCCTGGTCAACTCGGCCAGCCTTTTCGGGACCGGACAGTTGCCGAAGTTCGCGCAAGACCAGTTTCGTTGCGAAGGCCATGACCTTTGGCTCGTCCCAACCGCCGAAGTGCCGGTCACGAATCTCTTTCGCGACGAAACTCTTAACGCCGCCAATCTTCCCCTCTCGCTCTGCGCTTATACGCCCTGCTTCCGCAGCGAAGCCGGCTCTTACGGTCGTGATGTCCGCGGCATCATCCGCCAGCACCAGTTTCAAAAAGTCGAGCTCGTCAAGTTCTCTCGGCCCGAGCAAAGCTACGAACAGCATGAGCAGCTCACCCGCGATGCCGAACAAGTGCTGCAGAAACTGGATCTCCCTTACCGCACCATTGTCCTTTCCACCGGCGATACCGGGTTCAGTTCCGCCAAGACTTACGACATCGAAGTTTGGCTGCCCGGCCAGAACAGCTATAAAGAAATCTCCTCGTGCTCAAACTATGAGGCCTTCCAGGCTCGCCGGGCTCAAATCCGTTACAAAGCCGGCAAGGAAAAGGCTGATTTCGTTCATACGCTGAACGGCAGCGGACTGCCCGTCGGCCGCACGTGGGTCGCAATTGTTGAAAATTTCCAGGAGCCGGACGGGAGTATTTTGATCCCCGCGGCCTTGCGGCCTTATCTGAATGCCGACCGCATCGACGCAAGCGGCGGACGCCTGCTTTAACTGGTCACCTGCCAAACTGCGGTCACAATCTCGCGAAGTTTCTCTTCGCTTTTTGTAAGCCGCAAGGAATCAGCCGCTTAGCCCAAGTTTTCGCGCTCTGCCGGGTCGCCGCTAAGCCGAGAGTGCCTAAACATGCGTGCTTGACTGAAGTCGCCCGTACGATCTACGGCATTTCTTCTTTGAGGCACCATGGTAAAACTCCGCCACCTGCTGTGGACATTCCTGATCTGTGCGACGCTCCTGGTGAGCTTCGCTCCAGCGCAATCGACACTCACTGAAATCCGGGACACCATTACCACGCCCGGCGGAAGCCCGTTCAACGGCACCGTTAGTATTACGTGGAACGGCTATTCCGGCCCAAACAACAGCGTGCAGACTCCTCTGAGCATGTCCGCGAATATTTATAACGGCGCTCTTTCGGTACTCCTCGTTCCTACCACCACTGCGTCTTCGAACGCTTTCTACCAGGTTGTGTACAACAGCTCTGACGGCACGTTGACGTGGTCGGAAACATGGCAGGTTCCGCCCAGCCCCGTTCCACTAACGGTTGCCTCCGTCCGCGTTACCGGAAACGGATCGGGTTCTGGTTCTGGCTCCGGCTCTGGGTCGGGTTCGGGCTCCGGAAGCTCCGGAGGCCCTTACGCGACGCTGCCCATTGATATCTCGGAGGTCACCGGTCTTAGCGCCGATCTGGGCGGCATCAACAACAGTCTGGCGAGCTTAACCACTCAGCTCGGCACGCTGAGCGGAACGGTCACGAGCAACGCGGCTTCACTTGCTACCTTGAACACAACTCTGACAACCATCAACACCACCATTGCGCACTTGAGCGCCACCGTGAGTTCGTTGCAATCATCCGGTACCGGAGGCGGGGGCGGAGCCGCCGTCACCGCGGCTTATGTCGACGGTGAGGTGCCCTCAGGAGCTGTCAACGGCGCCAACACCGCCTTTACGCTTTCGCAGAGCCCAGCGCCTGCGAGCAGTTTGTCGCTATACAGGAACGGGCTTGCGCAGACTTCCGGCGTCGATTACACCCTGGCGGGAGCGGCCATTACATTTCTAAGCGCAGCGACTCCGCAAACGGGCGACCTGCTCCTCGCCTACTACCGTATCCCCGGGGCCTCGCAAACCGTCAGCTTCGCCGATGCCGAAATCCCACAAGGTTCCCTCGACGGTACGAACGCTACGTTCACCCTCATGCATGCTCCAAATCCCTCCGGCAGCTTGCAGCTTTATAAGAACGGCTTGCTTCTGTATCTCAGCGTGGACTACACACTAACCGACGCTACCATTACGTTCGCGGCTCCTCCGCAAGCGGGCGACAATCTCATCGCCAGCTATCGCTACTAGGGAACTCGGAGGGCGTGGCGGACCGCGGCTAGAGCTTGGCGGCGGCCGCTTTGTCGAGAAACCAGATCGCTTTCTCATCGCGGCTCGCGATCTGGCATGGGTACGTCATCTCATCCTCTTCGCCCGTTAACACCAGGCGTAGAGCGTCTGCCTTCTCGGCTCCTGAAACCTGCAGCACGGTACATTTCGCCGCTCGAAGAACTCCGGGAAGGAGTGTGACGCGGTCCATTTTCATCTTTTCCACCCACACGTGGGCCGCAATATCCTTGGTGTTACGGATCAGCGGCTCGCCCGGGAACAAACTGGCGGTGTGCGCCTCCGGGCCCATGCCGCGATGCAGAACGTCAAAAACTGGCAGCTGCGATCCGGTAAGACCAAACGAAGACTTGAGTTCGTCGACATAACGGCGGGCCGCCTCGGCCGGCGGCGACTCTCCGAAAACCCGATGGATATTTTCCGGGCGGATCTTTGCCGGCGCCAGCAGCGTCTCATTCGCAAGCTTAAAGTTGCTGCGATTGTCGTCCGGCGGAACACAGCGCTCGTCTACCCAGTAGATGTGAACGTTAGACCAGTCAAAACTCTTCTTGGCCATATACGAGAAAAGCAGCCGCGGACTGCTTCCTCCAGAGATGGCAAGAGTAGCATGGGGCTGTCCGGCGAGAGCCTCGGAGAGTTTCGTCAAAATCAAGTCGCCGCAGGCGGCAGCGACTTCTGCGGGACTCTCGCTGATGTTCAGTTTGGGACCCACTAGCGCAGCTCCCGCGCGCGAGCGAACGCGGCGCTGAATGCCGGATCGAGGCCAATCACGGAAAGCTCTTCCGTCATGAGCGCGGTCAGCGTGGGCTCGCTGTACGAGTACCGGCGTTGCCTTCCGTTGGTGCTGCGTAGCGTCATACAGTCGCGGCTTGTGCGCTCGAACTCGATGGTCTCCGTATCGGAGCGCAGCGTGATGGAATGAATACCCGGGCCGTACCCTTGCACTTTTTTGAATTTCGCATTGGCTTTGTGCGGCGCGGAGATCCAACCCGCCGCGTAGAGCGCCGACGCCGGCAACTCATCGTCGGTATATGCGACTTCGACCGTGTGAAACGCCGAAAATTTGTTTTCGCGGTCCTGGTTATCGAAGATATGGGCAATGGGTTCGCGCCACGGCGTCAGCCGCGTCCAGTGAAGATCCCCCGCTACGTAACCTTGCGACTGCCAAATGGCGATCAGTTCAAGGGCTGCATCGGCGTGCATGTCGTAGCTGTCGATGATGACCTTGTTCGAGAGGTTCATGATTGCGGCCAAGCCTGCTTTTTGATCGGCGGTGGCAGTTGGACTGAGGGCCGCTTTATGGCGGCACCAGAAAATCACCGGCAGATCCGCCGCGATAAGCCCAATCAACGTGGGGCCCACGTGCGGCCAATTTTCAGGACGGGCCGTGATCTCAATTTGCTCGCAGCAGATCTGCTGCGCTTTGCCGAAGGGCTTCCAACATTGCGCGAGAACACGCGCCTCAAGCCCGTGCTCCGCTTCCGGCGAGACAGCCAGAACGACGCCGCGGCTGGGATGTTCCCGCATCAATTCGGAGATAGTCTGCGACTCGTCAAAGCCGCCATCCCCGGTGTCTGTCGCGACAATCAAAGTCATCGCGCAAGCACGCAGAACTGTGGGCTGGCCCTGCTGCTTTTCTTCTTGGCCCAGCGAAGTCCAGAGCTTGCTCAGCCCTTTTAGGATTTGCTCCGGCTGTGCCGGAAAGATGACTGAGCTGCTCATGGCACCCTCCATACATGACCCTGACGCTCAAGCATCTTGTCGGATTCTTTCGGGCCCCAGGTGCCGGACGGATAGTTCGGGAAATCGAATTTACTATTTGCCCAGACGTCCAAAATCGGCTGCACGATCTGCCAACTCGCCTCCACCATGTCCTGGCGCGTGTACAGCGTGGCATCGCCGGTCATGGCATCCACCAGCAGCGTTTCGTAGGCCGTAGGAGTACGCTCGCCGAAACTCGATCCATAATTGAAATCCATCGAAACGGGGCGCACGCGCATGCCGCGCCGGGGCTATTTGAGAGGAAGCGCAGTGAGATGCCCTCTTCCGGCTGAATGCGCAGGATCAGCAGGTTGGGACGCCGCGAGGGCCGGTTTCGTTCGCGAGAAAAAGCCGAGCGGCGCGCGGTTGAACTGAATGGCGATGTCGGTGACGCGCTTGGGCAGGCTCTTTCCGGTGCGAATATAAAACGGCACTCCGGCCCAACGCCAGTTGTCGACAAAAAAAGTCGCGGCGGCGTAGGTGTCGGTCTGCGATTCGGGTCGACACCCGGCTCTTCGCGGAATCCCGGCATATCCCGCCGCCTACCTGCGCCGGGCCGTACTGCCTGCCACAGCATACTTCGGGACTCTCATACTTCATCACTCGAACGGCGCGGAGCAGTTTGGCGCGCTCATCGCGAACGTTGGGCGTCGAAGACCGCCGGGGGCTCCATCGCCACGGTGGCCATCACTTGGCTGCAAGTGATTCTGGATCATGTCGCGCAGCGCGCCTGCTTCCTGATAATACGCGCCGCGCCCTTCCACGCCGATCGATTCGGCCGCGGTGATCTGCACGTGGTTCACGTAGCGGCGGTTCCATAGCGGCTCGAAAATGCCGTTGCCGAAGCGAAACGCAAGAATGTTCTGGACGGTTTCTTTGCCGAGGTAATGATCGATGCGGTACACCTCGGATTCGTCCAACACTTTGTGGATCTCTTCGTTCAGCTTGCGCGCGCTAGTGAGATCGTGCCCAAACGGTTTTTCGATAATGACGCGACGCCAGCCGTTACCCCTGTTCAGTTTGTGAGCGCCCAGCTCAAGAATGGCTTCCGCATAATGGCTGGGCTGGGTGGAAAGATAGAACAAGACGTTGCCGGCGGTCTGGTGAGACTTTTCGATTTCATCCAGCTTTTTCCGCAGGTCTTCATACGATGAGGGATTGTTCAAATCGCCCGCCACATAAAAAAGAGACTGGGCAAAAGACGTCCATACAGCTTCGTCGAAAGGAGCATCTTCCAGGAACTTGGTGACCGATGCCTTCATCATTTCGCGGAACTGATCATCCGACATGGGAGTTCGGGAACTGCCGAGAACCGCGAAATTAGGGGGAATGCGGCGCTCGTAAAACAACCGGTAGAGGGAGGGCAGCAGCTTTCTTTTCGAAAGATCGCCGCTCGCGCCGAAAATCACGATGGCGCAGGGAGGGACCTGGCGCGCAAAGCGCAGCGGATCCTGCAAGGGGTTTATTTCTTGTGCGGGTTGGACGACGACGCTCATGACCTCTTTGATGATAAGGCCAAAGCAAGTTCTAGAGAATAGGAGAATAGTATCGGATTCCAGATGACAGATCAGAGCAAGAAACTGGTTGCCGTTCTCACGGACCTGATGTTTACGGTGAAGATCCAGGACGCAGCCAAGCGTGCCGGCCTGGATGCGGTTTTCGTCAAATCGAAGGAAGAGGCGTTGGCTCAGGCAAGCATGCAGCCAGCGGTGATGATTCTTGATTTGAACCACGCGGCCGCCCAGCCACTGGATGTGATCACGGAACTGAAGAGCAACAGCGAGACGAGCAATGTGAGGTTGCTCGGATACGTTTCACACGTGCAAACGGACTTGAGACAGGCCGCCCAGGAGCGTGGGTGCGACCTGGTGATTGCTCGATCCGTCTTTACGCAGAACCTGCCGGCCCTGCTGCAGCGCTATACGGATCAGAGTTCATCAAAAAGTCATTATTGACGATCACACTGTTGTCAAGCCACGCCACATCGGCGGGGGCGAACTTAATCAAAGGGAGAAGAAAGTGGCAACTCACAAAGGCGTTGAGCACCATCGGAAGGCCGCCGAGCATCACGAACTCGCCGCGCAACACCACCGGGAGGCGGCGAAACATCACGAAGCGGGCAACCACGAAAAGGGCGCTCATCATTCTGAAATAGCCGCCGGCCACGGACTGCACGCGACCGCACACACAGAGGAAGCGACCAAACACCATGCTGAGGAGCACACGGGAAAAGGCAAGGCAGCCTAGGACCCTTTTTACCAAACGAACTTCGTGATACAGCTAAGTGGCGGCAGCGTATGACTTTACGCTGAATATTGGTCTGCTTTGCAAGCGTGGTTTGGGTTCGTTCCTTCATTTTTCAAAGTCACTCCTGGCGGATGGCACTTAACGGATCCACGCGCGCGGCGGCACGCGCCGGAAGATATGACCCGAGCAGGGCAACGATGAATAAGGAAAGAGCCGCGACGGCGAAGGTAGCCGGATCGGCCGCCCTCACGTCGTAGAGCATGCTCGCGATCGCTCGAGTCAGCCAGGTGGCCGCGACGGCGCCGGCCAGCGTCCCGGCCATGGCTAAACGGGTGCCATTGCCGAGTACGAGATTCGCGATATCGCTCGGCTTGGCGCCCAGGGCCATGCGGATGCCGATCTCGCTCCTTCTCGCCGCGACGGAGTAGTGCATGATCGCAAAGAGCCCGAATGCCGCCAGCGCGAGTGCAAGGGCGGAGAACACGCTGATCAGCCAAGTCTGGAAACGCCGCTGCATTTCCTGACGCCCAAGCAACTGGTCCACGGTGGCAATGGAGGAGACCATCACGCTGCGATTCAGACCGCGGAGCAGCGTCCGAACGGACGCAGCCAGCGTTGCCGGATCGGACGCGGTGCGCACTACCAGGTAGTCGATCTGCTCTCCCCGTTGCGACTGCACCTCATAAATCTGCGAAAAGGGTTTTCGTTCCAGGCCGCCGCTGCGTGTATCGGTCACAACGCCGACCACGGTCAGCCAATCATCATGTTGGCCCCGCGGGTCGAAACCCTTGAGATGCTTGCCCACCGGATTTTCGCGAGGCCAATAGCGGCGGGCCAGAGTCTCATTGATAATTGCCGCGGGCGGCGAATTGGGGCGATCGCTCTCGTCGAAGAAGCGGCCGTGCAGCAGAGGAATTCCCATGGCCTGGAAGTAATGGCCAGAAACCTGTGTCCAAACGAGCGGCGTCCAGGCCGACTTGGGTTCAGGCGAATGACCTTCTACCTCCCGGAGAGCATGCGTTCGCGTTTCATTGAGAAAGAAAAGATTGCTGATGCCACCGGCTGCCTGAACACCAGGCAGGGCAGCAATCCGCTCGAGAGCGCCGGCGTAAAACGCGCTCGCCTTCGGCGGAGGAGTATTGCCGGGTAGCGCGATCTGAAGAGTGAGGACTTTCTCCGTATCGAAGCCGGGATTCACGGAAAGGACTGCAACGAAGCTGCGAATCAGGAGTCCGGCTCCGGTAAGCAGCACCATCGCGACCGCAAACTCCGCAGCTACCAGGACATTCTTCAACTGGCGGCTCGAGCGCGATTCCGTGGAGGTGCGCTCCGCCGCTCTGAGGGATTGATTCGTTTGGCGAGGAGCACGCTGCCAAGCGGGCGCTAGTCCCAGCAGCAGCCCTATCGATACGGAAAGAAGCAAAGCAAAGAGGAGGCCCTGCTCGTTCATCGTCACCGATTCGAGCAGTGGAGTGTTAGCCGGAGTCAACGCCTTCAGCAGAGGTACAAGAGTGAACGCGAGCGCCGCCCCGAGCAGGCCTCCGGCGCAGGACAGCGTCAGCGACTCGGTTATCAACTGCCGCAGAATGCGGGCTCGCGCAGCACCAAGGGCGGTGCGGATCGCGAACTCCCGTTCACGCTGCCACGATCGAGCGAGGAGCAAGCTTACAACGTTCGCGCAGGCGATAAGCAACAAAAATGAAACTGCGCCAAAAAGCACGAGCAACGGCTTTCGGACGCTGCCGGCAAAGTGTTCGCGTAAAGGGACGAGCCTGACTTTATCTGTATGGAACTCAGGCAGGGCCAGGTTGAGGCCTCTTTCGATAGAATCAACCTCGGCCTGAGCGGCAGAGAGCGTGACGCCCGGCTTGAGGCGGCCCATCACGTCCCAGCGGGGCCGTTCGAGCGGCTTTGTTTCTTCGGTATCATTCCACTCCGGATGAGATAAAACGGGCGCCCACAGCTGGGTGTCGAGGAATGGGATCCGGAAGTCAGCCGGCATTACGCCAATGACTTTCCACGGGTCGCGTCCTACTACAAGGTCTTGCCCGACGGCCTGCGGCGAGGAGCCAAAGCGCTGCGCCCAGAGCGCTTGGCTAATCACAACCACCCGCTCAGCGCGTCTGTTCTCGTCGCCAGTGAAGGTGCGCCCGAGCAGTGGAAAACGCCCGAACATTTCAAAAAGATTGGGCGAGACGAACGCTCCCTGGACTGCAACCGGATCAGTTTCGCTGTTCAGGGTGACGCGCGACCAGCCGGTACGAAAGGTAACCGCAAGATCGGAGAATGACTGCGCGCTGGCTCTGAGCTGCAGAAAGTCGTTATACGAGAGTGAGCCATTGGAGTCAAAAGGCGGTTTATCGGCGTAGCTGGTCAGCATTACTAAGCTATGGGGATCGCGGTAAGGAAGGGGCCGCACGAGAATCCCATCCACGAGGCTGAACACGGCGACGCTCGAAGCGATCCCAAGCGCCAGAATTACAATTACAGCCGAATAAAAAAATGGCTGCCGGCGGAGCGTGCGAAAAGCGTACCGGAAATCGGCCAGGATACCCTCGATCTGGGGCCAACCCCATGTTTCGCGCGCATTTTCCGCGGCGAGTGTCAGGCTGCCGAGCTCGCCTCGCTGCGCTATTTGGGCCAGCGCCTGCAGTTCCTCATGCATATCGCGCTCTTCCGCGCGTCTGCGCGACGGCAAAAGGTACTTGAACCTTCTCCAAATCATCCCTTCACCTCGCCTGGAGCCGGGCCCATCACGTTTGCCACCGCTTTGACGAATTCCGCCCATTTCGAATGTTCCTGCGCAAGCTGTTTACGGCCCGCCGGCGTGAGCCGATAGTACTTCGCGCGCCGGTTGTGATCAGAGATCTCCCATTTCGAGGAGATCCAGTTCTTCATCTCCAGACGCTTAAGCGCCGGATAGAGCGAGCCGAATTCGATTTCCAGCGCGTCGTTCGAAGTGCTGCCGATTGCTTTTGCGATTCCATAGCCGTGCAAAGGGCCCAGCAGCAGGGTTTTGAGCACCAGCATGTCCAGAGTTCCCTGCAAAAGATCCATATAGAGATATTCTATATGAAGGCGATCTATAGCACAGCAGAGGCGGGTCCCTGGAAGGGCGTTATGCTGTCTGAGATGGCAAAGTCCGCTCGAGAAGACATACGGCTGAAACGGGTCACGAGCATATGCCTCGCGTTGCCAGAAGCGACCAGAGAGTATAACGGCCGGCATGCCGGTTTCATGGTTCGAAAAAAGCATTTCGCTTATTATCTGGACGATCATCACGGCGACGGTATCGTAGCGGTGACTTGCAAGGTATTACCGGGAGACAATACCCGGTTGATAGCGGCGGATTCCCAGCGATTTTATATGCCGGCGTATATTGGCGCGAGAGGTTGGGTGGGATTGCGGCTGGACGTGGGGGAAATCGATTGGGAAGAAGTGCGCGAGCTCCTGGTGCATAGTTTTCTCCTCGCTGCACCCAAACGTCTAGCGGTACTCGCGGAAAACGCCTTGAAAGACGATCTGATCGAGGCCGGCGAGCAGTCGAGGTAGTCGCGCTCTTTTGATTGGTCTCTCAATTTCGGAGGTCTTCTGTGGAGATGACTGGGTGATCCAGCACATCAGCGCGGTGACATTCGCCGTCCGTGACATGGCTCGTTCCATCGACTTCTACAGGAAGCTCGGATTCGAGTTACTGTACGGCGGCGACCATGCTGGGTTCAGCAGCTTGAAAGCCCGCGAGGCTTTCGTCAATTTGGTAGCGAGTCCAGAATACGAACATCGGTGGTGGGGGCGAGCCATCTTTTGGGTCGATGGCGTGGATACGCACTACCGGCTATTGCTGGAGCGGGGATTAAAGCCTCAGCCGCCGAGAGATGCACCCTGGGGCGAGCGTTTCTTTCACGTTACTGATCCAGACGGGCACGAGCTTAGCTTCGCAGAGCCGTTACCTCCGTGAGCTCCCGCATCTCAAACAAGTTGAAAGAATTACTCATACCGTAGCGCCGTCATGGGATCGACGGTTGATGCGCGGCGGGCAGGTGCGGCGCAGGCGAGTGCGGCGACGACAGTCAGCAGCGCAGTCGCGCCCAGCAGAACGAGAATGTCTCGAGAGCTGCCCTCGGCCCACTGGGCCAGGACGTTGTTGAGAGCTAAGGTCAACAGGAGTCCGGCCGCCAGACCACCGCCCACACTGACCACCGCGGAGGAAAATACCACTCGCAAGACGTCTCCAGGCTGCGCGCCGAGAGCCATGCGTATGCCGAACTCATTGGTCCGCTGCTCGACGGAGAACGATACCACGCTATACAGACCCGTGGCCGCGAGAGCCAGGGCCAGAATGGCAAATGCACCGAAGAGCCAGGCCACCAGATGCTCCTGCTGCCACTCTTGCTCACCTTGAATCCAGTGCTCCAGGTCCTGCGCGTCACCGCTAATCTGTTGGTCGGCATCGACTGAGTTGACCTGCTTGCCAATGGCGTGAAGCAGAGCCAAAGGCGAGCCTGCGGACCGCACCAGGATTTGTGTCCACATGCGCATAGTCAGTGTGTACGGGATGAAGGCTTCCGGCAGAATGGGGTTTCTTAGGCCATCGTCCCGTTTGTCGGCGACAACGCCTACGACGAGCAGCCACGGAACGTCCCCCGGAGGCGAGAGTCGAAACGGCGGTTCACTCGTCATCGCGGGGATCTTGAGAGACTGACCCAGCGCGCCGTTTGGAAAGTAGAGGCGGGCCATGGTCTCGTTGATAACGACAACATGGGCGGCGTGGTGGTTTTCCGTTTCGTCCCAGACGCGGCCCTGCGCCAGTGGGATTCGCAGGAGAGGAAAGTATCCCGGGCTGACGAAGTTGACGCGTACTTTCTGGTCGTCTTTCGGCGGTTTGCCGAGAATCTCGATGCCTGTATTCCAACCGTTCGAAGGCGGCGTGGCGTTAGTGGAAATGGCGGCCATGCTGACGCCGGGGACGGTGGCGACCTTGTTGCGGAGTAATTCGAAATAAGCCGAGCGGGCCGCCCAGGTTGGATAAGCGCCATCGTGGACCGGAATGCCGACCGACATCACGTTGTGGGGGTCATAGCCCAAAGGCGTGTGCAACAGGCGCAGAAAGCCTCGCATGGCAGCGCCGGCGCCGGCCAACATGACCAGCGTCAGGGCAATCTGCGCGGCAATGAGAATCGTATTCATCATGCGGCCGCGGCTGCCGCCAGCGATGCGGCGCGTGCTGGACTGCATTACTTGAACGACGTCTGGGCGCGACAGTTGCAAGGACGGCCAGAGACCAAAGATCACGCCAGTGAGAACAGCCAGCGCCACGCTGAAGATCAGCACCGGAACGTTGAGCTGGATAGCCGCCTCGTGCGGGAATTGGTATTTCGGGAGCAGATCAGCGATGATGGCGACGACACGATAGGCGAGCAACACGCCGAGGGCGGCGCCGGTGAGCGAAAGCAGCAGGGCCTCCACTAACATCTGGCGAACCAGGCGGCGACGACTGGCCCCGATGGCGGCGCGCACCGCGAACTCATGTTGCCGCCCTGTGCCTCGGGCCAGCTCCAGAATAGAGACATTTCCGCAGCCGATCAGGAGGAGAAAGGCGACGGCGGCAAACAAGAGATACAGAGTGCCGCCTAGCTGCTTCTTGAAATCGTCATTGAGGCCGACGACGCGGAACTTGAAGCGACCTTTGGGAAAGTGGTTGGGCGACTCCTTGGCAAACTGTTCGATCAAAGGCTGGAGCGCGGCGTTGGCCGCTTCGTGAGTAACTCCCGGTTTGAGGCGAACTCCGACATAGTAAGTACGCGTGGGGTCGAGAGTAACTTTGAGCGGAAGGTATACATCGCCGTCACCCCAGGTGAAGCGGGGGGCAGCGACGCCGATGATGGTGTAGGTTTTGCGGACCAATTGCAGGGTGTGGCCCACGACGCCAGGATCGGAGCCGAAGTGACGCTGCCAGAATTTGTAACTCAACACCACCACGGGCTGGGGATCCTGACCATCAATGGCGTCGGATGGCAGCAATCCGCGTCCAAGCGCAGTGGGCACGCCGAAGAACTTGAAGGCATTCGAAGTGAAGTAGGTCCCGTTGACATCTTCGGGGAGATCACGACCCGTGACAGTGAGGCTCCAATCGTCCTGGGCGAACGCGTCTTCGACGACGGGCGATTTCCTGATGACTTGCCACTGGCCGGTGGTGAGCCCGAAGCCGTTTTCGTGACTGGCGGCGTCGATGAGCCGCATGTGGACCATGCGGTCAGGCGCCGCATAAGGGTACGGATTCATGAGGATGGCGTAGATAACGCTGAAGACCGCGGTGGTGGCGCCGATGCCCAAGGTCAGGGAGACGATGGCGGTCAGCGTGAAGCCGGGGGTCTTGATCAGTTGCCGGAAGCAGTAGCGCAGGTCCTGTAGCACGTTTATCGGTATCCTTTCGCCGGGATGAGTTGGCGCATCGGCGACTGAACCGCTTGCGGCACTTGATGGGCCACGCGTTGGGATGAGCTAAGTGCCTTGTTTTCACGTACGCGAGGGGATTGCGATGGGGCGAATGACGTCCGGCGTTGGGATGTTGTGTTCAAACGCGGGAGGTGCAAGAGGGGGCTAGAGCAGGGATTCAGGACTTTGCGGCTTCTGCCACAAAATCGCGAATATCGAGGACAATAGGGTTTCCGGCAGTGGATCATCGCGCGCACGGCTGACATCGCTTGTCTTCTTTCTTCCACCACCTGCTTGTCTTCCTTTTCCGCCTCGGGTATTTCGGACCGTTGGTGTTGGGTGTTCTGGACTCCTCCTTTCTCTTCCTTCCTTTCGGCAATGACATTCTGGTCATCGCCCTTATCGCCCGTCATCATCAGGGCTATCTGCTTTATGTGCTCATGGCCACTTGCGGCTCCACAGCGGGGGTATTGCTGCTGGATGTGATGGCGCGGAAACTCGGCGAGGAGGGCATCCAGAAAATCGCAGGCCAAAAGCAGTTCGAATACCTGAAGCGAAAAATCGGCGAACGCGGAGGACTTGCGGTCGCGGTTGGGTGCCTGGCACCGCCGCCCTTCCCTTTCAGCATGGTTGCCGGAGTCAACATCGCGCTCGGATATCCTCGCCGCCGCCTGCTGGTAATCGTCGCCGCCTTCCGCGCGGTCCGGTTTCTGATTCTGGGAGCGCTTGCCATCAAATTCGGCCGCGTGATTATCCGCTGGGCTAACTCGGAGGTATTCAAGAACGTGATGATAGGGTTCATTCTGATCTGCCTCATCGGCAGCGTTTACTCAATTTTCAAATGGGTTCGCCACGGACGCTCGAAACGCTCGGGTGCTTCGAAAAATCGAGCCGCTACCGCGTGAGAGCCATTGCAGCGCAAAAACGCGCATAGTCCATAATTAAAATTCTGATTGCCTTTTCCGCGGCTCAGGAGTGGTTTCTCATACCGCTACGGGTTCATTCTAGGGAGTCTTTATGTGGATCGTTCGCCTCGCACTCCGGCGGCCGTACACGTTTGTCGTTCTTGCATTGATGCTGTTCATACTCGCGCCCGTGGTCATTTCCCGGACGCCCACGGACATCTTTCCCAACATCGATATACCCGTAGTCAGCGTGATTTGGCAGTACGCGGGCCTTTCCGCCCAGGACATGTCTGATCGCATCGTCTACATCACGGAGCGCGCGCTTACCACTACCGTCAACAACATCGAGCACATTGAGTCGCAATCGATGAATGGCATTTCTGTGGTGAAAATTTTCTTCCAGCCGCACGCCAACCTCTACGCCGGCATCGCGCAAGTCACGGCTATTTCGCAGACGCAGTTAAGGCAACTGCCCGCCGGCACAACGCCGCCGCTTATCATCACCTACAACGCGTCTACAGTACCTATCCTTCAACTCGCTCTCTCCGGCCAGGGCCTAAGTGAGCAAGAGCTCAATGATCTGGGCCAGAACTTCATTCGCACGCAGTTGGTAACCATTCCCGGCACCGCCATTCCGTACTCGTACGGCGGCAAGCAGCGGGAGGTGATGGTGGATCTCAATACCCAAGCCCTTCAGGCCAAGGGCCTGGGACCGTCCGATGTGGTGAATGCCCTCGGCGATCAGAACCTGATTTTGCCCGGGGGTACCTCAAAGATTGGCCCGCTGGAATATCAGGTGGCCATCAACGGCAGCCCCGCCAGCGTCACCGATCTGAACAACCTGCCCATTAAGAGCCTCAACGGGACTACCATTTATGTGCGGGACGTGGCACACGTTCGCGACGGCTACCCGCCGCAAACCAACGTCGTCCGCTCCGACGGCCAGCGCGGCTCGCTGATGACCGTTCTCAAATCGGGCGATGTTTCCACGCTCGACATCATTGCGAACATACGCAAGATGCTGCCGTCGATCGCCACCACGCTGCCCCCAGAACTCCGCATTACCCCTATCGCGGACCAGTCCGTCTTCGTGCGCGCTTCTATCAGCGCCGTGCTGCGCGAGGCCGTGATTGCCGCCTGCCTAACGGCTGTCATGATCCTGGTCTTCCTGGGCAGTTGGCGAAGCACGCTGATCATTGCAATTTCTATTCCGCTCTCCATCCTTTGCTCACTCTTTGCATTGAGCGCGCTGGGCGAGACGATCAATATCATGACGCTGGGGGGTTTCGCGCTGGCCGTCGGCATTTTGGTCGATGATGCCACCGTTGAGATTGAGAATATTAATCGCAACTTTGAGATGGGCAAGGAAATTGAACAAGCGATTCTGGATGGCGCCGCGCAAATTGCGGTTCCCGCGCTGGTTTCCACCCTCAGCATTTGCATCGTCTTCGTACCCATGTTCTTCCTCACTGGCGTCGCGCGATATCTGTTCGTTCCGCTGGCGGAGGCGGTTTCTTTTGCGATGCTCGCTTCGTACCTGCTGTCGAGAACCATCGTCCCCACCATGGCTAAATACCTGCTGAAGGGTCATTCCCACCACGACGCGCTCGCCCATGCCAACTTGCGCAATCCATTTACCCGCGCGCAGCAGATGTTTGAAAACGGCTTCGAGAAAGTCCGCCACCGTTACCGTTCCGTCCTCCAGACTTGCATCCGGCATCGAGCCATTTTCGTTGTCTGCTTCCTGCTGGCCTGCGTTGCTTCGTTCGCCTTGATCCCGTGGCTCGGCCAGGACTTCTTCCCCTCCTCTGACAGCGGCCAGTTCCGGCTGCACGCGCGGGCGCTCACGGGCACTCGAATTGAAGAAACCGCCAAGATCTTCGATGACGTGGAGAGATCGATTCGCGAGGTTATTCCGCCAAATGAAGTGGTGAACATTCTGGATAACATCGGCCTGCCGTACAGCGGGTTGAACACTTCTTACAGCAACAATGGCACTATCGGTCCCGCCGAGGGCGATATTCTCGTCTCGCTCTCCCAAAAACACCGGCGCACGGATGAATATGTCCGCGCGCTGCGCCGCCGGCTGCCTGAGGAATATCCAGGCGTTCTGTTCTACTTCCTCCCGGCCGATCTCGTCAGCCAAATTTTGAATTTCGGCCTCCCGGCTCCGATTGACATCCAAATTTTTGGGCGGGATCTGGAGGCAAATCGAACCTTTGCGGACCGCTTGCTCGAGCAGGTGAAGATGATTCCCGGGACGACGGATCTTCGCGTGCAGCAACCTTTCAACCAGCCAACGTTTTTCATTGATCTTGACCGCACCAAGGCCAACCTGACCGGCTTTACCTCTCGTGATATCGCCGGCAACATCCTGGTGGCTCTCAGTGGCAGCTTTCAGACGTCGCCTACGTTCTGGCTCAATCCGCGCAATGGGGTCAGCTACAACATAGCCGCTGAGTCTCCGCAGTACGACATGGACTCCTTGCCCGATTTGCGCAACATTCCGATCACCGTTCCCGGCAGCGCCCCCCAAATTCTCGCCAGCCTGGCCCATATCCGGCGCTCTACGGGATTAGCCACTGTATCGCACTACAACATCGCTCCGGTGATAGACATTTACGGCTCGGTGCAGGACACGGATCTCGGCGGCGTCGCCAACGAGATTGATCGCATCATTGCGCGGAACAAGCAGAATCTGGTCCGCGGCTCGAGCGTGGTCGTGCGCGGGCAGATCGAGACCATGCGCTCCTCTTTTCGAGGCCTTATCGGCGGGCTGGCTTTTTCTATTGTCCTGGTCTACATGCTCATCGTCATTAACTTCCAATCATGGCTTGATCCGTTCATTATCATTTCCGCGCTGCCGGCCGCGCTCGCCGGAATCATCTGGTTGCTCTTTGTCACGCACACTACCGTCAGCGTTCCTGCCCTTACCGGCTCCATCATGTGTATGGGCGTTGCCACGGCCAACAGCATCCTGGTGGTTAGCTTTGCCAAGGAGCAGCTTCCCGACGTAGATACGGCCGCCGATGCCGCGTCGCTTGCCGGCTTTACCCGGTTCCGTCCGGTTTTGATGACGGCGCTCGCGATGATCATCGGCATGCTGCCTATGGCGCTCGGCGTCGGCGAAGGAAGCGAACAGAACGCGCCCCTTGGCCGCGCCGTTATTGGCGGCCTCCT
The DNA here is from genome assembly GCA_963705805.1 of uncultured Acidobacteriaceae bacterium. Classification (GTDB taxonomy): domain Bacteria; phylum Acidobacteriota; class Terriglobia; order Bryobacterales; family Bryobacteraceae; genus Bog-105. Next base: position 114,134 of record CAVPKW010000004.1, read on the forward strand.
CTTCGCCACCGTTGCGACGCTCTTTTTCGTTCCGGTATTCTTCAGCCTGCTCCATGACCGGCGCAGGCCGAAGGCGGCGTAGAGAAACGAATGTCGCGAATCGCGTCCATTCTCGGCGTTCTCGTAGTCTTCGCCATTGTCGCCATCATTGTCGCTACCGGAATCATCCCCCGCATGCGAGCCCAAAAGGTTCTTCGCGAAGAAACCGCGCGCCGGGCCGAACCGGTTGTTACCGTGTTTCATGCCAGCCGCGCAGCCGCCTCGGAAGAAGTTGTACTTCCGGGCACGATGCAAGCGTTTGTTGACGCACCTATCTTCGCCCGCACCAGCGGATACCTGAAAAGCTGGTCCCACGACATCGGTTCCCGGGTGAAGAAGGGCGATTTGCTCGCCGTGATCGAGAGTCCTGAAGTAGATCAACAACTGCAACAGGCCAAACATGATTTGACTACTTCAGAAGCCAATCTGGCGCTTGCTCAAACGACCGCGACGCGCTATGTCGATCTCTTCAAGACCGATTCAGTCGCCAAGCAGGATGTCGATAACGCCGTGCAAAGCGCCGCCGCCCAAAGCGCGACCGTCAAAGCGTCCCAGGCTAACGTGGATCGCTTGCAGCAGATGGTCGATTTCGAAAAGGTTTACGCGCCTTTCGACGGAGTCATCACGGCCCGCAACACCGACATCGGTCAATTAATCGATTCGGGATCCTCCGGGGGTACCGCCAGGGAACTGTTTCATCTTTCTACTATTGATAAACTGCGCGTTTTTGTTCAGGTTCCGCAAGTTTACTCGCACGATACGACGCCGGGTCTGGAAGCGGATCTGACATTACCCGAACTCGCGGGCCGCCGTTTTCCCGGCAGGCTGGTTCGGACCGCCGATGCCTTTGACCCCACCACCCGAACGCTGCTTGTTGAGGTGGATGTTCCCAATCCCACCGGCCTGCTCTTCCCCGGCGCATATACGGAGGTCCATTTCAACGTGCGGTCCAAGGCGCCAACCCTGATCATTCCCACCACGTCATTGATTTTCCGCTCTCAAGGATTGCGCGTTCCGGTGGTCGAAAGCGGAAACAAAATAGCGCTGTTGACTGTTGCCGTCGGCCGCGACTTCGGCAACACGATCGAGGTTTTGTCGGGTTTGCCTGAGAACGCGACAATCGTCGCGAATCCGCCTGACTCACTGGTGGAAGGTGAGGTTGTGCGCATCGCCGCCGCGAAACCGGCCAAAGAGGTGGAGGAGTAACGCGCGCTTCAAGAATTCTTCGTGAAATATGGAAAACTGGCGCCCCAGTGTCACCGCTCTAGGAGTAGCGGCCCGGCGTGCGGCGCACCAGATCTTCGATCGTCCGCTGATATTGGATGATCCGGTCGCGTTGCCGATTTTGCCGCCGGAACGCGGTCTCTCGGCCGATCAACTGGTCTTCTTCTCCTGGCTGGGCGTCACGCCGTACCTTACTCGCGAGGCATTCGCCGGCACCGTTGCCTTCATAGCTGCCCAAGCTTCCCCTTCAGGCGTGACTTTTGACTACGCCTTCCGAAGAGATATGCTCCCCGCGCGAGAACGTGCCGCGCTCGATTTCATTTCAAGCCGCGTCGCCGAAGCTGGCGAGCCGTTTCAACTCTTCTTTCACTTTCTGAAAAATACCTGACAATTCCAAAGAATTACTTGACAAGTCGATGCAATAGAAGTACTGTTTCGTTAAACTGGAAGCCGGTTCGCGTTTTGAAGGAGGTTCGATGGAATTGATTCCGATGGCCTTTGCAAAACGGCAGCGTACCTCGTTGGTGGCTGTGCTTGCAGCCGGAATTGCGACAGTCGCGCTCGCCCAGTCCGGGCAAAATACCACAGATGACCGCGGGACACTGGCATGGTACGCCAGACGGGCGGTGGAACATGGCAAAAGGTCCACGACGATTGGCCACCCGTCGATACTGTACGCCGAAATGGAACCGTTGCAGGACGCCCTGCTACACACCACCGCCGTGGTCGGACAGCTGTTATCCTGCGAAACAAACCATGATGCCTACCATATATTCACCTGGCGTAAATATCGGACACTCGAAAAGCTTTCTAGTCAAAGCTATGTCCCTCAGGATGCGCTCCCGCAAGACGTTCCTCAAGACATGCTTCCATTAGCGCCTAGCGAGTTCGTTCTAGGCGAGGTTGGCGGCACTGTAAACGTTGATGGAGTAACGATCACAATGCTCGGCCCAGAAGGGAGCATGCCTAATAATGAGCCGCGTCATCTGATCTTCGCGATCTTTCGAGCCTCTGGAGGGTTGGCGGTATCTAACTACGGTCCACGCGGAATGTACTGGATTCATAGCGACGATACAATCCATGCGCGGGTTGATTCCGACACCAATTTGCTGTGGTCGGACCTAACAAGTCTCACGAACGGGCACATGTCTGAGCTGCGTCTATTGGCAGCGCCCTTCGCGCGTCCCAGATAACTCAATGACCCCACTATCACGTACAGCGTTCCTCTGCACCCTGTCAATGGGCGTAGCCATCGTGAGCGCGCAAGGCCAGTGCTCGAGCCAGCAATGCCCCCCATGCAACACCGCCTTCACGCCGTATAGCGCCACACACGGGAAAAACAACGGTCGAACGATTGTAAACATATACGTGGACACGAGCTGGTACGCGGGCGGAGTAATTGATCCCGGCCTTGAGAGCGCCCTCACTAACGCCATAAGTATGTGGAACTCTGCAACTGACCCGAACAACTGTTGGGGGATGAATACCCTGGCCTACTGGCTTGAGCAGACCTACAGCGCGGCACAGGGGGATATCAAGATAATAAAAGGGAATACGAACGGTGTGTGCGGCATGGCCGAACTGCCTCCCGGCCCGATGGTAATAACAATCGAGACCGGCGATATCGCAACTGGTAACGGCCAATTCATTCTAGTGCATGAGCTCGGCCACGAAATGGGGCTTAGGGAGGCATATAAGACCTACCCAAGCCCACAGCCGAACTGTACCTCGGCCACCTCAGTAATGCGAGGCGCAACAGACGCGCTAACCTGCGACCCGATCGTGGCAAGTATCCAGGCGATAGATGTCGAGCAGGTTAATAGAAATGTCTCGAATAAAACCTCGTGTGAAACAACGGCGACGAACGCGAATGAGGGCTACGGCTCAGAGTATCCTCCGTGCCCGTCAGGACCAAGCTGCGGCGTGTATCTGAACCCCGATTACTGTACGTACGGGAGTACAAATGAGGGCTGCCCAGCGGGCGCATCAATCATACCGGGCAATGAGGGTCAGGATTGTTGCTCAACTCGAACTCCAATTATAATTGACGTCGCCGGCAACGGGTTCGATCTTACGGACGCCAAAGATGGCGTTCTCTTCGACTTTTTTGGCGACGGAAGGAAAATCCAGATGTCCTGGACAGCAGCTCGCTCGGATGACGCTTGGCTCGTGCTGGATCGTAATGGTAACGGAACGATTGACAACGGTACAGAAATGTTTGGCAATGTGACTCCCCAGCCCAAATCCCAGGACCCCAACGGATTCGCAGCACTGGCAGAATTTGACAAGCCAGAGAACGGCGGAAACGGGGACGGAATAATCGACGAACGGGATGCGATCTTCTCTCAGCTGCGGCTGTGGCAGGACAAGAACCATAACGGCATTTCCGAGCCCGACGAGCTGCATAGCTTAACAGAGCTCGGCGTTAAGGCAATTAACCTGAAATATCATAAGTCATCCTGGGCAGATATCTATGGCAACCAATTCAGGTACAAGTCCCGCGTAGTAGACGATGTTCGGAACCCGGCGGACCGGTCGGCCTACGACGTATTTTTACTGGCACAGCAGTAAACCTACCAAAGAAATAACGTGTCGACAGATCTCTCACTTAGATTCATAGTTGCCACAACCATATCTGTATCGCGGCTGGCTATGGCTCAAACCGCCTGCGAACCGCTCCCGCGATCCAAGCTCGAACGCCTTTCAAACTATGTCCAACAGAAGTACAAGCTCTCATTCCCGCTAAGAATCGAGGCCGAAGATATCTCGCTGGTGAAGAACACGTGCTTCCGGCGATTGAAGTTTCGATCTGTTTCCGCCACACGGGACTTCGTTTTGGCGCTCTACGTTTCGCCCGATGGCAGGTTTCTCTCTAAAGATCTTTTTGATTCGAGTTCTGATCCGGGTGCTGAGGAGCAGAAGAACGAGCAGCTCCTACTAAAGAGCCTACTTGCTACCAAGGCGCCGAGTTTAGGCCGAATGGATTCGCCTGTAGCGATAACGGTCTTCTCTGACTTCCAATGTCCGTTTTGTAAACAGCAAGCAATGATACTGCGCGAGCGGGTCGCGCCTTTTGAACCAGACGTACGGATAATGTTTAGAAACCTACCTCTATCGATTCACGATTGGAGTCGGCAGGCGGCGATGGTCGCTGCCTGCGCGGCGAGGCAGAGTGACGAGGCGTTTTGGATCCTGCACGACCTGTTGTTTCAACTCCAAGGTCAGCTGCGCCCTGACAATATCTCAGCCGAAATTGAGCATTATGTCGGTTCAGTGGGCGCTAATTTGGTAGATCCCGCGCAGCTAAAAGTGTGCATCGAACGCGGGGATTCCTTGAAAGAGGTCGAGTTGGACGTAGCGCTTGCTGGTCAGATCGAGGTGGTTTCAACGCCAACTGTGTTTGTCAACAGCTTCCGGATTAACGGTGTTGCCTCGGAGGAACAGCTTCGGACGCTCATCCACCAAATCCGGGAAACCACGAGTCGCTGATTTCGCCGCAAACCACGGCGACGCGTTACGTAGATCTCTTCAAGACAGACTCAGTCGCCAAGCAGGATGTGGATAATGCCGTGCAAAGCGCCGCCGCCCAAACAGCCACCGTCAAAGCGTCCCAAGCCAACGTCGATCGCCTGCAGCAAATGGTCGATTTCGAAAGGATTTACGCGCCCTTCGACGGAGTCATCACGGCTCGTAACACCGACATCGGTCAATTAATTGATTCGGGATCATCCGGCGGTGCCGCCAGGGAACTCTTTCATCTTTCTACTATTGACAAACTGCGCGTTTTTGTTCAGGTTCCGCAAGTTTACTCGCACGATACGACGCCGGGTCTGGAAGCGGATCTGACATTACCCGAACTCGCGGGCCGCCGTTTTCCCGGCAGGCTGGTTCGGACCGCCGATGCCTTTGACCCCACCACCCGAACGCTGCTTGTTGAGGTGGATGTTCCCAATCCCACCGGCCTGCTCTTCCCCGGCGCATATACGGAGGTCCATTTCAACGTGCGGTCCAAGGCGCCAACCCTGATCATTCCCACCACGTCATTGATTTTCCGCTCTCAAGGATTGCGCGTTCCGGTGGTCGGAAGCGGAAACAAAATAGCGCTGTTGACTGTTGCCGTCGGCCGCGACTTCGGCAACACGATCGAGGTTTTGTCGGGTTTGCCTGAGAACGCGACAATCGTCGCGAATCCGCCTGACTCGCTGGTGGAAGGTGAGGTTGTGCGCATCGCCGCCGCGAAACCGGCCAAAGAGGTGGAGGAGTAACGCGCGCTTTCAAGAATTTCTTCGTGAAATATGGAAGACTGGCGCCCCAGTGTCACCGCTCTAGGAGTTGCTGCCCGGCGTGCGGCGCACCAGATCTTCGATCGTCCGCTGATACTAGATGATCCGGTCGCGTTGCAGATTTTGCCGCCGGAACGCGCTGCCGCCCTGACAGCCTCGCCTGACAAATCGCAAACCGCATTGTCTCGTGGCCTGCGAGCATTCATGGTCGCCCGCAGCCGACATACGGAAGATCAACTCGCAACTGCAATTGGCCAGGGCGTCCGGCACTATGTCATCCTTGGCGCCGGTCTAGATACGTTCGCGTACCGTAATCCGTTCCCTCATTTGGGGCTGCGCATCTTCGAAGTAGACCACCCGGCCACGCAAGCCTGGAAGCGCGAGCGGTTGGCCGCCGCCGGAATCAGCGTGCCCTCCGAGCTCACTTTCGTTCCCGTCGACTTTGAGCGGCAGAGTCTTTTTGAGCAGCTTCACGCGAACGGTCTCTCGGCCGATCAACCGGTCTTCTTCTCCTGGCTGGGCGTCACGCCGTATCTTACTCGCGAGGCATTCGCCGGCACCGTTGCCTTCATAGCTGCCCAAGCTTCCCCTTCGGGCGTGACTTTTGACTACGCCGTCCGAAGAGATCTGCTCCCCGCGCGAGAACGTGCCGCGCTCGATTTCATTTCAAGCCGTGTCGCCGAAGCTGGCGAGCCGTTTCAACTCTTCTTCAATGCGCAGGATCTGGCGCAGGAACTTCACCAGAACGGCTTCCAGCAGATCGAAGACCTGGGCGCGGCCGAGTTGAATGCTCGCTATTTTTCAAACCGCTCCGATGGTTTCCAAATTCAGGGCTCCGCTGGTCGACTCGTGACCGCTTGGACAGGAACGAAAATAGCCCATCTCCACTCCCTCCGGGAACCCGAAGGCATACAATTCTAGTCAGGAAACCGGATGCTCCTTCAATTTCCCGCCCCGAACACTCCCGAAGTTGATCTCAAGACCACCTATGACGCAGTCGTTGTCGGCTCAGGCGCGGCCGGCGGAATGGCGGCGCATGCGCTCACGGCGCAAGGCCTGAAGGTGCTGGTTCTTGAAGCCGGCAAACACCAGGACACCAGCAAGATTCTGCACTCTATGCAGTGGCCTTATGACCACCCCCGCCGTGGCGGAATGCCGCCTGATTATCACGCCCTGACGATGAACGAATACAACATCCGGTCTCCCTACGGTAAAAACTCGCCGTTCCCGAATGTCGAATCTTACATCCAGGGTTGGGGTTTCTCCGACTACAGCAAAACTCTAGTCGTCAACGAAAAGGAACATCCCTACACCGGCACTCGCTACGCCTGGGTCCGGTCGCGCGCCATTGGCGGCAAGACCAACATATGGGGGCGCCTAGCCCTTCGCTTGTCCGACTACGATTTCAAAGCCAAAGACCACGATGGCTACGGCGAGAACTGGCCCATCGCTTATGCCGACGTCGCACCTTATTACGACAAGGTGGATCGCTATCTGGGCGTCTCCGGATTCCCCGAAAACCTGCCCCAGTTGCCGGACGGCATTTTCATGCGTCCCATCAAGTTGAGCTACACGGAGCTGTTTCTCAGGGAGAAGCTGAAGGGCATGGACCGGACGCTAACGCCTTATCGTGCCGGCGTTGCCACCGAGACCTTGAAGCATAACAAGTACCGCAGCCATTGCTATAGCCGCGGCGCCTGTAACCGGCATGTGGGCGGCTGTGATATTCATGCCGCCTTTGACTCTCCCACCGGTCTTCTTCGGCCCGCCATGGACACCGGCAATCTGACTATCCGACCGAACTCCACGGTCTATGAAGTAACCGTCGATAAGAGCACCGGCAAAGCCACCGGCGTCTCATTCCTGGACAGCGAAACGAAAAAGAGTTACCAGGCCAAAGCGAAGACGGTTCTGCTGGCCGCCTCCACTCTGGAATCCACCCGGCTGATGCTTCTGTCGAAATCGACCCTTTACCCGAACGGCATTGCGAACTCCAGCGGCCACGTGGGCCACAACTTTTGCGAACACGTCATGGGGCCTTCCATCTCCGGCTTCATGCCCGATATGGTTGGCCGGCCGCGCACCCTCGATGACGGCAAGCCCGGCGGATTCTACGTACCTCGCTTTCGCAATCTCACCACCCGCGAGCCCGATTTCATTCGCGGTTACGGTTTCGAAGGCGATTCCGGCTGTGGCATGATTCCCGGAACTGTGTTCGACACATCCGGGTTCGGAGCGGAGTACAAGAAGAATGTCCGCCGTTACGCCGGTGCGACCATCGGAATGGGCGGTTTCGGGGAAGTGCTTGCCCGCTATGAGAACGAGGTCGGTATTGATCCCCACGTGAAGGATACCTGGGGCATTCCAGTGCTTCGCTTCAACTATCGCTTCGGCGAAAATGAGCGCAACATGTGTAAAGACATGGCCAAGACCGCACGGGAGATGTTCGAAGCTGCGAAGTTTGAGATCGTTTCCGTAAGCGATGAAATGCTTCCCGAAGGCTGGTCCATACACGAGCTCGGGACGGCGCGCATGGGAAACGATCCCAAGACTTCCGTTGTGAATCAGTTTCAGCAGGCGCACGACGTAAAGAATTTGCTGGTGGTGGACGGCAGCACTCACGTCAATGCATCATGCCAGAACCCGACATGGACAATCATGGCTTTATGCTGGCGCTCTTGCGATAATCTTGCGGATCAGCTCAAGAAAGGAGAGGTCTAATGGAACCGAATCTGAACCGGCGCGACCTGTTCAAAACTCTTACTGCGGCGGCATTGGCGGCGCCGCTCGCGCTGTCGGCGCCTGAACCCGGAGCTCCTCTTTTCTTCACGAAAGAGGAATTCGCCACGCTCGACGTCTTGACGGAGCTGATTGTTCCCACCGACGATCATTCGCCTGGAGCGCACGATGCGGGAGTGGCGTCATTCATCGACAAGACCGTCGCGGAAGCCTTTCTTCCCGAAGACAAAACCTCCTGGCGAAAAGGCCTGGCCGCTGTCAATCAGGTCTCGCATTCGATGTTCGACAAGGCATTCTTGCAGATCAGCAAGGATCAGCAGATCGAGTTGTTGAAAAAAATCTCCCAGAACGAAAAGGCTCCGAAGACGGAGCCCGAGAAGTTTTTCACGCAGCTCAAGCAAAGCACTGCCTTCGCCTACTACAGCACCTCCATAGGCATCCACCAGGAAATTGAATACAAAGGGAACATCATTCTTGAGGAGTTCGTCGGCTACATGCCCGACCAACCCTTACCGCCCATTACGAGCCTCGGCTAACTCGAAGGGCCGTCACAACAGCAGCTCTTGAAAAAAAATTCGTCTCCCGCCATCCCAACAAGTCACCGGTCGATCATATGGTCAAAGGCAGACGGCAAGACCGTCCGCCCCACCTCCATCTCTCGGGAAATGTCCAAACTCATGGAGCCGCGTCGACACGCCGGAGCGCGAAGCGGAATATGGATCCCTCGCCAGGTCTACTTTCGGCCCAGATGCGCCCTCCGAAGCGCTCCACGATGCGCCGGCAAATAGCTAAGCCCAGCCCGGTACCCGGATACTCGTCCTTATGAAGGCGTTTGAACAATTTGAAGATGCGCTCGGCATAACTCGGATCAAAACCGATTCCGTTGTCCCGCACGGAGACTACCCACTGATCGCCGTCCGGCTCGCAAGAGACATGAATCTCCGGTACCGCGTCACTGTTGTGATATTTCATCGCATTTGAGAGAAGGTTTTGGAATACGTGGGCCATCTGCGACGTATCCCCGCGCACCGTCGGCAACGCTTCAGCAGTAACGACTGCGCTGGTTTGCTCAATCTCGTTCTTGAGTACAGCCAACGCTTCGCGAAAGGAGGTGGAAAGGTCCGCAGTGCTGGCCTCTAACTCCTCCGTATGCACAACGCGCGAGAACGCCAGGAGATCCCGAATGAGCGCTTGCATGCGGGCGACTCCTTGCTGAATGAAGGCAGCGAATTGGCTTGCCTTCGCTGCATCCACGCCGCTGTTTCTGAACATTAGCTGCGTGTAGATGTTCACTGTGCGCAAAGGCTCCTGAAGATCATGACTCGCAACATAGGCGAACTCCTCCAGTTCGCGGTTCACGCGCTTCAGTTCCTCGTTGGAGCGCCTGAGATCGTCTTCGGCGCGCTTTAAGCCGGTGATGTCGCGTCCTTCGGGCACGATGAGTACGACTTCGCCGCGCTCGTTCCGCACAGGGTGGAATGAGATATCGAAGGTTGGGCATTCACCAGACGGGCGCTGTATTTTGGCCTCGAAGCGAACAAACTCACCGGTGGCAGCGCGAGCGACTCCTTCCCTCACGGCCTCCGGCGCTCCCGGCGTGGCCGTAAACCAAGGCGTGTCCCAGAATGGCAGGCCGAGTACATCCGCGGGCGCGTTATTGGCGAACGTCAGGGATGCACGGTTAGCCTCTAACAAGCGGCCGTCAGGAGCAAGGAGACCAATATATTCGTAGGTGCCGTCGAAAATGGCGCGGAGCCGGTCCTGGCTTTCCCGCAGCGACTCCTCGGCACGCTTGCGCTCGGTAATGTCAAACGCCACGCCCGGAAAACGGGACGGGTTGCCGCCCTCGTCCAAGTGACATCGGCCGCGCGCATAAACCCAACGCACCGAACCATCCGGCTGAACGACGCGATACTCCTCGGCAAAGTCTTCGCCTTGTTTGAGGGCTTGCTGGATACTGCTGTCGACGCGGCCGCGATCGGCCGGGTAGATATGCTCCACGAACTCCTCAATGAGCACTCCTTTGGCGCCCCGTTCCGGGTCCACCGAATAAAGCCTGGCAAATTGGAAATTGCAAAAGACGCGATTCTGCGGGACGTCCCAGTCCCAGGTCCCTACGCCACCGCCGGCCTCCAGCGCAAACGTTAGACGCTCCTCGCTCTTGCGTAAAGCCTCCTCGACTCTGTTTCGCTCCGTGACGTCGCGAGTGGAACCGGCGACCGACGCCACCTGATCGCCGGCTGTAAGTACCGGCACAAAGATGTATTCGTAGTGGCGAGTTTCTCCGGTTGGCCCGGTAAAGGGCGTTTGGTCGCGCAGCGGCTCTTTTGTAGCAATGACCTCTTGAATCTGGCGCTGCAAGCGCTCGGCCAGTTCCGGAGGATAGCCAAGCTCGAAGAAGTTTTTCCCGAGGGCCTCTTCGAGAGGCTTTTGCCAAAGGGACAGCAGGGCGCAATTTACGTAGGTGAAGCGGCCTTGCAGATCGAAGATATAAGTGAAGTCGGGAGTATTAGAAAGGGCAATGTCAAACGTGTGCCATTGCTGCCGCAAATGCCTTTCCGCGTCTTTGCGCGCGGTGATGTCAGTCGTTGCACCGAGCATCCGGACGGGTTTGCCCTCTTCGTTCCGGAATACCCGGGCCGTCGAGGAGACCCAATGCAGCTCCCCACTGGGATGAATGACCCGAAACTCGACCTCGTACGGAGAATCATCCTCGAGCGCCGCGCGGATGGCTTCGTTAATCGGCTGCCGGTCTTCCGGATGAACAAGCCGAGCGAAGTCCCGGACGCCACCGTGAAACGTCCCACGTTCGACACCATGAATGTCATGAACCAGGTCTGACCATTCGACTTGGTTATGAACGATATCCCAGTCCCATACGCCGATCTTGCCAGCATTGAGCGCAAGTTTTAGACGTTCGTCGCTAAGCTTGAGGGCCTCGTCGAACTTCCGGCGATCAGCGACATCGCGAAACACGAGCACGACTCCGATGACGCGTTGATGTTCATCGCGAATAGGCGATGCACGGTTTTCAATCGGGATATTGCGCCCTTCCCGGTTGACGAGGACTGCGTGGTTGTCAACGCCCACAACGACGCCTTCCTGGATCGCCTTTTCGGCTGGGCTCTCGAGCGGCAAACCTGTTTCTTCGGTCCGAATGACGAACACATCCGAGATCGCTCTTCCTATGGCGCCGGTTTGGCTCCAACCTGTGAGCTGTTGCGCCACTGAATTGAGGAAGGTTACTTTGCCCTTTGCGTCCGCCGTGATGACGGCGTCGCCAATGCTGGAAAGCGTAATGTGCAGCAGGTCGCGCTCGCGATCGGCTTCGCGCTTGGATTCCGCTAGCGCCTCTTCGGCACTGGCTCGCCGGGCCGTTTCGGATGTTACGTGTCGAAGCCGTTCCTCGCTCCGGGCGCGCGCCCGTCTAAGAGCTTCGCTCAGAACGCTGATGAAAACGGAGACAGAGACAAATACAATGGAGTCGATAATCCCGGTTGAACTAGCCCCGAGGCGACGGAAGGGAGGTATCGCAAAATAAATCGAGAGGAGACTAAGAACTGTCGTCAAAATACCCGGGCCAATTCCCCCGAACCACGCGGCCCACATCACGGCCGGAAAGAACGTGATGTATGGGACCGTTGAACCAAGGGCATTGCCTAGCGCGAACCGAAGCCCTAACCCAGCGGCAACAGAACTTACTGCTACGGCGTACCGGTTGAATGCTTTCTTCGGGTCGTTCTTCCCGAGATAGTTCATTTCCGCTGTGGGACCCATGTCAGGTATTTGGTGACGGCCTTCGCGCTCTCCATAAAGTACTCCTTGACGCTGGCTGACACTATGTTACTTCTGGATTGATGTTGCGGCTCAGGACCCAGTGTACGGTTATGGTTCTTGCGGCCGTATTGGTAGTAAGTTCGCAATGCCAGGCGCGATGCATGGTTTCCGCGTGCGTGACGCCGGCTGCCGACCTTTCCGGCTGCCCCCACCATTCTCAGAAGAGCAGCTCGCCCGGCCAGAACTGCCAACACCACCGGATCGATTTTTCGAGTCCGGAAGGCACCCCCGCCCTCCAGCCAGGCCAACTTTCTTTCCTATCGACGCTGGTAGTTCTCCCGCCGAAGCCGCTGGCGATTGAATGCCGGCGGGGAACGCGAACGGTCTTCCGATGGGACAGTAATAAGCACGCAGGCATTGACGTGCTTGTTCTTCTTTCTACCTTCCGCGTCTGATCTCCTTTTTGCAGTTTGGATAGCAGCGTTCGCTTGTTCCACCTTCAATTAAGGAGAGTTATGAACGATCGTAGACATTTCTTTCGAAGCGCCTTCGGCATGGGAACAGGGCTGTTCGCCGCCGCTAAAGCGGGGGCGAAGGGAAAGCAGGGCAGCGCTGCTTCCGGTAACGCGCCGGTGCAGTCCCCGGATTTGAGAGACCTTCCTTTTAGCGTCGATAACGGAGTAAAGGTCTTTCATCTAGTAGCCGAGCCGGTGAAGCAGCGAATCGCTCCGAATAAAACGATAGATCTCTGGGGATTCAATGGCAGCGCACCCGGCCCAACCATTCAAGTGACACAAGGGGACCGCGTGCGAATGATCGTTGACAATCATTTACCAGAGCCCACTTCCATGCACTGGCACGGTTTTGAAATTCCCCACCTGATGGACGGAGGCCCCGGGATCAGTCAAGACCCCATAAAGCCGGGAGGGCGCTTTACTTACGAGTTCACGCTGCATCAGGAAGGCACGTTCTTTTACCACTCGCATATGGCCATGCAGGAGATGATGGGCAGCCTGGGAGCCTTCATCATGCATCCCAGGAACCCTTATGCGCCGAGAGTGGACAAAGACTATGTGATTCTTCTACAGGAGTACGCGGTGCTTCCGAACAACAGTGTTCCGAACTCGATGAATATGGAGTTCAATTGGCTGGTGCTGAATGGAAAAGCGGGTCCGGCGACCTCGCCGCTGCCTGTCCGGCTGGGAGATCGCGTGCGGATCCGGATCATCAATCTCGGCATGGACCATCACCCGATCCACCTGCACGGTCACACGTTCTACACGACAGGCACGGAGGGCGGCCGTATTCCGGAATCGGCCTGGCTGCCAGGCAACACGGTGCTGGTTGGCGTGGCCCAAGCGCGCGATGTGGAGTTTGTTGCGAATAATCCAGGAGCGTGGATGCTGCACTGCCACCTGCCGCACCACATGATGAACCAGATGTCTTCGAATGCCGGCCCGATGTCCCGGATGGAGATGGGAATGCCCGCGGACGTAAGCATGAATAACGGAATGGGGATGTTGAATGGCGCACCGGGCGCGCCGATGGGCAGCGATTACGGTCCGAGCCTGGGCCGCGGAATGGGCGTTGGCTCGACGAACGATCAACCGGTCGCGAACGGCATGCAGCACGGGGGGATGGCCGGCGCCGGCGACATTGCTCCCGATGCCGGGCGGGTGCCCGGCTTTCCCCAAGACGCCTATATGGAAGGGCCGATGATGGCGAACGGAGAGGTCGAGAAGAGACCCGAAAACTATGGGCTGCGGCCGGGCTGGAGCGGCTTCATGCAAGGCATGATGACGTTTGTGCGCGTGTTACCTGCCGATCAATACGACGCAGTCATGGATCAGATCGGGCAAGGTCAGCCGATGAATATGCATGGCATGCAGCACGGGATATAGGCGGCAGGAGAGCGATATGAAGGGAACCATGATAGCTGTTCTGCTGGCTGGTGCAGGACTGATGGCAGCGCAGGGCGAGTCCGGCAGCCAACAAGCTATGCCCGGAATGCAAGTTGAACCCGATTTATTGAAAGAGGCCGCCGGCCGTCCCGCGATGAGGCTGGATGAATTCCAAAAGCTCGCGCTGGCAACGAATCCGACTATGCGTCAGGCAAACGCACTGGTGGAGCGATCGGCAGCACAGGCAAGGCAGGCGGGGCTTTATCCGAACCCGTCGGTTGGCTATCAGGGTGAACAGATTCGCGGAGGGTACTTCGACGGCGGAGAACAAGGCGCTTTTGTGGAGCAGACTTTTGTGCTGGGCGGCAAACTAGCGCTACGGCGAAACGTCTATGAGCAACAGCGCCGCGAAGACGTAATTGGCGTCTCTCAGCAACGCTACCAGGTATTGAGCGACGTGGGCCAGAGTTTCTACGCCGCGGTGACAGCCGAAGAGATTGTCAATACGCGGCGAAAGCTGCTCGCGCTGGCCACGGAGGCCGTGGAAACGGCGCATCAGCTCGCGAATATAGGCCAAGCGGATGTACCGGATGAGCTGCAGGCGGAGGTGGAAGCGGAGCAGGCAAAGGTGGACTATGGCAACGCACAGCGCGCGTATCTGCAAGCGTTTCGGAGCCTGGCGGCGGTGGCCGGCAGAGCGGACCTGCCCGTGAGCCCGTTGGAGGCTGATTTGGAACATCCGCCGCAGGTCAGCGCCGACGAGATAGAGAGCGAGATCTTGCAAAGCAGCCCCTCGCTGAAACGAGCCCAGCAGGACGTTCTTCGCGCGGAAGCGGAGGTCAAGAGCACCAAACGGGAGAGCGTCCCGGACATTCAAATACACGCCGGGATTCAGCAGAATTTTGAGCCAATCAACGAATTGAGCCGTACGCAAGTGGGTCTGCAGGGCTTTGCGACCGCCGGCGTCAACCTGCCGATTTTCAACCGCAATCAAGGAAACGTGGCGGCGGCGCAAGCAGAGAGGGAACGGGCCCAAGCGGAAGTCGCGCGAGTGCAGTTATTATTGCGGCGCAGAACGCAACAACTGCTACAGAGCTACCTTGCCAGCCGGGAGGCAGCGGCGCGATACCGAGATGCAATGATCCCTCGGGCCACACGCGCTTATCAGCTTTATCTAACGAAATACCGGGAGATGGGCGCCGCTTATCCCCAAGTGTTGATTTCGCAGCGGACGCTTTTTCAGCTACAGGTTGAATATATCCGCGCGCTCGGGAATGTTTGGCAGGCAGCCATTGCGTTGCAGAACTATACGCTGTCGCCGGGTTTAGACGCGCCCGAATAGCGGCCTTTGTTCTCTATTAATTTTTGGTGGCTGTGAAGTCGCCCGATGCGCCATAGGGCTCAACGTCGATGCTGCCCTTCAATACTCCGCTGTCATCGAGACTTCCCGCGTATGAAATGGTGAGATCGCCGCCGTTGTACTCGCCTCCATGCTTGAAGGTGATCTTCTTGCCGTCGACATCGCCGGTGAGGTCATAGCTTTTTTCCTCGCCCTTGCAGGCCCCCGTGAGATGATTTCCGTCTTGCTTGATGGTGCATACCTCGTTCAAGGGATTGCCGCTTACATCGCCTTTTATCGTCCAGCTTCCAGAGATGTTATCCGCCGCCAGCGCGGGCAGCACGGATAGAACAAGAATTGCAGAATATCGTTTCATCGGGCTCCTTTTTCCAAACTCGCGGCACTCAGTGCCATTTCTACTATAATGACACTGAATGCCATTGTCAACTCATGGCGACATTCATGGCGTAAAGTGCTAGCATGAGGCTTGGAGACGCCGTGAGTATTTCCGTGGCACTAATGCGGCCCTTGCAGGCTCGAAAGCAGCATTTTGTGAGGCGCGAAATTTGGGAGGCCGCCATCGAACTTTTTTCTCAAAAGGGCTATGACGCGATCACGGTGGAGGAGATCGCAGCCGCGGCCGGCGTATCGCGGCGGACCTTTTTCCGCTATTTTCCATCGAAAGACGACCTAATGGTGGAAGGCGTGGCGTCTTATCAAAGAGTCGTGATTGAGACGATCCGGGAACATCCGCGAACGCAGCGTCCTCTCGCGGGGGTCCGCGGAGCAGTGACAAAAGTGGCGGAATACGTCATCGCGCAACCACACGCGAAGAAGGTCATGCAAATCGCGGAGCGGAGCGCGCCGGCAAGACGCGCTCTGCTAGCCGGCTTTGCCGAGATTGAGGACCACCTGGCGGCCGAATTCGCGGCAAGAAGTAAACCTCTCGGGGAGGGCGACTATACGCCGAGAATTCTGGCTTCTCTGACTCTGCTCACCCTGAACCTCACTTTTCGTATTTGGTTTGAGCAGGAACCGGAAGACGTCCGCGAGACGGTAGACGGCGTTTTCTTGACGCTCAGCAAGATTCTTTGCCCGTCGAGCCGCCGGCCAGCTAATCGGCTTTTACGAGCGGCAGATTCACCAGGTGTTCGGAGATAAACCAAGCCTGCGCTTCGTTTGTCCGGATTACGTTGCTGACCATCAAGTCGTTGGTGCCGTCATCGCCGGCCTTGGTTGCCGCGGCGGCGTAGTCGCGCGCTTCCTTCAAGATGAGTTCGTGGGCTTCCAGCAGCCGCGAGATCATGTCGGGCACCTCTTCGCGGTGAATAGGCGGGCGCTCCAGCCGTGTATGTTCCGCCACGTCATGCGCCACGGCGACCGTTACTCCGCCCAGCGCCTGAATACGCTCGGCGATGGTGTCAGTCAGCTCGGCCTGCTCGCCGTAGTGCTTATCGAATAGCAGGTGGAGCTGGTAGAACGTCGGTCCCGATACCTGCCAGTGACTCTTTTTGTAGAAATCGCGCAGCATGATCGTGTCCGCAAGCACCTGGTTTAAGTTCTGGCAGCTTTCCAGCCGCACTTTCTCGTCGAGGCCCACCGGTATATGGACCACGGTTCCAAATTCCTGCACCAGCCTGCCGCGCTGGCCCGAGATGGGTTGGGCGCTTTCGCGGATGTGATCTTCTTTGTGATGTGTTTTGGTTGCCATAACAGTACTGCGTGGTAGATGCCGCAGCGAGGGGAAACAGACACCAGATTATTGGTTACAAAACGCGTATTTCCGCTACTTGAATTCCAGGATTTCTTTTTCTTTGGCCTTGGCGGCCTGATCGATCTTGGCGATCTGCGCGTCCGTTAACTTTTGAATGCCGTCGAGCGCCTGCCGCTCCTCGTCTTCGCTAATGAGCTTATCTTTCAGCATCTTCTTGAGGTGCTCGTTCGCGTCGCGGCGGGTATTCCGCAGCGTGACGCGCCGTTCTTCGGCTATATGGCTCAGCTTCTTGGCGAGCTCCCGCCGGCGCTCTTCGGTCAAGGGTGGAATCGGTACACGAATGAGCTTGCCATCATTTGAAGGGTTCAATCCCAGGTCCGCGCTCCGGATCGCCTTCTCGATCGCGCCAATGACTGAGGCGTCCCACGGCTGCACGGTGATCATCGCAGGCTCGGGAACGTGCAACTGCGCGACCTGACTGAGCGGCACAGGCGAGCCGTAATAATCGACGCGCACGCTGTCCAGCAGACCGATCGTGGCGCGGCCCGTCCGGACGTGCGCCATCTCGTTCTGCAGATCGCCAAGCACTTTGTCCATGCGAGTGCGGGCATTCATCTCGACTTCTTTTACGTTCTTGAAGGAACTGCCGCTCACGGGAGCGGCTTCTTTTTCTGGTTTCATAACTCTGCCGGGCTGCGATTACCGGATCGTGGTACCGATCGGCTCGCCCATCGCCATTCGCATTATATTGCCGGGAACCTTCAAATCGAACACCGTGATCGGCATCCGGTTGTCGCGGCACATGGCCACCGCGGACGCATCCATCACTCCCAACGCCTTCGACAAGATTTCCGTGTAGCTGACCTCTTGATACTTGACGGCGTCCGGATATTTCTTGGGGTCTTTGTCGTACACGCCATCCACGCTGGTCGCTTTCGCGATAATTTGGGCGTGAATCTCCAGGCCGCGCAGCGTGGCGGCCGTATCGGTTGAAAAATACGGATTCGAAGTTCCTGCCGCGAAAATCACGGCCCGGCCCTTTTCCAGATGCCTTATGGCGCGCCGCCGGATGTAAGGCTCTGCCACTTGATGCATCTGGATCGCCGTCATCACGCGAGTAGGCAGGCCCAGGTGTTCCAGGGCGTCCTGGAAGGCCAGGGCATTGATCACGGTCGCGAGCATTCCCATTTGATCGCCCGTCACGCGGTCCATATTGTGCGCCGCCGCTGGCATGCCTCGAAAGATATTGCCACCGCCAAGCACCAGGCCGACCTGCACGCCGGCATGCGCCACGTCAGCCACTTCAGCGGCTAACTGCCTTACCCGCTCGGGATCGAGGCCAAACGAAAGAGGGCCTGCGAGCGCCTCGCCGCTGATCTTGAGTAGGATTCGATTGTACGCTGGCATGCAGCCTCCGGGCTAAGTCCGAGTCCCGGCACACCGCTGCCGGGCGTTTGTGTCAGATCGTTCGTCCCTGGCAGCTTAGCAGCCGCGGCTACGCCGTCACCGGCAGCGGGCTTTGCTCCACGCCAACCGCGTCCGCGGCATCGCCGACTTTGTAGCGCACAAACCGCGCCACGCGCACCGCTCCGCCCAGCTTGGTTCCGGCCGTGCGAATCAAATCGCCTACGCTGATCGTGTTTTCGCGGATGAATGGCTGTTCCAGCAAGCACAATTCTTCGAAGAACTTGCTCATTCGCCCTTCAGCGATCTTGTCCACCATCTTCGCCGGCTTCCCTTCGTTGAGCGCGCGCTCCCGCTGAATGCCGAGTTCCTTCTCAAGCACGGCGGGGGGCACGTCCTCTTTTGCGACATATTGCGGGTTCGCCGCTGCAACCTGCATGGCGATATCGCGGACTAGAGTCTTGAATTCCGCCTTCTGGACGGCTTCCGCCGAAAGAGCATGGACTTCCAGCAGAACCCCTATCTGCGAGCCGGTGTGAACGTACTGTCCAACCACGCCGTGGCCCTTCACTTCAAACACCACAAAGCGCGAGACGTTGATGTTTTCGCCCAGCTTCGCGATCTTGCCTTTCACCAGCTCGCCGATGGTGGCGCTCCGGTCTTTTGTGAATTTCTGCTCGTACAGCGCTTCATGCGCTTTGAAGTTGGCGCGCTCGGCTTCGGTGACGTCTTCCACTCGCACGGTTTTCGGCCTGCTCTCAGCGATATGCGCCGCCACGTCCGCCGCCAGGCTCTGGAAATCTTCAGTGCGGGCCACAAAGTCGGATTCGCAATTCACTTCCACCAGCACGCCCAGCTCCCCGTTATGGCTGATGAAGGAGCTGATCAAGCCCTGCTTGGTGCTGCGCGTTTCCTTTTTGCTCGCACCGGCGATGCCGCGCTTGCGCAGCACGACTGCGGCCTCCGCCAGGTCGCCGTTGGTTTCCTGTAACGCTCTCTTACACTCCATCATCCCCGCGCCGGTCTGTTCGCGGAGCTGTTTTACCAATTGTGCGCTAATCTCTGCCATTTAACTCTCTTCTCCTCTATCTTCGCAGGCATACACACGTCGGGCGGCCGAACACGGAGTGACCGGCCGCCCATCGATCTGTCCCTGGTGGTAACCAGCGCGGTTAGAGTTCGCTAACCGTCGAGCCCGCCGCCTCGTCCGGACCTTCGCTGCCGGGGCCCTTGCGCGGCGGCGCCTCAGGCTCACCGCTCGCCGCGAGGCTTTCCGACATCAACTGCTCGGCGTACTTCGGATCCAGATACTGCGTGTACTCTTCCGGAGTGTGGTCGCCGGTCTCGTCGCCTTCGCTGACAATCTTCTCAGCGGCGAAATCCTGTTCCGTGGCTAGGGTGCGTCCTTCCACCACGGCGTCCGCGATCTTGGTGGTGAACAGGCGGATCGCGCGCAGGGCGTCATCGTTACCCGGAATTACATAATCCACTTCGTCCGGATCACAGTTTGTGTCGACTACGGCAACTACGGGAATGCCGAGCCGGCTCGCTTCCTTCACCGCGATCGCCTCTTTGTTCGAATCGACCACAAAAAGCATATCCGGCAGCCCTTGCATGTCTTTGATGCCTGCGAGGTTCTGTTGCAGATGCTTGCGCTCGCGCTCCAGCCGGCCGACTTCTTTCTTGGCGCGGCCTTCATAGGCGTTGTCGGATGCCATCGCGTCCAGCTCTTTCAAGCGCTTGATGGAGCGCTGTACCGTGGCGATGTTGGTGAGCAGTCCGCCCAGCCAACGTTGATTGACGTAATATTGGCCGCAGCGGGTGGCTTCTTCCGCAATGGCCTCTTGCGCCTGCCGCTTGGTGCCCACGAAAAGCACCGTCTTGCCCTGTGCCGCCATCTCGCCTACATAGCGCATGGCGTCTTTGAAGAGCTTCAGCGTTTTCTGCAGGTCAATGATGTAAATGCCGTTGCGTTCGCCAAAGATGTACTCTTTCATCTTTGGATTCCAGCGCTTGGTCTGGTGCCCGAAGTGAACGCCTGCTTCGAGCAATTCCTTCATCGAGATTGATGGCAAATTGCCTCCATTGGATTTGAGCTGAACGCAATCCAGTTACACGCGGCCCAAAGCGGAATTTTGCGTGACTTGGTTTCGTTCAGGTTGAGCGAAGGGCGGCCGCAAAGCCACCTTTCGCGATTTTTGCTTGGGGAACGAAAAGATGCACTAGCGCTTGGAGAACTGGAAGCGCTTGCGCGCGCCCTTTTGGCCGTACTTCTTCCGCTCATGTTCGCGAGCGTCGCGCGTGAGGAATCCGAGCTGCTTCAATTTGCCTCGTAGTTCGGAATCAAATTCAATTAAGGCCCGGGAAATGCCGAGGCGCGCGGCCCCTGCTTGTCCCGTTACCCCGCCGCCGGCGGCGGTAATCATGATGTCGAACCGCTCCGCCGTTTCGGTGGCCAGCAAAGGCTGCCGAACGTAGGCGCGGGCCGACTCATTCAGGAAATACTGCTCGAAAGGCCGGTGGTTCACCGTGATCTGGCCTTTTCCCGGCCGCAAAAACACCCGGCACGTCGACGTTTTGCGGCGCCCGGTTCCCAATTGTTGAACTAACTTCGCTGGCAACTAACTCCCTTTCCTTCTCTTAAGCCTTTGCCGTTAACAAAACAGGCTTTTGGGCCTGGTGAGGATGATGTTCGCCAGCGTACACTTTTAGCTTTCGATACATCTGCTTCCCGAGCTTAGTTTTGGGGAGCATCCCCGACACCGCTAGCTCAAGCATTCGTTGCGGACGCGTTTCGCGCATGCGCCGCGCCCCGGTTTCAATCAGGCCACCTGGATATCCGGTGTGGCGGCGATACAATTTTTGACCTTCTTTAGCACCCGTCAGCTTGATCTTGGCGGCATTGATAATGACCACATGATCGCCAGTATCTATGGACGGGGTATACGTAGGTTTGTGCTTGCCCATCAAGAGCATAGCGGCACGCGTCGCCACCCGTCCCAGGACGGCGTCATTCGCGTCGATCACGTGCCAGGAACGCACAATTTCGTTCCTGGACGGAAATTCGGTACGCATGGACAGACTTCTTCTTTCCGCTCGAAAACTCGAACACTTTAGTCTAGCGGATTGGCGATCTTTGTGTCAAAAGCGAGTCTCTTCCAATGCAAGACGAGCGAGGAGCGGTTTGTTTCTAATACAAATGAGCCTGAGGCAGGTGCGCATGCTGAGGATTGAAGATCGGTGTGCAGCAAACAGATAGGCTGAGCCCTTGACACTTCTAGTTAACTAGTGCATCATATAACCAGTGAACACGGTTTTTCACAAGCGCCGACCCTTCAAATTCGGCTTAGACCTCCATAGCGGAGTGCCAGTCTACCGCCAGATTATTGATCAGGTGCTCGGAGGTATAGCGGCGGGCGCATTGGCCGAGGGGGATCAACTTCCCACAGTGCGGCAGCTGGCAGTGGATCTCTCCATCAATCCGAATACGGTAATCCGGGCGTATCGCGAGCTGGAAATCCGCGGGGTGCTCGACACGCAGCAGGGCTCGGGAACTTTTGTGGGTCGCCAGGAATTAAAGCGGGATGAAGGGGAGCGGCAACGGCTGTTGAATCAGCTTGTGACTGAGTTCATTGCGCGGGCCGGCGCGGCGGGTTTTACCGTTCAGGAACTGGTGGAACAGCTGAATGAGCTTCGCCGCGAGCCCGAAAACAAGAGGAGGACGACATGAGATTCGAACAGAAGCAAGGCACTATCAGCGGTATAGCGGTGACGCTTTTTGTGATCGCGCTGGGAGGGGGCGCATTCCTGGCGATGCAACTTCGCAGCGGGGCGCCGGTCATTGCCGCCACAGTGGTTGGCTTATACCTGCTGCTTTCTGTGAAAGTGGCTGATCAATGGGAGAAGGCGGCGGTGCTGCGGCTAGGCCGCTATGTCGGCCTGCGCGGGCCGGGGATCTTCCATATCATCCCGCTGATCGAGCGGCTCAGCGGCTTTGTGGACCAGCGGGTCCGGGTCGCCAATGTGTCGGCCGAATCGACGCTGACCCGCGATACTGTACCGGTCAACGTGGACGCGATCGTGTTCTGGCTGGTTTGGAACCCGGAGAAATCGATCCTCGAAGTGGAAAACTTTGTGCAGGCGATCACGATGAGCGCGCAAACGGCTCTGCGGGAATCGATCGGCCGGCACGAGTTGGCCCAGATGATCACGGAACGCGAATCAATGGGGAAAGAGCTGCAGCGCATTCTCGACGAGAAGACCAATCCGTGGGGCATTACCGTGCAGTCGGTCGAGATCCGTGACGTCCGCATTCCGCAGGCTTTGGAAGACGCCATGTCGCGGCGTGCTCAAGCGGAAAGGGAACGGCAAGCGCGCAACATTCTAGGGCAGGCGGAGGCGGAAATTGCAGAAAATTTCGCGCTGGCGGCGACGACTTACCACAACAATCCGGTGGCTTTGCATCTGCGCGCGATGAATATGCTCTACGAGGCCATCAAAGAACGCGGTTCCATGGTGATCGTGCCCTCGTCGGCTGTAGAGACGATGGGGTTAGGCGGAACGCTGGCAACCGCGTCGCTGGCAGGCGCCAAGCCGGAATAGCAGAGTCGCTCTTTAGCGCGACAGGTTTCGGTCGCCCTTGACAGTACAAAGTACTTTGTACTATATTTGCCAGGAGTTCCTGACATGCTCAATGCCCCCTGTTCCCTCTGCCTGTTACCCGCGGCTCTATTGTTCTCCAGTTGTATGTCGCCCCATTTGTCGCCGCTGGCCGAAGCTGCCGGGCGGGGCGATATCAGTGGCCTCGAGATGATCCTGAAGTCAAACCCTTCACCTGATGAGCGAAGCGGCGCACTCGTCGCCGCTGCCCGCAATGGCCAGCCCGACGCAATTCGTATTCTTGTGCGTGCCGGCGCAGATCCCAACGCACGATCCGGCGTAAACGGCTGGCCCGTTCTGATGCACGCGATTCACAAGGGCCAGCCGCGAGCCGTCGGAACCCTTCTCGACCTTGGCGCGGATGTCAACGCAGGCGGCCCCAATGGCGAAACGCCGCTGATGATGGCTGCCGGCTACGGCTATACGGATATCGTTCGCACCCTTCTTGACGCGCACGCAGATCTCGCCGCTGTGATGCCTAATGGCGACTCTGCCCTCGACTTCGCTTTGAGCGGTGTAACGGACATCGACCGCTTCACTTGGGGCAACTGCCAGCGAGATACTGTCGGCCTGCTCCGCTCAGCCGCCCCCAACCTGATTCCCAAGCACCCGGCAAAGCTGAAGAGCTGCGGGTAACGCCACAACGAACTGCCTGGTTGTTTCAGCCGCGCAGCGCCAGCTGGCATCCAAGCACCACCAGCACCAGGAGCAAGGCTACCCGCAGAGGACGCTGGTTGATGCGACCGGCGATGGCGGAGCCGGTAATTGCGCCGAAGGCTCCTCCGATGCACAGGTGCAGGAGGAGCGTGGGGTCATAGTTGCCCGCTCCAAAATGGATGAAGCTGCCAACCGCTGACAAACCCAAGCCGAAGCACAAATCCGTCCCCACCACTTCCGCGGCGGCCAGCGGTGTAAAGCCCAAAAGAAGGAGTGAGCCGAGAGCGCCCGCTCCGGCGGAGGAGAAACCTACCTCGGCCCCGATGGGCAAAGCGAACCAGGGCAGAAGACGCGACCGGTCTATCAAAGGAGACCGGGTGGAGGGACGGAGAACACGATAAAGGCGCAGCAGGGCGGTACTCACGATCAGCACGCCCAGAGCGCCGTACAGCACGCCTGCGTGCGCGCTGTGCTTCATGCTATCGAGCAGGAAAGAACCACCGATTACGCCGGGAACGCCGCCCGCGAGGAGCAGCCCCAGGATGCGGAGGTTTACCTGTTTACGCAGCGCGTAGAACGGAACCGAGATTATCTTGACCAGGGCGCCGAACATCAGCGCCGTGCCTACCGCTTTGGCGGGCGCCACTCCGAGGAAAAGGATCAGCAAGGGCGTGGTGACGCTGCCTGCGCCCACCCCCGTCAGCCCGATCGCAACTGCTATGGCAAATCCGAGAACCACGTCCACGTCAATGCTCTTCAGCTATGTGAATTCCGCACTCCAGCTTGCGCCCGGCCCATCGCCCGGAGCGGGCGTCGCCTGGATCCGCCGGAAGAGACGTACACGGCTCGCATCCGATGCTGGTGTAGCCGGAGAGATAAAGCGGCACAAGCGGAATCCGCTGCTCCCGCGCGTACGTCCATACTTCTTTGTCCATCCAGTCCGCAAGTGGGCTGGCCTTCAAGAGCTTCTTTCCGGACGGCAGCGGAAACTGATCCAGAGGCTGCAAGTTTGCCCGGGTGGGTGACTGGACGCGGCGCAATCCGGTGAACCAAATGTCAAACTGTTCAAGCGCCGAAAACAGCGGGCCTACCTTGCGCAGCTTGCAGCACTGATCCGGTTGCGACCGATAGAGCAGTCCGAACTTGGCTTCCTGTTCGGGCACGGTCTGCCGCGGCAGAACGTTCACCAGATTCAGGCCGTAGCGTGCCGTCATCTCGTCGCGATAGGAGTAGATCTGTTGAAAGTGGTAACCAGTCTCAAGGAAGAGCACAGGAATATCGGGCAGGTACTTTCGCACCAGATCCACAACCACCATGTCCTCCGCCTGAAAGCTGCAGGTCACACACGGCTCGCCTCCGGCTTGGAGGGCCGTTTCGATTGTCTCGAGCGCAGTACTGGTTTTCTCTGCGTTCAATTGTTCTGCCAGCATAGGACTCTAGCTGCCTCAAGCGCCGGGGTTGCGGTTGGATGCGATACCAAGCTTCGCCAACAGCGACTGGAACGCTTTGAGAGCTTCGCGGTCGGTAATGGTATGCGTGCCGGCCGCATCTTGCTGAGTGTCCGGCAGCGTCAGAATCAGCTTGCCGGCCTCTAATTGCCAGGTGACTTCCACGGGCAGCTCCTGTGCGGCGGCGGAATCGAAAGAGACCGCGCCCGATATCAGCCCGGCCGCCACCGTCGCGTCGGTAGCCTCGTCGATCAGGACGAAGCTGCCGGTTCCGCGATTGCTCGCATAACTATCGAAGACGAGCGCGCGGGAGCTTTCGATGTCTACGACGCCGATCTCATTCATAGCCAGGGTGGTCGTGGCTTCATGATCGAGCGTGTTCACATTGACGCGATGATCGATACGACGGATGGTGGCCCAGCCTTGCCGGGTGGTATGTTTTAGCCGGTAGCGCGTGCCGATGTCTGCCGGTTTTTCATTCAACCAAACCAGGGTTGCCTTGAGGGAATTCGCGACGTGGGGCAGGTCATCCGGCGCCGCCAGCAGATCGCCGCGAGCGATGTCGATGTCATCTTCCACCGTTAGCGTAACGGCCTGGCCAGCCTGCGCGGTTTTGAGATCCCCATCGAATGTCGTGATGCCGGAGAGTCGCGTCTGGCGTCCGGAAGGAAGAACCGTCACTTCCTCGCCGACGCTGATGCTACCGGAGACGATGCTTCCGGCATAACCGCGGAATTCCTGATTTGGCCGCACGACGCGCTGCACGGGAAAACGAAAAGAGGCCGCGCGGACACGGCTGCCAACGGGAACGGTTTCGAGGTACTCCAGCAGGCTGGGTCCGGAAAACCATCGCATCTTGTTGCTCTTGGCAACCACATTTTCGCCGGTGAGCGCGCTGATGGGTACAAAGTAACTCTCAATGGAGTGGAAGCGCGCCAGAAACCGGCTGAACTCCGCTTCAATCGCGCGGAAAACGGCGGGATCGTAGCCCACCAAGTCCATTTTGTTTACCGCGATGACGAGCTGCGGCAGACCCAACAGCGAAGCGATGTAAGCATGGCGACGCGACTGCGGCAACAGGCCTTTACGCGCATCCACCAGGATGACAGCCAAGTCTGCCGTCGAGGCGCCGGTGACCATGTTGCGGGTGTACTGCTCATGCCCCGGAGTATCCGCAATGATGAACTTGCGCCGCGGAGTGGCGAAGTAGCGGTAGGCGACATCAATCGTGATGCCCTGCTCGCGTTCAGCGCGAAGACCGTCGGTGAGGAGAGAGAAGTCAATGATGCCGGCGTTCCGGCCCACGGAGGCCTTGGCAGCCGACTCGAGCTGATCCTCATAGACGCTTCGGGAATCGTACAGCAAACGGCCGATCAACGTAGATTTGCCGTCGTCCACGCTGCCGGCCGTGGTAAAACGCAACAGGTCTTTGCCCCGTTCCTGCTCGAGAAATTCTTGAATCGGTTCAACTATCGACAAGAGAGTCGCCGCGCTCATTAAAAATAACCCTCCTGCTTCTTTAATTCCATGGAACCGTCCTGGTCATAGTCAATCACGCGGTTCTGGCGCTCCGATCGGCGGAACGTCAGAAGTTCTTCAATGATGCGCGGAACCGTGTCGGCGTCCGAGCGAATCGCTCCAGTGCACGGGCTGCAGCCGAGCGACCGCATCCGGCAGCGGACAAACTGCGGCTCCTCGCCGGGAAGTTTGGGGACAAACGGCTGTTCATCCGGCAGCAGCGAATCGCCCCGCACGAGCATGGGGCGCAGCTTGGCGAAATAGAGAGGAACAATCGGGATGTTCTCGGCGTGGATGTACTGCCAGACATCCAGCTCCGTCCAATTGGAGAGCGGAAATATGCGCAAGCTCTCGCCCGCGTGGATGCGAGTGTTGTAGATGCCCCACAACTCCGGACGTTGGTTGCGCGGATCCCATTGTCCTTTGGCGTCCCGGAAGGAAAATACACGTTCCTTGGCCCGGGAACGTTCTTCATCGCGCCTCGCGCCGCCAATTGCGGCGTCAAAACCGCCTTCGCGAAGAGCGTCCAGGAGCGCCGTGGTCTTAAGAGCGCCGCAGCAGCGCTGCGTGCCCCAGGCGAACGGGTTCGCGCCCTGGCGGTGGGCTGCAGTGTTCGTGTGGACGATCAGCTTTACCCCGAGCTGCGCGGTGTAGCGGTCGCGAAACTCAATCATTTCCCGGAACTTATAGCCGGTATCGATGTGCAAAAGAGGGAAGGGAATGGGCGCCGGGTGGAACGCTTTCTGGGCCAGACGCAAAAGGACTGAAGAATCTTTTCCGATGGAATACAGCAGGACAGGGTTCGGGCATTCGGCCACAACTTCCCGGAGGATGTGGATGCTTTCGGATTCGAGCTGCCAAAGGTGGCTCACGGCACTCACTTCCTGAAGATTAGCACGAATCCCTATCAAGTCGATAGGCGAAAGGGTCTTCGGCTGGTTTTCAACCGAATTCTTGAGACGGGACGGCCCGGCCGGAACTTGGTAGCCTGTGAAACAGGATCTTATTCAAGGTACATGTTGGCGAGGGGAACGGCCCGATTTTTCTCTTTTCAGCGCCTGGCGGTCATCGTTTTGTGCAGCGTTGGCCTGAGCGCGCAGCAGTACGGCATAAAGGGTGAACCGGCGGCGATGTCGATGGACTACAACCCTCTGCTGTGGCGAGGCGACGACGCCGCGTTCGCGAGCGATATGCTGCATAGCTCGTATTGTGTTTCCGCCATCAGCAAGACAGTCGCTGCCAAGACCTCTGACCGCGCGGTTCAGGACCTTGCTCTCACCGTGGCTTTTGATCAGCAAAGGGTTTATCGAAGTTTGCGCGGCATGGCCCGAACGATCGACTTTCCCTTGCCTAGCAAACGGGAGCTGAGCGATTGCCCGGATACGGCGCGGCTGGAGGAGCTGAGCGGGCCGGAGTTGGACAGGGGCTACATCGCTTTTCTTTCGAAGAACGCCCCTACCGATGTCAGCCGATTCGAAGCGGAGACCGAAATGCCACATAAACCGTGGAACTGGTCGCTGTGGAAATTCGCGTGGAAGACTCTGCCGGTCATACGGCAGGACGCATCTGCCGTGAAGAGCGTGGAGCAGAAGCTAGCGCCGCCGCCGAAAAAGTAAGAAGGCGCACCCCACGTTATAATCAAGCGAATCGCGCCTTTTTCCCTGGTCCAGGCAATACGAGCCGGGCATTTCTGCGCGCGGGAGGATTCTCTGCAAAAACTAACGAAAACCACACTACACGGTCTATTCTTGGCGGCACTGTTCCTGGCGGCGGTTTCGCCCGCCGCGGCGCACGCAATTCTTTTGAAATCAAGTCCGGCCCCGAATTCGATCGTGGCGGGCCCGGATGTCAGCCTGCAGCTCCAATTCAATTCGCGGGTGGACGGCAAGCGTTCGCGGGTCACCATGTCTGGATCAGCGAATGACCATTACCAAGTGGACCTGACGCAACCGAATGCGGATTCCCTGACCTCCAAAATCGCGGGGTTGAAACCGGGTCTGTATCACGTACTGTGGCAGGTTCTCGCCGCTGACGGGCATATCAGCCGCGGCGAGTTTGTGTTCACAGTGAAGTAACCGGGACACGTATTGGCCGGGCTTCTCGATATTTTCGGCTTTCTCTCCGTCCTGCTGCGGGCGGCGACTCTCTCGCTGCAATCGCTGGTTTTGGGTGGCATCGTTTTCGGCATTCTGATTCTCAGGGATGCGCATCTGCCGGCCGGGAGCGCCGCGGGAAGGTTGACGGCCCGCTTCATCGCCTGGTGCGCGGGTTTTCTCGCTTTTTTTCAGCTGGGTTACGTGGCAACCGACTCGGCCATCCTCATGGGTACGGCCAACCTGGGGTTTGCGGACGTCGCGGGAGCCACGTTCTTTGTTTGGAGCTGCACCTCGGCGTTGGCTGCTTTGGCGGTTCTGTTTTTTTGCGTCCGCTGGTCCCCCGCTCGAATCAAGCTTGCGCTCCTGCCGGCAGCGGTGATCCTGGCTAGCTCGGTAGCGACCAGCCACGCGGCCGCCCGAATGGAAGACCGGGTCACTCTGCTGATTCTGACGACCGTTCATCAAGGGGCAGCCGCGGCTTGGATCGGCGGCCTGCCTTACTTGTTCCTGACGATGTCACGGAGTCCGCAAGCTTTGTCGAGAGTGACTGTCGCGCGCTTTTCACGTCTGGCGCAGATCAGCGTAGCGGGCCTGGTCCTGGCAGGGGCGGGCCTTTCTTATTTTTACGTCGGCTCCGTGAGCGCCATCTACGGAACTTCCTATGGATTGATGGTGGCTGCCAAGGTAATCCTGCTCGGCATGCTGCTGCTTTTGGGCGGCGCCAATTTTCTGCTGGCTCGGCAGGTTCAGCGCGGCGAGACGACATTGCTGGATCGCCTGCGGCGCTTCTCTGAGGCGGAGATTGGCATCGGTTTCACCGTGATTCTTGCGGCCGCGTCGCTCACCTCCCAGCCGCCGGCTGTCGACCTGACCACCGATCGCGCTAGCGCCGCCGAGGTGATGGCGCGTATGGCTCCGAGAATTCCGCGCTTGGAAACGCCGCCCCTGAGTTCGTTGTCGCCTCCGACTCAATTGACCTTCACGAACGATACCGCGCCCGAATCCTTCGTTCCGGGCGTCTCTTATCAGCCATCCACTCCTGGCGATATCGCCTGGTCTGAGTACAATCATCATTGGTCGGGCTTGGTGGTGCTGGTGATGGGTCTTTTGGCCGTCCTATCGCGGTTTTCCTGGGGCCGTTGGGCCCGGCATTGGCCTTTAGCCTTCGTCGGGCTGGCCGTGTTTCTGCTGCTGCGCGCAGATCCCGAGAACTGGCCGCTCGGCCCGCGCGGATTCTGGGAGAGCTTTTCGGTTTCAGAGGTCGCACAGCACCGCTTGTTCGTTTTACTGATCCTGCTGTTTGCGGCCTTCGAATGGGGCGTCCAGACGGGGCGTTTGCGATCGCAGTGGGCGGCGCTGGTATTTCCGGCGGTGTGTGCCGCGGGCGGAGCGGCTCTGATGACTCACAGCCACAGCTTGTCCAACATCAAAGAAGCCACGCTCATTGAAATGACGCACGTTCCGTTGGCCATCCTCGCGGTATGCGCCGGCTGGGCGCGATGGCTTGAAATTCGCTCGCCGAACACGTACTTTCGCTTGACCTCACGGCTCTGGCCCGTCTGTTTTGTTCTTATCGGCGCGCTGTTGCTGCTCTACCGTGAGAGCTAGGCATTAAGCTCTCCAGCCGAGCGCCAGGAGCGTGACCTCGATGTTGGTCTTCTTCGGGCGAATCGACACTGACTCAAATTGCTCCGTGGCGGGATCTATTTTGGCTTGCAGCGCTGTGAGCTCTTCCTGCAGCTGGTTTTGGAGGTCTGCGATGCGCTGGTCCACCTGCCCTACATTTTCCTGCGCCTGGCTTACATCCTGTGATTCCTTCCAGGAGCGGCCGGCCTGACGGGCAGCTGTAGCGGCTTTGCTGAGCGTGGTCGCGGTAACCGCTTTGCGCCCCAGGAAAGCCGACAGAAGGCCTGTCCCCACCGTAACAGCTGTTTGCAACATGGCTTGGGTTTGTTGCGATTTCTGCTGTCCGGCGGCGATCTCGGCGCGGCGCTTGCGCTCCTCCAGGGCCGCTAGTTTTGGAGCGTATTTTTGGCGCAAACTCTCTGCCAGAAGGTCACGCTCCTCCCGGGCTTTCTGCTGGAGGCGGATGCGAAAGTCTCTCTCCGACTCTTCCGGTCTGGAGCATTCGCCCAAAGCAGCGCTCTGAAAGAGATCCAGCTTTTGAGTTTGGAACAACCAGTTCGCGAACGCCTTGGTCCAGAGGACGTAGTTTTTCGCTTTGGAGGCAGCGTCCGGCAGGGCCTCAAATTGGACTCCCGCAGCGGGCTCGTTTTCCAATTCATCGATCGCGATGTCCGCAGGCGCAGCCTGGTCCCAATTCACGGGAGTCACGCCGTTACTCAGGGGCGCGAGGAACAGAAGATCGCGGTCTTCCTGGATCTTCCGCTTGTCGTCTACGCAGTGGAGCTTAGCGCCGCACACGAGAACAGGTTGATAGACGGAGGGCGCGGTAGACCTAACGGGAACGAAATATTGCTTGATCTCCGGAGGCAGAGCTGGCGCGGCGGAAAGCGTTGATTCGTGCGATTTTCCGGGGACATCGCCGGCACTCTGCGGCGGGGCTGCGGCGGGCGCCCGCTTCGCCGCCATCAGAACGCGAATCTGGTCGCGCGTTAACGGCCCGCGCAAGTAAGACAAAGTCCAGCGCGTTTGGAAGAGCTGCGGAGCGCTTTCATGCACGTTGTTGAGCAGAAATGTGCGATTGCCGAGTCCTGACAGGATCTGCTCCAACGCGCGGCGATCAAAAGCGGCATGAGCGTCGCCGGCAGCGCCTTCCAGGCCATCCAGCACACGCGCTTTATCGCGCTCCGTTTGCAGCCTTCCGACGAACCATGTACCTGTATTGGAGAGACCTTTGTAGTCAAGATCCACCGGATTCTGCGTGGCGAGCACAATGCCCAGGCCGGATGCGCGCGCCTGCTTTAGCAATGTGAGAAGCGGCTTCTTTGACGGAGGATTGGCGACCGGCGGGAAGAAACCAAAAATTTTCATCCATGTAGAGCAGCGCGCGAAGACTGCTGGTGCCTGACTGGGAGCGAACCCAGCCTAAGACCTGATTAAGGAGTAAAGCAACGAAAAACATCCGCTCCGGATCGCTTAAATGCGCGATCGAAAGAATCGACACGCGCGGTTTCCCGTCTTTCGCATAGAGAAGCGAGGCAACATCAAGCGGCGTGCCCTCGAGCCAATTCTGGAAGCCCGGCGAAGCCAGAAGATTATTGAAGGCCATGGCGAGCGAGAACCTATCCTTCGCCGGATAGAAGGTTTCCAGGTCCATCACGCCTGCCCGTTGGAAGGGCGGCGTCTGAATTTGCGCAATGACCGCCGGCAGATCCAGACTCTTGCCTTCACGCCACGCCGCGTCAAAGATGTTCGAAAGCAGCACGTGTTCGCGGCTTTGGATCGGGTCAGCGTCGATTCCTACAAGTCCCAGCAAGCTGGTCGCCGTGGCGCTGATGCGGTCGCGTAACAGCTCGCGGTCTTCCGCCAGCTTCGCTTCAGGAGGGTCGAACGATTTGAGAATGGATAGCTGAACCCCGGCCTCGCTACCGGGGGTGTAAATAGTGAAGTCGGCAGCGTCGCGGAGACGCTGGATTCGCGCTCCATCCTGTCCGCTTGCTGCTAAACCTGTTTGCCAAAGCTCGGCTTGCTGGGCAGCGAATTCCTCAGAGCTCAAGCCCTTATTGCGAGCTTCGTCTTCATTGATCCAGGGACGGAAATCATCTGAATGCAAAGCCGGGAAGGTGAGCAAAAGATTTGCAAGATCACCTTTAGGGTCGATCACAATGGCCGGTATTCCATCGATAGCGGCTTCTTCCAGCAGCCCGACGCACAAACCGGTTTTGCCGCTGCCGGTCATGCCCACGCAAACCGCATGGGTCACAAGGTCTTTTGATTTGTATAGCTGTGGCGAGTCGACCGGTTTTCGCGTGGCAAGATCGACCGGTCTCCCGAGGTAGAAGACGCCTAAGCCTTCAAAATCCTGCATACTCGACTGCTTTCAAGATATAGCCAACGCGGGAGTCTCGGCGAGAGTGTCGCCCACCTGCTGTCTCCACATCGCGTAGTAGAGTCCAGTTTCGCCCACCAGCTCGCGATGCGTTCCTTGTTCGACGATTCGCCCTCTCTCCAATACATAAATTCGCTCAGCGTGCATTACCGTAGAAAGGCGGTGGGCGATGAGAATGGTCATCACATCCGATCGCCGGCCGACTTCGCGAATCGTACGAGTAATCTCCTCTTCGGTGATGGAGTCCAGTGACGAAGTTGCTTCGTCGAAAACTAACAGCCGGGGCTTTCGCAGCAGCGCCCGGGCAATGGACAGCCGCTGTTTTTCACCGCCTGAAACTTTCACTCCGCCTTCGCCGATCAGCGTGTCGAGCCCCTGGTCGGCTCGGGCGAGAAGTGAATCCGCCGCCGATCGATGGAGAGCGTCCAAACACTCCGCATCGGTGGCGTCGGGCCGGACAAAGAGCAGGTTTTCTCGAATCGTGCCGGAGAACAACTGGGTGTCTTGCGTGACGAAGCCAATTTGAGCGCGCAGTTCATCCTGGTCGATTTGGTCCGAATTCAAGCCGTTATAGCGGATCGCGCCTTGCTGCGGACCATACAAGCCCACCAGCAATTTCACCAAAGTTGTCTTGCCTGCTCCCGACGGCCCGACGAAAGCCACGGTCTCTCCTTTTGAGAGCTCAAAGGTCACGCCGCACACCGCGGGCCGGTTGGCGGTCCGATGCTGGAACGTGACGTTCTCAAAGTCGAGCGAGATCAAGTTACCGAGCGGCGCCGCGTTCAGCGGCTTGGGCTCCGGAGGAATCTGTAGAATCTCCTCCAGCGTATTTAAAGAGGCTTCCGTCTCACGATAGATGTTGATGATGTTCCCAAGTTCCTGCAGCGGCCCGAATATGAAGAAGGAGTAGATGAAGAGTGAAAAGAACTCTCCCACCGTGATGCGCTGGGTGAAGATGAGGTAGAGCATCAGAAAGAGGATAGAGGTCCGGAGAAGGTTCACTGCCGTGCCCTGCAGGAAGCTGAGGCTGCGGAGATAGCGTACCTTTTTCAGCTCGAGTTTCAGGATTTTATCGGTGGTGTTATTCAGCCGATTCACTTCCTGGCGCGCCAATCCCAATGTTTTTACCAACTCGATGTTGCGCAGCGATTCCGTGGTGGCGCCGGCGAGCGCAGCGGTTTCCGCCACGATCGTCTTTTGAATAACCTTGATTTTCCGGCTCAAGACGGAGCTGATGACGCCGAGCAGGGGAACGGTCAGCAAAAAAGCCGGCGCGATGACCCAGTCGATCCGGAGCGCATAAATTGTGACGAATACGATTCCTACTGTCGCGGTAAAAAGTATGTTGACGAAGGCCGTGATGAAGCGCTCGACATCGTTTCGCACTTTCTGCAGCTTGCCCAGCGTCTCTCCGCTGCGTTGGTCTTCAAAAACGGCATAGGGGAGGAACAGCGAACGCTCCACTCCGTCCGCATACAATTCTGCGCCTGCTTGCTGCGTGACTACGTTGACGTAGTAATCCTGGAAGTTCTTTGCGACACGGGAGATGAACGCTACACCCACGGCGGCGCCGAGCAGCAGGCTGACGCCGCTGATGAACTGAGCGATCGTGTATTGGTGA
The DNA here is from genome assembly GCA_963705805.1 of uncultured Acidobacteriaceae bacterium. Classification (GTDB taxonomy): domain Bacteria; phylum Acidobacteriota; class Terriglobia; order Bryobacterales; family Bryobacteraceae; genus Bog-105. The sequence continues at coordinate 148,565 of CAVPKW010000004.1, forward strand.
AATTTGGTAGCGTATCGATCGATGATGATGCGGAAGATGGCGGGATCGAGAAGCGAGAAAATCTGGTTCACCGCCGCCAGCACGAGGGCGAGGCAGACCACCCTCCAATGTTTCCGCAAGTAGTGAATCAGGAGCGCCATGCCACTAATCGTGTCAGATTAGCAGTTTGATGCCTACATGGTCTAGGCGAGACGCAAAAAACCCCACGCTGGAGTTCCGGCGTGGGGTCAGATTGCCGCTGGCAGGTCGTTATTGCCGGCGGAAGCTTAATGCATGTGGTTGAAGAGGAACCAGAGAAGAATAACCCCTCCCGGTACGCCCAAAATCCACGCGATCATGTATTTCATAATGTTTCTTTCGGACGCGCTACCTGGTGGTGGCGTGCCGGGTCATCGGTTTGTCAGTCTTATCGTAGTCGGCTGAGGATTCGCCGGTGGAAGATACGTCTTCCGCGCCGGTTTCCTTCAGGAGATGTTTCGCCTTGCCGACCCATTCGCTGTTATCGCAGTGGACAGAGAGAAGGATTCCTCCTTCTTTAATTCTTCCTTCATAGCGTTTGGCTTCGAATTCGGGAATGCCCATGCCTACCAGAGCGCCAATGAGACCACCCACTACACCGCCTGACCCCACACCCGCCAGCGCGCCCATGATGGGCCCTGCCGCGATGAAGGGTCCGACGCCGGGAATCGCCAAAGCGCCTATTCCAGCCAGCAACCCTAAGGTGCCGCCGATGACGCCGCCTGTTACCGCGCCGGCCGCCGTTCCTTCCGGCGCTTTCGTATGCTTCTCGTGAGCAAAGTCCTTCGTCCCTACGTTGTCCTGTAGGAGCACGGAAATATCTTCCGTCCGAAATCCGGATGCAAGCAGTTGGTCAACTGCATGTTCCGCTTCTCTGCGGGTTCTATATATGCCGTAAGCTGCTGTATTTTTTCCTGCCATGATTCTCCTTGTTTAGTTGTCGCTACTTGCTGTCGCCTTTTACGGTCAGGTCATCGATGACGTTTCCGTCGCCGGCATATTTGACCGCCAGGTCGTGGATCGTACTTTTTTCTTCGTCGGTATGAACGGGCCCTTTCAGAGTCACCTTTCCGTGTTCCGCAATGATCTTCACGTTATGGGCATCTGTAGACAAGGCCTTGTCTTTCACCACTGCGCGGCGAATGTTTGCCGCCATCTCGCGATCAGAGACATTGTTCTTGGCTTGGTCCGCAGTCGGCACGGATTGAGCCGTATCCTGCTTGTTGACCTTGGTATTATCGGGCGCGGTCTGCGGGCCGCCCTGCGAAAGCGCAACCGGCGCGGCGCATAAGGCCGCCGCCAGAAAGAGAGCGCCTAACCCTGAGATCAAACTTGTTTTCTTCATCGTCCTCCTTGCTGGACGTGAACAAAGCACGGAGATGGCCATTTCGACAGGCCGCCGAGGCCCATGAAACGATCGAAATCCTTACGGTCGTGATTCTGCGAGCTTTACCCGGGGCGCGAGGCACTTGTAACTCGACGAAGCGCGCTTACGAAAATACTCGGCAAAGTAATAAGTGCCGACTAAGCCGTCGATCGAAAACGCGGAAAGACTCGTAAAATCGCGAGTAACAATCTACTCGTAACGGAGCGCCTGGACAGGATCCAGTTTGGCTGCCTTACTGGCCGGCCAAATACCAAAGAAGATTCCGACGCCGATTGAAACCACGAGACCTGAGATCGCCGCCCAAGCCGGTACAGTGATCGGCAAAGAAGTAAAAATGAGTTTGCTCACAACGGCGATGAGCCAGCCCAACACGAGCCCGGCAAGCCCTCCCAAGCCGGTCAGTACGGATGCTTCCAGCAGAAATTGCACGATGATGTCCAGACGTCTAGCGCCAATAGCCTTCCGTATCCCGATCTCGCGCGTCCGCTCCGTAACCGAAACCAACATGATGTTCATGACGCCGATTCCTCCCACCAGCAGGCCGATAGAGCTCAACACGATCATCACTAAGAATGTCATGGAAGTAATCTGGCGGAACTGGTCCACCATTTGTTCGGCCGTTGATAGGGAAAAGTTTTCCGGTTTCTGCGGCCGGAGATGGCGTTGAATGCGCAGAATGGAGCGGATCTGATCCATGGCTTGCGGCAGCATGCCATCTGTGGCAGTGATAATCATAGCCATATCCTGCGCGTTCGGATACATCTTTTTCATTGCGAAGAAGGGCAGAAACACGCGATTATCGGAGCTATCAAAAAAGCTGGCACTGGGCCGGTGCATGGTGCCGATCACCTCAAATTGCGCTCCGTCGACGTTGATCAATTTCCCAACTGCGTTCTCGTTGCCGAACAGGCCCTTCGTGACATCGGCTCCTATCACCGCAACCGGCACGCGATGACGATCCTCGAACTCAGTGAAGAATCGCCCGTGATCCATATCGATCTGGCCGGTTTGGACGTATGATTCCTCCACTCCCTGGAGACGGGTCTGATAAACCGCATTCCCTTTGTACTTGGTAACTATGGGGCCGTGATTAGGCCAAAGCATTGCGGAGACGCGCGCGCAAGCGGCGCATTGCTGACGAATTGTCTCCACGTTGTCATATGTGAACTGCTTCCGGGCGCGCTCTTCGGCAGTCAGGTCGGTGGTCCTGAAGGCAGGCTCTCGGGAAACGATGATCGCGTTCGGCCCAAAGCTCTTGAAGACGTTAGTAACAGCCCCATCAAAGCCAGTAAGGATAGAACCCACTCCGATGATTGTGCCCGTGCCTATGATTACGCCAAGCATCGTGAGGAGGCTGCGCAGCTTATGCGCGCGGATTGTGTCGAACGCGAGCATCGTGTTATTGCGGAAAGAGAGAAAAAAATTCATAGATTTACTCCGCATGCAAAGCGACGATGGGATCCAGCTTGGCGGCTTGGCGAGCCGGATAGATGCCGAAAAATAATCCTACAATCGCGGAGACGCCCACTCCCAGCAGCACGGCAGTCAATGGCATCTGCATGGGCAAAGGCGTTGTATTTCGGACCGTGAGGGTCAGCAGGTAGGCAATGATCACTCCAATCAATCCGCCTATTACAGAAAGCACGGCGGATTCAACCAGAAATTGATTGAGTATGTCCTTGCGACGCGCGCCTACAGCCTTGCGGATCCCGATCTCGCGTGTACGTTCCGTGACGACCGCAAGCATGATATTCATGATGACGATTCCACCGACCACCAAAAAAACGGAGACCACCGCAAAGGCCGTCGCCGCAATGGATCCCGTGAGATTGGTCCAGGCTTGCGAGAGCGTGTCAGATCCAAAGATGCTGAAGGTATCGTCTTCGCCGGGCTTCAGGTGACGATAGGCTCTCAAAAGCATGCGCACTTCATCTTCGCCTTCGTCCATATGATCGTGATCAACCGTCTTGGCGAACAAAGCCACATCATTATTATGAAGACCGTTGCCGTACGTCTTGAAGTATGAGTAAATGGGCACCATCACATATTTGTCTTGTGATTGGCCGAAAACGCTGCCCTTTGCTTTCGCTACGCCGACTATTTCGTAGGAAACGCCATCGACCCGGATGGTCTTGCCGATGGGATCGGCTCCGTTGAAGAAAAAATCCTTGAGGTCGTTTCCGATGAAGGCGACCGGGGCGTGCCGGCGGACCTCTTCCGCTGAAATAGCCCGCCCGCTTCCAACCTCGATATTGCTGAGGGAAGGTATGTTGTCAGTGATGCCTTCCAAATCCACTGACTGCATGGTCTTGCCCGCGTAGACGAGGTTCACATTGCGGTCGGTTTCCAGGCCTATGTCGCTAAGCATTCGGGCGTGCGCCTTGATAAACTCATACTCTTCGGGCTTGATTTGCGGATTCCGGCGTTGCATCTCCAGGAACTTCTTAGGATCCCAGTTGCCGATGAAGACGATGCGCATGACCCGAAAACCAGTAGAACCCATGTCTGAGAGTTGCGTAGCGATGTACAGGTTCATGCCGTTCACAAACGACATGACCGCGATCAGCGTGCTGGTCGCCAGAATAATTCCCAAAAGGGTCAAGAAGCTGCGAAGCTTGCTTTTGCTCAGGGAGTCCACGGCAATGCGAGCCGACTCCCAGAAGGAGGCACTGGTCGAAAAGCGCGGTCTTAGGGGCACGGTTCTAGCCGCGGTCCCGATTCAGTTGCGGAGAGTCAGACACATGATGAATGAGGGACATAACGGATTAAAGCGCAATTGTGTTTTCGGACCTCTCATAGAGACGCAAAAATTCAGCGCAGGTTCCCTAAAATCACCTATTAAAGGGAGCTTGCCCTGAGGAGCACGACTGGATCGAGCGGCAATCTCTTTGGCAGCCTCTCGCTATCGCGTATAGAGAAGGTACGACTGGCGGACGGCGCGGTTCTGCTGCGCGGTTTTGCCGCGGAAAATGCAGCCGGCCTCTGGAACTCCCTCCAGGGCGTTACAGCCGCAGCGGCTTTTCGGCACATGACAACTCCCGGTGGATTCCGCATGTCGGTGGCGATGACCAATTGTGGCGCCGCGGGCTGGGTGAGCGATAAGCACGGCTATCGGTACGATCCGGTGGATCCGTTGACAGGAGCGGCCTGGCCCCCGATTCCCGAGGCTTTCCTGCGAGTGGCAAAGCGTGCCGCCAGTGAAGCCGGATTCGAGGAGTTTGAGCCTGATGTCTGTCTGGTGAATCGCTACGAGCCGGGTGCGCGACTGACCTTGCATCAGGATAAGGACGAACGCGATTTTACGCAGCCGATCGTTTCCGTTTCGCTCGGACTGCCGGCGGTGTTTCTCTTCGGAACGACAACCCGCAAGGACCGCCCGCAGCGGGTTCCCATGGAAAGCGGCGACGTGGCGGTTTGGGGCGGCCCGTCCCGGCTGGCGTTTCACGGAATCGCGGCGCTGCGGGAGGGCGATCACCCACTTACCGGCGGCTGCCGGATCAACTTGACTTTTCGGAAGGCTCTCTAAGCTATGCCTGTGTCCCATGGCGTGACCGTTTGGTTGACAGGATTGAGCGGCGCCGGAAAAAGCACCCTCGCCAGAGCGATTCACGGACAGCTCTGCGAACGCGGCATAGAGGCAGAAGTGATCGATGGCGATGTCTTCCGGAAAAACCTATCGAGCGATCTTGGTTTCAGCAAAGAAGATCGCGATGAGAACGTGCGAAGGCTGGGCTTCATCTCACAGTTACTGAATCGTCATGGAGTGACAACGCTGGTTGCAGCCATCTCGCCATACAGGGGCATGCGGCAGGAGATGCGCGCCTCTTTCAAGCATTTTGTCGAGGTCTATGTCAACGCTCCTCTTGAGGTTTGCGAGAAGCGGGACACGAAAGGCCATTACAAGCGCGCCCGGGCCGGAGAGCTTGCCCATTTTACCGGGGTAACGGACCCGTATGAGGCTCCGCTTCAGCCCGACGTAGAGTGCCGTACCGATCAGGAAAGCGTTGAGGAATGTGTCGCCAAAGTTATGGCCGAAGTGGAGCGGAGGCTGGACCGGGGATGTCGACCCAAGCCGACGCTCATCGGGACCGCTACATAGTTCCACTGTCTCCGTTTCTCGGAGCCTAAAGTGGAACTGAGCCTGGAGACCGCGATGTTAGCGAATAACAATCCTCAACCGGACCGCGCCACCGTTCGTTTCCTGATCGTCGATGACGAATTACTGATCGCCCAAGACCTGAGTGCGCAGATTCAGCGTCTGGGCCATCAGGTTGTAGGTATTGCGTCCTCCGCGGACAAGGCGATCGCGCTGGCCGGGCAGCAGCGTCCCGACATTGTGCTCATGGACGTGCAGTTGGGGCAGGAGAGCGACGGAATTTCGGCCGCTCAGGAGATCCGGGCTAAATTTGGCGTCCCAAGCATTTTCATCACGGCCTACGCCGACCGCCCGACGTTAACGCGAGCGCAGGAGGTTCAGCCCCTTGGCTACCTAGTCAAGCCGATCAGAAGCCCTGAACTGGAGGCCACGCTGCTGATGAGCATCGCGCAGCATCGGCTGACGCAGGTCCTGGCAGAGAGCCTCAGTTGGCTGAACAACCTGGTCCGGGAGATACCCGAAGGCGTATTCGCGGCGGACCGTTCGGGAGCCGTCCGGTTCATGAACAGGGCGGCGGAGCTTCTCACTGGGAATGGCGCGGGTGAATCTGTCGGGCAGCCGTTAAATCAGATTTTGCGGGTCCAGGATGCTAGCGTTTCGGATATCGGAATCAGCGCCATTCCGCCTTCCGGGCAGAACACTTCCTTGCGTGCGGTGATCACCTCTCTGGATGGCCGCGAAACTCCGGTTGAGTACAGCGCCTTCGAAATGGCGACAGGCAACCAGATTCCTCCTGAACGGATCATCATCGTCCGGGATATCTCCGAGCGAGTGCAGGTGGAGCGGCTGATCGAGGCGGAAAAGGGGCGCCTGGCGGCCCAGATTGCCACTACCTCGGCTGAACTGGGCAGAACCAAGCAGGAGTTACGCGCTCTGGCTGCCAATCTGATGCATGCGCAGGAGGAAGAACGGAGACGCGTTGCCCGTCACCTGCATGATGATCTGGCCCAGCAACTGGCGTGCATTCAGATGAAGTCGGACAATCTGGCCAAAAAATGCCTGGAGGAGCCTGGATTGTTGCGGGAATTAGGGGACTTGCGCCAGTTGCTGGACTCGCTTGCAAATCAGATTCGCCATCTTTCCCATGGCCTGCATCCTTCCACACTCGAGCATTTAGGTCTGGCGGTCGCGCTCCAGGACCTCGGCAGAGAGTTCGGCGAACGGAATCCCGAGTTACTTGTTCGCATCTCAGTTCCGGAGAAACCAACGCCGCTGGCGCCCGAGGCGGCGATTGGCATCTATCGAATCGCCGCGGAGTCCCTGCGCAACGTGGAGAAGCACGCGGACGCCTCCGCAGTTTCTTTAAAGCTCTTTTGCGGAGCTCGGCGGCTTGGGCTCGCGATCAGAGACTATGGCCGGGGCTTCGAAATGAATCCTGAGTGCCACCATCCGGGGCTGGGACTTATCAGCATGCAGGAGCGCAGCCTGGCGTTGGGCGGGAACCTGAAAGTTTGCACAAAACCGGGTTCCGGCACATTGGTAGCGCTGACCGTTCCGTACGGAAATGATAAGGCGGCTATTGCAGCGCAGCGGCCGGACTAGCGCGCGCCGCTTTGGTATGGAAGCTGCGCCGTGGAAGCCCAGAACTGAACAACCTGCATCAGCACGCCAAGATGGTCGTCCACGTCCATGCGCTTTACGATGTAGCAACTTGCGTGCGAGTCGTAGGCCGCCAGAATATCCCGAGGATCGGAGGAAGTGGAGAGAACAATCACTGGAATTCGTTGCAAGTTCTTGTCTTTCTTCAACTCGCGCAGGAAATCGATTCCCGATAGGCCGGGTAGATTTATGTCCAATAGGATAATCTGCGGCTCTTGCGACCGGGTGCCGCGCAAGTAAGGGGCGGCGGACTCGGCGTTTGTAAAAGCCGCCAGAGTGTGGTTTCCGCTGCTGAGCCGCACCGCTTCTCTTAGGAGATATATATCTCCCGGATTGTCGTCAATTGCGACGATGCGAAGCATGAAGCTGTACAACCCTCGCTCCTTAGCCTAATCAAGATGGGAATGTTCGATCGAACGGCGTATCTGTTCTCACCTGCCAACGGTTCGTGCTGGCCGATTTCACCACCCTCAACAATTTGAGGTGATTACCGCATTAAAGTTACGATATAAGCGCTAAGGGCTCAGATCGCGGCTTCATGACCGGGGTTTCGCCCATTCGGGAACTGGAGCCGGAAACTGGTCCCGCGCTCGCGTTTTACCGCTAGCCGAGCCTGCACCTGTTCCGCCAGGGTTGTAACCAATTGCAACCCCATGGTTATCGGATTTTTGAGATCGACATTGTCGGGCAAACCCACTCCGTCATCGGCCACTTCGATGGTGATCGTCTGGCCCGGCGATGCCGAAGCTGTAACGCGGATCTGACCCTTCCGGCCGCCTGGGAACGCGTGCTTGATTGAGTTGGTAAGCAGCTCGTTTACGATCAGCGCACAAGGAACGGCAAGCGCAATGTTCAAGCTAACTGGTTCGGCCTGGACCGAAATCGTCATGCGGCTTCGCTCCACGCAATAAAAACTGGAGAGATCCTCTACCAGCATCCGGAGATATTCGTCGAAGGCGATGTGCGAGAGGTCTGCCGCTGCATACAGCAATTCATGGATGCTGGCGATAGATTGAATGCGCGTGCGCATCTCGTCCAAGACGACTGAGACCACCTCGTTCTGCGCATGCTCCGATTGAAGGCTCAGCAGGCTTGCGACCACCTGCAGATTGTTTTTCACGCGATGGTGAATCTCTCGCAGCAGGGTCTCTTTCTCGCTTAGGGAAGCCCGCAGCCTTTCGTCGGCAGTCTTCCTCTCAGTGATATCGCGCATCAGCTTTGAATAACCGATCAGGCGTCCGCCTTCATCCCGGATAGGGCTAACCACGCCGGTGGCGAAGAAGCGCGTTCCGTCCTTGCGCAAGTGCCATCGCTCATCCTCTGACCAGCCTTGCTCACGGGCCCGGACCAGCTCTTCCTCCGGTGCGCCGCGATCGCGATCTTCCGTAGTAAAGAAGATTCCCAAGGTCTGCCCGATAATCTCCGGCTCGGAATAACCAAGCACCCGTTCGGCGCCTACATTCCAACTGATTATGCGTCCGTCCAGATCGAGTTGAATCAGCGCGTAATCTCTTACGCTCTCCAGGAACAGCCGGAAACGCTCCTGGCTCTGCCGGAGTGCCGATGCGGCTGCCCGGCGCTGCGTGACATCCCGTATGTTCAGTTGCAGGACCGGCCGGGACCCAACCTCGTACCGGCTGGCTACAATATCTGTCCACACGCTGCGGCCGGAAGCATGGAGCAGAGGGACTTCCGGCACACTTACCGTCCCGTGCTTCATCACGTCATCCACGAGCGCTCCGGTAACGGCCGAAATTGAGAACAGCGGCAGCTCTTGCAGCGGCTTGGATATCAGGTCCTCGCGCGAGTAGCCGGTCAATTCCCGGAGAAAGGGATTCACGTCGGTAATGGCTTTGGTTTCGGGATCCACCACGAGGATGCCGTCGCCGTCGCCCTCGAAAAGCCGCCGGTAGCGAATCTCGCTTTCTTCCCGCCGTTTCGTGACGTCTTCAATCGCCAATAGAACCACGCGTCCGCGATTCTCGGGAAGTGGAATCCGACGGGCATTCAACCGCATGGTGCGCAGTCCAATATGCGGCAGGTCGTGACAGATCTCCAAATCCACGAATGGCTGATTCAGGAAAAGCGCGTTTCCGAGCAATTCCCGCAGCCTCGGATGATTCCATTGGCCTTTTCCCAGATCGTAGAAGTACCGGCCGAGGGTTTCCTCGCGCGTGACCTGGAACATGTCGTAGAACGCCGCGGTGGCGCGCTGCACCCGTAGATCGCCATCCAGAACCACCAGCGGCTCGCGGACGGTCTCGATCATGCCTTCCGCGTATTGACGCGCCTCCTCGGCCGCCTGCACCGCACGTTTCAGCGGATCGACGTCGATAAAAGTAATGACCGCGCCGTCGATCCGATTATCCAGCGTCCGGTACGGCCGGATCGCCACTGAATACCAGTGGCCGTTCTCGTCCTGCACCTCGCGCTGATCAACCTTCAGCGTTTCCACTACGGTTTGAATGAGCTGTTCGATCTCTGGAATAACGATCTTCCCGCGGATGTGGCGGATGGGACGGCCGAGGTCGACTCCTCCGACCTCGAGCAGCCTCTCGGCAGCCGCGGTAAAGCGCCGCAGGCGGAGGCCGTTGTCGACCATCAGGATAGGAGTGTGCACCGCTCCCAGCAGGTTCTTTAGATCGCTGTTGATCGCGCTCAGTTCCTGGTTGCGGTTCTGCAGCTCTTCGTTTACGGTTGTGAGCTCCTCGTTGGCCGATTGAAGCTCCTCCTTTGTGGTACCGAGCTCTTCGTTCGCAGATTGCAGTTCCTCGTTGGAGCTGCGCACTTCCTCATTTGCAGCGCGCAGTTCCTCCGCGTGCGCCTCGTAATCCTCCGTCAGGCTCCGCAGATACTCGCGTGTTTCAGCCAGCTCGGTTTGCAGCTGGCGGATGTATGCTTCCGCTTCCGCCCCGGCTGTTTCGCCCGGAGTTGTAGGCGGTTGACTGGCGTTCTTTTGCGCGGCGCGCTCCGCGGTCTCAAAGACAATCAGATAGCTTGAGTCAGCGGGAGATGCACTCAGGATTGGAGTCACCTCAATGGCCACATCGCGGTACTCGCCGGCAATCTCCAAATGCGATGCGGCATCTCGCACGGAAACACCCCCCTCACGCGCCGCTTGAATCGAACGGCGCAGCGGCAGTACCAGGTTCTCTCGGGCCATTCGCAGCAGGTTCAGGCTGGCTTCACCCGGGCTCGGATCCAGGAACGGGCTTGTCCGCCCGCGGAATTGCAAAATCTGCAGGTTGGCGTCGATCACTACCGCATCCGGCGAATACTTGCTCTGGATGACGCGCTCCACCCTCTTCTGCAAGTCACTGCCGTCCGACGGGAGACTAGCGGCGGGAACCATCTCGGGACGGTCAGCAATGGCTCGGCCCATTCCAAAATCGAGCAGCATGCGCACGGGCGCGGCTTTTCGCCCGTAGATGTGGTTTTGTTTGTCGATGACGTGAAAAAGATCATCGGCGAACGCGATGGATTCGGCGCTGCCTAGCATCAGGAGCCCCTTCGGATCCAGGCTGTAGTGGAAAATAGGCAAAATCCGCCGTTGCAAAGCGGAGGTCATATAGATCAGCACGTTTCGGCAGCTGACGATATCCATGTGGGAGAAGGGCGGATCTTTCGTAAGATCCTGTCGTGCAAAGATGCAGCTCTCCCGGATGGCTTTGCTGATCTGATAGCCGCCGTCTGCTTTTGTGAAATGCCGCGCCAGCCGCTCCGGAGAGACATCCTGTGTGATGGCCTCGGGGAACGCTCCTGACCGCGCACGGTCCAGAGCCAATTCACTAATATCGGTGCCGAATAGCTGCAGCTGGCTCGACAGCCCGAGTTCCTGCAAAAGCTCAGACATACAGATGGCAAAGGAATACACTTCTTCCCCTGTGGAACAACCCGGCACCCATAGACGCAGCGTCTTTTGAGGCTGCGGATTCTCTTCCAGCCTCTTCTTTACAAGTTGCGCGAGGGCGCTGAAGGTTTTAGGCTCACGGAAAAAACTGGTTGCGGTGATCAGCAAGTCGCGGTACAGCTCGCGAATTTCTTCGCGGTGCATCTCCAGGTACTTCACGTAGTCGGAAGTCTTTTGGATCTGATGCACCATCATGCGGCGGCCGATTCGCCTGCGAACAGTCGTCCGCTTGTAGAGGGAGAAATCAACGGTCGTCGTGCTTTGCAGCAGCCTAAAGATCTTCCGTAGCTCAGACTCGCCATCGGGCAGGACTTCCAGGTCAGCCGTTTCCTCAGGAGGCGGGATGAGATATGGGTGGCGGCTCAGCCGGCTCAGTTCGCGCGCGATGTCGGCTGGCGGCAGCACGTAATCTACTACGCCCGTCGCGGCAGCGTTTCGCGGCATACCGCTAAACCGCGCGGTCCCTTCATCCTGAGCAAAGGTAATGCCGCACTCCGCCTTTATAGCTCGCAGTCCCTCGCTTCCGTCCGATGCGTTACCTGATAAAACCACGCCAATAGACCGGCTCCCCTGAGCCTTGGCCAGGGAGTGGAAAAAAATGTCGATGGGCAAATGCAGTCCTCGCTCGCGCGGCGCTAAGCGAAGTTGGCCGTCCTGGAGCGCTACGCTGGCGTTCGGGGGGATGATGTAGATGGTATTTGGTTCGATGGCCACGCCGTCGGCGACGGTCTGCACTGGCAATTTGGTCGCCGTCTGCAGAATTTCTTTGAGTTGGCTATCATGCGACGGATCCAGGTGCTGGATGAACACGAAGGCCATTCCGGTATCAACCGGAAGCGCAGCGAGAAAGTCCCTAAAAGCTTCCAGACCGCCAGCAGATGCTCCTATTCCTACTACTGGAAAGGATTTTCCTCTCGGTGGGCTTACGTCGCTTGCTTCACCCGCGTGGTGAAAGGGTTCGCACGAAGTCTCGTCCATGTCTAAGCCTCTTGTGCCTGCTGCTGTTCAAGTGTAAGCCCGAGAAGCACAGGAGACCGGCCCGGAGCCGGATCTGGAATTCAGAGTGCGATCGGCCGAAGATGATAAAAAATAGGCGAAGGACACACGGCGAAACCGGAATGCTTCGCCGTGCACGAGTTTTTGACTAAGACCTACCAGCGTGGACCGCGGCTGCGCTGATTGCCGCCACGGCCGCCGCCACCGCCGCGATTACCTCCAAATCCCGACCCGCCCTGCGGTTTGGGACGCGCCTCGTTCACGTTCATAGCGCGACCGTTCAACTCCGCGCCGTTCAATTGAGCGATGGCGGTTTCGGCGTCTCGCCGCTCCGTCATTTCGACGAACGCGAATCCGCGGGGTTGGCCGCTATCGCGGTCCGTAACGATGTTTACCCGCTCTACCGAACCATACTGCGAGAACGCGGCCATGAGATCCTCTTGCGTGGTCTGGAAACTGAGATTCCCGACAAAAATATTGGTCATTGATATTCCTTTTCGAATTGAAATCGTCTCTGTCGGACTGCTCTAGAAACCAAACCGGGAAGACGGGAATGGACGAAGACGGCCAGATGGCACCCATAACGGGGACGCTGCAAAGACTTTCCTACTTTAACAGGTTCTGACAAAGTCCGGGAAACTCTCAAATGCCCCACTTTTCGGGAACTGTGTTACGATCAAGCGTCTCACCCTCGGCCGCAAATTCAAATCTTGGTTCCACGCCGGCCGCTTGTAAGACAATTGAGAATAAGGAGTTTTATGGCAGTTCGCGGTTCCTTCCAGAAGCGCCAAAAAGAAGCTGCTCGTCGCGAGAAACGGCAGCTTAAGCTGGACCGTCGTCAGGGAAAACAGCCGCCAGGCGCCGCGCCGTCTGCAGAGTCCACGGATTCAGAGTCGACCGAAACCGATCACTTGGAAAGTCCTGATAGCGCCGGCGAAACGGTTTCGCCCGCCCCCCTCATATCGAAAGACGAGTAGCGCTCCGGCCTTTAGCTTATCCCCGCTTTACATCCATAGGCGGCGAGCCCAAGCGAAGATTGGAGGTGAACGGGGGTTTCCGAAAACGCCTCCGGGCGGGTGTTTTCGATGCTTTCTGAGCGGCGCGCTTCTCCCGCTCATCCAAAATTGAGCGAAAGTCCTCGCCTACTACCCGATAGCTCTGAAATCTATCCAAGCAACTGGGTCCGGCCCCCAGGGCGTCGGTCAGCATTTTGAGGCAGAACATCGGACCTTCTTGCATCGGCACGTGGTTCTGAACCAACAAGGCCAGATCTATCTCGATACGGAAGCTAGCAGCGGGATTCGGCTCCTCTATCCCGCGGAACAAGAAACATCTCCTACCGCCATCATGCGTAAATCCGTCATACGCGAAGTGCATGTCCTCACCTCTTTGTCAGGTGTAACCCGGCTGAATACGCTCTCAATGCGGAAAATTCACACGAGCAGTTTCTAAGAAATGAAATTCCGAAAGACCTGCCTTAGTTCAGATAATTCGAAGTGTGGGCGAGTGCTCAGACTTCATAAGTATAAGTTAAATCCGCCTTTGTGTCCATGCTGATAAGAGGGCATGCTGATAAGAGGGCAGATGCGCCCTCGAAGGCGCTGCCAGGAGTAGCCTGCGCTATAACGCGCCGAGTCTCCGCAGCAAATAGCGCCGTTCCACATCGTTTGTGACGTGCGCAATTGCGCGGCGATATTCAGCGGCCGCCTCTTGAAAACGTCCGAGCCGCCGGAGCAAGTCGGCGCGCGCAGCGGGAAGAAGGTAATACTCGTTCAGTTCTCCCTTCTCGGCAATATCATCCATCAGCTCGAGGCCGCTTTCGATTCCTTGACTCATGGCTACCGCCACCGCGTGATTGAGCCGAATGACTGCGGAATCGTGGAACTGCAGGAGTCGTTCATAGAGAGCCGCGATCTGGCCCCAATCCGTTTCGACCGGGCTCTGCGCTTGGGCGTGCACAGCAGCAGTCGCGGCCTGCAGCTGATAAACTCCTGGATCCCGCTTAAGACTGGCGCGCTCCAGGACCGCCAAAGCCTCAGCCACTTCGGCGTGGCGCCAAAGGGAACGATCCTGCTCTTCCAACGTGATTAACTCGCCTTCGGGGCTCACCCGCGCATCGCGCCGCGAGTTTTGCAGCAGCATGAGCGCAAGCAACCCCAGGGTTTCGGCAGAGTTTGGCATCAGATTTGACGCGATGCGGACCAGACGAATCGCTTCGGTGCACAAGTCTGTGCGCACCAGTGCATCGCCTGAGTTCGCCAGGTAGCCTTCGTTGAAAATCAGGTAGATGACTGCCAAAACGGCCGCCTCCCGCTCCGGTAAATGCTCGCTGGATGGAACTTCATAAGGAATTCGCGCATCCCGGATCTTGCGTTTGGCGCGTACTAGCCGCTGGGCCAGCGTTGCCTCCGGTATCAGGAACGCCCGCGCGATTTCCGGTGTACTGAGACCGCCCAATGTCCTGAGGCATAGCGCCACCTGTGCCTCCTGGTTCAACGCCGGATGGCAGCAAGTAAACATCAGCCGCAAACGCTCGTCAGGCCAATGCAACATGTCTATCTCCTCTGCGGTTCCGATCAGATTTTGGGTCTGGATCTCGTACGCAATCGAGTCCTCCTTGGCGCTGAGCATTGCGGCGCGCCTTGCCTGATCGATCAGCTTGCGGCGCGCCACGGCTGTGATCCACGCTGCGGGATTCTCTGGAATGCCCCGATCCGGCCAGGTCGCGAGCGCCGATGCAAACGCATCCTGGAGAGCGTCTTCGGCAAGATCGAACGATCCCGATCTTCGAATCAGGGCCGCCAGCACGCGGCCCCACTCTTCGCGGAAAACGGCAGTCGCGGCCGCCGTGACGTTTGACATCTCCAGCGCGTCAGCCCGTGGCGAGAGCGGCTTCCGCCCGTTTTGCGGTGCTTTCTTCGAGCGTGTAAACATCCGCTACAGGCCGGAACTCCACTGCGGTCGAGCAGCCGGTCTTCGTCAGCCGCTCCGCCCAGTACCGTGCCTCGCTCTCGTCTTTGCATTCCATCAGATAAAAGCCTCCAAGAATCTCTTTGGTTTCGGTGAATGGCCCATCCGTGAAGCTGAGTTGGCCCAGCTGCCGGCGCGCCGTTACGCTTTCAGAAGTGGGAGTCAGGCGCAACATCCCCCGAAAAACACCCCGCTCGGTTGCGTCCCCGATAATCTCCAGGTTGTTGTTGATTGCTGTCGAAGCCTGCTCCTGGGTCATGTTCCTGTGCAGGCTTTCTTCCGTGTAAATCAGGAAGGCATATTGCATGATCGGCTCCTCTGTTTTTTCTTCCGGCTTGCCTATTCACACACCATTATCGGCCGGACTTCAATTCCGGTTTGCGACGCATGCGGAATCCGCTGGGCCCACTCGATCGCTTCATCCAGGTTCTTGCAGTCCACGATGTAATATCCGCCCAATTGTTCCTTGGTTTCGGCGAATGGACCATCGCTGGTCAGCACTTTGCCGTCGCGAACTCGAACGGTGGTTGCCGTCGAGCTTGGGTGCAGCGCATCGCCGGCAACAATAATGCCTTTTTGGCGCCCCTCCTGGGTGTAAGCTCCGTAGGCCGCATATTCCTGCTCTTGCTCTTGCTTAGTCTTACGAGCGTCCGCGGCTTCATCGCAGTAAATAGACAGTAGATATTTCATCCCGATCTCCTTGTGAAAGCTTTCTTGTTAGTGCTCTCGATTCCACGACGAATGAGCCGCTCTGAGTTCGACAGAGGACGCAAGCAATTTTGTTGTCGTCGGGAATTAGTGGGCCGGTTCACTAACAAAGCACTCGTTTATGCCCTCGTGGTATCTAGTAGAGAGGTCGTTTGCCCTTTGACGACGCCCGGCTTACGAACATGCAAAAGGACGTCACCGCCGACGTTGAACTGATAAACCGGCTGCGCGCGCGAGACCCGGACGGGCTGGCGATGGCGTACGACCGTTATGGGCAGATGGCATACTCCCTCTTTCTGCGGATCACGCGGGACCAGAGCGTGGCCGAAGATTTGGTTCAGGAACTCTTTCTGCGCATCTGGAATCGGGCGCGTGATTTCGATTCCGCGAGGGGCACGTTGGGCGTCTGGATTCTTTCTATCGCTCGAAACATGGCGATTGATCACGTACGTTCGGCGCAGGCGCGCTTTCAATCACGAATGCGGCCCATTGAGCCAACCGATCAGCTCGTGTTTTCGTATAACCCAAAGGAGCCCGAATCGGTAATCGATAGCGCGAAAGTCATTAAAGAAGCTTTTTCTACTCTCAACTCGAATCAGAAGAAGGTATTGGAGCTCGCGTACTTCGAGGGATTCTCGCAATCGGAAATAGCTGCGCAACTCCAGGAGCCGCTGGGCACCGTAAAGAGCTGGATGCGCTCGGCCATGGGCAAACTGCGGTTGGCCGTCAAGCCAGGAGTAGGACATTGACGCACGAAGAGATGGACGATCTGTACGACCTCTACGTGCTTGGTGTGCTCGAGCCTGAATCGGCGCGCGAGATCGACCAGCATGTAGGCGATCAGTGCGATTACTGTCTGCTGCATCTGCACGACGCAGTCCAGGTCGCGGCGGCCATGGCTGGACTCGCCGATCAGGTCAAGCCCCCAAAACACTTGCGGCGGCGAATTCTGGATGCGGTAACCCCGCGCCCCAGTGTGGCCAAGTGGAAGTTTGCTGTAGGAGCTTTAATGGCCGCGTGTATCGTGCTGGTGGCGCTGCTGACGTGGCAGGTTGGCGCAACGCGTTTGTTGCGCGGCGAAGTGGCGGGGCTTACCCAGGAGCGGGACGATTTGCGCTCCGTCGTTGTCCTTCTCAGCAAGCCTGAGACGAAAGCCGTTCAGTTCGGAATCGCGGATAACAAGCCGCACGGCCGGGTGCTGATTAACGCTAGCGGCGGCGTAATCTTCGTAGGCACTGATTTGCCGGAGGTAACGAGTGACAAGACTTTGGAGTTGTGGCTGATTCCAAAGAACGGCGCTCCGCAACCGGCGGGTCTATTCCGGCCAACTGAGTCCGGCAATTCCCTAAACGTGTGGAAGCAGCCGGTAGATATGGCGCAGGTTCAGGCCGTGGCGGTGACGATCGAGCCCAGGCAAGGATCGCCAAAACCGACTACCCAACCCTTCCTCGTCGTACCGGTAGGCTGATTCAGCCAGCTAGACGCGCACATACGTGCTGTAATGCTCGTCCCTTATATCCATAAAGGAAATCATCCGGGCGCGAGGGAGAGAAACCATCGTCCACGCGTACGGAGGCGATGACGATTGCTGCGCAGATAATAAAGCAGGCCGGGAGAAGCGTGATTCGCCGGGGGCTAGCTGCATAAGAACAAGTGGTCCGCAGAGAAGCGCCACAACGCCGGGATGCTCCGCATCAATTGCTTCCAAGCGCAGCGGCCGCGGCAGCGTTAGCTCCACGCGATCTCCCGAGCGCCATTCCTGGCGAATCTCAGCGAAACGGCCCGCATCGACAGTGCCTTCACTGCTTAGCCCGGCTCCGCCAATCCGCGCGCCCTGCGCCCATGCCGGTATCCGCAGGAAAACCGAAAAAGTTGCCGGCTGGGAAACGGTCATTTCCAGGCGTATATGGTCGCTGTAGGGATAGGACGTTCTCAAAATCAGACGATAGGTGGCGCCAGAGTAAGTACCTGTCAAGGTTGATGGAAGGTATAGATTGACATAAATGCCCCGCGGGTCGCGAAAGTAGCTGCTGATCCGATAGTCGGCAGAAATCTGCGGGAGGGTCCCGGAGCAGCAGGGCCATCTGTCTGGATGGAAAAACTTACTCGCGCTGAAGTTGTAATCCGAGTAGTAAAAGCTGCGGCCGTCCGGCTGAATGGGCTTCGCTCCCAAAACCGTGTTGTATAAAACGCGCTCCATGCTGTCTCCGTAGCGCGAATTGCGCGTGGTACGCAGCAGGTACCGCGTGATCTTGAAGTGCGCGTACGCTCCGCAGGGCGTCTCGAAACTGGAGTGAGTCGAGGTAAGGCTGGCCGCCAGCTTGCCTGAGCCCGGCGCGACAAAGTGCTCGTCCGGTCCCCATCCGCCGGTGGCGTAGCTCTGTTCCTGAACCATGTGGAGGCCATTTTGAGCGGCCTGCAGATATTTGCGCTTGCCCAAAAAAAGATACGCTGTCGCAGCCGAACTGAGAGCGTTGACGTGGCTGTAGGCGTGCAAACCCGGCAGGACGTTTTCATTCTGCGCGAGCGGATCAAACAATCCATGGTTCATCAGGTACCGCACAGCCATGTCGCGATAGCGCGGATTGTTGGTACGCTGCCATGCCAGAAACAGATTTTCGGGAAGCGTATAGCTTTCGTCCCAACAATGTCTGGTGAAGTCTTCACCGTGCAGCACCTGCGTTTCCTGGCGCGGGAGGGCGCGGCTTGGAAGATGGCGCAGCGCGGCGTCCGTGGTGCGCGTCAGAGTGGGCAAAGCCTCGGCCGAATTCGCGAAGGTGTAGGCATCCGTCAGCCCGCACACCAGTTTGTCGTAGACATAGGACGGAAAACGATTATGAACGTAAAACTTGCCGGTAGGATCAATCGTGGCGGCATAACCGCGAATCAGCCGGTTGAGCTTTGCGCCGGTGGCCGCATCGCCTGTTGCGGCATACATGCGCGCCAGGCTGGAAAGCCACTGTCCGAAGGTGCATCCGGGAGCGAAAGCGTCGGCAGCATACCATCCGCCGAGTGTTTCCCCAGGCGCAGGCAGACCTTCGCGAACCCGAAAGGGCTTCAGCAGGCTGTCCTCGCTGAGATTCAGCAGCAATTGCTGATTCTCCAGGAACTGGCGTTGCGCCGGACCCTCCGCGAACTGTACTTGCGCGTAGCCGCACTCCGAAAGCGGGGCTGCCCGCCCGCCGGCGCTCGTCGCCCCCAAAGGAAGAGCGCTTGCATATAAACCCGCTGCCGTCTGTGTGCCGCGCCGTAGCAGTTCGCGCCGTGTCATTGCCATTATGCTCTGCAACCATTCTCTCTATACACATCGATAGAATGTTCTGCGAGTTCCATGACCCTACAAAGAATGGTTCTACTGATGGCCTGTCTTTCCTGCGCCAATGCCTTAGCATCGGGTGCGGAACCGTACGAAGTTACGGTCGAGCGTAACGTTCCGGTGAAGATGCACGATGGCGCGGTGCTGCGAGCGGATATCTATCGTCCGATGCGCGAAGGGAAATTCCCTGTGCTGCTGCAGCGGACGCCATACGACAAAAGGGGAGGGACTTCCTTCGGATATCAGGGCGCCGCGCGCGGTTTTGTGGTGGTCATTCAGGACGTGCGCGGCCGCTACACGTCGGAAGGGGAATGGTATCCCTTCAAGCACGAGCCGGAAGACGGCTACAACACGGTGGAGTGGGCGGCTGCACTGCCATATTCGAACGGCAAGGTGGGCATGTTCGGCGGCTCCTATGTGGGCGCTACTCAGATGCTCGCCGCCATTACCCATCCGCCGCACTTGGCTGGCATTTGTCCAGTTGTGACGGCCAGCAACTACCACTCCAACTGGACCTATCAGGGCGGCGCATTTGAGCAGTGGTTTAACGAATCCTGGACCTCGGGCCTGGCCCAGGACACGCTGAATCGCATGGTGCAGAAGGATACCAACGCGATGATCGGCGCGCCAACCCTGCCTCTGGCGAAATATCCTCTTTTCAATTTTCCCGAGATCCCGGCGGATCCGCAGATTACCAAAACGCTGGCTCAATATTTCCTGGATTGGCTCTCCCATCCTGACTACGACGCTTATTGGAAGCAATGGTCGATTGAGGAGCACTTTGCCAGCATCCAGGTTCCGGCATTGACGATGGCGGCGTGGTACGACATTTTTCAGGGCGGATCCCTGCGGAACTATCTCGGCATAAAGCAGCACGGCGGAAGCGAGGCCGCACGCAACGGCCAGCGGTTGCTGATTACGATCGGCGGCCACGCAGGCGGAGGCCAGAAGATCGGCGAAGTGGATTTCGGTCCGGCTGCACTGGAGTTTGATGAGAATGCCATCACGTTGCGCTGGTACCAATACCTCTTCCAAGGCGAGCGGAATGAATTTGCTGGACAAACTCCTGTCAGGCTTTTTGTCATGGGTACGAACGTTTGGCGTGATGAACCGGCTTGGCCCCTTGCCCGCGCGCAGACCGCGCGCTACTACCTGCACGCAGTTCACGGCGCGAATTCGTCCGGCGGCGATGGAGGTTTATCGACGGAGCAGCCGCAGGCTGAGCAAGCCGATCATTATGTCTATGATCCTGGCAAGCCGGTGCCGACCGTGGGGGGGCCGTTGTGTTGCGATGGGACGCATTTGCCAGCCGGACCGCGCGATCAGGCGGCCGTGGAGAAACGCGAGGATGTGCTGGTCTACTCCACGGCCGCCTTCGAGCAAGATACCGAAGTGACCGGGCCTGTGAGTTTGGAACTGTATGCCAAGTCTTCGGCAGTCGATACCGATTTCACCGGCAAGTTCGTCGATGTCTGGCCGAACGGATTTGCGCAGAATCTGACGGAAGGCATAATACGCGCGCGCTACCGCGATTCGCAGGAACGCGCGGAATTGATCAGGCCCGGACACATCTATAAATTCAACATTGATTTGTGGTCAACCAGCAATGTGTTTCTCAAAGGGCACAAGCTGCGCCTGGAAGTATCGAGCAGCAACTTCCCGCGGTTTAACAGGAATTTGAATACGGGTGAAGCAAACGAGCTTGCAAGCCGGCATGTTCCGGCTACGAACACGATCTACCACGACGCCGGGCATCCATCGGCGCTGCTGATACAGATCGTTCCAGCGGCGCGTTAGGCCGTTTTTACCTTGGAGCCGGCCCCTGCCGGCGGTGGGTTGTGCTGGGAAGGCCGCGCGCCGCTTTGGGGAAGGTGTACCAGCATCTCTTCTTTCGTGTAAATCAGCGTTGACGTGTTGTAGCTCGCGAGTTCAAAGCCGTGACCATGCGTGATGGCATCCGTGGGACAGGCCTCCACGCAGTAACCGCAGAAGATGCAGCGATTGTAGTCGATGTTGTAAACCTTCGCATAGCGCTCGCCGCCGCTGAACCGTTCCTGCTCGGTATTTTCCGCCGCTTCGATGTAGATGCAGTTGGCCGGGCAAGCCGCCGCGCAAAGAAAGCAAGCCACGCATTTTTCCAGCCCATTTTCATCGCGCTGCAGCACGTGGGCGCCGCGGAAACGCTCTTGAAGCACTGCCGGGGCATCCGGATACTCCTCGGTGATGGCCGGCTGTAGCATCTCCTTGAATGTGATGCCCATGCCTTTGGCAATCGCCGCCGCCGAGCCGAGTACTTCACCTATGTTGGCCATTACTTCAAGGTTAGCGCAGCCGGCAATTTGCGTATCATGAGAATTTCGTCACGAACAGAGTGGGAAAATGGCCGTGGATGCGAGTAGTCGTTCTCTTCCTGCTTGCTGCCGCCCTCCTTTTCGCGGACACTTTCAAGCTGTTCTTGAAAGACGGCGGGTATCACCTGGTTCGGGAATATCAGGTGCAAGGCGATCGGGTTCACTATTACAGTACGGAACGCGACGAATGGGAAGACATACCCGTGGCGCTGGTGGATCTGGCCAAAACCGAGCAGACGCGCAAGGCCAAGCTCGACCAGAACGCGCATTCGGCTCTCGAAGAAAAGGAAGAAGACCAGGCGGAGCGTGAGCTTAGGAAGGAAATCGCATCGATTCCCGTGGATTCGGGTGCCTACTACAACGATGGCGAGAAAGTGCGCGCAGTCCCGATAGCTGACTACCAGATCATCACGGATAAAAAAAGAAAAATGCTCCAGGTGCTTTCTCCGGTGCCGCTGATTCCAGGAAAAGCCGCGGTGGTCATCAAGGGCGAGCATTCCAATTTCACAGTCAATGAAGCTCGCCCCGGTTTTTATCTGCGTCTCGCGAAAGAAGAGCGATTCGGCATTATCCGCTTGGAACCGAAAAAAGGCGCGCGCGTGGTGGAGAACATATCCATCGCTCCTGTCGTCAAGCAAGCATATGAAGAACGCAAGCAAATGGATACGTTTGATCAGCAGTTGGCGGACGGCCTTTATCGGGTCTGGCCGGAGAAGCCGTTAACTCCAGGTGAATATGCCTTGGTGGAATTTTCGGATCCCGACGAAAAAAGCGATATCGAGTTGATGGTTTGGGACTTCGCCTACACTCCCACGGGAAAGCAGTGACACGTCGCAACGCCCTGGATCATTCGTAACGGAGCGCCTCCGCCGGTGCGATCCGCGCTGCGCTGCGTGAAGGATGAAGCGTGGCGATCAAGCTGGTGAAGACGGCCAAGCCTGCGACCCAAATCCCATCCGTCCAGTGATTCTGGAACGGAACATAACTGATGGAATAGATCTGCTCGTCCAGGCGCAGCCACCGGTAGTGATTGAAGAGCACGGTAACCGTGTAACCGGCGCACAGTCCGATAATGCACCCGAGGCCCCCTATAGTTAGTCCCTGCAGAATGAAAATCCGTTGAACTTGCTGGCGTCTCGCGCCCATGGACATGAGGATCGCTACGTCACGATGTTTTTCCATCACCAGCATCACCAGCACCACCAGAATGTTCAAAGCCGCCACTAACTCGATCAGGCTGACAGTGATGACACTGACCGTTTTTTCCAGTTTCAGCGCGTCCAATAGAGACCGGTTTTGGTCCATCCAGGTATTCGCGATGAGCGTGGGGCCGATAATCCTCTCCGCAGCGGCCGCGACCTGAGGCGCCGCGAATATATTATCGAGGCGAAGTTCGATGGTGTTGACGACATCGTTCAGATCAAGAACTCGTTGAGCCGCTGGCAGGGAAGTGAAAGCCCAGGTGGAATCCAGGTCGTAAAGCCCCGACTCGAAGATGCCGGCGACCCGAAAATGAAAAAGGCTGGGAATCGGTCCGAGTGGGGTGAGTTCGCCCTGATAGCTGATTAGGGTCGCCGGGCTATGCAGTTCCACCCCCGCTTGCTGTGCCAGCCGCGATCCCAAAACAATGCTGTGTACGCCGGTGCGCGGATCGTCGAAGGCGGCGAGAGAACCGGCCTTGAGATGGATCAGCATGTCGGGTACGGGTGCGCCGTGACCCAGCGGAACACCCTTGAGCACCGCCCCGGATCCCATAACAGGGCCTTTGACGGCAACCTCTCCGTACAGACCGGGAGTCGCGCTGATGACATGCGGAAGCCGCTTCAGCTTTGGTATGAGCTCTTCCCAGTTTTCAATTCCATACGAGGGATTATGCTCCAGAATGCTGACGTGCGCGGTCGCGCTCAGCAGGCTCCTTTGCAGCGTGCTTTGGAATCCATTGTTTATAGCGAGGGCAATAATCAGCGCCGCTACCCCCGCCGCTACTCCCAGGACGGAGACGATCGTGATGACAGAGATAACGGTCTGCTTGCGTTTCGCCCGGAGATAGCGAAGAGCCACCAGCCATTCAAAGCGGGACATGTACCTCTCTATTGTGAATGCCGGTGGGAGTATCAGCCTCCCGGAAACTGGGTGCCTTTGAACGTCGCCGGAACAATCGACATTCGAAAAACGACGTCATGACCGGCCGGGTGTCTCCCCTGTGCACGGCTCTCGAACTGCATCGGCAGTGAAATCGCCGCTTCATTCTTCGAGTTCGCGCAGTCGTTGAGCAATGCCGATATCGCCCTCCGGCCGCAGCAAGGGAAAGAGAATCACATCGCGAATCGATTTTGCGCCGGTTAGAAGCATCGTCAGCCGATCGATACCGATACCTTCGCCTCCGGCGGGCGGCATTCCGTAGCTGAGCGCGCGCACATAATCCTCGTCCATGACGTGAGCTTCCTCGTCGCCGCCCGCCTTGCGGGCGAGTTGATGCTCAAAGCGGCGCCGCTGTTCCTGAGGATCATTCAGCTCCGTGAACGCGTTGCAGATTTCCATGCCCGCCGCATAGAGTTCGAAACGCTCGACGAACGCGGGCTCGTCTGCTTTGTTCTTTGACAGTGGCGACGTCTCCACCGGGAAGTCATAGATGATGGTCGGCTGGATCAGCTTGTCTTCGACGTGACGCTCGAACAGATCAACCAACGCCAGCCCCGGAGAGGTCTCCTGCGAATGCCGCCGCAGCCACTCAGGATCTTTCACATCCTCGAGCGAAGGCGTACCAACATGCGGCCAGAACTCTACCAGAGCCTCGCGCATGGAGAGCTCTTTCAAATTGGCGAAATCCAACGTGTCGCCCTCATAACTGACTTGCGCGGATCCCGTCGCGTCGATGGCCACCTGTCTCAGCAGTTCCCGAGTGAGTTGGATCATGCCACGGTAGTCTGCGTACGCCTGATAAAACTCGAGCATCGTGAACTCAGGGTTGTGTTGTGTGGAAATGCCTTCGTTGCGGAAATTGCGATTGATTTCGTACACGCGTTCCAAGCCGCCAACCACCAGGCGCTTCAGGTAGAGCTCCGGAGCAATCCGGAGATAAAGATCCATATCGAGAGTCTTGTGATGCGTGACAAAAGGGCGCGCGGCCGCGCCGCCGTAGAGCGGCTGCATCATGGGCGTCTCCACTTCCAGAAAGCCGCGCTCGTCCAGCTGCTGCCGCAGCGAACGAATAATTCGTGATCGCGTCACGAACACCTTGCGAACTTCGGGATTCGCGATCAGATCTACATAGCGCTGCCGGTAGCGCGTTTCCACGTCTTCGAGACCATGCCACTTCTCGGGCAACGGCAGCATGATCTTCGAGAGGAAATCCAGGTCTTCTGCGTGAACGCTCAGCTCTCCGGTTCGAGTTCGAAAAAGATAGCCGGTGACGCCGATGATGTCGCCAGTATCGAACTGCTCATAGAGTTTGTACGCCCTTTCGCTAACGGCGTCCTTCTTGATGTAAACCTGCAGCTTCTCGCCGTTCTGTTGAAGATGCAGAAAACCGGCCTTGCCCATGCGCCTGATCGTCACAATGCGGCCAGCGACGCGCACGTGCGCGGCCGCCGTGATCTCTTCCGGGGTCTTCTTCTCATATTCCGCCAGAATCTGCGGAACAGTGTGGGTGTATTCGAACGCGTGACCGTACGGCTCGAAGCCGAGTTCACGGATTCCCGCCAAAGCCGCGTGGCGCTGGCGCAAAATATCATCCTCTAATGACAACGAAAGTAGCTCCTCGCAATGAAAAACTTCATTGTAGAGGGCGAAGGCAATTCAGCGCCGGACAATGACTTCGCGCAGATGATCCCGGGTAAGAAAGAACTTGAGCGAGGAGGCGCGCTCAAACAGCTTCTCCAGCATGCGATTGTTGAAATACTGGCATTGCTGGTAGCCTCCGCGCGGAGCTTGCATGATCGTTTTGGAGTCTTGAATCCGGTAGTTGTAGACCGGTATCCGGACCGCTTTTTCGTCCGCATTGAAGAAGACCAGCATCAGCCCGCCAGGCCGCATCACGCGCAGCAGTTGTTTGACGACCTCCTCCAGAACCGGCGATGCCAGGAACTGCAGCGCATCCCAGACGAGCGCTCCGTCGAAAGTTGCATCCGGAAACGTGAGCGTCTGTTCCAGGAACCGCTGCGCAGCGCTGGCCGCTTGCTGGCCTTCCAGCCAGTTGGCGCCAAACTGCTGCTGCATGGTTCCGATCATGTCATCGGACGAAATGCGGTGGCCAAGATCGGTTACAAAGCTGATATTGGCCTGGCTGACGCCCGACATGTCCAGAATGGATAGCCCTTCTGACGATTCCAGGGCGCCGCAGAACTGATTAAAGCCGCTGCTGGCCCTCGTGAGCGTGGGAGCCGCGCCCTGGGATGGCTCTGGCCGTGCCGCCTTCCCCCCGCCAAACCTCATACGTATTTAAATACCGCAACAAGGTATGACGTGATGTGAGGAGACCACAAGGAGGCTTGCGGTGGGGGTGTCGTGCTCTCTCCTCCTAACGGCGCGTTATTGGCGCACCGGTGCGCCGGCAGTGGCGGCGGCAGCGGGCTGCGGGGCTGTCGTGGTCTGCGCCGTTTGCGAAGGTCCGCCTGGCTTAGCGGCGGCGCCTTTCGAAATATCGATGCTGCCCTTGAAATAAGCGCCGTCTTCAATCACGATACGGCTGGTCTTGATGTCGCCGATCAGCTTTGCCTCTTTCTTGATGTCAATTTTGTCAGTGGCGTCGACATTCCCCTGAATAGACCCGTGAATGATGATTTCGCGAGCTTTCAGGCCCGCTTGCACGCGGGCATTCGGACCAATCGTCAGCCGGTGTTCGTGGCACTCGACGGTGCCCTCCACTTCGCCGTCGATAGTCAGATCCTCGCGGGCGAAAATCTGACCCTTCACGGTTACGTTCTTGCCAAGCGCGGCAGTGCCGCCGCGCACGCTGGCATCCGGTTCAAGACTTCTGGATGGTGATGACATGTTGCTGGGCTCTCTCCTCTGTGGCTCTATCGCAGGTGGTGACGTCTGTGCTGCAACAGCCGGTCTCGCTTCCGGCCTCTGCGGTAGTTCGTCTTCTTTCCGTTTACTCCACATACAAAAAAAGGCGTCTCCTGAATTCGCTTCCATTCATGGTACTACTCCGCCGCACAGTACTAAGCCTAACGTTACTAATACTGGTGCTCGGACAGAAACATTTAGCTTTTGTCATAATCGGAGGGTCGTGTCAAAATCCCGGGACTTGGAAGCTCGCCTGGAGCGAGCCGAGCAACAACTGCGGCTTTTTCAACGCGTGAGCAGGCTGATGACTCGCGATATGGAGGCGGACGGTATTCTGCATGAGATCGTCAGCTTAGTACGAGACTTCCTGAACTGTGACTCTTGCCTCATCTATCTGGTCGAGGAAGGTGAGCTCGTTCTCTATGCCTCGAGTGATTTCAACCCCGCCAATCTGGGCAAAGTTCGTTTGCGCTTAAGTGAAGGCTTAACCGGCTGGGTAGCGCGTGAGCGCAGATTATTGGCCATCTCGCGCGAGGCTTATGCCGATCCTCGCTTCAAGTTCTTTAAAGATCTGCCGCAAGATACCTTTGAAGCGTTCCTTTCCGTACCCATCATTTCGCAGGGCAAGGTCGTCGGGGTCATCAATGTGCAGCATCGCGAGCCCCGGATTCATTCGGGTGGCGACATGGAGATGCTGAGCACCATAGGCGAGCAGGTGGGCTGCCTGCTGGTGCTGGCGCGCCAAAAGAGTGGCGCCACTTCGGGTGTGGCGTCTTAGAAATTCTGAACTACTATGCCGACGCCGCGCGCGATGAGGGCAACCGCTCCGGCGCTTCCTCGCTTTTGAGCGGGTGCTTGAACGATACGAATCTCCGGTTGCACGCGCAGCAACGGTAAAGCTGCGCTCCGGCTTGCAATAAAAGCATTCTAAACAGCCCCAGATGGTGCGCGCCCGTAGGCGCAAGAATGACTCGGAAGCTCATGCATCGAGGGCATGCCGCGTACTTGAAAGCCTGGAGATGCCACACTTTGATCGATGATCGATACCCGCACTCCTCGCACCGGAAAGGGTATTCGCCCAGCGCCATCTTTCGAAGTTCGGAGCCGGATCTCGCTCTCGACCGCCGCAAGCTTCCTCCTCCGCAGTTTTCACAGACGAAATGTGGATGATTCATACCGCTAGCGCTTCTGCCGTTGGACTCGCATGGGCGGCAATGTATTTCCGGCGATTCTCAACGAAGGCTTGCTGTAGCCGGTTTAACACATTCCGGTCTTGTTGGAGAGGCTCTCCATCGATTTCCAGCACTGGTAAAAGATCCCGGGTAGTTGAACTGATAAAGACCTGTTCGGCCGCTTCCAGCGTTGACGGGGTAATCTCCCGCTCGCCAATCGTTATTCCCGCAACCTGGATTTCCTCCAGGAGAATGGCGCGGGTGACCCCGGGCAGGCAACCCGAGGTCGCAACTGGAGGAGTCCACGCATGCTCACCGTCTATTACGAAAATGTTCGCGGAGGTGCACTCACTGACCTGTCCGTGTTCGTTTAACAGGATGAATTCATCAAATCCCCGCTGGTGAGCGGTCTCATACCAGGTGAGATTCTGGGCCCAGGATGTGATCTTGGCGCCGGAGAAGGCGGACGCGCCAAAGCGGGCATTCGGCATGTAGCCAAGCTTCACGCCTTCGCCCCAATTCGCAAGATCGGCCGTAAACGCAATCAGTTCAGAATCGCGGACCAGCGCTGGGCTTTCAAACAGGTTGCCTTTGTTGCGAACCACCGCTACGCGCAGCGTGGAATTCGATGCTTGGTTTGCTTCCACCAAAGTCAGAAGGCTTCTATGCAGTTTCTCCGCGGCGAAATCGAACGGAACATGCAACAGTTCCGCATCGTGGCGCATGCGGTGGTAGTGCCGTTCGAAGGCGAATAAAACGCCATCTGTCACCCGCAGCGTACTGAAGACGCCCCAGCCATTCATGAAGCCTATTTGGCCAGGGGATAGCAGCGCTTCATTCGTGTCGCGAAGAGCGTCATTGTGAAGCAGAAAGCGGTGCACGTCCCGATTTTATCGACTTTCAATTCATAAATGTCCGCCACCAGTCGAACATGGCGCGCAGCGCCTTGCCGCGATGGCTGACGGAAAATTTTTGCTCGGGCGGCACTTCCGCCAAAGTCCGCTGGAATGGCGGGTAATAGAAAAGCGGATCGTAGCCGAAACCATTCTGGCCCTGCGGAGCCATGAGTATCTCACCCTCCACCGTGCCTTGCACCGTCTGCAGCACTTGCCCGGAGCGGGCAATAGCGAGGGCGCAGACAAACCGTGCGCGGCGGCCCGGCATATTCTTCAGCTTGCGGAGCAGCAGTTCATTGTTGGCCGCGTCCGTGGCGTCCGGCCCCGCGAAGCGCGCCGAGTAAACGCCGGGAGCGCCGGCTAATGCCTCCACCTCCAGGCCGGAGTCATCGGCAAAAACCGGCTCTGGGGTGAACTGCGAATAATAGGCGGCTTTCAGCCTCGCGTTCTCTTCAAAGCTGGCGCCGGTCTCTTCGGGCGGTGCGATGCAATGAAGTCCCGGCAAAGATGCGACGAGAAGATCCTTCACCGGGCATGCGCTCGCCGCCAGAGCGAACTCACGCAGTTTGCCCGGATTGCTCGAGCAGGCATACAAAACCATGCTTATGAACGCGAGGCCAGGATATTATCCTGCACGGCCACCAGTTCAGCGATGCCCGCGCGCGCCAGATCCAGCAATAGAGTCATCTGGTCATCGTCAAAAGCGCCGTGCTCTGCCGTTGCCTGGATCTCAACAAATTTACCGGAACCGGTCATGACAACGTTCATGTCGACGTCGGCGCGTGAATCTTCTTCGTAAGCGAGATCCAGCATCGGTATGCCGCCGACGATGCCCACGCTGGTGGCTGCAACCGAGTCAAGGAGGGGTGACTTGGGCAGAACCTTGAATTGAACCAACGTGCGCAGCGCAATGGAGAGCGCGACATAAGCGCCTGTTATCGCCGCCGTGCGCGTACCTCCGTCGGCCTGCAGCACATCGCAATCGACGATAATGCTGCGTTCCCCGAGAGCCCCCAAATCCACCACCGACCGCAGCGACCGGCCGATCAGGCGTTGAATCTCCTGCGTACGGCCTGAGGGATGGCCTTTCGTAACTTCGCGGGCCGTGCGGGTGGCCGTCGCGCGCGGCAGCATAGAATATTCGGCCGTGATCCAACCCTTGCCGGTGTTTCGCAGAAAACCTGGGACGGTGTCCTCCACCGATGCCGCGCACAGCACGCGTGTATTACCCACTTCAATCAGCACCGATCCTTCCGCGGTGACTAGGTAATCTGTCGTGATCTTCGTGGGACGAATTTGGTTGGGTTCTCTTCCGTTGCTTCGCACTTTAACCGGTGCTCCTCAACGAAAAATACAACAGGAACGCGACTAATACGATGACCAGGCCCACTATCACCAGGCAGGGAATCGCGCCCTGTCGAGGAATGGCTGTGGTTTTCGCGCCTGAAGATTTTTTCTTGATTTTGGGAGATGCCATTCGGACGCCGGGGGCGAGAAGAGCAAACGCGGCTTCGCACGCGAAAAGCTGGTTAACTACTTCTTGAACAAATTATCAAACGCAGTCCGCGCGTCGTTGGCGTTTCGAGGCGCAGCCACCATTCCGTTCTCTGCCGCTTTTCCGCCGGAACCCGAGGCCAACCCGTCGCGAGCGACCGTAACGCGCGGCGAGAAGAGTTCGCATGTGTTCGCTTGGTCCTTCACCGCAATACGCACCGGAATTGGTTTCAGGCACTGAAAGCGAGTCGAGGAATCGAAGTGAACGCATTGCTTGCAGCAGTGCAATGCCGCGCCACACTTCGGGCACTGTCCCCTGAAGTCTGTTCCTTGCGGCAGCGCTACGGCGCAGCTGAAACACCGGTAGGCAACCACGTTTTGTACCAGTCGCGGAAGCTTTGGCCCGGTTATATCCGAAGGCGACTTGGGACCGTGCTGTTGAGGCCGGTCTTGCCGTAGAGAGGCTGATCCACGATCTGTGTCCTGGTAGCCGTGCTGCCGGTATTTACGATCTCCGTCCATGCGTGGAGCGGCTCCTTGAAAATCCAGTGACAAATTCGCGCACAAATCTCAATATCGATGCATGTCAGGCAACTGGATGCATATCACTAAAGTTCCAGACTCAAGATCGCGACTCAATAGGCTGGATTCTAGGCGAAAAGGACGGGTGCTGGTTTTCGGTAGGAAGAGGTTTAGTCCCGGCCTGTGCCTAGTTTCTATGTACCACGGATTTACTTCCCGCGCTAGTGGCGGACCTAAGAAATTTAGGTCCCCCACCTCCGAATTTAGTCAGAAACCCATTTTAGTAATGCATTACACGGCCGCGTCAAGGGGTTATCGAAATGGTTGGGGCTCAGGCGCACCGAATAGCCCACTCGCCCGGTTTTCTGTGCCGTAAACTCGCTGGCGAACACTATGGCGTTACCTAGTTCTTCCACCGGCTCTAAGGGTAGGGCATAAGTGCCCTGTAACTGTCCGTTTATGCCCAATCTGGCCGATCACTGCCTCCACCCGAACGTCAGATGGCTTTAATCCCGCCAGGTCGATCACCGCGCGTAGCGGTACGGAAGAACCGCTCATTACCTGGTCTCCCGGGCCCTCGCCAAGGTCGAGGAACTTGATCTGATCCCAATTCTGATAGAGCCGCGAATCCCATGCCGTCTTTTGACGGGCGGCTTCAAAATTTCTTTCCGACACATTCAACCAAAGCTGGTGAGCAGGCTGATATAACTCGGACATATACTCGGCCACCATGCGGCCGCAGCTGAACTGCGGAGTGATGTTCGCAATAGCGGTCTTCATCCTGTGGACCCACCCGCTGGGGTAAGCGGAGTCGGAGTCCTGATTTGAATAGAAGAGCGGAACAATCTCGTTTTCCAGCATCGAATAGATTGCGCTCGCGTGGATATCGTTCTGGTCTTCGGTGTAAGGCGCGCGGTCGCCGATAGCCCAGCCCCCGGAAATCTCGTAGGCTTCATCAAACCAGCCGTCCAGAACGCTCAGGCTCAACACTCCGTTCATGGACGCTTTCATGCCGCTCGTACCGCAGGCTTCTTCGCCACGCCGCGGGTTGTTAAGCCACAAATCGACGCCCTGGACCATTTCACGCGCTACCTGGATGCTGTAATCCTCCAGGAAAATGAGCCGTTTTGAGATCTCAGGGTCGCGCGACATGGTGTAAATTTCGCGAATCAGCGTCTTGCCGGGCTGGTCCTTCGGATGGGCTTTGCCAGCCAGCACGATTTGTACCGGCATCTTGGGATTGTTAAGAATTTTCTTGAGGCGGCCGGTGTCTTGGAAAAGGAGCGTCGCGCGTTTGTACGTGGCGAACCGCCGCGCGAAACCGATGGTGAAAACGTCCGGATCCAGTACTTCCTGCAGCCGCCGTATTTCCCCCGTTGAAGCTTTGCGCTGCTGCGAGGATGCCACGGCCCGCTCGCGGACAAAACTCACCAGGCGCCGTTTCCGCTTCCTGTGCATCTCCCAAAGTTCCTGGCCCGGAATCTCGTGTATCAGGTCCCACAGTTTGGGCTCTTCCAGCCGCTCGCGCCAATCAGGCTGTAAGTACTGGTCGTACAGAGCAGCCAGATCGCCGTTGATCCATGTTGGCGAATGCACGCCGTTGGTGATGGACGTGATAGGCACCTCATCCACCGGAAGGCGCGGCCAAAGCTCCTGGAACATTTCCTGTGAAACGTATTTGTGAAGCGCGCTGACGGCGTTGCGAAAGGCGGACGTTTTCAGCGCCAGAACCGCCATTGAGAAGTGTTCCGTCGAGTCTTGCAGGTCCTTGCGGCCCAGTGTAAGAAGCTTTTCAAACGGAAAGCCCCCCTTCTCGCAGTAGGCGTAGAAATAGTTGTATACCACGGCTGAGTCCCATAAATCGATGCCCGCCGGAACCGAAGTGTGCGTTGTGAAAACGTTGCTGACGCGAGTCGCCTCCAGAGCCTGTTCAAAGGTCAGATCGTTGCCCTGCATAAGCAGCCTGATGCGCTCGATAGCAAGAAATGCCGAGTGGCCTTCGTTCATGTGATGAACCGTCGGCTTGATGCCCAGGGCTTGCAACGCCCGCAGGCCGCCGATGCCGAGGACGATCTCCTGCCGAATTCGCTTCTGAAAGTCGCCGCCGTACAACTGATCTGTGATCTCGCGGTGCTCGACAGATTTATTTTGCGGAATATTAGTGTCTAGCAGATACAGCTTGACCCGGCCGATGTCGATCTGCCAGACCTTGATGAGCACTTCGCCGCTCGGCAACTCCACGCTGACGATCACTTCGTGGCCCTTCTCGTCGCTGCAGGGTCTGATCGGAAGCTTGTAGAAGTCGTTCAGCGGCGTCCGCTCCAGCTGCCATCCGTCGGGGTTCAAATATTGCTGAAAGTAGCCGCGCTGGTAGAGGAGGCCTACGCCGTTCAACGCAAAGTCGCCGTCGCTGGCGGCCTTCATGTGATCGCCCGACAGAATTCCCAGGCCGCCCGAATAGATCTGCATGCAATCCAGCAGCCCGTACTCCATGGAGAAGTACGCAATGCGCGGAGTTCCTTCCGTGCGCGGATTGGTGATCAGATAGCTGTCATGCCGCTCGCAGGCGCGCTTATAAACCGAAAGAAAACGCGGATCCGCCGCCATTCGGTCAAGCCGTTCTTGCGGAACCCGTCCCAGAAGATCAATGGGATTATGGTTGCACTCCTTCCAGAGAGTCGGCTCAAGCCTCCGGAAAAGAGACCGGATTCCATGATCCCAACTCCAAAGCAGGTTGTAGGCGAGTTCTGAGAGCCGGTTCAGGTTCGCCGGCAGCGCGGGACGAACGAGAAATTGTTTTAGCGGTTGTATCTGGTACGGCATGAACAGAGTTCGGCAAAATCTCCTGGGAACTTTACTAGATTAGCCCCTCTGTGATGAAGACACCCGAACAGCTGCGCTATTATCCCATGCGCATAATTGAATCAATAGGGATTACTGCCTGTCGTATCTATCATTTCGCAGCGTCAGTTATGCAGTCGACGGTCGCTCCATCCTCGATGACCTCAGCTTTGAGGTGGAGCGCGGCGAGACGCTCGTCCTGCTCGGCCGCAGTGGATCCGGCAAGACCACTGCGCTGAGGCTGATAAATCGCCTTCTGGACCCCACTCGCGGTGCGGTCTTCCTGAACGGCGAAGATGTCCGGCAAATTGACGCAATCCAGTTGCGCCGCCGCATCGGGTACGTCATACAGGATTTCGGCTTGCTCCCACATTGGACAGTCGAGCAGAACGTCGCTCTTCTCCCGCGGCTGCTGGGATGGCCCAAGCAGAAGCAGCGGGAGCGCGCCGAGGAGCTCCTGGGGCAAGTTGGCTTGGATCATAAGACATTCGGAGCACGTCGGCCCCGCCAGCTTTCAGGTGGACAGCGGCAGCGCGTGGCCGTCGCCAGGGCGCTTGCCGCCGATCCTGGGCTGCTGCTCTTTGACGAGCCTTTCGGCGCCCTCGATCCCTTGACCAGGCATGCGATGCAGCGGCAGTTTCTCGAACTCCGTTCCCGCTATAACCTTGCCTCTGTGTTTGTAACTCACGATCTCCTCGAAGCTCTTGCGCTGGGGACGCGCATAGCCGTTCTGAATAACGGCAAACTGGAAGCGATGGTGGCTCCGAGCGACTTCTTCAGCGTGAACGCGCCCGTTGCCCGCGCCTTTGCCGAAACCCTGCCGGCCGCACTGAGCAGAGGCGCGCAAGGCCAATGAGCCCGGGCACAGCCGTTTTAATTGTCCTCTCTCTTGCCTTCCGCGAGGGCCTGCAGCAGGCCGCGGCCCCGTTGCCTGATGCCCAGGACCTCAAGCGCCGCGTGATGGCCAGCATGAAAGCCTCTGAGAAGGCGCTTGAAAACTATTCATGCACCGTGACAGAAGGTAGTGACGAGCTCAACGCTAACGGTTCCGTCAAGAAACACCAGTCTGACGTTGAGGAACAGTTTTTCGTAAACGGAATCGAAATAGATCACACGTTGGAAAAGGATGAAAAACCCCTTACCGGAGCCGCCGCTAAAAAGGAGCAGCAGCGGGTTGATAAGGAAGTAAAGAAATACTCGGATCCAGGTCAAGCGAGTAAATCTAAGGAAAAAGATGAAAAAGAACTCGATATCTTTCTGCGTGCATTGGATTTATCGCATGGGCAGCGCGAGCTACGAAACGGCCGCAGTACCTTGGTATATGACCTTTCCGGAGACCCTGCCTTCCACCCCAAGAAGATCGAAGAGCGCTTCGCTGAGGCGCTGAACGGCCGAATCTGGGTTGATGAAGAGTCCGGCACGCCGGTGGAGGTGCGCTTTGAAACCACCAGGGACGTGAAGGTGGCGGGAGGTCTGCTCGCCAATCTCCACAAAGGCTTCTGGTTGCATGTGGTGCAGCAGCGTGAGCCCGACGGCGTTTGGATTACTCAATCCGTAGACGGTAGCGGTGAAGCGCGCGCCGCACTTTTTGTCCACGCCCGATTCCGCTTCAAGCAGGAACTCGAAAAGTGTCATCTCTTCTCGGTGACCACAGAGCAGCAAATAAAGGCTCCCGTCGCGCCAAATTGATCTGCGCTGCCCGCTATGGATCCCACCGTTCTCAAAACCTTGTTCGGCGATGTTGTGGAACTCACCGGCGAGCATATTGTGCTCGTAGGGGTCTCGTGCGGGCTGGCAGTTCTGATCGGGGTCGGCCTCGGCATAGCGGGGACTCGCCACTCGGCCTTGCGCAAGGTCTCAGTCACGGTCGCGAGCGTCTTGCAAACTATCCCGAGCCTCGCATTGTTTGGTTTTCTTCTGCCAATACCTCTCATAGGGGGAATCGGCAAGCACACGGCCATCCTCTCGTTGGTGTTATATTCGCTGCTGCCGATCCTCCGGAATACGATTGTGGGCATCGCCACCGTGGATCCTCCGGTACGCGAGGCCGCCATCGCCATGGGCATGACCGATGGCCAACTTCTCCGCCTGGTGGAACTGCCCCTCGCGGCTCCTACTATCCTGGCCGGGATACGAATTGCACTGGTCACGAACATCGGTACAGCGGTAATCGCGGCTGTGATCGGCGGTGGAGGTCTGGGCGATTTGATTTTCCGCGGTGTTGCCTCTGTGAACACCCTGGAAATCCTCGCTGGTGCGATTCCCGCGGCCTTGCTTGCCTTGCTCGCGGATGCCGGCATGTCCGCCCTGGAACGGGCCATTGCCAAAAGATGAGAAGTTCGTTCGGCAGTTTTCTGCTTTTCGCCCTGCTTTGCTCGTGTTCCCGTAGAAGCGAGATCGTGGTGGGCTCCAAAAACTTCACTGAACAGTTCGTGCTCGGTGAAATCGCTGCCCAGCAGATCGAACGCAAGCTGCATGTTCAAGTCCGCCGCAGATTCGACTTGGGCGGAACTCTTCTGGCGCAAGAGGCGATTGAAAACGGCGACATCGACATTTACCCCGAATACACCGGTACCGCGGTGAGCGTGGTGTTGAAGCAGTCGTTTCAAGGCACTCCAGACCAGGTGTATGCCAAAGTGAGAGAGGCCTACTTGAGGCGCTTCGATTTGGTCTGGCTCCCGCCGCTCGGCTTCAATGACACATTTGCGATGGTGGTAAGAACGGCAGATGCCCGCCGGCTTTCCGCCCCCACCTTGTCCGCCGCTGCCGCCAGAGCGTGGCGCCTTGGTATGGGCTACGAATTTCTTACCAGGCCGGATGGCTTGCAGCGCCTCGATAGCGTCTACCATCTTCGTTGGCATGGCAACCCCCGAAGCATGGACCTTGGCTTGCTCTATCAGGCGTTACAGCAAAACAACGTGGATATGGCCGCCGGGAACTCTACCGACGCCCAACTGACAGAGAGTCAGTTCGCCATGCTCGAGGACGGCGAGCACGCGTTTCCCCCGTACAACGCTTGCTACGTTGTGCGTCAAACCTTAATACAAGCGAAACCGGAGGTAGAAAGAGTTTTGAACGAGTTGCAGAATCGAATTAGCGACGCCGCCATGCGCGATCTGAACCGTCGCATCCAGGTGGAGCATCAGCCCGTGGAAACCGTCGCATCCGAATTCCTCGCGAAGCAGCCCTGAGCATGATCAATAAATTGGTAATCGAGAATCTAAAGGCGCGTTGGGTTCGCACGCTGCTTTGCGCTCTGGTTGTCGGAGTGCAGGTGATGTCAATCCTGACACTGATTGGCTTGAGCCGGGGCATGCTGCAGCAATCGGCCAATCGCGCCAAGGGCTCGGGCGCGGACATCTTTCTGCGGCCTGGCACGCAAGGCACGATTTCTCTTGCTTCGGCGCAGCTTCTGCAAAAGTTTGTTCCGTTTGTTGCCAAACAGCCCCATGTAGCAGCGGCCGTCGGCGTATTGACTGTTTCTTTACAGGTGGTGACAACTCTTAGCGGAGTGGATTTCGACGCTCTCCAGAAGATTACCGGCCCTATTCGCTTCATCAAAGGCGGTCCGCCGCGTGGCCCGGATGATCTCCTGGTTGATGAATACTACGCGCGCCAGAACAAGACGCAAATCGGGCAGACTATCAAGCTTCTCAATCACAACTGGCAGGTAGCCGGAGTTATTCCGGCAGGCGTTTTGGGTCGCTTCATCGTTCCCCTCGGAACCCTGCAAAAACTTACCGGCAATGCCGATCCCGCGCGCGTTTCCCAGATCCTCGTCAAGCTCAACAACCCGGCCTTGACAGACCAGGAAGTCAGGTATCTGAATCGCCTGCTGGCCGGCAACATGACCGCCATATCGGTAAGTGCTTTTGTCTCGCAATTCACCATGAACAACATTCCTGAGCTGAAAGCGTTTATCGGCGTGATTACGGTGCTCGCTGTTGTCGTCGGATTCCTCGTGGTGTTCCTATCGATGTACACGGCTGTGATTGAGCGGACCAGGGAGATTGGAATCCTGAAAGCGCTCGGCGCGCAGCCCCTGACCATTCTCAATATTCTGATCCGCGAAGCGGTTCTCTTGGCCATCGTCGGCTGGATTGCGGGTCTCATATTCTCGTGGGGAGCGGAAAGCGCGGTGACTACCTTTCTTCCTGCCTCTCTGCCGGTGGTGAATGTGCCGGATTGGTGGCCGATCGCAGCCGCGATCGCGATCGGCGGCGCGTTGCTGGGCGCCGTTTATCCGGGGCTGAAAGCCGCGCGGCAGGATGCTGTTGAGGCGCTTGCTTATGAGTAGCGCACCTGAAACGGCAAGCGTCGTCGAGGCAACCGGCGCCGGCAGCCCGACAGTGATTCGGGTGAGTGGCCTGACCAAGACCTATCACGTCGGCGAAGTGAACGTGCCCGCGCTTCGCGGGGTAGATCTCGACGTCGGCCGGGGAGAGTTTCTGGCAATCGTTGGGCCGTCCGGCTCAGGCAAGTCCACCTTGTTTAATATCCTGGGCGGCCTAACCTCACCGACCAGCGGCGAAGTTTGGATTGACGGCGCCGATCTGCGGAAGTTGACTGACTCGCAGCGAACGGAAATGCGCCAGAGCAAGATTGGATTCGTTTTTCAAAAGTACAATCTGCTCCCGAACCTGAGCGCCAAAGACAACATCGCGATTGCCCGGTGGCTGACTCATCACCCCACGCCGCCGCCAGGATTTGACGCGATCTTGGATTTGCTCGGCATCAAAAACAGGATGTCGCACCGGCCGCGTGCTCTATCGGGTGGCGAGCAACAACGGGTGGCCATTGCCCGGGCCCTCGTAGCTCAACCCGCCATTCTCTTGGCGGATGAGCCCACCGGCAATTTGGACACCGAGAATTCTATTGCGGTGCTGAAAATTCTGCGCGATCTGAACAAACGCCTCGGCCAGACCATCCTCATGATCACGCATAATCCGGAAGCCGCGGCCTATACAGACCGTACCGTTTCAATGCGTGACGGCAAGGTGTACGCGCAGCTTAGCGAGCCGGCTCCATCCAAAATTGGTTGCCCTTGAAATCAAACGTGACCCTGGCTCGCTGTAGTAGGCCGAGCCCTGCCGTTCCATCGAATTGTATGTTGGTGTAATCCTCATCCTTGGTTGTGAAGTAGAGCGGGGCATCCCGCAGCAGTTCCAACCCGCGGAAGCTCTCTGAGACTGTTTCGGCCTCGCGCAGTTCAACACCGCCTTGCGTGAAAGGGAATCGCTTTGCTTTCCCCTTCTTCTCTTTCTTCAAGCCGAGTTTCTCAACGGATGCGGGATAAATCAGCAGCGTACCGCTGAAAAGGGTGTCGATTTGGGCATCTAGTGATTGGCCATTCACAGCGAAGCCGTCCGCGGTAATCGTCGCCGGGCCAAACCTTCCAAAATGCTTGATGATAAGTCCGCTACAGGAACCCGGGCACGGCAAAGCTTCGGTAAGAGGAGCAGACACCCGGAGCTGATGATTAGCGAAATCCAGCTGAACCAACCGATTCACAAACGCGCCGTAAGTGAGCGCGCCATCTGCGGGCAGCGGTTGCGACATTTCCACTTTCGCGCCCGCCGCCTTAGGCTGCGGAGTGTTGTCGATCAGCACGAACGGAAAATCGCCCATCGGAAGATCGCCGAGCTTTGCGCCCGCGACGACAGTTTGCTGGACTTCCGGTACGCTCGCCCCGTCCGCTCCTTTCATTGCCTGCGCCTCGAGGCCAAGCCTCCGCGCGGCGTTCGTCGCGAGCCACGCGTTGCGTTCACCGAGATCGATCAGAAGTCGCAGTGTTTGGCCGCTGCCCGTTGTCAGATCGACGCAGGGTAGGCCGGAACAATCCAGTAGCGGAACCGGAGTCATGTTCGGCGTCGCCAGGTTCTGGGCAGAGGCGATACAGGCCAACCACAGATCGAAAAGCGAGACGCAGCAGAAGCGGTTCACGCCTCTATTCTGCCGCGGGCAAACTAAACCGTTTCGACCGCAGTATCGCTGAGGATCGCCTGGAGCCGGGGAGCCAGTTGTGGCCGATGGCCGAACCACAGTTGCAGCTTGTCGAGATAGTAGTAAATCACCGGAGTGGTGTACAGCGTCAGCAATTGGCTTACCATCAGGCCGCCTACAATTGTTATGCCTAGTGGCCGGCGCAATTCCGAGCCGGTGCCCGTGCCGAGTGCGAGCGGCAGACCGCCCAGCATGGCCGCCATGGTGGTCATAATAATCGGCCGGAAGCGCAGGACTGCGGCCTGGTAGATAGCATTCTTCGAAGAGAGCCCCTGCTTACGCTCTACTTCGAGCGCAAAGTCGATCATCATGATCGCGTTCTTTTTCACGATGCCGATCAACAGGATGATCCCTATCAGAGCGATGACCGTCAGATCCGTATTGCAAATCAGCAGCGCCAATAGAGCGCCTACGCCCGCCGAGGGTAGCGTCGAAAGAATAGTGATCGGGTGAATGTAGCTTTCGTACAGCATCCCGAGAACAATATAAACAGCCACCAGCGCTGCCAATATCAGCAGAGGCTCCGTCTTGAGCGAGCTTTGAAACGCCTGTGCCGTACCGGCGAATGAGCCGTGTACGTTGGCGGGCATGCCGATTTCTTCTTCGGCCCTCTGCACCGCTTGTACTGCCTGGCTCAAGGCTACCCCGGGCGCCAGCGCAAACGACAAGGTGATGGAAGGGAATTGTCCCTGATGGTTTACCTCGAGAGGTGTGAGCAGCGTCCTCAGATGCGTGAAAGTAGAAATCGGAACCGGTAGGCCCGAATTAGAGCGTACGTAGATTGCATTCAGCTCGGAGGGGTTCTGCTGGAACTCGGGCAGAACTTCTAATACCACGTGATACTGATTGATCCCCGTGTACATGGTGGAGACTTGTCGTTGGCCAAAAGCGCTGTACAGAGTCGCATCAATGGCTTGAGGATTGATTCCGAGCCGCGAGGCCGTGCTGCGGTCGATCACAATTTTCGATTCCAGGCCGTGTATCTGCTGATCGCTGTTTGCATCCAGAACCAGCGGAACAGTCTTCAGTTTGGCGAGCAGCTTGGGCGCCCATTCGTTCAGGTCCTGCAAATTGTCTGACTGGAGCGTGTATTGGTACTGCGAATTGCTGCCCCGGCCGCCCACTCGAATGTCCTGCGCGGCCTGCATATAAAGCGTCGCGCCCGGGATCTTGGACAGCTTTACGCGAAGCCGATTAATTACTTGGTCGGCGGACGCCTTCCGTTCGTCCAGCGGCTTCAATTGCGCCCAGGCTGAAGCGACGTTGAGCTCGCCGCCGCCCGTGAAGCCTTCTACGTCCTGCACGGCCGGATCTTCTTGGACGATCTTCATCATCTGGTGCAGTTTTTGGCGCATGGCCTCGAACGAAATGTCCTGATCTGCGACAATCGCTCCGCCAATGCGGCCGTTGTCCTGCTGTGGGAAGAAGCCCTTCGGCACGATGATGTAGAGATAAACGCTGATGGCGATGGTCACCAGAGTAATGATCAATGTGAGCTGCGGATGCTTCAGAACAACTGCCAGCGACTTTGCATACGCCTTGTGAACCGCGTTGAAAGCCCGCTCATTGAGGCGGTAGAGCCAATTGTGCCGTTTGTCGCTTTGCGAGTGCAGCAGCCTGGAGCACATCATGGGAGTGGTCGTGAGCGATACCACCAGCGAAATCGCAATCGCGATGGTGAGCGTCACCGCAAACTCGCGGAACAAGCGCCCCACGATACCGCCCATCAGCAGAATGGGAATGAACACCGCCACGAGCGAAGTGCTCATGGAAAGCACCGTGAACCCGATCTCTTTTGCGCCTTGCAGCGCCGCCCGCATAGGCGTCCAACCAGCTTCCAGATAACGCGTGATGTTCTCAATCACTACGATGGCATCGTCCACCACGAATCCCGTGGAGACGGTCAACGCCATCAGCGAGAGATTATCCAGCGTGTAGCCCAGCAGATACATGGCGCCAAACGTTCCCAGCAGAGAGAGCGGGACCGCGATACCTGGAATAATCGTGGCCCAGACATTCCGCAGGAACACGAACACCACCAGCACGACGAGCCCAACCGAGATCAGCAGTGAGATCTCGACATCGTGCACGGACGCCCGGATAGTAGTGGTGCGATCCTGGGCCACAGCGAGGTGGATGGACGGCGGAATGGATGCTCGCAGTTGGGGCAGAACGGCCATGATGCGATCGACAGTTTGAATGATGTTCGCCTGCGGTTGCCGGGAGATGGCAAGAATCACGTCAGGCTTGCCGTTGTCGAGACCGTCGTTGCGGGTGTCCTCCACCGAGTCGATCACATTGCCGAGGTCTTCGAGCCGCACCGGCGCGCCGTTGCGGTAAGTAACAATCAGCGGTGCATATTGCGAAGCCCGGAAGAGCTGATCGGTCGCGTTTACTTGCCAGCGGGTCGTGCCGTTTGAAAGCGACCCCTTCGCTTGATGAGCATTCGCATTCTGCAGCGTCGCGGCGACGTCTGTCAGCGCGATGCCCATGCTGTTCATTAGTTCTGGATCCACCTGCACGCGCACGGAAGGGCGGGAGCTGCCCCAAACATGAACTTCTCCCACCCCGTCGATCTGCGAAAGCTTCTGCGCCAGGATCGAATCCGCAATGTCGTACATGTGCGATCTGTCATAGACATCTGAGCTCATCGACAGCATCAGAATGGGAGCGTCGGCTGGATTGGCCTTCCAGTACCCCGGATTGCTCGGGAGATCGGCCGGTAGTTGTCCGCGTGCCGCGTTAATGGCCGCCTGCACATCGCGGCCGGCGGCATCGATATTGCGGTTTAGATCGAACTGCAAGACGATCGCGGTGCCGCCCAATGAGCTCGACGAAGTCATCTCCGTAACGCCTGAAATCCGGCCGAACTGGCGCTCGAGCGGCGTGGCTACGGAAGACGCCATCGTCTCGGGGCTCGCTCCCGGAAGGTTTGCGTGCACAATGATCGTGGGGAAGTCCACCTCCGGCAGCGGCGCTACCGGCAGAAGCCTGAACGCCAGCGCGCCCGATAGAGCCAACGCCGCTGTCAAGAGCGACGTGGCAACGGGCCGCTTAATGAACGGAGCGGAAATGTTCACAAGTACTCCACGGCTACGGGCTCAGGTAAACCTCCGGGCTCGGCGTGCGCAACGCGCGAGCCGCTCAGGCGCCTTGCCAGCCGGTCGAAAAACAGGTAGACGACAGGCGTGGTGTACAGCGTGAGAATCTGGCTGACGATTAATCCGCCCACGATGGTAATGCCCAGTGGACGGCGTAGCTCCGAACCAACACCCGTGCCAAGCGCCAACGGCAGGCCAGCGAATAACGCCGCCATCGTGGTCATCATGATCGGCCGGAAACGCAAGAGGCTCGCCTGGTAGATAGCTTCCACGGGCGCTCTGCCTTCCTTGCGCTCCGCTTCCAGGGCGAAGTCGATCATCATGATGGCGTTTTTCTTCACGATGCCGATCAACAGGATGATGCCGATCAGCGAGACCACGTTGAAGTCCTCGTGGCAGATGAACAGCGCCAGAATCGCGCCCACTCCCGCTGACGGCAGAGTAGAAAGAATCGTAATCGGGTGGATGTAACTCTCGTAGAGCACGCCCAGGACGATATACACCACAACCACCGCCGCGACAATCAGCCAAGCCTCGTTCGCGAGCGAATTCTGGAATGCCGCCGCTGTTCCCTGGAAGCTGCTATGAATGCTTAGCGGTAGCCCGATATCCTGTTCTGCCTGTTTGATGGCCTTCACGGCGCCTCCCAACGACACGCCCGGCGGCAGATTGAAGGACACGGTGATGACCGGAAATTGCCCTTGATGATCGACGGTCAGAGGCGCCGCCGTCTGTTCGAAGTGCGAAAACGTAGTGAGGGGCACTTCGCTGCCGTTCGAGGAATGAATATAGATGTCGGAGAGATCCGTTGGATTTTGGCGGAAACCCGGCGCCACCTCGAGCACCACGTGATACTGATTCAACTGGGTGAACATTGTGGAGACCAGGCGCTGGCCGAAGGCGTCGTAGAGCGTATCGTCTATCTGCTGCATCCCGATTCCCAGGCGTGCCGCCGTATCCCGGTCAATCACCAGCGTCGTCTGCAACCCTCCATCTTGTTGGTCGGTTGCCACGTCGCGCAGTTCCGGCAGCGTTTTCAATCGGTCCACCAGGCGAGTAGTCCAGGTATCTAATTCCTTCGCGTCGGCGTCCTCCAGCGTGTATTGATACTGCGTGCGGCTCACGCGGTCCTCTACCGTTAGATCCTGCACAGGCTGCATGTACAGGGTGATGCCTTGCACTTGGTTCAGTTTTGGCTGCAGCCGGCGAATGACTTCGCTGGCGTTGATCTTGCGCTCTTCCAAAGGCTTGAGGTTTATCTGGATCCGGCCGCTGTTCAAAGTGGTGTTGATGCCGTCAATGCCGATAAAAGAAGATAGGCTCTCCACTGCCGGATCTTGCAAAATGACTTTCGCTAAATCCTGCTGGCGTTCCGACATGGCAACGAACGAAACGGTTTGCGGCGCTTGCGAGACACCCAGGATGACGCCCGTGTCCTGCACCGGGAAGAAACCCTT
This sequence comes from uncultured Acidobacteriaceae bacterium, assembly GCA_963705805.1. GTDB lineage: Bacteria > Acidobacteriota > Terriglobia > Bryobacterales > Bryobacteraceae > Bog-105. Next base: position 192,472 of record CAVPKW010000004.1, read on the forward strand.
CGGCACAATGATGTAAAGGAAGATTGTCGCCACCAGCGTGCCGACCGTAACTGACAGCGTCAACCGCTGGTGCCTCAGCACCCATTGCAGCGTGCTCGCGTACTTGGCGATCACCCAGTTGAAGGCCGCTTCGGACTTCCGGTAGAGCCAGCCTTGATGCCGTTCCGTTTTGGATTTAAGCAGTTTGGCGCACATCATCGGCGTCAAGGTCAACGAAACGAAAGCGGAAACCAGAATGGTGACCGCCAGGGTGATGGCGAACTCGCGGAATAAGCGGCCCACGATGTCGCCCATGAACAGCAGCGGTATCAGCACTGCGATCAGGGAGATAGTCAACGAGAGAATGGTGAACCCAATCTGCTCTGATCCCTTCAGGGCAGCCTGCAAGGGCGTATCGCCCTCTTCCAGGTAGCGCGCGATATTTTCGATCATGACGATCGCGTCGTCCACCACGAAGCCCGTCGAGATGGTGAGCGCCATCAACGTCAGGTTATTCAGGCTGTAGCCCAGCAGGTACATCACGCCAAAAGTGCCGACAATCGACAGTGGAACCGCAATGCTCGGAATTACCGTTGCGGCGAGGTTCCGCAGGAACAGGAAGATGACCATCACCACCAGCGCGACCGTGAGCATCAATTCGAATTGAACGTCCCTGACCGAAGCGCGGATGGTAGTCGTCCGATCGGTCAGAACCGCCACCGCGACCGACGACGGCAGCGACACCTTCAACTGAGGCAGCAGGGCCTTGATGCGGTCGACAACCGAAATGATGTTTGCGCCTGGTTGCCGTTGAATATTGATGATCACGGCCGGAACCGTATTGGCCCACGCAGCTTCGTGCGTATTTTCCGCGCCATTGACGATCGTGGCGACGTCTTCGAGCCGGACCGGCGCGCCGTTCTTATAGGCGATGATGACCGACTGGTATCCGTTGCTGGTCAGGATCTGGTCGTTCGCGTCAATGGTGTAGGCTTGCCGCAGCCCGTCAAAGTTGCCTTTCGCCTGATTGACGTTGGTCTGGTTGAGCGCGGTGCGAATGTCTTCGAGACTCAGGCCATAGGAGGCGAGTTGTGTCGGGTTCACTCGTATCCGAACCGCCGGCTTTTCACCGCCGCTGATCGTGACCAAACCTACTCCCGGCAATTGCGAGATCTTTTGCGACAGCGTCGTATCAGCCAGGTCTTCTACCTTGGTCAGTGGAACGGTCTTCGACGTCAGCGCCAGCGTCAGGATGGGTGCATCCGCCGGGTTGACCTTGCTGTAGATCGGCGGATTCGGGAGATCGGGCGGCAGGTACGTGCCCGCCGCGTTAATGGATGCCTGAACCTGCTGCTCGGCGATGTCGATGTTCAGGTCAAGGTCGAACTGCAGCGTAATGATCGAACTGCCGAACGAACTTGTGGATGTCATCTGCTTCAGGCCCGGCACCTGTCCGAACGTCCGCTCCAGCGGAGCCGTAACGGAGGAGGCCATCACTTCCGGGCTGGCGCCGGGATAGAAGGTGACGCATTGGATGGTTGGGTAATCCACCTCCGGCAATGCCGAAACCGGCAGCAACCGGTAGGCGATCGTCCCTGCGATCAGAATGCCGGCCATCAACAGCGAAGTTGCAACCGGCCGCAGAATAAACGGCCGAGAAGGGCTCATTCTCCTTGTTCCTGCGTGCTGTCCGAATCGGACGCCGGACTTCCGCTGGGTTGCCGGAGGGTGACTTTCATCCCTTCCGTCAGTTTCTCCGCGCCATCCACCACGACACGGTCGCCGGGTTGCAACCCGTCTCTTACAGACAAATTATTCGCAACTGTCATGCCCACTTTCACGGGCCGCACCGTGACCGTGTTGTCATTCTGAACGACGTAGACGAACGTGCCGTCCGGCCCTCTCTGCACGGCCACCGCCGGAATAATCACGGCATTGTGCTCGGTGTCCAAAGAAAGCCGCACATTCACGAACTGGTTCGGAAAAAGCGCGAAATCGTTGTTCGGGAAAACCGCCTTCAGCTTCGACGTGCCGGTGGTCTGATCGATCTCGTTATCGACAGTGAGAAGCGTGCCCTCGGCAAGTTTCTCGGTATTGTTCCGGTCATATGCCACCGCCGGAAGCTTTGCATCGGCGCGAAGCTTCCTCAGAACGGGCTGAAGCTGATCTTCAGGAATGCTGAAAAGCACCGCGATCGGCTGAAGCTGGGTAATGACCGCGATTCCCGTAGTGTCGGTTGCATGCACAATGTTGCCAGAATCTACCTGTCGAAGTCCGATCCGGCCGCTGATAGGCGCAGTGATTTTCGTATAGATGAGATTTAAGTTCGCGCTATCGATGGCCGCTTGAGCTGACGCAATAGCAGCCTGATCGGCCTCGATCGCGCCGCGCGACTGATCGGCCGTGGCAAGCTGAGTATCAAGCTGCTGCTTCGCAATAATCTGATCCTTGAATAAGTCCTGATCACGCTGGTAGTTCACCTGCGCATCCCGCAACGCGGCCTGATCTTTCACCAGGTTGCCCTTGGCTTGCGCCAGGTTGGCCTTAGCCGAGTCCAGCGCCACCTGATAAGGGCGAGGGTCTATCTGCGCCAGCAGATCGCCCTCTCGCACGAACTGTCCTTCTTTGAAATTCACGCTGATCAATTGACCGTCGATGCGCGGCTTCACCGTCACAGTGTTGAACGCGGTCACGCTGCCAAGCCCTTGCAGATAAACGGGCATATCGCCGCGGTGCGCCGTCGCCGCCACCACCGGGACGCTGCGGGGCCGCATCATCATAGCTTTCTTGGCGGAAATGCCGATCGCCTTCGAAGTCTCGAACCGGTACAGCCGGTAGCAGCCGTACCCAATCAAACAGAAGATCAGAAGCCATACCCACCAGTAGTTCTTATGGGGCGTGTGCTCGTCGAGATCCAGGACCGGCAGAGGGGGTCCGTGCTGCTGCGTGGCATGCGTGCGGGGCGGCTGGGGGTCTAGCGCGGTAGGAGGTTTTGTACCCATTATCTCCTCAGTATGTCAACAAGTGAGACGGTCTGATTTCTTCTCGAACGGAGAACGGACTCGCCTCCCCGTTACAGAAACGAGCGAGTTTCGAAAATCGCCTTGGCATTACGACGATCCTCCTAATGTTGACGTTACCGATCGGGAATAGTTTTCCAGGGCGAATCTAAACCCCGTGATATAACTACCCTTCTGTGGCCGCGGCTCAATCGCGCCGCACAAGCTACCTTTCAAATGACATCCGCGCCCGCGCTCCTCTTCTTCGAAGCTTCTGAAAAGATCATGTCCCTCAGCGCGGTTGACCTGCTGATCATCGCGCTCTACTTTATCGTCGTCCTCGGTATCGGCTTTTATTTGAAGCGATACACCACAACCGGCGAAGACTTCTTCCTGGCCGGCCGCGACATGAGTTCATGGGTCGCCGGACTCAGTTTTGTAGCGGCCAATCTAGGCGCTCTGGAGCTCATGGGCTGGGCCGCCTCCGCCTATCAATACGGCATTCTCGCCGCGCACTGGTATTGGATCGGCGCCATCCCAGCAATGCTCTTCCTGGCCATCGTGATGATGCCGTTCTACTACATTTCCCGTACGCACTCGGTACCCGGCTATTTGAAATTGCGGTTCGGCGAGCCTGCCCGTGCTCTCTCGGCCATTAGTTTCGGATTCATGACAGTGCTGATGAGCGGCATCAATATGTATTCCATGGCGCTCGTCATGAAGATCATCCTGGGCTGGGATATCAACTTCAGTATCTGGGTTTCGTCGCTGACGGTGGCGGCCTATGTTTTCCTGGGAGGCTTGAAATCCGCCATCTTCAACGAAGTTTTGCAGTTCTTCCTCATTTGGCTGGGCGCGTTGGTCGTGTCGATCCTGGGCCTGGTGGAAGCGGGCGGCTGGAGCGGCATGGTCCATCTCATCGCCGTTCGCTGGCCGGGCCAGGATTACACCCATATGTGGAAGGGCCTCGGTTCGTTCACGGCCAACCCCATGGGCATCAACTGGCTTGGCATCGTGCTCGGCCTGGGCTTTGTTATTTCGTTTGGCTACTGGACGACCGACTTCCTGGTTGTGCAGCGCGTCATATCCGCTAAGGATCTCCGCAGCGCGAAAATGGCGCCCGTTATTGGCGCCGCCTTCAAAATGGCCGTGCCGTTTATCGTTATTCTCCCCGGCCTGCTTGGCCTCGCCGTGCTGCCGGAGCGCCTGGTTGGCGAAGCGCAGGCCGGCCACGGCCTTCACAGTTACAACGAAGTACTGCCGCTCATGCTCGCCCGCTACTGTGGTCCGGGTTTGCTCGGGCTGGGCATCACGGCGCTGATCGCCGGATTCATGTCCGGTATGGCCGGCAATGTCAGCGCGTTCGCGACAGTTTGGACCTATGACATCTACCGGGCCTTTTTCCGCAAGGACGCCGATGACGGGCATTACGTCAGCATCGGAAGATGGTGTACCGTGCTCGGCGTCCTGGTGAGCATCGGAACGGCGTACGTCGTCATGCAATTCGCCAGCATCATGGATTACGTGCAGGCGCTGTTCAGCTTCTTCATAGCGCCGCTCTTTGGTACTGTCATCCTGGGAATGCTGTGGAAACGGACCACTCCGGCTGCCGGCTTTTGGGGTTTGCTGGTGGGTACCGTTTCGTCCATCGGAATGTGGGCGTGGGTCAAGCTGGATCCCTCCGCGCTGCGTTATATCGCGCTCTCCCCGAACGCCAAGGACATGGCCGAAAATATGTTCCGCGCGCTGTGGTCTTGGGTAATCTGCGTGGTAATCACCGTTGTCGTGAGCATGCTGACCAGGCCGAAGCCGGAGCATGAATTGGTGGGGTTGGTGTATGGAGCGACTGAGATTCCGTCCGAGAAAGGCCTTTCCTTATTGCAGCGGCCGGCCTTCTGGGCTGCCCTGGTGGCAGTTGTGCTGGTGATTCTCAACATTATCTTTTGGTAAGCGGAGCTTGGTTAAGTAAGAGATAGGCAGGCGGCATGCACACCCACGAATCCCTTTCCATTTGGTTCTTTATAGGATTACTGTTAACTCTGTATGGAGTGCTCATACTGGGCAGCGGATTATATGCATTGTGGGTGCCCCCGGCGCACCCTGCGGTGCTTGCGGCGTTGCATCCCGAGATATGGTGGGGCGGGGTCCTGCTGCTGATCGGCCTGATTTATTTCATCCGCTTTTATCCAAGGAAACGGTAATTGGGAAACGGTAATGGCAACAACAGGAAAACAACCGGCCCGCCTCGGAATGATCGTCGGCAATCGAGGCTTCTTCCCGGACCATCTGGCCGCCAGCGGGCGCGCCGACATGCTGCGTGTCCTCGAGGCTGCCGGCGTCGAGGTCATCGCGCTCACGCCCGAGGAATCGAAATTCGGCGCCGTCGAAACTTTTCAAGACGCAAGGCGTTGTGCGGATCTCTTCAAGAAGCATCGCGAGACCATTGAAGGAGTTGTCGTCACCCTGCCAAACTTCGGCGATGAGCGTGGAATCGCCGATGCGCTGCGGCTGTCCGGCCTGAACGTTCCCGTCCTCGTGCAGGCCACCCCCGACAACCCGTCCAGGATGACCATCCGGGATCGGCGCGACAGCTTCTGCGGGAAAATGTCCGCTTGTAACAACCTTACGCAGTACGGAATCCCGTACTCGCTGACCACGCTGCATACCGAGTCGCCCGATTCCAAAGAGTTCGCTGCGGACCTGGCATGGTTCCTCAGCGTGTGCCGCGTGGTGCGCGGCATGCGCGGCTTGCGGGTAGGTTCCATCGGCGCGCGTCCAGCGGCCTTCAACACCGTGCGCTATAGCGAGAAGCTGCTGGAGTCGAATGGCATTTCCGTGATCACGGTGGACCTGTCCGAAATCCTGGGCCGCATCAACCGTATGCATGACGAAGACCCGGCCGCGCAGGACAAGTTGAGCGCCATCAAATCCTACGTCTCTACGCATGATGTGCCAGCGTCCTCTCTGATGAAGATGGCGAAGCTTGGCGCAGTAATTGACGGCTGGATGCGGGAAACTGAGGTAGCCATCAGCGCCGTGCAGTGTTGGACCGCCCTTGAAGAATATTTCGGCGTGGTGCCTTGTACGGTAATGAGCATGATGAGCAACGAGCTGATGTCGAGCGCCTGCGAGGTGGACATTGTGGGCGTGGTCGGCATGCACGCGCTGCGTCTCGCGTCCGGCACGCCAAGCGCTCTGCTCGATTGGAACAACAACTACGGCGACGATCCTAACAAGGCCGTCTGCTTCCACTGCAGCAATCTGCCGAAGCACTTCTTTGCCGACGTGAAGATGGATTTCCAGGAAATCATCGCCGGCACGGTAGGCAAGCTGAATACTTTCGGCACCTGTGTAGGGCGCGTGAAAACGGGCCCAATGACTTATCTGCGCGTCTCAACGGATGATTTCGCCGGAAAAATTCGCGCTTATGCCGGCGGCGGCCGGTTCACCGATGATCCGCTGGAGACCTTTGGCGGCGCGGGCGTGGTGGAGATTCCGAACTTGCAGCGATTGCTGCGCTTCATCTGCGAGCGCGGCTTCGAACACCATACCGCGGCTAACCTTTCGGAGGTAGCGCCCATCGTATTTGAAGCCGGCAACCGGTATCTCGGCTGGGACATGTATTTACACCAATGAATGATGTTGTCGCGGGGGCGGATTTCGGCACTCTTAGCGTTCGAGTATCCATTTTCCATCGCGAGCGGGGGCGTCTCGGCGCCGGCGTAGCCGAATATCTGCTGCACCGCAAGCGGGAAGATCCCGATTACGCCACGCAGAGCCATGCCGATCATATGACCGCGCTTGCATCCGCCACCCGGCGGGCGCTCGCGCAAGCGGGTGTGGCCGGTTCGGATGTAAAGGCGTTTGCGCTCGATACTACCGGCTCCAGCGTCATTCCGGTAGGTGAGAATCTGCAACCGCTCGGTGAATATTACCTATGGTGCGACCACCGTTCCTGGGAAGAAGCATCCGAGATCACCGCGAAAGCGCACTCCGCCGGCCTCGAAGCGATTAAGTGGTGCGGCGGTGTCTATTCCTCCGAATGGGGCTTTTCAAAACTGCTGCACTGGCTGCGGCACAATCCCGATCTGCGCGATCGCCTGGTCTCGGCCTTCGAGCATTGTGATTACGTGGCGGCGGTGCTCTGCGGTATCCAAAATGTAGAAGACGCTCCGCGCAGCATTTGCGCAATGGGCCACAAGTGGATGTGGAACGAATCTCTTGGCGGCCTTCCTCCCGACGAGTTCCTCGCGTCTGTCGATCCGCTGTTAAAGGGCATGCGCGCCAAACTTGGCGGCCGTTATCTCACATCAGACGCTATTGCCGGCGCGCTCAGCGAAGAATGGGCGGCGAAGCTCGGGTTGGCTCCCGGCATACCGATACCGGTTGGAGCATTTGACGCTCACTGGGATGCCGTCGGGGCCGGAGTGCGGCTCGGAGACGTGGTGAACGTCATCGGCACGTCCACCTGCATCATCGGCCTCAGCGATCGCGCGCGGCTGGTACCCGGTGTTTGTGGAGTCGTTCCGGGTTCAGTGATTCCCCAACTCACCGGTATAGAAGCGGGATTGTCAGCAGTGGGCGCCATCTTCGACGCCATCGCGCGCCGCGCCCGTTCTACCGTTAGGTCGCTCTCGGCGGGTCTGGCAGGCCATCGCGCCGGTCAAACCGGTCTGTTGCGCATGACTTGGGATAATGGCGACCGCACCGTGCTCGTCAATCCGGAACTCGGAGGCGTGACCCTCGGTTGGCATCTCAACAGCACGGCGGAAGATGAACTTTTTGCCGCTATCGAGGGAACCGCCTTGCACACGCGCGTGATTTTGGAGCGCATGGAGGAACACGGCGCCGCCGTTCAACGCATCATTAATGGAGGCGGCATTCCGCTGCGCAATGACATGCTGAATCAGGTCTACGCCAATGTGCTGAACAAGCCGATCCTGGTCCCGCAAGGCGATGTGACCAGTCTCGGTTCGGCGATTTTCGCGTTTCTCGCCGCAAAATCGTTCCCTTCCATTGAAGCTGCGCAAAACGTACTCTGTCCCTCGCACCGCGTCTTCACGCCGCAACCGGCGAGCGTGTCTGTCTATGACGAGTTATATAGGTTCTATAGGCGGCTTTACTTCGCTTTGGGGCGAAAACGCTCCGATGCGGCTGCCATCGGCGATGTGCTGCCGGAGTTGCGGCGCATTGCCGCCCAGGCGAGACAGAAGCAATGAAACTAAAAAGTCTACGCGAAGAGGTGCTTGAGGCCAACCTCGAATTGATGCGGCGCGGTCTCGTGATCTTTACCTTCGGGAACGCCAGCGGACTTGATCCCTCCAGCGGCTTCGTTGTCATCAAGCCCAGCGGCGTCCCCTATGACCAGCTCACTCCTTCCGAGCTCGTAATAACCGATTTGAACGGGAAAATCGTCGAGGGCAATCTGCGGCCTTCCTCTGATTTACCCACCCACCTGGTTCTCTATGCCGAATTTCCGGGCGTAAACGGCGTCGTGCACACGCACTCGCGTTATGCCACTGCCTGGGCGCAGGCGGCCGTCGACATCCCGTGCTTTGGCACCACGCATGCCGATTACTTCCGTGGCGAGATTCCGGTGACGCGCGCGATGCAGCCCTGTGAAATCGAAGCGGACTATGAGTGGAACACGGGCCGCGTGATCGCCGAGCGCTTCCAGGATCTGGATCCTCTCGCGACTCGCGCCGTCCTGGTTGCCGGGCATGCTCCTTTCTGCTGGGGACCTTCAGTCTCAGAGGCTGCCCACACGGCCGTCATCGTGGAAGAGTTGGCGCACATCGCCCTTCTTACTGCCACGATTCGGGCCGATGTAGAAGGCATCTCCTCGAGCCTGCGCGACAAGCACTTTCTCCGCAAGCACGGTCCTAAGGCCTACTACGGTCAGAAGCGGAATGGTCCGGATCTTTCCAACAAGTAGTGAAATGGCCGCGGCGGCCGCGGGACAGGCCTCCCAATCACTTCTGACCCTCCTCGAAAATCAAGGCTCTGTTCGTTTGCTGGCGGCTACGGGTGCGTCGCAAATTGAATTTCTTAGCATCCTGACGGTGAATACTTGGATTGACTGGTCCCGCGTCGAGTTGTTCCACCTCGATGAATACGCCGGGTTGAGCATCGAGCATCCGGCCAGCTTTGCCCGCTACATTAAGGAGCGCATCATCGACCCCACTGGCATTCGGCGCTATCACTTGCTGGATGGCTCGCAGGATCCGCGCGCCGTAGCGTCTGAAGTAGGGCAACAGCTCGCCGGCGCCCACGTCGATCTTGCTTTCGCCGGCATCGGCGAGAATGGGCATCTCGCCTTCAATGATCCGCCTGCCGATTTCGAAGCCGAGGATCCGTACCTGATAGTCGAACTCGATGAAGCGTGCCGCCGGCAGCAAGTAGGCGAGGGATGGTTCGACTCCATCGAAGCGGTTCCGAAAAGGGCCATCAGTATCTCCATCCGGCAACTCCTCAAGACGCGGGAAATCATTTGCGTAGTGCCCGACAGCCGTAAGGCTCGGGCGGTTTCGAATTCCCTGCAGGGGGCCGTCTCTCCAATGACGCCCGCCTCTGTTCTGCGTGTTCACCCGAATACATCCATCTTTCTGGATGCGGACTCGGCGGCGCTTCTTGAAGGGCCGGCGGAACAGCCGTTAAGCTGATAATAAGAGCGTTCAATGAATGATCTCGATCAGATCCTGGCGTTGTGGGAGGAAACCGGGCGCGCCGCCGAGTCCGCCGTGCTGGCCACGGTGGTAAAAACGTTTGGCTCATCCTATCGGATGCCGGGCGCGCGGATGTTATTGACACGCGATGGCAAGCGGGCGGGCGCCGTCAGTGGAGGATGCCTGGAGGATGACCTCGTCAAAAAGTCCTGGTGGCTGACGGAGGCCGGTCCCGTGGTGCGCCGCTATGACACCACTCCGGACGGTGAGTTGGCGACGGGCGGCTACGGCCTCGGCTGCAACGGTATCATTCACCTGCTTCTGGAGCGCGTCTCCGCGCGGCAGGCGGATCCTGTCTTGCCGGTGATCCAAAGAGTGCGCGCCGGACGCCGTCCCGCGATCGTTACCCAGACGATCGGGCCCGCCGCCGCAGTCGGCAGGCGAGCGGTCCTCGAAGACTGCGGAGAGCTTGTCTTGCAGGCCTCGCACACCGAAGAGCTGCAAGACGGGTCTGAAGTCTTTGTCGAAACCCTCACGCCGCCCCTTCGTCTGCTCGTCTTTGGAGCTGGTGATGACGCCGTGCCCATGACGAATCTGGCGAAATTCTTGGGGTGGCAGGTGATCGTTGCGGACGGACGCGCTCACTACGCAAGGCGCGCCAAGTTTCCGGCTGCCGATCGCCTTCTGGTGCGGCACGCTGGTGAGCCGCTGCCTCCGGAGATGGTTGATCCCTGGACGGCGGCGGTTGTCATGAGTCACAGCTACATCCAGGATCTGGATGTCATCCGCGAGCTCGCCAGGAAACCTCCCCGGTACGTAGGTATCTTGGGGCCGCGTAAACGCGCCGTGCAGCTTTTCTCTGATGCCGGCCTGGATGTCGCGGGACTCGATTCGGAGCTCCACACCCCCATTGGTTTGGACATCGGCGCCGACGGCGCGGAGCAGGTGGCTTTGGCGGTTGCAGCCGAGATACAAGCGGCGTTCAACGGACGGAGCGGCGGCTGCTTGCGGGACCGCGCCGGCTCCATCCACGCGCGTGAAGCTGTCGAAGACGGCAAAACCCTCTGGGCGCGGTCCATTGTCTGTGCGTAGCGTACTCGCCGCCCTCGCGTGCGCCTTCTTTTGCGCTGCGCCCTTGCACCTTCAAGCGCAAAACGACCTGGACAAAGGAAAAGAGACGATTGACCGTGTCATAGCCGCGCTCGGCGGCGATGCTTTCCTGCATATGCAGAACCGCGTGGTGAAAGGCAGGATCTATTCCTTTTTCCACGATCGGCTCAGTGGGCTGGACGTCGCAACCATCTACACGGAATACCTGAATCAAGCCCCGCCGAACGGACTCTTGGTTCGCGAGCGCGAGTTGCTCGGCAAAAAACAGGACTACTCCTATTTGTTTCTGCAAAATCAGGGTTGGGACGTCACATTCCGCGGCGCGCGCCCCATCGACGATGAAAGTTGGGAGCGCTATCGCCGCACCATCAGCAAAGATATTTTCTATACTCTCCGGGAGCGCCGCAATGAGCCCGGCATGCTGTACGAATATGCCGGGACCGAGCCCTACCTGGCTAGCCAGGTGGATGTTGTAGACATCATAGACGCCAACAATGAAAAGGTGCGCGTTTACTTCGATCACAATACCTTGCTTCCCGTTCACCAGCGCTTCAGTTGGCTGGACCCGCAAACTAACGAACGGGACGACGAGACTTCGGATTTCGACAAATACCGCGACGCCGGTAGCGGCGTCATGCTGCCCTATTCAATTCAACGCAACAGGAATGGCTATAAAAGCTACGAGATGTTCGGCTCGAAGATCGACGTGAACCAGTCGCTTCCGCCGGGCATTTTCGATCTGCCCCCGGGCGCGAAGGTTCTGAAGAAAGTCGATTAGACGCTGGCCTCTCCGCCAGTCTCTCCTTCCCACCACTTCAGCACCCGAAGCGCCCGCAGAGTGTTCCAGCGGCTGGCCGCGCCTAATCGCTCCATTTCAAAGTACGTTTTGCCTCTGTAGCGGTTCTGCAACGTCCAGCGCCCATCGGCGCGCTGGCTCCGCTGAACGATGTCGATCGCCTCGGCAAGACGTGGATCGCGAGGTGCGTGAACGGCTTGGAAATAGTCGAGAGCGCGAAGAATGTCGTAGTGCCAGCGGGGCGGGAAAGTAAAGACCGTAAATATCGGCTTGATGACTTCGCCGGTCCGGTGCGAGCGGAAAAGCCGGTGCATGAGAAGAAACTCACGGCCGCGTCCTTGTGCCGCGCGCACGGTTCGAAGCTTGCGTCCACGGTCCTGTTCGTAATGCCGCAAGCCCTCCAGCACGCTGATAGTCGTGTGGACGGAAGCATGCGTTGCGCCGAGGTCCCGGCGGCAATTCCATCCGCCGTCGGGCATCTGTTGCTCCAAAAGATGGCCTGCAAGAGTGTCAAGGCGAGAGTCGTCGTGCCCGAAGTACGACAGGACCGAAAGGATCATCCCCGTGATGCATGTCTCGCTCCGGCCTCGCCATCCGTAGTTGATGCCGCCGTCGCGCTGCAGCCCTCCATCGAGAAGCAGCCCGCAGGCTTTTCGCGCCTGCCGGCTGGTAGGCGCCAGCCCGAAGTCGCGGAGCAGCAGCATCGTATATGTGGTCGAGATCCACTTTGGCGAGTAGAGTCCGCCGTCTGACGACTGGCCTCCTGCCCAGGTACCCTCGGGATCCTGTTTGGCGAGAAGGCGAGCTCCCCACCCATCGCCGGATATTTTCCTGCGCTCTCGCTCGACAACGTGTTCCGCGCCTCCGAGCAGGTCCCGCAACGCCTGCCATCGAATCGCCGGGTCGCCCTCGAGGAGCCATTGGATCGCCTCATCCTTTGTTGCTTTTAGAGTCACGCAAAATCCTCATTCCTCAAGTTGCTTTAAGAAACAGACAAGCCGTTCCACTTCTTTGAAGCCCAGTCTTTCATGGACCTGGATGCTCAGAAAATTATTCACCTGTGTATCGGAGCCAAGTTCCTGGCAGCCTTTGGATACCGCCCAATTCTCGGTGGCCTTCACCAGCGCGCTGCCCAGCCCGAACCGCCGCTGTTCTACAATGACGAACCAGCCTTCGATAAATGCCACCGGTGAGCTGTAAGCTCCTTCTGCAAATTCGCGAAGACGAACTTCAATGAATCCAACCGCCTTCTGGCCGTCCAGGGATGCGACAAACACAGCCCAACCGTCTGGAGCTGACAGAATTTCTTCGATCTCCCGGTCGCAATCGCCTGCGCAATCTGGCCAAAGCTGAATCCTTAACGAACGATAGCCGCTAAGGAGCGCGTCTCCGCGCTCTAGCTGCCTGACGGTAAATCTCGATTGCACGTACCGATTTTCCGTCTACGATAACACTCTCGGGCTGCGCCGGACTCTACAGTGGCTTGCCTATCCAGGAATATTGCCAAGCCAAGGACACGCTTTGATAATTGCCGCCGTAGCGGACAAAGGCGCCATAGCTGTAACTGCACTTCACGGATTGGTGTTTGGTCAGCGGAATGGAAGCAGTCGCCCCCACTCGCGAATTCGCCTGAAGGGTGCTGAGATTCACCACCGAGTTCAGTGCCGTGCGGCCCCCAAACCAGTAATTCCCGTCCAGCGAAAACCATAGCCGGAATCTCACATCGTAGCTGACGTGCCCCTCGAGCGCGCCGATTGGCTGCTGCGATTGAGTACTGTGTCCCGGGTAAAAGCTCGAATTTGCAGTGTAGAACCACGCTCCCCCATATGCGTCGAAAATGAAGTGGCCCTTGCGGTGCGAATAGCCCAGTTCCGGTTTAAACGCGAAACGATTAGCGCCTTGATTGATCAAACGGGCCGGATCGTATTGACCTGTTGGCGCAATCACGGTGAGACTGACGCCCAGGATGGTCTTCTGCTTCCACGAACGGAACTCCCGCACGCCCATGGCGGGGCCGCCGAGCAAATTTACGGAGAAACGAAACGTAGTGTCTAGCAGCCCTGAGCGGTAGAGCTGCGTAGGAACGCCGTTGAAGGTCCCTTTAAATGTTGCCACTGCGTAAGGGAGCCCGGCTGTGATGTTGGCCGAGTGCCCAAACATATCGAATGAGTGATAGTAGCTCAGCACGGGCGCATTGATGGTGCCGCGGGCGCCGGATATCGGGAGCGCCCCCTCAAATAGAATCGCGCCGTCATTGAAACCATAAGTCACCGTGACCGCATTCGAATGAATGGGCGTGATGAGGTAAGCTCGCGGAACGAGGGCGCTTTGGCCGCGGCACAGCGCGCCTCCCAGGCAGAGACCAAGAATCACATTTGCTAACGCGCGCGATCGCAGCAGATTTTCATGCCTCGTGAGTCCAGCGTCCAAAACATTTCAGAACAAGCAACCGGCTCACCCCTTGAAATCGACCCATTTATTATGTCCGAATGAGCCTCATAAATCGCAATGCCATGCGCAAAGTGGGCCTGATCGAAAATTTCGTGAAGGATCTTCGCTATGCGCTTCGCATGCTCCGCAGAAGCCCCGGTTTTACCACGGTTGCAATACTTACTCTGGCGCTGGGAATAGGCGCGAACACCGCCATATTCACGCTTATCGATGTCGTAATGTTACGTTCGCTGCCGGTACGCTCGCCCAACGAGCTTGTCTCCGTTGGTGACCCGTCACGCCCAACCGCGCACTTCAGCGGCGGACCAATGGCGAACATTTTCTCCTATCCGCTGTACCAGCGATTGCGTGACCAGAATCAGGTCTTCAGCGGACTCTTGGCGTCAGGACAGGCTGGTCGAGTTGACCTGACTGTCGGGAATGGCGGACCGGAACCGGTTCGCGGCCGGCTTGTTTCCGGCAACTATTTCGAAGTGCTCGCCGTCGCTTGGGCGCACGTTTTCCGCAGAAGCCGTCTATTCGTCGCGAAGCGCAGGCGTTTGACCGCAACTTGAAAATACTGAGTCTTGTTCCGGTACGAGCGCTCATAGATGAAAGCATTAGCGATGAACGGCGGATCGCCCAGCTTTGCGGACTCTTCGGTATTCTGGCGCTCCTTTTGGCCGCTACCGGACTCTATGGAGTCATGGCGTACGCAACATCGCGCCGTGCGAATGAGATCGGCGTGCGAATGGCTCTCGGGGCTGAGACGGGATGGTGCTCCGCGAAACGGTGTTAGTCGTTCTGGCGGGGATCGCCATCGGATTACCAGCTGCGTTATTGGTCACCCGGTTGATTGCCGCCACGCTGGGAGGTTTGAGCGCGAACGATCCAGCCACGCTAGCGGTAGCCATCCTCGTAATGCTGATTGTAGGAACGCTCGCCGGTCTCGTTCCAGCGGCGTGCGCCTCCCATATCGATCCCATCGCAGCGCTTCGTCAGGAGTGAGATCAATCTGGCGACGGCGATTCCTGCGCCGCGGGATGCGGTTGCTCCAACGGAGCCGCCTCCAGTTGCCGTTCGGAATGTCCGGGAACTGGCCGCGGACTACGGATTAATTTCGGTTGATCGATGAGTCACGCACTGCGCAACGTCTGAAAATTCCCGCTATGGACGCCTACCCGTGCCAGTCCTCAAACGCCTAAACAGGTCACGAATAAGGAGTCGATGGCTGTGATGAGTCTATATCTAGTGGTGCGTCCCAGCGATACATAAAGCACGGGTGGAGCGTCATTAGGAGGTGACTGACAAGCAGGGATTGCTTCAGGCGGATGCCGAGCAACGGGATGAATTGGAGAGTCGGGCGCAATCGCGAACGTTGCCGGCGGGTGAGGTTTTTCGTGCGCGATTAATTTTGTCGTTAGCCGATGGGATGAGCTATCGCGATATTGAACGCAAGCTGGCTGCGAGCGCACCGACGGTGTCGAAGTGGAAGGGCCGCTTCGCAGAGAAAGGCATGGAAGCCTTGCAGGGGCGGCATCAGGGAAGCAAGCCGCGCCGAGCGACGCCCGGAGTGCAGGCGCGCGTAATCCGACGAGCACAGCAGAAACCGTCCGATGGCAGCACGCATTGGTCCTGCCGCAAGCTGTCGCGCGAGTTAGGCGTGAGCAAGTCTACAGTGCAACGGATTCTGGCACAGGCCAGGTTGCAGCCGCACCGCTTGGACCGTTACACGGCTAGCAACGATCCGGAGTTTGAGGCCAAGGCCGCCGATATCATCGGCCTGTATGTCAATCCCCCGCAGCACGCGGCTGTGTTCTGCGTGTATGAGAAGGCGGCTATTCAAGCACTTGATCGATTAGATCCAGTGCTGCCGTTATCGCCAGGTCGCGCCGAGCGGAATGGGTTTGAATACTATCGTCACGGTACGTTATCGCTGCATGCGGCATTGAACGTGAAGACCGGAAACGTGGCTCAGCCGGTTGAACATCGATGCATTAGGGCAGATGAACAAGCAATTCTGAGGCCCGTCCCCCATTACAGGTTTGGGAAGAGCCGGTCTTAGGATTGCCATGACGCCGGCGAGGAACGCTTCCAAGAAAATCACTTAGTTGTTCTCGGCGAAGTCGCTTCTTTAAGACGGCCTTCCCTGTCGCATCCGCGCCGTGCAGCTGAAACACGTGCTTCGCAATATCCAACCCGATCGTCCTCACCGCCATTCAGCCGAAGCTCCCCACTCAGTTAATCACCGGGCAGAGTCCACACCATCGGTCATAGTCACGGGACCGATCTGGCTTTTCTGGCGTTCAGGCGCCAAAAGCAAGCGATCGCTTTGGCCCTTCATTTTGGAGGACGTTCGTCTTGTAGGAGCGTGACTATACCCGTATCCAAGGCGTAGTCTGCAGCCACAACTTTCACTTCTTCTTTTCGGATGAGGTCCTTTAAAACCGGTTCGGATTCGCGGATCTGACGAGCAACTCGACGAGAATTCGCTACCACGCAGTTGTGGATCTTGTCACCGGGAAGATCTCTTGTTTCTTGCACCGATGGCTGGATCGCGGAGAGCAAATCATTGAGATGGCCAGATTCCTTTGCGCCTTCTACCGCCGCCGAAACCGCGCCGCATTTCTCGTGCCCGAGAACGACAATCAACTTTGTATGGAGGTGCTCGACCGCATATTGGATGCTGCCCAAATCATCATCGGCCGCTATGTTCCCGGCCACACGAATGACAAACAGGTCGCCCAAACCTTGATCAAAGATCAGTTCTGGCGGTAATCGGGAATCGGCACAGCTCAGAACCACGGCGAATGGATGCTGCCCGGCCTGCAGTTCTCTACGACGAGCCAAGCTCTCGTCGGGATGCTGCTCCCTATGTTGCGAGTAGCGTCGGTTTCCTCTCGTAAGCTTTGCTAGAGCCTCGTAAGCCGGGATGTTGCTAGCCGGCTGTTGGGCATAGGCGAGCACGGAGGCGACGATGAGTGCTAAGCAAGACTTGCTCGCGTGTGAAGGGGACGTCACGCATGGGCGGTGCCGCCCACGCTTGAGAGCGCGTTTCGGTCGACAGACGCTGGCTTTTGTCAACTCGGCCCCGCTTTGAAGCCCAGTATTCATGGTTGTTCTCTGAACCAACGTGCTGTTGAGTTCAGCTTTTTGTACGCCAGAGGCTCCCTCGCAGAACGAATCGCTCTATTGATCGTTGTCAGTGACGGGACTAGCGTCCAGGACTGGTCCGGGTTGAAGCGTTCCATCTTCTTAAACTCGTCGAGTGTATTCGGGCACAAGTCCTTCTCGTAAACGCCCCAGGTCCCATCAAAGTTTTGCCATGCTACCCCATCCTCTGTACCTGGAGTGCTAATGATGTGCTGCGTCAGAAAAAGCATTGCCCAGATCGGTGGTCCACTGAACGTTATCTGCCAGCGGTGGTGAAGGAGGCCTTTCGCTCACGTCGGCACACAACCGTCCCTAATGTGAGAATCCCGAAACTTGTCGAATACTTTGCCGATTTTCGCGCCAGGAATGCCGAAGAGATATTTAACGCTTAGTTCCCTCGACTTGTTACTAACAATTCGGGACCTCTGCTGAGACCTACTACCTTCTCAGGTGTTGCTGCAAAAATCATCAGCCGTCCTCCGCCTCGGCCGATTCTATGTTTCATATCTACACTGCACGAAAGAGCCAGCATCGGCCTTATTGCTTAATCAACGATTACTTAACCAAACGGCGCAGTGTTCGAACGTAAAAAATAGATGCAGTACCTTGTCTGACCGATTTATAATTTCCGTTGACTTTACAGTATCCTGACCTCGGAAGCCTATTTAGGGATTTTTGTTCACTCGGTTTCACTCGGAAGGACAAGCACATACCCGCGGTGGCTAATACTACTGTGTTATAAACGAAACAATTTTGTGGGCAAAGATGCAGCAGCGCCGGGCCCGCAAGAGAAACGCTTCGCGGCTTACATGGAAGGCCTGGCGCGGGCCGCGGGGCATGCCGATCGCGTGACGCCGTTGCAGCTGTACTGCATGGGACTGCTGTTGCCCGGAGAGCGCAAGAGCGTGGAACCCATGGCGGCACGGCTGGCGCCGGAGAACGTGCGCCGCATGCACCAGTCGTTGCACCACGTGGTGGCGGATGCGCCCTGGAGCGATGAAGCCGTACTGGCGCAGGTGCGTAGCTACGCGTTGACGGCCCTGCAGCAGCAAGCGCCCGTGGAAGCCTGGATTGTGGAGGACACCGGTTTTCCGAAGAAAGGAAAGCATTCGGTGGGCGTGACGCGGCAATACTGCGGACAAGTGGGCAAGCAAGACAACTGCCGGGTGGCGGTGAGTTTGTCTATGAGCACAGCCAAGGCCAGTCTGCCGCTCGCGTGGCGTTTATATTTGCCGCAGGAATGAGCCGACGACCAGGATCGCCGCGCCAAAACCGGAGTGCCGGAAGAAATCAGCTTTCAGACGAAGCCCGCCCTTGCTTTGGAGCAGATACAAGCTGCGGTGGAGCACGATGTGCCGCGGGCGCCAGTGCTAGCGATGCCGCCTATGGCACCGATACGCGCGGCCATCCAGGTCTACGATTCATTATTTGAGATACATCTTCAAGGCGTCAATCAAATCCTCCGCGGCTCGGGTCTGCTCGTCAGTGGGCTCCCGGTCCTGGTCGAGCACATGGTAGCGGATATGGCCATTGATCACTTCCGCCATTAAGGAATCCAACGCTCCGCGACAAACTGCGATCGCATGAAGGACATCAGAGCAGTCGGATTCCTCTTCAATTGCTCGAACCACAGCCTCCACCTGACCGCGAATGCGCCGCGCCCGATTCAACAGTCTCTTTTGCTCTTCTACTGTGTGTGCCATGGGTATGGAAAAAGTTGTAAGAATTCCCTAAAGGCGCTTTACAAGCATACCCCAGGGGGTTTATTCTCTAAGTGCATGGAACGAATCTTGCACTGTGGCGAGTGTCGCAGAAAGGAGGCAATCGATTGAAAGACGGAGGTAGTAGTCCGCAGCGGCGCGAAGAAACATCTAAGAGCGATTCAACCGAGCCTCCTTCTATTCTGGAGAGTCTCGCCGCTCCGAGCCTAAGTTCGCTCCGCCAAGGACCCTGAATCTCTGATCTAAGTGGCGTTTCGCGCTACTGGTTTCCCGCGCGTCCATTCGCGCGTGAACGAAAGGAGGAAGGTGTCATGCGTTTCAAAGTGATTCATGCCATTCAAAGGGTCGGCGAGTTTGTAAAAGCCTTCTTTGAACTGGGATATGTCTATCCTTCGCGCTAGGCATTAAACATAACCGATTGAAAGGAATGGGGACTGCCCACTAGGTGACCAAGGCGCAGACGCCCTAAGTGTGCCTGCGCCTGAATAACGATAAAGAAAGGCGACCGAAATGACTCGCGCTCATTTTGTTTCGAAGTTAGAATCCGTCCACCAGAACATGCTCTCCATGGGTGAGCTGACGCTCAAAAGCATCTCTCACTCCCTAGCCCTCTTGAAGAGGGCCGAAGGAGCGGCCTATGAAGAAGCAACGGAGCTGGAATCAAAGATTGACGACTGGAGCCGCACGGTCCACGATCAGGCGCTCGAGATCCTGGTCCTCCAATCGCCCGTCGCGGGAGATGCGCGTCTGATCACCGGCATTCTGGAAAGCGTGGTCGATCTGGAACAGATCGCGGATTACGCTTACGAAATCTCGGACCTGGCTGTCCAAATCGATCGCCGTCCGACCACTCAACTGTTATCACAAGTCGTCGCCTTAGGGGAGAAGACGCGCGAGATGCTTGCGAGCGCGCTTGACAGTTGGAAGCAGCGTGATCGTGCTTTGGGGCTCTCCGTTCGAGCCGGCGAGGCTTCCATCCGAAATGACTGCCGGGCTCTGACAGAACGGCTTTATCAACTGACATCAGCCCCGGCCGATGCGCAGATTTATGTCAATCTGATTCTGGTTTGCAAGCATTTTGAACGAATGGCTCGCCACATTGTTTATGTTTCCGATCAAGCCGCTTCGGCAGCACCGCCCGAACGATAGCGCCTGCGCGGAATCTGAGTAAGTGTACGGATTGTCGGGGTCTGGAAATAATCCACCTGCCCGAGAAATCGAAGATACGGAGAGTGCAACGGGAGTACTGATGGAAAATGCTTTTCATGCAGAGATCTTGTTTCTTGTTGAATCTCCTGTTGGCAGTGACCGCCGTTCTGGCGGCGCCATTGCCCCCTAAAACAAGGCCCGCCGCCAGTGAAGTGATGGCGGTCGAGGCCGCCCGTACCGCTGCCTTAGAGCGCTCCGATCTACCTGAACTTAACCGGATCATGGCGGAGGATGTCACTTACATTCATGCGAGCGGAAAAGCCGATTCCAAAAAAAGCTATCTGGACGCGATTCGCTCGGGCCAACTACACTACATCTCGTGGAAGCCCAGGAACCTGCAAGTTCGAATCCTGGGAGACGGTGCCGTGATTAATGGCGAATACGCAGTGAGGGTGACGGACTCACGGATACAGCCGGCTCCGTTCGATATCAACATTTTCGTCCTGACCGTGTATGCGCGCCGCGATGGCCGGTGGCAACAGATTGCCTGGCAATCAACGCGCGACGTTGGAATGTCGCCGGCCAAGTGACCCGGATTCAATTTGGTCTAATTTGACAAGGCACAAACTGAGGAGGGTTCAATGCGCCTGCTTCACACAAATCCAACTCTGGTGTCTTGCCTTGCCGGGTTCTGCCTGCTCGGCTCGATGACCTCACTTCGAGGCCAATCGAATTCTACGAAACAAATTCAGAGCACAACGTGCTCCAACGATGACACCGGGCTGAAATTACCGCCCGGCTTTTGTGCGACCGTATTTGCCGATGGCATTGGTCACGCCAGGGACATAGTCGTATCGCCAAGCGGACTGGTGTACGTCAACACCTGGTCGGGCAGGTATTACGGCAATGCCGCCCCGCCTGCTGGCGGATTTTTGGTAGCCCTCCAGGATAAGACCGATTCCGGGAAGGCCGATGTCATCCAGCGCTTCGGTGAAACTGTTCAGACTGGCGGGGCCGGCGGCAGCGGCATCGGCTTGTACAAGAGCTGGATTTACGCCGAGATCAACGATCGAATCGTGCGATATGCGCTTCCTGCCGGCTCCATTGTGCCGCGAGGCGCTCCGGAAACCATCGTCTCCGGCCTGCCTCTGGGTGGCGATCATCCCATGCACCCGTTTATCATCGATCCCCAAGGATCTATGTATGTCGACGTCGCCACCGCCACCAACGCATGCCAGTTGAAAAACCGCCAACCGGCATCGCCCGGCGCCAATCCGTGCATCGAACTCGAGACGCGTGGCGGGGTCTGGCGTTATGACGCCAATAAAGCGAACCAGAAGTTTTCACCGGCGGCGCGTTACGCGACGGGGATACGCAATGCCGAGGGCTTTGCCTTCGATTCCAACGGCAACCTGTTCGTGACGCAACACGGCCGAGACCAACTGCATGCGAATTGGCCCAAGCTCTACAAGCCAGAAGAAGAAGCGACTTTGCCTGCCGAGGAGTTGCTGCTCTTAAAGCCCAGCGGCGACTATGGCTGGCCCGAATGCTAT
Organism: uncultured Acidobacteriaceae bacterium; assembly: GCA_963705805.1. Taxonomy (GTDB): domain Bacteria; phylum Acidobacteriota; class Terriglobia; order Bryobacterales; family Bryobacteraceae; genus Bog-105. The sequence goes on from CAVPKW010000004.1 coordinate 214,027, forward strand.
TACGACGGTGTACAGCAGAAGCTTGTTCTTGCGCCCGAATACGGCGGCGACGGCGGCAAGAAAGTGGGTGTTTGCGCGGACAAGATCGCGCCCGTTGCGTCGCTTCCCGCTCATTGGGCGCCGAACGCCATGGTGCGCTACGACAAGCAACAATTTCCAGCCCGCTATCGTGACGGAGTCTTCATCGCCTTCCACGGCTCATGGGATCGTGCGCCATATCCGCAGGGCGGCTATAACGTTGTCTTTCAGCCGCTGCAGAGCGATCGTGCAACGGGCAATTGCGAGGTTTTTGCCGACGGCTTCGCGGGACCGCTCGAAAGTCCCGGCAGCGCCGTACATCGGCCATCCGGCCTTGCAGTGGGTCCGGACGGATCGCTTTATGTTTCCGACGATATACATGGCCGAATCTACCGAATCGTGTACAGAGGCGGAGGCGGCAACGACGCGGCGGCGATCACTCCATGCCCGAGTGCATCGGCTCCAGCCGGCGAGGTGGTAGAAGCCGCTGCCACACCGCCGGAAGGAACGCATCCAAACGCAGGTGCGACTGCAACCGCGAACCTTCCCGTTCCCGAAGGAGCGACCGCAGCGATGGTTGCCTTGGGCGATCGCATTTACCACGGTCAAGTAGGCGGAGCTCCGTGTGCGGGTTGCCATGGCGCGAACGCTACGGGCTCGCCCTTGGGTCCTGATCTTACTGCCAAAAAGTGGCTGTGGAGCGACGGCAGTTATGCCGGAATCTTGAAAACGATCCAAGAAGGAGTGCCGAACCCGAAAGAATATCGCAGCCCCATGCCGCCCATGGGTGGGGCGCAACTTACTCGCGACCAGCTAGCGGCAGTTGCCGCATACGTCTGGGCGTTGAGCCATTAGCCTCGTGTTTCTTAAGTTTCTTGACGCCAACTCATCGTTCGTCCGCGTGAACGCTCGAAACTGAGCGGCGACCGTCAGTACCTACATAGTTCGATTCTTGCCGAAAATGGCAGGAAATCGAATCAGCGTGCGGGTGAAGTGGCGAGTTCGGGGAGGATCACCAGTTCTTTGAGCTTGAGGCCGAGCGCGATGACTTGTTTTCCGAGCGCGGTTAAGTAGTACTTATAGCACGGCCTTCTTGATGAGGCCGTGAGTGCGGAGCCTACGTAGGATTCTGGAGAGCTGTCCACTGTTGTAGCGAGGTAGCCAGCGGCGCAGGGTTTTGTTCTGCAAGCCAGAGATGGTGAACTCGCCGCGGGCCAAGGCGAGGAAAAGTGTTTCGTCTTCCCGATCGAAGAAGTTGAAGCCGCGGTACGAGCGCGCCTTTTCCTGCACCGTGCGAGTGATTTTGTTCAGCTTGCTCAGGGCGCCGCTGTGGTCGTCGATAGCCGACACAAACTCCAGATAGCGCCGATTGGAAGCGGCCAGCAACTCGCGTAACGAAGCCAGACTGTAGATGGTTTTCTTCATCGGCGCGAACTTCATCACCGACTCTCCGTTGCGTTGTTCTACCTCGCGGTAGTGCTTGAAAAAGGTAACGTCCTTGGTGGTGGTTTCAATACGCAGAATCTGCCCGAACCTGTCGTACATTTTGATCGAGGCCATGCCCATCGAATGGCGCACACGCGTGCCCTCGATGCGCACGTTGTAGCGGTTGCCCATCTCATCCTGGTAGTTCCCGCTGAGTTTCTTGCCCAGAAAGGTGGCGATGTCATCCGGCTTGACGGAGTGAATGGCGGTGCGAATCAGTTGACCGTAGAGGGCCTGCAACTCGGCTTGCCGCTGGAAAACGATGTCGGTGGCATATTCTGCGGTTTCCAGGCTCCAGTGATAGGTTTCGTGGATCTGCTTCAGAATGGGACAGTAGCGCTGAGCGAACTTGTCCAGCTTGCGGTGCAGCCAGCCAGCCTCCCAGGCATCGGCCAGTCGCTGAGCTTTCCGAAAATCGTCGATAGCCACGAAGGCGTTGTCCAGCAGCCGATAGCCGATCCCGCGCCGCTCCAGTTGCCGCGCCAGACAGTTGTGTCCATTGCAGTAGAACTGCAGCCGGAACGGACACCAGGTCGGTACCCGCATATAGCACAGTCCCAGCTCTGGGTCGATGAAGTAAAAGTAGTAATGCAAGCACTTGCCATCGTCGGGCCGCAAATACGCTTGTTTGCTCTGTTTGTTGAACCAGGGCTGATAGGTGGTGCAGGGCTCCAGTGCCGAAAAGATCCAGACCAGACCGGGCTGGGTTCCGCGCTGGCGCAGAATTTCCTGAATACGCTCTTCCTTGCGGAAGTTCTTTTTACGGATGTAATCGACCTGCAAACCATGCTGGGCGGCCAAGGCTTCGGCGTTCTCTTTGATGGCTTCCGTGAGTGGTTTCGCGAATTGAGCGAAATCGAAAATGCGAATGCCACGAGCAGTCAAGTATTTCGTCATGCCCTCGGCGTAGCAGAAAATCGGCAGAGTCCCCTGAACGATCACCCGGTCATAGCAAGACAGCACTCCGGCAATCTTTTCTTCATATCGCTCCGTGATAAGTCCCATGTCGCAGCCCTCTGCCGGAATCATAGCTCCAGCTCACCCAAACCGCGGGAGGGAAGAAAGGGTTCCCAAGGGAAAAGAAACCGCAGGTGTCGTTCCCTTGGATGTACGCTGGATTAACCGCTGTTCCCGCTTACCTGTTTGGTTCCGGCTCGTCCGGGTTAGGGAGCGTGTATGGACGAGGAACCCGCAGATTGTCGTCGTCGATGCCATGCCGCAGGATGTTGGTTGCAGTCTTCTGCTCTTGTGGAAAGCGGCTGTCGAACCGGTTACAGCGCCCAATTCGAACCCGGCTATCGGTTCACGCCGCCTACTCGGAGTGAGACGAAGTTAATCTGTAGGGGTACATTCTCTCTCGCATGGATGTGCAGCAGTACCTGCCACTCCGAGACGATTGACCCGTTTTTCGAAGCGGCGCGCAGTTGTTCATATACCGGTCGCATGCGATCGGGATCGCAGAAGAAGTCGCTGACAACCCCTGTGCCGAAACTGGTAAGCCCAGCCATCAGTAACTGTCGCGAACCGGAAGGCGAGCGCGCCATCCAGATCAGCCCGTAATCCTCGAGAATGTTCCCATTGACCGAACGATTGTAGGTTCGCCGTTCACCGGACAGAGGTCGTGCATTCGTGATCGCATCACGCTCCATCGTGAAGTTCGATCGTTCCAAGCTCTCCTGAGCCCACGCACTCATTTGCGGCGCGCCGAGCAAGATCAGGTGGACGTTGCGTATCGCTCCCCAGTTCAGAAATCGCGACTCGGTAAGACGCGGGGACCGGCCGAGACTTCGCATTAACTGGGACAAATTAAATGCTGATATCGCCTCCCCGATCCCTGTGTAATCCTGGTCCGCAAGGGTCAGAAAATGAAAGGGATACTTAGCCTGCATGTCGTTGGCTGAAGGATTCAGCACCTTCTCGAGTTCGGGCGGAACACGCGCATTCACGGTGGAGGGCCAGGGAGGAGTTGCGGGATCGTTGCTTCCAACGTAAAGCAACAGCCGGGGATTACTGAGAGCGATCTCCGTTTCGTGGGCGAGATCGGTAGCGATGGGACCGAGCAATTCGCGGTAAAATCCGTAGCGCGAGTCGCTTTTGGCAGAGGAGCCGGAGATCAAACGAGCCGAGATCACGCCGAGCGCCCAGCCAAGCGAGATCACGAGCACTACCAGGGCCGTTTTGCGGAAGCGGCCCTGGCTGGCCGCGTGGAAACCGAACGAACTCACCCGGCTCGCGCTGTCCGGCGCGGCGCCATCAAATTCCTGGGTCCCTGCGCGTCGATCAGACTCGTCAAATCCAGCAAATTCTGGAATATAAGATCCGGCGGGAAGTTCAATGCGGAAAGCGGGCGTTCGAGTGCATTCCGCGTAGTGCTGCATGAGGCGTTTGCGAACATCGCTGGCGGTTACCCGCACGATGGAGTCGCCCCCGGTATCGTAGGAAGCATCGCGACTGAAAACATCGATGCCGAGGCTTCGCTCTTTCAGCCGCTCCCATTGTCCGGTAAGCGCGCATTCGACAACGTGAGTGAGAAACTCTTGACTTCTGCGGCTACCCCTGAAGGCGGCGCTGTTCAGAATTTCTCTGAGATGGACTCTGATGAGGTTGGCGTGCGGTAAAGCTCCCGCGACCCTCGCTATCGCGGCTTCGTGACTCGCCTGATCACGCTTGCCTGCCACCCCCCAGCCCCCGAGAGAGCATATCACAGCTTTTCAGTCCGCGCTGAAGTACCAGCAGCCTCGTAGGCTTGCGAGTCAACTGCGCCTTCTTGCCCGCTAACCGATAAAGACGGCAGTTAGGAGACACTGGCTAACAGATTCAGTGAGATAGAGCCTACGTTAGAGACGTATCTATCGTTGCCAATCGCCTCTTGACCCTGTATGCTTCACCCAGTTCCAAATCTGCAGGCTGCCTCGCTCTCAGACTAAACTCCGAGCGGCGGGGTAGCGCGGGATATCGTCTTTGGGGGTTAGAAATGCCAGATCTCGGTAGAAGTCATCTTGTTTGTGCGGGTGCAGTGCTTCTTTGGGCTCTTGTACCGCAGGCCGGTTTTGCTCAAAGCGTGTACGGATCCATCGCCGGAACCGTCAGGGATGCCAGCGGATCTGTAGTGGACTCCGCCAACGTCACCATGACGAACACGGCAACCGCAGAAGTCCACCGTATGGTCACCAATGGTTCCGGTGATTATACTTTCGTGAATCTTCTGCCCGGACGATACAGCCTGGCGGCGGAAAAGACAGGATTCAAGAAGGTTATCCGTGAGCCCATCATCATTGATATCGAAAGCGGGCTGCGCGTCGACCTGACGCTGGAAGTCGGCGCAGTCACTCAGACCGTCGAGGTATCGGCCGCGGCGCCTTTGCTGCAGCCCGAAACCGCCTCGCTGGGGCAAGTCGTGGAACAGCGAGCCGTCACAGAGCTGCCTTTGAACGGCCGTAATCCGCTGGCGTTAGTGCAGCTGACGCCGGGAGTCATACCGCAGGGGCAGCCGTCCGCTGGGAACTCCTCAACCGGAAATCCGGTCGGCGCCAACCCCTTTGCCGCTGGAGATTTCCAGATCGGCGGTGGCATGGCAGGGCAGAGTCAGATTCTCATCGACGGCGTACCGACCAACGGCGCCTACCTGAACGTGGTTACCGTGATTCCCACGCAGGATGCCATTCAGGAATTTAAAGTCCAGACAAACAATCTGGGGCCTGAGTACGGGAGATTCGCCGGCGGCGTAATCAATCTGTCGACTAAGTCTGGTACGAACCAGTACCACGGTACGGCTTACGAATTTCTGCGCAACAAGCTACTGAATGCGAACGATTTCTTTTCGAATGCCGCAGGAACCTCACGCCCGGCCTACACCCAGAATCAGTTTGGCGCCAATGGGGGCGGACCTATCATCAAGGACAAGCTGTTCATCTTTTCAGGCTATGAGGGCTACCGGCAACGTAAAGGAAACGTGCTTACCGCTTGGATGCCGACTGCTCAGGAGCGCTCGGGAAATTTCTCGCAGATCGGCTCCAGCGGCACCAGTACAGTGCTTCCCATCTATGATCCGATAGCAAGTGCAAATTGCGTCGGTGGCGTGGCCGCCTGCCGGCCTCAATTCGCTGGAAACATAATTCCGGCAAGCCGCCTCGACCCAACCGCGCTAACGCTCATGAACTACTTCCCTATGCCCAACTCGTTCGGTAATCCGTTTGGTAACTTCGTCGAGAACTACGGTACCGGCGGCAACGTGAACCAGGCCAACGAGCGTGCCGACTATGAGATGACGCAGAACCAACGAATGTTCGCGCGGTACACGTACTCGCATATATTGTCGCTCCCCGATAGTCCGTTCAACGATGTATGTAGCGACCGCTGCACCGAAAACACGACTGCCAATCAAGCTGCATTTGGCTACACAAACACTCTGTCACCCAAACTGGTGCTTGACATACGGCTCGGCTTCACGCGCTACGCATACGTGCGAACCCCGTTGAGCGAAGGCATTAACCTTGACAAATTCGGCCCCAATTGGGCTGCATTAACTCCCGACCTGACCTATACGCACATTCCAACGGTTTGCCTTTCTCAGGTGCCAGGGGACAACCGCTGGGGCAACGGTAGTTGGTGCTCGCAAGGAACCGGCAGCGGCATCGGCGCATTCGATAACACTTATAGCGTCGAGCCTTCGTTGTCGTACCTGTGGCGCAATCACAGTTTCAAGTTCGGCGGGGAATACCGCGTGCTGCAGAATAATTACTATCAGAGCAACGACCCGGCAGGCCTATTCCAATTCGATGCCGGAATGACATCGGCAAACCCCAACAACGGCCAGCCGGGAACCGCATCCGGAAACGGGGTTGCCTCGTTCCTGCTAGGGTATGGGGCTAGTGGCAGCACCACTGAGCCCGCGAAAACCGCGGACCAGGACAAATATGGCGCGTTCTATGTGAACGATACTTACCAGGCAACCAAAAGGCTGACGCTCAATCTAGGATTTCGCATCGATTTACAGGGAGATTGGACAGAGCGCTACAACCGGATTGTTGTTTTCAATACGAACCAGGCAAGTCCTATCGCCGGCCAGGTGGGCATCCCCGATCTCAAGGGCGCATTCGACCTGGTGAATTCTGCAGACCATCCGAGCCGCTCTGCTTTCCCTTCCTGGAACCACATCAGCCCGCGTGTCGGACTTTCGTTTCAGGTCGATCCGAATACAGTCATCAGGACTGGGTATGGCATCTTCTATCTGCCGGTCGACGTCCGCTGGGATGATGCGCCTCATAATCTTTTCATCAACTCAATCAACACCACCTGGGTTACGGCACTGGCTAATGGTGTAACCCCCCAGAATCCTATATCCAATCCGTTTCCGAACGGGGTCGCTCAGCCGACGAGTAGCCAGGCCTTTATCAATGTGCAAGGAATCGGGCTTGGGGCTGCTCTTGGTAATTACCTGGCTCCATACGTCCAGCAATGGAATTTCGATATCCAGCACCAGTTCGGCGGAGCGACCTTGATTGATATTGCATACGCCGGCGCAAAGGGCACGCATCTGCCGATGCATAGTCAGGACCTGGACCAATTGCCTCCGGCATTTCTGCCCACCAACGCGGCGCAGGCGGCAGCCCTGTCAACTCTGGTTCCGAACCCGTTTTACGGCGTCGTGCAAACGGGTGGAGTCAGCGCTAATCCGACGATAAAAGCAGGTCAGCTCTTGCTGCCTTACCCGCAGTACGATGACGTGGCTATGGAGGAACCCGACAATCGCGATTCGAGTTACAACTCGTTGCAGGTGAAATTTCAGAAACGATTCGCTGCAGGAGCACAAGTGCTTGCCAGCTACACGCTTTCTAAACTGATCGACAATACCAACTCCGAAATCAATTGGCTCGAGGCGGCCTCTCCGAGCTGGGGCGACTCGAATGCGTATAACATTCGCAGCGGGCGCAGCCTTGACGGATTCAACGTTCCAAACCGGTTCGTGCTCGCCGCCACGCTCGATCTGCCGGTCGGCAGGGGCCGCAAGTACGGGTCTAACATGAACAAAGCTGCCAACGCCGTGATCGGCGGATGGGGATTCGATACCATCATCACGTTCCAGAACGGCTTCCCCATCATCATTGGAGGGTGCCCAGGCAGGCTCAGCAATTCCGGCATCCCCAATGTCGGCTGTGCCCTTGCGACTAGAATCGGGCCGGAGAGTATGACCACGGGCTCGCTGAATGACAAGTTGGCTCACTGGTTTAACACCTCGACGTTCGTGGCCAACCCTCCCAACGCCCCCGATTATTACGGCTATGGTAATGATTCACGCACGGAGCCGAACCTCCAGACCGACGGAGCGAAGAACTTCGATATGGCGCTGTTCAAGAATTTCAACTTTACCGAACGTTACGTGCTCCAGTTCCGGTCAGAGTTCTTCAACACCTTCAACCGGGTGCAATTCAACCCGCCCAATACCAGTTGTTGCGGCGGGGCCAGCTTCGGGCAGGTGACCGGGCAATACAATCTTCCGCGCAACATCCAGTTCGCTCTGAGGTTTAGTTTCTGAAGTTCCGAGGTTTCGTTTCGAAGTTTCCAGGGTTCGCTTTGAAGTTTTAAGATAGCCTGTAGCTAAATACGTCTACAGAATGTCTCCTCGCGCAATAGCACTGGCGGTGGCCGTCGTCGTTTTCTCGATAGCTCCCGGCGCAGCAACCTGCCAGACCACCGAGGAACAGCTTGGACAGTTGTTTCGCGCGGGCCAGATGGCTATGCAGCAGGGGCAATTCGCCGCTGCCGCGGAAGACTTCAAGAAGGTGCTCCAACTGGATCCGACTCTGGTCGAGGCGCAGGTGAACTTCGGGCTGGCCTGTCAGGGGCTCCTGGAATATGAACAAGCGGCTCGCTATCTGACGAAGGCTCTTCGCGAACGGCCGAACCTGCTTGCACCGAACGTGATTGTCGGAATGGACTACATCAAACTCGGTTCTCCGGAGAAAGGCATTCCGTTCCTCGAAGCAGCGGTGAAGCTCGATCCTTCCAATCGTGATGCCCGGGAGGCTTTGGCTTCGAGTTATCTGGCACAGGATACCTTCGGAAGCGCGGCTGAGCAGTACCGCCGGATCGCCGAACTCAATCCTGATAAGTCCGAAGCGTTGTTCAAACTCGGACATGAGTACCTGGATCTGGCTGCTCGTTTGGCCTATAGGGGCGCACGTCTGTATCGTGACTCAGCCTGGGGTCACCGCTTTCTCGGCGATTTGCTTTCTCAGCGCGATCGCTGGCGAGAGGCCATCGACGAGTATCAGAAGGCGCTCACCGCCGCGCCGCAGCAGCCCGGCCTGCACGCCCTAATGGGCAACGCTTATTTGCATACTCAGAAATTCGAACAAGCGGAAGCAGAGTTTCGAGCCGAGTTTCACCTGGATCCGGAGAGCGAACTGGCGTTGCAGGGTTTGGCAAATTTAGCAGCGGCGCGAAACCAAACGGCACCGTCGCAGCCGCAAACGCCGGATGCCGGTCCGGGCAACCAGGCTGATCAGGATCCCTGCAAAGTCCATCAATACTCTCGCTGCATCGCCTCGCTCGAGGGTCGAAAGCACCTGACCGATTCTCAATGGCTGATGCTCGGAAGAGCGCGCTTGAGCTTACGGCAATACGGACCTGCGGCTGACGCCTTAGCGCAACTGCACGGCACGTCGCCGGAGAACGAAGAGGCGAGCTACTGGCTGGAGCGGACCTACCAGGCGCTCGGCGCGGCGACCTATGCGCAACTCGAGGAATCGTTCCCCGACTCCTGGCGTACGCACCAACTGCGGGCCGAGGGCTACGCCCTGCGCGGAAACTTTCAGGACGCGCTCAAAGAATTTCAGGCGGCCCTGGCCTTGCGCCCCGATGAACCTGAACTGCATGAGGCTCTCGGAGAACTGTATCTTGACAACAATGACTTCGACTCTGCGCGGAGCGAACTGGAGCAAACGCTGGAGGTCGATTCCTCGCGTACGCACGCCCTGTATTTGCTGGGGCGCATATATGTGGAAAAAAAGGATAACGAAAAGGCCCTCCCATACCTGGAACGCGCGCTGCGCATTCAGCCGGATTTGCCCGAAGCAAACAGCCTTTTGGGAACCGCCTACTTGAGGCTCGGACAGTTTGAGAATGCTGTCGTAAGGCTCGAGAAAGCGGCTGCTTCAGACCACTACGGAAGTGTCCACTATCAATTGTTCGTTGCGTATCGCAAGCTCGGTCAACCCGAGCGCGCGAAGCGGGAGTTGCTGCTTTCGCAGGAACTTCATAAGAGCTATTTGGAACGCGACGAAGCCTTGGTTATGGGCGGCCGGCCGCCGGAAACCGAACCGCAATAGACGCTCTCCTTCAGGCCTAATGGGCAGGCCCGGCGACGCCGCTGGCAATGTCGGCATCGAGCCGGGCAGCCAGGGCAACATATTGTTTTGCGCCGGCTTCATCGCCCTGTTGTCTGAGCGCTGCGCCGAGATAGTTGTTAAGAGTCGCCGAAAGTGGGTTGATCGCGAGACCTTGGCGAAACACTTGTATCGCGCCCGGCATATCGCCCGAGGCAACAAGCGCGGCGCCGAGGTTCTCATACGCGCCCACGATATCGGGTTCGAGCTCGATCGCGCGGCGGAATGCTTCTGCCTGCGTGCCGGGCCGCTTGCCTAAGGCGAGAGCATATTGAAATTGCGCGAAGGCGTCGGCTGGATAGGATTGGGCGGCGAAGGCCAGAATATACCCGGCTCGTCCGGCGTCGCCCGTTTCGCCGATTTGGGTGCCCATGAAGATATGAGCGCGCAAGAAATACGGGTAGATCTTCAGCGCCGCTTGGGCTTTAGCCAGCGCGGCTTTGCGATCGCCGAGGCTCCGTAGCCGGATGGCCTGAAGGAACAATTGGTTCGCTTGCCACTTGAAATCGCGCGGCAGGCGGTGGAGGATCACGTAGCGGCTTCCCTGCTCGATAATGCCGCTGGTTTCTCCATACCAAAGGTGGGCGGCGGCATCGGCCAGACGCGAGTCCATATCGGATAACTGCGCGTCGCCTACGTATCCGCCGGCAGCCGCTGTAGCCTCCATCGACGTTTCGTGCGCGACATCGTAAAACAACTCGCCTCCGGTCAGGCGATGGAGCGCGCCTTCAGCCTTGGCACGATCGCCGGTGGCAATAATTTCCAGATACTCGCGCTTGGGCGCCACAAGCGAGTGCAAATTCGCGTCGGCCATCTTTGCGGCCTTTATGTTTTGCTCGGGATGAACTGCAATCCAGTGGTCCGCGACTTTGAATCCGTTCAATGGAATGGAAGGCATGTGGCATCCGGTGCAGCCGGAGGAGGCGTTGATCGGGCAGATGGACGCGTGCGAAGGATTGGCAGCCGCGTGGCAGTGCAGGCACGTTTGGGTTGCGCGCTCCGCGATGTCGGCCGCATCGCGATGCGGGTCGTGGCAATCCGTGCAAGTGACCGCCCCGCCGGTTTGCCGAAAGCATTCGGAATGCTGAAGGGCGGGAACTTGGCTTGAGACCAGAAGATCGCCGGGGACGGGGTCCGCGTGATTGATATTGCTAAGGCCGGTGTGGCACTGGGCACAGACTGCGATCACTTTCGAGCCGGCGAGCGGTTCCAGCCGAATGGGCTGGACACCGCCGGCCGTCATGGACTCAACGTGAGCGCCGGCGGGTCCGTGGCAACTTTCGCAGCGAACGCCGCCATGCGCCCCTGCTCCTAATGTGCCGGGCTGCCCGTGGCAGGTCAAACATCTCTGTTCGAAGGCGGGGCTCAGCACACGGCCGAGCGCTCTTTCCAAGCTGGTTGGTTTTTCTGTTTGAAATCCGGGCGAAAGGACCAGCGAGCCGTGAGGCGAGTAAGCGTAACGAGCTTCGATCAGAGCAGGACGCGCCAGGGGGATGCCATCCAGTCGGCCAATCCGGACTAGAAAGCTGACGCCGTGGCGTCTCCCGCCGATCACGTCTTCCACCGGCAAGACGAGTTTGCTTCCGTTCGGATTGGTGATGGAGAATTCCAAGTTGCCGCCGGAGCTGCGCACCTCATAGATAAAAGCTGGATCAGGACCTTCGACTTTCTTTTGTTGGAAGCCGGGAGGCAACGGTAGTGTAGAGGCGGCATCCCACGTGTTTGCCATGGCGGTGGCGCGCTGCGCCTCAGCGATCTCTTTGTGGCACTTCGCGCAAACCTCGGGACCTGCGTAGCGCGGCTTTCCTGAGTCGGCCGCAAAGGAGGAGGTACATGGCGCAAGCAGCACGGCCAATGCACACGCTCTCTGCACGAAGCCAAGCAACCCGGTAAACAACGGCTTACTATAGCACCCGGCTTTCGCTACTTTCCCGCCGCAAACTTCGCGTGAGTCGCCAGTCAGCAGTTGCCGCATAAGTCTGGGCGTTGAGCCATTAGCCTCGTGTCTCTTAGGTTTCTCGACGCCAACTCATCGTTCATCAGCGTGAACGCTCGAAACGGAGCGGCGACCGTCAGGGAGCGTGTATGGACGAAACGTAAGGGAATTTCGGAAACAGGAGATTGGCCTGGTGAGGAACCCGCAGACTGTCGTCGTCGATGCCATGCCGCAGGATGTTGGTTGCGTAGCCGGCCGTATTCGCTGCCAACGCCGGCTTTTCGGGAGTAGCCTGCCTCGTCAGTCTTGGAGAGACTAATGCACTACAATGTAGTGCATGAAGACCGAAGTCTATAGCTGGCGTGTTTCGACGGAGGTGAAGACTGAGCTGGAACGCGAAGCGCGCCGCCGCAAGACGTCACTTTCGGGAATTCTCGATTTGGCTGCCCGCGAATGGCTGAACAAGAGTGGCGCTGAAAACGAGAGCGCTGAGGACCAAATGCGCCTTCAAGCAGCAGCCTTTAAGTGTTTTGGCGCCTTCGCAGGCGGTGATGCTGATCGTTCGGCGAACGCGCGCCAGGAAGTGCGCCGGCGGCTGCGTCTGCGGCATAATGGCCGCTAACGCGCTGATTGATACAGGGGCCATTCTGGCCCTGCTGGACAAACGAGACCGTTGGCACCCTGCTTGCGTCGAGGCATTTCCGCAACTCAGGCTGCCTTTGTTGACCTCCCAGGCAGTCCTAACAGAGCTGTTTCACTTGGTAGGCGACAGCCGTCGAGAGATGGACGCCGCGTGGAAATTTGTGCGCTCCGGCGCTGTCAATCTAGCGACGATCGAGAACTCCGAACTGCCACACGTGCAGGCCCTGATGCTTCGCTATTGCGATCTCCCGATGGATTTCGCCGATGCCACCCTCGTTTACTTGGCGAAGCGCGAGGGGCTATCTACCATTTTCACGGTGGATCGCGCGGATTTCGAAACATATCGGATAGAAGGCCGCCGCCGGTTTCGAGTACTTCCGACGGGTCGGCCCTAGGCGCAACATGGACTATTCTTTCGCCGGTTCTGCTGCCCACCGGTCACAAGCCGACTTCTGGACAACCGACTTTCGCACCATGAGCACAGACCTCGTAAAATCAAGGAAGTGAAGCAAATGGGAGAACTTGCGACTAAGGAACAGCGTCTCAAGAATTCAGGCTACAGCTACGACTTTGATCGCGAGCTTTACTTGAATCGGAAACTGAAGAAAGCCTTCAGTGTCGAGTTCGTAGAAGACAGATCAGAGGAAGAAATTGAGAAGGCCATTCAGGAACCGGCCGTCGGACAGTGGCGGTTTTTTTTCAATGGCGACCTCTCAGCCGCAGCAGAGCGTGAACTGGCAGGTCTGCTCGGATAATGCCCGAGCGGAGTGTTGAAGACCGTCTGCGAGAAGAATACTTCGACCTGCTTCCGGAGACTCGCCGAGTCCTTGAGCATTTGGAAGCTGAGATCAGGTACCGTCTCCTTCCTATTTCTCGCAAATTGGATAAATTTGAACGGCTAGATGTCAGCTCTCGGCTCAAAGAATGTGAAAGCGCGGTAGAGTCGCTTCGCCGGCGTCAACAGGGAGCAATCTTTTATCCGGATCCTGTCCGGCCATACACACTTACCAGTCTGAAGGACTTAGCTGGCGTCCGCGTCTTGGCGTTTCCACGGGGCCGCATGAACGATGTCGACGAAGTCTTGCGTTCGACCGAAGTGTTTCGCCGTTGGGCGGCAGATCCGGTGCGAGGCGACCGCGGTGGGACTCTGGCATTCAAATATTCCGGTTATTGTAGTGATGCGAGTGATCGAATCATGGCAGAGTATCAGATTGTGTCGGTCATGACGGGGCTCTTCTGGAATGTCGAACACTCGGCCATATATAAGCCCTCGCCCCAACTAAAAGGCGTTGCTCGATCCCTTGCCATGCAGGAACGCTCAAGGGACGTCCTGGAAGCACTAATTGCCTTTGAGGAGGAGTTCGAAGGGCTGGTTCGCAAAGAGAAATCTGGGCCAGATTAGTACTGCATGTCCTGATCTGGTTGTCATCCGCTTGAGTCCACGCCCCGCAGCATATCGTCCTGTCGAGCGATAAGTGAGCGCACGGCTATACGGTGGTTGGAGTTCCCCGATGCCGACTTGGGGCCCGCGCTGACAACTCACGTCGAAACACAGGCGTGATAGGTCCAGATGCGCGCACGGCTGTTGTTCCGCAGAGGGTGCGTTCGAAACGAGCTATGAGACCGCTTGCTGGCGTGTGATCGAGACGCAACGATTCTGGGTTCCGGTTCACTCAATGAATCTAAGGTTACTTGTAAATCACATCAATCCGATGCGTCTTCTCAATTTGATCATTCTCGGCATTCGACAGGGGGACGTTTTTCTCTCCTTCCCGAACGGATGCTGCTCGCATGAATTCTTCGAAGCCCGGCGCGGAAAAGACCGCCACCAGGCTGACACCTTCGTCTCCAATGTTGTCGACGGAGATCCACGTATTCGCGGGAATGAATACGGTGGCGCCAGCGTTGACCACTCTCACGGAGCCTCCCACATGCACCCGGACGGTTCCTTTCTGCAGATACAGAATTTCGTCGGCGCTGGGATGGCGATGTGCATGGATTGCCCCACCGGGGGCGAGGTCTGCGGTAAGAAAAATCAAATGCGAGGATCCGCCGTTCTTCGGGTCGACCTTCAGGATGAAGGTCTCCCCGGGATCAGGGTGTCCTGGCCAGCCCCGTACGATTCGACGCTCACCTTCGTCTTTCGCAAGGATGAGCGGAGTTAAGGCAGCTACGCTCGCCGTTTTTGATTTTAGGGTCAATTGCGTGGCTGCACCACCGCACATCAGAACGGCGCAAACGCCAAGCAAAACTGGCAAACCTCGCATAGACATCTTCGCCCTGTGATGTTCTACTGTACGCCCATGTGATAGCGACGCGCTAGTTGTTGTTGAACAAGCTTGCGGGCATTTTCCGAGAAGGTTGGCCGGGGCCGTTCGGTGCCCTCGTCTGCTTCGGCGGCTATGCCGGATATATCTTTGCAACACTGTGCGTCAGCGTGATTCCGGTCGCATGGCGTCGCCAGAAAAGCGTGAAGGTCCCCGGTGCTGGTTTCTAAGGCTTGCCCAACAATCTCGCCGGATTCATTGAGGTCAAAGGCGAAAATCAAATACAAGGGTGAGTCCCCCGGGATAAGGGAATTGAGGTCCATCATTTTTCCGTGGCTCTGCCGGACGAACGCACGACAGTTTCCATTGCTGTCACAGGATGCTCCAACCATCTTTCCGTGGTTGTTAATCGAGGTCGGTAAGGCCGAGAAGTCCGTACCCACCGTGCCGATGTCCTGCATACCGGTCTCCTTGGTCCACAGGAAGCCATGGCATTGGACGCCAGGAAAGCCGGGGATTTCGCTAGACAGGTCCGAACACCCGTCGACTTCACCTATGTCGTTGATGCCCGCAGCAGTGTCGATCATCGTGCCGCCGAGGCTGCCGAGGCTTGTCGCCGAGCCGTCCTTTTCCCAGAGCACGGCGTGCGGCCCCCCTGCTAACGGAACAAGAACGGTGTTCGCGCAGGTACCCGACGAGCCGACGGCTTGGCCCAGATTGTTGAGCCACAGGGCAAATCCGACGGTGTCGCCGCGGAGGGGATCTAGCTCGTGGGCCGTTCCGTCTTGCGCCCACAGCACGGCTTCAAAATCGAGAACCTGAGGCGCTACGCAGCTTGAGTCGGACGTGCCATTCTCCGCAAACCCAGTTACCTGGCCTTTGTTGTTGATCGTTATCGCGGTTGCGTTATTGCCGCCCAGGGTGGGAAGCGGCGTCAGTACTCCATCTTTCCAGACGGCGGCGATACATATAAGGTCCGTGTCAGTGGTGAAACCGCAAAAGTTCTCGGCGTTAGGATCTTTCATGGATGTCTGGGAATACATCGCCACCTCGTCGCTGTCGTTAAGCCCGCCTATGTCACTGTTTGGCCCTCCCAGTGTGCCTAAGTCCATAAAGTAACCGTGATTCCAGAGGAAGGCGTGCTCGTTACCGCTAAGCAGGGTCCGAGTCACGCTGATGCGGCCTGCAGTGTTCACGCCAAAAGCCACGCTTGGCGACCCGCCCAATTTGCCGAGGTCGGTAACAGCGTAGTGCGGGGAAGGATCTACATTCTGTTGTTCCTGAGCCGTGGCGTGGGTATGTAATGTCAGCACAGCCAATAGGCTGATAGCCGACGTGGAGATCAGTAATGTACGTTTCATGTGCTTCCTTTCGTGACACTCAAACTGTGAGCCAGTGAGCCGATCGGGGTCCATGGGCGGGACATACTTCGTTGCTCTCCTATTGCTCTCCACGTAAGTAGGTTCCGTTTCTTCGCCTTGTGAGCGGATCTCTCCTCGGATACTGAGTCCGTTCCGTGCTTTTTCTTGCGCTTGCAAGTGACTCTCCACGCCTGCCCTGAGCGCCTCGACAGTGCTATAGTTGCTTGCCATCCGGGCATCGCCATGAACGCACCTATAAGACGGGGTCGCCTAATCCGGTTTTCGGTTTTTGAGTTGGATCTCGATTCCGCCGAGCTCTTCAAACAGGGACAGAAGGTGAAGCTACAAGGGCAGCCCTTCGAAGTTCTTCTTGCATTACTGGATCGACCCGGGGAGGTGGTCTCTCGGGGCGAGCTTAAGCAGAAACTCTGGCCGTCTGATACCGCCGGCGATTTCGACCAAGGCCTGAACCGGGCCATAAACAAGCTTCGAGATGCGCTAGGTGACTCAGGCGAAAGCCCTCACTTCGTGGAAACTTTGCCCCGGCGCGGCTATCGGTTTATCGGATCAATCCAGGAAGAGAAGGGGGAGCAATATGCCCCGGTTGCGCCATCGGTAATCCAGGCCCCAGTCCAAACACCTGGGCCACCGGCGAATGAGGCTCAACACGGCCCTACCCGAAGGATCTGGTTCATACCATTTGCCGCGGTTGTGCTGGCGTTCTTGATCGCAGGTTACTTCTATCTTCGCCGTGCGCCTCACGGCGCACCAAAGCTCACTGACAAGGACAAGATTGTGCTTGCGGATTTCACAAACACGACGGGCGACTCAGTGTTTGATGGTACGCTTCGCCAGGGCTTGGCGGTGCAGCTTGAACAGTCACCTTTTCTCAGCCTCGTCTCTGAGGAGCGTGTCAGGCAGGTAATGCCTCTAGTGGGCCAGCCAGCCAATTCGCCACTTACTCCGGAACTCGCTCGGGAAATCTGCGAGCGAACGGGAAGCACCGCGGTCCTGGATGGCTCGATAGCTGGCCTCGGAAACGAGTACGTATTGGGGTTACGCGCAAAGAACTGCCGTACCGGGGACGTCCTGGATGAGGAGCAGGTGCAGGCCGCCAGGAAAGAAGAGGTCCTGAATGCATTGGATCGGATTGCCCGAAAGTTCAGAATCCGCGTGGGAGAATCGCTGACCACGATCAAGGAACATGACACTCCGCTGCAGGAGGCCACGACGCCTTCGCTCGAAGCATTGAAGGCCTACAGCGCAGCGTGGAAGGTTGCTTTCTCAACCGGTTTTGCCGCCGCCGTGCCCGATCTCAAGCGTGCGATCGAGATCGATCCCAATTTCGCCATGGCGCATGGATATCTGGGACGGATATACGGCGATATCGGAGAGTCTGTCCTGTCGGCGGAAAGCACCGTGAAGGCCTATCAATTACGTGATCGCACCAGCGACAGGGAAAAATTCTTTATAACGGCTTCTTATGACCTTCAAGTGACGGGGAACCTGGAGAAGGCGCAAGAGACTCTTGAGTTATGGGCACAAACGTATCCTCGTGAGGCTGGCCCGCTTGGATTATTATCTGGCTCCGTTTACCAATGTATGGGCAAGTATGGAGAGTCGATTGAAGTAGCCAAGAAAGCCATCGCTCTCGATCCGGATTTTACGCCTGGGTATATCAATCTTGCCTTCAGTTATCTTTACCTTCACCACCCAGGGAACCGCAACCGTGACGACCTGGCGGAGGCGGAGCGTGCCATCCAGCTGGCGTCCGAGCGCCAACTGGAAATTCCCGAGATTTTGCTCCTCCGGTACTACATCGCGTTCTTGAAGGGAGACGAGGCGGGAATGGATCGGGCGGCGGCTCGGACCAAAGGCAAGCCAGGAGCGGAAGATTGGATGTCTTACACGCAGGCTTTAACCCTGGCCCGTTCCGGTCAGTGGCAAAAGGCAACGGTGATGTCACGCAACGCCGTGGAATTGGCTGAGCAAGCAGGCCAGCGGGAAAGGGCCGCTAACTTCGAAACGGGAGCAGCAGTATGGGAGGCCTTCGGGGGGAATGCAGCCCCCGCCACGCGGAATGCAATGAAAGCACTTGAGCTTTCAAAGGGCCGTGATGTGGAGTATGGCGCTGCTTTCGCACTGGCACTGGCGGGCGATTCTTCCCGGGCGCAGTCACTCGCGAACGATCTCGAAATGCGCTTCCCCGAAGATACTTCAGTCAGATTCACCTATGTGCCGACGCTTCGTGCACGCCTCGCACTGAATAATGGCAGCGCTCCAAAGGTCTTCGAATTACTCGAAATCAACGTTCCCTATGAGCTGGCGGTGCCGGGAATCAGCCTTAATTGGTTCTATGGAGTTCTATATCCGACGTACGTGCGCGGAGAAGCCTATCTAGCAATGCACCAGGGCGCCAAAGCTGCCATCGAGTTCCAGAAGATTGTCGATCACCCCGGGCTGATTTTCAACGACCCGATAGGGGCGCTTGTACACCTGCAACTTGGCAGAGCGTTCTCTTTGTCGGGAGACAAGACCAAGGCAAAGGCTGCCTACCAAGATTTCCTCAGGCTCTGGAAAGACGCCGACCCCGGTATCTCGATCCTGAAGCAAGCCCGAGCGGAATACGCCGAGCTGCAGTAAGCCGTGCATCATGAGCCTTTCGTACTCTCTTTCCGGCCTGCCATAAGTGTGTAGCTCGACGCAAGAGCAGGTACCCCGCGAACGTCTCGTGATGGTAACGCCATGGAGGCTTGCGATGTACTGAATACATTGGCGAAAGCAGTTGTCCGGTTTGTCGGCTACGGTCAGATTGGCCATAAACGGGCTTGGGGGAAATCCCGTTATTGTTGCGGGCCAAGTTGTCTGCGCAAATCCACTCATCCGTATTAGCCGACCACCCGGCGACACTCCCAGTTTTTCTCCAAACCAAGAAAACCGAGTCACAACCCAAAACCACCCCATTATCATCAACTTACCGAAAATCATTTGGAACCATGCCGTATACTGATCTCTAGGAAGCCCGCCATCGCTTCCAATTCATCCGAAAAACGCTGAGCGTTGTCAACGCCTCGGCGTTTTCCTTTTTAGGAGCGCCCAAAATGTCCACCGAAGCGCAGATCTGCGCAAACCGCCAGAATGCCCAGCACAGCACCGGCCCCCAAACCGAGGAAGGCAAAGAAGCCATCGCCTTCAACAATCTCCGTCACGGTCTCGCTGGCGCGTTTCACCTATTGCCATGGGAAAACGAAGAGCAATTCGAAACCCTCGAACTCGCCCTGCGCGCCGAGCACCAGCCGAAAACCCCCACCGAGCAGATCCTGGTCCAGCGCCTCGCCCAACATGAATGGCTGCGCCAGCGCGCCGTCACGCTGCAGCATCTCTGTTTCAACTCTGACGGCCTGCTCGACGAAAGCAAGCAGTTCTCGCTCTATCTTCGCTATCAAACCACGCACGAGCGGGCTTTCCACAAATGCTTATCTGATCTGCTAAAGCTAAGAGCCGAAAAGCGCCGCGCCGAAATTGGCTTTGAATCGCAAAAGCGCCAGGCGGAAGAGCAAATCCGCAAACACGAGCTCCACGAAGCCCGTACTCGCCTGGCAAACGCCAAAGCAGCGCACCTGGAATTGGATACCGACATCCGTGGCAGCATCGAAGCGGTCCTGCCCGGCCACACGCCAATCCCGTTCAACGAAGTCAAAGGCGTCCTCAAGCTCGCCATCGAAGAAGTTTTCGGCACTCGCGTCCACAAAAACGCCGCCTGACATTCAAACCAGGTCGAATTGCGTACCGGGAATCCCAAGTACTATTGAAAACTTTGCACGTAAACGTTTACACTGAGCGGAGCCGAAGGGTCGGATTCAACCGAGATGGGGACAGGCTTCGAAATTTCGCCGGCGCCGCGCCTCCCGCGCAAAAGCGCTCAAAGGATTGAAATTCCTCGCATTCATCCACCTTTTCGCGCCAGACCGGCTCTGTCACGCGGCCGGAGGCAGCCCAGTTGAGCGTCAGCATCAAAGATGTCGCCCTGCGGGCGGGGGTCTCTATCGCCACCGTCTCGCACGTCTTGAACGGAACCCGTCCCACCCGGCAGGGCACCCGCGAGCGAGTGTTGGAAGCAGTCCGCGAGCTCGGCTATTCGCAGAATCAGGCCGCCCGCAACCTGGCGCGAGGCCGCAGCAGCCTCCTCGGCCTTCTCATTTCAGACATCCGGAACCCTTTTTTCCCTGACATCACTGCCGGCTTTCAGGATCAGGCCCTCGCTCACGACATGGACGCCCTGGTCATGAACACCAACTATGATCCGCAGCGCACTCTGAACTCCGTCCGCCGGCTCATCGGTCTGCAAGTGCCCGGCGTCGCTATTCTGACATCGCAAATCGACCCCGCCGTCATTGACATGCTGGCCACGCACCGCATCGCCGCCGTCTATCTGGACCTTGGCCGCGTGGACCACAGCATCAGCAACATCGTGCTTGAGTATGAAAACGGAATCATCGAAGCCTTGGAATACTTGACCCACATAGGGCATTCCCGCATTGCCTATATCGGTGGTCCGCTTCATCTGAACTCAGCACAGCGCCGCAAAAAGGCGTTCATGGAAACTGCCGTGCGCCTCCGGCTTGAGCCCAGCCACACCATCGACTCTGATTTCACCGTCAAAGGCGGGTACTTCGCCTGTTCGAAGCTGCTCAGCGGCGACGCCACGCCTACCGCCATCGTCGCCGGCAATGACCTCACCGCCATCGGCATTCTGCACCGCGCCTATGATGGCAAGCTGCGCGTTCCTGAAGATCTGTCCGTCGTCGGTTTTGACGACATTCTCTTTGCCGAGTACACGCAGCCGGCGCTGACAACCGTCGTCGTCCCGCGCGCCGAAATCGGCCGGGTCGCCTTTCAGGCGCTGTGGACGATGTTGTCTGACCCTGATCTAACCGGTCGTGAATACCGCGTTGCCACCCGCTTGGTCACGCGTCATTCCACTCTTCCGCCCCGCATCACACCTAAACTGACAGCCGTAGGCATACAATCAAAATCACTTTAGCGATGAAATACTTCCTGGTTTCAGTACTCAGCGCCGCAGTACTCAGCGCCGCAGCACCCAGCGGGCTTTTCGCGCGGGCCGCGATGGCCGATGGCTTTACAGGCCAGTGGACGGTCCGCTTCAATGCCGATGGCACGACGCGCGAAACCTCGCTCTACTTGAAGGCCGATCACGATTCGCTCACCGGCTACGAGTCCTCGAATCACGGCAACGAGGCTATTCACGACGGCAAGATCAACGGCGATACATTCACCTTCAATATCGTTCGTGACAACTTCGGTGAGCTAAGCGCCACCGGATACATCGGCAAAGTCACCGGCGATACGCTCGTTCTGCGGCCCGCCGATGGTCATGGGCGCACACTCACATTGAAGCGCGTTTCCAGCGCGCCACCCGGCCCCATGCCGCTTGAGCCCGCCAAAATCTCGCTCCCCCCTGCCAAACCGGTACCCTATAACGGGCTCGCGAAAACACCCCCCATGGGCTGGAATAGCTGGAACAAGTTCGCCGGGAAGGTTTCTGAGGCGCTCATCCGCGAAACCGCTGATGCGATGGCCAAAAATGGCATGAAGGACGCCGGCTATATCTACGTCAATATCGACGATACCTGGGAAGCCGGCCGCGACGCGCAGGGCAACATCCAGACCAATTCGAAGTTCCCTGACATGAAGGCGCTGGCTGATTACGTACACAGCAAAGGTCTCAAACTCGGCATCTATTCCTCGCCAGGCCCCAAAACGTGCGCCGGCTACGAAGGAAGTTTTCAGCACGAAGAGCAGGATGCCAAAACTTACGCGTCCTGGGGCATTGATTATCTGAAATACGATTGGTGCAGCGCCTCGCAGGTCTACGACTACCACTCCATGCCCGCCGTCTACGCCAAAATGGGCGAGGCCCTGCTCTCGACCGGCAAGCCCATCGTTTACAGCCTGTGTGAGTATGGCGTGCTGCATGGCCCGCAATGGGGAGAGAGTGTAGGCGGAAATCTCTGGCGAACCACCGGCGATATCAGCGACAACTGGAAATCCATGTCGCACATCGGCTTTGATCTGCAGGAAGGGCTCGCGCAATATGCCGGCCCCGGTCACTGGAATGATCCGGACATGCTCGAAGTCGGCAACGGCGGCATGACCGATACCGAATACCGCACCCATTTCAGCCTCTGGAGCCTGCTGGCCGCTCCGCTCCTGGCCGGCAACGATCTTCGCGATATACCGCCCGGCGTCTTCGACATCCTTACCAACAAAGAAGTAATCGCCATCGATCAGGACCCTCTCGGCAAGCAAGCAACCCGTGTCTCAAAAGACGGCGATCTCGAAGTCTGGGCCCGCCCCCTGGCCGATGGGTCCCATGCCGTCGGGTTCTTCAATCGAGGGGCATCGGAAGCCAAGGTCACCGCGAAATGGAGCGACATCGGCGTAAATGGCTCAGCCAGCGTGCGGGATCTCTGGGCCCACGCCGGCCGAGGCTCCTTTTCTGCTGATTTCTCGTCCAATGTTCCTTCTCATGGCGTTGTCCTGGTGAAGATCGAAACAGCAAAATAGCGGTCACATAGCTGGAATCTGTTATAATCCTGTTTGTCGATAGAGAAACTGGAGTAACTGATTCCTATGCGAACCACGACCCTCAGATACGCTGCCGCTCTCGCCGCTTTACTGGGCGGCAACTGCTGTCTCTGGGGGCAGGTCGTAGGCGGTAGCGTGTTTGGGACGGTGCATGACGAAACGGGAGCGCCCATCCCCTCCGCCGCGGTCATCGTCAGGAATCTGGAAACTGGGTCGGAGCGCAAGCTGGCTACCGACGATTCCGGCCGCTATGCCGTGCCTTCCATTCCAGTCGGCAGATACGAAATTACCGCTTCCAAGCAGGGATTCGCTTCGCAAACAAAAAGCGGACTCACTCTCGCCGTAGGTCAAAGCACCACGGTAGACCTGACCCTTTCATTGGGTCAGGTGAATCAGGTCGTCACCGTAAGCGACTCGGTGCCGCCCGTCGAAGTGTCAACGCAGCAGACTTCCGGCTTGGTGAATGAAAAGCAAGTCAAGGAGCTTCCTCTGAACGGCCGCAGCTATGACGAACTGTTAACCCTCAATCCGGCCATCGTCAATTACACGTCCCAGCGCACCGGCGGCATCGGCACTTCCAACTCATCCGTTGGGAACATGTTCGCGGTGTCCGGCCATCGTCCTCAAGAGAATCTATTCCTGTTGAACGGCATCGAGTACACCGGCGCGTCTCTCATCAACAACACGCCCGGCGGTACCAGCGGGCAGTTGCTCGGCGTCGACGCTGTGCGCGAGTTTAACGTCGTAACCGATACTTACGGCGCGGAATACGGCAAACGGCCCGGTGGCCAGGTCAGTATCGTCACGGCGTCCGGCGCCAATCAACTGCACGGCAGCCTGTATGAGTTCCTCCGCAACAGCGGCCTCGACGCTCGTAACTTCTTCGACCAGGGCTCCATCCCGCAATTCCAGCGCAATGAGTTCGGCGCCGCGCTGGGCGGCCCCATCAAGAAAGACAAGCTCTTCATCTTCGGTAATTACGAAGGTTACCGTCAGCATCTGGGCTTGAGCAACGTCACGCTGGTGCCCGATAACGCCGCGCGCGGCGGCTATCTGCCCGGTCCGAACGGAACCCTCGCGCATGTCGGTATCGTGCCGTCCGCGGCCGCATTGCTGTCGCTTTGGCCGGTAGAAAATGGCCCCGATCTGGGCGGCGGCATCGCCATAGCCTACAATCATCCCCTGCAAACCATTCGCGAAGATTTCGGCACGACCCGCGCCGACTACACTCTCTCTGACAAGGACACGCTCTTCGCTGTCTACACGGTGGATGACAGCGGAGCCAATACGCCTACGGTGAATCCGCTCAGCGGCGTCATCGAAGATCTCCGCGCGCAGGTCGCCAGCATCCAGGAACAGCACGTCTTCTCGCCGAATATCCTGAATACAGCCCGCTTTGGCTTCTCGCGTGCCAACTACTACTTCACCGGCTATACTCCGGTCGATATTCCAGGATGGGTTGAAAGCGATCCTGTCGGCGCGCTCGTTATTGGCGGTGGTACCGCTTTAAACGGCGCATCGCAGATCAGTCTTGCCGGAACAAACGCCGGCAGCAATCTCTCCGCTGTCCGCAATCTCTTCACCTATGACGATCACGTCGCCATCACTCGCGGTATCCATCAGCTTGAGGCTGGTGTGTGGCTCCAGCGCATTCAGGCGAACGACAACCTGGCGCAGAATCAGTACGGGCAAGCTTCCTTCGGCAGTCTGGCCAGCTTCCTTGAGGGCACAGTTTCGACGTTCACCGTGGTGCCGTCGCCTACCCCTCTTGGCTGGCGATCGCTGGAAGGGGCCGCCTTTGTCCAGGATGCGATGCGCCTCACCCCACATCTCGAAATTCGCGTCGGGTTCCGCTTCGAATCTACTAATGGCTGGAACGAATCGCATGGCCGCGGTTCGAACTACCTCTTCTCGAATGGCGTGATCGAAACCAATCCCGCCATCGGCAGTTCTGTGTTCACTGTGAACCGCGCCAAATTCCTTCCTATGCCGCGCGTGGGCATCGCCTGGGACCCCTTTGGCAAAAGCAGGACCGTTATTCATGCCGGTTTCGGGATCTATCATTACTTGCTCGATAACCTCGATTACCGGCTAGACCAGACCGCTCCGTTCAACACAACCAACTCCCTCAAGAACGTCGCGCTCTCCAATCTGGCAATTGTGCCTGGCTCGCCATTGCCCTCCGGCGGCCTCATCTCTCCCAGCGGCGTTCAAGCCGATGCCTATACGCCCACCGTCCTGACCTGGACCTTCAAGATTGATCAGCAGATTGCTCCGAATACCTCGCTGAGCGCCGGTTACGTCGGCTCGCACGGTTATCATGAGATGCTTTCGGTCGACGCCAACGAGCCCTTTCCTACCGTCGCCGCCGGAACCATTTACTATCCAAACAAGGCGCCGTTCGCCAACCCCGGCCTCGCCAACACCACCACTTGGTTTTCAGAAGGACTCAGCTCTTACAACGCGCTGACTGTTGACCTGAACCACCGCTTCAGCCATGGCTTCCAACTGCGCGGTGTCTATACCTGGTCGAAGAATCTCGATGACGGTACAGCCTGGAACAGCAGCGTGGCTGCGAACGCACCGGGCTTCGTGATGTTTCTGCTCGATCCGAAACGCGATTGGGGTCCGGCTACAACAGACGTTCGCAATCTCGGAACCTTCAACGCGGCCTATGATCTTCCGTTTGGCCGCGGCAAAGCTTTATTCTCAAACGAGTCCGGCTGGCGCGACAAACTGATCGGCGGCTGGACCGTCAGCGCCATCGCATTGCTGCAGTCAGGCTTGCCATTCACGCCGCAGCTTGGCTTCAATCCCACCAACAACGGTGACAGCCGCAACCCGATCCGGCCGTCGTACAATCCGGCGTTCGCGGGAAACATCGTGAGTGGGGATCCGAACCAATACTTCAATCCCAGCGCGTTTATCGTGCCCGCTTCCGGCACCTATGGCGACGTCGGGCGCGACACGCTCGTCGGACCGGGGCTCGCGAATCTTGATTTTTCAGCTATAAAAAACACCGCCCTCACGGAGCGCTTCCGGCTTCAGTTTCGCGCCGAGTTCTTCAACATCTTCAACCACGCGGACTTTAATACACCGAACGCGGTGGTCTTCACCTCCGCGTCCACCACGCCCGTCACAACCGCCGGCGTGATCACGTCCACCTCGAATACTTCGCGACAGATCCAGTTTGGCCTGAAGCTGCTCTTCTGATGACCGCTAAACTGGAGGTTCCACATGGCGCCTCCGGAGACCGGTACCATCGCTGTGCTGGCCGAGAAGCCTTCCGTCGCGCGCGACATTGCCCGGGCGATCGGCGCAGCCAAGCAGGGTGACGGCTACCTTCAAGGCAACGGCTATGTCGTAACATGGGCGATCGGCCACCTGGTCGCCCTCGCTCAACCGCATGAGATCAATCCGGAGTGGCGCCGCTGGCGCAGCGACCTGCTTCCTATGCTGCCGGAGCGCTGGCCGCTGGTTGTCAACGACAAGACCCGCGACCAGTTCGAGGTGGTGCGCAAGATCATCAACTCACCGCGCGTCTCGCGTCTCGTCTGCGCAACCGACGCTGGCCGCGAGGGCGAGCTCATCTTCCGGTACATTTACGAAGCCGCCGATTGCGAAAAGCCGTTTGATCGCCTATGGATCTCCTCGCTGACGGCTGAGGCTATCCGCAAGGGCTTCGACGCTCTCCGGCCGGGCTCCGATTACAATCCGCTGGCTGACGCCGCGTGTGGCCGGAGTCGCGCTGACTGGCTGGTGGGCATGAATCTTTCCCGGGCCTACTCGCTTGCGTTTAACGAAGAACTGTCGGTCGGCCGCGTGCAGACTCCGACGCTGGCCATGATCGTCGAGCGGGAGCTCACGCTGAGGAACTTCGTTCCGAAAGATTACATGGAGGTGCTGGCCACCTTTCATCCGGTGGATCATCCTCCGAAGACCACCTATCAGGGCACGTGGTTTCGGCCTCAGACGCAAGATGCCATGCGGTTGCCTGCCGATGGCATAGAGGCAAAGGCGATCGTGCAGCGCGCGCAAACCGGCAACGCGCGGATTGAATCCATCGCCGCGGAAACGCAGCGCACCCTTCCGCCTCTGCTTTACGATTTGACTGAGCTGCAGCGTCACGTCAACCGCTTGTTCGGCTTGAGCGCCCAGCAGACGCTGGATTTGGCGCAGGCCCTTTATGAACGGTA
Source organism: uncultured Acidobacteriaceae bacterium (assembly GCA_963705805.1). Classification (GTDB taxonomy): domain Bacteria; phylum Acidobacteriota; class Terriglobia; order Bryobacterales; family Bryobacteraceae; genus Bog-105. Next base: position 240,928 of record CAVPKW010000004.1, read on the forward strand.
CAAGCTGATTAGTTATCCGCGCACCGACAGCCGATACCTGTCTCAAGATGTAGCGAAGACATTACCCGCAATTGTTCGCTGCATCGCGGCTCCTCATGCCAAACAACTTGCGCCCGGAACTGGTGAGCGTCCTCTTGGGCGGAGATTCGTAGATGATTCGAAAGTCAGCGATCACCACGCCATCATCCCGACCGCCGTTTCGCCGGAGAAGGCAGCGCTTTCGACAGACGAGGGCAACATCTATGATTTGATCTGCCGCCGGCTGCTCAGTGCCTGGCACGACGATTACATCGTCTCCGTCACGACCATCATTACTGCTATCGCGAACGGCGAAGTCATCGACCGGTATCACACCTCCGGCACCGCGGTGCAGCAATTGGGCTGGAAGGCGCTGGATGTAGCGCCTGCGCGGCGAAAGGGCGCGCAGGGCGGGGAAGAGGATCCAGAAGAGTCTTTGCCCGCCGGGTTAATGCAAGGGCAAGCCCAGGATGTTGTCGGGGTCGAGGCCGTGAAAAAGAAAACCCGGCCGCCTAAGCGCTTCACGGAAGCTACGCTGTTAACGGCCATGGAAACAGCCGGCAAAACTCTGGATGAGAGAGAACTCTCGGAAGCCATGAAGGAGTCAGGGCTCGGCACGCCCGCCACGCGCGCAGCCATCATTGAAGTCCTATTGAAGCGCGGCTACATTGTGCGCGCCGGCAAAAGTCTGGAAGCCACGGATAAAGGCATTCGACTGATCGAAGTGGTCCATCCGGAGGTAAAGACTCCGGCGATGACAGGCCAGTGGGAGGCTTACCTGCAACGCATTCAGCGCGGTCAGGCCCAACTCGACCCATTCCTCGAAGGCATCGAAAAGTACGTACACGAAGTGGTTGGCAAGGTAGGGCACGTGGTTCCACGCACGCCGGAGGCAATAGCGGAAAGACCGCTGCCTCCGCCTCGCGCGCACAACGGCAAGACGCCGGCCGAGCTATTGACGGGCGCTTTCGGATTTGCCTCGTTCCGCCCCAACCAGGAAGAAGTTTGCCGCGCGGCGATCGAAGGCAAAGACGTGCTGCTGGTTATGCCCACCGGCTCCGGCAAATCGCTCTGCTATCAACTGCCTGGCCTCGCCCGTGGCGGCACTACGTTGGTTATCAGTCCACTCATTGCGCTCATGGAAGACCAGGTAGCGAAGCTGAACGAACTCGGCTTCGCCGTCGAGCGCATTCACTCCGGGCGTGATCGCAAAGCATCGCGCCAGGTCTGCCTAGATTACTTAGGCGGAAAGCTGCAATTTCTGTTCATCGCGCCGGAGCGCCTGCGCGTCAGCGGCTTTCCCGAGATGCTGGCGAAGCACAAGCCTTCGCTCGTCGCGGTTGACGAAGCTCACTGCATCTCGCAGTGGGGCCATGATTTTCGTCCGGACTACCGCATGCTCGGGCAGTATCTGCCCAGCTTGCGTCCCGCGCCTGTGATCGCGCTCACCGCGACTGCCACGCCGCTGGTTCAAAAAGACATCGCCGAGCAACTCGGACTGCTGCGGCCGGCCCGATTCATTCACGGGTTCCGCCGCGAGAATATCGCAATCGAAGTTGTTGAAGCCTCTCCTTCTCAGAGAAGCGAACTCGCGCGAGAGATACTACTTGACCCTGCTCACCGGCCAGCCATCGTCTACGCGCCCACTCGCAAGCAGACCGAAGCCCTGGCCGTGGAATTGGGCGTCGGATTTCGAGCTGCGGCCTACCACGCGGGACTCGATTCCAAGCGTCGGGCGCAAGTGCAGGAGAATTTTCTCGCAGGCAAGATTGAAGTCATGGTTGCAACCATCGCGTTCGGTATGGGAATCGACAAACCCGACGTGAGGACCGTTATTCACACCGCGCTGCCCGGAAGCCTGGAAGGCTATTACCAGGAGATCGGCCGCGCCGGACGCGACGGAGCTCCGAGCCGCGCGATCCTCATGCAGTCATACGCGGACCGCTATACGCACGACTTCTTTCTCGAACGCGATTATCCGGATATCTCCGTGCTTGATCAGATCTATGCCGCATTGACATTGGAACCGGTGAAGAAAACCGCTCTACAGAAGCAGCTGCGGCTGGATGTGGACCTTTTCGACAAAGCGCTCGAAAAACTGTGGACTCATGCGGGCGCGGTGCTCGACTACGAGGACAACATCACGCGAGGCGACGCGCGATGGCGTCCGCTTTACGTGGCCCAGGGCGAGCAAAAAGCGGCACAGATTGAAGGCATGATCCGTTACGCCGCCAGCCCTCAATGCCGGATGTCTACTTTGGTACGGCACTTCGGCGACGTGGCCGACGGTAAAAATGCCTGCGGCGTCTGTGACTTCTGCGCTCCCGCTGAGTGCGTGGCGCGGCGCTTCCGCAGCGCCACGGCGGCCGAACAGCAAGCACTTTTTCGCGTATTGGCTGACTTACGCGCGAGCCATTCTAAATCAACTGGAAAGCTCTACACTCAGCTCTATCCAGATGCGGAAATGAGCCGCAATGCATTCGAGGAAGTGCTGGCGGCGATGGCGCGCGCCGGACTCGTTGAGCACCTGGATGCGGTCTTCGAGAAGGACGGCAAACAAATTCCGTACCGGACGTTGAAACTCACGCGGACGGGCTACACGGTCGACGAAAAGACGCCGGTCAACTTCATGCTGAAAGATGCTGATCGGGCCCCTGCGAAACGATCGCGCCGTAAGAAAGCGCAGGGCGGAGCGAAGGCCACCGGAAGTATCGATGCGCGCATTGAAGAGCAATTACGCCGGTGGCGCTTGGCGGAAGCGAAGCGTCGCGGAGTGCCCGCATTCCGGATCTTCAGCGATCAGGTGCTGCGGGCTGTCGCCAGCAGGAAGCCCGCGACAGACGCAGAGCTACTTGCCATTCCCGGTTTGGGCATGGCGACGGTCAAGAAATACGGCGCGCAAATTTATGGAATCGTTGAAGGCAACGGTTCGTAATAGCCGCTATGCGGGATTCAGTCGCCTCGATCCCTTGAAGCCGTACCAGGCGATATAGCAGTAACAGAGGACGGGGATGATAAACGCGTGGTGGATGCCGATGCGATCCGCCAGCAGGCCCTGAATCTCGGGAATGATGGCTCCGCCTACAATGGCCGCGACCAGCAGACCGGACCCTTCGCCGGTCAATGGCCCCAGCCCGGCGATTCCCAGTGTGAAGATACTGGGGAACATGACGGAATTAAAGAGTCCTACGAGGATGATGGTCCACATCGCCACGTGTCCCAGGCTGAGCATCGACGAGAGCACGAGCCCGGCAGCCACAATCGCGACCAAACCGAGCAGTTTGCCTGCCTTCATCTTCTGCAGGATGGCGGATCCGATAAAACGTCCCATCATCGCGAAAAACCAGTAGAACGAAACGTAGCCGGCGGCTGTCTTCTCGGACATCGCGCCGATGTTTGGCTGGCTGAAGTAATTCACCAGGAAGCTGCCGATGGAAACCTCGGCTCCCACATATACGAAAATGCCCAGCACCCCGAACAGCAGATGGCGCTGATTCCAGAGTTTCATGCCGGGATGCTCATGCAGGCTCTCTGCATCGCTGTGGCCTGGATCGGCGGAGATTTTCGGGAGCCTCGAAAACGCGATCAAAACCGCGAGCAGCATCAAGGCGCCCGCGATCAGCATGTATGGAAACTTCACTGAAGCGGCCTCGTGCAGCCGATAAGCGTGTAGCGCCGCCGGCGACAACTTGCGGACCTCATCGATCGCAACCGCCGTAGTGCTCAAGATAAGAACGCTACCGAAGTATGGGGCCACGGTGGTGCCCAGAGAGTTGAAGGCCTGCGTCAGGTTCAGCCGGCTGGATGCTTTATCCGGCGATCCAAGGACCGAAACATAAGCGTTCGCCGATACCTGCAGTGCCGTCATGCCGGCCGCCACAATGATCAGCGCAGTCAGGAAGAACGGAAACGACGGTACACTGGCGGCGGGCACGAAGAGCCACGCCCCAATCGCCATCGTAAGCAGGCCGATGACCATGGTCCGTTTGTATCCCGTCCACTCCACCACTTTGCCTGCGGGAAAGGCAAATATGAAATACCCCGAGAAAAATGCGAACTGCACGAGCATCCCCTGGGCGTAGTTCAGGTCAAAGATGTTTTTCAGGTGGGGTATCAGGATGTCGTTCAGGCAGGTGATGAAGCCCCACATGAAAAACAGGGTCGTCACTATCGCCATCGCAGGGGTGTTACTTTTGCCCGTGGCGGTAGCTGTCACCGTGGACTTACTGACGTTGGTAATGGCCATAAGATGTGGGCAGCGCGGCCCGGCTCCCCCTTGGAGCGTCCCCTAAATAGTATCTATAACGTATTTGAAATGCATCACCTCGCCGGGCCGGAAAGCGAGATCTCCGATAGATTTGCGGCGCGCAACTGCGAGTTTAACTTCGGCAGATCCTCGTTCGTGACAGCCGTCCAACGTGCCATAATTGCGGAGAATTTCTTACGTTCTTCCGCCACGGCCGCAATCTCCTGCGTCGTAGGCGCGACGTCGGCCTCTTGCAGCATCATCATGAGTGTTCTCAGCGAGCCGGAAATTTGGTTGACCGTCTCGGGTCCGGTCCACGGCGCGCGGCCCCCGCCGCCGAATTTAGGCGGGATATTGCCCTCCAGCTCGCGCGTCTTCTGGTCAAGCGCGGCGATTGCTTGCGCGACGGCTCCCTGAGGAGCCTTCGCTTTCAGTTGGTCCAACTGCTGCCGCAAAGACTGAAGCTGTTGGATCGCCGTTAAGCTCGCTTTCACATCCTCGTACAGTTCGCCGGATAGCGTGAATTGGAGTTTCAACCCAGTTTCGGGAGTCTTCACGCGTGGATCCATGGCTAGCGCGAGCGGTTGCGAATCTGTCTTACCATCTACCACTAACTTGACGCTGTAGCCGCCGGTCATCACCCATGGTGAAGTTGGGGTGAGCGGCGTGTCGCGGTAAATCGCGGTCATCGGATATTCCTCCTCACCTCCGAGTCCGGGCAACGGCGTCAGATGCATATCCCAAAGGAAGCGATGCATGCCCGGTTCCGTGGAGAGTGACTGAGGAGGCCGCACCCAATACTTCGGAATGTCCAGCATTGGATCGATCGGCTTCACTTCATCAGCGCTTGAATAATGCCGGATCAACTTGCCGTTGGCGTCGAGTATCTCCAGCACTATGGGGCCGCTCGGCGGCGCGCCCAAGTAGTAATCAACGATCGCGCCATCAGGGGGATTCTGGCCGGCCGGTTCATCGGGCGGCAAGGGTGTGTCGGTGTTGGTGTCCCAGCGAACGCGCAATGCAGTCTGCGGCCGGAATAGAAGCGCGGGCGCTTGCGCCATTTGCTCATCGATCTGCCGCAATGGTTCGATGTCGTCAAGTACCCAAAACCCACGGCCGTGAGTGGCTGCAATCAGATCATCATTTTTTACCAGCAAGTCGCGAATCGAGGTTGCGGGCATGTTTAATCGCAGAGTCTGCCAGTGATCGCCATCATCGAAAGAAATGTAGACTTCGCGCTCGGTTCCCGCAAACAGCAATCCCTTGCGCTTGGGATCTTCCCGGACGACGTTAATGGGCGCGCCATCCGGAATACCATTCACGATTTCCATCCAGGTCTTCCCGCCATCATGCGTTCGCAGAACTTGGGGGCGCAAATTGTCCAGACGGAACGTGTTGATGGCCGCATAGGCGGTCTCGCGATCGAAATGTCCCGCGTCGATGATCGAGACCTTGTCCCAAGCCTGTAATTGAGGCGGGGTCACGTTATTCCAGTGCTCGCCGCCATCCGTGGTTACGTGAATCAGGCCATCGTCGCTACCTGCCCAGATTCGGTTGACGTCGAGCGGCGAAGGCGCCAGTGCGTAGATCACGCCACGCTGAGCGGCGTGCACTTCGTCCCGATACTTGCCAACATTTGCCGGAACGTCCCACGTTTGGCGAGTCAAATCGGGACTGATCTGCTGCCAATTCTGACCTCCGTCACGTGTTTTCCAGACGGTGTTTGCTCCGAAATACAAAATGTGAGAATCGACCGGAGAGAACGCGATCGGGGCCGTTCGCACCACTCGGTAATCGGTTCCACGCAGCGGCTTCGGGCCTACTTGCGTGGCCTGTCCGGTGCGCCGGTCATAGCGGCTTAATTTGCCACCGTAAACCAGGTCCGGATTGAGCGGATCCGGCACCGCATATCCGTACTCCTCCGCTCCGACGGGATGCCAATCGCGGAAGGTGATCGCGCCATCATTACCGCGCGTTGTGACACACGCCGATCCGCTTTCCTGCTGCCCACTGCACACGCGATACGGGAAGGCGTTGTCCGCGTTCACGTGATACATCTGAGCCGTCGGCTGGTTGTACCAGGAACTCCAGGTTTCGCCGCCGTTCACCGTAACAATCGCCCCCTGATCACTGACAATCAGGAGCACCTGGGGATTGTTCGGATTGATCCAGATGCTTTGATAATCGTCGCCGCCGGGCGCACCGCGAATCCCCGTCCAGGTCTTACCGCCGTCAACCGACTTCCAAGTCACGACGCTCGCGCTGTAGACGATGTCGGGATTCTTGGGATCTACCGCGGGCACGGGGGCATCGCCGCCGCCGATGCGGGCGGCCGGTCTGGGGTCCTCTGTAATCTTCGTCCAAGTTGCGCCGGCGTCGTCGGACCGGTAAATCCCGAGAGCGGCGCCTTTGCTCGCTACGGCCGCGTAGAGACGGCTTGGGTCGCTGGGCGCGATCGCAAGATTCGCCTGCACCACAGCGTTCCCATCACCAGGCAAGCCTTTGCTCAATTTCGTCCAGCTGGCGCCGCCATCGGTGGATTTGAAAATGCCTCCGCTCGTACCGCTCCAGGCGGCGTTTTCCCACGGTCCTTCCCGGGCCTCCCAGAAGGAGGCGTACACCACGTTGGGATTGGAAGGATCAACCTTCACGTCGTTGGCGCCGGTGTTTTCGCCCTTGTACAGCACTTTCTCAAAAGTCTGGCCGCCATCGGTGGAGCGGAAGAGTCCCCGGTCCGGATTGGGACCGTAGGGATGGCCCAAAACGGCGACAAATAAGCGGTTCGGATCGCGCGGATCTACGGCGATGCGGGGAATCTGCTGCCCGTCACGCAGACCCAAATGCGTCCAGGTCTTGCCAGCGTCGGTGGACTTGTAAATGCCGTCACCGACAGAAAGGTCAGGCCTGTGCAGTCCCTCGCCGCTGCCGACGTAGAGCACGTTTGGATCCGATGGAGCTACGGCAATGGCTCCGACAGAACCAGTGGGCTCGTGATCGAAGATGGGTTTCCATGTGCGGCCGTAATCCGTGCTTTTCCAGACTCCACCGTTGACCGCGCCAATATAGAAGACGTTCGGCTGACTGGGGACGCCAGACAGCGCGCGAGTCCGGCCGCCTCGGTATGGCCCAATCTCGCGCCAGCGCATTCCGCCGAATAGCCTTGGATCCAGCGACTGCGCTCGAGAAGCCAGGGGCGCCAAGGACCACAGGGTCAACGCGGCTGCGATGTAACGGCGGGTGCTTTTCAGCAACTTAGAAGTATAGCGATTGGCGTTGCGGCCGGGCAGGAAACTTTTCAGCGCGACGACATGTCCTCTAAAGAGGAAGCACTATGTCCGCGCCCACAATCATCGATTTGCGTACAAAGCGCGGTTTGCGGCGAGGGTTGATTGTCGCGGCATGCGTTCTCGTGGCCGTGCCTGCTTTCTACGCCATCCTCTTCACTCTGTATTGGCCATTCACCAAGCAGGACGTGATTGACGTTTTGCAGGAACGATCATTGCGAACGGTAACCATCGATCAGTTTCATAACACATACTTCCCTCCCGGCTGCGTCGCGGAAGGAGTGAAGTTCCTGCATATCAAGAACAAGAGCAGGCCGCCCCTCATCACCATACAGAGACTTACGGTTTCCACCACTTATCCGGCCATGATGAGGTTCCAGCGGCGGCTCGCAACGGTCGAGGTGATTGGACTTCACGTAACGGTTCCGGCGAACGAACCGGCGGGTGAACCAAGCCCGGTGATGCCGCTAACTTACAGCAACTCGAAGACTTCGATGCCGATCAATAATTTGTACGCAGACGGCGCAATTCTCGACTTCTACCGGATTTCAAATCCGAAACCACTGCGCGTCAGTGTAAACAAGCTCGCGATGCACGGAATTAACTCAACTTCCGCTTTTACGTACAAGACGCAACTGCACCTTTCGGAGGCGCCGGGGCTCATTCAATCCGATGGTTCGTTCGGACCCTGGAATCCGAACGCTCCCGGCTCTACGATTGTCCGTGGGAGCTTCCGTTACGACGAGGCGAACCTGGCTTTCTTTAAGGAATTGAGGGGCATGTTGTCGGCCCAAGGCAACTTCGCGGGGGATCTGGCGCGGATCACGGTCACAGGCACCGCCGATGTTGCGAATTTCGCCCTAACGGGCGCTAGCCACGCGCGTCATTTGAGCGCCAAGTACAACGCGGGGGTGGATGCGATACAAGGCGACGTTGCCCTGAGCAGCGTTACGGCATCGTTTGATCGAAGCAGCCTGTTGTGCAGCGGTTCCGTTACAAGTAAGAAGGGCGAACCCGGTAAAGTCCTGTCGCTCGACATATCATCGGACCGCGCCCGTATCGAAGATCTGATCGATCTTTTTATTTCCGGCAAACAGGCGCCGATGACCGGGAATCTTGCATTCCACGCGCGCGTGCAGGAACCCGGCGGCCGTGAGTCTTTTTTGCAGGAGATGATTCTCAGCGGCAACTTCGGAATCGGGCGAGGAAAATTCAATGATACGCCGACGGAGCAGGGCCTTTCGAAGCTGAGCGAGAGTACACGTAAAGGCAAGCAGGAAATCGCTGAAAATCCTGAGACGGTCCTTTCCGGTTTGAAAGGCCAGGTCACGGCGCGCGACGGCGTGGCCCATCTCTCGCATGTCGAGTTTCTGATTCCCGGCGCTCATGCATGGCTCAACGGCACTTACAATCTGCTCAATTATCAGACCGACCTATCTGGCGTACTGATTACCAGCGGGAATGTCTCGGCGACGGAAACCGGCTTTAAGTCGTTTCTAATTAAGGCACTTACGCCATTCTTCAAGCGCAAAGGCCATGCGAAAGTGGTGCCTTTTAAGATTACAGGCCCTTATGGGCACACGAGCGTTTCGCTCGATATGGACCCTAAGAAAAAATAAGTTGCTGAACTTTTCCACGGCTCCCAACGTTTTTACATTTGTCGACGTCTAAAAGCGCGACGAAGAGGAAAACGCTGTGTGGGAGATCGGATTGCCGCTCCGATTCGCCGCTAATCTGCCCGACAATCCGACTGATGCCGAGCTTGTAACTGAATGCAAGCGCGGGAACCTGCAGGCCTACGAACGCCTGTACGAACTGCACGCCGCGCGTATGAAGAGCATTGCATTCCATTTACTGGGCAGCCGGGCCGATGCGGAAGACACCGTGCAGGAGGCGTTCCTGAAGGTGTACAAAGCCGTACCGGGATTCGAGGGCCACTCGTCGCTGGCAACCTGGATTTATCGCATCCTCATCAACTGCTGTTACGACGCGCTTCGACAGCAGCAGCGCCGGCCGGAGGCCCCGGTCATTCGTGAGCATGCGTCACGCTCGAATCTTACCTTGAAGATTGCGCTGCAAAGAGCGCTGACTTCGCTGAACGAACGCCAGCGGCTGGTATTTCTGATGTTCGAGGTGGAGGGCCTGAAACACTCGGAGATCGCCGCCGTTCTGCAGGTGCCGGAAGGCACTTCGCGCAATTGGTTGTTCGAAGCAAAGCGTGAGCTAAAGCGCCTTTTGACGGAGCCCGCATGAAGTTTGAATGTGGCGATCTGGACCGCGCGTTGGAAAACTCTCAATTGATGCCGGAGGCGCGCGAGCATTTGAAGCACTGCGCAGCGTGCCGCAAGGAATACCGGCTTTGGAATGAAATCTCGAGCACCGCGCGGGAGCTTCACGAAGAATGGGAGAGCCCGGCGCTTTGGCCGGCTATAAACGCGACGCTGCGCAGCCAGCCCAAGCCAGCGCGCGAACTGCCCTGGTGGGCGAACCAGCGGACGTGGATGCTGGCGGCCGCGGCCCTGGTGGTGGTAGCGGCCGTGATCATTGCGTACACGGGAGTCTGGCGGCCACCGCCCGCGCCGAGACCCGAACAAGCTCAAGCTCAAGCGAAGGCCGCCGCCCCCAGCGCCGCGCCACCGAGCCGCGTTTTCCTCACCGAACAGGCTCTGGCCGAAGTGGAGCGGACAGAAGCCGCGTACCGCCAATCGATCGACAAACTTTCGGGACTGGCTGAGGCCGAGCTCCGAAAGCCGCATTCCGCGGCGCAAGCCAACTGCAAGGAGAAGCTCAAATTGCTGGACTCCGCTATAGCCGAGACGCGCGCGAATCTGGATCAGAACCGCTATAACGTCCATTTGCAAACCGCGCTCGCCGACCTATACCGCGAGAAAAAAGAGACTCTTCAGGAGCTACTCACCCGTGATGAGAAGAATTAGCTGGGTTCTACTTGGAAGCTTGTGCGCTTACACAGCGTTCGCGCGCGACGAGTACACGCGAACCTTTGACAAGACCCTTACTCTGCAGCCAGGCCAGCGCGTTTTCCTGGAGAATAAGTTCGGCGATGTTGTTATCCAGACGCATCCGCAGTCGAACATTTTGATTCACGCATTAATTCGCGTGTCGGCGAGCAACGCAGACCAGGCGAAGAGTTATGCGGACCGGGTGGAGATTCTGGTGGAACCTTCCTCTTCCGAGTTGTCCATCCGTACGCGATATCCCGAAAGCACGAGCAGGGGCTTCTTCAACTTTCGAAACGTGTCCTATTCGGTCCGCTATGAGATCACCATGCCCGAAACGGCGCCGCTCGAAGTACGCAATGCGTTCGGCGCGGTTTCAGTAGCCGGTTTGAAGGCGAGCAGCGAGATTGTGAACTCGCACGGCGAGCTGGAATTCCGTGACGGCCGCGGCACGCAGCATCTGGAAGATTCGTTCGCTTCGGTGCGCGCGTCCAATAACGCGGGCGACGTTTCTATCGAAAACACAAATGGTTCCATCGACGCCGGCGACATTGGCGGGTCGCTGATCATTCATGACCGCTTTGCCACCATCAATGCCGTACGAGTTTCGAAGGGCGTAACCATAATGAATAACAACGGGACGGTGGAGGTGGACGATTCCGGCGGCGCCGGCAGTATCAGGAATTCGTTTGGCAGCGTGACGGTGCATAACTTTCACGGCGATCTCACGGTGAACGATACAAACGGCACGGTGGAGGCGACTCATGTAGAGGGAGCGGCCGAGCTGAATACGACCTTCGGGCGGGTGACGTTTTCCTCCATCGGCCACCAGGTCTCTATCCGCGCGAACAACTCCAAAATCGAAGGAGAGAAGGTGGGCGGCGTTCTTACCGTTCAGAACTCCTTTGGTCCGGTGACCGTCAGCGATGTACAGGAGGCGCGGATTCAATCGGGGAACGGCGGAGTTTCCATTTCCAATGTGCGGGGAGCCGCGAGCGTGAAAACGAGCTTCGGAGGCGTGGAAGCCAATGACATCGGCGGTTTGCTATCGGTTCAAAATCAGAACGGCAGCGTCAAAGGCTCGCACGCGCGCGGGGCGACGGTAACTACGAGCTTTGCGCCCGTGTTACTGGATGGCGTTGACGGCCCAGTGCAGATTGAGAATCAAAACGGCAGCGTGGACGTTTCGAGCAGTACGCACGGCGCTTGCCAGCCCGTGATGATCCATACGTCTTTTTCTACCATTCGCCTGAGACTACCGGACAACGCAAGCTATCGTGTATTGGCGAAAACGTCGTTTGGCAAGATTCACACCGATTTCCCCCTGTTGGTTTCCGGAGGATTATCGAGCGATGATCTCACCGGCACTATCGGTAGCGGGGGTTGCGAGATGCGGCTGACGAACAGCAACGGCTCGATCGAGATTTTAAAGGGTGGTTCCTGAGCTGCTCAAGCAAATCGCGCGGCCATGCACCAAACAGGTGTCTGCTTTCTCATGCGGGTCGAGCCGGACGGATTTAAGTTTCAACAATGATTTATCGCTGAGGCCTTGGCGTAAAGGCGCTTCGAGTTCCGCGTCGCGAACGCTGGTGGAGGAGAAGATGGAAACAAACGATACCGCTTGCGCGGGGTATTCGGCTTGTTTGCGAGTAATCCTGGCCATCACGCCGGTCCCGTGATTCTCGCCCATACTGGCAGTCAGAGGCAGAACCAATCTGCCGCCGTCGGATAGATTCTCCAGCCATGGCGGGTGCGGATGTGTGACTCCGGCATTGATCAAGATGGCATCGCAGGCACCCGGTTGGAACAGCGCGCCATCGCCCGCGTGAACCGTCACCTGCGGATAGGACGCCAGGTTCTGCTTCGCCCGCGCCGCTAAGTTGGCATCGACGTCAATTGCGACGACCTGTCCCTGCGGGCCCACTGCTTCGGCGAGGATCGCGGTGTAGTAGCCAACGCCGCAGCCGACATGATAGACGCGATCGCCATCGGCCAGGTCAAGAGCGTCAATCCACCGCGCTAACGTACTCGGATGTCCGTTGTTGAGATGGCGACTTGGGTCGATCGCGACTAAGACGTTGTGATAGAGGTCACGGGGGTCGGTGGTGGGAGTGTACATTCCGCCCAGTCCCATCAACGCCAGGGCCGCCTGTTCGCCCGAGCAGATCTGCCAGGGGCCGGGACCCAAGAAATGCTCGCGCGGGACGCGGGCAAACGCGTCCGCTACCGCCTTAGAACGCAGGTTTGCAGCGAGCCGGATCTCGTCGGCGTAGAACTGGCGGTAATCTTCAAAAAGCGTCATCACGGCCAGAGTAGCGAACTTCCGAAACGAGTTCGGAAGCACCTCGGAGCGGCAGACGCTTGGCCGCTATGTTCGGGGCGAAAACGTATCGAGAGCGGAGCTTGAGTAGGTTTGGAAGACCACAACGCAGACAGCCGGAGTTTGGGACTCACCAGTTTATGCGGACTTTTTTGCGGCGGTCCGAGCCGTCGAGGGCACGCGCCAAGGAGCGCGATCTTTTGCTAACGTTTAAGCAGTTGCTCATATAGCGGTAGCCCGTCATCTTGCCGCTAATGCCGGAGAATGCGATTGATCGACAGTAGGAGGGATTGAGTGAGTTTCAAGCGTTTCGTGCTCTTGTTTTCTTGCGTATCCGTTTTCACCTGGATCGTCGCCAAGGCGGATGCACCGGGCTTTCGCCTAGTCCGGCAGGGCGGAACTGACGAGGTCAATCCAATTGACGAACAGTTGCATCGCAGTATGAAGTGGAGCCACGGGGCGTACTTAGTCATGGATGAGATAGGTGGGGAACCGCCTGTGTTCTATAGCCTGGACCGCGACGGGACATGGACTGGCACGGCGCCCTTCCGAAATCCCGAGCCGATTCGGTTCTATTCGTTTAATTACGATCGCGAAACCAACGGCACAATCGTTTTTTCGGGCCAGACCGAGACTGCGCCCCGAGTGGAGTCTCCCTTTTTGGCCTGGACCTCCGCCGACGGGCAAATTCAGCGGATGGTTCGCACGGATCATTACTTCCCATACGAGATTGCGGTCGCGCCCGATGGCACCGTTTGGACTTTGGGCTACGAAATGGTCAATTTAGACGACAAAAGCCCGGCTGTGAATCAAGAAGCGCATGTCTTGAGGCATTTCGATAGCGCGGGAAATTTGATCGGGTCGGCCTTTCCGCAATCTCAGTTCAACCGGTATGGGCGCATCCGTCTTACCGATGGTCTCCTCGTTGCTACACAGGACCGGTTGGGCTGGTACGGTCCGCGATCAGGGAAAGCCGCCTTTACCGAGATTTCCCTCGAGACAATGACGATGAAGGAGTATCCGGGCGCGCCGAGTAATCTCTCAAAAGGGGACTTCGCAGTTGGGCTCGCCATGACAAACAGTGGCGTTACTTCGGTATCTGTTCAGGACGGCTCGCCGGGTGCCCGAACGAACTATATCCTCGATCGCGCCTCTTCGAGCTGGATGCCCGTCAGCGTTCCACCTATGGGCGGGTTCGATTTCACGCCGATTTTGATAGGGAGCGATGGAGACAACCTGGTGTTTAAGTATGGGCGCTCGGCCGCGTTCTTCAGCGTCTTGCGGTAGTTGCCCCTTCGTCGCGAATGACATCACCTGCCTTGAACTCATTCCCATCGTTGGCGGACACCCCAGGGCCAAAGCGCGGCGATAGCAAGATCTGGCAAACTCAAGAAACGGTTTCTTGATGCGCCGTTTGCCAGTATGCTGAAGCTCGGCTCTGTTCGTTTTCGCGCCAAATGCGCGCGCCATCCTAAATATAGTCCCATGCGTGACGGTCTCGCGGCCATCAAGGGCGGTTGCCCAAAATGTCATTTGCTGCTTGATATCTTCGAAACTCATCGGAAGATGATTGCGCTTATGCGGCAGGCGGTGCCGAGAGAAGGCGCTGCGAAAGAAGCCGAAGTGGACGTAAACCAGCTCCAGCTTTTCTAGAGATTCGGATGCAATCGCGCGTAGGAGCCGAGACAGAGCTTGAGCCCGTTCCGACACCGACCAGCGGCAGCGGAGCGGATGAGCGCCTGCTTCCGCTCGACGCATTCCGCGGGCTGACGATGCTGCTAATGGTGTTGGTCAACGGTTCCGGTCCCGCGGTGTATCACCAGTTCCACCATGCCGAATGGGATGGTTGGACGATGGCGGATACAGTGTTCCCATCGTTTCTCTGGATTGTTGGAATCGCCATTACGCTATCGCTTGGCAGGCGCGAGGAACAGGGCATTTCACGCTCGAAGCTGATTCCGCGGATTCTGCGCCGATCGGCGATCTTGTACGTTCTTGGTTTGTTCGTGTATTTGTTTCCGGATTTTCACTTTGCGACCATGCGGTTCACCGGGGTCCTACAGCGCATCGCGGTCTGCTACCTGGCGGCCGCGGTCATCTATCTTTATTGGGGCGTTCGCGGCCGGATCGCGTGGACAATTGCGCTGCCGGCCGCTTACTGGCTGGCGATCACGCTGATCCCGGTGCCGCGGTTCGGGGCGGGGAACCTGACGCTGGAGGGCAACCTCGCGCACTACATTGACCGCAGCGTTTTGGGAACTCATAACTGGAGTGCGACGGGCACGTGGGATCCAGAAGGTCTTCTCAGCACGCTGCCCGCTATTGCGACCACGCTGCTGGGCGTTCTTGCTGGCGAGATTCTGAAACGAAAACGGGGACTCAGTGAGCGCTGCCGATGGCTGCTGGTCTCCGGCGTGGGTCTGGTGCTTAGCGGGCTGATCTGCAACAGCTGGCTTCCCATCAACAAGAACATCTGGAGCCCTTCGTTCGCTCTGTTTATGGCGGGGCTCGACTGCCTGGTCTTAACGGGATTCCTATGGCTGATCGAGGGGCGGGGGTACCGGCGCTGGACGCAGCCTTTCGTGATCTTCGGCATGAACGCGATTGCGGTGTATATGATTTCTGAACTGGTACCGGAAATGGTTGGGCTGTTTTCCGTGGGTTCGGGACCGGACCGGAAGCCGGTGGCGGATGCAGCGCTGAATGCGTCCCTGCTCCCTGCGGGCTGGTTGCAATTTCTGTACGCGGTGATGTTTACTTTGGCGCTGTACGGCTTCGCGTGGGGCCTTTATCGAAGGAAGTGGTTTCTGCGAGTGTAGTCCTGCCTCTGTTGATAATCAACATGAATTCCCTATATACTTGTTTATAGGCAACAGGAGAGGTGTGAGAGAACTGAAATCGGAAGTTCCATACGGCACGCTGGATCTGATGATTCTGAAGACTCTCGACGCCATGGGCTCTCTGCATGGCTATGGCGTCGGGCGAAGAATCGAGCAAGTGGCCGAGGGTTCTCTTGCCCTGAATCAAGGCACGATTTATCCAGCGTTGCTGCGCCTGGAGCAGAAGGGCTGGATCCGCTCGGACTGGGGCGTGAGCGAGAACAACCGGCGCGCAAGGTACTACGCGATTACAAAATCCGGTAAACGGCAACTGCAGGCCGAAGAAGCGAATTGGCACAAGACTGTTGCGACGGTCGCACGTTTGCTAGAGAGCGCCCAGTGAGCAGCGTTCGTGTGCCGCTGAAGCGACTAACGGGTCTCTTTCATAAAAATCGCAACAATCATTTTGACGCGGAGATCGAGGAGCATGCCGAGCTACTCGCGGCCGATTATGTGCGGCGCGGGATGAACGCGACGGAAGCCCGGTATGCCGCCTTGCGAGAGATGGGCAACATCACTTCCTTGCGCCAGACGTACCGGGAACAGAAGGGCATTCCGCTGCTTGACAATCTCTGGCAAGACACAAAGTACGCCGTCCGAACATTACGCCGAAACCGGGCTTTTACCGGCTCCGCAACGGTCACGCTTGCCGTGGGGATCGGCTCGATGATTACAGTTCTGTGCGTGGTCTCGGCGTTTCTATGGAAGCCGCTTCCATATCCGGAACCGGGACGTCTAGTGGCGCTAAAAGAAGTGGACCCGCACAAAGGATTATGGCCCTTTTCCCAGCCAACGCTGCTGGATGTGCAGCAGCGGTCGCACTCGATGGCGGCTGTTGCCGGATATTGGGTGGGCACGCTGCCGTTAACCGGGACCGGGGAGGCGGAAGGGATTCGGACCGCGACGGTAACACCCTCGTTCTTCAAGATGTTTGGAATCAAGCCTGTCGTCGGCAGAGTCCTTGATGACGCGCAAAGGTACGTGGTCATCAGCCGCCATTTCTGGAAGCGAAAGTGGCAGATGGATCCACTCGCGGTGGGGCGATCTATCAGGCTAGGCGGTGAAAGCTACACTGTCGCCGGCGTCGCCGATCTACCGAACGATCTTCTTCCGGGCGTCGAAATGCTGCTGCCCTTAGAGCTGAAGGCAACTGAATCCCGCACGGCACATGAGATTGAGGCGGTTGGGCAGCTTCGAAAAAACGTGGACGAAAGGCAAGCCCAGGCGGAATTAAACACCATCGCGACATTCATCGGACGAGAACACCCTCAGAGCGGGTGGTCTAGGCGAGCGATCCCTCTTTCGGATTACATCCTGGGTCCACGTACAGGCCGGATGTTGTGGATGATTCTTGCCGCCGTGGCGCTGCTGTGGCTGCTGGCGTGCGCCAACGTTGCCGGTTTACAGATATCGAGGAACGTTGCCCGCAGACATGAGATGAGTACGCGCATGGCGCTGGGGGCGAGCACGGGACGGCTGCTGGCGCAGATTCTGACCGAGAGCTCGGTCGTAGCTTTGGCCGGAGGCCTGATGGGCGTGGGCATCGCCGCATGGGCCATGGAGGCAGTTCGACGCCTGGGCGCCGATTTTCTGCCTAGACTGGCACAGATTCACCTGGATGGAACAACCATACAGATCGCGTTGTGCGCCGTGCTACTGTCAGCGATCGTGTCAGGGACGTTATCCGGGAAGACGGCCGTTTTTCAGGGAGGGCGAGAACTCTCCAGGCGGGACCGCGGACGCGATGCGCTTATCGTGGTGCAGGTCGCGCTGGCGAGCGTTTTGCTTTTAGGAGCAAGCCTGCTGTTTCGTAGCTTTCTGCGCCTGGAGGCGGTGGATCCGGGATTTGACCCGGAGAGACTCTTGACGGTTCGCGTCAATTTGCCGAGCGACTATGACGACTTGCGGAAAACGGCATTCTTCCGCGATGCGACTGAACGGTTGGCGCGGATACCGGAAGTCGCATCAGCAGGAGCAACCAATGTTGCGCCTTTTAGCGGCGAGAGCACGGCGAATCGTTTTCAAACGGAAGCAGAGCGCGTGCGGCCGGTGTTCCATTCAGCAGCTTGGAGAGCGGTCACTCCCGGATTTTTTAGGGCCGTGCGATTACCGCTAAAACGCGGGCGGTTGTTCACCGACTCGGATACGAACGGCTCGCTCGAGGTAGTGATTCTGAGCGAATCGATGGCCCGGCGATTTTGGCCGAATGAGGATCCTATCGGCAAGCGGCTGTTCTGGGGGAGATCAGGCAGTCCGAAGACGATTGTCGGGATCGTTGGAGATTTGCGCGATTTGGCCGTGGATGCCGCTCCTGTTCCTACTATGTTCCGTCCGTTTGCGCAGCTTGCGGACGCCCCGATGACAATGGTGCTGCGGACCAGAGGAGATCCGGAGCGCGCCATAGGGGACGTGCGGCGCGAAGTTCGGACGGTGGATCCGAACGCCGCGTTAGAGTTTCAAGCACTGAGCAAGGCGATGTCTGACTCGATTCTGCGTCCGCGCGCCGGCCTCCTGATTGTTGCGGCATTTGCGCTGGTGGCGATGATCACAGCTGCTTGCGGCCTCTACGGACTGGTGGGATACCGCGTGAACCAGCGGAAACAGGAGATTGGAGTCCGGTTGGCGTTGGGCGCTCGGGCGAGTTCGGTACGGTGGAGCGTGCAGAAGCAGTGTCTGATGCTGGTTTTTTCAGGCCTAGCGATCGGATTGCCCCTGGCATATGTGTTCTCAAAACTAATGGTGTCATTGCTCTACGAGACGCAGCGGACGGAAGCGAGCGCGTATGTCGCAGTATTGCTGGTTTTCCTTGCTGTGGCATTCGCCGCAAGCTACGGTCCGGCGCGCAGAGCATCGAAGATGGATCCGGCGGCTGCGATTCGTTACGAATAGGTGAATCGATGGGACGCGAGGCGCTGTGCCGATGCGGATCTGAAGAGTATATGCGCAGGATGGTGAATGCCTGACCTTCCGCGTTGGCAAGGAGAAAGTTACGCTCCATTTGGGCGCAGAGGCCGCGAGCCGATGGGCGAAGGCAACCTCTACAAAGCCCGACCAAGGAGGAGTAATCTGTAACGAGGCAACTTCCGGGTAGTCGACTAATCAGGAGTTAGACGCTTCGACGCGGTGTAGACTCTGGGGTGATCGAAGAAACAGCGCGACTTGACGAGTCGTACACTCCGATTCCGCTAAAGCATTTAGCTTCTTGTCAAATTGAAGGCTCAAGATGAACGATCAACAAAAGAAGGAGCAGTATTCTGGAGTGCGAGATCAAGAGATCCGTGCGGCACTGGATCAGCATTGGGCGGCGTCCGATGCCAACGATTTTGAAACGGAGCACCGCATCTATCACGAGGACGCGGTGCTGGAATACCCGCAGTCAGGCGAGCGAACCCGCGGTCGACGCAACATACAGAACCAACGCGCTAGTCAGCCGAGCAAAAAGCGGTTTGCTGTCCGACGAATCATTGGCGGCGGTGATCTTTGGATCACCGAATTCATCCTGACATATGACGGCAAGCCGTCCTACACCGTGAGCATCATGGAGTTCAGGGACGACAAGGTTGCGCGGGAAACACAGTACTTTGCGGATCCATTCGTGGCTCCCGCATGGCGCGCTCAATGGGTCGAACGGATGGACACATAATCTCGAGGCGCGAGAATTCGCTAACGACACCGCCATTTGCGGTTTGCAGCATAATTGTCGAGAACAGAGATTAACGCCAGAGACCCGCTAAGTCCTGATTAACGCGGTTACCGGAGAAGTCGAACTGTATGATATGGGGTATCGTTACAGCACATCCTCCGATGGAGGGACAAGAGGTGGATTGGAAACGGTTGGTCCAGTTTGCGCTGCTGGGTAGCAGTGATTTGGAACAATATGCCATCCTGCTGGTACGCGTTTCGCTCGGGCTGTTCTTCGCCATCTCCGGGGCAAACAAATTGTTTGTCGCCGGCAGCACGCAAACTATGTACGAAACGCTCGTTGAGGCCAAAGTCCCGTTTCCCCACCTGATGACTTATTTCGTGTCGGGTGTCGAGTTCGTTGGCGGATCCTTGCTGACCGTGGGGTTTCTTTCGAGCCTGGCCTGCGTGGCTTTATTGGTCGATATGCTTGTCGCCATCCTGACCACCAAGCTTTCCGCCATGCCTAAAGGACTTTCGCCTCTTAACTGGCTCGACGATTTCCTCTACCTTCCGGAAGTCCTGTACGTGCTCTTCTTTATCTGGCTGATCTGCTCTGGTCCGGGAAAGTTCAGTGTCGATTACTGGCTCGCCGGCAAGTTACGGAGGTGATCGATCGACGAAGCAGCTTGTTGCTAGACAGGAGCTTGGTCATTACCAAAATTTTTTAGCCGCAGGACTGGCGCTAAGTCCTGATTGACGGCGCATCCGGAAGTTGGCAGGCCTTTTCACTGCTGACAGGCACTTTGAGGCTCCCTTAGCCCTTTACGTGCAATATTTGACCAATGGAGGAGTGACCCCTGGTTTGATGGATACCAAGGTGGTATCCGTCTCAACCGGACTGACAGCGTTTCGCTTTTCCTGGCGGGGCACCAAGTAGTTTTTGACGGCAATCTCGCGGCACACAATCATGGCCGAAGACAGTCACAACTCAAATAAACCGGAGGCCTCCATGATGCTATGGGGACCATACTTGAGCGAGCGCCAGTGGGGAACTGTCCGGGAAGATTACTCGGCCAATGGCGATGCATGGAGTTATTTTCCGCATGACCACGCGCGGAGCCGTGCTTACCGGTGGGGCGAAGACGGACTGGCGGGCATTAGCGATGAAAACCAGATACTCTGCTTCGGGCTGGCATTGTGGAACGGACGAGACCCGATCCTGAAAGAACGGCTATTCGGGCTGACGAACGGGGAGGGCAATCACGGGGAGGACGTCAAAGAATATTACTACTACCTTGACGCCACACCGAGCCATTCCTACTTGAAGATGCTTTATAAGTATCCACAAGCCGAGTATCCATACAGCCGTTTGGTAGTGGAGAATCGGGCACGCGGATTAGGAGACAACGAGTTCGAGCTGATCGACACAGGCGTGTTCGATAACGACTGTTATTGGGATGTATTTGTCGAATACGCGAAAGCCTCCGCAGATGACATATTGATTCGCATAACGGCGCACAACCGCGGCCCGAACGAGGCGGAGCTTCACGTTCTTCCGCAACTTTGGTTTCGCAACACATGGTCGTGGAATGGATCGACAGAGAAGCCCGAGATCAGCGAGCACGCAGGAGGAGCTATCGCCGAGCATCCAAAGCTGGGGCGGTATCACTTTTACGTGGATGGCCGGCCGGACTTAGTGTTTTGCGACAACGAAACGAACGTGGCGCGGCTGTACGGGCAACCGCGAAGAGGGTACTGTAAGGACGCGTTCCACGAGTTCCTTATTCGAGGAGATCAGAACGCCGTGAACCCGGACCGCCGGGGCACCAAGTGCGGCGTTCATCTTCCAACGAGTATTCCGGACGGCGGCGAAGCGGTCTTCCGGCTGAGGCTCTCTGCCGCGCGGCATGAAACGCCCTTTGCGGATTTCGATGAATGTTTCAGTGCACGGCAGAAAGAATGCGACGAGTTCTACGAAGAGCTGCACAAAGGGCAGACCAACCAAGACGCCCGCCTTGTGCAGCGCCAGGCTCTGGCCGGAATGATCTGGAGCAAACAATACTATGAGTACGATGTCCGCCTATGGCTGAAAGGTGACGCCGCCGGCTCTCCGCCGGCTGCGGGGCGGCTACATGGACGAAATTCGGATTGGCCCCATTTCAACAGCGCGGCCATATTTTCGATGCCTGACAAATGGGAGTATCCGTGGTTTGCGGCGTGGGACCTCGCGTTTCATACCGTAACGCTGGCATTAGCCGATGCAGAGTTCGCCAAGAGACAGCTGCTGCGCCTGGGGCACGTCTGGTACATGCACCCGAATGGGCAACTGCCGGCGTATGAATGGAGCTTCAGCGATACGAACCCTCCCGTCCACGCGTGGGCTGCCTGGAGGGTTTTTCAAATCGATCGCAAGCGCAGGCAACGGCAGAATCCCGATTACGCCGGAGACATCGTTTTTCTAGAAAAGGTTTTTCATAAGCTGCTGCTGAACTTCGCCTGGTGGGTGAACAAGAAGGACACCTCCGGCCGGAACCTATTTCAGGGCGGATTCCTGGGGATGGACAACATTGGACCCATTGATCGCAATACCGTTCTACCGGATGGCGCGTCGCTCAGCCAATCTGACGGAACCAGCTGGATGGCGATGTACGCTCTCAACCTGATGAGAATCGCTCTCGAACTTGCCCAGCACAATATCGCCTACGAAGACATGGCCACAAAATTCTTTGAGCATTTCCTTTATATTTCGAAGGCAATGACGGGCATGGGAGAAACGGGCGCAGGATTGTGGGACGAGGAAGATGGCTTCTACTACGACGTCCTGAGCCTGCCAGATGGAAGAGCGCTCCCGCTGAAGATAAGATCCATGGTGGGCCTCATCCCTTTGTTTGCAGTAGAGACCCTGGATCCGGAGTTGCTGGCCAAACTGCCTGGTTTCGCCACGCGGATGGAGTGGTTCCTTGAATACCGCCCGGATCTGGCGGGGCTGGTCTCGCGATGGCACGTTCCCGGCGCGGGGGACCGCAGGCTGCTTTCGTTGCTGCGCGGTCACAGGATGAAGGCGCTTCTGAAGAGAATGCTGGACCCGGAAGAGTTCCTTTCCGACTTTGGCGTGAGGGCGCTGTCCCGATATCATCTTGAACATCCATTCGTCCGCAACTCGGCGCTTCTCCGACGAGTTGTCGAGGTGGATTACGAACAAAGTGAATCGCGGTCCCGGCTCTTCGGCGGAAATTCGAATTGGCGCGGGCCGATCTGGTTTCCGGTCAATTTCCTCATCATCGAGTCCCTTCAGAAATTTCATTACTATTACGGAGACGAGTTCAAGATTGAGTGCCCTACCGGCTCGGGGCAATATCTCACGATTGATCAGATCGCCGCGGACTTAACGAACCGGTTAGCGCGAATCTTCTTAAGCAACGAGCAAGGTGTACGTCCGGTGAACGGGCTGTATCCGGCGTTTCAAAAGGATCCAAACTTTCGCGATTACATTCCGTTCTACGAGTATTTTGATGGAGACAACGGACGAGGCGTTGGGGCGTCACACCAGACTGGCTGGACGGGTGTGATTGGTAAATTGCTTCAGCCGCGCGCGGGATACAGCGTGCAGAGCTGACACGGAGGAGCAGCGGGCTGCACTGGTGAGAACGGAGAGCTGCTTTTCCATCCCCGAACCCTGCTGTCCGCAATCGAACACCTGGGCTGAACGGCCACTTGCTAACTTCATGAATCTGCAAGCCGCGATTGATGACCCGGCATGGCTGCCGGCTTGCACCTTGCAGGTACAGTATTATGCCGTTGCAAGCCCTTCCTAAAAGCGCTGTGGCCTCCAGGAAAGTACTCATCGTGGACGATCAGCCCGACGTCCGCGAAGCGCTGCGCCTGCTTCTGAAGGGAGCCGGCTACTCGACTGAGACGGCTGAATCGCCCAAAGACGCTCTCGCCGTCGCCGCCTATAGCGATCAGGATCTGATCGTTCTAGACATGAATTACACGTGGGACACCACTTCGGGCGAAGAAGGCCTGCATCTTATCGACCGTTTGCGCGCACAGAACAGCGACGTGCCCATCATCGCGATGACCGGCTGGAGCACCATTGAACTGGCGGTCGCGGCAATGCATCATGGCGCTTGCGATTTCATTCCCAAGCCGTGGGACAACCGGCAACTACTGGCGATCATTGACAAGCACCTCAGCGCTGAGCCACAATCACCGCGCGAGCTCAACACGGAATTAGCCATCGCGCGCAAAGTGCAGCGCAAACTGCTACCTCAACCGCGATTTGCCGCTTATGGGCTGGACTGCGAGTGCGCGTTTCTGCCGGTCCACGAGATCAGCGGCGATCTGTACGACTTCTTCGAGGTGGATGCTTCGCGAATGGCGTTTCTGCTGGGGGATGTTTCCGGCAAAGGCATTGGCGCGGCCCTTCTCATGGCGAACTTACAAGCGACCATCCGCGGCCAGCAACACTTGGCGCATTCGCCCGCAAAGTTAATGACGCGAGTGAACCAGCTGTTCTTCGATTCCACGCGTCCCGAGCATTTCGCCACTTTGTTCTTCGGAATCTATGACTCCGCGGAGCGAACGATTCGCTACGTCAATTGCGGGCATCCGAGTCCTGTATTCCTGCGCGTCGACGGCAGTCACGAATTGCTGGAGCCCACCGGCGTGGTTCTAGGCGCTTTTAGCGATGCTTCCTTTCAGGAGCGTACGATCGAAATCCTGCCGGGCGACGGCCTGGTTCTATTTTCGGACGGGTTCTCCGAAGCCAACATGGACCCAGAGAACATGGACCCAGAGGAAGACGAGGAGTGGTTTGTCCGTCAAATCTGCTCGCTCGCTCCCCGCTATCCCACCGGCCTCGCCGGCGCGCTGGCAACGTTCGCTCTGAGCCTGGAGGAGCAGGCCGATGACATAACGGTAGTGCAGATCCGCGCCGCTTAGCCGAAGTTCGTCACTAAAGGGGTTAGAAATCAGCTAAGTCATTTAGAATCAGCCCAGGCAATCGGCGAGTCTGCACTACATTTACGATGGAGTTCGAAGTGCGCGGGCAGGGTGAGACCGAGTTGCTGCAGCAGCGATTTCTGTTCGGCGGTGGATTCCGTGATACGGCGTAGGCGGATCTCGCGTCCGTCAGTGGTGGGCAAAACGATATCGGCACTGTGCAAAGTAGAAAGCAGCGCCAACGCCTTGCTTGCCGATAATGAAGCGGCGCTGGCAGCATGGTTTCCGGGTATCGCCGGGGCGCTGCACTTCAAGAGATGCTTTAGCGTGACCCACAAAGCGTAGCCGAGAAAGGCGACCAGCACGTGGGCTTTCACGCGCGGCTCCAGTTGATGGAATAACGGCCGAATCGAGAGCTCACTTTTCAGCGCCCGGAAGGACGCTTCGGCTTCGGTCAGCTGCATGTAGCGTGACCACAGTTCTTCAGCTGTGCCGGCCTGAAGATTCGTGCGTAACATGTAGGCGCCCTCGCGCAGACCGTGCCAAAGCCTGCGGTCCTCTTTGATGGACCACTGCAAGCGAACGCCCTCACGTGTCTCGCGGAAAGCGACCTCATACAGATCGCTCACTTGCGGATGGCCAGCCTGAATGCGTCCCAGCCGGCGCTCCATTTTGTGGCGGTCTTTCAGACGGCCGGTCTCAATGCTCTTGGCCAGGCGCTTTAATGCCTCCTCCATGCGCGCAGAGAAACGGTTGTGGATGGCCTTCTCTTTTTCCTTGCGGCCGGCCGTGCGGCACAGAATGTAGGTCTCTTCGCCCTGCGGAATCGATACCTTCTTCACTTCCACATCGGGCCGCACTCGCGTCCAATCCTCTTGGAGCAGCTGCTGTTCAAATTGCTTCATCTGGCTGCGCGGCGTGCCCACCAGATACTGGCCGCCGCGCTTGCGAATGGCTGCCAGATTCGCCTCGCTCACAATGCCGCGATCCATCACCCAGATCCGCCGTGCCTTTCCGTACTTGCGCTCCACCATACGGAGAATCGTTTCCATCGTGGACACGTCAGCACGATTGCCGTCGAAGGTCTCATAACTGAACGGGAAACCTTCGCTGTTGACAATGAGCGCGATCACCATCTGCTCGCAATCCGGGCGATGATCGCGCGAGTAGCCGCGCCGCATCATCGGATTCTTCTCCGCCGCACCTTCTACGTATGTGCTCGTCAGATCATAGAGCAGCACGTCGAACTCAGCCCCGAACAGTTCGCCATAACGTTGCTTGAGATGCCGTTCGAGTTTGCTCTTGTGCGGCAGCATCCGGTCCAGACAGCGGTATAGCCGAGTGTCGTTGAGCTTGCCCTCAGTAATCCCGAGTAAATCATCCAAGGCTGTCGAGGGATACCAACATTGCTCGATGGCTAACTCGCTGCCCGGCGCACAGAGACGATTGATGGCCAGTACTGCTGCTATGCGCGACCAGGGCACGTCGGCCGCGCGCTCCTCGATACTCGCTTCGAAAAAGCGATCCAACTCGAGTCGCCTCCACAACTGCAGGCCCAGCCAGCAGGACCCGAACTGGCGTGTGCGCTCCAGACGCACTTTGTTCAGCAGTACGCGCGCTACCTGCGGATCGTCTGCCGGTAGCTCGACCTCTGACGGAAACAGCTTTAGCTGCTGCGCTTCGCCCTGCTCGTTGAAAACTTCAATCGTCTTCAGCCAGCGCGCCTGCGCAGAACTGTTCAGCTCACCGAGATAGCACAGAGTCCTCTGCCGCGGACCCTCCGGCGTGCGCACCGTCTCGACCAGCGACCAATAGCTGTGCTCTTTGCCATCCTTGTCGCGCCGATGCGAACGCAAAAACATTCTGGCTCGATCTTGTCATGACACCGAACGCTGTTCAAGAGACTTGGTCTGCACTACATCGGTTTTCAAAAATCTACTGCTGAAAGCAAACTACTTAGCGCCAGCTAGCCTCAAAAAATCGCCCTCAATCCCCCAAATCGTGACGAACTTCGGTTAGCCGACTGGCCAGACTTGCTGACTTGCGAATGCGCGCTGCCAGTCCGCGCGGGTCAACCGATAGAGCACGTGCCGCCGCAGAGCGTGTCCGGGCGGGAGGCGTGGATGGTCGAAGTCATCGCGCGGTTCGCGGGTCATGCCGAGCTTTTCCATGACACGCCGCGATCGGGTGTTCGCCGGAACGGTGAAGGATACGAGGCTCTCAAGCCCGATCACCTCGAAAGCGTGGCGGAGTACCTGACGCGCGCCTTCCGTCGCGAGCCCGCGCCCCCAATAGAGCTCATCCAGCCGCCAACCGATCTCGACGCAGGGCGTGAAGCGAGCTTCGAAAGCGGGAATCGAAAGCCCAATAAATCCGACGAAACTCCGCGTTGCGGTGTATTCCGCAGCCCACAGGCCAAAACCATGCTGCTGGAAATGGTTCTGTATCCGGTCGATTAACGCGTCGCTTTCTTGAGAGGAAAGGCTGGCGGGCATGAACTCCATCACGCGCGGGTCGGCGTTCATGCGGGCAAACGGCTCGCGGTCAGAAGGCTGCCATGGCCGTAGCAGCAGCCTGGGGGTCCTCAGGATGTTCGCGCAAGAGGCTCCCACGCTACTTCGCCATCAACACAAAAGTTAAAGTTGAAGGTTGCATATTGTCTTCGCGATGTATATCGCAGCTTGCTGAGCCGGTTAGGCGGGCAGCGTGAAGCAGAAGGTGGATCCCTGGCCGACTTCGGATTCTACCCAAATTCGACCGCCGTGGCGTTCCACGATCTTCTGGCAGATTGCGAGACCGATTCCCGTTCCCGGATAGCGCTCGCGAGTGTGAAGCCGTTTAAAGATCCCGAACACCTGTGAGTGATACTGCGCAGGAATGCCGATGCCATTGTCCTTTACACAAATCAGCCATTCGTCGCCGTTTCGGCGGGCGCTTATCTCCAAGCGCGGGGGCGCCTCGCTGCGATACTTAATGGCATTGCCGATGATGTTCTGCCACAACTGCAGGAGATGCACCTCCTCAATCTTGAGCAGAGGCAGATCGCCGTGCGTGATCTCGGCGCCGCTTTCTGTGATGCCTGCTGTCAAATTTTCCAAGGCTCTTTCCAAGACTTTGCGCGAATCCACGAGGGTCGCCTCAGGGGCGGACCCCACGGCCTGAATGTAGGCAAGCAGGTCTCGAAGCAACAACTCCATGCGCCTAGCGCCATCTATCAAGAAGGTCAGATACTCCGACCCTCTTCCATTTAGGACGCGGCTGTAATCCCGTTCGAGCAACTGGCTGTAGATCGTGAGAATCCTGAGCGGCTCCTGTAAATCGTGAGATGCGGAATAGGCGAATTGATTCAAATCTTCGTTGGCGCCGCGCAATTGCTGATTGACCCGCGCTAAAGCTTTCTGTGCCTCCTGCGACTCGGTGAAGAGCCGGGCGTTCTCCACCGATGTTGCCGCTCGCCGGGCCAACTCTTCGGCAAGTGTGAGATCGGCCGGGGTGTAAAGGCGCTGTGGGTCGGTGCTTAGAAATGTGATCACTCCAAAGCTCCGGTTGTTTGCGACCAGCGGCGCGCAGATCAACGATCTCGGCTCCAGCTGTCTCACGAACTCCAGATATTCAGGGCTCCTCCCCGCGCCTTGCACGATGGCTTCATCAGTAATTTGCCCAAACAGCACCGATTTTCCAGAGCGAAGCACCACTCGCTCCATATCCGTTTCCAAAATAGGAAAGCGCCGGCGGAACTCATACGCGAGAGCAGCTTTCTCCTCCGTCCTGGCTTTGACCGCGACCCGGCGGATTTCGCCCGAGGGCTGCGCAAGGTCAATTGCAGCCACGTCCGCAAACAGAGGCACGGCCATATCGGCCACACGATTCAGCGTCGCCTCGTAATCAAGCGATGAGGAAAGCAGCTGCCCGGCTTCTGCCAGAAAGCTTGCCTTTTTCTGTTCCTCCTCGGCGCGGCGGCGCAACTCCGCTTCGCCGGCGTAGAGATCGGCCGTTCCAAGGGCGGCGGCAGCTAAATTGCCCAGAGCTGAGGCCACTCTGGTTTCGACCTCTGAAAAATGGTGGGGGCGCCGGTAATAAAAGACCAAGGTGCCCGCGATCTGGCCCCGGATGTGCAGCGGAATCATTATCAGAGATTGAATGCCTTCAGCCCGGTAGGCGTCGGTGCGATTAGCGAGGATCCAGGGCAGGTTGCTCGTGTCCTCAATAACAACCGGCTCACGGGGCAGGCTTAAGGACCTCGCAAGGTCCCGTACCACGCTGCTGTATTGTTCTGAGAGACCGCTTACAGCGACAATCTGCCAGGTCTGTTGGTCGGGCGCTCTCCGCCATACCGAATAAGCGTCAGCCGCGATGAACTGCTTCGCGACATCCAAGATGTTCCGAAGCACGTCCGCCGATTCGGGCGAAGCGAGCAGAGTTCCAGATGCCTCAATCAAGAGCGTGAGCTGACGGTCGTGTTCGGTGGTCAGAACCGTTTTCTGTTTAGTATCGAGGCTGTCCGCCACTATTTCTAGAGAATACCTTCAGACACAGCTTCCATAATCAGCGACTTTGGAAGCAAGCGAAACTGGAGCAGGAGGAGAAAACAATGAGCCAGGCATTGGCGAGCGCGGCCGGACCATTACACCGGGCGGCGATCTCACTATGAACTGTCTCGGCTTCGCTGAGGTTTGGATTCACTTCGTAGTTCGAGTTAAAGGCGCGATGGTTCGACCCATTTCCGAGTCTCCGATCAACCTATCTAATCGCTTGGCTCGAGTTTCCGCTCGCTTGGCGCTGACCACCCACCACGTACTTGTCCGCCGGTACCAAGCAGGCTGCGACTGAAAGAAATCCCATGCTTTCCGGTTGGCGCGAAATTGCTGTTCCTGCGATGCTTCCAGTTTCGCCGCGGCGCGTTGTTCGTACGCATAACGTCCCGATTTCGATTGATTCCGCTTCTCGAAAACCGCGAGGCCCACGGGATGCATCAGCTCCAACTTGACGAGTTCGGCCACTCGATTGGTATTGATCAGGCTCCACGTACTATCGGATTTCCGGGGCGTGAACCGGATCATATAACTGATGCCGTCGATGCGTTTTCGAATTCCGTCGACCCAGCCAAAGCAGAGCGCCGCATCCACGGACTCAGGCCACGTAAGACTTGGTTTTCCGGAACCTTTTTTATAGAACCCCACCCACAATTCCTGCGCTTCCGTATGGTGCTTATCCAGCCATGACCGCATGGCAGAAGCGGAGGCGAAGAAGAGAGGCTTCACAAGTGGATTTCTTTATTTTCCGGCCAAAGAGATCAAGAAGAAGGCGAATGACGCCTACGAACTGCAATACCTGAAAGATCCATCCGTCACGGTTCGGCTCGAAGTGCCCGCCAAAGCTCACTGACGCGAAAACCGGTCGTGGGCAGATAGTTCATCCAATCGCATCGAGCAATTTTGCTATGCCTGTCTTTCCGCGCCCGGAACTGATTTGCAGAATCCGGCGTTTCGCTTTCGACTGTTGGATGAGATAGTCGTCGCTGGTTTGAATCACGTCCACCAAACCGAGTTCCTTCGCATTTACGGCCAGCCAATAGTTTCCGTCGGCGACACGGTCAATATCGAGGCTTGGCCGACGCTGCTTGATCAGATTCTTGAACGCGTTGTGAATGGCTTGCAGACGCTCGAGTTCAATGGCTTCCTTTTGGGGGGTAGGTTCGGAGAAAGGGGTCAGCGTCCGCTTGTTTTCACCCGCTGTCAATTCCAAGTACCGAACGCCGATCTTGTTCATGAGTCCGACGAAATTAGGCATGCCCGCCACAACGCCGATAGATCCAATGTATGCAAACGGAGCGGCGATGATTTTGTCCGCTACCGCAGCGCACATGTATCCCCCCGACGCGGCGATTTCGTCAACGCATATAGTCAGCGGAATGCCAGCATCATGCACTCGCAACAATTGGGAGGCGGCATGGCCGTAGCCATTCACCGTGCCGCCGGCCGAGTCGATACGGACCACCACCTCGTCGTTGGCTGTCGCGACTTGAGTGATGATGTCGACCTCCTTGCGCAGAGCATTTACCTCATGGGCTCGCAAGCTGGGATGAAAGTCGAGCACGAAGACCGTACTCTCATAGCGCTCATCATGTTTAGCCTTCGGAAGTTTCTTGCGCTCTTTCTCGGATAAGAGGCTGCGCCTGACCTCGCGAACACGATCTGTCAGTTCCCGGTCGAGGTGCTTAATTTCCAACTCGAATTCACGGTGCTTGCGGTCTCCGCGCCTGCTTCGCAGCAGCCGCAAGATCGCGAGGACCAGCGCTGCGAGGCCGGCGACGGCAATAAAGATCGCCAGGATCAGGAGAAGCACTTCTAAGATGCTGAGTGTTGTTTGCATGCTGTGTCGAGCGGTTGAGGGCCGTGACCCGCTAAGTGTTGCCGGGATCGAGGTGCGTTCTCTTATTACTTGAACTGGGTTTTTAGGTAATCGTAGCTTTGGCGAAGCGCCGCGATCGGATCGCCAGGAGTCTGGTCCTGCTCCACAAAGTAGTTGCGCACACCGGCGGCGCCCGCAGCGTCCAGAATGGCGGGGAAATCGAGAGATCCGCTGCCTACGGAGGCGAACGCGTCATGCGGCACGCTTTCGTTGTATTGCGTTTTAGTGAAAGTTTTCGATTTATCTTTCAGGTGCAGCAAGGGGACGCGTCCGCTGTATTTTTGAAGCAGCTTTACCGGATCCTGGCCGGCGACGGAGACCCAAAAGACATCCATCTCGAGTTGAACATACGCAGGATTGGTCTCGCTCAGCATCAGTTCCAGCGCATTGCTTCCGCCCATAGGAGTGAAATCGTGCGCGTGATTGTGGTAGCAGAAGGTCAAGCCTGCGGCGACGGCCTTTTCGCCCATATTGTTCAGCGATTCGGCGATTCGCTTTAATCCGTCTGCTCCGCCCTTGACCGTATCCAGATAGGGCACAACAGCGTACTTGAAGCCACGTTGCTTGAGGTCCGCGATGGTGGCATCGAGCTTGCCGCCCGATTCTAATCCGCCAAGGTGGACGCTCACGGGGCGCAGGTTGGTCTGTTTTAGCGCGGACCAGATTTTCGTCAAGTTCTCAAGAGTACATTCCACTTCGGCGTAACCGATTTCCTGTATCTCGCCTAAAACTTTGGCGGGATCTTTTTCAATGATGGTACGGACGGTGTAGAGTTGCACGCCGAGGTCATTGGAACTGAGCGGCTCTCTCGCGAATACCGCACGAGCGGCTGGCAACAGGGCAGCAGATTGCGCAACGAACATGCGCCGAGTTAAACGTGACATGTCCTCTATACTATCCGCATCTATTGGCCGGACAATGATTGGGCGGGCGCTGGCTCCGGGACTGTTTGCCAATCACCCTTGAACTTCTGATCCAGCCGCAGATGTTTTCCGGGTATGATCATGGTGCCCTTTTTTACCTGCTCATCCAGAGGTTTGGGGAGAATCCCGCCGTAAAGATAGAAGAGGCGATCGGCTTCATTTCCGGTGGGCTTGTGAATCGCGCGAAGCAGATACGACCGCTCGCGGTCAATAAGGCGTTCGAAGACGATCTTGACGAAAAAGTGGGAACCCGGATCTGAACGTTCCTGAAACTGGGTGATAACGCCATGCAATTTCGCTCCGCGCTGGATCACTTCGTTCGTTCCGGGAACGGTGATTGAGTTTTCCAACACGCCGTCGACAGGATCGCCGGCGTAGGAGCTCTGGTCGTCAATAAGAGTAGCCAGCTTGATGCGCAGGATCAAGCCGGGCGGCAGCTGTTCCCGCGGCGGAGGCTCCTTGGCAATAGAAGAGGTGCCGGCGTCCGTGTAGTCAAACCGCAAAGAAGACTCGGCTCGAAATTCGTGGCAACTCGAATATTCACCGCGGCTAATGGTGAACAAATGCGTATCGTCGTCCATGCTCAACCGGTAGGACTCCGGAATCAGAGCAGCGCGTCCCGAGATTTGAGCGAGCTGATACTTGACTTCCGTTTCGGCAGAACAGATATTCGACCCGAAAGGTATGTCATCCGCGACAACCGTCAACGAGAGGATTTCCAGACTGGCGGCGCTCGCCGAGAATGAACCATGAAAGGGCACGACTATTTTGCCGTTGGGGGTGAGGATGTTATATCCGGAAACAGATTTTGGAACTTTGTAATTGAAGTTGTGGATGTCTATCCCATTGGACGAGGATTGGCCCTGATAGGTGAATTGGATACCCCCGGCCATAAAAATGTTCTGCAAGTAGCCGATAAAGCCGCCCGACGAGATGGGCCCGGTCTCGACGATCTCAGAAACGTTCTTGGAGGAAAAGTGATTTTCTCCGTGCCAGGAGAACAGTTCTGCGCCATCGGAGACCGCTATGTCGAGCCGCAGGCGGTCCGTAGCGAATTCAGTTTTGTCCGCCAGCGGACTCGTGGCCTGGCAGGACGCGCTCAACAGGTGCCTGCTGACGTAATAAGTTCGCGTAATTGTCTCTACACAAGCATAATTGGCTGCCTTTGCAAGCTGCGCGCCGACGCCGCTGCGTATCTGTTCCAGGATTTTTGTGGAGTCTTCGGCCGCGCGACAAAGCACTGCGAGCGAGAGGAGAATGCCGATTTGCCGCACGACGATACCCTGTCATACATCCTATCCGGACACGTTGGACAACCCGGCCTGGCGCTTTTGATAAAACCACACGCAAACGGCGGCGGCCACCGCAATACCGCCGGCTATCAGGCCCAACAAGGCTTTGTGAGAAGCGATGTACAGAAAAGTCGCCTGCCCGTATTTCGCCCCGAAATAAGCGAGGCCGAAGTAGCGAATGGCCCTGGCGGCAACGATGACTGCGGCGAAATTCTTCAGAGGAACGTCCAGCGCGCCCGCGCAGAATACCGGGATCTTCATCGGGAGGGGAATAGGAGAGAGTGCGGGTATGAAGACCGTAACAAGCCCGTAGCGTGAAAACCAATTATGGAGCCGCCGGCCCATCCCGCGATGAATATGCCCGGCGAGCAAGACTTCACCACCCTCTCGCGCGATGCCAAAAAGAACCAGGCTGCCTGCGAGGGACCCCGCGATGGCGCACATTGCGGCCAGGTAGGCCTCGGCCGGATGGCTGGTGGAGAACACAATCAGCAGAGCGTCCACGCCGCCGACCACTGGAAGTCCGGCGGAATCGAGAACTGCCAGAAGGAAAAGCCCTGGCAGACCCCAGGCGAGAAGAAGACTGGCGAAATGACGCCAGAACACCAGGGGATGTCGAAAGAAGCCGTTCAGGATGCCCCCTGAGTAGTCTCGGGGTGTCCGCTCAGGATAGCCAATAGCTCAGGTTCGTCGAGTACGGGAACGTTCAAGGCGCGGGCCTTGTCCAGCTTGGATCCTGCTTCTTCGCCGGCGACCACGTAGCTGGTCTTGCCGCTGACAGATCCGCTGACCTTTCCGCCAGCCGCTTCGATCCGCTCTTTGGCCTCTTCGCGCTTCAGAGTGGGGAGGGTTCCGGTCAGCACGAAGGTCAGCCCGCTGAGGGTGCCCTTCTGGCGCGCTTCTTTTGGTCCGGTAAATGTTAGGCCCGCTTTGCGGAGACGCTCCATGAGGTCGCGATTGCGCGGCTCCGCGAAAAACTGTCGAATGGATTCCGCAACTTTTGGCCCGACTTCACTTACTTCCTGCAAGGTCTCAGCCGAAGCCGCGGCGATAGCATCCAGATCTCCGAAGTGGTTTGCGAGAAGCTGGGCCGTCCGTTCGCCTACGAAAGGAATGCCAAGGCCGTTCAAAACGCGGGAAAGGGGCTGCGAGCGAGACGCACGAATGTTCGCAATCACCTTGGTGGCGGATTTCTCTCCCATACGCTCTAATTCCAGTAGCTGCTTAACAGTCAGTTCATACAGATCGCTGACCCGATGCACGATACCGCGCTGCAGCAATTGATCCACCAGAGCGTCACCCAGGCCATCGATGTCCATCACCCCACGGGACGCGAAGTGAAGGATGGATTCGCGCAGCCGCGCCGGGCAGTTGGCATTAACGCAGCGGCTGGCGGCCTCGCCTTGTTCGCGAACAATGTGACCGCCGCATACCGGGCAGACATTTGGAATGCGGAAAGGACGGCGATGGGCGCCTTGCTCCACCACGCGCACAATTTTCGGGATCACGTCGCCGCTGCGTTCAATCAAGACGGTATCGCCGATCTCTACGCCGAGCCGCGCGATTTCATCTTCGTTATGCAGCGTTGCTCGAGCGACGGTCACGCCGGCTATGGTGACGGGCTTGAGATAGGCGACAGGCGTGAGCGCGCCGGTTCTGCCCACTTGCACCTCGATGTTTTCCAGGATGGTAGAAGCCTGCCTTGCGGGGTACTTGAAGGCGATGGCCCAGCGCGGGGCTTTGGACGTCCAGCCTAAGCTTTCCTGCTGCGCGATGGAGTCTATCTTCGCGACGACGCCGTCAATCTCGTAAGGCAGGCTATCGCGCTTACCGTTCCACTCTTGAATGAAGGCAATGAGTTCGTCAATTCCCGCGCACTTGTGGCGGTGCGGGCTTACCTTAAAACCAGCGGCGACCAGAGCTTCCAAATTCTTCCAGTGCGAATCGAAGACGGGCCGCTGGTCCCGCAGCAGGAAATAGGTAAAGTAATCCAGCTGCCGGGCAGACGTGACGGAAGGATCGAGGGCGCGAAGCGCCCCGGCGGCGGCGTTTCGAGGATTGGCGAAGCGCGGTAGACCGGCCTTCTCCTGCGCCTCATTCAAGCGCTCGAACGAGCGTCGCGGCATGACCACTTCGCCGCGCGCCTCGAACGGCGTATCATCCGCGGTGGGGGAAGTGCGGACGCGCAGCGGCAGGGAGCGAATGGTGCGGGCGCTCTCGGTGACCTCCTCGCCGACCGAGCCATTGCCGCGCGTAATCGCCTGCTGGAGACGGCCGCCGCTGTAGCGGACAGCCATGGAGAGGCCGTCGAGCTTGAGCTCGGCGACGTACTCGTAATTATGCGACTTGAGCAGGCCGCGGACACGGGCATCGAATTCGCGCAGTTCCTCTTCGTTGAGCGCATTATCCAGGCTCAGCATCGGCGAACTATGCGGCACTTTGACGAAGCCTTCGCGCGGCTGCCCGCCTACGCGCCGGGTTGGGGAGTCGGGCGTGCGCAACTCCGGATGAGATTCTTCCAGTTCGCGCAGCTCGCGCATTAGCTGGTCGAACGCGGCGTCAGAGATCTCCGGCTGATCCAGGACGTAGTAGAGATATTCGTGATGTTCTAGTTGGCGGCGTAGTTCTTCCGCGCGCCTGGAGGAAGATTCTTTCATGCGTGATTCGCCAATGTTGATTTCGAGTTGCTACCGAGGCCCCCCGAGGCGCGAGGCAGTTTTAGGAGCCTGCGCCTACAATAGTAAGTTTGGAATCGTCATTGCAGGCCAAGCGCGCCGCCATCGTTTATAATCCCGTTGCAAGAAGGCTATCGCGGAGCCGGCATCTGCTTCAAAGTACCATTCAGGTGCTGGCGCGGCAGGGCATACATGCCACCCTGGTGGCTACCACCGCGCCCGGAATGGCGGGAACGGAGGCGCGGAAGCAAATAGAAGCCGGATGCGATCTCATCCTGGTGGCGGGCGGAGACGGCACTATCAACGAAGTGGCGGCAGGAATGTTGCATACTGACGTGCCGTTGGCCATCCTTCCTGGGGGCACCGCCAATGTGCTAGCCCGTGAGATGCGCATGCCAATGCAAATGGATGGCGTGGCGGCGCGTCTCTCAAGTCTAAAACCCGTACGTATTGCGGCGGGCCGGCTGAAGAGCGAAGACGGGCGAGCGCGTCCCTTCTTGTGCATGGCCGGGGCGGGCCTGGACGCGGAGATTGTCTACAACCTGAATCTTGATCTAAAGGCGCTGCTTGGGAAACTTGCATATTATGCAGGCGGCTTTGCGCAGGTTTTCCGCCCTTTGTCAGAATTCGAAGTGACCGTGGACGGGCGGCAGTTCGAGGCGAGTTTCGCTTTGATCAGCCGGGTTAGGAATTATGGCGGCGATCTGGAAATTGCTCGCGGCGCCTCCCTGCTGCGACCGGAATTTGAAGTTGTCCTTTTCCGGGGAAAGCAAAGCGTTCAGTATTTGCCATATCTGGTGGGAGTTGCGATCGGCCAGGCACAGCGCATGCCGGGCGTCACTATTCTCAGGGGCCGTTGTGTGAAGTGCCGGCCGCCCAACGGCGAGGACGTATATGTGCAAGTGGATGGGGAACTGGCCGGAAAACTTCCCATGACGGCAGAGATTGTGCCGGACGCGCTAACGATGTTGGTCCCGCCTCAATTTCTGTCTCGCGAGCGATCGCTGGTTGCGGTTCCGGTCTGCGCCTGACCGCCGCAAATGGACAACCTTACGCACTCGCTCACCGGCCTGGCGCTGGCGCGGGTGGGGCTGAATCGGAGCGTTCCGCATGCAACGCTGCTCCTTATCCTTTCGGCCAACGCCCCGGATATTGACATCATTGCGCTCAGTCGAGGGCCGCTACGGTATCTGGAACTACACCGCGGTTATTCGCACTCGCTGCTGGGTCTTCCAGTCATGGCGGCGTTGTGCGTATTATTTGCAGCCAGTGTTTACCGCGAAAAACTACCGTGGGTGCGGGCCTTCCTGTTATGTTGCGCCGGCGTCGCCAGCCATTTGCTTTTGGATTGGACGAACAGCTATGGCATCCGGCTCTTTCTGCCTTTCTCTTCGCGCTGGCTACATGCTGATCTGAATGGACTCTACGATGTTTGGATTCTGGCGGCGTTGGTTTTTGCGGCGCTATGGCCCCTATTTTCCCGCTTGGTGAGCAAGGAAATCGGGGACCGGCCTCCTTCAGGACGGGGCAGCGCCGCGGCCGCACTTCTGTTTTTTCTGTTGTTCGACATTCTTCGCGCCGGGTTGCACAGCCAGTCGGTGGCGGAACTTGAAGCGCGGTTATACGACGATGCAGCTCCCATGCAGGCCGCGGCATTGCCGGATTCGTTCAGCCCCCTCCGCTGGCGTGATCTGGTGGAAACTCAAGCGGACTATCGACTGCTCGAATCGCATATAGGGACGCCGCTGAGCATAGAGGACGCGAGAATTTTCTACAAGCCGCCCATCACGCGCTCCCTTAGGAACGCCAAAGCAACCGCTCCATTCCGGTATTTCGTCTACTTCGCGCGTTTTCCGGTGTGGTCCCAAATGCCAGTTACCATGGGCAACGGCACTGGAACATGGCTCGACTTGACAGATTTACGCTTTGGCGAGCCGGGCAGCGGTTCGTTTCATTGCATCGCAATTGAGAGTCCGGGCGGCGAGGTTTTGCGAAGCCTGTTCACGTTCAGCTCGGGTAGGGAGCTGAGTTCCTGCACCGCAACGCGATCATTAACGGCCGCAGTAAGAATTTGCTGCTATACGAAAGGTTTGCGCGTGAGCGGCCACAGTATCTTCTATTGGATTTGAATAGCCGCCGCCAATTGTGATCACCAGCGGCAAAGACAAGCTTCGGGCCTCAGAGATCACCAGCAAGTCCCTCTCCGCGAGCCCCCTCTGAGTAAGCGCAACCCGGCCGAGCCGGTCTGTGGCGAGAGCGTCGACGCCGGCTTGGAAGAAGAATGAGCTGGGGCCTGAAGCGCCAGACTTCAGCCAGACCGGTCTTTGCAGCACTCAGGTAATATTGTCCGTCGTGCCGTCAGGCAGCTCGATATCGAGGGTGCTCCGCTGTTTACGGAACGGGAAGTTGCGGGCGGCATGGATGGAGAACGTGAAGACCGATGGATCGTCCGCGAAAATGGAAGCTGTTCCATCGCCTTGATGGACATCCAGGTCAATTACCGCGAAACGCTGCAGTCGCGTATGCGATTTCGCCCAGGCGATTCCAAGGGCAATATCATTGAATACGCAGAACCCCGCGCCTTCAGCTCGAAAGGCGTGATGTGTACCGCCCGCGAGGGTACCGCCAAAGCCGCTGTCCAACGCATTCCGGGTAGCGAGCAGCGTGGCGCCTGCGCTTGCCAGCGTTCTGGCCACAAGTTGCGGAGACCATGGAAAGCCGATGCGCCGCATCACCCGACGATCGAGTGTGCCATTTATGAAGTTGTCGGCATAAGTCTCTTCGTGTACTCGAAGAATATCCTCGCGGCGCGCGAGCGTGGATGGCTTCAGCAGGAAGCGCGCGTCTCCAGCAAGTTCGTCCCGCAGCATCCGGTACTTTTCCAACCGGAAATTATGACCACTTGGAAGTGGAAAGCGGTGATGGTCACAGTAAAACAGCGTGAGTAATTTGTGCTGGGATTGGTCCTTGGACGTCCTCAATTCATAGGATATTCAGGTCGAGGCTAAAAAGGTAATTTTCGGCGCGTTTTAAGCTGTTGATTATGGCAGCGATAGACCACATCCTTCAGCTCCGCGACATCCCTCGCGTCCTGAAACATTCGAATCGCCGCAATCCCCGCAGCCCCAGCGCGAACGCACTCTCCCGCGTTCTCTTCGCTCACCCCGCCGATCGCCAAAACCGGAATCTCCACGGCGCGACAAATCTCCCCCAATCGCGCAACTCCCTGCGGCGCGCCCATCCCCCGTTTCGAAGGCGTATCGAATATCGGCCCAAAGAAAATGTACGCAGCGCCCGCACTCTCCGCCTCGCGCGCATCCTCGAAACTGTGGCACGAA
This sequence comes from uncultured Acidobacteriaceae bacterium, assembly GCA_963705805.1. Lineage (GTDB taxonomy): Bacteria > Acidobacteriota > Terriglobia > Bryobacterales > Bryobacteraceae > Bog-105. The sequence continues at coordinate 279,839 of CAVPKW010000004.1, forward strand.
ACCCCAACCAAAAAATCCCCCGGAGCGTTCCCCGCTCGACACCAACTCACCACCTCCCGCGCCCCCAGCGATTCCCGCCCCAGATGCACGCCCGATGCTTCCGCCGCCAACGCCACGTCCACCCGATCGTTCACAATCACTCGCGCGCCACCTCCCGCAACGACAGCCTCCCGCGTCAGCCTCAGCAACTGCCCCCCCGGCAAATCCTTCTCGCGTATCTGCACCCAATCCACCCCGGCCGCAATCGCCGCGCGAATCCGCCCGAGCACACCCGGGCCGCTCTCGCCCTCCCCGAGCGATTTCCGGTCGGTCACATAACAAATAATCGGTGCCTTAAGTACGGGTAACAACGGTGGCAGTCCGGCGGCGAAACGCTTCCAGCGCAAACAGCACGTTCATCACTCCCAACCCCGAAATCATTTTGCGCAAATACGGGTTCATCACAAAAAGCGCCAGCCCCGGATACTGATACAAGAAATAATTCACGTCCCAAACTTCGGACCACGGCATCAGTATCAACAGCAGCCCCAGTTCCAGCCACAACAGTAGCAATATGACGCGCAGAATCCGAATCAGCATGATTGGGCTTACGATTATGGGAGATTATCGCCAGACTCGCAACTGCGCCGAACACGAATCCTGCCTCAACACCCAGAGAATCGAGCCGCCGCGCCACGGCCTGTTGTCATTTTCGTGCC
>CAVPKW010000005.1:0-159919 GCA_963705805.1 uncultured Acidobacteriaceae bacterium
GCGCCGGGCATCGATTTCTTCCCGCTGACTGTCAATTACCAGGAAAAATTTTACGCCTCGGGGAAAATCCCAGGCGGCTATTTCAAACGCGAAGGGCGTCCGACCGAACGCGAAACACTCGTGTCGCGCCTGATCGACCGGCCGATTCGGCCGCTGTTCGTGCCCGGTTACCGCAATGAAACGCAACTCGTGGTCACCGTTCTCAGCCACGATCTTGAAACGAACCCATATCGTGGCCCTCATCGCGGCCTCCGCGGCGCTGACGCTTTCGGGCATTCCATTCATGGGTCCGATCGGCGCCGCGCGCGTCGGTTACATCGCCGGCGATTACAAGCTGAACCCGCAAATCGACGAGATGGTCAATTCGGAGCTCGACCTCGTGGTCGCGGGCACCGCCGATGCCGTTCTGATGGTGGAATTGGAAGCGAAAGAGCTGCCGGAAGAGGTCGTCCACCTGAACCGCGATCAGATCGCTGTTCTGGAATACCAGGCCCGTGGTGGAAGGGCTCGCGGCTGCGTTCTCTTTCGGAATGCGTGTGGATGAAACCTACATAAAGGTGAAGGCCCAGGAGAAGTATCTCTATCGAACTGTGGACTCCGCCGGGCAGACCATCGATTTCCCGCTCGCCGCCAAAACGCGATACGGCTGCCGCGAAACGCTTCTTTCAAAAGGCGTTCCGCTCTGCTTGCAATCTCATCCCGCAGGTTATCAAGGTGGATAGGAATCCAGCCTATCCGCCGCGATCAGGAGGCTGCTCTCGATCTGTGCTCATTCAAAACTTCGCAACGGAACAGCTGCGGCTGATCCTTGGTGGAGCAGTTGAAGGGTTTTCAAAAACTCGATGATTACGAACGCGGTCGACCGTTAAGGGTTCATCAGCTGTCCGGTTGGAGGAAACATATAACAGCGCGTCCTCCCATCGAGCGGTTCCGCTATGATCGACAAGCGAGGCGGTTTTTTGGCTGAAAGCGCGCAAAGAGCACCAGATACGGGGCCAGCCAGTTCGCAACCGGAAGCGCTGATCATACAGCCGGGCTTTCTGATGCGCTGCTTTTGGCTGCTGCGGCTGTCGTTTATGGCCGCCTATGAAGACAACTGCTTCGGCATCGCCAAAGGCGCCGCATACTCTTTTCTGCTGTCTCTTTTTCCAATACTGACGACGCTTACGGCCCTGCTCATCCGGGCGAATGCACAATCCGTCGTCCACGTGCTGGCTACCTTTCTCCGCAGCGTGATGCCTCCGGGGACAGAGGACCTGGTGCTTTCGCGATTAAAGGCGGGCGCGAAACCGATTTCGGTCCCGATCGTCGCCATGCTTGTGTCCTTGTGGGCGGGCTCCGGCGCCATGATGAGCCTCATGGAAGGGTTTCAGGCCGCCTATCGAATTCCTTCCGGACGAGCTTTCTTGAAGCAAAGGGGCATGGCCGTCCTGCTGGTGTTCATCGCAGCTCTACCAGCCGTGGGGGCCTCAAGTCTTATCATTTTTGGAGACCGAATCGAGCGCGGCATTATCCACAGCGCCGGAATTTATGAACTGAGCGCATCGGTAGAGCTGCTCTGGCACATCTCCCGCTATGTCCTCGCCTTCATCACCACCACATTCGTCATGGGGCTGCTTTACTACTTTGGCCCGAATCTGCCGCCCGATGCCCCCAATATCCGCAAACGGCGATCGCGATTCTTGCGAATCTGGCCGGGCGCTTTTGTGGCGACGACGCTCTGGCTGATTTCGACGGCGGCCTTCGCCTGGTATGTTGGACACCTGGCGCACTACAACTTCTTTTACGGAAGTTTGGGGACGGTCATCATACTGCTGATCTGGCTGTATCTCATCGCGTGCATTTCATTGATCGGCTGTGAGTACAACGCGGAGCAGGAACGAATAGAAACAACCGGAGTTTAATAACCGAGTGCAACCGACGAAGCGAATGTGGCCACTTGCAGGCGTGACCTTGTGCTCAATATTTGGATTCACGAGCGCCGGCGCACAGCAAATGGGCGAGAGTGGCGTAACCTCCGCGTGGCGCGACGGGAAATTCCAAGTCGATGTAGCGGGCGTGATTGGCCGATCCGACATCTGTCTTGGCCAGCCGAACATGCGGGCCAATCAAGGGCTGCCGCTTGGGAATGGCAGGCTCGGGGTTGCCGTATGGTCGGCGAATGGATTCACGGCGCAACTGAACCGGGTGGATACGCTGCCTTCGCGGTACTCACCCGGACAGGTCATGATTCCGGGACTTTCGGTTCTGACTTCCGCCAAAGACTATTCGGGACGGCTTGATCTATACAACGGCGCATTCGAGGAGAAGGGCGCGGGGATGACTGCGACAGCCTACGTGCAGCCTGACTCCGATGCCTTGATTATCGACGTAACAGGGGCGGATCCAAAGCTGCAACAGACGGCCCGTTTGAGGCTATGGGCTCCGCGAACGCCGCAAGCAAGAGCTGCAGGCAAGGTGGGAATCCTCTCGCAGACCTGGATGGATAATAAGGATCCGGGAGCCTCCGGGCGCAGGTTCGGATCACTCTCGGCGATCACCGCCGAGGGGCGCGACGTCTCCGTAAGCGTTACAGATGCACTGACTGTTACGGTCGCGGTCAGCCCCTATCCGGACGGCCGTTTCCGCATTCTTGTCGCGGCGCCGCACTATGACGGCAAGGGAGATGTGAGCGCCCTGGCAGACCACGAATTCCTCGAAACCTCGCCGCGGACGCACCAGCAGCGATGGAACGCCTTCTGGAATCGCGTGGATGTAATCAAAGTGAGCTCTCGCGACGGAGCCGCTCAATACATGGAAAATCTCCGCAACATTTTCCTGTTCACCGCGGCGGCCAGCAGCAGCGGCGAGTATCCAGGCTCGCAAGCCGGTGTCGCGGATATGTTCTCTTCCATAGAGGACGTACATCATTGGGATTCGGCGGCATTCTGGCACTGGAATCTGCGGATGCAGGTGGCTGCGAATCTGGGCGCCGGGGTGCCGGAGTTGAACGAGCCTTACTTCCGCCTCTATCGCGAGAACTTGAAGAGCATTGAGAACTGGACCGTACATCGGATGGCGGGACGGCCCGGGATTTGCGTCCCCGAGACGATGCGTTTCAATGGTCCGGGTATCGAATACGAAGTTGGAAACGGCTGGAGTTCTGCGGTTACAGGCTTCAATTGCGATGCGGGCTCAAAGCCTTATTACAATGCGCGAACGCTCTCTACCGGAGCGGAAGTTTCGCTGTGGATTTGGGAGCAGTATCTGGCGACAACTGACCTTAAATTTCTTGCCGCGAACTATCCCGTGATGGCGGCCTCGGCGCGTTTTCTTCTCGCCTACCAGAAGCCGGGAAAAGACGGATTTGATCACACACGCCCATCAAACGCGCATGAGACCCAATGGGACACGACGGACCCGACGACCGACATAGCGGCGAGAACCATGCTCTACCGGGCTACGATTCAGGCGGCGAACCTGTTAGATAAAGATCCTGACTTCGTTCGCGAGTTACAGGCCGCGCTGCCGCGCATCCCGCCGCTGCCCCGCACCCAGCAAAGCGGCTCGCTTTCTCTCTTGCCGCCTGACGCTTCCCAAGGAGAAGACGTGATTGCAAACTCGTATCTCCCCGGCGCGGCAACCCACAATTTCGAAAATATAGGGCTCGAGCCGGTCTGGCCTTACAACATGATTGGCGACAGTTCGCCGCTCTTTGCGCTTGCGAAGCGCACGTATGAGCATCGCCCGTACCCCACCAAAGAGGACTGGAGCTTTGATCCGATTCAAGCGGCGCGACTTGGACTCGGCAGCGAGGTCAGCGCGACATTGATCAAGCTGACCATGACTTATCAAACTTTCGTGAACGGGTTTGCGAACTGGGGCGGTACGCTCGGCGAATTTTACATCGAGCAGACCGGCGTTGTTGCCACCGCGCTGCAGGAGGCACTCGTTCAAGACTACGATGGCTTGATCCGGCTTGCACCTGCTATTCCGCCGGGTTGGGATTTCGACGGGTGCGTCTCTGTCCGCGGAAACACGAAGGTCTATGTGCAAGTGAGAGGCGGCGTCCCGACGAGCGTCGGGATCGAAGCGGGATCGAACCAGCAATTGAGCTTTCGCAATCCGTGGCCTGGCCAGCTGATCGATGTCGTTGCGCATTCCTCCAACAGGAAAATCAAGAGCAAGGTGGCTGGGCCTATCATCACGTTTGCGGGCGTGGCAGGCGATAGTTATCTGATCGAAAGGTCGAGCCGGGCGGCGCGACACGCGCGGTTTGCGCCTGTGACCGGGACTTCGGCAAGCGCGGAGAAGAAACTCGGACCGGTCCAAATCGGTTTGCCCAAGATCACTAATTTGAACTAGCCTGAGCTTCCGCCTTCAGAAACGTCCCGCGATCGAGATCGAGGAACGCCTGGCGGAGCTGCTCCTGCGTGTTCATCACGATTGGGCCGTACCATGCGACGGGTTCCTGCAGCGGCTTCCCGGAGACCAGGAGAAATCGAATGCCGTCTTCTCCGGCCTGTACCGTGACTTCGTCGCCGCGGTCAAAGAGCACCAGGGAGCGGTTATCGGCTTCCGAGGGAGGCTCCGTGTCAGCCCATCCAACAGCTTCGGTGGGCACAGCAAGAGGACCGGATGCGTTGCAAAACTTCCCGGAGCCCGCGAAAACATAAGCGAAAGCGTGGCGGGTGGTCTCAACCGGCAGACTCTTCCTTCGGCCTGGAGCTATGGAGACATCCAAATAGATAGGGTCAGCCGCGATCCCGTCTACGGGGCCGCGCGTGCCCCAAAAATTTCCGCAGACTACGCGAACGTGCGTCCCATCGTCATCCGTAATTTGAGGGATGTCGAGCGCCTTGACTTCCTGATAACGGGGCGGCGTCATCTTGAGCGATGCCGGGAGATTCGCCCATAGCTGGAAACCGTGCATACGGCCATTTTGATCGCCCTTCGGCATCTCCTGGTGGATGATACCGCTGCCCGCAGTCATCCATTGGACATCGCCCGCAGCGATCGCACCGTGGTTGCCGATGCTGTCTCCATGCTCGACGGTTCCGGCGAGGACGTAGGTGATTGTCTCAATTCCGCGATGGGGGTGCCATGGGAAACCGGCCAAGAAATCTTCCGGGACGTCGTTGCGGAAATCGTCAAGGAGCAGGAACGGGTCGAAGTCGGATGTAGTGCCGAAGCCGAAGGCGCGCCGCAGGTGGACGCCGGCTCCTTCGAGAGTGGGTTTGGCACGGACTAGACGCTTGACGGGTCGAATGGACATGGTGAAACTCCAATACGGAGTCTATCGTTTTGAATCCGCCTTGGCCGCGTTTTAGAACTTTTACGGTTTTTCCGGGCGGTCAGAGGCGATTCTAGAGTCGACGGACATGGCGATGTAGTTCTCCATGATGAATGTTCGCTTTAGTATTCGGTTCAGTTGGACATTGCCGCGGAGTCCCTTCTTGGCGGGGAGTAATCTGGGGCGATCCGGACACGACGGTCTCAAATCAAAAGCTCCCAATCGCGTACGGAATGATAGCCCGTTTTTCGCCCAAGTGCGCCATCGTAGAGCTCACTATCGTTGCTTTGTGGCCGCACCGATATTGAAATCTGTCAGGTCAGGGCCATCTGTTCCGCCCAGAAGGCGCAGGACTAGGCGGCCCATTCGCTTGGCAATGACGATGTGCCAATAATGGCGATCCTCCGTTTTGGTGATACTCATCAGAGCCAGGTTGTTCGAGATTTCTGGAAGCCCAATCAGTAGCGTCGTCTCCGCCGATCCGCAGCCGAGACTGATCCACGCCTTCTCTGACTGCTGTAGAAAATCAAGCTGCGTCTTATGAAATGCGAACCAAAAGTACGGGGTTCCCCCAGTTTCGTTGTGCTCAGCGGAAACCGCGCACATCATACGGTTTTGGCCATCAACCGACTGATACCTTGTTTGGGCCAGTTTTAAAAAGTGGACTCCCAGATGGCTCTGGACCAGCTTGACACATTCCGCGTGAAAGCCGGCCGGCGCAGTTTTCTCGTCCGCAGCAGCGCTCTCGGCATGGATCAGAGCTGGACGAGGCCAAAGCTGGAGTGCAATGCCAAAAAGCTTCGCCGCTCGTTCTTCAATTTGCGTGGCGTCCCACGCCTCGCAGGTCCCGAAATACCTGTTCAGTTCAAAGTGGCTCAGTGCGTATACGGCACGCTTGTCGGGGTACGACTTGTTGCTCAGTTCGGGGTTGTAGCCGGTGAGCGTCAGATTACCGATGGTGTGCAGCCAAACAGCGTGCGACCGGACTGACTCGGCACCCAAAAGATTCTCCCGGGTGTGCGACCTGAGAGTGCAGGATCGGTTAGTTTCTTTTTTTGTGGCGCGAATCTTAGCGTCTATATACGCTAAGAAGAGGAGGAGCTACTATGACCGACACTCTGCCTCAATTGGAGGCCAAACGAACCGACCTGTTCCGCCAGCTTGCCGCCGCCGGCGACTTCCGTCGCGGCTCGATTACCGCCACGTCCGGCAAGTGCGGGAAACCCGGTTGCCATTGTTCCAAACGAGATGACGCCGGGCATGGCCCTAACTTTCGTCTGACGCGCCGAGTGAAAGGCAAGACGGTGACCGAGACCTTCCGCTCGGCAGCGACGCTGCGCAAGGCACAACAGGAAGTCACCGAGTTTCACAAGTTTCAGGCACTCTGTGGAGAGATCATCGAGGTCAGCGAAAAGATCTGCGCCCTGCGCCCGGTCGGGGATACGCTGACGCCAGAGGAAAAAAAACGGCCGCGGCGATCCACGCGGAGATCACGCACGAAGTAACCACTCTGTTGAGTCGCATTTTCGCCGAACGGAAGCGGACCGATGGCATGGACCTGGAGGCGGTGGAAATTGGCTTCCGCACCGCCCTGCATCAGGCCGGGGCGACGGCTCTCACGCGGTTGTTGCAGATCCCCGAGCCTGCCGCTGAGCGGCGCCATATCACGTGCCCGTGCGGTCATCAGGCGCGCTACCGCGAACGGCGCTCGCGACGGCTTCTCACAGCACTGGGCGAGGTGGAACTGTCGCGCCCCTGGTATCTGTGTCCGCATTGTCACAACGGCCAGTTCCCCGCCGACCGCCAGCTCGATATTGAAAACCGCGACTGCTCTCCGGGCGTGCGCCGCATGCAGGCTCTGGTGGGTCAGCAGTCGCCCTTCGATCACGGCCGCGAGCAGATGAAGGTTCTGGCCGGTCTGGAAGTGACCGCCAAGTCAGTGGAGCGCACGGCGGAGGCGATTGGAGCCGACATCGCAACAGGCGAGCAGCGCGAAATCCACAAAGCCGTCCAGCTGGACCTGCCCGTCATCATCGGCAAGACCATTCCGATTCTGTGTGTGCAAATGGACGGGACCGGCGTGCCGGTGGTGAAGAAAGAAACCGAGGGTCGCAAGGGCAAAACCGACGGTCAGCCAGCTCATACGCGGGAGGTCAAACTGGGATGCGTCTTCACCCAGACGGCCTGGGATAAAGAAGGCCACGCGATTCGCGATCCGGATTCGACTACCTATACGGGAGCCATCGAGACGGCCGAGGAGTTTGGTAAGCGCATCTATCTGGAAGCCTGGAACCGTGGCTGGAGCCGCGCGGCAAAGAAAGTCGTCATAGGCGACGGAGCCGAGTGGATCTGGAACCTTGCCGATCAGCACTTCCCGGGCGCCGTCCAGGTCGTCGATCTCTATCACGCGCGCCACCACCTTTGGGAACTCGCTCGCAGGCTGTATCCCAACGATCCGCCGAACCAGAAGGACTGGATGAAAGTCCACCAAAAGCGTCTGCTCGATAAGGGGAAAATCGAAAAGCTGCTTCTCTCGTTGCGCTCGATCGAGTCAACTAATACTGACGTTCTGGAAAAGATTCGCCTGGAGGCGGACTACTTTGAGCGAAATGCCGAGCGCATGCGATACCCAAAGTTCCGCCGTCAGCATCTGTTCGTCGGTTCCGGTGTGATTGAAGCCGCCTGCAAGACCGTAATCGCTTCCCGCCTCAAACAATCCGGTATGTTCTGGACCGTCCGTGGCGCCAACTCCATCATCGCCCTGCGATGTTGTTACCTCAATGCCCGCTTCGAGGACTACTGGGAGTCCCGCCGCGCCGCTTGACTTCCACTTCTATGTCGCCCACCCGATTCTCCCAATCCGGCGTCAGAGCCTGTGGCATGATGTGCTCGATTTGTATTTCGGTGAATGGCGCTGCCTCGTGATGCTCGTATTGTCGTTCAAGCGACTCCAGAATGATCTGACACGCGCGGCTTCCGTAAATCTGCCCACGCGTCCAACGGTCCTGAAATTCCGTATCGCTAGGCCATCGCCGGTTTTTCAATTCTTTGGCAAGCGCCGCGGCAAGCCATGCGGTCGGCGTTACTGTGACCGGTTTGATGCGGCAGAGAGATATGAATACGCCCGAAAGCGAGTTCGATGGCACGCCGCAGACCATCCGACGGATGACGAAGGAATGCAGGACTCGAAGGGAATCGCGGAATTCGTCAATTGTGAATTGGTTTTCGTCGAAATCCTCGTAAAGGGACAGAAGTAAGGGATACACACTGCCGAAGTCGAGCCTCTTGAAGTGGTCAAAGAGAATGCTCAGTTCCTCATCCGCTTCGGGCGCGAACCCCGATAATCGGCTATAAAAAACCGATAGCCGCTCCATCCGATCCATCAACGTTTGAACCGAAGCTGAATCAGAATCCACAACCAGACGTTTGATGGCAGCATAAACGTCAGTTTTGCGAACTTCCTCGCCTTCAGCACCCAAGAAGTGCCGCATGAATTCGGTCAGCGTTGCACCCAACCGGTTTTGCATCGGGAGCCAATGCTTTTCGTACACGGTCGACTGCTCGCCGACCGGAAATCGCATTAAGAAGTAGTTCCGAACAAGGTCCGCTTGCTCCAACGGCGAGCCCTTGAAGTTTAAGCTCTCGAAAATCAGGTACGGGTCATCACTATCGCTCAGGTTGATCATCACGACCATCAGGCAAGTCTCGATGATTTCGAGAATACGGCGGGGGGCTATCTTTTCGCCGCTGTCGATATCATCGCGCAGGCGCCGCCGAAAGAAGTCGTATGCCTTCTTGAACTGCGACTCCGGTGCCGTCGCTCCCTCACCCTTGATCAGTGGGAAATAGGCTTCCCTATCCCCTTGGGTTGGCAACAGCTTAAAGAATTCGGTATCGGGATAATCTTCATTTGTCAGGTAAAACTTCTGCACGCGCCGCTTTTGAATCTGATCCTCGGGTGACAACGAATCTCGAATGGCGCACATCAAAAGAGCAATGGTGGTCAGGCGTTGCTGGCCGTCAATCACGAGAAATTTCGATATTCCCACCGGAACGCTTCGCGCCGGCATAGTGACCACGGCTCCCAAAAAATGGCTGGCCTTTTTTGCTGGGATATCGACATCGTAAAAGCTCTCTATGTCGTCCCAGAGCGTCTTCCACTGCTTTTCCGACCACGTATAGGGCCGTTGAAAAAGCGGGACCAGATTCTGCATAAATCCGCTGAAGTACTTAATGATCAAGGTCGGCGTGGCTTCCATCTGACCGCTAATTCTAGTGCATCCGGGCCCACTTACCGCGGAAGCGGTCGGGAGCGAGGCGGTGAACAGTGAAGCCCATGTAGAGCCAAAAGATGAGGTGAGTCATGCTCACGCCCCAAGTGTGTGGCTAGAGCAATCCACTTTGATGTGTAGTCGCCATGTCGGAGAGTGGGTCTTTGTGCGGTCGACGAGGCGCTCACCCACCCGCGTTGATGAGCTCAAGCGCAATCCATCAGGTCGCCCGCTTCAAGCGAAGTTTTGCCGACATCTTCTCGCCGCCGCTGCCCGTGCCGGTGCAAGTACCCTGAATCACTTCACCGTCGAAGGTGAGATCAAACACCAGGAGTCCACCGTCGTTGGTCGGAACTTCGAACGTGAGCTTCTGGCCATCGAGCTTCCCTTTTTGAAGCGGCCATTGCTTTTCCGCGTTGGGACCTGCCGTACCGGTGACCGCGCCAGCCTGTTCCTTCAAGTCCATGTACGCCGTGTCGGCCTTGGTGTCGCCGTTGGAATTTGTAATGTCGAAGCTGCCCGACCATTTTCCGGTGAGTTCCGCGGCGCCCAAGGCCAGCGCAGAAAGCAACAAAGAGCAGATAAGTTTCCTCATAGGTTCCTCCACCTAACCTGCACGCTTCCTTTTCACAAACGCAGCCAGAACCCGATTTGTTCCCAGAAGATCCTGGACTTCCTCAAGGGCCTTGGCACACAGGGGAGCCGAGTGGCCGGTATGATCTCATCGAGTCGCCGCGGGGACACGGAACGCTTTTTTGCCAGGGATTTAGGTCAGGCTTCCGACGCGTGCTGTTTCTTGGCTTCAGCCTGTATGCCGCGCATACATTCGGCAGCCAGTTGAGCGTTTTTGTCGACAAACTCAAGACCTACTGTCTCGCCATTGACCACCGGCAGCGGATGGCACAATTCGAAGCCCGCGTAACCTTGATATCCGATATCGAGAAGCCCAAGCATTTCTGCCAGACACTTCTCGTCACCCTTGAGAGTAATGCCGTCGACGCCCCGGTCGTATTCACCGCCGTAATGCCACAACGTCTGCAGCGCACCAACTTCGTTTACCGCCTTGCGGACCGCTGTTTCGTCCAAAGTGTGCTCCAGGCGCGCGTCGAAGCAGATCTTTAAATGCGGCGACCCCACTTGCGCAACCATGCGCAACGCATCGACGTAGCCTTTGTTGATGACCGGGGGGTGGTTCTGCAGGGCAAGGACAATGCCGAAATCGCCGGCGAGCTTTGCCGCTTCTTCCAGGCTCTCGCGGCACCACGCCCAGGTCTGTTCTTCGGAGAAGTCTTTGTGCTCCGCCTTCCAAAGCGCTTGCGCCAGATCATATCGGCCGCCGCCTTCGGGTAGCAGCGTGACACCCGGCCAGGCGAGGAACACCCTCATGGTTTTCGCACCCAGGTCGGCCGTCATGCGCATCAATTCCCGCGCATACAGCAACTGCGATTCGCGGTGCTCCGGTATGGGACTGCTGAAATCGTTATTGGCCGCAACCGCGTATATCTCGATGCCCTGGTCGTTGGCGAATTTGCGCAATTGCTGGCATCGGGCTTTAGGCATGTCGAGCGGATCTCCATGAGGCCGCTTGCCGTCGATTTCCACGCCCTGACAGCCGAATCTCTTGGCTCGTTCGATCACCTGCTCCACCGTCAGCGCGTCCCCGCGATACCAGACGCCTCCATAGGTGATGCTGTACAGACCGATCTTCACGTCAGCTGTCGGCGCAGACGCACGCGCAAACTGTGTGGTCCCAAGAGTGGCGGCTGCCAGCGTCGCAATCTCAACAAAACGACGTCGACTAAGTTCATCGTCTTCCATGCTCCAGAACCTCCATGCGATCGCGCCGGCTAACGGGCCGCCGTCAATCTGGAAATTTTAAGCGTATCGCAGTTCAAGGGCTCATGTCGCCGTCCGATCCGACCGAAGAGACTCATCACTGCCAGTTTGCGAAGCTCCTGCTAGTCGAGTCTCCTGTATCTGAAATTCCTTTACGCCAGGCGAAGGCATTTGCTGACAGTATTGGAATGTACTCTAACGAAGACGCTCGGAAAAAAACAGCCATACACGCTCCCTGACGGTCGCGACTCCGTTTCAGGTATTCACATTGATGAGTAACCTTGCTTGATAAAGAAACTTCAGAAACATGAGACCAGCAGTGAATAACGAGCGTGAAATGTCCGCCGCTTGGGACGGTCTCCTCGAGTTAGTACAACACCGAAGGCAGATATGCGCCGCGGGGTTCATTGTACAGTCCCACGCTCATCAGCGTCATCGGATAGACCACGCGCAGATTATTCACGAGGCACCAGCGGAAGGGGGGTGAGTTACGGGTCGGTATCAGGACGCCGGGTCCTTGAAACCCATCGGCGGCCGCGATCAGTGCTTGCAGGTCCAGGTTCGACTCGCCGACGGCATGCCCGAAGAATCCAAGCGCAGATGCATAACCTGTGATGCGGCCCTGCCGCTCGACGACTGAGGCCGTGCCCTGGCCTATACCGTCACGCAATTCCTCGGCCCGACTATGGCCGTGCACACTCTCGCAAACCTGGTTCGCTGCCTCAAGGTCCTCCTCCCTTGCGGCACGAACGGTACATCCCTCAATGACTCTCTTAATGGGTGGCCCTTGCATAATTGATACCGGCTCGCGAGCGTCAAAGCCCAGCTTCGAGTACAGCGATAGGGAGCGGCTATGAAAGGCCGACTGCAACAGCCTGAATCCCGGAAATTCAGGTGCCCGCGCCCGATCCATGACAGCCTTCATGAGCTCCCGTCCAATGCTCCGGTTTTGAACGCCTAGCTCAACCGTTATCGGCCCTATACCGGCTATCGTGGAACGCTCGTCGAGGCAGTTGCTCCCGACAATCCGGCGATCCGACTCCGCCACCACGCAGTAGAAGCCCGGATGCGAAAACAGCATGCGGAGCAGATCCACTCCAACTTCGGGCGCAGGAAGATCCGGGGGGAAGCCGTGCTGAGCGTTGATTGCGGCAAAAGCCTCATAACAAATGCGACCGCAGATATCGGCGTCGTCCGGCCGCGCCCTGCGAATTTGGGCTGCGGCGGTGAGCGTCGGTTCTGACATCGGAGCCTCGTCGGCGAATTGAAGCACAATACCACAGCTCCGACCGCCAATCCATTTTGATCTTTACCGATTGATTTGCTTTTGCGCGGCAGCTTCCGCGGCGCTCTGCTCACCTGTGTCTTCCATGAAGACGGCGCCATTGCGCTTCGCCCATTCGATGAATTCGATGGGCGCGCCCGTAATCCCGAATAAATTACACAGGCGGGCCGACTTAATGAATCTCCAATTTATGCCTCTCAGATTGGCGTTGCGGAGGTCCGCTGAATCAAGGCTGGCTCCAGCGAGCTGCGCTGAGGATAAATCGGCGCCGACGAGATCACTGTTTTGAAGATTTGCATGATTCAGGTTCGCGTGTTTCAAATTGGCTCCGCGAAGATTGGCGCTGTCGAAGTCCGCGTAAGCAAGGTTGGCCGATTCAAATGAGCTGTTCCTCAAGTCGGCGGAGCCAAAGACGGATCTCGGCAGTTCGGCGTTCTTCAGCTTTACACCATACAGAAACGCGTCGCTCAAATCCACGCCGACCAGCGGCACATGGTCCGCATTCAGCTCTTCGAGGGCCTCGAGACGTCCACCGCTTCCGCCTTTACCCTGAGCTGTGTTAATGACCTGCCATGCCTGGTAGTGTTTTTGTTTGAGGCGGTCACCGGACTCGGCAAAATAGAAAACGACAGCGATTAGAAGCGAGAAGGTGCCGAGATACTCGAGTACCTCGAGCAGAACCCAATGGCTCAAGGCATAGGCGAGCCATGCGAGCCACCAATCCAGGGCGTAAAGAGGTCTCAGCCACTTTATTCCGTGGCTCTCTCGACGAACTTGCCATGCCTCCGGCTTTTGCCGTTCCTGATGTATGACCACGGTGACCGGAGACCCCTAAGGAGTGGAGCTGGCCGCTTGCTTGCGCGCCGTGGCAATGCGGTTCTCAGGGTCCGCTGAAGAGCGCTGCTTCAATAGCTCGTCGAGTGCAATCCGGCCCGGCCCGAAAATGAGAACAATCAGGGCTGCGAACAGGAACGTGAAGGCATCGTCACTGTAAAACTTGCCCGGATCGGAGAAGAAGGACAGTAAGTTACTCCGGCCGGCAGTCAAGTACGCAACGAACATGTCCCCGGCGAGCAACAGTCCAACGAAACGCGAACCAAGTCCAACAGCGAGCAGAATGCCTCCGGCGAGTTCGAGCCACGAAACGGCAAACGCCGAAAACGCGGGCGCCGGAATTCCGAGATCCGTGAAGAAGGCAGTGACTTTGGGCAGATGCTGCAATTTACCCCAGCCCGTTTGCGCGAACTGCCAACCCCAGTAAAGGCGAATTGCTAATAAAAATACAGGCTGCGTGGCAGATGCCCCTCGAACAAGGCTCTTGTAAAGGGACGCCGCCCGCGTCGACACACCTCGGGTTTGCATTGCTGATTCGATCCTTCCTTGGGTAATTCGCTAAGAGCAAATGTCTTTCTGGTTTGCGGGACGGCAGAGCCAACCGAGTTCCGCCCAATTTGCGAACCACTCCCGAAGCGAGATGAGCCGCTGATCCTCTGGCATGGAGCTGCTCGCAAACGCCGCCTCGGCCGACGCTTCGAGGGAGTGTCGGGCTTCGAGGGCTTTCAACATGAGGAAGGCCTCGGGCTCGAGGCGTTTGTAATACACCGAGTCTTCCGCACGGTGGACAGCCAGGTAAATGCGCTCGCGCTCAGGCTGCTCATACTGCCTCACTCGCCTCCTCAGTTGATGGATTCGCGCCGAGTTGCTGGAGGTATCGGTCTCGCCCTCGTAGTTGTGAACTTCGATCAACAGATCGTCGGAAGAGTAGCTTAATTCAATAAGCCGAATGTACGGCTGTAGAAACAGGTTCGCCTGAATCCCTTCTTCCTCAATATCGGCAAGCGTCAGTGAAGGCTCGCACGCCGCGTCGAAAGCTTCAATATGAGCCCACTCTAGGCGGACCATATCCAATGCAAGGGTCTCCTTAGGCTTGATCCATTCGGGATTTCTTCGGAGCCACTCTTCCAATCGCGAACCCAGGTTTCGCAGTGTGAAGGACACCGAAGGAGAGTCAGCGAGGTACGCGCGCATCAAACCAGCGAATTGGCGAGCGCCAACAATCGCGCGTAGACCTGGAAAGTCTTCGCTGAAACACGTGAGAATCCGGAACCAATACTGCCGGTTGTAGATCTCCAGACGCTCGAAAGAGCTAAGGAGCTTATTGGGCTTGATCAGCGCTTCTGCCTCAGCGATCACAGAACCGCCGTTGAGCGACCTACGCCGCATGCGGTCGCCAGGGGCCAGGGGCTGCATCACAACTCTTGCTACCCGCCGCTGAAGATCCAAAAGGGAGCTCATCGAATCTCCAATGCGGCACCCGCCGACTTCGATTCAGGAAGTGCGGCGCCTTGCAGTAATTTGTCGCGATGGAAGAAACGATTCGCCTTCAGCGCTTCGGCATGCACTTCATCGAAACTCGGGATCTTATCGTCCCACTCCAGAAGCGTTGCCGTCGGACCGCAACGTTTGATCGCCCTGGCATACAGAGACCACACGGGATCGAGTACCGGATGATCGTGCGTGTCGAGAATGTACTTCTCAAACTTAGAATGGCCGGCAATGTGAATCTGCGCCACACGATCGGCCGGTACGGCGTCCACGTAGGCGACCGGATCGAAGGAGTGGTTCTGGGATGAAACGTAGATGTTATTAACATCCAGCAAAACTCCGCAATCAGCCCGCTCCACGACTTCCGCTAGAAATTCCCACTCGGTCATTTCCGAGACGTGATATTCGGCATAACTGCTCACGTTCTCTACCACTACGGGAATTTCTACAAAGTCCTGTACGCGGCGAATGTTGTTTGCTGTGATTTTGGCAGCCTCAAAGGTATACGGCATAGGAAGCAAATCGTGGGTATACCGGCCGTCGACGCTACCCCAGCAAAGGTGATCGGAAAGCCAAGGCGTGCGTGTCCGGCGGACCAGATTTTTCAGCCGTTTTAGATGCTCACGATTCAGCGGCTCCGCGGACCCGAAGTACATTGAGACGCCATGTTGGACGACACGATACTGATCGAGTATCTGGTCTAGAACCCGGAGCGGCTTGCCTCCGTCGACCATATAGTTCTCGGAAATAATCTCAAACCAGTCCACCACCGGCTTGCGTTGCAAGATATGCCGAAAGTGGGGTATTCGCAATCCAATTCCGATTCCGTAGTCAGTGAAGCCATTAAACCGATTTGCAGGCATTTTGAAATCGTTCCTTGATCAAAAAAAGGACTGGTCCCTAAGGCTGGACCAGTCCGATGAGGGAAACTAGAGAAGTTGAGGCGGCTTAGAACCGTCTGTTGCGCAACCGCCCTTGCCCTTACAGGAGTTTTTGCCCTTGCAGCCGTTGTCTCCGGCTTTGCACCCGCCTTGGCCTTTGCAATCGTTCTTGCCCTTGCAGGAGTGCTTGTCAGTGTCCTGGTCTGACACGGTTCGAAACGAGACCTTTCCGGCCTTTACGGTTTTTGCGCTCACTGCTGCAGATCCGTTGGCTTGGGGCACCGTTTCCGCGGCGGTCAACCGGGCTGCTGTTCCGCCAAGTAAGCCGGAAACGGCGGCCGTAATCATCAGACTCTTCATTGAAGTTTTCATGGGAAGCCTTTCTCTTTTTTGAATGACGAGCCGCAGCTTGTTCCTCGGCTACGCTCTGCAACAGGTTTCGCAGAACATCTTCGAAAGGTTATGGTGTTTGAAAAGAAATTTTCACGGGCCGCGGGTTAGGATTTCAGCGGCGCCGTAATGGATAATCGCGTGTCGGCCCAAGGAGCTTTGTCATCAAACGATGCGTCCTTCCCTGCCCCGACTGTTACTCCTAAGTTTCGCCACAAGGAGGGTAAGTCGACGGTTACGGGTTTGTCCTTCATTTCTCCATCGAGCTTACGAAGGACTCCGGTTTGCGCCGCCTCATCCCCCGTGGCGAGCGCTCTTTCGAGGCTCCAATCGGCGTTGATCGTGCCACCGGCACGCTGGATGCCACGCAGGGCGTTTTGAAGTCCCATTCTGTTATGAGACGCCTGACGAATTTGTACATCGGCCAGCAGACAAAACAAAGCGCCTCCCCAGTAGGTGCGGCCCCACGTATGCGTGTGGTCCAACCCGGAATCGCCGGCCTGGGGCTCACCTTGCGGTATTCCGCGTACCATACCAGCCCAGACTTGCCCGGCGCTTAGTTCTCCGGCCTGTGCGCGGGCAATTGGCTCCACATAAGTCGCGATACCTTCTTCGATCCAGTGATGTTCCTCCGCGACGTCCGGGAATGCAGTATGAACGAATTCGTGGGTAATCATCCAGTCGCCGTCGAGCTGGGCTTGCGTGGTGCGACGGCCTAGAAATATGCGCGTGAACGGCGGCCTGCGGGGCCATGTGGTTCCGTGAAAAACGCCGGTTTGGCTTTCCGACGACTCTATTCGCACGCGCATGCGGGGAACCGGAAATGTGCCGTAGTAGGTTGCGACTGCTCGCGCAGCTTTTGAAACCCAAGCGATGATCTGTTGCGCGGAGAGGTCAAAGCGATCGGGATCAAAGCTGATCTCGATCAGGCTGCCTCCCACTTCGAGCGGAGTGATCTGAGTATCGGGCAGCTCGGTTCCAGAAATCGAAAAGGGCGCGCTCGACAGACCGATCAAAGCTGCAGCGGACCGTAAGAACTCACGCACGGTTAAATCCTGCCGCGTGGTGGACCGGAGGCTTCGAATCGGCTTCACAATAAGTGGATTCGAAAGGGGCAACCGAAAAGTTATGGTAAAGCGCCATGAACCGAGTTCGCGCCTGTCGGCCATCGACGCGCTTCGCGGGGCGGTGATGATTCTAATGGCTCTGGACCACGTCCGTGATTTCTTTCATCGCGATGCAGCGTTATTCTCGCCTACCGATCTGACCAGAACGACTCCCATCCTGTTTTTTACACGCTGGATTACGCATGTTTGCTTGCCCGTGTTCATGTTCACGGCCGGCATGGGCGCCTTTCTTGGTGGCAGCAAGGCCAGCACAGCAAAAGCCAGCTCTTGCGGTTTTTGTGGACGCGCGGTCTTTGGCTCGTTCTGTTGGAGCTGACCGTTATGCGTCTGGCGTATGACTTCAACTTTACTCTCCGTTTCACAATTCTGCTTTTGATTCTGTGGATCTTCGGCACTTGCATGATTGTGATGGCAGCACTGATTCATCTGCCGGTCCGGGCGCTGGCCGCGCTCAGCGTGATCGTGATCGTACTGCACAATTGCCTGGGCAAGATTCAAGCAGCTCCGTTTGGTTCTGCTGCCTGGATCTGGAATCTGCTTCATCAGCCCGGCATAGTCTCTTTTGCGGGACACGCAGTGCTGGTGACCTATACACTTCTACCCTGGATCGCAGTGATGGCAGCCGGCTTCCGCTTCGCTCAAGTGTTCCAATGGGAACCGGCAGAGCGGCGGCGGTTTATGTTGAGAATCGGATTCGTTTTGATAATCGCTTTCCTTATCATCCGAGCTGTCAATATCTATGGCGATCCGGCGCCGTGGTCGCATCACAAGTCGGCCATTTTCATCGTGCTGTCGTTTCTCAACTGCACGAAATACCCTGCATCGCTCGACTTTTTACTGATGACCTTAGGACCCGGATTCTTAGTTCTCGCTTTTTTCGATCGGTGGCCATTGAAGCGCGGTAATCCGATCGTCTTCGGGCGCGTTCCGCTGTTTTACTTCGTCCTGCACTTTTACGCCATCCATGGACTGGCGGTGCTCGCGGCTTGGCTCAAGTACGGAAGGCGAGCTCTTGAGTTCACGTTCAATCCCTTGCCTTCAATGGGTGGGCCGAGGCAGCTGTTTCCGCCGGATTTTGGCTACGGGCTCCCGGTCGTGTACGGCGTATGGATAGTGATCGTCGTTGCTCTCTATCCGCTCTGCAAATGGTTTGCGGAAGTCAAAGCCAGCCGCCGCGATTGGTGGCTGAGTTATCTCTAGGAACTTGTTGAAAAACTCATCCTGAGGCTCTTCCGTTTTAAAACATTTGCGGGCATGATTGTCGTATGCGAGGAGACGATCAACAGCAGTCGGGAATGTTCAGCTACGTATCGCTGGAGGAGCGGGTTCCGCAAGACCATCCGCTCCGAGCCATTCGCAAGCTGGTGGACGAGGTTTTGCGGGGCATGGCTCGGGAGTTCGACGGCATGTACGCCAAGACAGGCCGGCCGTCGGTGCCGCCCGAGCGGCTGCTACGAGCGGTGCTGTTGCAGATCTTTTACTCGGTCCGCAGCGAGCGCATGCTGATGGAGCAGATGACTTACAATCTGCTGTTCGGCTGGTTTGTGGGAATGGAACTGGATGAACCGGTGTGGAATCACGCGGTGTTCAGCAAGAACCGGGAACGGCTCCTGAACCAGGACGTGGCGCGGGCGTTCTTTGCGCGCGTACTCGAGCAGGCCAAGCCGCATTTGTCGGAGGAGCACTTTACCGTCGATGGCACGCTGATCGAAGCCTGGGCGAGTCAGAAAAGCTTTCAGAAGAAGGACGGCGGCGATGACACACCGGGCCAGTTCCGGGGCGACAAGCGGACCAACGACACGCATGCGTCCAAGACCGATCCGGACGCCAAACTCTATCGCAAAGGCCATGGGCAGGAGGCTCGGTTAGGTTATCTCGGCCATGTGCTGCTGGAAAATCGCAACGGGATGATTGTGGATGCGATGCTGACGCACGCCGATGGCACCGCCGAACGGGATGCGGCGCTGTTGATGCTGCACCGCCGGTGGCGCAAGCAGCGGAAACCGATCACCGTGGGCGCCGACAAAGCGTATGACACGCGGGACTTTGTGGCCACTGTGCGCGCCATGAACATGCGACCGCACGTAGCACAAAATACCAACCGGCCCGGCGGCAGCGCTCTCGATGACCGCACGACCGGACATGCCAGTTATCGAACCAGCCAGCGCAAACGCCCGCTCATTGAGAAGGCCTTTGGTTGGATGAAGCAAACCGGCGGCATGCGCAAAACCAAGCTGCGCGGTTTAGCCAAGGTCACCTGGCAGTTCGTCATGACTTCAGCGGCCTTCAATTTATGGAGGCTGCCGCGGTTGACTGCGGCCTAAGTGTGTCCGGAGCGCGAAAAAGGTGTTTTTCAACACCAAAACAACCATCCTCAGGTCCCAATTCTTTCGTACCTCGGCTACCTACGCCCGTTTATCACTCAAATTTCTCTCAGCGCTGCCCTATTTCAACAAGTTCCTAGGCATGGACTATTGATTTGTCGCTTTCTGCGTCGACGGCTTTTTCTTCCCAAACTGATTGAGGAGCGAGTTTACGGTGTTCTCCTGACTCTTCTGAGACGGTTGCGCCGTTCCGCCGCTTCCAAGGATGCCGCCCAAAACGCCGCTCACGCCTTTCTTGTTTAGCGCCCCGCTGGTCAACTTAGACGGATCCGCGCTGGTGGGAAGAAGGCTGTTTACTTTCATTTTCGCGAGTGCCTGCACATCGGGCGAAAACGTGGGATGGCCAATGACGCCAGTAACAAGGACGGGTAACACGAGCTCCCCTTTATTGTTGGCGAGCGCCGTATTCAAGAATCCGCCAACGCCCGTACCGCCGACCGCCTGACTCACGGAGCTGGCGATGACCGCGGTGACATGCATGTCGATGGCTTGGCTTACAAGGTTGAGAGTTCCGTTGCCGGACAGCGATCCCGCATCCATGACCGCCGTCAGGTTGTTGGTGCTTGCGACCCCGTTTGTGATGTTCATGGTTGCCGAGAGTGTCTTCAGAGCTGTTCCTGAACCGGAGCTCTGGCCCGGCGCGCCGTTCACGAATTTGCCGATGCGCGAAAGCTCGCTTAAGATGTTAACGTTCCGTAGATGGCCATTGACTACGTTGAAGCCCAGCGACCCGTTCAGCGTTTGAGTCAGTTCAGTGCTCGAGCCGAGCGTGAAGTGTAGATCGCTATTCGCGTTCAAGCTGCCGTCAAGCGCGTTCTTCACGGAAGTCATGGCCGACAGCATTGCATTCGCATCCACGCCCGACAGCTTTGCCTTCACTGCACAAAGAGGCTTTGCGGGGCGCATGTCAACCGCAACCGTTCCGTCCGCTTTCCCAGCGAACGCATTCGCTGATAGGGGCGAGAGTGTAATCAGGCCGTGGTTCAGATTGCAGTTGGCGTGCACGTTGGTGAGAACAACGTCTTGCGACTTGAGGGTACCGGCAGCGAGCGTGCCCGAACCTATCATTTGGTTGAGTATGCCGGGCGCATTTCCACTCTTTGACGGTGTCTGTTTCGCACTAAGGGCTTCCAAATCCGCAGTGTCGATGGTGTCGGCAGACAAGGCAAACTGAACATTCGGAGCAGCGAAATTTTCAGCCGACAACGTTCCGCGCACCGTGCTGGCGCCGAGCGATGCAGTCAGGTTCGTGATCGATATCGAATTCCGGGCGAACTGGGCATTGGCTGAGGCAATCTTCAGCGGGTTGGGAAGGCTGGGCGTGGTCAGAGTTGCGTTGGAGATGGCGCCTGTTCCGGAGTAGACCAGCTTAGAGGTATCCGCGGTAGGCCCTTGCACATGCACATTCAGCGATAGGGTGCCGGTACCCGAGACACCTTCGGCAGCACGCAGGCCGTAAGCCTTTGCGATGTTCAAGAGCTCAGTGATGTTGGCCCCGTTGGTTTGCACCGTGGCGTCAATGCTCGAGTTTTGAGACGCATATTGAGCAAGCGCGCCTGTGAGGGTCAAGGCGGTAGATCCACAGCGCGCAGTGAACGTGTTCGAACGCATCACGCCGGGCGAAAGTGTCACGGTGACTTCGGGAACCGAGACCGGTTGCTTGATCTCTCCACCACTCATATCCAGACTCCTGGCCGTGACGGTGCCGTTCATCTGAGGAGCACTCGCGGCCCCCGTTGCTGTCAAATTCGCAGTAATGGTCCCTTTTACCTGATAAGAAGGATTGAAGGCGACGCCGAAGGCTCCGGCCAGTTTCGCGAGTTCCTCTATGGATGTGTTGTTCGTTTCCAGATGTAGGTTTATGGCAGCCGGCTTAGGCTTCAAGTCCAGCCCGCCGGAAAGATTGAAGCTGGTCGATCCCAATGAAACTGATCCCGACCGAACGAGAACCTTCTGCTGTAGCAGGTCGTCCGTTACGTCGAATCGAGCGGCAATCGGGTAATCCAGCTTGGCGCCCCGGACGGTTGTGTCCTTCAGATTCAGGTTGCCTTTGGCTGAGAGAACCTGGTTCTCCGAAACGACATCGGCGTCGCCTGAAGCCATGGTATCGGTGCCGGGCGGAATGCTGCCTTTTGCGAACCGGTTGGCAGCTGACAGGGAAACTTCCTGAAGCGACAGATGGCCGTTTAGAGGTAATGCCGACGGCTGACCCGGTACGCGCGGGCCGCCCTTCCCTTTGAAGGCGAGCAACTGTTTGCCCTGACCCGGAAGATGTACGGCTGCGTCGATACCGAACTGCTGGCGCGGCGCGAAATTCGTGAGTTTCAGGTCGATGTGGTCATATACAAGCCGGGGTTCGCCCGCGGTTGCATCAGTGATTGCAACCTGGCCATCTTTGATCTGGAACTCGTCCAGTTTCAACTCATTCTGCGCCGCAGTGTCATTGGCCGAAGCTTTGGCGGGGCCGCCGAGGGTGGAAAAGTTCCAGTTCCCCGAGTTATTGCGAATCAGTTCGATCTGAGGCCGGTCAAGGGTGAGACCTTCGACATCCGGGTTTCCGCGCAATACGGAGAGAAAGCCAGCACTGACGAACACCTCCGTTGCCGTGGCGAACGATCGCGAGGAAGCGAAGGCAGGATCTTCCCCAACCGTTACGCTGTCGGCGCGAATGGACAGAGGAAACAGCCGTAAACCCAAATGTCCTACTGAGACGGGCCGATTCAGCTTTTTCTGCAACTCAGCTTCGATGCGCGGCCGGTAGTGGTCTATATTGGCAGCGACAAAGGCGAAGAGCCCGGCGGCCACTAAAACGAGAAGAATCAGCGGAATGAAGAGGAATCGCGCACGCATGGCACTAAGTTGGACGCATTAGTTCGAATAACTCAGACGTGCAATTTATGGGCCATGCTCGGCAACTTTTGGTACCGAGAGTCTAACGTGTTTATCTCTGGCTAAGCTCCCCCGCGGCCACCCTCTGATTGAATTCCGCCGACCGGTTCCGCGGCACGCTCAGTGATTGCCACCGATCGTGCGCGAAATGCTTCGCAAGCATTAC
Source organism: uncultured Acidobacteriaceae bacterium (assembly GCA_963705805.1). GTDB lineage: Bacteria > Acidobacteriota > Terriglobia > Bryobacterales > Bryobacteraceae > Bog-105. The sequence goes on from CAVPKW010000005.1 coordinate 22,827, forward strand.
GATCTGTCCCACGTGCTGAGCGTAATGCGCCAACTGGCGGTTAATAGCCTGCATGACCGAGTGCGCTTCGCCGCGGATCGTCACCGTGCGCGCGAGGTCCGCATCCGAAAGCGGCGCCAGCGCCCGGAACACCTGCATCCAGCCGTCTTCCCATAGGTCCAAGAGGGCCGTGCGGGTAACGGGCGGAGCTACAAATTCGCTGTCGCGATGGCGGTCCGGCTTCTCGCCATCTGTTGTCAAGAAATCAGTCCAGCGGGACCGCATATTGCCCGCCATGTGCTTCACGACGATGGCGATCGAATTCGCTTCCTCATCGAGCAAAGCGAATAACTCTTCGTCCGTAACCTGCTCCATTGCGCGCTCGGCAAGTTTCTTGTAATAGCGGAATAGGGTCAGAGAGTCTTCAAGGTAAGACGTGGTGAACTTCAGTGCCATGCGTCCAGTCTATTTGAGAATGGCCGCGTTGGTTCCGCCACCTAGTCGCGCGGCGCCTACGCCTCGTGCCGAAGTGCGGTTATGGGGTCAAGCTTCCCGGCCCGGCGCGCAGGCAACCAGGCGGCGAGCAGGGCGATTGCGGACAGGAGAAGCGCCACGCTCAGCAAAGAAAGCGCATCGAAAGACGTCGCTGCAAACACCTGAAATTGCACAATCCGCCCAAGCATCACGCTCCCGCACAAACCGATCAGAAGGCCGACTGCCGCGACTTTGGCAGCAATCCGCAGCACCAGCGCCAAAACATCCGTGCGTTTTGCACCCAACGCGATTCGGACGCCGATTTCATGCATTCTTTGGGTCACGTCGTAAGAAATGACGCTATAGATACCGATTGCGGCCAGCGCCAGCCCCAATCCGGCAAAACAGCTAAACAGGGCCATGTTAAACCGAGGTTGTATCGTCTGGAACCCGAGAAGCTCATTGAGTGTGATCGCCCGTCCGACGGGCAGTTCCTTGTCAATCGCCCAGATTCTCCGCCGCACAGCGTTTAAGATTCCGTCGGGATCGCCGAATGTTCTCACAGTCAAGCTGCGGGTAGGGGGCGCTGCCAGAGTATAAGGGACATAAACGGCTGGCAGCGTCGCGTCTCTCAAGCCGGCGTTCCTGGTATCGCCTATCACACCGACGATGGTCACGTCAGAACTCGCGCCGGCCGGTATCGGCACCTGGGGCGATCCGGGATTCGTCAACAAGCCAAGTGATATTCGTCTACCGATAGGATTCTGGGGTGCCGTCCAAAGCTTACTCGCAGCCTCGTTGATCAAGGCCACATGATTGCCATTCGCGACTTCCTGCACGGTCAGCTCGCGGCCACGTTTCAGCGGTATACCGAGGGCTTGCGGATAGTCGCTACTAATGAGCCCCATGACGATACGACGATCGTCGGCGGGAAGCTGTCCTTCCAGGGAATACGGGGATTGGACTCCGCCGAACGGCATTCCGCCATTTCCAATCGCGGCCCGCTCGACACCCGGCAGGCCCTTCACGCTATCAAGTAAGTTCCGGGCAAATGTATTCCGCTGCTCAAGAGTCTGATATCGGTTGGGGGGAAGCGACACGTCTACCCTCAGCGCGTGCTGAGGCTGGAATCCTGGATCAATTTTCAGAAGGGCGACAAAGCTCCGGATGGCGAGACTTGCGCCAGCCAGCAAAATCACTGACAACGCCACTTCGGCGACCACAAGCCAACTGCGGGCGGCCTGTCCACGAACGCTGCCAACTGAGCCTCTGCCGCCATCTTTCAGGACATCGGCGAGATTCGGCCGGGAGCATCGGATTGCGGGCGTGAGGCCGAAAAGAATGCCTGTCAGCACCGATACGGCAAGGGAAAACAGCAGAACGTAGCCATTCACGGTAATACGCGCTTCATTCGGCACGTAATCGGAGGGCATCAGCATGACAATCAGGCGGGTGGCTCCGAGGGCGAATAGCACGCCTAGCGCGCCACCCAATACGGATAGCAGAACGCTCTCCGTGAGAAGCTGCCGCACGAGCCGTGGCCGGGCAGCTCCCATCGCCAATCGAACGGCGATTTCCCGAACTCTTGCCGTGGTGCGCGCCATTTGCAAATTTGCGACGTTTACGCAGGCAATCAGCAAAAGAAACCCCACGGCCGCGAAGAGTAAATGCAAACTGGAGCTCATCTGGCCACTTGCCGCGGTAATGTCCATGTAATTCAGCAGCAGGGTCCGGAAGCGGCCCTTTGGAAAGTCTTTCGGCTTTTCGGAGGCCAGCCTTAGATTCAAAGCTTGTAACTCCTGCTCGGCCGTTTGCTTTGTAACTCCGGGACGCAGTCGCATGATCACATGAATGAGAGTGTCATCGGCCAGTTTCATTGGCATGGGCAGCCAGAATGAGTCATCGGTCCACCATCCGAAGCGTGGCGGCATCACGCCAATGACGGTACGCGGCATATCATTCAATATCAATTTCCTGCCGATGGCGGCGCGGGAACCGTTGAAGGTTCGCTGCCAAAACTGATAACTCAGGACGACGACAGCCTCAGGCTCGCCATCTGGCCGAATATCGAAAGGCTGAATCGTCCGGCCGACCAGCGGTTTCACCCCAATAAAGTTGAACGCGTTGCCAGTGAGCAGAATTCCACGGAAGCTTTCGGGGCTGCTTGCGCCGGTCAACAGCATCGGTTCAGGGTCGGTCGCCATGACAGCTGAGAACGCAGGCACTTTCTGAATTTCAAGAAAGTCGCGGCGCGGATACGGATGCCAGTCGTCGGCCGGATCATGGAGCCCAACTACTGCGGGCGCCCATATCTCATTCGGTTTCATATACGGGTAGGGGGCGATCAGCACGCCGTATATAACGCTGAACAGTGCGGTGCTGGCGCCGATCCCCAGCATGAGCGACAACAGGGCGACCGCCGTGAACCCCGGTCCCTTCGCGAAACCGCGCAGACCGTAGCGCAGATCTTGCCAGAGCCTTTCCAGCCAGAGCCAGCCCCAAATTTCACGCGATTCTTCCCGCGCCAGGACGACGCTGCCGAATTTTCTCAGTGCGGCGTAGCGGGCTTCACCGGGCGCCATTCCGGCGTCGATATTCTCTTGGGTTTCGAAGTCGATATGCTTCTGAATCTCAGCATCCAACTGCTCACTGCGACGCTTCCACCAGCTCACGGCTAACGTTCTCCCTAATTGTTCTCGTCGGGCAGCGGCGTCAGAATGCGCCTTATTGCATGCGAAAAACGCCGCCACTTGGAGGTTTCGACGAAGAGTTTCTTCCGCCCTTTCGGCGTAAGCCGGTAGAATCTGGCATTGCGGTTATTCTCAGACACTCCGTCCTCAGCCGAAATAAGACCTTGCTTGAGCAGACGCTGCAAAGCAGGGTAGAGCGAGCCATGCCCAACCTGCAGTACTTCGTCCGATCTGCGTTCGATGGAAGTCGCTATAGCGTGTCCGTGGGCGATACCAGTCACCAGAGTTTGCAGAATTAAAAGATCGAGGGTGCCTTGAAGAAGATCAAGCCGGTCATGGGGCTCTCTAGTCGACATTCGACTACAGCTTAATCCGTTTCGGGTCGAATGTCAAGGGGAAGGCCGCTTCTCCGAGCTCGCTACGTATTTCGCACGTTTTACAATCACTACGGCTGGAGCAGCAGTGTAGGCCAACCGGCTGGGGCGTTAAACAAAGAGGGTGCCATAAGGATGTTGGATGCTCTGTGCAAGCTGATTGGGGATTTGGAGAGGAACACTTCTCTGTACAAACCGAATCAGCTTCGTGAGCGTATTGAAGCGCTACACCAATTTGATGTTTTCAATCTAGAAATGCCGCCCCCGGTAACAGACTCCAGAGCGGCATCAATGTATTGCCGTGCCAGAGCAATTCAGGGCAAGCTTGAGGCTGCCAATTTTGAAGTCTACGAGGCTATACGCCGCGATGTAAGGCTGGGCCGGGGTGCACAGGCTCTGCTCCAATGGGTGCCCGCGTCAGGCGGCGGCGAGGGCGTGCCAGGTCTCACGAAAGGCGAAGGATACGACTATCTGGACGAATTCATCGCGGGAGTATTACAGTTTGAGGAGCCCGGAACAGTAATTGTCCAGGCAGCGGCGGAAATGGTGTTTTACCAGCCGACTCCGGCTCGCCATATCTTCGATCTGTTCGATCAAATTGCCCTTTCGGAACATGATGTACTGATCGACCTTGGGTCCGGGTTGGGCCACGTGCCACTGCTGACCTGCATTTGCACAAGCGCCCGCAGCATTGGTGTTGAGTTCGAGCCAGTCTACGTCAATAGTGCGCAGCAGAGCGCGGAGACGCTCAACCTGAAGAGAGTAACGTTTATCCAGCAAGACGCCCGGGCAGCCAATTTGGCGGAAGGTACCGTGTTCTATTTGTATACACCCTTCGCCGGCAAGGTGCTTCGCACGGTGCTGGATTCGCTGCGACGCGAAGCGACTAACCGCGACATTCGAGTCTGCACGTTCGGCCCCTGCACGATGACCGTCGCCGATGAGGATTGGCTAGAGGCCATTCGATCACCACGAGTTGACCGGATCTCTATCTTTCGTTCTCGCAACCGTTAGCGGCAACCAATCACACAGCCCGTGAGGGAACGAGCGTAAACCGCTGCTTGAGGCGCAGGAAGGGACGCTCGAAGAAATAGTACGAGGTCACGGCGGCGGCGACAGTGATGGTCAGGGCGATGATGTAGATCTGCGCCATTTGCATCACTTGATATTGGCTGATGAGGGCGGGTCTGGTGAGCCTGCCCGCGAGAACGAGGCCGATCGGGTGAAAGACATAGAGCCCATAGGAAATTCTGCCAAGGAATACCAGAGGCTGAGGCAGCCAGTTAGAGGGCAGGTTTATAAGAGAGCCGAAGATGAGGAGGCACCCCAGGGCGACCGCCGAATAGGACAGGCTGGCTTGAAGTCCAATGAGTTTTCTATGGAAGCCGCCCGAGTACTCAGCGGACAGGAGCCAAACTGACACTCCGCCCGCGGCAAACGCCAGGCGAGTCAAAGCGCCGGGCGAAAACGAACGATTGTGCAGAGCAAGGGCCAACAGCGCTCCAGTTGCAAAGAACAAGAAATGAATCAGCGGGTTGTACCAATCGCTGGTCCAGAAGAGCGTAGTGCCGAGCGCGATTGCTATGGTGGCGACGGATCCCAGGAGGACGGACTTGCGGCCCGCAATTTTTGCCAGCGCGGGCCATATCAAATAGAACTGCTCCTCTACGGAGATGCTCCACAAAACGCCGACGCCGTTGTGATACGACTCCTTGCCAAGCCATCCAAGGAAAAAGACAAGGTACAGAATCTGATTGCGAGTAAACGAGTCCGCATGCGGACTCAGAAGGCTGTTTGCTATGCCAATCGCAATTCCGAGGTAATACAACGGCCAAATACGCAGTACACGGCGGGCGTAAAAGGCTTTCAGATGTATGGTTCCGGCCAAGTCCCGTTCGCGAAGAAGGAGCCCGGTAATGAGGTAGGCGCTCAGGACGAAAAAAAGCGGGAGGCCGAAGGCGCCGGCATCGGTGAGGATGTGGAAGTCCTGTGCGGCGCGCAATTTCCAGAGGGGAGCGTTCGAGGCCGGCACAATGCCGGGTCCGTGGCGCACAAACACGCACAAAAAAGCAAAAAAACGGATGATATCCAGCTCCGGCCGGTAGAAGAGCGGGACCGCAGGGGTCCCTTCTGATCTGATTTCAGCGGCGGTAGCCGGAGCAATGCCCATCCGGACGGTTCGTCCGTTTTTGCCAAACGAACTCTCCAGGCGCAATCCCGTTTTGCCAACGAAGTGCCTCGGATGAAACCGTCGAGCGATACAGGAATCGCCGCCTACCGTAAGCCCACGGATGGCCAATGGGGCCTAACTGGGCTGCTGCGGCCTTTGCGAATGATTGCTGCTCGCAAGGCTTCGCGATTCGCCGTCAGTGGACTTCCAGTTGACTGAACAGAAACGAGAGGGCGTCGGTAAATTGACTCACACGCTCATTCAACGATGAACCGATGCCGTGGCCTGCTTTGCTGCTGGTACGAAGCAGGATAGGACCCTTGGATTGACCCTCCGCCTGCAGTCGGGCGACCATCTTGCGCGAATTTCCCGGGTCCACGCGTGGATCATTGTCTCCAGTCAGGAAAATTGCCGCGGGATAGGTAGTTCCGTCGCGAACGTGGTGATACGGCGAGTAGGCAAAAAGGGCCTTGAACTGGTCCGCTTCCTTCACTGTCCCAAACTCGGTGACATTGAATGCGCCATTCGGTGAAAGTTCGACTCGAAGCATGTCATAAATGCCGACAAATGCAAGCACAGCACGATACATCTCCGGATGCTGCGTGAGTGCCGCTCCCATCAGCAACCCGCCGTTACTGCCGCCCAGGATGGCAAGCCTTGCGGGCGAAGTGTACTCATGTGAGACAAGGAACTGCGCGCAGGCATAGAAGTCATCGAAGACATTCTGCTTGTGCGTAAGATTTCCCGCCAAGTGCCATTTTTCTCCGTATTCGCCGCCGCCCCGCAGGTTCGCATCGGCAAACACAAACCCATGCTTCAGAAGCACGCGCGTTACCGGACTGAATGAAGGCGTCTCATTGATGCCATAGCCGCCGTACCCGGTGAGAAGCACGGGATTGTTGCCGTCTAGCCGGGTGTTCTTAAGGCTGACAATGTTAAGGGGAACGCGGGTGCCGTCTTTTGAGACCGCGAAATCGCGCACCACTTGCGCATCTTCTAATGGGAGCGCGCCCGGCGGCGATAGAGCTTCTACGACAGACGGCTGGGCCGCGTCTGGACTGTAGCAGACCCATTGAGGCGGGCTAGTGTACCCTTCTGTTCGGAACAGGATTTCATCGGGATCGAGCCTCGTTATTCCCGAGATGGAAACGATGCCTTCGACCGGAATGGTTCTGATCACCGGCGTGGAACCCAAGGTTTCCGCGCGGATTTGAGAAGGACCGCCCGCCATGTCAACCACGTAAAGCAACTTCGAAGTCGGCATGAAGTCTTCAATGGCGACATCGCTTTCAGGAACCACAGTCGTGCGAGCTGCCGTCGCTTCCGCTGACGGCGCAAGGCGCAGAATCTTCCCCATGGGCGCGTTTTGCCGCGACAACAGGAAGAGCGTATCGTCGGGAGCGAAGCGCGCGCGGCTGATCTGGTCTGAGTAATGCGTGATTTGACGCCAGTTTCCCCCGGAATCCCGCAGGAGGTGTAAGAAATCGCCGCCGTCGCCATTCGCCACGGTTGCCAGAACCCACTTGCCATCCGGACTCGATTGAAGAACAATCTCAGCGATACGCGGCAAGTCCTTGCCTGCCTCGTACCTGTCTTGCGAGGTGGCCGTACCGAGCTTATGAAAATAAATCTGCTGATAGAAGTCCAGATCCGCGGCCGGGCGTTCGCCGGCGCGCGGATAGCGGGTGTAGAAGAAGCCCGAGGAATCTGAGTTCCAGGCGACGCTTCCTCCGGCGGTTCCGTTGTTGACTCGCGGGATTACCTCGCCCGGCATTTCCTTCCCGTTCGCAACTTCGAAAACGTGGACATCGCCGGATTCGCTTCCCAGGCGCGATAACGAGATGGCAAGATAGCGCCCGTCCGGAGAAGGTTCGAAGAAATCGATCGCGACTCCTCCGCTGGCATCGACGTGCAACGGATCGAATGCTACCCGCTCCGTGGCCCCCCTGCTGAGGCCCGTCCAGACGACGATTTCAGGCTGTTGCCGGGACGGGTCCCCTTTCATGGCAAAGACTTGACCCCGAATGGGAATGAGACCGCCGTACGTGGTTCCGCGTTGGCTCAAAGCGGAAGCAAGTTCCTGAGCCAGAGCCTCGCGCCCCGGGATCGCATCCAGAAATGATCGTGTATATTCGTTTTCCGCTGCCACCCACGCCTTCACCTTGGGATCAGAAAAATCTTCGAGCCAGCGGTAGTCGTCAACGACTGTCACGCCGTGATACAGGTCTTTTACCGGATGCTTTGGCGTGGCTGGCGGTTGAGGATTGACCGTCAGAAAGGCCAGAAGCAGAGAAACACAAGCCGCGGCACCTGATTGCATCCTGTAAATGTAGCAGCAATTCGCCCGGCTGCTCCTCAAAAAAGATACCTTGCACTTCTATATACAATTGGTAATATCTGTAGAAGACGGAGGCGTAGATTTGCCGGCTAAATCAGACCTTCCTCAAGGTACGCTGGATCTGCTGATTTTGAAAGTGGCCGCGCTTGGGCCTGTGCATGGGTATGCGATCGCCCAACGGCTTCAGCAGGTGTCGCGGGACGTGGTCCAGGTTCCGCAAGGTTCGCTTTACCCAGCTCTGCACCGGCTCGAAAACCGCGGCCTTTTGGCAGCCGAGTGGAAGGTGACAGAGACCGGGCGCGAGGCGAAGTTCTATCGTCTTACGCGGAGAGGCCGTGCGCAGCTCGAAACCGAGTCGGCGAGCTGGCAGCGTTTGACGGAAGCCGTGGGTCTCATCCTTACGATGTCTGAGTTAGGTGCGAAATGAAGTGGTGGCAACGCGTGTGGCGCCGCCGGCGTATGGAAGAGCAGCTCGAGAAGGAGCTGCGTTTTCATATTGAGCAACACGCCAGCGAACTGATTGAGCATGGCTGCGATCCTGAGCAGGCACGGCGGCAGGCGCGGCTCGCTCTGGGTGGTCCGGAGCAGGTGAAGGAGCAATGTCGCGACGCTCGCGGCACCCGCTGGCTGGAGGACCTGTGGCAGGACTCACGCTACGCGGTTCGCACGCTGCGCCAAAAGCCCGGGTTTGGCGCGGTGGCCTTGCTGACGCTGGCTCTTGGCTCCGGCGCGACCACCGTCATGTTCACCGTGATCAGCGGCGTGCTGCTGAAGCCGTTGCCTTATCCGGAACCCGGCCGGCTGCTCACCCTGCAGGAGCAGACCAATTGGAGTACGCAGTGGGGCAACTTGTGGGCTTTTTCCGGACCCAATTTTCTCGATTGCCACGACGAGAGCCGCGCCCTCAATATGGCGGCATGGCGCTACGGCGGCGGAACGATTAGCGGTTCCGGAAATGCGGAATACGTTGACGGTTTCCAGGTTTCGTCTGAATTGTTTTCCGTGCTGGGAGTTCCTCTCCTGCACGGGCGCGCCTTCCTGCCCGACGAAGATCGCCGCGGGGCGCCCCCCGTGATTATCGTTAGCTATGACCTGTGGCAGCGGCGTTGGGCCGGGAGTTCGTCAATCATCGGCATGCCGCTGAGCTTCGACGGAAAGCCTTACACCGTCGTCGGTGTTGCTCCCGCGCGCTTCAGGCTGGGAGGAGATTCGGCAGATGTATTTACGCCGCTCGGTCAAAACACTGAAGCAATTATGCAGAATCGCGAAGCGCATCCCGGCATTCACGTTGTAGCGCGCCTCCGGCCCGGCGTGACCCTGGCCCAGACCCAGACGGAGCTATCGCTGATCGGGCGGCATTTGGCTGAGCAATATCCGAAATCCAACCAAGGCCGCACGTTCGTCGCGCAGCCGCTTCGTCCTGATGTTGGCGATGTCGGCTCCACGTTGTGGTTACTGTTGGGCGCGGTTACTTTGGTGTTGCTGATTGCGTGCGTCAATGTTGCCAGCCTTCTGCTGGCGCGTGCGCTTTCGCGCGAGCGCGAGCTTGCGATGCGCTCCGCGCTCGGAGCCGCCCGCGGCCGGCTGGTCCGCCAATGTCTTACTGAGAGCGCAATTCTAGGTGTTTCTGGAGGCGTGCTCGGTATATTCACAGCGGCGGTTGGCCTCCGTCCCTTTGTGGCATTCTGGCCCGGAAGTTTACCTCGCGCGGAAGAGGTCCGGCTTGATTGGCATGTGCTGCTCTTCGCGCTCGCCGTCTCGCTGTTGAGCGGCTTTCTATTTGGGCTGGCGCCGGCTTTGCGCGCGCCGGCGCGCGAACTGGAACAGATCCTTCGTGCCGGAGCGCGCACCGCTGTAGGAGGCTCGCGGCGTCTGCACAGCGCTTTCGTGATCTCCGAAATTGCCCTCGCGGTGGTGCTGCTGGTCTGTGCCGGAATGCTCGGGCGCACGCTTCTGCATCTTTCCTCTCTCAATCCAGGCGTTAACGTTCGAAATGTACTGACCGCCCGAACGGCGCTTTCGCCGGACACGCTCGCCAGCCCCGCGCGAATACGCGCGGCGTGGGATGACATCCTGGAGCGGGCGCGCCACGTCCCGGGCGTGCTGTCGATTGCAATGGTCGATACCGTCCCAATGCGCGAAGGCAACAATCCAATCGGCTATTGGACCAACGCGTCTGCGCCGCCGCCGAGCCAGCAGCCGCTGGTCTTAGCGAATAGCGTCACGCCCGACTATCTAAAAGTCATGGGCATTCCGCTTCGCCAAGGGCGCTTCTTCGATCAGCTCGATCGCATGGGCAATGAGCCTGTCGTAGTGATTGATGAAGTGATGGCGCAGCGGGCTTTCGGTGGCCAGCAGCCCGTTGGCAAGCACCTTTGGATCGGTCTGGGGGCAGATCCGGTGACGGTGGTTGGCGTGGTGGGCCATGTCCGATATTGGGGACTCGCCGCGGACGATCAGGCGAGCGTGCGGACACAACTCTACTACCCGTTCGCCCAGGTACCCGATCCGCTTTTGCGGCGTTGGTCCGAACTCATGTCAATTGCCGTCCGGACCAGCATCCCGCCAGGCAATGTGGTGGAAGCGTTGCGCCGGGGAGTGCGCGGAGCTACTGGCGATCAGGTTCTATACGAGGTGCATACGATGGAGCAACTAGCAAGCGATTCACTCGCCAGGCAGCGCTTTCTGTTGTTCCTGTTCGGAGTGTTCGCCGGCTTGGCTCTGCTGCTCGCGTGCATCGGTATTTATGGCGTGCTGGCGTACTTGACCAGCCGGCGCGTTCCGGAAATGGGTATTCGCATGGCGCTTGGGGCTGACGCCGGAGATCTCATGGGGCTTGTGTTCCGGCACTCGCTTGCGATGATTGCCCTGGGTGTTGGTCTGGGTATATCAGGCGCTTTAGCCGCCGCCCGTGTCTTGAAAGGCCTGGTAGAGGGAATGCAGCCTCTTGAGCCGGCAACTTTTGCTCTAACCATCGCGCTCCTCGTAGCAGCCGCCATTTTGGCAAGTTTTGTGCCAGCTCGCCGCGCCAGCCGGATAGACGCAATGAAGGCTCTGCGGCAAGAGTAGAATTGCTTTCGCTCAGCAACGGCGCACCAAGGTCGTTACATGCGGTCCTTGGGATTCCAGCTACAGTGGCAATATGCCAGCCATTAGTGATCCGTTACAAGTTCTCGCGGCGGCCGTTTCCCCGGTCGTGTTGGTGTCGGCTACGGCGATTCTTATATCCGGGTCGAATGCCCGCTATATAGCTATCTCAGACCGCGTGCGCTCTCTCTCGCATGAATTCCGCGATCCACTATGCGCGCCGGAGCGGCGGAGAATCATTGCACGTGAGATGAGCGCATTTATGCGCCGTATTCATCTGGTCGCCTGGGCGGTTCGCATGCTCTATGCAGCGGTTTGCTGTTTTATCACGGTTGTCATCATTATCAGCGCAAGCTCGAACCACATGATCTTGTCGGCAGCAACTCTGCCGCTCTTCGCCTCGGGAACCGCGCTGATTATGATTGCAGTCATCTGCCAGATATTGGAACTTCAAACTTCGCATCGCACTATCCAATTGGAAGTGAGCGACGTCTTAGGCGGTCCTCCGGCGGTGCGCGAGTCCTGAAGCTAAAGTTATAGGTAAGTTGTCAGATTGGCAGAAACACGGATGGTGAAGGCAAGCGGGCACGGATTCGCCGCTGCCGCGAGCTTATGGGTGCTAGCTTGCTGGATTGCGAGCGTGCCGGCGCTCGGGCTCGATAGCCAGGAAAGCCTGGCGCAGTTCGGGCACCAGACCTGGCAGACGGAAAATGGCCTTCCCCAAAGTTCAGTGCATGCCATTGTGCAGTCGCGAGATGGCTATCTGTGGCTGGGAACAGAAGGCGGGCTGGTTCGCTTCGACGGCCTGAAGTTTTCGGTTTACGATTCGCATAACACTCCAGAGCTGAAGAGCAACGAAATCCGCCATCTTCTGGCCGCGCGCGATAGCACCCTCTGGATCGCAACGGCGGCAGGCATTGCGCGGCTACGGGGTTCCCACTTCACAAATTTTGGACTGCCGCGGGGGTTGCCGGGCGAAAATGTGTGGTCGTTGTATGAGAGCCCGCAGACAGGCGTTTGGGCGGTCACGGCGGATGGCTTGGCACACTATGAAGGCGACCGCTTTAAAGCTTATCCCATGCCGCCAGGAATGGAAAGCCTGACGGGCGCCATAGCTGGCGGCGATAAGGGGTCGCTCTGGCTTGGAACGCGGAGCGGCATCCGGATTTTCCGGGACGGCGGATTCGCGCGCGTGCCAGTGCGCATGTCGCTCGCGGGTCTTGACGTACAGGCGATCCTCCTCGATCGCTCCGGCCATGCCTGGGTAGGAACGCAGAACGGCCTGGTTTCCTGGTCTGAGCTCGGAAGCCGCACGTACACGGTGCGCGACGGATTGCCCGGGAGCGTAGTCACCTCGCTGTACCAGGACAGATCGGGAGCCATCTGGGCCGGCACCGATAACGGGCTTGCGAGGATTGTCAACGGCGAGCTGCAACGCTTCCCGCCGGGCAGTGCTCTTTCCGGCGGGACGGTGCTCTCGATCGTGGAAGATCGCGAAGGCGATCTTTGGGTAGGGACTGAATCCGCTGTAACCATTCTTCGTGAACAGAAGTTCGCAACCTATACGGCACGCGAGGGGCTGCCAGGAGATTTGGTGCGCGCCGTTTTGGCCTTGCCGGAAGGCGGTGCTTGGATTGGTACCGGTGAAGGGTTGAGCCATTTTGAGCATGGCTTTTTTTCAACTGTGACGATAAAAGATGGGCTGGCGAGCAACGTGATCCTCGCACTGGCCCGAGACGCGAACGGCGACATTCTGGTAGGAACGCCGGATGGCCTGAACAGAATACGTGGACGCAGTATTTCTTCGGTGACCTCGGCAGATGGCCTCGCGGATGATTTCGTTCGATCCATTTATTTGGATCGCGATGGCTCGTTGTGGATCAGCACACGCCGCGGGCTTAGTCACATAAAGGACGGCCGTTTCACCACCTACGGTCAAAGCAATGGGTTGGGAAGCGACTTCGTGGGCGCCGTATTAAGGGATACAAAGGGTGTGCTCTGGGTGGCGACGCTCGGAGGGCTCAGCAGTTTTCAAAATGGAGCTTTTCGCAATTACACCAGCGCCAACGGTCTCTCCAGCAACATAATCACAGCCCTATTTGGAGATGCCGACGGCGCGCTTTGGGTTGGCACGCAAGATGGCGGTTTGAACCGGATTGAAGACGGAAAGATCGTTAGCTTTTCAGCTTCGGTAGGACTGCCGCAAGCTATCTATGGGATCGTCGAGGATAACGCGGGCGGACTTTGGCTGCCATCGAATATCGGCATCGTCCGCGCCGGCGTGGACGGCTTGATACAGCTGGCACACGGCAAAGCCGCCAATGTTTCGGTCTCTACATATGGAACCGGAGACGGTTTGCGAGTCAGCCAGTGCAGCGATGGAGGGCATCCGGCGATCTCGAAAGGAGGCGATGGGACGCTCTGGTTCGCGACGTTGAAAGGAGCAGCCGCGCTCTATCCGAAGCACATTGCCGGCAATCCGTCGCCTCCGCCGGTTGTCCTGGAGTCGGTTTCGATCGATGATCGAACCTTCGATCCGAGTTTTGTTGGCGATATCAAGCCTGGGCATTCGCGGTTTGCCTTCGAATACGCGGGTTTGAGCTTTGCGGCTCCACAGCGAGTCCGCTACCGCTATAAGCTGACCGGGTTCGACAAAGATTGGATCGACGGCGGCAACCGCCGGATCGCTTACTACACGAACCTGGCTCCGGGGCCTTACCGGTTTCAAGTTATGGCCAGCAACAGCGACGGAGTCTGGAGTACGAGTGACGCCTCACTGAGCTTTCGCCTGGAGCCGCACTTCTACCAGACGTATTGGTTCCGCGCCCTTATGCTGGCGCTGCTCGCGGTTCTCGCGTACGGTTTCTATCGCTGGCGCGTGCGGGACGTGGAAGGCCGTTTCGCGGCTGTCCTGGAGGAGCGCAACCGTATTGCGCGGGAGATTCATGACACGCTGGCACAAGGCTTTGTGGGCGTGTCCGTGCAGTTGGAGGTTGTGGCGCGGCTGCTGGGCTCCGCGCCGCAAGCTGCGCAGGAGCACCTGAATCAGGCGCGCACTCTGGTTCGCGATAGTATCGGCGAAGCGCGGCGCGCCATTTGGGAGCTGCGCTCCCAGTCCGCGGAAAATGAAGACTTCGCTGCGCGTGTTCAGAAAATAGCAAACCAGGCGGCTGCGCCTGCCGCGGTACACGTCGACTTGCGGGTACACGGCACCTATCGGCCGCTAACGCCTAGAGTAGAGGATGAACTAACTCGGATCTGCCAGGAAGCTGTAACAAACGCGATCCGGCACGCCCGAGCCAAGAATGTCAGCATCGAGCTGGCCTTTGAAAGGAAGAAATTGAGGATGATTGTGGCCGACGATGGTTGTGGATTTGACGTGCGTCCGGACCTCTCCGGGCCGGAGGGCCACTACGGCCTAAAAGGCATGCGCGAGAGAGCCGAGCGCATCGATGCCGAACTCCTGGTAGACAGCAAAACAGGTGAAGGAACCAGAGTCTCGGTTGAGGCGCTGGTGAGCTGATGAAGCTAATTCAGATATTAGTGGTTGAAGATCATCACGTAGTTCGACAAGGTCTGGTCGCGCTGCTCAAGACCGTACCCGATATGAACGTGGTTGCGGAAGCGGGCGACGGCCAGCAAGCGGTAGAACTATACCGGCAGCACAAGCCCGACGTAACCATTATGGACTTGCGGCTGCCCAAAAAGAGCGGTGTCGAGGCCATCACTGAGATTCGCCGAATGAATCCGGCGGCAAGAGTAATTGTGTTGACGACATTTGACGGCGACGAAGATATCTATCGCGCCTTGCAGGCCGGTGCGCGTGGCTACCTGCTGAAAGACATGTTCGGCGAAGAGTTGATGGACGCGGTGCGTACTGTGCACGCAGGCGGAACGAGGATTCCAGCCGCTGTCGCGCAGCGCTTGGCGGAGCGAATGGGGGGACCGAACCTCACAGCCCGCGAATCCGAAGTGCTGGAATTAATTGTAGCCGGGAAGAGTAACAAGGAAATCGGATCTGACCTGACGATCTCGGAGGCGACAGTAAAGAGTCATATCAATAGCATTCTCAGCAAATTGGGCGTGACAGACCGCACGCAGGCTGCCACCACGGCCTTACAACGCGGTATCGTGCACTTATCCAAATAGGACACATGCAGAGAGTCCGCACTTCTACGTATATTTTGGTTGCTTTCGCGCTCGCCGCTTTTTCAGCCGAAAGCTGGCGCCCCGCGACTGAGGGAGAACTCAAGGAGGTTATTCCAGCGCGCGCGCAGGTGGAGAAAGAGCACATCGAGACGGAACTCCGCACAGCATCCGGGATCACAGATGGCAAAGGAAGGTTCGTCGCAGGCGTCGTCCTGATTACAGCCGGTTATTCAGCGGAAGGTAAGTATTCGCACTTTTTTGTTACTCAGGTCCCTATCAAAATTGCGGGCGTGACGCTGAGGCCCGGAGAATACGTTTTTGGCTGGAAACAAGGGGATGATCCGCTCCAAGTGAAGTTTTACACTGCGCAGACGGGTAAGCCGATGGGCACGGCAACCGCTCCGCGTGTCAGCCGCGAGGGGCGGATTGAATCTTTCCGCATCTACCCGCCGGATACAAAAGCATCTATTCAAATAGGGCGCTTTGCGATGCCCTATGAATTGGGTAAATAAGTGGCTCTAAAAGGAGATCGAGGCGGCCGCATCCTCTGATGGGCCACCTCGAAGGTGTGGTTGAGTTCGCTTTGAGAATTTGCTTTGGGGTGCTTCTTGATTCAACATTAATTCCAATCAGTTCGCGTGTCTTGAGCCTAATGATCGATTTAATTATCCAACCTAAGTTGGACGAATGGCTTATACCACGCTGCTTCATAATGAAGTGATGCTTGCGCTTTCGCGGATTTTGCTGCCGGTTGATTTCTCCGAACGTTGCCTAGGGATGGTTCACTACGCGCGCCCGCTTCTAGAACGGTATAGGGCGGAGCTGACCTTGCTGCACGTTGTAAATCCGGTTTTTGTCGCGCCTGAAACGGGTATCTCGGCGCCCGTGCTTCTTCCGGTCCCGGAGTGGATGATTGAGCAAGAGACGAAGAAGCTCGACGATTTTGGACGGAAGGATCTTGGCGGCCTGTTGGTTCGCCGGCTGGTATATGAAGGCGAGCCGGAGGCGCAGATTGTGGAAGTGGCGAAGGCGGAGAAAGTTGACTTGCTGGTGATGCCCACGCATGGCGTGGGTGCGTTCCGTAGATTCCTGCTTGGTTCCGTGACAGCCAAGGTGCTGGATGATGTGGCCTGCCCGGTGATTACCGGAACGCATCTGGAGAAGCTGGCGCACGCGAATCCATCTTCCATTTCATCGGTGGTCTGCGGGGCAGACCCGACGGAGGAGCCTTCTCACCCGTTGGAATGGGCAGCCCGCCTGGCTGCCGACTTCGGCGCTCGTTTGAGTGTCATCCATTCGGTCAGTTACATCCAGAAAAACCGGCGCCCTGTTTATGTCGACGAAGTACTGCCACAGATCAAAGAATGGCTCGGCCAGCAACTCGGCAAGCTCGAGGGCGAGATTGGTTTGAAGGCCAGCGATGTCGAAGTCGCGATTTCGGATAGCGGTGTTGCGGACGCAGTCTGCGATTTTGCCAAAAGTGCAGACGCTGATCTGGTTGTGATCGGACGCGCTCGCCCGTCGACGCATCCGGGCAGGCTGAACACGAACGCGTATAACATCATCCGGCAGTCGCTTTGCCCGGTTCTGAGCGTTTGACGGTGGTCTAGACTTTGCACGCCGGGAACTCGGCCCGGACCGCGTTCCCGCTATATCCAAGCTCTTCGATGAGCCCCACTTTCGATGTATAGTAGCCGTCGGCCGTAAGTCCCTTTACCAGCGCGAAGAACTGAACATTGCGCGCCTTGCTGCGGTTCGGATCGGCGGCTTCGCACAAAGGCTGCAGAATAGAGAGCTGGTCTTCCTCGGACAGTTCGAGGAACTTGCTGCCCGGCATTCGACTTCCAGCTTCGGAATCAAGCCAGCGCAGTCCATCGGCCATCAAAAGCTGCTGCTCTGTGTTGCGTGCGATTACGAGGTCGATATATTCGGGGACTCCGGCTCCGATTGCGCCGGGCGTATCCGTTTCCGGGATGATGAGCTCAGCG
Source organism: uncultured Acidobacteriaceae bacterium (assembly GCA_963705805.1). GTDB lineage: Bacteria > Acidobacteriota > Terriglobia > Bryobacterales > Bryobacteraceae > Bog-105. The sequence continues at coordinate 40,076 of CAVPKW010000005.1, forward strand.
ATCCGAGAGATGGTTTGGAAGTCGCGCTCGTTGAAGAAGCGCATGCCGGCCGGCTGCGGCGTAGGGGAATGGTCATGCTGCGGCATGGCTTGACCCAGTAACTCGTCGCTTGCAAACGGGTATGCGCAGGTTGCGCTGATAGCGCCGATGATCTTCAGCAAAGAACGGCGGTCAGAAGAATACGTTGCCATCACACTTCTCCTTTCTGAAGACGGTCTGCGATCTGATCCGCTGTTCGGGTGGCCAGCGCCATTATGGTCAGAGTCGGGTTTTTTTCGGATGCCGAGGGGAATGCGCTGGCGTCCACTACATACAGGTTCGGCACGTCGTGCGAACAGCAGAACTTATCCAATACGGAAGTTTTGGGATTTGATCCCATGCGGCAGCCGCCTATCTCATGATTGGTCTCCGGATCTGAACTCACAGAGTGGATCTTCGCTCCGCTGGATTGCAAGATCGCCTTCGACCATGCCTTCATGTCGTTGTGGAGGCGCATGTCCGAATCCGCGAGCTTCCAGTGGCGGCGCGCGCGCGGCAGACCGTATTCGTCCAAGCGATCGTAGTCAAGATCGATATAGCTTTCGGCGTTCGGCAGCATTTCCTGATAAGGAGTGAACGTGAGGTACGCCGGATAACCAGCTTTCACGGCTTCCTTGAAAGACTTGCCCATGCCCGGCATGCTGCGGGCCCAACCAACTGAGCGGTGATTCTGATAGTTGAACTGGATCCCGAAGCTCCGTGGGTAATCACGCTTTCGCGTATGCATAAAGGAAGGGATGTAAGCGTGGTCGAGAAAGCCTTCGTCATTCACCGCGGGTTTTCCGATGAACTCCTCCAGGAAGAGTTCGAACCCCGCTGTGATGTGTGGAATGAAGTTTTTTCCCAGCTGTCCACTGGAATTTCCCAGCCCGTCTGTAAAGTGGACGGACTTCGACATGAGCAAGAGCGCTACGCTCTGGACGCAGGCGCACGCGACTACGACGACTCGTCCGCGGGCACGGCCTTCGGCCCTCGTTTCGCGATCGAAATAGCGAACTTCGTTAACGCGCGCTTCGCTGGAAACGGCAAGTTCGTAGACGATGCTGTTCTGCCGTAAAGTCAGCTTGCCGGTCTGAAGCGCGGGGTACATGTGGACGTCGGCGGAATTGTACTTGGCAACGACATCGCATCCCGACATACAGTTGCCGCAAAAGTGACACGCGGGACGCGTTGGCTGGGGCCTGCTCAAGGTGGCCTTGCGAACGTGGATTACAGGAATTCCGAGTTTTGCCGCGCCATTCTTAATGGCGACATCGGTGCACTTCATGGGCACTGGAGGAAGGAAGACGCCATCGGGCAAATCTTCCAGATGATCATAATTCCCGCAAACACCCACTTCGCGCTCGATGCGGTCGTAGTACGGTGCAAGGTCGCTGTAGTCGATGGGCCAGTCTTCTCCGGCTCCGTCGCGTTGGCGCCCTTTCAGGTCGCGTTGACTCATGCGCAGCGCGACGGCATTCCAGAGCATGGTTTTTCCACCCAGTCCGCGGCTGCGTTCGCCGTCGAAGCCAGGTTTGCCTGGTCGCATGGTTGGGATGTGGCGCAAAGGAAATTCAAACGGCAACGCGTGAGTGTTGAAGTCGGTGCGGGTGTTGACTCTGGGACCGCCCTCCAATACCAGCACTTCGGCTCCCAGATGTGCAAGGCGAGCGGAGAGCGTCCCGCCGCCCGCGCCGGAGCCGATAACTACGACATCATAGATTTTCTCTGCCATTTAGACACGCTACTTGCTCTTGTTCTCAAAGAGGAACAGACCGCTCTTGCCGGCAACGACAAAATCGAGGTCTCCATCATGGTCGATGTCCGCCACCGGAATCTGCAAGCCTCCACCGGTGCGCCCACCGTAATCAAGGACGTGTTTCGCCCACGCTACCTGCTTTGTTTGGGGGTCGATCAAGCGTTCATACCAGTACACGCCGAGCGGTTCGCGGGCACCCGGGTCGTGCCCGTTGTGAGCCATATAGCGCTTGCCGGTCAAGAGTCCGATGTTGTGGCCGCCTCGAAAGTCAACCAGTGTGACGGCGTGGGCCTGTGACCAACTGTCATCGATCATGTGCTTCTCCCATTTTCCGTCAGGCTTGTTTTCCAGCCAGAAGATGCCGTAATCGTGAGCCAGGGAGGTAATCAGGTCGGGCCGGCCGTCATTATTGACGTCGGCGACGTAGATAAAACCGAGATCTCCCAGAGACCAATCAGGGTGAAACTGCCAGTTGGGGGATCGCGGGTCCGGCGGTGCTTCCAACCAGCCGGCGTGGGTCAGGATATCGTTGCGGCCATCTCCATTGACGTCGCCGACGCCAATGCCGTGGCCATAGCTGCGCGGGCTGACTTGGTGCGCAACCAGTCCTCCAGGGCCGCGCTCATACCAGGTCAGAGGCGCGCTCGTGTCGCCGAATTGCGGCAGGATCTCATTCGCCTTACCGTCATTATCCAGGTCCACCAGAAACGTGAATTCAATCGGCCAGGATGTTTCCACCGGATGCTCGACCCAGGCGGCGCCGATTCGGCCCGGGTTCTTCCACCACGCGAGTTTCTTCGAGAACCAGCTGGAAGTGACCAGATCCACGTGGCCGTCCTTATCGACATCCAGAGGAACGGTGCTCAGGTCGTCGATGTAGTAGTTGATGTAAGGAATGCTGCGGAAATGATGCTTCGTCCAATGCGGCGCTTCGTACCAGTTCTCGCCGGAGACTATATCGAGCTTTCCGTCGTCATTGATATCTGCAATAGCCGCCGATTCGCTTGATCCCACATCGAGCGTATGCTTCTCAAAGGAGATTTCGGACGGCCGAGTGATCTCGAAACAAAGGCCGACGGAAGCGATTATCACGACTTGGAGAAGAAGAAGAAGTCTGGGCAACTTCGACCTTTCTAGCAAGGCCAGCTTACCAGAATGATAACTTTCATGTGAAAGCCGAGGAAACTCCATGAAATTTGGCGTGAACCTGTTCCTTTGGACCGAAACATTTACTGAAGAGAACTTCCATCTGCTCCCGGTGATTCGCGCGCAGGGGTTCGACGGCGTGGAAGTGCCGCTTTTTCGGCCGCGAGGATTTCCAGCGGCGAAGATAAGAGGCGCACTTGCCGAAAACGGACTCGAGTGCACAATCTGTTCGGTGTTTGCCAAGGGCTTCAGCCTAATTGCAGATGAAGCAGAGGTCCGGCGGGAAACGATTTCGCACTTGAAGAGCTGCATACAGGCCTCCGCCGAAGCCGGAGCGAAGATCATCGCGGGGCCTTTATACGCCCCAGTTGGATACATGTCAGGAGGGCGCCGGACGCCGGACGAATGGAAGCGAGCAGTAGAGGCATACCAGGAAGTGGGTCCAATGCTGCGGGAACACGATATCCAACTTGCCGTTGAGCCGTTAAACCGGTTCGAGACGTATTTCCTTAATACGACGGCGGATGCGGTTCGACTCTGTGAAGAAGTGGCGCATCCTAACGTTGGGATACTGTGGGACACGTTTCACGCCAACATTGAGGAGAAAGATTTGAGCGCAGCTCTACTGCAGGCTGGCCTACACCTTAAGCATGTTCACACATGCGAGAATGACCGCGGGACACCGGGCAGCGGACACATACCATGGAACGGCATCTTTCACGCGCTGAAAACTCTCAACTATAATGGATGGCTTACGATTGAAAGCTTCGGTTTTGCCTTGGGGGACCTGTGTTCCGCTGCGTCCATCTGGAGGGATCTGGAGGAGAATTCAGAAGACATCGCGTGGCTCGGAGTTAACTTTCTTAAGCGCCAAGCGGCTACGCCGTGATCTTGACTTTCGGGCGGTCGAGCCGGCAGGCGGTTTTGTCTCCGCGCCTTTTGACGACGGAGCGGATAGGCGCCTCAGTACCCGAATCTGGCTGCGGCGAACCCGCCTCTTATAAGCCTGCTTGTTCGTGCGGGCTTTATCTCCGTTGCGTGTTGACACGTGTTACTCCAGACCACCCCAGTATATGCGAGAGCATGGCGGGGTCAGCAGGCCTTCAGGGTTTTCTTCCCCCGTGACGCCTGAAATTACACAACTCTTACAAACCAAAGGCTTGCGGACTGTTACGTTCGAAGTGAGCATGCAAAGCGACGAACGGACTCAGGCCGTTACCCTTCCCGGGCAAGAAGGATTGAACTGGACCACCACAATCGTGTTAGTGATCCTGCACCTGGGAGCGATCGCGGCACTTTTCTTTTTCAGTTGGAAAGCCTTCGGGGTGGCAATCCTTCTGTATTGGATGTCGACCGGACTCGGCATCAGCATGGGCTATCACCGCCTGCACACGCATCGTTCCTACAAGGTACCCCGGGCACTCGAGTATTTCTTCGCTGTTTGCGGCACGTTGACGCTCGAGGGAGGCCCCATTTTTTGGGTCGCAACCCACCGGATTCATCATCAGAAATCAGACCAGCAGGGCGATCCCCACTCGCCCCGCGACGGCGCCTTCTGGGCGCATATGGGCTGGCTGCTGTTCGGCGAGGCGAAGCACAACAACACGCGGCTGATGTCTAAGTACGCGCCAGATTTGGGAAAACAGCCTTTTTACGTGTGGCTTAACAACTATCACTGGCTGCCTTTGGTTGCGCTGAGCGTTTTGCTCTACATCATTGGTGGCCTGCCGATGCTGCTGTGGGCTACGTGCGTCCGCGTAGTGTTCGGGTTACACGCCACCTGGCTGGTCAACTCGGCGACTCATATGTGGGGAAGACGCCGGTTCTCCACTCGTGATGATTCACGCAACAACTGGTGGGTCGCGCTCATGACGTTCGGAGAAGGCTGGCACAACAATCATCACGCCCATCCGACTTCCGCCCGTCACGGTTTGGCCTGGTATGAATTCGATCCTTCCTGGATCCAGATTAAATTTCTCCGGATGCTAGGAGTCGCGAAATCCATTCACGTAGCCAAGATCGAGAGCGCGGTTCCAGACCAAAAAGCGGCCTGATCCGGCAATATCGCGGAGTTCGGTTCCGCGGCGATTTAAGCTGAGGGAATGGTTGTAGGAGGCCGGCAAAAGTCGATCGCGTTCTTTATCGCGCTCGGCGCGGGCCTCATTTTAGTTCTTCTGCTGCTCTATACCGGTTGGGTGCTGCTCAACTGGCACACGGGCATCCTGGTGTTTTTTGGCGTTCTGCTGCTGGCAATGGTTATCGCCGGAGTGGTGCTGAACACCATCTTCCTGGTTCGTGAAATCCGGCGCAACGCCCAGCATGATGCGTTCATCAACGCGGTCACGCACGAACTGAAGACTCCGGTTGCTTCCATTCGCCTTTACCTGGAGACGCTGCTTACGCGCGATATTGATGCGATCAAGCGGAAAGAGTTTTACCGGACCATGCTCGAGGACAGCGACCGTCTGATGGCAACCATTGAACAGGTTCTGCGTACGGGCCGCGTTGGGCCCGCAACCCGGCTGGTTAATTCCGCGCCAGTGGACTTCAACAAACTGGTGTCTGAATGCGTTGCGCGCACCCGCTCGTTTCATAACCTTGATCCGGATCGCCTTAAATACGAAGAAGGGCCGCCGGTGGTGGTTGATGGCGATTACGAAGAATTGCGCGCAGCGATTTCGAACCTCATCGATAATGCCGTCAAGTACTCCGGACAGGACGTTAAGGTGTCGGCAGAGATCGCAAAGATAGACGGGAAAAATGTGGCACTCCGGGTGAAGGATCAAGGTGTCGGCATTCCGAAGGCGGAGTTGAAGCGGATTTTCAAGCGTTTTTACCGCGTGCCGGGACCGGGCACGGCGCGGCTCCAGGGCACCGGACTGGGACTCTACATCGTCCGGTCGGTGGCGAAGAGGCATGGAGGGCGCGCCTGGGCCGAGAGCGAAGGGCCGGCGCACGGGAGCACTTTCGTTTTTCAGCTCCCCACGGCGAAATGAACCGGCTGCTGGTGGTGGAGGACGAGCGGCATCTGGCCGAAGGCTTGCTTTTTAATTTGGAGGCGGAAGGCTATCAGGTGCAGGTGGTCGAGACGGGCGAGGAGGCGCTGGAGCGTCTGCTGACCGAGGCGAAGGAATTCGACGCTTTAGTGCTCGATGTCATGCTGCCGGGAAAGGACGGTTTCGCCGTCATGTCTGAACTTCGGCAGGCAGGTAAGTTTATTCCTACGCTGATGCTGACGGCCCGCGGGCGTCCGGAAGACGTGCTGCGGGGGTTTGCGGCAGGCGCGGACGACTATCTGACGAAGCCTTTCGAGCTAGCAATTCTGATTGCCCGGATTCGTGGTCTCTTGCGGCGACAGCAGTGGATCGAAAGCACCGCGAACAACGTCGAGATAGCGGCGCCGCAGAGAGAGGTCTTCCGGTTTGGCGAGAACAATGAAAAAGCCGTCCATTTTGATCTGCTGGAATTACATGTCCGTGACCAGGTGTTTCCTCTTACGCTCATGGAGGCTAACGTGCTTCGTTTCTTGATTCAGCATCAGGGAACGCCGGTCTCGCGCAAAGCCATGCTCGAAAGAGTTTGGGGCCTGCAGGAGAACACCGATACGCGGCCCATCGATAACTTCATCGTGCGCCTGAGGAGGTACATCGAAGAAGATGCGACGCGCCCGCGCCACTTGCTAACTGTGCGCGGGGTGGGATACCGGTTTGTCGCAACACCGCTTGTGATGCCTAAGTAAGGCGGCTGCCGCGTTCAATCACGGGGTCTGGAACAGCAAATTCCGCGAGTTTATCGCGAATAGATTTGGGGGCATCGGCGACGACTTCACAATAGTCCTCTTCATAGCGCTGGGAAAGCACAGCAGCCCTCTCATGCAGCAAATGCAGCGCCCTGCCCTCGCCAAAAGGCAAGTGAAAACGTTGACGGGCAACCGGATCCAGCACCAGATGTTTGTCAATCAGCTCCAGCAGCTGTGAAATGCCGGCGCCCGTGCTGGCCGAGATCAGCGCCGCCTGGGTGGCGTTCTGACGAGCCGTTTCGCCGAGCAGTCGATGGGTAAGCGTCTCTAGATTTTGCAGGCGATCCGCTTCCGGCAGACGATCGCTCTTATTGAGCACAAGAATCTGTGGAGCGCTTTCAGCGCCGATTTCGGCAAGAACCTTGAGAACATGCGCGGCTTGCTCCGCGGCTGCCGTTGAAGCGATATCGACCACGTGCAGCAAGAGAGCGGCGGCGGTAACCTCTTCGAGCGTGGCGCGAAACGCATCCACGAGGGTAGTGGGCAGATTTCTTATAAAACCCACCGTGTCGCTGAGCAGCACGCGCCGCTGCGAGGGCAGGCGAATCTGCCGGACAATAGGATCCAGCGTGGCAAACATTTTGGCGTCGGCCAGCACACCAGCGCCAGTGAGCCGATTGAAAAGCGTGGACTTCCCGGCATTGGTGTAACCCACGAGGCTGACTGTCGAAAGGGGGACTGCCTGGCGTTGTGAACGCTGCACGCCGCGATTGGCGCGGACGCGTTCGATTTCCGATTTCAGTTTAGAGATACGGCTGCCAATCCGCCGGCGATCAGTCTCCAGCTGTGTTTCGCCAGGACCGCGGGTCCCGATACCGCCGCCGAGCCGCGACATTTGCGTGCCGCGTCCAGCCAGGCGCGGCAAAAGATAATTCAATTGAGCGAGTTCAACCTGCAGCTGGCCTTCCGCGGTGCGCGCGCGGCGGGCGAAGATGTCCAGGATGAGCTGGGTGCGGTCAAGAATCTTGACCGCAAGACGGCGCTCCAGGTTGCGAAGCTGGGTGGGAGAGAGTTCGTGATCGAAGATAACGGTCTCGACATCTTCGGCAGCCGCCAGGGTTTTGATCTCGTCGACCTTTCCCGAGCCGATAAGGGTAGCCACATCGACTGTGGGCCTCGACTGCACGATGCGGCCTCGAATTTGGGCTCCGGCGCTCTCAGCGAGGGTAGCAAGTTCGGACAGCGACTCTTCCACACTGGGCTGAATGTCGGCGGCTCGGGCGCCGGAGTGGGCTCGGGAGGTCAGATCGACGCCTACGATGAGCGTCCGTTCTCCTGGAGCCTGCACTAGTGAGAATTTTCCAGTGTTTCCTGACCCAGAAGCGGAGCTCCGGGTGCGCTGCTGCCTAGACTCGGGTGGGCAGCGCCACTGTGGGCCGCCTTCGAGACAACCACCGTGGAGATGGCATGTTTAAAGATGAGCTGCTCCTGGTTGTTTGTTTCCAGGATCACAGAGTACTTGTCAAAGCTCTTGATTCGCCCAGACAGTTTTACGCCGCTCATTAGATAGATGGTGATGAAAGTCTTATCTTTTCGGGCGTTATTGAGAAACGCCTCCTGAATGTTTTGCGCAAGCTTTTCCATTTGGCTTTCCTTAATCATTTCGCAGCGCCAGGAGGGTCCAGCCCAGCCTCCTTCTATATTATCTGGATTTCTGCTTGAAGATGTTGTTGGATCAGGGTTTAGGTTGCGAACGCAAGTACTTATGACCGATGCGTTTCGGACAGGTCGTCCACTGCGACCTAGCGAGTTTGGAATGAGGCAGCCTGGTGGGTGAAACTGTGGCTGAGGTTGGCTGCGGCAATGCAAGGGCACGGAACAATTGTCATCTTTCTCGGGCCGCCGGGTTGCGGCAAGGGCACGCAGGCTGCCCGATTGTCGGAGGTGCTGGCGATTCCGGCTATCTCGACGGGTGAAATTTTGCGGCGGGCCTGCGCGTCAGGATCGGAATTGGGCCGAGCTGTCCAGAACGTCCTGGATTCCGGACTGCTGGTCAGCGACGAACTCATTAATCAGGTGGTGGCGGAGAGGCTGCTCGAGGAAGACTGCGAAGGCGGCTGTATCCTGGACGGCTATCCTCGAACGGCCGCGCAAGCGCGTTATTTGAGTGAGTTATTGGAGCGCCGCGGAATGCAGCAGCCGCTGGTATTCGATTTCCGCCTGACAATACGTGAGATTGTGGGGCGTCTGACTCGACGCCGGCAGTGCCCTCAATGCGGGCGCATCGTCAGCTCGGATTCGCGTACGCGCGCAGCGCAATTGTCTTGCGGGGCGGACGGCTCGCCACTTATTCAGCGGGCTGACGATCGACCCGGAGTGATCCGGGCTCGATTGCGGATATATAGGACCCATGAAAAGGAACTGGTTCGGTACTACCGGGGATCGCGCTACCGCGCTGTTGCCGCCATGGGTACGCCGGAAAAGATTGCCGGCGATTTGCTCGAGCTGATTGGGCGCCCTTGGCCGAAAGCCAGCATTCCGATTGTCAGCGCAATCGGTGCCAATGCAGCGTACCAGACATAACGGTCCGAGTGATGGACAGTCTGAATAAATCCTGTTAAAGTTCCTTGCGATCAATAGTCAAAGGGACATGATTCTTCTCCTGATCATTTTGATCCTCCTTATTGGCGCGTTTCCAGCGTGGCCTTACTCGCGCGGATGGGGTTATTACCCATCCGGTGGATTGGGCTTAGTTTTGGTGATCCTCATCGTACTGTATCTGCTCCATGTGATCTGACGACGAAGTTACGGCTGGCGGAGTAAGTTTGCCGCGAAAGATACCAGATCTTGGTGCAGCGATCGGTACGTGATCCTGACCTAGACTAGAGCAGCCGGAAGTTAACTTCGATCTTTGCTTGAACAGGCACTGGTCTGCCTTTTCGGAGGGCAGGCGAAAAACGCCAGGCTTTGACCGCCTGAACGGCTTTTTCATCGAGACCCGGATCAAGGCTCCTTTCCACTGTCACTTTTTGCACGATGCCGTTCTTGCCGACAACGACGGAAAGAAGAACTGTACCCTGGATTTTGGCCTTTTTTGCAGCGACGGTGTATTCGGGTTCCACCTTCTTCGTGAGCTTAGGCGCGGAAACGTCGCCGCCGATCTTGTATACGTCGGCTGTCAAGGGGTTGGCGAAACTGAGAGCGAAAACCAGAACTGCGAAGACGTGGACAAGACGTCTGGCACCGGCGGCGCGCAGGCGATGATCAAGGCTGGCGTCGAGCAGATGTGCGAAGCGGTTACGGATATCCGCGGCGCGGCCCTTACCCGACATTCCGCAGGCAAAGAGGAGCGGAGAATGCAAGGTCCGAGCGGTTTGCAGCAGGACTTCGGCGTAGGCGGGCGGCGCAATGCCGGCGGACAGGACAGCATCATCGCAAGCGAGTTCTTCTTCGCGCCTCAGCTTGGACTGGAGCATCCAGGCGAGCGGGTGAAACCAGAGGAGGGCGCAGGTGAATTGCCCGACAAGCTGCCAAAGGCAATCACGGCGTTTGATGTGTGCTAACTCATGCAGTAGGACGCTGCGGCGCTGGAGTGCTGTCCACTGGGAAGCTGACGCTGGCAGCAGGAGGCCGGGCCTGAGAACCCCGCATGCCAGGGGAGCGGCGACTGAACCGCGCCGCAGGGCAATGCCGGAGGGACCGAGCCCGAGATCGCGCGCAGCAGACTCGAAGCAACTGTGCCATTCGGCGCCCTCCACTTGTTGAGCATTTGCGAGCTGTTTCCGGAGCATCGCCCGGCCCAGCACGAGACGGACAAGAACAAAAGCTAATCCGCCCAGCCATGCCAAAGTGGCGAGTTTTTCCAGATTGGCCGCCAGATGAGGATTCAGTCCGGCGGCCTGCGAGGCGGTCGCTGGGATACGCAACCAAACCATCGTGCTCGGCACAATTGGGATCGAGGGCAGAAGCAACATCAACGCGGGTAGCAAAGCAGCGCTCGTAAGAGCGGACGCGCAAATCAGATGGCGGGCGCTGGCATTCGAGGCTCTTGACACACACAGGCAGACCAGCCCGAACACAAGTAGCATAGTGGCTTTGCCGGTAAAGAAGACCAGGAACAAGAAGATTTGATGCGCCGTCACTACTTTTTCTCCTTACGGGCTTTTTCGATCATCTGAGCGAGTTCGTCGAGGTCTTCCTTGCTCATTGGGAATACAGAAGGATCCAGAAACGCGGCCGCGGCGCCTTTGGCTGACCCGTCGAAGAACGTTTTGACCAAGCGCTGCACCGCGGAATGACGAACATCTTCCGTGCGAATCGCTGGGGTGTAGACATAGCGCAGGCCTTCCTCAACATGACGAACGTATCCTTTGCGCTCGAGCACGCGTAAAATGGTGCGGACGGTGGAGTAGCTCGGTTGGTCCGAGAGATGGCTAAGAACCTCCGATCCGGAAGCGCGCCCTGCTGCGAAGAGGATGTCCATTATCTGGCGTTCGCGGCGGCTCAACTTCTGATCGAGGGTGGGAGCGCCTTGAGCGGCCTTCTTGCGCATAAATTAGCAGCCTGCTAAAAATATAACAACATGAGGCGCAGTTCTGCACCAGTTATTTTCGGAAGAAATTTCAGGCTCCTTGGGATTGCCGAACGGCGGCTGAGAGCTCTTTACGAGATCTTTGCCATCAACTCTTTGATGCGGACTTGATCCTGAGGCAGGGGCTTTTCGGCGATGGCCGTCTGGAGTTCCTGGCGGGCGCGGGTGTGGTCGCCTTTGGCAAAGAGCACGGCTGCAAGGTGATAGTGCATGGCTGCATCGCCCGGGGACATCGAGACGGCCTTAGTCAGGATGGGCAGCGCCACATCGGCCTGGCCCTGCTTAAAATAAATCCAACCTAAGGTGTCTTGAAAAACGTAGTTGTTCGGAGCCGTCGCGATGGCATTCTTGATGAGCATCAAAGCGTTATCTAACTTCTGCCCGTTCTCGGCTTCCGCAAAGGCAAGATTGTTCATCGTTAACGGATCGCCAGGGCCCAACTTGAGGGCGGTCCGATAAGCTGTCAAGGCATCCGCATCACGCCCAGAGAGCTGGAGCGCGTCTGCCAGTTCGCGTGCAAGGATGGGGTCATTCGGGGCGAGCGATGTTGCTTTCTGAAACTGGACGACCGCGCTTGGCACATCACCTTTGACCTGATAGATCTCGGCTGTCCGCGCGATGAGCTGGGCGTCTTTCGGGAATTGCGTCTGCAACTGGGCGTAAACGGCGAGGGCCTGATCGAACTTTCCGGCGCGGGAAAGGGTTTGAGCCAGGAGCAGCCGCAAATCAGGAGAAGCGCCTGGCTTTTTGCTTTCGTCCGAAACAAGGCGAATGGCGGCATCGGGCTCTTTTTCGACCAGAAGAGCATTTGTCAAAGAACCGAGCGCGGCCGCATTCCCTGGATTCGCCTGATATACCGCGCGGAATACTTTTTCCGCCTCGGCTGTTTGCGAGCGAGCGAGGTACAAGTTGCCGAGCTGAATTTGAGCGTCCCAGAACTTAGGGTTATCCGCGATCAAGCGTTCCAGTTCGCGCCGGCTATCTTCGTAACGGGAAGCCTTCAGCAGCGCACTCGCGTGCATGAGGCGGGCAGGCTGGTTGGTGGGCTGAACTCTGAGAATTTCATTGATGTAGTCAAGAGACTCACGGCTTTGACCGGCGCGCAGAGAAAGCTCGGCCAAAGCGAAGCGCGGGGGGACGTAGCCAGCAGAGAGGGAACGGGCTTTTTCGAATTGCTCCCGGGCGTGCGGCACATCTCCCTTAGTAGCGAGAGCGACGCCGTAGTTGTAGCGAAGAACGGGGCTGTCGGGATTTGCCGCGACGGCGGATTCATAGGCGGCGAGCGCCTCCGGCACTTTGCCTTGCCTCATCAGGAAAGCGGCGTGGACCGCCTGCGATTCAGAATCCTTGGGGTTCTGCCGGACGAGAGTTTCGACCATGCTGCGGGCTTCGTCTGTCCTGCCCAGGGCCAGAAGCGCGTTGGCGGCTGCCTTCTGATAGACGATCTTATGCTTCGGATCTTCCTGGAGTCCTTGCTGGAACTGCGCAAGGGCGTCGGCGGGGCGCTTGGCGGACATGTAGAATGTTCCGATTTGCAAACGGGGCGTCGTGAAATCGTCTTTGTGTTGAAGGATGCGATCGATTACGGCGTCGCGACCAGACTGGTTTCCAACGGCATCATAGAAGCGGGCCAGTTCCAAGACATAGCCGATGTTCTTGGGATTATTCTGCGCTTTCTGGACAAGGACCTGTTCGGCCTCGGCCATCCGGTTCTTCGAGCGGTAGGTCAGAAACAAAAAGTCATAGGCGGGACCGTAGTCTTTGTGTTGAGCGATCAGCTTTCGAGCCTCGGCTTCGGATTCCTGCTGTTGGCCGTTTTCATAGAGGGCGCGAGAGAGCGCGAGGCCGATATCAGCATTGTTGGGCTGAACCTGCTGCGCGCGGCGGAAAAGGTCAATCGCCTGCGGCGTGTGACGGTCAATCAGCGCCAGATAGCCTTTGAGCCGCATGCCTTCGAAGGAGTGGGGGTCCTGCGCCAACAAGCCGTTGGCATAGGCGGCGACACGGTCATACAGGGCTTTCGGCCGCCGCAAATCCGATAAATACAGGTTAAGATTGAGGTCGGCAGCATGCGTGACGATGTCCACGTTCTTTGGATCGATCGACGCAGCCTGATTGAGCATTTGATAGGCCGGCAGCACTTTGCCCTGTTTGAACTCCGTCATACCCAGACGGTAGAGCGCATCCGGCATTTTCGGATCAATCTGTAGGGCCTTCCTGTAGAAGATCTCGGCGTCTTCGTACTTGCCTTCCGAGGCAAGGCGGTTCCCCTTTTCTACGTAACTCACCTTTCGCGACGTCTTACTGCACGCGACGATAAGAAGCAGAGCAGCCAAGAAAATTGTGGACCTGCTACGACTCATAGTTTTTCTAGGTTCGTGTTAAAGGACATCATACCCCTGTTAGGCGCCCTAGGTCTTGACAAGTGAGTGAATTTGGGCCGGGTCTTATCTCTCTGCTCGGCTCAACAAAGTAAATACGTGAAAAGCCAGTCGGACGGCGCTAGTCAGGTGTATGAAACGTCTGACCGAGCTAACGGGCGATGGGAACTTCCGGACTAGTAATCGAGCCACTCCCGACGCCCATCCTGTTCCGTAGTCAGGAGCCACTCAACGATGCGGTCCGGCAGGTCCGCTCCCCAACCGGATTCGAGGAGATGCATGGCGGTAGTGACAACCTCGAGCTTCCGGAGAGGCGGCCGATTGTGAGCGGGGGCATCCATTGGTTCGAAGACGAGGTACCAGGAGAGGCGGTCGGCGTCGGGACGCTGGTCGGAGGCTTCGGCCAGACGGCAGAGCCAGCGCACATCGGAAGCAACAAAGGTCTTGTCGCTCAGCGGAAAGGCGGATCTCAAGTCATAGACAGACATCGCTAGATCTGATCTCGCCGGCCAGAAGCGGGTTTCATGGTTGACGGAGGAAACTATTCTTGGGTAAATTAGTTAGATACCTTACTTGAATAACGGTCACAGACGCGAAACTTTGACAGAGATGGCCGGCATCTCAAGAAAAGACCGCACTTAGTATAGACTCCGGCTGGAGGCCGCCGCGATGGCACTGTTCCACGATCGAACCGAGGCTGGACAAATACTTGCGGAGCATCTCGGTCCAGCAGTAAAGGATACGGAGCCGTTTGTGCTAGCGCTGCCACGCGGCGGCGTACCGGTGGGTGTCGAAGTCGCAAAGACGCTGGGCGCGGCACTGGACGTATTCGTAGTTCGGAAGCTGGGAACGCCGCTTCAGGAAGAATTGGCGTTCGGCGCGGTAGCTAGCGGCGGCACGAGGGTTTTGGACCAAGCGCTGATCGAATATCTGAACCTCTCAGAAGAAGTTATCGAACGCATCACCGAGCGCGAGCTAAAAGAGTTAGTACGCCGGGAGCGGCTATACCGGGAAGACCGCGGACAGCCGGGCTTCAAGGACCGAACGTTGGTGGTAGTGGATGATGGACTGGCGACCGGGGCTTCGATGCTGGCGGCGGCGCGGGCGCTGCGGGAGCGAGGAGCGGGGCGCATTGTGGTTGCAGTGCCGGTGGCGGCCAGGCCGACTTTGAACGAAGTGAGGAAGCAGGTGGACGAAGTGGTTTGCGTGGCCACCCCGCATCCTTTTGGCGCCGTAGGACTCTGGTACGAAGACTTCTCAGAAGTCACGGACGAAGGGGTTCGGAGGGCGCTCGAAACGGCGGCGCATGATTTTATGGCGCGCCGGCTAAGACCGCATTCAGGAGCTGGGCGCACAGCAACTTACCTAGCTCTCGGGACGGCAGCGGGAGAAGGCGGGAGCGGCAGTACGGGGCTGCGAAAAAATGCGGGCGAAGTCCCAGCAATCGCACCGAAAACCAAGCCGGGCGCATCTAACCGGTGAGGGAAAGATGAATCGACAGACCCAGATTATCAACGATCGCTACGAAGCCATGATGTTTGCGAAGTCTGCGGAAGCCGCGCGCCGCGCCGCCCGCGAACTGGTCCAAGTGGTGCTGGGTGACGAAGCGGCCAACCGACCTCTTGAAAAAGCGCTGCGCGAGTGTTGCCGCGAATTGCGGCCTTCGGAAGATCCCAAGGAGCAAGCCCGCTTCGAAAGCGAGTTTATAGAGCTTGGCATTTGGCCGGCTTCACTCCATCACAAAGCTGCTGCTTAAGCGGCGCTAAAGGGCAATCTTTGGCCGGAAACGCAAGCGAAATCATCCTCCACTATCTGCAAGACGCAATCATCGCGGAGAAGAGCTTTGAAGCTCAACTCCGCGATTTTGCGCAAGAAGGGGACGATGACGAGGTTCAGGACGCCTTTGAGGCCCACGCAGGGGAGACCGGCCGCCAGCGCGAGCGGCTGACGGCGCGGCTGCAGGAGTTGGGCGGGAGGGCTCTTGAAGGGGATAGTGTCTTGGCAGCAGTAACGCTCGGGGGAGCCAAGCCGCCGCGATCTAACGTGCAGGAAGAGCGTACGATGCACAATCTGATCACGGCGTACACGATCGGGACCGCAGGGTACGCGGTGTATGAAGCCCTGGCGGCCGCGGCGAGGGCGGCGGGCGATGGAACAACCGAAAAGATCGCGCGGGAATTACAGGCAGAGGAAGTCAGCGCCGCCGAGAAGGCGTGGCGATTTTTGCCTTCCCGATCCAAAGTCGCATTCAACATGCTGACGGTGAGCGAGGTCGACCCATCGGTAGAGACCCACACAGCGGACAACCGCCTCTTCGAGTAGCATGGCCTCACGTAAACCCAAGAAGCTCGTAAGCAAGAGCAAGCGAGTGAAGGCCATCGCCAGAGAGCGCGTGGGCGTAGTCAAGCCCGCTCGAGTTCTGGACGAGAAGCCGATCCGCGGCAAGCCGAAACACAAGAGAAGCTGGGAAGAAGAGCCCTCGGACGATCAGTAAGGGTGCCTGGCGCGATTGGACCGGGTGATCTGGCAGTGGATGCCGATGTCCAGGCTAACGGTTCCGTCGCCGTTATCCGTTCCTATCCAGTGCATCGCAGGCTTGAGTCACCAGGCGGGTGTGGCGATCGAAAGCAAAATAGTGCGCGGAAACGCAGCCGCCGGAAAGCCTTGATTAAGCCGCTTCCGACTGTTGTGGGCGGACAGTTTGCACCACCTCCATTAAGTTGGCCGCATCTTTCAGGGAGCCGGCGACAGTTTCGGTGATTTCGGCCCCGACGGCGAAAGCGACAGATGCGCGGCGCGTACCGACGTAGGCAACCGCGAAGCCGAGCGCCAGAAGAGCGATGGGGATTCCGGCTCCGTGGCCATCTTTGGATGAAGCGGCGGCAGCGGCGATGACGGACAACCCCCCGGAAATGACGAGCAGGCCGGGATAACTCGACTTGATCTTTTTCACGGTTGAAAGGCTGTCGAGAGCAATGACCGTCTGCGAATGGCCGTCGGCATCGCGAATAATAATGCACTCGCGGGTGACGGTTGCCAGTGGACTGGATTGCACAATCTCCTGGTCAGAGAGCGCCGCCATTAATTCGTTCCCCACGGTTGACTCCGTTCCGCCGAAAAGTATCAGTTTCAATTATCCAAAAAGCTGATTGAGGAATCGAGAATGCCTTCTTGAAGATAAGATTCAATTCAACCGGACGCGCTGAAGATCAGCGACGCGGACATAGTATCCCGTGTGTAGCCCGTTGTAGAAATCGCGGTCCCCAACGTCTTTCCAACCTTTGTGGAGCAGGTCTTCGAACTGTTGCTCCTCGCGCGGTATTACTGGTCTGAAGATCAAGAGAAAGCCATCCGGCAGACGCTGGCGATCGCGCGGGACGTCGCGGACGACGACGCGACCGGCCGCATAGAAGTTCATCGTAGAGCCGATTCCGTACGGCCACGTTGTGTATTCCGGAAGCCCGCTGCTGGTGTCATTCAGAATCGCCTGGAACGGCACGCGGCGGGGACCTGCGGTCATGGCAGCAGCGGTTGGAACCAGTTCCAGAGCCAGCAATCCGGCGGAACCGGTCACCAGCGCGACTTTGCGTATCGGGAAGGCGGCCGAGACTTGCACCAGACCATCGGCGACCAGCAAGAGGTAGCTGACAATCGATGGCAACAAGTGACGCGCACCAAATAGTGGAAGCGCGAACGGCTTTAGCGAGAGGAGAAATAGAAAGCAGGGCGGAACGAAGGCGGTAAAGACGAGGGTGGTCACGAAAAGCCGCCGGAACGGTGTGTGTTCGCCACGATAGCGGAAAAGGCCGAAGGCGATTAGCGCACAACCGATCAGCATGACCCCCGTAGTCGCGGCGTGGAGAGAGGGAATCCCCAGATAAGTGGCCCAGATCGCTTTCAGGTCGTAGATAGAGGGAAGCGATTCCCACGAGAGGTTGTCTTCTACGCCATGGTGCCGGCCCCGCGAAGAAACCTGTTGAGCAAGCCAGCCGAAGCTACCCTCTCGGCGCCACATTGGTTGCCGGCGGGGTCAATTTCAGCCTCTTCTCCCGAGGCGCTACAAGCATGGAGTTGCTGTTCTTCGATCGGGAGGATGACGGGCGGCCCGCACGCGTAATCCCTATCGATCCGTTGGCCAACCGAACATACCACTATTGGCACATGTTCGTACCCGGTGCGCAGGCGGGCCAGATTTATGGGTTTCGAGCTCATGGACCGTCAGATCCCGCAAGCGGACTTCGCTTTGACTCCTCCAAGCTCCTCCTGGACCCAAATGGCCGAGCCGTCGTGGTCCCAAGAAACTACAGCCGCACCGCTGCCACCATCGAGGGTGACAACACCTCGATGGCCATGAAGAGCGTTGTGGTGGATGCGAACGCCTACGACTGGGAAGGGGACACACCGCTGAAACGGCCGTCCTCACGCACGATCGTCTACGAGATGCACGTGCGCGGTCTGACCGCGCACCCCAACTCCGGCGTTACTGCGAAGAAGCGGGGTACGTACGCCGGTTTAATAGACAAGATTCCGTATCTGCAGCAACTGGGTATCACCGCTGTCGAACTACTTCCGATTGCGGAGGCCTGGGATGCCGCCGGCCTGTATCAGGTTGGTAGCTTTCTCGGTGACAGCTGGAAAGAATGGAATGGACGTTTTCGCGACGATGTGCGTGACTTCTTCCGCGGTGCAGAGCACTCAGTGACACGCATTGCAGACCGGTTTCTCGGCAGCCCGGAAATCTACGGTCACAAAGGACGCGAAGCCGAGCAAAGTATCAACTTCGTAACGTGCCACGACGGCTTCACCCTCAATGACCTAGTCTCATACAACCAGAAACATAACGAGGAAAACGGCGAGGGCAACCGCGACGGGGCTGACTATAATCGAAGCTGGAACTGCGGGGTCGACGGGCCGTCCGATGATCCTGCAGTTGAGAAGCTTCGTAACCGGCAGGTCAAGAACTTCCTGACTCTCACCATGCTCTCCCTGGGGGTGCCTATGATTGTGATGGGCGATGAAGTGCGGCGCTCTCAGCGCGGCAACAACAACTCTTACTGCCAGGACAACGAGATCAGTTGGTTCGACTGGATGCTTCTCTCTAAGCATGCCGACGTGCATAGGTTCGTAAGGCTGCTGATTGCACGCCGTCTCATGCGGGACGTGAGCGCTGAGCATCGACGCTTGAGCCTGAACCAATTCCTTCGAGATTCCAAACACGCCTGGCACGGTGTACGACTGGAGCAGCCGGACTGGAGCCCCTGCTCGCGCAGCGTGGCATTCAGTGCAGAACTCGCCGAGCAAGGGCTGCATCTCCACCTGATTTTGAACTCGTATTGGGAACCGCTCGAATTCGAGCTGCGATTACTGAGTGAAGGCAGAGACGCATGGCGCCGATGGATCGATACCGCACTAGATCCGCCGCACGAAATCATCGAATGGCAAGCGGCGCCACCGGTTTCGGGTCAAACCTACCAAGCCGGTGCGCGCTCCGTAGTGGTGCTTATGGCAGGATCGGCATTTTACGACGACCATGCCCAGTGAATAGCGAAACGTAATGATTGAGCAATAAAAGGAGTAATAGATGGCAAGCAAAACGATGGCAGTCAAGGATACTCGCCCTCTGTCAGTCGAAGAAGCAGCAGACCGAGCTTCCCTCAGCGCCTACGGTGCGGCCAGATCCACGGTCCAAGGGGCACCCTTGAGCGCCGAGGAATTGCAAAAGATTCATGCCTACTGGCGTGCTTGCAATTACCTCAGCCTTGGCATGATTTATCTACAAGACAATCCTCTGCTTCGAGAGCCCTTGAAGCCGGAACACATCAAGAACCGGCTCCTGGGACATTGGGGCGCAGCTCCGGGGCTGGCATTTGCCTATATTCACCTGAACCGGCAGATCAAAGAACACGACCTGAATATGATTTTTCTTGCCGGTCCGGGACACGGAGCGCCAGGCGTGCTCGGGCCAGTCTATCTGGAAGGCACCTATTCTGAAATCTACACTGACAAATGCGAAGACAGCAACGGGCTGGGCGAATTCTTCAAGCAATTCTCGTTTCCAGGTGGCATCGGCAGCCACTGCACACCCGAAACACCAGGCTCAATCCATGAAGGGGGCGAACTCGGGTACGTACTTTCTCATGCCTGCGGCGCTGCGTTCGACAATCCCGACCTCATCGTTGCGGCCGTGGTTGGCGATGGAGAAGCGGAAACCGGCCCATTATCAACTTCCTGGCACATTAATAAGTTCCTGAACCCGATTCGCGATGGGGCAGTCCTTCCAATTCTTCACCTCAACGGTTATAAGATCAATAACCCTACTCTGCTGGCTCGCATCAGCCACAAGGAATTGGAAGACCTGTTCCGGGGATACGGCTGGGCCCCCTATTTTGTAGAAGGTTCCGAGCCCGCTAGCATGCATCAGGCGATGGCGGCCACGCTGGAGCAATGCCTTTCGGAGATTCGGAATATTCAGCAAGAAGCGCGGAGTTCCGGCACGGCCCGGCGTCCACGCTGGCCTTTGATTGTGCTGCGGACCCCAAAAGGCTGGACCGCGCCTAAGGAGGTCGGAGGCCGGAGACTCGAGGGCTTTTGGCGTGCGCACCAAGTCCCGATGGCGGACGTCAAGAAGAATCCGCAAACCCTCAAGGTTCTCGAAGACTGGATGCGTGCGCAAAAACCAGAGGAACTGTTCGACGCGGACGGCAAACTGATTCCCGAACTCAAAGCATTGGCGCCGGTCGGTATCCGCCGCATGAGCGCAAACCCGCACGCGAATGGAGGCCTTCTCAGGAGAGCCTTGCGGCTGCCGGAATTTCGGGACTACGGCCTGAAATTCGATAAACCCGGGCAGATTGAAGCCGAGAACACCCGCCCTATGGGGATGTTCCTCCGAGACGTGATGAAGATGAACATGGATCGCTTCCGCGTCTTCGGCCCCGATGAGAATACCTCGAACAAACTGCAAGACATCTATGAAGTCAGCAAGAAGTTCTGGATTGAGGAGTATTTCCCGGAGGACGCGGATGGCGGCGAATTGGCGACCGACGGCCGTGTTGTCGAGATGCTCAGCGAGCACACGATGGAAGGAATGCTCGAGGGATACCTGTTAACAGGCCGGCACGGCTTCATTTCTTCCTACGAAGCGTTCGTACACGTTATCGACTCGATGTTCAATCAACACGCCAAGTGGTTGTCCATATGTAACAATCTGTCCTGGCGCGAAGAAATTTCTTCGCTCAACCTGTTGATCACTTCGACCGTGTGGCGGCAGGATCACAACGGGTTTACCCATCAGGATCCGGGTTTTCTTGACGTGGTAGTGAACAAGAGCGCGGAGGTAACTCGCATCTACCTCCCGCCTGACGTCAACTCCCTTCTGTCTGTCGCAAATCACTGCTTGCGAAGTGTAAACTACGTCAACGTAATTGTCTGCGACAAGCAGATGCATCTTCAATACATGGATATGGACGCAGCCATCAAACACTGCACCAAGGGTATCGGTATTTGGGACTGGGCCTGCAACGATGAGGGTGGAGAGCCCGATGTGGTGCTGGCATCGGCCGGTGACATTCCCACTCAGGAAGCGCTGGCCGCCATCGGTTTACTCCGCGCAGACTTCTCTGATATAAAGATCCGTTACATCAACGTAGTCGATCTGTTCAAGCTGCAACCTCGCACAGAGCATCCTCACGGGTTGTCAGATCGAGATTTTGACTCTCTGTTTACAGTCGACAAACCGATCATTTTCAACTTCCATGGATATCCGTGGCTGATTCACCGGTTGGCGTATCGTCGCAC
The DNA here is from genome assembly GCA_963705805.1 of uncultured Acidobacteriaceae bacterium. Taxonomy (GTDB): domain Bacteria; phylum Acidobacteriota; class Terriglobia; order Bryobacterales; family Bryobacteraceae; genus Bog-105. The sequence goes on from CAVPKW010000005.1 coordinate 61,507, forward strand.
GAACCATGCCAACATGCACGTGCGCGGATACAAGGAAAAGGGCAACATCAATTCGCCGATGGAATTGGCCATCAACAACGAGATTGATCGCTTCACCTTAGCGATCGACGTAATCGATCGGACCCCAAACCTGCAGCGGAGAGGCACCCATGCGAAGGAAAGATATCGCGATTTGCAGATGGATTGCTGCAGTTACGCTTACCAACACGGCATTGACAAGCCGGAGATAGTGGCCTGGAGGTGGCCGTATTAAGCAACTAACGAGTACGGCCTTTGGTCCGATCCGGGTATTCCCGCGCGGTTAACTGGTATGCTGGTCCACAGCACCGGTACGTGAACCGCACTCCAGTTCGTATTCCCGGAGGACAGCCCCAGAACGGCAGCCACAGTAGCCGCTGTGACTAGTCCCGCAACTCTCGCCCGGCTGCCATCGCTGATAGCTGTACGTGAGTCAGCCCCGCTAACAGCGAATGTCTGGGTTATCGCAGCTGCGATATTTGCCGCGCCGAGGAGGAAATGTGGGAATTCTTAGCGGCGGCAGGCCTGAACCCGGCGACCTGTGCATCCGACCGGCAACGCAACCGCCGCAACAGACAGACCCGCGATGATGTCACTCGGGAGATCGGCCCGACTATAATCTCGCGGGTCACGCACACCTGGTGCGAATCGTAAGAGGCGCTGTGTCCATCCTCCTGCATTCTGGCTGCCGGCTCCGGACATAATCGCGCTACCTATTTATTCGGAGTTGTTGAGACACGGTGACCGTCGCACCCGTTCATCCTTCCAGTGCGATGATGCAGGCTGATGAGAAAGCGATCTAGTTTATATCGGACAGATTAGAACCCCAGAACCTCGCGAGTGTTGAGCAACTCTGGATCATGCCTGAACTTGCAACGACTGTTCCCTGCTTAGGCTATCCGTGAAACACACCCGAAGAAAGACCCGCGCGGGCCAAAGTGGAATCACTAAGAAAATTCCCCAACCGCGTATGAGCTCATTCAACAAATTGACCCTGGCTGTGGTGGGCCTGAGTCTTATCACGCTCTATGGCTGCCAGGATCTGGTGCCGCGCGATACTTCCAGCCTGCTGATCCCCACGTTTAAACAGTCGGAGATCTTTGGCTTTGTGGCGGGTTTCGGAACGACGTTTGCCGCGCTGCCGGATCTGCTAGGGATGCTCAGGCGTCGCTCAAGCGCGGGCATGAACCCAAGAATGGCGGCGATTATGGGACTCTTTCAGATCCTCTGGATCTATTATGGGTTGCTGATTGCTTCACGCCCCGTAATCGCATGGAATCTGGTTGCTGTCGTGGTCAATTTCATCAGCGTCGGTGCCTACCGTCATTTCGTCCGAAGGGAAAGAGCCCGGCGAGAGGCTGGCGTCAAGAGTTAGGGGCCCCCGCGGCCGGACGGATTTATTTCGCTACTGGATCGCCCTTGCAAAATAATCAGTCAAGCTTAATGGGATACGGCATCTTTCGCAAGATAGAGCACCTCGAGGAGGACCCCTGGCCAAAGAAGTGATCGACGTAGTGGAGCAGAAACGGCTAAACGACGCGCGCGATGCAGGCGTTCCGTGGAAGAAATGGGGACCTTACCTCAGCGAGAGGCAATGGGGCACGGTACGCGAAGATTACAGCCAGGACGGAAACGCGTGGGACTATTTCTCGCACGATCAGTCTCGCTCTCGGGCCTACCACTGGGGCGAAGACGGACTTGGTGGGATCTGCGATGAAAAACAGCACCTCTGCTTTGCCCTCGCGCTGTGGAACGAGCGGGATCCCATCCTGAAAGAACGTCTATTTGGGCTCACGAATAGCGAAGGCAACCATGGCGAGGATGTTAAAGAGTACTACTTCTATCTCGACAGCACGCCGACGCACTCTTACATGAAATATTTGTACAAGTACCCGCAGCACGAGTTCCCCTATCGCGACCTGGTGGAGACGAACCGGCGAAGATCGCGCGCTGAGTTCGAGTACGAACTGCTGGATACCGGCGTGTTCGATAACGGGTATTTTGACGTGTTCGTAGAGTACGCCAAGGGGGGTCCGGAAGATGTTCTCATCCGCATAACTGTCCACAATCGCGGCTTGGAAACAGCCCGGCTTCAATTGTTGCCCACCTTGTGGTTCCGGAACACATGGTCATGGGGAGAGGACGATCGAAAGCCCTCGCTTTACGAGATAGCGCCAGGAGTAATCCAGGCCTCACACTATGATCTAGGCAAATACTCGCTGTACTGCGATGGGAGCCCGGAGTTGCTGTTCACAGAGAATGAGACGAACGCTCAGCGTCTTTGGGGACAGCCGAGTGCTTCTCCCTACGTCAAGGATGCATTTCATGCTTACCTCATCTCGGGAGATCGTCAGGCGGCTAATCCTGGGCGGGTCGGGACCAAAGCGGCAGCCCGCTATATGTTTGAGGTGCCTGGCGGCGGTAATGAGGTGGTGCGGTTGCGGCTTACGACAGCGCCAAGTGACGATCCCTTGAGCGGCTTTGAGGGGATTTTCGAAGAACGGATCAGCGACGCAGACGAATTCTATAACCGGATCACTCCTCAGGGACTAAGCGAAGATCAGCGGCTGGTGCATCGCCAGGCGCTGGCGGGAATGCTATGGAGCAAGCAGTTTTACAACTTCGACCTCGAGCGGTGGCTGAGCGAGCACAACAGTCATCCTCTGCTCCAGTCAGACGGCCGGGGCGTGCGGAACACGGAATGGTTCCACATGTTGAACGCCGACGTGATCTCTATGCCAGACAAGTGGGAGTACCCCTGGTATGCCGCCTGGGACCTGGCCTTCCACACTTTGTCCCTGTCGCTGGTCGATTTCGATTTCGCCAAGGAGCAGCTTCTGCTAATGCTGCGCAGTCTTTATCTCCACCCGAACGGACAGATACCCGCCTACGAGTGGAATTTTAGCGACGTGAATCCGCCGGTGCACGCTTGGGCCACTCTATATCTCTACAAGATGGAGCGGGCACTCGGACGGGCGGACATTCGCTTTCTCGAGCGATCGTTTCAGGCTTTGATGCTGAACTTTAACTGGTGGGTCAACCGCAAGGATCCTTCGGGCCGGAACGTCTTCGCCGGGGGCTTCCTGGGACTGGACAACATTGGCGTTTTCGACAGAAGTGCGCAACTCCCAACGGGCGGATCACTGGAGCAGGCGGATGGTACGGCCTGGATGGCGTTCTACTGCCAGTGCATGCTGGAAATGGCCCTCACTCTTTGCGAATACGACCCGATGTACGAGGAGATCGCCTTCAAGTTCGTCCAACATTTTATGTGGATTTCTTTTGCCATGGACCGCATCGGCGAGCATCACGACGACATGTGGGACGAGCAGGACGGCTTCTTCTATGACGTCTTGCGGCTGCCGGACGGCCACGCTACTCGTTTGAAGGTGCGGTCGATGGTGGGCCTCCTGCCGCTATGCGCCTCAACCGTAGTCGAGGCTGACACCGCGACCCGATATCCGAAGCTAATGGAATTGATTACGCTCTTCAGAACACGTCATCCGGAGTTGCTTTCACACCTCGCGCCGACCGACCATGGTTTCCTGGGATATAAGGAACGGCGGCTATTTTCGCCGCTTAACAAGACCAAACTGGAGCGGATTCTCGGCTACCTGCTCGATGAGAATGAGTTCCTAGGACCGCATGGAATCCGTTCTCTCTCCCGCTATCATCAAGACCATCCATTCTCGTTTTGGGTTGGGCACCAGGAATACAAGGTGCAGTACCTGCCGGCTGAATCGGATACGGGAATGTTGGGAGGGAACTCGAACTGGCGCGGTCCCGTGTGGATGCCTGTCAATGTGCTGATCATCCGGGCGCTGCTAAACCTGTACACCTTTTTCGGCGATGAGTTCAAGGTTCAGTGCCCAACCGGCTCCGGCCGGTACCTGACCTTGTTTGAGGTAGCGAAGGAGATCCAACGCCGGCTTGCGGGCATTTTCTTGCGCGACGCGACGGGTCGCCGGCCGGTCTACGGAGGCACCAGCAAGTTCCAGGAAGATCCGCATTGGCGTGACCTCCTTCTGTTCTATGAGTACTTCCACGGCGACAATGGGGCTGGTCTGGGCGCCAGCCATCAGACGGGGTGGACCGGCCTGGTCGCTTCAGTAATTGATTTTTTCGCGCGTGTCGATGCGAAGTATGCATTGGAGACCGAACGTGCACGAGTACTAACGCGAATCATGAAGGAGCAGGTGGCCGGCGATATGGCTGGGCAGATAGAGGTACCAGGAATCGAGGACACGCGGGAGCCGGTTGTGAGGTAAGCCGTTTCAGCGTCCAGATTCTCGATCAGGAGCTGGCGACGAGAGCCGAAGAGCAACTGCGTGAACTCGGCAGGCGGAGGAAACGCCCGTGTCAGTGGATAAAGTGATCAACATTTGGTTACGATCACGCTTTGCGAAATGATGGTCGCCATCGGATTGGGAGTCACTGTCGCCGATCTCGTCAAGGTCTCGAAAAACGTGCGGCTACGCATCCGAATATCCAACAGGATTAGTTCCGGTCGGTCAACAGCCAACGACGCCAGAGCCAATTCACCGCCGTCGGCTGCGCGTACCTCGTACCCTTCCGTCGTCAGAATTGCCGCGAACAGCGTCCGAGATTCGGTTTCATCATCCACGATAAAGAGTTTCATGCTACAGCCGGCGACCACGTACTCTTCGCAATTCACCACATCGGGTCGGACGAGCGGGCATTGGCCAGTTTAGAAAGCCGGTACGCGATGCATGTCGCCTTCCTGCAAGCAGAAACCTGTTCGCCGGTGGTCTTTCCCTTAGCAAGATCATGAATATTTGGCGCTGCACAACTTGAGTATCGATGCAAAGGACAATTTAGAAAGTGCTTCCGCTAATGGCCTGCCAAACACGAACCACAAAACCGAGCGGGGATGCGGTCGTTTCTCACCGGCGATAACACTCGTCCTCATCGTTGCTGAATACTAAGCCCGGAGGTAGGCCTACGTACCTCCGGGAGCACCAATTTGGCGAGCTACGCTGCTGCCACCTTCTGTTGAATGCGTTCGCGGATGAGTCGCCGCGTCCGTTCTACGAGAGCAAGCTTCTCTGCAAGACAGGTTTCTAGCAGCACACCAACACCATAGTGACCGGTAAGGTCGGCCGCTGCGATCAGGGCCACGTACTCTCCTATTCGGAGATGTATCAGGTGATTGAGCTTGACCAAGATAAAGAGGCGTTTCGCCTCGGGAGACTGGATTTCAGCTAATTCCCGGCGGAAGTCCTCTACGAAGACATCGTGAAGTCTTCCATCCAGTTTTGCCGGTTGCGCGCCGATGAGTCTGAAGCACTCATCAAGCCGCTTGAGTATACTATCCGACACGAAGACTCGTGCTTCGAGAGCTTCTTTGACGTCAGGATCCTGCGCGAGTCCGCTCAGTTCTTGAACGAACTTCGTCGAGCGTTCCGCACCACGCCGCAGGTCACTAAGCATCATTACGAACAATTCTTTCGGATCTCTTACTGACATTTATACTTTCTCCTTTAAGAGTTCTGGCTTGTCTTACTGCCGCCTCACCCGACAGTTTCCCGCCTGTTGACTACTCTTAGACCCCTCCAGCGAAGCAGTTTCCGCCACACAGAAGATGCTGTCCGGGAGCAGAAGATTGATTACTTTACGGCAAATTGCGCGCGCACCTGGAAAATAGGGCTGATCCGGAGGATCGCCGGCAACAAGGGAAGGAACTACTCGCTCTGTTGAAGTCTATTCGGAATCAAGTTCAAGCTGGACGGATGTTAGTCAAGTGTTACGCAAAGGATCCCTTTACGGAGCCCGCCGTGCAGTACGCTGATCTACTCTGCGACAGTCGCTTAGGCGCTAGCTTCTGAGACATGCCTGCAAGCCTGATCTCTTTCTGCGTTTGCGGACCGAACATCTGGCGTGCGACACTCCCGGGCGGACGATGCACAAGGGAATAGCACTTCGAACCTCGAGCCACCACCGGGGCTGCTTACCACATTGATAGCGCCTCCGTGCGAGCGAACGATTCCATGAACCGCCGCGAGTCCGAGGCCCCGTCCGGAAGATTTAGTCGTGAAGAACTGATCGAAGATCCTGGCGCGAGTTTGTGCACTCATGCCACACCCCGTATCTGAAACAGTCAGGCGCACGTATTCGTCGTTGCTTAGATTCGTTCGACCTTTCGCGGTGGAGCGGCGACCGGGATTCACCTTTTCGGTAGTTACGGTAATGGTCCCTTCCTTATCGCCGAGAGCTTCTGCTGCGTTCGTAACGAGATTGATGATGACCTGCCGCATCTGTGTGACATTGCCAGGCACGGAAGGCAGATCCTTGGGAAAGCTACTGTGAATGACGGCTCGCTTTGAAATAGAGACGGTTACCAGCCCGAGAGTCTGTTCAGCCAGGGATGAAAGATTCACCGGCTCCATCGTTTTCGAGTCGACGCTGCCGCCTGCCGAATCCCACAGCAGCCGTACGACGTCTGACGCATATGTCACCAGACCCTGGATCCGCTCGACATTCTCCCGGCCGGGGGAGTCTGGTTGCATCTCTGACAACGCAACGTCAGATTCGCCGAAAATCGTGCCAAGTAAATTGCCGAAATCGTGAGCGACGCCCGCTGCCATCACACCAAGGCTCTCCAATTTCTGGGTGGCCAGCAATCTCTCGTGATTCTGTTTGAGGTCCGTGATATCAAGGCGAGAACCGATGTAGCCGGTGAAAATGCCTCCCGGCAAGAAGCGCGGAACTCCCTTGTCGAGCACCCAACGGTATTCCCCGTCTTTGCGACGCAGGCGGTATTCGATCTCAAAGCTCCGGCGCGCATCGAACGCGGAACAGTAGGTCTCATAGCAGCGATCCAGGTCATCGGGATGGAGGCCCAATGCCCAGCCGTTTCCGAGTTCTTCGCTCGCCTCGCAGCCGGTAAATTCCAGCCATGCTTTGTTAAGAAAAGTGCAGAGCTTACTGGTATCGGAGGCCCAGATCATTACGGGTGCGGCGTTTGCCATGGTTCGGAAGCGTTCCTCACTCTCGCGCAATTCAGCGGTCCGTTCTGCCACTGCGCCCTCGAGATATGAGCGCAGCATATCCAGTTCCAGATGCGTCCGGACACGAGCCATCAGCTCCTCGCGCTGAAACGGCTTCATCACATAGTCCACGCCGCCGACCCTGAACCCTTCCACCCGTTCTCGAAGCCCGCCGCTCCCGCTGAGAAAGATCACCGGAATAGTCTGCGTGCTTAAGTCCTCCTTGAGGCGCCGACAGACTTCGAATCCGTCCATACCCGGCATTCGGAGATCGAGCAGGATTAGATCCGGCCGCTTCACCGCAACAGACGCGAGCCCCAGCTCTCCGCTGTCGGCTGCACGCATCTGGTAACCTTCTTCTGTCAATATTGCCGTCAAAAGTCTTCGGGATTCGGCCTCGTCGTCGATTATGAGAATCGTCATAAGCTTGCTCCGGCGAACTTCGTCTTGCAGCCTCTAAGGGCGTGCAGAATCGGGCTATACGCGGTGTTATCCGTCAGGTGTGTGAGTATACCTCCAATTGCTGGATTTTGTGTTGCGATTTGATGAACCAGTAATGCGATCCTGTCTTGATCTAACGAGATCAGAGCGGCTTCCAGATCTTCCCGAACCTTAACCGGAAGGGCAGCAAGATCATCGGATTGCACTGTTCCATGCGCGTCGTGGGGACCGGACTCAAGCGTTGTGTCATAGGCATACCGGACTCCCAGGTGCCGGGCAATACGGTCGAAGATCTCTTGCGGGCGGTACGGCTTGCGCAAGAAGTCGTCGAGACCCGCCGCAAGCACCTCTTCACGTTCTGAAGCGAACGCAGAGGCTGTAACTGCCACGATCTTGACTTCACCTCCGCCCTCGAGCTTGCGAATTCGCCTCGCCGCTTCCAATCCCCCCAATACAGGCAATCGAAGATCTATGAAGATCAGATGCGGTCGCCAGGTTTCGAAACTATCAATGGCGCTGCGGCCGTCCTCCGCCACCCGCACCTTGAATCCCGCGTTTTGAAGCAATCGCTGCAGCAACAGCCAGTTCTCTCTCTCGTCTTCGACGACCAAAATCCGATGTTCGGGCTGTCCAGGCTCCAACCCGGCCACTTGCAGGTTGCTAGTGTCTGGCATCAGCTCTGGTCCTTGCGCGGCTTCTGCGCGCACTTCTACATGGAAACGGGATCCCAGGCCAGGTGTGCTCTGCACTTGAATGGTTCCACCCAAGAGCTGCACGAAGTGCTGACTGATGCTCAGCCCCAAGCCCGTCCCCTTCCTGGCTAGACTGCTCCCTGTCCGAACGAACGGATCAAAGATCCTACCCTTGTCCTCAAGCGCAATGCCGACGCCCGTGTCCTCCACATCGAAGGTCAGCACCAGATGTTCGGAATCGTCTCCTGGTCTCGCGTCCACGCACACGGAAACGCTTCCTTCGTCGGTGTATTTGACGGCGTTCCCGACCAGATTGGTCAGCACCTGCTGGAGTTTGCCGGGATCCGAACGAATAAACCGTGGCACGGCGGAATCGATGTCGACGAATAGCCCCAGATTCTTAGCTTCCGCACGCTCTCGCAACATGCTCACCGTGTCGTGGACAAGCGTGCGCAGGTCAAGCAACGAGCTTTTTACCGTGATATTGCCGGCCTCGATCTTGGCCATGTCCAGTACGTCATCGATGACCCCGAGCAGATGTTCTCCACTGTTGCCGACAATCGCCAGGTCTTTGCGATGCTCCTCCGACAGGCCGGTATCCCTGCGCAGTAAGGCAGAAAAGCCAAGAATCGCATTCAAGGGCGTGCGCAGCTCGTGGCTCATATTGGCCAGGAAAATACTCTTCGCTCGATTTGCCGCGAGCGCCTGGTCCCGGGCTTCGACCACCTCTGCAGTGCGCTGCTCTACCAGTTGCTCTAATCGCTCCTTGTAGTCATGCAACTCCTGCTGGGTCCGGTTCGACTGCGCGAGCGTGTGGCGCAACGTTTCGAAAACGTGTGCGACAGGAACGGCCGCGATCAAAATGACCTGCACTAAAGTGACCCACGTTGCGATTGGCGTCACCGGGGCGATCCGTGCGAGGTCTAAGCCTGCCAGCGCAAGAATTGCGAAGACCAGCGCGCTGGCCAGGCATACTCCCGCAGTCCACAGCGCCCCTCGATAGCCGAGGAGCCATGTTGCCAAAATTGGTAGCGCAACATAGTACACCTGTGACGTGCTCCGGATCCCGCCTCTGGAGGCCATCGAAAACGTCGCGGCGGCCCAAGCTCCTGTCAAATAAGCCAAGCTTGCTTGGCGCAGAAAGCCCAGGCGGAGTAGAACCAAGGCAGCCACAGGTCCCGCCTCCATGAACAAAGCGAGCGCCAGTCTTATGCCCAACTGTGGATAGAGGGGGAGGAGGATTACGCTCCAGAGCGCATACCAGATTGCAATAACCAGGACCAGAACATGCAAGATTCGAGCTGTTGGGTTTTCCGCCAGAGGTCCCCGCAGGCGGAAAGCACGTGCCTTCCTCCGCAGGTGTTGCCCAAGTGAGCGGTGTTTCTTCATTTGCCCAACCTCAGATCACCCCATAGCGCGACTTGAGCCAACGCTCAAACCTGATGATTTCCCTAGCGTTCGAATTAATACTATAATCCTTTTGGCATGAAGCTACTGGGGCCGAGCCATGAAATTCATCGTTTTCCTGGTATTTGTTACGGCGACAGCCAGCTTGGGACAGATCACTCAAGGCCTTGCAGCCCTGGACGGCACTGTCCGAGACGAATCTGGCGCTTTCCTGGCTGGCGCAAAAATCACGCTTCTGGAACAATCCAAGGGGCTAACACGCGAGACGGAGTCTGATAGCGGCGGAGCCTTCCTGTTTCCAGCAGTGATTGCGGGCATTTACTCGGTACGCGTCGAAAAACCGGGTTTCAGGACCGAGCAGGTACGCGACTTGGATATCGAAGTTGGCGCGCAAGCATCGATTACAGTTAGTCTGCATGTAGGGGAAATGCGCACGACGGTTACGGTATCGCCGCCGACCACAACGGAGCTGGACGCGGAATCCAACACGCTGGGTTCGGTCGTAAATTCCGGCGAGGTGCAGGAATTGCCGCTGAATGGCCGGGATTTTCTTCAGTTAGGTTTGCTCGCCGCTCCAGCAGTGGACGTCAGTCCTGCTAGCAACCTCTTTACCAGTAACGTGGGGCCGCCTGCTCGTACTATCGTGCTGCCCGGGACGCTTCCGTCCGCTGTGGGCTATTCGCTCGATGGTCTGAACATAAGAGGTTCGAGGGACGGTGAATTGGCGCTTAGCCCATCGGTCGCTGCAATCGATCAATTCAAGGTGCAGGAAAACTTCTTGATGCCGGACCAGGGTATCTACCCGGCAGCGGTGAATATCGTCACCAAAAGCGGGACTAACCAGTTGCACGGCGAGGCATTCGAGTTCCTGAGAAACCGCAGTCTGGACGCGAGAAGCTTCTTTGCGGCCAGCCCGGAGGACGTGAAACTGAATCAGTTCGGCTTCTCACTGGGAGGCCCGCTGCGGAAAGACCGCGTTTGGTTTTATGGATTTTACGAAGGGCTTCGCGAACTCACGGCCTTCTCGACCGCCGGGTACAGCCCAACTGCGGAAATGTTCAATGGCAACTTTGCGGGGACAGGACACATCATCTTCGATCCCGCCAGCTACGATCCCTCCTCTGGAACGCGACAGCCATTCCCGGACAATACGATTCCCTTGAGCCAGATCAACCCGGTTTCGAAAAATCTGCTGAACTACTACATTCCCGGCTCGACCCTTTTGAGCGTTCCGAGCAACGTCGAAGGGAATCCACGGGACACGCTTAACGGCGACCAGGGAGGACTGCGATTAGACGCGGATCTGAGCGCCCATCATCAACTGTTCGCCCAATTCTTCGGGCAGAATTCGCCATCCGATCAGCCGGGCTTGTATCCGCTAAGCGGGCTGTTGTATCAGAACGAGTCTGAGTTGGCCCTGATAGAAGATATCGGGACGTTGTCTGCGTTCGCGACGAACACCGTGCGAGTGGGCTTTCTGCGTGCCATCGCGGTCGGCGGCAACGAAGCTCAAGGCCTCGGTCCCATTCTCCCGGCCATTGGCATATCAAACACGTTCGAACAAAGCGGAATCACAGCCATTAACCTGCAAGGATATTCTTCCTTCGGCAGATCCAATGGCGAAGTTGGCAATAGCGACAACACCTGGCAGCTCGGTGATGAATTTACCTATATCAGGGGAAAGCATACGCTCGCCTTTGGCGCTCAATTGCAGTACCGCCGCGGATGGCATCAGAACGGAAACTCGTTGGCGCTTGGAAGTCTATCGTTCCAGCCAACGTTTACGGCTCAGCTGTCGCGGAATGCGCAAGGTCAACCTTTGCCGGTGACCAATACGGGGGATTCCTTTGCCGATTTTCTTCTCGGCTATCCCGTAAGCGGCGTGTTGCTCGGTCTGCCGGTTGTGCAGTTTCGGGGAACAGAGTTTCTGCCTTTCTTCCAGGACACCTGGAGGCTCACCCCTAATCTGACGCTGAACTTCGGGGTCTCGTGGTTCCTCGAAACCCCGCCCAACCCTCAAGGCTGGGCCCGGGACGCTGTCCACGGCTTCGATACCAGCACAGGCCTGCTGACCTACGCCGCGCTAGGTCAAGTCAATTCTCAGATACTGGCGACCGATGAAAACAATTTCGCGCCACGTGTAGGTTTAGCATGGAGGCCAAATTCTCTCAAGAACACTGTGATCCGAGCGGGGGTCGGGTCTTACTATTCCGAGTTCCCATGGTTGCTGGCTCCCTACCCATTGGAAGGAGGCTCGCCCATGGTGGCCGGAGTGAGCCTCACAAATCCCCAGACCAATCCCTTTCCCACTTATGTTTTAGGTTCGGACATTTTCCCTCCGCGGCCGACTGGTACTCTGACCCCAACCTATGCAGCCAACTTGCCTCCGGGAACCGTTATTAGTGCTCTCAACCCCGCTTTTCGAACGGCATACGTCAACCAGTGGAATCTCTCTTTGCAGCACAGCATGAGCCAGAAGGACTCTGTTGAGCTGGACTATTTAGGCGCAAGCGGACATCGGCTACCGAATGTTTTCGATTTGTCGCAATGTCAACCCACAGTCAACCTGTTTTGTCCGCCGGGCGCGAGACCCTGGCCCCAATATGGACTGATCCTCTACGGGGACAGCAGCGGTAACTCGTCGTATGAAGCACTCGTCGCCAAGTACGAGCATCGGATGACATCTGGGCTCGACCTGCGCGTCGAGTATGCCTTCGGTAAGGCCCTGACGGACACGTGGCAATCGTCCCTCTCAATTTACAACCAGATATCGGATTGCCGGAGCTGCTCGAAGGGCCCCGCGACCTTCGACGTGCGCCACCGTTTTGTCGGCACCGTCCTCTGGCAGCTTCCTTTTGGTCGCGGACATCGCTTCGGCGGGAACGCGCCGGAATGGGCAGATCTCGTGGCAGGAGGCTGGACCCTGACGGCCATTACAACCTTCGCCACCGGCGAACCAATACAACTCGCGTCGCCCAATCAGACCGGCAGTATGCTCATCAATCCACTTCCGAACCGTGTGTGCAATGGCAGGAACGATCAGCTCTCGGACAAGATTCGCAACAACGGATTCGTATGGTTCGATACGTCTTGCTTTACCGTTCCGCAAGTGGGATTCTTCGGCAACAGCGGCCCAACGGTTCTTACCGGGCCCGGCATCGATAACTGGGACATAGGCCTAGAGAAGAACTTCCGCCTGACGCGCGAGACGAATAGGCTGCAATTGCGGGCCGAAATGTTCAACGCCTGGAATCACGCGCAATTCGAACCGCCCAATGGGAACGCGGGAGCAGGTGCTAACTTCGGCCTCATATCCGCTACGCGCTCTCCGCGTCTGATTCAGGTAGCGGCAAAGATTTACTGGTAGACCAGCCTTCGATTCTCGCGGCAGGCGGCGCCGTTCGGCACGAACTCTCTAATACAGCGCCGTGAAGCCGATCGAGAAAACTTGACCCGTGATTTGGCCGATATAAAAGCCGAAGGTACTGCTGACCGGAGAGTGAGAGACATTGATCAACTGGAGATTCAGGCGCAGGTTCCGTGTGTTCCACGGGTAATAGTTACTTCCGATGATGAATTCGTGCGGGTGGTGTCCATACTCGCCAAGAACATAGGAAGTGGATGCGTAGAGCTCGATTCTGTTCGGCACGATCATGTCCGCCGCCTGAACGTAGAAGCCGGAATTCCGAATGATGCCCACCGGCAGCGGCCCGTCTGCAACAAGCTGGTCAAGCCACCTGCCATAGCCCTCACCCTGGAGCCAAAAGCCGTGGTACTTCATTGCGGCGGATGCGGAAACCAGCCGATAACGCGCTCTCTCTACCGTTACGCCGTTGGCCAGGGCGCCAGTGTCAAATACGTTGAGGCTATCAGCAAGACGCAGCGTTGTATTTCCTGCTGGAGTGCCGACGGGACTCCGGCGATCCTCGGGGCTGTAAGTAAAGGCGAGATTAAACCGGGTCGCAAGTTTGTCATGGTGTTCGTAGTCTCCGAAAGCGCCACGCGGACCAAATTCGCCCGTCGTTGGCAGCCATGTTAAGGCAACACCGGCCGAAAAATCCCGGTCAAGCTTGGACGCCGGTTACGTCCAGGTTGCTGTTATTGTTCCCGACCATCCACCTGTACTGAAGCGTTCGAGTCAGGTTCCCTTGCGCAAACACACCTTGTGAGAAGTAGGGCCGGAAGAACTCGTCCGCCATGACACGGTCGTAAGACTCCCAATACGGGTGAGATCCCTGGAGGGACATCGTTCCAGGATACGCGTTCCAGCCTGCCCCGAGAGTCATATATTTACCGAAGTTGTAATACAGGGCGCCGCCTACGGCCACCTGATTCGTGTTCTGCACCGTCCAAACGAACGTGGAGTATTGGAATTTGGGGTCGACCAGCCATCCTTGAGAATTGAGAAAACAACATGACTCGATGGAACTGAAAGTCGTTGCGGGGCTCTATCGGGATCGGGCGGCCCAAGTGGTCCGTGGCTGATTGATCAGGTGGCAACTGGTTTAGATACCGTACAGCCAGGTAACCGCTAGTCGGCGCCGATTCAACGGCCTTTGAACGGCACCGCAAGCCTCTATCGACGGCTCCGCATCGGGTGGCGTCGCAGGAGGAGATTGGTGTGCGACTGTTGCAGGTTCTCCGTTAGGCTGCCGTTGCAGTTCGTCAACCACATGCAGTCCACGCCTCTTGCTGCTCCTGGAGCTTACTAACTTGGACGTCACGGGTTCGATCCCGTCGCGGCAACCACAAATTAGTGGAAATCGTACGTCCGGGTGCCCTGGATTGATCGAGTTGGACACGACCGCGTGAGGACTGCCGTTGGAAAAAATAGACCCGCTCGGCAGAAGAGCGCATCAAAGTCATGTTTACCAAGCTCGTTGGTGAAGGGCATGTGGAGATCACCATACCAGCACAGAAGCAGTAACGCCCCGAGCCCCGGTCGAGCCGCATTCCGCGGGAGGATTCGAGCGTTGAGAAGGCAAGGAGGATTTGTTGTGCCAAATGGGAGACCAGCTATGCCGATTCGCTCGTCAATCTACCGGTGTTCAGCGGTATTGACATTATCGGCATTTTTTGCGGCTTCTGCGCTGGGGCAAGCTCCATCGTCGTCATCAGCCAGCATGGAGCGGGAAATCGAGGACCTTCGAGCCGAAAATGCAGCCGTACGAGAACAGCTAAAGACGTTGGTAGATACGGTCAACAAACTCCAGCGGCGGTTGGATGGGGAGCCTGCCACCCTGGTTCGTGAATCTCCCCCTCCTACTCCTCCAACGCAGCCACCGACCGCCACTCCGGCAGCGAATGCCGCGTTAAATACCCCACCGGCGGTGACACCATTAGCAAGTACTTCCGGACAGCCGGAATCCGTTCACGACGAGCGTTATAGAGATGGAATCGTAATCGCGGAATCTTCCGAAGACGCTAAGGTGCCTTTCCTGCTGAAGTTCCAAGACAATACCCAAATCCGATATCTCAACACTCTTGATACCCACGGGTCTTTCACTGACCACCTGGGCGTTACCCACGATGTTCATCAGCGCAACGATATCACGGTAAATCGCGCAATGTTCATCTTCAGCGGCTATATTTTCGACCCGAGGGCGCTATATAGCTTCACCGTCTGGACATCCGCCGGGGCCGCTTCGCTCGTCATAGCCGGCAACATTGGCTGGCGATTCAGCAAGGGTCTCACGCTCATGGCAGGTTACGCTGGCGTTCCAGGCAGCCGATCACTGGTTGGCACGTTCCCATTTTTTACGGCGACCGATAGGAGCATGGCTGACAACTTCTTCCGCCCCGGGTTCACTCAGGGCGTCTGGTTGACCGGGGAACCCGTGAAGGGACTGAATTACTTGGCGTTTCTCGGCAACGGTCTCAATACCCTGAGTATCACGGCAAACAAGATCGATACGAATCTGCTGTTTTCCGGCAGCGTCTGGTGGGAGCCATTGGGCCCTACGGGCCGCCCGGTAAATCACGCAACATGTACGATGATTATTCCGACTCCAAGAAAGTTCGCATTCGATTAGGTACCGCGTTTACAAGATCCCGGGAGAATCGTTTTTCAGATCTCGATCAATCTAGTCCCGAGAACACTTCAATATACAATTCTGACGGCGTGCAGGCCTTCGCGACCGGAGCGTTTGCACCGGGTGTAACACTCCAGGATGCCACGTATACGATGTGGGCGGCCGACTACGGCATCAAATGGAACGGGCTTGCGGTCAACGGGCAATACTTCATGCGCTGGCTAAATGATTTCGTAGCCGACGGACCGCTTCCGCTCAAATCCACATTCGACCAGGGCGGCGAGTTTTCGGCGAGTTACTTTGTCAAGCCGAAAAAGTGGATGCCGTATGTCCGCACATCATGGGTGCACGGGCAGTTCGGTAACTCTTATGAGTATGGCGCCGGGGTAAAGTGGTTTTACGTTCCGAGCGAGCGACTCTGGTTCCAGACAGAAGTGTTCCGGGTCAACAAAGCTCCTTATAGCGGGGCCTTTACTCCCTATACTGCAGGTATGACGGGCTGGGTGCCGATGGTGGAGGCGCTCATCGCTTTTTGACGATCATCAGTTTCTGACATTCGCCTGAATTACGTATTTCGAAATAGAACTGGTCGACCCAGCCGAATATTCAAGCCCGGATCACGACTCACGCCCGGATCACGACTCACGCCGCCAGCGTTGTGCCGCAATCCCGGGGTGCGGGCTTGACCCCAGCTACCGATGCCAGGGTAGCGTTGAACGAGACCGCGATGCGAGGTGTTTGGCCCGTGTATGGATGAACCCAGTGATAGAGCCAGCTAGGGAATATGACGAGCAGTCCGGCTTGCGGTCGAACCCGAACCGGCTCGCCGTACGGATCGCCGGGCCCGGTCACGGCGTCCACGCCCGCGCGCGGGTCGAGGAACTCCAGAACTCCGCTGAGCGGCTGATCCGGGTTGTCGCTTCCGGGATCCACATAGTACACGCCTGACCATGCGCTATCCGGATGCGAGTGGGGCGCGTGGTATGCCCCGGCGCGGCAGATGGTTGCCCACGCCGAAGCCGAGAGCGTACCTTGAAATTTATTCGCTCCAGCGGTGGCATCGATGATTCGGCGTAGCGCCCAGGTAAGCCACGTTTTAAAGGACGAAACTGCGGGATCCGGCTTGCTCAAGAAGTCGGGACGCGAGTGCCAGCCGCCGATGTTGCTACGACCGAGGCTCGAGTATTCCGCCTCCTCCGCAAGGATGAGCTCTTGCAACTCCCGATTCATCCCCTCGGGGTCCGGTACCCGCAACTTCCCGATGAGAGTGGGGAATGCCGGCGTGACCTCGAGTTCCATGGAGTCTAACCCAGCTCAGCAGAGAGTAATCGAGAGTGCGAGTCCGGCCTGACTGGTTTCCTTGTATTTACTGTTCATGTCCTTGGCCGTCTGCGCCATCGCCGCAATGGTTGCGTCCAAATCGACTCGGTGCCTGGATTCGATCTCATTGCTGGCAATCGCCCAAGCGGTCCAGGCCTTAACGGCGCCGAACGCGCATCGCTCGATGCACGGGACCTGCACGTACCCGGCGAGGGGGTCGCAGGTCATGCCAAGATGGTGCTCCAGGGCCGACTCCGACGCATTTTCCAGAACTCGCGGAGTCGAGTTGTATGCTGCCGCTATCAAGGCGGCGGCCATCGCCGACGCCACGCCGATCTCCGCCTGGCAGCCGCCCTCGGCCGCCGCCAGCGTCGCATTGTGCTTGCAGAGGTACCCGATCGCCGCCGCCGCGAGCATGCCCTGCCGGATCTGGTCCTGTGAAAGCTTGCGCCCGCCTTCGCCCAGTCCGTAGACAAGCGAAGGGAGGACGCCAGCGGAACCTCCCGTCGGCGCAGTGACGACGAGGTGGCCACGCGCGTTTTCCTCGGACCCCGCCAGAGCGTACGCCGCCAGTGCGCCGATTCCCCGGTCCGACTCATACTTGTCATCCTGAGCGCGCTTGTAAACGGTGGCGGCTTTGGATTGCAGCTTTATCGGCCCCGGTAAGAGGCTGCCTTCCGGCGCACTGAGTCCTGATTTCACTATGGCCACCATCGCGCCGGTGATCTTGTCGATAAAAGCGTAGACCTCCTCTTGGCTTCTCCCCGGAATGGCCATCTCGTTCGCCAGAATAACCTGCGCAATCGACAGATTGTTCTGCTCCGCGTGCTGCCGCAGTTCTTTCATAGTGGCGTACGGATACTTCGGAGGGTTCTTCTTCGGGGGCGTGTAGTTTTTCCACTCGATGAATCCGCCGCCCACCGAGTAATATTCCTGCTCGTAGATCACTTTGTCTCCGTCGGCCATCAGCTTGCAACGCATCGTATTGGGATGCGGGAAATCGCCTTCCGTGGGGCCGAAAACAATGTCTTCGAGCGTGACATTCACGGTTTTTGGACCGAGTGTAACCGGGAACGACTGATTCGGGTTGTCGCGCAAGCCATCGAGAAAGGCGGGATCGACAGTCGCGGGTTCTTTCCCGACCAAGCCGGCGAGCGAGGCGCGCTCGGTGCCGTGCCCCTTGCCGGTGGCGCTCAAACTACCGTACAGGTACACCTTCAGTGCGGCTGAGTCCGCCAGTTGGTCCGCGGGCAGTTTGGCACAGCGCTGATAGAAATCGTAGGTGATGCGCATCGGGCCGATGGTATGCGAGCTCGACGGCCCCGGTCCCACTTTGTAAAACTCGTCCAAGATGGTCATTACAGGCCCCTTTGACTCCTTCACGACCTCCAGGTTGGGAGAGAGTTGAGGGGTTGGTGGCGTTCCTGGCTTCGAGCTATGCTCTGGCTGTTGAGCGGAAACCGGGCGGCCGGTAATGACGGCGGTAGCGCTGACTAGAGCGCTCCGCATCAAAAACGCTCGACGATCCACACCATCAGGGATCTTCTGCGAATTTAGCTGGTCCGTTGACCCGAGCGGATCTTCCGAGTCTGTATGTAATCGTTTGATTGACTCACGGCTATCTTCCGGCATTTTTCGTCTCCTTTTGAAACGCCCTCACAAGAGATAAGGTAAACTCGTCAGAGCTTGTAGCTTTGTAGGAGATGACATCTACCACCCGCCCGATCTTAATTAATTAATGAGAC
This sequence comes from uncultured Acidobacteriaceae bacterium, assembly GCA_963705805.1. GTDB lineage: Bacteria > Acidobacteriota > Terriglobia > Bryobacterales > Bryobacteraceae > Bog-105. Next base: position 80,169 of record CAVPKW010000005.1, read on the forward strand.
AGAATCGCAGCCTGTGAGGTATTTTCTGGCCGTAACGGTGATCTCAATGTTGCCAGGCCCAACCAGTCGGGCGACGACTACCGTAGTCCGCTACTCCCGGTGCAGAAGCAAGTGAGCAATGGTATCGTGAGAGTCGCTTTAAGCGTAGATCCTCCAGTTGTGTATGTTGCCTAACATCGTTAAGCCCGTCGGAGTGGCTTGGCCTTGCATCCGTTATCGGCGCTGATCGCGTCCAGCATACGAAGCGGCGACGTAGTCCGCTGCAGAGCTTAGTCCGAATCGGCGCTCCCTGTAAGCGACGCCGCTGACGTGAGTACTTTCCCAATTCCGTACTTTGCCCCGTCCTTGATCGAAGATCCGTTCGTAATTTGCCAGCCGTACCTTCCGGCTCGCTTCGGAGTCGAGCGCTTTCCACAAGCGCTCGTATTGATAGAACACTCTCGAATATGCGGCCCAATCGCGCGGCGCGACCTCGTCAGTACCGAAGAGGAAGAACCGCTACAATCGTCGCGGCGAAGAGTATCGCCGTTACACGTTTCGTCGCATGCCGTCGCTTGATAAACATTTACTGCTCCGCCGGGTATTTGTTGATGTAGTAAGTGATGCTCGCCTGGAGGCGCGGCGCAATCCATAGGAACCCGTCTTTCCGTTCCAGTGAGCCGTAGATATACTCGGCGCCGAACAGGTAACGAATACTCGGTTGAACAATGAGGTTGACAGTAGCGTAGTTGCTGATGTGATAAGTAGTACCGGGGTCCGTAGCCGTGTTGTTGATTCGGGTGTAGTCGTAGCTCACAGTGGAGCGCAGTATTTTGTTCCAGGCATGCGTGTACCCGAACTCGATGGAGCCGGTCGGCGTCGCGACCAGATGGCCTTCCGCGTTAAAGCCTACATCGGTTCCCAGACCGAAATTGTCGTTATAGTAGTTCGAAATTCCTTTTCCGATAGTCCCCTGAAACACCAGGTTGTCTTTCGTGTGACCAATCCCCCATGTGCCGGAGAGGGACGCTCCAACACCGAGGACATGCCGGTCCAGATCCGGAATGTCCGTGTTCGGGATGATGCCGCCCACGTTCCGGAACAGCGCGGCAGCGTGGATGTGCCCATACTTGTTCTCATAGCGATAAAAGCCAATCAGGTCTGGAAACTTTGACGTCCCGATGGGTGTGCCGAGAGGAGTGCCGAAAGGAGCATCGGTGCCGGATTTTTCCACCGAGATGCCGGCGCTGTTGGATGTATTGAAAGGATGTGTGTAACGAAACTGGGGATTCCGCGTTGCTATAATGCCTGGCGGCCCTTCAAACTCGAGCGTGTCGGGAAACGCATCCGGATCGCTGAAAGCGCTCCAGGCTTGCCCGGCCAGGAAATTCTTGTACTGCCCGTAAAACTGGCGCAAGCGTATCGAGTTCCGGTCGAAGTTGCTGAAAAAGTCAAATTCGAAATACGTCTTTACCGCAGTATCGCCGTTGTCGAGAGTTCCCGTTCGGGTTTCCCACGAGAACCGGGTTGGCCGCATCGACACTGTTGCATTCTCCGAATGGGGTGTGGACGACGAAGGGAAACTGGAGGGAACGTATGCGCCATAGTAGGTTCCCGCGTAGTTCAGGTCATAAATAAGGTCCGTTTTCACAAAGCCGCCGAATTTCATGAGGGTACTGGTGCCAGGGAGCCGAAAGTACCCGCGCAGCTCCGGATCTAACGGTTCATTATCGATACGGGGCGCTCCGTCCTCGTTCGAGTTCGCGGGTTGCCGGTCTTTGGTTTCGTCGCCATAGTTCGGCGCCGGCATCTGTACGGTTGGCACCTGCCCCGGTTGTGTAGGAGTCGCCTTCGAAGGAGCCGGAGCAGGTGATACGGCGCCCGCCGTCTCCAGGCTGGCGATCTGCGCTTTCAGCTCCTGCATCTCCTGATCGAGGTGCTCGAGCTTACCTTTCAGTTGGTCCAACTCCGGCGACTGCGCTAAGCCATGTACCGCGCCAACGGAGAAGACCATGACGATACATTGCAAAACAGAACGCTTCATACTGACTCCTGATAGCTTCGGCGGATACTTTGGCGTTTATGCAAGCTCTTTGCAACAGTTGCACTTCTGCTGCCGTCCGTCACTGTCGCAGAAAAGGTTCGCACCGATTGTGCCCAAGCAGATGTGCCTAGACAACAGGCGATGAGGAGAGCTCTGGGAACGTTGCTTGTCATCTCTTGCCTTTTTGGATTTGCTTCTGCGGTCTGTGTTATTGCCGGGCAAAAGATGACGAGCGCGATTCGAGAGGTGTAATTTCTTCTAAGTGTTGACGCGTTAAACGCTTAAAGAAGCGCGGCGTTCAATCCTGTGCTCGTGGGATGTTGGCGGTGATTGGTTCCTCGTACGGCCGACCCAAGGAAGATGAAGCGAGTGAGCTCGAAAGCCTGAAAAACCCTTGACTACGGGCAGTACTCTAACCGTTTGTCGGCGCCGCAGCTTCGGCCTTATTTACGATAACTCTCACTTCGACGCGCCTATTTTTCCCGCGACCTTCTGAAGTGCTGTTATCGGCCGCGCTCTGTGACGTGCCGAGGGGATACTGTTTATCTCGCATGGGATTAGATTCATCGCCCTTGCTCCTTTGCTACTCACGCAATAAGAGACACAACTATCTGGCCCACGCTGTGCAATGGTAGGTCCTGAACAGTGTTGTACCACTGCACCGCTGCTCGCAAGCTCGGCCGGTGTGCGTCTTAAAGATGCATCAGGTTGTTTTCAGATTCGAGAAATTTTCACGCATCGCTGCTCCCGGATAGTTAAACAATTACGAGAAGCCGGAGAACGCGGGCGACGCTGGGAAGACACCCACAAGGGAGCGGGCGCAAGTGTAAATAAATGCATCTTCACTGCCAGCGACGTGCATCTTTAAAGATGCACGATCCGGCTCTCATCCAAAAACAGAGTGTGGAGCGGAGCACCTAGGCGCAGCGCAACATATGGGGAACACGAGCTAGGGATGATAACTCGCGGCAGGTTACTCACGCTTGCAGAATACGCGCTTCTGTCGTTAGGGATCCTCTCTTCGGCGTTATTCGTCACGGCAATGGTGGATCGTGGGTTCTACTCTCAACTTGCTCTGCGCAATTCAGGCTTCGAAGGACCGGTGCTCAAGGCGCAGGGGGAAAAAGTTCAAAATGGACCTGTCGATTTTAGTCTGTGGTCGCCAAAACGTGTTCGGCTTTTTCTAGAAACGATCGTACCCGATAAACCGATTGCCGTCCTCCGGATTGAAAAGCTCAACATACGCGTTCCTGTGTTTAGCGGCACCACCGAAGTGGTTCTCAACCGAGGGGCAGGATGGATCCCGGGAACGGCAAGGCCGGGAGATAGCGGGAACATCGGTATCGCCGCTCACAGAGACGGTTTTTTTCGAGCTCTGAAAGACATAAAGATAGGTGATCCGGTCGAGCTTTTTACGGCTGTTGGTAAGAGCCAATACACGGTGGAGCAGATCGAGATCGTAAATCCGGACAACGTAGCGGTCTTGCGGAGCCGGCGTGTATCTTCGATCACGCTCGTAACCTGTTACCCCTTCTATTTCGTGGGTAGCGCTCCTCAACGTTTCATCGTACACGCGGACGTCCGGCATTGACCTCGACCGGGTTTACGGAACAGTCCAGATCGGCGCTGAATCAATTTGACCCCAAAGCCCCGTTTCACGAGCGGCATTGTCTGCCGGACCATGTATTTATATTTGCGTGACGACTGGGCAATCGGTACCCGGTCGTTCCCGGTATGACATGGAATGCGCAGTGACCTTTCGCGCAACGGCTTTGGGGTTTATGACGCCACATCTTCACGGCGCGCTCCGCAGGTCATCGCGGGTCCCAACGTTCACTCGCGTTTTGTTCCTATCCATTGCAGCGACAAGATCTCTGGTGCCTAATCCCCAATGGGAGACCGCCTTGATAGCTAGTGAGAAGGGGACGTCTAGCGGATGTACACGATCCGGGCTGAGAATATAGACGGCCCCTGCGAAAGGCGTGGGCACCGAAGGGACGAAGACTGTGAGACGCCCGTCTTCATGTTCTTCAATAATGAATGCGGGGACGAGCGCCTCCTCGATCTCGGCAAGGGCCGGCTTCCACGCTTGGTCTTGCGCCTTGCCAGTCAATTGCTGAGTAAGACTTCGAAAGAGTGCGTAGCCAGGGATTCGCTGGAGTAGAGACTTCTGTATTCGCCTCCAGGTGGTTCGCCCTATCGGATTGAGAATTACGAGGCCAAGGAGGAAGCATGCAATCAACACGAGCAGGAACGAAAGGATTTGTTGAGCGGGTAACCATTCGGGAAGAAGCTTTGAAAGCGGCCGAACGAGAGTTGTCAGCGACTTCGTTGCCTTAAGCAACAGCAAGCCGGCAAGGTAAATCGGAGCGACGGCGAGCAGGCCGGCACCTAGCCTGCTCAGGACGTATTCGCTAAGCTTCTTCACACGATTGAGCCCTTCGGACCCAGGATTGGGAGTCGCTATCCTACCTAACGAAAGATTGCCCGCGGGGGCGGTTCGATGTTTTTTTTGCGAACGGCTAATTGAATCAGAACGGATGATAGCTCGGACTCGTGCCGTCGATGGTTCAAACGTTCAAACTGCCCTCTGAGAATGACCGTTCTGCTTTGTGTTAAAAGCATGTGGTCTCCACGCAGGCGCATCCTTCTTCTTGACCTGACCCTGTCCGAGAGAACTGAGCCACTCTAGACTGCCTTTCCCAAGGCGATTCGGCCGCCGTAGCTACTTCGCGTCGCAAAATAGCTCTTTTTGATTCGCCGGAATCTCAATGCGCTCGATTCGCGGTTGCAAAATGTTCTCTTTCTTCGCCGACTGTTGGTGGCGAAGGGGGCAACTCGGCCCTTTGCGGCTCACGCACCCGCCGCGCTCAGCGCCTTGCCGATATTGATCAGATTGTCGGCGAACACTCCCCAACCGACCCATCGTTTCATTCCCTCCACTCCGCGGTACAAGCTCCGCCTCAATCCATGTCTCCGCTTCAATACGCTGATGCGACCTTCGCAACCAGTCCGCCAAGCCTGCGCTTTCTTGAACCAGCGGCGCTTCTCCATCGCCTTGCGCTCGGGGCTGTGCGTGTTGCGGTTGGGCACCGCTATCCATTTCACTCCCATTTCACCTAACGCCCGCTCATGCGCCTGCGCGTAATAGCCCGCATCCGCCGCCACCAAATGCGGCACGCGTCCCAGCCTGCGCTGCTGTTCTTCCACCGCCTCTGTCAGTAGATTGCGATCGCTCGGCCTTTCATCGAACACTTGATAGTGCGTGATGATTTGGCCCTCAGCTTCCGCCAACTGCACCAGCTTGCCGAATTCGGTCGGTTTGCTGGCCTTGCCCTTCCGAATGATTTCGCTGTGCGGCTCAAACAAGCTCACGATCTTTTCCGGGGATTGCGTGTCGCCTCCAAAGACGCGCGTCTTGGTTTGCTTCACCACTTGCCGCACCCGCTCCGCCATGGTTGTCAGATCTTCATGCAAGGCCCGTATTCCGGGCTTCCGCCGCAACGCCGTCTCATTCACTGTGCGTTTGGTGTCGTTCAAAATCTGTCGCGTCAGCCGCAGCAGACCGCGATAGTGTTGCTGGCGCTTCAACACACCCGCTTCGCCTTGATAGCGGCTGGAATTCGCAATCGCTCGCACACACTTGTTCACGCTGCGAGTACGGTCACGGATACCGCGCTTCAACTTGCCAGCCTTGCTCTCAATCTTCTTCAGTGTGCGTGTCAGTACACGCGCACCGTCGCCTAATAGACTCGAGTCGGTGGGGTAATGAATGTTGGTCTCCACCACCGTTGTGTCCACGCGCATCTTACGGCCTTTCACTACGCCCCGCTCCTGCGCCATTCCGACCAACCGCTCGTGGATCTGCTCGATGACCTCGCCGCTCAAGGCCTGCGCAATACGCGCCAGCGCTTTCGCATCCGGCACCTTCTCCAGACCAATGCGTGTGAACTCGCGATAGCCCAGATTCAAAGCCACCTCACGCTCTAGCCTGTCGAAGCCCCAGTTGCGCACGTGCTTCAGCAGCAGCAATCGCAACACCACCTCGGCCGGCGTCTGTCCTCGACCCAGCCGTGCGCTATGTTCGTGGCGCCTTCCTTGCGCTGCAAAGACCGCCTCGATCAACTCGTCATCCTCCAACAGCCGATCCGCCTCTACCATCCACGGTTCCCATAACGCCCGCACATCCAGGTCCACCATGCCTTCCAAAAGGGACCGTTGCCCCTGTGCCTTGCGTCGTGTGCTCATGTCTTAATTGTGCGGCCACTCGTGAACAGGATCAATAGGAAATGTTTTGGCACCAAAACTGACCCACTCTCTCTGTTTGGCGCCGAGCCCGACGCTCCATTTTGCGACGAGAAGTAGCTAGACAGACGGTCAGCGTTCCGGTCGCCGAATGGCGAATCCAAGATGTTTCGATTTTCAACTCTGCCGCGCCACCTTAAAGCTGGGTGCCTCGCAAGGTTCTTCGACCAGTTGCTGCCTCCGTGACTTTACCATTCCATGCTTCGCGAGGCGCGCCGTTAGGATCTTTCGCGTTATGCCCAGCTGTCGTGCTGCGTGTGTCTGGTTCCAATTGCACTTGAGCATTGCCTGAAGAAGGGCTTGCTTTTCGATAGCGTCAAGCGTCATTCCCTCGGGAATGGCCAATGATGCGGTCACGGAAGAAGCAGAATGCCGTAAGAACTCCGGAAGGTCAGCCGGCGTGATTTCATCGCCCTGGCACAGTACTACCATGCGCTCGACTGCATTTTGTAACTGGCGAACATTTCCTGGCCAATGGTATTCAGAAAAGTAAGGGAGCAATTCCTGCGAAAATTTCAGAGTGTTACGTGAGTACTTTCTCGTGCTTTGGTCGAAGAATTCGCACACGAGCTCAGGGATATCTTGGGGTCGGGCGCGCAATGGAGGGATTTCGATTGGCACAACAACAAGTCGATAGTACAGGTCCTCCCGGAAGGTCCCGTTTTGGACCATTGCCTCCAAATTGCGATGTGTGGCCGCAATGATCCGGACATCTATGTGAAGCGAAGTTGAAGCGCCGACCTTCTCGATTTCATGTTCTTGGATCAGGCGAAGTACGCGGACCTGGAGGTCTATCGGCATCTCACCAATCTCATCAAGGAACACAGTGCCGCCATGCGCGGTCTCAATCTTTCCTTTCTTATGGGTCACAGCTCCGGTGAACGCACCTTTGATGTGACCGAACAGTTCAGACTCGAGCAGTTCCCTCGGGATCGCTCCGCAGTTGACTGTTACAAACAGCTCTCGAGAACGCGGGCTGGCAGCGTGAATGGCCTTCGCTAACAGTTCCTTGCCCGTGCCAGTTTCTCCAAAAATCATTACCGTGGCACTGGTCTGTGCAACCCGAGCGGCCGATTCCAAAACGTGCATCAAGGCGGGTGACTGACCGATTATTTTCTCGAAGCCAAACTTCTGGTCGATTTGCCTGCGCAGACTGTGCACCTGCTCGATCAGGCGCTGGTTCTGCACGATGCGTTCGACCTGCGCTTTCAACTCATACGGATGAACTGGCTTCGTAAGATAGTCATACGCGCCGGCTTTCATAGCATCTACCGCGCCTTGCACACTCCCGTAACCAGTGACTATGATCGTCACAGTATCGGGGTATTCCACACGGATTGTTCTCAGCAAATCCATCCCAGACTGGCCGGGCAGATGCAAGTCACAGATTACGATGTCGTGCTGTTCCCGAGACAGGATTTCCAGCGCGCGCGGCACATCCGGAGCCACTGCCGCTTTATGCCCCAAGTTCTCGAGCTGAACCTGCATCACACGCCGCAGGCTGTCATCGTCTTCAACGATAAGAATTTTCGCCACGTTCATACGCGTGTGTTCGCTGGCCCCGGAGCGGCATGCAAATCATAACACCGCCAGAGGCCGTCGGGTCGAAGCGCACTGAGCCGCCCTGGTGCTCCACGACGTGCCGAACGATGGCCAAATCACTCCGCCCAACCGTGCTCGCCAAAACAGATTCAAAAGGCAGCAGATTTTCTGGGTGCGCCTCAACACTCAGGAGCATCTCCTGTTGTGCAAGGTGGGCCGACAGTGCAACTTCTCCACACTGTGGGATAGCCCGGATCGCATCCGAAGTGACAATCTCCAGCGCATGCATGATCAGCTCGGGTTCGCAGTGCAGAGGCGGTAAGTCTCTTGGGGCCAGGTTTCTCAGCTTAATCCGAGAGGTCGGAGTAAATTGCGCGATGACCTCGTCATACAGCTTGTGCACATCTACCTCCTGTTCTTGGTGTGCTAACCAGCGAGACCGAGTGAAATCGAGCAATTCCGCGAGCCTATGGAGCCGGGAACATTCTTTTCGGACGATGTCAACAAGCTCGCGCCGCTTATCCTGAGACAGATCGGCATCTTCGAGAACAAAGCCGGCGCCTTGTATGCTCGCGATAGGTGTGCGGAACTGATCTAGAATTTCAGGCATCAACCGTTCGAGCTCCGAGCTCGACGTACTGCCGCTCGATCCCGAAATACTTGAGGTGATAGATTCGGTGCCCACCGAAGCAGCGCCCTTGCGATTTCCTACCCATCCAGCAACCAAACCGACGGCGGCAAACATGGCTAAGGAACCTAATCGGGAAGCGGTTTGCGTGCAATCCGCAGTTATGGCCGCGTGCAAAATACCGGTTATACCTGCGGATATCAAGCCGGCCATACTTCCAAAGCGTATACCCGCAAACACGATCGCAAGGTAATACAAGTCCGGCAATATTCGAGCCCAGAAGAGCGGTATGGGCGCTAAGGCACAGCATGCGAGGTCCCCGAACACAGCTATGGTCAATGCAAGCGTGTAGATCAAGAGATCGTGCCAGCAGACACCTATCGCCTCCGCTAAAACACGACCCACCAGTCTATATATGGTTGCCGAGCCGAGTATGCCCATCGAAATCTCCACCGGTGCATTCCGGCCGGCAGTCAGTATCCACCGCCGTGAATAGCTAGGCTCCAAGTCACGATAATGATGATTTCGAACGAAACCCAGGTCTAATACATTTTCAGCGTCGGGTTTGCCAAACGTCGGGCAGGTTGGCATTGTTCGCGCCATAGATATGCACTTGAAAAAGTTTCCTGCCTGTGCGACCTATTTCGGCATCTTCCATCAGAGTTTGCTGGAAAAGGATTTTTTCTCTTATCTATATGCAACAGCGGCGAATCACCTTCCTGGTTCTCGCCTGTGTGTTTGTCTTGTCCGGGCTGCTTGTCGCTCGGGAATCGACCGACATAGTCGTGATGAACAATGGCGATCGATTGACCTGCACAATCAAACGACTCGAAGCCGGCGTATTGTACGTCGGACTTGATTACGCCGACGGCGACGTATCCCTCGACTGGAAGAAAATTGCGCGAATCGAGAGCAAACAATTGTTCATCGTCAAAACCGAGACTGGTTCAGTAATGACGGGAAAAATCGCCGCCGCTGCCACATCGACCGCCAAGCAGCCAATACAATTTCAAATTCTAGAAACGGAGCCGGAGAGGACCGAGACAATCGAGATGTCGCAGGTTGTCGATCTCCGGCAGACCTCCGAGCAGTTCTTGAAACAGTGGAGTGGCGACGTGAGTGCCGGGATGGCTTACACAAAGGGCAATAACGCAACTCAATACAACTTCGGTTTTAACACGACGTATCAGCGAGAACGCTGGGCAACGCAGGCTAGCGTGAGTTCCAACTTGGCCGCAAACAGTGGCGCGAAAACGTCTACTCGCAATTCGCTAGCACTCAGCGCTTATCACTTGCTGCCTTCGGAGAATTATTTCTATGAAGGGACCGGGAACTTCCTGCAAAGCTCCGTTCAAGGAATCAGGTTGCAAACATCACTGGGTGTGGGGATTGGCCGTTTTTTCAAGAACACGAATCGTTCGCGGTTCGCCCTGATGGGCGGCTTGGCTTGGCAGAACACGAACTATCATCAAACCGACATTTCGCAACCAGCACAGAACGTGGCTGCCGGGCTCATCGCTGCGGACCTTAGTCTCTTTAAATTCAGCAAAACCAAGCTGGACATCAATACCCAGGTCTTTCCTGCCATCTCACAGCCGGGGCGTGTCCGCTTTAACGCCAACATGTCCTATTTTGTGAAGCTCATAGGCGACATTTCCTGGACACTTACCTTCTATGGTAACTGGGATACTAAGCCGCCGCCGCATTTCTCGGGCAGTGATTACGGCACGACTTCGGGCTTGAGCTGGGATTTCGGCAAATAGTTCAGCCGAGAAGTTGCAACCGCTACCGAGTGGTAAGCCGGCGTGCGAGCTACGCCGTTGCGCGAAACGGAACAGTTCCCACAGTCGAGAGTAGCATCATATGCCCACCCGGCCCGAAACGGCGAATAATACGTTGGCGGAGCTCTCCTCGGGCACGGATCAAGCGGGACTTCGCTGCCGGAACTGTTATTCCCAGTCGATGGGCAACTTCTGGCATCGGCAGATCCTCTACATCGCGTAGCAGGATGACTTGCCTGAAGAGCGGAGGAATGTGCCGGATCTCCATCCGCAGCGCCTCGAAGGCGTCCTTCTTAATAGCTTCATTCTCAGGATCGCTCGCAGATTCCGGCAACTCCATCGGCCTTCTTTCCAGTCCGTCGCAGCTATTGTTGAGGTAGGCGAAATGCGCTCGTTTCCTGGAACGCAGCGCCATCTTGCACTCGTTGACTACGATGTGAAGCAGCCAGGTTGAAAACTCAGCTTCACCTAGATACTGATGGAGATGTTCGAAGGCTTTCCTCGACGCCTGTTGCACCTGATCCTCGGCTTCAGCCGGATCTCGCAAGATGCACGTCGCGGCCCTTATACAATGCTGGTAATGTTTGGCGATCAATTGACCGAGGGCATCCCGGTCGCCTTTGCGCGAAAGTTCGAGTAGCTGCGAGTCGGTCCGAGTCTCATTGAGATCAAATGTCATAGCACTCGAACTAATGCATATGGAGGACCGGCCCGGTTCCGAAACGGTCCACACTGTGTTATCAACTCTATACCGAGATTTCGCTCGTGCCGAGGTAAGCGGTCAGCTGTTCCAAACGGAACGAGAGGAGCGGTCGAGTGCGCCATGAGGCACAATCGCCTGCGCGGCTGAGGGGCAAAGTGATTTGCGAGATCGGCCGATTTCGTCCTGAGCTTTCCGGACGATCGCGTTAGCAGGCGGGCACCGAATGGTGCGGAGTGCTCAACGACCCAGCTAGGTTCTCGAGAAGCCCGACGGACGGCCCTGTTAAGTCAAAAAGATAGACCTCCTCAGCAAGCGCTGGCATCCTTCATACGATTCCAGAAAGTGTTCACTGATGAAGGGCTCACAAACGATTTTTCCGGCTTTGTTGCTGGTGACTGCCGCCTATGCCCAGGATGTGCGCTATAACTTTGCTGCCGGCGAGGATTTCGCCAAGTACAAGACCTTCAAGTGGGTTCAGATCAAAGACGCGCAGCAACTAAACCAGATCGCGGATGAGCAATTAAAGACTGCGGTCGCTGCGGAGCTCGCAAAAAAAGGACTAACTCAGACAACTAGTGATGACGCAGATCTTTATATCGGCTATCAAGTTGCCCTTGGTCAAGAGCAACAATTCACGTCGTATAACACCGGCTGGGGCTATGGGCCGGGATGGGGTAACGGCTGGTACGGGCACGGAGCTGGGGGAGGAATAAGTACAACGACCAGTTCGACAATTCACATTGGCCAACTCGACTTGGACATGTACGATCCGGCGGCAAAGAAGCTCGTTTGGCGGGGTACCGTTTCTAAAACGATAGACCCCAAGGCGAAGCCGGAAAAACGGCAAAAGAACTTGACGAAAGCGGTCGCAAAGCTCTTGAAGAACTACCCTCCCACGCAGAAGGGCGCTTGATCTTCAGCTTTGTGTAGAGCTTGTATCGGGAGGATTAAAAGATGGCGCGTGGAGCTCCAAGTGCCCGGGTTCGTACGACGGCACTGATCTGTTCGGCTCTGTTGCTGCGAGGTGATATAGTGTGGGCGCGACAAGCAGAACCCCCACAGCCAGGGACAGTAGCTCAAGCTCCGAAGCCTTTGACTCCCGATCAATTGGACAGTCTGGTTGCACCCATCGCACTCTATCCCGATCCGCTACTGGCACAGGTGCTGGCCGCATCCACGTATCCGTTGGAAATTGTTCAGCTTCAGCAGTGGCTAACAAAACACAAGGATCTCAACGAAAAGGCCTTGGCGGACGCCGTGCAAAAAGAGGATTGGGATCCCAGCATCCAAGGCATGGCCGCACTGCCCGATGCCGTCAAGCTTCTGGCAGACAACATCAAGTGGACCTCTGAACTGGGAAATGCGTTCCTCGCGCAGCAGGCGGACGTAATGAATGCCGTTCAGCGCATGCGTACGAAGGCGGAAAGCGCGGGAAAGTTAAAAAGCAACGAGCAGATGAAGGTCGAAACGAAGGTTGTAGAAAACAAGAATGTCGTTGTGATTGAACAGGCCAACCCGCAAGTCATCTACGTTCCCAGCTACGACCCGGTTGTTGTGTACGGGGCCCCGCCCGTATACCCCTATCCGCCCGTCTACTATCCGCCACCGCCAGCAGGGTATTACGCGGCGGGCATGGCAATTTCGTTCGGTGTTGGAGTTGCCATGGGAGCGATGTGGAGCGGAGGTTGGGGCTACGGCTGCGGCTGGGGCGGGAATAACAATGTCTATATCAATAACAACAATAACTTTAATCGCAATACCAACGTCAACAGGGCGAATGTCGGAAACGGCAACAGAGCTACCCAATGGCAGCACAATCCTGAGCACCGCGGCGGAGCCCCATACGGAGATAGGGCGACGGCAAATAGATACGGCGGCACTGCCCGTGGGGAGTCGTTGAGTGCGCGTCAGGCGAACGCCCGAGGCGATCGCAACCTTGGCGCCGATCGGGGTGCCGCTAGCGACCGGAATTTAGGAGCAAATCGTGGTGACAGCAACTTAGGCGCGAACCGTGGCGATGGCAACGTAGGTGCAAACCGCGGCGACGGCAACTTAGGCGGGAACCGCGGCGACGGCAACTTAGGCGGGAACCGCGGCGATGGCAACGTAGGCGGCAACCGCGGCGATGGCAACGTAGGCGGGAACCGCGGCGGTACCAACCCTGATCGTGTCGGTAACCGCCAAGTTTCACCCTCCACAAGAGACAGCGGAGCGTTTGGCGGTGCAGGCAGAACGAGCGGTAGCGCAGCTCGCGCCAACAGTTCGCGCGGGGCTTCCAGCTTCAGCGGTCGCGGCGGAGGCCGCGGTGGCGGCCGTCGTAGATGAGGGATGCAAGCTTGCAGGCACAACCTTTGCTCCGGGAGAAACCGATGAAAAACAATTTAGTTGCCGCCACTTACGACTTGCGACGCCCCTTCTTGCTGGCCGCGATACTCTGCTCTATCGGATTACGGCTCTATGCCAATGAACAGCAATCGGCACAGTCCGCCGAATCGGCACAGAAGGCATTCGCGACCCCGGAAAGTGCCGCCCAGGCACTCATTGCGGCGGCGAGAACTGACGATGTCCGCGCCTTGTTAGAAGTTCTTGGACCCGGTTCAAAGGATCTTGTGATATCGGAGGATCCGGTGAGGGATAAGAATCGTAGTATTGAGTTCGCGAGATTGGCTGACGAGAAAGAGTTGGTCCAGCTGGATCCGAAGAACAGCGGCCGCGCCACGATTTCCGTTGGGAATGAAGATTGGCCGCTTCCTATTCCTCTTGTTAAACGAAACGGAAAGTGGTATTTCGATTCGAACGCCGGGCGGCAGGAGATCCTGTTGCGGCGCATCGGTGAAAATGAACTTGACGCGATCAAGATCTGCCGTGGTTTCGTGGAGGCGCAAATCGAATATGCCTCCGAAAAACATGACGGTTCTGAGCTGAACCAGTACGCCCAGCGGATCATAAGCACGCCCGGCAAACAGGATGGTCTTGCCTGGTTGAATACGGATGGAACTTGGGACGGCCCCGTCGGAGAGGCTGTGGCCAAGGCTTTGGCGGAAGGCTATGCTCCTGACAATCCACCTTTTCACGGCTACTACTTCAAGGTGTTGAAAGGACAGGGCCCTGCTGCGCCGCTTGGCGAAATGAACTTCCTCGTGGAAGGCGTGATGATCGGAGGATTTGCCCTCGCTGCTGCGCCGGCCCAGTACAGAGTGACCGGCGTCCAGACATTTGTCGTCAGCTACGAGGGGGTAGTTTACCAAAAGGACTTGGGTCCCGATTCCCTAAAGATCTTCAACAGCATGGAGCTCTACAATCCGGACAAGACATGGTATCCGACTGACGACGAGCCATAGAACCCACAGCTTTCTTACCGTCTTGAACCGCAGCTCGAAGACGCCGCAGCCCATCCCGACTTCAAAGGTCCAGTCTGAGCCACTCGAATTTCGTAGGTCTAGAGCTCTTGAGAGCTTCGCGGGTAGCCAGTGCTAAACGGCCGAAGGGCCGGCAACCCAGTTCGTGGATGCAAAAAACTTTAGACCTCTTTTTCGCCTCGACTCATCTTTTCTACGACATCGAAACGGATTTGAGCCTGAGTAGGCAAGACCCGATAGAAAAGTCAAGAAAAGGAGATGTTCAGATGAACTTATCGCGACTTAGATACATCCTCACGCCTGGCTTGCTTGCGGCAGGGGCGTACGGAGTTTTCGCAGTAGCAATGCATGCGCAGGTACAGACGGCGTCCGCGACGATAAGCGGACAATCGACCCACGAGGTCACAGTCGAGCGGGCCGAAGTGGTCTATGTTACCGGCAATGACCTTATCGTGAAAATGGAAGACGGCGAGATTCGTGACATTCCGAATATTCCGGAAAGCGCCAAAGTCGATGTAGATGGCAAGGAACTTGGGATCCACGACCTGAAACCTGGCATGAAGCTGCAGCGCACGATCATGACCACAACGACTCCGAGGGTGGTGACCACAGTTCAGAGCGTCACGGGAAAAGTGTGGCACGTGACCCCGCCCAATTCCGTGATTCTAACGCTGGAGGACGGCACCAATCAGAGGTTCAGCATTCCTAGTGGGCAGAAGTTCACCGTGGACGGCCAGGAAACGGATGCCTTTAGCCTGAAGAAAGGGATGATGGTCACTGCGACAAAGGTCGTTGAAGTCCCGGAGACCGTCGTCGAGCACCAGCGGCAGCTGACGGGCAAGATGCCACCGCCTCCGTCCGCCCCTCCCGAAGGCACACCAATCTTAGTCGTCGTGAACCAACGTGCACCTGCCGAAGCTTCTGCCGGAGCTTCTGCCGGAGCTTCTGAAGTCGCAAAGACAGAGCAAGCTCCCACAGCGCTCCCGAAAACTGGGAGCATGGTGCCTCTCATAGGGCTGCTTGGACTCGTTTCACTCACGCTCTCGCTCGGCATCCGCGTGGTTCGCCGACTCTGCTAATTCCACCAAGCGATTGCCGCGAGACCCGCTTTGCCTCGAGCAAAGCGGGTCTTTCAGTGTAGGAAAGCTGCGGGCTGCCCTTTGTGCCCAGGCAGAATTCGAACCCATTCTTGGGCCGGATAGACTGCCTTGTTATGGATGTGGCGGGCGGCGCGGTCGAGAGCTCCCGCCTCTTTTGGATCTGCGCTCCTTTGCAGCTTGCGCAGTTCGGCTGTCTCTTTTCCGCGGCCGGCGGGAAAGGCGCGCTTCCTGGAGTTGCGGTTCCGTAACTGGCTCCCATGAGCCAGGAACGTTTGGGAGCTCAATCATGCTGGAACGGACGGATCGTGATCGAAGGCATTCGCGAACTCAAAGCCGGTGATCACCCCTGTGGCCGGTTTTGCCGGCGCGAACTGCCTCGGGGCAGCACGGCAATACCGGCGGCTCGCAGGTAT
Organism: uncultured Acidobacteriaceae bacterium; assembly: GCA_963705805.1. GTDB lineage: Bacteria > Acidobacteriota > Terriglobia > Bryobacterales > Bryobacteraceae > Bog-105. Next base: position 96,023 of record CAVPKW010000005.1, read on the forward strand.
CCGGCAGCTGTTTCCCGACGTACATGTGTTTCGGCCTGAAATGCGCCTCGGCGACCAGCCTAGCCGCCCCAGCGCGATCACCTGCTGTCTCTTGTCTTCGCTCAAGAAATTGTTCACGTTGATGCAGGGTTATTCCCTCAATGTCCTGAATCAGCTCTCCCGCTGACCGGTTTCCGACGTTCACGCCTAAGGCCGCTTGTGAGTGGTCACCGAGGCGCGCAAGAGTATTGACGGCCAATGTAGAGTAGAGCAGTTGCCGAGCGAAGAATGGCACACGTGTTTGGCCAAATCCCACCCTTCTTCCATCAGTCTTGGGGAATACGAACGAAATTCTCAAAGAGATTGCGGGAAAACGCGCAGGCCAATTGGCTATGATCGGCGGAAGAGTCCGCCGCGAGAAGGCCCTGCTTTACTGCAGGGCTTAACTTAGAAACAAAGAAGGGTAGTGCTGCCAAAAGGCTCTGGAAGCGACCTTAAAATCCGCAGGCCGTAAGGCCGTAGGGGTTCAAGCAGCTGTGGATATTTTCGTCGTTTCCGTGTGTTCTTGTGTGCGCCCATACCTCGAATGGCTTTGGCTTTGAATCGCTTCGGTGAGTGACTCGGCACTGTTCGCAACAGACGAAATCGTAGTTACTGAAAAGGGGACTTTTCAATCACCACACGGACAAGCTCCGTTGCCGGTGATTTGGGCGGAGTCCGGAGATTAGAGACCCCCTCGGGCCTGAAGCGCACCCCATCACCATGCGGTTCACATACTCACTACAGTCAGTTAGACGAAGTGAGGCTCCCCGGGCACATGTGCACCACACAATTTGGTGGCTTCGCATTTCGCGACCCGGAGCTATGATTTGTTGTTGAGGTCGTCGTCTTTGTAGTACTTGGTACCCTGCAGGGTTAACTGAAGGGCGAGACCATTCTTGGTAATCTCGTACACCCAAACGCCCGGGGAAACCTCTACCGCTCCCGAGTGAGCTGCGCCCGAATCGCCTACCTTGGCCGCCGCGTCCGTTTGCGCTGAACCCGACCAGCCAGAATTGAGGAATTGGGCCAACGCTTTATCGTTTTCGAACACAAAGATCACCCGATAGTCCTTCACTCCTACACCCAGACCGGCGCCGGCCGAGACCATTTTCATGAAGGTTTCCTGCTTGGTACTGGAATCGATGGCGATTCCTCCGCCACGCGCCGTGCTCAATAGAAAGAGGTGCGTCCCCATGTTATTGAAAACGGCATATCCGGCAGACTTTTGGATAGCGGCCTGAGATGTGGGTTTCAGTTTGTACAGTTCCTGCAGAGTTTGAGCAGCCATCTTGCGATTTTTTTCCCGCTTCTTGTCGGGGGAATCGCCGGCGCTTGCCAAATTTGTAGCCAGCAGGATCACTGCAAGGCCTGAAGCGATTATTCTAAATCTCATGGATGCCGTCCTTATCCTGTGGAACAGATTCCAGGGCACGTCACAACGTCGCATAAAATTTTTCTTCATCATCATCTAAAACACGAATCTCAGGCCAATCGTCCGGCGCTGCCACTTACGGAGGTGTTGCTGATATCGCCGAACGTGGGCGACGCGAAGTTGCTGTCAGGATTTGCGAAGTGTTGCAAGTTCGCGATGCCCCGAGGTCTGACACTTGCTGGCCCACCGCGCTCCCGCCGACTTCTCCTGCACTGGGATACGTCAGTACGGAGCGGTTCTGACTTTGAGCGACATTTGATCCGGCGGCGAACAAGCTCGTCAAGGCCGCGAAGCCGACAAGCCGCTTATAGTGACACTGCTGCTAGCTCTTTCGCTCACGTTCGATCTGCACTTTCTGTGCCTTTTTGCCCGTTCCCAGAACCAGTTCTGCGCGATCAAAGAGCCGATCAGGCCGAGCTCGATTCAGCGGAAATCGGATAACAAAAGGAGCGCCGGCGGATGGCTCAGTCCAAATGTCGCCGCCGTGATTGAGAATAGGCTGGCGGGAGAGGGCCAGCCCAAGCCCGAGGCCGTCCCGCTTGCCTGCCGTGACGAACGGTTGGAACAACCGGTCGCGAATCCGATGCGGAATGCCAGGCCCCGTATCTTCGACTTCGATCAGTACGCAGCTATCGGCTTCCCGGGCTGCCATGCGGAGCCTTCCCCCGTCGGCATCGCTTCGAGAGCATTGGCGATCAGATTGAAAAATACGCTCTGCATACGAGTACGTATCAGCGACAACTCGATTCCCTTAGGCACTTCGAGCACGATCTGAACGCCGGCGTTTTTCGCAGCCGCCAATGCCGCATTGGATGCTGCGGCGATGATCTCGCGGATGTCACACATCTCAGCCGTTGGTGTGTTTCCATGTGCAACGCTGTTGAGATCTGCCAACAGCTCCCGCATATGGCGGGCTGCGCGAAAGATATTGGTTGCGAGCCTGTGCACTTGGGTCAGCCCAGGATCGAGATCCATTAAGATTTCCGCAGCTGCATAGATTGCTCCAAGCGGATTCCGGAGGTCATGAACGGTCGAGGTAAAAAGCCAATTGAGCGTGTCTGCATTCTCCTGCAGGCTCGCCGATCGCGAAAGTGGGGCGCTCATCTGGTTGCAGGCATCTGCCTGTCAATCGAGACACGCCAGCCCTTCTTGACTCGTACCTGAACCTGAGGCTCGTCCAGCCTCTCTGTCACACCCTGTTGCTCCGTCTCGGCCGGCATAATGATTTCCTCACCTTTGGTTTTGTTCTGTTTGCCCGTGGCCGGATGTGTCCGCTCATGCATCGTGTTATCACAAAGCGCAGCCTGCATTACGGCGACATCGATGACAATCTCCAGGCGGCCGGCTAGCCCGTGTTCGAATGCCCAGAGATGCATAATAGGCACATCGAATGGGCCGCCTGTGGTTCTCGCAAACCTCGAAGTGACTGATACGTTGGGGATTGTTATTCTTTCGTCGATTCTCCTGCGTGGTTACACTTTCGGCGCTGTTCGCGACTCTTTTGGCATCCTTCCGGAGCCGAACGGCGCTACAGCTTGAGATCCTCGCCCTCCGGCACCAACTCGGCGTTCTGCAACGGTCTGTGAAGCGTCCGAAGTTGGCGTCTGTTGATCGACTTTTTTGGGTCTGGCTGTCGGCGATCCGGAAAGACTGGCGAGCTTGTATCTTCATCGTCAAAGCAGAGACAGTGATTGCCTGGCACCGTAAGGGCTTCCGGCTGTTTTGGACCTGGAAGGTTCGCCGTGGCAAGCCAGGCCGGCCATGGGTGTCGCGGGAAGTTCGCGAACTGATCCGGACGATGAGCCGTGAAAACCCGATTTGGGGCGCTCCACGGATTCACGGTGAGCTGTTAAAGCTCGGCATCGACATCGGTGAAACCAGCGTGAGCAAATACATGGTCCGCCGGAGAAGACCGCCATCGCAGACCTGGCGGACCTTTCTCGAGAATCATGTAAAGAGTGTCGTTAGTATGTGATCTGTCCGGTCCAATTCACACATGATCTGTCCGCTTTGAAAAAGCGGGGGGAGGCTGGAGGGTTGGAAACCCCCAAGCGAAATCCCATCGCAGCAGTGGAGCGGATGATGAAACTACAAGACGTGCTGTTGAAAGCCATGGCGAAAAAGATCACATGGTGGGAGGCGGCCGAAATCATCGGCGTGACGGATCGGACGATGCGGCGCTGGCGGGAACGATTGGACGCGGAAGGGTATTCCGGGCTGGCCGATCGGCGGAAGAGCAGACCGAGCGAGAAGCGCGTGCCAGACGTTTACCAGAAGATCACGAATTCGATTATTGAGGCCATCGAGGCGGGTTGCGGCAAATTCGAAATGCCGTGGCACACTCTCGGCCTTCTACCTTCGAACGCAAGGAATCACCGCCGGTACCGAGGAATTAACGTCCTCGCCTTGTGGGCAGCAGCGAGCCGCCGAGGGTTCAGAACCAATCTCTGGGCTACCTATCAGCAATGGCAGGAGCTGGGAGCGCGACTTCGAAAGGGAGAGAAATCCGCAAGCGTTGTTTTTTGGAAGTTCTATGGCTTGGAGCGCGAGACTGAGGACACGGGCGCCGAAAGCAGCGAAAACAGAACCGGTACCTGGTGCTTCGCGCGTGCCTACCATGGTGTTTAACGCCGACCAGGTCGACGGATTCACAATTCCAGAATTGCCCGAATTGCCGGATACCGAGCGGATCGAGCGAGCCGAAGTTTTCTTTCGTAATACAGGAGCGCGCATTGTCGAGAAAGGTGGCCGCGCCTGCTACGATTCGCAAGCCGACGAAATCCATATGCCGCCATTTGCGCTTTTCAAAAAGGCAGACTACTTTTATTCGGTTCTCGGACACGAAACTGTGCATCTGACCGGTCATCCCTCCCGCTGCAACCGCCAGCTGGGAAATCGGTTCGGTTCAGAATCCTACGCCGCCGAGGAGCTCATTGCCGAGCTGGGCAGTGCCTTTCTCTCCGCTGAGCTGCAACTCGAGACGGAGCCACAAACCGAAAATGCACCGTACGTGAGTTCGTGGCTGCGGGTGCTGAAAAATGACAAGCGCGCCGTATTCACCGCCGCCGGCAAAGCCCAGCAGGCGGTGGACTGGCTTCTAAGTCGGCAAAGCGGGGAGCAAGCCGCGTAAGCGACGGCCCCCCGAAGCCCGATATTCGCCTCTTGTTCTCCCCAATGATGTAAACTGTTTTTCGTGGCCGAACGTTGGTGTGCGGTGGAGGGGCACACCGCACACGATTGAAGTTCTCGCGCGCTCCACGTTTCATGCCGCCTCGCTGTTTAATGGTCAAGCCCGGGCGAAACTGGCCGGCCGGAATCTGCCGATTCCGACCGGCGACACCGTTTTCAAGGTACGCCCAATTGGCGAGCGAAAGATTAATCGAGTACTCAGGAAACGCGTCGAGCAGTGGGCAAATGAGCAAGCGCGCACATTGAACGAAGCAATTTATGAACGCCGGGACCGAAGGAATAGTAGAAGCGGAAGAGGATAAACGCTCTGTTGTCAAATCCTTCTGACTAAACTCACCGCCGACTGCACCTGGCAGTCTATTCCTTTACGAACGTCCGAATAAGACCAGTCGATGCAAACGTCCGGAGTTAATCCGGTTCCATCTAACCGCGTTCCCTTCCAACTGCTGTACTCCGCGACCGGCAATGCCAACGTGAACCCGTGCGCAAGCTTGAATCCAATGTGTGACACCAACCGGCCAGGTGTTGCGGTTCCGACAATCTTCGCGCCCGCTTCTTCGCGCGCAAAGAGGGCAACCATCTCAGACGCACATGTCGTGTGCTCATTCACGAGAACGACGACGCGGCCGTGGAAGCCTCGAGGGCCCAACCCTTCCGTTGCGAGAACCACGGACTTCTTGCGCGCAAAACGAAGGGCGAGAAACGGTATCTCGAATTTTGACTGTGGAATCCGGCCGAATTTAGGAAATCGGGTCTTATCGAAACCCTGCTCCGCAGTTGCGCGATCGACACTGAAACCCACGGGCCTTTTATCAGGCACAAGCAAACTCATTAGCCGCAAACCGCCGATTCCTCCCCCTGGGTTGCCGCGCAAGTCCAAAACGAGACGGGCGGCCCCATCTAGTCGAGTATTGAACGCGGAAGAGAGCTCGCGGGCAAAGTCGATGCCCAATTTGCCCGGGAAGAGAGGAATCTTCACAACCGGGACCCCATCCACAAAGTCGGACTTCACCGTGTCGGGCACGGCGCACGGATTCTCCTTGTGCTTCACGTCGGGAGCGGAAATCGCTAGCCGCATCCTTCCGCTGATCGTTTGGACGGCGACGTCGTGTGTCTGGCCCATGGAAAACGCCGGTTTTTGAGGAGGAAACAACTCGCGATCGCCAATCGATATGAGCACGTCACCAGGTCGGATGCCGGCGACGGCGGCAGGACCGCCTCCATGTACGTCCTGGAACACCCACCGATTGCCGTATTCAGTTTCAACCGCTCGGAATGTAGAGCTGATGGAGTTCTTAGGGGTTATCTTCGTTTCGGAGCTGATCAGACCGAGCCCGCTTGATCCCAGTTCGCTCAACATGTTGTTCACGGCGGCCTCGAACCCGCTACGGTCCATTGCCGACAGAACCTCTGCTCGATGCTTCTCCACGATTGATTTCCAGTCGTGTCCCTTGAAGCCAGGGTCATAAAACCTTGTGGTTACGAGGTGATCAATCTTGTCTAGCAGACTGCTGCGTCGAGCTTCGTTCAGTGTCATCGTGCCGCGAATGGGTGTGCCGCTCGGATCGCCGACCAGTTCATAGCTTGCCCAGTAATATGGCGGCGAGCCAGTGCGCAAGAGATCCAACTTGGCATCACGCAGGGCATCCGCTTTGTTCTCCCGATTCAAGTGTTGGTAGAAGGCCTTCATAAATTTGTCACTGGAACGGTCCTCCAGTTCCCATAAAGTCGATACCACGCTATTCGCGCCAGCTTCGATAAACGCTGTATCGAGACTTTCGACCCCGGCGGCTCCAACCGGGCCCACCGCGGTGTCGCACGCGCTTAAAGTGACAAGCTCTGCGTTGAGGTGAAGGCGCCGGATGTCTCGGGCTTCGAGATGGCCGTCATCACCTTTCGATGGTGCGAAGACGAGGGCAGATCTGTCAGGAAACACGGGATCAACGAGGCCGTGAAGAGCTAAATGCAGGACCCGATACCTGCTTAGAGGCAGGTTCTCAAAGTTTCTCCTCGTGGCTTCCGGGCCTATAAGGACCGTCGATGGTCGCGGCACGATCGCGGCAATGCTCTCCACCTCATCGCGCGATTCAGGTAGCGCGGGTAAATCAGCAGCTTTTGAATCGAATGATACAGCGCGTAAGATCCAGGGTTTTTCGTCGCCGCTTTCTGTCCACGGAGCCACTCCGAGGTACGGCCGGTTCACGGCCGCAGTGTCCACGCGGGCACGCAGCAGGTTGAGAACCGTCCCGCTGGGAGCCATGGTGACCGACTTTGTCTCAACCAGGTACCTGCCGAATTCATCGAACAAGGCGCTGAAGGGTAGGAGGTGTAGGTCGCCATCGGCCACAATGATCAGGGACTTCGAGTCGGGGTAACCGCGGGTGAAGCCCAAAAGCTCGCGATACAGTTGCTGCCCCAGATGAGGGTCCGTCCCTTGCTTGCGAAGGCGGTCACGATAACTGGACACGTCTCGTTCTATTTCGGTTTTGGCCGGCAGAGTGTATCGCTTTACGGCCGACCGGCTAATGGCGAGCGCGTATGAGTGAGGACTTCCGAGCACATACTCCACGAGCAACTCGCCATGATGGAGTTGACTCTGCACAGCTTTCAGAGTCGCCGGTTTCTCTTCCGAGTTTTGGGCATGCCCCGGTCGTTCAGAATTCAGGACCTCACGCAGAATACCCATTCTGTTTTGGCGATCATCAGAATCAACCAAACTCAATTCGCGTTGTCGTAATGAAACATCTTCCGAAGTGGCATAATGAGGAACGGCAGTCTGATCGTATTCAAGTTCCTGTGCTTCGATGCGACCACGAGCTTGTTCTATTACCTCAAAAGCCTCGCCTAGGCGTCCTTCGTCAGAAAGAAGCTGAAAGTAACCAGAGTACAAATCGCCTAATTCAGTGAGTAGCAGGCGCTCAGTCTCAGGTGTTGGAACATGCGCCAGCAGCGCGTCCAATACGTCCACGCCTTTCACGGGCGATTTCCCAGTGCCTCGATCACCTCGGCGGGTGGACATCCTTTTCTCTCCGGATTGGGGAATCCGTTAAGCAGGATGAACTCTATTGGATTATCTTCACCGATCGGGTCAGCAGCCACGCGCGTATGTTTTTCTGTCGAGCTTTTTCAGAAAGGCCTTCCGTAAAGCATTCTTACAGAAAAGGAAACTAATCTCAGCTGTGTGTGGCTTGAGCTGCATTGCAACGTCAATTTCGGGGCATGTTTCCCCATCCATCCTTCGTCGAAAGATCTCGCGGTCTAGCGGAGAGAGAGTTTCCAACAGTTCGCGAATCAGTATTCGATTCTCAATTTGTTCGACTTGCGAGTCATCGATCAATTCTGAAGCGAACTCGAAATCGGTCAGCGATTCTTCTTTCGTCTGGGCTATTCCCACCGAGTTCTTGACGCGGAAGATGGCACGAGTGGCGTATGCCCGTACATTTTCTACCAGGTGAGCGCGGCGGCCTACTCTCTTCGCTGCCTCTAGAATCTTCTCGGGATCGCGCTCGCCGTTTTGCAACGCCTTGTTTGCGACCTCCAGAATCGCTTGTTGGTCCTCATAGTGCACCTCGTCTCCGTTTTTCCTGCGGAGGTCTAGCTGATTCCAGGTACTGACATCGCCCGACAAAGCAGATTCTCCCTAAGTTCAAGACGCTCGCGAAGGCGTCCAACAAACCAATTTTATATGTTCCGGACTAAATCGGAGGAGTTTTGGTCAAGTCCTCCCAAAAAAAGTTGTCTTGGCATCTGGTTTTTGCCTCTGGAAACCGCTCTTTACTAGTAGAGGCGCCAAAAAGGATTTGCAAACACAATGATGAAGCACGAACCGGCGTCAACCTGTTCGGACTAATTTGCGAACTTCTGGGTCGTATGGCCCAAGTTGAAAGGAAGAATTGACTTTTTGCGGCATCGCGACATCCACCCGCGGAAGACTGATCGGTAGAATGGACCGCTGTCGGCTTTGATCTGAGGCTATCAATGGAAACGAACACCAGCACATCAGACTTCATCAATCTCCCCGCTTTCGCCAGAGCCGTAGCGGACCACGTAAGGGGCACTCTCAGCAGCACCGCTGTAGGAAAGCGCGCTTTCAACCTCGACGAAGCTGCCGAATACTGCGGCCTCACGCGCGATAGCTTCAAAAAGAAAGTTGTCCGCGACCGGCTTCGAAAGGTTCGACTCGACAAATGCTGGCGCTTTGAAAAGCTGACTTAGACGAATGGATCGACACCCACAAAGAGCAGATCGCTCAGGAGACCGCCGCATGAGCAACGTCGTGTGAAGCGGACGAAAGGACAGGGGAGCGTCTTCCTCCATCCTCGTTCATCGTACTGGCAGCTTTCCTATTGGACTGGCAAATGTCAAGTGCGGGAATCGGCTCGTACAGGGACCATGCCGAAGCTGTCAAAGTGTTGTAGCGCAAACTTGCCGAGATCGCCATGGGCACGGCGGCTAGTCCTGAGCGCGTTTACCTGGAGGCCTTGTTGGACTTAGTTGTCGACGACTATTGCCGTAACGATCGGGCTGATCTGCACGAAACCGAACAACGCGTAAATGGATTGCTGAAGCCAGCGTTCGGCCGTTTGCGTGCCGCCAATTTCACAACTAAAGCTCTCAACGATTACATTCGGCAGCGCCAAGAGCTTGGCCGAAAGAACGCAACAATAAACCGTGAATTCGCCCATCTGCGGCGCGGGTTCCGGCTTGGCTTCGAGCAAGCCCGTGAAGAGCTTTAAAGCGGACTGGGAGCGCGCCTGCATCCAAGCCGGAGTACCTGCTCTGCTGCTCCATGATCTGCGCCGCACAGCGGTTCGCAATATGATTCGGGCCGGCGTCCCCGAGAAGGTCGCGATGCAGATCTCAGGCCACAAGACCGCGAGCATGCTGTGGCGTTACAACATCACCGATACGCGCGACGTGAAAGATGCCGGCAAGCGCACGGAAAGGTATCTGGAAGCGAAAAAGGAGGACCAACATGCGGACAAACATGCGGAGTACTTTAGTACCAGGGCAAGCTAAGTGGTGCCCGGGGCGGGACTTTAACCCGCACTCGCCTTGCGGCGAAAAGGATTTTAAGTCCGCTGAGTCTTTGAGAGAGTTAACCAACAGAAAGACGTTCGGGAGCGTATCGAGATGAAGAGTCCCAGCAAGAATAGTGCGAGCAAACCGCGAGCTTCCGTCGAGGAGCGGTTTATCGAAGATGATCAGTACCGGATAATACTCGCTTGCCTCCCTGAGGGATCGAAGCCGATCTTCGTGGTTGCATATCATCTTCCTCTTCCCCAAAAAGAACTGCTTGGCCTTGGTCGCGACCAGGTCAATCTGCACGAGAAGCATCTGTTCCTGAATCGCCACGTCGGGGAAAGTGGCAACCTTGTGAAGGCCCCATCTATGGCGACATGTTGCCCTGGCTCGACATGCCGCTTCTGAAGGACGAAACGATCTCACCAAGCGGCGAGTACCTATTTATCGACGATCACGGAAACCCGATCACCGACTTTCGGGAGGCCTGGAATGAGGCGTGCCAGCTTGCCGGCGTCCCGCGTCTTCTTGTTTCGCGATCTGCGACGCACTGCAGCCCGAAACATGTTTCGCTCCGGTTTTGGGGAACAGACGATAACAGAACTAGCCGGTGTCAAAACTCTTACTTTGTTATGGCGCTGCACCACGACGGACAAGAAGGATATTCTCGCAGCGGGACGGCTCTTGCAGCGATATTTCGATCAGCAACGCGAATTAGCCCCTCGGAGACTAATCAATGTCAAGCCAAACTAACCCGCTGTCTGAAATGATCGAAACCGCTTGCGAAGCTGCAATCAAACGGGCTATGAAGGATCAGCCATGTCCTACAGAGACGGCTGCTAACTACCAAAGAAGCTGCGGCATACCTCACCCTGTGCGAACGCGAGATTTACAACATGATCGCGAATCGGCAGCTAGCGGCCGTAAGGCACGGAAAACGGCTTATGATCGACATTCATGACCTTGACGAGTGGATCACCCATCGCAAGGGGGCATGAGTCTTATGCGGAAAAAGATTCCGGCCGGCAGCGTATTTCAACGAACGTACCGCGATAAGGAAGGAAACCGTCGCAAGACGGCCACCTGGTTCATACACTATTACATTAACGGAAAGCCGGTGCGGCTACCTACCGGTACAAAGGACCGAGAGGAGGCGATTCGCATTCTCCGCGAAAAGCTCGCCAAGGCCTCCAGATACAACGAGTATTCAGAGCATGTGGAACTCGTTCCTGTAAATCAACTATTGGATTTGGTCATCGAAGATTATCGCCTCAGCAACCGCTCCACGACGTATGATGCCGAGCGAAGAATCGAAAAGCATCTCCGGCCCTTTTTTGGAAATACGAAGGCAATTGCTGTCACCACCGCCGCTATCAAAAAGTACACGCTAATGCGCGCGAGGCAAGTGGCACCCGCCACCGTGAACAAGGAGCTTGCCTACCTTCGACGCGCCTTCCGCCTTGGGTTCCAGAATGAACCTCAATTGGTCGACAAAGTTCCCAAGCTCAGGATGTTGCAGGTCGACAATGCGCGTACCGGAATATTACCGCATGAAAAGTATCGCCTGATCCGCGATTCCCTGCCCTCATACGGGCGCATTGCTCTTGTGATCTCGTATCACACGGGAGCGCGCAAAGGCGAAATTGCCAAAATTCGAACGGACAAGATTGACTTCAATGGCGCACGGATAGATCTACCAGGCAGGACAACCAAGAACAGGAAGCCGCGTTACTTACCCATCTACGGCGACATGAAAGCCGAGCTGTCGATGGCCATCTCACTTGCCGACACGGCGTGTCCTTTTCTTATTCAACACAACTGCCGGCGCGTAACGGACTGGGAGAAGTCTTGGAAGACGGCTTGCGCCGTGGCTGGGGTCCATAACGCCCTCTTTCACGATTTGAGGCGCACCGCGTTGACTAACATGATCGAGGCGGGTTTCAGCGAGAAAGAAGCGATGGAAATCAGTGGACACAAAACCAGATCGGTTTTCGATCGTTATCACATCGTGTCCGACCGCAGACTGCGGCAACTGGGCGCACGCCTGGAAGCTCATATGCAGCGGAAGGACCAAGAATTCTTGTTGCCAGTGAGCGTTGCCATTGAAAAATACAAATGTCCGTAAATTCGTGAAAGGAATGGTGAGCCGGGCGGGATTCGAACCCGCGACCACCGCATTAAAAGTGCGATGCTCTACCAACTGAGCTACCGGCCCCGGGCAGCAGACGACCTCTTCAGCGTATCACCCGGCCGCTGGCGGCGAGGTCAAACAGACCACAGGGCCTCGGCGAAAGGCCACTCCTCATCGATCCAGGTGGAAATGGGCGTGAAGGCGGCAGATCGGGCGTAGGAATTGAGCTCGGCACGGGTAAATTTATGAGAAGACTCGGTCCAGATAGTTTCTCCGGCGCGGAAATGAAATGTCTTTTCGAGAGCTCTCACCGATACCGTCTCCGGGCGCGTGCAGATCAGGTGCATTTCAATGCGCCGCTCCGGCTTGTTCCAGCGAGCTTCATGTGCGAAAGAGCGCAGGTTGAAATCGGCATCGAGATCCTGGTTGATGCGGCGAAGGACGTTTAAATTAAAGGCAGCCGTAACGCCGAGAGTGTCGTCATAGGCGGCGAGCATCGTCTCCACATTCTTGACGAGATCCGCACCGATGAGGAAGAAGTCGCCAGGCTGAAGATGGGTGCGGATTCGCGTTAGAAAATCTGGTATACAGGCTCGATCGATGTTGCCAATGGAACTACCCAGAAAAAGCAACAGAAGCGGCGAACCGCGAGGGCGGGAGCGCGCTACTTCCTGAAGACCGTCGAGCCAGTCCGCCTGGGCAGGCCGGACATCCGCGATGTCGCCGAGTTCTTTCCCACACGCGGCAAGAGCAGCCGCGGAAACATCTATGGGGCGATAGATGAGGTTCGCGTCGTACTCTGCAAGCGCTCGCAGAATATAACGCGTCTTGCGGCCGCTGCCACTGCCGAGTTCCGCGACCAGGGAAGGCCCATGGACATACGACGCCAAATCTGAAGCGTGCCGGCACAGCAGGCGTTCGTCCGCGCGCGTGAGGCCATATTCCGGCAGCATGGTGATGGCTTCAAACAGAGCGCTACCGAGGTCATCATAGAAATAGCGCGATGGGAGAGTCTTTTGGCCGGAGCGCGAAAGACCGTGAGCGACATCCGAGGCAAACTGCGAGAGCTGAGGTTTGACGGAGGCCGACATGGATCAGTTCTCGACGCACCGGAAGGTCGCGTAAACGTAACGATAATCGGCGCGAAACCAATTGCGGAAAGTCCGCCGGAGCAAGCGGGCAGCGGTGCGCGGCGAGCCGCCCTTGATCACAAAATGAGCCCCATCAAAAAAATTCGCGGAGTATCCCGGATAACCGCTGAAAGGCTCAAAGCCGGGCAACGGAGCGAAGGGCGTCTTGGTCCACTCCCAGCCGTTACCGACTAACTGGTTGACACCAAAGGCGCTGGCGCCAAGGGGAGTGGCGCTGACCGGTTCAGGATCCCAACGTTTGAAATCGAAATTGCCATGTTGAGGCGAGGGATCCGCCGCACCCCACGGGAACGGCCTATTTTCGCCGCTCGGCGTACCGTAAGCAGCACGGTGGAACTGTTCTTCAGTCAAGACATCTTTGCCAAGCCATTTTGCGTAGGCCAGAGCTTCTTCAAGGGAGACGTAGACAGGCCAATCCATTGGGAGCGGCACTTCTTGAAACATGCCGCGATAGAAAATGGAATCACCGCGGCGCTTCCAAAAATGCGGTAGTTTGGCCCCTTCGCGAACGAAATCCAGATATTCTCCGTTAGTCACTTTATTGCGCTGAACTCTGAACGCCGGAACACCCCGGGATACTTGTTCGAACTCATTGTCCCAACCGAAGGAGCCTCGCGGTTGCCCGAGTATTGCATGGCCTCCCGGAATTTCGCACCAGCGGTTGTTGAGGTCAGAGCTCTCTTGCTCGGAGAGCCTTGCGGTTTCAAGCGCTGGCGCAGCGTCGAGCCGTTTCCGATCATAGCCAAAATTGTGGAACATATACGCGAGCGTCTCAAGATGCATCTGACGATGTTCGATTATCATTGAAACCACGTCGTCCGAAGCATGCTCCAGGTTCGCGTCCACGTGATTCTGGCAGCGCCGGACGTAGTCGTAAATCTGTTCGAGGGAAGGCCAGTCCGCTGGCGTGTCGGTAGGGAGTTGGGACGAATCAGGGTCAATGCCGGCCTGGAAGAGAACGTCAAGCTCAGGGTCTGGCGATTGCAAGCCGAGAGCCTCGCGGCAAACTTGAATGGAATCAAATCCGTCCAAGTGTCCGATGTAGAAAAGCACGCGATGCCGTTTGGCAATGGGCCTATCGTAAATTGCATCGCCGTTAAGAACACCGAAAAGCCGGTCACTTCCCCGCCGGACCGACTGCAATTCCTGGAGCAGACTTTGAGTACTGCCTTCAATTACAGGCATTTATAGGTCTCCTTTGATGAAGCTTGTTATGTTGACGCCCGCATCTCAAACTGAATAGCAATTTTTCTGCAGGTTAGGCAAATTTACGCAGCGAGTTTATCAAGCACAGAGCGCGCAAGGGCCAGCGCCGCCTCCCGGGTTTGCAGCTCGCCTTCGAGTTGCGCGGTCTCTACTGCTTCCAAAGCCTTGCCGAAATCAGGACCGGCTTTATAGCCGGCTTCCAGCAGATCGCGTCCGGTGATGAGGCGTGGAGGACGAAGCTCCTCTTCGCTGAAAGCTGCAAGCTTGGCGCGAACAAACTCGTAAGCTTCCGTATAGCCATTGCTGGCGAGCGTGTCAAGCCGGTGAAGTTCCAGATGTTCGTCGAAATGCGGCATGCAAAAAAAGCGCTTGAGAGTACTGAGGCGCATGTTCTGCACATCTTTGAATTTCATGTGATTCGCAACGAGTGATGTCACGTGCTCCACCTCTTCATTGGGAAAACGGAGATGCGTAAGGATGCCGCAGGCCATTGCCGCGCCCACTTCCGCATGACCGTCAAAACGAATCCGATCAGCGATTCGGAAGGTGGGCGGCTTACCTATATCGTGCAGAAGAACGCCCAAAGCGAGAGTGGGCGTGGGCCGCTGCATGGCTTCGAGCATAATTAAAACGTGCGTCCAGACGTCGCCTTCGGGATGAAACTCAGGGGGCTGCCGAACACCCTGAAACGCCTTCACCTGCGGCAGAACATGGGCAAGCAGAGTAGTTGCATCCAGTAGTTCGAGCCCGCGGCGTGCACCGCCTTCAGTCAGAATGCGCACGAGTTCATCGCGAATACGTTCGGCGGAGACCTTGGAGATGGAGGCAGACTGAAGCCTAAGCGCGTCAAGAGTATCGCCATGAATCGCGAACTGAAGACGTACCGCGAAGCGCACGGCGCGCAGCATGCGGAGATGATCCTCCGCAAATCGAAGCTGCGGATCGCCGATTGCTCGAACGATCCCAGCATCCAAATCTGCGATGCCGCCGACGTAATCAAGGATATCCCCAGTGAGGGGATCCTCCATCAAACCGTTGATAGTGAAGTCGCGACGCTGCGCATCGAGCGCGGGATCTGTTTCGAAGCACACCTCATCGGGACGGCGGCCATCGGCGTAAGCGCCCTCGCTGCGGAAGGTAGCTACTTCGACTTGCGCGCTGTTCCTGCCCTTCACGAGGATCACGCCGAACTGCGCACCGACGAGTTGCGATCCGGCAAAGTAGGAGGCGATCTGATCCGGCTTCGCGTCGGTGCCCACATCGAAGTCTTTCGGGACAAGGCCGAGAAGACGGTCGCGAACGCAGCCTCCTACGAGGTAAGCTTTGTGCCCTCGATCCCGCAAGGCGCGGATGATTTCGATGGCCAGGAATTTGCGAGAAGAATGGGAGTTCTCGTCCATAGATAGCTACTGCGATTCGATAACGTCGCGCCCCTGGTCAGATGCGAATTCAGGTAAGAATGTCGCATTGCCGGAACGGTTTGGCGAGTTAAGATTCCGAAGCGGGCTTCTCAGCCGGCGCTGCGGAGTGGACACCGTCGGAAGGGGCCGCAGCAGCGAGTGCGGCCTGAGCTTCCGCTTCTGCCCTTTTGAGATCTTTCTTCGATGGCGGAGCCTGTCCATGACGGAAATCGTGATCGTGATAACAGGTTCGGCACCGAACTTTAGCCGCTTCGCCGTTGATGAGAGAGACGATGGCGTGGTTGGTGATGCGGCGACACTTAATGCAGTGATCATCGATGATATCGCCTAGTCGCATTTCGCTCATGAGAGATGCCAACAAGCGGAGTATAGCAAGATGAGGCACCCGTTATAACTAGGGCGGACCCTCGCAGTCCGAAGCCGCGGGAAGGCGGAGGGGCATGTTAGACTGAGCTTTCGTCCCCGCGGCCAGGTAGCTCAGTCGGTAGAGCGCAGCCCTGAAAAGGCTGGCGTCGGCGGTTCGATTCCGTCCCTGGCCACCTTTCGATTCCCTGATGCAGGGCGGTCGCAGTAACTCGAACGAATTAAGTCATTGTATTTGAGTAGCTTAACGCCGATGTAGGCTGTGCCGCTGATCTTTTCTTTTGCCTTCTGAGTGGCGAGAATCCGACTCCCCTGTATACCTCTTCAATCCTAATTCTTGCGCAGAACCAGAGCCTTTAGGTTGTAAGAAATTGGTAACTAGATTAACGGGATATAGTTGAGATGAGGCGTAGCCGCGGCAAGGTAGGCGGTTGGGGTGAGACCCGAGAATGACTCGAAGTCATGAATGAAGTGCGCCTGATCATAGTAGCCGCACTCAAGTGCGATTTGGGCCCAATCCACATCGTTTTTCCATGCACCGTTTGGAGCACATGCTGAAAACGGCGCACTCAAGCCGACCCGCTCAGTCACTGCGGCCACTCTACCGGAGCGCGCGCATCGCTGGAATTGACCGACGGCGTAGGTGACCGCCGGATGGAGTTCGAGAGGCCGCACGAGCTGCTCGAAGAGGCAGCGCTCCAGACGGCCAAGGAGGGACCAACATCTGACGCCGAGAAGCTGCTCGCGAATTTCGGCGGTTCGCTTTGGCCAGACATCCTCCAGGTCAATTGAAACATCCTTTACATCGGAAGCAGGCGTGCGAAAGAAGGGGAATGCCCCGCCTGGCAGAAACTGGATGCCAACTACACGTTCCTGCTGACAGGTATCGATTACGAAGCAGTTTGAACGGGCGCCCGACACGACCGCATGACCATAGGTACTGTAGCGGTTAAGATCCTGGGATCATCCTGCAGGTTGAAGATGATGGCGGGTTCGCCATTCGGCAAGAGGCGTTCCCTGGCGTGCGACCGCGGCGCGCCTTCCCAGTACGACAAGCAATCGGCTTACCGCCGGCAGAGCTGTCGTTGACACCTCAGCTCCCGTTACAATTCGCCTATGGACAAAGCCGCAGAACAGGATCCACGGGTTTACTTGGCAGCCGAGAGAACTTTCCTTGCTTGGCTACGAACAGGACTCGGTCTCATCGGTGTGGGCTTTGCGGTCAGCCGCTTCGGCCTATTTCTGCGTCAACTCAGCGCAGTCCGGCCTGATCTTGCCGCCCAAACTATGAGTCTGTCTGTATGGTCCGGCGTTGCACTGGTGGGCCTGGGCGTACTGGTAAATATCAGCGCTATTGTGAGCCATTTTCGATTAGTGCGTCAGTTGAGTTCCGGAACGTGGGTGGCGGGACAGGTTTCGAGACACGCGGTGATACTTGGGGTCCTTCTGGCTGGAGTTGGCCTCGCCATGGCCGTCTATTTGCTTCTAGTGGATTAGTGCATCGTGGAAGAGCCTGGTCGCCGTGGGCGACCGATCGTTCAAGTTTTTCATTATCAAGACAGGCGAGATTGAGATCTTTGACTATTTTGGCGATGCGCCGCGGAGGATCGCGGTCCACGGCAAAGGCGAGTTCACAGGCGATATCTCGCATTTGACGGGCACGCCTGCCGTCTTTACCGCGATTGCCCGAGGCGATTGCGAAGTATTCGAAGTTTCGGGAGAGGCCCTTCGGCATGTGCTGAATCAATGCCCCGGCCTGAGCGACATTATTCTCCAGGCTTTTATCGCGCGGCGCCAGATGCTGCGCGAATCGCCGAATTTCATCGGCTTGCGTGTGATTGGCTCGCGTTATTCTCCGGATACGTTTCGCGTCCGCGATTTTCTTGCCAGGAACCGCGTGCTCTTCACCTGGGTAGATTTGGAAACAGATCCGCAGGTGGATCACATGCTGAAAGAATTCGGCGTGACGGAGGCCGACACGCCGGTGGTGGCCTGCGCGCATATGCTGCTTTTGCGCAATCCATCGAATCAGACGTTGGCAGATGAAATCGGTCTCCATCAGCCGCTGGAGCACACCGTTTTTGACCTTCTCGTAGTGGGCGCGGGACCGGCCGGATTGGCGGCAGCGGTTTATGGTGCGTCAGAAGGCCTGACAACGGCTGTATTGGATTGTACGGCGCCCGGAGGCCACGGCCAGCAGCATGCGGATTGAAAACTATCTAGGGTTTCCCACCGGGCTGACCGGCGCCGAGCTGACAGATCGCGCGACCCTCCAGGCCAATAAGTTTGGCGCGCGCCTCTCTATCCCCACCTCAGCCACTCGCTTGTCGTTTGAGAACGGATATGCGACTTGACGCTGGTGGTGGCGAGCCGATCGTTGCCAAGTGCCTCCTGATTGCGACGGGCGCCCAATACCGGCGGCTGGATGTCGAGGGCGTTGAGCGATTCGAGGGGACAGGAATCTACTACGCGGCGACCCCCGCTGAAGCGCTGCTCTGCCGCGGGTGTCCGGCGATTGTCGTGGGCGGCGGAAACTCGGCGGGGCAGGCAGCGTCTTTCTGGCTGAACACGCGAGCCGCGTACTGCTACTGATTCGGCCGTCGGTGAAGGCGCGATGGCGGTCCAGTTCGTCCATGAGTATCTGGAGGGGATGTAAATAGCCCGCTCGGAAGCTGTTCAGTTGATCGCGGGTGCAGCAAAAAACTACGCCCATTTCGCCAAGATCCCCATCTTAGGGTCCATGAAGGGCAATCGCCGTAATGCCGGGTGGCGCCTGCCGGCAAAATGAGTCCGATCGTCTTGGTTGCGCGGGGACTTTCGTGGCATTCTCGCCTCTCTGGCTGGCATTGCGCTGATTATTGCCCAGGTGCTGCTTATCATCGGCTTACCATGGCACTGGAGGCGAAAGCGAACAATCGAAACCGTTCTTCGCGAAAGCGAAGAACGTTTCCGGGTGACGACGGATACGACCCCTTCGCTGATCTGGATGTGCGATGAGGAGGGCAACGTAACCTACCTAAATGGCAGGCGGCTTGCATTCACAGGGCAGGATCCACAGGCGGGATTTGAAGATACCTGGACAGCATACGTCCACCCCGAGGACTGGCAAAGTGTCCAGCAGGCAAACTCGCGCGGTTTAGAGTCGCAGGAAGAATTTTCAAAGGAATACCGGCTCCGCCGCCGCGATGGCGTTTACCGCTGGATGCTCGATATTGCGTCGCCTAGAGTCAACGGCGACGGATCGTTTGCCGGGTTCATCGGCTCCGCTGTCGATGTAACTGACCAGAAACTGGCTCAGGAAGCGCTCGAAAAGCTGAGCGGACGGCTGATTGAAGCTCAAGAGCAGGAACGCAGCCGCATCGGAAGAGAACTTCACGACGATATTTGCCAGAGACTCGCGCTGCTCGCGATGGAACTCGACAAGGCCGATTGCGTTGCAAACGGGGCCGCTGGCGCGATGAAAAAGCAGATGATCGAGGTTCGGCGGCATTGTTACGAAATCGCGGATGATGTTCAGGCCTTATCACGCCAGGTTCACTCGCCAAAGCTCGAGCACCTTGGCATCGTGACCGCCTTGCGCAGTTTCAGCAAAGAGTTCTCGCAACAGCACCAGGTAAAGGTGGAATTTGCGGAGGAGAATGTACCGAATCCTTTGCCGAAGGATGTCTCTCTGGCCCTCTTCCGCGTCGCCCCAGGAGGCGCTGCGTAACGCGGTGAAGCACAGCGGGGTTAGTCATTTCGGTGTTGTTTTGAGGGGCACGGCCGACCGGGTTCAGCTTGAGGTCAGAGATTCCGGCATTGGCTTTGACTTGGAAGCGGCTAAAAGGGAACGCGGATTGGGACTGCTTAGCATGCGCGAACGAATGATCCTTGTACAGGGTACCTTGTCGATGGAAACGAAACCGGGTCATGGGACGAGGGCTATGGCTTCGGTACCCTTGGTTGCGGATAACTGTCTTCTAAAGCGGCCGCTGGAACAACACGAGATTCGAGAGAGATGGAGGTGGAATGGAACGAATACGTATTCTGCTGGCTGATGACCACACGATGATCTGCGCCGGGTTTCAGAGATTGCTGGAGCCTCGGTACGAAGTTGTCGGTAGCGTCGCAGACGGGCATGCCTTATTGAAGGCCGCCGCCGAACTCAAGCCGAACATCATACTTCTGGACATTGGAATGCCGTTGCTGAATGGTCTCGACGCAGGACGCGAGCTAAGAAAATCGATGCCCGCTATAAAACTTGTTTTTCTCACCATGAATGCAGACCTCGATGTCGCCGCCGAAGCATTTAGAATTGGGGCCGCAGGTTATTTGCTGAAAAACTCAAAGGCCTGCGAACTGTTACAGGCCCTTGACGACGTGGTACGTGGCAAGCCGTACGTGACGCCGCAAATCAGGCAGGCCATGGAAAAGACCTTTATTCGGAATCCGAGGGCGCTGGACCGTCCCAGGCATCTGACTGACCGGCAGCGAGCGGTCCTGCAAATGCTGGCGGAAGGGCGATCAATGAAAAAAATAGCCGACACCCTGCAGATCACTCATCGAACCGTTCGATTTCACAAATATCGGGTGATGGAAGAGCTGGCAATCACCACGAACTCTGAACTCGTACAATATGCGATCAAGCACGCCATGATCGCTCTGCCCTGAAGAACGAATCGGCGCGGACCAGCGCAACAGCCGCAAAACCGGACCTACTGTCGCATCTGACAGTAGTCAATAGCCACCGCAGAGAAAAACAATAGGTTGGGTTCTCCACCTGCGTACCTATGCTTTTGGTGGAGTGCATGTGGCCAAAATTCGAGTCTTACTTGCTGACGATCACGAACCAGTGCTTGGTCAACTTCGCCGGCAACTTGGGGAGGACTTTGAGATAGTCGGCGCAGTAACTAATGGACGAGACGCTGTGACGGAAGTACAGCGTCTAGATCCCGATGTGCTGGTGACCGACATATCGATGCCAATCCTGGACGGACTGCAAGCGGCATCCTTCCTGCGAACGTCTCATCGCCGGACAAAGATCGTGTTTCTGAGTATCCACGAAGACCAGGATTTCGTGGCTGCCGCCCTATCCTCCGGGGTTTACGGTTACGTCTCGAAAGCGCACCTCTCGACCGACGTGGTTCCGGCGATCCGCGAGGCGCTCTGGGGGCGAACTTACATATCAGATTCGATACGACCATAAACCTGCGCGGCTGGCGAAGATTCCGATGGCTCGGATGCGCAATCGTAGACTGCAAGAAAACCGCTTGGGAGACCATAAGTGAAGAACGGAGGCGCCTTCCATGCAAGTTCTTGACTTTGTGCGTGCTCATCTTCTGGCTCTGCCAACACTCGCGAAAGCCGCCTTCGCGTTTTCCATCATTGTGGGCATTCCACCACTCTCCAGGCGAGCGCGGCTTCCGTCCCCTGTGGGCTTGTTGCTTGCTGGGGTAGTCATTGGCCCTCACGGTATCGGCCTGCTGGGTGAGCACCGGCCGATCGCAGATTTTTTTGCCGAACTAGGTAAGCTGCTGCTGATGTTCTTCGCCGGTCTGGAAATCGATCTGGCTCTTTTTCGAAAGGCAAAAAACAGATCGATAGTGTTCGGCGTTATGACCACCGTCCTGCCTCTGCTTTTGGGTACGGGCGCGGCCTTGCTATTCGAATACCAGATTATTACGGCGGTTGTTATCGGATCGCTGCTAGCGTCACATACACTCCTGGGACTGCCAATTGTAGCCCGCATGGGCAAGAATCGTTTCGAGCCGGTGACAGTCACTGTGGGAGCCACGGTAATTTCAGCCACCCTGTCACTCGTCGTGTTCGCGATCTGTGTTTCAACCTTCCGGACTGGCTTTTCTGCGGCCTCACTTGGTCTTCAGCTGCTTGAGATTGGCATTTTCGTCCCTTTAATTCTCTTCGGCGTTAGCCGGCTGGGTGCATGGGTTCTAAAGAAAGTGGAGGACCAGGAGGACGCGTATTTCGTGGTCATGCTTGCCATTCTTATGTCCGCGGCCGTCATCTCGGAAAGCATTCAACTGCCGGGCATAGTCGGCGCGTTCCTGGCCGGACTGGCGGTCAACGCGGCAGCTCGGGACAAACCCGCCAAGGGAAAATTGGAGTTCTTTGGAAACTCCCTTTTCATCCCGATTTTCTTTGTCGTAACGGGATTCCTGGTTGATCCGATGAGTTTCTTCGCCAGCGTCCGTGATAATTTCGCCCTGGTGACCGCCGTCATCTCGGCGCTGCTGCTCGGAAAGTGGATCGCCGCGGAGATTGCCGGCAGGGCTTTTGCGTATAACTTGGCGGCGCGCAAAACAATGTGGGCGCTCACACTTCCGCAGGTGGCCGCGACCCTGGCGGCCGCCCTAGTCGCCCACGATACCTTGAACCATGCGGGGCGGCGTCTGCTTGATGACAAGATACTGAATGTAGTTCTCATATTGATGCTTACTACAGCCGTCCTTGGCCCGGTTTTGACGGAGCGCTTTGCCCGCGACATGGTTCCGTAAGGATTGCCGCACCAAGGTAATTACGAAATCGCAGTTAATCGGATTTACTTCTTAAAGCCCGGCAAGAGGAACGAATTCCAACGCCACTGTCGCGAGTGACAGTTCCCATTAACTTCCTCCCGTGTTTCAGCAGCAGGTGAACGAAAGAGAACTTCCGGAAGTAGCATTGCTATTCGGCGCTGACGAAAGGAACATTTTATGGATTTAAACGTTGGTATTCGAAAACTGGCAGTGGGAGCGCTTGCCGTTGTAAGCTTTATGGCGGTCTGCCATACGACAGCAAACGGCCAAGCGGCCACTGCAACCAAACCCAACATTCTCTTCATCATGGGGGATGACATCGGTTGGATGCAGGTAGGTGTCTACCACCGGGGCCTGTCGTTGGGAGAGACGCCCAATATTGACCGGATCGGGAACGAAGGTGGGATCTTCACCGACTACTACGCCATGCAGAGCTGTACGTCCGGGCGCAACGCTTTCTTCACCGGCATGTACCCACTGCGCACCGGCATGATTCCGCCCGGCCTCTCTGACACCCCCGGCGCCGTCGACCCCAGGACGACGACCTGCCTCACGCCCCCGCGCCCAGTCATCTGGTGCAAGTCCTCCGATGGAAGCTCTAAAAGCCAGAGTTGCCAGGATGAGGGTCCGCTCACGCTGGAGCGCTCGAAGACTGTGGATGAGGAGATCTCGGCCAAAGTCATTGACTTCCTCGACCGCAATGACCCCAAGAAGACCAACAAGCCTTTCTTTGTCTGGTACAACCCGGCGCGTATGCACGTTACGACGGTGCTCTCCCCGAAGTATATGGCCATGGTGGGCACGACTGGCGGCAAGGACTGGGGCGTTAACGAAGCCGGCATGAAACAACTCGATGACAACATCGGCCTGGTGCTCGCGAAGTTGGAACAGATGGGCCAACTCGACAACACGATCATCGTCTTCACCACCGACAACGGCGCCGAGGCCATTAGCTATCCTGACGGCGGTGTGACACCCTTCAAGGGGCAAAAAGGCGAGGCCTACGAGGGTGGGTACCGCGTTCCGACTGTCATTCGCTGGCCTGGTCACATCAAGCCGGGTACTTTGTTCACCCAGATGTTCGCTTCTCTCGATTGGCTGCCGACATTCGTTGAGATCGCCGGCGGTCCCAAGGGAAACGACCTGAAGGCGCAGCTCGAAAAGGGCGCGTACCCGGGTATCGTGAAGACAACCCTTGACGGCGTAAACCAGATCGACTACCTGACGGGCAACTCGCAGAAGTCAGCTCGAGACGTCTTCTACTACTTCTCGGGCGCGACGCCCTCGGCGGTGCGTTACAAGAACTGGAAGATGTACTACACGATGTCGCAGCCGGGAGCGGATGGCTGGATCCTGCCACTCATACCGTTTCACTGGACTCTGGTACAGAACATCAAGCGCGATCCGTTCGAGCAGTCGGTCGGGACCGCGCAGAAGAGCGCAATGAGCTTAGGGGGCGCATTAGCCGGTCCGGTGAGTGCGTACCAATATGACTGGAACATGCTGCCTATTGGGCAGCAGCTCTGGCTGGAGTGGTTCGAGACTTTAAGGGCGTTTCCGCCGATGCAAGCTCCGGCGAGCTACAACCTCACCCAAGTGGTGGACCAGATCAAGGCCGCAGGCCACGCGAGTGACTAGCCCGGCGAAGACAGAAACCTAGGGGACGTGCGGCGCCGCGCGCTCCCTCTCGACTGCCGGAACAGCAGCGCCTAGCAACTCCTTGGTTCGTAATGTTGCTTGAAAAACCAGAAAATGAACAGGAGAAATTGATGCCAGGAAGAGGCAATCATCGTAGCGAAACGAAGACGCCGTGGTTGATCTGCTTGTTGGATCTTGATCACATCACTCCCGTTAAGTGCGCAGCAGAAGAAGCCGAATATTCTCGTCATCTTTGGGATGACATCGGCTACTGGAATGTCAGCGCCTACAACCAGGGCATGATGCATTACAAGACCCCTAACATCGACCGGCTGGCTCGCGAAGGCGCACTGTTCACCGACTACTACGCGCAGCAGAGCTGCACGGCAGGGCGGGCCGCGTTTATTACCGGCCAGAGTCCGATTCGTACCGGGCTAACCAAGGTCGGTCTGCCGGGTTCGCCCATCGGCCTGCAGAAAGAGGATCCGACCATCGCCGAGCTGCTCAAACCGCTCGGCTACATGACCTTCCAGAATGGCAAGAACCATCTGGGCGATCGCAACGAGTTCCTGCCGACGGTGCACGGGTTCGATGAGTTTTTCGGCACCTCTATCACCTGAATGCCGAGGAGGAGCCGGAAAACATAGACTATCCGAAGAACCCCAGCTTCACGGCGGAGTTCGGGCCCCGCGGCGTCTTCAAGTGCAAAGCCACGGGCACGGACAATCCCGCGCCTCCCGATCCGCGCTTTGGAGCGTGGGGCAAGCAGACCTGCGAGGATACCGGCCCGCTTACCAAGAAGAGAATGGAGACCGTCGACGAAGAGTTTCTCGCGGCGACGTTGGATGACATGGAGCGCCCAGTGAAGGCGGGTAAGCCGTTTTTCATCTGGCACAACAGCACCCGCATGCATATCTGGACGCACCTGCAACCGAAGTACATGGCCATGGTGGACAAGCTGGGCCTCTACGGCGCGGGCATGACAGAACTCGACGACAACGTAGGCGTGATTCTTAAGAAGCTCGATGATCTCGGCATTGCCGATAACACCATCGTCATCTTTACCACCGACAACGGCGCCGAGGCGATGAGTTGGCCCGACGGTGGAACCACTCCCTTCCGCGGCGAGAAAAATACTAGCTGGGAAGGCGGATATCGCATACCCTTTGTCATTCGCTGGCCGGGAGTGATCAAGCCGGGAACAGTGGTTAACGACATCGGCGCGCATGAGGACTGGCTCCCGACGCTTGCAGCCGCAGCCGGCATATCCGATGTCAAGGAGAAGCTTTTGACGGGCTATCAGGCTGGGGACACCACCTATAAGGTCCACTTGGATGGCTACAACCTAATGCCGTATCTCAAGGGCGAGACACAGGTGGCCCCCCGTCATGAGTTCCTCTATTGGACCGATGACGGCGAGCTTGCCGCTTTGCGCTATAACCGCTGGAAGCTCATGTTTCTGGAGCAACGAGCCCACGGCTTTGACGTATGGCAGGAGCCTTTCATCTCTCTGCGCGTTCCCAAGCTGTTCGACCTGCACGCTGATCCCTTCGAGAGGGCCGAATACGAGGGCATCGACTATTCGCACTGGCGTATAGATCGTATCTATTTGCTCGTTCCGGCACAAGCTTTCGTCGCGCAGTGGTTGAGCAGCTTCAAACAGTTTCCTCCGCGCCAGAAGCCGGCCAGCTTCAACCTCAATCAGGTCATGACCCAATTAGCGAATGCGGAGAGTGGAGGGAACTGAGGGGTATTCTCTAAGAAACAGAAATGACAAGCTTCGATTTGAATGCGGGCGATGCGGTATCAGGCAAAGCATTGCTGCTGGCCCCGATTCCGGTCGCGTGGCCTGAGTTCCGACTGTACCTGACGGATTCGCCCCGCGTCTTTGTGGAAGGACAAGTGTACGGAATGTATCTCTTCGGGTATGGAAATTTTGTATCCACCGCTGACGATATTGGCCTCACCCTCCTCAAAGCACTTGAGCGTGAACGCCGGCTACCAGTTGGGAACCCATCTGATCGTGAACAACAACAGTAGCGGCAACAGGATTGGCATTCATTTGACGCAGAAAAGCCAATCGTGGGACTGGAGTAGTCTTCCTAGTCCACGACGCGCAGCCTCATTGGCATGATGAACGGCCGGAAGTGCATGTTCGCTTTCGAGAAATAGGTTGGGGATCATTCGGCATAGCTGGGTGGCTCCTCTGCTGCTGGCGCTGATGCACGGATTCCGTGCCAGCGCACAAACCGACCAGTTGCTGCCCGAGATCGACCTGTATTACGGGTTGCAGCCGGGCCTGCGTGTAGACTTTCAAGCCAAGGAAACGAGAGAAGGAGGCACTCCGACCTCGGCAGAGATCGGTCCCAGCCTCGATTTCTATCTGAAGCCGCTAAAGAAGCTGATAGCTGTCGCCGCTTTTGATCTGGACGAATCCAAGTTCCGGCCGCTGGTGCTCTCTGTCGGCTATCGATATCTGCCTACGCCAAACGGGCCGCCCACCAACCGCATGGAGCCGGTAGTCACAGTTAATTTTCCAGTGCCGAAAGCCAGGATGTTGCTCAGCGACCGGAACCGCGCGGACCTGGACTGGAAGCCCGGCGAATTCTCCTGGCGCTATCGCAATCGGGTACAACTCGAAAGGCCCTTCAGGGTCCGGTTCTATCATCTGTCACCCTACGCCAGCGCGGAGTTCTTCTATGAAAGCCAATATCGAAAGTGGAGTGATACCGCGGTGTATTTCGGCTGTCTCTTCCCCATCAGCAGGCACATCCGGTTTAATCCGTACTACGAACATCAGAACAACACTGGCAAAACTCCGAATCAACGGTTGAACCAACTGGGGTTGGAACTTGACTTATATTTTTAGACCGCTGGCTGAACTTTTTGAGCTTAGAGTATGTCACACCTCCGAAGTAATCTCAAGACGGATCAAAAGTAGTCATTGAGCAACAGAAACCCAGGTCACAGGTCTTCTTGTCTGTCTCTTCGAAGAGAGTTAACCGCCCTCCAAATGCCTTTTGAACTATGCGGCGCAACACCAAACAAACCACGGCGAAGGGTCTGATAACCGATCCTCCGCGAAGTTGGCGAGTATAAGTCAGCTTCTTGCGCTTCTCGCCTGAGCGACAACCCGTGGAGAGAAGCGCAAGTCAGGCAACTGCTTACAGACTGTTCAAGATAAGCATTCCGTCGGGAGTGCCCAAACCGGTGCAGGCGTCCCAGCCCGGACCCGCGTTGTAGCCCTTCACCGTCTTGTCAATTGCGTTGGTCCCCTGTGTGACGTCCTTGACGATCCCCTTGGCGACGTTGGCGTAAAGGAAGGGGTTCAGGAAGCCGACGTTCTTGCTCTTCGCTTGATTCAACAGTGCAACCAGGCTTGCCATGAGCGGGGCGACAGCGCTTGTTCCGCCGCTCGCTCCTTCGGATCCCTGGACACGCGTGAAATAGTCGGTCGCGCTCATCGCGATATCGGGCACGCCTCTGCCTGGCTTGCCGGTTGCGAGGGAAGGCGGTACGTTAGCGCCCTGTTGATAGGCCGGCAGGGCGACGGTTTCGCTTATGCCACCTCCGGTTGCCCATCCGCCGCCACCGGGGATATTGCTAAATGGCGTTCCATCATTCCAAACGACGTCTTTGCCGTTGTCTACCTGCGTGCCGCCGCAAGCGAGCACAAGGTCATCGACGGCGGGATGATCGACGTGAATCTTGCCGTCCCAATGTGAGCCGTCAAGATCGGCTGTACCGTGGTCGCCGGCAGCCACACAAATTGTGACGCCCAGCGCAGCAGCTTCCACAAAGACTTCGTGAAACGCCTGGATGGTCTGCGTTTCAGTGGGATCTTCAGGGCCTCCCCAACTGATGGAGATCACGCTCGGTTTGCGTTCCGAATCATGGACCGCCGCGTTAATGGCGTCAAAGAAACCATTGCCCTGATTGGGCGCGAAGTAAACTGCGATGTTGGCTTTAGGCGCGACGGCGCCGGCCACTTCAATATCGAGCATTACTTCACCGTCATCCGGGCCTGTCTTGGTGGGATGATTTCCGATGTGATCGACAGACACCGCTACTACTTTCGGAGGCGGCTTGATACCTATCTCATGAAAATAAAGCTGAAGGTCGCTGTTATTAAAGCCACCGCCCAGTTCGATAATGCCGATGCACTGGCCGGAGCCATCGAGTTTCACTCCGCCGTGTTCCGTGGGGAAGTTGTAGCGCTTCGCAAAGTCACTGGCGGGAAGTCCATTGCCGTTGCCTGGGCCGCTGGCGCCGCGCAGTCGCTGACGATGAGGCGCCTTATGTTTCGGCCGCGTATCGAAACCAAAGATGCCGGTGATGACATTCTCAAACTTGCGCGGAATCAGGATTTCACCCTGCCTCCCGCGATAGCCGCCACTGGAATGATGGTACATATGCAGGTCGGCATGGAATGCATTCATTATGTCGCCGAGCTTGCCAGTCAGAACGACGGTCCGTTCGGCCGCATTTCGGTGGGCCACCAGCAAGTTATGCTGCTGAGCATAGTGTTCGACCGCATCCAGGTCATCGGCGCGCGCGCCGTGCTTTTGTGCCAGTTCCTCTCGAGAGAGGTAAACACGCTCACCTAAGCCTTTGGAGTAAACATCCCTTACTCGCTTTTCCAGCTCGCTGAAGTCTGAAGCGGAGCGGGTACGAACGGTAATGCTTGTAATTTCGGATGAATCGATTGGTCCAGCGGGACGAGAGTTCGGCAGGAGGACGCGCATACTGCCGGGAAGGGGCACATAGGACGACGATTTTATGCCGCCATTGGTGTGAACAGCCATTTTAGGTATTCTCCTGGTGCTGGTCCTGCACCTATAAGCCCACACGGACTTTCCTCTAGATTTAGTTAGTAGATTGGAGGCGCTGTGAACGAAAAGTCGCCGGCAATTAGCCAATTGGTTAACGCAAACGCACTAAAGAGTTACTGAAAAGCCGCTAGTGCGGTAGACTTAAGACCGATCGAAAATAGTCATTGAGCAACCGAGACTCTGGGTCATAGATCTTGCGGGTCTGTTCCAGGAGGCTCAGCCGTGTTCCAAATGCTTTTTGAGC
Organism: uncultured Acidobacteriaceae bacterium; assembly: GCA_963705805.1. Classification (GTDB taxonomy): domain Bacteria; phylum Acidobacteriota; class Terriglobia; order Bryobacterales; family Bryobacteraceae; genus Bog-105. Next base: position 125,188 of record CAVPKW010000005.1, read on the forward strand.
TATTTGGGGCGTAACGCCAAACGTCTGATTCAGCAGTGGTTTGCCGTTGCGACCAATGCAGAACTGGTTGTAGGCCGCGAGGAAGTCTTTCCATCCGGTATTGCCGGTGGACACCGGATCAATGGTCATGACTGGCCCATCATACGAATAGGAGAGAAGCGAACTCCGATCCTGCGAAATCCAATAGCCAACGTACAGCAAGTTCGAGCGATAGCTGTGCTGGGCGTAGTAGTCTTTGCAATACTGAAAGAAATCAGCAGCCACAACGGGGAAATCGGCCTCGGGAAAGGCAAAAAGGCTGAATGTGTAGCGGCTATCATTCGACACAGGGGGATAGCGGATAATTTGATCGCCCGGTATCGTGTAGTCGCTGCTGACAATGTTCTCCAGCTTATAGCGCCATGTCGCATTGAAACTGTCTATGATGCCGTAGCGAATCGCTTTGAGCGGAACGGTTTGCTCGATGTCGTGACCGAATTTTGGCCCTGAAGTTCCCCATATGTAGTTCCTCAGCGGCCACGCGGTGCGATTTGGCTCCCCCGTTGCGCCCGGGTTGTACTTCCGAAACTCCACGGTGATCAGGTCCTGGAACGGAAACATATAGTACATCATGGAGTAACCTAGCTGCTTTAATTGCGGCAGTGTCTGGCAAAACTCTTGCAGGTGAAATGTCTGGTGATGGACATGCATAGGGAGAAGTTTTCGGATCTTGTAAGTAACTTCGTAAATGACGCCGAACAATCCGTAACTCGACCGGACTTTCTGCATAAGCTCGGGCTGCTGGTCAGACACAGTCAGAAGATCGCCCGAGGGCAGCACCATCTTCGCAGCAGTAACGTACGACCCTACCTGCCCGAACTCGCCGGGAAACGAGGCATCTTTTGTGCCCGCGCAGGCGGCGCTTCCGGCAGTAAGGTTGCCGATCTCGGTATTCACGTAGAACTGCAGGCCTTGCTTTTCGAGTTCCTGCGCCAAGTCTATATGGATAGCGCCGGCCTCTACCGTCAAGGTATCTGCGCCGATGTTGAGAACACGGTTCATTTTCATCCGTATGAGGGTTCCACCATCGGCTGCTCCGCAAGGAGCCGTCGAGTGGTTAGACCCCACCGCGCGGATCGGAGACGGATACTGACCCGGATTCTTGAAGACGTGGAGAATATCGTCGACCGAATTGGCATCCACTATTGCCTGAGGATGTGAAACCAGGTCGCCAAACCAATTGGTAACTGTGAGATCAGACATGGACACGAAGTTTCCCTTCGGCAAGTTTGAAGGCAGACAGCGGATAAAGTCAATACATTCGTAACACTCTTGACATCCCAAGCTCCGCTGCGACATCATCATCGATACTCGAACGCGCAGCTAAGGAAGGAGAACCGGCATGGGCGCTCGCATGAGATTCAAGGCTGCGGTCGCGACGATTTGCCTACTGACAGGTTGCAGTTCCGCAACCAAATGGCAGCCCAAGCCCGGCACGGTTCTGGATGAGGCGCGGACAGCGAATCGCCAAGCAAGTTCATTGCCGCCGGCCGATGAAAATTACTTTCACGACATGGATGGCGGCCTTCAGTTGAGCGCGGATGAGATCAAGGGCCGGAACATGTGGCTGGTCTGGACGGGCGGGGATGATCGCTTTTGGGACCGCATAGTTCTTTCCAGCGTGGGCACCCTGGATTTCCTCAAGACGGTGTCTTCGCATCCGAGCCTTCAGTTCAGCCGAGACAACCGCTGGAACTGGCTCGGCTTAGTCAATGAGCCTTGCTATGAAAAGGCCACCGGTCCGGACCCGAAGCGCTTCGGGTTATGGCTCGACAAGCGGTCAGCAACCTGCCCACCCGATCCCTTCGAGAATGGAACAAAATACCCCGGTATCAAGATCGGCGCGCGCGGAAAGAACATGCCAGTTGGGTCCTATTACGGATGGGGGACAGGCATTGTTGGACTGCGCCTGTTCCCTAATCCTGATTTCGACGAGGCCGCCGCGAAGAAGTGGGATCCACAACGGTTCTACACGGACCCGAGCTACTACAACTCCAAGGATCTCATCCGTCCATATCGCGTCGGCATGTCGTGCGCCTTTTGCCACGTTGGCCCCAACCCGGTGAGGCCGCCCGCGGATCCCGAACATCCGCAATGGGAGAACCTTTCCTCGAACGTGGGCGCCCAGTATTTCTGGATCGATCGGATCTTCGATTGGAACCCGGACCCGAGCAGCTTCGTATGGCAGCTTTTCCACACCTCGCGGCCGGGATCGCTGGACACATCGCTGGTCTCAGCCGACAACATTAACAACCCACGCACAATGAACGCTGTCTATTCACTGGGCCCACGCTTGACGCAAGCCAAGCGATGGGGCGAGGAGACGCTGAGCGGTGGCGGCCTGAACAATAAGCAGTTCAACGATTTCGTTCCAGGTTCCTCGCCGCTAGCTTCGTTTTTTATTCCGCCCGCAACTGTATATTCTCCCCGCGTTCTGAAGGATGGATCCGATTCCGTCGGCGCGCTGGGGGCGCTGAATCGCGTGTACCTGAATATCGGCCTGTTCAGCGAAGAATGGCTGCTGCATTTTAATCCATTGGTGGGCGGAACGAAGATGACGCCGATTGAGATTTCGGTTGCGCGCAAGAACTCGGCGTATTGGGAAGCGACGGAGGCGCAAACGTTATACATGGCCGAATTTTTCCTGAAGAGCACCGCGCCTCACAAATTGAAAGACGCACCCGGCGGCGAAGCGTACCTCACCAAGGACAACTCGGTTCTGAATCGGGGAAAAATAGTTTTCGCGGAACGGTGCGCACGGTGCCACTCGAGCAAGCTGCCGGAAAGGCTGCCCGGCCTCGACCCCGGCGGATGCTCAGGCAAAGACTATCTAAATTGCTGGAACAAATATTGGGCGTACACCAAAACGGAAGAGTTCAAGGCGAAGATGCGAACGATTGTCGTGGATCCGCATTTCCTGGATGATAATTTCCTGGCGGCGGAAGACCGGATCCCGGTTACACTGCTGCAGACCAATGCCTGCAGCCCTCTGGCAACCAATGCGATAAAGGACAACATCTGGGATAACTTCTCCTCGCAGACATACAAGGATTTACCCTCGGTCGGGACCATCACGGTCTATAATCCGATGACCGGCGCGCCACGCCCCTACCAGATGCCTGCAGGCGGCCGCGGATATACGCGTCCGGCTTCTCTGATCAGTCTATGGTCCACGGCGCCATTTCTCCTGAACAACAGCGTAGGCAAGTTCAATCCAAGCCCCTCGGTAGAGGCTCGCATGGACTCGTTTCAGGATTCTATCGAGAAGATGCTTTGGCCTGAAAAAAGGCTGAAAGACTCTGTTCTCGGCGACAAAGTGCCCGGCGTGATCGACCGCACCACCGCCCGCTCGTTTCTTCGCATCGCATCAGGCTATGTCCCGGATAGCCTTGGTCCCGCGGTCAACTGGGGCAAACAGGCCTTTCCAAAGTTCTTCGGCCCCGGCGGAATCGAAATTGGACCCATTCCAAAAGGAGCGCCGGTCGACTTACTGGTCAATTTGAACATTCGCGCGGACGAGGGCGATTTTGCCGACCACGTGGATCATGATCGCAAGGTTTTGGCATTGATCCTGAAGATCCAACACGATCTTGCGAAGCTCCCGAAGGACGCCACCGATGAGCAAGCGAGCAAAATCCTGGCGAATTTAGTTGATCCGTTGATGGATCTGAGCAAGTGCCCGGATTACGTTGTCAACCGCGGGCACTATTTCGGCACCAGCTATTTCTCAGAGGAACCCGGACTCAGCGATCAAGACAAGCGCGCGTTGATCGAGTTCCTGAAGACGTTCTAAACCATCGCTCGTACTGCAGCCTCTAACTGCTTCATGACACTGACGATTCCGTAACCTGGCGAAAGCGCGCTTCCCACGAATTCCAGGTTGGGCGGCCGCCAGGATTGATCGTGTTGAGCCCGGATTACCGCGCTATCCGCGATTGCGGCAGTCTTACCGATAGGTCTATGCCTTGGAAAGCCCCACAGTGGTGTCCATGAAGTATGAAGCTTGTCGAGGGCATATTGGGGGTCTACAGGAAACCCATAATTTGATACAGCCTCAGGCACAAACTTAAGCCCGTGCTGACTCGCCCGGTTGATCATCCAAGCCAGCGGGATATCTGACAGGGCGGTAGTGCCGCTGCCGTCGCTCGGTTCGCCGCCGCCTACGTCACTGTGAACGCCGCTAAACCACACTTGCTCGATGATTTGCCCGGGCACCGGCTGAGAAGTCCAAAGGGTTGCCGGGAACTCAAATCTCTTTTCGTCAATCGAAACGGCGTGATAGGCGTTCAGGATATTGGGGTTCAGCGACGTATCCAAGAACCCGAATTTGATAGGGTCGACAGCGCCAAGCACCGACGGGATTCCGAGAGCACCGACGGTCTCCCAAACTCCGACCATCGTTATCTTTGGGGTCTCCATGTCGGAATTCTTCAGCTTCTCTAATATCTGCGCCCGATTATTTTTATCGCGGTAAGCCTGGAAAGCCGTCTCCACAAGGTCGTCGGTGAAGTTCTTGGTGGGAAGACCACAGGCGGATATCATGCCAGCCAGGCTACGCGCGGTATACGCGCCTCGGCTGAAACCGAATATATAAATTTGGTCTCCGCTCTCGTACACTTGGGAAATTTTGGTATACCCGTCCTTTATTTTCTGGAAGAGGCCGACGCCGAATGCGCCGGCAAGGAACTTTCCGGCCGGGTCCACGTTTGCGCCGACCCCAGGGTCGTAGAGTGGCACCTGGTCCGCAGTTACGGCTAATAATTCAAAGAGCTTGTATACGTTGGTTTTACTGGCGGGACTGTCCCACGTGCCATCCGCACAGAATGCAATCCGCTTAGTCATAAAGCTTCACTCCGTTCGCGGAGGATTATATCGTAAAATGGCCGCTGCGCTGCCAGGTTGTAAGTCTGACGACGTTGAGGTACAGTCACAGCAGTCTGAAATGACTTCGAAAACGAGGGCCTTATATGCCGACTATTCCGCTCAGTAACGCCTTGGGCCTGGAGGCCACGGGAATGCTCCAACCAGGCTCGAGGTTGACGCAGATTCTACCGAGCTTCCTCCATCTCCAGCAGACGCCGCTCGATCAGGTCGCCCTTGCGCAGGCCGATGCCCATCTAAACTTCAATCAGCCGATCAAAGCCTCGGCCGGCGGTCTATCGTTCACGGTGGGCGCAAGCGGCGGAGGCACTCTCTCGCTTATAGGATCATCCCACGGGGTGCTCGATCCCAGTGATCCGTTCAGTGCCATTCCCGTCCTTGCGAACGAGATTTACCTAGGGTTGGGCCTTGACTTTTCTTTTACGGCCGGTGTTTCGGCAACTGTAGATTCGTTCAGCTTCGGCTTTTCGGCGGAGCGCGACTTCGGCATCACTTGCTTCCGGCGCTTCCAATCGGACAACCATTCCTTCCCCGTTTTCGGTAAGGCGTTTGTTGCCACGGCTGATTCGTTCGTGCTCCCGATGCAGGCTGCCGATCTGAGCAAGGTTCAAACCGACACCGTGCTGGTGATCAACGGTACTGGCATCTTGACATTTTCCGCCGGCGTTACGGTGCAAACAGCCGTGGCACAACTTGCGGCCACGTCGCCCCTCGCGGGCCAGCAAGTGCAAGTGACCGGGTCCGGCAGCTTTTCTGCAGAGGCCACGCTGACACTTACGGGCGGGTATCGAATCCGGCTTCACCGCCTAGCCGCAACCACGGTCGAAATTGGAGTCTACACCGTGAAGAGCCAAAGGTTCGCTATAGAAGTCACTGCGACCGCGGGAATCTCGCCCGCAATCGGCAACTTCGATTTAGCTGAGAACTTTATCAGAGCTATCAGCCGCCAGCCGGAGGTGGATATTCAGGAGTTTCGACAAGCGCTGCCCAGCGAAGACCAGACGTCTCGCAATCAACAGATTCAATCCTTCCAGGATACGCTGCATGGCGCAATTTCGACCAAAGTGCAGGCATCTGTTACGGACACACTGTCGCATCTGCAGTCGAATGAAGCCGCGTGGCGATTTGAAATCGACTTGCAAGCGGCAACTTCGGACTCCGCTGTTTCAGCGATCTCATCGGCGTTGAAAGGTGACTTCACTCTGCTTACCCGCGATCCGAAATCTCTGCCACCTGGTATAAAGCAAACCTCGAACGTTCTTACCAAAACGGACTTGGCCGAACAGAAGCTTCAAGTAAATCTGCTTGGCATTTTAAACTTTCTCTCTGTCGGAACGGTGGCGCGCGTGTCAACTATTGAGAAGAATGCGAACGGCGACATTACTCTGGTTACCGACACTTCAGACGCGAGCCGGCTGGAGGCGTTGTTGTTGAATGCGCATGTCGATGCAAAGCGCCTGCGCCGACTTTTGAGCGAGGACTTTCTGATACAGGCTGCTTATCAGGTTTCGGGGTCCGGCGTTCTTCCTCCTTCTTTTTCCTCCAACCACACGTTCTTTGAGATACGCGACCAGACCACTTCGCAAAACATGCAAGAGGCGCTGGATGTGGCGCGCGCGCTGGGAGTGCTATCACAGCAGGAGGAGACATCGCGATTGCAAAAGGCCAATACCTTCGGACGCACGACCTTTTATGCGGCCACAAAATATTCAAGCGATCAGATACGCCCGGCATTTCTGGATGGCGGAAATCCGCGGCCGGTCGAGGACTATGAAACTTTGGGCCGTAGAGCGCTGGGGATTCTTTTATCAGGCGCCGCGGGACAGGATTTTCGGAAGCGCGTGGCAGATACGGGACCATCGGGCACCGCGCTTTGGCAAAAGATGAAGAGCATTGGAAATGTTCAGCAGTTCGGGCCGCTTTTCGAGATATCGCTTAGCGAGACCGATCCGCGCGTCGCGGCGGTGGGGTCAGACTACATCGTGATTACATCGTGGGCTGCGGCCATGCACGAAGCGGGAAAGGTGCTGAAAGAAGTGGAGGACATCCTTGCAATACCGGGTGTTCAGATAGGGGATACGAAACTTACGCAGGCTCGCGATCACCTCAAGAAGCGCTTGGCCGATGTGGTCAGTCATTCTCAGGAACATTTCGGCGCTCCACTGGGCTTGCTTACGGTGTATTTCGCCGCCGGAAAATCCGCTACGACGCGAGTGATCATCACGGGCGCACAGATTGACAGGTTGGACGCCAGCCGCCCGGCCGCGATCTCCGCATAGCACATGACTTAACGTGAGCCCTTGCACTTGCCAGCTAGCGAACCAGCAGGATCAATGAGGTGATGTCATCGTGCTGCCGGGTACGACCTACAAAGGCATCCACGGAGGAAATGACAGCCTGCAGCGCTTCCGCGGCGGTCGCCGGCCGCATCGAGGCTACACATTGCAGCAGCCGCGGCTCGCCGAATTCCTCTTCCGTCTCGTTCTCGGCTTCAACCACGCCATCGGTGAATACAATAACCAGATCTTCCGAGCTCAAGATAAGCTGGCCCTGCTCATACTGGCCGGCGTTGAAGATTCCAAGCGGTAAGCCTCCCGCTTCCAGCCGTTCGATCACGCCCGAACGCCGCTTCACTAGCGGTGGGTTATGCCCGGCGTTGATGTAGGTGAGCGTGTTGGTCTGGGAATCCCATTCGGCGAGAAAGGCGGTGGTGAAACGCGCTCCCTCCAGACTATTCGCGCAAGCGTAGCGATTCAGCCCAATTACGAGATCCTTCAGGGATAGCGGCGAAGCGGCTAGCGATCGCAGGCTGGCCTGGATGGTGGCCATCAGCAGGGCAGCGGGAATGCTCTTCCCTGCCACGTCGGCGACCACCAACAGCAGTCGCTCGTTTCCTTCCGGCTCATTGCGGCGGAACGCATCATAATAATCGCCGGATACAGTGTTGGCGGGCCGAGTGGAAAAAGCGATCTCAATGCCATCGATTATGGGCGGCAGGGCCGGGATCAGCCAACGCTGAATTTCGCGCGCGATCTCGAGATCCCGCTTCATGATGACGCGGTCGGCCAATTCGAGCGCAAGCAGCAGCAGCAAAGCGAGCGACAGGACCAGCAGCGCAAGCACCGTTTGGTCACGAAACTGGCTGAAAATAGCAAACGCAACGGCCAGCAGCAGGAAGACACGCCGCGCCGCAGAGAGCTTCTGCAAGAGCGCCCACGAAAGACCGCGCGCAGCATAGATCTGCCGCTTCCACTTCCTTTCGTTCTCAAAGGAAGTCCAATCCACATCGCTGGAGTAGAATGCGAAGCCGGCGCGGGCATCCGCACGGAAATCATCCCAGAGCTGATTGAGAGCCATCCCGTCTGAGAGGCGCTCCCAAAGCGTAGCGGCCCGCTCGCCCGCTTTGCCGACGCGCCGGCCGAAGTCTTCGAATTGGCTCTGAAACTGATTTGGCCGCGAGCCTTTAGGAGACGGCGGCATTGCGCAGATTATAACGAAGGCGAAGGCGCGAACTTCTTCCGCAGAAACAGGGCGCCAATCGCAACACCGGTTATTACGCCCAGAGAAACCGCCAGGCGAAGTTTTCGCTGCTCACGATCCGCCCGTATATTCTTGGCATCCTCGATGCGCTCGGGACGCACGCCCAATCCTACCACTCGCGCCATCAGGTGCTGTACCCCGGGTACACGCACAGCGAGTTTCAGCTGCCATGGCGCTTTCAGCGGACCAGGGTTTCGAAATACTTGTTCGAACGCGCGGTGAGCATTCACCTGCAGGAATTGAGTCACGCGAGCGGGACGCTCACGACGGCGCTGTACCCGGGCCAATAGTAGCGGCGTCACACGCCTCTCCCGCAGCGGGCGCGCTAACAGGTTTGCCGTTGCCACCGCATCCTGAATCGCCAGGTTAATGCCCACTCCGCCGGCCGGCGACATGGCGTGCGCCGCGTCTCCGATGCATAGCAGGCCGGCCCGGTACCATCTCCGCAATCGATTGATCTGCACTGAAAGTAATTTGATTTGCTGCCAGTCATGGAGTTCATCCACCCGATTCCCGAGATATGGAGCTATGCTCAGAATTTCCTGTCGTAGGGCATCAAGGCCGCGCTGCTTCAGCTCCTCTAAGGAGCCCTTACGGACAATGAGACCAGCTTGAAAATATTCGCCGCGGTTGATCAGGATAAGCACTTTCCCATAGTTGATGTTTCCGAACACTTGATTTGGATCATGCGCGGCGCGGCTGATGCGGAACCAAAGGACATCGATGGGCACTCCGAATTCGAGAACTTGGAGCTGCGCCGCATTACGAATCGTTGAGTGCCGCCCATCGCAGCCGACCACCAGATCGGCGCGAATCTCCACCGCACCGTCGAGCGTCCGCACCTGCACTCCCGCAATTTTTCCGAACTCGCGAGTAATTCCGACTGCCTCATTTTGCATTCGAAGATGAAACGCAGGCAGCTTCTTCGCCTGACCAGAAACGAAATCAAGAAAATCCCATTGGGGCATCAGCGCAACGAACTTACAGTGAGTTGGCAGGCGGCGAAAGTCGACGGCCCGGAATTCAAATCCTCCGAGCACGCCACCGACCGATGTCAACTCCTGATGCGGTACCTTCAAGAACTCATGGAGCAGCCCGAGCTGATAGATCAGCTCCAGCGTGGAGGGATGCACCGTGTCGCCCCGGAAATCACGAAAGAAGTCACCGTGCTTCTCAATGACAGTGACGTCAACTCCTGCGCGAGCCAAGAGGTAGCCCAACATCATGCCAGCCGGGCCTCCACCGACAATGCAGCAAGTTGTCTCGACCTGCGCGGTTTCCATGTGGTCAAGTCTAACTCCCCGATGATATCGAACCCGAGTATCGGGACACGCTCTGACGAAGGCAGCTTCAATAACAAACGGGTTCGGTTCGCACCATTCGTTATGGGTGCAAAGACTGAGTAAGGCTGACCAGATTTTGCGGAACAACGCGAATGAGGCCGCGACGCGGGCTGTCGATGTCGGCTACGAGGAAGAACGAAATCGAGACAATAAGGGGTAGTACCAGAAAGAAGACGCCTTTTGCCTGAGAGCCACGCATTCGGTAACCAAGTAGAAGGTTGGCGAAGATGGCGATGGCGAGCATGAGGCCCCATGCTGAACCTGGAATGCGGTTCCACCAGGCTGCCTGCGTGTATCCTTGCGAGTTCAGGACATCATTCATTCCCGCGACGGCGAGGGCCATTACAGGTGTCGGCTGCGCCAAAGCAGGGGCCTCAACCGTGGACCAAAGCTGGTTCTGCAGTCGCGCAGTATCGGCGTTTATCCGCTGAATCTGCGTTTCGTCGCGCGTCGTATAGAACAAGATACGCTGCGCGATATACTTGCTCAGGAGTGTACGCGCCTGGGTCCCATTAGAGGCGGGCAGTAGGTCTGCCCGGACATACTCCGTGCCTATGGCATTCGCCTCCGCCTCTTCGTAAACTTTTCGCTGATCGTAGCGGCTGATCGCCATCGAAAAGGTGAAGCCGATGATGAGGCCGAGCAAAGTGAGGGTTGCGCTCAATACAAGGTTGAAATCGTCGCGATCTTCCGGTTTCGCTCCACGATCAGGCAAGCGTATTTTGGCGCCGAGGTGCGCCGCCAGCCATAGGACGAGCAGAGACAGCACTAAGGTAAGGACTGGATATGTCACTATAGTTTCCATCAGGATATCGGATCTCCTGTATCCGGTATGAGGAGGACGTTACATATACGGCGGTTGTTCGATGCCTAGCACGTCCAGTGTGGCCAGCAATTGATCGCGAACGTACATAGTGAGCCACAAGAGGACCACACGGCGGTGCGGATCCTCCTCCGCTATGACCGGGTGCTCGTGGTAAAAGTTGTTAAACATTTGGGCGAGTTGGAAGGCGTACTTCGCTACGTGGGCCGGTTCGCCCGCGATGATGGCACGCCCGATAGCGCTACCAGCTTTCGAAGCTAAAAGCAGAACCTGCCAGAGGCTTTCGGTCTGAAAAGAGCTTTTGAGCAGATCCGCATCCAGCACGTGTTGGAACTGCGGCAGCTTTTCGCCGCGCTCCTCGTATTTCCGCAGAATGTTCTGAGCACGCACAGCGGCGTATTGCACGTACGGGCCCGTTTCGCCCTCGAAACTTAAGGCTTCTTGGAAGTCGAAGGCTATCACGGAATTGCGCGTGAACTTCAGCATGAAGTAGCGCAGGGCTCCCACCGCGATCTGCTCGGCGACGCTGCGCCGATTCTCCGGGTCAGCTTCCGGATGCCGGTCTTCCACCTCCGCCAGCGCGGTTTCGATTAGCTTGTCGATGAGATCGTCGGCCTTGACGCCTAAACCCCTGCGTCCGGAGACTTCGATGTACGGACGCCGTTTGTCTTCGTCGGACAGTTCGATGCCCATTTCGATGCAGGTGCGCGGAGACAGGGCAACCATTTCGTATGAGAAGTGCACCGAGGCATCCGCCTGGTCATCGAAACCAAGCGCGCGCAAGCCGGCTACTACGACATCTTGCAGATAGGATTGCCGCGAATCGATGACGTTAAACACCTTAGCGGCGCCTCCAAAATGGGATGGTTGGAAGTTCACGGGCCGGTCCGTCGTGACCCAGACTTCGTGACCATCCGGATAGGTGGACCAGGGCCGGTAATAGAAGTCTTTCCCCAACAGCCCGAATTTCCAAAGCTGGTACGCTATGTCCTTACCGACATATGTGACGGTACCGTTGGAGCGCACAATCACCTTGCTATCTTCGGTAGTTGGTTCTTCTCCGGCTCCAGCTGGGGAGCCCGAATCACGAAAGGCAGAGGACGGCATGACCCAGCAACCCTTATTTTTTCCATCCTCTTCGAAGTAGATCGCACCGCGCTGTTTTAACAAATCAAACGCGGTGGTCCAAAACCTCAGGTAAAGGATCTCGCTTTCTCGCGGAAGTAAATCATATTCAATGGCCAAACGGTACATGGTCCTTAGATGGGCCTGGACGATGGCATCGGCTACCAGATGGGCCAATTCTGCGACTTCGCCTTCACCAGCCTCAATCTGACGCAAGGTATCAGCGCGCCACTCAAGTGACTCGGGATGGTCTTTATAGTAGGCCGATATGCGTGCGTAGAGATCCCAGCACAGGTAGTCGAAACGGATGGCTGAGTCGTTCATGAGGGCTTCGATCTCCGCCGGAGTCTTCTTTTCCAGATAGTGAAACGCGACCACCACATCAGCGACTTGAACACCGGTGTTGTCGATGTAATTCTGAACCTCGACGTTCCGCCCGAAGTTGCGCAGCATTCGCACAAAAGTGTCGCCGAGAACAGCGTTGCGCAGATGACCTATATGTGCTGCTTTGTTGGGGTTAATGTTGGTGTGTTCAACGACAATTTTGGCCGGATCTGGTGCGGCAGTATGAGAACCACGCAGGAGAGAATCGGCATAGGCACCCCGGTCCAGCCGCACGTTGATGTAACCGTTGCCCGCGATCTCCAGTGAAGCTACACCGGGCAGCGCGCCAAGACCTTTGGCGAGTTCTTCGGCGATCTGCCTGGGCGGGCGCTTCAACTGGCGCGCGAGCTGGAATGCGATCGGAATGGCCAATTCGCCAAACGAACTTTGCTTCGGTTGTTCAAGTGATACTTTAAGTTCTAGGCCAAATTTGGATGCAAGCTGTTCTTCTACTTGGCGTGCCAATTGGTCTTCGATGTCGTGGAACACTGCTTTCCAGTATGCAGGACCATGCTGAGTACAATGAAGTGTGCCGAGAGTGACGTACTTGCCGGAGAATAAAACGGTCGAATTTGAATCAGGCAAGCTTCCCTATAGCGATCACGGAAAAAGGGAGTCGCTCCTGGATGTGGCTTTGAACACAGGCACTTACCTAGAACACGCCTGCGGAGGCAGTTGCGCTTGTACCACGTGTCATGTAATTGTTCTGGAAGGCGAGAAGAACCTGTCCGAACCTGACGATGATGAGCTGGACCGGCTTGAGATGGCCGCAGGTCTGACGCTGCGCTCCCGGTTGGGTTGCCAGGCGATCGTGAAAGGCGACGTGAAGGTGGAGATTCCGGCTTGGAATCGCAATTACATCAGCGAGGGCGGGAAGTCGACCCTCTAGCGCTGCGGCAGTTCGTCACGGGCTCGGTTCTTAAGTTTGGGCGCGTTCGCGATCAGCTTGTCCGTGAGATCAGGCGGCAGATCGGCGGTTATATCTACGATTTGCCCGTTTTGCACAACCTTGATAGCGTCCCACAGGCGCAGCAGGTCCAAATTATTGTTGTTCGTGGCAAGGCGGCCAAGCCCGATGCTGCCGCGGATGGCGTCGCGAACGCGCTGCGCGCCCTCCTCGGAAATACAGGCAATTTCAGCGTCAAGCCGAAGGCCCGAATCAACGACGAGTCCGGCGCGAGTGCGGCTCACGTAGCTTGCAATGTTGGAAAGCGCCGATTGAATATCGGAGCGGAGTGGAACGTTTTCGAGCAGAGGACCGCTGCTGACTTCCCAGATCTGATCGCCCTTGGGGAGCTTGGCAAGATTTTCGCCTAGGGCTTCCGGAACCGACCCAGAGCCGCTCGAGTGCTCATCAATAGCTTGGTGGACCGCGGAGACAGAACCCGCCACCGCAAGCTTGTTCTGGAGGAACGCGACGGAAACACGACCACCCTGGTTTGCCTCTTTGAACAGCGGGTAATTTTGATAGAGCGTGCGTTGCGCTCCCAGGCCAGTGAGCTTCGTGCTGATGACGTCTGACGGGAATCGTCCTTCGGCCACGAAGAGCGCGTCTTTACCGTTCCACGCGATTAAGAGCCTCGCTATATCACGCCTGGGATCTATTCCTACGCGCTCAGTCATGGCATCGAAAACTTGCGCCTGAAACGCGGCGGCGTGCCTTTGATACAGAGGCGTCTTTTTCAAAGATTCCAGGTCTATTCCGGCGAGCGCGATGGCATTCGAGGGAACAAACGACTTGAAGCCGGAGTCAACCGCAACACCGCTTGTGGCTTGCCGCCCGCATCCGACAGCGATGATCACAGCGGCCGCGCAAGCCAGCGCCCAAACATAACGCATTCAAAATCCCTTCTTCGAAAAACGTAGATGGCAATTGATCATGTCTTTCTTAGGATACGAGTCCTCTGTGAAAGCAACCGGATTGGCGGTCCGGCATTAAGATGGGGAAAGTTGTGAAGCTGCTAGACGCGCTTAAAATTATTCGATCGGCGAATTCGCTCGACGCGCCGCCTTTCACGGTTGCGCTGTGTTCGGGTTTCACGCCGCTTCACTTTGAAACCTTTCTTTCGGCACACCTTTCGCTGACGCATACGGGCAAGCGTGTCCGCATTACCAGCGGGTTGTTCGGCGATCTGGCCGGGAATATTGAACGGCTCAACCCGAGAGAGTTTTCGGCGGTCGTGGTCACGCTTGAATGGGCCGACCTGGACTCGCGATTGGGCGTCCGGGCTGCGGGCGGTTGGCAGCCGGAGGTTTTGAGCGAGATTGCATTTACCAGCCGTTTGCAGCTTGAACGCGTGGCCTCCGCGGTTCAGAAACTTGCGCCGACCCCGGTGGTGCTGTCACTGCCGACGCTGCCGCTGCTGCCTATTGCTTATACGAGTCCCAGCCGGCTGAGCGGTTTCGAGGCGGAGCTGCGATCGCACGTCGCCCAATTCGCGCGGGAGGTAACGTCAAGCGGAGCTGTGATCATTTCTCCGCAGAAATTAGATCTGGTTTCGCAGATGGCAACGCGCTTTGACATCAAAAGCGAATTGCAGACCGGCTTTCCGTACACTCTCGAACATGCGGACTCTTTGGCGCAGTTGGCGGCTTCGGCGACCGCGAATCGCGCCCGCAAGAAGGGTCTGATCACTGACCTGGACGACACGCTGTGGCAGGGAATTCTCGGAGACGCCGGCAGTGCGGGTGTGTGTTGGAGCCTAAATGAGGGCGCCCAGGTTCACGGCCTCTACCAACAGTTTCTGGCCTCGCTTGCGGCTTCCGGTACGTTGATTGCCGTCGCCAGCAAGAACGATGCGCCACTGGTGGATGAAACCTTCACGCGAGAAGACCTGCTGCTTCAAAAAGACCAGATCTTTCCCTTCGAGGTACACTGGCAGCCGAAATCGCAATCGGTCAAGCGCATTCTAAAAGCATGGAACGTTGGCGCGGATTCCGTTGTCTTCCTGGACGACAGTCCTATGGAGCTCGCCGAAGTCCAAGCCGCGTTCCCGGAGATTCAGTGCCACCTTTTTCCGAAGGACGACCCCGCGAAGGTGTGGGAGCTTCTGTTTGCGTTACGCGAAGATTTCGGCGCCGCGCAGCTCACTGAGGAAGATGCCCTGCGTTCCGCTAGCGTGCGGTCGCGGGTTGATTTTGAAGCGCACGTGTCTCGGAGCGCTGATAGCGAACAATTCTTGCAAACATCGGAGGCCGAGATCGCTTTCTCAACGGCAAAGTCGCCCGATCCGCGGGCCTTTGAGCTTATTAACAAAACGAACCAATTCAACCTGAACGGGAGACGGCTGACAGAAGCCGAGTGGAATGCAATTCTTGGAGACGATTCGCGCTTTTTGCTCAAGGCGTTTTATAAGGATCGCTTTGGACCCCTGGGGATGATTGCGGTGTTGGCTGGTAGTGCGGTTAACGGCACGGTCTCGGTGACGGACTGGGTGATGAGCTGCCGCGCGTTTTCGCGGCGCATTGAGTACCAATGTCTAAACCAGATTTTCAAGCGCTACCAACCGGAAAATGTGGCGCTCGATTTTGCCCCGACCGAGCGCAATGGTCCTATCCGGGAATTTCTGAAGCAGTTTTTCGGCGCGGTTGGCGAATCGCCGCTGTGTCTTGCCCGCTCCGCATTCCGTGAGAAGTGCCCGGCGCTTTACCACTCAATTAAAGAGCTTTGATTGATGTCCCCTACAACCTCATTGGATGATCGTCTGGCCGATGCTTTCTTGGCGGTCTTCCCTGCCCGCTCCCGCGAGGAGATTCCGTTCGCGACTCGCGGCGACTGGCCCGAGTGGGATTCGCTCGCCGCGATCACCCTACTGACGGTGCTGCAGCAGGAATTCGACGCCGGGATTGAGCTTACCGACATGGAACAGCTTGAATCGTTCGAGGCCGCGCGGCATTACCTGAAAACGCGGACGCATGGCGGTTGAAGTCACGCGGTTCGCGGGCGACTTCCCGCAACTTGCGGCGCTGATGCAGCGTTCCTGGGCAGACAACCAGGAGATCCCTCTCCTGTATTCGGCCGAGTTTCTACGGTCGGCGTTTGAATATCCAGGCGTGGAAACGCAGCTTTCGCTCGCGGTGTATTCCGAACAGGAGTTACTCGCTTTGATAGCCGGCTTTCCCCGGCGCTTTCAAGTGGACGACAGACAGATGCGTCTCGTGCTGACCAGCTTTCTGACGGCATCTACAGCCCACAAGCGCTTTGGCTATGGGCTGGCAGTCTGGGCCGAGATTCATAAGCGCGCGCGTGCCGCTGGATACGATGGCGCGCTGAGCCTGTGCGTGGAGGGCGACGAGATGAACCGCCTGATTCCGTCACTCGCCCGACTCTTCCGGCTCAATACACGATGCGTTTTTACCGTTGACTATCTGGCGCGTTTCCTGCGTCCTGCCAAACAAGGAAAGGATGCTGCTTCCGATCCCGATATCGACATGTTTCTGGATCTCGCGTCCGCACTACCCGCCGCCGTTCCTTTTGCACGCCTCTGGACTCACGAAGAGGCCGAATGGCAATGCCATCACCGATCCGGCGCGATTACGTTAAGCGCTTCGCACAACGGGAGGCGTGGAATTCTAACCGGGTACGTCGCAGAGGTTGCGACCACTCCACCGAGCCGTGCGCTACTGATCGAGGACATCCTGTGGGGCGATCTGGAAGCGGACGAACAGGCGGATCTGCTGCAGCGCTTTCTGCTTCTGGCAGCGGCGCGCGGAGCGCAGAGCGCATCCTGTCCGGTCATGCGGTACGCATCGCTGGAACCTTTTCGCGCCGCTGGATTCCGCCCATCCAAGCGTCGAGTGCACATCTACTTGACAACCTGGCGCGAGCCGGATCCTCAGCCAGTTCCGGCGATTTATCTGGACGTGCTCTGAATTTCAGTCTTCATCGCACCCGTCAGGTGCTTCTCGAAAAATGCAGCCATGATCTGATCCGCTTCTTTCGATTCCGGAAGCTCGGCGTTGTTCCAGAAGGCATGCGGCAAAGCTTCGAAAACCACTAACTCGGCATCTACGCCGCCGCGCAGGAAGGCCCGGTGCAGGGTTGTGGTTCCACTTAACAGCAGGTCGCGCGTGCTGGTAACGAATAGAGTTGGTGGAAAGCCCTTGAGATCTGCATACACCGGGGATAAGACCGGATCGGTGCGATCGGTGGCGCCGACATAGGAGCTATCCGGCAGGGTCTCACCGGGTACCTGCAGTGGGCCGGAAAATCCGTTCAACCCGTATGTCGCCGACGAGTCTCCATACTTGCTGAAGTCGCCATTTCCCGAAAACACGCCCATCGCGCCAGGCATCGGTATGCGCAGTTGACGAAGCTTGACAGCAACCTCGGAGGTTAAGATTGCACCTGCCGAAGTTCCGTAAAGACCCACGTTCTCCGGTTTGTGCGTTTTCAGCACCTCCTGGTATACGGCGACTGCATCGTCCACCGCTGCTGGAAACGGATGTTCCGGCGCGAGCCGGTACAGCACCGCAATGACTCTTATCAGCGTCAGGTTTGCAATCGGAATGGTCTCGGTCAGAGATCCGGAATCAGAGTTGAAGCCGCCACCATGCAGGTTGATCAGCACTCGATCCTGGCTACCCGCGGATATTTCGAGCGGCGTAACCAAGCGCACTTCGACCCCGGCGATTTCGCCATCGCTGATGTTCACCGGATACAATTGCTTCGCTTCGGCTCCCGCTCTCGCCTGCCAAGTGTCCGTCTTCGAGCGCCGCTGCGCCAGCGTTTCGGGAACGATTGCGTCAGAGACCTGGCGCGCCAAGATCTTCTGCGCGGCGGGGCTCAACGTTTTGGGGACGGGCACGACTCTGGTTACGTGAGCCGTACCGTTGGCATCGATGAAACTCGAATCCGACTGCGGAACTGCAGCTTGTGGTCCGGCAGCGGCCGCCGTGACTGTGACCGCAAGCGCTAGATGGATGACATACGCTGGACGCCACTTCGGTAAGGTGCTTGTCTTCTCACGGATCATGCCTGTCAATGTACCGCCAAACTTTGAAGGCTGTTGGATGGTTCTTCTTCTTGCGCCGCGGCCGGCGACACTGCGGCATGAAACATTAATAGATTTCGTGGCCTCAAACCGGTGGATCCTACGATCCAGACCACAACGAAACTATGAAAAAACTGCTTGGTTTCTCCACCGTATTGATCTTTACACTTTCTTTCGCTGTTTTTGCCCAGCATGAAGCTGAGCATGGCCAAGCGCCGTCCCAGGCCCACGGCGGCGGTCATGCGGAAGTAGGAGGCGGGCATGTTCCCGCGCATGGACCGCCTCCGTCAGAGCACCATGCGGTGGAAGGTCACCCCGCTCCTGAGGCGCATCCGACCCAAGCACACGCCGGCGCGCCACAGGTTGAAGAGCAGCGTAACTTTCATGATGCGCCTGGACACCCGAATGCGCCTCATGTGGATGCCAAAACCGACCGCTGGGTAGGACATGAGAATGGTCCCGATGCCCGTCTTCATCTGGAACATCCGTGGCAGCACGGCCACTATGAAGGTGGTTTCGGTCCTGGCCATGAATGGCGCTTGGCCGGGGGCGGTCCGTCGCGATTCTGGTTTAACAACTGGTACTGGAGC
The DNA here is from genome assembly GCA_963705805.1 of uncultured Acidobacteriaceae bacterium. Classification (GTDB taxonomy): domain Bacteria; phylum Acidobacteriota; class Terriglobia; order Bryobacterales; family Bryobacteraceae; genus Bog-105. The sequence continues at coordinate 143,906 of CAVPKW010000005.1, forward strand.
GTTGCTCCGATCGACCTGGCTTACGTGTCAGACTGGCTGTGGGACTCGGACGCAATCGTGATTTACGAGGACCCGGACGACCCAGGTTGGTACCTCGCCTATAACGCCCGGCTCGGCACCTATGTTCACGTAATGTTTCTCGGCTAAGAGCCGCAAAAACAAGCGGGCTCGATTCCCACTTGTTTTGGGCCCACCTATGTAGTATCCTACGTTTGTGCTCGAGGTTCGATCCCTCACCAAGTGCTACTCGTCGATTCCGGCAGTGGATAACGTCAGCTTCACTGTCCAGCCGGGCGAGGTGTTTGGCTATCTGGGTCCGAACGGCTCCGGTAAGAGCACAACAGTCAAAATCATTACAGGGTTGCTGGAGCCAACCAGCGGCACAGTGTTATTTGACGGAGCCGAGATCAGGAACGACCTTGCCGCCTATAAAGCACTGGTGGGCTATGTACCCGAAGAGGCGAATCTGTACCCGTTTCTATCGGGACTCAAATATCTGGAGCTGATCAGCCGTCTGCGGGGTCTCCCTGCGGCACTTGCGGGCCGCCGCGCGGAATCGTTACTGCGTCTGTTCTCGATGTACCCGCACCGCCACACTGCCATCTCAACCTACTCAAAAGGAATGCGCCAACGCATTCTCCTCATCTCCGCCTTGCTGCACAATCCACGGCTTCTCATTTTTGATGAACCGCTTTCCGGCCTGGATGTCACCTCGGCTCTCATTTTTCGAAAGCTGATCTCCGCTCTTAGCCATGAAGGTAAGATCATCTTCTATTGCTCGCACGTGCTGGAGGTCGTGGAGAAGGTCTGCTCGCATGTCACCATACTGCAACGCGGCAAGCAGCTTGCTTACGGCAAAATCGATGCGCTGAAGCAGTTTCAGGCCATGCCATCGCTGGAAGCGGCGTTCTCTCACCTGGTACAGGAGGTGGATGCCGAAAAATCAGCGAGGGCGATTGTGGACGCGGTGGTCAGCGCATGAAAATCGGTCTTTCATTGGACGGGCTGGCGGCGCGCGGCCCCTTCTGGGCGCTGACCGCTCATTTTGTCAAGCGTCTTTTTGCCAGCGAAAACGAGCAAGGAGGCAGCAATCTTGGGTTGGGTCTGGGAATGGTGCTGGCGGTGCTCGCTTCGCCGGGCGCGTTTGCGTCGATTTTCCTGCTGGGCAAGTACTCCACTCTGGTCCAGTTTCTGCGCGGGCACTTTATCGATCCCATTCGTACCTCGCCTTCGGATGAGTACTTCTTTATCGTGCTGTCCATGACCATCACGGGACTGGTTATGGTGATGCGCTGGAACCGGCTCCTGCCAGACGCGCGAGATTTCGCAAACCTCGCCGTGCTACCCATACCCATTCGGAATATATTCCTGGCGAATTTTGCCGCCCTGCTGAGCCTGGCAATAGTGTTCGGCGCGGTTGTGAACGGAGTTTCCGTACTGTTCTTCCCCCTGTTCGTCACTCTCAGCATTGGGAGTGGCGAGGCATTCCTGCAAGTTGGGGTCAGCCACGCGGCAGCGGTGTTTTCAGCCAGCTTGTTCAGCTTCTTCGGAGTATTCGCGCTGGTCGGGCTGACCATGCTGGTCTTGCCGAGAAGATGGTTCCGACCCGTGTCGATCGCTCTTCGGATCCTGTTGGTGGTGGCGCTGCTCACCGAATTTTTCTCAAATTTGTTCCTGCAATTCTTCGCCGGAAAGGTGCCGGCCGAGGCTGCTCTCTATTTACATCTGCTGCCGTCGTTCTGGTTCCTCGGCCTCTACGAAAGCATGCTGGGGATCGCTAAATCCTCCATGGGAGGACTGGGCAGACAGGGCTTAGTCGCGCTGGCCTCTCTTATTGTGATCGCCATTGGCGCGTACGCGCTCTGCTACCGCCGCCATTTTCTGCGCCTGAGCGAGTCTCTGGACCTCTGGCTTCGTGTTGGTTGCGCAAACAGCCATGGACAGCACGAACAGCCTTTCCCGCGTGCTCCCGGACGAAGCGTGGTTGGCGGTGCCGCTCATGATCGCTTTCTTCCTGGTCAGCGGCCTGCGCTTTGTGTTCGATATTCCCGCCGCGCTGGATGCCAACTGGGCTTTTCGCGTCGCTCTGGAGTGTCCTTACCCCGAGCCGCGAGCAATTGCGCGCCGGTTGTTGTTATTCGGCGTAATTCCCTGGGAAATTTGTTTGTTGGGCCCAATCGCGGTGCAACGCTACGGCTGGCGGATAAGTTTACTCCATACAGGCACCGTTATTTGCCTCACCGTGCTGTTTATCGACATACTACTGCGCCGGTTTCGCAAGATTCCGTTCACATGCAATACGCAACCGGATATTAAGCAGCTGCTCGTGCGCATTCTAGGTTCGTCTCTCGGCGTACTCATTGTCGTGCCGGTGCTGGCCTCGGTCGAACGATGGATGCTGCCTGAACCGCTGCGCTTCATCGGTCTTCTGGTCGCCGTTTCTCTGGCATGGCATCTCTTGCGCCGCCAGCGAAAGGAAATGCTGCCTTTCGAACTCGCGCTTACTTTTGAAGACAACCCCGATCCTCAGTTCGAGCTTCTCAAACTGGCGTGAAGGCGTAGAATTCTATATAGCCTTTGCAGAAAGACGTAGAATGGATATGACAATGAGCGATTCGGCCAAGCTCTCCCACACCGCAGCCTTGATCCTGCAAACTATTGATCAGGGCAGCCGTTACGGCTTTGACATTATGGACCAGACCGGGCTTCCCAGCGGTACGGTCTACCCTGCCCTGCGGCGGATGGAAGCCGAGGGCCTGATCTCTTCCCAGTGGGAATCAGAGAAGAAAGCGACGATGGAACAACGCCCGGCGCGCAAGTATTACCGCATCACGCGAGCCGGTTCTCAAGTGCTGGAGCAGGCGCAGAGACGTTATCCGCTGCTTGCGCGATTGGTCACGAACCCGCGTCATTAAGGCTGCCTATGCAACCCGAAGCCAAGCGTCCCTTCCCAGTTGTTCTCTGCGGCGCCATGATTCAGATTGCCGCGAAGCTGGTACCTTCAGAACACCGCCAAGACTGGAAAGAGGAGTGGCTGGCTGAAATTTGGCATCGCTGGCAGTTTCTCTATCACGCCGGCGGATGGAATCGTAACGAAGGACTGCGTCTGATATGCAACTGCCTGGGAGCGTTTGTCGATGCAAGCTGGCACTTCACTGCGCAAGATGCAATCCAGAACCGCCTCCGCGAAGGAATCCGCTCTCCGTGGACATGCCTCGCTGCATGGACCAGCATTATATTGGCAATCGCCGTGCTCAGTTCCGGACTTCCCGCCACGAGAGACCTATTGCATATCCCGTTGGATAAACACTCGGGTCGCTTGTTGTTCATCTGGCGGCATCCCAGCGCCGGTGGTGGCGATAGTGGGCTTCCTTCCGACGTGGCTCCCGCATGGGCGCTGCACAGTCACCTGTTGGAAGGCGCCGCGGCTTTCACCATTTCACACGAAGAGGTTCACGTCCCCGGTTCGGCAGCATTGCCCTCGTTAGTGGTCAAGAGTGAACCAGCGTTGTTCGCGGTGTTACGGCCTTCCTTGGCGGCGGGTCATTTCCCGGCGGAGAAGAATGCGGTTCTCACTTACTCCCTCTGGCAGTCCATGTTCCACGGCGACCGGCGCGCGGTGGGTTCGGTCATCCAGGCCGGGTCTGAATCCTACCGAGTGGCCGCTGTGCTCGATCGGGATTTCCAGTTCCTATCGCGCCAACCGGCCCTCTACCTGATGCAGCCGCGTCAGGCGGATGCCACGACGCTCGTGGTCGCGCGGGCGCGGCCTGGTGTCACCCGAGCGAGGCTCGACCGCGAACTTACACGCATTGCACAAGTCTCCTGTTATTACTTCCTGCAATCAGAGCTGCGCTATGCATTTCTCGATGATGCGGGGTGGATTCCGGCTCAGATTTTCGGCGCGTCTGTATTCGTATCGGTGTTTCTGCTGATTGTGGTTTCGCGGTTGCGGATCCGGCACCTGTGCAGTGCTCTCTCCCATCCAAACCGGCTCGCCCTGTTACGGCGAAGCTGCTTTTGGACAGCTAAGACCGGACTCGCTTTAAGCTGCGTCTTTCTGGCCGGCCTCGAGTGGAGCCGTTCTGAATCCGCCATTCTCTTCGGTTCCAAAGATCCGGCCAACGGGCCGCTCCTGCTCTGGCTCTACATCCTAGGAAGGATGGCGGTGCTCTTCTGGTCCTTGGCAGATCAGCGGGCGCGCTGTCGAGTCTGCCTGAGGCTGCTTTGTTTCCCGGTCCGGATCGGCTGCCCCGGATGTTTGCTGCTGGATTGGTCTGGCACGGAACTGCTCTGCACAGAGGGGCACGGCGTCCTGCACGTTCCGCATATGGCGCCGAGCTGGGACGAGGATGCGGACCATTGGATCGCGCTGGACGACTCGTGGAAGGAGCTTTTCGCGGGCGCACATGGGCGCCCCGGGGATTAGCGCCAAAGGCACCTGCGTCGTTTATTTCGTGCGTTCGGCGAGAATCTCTCGCTTCCGTTTCCCAAAAGCATCACTGGCCCTTTTGTGGCACATTCGCATTCGCGAATGCTCTGGTGATCGCGGAAAGGATATCGATCGGAAGCGGAAACACCACCGTGGTGTTCTTCTCGGTGCCGATTTCAACGAGCGTCTGCAAGTACCGCAGCTGGATTGCGATGGGTTGGCGCTGAATCAATTCCGCCGCCATAGCCAGCTTTTCCGCCGCTAAAAATTCGCCTTCCGCGTGAATGATCTTGGCCCGTTTCTCCCGTTCCGCCTCGGCCTGCCGGGCGATGGCGCGAATCATCTGGTCGGGCAGATCCACCTGCTTTATTTCGACTTTTGTCACCTTAATGCCCCACGGCTCGGTGTCTTGATCAAGCAGGAACTGCAGCCGCAGATTCACCTTATCCCTCTCGCTCAGCAGTTCGTCAAGATCCACCTGTCCGAGCACGCTTCGCAAGCTCGTTTGTGCAAGCTGCGAAGTTGTGTAGAGATATTTGGCAACCTCGAGTACGGCCCGCTTCGGCTCAAGGACGCGAAAGAAGATCACGGCGTTCACCTTGATCGTGACGTTATCGCGCGTCACTACATCTTGTGGCGGCACCTCCAGAGTTTCCAGCCGCAGCGAAATTCGGATCATGCGGTCGATGGGCCGAAAAACGAGGATCAAGCCCGGTCCCTTTGTTCTAGGCAGAACCCGCCCGAGACGAAAGATTACACCTCGCTCGTACTCGGCGAGAATTTTGATGGAAGAAAGCAAATAGATGGCGATGATGAGGAGTGCAGCGGGCGTTAGGAAAAACATAGTCTACTTCGCGGCCTCCACGATAAGCGTAAGCCCCTGCACTCCGATCACGCGAACGGAAGCGCCAGGCCCGACCGGCGTGGCGCTTACAGCGTTCCAGTATTCTCCGCGAACAAGCACTCTGCCGGCCGGAGAAAGCGCAGTTAGGGCGACGCCGATTGCATTTTGCATCGCCGCCACTCCAGTCATCACCTCTTGAGCCCGCGCGCGGACCACAAGGGATACCAGAAAGAGAGTTATGGCTGCGAACGGCAGGGCTACCGTGAGGGCCGTGCTGACCCGGATGCGCATTTCCGGTGGTCCATTAACCAAAATGAGCGATCCCAGAATCATTGCTACAACGCCTCCGGTTCCGAGGATTCCGTGCGAAGCAAACTTTGCTTCGAGCACGAAGAACGCGAAGGAAAGTAGCAGCAATGCCGCGCCGATCCAATTGATCGGCAGCACGGAAAGGCCGGAAAGGCCGAGCAACAGCAGGATTCCGCCCGCCACACCAGGGAAGACTAAGCCTGGCGACAGGTATTCGACGTATATTCCGAGAGCGCCGAGAATAAGCAGGATGAAAGCGATATTGGGGTCGGCAATGGAAGAGAGAATCTGCTCGCGGATGGTAGGGCTGTAGTCCACTACCTGCGGCCCCAACAATCGCAAGGTCTCACGCCGCCCGTCAAAGCGCACGACGGCACGGCCATCAAGTTGGGCGAGAAGGTGCCTCTGATCGATGGCCACGAGGTCGATCAGCTTGTTTTCCAGCGCTTCGCGGTCGCTGAAGGACCTGGCTTCAAACACGGCTTTTTCGGCTAAATCAGCATTTCTTCCGCGTTTTGAGACAAGACCGCGCAGCAACGCCGCAGCGTCGCTGTCCAGTTTCTTTCTTAATGTCGGATCCATTTCCTGGCCGCCCAGCAGCACTGCCGACGCTGCGCCGGTGTTAGTGCCTTCAGCCATAGCGGCAATATCTCCCGATTCGAGCAGAAAAAATCCGGCGGATGCAGCGCGCCCGCCGCTGGGCGTGATGAAGGTGACAACAGGGACCGGAGAAGCGACGATGCTTTCAATCGCCTGTCGCGTAGCATCGAGTAGACCGCCCGGAGTGTTGAGCCGGATCAGCAGCAGATCCGCCCGTTGCTCCTTTGCCTGCTCGATTGCGTGTGCCAAGATCTCACCGGTGACCGGACTGACAACGTTGTCCACCGAGACAGCAATGACCCGATCTTCGCCGGAAGCAGGGGCGGTAGAAAGCGACAGGAGCGCAAAGGGCACCAGCCATGCCGCCAAGCCAAACCAGAAACTTACCACGGTGGCCGCCATGGCGTGCTCCATTCCGTGCGTCTTCCTTAGCAAAACACCAAGTAAAGGCAGCACCCTTCCCCAACTATAGATCGAATTGACCCGTCCATCCACTAGGCCGCGAGTAAACTGGTTGTCTCAGGAGCCTCACCCAGGTCCTGGCCGCATGCCATCAACTCGTCGCGGACTTCGCCATTCATTTTGTTCGGCGCTTGCACTTCAGTTTTCGACGCTTGGACGGTTCGCCGCTATGCGTACATTGACAATCGGAGCCCTCAAGATCCTGAAGATTTGGCTTGTATGGGCGCTGCCGATGCAGTTAACCCCGGATGATCAGGGGGTCAAGCGGACGCGCGAACTCATCAGTGCAAATCCGCCTCCCAGTATTTTGCAAGTCGCAGTTACCGTCTGCGTTTGAGGTTAGAGCATCAGACCAGGTCGCCGGACTGGAGTGGGAGACGGCGGATTCGCTTACCGGTAGCGGCGAAGATGGCGTTCGTGAGCGCGGGGGCAGTGGGAGGCAATCCCGGTTCGCCGATGCCGGTGGGCGGCGTGGTGCTTGGCACGATGTAGATCTCGATTTTGGGAGTTTCCTTCATCGAGAGTGTGGTGAACTTGTTGAAGTTGGTTTGCTCCACTTGGCCGCCCTGGATAGTGATCAGGCTCTTGAGCGCGGCCGTCAAGCCGTACACGATGGCGCCTTCCACCTGGGCGTGAATGCCGTTCGGATTGACCGGTGTGCCGATGTCGACGGCGGAGACGATGCGATGCACCTTCAGCACTCCTTTATCCACGCTTACTTCGGCCATGTTCGCGACGTAGCTGTGGAAGGAGTAGTGAGCGGCGATGCCGCGTCCAGAGCCGGCTGGAAGCGGCTTGCCCCAGTCGCCTTTGTCGGCGGCGAGATCCAAAACACCTTTGAGGCGCGCGGTATCGAGTGGGCGCTCATGGGGATCGAGGGCGTCTTTCACTAGCCGCGGAGCGCCCAGAAGGCGGATGCGGAACTCGTACGGGTCCTGGCCAGCGGCGTGCGCCAGCTCGTCTACAAAACTCTCCATGACGAAGCCGATGACCGAAGCCTCAACCGAGCGCCACCAGGCGCGCGGAACAGCCGAGATGGCAGGCAGGTATTCGAGCTTGTAACCCTTGGCGAGGTAAGGCATCTGCGAAGTGACACCAAGCTCTGACGATTCCGGCGACTCTTTCGGATTGAACAGCGAGGCGATGGAAGTGGACGTGTACTTATGCCTCCAGCCCACAATGTTGCCGTCCTGATCGACCGCACCGCTCATGCGGTGATACGAAGCGGGACGATAGAAATCGTGCATCATGTCATCTTCGCGCGACCAGACAAGCTGGACAGGGTGATTGACGCGCTTGGCGATCTGCGCGGCTTCGGTGGGGAAATCCCACTGATAGCGCCGTCCAAATGCGCCGCCCATGAAGGTGGTGTGTACTTGAATTTTTTCGGGAGGAAGACCGCTGATCTGCTGAATGACGCCCTGCACCAAATTCGGACTTTGGCTGCCGGCCCAGGCTTCGGCGCGATCACTTTGGATATGAACCGTGCAGTTCAGCGGTTCCATGGCGGCGTGCGCTTGAAAAGGAAGCTCGTAATCGACCTCAATCTTCTTTTCTGCAGGCGCGCCCGAGATGGCGGCTTCGGCGTTGCCTTGATTGATGACAACCTTCATGGATGAATCCACTAGCTTGCGGAATTGCTTGCGAAGAGTCTCACTGCTTTCGGTCACAGCGGGACCGTTGTCCCATTGAATTTCGAGCAGCTGGCGACCCTGGAATGCGATGTAAGTGGTTTCAGCGACGACCACCACGCCGCCGCAGGAGTGCACGCCTTCAGTGATGGCGGGAATCTCAAACACGTCCAGGACGCCTTTCAGCGCCTTAGTCCTGGCAGCGTCGAAGCTCTTGACCTTACCGCCAAACACCGGGCAGCGCGCCACGGCCGCGTAAACCATGCCGGGCACGCGCACATCTAGTCCAAAGATGGCGCTCCCATCGACCTTAGATGGAATATCGGTGCGCGGAAGCGACTTGCCGATATATGCGAATTCGTCAGGGCTCTTCAGACGAACGGTTTCGAGATTGGGGACGGGCAATTGCGAGGCGGCTTCGACGAGTTCGGGGTAGGTAAGCTTCTCATCACCATGCCAGACGGCGCCGGCCTTTGCTGTGCAAGTTTCGGGAGTAACGTTCCAGCGCTTGGCTGCGGCGGCAACCAGCATTTCGCGGGCGGCGGCGCCGGTTTGGCGAAGCGGCATCCACGTGCCGGCAATGCTGCCGCTGCCGCCGGTTCCCTGATCGCCGTAAGCGGGATCGAGCCCGGCATGTTCGACGCGCACATCCTTCCAATCCACGCAGAGCTCGTCCGCCAGGATCATGGGCAGGGACGTGGAGACGCCTTGTCCCATCTCAGACTTCGAGTAAGTCAGAGTGACCTGGCCATTGGAATCGATAGCTACCCAAGCTTTCAGCGGATTCGCCACAGGCTTGTCAGGAGCCTTGGCGCGCGCGGGAACTTCGAACCCGAGAACGAGAGCGGCGCCGGCAACCGCGCCGGATTGCAGAGTTGTTTTGATCAGCGTGCGGCGGGTGAGAGTGGCATTGGAATTCATTGGGTACCTCCGGCGGGGAAGTTGCTGGCGCTGCTCATGATGGCGGCGGCCCGCAGGGTGGCGGCACGCAACCGCTGGGCCGTCCCGCAGCGGCAAATATTGTCCGACATAGCTTCATCCACCTGGGCTGCAGTGGGCAATGGATTCTTCTTCAGGAAAGCAACGGCCGTCATGATTTGACCCGACTGGCAGTAGCCGCATTGCGGAACCTGTTCCACGATCCACGCCTGCTGAACCGGATGGCTGCGGTCATGAGACAGCCCCTCAATGGTGAGGACCTTTTTGCCGGCAACGCCCGAGACTGGATAGGAGCAGGAGCGGACCGGCTCGCCATCAATGTGGACGGTGCAGGCGCCGCAGGCCGCGATGCCGCAGCCGTATTTGGTTCCGGTGAGATTGAGGGTGTCGCGAAGCACCCACAGAAGTGGGGTTTTGGGGTCCACGTCTACCGACTTGGTCTGCCCGTTAACTTCGAAGGAAATGGCCATAGAATCTCGCTTGGTTTAGGGATAACGCGCCTCTTCCAAGATATCGAAAATCGATATCGAAAATCGGCACAGGCAGATGATATGCTTTGCGGACCGACCCTATGACCGACCCTAGAATCACGCGCCGAACCTTTTCGGGAGCCTTGCTGGCGGCCCCCGTCCTGCTTCACGGAAAGCAATCGTCCATCGAGACGCGGGTGAATATCGACACGGGACGCATCAACGGACAGATTGACCCCAAGATCTACGGCAATTTTACGGAGATGCTGGGGCGCTGCATCTACGGAGGCATCTTCGAGCCGGGGTCGCCGCTATCGGACAAAGACGGCTACCGCAAGGACGTGCTGAAAGCGGCGGAAGACCTGCACGTGACGCTGTTGCGCTGGCCGGGCGGAAATTTTTCATCGAACTACAACTGGCGGGACGGAATCGGGCCGCGGGGCCAGCGTCCGGCGCGGCTGGACCTGGCATGGGGAACAGTGGAGAGCAATGAATTCGGCACGCATGAGTTTCTCAGTTACTGCGAGCTATTAAAAACGGACCCCTATCTCTGCGTGAACCTGGGAACGGGCACCTGGGGCGAAGCGCAGCAATGGGTGGAGTATTGCAACTTTGCGGGAAAGACGGCAGCGACAGACCTGCGCCGCAAGAACGGCAGGGAACAGCCGTGGGGAGTGAAGTACTGGGGACTGGGAAACGAGATGGACGGCCCGTGGCAGATGGGACACCGATCAGCCGACGATTACGGCAAGTTCGCGCTGGAAGCCGCAAAGATGATGAAGTGGACGGACCCGAGCATAAAGCTGGTTGCAGCGGGCTCGTCTAACTTCGGGCCGAACGCGGACTGGGTGGGGTGGAACCGGACGGTTCTGCAGTACCTGAAGGACCATGCGGATTATCTTTCACTGCACACATACGTGGGCAATTCCAAGAACAATTTTCCGGAGTTCATGGCGAGCTCGGTGGAGGTGACAGAGCGGATCAAGGTTGCACAAGGAATCATCCAGGCGGCGCTGGCGAGTTCGAAGCGAAAGATTTATGTCGCGTATGACGAGTGGAACGTCTGGTACCGGGAGCGCGGAGAAGGCAAAGAAAAGGGCAGGGACATTCTGGAAGAGCACTATAACCTGGAAGACGCGCTGGTGGTGGCCACGTTCCTCAACGCGTTCGTGAACAATGCGCAGAGCGTGAAAATCGCGAACATGGCGCAGTTAGTAAACGTAATCGCGCCTATCTTCACCAATCAGAACGGCCTGTTTCTGCAGACTATTTATTATCCGCTGCAGTTGTTCGCCTCTAATTCATTTGGAAACTCGCTGGATGTACTGTCGGAAGGGCCGACTTATTCGACCAGTAAATATCCGGCGGTGCCATATCTGGATGTGTCGGCTGCATACGACCAAGGCACTCTGGTGCTGAACGTAGTGAACCGTAGTCCGATGGACGCGCTTCCGGCGACCTTCGAGCTGGAGGACAAGCATTTTGCCGGGGCGTTTCTGGCCGCGGAGGTGAACGGACCGGATATAAAAGCGGAGAACAATTTCAACGCAACGCCAGTAAAAACAACGATAAAAAGCGTGGATGCCGGCGGGACACGGTTGCGTTGCAGCTTTCCAGCGCATTCTTTCACAATGCTCAAGGGGAAACTAGAATAGAGGGCACGCTTGTATGGCAGGCACAGGGCACGATTTTCGGTCCGCGCCGCGGTCGGGGTAGCGCTTGGGCCTACTTTGAGGAGCGGGTGCGCCCGGCAAACCCGCTCAAGATCTGTCCTAGGGAATGTTCAAAGTTCTCGAAAGAGAAGTGAGCATTCAGACGGTCGAAGCCGGCGTTGCCCATCTTGATACGGAGAGACGGGTCAGTTAGTAAGTCCGCCAAGCGTTTCGTTAATTCTGCGGGATCGGACGGGTCAACCAGAAATCCGGTTTCTCCGTCCGCGATAATCTCGCCTGCGGCGTCTTGCCCGCCGATACAGGGCAGTCGGTTACGCATGGCTTCCAAGTAAACGATGCCGAAACCCTCGGCGCTGGATGGCATCGCAAAGACGGCGACGCGGGGATAAATCGCCTTCAAGGTGGCATCGCTCACGCGGCCGGTGAAAAAGATACTCGATCTGGCGCCGGATGCGGCCGCAAGTTCTTTCAGCTTCGGCACGGCATCGCCATGTCCCACGATCACCAATTGGCCATCGGGAGCTACGCGTACGACAGAGGGCCAGGTGCGGATTAATTGCTCATGCCCTTTGTGACCTTCGCTGAGAAGGATGCGGCCGACGATGAGCACTGAATTGGGACGGATTCTGGAGATGAGATCCGAATCAACGGTGCCCGAGCTGCTATTTTCCGAATGCCGGGGCAGCGCCAGATGGCATACTTGAATGTCCTTGACTTCAGGGTGCGCCGCCTTGACTCGCCGGGCCGTGTAAGATGAATTCGCGATCAGGAGGCCGGCACCCAAGAGAGCTTGCTTGCGGATAGGAGAAAGCGGGTTCCAGACCTCAATGCTATGCAGAAAGATTGCGTACGGCCGGCGAAAAGCGCGTGGGACCAGATTTTGAACCGTAGCCAGTTGCAGATGATCGAAGAGAACCCAGTCCGGCCTGCGTTGAAGCTGCGCCTGGAGCAGCCTTTCGGCAAACGCCAGCTTACGCCAGAGGGTTGGCCGATCGTCGTTCCCATTTAGCAAGGTGAAAAGTTGAAACCGATCACCGAGCCAGTGTTCCAGACAGGTTGAGATCAGCGAGGAGACGCGGGCAATGCCGCCGTGGCCAGGCTTTTGCGTAACAGTACAAAAAGCCGGGCGACCCAGTTCCCCAGGAGAGAGCGCGCATAAATCATCGATCATTGGTGCGTTGATTTTCAGAGAAGGTTAGCATCTTCACTCACGCTGCAGCAACAATCTCGGGGACGGCACGCCGCACAAGGAACGAAATTGATTAAAGACATCGAGCGCTTGGCCCTCAACGGCATCCTGATTGCGATCATTGCTCACACATTGATCGGAATTTCGCTGGTGTGGGATAAGGTGCTGCTTAAGAAGAAAGATACACAGAATCTCCTGTCCTATTTATTCTGGCTAGGGGCCATTAGTGTTTTCGGCTTGGTGCTGCTGGCGTTTGGATTTAAATGGCCGGGTTGGAGACCGGCCGGCCTCGGTTTGACGGCAGGACTTTTAGACCTCATCGCATCATACTTCTACTACTCGGCGCTGAAGGCGGGCGAGGCGTCGGACGAACTCGCGGCGATGGGCGGCTTCGCGCCGGTAGCCACGGCACTGATATCCATACCGCTGCTGAAGACGCCTTTGGGAGGAGAGATCACAGGGTTCTTTCTGATGACGGCGGGCGGTTTTGTTATGTTTTTCGCCGAGAAGCGTCCGCTGAAGAAGATGGTTCCGAGGATTGCCTTGGCTGCGACAGGATTCGGCTTGATGAACGTGCTGCAGAAAATCGTGTTCAACGATACGAATTTCGTCAGCGGATACGTCTTCTTTACGATCGGGACGACCGCGGGGGCGTTTGCAATGCTGATTCCGCCTGCGTGGCGCAGGCAGATTCTGACACATTCGGAACACGCGCCGCCCAGAAGCAAATTCTGGTACATGGTGAACCGGTTTCTGGCGGGAGTGGGGTCATTCCTGGTGGTGTTTGCCTTGAGCCGCGCGACACCTTCGCTGGTGCAGGCGATTTCGGGCGTGCGCTACGTTGTCATTTTCATTGGCGCTTACCTGATCACGCAACTGAAGCCGCAATGGTTCCGCGAGGATTTCCGGCGGCCTGCGCTGATCGCCAAGGCTGCCGCGACGGCACTGGTGGTGGCAGGGTTGATGCTGGTGGGGCTGCACAGCAGAGGCTCGTGAGCGCGGAGTCGGCTTAGCAGGGCTGAAAAATCTGTCGCATTCCCCGGCGGATGTCGGGAGAACGATTGAACCATTGCCAGATGAATTGCGAGCGCAGGTTTTCCGCGCTAAGCAGCGTGATGCCGACGTCGATACCGACAACATCTGGGTTCACCCAGCCGGTGAGCGGATGGAAGGAATCTGCGAAGCCGTAGCGGCCGTAGATGCGTTCACCAAACTCCGCGTACATATAGCGCAGCGCCGCCAGGCATATCGTGGGCGCAAACATCAGCGAACCTCCGGCGGCGCAAGGCACAACGGTGCCATCTATGTCGCGGCGCGAGCGCGGCTCGCCCCAGATCAGATACCCGATGTCGCTGTCAGATGGAGTAACGCCCCAGAGATTCTCAGAGAAGCTGGGGTAAATTCCGCGCAGGCTGAGACACCAACAGCGAAGTGCGTAGGTGGCGACAACCGAGTTTTGAAAATAGTCAATCTGATACGGCGGCCCGTCGCGGAGATCGGCGAGATCAAGCCACGCCTGCGAGTACTGATGCGCGAAGATGGGTCCGCGGCCGACGAAGCGGTAGCCGCATAGCTCAATGGGATCACGTCCGAATGCATACCAACAGCTAGCGGGAAGAGGGTGTGTTGGCGAACCAATTCCGAGAATGTAAAGGATCGACTGTTCGTCGTAGCTTTTCCACCCCACGCGCAGGAAGCCGGTTTCAGGAGTCCAGCCCATGCGGACGAGATTCGTATGCTCATCGAACAACCAGGCAAAATCGACTCTGGCATAGAGGGCCGCGGCGAGACGATGAATCTCCGCATCATCCTGGAAGTATTGCTGTGCGGCGATCACGCCGCCGAGAAGAAAGGCGGTATCGATGGTGGACAGTTCGCTGTGCCACACGCGCTCTCCACTTTTGCGGTTCGCGAAGTGGTAGTACCAGCCAAGGACGTTCTCCTGTTGGCCGGCGAGATGCCGAAGCGCAGCGCGCACACGCTCGCGGATCTCGTCTGACTTCTGCCACTTTCTTTCAAACGCAATACACAGGGCTGTGAGGTAGAACCCGGTAAGAGCGGTACTGGCGACATCGAAGCTGCGGCCAATTACTCGGGAACCGTCGGCGCGAGCACGGTCGAGGACCAAGCCGGTGTTTGGATCCGCCTGCTCCCAGAAATAGAGGAAACAACGGCGGGAGAGATCCTCCAGAAAAGCGTCATCCTGTTTTGAAATGGATCTCTTCGCCTGAGCCAAGCAGGGTACAGCAGCCAGGGAGGCGAGAAAAGCGCGGCGGGATGGAGATCTCATGACGGCAGCAGCATCTATGAATCAGCGCGAGTTTGGGTACCGCGCTATTTGTGAACAAGGCTCCTCGCATGCGAAGACTACTTCTTTTGCTGATTTGTTTCCCGCTGCTGCACGCTCAGGACACGGAGGGAGGGTTGGCGCGGCCGTCCATGCGCGTGCATGGAGAAGCTACGATTTCGGTCGAACCGGACCAAGCGGAGGTTGATATCGGAGTGGTGACGCAGGCGCAAACCGCTCAGGCTGCTACGGCGCAAAACAGCGCCAAAACCAACGCGGTATTGGAGAAGCTGCGCGCCGTGGCGCCATCCGCCAATATCAAGACCGAGAATTTCTCAGTGAACCCCAATTTCCGATACCCGAAAGAAGGCGAGCCGACGATTCAGGGCTACACGGCGAATAATACAATCCGGCTTCTGCTGAATGATCTTTCGCGGCTTCGCGAGGTGATCAATGCCGCTCTTGGGGCGGGCGCAACCAGTGTCAACAGGCTCAATTTCACCCTGCGCAGCGAGAAGGAGGTGCGGGCGCGGGCACTGGGGGAGGCGGCCGATCAGGCAGAGGCGGGAGCCCAGGCGCTGGCTGGTTCACTCCGAGTGCGACTGGGCCGTATTCTTCAGGTAGAAGAGGGGCAGCCAGTGATTGTCTCTCCGGCGCCTGAAATTGATGTGGGGAAGGCGCAGTCGACGGATATGTCACCGATTTCGCCCGGCAGCATTCAAATTCATGCGAACGTGAATTTGACTTACGAGTTGATTCAGCCGCGAAACAGCAGCGCCCGGACACCATAAGCGCACATCGAAAGATGAGCGCGATTACACTAGCAGGACAGGAGTGGACGTGTCACATAAACTATTTGCCTTTCGAACCGCCTGCCTGATCTTTCTGCCTGCCGCGCTATTGAATTCGTTTCCGATTACCGCGGATCGCGTGACGACAGACGCGGGCGTCATGGAAGGAACGACGGGGAAAGAGTCGCACATTCATATTTACAAGGGCATTCCCTATGCGGCGCCTCCGACCGGGTCTTTGCGCTGGAAAGAGCCGCAACCTCTTCCCAGCTGGAAAGGTACGCTGTCGGCCACAGAGTTCGGCGCGCGCTGCATGCAGGGTCCTATCTTCTCCGATATGGTGTTCCGCGACAGTGGGCCGAGCGAGGACTGTCTCTATCTGAATGT
>CAVPKW010000006.1:0-497500 GCA_963705805.1 uncultured Acidobacteriaceae bacterium
CCAGTCCCCACGATTTCAATTCGAGCGCGCGTCCGGCCACTGCTAACACTACGATGACTTCCCATTGTTGTTTTGGCGGTGGCGGCCCTGGCATTAGCCATTTGAGACTACATGACGATCCGCCCGGATTTGAACAGATAGCTAAATTGCTGAGCAACTGAAAGTTGCACCACTGTCTACCGGCGGGACACCAAGGTTCTGGGGGCAATGCTGTATGGAGCCACAAGGTGAACTAAAATTGAGTCTTGCCGCCATGCATCTGTGGCCTTTAATACGCTTATGTCCTTATCGGCCCGCCGCTGGAAACCGTTCGCCGAATCGCGATATGCGCACGAGCGCGAAGCGCTGGAGTTTCTGTGCGATATTTTGCCAGATCGGGACCCAAACTTTCTCTACTCGAATTTCGAATTCATCGGTGATGACGGTTCCGTAAACGAGATCGACGCGGTTATCGTTACGCAAGCGGGCGTCTTCCTGGTCGAGTTGAAGAGCCGCGGTGGAATCGTCACTGGTAATCGGCACTTATGGGATTGGGACAAGGACGGACACACCATCACGGTGGACAGTCCGCTCACTCTCACGAACTCCAAAGCGCGGAAGCTGGCCGGACTGCTTGCGAAGCAACGAGCATTTCGGGGTGAACGCACTCCGTGGATCGAACCCCTGGTCCTTTTATCCGCACCTGGGATCAGCGTACGGCTGCCTGAATCCGAGCGAATGCGCGTTTGCGAGCGCGAACCTCGCGACAAGAAACCAGGCATTCTCCCAGCCCTGGTACAGCGCGACTACTACGGCAACGAATCTGCGCGAGGCCCGTATATCGACGTAAGCGTTGCGCGGCGAGTCGCCAAGGCGCTCGATGAAGCAGGCATTAGACCGTCCCAACGCCAGCGCCGCGTGGGCGACTACGTCCTGAAGGAATTAATCGAGGAAAACCCTCTCTTCGCTTACCAGGATTTTCAAGCCGAGCACCCGACCACAAAATCGACGCGGCGCGTTCGTCTTTATACGGTTGCTGGCAAGGACAAAGCGACTCACGAATCCATGCGCCGGGCGGCGCTCCAAGAATTCCAGATTCTCGAATCGCTCGACCATCCGGGCATCCTCCGCGCACTTGATTTCAGCGAGCACGAGCTCGGCCCCGCTATTCTTTTCCGCCGTGAAGCAGATGAAGTTCGTCTCGATCACTACCTGCGCCAACGTGGGAACACTCTCTCGCTCGACATCCGCCTGAGCCTTGCGCGACAGGTCGCCGATGCCGTGCGTTACGCCCACACCCACCGTGTCGTTCACAGAACTCTGAGTCCGAAGAGCATCCTTATAGTTCACCCAGACTCGGACCACCCCGAAGTGCGCCTTTTCAATTGGCAGGCTGGCCGAGTGCTGGCATCAGCTTCCAGTTCGGGCTCGCCGTCGTCCCGGACAAGTACGCTGCATCCCAGCCAATATTCCGAAGAGTCCACTCTCGTGTACATCGCTCCCGAGTCGGTCCTGGACCCGCGGGGGCGCGATCCAATGGCAGACGTATTTTCGCTCGGTGCGATCGCGTTCCACATATTCGGCGGACGTCCACCGGCGGCCAGCGCCACAGAACTGAATCAGATCCTCACCGAGCACCAGGGACTTCCGCTCGGCGCCACGCTCGATGGAGCTACGCCTCGTCTTCAGGAATTGATCCGGGAAGCGACCGCCCCCGACCTTTTGCTTCGTACGGAAACCGCATCTGACTTCCTTGCCGGCCTCGATCTCGTCGAAGAGGAACTGACCGGCCCGCCGCAGGAATCACTCGCGGACCCGCTCGAAGCGAAACCTGGTGAACTGCTTCATCACAACCTCAAAGTGCTGAAGCGCCTCGGGGGAGGGACGTATGCAGTCGCCCTGCTGATCCAACGCGGAGACGAAATTCTTGTGCTGAAGTACGCGCGGGAGGCAAAAGATAGCCACCGCCTCGAAAGCGAGTTCCGCATTCTGTCGGAGCTTCGTCACGAACTCATCGTCAGCGCCAAAGGCCTTCTAAAATTTCCCGATGGCAACAGCGGCTTCCTGATGGAATACGCCGGTGAATGGGACCGTAAGAAGGAGCCTGCCAGCGACGATGAACCGCGGCGCGATACGCTCGCCCGCGAGCTGAAAGTCGTTGGACGTCTGTCGCTCGAATTCCTGGGTCGGTTTGGCGAAGATCTCCTTCAAGTCGTTCAGTATCTCGAAGAAAAAGGCATCGCCCATCGCGACCTCAAGCCGGACAACATCGGGATCAAGGAGTATGGCAAGAAGCTGCACCTCAAGGTCTTTGACTTCTCACTTTCCAACGCCCCCCTCGATAATGTCCGCGTCGGCACTCCACCCTACCTCGAACCTTTCCTCCAACTCCGGAACCGTTGGGATACAGCGGCGGAGCGCTATTCCGCCGCCGTAATCCTGTATGAGATGGCCACCGGCACGACACCTCGCTGGGGCGACGGTCAGAGTGCTCCCCATCTAATCAGCGCCGACGTCACCATAGACGCAGATCTTTTCGACGCGCCTATTCGCCAGGATCTAAATGAGTTCTTCCGTCGTTGCTTCCAACGAGATCCGCGAAGCCGATTCGACAACGCCACAGAAATGCTACTCGCCTGGCAAAACGTTTTCCATCGTGCCGCCGCCAGCGATAGCCGCGTGTCTGATCCGGGAGCGCAAGAGAAAGCTCTTCAGAATCTTCGGCACGACACGCTCGTCTCGCAGCTCGGCCTGAGCACACGAGCTCAGAACACGCTGGATCGGCTGGGCATCTTCACCGCTGTGGAACTGGCCGCACAGGCGCCCGGCAAGTTCTCGAACCTTCGAGGCGTAGGCAACAAGACTCGCCGCGAGATCATGGACTTGGTCGGAAAGCTGCGCACGAAGCTTCCGCAATCCGCGATTCCGGATCGTTCGATTGCTTCTGCCGCGGATGCGATCGGAATCGAACCTTCCGCTCCGCTCAGCGTCGATGCACTTACCGCACTTCTTGTCCCTGTCGAATCCAGTCCTTCCGGCAAGGTGGGCCGCCAGATCCTCGCGGCATTCCTGGAGCTTGACGATGCCATCACCGGACCACCGCAGTACCCCACGCAAGCCCAAATCGGCGAGCTCACTAGCAAGTCGCGGGCGCAGATTAGCCAAATCATTACGAAGGCTCGCGACCGGTGGCGCCGCAGTGTCCCGGCGCTCACTCCGATTCGGGTGGAACTCGCAGAATTCCTCGCGGCTGAGGGCGGAGTCGCCCAAATCGGCGAATTGGCGCAATTTCTGCTTGCGAGCCGTCGCTCAGAAGCTCCCGAACCCCTCGCAACACGCCGGGCCGCGGCAGTGGTCCGAGCCGCGCTCGAAGCGGAGAAGCCCTCAGAAGGCTGCCGATTCGAGGAACGTCGCCATGGGGAAGTCTTTCTTGTGGCTCGCGCCGAAGCTCCCTTCGGAGAAGCCGCGCTTGACTACGCTGAAAAACTAGGCGCAGCGGGAATCTTGCTTGCCGGAACTGATCCACTTCCTTCGCCGACCCGTGTGGTCGAAACGCTGCGCGTCATCCCCGGCACCATTCCTGCATTACGCGACGATCGGCTCGTTCGCCTGGCAGCAGCGACCGCCCAAGTGGCCGTTTCCCCGCGCCTTGAGCTCTATCCGAAGAGCCTTGATGCCCTTCGCGCACTCAAGCTGGCGCAATCGGCTGCCGCGGGCGTCAGCCGCATAACCCCTGAAGAACTCCGCACCCGCGTACGGGACAGGTACCCCGAAGCGCAGCCGCTGCCGGATCGCCCCGACCTGGACCGCCTGCTCAGCGAGGCCGGACTCGAATTCACTTGGAACGCCGCGCAATCTGCATATCTCGCTCCGGCAGCGCCAGCGTTCGCCTCTTCCACCAGCCTTCACCGCTTTCAGACCATCATCACGCCGACACCCGCCTCCTACGTGACACCGTTGGAACTACCTCGCGAGATCGAGGAAGCTGTTGAATTTGAGCGCTGCTTACAAGCTGCATATCGGGCGCCCAGCTATCTCGTTCTCGCAACAGCGCCGCGTCTGAAATACCTCGAAACGGCGCGTCAGAACCTTATGAAGCATTTCCCGATGGCTATCTTTGATTGCGAGCGCGAATTCCTCGCCGCTCTCCAAAAGGAAGCGGAATCAAAGCGGATACGTTGGGACGTGATTATCCGCGCGGACGCCTCGAAGCCGGAAGGCGGTGCTAACGGCGGCCGCGATTGGGATAACCTCCGCAAGCTCGCATCGAACGCCGCTCGTCACGTGGCCGAAAGAATCCGATCTCGAAGCCAACGAATGCTGTTGATTTATCCCGGTCTGCTCGGGCGCTACGGACAGCTCTCGATCCTCGACGAGCTGGCGGACTCGCTCGGAAACCACAGTCTTTGGCTCCTCGCTGGAAGCGAGCATCAGACTGCGTCTCCGATGATAGATGGCCAGGCGATCCCCGCCCGCCCCACGCAATGGGCCTGGATTCCTATCAAATGGCTGGATAACGAATTTCGCAAGATCAAGGGTGGATCAACCGCATGATTGATGAAGAGGTGGTCCGCCCCGGCGGCGTTGCTACCGAGGCGCTAACCCAAGCACTCCAGAGGCTCCTCAAAGATACGGAATCCGCCATCAGGGACAGGCTCTTCGACGAGCCCGCGCTCGAAGCGATCCTCCGTGAACGCCACGCTGCGGCTGTACGTGCCGGGCGAACGGAAGGTTCCGCCAAGGCCTACAACGCGTTTGCTGATGAGGCCATTGCCCAAGCCGCGGTTCATTGGTTGCTGGGCTGCGTGTTCGTGCGGTTTCTCGAAGACAACGGGTGGCTGGACGAACGGAATGCAAAGGTGGCATGGATTGCCGGCCCAGCCAACCGTCTGGCAATCGCCAAAGATCGTCGCACCCTCTTTCTCCGCCCAGACCCAAACCTCACAGATCGCGACTATCTCCTGCACGTGTTCGCTGAGGTTGCCACGCTTCCGGGGGTTGCAGGGTTATTCGATCAGAAACACAATCCGTTGTACGCGCTCCAGCCGACTGCTCAAGGCGCGGCGAAAATTGTCGAGTTCTTCCAGAAGGTAGATCCGGATTCGAACGACTTGATTCACGATTTCACCGATCCCAATCACGGCACTCGTTTTCTCGGTGACCTTTATCAGAACCTCTCTGAGTACGTTCGCGAGCGGTACAAATTGTGCCAGACACCGAGCTTCGTTATTGATTTCATCCTGGATCGAACCCTGACGCCGGCGCTCGATGCCTTTAGTCTTGAAGCGGTGCGGTTGATCGATCCTTCGTGCGGGAGCGGGCATTTCCTTTTGGCTACCTTCGCTCGCCTCTTCCGACTGTGGCAGGGCAAGGAACCGGGCACCAATCCACCCGCTCTAGCTCAACGCACACTCGACACGATTTTCGGTGTCGATTTGAATCCACATGCGACCGAGATCTCGCGTTTCCGCCTTCTGATGGCGGCACTGGTGTCGAGTGGCATTAATCGGCTAAAGGAGGCACCGCATTTCCGCATCAATGTCGCGTCAGGCGATTCGCTGTTACATGGTTCGCGTTTAGGGGGCGGAGGGATCGAACGACATCTATTTCAGGATCGCTTGCAGCACTTTTATGAAACCGAGGATGCAGAGGATTTACGTCGTATCCTCGGGCAACAGTACCACGTAGTTGTTGGCAATCCTCCTTACATGAATGTCAAGGACGCAATCCTACGGGAGGCTTACCGGAAACGTTTTGTGACCTGCCACGGCAAGTATCAACTGGGTGTGCCGTTCACCGAGCGCTTCTTTGACCTAACTCTCCGCAGTGAAGAACCACACCGGGGCATCGCGGGCTGGATGGGGCTGATCGTGTCGAACGCTTTCATGAAGCGATCCTTTGGCAAGAAGCTAATACAGAACTACCTTTGCCATCGGGATCTCACCCACGTAATCGACACGAGCGGAGTATATCTTCCGGGGCATGGAACTCCTACGGCAATCCTCTTTGCACGGAATCAGCGACCTGTTTCCGAGACGATTCGTGAGGTCAGAGGCATACGGGGAGAGACTGGGGTTCCGGACGATCCAGCAAACGCGTTGGTGTGGCTGGAGATTGTTCAACATTTGGATCAGCCCGGATTCGAAGGAGTGCATGTAAGTGTCGTCGACGCTCCTCGCCAGACGAGGTCTACACATCCCTGGCCGATAGGAGGCGGCGGAGCAACTGAACTCAAAGATGCAATTGAAGAGATCTCTGAAGTGCGCCTCTCAAAGTTGATCACCTCATCAGGCCCGGCAAGCTTCCCTGGTCAGGGCGAGGCGTTCGAGATCTCGAGAACTGTGATAGAAAGGCATGGCTTCCGCTCGGAACTGCTGAAACCGCTGATGATAGGAGACAGCGTTCGCGATTGGCAGTGTTCACCGGCGGGACCAGTAGTCGTTCCTTACGACATTCAGTTCAACTTGATTGACATTGTCGCTCTTCCCGAAGTCGCCCGATTTCTCTGGCCCAATCGCCACGTCCTGAGGCAAACCGTTCACTTTGGAGGCCGGACCCTCGAACAGATCGGCCATCCGTGGTGGGCTTGGTACCGTTGGATAGCCGAGAGATATCGAGTAGCGAAGTCGATAGTGGTGGGTGAGATCGCAACTCACAATCACCTCGTTTTCGATCCCGGCGGCAAGGTCTTCAATCAAACCGCACCGGTTATCAAATTGCCGGCCGAGGCAACAGAGGACCAGCATCTCGAACTTCTTGGCCTTCTGAATTCCTCAACTGCGTGCTTTTGGCTGAAACAGATCTGTTTCCCGAAAGGCGGGGATACGGTCGGCAAGGAGGGCGCAAGGGTGCGCAAGCTCTTGTGGGATGTCTACTACGCCTTCGACAGTACCAAACTCAAGCAGTTCCCCATTCCGGAAGAGAAACCCATTTGCATTACGAAGTTGATCCAAACTGAGGTGGACGCGAGGTCATCCGTGCTGCCGGAAAAGCTTTGTGAGCTTCAAGGGCGGACGCGTCCAGAGCTCGACGCCGCTCGCCTCCAAGCCTCCGGACACCTCGCCCGTATGATTGCTTTGCAAGAGGAACTGGACTGGGAATGCTACCGTCTCTACGGCGTCATCGAAGAAAGTCTCACTTTGCCTCCGGATCAAGTACCGTCTTTGCGTCTCGGTGAGCGGGCATTCGAGATTGTCCTGGCCCGAGCCGGTTTGGAACCGCTCTGGTTTGAGCGGCACGGTTCTACCCCGGTCACGGAACTGCCGGTCTCCTGGCCGGAAGCGTACCGAAAGCTGGTGCAACGGCGGATCGCGGCAATTGAGAGTAATAGAGATATCGCCCTCATTGAGCGCCCGGAATACAAACGCCGGTGGAATCTGCCCACGTGGGACGAGCTGGAATCAGCTGCGCTGAAAACTTGGTTGCTGGATCGAATGGAGGGACATAACATCTGGAAGGACCGCACCCTCGTTTCCTGCGCTCAATTGCGCGACACCCTGGCGCGCGACCGCGATTGGCAATCAGTGGCTGAGATCTACCACGGCGCTACGATCGACGATCTCGATAAGTTCGTAATCGATCTGGCGTTGCCGGAAGCGGTACCCTTTTTGCCCGTCCTCCGCTACACCGAAACCGGTTTGCGTAAACGCGCCGAGTGGGAAGAGACGTGGAAGCTACAGCGCGAAGAAGACGCCGGCGCGAAAGTCGAGATTTCCGTGCCACGTAAGTACGTTTCGAAGGACTTCCAGAAATCCGACTATTGGCGGTTACGCGGCGGCTTGGACGTTCCGAAGGAGCGCTTTATTCTTTATCCGGGCTTCCAGCGCGATTCGGACGAAACGCCCGTGTTGGGCTGGGCCGGCTGGTCTCACTTAGATCAGGCTCGGGCATTAGCTGCTTACTATCAGCGGATGCGCACCGAAGAAGGTTGGGAACCAAAACGGTTGAAGCCGATCCTCGCTGGTCTCCTCGACCTGCGTGAATGGCTGAAGCAGTGGCATGACGATTTGGATCCGGAAACGGGCCTGAAGCTCGGAACTTATTTCTCGGAATTCGCGGAAGCGCAATGTCAGGAACTGGGCTTCTCGCCGCAAGACGTGCTTGCTTGGCGACCGCTCGCGGGTACGACAAATCGACGCAAGAAAAAGAGCAAAGCGAAATGACCAAACTGCGCGACCTATTTGATCTCCCTGAGCGCGTCAACCCCGGCGACTTCGTTCTGAAGCTCTCAGATGTCGTCGATCATCCTGACGCTGCGCTAAAGGACTATGTGGTCACCGATCAGCTCGCGAAATGTTTCGATGACGCCATGGGCCTGGTCGAGTCGGCGATCACTTCGCGCGAGAGCAAGGCCACCTATCTCCACGGCAGCTTTGGCGCGGGCAAAAGCCACTTCATGGCGGTGCTCTATCTGTTGCTGCAAGGCAACACTGCGGCTCGGTCACTGGAAAAGCTTGCCCCGGTCATCACCAAACACAATCGATGGACACAGGGAAAGAAGTTCCTGCTGGTGCCGTATCACATGATCGGCGCAGAGTCAGTGGAGCAGCGGTTACTTGGGGGCTACTACGATCTGGTGAGCAAGCTTCATCCGAATCACCCGCCTGCTGGACTCTTTCCATCTGATGCACTCATGGAGAACGCGCTCACGCTTCGGCAGCAAATGGGCGAGTCTGGGTTCTTCGAAGCCCTGAATCGCGGCGCTAGCGGAGACTGGGGAGCACTGGAGGGTGATTGGGACTCAGCCAGTTTCGACGCTGCCGCACGCGCAGGTGGTGCTTCGGCGGAACGCGGCCGATTGGTGGATGCGCTGGTCCGGAGCCTTTTTCCCGCGGCGCGTCAGACCGCCGGTTTCGTCAGCCTTGATGATGGGCTGGCGGTGATGAGCCGCCACGCACAGAGTCTCGGATACGACGGCGTCATCTTATTCCTCGACGAACTGATCCTCTGGCTGGCGTCCCGCTCCGGCGATACTGCCTTCGTCAATCGCGAAGCACCGAAGTTGGTAAAGCTCGTGGAGGCCGGCGCTGGCGCAAGGCCGATTCCGATTGTGAGCTTCATCGCCCGCCAACGCGATCTGCGGACCCTGATGGGTGAACATGCTCTGGGCGCAGAAGTGCGGAACTTCGAAGACACACTCGCCTACTTCGAGGCTCGCTTCAGCCGGATTACGCTTGAAGACCGCAATTTGGCGGCGATCGCCCAGCATCGCATTCTACGGCCAAAGAGCGAGACGGCGAGTCTGCAGATCAAGCAGGCATTCGAGAAAGTGAAACGCGAGCCGGAATCCGTTCGCGACGTTCTCCTTACCAGCGAGAGCACGATCGAGGAATTCGAGCAACTATATCCGTTCAGTCCGGCCCTGGTGAAGTCGTTGGTGGTGGTCTCCTCAGCGCTACAACGCGAGCGCACAGCATTGAAGATCATGATGCAGCTCCTAGTCGATAACCAGGACACGATGGTGCTCGGTGAACTGGTCCCCGTTGGATCGTTGTTTGGGGCGATGCTCGATGGTCATGATGCATTTAGTGCTGAGTTGCGCCATCAATTCGATAAGGCCCGCAAATTATGGGAGCAGAAGCTTCGGCCGGTCCTGTTGCGCTCAGCCGGGCTAACGGAAGACCAGTTGCGGACGCTCCCTGCGGAGAACGCCCAGGTTCGAAGATTTCGAACTGATGAACGAATCATCGGTACTTTGGTCCTTTCCGCGTTGGCCCCGGAAGCAGAGACTTTGCGGGCGCTCACCGCGCGGCGTCTGGCTTCTTTGAATTACGGCACCATAAAGGTGCCCATTCCTGGCGGCGAATCGCAATTAGTCGAGCAGCGCTGTCGGCAATGGGCGGCTGAAGTCGGCGAGGTCAAGATCACCGGTTCCGGAGCCGATCCGGTCATGAGTTTGCAGCTTTCCGGCGTAGACACAAGTGCCATTCTTGTCAACGCTCAACATGAGGACAACGCCGGGAATCGATTGCAGAAGATCCGCCAGCTTCTCTTTGAGGAGCTGGACATCGCCTACGAAAATACATTCCAAATCGGCCACAAGATCATTTGGCGCGCCACGCCACGGGAAGCTGAGCTGCGCTTTGCGAACGTTTGGGAAGCAGATGACTCTACACTTCGTTCCGATGGAGATACCTGGCGCGTGGTAATCGACGTCCCATTTGATCGGGATCACAACACGCCGTTTACAGACCTCCATCGACTGGAACGTTTTCGGGGATCGAACCCGAGATCGAGCACAATCGTCTGGTTGCCGTCGTTCTTCTCCGCGGGTCTTCAAACCGAACTGGGCCGTTTCGTCGTTCTCGAATTCCTGCTCTCGAATGATGACCGGTTGCGTCAGTATAGCTCTCACTTGTCGCTTGCAGATCGATCGGAGGCGAAGACAGTATTAGCCAATCAGCGGGATCAACTCCGTGAGCGACTCCGTCGAGCGTTGCGTATGGCGTACGGAGTGATGAATGCAGAGCCCGGAATACTGGACGAATCCCTTCGCTTAGAGAAGGAGCAGCAGTTCCAATCCTTGAATGCGACGATTACAATTCGTCCGCCGGCTGCCGCCGATCTGCGCTCGGCGCTTGACAGCCTTATTGAGCAGGGTCTGGACGGGCAATTCCCAGCACATCCGAAGTTCAGTAAGGACGAACTTCGGTTGACAGTCGGACTTGTTCAGCAAGCGTACGAGAAGGTTCGCGAGGCATTGGAAGCCCCAGACAGCAGAGTTGCTATTGATCGTGACGTTCGTAAGAAGCTTCGCCCACTACTCGACCCGCTGGAGCTGGCGCATGTCGGTGAGCAGTTCCTGGCGGTGAAAACGGCCTGGTTTGATCGCTTTGATCCTCGGGAGGCGCAATTGCCAAACCAATCCGCCACCGTGGGTAATTTGCGTCAATGGATTAACGAACCGAATCGCATGGGACTGCCGGATTCCCTAGAGAATCTGATCATTCTCACGTACACGCGGCAAGCGAACCGCCTACTAACCCTTCAGGGGATTCCGGTTCGGGAATCTCTAACCAGTTTGCGCGACGACGTAGTGCTGGAGCGCCAAAAGTTGCCGGCACAAAAGGCCTGGGAACAGGGTTGTGAACGGGCAGGTCACATTTTCGGTGTGACAATTCCCGCTTTGCCGACGTTGGCGAATCTCCAAAAGCTCCATGACCAAGTATCCGGACTGAACAAGCAGTTCGGGCGAGATGTTGTGAACTACGTCGGGAAGCTCCGGACAGCTTTGCCTGCCGTTGTGGGAGATTATGCCGATCTCCCACGCTACAGAACTGCAATTGCGATGAGTTCGCTCTGCGAAGCGGTTCAACGCGCCAAAAAGCCGTCAGAGGTATTTGACGCCATCCAAGCCACAGACTTGACGGCTGCGCCCGCAATGGGCGAAGTCTTCAAACAGTCTGCCAAAGCGCACCGTGCCCTGGATCAGATTCGCCTCGACGTGTTCGAGAAGTTGGGGCAGGTTTCGGACGAGCCGAGGGCCGGAGTGGCGAGGCTGCTTCGGCAGCAGATTCAAGATGCGCTGCGAGCTGACGAACATGCAACGGCTCTTGACAGCGTCGTCGGAAGATGGCTCGACGATTCAATGAAATTGTTGCTGGACGCTCCGCGCGCGCCAGTTCCGCAGCCCGTCGTGCCCGATCCGGGAGCTTACGAACCGCCACGATCACCTGCGCCAGTTCCGATCGCCCCCGGCACGATGGTGACGACTGGACAAAGGAAAATCACCGGGAAGAGTGCATGGCGCACTCTGCGAGAAGAAATTGAGCGGGAATTGACGGACGATGCTGAACTGGAGATGAGCTGGCGCATTGTGAAGAAGCGGCCAGAATAGGCGAATGAAGGAATCGGTTCTACTATCGCAAATCGAGTCAATCCGGCCCAAACGAGAGCCTGGACAGGCTATCGGTGTGCACAGTCAGAGCCGTTGGCAGGGACGGGATCAAATCTCGGTCGGCGAGGAAACCTGGCGCGTCGCTCAATGCGATTCCGTTCTAGAACTGCGCCAACGGCTCGCCGAAAATTCCAGCGTGCCCCTTGTGTTGGTCACGGCATTGCCTACAGCGGCGGTTGGGGACGATGTCCGGGCTCGGCTCTTCAAACAACAGTTGCTGCCGGTAGATCCCTGGAACTCGCTGGCTGAACGATTCAAGGCGAGGCAGGTAGACCCGGTCCTGCGACAGTCCACCGCCCTTGCGGATGTGGCGCTTGATGCACTGGGAAGCAATGACGCTCCTGTGGCTCCAAGTGGTGTCCTGACAGCGGAAGCAGTTTGGCAGGTTGTCCTCCAGCACCGACTCGGTCTGAAGCCCGCTAGACCGGATCTGTTGGACTTTCTCCCTTGGATGAGCTCCGAAGGTGCCGCAGGGAAATGGGAGTCCCTGGGTACAGCGGTCCAAACACACCTTGAGGCATGGCTGTCTCAAAGTCTTGGCGACCTGGCGCCTATTCTGATTCGATCTCTGACTGGCGGCCATGGTCCGGATGCCATCGCTGTAGGTCTGGCATTGGGGGCGCTCTCAAGAGCCGGTTCGGATTCGAGGGCGATGGGCCGGTTGGAGAGGTTCACTGGAAACCAACCGCTGCGTGGCGCTATGGCGCAACGCTGGAATGATGCCGCAGAACGATGGGCGGCACGGGAGCCGATGGATCGCATCCGTCAGCAACTGGGTCGAGCCGACCAGATTCTGGAAAGCATCGGAGCGCTCGAAGCTGCGATTGACAGCCGGTGGTCTCCGCTCGGGTTCCAGCAAAGGCTGTCCTCATTTGCAGAACAGTTGTCCGCTGGCGATGCACAAAAATCTCAGCATGCCTATGCTCTCGTGGCTTCGCACGAGGGTTCACGATATTTAGAGGAATTGCGAGGACGACGTGAACGTGCGGAAATGGCTATGCGCCTTGTTCGTTGGTGGGGCAAGCCGAGCGCGCTTCCGCTGACGCTGCCCGAATCGATCACGCATTACGAGCACGATGGCTCATGGGTGGACTGGGCGCGGCACCAATTGCTAGCTGGGGACGAGCCAGAGGGCGTCACTCGTTCATATCGGAGGTTGTTCGATAAGGTTACGGCCAGGCGCGAAGAAGAGAACCGAAGATTTGGCGAGTTGTTGGCGGCGAATACTCTATCGAATGGCGCAGCGCCCGGAGTTCTCCTCATCGAAGACGTTCTCAGAACCGTCGTCGCTCCGCTGGCCAAACGCTGTTCTGGGGGGGTGTTGTTCGTCGTAATGGACGGAATGAGCCTTCCGGTGTGGCGGGAGTTGTCATTGGATTTGAGCAAACATGGCTGGGTGGAATGGACGCGAGAGGACGGCCCATCTTATCGCTGCGCTCTCACGGTGCTTCCGTCCGCAACGACCTTTTCCCGAACTAGCCTGCTATCCGGAGTGCTCGTTACCGGCGCTCAAAATATGGAGAAACGCGAATTCCAGGATCACGCGGACTTGCGGACGGGAAAGCCCGTGCTCTTCCACAAGGATGAAGTCGGTTCGAGTGGGGCCGACCTCGCTGAATCTCTGCGGATCGCCGTTAGTAAGAACGACTCGAAAATAGTAGGGGTTGTGTTGAATGTGATTGACGATTCGCTCGGCGGGCCGGAACAGTTGTCGATCCAATGGAACCTACGGAGCATAGCTGTCCTGCAAGCGCTGCTTAGCGAGGCCAAGAGCGCCGGGCGTGTTGTCATTCTTGCCAGCGACCACGGTCACGTCCTTGATCATGGCTCCAAGCTGACCCGCAAGTCTGATAGCGCGGATCGTTGGCGGACAGCGGATGGCGGACGGGACGTTTCCACAGATGAGCTGTTAATAAAGGGCAGACGCGTTCTGGCAGAAGGCGGCCAGATCATCGCGACGACATCCGAAACAGTCCGCTATACGCCAAACCGCCGACTCGGGTACCACGGCGGCTTGACCGCCCAAGAGTGCATCGCGCCTCTGGCCGTGGTTGCACCGACATTGATGGAGATAGAAGGATGGCAAGTTCAAGCGGCGATTCCACCTGATTGGTGGTTCGAAGAAGAGGTCGCCACAGTCAAAGAAAGGCCGAAGCCAAAGAAGAGCGCCAAGAAGGAGCCATTCAAACCAGCGTTGCCACTGTTCGAGGCAGCGGTTGGTCAAGACGATTGGGTGAACCAATTGCTGACCTCGGATGTGTTTACCACGCAGATGGAAACATTCGCCGGTCGTATGAAAAAAGACCAGGTCGAACAGTGCCTGAGAGTGCTGGCTGACCGCAACCTCGTACTCTTGAAGAGCGCGTTTGCCCAAAGACTTGGCGTTTCAGGGCTTCGGGTGGACGGTGTGATCGCCTCTCTGCAACGCATCGTTAACGTTGAAGGCTACGCCGTGTTGTCCGTGGATGCGTCCCAGACCATTCGCCTGAATCTTCAGCTCCTCCGCGATCAGTTCGAGCTGGGAGACAGCAATGACCGTTAGCCGCCAGCGAAGGCGGCAGACGATCGACGCTCTTCGAGCGGGCACTGTTCCGAGGCGCGGCCTAGATCTGCTCGCGGTTGGAATGGATCGATTCGCGTCTGTAGTGGACAGCGAACTCGATTCGGTGCGGGCAGGCTCCGGGATTCTAAAGGCCGTGCGCGGCGAATATGGCAGCGGTAAAACCTTCTTTGCGCGATGGCTCCAGGAACGGGCCAAGCGCGCGGGCTTCGCCGTCGCTGAGGTTCAGATTAGCGAGACTGAGACACCGTTACATCGCCTCGAAACTGTCTACCGCCGCTTGATGGAACGGCTGTCCACAGCGGATCAGGAACAGGGTGCCTTTCGTTCCATTGTTGACGCTTGGTTCTTTTCTCTGGAAGAGGATCTCTTGCAGGCGAACGGAGGTGAACAACTCAAGGAGGCCGAGTTGTTGAACCGCACCAACGAACTAATGGAGAAGCGGTTGCTGTCCATCACGAAGATGGCTCCAACGTTTGCGGCCACTCTCCGCGCCTATCGTTCCGCAATGGCGGAAGGAAACGTCGCTGAAGCGGAAGCCCTCTTGGCTTGGGTTGCCGGTCAACCGAACGTTTCGGCAGGGGCCAAGCGCCGCGCTGGAATAAAGGGCGATGTGGACCATTTTGCTGCCCTAAGCTTTTTACAAGGGTTGCTGGTCATGCTACGTGATGCGGGATTCGCCGGTCTGGTCATTGTGATGGATGAGGTTGAAACGCTCCAGCGTGTCCGCGGCGACATCCGCGAAAAAGGACTGAATGCACTTCGCCAACTGATCGACGAAGTGTTTGGCGGGCGCTTTCAAGGGTTGTATTTGCTGGTAACTGGAACGCCGGCGTTCTTTGACGGACCCCAAGGCGTCCAGCGGCTGCCTCCGCTTGCACAGCGCCTTCACGTGGAATTTGGTGCGGAGGATCGCTTCGACAACCCGCGCGCCGTACAGATCCGGCTGCGCAATTTCGATATCCACGGATTGATCGAGGTCGGTCGGAAGGTACGTGATTTGGTAGCTGAGGGTTCGTCGGCAGAGGACCGCATCCGTCAACTCGCAGATAACGCTTATCTGGAGACTTTAGCTCACGCGATGGTCGGGGCGTTGGGGGGCAAGGTCGGACTTGCGCCGAGGCTCTACCTGAAAAAGCTCGTCGGAGACATTCTGGATCGCATTGAGCAGTTTCCCGATTTTGATCCGCGCAAGCACTTCGGTCTCACCCTGGCTGACGCGGAGTTAAGCCTCGAAGAAAGGGCTGCGTCCTCGGTTGATGATATCGAGCTAAAGCTGTAATGGGATTTGATCGCTTACATCCGAGCGTTCAACACCATCTCGTCAACAGTATGGGCTGGCGCGAATTGCGTCCCCTTCAGGAACAGGCTGTAGATCCGATCCTTGACGGCGCGAACTGCCTTCTCATTGCGCCAACTGCTGGAGGAAAGACCGAGGCAGCCATTCTTCCCGTCCTCTCTAAAATGCTGAGCGAACAATGGCAGGGGCTTAGCGTTCTCTATATCTGCCCGATTCGCGCTTTGCTGAACAATTTGGAAGAGCGCCTGTCATTCTATTGCTCCCTCGTGGGCCGCCGCTGTGGACTCTGGCATGGTGATGTTGGTCAGGCATCGCGTTCGGCGATTCTCCGCGATCCTCCTGACATTCTCCTGACGACGCCCGAGAGCCTGGAGGCAATGCTGATCTCGCGGCGAACCGACCGGAAGTATTTCTTTGGGTCACTACGGACCGTGATCATTGATGAGGTTCACGCTTTTGCCGGCGATGATCGCGGATGGCACCTTCTTGCGGTATTGGAGCGGATTGCGGATCTTGCAGGTGCTCAACTGCAGAGGATCGGCCTGTCAGCAACGGTGGGGAATCCAGACGAAATTCTTGCTTGGATGACGCGTGAAGCCCCCTTGTCTCGCGTGATTTCTCCTGATGCGACGGCTGCTGTTGAGACTGACGTTCAACTGGATTATGTCGGTAGCGTTGAAAACGCTGCATTGGTTGTCTCCCGGTTGCACCGGGCCGAAAAACGGCTTGTGTTCTGTGACAGTCGTTCCCAGGCGGAGCGCCTGGCCACTTTATTGCGTGGTATCGGGACGACGACGTTCGTCAATCACAGCTCTTTGAATGTCGACGATCGGCGTCAAGCGGAGCGAGCATTTCGAGAATCACGCGAGTGCGTCATTGTGGCCACAAGTACGTTAGAGCTTGGAATCGATGTGGGTGACCTGGACCGCGTTGTACAGTTGGAGGCTCCATCTACCGTGGCCTCCTTCCTCCAACGCCTTGGGCGGACAGGGCGCCGGACCGGTTCTCATCGTAACTGTCTTTTCCTGACTACCCATCGGGAATCTCTAATTCGAGCCGCCGCGTTGCTGCGGCTATGGCAAGAAGGATATGTCGAAGAACTGCAGCCACCGCCACTTCCATATCCGGTAGTTGCGCAACAAATTATGGCGATCATTCGCCAGCAAGGGGCAGCCTCGCGACGTTTCGATGGCACCTCAATCCAGCGCGCGACGAGCCAGTCGAGAGATACCATCGAGCATCTGATGGCATATATGTTGGAGACAGGCATTCTCTATGAGGATTCCGGCGTTGTCGGCTTGGGGCTTGTAGGAGAGAGGTTGTTTGGCGCCAAGAACTATATGGCGCTGATGTCAGTCTTCGATACGCCGCTGCTCTTTCAAGTCACGTGCGGTGTTGAGGAAGTGGGATGGGTTCACCCGTTATCATTCGCGGGATTCGGACAACGGCCTGTCGTGATTTCGCTCGGCGGACGGGCATGGGAAGTGACTCGGTTGGATGAAGAGCGATCGGTTGCGTACGTTCGTCCGGCCGAGGTGCCCGGCCGATCTCGATGGTTGGGGGAGAGCCGTGCTTTAGATTACAGGCTCTGCCGGGCAGTCCGCGACCTTCTTGCTGACAACCAGCTTGATCCGATGTGGTCCAGGAGGGCGGTTGCTGAAATCGCCGCTGCGCGGAACGAGGTGACGGTTGCGCGACCGAAGCACACCGTGATCGCGTCTGATGGGAAGGTAGAGCGAACGAAGTGGTGGACCTTCGGCGGGCTGAAGGCAAATGCGTCACTGGCTGCAATGCTCAGTTCGAGAGATGGATGCACCCCGCGTTTCGATAACTACTTTGTGGAACTTCCTGATCCGTCGATCGCCGTTGATGCTGAGCGGCGGTTTAAGGAAATAGAGACTAATCAACGGCACGAGGTCTGCGCCAAGGCTGAACCGCCGGGCAGGATCAAATTCTGGGAGTGTGTTCCGAGGAACCTTCAGGCGAGGTTCACAGAATCGCGATTTACAGATATCAAGCGGGCCGGGGAAATTCTAACAGAGCCCAGATTGTATGCGGGCGTTTTCCGATGAGCAGCGCAAAATGAGTGACCCGCGATCTCGCCAAACGCGCAGGATTCGCACATTGACCCCACCCCTCTGGCTCATAAGATAGGCCGAGATCGTGATGCCATGAGAGTGAACAGCGAACTGACGTCGTGAGCTTTTCGAAAACTCACGATCATATGCTCGTCACGGGCGTAAACCCCGCGTCCGAGTTTTTGGACAATCTGCAAAAAGTAATCTGACCCCTTGCCGTGGACGCTTAGTGGATTTTTGATTTCCGCGTGCTTTGGGACATCCGATTGATAAGATATGTCTTGTAAAATTAGCAGTTGTCAAAATAGTTCCACCATGGAAAGATATTGACATGCCTCGATCTCGGCTGGATGATCTGATGCCGTTGGCAGAAGAGCACGATGGCCTTATCACCTCGACCCAAGCACGCGAGGCTGGCTTCACCGACTCAACCATATCGCGCCTTGTAAAGCGCGGGCGGCTTGAGCGCACCGGGCGGGGTGTATACCGCGTTCCGTACGCACAGCCTGGCCGGTTCCCACAATACCAGGAAGCCGTCTTATGGGCCAAGGGCAACCGCGGTCCGGGCACAGTCGCACTTTCACATGCCACGGCGCTAAATGTTTACGGGGTTTCCGATGCAAACCCCGACACGATCCATCTCACGGTACCCAAGTCAGCTAGACTTCGCCGTCAGCATCCGAGGGTGGTCATTGTACATCGAGCCGACATCGCACCGGAAGACATCGTGATGCACGAAGGGTTGCCCTTAACCAAGATCAAAAGGACCGTCCTCGACCTTCTTAGTTCCGGGGCAAGAACGGACCTCATTCGGCAGGCGATCAACGCTGCTCGGCGCGAGGGATTTATCGATACCCCCGAGTCCAAACGACTCCTGCGGCAAGTAGACGCGCATCTTCGCGCTTTACGCAAATCGAAGGAAACATTAACCGCATGACGGCCGAAGGATCTACGGCACATCAGCCCAGGGTAGGCCCTCGCGAGCGATTGGAAAAAAGACTGGCTCGCGTCGCCAGGCAGCAGGGCATTGATCAGGAACGCCTGAGACGCTGGGTGTCATTCCTCGCGATCTGCGGAGTTCTTGAGCGAGCCCTAGAGGCCCAGGTTCTCGATGGTTATTACATCAAGGGCGGGGTCGCAATGGAGCTACGATTTGCCCAGCGAGCCCGCGCCACAAAGGATCTCGATATTGGCATCGAAGGCTCACGGGAGGCCCGGCTACACAAACTCAGAGCGGCTTTGATGCTAGGATTTGACCAGTTCACATTCCTGCTGAAGGCCGCAACTCGCCACATCGAACAAGCCGATACCGTTAGGGTGGGAATAGCTGTTCGGTATCAAACCCGCGGTTGGCAAACCGTGGAAGTTGATCTCGGCCCAGCCACGCACGGCCACACGGACTTGATCGAGCCAAGAGTTAGCGGCCTGCCCGACCTAGACATCCCCGTAGTCTCACCTGTCAGATGTCTGCGGCTAGCCGACCAAGTTGCTCAAAAATTGCATGCCTGTGCTGGACCGTTCTCATCTGGCAGAGCTAGGGACGTGCTGGACATCCTAGGCAACATCGGAGTAATCGAGTTCTCCCAACGCATCGATTACTACAAAAATCGTACAAAAATGCGAACGACCCGGATCTTCTGGATGGTGTGGCCCATTTAGAATCTGCAACTTACAGATATCAAATGGCCTTTGGAATCGTGGTTCGAATCCATGTCGGGGAGCCAACTCGTAGATTCAATCATTTACAAGACAATCGCCCTGCCATTGTACCGATTTTGTACCGAGTCTTACACGCCGTTCGGCCGAACTCATTGACGTTGTTACGAAAGCGGGCTGAGCATGGATTCGAAATTTGGAATTAGAGAGGCGCTCGTTGCATTCTTTGTGAAGAGATCTCTGCCACATTCTAAGGTAAGGAAGGCCATCCGGAACTCTGTGCTCTTTCATCCTCTCGGCGCGATGATCGCCCAAAAAAGGTGTGCAACAAGGAGGGCCGGTCGGGGATCATACCCTCATGAGGGCGACTGTAACGCCGCCCATTAAGGAGGTAAGCGTCCATGTCTACTGTTTCGAGGAAGGCGCAGCAGTTGACGACTGAACAAGCCGCAGAGGCCCCGATGAATTGGTTTCGCCAGGGCGTGTTTGCGCCTGTAACAGAGGAGGTCACAGCTTTCGACCTACCCGTCACCGGCCGCATACCATCAGAGTTGAATGGCCGCTATTTGCGCAACGGTCCGAATTTTATGCGCGGCATCGACGATAACAAGCACCATTGGTTCCTGGGCTCTGGCATGGTGCACGGCGTGAGGTTGCGGGACGGACGGGCTGAGTGGTATCGCAATCGCTGGGTTCGTTCGAAAGCTGTCGCGGAAGCGCTCGGCGAAAAGTGGCGGGAGGGTCCCATCCATGACCACGACTTCGCCGCCAACACTCACATTCTCGCTCACGCCGGTCGAATCCTTGCGACGGTCGAAGGTGGTTCCCTGCCGTACGAGATCTCCGACGAACTGAACACGATTGGGCCTTACGATTTCGCGGGCGCCCTGCCGGCTGCTTTCGCCGCGCACACCAAGACCGACGTGCAGAAGGGCGAGGTTCATGCCATCGCGTATTCGTATCGTCAGGATAATGTCCAGCACATCGTCATCGACAAAACTGGCAAAGTGAGCCGCATAGCCGAGATTGCCGTTCGCGACAGACCGATCATGCATGACTTCGCCCTGACTGAAAAATACGTGGTCCTTTATGATCTGCCGGTCACGTTCAGTCTTGATGCGGCGAAAGCCGGGAGGTTCCCTTATGTCTGGAATCCGGCCCATGAGGCGCGCGTCGGATTGCTTTCGCGCGAAGACAGCTCACGTGGAACGCGCTGGTTTCCCATCGAGCCCTGCTTTGTCTTCCATACACTCAACGCTTACGACGATGGTGACCGTGTTTGCGTCGACGTGTGCCGCTATGCAGGCCGTTACGATGTTTCACTGATGACCGGACCAGGCCCGATTACCCTCGATCGCTGGACCATCGATCCTGTCGGCGGCAAAGTCGCTCTTCGGTCTCTCAGCGATCGGTTCTTTCAGGAGTTCCCGCGCGTCGATGATAGAGTCACCAGCCGGCCGCATCGCTACGGATATACGACCGCATTCAAGCAACTCCAGGATCACGTCGTTGCGCCGGACACCGCGACGGGCCACACGTCCGGCAATGTCCTGCTCAAGCACGACGTTAAGAGCGGCACGGTGGAGGAGCACCGTTTCGAGCGCGGGGCGGCGGGCGAAGCCGTGTTTGCCCCCGTGTCGCCCAGCGCCGGCGAAGACGAAGGCTATGTCATGGCCTTTGCTCACGATCTGGATGGGGGCAGGACGGATTTGGTGATTCTTGCAGCGCAGGATTTCACGGGCGAACCGGTTGCGCGCATTCACCTGCCGGTCCGCGTTCCACTGGGGTTCCACGGCAGTTGGATCGCGGACAGTTAGGCTCTGTTGCGCAGGCCGAACCGGCTACGATCGTTGGTACCGGGCAGGACGCAGCCTCGTCGTGGCGGCCTGATTCCGTACGACGATAACGCCGTCCTTGCCGCAGGCGAAAGCGCTCCAGTGGCCCGAAACGGCTGGAGCGAAATTCACCGAAGTTGTTGATGTAGAAATTCGCTTTTCGCCCGTTGGCGGGCTCTGCCACCGTGGCGTTGTAGTGCGTCCCATTATGCCGAGCGAAGGCGTGATGCTGACCCGGATAGCTGTGGACCGTCGCGTTACGGGAGTGTAAACCGGAGCCGACTCCCCCACCATAGGTGCAATGGAAAGGCCTATGGTGAATCCTATCGGCTGTGCAGATTGACCGACGAGTGAAGCAGCGACGCGCCGGACCGATTCAATCGGAAAGCATTTTGTACCGATCTTGTACCTGGACCTTGCCTTTGAGGCTTTTGACGACTTCAGCGACTTTGTAGAATCAGTAAGTTGCAGGACTTCAAAAAACCTGTCAAGTTCGTGGTTCGAATCCATGTCGGGGAGCCACACCACGGAGCATTGGATCTATTGACTTTAACGGAGTTAATTGCAATTTACCCCATCGTAGATTCGAACATAGTTCATACGAGTGGTAGCCGTTCACGGGCAGGCGATGATCTCGTTCTTCATTTTCCGTAACGCCGTTTAGCAGTCCGGTCCGTAAACGCTGGGCGACTAAGTCGGATTCTATTTACGCCGGGCTGATCAGTAAGCCCGGTTGCCATTTTCCGGTAACGGGACTGTGGGCGGAACGGCTGAACCGGCGGCCACCTGTCAGCAACGGGCGTTTGCAGGCAAGTCAACGCCGAACAGCCCAAGGTTCCAACGGCTCGCACCCTGTGTCGTTCAATTCTCCCGCTGTCCGCAACACCATTCGACTTGCCCCGCTTGCCCCTCGCATAGAACTCCGGAAGGGAGCGGCTGAAATGGCGTAGCTTTGTCCGCGGCAAAGCTGCTCTGTTTGTAGGGCGCGATCCCACTGAATAAAGTGAAGAATGGCAGCAGTATCTTGAGATCGCCTAGCGCCCGCGATACCAGCCGCTGATCACGATAACGTCCCGGGCTTAAGTTTAACGCTACACGGCCTCGGCCGTCCTTCCGTGGAAGGCGCGGAAACTGGCGGCGGCTTCGTGGCCCATGCAGCGCTCCAACATCGATCGCGTGGCCGTCCGCAGATCCGCCACAAGCAGCGCGTCCAACGCATTTGAGAAGTTCGGATCGACACTAAAGCCGAGAAATTGGCCACCAAGCTTCAAGTACTGCCGCATCAAAACGGGGACGCCCTTTCCGTCGCCTTCCAGATCTTGCAGCGAAGAAGAAAGCTCCTCGACGGTCGGCAACAAGCGGCTAAGCTGCTCCAAGTGTTTTGGAATCGTGACGGGACGGCGGAATCTGCTTCGCGGGCGCACCCAGGGCGTCAGATCGTTCGCCAGATGCCCATTCAGGAAGTTGACAATAAGGGTTTGCGACATCGACTGGTACTCGCTGCTGATACTGACCGCGCCAAACAGCACGGCGCATTCGGGCCTGAGATGTACGCAGCGCGCGATTCCTTTCCACAGCAGCAGCAGCGGAGCATAGTGCTTTTGGTAGTCGCGGCAGACGAAAGAGCGGCCTAGCTCGAGCGCCGGTCCGATGCGCTCGAAAAATGCTGGGCCGTAATGAAACAGCGTGCTGGTATACAGTCCCTTGATGCCGTGCTTCGGCAGCACATCGGGCGTGTGAGCCAGGCGGTACGCACCGGCAACCCTTTGGTCCAAAGGCGACCACAGGACCATGTGCTGGTAGTAATCGTCAAACTCATCCAGGTCGAGACTGTTTCCCGTTCCCTCGCCTAGTTCGCGGTAAGTGAGTTCGCGGCAGCGTCCAATCTCGCGCAGCACGTTTGGGATCTCATTCGCCGGCGCAAGGCAAACTGTGAAGTCGTTGGTCGAGAGAAGAACCCGCTCAGGCGGCAGCGCGGCAATCTCGTCCGCCAGCTTGCCCGGGAAAACAGGCGCTGCCACCGGCCTCGCCTTCGCTGGAGGATTCACTTCGGTACTGGGCATGTCCAGCGCGCGGTTCAGCAGCAGATAAGTCCTGGCTCTTAGATATTCCGTCGCCGATTCTGCGTCGGCGTAGCCTCGGATCACGCCGGGTGCAATAGCACTCCCGATGCGGACCTCAATGGTTCGCTTGCTTTTGCCCATCAGTTCACGAGCGAGATTCAATGTGCGGAAACGCGGATGAAGGCTGCCCATCATCTGGAAGCTCAGACTGTTTGCCCCGCCAAAAAACAGCGGCAGCGTGGGACAACCCACCTTGCGAACCAGTCTCGCGGACGCGGTATTCCATTTCGGATCGGCGACGGACCGCTCGCGCCAGTTCATGTAACTCACTTCCCCGGCTGGAAACATGACCAGCATGCCC
Organism: uncultured Acidobacteriaceae bacterium; assembly: GCA_963705805.1. Lineage (GTDB taxonomy): Bacteria > Acidobacteriota > Terriglobia > Bryobacterales > Bryobacteraceae > Bog-105. The sequence continues at coordinate 23,729 of CAVPKW010000006.1, forward strand.
CCGGAATGGAGCCATTCAAAAGCCGCCCGAAGGCTCTTTCCGTTCTCCTGGGGCGAAGCACTCTCCTGAAACGGATTTACGAAAATCAACCGCTCACGCAAGACCGCAAGAGAGGACAGGAGGCCGTTCGCAACGATGCGGTAATCCGGACGTATGCGCTCTAAAAGATCCAGCAGCAGCAGTCCTTCCAAAAACCCGAAGGGGTGATTTGCCACGATCATGGCGCTGCCGCGCGCCGGTATGCGCCGCAAATCGGCGGCGGAGGCATGATATCGGATATTCAGGTTTTGCAGGAACTTTTCCGCGAACGCAGCGGCGCCGCCCTCGCACCCCGCTGACTCAGGAACGCTTCGCAGCAGTTTGTCCGGGAACAGGATCTTCAGCAGAGCCGGCTCCAAAGGCCGGATCAGGTCTGCAAAACGGGTCGGGAGCAGCGATGACGGTGACACGTTGAGCGGCAGCTGGCGGGTCTGCATACTCGTAGCTTGCCTCAAACTTTGTTAAAGCTGCATGACCCCTTGATTAAAACTGTCCTTAGACCTCATCTGGGATAGGGGTGCCCGCGTAAAGTGGCAAAGGCCCGATAGATCTGCTCTGCCAGCATGGCGCGTACAAGCTCGTGCGGGAAGGTCATGGCGGAGAGCGAAAGCAGCAGGTCTGCGCGCGGCTTCCATTCGGCCGGGAGACCGTCATGGCCGCCGATCAGGAAGACAAGGTCCTGGCTGCTTTGCTCAGCCTGTTCAATGATCCTGATGAAAGCAGTGGAATCCACTGCACGGCCGGCAGGGTCTAGAAAAATCTTCTTAGCTGACGCATGCCGGGCGAACAGATCGAAGCGCCCGGCGACAATCTCGCGCATTTCGCAAGCCGCATAGCGGCTGCTTCGTTTCAGGAACTCCGCGGCGATGGCATTGGCGTGGGTATCGCGCGGCTTGCCGATATAGTAGAGCCAGAGTTTCACGCCTCCGGCATCCTTCCGCTATAACCCCTGCGGCACGCGCTACTTGCCAGCAAACATACCGGCACGATATTGTTTAGAATGTGTAGTTTGGCATTTTCATTCATTTAATAGGGCGCACCACAGCTTCTTGACAGGGAGGTCAAGCATGGCTTCGACAGTATGGAAAGGATATATCACCTTCGGGCTCATCACCATACCGGTGCGACTCTTTGCCGCAGCCCGTGGCGAGCGCGTCAGCTTCAACCAGATTCACGGCGTGTGCGGCAGCCGCATCAAGCAGCAGACCTACTGCCCGCAGTGCGAACGGGTAGTAGAGCGCAGCGAGCTGGTCAAGGGCTATGAAGTAGAAAAAGACCGCTACGTCATCGTGAACGATGAGGACGTGAAGCAGGTCGCCCCGGCCTCCAGCGACAACATGGAGATCATGGAGTTCGTCAAGGCGGAGGGCATTGATCCGATCTACTTCGATGCCTCGTACTTCATGGTTCCCGAGGACGCCGGCAAAAAGGCGTATCATCTGCTGTTTGAGACCATGCGAAAGTCGGGCTTCAGCGCTATTGCCAAGATCGCTATGCATCAGCGCGAATATACCGTGGTGGTGAGGCCGCATGCCGACGGCCTGCTGCTGCACACGATGTTTTATCCCGAGGAGGTGCGCGAGGTTCCGGAATTCAAGCGCGATGAAAGCGTCACGGTCAAGCCGCAGGAAGTGGCGCTCGCCGAGAAACTGGTAGAAGGTCTGGCGGCGGATTTCGACCCTTCTAAATATCACGATGAATACCAGGGCCGCCTGCTGCAGATGATTGAGGCAAAGCGCGAAGGGCAGCAGATAGAGGAGCAGGCTCCGAGGAAGCGCGCGCCGGTAATCGACTTGATGGCCGCGCTACAAAAGAGCCTAGGCGAACTGCCACAGCGCAAACCCGCAGCCCAAGCGGCCGGAAATCAAGCCGCCGCGGAGGGTTCCGAGCCGAAGAAACAGGCCGGCGGCGGCAGGCGCGCCCGGACGGCGAGCGGCTAGCCGGTAATCAATGCCCCGCGAGCCACTCGTATTGCTGGTTCGTGAGCGGCACCACGGAGAGCCGGCCTTGCTTGACCAGCGGCGAGTCGGCGAAGATCTTGTGTTCTTTAATCGCGGCGAGGGTGCGCGGAGTGGCGAGAGCCTTGCCGGCCTTGATTCGGACCAGCGGAACCTTTGGATTCGCGGCGTCAACGCTCACCACCGTCGCGGATCCGATTGCCTGCCGCTCGTCACCGGTGTGGTAGATGACAAGATGATCGCCCGGCTTCATCTCCCGCAGATGTTTGACGGCAGTGGGATTGGTCACGCCGTCCCATACCGTTTCGCCGTCGTGCTCCAGGTCGCTGAACGAATAAGCGTCCGGCTCAGACTTCAGTAGATAGTTCATCCTGTCCGCTCATCTTATCTCGCTACCCGGAGCAAAAAAAAAGCCCGAGCCGAAGCTCGGGCCTTTGTTGGAGGATTGCAGTTTAGCGATGACCGCCGCCACCGTGAAATCCACCGCCGAACCCGCCACCGTGGAACCCGCCACCGTGGAACCCGCTAGCACCAGCCGACACTCCACCGCCGCCTCGGAATCCACTGCCGGCAAACCCACGCGCCGCTTGGGCACGAGCAGCGTGATTGGCCCACACGGATCTGGTCATGGTAGTCACGCCCGGAGCTCTGGGATTCACCCCGACCACATGGCCGTGCCATCCTCCGCCTACGTACCCATAGGGTATGTACGACGGAGAATAGAATCCCCAGCCGAACGGGCTGTAGAAAGCGCCGCCATACGGCAGCCATGCCCAGCTGTCGAAACCGGCATTCCAGAACCAACCCGAACCCCAGCCGGGACCGTAGCCGAAACCGTCGTAATAGTTGTTCACATAGACGTTCCTGGCTTCCTGATAGCTTGCCGCGGCAGCGGATTCAGACCGCACATTGCTCCAGGCGTACAGGTCGTCTTCTCTCTTGGTATCGAATTTTTGAGCTTTCAGACCGGCCGCCCATTGGGTTTCGCGGCCTTTGCCAAGCTTCAGACTCGCATCGCCCACCCAAACTCGCGCCTCGCCGTCAATAACCGCGGCCGAGGGCAATGGAGGGCCAGTGAACCGATACAAGCCTGTTTTCTCTATCGTGATCGAGGCGCCCTGGTCCAGGATGCTCAGGTGATTGTCTTTGAGCAACTGGTCGACCTCGAGCATCGCCTCGCCTTGCGTCACCGCTACCTGCGTATTGACCAAGTCCGGCGAAACCATGCGGATTTCGCTGTCATCACCCACGCGTAGAAACACACCCGGAGTAAGCAGTACTTCCGCTTTTCCATTTGTAGTAGAGAGCGTGTCGTTTGCGTTGAGGTAGAGCACGCTCTGCTCGTGATTGTTCAATGTGAGGGGACGCCCATCGAGGCTAACGTTCCCTTCGGTGTAGTTAACGACTCCAGGCCTCGCGGACATCGTGTAGGCCTGCGGCATCGCGAACATGGCCGTAGCAAAGAGTCCCGCCAGGACTTTTGCCCATACTCGCCATACGCGTTTCATAATTCTCTCCAATTTCTTTGGGGTCTCTGCTGACCACTTCTCGTTCTAACTTCCTAACCGTTTGATGTTTCACTCAACCCATAAGTTCCTGATGTGCCCAATGATGCGTGCCTCTTCGCAAAGAGGCGTAAACGTTTACCTCTGCGATACAATTACGCGGGACGGAACTGCCCCTTGACACTCGGACCTATCGACTACGTCAGTCTAACCATCTACTTTGCCTTTGTTCTTGGGATTGGCTGGATGGCCAAACGCAAGATCACGACCAGCGAAGACTTTCTTACATCCCGGCATTCTGTTCCAGTCTGGATCACCAGTCTCGCGTTTATCGCGGCCAATCTGGGCGCGCAGGAAATGATCGGCATGTGCGCATCAGGAGCCAAGTACGGCATGATGACGGCTCAGTTCTATTGGCTGGGAGCAGTACCGGCGATGCTCTTCGTGGGCCTGTTTATGATGCCTTTCTACTACGGCAGCCGCGCCAGAAGTGTTCCTGAGTACCTGAAACTGCGCTTTGACGAAAAGACCCGCGGCTTGAACGCGATCACCTTCGCCGTGATGACGATCTTTTCATCGGGCATCAGCATGTACGCGTTGGGCCTTCTTTTCGAGCTGGTGCTCGGCTGGAGCTTTACTAATTCGGTGCTCTTATCGGCGGCAATCGTGTTGATCTACACGCTGCTGGGAGGGCTCACCAGTGCGATTTATAACGAGGTGGTTCAGTTCTTTCTGATCGTGCTCGGCTTCGCGCCGCTGTCCTATTTTGCAGTCGCGAAGGCGGGTGGCTGGAGCGGGATCAAAACTCATTTGCAGCCGGTGATGACGCATACCTGGAAATACGCGGCGCACGCGTCTGAGAATCCCATGGGCGTGGAGCTCTTCGGCTTGGTGGCCGGGCTGGGCTTCGTCCTGTCATTCGGCTACTGGTGCACCAACTTCCTGGTTGTACAGCGCGCGATGGCGGCCGAAACCATTTACGGAGCGCGCCAGACTCCACTAGTGGCTGCATTCCCGAAGATATTTATGCCTTTCATCGTGGTGGTGCCCGGCATTGCCGCAGTCGCTCTGATGAGCACATCCACCGGCTATACGCTCCCGCTGCTGCCCGGCGGCGGCTACGACTACAACCAGGTGCTCACGACGCTAATGGCCAAATTCTATCCGTCAGGAATGCTGGGCATAGGCCTGACCGCGCTGATGGCCTCTTTCATGTCAGGCATGGCCGGGAACGTGACCGCCTTCAATACCGTGTTCACGTACGACATCTACCAGAGTTACATCAGGAGGGGAGCCCCGGATACACATTACCTCTGGGTGGGCCGCGTCACAACGATTGTTGGTGTGGCGCTCTCCATCGGCACGGCCTTCGTCGCAACGAAGTTCAACAACATGATGGACTTTTTGCAGCTGGTCTTCGCCTTTGTCAATGCTCCGCTCTTCGCGACGTTCCTGCTCGGCATGTTCTGGAAGCGCACCACCGGCCACGCTGCTTTCAGCGGCCTAATTTGCGGAACACTCGGCGCGACCCTGACACATGGATGCACGGTGGCGGAGGGCAAAGGCGGCTGGATTACTACCCTTCACACGTTCCCGTCGACTATGGCGCAGAACTACTGGATCGCCATCATCTCCTGGACCGTTTGCCTGGTAGTCACCGTTGCCGTCAGCCTCTTTACCGCGCCGAAACCGGAAGGCGATCTTCACAATCTTGTCTACGGAGTCACCGATCTGCCGAAGGAGTCGGGCGCGCCCTGGTACAAACGCCCGGGTCCGCTGGCAATCGTCGTGATAGTGGTGCTGATCATTATGAACATCATTTATTGGTAGGGAGCTATGGACGATTTACGCCGGCCCACAGGATTTCTTTTCTCGCTTCTCGGCTTGATTCTGCTGCTCTACGGCCTATTGAGGCCGGAAGTTCGCGCCCCGCTTGACGCCGGAATCAATGTCAACGTCTGGTGCGGTTTGATGCTGCTGGTTTTCGGGGGATGTCTACTTTGGCTATCGTTCCGCGCGAAATCATAACGGCCTTCCGTGAACATTTTGCATCTGAAGTCAACCTGGCGCTGTATCGCGCGCCGGGACGCGTCAACCTGATCGGCGAGCACACCGATTACAACCTGGGATTCGTCTTTCCGATTGCCCTGGAGATGGCCTGCTATGTTGCGGCCGGCCCGGGAATGGAAGGAACGCTCCGGCTCTACTCGCGCGATTTCGAAGACGAATACTCCATCGCGACTGACGAACTGCCCAATGCAAGAGCGCGCGGGAAATGGACCGATTATGTCGTCGGCGTGGCGCGTGAACTGGCGGCTGCCGGAGTTCGCATCGGCAGCTGCGACCTGTATATCGCAAGCGACGTGCCGGTTGGCTCCGGCCTAAGTTCTTCCGCGGCGCTCGAGATCGCGACCGCCTGCGCGCTGCTGGGTCCCCGCCATATGGATCCCATCGACGTCGCGCTGCTGGGGCAGCGCGCCGAATCCCAATTTGTCGGTATGCCCTGCGGAATCATGGATCAGTACGCCTCTGTCTTCGGACGTGAATGGGCCGCCATCCAAATAGATTGCCGCAGCCTGGAACATGAATATGTGCCACTGCCGCACGACGCCAGCATCATCGCGGCGAACTCTATGGTGAAGCACGAGCTTGGCCAGTCGGCTTATCGGGAAAGAGTAGCAGAGTGCCAGCAGGCGGTTGCGGCTATCCAGCAGCTGGATCCGGCCGTGCAGAGCCTGCGCGATGTTTCGTTGAGCTTCTTCGAACGCGTTCAGGACAGTGTGCCGGTTGTGCCGCGCCGCCGGGCGCGCCACGTTATCTCAGAGAACCAACGAGTGGTGGATTTCGCCAATGCGGCGCGCGCGCACGACCTCCGCGAGATGGGCCGGCTTTTTATCGCCTCGCACCGCAGCATGCAGTATGACTATGAGATCAGCTCCGAGGAGATCGATTTCATGGTGGATACTGCGCTCAAGCTGCCGGGTGTTTATGGCTCGCGCATGACGGGCGGCGGCTTCGGCGGGTGCACCGTCAACCTGGTGGCTCCGGATGCGGTGCAGAACTTCCAAGCAGAACTGACGAGCGCGTACCAGAAACGCTTCGGCAAGACGCCAGTCTTCTATGACTGCAAGCCGGCGATAGGGGCCGGACGAGTGGGGGATAAATAGGCCGCCTCAGCCGCCAATCGAGTACATCGGCCGCTGCGGCGGCGCGAAAGCGGGACGGTTGATTTCATGTCCCGCCCACTTCCGCCACACGGTAGAACGAATGGCTGTTCCCAGCGCCTCGATTGAAGCATCTTCGCGAAGCAGCGGCCGGATGTCTGTTTCCTCGCGCGCAAACAGGCAGGAACGCAGTTTGCCGTCAGAGGTCAATCGCAAGCGATTGCAGTTGCCGCAGAAGGGCCGGCTAACGGACGCGATGAAGCCTACCCGGTAGCCATCGGCAAATGCGTATTCGGTGGCAGGAGCGCGCGGATCGGCATCCGCAACGGGCGAGAGCGGCCCAAACTCGCGCGTCAGAGTTTCGGTCATGTCATCGGCGGTCAGAACGCGGTCGAGCGACCAGATGTGCTGGGCGTCGAGCGGCATGAACTCGACAAAGCGCACCTCAATGTTCCGCTCCTTTGCGAAACGGACCAGGGGCACGAGATCAGGCTCGGTCAGATTCCTGATGGCGACCGCATTGATCTTGATCACATGGAAACCGATGCGAGTGGCGGCTTCAATTCCGGCCAGGACGCGGTCCAGGTCGTCGCGGCGCGTAATGAGACGGAAACGCTCGCGGTCAAGGGTGTCGAGGTGAATGTTCAGCCGCCGCAGACCGGCGTCATAGAGCGATTGGGCGGCTCCAGCAAGCAGCACGGCATTGGTGGTTAACGCCAGGTCCCGAACGCCAGGCAAGCCGCTCAGGGCGGCGATCAGTTCGGGCAGCCTGGGACGCAGCAGCGGCTCGCCGCCCGTAATCCGAATCTTGTCGATGCCGAGCGAAAGCGCCGTTTTTGCCAAACGAACTATCTCGGGAAAGCTGAGCAGGGAAGAGACGGGCGCGAACTCGGCTCCAGTTTCCGGCATGCAGTAGAAGCACCGGATATTGCAGCGGTCCGTCACGCTGATGCGGAGGTCGGAGTGGGACCGGCCGAAAGTATCGACCAGAGGGCCAGCCAGCGGCACCGGCAGGAGCGGGACGGGAGCGAGTTGGACAAGAGAAGTCACGAGGTACAAAATTACCGAACGAACTTCGCGCGGCTATTTAAGGGCCAGCATACGCTCAATCGGGAGCCGGGCGCGCCTCATCAGCTCTGACGGTAACTCTATGCAAGGATTGAGATTATTTAGGCAGCCCCGCAGTTTCTCGAGCGAATTCATCTTCATGTAAGGGCATTCACTACAATTGCAGTTCTCGTTAGCGACGAAGTAAAACTGCTTGCCCGGAGCTAGTTTTTCGAGCGAATACCGCACGCCGCTTTCCGTCATCACGATAAATTCCTGGGCAGGCTGCCGGGTGCACCAGTCGATGATGGAGGAGGTGGAACCGATGAAATCCGCCATACGCAGCACCTCGCCCGGACACTCCGGGTGGGCGGCAACCAAGGCGTTGGGGTGCTCAGCGCGGGCGGAAGCCAAGCGGCGGCCAGGGAAGGTGGCGTGAACGATGCAGGCACCCTGCCAAATTTTCATGTTTTTGCGCCCGGTCTGCTGCTGGACGTAGTTGCCAAGGTTAATGTCGGGCAAGAACAGAATGGGCTGCCGGGCAGGAATGGAGTTGACCACGGCGGCGGCATTACGCGAGGTGCATATGATGTCGCTTTCGGCCTTCACTTCGATGGAGGTGTTGATGTACGAGACGATGGCGTAATCCGGATTCTTCCGCCGGAAGGCGCGGACGCCTTCTACGGGGCAACTATCGACCAGGCTGCAGCCGGCGTGGAGATCGGGCAACACCACGCTGCGCTCCGGGTTGAGGACTTTGGCGGTTTCGGCCATGAACTTCACGCCGCAGAACGCGATGACATCGCCATCGAACTTTTGGGCAACGCGGGCCAGTTCGAGGCTGTCGCCGATGGAATCGGCTATCTCCTGGATCTCCGGTTCCTGGTAGTGATGGGCGAGGATGATCGCCTTGCGCTGCTCTTTGAGCTCCAGGATCTCCTCAGCGATGGTGGGGGCGGTGACCATATAACCTCTGGGGCTACCCTCAGTTTAAACGGAGACAAGAAAAAAAGGCGCGGGATCGCGAAGATCCAGCGCCCTGAGTGGGTTGAAGCGAGACTAGACTAGAACTGCAAGCGTCCGGTGACCACCAGAACACGTCCGGACACAGCCGAGCCCTGGAACGCGCCGTAGGCTGAGGTAGGCGGAATAGCTGTAGCGCTGATGGTTCCGAACCCGCCAGATGCGACATCTGCTGTCGGGTTTTGGAAATGAGGATGGTTCAGCAGATTGTAGGCGCTGGCGCCGAGTTGGAACCGCAGCCGTTCCTTTATGGTGAAATTCTTGTAGAGCGATGTGTCCACATCGACATAACCAGGACCCTCCAAGGCATTCCGGCCCACGTTGCCGAAAGTAGTTTCGGACCCGCTCGGCACGAAGTCAGATGCGTTGAAGCAAGGGGTATTCACGGCGCCTGCTCCGCAGCTCACGGGTAAGTGGGCAGCGGTAGTGGTTGCCAGGATCGTGGCGCCGCTGATATTGGGCGAGACCTGACCGGCCAGCACGCTATCGTACAGACTGAAGGGCGTACCGCTTCGCGCGAAAACCTTGCCGGAAACCGTCCAGTTTCCAACCACGTTTTCAAGGATCTTATTACTGAACTTCCAGGGAGTGTCCCAAACAAAATCGGCCGTGAGATTGTTCCGGATATCATAATCCGCGTTGCCGTAGTTAGCGAGGATGCTCGGGCTGCTCAAAGACGTTAAGCCGCAGCCGGAGCAAAAGGAGTAGGGCAGGCCGGATCCGCCGTTCGAGATGTCGTCCAAGGCGTGACTCCAGGTGTAATTGACCTGGCCCTGGAAGCCATAAGAAAACGAGCGACGGTATTGAAACGTGAGCCCGTCATAGTTAGAGATGGCTCCATTAGTAAGCTGAGTTACTGTACCAAACCGTCCGTCGGGAGCGGTAACGGGAAGGCCCCCAAATCCGGTAGTACTATACCCATTCGGGAAGTTATTGTTTACCAGCAAGTTGTAGCCATGGTTGCCACTATAAGTGGCGACAAGGACGTTCTTTGTGCCAATAGGCTGTTGGATCTCGAAGCTCCATTCAACATAAGTAGGCGTCAGGAACTTCGAGGGGATTGAGAAATAATTGACCGGGCTGAAGCCGCCTGGTATTGAATTGTTCAGTTCATTGAATGTCTGACCCGCGAAGAAGCCGGTTTTGAACGCGTTGTACTGGTTCTGAGCAGTCTGGGCAGCGCTTCCCGGCGTATTCGCTAGTCCCACGAGGGAACCGTCATAGATAGTCGCATTGAATGGGAACGGAGCATTGTTGAACACGTTCGAAACCAGGAAGGCCGGCGCGAGATCCGAGAACACGCCGACGCCACCGCGGATAACGGTTCCAGTTCCTCCCCACGGACTCCAGACGACGCCGAGCCGGGGATCCGGCACGATAGAGTCAACGTTGTAATAGGCGTGCTTGAGATCGGTTTGGATCGACTGGTTGTACGGAATGTCGATGCCCGTCTGGAATGCGGAACTGGTGAAGGGCGCGGTCAAGCGGGAGAAACAGTTATCGGTACAGGAGGGATTGGCCGTACGGTCTAACCGGAGTCCTAAGGTGATTTTTAAGTTAGGCTTGACGGCCCATTCGTCCTGCGCGTATATGCCGATGTTGTACAGCCGGATATGCGCATCCTGCAATGGGCTGAACTTCTGAGCGTAGTTGCTGAAATCGCTCGGATTTGTCACGCCATTCGCGAAGTCGGTTACGGAATTGAAGAAGTAAGACCCAACACTGCCCTCCTCATAACTGAAGTCCGTTACGTCGTTCTTGCGGAAGTTGACGCCAAGCTTGATGGTATGAGCGCCTTTGACCACCGAAAAATCGTCGATTAACTGGAATTGCCCGACATCGCGGCCTTGCGGGAAAACCGACCAGTTCACGCCCATGTTCGTGAACCCGCCGCCGGTAACTCCTCCGACTCCGGGCATGCTGAAAAATGTCGGGAAGGCGTTAAGCGCGTCGGTCTCGTTGGCCGGACCGAAGATCGCGCTGTACCAGAGGACAGACCCGACTACGTTGTTGACCATGGTCGGCGAAATCACCCAGGTATGATTGATCTGGCCTTCATACTGCGGCTGGATGCTCTGCTCGTTTAAAGCGGGAGACAGAAGGCTCGTTCCGGTCGGCTGAAAGCCGTGGTCGCCTTTGAAGCGGAAGAAAATCTTCTGATTGTCAGTGATGTTCCAATCCACGCGGTCGGTCATGAGCCACTCTTTGTTGGTGTTGGAACTACTGGTGCCGAAAGCGCGCGCACAGGCCAGATTTGTGCCGAAAATGCCGGATCCATCCTTAGCTGGAGTCCCCGCGAAATCGCCGCAGCCGAGTTGTCCCGTGGGATCCTGTAATTGGCCTGTTCCATTCGTGACGTTCGGGGCACTGCTGGCGCCGGGAGCATTATTCCAGATACCGAATGCTTTGTTGTAGAGAGCGTCTTGCGATGGCTGGATATTCCCAAGGATGTAATTCTCAAAGGCCGTCGAAGGAACGACAACGGTACCGGTGCTGGGCAGCGTATAGTAGAGCCCTTCGCTATCCATGTAGAAGAACAGTTTGTTCTTCAAATAAGGAAACGGCCCCCCTATGTCAGCTCCCCATTGCCTCGATACAGAATAGGGCCGCGGAACGCCGTTCAGATTGGAAAAAAAGTCATTGGCGTTCATGATGTGGTTGTTGAAGTTGAACAGCAGATCAAAGTGAATCTGGTTCGTGCCACCCTTGGTCACATAGTTGACCTGCGCGCCTGCCTCGCGGCCGTACTGAACGCTGTAGCCGTTCTGCGTGATGGAAGCTTCCGAGATTTCGTTCTGGCCAAGCAGGAGGTTGCTGGCGCCGGAGTTGTTCAGGTTCAGATAGGCATCGTTGTAGTCGTCGCCGTTCATCGTAAAGAGATTCGAGGTACCAGGCAACCCATGCGAACTGAAGTTGCCATAGCCCATGCCGGTGCTTAAGACGACTCCGGGAGCAGTGAAGGCGAAGGTGGTAATGTCACCGCCGGGCGCGGGGAGCTCCAGAATCTGCTTCTGCGAGAAGGTGGTGTTCAGGTTGGCATTTTCCGTGTCCAGGGCAGCGCTGGTAGCTGAGACTTCTACAACCTGGCGGGTGGATTGAACCTTGGCGACGAGGTCGACGCTCACACCGGTTCCGATCTGAACGCTCACCGGCACCAGATCGGAATTCATACCGTTGGTGGTTGCCTGCAGGGTGTAATGGGCAGGCGGGAGCAGCGGGAACTGATAGGTTCCCGACTGATTAGTGGTTGCGGTCCGGGAAGAGCCGGCGTCGAGGTTTTTCAGGGTTACGGTCGCGCCCGGAACCATGGCGCCCGATTGGTCCTTCACAGTTCCACTGATTGAGCCGGTTGTTAAGCTCTGACCAAAGAGAAAACTCGTAGAGAGAAAAAAGAGGGCGGCAAGCGCGGCAGCGCCACTCGTAGTTTTACTGATAAAAACACAAAACTTTCCGATTAGAGCAGGCATAGTCTTGTCTCCTTCAAAATCCGTTAGCGTCTGAATTTGGGGTTGCCAGTTAGGCCTAGTAGGAAACTTCACTAATAAAATACAATTAGGCTGTAACATGCAAGTTACAGCGGGGTTAGCAATTAGTTAGCCAAGATCCAAGATCCTGAAAACACTCAGAATTGTCTGAGGCTACGGTAAGACAACTACTATTTTTGGTAGGCGTAAGGCTGAGGTTTTCAATAGCCAGAAAACACGGCGCAGTCCTGAAAGCAAAAAGGGAGCCCCGAAGGCTCCCTTTTCGTTGTTCGACAGTAGATCCAGCTTAGAAGATAACCTTCAGGGCCAGGACCATCGCCCGCGGATTACTCGACCAGACCTGGCTGATCTGGTTGAAGAAGGGACTCTGCGGTTCCATGAATAGGCGTTGATCGGTACCGGTCGCGCCGTTGGGGGCGACATCATTGAGGAATCCACCGGTGTATTGGGGATGGTTGAAGATATTAAAGAAGCGGGCACTGAATTCCATGCCGATGCGTTCCGTGAAGTTCACCCGCTTGACTAAGGTGATATCTATATCGTCGATGGGATTGAGCAGCTTGGTATTGCGGCCGCCAGTCGCGATGGTTCCGAGCGGCGCCTGGGCATAACCCGCATTTGGATTATTGACCTGATAGGCGACGGTTTGCCCCGCAGAATTCACCAATGCGGTGACGCCTGAGCCGATGGCGGGGTTGCTGCCGGCGATTGGGTTTACGATCGCCCGATCCGGCGCGGAATCGCCGTTCAGATTCGAATCGACGCCGCTCTGCACAGTGTAGACAGTCCCGGTCTGATAGGTGTAAATGGGAGCAAATTCCCAGTTGCCGACGACGTTTTTCAAGAGCCAACCGGAGTGTTTGAAGAAGGGCAAGTCGTATATCAGCTCGCCGGTAATACGATTGCGATGGTCGAGAGCGGAGCTGGCATAGTCTGCAGTGAGATCCTGGGAGTTCTGTGCGCGGCGGGGTGTGGAATAGGTGCTGAATACATCCGCTGTGGAATTGTCAATAGCATGGCTCCAGGTGTAGGCCAAATTGAACTGCAGACCATTATTGAAGCGGCGAGTCAGGGTGTTCGCCCAACCCTGATAGCTAGAGTTACCCCACGGTTGATAGGAAGTGATATTAGACGTAAAGCCGGCATTGTAGTAAGCGGGGACGATATCGCCACCAGCATTCTTGGCGTCGGTTAGCGCGCTGAGAGTGCTGGTGAGGGAGTTCAAGGTCGCCGCGCTGGGGGCGCTCCAGTAGACCGGAAGAGCGTTTGCGGCCGTTACGGTGGGCTGCTTGTTCAATTGGATCTGCGCGTCGAGATCAGTCCCGCGCGTTCCGATGTACTGGGTTTGAAATACGTAATTACCGGCGAACTCATGCTGAATGCCAAAGTTCCACTGGTAGGATTTTGGCCGCTGGACGTTGGGGACGAAGCCGGCAGTGGCGGCACGCGCTTCCGCGGCAGTGAAGTTGGCGCTGGGACCGGTAGCCGGCAGGCCGCCGTTCGCCAGGAAATTGCTGCCACCGTTGCCGGTAACATCCTGCGTGGTGGAAAGCTGGGGAGGGAGCGTCAAAAGGCCGAGATTGTCGAAAAGAACGTCATAATTGATGCCAAATCCGGCACGTATCGAAGTTTTCCCGGTCTCGCCCGGCGAGTAGGCAACGCCAATCCGAGGCATGATGTTGTTCGTCTGAGGGGACGGCTGTCCGAACGTGATCAAGCCGGGTACGCTGGCGATGGAATTCAAAGATTGTTCGTTCTCTGTGGCGGGCACGGTTTGGTATTCGTAGCGCAACCCGAGGTTTATGGTCAGGTTCGGGCGCAGTTTCCAGGAGTCGTTCCCATACCAGCCGAACAACCAGCGATTACCCCAGTAGACCGGGTTTCCGGCGGAGCGCTGGGCAATATAGTCGGGCGTGAAATCAAACAGGTAATCGCTCAAATAACTGTACTCATAGTCACCGCGGGAGCGTTGAGTGAAGCTTTGCGGATTAACTAGACGCGTGCCGTCGAAGCCGAATTTGAAACTGTGGGCGCCCTTGGTCCAGGTCACGTTGTCGGTCAACTGATAGGTATTCTGATAGCCATACTGGGGGGCATTTGGATCGGGGCCGACCTGCAGTCCGAGATCGTTCCAGACCAGATTCGGAAATTGATCCAGGCCGGGGAAGGAGAAGTTTCCGGAAGGATCCTGGCTCGAGTCGCGATTGTAGCCGAACCGGAACTCGTTAATCAGGGTAGGCGAGAAGTTGTGGTACTCAGAAAACGTCGCCAGATAATTATTCGTTGGCGTAGTTGTAAAGAACACGGGGAGGGTCGCGGCCGTATCGATGCTGCCGGTGCGGTTCAGAACGAACCGCCCTCTGATGGCATCCTTCTCTGAAAGGTTGTAATCGACCGAGGCAACCGCGGCCTCATTATTCGTATAACTGGGAGCGGACACGGGGATCTGACCGACCTGGATGGCGGTTCCGGTGATGTTGGACTGGAGGTATTCTGGTCCAGCCGCGAGTGAACTGACGACGACGCTGGGGCAATTGGCCGATCCGGCGCAGGAACCAGAGGCGACGGGAACGTATTTCTTGAATTCGTTGAAGTTGTTCTGATTGATGCCTGGGATAGCGGCTATCTGAGAGAGACCCGCGGAGGTGGGCGCAAAGAGCTGTGAAGGACTGCTGGCCTCGCCGACGGGATTGTACTCGTAGTCCACAAAGAAGAACAATTTGTTGCGCAGGATGGGGCCGCCGACAGTTCCGCCAAAACGATTGTTGTCATAACGGGGATGCAGGGGCGTTCCGCTCACAAAGGAAAGGTTATCCGCGGCATTTAAGTCGCGGTTCTGGAAATACTCATAGGCGACGCCATGAAATTCGTTCGAGCCGCTCCGAATGATGGTGTTGTACTGGCCGCCGGACGAGTGGCCGAATTCGGGCGAAAACTGGTTTTGCAGGGTTCCAAACTCGGCGACGGCATCGTTGGGGACCGAAACCAGCGGACCGGTGACGGCACCGCTATTGTTGTCGATACCTTCAATCGTGAAATTGTTATTGCGGGGACGCTGGCCGGCTACGGAGGGACCCGTACCTACGCCAACCGCTCCGCTGGAGGCGACACCGGCGTTCAGCAGCGCGAGATTTAGAACGCCGGAGCCAGTGGCAGTGGTCGGCAGGTCAGTGACCTGTTTGGTGCTGAAGGTATTCTGAATCGTTGCCGTGGTCGTATCAATAGCCACGGCCGTAGAGCTGACCTCAATGGTGGCGGTGGACTGCCCAACAGATAGCTTGATGTTCTCGGTAGGGGTCGCGTTCAACTGTACGGAAATACCCTTGAGTTCGGCTTTGGCAAAACCAGGGGCGGTGACCGTAAGGTCATATGTACCGACCGGAAGATTCTCAAAACGGTAATCACCTGCAGACGTGGAGGTTGTAGTGGATGTAGCGCCGGTAGCGGTGTTGGTGGCGACGAGAGTCGCTCCAGGTATGATCGCTCCGCTGGGATCGTAAACCGCGCCGACGATGTTCCCGCTCGTGAGCTGCGCAAACAACGGCGCGGTCAGAGCTAGAAGCAGGGCGACAAGTACTGCGGCCCGCGTTTTCAGATGATTCATACTTCAGATCTCCCCATGGCCTGCACCCCTTGGGGTACAGACGAATAGCATAGTGATAGTAGATTTTCCTAACCCAAGCAATTGTCAGGCCATCGTGACGGGGCCGTTAGGAGCGAGTTAAGTCGTTGTTAGGAAAAACCTCAGCAGTTAGAGGAGGGCTGTCACCGTTTCCACATTATGGGATTTCGGCGGGGTCTCCTTCTATATGTGAAAGAGAGGTGTCGAAACTGAGTGGGGAGCGTAAGCGACCTAATGCGGACTTTTCCAGTGATTCTCGTTAACCGTTAGCAGGTAGGCCAGCGCGGGCACATGAAATCAGTCTCAGATGGGGTTCGGAGCTCTCGGTATTTCCATTTTAGGTCGCTTACGCTTCCGGCTCGGTTTCGGTTGTGCACACGGACCGGACGGCCAAGCGAAAGGGCCAGATCCTTCCTTTCAGCCCTGGCCGACATTCCGGAATGCGAGAGGTGTCGAAACTGAGTGGGGAGCGTAAGCGACCTAATGCGGACTTCTCCAGCGATTCTCGTTAACCGTTAGCAGGTAGGCCAGCGCGGGCACATGGAATCAGTCTCAGATCGGGTTCGGAGCTCTCGGTATTTCCATTTTAGGTCGCTTACGCTTCCGGCTCGGTTTCGGTTCCGATACATCTAATTAGCGAGCCGCTAAAAGAGCCCGCAGGTGGCGTGCACACGGACCGGTCGGCCAAGCGAAAGGGCCAGATCCTTCCTTTTCGTCCAGTAATTCTCGTTAACCGTCGGGATAACAGGCCATCCGCTCGCCCTGAGAATGCAGAACATAGTCGATTGCGGCTCTCAGGCTCACTTCGTTCCAGAGATAGCGTGTGCTCCCGTGACCGGACCAGTACCGGCGACGCTGAACGCTTGGGAAAGCACGGCGAAAAGCGCGAGTGGTATAGGCCTTGCAGTCCGACAGAATGCGCTCCGGCGCTGCTTCACCAGCGATGACGGCGTGCACATGATTCGATCGAATGTGGATGGCATAGGCGATCCATTGGCGATGCGTGCACACGGACCGGACGGTTTCCAGGGTAATGCGCCGGGCTTCCGGATCAAGCGTCCAGGGTCTCTCATGCAAGTGCGCTCGCCACCAGGCCAGCCGACTTGGATTGGATTCCCAGCATTGGGCTTCCAGGAACGCAGTGCCGCGCGTCGACCCAACCCTTTTCCGAGCCCGGCAGGTGTGTACCGTAGGTCGAGAACGTTAGCAGGTAGGCCAGCGCACGCACATGAAATCAGTCTCAGATCGGGTTCGGAGCTCTCGGTATTTCCGTTTAGGTCGCTTACGCTTCCGGCTCGGTTTCGGTTCCGATACATCTAATTAGGGCATGCTAAACAATAATATGTACAAAGCATAAGACATAGGTTATGTTTTATGTAGTGGGTCGCCATACCTCAACGGCTTCATCGGAGAAGATCTGGATGAAGGTTCTTGGAACGTTGAATGAGTATCAGGCACGGCTCTTTGTGGCTGAGAGGGCACTCGATCTGGGACGGGGCGGGATCACTCGTTTGGCACGCCTGACGGGAATGTCACGAGTGACTATTACGCAGGGAGTCAAGGATCTCAGCGGCGCCGCGAGGTTGAGAAGCGCATCCTCGGGCCGCGTGCGGAATCCCGGCGGCGGGCGGAAGAAAGTGGAGGACGGCGATCCCGCATTGATGGGCCGGCTCAAGGAGATCGTCGAGGAGACCACGGCGGGCGATCCGATGAGCCCTTTGAAGTGGACCAGTAAATCCACGCGGACCATCGCTCTGGAACTGACCCGATCGGGGCATCCGGTCAGCAGCGTGACAATAGGCCGTTGTCTGGAGGATATGGGCTACACGTTACAGGCAAACGTGAAGACTCGTGAAGGAGCGCAGCATCCGGATCGTGACGCGCAGTTCCGGTATTTGAACCGCCAGGTGAAGAACTTCCGGCGAGACGGATCCCCCGTGATCTCGGTGGACACAAAGAAGAAGGAACTCGTCGGAGCCTTTAAAAATGCGGGTCGCAGATGGCTTCCCCAAGGCCAAGCTGACGAGGTATCGGTTCACGATTTTCCGCACCTCGGCGAGGGCAAGGCGATTCCATACGGGGCTTATGATATCGCCCGCGACAGAGCCGTAGTCAATGTTGGAGTGACTCACGATACGGCCGAGTTCGCCGTGGAGAGTATCCGGCGCTGGTGGCGTCTGGACGGAAAACGGCACTATCGGGGAGCGGACAGATTGCTCATCTGCGCCGACAGCGGAGGCAGCAACGGGAACCGCCAGCGTGCCTGGAAACTCCATCTGCAGGCACTCAGTGATGAAACGGGCATGGCTATCACGGTCTGCCATTATCCGCCGGGCACCAGCAAGTGGAACAAGATCGAACACCGGCTGTTCTCTTTCATCAGCCTGAACTGGCGCGGCAAACCGTTGCTTAACTTTGAAACTGTTATCAACCTCATTGGCGGCACCCATACCAAAAGCGGTCTAAAAGTCAAAGCCGTTCTAGACACCAACCAGTACGAGACCGGTATTGCCACTCCGGACGAAGACATCGACAAACTACGCCTGAAAAGGCATAGAACCCACCCCAACTGGAACTACACTCTCCTGCCTCGCAACTCATGAGCCGCGAGCGTTTGATTGTACATATTATTATTTAGCAGCCCCTTAGCGAGCCGCTAATAGAGCCCGCAGGTGGCGTGCACGCTCCGGGGATCGAAGCTGCCGGAGGGCCTTCGCCTCAATCTGACGGATGCGCTCGCGGGTAACGTCGAACTCCTGGCCGATTTCCTCGAGAGTGTGCTCGCGCTCGCAACCGATGCCAAAACGGAGACGGATGACCTTTTCTTCCTTGGGCGAGAGTGTCTTGAGGATGTTGGCGGTTTCGTCGCGCACGTTTGAATCAATGACCGCGTCCACCGGCGAACCTACCCAGCGATCTTCGATGAGATCTCCGAGCGCCGACTCGCCATCGCGGCCGACCGGAGTTTCGAGCGAAACGGGGTCGCGCGAGATGGTTTTCAGCTTCTGGACCTTTTCCACCGGGATATCCATGCGACGGCTGATTTCTTCGTTGGTGGGAACACGGCCCAGTTCCTTTTCCAGCTCGCGGGTAGCCCGCAGGAACTTGTTCATGCTCTCGTTCATATGAACTGGAATACGGATCGTGCGCGATTGATCCGCGATGGCACGAGTGATGGCTTGGCGGATCCACCAAGTGGCGTAGGTGGAGAACTTATAGCCGCGGCGATATTCGAATTTGTCGGCGGCGCGCATGAGCCCGATATTGCCCTCCTGAATCAAATCCAGCAGATGCAAACCACGGTTGACGTACTTTTTGGCGACGGAAACAACCAGCCGGAGGTTGGCCTCCACCAGGTCTTTCTTGGCCCGCTCGGCTTCAATTTCGCCATGACGGATGACGGAAATGCTGTGGCGCAGATCCGGCAGCGAAGCGCCCGCTTCGCTCTCTCTCTTTTTCAGATCGCGCTTGAGCTCTTTGACGCGCGCTTGCGCCTGCTGGGTGTCGCGGGCCTCGAGCTTCTTTGCTTCGGCATCAAGGAGGCACATTTCGTCCGCGGTCTTTTCGATGGCGCGAACGAACTCCTTCCAACGAGCCAGATTAAACGGGATGGCGCGCAAGGAGCGCGACAACTCCACCTTTGCGCGGGCTACCTTCCCGGCCCACTTCCGGCGAAGCTTCTTGTTGGCGGGTGGAACCGCGGCGTGCTTGTCAATGGTCTGCTGCAGCTTTTTGTGGGCCGCGAGATAGTTCACGAACAGCTGGCTGATTTCGCCGCGGCGCTTGAGGTCGGCGGGGCTGCCTTCTTCGATGTCGGACGGGGCAAAATCGACATAACTGTCGACGTCCTCCGCTCCCTTCCGGACTAACTCTGCAAATTCAAGCACCAGGCTCTGGATCAGCGGCGAGCGGCTGATGGCCTTCTGCATGCGCAGTTTGCCGCGCTCCATTTTGCGCGCCAGCGTCACTTCGCCCTCGCGCGTGAGCAGCGGCACCGAACCCATTTCGCGCAAATATACGCGAACCGGGTCGTCGGTATAGATCGACTCCTCTACCTGCTGGGCGCCATGGAACTCCTCGTCCTGCACCTCTTCGGGATGGAAAAAGTTCGCATCCTCGTCGAAAGGAAGAGCGATCGGCTCACGTCCTTCAGCTAAATATTGATCCTCGAATTGATCCACCTTACTAATCACTCCTACTTGCACACCCCTTAATTCTCTGGCTGGAGAACGCCGCAGCCACGGCTTGCCAAGCTGGCTGCCTGGCTAAAAAAATGGAAACGCGCTGTCTTCGTGTGGATAGTCCTTTGCTGGGTCCGCCCGAAGGCGGGAGGCAAGTGTCGAACCTGGTCAGTATTGCGCGCCCTAATTATATCCCTTTTTTGCCTGGAAGTTAATACCTAATTACGGAGATGACGGGCAAAGTGATTGGTTACAAAAAAGTTAGCGGCTCCGGGCGGACCCTTTCGGGCAAGCACACTGCGGAAAAAATTGCCGATCTCTCTACTTCTGTTAGACTTTCCGGCTCAGCATTACGTTTGTCAGTTCGCTGAGAAATTCTTCGACGTCCTGGAAGTCGCGATAGACCGAAGCAAAGCGGACATAGGCGATCTTATCGAGCGCCTTCAGCTTATCCATGAGGCGTTCCCCGATCAAAGTGGTGGACAACTCACGGTCGGGGGAATCGAGCAGCGCAGACTCGACGTCGTCCACCAGCTCGGCGAGCGTTCCCATACTGACAGGACGCTTCTCACAGGCGCGCAGGAGACCGTTCAATACCTTCTGGCGATCAAACTTCTCCCGTCTCCCGTCTTTTTTGATGACCATATAGGGCAATTCGTCGCAACGTTCATAGGTAGTAAAGCGGCGTTCGCAGGCAAGGCATTCGCGGCGGCGGCGGATGGAATCGCCTTCCTTGCTCTCGCGGGAATCGATTACTTTATCTTCGCGGTGGCCGCAGAAGGGACAGGTCATAGGGTCGGGCGTTTTATGAGGTTCGTTTGAACTTCAGGCTAGCTTCTATCGTTTATGTGAGTGTACGCCGATGCAGATGGGAGCGGTCGCCGGAATAACCGGGCAAATCAAACGCTGACAGGCTGCGGAGGCACATCCGAGAGATACGATGGCGGCTGCAGCGGTTGCTCAAATTTCGTTAAACTGGACTTCGCTAAGCTCAAAGAGGATAGCTGCGCCGGAGTGGAACCGGGGAGGCGCGGCAGGACTTCGAGCTCCGCAATCCTTGGACACAGAAACGATTCTGGTTGAGCGCTGCCTAGCTGGAGAGCAAGCCGCCTGGGACGAACTGGTTAAGACCTATACCAAGCGTGTCTATGCGATTTCCTTCCGCTTTATGGGCAACGACCAGGAAGCGCAGGATCTGACGCAAGAGGTCTTCGTCCGGATTTTCCGCACATTGGGAAGTTTTCGAGCCGGCGAAGGATCCTTTGTCGTCTGGCTGACCCGCCTGACCCGTAATTTATTGATAGACCACTACCGGCGGACGAAAAACGACCGGGTCACCGATGCGCTGGAAGACAAGCTGCCGGTGCTGGAAGAGCGTACTGCGCAGATCTCGCGAACGGACGGAATGCTGGCCGGGCGAGAGGCCGGTGAACTGCTGCAGGCAGCCCTGAAGAAGCTTTCGCCGGAGCTGCGGGAAGCGGTTATTCTAAGAGACCTACAGGAGATGGAGTACCGGGAGATAGCACGCGTGCTGGATGTTCCGGAGGGGACGGTGAAATCGCGGCTCAACCGCGGACGGGCCGAACTGGCGCGAATTTTGAAACGGAATAAGGTCAGGGTATAGACAAGCACTCGATAAGGGCAAGGCAATGAACTGCACGGAACTGGAAAGCATACTGGCCGATTACCTCGACGGCACACTGGGCGCGGCCCAGCGTGCGGCCGTCGAGCTGCACGCCAGCGAGTGCCCCGCCTGCCGCGAGTTCATGGGCGATGTGACGGGCGCGGTGAATTTCCTGAACCGCGTGCCAGGGGTGGAGCCGCCGCCAGAGCTGATTACGCGGATTGCGTTCCAGGCGCCGAACGGACGCCTTCGACAGCCTCACGAGCGGCGCAGCCTGGCGAGCCGCCTGGCGGCCAAGTGGCTGCAGCCCATGTTGCAGCCCAGACTGGCCATGGGAATGGCCATGACACTGCTCTCATTCGCCATGCTGGAACGCTGCACGGGTATCCACGTGCAGCATCTGCAGCCCGCCGACCTGAACCCGGTGCGCGTCTGGGGAGGGGTGGAGGACAAGGCGCTGCGAGTGAGGGACCGGGTAGTGAAGTCATACGAGAACTTGCGCGTGGTGTACGAGGTGGAGACGCGCTTGAAGGAATTGCAAGAGCGCCAGGAAACGGCGGTGGCGACCCAGCAAAAGCGGCCGGCTACACAGACTACGCCTCTCCCGAACAAAAAGAATCAAGGCTCTCAAAGCCAGGAAAGCCAGAAATGAACTGCTATCTACATCCGGAGACTCCCGCGACGGCCTTCTGCCGCGCCTGTGGAAGACCCCTCTGCGCTGTCTGCCAGCGTACCCATGAAGGAATTGTTTACTGCCAAGATCACGTACCTATGACTACCTACGCCAATTCAGCCCAGGCCAACCCCTCTGGCGCTCCGAATCCATACACGCAGCCCGCCGCGGCTGTACCGCCTCCGCCCACCAACACGTCGCCGGTGCTGGCCTTTATTCTGGGTTGGATTCCAGGCGTGGGAGCCATCTACAACGGTCAATACCTGAAGGGACTGGTGCATGCGCTGATCTTCGGTTTGCTGATAAGTCTGGCCGACAGCTCACCGGGTTCGGCCGAACCGCTGATCGGCATTCTCATTGCCGCCTTCGTGTTCTACATGCCTTTCGAAGCTTTGCATACCGCTACGGCGCGCAATCGCGGCCAGCAGCCGGATGAGTGGTCGAGCATTCTGCCGGCCTCGCGCTATCGCTCCGGAGCCCCGATTGGTCCTATCGTGCTGATCGCCATCGGAGTCATTTATCTGCTGAATACGCTGAACCTGATTGATTTTCATGAGATCGGGCGCTACTGGCCGGTGTTGCTGATCGTGATCGGGGCCTGGATGCTGTATAACCGCGTGACATCGCCCGGTACGCGGCCGCGAAGCCATTCGGGAGAACCGGACTCGCCAGAAACCTTGGTAGAGAATCACCTGGGGAATCACCGTGAACAGTAGAGGGGTTTTGTACGCGCAAGCGACCCGGGGTCCGATTCTGCTGATTACGATAGGCATTCTGTTCGCCGTACAGCAAGCCGGGATGCTGCCGCTCTCGCGCACCTGGCCGCTGCTCATAATCGTCGTGGGCGTGATGAAACTGGCGGAGAGACTGGCATTGCCGCGGCGGCCGTACCCCCAGCCCGGAGGCCCGGTGCGATGAGACCGCGCGGCTCCATTACCGGCCCGATTATCATCATTCTGATCGGCGTGGTCTTCCTGCTGCACGCGCTTCGCCCGGAGCTCCGGATCATCGATTTTGTCGCGCAGTACTGGCCTTATCTATTGATTCTGTGGGGCGGCCTGTCGCTGGTGGAAGTGACGTTCCGTTTCTTGCGCGGCGCGAGCATCCCGGTCAATGGCGTCTCGGGCGGGGGCTGGCTGATTGTGATTCTGATCTGCATCATTGGCGTGAGCGCGTTCGAGCTTCAGAGGCCGGGACACTGGTGGAGCAATATGGACTGGAGCCGCAATTTTAATGGCGCGTTCCTGGGCGACGACCATGAGTACACCATTGACACGGTGGAGAAAACGGTGGGCGGCGCTCCTCATATTGTGCTGGAGAACTTTCGCGGCGACGCCAAGATCACCGGCGGCGATGAAAAGCAAGTCTCGGTGACAGGACACAAGAGTATCCGGAGCGTTAACACGAGCGACGCGGACCGCGCAAACGGGCAAACTCCGGTGGAAGTGCTGGTAGCGGGCAATACCGTCACGATTCGCTGCCATCAGGATCAGGCCAGCGGCCGCGTGACGGTGACCAGCAATCTGGAGATTTCAGTACCCAAATCGGCGAGCCTCGACGCGACAGGAACCTACGGCGATTTCGATGTGTCCTCGCTAACCGGCAATGTAGATCTCAGCAGCGCCAACGCCGGAGTTCACGTGGATGACGTTGGCGGCAACGTCAAAGTGGATACGCAAGATAGCGACGTGGTGCGCTGCACCAACGTGAAAGGCAGCGTGGACTTGCGCGGCCACGGCGCCGATATCGAAGTCACAAAGGTAGACGGACCGGTGACTATTACGGGCGATTACTCGGGCACGGTATCTTTGCGCGAGCTTACGAAGCCGGTGCGCGTGGAGAATCTACACACGGTTCTGAGCGTTCAGCGAGTACCCGGAGAGATTCGGATGGATCGCGGCAGCCTGACGGCGGAGAACATAATCGGGCCGACGAAACTGACGGCGCGCTCAACGGACGTGAGCATGGACGGGCTGCAGGATGCGCTGGAACTGGACGTGGACCGGGGCGATATCGATCTGCGGCCAGGACATGTGCCGCTGGGCACAATGGCAGTGCATACGCGCTCAGGAAATATTGAATTGGCGACGCCGGAAACAGCTACCTTCCAACTCACGGCCACTACCGATCACGGCGACATCGACAACGAATTTGGCGATGCCCTCAAGGAGGAAAGCTCCGGTTCCGGGGCCCAACTGGAAGGTTCCATCGGCAATGGACCGAAGTTGATTCTTACGACCGATCGGGGGAGCATCACACTGCGCAAGTCTTCGGGCACGCCGCCGATGCCTCCTCCACCACCCCCAATTGGCGGTAAAGGGACAACCAGCGCGCAAGCGACGGTGGCGCTGGCATTACCAGTCTCAAATTAGTCTAGCCACCCCGCTAGTCTAAGAGTTGGACCTCGCGACTTCGCTGCAGTATGTGAAAGGAATAGGCCCGGCGCGCGCCGATATGCTGGCCGCGAAAGGCCTGTTCACTATCACGGATCTCCTCCATTACGCGCCATTCCGATACGAAGACCGCACCAATATTAAAGCGATCGCCGAGCTGGCTCCCGGGGAGAAAGCAGTGGCCATGGCGCAAGTTCGATCAGGCAGGATGTCGGGTTTTCGCGGACGCTCGCTGGGCTTGTTCGAAGCGGCGTTTCACGACGGCAGCGGCGCCGGACTGATTGGCCGCTGGTTTCATGGGGAACGCTACGCCGATTCCCTGCTTCCCGGCACGCGCGTGGCGCTGTTCGGAAAGGTGGAGTTGGATAAAGCAAGCGGAAACCGCCTGATGGTGCAGCCGGAGATCGAGATTCTGGCGGATGAGCCGGGCGAGGACGAGGCGCTGCACACCGGGCGTATTGTCGCGGTCTATGAGGCAGCGGGCAAAATCTCCACGCGGCTGTTTCGCAGCTTTATCGACCGCATTTTGAAGCAGGTTGCGATGCCTGAGGATGCGCTTCCGAAGAGCGTGCGGGAGCGCGTGCAATTGCCGGATTTGGGCAGCGCGATGCATTACGTCCATGCTCCGCCGAATGACGCCGACCTGCGGCTGCTGAATGCCTTCCGCGCGCCTGCGCAGGTGCGGCTGATCTTTGATGAATTCTTCTGGCTGGAGTGCGGCTTGACGCTCAAGAAGAGAAATTCGCGGTTGGCGCAGGGCATCTCTTTCAGCGTTACAGAGCGGGCTCGCGAGCAGATCAAGCAGATGCTGCCGTTCAAGCCGACGCAAGCGCAGCGGCGGGTGATGCAGGAGATCGCGGAAGATATGAAGCGGCCGCATCCGATGAACCGGCTACTGCAAGGCGACGTGGGCAGCGGAAAAACGATCGTGGCCACGCAAGCCGCGGTTCTCGCCATTGAGAACGGGTATCAAGTGGCGGTGCTGGCGCCGACCGAAATTCTGGCAATCCAGCATCATGCGTATTTTAAGCGGCTGCTGGAAAAACTTGGCTATGTGACCGCGCTCCTGACCGGTTCGTGCAGCGCCAGAGAAAAACAGCAGATCAAGAGGCTGATTGCGGAGGGCCTGGTGCAGGTGACCATCGGCACGCATGCGCTGCTGCAGGAGGACGTAAATTTCTCACGGCTGGGACTGGCTATCGTCGACGAGCAGCACCGTTTCGGCGTGCGCCAGCGGTTGGAACTGATGCGCAAGGGAGAGCAGCCGGACGTGCTGGTCATGACGGCCACGCCCATCCCGCGGACGTTAGCGCTGACCCTTTATGGCGACCTGGATGTATCGACGATTGACGAACTGCCGCCGGGGCGGAAGCCGATTGTGACCAAACATGTTGCTGAAACTTCCGTGGAGGGCGTATACAGCTTTGTGGCGCAGGAGATCCGGGCAGGAAGGCAGGCATACGTGGTTTATCCGCTGGTGGGGGAATCGGAAACCAGCGCCGTGAAAGCCGCGGAGAAGATGTATCAGCATCTTTCGCGGAACGTGTTTCCGGGCATACGGGTGGGACTTTTGCATGGCAAGCTCGGTTCGGATGAGAAAGAGGAGGCCATGCGAGCCTTCAAAAGCGGTGAAAGCAAGATACTGGTTTCGACGACAGTCATTGAGGTGGGCGTGGACGTGCCGAATGCGTCCGTGATGGTAGTGGAAGAAGCAGAACGCTTCGGGTTGGCGCAGATTCACCAGCTTCGTGGAAGAGTGGGACGCGGACTGCATCAGAGCTATTGCGTGCTGGTGACGGGCAAACTCAACGACATTGCGCGGGAGCGCATTCGGACGCTGGTGGACTCGAGTGACGGCTTTTATATCGCCGAAATGGACATGAAGTTGCGCGGGCCGGGCGAGTTTTTCGGGACAAAGCAATCCGGGATACCCGGGCTGCGGCTTGCCGACCTGGTTCGCGATAGCGACGTGCTGGAACTGGCGCGCAGCGAAGCGCTGAAGCTGGTGGAGAGCAACGATTCCGAAGAACTGCGGGCTGCCGTCAGCTACATTCAGGAGCATTGGCAGCGCCGTTATGGCTTTGTCCAGGTAGGCTAGCCGATGCGCATCATTGCGGGCCAGTTTCGCAGCCGAAAGATCAACAGCGTTCCGGGCTTGACGGTCAGGCCCACACCCGACCGGCTGCGGGAAGCGCTGTTCAACGTGCTGGCGCCGCGAATCGGCGGGAAGGTATTTTTGGACGCGTATGCGGGGAGCGGTGCAGTGGGGATTGAGGCCCTGAGCCGCGGCGCGAAGCATGTCATCCTGATTGACCGCCATGCGCAGGCGCTGGCCACCATCCGCCAAAACCTCAAATCGCTGAAGATCGAGGACGAAGTATCAATCGCGCGCGGTAGCGCGGCCGTTCTGCTGCCGAACTATGCCTGTGATATTGCTTTTATCGATCCGCCCTACGATCTGACGAGCGAATACCCGGCTTGCCTCAACGCGCTGGCAGGCACTCGATGCGCTCTCGCGATCGCGCAGCATACTTCTCGCCTTACGCTCGAAGCGAACTACGGCGCGCTGCGGAAAACACGCGTGCTGCGACAGGGCGATAATTCGCTTTCCTTCTACGAACACGCACCCGAGAAGCTAACCGGCGAGCAGGATATGGATGTCCATCACATTGGTTCCGGTGGGCCCGGTTCGGATGAGGTCGCCGAGGGTGTCGAATAGCGGATAGGCATCGTTCGCGAGTAAATGCCGGAGGGGATTCAGGCCTAGCGCGGAAGCACGAGCGACGGTGTCACCCGTGACGAATGCGCCTGCGGCATCCGTGGGGCCGTCGGTACCGTCGGTGCCGCCGCTGAGAACTCCGACGCGGGCGATACCGGCGAGGTCGATGGCAGCTGCCAGAGCGAATTCCTGGTTGCGTCCGCCTTTGCCGCGGCCTTTGACCGTTACCGTGGTCTCTCCGCCGGAAAGGATGCAGGCAGGGCGCGGAATCGGGTGGCCGGAGCGGGTCACTTCCCGCAGAATTTGCGCGTGCACGCGCGCTACTTCGCGGGTCTCTCCTTGCAGCGTGCTGGAAAGAATCAGCGTGCGATAGCCGAGCTGCCTTGCCCTGGACGCGGCAGCCTGCAGCGCGACCTGATTGCCGCCGATCACGATATTGTGCACGTTCTTAAACAACGGATCGCCCGGCTTGGGACTTTCTGGAATTTGCCCGGCCGCGCCGCGCTCGAGATGCCGCAGTACGGCGGCGGGGACGCGCCGAAGCAGCTGATACCGTTCCAGCACCGCAAGGGCATCGGGGAAGGTGGAGGAGTCGGGCGCGGTGGGGCCGGAGCCGATGACGTCCAGAGGATCGCCAATCACATCCGATAGCACCAGGCTCAGCACGGTTGCGGGATAGGCCAAGGCCGCGAGACGGCCGCCCTTCAAGAGCGAGAGGTGCTTCCGGACGGCGTTCAGCTCAAAGATGGTAGCGCCGGCCCGCAGAAGCAGATCCGTGGCCGCTTGTTTGTCGCGGAGTGTAATCGCGCCGGCAGGCGAAGCAAGTAGAGCGGAAGCGCCTCCGGAAATGGCGACAATCAGCAGGTCTCGCGCATTCAAGCCGCGAGTGAGCCCGCCAATGGCTTGCGCCGCCGCAACGCCGGCTTCGTCCGGAACCGGGTGGCCGGCTTCCATGATGCTGCAATGGCGCAGCCGGGATGCCGCGTGGCCGCGCTTGGTAAGGACGATGCCGCCCAGCAAGCGCGCGCCCAGTGTCTTCTCGATCGCGGCCGCCATACGCGGCGCCGCTTTGCCGATGGCGACCAAAAACACGCGATCAAACTCCGCAAGCGGCAGCCGCAGCCTGCCAGCCTTGAGATAGCCGGCTGTCACATTAAGCTGGCGGCGAACAGCATTGCCGGCGTCCGCAGCCTGGAGCGCACTCCGGAAAACCTGGACGGCATCGCGCCGGAGCCTGGCGTTCGATGGACTTGCCCGCTTCAGAAAATTGGCAGATGCAGAATCTGCTCGACAATTTCAGACACGCGATCGGTTTCCACGGACACGCGGAAATCGGCCTTGGCGTAGAGCGGACGCCGGTCGTCGAATAGCTTCGACAGGCCGGTTCGATCGGCAGCCAGCGGCCGCGAAGTATCGTCGCCCAGACGCCGGAGCACGGTTTCGAAGGGGCAATCGAGCCACACAGTTACGCCGTTGTTCTCAATCAGATCCCAGTTGCGAGGTTGAACGAAGGCGCCCCCGCCAAGGGCGACCACGCAAGGCTTGCCCGCTTCTATTTGCATGACGTGGGACCGCAGAGTGGCGGTCTCGATATCACGAAACATACTTTCGCCGTGGTCCAGAAAGATCTGCGAAATAGTCTTGGCGTGCCTTAGCTCAATCTCGCGGTCTATGTCTATGAAGCACCAGCCGAGTTCGAAGGCCAAGCTTTCGGCAATCGTCGACTTCCCGCTGGCCATGAAACCGACCAGGTACAAACCCGGAGTGCGTTTCAGTTTGAGCGTCATTCTCTTCTTCGGCCGGTTCAGCGCGGCAGATCAAGTTCGTTGGCAACAGTATATCGTCGCTCCGCCCCAAGTTGGGCGCCGATAATAGAGGAATGGCGGCGCAAGAGATCATTCCCCTGTTTCCGTTGTCGCTGGTGCTGTTGCCGACCATGCGCCTGCCGCTGCACATCTTCGAAGATCGCTACAAAGAGATGTTCAGCGAGATTATGCCGGTGGAGGGCGAGTTCGGCGTGGTTCTGGCGCGGGACGGCGGCATTGTGAATATCGGCTGCACAGCGCGGGTGGACCAAGTAACCTGCAAGTATCCTGACGGACGGCTGGACCTTATCGCGATCGGCCAGCGGCGTTTTCGCATTCAATCGCTGGATGAAGAAAAGCCGTATCTGCGCGCCGAGGTGGAATTTTTCAATGACGAGGACGCAACCGAAGTGCCGCCAGATTTGCAGAAGCGCAGCAGCGAGGCCTATCGCCGCCTGTCGGAGCTCGAGGAATCAGGCGCAGCCGCCGAGCCGGAATTGGGAAGGAAGCGTATGAGCTTCCAGCTTGCTCAATTCATCTCCGACCTGGATAAGCGGCAGGCCGTTCTTTCGCTGCGATCTGAAATTGAACGGCTGGAGTTCCTGGTGCGCGTGATTCCCGAGTACCTGGCGCAGCGGCAGCGCATTGCACTGGCAAACCGCGTGGGACCGCTCAATGGACATGCGAAACCCGAGCACGAAGAGTAGCGTGTCAGGGCAGCACTTGATTTTCGACGCCGACGATACGCTTTGGGAGAATAACGTCTATTTCGAGGACGCGTTCGATCAATTTTGCGAGTACCTATCGCACTCGTCCATGGCGCCGGCTGAAATCCGCGCGGTGCTGGATGAAATCGAGAAAGCGAACGCAAAGATTCACGGGTATGGCTCGCGCAACTTCGCCCGTAATCTTGCCGCCTGCTACGAGCAATTTTCGGAACGCGCCATCTCGACCGCCGATCTGGAAGCCGTGATGGGGTTCGCTCACGCGATTCTGGAACAACCGTTGAAGCTGTTGGACGGCGTTTCCGAGACGGTGGCCGCGCTCGCCGGCCGCCACGAGTTGACGCTCTTCACAAAGGGCGATCCCGAAGAGCAGCAGGCGAAAATCGACAAGTCCGGCCTGGCTCCTTTTTTTCGGCACGCGGTTATTGTGAAAGAGAAGAACGAGGGCGCATACCGGCGGCTGGCGCAGGAGCGGGCATTTACTCCGGAGCGGACATGGATGATCGGGAACTCGCCGAAATCAGATATCAACCCGGCTTTGGCCGCGGGCCTGAATGCGGTGCTGGTGCCGCACGCGCGCACCTGGAGCCTGGAGCACGAAGAGGTTCCTGAAGGTCACCCGCGGTTCCTGCGAGTTAGCAGTATTCGCGAACTGGTGGTTCTTTTCTAGCTTCAGCGGAAGGCCGCGGCTGAGAACGCTGTCAGCTTTAGCAGCGCGCCCGGGAATATGCCCAGAAAAAGCACGCCGATAGCGCTGGCCCAAATTGCAATCCGCAGGCTCATGGCGGGCGGGCCAAGCAGCTCGGTCGCCTCGCCGGGCTCTTGCATATAGATAGCGACGATGATCTTCAGATAGTAATAAGCGGCGATGCCGCTGTTGATCAATCCTAAAACTGTCAGCCAGACAAGGTGCGAATTCAGCGCCGCCTGAAAGACGTAGAACTTGCCAAAGAAGCCGCCCGTCAGCGGGACGCCGATCAGCGAGAAGACAAAAATGGAGAGCAAAGCGGCAGTGGCGGGCTCGCGCCGCGAGAGACCTGCCAGATCGTCGATCTTTACATAGCGTTCATTGCGCTGAGCGATGTGGCTGATTACGCAAAACGCCCCGATATTCATCAGCGCGTACGAGGCGAGATAGAACATGGCCGCCGATATGCCGATTTGCGAGCTGGCAGTGAGCGCGACCATCACATAGCCGGCATGGGCAATGGAGCTATAGCCGAGCAGCCGCTTTACGTTCGTCTGCAGTAGCGCGGCGAAGTTCCCGACGATCATGGTCGCCAGCGCGCACCCCCAAACGAGCCAGATCCAGCGCGCGTTCAGCGGGCGGAAGGAGACCATGAACACACGGAAGAAGATGGCAAAGGTAGCCGCTTTCGGTGCAGCGGACATGAAAGCGCTCACCGGGGCGGCGGCGCCCTGATACACATCCGGCGCCCACATCTGGAAAGGCACTACGGAAACTTTGAAAGCGAAGCCGACAAACATCAACCCCGCCGCCAAACCCGCCAGCAGGGCGGAGGTCGAGCCCTGGCTTAGAATCCGCCGGATCTCCTCCAGATTTGTGGATCCGGTCAGTCCATAGATCCAGGCAATGCCGTACAATAAAAACGCCGTCGCAAACGATCCCAGCAGGAAATATTTGAGCGCCGATTCGTTGTTTCGGCGGTCATCGCGGAGAAAACCCGCCAGTATATATGTCGCGATGGACGAAATTTCCAAGCCGATGAAGACCATAATCAAGTCGTCGGAGGTTGCCAGGATGCACTGGCCCACCAGCGAGAACAGAATGAGGGCGTAATACTCGCCCCGCTGCGCATTGTTTCGCTCCAGATAACTGAGCGAAGCGAGAACACAGAGGAACCCGACTATCAGAACCAGGCCGCGGAAGAAATTTCCGAAGTCATCCGCCACAATCATGTAGTGGAACGCCGGTCCGCCGTTTTGACTTGCCCACAGATTCGCCGCAAAGGCCAGCACAATGCCGACGATGGCCAGCACACCCAGCGGTGCGCGTTTGCTGCCGGCTGGCATCGCGGCTTCGAGAATCATGATGAAGACGCCAAAAACAATAAGCAGAATTTCGGGCAAAAACCGCAGGTAGTCGAGACCGCTCACACTGGCATTAACGGGCATGAGTAAGCTCCGCAAGTTGTTGCGCAGCGGGCAGCGCCAGCTTGACCCGGTACTGATTGTTCATGTTCGTCTGATCCAGCATGTGCGACGTTGCCGATGTAATCGGCGGCATGAAGGACTGCGTGTAAGTGCCCAGCCAAACCATCAACAGGATCAACGGCAGCAGCGGCACCCAGTCGCGAGCGCTCAGGTCAAGGAAGGCTGCAGTGCGCTCCGTCGTCTTGCCGAGAAACGTCCGTTGATACATCCACAGCATGTAAGCCGCGGACAGAATGACGCCGGCGGCGGCCCATGCAGCCCAGGAAAAGTGAGTCAGCGCGGCGCCTTGAAGAACCAGGAATTCGCCAATGAAATTGCACAGAACCGGCAGGCCGATGCTGGCGAGCAGCGCGATCATGAAGACCGTGGCAAGCGCCGGCGCGGGCGTACTGATGCCTCCAAAATCTGCGATCTCGAGAGAACCGCGGCGCTGCTCCAGGTAACCCGCCAGCAGGAACAACGCGCCGGTGGAAATTCCGTGCGCAATCATTTGGTAAACTGCGCCATCCACCCCCTGATGGCTGAAAGTGAAGATTCCCAGCACTACAAAGCCGAGATGGCTTAGCGATGAATAACCGATCAGCCGTTTGATATTGGTCTGAACCAGGGCGATCAAGGCGCCATAGATAATGCCGATAATTGCCAGCACTACGATCCAATTGGCGCATTTGTGGGCTCCGCCGGAGGTGATGGTCAGACAATAGCGAATCAATCCGTAAGCGCCCATCTTTGACATCACTGCCGCAAGCAGAAAGGTTGCGGGAGCGGGGGCTTCCACATAGGTTTCAGGCAGCCAGGTATGGAACGGGAAGATCGGAACTTTTACTGCGAACGCGGCGAAGAAACCCAAGAATAGAAAGAATTGCTGCGTCGGAGACAGCATAAACTGCCCGGCATTCAGCCGGTTCATGATCTCAACAAAATCAAAGCTGCCCGCCTGGCTGTGCAGGTACAGAATGGAGACCAGCATCAGCGCCGATCCCAGGAACGTGTAGACGAAGAACTTGACCGCTGCCGGCCTTCGGCGCGGTCCACCCCAGGCACCCACCATGAGGTACATCGGAACCAACGCGACTTCCCAGAACACGTAGAAGACGAACAGATCCAGGCCGGTGAAGACACCGATCAGACCGAACTCAAACAGCAAGAGCAGAGCGAAGAAGGTTTTCCGCCGCTCCGCAATCATGCTTTCCGAAACCCATACTCCGATCGGCAGAAGGAGGGTGGTCAGCAGCACCAGCCACAAGTTGATACCGTCCACTCCCAGATGAAAGTGAATCTGGAGCCCAGGGGTATCCACCCAGAGGGCATCGAAGACGGAGCTGAACTGCGCGCCATTAGCGACCACTGGACCAATCAGACCGAGCGAAACCAGGAACGTCGCCAAGGTGGAGATGAGAGCGACTCCGAAAGGGGCTTTCGAATCCCGCGGCAGAAAGAGCACCACAAAAAATGCAATTAGCGGGATGAGCAAGACGGTCAGCAGGAGGTTCATCGCCCGCCTCCTATCAACGCGAGCGCAAAGATGACTAGCAGCGATCCGGCCAGCACCCAGGTAGCGTAATTCCGGATGCTTCCCGATTGAATCCGGCGGAAGAGCGCGCCCCAACCACGGACCGTGTGCGCTAAGCCGGTAACGCCTACGCCGTCGATGACACCTTCGTCCACGCCGTGCCACAGCACGAACCTGGAAATGGCCTCGAGCGGTTTTACGATAGTGGCCCAATAGAGCTCGTCTACGTAGTACTTGTTAAAAACCAGCGTGTAAACTCCGCCGAATGCGTTCTTAACCGTTCCCGCAAGGGCGGGGCGGGCAACATACATCATGAACGCGATCAGTATGCCGATAATTCCGAATGATGCGGAGATAGCCATGGCTGTCGCGTTCTCATGCTCGAGGGGAAACATGGGGGAGAGGAAGCCGCGAATGTCTATAAACCCGCCGAAGGTGGCGAGCACCGCCAGAACTATCAGGGGCACGGTCATCACGGCCGGTGATTCGTGCGCATGGTGCTGCCCGCGATAAGCGCCGAAGAAGGCGAGGAAAAAGGCCCGGAAAATGTAAAATGCGGTCATCCCAGCGGTGATGGTACCTACCCAATACATCCACGGAGCATGTTCATAGGCGGCCGAGAGAATGGAGTCTTTGCTGAAGAAGCCCGAGAATCCGGGAAAGCCAGAAATTGCCAGGCTGGCGCAAGTCAGCGTGATGCAAGTGATAGGCATCACCTTTCTCAGGCCGCCCATGTGACGCAAATCCTGTTCGCCGCCCAGCCCGTGGATCACGCTACCCGCTCCCAGAAAGAGCAGCCCCTTAAAGAACGCGTGTGTCATCAGGTGAAAGATGCCTGCCGAGTAAGCACCCACGCCGACGCCCAGGAACATGTATCCTAGCTGCGAAACCGTGGAGTAGGCGTACACCTTCTTAATGTCGTTTTGCGTCATGGCGATGGTGGCGGCGAACGCGGCCGTGATCACTCCAATGGTGGCTACGACCGTCATGGCGGCCGGAGCATGGTTATAGACGAAGGCCATTCGGGCGATCATGTAAACGCCCGCGGTGACCATGGTTGCCGCGTGAATCAAGGCCGAGACAGGGGTTGGGCCGGCCATCGCGTCGGGCAGCCAGACGTACAGTGGTATCTGCGCCGATTTGCCTGTCGCGCCCATCAACAGGAGCAGCGCGATTCCTGTCAGCACGCCGAAACCTGCTTCCACGGGCATGGTCTGCACTGCCGCCGCCATCTTCCCGAAATCCAGTGTGCGGAAGGTAGCAACCGCCAGGAAAATACCGAGCGAGAACCCGAAGTCGCCAACGCGGTTTACGATGAAGGCTTTGTTCGCCGCATTGCTCGCAAATTGTTCGGTAAAGTAAAACCCGACCAGCAGATAGCTGCACAGGCCCACGCCTTCCCAGCCGACGAAGAGTATCAGCAGGTTCGCCGCCAGCACCAGGATCAGCATAAAGAACATGAATAAGTTCAAGAAGCTGAAGAAGCGGTAATAACCGCCTTCATGGGCCATGTACCCGATGGAATAAACATGAATCAGGAAGCCAACACCGGTCACGATGAGCAGCATGACGGCCGTGAGCCGGTCTACCGTGACATCAAAGCCGATCTGCAGGAATCCACTTTGAATCCAGGTGAAGTAATGCTCCGTGTAGGCGTGATCCACCGGCCATAGCTTTGAGAGCGCGAACAGTACGTAGAGGAAGGAAGCAGCCACCGAACCAACGGCAATCAGGTTCACCAGCGGCTTAGAAAGCCGCCGTCCCAACAGACCGTTCAGAAGGAAGCCGACTAGGGGAAAGAAAGGGATGAGCCAGAGATTCATGATCGCTTCGTTTGGATGTGCGCTTTAAAGCTTCATCGAGTCAACTTCGTCGATCTGAAGCGTTCCACGATTCTTGAAAACAGTCAGGATGATGGCGAGTCCAACCGCGGCCTCGGCGGCTGCAACCACCATCACGAAGAATGAATAGATATGCCCGTCTACGCTGTGCAGTTTATAAGAGAACGATACGAAGCTCAGGTTCACTCCATTGAGCATTAGTTCAATGGACATGAACACCGTAATCACGCTCTTGCGGTAGAGAAATCCAGCAACGCCGAGGGCAAACAAGATGGCACTCAGCACCAGGTACCAGGAAAGCGGCACGTGACCCATGCTAGTCAATCTCCTTTTGCGCCAGCACGACGGCACCGAGAATTGCTATCAATATCAGAATCGAAACTATCTCGAACGGCAGCAGGTATGTGGTGAATAACAACTGCCCGACATGCTCCGCGGTGCCGCCTACCCAACTCCCGAACACAACCCTGGTGACGGGGGCGCCGGAGGGCGAGACGATGAAGATCAGAAAGGCCAGCACTCCGACAAAGGCCAACAGGAGCGGCAATCCAGCTACTTGAGCGAACCATGACTTCGAGCTTGTCTTCTCAGTCCCGGCGTTCAGCAACATGATGACGAAAATGAACAACACCATGACGGCGCCGCCGTACACAATCATCTGAGCCATGGCGATGAACTCCGCGCCTAGCAGCAGGTAAAGAACCGCTAAAGAACCCATGACGCCGATCAGAGAGAGCGCACTCGAAATCGGGTGCTTCTGCAAAACCAGGTTGAAGCCGCAAACAATGGCCACAATCGCGCAAATCATAAAGACAACCGTGTCTACCATTACAAGCCTCGGCCTTGCGTTAGAACACCGCAACAAATAAGGCGGTGAGCAGCAGGTTAATGAGCGCGCATGGGAACAGAAACGTCCATGCGAAATGCATCAATTGGTCATAACGGAACCGCGGCAGAGTGCCGCGGACCCATATATATGTAAACAGCAGCAAAGCGACTTTACTCGCAAACCACCAAACGGGAACCAGGACGGGTTGCAGCAGCGGAATCGCCCAAATCGCCGCCAGCACGAGCGCCGCAATCCCGAAAATTGGAAAGGTTACGCGGTCTCTTCGCCGCGGAGTGGGGCTGCCCGCCTGATAAAAGCACATAATCGCGGCGAATAAGAAGACCAGCGACGGCACCCAGTTGGAATATGGCGCCGGAAACAGCGGCTGCCAGCCACCCAGGAAGAGCAGCGAGGCCACGCAGGTAATGGTGACCATGTTCGCGTACTCCGACATGAAGAAGCAGGCGAACTTCATGCTGCTGTATTCCGTATGAAAACCCGCCACCAGTTCGTTTTCCGCTTCCGGCAAGTCGAAGGGCACGCGATTGGTCTCCGCGAAGGCGGCAATCATGAAAATGATGAATCCGAAGATCTGTGGAAACGGCATCTGGAAGATGTTCCAGCGAGGAATGAAGCCCAAATAATAACCGGCCTGGGCGTCGCCGATGGCACGGAAACTCAAGTGATTCGCCAGCAATAGGGGTGAAACCACTACCAGCGTGAGCGGCAGCTCATAACTGATCATCTGCGCGCTGCTGCGCAAACTGCCGATCAACGAATACTTGTTATTCGAAGACCAGCCGGCCAGCGCCACGCCGTACACGCTGACCGCGCTTATCGCCAGAATGAACAGAATTCCTACGTTTACGTCCGAGATCTGCAGATAGGTACGGGTTCCGGCGATATTGACTTCCGGGCCGAACGGAATGACCGAGATGGAAATCAGCGCGAGCGAAACCGCGATGAAGGGCGCCAGCAAATAAAGAAACTTGTTGACGTATGGAGGCAGGAGGTCTTCCTTGGTTAACAGCTTGACGACGTCGGCCATGGGCTGCATCAGCCCATGCGGTCCCACGCGCAGCGGTCCTGTACGCGACTGAATGTGCGCCAGGACTTTTCGCTCTACCCATTGCAAGTAGGCGAGCGTCGTCATGAAGACAGCGAAAACGATCACGATCTTGATGAGACTTGCGAGGACGAAGTTCATTTGTCCTTGACCGTTTCGAGTTGCACGCTTCCCTTCTCGATGAATGGCTCCTTACGCGGGTCGCGGTACAGCGCGCCCGGCGCTTCCATAACTCCGTTCAGCATTTCGGAGAACCGCCCCAGCGTTCCCGAAGTAAACAGCGTGTTTGCCGCCGGCCGGATGAGTTCCGGCAGCGGCAAGAAATATACTGGCCCATTCACGGGCGTTGTCGAGGCTGCGCCGCCGCTTTCAATTACTCCAAAGGGCAGGTTATACCCGCGCACCGCTTGCCGGATCTCCTGGAACACCGCGTCCACTTTCGTGGCGGCCAGATCCGCGCGCATCTCTTTCGTGAGCAGCGCGATGATCTCCAGGTCCGACTTGGCCCCCATCGTCTTGGGACCCTTGCTCAACTTCTGCACGTCGCCGCAGACATTGGTGACTGTGCCGTTCTTCTCATAGACGGACATAGCCGGCAGTACCACGTCTGCCCGCCTGGCTGTTTCCGTGAGAAACAAGTCGTTTACAACCAGGAACGCATTGGTCGCGCCCAACGCATGCAAGCCAAGCGGATTGGCGCCCACCACCCACAGCGCTTCCAGATTCGGGTCACTCAATATCTGGTCATAATTCATACCAGGTTCAAGGCCGGATTCAGACACAGGATGATAACCGGGCAGCAAATCGGGCAGGAGTCCCATGTCGGACGCACCGCGCGAATTCGAGTAGTCCACCAGGCAGACATATTTGACCGGTATACCGAGCGAGTCACCGAACTCCACCAGACGGCGCACCGCGCTGCTCTTGATAGCGCCCCCGAACAGGACCACCAGCTCGGACTCCGCCGCCAGTTTGTCACGCAGGCCGCTTAACGCGTCAAACTCTTTGCCTAACTCCGCACGTACGACTGTTGCGTAGTTGTCCTCGCGCACCGGCCCCGGAGTCACGGCATAGACGCGAGCCTTGTGATGACGCCAGTTCGCGCGCAACTGAAACGCCAGCAACGGATGCTCCTGCGCGAGGTCGCTATCGATTATCAAGGCCGCCTTCGCCGTGTAGAGATCCGCCGTAGATGCCAGGGCGCTCTTTCGGCCGCTCAAGGCGGCCAGCAGAGTCGCGATATCGCCGGTACGGTGATGATCAATGTTCGAAGTGCCCAGTACTTGCCGCGCGAATTTCTGCAGCAGGTAGTTTTCTTCGTTGGTCGTGTGATTTGAACCGATTACGCCAAACTTGCCCCTTTTCGCTTTTACTTCTGAAAACTTCTTGGCGACGGTCGCGAGCGCGATGGCCCATGAAACCGGCTTCAATTCGCCATTTGTCCGCAGCAGCGGCGCCGTCAGCCGTTCCGGGTTCTGATTGAAATCGAATGCATAGCGTCCTTTTACGCAAAGGAATTCGCCGTTCACTCCGGAGCGGTCGCGGTTGTTGGCGCGGATGATCTCGCCGTTGCGTACGCCCAGAGTTGTTTTGCAGCCATTAGAACAGTGCGTGCAAATGGTGCCGACATGCTCCATTTCCCACGGCCGGGTCTTATAGCGATACGTTCCGGAAGTCAGCGCGCCGACCGGACAGATGTCGATGCAAGCCCCGCACTCGTCGCATTCGAGGTGATCGCCCTTGTTGGGAACGATCTCCGCATGTGCACCTCGGTTGCCAATGCCGAGGGCGGAGACACCCAAACCTTCACCACAGATACGCACGCAGCGATAACAGAGTATGCAGCGCGGGGCATCGTAGAAGACGATGGGCGACCACTGTTTCTCATCCACGTGCAGTTTGCTTTCCACGTAGCGGCTTTCACCGGCGCCGTAGCGGAACACCATGTCCTGCAGCTCGCATTCGCCGCCTTTATCGCAAACCGGGCAATCCAGCGGATGATTGGTGAGCAGAAATTCCAGCGTGCCTTTGCGCGCCTGCCGCGCCTGCGGCGAATCCGTGTGCACCACCATGCCTTCGGCCACGGGCAGCGTACACGCTACCTGCAGCTTCGGCGTTTTCTCCACTTCCACCAGGCACATGCGGCAGGCCGCCTGAAGCGTAAGGCCGTCGTAGTAACAGAACGCCGGAATCGCAATGCCGGCCTCTTTCGCCGCATTGATGAGCAGCGTTCCAGGCGCGGCCTGCACCTGCTGGCCGTCGATCGTTAATTTAACCAGGTCAGCCATAATCTCTGCTTATCAGTCCTAAACATTGATCAGTTCGGACGCAGGCGCCACCGGCTGCGACTTTTTCAGATACGCCTCGAATTCATCGCGGAATTTCGTGACGAATCCGGTAGTCGGCATGGCAGCCGCATCACCCAGGGCGCAGAACGTGCGGCCCAGCATATTGTTTGCGAGCTCGGCCATCAGGTCTATATCGCTTTCCATGCCGCCGCCTTCGTGGAAGCGGGTGAGAATCTTCTTCAGCCACGTCGTGCCTTCACGGCACGGGATGCACCATCCGCAGCTTTCGTGCGCATAGAACTTCATGGTCCGCAGCGCCACCGCCACAATGTCGGTGTCCTCATCCAGCACGACCAAGCCGCCCGAGCCCGCCATGCTCTTAATCTTGGCCAGCGAATCGAAATCGTAAGGCAGGTTCTCGCACTCTTGTGCCGTTAATACGGGCGCCGAAGAGCCGCCCGGGATCACGGCTTTCAGCTTCTTCCCGTTCCGCATGCCACCGCAAACCTCATTAATCAGCCGCATCATCGGGAACCCCATGGGGAGTTCGTATACGCCAGGCTTATTCACGTGCCCGGAGATACACACCAGCCGCGTGCCGCCGTTCTTGGGCGTACCCAAGCCTGCGAACCATGCACCGCCATTGCGGAAGATCACCGGAACCGAGGAAAGCGTCTCCGTATTATTCAAAATGGTCGGCGATTGGAATGCCCCCACCACAGCCGGAAAGGGCGGTTTCAGGCGCGGCACGCCACGCTTCCCTTCCAGCGATTCCAGCAGCGCCGTTTCTTCCCCGCACTCATAGGCGCCCGCGCCAGTATGCGTGTAAAGGTCGAAATCCCAGCCCGACCCGAGTACGTTCTTTCCCAGATACCCGCGCTGATGAGCCTCCTCGATGGCGCGGTCCACAATTTCGATCAGATACCGGTACTCGCCGCGAATGAAGATATATCCTTTGTTCGATTTGATGGTCCAGCCCGCAATCAACATGCCTTCGATAAGCTGATGGGGATCATTCTCCATCAGCAGGCGATCCTTGCAGGTGCCAGGCTCGCTTTCGTCCGAGTTACAAATAACGTAGGTCGGCTTGCCGGTGTTACGCGGCGCGAAACTCCACTTCAAGCCAGTAGGGAAACCGGCGCCGCCACGCCCGCGCAGCCCAGACACTTTCAGCTCTTCGATAATCGCCTCAGCGGTCATGCCGAGCACTTTTCGGATCGCCACATACCCGTCGTTCGCCAGGTACGTGTCAATCGAGGTTGAATTCGGGAGATCGAAGCGTTGTGAGATAACCCTTACTTCTAATTCGCTCGGTTCGTTATAGCGCATCGTTGGACCTCAAGAGGCCTTCTGCCCATAGCTACCGTCGCGCAGCGCCTGGATTAGGCGATCGAAGCGCTCCGGCGTCACAAAATGGTGGAAATCATAGTTAATCTGGATGGCGGGGGCCCATGAGCACGCGCCCATGCACTCCACCTCCTCGAGCGAGATCAGTCCATCTGGCGTAACATCCCTATTGCCAAGACCGAGGGTTCGGGCGGCGTGTTCATACAATTCTTCGCCGCCGACCGCCTGGCACGCGATGTTGGTGCAGACCTGCACCTGGTACTTGCCGAGCGGCTCGCGGTGCAGCATCGAATAATACCCGATCACTTCATCCACCTGCAGCGGGGTGACCTGGCAGCGCCGCGCCACTTCCTCCACCAGTTCCTGCGATATGCAGCCGACCTCGTCCTGCGCATACACCAGCATGGGAACCACGGCTGAGCGCGTTCTGCCGGGGGGGTAGCTATTTAACAATTTTTCGAAACGGGCTTCCAGCGCTGGAGAAAAAGTCATCGATCGACGTCTCCGAGGATGAAATCCATACTGCCCATCGCGGCAATCGAATCCGCGATGAGCCCGCCTTCGAGCATGGCGCCCAACGACTGTAAATTTCCGAAGCTCGGCGTGCGCATGAAAACGCGATGCGGATGCGCCGAGCCGTCGCTCACTACGTAGTAACCCAACTCTCCACGGGGCGATTCCACCACTTGATAGACCGATCCATGCGGTACTCGATACCCTTCGGTCACAATCTTGAAGTGATAAATCAGCGACTCCATCTGGGTCTTCATCTTTTCGCGATCCGGAAGAAGAATATGCGGCGCGTCCGCCTGCCAATGGCCCGTTGGCATGCCTTCCAACGCCTGCCGTACTATCCTGACGCTCTGACGCATTTCATCCATTCGGACCTCGAAGCGCGCATAGACATCGTTCCCGGTTCGCGTAGGAATCTCGAAATCGAATTGGTCGTAGGCGCCGTAGGGCTGATCCTTGCGCGCGTCCGTCTTCAGGCCTGCCGCTCGCAACATAGGCCCGGTGACGCCGAGTTCAATCAGCATTGGAAGATCCAGCCCGCCAACGCCCTTCGTGCGGTTGCACCAGATGGGGTTCTGCATCAGCAGATTCTGGTATTCGTCAATCCCGAGGGCAACGCGGTCCACCACCGCCCCTACGGCTCTATTCCATCCGCGCGGCGGTTCCAAAGCCAGACCGCCGGGCCGGATGTAACTCGTCATCATGCGCTGGCCCGAGTACATCTCAAACACTTTCAGGATCTCTTCGCGCTCCCGGAAGCAGTAAAAATAAACGGTCATTGCGCCCAGGTCGAGCGCGTGCGTTCCCAGCCAGACCAGATGGCTTGAGAGTCTTTGCAATTCGCACAGCATCACTCGCTGCCACTGCGCGAACGCCGGTATCTCCAAGTTCAGCAAGCGTTCTACCGCCAGCGCGTAGCACTCGTTGTTGTTCAGGTTCGAAAGATAATCCACGCGATCCGTCAACGGAACTACCTGCTGGTACTTCTTGCCTTCGCACTCTTTTTCGATTCCGGTGTGCAGGAAGCCGATCTCGGGGCGCGCGGTGAGGATGGTCTCCCCATCCAGCTCCAGCATCACGCGCAAAACACCATGAGTAGACGGGTGCTGTGGACCCATGTTCAGAGTCATGCGCCGCCCACCGCCCGGCTTCGGCTCGGCGTGCTGCAGCCCTGAAGGGTCCGGTACCGCCAATTCGTGCTCGGCGTCTAAGGACGCAACCCGCGAGTAGTCTTCCCTGTCCCTCATTCGCGCTTCCTTTTACTCCGCCCTCTTTAGCTCAGCGAGCTAATCTTCTCGATATGAGTACTTGTATCCATGCACCGGGTAATCTTTGCGCAGCGGATAGCCCTCCCAATCTACCGGCATCATGATTCGCTCCAGGTTGGGGTGATTCCGAAAGATGACACCGAAAAGATCAAACGTTTCGCGTTCATACCAGTTCGCGCCACGCCACACCGAACAGACGGATTCGATCTCCTGTCCTTCAGCCAGGCGCACGCTTAATCGCAGCCGCGTGTTGTGCTGGTACGAGCGGACCAAGTAAATCACCTCAAAGCGAGGCGGCTTCGGCCACCAGTCCACTCCTGTGATCCCGATTAGCTGTTCGAAGCCCGCAGTGTCCTTGAGAAACCGGCAAACCGGCAAGATCTGCGCCGGATCAATGTAGAGCACCGGTCCGTCAACCGCCATTTCGGCGTCCATAATCGCATCCGGAACTCGTTCATTGATCGCGATCGCGGTGGAATTTTCCGATAGCAGCTCAGGCAGCACGCTTCCCTGCTCCTCTCGCGGCTTTCCGTTCCGCGTCGCGTTCCTGGCCGGTCGACCAATTCAGCACGCCTTTTTTCCAGATGTAGTAGAAGCCGCACAGCACCAGAACAATGAAGACCAGCATTTCAAAAAAGGCAAACACCTTGAACTGGCGGTAGATCACCGCCCACGGATAAAGGAAAATCGCTTCTATATCAAAGAGGATGAAGACCATCGCCACCAGATAGAATTTCACTGAGAAGCGTTCGCGGGCGTTTCCCACCGGGGTCATTCCGGATTCATACGGCATTGACTTGATGGTGTCTTTGACGCGCCGGCCCAGCATAGCCGACAGGCCGATCATCGCCCCCGCCACGGCTAGCGCTATCAGAATCTGAATCAGCACAGGAAACCATGTGTCTGCGTATGTCGTAGGCATGGCGCGTAGGTACCAGAGTATCAAGCCTAAATTTCCTATAATCAAAGCAGGTAGCGTCTTGTCAGTCGAAGCACAACTCATCTCCGTTCACGTCAACGGAGAGCCTCGCGAAGTGCCCGCCAATCGGTCTGTGGCGGAACTGCTGGGCTTTCTCAACATTCGCGAAGATCGCGTGGCCGTGGAATTGGATAAGGCCCTAGTGCGAAAACGCGACTGGCCCGGCATCACAGTGCCGGCGGGAGCCCGGATAGAGATCGTCGAGTTCGTCGGCGGCGGTTAAGGCACAGGAATCTGCTATAATAATGTACGAATGAGCTTCTGGCGCACGCGCCTGTGGGTTCAATGGACCAATACAAGCCGGTTCCCGGCCTATGGGTCTTTTGTGGTCTCCGAGATTTTGAACCGCGCCGGTTGCGAAACGCCCTCCCCGAAGCCCTCATCCGAACATCCCAATTGATGAAGTCCTGCATTCAGATCACTCGCGGCATTGAGTCTTTATTTGGAACTCGCGACGAAAACATCCGGCTGCTCGAATCCGAACTGAATTTGCGAACGCGCCTGCTGGATGGCGACTCGCTCGAACTCGAAGGCGATGAGCCGCAGGTGCGCCGCGCCGAAGGCATCCTGGGAGATTATGCCGATCTCGTTCAGGAAGGCCATCTTTTCAACAACGGCGACCTCAACAGCTACATGCGGGTGGTCACCAAAGATCCCGATGTCTCGCTCCGCCGCCTGGTCGAGAGCGGCAAAACACGCACTTTCGGAAAGAAAGTTCTTGCGCCGAAGACGGTCAACCAGCGCCGTTACGTGGACGCAATTGAGCACAACGATCTTTGTTTCGGCATCGGACCCGCCGGCACGGGCAAGACGTATCTCGCAGTGGCCATGGCGGTGTCCGCGTACTTGAACAAACGCGTCAGCCGCATCGTTCTCACTCGCCCGGCTGTAGAAGCAGGCGAGCATCTCGGTTTTCTGCCGGGCACTCTGCAGCAGAAAATCGACCCGTTTTTGCGTCCGCTTTACGACGCGCTCTTCGACATGATTGACGCCGAGAAAGTGGAAAAACTGATCGAGCGCAACATCATCGAAATCGCGCCGCTCGCGTTCATGCGCGGCCGGACTCTGAATGATTGCTTCATCATCCTTGAT
Organism: uncultured Acidobacteriaceae bacterium; assembly: GCA_963705805.1. Lineage (GTDB taxonomy): Bacteria > Acidobacteriota > Terriglobia > Bryobacterales > Bryobacteraceae > Bog-105. Next base: position 68,603 of record CAVPKW010000006.1, read on the forward strand.
GAAGCTCAAAATACGAGCGTGGAACAGATGAAGATGGTTCTTACGCGTCAAGGCTTCAACTCGAAGATGGTTGTAACCGGAGACCAGACTCAAATCGATCTGCCGGTGGGAAAAAAGAGCGGCTTGCTGAATGCGGCAGAGGTTCTGAAAGGCGTCGAGGGAATCGCTTTTGTCAGCTTTGACGAGAAAGACGTGGTGCGGCACCTGCTGGTGCAGCGCATCGTTAAGGCCTACGATCGCTACCACGAGCTGATCGGCGCCGGACGCCAGTTGGCCCTGAAGCTGGGCAATGAGCGCGAGCCGGAAATACCCGCCGAACCGCCAGCCAATACAACTGTCGAAATCCCGGAGTTTCCGTCGCTCGCATAGCGCACTATGTCGTCCGATGGCAGTACTGTCCTCTTCTCGCGGGCACTTCCGGTTCCGTTAAAGTTCTCCACGGAGCAGAAGCGCGGCCTGAAGGGTTTCGCGCGTGCGCTTTCTGAGCAAATCGCTTGCGAGCGCTCCTTTACGTGCCTGCTAGCCAATGACCGCGTGCTGCACCGCCTGAACCGCCAGTTCTTAGGCCACGATTACGCTACCGACGTTCTTTCATTTCCCGATACCGGCGGCAGCCTGGGCGAGTTGGCTATCTCAGTGGAGCGCGCCGCCTCGCAGGCTGCCGAGTTTGGCCACCATCACATCGATGAAGTGCGCGTTCTAATGTTGCATGGCCTGCTGCATCTCATCGGCATGGATCATGAACGAGACCACGGTGAAATGGCCCGCGCCGAACGCAAGTGGCGGACTGTTTTTGGCTTGCCGATCACGCTTCTGGCCCGGAAGGCGCCCGGGAAAAGCGCGCTGGACAAACAAATTCAGTCTCGCGTGAAGGGCGCGCGCCTATGAGCCTTCTGTGCCTTGGCTTGGCGCTATTCCTCACCTGCCTGCTCAGTTTCGTCTCCTATGTGCAGTTGCTCTATCTGGAGTCGCTGCGTCTCATCCGCCGCGAAGTTCCGTCGCTCGAATTCTTTCGTGAAACGCTGGTAGAAAAGATCGGCCTGGAGCCCGAAGAGGGTTCGCTCGCCTTCTCGCTCATCAAGCACGTCTCTCTATTCCTGGTCGGCATATTTTACTTATGCTCATTAGTGCGTCCCGGAGTTCCGCACTGGCAGAGCGTGCTGGAGGCCATCGCGGCGTCCATCGGGGCCATGTTGCTCTCCACCTACTTCATCCCGGCGTTTCTTCATCGCCGAACAAAGGGCGCCTGGATGTCCAAAGTGGTCCCGCTGATTCGCCTGCTCGCGATGCTGGCGTTCCCCTTGACAGCTCTGGTGCGGCTTTACCAGTCCTTGCTGGATCTTGACAAACCGGCCAACGGCGAAACGGCCCCCGCCGATTCAGTGGAACACATAGAAGCCCTCATCACGGCCGGCGCCGAGGAAGGCATTCTGGAGGAGGAAGACCGCAAGCTCATCCACTCGGTGGTCGCATTCGGCGACAAGAGCGTGCGCGAGGTCATGACTCCGCGGCCCGACATTGTTGCGATTTCCGCTGACAAATCGCTTGAGGATTTGCGCCAGCTCGTGATCCATGAGCAGTATTCGCGCATTCCGGTTTATCAGGAAAGCATCGATAACATCATCGGCTTTATTCACGTGCGCGACATCTTTGAATTAAGCGACAAGGATCGCCAATCCAAGCCGCTAACCGATCTCGTCCGTCAGATTCCGCTGGTTCCCGAAACGAAACCCGTCACCGATCTGCTGCGCGAGATGCAGCATGACGGCTCTCATATGGTGATCGTCGTCGATGAATATGGCAATACCGCGGGACTCGCCACCATGGAAGACCTGGTTGAAGAAATTCTAGGTGAGATACGCGATGAGCATGAGCCGGAGCGGGATGTCCGGCAGGAGTCCGACCACGTCTACATCGCTCCGGGAAATTTGGATCTGGACCGCCTCGAGGATCTCTTGAACTTCCGCCCGGAAGAAGACACCGAATCCACCACGGTCGGCGGTCTCGTTACCGAATGGCTGGGCCATGTACCGAAAGTGGGCGAAACCGCCGAGCGCGGCGGAATCCGCGTCGAGGTGCTTGCCGGCAATGAGCGCCGCGTGGATGAGGTTCGCATCTCGCGCGTGGAGAGCCCTTCTCCCGTGGGAGCAAACCCGTAATGACCGGCCATCGCGCCGGCTTCGTTTCCATCGCAGGACCCCCTAACGCCGGAAAGTCCACCCTGCTGAACGGGCTGGTGGGCGAAAAGCTGGCCATTACCGCTCCGCAGCCGCAGACGACGCGCACTTCCATTCAGGGAGTCATGACCAATCCCGATGTCCAGATCGTCTTTATCGACACGCCCGGTATCCACAAATCGGACACTCTTTTCAACCAGCGCATGATGAACTGCGTGCGGGGCGCTTTGCAGGATCGCGACCTTATTCTCTACGTAGCCGATGCCACGAAGCCGGTGCGTGAAGAAGACAAGCACGCCGTCAGCGCGCTCCACGAATCCACACCGGCCATCCTGGTGCTGAACAAAATCGACCGGATCGACGACAAGCGCCTGCTGCTTCCGCTGATCCAGTCCTACAACGACTTGTTTCCCTGGCTGACCGCGGTCCCGATTTCCGCCCGAAAAGGCGAAAATCTCGACGAGCTCAAGCGCGTCATCACGGAGCATCTTCCCGAAGGGCCGGCGCTGTTCCCGGAAGATCACCTGACGGACCAGCCCATGCGTTTCCTCGCGGCGGAAATCATTCGGGAGCGTATTCTGCATTCGGCGCGCGAAGAAGTGCCGCACGCCGTCGCCATTTTGATAGACACCTGGGACGAAACGCCGAGCTTGACCAGGATTGCCGCGACCATTCACGTTGAGCGTCCCGGCCAGAAAGCAATTCTGATCGGCGACAAAGGCCAGATGATGAAGAAAATCGGATCCGCCGCCCGGCTGGAGATCGAGCGCCTGCTCGGCCGTAAAGTCTTCCTCTCGCTCTTTGTAAAGATCAACCCGAAGTGGCGGGAGGATTCGGATTTTCTGAACACCATAGACTACCGCTCCATGATAGGGTCAGAAGATAGCTCGCAATGAAACGGATAGCAGCGGTATTGTTACTGGTTATGGGCACGCTTGTCCAGCCCATCGTCGCAGCCGGCCAGAAGGCGGCTCCTACAGACGACTCGATTACTGATCAGGTGCGCATGAAGCTCACCACCGATCCCGACGTAAAGGGCGGCGCGCTTGACGTAAGCGTCAAGGATGGGGTGGTCACCATCAAGGGACGCGTGGATAGTGACAAGGGCAAGAGTCGCGCGACCAAGCTGGCCAAGAAGGTAAAAGGCGTCAAGTCGGTAGACAACGAACTGCAGGTCGGCCCTCCCACGGGCTAAGCCAGGCTTCTTGTTAAGTCACCACTCGCCGATAAAACGTGCGGCTCCCGGCAAAAAACGTCAGTATCACCGAAAGAACCAGCGCCACCAGAATCCAGCCCAAGTTGAGCGTCGGGAAATCATGTCCGCGTATGGGAGGCACCATTGAGTAGCGCAGCCCCTCAGAAGCGTAAGTAAGTGGATTGAAGAGTGTGAGGGCCTGGAACCATTTGATATTGCCGAGCGCGCCCCACGGATAGTAGGTGCAGCCGGTAAACAGCAATGGCGTGAAGATGAGCGTAAACATCAGGCTGATCTGATCGGGCTTGATGACGGTTCCCATCAGCAGGCCTATGGTGGAACCGACGCATCCGGTGAGCAGGATCATCGCGATCAACAACGGGATTCGATCGGCGCGCACGGTGAAGCCATTGCCCAGAATGAGCCAGCCGAGCGGAAAGATAACAGAACTCGCCACCGTTCCGCGCATCGCTCCAAAAATAACTTTCTCGAGCGCTACCCACCAGACCGGCAGCGGTGAAAGCAGACGGTCGTCAATCTCTCGCGCGAAGCCAAGATCCAGCACCAGCGGAAGCGTCACGCCTTGCATCGCGGCAATCATTCCCGTAAGAGCCACAATTCCGGGCAACATCAGAGCTGCGAAGTCACCGGCCGCGAGACCTATGCCCGGCAGCACCTTGCCAAAGATAAACAAGAAGAACAAAGGCTGCATCAGGGCCTGAAGTAGAAACGGAATGAATTCGCGGGCGGTAACCCTGACGTCCCGCGATAGAATTGCGAAAAAGGCGTTCACCGCCAGCTGGGTTCGCGTCGCTTGACGCCGCGCATGCGTCCGGTCCAGCACCATCGTTGTGGAAGTAACTTGTGCCATTAGCGCAGATGTCTCCCTGTTAGAAAAATAAAAACCTCCTCAAGCGTCGGCTGCTTGACGCTCAAGTCGCGAACTTCCGCGCCAGCGCTGAGCACGGCCTGGGCCGCCGGTCCAATTAAGGTGTTCACCGCATCCGCATACATGCGGTAAGTCAGAGAACCGGGCTCCGCCTCCTCCACTGCTGTGTCTTCCAGAAGCTCCACTTTTCCAACGTCGGGAATTGCGTTGAGCGCCGCCGTAACCCGCTGCTGGATAATCCTTTCGTCATCGGGAGGAGCGTAAGCCCGCACTTCCAGCGAGGTCCCGCCCGGTATCAATTTCTTGAGTTCGGCCGGTGTATCATCCACCAGAATCTTGCCGTGGTCCATCACTGCGATGCGGTTGCACAGTTTATCAGCCTCTTCCATGTCATGGGTTGTGAGCAGAATCGTAAGACCGGCTGCGTTGAGCCCGCGAATCCTGTCCCATAGGAACAGCCGCGACTGCGGATCCAGATTGTTAGTCGGTTCATCCAGGAAGAGCACGTCAGGGGCGTGCATCAGCGCTCGCGCAATCATCAGCCGCTGAGCCATTCCACCCGAATAGCGGTTGACCTTTTCGTTCTTGCGCTCGCCCAAGCCGAGCTCTTCCAGCAGCCGGTCGGCTAACGCTTCCCGCTCCCGGCGCGGCACGTTGTGGTAGGCAGCGTGAAAAGTTAAAATTTCCCGAACCTTCAGGCTGCGATCCAGGTTGCTCTGCTGCGGCACCACGGCGATGCGCTGTTTCACCTCTATCGGCTCGCTCGCGACATCGAATTTCATGACGGACGCCGCTCCGTCGGTCGGCAGGATCGCGGTCGTCAGCACGCCGATGGTGGTAGTCTTGCCGGCGCCATTAGGCCCGAGCAAGCCGAAAATTTCGCCTCCCGCGACCTCGAACGAGACGCCATCGACGGCGTTTCCTTTGGCTTTGGGATAACGCTTCACCAGATTGTGCACCGCGATTGCCGGCGGGCTCGCCGGGCTTGTACCGGCGGTGGATAGAGTCCCCATGCGCTTCTATCTGTTGTACTGCATCCCGCTTTCTAAGACCTTTTTTCAGGAGCCCCGCTTCTCGAAGCGCGCCTCAATGTGAAGCGCGCCGAGAAAATCCCGGATGGACTCTTCCGCATTCCGCTGGGCTTGGTCCAAAATGCCCATCTCCAACGCTGCCGAACGAACTTCGTTCAGGGCCTGAAGCCGGGCTTTGTGCTCCAGATCCGGGTCATATGGAACCCACGGAGTCCACCAGGTGATGCTGTGGTCCCACACCTTGATTTGCTTCTCATCGAGATATGCGTCCAGCAGTTGCGGCGCCGGCAGGGCGATGGTCACAATGTGATTGGATGAGCGCTTGAAATCTCTCGCGCTGAGATTCCCCAGATCCACCCCGGCCAACGCTTCGCCTTGCACCATCAGCAGAATCGATTCCGACCCTAGCGGAACTTTCGGCTCCGTCATGCCCACTACGCGCTGGATGCTGTAACGAACCGTGACCAGTTGCTTCAATTGCTTCACCTGCGTGATCATCGACGGCGTGTCGACAAAGCGCAGGCCACTGTGGGAACGCGCAAAATAGGAGTATCCTAAGATCGCGGCCAATACAGCCGCCAGAAGAGTAGTCGAAAAGATGGCCGTGGCTTTCCACATCAACGGATGTAATCAGCGTAGCCTGATCTGAAATCGCGCCGGGCGTTGGACGGTTCATGGCTTGACTGTAGTCGCAGTTCTAGTACAATCTTTGAAGCCGTTGGAATCCAAAACGCAAACTGGGCGTCATGTTCAAAACACGGAAAGTCCGTCCTGATTTACCTCTCGATTCAGCACCGGGCCGCGGAGAAAGAGCGCAATCGACGGCGGGGCGCGGCGAAAGGGTCCCGCAGCGTACCTATACCAGCACAGACGTCGCCCGCATTGCCCAGGTCAGCCTTCGCCAACTCCAGTGGTGGGATGAGCGCAAGGTGGTCTCCCCCAGGCACCAGGGCCACAAGCGCATCTACCTTCCCGAAGAAGTCATTGAGATCACCGTCATCGCCGAGCTGCGGCGCAAGGGTTTCTCCCTTCAAAAAATCCGGCGCGTTCTGCGCTTCCTGCAGCGCGAGATGGGCCGCCGGCTTGCAGACGTTCTTTCCTCCGATTCCCGGCTGCATCTTCTGACAGACGGCAAGTCCATCTTTTTGGAAGATCAGCAGGATCGCATCATAGACCTCCTTAAGAACGCGCGTCAGCCCATGTTCCTGGTTTGCGTCAGCGATCAGGTCCGCCGCCTGGATGAAATTCCCAAGAAGGGCGCTCGCATTGAATCCTTTCTTACAAAACGCGCGCGAGCGACCGGATAAAAATCAACTTTCGCACGCCGCTTATCGTCTTTCCTACCGTCTATACTGAAAACAGAGCCCGGAGGTTCCTTTGTCGTCCCAGCGGCGGTATTTGCTTTTTGTTCCCCTATTTTTAGCTTCCTGTGCCGTTGTTGGCGGCTTGTTTGGTCCCGGTACGCTGCCGGTTGTGGCCGCGCAGAGCGCGCAACGGGCCCCAAGCTCGGATGAAGACCTGAAGGCAAGCATTCAGGAGTTCACCAAGGTGTACGACACCGTCGGTGAAAACTATGCCGATAAGCTCTCGCCCGATAAGGCCATCTACACGGGGGCCATCCCGGGCATGCTCCGGACGCTGGATCCGCACTCGAATTTCTTGGACCCCAAAGAATTCGCCGGGCTTCGTGAAGAGCAGCACGGCAGCTACTACGGAATCGGTATGATGATCGGCCAGCAACCGCGCACCGGCAAACCCATCGTTGTGCATCCGTTCGCGGGAACGCCGGCCTATAAAGCGGGCATTCGTCCCGGCGACATGCTCCTGGAGGTAAACGACAAGCGGGTCGACAACCTCAACACCAGCCAGGTGGCGGAGATGTTGAAAGGCCCCAAGGGAACCAAGGTTCAGGTGGTGGTGAACCGCGAAGGCTCGGCCAAGCCGATCACGTTCAACCTGGTGCGCGATGAGATTCCCCGTAACAGCGTGTGGAAGGCGTTTTGGTTGAAGCCCGGCATCGCCTACATTCGGGTGGAATCGTTCACGGAGACCACCAGCAAGGAACTTGAGGACAATCTTAAGGAACTGGGCGAGCAGAACATCAAGGGCCTGGTTCTCGACCTTCGCGAAAATCCGGGAGGTCTCTTGCAGGAAGGCGTCGCGGTCGCCGGCCATTGGCTGGATCGCGGCCAGGTAGTTGTTTCTCACCGCGGCCGCGCCTATTCGGAAAAGCCTTATCTCGCCAGAGGCAGCCAGTACGGAGAGAGCTATCCCATCGTTGTTCTGGTGAACCGCTACTCCGCGTCGGCTGCTGAAATTGTCTCGGGAGCGCTGCAGGATCATGACCGCGCCTGGGTGCTCGGCGACACCACCTTCGGCAAGGGGCTGGTCCAGACTGTTTATCCGCTGAGCGACAATACCGGGCTCCTGCTCACCACGCAGCACTACTACACTCCTAGCGGCCGCCTCATTCAACGCAACTACTCAAACATTTCATTCCTTGATTACTACTACGGGAAGCGCGCCGAGTCGAAAGATCCTACGGACATCAAGCAGACGGATCTCGGCCGCACAGTGTTTGGCGGGGGCGGCATCACGCCTGATCAGAAGTATGAAGATCCCAAGCTGGATGCCTTTGAGCTGAACGTCGTTCGTAAGAACACCTTCTTTGATTTCACCGCTTTCTACTTCGCGAATCACAGCACCAAGCTACCGGCCAACTGGGTTCCGGATGAGTCCGTCCTGGAAGATCTTCACAATTACCTGCTGAAACAAGGCGTCCAGTTTACGGAAGCGGATTGGACCCGCGATCACGCCTGGCTTCGCGACCACCTGCGCGCCCAGATGTATATCACGGCATTCAGCTTTGAAGACTCCCAACGTGTCGGCGTGCAGCAGGATCCTGAGGTTCAATTGGCCGTGGAAGCCATGCCCAAGGCCGCCAATCTGCTGGCCGAGTCGAAGGCCCGTTTTGAAAAACAGCGAGCGAGCCTGGTCCACTAACGGCTTCTCGCACACCCGGTTTGACTTCAGCGCCCGTCCCGCCATCTTCGTCTGAAATTTCCGCGGCGGAGCACGCCCGCCAAGTCCTTGTTCCGCAAATTACCATCCTGGACACGGGCGGCCAATACACGCATCTGATCGCCCGCCGGGTCCGCGAACTGGGCGTCTACGCGGATGTGGCGCACAGCGATGTACCGGCGGCGTCTCTTCGGGGCAGAAAGGGCATCATTATCTCCGGCGGCCCGGCGAGCGTGCTCGAGCAAGGCAGTCCGGACATTGATCCTGCCATCCTCGCCTCCGGTCTTCCCGTACTCGGCATTTGCTACGGTCATCAACTAATGGCCCGCCAGCTGGGCGGAAGAGTGTGCAAGGGCGAAAGTGGCGAGTACGGCATCGCCCACCTCACCGTGACTTCGGACGACCCGCTCTGGAATGGTGTCCGGAGATCGCAGATCTGGATGAGCCACTTCGATACGGTTGCGTCGGTGCCGCCCGGTTTCCGCGTCATCGCTTCTTCCGAAGTATCAGGCGTGGCCGCCATGTCGGATCCTGGGCGCAAGCTTTTTGGCATCCAGTTCCATCCCGAAGTCGCCCACACGCACGCTGGCCGGCAGATACTCGAAAACTTTGTTTTTGGCATCTGCGGCGCCGCCAGGGATTGGGACGTCTCTCAGCGCGTGCCGCTCATCGAAGAGCAGATTCGGGCGGCCGCCGGTGACCGCAGCGTCTTCTTCTTCGTCAGCGGCGGCGTCGATTCCACGGTTGCCTATACCTTGTGCCTCCGCGCGCTTGGCCCGGAGCGGGTATTCGGCATTTTTGTGGATTCCGGCCTTATGCGCAAAAACGAGACAGAGTTTGTTCGTTCGATCTTCGGAGAGTTGGGCGCTCGAAACTTTCTCGTCGATGAAGCCCAAGATGAGTTTCTGACTGCGCTCCGCGGCATCGTCGATCCGGAAGAGAAGCGCCGTGTTATCGGCGAGCAGTTTGTCAAAGTGCAGGAGCGCGTCCTCTCCACCGCGCAATTTCTAGACGGCCGATGGATCCTGGGCCAAGGCACAATCTATCCGGACACAATCGAATCTGGCGGTACGGCCAAAGCTGATCTCATCAAGACGCATCACAATCGCGTGCCGGGCATTCAGGCGCTGATCGACTCGGGGCGTATCGTCGAGCCGCTCAATTGTTTTTATAAAGACGAAGTCCGCGAGATTGGCCGCGAGATCGGCGTCCCCCGAAAATTTCTGTCGCGCCATCCATTCCCCGGTCCGGGCCTCGCCATTCGCTGCCTGTGCTCGCAAAGCGATACGGCCGTCACGGCAACACCGGGCGGCTTCCTTCTGCCCATCCGCTCCGTGGGAGTGCAAGGCGATGCCCGCAGCTACCGATGCGTACTGGCAATGCCGGATCAACCTTCCCTTGAGCACATCGCGAAAACTGCGCCGGCGCTAGCGAACTCGCGTTCGGATATCAATCGCGTCATTGCGCTTTGCGGCGCGAGATCAGATCTGGCCGCGCTGCGCGTCTCCGCTGCCGCTATCACGAAAGCACGCCTCGATATTCTCCGCGAGGCGGACGCCATCGTCCGAGACTTGTGCGCCGAAACTGGTTTCGACGATAAAGTTTGGCAGTTGCCCGTTGTTCTGATCCCGCTTGGCGGGCCCGGCGCACCCGAATCGGTCATTCTCCGCCCCATCAACTCGGCCGACGGCATGACCGCCGACGTCGTTTTGATGGATGGCGCCGCTTTGCATCGGCTGACGGAGAAACTTCTCGCAATACGTCAAGTCTGCGCTGTATTCTACGATCTGACCCACAAGCCGCCGGGCACAATTGAGTGGGAATAAATGTCCACCGTCAGGGTATCGATTGTGAATTTTGGGGAAGGAACAGCACTGAACGGATGAGGCGATTGCGCTTCCTGATGTGTCCGCCGGTGCATTTCGGCGTGGAATATGTCATCAACCCCTGGATGGAAGGCCAGATACACGCCACTAACGCTAAGCTGGCGTCGAGTCAATGGTCTCGCTTGCACGCGCTATTGAGCGAGCACGCTGAGGTCGCCTCGCTGCCGGCTGTGCAGGGACTTCCGGACCTTGTTTTTACAGCAAACGCGGCGGTAATCAAAGGCCGCACGGCCGTGTTGAGCAGTTTTCGGTTTCCAGAGCGCCAGCCTGAATCACAACATTTTGCCAACTGGCTTGCTGCGGATGGCTTTAAGGTTGAAACGCTTCCCCCAGGCGTTCTGTTTGAGGGGGCGGGCGACGCCCTGCTCGATCGTCATGAGCCCCTGCTGTGGCTGGGGCACGGACTACGTTCGGACGCTGGAGCAAAGAAGTACCTGGAAGAGTTTATTGACGTGGAAGTGCAAACGCTACGGCTGCAGGATCCCTGCTATTACCATCTGGACACCTGTTTCTGCCCATTGGAGCGAGGGTATCTGCTGTACTATCCGCCGGCTTTTGATGAAGCAGGCAAAGCGGCTATCGAGGCGCGAGTACCGGAGAACCGCCGGCTCGCCCTATCGAGCGAGGATGCCGCCAACTTCGCCTGCAACACAGTGAACATCGGGAGCGCGGCGATTCTCAACCATGCGACTCCTGAAGTCATAGCATGGCTGAACAGGCGCGGATTTCACGTCACCACGACCCCTCTCACCGAATTCATGCGGGCCGGTGGCGCCGCGAAATGTCTGTCGCTGCGACTGGATGAAGCTTGACGGCTGAACGCATGCAGACCTAGCGCCCGGCAGGTCCGGAATAAGCACGCTCAATTTTGGCAACGCGAATTTCGTAGTGCTGGTACCACTCCCGCTTGCCGCGTTCCTGGGCCAGAAGATGCTCAGAATGCCGCCGCCATGCTGCCATGGATAATTCATCGCGCCAATAGGACACAGTAATGCCGAAGCCATCGTCGCCGCGCGCGCTCTCGATGCCCAGGTAGCCCGGCATCGATTGAGCCAATTCGGCCATGCGCTGGGCGGTGGCTTCGTACTGGCGGTCGCCCGGGGTTCTGATTGTCGAAAAGATCACTGCGAAATAAGGAGGCTCGAGACCCAAGGCAAAAGCGGATATCACTTCCATCGGAATCTATACTGCCTCATAATCGGTTTTACGAATGGAGGCCGCGAGGCTGCGCTTCCTGGGCTGGTAGCGAATACGCCAAATAGCCGCGCCGGCGATTAAGAGTGCGCATGCCTCGACTAGAATTTTTTCGCCGTCGAGTACGTCGGGAGGCGCATTCTTCAGCCCCGGATCTATCAAAGTGCCGTGAACAAACAGGAATCCGGCCGCGGCATAGGAAACATAGTGAAGCTTCTTCCAGAGACGGCTACCCAGGCGACTCCTCACGTACGATGTGACGACGACGAATACAACGCAATAGAACGCGACGGCGCCGAGGCAGTTGTAAAGCGTCTGTTTCGGAGAGTGCAGCGGAAAGAGCACATCAATCACGCGAAATCCGGCGCTTCGCGACAAGAGCAAAAGAAGCGGGTGAAGAACAATCAAGCCGAGTGCGATATAGGCGGTCCAGTTGTGGATGTCGAAGATCGGCAAGCGGCGGCGCGGCCAGTTCCGTACGGTGTTATAGCGCGCCGATAACACGAGACCGAGCAGTATATTCACGGTGAGCAAGACCATCGCAACAAGTCCGGCATCGCTTGAGAGATCTACCGCCGTCATGGAAGTACCCGGCTGTAAGATAACATTTCGGTTTGACGCCAAAGGAGGGACAAAGCGTCTTTTCATCGAGCCTTATGAAACTAAAACTGGTGCGGCGGTCGCTTGGCATCTTGATGGTGGTAGACGGAGCGCTAGGACTCATCATTCCTGTTGAGTACATGCGCAAGCTGGAGTTTGGCATACCCCTGATCGACGACATTCTGGAATACTTCGCGGAGAATCCAAAGTTGACTCAACGTGTGGCGATCGGCGAGATTGTGCTCGGTTGCTGGCTCACGCTGGGTTAGCGAGTTGGGTTAGCGAGTTCGATAAATACCTGAGGGTAAGATATCCTCATGCCAGGAGGGCAGTTGTTCGATCTTTCGGGTCGAGTTGCGATCGTCATGGGAGGTACATCAGGAATTGGCCGCACTCTCGCTACCGGTTTGGCGGAAGCGGGCGCCGATGTCGTCGCCACAGGCCGCCGTGAAAATCTGGTTCGCGAAGTAGCCGGGGAGATTCAAAAACTGGGCCGGAAGTCCATGGCTCTGACGGCCGATGCAGCCAAACGGGAATCCGTCGATACCTTCCGCGATGCCGTTTTGAAGCGGTTTGGACGAGTGGATATCCTGCTCAATGCAGCCGGCAGGACCTTTCGCAAGCCAACTGCCGAGGTAAGCGAAACGGAATGGGGCGATCTGATGGACGTCAACCTGACCGGTACGCTGCGTGCTTGCCAGAGCTTCTATGAGCCGCTGCTCAATAGCGGAAACGGCCGCATCATCAACATTGCTTCGCTCACCTCTTATCTGGGATTTTTTGAAGTAGCCGCCTACACAACATCGAAGGCAGGAGTTCTGGGCCTCACGCGCAGTTTGGCGGTTGAATGGGCGCAAAATGGAATCAACGTGAACGCGATCGCGCCGGGCGTGTTTCGCACGCACCTCAATGCGGCATTTCTTGACGGCACGGAGCGTGGCCGCGAACTGCTGCTGCGCACGCCCATGAAACGCTTTGGACAGACGTCTGAACTGATCGGGGCGGCCGTCTTTCTGGCTTCGGATGCCTCTGCATTCGTGACCGGACAGTGTATCGGCGTCGACGGCGGCTTTCTCGCCTCGGGAGTGAACTCTTGAAAATCAATAGACGAACCGCCGTCGGCATGCTTGCGGCCAGCGTATTTGCAGGTCGGGCGAGCGCCGTGGAACCCCAGCTTCCTCCTGGCATTGAACCGGAGCAAGGACCCTTCCAAGGCACGCGGGAATCCTTGAGATCCTATGAAATTCCGGATTGGTTTGCCGACGCGAAGTTCGGGATGTGGGCGCACTGGGGCCCGCAGTCCGCTATCGAGGATGGCGACTGGTATGCGCGCAACATGTATATGCAGGGCAGCCCGCAATACAACTATCACGTGGAGACCTACGGGCACCCTTCGAAGTTCGGTTATAAGGACACCATTCCCGCGTGGAAGGCCGAGCGGTGGAATCCCGCCGAGTTAATTGCCCTCTACAAGAAAGCTGGCGCCAGGTATTTCATGAGCATGGGCGTTCATCACGACAATTTCGATCTTTGGAACTCGAAGTATCAGCCCTGGAATGCGGCCAGGATGGGACCGAAGAAGGACATTGTCGGCATGTGGCGGGACGCGGTTCGCAACGAAGGCCTGAAATTCGCGGTAAGCGAACATCTGTGGATCACTTACAAATGGTTTTCAGTCAGCCACGGGCATGATGCAACCGGCCCTCTGGCGGGCGTCCCCTATGACGGCGCGAACCCAAAATATCACGACCTTTATGTCGATTCCGACGAGGTTTTCACCAAGCTTGATTGGGATGAGAGCAATATACCGGAGTGGTGGAAACGTCACTGGTATATGCGGATCAAGGATCTGGTGGACAATTATCAGCCGGATCTGCTGTACACCGACGGCGCGCTTCCTTTTGAAGATTATGGCTTAGCGCTGGTTGCGCATCACTACAACCAGAGCGCCAAACGAAATGGCGGGAAAGTGGAAGCCGTCTACACCAGCAAGCGCGTGCAGGACACGGAGCACGGCGTTGCGACGCTGGATGTGGAGCGCGGCATAGTGGATAACATCTGGCCGCGGCCGTGGCAGACTGATACTTGCATCGGCGAATGGCATTACAAACGGGGAATCAAGTATAAGACTCCGAAGACCGTAATCGACTTGCTGGTGGACATTGTCAGCCGCAATGGCAACCTGATGTTGAATTTTCCGCTGCCCGCTAGCGGCCAGATTGATCTGGAGGAAATGAACGTTCTCTCAGAGATTACTAAATGGATGGCCGTAAACAGCGAAGCCATTCATGCCACGCGGCCGTGGAAAATCTATGGGGAAGGACCGGGATCAGAGAAGCCCTCCGCCAGTTCCTCGTTTAACGAAAGCAAACGCAAGGACCTCACCGCCGCGGATATCCGCTTCACGACGAAGGGAAATGCGCTATACGCCTTTGTCATGGGCTGGCCGGAATTCGAGGCTGTCATTGGCCCGCTGGGCACGAACAATCAATACCGGATAGGCAAGATTCAGAACGTCGAACTGCTCGGCTTTGATGGCAAATTGCAGTGGGCGCAGAACGATTCCGGGCTCAGGATCATCCTTCCGGAACAGAAGCCGTGCGACTACGCCGTGGCTTTCAAGGTGTCCGGGGCTTAAGGCAGCAGAAGTCTTTGAAGTTTCCGCGGAACAAGCGCGTGATGTCCGCTTTCACACGCTCGCGCGTGACCGTTCCTCCATCCTCCATCAGCAACGTGTAAGTGTTCGCGAGAATAGGAGCAAGAGTGCGACGCGTATTGCGCCACTTATAAATCACCTGTTCCAGGATACGCGCGTCTGAATGCTGCGGTATGAACGACATTCCAAGCATCTCAATGCGTTCCCTGGTAATCTCTTCCACGATAGATGGATTATTCAAAAACCACCAGCATCCGAATGGCATCAGGTTAGCGAATTTGCGCGCGTAAACGCAGAGCTCGTACTGATTTTCCCTGCTGAGCACGCTGCAGAGGAAGGCGTTGTCCGGAAAGTTGCGGCAAAGATTTTCCAGGCTCCGAAGATCGGCTCTCCCGGCGGCGTCGCCCGCCAGGCGGATGGCCGGGTTCACCTGGCGGCGAACGCCAATCATCAGCGAGAGCGGAATTTTGAATTCGCGGCAGACTGGTAGAACCGCACCGGCCAGCAGGTGCGCCCGCGCGCTCTCCTCCGGAAACTGAAAGGTGTCAGCCAGTGAAACAGCCATATAGACGGGCTGCATCTTCTGACACCAATCGACCAAAAAGCGGCGCACTTCCGTCAGCGTTTTGCAGGAGAGGCTCGCATCCACCTGATATCCTCTTGCCTCCAGGACTCGCCAGTTTTCCGGCCAGCCTTCGAGAATCCGGTCGAGCCGCAAAACGGCATGAAACAAGTCATGCGGCGCGGCTCCCGCCTCCCACAAGGGCGCTTCGTTGGGGTCTAGCGGGTCATTGGTCATAGCCGCTTCGCTGATGCCGGCAAGCTGAAATGCTCGACGGATATGCGGCTCCAGTTGCTGTGCAGTAAAGAATTCGCGCGCCTCCGCGAGCGCCGTTTCGCCTTCGACGGGCAGGCCGAATGCTTTCAAAACCGCCACGACGCCGCGAGTCGCTTCGGAAACCGGCGCGTTCTCGACAAACAAGGCTTTCCAGATGGCGTGGGCGCGTTCCGCCTTCGAAAGCTCCCAGTACTGCTGGGGTGTTAGCTTCGACGACCGGAACAACTCGGCTTCCAGGTAATGATACGTAAGAAGTTCATCGATGCCCCATAAACCAACTGACCCCAGCGATGGCTGGAATAGGTGGGTGTGGACATCGATAAATGGCACAGCCTGTAATTCGTGCTCGACGGTCTGCCGAATCGATCCAGTGGTTTCCATGAACCTATATTAAGTAGGTACCGGTGCGAATCTCGCTGTTCATTACCTGCTACAACGACACGCTTTTCCCGGAAACCGGGAAGGCCGTGGTACGCGTGCTGGAACGTTTGGGGCACGCGGTAGACTTTCGGCAAGCTCAGACTTGTTGCGGCCAGATGCATTACAACACCGGATATCGGCGGGAAGCGCTGCCCATGATGCGCCATTTCCTCGAGGTTTTTCGCGATTCCGAAGTGATTTGCGTTCCGTCATCTTCCTGCGTGGCAATGATTCGCGACCACTACCCAAAGATGGCCGCGCGCACAGGAGATAGAGACGTGATCGGCGCCGTTGCCATGATGCTTCCGCGTGTTTTTGAGTTTTCTGAGCTGCTAGTGGATAAGTTGGGTGTCACGGATGTAGGCGCGTTTTTTCCGCACACTGTCACGCTTCATCCCTCATGCCATTCGCTGCGTTCTTTGCACGTAGGCGACAAGCCGCTGCGACTGCTGCAGAATGTCCGCGGCTTGACCATCGCGGAACTTCCCGAAGCGAATGAGTGCTGCGGCTTCGGCGGAACCTTCGCAGTGAAGAATGCAGACGTTTCAGCCGCTATGCTCTCCGACAAAATGCGCTGCGTGCTGGACACGCAAGCCGAAGTTTGCACGGCGCTTGATACTTCTTGCCTGATGCATATCGGAGGAGGGTTAAGCCGTCAACGCAGTGCTGTGCGGTGCCTGCATCTAGCCGAGATTCTGGCTTCTACGGAAACAAGAGAGCAGTCGTGAGCGCACGGGTGGGGGCAGCGGCGGAGGCGCCGAGTTTTCCGGAAGCAGCGAAGCAGCTTTTGGGTAATGATCAGTTGCGCCACAACGTACGTCACGCGACCGATGTAATTCGCAAAAAGCGGGCCAGCGTGGTTGAAGAAATGCCGGATTGGGAGCTGCTGCGGGAGGCGGGACACGAAATTAAGCAGCACACGCTTCGCCATTTGGGTTTTTACCTGGAGCAGTTCGAGACAGCGTGCGCTCTCGCAGGCGGCCATGTGCATTGGGCGCGCGATGCCGCGGAGGCCAACCGCATCGTCATCGAGATCATTCGCCCTGCCCATGCGAACGAAGTCATCAAGGTGAAAACGATAACTTCCGATGAGACCAGCCTAAACGTTGCTCTGGAAGCGGCAGGGATCGCGCCGTATGAGACCGATCTGGCCGATCTCATTGTGCAGCTCGGAGAAGACCAGCCGTCGCACATCGTCGTTCCGGCGCTGCATCGCAACAAGATGGAGATACGGCAGATCTTTATCGAGAAGATGGGACTGGCTCAGCTAGGTGATGAGCCGCAAGATCTGGCGAGCGCGGCCCGGCGCTATCTTCGCGAGAAATTCCTGCGCGTCAAGGTGGGCATTAGCGGGGCGAATTTCGCGATCGCCGAAACGGGCGCGGTCTGCATGGTGGAATCGGAAGGAAACGGACGAATGTGCGTCTCTTTGCCGGAAGTGCTGATTAGCCTTATCGGCATTGAGAAAGTCATCCCGCGTTTTGAAGATCTCGCCGTTTTTCTGCAGTTGCTGCCGCGCTCGGCTACCGGCGAGCGTATGAATCCCTACAACTCTGTCTGGACAGGCGTCGCGACAGGCGACGGGCCACGCGAGTTTCACGTCGTGTTGCTCGATAACGGGCGCACGCACGTGTTAGGCGATAGCGAATCGCGCGAGACGCTCGATTGCATTCGCTGCGGGGCCTGCCTCAATGCCTGTCCCGTCTATCGTCAGACTGGAGGGCACGCTTACGGATCTGTTTATAGCGGCCCCATCGGGGCAATTCTTACGCCGCAGCTGCAGTCTCTGGAGCATTCGCAGTCTCTGCCCTACGCCTCTTCTCTTTGCGGCGCTTGTTATGAAGCGTGCCCGGTGAAAATCAGTATTCCGGAGATTCTGATTCATCTACGGGCCGAGGTGACAGATAGTGGAGAAGCGGCGCTGGAGGAGCGCGCCGGCATGGAAGCGGTCGCGTTCGCTTTTGAAAACGGCGGCCGGTTCGCCCTGGCCCAGAAACTGGCGCGGCTGGCACAGAAGCCGTTTGAGCGCGATGGAACCATTCACAGCCTGCCTGGAATGTTGCGCGGCTGGACTGAGTATCGCGATCTGGCGGCGATTCCCAAGCAGTCATTCCGGGACTGGTGGCGTCGCGAGCGAGAACAGCAAAAATGAATGCGCGCGACGAAATACTGGCCCGCATCCGCCAGGCTACGGGAGGGTTGAACGCAAATCGCGCTGCCGATTATACGGCCATCCGGCGCGATTACCGCATAAAAGGCGATCTGGGGAGCGAGGATCGCGTGCATCTCTTTATCGACCGGCTACAGGATTATGAAGCGACAGTTTACCGCTGCGACAAGCGGGACATTTCCGCCGCTATTGGACGAGCCATGCGCGCGCGCCAAAAAAAGGCGCTGTTGATTCCAACCGAATTTCCATCAGGCTGGCTGCCGCCGGATTTCAGGTTCATTCCCGACGCTGGGCTGACTTTCCATGAGATCGATAACAGCGAAGGCGTTCTGACAGGATGCGCGCTGGCGATCGCCATGACGGGAACAATCGTGCTGCGCCATTCGGCGGGACAAGGGCGGCGAGCGCTTACCCTGATTCCCGATTACCATCTGTGCGTGGTTTCAGAAAATCAAGTGGTTGAGACGGTGGCGGCCGGTATCCGCATGATGAGTGAATTCGGAAACGCGCCCCTGACTGCCATTTCCGGACCCTCCGCCACGGCCGACATCGAGATGACGCGCATCAAGGGCGTGCATGGTCCCCGCACGCTGGATGTAATTTTGGCGCGATGACAATTTAATATGATGGCCCTCAGCGTAGTCAAGCATGAATTCCAAAGACACTGAGAGAGTTTTTCGCGCCCTGGACCAGCTCCAAATTGAAGTTCCATCGTGGGGATTCGCCAATACAGGCACGCGCTTTGGAAAATTTATTCAACCGGCGGCCGCCACCACCCTGGAAGAAAAGTTCAGCGATGCGGGGCAGGTGAATGCCGTAACCGGCGCCTGCCCGACCATGGCTCTGCACGTGCTTTGGGATTTTCCGCGCGGTCTCGAAAGCAGCACAGAAGTGGCCGCGCTCGCCCAACGCCACGGCGTGCGTGCCGGTTCCATCAACCCCAACTTGTTCCAGGATCAGATCTACAAACACGGTTCATTTGGGAATCCGGATGAAAGCGTCCGCGAGACTGCCCTGAGGCACGTAGCAGACAGCATCGCTATTGGGCAGGAAATACGCAGCAGAGATATCTCTCTTTGGTTCGCCGATGGCTCCAACTATCCTGGGACGGCAAATATCCGCCAGCGTAAGAAATGGTTCGAGCACCTGCTGCGAGCAGCGCATTGCGAACTGGCGCTGGGGCAACGCATGCTGATCGAATATAAGCCGTTCGAACCGGCCTTCTATCACACGGACATTGCGGACTGGGGTATGTCTCTGCTGCTGGCGAGAGAGGCCGGTCCGCAAGCCAAAGTGCTGGTGGATACTGGCCATCACTACGTCTCTCAGAATATTGAGCAGATAGTCGCCTGGTTGCTTTCAGAAGGCATGTTGGGCGGATTCCATTTCAACGATCGTCGCTACGCGGACGACGATCTGACGTTGGGATCGATAGACCCGTATCAGGTCTTCCGTATCTTTCACGAGATTCTTTATTTCCAATGGGAGATGGACGAGCGGCCCGAAATCGCCTATATGGTGGACCAGAGCCATAATCTCAAGGGCAAAATAGAAGCAATGATTCAGACTGTGACGATCGCGCAGGAATTGTTCGCGAAGGCCGCGCTGGTGAATCACAAGCAGTTGGCCGCGGCCCAGCAGAAATCGGAGCTGATCGCAGCCGAGTCCTGCTTGCAGGATGCCTTCGCCACTGACGCCCGCCCGGCGATCCGCGATTGGCGGCGCGCCAAGGGTTTGCCGGAAAATCCGATGCGCGCATTCCTGGAGAGCGGCTATCTGGAGCGCATCTCAGAGGAACGCGCCGCCCATAATGCCGCGGCCGCGTCCTCTTACGCCTGATCATTTACGCGAGCCGGCAGGAGAATTCGCAATATGCCTGAGACACTCGAACAAACACATTTGAAAGATCTATGGGACGAAAAAGAGGAAGCCAAGCTGGCCGGCGATTCGCTGGCTCTGCTGCGCTATCGTTCCAATCTGCTTGGCGCCGACTTGCGCATCACGAATTTTGGCGGGGGCAACACCAGTTCGAAATTTGAGATGCCGAATCCCTTTACGGGACAACCAGTGCGCGTCCTGGCGGTAAAAGGCAGCGGCGGCGACCTGGGTTCCATCAAGGAATCGGGCTTCGCCATCCTGTATCTGCAGCGGCTGGAAGAACTCAAGAGCCTCTATCGGGGCGAGGCGCACGAAGATGAGATGGTCGGCTACTATCCCCTTGCGGCGTTTGGCGAGAGCCGCGTGGCTGCGTCGATTGACACGCCGCTGCACGCTTTTCTTCCGTTTGCTCATGTGGATCATCTGCACCCTGATTGGGCAATCGCGATCGCGGCCAGCGCAAATGGCAAAAAGAAACTGGAGGAATTCAATAAGCAGTTCGGGCGGCACATCGTTTGGCTGCCGTGGCAACGCCCGGGTTTTGAGCTGGGTCTGCAATTAGAACGCGCCGTTCACGAGAATCCAGGATGCGAGGGTATTCTGCTGGCCAGCCACGGGCTCTTTACCTGGGGCGGCACACAGCGCGAGTGCTACCTGAACAGCATCCGCACCATCGATCAGATGGGCGAATTCATACAGCAACATCAGACGAAGCGCCCTGAGTTGTTTGGCGGCCTGCAGACGCCTGGCATACAGGACCGGCACGCCATCGCGGCCGCGGTGCTGCCTGCCATGCGAGGCATTCTTTCCACGCGCCGCCGCGTGATCGCGCATTATGCCGATAGCGAGGACGCGCTGACCTTCGCGGGATCGAAATGGGCTAGTGAATTAGGCGCGCTCGGCACCAGTTGTCCCGATCATTTCCTGCGAACGCGCATTCGCCCCATGCTGGTGGATTGGAAGCCTGCCGAAGAGGATGCCACCGTTCTCAAAGCCCTGATTGCGGAGCGGGCCGAGGCCTATCGCGCGGACTACGCGCGGTACTACCAGGAATGGGCCGCTAGCGATTCCCCGCCCTTGCGTGACGCGAATCCTTCTGTGGTCATTATTCCCGGTCTTGGAATATTCGGCTTCGGCCGGAATAAGAAAGAAGCCCGTATCACCACAGAATTTTTCATGAACGCTATTCACGTGATGGCGGGAGCGAATGCGCTTGAAGAAGGGCACGTTTCTCATCCTTATCCGCAGGCTCTGCGCCCCAGCCAGTCGGAGCAATTCGTAAGCTTTCACAACTATGTCGCGCTTCCCCGCTCCGAGGCTTTTCGCATTGAATATTGGGCGCTGGAAGAGGCAAAATTGCGGCGCATGCCTCCCGAAGCGGAATTCAGCCGTAGGATTCTGCTTGTGGTGGGTGGCGGCAGCGGAATTGGCCGTGAAGTGGCCCTGCTGCTGGCTGCTAAAGGAGCGCACGTCGTAGTGGCCGATCAAAACGGCGATGCCGCAAAGAGTGTCGCGTCCGAGGTGGCCGCTTTATCCTCCTCCGATTTCGCTGCGCACATCGCCGTGGACATCGCGAGCACACCCTGCATCGCGGCCGCTGCGCGATTCACCGTCCTCAGGTTCGGCGGCCTGGATGGAATCATCAACACAGCCGCCATCTTCCCGGTAGGCGGCAATGGCGGCAAATTGACCGAAGCGCAATGGAGCAAAACGTTCCTGGTGAACGTGACCGGCAATTATCTGCTCGCGCAGGAGCTGGGCTGGGTCTTCCACGATCAGCAACTGCCTGCCGTGATCGTGCTCACAAGCTCTGCGAACGCGGTTGTGCCGAAGCATGGCAGCGAAGCCTATGACGCCAGCAAGGCGGCTGTGAATCACCTGGTCCGCGAACTTGCGATCGGCTTGTCGCCGTTGGTGCGGGTCAATGGCATTGCACCGGCGACGGTCGTGGCGGGTTCCACCATGTTTCCGCGCGATCGAGTGATCAACTCCCTGCGGAAATATGAGATAGAGTTTGAGGAAACCGAATCCACGGAAGAACTCCGCGGCAAACTGGCGAACTTTTACGCGCAGCGCACCTTGACGCGCCGGCCGATTCTGCCGAGCGATTGCGCCAACGCCATTGTTTGGCTGGCGAGCGACCAGAGCGCAAAAACGACCGGCCACATCATTCCAGTGGACGGTGGCTTGCAGGAAGCGTTCCTCCGCTAGAGATCTATGAATCCTGCGCTTGGCGTTGTTTACCACTGGCTGGGTGGTTTGGCCTCAGGCAGTTTTTATGTTCCCTACCGTGCTGTCAAGCGCTGGTCGTGGGAGACCTATTGGCTGGTGGGCGGCATCTTCAGTTGGATCGTCGCTCCGTGGATTGTAGCCGGGCTGCTGACGCGCGATCTACCGGCGGTGTTGGCCGCTACTCCAGGCAGCACGCTGTTCTGGTGCTTCTTCTTCGGCCTTTTGTGGGGAATCGGAGGACTCACCTTCGGACTTACCATGCGCTATCTTGGGCTCTCGCTCGGTATGGCCATCGTCATGGGTCTGTGCGCCGCCTTCGGTACGTTGATGCCGCCGATATTCAGCGGCGAGTTCATGGGGAAGGTTCTGGGCACCACCTCCGGCCGCGTCATCCTGTTCGGCATATTCGTATGTCTGCTGGGCCTTGCGGTCGCGGGCATGGCCGGAGTCTATAAAGAGCGCGCGATGCCCCCCGAACAGCAGAAGACGGCCATAGCCGAGTTCAACCTGCGCAAGGGATTCGCCGTAGCGGTCCTTTCGGGAGTGATGAGCGCGTGCTTCGCTTACGGATTAGCCGCGGGAAACCCCATCCGAACGCTCACCATTCAGCACGGCACTCCTACGCTTTGGCAAGGACTGCCGATTCTCACCGTGGTGCTTTTGGGCGGCTTTACCACCAACCTCGTCTGGACCGTTCTGCTGAACATTCGCAACAAGAGCGGCCGCGAATACATTAGCGCCGAGCTACCGGTGAACTATGCGCGAACGCATGAGCCTCAGCCTATCGAGGAGACAGCTTTGACGGGGCCAACCACGAGCGTGCTGACCAGCAGCGCAACAGCCCTGCTTCGCGAAACCGTCAGAGTGCCCCTCGCGGCGAACTACTTGTTTTGCGCGTTGGCGGGCATCACCTGGTACATGCAGTTTTTCTTCTACACGATGGGCGAGACGCAGATGGGCGCTTATAAGTTCTCCAGTTGGACCATCCATATGGCGAGCATCGTGATCTTCAGCTCCCTTTGGGGCATCAGTTTGCATGAGTGGAAAGGCGCCGGTCCTATTGCCCACCGTTTGCTCGCCGCCGGCCTCGCCATCCTGCTGTGTTCTACCGTGATTATCGGCTATGGCAATTACCTTGCAACACTGCCGCTGATGCGCTAGAGGCGCGTCGCTGCGAGTCAGCCAGGAAGAATAAGCGGGCGTGAAATGAAGCTTTACAGGGCGTTCCGCTTCAGGAACTCTTGCACTTAATGGGTCTTGTGTGCGGACAGATTATCCAGAATGATGTGAATCTCCTGGTGCGCTTACAGCCAGAAATGGCGGGTTCGAGGAAACTGGCGAATTCCGCGCTGGTATGCCGCTCGGCCGTCCGCCAGGCCGCTTGAGGTTCTGAGCGACGTGGGGTCGAATCCCCATCGCACGGAGCGTGGTCACGAAGTCCGGCGCGTCGTAAGCCTTGTCGGCTCCCACACTGATCACTCCAAGCCGACCCAGCGTCGACTCTTCTTGCCATTTCCGATGAATCATTAGCCGACCCGCGTCCCGTTCTGACGCCCCGTCCGCTTGCGTCACCAACGCATCTACGATCAGACCATTGCGGTTTTCCATCAGCACGTGACCCAGATAACCCAGCGTCGCTTCCTGCCCATTCCCCTTCCGATAGAGCTTGGCATCGTCGTCGATGAGCGTTTGGAAGCCGGGCCAAGCGCCCCCGCCCAAAGTGGAGGGGAGGTGAATGTGAACCAGTGCTTCTCATCCCGAGCGATCGGGCGAACCGAGTCACAGTGCTGGGCATCCATTGGAAACTCGCCAGACGTAGCTGCGTTTTCTCTCGGCAAGTTTTTCCGGCAAGTTTTTTCGTTGATAATCGAGAGTCTTTTATATAATAATGCGCAACAATGACCTGCAACCGTCGGGAGAGATTTGTGCAATTATCAATTCGCGTTAATGAAATAGCGCCCAGGAAGCTAAATACGATTTTTCGTGGATGTGTCCTTTTGTCACTCTTCTCGTTTCTTCTATTCGGTGACAGTGTAAATGTGACAATCGATTGGTCAAACCCTAAGCCGTCTCCGAGTGGGGCACCCACACAGATCACTAACGAAACAACGCTTGAGGTTACAGTGACACACGTCAATAATATTCTCTACCAGTATACGGTTAATACGAGCGTCACAACAGCGCCGACGAACGACCTAGCCTATCTGCTCTCGGTGCTGAACCCCACAAAAGTTGCAGGGGGGGGGAGGATCCCTGTCAAAATTTCAAGAATAGCCTTGCCAACATCGAGAACGGCATCAAGAATGCCAAGAATTTGAATCCGACGCAATCTGGAGGGACGTACCAGAGCATCTCTCGTCAGGCCTCTGAAAACGAGTGGAATGGCCTAAATCCGTTGCAACAGATCGAAAGCTTGAAAGCCAGTCATACTCAATGTGTAGCCATCCTCGATGGTCAGATGCCAAAGGGATTTTCTCCAATAGAAGACTCGATAAAAGCAATCGACGCCCGTGTAAAAGGACCCAGTAGCACCGACCCGGTACCCTGTGTCATTCAGCCGGGCCAGCAATGTACGGTCACAGTAAACGAGTATTACATTCCTATTGAGCAACTCCGCTCGGGTGTTAGTACGAGTAACTTAACGGCGGTCACTACCGCTAGCGGAAAGACCTTCACGATTTCTCCCGGTTCCAATATCCTGGTGTTATCCGCTGGGTTCTTGGCGACGACGTTGCCCGCCCGCACTTATGTTTCAACTGCAGTCCCGAATCAGCCATTACCAGTTCTGACTGTGAACAATAACTCGAAGTGGAGACCCGGCGCAGTGGCACTGCTCAACTACATGGTTCCAAGGGCTGACTGGTACCCATTCGGCTTTGCTCTTTCAGCCGGTCCTGTCATTACATTTGGCGGAGCGAGCGCAAACGTATCGACACTCGGATTCTTTGTGGGCGTTTCCGCTCACTTTTGGCATCGGCTGTATCTGACGCCCGGCTGGCAACTCGGACAGTTCGCAGATTTTCCAAAGGGATTCGGGGAAGGTACGCCGATACCCTCGAACATAACTCCCACCGCAATAAATCGATGGACATGGCGCTTTGCTTTTGGGATAACTTTTCAGACGCCCGATTTCAGCAAGATAGGTGCGACGAACACCTCTACTACGTCCACGAGTACGCCGCCTGGCCAGACCAAAACAGTCCCGAATCCACCTACAGGTGGTAAATAGGCATAACGGCGCGCACGGCCGAAGGTCGTTTCAAACATGGAGACACTGAAAAGCGCCGGGATTCTGCTTCTAACAACTTCCTGTCTGTTTTCACAACAGCTCAAGTCTTCTGATGGAGACGGAATCCCCGACCAATGGAAGGCAAACGGAGTGGTTTTGGCCTTCGCAGACGGGCACACTAAGTCTCTCGACTTAACGGCGCTCGGAATCCGACCCGGTCGAAAAGCCGTAGTCGTGATCGTTGACTGGATGGCAGCCACGGATCACACCCACCGACCGGTCCCGACGACGGACAAGCAAACATCCCCAATGGGTTCACCCGCCAATGCGCACGCAATCGAAAATGCACCGCTACAGAGGATCATTCGCTCGTTCGACGGTTCGGGTGTCGACGGCGGCAAAGGTATAACTTTGGCTATCATTTGGGCGGACTCTCTGTTGAACTGGCCGGACAAGCCCTTCGAGCCGATACCTGAGCAAACTAACCTTGGAACGACTTATTTGGGCCCAGATGGCACACCACATTACGATTGGACTCAATTCGACAAGATCCGCCAGAGCCGTATGCCGGTGTCTCCAGCGCTCTTTGGGTACGGATTTCACTATATGGCCTTCATTCACAACATGGGTGGTTTAAGCAATACCGGTCTCTCGAAGACGATCCCCGGTGATGAATTTCTCGTTTCTTTGGGTTCTCTTGACAACCAGGTCGGTAGCGCAGATGATCAATGCGGAACATTCATGCACGAACTGGGTCATAACCTGGGATTAAACCATGGAGGCGCCGATGACATCGGATACAAACCTTAGGGCATGCTAAACAATAATATGTACAAAGCATAAGACATAGGTTATGTTTTATGTAGTGGGTCGCCATACCTCAACGGCTTCATCGGAGAAGATCTGGATGAAGGTTCTTGGAACGTTGAATGAGTATCAGGCACGGCTCTTTGTGGCTGAGAGGGCACTCGATCTGGGACGGGGCGGGATCACTCGTTTGGCACGCCTGACGGGAATGTCACGAGTGACTATTACGCAGGGAGTCAAGGATCTCAGCGGCGCCGCGAGGTTGAGAAGCGCATCCTCGGGCCGCGTGCGGAATCCCGGCGGCGGGCGGAAGAAAGTGGAGGACGGCGATCCCGCATTGATGGGCCGGCTCAAGGAGATCGTCGAGGAGACCACGGCGGGCGATCCGATGAGCCCTTTGAAGTGGACCAGTAAATCCACGCGGACCATCGCTCTGGAACTGACCCGATCGGGGCATCCGGTCAGCAGCGTGACAATAGGCCGTTGTCTGGAGGATATGGGCTACACGTTACAGGCAAACGTGAAGACTCGTGAAGGAGCGCAGCATCCGGATCGTGACGCGCAGTTCCGGTATTTGAACCGCCAGGTGAAGAACTTCCGGCGAGACGGATCCCCCGTGATCTCGGTGGACACAAAGAAGAAGGAACTCGTCGGAGCCTTTAAAAATGCGGGTCGCAGATGGCTTCCCCAAGGCCAAGCTGACGAGGTATCGGTTCACGATTTTCCGCACCTCGGCGAGGGCAAGGCGATTCCATACGGGGCTTATGATATCGCCCGCGACAGAGCCGTAGTCAATGTTGGAGTGACTCACGATACGGCCGAGTTCGCCGTGGAGAGTATCCGGCGCTGGTGGCGTCTGGACGGAAAACGGCACTATCGGGGAGCGGACAGATTGCTCATCTGCGCCGACAGCGGAGGCAGCAACGGGAACCGCCAGCGTGCCTGGAAACTCCATCTGCAGGCACTCAGTGATGAAACGGGCATGGCTATCACGGTCTGCCATTATCCGCCGGGCACCAGCAAGTGGAACAAGATCGAACACCGGCTGTTCTCTTTCATCAGCCTGAACTGGCGCGGCAAACCGTTGCTTAACTTTGAAACTGTTATCAACCTCATTGGCGGCACCCATACCAAAAGCGGTCTAAAAGTCAAAGCCGTTCTAGACACCAACCAGTACGAGACCGGTATTGCCACTCCGGACGAAGACATCGACAAACTACGCCTGAAAAGGCATAGAACCCACCCCAACTGGAACTACACTCTCCTGCCTCGCAACTCATGAGCCGCGAGCGTTTGATTGTACATATTATTATTTAGCAGCCCCTAACTACCTCAGCGTAATGAACTATATGTTCCAACGAGTTGGAGTGGCCGTCCTTGGGGAGTACGGACACTTTGACTATTCGCGCTTTGTACTTGACGATATCGACGAATCGAAGCTCAATAGCACAACCGGCGTCAGCACTACCACAAATAGCACCGCGGCGATCTACGGAACGGCTCATGTCTGCAGTGATCCGCCGGCGCCTGCGTGTGGAAGTAATGACTACAACATCGCTGCCTACAATCTAGTCTGGCGACTTAACTGTCGAGTTGACTGGAGATGTTCGGAGCAGGGGAATGGGACTGATTCGTGCGACCTTTCAGAGCCCACCGTCACTGGCAGTTTCGCGCAGGACGTAAATGGGGATGGCTGTATCGGAATTCTTAAAGGCTATGACGATTGGCAGAATCTGACATACTTCGTTCCGCGACAGCCTGGTGGAGGCGAGGCCGTTCGAAAGGAAGCCTTGCCGAAAAATGAGCTTGATAGTAAGACCCCAACTCTTTTGACGTTTTTATCTGTTGCCAAGGTGAATGTCACTCCCACAGGCGAGGGGAACGCGGTTACGTGGACCCGAATTCCATTGCAAAGGGTCATAGGGTACGAGTTGCTTCGAAAGGGGCCGTCTGGCGTCCCCTCAATCGTTCGACGTACAAAAGAGAATCAATTTGTAGATAAGACGGCTCTACCTGGGGTATCGTACGCTTATTCAGTAAGACCGATCATCGTGCCCTCGTCCGAAAGCGCGAGACAAAATCTTATAAACAAAGTTGAGAATGCGGTTTTGAATGAGCCCACGATGTTAGAGCAACGTGCGAAAAAACTTAACCTTCTTCCAAGCGGCGAGAAACTTTTGCGAGGCGTGATATCATCCGAAGCAAATATTGTTACGAGTACTCAGGAAAAATGAATACGCCTCGGTTTGTTCCAAGAGGTGCCACCAATCGAGGCGCGTGTCAAGTGTCAATTTGAGTGTTAAGTAGGAATGCTTGCGACTGTATGAAAAGCCCAACAACATCCCAATGGTGAGAGCGTTTACCACACGAAGAGAGTCGACGTAACCTAGACTAGACAGCAGGCAAATCGACCCGTTCGAACCGCGGAAGCAGCAAGTGAATCAGCAACAGCGCGAACAGATAAGCGGATCCCGCCATCCAGAAAAGCGGGGCATATTTTTCATGGGATAGATCCAGCCAGCGGCCGATCGCCGGCTGTGCCAGCATCCCCCCGATGGCCCCGCCAAGGCCGCCCAAGCCCACAATGGACGCGATGGCGCTTTTAGGAAAGCAGTCGGACGTCAAAGTAAAAATATTGGCGGACCATCCCTGGTGCGAAGCAGCGGCGATACTGATCAACAGAACGGTCAGCCACAGATTGCCGGCGGCAGCCGGGACAAACATCACGGCGGTGACGCAAACGGCGCATATCAACATAGCCGTTTTTCGCGCTCCGCCAACGCTCCAGCCGCGTTTAAGCAAACTCGAAGAAATCCATCCGCCACCGATGGAGCCGACGTCTGCGAACAGGTAGATCGCCACCAGTGGCGGCCCAATGTGAATGAGATCCACTTTGTACTTCAGCTGCAGGAAACCGGGAATCCAATAGAGATAAAACCACCAGACGGGATCTGTGATGAACTTGCCCAGCAGGAAAGCCCAAGTGGCCCGCTGCCGCAATAGACTCAAATAGCTGAGCCTCGTTCCCGCGCCACCGGCTCCCGAGCGGATCAGCGCAAGCTCCCGGGCGCCGACTCTGGGGTGCTTTTCCGGCTCCCGGTAAATGCTGAACCATAGGATTCCCCACGTCAAACTCAGCGCGCCCGTGAATAAAAACGCCGCATGCCATCCCAGGCGCGCCGTAATCAGCGGGACGGCGATAGGAGCGATGACGGCTCCGATGTTCGATCCGCTGTTAAAAATACCGGTGGCAAGCGAGCGTTCCTTTTGCGGGAACCATTCCGCGACCGTCTTAATGGCCGCCGGGAAATTCGCCGCTTCGCCTAGGCCAAGGCCAAGCCGCGCCAAACTGAACTGAACGGCGTTGCCCGCCAGCGCGTGGCACATCGAAGAGATGCTCCAGAACAGGACCGCCAGCGTATAGCCGGCGCGCAGTCCGATCCAGTCAATCAACCTGCCCGCTATGGGCATCATGATCGCGTAGCCGAGTTGGAAGGCGGAGTTAATCAAGCCGTACTGCGTCTCATTCCAACCGAGATCATGCGCGATGGTTGGTTTCAAAATGCCGAGCACCATACGGTCCATATAGTTGACCGTGGTGGCATAGAAGAGCAGGCCGCAAATGAACCACCGGAAGTGCGTGGTGGAAGCGATTTTGCTTTCCCCGACTCCCGCTAACTCACTCTGGCGCATAGCGCCATTCTATTCTCCGCGATTCCGGCTCTCTTAAGCCCCTAAAAAGTGAGCCTATGCTCACTTTTGTACGATATGAGAGTGCCCTCACGCATGCGAGCAAGGCGTCCGCGCATTCCCCGGCAGGCGCGGGGAGAACGGCGGGTGGCAACGCTGCTGGAAGCGGCGGCTTCGGTAATTTCCGATTCCGGCTATGAAACTGCCACAATGAGTGAGATCGCGGAACGCGCCGGTGCCTGCATCGGATCGCTTTACCAATTTTTTCCTAATAAAGAAGCCATTGCACAGGCTTTGTGGTCGCAGTATGGCAGAGAAATTGCAGAATTATGGGCGCCGCTGGAGCAGCAAACCAAATTCTTCACGGCGGAAGAATTGGCCTTCCGGCTGGTTGGCGATATGGTGGCGTTCATAGAGGACCGCCCGGCGTTCCTGCCACTTCTTGAGGCGCCCGCGACGACCTGCGATCCCTCCATTCGGCAATGTCTTCGCGAGCAAGTGGCGCGTTGCTTGGCAATTATGCGGCCTCGCCTGTCATCTGGCAAAGCGATGCGGATGTCGATCTTGACTCTTCAGCTTCTGAAAGCTCTCAATGAGCTGTACACAGAAGCAAGCACCGCCGCCGAGAAACGAGCATTTGTGCAAGAGTTCAGGTTTGCGCTCACCTCTTATCTGACGTCCCGTCTCGAACCCGCGGCGCATTCATTTCGGAGGCTGAAAAATTAATGACCCTCCCGTCACCAACGGCGCGCCGTATCTTGCTGCCGCTGTTCCGGATTGCGCTGCCCTCGATTATTCTGCTGGCCTCGGCTGCTTGCTCGAAAAAATCGGCGGCTAACACGGCGCAGTCGCCGCCCAGCGTCGGCGTTTCCACCGCGCAGCAGAAAAACGTACCTGTTTACGGCAATTGGGTGGGTTCCCTGGTAGGATATGTGACCGCGAATATTCAACCGCAGGTCAGCGGATATCTGATCCGCCAGGACTATCGCGAAGGATCTCTGGTGCGAACTGGCGACGTTCTCTTTGAAATCGACCCGCGGCCTTTTCAAGCGGCGCTCGACCAGACTTTGGGGCAGCTGGCTCAGGCAAAGGGGCAGCTCGGGCAGGCGCAGGCGCAATTGGGTCTCGCCAGGATCAACGTTAAGCGCGACACTCCGCTAGCGGCAGCCCACGCTATCGCACAAAGCCAACTGGATAACGACGTTCAAACCGAGAAGCAGAATGAGGCTCTGATCCTGACATCTCAGGCATCGATTGAGGCGGCGGAAGCAAACGTGGAAACCGCGAAACTAAATCTCGGCTTCACAAAAGTCCGTTCGCTAGTGGATGGAATCGCCGGCATCGCTACCACCCAGATCGGGAGCCTGGTGGCGCAGAGCACAGTACTAACGACCGTTTCGCAGGTCAATCCGATCAAGGCTTACTTCTCGATCACGGAGCAGGAATACCTGGCACTTGCAGACAAGATCAAGCCCGGTCCGGCAGTAGATTTTTGGAACGCCAGAAGTCCGGTGCCCCTGCAACTCACGCTTGCGAACGGGAAGGTGTACCCGCAGCAAGGCCGCATCCTCTTTGCCGATCGCCAGGTCAACACGCAGACCGGAACCATTCAGATCGTGGGCGCGTTTCCGAACCGCAACAACATTCTTCGTCCCGGGCAGTTCGGGCGCGTGCGAGCGATGACTGCGATGGATGAGAACGCCCTGCTGGTTCCGCAACGCGCCGTCACGGAGCTACAGGGACGTTATCAGGTTGCGGTGGTCGGCAGCGATAACAAAATTACCATCAAAGACATTCAGGTGGGCAACCAGATTGGCGAGATGTGGCTCATCACACAGGGTCTCAAGGCCGGGGATCGCGTCGTATCGGAAGGGGCGTCCAAAGTGAGGAACGGTGAAGCCGTGAATCCTCAGCCGGATACAACCAAAGCCGAATCTCCCTATAGCGAAGGCCAGCAGTAATGTCCAGGTTTTTCATCAACCGCCCGATCGTAGCGATTGTTATCGCTATTTTCATGGTGCTGATTGGCGCAATTTCCGCTCTTAGATTACCTATATCGCAATTTCCGAGTATCGTTCCCCCGGAGATTCTGGTCACGGCCATATACCCGGGAGCGGACGCGCAAACACTCGAACAATCCGTGGCAACTCCGCTCGAGGAGCAGATCAGCGGCGTCGACAACATGACTTACATGTATTCGATCAATGCCAATAACGGCCAGTCCCAGATCACGGTCGACTTCGATGTAAGCACCGACCCGAATATCGATCAGGTTCTAACGCAGTTACGAACGTCGCAGGCGCAATCGCAGCTGCCGGCTCAGGTCAACACCGCGGGTTTGATCATACAGAAGTCGCTTTCCTCTCCGCTGATGCTGATTTCGTTGTACTCTCCTAAGAACTCCTACAACAGCATCTTTCTGGCCAACTACGGCTACATCAATCTGGTGGATCAGTTGACACGCGCACCCGGGGTGTCGCACGTACAGGTCTTCGGCGCAGGCCAGTACGCCATGCGCTGCTGGGTGAACCCCGACAAGCTTACTAAGTTGAATGTGACGGTTCCGCAGATCATCGCGGCGCTGCAGGCACAGAACACCGTCAACCCCGCCGGCCAGATTGGCGGTGAGCCGGTGCCCAACGGCCAGCAATTTACGTACTCGGTGCAAGCCCAGGGGCGTCTCACTTCGCCCGAACAGTTCGGCAATATTGTCCTGCGCGCGAATCCGGACGGGTCGAATCTGCTGCTGAAAGACGTGTCGCGGATTGAATTGGGGTCGCAGACATACAACCTGACCGGCCGCTATAACGGAAAACCGTCCGCGATTCTAGCCGTGTATCAATTGCCGGGATCGAACGCGGTACAGGCGGCGGATAACGTGCGAAAGGAGATAGCCTTACTCGCGCAGCGATTCCCGCAGGACCTTGCCTACCGGGTCAGCCTCGACACCACGCACGCTGTCACGGCGGGCATGCGAGAGATTGTTTTCACACTGCTGGAAGCGCTCGGCTTGGTTATTCTAGTGGTCTACATTTTCCTGCAGGGTTGGCGCGCTACCCTCATTCCACTGTGCGCGGTGCCGGTTTCGCTCGTCGGAACATTCGTCGTGTTCCCGGCGCTGGGTTTTTCCATCAATACGCTTTCTTTGTTCGGCCTGGTGTTGGCAATCGGATTGGTGGTGGACGACGCCATTGTGGTAGTGGAGGCCGTAGAGCGCCACATTGAAGAGGGCATGACGCCGCATGATGCCGCCGTTCAAGCGATGGAAGAGGTCTCCGGTCCGGTCATCGCGACAGCGTTAATTCTGACAGCCGTTTTCGTTCCTACGGTCTTCATTCCGGGTATTACCGGCCGGCTTTACCAGCAGTTCGCCGTCACCATCGCGATTTCGGTCATCTTCTCCGCTTTTAACGCGCTCTCTCTGAGCCCCGCCCTGGCGGCCCTTCTACTACGCCCGAAAAAGCAATCGCGGGGTTTGCTCAGGCGTTTCTTCGATGGGTTTAACCGCGTGTTTCGCCATGTTACCGAAGGCTATGTGCGTACCTCCGCCGCGTTCATTCACAAGGCGGTTTTCAGCCTTCTTTTTCTGGCCGCGCTCGCAGTTCTCGCTGTTTATATCGGGAACCGGCTGCCCACATCGTTCCTGCCCGAAGAGGATCAAGGCTATATTTTCGTAGCATTGCAACTGCCAAACGCGGCTTCGCTGCAACTCACTTCGGCCGCCGCCCGAAAAGTCGAGAAAGTCATTCTCGGCACGCCGGGAGTGGAAGGTTGTACCTCAGTTATCGGTTTCAGCTTGCTCAGCCGCGTACAGGACACCTATAGCGCGTTCTTTTTCGTCACAGAGAAGCCCTGGGACCAGCGCAAGACCGCCAGCGAGAGCTACGCGTCAATCCGTAATCACATCGCGGGCGAACTGGCAAAGATTCCCGACGGCATTGCTTTCTCATTCTCGCCGCCATCCATTCCCGGCGTCGGCACTTCGGGCGGCGTGACTTACATCCTGGAGGACCGCTCCGGCGGCACATTGTCGTTCCTGACGGAAAACATCGATAAATTCGTTGCCGCAGCTCGGAAGAGGAAGGAACTGGTCGGCGTCAGCACCACCTACTTGCCGAGCATCCCCCAACAGTACGCGAACGTCGACCGGATCAAGGTGGAACGCCAGGGCGCAAGTATCAGTGACGTGTATCAGACCTTGCAAACATTTCTGGGCGGTTATTTAGTGAACTACTTCAATCGTTTCGGCCGCCAGTGGCAGGTCTATGTAGAGGCGGAAGGAAATTATCGCCAGAACATGCAAGATCTGCACCAGTTCTACGTCGCGAACAACCAGAACGCCATGGTGCCGCTGGATGCCGTTACGGCCGTCAGGCCGATTCAGGGACCCGAATTCACCATGCGCTTCAACGAGTACCACGCGGCGCAGATCAACGCCGCGGCGGCTCCTGGTTACAGCTCCGGACAGGCCATGAAAGCCTTGGAAGAGGTCTTTGCGCAAACCATGCCGCGCGAAATGGGGTTTGACTATTCCGGCATGTCTTTTCAGGAGCAGCAGGCCTCTCAGGGCGTGCCCGCCGGCGCCATTTTCGGTCTCTCGCTCGCTTTCGTCTTCCTCATTCTCGCAGCGCAGTACGAAAGCTGGTCACTCCCTTTCAGCGTTCTTCTGGGAACGCCTATCGCTTTGTTCGGCGCATATCTGTTTCTGTTTCTTCGCAAAGTGGACAACGACGTCTTTGCACAAATCGGCGTGGTCATGTTGATCGGACTGGCCGCCAAGAACGCCATCCTGATTGTGGAGTTTGCCAAGCACCAGTACGAAAAGGAGAACAAAAGCATTGAGGAAGCCGCGCTGATAGGCGCCCGGATCCGGCTTCGCCCTATTCTGATGACCGCTTTCGCGTTCATCTTCGGCTGCATACCGCTTTGGAGAGCGCAAGGGTCAGGAGCAGTCTCGCGCCAAATCTTGGGTACCGCGGTCATCGGTGGAATGCTGGCCGCGACACTCCTTGCGATTTTCATCATTCCGGTCTCGTTCTACGTGGTGGAACGGCTATCGCATCGAGTGACGGGCGGCAAGAAGGTCAGAACAGGACGCGAGGATAAAACAGGGGGCGACGGAGCCTCGCCGCAACCCGAAGGTGAACCGGCATGAGACTGCCGAAGGCCGCTGCCGTATTGTCGATCAGTATGCTGCTGGCGAGCTGCACGGTGGGACCGAATTACAAGCGGCCGGTGGTCGATGTTCCTCCCACGTATCGTGGGCAAACGCCGCAGGAGACGAGCGCGTCTTCGCTCGGCGATGCGAAGTGGTGGGAGGTCTTCAAAGATGCCCAATTGCAGCAGCTCATCCGCGCTGCATTGAAGCGGAACTATGACGTTCAGATAGCGGCTTCGCGGGTGATGCAGGCGCAGGAGCAACTCACCATTACCCGCGCGAATCAATTCCCTACGGTGACGGGAGGTTACGCCATCAGCGGCCTGCGTCAGCCCGGAATCGCGAACGTGTTTCCCAGTTACGCGTATGTAGCCCAGGAGCTGCAGGCTTCGGGTTCCTGGAACATTGATTTCTGGGGGAAGTATCGCCGCGCGACAGAAGCTGCGCGCGCGAATCTCAGAGCCAGCGAATGGGGCAGACGAGCGGTGCTCGGCACGCTTGTCGAAGACCTGGCAACCGCGTACTTCCAATTACGGGAATATGATCTGGAACTCAGCATCTCGAAACGTACGCTAACCACTCGCCAGGAATCCTTGCAGCTCACCCAGGTTCTGGAGCAAGGCGGAGCGACGTCGCTGGTTGACGTAACACAGGCGCGGCAATTGGTGGAGGAAGCCGCCGAGGCCATTCCGCAGGCGGAGTTGGAAATCGCTCAGGAAGAAAATCAGATCAGCATTCTAGGAACTTGTTGAAATAGGGCAGCGCTGAGAGAAATTTGAGTGATAAACGGGCGTAGGTAGCCGAGGTACGAAAGAATTGGGACCTGAGGATGGTTGTTTTGGTGTTGAAAAACACCTTTTTCGCGCTCCGGACACACTTAGGCCGCAGTCAACCGCGGCAGCCTCCATAAATTGAAGGCCGCTGAAGTCATGACGAACTGCCAGGTGACCTTGGCTAAACCGCGCAGCTTGGTTTTGCGCATGCCGCCGGTTTGCTTCATCCAACCAAAGGCCTTCTCAATGAGCGGGCGTTTGCGCTGGCTGGTTCGATAACTGGCATGTCCGGTCGTGCGGTCATCGAGAGCGCTGCCGCCGGGCCGGTTGGTATTTTGTGCTACGTGCGGTCGCATGTTCATGGCGCGCACAGTGGCCACAAAGTCCCGCGTGTCATACGCTTTGTCGGCGCCCACGGTGATCGGTTTCCGCTGCTTGCGCCACCGGCGGTGCAGCATCAACAGCGCCGCATCCCGTTCGGCGGTGCCATCGGCGTGCGTCAGCATCGCATCCACAATCATCCCGTTGCGATTTTCCAGCAGCACATGGCCGAGATAACCTAACCGAGCCTCCTGCCCATGGCCTTTGCGATAGAGTTTGGCGTCCGGATCGGTCTTGGACGCATGCGTGTCGTTGGTCCGCTTGTCGCCCCGGAACTGGCCCGGTGTGTCATCGCCGCCGTCCTTCTTCTGAAAGCTTTTCTGACTCGCCCAGGCTTCGATCAGCGTGCCATCGACGGTAAAGTGCTCCTCCGACAAATGCGGCTTGGCCTGCTCGAGTACGCGCGCAAAGAACGCCCGCGCCACGTCCTGGTTCAGGAGCCGTTCCCGGTTCTTGCTGAACACCGCGTGATTCCACACCGGTTCATCCAGTTCCATTCCCACAAACCAGCCGAACAGCAGATTGTAAGTCATCTGCTCCATCAGCATGCGCTCGCTGCGGACCGAGTAAAAGATCTGCAACAGCACCGCTCGTAGCAGACCGCTCGGGCGGCACCGACGGCCGGCCTGTCTTGGCGTACATGCCGTCGAACTCCCGAGCCATGCCCCGCAAAACCTCGTCCACCAGCTTGCGAATGGCTCGGAGCGGATGGTCTTGCGGAACCCGCTCCTCCAGCGATACGTAGCTGAACATTCCCGACTGCTGTTGATCGTCTCCTCGCATACGACAATCATGCCCGCAAATGTTTTAAAACGGAAGAGCCTCAGGATGAGTTTTTCAACAAGTTCCTAATGGGCGAAAACCCAACCGGCATTCCGCGTGGCTTGAGCCTTACCGAACAGCCGCTTCTCGCCGAAGTTCCGGCAGGGCTGCCGTCCCGGCTGCTGGAGCGGCGGCCCGATATTCAGGAATCCGAACAAAGTTTGATTTCAGCGAACGCGGAGATCGGCGTGGCGCGTGCCCAGTTGTTCCCACAAGTTTCCTTAACCGGTACCGCTGCATTGGAAACCATCGGCCTCACCGATCCCCTCACCTGGGCAGCGCGGGCCGGGAACTTTGCGGCTACGCTCACCCAGCCGATCTTCAATGCCGGCAGTCTTCGCGCCAACGTCCGGCTGTCACAGGCGCAGCAGCAGCAAGCGTTGTTCACCTATAAGCAGACCATACAGACAGCCTTCCAGGAAGTCGCCAACTCGCTGGTCGCATACCGCAAATACCGCGAATACGAAGCGCATCAGGGAGCGCTTACGGCCGCTGCGCAGGAGGCCGCAAACCTCTCTGATGTTCGTTACAAAGGCGGCGTAACAAGCTATCTGGAGGTGCTGACGAATGATACGAACTACTACTCAGCGGAGCTGAACCTTGCGCGCGCCCGGCTGAATGAGCGCTTATCGTTGGTGCAGCTTTACAACGCCTTAGGGGGCGGTTGGGAACAGTAGCCTTTCGGCCCTGCCACAATGGCTACAACTGAGCCGCATGTTGTTTCGCGCCATCACGTGTTTCATCGTTCTGACGTGTAGCTGCGCCCCCGCTTTCGGTCAGTTCCAAACCGGAGAAGTACGGGTCTCGGTGACCGATCCCAGCGGCCTGGCTGTGCCGTCCACCGTATCGCTTTCAAGCGAAGCGACTCGGACTGCGCGCGTAGAGAAGACGAACGATGCCGGCCAGCTCACCTTTATGCATATTCCCTTCGGCGTCTATCAGTTGAAGGTCGAGCGCGCCAGCTTCATGCCCTATTCAACTCTGCTCGAAGTTCGTTCGGCAATTCCGCGTGAAGTACACGTTCAGCTTAGCGTGAAGGCTCCTTCCACCGAAGTGACCGTTACCGACAAAGCTACCCTGATTGATACCCACCGCACCGGTGTGACTTATTCGGTAGGAACTCAACAGATCGACGAAGAGCAGGCCGCCATCCCGAACAGAGGCCTCTTGAACCTTGTGAACGAGCAGCCCGGGTGGCTCTATGAGGCGAACGGAGTGCTTCACCCGCGCGGCTCGGAGTATCAAACGCTCTTCGTGGTGGATGGCGTCCCCATGGATGAGAACCGCTCCCCTGCCTTTGCGCCGGGCCTGGAAACAACCGAGGTTTCGGAGCTGAATGTCATTACAGCCAATATTCCGGCTGAGTTCGGGCGCAAATTAGGTGGCATTGTGGAAGTCACCACCGCGCAGGATCTTCGGCAAGGCCTGCACGGCTCGGCCGAATTCGGGGGCGGCAGCTTCGGTACGCTGAACGGCTTTACATCGCTCTCTTATGGCTGGTCGGGCAGCGCGCTTACTATCAGCGCGCAAGCTATGCACACGGATCATTATCTCGATCCGCCGGTGCTCGGGAACTACACCAATGCCGGAACTTCGGACGGCATCAGTGCGGCGTACGACTGGAGCATCAGCAATGCAGACCGCCTGCACCTGGCATTTAACCGGAGCCAGGCCTCATTCGAAGTTCCCAATGAGAATCTCCAGCAAGCGGCCGGGCAGCTCCAGAACCGCAATGCGCCCGAAGACCTTGGGCAAGCCAATTACTCGCACGCCTTCTCGGCCAAACTGTTGCTCAATATCCGCCTGGTCGTGGAAGATCTTTCCGCGAATCTTTGGTCTAATCGCGTGGCGACGCCTATCATTGCTTCGCAGCAGCGCGGCTTTCGCCGGACCTATCTGAACACCAGCCTCTCGGCAACCTATGGGCGGCATGACATGAATTTCGGGGGCGATGCCTCCTATACTCCCATTACCGAAGCCTTGCAGTACCAAATCACGGATCCCTCTTACTTCGATCCCGGCACGCCCGCCACCTTCAACTTTTATTCCCATGCAGTGGACCGCGAGCAAGCTCTCTGGGCGCAGGATAACATCCGTTTCAAGAACCTCACGGTAAGCGCTGGCCTCCGTTGGGACCACTATTCGCTGCTGGTTCACGATTACGCTTTCAGTCCGCGGCTGGGCGCTGCGTATTACCTCAACAGAACCAACACCGTCTTTCGCGCTTCGTATGACCGGGTCTTTCAGACCCCGGCGCTCGAAAATCTGCTGTTGGCGAGTTCTCCGGAGGTGAGTAGCCTGAGTCCGGAAGTCGTACGCATCCCGGTGCCACCTTCTCTCGGCAACTATTTCGAAGCCGGCTTCACGCAAGGCATCTTCAACAAGGCGCGCCTGGATGTCAGCTTCTACAAACGCACATTCGTCAATTACGCCGATGACGACGTGTTTCTGAACACCGGCATCAGCTTCCCCATCGCTTTTGCCAACGCCCGTATTCACGGCGTAGACGTGAAGCTGGATCTGCCTGGCTGGCACGAACTTTCCGGCTTTCTGAGTTACTCCAACATGGCGGGAATCGCGCACCTGCCGGTTGTCGGGGGTCTGTTTCTGGGCGACGACGCGGAAGGCGTGCTGGGCGTGACCAGCAGCTTTCCCATTTCTCAGGACGAGCGCAACTATGCGCGCGGACGGGCGCGCTATCAGATCACACCCCGCGTATGGGCTGCCGTGTCCGCCGAATACGGCAGTGGTCTGCCGGTGGATATTGGCGGCGACATCGACATTCCAGTGCTTACGGCTGAGTACGGGACGCAGATTATAGACCGCGTGAATTTTAGTGCGGGCCGCGTGAGACCGAACTTCTCGCTCGATATTGCTGCCGGCGCGGATCTATGGAAGCGCGAACATTCCGTGCTTCGCGTGCAGGGCCAAATTTCGAACCTTACCAATAAACTGAACCTCATCAACTTTGCCGGTCTGTTTTCGGGTACCGCCGTGGCGCCTCCGCGCAGCGCCAACGCCGGCCTTCAATTCGAATTCTAAGGTTCCGGGATACTGGAGCTATGAGCACGCTCGAAGCTTCGCCAGCCCTAACGGACGAAACGAAAACAGCTCAACTGTTTACTTCGCTCCGCATTCGCGATATCGAGTTCCCGAACCGGATCGCCGTTTCGCCTATGTGCCAGTACTCTTGCGAAGACGGCTTTGCGAATGATTGGCATTTGGTGCACCTGGGCAGCCGCGCCGTTGGCGGAGCAGCGCTGGTCCCCACGGAAGCCGCCGCCGTCGAGGCGCGCGGCCGTATCTCTCCGTGGGATCTCGGCATTTGGAAGGACGAGCACATCGAGCCACTCGCGCGCATTGCGCGTTTCGTCAAAAGCCGTGGTTCTGTGCCAGGTATTCAGCTTGCCCATGCCGGGCGCAAAGCCAGCACCGATGTGCCTTGGCGAGGCGGCCGTCCCATCGCCCTTTCCGAGGGTGGTTGGCAGCCGGTGGCGCCTAGCGCCATTCCCTTCACTTCCGAATCTCCCGCTCCTGCTGAACTCCAGGTCGGCCAGATAGAGAGCATCGTCGCGGCGTTTGCCGCGGCGGCCCAGCGCGCGCTTCAGGCCGGATTTGAAGTTATAGAACTTCACGGCGCGCACGGCTACCTGATCCATGAGTTTCTCTCGCCGTTCTCAAACCAGCGCACCGGCGAATACGGCGGATCCCTTCGGAACCGCATGCGCTTCGCTCTCCAAGTGGTCGAAGCCATTCGCCAGGTATGGCCAGCGAGACTGCCGTTATTCCTGCGCATCTCGGGCACAGATTGGGCAAACGGCGGTTGGGATATAGATCAGTCAGTTGAACTGGCGCGCGCGGCCCAGTTGCTCGGTGTCGACCTTGTGGATTGCTCTTCCGGCGGCACGCTTCCGCGCGTTTCCATTCCTCTGGGCCCGGGCTACCAGGTCCCTTTCTCCGAGCGCATCCGGCGCGACACCGGAATCCTTACTGGAGCCGTTGGACTAATTACCGGACCGTCTCAAGCCGAAGAAATCATCCGGAGCGGATCGGCCGACATGGTATTCCTGGCCCGCGAGTTTCTTCGCGAGCCCTATTGGCCTATCAAGGCGGCACAGGAACTCGGCGCAGACCTGCGAGTTCCCGAGCAGTACCTCCGCGCTTTCCCGCAAGTTCGATAGCTGCCGGGGACGGAACAACTTCTCAGCCAGACGTGAATATCCCCAAAGACCTCTCCGGCCTTCTGCAGGCGATGACCACCGATTTCCCCGCGATACTCGGCGGGAACCTCGTTGGCATCTACCTGTGGGGCTCGTTGACTTATGACGCGTTCGATGAGACCTACAGCGATGTCGATTGCGTTGGCGTCACGCGGCGAGATCTCGACGACCGCGAGTTTTCCAGACTCGATGAGTGGCTCGAGAACAAAGCGAAGCAAAATCGCTGGGTCGGCCGAATCGACATGCGCTTCGTCATCGACCATGAATTTCTTGACAAGACATCGCGATGCTGCGGCTTCTATCACTACATGGGAAAACTCGCGCGGCATGGATCGGACGGAAATCCGATCATCTGGGTGAATATTGCCCGGTCCGGCGTCACCCTCTGGGGCAAGGATGCCAGGCTCGTCGCGCCGCGTGTGTCTGACCAATGCCTCAATGACGCGCTCCTGTTGGAATTGAACTACCTGAAGCAAGACCTGACCTCCAACGCCGGCGATCGATCCGGCAAGGCATTCATCCACAATGCGTACGCAGTCCTCACAGCTTGCCGCATCCTCTATTCGGCTTGTCACAGGGCGCTGGCTTCCAAAGACCAAGCCTGCGGTTGGGCGATGGAAACAGTCCCGCCCATGTGGCGGGCAGTCATTCGTACTGCTAAAGATAATCGGCTGAAGAATGCCGGCTCTACGACCCCACAGTTGGAACAGGATGTGATGCGCTTCGTTGGGTTTGTGACAGATGAGGTCAACCGCGTATTGGAGCGATCAAGTCAGACTTGATCTATACGTCATACACTCATGGCATTCACCGTTCCGCAGTG
Source organism: uncultured Acidobacteriaceae bacterium (assembly GCA_963705805.1). Lineage (GTDB taxonomy): Bacteria > Acidobacteriota > Terriglobia > Bryobacterales > Bryobacteraceae > Bog-105. The sequence continues at coordinate 110,693 of CAVPKW010000006.1, forward strand.
GCTCGCAGCGAACTGTCGGAAGACACCAGAACGTGCGGCGTGGCTCGCGCAATTGCCGAACACTGTCCATAATCTCAAAGAGCGATGGTCGCTTACGCTCGGCCCTCCATTCTACGGGCCGGATGGGAGCTGCGCGTGGGTCGCGGCGGTGGCGCGCGCCAACGGGACCTCCGCCGTATTGAAGCTCGGTATGCCCCACATGGAGGGTGAGCACGAAATCGCCGGCCTGCGCTTCTGGAATGGCGATCCAACTGTGCGGCTCCTCGAAGCCGATGATGATCTGGGCGCCATGCTCCTTGAACGCTGCGAGCCGGGTATTGCGCTGCGCAGCCTCACAGAGTCTGATCAGGACGCTATAATCGCGCAACTGCTGAATAGGCTGTGGCGGCTCCCGGCATCGCGGCATCCATTCCGCCCTCTATCGGCGCTTACAGCATATTGGAGCGAAGAGACGTCGGCTTCAGCCGAGCGGTGGCCCGATCCAGGGCTCGTCCGGGAGGGTCTGGAGCTATTGAACGAACTGCCCCGCACGTCGCCGAGAGAGGTACTACTGGCAACCGACCTGCACGCGGGAAATGTACTTCAGGCAAAGCGCGAACCCTGGCTCGTAATCGATCCGAAGCCCTTTGTCGGTGATCCGGCATTCGACGCGACGCAGCACCTGTTCAACTGCCAAGCAAGACTGAGGTCGAACTCTGATGGAACGATCCGTCGCTTCGCGGATCTGCTCGGTGTGGACGAGGAGCGCGTTCGGTTGTGGACTTTCGCCCGTGCTGCGGCAGAACCGCGCACCCACTGGGAGAATGACCAAACAACAGAGCTCGCAAAAATAATCGCTCCCTAGAGCACTGCTTACTCAACGAATCGTTCATCAGCGTGAACGCTCGAAGCGGAGCACCGACCGTCAGGGAGCGTGTATGGACGAAACGTAAAGGAATTTCGGAAACAAGGAGACTAGCAAACGCACTCCAAAGCCATGAACACCGAGCGCTTGAAAAGTCACTATCTAACTGTGAATGTGCCAGGTCCGGCATCGCGGGGCCAACTGGAATAGTAAATCGCCACGGGCGCTGGCAGCGCCAATATGACGGCTCCGGCTCCCCGGAATCTGTCCGCATAGTTGGCGCGAATGCCTCTGCGGCTCTCCGGATCGACATACCTGTATTTGAGAACCCTGCACCAGTCTGACCAGTCGCTTATTTTGAAGCCCCTGGTCACAAGCTCATAACCGAAGTTCGAGAACACGGATTCGACTTCTGAATCTTGAGCAATTAGCAGTTCCTGAGCGAAGGGTGGCAGCGTTTCCAGTTCGGGTGTCTCACCAGGATCAATTATCTGAGTCATCGTCTCCCGATAATGCCGGGTGCTTAGGAGCAGCGACCATCGTTCAGCGGTATGCCGCGACATCGTTTGGCCATACCGAAAAGCGGCTTCCTGAACACGCTCAGGAGTAAGCAATCCTGTATACACCGAAATACGAGGGTCGATGTAAACGATGTTTCCTCGATACGAGTCGAGAAATGATTTCCTAACGGGAGTGATGTCCTGAATCGGCAACCCGGAGTAGAACGTCAGAGTCAGGTGGTCATTGGGGGCAGCGTAGATCTTGGTTTTGCTGTCAACCCCTCTGGCGGAGAGCTCATTGAAGATCGCAGTGTACGTCGGCCAGCCGTACCCGCCTGGGGGCTTGACGAATTCCAGATTATGGCCGCCCGACATATAGAGGAGGAACATGACTGCGGGCGAGACTATGATTGAGATACGTGGGGCGAGCGCGCGCGCGACAGCCGCACTCATTGCCGAGCCCAGCAGAAACAACGGCCCCCAGTAACTAAGGTTCAGCCGGGTGTTTGTGAAACTGACGGCTGGCATGCACGTGAGGAAGACAGCGTAACCGCAGATGCCCCATCCTGCTAAGAACAACAGGACAGGCCAGAGCTGCCTGAACGGCGAACTGATACGGTACGAGACTCGCGGGTTTAAGAGGACTATCCAAGCCGAGAGCATTGCAATCATGGTGCCGATTACAAGAGCCCACATTTTTATCGGCGGATAACGAAATAAATCAACCGGCAGATTCAGTAATGTCCAAGCTCGCGGGATCCGGCTCTGGTCTCGATAGAATTCAGTGATTATGATCCAGGGTACCGTCCCAATTGCAACTAAAGCTGCGACTGCCGATATTTTTCTCACCCAGTCACTGTTGCGGCGAATGATAAAAGGCGTGAGTAATACAAACATAATAACGGCAGTTAAGAAACTTAGAAGATGCGTATGAAACAGGAGAATAAAACAGACGGCCACAAGATAAACGTGCTTCCACTTACCCTCCCGTACCAGTAACCAAAGCACAATGCAGCAAGCGGTAGTGAGCGTCAGTTGTGCGGAGTAGTAACGAGCCTGCCGCGAGAGCTCAATGTGGTATGGGTTGACGGATCCGAGAATCAGCGCCGCCCAACCTGCGTCCCTGCCATAAAATACCCTTCCACCTACAAAGAGGGCCAACAGGAATAAGGACCCAAACAGCACGCCCGGCAAGCGCCCGGCCTTCGTACGCCGTTTTTCCTCAGCGAGGGTGTGCTTCGGCGACCGGGATGCATCGGCTACGTCGGGGCGAATGCCGAGCAGTGCGAACGATCCGGCTATGGAGTACAAAGGCAGCCATCCATGATAGATGGCGAAGTGGTTCTCAGAATAACTGCTGTCACGGAACTCGTATTCTGAGCTTTCGGGCCAAGCCCGGAGGTAAGTGTTCTCGTAGATGGGCATGCCGAGATAGGAGTCCGTCGGGTACCCATTTTGGAGAATTGTCAAGGCATTTATTGATGACTCGGCCTCGTCCACCCAGAAAGGTGAGGCGTCAAGATAACGCATACGAACCGCAGTACCGGCGGCGATGACTGAAAAGGCAAGAAGCCACTCGATGAGGTGACCTTTCCTTGCCGCAGAGATGCGCTGGCGCGGCGAGACAGTCGGCTGTGTAATTGAATCAATCATCCGAAGCGTTGCCGGTTTGTAGGGCAGAATTCGGAAGGCTTACGCGTCTGCATGAGTGGGACTTTCTTCCCGATCGGCGACAGTTCAGCAATGACCTTTGCGGCAGAGCGTTGAGTTGCCGGCTCGATCACTTTGAGGCCTAAGCCAACAGCGTACCTATCAGCGAGACGGATCTGATGAGTGTGCAATATGATCATCCACGCCAGCATCTCATCCGGGAGGCCTCTGTCGGGAGGGAAGTGTGAAGCGACGGCAAATTCCAATGAATCCAATGCGCCACTTTTTCCGGAAGATGGGGTTCAAGACCAACAATCAGCGTCCGGAAAAATTTCCATACGGGCTCCGCCTGATCCAACATGACGGGGGCGTGACGCAGCGCATGTTCATTCAGATGGCCACCCATCCCGCCAGGGTAGACCAACTGCCTGATACCATTTTCAAGCAGATGATCGATTATATAGCCCCGCATCAACATATGCGATGAGCCCTTCTCTTGCTCCGCTTCATTGTTCATCTGAATATCTACATAGGCGCTGTGATCGTCATACCAACCTGCCGCAATACTGATCCAACGTCCCTGAGATGTCTTCAAACCAACAAACAACGGCCTCTTCTGCCTCGCGATGCGGGACAATACCATTTCGTCATTGGCGAGGTCGCGTACATGCTTTGACTTCCCTTCTAGATAGGAGGCGGCCGCTCGAAACTCTGCTTCGGTCATGTTTTTCAGATAGATCTGGTCGGGCGTTCGATAGCGGATTAAGCTTCTTCTCATCGTTGAACTGAGTTGCGTCCAAAAGTTGGGCGGGACTTCAAGCACAGCCAATACATTGGTGGGGTGTACATAGAGGTCAAGATTATTCTCGGCAGCGATTTCCCTGACGACGGCGAGTTCACTGCCCGGCCGAGTCATGAGGAATCGCCACGCGCGAATTCGCCAATTGTTCACCGACGAGGTTAACGCGGCTCGAAGAACTGACTCGCGCGTTGCGTTCCGGGCGATGAGCGCTTGGTTGGTCGTGAGGTGCGCCATCTGAAGTAGACCGCAAGGCCATCCCCGCAGGAGCCGTTCCTTCATATAGAAGACTCCGACCAACTCGCCGTTGGGCCGATTTCGTCGAGCCAGCATGACGTATGGCCGCCACTTCGCTCGATCAATCAATTTAAGGAAATGATCCGGCTTCTGCGTCACGAGAAATTGGCTAAAGAAGCCGGAGGCTACAGTGGCCAACTGCCGCAGTTTGTCGGGCGAAGCAATGACGCTGACAAAATAATCCGCTTGAGAAGCGTTCTGCTTGAGCAGCTGACTATCAAGAAAGGAGGTCAAAGTGGGTACCCGACCCCGCCAATCATTCTGGGGTGGCGTGTCACCCCTGCCGACGGACAGCGCGTCAGAGCCGTTCTGCGCGAGCGCCGATCTCTTCGAGGATGCCGTTTGATGAATCATACGGGCGCGATTGTGGCTACTCTAGGGTCGGCTTCGATCACGTTCCGGAGTTGTTCCACTTTGGCTGCGTTTTTCGGGGGAACCTGAGCCACTGATTCATAAGGCGTTCCTAAAAGTGATTCCTTTCAAGGATCGCTCCTTACTTGCCAAGGGAGGGAAGGCTGATCTCAGGTGCAGTATCAGTTCGAATAACATTCTTCTCAGCCATTCGTCCCAAATACCAATCCATCAATGGAGGACAGAAATCCTCGATCGCCGAGAACAAGCGCCCGAGATGAGGCACATACACTGTATTACCGGAGCGGGATTCTGCCGCGCTAAAGATCGCAGCCGCCACCCTCTCTGCTGGCACCACGGGGCGCAGATCGCCGAGTTTGCCAGGGACCGATCCGGCCAGCACGTTCTGCCGGAAACGCGTGGCCACAATTCCCGGGCAAATCTTGATGACCCGAATGCCCTCTTTGCGCAGTTCACGACGCAAGGAGTCATTGAACGCGTGCAAAGAAAATTTGGAAGCGGAATATCCGAAAGACCATGGCATGGAGACGTTTCCTGCCACCGAGCCTAAATTAACAATCGTTCCGCTGCCTTGCTGCCGCATGACGGGCAGGACTAGCTGAGTTAGAGCAAGAGGCGCGACTGCGTTTACATCGAGAAGGCGGCGAAACAGCTCAGGTGGCAAGTTTGAAGGCCTCGCATAAAGCCCTACTCCCGCGTTGTTCACCAATGCGTCTAGTCGCCCGAAACGCGCCAGTGCCCGTTCAACAACCTCTTTGCGAGCTTCTTCCTGAGTGATGTCACCTTCCACCGTCACGACTCCACAGCGCTGCCAGCGATGCAGGTTTTCACGTGGTAGGGCGATGGTCGCTACTCTCCAGCCACCTTCGAGGAAGCGGCGGACAGACGCCGCGCCAATCCCTTGAGATCCACCGGTGATCAGTGCGACCGGAGAAATAGTCTGGCGCCTTCTCATAGCGTTCGCATCGATGCGGGGTTCGCCTTCCCTGAACCGGCGGACCAAGGTCCCCTTCTATCCGCGTTTGTCCGGAGCGAAAACAATCTGCAATCTGGTAGCCAGAAGGCTGAACCGTAATAATTATCAAGAAATTGTCACGTTTATACGCTTAAGGCCAGCGCAAAAGATTAGCAAATGATCCCAATAAACGGGACTGATCCAGCACCGCAATCTTACTCTGTTTCTTCGGATGTAACTGCCCTTGGAACAACATCTGCGCCGCCGTCTTCGCCTCCGCAGCCTTCGCATACGGCTTCGGAACAAGCTCCGTCAGCCTGGCATTCTCCGCAATCGTTTTCTCCAGCTCATCCTTCGCCAATCGCTCGCCCATGCGCGCCTTATACAGCTTTTCGTCCATGAGCATCCTGTCCTTTCGCAGACTCTGCACCGCATTCCAGGACCGGTAAAACGCACGTTCCGCCGTGGTCTTATACCGCTGCATTAACTCAAACGTATGCCTGCGCTCTTCGCTCCAACCGCGCGGATCGTCCCCGCACTCTTCTACCGCCCCCTCTTCAGCCTGCAGCACCCGCCGCTCGGCGCGTTTCATCAGCCACTGGTTCAAAATCAGCTGATCCACCAGCGTATTTTCCGCATGGCCCTCCGGCTGATACTCCTCGCGCCATCCCTTTTCGATCTCGTCAAAATCCTCCCGCCGCTCATCCGGCAGAATCAGGCCCGGCCGCGCCCGCATCCGAGTATCTGCGCGTCGACCGTCCGCCCAATCGCCAAAAACGCGCCCAACTCATTCATTCCAAAAGGGAAGAAAATGTTAACACGCCCGCCACCGCCGCTCTTACGCAGCCCCGTCTGTCTATCGCGAAGTTCGTTCGGCAGAAACCGGACGGCCGCCAATATCTAGGAATCGGCGATGATTTTTCGCCGTCCACCCCAGCAGCGAACAGTAGAATTGCTTAGCAGCGGGTTGATCCGTGATGGCTAATTCAAACCAGCAAAAAGATCCGGCAGCGTGTTTATCCACCAGAGGCATGCAGCGAATATATAGCCGCCGCTCGCTCTTGGCCGTCGCCGCAGGCCTGCAGTTCATCCCTTCCGAGGCTTGGCCAAATAAGTACTCAAATGAGGCGTTCTGGAATACCGAAGACCCAGCGAACTGGACCGCCGAGCAGATTCGTCTGCTCACCACAGACTCGCCTTGGGCCAGGCCGGTGACCGCCGTTGTGAAAATGTACTCTCCGAACAGCCCATCAAGTGGCTCGCGCGGCGGCCGAGGCAACGTCTACAGCGGGCACACGGGCCGCGGCGCTTCTTCCACTTCTTCAGACGATATGCCCAAATTTCAGGGCACGGTTCGCTGGGCTAGCGCCAAGCCGATCATGCTGGCGCTCAAGGAAAAGCTGCCTGAGTCGCTAGCGAACCACTACCTGATCAGCGTGAGCGGCATTCCGGTCATATCCGGCCACGAGGGCGACACCGCCGCCGGCGACTCGTTTGAGCTTCTCAAGACACAGACCGCTCTGCAGGTAAAAGGCAAGGAAGCTGTTCAGCCGGGAATCGTACAGCAGGACAGCGATGATACGTCCACCCTGTACTTCGGTTTTCTCAATCAGTTTGTGGATCTGAGCGGCGCGAAAGAAGTCACTTTCTCCACCACCATGGGCCCCATGAGCGTTAAGGCCCGCTTTGATCTGAAGAAAATGATCTATCGCGGCGAACTGGCTGTCTAGTACCTACTTGCGGAAATTCGCGTTATATTCCCACAACCTAAGATGCTGAGACTGAGCCGGAAGCGTAAGCGCCCTTGACTACTCGAATTTCTGCAACTTGGTACTCACGTCGCCGAGCTTTTGAAGGCTTGGCCGACATGCAGGACAGCCGAAGCTGCGCGGCTATAGTTCATTCGCAGCGGTCCCAGCACGGCGACATGCGCCTCTAACCCGTTCGGCAGGCCGATCCGCACGCCTATAAGCGAGAGTTCGCTCAAGCTTGGATGTACCTCGGACAAGCCGACCTGAATGGCCAGCTCGCCTTCGCGCGGATCCAGGAAGCGCTCCAGCAACTGCAGAATGCGCTTCTTCCCTTCGAGGGCCCGGAACAATTCCCGCATCCGCTCGCGCGTTAAGTGCAGATCCAATCCGATGAGGTTCGCCGTTCCATCGAAATGAACTTCGGGCATCAGGCCCACATCGAGCAATCCCTTCGAATAGAGCAGGCTGACGCGCCGCAGGATCGCGTCATACGCCGCGCTTTCCAGTTCGAAGCGGCGCTTGAGCTCGCGGTGAATACTCGGCAGCGCCCAGCCGCTGAAATTGTAGTTGATGTAGTTGCGAATGGAAGTCAGCTCGTCTTGCGGGACGTGGTCATCTACCGTGATGAGCTTATTCCTCACCATGCGGTCGCGCGTGACCACCACCATCAGGATTCGGCGGTCAGGCAGGCCCAGTAATTCCACTTGATCCAGCGTCTGGTTTTCGGTGGGCACGGCCGCCGCGATGCCGAAGTTGCGGGTAATTTCGGTAAGCAAAGTGGACGCGCGTTCAATGCGTCCCTCCACGCTTCCCGCCCTCTCGATTTCCAGATGTAGACGGTCAAGCTCTGCCTGCACGATCCTGCTGCCAGCCAGCGTCTTCGAATAGCTCTGATAAGCGAGTTCGGTGGGAACCCGGCCCGCCGAAGTGTGCGGCTGCGAGAGGTAGCCCTGGTCCAGCAGATCCGCCATCATGTTGCGGATCGACGCCGGACTCATCGGATAGTTACGAGCTATCGTGCGCGATGCAACGGGCTCTCCCGTCTCGATGTAGTTCTGCACCAGCGCGTGCAGAACTTCGAAATGTCGCGGCGTCAGCGTTCCAAAGTGGCTCATCTGTGCACCGAATGAATAAACCCTAATGCCTCTGCGAAGATAGACTGTCTATCTTCATGACTTGATTATAGAGATTGCAGTATTGATGGTGAAGTTGTCAATAGGTTTAGGAGTACTACTGCCGTTTAGGCCGTGAGTACCTCAGCCTCAACTACCTTCCCGTGCCGCCACAGCCGTTCCAGGTCGTAGTACGAGCGCGCCTTCTCGGAAAAGATATGCACCAAAAAATCGCCATAATCCATCAGGATCCATTCGGCGGAGTCGTATCCTTCGACGCTGACAGGCAGCTCGCCGGTCGCCTTGAGGGCCTGGCCGATTTCGTCGCTCACGGCATGCCCCTGCCGGGGATTGGCCACCGTGCAGATCACGAAGAAGTCAGTAAATGTCGTAACCTCGCGGACGTCAAGAATGCGCACATCGCTAGCTTTTTTGGATTCAGCGGATTGAGCGGCCAATAGCCAATTCGGAAGTTCCGTCGCTGCCGGAGGGGAGGGGGCGTGGGTGGAACGGCGTGTCAGAGTTGTCGAGAACCTTCTCCTGCGCCTAGCGTACTACAGTAGCAATAGATGCGTAAATTGTTACTTTGGCCGGTATGGGCCGCAGTTTTGGGCCTCTTCGCCGCCTTGGTAGTTTGCTCATCCTCTCTGTTTGCGGCGGATACCCCCGCTGCGAGCTATCAGGCACTCTCGAATACGCTGGTTGAGCGCGCCCAGGCCGAACTGGCTCGTACGCAAACGTTGGTCGAGCAAGGAACTCTGCCCAAAACACGAATTGCGGAGGCCCAGGCCAAACTCGCGGACGCCCAGGACGAAGTCATTTTGGCCGAAACCCTGTATGAGCAGGTAAGGGTGCAGGATATGACCCCCCAGCAGGCAGCCGCCATGCTGGCCGCGGCCCAGCGGCGCGTCGACCGGCAGGCCAAATTAGTCGCAGACCGGCAGCAGCTCCTCGATATGGGCATTCTCGCGAAATCGGAGTTCGCCGCTTATGAAGACGAGCTTGATTCCCGCAGGCGCGTGCTCGAGCTGGCGCAGACGCGCATGCAATTACTGGACGAGTTGCGCCAGATGGCGGAGAATGAGGAGCGCCTGGAACGCTTGTCCAGACTTTCGCCAGGCAGCTTAAAAGACGTCATGTTTCGCTATGACGGCAAGGGGCAGTTTCAGCTATCCGAGCTGACCTCCATTTCGAACAGCTTCCAGCGCCAGTTTCACCATGCCCTGCCGGTGAGCGCGCTCGGTCAGACCGCGCTGCATCAATCGATGGGACTCGACCATCGCAATCGCGTGGATGTCGCCCTGAATCCGGATTCCCCGGAAGGCATTTGGCTGCGGCAGTTACTGGAAAAGCTGCGAATTCCTTATCTCGCGTTCCGGGCCGCCGTGGCTGGCGCCGCCACCGCGCCGCACATTCACATAGGACTGGGCAGCACGCGCCTGAAGCTGGCTCAGCGCTGAGCTATGAAACCGCCGCGGGGCAAATACCGGAACTATTGGTGGCTCATTCCCGTCTTTGCCGCCGCGCTGCTTTATCAAATTACGTATACGATCGCCACGATTGAGCTGCAGGTGAATCCGAGCCGCCGCGTCAACGTGCCATTTCTCTCCTTCAACGCAAGAATCGAATCGATGGACTCGTCGGCGAAACAGGCCGGACTTCGCGTCGGCGACCTGCTCCTCGATATCGACGGTCAGAACATAAAAGGCGACCGCGATCTGTTTCGCGCTCTGGCCCATCACACCCCTGGGACGGCTCTGACGCTTCTAGTCGCGTCCAACGACGGTTCCGCGCTTCGTACTGTACAGATTCCTCCGGCCCCTGTTCAGGCGCACAATCATGTTTGGAGTGATTGGGTCCTCGGCGCCATATTCGTGGCCGTGTCCATGCTGTGTGTCCTGATCGGCATTTACGCTGCTGCCTTGCTGCCCAACGATGCGCGCGCGCTCAGCTTTTTCGGCTTAATGCTGGGAGTGTCGGGAGTCGTGACCAACGCCCAGTGGTTCGAGTTCCCGCAGTCTCTCCAATTTTTTGCCGCCGCCTTCTTTTATGCCAAGGCGCTGAGCTGGCCTCTTTGGATCGCTTGCTTTGTCCTCTACTTCCCGGAGAGATTTCCCTGGGATCGCAAACATCCGTGGATCAAGTGGTGTTTTCTGGCTCCGGTTGCTACTCTGGCCACTCTGATTTGGCTCAATGCCCTCATTAGCTATTACAGCGTCGCCAATAGCTCCGCGTTATATGCTCTGCTCAGGCATGTTGGACCATACTATGGCTGGGCCATAGCCGCAGCGATTACCTTTTTCTTTGCCGGCATAGGCGCAAAGATCGGAATTGTGCAGAGCAAAGATGGCCGCCGCCGATTGCGCATTCTCCTGCGAGGCTCTTTGCTTGCTCTGACGCCCTTGGGACTGTTGGTTGCATGGGCCGGACTGGCTCACCGCCCCGTAGGCGAATTGCCGGAAGCGCCTGTTATTGCTGCTTGCCTCTTGTTCTGCCTGTTCCCCGTCGCTCTGGCCTATGCCGTGGTAGCCGAGCAGGCGATGGATCTGCGCGTCGTCATTCGCCAAGGCGTCCGCTACACGCTGGCGAAAGGCGGCTTGCGCCTGTTGCTCGGGCTCGTCGCCGGCGGGTTTCTGACCTTGCTCAGCAACTATGTCTTTGGATCGGGCATGCGGCGCATGGGACCCGTCATGAACCGCGACGCGGAGATCGCGATCTACGTGGTAGCTGTCCTGATCGTGGTTTTCCTGGTACGCCGCACCCGCAGCCGCTTGATGGCTTTGGTGGATCGCAAGTTCTTCCGCGAAGCTTATAATTCGCAGAAGATTCTTGAGGAGCTGAGCGAAAGCGTCCACTCCATGGTGGATGAGGACAAGATGCTCGGTACCGTGGCGCGCCAGATCTCAGAATCGATGCACGTGCCGCGATTCGCCGTGCTCCTGAGCGATGGCGACGGGTTCAGGCCCGTATACTGTCTTGGATTTGAGGCGAAGCCGGAAGTCTCGATTCCGGAAAATTCAAAGACGGTGGAGGTTATCAAAGAATCGAAGAACGGTGCGCGCGTTAACCTCGAACGCGATGACAACTGGGTCCATTCCACCAGCGATTCGGAACTGCTCACCATAAAGGCGCTGCACGCGCAGCTTCTGCTACCTTTGAATACGAAAGATAAGCTGCTGGGCATCTTGAGCCTGGGTGAAAAAAGATCGGAAGAGCCGTACTCGGCGAGCGATGTACAGATTTTGCGCTCGGTGTCGGTCCAAACCGCGTTGGCTCTCGAAAATGGCCGCTTGACCAAAGCCGTTGCCACTGAGATTGCCGCAAGAGAGAAGCTGAACCTCGAGATCGAAATTGCGCGGGAAGTGCAGGAGCGCTTGTTCCCGCAGCGCCTTCCTCCCATCTGCGGAATCGATTATTACGGCGCATGCCGGCCTGCGCTGGGTGTCGGCGGCGATTACTATGACTTCCTGGCGCTTTCTAACGGCGATCTCGGCATTGCTATCGGCGACGTTTCCGGTAAGGGCATTGCCGCCGCCCTCCTCATGGCGTCCTTGCAGGCTTCCTTGCGAGGCCAGGCGCTGCTGGGGCAAGGCGATCTTGCGCAACTGATGACGAACGTCAATCAGCTGGTCTACGACGCCACGCCCGGCAACCGCTACGCCACGTTCTTCTACGGCCACTATCACCTCACGACCCGTTTATTCCGCTACGTGAATGCCGGCCACAATCCTCCTTTTGTTTTGCGCCGGACAGACAATGGCTCTGTCCATGTCATCCGCTTGGAAACAGGCGGCACGGTGGTTGGATTATTTCCGCACGCTCCATACCAGGAAGGAGCTTTGACGCTGCACCCCGGCGACATCTTTGTCGGTTTCACGGACGGCGTGAGCGAAGCTATGAATATGGGAGAGGAAGAGTGGGGAGAAGAGCGCATGATTCCGGCGGTTGCCGCGCACTCCTCGCAATCGGCTGCCGAGATCATTCCCAGCTTGATGGCGGACGCGGACCGCTTCGTGGCGGGCGCGCCCCAACACGACGACATGACGCTCGTGGTCATGAAGTTGAGCTTGGATGGCTCCATCGACGCGCAGGCAAAGATTGTCGGCAATGGCCGCTGACCGCATCCTGATTTCCGCTGAACAGATTCAAAAGCGCGTCCGTGAAATGGCTGCTGAGATTGAGGACGATTATCCGGACGGCCCCATCTATATGGTTTCTGTTCTAAAGGGATCCTTTATCTTTGTCGCAGACTTGGCGCGCGCGTTAAAGCGGCCTAGCGTTCGCATCGAATTCATGGCCATTGCCACCTATGGCAAAGAGAAGAGCAGTTCCGGGCAAGTGAAACTGACCCGCGACCTGGATGTGGACATCGAAGGTCACGATGTGCTGATCGTTGAGGACATCATTGACAGCGGCCTGACTCTGACATACCTGAAACGCCTCCTCGAGCAGCGCCGCCCGAAATCGCTGGAGATTGCGACGCTGTTGGACAAGCCCGACCGCCGCGTTGCGCCCGTAAATGTCAAGTACGTCGGCTTTCAAATACCGGATGAATTCGTGGTCGGATACGGTCTCGATTATGCCGAGGACTACCGCAACCTGAACGACATCCGCGTGCTCAAGCAGTAACCGCCACCGGACGGCTCTTCTTGTGCCTCGTTAGGTTGCGGCTCATCAGCGCGGTTAAGAACAGCGCGCTGATTGTGAAAACCAGCAAAAGCGCCTGCTGCCCACCAGGGCAAGTTCGGATCGGCGTCATGGCTCAAGGCATCGCCTCCAATGCAGCAGAGGACGTGAACCGAGAAGACTTCAATGGAGGCTTGGCCGAGCAGAGCCAGAGGCTTGAATACCGGCACGGAAGCGATGCGCATGCCGTAGCGCACCAGCACGATGGCAAGCGCCGAGAAGTTGACGATACGCGCCGGCGCGAGGCGCCATTTATCAATCAGGTTGCCATAAAGGCTGGGATCCATCCAATGATCCACCGGCGCATAGCGAAGTATGAAGAAAACGGCGGCGACCACGATGCTCGTTTTCAGAAGCCATGGCGGGATGCGCAGCTTTGAATCCGCATCGCCGGAAAGAGCGTCGGCATAAATGCTGCCCAATGCCAGGCCAACCAACCACAACAATTGCCACGCATACAGATCGAAAGCTCCGGTTGAGTTCTGCGGGACTGCGAGGCCGAAAAGATCGACGTGCCTATAAATCCAGCCACGCAGACCGAACTGGGCTGCGATCCAAAGCGCGACGCTCGAAGCAATCACGGGCTTCCAACTCCAACGGCTTGCGATTTTGCGGGCCAACGGCGTCAGCGCCATGAAGATAACGTACATGGGCAGAATGTCGAGCAGTGAAGGGCGGTATTCGAGCAAGGCCGCCGCGGCGATTGCCTGCTTCGGACTGCTCAGGTAATAAGAAAGAAGATTCTCCAGCGCCAGGCGGTGATACTGGACGCCCACTTCGGCAACCAGCGTGAAGGCGATTGCCAGCAAGGCGCAGTGGTAAAGATAAACGCGGGCGGTTCGTTTTGCAAGGTCGCGGTTCGTGCCGCCTTCACCGAGTTTCTGCTGCAGCCGATGTGTCAGTTGGCCGATCATGAAGCCGGCCAGGAAGATAAACCCTTCGGCCCCGGAGACAAACCCGAAAGTCTGATTGGAAATTACGCTCGCCCGCGTCGGGAGATGAGTAAGCGTCATCCAAAGCAGGAGGAAGCCGCGCAGGATGTCGAGTTCGATGAGACGGCCTGTCGGGCGTGATGGCGGCATGAAACAGTCCGTCGCTAAAGAGACGCGCGCACGACACCCTGGCGTTACGAGGAACGAGGTACTTTACAGCACTTTGGGCTTCGGAATGGGCAGTTCGTAGGCTTGGCAGAGCGAGTTGAAGGCGTTCCTGCCGTGAGAACCGTCACAGAATGGCTTGTTCTCGCTCATACCGCAGCGGCAAAGCGAAATCAGCGTTCGGCCGGCCAGGCCATACGAATTGCCCTCCGAATCATGGATGGTGAACTCGCCCTCAATCCGGATGGGACCGTTGTTCACGACAGTAACTTTGGCAGCCATGCAACCCGATGGTAGCAAAGCAATTGAAACGGCTTCCTATAATTGGGATCGCGGGTGTTTCTGTGATCCAATTCATTTACGAATCTGACCGGGCGCTGTTTGAGAATGCGATTTCATTCGCTCAAGCGCAAGTGAAGAAGTTGATTGAGAAGTATCCGGATTTCTATCCGATGTACACGGAAGGCGGCCGTTGGCAGCACGAAGGCGCGGCCTGGACGCACTGGTGCGACGGTTTTCTGCCCGGGATGATGTGGCTCTTCCACAAGCACCTGGGAGCCGACAAACCGGAGGCGAGGTTTTGGCTGGAGCAAGCCATCCGCTACAGCAAGCCGCTGGAGAATCGCAAAATGGATAGCGATGTACACGACCTCGGCTTCATCTTCTTTTCCACTTACCATCGCTGGTACCAGGCGACTCGCGAGACCTCCGTCCGTGAGGTAGTGGTGCAGGCCGGGCGAACCATGGCACAGCGCTTCAATGAGAACGGTCATTACCTGCGATCGTTCGTGGCAGAGGATTCGATCTTCATCGACATCATGATGAACGTTGGCATCATCTTTTATGCGGCGCGCGAGACAAATGATAAGAGGCTGCGCGACGTCGCCGTGCGGCATTGCATGACCACGCGGCGTTTTCTGGTTCGCGGGGATGGATCGACGGCGCATGAAGGCATTTTCGATCTGGAGACGGGTGAATTCCTGCGGCAATCAACCCAACAGGGCTTTCGCGGCGATTCGTGCTGGTCGCGAGGTCTTACCTGGGCGCTGTATGGTTTCACGGTGGCGTACCGATACAGCCGCGATCCGCGCTTCCTCCATACCGCCGAGGCTTGCGCGGATTACTACATCACGCACACGCCTGGAGATGGAGTGCCCCCGTGGGACTACAACGCGCCGCCGGAGAATCGTTCACTGGTGGACACGTCGGCAGCCGCTATTGCGGCAGCGGGCATGCTGCGGCTTTGCCGCGACATCGCAGATCCGATGAAGGGACACTTTTATTGGTCCACCGCTATCCATATCTTACGGACGCTTTCGAGTAAGTACCTTGCCAGCGCCGATCCAGACTGGGAAGGTGTTCTCAAAGGCGGCGTCTATCACGTTCACAAAGGACTGGGCGTGGATGAGTCCGTGATGTGGGGCGAGTATTTCTTTACGGAAGCGCTTACCGAAGCGCTGCGGTTTATTTAAGCGCCGATGAAAGGGAGGACTGAATGAAGGGCTTCAAAGCGTTCCTGATGCGAGGGAATGTCGTTGACCTCGCTGTAGCGGTAGTGATGGGGGCGGCCTTTGGCGCCGTGGTCACGAAATTGGTTGCCGATTTAATCACGCCTCTGATCGCCGCGTTGGTGGGAAAGCCTGATTTCTCAGGGATCAACTTCACCGTGAACAACAGCAAATTCATGATCGGAGACTTCATTAACGCTCTCGTCTCCTTTTTGCTGATTGCCGCCGCGATCTATTTCTTTATAGTGCTGCCGGTAAACACGCTGATGGCCCGCATCAAGCGCGGTGAAGCGCCGCCGGACCCAACGACCAAGCGATGTCCCGAATGCCTCAGCACGATTCCAATTGCCGCGAAGCGCTGCGCATTCTGTACTTCGGTCGTCGCCTAAGCGCCTACTTGGCAGTTATTTTCCGGTGAATCGCGGCCGCCGCTTTTCTAAGAAGGCGTTCACGCCCTCGCGAAAATCATCCGAATCCCCGAGCCCGCGCATGAAGTCTCTTTCGAGATCCAATTGTTGATCGAGAGAATGGTGCGGCGATTGATAGAGGGCGTGCTTGATACGAGCATATCCCCGGGTGGGCCCAACTGCGAGTTGACTAACCAACGTGTTTATCGCAGCGGGGAAATCTTCGTTCTCGACGGCCCGCCAGATTAAACCCCATTGCTCGGCTTGCTCCGCGGGAATCGCGTCGCCCAGGAGCGCCATCCCCATAGCTCGAGCGGAGCCTGCAAGGCGCGGCAGAAAGTAAGTTCCGCCGGTGTCGGGGATGAGTCCAAGCTTGGTGAACGATTCGATGAATTTCGCCGATTTGGCAGCGATCACGACGTCGCAGGCGAAAGCTAAATTGGCTCCCGCTCCCGCGGCGACGCCGTTCACGGCCGCAATCACGGGTATGGGCAGGGCGCGCAGCCGGCGGACCAGCGGTGAGTAATAGTTTTCGATAGAGGCGCCGAGATCGATTCTTTCGCCGGAGGCGAGAACGCGGTCTGAAAGATCCTGCCCGGCGCAGAACGCGCGTCCGGCGCCGGTGATCAGCAGCACGCGTGCCGTTTCCGGTTTCATGCTATCCAGCGCCTGGCGAATATCGAGATGCATCCGCACGTTGAAGGCGTTCAGTTTCTCGGGGCGATTCAGCGTGAGCCGCGCCGCGCCGTCTTGTATCTCGAACAAGATGGTTTCGAATCTCATCAGGGCCGAACCATTAGACGTGGGTGCGGCTTTGCGCGACGCGGAAGCGGCCGGCGACGAATGCGGAATCAGTAAGCGAAGCGTTAGCGGCCGGGTTTGCGCCGCTTCCGTGAAAATCGCTGAAGGCCGCGGACTGGTTCACGAATACGCCGCCGGTCAAGTTGCAGGAAAGCGAAACGCCAGCCTGCGCAGCGGCGTCGCTGACTTGCTCCAACACTCTTTGGTCTGTCGAATAGACGGACATGGTAAGCGCACCGCGCTCGGTGGCGATGCGTTGAGCAACAGCGATACTCTGCGCGGTATCTTGCGTCGCAATCACGAAAGAAATGGGTCCGAAGATCTCCTGCTTAAACTGTTTTTCGTCGGCCACGGACGCTTTCAGTAGAAGGGGAGTGCGGATGCAGGCCTTGGGAAACTGCGGATGGTCCAGCTTTTTGCTATCGGCAACCACCTCGCCGGCAGAGCGCGATTTATCGATACGTTCCAGGGTCGTTTCGTTTTGTATCGCGCCCAGAATCTCGATCGCGCGCGCAGGCTCGCCGAGGAGTTTGCCAATGCCTTCGCCTAGAGCGCCGGCAACCTGGTCGAAAGTTACATGGCCTTCCGAAGTATCGATGCCATCCTTCGGAACATAGATGTTTTGCGGAGCGGTACACATCTGTCCCGAGTAGAGCGAGAGCGAAAAGGCTATGTTTCGAACCATCCCTTTGAAATCGCCAGTGGAGTCAATGATGATCTGGTTCACGCCGGCCTTTTCCGTGAACACTTGCGCCTGAACGGCGTTACGCTCCAGCCACTCTCCGTTAGCGGCGCTGCCGGTGAAGTCGATGATCCGGATCGCCGGATGGGTCGAGATCTGCCGGGCGACGCTGTCGTTTTTGCCGTGGGCCAGGAGCGTGACGACGTTCGGATCAAACCCCGCATCCACGAGCACTTCGCGGATAACCGCGACCGTGATAGCGAGTGGAAGGATCGCGCCCGGATGAGGCTTTACGATGACTGCGTTCCCTGTCGCCAGACTGGCAAACAAACCCGGGTAGCTATTCCAGGTTGGGAACGTAGAGCATCCAATCACCAGCCCAATGCCGCGCGGCATAATTTGAAAGCGCTTCCGCATGCGGATCGGCTCGTTCTTGCCTTGCGGTTTCTCCCAAGACGCGGTTGGCGGCACGCGGCTCATCTCATCCCACGCGTAGGCAACGGCTTCGAGGCCGCGATCCTGCGCATGGGGTCCGCCGGCCTGGAACGCCATCATGAACGCTTGACCGGTGGTGTGCATGACTGCATATGCGATCTCAAAGCTTCTCTTATTCAAACGGGCGAGCGACTCCAGCGCGACGCCGGCCCAGCTTTCGGGCCCTCCCTTCCGCCAGTTTTCCTGCGCCCTTTTGACGGCGGTTAAGAGTTCGTCCAGATTTTCTTTCGGGTAAGTGATGGCGAGGTCGATCCCGAAGGGCGATTCTTCTTCGCCTATTTGGCCAATGGCGCCGGGCTGATTTAAGGGGAAGCTTCCATGCAGCCGCGATTCGAACGCTTTCCGGCCGTCTTCGCTGGCGGTTTCGCCGTAGATCTTCGGGCTCGGCATTTCCGGAAAGGCGCTCCAGTAGGTCCGGTTGTGTATGGCGTCCACGGCCTGCGTCAGTATCTGCTTATGGCGCAAAAATAAATTTTCTGACATGTTTCCCTAGTTGTCTTTATCAAAGTCTATGGTCACCGTTTCGCTAACGGGATAACTCTGGCAAGTCAACACGAACCCGCTTGAAATCTCGTAGTCCTCAAGCGCATAATTGGCGTTCATGTCGACCTGGCCTTCCGTGACCTTTGCACGGCACGTGGCGCATACGCCACTCTTGCAGGAATGCCTTAACTCTATCCCACGATTCAGCGCCGCATCCAGAATGGATGTGGTTTCACGCTGCATGGTGAAGACATGGCGCGCGCCGTCTACCACAATGTTCAGCTGGCTTTCGCTCCGCAGAGCGGCCGCAATGGGCAAATGACCGGATTGGCGCGGCGGCGTCCCGGTCGAGAACAGCTCGATCTTGATTCGCAAAGCGGAAATACCGAGATGGCGCAGTCTTGCGGAGATTTCGCGCACCATCTCCAAAGGGCCGCAGAGAAAGACCGTATCGATCGCTTCGAAACGGCAAAAATGCTTAAGAAGAAGTTCGGCTTTCTCACCGGTGATCCGGCCGTTCAGCAGCTCCACATCATGGTGTTCGCGCGTCAGGATATGCACTAAGTTAAAACGTTGCAGGAAGGTGTCTTTCAACTCAGCGAGTTCTTCGCGGAACATAATTGTCCTTGAGGAACGATTGCCATAAAAGAGTGTAAACTCGCTTTTTGGCTCGGTAAGCAGAGTGGTCTTAATGACGGAGAGCACGGGCGTGATGCCGCTACCCACGGCGAAGGCAACATAGTTCTTGGAGTGCCCGGGCGAAAGACTCGCATGGAAGCGGCCATCCGGCGGCATGACTTCAACGATGGAGCCCGGCTTGAGTTGATCGGCAATCCAATTGGAAAAAACCCCACCGGGAGCGCGCTTGATTCCGACGCGCAGCAATCCATCCTGCACGGCGGAGCAGATGGAATAAGAGCGGCGAACCTCTTCGCCATTGATGTTTGCGCGCAGCGTCACGTACTGGCCCTGAACAAAGCGGAACGTGTCCGCCAACGCGGGAGGAACGTCAAAAACGATGGTGACGGCGTCCCGTGTTTCGGGCTTCATGCTGCGAATAGCCAACGGATAGAAGCGGCCAGCGACGGGCGGCGGCGGATCGACCGAGACGTCAGTGCCGCTTAAAGGCATCAAAAGGCTCCAAACAGTCGAGGCATTTGTAAAGGGCTTTGCAGGGCGTAGAACCGAAGCGGCTAATGAGCGTGGTTCGCGACGAGGCGCACCGCGGACAGATGAAGCGTTCCGCAGCGATGGGTAGCGCCGGTTGAATGCTTTCCGGAGGGATGAGGCGTTGCGATGGCGGCGCGATCCCGTATTCGCGCAGGCGTTCGCGGGCATCCTCAGTGAGCCAGTCCGTCGTCCAGGCAGGCGACAGCCTGGTCTCGAGCCGTACGCGCTCAACGCCATGGACGCGCAACATATCTCGAATGTCCTGAGCGATGACTTCCATCGCGGGGCAGCCGGAATAGGTGGGCGTGATGGTGACGATGAGCTCGGCGGTAACAGAGCTCGATTGGACATCTCGCACGATGCCTAAATCCAAGATGGAAAGGGCGGGGATCTCAGGATCGGCGATGTCTTTGAGCCAAGTCCATATTTCGGCGATGTTGAGCTGTTCGATTACCATTGCGCGCCCGGGTAGGCCCGCTGCAGAAACTGCATCTCAGCGAGCATATAACCGAATTTTTCGGTGTGTTGTCCGCGCTTGCCGCCGCGCTGCATCCATATGCCGTCCGGCAACTGAAGGGTGGCTTCATCGAACGTCCGCCTGGCGAGGTCGAGCCACGGTGCATGCAACGCCGCCAGATCGGGACCGATTCCGCGGGCATGCATGGCGGCGTCCACTTCATCCATCTCGAACAGCTCGCCTGTATATCTCCAGAGTGAATCCATGGCGGCCTGCATGCGGCGGTGACTTTCGGCAGTTCCATCCCCAAGGCGGATTATCCAATCCGTGCTGCGCTGAAGATGATAGATAACTTCTTTCGCGGCTTTCCCGGCGATGCCCGCGATGCGCTCATCACGGGAAAGCGCCAGTTCGCGCAGAACGAGGTGATGCCAAGCGTCAAAAAAGAACTGCCGCGCGGTGGTATGCGCATAATCGCCATTAAGCTGTTCTACCAGAAGGACGTTCCGGAAGCCGCCGGCGTCCCGCAGGAAGGCTAGCTGATCTTCATCACGGCCAGCGCCTTCGGTTTCACCGGCATAACTCAGCCAGAAACGAGCTTGACCAAGCAGGTCAAGAGCTACGTTTGTCAGAGCGATGTCTTCTTCCAAGACTGGCCCATGCCCGCACCACTCAGAGAGCCGATGACTCAAGACCAAGCAGTTGTCACCCAACCGCAGTAAATACTCGAATTGAAGTTTACTGGCCGATGCGTTCAAATCTTCTCAACCTCTTCGGGAATCTCATAGAACGCCGGGTATCGATAGATCTTGCTGTTGGCGGGTTCGAAGAGAGGCTCTTTTTCGCCTGGGCTGCTCGCGGCTATATCGGCGGAGCGCACGACCCAGATGCTCACGCCCTCGTTCCGGCGCGTATAAACATCGCGGGCGTTCTTGATAGCCATTTCGGCGTCAGGAGCGTGAAGGCTGCCTACGTGTTTGTGGGCTAATCCGTGCTGGCTTCGTATAAAGACTTCCCAAAGCGGCCATTCATTCATATAGACCTCTAGGCTACGTGCCGATTCATGCGCTTGGCGGCGTAAGCCGCGGCAGCGTCTCTTACCCAGGCTCCTTCTTTATGCGCCTGAACTCTGGCCTGAATGCGCTCGCTATTGCAGGGCCCGTTTCCGCGCAGGACGTTGTAGAACTCGTCCCAGTCTATTTCTCCGAAATCATAATGACCGCGGCCGGCGTTCCACTTCAAATCCGGGTCCGGAATGGCGAGGCCGAGAAACTCCGCTTGAGGGACCGTCTGGTCGACAAACTTCTGGCGAAGCTCATCATTTGAGAAGAGCTTGATCTTCCAGCGCATGGATTGCGCACTGTGCTTTGAATCTTTATCAGAGGGGCCGTGCATCATCAACGACGGCCACCACCAGCGGTTCAGCGCGTCCTGAGCCATCGCTTTCTGCCCGGATGTCCCGCGACAGAGGGTCAGCATGATGTCGAAACCCTGCCGCTGATGAAAGGTTTCCTCTTTGCATATTCGTACCATGGCGCGCGCGTAAGGCCCATAGGAACAGCGGCAGAGCGGGATCTGGTTGATGATGGCGGCGCCGTCGACCAACCAGCCAATCACTCCTATATCGGCCCAAGTGAGCGTGGGGTAATTGAAGATGCTAGAGTATTTCGCTTTTCCGGAGAGCAGGTCCTGAATGGTTTCTTCGCGCGTGACGCCGAGCGTCTCCGTTGAGCTGTAGAGGTACAGGCCATGGCCGGCTTCGTCCTGCACCTTGGCGAGCAGGATGGCTTTTCGTTTTAGGCTGGGGGCACGAGTGATCCAATTGCCTTCCGGCAGCTGCCCGACGATTTCCGAATGCGCGTGTTGAGACATCTGGCGGATGAGCGTTTTCCGGTAGGCTTCGGGCATGGGGTCTTTCGGCTCAATCTTGATACCGGCGTCGATCCTTTGCTGAAAGGCGCTTTCTTCCGCTGACTGCGGTTGCTCATTTCCGGTATCAACCATCTGCGCGTACATCGTTCATCACCTCATTATGGGATCAAAAGGCGAGTAGCTCCGCCATCTTCGATGCAATACCTGCGACATCCGGGAGCACGGCTTTCATCAAAGACGTGCTGTAAGGAAGCGGTATATCGGGGACGGCCAACCGCTCGACGGGCGCATCAAGAGTGAAGAAGGCATCGCGAGCGACGACTGCCGCGATTTCGGCTCCAAAGCCGGCGTTTAGAGTGTCTTCATGCACGATGAGGCAGCGGTGAGTCTTGCGAAGGGACGTTAAGACAGCCTCGCGGTCCCACGGGACGATGGTCCGCAAGTCAATTATTTCGATGGAGACAGCGGACTGAGCGCTGGCCTGGATACAGCGTTCGACCATGGCTCCCCAGGTGACGACGGTGAGCCGCGTGCCCGGCTGAACGATATGAGCAACGCCGAACGGGAGAACGAAATCGTCACCCGGATAAGGGCGGCGAGCATACGCGGCATCCAGCAGCGCTCGGTGCTCAAAAAAGATGCTCGGATTAGGGCTGCGCAGAGCCGCCCGCAGCAGTCCCACGGCATCCTCGGCATTGGAGGGAAACAAAACCTGCCAGCCTATGGCGTGGGCGAACGTCACTTCGCTCGTGACGCTGTGCCATGGGTCACCGCACTTGGAGAATCCTCCGGGCATGCGAACGACGATTGGCGCCGAGAACCTGTTGGCAGTGCGCCAGCGCATGGCGCCGCAATCGTTCAGTTGTTCGGTGGCCGGCTCGGCGTACTTGCGGAACTGGATTTCGGCGACGGGCCGCAACCCGGCAAGCGCCAGACCGACGGCATTACCGACGATGCCTTCTTCCGAAAGGCTGGTATCAAAGACGCGATCGATTCCGAAGCTTTTCTGCAGTCCGAGGGTGGCGGCATGCACACCGCCTTTGACGCCCACGTCCTCGCCAAAGACCAGCGCCTTGGGGTTTACGCGAAGCTCATGTTCCAGGGTGCGGCGAACACCCTCCAGCATGTTGATACGAGCAGGCTCGGGGGATTTTCGGGAAGCGGGATGAGGAGAAGTCTCCGGGGAGAAGACATAGTGCAGGACCGTGGACGCGTCCGGATCAGGGCGAGCCAGCGCGGCGTCGAGAGCGGCGGCCACTTCCCGTTCGGCTTGAGCTTTCAGCGCGTCCCATTGCTCAACCGATAGCAGCGCCGGGACGAGATAGCGCCGCAGTCGCGGCAGGGGATCGTTGGCGCGCTCGGCGGCCAGCGTTTCCGCGCTCTTATAGGCTTGCGTATCCTGTCCGGAATGCCCGGACAAGCGGGGCACCTTCAGGCGCAGCAGGGCGGGACCTTCGCCGCGACGAACCCATTCAACGGCCTCCGCAATACGGGCGGCAGCTTCAGCGGGATGAGAGCCGCCGGCCTGTAAGATCCGCAAATTACCAAATGAGGCAAGGTTCGCCGCAATATCCCCTCCGGGCGTCTGAAGGGCAGACGCGACGGATATGCCGAAGCCGTTGTCTTCGATCTGGAACAGCATAGGGAGCCGAAGGGTCGCGGCGGTGTTTAAGGCCGACCAGAATCCGTTGGTCGCCACCGAACCATCTCCGCCCGTGGCGACGGCGATGGAGTCGCGATAGCCCTCGTCGCGGAGCGTAGCGCGATGGTAGAGAATGGCGCGCGCCCAACCGGCTGTGGTGGTGTATTGCGTTCCGACGCCGCCCGCCATGGGAAGAACAACGGGCCCGCTACCGCGCGGCAAATTGAAAACAACTCCGATGTCGCGGCCATCGCTGACGCCGCCGGATTTCGCCATGCCGCCGGCGAGCGCATCTTCGGCCGTCAAACCGAGCGTTAGAAGCAGCGGCCGGGATCGATAATACGCGCCGATGGCGTCATGCGCACCGGTCAGCAAAGAGCCGAGCAGAATCTGACTTAATTCGTGGCCTCGCGCGGAAAACTGGTAGAGAATGCGGCGTTCAGGAAAGAGCTTTTGCTCTTCCAGATCATCGAGAGCGCGGGAGGTGAAGCAGAGATGCGCGATGCGCCGCCAGTCAAAGCGAGGGTCAGTTGACAAAACAGCCGGCTCGCTCACAAATGGAATCGCAGCACTCGTCATCGCATTCTCCGACGCCCGTCGATTTAGTCTCCTGTTTCCGAAATTCCTTTACGTTTCGTCCATACTTGCTCCCTGACGGTCGCGGCTCCGTTTCGAGCGTTCACGCTTATGAACAATGAGTTGGCGTCAAGAAACTTAAGAAACACGAGACTAGGCGCTCTTCTCAATCATCGCGCCGGCATGAACAGGCCAAAGCCAACTGCGATATTCGGGCATGCGGCCGCGGGTCGCTTCTATATACAAGGAATGAATGAGGGCCGTAATTGCGCCGGTCTCAGCATTGCCGATCGGCCGATGATCAACCTGGATAATGGGAGCAATTTCGACGGCCGTTCCGGTAAAGAAGAGCTCATCACAGACGTAGAGCTCGCTGCGATCGATGGAGCGCTCGACCACCTCAAGATGCAATTCCCGGCGGGCGATTTCTATCACGCTGGCGCGGGTGATTCCTTCCAGAATGTTGTCGGTACCGGGCGGCGTAATGAGCTTGCCATCGCGGACCATGAAGAGGTTGCAGGCAGATCCTTCCGCGACATGGCCGCTCTCCGTCAGGAAGATCGCCTCGTCGTGCCCGTTCCGGCGCGCTTCATCGCTCGCCAGCACGCTGTTCACGTATGCGCCGCAGATTTTGGCGCGACACGGAATCGCATTGTCCTCTACTCTGCGCCAGGAGACCACACCCACCTTGAGTCCTTTGCCGTCGAAATAGGCGCCAAAAGGAACCGGAACAATCGCATACGCATCATTTTCGTCTGCCGCGACTCCTATGCGGGCTGAACTTTTGTAGGCGATCGGCCGCACATAGATGTTTGAGCGAAAGACGTTGCGGCGGCATAGCTCAGCCGTGAGGTCGGCCAACTCCACGACCGAAAGAGGAACATTGATCCGCAGAATTGAGCAGTTCCTCTTCCAGCGATCATAGTGTTCCGGCATGCGGAGCAGAAACATTTCCTGCTGGGCGGCCTCGTAGTAGCCGCGGATGCCGTCGAAGACGCCGGTTCCGTAGTTCAGCGCATGAGTAAGAATGTTTACGTTTGCTTCGGCTAGACGGACAAAGCGGTCCTGAAACCAGACGATAGGATTGGCTGCGGCTGTCGTGTTCGCGGTTTCGTTTTTCATGTTCTCGCTGCCTCGCACTTCGATTGTAGCTCTAAAAGCACCACCTCGGAGTGGTGCTTTTAGAGGGCATGGAAATAAAAGAGCTCGTGAGAGCATCGCAATAGCAGCCCATGTCGCGACGTTTCCTGACGCTGTTCTTTGTGGTTTGCGCCGCCGCCTACGCGCAGGGTAATTACGAAATCCAGGTTTACGCCTCCGATACGGTTCCGGCAGGACGAACGATGGTGGAACTGCACAGCAATTACACGGCGGAAGGGAGCACGAGCACGACGGACGGAACCTACCCGACCAACGGCCAAGAGCACGAAACCATAGAGATTACGCAAGGCTGGAATAACTGGTTCGAAACCGGTTTTTACATCTTTACCAGCGCCGGTCCGAACGGGCAGGGCTATCAGTGGGTGGGAGACCACATTCGTCCCCGGGTGCGCGTGCCGGACAGCTGGAAATGGCCGGTGGGGGTGAGTATCTCGACGGAGATTGGATACCAGCGGCCCGTGTTCTCACGAGACACGTGGACCTGGGAGATTCGTCCGATTATCGATAAACAGTTGGGGCCGTGGTATTTGGCCTTTAATCCGGCTTTGGAGCGGTCGTTTCATGGGCCAAGCGTGCCTTTCGGAATGCAATTTTCGCCGGCGGTGAAGGTCAGCTATCAATTCACCAGGCGAGTGGCGGGAGGATTCGAATATTACGGCTCCACGGGCCCGATTTTCAATCCATTTGCGGTTGACCAGCAGCAGCAGCAGATATTTCCCGCGCTCGATTTCGACTTCGGCCCGGACTGGGAACTCAATTTTGGCGTTGGAATCGGCATGACGTCGAGCACCGATCATCTGATCATCAAAATGATTCTGGGGCGACGGTTCCGATTCTTCCCGCCGCGGGCGCCTGTGTCTTAACGCAGAAGATGATGCTGCGGGGCGCGAACGTTGTTCTGATGTTGGGGGCGGTGGTCTGCACGGGCGCGGGCATCGAAACGCCGCGCGGGCCGGCCGCGCCGCTGGGACTTCCTCCCATTCCGTTTCCGCTCGGCAATCCGTATTCGGCTGCCAGCGTGGAACTGGGCCGCGACCTGTTTTTCGACGGGCGTTTATCGTCAAACGGCGAAGTGCCTTGCGCGTCGTGCCACCAGCCGGGGCATGGATTCTCAGATAGCCGGCCGTTTTCGGTAGGAGTGAACGGCAAGCTTAGCGGCCGCCACGCCCCGACGCTTATTAATCGCGCGTGGGGCAAAAGCGAGTTTTGGGACGGCAGGGCTCCGGACCTGGAGGCGCAAGTCATCATTCCCATTACGAACCCGAATGAGATGAACATGACTGCCGAACAAGTGGTCACGGTGATTCGCAGTATTGCCGGCTACGCACCCTTGTTCGCGTCCGCTTATGGCGATCCGAACATCACCTTCGACCGTGTCTCGAAAGCTCTCGCGAATTTCGTTCGCACGATTGTATCCGGCAACTCCGCTTACGACCGCTACATGGCGGGCGATAAATCGGCGCTCACCAAGGAGCAGAAGCGCGGCATGGAATTCTTCAACGGCAAGGGCGAGTGCGCCGAATGCCATGACGGCGCGAACTTTACTAACGAAAAGTTCGCCAATCTGGGGATCGGCTTCGACAAACCGAATCCAGACCCAGGGCGCGAGGATGTAACGCACAAGAAGGGTGACATGGGAAAGTTCAAGACGCCCACTTTGCGCGATGCCGCGAGTCTACCGTTGTATATGCATGACGGCCGGTTCCTCACTCTTGACCAAGTGGTTGACTTCTACGCGCAGGGCGGCATTCCGAATCCTCACGTAGACACGCGGCTTCTCAAGTTTTTCATCGACAAACAGATCAGAGAGGAACTGGTGGCGTTCCTGAATTCCTTGAGCGGCGAGGGTTGGCAGACGATCCGGCGCCCGGAGAGACTACCGCAGTAAAACGGCCTTAGCCTCCTGTTTCCGAAATTCCTTTACTTTTCGTCGATACACGCTGCCTGACGGTCGCCGCTCCGTTTCGAGCGTTCACGCTGATGAACGATGAGTCGGCGTCAAGAAACTTAAGAAACACGAGACTAGCCAGGCGGGCAGCAAGCCGCTGCACGTTACAATAGCAATTCCATGTCACAGTTGCTCGCCGGTAAGACCGCGTTGGTCTTGGGAGTCGCGAATCGCTGGAGTATTGCTCACGCCATTTCATCTGCGTTTGTCCGCGAGGGAGCTTCCCTCATCCTGACGTATCAAGGAGAGAGGCAGCGCCAAACGGTGGAAGAGCTCGGCGCGGAGTTGAAGGCTTCCAGAGTGCTTCCGTGCGATGTAACGAAGCAGGAGGAATTGGACGGTTTAGTCGCGGAGTTGAAGCAAAGCGCGCCTAGCGTGGACGCTGTGGTGCACAGCATCGCTTTCGCGAATCGCGAAGATTTGGGAAGGCCCTTTGTGGAGACCGGCCGCGACGGTTACTTGCTGGCGCAGGAAGTAAGTGCGTATTCTCTGGTGGCGGTTTCGCGGGCTATCTCGCCCATGATGACCCATGGAGGGTCAATCATGACGCTGACTTATCTGGGTTCCACGAGGGTAGTTCAAAACTATAATGTGATGGGGGTAGCGAAAGCAGCGCTAGAAGCGTGTGTCCGCTATCTCGCTAGCGATCTTGGCCCGAAGAAAATCCGGGTTAACGCTATTTCGGCCGGAGCCATAAAAACGACTTCAGCCCGGGGGGTAAAGGATTTTTCCAAGCTTCTACAGTCAGCGCCCACGGTGGCTCCGCTGCGGCGCAACACCGATCCGGCGGAGGTTGCCGACTCGGCGGTCTTTCTAGCCAGCAATTTGGCTCGTGGAGTTACTGGGAACATATTATTTGTAGACGCCGGCTTTCAGATTATGGGACTGGGAGTCAACGACTAAATACTTTGTATCCGTCAACCAGATTGAGTGGCCCTCGCCTTTTTGGGAATTGACCGTCTGAATTGACAGGTATCTTACAAGTTAACTATTCTGGTGTTTCCAAGCGCTGCGGCACCTGGAGACTGGCTAACCGCCTCTGGTGAGCCCTAGTCCATTTCATCTAAACATATGATTCAGGTTGAAGGTTTATCGAAGAGATACGCGCGTCACGTCGCCGTAAATAACATTTCCTTCTCAGTGGAGAAGGGTGACATTGTAGGCTTCCTGGGCCCGAACGGCGCCGGGAAGACTACCACGATGCGAATTCTGACGTGTTTCATGCCGCCTAGCGATGGTAAAGCAACCGTAGCGGGTTTCGACGTTTTTGAACAGCCGCATGAAGTGAAGAAACACATCGGCTATCTGCCGGAAGCGCCGCCGCTCTATCCGGAGATGAGCGTGGAAGATTACCTAACGTTTGTGGCACGGTTGAAGAACGTGCCGGCCGCCGAAGTGAAGCCGCGGACCGACCAGGTGATGGAACGATGCGCTGTGAAGGACGTCCGCCAGAAGCTGATCTCAAAGCTCTCCAAGGGCTACCGGCAGCGAGTTGGACTGGCGCAGGCCATCATTCACAACCCGGATGTGTTGATTCTGGATGAGCCGACGTCGGGTTTAGATCCGAAACAGCTGAGCGAGACCCGCGACCTCATCAAAGGCCTGGCGGGCGAGCACACCATTATTCTGAGCACTCACATTCTGCCTGAGGTAGAAGCAGTCTGCAAGACCGTCATCATCATCGACAAAGGCCGGCTGGTGGCTACCGACTCCGTTGAAAATCTGAAAGGAAACGCGAGCGACTCCGCGGTGCAAGTGCAAGTAGATACGGCGGGCGAGGCGGATCCGGTTACGGTTCACCAGCGCCTGGAGCAGGTTCCGGGCGTGAGTAAAGTGCTTCCGGGGGCGGTCGATGGCACACGTTTAGTATTCGTCGTAGAGAGCTTGCAAGGGAGGAACGCCCGTGCGGACGTGGCGCGCGCGATTGTGCATGCAGGCTGGAATCTATTGGAACTGAAATCGTCTACTCGAACTTTGGAAGAAGTCTATCTCGAGCGGACCGGCGTGGCGGTCTCGGGAGGAGCGCAATGAGAAATATCTGGACGATCTGCCGCCGCGAACTCTATGCCTATTTCGTTTCGCCAATTGCATGGGTGCTGCTGACGATATTCGCTCTCTTGAGCGGAGTGTTCACCTATATCATCAGCGCCAGCTTTGTGCGCGCATCGCTGGAAAGCCAGATGAGCGGCCAAAGCATGCCGATGAACGTAAATGAGCAGGTGATCGCGCCGCTTTTATCCAACATTGCGGTGGTCGGCTTGTTTCTTATTCCCTTGATCAGCATGCGCCTTTTCGCGGAAGAGAAACGGCAAGGAACAATTGAACTACTGGTCACCTCTCCAGTGCATGACCTGGAAATTGTGATCGGAAAGTGGTTGTCGGCGGTACTCATGTACGGAGCGCTACTGGCTGTTTTGGTCCTGGACTACTCCTTCCTGTTCTTTTATGGAAACCCGGATTGGAAGCCGGTGGTGACAGGGTTCCTGGGCGTGCTTCTGCAAGGGGCTTGTCTCTTAGCGTTCGGAACATTCCTTTCTACGCTGACGCGCAATCAGATCATTGCCGGGGCGCTAGGCTTCGCGCTGGCGCTGCTTTTGTGGATCTTGAACTGGACAACTTCCTTTGGCAACTCCGATACCGTGCAAGTTCTGAACTACCTCTCGATAGTGAGCCACATGGACAGCTTCTCGCGCGGGGTGATTGACACAAAAGACTTGATTTACTACGTTTCTATGATTTTCCTGGGCTTATTTCTGACGTCGCGGTCACTTGAGTCGATGCGGTGGAAGGCATAAATGGCAGACGCAAAGATACATCGAGAAAGCACTGTTGCGGCGCGCCAAGCCCGCTACGGCGCGACGTCTATTCTTTACACGATTGTTGTCATTGCCGTGCTGGTCGTAGTGAACTGGCTCGGCAACCGGTACAACAAAAGCTACGATACGACCAGTAACAAGCGATTTACTCTTTCTCAGGAAACGCAGAAAATCGTGAAAGGCCTGAAATCAGACGCGACGATTACGTATATCGATAAGGGGAGCAACTTCGACCAGGCCAAGGCGATGCTGGATCGTTACAAGAATCTTTCCCCGAGGATTCACATTCAATATATCGATTACCAGAAGCAGCCCACGGTGGCCCGCGCCTATGGCCTGCGTTTCCCCGGGACAGCCTACGTTGAGATTGGTCCGCGCCGGGAGGAGGCCAAGTCTCTCACGGAAGAAGGCATCACGGGAGCCTTTCTGAAAGACCTGAAGGGCGTGCGCAAGGTCTGCGTAGTGAGCGGCAGCCAAGAGCACGCGCTGGATAACACCGAGAGCAGCGGTCTTTCGCAGTTCAAGACTCTGATGGAGCGGGACAACTACCAGGCGCAAGCGGTGACGCTGCTTGATAAGACCGCGGTGCCGGAAGACTGCAACGTGCTGATGGTGGCTGGCCCGCAGGCGGATTACACGCCGAACGAAGTGACTGCCATCAAGAACTATATCGAGAATGGCGGACGCGCGCTGTTCCTGCTGGATCCACCGCTTGATTTCGGCCGCGAGCACATTGCGGCGAATAAAGGATTGGCGGATTTGCTGGAAAGCTGGGGCGTAACGCCGCAGGAAGACCTGGTTCTGGAAGAGAATCCAATGGGCCAGCTTTTCGGGTTCGGCCCTGAAATTCCTTTGGTGAATAATTACGGCTCACAGCCGATTGTGAGCGATCTCAAGAACAGCTTCACGGGCTTTCCGGTGACGCGCTCGCTGGAGATCAAGAATACGGGCAAGTCTACCGTCGAAAAGCTATTTTCGACGTCAGACCGCGCGATTGCGACCAGTAAGCTGACGACAAATGAAGTGAACCCGGCGGATCCAAGCAACAAGAAAGGTCCGTTTATTCTGGGCGCAGCAGCAAGCTACAACACGGGCAAGAGGAATGACCCGGGCCGCTTCGTGGTGGTCGGAAGCTCCGGGTTCCTTGATAACAGCATGCTCCACTTCCAGGCGAATCAAGATCTGGCGTTGAACACCATCAACTGGTTGTCGTCGGACGAAGATCTGATTTCGATCCGGCCGAAAGAGGCGGAGGACCGGCGATTGAACGTGAATCAGCGCCAGATGAATATTTTTGCGTATACGGATCTGATAGCGATTCCGCTCATGATCATCGTGGCCGGAGTAGCCGTCTTCCTGAAGAGAAGATAGCCATGAAGTCTTCGCGCAGCCTTTTGGTGGCCGCTTTTCTGCTGGCCGCTCTCAGCGGAGTTGTGTGGTGGGCGAAAAAGCATCCGGCGTCGAGCGAGACGACTCCAGCAACAGCCAGCAGTCCGAAGCTAGTGGGGATTGCGGAGGCGCAGCTGCAGTCGATTGACCTGACCAAGAAGGACGGCACTACGGTCGAACTGCAACGCCAAAGCGGAAAATGGGCGATTACCGCGCCGGAGCAATACGCGGCGGATCAGGACGCCGTTTCGAGCCTGATTTCGGCGCTGAATCCGTTAACCGCAGACAGCGTGGTGGAAGACAAGACAAGCGACCCGGCGAAGTACGGGCTGGCTTCGCCCAGCTTGACTGTGGCTGTTCACGAAAAAAACGGCAAATCCGATCAGATCGCGTTTGGCGACGATGTGCCAGCAGGCTCGCTGGTCTACGCACGATTGAATAACGGCTCCAAGGTTTACGCAGTGTCATCATCGGTCAAGACTTCTTTCGATAAGACCGCTAATGACCTGAGGGACAAGCGCCTGTTGACGTTTGATCAGAACGCGGTCACGCGGATTGAACTTGCCGCGAAGACGGGAGCCATCGAATTCGGCAAGAACAATCAGAACGAATGGCAGATTGTGAAGCCGCAGCCTTATCGAGCGGACAATTTTCAGGTGGAGGAACTGCTCAGAAAGCTGACCGAGGCCAAGATGGACCTTTCGGGCACAGCGGACGATGCCAAGAAGAGTGCCGCCGCGTATGCGGACGGGCAAACAGTAGCAACGGTCAAGGTGACAGATGCCGCCGGCACGCAGACGCTGGATGTGCGAAAGAACAAGGACGATTATTACGCCAAGAGCAGCGCGGTAGCGGGCATTTACAAAGTCTCTTCGGACCTGGGGAAAGGGTTAGAGAAGTCGCTGGACGACTTCCGCAACAAGAAGATCTTCGATTTCGGCTTCAGCGACCCGAACAAGATAGAGATTCAGCAGGGAGCAGGCGACAAAACGTTTGTGCGGGCAGGAACGGATTGGAAGCTGAATGGAGCGACTATGGATGCGGGCGCGGTGCAGGCGTTGATCGATAAGCTGCGCGAACTGGCCGCGACGAAGTTCGTTATAACCGGGTTCACCACGCCCGAATTCTCCATTGCCGTGACGTCGCTGGACGGTAAGCGCGTGGAGAAGGCCGATTTCGCGAAGACGGCGGACGGCTACATCGCGCGGCGAGAGAACGAACCAACGCTCTACCAAGTGGACGCGAAGGCCGCAAACGATATCCTGGAAGCTGCCAAGAGTATCAAAGCAGCAGCCCCGGCGAAAAAATAGATAGGGCTGGAGCGCCAATGTCCGCACTGAACACCGATCTCTATGAACTCACGATGGCTGCCGGCTATTTCCTGGCCGGCAAGGCCAGTGAGATAGCGACGTTCGAGTTGTCGGCGCGGCGGATGCCGGAGTCGCGCAATTTTCTGCTTGCCGCGGGCCTTCAGCAAGCGGTGGAGTATCTGCAAAACCTGCGCTTTCAGCCAGAGGAGATTGCATACCTGCGCACGCTCCCACACTTCAAAAAGGCGCCGGCTGATTTCTTTGACTTTCTTGCGAAGCTGCGATTCACCGGCGATCTTTTTGCCTTGCCGGAAGGGACACCTGTTTTTCCGAACGAGCCGATCGCGATTGTGAGAGGGCCGCTCATCGAGGCGCAACTGGTAGAGACGTATCTGCTCTCCACGTTTGCATTTCAGACGAGTGTGGCTTCAAAAGCTGCCCGCTGCGCGATCTCGTCGGGGGGACGTCCGGTAGTGGAATTCGGCAGCCGCCGGGCGCACTCTCCTTCGGCAGGCATTCTGGCGGGACGCGCGGCTTTTCTGGGAGGGTGTTCCGGAACCAGCAATACGGAGGCCGGCATGCGGTTCGGAATCCCGGTGTTCGGAACTGCGGCGCATTCGTGGACCATGTCATTCGGCAGCGAAGAAGAGGCGTTCCGGCGCTTGCAGGAGCTTCTCGGCGATTCAACGGTTTTTTTGATCGATACCTATGACACGATCGAAGGCGCCCGACTGGCTGCCCGTTTAGGGCATCCGTTGTGGGGAGTGCGGCTGGATAGCGGAGACCTGGTTGGGCTGTCGCAAGCAGTTCGAAGAATTCTGGATGATGCCGGCCTGCAAGACGCGAACATATTCGCGACCAATGATTTGGATGAACATCGCATCGCCGACTTGTTGAGCGCAGGCGCCTGCCTGGACGGCTTCGGAGTGGGCACGCAACTAGCAACGTCAAGCGATGCTCCGTCGCTCGCGGCAGTCTACAAGCTTGTGGAGTTGAAGCAGGATGGATTGGTTCAGTATAAGGCGAAGTTCAGCGACGAGAAGGCGATGCTAGCGGGAGCGAAGCAGGTTTATCGCTCCGCGGATCATGATCTGCTTGCCCTCTACAGTGAATGCAACAGCGATTTTCTGGGTGAGCCCATGCTGCGGCCGATTCTAATGAATGGTGAATTGGTAGAACCTTTACCTTCGCTTCAGGAAGCGCGCACCGTGGCAAGTGCAGCGGTTGCGGCGTTACCTGAAAGACTGCGCGCGCTCGAATCATGCGAGCCCTATCGCGTCGAGATCAGCCCGACGCTACTGGCATTGACAGAAACGCTTCGACAGCAGCATCTTTCGGCGCGGGTCTGAGTATAAAATAAGAAGCAATGCAGCGCGTTAGCGCGATAGTGCTGATCAGTATCATCAGCTTCTGGCTGGGCGCTCCGGCATTTCCCGGCAGGGCGGAGTTGCAATTACCAGCGTGCTGCCGCATGAATGGCAAGCACAAATGCGCGATGCAATTCCAGCACTCATCAA
This sequence comes from uncultured Acidobacteriaceae bacterium, assembly GCA_963705805.1. GTDB lineage: Bacteria > Acidobacteriota > Terriglobia > Bryobacterales > Bryobacteraceae > Bog-105. Next base: position 144,990 of record CAVPKW010000006.1, read on the forward strand.
CCGCGGAGGCTTCGATGCCGTCGGTTCAGTCGCTTGCTCCTAAGTGCCCGTTTTTTCCAGTAGGCGGCTCCATGTTGCTGAGCGGCTCCGCGCCTATGTTGCCGGAGGCGCGAAATTGCTTCGGTACTCTTAGCAGCTATCCGGCCGTGCAGGCGCAGGCCGAAGCTCTGTTCCGGATTTCATTCACACGCGCCCGCCAGAAGCGCGGACCGCCTGCTTTCCTCTCGTAAACCCTAGACAGTTTGTTGGTGGCTAAGACTCATCCCGAGGGCCGTTGCCCGGGATTGGTGTCTTTTCCGCGGATTACAGAGGTGAAAAAGCGTGAATATTTGTCGGTTCGGGCTTCGTTTAGTAGTCTTTTGTTTTTTGTGTTTGCCGGCGGCTATCGCTCAAACCGGTGATGCAGGCGCCGTGCGCGGGGTGGTTCATGATCCGCAGCACCGGCCGGTAGAAAATGCCACGGTAACCGTCCGCGGCCAGGCGGGAGCGTGGTCGAGGTCAACGCAGTCGAACTCGAACGGCGAGTTCGAGTTTGATGGCGTTCCGGAAGGAGATTACCTCGTTACCGTGAACGCGCCGGGCTTTGGCGTACTGAGCCAAACCATCAAAGTAATCCCGGAAAAGAACCCTGTATTGCATTTGCAACTCGAGGTGGCGGCGCTTCAACAATCCGTGGAGGTTGCCGCAGCTTCCAGTAAGTTGAATACGCTAACCTCTACAGTGCAAACGAATGTCACAGCCAAGGAGATTGAGCAGACTCCAGGTGCGACGCAAACCAACAGCCTCGCCATGATTACGGACTTTACGCCAGGGGCATACATGGTCCACGACATGCTTCACATGCGCGCCGGCCACCAGGTGAACTGGTTCTTTGATGGCATCCCGGTAATCAACACCAATATCGCCGCCAATGTTGCTCCTCTCATAAACCCCAAGAATGTGGAGGACTTGCAAATAGAGCGCGGCGGGTATTCAAGCGAATACGGCGATCGCACTTACGGGTTCTTCAATGTCGTCACTCCATCCGGGTTCGATCGAGATAACCAGATGGAATTGACAACATCGTTTGGGAATTTTTATAGCACTGACGACCAGCTCAATGCTGCCGGACATACGCAGCGCTTCGCCTACTATGCGAGCATCGACGGGAATCGATCAGAACTGGGCCTCGAGCCGCCGGTGGCGCAGATCATTCACGACCAGAGCAGCGGCCTGGGGGGCTTTCTGTCACTGATGTTCAACGCTACCCCAAAGGATCAGTTTCGCTGGATTGCTTCAGTACGCGAGGACCATTACCAAATCCCCAATACGCCCGAGCTTCAAGACGCCGGCATTCGTGACGTCGACCAAGAGAGAGATGACCTCGTCGGCTTCCAGTGGAACCATACGTTCTCCGATGACGTGCTCTTCTCTCTGTCTCCTTACTACCACTACAACCAAGCTCATTACATCAGTGGGCCGGGTGATACGCCATTGATTCTGGATGACAACGGTCAATCCAATTACGTAGGCGGCCGCGCGTTCCTGCAAGTGCAAAAAGAGCGGCACAATGCCCGAGGCGGCCTCGAGATTTGGGGTCAGCACGATAATACTGTCTTTAACTTGACGGCGAATCCTGGCGGACAATTTCTTAATCAGCAGGAGAAGAACTGGGCGGTTTCCAATGCCCTCTTTTTGGAGGATCAGTATAAGGTCACGTCCTGGCTCACGTTGGATCTAGGTGTTCGGCTAACACATTACGCCGGACTGGTCGTAAACAATGCGTTCGATCCGCGCCTGGGCGGCGCGATTCGCATACCCCGCCTGCATTGGATCCTGCACGGCTACTACGTTTACTACTATCAACCGCCGCCCCTCGATAGCTTATCCGGCCCGTTGCTGGAGTTCGCGTTGTCGCAAGGCTATGGATTCATTCCGCTGCAGGGCGAACGTGACATTCAACACGATATCGGCCTTACTATTCCCTTCAGGGATTGGACGCTTGGCGTGGACAACTTCCACACCAGTGCAACCAACTTTCTCGATCACGATGTCGTTGGCAACTCGGGGATATTTATCCCGCTCAGTGACCTTGGCGCCATCATCAGCGGTACCGAGGTCACCGTGAGCTCCCCAAGACTGTTCAAGGTGGCTCAACTTCGTGCGGCCTACTCAAACCAAATCGGCCAGGGCATTGGACCCATTACCGGCGGTTTGATTGAGTATGCTCCGATCGGAAACTTCCTCCTCGATCACGATCAGCGGAATACGGTCACAGGAGTTTTGTTCCTGAGCCTGCCGCACAACTTCTGGGCCACCCCGGCTTATGAGTATGGATCGGGATTCCTCGACGGCGACGGGCCTACGCACCTGCCGCCGCATTCCACTTTTGATTTATCGTTTGGCAAACGCTTTGGAGAGAACTGGTCACTCTCCGCGAATGCCACGAACCTCAGCAATTATCGCTACCTCCAAGACACCAGTAACACCTTCGGTGGCACGCATTACAACTATCCGAGGTTGATCTACTTCCAACTGCGCTACCGTTTTCATTTCTGAGGGCCATCAGCTCGAACGACACTCATTACTCGATACTAGTAACAAGTCTTGAGGGACCCACTACATTAATCCTCGTCAGATTTATGGGGAATTGCGGTACCGGTTCCATTTTTGAGTTACTCAATATGAGTGCGGAACTATTTGGCATTAGTAGTGCTGCTTGCCGCGGGAGTAAGTAGAACCTATGCGGCGTCAGGATGTAAGGCGCCGGATTTCGAGAGTTCTACTTCGCTGGAGAGTGACATCCTGGCCCAGCAGAATCTTGTGAGAGCGCGGGAGGGCATGCCGCCGCTGGCATGGTCCGGGCAGCTTGCAGAGGTGGCCCGGAACTGGGCGGCCACGCTTCTCGCGAAGGGCCTGTTCATGCACAGCAGCGATACACGTTATGGAGAGAACTTGTATGAAATCACGGGCTGTACAACCACAGCAGAGCATGTAGTAAGCGTCTGGTCAGTAGAAGCCAAGAACTACAACTATCAGGACAATAGTTGTTCCGGCGAGTGCGGGCATTATACGCAGATTGTGTGGCGTGAAACGCGGGCCGTCGGCTGCGGAGTGGCGCGCGGGGGTGGCCGTGAGATTTGGGCATGCGAGTACGATCCACCTGGAAATTTTATCGGGGAGAGGCCGCATTGACCTATTGTGGCGGCGCGGCTACGTAGATCTCGGCTGCCGAGCCGGGTAAGTGGATTGTACCGGAGCCGCCTGCTATTGTAAGGTCCTGCGTAACACCGATTTGGCTACGGTAGATGCCGTCAGGCTGATAAGGCACGATTATATTTGCGACACTTGCGCCGTTGTTTAGGGCGACAATGACGGTACCGTGAGTACTCTCGCGAGCGTAGATCCAGGTATGATCAGATACGCCGAGATCCATCAACTTGCCGCGCCGCAGCGGCTCCCACTTAGCGCGAAGTCCGGTGAGCTCCTGAACGTGATCCCAGACAGCGTTTTCCTCGGGCGTGCGGCCGGAGCGTTCGAAAGCGCTGCGTGGATCGCCGGGCCAGCCGCCGGGAAAATCACGGCGGTTGTCGGGATCATCGCCTCCTTGCATGCCGATCTCATCGCCGTAGTAGATACAAGGCGTGCCGCGCACGGTCAGCAGAAAGGTGAAAGCAAGTTTCAGGCGATCGATTGTGGCGCCGGGCTCGCTCATAAATCGGCGGACATCGTGATTCCCAAGGAAAGTGACCAGGACGCCTGGATTTGGATAAAGGCGATCCTGAGCAAACGTCTTTGAGAGCGCGTCCATAGCGCCCCCTTTGGCGAAGACATCACGGATATTGAAGTAAGTAGGGAAATCAAACACGGCGTCTATGCCGCTGTCCGTGCTGGTTTCGGGGCCGTCAGGCTGTTTCACGCCGCCCTGGAAGAAGGATGGTACGGCCGGGTTGCCATCAAAAACTTCGCCGACCGAGCGCAGGTTCGGATATTGGCGTTTCAAAGCGGCGGACCAGTCGTGCCAGAAAGCGCGGGGGACGTAAGGCAGCGTGTCCTGGCGGATGCCATCGAAGCCGGCACTACCTACCCACCAGAGAGCGTTCTGAATCTCATACTGCGCCACATCCGGGTCTTCCTGATTCATGTCTGGAAGCGCATCCACGAACCAGCCATTGAGCACATCGGTTTTGAGGCGCGTTGAGGCGTGGGGATCGGGGAGAGCCCAAATCTGCCAGGTTTCATTGATGTGCCGGGATGCCGTGCCGTGGAACCAGTCCGGCTTGGGTGCATCTGTCACCCAAGGATGACTGGGGCCCACGTGATTCGCTACCTGATCCTGGATCACTTTGAGGCCAAGCTGGTGCGCATCGTCGACCAGTTTGCGAAGCAGCTCGAGCGTGCCGAGATGCTCCTCCACCGCGTAGTAATCCGTGGCGCCGTAGCCGTGATAATCGGCGACGGGCTGGCCGTTGACGGCCTGCCTGGTGTTCGGCGCATTGGCGTTGTCGTAAACCGGAGTCATCCAGATGGCGGTGAATCCCAGCGATTTGATATAGGGCAGATGATCGATGATGCCTTGAAGATCGCCGCCATGGTAATAGCGGCTGTTCCGGCGATCGAATAGTCCGCGAGAGATGGCGGGATCGTCGTTTGCCGGGTCACCATCGGCAAAGCGGTCCGGCATGATGAGATAAATTACATCATCTGGCGAAAAGCCCTGAAAACGACCAGAGGAAGACAGCGGAGGCTCGAGGCGAAAAGGAACACTGGCGCTGCCGTCCGCCGTGTGTATCTGGAGTGGATAACTACCTGGTGGTGTCAACGCGGGGATCGTCACATCGACGAAGACGTATGTGCCAGCTTGATTCACGCGAACGTTGGCCGCCGCGAGGCCATTCGGCGCCGTGATGGTTGCACCCGAAAGGCCGACGCCATGAATCAGGAGGCGAACCGGATTAATGGTGTGGTCCGGCCACCAGTTGGGCGGCTCTACCTTGGTCACGGCCGGGGCGGAGAAGGCGAAAACCGAAAAGGCAAGCAGGAGCGCGGGAAGGCACAGGCGGCGAGATCCTCGGAGTGAAGCCAAGGCGAAGTCTCGCATCAGCTAGCCGACGACGAGCTCCGGCCGCGCGCCGATGCTCCGCAAGCAGTGATCAACCCAGAGCTTGGTGAGCTTCTCCTGGGCGCCGTTTTGAGAGAGGCGGGAGCGCAGGCTGCCGAACTCCACGTGATCCAAAGGCTGATCCTGGTTAAAACAGGAGAAGACTACAGTTTCCTCCCCGGTTACGGGGTCCCTTTGCATCTGGAGACACTGCGCACAGATCTCCTTCATCATGCACTGCATCGGAGAGTTGATGCTGCCGATGGCCCGGTGATCGGGCTTCAGATAAGGCCGGAGCACGGTGTGGCGGGCTTGTTGTACGGCGCGCATCATGCCGTCCGACCCGATCACGATCAGGCGGTCTACCGAGCTAAGAGGAATTTGAACGTCGCCCAAGGCGCCGCGGCCGTAGGCCTCCATCGCTTGCACGAGATTCCCGACGAATGCGCTGTCCTGCACGCGATCAGGCGTGAAGCCCGGCGCCTCATCGCAGGCCCAGACCACGACGTCGGAGGCCTTTTCTATCTCTTCAACCTTGTAGCGATCGATGATTTTCTTATAGCCGGCGAAGTATATGACGCGGGAGCCGGAAGCACGCAACTGCTGCCCAATCGAGAAGAGAACGGCGTTGCCCAGGCCGCCGCCCGCCAGCAGGACGGTCTCCTGCGCGGGAGTCTCGGTGGGCGTGCCGGTCGGACCCATCAGCACGACGGGATCTCCCGGCTTGAGCAAAGTACAGAGATCAGATGAGCCGCCCACTTCGAGAACGATGGTGGAGAGCAGTCCCTTTTGAAAGTCGACAGAAGCGCCAGTCAGAGCCAGACCCTCCATCGCCAGGGTGGTGCCGTCGACATGCGCTGCCAGAGACTCGTAGTTTTGAAGACGATAAAACTGGCCGGGTTTGAAGGCACGAGCGGCGATGGGCGCACGGACGACGATCTCAACAATATTCGGGGTGAGGCGGATCACATCCTGTACCACCGCGCGCAGTTCATTGTGCAGACGGTCCACAAGTTCGCGCGGAGCTGGCTGCGTGGCGTTGCGGCGCGCAAGCACGCGCGAGATCACCGGATAACCCTGCTTGGCGCTGCCCATGGCTTTCACCACGTTGCCGGAGAAGGAAGGATGCAGGTCGCCGAAGAAACTGAGCGCCCGCCCATCAGCATGAAGCGAGATGAGTACACTCACTTCGGCAGGCTTGGCACTACGCTCCGGCGTTACACGATCGCCGTTTTCGTCGACGGCCTGAAAGAAACGGCCGTCCAGCGTGAAGTTGTTCTGGTCCTCGCGAGCGAGAACGGTGTTGGGCTGCGTGCCCGCGGCAACCAGAATCGTGCGCGCCGGGATGACGATCTTTTCGCCGGTGGGAACAAGCTGGCCTGTCGTTTCGTCAATGGTTTGCCTCTCCACCCGCAGCGCCTTGGCGCTTCCGCCGTCATCCACTTCCACTTCTTCCGGGGAAAGGCACTCGGCGAAATGAACGCCTTCCTCCATCGCCTTGGCGACTTCTTCGTGATTGAGGGTGTAGCTAGGCGAATCAATCAGGCGGCGGCGGTAGGCGATCGTAACACCGCCCCAGGAATTCAGAAGCTCAATCAGGCGAGGCGCGCGCCCCTCGCGCGCTGCCGCAGTCTTCTCCGCGCGGATAGCACGAGCATGCGCAAGAAACTCCCGCGCCGTCTCGGCTTCTTCTTCTGCCCAGGCGCTTTCCAGTGCCTGCTCGCCCAGTTCGGCGGCGAGCAATTCATATCGCTTCAGGAACTTCTCAACCTGGACGACGTAGTAGGCGAGTGACTCGGTGGCGGTATCAATGGCCGTTAATCCGCCGCCGATTACCGCAATGGGCATGCGTATCTGCAGGTTGGCGAGCGATTCGAACTTGGCCGCACCGGTGAGTTGCAGGGCCATGAGGAAGTCAGAGGCTTGCCGCACGCCGCGAACCAGGCCGTTTTTCATGGGAATGACGGTGGGTCGGCCGGCGCCCGCGCAGACAGCAACGTGATCAAAACCCATTTCGAACGCGCTATCTACGGTCATGGTGCCGCCGAAGCGGACGCCTCCGAACATACTGAACTCGCTGCGGCGCTCCAGCAATAACCGGATGATTTTGAGGAAGTTCTTATTCCAGCGGACCGTGATGCCATATTCAGCCACGCCGCCGAACCCGGCCATGATCCGCTCGTTCAGGCGCTCATAGATCTCGGTAACGTCGCGAAGTGGGCGGAAAGGAAAGCGTTCGCCGAACGGATTTACACCGGAGATATCTTCCGGAAGCGGTTCGATCTTCAGACCGTCGACGGCGACCACCGTGTGGCCATCGTTCATCAGATGATGCGCCAGCGTGAAGCCGGCCGGGCCCAACCCGACTACCAAGACCTTGTAGCCGCTGGAAGGCTTGGGATAAGGCCGCCCAAAATCGAGCGGATTCCAGCGCGTGAGCAGGCTGTAAATTTCAAATCCCCAGGGCAGTTCCAGAACGTCTTTCAGCGTCCGCGTTTCCACCTGCGGGATATCAACCGGCTCCTGCTTCTGGAAGATGCAGGCTTTCATGCAGTCATTGCAGATGCGGTGCCCGGTAGCGGCAGCCATCGGATTATCGATGGTTACCACGGCAAGCGCGCCGATTGGATTGCCCGAGCCCTTCAGCACGTTCATCTCAGAGATTTTTTCATCCAGCGGGCAGCCGGCGAGCGGAATGCCGAAGACGCTGGATTTGAAGGCGCCGTTTTTCTCTTTTAGCCCGGTGGAGCAACTGTCTTTGGCCTGGTTGTGGCACTTGATGCAGTAATGGGCTTGATCCAGAGCACCCGTCAGACCGGTACCGGGATCTGTGAGCTCAAAGCCCTCGCGCCGCCGCCAGCGGCCGCTGCTGAATTGAAGCTGAATCAAGCCGTCGTTCGCGGCAGTCTTGACAGGAACCAGGTGATACGGGTCAAGCTTGTGCGGAACCTTGAACAGGACGCCCCTTCCGTGCTTTGCTTTGCCTTGCGCTGATAGCGTGGCCCAAGCGGCATATTGGGCGGCTATTTGGAGATGTTCGGCATGATGGTCCCCGGCGTCTAGCCAGTGGGCGATATGATTCGCGAAACTGACCTCGGTGAGCGGTTCTTCGAAAAGCATTTCCAACTCGGCCGCCAGAGCGAAGCCGTCGATGCGGGCTGCCGAATCGGGTGTTTGGCCTACAACGGCCTTGCGCTGAACGAAACGGCGCTTGACGGAGTAGAGCGGAGCAAGGTTAGAATGGCGATTCTGAAGAGCACGAAGCTCGGCGGTAATGCCGAAAACTTCACCGATGAAATCTTCCAGATAGGGAGCGAGCTCAATGATCAGGTCCGAGGCTTGCTTCACATGCGGCGCGGGTGGATCAAGCCGGGCCTGTTCCAGACGCGCGCGGAGAGCCGGGGCAACATCCCCCAGCTGATCAAGAAAGGCGGCATCGAGCCTGACGAGGCCGTCCTGACGGTAAAGGTCAGAGAAGGACAATCCAAATGGCAGTGAGAGACTTGCGCCGTCCCGGTCTTCAAAAGTTTTATTCACAGCAGATCAATAGGAAAGATTGGCAAAGGACCATCAGGCAACGGCCCTGCCGCCGAATAATTGGGTGTTCGCCAGCGAACTACCTCTATTTTGACAGATTTAAGTTTTGCCTACTTAGCCACGGAGTCCGCTATTGTGAAGAACAGTGGACCTGGAAAAGACGATTCTGCGCAAAGTGGGTGAAGCCATCGCCCGGTTTCGGATGATTCGAGCCGGCGACCGGGTGGCGGTTGGAGTGTCAGGCGGCAAGGACTCTCTGACTTTGCTCGAATCGCTGATGATCTTGCAGAAGCGCGCCCCAATTGACTTTTCCGTCTGCGCCTTCACGATTGAGCAGGGAAAGTTCCTAGCTCCCATTCATCCGCTGGGCGAGTATTTGAAGGGCCGGGGCGTCGACTGGACCTATATAAAAGACGCCCCGTCCCTGAATCTATTGACCGATCAGCCAGATCATGGTTGCGATATTTGCAGCCGGTTCCGCCGCCGCGCGGTTTATGAAGTAGCGCGTAAGTTGAAGGCCAACGTGATCGCCTTTGGACATACAGCCGATGATTTTTGCGAGTCTTTTCTGCGCAACGCTATGTTTACGGGCCGGATCTGCGCGCTGCCCCCAGCGACGTGGTCGAGTCAACGCGAATTCCGATTGATCAGGCCGCTGGTGTATGTGACCGAGGACCTGACGCGAGGGTTCGCGGCCAAGGTGGGCGCTCCGGTGGTTCCATGTGGCTGTTCGCAGAAGACGGGAACAGTCGGGCGAACACTTCGCGACATGTTTGCCGAGATAGAAAAAGACTATCCGTTTCTGAAAGAGACTCTGCTTTCCGCCATGGGAAATGTGGAAACCAGCCGCTTGCTGGACACTCGCTTTCTGGACCTGGAGAGCGAAGGAGATGAGCGAGAGTTCTTCGCCGAGGAGCCGGAGTTAGTGCCTTTGCAGACGCGGTGAGCAAACTGCTTGGCTAAACTGGGCAAGTCTCTCTCTTCATGAAGCCGGAGCTAATCGTCGTCAATGGTCCGCTGGCGGGGAAGCGGTTTGCCCTGAATGGCGAGGAAGTACTCCTTGTCGGCAGGGCGCCGAATGCCGAGATCGTCTTAAGCGACGCGGATGTGGGGTGGCGCCACTGCCAGGTGCGGAAACAGGGCGAGCGTTTCGTTCTGACAGATCTGCGTTCGCCGGCTGGAACTTATGTTAACGGCATGCGTTCCGCCGAGCGCTGGCTGGAGGACCGGGACCAGGTGGGGATTGGCAAAACGGTCCTCATGTTCCGCTCTGGCGCGACGGGAGCGGAAGAAGCCGCGGCCCCCGCCGAAGCCAAACCTGTTCTCCTGGCGGCGTGTTCGCTGGTCTTTATGTTCAGGGCGCTGGCAGCGAGCGTCAATGAGGGGCAGACCAACTTGCTGAGAGAGCAGATCCTCCGCGTCGTCGGCGATCTTGTACCGGTGGAGGAGGGCGTGCTGGTTCTAGGATCAAGCGAAGAGGAACTCATGGGGCAGGCCGACTCAAAATTCGCGCGGGCCATCGCAGCGGTCTGTGAGCACGGCGCCATTGAGGAGCAGCAGGCCGGCATCGCGGGCGTGCCGCTTTATATTCAAGGTTTGTTGAGCGGCGCAGTGGTCGTGCGTATTCCCGCTGAGGCGAGATCACAAGCCAACAACCATCTGGATACGCTGACCGCAATTGCATCGCTGGCTTCCATTGGGTTTGAAGCGAACCAGGAAGTAGAGACCCTGAAAGCAGAGAAAGCGCTGCTTGAAGAGCAAATCGCGGTGAACACCGGAATTGTTGGTAAGAGCCCAGCGATCCGGCGGATGCTGGATTTGCTGGATCGGTTGGCGCCGCGCGACACGACCGTCCTCGTCACGGGCGAGAGCGGGACGGGAAAAGAATTGATCGCGCGGGCGCTCCATGAAAAGAGCAAGCGCCACGATAAGCGCTTTGTGGCGGTGAATTGCGCCGCGTTGAGCGAATCGCTGTTTGAAAGCGAGCTGTTCGGGCATGAAAAGGGCGCGTTTACGGGAGCTATCTCCCTGAAACTCGGCCGCTTCGAAATCGCCCAGGGTGGAACCATTTTTCTGGATGAGGTGGGCGAGCTTTCGCTGGGTTTGCAAGCGAAGCTGCTACGGGTTCTGCAGCAGCGAGAGTTCGAACGGGTGGGTGGAACCCAATCGCATCCGCTGGACATCCGGGTTATCGCCGCGACCAATCGCGACCTGAGCGTCAACGTGAGGGAAGGCAAGTTTCGCGAAGACTTGTACCATCGCCTGAACGTGGTCACGCTGGAGTCTCCTCCATTGCGCGAGCGGGGAGAGGACATTCCGCTGCTGGCGCACTATTTTCTGCGACGCTCGGCGGAACGCTGTAAGCGGCAGGTTTTGGGAGTCTCACGGGAAGCAGAAGAAGTCCTCACGCAGTACGCCTGGCCGGGAAATGTGCGCGAACTGGAAAATGCCATGGAGCGGGCGGTTGTGCTGGGTTTGTCCGAATGGGTGCTGGTGGAAGACCTGCCGGAATCATTACTGGAATCGGCGCCGCGCGAGACGGGCGCCAAGTATCACAACTCCGTCGGGCAAGCCAAGCGCGAGGCCATTGTGGATGCCTATGTGAAAGGGAACGGCGACTACAAGCAAGCGGCGCGCCTGCTCGGTCTGCATCCGAATTACCTGCTCAGGCTGGTGCGTAACCTGGGCTTGCGCGACGATATCAACGGCGCGATGGGCGCCGCCCGGTGAATTCGATGCGATATTCCGACTTCGATGCAATATGAAGAGCGGCTATGCCACCCGTGAGTAACTCACAAGTGGCTTGCTTGAACCCCGCCGCCAACATCATCTGGCGCAGTGGTTCAGCGTTGGGAAATCTGCGGATGGAGGCGGGCAGATATGCGTAGGCATGCCAGGAGCCCGAGATCAGCGTTCCTACGGCAGGCAGGAGCACGGTGGAGTAAAAGCCGTACCCGATCTTCATCAGCAACCCCGGCGGATGAGAAAACTCGAGAATCGCGAGAACTCCATCGGGTTTGAGAACGCGGTGGAACTCACGCAATCCGGACGTATAGTTCGCCAAATTCCGGAAACCGAACGAAATTGCTACGGCGTCTAAGGCTTCGGTGGAGAGCGGGAGATTCAGAGCATCGGCTTCGAAAAGCGGCGCGCGAAAGCCTTTCCGGCTCGCTTTTTCCTGGGCGGAGACGAGCATCGGATGGCAGAAATCAGCGCCGAGAACAGGGACCGTCGCCACTCGCTGGAGGTCAAGCAGGACATCGCCCGTACCACAGCACAAATCGAGAATGCGGGCATCCGGCCTGCGTAAAACCGGCCTGAGGCGGCTCAGCAATACCTTGCGCCAGGAACGATCAATATTCAGCGACAGCAGATGATTCAGAAAGTCATAGCGGCGCGCAATGCTGGCAAACATGCCTTGCACCCAGCGAGCGGCTTGTTGTTGGTCTGAAGTCCCCGGAGGCGTGGCGCCTGCTACCGTTTCCATGAGACGCCTACGCCAAGCTTTCGACGATGGCTTGGCGAATCACAGCAGAATCGATGCCAGACTCGATCCTGACAGTCCCGATTGAAGTCGGGAGCACGAAGTGGACGCGCCCTTGCAAAGTCTTCTTGTCACTGCCCAAGCGACCCAGAAGACGATCCGGGCTGAGATCGTGCGCTGACGGCAAAGGCCCGAGGCAGCAAATCAGACTGCGGATGCGATCGCCTTCCGTGCCGGACAGCAATTGCAAGAGCTCGGCCAGCCTGGTTGCGGCGAGCATGCCCCACGCGACCGCTTCGCCGTGGAGAAAGCGGACGTATCCGGTTTCGGCTTCAATGGCGTGTCCAATGGTATGACCGAAGTTCAATATGCGGCGCAAATCGCTTTCGCGTTCGTCGGCCGAAACAACTTCCGCCTTTATGCGGACTGCCGCTGAAATGAGCTCGTCCAGCAGCTTGGGCTGAAGCGCGAGGACCCTATCAGGGGAAGCTTCCAAACAATCAAACAACGCGCGATCGCGGATAATGCCGCACTTGACGATCTCGAACAATCCGGCGCGGAATTCTCTCGGCGGCAGCGTGTTGAGTACTTCGGGATCAATCAGGACCGCGACAGGCTGATGAAAGCTTCCCAGCAGATTCTTGCCACCGGCGAGATTGACACCAGTCTTGCCTCCCACAGCAGCATCCACCTGTGCCAGCAGAGTAGTGGGAACCTGCAGCACGGGAACGCCGCGCATAAAAACCGCCGCGAGAAAGCCGGCCACGTCGGTGACAATGCCGCCGCCAAAGCCGATGATAAGGCTGCTGCGGTCTCCGCCAGCCGCGAGCATCTGGTCAGCGAGCTCTTCCAGACGTGCCAGGCGCTTGTTTGATTCCCCGCCGGGAAACAGGAGAGTGGTCATAGGCAGCGAATCGAACTGTGATTGCAGGACTGGCCCGTAAAGCCCCCAGACGTCAGCCGTAGTAACCGCGAAGAGCCTGCCTGAGCTTGCCGGAACGAAGTCGCGAATACGCCGCAAAATGCCGCGCTCCACGACGCTTGGATACGTAATTTGAGCGGTTTGCACCTCAAAGGCCGGCATGTGATCCCGTTGTACCATGTGGGTATCGCCGTCCCCCTTCAGCGCATTCGCACGGATTTCATCGTGGTCGGAGCCGGTGTTGCGGGTCTGCGCGCCGCGACTGAACTCGCGTCTGGCGGCCGCGTTTTGGTTATCGCGAAAGACAGCTTGCGGGAGTCATCCTCAGAATATGCGCAAGGCGGAATTGCTGCCGCGCTGAGCGACGACGATGAGCTCGAGCTTCATGAGCAGGACACCATCATGGCGGGTGATGGTCTATGTGACGTGGAAGCTGTTCGCACTCTGGTGGAAGAAGGTCCGGCCGCCATCGAACAGCTAATCGATTGGGGGACAGCGTTCGATCGCGAAGGATCGCGCTTGCTGTTCGCGCGTGAAGGAGCACATAGCCGAAATCGCGTTTTGCACGCTCATGGCGACTCCACCGGGCGGGAGATTGTCAGTACGCTCCGGCAGCACGCCGGCTCGCTTGAGAGCGTAACATTCAAGAGCTTCGCGGCAGTGACCGATTTGCTGATGAGCGATGGCGAGACGGCCGGAGTGTGCGCGTTTGACGAGATCACCGGCTCCTTCGTTCTGGTTGAAGGCCGAGCGGTCCTTTTGGCGACCGGCGGCCTGGGCCGCGTGTTCGAGAATACGACGAATCCGGATGTCGCCACCGGCGACGGAGTGGCGTGCGCTTACCGCGCCGGGGCAGTGATCTCAGACATTGAGTTCGTGCAATTTCATCCCACAGCGCTCTTCATTCCGGAAGCCCCGCGTTTCCTTTTGAGCGAAGCCTTACGCGGAGAAGGCGCCTATCTCAGGAATGCCAGCGGAGAACGATTCATGGAGCGGTATCACCCCATGAAGGAACTCGCCCCGCGCGATGTGGTCTCGCGATCCATCGTGATGGAACTGCGGGCAACGGGCGACTCAAGCGCGTTTCTCGATCTTACCCATCTGCCAGCGGGATTCGTAAGAGAGCGATTCCCGCGCATTTACGAGACTTGCCTGCGGTATGGGGTTGATCTGGAAAAGACGCTGGCTCCGGTACGTCCGGCAGCCCATTACGCCATGGGCGGCGTAAGAACCGACCTATTCGGGCGCACCAGCGTTCCGCGCCTCTACGCGGCGGGCGAAGTGGCGTGTACGGGCGTACATGGCGCGAACCGGCTGGCCAGCAACTCTCTTTTGGAGGGAGTGGTGTTCGGCGCACGAGCTGGACGAGCGATGTCAGCCCTCACAAATCGGCACGAAAATCGAACACCGGCTCCGCCGCCGATGGTGGGTCCAGCAATTTCAGAACGCGACATTCGAGCGATCGCCTGGAACGCCTGCGGCGTGCTGCGTAACGGGCCCGAACTTTCGGCCGCGCACAAACGGCTCGAATCGCGTCCTTTTGAGCCGCTACGCTCGCCGGACCGGGCCGGTTTTGAGCTGCGCAATATTCAGCAGGTTGCCTCGCTCATTTCTTTGGCGGCGCTGGCCCGGGAAGAGAGCCGGGGAGGCCATTACCGGACCGATTTTCCGTGCAAGTCTCCGGCGTTTGAAAAACACTCGCTCGTCACCCGCGCCGAAACCGGCAGCGATGCGAAGGTTGCTTTCGCGTAAGGGAGCACGGCCACGCAGCCCTTTTTGGGGTGGCATGGCCCTGCTCTTGTTCGCCGTTCCTCTCCGGCAATCCAGCCCTTGGTCGTCCCTCTGGACTACACCTTGCATCCTGATTTCGGCCGTTCTGATTACCTGGGGAGCCGAATCGGCACAATTCTTCGTCGCGCAAGGATTCGCGCTTGCGATGCTGGCGTGGATGCAGACTCTGCCGGAGTTTGCGGTGGAAGCCGTTCTCGCCTGGCATCAGCAAACGACGCTCATGCTGGCAAACCTTACGGGCGCTTTGCGGCTCCTGACGGGACTTGCCTGGCCGATGATTTACGCGACAGCCGCATTCGTGCACAGGAAGCGCACGCAACAACCGCTCCGGAATATACGGCTTGATCCGCAGCATAGCGTAGAGGTTGTCGCGCTGATCCCACCGCTGCTTTACGCCTTGGTGATTTGCGGAAAAGGATCGTTGGAAATATACGACGCCGGAGTACTGATTGCGTTTTACGCCGGTTACCTGGTGCTTTTGACGAGGCTTCCGCCGCAAGGGCGCGAGGGGATAGACGATCTGGAAGCTGTTCCGCGAGCCATCGTCCGGGCGGCTCGCCCAACGCGAATCACCGCTATTTCCGCGTGTTTTCTCATGGGAGGCGCGTTGATTTACTTCACGGCCGAGCCGTTTCTCGGCAGCATGGTCGCGGTTGCGGCAGCCATAGGTATTCCAAGCTTCGCGGTTATCCAATGGTTCGCGCCGGTCGTTTCGGAGTTTCCCGAACTTGCGTCGACGTTCTATTTCGCGCGCCAGGAAGAGAAAGCGGCGGTTGCCATCATGAATATCGCCTCCAGCAACATCAATCAATGGACGCTGCTGGTTGCCATGCTGCCCATCGTCTTTTCGCTGAGTCGAGGCGCTCCAGCCAGCTTCATGCTCGATGAGCAGCAAAAAGCGGAACTGCTGTTGACCATTGGCCAGAGCCTGGTTGGATTAATTTTTCTGGCAAATATGGAGTTTGAATGGTGGGAAGCCCTGGCGATGTTCGGCTTGTTCGCAATGCAGTTTATTCTGCCTATTTTCTTCGGCGCTGGAGCCCGGGTTTGGATCACTTACGCGTTCTTTACCTGGGTGATACTTGCGATAGGTGCGATGTTGGCGCGACGGAAAAACCCCGAAGCTCTGCGCAGCTTTTTCGATACGTGGCGGCGGCACGTTCGCGGCTGAGGATCTCAAGGCCGGGAGCTAAGCGTTCCCCAGATTGATGAGGGCAACGCCAAAAATGATCAGCAGCAATCCCCCCACTTTGGCCATCGTGAAGGCCTCTTTGAAAAAAATGCGCGCCCATAGGATAGCCCAGATGTAGCCAAGCGACACCATGGGATACAGCACGGTCAACTGGCCCTGCGAAACACCCATCATGTAGAACACCGACGACAGCAGATAGAGAACGACTCCGACTCCCAGCCAGTAATTCGTCAGGAGGCGTAGAAGACTGCCCTTCATATGCTCTGCGCCGATCTTCAAAAAAACGGCGCCGAAGGAGCCGATGAAAGATCCGAACAGAACCAAAACAATAGAGCTTAGGGGTGTCTTCATGCTGCTTCTACTTCTTCATTCCCAGGATTGAAACGCCGCCCACGATAAAAACAATGCCCATGCTCCGGAAGAAGTTCAAATGCTCATCCGGCAGAAGAAAGATGGATAGAAATGTTACCCAGACGTACGTTAAAGCGATGATGGGGTAAAGCCTGGAGAGCTCGCGGCCCTTTAGCGCGAGAGCCATCAGGACCGTATTGACTCCGTAGCACACGTAGCCGAGGAACAGGCGAAGATTGGTAATAATGCCTATTGAAAAGCTTACGAAGAGACTAGGATGCCGGAATACCTGGCTCAACGTAACGTGGGCGCCCAATTGAGTGGTGCCTTGCTTGACTAAAATCTGCGCGGCCGCGCCGATCAAAGTACATGCGAATACAAGGAGAAAAGACCGCTGCGCCTGCCTGCGGTCGTCAAGGGTGGCTTCAAGAACTGTGGAGGAAGTCAAGCGGCAATTCCGGTCGCAGAAAGCACTAACACCAGTTTAGAGCATGACCCGGGCCGGAATGTGACGAATCTAATGGTGGTAAATGCGGCGCTATATTTCGCCTATTGTTCGTCCGATTATTACCGCTGGATTTTGCAGAGCGGAGAAGTGTTTCTACAGCGTGACGTTGGTCCGATACACTTGAACCAATGTCAGCGCCGCTGGTACCTTCGCCGCTCGACTACGTGGGCCGCCGGCCCTTCGCGTTCTACCCGCCGATACGGAATGCGCACCCGAACGCGTGGGTGATAGGCACAAGCGCCTGGACAGAGGTGCAGGTGGTCAACGCGCGCGACGGGTACGAATTATGGATCCCGCGCCAATACATTGGTGCGGTTTCCGAAAGCGACAGTCCATTACTGATCGTTGGATTGACCAAGGAACTCGATTTTCGAAACGGGACATTGGCGCCCCGGGTAAAACGCGTGATCGAAATGCCGCATGCACCGGAGGCAAATCAACAGCCGGAACAGGAGCCCGCCCGGCCATTCACGCCCGCGACGGTGGTTGGCATCCGGCTGGAACAGCAGGGAACTTCAAAGATCAACAAGGCTTTGGGGGTGCTGTGTATCGCCGCGGTTCTGCTCGCTTTGCTGGCGGCGCTTCTAGCCGCGTCGTCGCGCATTCTGCCCTTTCATGCGTAGGCATTTCAGGCGGCTGCTATGGGCCTGCCTGGCGGTAATCGCCGCGCTGGCCCTGGGCGCAATTGCCGGCAATCGAGGTGAAGCGGTCAACAGCCTATGGCTGGTTACCGCCGCTGCGAGCATTTTCCTGCTGGGTTTTCGTTTCTACGCGAAGTTCATTGCCGCGAAAGTCATGGCTTTGGACGACCGGCGCGCGACGCCCGCTGAGCGCTTTCGCGATGGACACGATTTCGAGCCCACTAATAAATGGATTCTTCTGGGCCATCACTTTGCGGCGATCGCCGGGCCCGGCCCTCTTGTCGGGCCGACCCTGGCGGCACAGTTCGGCTACCTGCCGGGCGTGCTCTGGATCCTGTTCGGCGCGGTGCTGGGCGGCGCAGTCCAAGACTTCGTCATTCTGTTCTGCTCTATGCGGCGCGACGGCAAAACCCTGGGGCAGATGGCGCGAGAGGAAATCGGCAGGGTCGGCGGCTTCGTTTCCCTGGTGACCGTCTTGCTGATCATGATTGTGCTGCTGGCGGTGGTTGGCCTCGTCGTCGTGAACGCGCTGAAGGGCAGCCCGTGGGGCACATTCACCATCGCCATGACGATTCCGGTGGCGTTGATCATGGGACTCTATCTGCGCTACTTCAGGCCCGGCAAAGTTCTGGAATGCTCTTTACTCGGCTTTGTACTCATTTTGTTGAGCATCTACGGCGGCAAAATCGTGGCCGTATCGCCAACGTGGACGCCATGGTTCAACTGGGGTGGGGTGGCGTTGACCATAGCCATCATCAGCTACGGTTTCCTGGCCAGCGCGCTTCCGGTCTGGCTCCTGCTGGCGCCGAGGGATTACCTGAGTACGTTTGTGAAATTGGGTGTAGTGTTTCTATTGGCGGCCGGCATATTCTGCACTCATCCGCAATTGAAGCTGCCGCCCTTCACGCAGTTCGTAGACGGAACCGGCCCTATCTTCGCGGGCAAAGTGTTTCCGTTCTGTTTCATCACCATAGCCTGCGGCGCTATCTCGGGTTTCCATTCGCTGATCTCGTCCGGCACAACACCGAAAATGATCGCGAAGGAGTGGCACGCGTGGCCCATCGGCTATGGGGGCATGCTTTTGGAGGGGTTTGTGGCAATCATGGCGATGGTCGCGGCGGCCTCTCTGGCGCCCGGCGTTTTCTTCGCGGTGAATTCGCCTCCGGGCGTTGTGGGCGCCGCGCCGCAAGCAGCCGCGAGCACCATCAGCGCGTGGGGGTTTCCAGTCACTGCCGGCGGCATGGCCCAGCTTGCGCACAGTGTCGGTGAAAAATCGTTATTCGGAAGGACAGGAGGCGCGCCGTCTCTGGCGCTCGGGATGGCGCAAATATTTGGCGGCGTGCTGAATCGAGCCGGGCTGGGCGATGGCTTCCTCAGCTTCTGGTATCACTTCGCGATCATGTTTGAGGCGTTATTCATCCTGACCATCATCGATGCCGGGACACGCGTCGGCCGTTTCATGCTGCAGGATCTGCTCACGCACATGTATAAGCCACTCAGCCGAACGAGCTGGATGCCCGGCGTGCTGCTTACCAGCGGAGTAGTGGTGGCGAGCTGGGGTTACTTTCTTTATCAAGGCGTGATTGATCCCTTGGGAGGAATCAACTCCCTGTGGCCGCTATTCGGGATATCAAATCAGTTGTTAAGCGCAATTGCGCTCTGCGTAGCCACAACGGTGCTCGTGAAGATGCATCGCTCGAAGTATCTTTGGATCACGATCGCACCCCTGGTTTGGCTGGTTACGGTGACATTTACAGCGGGTTGGCAAAAAATGTTCTCGCCGGATCCGCACCTGGGCTTCCTCGCTCACGCAAGCGCACTGGAGGCTTCGCTGAGCGCGGGTAAGATCGCCGCTTTGGAGGTTTCGAAGACGCGCGCGGTGATCTTCAATGAGCGCCTCGACGCAGTGGTGTGCGCAACCTTCCTGTTGCTGGTTGCGATCGTGCTCATCGATTCCCTGCAAGTCTGGTACGGCGTGCTGCGGGGCACGCGAGCGCCCTCGAGTTCCGAATCACCCTTCACTGCATCCCAATTGGAGGCGGAAGGCGCATGAACCTGGCAGCCAAAATCGCGCGTTTGATTCATGCGCTACTAAATGAGTTGTCCGACCAGAGCGCCTACCAGCGGCATTTGCGAAACAGCGGCCGGCCGCACTCACCCGCGGAATGGCGAGAGTTCACAAACCACCGCTACCGCCGGAAGTATCAGAATGCGAAGTGCTGCTGACGGCCTCTTCCAGCATCTGCCGCAGCAGGCTGTGAGCCTCATCGCGTTCACCGTTCCGAAGCTTAGCGAGAACCTCTGAATCGACGATTCGGTACCAAAGATTACGGCGCGCCTGAAAGTCTCTTATCCGCTCTGCGGCTTCGGGCCTGAGCTTCTTCAGTTCTATCAGAAACTCTTCATATTCGGGACCGATGTCGCGTTGGAGCTGCTGCTTCAGACGAACCGCCAGTGCCGGGGCCCAGCCATTGGTCGATATGGCAAT
Organism: uncultured Acidobacteriaceae bacterium; assembly: GCA_963705805.1. Taxonomy (GTDB): domain Bacteria; phylum Acidobacteriota; class Terriglobia; order Bryobacterales; family Bryobacteraceae; genus Bog-105. Next base: position 164,984 of record CAVPKW010000006.1, read on the forward strand.
CGTCAAGTCGCCTTGGCTGTGAATGGACCCAAAGCTAAAGCGGCAGCAGCCTGGGTCGTCTGCTGAGTTGCACAGGATGTTCCGCTGTTCCGCCAGACGAAACACCTGCGAGTTGTCCTCCAGGTCAGAGATGACGAGGAAACAACCGTTCAGATCTTCGGGTTGAAAAGCACGTTGAACCCAAATAACCAGTCCGGCGGCCGCCAGGCTTTCAATGATCGCTTCGGCGCGTGGATTGACATACACCACTTCGGCTGAGGCATCTACCAGGCCTTGCAGCTTGGCCGCGAGTTCGTGCCCTTCGCCTGTGATCAGGCATTTCTTGCCGGTGAGATCCAGAAAAATGGGATAGCGAAAGTTCACCCGAATCCCGATCGTAGCAGCGGCTCCTTCTATCCTGAAGATATTGCCGACCCCGCGCCTCTTTCTGATCGATAGTTTCGGTTTCATCTTTCGGGCTTACCACGCTCGCGCCCGCAGCGGCGCTCCGCCCATGCGCACCAGCGGTGGTCTCTCCACCGAAGCCGTATTTATCTTCCACAACATGCTCCGCAAGCTGCTGACGGCTTTCAAGCCGGATTACATCGCCGCGATCTTCGAGAGCAGCGAACCCACCTTTCGCTCAGAGAGTTTTGCGGAGTATAAAGCCAACCGGACGGAGATGCCGGCAGACCTGGGACCGCAGATTCCTTACGTCCGGCGAGTCTTGGAGGCGATGAATATTCCGGTACTCGAATTTCCGGGCTTCGAAGCCGATGATGTCATTGGATCCATCGCCTGGCGCCGCCCGGAAAGGCCTGTGGAAGTGGTCATCGTCTCGAGCGACAAAGACATGCTGCAGCTGGTTAACGAGCGTGTCTTCATGCTTAATCCAATGAAAGACGATGAGTGGTACGATTCCGCGAAGGTAGAGGAGTTCATGGGCGTGACGCCGTCGCAAGTGGCGGACTTGCTCGCGCTGAAAGGCGATGCCATCGACAACATTCCGGGAGCTCCGGGAATCGGCGACAAAGGCGCGCGCGACTTGATTGTCCGATTCGGCTCGGTGGAGGCGATTCTTGATCACGCCAGCGAGGTTGAACGCAAGACCTATCGCGAAAGCCTCCTGACGAATCGCGATCAGATTGTGCTCAGCAAGCAACTCGCAACTATTCACACACAAGTGCCGATAGAACTCGATTTTGAATTGCTGCGAACGCAGCCGCCCATCAACTCTGCGCTGAAGTCTCTCTACAAGGAGATGGAATTCTTTAGCCTCTTGAAGGACCTGGCTCCGGAAGACGACAGCGCCTCCCGCGATTACGCGATTCTGCCGGAGGCGGATGCGGTTACAGCGTGGCTCGGCACCCGTCCAAAGGACGCTCCCATTGCGGTTGCGCTCGACCTCACGAATGGCTTCATCGGGATGTCCTTCCGGGCGGGCGAGGGACGCGCGATTCCGGTGTCGTTACTGGATACTGTGCGGCCAGTGCTGGAATCCGGCGGGACGCCCAAGATTGTGCATGACTACAAGGCATTCCTGGTTGCCGCCGCGGGATTGAAGCTGAAGCCCATGAGTGTTTCCGAAGACGTCATGCTCTATGCTTTTCTGCTGACTGCTGAACCGAACGGGTGCACGCCGGAGGCGCTGGCTGAGCGGTTCCTCGATCGTAAACTGAATGCGGCCGCTGAGCAGCAGGCGGAAGCGACGCTGGCCGTTACTGAATTACTGCGGCCGCAAATTGAGGCGCAGGAACTCACCAACGCTTACCGGGACATCGATCTGCCGCTTGCCCCGGTTCTGGCGGGCCTCGAGACCACGGGCATCCGCGTCGATCGGGAGGTGCTCGCGGAGCTTTCGACGCGTCTCTCGGGACGAATCGACGCGATTGCACAGCAGATTTACGATCTGACCGGCCATCCCTTCAACATCAACTCACCACAGCAACTCGGAAAGATTCTCTTTGAGGAGATGGCGCTGCCGGCCCCCGTCAAATGGGGCAAAGGGAAGGTGATCTCGACAGCGGCTGATGTTTTGGAAGGGCTTGCCCCGGCTTACCCGGTTGCCCAGCTCGTTCTGGACTACCGGCAGCTCACCAAGCTCAAGGGAACCTACATTGACGCCCTGCCGCAGCTGATTCGTTCCGACACAGGCCGTGTTCACACGACGTTTAATCAAACGGGCGCTGCAACGGGCCGTCTCTCTTCGTCCAATCCGAATCTGCAGAACATTCCGATTCGTACGGAAGAAGGCCGTGAAATACGCTCCGCGTTCGTGCCGGAAGCCGGCTGGGATCTGGTAGTTGCGGACTATTCGCAAATTGAGCTGCGACTGCTGGCCCACATGTCGGCTGATCCGGTGCTGGTGGAGGCGTTCACCAATCACGAAGACATCCATACGCGCACCGCAGCCGAAGTGTTCAAGGTCAACCCGCTGATGGTGACTCCGGAGATGCGACGCTCGGCGAAAGCGGTCAACTTTGGCATCGTCTATGGTCAAACACCTTTCGGCCTGGCGCAAACGCTTTGCATCGATCGAAAGGAAGCCGAACTCTACATTCAGCGTTATTTCGAACGCTACTCCGGAGTTCGCGAGTTCATTGACCGCACCATTGCGGAAGTCCGGCAGACCGGCGTGGCGAAAACCTTGCTCGGGCGCCGGCGCCCGATTCCGGACATGCATGCCCGTAATCCCGCGGCGCGGTCTTTTGCCGAGCGGACGGCTGTCAACACGCCTCTGCAAGGCACGGCGGCCGATCTGATCAAGCTCGCGATGATCCACATCGCTCGAACTCTTACGAATGAAAAAATGCAGTCGCGAATGCTTCTGCAAGTTCACGATGAGCTGGTCTTTGAGGCGCCACCGGCAGAACGAGACGCACTGAAAAAAATCGTCAAACGAGAAATGGAAAACGTATACAAGTTGTCTGTCCCCCTATTAGTGGATCTCGGTCATGGGCCAAACTGGAGAGATGCAAAGTGACGAGGCGGAGGCTCAGTTCCCTTGCTCTGGGTGTGACTGCCACCATTTTGGCAATTTCCTGCGGCAGTAAGAAGTCAACGAAGATGGAGGCCGCGCCCAATGAGTATAAAGTTCTGCTTCATACCACCCAGGGTGATGTCGTCATTCTGGTTCACCGCGATTGGTCTCCCATTGGCGCGGATCACTTTTACGAACTGACAAAAATGGGCTTCTACAACAACAACGGAGTCTTTCGCGCGCTGCCGGGATTCATCGTGCAGTGGGGCATCAACGGCGATCCGCAGGTCAATAAGAGCTGGAGCGCGATCAGTATCAAGGACGATCCGCCGCACGTGCCAAACAAGGTAGGGACGGTAGTGTTCGCGAAGACCAGCGAACCCAACTCGCGAACGACGCAAGTGTTCATCAACCTTGGCGACAATTCCGCAGCTCTGGATCCGCAAGGATTCACGCCATTGGGGGAGGTGATACAGGGCATGGACAATGTCACGAAGTTCTATACCGGTTATGGCGAGGGCGCTCCTGGCGGAACCGGACCGAGCCAAGCCGCAATTGCCGATATCGGCAATCCCTACCTGGAAGAGCATTTCACTAAGCTCGACTACATCAAGAAAGCCATGATAGTTCCGTAGCAGTTTTGGCCTGGGAGAAGTGCGGTAAGTTGGTTCCTGTAAGCAAAAAGCAGGTACCTTCACGGAGGTTTGTTTGACGCAACACATTCTATTGCGATCAGTGTGTTCTTGTTTTGCGGTTGTGCTCCTGGCAGGCGCCGCCTGCGCGCAATCCGCGTCCGCTCCGGCTCTTCCGGCAGGCGTTGTGCGTGGAGCATCCGTCGAAGGTATTACGGAATACAACTTTCCGAATGGCCTTCGCGCGCTGCTTTTCCCGGATCCGACCAAGACGACTACCACCGTCAACATCACCTATCTGGTGGGGTCGCGGAATGAGAACTACGGCGAGAGCGGCATGGCTCACCTACTGGAACACATGCTCTTTAAAGGAACGCCGAATCATCGCAACATTCCGCAGGAGCTAACTGAGCATGGAGCCCGACCCAACGGGACCACCTCGTTTGACCGCACCAATTATTTCGAGACGTTTGAATCGACCGATACAAACCTGAATTGGGCGCTGAGCCTTGAAGCGGACCGCATGGTGAATTCCTTCGTTGCGAAGAAAGATCTCGACAGCGAAATGACGGTGGTTCGCAATGAGTTCGAGATGGGCGAGAACAACCCGACCAGCATCCTGATGGAACGTGTTCTATCGACGGCTTACTTGTGGCACAACTACGGGAAGTCGACCATTGGGGCCCGTTCCGATATCGAAGATGTGCCCATCGAGCGGCTGCAGGCTTTTTATCACGAGTACTATCAGCCTGATAATGCCGTGTTAACTGTTGCCGGCCACGTGGATGAAGCAAATACTCTTGCGCTCATCGCAAAGTATTTCGGGGTGATTCCAAAGCCAACTCGCATCCTTCCCAAGACTTATACGCAGGAGCCGGTGCAGGACGGGGAGCGCACCGTTACTCTGCGCCGCGTAGGCGATGCGAAGGTGGTGATTGTTGGCGTTCACGTGCCAGCTCTCGCCAGCCCCGACGGCGCTTACGGGGACGTACTGGGCGATGTCTTCACCAACGCGCCGAGCGGCCGGCTGTATAAAGCGCTCGTGGAAACGAAAAAAGCGGGCTTTGTGGCCGATTACTCGACGGACACCCGGGAACCGGGTATGTTCCTGCTCTTCGCCCAGGCGCCGAAAACCGCTGACCTGGATGAGCTTGAAAGGATTACGCTGCAGGTCATCGATGACATGCAGAAGAACCCGCCCACAGCCGAAGAGGTGAAACGCAGCAAGACCAAACTTGATTCCCAGTTCGATCTCACCATTCGCAATTCTGAACGTCTCGGCCTGTTCCTGAGCGAGTACATCGCCGCGGGCGACTGGCGTCTGGCCTTCATCACCAGAGATCGCGTGCGCGATGCCACCGCCGCTGAGCTGGACAAATTTGCCGATACCTATCTCAAGGAATCCAACCGCACTGTGGGGCTTTTCATCCCCACCGAAAAGCCGGACCGCTCGGAAATACCTCCGACTCCGGATGTTGCGGCCTTGGTAAAGGACTACAAAGGCGGCGCGGCCGTGGCGATGGGCGAGGCGTTCGACCCCAGTCCTGCCAACATCGATAAACGAACTGTCCGAGGCGAGCTGAAACCGGGTATAAAGTTGGCGCTTATATCGAAGAAGACGCGCGGGGCGATTGTGAATGCCAATTTCCAACTTCATTTCGGAGACGAGAACAACCTCAAGAATAAAGATGAAATTGCGAGCCTTACGGGAGCGATGCTCATGCGCGGGACCACGGAACACACCCGGCAGCAAATCTCCGACACATTTGACAATCTGAAGGCGCAGGTCCGGGTAATCGGCACTGCAACCGGAGCGACGGTAACGATCCAGACAACCCGCGAAAACTTCTCGAAGGTAATGGATCTGGTGGCCGAAGTTCTTCGCAAGCCGTCGTTCCCGGAGGCGGAGTTCGAAGCTTTGAAGCAGCAGCAAATTACCGGGTTGGAGGAGCAGCGCCGTGAGCCTATGGCGATTGCGTTCCAGAACGGCGAGCGGCATTTACGCCCCTATCCTAAAGGTGATGTCCGGTATGTCCCGACTATCGATGAGCAGATCGAGGAGACGAAGGGCGTCGGGCTTCAAGACGTCAAATCGTTCTATCAGGATTTTTATGGGGTTTCGACCGCGGAATTGGCCGTGGTGGGCGACTTCGAGCCGGAGACGCTGGAGAAGCAGGTGACTTCTCTCTATGGTGGCTGGACCAGCAGTGAGCACTATGCCCGAGTACTTACCGAATACAAAGATATCGACACCGTAAATAAATCTTTCGAGGCTCCTGACAAGGCGAACTCTACTTTTGTAGCTTTCCAGGCAATTAAGCTGGACGACCAAAGCTCTGACTATCCTGCGCTGTTGCTCGCGAACTACATGCTCGGCGGCGGTTTTCTGAATTCGCGCCTGGCCACGCGCATTCGCGTCAAGGATGGCCTGAGTTACGGCATCGGATCTCAATTGCAGATACCGACCAAAGAGGACGGCGGCGCCTTTATGGCTTACGCCATCTCCGCGCCCCAGAACACCGCCAAGGTGGAACTGGACTTTGTCGAAGAAATCAAACGGGCCCGGGAGAGCGGCTTTGCCGACCAGGAAATTGCAGCGGCGAAATCGGGTTGGCTCCAATCGCGGCAGGTGAGCCGGGGTCAGGATAACGAACTCACCAGCCGATTAGCTCAAAATGCGTTCTTCGACAGAACCATGGAGTGGGAAGCCGATCTCGAAAAGAGAGTCTCCGAGCTGAAAACCGAGGAGGTAAACGCCGCCATGCGCAAGTACATCGACCCGGAGAAAATCAGCATTTTCAAAGCCGGCGATTTTGCTAAGGCGAATTCCGTTCCGCCGGCACCCGGCGCGGCGGGCGCCGTTAAGTAGCGCCCCACCGACCATTGGCCGCGCTCGCACTCATCCAGGTGCGAAACTGGATGTAAATAATGACTGGAAATGAAATCCGGGAGAAATTTCTACAGTTTTTTTCCGGGCAGGGACACCGGATTGTGCGCAGTTCATCGCTGGTACCCGCGGGCGATCCCACTCTGCTTTTCACGAATGCGGGGATGAATCAGTTCAAGGAAGTATTTCTCGGGCTGGAGAAGCGCAACTATTCGCGCGCGACCTCCTTCCAGAAATGCGTGCGGGCGGGCGGGAAGCACAACGATCTCGAAAACGTGGGCTATACGCGCCGCCATCACACGTTTTTCGAAATGCTTGGCAATTTCTCGTTTGGCGATTACTTCAAGAAAGATGCCATCGCATTTGCCTGGGAGTTGGTCACCAGCCCGAAGTGGTATGGCTTGCCTAAGGACAGGCTCTACGTTACGGTCTTCCGTGAAGATGATGAGGCGGAACAGTTATGGACGACGGTCGCCGGCGTTCCAAAGGATCGTATCTTCCGCCTGGACGAGAAAGACAATTTCTGGCAGATGGGCGAGACCGGCCCGTGCGGACCTTGCTCTGAAATTCATTATGACCTGGGTTTGGAAGCGGCTGAAAAAGGCCGGGAGAACGAACCGTTTCCTTCCGATGCCGGTGGCCGCTTTGTCGAGATCTGGAATCTGGTTTTCATGCAATTCGATCGGGCAAACGATGGAACCTTAACGCCTCTTCCGCGCCCGTCCATCGATACCGGGATGGGACTGGAACGCGTAGCGGCTATCCTTCAGGGCCAGCTTTCGAATTACGACACGGATCTGCTGGCGCCCATCGTTCAGCATGCGGCGGATCTGATGCGCGTCGCGAGGCACGCGGATGAGCGCGCTGAAATCGCACTCCGCATCAATGCTGACCACGCCCGTGCGACTACTTTCCTCATTCATGACGGAGTGGTTCCGGCAAATGACGGACGCGGCTATGTTCTGCGCAAGATCATGCGGCGCGCGTTGCGTAACGGACGCCTGGCCGGCGCAGGCGAGCCATACATGCATAAGCTCACTGGCTTTGTTGCCGATCTGATGAAGCCCGCTTATCCGGAACTGCAGGAAAGTGTGAGGAGAGTTTCTCGAATTGTGCGTGAGGAAGAGAACCGCTACGCCTCCACGTTTCAGATTGCCGAGCGCTTTTTCCAGGATGAAGCGAAATCCGCTGTGAATGGCGTGCTGCCCGGCGCGGCGGCGTTCAAACTTTATGACACATTTGGCCTCGCCTTGGATGAGCAGGAGGAAATGGCACGTGAATTTGGGCTCACCATAGACCACGAGACCTACGCTGCCGAGATGGAGAAGCAGCGTGCGCGCGCACGTGCCAGTTGGAAAGGCGCGGACAAGGCGGAGGTTGCCGATGTTTACAAGAACCTGCCGCCTGTTGAATTTGTCGGACGCGAAACGCTGGAGGCGCCGGTTGAAGTGGCCGGCTTAATCGTAGATAAGAACGCCATCGACCTGGTGGAGCACGGACCGGCCGAGGTGGTATTCACTAAGACTCCGTTTTACGCTGAATCGGGCGGCCAGAGCGGCGATACCGGCTTGCTGCTTCATCCGGAGACTCGCGAAAAAGTTGCGGTTGTCGAAGGCGCTTACAAACCGACGGCTTTCACGATGCTGCAGAAGATCCACGTGCTTCAGCCAATTCGCACAGGCGACAAACTGATCGGGGTGGTGGACAGGGACCTGCGCAGCGCCACAATGCGGAACCACACTGCGACGCACCTGTTGCACGCCGCGCTTCGCCAGGTTCTTGGGCCGCACGTGAAGCAGGCCGGAAGCGTGGTCGAGCCGGGCAGGCTTCGTTTCGACTTCAGCCATTACGCCGCTATGACCGATGACGAAATTGCCGAAGTGGAGCGTATCGTCAATCGGCAGATTCTGGCAAATACCGAAGTAATAACGAACGTGATGGATCTCGATCGGGCCCTTGCGACCGGCGCCATGGCACTCTTCGGTGAAAAATACAGCGAGAAGGTTCGCGTGGTCAGCATTCCGGACTTCAGCCGTGAACTCTGCGGCGGTACACACGTTCGGCGCACCGGCGACATCGGCCTGTTCAAGATTACTTACGAAGGCAGTATTTCTGCCGGAGTGCGGCGTATTGAGGCGACCACAGGTGAAGGCGCGCTGGAGCGCTTCCAGGAAGCGGCCGCGCAAATCGTTACCGCAAGCGAGTTGCTACATACTTCCGGTACTGAAGTCCTGCAGCAATTAGAGAAATTTCTCGAACATCAGAGAGTGCTCGAACGCCGGGTTGAGCAACTGAAAACCCAGATGGCGCACCAGCAGATCGAGAAGCTGAAAGGGCGTACGGTAAACGGCGCGACCGTAATCGCGGAGACTGTGGAAGGCTTGGATTCCAAGCAACTCCGAACGGTCGCCGATTCGCTCCGCAATAAGTGGGGCAGCGCTGTTATCGTGATCGCCTCGGTTAACGATTCGACCGTCTCCATCGTGTCGGCCGTCAGCAAAAATCTGACCGACAAGGTGCAGGCTGGCAAACTTGTTGGCGAAGTAGCAAAGGCCGTAGGTGGTAAAGGCGGCGGCCGGCCGGACATGGCAGAGGGAGCGGGTAAAGATCCGAAGTCTCTGCCGGGGGCTCTGGAGGATGTATACGCAAGGGTCGCCGCCCTTCTCTAGTACATTCTGCAAGAGTGGAGACGATAAGTGGAGCAGTTTGACGTTGCGATTGTAGGAGCGGGGCCCACCGGCCTCGCTTGCGGAATCGAGTTGCAGAAGCGCGGCTTTTCGGCGGTCTTGTTCGACAAGGGCTGCGTCGTTAACTCGATTTACCACTACCCCATCAACCTCGTGTTCTTTACAACTCCGGAGCTTCTCGAGATTGGCGATATCCCCATGACTTCGCTGAATGAGAAGCCGGGACGAACGGAGGCGTTGAAATACTATCGCCGCGTCGCCGATCATTATGGCCTTAATATTCGTCAGTACGAGCGTGTTCTGGGCTTTGACGGCTCGGATGGCAACTTTACCCTGCGCACGCAAACCAGTGCCGGTGACTGCTTCTGCTACTCAGCCAGAAAGGTTATCCTGGCCAGCGGCTACTACGACATTCCGAACAAGCTGAATGTACCCGGCGAATGCCTTAACAAGGTGATCCACTACTACCGGGAGGCGCACCCCTACTACAATCACAACGTCGTCATCGTGGGCGCCAAGAATTCCGCTTGCATTGCCGCGCTGGAGTTGTTCTGGACCGGCGCGCGGGTGACGTTAGTACATCGCGGCGCAGCCATCTCAGGCAATGTCAAATACTGGATTAAGCCCAACATCGAGAATCGCATCAAGAACGGCGAGGTCAAGGCGTACTTTCACAGCTCCGTAAAGGAAATTGGGCTGCACGAAATCGTGCTCAACACTCCTGAAGGTGAAGTTACGCTGCAAAACGACTTTGTGTTCGCCATGACCGGCTATCGTCCAGACTTCGAATTTATGGCGGAGCATGGCATCCATCTGGATCCCGGCACTTCAAAACCCATAACGGATCCAGAGACCCTGGAAAGCGAGCGTTGTGGGGTATATTTGGCGGGCGTGATTGTAGCGGGCACGCATACCAACGAAATCTTTATTGAGAATGGCCGCTTCCACGGGAAGCTTATTGCGGAGGCGATCGAAAAGAGCCTGGTGCCGGCGGCCGCCTGAACGGCAAGAGGCAGCGTTCCGAAGCCGCCGTCAAACTAAACTGACGAAGAGGAAGCATGTCAAGGTCTCGTAGGGAATTTATTCGCATCGGCGCCGTGGGTGGCGCTGCCGCTCTGGCGACCGCGCAGGAAGCGCCGCCCACCACGGCCACAACTGTGATAGGAATGCGCTTCCAGCCTGTCAACCCAGGCCTCGGCATAATTGGAGTCGGCGGCCGCGGTACGGAGTTGCTGAAGAACTTCCTGGCTGCCGACGTCCAAGTGAAAGCGCTCTGTGACATCGTGCCGGAAAAAGCGCAGCACGCCCAAACGCTGGTGACGCAGGCCGGCCAGGCGATTCCTGAGCTCTACACTAACGGCGACCACGCTTTCGAGGGGCTGGTCGCCCGCGAAGATCTGAACCTGGTAGTCATCGCGACTCCCTGGCGGTGGCACGTTCCCATGGCGGTCGCGGCCATGCGCCACGGCAAGCATGCGGCAACCGAAGTACCGGCCGCTACAACCATTGAAGACTGCTGGCTGCTTGTCGATACGGCTGAGCAGACCCGCCGGCATTGCATCATGCTCGAGAACTGCTGCTACGGCGAAAATGAGACGCTGGTGCTGGCCATGGTGCGCGCCGGATTGTTTGGCGAGCTGCTGTATGGCGAAGCGGCGTATTTGCATGATCTGCGCGAGGAACTGTTCTCCAATCAGGGCGAGGGCCTGTGGCGGCGGACAGTTCACACCGAACGCAATGGCAACCTTTACCCGACGCACGGCCTGGGCCCCGTAGCGAACTACATGGGCATTAACCGCGGCGATCGCTTTGATTATCTTGTTTCCATGAGTACGCCGGCGCGTGGTCTGGCTGACTATCGTTCCAAAAACGTTGCTCCTGGAGATCCCAAGTGGAAAGAAAGCTATATTGATGGCGACATGAATGTTTCGCTGATCAAGACAGCCAACGGGCTGGTAATCAATCTGCAGCACGACGTGTCCAATCCCCACCCCTACTCCCGCTTGAATTGCATTGCCGGCACAAAAGGGATCTTTAAGGACTATCCTCCGCGCATCTATTTTGACGGCCAGGCAGGCGGCGAAAACTACGCTAGCATCGATCCCTATAAGGCTCAGTATGAACACCCGCTCTGGAAAAAGCAGGGCGAAATTGCCCGCAAGCTCGGCGGCCATGGCGGGATGGACTTCATCGAGTGCTATCGCCTGGTAGAGTGCATCCGCCGCGGATTAGCGCCGGATCTGGACGTATATGATGCGGCGTCGTGGTCTGCGCCCGCTCCGCTGAGCCAGCAATCGCTTGCCCAGGGAAGCGCGCCCGCCAAGTTTCCGGATTTTACGCGCGGCAAGTGGAAAGAGCGTAAAGGCTCTCCGATCGCGGAGATCGAAGACTAGTTGCCGCTACGCCGGATAGGGTGGATCACTTCTTCAAACCCACCAAAGCGGGCGGGGCGACCCGCGATTCAGGCGGCTTCCGGGTGAACGGCATCCATCCCGGGATGTTGGCGTACTCCCTGATCCGGATCTCAAGCATATACAGAATTACCACTATATTGACGGCCAGTATGCCCGCATGCATCCAGTTCGGCCGTTCGGCCATCTTGAGCAGCTCCCACGGAAGGTACATGGCTCCCGATAACAGCGCGAACCATTCTGCCCAGACACGTCGATTCCAAAGACCCCATGCTTCAACAAAACGTATGGCAGGATAGGTTGCTACCGCGAGAGCCAAGGTCCATAGGCGAGCATCGCTAATTTGCGAGGCAGCGTGGAGAACCAAATGCCCAAACCGCCGATCCAGGTCGATGTGCAAATGAAATAGGAGATCCTCAGCGTAATCTTCCACGCGTTCGTGCAGCACCAGAAGGGCAATGCCCAGTACCAGCACCACTACTCCCTTCAGAGCCTCAAAGGACGCCACAGCGCGTAAGCCAGCTTTGCTGGCCCGGTTGTCAACTGCCGGAGGGGCATGGTCTGGAGTCCGAGTCATATGCGTCGGCATCTCACACTTTCATAAGTATGACCAAGTATGCGCAAATATCGTTCCCTTCCACGCAATAGCCAAATGCTCGCTTCCTTGGAGTGGCTAGCTCTACTGAGAGTACGACTAGATTCCGCTGAACTGCTACTAAATTCAATATTTCTTTCTAGGTGATTACGTTTATTGGTAGTTTTCTGGACGCGATGCGCTAAACTTGTTGACAATCGGGTGTCGGTCGCGAAAACGACCGGTCATCCTCCTCCGACACAGCAAGGGTCCGGACATAATCGGACCTTTGCTGGGAAAAACGATAGTCAGACATCTTACTCCGACGGTGAGACTCAGGCTCGCCTAAACAATAGAGTTGCATTCAGGCCGCCAAAGGCGAAAGTATTTGAAAGTGCGAACTCGGTGGGGGATCGGCGCGCCGTATTCGGCACTACATCCAAGTCACAGGCAGGATCTGCAGCAGTAAAGTTGGCGGTTGGCGGTGCGATGCTGCGCTGAAGGGCCATGAGTGTAAGAACCGCTTCAATGGCGCCCGCCGCACCCAGAGCGTGGCCGTGCATGGACTTGGTGGAACTAACTAGAACCTTGTCTGCGTGCGCACCCAGTACCTTTCGAATGGCCTGGGTCTCGGTCGAGTCGTTGGCTTGCGTCCCCGTACCGTGGGCATTAATGTAACCGATTTGCTCAGGGCGGATCCCGGCATCCTGAATGGCCCACTTCATGGCGTTGGCCGGCCCTTCGACGCAGGGCTGGGTAAGGTGGTGGGCGTCGGAGCTCATTCCAAAGCCAACGACCTCGCCCAGGATTTTCGCTCCGCGGGCCTGGGCGTGCTCCCAGTTCTCCAGGATGAGCATGGCGCCGCCTTCTCCAAGGGACAAGCCGCGGCGGTCGGCAGAGAACGGCCGGCACACATCGGGGGAAACCACGCGCATAGCCTCCCAGGCCCGCAGCAAGCCTTCCGCGAATACGGCTTCACTTCCACCTCCAATGGCTGCGATCACTTGTCCATTCCGCACCATCCAGAATGCCTGCCCCAGGGCGTGATTCGAAGAGGCGCATGCCGTGGATATCGTATAAGTTGGTCCACGGATACCGAACTCCAACGAAATCCAGCTCGCGCCGGCGTTAGCCATGGTTCGTGGAATTGTTAGAGGGGCTACACGCGGGTTGTTCTCCCGGTAAAGGCGCAGATAACCTTCTTCTTCGGTGAACTGACCGCCGACACTGCTGCCCGTAACAATGGCGGAGCGCTCAGAAAGTTCGCCTTTGAACTCCAAGCCGCTCTGTTTCACGGCCTCGCGCGCAGCCGCGCTTGCCAGCAGCGCGAATCGCTCCAGAATCAACATGTCGCGCTCGGTGAATTGATCCAGCGGTACAAAGTCCCAGGCTTCCGCTGCCTTCTGGAACTTATAGGCAGGCGATCCCTGATCCCTCATCTGCCGGATCCGGCACTCTCCTGCCGCGGCCCGCGCCCAACATTCTTCCGCCGTATTTCCAAGCGCGCAGACGAGGCCCACACCGGTTACGGCAACCCGGTTCACGCCGCACCTGGCGGCGCCATCTGGTTCTTCTCCTCTACCAGCTTGCGCACGCCTTCAACCGTCTCGCGCACCGATCGCAGGTTCTGGGCTCCCTCATCGGGAATCTCGATCTTGAACTCTTTCTCGAGTTCGAAGACGATGTTGATTCCGTCCAGTGAGTCAATCTTGAGCTCCTCGAAGGTGCTGTTCAGCGAGACGGATTCGGCCGGAATCCGCTGCGCGTGAGCGATCACCGCCATTACCTTAGCGCCTAGCTCATCTGTTTCCGAATGTTCGGGCATGCGTCGAAATCATGATAACTCCAGCACTTCTCGTTTACTCGTCTGCTGCCGGGTTGACGAGGCGCGGAAAAAAAGGCCGGCCCTCACTCTCTTGCCGCTTTGCAGACGGGACGAGAAAGAAGACCGGCCATGGATCCCCAGGGAAGACGCGGATCGCCTTCGCCTGTTCGTCTTGGAAGAATGCGCTTTAGTTGAGAAGGCCCCCGTGTCCCAAACAGGCGATTTCCCAACCTGAAATTCGATATTTTGCCAGAATGGGCGGCAGAATCAGATCCAGTACGTTGGGCTTGACGGAACGAAAGCAGCACGGGGCAGAGACGATCGCCGTGCTGTCTTTGTAGCTGAGCATCATCAGGTTGCCGGGTTCCACCGGCGCCAGAAAACGCTCCACGTTTGCGCCTAACCGTATCAGCGCTCGCCCAATCACATCTTCGGGACCGGCCGGGGCGGTGGTCGAGGCAATCAGAATCGCGGCCGGCTTCGTCCGTAGCAGGTGCTGCAGGGATCTCGCCACGCTTTCTTCATCCTCTACGGCAGAAAGGGCGTATCGCAGATTTCCGCCAAAGCGCTCGATGCGGGTCCTGACTACGGCCTCAAATAGGGTTCGTGCGCGCTCGCCGTGTACCGGGTCCGTGTATAACACGCCCACGCCGGCGTCGGCGATCGGTCGCGCCTGTAGGATCGCTCCACGCTCGTTGAGGATGGAGAGGACAGTTTCCAGTTGCGCCTGTGCTACCGCGAAAGGCGCGCTCTTGATGGTGGCGACCCGCTCGCCTGCCTTCATGTGCCGGTAACTCGGCACTGTCGCAATTACAACACTGCTGGTGCAATTGATCTGTCGCAGCAGATCGTCATCCACGAGCACGCAGCAATCCGAGGTCGCCATCAGGTTGGCGCGTCCACCCGCGGCCAGCCGGATCTCGACGCACCCGCAGCACATCGCTTCGGCGACGGACATGACGGCTTCATCCTCTCCGACTTCACCGTCTTCTAATTCCGTCACCCAGACCTGGCGCATTCCCTCATCCTGCAGAAGGCGCACGTCTTCGTCACTGATGACATGTCCTTTCGCGAGTAATTTTCTGCCACCTGGTTTAAAAATCGTACAGCACAAAATACGGCCGGTCGATTCTTGCAGATCCACAGTAAGAGCACGCACTATATATAAACCTCCCGAATTGCTTCGGTACTATCGATGTGGTACTGAGTATACCGGTACTATTACAGTGAATGCTAGTAAAAAATGCAAACCAGTGCATTTTTTTCAAACTTATTTTGAGTGTAACCAGGTCAGAATTACCCTACAGGTTACTGCCGCTACGGAATGCTTTGGCGAGAACGGGTCATTTGATAAACTCCCGGTACTCAAGGTCAGCTTGCCGGAATCGCGGATTGAGATGGGAGTCCCGTAGGCGTTTTAACAGCGCGATCTCGTCGCAGCTTTGGAATTTGGGACACCAAAGGCAATCTTTCCAAGCTTTTAGCGGCAATTCGCCTCGCTCCACTTCGCTGAAGCCCGCTCGCCTGAAGAATCGGGGAACATCTGTGAACGCAAAAAGCGCTTCCAAATCATTCTCCCTACCTTCGCCTCGAGTTGCTCTAGAATGGCACAGCCAAATCAGTGCTGGGTGGCCTCCGGTAGCACTGCGAGAGAACGAATTTCGGCTGTTGTCGGGGTGAAGAGTGCAGGGCACCGTATCCCACAGGATTTCGCCATCCTAGGCGACGGAGAAATCCCTTATATTCTCCGACATTTCGAATTCGGTGCGGGGGAGCATGATCCCTTTTGCTGCATAGCCGTTAATCAAGGCTAAAGTCTTCGGGATATCCCGCATGGTTGCTTTGTTTACCTTCCCCAGCGTCTGAGTTATGCCCGTAAGTCCTCCATGGCGGGCTTCTCAGCTGAGACGCGAGTTCCCAACGATTCTCCGTTCATCAGGCGCTTACACACCCCTGGGATGTGTCCGGCCGCAATCACCACTTGTGAAATTCCATTCGCCACCGCCAGCGTCGCGGCCTCCAGCTTCGCCTGCATGCCGCCGTGGGCGACACCGGATTCCACCAGCGCACTCACCGAATCCAGAGTCAGCTCGCGCACTATTTCGCCCATCCCGTCCTTTACGCCCTCCACGTCTGTGAGAAATAACAGTTTGTCGGCTCCCCAGCCGATCGCGCACGAGACGGCCATCTGGTCGGCATTCACGTTGTAGATGTTTCCCTGTTCATCGCCTGCGATGCAGGCAACCACCGGCACATAGCCGCTCGACAACAACAGATGAAACAAATGGCCGGCAGTCTTAACAGGACGGCCGACCGACCCGAGTTCCGCATCCAGGCGAATAGCCAGCGTCAGCGGACCATCCACCCCTGAGAGGCCAATTGCTGGCTGCCCAGCTCGGACAATCGCGGTAACGAGTTGTTTGTTCACCGTACCGGCGATCACCTTGACGACCGCGTCCATCACGCTGGCATCCGAGACCCGCAGTCCCTTGACAAACTGGCTGGCGACGCCGCGCTCTTCCAGGAAACGTGTGAGCTGTTTGCCTCCGCCGTGGACCGCAACGACCTGGTGCGCGTGGGCGAGTTGCATGACTTGTTCCGCGATCGCGTGCCGTTTTGCTTCGTCATCCACCAGGGTGCCGCCGATCTTGATCAAGAGCTTCACAGCAGCGCCTCCGTCTCTTTGAAACCGAGCATCAGGTTCATGTTCTGTACGGCCTGACCTGCCGCCCCTTTAACCAGGTTGTCCTCGGCGGCCACGATCGTTGCTCGTTGGGTCTCGGCATCGAAGACGAAACCGATATCACAGAAGTTTGTGCGCTGCACTCCGGCGAGGTCCGGCACTTTGCCCGGTGCGTACAGCCGCACGAAAGGCTCATCCGCATAGCAGTCTTCGTAGATGGAAAGCAGATCCACTGCCTTTTCGACTCTTTGCGTTCGGATGTAAATTGTCTCCAGAATGCCGCGTTCAATCGGCAGCAGATGCGCTGTGAACGTAAACTCGCGCTCGCCTAAACCGCAATTCTGCAGGACCTCCGGGACATGCCGGTGTTCCGCGAACCCGTAGGCGCTGAAGTTCTCAGTCACTTCGCAGAAACTGGTTTTCAGCGATGCCTTTCGGCCCGCCCCGCTGACGCCTGATTTGGCATCGCAAATCACACCGCGTGACCGGTCCAGCACCTCCGTCTTCACCAGCGGCCGGATCGCCAGATTCGCGGCCGTCGGATAGCAGCCGGGATTGGCGACGAGTCTCGCCTCACGGATGGCATCGCGATAAAACTCAGGCAGACCGTACACCGCCTCCCGAAACAATTGGGGAGCGGTATGCCGCTCCCTATACCAGCGCGAGTAGGTATCCGCATCGCCGAGCCGGAAGGCCCCGCTTAAGTCAATTACCTTCGTCCCGGCTGCCAGAATCCCCGCCGCCAGCTCAAGCGAAGCTGCGGGCGGTGTAGCCAGAAAAACCAGCTTCAAATCCTCCCGCTTGACGGCCTCGATGGTCGCGGGAATGACCTTGGGCGGCCGGTAGCCCAGTGGGGTGACGGCCGCTTCCGAATCGGAACGGTGGTCCAGCAGGATGGTCTCGACGCCCGAATGGCGTGAAAGCAGGCGAACCAGTTCCGCCCCGCTATAGCCTCGGAACCCGACGACACCAACGTTGTATCGTTCTGAGTAATTATTCACAGTAATGAATAATTATACTATAACTGTTCCGTGGTCGAGCGCGCCGCCAAATCCCCCAAAACCGGCAGCCGAACTTCTTCCTGGTTGGCCGCCTTTACCAGAAGGTAGATCCAGCAGATAAACAAAGCGAACTTCATTGCTGCTATCAGCGCATGCTCCAGACCCCAGCCTGGAAAGCCGAACATGAGAACCGGCAGAGCGGAAGAAACAATCAGCCAGGTTACGAAGAGATATACGGACTGAAACGCATTAAAGCGAACACGAAAATTTCGCCGGAATTTGTGAGAAGCCAGCACCACAATCGCGGGGATCACACCCAGCACAGGGACATAGCAGAGAACACAGGCTGTCCTGTCGCTGATGCTGTCGAGGATGTCCCCGGGAGGCCGCTGTGGTCCGCTCTGACTTTGAGCCTGACTTTGAGGCTGTGCCGTGCCGCAGTTGCCGCAGAAGGCCGCGGCGGAGTCAACCTTAGCCCCGCAGTTGGTGCAAAATGGCAACCGTCCGGTCTCCTGACTTCATGTTCTATCCAAAAGTACGAGATCGCGCAAACCAGAGTTCCCTTGTCTCTGATACGATCTCTGCCATGCGAGCGTTATTTGTTTTGATGGGCGTGCTGGTTGGCGCAGCCGCACTGAGCGCAGCGGAAAGGCCCCTCGAAATATTTTTCGTTGATGTAGAGGGCGGCCAGTCAACGTTGTTCGTTACGCCAGCGGGTCAGAGCCTTCTTATTGACACCGGCTGGGGCTACAACGCTTTTCGCGATGCCGATCGCATCGCAGCCGCCGCCAAACTCGCCAAGATCAAGAAAATCGACTACGTCCTGATCACTCACTATCACTCCGATCACGTCGGAGGCGTTCCGCAGCTTATCCAGAAAATCCCGGTCGGCACCTTTATCGACCATGGCCCTAATCGCGAAAACTCGAAACAAACGGCAACGCTGTACTCCGAATATCAGGCTGCAACCTCCAACGCGAACCATATAACAGCCAAGCCCGGCGAACAGATCCCCATCAAGGGCATGGACGTCGTTCTTGTCAGCGCGGACGGCAATGTGATCAGCCAGTCCCTCCCGGGCGCTGGACAGCCGAATCCGTTTTGCTCCGGCGTGCAGCCGAAAGCAGTGGACACAAGCGAGAATGCCCGTTCTGTTGGATCGGTCATCACTTTCGGCAGCCTGCGAATCGTGGATCTGGGCGACCTCACCTGGAACAAGGAACTCGATCTTATGTGCCCCGACAATAAGCTGGGCCACGCTGATATTTTTGTCGTTTCCCACCACGGCCTGGATCAGAGCAACAGCCCGGCGCTGGTGCACGGTCTCGCGCCGCGCGTAGCCGTGATGGATAACGGCAAAAGCAAAGGCGCTTCGCCGTCGGCATGGGATGTGGTGAAGTCCTCACCCGGCCTTCAGGATTTGTGGCAATTGCATTTTGCCGACGCGGGCGGCGCGGAACACAATGTTCAGGATCCATTCATCGCCAACGTGTCGGAACAGGACACCGGATATTACCTGAAAATCACCGCCGATCGGGATGGGTCCTTCAAGGTCTACAACGCGCGCAATAAATTCTCGAAAGACTACCCAGCCACCCGTTAGGCCGTTATCGACTCAGCCAAAGAAGTCGCGAACTCTTTCGAAGACGCTCTTCTCGTGCGGCATATTCTCCGCGGGGAGCACTTGCCGTAGTTCCTCAAAGAGGCGGCGTTGATCGCGCGTCAGCTTTTTGGGAACCTGCACATCCACGTGAACGAACAGATCACCTCTCGCGCGGCTGTTTAAATGCGGAACGCCCAGGCCTCGCAAACGGAATTGCCCTCCTGCTTGCGTTCCTTCCGGTATCTTGATCTTCTGCGGGCCATCGAAAGTGTCGATCTCGATTTCAGCGCCCAGCGCCGCTTGCGCTACATTGATCGGCAGAGTGCAGTGCAGATCATTTTCGCGCCTCTCGAAAATTGGGTGCTCCGCCACTTTGATGACGACATAGAGATCGCCTGGTTGTCCACCCGGAGGCGCGGGATTTCCTTCTGCCGACAACCTTAATCGCGTGCCGTTGTCCACGCCTGCGGGAATGTTGACTTTTAGCTTCTTCTCGGTCCGGTGAAAGCCTTCGCCTCGGCACTGTGTACACGCCTGCCGGATTACCTTGCCTCTACCGCCGCAGGTTGGGCAAGTCTTGCGGATTGACAGGAAACTCTGCTGGTAGAGCACTTCGCCGCGGCCGTTGCAAACCGAGCAGGTAACTAAACCGCCATTCGGCTCGCCGCCCGTGCCCTGGCATCGCGAACAAGCCTCCATGCGCGGAATCTGCACGTCTGCCGAAAGGCCACGCATTGAATCCTCGAAACTGATCTCGAGATCGTAGCGAATGTCCTCTCCGCGTTGCGGGCCGCGTGAACGCCCCCGCCGCTGCCCGAAAATATCGCCCAAGCCGAACAGGTCGCCGAGAATATCGCCGAAATCGCTGAAAGTACTCTCGTCGAAGCTGGGACCGCCCGCACCATTCACGCCCTGGTGGCCGAACCGGTCAAACGCGGCGCGCTTCTGAGGATCGCTCAGTACACCATAGGCCTCCGCCGCTTCCTTGAACTTCTCCTCGGCTTCATGATTCCCCGGATTCCGGTCCGGATGGTATTGTAGCGCCAGCTTACGGTAAGCCGATTTCAGCGTTTGCTCATCGCAATCGCGCGAGACGCTGAGTACTTCGTAGTAATCTCTTTTTGTAACGCTCATTCGAACTGGCGGGTGTTCTCTTTCTCGCTTTTACGCGTTGACCGCGACCTTGACCATCGCAGGCCGCAGAAGTCTGCCTTTAAAGTAGTACCCGCGCTGGTATTCATCGAGGATCGTCTGATCGGGGTGATCTTTGGTATCCACCATCTCTACCGCGTGATGAATATGCGGGTTGAAAACCGGCACGTCGGAGGAAATCGGCTCCAGCCCAAGCTTCTTCAACGCCTCGAACAGCCGCTGGTAAATCAGTTCCATGCCGCGCGCATATTCTTTATCGGCGCTTTCCACTTTCAGCGCCCGTTCGAAATCATCCAGAATCGGCAGCAGCGCCTTGATGGTGTCCATTGACGCAAACTCGAGCAGTTCGCTACGTTCCCGCTCTACGCGCCTGCGAAAATTATCAAACTCAGCCTGCCTGCGTTGCAGCAGATCCTGTATTTCCGCCTTTTCCTTGGCTAACCGGTCACGGTCGGCCAGAATATCTACGATCGACGTTATATTGTCACGCTGTTCCGAGGGAGCGGCCGGATTGTCGGCTGGGTTCCCCACTTCTTCGGTAGCGACACCATTATTGTTGTTTTCGGATTCCATTGAGATACCAAGAGGATAGAGAGATTGAACATCCCTCCAAAAATTCAGCGTAACAGAGAATTTGATATTTCGAAACTTGCCCGATAACCCACTGATTTTAGGAGAGTTACACATGCCATGGGCTAACGGGATCGGCGCGTCCGGGCCTGTCAGCCTGAATACTTCCTGTCTGCCGATGTCGATTCTGACGAAATGAAAACGTCTTTCTAATGTAAGGCTGCTCGGCAGAAACGGACACCCGGCGAGGGCGCCGCAGAGCAGACGCCAGGAGACCGACATGTACCAATCGCTTCAAACAGGCATACCAGATTATCTTGCAGGACCTGTGGTTCTCGGCGCAGCGAAATCCTGCTCGGAGGCCGCCTATGACGCGAAACTTTCAGGAGAAGTTCATGCCAGATTGTTTCCGCAAGTCCTGCCGGCGTCAACAAGCCTTTCTTATGCCGGCGTTAGCCTGCCGGCGCGCGGGGTAGGTGGCGATCTCTACGACATCCTCGACTTGGGCCAAGGCCGTGTGGGATTTGTCGTTGGCGATGTAATGGGTAAAGGCTTCGCCGCCGCTCTCCAGATGGCCACGCTTCTGGCGCAGCTTCGAACGCACGTGAATCTGGGCTTTCGTGACATCGGCTCATTGATTCAATCGGTCAACCGGCTCTTTTATGACTGCACTCCGCCGACCAGCTACGCGAGCCTCTTCTTCGCCGAGTACGTCGAAACAGATGGAATTTTGCGGTACGTGAATTGCGGTCATCCGGCGGCGGTAATTGTTCGCTTCGACGGCGCGATTGAACGGCTCGAATCATGCGCCACGCTATTGGGTTTGAACCGGGAACTCGCTTGCACGCCTTCAGAGGTGCGGCTTGCCAAAGGGGATACACTCATCCTCTATAGCGACGGAATCACTGAATCCGTGAGCGCCTCTGGCGATGGGGATGAGTTTGGCGAACGCCGACTGAGCGCGATCGTGCGCGCGAATCGATGGCTTCCGATATCCAAGCTGTTAAAGGCGATAACGGATGCCGTTGACGATTTCACCTCTAGCGAACAGGCAGACGACATGACCCTGGTTGCAGCGCGTTGCGTCGCGTAGGATTTGGTCTATGCGCGGCTGCGCGCGGCTGCCGCTTTGGCCGTATCAATGGGAGTAGGAGCGCCGGCCGCAGCCGGCTCGGCGTCAGCCGTTCTGGTCAGACCTAACGCTTTGCGCAGTTCCGCATCGATTTTGGTGCGAATATCGGGATTGTCTTTCAGAAACTGGCGCGCATTCTCGCGTCCCTGGCCAATCCGCTCGCCTTTATAGCTGAACCAGGACCCGCTCTTCTCGATAATATTGTTCGCCGAGCCCAGGTCCAGCAGATCGCCTTCCCGCGATACGCCTTCGCCATAGATAATGTCGAATTCCGCCTCGCGGAACGGCGCGGCTACCTTGTTCTTGACAATCTTTACCTTGGTGCGGTTACCGGTCACCGCCTCGCCGTCCTTGATCGCCGCGATGCGCCGGATATCCAGCCGCACAGACGAGTAAAACTTCAGCGCGCGGCCGCCCGTGGTGGTTTCCGGATTGCCGAACATGATGCCGATCTTCTCGCGAATCTGATTGATGAAGATCAGGCAGGTATTCGATTTGGAGACGATGCCGGTCAGCTTCCGCATGGCTTGCGACATCAGCCGTGCTTGCACGCCCATGTGCGAATCGCCCATTTCACCGTCTAATTCCGCTTTCGGCACCAGCGCGGCCACTGAATCCACCACCAGCACGTCAATCGAACCCGAGGTGATCAGCGCGCTGGTAATCTCCAGCGCCTGCTCCGCATAGTCCGGCTGCGAGACCAGCAGATTATCCACGTCCACGCCCAGTTGCTTGGCATAGACCGGATCCAGCGCGTGCTCCACGTCAATGAATGCCGCCATGCCCCCCTGCTTCTGCGCCTCAGCTACCACCTGCAGCGCAATAGTCGTCTTGCCGGAGGATTCAGGACCGAAGATCTCGCAGATTCGCCCGCGCGGAAATCCGCCCACTCCGAGCGCGTAGTCTACCGAAATAGAGCCCGTGGAAATGGCTGAGACGGGAACGATTGCTTCCTTCGCTCCCAGCCGCAGGATGGAACCTTTTCCGAATTGTTTCTCAATCTGGCCCAGGGTCAGGGTCAATGTGCGGTTGCGCTCTTTTTCATCCATGCAAATTTCCTTTGTTCGAAGTTTTGGCAGGGGGAAGCACCTCCAGTATAGCCTCAAACAAAAGGCGAACAACTTGTTTTTTAACCCTGTCCTTAGTTCCAGTAGTTCCGGTCCAGATTCCGGAACTGCACGGCTTCCGCCAGGTGCTTGGCCGCCACTCCGGGAGCTTTGTCCAGGTCCGCGATGGTCCGCGCCACGCGGAGCATGCGGTCGTGTGCGCGGGCGGAGAGGTTCATCCGGCGCACCGCCATCTCCAATGTGCGCTCGCCGCTCTCATCCAATGCGCACAGGCTGCGAAGTTGTGATGGCGGGATTTGTGAATTGTAGAAGCCGCGGTCGCGTTGAATTCCGCGCGCTTCTTCCACGCGCCCGCGAATCGTGGCAGACGTTTGACCATCTGCTTTGCTGCGCAATTCCTTATACGGCACCGCTGGAACCTCGATGTGCAGATCGATCCGGTCCAGCAGCGGACCGCTCACCTTCGCCAGGTATCGCTGGATAATGCCGGGCGTGCAGCGGCATTCCCGGTTGATGTCTCCATAGAAACCGCACGGGCACGGGTTCATCGCGCCGACCAGCATGAGGCGCGCGGGGAACGTCAAAGTCCCGTTACTGCGCGCCAGAGTCACTGATCCTTCCTCCAGCGGCTGCCGCAGTTGCTCCAGCACTCCCCGCGGAAACTCCGGCAGTTCGTCCAAAAACAGCACGCCTTGATGCGCCAGACTGATTTCTCCCGGCCGGGCGCTGCCGCTTCCGCCGCCAATCAACCCAGCATCGGAAATCGTATGATGAGGCGAGCGAAAAGGGCGGCTGTGCAGAATGCCGATCCCCGCCGGCAGCACTCCAGCCACGCCATGAATCTGCGTGGCCTCCAGCGCTTCGCGAAATGTCAGTTTCGGCAAAATGCCGGCAAAGCGTTTCGCCAGCATCGTTTTCCCGGACCCCGGCGGTCCGATCATCAGGACGTTGTGATTGCCCGCCGCCGCCACTTCCAGCGCGCGCTTGGCCATTGTCTGGCCGCGAACATCGCTAAAGTCTGGAACAGCCGGGTCCTGCTCATCCAGATCCGGAATAGTTGCGACCACGGGTGAAAAACCCGCCGGTTCATTGAGAAACTTTACCACTTCCGCCAGGTGCCGCAAACCGAAGACGCGCACTCCATCTGCCACGGCCGCTTCGGCGGCGTTATCCGCCGGTACTAGAAGATTGCGTATTCCTTTGCGGGCGGCGCAAACCGCGATGGAAAGCGCGCCGCGAACCGGCCGAAGACTCCCGTCCAGGGATAATTCACCGACCAGTAGATAGTCATCCGTCCTCGCCACCGCGCCCATCGCACCCAGAATTGCCGTCGCCATCGGCAGGTCGAAACCCGCGCCTTCTTTGCGCACGTTGGCGGGCGCCAGATTGATAGTGACGGATTTGCTCGGATACCCGAAACCTGAGTTCAGCAACGCCGACTTAATGCGCTCGCGGCTCTCCTTAACGGCCGCATCCGGCATGCCTACCGTAATGAAATCGCGGCTCGTGCCGGCCGGATACATGTCGACCTCCACGTCCACGACATGCGCATCGATGCCTTGGATGGCCGCGCTGAAAGTCCGGAATAATGCCACACAAGGCTAGTAGCCGGTGCTCTCGTTCGCTCTCATGCACGGGAAATTACTTTTGCTCCTCTTCGTCCTTCGGCGCGTGGCTCCGCACAGTAAACCACTTCGCGTTCTCCTGCGAGGTCACCGCCTCCACCCGCTCGGCCAGCAGCGGGGCGGCGATCGCGCTATTGGCGTAGGGTCCGGCTTTGCCCAGATACAGGAACTTCTCATGTTTGAGCGCCTCGGCAGTCGAGCGATAAGACAGCCAGTTCGCCAGATATTGGTTCATCTGTTGCAAGCCTTCGACAACGGCAATGAGAACCCCCAGTCCAGCGGCGATTTTGAGAGCATATGGCCCCGCGGCAGTAGTGAGGACAGGAATCAAGGCGGCCGATACAATGGTCGCCGCTTTCAGAAGCTTGAAGCGCCTCTGGCTGATTCCAGCCTTGCGGTCGTACCAGGCAAGCTGTTCTTCTATGCGGTCCAGCGTAACTTGATCGGGCCGAACGATGGATGGTGGTGGTGACGCGTCAGCCATAAGTCAGCTGGAGCACTTCGGTCAGCGCCGCCCGAAGGCCCCGCCCCCGATCAGGCCGAGATCGAGAATTACCGCGATAAAGAGACAGACCAGCTGCGTCGTTCCCATGTGCCCTCCAAACGCTCGCAAGATATAGCTGTAGACGATAAAAGTGAGCGGGAGGAAAAGGAACCCCAAGATCGGAATAATGATTCCGTGATAGAGACCACTGAAAAAGTTCGAGAACAGCCAAAGCAAAACGATGGCTATCCGGGGAAACGCGACGGCCAACAGCGCAAGTAAGCAGGGCATAATCCGGTATGAGCAGGTCTCCTGAGTCTAGACTCTATCACTGTCCGCTAGTTGAGCGAGCCTCCGGCGCTCATCCGCCGCCCTGAACTTACTGCCAGTACTGCCAGCGTGCCGTTTCAATTACATAGGCGCTCAAAAGCGCGTTGGTGACGGCGTGCATGAGAATGCAACTAGCCACTGACTTGGTCCGAATCATCCAGAGATTGTAAATGATCCCGGTGAGCAGGCCTACATCCCAATACGGTCCATGCTCGGATCCGAACAAAATCGCCGTCAGCCAAAAAGCCATCGGGGAGTATGTGCCGAGCGGCACTCGCCTAAAATCCTTGTTGATAAACCATCGCATCAGCCAGCCGCGCCAGAACAATTCTTCGACAACCGGGACAATGAGCACGGCGCGAATGCTTCGCCATGCGAGCACCCATGGGTCGTGCAGCGATGCAGGCTGCATGGTGGAATGCAGATGCCCTACCAGCGAGTTGGAGAACCATATGCTTTGCCGGTATCCGGGAATAAGTACGTCAGGCGCAATCCAAAGCGCGAAGACCGCCGCCCCGACGGCAATGGACGCAAGGGGATACGCTGGCCTGAGAGAGAGCGGACGGGGCCAGCAGACGAAGCATACCGCTCCCAGCAAAATACACCGGAGCGGCGCCTCCCAGCGCACATTCATTGGGATATTAGCTGCCGCTAGCAGCAGCGCCATGAAAACTACGAACGGAGCGATGTACCGCCAGGTTGCGTGATCGTTCTCCTGGACCACCACTGGTTCGGATATGAACAAGAATCAGCCGATCTGGCTCAGAAATGACCGGATCTTCTCCTGCTCTCCGGGCACAGTAGCCGCCTTCAAAGCCTTCTCTGCCTCTTCCCGGGCTCCTTGCTTGTCGCCTTGTTTTGACAGCGCCATCGCCAGGTGAAGGCGGAATGTCGGATTCTGCGGCGCCTGCTCGACGATCTGCTTAAAAATCGACACTGCCGCCGCGTTCAAATTCTTCTGATAATAAACATACCCTAACGTGTCGGAAATACTCGGGCTGTTCGGCGCCTGCTGTTTCGCTCGTTCGGCATAGGTCATGGCCTGATCCAAGTTCGTTCCCGCTTCGGCATCGATAAACGCCAGATTGTTCAGCGCCAATGCATTATGTGGCTGGATGCCGAGCACCTTATTGTATTCGTCGGCGGCTTCTTTCTTCTTGCCCATCACGTCCAGCAGCATGGCTTTGTTCAGGGCCACGTTGGCGTTTTGGGGACTCACGACAGAGGCCTGCTGAAAGGACGCCAGCGCGGCATCGAACTGCCCCAGCTCACGCTGCAAAATGCCCAAACGAAGCCACAGATCGCCGGACTTTGGATCTGTTTTCAGAATCTCTTTGTAGTTGTTTTCAGAGTCCTCTAGAAGCTGCTTGGTGCGAGCGGGATTCGAGTGCGCATTCGCCGCCGCGGCGGTCGCCTCGAAGTTGGCTAATTGATAGCGAAGCGCTGGCGAGTTCGGATTCTTGTTGACTAAATCCTGCATGCCCTGAACGGCCTCGTCTACCTTCCCTTGCGCCAGTTTCACGGTCTGCAAACCGACGAAGCCCCGAACGTCCGGCGGATTCGCTGTCCAGATCTTGTCGTATTCGTCGATGGCCTGATCATATTTCTTTTGCCCGACGTAAATGGCCGCAAGCTCCAGACGCACATCGGTCATCTGCGGAAATCTCTGGCTGAGCGCTGCTAGTTCCGGTTCTGCTTTGTCCACCTGGCCGGTAGCGATGAGCGCGCGGTCTCTTATCAGCCGGGCTCCGGGATTACCAGGCTCCGCGTTCAACACCAGATCAGTCTGCTCTAAAGCTTTTGCATGTTCCCCGCGATCCTCATAAACATCGGCCGCAAGCACGCGAGCCGGCTGCAGCGTGGAATTCTCCCGAACTGCGTCCAGCGCTTCGGAGAGCGCCTTGTCCGGTTCATTCAGCCTAAAGTAGCCGCGAGCCAGATCCAAATGCAGAACCCCGTTGCCAGGGTTGTTTTGCGACATTGATTGCAATTCGCTCAGGGCTTTCGGATAATCTGCAGGCTTCGTCGTCTGCAGCAGCAGCGCTGCATACATTTCGTTCGCTCCGGCATCCTTCGGATTATCTTTAACCAGATCTTTTGAAAGTTTCAGACTCTGGTCCGCGTGCCCGGTGACTTCATCAATCGCGATAATGCGCTCTTGATATCGCAAGCTATTCTGCGGATCTTCCTTCACTCCCGCCTGGTACTGTTGCAAGGCGGCGTCATATTTTGTGGCACGGGAATAAAAATCCCCCATTAGTTCGCGGCCGTTCGGAAAATCCTTTTTATCGCCGATGACCTTCCGCATCACCGATTCCGCCTCTGCGTAGCGATCTGTTGAGGCCAGGAAGTTGGCAAGGTTCATGATTGCCCCCGCATTCAGCGGGTCGTTGCGCAGGTGATCCCGCAGAATCGCTTCTGCCTTGTCTCGTTCATTCGCTCGCATGTACTGCACATAGAGGAACGAGTAGCCAGGCGCCCAGGTTTTATCGTGCGCCAGCATGTCGCGAACCAACGCCTCCGCTTCGGCGGCATGCTGCGTCGACGCCAGGGTCTGGGCGTACCAGCCGATCAACTCGCGCGCGTAGGGTTTCGCTTGATTGGCCTTCTGAAACTCCTGCAGAGCGTCCTCGGGTTTGTTGTCGGCTAGATCGATAAGTCCTTGCAGGCGAAGCCCGTCGAAGGAATTCGGCTGCCGTTGCAGAATCTTGCTCGTCAGATCACGCGCATCGCCCAGCAGCGGTTTCAGCTTGTTCGGACTGGAAGCGTATGCCTCCAGGTAGATTTCAGCCAACTTGCTCTCTGCGTCGACATTATCGGGCTTCAGATCTATCGCCCTGCGCAGGTATCTCGCCGCCTCGGCCCTGTTGTTCATATCGATGAGGTTCAAGCCCTCCCGATAGTAAGCTTCGGCGTTGATCTTGTCCTTCGCGATCACTTTCTGGTAAAGGATAGAGGCTTCCTTATATTTCTTCTCCTGGTGGTACTTGTTGCCGTCGGCCAAGAGCTGCTGCGTGCTCTTGCTGCAGGCAGAGGAAAGTAAAAGAACAGATGCACAGACGAAGGCCAGAACGTACTTCATAGACTCCTTGCTTCTCATTTGAATTGTAGGCAACGCTCGGGTCTTCAATCCAGCAGTACAAACCATTAACGAAAGATCTCTTACTTAATAGAATCGTCGGCTGGTCGGCCCCGTGAATGGACGCCTTCCGGCCGAAACTATTTTCAAGAGAGTTGCGCCGCAGCCGTTATAATCAGCGCTGCATGCGAAAAATAGCAAAAGTAAGAGTCGCCAGCATGGTCGCGGCTCTTTTCATTACCTGCATTGCAGGTGGACAAGCGCCTAAGCCAGCCGCAAAGACAGCCCACCGGACAACTCAGCCCGCCTTGCCGCCCGTGCCCCTACCTTCTGAACCGGGTTTGTACGCCGTGATCTATACGTCAATGGGCAACATTGTCTGCCGGTTATTTGATAAGGAAGCGCCGAAAACCGTCGCTAACTTCGTTGGGCTCGCGACTGGAACCAAGACCTGGACCGATCCCGCCACGGGCAAGCCAAAACACGTTGCCTTGTACTCCGGTACTACCTTCCATCGCGTCATCCCGGGATTCATGATTCAGGGAGGCGACCCGGCCGGAGATGGCAGCGGTAGCCCTGGCTACGAATTCAACGACGAGATCAGTCCGAACCATTCCTTTGATCAGCCGGGCGTACTGGCGATGGCCAACCACGGCCCCAACACAAATGGAAGCCAATTCTTCATAACTGTGGGGCCTGCAACGCATCTGAACGGCGGTTATTCCATATTTGGAGAGGTTGTTTCCGGTCAGGAAGTAGCTAATGCCATCTCCGAAGTGCCGCGTAATCCGGAAGACAAGCCCCTGACACCAGTAACGATTCTGCGTATCGTGATCAAAAGAGTGCCTGCCAATACAGCGACATCCGGGACAAAGAAGTAGCTTTTACCTGTTGGCTGGGCAAAACCATTATATAAGAGTTATTCATTTTATAATAAGCCGATTTTTTTAAGTAGTTATGGTAAAAATGCTGGACATGAGTTGCGGCTTATATGATGCTTAAGGGCAACGCCTTGAGGAGTGACTTTGACCCCCGAACTAGCCAGACGTCCGCCCTTGCAGTCTTCCAAGCGTACTGAGATAGCCGCTGGCAGAGTATCGCACCTGGGCCGCCTCCCTTTTGGGAATGCGGCCATGGAGCCCTTCCTTATAGACCTCCGCGCGCCGAGCTTGTTTGCACGCGGGTTTATTCCCGGCAGTGTCAACATTCCCAATCTCGAGTGTTTTGAGCTGTTAATCAGTTCCTTGGAACTCCCGGCGACGGACATTTACGTGATCTCTCGAAGTCTTTTGCACCGGCACGCCGCGGCCCTGCCATTGGAGCGTTTTGCTGGTATCCGGATAGCAGGATGGCTTAAGCCTGACGTGGTCCACGAATGGCGCCGCAGCCGCGGACCGCTGGCTTCGTTTGAGGAACTTGCGCCCGACCACCTCGCCGTCCGGATTGCTGCATGGAAGACAGTGGTGGTGGATGTGAGAAGCCGCGGTGAGTTCAGGCGCCGCCACATTCCCGATTCAGTCCACCTGCCTCTGGACAAGATCCGGCAGTCCGTCTCGGGTCTTCCGGAAGAGACGTCCTTGTCGGTCGTGTGTGAGTCCGGCGATCGCGCTGCCTTTGCCGGGAGTCTCTTTTGGAACTTGGGCTTCCGCCATATAGCGACTCTTCGCGGCGGGTTCCAAGCCTACCTGGAATCGGGGCTTCCGGTAGCCAGTGACGAAGCGACGAAATAATTCTTTTTATATTTTTATCAAATACTTAGCGGGCTTAGACCAGTGGGCCGAAGCGTGGCCGGGATATCCCTTGAATCGGGTGCGGCATGAACGAGCGGCATCCGGAGAGGAGAATCCGAATGAGAATAGGCCGGTTTGCCGCGGTGCTCATCTTGGTCAGCCAAATCGTCCGCGCTCAAACAACTTTCGAAGTTACCGGTACTGCCATTCCTCAAGCCCTTCAGCAGCAGAACTACGGGAAGCTGCCCGTAGGGATCGCCGGGTACGACTTGAATATATGCAACGTCAGCGGCGTGAGGCAATCGGTGGTCAGCAGTGAGATTTATCAGGCTTTAGCGCGTTCCGCTTCCGGGTTGCAGCCTCTTGGCCGTCAAATCATGCTGGCGGCCATTCTCCGAACGCAAAACCGGAGCGCCTCAGCAGTTCTGAGCGCGGCTTTGAGCTCTGCTGTAGCCGCGCTGTCGATAGTGAGCTCTTCTAATCACGCCATACCGCCCGGAGTGCTTTCGACCGCAACCCTTGGATCGATGTCAATCGGAAGCATCCTCTCTCATTTCTCGCCCGTTCTATCCAGCAATCAATTGGAAAAGTTTGAGAGTGACGCGCTAGAGCCGGCCTTGGTGCTGGATGGCGGCTCCTGCGTCGAACGCACCGTTTTTGCCTTGAGCACCCCGCCTAGCCTCAAGCTTCAGGCTTTGAGTTTCCACGTTCGTTAAGTCAGCATTGCTTCCACGCGTGTCGGCGCACGCGTTCGGAATGACGGTGGGCATCCGTCATTCCTGGTTGAGTAACTGGCGCTCATAACATCGTGGATTGGTACCGGAGAGCGGCGTTTTCCGGTATCACAGAAGGCGCATCACCCTGGGCAGGTGATGCGCCTTTCTATCGTTCTTCGCGCGCACCCTGTCCGCGTTGCGAAGCCGGGACAACCGTGCCAGAGTATCTCTTTGCATCCCTACTCTCAACGGTTGTCCTGGCCCCTTTCCCCGAATTCCTTTTCCCGGCTGATTGAAGAAAAGCGCCGCACCGGAACGGACCTTCTCGACCTTACGGTCTCCAACCCCGCCCAAGCACTGGCGGATTATCCGCATGCGCAAATCAATCGGGCCTATGCGCGCGTGACAGATTTTAGCTACACGCCTGATCCCTTCGGCAGTTTACAATCGCGCGAGAGCATTGCCGCCCAATATGCCCGGCGCGGCATCCCTGTTTTCCCTCACCAGATCGCTTTAACCGCGAGCACCAGCGAATCGTATGCCGTGCTGCTCAAGCTCTTTTGCGACCCTTCCGATGACATTCTGGCGCCCGTTCCCTCTTATCCCTTGTTTGAATACCTGGCGCGGCTCGAATGCGTGAACGTGGTGCCTTACCGGATCGTTTACGACGGCAGTTGGTACATCGATTTCGCGCACCTGCTGGGCCAGATCACGCCCCGAACGAAGGCGATTATCGTAGTGAATCCAAACAATCCGACAGGCTCATTCCTGAAAGCTCGCGAGCGGCAGCAATTGATCGAACTGGCCCTGAAACGTCACATACCCCTCATCTGTGATGAAGTCTTCATGGACTACTCGGTTACAGAACCGGTAGACGCCGTGAAAACGATGATTAGCTGTCAGGAAACCCTGAGCTTCTCGCTCAACGGTCTTTCGAAGATGGCAGGGATGCCGCAGGTCAAGCTCGGATGGATGGTGATCAACGGTCCGCTGCAATGCATTGAGGCTGCTCGCCAGCGTCTCGAGCTGGTCCTCGACACTTACCTTTCTGTGAACACGCCCACGCAAAGCGCCCTAAGCGACCTGTTCGAGATCGGGAATAGAGTGCAACACCGGCTCGCCGAGCGAATCAACGGGAACTTGCTGTGGTTGCAAAGCCAAATGGCAGCAACGCCGCTTCAGGTGCTCCACATAGAAGGCGGTTGGTCGGCCATTCTCCAGTTGCCCCGCATCACGCCTGAAGAAATCTGGGTTCAGCGGTTACTCACAGAGCAAAATGTGATCGTTCAGCCGGGGTATTTCTTCGATCTGCCTACGGAGGCTTTTATAGTTGTCAGCCTGATCACCCCGCCCGAGATTTTCGCAGAGGGCGTCCGCCGTCTTCTATTGCTCATGGAATGAAGCGTCATTGCTCCAAGCTGAAGGCCCGCTTCAACTCCGAGGTTTGGTTGCTAAGTAGATCGCGCACAGTAAGCACCACAACATATTCGCCAGTCGCGCTGTCCCTGCTGGTCTTCAAGTCCAGATTCCCAGGCACAAATTGCGGCGGATAAAAACCACCGGATTGCAATTCGGCGGCCTGCGGCTGCTGGATAAAGGGCTTGCCATCCGGCCCAAGCACCGTCAGCCCGTATGCAATGTGATACTGCTTGTCCACGCCGATTTTATAGCCAGTCATGTCAAAGCGTGCGTAAACATCGTCTCCGGGGCTGTACGCCGGTATACGCAGAGGTTCGCGGCCATCTTCGGTCCGCAGAAACCGGAAGTTCTCCGCTGTGATGGATGGTGACTCCTTAATCTGCACTCCGCCTATGCGAAATGGGAAATCTGCAGAAGTCTCGCTTTTCGAAATCGCGTCCTTAACGGTGACGTGGACGTTGTAGGTCCCCGCGGCCACAAACGACGGAATTAGGAAGGATGCGTGTCGCTTGGGCAACCAATTCTTATCCTCCGGATGGAGGTCTTCTTTGATCTCGCCTCTGTCTGGTGGTGTGAGCGGTTTACCGCTCGAATCCTCGGGGGTCGCCTCATACGTAAGCGCGATCTTTCGCACATCCCCGCTCTGCGCCGAATCAATCCCAAAACCGCTCACTCCAAATGTGAAAAAAAGAAAGTCCCCGGGAAGAAAGTCGTAATCACTCCCTACAAAGGGAGAGTCCTCCGCCTGCTCGACGCCCGCGCCCACGATAGCTAGATTGCTTTCCGCGGCGGAAAAAGAATTTGTGGCGAGTAAAAGCGCAATGGCGAGAAGCGACGTGAATGCAACGAGACTCTTATACTCTCCATCGAACTCTATAAAGTAACGGTCCATCACGTTCAGCGGCTTGGGATGATTCCAGTTTGACCTATGTCTTGCGAGCATCTGTCGTACCAGCATCGATTTCACCTTGTTGCTCGCACGTTGCGCTGCGTTGCCGCCGTTCTCCTCGCGGCCGCCATATGGACAGCGCCGGGCTTTGCGCAATCCGTGCATCCCGTTACGGGCCGGCGCATTGCCCCCGTTATGACCATGAGTGGCGCGGACTGGCTCGACAGAGAGGAGCGCGAGCAGGAAGAGCAGCCGGAAAAAGCCCTCGCTGAACTCAATCTTAAGCCGGGGATGTTCATTGGAGACGTGGGCGCGGGGACTGGTTTCTACAGCATTCGGGTTGCGAAGCGCGTCTCTCCCGGCGGAATCGTCTATTCCAACGACATCCAGCAGGCCATGCTTGACCGGCTTGCAGCCAACGCCGCCGCGCGAAACGTGACGAACATTGTCACAGTCCTCGGCACCGAGTCGGATCCACGTCTGCCCGCGGGAAAACTGGATATGGTCTTACTGGTGGATGTCTATCATGAGTTTTCGCGTCCACAGCGCATGCTGGACCGGATTCGAAACTCTTTAAAGCCGAACGGCAGGTTAGTGCTGCTCGAGTTTCGCAAGGAAGATCCCTCGGTTCCCATACGGCCTGAACATGAGATGAGCGTCACGGACGTAAAGGCGGAGGTGACGCCGGAGGGCTATCAATTTGAGAAGGTAGTGGACACGCTTCCATGGCAGCACATTATCTTCTTCCGCAAAGCGCCGGATCGGTAGGAGTCTTCACAACATAAGATGTAAGCAGGACGGAGACCCATTTGGAGCTAATAACCAGCGCTCCACCTACCCCGATCAGCAGATATATCGATTTCGACCGCGATCAGTGGAAAGTTTTGCGCGCCAACACTCCGCTTCTGCTGAGCGAAGAAGAACTTTCTTCCCTGCGTGGAATTAATGAGCAGGTTTCCTTGCGCGATGTGGAAGAGATCTATGTTCCGCTTTCGCGGCTGCTGAATTTGCATGTGGCGGCGGTTCAACATCTTTATGCGGCGCGCCAGAAGTTCATGGGGTTTTCAACGCCTCAAAAGACCACCTACATCATCGGTATCGCGGGTAGCGTCGCCGTCGGTAAGAGCACCTTTTCGCGTATTCTCCGCGCATCGCTGGCGAGGTGGCCCGATCACCCGCGGGTAGAACTCATCACCACCGATGGCTTCCTCTACCCGAACCGTACGCTCGAAGCGCGCGGGCTGATGCGGCGAAAGGGCTTTCCCGAGAGTTACGATCAACGCCGTTTATTGCGATTCCTCGCGGATATAAAGGCTGGGGTACCGATGGTCGCAGCCCCCATATACTCGCATCTTCTCTACGACATTGTCGCCGGAGCCACGCAGGAAGTTCATCAACCCGACATTCTGATTCTGGAAGGACTCAACGTGCTGCAATCCCCGGAAGCGCAGCGCGATTCCTCCCGCGTTTTCGTATCCGATTTTTTTGACTTTTCCATCTATCTCGATGCCGAAGAGGGTACCGTTGAACACTGGTATGTGCAACGCTTTCTGCGCCTGCGAGAGACGATTTTCAGAAATGAATCTTCTTACTTCCATCGCTACGCCACGCTCACCGAAACGCAAGCGATCGAAACTGCGCGTCAGATTTGGGCAGACATTAATTTACGGAACTTGCGTGAAAACATTTTGCCGACCCGCGAACGCGCGCACCTGATTGTCGAGAAAAGCGGCGATCACTACGTCCGCAAAGTGAGGCTGCGGCGTGTTTGATTTGCGCGCTTCCCGGCGGATATTTTTTCCGCCGAACTTTTTGAAAGGAAGAGAATTTGGTGGACCTGAAGGGATTCGAACCCTTGACCTCTTCCATGCCATGGAAGCGCGCTCCCAACTGCGCCACAGGCCCGTGAGCGGTTTTACGTCACGAGAATAGCACAGCGGCGGTACCAGAACCGCGAGTACGGAGGTTCAGAACACATCGAAAAATTGTCTGCGCAAACCTATTGACTCTTCAGTGGAGGAGGCGCACAATCAGACGGTCGGAAGTGCACACCCGCATTCTCCAAATGTTAATCTGAAAGCTCCGCGTAATACATGATCAAAGCCGCGTTTGCTGCTGCAGGGCAAGACGTCTCTCTTGCGCAATCCGATCTCGCAGGCGTTCATCCTGGAGATTTAGAGGATTTTATTCATGATCTTCTTCAACCCTTAGACGTTATCGAATCTTTGACGTACTACCTTGAGCTCACCACAACCGACGAAAGAGTTTGCCATCATCTCCACACGATCCAGGCCATGCTGCTGAAAACTCACACAATCCTGCAACGCGCTTCGCTGACAGATGCTAGCGACGCGCGGAACACCCCGTCGTGAGCCGATCTCAGGATCTGATTCCCGATCGGGCTTCCAAGTATTCTAAACTTCGCCTGAGCTCGCGCACTTCTTCCCGGAGCTCAGGCATTTTCCCCACATAAGCTAAGCCTTTCAAATGTTGCCGCAGCGGCCGTGCTGGTACGCCCCACACGGGCTCGCCGGCTTGGATGCGCTGTGAAGTCAGAATACCGGCCTTCCCTCCGATGATCGCTCTTGCGTCAATGCTGGCCTGCTCGCCGATGCCGACCTGTCCGCCGATCACGGCATAATCTCCCACCGTCACGCTGCCGGAGAATCCGGTCTGGGCGGCCACTACAACATGTTTGCCGATGTTGCAGTTGTGGGCGACATGCACCATATTGTCCAGCTTTGTTCCATCGCCTATTCGAGTGGCGCCCAGCGCAGCGCGGTCAATGCAGCAGTTGGCGCCGATCTCCACATCGTCGCCAATCTCTACCGTCCCGACCTGTGGAAATTTCTCATAGTGATCCTCCGTTAGAGTGAAACCAAAACCGTCCGCGCCTACCACGCAGCCCGAGTGCAATATCACTCGCGAGCCTAAGCGCACTGCGTCGTAGAGAGTCACGCCGGCATGGAGGGTACAGTCGCTGCCGATGCGAACACCTTCGCCGATGCTGCAGCCGTTCCCGATCCGGCAGCCGGGCTCGATATGCGCATTCGCGCCAATGACGACAAACGCTGAAATCGCGCAATCGGCCGCGACAAAGGCAGAGGATGCGATAACCGCAGTCGGGTGAATGTGAGCTTGCTGGCGCTGTGGCGGATATAGTCCTGTAAGTACTCGCGCGAACGCCGCGCGCGGATTCGTAACGCGGATCAACGACCATTCACCACTTCCTTCGAAGGCTAGCCCCACCAGCAGGCACCCGGCGCGCGACAGAGCAGCCTTTTCTGCCGCTTTCCGGTTGGCCACATAGGAGATGTCATTCGGGCCGGCCTGTTCCAGAGTATTGGCGCCCGTGATGAATTTTCCTGGATCGCCCGTTATAGATCCGGCACAAACCTCGGCTATTTGAGCAATTGTAAGAGCGGGCATCCTCCATACTTAGCATGTATATGGCGGTTGATCCCTCGGTTTACATTGCGCCGACCGCGCGCATTCACCCGGACGCTATTATCGGGCCCGGAACGCAAATCGGGGAATATTGCGTCATCGAATCGGATGTTTCGATTGGCGCGCGCTGCCTGCTCGAACCCTATGTTTATGTAAAACGTTGGACAGTCATGGGCGATGAAAACGAGATTTCCGCGGGGACTTCTCTGGGAACGGATCCGCTCGACAAAACTTTTAGCGGCCAGCGCAGTTATCTGCGAATCGGATCGCGTAATAAGATTCGCGAACACTATACGATCTCGCGCGGCACGCAGCCTGAATCGGAAACGCGCATCGGCGATGGCAATTACATCATGACTTCAGGCCATATCGCGCACAATTGCGCTCTAGGAGACGGCATCGTTGTAGCCAGTTGCGCCCTGTTAGCCGGCTACGTGGAAGTAGAAAGCCAGGCGTTTATTTCCGGCGGCGTAGTTATTCACCAATATTCGAAAATCGGACGTCTGGCGATGATCGGCGGAAATACGCGGGTCAATAGCGATCTTCCGCCGTTTTTTCTGTACTCGGACTTCAATGTAGCGGCCAAGGGACTCAATCTCTTCGGATTGAAGCGCGCCGGTTTTTCGCTCGAAGAGATCCGAGCCATCAAATCCGCTTACCGAATTCTCTATCGTTCCGGACTGAAGCAGGAAGACGCCCTGGCGCGAATAGAAATGGAATTACCCTTCGAGCACACTCGTCATCTGGTCGAATTTGTTCGCGCCAGCAGGCGCGGCATCTGCCGGGAGAATACCAGCGGCAACGGACACGACTAAACTCTCGCCCTATTCCGACGCACGCGCAATCTGCATGTGACTCAGCGTGCTGGCATATTGGGAGATGCCCTTGAACAGGGCTTCGGCAATTCTTTGCCGCTGCTCGCTCTTATTTAGCAAACGGTCGTCATGCGCGTTCGACACGAATCCGATCTCAGCCAGAATGGAGGGCATGCTAGCGCCAATGAGAACAACGAATGGAGCCTGTCTCACGCCCCTGTTCTTCGACCTCGCATTCATTTTTACCGATGCGGCCCAAAGCGCTGTTTGCACTTTTTGCGCGAATTCGCGTGATTCTTCGAGCTTCGTCTGGAGAACCGCGCGATGTAAAAGGTCGCTTAGATCTGAGATGGAGCTGGCCGAGGTTGCGTTCTCGCGCGTTGCTAGGTCCAACCCGGCCTTATCGGACGTCAGGTTGAAGTAATACGTCTCTACTCCTGTCGCGCTCGGCTCAGGTGATGAGTTCGCGTGGATCGAAATAAAAAGGTCGGCCTTTTCCTCGTTAGCGATGCGTGTGCGGTCCTCCAGCGGGATGAACACGTCGCTCGAACGCGTATAGATAACTTCGGCGCCCAGTTGCCGGCTGATCAGTTTGCCTAAACGAAGAGCTACATCCAGCACCAGGTCTTTTTCCATCAGCCCGTCCGGGCCGATGGTACCGGTGTCATGACCACCATGGCCTGCGTCGATCACCACGCGGCCCAGTTTCAACCCGAAGAGCCGCACCAGAGAACGGTCGCCACTGCTGTCAATTTTTGCCGGGGTATCGAGTCTCTTCAGCTTGCTCGACACCGCCAATGGCGTTGCCGTCTCACGGGTGGCCACATTCACGCCCGGCGTCGCAACGGGGCCGCTAATCGTGGTGCCGGGAACCGTCGAGGGTTGTGGAGACGCCGGCAGTTGTAACGAGTTCAGAGCCGACATCTGGCGATCAACGGTCAGCGACGGGCCCCTCAGCAAAATCGACGCAGTTTGTGGAATGTTTTTCGGAGCAGCAGGAATGCTTTCAGCTCCGGTCGTTGCCGTTGCCGATAAATCAATATTTTGCGATCCTGTGACGCTGTGTGCGACCGATAATGGCGGCGCACTCGTTCCCTTCGGCCGCAGTTCAAGCATTAAGCGGTCCGGATTTACGAGTTGTGACGAAACTACCTCCACAGGGCAATCCAGGTCAAACACGATGCGAGTTTTTCCGGGGCTGACCTCCGCCACCCGGATTTCTTTCACCAGCCGGTCACCCACCTGAATGGTTTGAATTCCGCGATGAGCCGAAACCGGTGGAAGCAGGCCGGTAAGGTCGAAATAAAGCCGGTCGGGATTTTCGATTTGATCGGAGAAAAGTTTGTATTCGCCCTGGGTCTCAATGGCAATACGAGTGACGTCGCCGAAGGACCAGAATCGGATGGCCCGTACACGGGCGGTCGATTGCGCCATCAGGGACGCAACCGGCACGTACAGTGTTGCAATGGAAAGCAGCGCAAGGGTCCGGCGGGGGAGGCGGAACATTGAAGTGATGTTAGCGGGTACTCGGGTACGCTCGCTCCTCCTGTTTTTCAACCCGCACAGGCTTCGAACCCAACTGCCTTCAGTTGCATTTCCCAGGTTACCTGAAGCCGGCTTGACCCGGAATTGAATGGACGGATGCAAAGGCGGCGCAGTTGCATCGGCCCTTTGGAACTTGGAAAGAATAGATCCATAACCAACAAAAAAGCCCAAGTTTGTTTTATAGAGATTATATCCGGAAATCAGGAGTCTCGATGCTACCATTTGGGCATGCGCGTGGCAGGATTCGTGCTCGTGGGCGGCCGGAGTTCGCGCATGGGTGCCGATAAAGCACGCTTAATCCTGGGTTCGCACCCCCTTGTGGCGGAAATCGTCCGGAAAATGCAGGTCGCCGCCGGAAGCGTAGCCTTGGTTGGCGAGCCCCCGCGATATGCTGATCTGACATTCGAGTGCCTTCCCGACCTGCGTCCGGGATTCGGGCCTATTTCCGGAATCGAGACCGCGCTCGCAAGCGGACGCGCCGGCCTGAATCTGATTACCGCCTGCGACATGCCAGGCCTTGAGATTTCCTGGCTTGTTGACCTTATGAAAGCCGCAGAAACCACAGACGCGCAGTGCCTGGTCACCCAGGACGCCGCCGGGCGGATCAATCCTTTGTGTGCAGTTTACAAAACAGCCTGTCTGCCGGTCGTTCAACAAGCGCTTGACCGAGGGCAATTAAAGCTGATGCAGCTCGTCGGTGAGCTGCGTGCTGAGCGTTTTCGTGTCAATGGAGCGATCGCGAACATAAACCGGCCCGAGGAGTGGCTGGCCTGGCAGCAGGATCACGGCTTCATGACGGTCGCTAAAAGGTCAAATGACGGTCGACGCTAACCCGCATTACATTGAGTTCCGGAATGTCAGTAAGAGCTTTGACCATCCAGTTTTGAAAGGGGTCAGTTTTTATGTAGACCCCGGTCAGACACTCGCAATTATTGGGCGCAGCGGTGTTGGCAAATCGGTAAGCCTCGCCAACATTATGGGTTTTCAGAAGCCGGATGCGGGGCAAGTGATTGTGGCATACACCGACATCACCGCCTTAGCGGAGACCGAACTTCGCGCTATCCGCAAGAAAGTGACCATGGTTTTTCAGTCGGGCGCCCTCTTTGACTCGCTTACGGTCGGCGAGAACATTCTGTTTTCGCTCGAACTACGCGAAGATTATGACGAGCAGAACAAGGAAGACGTCGTCGATGGTCTGCTTCAAATGGTGGATCTGCTGCACGTCAAAAATCTCTACCCCGCAGATCTTTCCACCGGCTACAAGCGGGCGGTCGCAATCGCGAGGGCTCTCGCCGCTCAACCTCAGTGCATTCTTTACGACGAGCCCACCACGATGGTGGACCCTATCATGTCGGATGATCTTGGCAACCTGATGCTCAGGCTGAAAAGACAGCTGGGCCTTACGGCCATCGTCGTCACGCACGACCTTGATTTGATGCGAAAAGTCGCCGACTCCGTCATGTTCCTGTATCAAGGGGAAGCGATTTACTTTGGCCCCACGTCCGAGCTGGAGAAATCTCAGCATCCGCATGTGAAGCTTTTCCTGGCGATGGATCGCGTTGAAATCGCCGGACCCATCGAAGATACTTAAGGTCTTCTGGTTAAGACCCGCCAAACAATTTACGCTTCAATGCCGCCCATTCGCGGTTCAGCCAGGCGGATCGCGGCAGCCGGAGTGTCGCCTGATGCGAGACCATTTCCGGTTGGCTTGCTTCTAGGGCCGGCCCGGGATGATAGTCCTCCGTCCCCGTCAGATGAACGCGCGTCCCATCGAACAGGTACCTGCGGCGTCTTAATTTCCCGTCGTCGTCTTTCGTGATGATCGCAAAGGTGGGGCCAGCCGCGTTCGCATCCGAAGTATCCACGTGGACCGGGAAATAGCCTTCCAGGTCACGCTGGCGGTGAGAAGTTTCAAAGCGATGGTGGCGGCGATTCCAAAGAAACACTCGCCAGGAATCAAAATCAAAAGGTTCGGAGGCGCTTATTGTAGTCCACAGCCAATTATGCTTGACACCTTTCTCGTCGTCGTTAACCGCTCCCAAATCGAAGTAGGATGTGATGCGGCGCCCCTCGGCGTATTGCGCAACCTGGTCCGGAATGGCCATCATCAGGTTCCGCGCGAGTACCCATCCCACTTCGTCGCTCTTCGTCCGAACCAGCGCCCACTCTTCGATCACGACTGGCTTCTTCACTTCCGCAGCCGGTTGGGAGGCTTCCTTTTTCCCCATCTCTGCTTCTGCATCGGCGTGGCCGTATGAAAGCGCCTGCCAATTCGCGGGCGGTTTCGGAGGGGCGGGTTTAGGCGGCAGGTGGGAGACAACCTTGCCCTGTTTTTCTTTCCTCGATTTTCGAGGCGGACCTTCCGGGCGCTCAAAGACGAAGGTAGGTGGTTTCGCCGGACCGGCGGTCTTAGCGGCAGCCTGGTAACCCAGCACCTGCACAAATCCGCCTTCGGGAACTTGCGAAAAAGCCGGCGCCTGCCTGCTCGGAGCGATGTGGATGTTTAGAACCTCGTACGCGCTCGCAGCTCCCTCCGATGGCAGCGAAAGAGCCTGCCGGCGCTCCCGCAGAATCTGTCTCATCTGCTCGGGAGTAAGCAGGTCGAGCGCGTCCACCCAACCCACTACACCTTTTTCGGTGCGAATCTTTACGAATCTCCGGCGCACGTCGAGGATGTCCACGCTCTGGCCATGTTTCAGCACCGCCACCGTGCTGTTCTTCTGCGTCAACTGACGCCGCAGATTCAAAGTAGCGGGGGCGACGTAAGCTTTTCCCAGGACGTCTGCGGAGTCGCTGCCGCATCCCATCAATGCCAGGAGCAGGGAAAAGGCTAGCGCGGCGAGAACCGCCTGCCGCAGCGAAGACTGATGCATTTGCGAGAGTGTTTCAGACAGTAGTCTAGCGCGGAGTCCGGTGCCCGGATTAAGAATGCTAAGGCAGCAAACGGGCGAGCTCTTTCAAAATACAGCGATCCATTACCACTGGGATGCCCGCGGCCTCCGCCTTATCCGCGGCTGCTTCGTTGACCACTCCCTCCTGCATCCAGATGCAGCGCACGCCTTTCTGCAGCGCCTCGTCCACCACTTCAGGAACTCCCGAAGCTCGACGAAAAATATCCACGATGTCGATAGAATCCGGAATGTCCTTCAGGGAAGCATACGCTCGCTCGCCCAGAATCTCCGTTTCGTTCGGGTTCACGGGAATGACACGATAACCCTGCCGCTGGAGAAATCGCGAAACACCAAGGCTCGCTCGCATAGGGTTGCTGGATGCGCCCACGACCGCGATCGTGTTCGAAGTCCGGAGCAGTTCCGTTATCGCCTGATCGTTCATGCCTTTGCACCCGCAGCGCCCGCCGCCGTCTCATCCATCTTCATGAGCTTCCGAAAACGCGCCACTTCCGCATTTGTAAGAGTGCGGTAAGCGCCTGGTTTTAAATCGCCCAATTCCAAAAAGCCAATTCTGACCCGTTTCAACTTCTCCACTAACCGCCCGAAGTGCTTAAACATAATGCGGATTTGATTCTGCCGCCCTTCTACGAGGTTCACTTCATACCAGGGGTTCACCGTCTTGCGGATCATTTTCAAACCCGCCGGTGCGGTCCGGCGTCCATGCATGGGGATGCCTTCGCGGAATTGCCGCTCCTGCTCAGCCGTAAGTCCGCCATTCGCCTTCACCAGATACGTCTTCGTGACATGCGTCGCGGGAGACATGAGCCGGTTGGCAAAATCGCCGTCATTCGTCAGCAGCAGCAGACCTTCCGTGGCATAGTCCAGGCGTCCCACCGGATAGATACGCTCGGGCAGGCCTTTGAAAAAGGACATCACAGTTTGCCGCCCTTCCGGGTCGTGGACAGTGCTCACGCAATTCTTCGGCTTATTGAGAGCGAAGTAGAGGTGGTGCTTCGGGGCGCTGAGAACGCGGCCGTCTACCTTTACCTTGTCGACGGCGACGTCAGCCTTGGAACCGAGTTCCACCACCGTTTTGCCATTTATGGAAACGCGTCCGGCTGTTATC
The DNA here is from genome assembly GCA_963705805.1 of uncultured Acidobacteriaceae bacterium. GTDB lineage: Bacteria > Acidobacteriota > Terriglobia > Bryobacterales > Bryobacteraceae > Bog-105. The sequence continues at coordinate 208,263 of CAVPKW010000006.1, forward strand.
AAGTCCTCCGCTTTGCGGCGGCTGGCGATGCCCGCGGAGGCCAGGATTTTCTGCAGGCGTTCCTCAGGCATCGGCGTTTTGAGGGCCTGGTTCGCGGCTGGCTTCTTCGTCTTCCGTTTGAGCTTCCAGCGTCATCTGGCCAGCTGCCATTTTCTGCTCTCGCGGGGCGGGCTCTTCCGAATCGCTAAGCGCGAGGCGCCGGAGTTCCTCGAATTCTTTGAGCGTGGGGAGTTCCGCGAGTGAATCCAACCCAAAATGAATCAGGAACTCACGCGTGGTCTTGTACATGATCGGTTTGCCGAGGACGTTCTTTCTTCCGGCCGCGGCAATCAGGTTACGATCGAGCAGCGTCTTGAGCACGCCGACCCCTTGCACCCCACGGATCTCCAGAATCTCGGGAGCCGTGATGGGCTGCTTGTAAGCGACCACGGCCAATGTTTCCAGCGCCGCCGTCGACAGCTTCGAAGGCGGCTGCAGATTCTTCACAAAGCGGCGAATCGCCTCATGGTGCTCGGGCTTCGTCGCCATCTTGTAGCCGCCCGCCAATTCGCGAATCGCTAACCCGCGATCCGGGGCCGAATACTCAGCCACTAGCTGCGCCAGAATCTCCTTGACGCGCTCTTGCGGCTGATCCACGGCGGTCGCAATCTGGTCGGCCGTGAGCGGCTCGTCCGTGATGTAAATAGCCGCTTCAATCACCGCCTTCAAAACCGTGGCGTTTTCTGTTACAGGGGCTGCCTCCATCACTGCTTCGGCGATGACAGTGTCCTGTCGCGCCGTGTCAGCCTCGACTGTCTGCCCTACATCTTCCATGCTGTCTGTCAGTGATAATCCTGTTCTACTGCCGCGAGATCTTCAGCCTTCTCCGCCGATTCTTCAAATGCCGGACCGCGCCGCAAGCCGATGTCGCCGAATGCTTCGCCTTGCGTCAGCTCAACAGTCTGGCGCTTGACCAACTCCAATATCGCCAGGAACAGCGAGATCATGGCGCGGCGGCTCCGTTGACGTTCAAAAAGTTGAGTGATAGAAAGCGCTTCGTTCCGGTGCGCCCGCGCCAGTTCCTGCCCTACGAATTCCATCATCTCCGGAACACTTACCGACTCCCTGCCGACCTCGTAGATCGGCCGGTTCTTCGACCGTTCCAGCACCGCCTGCAGAGTCTTGACGAGATCGAAGATTGTGACCGCCAGTGCGGGACCTTCATCTTCGGCCAGAAATTGTTCGATCTGAGGATTCGACCAGATGGCTTCTTCCACCACGCGCTTCTGTTGGAGCATCTCCGCGGCATTCTTGAAACGCTCATGTTCGATCAGCCGTTCCACCAGTTCCGTTCGCGGGTCTTCTTCCGCCGCGATCTTCGCGAGCTCCGGATCCGTCGGAAGCAGCAGCCTGCTCTTGATATGAATCAGCGTCGCCGCCATATAAACAAACTCAGAGCTGAGCTCGATATCGAGCTCCAACGCTTTCTGCATGTACTCGAGATACTGCGCCGTGATCTTAGCGATGGGAATGTCGTAAATGTTGATCTGCTGCTTCCGGATCAAATCCAGCAGCAGGTCCAGTGGCCCTTCGTATTTCTCCAGATGGAAATTCAAGGCCGACGACACTAGCTTCACCATAACACGCAAAAGCGCTAATTTCAGGCTCTTCATGGGCAGTTGAACAGGTAGGATAACGCGGTGTTCTTGGCGCATCAGGTGGGGTTCTGAGATGGCGCCCCGCTGGGGTTTCGTGGCCTTCCGAAGGCCCGAGAGCCGGAGCGGCTTGTAGAGAACACGTCCGGGTATGAGACAATCACCGCCGAGACAGCCTATCGATGAGCGTTGAGCCCCTCCTCGAAATCGTTCATGCTGCGACCCAGGTTTCGTGGGCGCAGCGTAATAAGGTCGCATTCGATGCTCTTTTCGGCAGCCCAGACGGACGCTACCCAAAGTTGGCCGAAAAAACCGTGAAGCTTCGCGCGCCGGAGATGAGTGAAGATTCGGGAGTGCCGTTCGCGGCATACATCCATCCCGAGAACCCAGGATCCGGCGCCTATAGCGGGCTTTCCTTTGTGATTTTCCCAGTCCGAGACCAACCCTGCCTCGTTGGTATGGTGGTCGGAACGGCGGGGTTGACTCCGGACGAACCGATCCTCGGCCGACCAGGACACGCTCGGAAAGCGCTGGCAATCTGCTCTTGGCTAAATAAAAAACACGGCGCCGGAAGCTTTGTTGCGTGGGCGAAGCAGGATCCTACGAGAACCGATCTTTCGGTACCGGAGAATGTGAGGCGGACGTGGCCCGGATATAAGAACGTTTTTGACCGATATGGCAAGGAAATGTACGCGCTCTACTGCCCAACTGGTGACCGCATCGGAACACAAGCCGCGTTGACTGCCTTTCTGGATCTTCTCTTCGAAGAGCGTGGGTACCGACCAATCGCCAGTTGTCAGGCCAACTTTGAATCGATTCGAGCCGACTGGTTCGAACACCTGATGCCGAGTACAGAACGTTCTCAAGTAGCTGGTTTACTGGCGACCAGACGGTACGTCATCATCCAAGGGCCGCCCGGCACTGGCAAAACGATGACGGCTACCGAGCTTCTCCGAGAAGAATACCGGGAGCGAGGACGCAGCATCCAGTTTCATCCCAACACTACATACGAGAACTTCATTGGTGGGCTCGCGCCGGCAAGCACGACGGGAGATTTGGGACTCCGCTTCGCGCCGGCCCCCGGGTTTCTTATGGAAGCAGCCGCCGAGGCACTCGGTGAGCCATCGCACAATTATCTCCTGCACATTGATGAAATCAATCGCTCAGATCTGAGCAAGATCCTCGGCGAAGCAATCTTCCTGCTCGAGGCGGCTGGCGACTCCGAGCGAAAGATCAACCTTCCATACGACTTCGGCGAGCCATTCCATCACACATTTTTTCTGCCGAAGAACCTGCACATTCTGGGTACAATGAACAGCGCTGATCGCAGCATCGCCATCGTCGATGTCGCGGTGCGGCGCCGCTTCGCGTTCGTTTCGTTCTGGCCCCGGATGAGCGTCGTTGAGCTGTACGGATGTCCACTCATGCAGAAGATGTTCAGAGAGTTAGTCTCGATCTTCGTTGAACACGCGACCGATGACGCTTTCACGTTGCTGCCGGGACACTCTTACTTTCTGGAATCCGATGATTCACGCGCCAAACAGAGCCTCAAAGTGAACCTTGCCCCGCTGCTGGAAGAGTATCTGGCGCAGGGGTATGTAGGCGGGTTTACTGAACCCATTAGAGGCTATCTCCAAGAGCTGCGCAGTCTGTGAGAAACGCTCGATCTCGACGCCCAAGCTCCTCGCCATTGCTATCGCTTCCACGCGCAAACGAGATCTGCCTCGAACTGCAGGACCACTCTATTACGAGGCGGTCGGCAATCGATTTTTTTCAGCTTCGAAAGCTAGGTGACCCGCAGACTCTGGCTCCAAGAGCGGCGCGGTTGGCAGAGCAGTTCATTACGCAAAATCGTTCGATCATGTCACTCTTAGACGTTCGCGTCGAACGAGACTACGACGGCGCTGACGTGCAACTGCTCATCCAAGCGGGAAGCGCGGTCGGTGCGATACCGCTGACATCTCCAACCAGTGCTAAGCCGGATTACGGACTTGTGGTCCAGCCACGCTTCCCCTGGTCGGGCATTGGGCCAATGCTCGCTGAAATGGGCTGGCGAGTGGGTCCCGTCCCGTTGCGGTTACCGCTTCTCAACCGATCGGAAAGGCGTGTACCTGCATCGGTGCTGTCTTCCATGATTTTGATAAGACTGAAGGCGCTTTTGGATTCGCTCGATCGGCGGGTTGAGCTAACGAACGAAATACGTAGAGCGCCGCGGGGAACGGTTCACTGGGCCGCATATGCGACAAAGAGTTTGCCCATAGCCAACTTTCTGTCGATGCCTTGCACGTTCCCGGATCTTCGCGACGATAGATTTCTTGCGGGCGCGGTGCGGCACTGTGTGGAGCGCCACCTGAGTGCGCTGGAAACACAGAAAGAGCATGGGGCTTTTGTTCACGGCCTAATCGAATTTGGACAACAGTTGCTCCGCCGGGTTCAGATGGTCCCCGTCTATGTGCCATCTCCTATGACACTTAGAGCGTGGATTCAACGACCATTTCGGAGCGAGCAACTCGTCAACGGCGTGCAGGCGATCGAATGGACGATTGAGGAACGAGGCTTGGCGGGTTCAAGTGATTTGGAAGGCATACCGTGGAGCATGTCGATGGATCAGTTCTTCGAGGCGTGGGTCGAGACGGTATTTCATCACGTCGTACAGCAGACCGGCGGCCAAATGAAAGTCGGCAGAAAGCGAGAGACAACACACTCGATAAGTTGGAATCCGCCGTACATTGGCTCACAAAAATCACTCCTTCCGGACGTCTGGTTGGAGTGGGACTCTGCCACCCTCATAGTCGATTCAAAGTATAAGCGCCATTGGGAAGAGCTGCAGCACTCCTGGTCAGGCACCACAGAGGAATTCCGCGAGCAACACCGCAACGACTTGTTTCAGGTTTTAGCCTATGCGAATTTGGCGCGAACGTCCAAGGTGATCGCCTGCCTTGTGTACCCATGCTCGCAACAGACCTGGGCTTCGCTCACTGAGCGGGGACGGCTGATCCATCGGGCGGAGTTAACGGTCGGCTCGCGGTCGCTTTCTCTGTGGCTCACGGCGCTCCCGATGGCGATCTCAGCCAATCGCGTAGCAGTGCCTCTGTCAAATGAGTTGCATCGAACGTTCGGTAATTAGGGCTCCTATCATGACTGAAAATCGATCGCGTCTGCGAAGCCGACGTCTTCGTGAAGCAATTGAGCAGCAACCGGAAATCAAAACTCTTCAGAAACTTCTACTCAGTCTCGGCGGCAATCAACTGGTTGCGCCGTCCGGATTGGACGCGGCTGTGACGCCTCTGATCAGTGCCGGCTTCGTTATGGTGGGGCCAGTTTCACTGCGAAATCATGGAAGAAGGCAATTGTCACAGGAATGTGGCTAAAGCTTGGAAACAGAAGTATTTCGAAGTGATTGGGATTGGCACCGGCGATGCCTTGAGCGGCGATGGTCTCTGGAGGCAACATTCATGGTGCCTCCAACGCACGGCAATCTTAGAAACACCGATGTCACGCACCAAATACTTTGGTCTTTTGCTTCAAGGCGATGATGCCGATTTCTTCGCTGAAGCGCAAGGTTGCGGGAGGGTCCGTTAAGCGCTTCTACGTCAGCGTATTTACCGTCAACAGCCTCTTCGCCTCATACGCCGCGATGGCTGCTTCCTGCTTCAGGATGTAGCCCAGTTCATCCACGCCTTCTAGCATGCAGTTCCGGGCGAATCCATCTATGGGAAAACTCACCACGCTGCCGAACGGCAGAGTCACCGTTTGCTGCACGAGATCTACGGTCACGGTTGCGGCCGGGTCGGCAGCCAAAGCCGCAAAGAGAGCTCTGTGAGCATCGGGGGAAATGACGATCGGCAGCAGCGAATTCTTGAGCGAATTACCGCGGAAGATGTCGGCAAACGAAGTGCTGATCACCGCGCGGAAGCCGTATTGAAGGAGTGCCCAGGGGGCATGTTCCCGGGAACTGCCACACCCGAAATTATCGCCCGCCAGCAGGATCTGCGCGGCTCGCCCCCCCGGTTGGTTCAGGATGAAATCCGGCTTCGGCTTTCCATGGGCATCATAGCGCCAGTCATAGAAGAGTTGGTCTCCGAGGCCTTCTTTAGAGGTGGTTTTCAAAAAGCGCGCGGGAATGATCTGGTCAGTGTCGATGTTGTCGATCGGCAGAGCCGCAAGGCGGCCCGTGAATGTCCTGAACTTTTCCATAAGCTCTTCCTAAAGCAGCGTCCGCACGTCTGTGACAACGCCGGTGACGGCGCTCGCCGCGGCGGTGAGCGGGCTGGCCAGAAACGTTCGTCCGCCCTTCCCTTGCCGTCCCTCGAAGTTGCGGTTGCTGGTGGAAACGCTGTACTCGCCTGGCTGAAGCTGGTCTCCATTCATCGCGATGCACATGGAGCAGCCCGCCTCGCGCCAGTCGGCGCCAGCCTCCTTGAAGATGTCGTCAAGACCCTCGGCGTGCGCCTGCTGCTTGACCTGTTGGGAACCGGGAACCACCAGGACCCTCACCTTCGGGTTCACCTTCCTTCCCTTGAATATCTGCGCCGCGGCTCGGAGATCTGAAATGCGCGAGTTTGTGCAGCTGCCAATGAAGACCACGTTCACCGGATGGCCCAACAGCGTCTTGCCTGCCGGCAGATCCATATAGCGCAAGGCCTTGCCAAGGGATTCCCGCTCCAGCGGGTCGCTGACCGAGGACGGGTCCGGCACAACCGCCGTGATCCCGATTCCCATGCCTGGATTCGTGCCAAACGTGATCATCGGCTCAAGCGTACTGGCGTCAATGCTGATCGCCTTGTCGTAACGCGCACCCTCATCCGTCGGCAGCTGCCGCCACAGGTTGACCGCTTTATCCCAATCGGCGCCCTTCGGGGCGTACGTGCGGCCCGCCAGATATTGATATGTCGTTTCGTCGGGGGCCACCAGGCCGGCACGTGCGCCGCCCTCAATCGACATATTGCATATAGTCATCCGCTCTTCCATGCTGAGCGCGCGAATTGCTGGACCCGCGTACTCAAATACGCATCCAGTGCCTCCACCAATGCCTATCCGCGAGATCAGGTGGAGAATGATATCTTTCGCCCCGACACCCTGCTTTAGTGCTCCATCCACCCGTACTTCATACGTTTTGGAAGGCGTCTGAAGCAGACACTGGGAGGCGAGAACATGCTCCACCTGGCTGGTGCCGATGCCGAATGCCAGCGCGCCGAAAGCGCCATGCGTCGCGGTATGGCTGTCGCCGCAGACTACTGTCATGCCGGGCTGCGTCAGCCCCTGCTCCGGACCCACGATGTGTACAATCCCGTTATGCTTGCTATCCGGCCCATAATGCTGGATACCAAAATCCCGGCAGTTTCTCTCGAACCGGTGAATCTGGGCCTCGGCTATTTTGTCGATAATCGGCAGAGAACGATCATGCGTCGGAATGCTATGGTCCGTCGTGCCGAGGGTCAAATCCGGCCGCCGCACTTTGAGCCCCCGCGCGCGCAGCCCTGAAAACGCTTGCGGCGAAGTCACTTCGTGTATCAGGTGCAAGTCAATGTAGAGCAGCGTGGGCGCGTCCTCGCGCTCCTCGACCACGTGGTTATCCCAAACTTTTTCAATGATGGTGCGCGGCTTTGGTCCCGCGCCGTTTCCCTGTGACATATATTCATTAATCAGGCGATTGCAGCCTGAGCGGAAAGCGCCTCGCAAACGGCTTCGCCAATCTCGCTGGTGCTGGCGGCCTTCCCGGCAGGCTTCAGGTCCGCCGTTACCCGGCCGCTATTCAGAACCCGTTCGATGGCGGCGTAGACTGCCTGCGCCTCTTGCTTCAAACCAAAACTGTACTCCAGCATCGCCGCAACGGAACCGATCGCGCCAAACGGATTCGCCTTATTCTGTCCGGCAATGTCCGGCGCCGAACCATGCACCGGCTCATATAAACCAACCCAGGCGCCCGATGGCCGCTTGCCCCCGATGGATGCCGACGGCAGCATACCGATAGAACCCGCCAGCACGGCGCCTTCATCACTCAGAATATCGCCAAATAGGTTCTCGGTAAGCACTACGTCAAAGCGCTTCGGCGTCAACACCAGCTGCATGGCGCAGTTGTCCACCAGAATGTGATCCAGCGCGACCTCTGGATACTCAGCCGCAATCCCTGTCACCACTCGCCGCCAGAGTTGCGAGTTCTCCAAAACATTGGATTTGTCGACGCTGGTGACCTTCTTCCGGCGTTTTCGCGCCAGTTGAAAGGCCATGTGCGCTACGCGCTCAATCTCTGGTCTGCTATAGACCATCGTATTCACGGCGCGCTCCTCGGCGCCGCTGCCCGAGATTCCACGGGGAGTGCCGTAGTACAACCCGCCGGTTAATTCACGGACGATGATCATGTCGGTTCCGTCCACCAGTTTGTTTTTCAATGGAGACGAATCCAGCAATGCTTTGTAGGAGCGAACCGGCCGCAGATTGGCATAAACGCCTAATGCCTGTCGGATTCCGAGCAGGCCGCGCTCCGGGCGCCTCTCAGGTGGCGCGTTGTCAAACTCAGGAAGCCCTACCGCTCCCATTAACGTCGCGTCTGCCTTCAATGCCAGGTCCCGCGTCTCGTTCGGAAAGGGATTCCCCGTCTTATGAATGGCGATGCCCCCCAGCAATCCCTCGCTCAACGTCAGATCGTGTCCGTAGGCGGCGGCGACGAACTGCAACACCTTGACGGCTTCGCGCGCCACTTCTACACCGATGCCGTCCCCCGGCAGTAACAAAATATTCAGATTCATCGGACGACGCTGCGGCTAATGGGCTACCGTCTCCGCCCGGTGTCCGACTACCGCTTCCACCAGACTTGCGATCTCATCGTTCCGGAGACCTTTCTTGTTGTCCGCTACATGCGTAAACCGTTCATAGAGTTCATCCAGTTCTTCTTTCGAAAGGTGATACCCGAGGTCTTCGGCGCGCTTCTTCAAGGCGTGACGTCCGCTATGCTTCCCCAGAACAATACGGCTTTCCGGTACGCCCACTGAACCCGGAGTCATAATTTCGTAGGTGGAAGGGTTCTTCAGATACCCATCTTGATGAATGCCCGCCTCGTGCGCAAAGGCGTTTTCACCCACAATCGCCTTGTTTGGCTGCGGACCAAATGTGATGAACTGCGTAAGCATTTGGCTGGCGGGAAACAGCTTCTCGCTGTGAATTTTGGTCTCAAACGGCAGCCGGTCATGCCTGGTCTTGAATGCCATCACAAGCTCTTCCAGGGCTGCATTCCCGGCGCGCTCGCCGATGCCGTTAATCGTGCATTCAATCTGGCGTGCGCCCGCCGCCACCGCCGCCAGCGAATTGGCGACCGCCAATCCCAAGTCGTCGTGACAATGGACGCTGACGGTGGCGCGATCGCCGAGCGTCAGCACCATCCGCGCAATCAGCTCCCCGTATTCATCGGGAACCGAGTATCCAACGGTATCGGGCAGGTTCACGGTTCGGGCCCCCGCCTCCACAACCGCCCTACAGACCTCTTCCAGATAGTCTGGATCCGTCCGTGTCGCGTCCTCGGCCGAAAACTCGACGTCATCCATATAGCTGCGAGCCAGGGAAACCGCCGCCACCGCGTCGTCAAGAACGTGCTGCCGCGACTTGCGAAGTTTATGCTTCAGATGGATATCGCTTGTCGCAATAAAGGTGTGAATTCGGGGACGCTTTGCGTGCTTCAGGGCTTTCGCCGCGCGCTCCACGTCAGGCGTACATGCCCGCGCCAGCGCCGCTACCTGCAGCCACGGGAACTGGCGGCTCACCGCATCCACGGCATCGAAATCTCCCTGGGATGCAATCGGAAAGCCTGCCTCTAAAATGTCCACTCCAACGTCGGCAAGGGCCCCCGCCATCTTCAGTTTTTCGGGAGTGGTCATGCTACACCCGGGGGACTGCTCCCCGTCACGCAACGTGGTGTCAAAAATGTAGACTCGGCTCAAGGTCTCTACTCCTAAGTAGGAATCCGGTACGTGAAACTTTCTAATCGTAATTTAATGAGTCTGATTATGCAAATTTATAGTTTTGACAGTTCACATTAGCTACAATGATGACATAAACGCGCCTTGGTCGGAGGGCGTCATGGAACTCTATCCTCTAAAAGTCTTTCTAACGGTGGCTACCGAGCGGAGCTTTTCCCGCGCGGGTGAGAAACTCTTGCGTACTCAGCCGGCGATTTCCATCGCGATTCAACGGCTTGAGAGCGATCTTAAAGAGAAATTGATTGACCGCTCCGGTCGTGAGCTCCTGCTCACGGATGCCGGTCGAGTGGTTCTGGAATATGCACGACGTTTCCAGAATCTCGAGAGCGACCTGGAGAACGCCCTTCGTGAGCTCAAGGACAATTATGCCGGAAGGCTCTCGATTGGCGCTAACGAGTCGACCTCTCTCTACTTGATCCAGCACATCGAGCAGTATCGACGCCTTTTCCCCAAGGTCAAGGTACAGGTGCGCCGCTCGGAATCCAGCAAAATTCCGTCTCAGCTTCTGGATGGTGAACTGGAGTTGGGCGTGATCAGCTACGATCCCGCGGACGATCATTTGTTAACGCAGGTCATCTACACTGACCGGCTGACGCTGATCATGTCGCCGCAACACCGCTTCTCCCACCGGACTGAACTCTCCATCACAGAATTGGATATGGAGACCTTCATCGCCCACAACGTGATCTCGCCTTATCGTGAGGCGGTCCTGCGCGAGTTCCAGCGCCATAAGGTACCGCTCAACATGGATGTGGAGATGCCGACCGTGGAAACCATACGGCGGCTGGTGCAAGACAATGAGGGCGTCGCCTTTGTGCCGCGCATGTGCGTGGAGCAGGAAATCAAGCAGGGCAGCATTCGCGAAGTTCGTGTGAAAGAACTCATCCTTGAGCGCAAGATCCGTTTGGTGTATCCGGCCCGGCGAGCCCTCAGCCATGCCGCGAAAGCGTTTCTCGAGGTTGTGAGGCGCGGTAGCGCAGAACCGGAGCTTTTGCAGGAACGGGCGTGAGCCAGCCTGCGAGCCCACCGTCGCACGGGGCGGTTGTGATCGCAGGGGGCGGCATCATCGGGATGACCATCGCCTGGCGGCTCGCCCAAAAGGATGTAAAGGTCGCGGTCTTCGATCAGTCGGAGATCGGCGGCGAAGCGAGTTGGGCAGGAGCAGGGATGCTCGCCCTGGGAGGGGAACTCGAAGGCCCATCGCAGTTGGCGAGCCTCGCCATCGAGTCCCGGCAGCTCTATCCGGACTTTATCCGCGAGCTCGAAGAAGCCTCGGGAGCTGTCATCGATTTTCAGCAACGCGGAGCAATCGAACTCGCCTACTCTGCCGACGAGCAAGCTGCTTTGGAGAAGCGCGTGGCTGGGCAGGAAGCGCTCGGCATAGAATCAAAGCCGCTTTTGCCCGTGCAGGTCGCTAGCTTCTGGCCGAGGGTTCGTCAGAAAGGACTAATGGCCGCGCGTTTTTATCCGGGTGACGCGGTGGTCAATCCGCGCGAGGTGATGCAGGCTCTGTCCGCGGCCTGTCAGCGCCTGGGCGTGTTGCTTTTTCCGCGTTGCGCAATAAAACACGCCGCTGTTTCCGCCGCGGGCGTGGATCTCCACACAGATGCCCGAGACACCCGCTGTGAAACGCTGATCATCGCCGCCGGCGCATGGAGCAGTTCGATTTCCATCAAGGGCGTTCCGGTACTGCCTTTGGCCGAACCGGTGCGAGGTCACCTGATTGGCTATCGACAGCGGGCCCATACCTGCGAAACCATCATTCGCCGCGGTCACACCTACCTCTTGCAGCGTGCCAATGGTCTGCTGATCGCCGGGGCTTCCGCCGAAAGGGTGGGGTTTGATAGGCACGTCGATCCGCAGATCGCCGCATCGCTGGCATCCCAGGCGCAATTTGTGTTGCCTCACCTGGCGGAAACGGCTCCGTCAGAAGCATGGATCGGATTCCGGCCCGGCAGCCCCAATCTCGAAACCGATGTCTGGCATTCTGACCGGCTGCACTTGGCCTACGGCCATTACCGAAACGGTATCCTGCTGGCCCCAGTAACCGCCCAAAAAGTTGCTGCTGCAGTCATCGCCAATTTGGGAAAACGCTAGTACGCTCTCGCCGCACCGCCTGTATCAGTGCGGCCACCTGGCCTCGCCGCTTCAGTAGCGTCTCCAGAACGCGCTCGAGCGCATCCTCATCGTCGGCGAGCCATTGCCGCGGAATCCCTTTCCACGCAGAATCGATCACTTCAACCGGGAAATTCTCCACCATCGGAAGCCAGGGCTCGAACGATTGCAGCGATTCAACTTTATCGTAGACCGACGTCCGGAAATAGAGACCCTGAATGGGCGAGTCTTGAAAGGTCCAGTAAGGCCCGTTGAAGGCGTATCCATGATCGATCATCTGAGCGAAAAAACCGATGCGCGCCGGGGCTTCCCCTTTCAGCGGAGTCCAACTCTTCGCCCGCGCACGGAAGAAAACCGCCTGCCTCGAATCGGCATTGCCCACCCATTTGTCGAATACCAGGGTGCCCAGGAAGTCTACGCGGTTTTCGATTTTCAACAGCAGCTTGTCAGGCAGAAAGTCGAAGATCGCGACGCGGTCGGGATGCACTGCCATCCGTGAACCGAAGTGGATACCCGACGCAACGGGCTCGCGCCTGGAGCCCATGCCAAAGTAGAGTTCCGCATTTTCGGCGATGAACTCCGGCGTCACTTCAATCAGCGCGGTCTCGGGTACGTGGATCTGAAGGTAGCGCAGGAATTCGTAGGCGAGCCATTCATTGATCAGAATCCGGCGGTGCTGCGGGTTGTTGACGAATTTGACTACGTAAAACCCGCCATTTTCCCCTTCCAGGAGATGCGCCTGCGCGCCGCCGCGCATCTTCCGGATCAAACGGCGCGCGCGAACAGGCATGAAAAGGGGCCCAATGAGAGAATCAGGCAAGACCAAATTTGCGACAGAAGGAGTTTAGCGATATCAATGGCAGAAGAGACCGCGGAGAACCCGCAGGCAAAGAACCCTGATGAAGTGGCCCTCGAACTAACGAAGTTCATTGCCGTGACAACTGGATATGGACGAGGCACGGCCTCGGCCGGCTTCGGTACGAAGGGCCCGCGTTCGGCTGAAGAGTATGCCGAAGCGCTGCTGGAACTCTTTGAGCGCTGCCGTGCCGCAGTGCGCAAAGAACCCGGCTAGCCGTTGCGGTTGAGCCGGGTTTCGCCGGCGCTCAGACGTTAAGCGGCGAATCCCGGCTCGCCGTTAGCGTCTCTTCTTGGCAGCCTTCTTCTTTGCGGCTGCTTTCTTCGGTGTCGCCTTTTTATGGGCTACTTTCTTTGAAGCGGCCTTTTTCAGCGCCTTCTTGGGAGCCGCTTTTTTGGCGGCAACTTTCTTGGCGGTCCTCTTTACTACCCCCTTCTTCGCCTTCGGCGCGGTCTTCTTTACCGCAGCCTTCTTAATAGCAGTCTTTTTGGCCGTCTTCTTCTTTGCTGCCGCTTTCTTCACTGGAACGCTCTTCTTTACCGCGGCTTTTTTCGCTGGCGGCGGAGCCGGAGGAGCAGCCTTTTTCGCGCTGCTGGCCGATGGCGCCGGCGCTGCTGGCTTAGTCGCAGGCGTCGCCTTCTTCGGAGCGGCCTTCTTGGCGGTCTTCTTCGGCTCCCCACTCCCGGCTTTGTTGCCGAAACTTTCCGAACTCGGAGGGCTGGGTGGCGGCTCAACGGAGCCAGTACTCTCCGCCTCCGCGCCGGCCTCGCGCTTCGCCGGAGTTCCCGTTACCAGCACGGCCACTATCTCGGCTTCTTCCTCATCATCGAGGTCCTCGTCCTCCTCGTCGTATTCGGTCTTGTCTGATTCCATTTCAACGTGCTCGTCTTCGTAATCGAAGTCGTCATCCTCGTCTTCTGGTCTTAGCCAGTACGCCAAACTCAAGCACTCCTCCTTTCGCTCATCCCTACTATGCACCCAGATGAAGCGCGAAGCAAAATCATTTCACAACCTGAATGTAATGGCAAGCGTAAAACAACTTGGGTGCAGGGAATATGCTGCGCCTGCTGCTCGTGTAGGCGTCGGAACGTGCGGGAAACTAGCGGTCGAGACTGGCGGTGCGAACGGCAGCCTTGCGGTGCAGGACCTGCGATGGTACGTGGCGTGATGCCGAAACATGGCTTCCGTGTTGCGCGCCGGTTGATTTATGGGAGACCAGCGTGGTAGCCGCCTTCCGGTGTCCGTGGGAGTTGCGGGACCGGCTCCGCGCGGTCTGGCTCTCATCGTGATATACCGCCGGAATCAAAAGGACGTCACCTGCCTCCAGCGAATCGGCGGCCTGATTCACGGCGACGATGCGCTCGGGAGCCAGATGATAGGCCTTGGCGATGGTCGCTAGAGTATCTCCGGACTCCACATGATGCAGCCTCCAGGCATCCCGGTTTTGTGCTGGCACGCTCTCTAGCGCGCTTTCTGCCGTCCGGCTGCTGCCCATGGGAACGTGTACGTCGTAACCGGCCGGCGCCACCGTCTTCAGCAGCGCTGGGTTTAAATCGCGCAGGACTGATACAGGCTGTAACGTCGCATCGGCGATCAGATTGAGGTTGGTGGATGCCGCGAGGTGTATTGTGTCGTATTCAATTGGACTGTCGGAGGTAATGCGTTCCAGGCCATAGTCTGACGGATTCTTGGCCATAATAGTCATCGCCAGGATGATGGGAACGTAGTTCGCGGTCTCTTTTGGCAGCGCGTGACGCTTCAGGAGTTCCCAATAATCTGCATAGCCCGTGCGCTCCACAGCTCGATCCACGCCGACCGGTCCGCAATTATAGGCCGCCATTGCCAAGTACCAATCGCCATAACGCGTATGCAGATCCTTGAGGTATCTCGCCGCCGCGCGAGTCGCCTGCTCCGGATCGAAGCGCTGGTCTAGGGTGTTGTTGCGAGCGAGGCTGTAATCGACTGCTGCAGCGGGCGTAAACTGCCACATGCCGGCGGCGCTCTTATATGACACCGCCCGCGGCAGAAACCCCGATTCGGCTTGCGCGAGGTAGACGAGTTCTTGCGGCACGCCCTCTTCGGCGAAGACGCGCTCAACCAGCGCCTTATACCGGCCGGCGCGCTGCAAGCCCGCCAGCAGAATCTTGCGGCCGCGGTCAGTCGAAAAGTAATGAATGTAGCTGAGGACCGGATCAGATAGCTCGAGTGGAATGCCCGACGCCGTTTGATTCAATTCCGTCTTCACCTTTGGCGCCAGATTCGGATCCACCGGGAAGGTCATATGGCTGATCTCATCGATAGGCGCCTTGTCGAATACCACTTCGGCGTCTTCGGTCTCTCCGGCGCCCAGCTTCTCCACATCGAAGCGGTAAATGACGTCGCAGATCTCGTCCAGCCGCCGCTCAATTCGAAGGTGGTCGGGCAAATTATCGGGCGCAGTCAGGAGAACGTCCACGGCTGCATCGAACTCACGGCGTGCGCCCTCCAGGTTCCCCTGAAAATAGAGCTGGCGGCCTGAATTAAAATGCGCTTCGGCCCGCGCCAGTCTGTCATCCGTCTCCGGTGAGTGAACAGCTGTCGACTCGCTGCCCGTCGAGAGTCCAGGGATGCTGCCGGGTTCTTCAGCAGTAGGATTAGCTTCCAGGTTCGCGGACGATGAAACGGCTGCCTTGGCAGCCAGCGAAAGATGAACGGCTGGGTTAGTCTTTCCAGCCCCGCGCAAAGTTCCAGCCGGAATACCCGCCAGAAGAACGAACCCTGCTAAAAAACAGTGTTGTCTAAGAATCATTCGATAAGCGCTGTTTATGGTTTATCGCATCTGTAACAGAACTATCACTGTACTCCAGTCATCCTGCCTGGTCAAGCCAAAAACTACCCGTAAATCTTCCAAACTTGGTAGGGATTTCCGAGATTAGTAGACTCTTTCGCTTATTCTCCAGGCCGAACTCTCTGAGCCTACAAGAGAATAGACCATTGGTTCTGTCTCTTCATTGCCCTAAATTAAAACGACGCCGCCCCCGCTCCGATGTTCCAACGCCGAAGGTATCTACCGTAAGGCAGAATACAACTAGGCTCGGCTGCTGATGATGCGGTCAATCATGCCGTAATCGAGCGCTGCCTGGGGTTCCAGGATATAGTCGCGATCCACGTCCCTTGAGATCTTGTCGACGGGCTGCCCGGTCGCCTCGGCGAGGATCTGGTTGAGCGATTCTCGCATACGCAGAATTTCTCTCGCATAGATGTCAATATCCGCAGCTTGCCCGCCCAGTCCGCTCATTGACGGTTGGTGGATCAGGATGCGCGAATTCGGTAGGCTGAATCGCTTTCCTCTGGTTCCGCAGGCAAGAAGTACGGCGGCCATCGACGCGGCCTGCCCAATGCAGTAGGTCACAATATCGGGTTCCACCAGCCGCATCGTGTCGAGAATCGCCAGGCCGGCAGTGATCGACCCACCAGGTGAATTGATGTACAACGAAATATCGCGCTCGGGATCTTCGGCAGCCAGAAATAACATCTGGGCCATCACGAGATTGGCTACGCCATCGTCAATGGGCGTGCCCAAAAAGATGATGTTCTCTTTGAGCAGGCGGGAGTAAATGTCGTAGGCACGCTCGCCCCGCGACGTTTGCTCGACCACCATGGGCACGAGCACTGAATTGTTCATCTACAGCTCCTTCAATCTAAGCCCTCCGCATGGCCAACCTCCGTGCCAGCAATCATGCGAGCGCCACCCCCATGATATAGGATGGGTTCTTCCCTCTCACTGGATTCTTTGTAGGAGATATTGACCGTGTCTGAAGCGTCCGGTCATGGTAGAAGAAGCGTGGATTTTTCGATCATAGGCCGCCATTGCCGCGGTAACCCTTCACGACGTACATCTTTCGCCACGAGGTGGCTAATCATTTGGCGATAAAGGGCGATTAGTGTTGTAGTCGAATACAGCGTGAACCACCTATGAAAGTCTTAGTAGCCGACGACAGTGCAACATCGCGCCAGATGTTGCGGTCCGCGTTGGCGAAATGGGGCTACGATGTCGTCCTGGCGGAAAATGGCGAGCGCGCGTGGGAGATCCTCGCCGAGCCTGATCCGCCGCCCATGGCGATTCTGGATTGGGTTATGCCGCACATGACTGGGTTGGAAGTGTGCCGCCGCGTTCGCGAAACCCATCGCGAACCATATACATACATCCTGCTCTTGACTTCGAAGAACACTAAGGGCGAGACCGTGGAGGGCCTGGAGGCGGGCGCCGACGACTATATCGTCAAGCCGTTTGACCAGCATGAACTCCAGGTCCGGCTGCGCGCCGGTAAGCGCATCATCGACCTGCAGATGGATCTGTTGCAAGCACGTGAAGAACTACGCGAGCGAGCCAACAAGGATCTTCTGACAATGCTGCCGAACCGGTCGGCTATCTCGGCGGCCCTGCAGCAGGAGGTCGCCCGCTGCCACCGCGACCGGCGCACCGTCGGCGTCATTCTGCTGGACATCGACCATTTCAAGAAAATCAACGATACGCACGGCCACTTCGCCGGCGACGCCGTTTTACGTGAAACCGCCCTTCGGCTGAGAACCAACATGCGTCCGTATGATCAGGTCGGCCGCTACGGCGGCGAGGAGTTTCTCGTGGTTCTTCCGAACTGCGATCTGGACCAGGCTTGCAATCAGGCCGAACGCATGTGCCATAAACTGCACTCTACCAGCATGCTCGTGGACGGCCTGGAAATCACGATGTCAGCTAGTTTCGGTGTCACCGTCTCGGACGGTTCCGAGCGCGATCCCGACGTCTTTGTCCGGGTGGCCGATGAAGCCCTGTATCGGTCCAAAGCAAACGGCAGAAACTGCGTTTCCGGGCTCACTTTGGAACAATCGACGCATCGATCTGCGTGCTAAGCAAGCGACGGGTGAAACCCCTCTAGATTGTTATACTGTTGTCTGTTGCGCCCGTAGCTCAGCTGGATAGAGCGTCTGGCTACGAACCAGAAGGTCGGCAGTTCGAATCTGTCCGGGCGCACCATTAAACCTGTTTCCCTTCAAATTCTTCGCGTTGATATTGGCATCCGGTCAAGATCTGTGCCGTAAGCGGTATGCCTAAAAGTATGCCCAGCCTTTTCCTCGTGCGCTCGATCCATCGCAGCCCGAATGGTCTGTTCTTGCGGATGAACGTAGCGCTTCGTGATATTCATGTCGCGATGGCCAGCCAGGTACGCCAGTGTCCACGGGTCCATGTGCGGCGCCCATCGCGTGAGGCACGTATGTTCCCCCATTCTTCTTCGGTTTACAGTTTATTTTCAGTTCGTTCGGTTGGGATGCACTTTTGAAGGGATGAGTCCCATCCGGGATTCAGCTTGGTCTTGCCTAATGTTGCCTAAGATTGTTGAACTCTGTCGAACTTTGCCTAAAGTTGTCGCATCCGAGGTTCGGGTCGAAACCGCCGCGAGCAGCGGAAAAAGGCTGTGTGCATCTCCCGCGGCAGATGCCACTGGAGAATGGGTCACCCCCCGGTGGGGAGCATGCCGCGGCCCGGCTAAAGTAAAATGAAGAAAGTGGATTCCGCGATGTTGCCCACGAACCAATACGTTGAAGTCCGAAACAGCAGTTATTTACGCAGCCGGGACGCGCATTGGCCTTGACGTCGTGATCTACGAGTTTCGCGACGGACGCTCCGCAGAGGAGATTTTCGAAGCCTACCCTTCGATCGGTTCTCTTGTCAAGGTCTACGGAGCTATTACCTTCATCCTGGAGCACCCGAAAGAGACCGACCGGTATCTAAAGGAACAGGACGACAGGTGGGAAGACTTTAAGGCCCGCAATCCGCTCTCACCCGGCATGATTGAGCGCTTCGAACGCGCGAAGCGTGAGCTGTCAGTCAAGCCTTGAAGCTTCGATTTCAGGCAGACGCTGATTTAAATCCTGCCATCGGTAGAGGCTTACGCCGTCGTGAGCCATCCATCGATTTTCGTGCCGCTGCTGGCGTTATCCCAGATGGCGCTGCTGATCCGGACGTTCTTCGCGTCGCCGCAGACGCCGGTCGCATACTGGTGTCGCGACACGTGGGCACAATGCCGGGGCACTTCGCGGACTTTATTCAGCAGCAGGACTCCCCAGGGCTTGTACTGATCCCATCACGGCGATCGATTGGAAGCGTGATTGAGGGATTGTTGTTGGTCTGGATGACATGGACAGAGGAGGAGCTTCGTAAGAGAGTTCGCTGGTTGCCATAGCACAGGGAGGCTCACGACAGTGGGAGTTGCTCTCGCTCATCCGGGCTACCTTTCACACACCCTTGTAGTTCAAAACCGGGCGGAGGGTGCGCATGACCTTCACCAGTTCCCTCTGAGCTCTTAGCACCGCGCGGATGTCTTTGTACGCTGAGGGAGCCTCATCTCGAAGTCTTTCGGTTAGGCGGAAGTCGTACCAGATTCCGGTCATCTGCCGGCGGAGTTCGCGTTCCGAAACTTTGTCGCGAGCGGCTGTTCGGCTCAACGCCCTGCCTGCGCCGTGAGCACTCGAGCAGAGCGCCGCTTCTTCCCCACGCCCTTCCACATGAAAGCTGGAGCTGCCCATTGATCCTGGCAGGACACCAAGTTCGCCAAGTCGAGCCGACATAGCGCCCTTTCGGTGCACCCAGAAATCGTGCCCGCCGTAAGTTTCGAGCGTGACATGGTTGTGATCCGTCGTGATAATTGTTTCCCAGCAGATATGTGCACCTAAGGTCCTCGCCAGCACGCCACCGAGCGCTTCTGCTATTGCCCTCCGCGACGCCTCAGCATAACGACGGGCGTACGAGGCATCGTGCAGGTACTCCGCGCCCGCATCAGACTTGGCGTCCAGCGCACGAAGGCGATTGCTCACGGACCCTGCGTGGCTGAGATGGTGGTCGCGAATCGCCTGGCCGAGTGCCCTTGATCCACTGTGTATCATGAGCCAGAGTCGAGCATCCTCATCCGCCTGAATCTCGATGAAGTGATTCCCGCTCCCGAGCGTTGCGAATTCGAGAGCTCCATCATTCTGCCGGACGGAGTCGAGGCCGGGGTGACTGAGCGTTATGCCCGCCAGGTCACCAAGTTGAGAAACAGTTTCGCGTCGGTTGCGTCGGCGAGCTGGCACAGCCCGGCTGAGTTCGTTCAACACTTGTCCGGCCGTTCTTGGATTGTCCAGAGCGGTATTATCCACATCCGTGGCCACAGCCAGCATGCCGCATCCTATGTCGCCCCCCACCGCTTGAGGATAGATTAGAGATGACGTGGCGACAGCAACGCCGATGCACACGTCGGCCGATAAGTGTACGTCCGGCATTACGGCCACCCGTTGAACATCGGGGGCGCGCCGGAGGCGTTCAATCGCCTTCGACACGTCGGCAGCCATTGGCCCTGCGAGCCAACTCCGCATGGGTGCGATGGGCTCGTCACTCATGGCTGCATCCCTCCGGAGACGCAGGGATGAAGGATAACTCAGGCGCACGCTTTCGAGTAATTGCCGCGGCCACTTCAGAGCGGAGCCGCGGAGATTCGCGGCGCAACGCACTGATCACGTCGGCCGCTGGGCGGTTTGCCGGAATGACGACATGCACCAGCAGGCGCCCGCAATCCGGCGCCGGCGAAACTTCATCGACGAAGAGACCGCCGACGTCATCGAAGCCGTTGCGGTCCGCGAACGCGAGATTTAATGCCCGCTCCACCTGTCGGCAAAGTTGTTGTGTTTTTCGTTGTGCCTGCCGGTCAGAAGACCGGCTGCCCGAATCCGCTTCGTACAGAGCTTCAGCGAACTCTGCATCCACGAACTCTGATTCTCTGGTTCGACGTTTATGTTCTTTCAAAACAAACTCCCTATTGCACACACACGTAGGCCTAGCCTGCAACGCAAAGAAGTGCGTTACGGCGTCAACTCATTGGTTGAAACGATGGGCACCAGCCTGACCGGCCGGCTAACTTATGCGGCGTAGGGCAGGCTCAGCGGCATCGGGTAGTGTGCAATAGGGGACATGGTCGCCTCCGCTAAGTGGATACTGAGGCTAAGAGCGTTCAGGTATCCGCCACTATTATCGCCGTTGCGCAGCCTTGGCTGCAAGCCCCAATCGGGGAAGTCCCAATCGGGAAGGGGGTACTTCGATGTCTTTTCCCCGCCCGGCGTGCGGTTCCAATCCGTCGCATCGGGTATGCCCAATGGTATGCCCGCGCCCTTCATCTCCGCGTTAATCAGCGCTGTGCTTCTCAAAGCCTAAGCGGTTGAAAACGCTCAACAGTGATCACCGATGAGCACCGCCGCAACTCGCTGATTCCCCGTCAGCGTCTGGCTACGAACCAGAAGGTCGGCAGTTCGAATCTGTCCGGGCGCACCAGCCCTCTTCTCACGCTCCAATCAACTGCGCATAAACGCTGCGCGCTACACCCACATCGCTTGTGCCCTTCACGATCGCCCGTCCGTCCGGGAAAAACGTCATCTCGTACTTAGGCAGCCGGATGCGCAGCGCGAATTCGTTGACGCGCACCTCGCCGTGCACCCGAAGCCGCTCGGCAAGCTCCTGCAAATCCAGCGGCCGGGACACTTCGTGCAACTGTACTGCGTTCCGCCCGCACAGCGAGACCGGCGTCCGGCGTTTGCCCTCCAAATACAGGAATTCATGCGCTCCGCATACCTTGCATTCCGGATCGCGGTTCCCGGCGATGATGCGCCGCGAAGTGCCTTCCCAAACATCCCAAGTTTGGATAAAGGCCTGGAAATTTTCCCATCCGACCAGCAAACGGAGCGCGCTTGAAACCTGCAGCGCCGACACCGTCGCGGTGGTCGAGGCCAGAATGCCGTTCACGTCGCAAGTCGGCTGCAGTCCCGAGGGCGGTTCCGGATACACGCAGGCAAAGCACGGCCCCCTGGCCGGAACTACTGGCATGACCACCCCATAGCTGCCGATCGCCGCGCCGTAGATCCAAGGTACGCTTCGCTTGACGCTAAGATCATTGAGGAGATATCGCGTTTCGAAGTTGTCCGTGCCGTCTAATATCAAATCGCAATCGCCCACTAGTTCCTCCACGTTAGAAGGCGTTAGGTCGTTAACCAGCGGTTCGATCTCAACGTCACGATTAAGTTGATGCAGTCTGCGCGCCGCTGCAATGGCTTTGGGCGTTTCGTTCTCCGCGTCGCTCTCGTCGTACAACCACTGCCGCTGCAGGTTCGTAGAGTCGACGTAGTCACGGTCGATCAATCGGAGCCGGCCTATGCCCGCGCGCGCCAGCGCTTCGGCTTGAAAGCTTCCTAGTGCTCCGCAACCAGCTATACAAATGGAGGCGCCTCGAATGCGCTCTTGTCCTGCTTCCCCGATGGCCGCGAACAACACCTGCCGGGAGTACCGGCCGCTTGCCCTCGGTGTCATATACGTCGATCCTAACAGCCGCGGCCGGCCATGTTCCCTGCCTCCTTCCTGTCCTTTTGCTGATGGCCGCTCTCGCCTGTCAATCCTTCGCCTGGCAGGTCGAATCAACCGCTGGCCCCCTCCTGAAGGAAGCGATGAAGTACGAAGGGCAGCCCATCATCTCCGTTCTCTTCCAACCTTCTGACCAGCCGCTTACGCCGGAGGAGCTTTCAAAAAAGCTGCCGTTTCGCGCCGGATCTCTCTTTCGTGAGAGCGAGGTGCGCGCCGCCATCCAAAATCTATTCGCGACCGGACGTTATTCCGATCTGGCAGTCGACGCCACTGAGTCCGGCGATGGAGTCGTTCTCAAATTCATCACGCAACGCGCCTATTTCGTGGGACGCGTTGTAGTAAGCGGAGTGAAGCAACCGCCCAATAGCGGGCAGCTTGCCAGCGCCACCAAACTGCGTCTGGGAGCGCCTTACTTCGACACGGACAAGATTCAGGCCATCGAGTCTCTGGAAACTCTGCTCCGCCAGAACGGCTTCTACAAAGCCAGCGTGGAGGCACAAGTCAGGTACGTCCCGGGTGTCCAGGAGGCCAACCTGGTCTTTTACTGTGGACACGGGCGATCGTGCACGCTTCACTCAACCGCTTGTAACCGGTCATCCCGGACGGTCCATCGAAAATATCGTGCGTGCAACCCATTGGAAGCGATTGTACGGCCTGCTCGGCTGGCAGCCTGTGACCGAAGCTCGCCTTCGACAAGGACTCGAAAACATCCGCCATTTCTACGAGAGCCGCGACCTGCTCGAATCCACCGTGACGCTTGAGCGGATGAACCACGACGAAAAAGAAAACACGGTCGAGCCTCAGATCGCGATCGAAGCCGGTCCGCGTATCCTCGTACGCGTGGAAGGCGCGAAAATCGGCAAATCTAAAATATCTCAACTCGTCCCCGTGTTCCAGGAACGTTCCATAGATCCTGACCTGCTCATGGAGGGGAAGCGCAACATACAGCAATACCTTCAGGCACAAGGCTATTTCGGCGCCGAGGTGGGAGCCCCTGATGTGCGGTACCCGTCAACCGGGGGCGCCGACCCTGAACAGCAGGTCATCACCTATCGAGTTGACCGCGGGCCACGGCACAAATTTGTGCACCTGTCCATCGTCGGCGTTCACTATTTCGATCGCCAAACCATCCACGAACGTCTCTATATCGAACCGGCCGAGTTCCCGCGCTTCCCGTTCGGCAGATTTAGCGAAGCTTATCTTCAGCAGGATGTCCAGTCGATTCGGAATCTATATGCGGCGAACGGCTTCCGCGACGTCAAAGTCACCTACAACGTCATAGACGATTATCGAGGCGTTGAAGACCACTTGGCGGTTCGAATCTCGGTGGAGGAGGGGTCTCAATGGTTGGTCTCCAGTCTCTCCATTGATGGCGTGCCGCCCGGGGATTTGCCCCATTTACGCGCCCGTCTCGCTTCGTCCGCGGGTCAGCCGTTCAGCGAAGTGAATGTTGCCGACGATCGCGACAACATCCTTACTTATTATTACGGGCGCGGCTATACGAACGCGACTTTCGAATACTACGCCGACACCACCAAACAGCCGTACCATTTTGCCGTGCGCTATGTCGTCGAGCCCGGTCACCGAAAATACGTGAGGGGCGTCCTCATAAGCGGTCTGGAAACCACCCGCCCAAGCCTGGTGAATAACCTCATTGAGCTGAAATCCGGCGAGCCGCTTTCCCTTACCGCGGAAGCGGACAGCCAGCGGCGCTTATATGACTTGGGCATCTTTGCCCGCGTCAATACGGCGGTCCAGAATCCCGACGGCGACGAAGCACAAAAGTACGTTCTCTATGACATCGATGAGGCCCGGCACTATTCGCTCAACGCCACAGTCGGCGCGCAGATCGCAAACGTCGGAGGATCGGTTACCAGCCTGGACAACCCGGCCGGCACCACCGGCTTCACTCCCCGCCTGGGTCTCGGCGTCAGCCGGATTAATTTCCTAGGGTTGGGGCAAACGATTAGCCTCCAAACCGCTGTCTCGACGATTGAGCAGCGGGCCGCCCTCACTTACTTTATTCCGGAATTCATTTCTCACAACAATCTCAGCCTTACGACCACCATTCTGGTTGACAATTCGAATGACATCCGAACCTACACTGCGTTCCGGCGAGAGGCTTCAATCGGATTAGGTCAGCGGCTTTCGCGCGCCTATACGCTGCAGTACCGCCTCGTTTTTCGTCACGTGACGGTGTCGCATGTCAAAATCGAACCCGAGCTTATCCCTCTGCTATCTCAACCGGAGACTGTCGGGTTGGCGGAAGTGTCTGTTATCAAGGACACCCGTGACGATCCAACGGATGCGCACGGCGGATCGTATACCACCGCCGACCTCGCTTATGCTCCGTCATTTCTCGCATCGCAAACTGACTTCACCCGCGGGCTCTTTCGGAATTCCACCTATTACGCCTTCCATCGCAGTCTTGTGTTCGCCAGGAGTACGCAGTTCGGCGTGATCGTGCCCACCCACGCCAACACGCAAATGCCTCTTGCGGAGCGGCTTTACTCGGGAGGGTCCACGTCCATCCGTGCGTTCCCCGACTTTCAGGCTGGCCCGCGCGATCTCGATACCGGCTTTCCGATCGGCGGCAACGCTCTCCTGATAAACAACCTGGAACTGCGCTTCCCATTAGTTGGAGACAATCTGAGCGCCGTGCTTTTTGAAGATGCCGGCAATGTGTACACGACGTTCGGCGCCATCAGCTTTCAATTCCGCCAACCCAACATGCAGCAGTTTAACTACATGGTCCAGGACGCGGGGATCGGGATCCGCTATCGGACTCCCATCGGGCCGCTTCGCCTGGATCTTTCTTTCAGTCCGGATGCGCCGCGTTTCTTCGGCCTCAAAGGGACTGAACAGGATCTTATTAACGGCACCGCGGTTTCAACCGTTCAAAAGATCAATGCGTTCCAGTTTCATTTTTCGCTCGGGCAGGCCTTTTGAGATGCGGCGGCTGTTCCTGATCTTTCCGCTTCTCGTCTGGGTAGGACTGCGCGCCGAAATTGTCGATCGCATCGCTATTACCGTAGCGTCAAAAGTCATTACCGAATTGCAGTTGGATGAAGAGTTGCGAGTAACCGCTTTTCTCAACGGAAAGTCTATTGTTCGCAGTCTTGACGCCCGTAGGAATGCCGCCGACCGCATGGTGGAGCAATTGCTCATCCGGCGCGAAATGGAACTGAGTCATTACCCGCTTCCGAATCCCCAGGAAGTAAACACTTATCTCGATCAAGTCCGCTCTCAGTTCGGTGGCGGAGTCAAGCTTGACCAGGCGCTGAAGACTTACTACCTGTCCGAGGACGTCTTGCGGGAGCATCTGGCGCTTCAGCTCACAACGCTACGCTTCATTGAGTATCGTTTTAGCTCCGATCTCAGCGTTTCTGAAGAGGATGTCAAAGCTTCCTACCGCCGCGAATCGGCGGAGGCCGCGCAAGCCGGCAGTGAATTGCCCGCCTTCGATCAAGTGAAGGAGTCCATCCGCCAATCGCTGATCCAGGAACGCACTGATGAAGCCTTGGATAACTGGCTGGAAGAAGTTCGCAAACAAGTGAACATCATCTATCTGGATAAGGCTCTCGAGTAGCCCATGCGCCGGTTCTTGCGTCCTCTCTTGACTGGGCTCCTCGCCGCCTGCCTCGCCTCCGCGCTGGCGGCGGTCTCGCTCTTCTTCCTCGTTCATACGAATTGGTTCCAGGCACAGTTGCGCCAAAGGGTCATCTCGATCCTTCAACAGGCCACGGGCGCGCGAGTTTCTTTGCGCTCTCTCCGCTTCGATCTCCCCGCGTTAACGCTCGAACTCGAAGACCTGGTCGTCCAGGGAACGGAGTCCCCGCAAGCTCCCCCGCTCTTCCGCGCGCCGCTCGTCGTCGTGAAGGCTGGAATCTTGAGCTTCGCCGAGCCGCGCCTGGATGTCGCCTCTGTGGTTATTCGCGAGCCGCAGGTCTACGTCAGCGTCAGTCCCAGTGGATCCACCAATATTCCAGAGTCGCACGGAAACGCCTATCAAAAACTGCTGGATCTTCGCGTCCAGCGCTTTGAACTCGACCACGCGCGTCTGCAAGTCAACGACAAAAAGCTCTCTTTCGATGCCCAGGGTGGCAGTCTTAAGCTGCTCTTGACTCGCACCGCCGTTCGTGAAGTCACTCGGCTTTCCGTGGCTTCCAAAAGTGTCTTGCTCCGCTATGGAAATTCGTTGCGCTCTCCGGCGGATATCGGTCTCTCCGCGCAATTGAGCAGGGATCGCCTTGAGATCTCCGCGCTCTCGGTGACGGCTGGCCATTCAACACTTGAGGCCAGCGGCATACTATCGCATCTCGCTGCGCCGACGGCCGTCTTTCAAGTGAATGCCAATCTTCTCGCGGCGGACGCAGCCCGGATTTTCGGCTTTCCAAGTCTGCGCGAAGGCGAAGCCGCCTTTATCGGCCGCCTTGAATATCAACCCTCCTCCGGCTTCTCCGCGACGGGCAAGCTTCACTGCGAACACGTGGCCTATCGCTTCGCTTCGTTCAATCTTCGCAACGTCGGCATCGGAGCGGAGGTGCAGGCGAATGCGGAGAACATAAGTCTGCGCCGTCTTAGTGTCACATCGCCCCTCGGCAGCTTGACAGGCAGCGCCGCAATCGACGAGTACCGAAAGCTCTCCGTAAACGCCCAACTCGCCGCCGTTGATATTCAGCCAGCCGTGCTGGGCGTCACCGGCAGGTCCATTCCATGGAGCGGCCTCGCCACCGGCCATGTCCAACTCTCTGCCGCGCTTGACTCGCACATTCGCTCCGTCTCCGCGAACGCCCACCTCAGCATTAATCCATCTGCCGCCGGCATCCCAATCTCGGGCGAAATTAACGCCGCGGTCACCACCCCCAACAAAATCCTTTTCGCAAGCTCGCAGATCCGCCTCTCAAAGACCGCGATTTCTTTTTCCGGCGTGCCCGGAGACAATCTGCAGCTTGCCGTGACCAGCGGCGATCTCTACGACCTCAGACCCGTTTTCCTGGAGCTCGGTTTTCATACCATCGCCGGCTTTATTCCTGAACTCGGGCACGCTGCTGGCGGCTCTTTTCAAGGTTCCCTCGCAGGCCCCTGGAAGAATCCGGTTCTGGAGGGGGACCTCGGCGTTCACCAATTCAGCCTCGCAGGGCAAACTTTTGATCGCCTGCAATCGCACATCGCTTTCCAGTCATCGGGTCTGGCCTGGAAGGCGCTGACGCTCAATGCCGGAGCGCAGCACGCCCGCGCGAATGGCGAGCTAGCGTTACAAGACTGGACGATGTGGAGCGCGAGTCCGCTTCGGCTGGACGCGCAGTTCAAGGACTTCAGTCTTGAAGCGCCAGCCGCCTCTCGCCTTCCTGTGCGTCTTCCTTTTGCCGGCGGCTTGGCATCCGGCTCGCTGAGTCTCGCCGGCCCCGTAAATGAGCCGGCAGGAAATGGCCAGATCACCATCAACAATTTGAACGTCTATGGCCAGGCTTTGAACCAGGTGCAAATGAATGCCGCGATCGCCGGCGACGAAGTCAAGCTTGACCACGGCCGCATCCAATCAGGGCCGGCCGCCGTCACATTTTCCGGCTCTTACAGGCATCTGCCTCGCACCTGGGATCAGGGACGGCTGTCGCTGCGGCTCGATAGCAATGGTTTCCCGCTGCGCGCGCTCACTCCGGTCAATAATCTCGAGCCCGGCCTGGACGCCCGGCTCGAAGCGCACGCCCACATCGCTGTCGCGATTGCTGGCGAACATGCTCAGCCTGCCGGAGCGGATGGGACTCTTCTGCTGCACGCTATCACCCTCAACGGCGCTGATTACGGCAATCTTTCGATCACTGCCCAGACCCGCGATGCAAACCTGCAAGGCGAGCTTCGGGGTGATCTCCATGGAACCGCGGTGCATGGCAGCCTCAATGTGCAATTAGCGTCCCCCTTTCCGATGAGGTGCAACGCCCAGCTCGGCAAACTCGATTTAGAGACCGTCTTCTCATTGCTGCGGCCACGCCAAAAACAGGTCCTTCCTCTGGACGGATCCTTTCAGGCAAATGTCTCGTTTGCAGGCCCTCTGGAAGATCCGCGCCACTGGCATTCGCTCGTCCGCGTCGATACTCTGCAGCTTAAGGCCGCGTTGCCTCACCCCTCCGGTACAACCGAAGAAATCCCCGCCATGCTTTTGCAGAACGCAGGGCCTATTTTGATCGACGGCGAAAACGGTACCGCCGTTATCCGGAGTTTCCACTTAACCGGTACAGACACAAACCTCACCGCCTCCGGTTCCATCGGCATTCTCGGCGCCTGGCCTCTGAACCTGAACTTGAACGGAGCCGTCGATCTCCGCGCTTTTCAGCTTCTCGACCCCAGGGTGGCTTCCACCGGTCAATCGATCGTAAGCGCTACCCTCAGCGGTCCGCTCAGTGATCCCGCCGTCACCGGAACTCTGCAGCTGCGCAACGGTTCGTTTTTTCTCCAGAACGTGACAAATGGCCTGAGCGCAGTCAACGGCACGCTCCTGTTCAATCGCGACCGCGCCACCATTCAAAGCCTCACCGCCGAATCGGGTGGCGGAACGATCAAGCTCGACGGATTCATTAGCTTCCGCGGTCTCGGTCCGCTCGTCTATCATCTGGAAGCCCATGCCGAAAGCGTCAGGCTGCGCTACGCCGCCAGCATCAGCGTAACGGCCTCCGCTGATCTCAAGCTCAACGGCTCCAGCGAGACCAGCATTGTTTCCGGCACGGCTACTGTTTCTCGCGTGGTGCTAAGCCCCAACACCGACTTCGGAAACATCGTGGCCGGTTTCGCCGCCCCCGTCCCCGCGCCCGCGAATCAGAAAGATTTCGTGAGCGGTCTGCGCTTCGACCTGAGCATTGAAAGTGCGCCCGATCTCGTGCTCAGTACTGCGCTAAGCAGAGATGTCGAAGCCAGCATCGACCTTCGTCTGCGCGGCACGCCAGACCATCCCATCGTGCTGGGCAGCATCACGGCCAACCAGGGCGACATCAAAGTCTTCGGAACCCGCTATAGCATCAACCGCGGCGACATCGCGTTCCTCAACACCGTAAAAATCGAGCCGGTTCTGGATCTCGATCTGCAAACCGAAACCCGCGGAATCACCGTAGACATCACCATCGCCGGTACTTTGCATAAGTTGAATATCACCTACCGGTCTGACCCGCCTCTGCAGCCGCGCGACATCCTCGCGCTGCTGGCCGTCGGCCGTACGCCGAATTCAGGTGCCGGTGTCCCCACCGCACAAGCGAACAGCGAGGCCGCCGCGCTCCAGTCAGGCGCCTACAGCATCCTCGGCCAGGCCATCTCGCCCTCCTCCGGCCGTCTCTCGAAGCTCTTCGGCGTAACCAATGTCAAAATCGATCCCGTGGTCCAGGGCATCACCAACACGCCGCAGGCGCGCCTGACATTGGAAGAGCAGATCTCGCGCGATTTCATCGTGACGTACGTCACCAATTTGTCCCAAACCGCCGAACAGATCTTTCGCGTCGAGTGGGCCTTGAACCGCCAGTACTCTATCGTCGCCCTCCGCGACGATAACGGCGAGTTCGGCATCGACATCCTCTACAAAAAGCGTTTCAAATAGTCATATGAAGCTGCGCGCGGTCCAGGGCAAGCTCAAGATCGAACACAGCATCATCGATGGCCTACGCCCGGTGCTGGAGCGCCTGCTCATCGAAGATGCGATCCGTTCGGTCATTCCCGGCGTCATCCGCCGCGTCCGCGATGCCCGCGGCGAACCGGTGATTCGCGTTACCGTTCCCACTACCAATGGCTGGAAAGCGATCGCGCTCAGCGCCGGAGCGCGCCAGGAGCTCTTCATCAGCACGGAACTGGCGAAGCAGCCGCTCGAAGACCTGATCCGGAACGCCTTGCGGAAGTGATCGGTTCCTTCTTCGGATGCTACAGTGCTTAAGTATCGCGGAATGAAGTGTATTCTGCTGGCGCTTCTCGCTCTACCGGTATTCGCGGCGCCAGTGACATTTAACAAGGACATTGCTCCGCTTGTTTTCAAGCACTGCGCGCCCTGCCACCATTCCGGCGGGGTTGGGCCCTTCCCGCTGCTTACGTATGAGGACGTGCACCGGCATGCCTCGCAGATTGTCGCCGTTACCGCTCGCCGTTATATGCCGCCTTGGCCTCCCGAAGACGGCTTTGGTGAATTCGCCGGTAATCGCAGCCTGACCAACGCCCAGATCCGCCTCATTGCTGACTGGGTGAGCCAGGGCAAACTCGAAGGCAGCGCCGCCGACCTTCCATCCGCGCCGGTTTTCAACAGCGAGTGGCAGATGGGCACGCCCGATCTCATCCTCCGCATGCCGAAACCGTTTCGCATGCCCGCCGGCGGAACGGACGTCTTCCGCAACTTCATCATCCCCACTGGTCTCACCGAAACCAAGTACGTCCGCGGCCTCGAACTCCGCCTCGACAACACCCGCGTGGTCCATCACGCCAACGTCGTTCTTGACCGCACCCGATCGCTCCGCTCCCGCGATGGCGAAGATGGCCGGCCTGGTTTTCCCGGCATGGACGTCATCACTGAAGCCGCCCCCAACAGCTTCGATCCCGATTCCCACTTTCTTTTCTGGAAGCCCGCGACCGTTCTCCGCCTCGAGCCGGAGGACATGAGCTGGCGGCTCGACCCCGGAACCGACCTCGTGCTTAATCTCCACCTGCAGCCCACCGGCAAAGCCGAATCCGTGCAGGCTGAAATCGGACTCTACTTCGGCTCCCGTCCTCCCACCCGCTTTC
Source organism: uncultured Acidobacteriaceae bacterium (assembly GCA_963705805.1). Classification (GTDB taxonomy): domain Bacteria; phylum Acidobacteriota; class Terriglobia; order Bryobacterales; family Bryobacteraceae; genus Bog-105. The sequence continues at coordinate 239,007 of CAVPKW010000006.1, forward strand.
CCATGCTGCTGCAGCTCGAGCATGATGGCGCCATCAGCATTCCTCCAGGCGATCGCAACTACGTGATCACCGACAGCCTCACGCTGCCCGTCGATGTGGACGTCCTCGCCATTTATCCGCATGCCCACTATCTCGGCAAAAGCATCGAGGCATGGGCCATTCTTCCCGATGGCGTCCGCCGCCCGCTCATCCGCATCCCCGATTGGGACATCAATTGGCAAGCCGAATACGAATACCGCCAGCCGATCGCTCTGCCCAAGGGCACCAAAGTGGAGATGCGGGTCACGTACGACAACTCCGAAGCCAATCCACGCAATCCCAATCACCCACCTAAGCTGGTCAAAACCGGCAACCGCAGCGACGACGAAATGGGTCACGTCTGGCTGCAGGTTCTGCCGAAACCCGCTGCCCCCGGTGACGCTGTGACCCATGAGGATCCCCGCCTCGCATTGCAGGAGGCCATTATGCGCCGCCGCCTCCAGAAGTATCCAAATGATTTCCTGGCCAACTACAATCTCGGAGCGCTCCAACAGTACCGCGGCAAATTGGATGACGCGCTTGCGGCGTATCGCGATGCTCTCCGCGTAGAGCCCAAGAACGCCACCGCTCTGAACAGCTATGCCGCCGTCCTTCTGCTGCAGGATCGCCTGGCCGAGGCCATCCCGTTTCTAAAGGATGCGCTGCAACAGGAACCTTCTTATCTGAATGCCCGCTACAACCTGGCGCGCGCTCTCGCCGCCATTGGCGATCTAAACGGCGCGGAAGCCGCCTTCCAGGGATACTTGCAGCAAAAACCGGACGACGCCGCGGCCCAGGCTGGACTGGGAACCATTTACTACCGGCTGCAGAAGGTGACTCCCGCTCTCGCCTGTTTCCGTCAAGCGGCGCGCCTGGCGCCCGGTGACGCCGATGTCGAAGCGAATCTCGGAACGCTGCTGGCTGTTACCGGAGACCTTCCGGCCGCCGCCCAGGCATTTGAAGCCGCCTTACGCATCAATCCCGAGCACGAAGCCGCCCGCGCCAACCTTGCCCGTGTGCGCGCTCAGATGGCAACCCGCCAGTAGCCGGTTTCACGGCTGCACTTGCTGTTGCTGCTGCAATTCCTTCCACTTGTCCAGCATTGCTTTGCCTTCGTCCTTCCTGCCGGCCAGTATCAGCGTCTGGCCCAGCATGTAGGTTGCGGACGCATTCCTCGGGTCCAGCATCAGAGCGCGCTTTAAGATCCCCTCGGCGTTCCCATAATCCCCGGTCTTGAAGTAGCACTTGCCAAGCAGAATGTAAGGTCCGCTGAAGTCCTGGTTGAGCCATGCGGCCCGCTGCAGATTCGGTATCGCCGCGGCCCACTTCTCCTGCCGCGTATACGCATCCCCCAGCCTGTACCACGCCATGGAAAAGTTCGGATTCAACGCAAGTTCCGCCTGCATGTCCCCTATTGCGTCGTCGATCCGGCCCTGATAGATGGCGATCTCGCCCAGCAGAAAATGAACCTCCGGCAGCTTCGCATCCAATGCAAGAGCCTTTTTGAGTTCTTCCAGCGCCTGTGTCTCATATTCCTTCTTGATCAGCATCTGCCCCGCAACCAGATACGCCGCCGCGCTCTTAGGCTCTATCCCGAACAGCCGCGCAAAAGCCGCCGTCGATTGATCCATCTGCGCCGTCTGCACATAGGCGTAGCCCAGCATGTAGTTGGCTTCGTTGACGCTCGTCACCTTCTCGAGCCACGGAATCGCCTTCGGCGCCTGGGACAACAAAAAATAACTCTGCCCGATCAACAGCGCCGATTCCTTGTACTCGGCCGAATCCGGCGGCTCCGTTTTCGCGGCATCCTGCAGAGCCGCAATCGCCTCGGCATACTTCTGCTGCTTGTACAGCTCCACTCCGTGCTGGTGCTCGCTCGTCGCTGCGCCGGCCGCCAGCCCGGCGGCAAAGCAAAGAGCGAACGAAATCCGCAACATATTGAAAAGTATAATGGCCCTTGCTGCAGTTCCTCCGCACCGCTGTCGTTTCGCTGTGCCTTCTTCCGAGCATCCTCCCCGCCGCTGCCCAGATTGTTTCACCCGCAACTCAGCCCTGTTTGCCGTGCCATCCGCGCGAGGTCGCCCGCTTCTCCCAATCCGCTATGGGCCAGTCGCTTGGCGCGCCCGATCAGAGCCTGCAGGGCGGATTCCTGCATATCGCCTCCGGCAGCCAAATCCAGGTCTATTCGAAAAACGGCTTCATGCACCACAAGCTACTTGAGCATGGCTTCGTTGCCGATTACCCCATCGCCTACTCGGTAGGTCACGGCATCGTTGGGCACAGCTATCTGATTGAACTTGGCGGAAGGCTTTTCCAGTCGCCCGCGTCCTATTACATCGGCCGCTCCGAATGGGATGTCTCCCCCGGTTACGAACACGATCACATCCTCGATTTCAGCCGCTCCATCACGCAGGATTGCTTGTTCTGCCACGCCGGAGCGATTAAGAAAACGGCCGATCGCGTCGCGCTCGAACCCATCTCCTGCGAGCGCTGTCATGGGCCCTCGGAGCAGCATCGCGCCAATCCTGTCGCCGGAACTATCGTTAACCCCGCTAAGCTTCCCGTTCGTGAACGGGATAGCGTTTGCGAGCAGTGTCACCTCGAAGGCGTGACAACCGTCCTGAATCCGGGAAAGTATTGGACCGATTTCCGCCCCGGCTTGCCCTTGGAACAGGTCGAAATCCACTATGTCTATCGCACCACGGGCGGCGATCAGGATTCCATCCTGGCCGTCAGCCATGCCGAGCAGCTCGCGCTCAGCAAATGCCTGCGCGGCAGCGCGGGCAAACTCTGGTGTGGAACCTGCCACGATCCTCACGGTGACTCCGTCGCGGATCGCAAGCAGCAGGTGCGCCAGATCTGCGAGTCCTGCCACCCGCCCGCCGAACTCGCATCCACCCACAAACCAGCCGATCAGGATTGCGTCACGTGCCACATGCCCCGCCGCAAGGCGGCCGACATCGCCCACGCGAGTGTAACCGATCACCGCATCATTCGTTGGCCTGCCTCACTTCAGGATATTTCCGATAATCCGGTTCTGGGGCCGTGGCATGACCCGCCGCCGGAGTTCGCTATCCGGAATCTCGGGCTGGCATACTTCAATGTGGCGCGCGAGAAGCGGTCCGCGCCGTACTTCGAGCGTTCCTACCGCCTTCTGTCTTCCCTCCCGTCTAGTCAGAAAGACGATGCGGTTTCGGCTGCTGAAGGCTACATGTTGCTCGCTAGCGGGCAGGCCCCTCGAGGCCGTTCTCTTTTTTAAGCGCGCGGCCCAGCAGGACCCGGGACGAGCCGAGCGCTGGCTCGACCTTGGCATCGCACAGAACAACTCTGGCACCGTCGCCGATGCCATCAACTCTCTACGCCAGAGCATAGCGCTCGAGCCTTATGATTACCGTCCTTATAAAGCGCTGGCGAACGTCTACCGCAAAACCGGCCGGCCCCAGCAGAGCCAGGCGGTGATTGACGAATTTCTCCGCCTGATGCCCCAGAGCCTGATCATGCGAATCGAACCCGCCGAGCCAGTCCGCGTTCGATAGAAGCATTAAAACGTCATTAACCCCACGTTCCCTGCCTCGTCACCAACAAAAGGTGGGTCACTTTCTACGTGCAAAAGCCCGATAAATCGTTTAGACTACTCCAAGGTGTGAGTTGTTACGGCTGCATTTCCAGGCAGCCACGAGGCTTAAACAGCCATTTTTTGAGAGTTTTGCTTCCAAGGAGAAGGTATGGTCAGCAATCGCAAGGGGCTCCTGTTTTGCCTCTGTCTCGCGTCAGCACTGTTCGCGTTTTCGGCAACCAGCGCAATAGCCCAGCAAATATTCGGCAGCATCATCGGTACCGTCACTGATCCCAGTGGGTCCGCCGTTGCAAATGCCAAAGTCACAATTGCCAACGTGGATAAAGGAACGTCCGCCGACGTCATGACGAACGATTCCGGCAACTACACGAAAGGTCAATTAATTCCAGGAAATTATACGGTCACGATCGAGGCTCCCGGCTTTTCGAAAGTCGTCTCGAATGCTATCGTGGTCACGCCCGATCAGGCCGCCCAATTCAACGCTTCCATGCAGGTTGGCAACGTGCAGCAGTCGGTGGAAGTCACTGCCGCGGCGCCCCTTCTGCAGACAGATCGCGCCGACGTCGCCCAGACATTTTCGTCGCAGCAGATTTCTGAGCTCCCCAGCATCGGCCGCAATCTGCAGGCTTTTACGTTGTTGGATCCCGGCACGGCGAAGTTGGGTTGGCAGCACGCCTCCGATGAGAACCCGCAGGGCAGCATACAGATGGTAGTGAACGGGCAGTTGTTCGATAGCACCGGCTACTACCTCGACGGAACCATCAATCAGGATCCCATCCTGGGCATCATCGTCATTAACCCGACTTTCGATTCGGTGACGGAAGTGAAGCAGTCGAACCAGGATTATGACGCGGAGTTCGGCTATACCGCTGGCGGAGTGAATACGTACTCCACGAAGTCCGGTACTAACCAGTTTCACGCCGATGGGTTCGAATACCTTTATGTGAACACCCCTGGATTCCTGGATTTCGCCCGCAACCCCTTCAACTCCGCCGAAAACAACGGTGCTCCCACTACCCGCCAGAATCAGTACGGCGGCTCTCTCGGTGGGCGCATTATCAAGGACAAGCTGTTCTTCTTTGCGGATGCCCAACTGACCCGTCAGACCAAAGGCGGATCGGTTTTGACGACTGTGCCGACAGCCTCGGAGCGCACCGGCGATCTCAGCGACTGGCTGCGGGATTCCCCGGGATATCCGGGCTGTTTGACCGCCGGAACCGGCGCAAACCCCAACACCTGCCAGTATCAAATCTATGACCCCACAACCGGCAATCAGACCACCGGTGTAGGCCGCCTGCCCTTCGCCAATAACCAGATCCCGGCCAGCCGCCTCAGCCCGCAAGCCTTGGCCATTATGAATTACTGGCCGGCTCCGAACACGGCGGTCAGCGGTCCCAACGCTCCATACAACAACTTCTCCAGTGCCGGTGCTCTTGCTCTCGATGGTAACCAGTGGGACACGCGTTGGGATTATTACCTGAATGAGAAAAGCACGTTTTTCGGCCGGTACAGCTACGCCACATACGATGAGCAGGCTCCGGGCGCTTTCGGCAATCTGGCCGGCGGCCCCGACTTCAGCAACGCCAATTATTCCGGTGATTCGACGGCCTTCAATGAGAGTATTGCCGCCGGCTGGACCTACACCGTCAACCCCACTCTCATCAACGAGTTCCGCTTCGGCTACATGCGCTATCACGTCACCGACGTTCCTAACGAGATAGGCTCCTCGCCGGCGGCGGCGGCTGGCATCCCCGGCCTGAATACGAGTGCTGAGACCGGTGGTATGCCGGCATTCTATATTCAAAATCCCGCCGGACCGAACGCACAACTTGGCTACGCGCTCGGCGTGAACCAGTGCAACTGCCCGCTTGATCAGCTAGAGCGCCAGTATCAGTTTGTTGACAATATCAGCAAAATCCGCGGCAACCATACCTTCAAGTTCGGTACGGATGTCCGCTACGCGTTAAACCTTCGTGTACCCAGCGATAGCCATCGCGCCGGAGAACTCACGTTCAACGGCGGCCCGACGGGATATGTTTCCGCCATTGGCGCCAGTCCGACCTACGGCGTTGCTCTCGCCACCTTCCTTCTGGGCGACGTTACCTCCTTCAATCGCTATGTGAGTTCCAGCTTGAACGCGCAGGAACGCCAGAAACGCCTTGCCTGGTACGGCCAGGACGAATGGCGTCCCACCTCTAAGTTGACCTTCACAATCGGCCTCCGCTGGGAGTGGCTCTTCCCCGAAACGGTCAATGAGCCCGGCAATGGCGCAGAGTTGAATGTGAACACCGGCCTGATGGACGTCTTCGGCCTCGGTCTGACCTCCAACCATGGATATCAAACCATGAACTGGCGTAATTTTGCGCCGCGTTTCGGTGCCGCGTATCAAGTTACTCCCAAGACAGTGATCCGCGGGGGTTATGGCTGGGCCTATAGTCTGGGTGTTTTCGGCAACAACTTCGGCCACAACGTAACCCAGAACCCACCTATACTCGCCAACCAGTCGCTGACTCAACAAAACGTTAACAATAATAACTTCGGCGATGTCTTCAACCTCGCGCAGGGCCCTCCTGCCTTCAACGCAGCCAATTACCAGGGAGCCAGCTATCTGCCCGGCCCGAATGGTACCTACGTGTGGCCGGCGGGAACTACCATCGGTGCTTTCACGCGTCCTGGCACCGTGACCCTCCCCGTCGTCTATGCTTACAATTTGACTGTTCAGCAGCAGCTCACCCCCAAGATCGTCGTCTCCGGTGGCTATGTCGGTAACTCTGGTCGGCATATGCTCTTGGGCACCGACGAGAATTTCAACATAAACCAGCAGTACTTTATTCCGGGCGTGGCGGCTGGCGCTTATCCCTTCGCCGGCCTTCTTGGCCCGCGCTATAACTACGGCTGGACCGGCGGCGTCAATGATTTCTGCAACTGCGCCGTTAACCAGTACAACTCCTTCCAGGCCATCTTTAAGATCAACAGTCTGGCCGGCTTGACGACGCAGGGAAGTTACACCTACCAGACTGTCAAGGGCGATGGTTGGGGCGGCAACGAAGGTTATACCTTCCTGTATGACCGGCCGCTGGGTTACGGCAACAACGCCCTCATGAACCACCAACAGTGGACGTTCGCCAATAACTACAACGTTCCGTTCGGCCGCGGCCTCAAATACGGGTCGAATTCAAATAAGTTCGTGGATGCTGTCTTCGGAGGCTGGAACGTCAGCTTCATCTACACCTTCTATAGCGGCTTGCCCTTTATGCCTACCATAGACAACTATGGCGGAGCCACGGTACCTTACACCGGTCCGAATAACCGTCCGAATGTTGGTTCTGGCAGCCCATACGCTTCAAACCTGAACCGCAGCCAGTGGATAACAGGCATCTCGAGCGGAGCTTACACCTTCCCGGCAAGCAATACCTTTGGTAATTACCCGATCAATACCTTAATTGGACCGTGGTTCAACAACGTCGATGCGTCCATGATGAAGCAGTTCTCCGTTACGGAGCGCCTCAAAATCAGGTTCCGTGTCGACACGACCAATTTATTTAACCACACCAACCTTGGTCTGCCGAATTCGGACGTAACCAGTTCGAACGTCGGCCAGATCACCGGCACAGCGCAAGGCGGTCTCTACAACATGCGCCGCATCCAGTACTCCGCTGGCATCACCTTCTAATCGCAAACCCAGTCCGAAACACAAAGGCCAGAAGAGCAAAAGCTCTCCGGCCTTTTGACTTTGGACCTAGGTAGGGCAGACGGTCGTGCCGTCTGCCTTCGACCCTATGATCGACTCGCGAAGGCGCTTGCCCCATTGGAAGGCATGTTTCCGCGGTCTAGCGCTTCATGAAAGAAAATGGGCGAAGCGCAGACGACAAGATCGTCCGCGCCACCAAACCCCGAGAGGGTGGATGCGCCCGGAGCAGTTCTCCAGGTGGGGCAGACGGTCTTGCCGTCTGCCTTCGACCATATGATCGACTCGCGAAGGCACTTGCCCCATCGGACGGCATGTTTCCGCATCACAAGGCCGGCAAGCTGGGGCACGAGAGCGCTTTGTGGCTGTCGATCGCGAACTGGACCGTGCCACTTTGGGGCCAGTCTGCACCAAACGACAAGATCGTCCGCGCCACCAAACGCTGCCCGAATGTCCAAAGTCCTTATGAGTTTGGACATTTCCCGAGAGAGTGGATGCGCCCGGAGCACTTCTCCGGGTGGGGCAGACGGTCTTGCCGTCTGCCTTCGACCCTATGATCGACTCGCGAAGGCGCTTGCCCCATTGGGTGCCAGATGACGTACCGGTGTTCGTGACATTCCGTTTGGCTGGCAGCTTGCCAAGGCATGTTTCCGCATCACAAGGCCAGCAAGCTGGGGCACGCGAGCGCTTTGTGGCTGTCGATCGCGAACTGGACCGTGCCACTTTGGGGCCAGTCTGGCTCAAGGACAGGCGTGTTGCCGGAATGCTGGTCGAAGCTCTGCAATATGGAGCCTCAGTCAAGCAATGGTACGCGCTACATGCTTATGTGATCATGCCCAATCACGTCCACGTGATCTGGACACCACAGGTATGCATGTCACGCATTCTGCAATGGCTCAAGGGAGCGACCGCCAGACGTGCGAAACATCTGTTATGTCTGACCGCTAATGCCTTTTGGCAGGACGAATCCTACGATCGTTGGATCCGCTCGGACAAAGAGCTACAGAAAGCAATTCGCTATGTAGAGGCCAATCCCGTGAAGGCAGGTCTGGCGCGCTCTGCAGAGGAATGGCATTGGTCTAGCGCTTTCATGAAAGAAATAGGCGAAGCGCAGACGACAAGATCGTCCGCGCCACCAAACGCTGCCGGAATGTCCAAAGTCCAAAGGGCGGAATAGCAAGAGCTATTCCAGCCTTTTCTATCTCGAACGCCGTGTATTATGACGCAAACGGGTTGACCACGCGCACACCGCCAAGGACGCCGCCAGGCTGGAGGTCTTCACTGTACAGCACCGTCGCGCCTGCGGATCGCGCAGCGTGAACGATAAGGGCATCCCAAAAGGAGATGCGAGTAAGCCGGTGTAGTTCGATTGCAGCGATTACGTCGCCTGGATCAAACCGAACGACCCGGCTGCGAGCAAGAATCTCGACTTTTTTTTGAGCCAACTCCGGAGCCATTTGGAGTTTGCGCGTTGCGGCAACAAAGTATTCCTGAAGAACTTGCAGTGATAGCACGGCCGTCCCTCGACGAACATGCTCGGAAACCAGCGCGATTGCCCGCTCTTGCTTCTCGGCCGATGAAATATCGTCGGCATATACCAACACGTTTGTGTCGAAGAAGACCAACCCGCTCATTGCCGGTCGTGCAGTTCGTCGCGATTGAACTTCCTGCCAGACGAGTTGCCCCGAGACATACGCGAGAGTCGCTCGAACTCCTTAGCGTCGGCACTCGGATCGCTCTTCCCGACAAACTGCTCAAGGTACTCACGGACAAGCTGGTTCACACTCGTACCCAACGCTTCCGCACGCCGTCTCGCCTCCTGGATAGTCTCGTCTGGAATAGACAAAGTAACATTCATAAGTAAATATTACGTGCACACTTATTCCGTGTCAAGCTAGTGAGATGCCCCCGCCGGAGCCTGCGGCATCTGCGTAATCGGCTTCGTCATCGTTCCGCCACGCATCCCTTGATCCAGATTGTTCGTGAGCAGCCCCTCTTTCGCGCGCTTCAGTTGCGCGCCTTTTGCAAACGCCTGCTCGCTGCCTTCCTTGTCGCCCTTGATCCGGAGAATCTGGCCCATTGTGTTGTAGGGACCCGGAGTACTCGGATCCAGGCGTACAGACGTTCTCAATTCACTCAACGCGCCATCCAGGTCGCCGCTGTTCTTAAGCGCGATTCCCAGCATGTAGTGCGCTTCGGCGTAGTCCGGCGCAATTGCGATGGCGTCCCGCATCGAATCCGCGAGGCCTTTGAAATCCCCCAGCTGCCAGTCCGTAATCCCCAGCAGATAGTGTGCCTGCGCCATGGTCGAATCCAGATCAACAGCCTCCTGAAACTCCTTCTTCGCCTCTTCCAGACGATCCTGGTCCTTCAGCGCCACGCCCAGGTTATAGTGGGCCGGCGCGGAATATGCGTTTAGCGCGATGATCCGCTGGTATGTCTTCTCCGCCGCTTGAAAGTTGCCCGTCTCGAAATTGGCGTACCCGATATTCATCAGCGCGTTCGTATCCGAAGCATTGTGTGCCAGTACTTTATTCGCCTCGGCAATACCGCGCTCCGGTTGCCGCGTCTCAATCAGAGCATTCGAGAGCTGGTTCCGCGCTTCATCGTTGCTAGGGTCCAGCGCAACGGCGCGGTCGTAAGCGTCTACCGCCGCCGCCAAATCTCCGGTGTCTTTCAATGCTGCGCCAAGATCATTCCACGCCACGAACTTGGTTGCGTCCAGCGCTACTGCCCGCTTCAGCCCCGGCAGGGCCTTCGCCGGATTCCCCAGCAGCAGATATGCCGAAGCGCTCCGGTAGACATAATCAAAAACACCTGGCGCCAGCTTTGCCGCTTGATCCAGCTCCGGAATCGCGAGGTCTTGCTTACCGCTGATCCAGTACGCGACCCCGAGATGGTAGTGCGCCGCCGCAAACGCCGGATCCAGCGCAATTGCTTTTTGGAAATGACCGATCGCGTCGCTCTGTTCCTGCAGCACCGCCAGCAGGAACCCAATACGATCTTCTGTCGCCGCCGTAGGAGGTGCGGCCTTCTCCGCTTCCGCCAGCGACTTCAGAGCGGCCGCCCGGTCCCCCTGCCGGATCAGACTTTCCGCCCGCGCCGTCAGTTGCACGGGAGTGTCGGCCCGTATCGTCGCGCAAAGCAGACACGTGACAACACAGATGCGAACTGCCTTCAATCACTGTCATTATACGGCGCTACGGCTTCTCTCCCACCGCGTTCGTCTTCAGCCGGTACACGTTCCCGCTCGATGTGATGTAGAGCGTCTTGTAATCCGCATCGCCCCACGCCAGGTTCCCCGTCGCGTCCGGCAGGTCTATCGTTCCCAGGTGCTTCCCTTCGGGCGAGAAAATCCAGATCCCGCCTGGCCCCGCACTGTACACATTGCCATTCCGGTCCACCTTCATGCCATCCGGTGCACCCTTGCGCGTGTCGCTGGTCGCATCGAAGAACAGCTTCCCGTCCGTCAGCTTCCCATCTGCTTCTACCCGGTATTTCATCCAGATCTTCTGCGGTTCTGAGTTGTTCACGTACAGGTACTGCTCGTCGGGCGAAAACGCAATGCCGTTCGGCCGCGGCAGATCGCGCACCACCACCTCCAGCTTGTCGTTCGCTGGCTGCGATCCTGGCTTGATCTCCAGCGCGCCCGGCAGGCGGTACACGCCGTTGAAATCCAGTTGCTTCTGCGGATCTTTATCGCTCTGCGCCGGCAGCCCGTATGGCGGATCGGTAAAGTACAGCGAGCCGTCCGACCTGTATACCAGGTCATTCGGGCTGTTCAGGCGTTTGCCCTCGTAGCTGGTGGCCAGAATCGTCATCTGCACATGCGTGTTCAAATCCTCCACCCGCCAAACATCGCGCTGCGCATGCCCCGCCACCGTCAGCCGCCCGCGCTTATCGAGCGTCATGCCATTCGACCCAGCCTCTTTCCCGCCGAACGGCGTCTTGCCCTTGTAGCCGCTTGGCCTCATCCATACCGTGGGGGCCTCGCCCGGTACAAGCTTCATGATGCTGTTGCTTGGAATCTCGGCAAATAACAGGTATTTCCCCTCCTGAATCCAGACCGGGCCCTCCGTCCACGTATATCCCGAAGCGAGCGTCTCCAACTGCGCATCGCGCGAAATCAACTCGTCCATCTCTGGGCTCAGCCGCTCTATTTTCGCGGGCTCCTCCCGCAACGCCGGAAGAGCCACCAGGCCGGAAGCGATCAAGCAGGCCGCGAGTGCGGTCACGAAGTAGCGATTTGTTTGCACGGCAGGATTGTATAACAGCTCGCTAGCCAAACGAGATTGTGGGTAAAATTGCGAGCGTGAAGCAACTGATCTGCCTGCTGCTGATGGCGCCTTCGCTTGGCAGCGCCGGCGAAAGCGGCTATCTGGGGCGCGACGTATGCGCCGGCTGCCATAAGAACATCGCTATGTCGCAGTTACGCACAAACATGGCGCGGACCTGGCAGGGCGTTACTACCCGGCAACTCCCGGCGGGGTATTCCGAGACGCACCCGGAGGGACCGGCGCCGGCGATCGATTACGCGGTCCAGAAAACCGGCCAGAAACTGCAATTTCGAGTGCAAATGCCAGGGCAGCCGCAGCTCGATTTTCCGGTCGAAACCACGATAGGCGGCGAACGCCATGGGATTGTTTTCCTGTTCCGCGTTCCGGCTCTGGAAGGCTCGCCTCTGCCGCGTGCGCCTCTGGTCGAAGGAAGGTACTTCCACTCTACGCTGCAGAACCATCTTGCGCTCGAGCTCGGTTTTCCCGAAGAGAAGCCCTCCACTTATGAAACGGCCTTGGGCCGGCCATTAACTCCGTATTTGGAAGAGAAATGCCTCGCATGCCACGCCGCCCCGCGAACTCACGGAACGCGCGTCGAGAGCGGCGTCTCTTGCGAGAACTGCCATGGTCCAGGCCAATCACATTTAACTGCGCTCGGCGCTCACTCGCGAGACCTCGGCATACTGAACCCGGACAAACTGCCTGTTGCCGACCAGATGCGGCCATGCTCGCAATGTCATGCGGGCATCGTCTTCGTCGAAGACGCTATGCCGGACGATACGCTCATTTCCGCCCAGGTGATGGCATTGAAAAATACTGAGTGCTGGCGTCAGAGCGCGGGTGAGATTACGTGCACAAATTGTCACGACCCGCATCGGGATGCGCCCGCTCCTGTGCTCGTCGCCAGATCCGAAACAACGTGTTTGCGATGTCATAGCGCGAAAGTAACGAATCATGCGGGTTTGTGCCCGGTGAATCGGATCACTGGCTGCGTCGGGTGTCATATGCCGAACCAGATACGCGGCGCGTTTGTCATGGCGGATCACTGGATTCGCATCCACCCCGGGCAGAAGGTCAAAGTGGCGGCGCATAATCCGGCATGGCGAACGACGATTACTCCCAGGCATCTGTATCTCCGAGCGATGGTTCTCGACGACGGAGCAAAAGCGGCGGCAATCCGGGAGCAGCTTCTATCGGGAGAATCTTTCTTCGAACTTGCCCGGGCCAATTCGATAGACCGCCGCACGGGAATGAATGGCGGCTATGTGGGGGATCTCACGACAAGCCAGCTCGATCCTCTGTGGTCTGCAGCAGTGCTGAAGCTTGAGCCCGGAGAGATATCCGATGTCATCGAAGGGAACGGAAAGTACTTCATACTTCAGCGCATGCCGCGTAATTTTCGCGAGGAAGCAGAGGCAAAATTTGACGAAGCTATGAACCTTCGCAAAGAAGGTAAGCGACAGGAATCGGCCGCTGAATTACTCAACGCCCTCAAAATCTATCCGTTCTTCTTACGCGCGCTAACGTTCTTGGGCATAACCTATGGCGAGATGGGAAACCAGCAGGCCGCCGCCGGGATCTTGGGAGTCGCGACGCGGCTCTACCCGCAAGACGAAGGTGCGCATTTCAATCTCGGTATCGCATATGGGGCGATGGGGAATGAAGAGGAGATCGCAGAGTACAAGCGCACTATCGAAATCGACCCGGATTATGCGCCTGCCTACCTGAACTGGGGTGGCGCGCTATATGCCAAGGGCCAATATGAAGAAGCAATTCAGCTCTACAGAAAAGGCATCAACATCAACCCGCTAAACGCATCGCTACATTACAGCCTAAGTGTGGCGCTCGATCAAACCAACAAGACGCAAGAAGCGGAAGCGGAGATGACGCTCGCCGGCAAGATTGACCCGAAATACGCTTCACATTGACACCGTCTATTCATCGCGCAGCGCAATCACGGGATCTATCTTCATCGCTCTTCTTGCCGGCACGTAACAGGCCAGTAGTGCGATCGAGCAAAGCGTAAGAACAACCAGAACAAAAGTCGGAACGTCGGTAGGCTTCACGCCAAACAGCATGCTCGACATCAGATGCGTGAGGCCCAGGGCCGCTATCACGCCAAGGCCCGTCCCGGCCAGTATCATCCGGGCTCCGTCCGTTAGAATCATCCGCAAGACATCCCACCGCGCCGCGCCTAAAGCCATACGCACGCCGATCTCCTGTGTGCGCTGTCCAACAAGATAGGACAGCACTCCGTAAATCCCAATGCTCGCCAACATCAGCGCAAGTCCGGCAAACACCGCAAGCAGTGCCATGGCGAAGCGTTTGCTCGCGATCGATCCCGAAACGACTTGCTCCATCTGCACGCTATCAAAGGCCACCAATCCGCGGTTCAGTGAGAGCAGTCGCTGGCGAAGAATCTCGAAACTCGGCGTCGTGGCGCGCTTGCCCCGCACGTACACGTGGAGTCCTTCCGCCAGGTTGCCCATGTACTCATCCGGCATCTGTGCGACCGGAAGGTACATCTGTGCATGCAATGGGCTGGAGGCATCTGAATCTAGTCCCCACTGGTTGACGTGGCCGGCGATGCCGACAATCCGCAGGGCGGGACGTTTGTCGTGATCCGAAGGATCAATATTTCGATCAAGATATTGACCGATGGGGTCCTGTCCGGAGAAATACCTTTCAGCCAGCGCCTCATCGATCACCACGACAGCGGAAGAGTGTTCGTTGTCGCTATCAGCCAGGAAACGGCCGCGCTTGAGGGTTATCTGAAGCGTCTTGAGGTAGTCCGGTTCGACAATGTACACGAGCGCCATGGGCAAATCGGTAAGGTGCTCAGGTTTTGGCCTGCCAACGAACCAGAAATACATATCGTTGTCGTTTTCCATCGGACTGGAGCCCCAACTGAGGGATGCTGCCTGCGCCTCTGGGGTGGAGGCAAGCTTATCGTGCATCTGCCGGAAGAAGGCGCGGATGGCGGCAGGAGTTTCTTTCGCCAAGGATGGTTGCGGCGAAACTGAGAAAGTCACGACTCCGTGGGAATTGAAACCCGGATCCACTCTCCACAGGACAAACAACGTGCGGATCATGAGCCCCGCTCCCACCAGCAGCACCAGCGCCATCGCCATCTCGAGGACCACAAAAACACCTTGGGTGCGGCTGCGCGCCCCAGCGACTGTGCGTCCGCTTTCTTTGAGGGCCGCGCCGATATTCGCCCGCCGCGTTTTCAGCGCCGGCGCGAGCCCGAACACCACGCCCCCGGCCAGCGATACTACAACCGTGAAGAGCAGCACTCGAAGATCGAGTCCGATCTCCTCCGCCCTCGGCACCGTCTGCGGAACGGCTGCAATCGCGGCCGTCGTCCCGAACCTGGCAAGCAGCAGCCCGAGTCCACCCCCGATCAGCGCCAGCAGAATGCTTTCGGTAAGCAGTTGACGCACAATGCGCATCTGCCCCGCTCCCACCGCCAGGCGGATCGCGAACTCGCGTTGGCGCGACGTCGAGCGTGCCAGCAACAGGTTTGCCACGTTGACGCACGAGATCAGCAGCACCAACCCCACCGCGCCCAGCAGCACCAGCAGCGCCGGGCGCATGTCGCCCACCATCTCCTCCTTTAGCGGGACCAGGTTTGCTTTCCCATTGCTGTCGACATCGGGATATATCGCAGCGAGCTGGCGCGAGACGCGGCCCATGTCGCTGCGCGCCTGTTCGAGGGTTACTCCGGGTTTGATACGCCCAATGGCGTCCATGCCCCAGGGTGTGGCTCGATCTGCATAAAACTTCGGCTCGTTGTACTCGCCGATCGGAGTATATATGTCGTTGAGCGGCGTACCTCTTTGGAAGTTCTGAATTCGTAGAAGGAAACTGGACGGCACGACGCCGATGACCGTTCGCCCGATGCCATCGACGATCAGCCGCTGGCCGATGATGTTGGGTATCGAGCCAAACTTCCGCCTCCACAGTCTTTCCGAGATCATCGCTGTCGGATCTGCGCCGAGGTGGTCTTCCTCCTTGCTGAACGTTCGTCCCCTCAGCGGATTGACGGCCAGAATCTCAAAGAACCCGGCGGAGATCATTTCACCTTGCAGGTGTTCGGGTTCGCCTTGACCGGAAAGATTGAAGTCAGTCGCGCGATACGCTGCAATTGCCGAAAACGTGCGGTTCATGCGCTGCCAGTCGAGAAAATTCGGATAAGAGATGGAGCCGTTCTTGAAATTCGGTATTTCATCAAACAGTAAGATGATCCGGTTGGCGTCCGGGTACGGCAGCGGATTGAGTAACACGCCATTAACCACCGAGAAGATCGCTGTGTTAGCGCCAATTCCCAGCGCTAGCGTCAGGATCGCAACAGCGGCGAATGAAGGCGACTTGAGGAGCGTGCGGCAGCCGTAGTAGAGGTCTTGGCACGTCGATTCCACCCATCCGAACAGCTTGGCATCGCGGCTCTCCGCGCTCGTCCGAACTCGATTCCCGAATTGAATCCGCGCTCGCCGCGCCGCCTCGTCCGGCTCCATCCCTTCCGCGATCAACTCGGCCGTCATCGAAGCAATATGGAATTCTTGCTCTTCTTCGATCTCCCGGTTCAGACGCTCAGTGCGAAATACGGAAACGAAACGTGATAGTAATGACATGTCCGCGCCTAAGCCTCCCTCAGAACTCTCCCAATCGCGCTGGAGATGATGCGCCATCGGCTCTCTTCCCGTTGCAGTTCCTTCATCCCCGCCTGGGTAATCTCGTACATCCGCGCCCGCCGGTTGTTTTCAGTTGTGGCCCATTTGGCTTTGATCAGGCCAGCCTCCTCCATACGGTGCAAAGCAGGATACAAAGACCCCTCCTCGACGTTCAAAACATCCTGTGAGACCTGCTTCATGTGGGTCGTTAAGCCGTATCCATGAAGAGGCCCTCTTCTCGCGAGGATTTTCAACACCAGCAAGGGAATCGAGCCTTGGAAGGAATCTTGGCGAGCCATATATATTCAGATTGCTAAGTAAGCAAACTTATCTTTAGTATGGACTCTGCGGAATACCTAGGTCAAGTCAGCTGTAGTGACCATACCGGCGCGCCAGCCAGTTCGATGAGATCCCGCACCAGTAGAGGCTTTGCGAATATGCAGGCCGGAATCGCCACCCTCAAGCAGCTTGTCCCAGTAGCGGTCGATCTCGGCCTGGTCTTTGCACGCGACGGAGTACGAGAAAGCCGGCGTAAGTGCCTGCGCGGGGCCGCCGTTGAGGAACGTCATTTGCTGGCCCATAAGTTCGATGGTGATGGTCGCGATCTTTCCCGCGGGCCAGGGCCCCACGCCGCTCGAACGCAGCTCCCCCAGCTTCTTCGCTTCCGGAAATACCGAGAAATAAAACTCCGCAGCGTCTTCGGCGTTGTCGTTGAACCACAGAAACGGTGTGATCTTGTTCATGCTCTGGCCTCCATTTCGATGGTATCCATCGTCGAAGCCGCAGAGAAGGGCGCCCAACTTCAATCTAATAAGGTGGCAACCGGGGCGTGTGGGTCAGTACCATGATCGTCGGCGATCCGGACGGAATCACCTTGAGGTCGACAGATCCACTGTGGTCGCGAAGTGACGGGTAATCCGGACGGCCCCAGCGATCTTCTTAGATCGGCACTTCGCCGTTACCGGCGATCTATGCATTCAATATGGGTCAGGTGCAAACTCGCCGAGAACTTCGATACGGCACGTTAATTGCGATCGGTATAATTTTCGATAAGCATTAGGTCGCTCCCGACGTGGTCCACTTGGCTATACAACACCAGGCGCTCGTCGGGCGAGACTGCAAGCCCCAATCCCAATGGGCGCGAGAGGGTCCCGAGGGAAGTAATCCGCTTTGTGGCAAAGCTGAAGAAGGCGAGCATCCCCGCTCTATCGTCATTGACGGGTTTTATGAAATAGATCCCGCGCTTAGCAGGAGCATAGGCGGAATTCCAGCCCGCAATCTCGGGCAGTACCTGCTCCTCCTCGCCGCCTGTTATTGGAACACGCCATAGCCCAGGCCGGTTGCGGGTACCGTAAAACAGATATCGGCCA
Source organism: uncultured Acidobacteriaceae bacterium (assembly GCA_963705805.1). Taxonomy (GTDB): domain Bacteria; phylum Acidobacteriota; class Terriglobia; order Bryobacterales; family Bryobacteraceae; genus Bog-105. The sequence goes on from CAVPKW010000006.1 coordinate 256,610, forward strand.
TCGACCGATTGCAAAGGTGCCCATCCGCCATATCTGGTCACCTGAATTGCGCGACCGCCCTTTGCGGGTATCTTCCAAACTTGGATATCTCCTGAGCGCCGCGATCCAAAATAGACCCACCCACCATCGTCTGACCAACTCGGAGTATAGTCATCGCACCCCGGCTCGTCGGTAAGGCGCTTGGTCTGACCACTCGGGAAGTCTACGATGAACAGGTTGGCGTAGGCATTCAGCCGTGCGTGGAAAACGATCTTTCTTCCGTCGGGGGACCATCGTGGAAATCCGGCCAAGGCTGAGTGTATGTTCGTAAGCTGCCGCTGATGTGAGCCATCGCGATCAGCGATCCAGATCTCGCCATTACCCGATCGAGTGGACTCGAATGCGATATATCGCCCGTCCGGCGAGAATTGTGGAATTTCCTGCTCCGACTGTGCACCGATCCACAGCTTGGGTTTCAGATCCTGATCCAAGCCGTCGAATGAAGCAGGCAGTTCGATGCCCCAGATGTCGGAATCATAGGTCCCGCGCGCGTAAACCAACCGGTTTCCCTGGCGCGAGAGCGCTATGGAAGGACTGTTCCCGGCTGATATGGGCAGTGGCTCGGGTGTCCGGTGGCCCGAGAGCGTCATTCGCCACAGGCTGGGAATACCGGAGGTGCCATTTCGCGTAAATATCAGGGCTCGACCGTTGGATGTCCAAACCGGGGAACCGGTTTGCCGATGATAGAAAGTGAGCTGTTTAGCGTCGCCGTTCGGGTACAACTGTGCTGTGAGGCCGAGCACATAAAGCTCGCTCGCCCAGGCGCCGGAATAACGTGCGAACGCAAGCTGCTTCATGTCCGGTGAGAAAGCCGGCTCTGCATCATCGTATGCCGCGGAAGGATAAGTCAACCGGCGCTTCTCGCCCGTTTCCACCGAGACAAGATACAAGCCTTTGATGGAATCGGATGATCTGGCATCAGATGCGGCGAGCCACTTGTTATCCGGGGACCACGCAAGATGACGCAGCGCCAGATAGTCTTGCGCCGGCGAAGCCACCTCTGTCAACCGGTGGACGGGCGAGCCGCTCAACGAAGACGCTAGCAGTAGCTCTGCTTTGTCGACGGAGTTCAATCGCAGAAACGCTATGGTGCGGCCATCGGGCGACCAGGCGGGACTGATGTCAGGTCGCGGATCGCTCGTCAGCCTAAGGGGATCCGCGACCCCGATTTGTTTGACATAGATATCGAAATTGTCCTGTTTCTCGCCGTTCCAGGAAAATGCAATCCGTTCGCCGTCGGGAGCGAATGATGGGCAGCGCTCGAACCCAAGGTAAGTAGTTAGCGGCGTAATCGAAAAAGATTCACTTCGCTTGGCTTTGGGCCAAAACCAGAAGGCGCTCACTAGGCCGATTCCCAATGCGAGTAGCACACCGGTTGCCCGGAACCGAACACGTCCGATATGTCCTGGCACCACGGCAGCAACTTCGGTCGGGAGGTGGCGCCGGAGTGTGAATTCTGGCACATATCTCCCTTTCGGAACTGCGACAACAATGCGTGCGCTCGCACCCTCGCCCGAGTAGTAGTCCTCCAACTTCGAACGCAAGCGTCGCGCTTGTACTCGGACGATCGTGTCCGTGTGCGGATCAAAGGACGGCCCGCGGTGAAACACCTCGGTCCCCAGCGTATACTCCTTGATGTCTTCGGACCGGCCAGAAAGTGTGCGGTCCACAACGTGTCGTAGAAAGTCGCACAGACTCTCCGAATGCTGCAATGCAGAGCTGCTCAGCAGGCGTTGAAGTTCCGCGCGCACTTCCTCTGGAGAAATATTGGGAGAACACAGATCGGTACTGCGGACACTTTTTCGGAAGGTCCTGCGCATCTGCGGAAATAAGCTAGAGTTGAGCATCGCGGATGCGGTCGTTCAGTTCTGCGGTGAGATGACGTTTGTCACGTCAAACTCGAAGGTTCCAGGATACTTTTCACCGTTAAATCACAGCTTGTTACTCCCGCTCGAAGATTGCCAGTGCGAGTTTGAGTATTGTCGCGCCAGGAACGCGGCGGTTTTTGCCGTTCAATTTCAATCACCGATCAGGAGGCAATTAATTCATGGTAACTCGGAGATGCGTGAGCATCGGTTTTGCTCTGACAACCCTATATTCCCTTTTCGTACGGCCAGTTGCTGGGTCGTCTGCTCCACCTCTGTCCGACTGTACGGCGGCCAAATTGCAGCATATGGCGCCTCCGGGTATGGCAATTGCACCGGTTACCGATGCAAATCTGGATTTAGGTCCGAATCCCACAGGTGCGCTCACCGTGCCGCCGTTAGACGGCACGCCGGGATATTGCCAGCTCACCGGCACTGTTGTAACGAATAGCGCGACGGGGAAAACAGCGAATTTTGCGGCTTTGCTTCCTGAGAATTGGAATGGCAAGCTTCTATTTCAGGGCTGCGGTGGACTTTGCGGGGTTGTATTCTCGGGCGGGGTTCCAAGCGATGCTCTCGCCAGAGGATACGCGATAGCAGCCACTGACGATGGACACGCGGCTAACAACAGCGTTTTCGAAGCTGAGTGGGCGCTAACAGCCTCAGACGAGCCAAATAGAGATGCGCTGGTTGACGTGTACTATCGGGCTGTCCACAATGTGGCAATCAGCGCCAAGGCGCTCGTTACGGCTTGGTATTCAGATGAACTCCAGCACTCATACTTCGAGGGCTGCTCAGGCGGAGGACGCGAGGCGATGGTCGAGGCTACCAGATACCCGTCCGATTTCGATGGCATTATAGCAGGCGATCCCACATTCGACTACCGCGGTAGAACGATTCGTCTATACACCACTGCAAAGGCACTTCTCAAGTCTTCGAGCGCTTACATTGACCCTAGTCTGCTGCAACTTGTAGACCAGAAGATCCAACAGCAATGCGATGCTTTGGACGGCGTGAAAGATGGTCTCATTCAGAACCCTGCCAAGTGCGCGTTCAGAGCAGAGTCTCTGTTGTGCAGAAACGGAAGTACTGCAGGATGTCTTACCGAGGACCAAGTCGGTGTTCTCGATCACTACTTGGACGCCGCAAAAGATGAGCGTGGCCTTGTTGCTTCGTTTGGGGGGCCCGTAAGCGACATCGCTAATTCGAGTCTCGCGACGGATGTAGAATCGGCTGGGCCGCCGGTTGACATCTACGCCGCAGAGCCATGGGGCGATTCACCTCCAACCTCATGGTTTGCTGCGGATAACATTCTTCGATATTTGGTTTACCGCGATCCGGATTTTAACAGCAATGCTGATTTCCCCATGGGGTTTTCCAACGTCATCGCTGATCCAGTCATTCACCTCCTGGATCGGCGGACCGAAGGGCTCGATGGCGATGACCCCTCAAAGCTATCGACGTTCTTAAAAAATGGTGGCAAGCTCATTGTTTATCACGGGTACAGTGATGGTCGCGTCTCGCCCTTTTCGACAATTCGGTTTTACGAAGATGCGGCCCGGCTCAGTGGCGGCCTGAAGCAGTTGCAGAGGGGTGCGCGACTTTTTCTCGAGCCGGGGATGTATCACTGCGGCGGTGGCCCCGGGCCAAATTCATTCGACATGCTGAGGGCGCTTGAAGGTTGGGTAGAGAACCAGGTCGAACCGGACGCGATTCCGGCGGTTAAGTTCGTCGATGACGACGCCACGATGGGCGTTTCTCGGACAATGCCGCTCTGTAAATTTCCAGAGGCGGCACGGTACCGCGGTACCGGCGACGTTAATGACGGATCGAACTGGTCGTGTCCCTCAGACGATCAATCGCTTCTTGAGAGTGGCCTTGATGGAGATCGGGCAGGTTTTCGACTATCCGTCGTTCCCGAAAAGCATGAGCATGGAGAAACAGAGCACGACGACCCATGGCGATGGAGCTTCCATTAGCTTGGCAAGCGCGGTATGTTCTTGCGAATCTGGGCCGGATAACGTGGATGTGCCCAGTCCTATGTGACTGCAAAGATCTGTTGTAAATAGCTGTAAGGGAAATGAAGCGCTTTGCGGCCCTTGCTGTTAGTCACACCGCGATGCCGAACGTGATGTTGATGAACCGGACTTGCTCGTTGAGGTAAAAGTCTTCGTTGATAAGCGTGGCAGGATTCTAGGCGCCTCCATCCTGGGCGCGCATGCAGGCGAGATGATTTCCGAGTATGCGCTCGCGATGTGCCACGGGCTTCGGCTCTCCCACATCGCCGCCGTCATTCATCCGTATCTCACCTACATGCTTGGAAATCTCGAAGAACAGCGGGTCAGTTTGTTGCGCGGCAACTCGATTCGCCGCTGCTGGCTTTGCGCGGGCGGCGCTTTTGGTATCGCGGACAGCGCTGACGTTCGCGTGTGCTCTAATTTGCGATTGTTACTCAATGGAGCCCGACGCGCGTTACTGGATCGATAAGCTAAACCTTGCGCCTCATCCCGAAGGCGGCTTTTTCCGCGAGACCTACCGGGCGTCTCTCACGCTTCCCCGCCCGGCTCTTCCACCCGCCTTCCATGGCGACCGAAGTGCTTCTACCGCCATCTACTTCCTCCTGGAAGCCGGCGGCTTCTCCGCCTTTCATCGGATTGCTTCGGATGAAATGTGGCACTTCTATACCGGCTGCGCCTTGTCCATTCATCTGATCGACAAAAGCGGCCGCTATGTCGAAAGTAAGCTTGGTCCAAACGCAGATCAAGGCGAGCGCTTCCAGGCTGTCGTACCTGCGGGTTGCTGGTTTGCCGCATGTCTTACCGAACAGCCGTGTTCATCCCAGCCAAACCCCTTCGCGCTCGTCGGTTGCACAGTCTCGCCCGGCTTCGATTTCGCGGACTTCGAAATGGCCCGCCGCTCCGAGCTCGTCAGGGCCTTTCCTCAACACCGGACGCTCATCGAGCGCCTCACTCGACGCGATTAGAGATCTGTCACTTGGACGATGGCGAGCCCGCCTGTGAGGACGTGCGCAGCCGGCCGAAAAGTAGCAAGACCCCTAACCCGATCGCGGTGAAAAGGAAAGCCGCGGGTTCCGGCGTCGGTGTAATGTCGCCGAACAGGCCATCTGTCTGGTTGTTGATGCCGGCGGTGAAGAACAGGGCGTCCGGATTAAAACCGCTCGCGTGGCGGAATTCGAGCGCCCACAAAAAATCGTTCGTAAGCGGCTTCCCGTTCGTCCCATCCAGGGTTCCAAGAAAAGTTCCGCTCGGCGAGTATGCAAGGATTTCGCCATTTCCGAAGTTGCCTACTAGCAAATCGTTCCCGAAACTTCCGAAGCCCGATGGGCTCATCGACAGGCCCCAGGGAGCGAACAGAGGCCCACCGGTGGCAAACCGCTTGACGAAGGTTCCGTCCGTGTTGAAAATATCGATGTATCCCGCGCTCCCAGGCGCGGCGACGCCTAGCGGCGTCAACTGCGCGTACGTCACATAAAGTTGTCCGCCTACTGTCTGAATGTTGAACGGGGCGTAACCTGTGATCGGGTGGGGGTCTGTGAAATTTCCCGCGAGCGTCGCCGGATGGAACGTGGAGTCGAAGACTCGAATCTGGCCGGTGGAATCGGCGCCGTACAGGTAGTTTGAGCCACCACTGCTTGCCAGGGCGAGCCCGGTATAAATCGCTCCGGGTGTGGACGCCGCCTGCACGGCCGAGGTACCGCCATTCCAGCCGTCGATAGTTCCGTTAAGCGTGTCGAAAATGAAGACCGCTGGGCTGCCGTTCGGCAAAGCAAAACCGGGGGTCGTGGTAGTTAGGGTCGAGTTAAATACCTGTCCGGTAGGCCCGCTGGGAGGCGTAACGCTTCCGGGGATGGTTACCACCAGCGACTGGGGGACGCCGGCGGGGTCATATAGTGTGGACAGACCAGACGCCTGATCCGATACCCAAAAGGGCGAAGTCGGAGCGAAGGACACACCCCAGGGATTTCTCAAGTTAGGATCGGTATTTGCCGCCAGGCTGGGAACATTGGAAACCAGATTCGTTTGGTCGAACGAATCGGCGAGAAGCAGCGGCGCGGCGAGTGCGAAAGTCGCAAAATAAGCCACCTTTCGCGTGAAACGGACGGGGTTAACTGGCATCGAGGCTACCTCCTGGTAAGTGCCTGGGGGTTGACGAACCCCCGCAGTGGACGCCGTTTAGACTGCCTATCGCAAATGCCGTTACGTGGTAGTTCTACTGGAAATTGACGGCCCAGTATGGTTGCCCCCCCCGGAGTTGCCCGGTGGAAAAATTAAAGTTGGCTGATTCACGTCGACGCCGGCCCGATGCGCACCGAGAGCATGTCCGCGGAGATAGCCGAACGGCTGCCCCGGATGCTCCCTGCAAGCCCCACGATCGCCACTGTTGATATTACTGGGGGCGCTCCGGAATTGAACCCCAATTTCCGCCGTCTGGCGTACCAAAACGCGCGTTACCGCGCTTCACTCGTATCTCAAGGCCACCAGCGGATACACCCTCGTCGCCCGCCGTGCCGGTATCCAAGCGGAAAGCAACGCCGCAATCACCAGAATCGCGGTCACGGTAATAAACGTGGGAGGATCGGTCGGTGTAACTTCAAACAGGAACTTCGCCAATACACGCGTGACGGCCACGGCGCCAAACATGCCGATCAGCACGCCGCTCCCTGCCATCACTAGCGTGCGTCGAAGCACCATCCGAAAAATATCGTTCTCCTGCGCCCCCACAGCCATGCGGATTCCGATCTCGTGCGTACGCTCCGCCACTGTGCAGGCGAGCACCCCATAGACACCGATTGCCGCAAGGAACAACGCCATCATCGAAAACAAGCCGAGCAGGCGCGTCTGAAATAGCGGCTGCGTCATCGTCTCCGCAACAATCGTATCCATCGTAGTGATTGACTGAGTAGGCAGGTCTTTGTCCATCTTGTGGATAACTTCGCGGATTCCCGATGCCACAGCCGTCGAATTCGCGCTCGTTAGAACAACGAAACTCATGTTGCTGAGGAAAAAAGGCTGCTTTATCTGTTGGTATGTCTGGTATACGGTTGCCCCCGGTGCGTCCGTCAGGCGCTGCTGTCTGACATCGCTCACCACCCCAACGACGGTAAGCCAGTCCTCAGCCTTCGGCTCGTCTTCCATTGAAATGCGCTTGCCGGCCGCGTTTTGTCCCGGCCAGAGCCGGTGCGCGACCGAGTGGCTGACAATCACAACGCCGGGCTGGGTCGAATTGTCACGTTCGCTAAACTCGCGCCCACTGAGCAGCCGGATACCCATCGTGCGAAAGTAACCTGGACTGATCACCGGTTTGTCGGCGAGATAGCCTCGCGGCAAGTGACGCCCGGCTTCCAGTTGAAAATCTCCGCGAACTCCCCACAATCCGAAAGGCATCGAGTTCACCGCGGCAACAGAGGTTACTCCAGGAAGATTGGACAGCATCGATAGAGTGCGTTCTGTGAGTATCCGCATCTGCGCGGCAGTGCGATAGCGCGAATCAGGCAAATCGACAGTCGCGACCAGAAGATTGGTGGAGCGGAAGCCTGGATTAACCGAGTTCATTCGGAGAAAGCTCTTAACTAGCAGGCCAGAGCCCGTAAGTAGAACGAGAGCCAGTGCAATTTCGGCCGTCACCAAGGCAGCGCGAAGTCCCTCATGCCTTCCCGTTTTCGGCAGCTCACGCCGGGTTGCCTGAAGCGCCGGCATGAGGCCGAAAAAAATACCCGTCACCGCCGAAAGCGCGAATGTGAAAGCAAGCACCCACCCATCGAGATGAACTTCCCCGGTCCGGGGAATCGTTCCCGGCGGCACAAGCGTCAAGAGTCCTCGCACACCCGCAACTGAGAGTAGAACAGCCAGTCCTCCTCCCGCCACTGAGAGCATTGTGCTTTCTGTGAGCAGCTGGCGAATCAAGCGCCACCGGCTTGCGCCTAACGCGGCTCGAACGGCCAACTCCTGCTTGCGTGAAGCCCCGCGAATCAGCAATAGATTGGCAACATTTGCGCACACAATCAGAAAAACGAACGCGACGGCGCCCGTAAAAATCAGCAGTAGCTTTCGCACGTTGGCGACAAACAGCTCTTTGAGAGGCAGAATGCGCGCAACAAAATCATTCCGGTTCTCCCCCGCTTGAAGCGGTAGTCTGGCGCCAAACGCCTGCAATTCCGCTTCCGCCCGTTGCGGCGAAACACCAGGCTTCAATCTTCCGATAACTGGCCGCATGAATGAGTTGTGTGAATCAAGGCGGATTTCCATCCGCATCCATAACTCTGCTCCCTGAAACGTGAAATCCGGCGGCATGACACCTGCAATGACATAACTGACGCCATCGAGAGTAATGGGCTTGCCGGCTATCTTCGGATCGCCGCCGAAACGGCTGTGCCAGAGTTTGTCACTTAGCAGCACGGTATTGGCGTCCGCCTGGCCCTCCGGAAGGAAATCGCTTCCGATCGAGGGATGCACGCGCAACACCTGAAAGAAATCAGCCGTAGCCGTCGAGGCATTCACCAGCACGGGATCGCCGGCGCCGGTCAAAGTGACGCGCTCGTTCCCTACCGTAGCGATACTCTCGAAGACTTGGTCCCGGCGTTGAAACTCGACGTAATCCCGGTCAGACATGGTGGGTTCGGCGGGAATGAATGGATTATTTCTGGGCTTGTATGAAACCAGGAACAGCCGTTCTGGCTCGGGGAAAGGAAGTGGCCGAAGCAGAACGCCGTTGACAATGCTGAAAACGGCCGTGTTCGCGCCGATGCCGAAAGCTAAGACCAACGCCGCAACAATGGTGAATCCAGGCGTCTTGGCCAACGTGTGGGCGGCATAACGCACGTCCTGAAACAGATCTCCAACCCAGTTCACCCGGCGCGCATCGCGGCACTCCTCCTTTCGCTGCTCCATCCCCTCCATCGCCCGCAGCGCTGCATAGCGGGCCTCCTCCGGCGTTTTGCCTGTGCGTACCTCCTGTCGGATTCGTTCTTCAAGATGGAACGCAAGCTCCTCATCCAGTTCCCTTTCCACCTGAATGCGGCGGAAAAGTGAGCGCACTCGAAGCGGGATTGTATAGAGCCAGTGCTCCAAGCGCATACTTAAGCCTCCTTCATACCCACCACAAAAGTGATCGCGCGTGAGAGTCGCTTCCAGTCGGCAGCCTCTTTCTCAAGCTGCCTGCGGCCAAGCCGGGTGAGTGAATAGAACTTCGCGCGCCGTCCTAGCTCGCTCGTCTTCCACTCAGCCGTAATCCAACCTTCCTGCTCGAGCTTGTGCAGAGCCGGATAGAGCGAGCCGTCGCTGACCCGCAACACGTCGCCCGAGACCTGGTTCAGGCGTTGGCTGATCGCCCAGCCATGCATGGGCTCCAGCGCCAGTATCTTGAGTAAAAGCAGATCCAGCGTACCTTGAACGAAGTCAGGAGGTTTACTCATTGTCAAATGCCCTCGATTACCGATAACAATATACCTCTTATGTCCTCGGTAAGCAAGGACAATGAGCCAGAACGAGCCTTGGCCTTTTGTTCCCATCTTTTCCGGGGATGCCGGAGCAAAGAGCACCTGATCTTCGACATGGATCAAGCCTTCGAAGCGACGCTGGTCACAGATGGAACTGACGAATCGCCGCGTGTCAGCATTATTCCTGCCGCAAAGCATGCACGGGATCGATGGTTGCGGCGCGCCACGTGGGAATGAAACTGGCCAGAAGCGCCACCGCCGCGAGAACCGACGCGACGATAGCATACGTAAGCGGATCGGTGGCCGGCACGTGGAAGAGCAAGCTCGACAGATAGCGGGTTAGCAATAAGGATCCGGCAATTCCAGCCAGCAAACCGGCCGTAATGAGCCACAGGCTCTGCCCCAGGACCAACCGCATGACATCCATGCTGCGCGCGCCCAGCGCCATGCGGATGCCCATCTCACGCGCGCGCTGAGCAACCGAATACGACATGACTCCGTAGATCCCCACGGCGGCGAGCGCCAGCGCGACCGCCGCGAAGATGCCCAACAGGAACATGGAGAGACGGCGGCGAGCCAGCGACTCCGACATGAGTTCGTGCATCGTACGAACGCGATAAACAGGCTGGTTGGGATCGAGGCCGATCACTAGGCGCTCAACGGCATGGGTAAGCGTCCGCGGGTCCGCGCCGGTGTGAATAGCCAGGCTCATCGTGCCAACAGGAAAGGGCGTTTGCGAATAGGGCCAGTAGAACTCTACGCGTGAGGGAGATTCCAGTGTGCGATATCGGATATGCCTAACCACGCCGACCACGGTGCGCCAGGGGCTGGACGAGTCGCGCCCACCGGTCTTGATGCGGCGGCCGATGGCGTCCTGGCCGGGCCAATAGGTCTTGGCCAGAGTCTCATCGACGATAGCGACTGGGGCGGAGGTCTCGGTATCGCGCTGGTCGAAATAGCGGCCCCGCAGAAGCGGTGTTCCCAAGGCTTCGAAATAGCCGGGTGTAATGGGCCGTTGGTCGACCTCGGGTGTGGCGTCCTGAGGCGATACGGCCTGCGTATCGATGAAAGCCGTCCCCGACCAGCCTGTGCCGCTGAGTGGCAGACCGGTCACTGCGCCGGCAGCGTCCACACCCGGCAATTGGCGCAAGCGCTCTAACAAGTCGCGGTAGAAGGCATGCTCCTGTTGCGGCCTGCTATATCGCTCCGGCGGTAGCGAGAGGCGCATAGTGAGCACGCCATCGGGCCGAAAGCCGGCATCCACCTCCCCGAGGCGCAGGAAGCTGCGGACCAGCAGGCCCGCTCCCGCCAGCAACGTCAGCGAGAGCGCCAGCTCCGCGATGACCAGAGCCCCGCGCAGCCAATGCGAGGATCCGCTCGACGATCCGTGCGCGCCCTCCTTGAGGACTTCGTGAGCCGATGGCCGCGTGGAATGGAAGACGGGCGCGAGCCCGAAGAGGATTCCCGTAGCCAGCGTTACCAGAACAGTGAACAACAGAACCGGCAGATCCATGCGGGTTCCGGCTACTCGCGGAAAGCTGGTGGCTGTGGCGGTAATCAGAAGTCGTAGAGCGCCCCACGCCAGCGCCAGGCCGGCAGCGGCTCCGGCAAATGCGAGAAGAACACTCTCGGTGAGCAACTGGCGCGCCAGCCGCCCGCGTCCCACGCCCAGCGCTTGCCTCACAGCGATCTCGCGCTCACGGGCGGAGGCGCGCACCAGCAAAAGGTTGGCTACATTCGCGCAAGCAATCAACAACACCAGTCCGACGGCGCCCATCAGCACCCACAGCGCGGTCTTGATGTCGCCCACTTGTTGTTCCAGCAGCGGCACCAGCAACACAGTGAAGTTGTAGTCACGATACGGGTAACCGGGGTTCTCGCGGATCATGCGCTGGGATACCGCCGCCATATCGGCCCGCGCCCGTTGCACGTTGAGGCCGGATCGGATGCGCGCGATGACATCGAGGCCATGACTGCCACGGTTGTCCGGGCTGAGGTCGTCCTTCGAGAAGGTCAGCGGCGTATAGACTTCGGCATCCTGGGAGAATTGGAAGGCGCGCGGCAAAACACCCGCGATAACATAGCTCTGGCCATTCATGATGAGCTTGCGGCCGCCCACGGAGGGATCTGCCCCGAAGCGCCGCCGCCACAAGCCGTCCGTCAGTAGAACGACGTGCTCGTTACCGGGCTGCCCTTCCTCTTTCAGGAACACGCGGCCCAGCTGTGCCTGAACGCCGAGCAGCGGAAAGAAGGAGGGCGTCACAACCGACGCCAGGACGCGCTCCGGCGTAGCGCCGAAGTTGATGTTGAAGCTGCGGTCGTCGATGGCTGCGATCTGCGAAAAGCTGTTGTTCCGTTGAAGGTCGATAAACTCCGGCGCGGAGATCGCATTTTGGTCATTGGGGATTCCGATATTGGTGAAACGTCCCCAAACTTGCACCAGTTGTTGAGGCTCCGGATAAGGCAGCGGCTTGAGGGCCACGGCGTAGACCACGCTGAATATCGCGGTATTAGCGCCGATTCCTAATGCCAATGCCAGCACCGCAACGAGCGTGAAGCCCGGGCTGCGCCGGAGAATCCGGCACCCGTAACGGATATCCTGCAGGAGCGATTCCACAGACGCGCCTCCGGTTCAAGAGTCTTAGTTTAGATTGTAATAGCGGTGTCTTGAACAAATCCCCGTGAAATTTTCTATCGGACTTTTTCTAATTTTGTCCATTGCTGAGAGTTGCCATGCGCAGGCCGCGACCACGCCGGCGTTGAAAGCAAGCGGCCTGCAGGCGGATGCAGCCATCTTGCGAAACGCGTATGAACAGCTTCATCCCGGCCTCTATCGCTACAGCGGCAAATCAGAGATGGACGGCAATTTCGCTGCACTTGAGCGTCGGTTGAGCCATGACCAGAGCTTGCAGGACGCTTTCTTGGCCTTCTCGGAGTTTGCCGCGAAGGTCCGGTGCGGTCACACCCAGGCGAATCCATTCAACCAGTCAAAGCCGGTCGTTGAAGCGCTCTTCAAGAATCAACCGCGCTTGCCCTTCTACTTCGCTTGGCTCGACCAGCGAATGATCGTTACCCGGGATTTCACGCCAGACCATATCCTGCTTCCCGGCGCTGAAGTTATCCAAATCAACGGTGTTGAAACCTCGGCGATTCTCGCTCGGCTCCTCTCGGTCACCCGGGCCGACGGCGCCAATGACAGTAAGCGTATAGATCAGCTGGGGGTGAACGGCGACAGCGAGTTCGAGACGTTCGATCTTTACTTTCCAATGTTCTTTCCGCAGAAAGGTGCCACCATTACGCTGCTGATCCGAAAACCGAACAGCCGGAACGCTGAGCTGATCGCCGTCAGTCCTCTAACGTTCGAGCAGCGCATAGCTCCAATCCGGGAACAGGAGACGCAGCGTAAGGGCGGAGAGGCAGCTCTGTTCGAGTGGAAATATCTACCAGACGGAAGTGGCTATCTTCGGATGCCGACATGGGCGCTTTATAACAGCAAATGTAATTGGAAACAATGGCTCAACGAGCATCTTAACGAGGCGGCTAAGCTGAACGTTCCCGCGCTGATCCTCGATTTGCGCGGCAACGAAGGTGGAGACGATGTCGGCAATGAGATCATTCCGCATCTCATCGATGCGCCTATCGTTCTGTCCCCCCTACGGCGCCTGGTCCGTTACCGCGAGGTTCCTGCCGAACTCGTTCCGTATCTCGATACCTGGGACAAAAGCTTCCTCAACTGGGGGAGCTCTGCGGTCGATTTATCGGAGCCATGGCCAACTGCACCGCCAGGTGTGACATACCTGAAGCTCACCAGGTTTGACGACGGCGTAAGCGGCGATGTTATCAAGCCAAAAGGAGAGCGTGTCCGCGGAAAGCTGATCGTCCTGATCAACGCGGCCAATAGCTCAGCCACGTTTCAATTCGCTCAGAACATCCAGACGCACCATCTCGGCACGCTCATCGGCCAGCCAACCGGCGGCAGTCAGCGAGGAATCAATGGCGGAGCCTTTTTCTTCCTGCGACTTCCCAACTCAGGCATTGAGATGGACCTGCCGCTTGTCGGAACGTTCCCTCCTTTTGACACGCCTGACGCCGGCATAACGCCCGACGTCCTCGTTAAGCCAACTTCTTCTGACATCTCCACTGGACGCGATGCAGGACTGGCGGCTGCCACGCGTGCGGTTCGGGAATTGAACCAGACTCGTCGATCAAAGCAATTGACAGGCGCCTCTCGAACCTAGAACAGCGTCTCACTCCCGCGTATATTCCGCCGCTGTGCTGGTCAACAGACGGTCCGCACCAGCACATCGACGATAATCGGATCGATGCTGCAGGCCAACAAACCTCAATTGGGAACCGAAGTGAAGATTTTTGATCCTCGCGATCCTGAGACAGGAACGCACGGTTCGGACCTTCTGGACGCAAGCGTGGTGCGGCGCGATGAGCGATGGTGGATGTACCTCGCGGGCCAGGCCGACGGGCATGGAGCAACCGATCTCTACAGCGCGTCACTTCCCCCGGGAGCATCCCTGTCGGCGACCGGTTGGAAGGTAAGTCGCGACGGCGTGTCGTTCGGGAACAATCCGGAAACAATGCGGATGCGGACCATTCGACCACCACTGACGCGCCGGCGCGTTCTCCGAGTTCGACATAGGGCAGCGTTAATCGGGACTTGACGGCTAGTGACGGATGGCCGTGGAAATTCGGAATCGAACCGCAGATAGCTGTCCGATTTCGCAACGATTCTTGCCGCGAGTGGACACCTGGTGGACAGTGCCCGCTGCGCGGCAAACCGCTAAATATTGGGTCCCACAGCGAGTTAAAAGTGAGGACGGTCGGAAGAGTGCGTGCCCGTAAAAATGCGCCGATGCTAACGTTTTGGCAGGCTTTGCGGTTCGGGATTCGCATGGCCTACAACATGCTGGGGGATTCTTAAATGTTCCGATCCATTGCTCGCGTCGTGGTTCCTGTTGGCATGGTATTTGTCTCCGTCCTGGCGTCCTTGGCCGACGCCCAAATCTCGCCGGACTTTCCCAAGCCGCCCACGCAACCGAATCCGCTGACGAAGACGATATCCATTTTTCGCAGCAACATGCAGGACAAAATCATGAAGGCGGCGGGGACTATGCGAGAAGCCAAGTACAGCTACCGGCCGACGAAGGACGTTCGCTCATTTGCCGAGATCCTGACTCATGTGGGGGACATATCTTACTATTTGTGTTCGAACGCCAAGGGTGAAGCGCCCCCGCCCCCGGCTAAGGGCAAGGATTCGAAGACCGAGATCGTCGCCTACCTAAAAAGCGCGTTCGCCTACTGCGATGGCGCGTACGCGGGGTTCACTGATGAGCACCTCAATGACCCGGCGGACTTCTGGGGTTACAAGACGAACAAGATGTTCATCGTGACGCAACTCCCGAATCATGATGCCTTGCATTACGGCAATCTCGTCACGTATCTGCGCCTCAATGGCCTCGAGCCGTCCGGCGGCTGGTTTTGACGACGCCGCGGCGCGTGCGGACTGCCACACACGTTCAGGGCAAAGAGGGCTCGGAGCGAAGTCATGAGAGTGAGAATTTGGGGAGCCGCGAAGGCGTTGGGAGTTGCTGTCGCATCGTGCGTAAGCATGATCCCGGCTACGGCACATAAGGACCCGCAATCCACTGCGCAGACCGTTGCGACGACGAAAGATGGCCGCGCTGAAATTGATGCGCATGTGGCGGAATGGTTGAAAGAAAGCGATGTGCCGAGCGTAGCGGTGGCATATATCCAAGATCGAAAAGTGGCGTGGACTGAGGTGTTCGGAGAGCAGAGTCCGGGAGTCGCGGCGACTGAAAAAACGCTGTACAACGTTGCGTCTCTGACAAAGCCAATAACGGCGGAGACAATACTGCGACTCGCGTCTGCTAGAAAACTCTCGTTGGATGAATCGATGTCGCGGATCTGGGTCGACCCGGATATAAGGGATGATCCTTACAGCAAATTGTTGACTCCCCGGTTGTGCTTGTCGCACCAGACTGGATTTGCGAACTGGCGGCGAATGACGGGGGGAGTACTAAAGATTAGATGGAAACCCGGAACTCAAACCGGATATTCCGGTGAAGGATACAACTATGTTGGCGCGTTTGCCGAAAGGAAGTTCGCAAGGCCTTTTGATGCGCTGGCGCAGGAGATGGTGCTGGATCCGATCGGCATGGAGGAGACCTCGTACACAGCGAAGGATTGGTATTCGGGGCGGTTGGCAGTGCCCCATGGGCCGCAGGCAGAAAAACCTATCGACCCGGTCGCGACAAAATGGAATGCCGCGGACCTGTTGCGGACCACGATTGGCGACTATGCCAAGTTCGTGGTGAGCGTGATGCGCGACGAGGGCCTGACGGAGGTAATTGCTGCAGAACGAGCAACCATCACACGAGATACGGTGAAGCCGGAAGATGTGGACAAAGCATGCCGGGAAGCTGGAGAGGTGGGCCAATGCACAGTGACGGCCGGCATGGGTTTGGGATGGGAGGTAGAAATCGTGAATCGAGTAAAGATTCTGGATCACGACGGCTCTGATTGGGGAGTGAAAACTTCGGCCATGTTCATTCCGTCGCAAGGAATCGGAGTAGTAGTTTTTACCAATGGAGAAAATGGGACACAGGTCATCCGAAAAGTCGTGAAGGCCCTTTACCCGAACAAGCTATATGTCGCCAGGATGTGAGCAGTGAAACGAGCCTGCGAGCCAGACAGTGCATTCTCGGGAGTTGCTTGATCGCCATGCGGGACCGGGCTTTGACTGCTTCAGGAGCGAGGACCGAAGATGCTGCTGTGCCTTCCGGAGAGAATCTGTCCTAGTGTGTCTAGCAGTTAGTCGGCAACCCGCAAAAATCCAACGAATTCACCCGAGCGCCGCAGCGCGAATACGAAGTTAATTGAGCTTTGAACATTGTCTAACGCGAGCTGCCGTTCCGGATACATGTTCAAGTTCGCCCTGCGGACGCCAGAGTTGCCTGTTCGATGGCCGACTGAAGATATCGGCGGATAAGCGGGCGGTTCAGATCGTCCTCGTTGCGGATCGTAATATGGCGAATCAATTTGCCGGTGCCGGCCAGCACTCGATTCGGATCTGGCAGCAGAGCGCCGCGGTTGAAACCAAGGTTCACGTAGCCGGCGTAAGTTGCAATGTGGCAAAAACCGTCTTTCAGCGGCTTGCCCGTGAAGGAGAACCCAATGGCCACCGCGTAACCCTTAGAAATGGACTCGATGGCTTGCGGCGCTTCTTCTATACGACCGCGCATAATTAAGGGGACATAACGATCAACAAAAAGGCAGCAGATAGGACCGGATCAGTTGAGGGTGTGACTGCATTTCCCCAAAGACTCGCGTTAGCGTGGCGAGTAGTGCATCGAGGCCACCGAAGAATCGATTGTGCGTGCCGTTTTTGCGGGTGTGCTGCCACAACCGTTCGGTAGGGTTCAATTCCGGCGAGTAGGGTGGCAATTGATGCACTTCCAGCCAGTGGCGGTTGGACTTGAACCAAGCCCAGACCTCAGCATGCTTGTGGTAGGAGGCGTTGTCCTGAATCAGAATCGCTCCTTGGCGGCGGTAGCGGCGAGCGAGTTGTTCGAGGAAGCCGAGATATGTGGTCGCATTGAAAACTGTGTCCTGGCGATAATCGAACCGCGTGCTCCAAAGCTCGATGGCGCCGAGAATTTTCACGTTCTTACGTTCTCCTGTCACGGGGATTTCCGGTGGACACCCAACGCGGCTCCAGGTGGTGTGGAGCGTCGAATCTTGCCGGAAGCTGGCTTCATCGGTGAAGAGGAGCGCCCAGTGTCGCGAGCGGGCTTTTTTTTAAGCATGGGATAGATGCGGCGATGCCATCGGTCTTGGGCTGCGGCATCCGCGCGCGCCAACACACGGCGCGGCCGTTGCACCGAAAATCCCCAGCTATGAAGCAATTTGCGCACATGGCCGGGATGATACTGAACACCGAACTCCTCCTCGATCACCCAGGCAATCATAGGCGACGTCCAGATGCCGCTGTCTAGACCGTAAGAGACCGGACCGCTGTCGAGAATGTCGCCCAACTCTTGTTGTTGCTTCTCTGTCAGTTCCGAGGGCCGACCCGACCGATACCCTTCCAGCAGACCATCGACTCCCTCAGTTTGATAACGCTGCAGCCACTCAGACACCTTGGATCGCGGCGCCTGCAGGATCTCCGCCAGTTCGCCACTGGTATGTCCTTCCGAATTCAGCACCACGGCGCGTAAGCGCTTCGCCACACGGTAAGCTCCGTCTCTCTCCGCTTCCTTGCTCAGCCGATTCAGCCGCTGATATGTGCTGGGATGCAACCACAGCAAGCGTGGCACCATAAAGTCTCTGAAACCAGTATGTCACACATGTCCCTTTACTTATGCGCATCCGTATAGCACTACCTCGCGTACCGCCAAAGCCAACCTTGCTACATACGGGTCGTAAGCTGCGAGATAATTCAGCAGCACGCGATCCGCAGGCCTAACCACGTTCGGCAGTCTAACATTATTCGGTTCCGCCAAATTGATTGACAAGTCATGATACTTAAGCGCCTACCCTAAACTCGATTCCGCGCATATCCTGGGAGGAAACCGATGAAAGCCATTGTGTATCGAAACTTTGGTTCGCCCGATATTCTGAGGTGTGAGGAAATTGACAAGCCGAGCCTTGGGGACAATGAGGTCCTGATAAGAGTCCACGCGGCTTCCGTCAATCCACTTGACTGGAAGTTAATGAAAGGTGGGCCGTTCATCGTTCGCATATTGCTCGGGCTGGGGAAACCAAAGATCAAACGGCCCGGCGTTGATGTGGCCGGCCAGGTTGAAGCGGTTGGCAGGAACGTCAAGCAGTTCAAAGCGGGCGACGAGGTGTTCGGCACCTGCGTTGGGGCCTTCGCCGAGTATGCTACTTCCGAGTCGGGGTTGGGCATGAAATCGGCGTTGGCCATAAAACCGGATAACATGACGTTTGAGCAAGCGGCTGCTGCGCCGGTGGCGGCATTAACCGCATTGCAGGGTCTTCGCGACAAGGGACGAATTCAGTCGGGGAAGACGGTTTTGATTAACGGTGCCGCCGGAGGCGTGGGAACATTCGCTGTGCAGATCGCCAAGTCGTTCGGCGCAAATGTGACCGGTGTCTGTAGTACAAGGAATGTGGACATGGTTCGATCCATCGGCGCCGATCGGGTCATTGATTACACCCGGGAGGATTTTACCAGGAGTGGCCAACTTTACGACCTCTTTTTCGACTGCGTTGGAAACCATTCGTTGTCCGCATGCAGGCGCGTCTTGAATCCCAAAGGGATACTCCTCATGGTCGGAGCGCCAAACGACGGTCCGTTGATCGGTCTTCTGGCTCGCTTGATCGGAGCACTTGTGTTGTCACAGTTCGTGAGCCGGAAGATGGTCTTTTTCATCGCGAGATTCAACAAAGAGGACCTGAACCTCGTGCGCGAGTTTATGGCGGCTGGAAAGGTAACACCGGTCATCGACAAGCGTTACACGTTAAGTGAGGTCCCTGAGGCTTTCCGGTATATGGAAGAAGGGCACGCTCGCGGAAAAGTAGTAATAACCTTGAAATGAATACCTGTCCTGCATAACGGTGCGGCGTGATCAAGACTCAGCTGCGCTTCACTCGACAACGTTTTGGACGCCGGCCCAACGCAATGCGTCCTGCCGGTCCGCAAACGCCCGCATGGCGATAGGCTTACCGTCCCTGAACGTATATACGTCGGCCAATCTCACCTCCTGCCATTCGTTGCTGCCGTTTGGCCGAACTCGAGCGTGAACAAAAACAACAATACGATTGCCGGAAACAATAAACTTCTCCGGATCGCTGTTTACCTCCGCCCAGCTAGCCCGCGACTGGGTCAAATAACTCGCCACTCCTGAGTGACCACGGTATGTCCCGCCGCCTGGAAACTCCTTCGGTTCGCTCCATTCGATCTCGGGATCGAGTGGCTTTACGGCCGCTTCAATATCTCCACGATTGAACGCGGCATAGGCTTCTCTAAGAATGTGAATCGCTTTTTCTTGCTCTTCCGGAGGCATGGAGATCTCCCTATACGAACGCTCGCAGTGCGCAAACGTGACGCCGCTACCTGCGTCAGGTCGAATCAGACTACTGCGCTTTCAATGCACCTTTACTGAATCGTCGAAGCTCAGCTCGATACTGGCTTTCTTCCCCGGCTCAATCGGAACTGGTTCGGGTTTGCCCTCGGAGTTATGGTAAAGACCCAGAGAAGAACCTGCTGGCGGCGTCGATTGGGCCTCCCATTGGCCGCTAGGGTCATATGCGGCACTGACGTACACCGGGCTCTTGCTGATGCCGGTAAAAACGACGGTGCCATCCTTTGAGGACACAGGCCGAGCCTCCAAGGGCGTGACTGGTGAGCTTGCCTCCACAAATGCCGGCGAATCCCATACAGCCACGTAAATCTTGTGCTTCTCATCCACCGTGCCGGACCCAGAGTAGTTGACGCGAACCTCGAGTGTCCTGCCTGTCTTGCTTTCCTGGCTTTGCGCCCGCGGCCATGCGACTGCCAGCAAGCCGAGAACGAGTAAGCCGCCAAACCTGGGTCGCATAACGGAACCCTCCAGCTCCCAAGAACGTGCTAAGCATATCACTGCCGGCAGCCCCGCTACTCTCGTTTCCGCTGCATCTCGGCGGGCGCTCTTGCGCGGTCAAGCGGTTGAAAATGTACTGTCCAGCGAATCGGTACATCTAGTCTCGTGTTTCTTAAGTTTCTTGACGCCAACTCATCGTTCATCAGCGTGAACGCTCGAAACGGAGCGGGTAGAGTAGACGGGGGATTGCTCGCCCCGTCCCTCGTCGAACCGGACGTGCAGATTTCCCGCATCCGGCTCTCCAGAAGAAGTCACCTCAAGCATGCGCAGGCCGCCGCCGAGGGAGTTGGCTGAGGGAGACCAGTCCGAAATGCTGGAGATGGTCGTGCCACAGCACGCCGCGCGGTGGGCGATACGGCCGTTGACTGCGCCGTTGCAAATGTCCAATCAAGCGGCTTCGGACGAACCAGTCGATCTCCCAGTAAGCTTTGCGCGGATAGCCATAGCGGAAGTAATTGGCCCAACCTTTCAGGTGCCGGTTCAAGCGGCTTATCAGCTGCGGAATCGGCGTGTGGCTCTGACGAGCATTCGTCAGTGCCCTGAGCTTTTCCCGTTCCCGAGCCATTGCCTTCGCCGACGGCAGCACGTTCAAATACTTGTGCGACCGGCCTTTCAGGTCCCGATCCCAGCGAAACGTGTACCCCAGAAAGTCTAGACTGTCTCCTCCCGGCTTCACTGCTACCACTCGCGTTTTCTCACGGTTGATCTCTAATCCGAACTTTCCCTCCAGCCTCGTTTCGATCCAGTCGGTTAGTTCCGCCGTCCACTCGCGCGCCAGCATCATCATGTCGTCGGCATACCTCACCAACTTGGCGTCTGCCCAGCGCGCCGGACCTTGCGGCCCATGAAACAGCGCGTCGTACCAGTGAAGGAATAGGTTCGCCAGCAACGGTGAAATCACTCCACCTTGTGGCGTTCCTTGCTCATTCCTGGTCCGCTTCCCTCCGCTTCCGTTCTCGCCTTCTTCCACCACCACCGCCTCCAGCCACCTCCGGATCAGTCCCAATACACTTCGGTCCGTCACCCGATGCCGCAGACACGCCAGCAGTTTCTCGTGCGAAATCGTATCGAAATAGCTTTTCAGGTCAGCGTCGTACACCGCTTGATAACCCGCTTGCAAATGTCCGCGGATCTCCTCCAGCGCCTGGTGCGCATTCCGCCCCGGCCGAAACCCATACGAACAATCCAGAAAGTCCGATTCAAAGATCGGTTCCAGGATCAACAGCGCGGCCATCTGCACCACCCTGTCTTTGATCGTCGGGATCCCCAGCGGCCTCAGCTTTCCATTCGCCTTCGGGATGTACACACGCCGCACCGCCTGCGGTCGATAGCTCTTCCTGCGCAGTTCCTCTTGCAGCCGCCCCAGCCATCCTGGGATGCCTCCTTCTTGCTTTTCTATCTGCTCAAAGGTGACCCTATCGATGCCCGGCGCACCACCCTTGCTGCGCACTCGCGCCATCGCCGTTTCCAGTACATCTGCCCGATAGATCCGGTCGTATAAAGCATAAAACCGGAACTTCGGTTCCTGCTTGGCCTTCTGGCCGAGTTTCTGTCTCAGTTCAGAAAGTTTGTCCGGCAGCGCGTCTCCGCTCCGCCGTTCTCCCGTAGTGTGCGTTTCCGCCAAGCGGCTCTCCTTTCCTCTGACTCCACGTTTCTTCCGTAAGGCCCCTTCGCTCCACAGGCATTACCCCGCTTCTTCGCTACTACGAGCCTCTCCGCCACCCTCTGGGCCGCTCACGGTTATTGATTCCCGCTTCGCGTTCGCTCTTCGCCTCCCAGGAGGGCTTCCCAGGTTCCTCGACTGATCTGTCGACGCGCGCTACCCCCAACCACCCCGAAAGGTCCAGCAGGTGCTTACCTGTTGCTTCCCTACTGGTTTCAGGCTTCATCCTAGTCGGCGGACTGGCCACCTTCCTTTTCCTTCACGAGGCCGTATCGGGTTCACTTCCGTTGTGGCTCGCGTCTTCGCCTATGCCAAGGCTCCACCCGTTGAGTCTCCTCTCCGAGCGCTTGCTAGGCTACATGTCCGAACAGGCAATTTACATGGTGAACTCCTTTCAGTTCACTAGATCAGCCAGGCTTATCCTGGCGCACCGACCGTCAGGGAGTACCCATGGCCCTTCGGGCCGCAGAACGAAATGAAGACGCGGCAGGCCATTCACGTGAAATCAACAATTTGGACCGCGTCTTCAACGGAGCGTATATGGACGAAACGTAAAGGAATTTCGGGTCGCGGTAGGGACGATCATCGCTGATCGCCCCCCGCACAGATCCGTACGTGCGCTGCTCACGCATACGGCTCCTACCTTGGATGTGTGGCGTCGAAGCGAACGCTTGGATAGGGATGCACGATGCGCGGATAAGGCACCCAGCGGTCGAACATCGGGCAGTAGCGGTCCCAGCGCATCCGCCTTTCGCTGCGGCGGCCTACTATCTTCCACCACAGCCAAAAGAGCCGATGTCGGAACCGCCCGAGCGTCGCGCTGTTGCCCGGTACCGCATGGTATTGGTAATAACCACGCTGCACCCTTCCCAGCCACTCGCCGACTTGCGCTAGCGGATGATGCATCCGGCGTCGAAGCTCCTGCTTGAGTTGCTGCAGTTTCGCTCGCATCCGTTTGCTCGCCGTCTTGCGCCAGACAATGAAGCGGCCCTTCTTAGTCCCACAGTAGTGCGTGAATCCCAAGAAGTCGAAGGTCTCCGGTTTTCCCTCACCACGTTTGCCGCGGTTGGTTTCAGCGCTTCGCCCGAACTCGATGAGTCGCGTTTTGTCCGGATGTAGTTCCAGCCCGAATTTCGCCAGCCGTTCCCGGAATGCGTCCAGGAACCGCTCGGCGTCCTCGCGGTGCTCGAAGCCCAACACCAGATCGTCGGCATAGCGAACGGCAATGACTTCGCCCCTCGCCCACCGCTTGCGCCAGGCATCTATCCACTGGTCAAAGACGTAATGCAGATAGATGTTCGCTAGCAACGGTGAAATCACCGCTCCCTGCGGAGTCCCTATCTTCGTTTCCGACCATTCGCCTTCCTCGCTTACTCCCGCCTTCAGCCATTTATGGATCAGACGATGAATCCGCGGGTCGGCTACGCGATGCTGGACAAACTTCTCCGTCCATTCGTGGCTCATGTTGTCGAAGAACCCTCGAATGTCGGCGTCCAGAATCCAGCTCACGCGCTTCCGGCAGATGCCTACATTCAGTGCGTCTAGCGCCTGATGCGGGCTGCGACCGGGCCGGAACCCGTAGGAGAATCCTTTGAAGTCCACCTCATAAATCGCATTGAGGATGGTCACCACCGCCTGTTGAACAATCTTGTCCTCCAGACTGGCGATGCCCAACGGCCGCTGCCGGCCGTCAGCCTTCGGAATATAAACTCTCCGCGAGGGTTGTGCCCGATACGCTCCCCGGTGCACCCGGCTGTGCAGATCAGTAATCCGATCCTCCAACCCGGTTCCATACTCCCGCCACGTCACGCCATCTACTCCCGGTGCCGCTTGCCGCTTTAACGCGTAAAAGCTTTCCCGTAGCAGATCGACGTTCAAATGGTGAAGCAAAGCCGTGAACCGTTCTCGCTTCCTTTCCTTTGCTGCTTCTCGCACACCCCGCAATCTCTGGGACACGCCGACCTCGCTCTGCGTCGAGAGCGTGTGTGATCGCGAAGTGTTCTCCTTGGTTCGCTCTCTTCCCTCCCCAACCTCCGCAGCCAATGGCTCGGCTTTGTTCGACTGGTTCACAGGTACTACAGAGCGATCCGACTCCTCGGCATCGTTCATGCGGGCCGTTTGGCTTCTGCCTTCTCCCGCCGGACTGTGCCGCTCGTCGCGGCCAGTCGATGCCGAGGTCTCCCGGTTCTCGTGCATGCAGTTTCTCAGCGTGCTCGGGGTCTTCGACTACGCAGGGCTGACCAACGGCTCGCGCTATCGCCGCTGGCCATGTTGCCTTCTCCTTCTGTTCACAGGATCGGCGCCCCGAATTAGTTTTACGAAGCTCAATACCCGGCCCACCGATACCTCTGTCTACGCTTCACCCGCCGCCTCACGACGGCGAGTGCAAGACTCAAGGCCAAGATGGTTCGCTACTCCTTTCTTGTAGGACTCTTTCATTCCCAACTACATGCCGGTTCATCCCGGCGCACAAACAGGAGACTAGAATCAGCCCGCGGCGGCTGCAGTTTCTTACTTCAAACCGCGATCAGAGACGGAGTACGGCGTTATTCCGAGATCGTCTTCATGCCAATGAGCACCTGCAGTTGCTCCTGAACAGCCGCCCACTCCTTCGGCTTTTTCTTGGTTGAAATAGGCGCCGCCGGATCGGCGTAATAGGCGATAATGTCCTGCTTAAGTCCGGCTGGAATGGGCTCAGCGGTGACCTGCGTGACCCTGGCGAGCAATTGGGCATACGTCTTGTCCGTCAGCGGATAACCGCCAGGAACCACCGGTTGTCCCGTATCGAGATCGCGGTCTGTCAGACCCGTATCGATCTTCGTCCCCATCAATCGCTGCAGGTTAACGGCCAGTGCTGCGGTGGAGCGATTTACGCTCGCGATGTACGCCCGCTCCGTCTCCACGGTCGGATCTTTGATGGCGAGCATCTTGAGCATGCCGACTTTCGGCAAAATCACGATCAGCCCGGCCAGCAGGTGAATGCGGATGCCGGGCTTTCTGCGGTACTGGTCCCACCCTTCTTCCTTCGGAAGTCGCCCAATCTCGCGCTCATATTGTTCGAGCTCCGGACCGGGTGTATCGGCAGGAAACCGTCCTTTATGCAGCACCGCTTCGGCATAGGTGAAATTGGGCAAAAAGCTCCGCGCACCGAAACGAAACGTTTTCATGGCAGGAAACGGCCCGCTTACGATTTCTCGAAGGGGAATTCCGTAGGTTTCATAAAACGCGGCGGCGAGTTGTTCGCGCGGCACTTCCAAGCCAATGTCGCGCACATAGGCCGCCGGAGCCAGCCGCAACTTGGCCGCCTGATCGGCGTCAAATGCCCACTCCACTTGGCAGTGCTGGTACTTCCCCTCTGCGTAGTTCACCGATGAACCGTACTTGGCGCGGAGTTTCGGGAACGTGATTGCGACCGATGGGTTGGTTGCCTGGGAATGTCCAATACTGTCGCCCACATAGTGCGACAACGCGCCGATCGCGAAGGCAAACTCGTTAGCTGTGTGGGCGTGCTGAAAGAGCTTCTGCACGAAATCCCCGGTGCGGACATAATGCGTCAGATCCGAGAAGAACGCGTTTGCAAAGGGATAATACCCGAAGTCCTGAACAACACAGCCGCCATATGCGTTCGCATGTGCCTCTCTCAGTTGCTCGGTCGTGAGCGAAGGAAAACGGTTTAACAGAATCGGTACGATGATCGTGTTCCACGCCTGATCGATCAACTGATGGTGCGTCAAAGCCGCATATGCTTTGCCGGAAGGAGGCCCCGCTACCATGAGCGGAATGCACAGCGTAAGCGGAGCTACCCATCTGCGGATCTTTAGCGCGCTCTTGCTAGTTGAGGGTGTTTCCGCTCTTGTGCCCACTCCGTCTCCTTTTGCCGCGTCGAAATCAGGGCAGCCGGACAACACAAGTCGTCGATCGACCGTCTGAATGTTGCGGCGGACAGTCGACGCGCACGCAGCCAATTGCCAGTCCACCTCGAGTCTGGACTAATGGCGGATGATTCCGTTGACTGCCAAATGGATTCAAAATCTGCTCCGCGGAACCACTTCCGGAAAAGGACCTGATTTCTCAAGCGGGCTCCGCCCCGATTCAGGCTACAACGAAGAACGGAGAGCTTCGCTCACGAGGGTGTCCCGAGTTTATGGGTGTACAACGCCTGAACTCAGTTCCCCCGGAGCTCCATCCTGAAATCGAGGCGAAAGAGCAAACCGTCGTCTGGGGTACGATGGCTGTGGGCGCCAGGAGGCCAAGCTGGAAGTCCCCATGCCTGCGTCCCCAATCAGGAGAGTACCGAACTTTGGAGGGTTGCGTAGCGGAAACGCCACCCAAGGACAACACGATTATCGTTTTACCCCTCGGTGGTAATGGTGTACTGGCTGTGTTGCGGAACCGTTGCTTTTGGGCAAAGGATCGTTGGAGTTCTGCCGACGAAGATCCCTACCGGGCTTGGTGATGATCGATATGCGAGCCTTCCGGCGGAGTATCGTGACCAGGCCCGAGCTGACGCTGCGAGGAAGTTGTCGGCATCCGAACGCTTTATCCAGCGCCGGTGGCTTGACGAGTTTCGCTGTAGCGGCATTTCAGCTGTAGCTGTGCCCGCTGACACCACCAGCCCATAGCCGTCAAGGTTACTCGGATCTCTGAACCCTCTGTCAGGTTCTAAGTGCGGTGCAGCGTCCTCTGCAGACGAACCGATCATGATACGCCAGGTCACCACGAAAATCTCACTTACTGACGCAACCGGCGTTAACCCAATCGGCCCAACTTAGGTCAGCAATTAGCGGATCAACATATCGATTTCGGATCTATCTGTCGCCCTAGTTCCGGCACCTTAAACCAGCAACTCTGGTCTGAGCTGTTCAAGCTGAGTAAGGCCCCCGTCGAGATTCAGGACCGAATTCAGTCGTCCTTTTCCGGTAAGAAACAGACGCAAACGCGTGTCATAACCTTCAAGCACGACGATAATTTCGACTCCTCCTCATTTGAGGTGTCGCCAACATTTCAGATCGATCCCAATGCCTTGTTAGGCGAGTTCATGCCCCTCTAGCAAACTATGAGGCTGCTGGAAAGTGGCCAGGTAGAATCTTGGAATCCGGCCTGATCACAGAGCTGTTAAGACAGTATAGGGCAAGCCTGAAGCGACGGTTAGTCGAGTGCTAGTACTGCCGAGGCGCAGTTCGCCTTTGCGGCAAAGGCTGGCGGTTAAATGGCGTTATACCGGACAAGTGCGTTGTGCGTGAACATCATCCGAAATTCTTGAATTCGAAGTCGGTCGTCCTGAGCAGGACGGCACGGGTCGTTTTTCCAGCAGTCGGTGGCACATCAGTAAACGCTGCCTTGAGTATTCATTCGATACTCTTCCCCGCAGCGGCAATTGCGCCGAACCCAGCCAAGTTGTTTGTACCCCGTTCCTCTCCCCCGAGATTCGGGCAGGCGTATTTCCTAACTCCCGTGGTAATACGCAAGTAACTCGGGTAGGGTTCTCCCGGCAGCCCTCCTCTCGGGCTCTCCAATATGCCCTCAGCCCCGCTACCTCTCATTTCCGCTGCATCTCGGCGGGCGCTCTTGCGCGGTCAAGCGGTTGAAAATGTACTGTCCAGCGAATCGGTACGTTTTCCGGCACGAAGCACTTTTGGTCGTCACAAGCCTGATACCGGAACGTGCCCTCGATCGTCAGATCGCCTTGCCCGTCAAGCGCGGCTCTCACAGCTTGGTCGCTCCCGATGGTGACTTCCCGGATGAGCCGGAACTCCCCTTCGTAGACCGGCACGCTTTCGTGAATCGCCTTCAGGCGAAGGATCTTCGACTCAGGATATTCCGCCGGTCCAGCGTTGATGGCTGCCGACGGGGCGAGTTCCCA
Source organism: uncultured Acidobacteriaceae bacterium (assembly GCA_963705805.1). Lineage (GTDB taxonomy): Bacteria > Acidobacteriota > Terriglobia > Bryobacterales > Bryobacteraceae > Bog-105. The sequence goes on from CAVPKW010000006.1 coordinate 284,133, forward strand.
ATCGATCGGGATGTAGCCTCGCACGCCAGGAGCATAGACATGAACGCGATCTCCTAGCTTCACATCTAGAATGAGCCCGAGGCGCTGCCCCACAGACGCCTCACGATCGCTGGTAATCGCGCCAAGCTGTACGTGCTTGGCATTGATCGAAATGGGGGGCTCGTCGGGTTGTAGCCCGAACTCCTTCATCAATATGATGGCGGCGGTGTCACGCTCCTTGTAATCATCCTCAAAATATTTAGCAGTTACCACGCCGTTGGCGTCCAGCACATAGATACCTGGATAGGGGACGCCATACGACCTGGATCCTTCCTTGGTCTGCGTGTTCAGAATGTCGAACCGTCGAATGATTTTCGAATCTGGATCAGAGAGTAACGGGAACTGTATGTTCTTCCGCTCCGCAAAATTCCTCAGAACGGCTGGGCTGTCATAGCTGATCGCCGCAAGCCCGAGCCCGGCGCTCTTGATCTTCCGGTAGTTTTGTTGCAACTCGACCAGTTGAGCTTTACAGTACGGTCACCAATCCGCTGAACGGAAGAAAACGAGAAGACACCCTTTGGGACCCGAGACCGACGCCAGCGTTTGTACATGGCCGCTCTGATCTATAGCCTGAAAATCGGGGACGCGCCTTCCTACCGCCGGACCGGTTTGGATCACCGGCTGCGTCTGCGCGAACGAGAATGTTTGCAGACCGGCCAGAAAGAGAAACACGAGGCTGGTTTTCGTCAATCTGAATATTATCTTCGATCAGGGACCATGAGAAGTTACGGCCGCTTTGGCTCTCTTTTGAAATCGCATCGGCGCGTGGGGGGCGGCCCCGCATTTATACTTTTAGGTCGAGGGCCTTGACGATGGAAAAAAACGAGACCGAGAGACACGTAATCGAAGATTTGATAATGGACGGATCAGAAATAAAGCTAACCTTTGAGGAGGGACAAACTCCATGCGAAGAGCTTCGGGAGCAAAGCGCGAATTGGCACGAGCGGTTGTCTGATGCGCTGAACGAACTCGCGGCATCCGACGCCCTCCAGGGCGACTGCTCCGCGAAAGTCCGAGCCCTTCAAGGTTCCGTAGCCGTAACGCCGGACGTTTGCGCGACTCCAGCCGAGTGGTTCGATCTCCTCAAGAAGCGATTGACGGACTTAAAAAGTATCCTTCAAGTATGCTTCTCAGGCTGACTGCTATTTCTTAAGTGCTCCCAAGGCCCCATCGATCGCCGCGATGAGCGCTCGGCCGTACTCCGGCGCCCCCAGATCGAAACTGCAGCATCTTCACCAGGAACGCCGCCGGTAAACGGCCTGGCAACAAGATGAGGTTAGCAGTTCGAGGCTGGCGAATAGCCGGTGAGTTCTTCTAGTCTCGTGTTTCTTAAGTTTCTTGACGCCAACTCATCGTTCATCAGCGTGAACGCTCGAAACGGAGCGGGTAGAGTAGACGGGGGATTGCTCGCCCCGTCCCTCGTCGAACCGGACGTGCAGATTTCCCGCATCCGGCTCTCCAGAAGAAGTCACCTCAAGCATGCGCAGGCCGCCGCCGAGGGAGTTGGCTGAGGGAGACCAGTCCGAAATGCTGGAGATGGTCGTGCCACAGCACGCCGCGCGGTGGGCGATACGGCCGTTGACTGCGCCGTTGCAAATGTCCAATCAAGCGGCTTCGGACGAACCAGTCGATCTCCCAGTAAGCTTTGCGCGGATAGCCATAGCGGAAGTAATTGGCCCAACCTTTCAGGTGCCGGTTCAAGCGGCTTATCAGCTGCGGAATCGGCGTGTGGCTCTGACGAGCATTCGTCAGTGCCCTGAGCTTTTCCCGTTCCCGAGCCATTGCCTTCGCCGACGGCAGCACGTTCAAATACTTGTGCGACCGGCCTTTCAGGTCCCGATCCCAGCGAAACGTGTACCCCAGAAAGTCTAGACTGTCTCCTCCCGGCTTCACTGCTACCACTCGCGTTTTCTCACGGTTGATCTCTAATCCGAACTTTCCCTCCAGCCTCGTTTCGATCCAGTCGGTTAGTTCCGCCGTCCACTCGCGCGCCAGCATCACCATGTCGTCGGCATACCTCACCAACTTGGCCTCTGCCCAGCGCGCCGGACCTTGCGGCCCATGAAACAGCGCGTCGTACCAGTGAAGAAATAGGTTCGCCAGCAACGGTGAAATCACTCCACCTTGTGGCGTTCCTTGCTCATTCCTGGTCCGCTTCCCTCCGCTTCCGTTCTCGCCTTCTTCCACCACCACCGCCTCCAGCCACCTCCGGATCAGTCCCAATACACTTCGGTCCGTCACCCGATGCCGCAGACACGCCAGCAGTTTCTCGTGCGAAATCGTATCGAAATAGCTTTTCAGGTCAGCGTCGTACACCGCTTGATAACCCGCTTGCAAATGTCCGCGGATCTCCTCCAGCGCCTGGTGCGCATTCCGCCCCGGCCGAAACCCATACGAACAATCCAGAAAGTCCGATTCAAAGATCGGTTCCAGGATCAACAGCGCGGCCATCTGCACCACCCTGTCTTTGATCGTCGGGATCCCCAGCGGCCTCAGCTTTCCATTCGCCTTCGGGATGTACACACGCCGCACCGCCTGCGGTCGATAGCTCTTCCTGCGCAGTTCCTCTTGCAGCCGCCCCAGCCATCCTGGGATGCCTCCTTCTTGCTTTTCTATCTGCTCAAAGGTGACCCTATCGATGCCCGGCGCACCACCCTTGCTGCGCACTCGCGCCATCGCCGTTTCCAGTACATCTGCCCGATAGATCCGGTCGTATAAAGCATAAAACCGGAACTTCGGTTCCTGCTTGGCCTTCTGGCCGAGTTTCTGTCTCAGTTCAGAAAGTTTGTCCGGCAGCGCGTCTCCGCTCCGCCGTTCTCCCGTAGTGTGCGTTTCCGCCAAGCGGCTCTCCTTTCCTCTGACTCCACGTTTCTTCCGTAAGGCCCCTTCGCTCCACAGGCATTACCCCGCTTCTTCGCTACTACGAGCCTCTCCGCCACCCTCTGGGCCGCTCACGGTTATTGATTCCCGCTTCGCGTTCGCTCTTCGCCTCCCAGGAGGGCTTCCCAGGTTCCTCGACTGATCTGTCGACGCGCGCTACCCCCAACCACCCCGAAAGGTCCAGCAGGTGCTTACCTGTTGCTTCCCTACTGGTTTCAGGCTTCATCCTAGTCGGCGGACTGGCCACCTTCCTTTTCCTTCACGAGGCCGTATCGGGTTCACTTCCGTTGTGGCTCGCGTCTTCGCCTATGCCAAGGCCCCACCCGTTGAGTCTCCTCTCCGAGCGCTTGCTAGGCTACATGTCCGAACAGGCAATTTACATGGTGAACTCCTTTCAGTTCACTAGATCAGCCAGGCTTATCCTGGCGCACCGACCGTCAGGGGAGCGTGTATGGACGAAACGTAAAGGAATTTCGGAAACAGGAGACGAGTAATACAGGATCGTCCTGTGTATCGACCAAGACGGCTCAGCAGCCTAGGCCCGCGCGGTGTCCGTGAAAAATTCGCACCCGGCCTTGATTTTAAGTCACATAGTCTGTTAAACTTCTGTGGGACTTAAATGAGTGCTCGACGAACCCACATCGTCATCCCTGAACCTCTCGTCATTGAAATTGACCGCCTGGTCGGCAAGCGAGGCAGGAGCGAGTTCCTCACTCACGCAGCGGAGAAGGAGCTTCGGCGCCTTCAACAAATCCGAGCCCTGGAAAACGTAGCCGGAGCTTGGAAGGATAAGAACCACCCCGAGCTTAAAGCGGGAGCCAACCAGTGGGTCAAAGGACTTCGGAAAGAAAGCGAACTGCGGCTGCATAAAGCGGTCAAGCCGTAGTGCCAACCTACCTTCTTGATACCAGCGTCATCATTGACGCCTTGAACAATAAGCGCGGGCGCTGTGATCTGCTTCTGGGTCTCGCCAAACAAGGGCATCTCTTCGCCTGCTGCCCCATTAACGTGACTGAAATCTATGCCGGGATGCGTCCCAAAGAGGAGGAGGCGACTGAGGAATTCTTGCGCAGCCTTGAGTACTACCACGTAACCTGGCCCGTGGCTCGTCTCGCAGGTCTCTTAAAACGAGACTACGCCCGAAAAGGAAGCACCCTCACCGTAGCTGATGCCATCATCGCAGCCGTGGCACTCGTTTTCGAGCTCACTCTTATTACGGACAACGTAAAGGATTTTCCTATGAAGGATCTGTCGCGCTATCCGCTTCCTGTCGCATAATGACGGTACCTTCTGCGAACGCCATGGCGTAGAGCATGTCGTCGAGGACACACCGATGATCCACGTAGTACGTTGCGCTCGTCTCGCGAGCGGGCAGGAGCGGCGCGATGCGTGCCCACTCCGCCGCGGTCAGCTCGTGCCGGCTCGCCACATGACCTCCTGGCTTCCCGTCTGCCCTTCTGCGCCGACCTGAGATGTGGCGGTAGCGGTAACGACCGTCCGCTGGGGCATGCGACGGCTCGTACCTACTTGCGGAAATTCGCGTTATATTTCCCACAACCTAAGATGCTGAAACTGAGCCGGAAGCGTAAGCGCCCTTTGACTACTCGAATTTCTGCAACTTGGTACTAGAACGTGCCTCCTAAGACTCCTCACAGAAATGATCTTGGCAGCCGGTGCGCTACGCCGCAGTAGGCGGTCCGAACCAAGTGGTTAGCGCGTCGGCGAGCCCCGCCTGGCTTAGGTCTCCCACCCAGGCCACATATCCGTCGGGCCGAACCAAAACGGCCGGTGGGAGCCGTGACCGCCCCGATCGCCGGAAGCTCCCACGTACCCACGTATTTGGCGTCGATCAACTGAACGCGATCCGCCGATGGAGTGATGTCGAAGCCGCCGGACTCACCGAGGTTGAGGAGCACCGGCCGGGCTTCGTGCAGCAGGGTGAAGACCCGCAGCGGCCCGTCGGGGCTGGCCAGGTCGAGATCGGGCATGGGTGGTCCGAGCAGCGGGTGCCCCTCGCCGAGGTCGTAATGAACGCCCAGACCAGACATCTCCGCGGCGACTCGTCTGCGAGGCTCGTCCATCCCGAGGAGCTCGGAAACGGTGTCGCCCAACGCCTTGGTCCGGTCGTCCGTACGCCGAAGCGCGACTTGCGCCATCGTGTTGCGCAATACGCGGGCAGCGACCGGGTGGCGCTCGGCGTGATAGGTGTCGAGGAGGCTTTCTGGTGATGTCCGCTTGACCACCTGGGCCAGCTTCCATGCCAGGTTCACCGCATCCTGCACACCGATGTTGAGGCCCTGTCCACCTATCGGGGGATGCACGTACGCGGCATCGCCGGCCAGCAGGACGCGTCTTCCGCGATAGGCCGCCGCCTGCCGTGTCGCGTCGGTGAACCTCGAGATCCAGGTGGGACTGTGGATCCCGTAATCGGTCCCGCGAGAGCAACCGATCGGCGATTCCGCGCTGATCGAAGAACCTCGATTGTGCGTGCGTGCAGACAGCCCGCGCGCAAGCCGATGAGGTTCTGGCTGGCGCGCCGCTCGACAATGGCGACGTCGACGCCCGCCAACATCAGCCCCGTCGGACCGCCCCCGGCAATCACCACCGCATGTTCGGTCATCTCCACCCTCCGGTCGGCATCACGCCGGTCGCGACCGGCGCATCACATTCCTCGGCCGCCGCGGCGACAGCGTCAGTGAGCGGCGTTGCATCAAGGTGAGGCGAGCCATCGCAAACGGCGCATCGTCTAGTGAGTGCCCGCCACTGCCGCCGTGCCTGGAGCCGAGCGCAGTTCCTCCAATTCCGCTACCAGCCGCTTCCACTTCTTGGAATCCTCTTTCACCGCGATCGGTGCCTTCAAGTTCCCGAAGTACGTTAGCATTTCGGTCCGGATCTGCGGCGTCACTGTGGCGAACTTTTTCTCTGCCAGCCTGTCCAGCCAATAGGCCTGCACCTCGTCCTCGAGCCGGTACTCGCCCGCCGTCGTAATCATGCCGACATCGTAATTTTTATCGTCCAGTTGAAGCCGGCCGTTGCCGGCATCCTCGAGCGTTCCCTTGTATTGCTTGGTCACGCGCGCAAAGCTCGCCATGAACAGCTTCTCCACTTCTGGCGTTGGCATCTTCAACTTCAGCGTTCTCAGCGGCCCTATCGGCGGTATCAGCCGCAGTAGAAACGCCAGCACGCGGTCCCCCGCCGTAGGCCGGTCATATTGCTTGCCCCAGTTGCGCTCGTAGCTCGACCGCTTCATGACGTAAACGAATCGCTCCCTCGTCATACCCGGTTGGGACCGCTGGATATCCTGTTTCTTCTGCGCCCAGGCCACCCGCGTCGCGGTCGGAATCGTTTTGCTCACGGCTCGCCGGTACGACCCAATCGTCACGTCGAAGTTCTTGAATAGATCATCCAGGTCCAGCCCGTATGTGTCGTGGAACGCTCGCTGCAGCACGTCCTTTGCTACATAGAACCCGATCATGTCATGGTATGCCTGGGGCGCGAAATTGCCTTTCGCCACTTCCAGAACGTCAAACCCAAATTCGGTTTTTAGGTGTGCCCCAGGGTTCTGCTCATATGTGACATAGCTCCCGTACCTCTTCCGCACCCGCGGGTAGAGCATCGGCTCCCCCACATTGGTCGCATAGCGGTGACCATCGCAATCCGATACATAATGCGACAGCGCGCCCAGCGCGAATGCCAGTTCATTCAGGGATTGTGATTCGGCTATCAGCGCCTCAATGAAATCGCCCGTTCGCACATAGTGCGTCAGATCGCTGAACTGCTCGCTCCCGTGTGGGTAGTAGCCCATGTCCTGGATAATGGCGCCGCCGTACGCATAGCCATGAGCCATTTTCAGCTCTTCCTTCGTGGACTTCGGATAGCGCAGCAACAGTATCGGCTTCAGCTCCACATCCCACATGGCATCGACGATGGCCTCGTGGGAGAGAACCGAATAAGAATAAGCGGGTTGAATCAGGAGAAAAGTGAGGCAGACTGCTATCGGGGCGCTCGCGTGCCTGGTAAACATCAGAGGGTGTCCACCCTCCATTAGTCGCGCGAAGGCCCGTTTTGGAAACAAAAAAGGCGCGGCCGCAAAGGCCGCGCCTCATTAATGCAGACCGGGACTGCGGTAAATCGATTAGTTATTGATCTCTACGTTGATCGTCTTTGGCTTCGCTACTTCCTTTTTGGGCAGCGTGACCGTCAGAACGCCATTCTTATAGTCGGCTTTCACACCCTCGCCGTCTACCGTGTCAGGCAGGCCGAACGCGCGCACAAACGAACCATAAGAGCGCTCGATTCGATGAAAACCCTTGCCGTTCTTCTGCTCTTCCCACTTCCGCTCGCCCTTCAAGGTGAGCGTGCCGTTCTCGAGCTGAATGGCGACATTCTTGGCGTCCACATCCGGCAGATCGGCCTTCAGCACCAATTCATTCTCGGTCTCATAAATGTCGACAGCAGGCGACCACGGCCGCGAAGCTGGTTCGCTGAAAAGCCGCGATAAAGAGTCCTGGAATAGGCGCAGCCCAGCCGGAAAGTCCTCCAGGTCACTGTGAAACGGGTTGTACTTGATCATTGGCATCTTTGAAATCCTTCTCATCCATTGCTGGATACACCTTAATCATAAAATATGCGTCCGATGCTGTCAAGCTTTATGCTGCAAAAAAGTAAATGGTGCCCTTTTGAAAAAACGAACCCACCGAAGTTCGTTTGGCAAAAATCGCCATTTCCAGGCCTATAGTGGCTTCGTTCCCTAATTTGCAGCGATTGCCCGCTCCCGCTCATCTCTTCTGCCGTATGTCCAACCTGAAAGAAGGCGATTCAGCCCCTCCCATCTCGCTTGACACCGACGCGGGCGATCACTTTGAGCTTTCATCGCTCAAGGGCAAAAACGTCGTTCTGTACTTCTATCCCAAGGCCGACACGCCCGGCTGCACTAAGGAAGCCTGTGAGTTCCGTGACACTTCCCGGAAGTTCACCCACGCCAATGCCGTCATCGTCGGCGTTTCGCCGGATCGCTCCAGCGCGCAGGCTAAGTTCAAGGCGAAGTTCGACCTGCCGTTCACTCTACTGGCCGACGCCGAGCACCAGGCCGCCGAAGCCTATGGAGTCTGGAAGGAGAAAAGCATGTACGGCAAGAAACACATGGGCATCGAACGGACCACGTTCCTCATTGATCCCGCCGGCAAAATCAAGAAGATCTTCCCCAAGGTGAAAGTGGAAGGCCATGCCGAGGAAGTATTGTCTGCGATCGGCTGAGACATTGGGCTGTGCCTGACAGCAACAGTCGCCGTTATCCAGGCCGGCCCGTGGTTGGCGTCGGCGCGGTCATTCTGCGGGAAGCCGATACCGGCCGCCAGGTGCTTCTGGTCGAACGCGGCAATCCGCCGCTAGCCGGTCTTTGGTCCCTGCCGGGCGGCGGCGTGGAAACCGGCGAGCGTCTCGAAAACGCCATCGTCCGCGAGGTCATGGAGGAAACCGGGCTGGAAGTTGCCGTCGATTCCATCGCGACCGTGTTTGAGCGCATCATGCCCGACAAGGCCGGACAATGCGAGTATCATTACATTCTGATCGATTTCTTTTGTTCCGTTCAGGGCGGAGAGATGCGCGCCGGCAGCGACTCGCGCGGCGTTGCCTGGTTCGATATCGCCTCCCTCTCATCGTTGTCCATGACCGAAGGAACGCTGGCGGTGATCCAGTCGTGTTGTCGGAGCCGCAACCCGCAATCGCAAGTCACGCGCCCCTGACCCATGCCCTTTAGCAGTACCGGCCTTCTTCAATTCGACGAACTGACTGAGCTGCTCGCTCCATACGCCGGCAGCGCCGCTGGGCGCCAGCTCATCTACCGGCTGGAGCCGCACAGCGATCGCGCTACTCTCGAAGCCGCTCTCGCCGAAGCGGGCGAGGCCATCGCTTATTTGCACGAAGCCTCGGGCGCGCAGCCCGCCTCCTCGAGAGCGGTGATCCGTCTGCGCTTCGATCAGCTTCGCGACATCGGATCTTCGGTTCGAACTCTTCGCGTCGAGGGGGCCTCGCTCGACGGCCGCCAGATCATGGACCTCTTCCACAATCTCGCCATCGCAGGCGAGTATCGCGGCCTCTTGCAGTCGGTCGCGGCACGCTACCCGCGCCTGGCTCAGCGCTCCAGCCGCCTCGCCGACTTGCGTGACGTCGCGCGCCCTTACCAGCGCGCTTTCCTTCCTGACGGCAGTCTCTCCGATGAGGCGAGTGTTGCGCTTGCCCGCATCCGCCGCGACATCACCCGCCAGCAGCGCGAAATACAGGATTCGCTCGAACGCTTCATGCGCGCGCACCGCAGCGACGGCACTCTGCAGGAAGATTTCGTGACCATCCGCGAAGATCGTTTTGTCGTGCCCATCGTCGCCGGGCAGAAAGGCCGCGTCGACGGCGTGATTCACGGCTCCAGCGGCACTGGACGCACGCTCTTTCTGGAACCGCTCGACACCATCCAGCTCAACAACCAGCTGGTGCGCTTGCGCGAAGATGAACTTCGCGAAATAGAGCGCATACTCGCCGAGATCACGAACGCGCTTCGCGAGCACGCGGATGAAATTGCAGCCACGGCCGAGGCGCTGGCGGAATTCGATTGCGTCTTCGCCAAAGGCGCCTTCGCCCGCGACTACAACGCCGTCATCCCGCGCTTTAGCGCCGGCCTGAATGCGACGGTCCGCCGCCTCGTGCTTCGCGAAGCGCGCCATCCCTTGCTCGAAGCCGTCCTGCGCAAGCAGAAGAAACCCATCGTTCCTCTCTCTTTCGAGCTGAACGAGCAGCGCCGCTGCCTTCTCATCAGCGGCCCGAACACCGGCGGCAAGACGGTCACGCTAAAGACCGCCGGACTGCTCGCGCTAATGGCGCATGCCGCCATTCCCGTTCCCGCCGCTGAAGCCGAGTTCCCGCTGCTCGACGATGTGCTTGCCGACATCGGCGATCAGCAGTCCATCGCCGAAAGCCTCAGCAGTTTCTCCGGCCATCTGCTCCATGTCAGGCAAATGCTCGCTGACGTTACGCCCGCTAGCCTCGTGCTGCTCGATGAACTGGGCCGCGCTACCGATCCTGAAGAGGGCGGAGCGCTCGGCGTCGCCATTCTCGATCAGTTCCGCCAATCGGCCGCCTTCTGCCTTGCTTCTACTCACCTGTTGCCCTTGAAACTCTACGGCGCTCACACCCCCGGCGTTCTCAACGCATCGATGGGCTTCGATGATTCCACTTTGCAGCCCACATACGAACTGCGTCTTGGAATGCCGGGCAAATCGGCCGGGCTCGATATCGCTACCCGCCTCGAATTGCCGGAAGCCGTCTTGTCGCATGCCCGCTCGGTGCTTCCACGCATGCAGGCGGATTTCCAGGATCTCCTGGCGGAGCTGCATCGCCAGGCCGATGAGAACGCGCGGCTCACCCGGCAGATGGAGGCCGCGTCGGCACAGCTCCAGCGACGCACCGAAGAAGTGGAGACGCGGGCGGTGCGCCGCGAGCAGCTCCGCCAACGTGAATGGGACATCAAGCAAGAAGCGGTCCTCGCCGATTTCGAAGCGCGCGCCCAACTCCTGATGCAGCGTATCAACGAAACCGGCGAACAACGGAAAGCAGCCGAGCAAACCCAGCGCCTCATTGCGAAGACGAAGCGCGAATTCCGCGAGGAAGCCGCGGGGATTATGGCGCCCCCTGCTGCAATGGCGGCCGCTGCATCTCATGAACTCAAGCTCGAAGAGGGCTCCGCTGTCAGGTTGAAAGATATCCGCGAGATCGCAACTGTGCGGCGCCTTCTCAAGAACGGTCATCTGGAAGTCGAAGCCGGTTTTCTCAAAATGCAGGTGCCGCGCGAAGACGTCATTGAAGTCTTGTCACCAGCGGCTCAGAATTCGAAACTGCCCAGGAATGTGCGGGTTGAGACTGGCCCGCGCTGGGATGTTTCCTACCGGGAGGTAAATGTAATAGGACAGCGCGCCGAAGAAGCCATCGAGCAAGTCGACAAATTTCTCGATTCCGCGGCGCTCGCGTCGGTGAATCGCGTACGGATCATTCACGGGCATGGCATGGGAATTCTAAAGAGAGCGGTCAACGAATATCTCGCCTCCAACCCGCACGTGAGCCGCTTTTACGCGGCGCCGCAGGCGGAAGGCGGGGCTGGCGCAACGATCGTGGAGCTTCGTGAATAGTCCAAACTTGTTAACATCGCAATATGTTCCGATTCTTGATAGGAATTGCGGGATTGGCAGCGCTGCTGGTGGCTTCAACCGAAGCGAATTCCAGTTATAGCGACTCTGTGCGGGCCTGGCAGCAGAAGCGGGATGCGGGTCTACGCTCGCCCAATGGCTGGTTGACGTTGGTCGGTCTCTTCTGGCTGAAGCCCGGTGATAACACCATTGGCTCCGCGGATTCAAACGACTTTGTGCTACCGAAAGGCTCCGCTCCGGCTGAGGTCGGCCGTCTGCATCTGGCGGCCAAACAGATTACGTTCACCCCCGACGACGGCGTTTGCCGCACGCTTTCCTATGACGAGGACAAACCGGACGTTGTCCATGCCGGAACAATTTCATTCTACGTAATCAAGCGCGGCGACCGGTTCGGCATTCGCGCCAAGGATAGCGCCAGCCCCGTTCTCAAAAACTTCAAAGGAATGAAGTACTTTCCCATCAATCCGGCTCTGCGCTTCGCTGCCAAATTCATCCCGGATCCAAAGAAAATTCCCGTCCTGAATATTCTGGGCGAGACCGAGATGGAGCTGAGTCCGGGGCTGGTCGAGTTCACTTATCAAGGCCATGCCCACCGCCTGCGCCCCATCTATGAAGGCGAGACCCTCTTTTTTCTGTTCAAAGACCCGACCAACAAGACCGAAACCTATCAGGCGGGCCGCATGCTAAACACGCCGCTTCCGGTGAACGGCAGGGTCGATCTCGACTTCAATCATTCTTACAATCCACCATGCACCTTCACGCCCTACGCCACATGTCCGCTGCCGCCGAAAGAGAATACTCTTCCATTTTCCGTGGATGCTGGTGAACTCCGCTACGAAAGTCACCATAATATAGGGTCGTGATCCTCTCTGCCGCCTCTTCTGATCGCGGCAAGCGTCTTGATTCGTTTCTACATGAGCAGCTTCCGGCTTACAGCCGGGCGCGCCTGCAGTCCTGGATCAAGGGCGGGCGGGTTTTGATCGATGGCACGGCGTCCCGCTCGTCTCATCTACTGCGCGGGACCGAAGAAATCTCCGTTTCGCCCGCCGAACTCGCCCCCCTCAAGGCCGAAGCTGAAGAAATTCCATTGACGATCCTCTATGAGGATGCCGACGTGATTGTAGTGGATAAGCCAGCAGGGATGGTGGTGCATTCGGGCGCGGGCCACAGCCGCGGAACCGTGGTCAACGCGTTGCTACATCGCTTCGGCGCTCTATCCTCCGTTAACGGCGATCTGCGTCCAGGCATCGTGCATCGTCTCGACAAAGACACCAGCGGCGTGCTGGCGGTAGCCCGGACCGACAAAGCGCACATGGCGCTCGCGAAACAGTTTCAGGACCGGCAGGTGGAGAAGACTTATCTTGCCCTGGTGCATGGCCGCATGAAGCAGCCGAGCGGGAGCATCACGGCTCCGATCGCGCGGGATCCGGTTCATCGCACGCGCATGACGGCCAGGCTCCCTTCCGGACGCCCGGCTGTGACTGACTATCGCGTTCTCGAAGAATTGGGCCGCTTCAGCTATCTCGAAGTCCGCATCGGGACCGGGCGCACGCATCAGATACGCGTGCATCTGGCGAGCCTTCGTCATCCAATCCTCGGCGATCGTCTTTACAACGCTCCCGCGATTGTTCCAGGGCTGCCTTCGCTCGGCCGATTCTTTCTGCATGCGTACCGGCTCCGGTTTCAATCGCCATCAAGCCAGGAATGGATCACGGTGGAGAGCCCGCTCGCTCCGGAACTCGCTGAGTTTCTTGCCCTGCTTCGAGCGAACACGGATAGAATATAGGCATCTCGATGAAGTTCGCAGTAGTTTCTGTAGCGGGTCTGGCGATAGCCGGCGCCATTTATGCCGGCGCGGTTCAGGAGCGGGCGCAACAGCCGCAAGCCCCCCCGGTGACTTCTGAAGATGCGGCTCCTATTCGCGCCGAAGTCACGCGCGTCAACATGCTCTTCACAGTCACGGATCGAAAGGGCCGTTTCGTTACCGACCTGGATAAGAATGACTTCCAGGTTTCAGAGAACAAGAAGCCGCAAAGCATTCTCGAGTTCACGTCGGAGACCGACCTGCCGCTGCGCCTGGCGATCCTCATCGATACCAGCAACAGCATTCGCGATCGCTTTCATTTCCAGCAGGAAGCCGCAACCAATTTCATCAACAGCGTCATGCGTCCGGAAGACAAAGCGGTGGTGGTCAGCTTTGACACCTCGGCTGAGCTGGTCGCCGACTTGACTAACAACACGAACCAGCTTGAAAAGGCCGTGCGCAATTTACGGCCAGGCGGTGGGACGGCATTATATGACGCAATTTACTTCGCCTGCAAAGAGAAGCTGATGCAAGATCAGCCGATGTACAAATTCCGGCGCGCGATGATCATTCTGAGCGATGGGGAAGACAACGAAAGCCGCTACAGCCGCGAGCAGTCTCTCGAAATGGCGCAGCGCGCCGATACCGTGATCTACACCATCTCAACCAACATCACGCACATTGAAACGGAAGGTGACAAAGTGATGCGCTATTTGGCGGAGCAGACCGGCGGAGTCGCGTTCTTTCCCTTCGAAGCCAAAGATCTGAATCAGTCATTCGAGAATATTGCTAACGAACTGCGTCACCAGTACAACCTGTTCTATCGTCCCGAGCCGCTGGTGAACGATGGAAAATATCACGAAGTGCTGATTAAGGTGAAAGGCCGCAAAGATCTGATTGTCCGCGCGCGCAAGGGCTACTACGCGCGCCGTCCGTCGGTCTAGCCGTCCGTCGGTCTAGAGGCTTCATCGTTAAGCGTCAACAGCTTACTTCGCTGTGAAGGTGGATGTGTAGGTATACCCGTTAAATAGATTTCCAGCAACATCCGTTACCGGATAATAGACCACCAGTTTATACTCGGTTCCCGAGACAAATGGCGAGTTGGGCGTAAAAGTTATTGCCGTCCCATTCACCGAAACCGAGAAGGTGGACGGAACAACCACCGATGTATTTGCGAGTTCGAGTTGCACCGCTCCCAAACTCGCGTCGAAACTGAGCGGGTCCATCGCATTGCTGAACACGATCGTCACCGAAGAGTTATCCGGCACATTGATAGTCCCATTCGCTGGCGTAACGGAGACTACCGCCGGCGAAGTCAGATTGGCGCCACCGCCGGTTGTGAAGGTGGATGTAAAGGCGGTGGTCATTGGAGTACCCTGCACGTCGAGGACGCCGCTGACCGAGATCGTGTACTTGGTATTCGGTGACAACAGGGCCGTTGGCGTCAGTACCACGACCGTATTAGCGCTCGTGGTGGCCGTTGTGACGGGCACCGGCGTTCCGTTTTGAAGCAGCTGCACGGATGCCAGCGAGGTATCCGAAATCTCCTTGCTGAACTCAATCTGAACCGGCGCGTTGGTGGGAACGTTGGTCAGATTCGCAAGCGGATTCACCTCAACGACCGTAGGGGCCGTTGAATCCGGGCCGGTACCTATTGTGAAGTGCCAGGAAAGGCAACTGGTGCTGTTACCTACCTGATCCCATGCATCGCAGATTTCGAGATAAACCGAATCTCCAGCCGTCAGGCTGCCGCTCGGAGAGAACGTGTATGTCTTTGCGTCGGCGCTGGCTGTGATGGTCCCGGCTACGTTCTGGCTGAGGGTTTGGTCGTACACGTACATGGTGGCCGCGGTGACCGATAGCGGATCTAAGGGCACATTAAATTCAATGGTGAACGCACCCGTGTTCGTCGGGATCGTGTCGTTCGCGGCGGGGCTGACTGCCACGACCGAAGGAGTTGTTGTGACCGGTCCTGAGCCCGTAGTGAAGGTCGAAGTGCCGGTGGGCACTGCGTTGCCTTCCGAATCCGTAACGCCGTTTATCTTAATCGTCATTTGCGTGTTCACCGGCAACGGAGCTTGCGGAGTAATGGTCACAAGTGTTCCAGTACTGTCAAAGGTGATGCTGGAAGGCACCTCTGTTTGCGACCCGCCGCTAATCTGAATAGTCGAACCGTTCACTGAGATTCGGTCAACAGGGTTGCTGAACCGGACGAAGATTGAGGCGTTAACGCCAACACCTGTCGCGCCGCTCGGTGGGCCTACCGCGACTACGGTTGGCGCCGTAGTATTGCTGGCTGCGCCGACGTAGAAGTAATAGCTCTCGGCGGGCGCGGCGACTCCGTCGGTATTGGTCACGTTTGTACCGCCGAAATCGTTCATCTGAAGGTAGTAGTAATCGGCACTCCCATTGAAGAGCGAGGTCAGCGGGTTCTGCGGTTGGAACTGGATCACGTTGTTGCCGCTTCCGGTGAGCGAAACCGTTCCGGCGACTGCTTGGTCCGTGCAGCCGTCCAACAGATGCACGCTGGTGGAACTCACCGAGGATGCCAGAAGGGCCTGGTCGAACTCGAATTGCGGAATCACGTTGAGCGGAACGCCCATGGCAGCTTCCATCGGATTCTCAGATATCAACTGCGGAGCTACGGTCGCCGGGTTTCCTTGAACGGTAAACTCTCCGCTGTAGGCGCTCGTGAGCGGGTTCCCGTTGGCATCCTGAACGGTTTTGTCGAGAAATACCTGAATCAGCGCGCCATAGGCGAAATTCGAGCTCGGAGTGAATTCAATGGCTCCGGCGCCAACCACTTGCGTGGAGCCGGTGATGGCTGTACCGTTCTGTGAAACGTGGAGCGCACCTTGCACTGTAGACGCATTGAGCGCGCTGCCGCTGGTAAAGAGGGTGATGACAGCGTTCTGCGGTACGTCTGTCGCGCCGTAAGCAGGACGCTGCGTGACAACCGATGGCCCGTTACCTTGGCTAGGAATAACCGGACCGGTCGTGAACTGGCTCTGGAAAGCCGTAAGACTATTTCCAGAAAGATCCTGCACCCCCGGCGTTGCGGCAACGGTAATAACCTGGTTGCCCGGCAGATTATTCAACTGGAAGGAGACCGTCCGGTTGTCGGCTGAGAAAGCGGGATTGACACTCAAGGAGGTATCGCCCGAGAACACTTGAACGTTGGTCGAGTTGACGGTACTCGGATTCAGCGACTTCGAGAAGGTGAGAACAACGGTCGGGCTGGTGCCCACTCCGGTGGCGCCGTTCGCCGGAGTTACCGATGTGACGGCGGGGGCGGTGGTGTCCGCAACATTTGCGGCTATGAAGGTGGTCACCACATAGGCATTGTCGGTGTTGCCGGCTAGATCCTGGACTTCATCCTGTGTCCATACCTGGATGGTTGCGTTGGGCGGGTAGGGGGATGCCGGCGTAAACGTCACTTGCGCCCCGTTGCCCGGATTCACTGTCCATGTTCCGGCAATCAGCGCGTAGCCGTTTGATTCATCCCGAACCAGGATGTTATTTACAGTAGCCGGATTTACGATTTCGCTGAACGTGATTACTACCGGCATCGTGTTGTTCGTCAGAACCGTCATGGGGTTTGTATTGGGCGGAGTCACGGACACAAGAGTCAGAGATCCAGGGGCTGCCGCTGTGGAAGAGGCTCCGGTCGTAAAGGTAGTCGTGGAGGTAGCCACGGTGTTCCCGTCCTGATCCTGGAATCCGCCGACTGTAACTGTGTACTTCGTGGACGTGGCCAGATTCGCTATAGGAACGAACTTCAGCGTTTCATAGTCGGTGGTGGAGAGCGCCACCGCGCCTGCCACGGCGGTGCCTCCGGCGGTGACCGTAATGGCATTCGGGCCAACGGTTTGAGAATTGATCGGCGCGCTCATCACGGCAATAACCTGGGTATTCACCGGCGCCCCCGCCGTGCCATTGGGCGGACTGATGCTGGATACGTTGGCCCCCGTGGTTACGGGGCCGCTGCCGGTGTAGAAGTACCACGTACCGCCACTCATGTAATTGCCGGCTATGTCGTAGTAGCTCCCAGCGACCTGGAAATAGTAGTAGGTGTTCGGCTGCAGCGGCTGAGCGGGCGTTAACGTGGCGCTCAATTGGTCGACGGAAACCGTCACGGTGGCCGGAACTGTTCTACCCGAGTAGGCGTTGACGAGATAAAAGTTTGAGGCCGTGAAGGTCAGTGGATCGATTTTCCTACTGAAGTAAACCTTGGGCGTGACATTAGTCCCGACTCCCGTGGCTTGGTAGACCGGATCGGTCGCGACGACATCGCCATTAGTGATGTCACTGGAGGGTCCCGTGGTGAAGGTGCTGGTGAACGCACTCGCGATTGTATGCCCGGTGAAATCCATGACGCCTGCTACCGAAACTGTGAACTGGGTGCTCGGCTGCAGCAGGGCTCCTGGAGTAATCGAGAGCAGTTGATCGCTGCTGTCCAACGCTGGCGTCGCGATGATCGCGTGGCCTCCCGTGCTGATCGTCACTTGTGCCAGCGATGTCGGCTGGATGGGCTCGTTAAACGAGACCTGGACGACGGCGTTAGTTGGTATGCTCGAAAGGCCATTCGCCGGGTTCACAGCCGTCACTTGCGGAACAGTGGAACTGGTCGCAGACGCAGTAGTGAAGTATGCGTCGCCGCCTGTTAGGGAGTTGCCTGTAAGGTCCATAATGCCGTTGGACCAATAGAAGTAATACGAGCGGTCGATTGCCAACGGTGAATTAGGCACTAACGTGGCGGTCATCAGGTCGGAGCTGAGAGAGATGGAAGCGGGTACATACTGGTTGGCGACGGTATCGTACAGGTAGAACGTGGTCGAGTTGATCGTCGCAGCGGCTATTTGCTTGCTGAAGTGGATGACGATGACCGCGTTTGTGGGGACGCCGGTTTGGTTGGCGCTGGGGCTGGTACTGGTAACGGCCGGTTGAGTGAAATCGGGCCCGGCGCCGGTTGTGAAGCTGGAGCTCGCCGGGGTTACTGCGTTACCCTCCGGATCCGTCACGCCATTGATGCTGACCGTCATCTGCGCGCTGGCCGGCAACGGCGCTTGCGGCGTGATTGTGACGACCGTGTCGGTGCCGTTGAAACCGATGCTTGCGGGTATAACGGTCTGGGAAGCGCCGGTAACCAGAATGGTCGCGCCGGTGACAGAAATCGGGTTCACCGGGGCGCTGAACGTGACGATTACAACGCCGTTCACGCCCACTCCGGTTGCGCCATTGGGCGGGGCAATGGAAAGCACCGCCGGGGCGGTGTTGTTGGCGGCTGTACCGACGTAGAAGTAATAGCTCTCGGCGGGCGCCGCGATTCCGCCGGTATTGGTCACGTTTGGACCGCCGAAATCGTTCATCTGAAGGTAATAGTAATTGGCACTCCCATTGCACAACGAGGTCAGCGGGCTTGACGGTCGGAACTGGATCACGTTGTTGCCGCTTCCGGTGAGCGAAACCGTTCCAGCGACTGCCTCGTTCGTGCAGCCGTCCAAAAGGCGCACGCTCGCGGAACTCACCGAGGATGCCAGAAGGGCTTGATCGAACTCGAACTGCGGAATCACGTTGAGCGGAACGCCCATCGCAGCTTCCATCGGATTCTCAGATATCAACTGCGGAGCTACGGTCGCCGGGTTTCCTTGAACGGTAAACTGACCGCTGAAATTCTGCAGCGCGTTACCGTAGATATCCTGGACGGCGGGTATCAGGTTTACCTGAATCAGCGCGCCGTAAGTAAGCGGACCGCTCGGAGTGAACTGTATCGCCTGGTTGTTGCCAGCAAGAGTGGTGGTCCCCTCGATCAGCACGCCATTTTGCGAGACATACAGCGCCCCTTGCACCGTGGAGGGATTCAGCGGGCTGCCGCTCGTAAACAGAGTAATTACCGCGTTCTGGGAAATATCCGTCGCGCCATTGGCCGGGCGCATGGCGATAACCGCGGGCGCTGTGCCTGGAATGTCTGCCGCCGTGGTGTACTGGCTCTGGAACGGCTGCAAGCTGTTACCCGAAAGATCTGTGATCAGCGATGTCAGAACGATCGTAATCGTCTGCGCGGCTGGAGCAGTTGTAGTAAAGGTTATGGTCCGGTTATTGGCGGAGAAAGTAATCCCGGACGTCCCGAGATTCGTGTCTCCGTTGAAGAGCTGAACTGCATTCGCCTGTTGGACTGAAGCCGGGTTGACCGATTTCGAGAACGTGATCGCTATGGTTGCGTTGCGGCCGACACCTGTCGCACCGCTCGGGGGCGTGATTGAAGTAACGGTGGGCGCCGTGGTATCGGCCGCGCTGCCTACCGTGAACGTTGCCACGACGTAAGCGTTGTCGGTATTTCCCGCCAGGTCTTGAACTTCATCCTGCGTCCATACCTGTATGACCGCGTTGGCGGGATAGGGGCTGGTTGGCGTGAACGTCGCGGTTGCGCCATTTACCGCCCAGGTTCCTGCGATGTTGTAGTAGCTGTTCGATTGATCCCGAACCAGGATGTTATTCGCCGAGGCGGGATTGATCACGCGGCTGAAGGTAATGACGACCTGAGCGGCGTTGCTCACGCCTGTTGCTCCGTTGGCGGGCGATACCGACGTGGCCCCGAAACTCCCGGTGGAAGAGGCAGCTCCCGTGGTGAAGGTAGTGGTTGACGGACTTACCGCGTTCCCGTCCTGATCCTGGAATCCGCTGACCGTAACTGTGTACGTAGTCGAAGCGGCGAGATTCGAAGCGGGAACGAAAGTGAGCGTCCGATAGTCGGTGTTTGACAATGTCACGGCTCCCGCCACAGTCGCGTTTCCAGCGGTGACGGTGATGGCATTCGGCCCGACCGTCTCAGCATTGATCAGAGCGCTCATAACAGCGACGACCTGCGTGTTGATCGGCGTACCGCTGGCGCCGTTCGGCGGACTGATGCTGGCGACGGCAGGTAGGGAAGTTACCGCCGCGCTGCAAGTGTAGAAGTACGACGTTACGCCATACATGTAATTCCCGGCCAAGTCGTAGTAATTCGCGCCCGCGACCTGGAAGTAATAGTATGTGTTCGGCTGCAGCGGATTGGCGGGGGTCAGCGTCGCGCTGAGGCGGTTTGCCGCCACCGACACGGCCGCCGGGATACGCAGTCCGGTCTGCGCGTCGTACAGATAGAAGTTGGTGGTGGTCAGCGTTATGGGATCGATTATTTTGCTGAAATAGACGGTCGGCGTCACGTTCGTTCCGATGCCGGTCGCCTGATTCACCGGATCAGTCGCAGTGACGCTTCCGTTCACCGTGTCGGTTGCAGAGTTGGTGGTGAAGGTGAAGCTGCCAGGATTGGTCAGACCGTTGCCGGCTCCATCGAGAAGCGCCGCTGTGTAGGTGACCGTGTAAGTCGTATTCGCTTGCAGCGTGCTGCCGGGCACATACGTGATTTCGGTGTAATCCGGTGAGAACGTATACGTTCCAGGGACTACGGTTCCACCCGTCGAAACGGTCAGGCCCGAGGGCTGCGTGATCGGGTTGATGGGCTGGCTGAACTGCAGCACTACATTCGTGTTTTCGGCATCGTTGGTATCGCCGCTGATTGGACTGTGCGCAATCAGGCTCGGCCCAGCGGTCTCGGCGCTGAACGAGGTAGTGAAGTAGAGGGCTTGGGTGGTAAGAGCATTTCCGCACGTATCCTTGGCGATGTGGGTTCCATCAAGATCGCCCCACTCGGCGTAGTATTCGCGGCCGACAGCCAGCAACTGGCTGGGCGTCAGAGTGATAATGCGGCCGGAAGCATCCACCGAAACGGTGATCGGGACATCTTTACCGAGGGTGGTGTCATACAGGATTATGTCGTTCGTATTGACAGTGGTGCGGTCGATCGGAGCGTTGAATTCAATCTGAACAATGGTATTCAGCGGAACGTTGCTGGCATTGCTCGCCGGGCTATTCGAAATCCATGTCGGCGGCGTGGTGCTACACGATAGAACCGTGAAGCCGTTGCCGGCAGTCTCCTGCTCAGCGCCGGTTGTGACCACTACATTGCGGGTTCCCAAGGTGGCGCCGGCCTGGATGGTGATGCTGGCCGTCAGATTGCCCGCGTTATTCACGGTGACGGGGCCTGGTTGTCCCACCGTTCCTCCGCCGACACTGATTCCCGGGCCGAAGCTGACAACCGTGGTCTGATTGACCCAATTGGTGAAGTTGGCCGCAATGGTAACCGTAAGATTGGCCGCGCCAGGAACACCAGAATTCGGCGTGATGGACGTGATGGTGGGTTGTCCGGCGGTTACGGTGAAGGTCGCTTGAGCTTGCTGTGAGCCGGTTGTGATGGTGACGTTGCGGGTACCGAGCGTTGCTCCCGCGCCGATCTGGATCGGCACCGAAGCTTGCGTTGGGCCGTTGACGGTTACCGTGCCGGTGGAGATGCCGTTCCCAAAGGAGACTGCGGTCACGCCGGAGGTGAAGTTCGTAAACGCGCCATTAATCGCGATGGTGGGGTTGTTGCCCTGCACGCCGAAGTTCGGATTCAGCGTGGCCGACGGCACGCCCGCCACCACTTGGAAAGCGTTACTGGCGCTGGACGCCACTTCGGCATTCGTGGTTAGTGTTACCGCGCGGTTGCCGACCGCAGCCGCGGGATCGATAGAAATTACGGCAGTCGCGCTGGTCGCGTTGTTCACGGTCAATGAAGTGACTGTGATCCCCTGTCCGAAGCTAGCGGCCGTTGTGCCTTGGACCCAGTGCGTGGACTGTCCGGTCAGCGTGATGGTGTCCGCCGCATCACCCTGATGTCCGCTGTTTGGATTCACGGTGGTGATTTGCGCCGTGCCCGTGACGATGGTAAAGCCATTGACCAGCGACGCCACTTCGCCGCCGGTCGTTAACGTGACACTTTGGGCGCCGAGCGTGGCATTGCCAGCGATGGTGATACTTACAGTGGCCGAAGTGGAGTTCGTCACCGTTACGGAGTTGATTCCGACATTGGGGCCGAAGTTGGCCGTGGTGATGTTCTGCTGGAAATTCGTGCTCGAGCCGGTAACCGCAACATTCAGGGTCTGGCCCTGACCGCCTTGATTCGGATTGACCGCGGTAATTGCGGCAGACCCTTGCGTAACCGTAAAGCCGTTCGTGATGGAGGCGGCTTCACTGTTGGTTGTCAACGTGACAGTGCGCGCACCAAGAACCGTGGTCGCCTGAATGGTGATGTTGACCGTCGCTGAAGTGCTGTTCGTCACGCTCACCGAATTGACAGTGATTCCAGCTCCGAAGAATGCGGTAGTGGTTCCGGCGGCGAAGTGGGTGTTCTGCCCGGTGACCAGGACATTGAGTGTGTGGGCCAGGCTCCCGGAATTGGGATTGAGATTGGTGATGGTTGGCTGTGTATTGGTCAGGCTGAAGCTGGCTGTGGCTTGCAATCCGGCCACAGTGGCTGCGACTGTATAGGAACCCAGGGCGCCATTAGCCGTGAAAGCCGACGAGGTGGCCTGGCCCTGCGCATTCGTGGTTGCGTTGGCCGTAGTGGTGCCGTTAGCGAACGTGCCGCTTTGACCATTTGCCGGCGCCGTGAACGTCACCGTCACGTTGGCAACCGGATTCCCGCCGGAGTCCGTTACGGTCGCCGTGAGCGGCAATGCAAACGCAGTGTTGATGGTCGCGGTCTGATTGTTGCCGCTTGCCGGCGCGATGGCCGCAGGTACGCCGGGTGTGTTCGTGAGATTGAAGTTCGCTGGCGCCGCCACTCCGGCGACTGTTGCCGCTACCGTGTAGCCGCCCGCCGTTGCGTTCGCCGTGATCGCTTCGGAAAGCTGGCCTTGCGCATTAGTGTTCGCGCTGATGGTATTCGTGCCATTGGAGAATTTGCCGCTGGCCCCGTTGGCTGGAGCCGTGAAGGTCACGGCCACGCCGTTCAGCGGATTCCCGCCTGAATCGGTTACGGTGACGACCAGCGCAGAGGCAAACGCCGTGCTGATCTTCGCGCTCTGGTTGTTGCCGCTGGTGACCGCGATGCTGCTCGCCGCACCCGCTGTATTGGTTAACGAGAAGTTCGCCGGCGCCGCTACTCCTGCGACTGTTGCCGCTACCGTGTAGCCGCCCGCCGTTGCGTTCGCCGTGATCGCTTCGGAAAGCTGGCCTTGCGCATTAGTGTTCGCGCTGATGGTATTCGTGCCATTGGAGAATTTGCCGCTGGCCCCGTTGGCTGGAGCCGTGAAGGTCACGGCCACGCCGTTCAGCGGATTCCCGCCTGAATCGGTTACGGTGACGACCAGCGCAGAGGCAAACGCCGTGCTGATCTTCGCGCTCTGGTTGTTGCCGCTGGTGACCGCGATGCTGCTCGCCGCACCCGCTGTATTGGTTAACGAGAAGTTCGCCGGCGCCGCTACTCCTGCGACCGTCGCCGCTACTGTGTAGCCGCCCGCGGTTGCGTTCGCCGTGGTGGCTTCGGAAAGCTGGCCTTGCGCATTGGTGTTCGCGCTGATGGTATTCGTGCCGTTAGAGAATTTGCCGCTGGCCCCGCTGGCTGGAGCAGTGAACGTCACCGCCACGCCGTTCAGCGGATTCCCGCCTGAATCGGTTACGGTGACGACCAGCGCAGAGGCAAACGCGGTGCTGATCTTCGCGCTCTGGTTGTTGCCGCTGGCCGGTGCGATGGCCGCAGGTACGCCGGGTGTGTTCGTGAGATTGAAGTTCGCCGGCGCCGCTACTCCGGCGACCGTTGCCGCCACTGTGTAGCCGCCCGCCGTTGCGTTCGCCGTGATGGCTTCCGAAAGCTGGCCTTGCGCATTGGTGTTCGCGGTGATGGTATTCGTGCCGTTAGAGAATTTGCCGCTGGCCCCGCTGGCCGGAGCCGTGAAGGTCACTGCCACGCCGTTCAGCGGATTCCCGCCTGAATCGGTTACGGTGACGACCAGCGCAGAGGCAAACGCCGTGCTGATCTTCGCGCTCTGGTTGTTGCCGCTGCTGACTGCGATGCTGCTCGCCGCACCCGCATGGACCGTGAATCCATTCGCCAGGCTCTCAATTTCCGCACCTGTGCTCACAGTAACCGTCTGTGGTCCAATCGGAGCTCCACCACTTATTGAAAATTGCGCTGAAAGCGTGGTCGAATTTGTCACCTTGACGGAACTGACCGTTATGCCCGATCCCGCGGCTACCTGCGTAAGGCCATTCAAGAAATTGCTATAACTTCCAAGAATCGTGACGGCTACGTTCTGCCCCGGCGATCCAGAATTGGGTGTAATAGAAGCGATTGAGGCAAGAGGATCTATCGTGATAGGTACCGAGTTACTGCTGGAGAACCCATCCGTACTGTCCGACAGAGAAAGGAGATAGACAGCCGGAGTGGTAACCGAAATCGAAGCAGGAACGACGAGGGTGGGCGACATAGAAGTGGAAGTCAAGCGGCGCGGCGGGACTCCCAGTAGTCCTCGAAGCGGGCATTGAGGTAACAACATCGCAGGGCGATGATGGAGTTGGCGCCACGGACGGTCCAGAACATACCGGATTGTTTGAGGCGGGAAGCGATTACGGTCTTGCAGGCGGCTTCAATCACACCGGAACCGACGAACAGATGCTGACGGCGGAACTTTGGGTATCGCATGCGCTCGGCATTTCGCTCAAAGTAGTCCGCCTCCAGGCGAATCTTTTCCAGAACGTCAGTATTAGTTGACTCGATCGAGCGCAACGAGAGAAGCAGCTTTTCGATTTTCCCCTTATCGAGCAGACGCTTTTGGTGGACTTTCATCCAGTCCTTCTGGTTCGGCGGATCGTTGGGATACAGCCTGCGAGCGAGTTCCCAAAGGTGGTGGCGCGCGTGATAGAGATCGACGACCTGGACGGCGCCCGGGAAGTGCTGATCGGCAAGGTTCCAGATCCACTCGGCTCCGTCGCCTATGACGACTTTCTTTGCCGCGCGGCTCCAGCCACGGTTCCAGGCTTCCAGATAGATGCGCTTACCAAACTCCTCGGCCGTCTCGATGGCTCCCGTATAGGTAGTCGAATCCGGATCGCGAATCGCGTGGCCTTCTTTATCCCAGGCCGTCTGGGTGAAGACGCATCCCAGTTTGACCTCCCGCGTATGAGCTGGCTGACCGTCGGTTTTGCCCTTGCGACCCTCGGTTTCTTTCTTCACCACCGGCACGCCGGTCCCGTCCATTTGCACACACAGAATCGGAATGGTCTTGCCGATGATGACGGGCAGGTCCAGCTGGACGGCTTTGTGGATTTCGCGCTGCTCGCCTGTTGCGATGTCGGCTCCAATCGCCTCCGCCGTGCGCTCCACTGACTTGGCGGTCACTTCCAGACCGGCCAGAACCTTCATCTGCTCGCGGCCGTGATCGAAGGGCGACTGCTGACCCACCAGAGCCTGCATGCGGCGCACGCCCGGAGAGCAGTCGCGGTTTTCAATATCGAGCTGGCGGTCGGCGGGGAACTGGCCGTTGTGACAATGCGGACACAGATACCAGGGGCGCGACAGTTCCACCTCGCCCAGTGCTGTGAGAAGCCGTCGCGAGCGCCGTTCGCGGTAGCGCGCCTGATGACCGCACGGGCACGTGATATGGCGCCGCTCAGCGGCAGGCTCGGGGATCTGCAACAACCGCGTGAGAGCCGTCGCCCCGGCCTGATGCAGGGCGGTGCGGAAGCCAATTTCCACCGCCTCCAGGTCCATGCCATCGGTCCGCTTCCGTTCGGCGAAAATGCGACTCAACAGAGTGGTTACTTCGTGCGTGATCTCCGCGTGGATCGCCGCGGCCGTTTTTTTTCCTCTGGCGTCAGCGTATCCCCGACCGGGCGCAGGGCGCAGATCTTTTCGCTGACCTCGATGATCTCTCCACAGAGTGCCTGAAACTTGTGAAACTCGGTGACTTCCTGTTGTGCCTTGCGCAGCGTCGCTGCCGAGCGGAAGGTCTCGGTCACCGTCTTGCCTTTCACTCGGCGCGTCAGACGAAAGTTAGGGCCATGCCCGGCGTCATCTCGTTTGGAACAATGGCAACCGGGTTTCCCGCACTTGCCGGACGTGGCGGTAATCGAGCCGCGACGGAAGTCGCCGGCGGCGGCAAGCTGGCGGAACAGGTCGGTTCGTTTGGCCTCCAATTGAGGCAGAGTGTCGGTCATAGTAGCTCCTCCTCTTCTTAGCGTATATAGACGCTAAGATTCGCGCCACAAAAAAAGAAACTAACCGATCCTGCACTCTCAGGTCGCACACCCGAACGACGAAAGCAACTTGCTTTGTGGAGCCACTCACTGCCTGATATTGCGTGGCTGAAACAGTGCTTGCGACGCCGCCTGCCTGGGGCGTCAAAGTGATTTCGATGTTCGACGCGCTGATGCTAGCGGCCGGAAACCCAGAACCGAGCAGGCGGACCGTGGTCAGCCCGGGCTCCGCAACGGCCGGCGACGCGGACGAGAGCGTGACTGTTCCACTGGCGAAGGATGCCGATGGATACCCTATAAAAATTGCAAGTGCCAGCGAGCTTAAATACGCGTGCTTGTTATTAATTTTCATGGGGCTAGAATCCTAAAGAGACTTGCGTACCTGTTTCGAGAGACGATTTGCGCTGCGCCGCCAAAAATGCGCGAGGCACAATACGAAAACGAAAAGCGCTAACGAGAGAGAGAAGCTGGGTTCGGGCGTGGCAGCTACTTCCGCGGTCGCTTCAATGCCGGCTAAAGTTCCATCTACGGGAATGTTTTCCAAGCTAATGGAAGGGTCAACACTGACGGGAGGTCCTATATCTTCCTGCAGCGTGGTTAGGGAAAGGGTCGCCGCGAAAGCTAAAGAGGTTATCGACCCGCTTGTGAATGTTCCGTCGGGTAAGTTATAGGTTTCGGTCACACCGGGCACAAGATTGCCGAGACTCAAAGGCGTAATCCCATTTGCCGTGTTTACCGTCAACGTCGCGTTATCGAAGGTCACGGGAGTGCAAACGGGGGTCCCGTTTGGCGTAGAGCAACCATAGACAGGTCCAGTCAGGCTGTAAATAACTATGTCTTCTTGCCCTTCGATGGGAACACCAATTTCCGTCCCAATCGAGCCCAGGAATACTTGATCTGCTTCCAGGGGAAGAACGGCAAATAGCCAGATAAAAAGAAAGATGAGCTTCATACAATTCCTCCGCCGATCGGGTAAAGACACTCCCTAGCCGGGCAAGGCAGTCCCCGACTGCGATAGCCAGCCTGCCGCCGTCCAAGTTCATACAGCGATAAATGATGTGATGTGAGAATAGCTTTTGAAACAAACGCCCGTCAAGCGAATCGCTGGCAGAGTAGTCACGTGGAGTACTAATACACCGTAAGAGTACTGCAAGGTGCTGAATGTTACTTGCTTAACGAGTAAGCAAACTATTCAGCCGTTGACACGAAACCTACATTACTTTGTGTAGTAACTTGGATGTTGAATAGATGTGAGCTTTTCCGGTCAATCTTACGACGAGCAATCGACTTAGTTGGGGGCGGGGCGCTTATATCTCTACCGCGCTGTTGGGGGTATTACTTATCGATGGGGAATTCAAAGTACATGATTTCCTGGCCGGACCGCGCGTCGCGGACACCGCTCAGGTAGAGCTTGTCGCCTGATTCGGGCTTCGCTTCAAAATAGAAAAATCCGCTTGCGGAATCGCCCGGCGGCAGCATTTTCGCGCTGAACGCCCGCTCCACGATGGATGGGGTATCCAGGGGGTTCTTCTTTTTGGGCAGGGGAACCGGCACGCGAACGCCGGTCTGCGAGGGATGTTTGCCCGCGGTTGCCAGAAAGGGTATGTCTTCCGAGTTTATGGAAGAAGAATGGCGGCCATCGGAGGCCACCAGATTCACTTCCAGATTGCGCAGATCCAGGGCTTGATCGCGCTTATTCTCTACTACGACAAGCACCGGCAGGACACCGTACTTCAAGAGGTCGGCTTTTTTGCCGAAGGCCTCGGCGGTTAAGTCTTCGTTGTCGAAAGACTTGGCCCCCACTGTTACCTTGCCGGAGCTCTGGTGCGCGTAATCGCTCGCCGCGGAGGCTTGAAAAGCCTTGTCTGCCGCGACGGCAACCATCCCTGCCAACAGCGCGCTCAACGCTATACTCGAAATCACGAATCGAGTTCCCGGCATCACGCGCGCTTTTTTCCTTTACCGTTTAATCCAGCTCGTTTCTTTTCCATTCTTTGTTCTCTACCTGGGAGCGCGCCTGCTGCGCAACCGCGCGTACCGCCGCCACTTCGGCGAACGGCTTGGACTTCTTCCGAGGTCGTTCAGTCGGACGAAGCCCGGCGCCATCTGGTTGCACGCAGTATCGGCCGGTGAAGTAATCTCCAGCATAGCGTTGATCCGCAGCCTGCGGGCCGAACAGCAGGACGTGCCATTTTACCTTTCTACGTCGACCGTTGCGGGACGAGAGGCCGCGGTGCGCCAAGCCGCTGACCTGGTGGATGGCATTTTCTACGCGCCGCTGGATTATGTCTCTTGCGTTCGCCGCTGCCTGCGCGCCATTCGGCCGGCGCTGGTGATCATTCTGGAAACGGAGATCTGGCCGAATCTCTACATGGAATCGGGGAACGCCGGAGCGCGCGTGGCCGTGGTGAACGGCCGAATCTCGGATCGCACCTGGCCGCGTTACCGCGCGTGGCGCTGGTTCTTTGAACCCGTGCTGCGATTGCCGGACCTGGTTCTCGCGCAAAGCGTAGTCGACCAGGCACGCTATGCCGAACTCGGCGTGCCTTCGGAAAAACTCGGGACCAACGCCAATTTGAAGTATGATGCCCCATCGGCTGCCGCTGCGCCTCCGGACATTCCAACGTTTGGAGCAACGCATGTCTGGATCGCTGCCAGCACAGTAGGGCCGAACGAGCGCGGCAGCCTTCATGAGCACGAGGTAGATGAAGACGACTTGGTCATCGCGGCATTCCAGGCGCTGGCCCTCGAGTTTCCGAGGCTTCTGCTGATTCTTGCGCCGCGCCAGCCGGCCCGCTTCGATGAGGTTGCGCTCAAACTTGCTCGGGCGCAAGTTCAATTTCTACGACGCACGGCATTGAAAACCGATCCAGCGCTTCGGCTTCCGCTGCCGGGCGTTCTGCTGCTGGATACGATTGGCGAACTCGCGGGTTTGTACAAAGTGGCGAGCGCCGTGTTTGTGGGCGGCTCCCTCGCGCCCCGAGGCGGCCACAACGTGATCGAACCCGCGGCTGCGGGCGCGGCTATCGTCGTGGGGCCGCACATGCATAACTTTGAGGCCATCGCGGCAGAGTTTCTGCATGCGGACGCGATGCTTCAAATATCCAGCGGCGAAGAACTGCTGGTTTCCATTCTCGGGCTGTTAAGGAACGGCGGCCGCGCGAAGGAACTCGGGCAGCGGGCGCAGCAGCTAGTGGAGAGGCGGCGCGGGCCGGCTCATTCCATCGCGCATCGGCTTTTGTTCATCTATTACTCGGCCACTCCTCGCGACCCGCACAATCTAGTTGCGCGTGCATTCCTAGGGGGATTGGCGCTCCTTTGGACCTACGGCGGCGAATGGAAGCGCCGCACTTCAGAGCAGTACGCTTACGCGGTCCGGCCTCTTTCCGTACCCGTGATCAGTGTCGGTGGCATCACGCTAGGCGGCTCCGGCAAGACGCCGTTTACCAATTGTCTTGCGAGATGCCTTTTGCAAAACGGCTATTCGCCCGCCATTCTCACTCGCGGATACCGGCGCCGTTCTCCAGCCGAGAACCTGGTTCTGCCCGCGGGCAGTAAGATGGCGACCGCGTTCACCGGCGACGAAGCCCAAATTTTTCTGCGAGCCGGGCTCACTCCGTTGGGCATTGGCGCGAACCGCTACACCACCGCCCAGATTCTGCTGCGCCAGTTTCCCGAGACCGGAGCCCTGCTGCTGGATGACGGCTTCCAGCATGCGCGGCTGCTGCGCGATTTAGACATCGTGATCATCGACGGGTTGGATCCGTTCGGACGGGAGAACGTGGTGCCGCTCGGGCGGCTACGCGAACCCCTGAGTGCGCTTGCCCGGGCAAACGCCTTCGTTGTCACCCGCGCCGAGAACGACCTGCGCTACAGCGCCATTGCGACGCGTCTGGCCGAACTGAACCCACGCGCGCCGGTGTTCCGCACACGCCTGATCGTGCGCTGCTGGCACGACGTCAAGACCGACGCTTGTATCGTTAGTTTCGACAAGCGCCGGGTGGCTGCTTTCTGCGGATTGGGCAATCCGCAGAATTTTTGGAGAACGCTCGAATTCCTGGGGCTGAATGTTGTTTTCCGCTGGTCCTTCGAGGACCACCACGCCTATAAGCCGTTCGAGCTGAAACGAATTGCGCACCAGGCGCGCGTGTACGGCGCAGAAACGCTTGTGACGACCGAGAAGGATTTTATTAACTGCCCCAGCCATGTGGAAAGAGCGGTCCAGCCGCTTGATCTTGCGTGGCTCGAAATTGACCTTGAGCTTGAGGAAGAAACACTCTTTTTGGCGTTCCTCAAAAATGCGCTTCGCGATCGGCATTTGGGAGTCGCTTCTTAGTTACGTAGTTTAGAATTTAGGGAAGCGCCTTCGATGGGCGGTTAGCTCAGCCGGTTAGAGCGCCTGCCTTACAAGCAGGAGGTCGCAGGTTCGATCCCTGCACCGCCCACCATTTGAAAGCTTTATTTTCAGTACCTTGCTCATACACGCACTCGCTACTCCAATCTCCATAAGCTGAAAACGAATCAGAACCGTATCAAAACTCCTTCATTTGTCGCCTCCTGTATCAAAACTCCCGCCAGATCCCGCATCCCCGGCCTTTCGGTCCAGGCGGCATTGTCAACTTGGGCGTGTGGGCGACGGTCGGGTGTCAAAGCTACAGCTTGCTGCGAGAGCGGTCTTAGGCGGCTGTTGCGGTTTGCCAAATGGAAAGCGAGCGTGCACGAAATAGGCGGTAGTTCGCGGCTGGCAACAAGTGACGCCCCAGGCGGAAGAGATTGTGGAGAACACCATGGAGAGAAAGAAACCGTTGCGCTTGCCGGGCTGGTTTGAAGCGACGCATGTATCGCTCCCTGTGCCGAGTCGATTGATGTGACGCTTCGATCCGATTGTTGGCATAACGTTCGGTGCTATGGTCACTTCGCCAAGAATCGTTCGCCTGGCTGCCGAGTAACTTCGCAGTTTTTCGCTAACAATTCGAAATGGCTTCCTTCCCTCGTTCCGCAAAGTCTTCGAAAGAAGCATTCCGCCGCGCGTTGATCGCGGCGCGGCTGGACCAGGATGTCAATGACTTCGCCATCCTGATCCACCGCTCTCCAAAGATATTGCTGCTGGCCGTTGATACGAATGAAG
The DNA here is from genome assembly GCA_963705805.1 of uncultured Acidobacteriaceae bacterium. GTDB lineage: Bacteria > Acidobacteriota > Terriglobia > Bryobacterales > Bryobacteraceae > Bog-105. The sequence goes on from CAVPKW010000006.1 coordinate 315,289, forward strand.
ACTTCGTCCAGATGCCAGCGATCACCCAGGCGGCCTTGATGTTGCTTCAGCCTACGCGTATACTCCGAACCGAACTTCTGACACCAAACGCGAATCGTTTCGTAGGAGACGACGATCCCTCGCTCGGCCAGTAGATCTTCGACGTCGCGGAAGCTCATGCAGAAACGATCGTAGACCCAAACGGCATAACGGATGATATCGGCAGGGAAACGATGCCCCCGGTAGTGAAGCTCGCTGCTCTTCATCCGACTAGTCTTTCGCCTCTCAGCCAAGCTTGACAATGCCCTCGGATGGTATCCCGGCAGGGCCGACGCGGAACGGGCGTGAACACGACCCTTGGCAAGAGCTTCGCCGTCCGAACGCTCGGGGTTAGTGTCTTCTTCCAGGCTTTGGAAACAAGGTGAGCGCCGCATCTCGTTTGCTGAGGTTGACGGCGATTTGCAGCCGTGGGGCTCCAGAGTAGCTCCGAACGACGACCTGCGCAAGCTGTATGACAAGACTGTCGGCGCAACGTGAGAAGATCCCCAAGTAGCAAAGTAGAAAGTTCCCCTTAAAGGCACACGCCAGAAAGGTGGACGAGAGTCTTTTGTTGAACGGGGAAGAACGAGACCGGCTGAAGGTCTTACATGAGGTGAAGAAGGGATATATCACGCAGCGCCAGGCGGCGGAGCGACTGAAACTGAGCAAGCGCTGGATCAAGAAGCTGGTCAAGCGATTGCGCGAAAGAGGAGACCGCGCAGTAATCCATGGTCTGAAAGGTCGGACCTCGAACCGCAAGATGGCGCGGGAAACGGAGCGGAAGGCGACGGAACTGATTCGCCGGCAATACGCTGACTACGGTCCCACGCAAGCAGCGGAAGTACTGGCGAGCGAGCACCAGATCGAGGTAAGCCGCGAGACGGTGCGGAAATGGATGAGCGCGGCCAAGCTGTGGCGGCCGAAGCGAGCGAAGGTGACGCGGATTCACGGGTGGCGCCCGCGTCGGGAATCCCGCGGGGAGTTGGTGCAGTGGGATACCAGCGAACACGAGTGGCTGGAAGGACGTGGGCCGAAGCTGTATCTGATCGCCATGATTGATGACGCCACAAGCGAACTAACCGCGCGCTTTGCGCTGAGCGACTCGACAGCCGAGAACATGCAGTTGCTGTGGACGTATCTGGAACAGCACGGTCGGCCAGTGGAGTTCTACACCGACAAGGCGAGTCTATTTACGATCAACCGGCCGCTTCATTACAACAAACATTTATCGGAAGAAGCGGGGAAAACACAGATTGGAAGGGCACTGGAAGAACTAGGAATCGGTTGGATCGCAGCGCATTCACCGCAAGCCAAAGGACGGATTGAACGCTGTTTCGGCACGCTACAGGATCGCTTGGTGAAGGCGCTACGACGCGCGCGAGCGGCCAGTTTGGAGGAAGCCAATCGATTTCTCCAACAAGTGTACTTGCCGGAATGGAACGGGCGGTTTGGGCGTGAACCGGCGAGCCGCGCCGACGCACATCGCAGCCTGCGTAAGGATCAGAGGCTGGCCTCAATTTTAAGCTTCGTGGAGGAACGCGTGGTGGCTAACGATTACACGATCAGCTGGTTGGGGCAGCACTACCAGATTCCGTTGGATCAAGCCAAGCCCCGCATGCGCAAGGCCAAGCTGCGCGTGGAACAACGCTTAAGCGGTGAGTTGGTGGCGTGCTGGCAGGATCGCCAGATCGCACTGAGTGTTTGCACGCGGCAGCCTGTCACAGCCGTGCCGGTTGTGCGGAAACCGTTACCAAAGCATAAAGCTGTATCGAAGCGGGACTGGATGAAAAACTTCTGGGTCGGTGATCCGGCGAAACGTCTGTCGTCGAAGGTCGCCGCTCAGAGCTCACCAACAGGATCAAAGCCGTGATCCCGCCAAGCCGCCCGTCGGGGTCTTCGAGTGATAGCAGAATCGTGCTCGGATGGCAAGGGTACGCTGCGCCGCGCCGAAATCGGGCGCGCCCTTGCATCCTGTGCGCGCTTCTGCCAAAGACGCAATCGCGACGGGCGGCTCCGGCAGGATCACTCAGGGGATCTTTTTACTTTGCACAAATGGGGAACTTTCTACTTTGCGTTGACAGCTGTATGACAAGACTCACGTTTGGGTCTACGGCGACGTCACGGTGCAGTTCCCCGCGCGCTGGCGGAATTTGAATGGCCCTTCTGCGGGCTGTTCGTGTTTCACCTCGAAGGGGTGATCTGGAATAGACTATGCAATCGGCTCGCGGAGACGAGATTCCGAGTACTACTAGAACGCTGGATGGCTAGTACTTTTCCCACTTGAGAATTGTGTTGACGATTCCCCCGGGGGCAGGGCATACTTCTATCGGAAGTTGAGCAGCGCGTACCATTACTGCGGATTCGGGATGGTTACGATGATCCCTTCGCGGTTTGTTTTGGCTTGCACTTAGTGACTGCTCCAACGGAAGGAAGGACATGTATATGCTCACGTTAATGCGGAATAAGATTGTGCGTTCTTCGCTTATCTTCTTACTCAGGGTCTCGGCGGTGTCCACGGTCGTGCTCTGGGTCGCGCCGTCAGCGGTCGCTGGAGCGTGTGAAGAATACCCTATAAACATCCAGACTGCATGCGGCACAGCGTGCGGGTGCTATTACACCGGCGGTAGTACGAACTGCACACCGGCGCCTGAGTGCGGGGAGTCATGCAATTGGGGTTACGGCTGCTAGATCACATAGCCGCGATCGCTAATTCTCCGTACAAATCCCAAGCTGGCTTGAGCATGAGGAGTACTGTAAGTGAGTCTCATTCTGAAGTCCGCTGCTTTAGCAGTGGCGACCGTCTGCATTTCGTTGTCTGCAACCGATCCCCCAATCGTATACGTTTCGCCGGTCGTGCTCGATCGTAGCATCCTGTCCGCAGCGATGCCTCTCTATCCTGCGCAATCGCTCAAAGTGCAGCATTCAGGCATTGTCGCGGCGGATGTACATGTTTCCCCCAAAGGTACGGTCGAGGGGGTTAAACTGTTGCAGGCTCCGGATGCTCTGATTGGCTCGGAAGTAATTAAGACCCTCTCCAAATGGACCTTTCGCCCTGCGAAGGCCGTAGCAACAAACGAGGCGTTGGGAATTGAGGGACGAGTGCTCTTGTATTTTTCGCTAGAGCACGGCACTCCGCAGGTTATTGATTTAGTCGCCAAGCACCTGCGGGAGGAGAAGCGGTAGGAAGTCGGAATGGGAAGGCAACTAAGTCGCGGTCTCAGAAGAAGTTTCACAGAAATTGTCCTTATCGGTATCGCGTCGATTGTGGTTATTGTTGCTCTTGAGGCGATTGCTCACCTTCGTCATCCTGTGACTGTCGAGGACCAGCTCTCGACGATGGCGGGTCCGAAGGCGGCGGTAGGCTCTCCGATTGCGATTAAATCCGTGCATTTCAGTGGGAACAAATTGACACTGTTGCTCGTGGTTTCGCCGTTATGCCATTTTTGCTTGGCGAGCAGAAACTTTCACGAACAGCTTCTCCGGGTGGCGGAAGAACATAATGTTCCAGTATTCTTTGCTGTGCCCGGGCGATCATCTGAATCGGCCTATATCGCAAACTTTCATTTGGCTGGCGGTCGAATTAAACAATGGTCAGAGTTGTCGGTCAGCCTTGACGGGACGCCAACTCTTCTGGCGATCAATTCGTCGGGCTTGGTCACCCGATTGTGGCTCGGCGAGCTTTCCCCGCCCGAGGAGCAGGCTGTATTCAGGGCAGTTCAGGCACCTGGCGAAACCACTCTTCCTGCAAATTTCAACGACTTCTCGCCGAAAATACTCAAGGAGCTTACGCGTAAACAGGCATTGGTGGTGATCGACGTTCGTGAGCGTTCCGCCGTGACCAACGTTCCGAAGGGACTTGTGAATATACCTCTTCAAGAGCTTCCCTTTCGGGCTGATGGGGAGATTCCGGCGAATGCGCTGGCGTTGATCGATTGCCGTGCGGTAGTCGATGAAACGTGCGAACGCGGTGTGCAGGTTTTGCAAGATGCGGACCGTCGTGTGGGAACCATCGGCAGAGGGACGTACCACGCGAGTTGGTGCCAAGCAACACGAATCGGGAGCCCGGCTCGGAATTAGCCGCAGCCCTGGAAACGAACTGCCGACTAGAATGTTTCCGCACTTAAGAATAGAGAAGCGCTTTGGCTTTGCCTCGATTACTACTATTGCGGCCGCGTGCTTCATCGGCATCGCGGCGGCGCGGCAGCAGAATCAGCCCTACGGCAGTGTTTCCGGATCGGTAGTCGAGGACGAGACCCATGCCGCTATTCAAGGCGCGCAGATCACTCTCGGCAACTCGTCTCTCAGCCGGGGCGAGCCATCCCGGCTTTTATCGGCAGAGACCCAAGCGGACGGCTCCTTCGTTGTGCACGTGCCTGCGGGAAAATACCTGATTGCCGCCGAGAAGACTGGATACGTCAGTTCCAGCCGGGAGATTACTGTAACTTCGAATGGCGATGTAAGCGTCCGCTTCGCATTGCTCCGTCCGTCCAGCATAGGCGGCCGGGTAGTGGACGGCAACGACAAAGGCGTTCCGCAAATTAAGGTCGATGCATGGGCAATCGGATACCGGTACGGTCGGTCGAGGGTCATGCATGCTGGAACGGCGGTTACGGACCAGACCGGATATTTCCGTATCGACGAGCTCAGGCCAGCAGTTTATTTTTTGGGCGCTACGCCGCATTTCCTTATACCCCAACCAGGTTTTCCGAACTCGGCTGAGATGAGAACGCATGGGTCTGTGTACTCGGCGAGTTTTTATCCGGACGGAGAGTCCCTCTCCGGTGCGAGCGGTGTTCCGCTTGAGCAAGGGCAACACTTGACAGATATCGACATACGCATGCGAAAGACAAATGGATACTGTGTAACCGCCTCCTTGCCCAACTGGCTCTCCGCTGGGGCGGAGACGGGCGTAACGATTTCGGAAATGTCGAATAGCGAGCTGACGGTTGGCACAGGCGTGGTGAAATCGGCGAAGGATTTCCACTTTTGCGGCGTTCCATCTGGAGATTACACGCTCTACGCCACCATCCCAAAAGACGAGCAAACGTTCAGTTGGTTCGCCTCCGAGCCGATAAGTGTCGACGCAGGAAATACCGGCGCCGGGACCGTGCCGCTCGAACAAGCACGAGATTTGCGAGGGCAAATCGTAGTAGCAAAGGACCAGATCATTAATCAGCGGCCCGTGTCGATCGGTTTGGAGCTGGAGCCGGTCGGGCGTCTTCCCTTTGCGGGAGAGGGCATTTTCCCATCATTCGAGGACGGCGGGCGGTTTGTATTTCACACGCTCTATTCGGAGCAATATTGGCTGAACGTCGTCAGTATTTCACCCGGGTACTATATCAGTCGTATCTCGGAAGGCACACGGGACGTTATGCGAGAGCCAGTTGTGGTGGGAAATGGTCTCACCCTGACGGCCCGTTCCGATGGGCCATCCTTGGCGGGGGCGGTAACTCCCGAGAACGGGACCGCATTGCAGCCCGACACCAGGGTGATCCTCACGAACGATTCAGACGACATATTCATTCGAAGTACTCGGGTGGATCAAAATGGGCATTACTCGTTCGACAATATCCCTCCGGGGAAGTTCAAGCTGATCGCTTTATCGGGTTTGAGCGCTGCAGATGCCGAGAACCCGTCGGTCATCGTCAATTTTGACTCGCACGCAAAAGAGATTGAGCTTGCGCCATACTCCAGTCAAGAAGTCGACTTGCACGTGATTGCGACCCGCTAATGGCCGGCTCGGTGCTGACACCTTCGCCCACGGCATCGAATGAAAGCATAGATCACGTGGCCCTGTTCACCACTTCTCTGCCGAAACGGCTTGCCGGCAACCATACAGCAACGCTCGATCGCTCCGGATTGTGGACGTATGTGAAGCAAGCAGTGCTGCGAACAGCACTTAAGAAACCACCAAATTCGCGGGTATCCGAGGTTCGGGGCTCGAGGACTGCTACCGATTCCCTCATTTCGCTTTGCCTCAAACAATTGCCGGTGAAGAAATGTACCGTATTCACTCATCCCGAGCTCCAGCAGCGAGCCCGTTCTCTCATCCATGAGCAGGTTCTGCGGGCACAAACTGAGGCAGCGGTTGTACCGTCGCTAGCTTCAGATCGCATTCCGGATATTGATCTCTGGTTTGATCCGGCGGGGGCAACGCCGGTTTCTTTAATGCTAAGACAATGGTTTGGGCGAGCGGCATACCCCATCGTCGCGGTTCAGCACACGATGAGTCTGCATAATTTTCCATTTTCCTATTTTCTGCCCATTATAAATTCTCCTACTTATCCATGGGATTCTCTCGTATGCACTACTAACTCTAGTGCCCTTGCCGTGTCAAGGCTCTTGAAGCGGACCCGGAGCAGCGGCAACTGCAATGCAGGGTTAGGATTCAGGGGGAGGATCGATGTCGTTCCGCTACCTGTTGACACCGACTACTTCTCGCCCGGCGACCGAGAATATAGCCGCAGCCTTTTGGGTCTGGATAGGCGCGCTTTTCTCATCCTTTATGTCGGATCTCTGTCCGCCACGAAGGCGGACTTGACGCCTTTCCTTCCTATACTCAAAGAATTGATTGTCGAGGGCCAGTGCGGAAAGTTGAAATGGATCATCGCGGGGCCCGCTGACGCGCGCTATCTCGAATACCTGAAACGGCAGATTCGGCTGATGGGGTTGACTGATAACTTCGTTTTCCTCGGCTATGTCAACGAGAGTGAAAAGCTAAATCTTTACCGATCCGCCGACGTCTTCTTTTCACCAGGCGACAGTCTACAGGAGAGCTTCGGTTTGGCTCCTGTGGAGGCCATGGCATGCGGGTTGCCCCAAATAGTCAGCGACTGGGACGGATATCGTGAGACGGTGATTGACGGTGTTACGGGATTTCGAATCAAAACGCGGTGGGCGCCCTGTGACTTTGAATTTAGAACATCCGGCTTCTTGTTGGGATCGGATCACGATCACATTGCATTGGGGCAATCTGTCGCTCTCGATCTTCGCGAGTGGGGCGCAGCGATAAAAGCTCTGGCGGCGAATAGCGCTTTGCGTGAGGGCATGCGTGGCAGATCGCGAAGTACGGCGCTTTCGCTTTACAGCCACGCTGCCGTTGCGGAACAGCATCGCGCGTTGTGGTCGGAGTTGATCGCGCTTCGCAGGGGTGCACGTGAGGTATTCTCATCAGACCATGACAGTCTATACACTGCGCGCTACTTCGAATGCTTTTCCCACTACGCGAGCGAGGTCCTTACTGGCTCTGCGCAAATTAAACTCACCAAACCTGTACGCTGGCCTGTACCATATCTGCAAGAGGCTGCCGCGTTCGTCAATAAGCACGGCGACCTGATCGACCTGGAGATCTGCGAAGAGATTGTTGGTAAGCTGTCCGATTCCGAATCCGGTGCTATAAGCATCTGCTCGCAAAACTCGGGGGATCGGTGGCTGCGGCATGTCCTATGGTTAATGAAGCACGGCTTTGTGGAACTGGCATGAAGGATCGAGGCCGCACCATCAGTTGGCCATCCAACGCTATGCTTCCCTGTGTAGGTCGCCAACTCCTGAATCAACGGACGCTTCGCAGTACCCGTCGCCGGATTAAGGACGCCCATCTTGCACAGGGATGAGCAATGCCAGCGTGCAATAGTCCACGGCTTCCGGGGCGTCTTTGGCGCGATGGCAAAAGTTTTAATTGTCGTTGCTCAACTAGGTTCATGAAATTCCAACTATGCATAAGTTTACCCTCTTTATTTGTGTCCTGTTGCTTAACCGGCATTGAAGGCTAGATTCGTTTCGGCGATCCCGGTTCGGGTAACATGCAAATCGCCCTCAAGTGACCCGCTCTGTTCTTAAACAATTTCCTTGTAAGCCTGCCTCTTTCCCTGCAATCGCCTGTGGCCTGAAGGCGAGTTCGCGAATGCCGTAAGGTACTGAAACTGTCTTAGTTTTGCGGGCTTTACCAAGCGACGGATGGGGGTTGCGATAATGAGCAACTACCGATGGCGAGAACACTGGATCCGTTTCAGTTTATGTTGATGGCGATGGCGGGATGGATGAACCAGCGCCAACAATAGGTGATCGAAGATCTGCAAGAAGAGAACCGGGTGTTGCGCGAGCAAACAGGCAAGCGGCGACTGCGGTTTAGCGACGATCAGCGACGTCGCCTGGCAGTGAAGGCTAAAGTTTTGGGTCGCAAAACACTCGCCGAGTTGGACACCTTCGTGCTGCCTGACACTCTGCTGAACTGGCACCGCAAATTGATTGCAGAGAAATATGATGGCTCTGCCAAGCGCAGACCTGGTAGGCCGCAAGTCCGAGAAGAAGTCCAGCGCCAGGTCGTCCGCCTGGCTAAGGAAAATCCCTGAAAGGCTTTCTCAGGGGTAAAGGCTGCTCCGAACTTCACTCGCCTTGCTCCTAAAATTCTTCTGAAGCTTGGGAGCGACCCTCTCGCCTGGCACGGCAACAGACACACGGATGCGCAAAACACGAGTACCGTATCAAAACCGTATCAAAACGGCTCGCGTTGAACCTGCAACCGGTTATCCGCTGAGCGAAAGCAGACGCCCCAAGTTGTTGTAAATGTTAGGAGTAGATAGACGGCTTAGAGCAAAGGCGCTTTACTTACAAGCAGGAGGTCGCAGGTTCGATCCCTGCACCGCCCACCATGGAATCAGCAACGTACAAGCCCGTAGGAAAAATCGGTGCTCCAAAAAGTTCAAAGCGATTCGGGCTTTGCATTTTTTACTTGAACCGTTCAGAAGCCAGAGCCACTTTGCGGACCCTGACCGGCAAGAGGGCAGTCAAGGGATTCTCCGGCCTGCCTCACCCTCTCAGGAATCGGTTGAACCTCACTTACGTTCAAGCGAGCGCTATTTGAAAAGGATTCGAAAAGACTTGTCTTAAAAATAGCGTTCAATAGCCGTCGAACATCACCCAACACACCTAAGAAACAGCTCTGCAAGACCTACAGAAACACAAAAACAAAGGCTCTGAATCGGGGCTTACAAGATCGATGATTGCAGTCTGGCGCTGCGAGTCCTTTATTACGTTGGCAGCGTAGATCAATTACTGATGAAGAGCAATGGCTTGTGCTTCCTACGCTGACTTCACCAATTGCTGAACCGCCTCTCGAAATTGCCGGCCGGTATGGATTCGGGCGCCCGAGCGCAACTCTATTTCGTAGGTTCCGTTAACCACTGGATACACTGCTACGATGCGCGAAATATTGACCAGATGGCAGCGATGCACGCGCAAGAATTTATCCGGATTGAGCCTCTTTTCCAGGCTGCTTAGCGCCTCGCCCAGCAAATGGGTTCTTGGACCGCAGTGGAGCTCTACGTAGTTATTCGCCGAGTCGATCCAATCGACCGAATCGAGCGATACAAACTCGTAACGCTCTCCGTTCCTCACCACCAGCCTTTCCGGCCACCTACGTCCGTGCGACTCAAGCAGGTTCTGTAACTGGCTGGCGAGGAGCGACTGCTCGCGAGCCGCGATTCGTTCTCGCGTCCGGGCGATGCTGCTCTTCAGCCTGTCCTCGTCAAACGGTTTTAGAAGATAGTCGACCGCGTTCATCTCGAAAGCCTTGATCGCGTATTCTTCATAAGCCGTCACGAAGATTACCGCGGGCATTCGCGCCGGACCGACGCGGCGCACTACTTCCAGTCCTGAGCAGCCGGGCATTTGAATGTCGAGCAGGACCAGATCGGGCGACTGGGCAAGAATGCTTTCGACGGCATCTTCGCCCGAGCCGCATTCGCCGATGACTTCAATGCCACTGATCGCGGAGAGATTTTCCCGCAGCCCGGCCCGAATCAAGGGCTCGTCGTCAACGATTAACAACCGCAGATCGCTCATCGCTGGCCTCCGCGACGGCTTCGGCAAAGCGCAGCGGCAGGACGATACGCACTTCGGCTCCCCCTTCCGGCCTTCGCGAAATAGTGATCTGATGCCGCTCTCCATACAGCAGGTTCAAGCGCTCGCAGGTGGCGCCAAGGCCAACGCCCCTCTCGAGTTTCCCGATGTCGTCGCCGCAAAAGCCAATGCCGTTGTCGGTCACGCTCACGGTCAGCCGTTCCTGTTCCTGAACGCTCTTCACGACGATCAGGCCGGCGGTGGCGTCGTCGAGTCCGTGCACAATCGCGTTCTCTATCAGTGGTTGCAAAAGGAAACTCGGAATAAGGGATTGTTCGGTTCCGGCCGCGATATCGAATAGCACTGAAAGGCGGTTCCCGAATCGAACTTTCTCGACCGCCACGTAGGCTTCGGCCAGCGCGATCTCCGCCGCCAGCGTTGTCTCCTGCTGGGGATGGTCACGCAAAGTAGCCCGAAGTAAATCGCCAAGTTGAGCGAGCATGCGGGTTGCTGTCTTCGGATCCCGCTGGGTAAGAACCGAAATATTCTGCAACGTGTTGAACAGAAAATGCGGATTGAGGCGCATGCGCAGGGCCGTCAACTCCGCCTGGTGCAAGCTGGCCTCGAGCTCTGACTTCTCGAGCGCGAGCTGCGCCGCCCTTCGTTCGTTCTCGTGGAGCGAAGCCAGGTTCCGGAAAACGCAAGCCGCGCCTATGATTGACCAGTAAACCAGGCATTGCAGCCAAAGCTCATCCCAGGTGAGAATCGATCGCAAATGAACCTGCGATCCCGCTTCGAGCAATAAACGCCCGAAGCCAAGGTTCATCGCAGCCGTGAGCCCCAGCGCTCCAAACGTAAACGGCACGCTCGCCAGCGCGAGGACAGGAAGGTGACTTGGCCACTGCCTCCGCGAGAGCGGGAATTTGGTCTCCAAATGCATCAGGGGAGGAGTGAGCAGAGTCCAGGGCAAAAAACAGCTGAGCCAAAATGGCAGTCCGATCCAAAAACCTGCTGCCGATCCGTGGGGAGTGTCTTGGAGGTAGTGCCGGGTGTACGACAGCAGCCCAATAAAAATCCAGACGCCGAACGCGAGGACCGGATGAGGGAACCAGGTGTCTCGAATTTTTTGTCCGAATGGAGCTGCCATGGGCCGCCGTTTTTGTCGAATCAGGTAATTACCTCGCCTTACGGCTATTTTGACACCGCGCTGGCCTGTTTGAAACCTGGGTCCTGGCGAACGTCCGGTAGAGGGCGGCAAAACGCAGATTGCGGGCGGCGAACGATTCTAAACCCTGGGACGCCGCGCTCAGACTCGAATGCAGTTCGCCAGAACATTCCGACCGTTGGCCCTTCAATGGTTGAGTACGCATGCCGGCTGAAGCATCTTTAAAGCGTGGCAACCAACACGCCATGGAGTAACCCAATGAAGACAAGCTACAAGAAAAAGGGCCGGTCCCTCGCAGCCTTTTTCGCGCTGTTCATTGTGATCGGTCTGGATGCGGCGCTCTTGCCTCGCTCCCCAGGGCCGGTCATCAGGACAGCGGAAAAACTCGGGGCAGAAACCGAGTGCGTCTACTGTACAGCCAGGCACCGCTTGATGGATTGGGAGCAGAAGTTTCGCGAGGTCCGAGATCTTCTTTCCATGAAAGTCCAGCCCACCCATCCGAATTCATAACGGCGTTCCAACCGCGCGAATTCAGCTATATCATCGGTGAAGTATGAGCACGCTACTTCAAGATGTGCGGTACGGGCTGCGGGTGATGGCGAAGAATCCCGGCTTCGCGATCGTGGCTGTGCTTACCCTGGCACTGGGAATTGGCGCCAACGCCGCCATTTTCAGCCTGGTGGACGCCATTATCCTTCGCCCGTTGCCGTATCCGGAGCCGGAGCAACTCGTGGGACTCGGACAGTGGCGCAATCAGCAGGGCGAGGGCTATATTCAGACGGGCGTGTCAGCCCCGAATATCGCGGATATCGCCAAGACCGGGGCCTTCCGATATGTGGCCTACTATCGCTGGGCCGGGTTCAACATTACGGAGGGGAACCGGCCGGAAAGCGTGGACGGAATCAAGGCTTCGGCCGAGGTGCTGCCGATGTTTGGAGTTCAGCCGCTCATGGGGCGTTTTTTGGCTGCCGAAGAGACGGAACCGGGGCGCGATCAAGCGGCAGTCATCGGCTATCGCCTTTGGCAGATGCGTTACGGCTCCGATCCTTCTATTTTGGGTAAGACCATCGACCTCGACCAAAAGCGCTACACGATCGTGGGCGTGATGCCGGCCTCGTTCCGTTTCACCTGGGACCAGGAAATCGACGTCTTCGTTCCGCTGGTGCTGACACCTGAAGAGCGCAGCGAAGCCGGGCGCGGCACGTCACGGGATTTGCAAACACAGGCGCGCCTGAAGCCGGGCGTGAGTATCGCCCAGGCGCAGGCCGCGATGAACACCTTGGCCGATACGCTGGCCGAAAAATATCCCGCGGCGAACAAGGGCTGGGGCATCAAGGTGGAACCTTTGCACGCGGCCTACCACCGTCAAATGCAGACGCCGCTGATGATCATGCTGGGCGCAGTGATGCTGGTGCTGTTGATCGCCTGCGTCAACGTGGCCAACCTGCTGCTGGCGCGCGCTACCGGACGGAGGCGCGAGATTGCGATCCGGGTCGCGATCGGCGCCACTCGCCGGCGGCTGATCACACAGTTGCTCACTGAAAGCCTGCTGCTGGCTCTCTGCGGCGGAGCGCTCGGACTCCTGCTGGCATTCGCCGGGGATCGCGTGCTAACGCTGGCCATGGCCCGCTATCACCTCAGTTTTCCGAACGCCAAGATTATTGGGATCGATTGGCGCGTGGTGGTGTTCAGCCTGGCGATCACGATGGCGACGGGAGCGATCTTCGGCGCAGCGCCATCCTGGGCGACCACCAGGACCGGACTGAGCGAAACGCTGAAGGAGAGCGGGTTGAGTACCACGACCGAGGGGGCGCGCCTGCGGCTGCGCAACGCGCTGGTGGTTTGCGAGATGGCCCTGGCGCTGGTTTTGTTGACTGGCGCGGGCCTGCTGGTGCGTACCTTCGTTGAACTGGTCAATGTCGACCTCGGCATCGACCCCAAGAACGTGGTGACAATGGGACTCAGCCTGCCCGATTACAAGTATGGGTCTGCGTTACGTCAGGCGCTCTTTTACCGGGATCTGATGCAGCAGATTGAGAACATACCGGGCGTGAAAGCCGCCGGAGCAGAAGGCGGCGGCTCCAATGTTTTCTTCCAGCCGCAAGACCAGCCGCCGGCATCGCCAGGACACGAACCGACTGCGAACTTCACAATCGTGACGCCCGATTTTTTGAAGGCGATGGGAACACACCTGGTGGCCGGACGCGAGTTCACAGAGCGCGACAACGAGGCCGCGACACCGGTTGCGCTGATCAGCGAAACTGTGGCCCACCGGTACTGGCCGCGCTCGAGTCCGCTGGGGAGCCATCTCACGGTGCTAGCGCGCGTCTACTCGGGACAACATTCCGGCTCATCGCAGCCTCTTGAGATCGTAGGCGTTGTCAAGGATGTGCGAAATGAAGACCTGTGGCGCCCAGAACCCGCCATTTATGTGCCGTTCGCGCAGAAGCCTGTGCCGTCAGTGTTCCTGGTTGTGCGCACTGCCGTGCCGCCGATGAGTATCGTGCCAGCGGTGCGCAATGCCGTGCTGTCGCTCGACAAGGAGCAGCCCGTGAACCGAATCCGTACTATGAACGATATCGTTTCGGAGACTTATGGGGCGGTTCGTTTCCCGATGACGCTGCTGTGGATTTTCTCGGCGCTCGCACTGGTTCTTTCCGGAGTAGGGATTTTCGGCGTGATGTCCTACACGGTGAGCCGGCGCACGAAGGAAATGGCGATCCGCATGGCGCTGGGGGCGAGCCGCCGCGAGATGTTAGGTCTGGTATTGCGGGAAGGGCTTACGGTAACGCTGTTCGGAGTGGTTCTGGGCTTGGGGGGAGCGCTGGCTCTGAGCCGGGTTATGGCAGGCTACGTCTATGGCATCACGTCGACCGATCCGCTCACGTTCGCGACAGCGTCGCTGCTATTGACGGCGGTCGCTTTGCTCGCAAGCTATCTTCCCGCGCGGCGGGCAGCGAAAGTTGATCCAATGGTGGCTTTGCGGTACGAGTAGCTCATGGTCCTACGGCGTCACGCACCATCGACCCATCTCCGCTGAAGCACGGCATCCAGCACGTACTCCGTCGCGAGGACCTCCCGGAAATTCGGAACTCCGGTGCCCCCGCCGCTCAAGCCAGCGAGAGAATCGGCCAACTGATGAACATTAGGCGGAGCCAACGGCGTCGATGACAACACAATGTCCGGCGTTACTCGTCTCGCAAGACGATGGCGGGGTCCATTCGCGCCGCGCGCAAGGCGGGAATGAGCACAGCGGTCATGGTGGAAATGGTTAAAACAGCCGCAGCAGCTGCATAAACATTCAGGTTTAGGGGAGAAACGCCAAACAGCAAGGCGCCAAGCGCGCGATGCGTCGCGAACGACAGAAGCAGGCCAACTGCCAAGCCGGCAATGACGATCACGATATTGCGAACTATTTCGAGCCAGAGCACGTCGGCGCCTGTTGCGCCGAGCGCCATGCGGATGCCGAACTCGCGCGAATGCCGCGTGGCCGAAAGCGATGCCACTCCGAAGAGACCGAGCGCAGAAAGGAACAGAGCAGACGCCGAGAATCCCAGCAGCAGGTCGGTTTCGAAGCGGCGCTCCAGGGTCGCCGATTGGATTATGTGTTCCATCGTTTTGGCGCCGCTGACTGCCTGGTCCGGGTCGAGACGCCAGATTGTTCTTTCGACGGAGGGAAGCAGGCTGAGCGGATCGGTTTTTGTGCGGATGGCGAAGCTGTTTGCGTAGCCAGGAAATGCAACCAATGATGAATAATATTGCATCATCGGTTCCGTTTCCAGCCGCCCACTGTGCACATTACCCACAACCCCGATCACCCGGATCGGCGGGTTGCCGTTATCTGTGAACTCGCGCCCGATCGGGTTTTCTCCTGGCCACAGCAGATAGGCCATTTTCTGATTGATGACGGCAACCTTTCCGGAATCGTCCTCGCGAAGCTCACGGCCGGCGATGAGCGGGATGTGCATCGTTTCGAAGTATCGCGGATCGATAAGACGGGCTTCCGCCCCCGAATCTCTGTTGAGCGGTTTGCCCACTGGCCCGATTCCGTGGATTGCGTAATCGCCGGTAAGCGGAAGAACGTTCACGACACTGGCCGATTCCACGCCGGGAAGCCCGCGGATCCGATCGAGGAGCTCGCGATGCGCGGCCAGCATTTTCGGCGGGTCTGCATAAAGTTTCGGGCTAAACGAAACGCTGAACGTCAGCAAGCTGTTTGGGTCGAATCCAGGCTTGACATTCATCACGTTTAGGAAGCTGGCGGCTAACAGACCGGCGCTTATGAGCAGCACCATGGAAACCGCAATTTCCGCCGCAATGAGCGCGGCGCGAAGCCGCTGGGAGCGGCGATCGCCGGTTGAGGAGCGGCTCTCGCTTCGAAACCAGCCGGCTGAATCGGGAAGAACGAGAAGCGGCACGGCTCCGAAAGCGAGCGCGGTGGTGAGAGCCAAGCCGAGCAACAGAAGTATGGTGTGGGTGTCGAGCGAAAGTTCATACAGGCGGGGCACCCGGGCGGCGCCGATCTTGCGGACCAGTTGAATGGCCCAGCTGCTGAGACTCAAACTGAAAACGGAGGCAAGGGCGATGAGAATGCCTTGCTCGATCAACGCTTGGCGGAACAATTGCCAGCGGCTCCCGCCAAGCGCTTGGCGGATTGCATACTCGCGCAGACGGTTGGCATTGCGCGTGACTAGCAGGTTGCCGAGATTGAACAGCACCAAAAGGAGCAGCAGCGCGACAGCCGCAAGCAGCATCCAGAGCGCATTCCGAACTCCCCAAGCCATGCTTTCGCTTAATGGCGCGACCTGGATAGCGATTATTTTGGCAAGATGTTCGAGGGGTTCGCGATATTGCGGATTCTTCTCCACAATGTACCGGAGGCTCTGAATCGCCGAAACCTTGAACTCTGCCGCTGCTCGGGCCGCGAGAACGCCCGCGTGCAAGCGCCCGACCAGGTAATAGCTGTAGTTGTTCTGGTCAATCTGCTTTTGAGTGATGACCAACGGCGTCCAGAATTCAGTTTGTTCGGGGGCCCAGCGCATGACGGCGCCGACGTCGGCCAAGCGAGGGAAATCGAAGCGGGGCGGCGCCACGCCGATTACCGTCATGGTTGCGCCGCTGAACTGAATGCTCTTGCCGACAATGGCAGTATCACTTCCAAACCGGCGCGCCCACAATTCATGGCTGAGAATGATGACCTGTTCGTGCCCCGGGGCCGCGTCCTCCTGGAGAAAACCACGGCCCAGAAACGGTGAGATCCCGAAAACACGAAAGAAATCAGGAGTGACTCTAGCGCCAGACAGGAGCTCAGCGCGATCCCTGCCTATGAGAGTTAAATCCATGGTGTTGATCGCGGCGGCGTAATCGAGGAGACCGGATTTCTGCCAGCGCTGGAACTCGTCAAGCGTGCACACCTGAGGGCCACTTCCCATGAAGGGCACCGTTTCGGTGATGGTCACGAGGCGATCCGCATGCTTGAACGGCAGCGGGCGCAGGATTACGGTGTTCAGCACGCTGAAGATCGTGTTCACGCCGGTGAGACCCAGAGCGAGGGTAAGGACAAAAAGAGCAGCGAACCCCCAGCTTGTCCAGAGGCTGCGAAGCGCGTAGCGAATGCCCGACGGAATACCCATCCTTCCTACGGAATACCCATCCTTCCTAATGATGCACCTCGAGGTCCGGCGAATCTATCGCAGAAGCGGCGGCAAACTCAGCCAGGGTATGTCGCGCAAACAAAATGTCCGGCTTTGGGATCGCGCCTCTGTCGGCGTAGAGATCGGGAATAGCGGCGCGATAACTTATGTGCCCGGGGCCGAATCGTGAACGTGCGACGCGCAAACGGAAGCTATCGCGGGCCAGTCACTTAGAAATCACGTCGGCCGGCGGAGGCAGATTGCGGTTCTTGAGCCACTCAATGCTGATGTTTTCGTTTGCGTTGTTGTGAGGGATCTCGTCCAGATCAGGCATGAAGATTTGCAGGCCGGCCTGAGGAGTCATGCGCGCGTAGCCGTTGACAAGCTGTTCCTGATAATGAGTCAAATCGAGGTCGAACCAGGCGTCGTTTGAAATATCGATCATGATGAGATCCACGTTATGCATGGTCAACTTTCCAAAATCGATAGTGCCGTCTCGAAGCCGGATAAAATTGCGCCATTGCTCAACTCGCGTCACGTCCTTGGTTGCATCGCCATATATTTCCTCCAGGTCGGGATTGACCACGTGCACACTGGTCAGCTGTCCGCGGATATGAGGCGGGGGTAGGAGCTTCTGAGTATCGAGAAAGATGTCGTTGCCCGAGACTTGAATGCCGGGCATGTCCTGCGGATGGAAAAGGTCGGAAATGGTCACGTGGAATCCCCCCAGAAGGGCTTTGAACGGGATTTTTAAAACGTCTATTTTTGTAACGTGTATCTGAATGCGATTTTCGGGCGCCGTGGCGATGGTGCCGATCACTTCAACAGGCAGTGAAATGATTTTGTGTAGGGTTCCATTAAGCTTAATCTGATTCCCATCGCCCGAAAGAGTCATTTTCGTGAGCGGAGAGTTCCCGCCAACACTGGCATTAAGAAAGTTACTGATGTCTCCGATGTTGGCGCGGAGAACGCCTGTTTGAATATCGAGAAAAAAAGAATCGGGATCGTCGAAAGAGGGGTTGACGTTGCGATGAGCCCGCATCATTTGCCCGCGCAGCCAGCGAACATAGAGCCGGAAGCTGGGGCCGTTCCGCAGCATTAGATTATGGGCATAGACGTTCGTCGGAGCAAGGTCTGACGCAGCCGCCGGTGATGATGTGGCTAGGGCCGTTCCGGTTGACGGCGATGTACTGTTGGGCTGCGACTGCTGACGGGCACGGTGGGCGGAACGAAATTGCCAGACGAGAAGAACTGCAAGGGCAAGGATAAGTGAAAGAAGAACCGCGCGAGAACGCATGCCAGAACCATGTTAGGCCCGCGAGAAAATTTCGGAACTTTCGTAAAATTCCCGGTAATACTCTACGAAGGCAGCGCAGGTTCGTTTGAGGAAACCACTCCCGATAGGCAGGCTGAGCGATGGCGACCTCTTGCGGCTCTCCAAGAATGGCGACGAAGAGGCTTTTCTCACCTTGTACAGGCGACAGCAAGGAGCTGTTTTTCGCTTTGCGCTGCACATGTCGGGGAGCCGGGAAACGGCCGAAGAAGTAACGCAGGAAGTGTTCCTGGCCCTTCTGGGGAACCCGCATAGCTACGTGCCGGAACGGGGATCGTTGGAAGCATTTTTGATCGGCATCGCACGGAACCAGGTTAGAAAGCAGCTCAGACTTTTTCCGGCGGCCGCCTCCGGCGGCAGCGAACAGAAGACGGAACTCGAGCGTCACTCTGGAGAGCAAGTATTGGACGAGTTGAGCAAAGACGAGGAGCTAAGCGCCCTGCGCACGGCGATACTCGCACTGCCTCCCAAATATCGCGAGGTAGTCGTGTTGTGCGATCTGGAGGAGGGAGATTATGAAGGAGCCGCAGAGCGGTTAGGCTGCGCGGTGGGTACGGTGCGCTCGCGTTTGCATCGTGCGCGAGCGATTTTGCAAGCGAAGCTGCGGAGGCGGGAAAGGTGTCCGGCGTGAAGGATCAAGGTGATTTGCAGGAGAGAATGAGGCGCTTCTCAGGGTCCCTCCCTCAGGAAGCAAGCGTTGAAGTGGAACTGCAATTAGTGCGCGCTTTTAGAACACGCCGCAGGCGACCGCGTTTGCTCTTGGCGTACTGGGCCGGAGCCGCCTGTTTAGCTTTGGCCTTAACTGCGTTTTTCCGTCAAAATTTTCCTAGCCCGCACCAGGCGGCAGTGGCAAAGGCTACCTATGCGGCGGCTACTGCCGGTTTCGTAGCGCTTCCGTATGCCCAGAGCGATGTCCCGTTGGAGGAAACCGTGATTGTACGCGTGACGCTGCAACCTGATGAGTTGGGATCGCTGGGCGCGCCCATGGCAGCGGCACGGACAGGGAACGGGCTAATCAAGGCGGATCTCCTGGTTGGGCAGGACGGTATAGCGCGCGCGTTTCGCCTGGTGGAGTAAGTTTCTGTGAAGAATGATCGGATCCAAGGTTAAGGAGAGAGTATGTTCAAAGTTATTGCGGTTTTGGGAGTATGCGGCGTGGGCCTGATGGGTCAGACAACGGCTAGTCCGAAAGACGCGACCGTCGCAAGGCAGGTAGGGATTCAAGTGGGCGATGGGGCAGAGTTCGGCCCTATAGGCATCACTGCCGCGATGGCAGGCCCGATGGCAACGGTTGCCGGGGCGCCTTATTCGGCGCAAGCGGTCACCGAACGCGTGCAGACGTTAGGAGATGGCAATCGCATCGTGCAGAGTACTTCGAGCGATGTTGCCCGCGATAGTCAGGGGCGGGTCCGGCGGGATGAGGCGTTGCCGGGTTTGAACGGGAGCAACGGAGATACTCCTCACTTGGTGATGATAGAAGATCCGGTTGCCGGAGTGCATTGGACTTTGGATCCGCAAACGAAAACGGCGATCAAGATGCCGTTTGCAAAGGCGACCAAGGGGGTGGGCCCCTTCGCTCTACCGCCGCCCGGACCTGAGAAGACGTGGTTTTACTCTACATCGACCTCCGCGGCTAGCGTCAATATTCAAACGATTCGCAAGGGCCCGGCTTCATCGGATTCTAATGTCAGCAAGACCGACCTGGGAACCCAAACGGTAGAAGGCGTCACCGCGCAGGGAACGCGGACAGTTCGCACCATTCCAGCAGGGGCCGTCGGAAATGAACAGCCGATTTCCATCGTCACTGAGACGTGGTACTCGCCCGATTTGAAAGTATTGGTCATGAGTAAGGTGGACGATCCGCGCATGGGGGAAACCACCTATAAGCTGACTAATATCCTGCGTTCGGAGCCGGCGGCTAGCCTATTCCAGCCGCCAGACGATTACACGGTAAAAGATCAGCCTACAAACATTTTCTTTTCCCAAATGCCGAAGTAGCAGGGCGCGCCAGTTTGCCCGCAGCTGATTAGCAGCCTGCTGGCAGCCGAGCGATCGGCTTCCCCTCGGACGTGCTTTAGAACCTGCAAAGTAGGAGAATCAAAATCAAAGGAAAGACAAGAAGTTGATTTTGCGCGCTCTGAATGCAGGCGAGGCGGTCCAACGCTGGTGAACGGCAACCCGAGCGAAATAGCTGGCCGCGGAACGCGGCTCAAGCTGTTCCAGGGCTTGCGGCCCTTCCATCGCGCGGGAGCCGTTCGGGACGCCGTAGCCGGCTTTGAGTTAGCGGCGATGAACATCCCGCAGGCGCTCGGGTATACGAGGATCGCGGGCACGCCCGTGGTTACCGGTTTCTACACGCTGCTGCTGCCGTTGCTGGCCTTCGCGACTTTCGGCTCGTCGCGCTACCTGGTGGTGGCTGCCGACTCCGCCACCGCCGCCATCATGGCTGGAGGACTGTCTCGAATGGCGCCGCTAGCCAGCCCGAGATACGTAGCGCTAGCGGGACTGGTGGCGCTTTTGACTGCCGGATTTCTGTTGCTGGCGCGACTGCTGAAGCTGGGTTTTTTGGCCGACTTCCTCTCGCAAACGGTGCTGGTGGGCTTTCTCACGGGCGTGGGTTTTCAGGTAGGGATTGCGGTTCTGGGCGAGATGCTGGGCCTGAAGGTCCAAGCCCATAGCACGGTTCTGCAACTCGGCGAGATCATGCGCGGTCTGCCTAAGGTGAACCTTCCATCACTCGCTATTTCGGCCCTGGTGGTAGCCGGTGTCCTTACGCTGGGCGGATTTGCGCCCAAAGTGCCTGGCCCATTGATTGCTGTCGTGGCAGCGGTGGCGGCGAGCAAGGCCTTGAATTTTGCCGGGCATGGGATTGACATCATCGGGCCGGTAGCCGGCGGCCTGCCCCATCTAAGCGTGCCCCATGCCAGTTGGAGAGACATTGAAGCGATCATTTCGGTGGCGGGATCATGCTTCGTGATGATTGTTGCGCAGAGCGCCGCTACGGCGCGCGTCTACGCCGTCCGCCACCGTCAGAAGCTGAATGAAGATTCAGACCTTCTGGGTCTAGCCGCGGCTAATGCCGCAGCGGGCTTGAGCGGCGCATTTGTAGTAAACGGGAGTCCTACCCAAACAGCGATGGTGGAGAGCTCCGGAGGGCGGAGCCAAATCGCGCACCTCGCCACCGCCGCAATCGTCGCGCTCGTGCTCATCTTTTTAACCGGACCCTTACAATACCTGCCCCGCTGCGTGCTGGGCGCCATTGTATTCATCGTGGCCGTCCGGCTGGTAGACCTGCGCGGCTTGCGCGACATTCGCCGCGAAAGTCCCGGGGAATTTTCGTTGGCTGCGATTACCGCGGCGGTTGTGGTACTGGTCGGTGTTGAACAAGGAATCGTGCTAGCCATGGTGATGTCTCTATTGCGCATCGTGTCGCACAGCTATCGCCCTCACACGGCAATCTTAGTTAGAGACGAGGAGAAAATGTGGCAGATGATTCCGGCGGTCCCGGGTGCGATATCCGAGCCGGGTTTAGTGATCTACCGTTTTGGCGCCGCGCTCTTTTATGCAAATGCGGATGGGTTTTCAAACGAGATTCGTTCCCTCGTAGAATCGTCGCCCTCACCGATACGCTGGGTGGTGGTGGATGCGGGCGCGATTACGCGCCTGGACTATACGGCCTCCCGCGTGGTGCGGCAACTGCAAGAGGATCTTGCCCGGAAAGGCGTCGAGCTTGTGTTCGCGCGGGTAGAGCCGGTTTTGAGATCTGATCTGGATCGGCACCATCTTACGGAACTTATCGGTCCGAATCGGATCTTTGGCCGCCTTCACACGGCGGTCGCGAGCTACCATAAGCTCGGCAACCAGGGAGCGATGGCTTCGGTCCCTTCGCCCGGGCAGAAGGCATGAAAGCTCTGGCAAAGAAATGCAGTTCTTAGCGAATCTCAAAATTCGTACGAAGCTGCTGATCGCGCTGCTGCCGCTGACAATCATGATATTCGCCGCGGCAATCTACTCGGCGGTTGAAAGCGTCAGGATCGACACGAATTACAGCAATGTCATCGATGAAGACGTTAAGGCGAGCCAGAGCTTGATGAGCGCGCAGGCGCAGATCACGCGATTTGAGCAGCTTCTTTATGAGGAGATTGCGGAACTGGATGCCGGCAGAAGGCGGGCCATGGAGGCCGGCCTCGATCAGGCCGCGTCTGACTACCGCAAATTCGCTGATGACGCGATGCGGAAAAGCCCCAAGCTGGCCCCTCCCATCGAAACGGCGGGGGCGGTGTTCGAGGAAGCGATACAAAATGCGGGCCCGGTCCGCGCTGCAATCCTCAGCAACAACAATCGGATGGCCATGCAGTTGATGAGTGGAGGCGTAAACGGCGCGTTACAGCGAGCCCGGCAGGAGATCGCCAGATTAGTTGACGGTTTGCAGAGATCGATCGACAAACAGTCCGATGACCTTACCGCCAGAACTCACCGCTCTATTCTGATCACCTGGTTCATTATTGGCTTCGGCCTCGTGCCATCTTTCATTCTGGCGCTTTACCTCGTCCAGCGAGAAATTGTCGATGTTCTACTTTCCTTTCGCGTCCGAATTCTTGACGTTGCGGAGGGGCGCCTCGATCAACCAGTTCCCTATCTCGACCGCACCAATGAGCTAGGCGAGATGAGCCGCGCGCTACGCACGTTGCAGCTTGCCGCGCGGGATCGGGAGGTGGAGGGTTGGATCAAGGGTGAGCTGGCGGCCATTACGGAGCGGCTGCACTCGGCCGCTGATTTTGCGGCGTTCGCGGAAGTCTTACTGTCGCGAATATCGGAATCAATTCAATTGCTGTATGGAGCGTTCTACCTCGCCGACGAGGATCGCCAGCGCCTTACGTGGGTGGGCGGTTTTGCGATGGATGGCCCGGGGGAGCCGCGAGAATTCGCCTACGGCGAAGGCTTTGTCGGGCAGGCCGCCCTGGATCGGCGTGCGCTCGCAGTGCACGGCGGCGATCATGTCAAGATTTCGGCCGGATTAGCCACCGTCACGCCTCAATACCTGCTCTCCGTGCCCGTGCTGAAACGGGACGCGGTGGCCGCTGTGATCGAATTAGCGCCTGCCAATCCTCTATCGGAGCACCAGCAGAAGTTGCTGGATGCGTTGTTGCCGACGGTCGCATTAAACGGCGAGATACTGGCCGGGAATCTGAATACCAAGCAGCTTCTAGAGCAAACTCAGACCCAGGCGGCGACAGTAGCGGCGGCAGAGGAGCGATTCCGCCTGATCCTCGGGTCAGTGGAGGAAGGAATATGCGGCCTGAACACAGAAGGCATACTGTCGTTCGTTAATCCCGCGGGCGCCCGCATGCTGGGCTATGAGCCGGATGAATTGGTGGGGCAGCCGTTGCATGCGCGCATCCATTATGCTTATCCCGATGGATCTGACTTTCCACTGGAAGAGTGCGCCATGCATAAGACCGCGCGGGACGGCCGGTCCTGGGTTGTTGCAAACGAGGTCCTGTGGCGCAAGGACGGCACGAGCTTTCCGGTGGAGTACACCACTACGCCGATCCGCCGGGATAACGAGGTAGTGGGTAGCGTGGTGGCGTTTCGCGATATAACCGAGCGGCGCGCGGCAGAGAAACGTCTGGAGTTTACGCAATACGCCGTCGACCACGCGGCGGATGCAGTGTTCTGGATAAGGCCCGGCAACGGCAGCCTGGCATACGTCAACGAGGCCGCCTGCAAGAGCTTGGGTTTCGAGCGAACAGAACTATTGCAGACGAAGATCTCCGATTTCGACAGCGACTTCGACTCCGAGAAACTTGGCGCCCTTATACGTGAACTGGAGGAGAAACCTGTAATCACAGTAGAGAGCCAGCACCGCGCCAAAGACGGCCATACGTTTGATGTGGAGGTTACGATGTATCTGGCAGAGTACCTGGGACGCCAGATGGTGGTGGCCAACGTGAAGGACATCACCGAACGGAAATGGGCCGAAACCGAGATACTCCGCGCTAAGGAAGCCGCCGAAGCTGCTACACGCGCTAAATCCGACTTCCTGGCCAACATGAGTCACGAGATCCGCACGCCCATGAATGCCATCATCGGGCTGACGCATCTGGCGCTGAAGACGCAGCTGACCGGCAAGCAAGAGGATTATCTGACCAAGATCAAGTCAGCCGCTCATGCGCTGCTGGGAATCATCAATGACATCCTCGACTTCTCGAAGATCGAAGCCGGCAGACTGGACATGGAGCAGACGGACTTTAAGCTGGAGGACGTCCTGCATAATTTGTCTTCAATCGTGTCTCAAAAGGCGCAAGACAAGAACCTGGAGCTTCTGATTCATGCGCAACACGATCTCCCAATCAATCTGGTTGGCGATCCGCTCAGGCTTGGCCAAATTCTAATTAATCTAGTCAACAACTCACTGAAATTCACGGAGCGCGGGGAAGTGGTTGTAAGCGTCGGGATGGAAGAACAGACTGCGCGCCGCGTCAAGCTGAAGTTCTCAGTTCGCGACACGGGTATTGGAATGACGCCGGAGCAAAGCGCGAAGCTTTTTCAAGCATTTTCACAAGCGGATACTTCCACGACGCGAAAATACGGCGGAACGGGTCTGGGGCTCTCCATCTCTAAGCGGCTGGTCGAAATGATGGACGGCAATATCTGGGTTGAGAGTGAATACGGAGCTGGCAGCACCTTTTTCTTCACAGCCTCTTTCGGAATTGGATCTGCCGATGCGGAACGCAAGCGTTTCATTCCGGATTTGGCGGGCATTCGCGCGCTGGTAGTGGACGACAATGCCCAAGCGCGGGAAATCCTTTCGGAAGCCCTGCGGGTGTTTGCGCTGAGAGCAGAATCGGTTTCGTCAGGCGAAGATGCGCTTCGAGAGTTAGCCGCGGCGGACGCGCGCGACCCTTACCGCCTGGTACTGATGGACTGGCATATGCCAGGCATGGATGGCCTGGAGGCAAGCCGCATTATCAAGCGCGGCGATCGCTTGCAGCACATACCGAAGATTGCGATGGTTACGGCTTTTGGCCGGGAAGACATCAACGCCCAGGCGCAGCAGATTGGCATTGAGAGTTATTTGCTGAAGCCGGTGAGTCCATCGCTGCTTTATGACACTCTAGTCGATTTATTCGGCAGCGCACCGGGCGAGCAGCCTCATCCAGCGAAAGAAAGTGTTCATTCTCAAGATGCCACTGGAATTCGGATACTACTCGTGGAAGACAACGAGATGAATCAACAAGTCGCCACCGAATTGCTGCAAAGCGCCGGAGCTATCGTCACCATCGCCAACCATGGCGCCGAAGCCGTAAAGTTTCTAACGACAGGTGATCAGCCTCCGCCGTTCGATGTGGTTTTCATGGACCTACAGATGCCCGTGATGGATGGCTTCACAGCCACTAAGCTACTTCGAGCCCAGCCTGGCCTGCAGAATCTGCCGATCATTGCGATGACGGCGCACGCTTTGGTGGAAGAGCGTCAGCGTTGCCTGGATGCCGGGATGAATGATCATGTGAGTAAGCCTATTGATCCAGACGCGCTTTTTGCAACGTTGACGCGATGGGCGAAACCGCGGCACGCGCCCGCAGCAGAGACTCCGGTGAAGAAAGGCGGAGCGGACGATGCGACTCTTCCCGCGATTGCGGGCATTAACGTGGCCGATGGCCTGAAGCGCGTCGCGGGTAACCAGCGGCTGTACCGGGACTTGTTGATTCAATTCGCAGGGAAGCAGGGCACTGCCAGCGCCCAAGTCTCGGATGCGCTAAAAAAGGGTGACGGTGAACTCGCTGAACGCATTGCTCATACGGTGAAAGGCGTTGCCGGGAATCTGGGAATGACAGGGATACAGTCAGCGGCAGCAGCGCTGGAGAAGGCAATCCGCACGAATAGTTCTGAAGCGCCGGTGCTTCTCAAGGAGTTGGCGGCCCTGCTGGACACGCAGATTGGAGCGATCCAGGGTGCTCTCGAGACCGCGCCGCCCTCGAAGCAATCCGCGCAAAGAACGCCCGTCGATACGGAGGAGGCGGCCGCCGCGTTGGCGCGTCTTCAGAAGCTGTTGGAGGCCAGCGACGGCAACGCTGGAGAGGCGTTTCTGGTGTTCCGAAACGCAATCGCCGGCGAGGTGGATGCGGGTCTGATCACCGCTCTCGGGGCGGCCATCAGTGAATTTGATTTTGACCAAGCGTTAGCCAAACTCAAAGAAATCGCCAGAACATCTACCTTGAATGGTCGACCTGCCTAACTTGTATTCTGGCCTGAAGACCAAATGGTCATCAGCTATAAGCCATCGTGGCGGAGAATGCTGGGCGAGGTTGCCCAGCCCGTCAGCCTAGGATGGCGCTGGCCGTTGACATACCTAAACATCTAGGCGTATCCTACCCATAGGCTGACGCTTGCCATGGCTAAGAACGACTTACAAGGCACCATTGATCTCTTAATTCTCAAGACTCTCTCGCAAGTTGGCTCGCTGCATGGCTACGGCATCGTTCTGCATATTCAGAAGGCGTCCGATGATTTGCTGTGCGTGGAAGAAGGTTCTTTATATCCGGCCTTGCACCGTATCGAGCAGCATGGCTGGATCAGCTCCCAATGGAATCTGACCGAGACAGGCCGCAAAGCGAAGTATTACCGGCTCACGGCCGCCGGGCGCAAGCAATTGCAGAGGGCCGAAGATGATTTTCAACAACTCGTGAAAGGCGTCTGCACCATGCTGCGGTACGCGTGAGGTGATTCCATGCCGCTATTGCGCCGCATTGCCAATCTGTTTCGCCGCGACAAAGTGCAGGAAGAGATCGACGCCGAGATGCGCGCACATATCGAGATGCGCGCCGATGACAACCTGGCCACCGGCATGCCGCCCGACGAAGCGCGGCGCGACGCGGTGGTCCGGTTTGGAAATCTGCTTCTGCTGGAAGAGCGCACAAACGCCGCCGACGTGAATCAATTTTTTGAAAATCTCTGGCGCGACGGCTGCTACGCCGCTCGCCAATTGCGGCGCTCGCCAGGGTTCGCTCTAACAGCCATAATGACTCTGGCGCTAGCCATTGCGGCCAATGTTGTGGTGTTCAGCGTGCTAAATTCGCTGCTGCTCAAGTCCCTCATTCCGAATGGCTCCGACCGTCTTTTCAACATCGTGCAAGGGCCGCATGGTTATGACAACCAATCGTACCCCGACTACCTCGATTACCGCGATCAAAACGCCGTGTTCGACCAGCTTGCCGCCTACCGGATCGGCCGAGTTGGTTTGACGACGGGAGTCGCGGCCTACAAGTGCTGGGATTACGAAGTTTCGGGAAATTACTTCGACTTGCTGGGCATTCAGCCGGCATTAGGCCGCTTCTTTCACTCGGACGATGAGCACGGTCCTGATTCCGCGCCCTACGTGGTTCTGAGCGATGCGTTCTGGCGTTCCCATTTTTCCGCCGATCCGCACATCATCGGCGCAACTGTCCGTCTGAACCAGCATCCCTTCACGGTGATCGGCATCGCGCCGGCATCCTTTCATGGCACCGACCTGTTTCTGTGGCCCGACTTCTGGATGCCCATGGTGAACGAACGGCAGGTGGAAGGGTATGACTTTCTCAACAAGCGCTTCAACCACGGCATCTGGATCATCGGCCTCCTGAAACCCGGCGCAAGCATGGCGCAGGCGACGGATAACCTGGATGCTGTCGCCGCGCGGCTGGCCAAGCAATATCCAGCTACGGACGACGGCATGAAGGCGCGCCTCGTGAAGCCTGGGCTGATGGGCGAGGTGCTGGGCGACCCGGCGCGTGCATTTCTCTCCGCCATTATGATCATGGCGCTGCTGGTGTTGGTAGCGGCAGGCGCGAACCTGGCGGCCATTTTTGCCGCCCGCGCGGCCGATCGATTCCGTGAGCTGGCAATCCGCCTTGCCATCGGCGCCAGCCGCTGGCATGTCCTGCGCCAACTGCTCGCCGAAGCTTTTCTTATTGCGCTTTGCGGCGGACTATTGGGCACATTGTTGGCGACCGCCTTGCTGCGATTTCTGAGCCAATGGCAGCCTTTCGCCGATTTTCCCATTCACGTGACGGTGGTTCCTGGCCTGCGCGTTTATCTTGTGGCGGGTGTGCTATCGTTCGCGAGCGGCGTCTTCCCTGCCCTGGTTCCCGCGCGGCAGCTCTGGCGAACAGATCTGGTGCAAGCCATGAGAGGCGCGGCCGCGGAGACCGTTACCGGGCGCCGTCTGACCGTGCGTGATGTTCTGCTCGGCGTTCAGATCGCTCTCTGCGCGTTGCTGTTGACCTCTTCTTTGGTCGCCTTGCGGGGCATGGAACGCTCCCTACACGCGCCGCTGGGCTTTGATCCGCATGGCGCTGTTCTGGCCGAGACCGATATGCACATGGCCAACTATTCCGATGATGCATCGCTTGGCATTCAAAAGCGCATGCTCGAGGAAGCCGCGCGGATTCCCGGCGTTGTGGCGGTGGGAACGATCGACGAAACGCCGCTGGGAACAGGCGGCAGCAGCTCGCCGGTTTATCCAGCCGGGAGCGCGGATTTCCGGCCCTCCAGCAGCCCCTTCGCCGCAAAGTTCTTTTCTATTTCGCCGGGCTACCTGGGGGCTGCGGGCACGCGTTTGACGGCGGGCCGGGATTTCACGCGGCACGATGACAAGCATGCTCCTCGCGTGGCGTTGGTCAATGAAACCTTCGCGCGTCAGTTGTTCGGAAGTTCGCTCCCGGTGGGCCGCCGCTTCCTGACGTCGGCTAATTCTTACGAGATCGTTGGCATCGTCGAGGATGGCAAGTATGATTCCCTGACGGAAGCGCCGGAAGCCGCGATGTTCTTCCCCGTGGCTCAGAATCCGGATAGCGACACCACGCTGGTTGTGCGGTCGAGGCTGCCAACGGCGCAAACGGCAACCGCGCTTAATGGCATGCTTGCCAAGATCGATCCGAACCTGCCTTTCACGATTCAAGGCTGGCCGGAGGGGCTTGCGCTTGTGCTGTTTCCGGCGCGGGCAGCCACCGCCAGTCTTGGGGTGATGGGCCTGCTGGCGGCTATGCTCGCGGTGACCGGCGTATTCGGAATGGCCGCCTACTCCGTTTCAAAACGCAAGAAGGAATTTGGTATCCGAATCGCGCTTGGAACCCAGCCGCTACAGTTGATGCGAACGGCCCTGGGCCGGCCGGTCGTCCTGTTGCTCGCCGGATCAGTGGGCGGCCTATTGCTCGGTCTGCTGGCCAGCCGGCTGTTAGGGCAAATCGTGTATCACGCGACGCCACGCGATCCTCTGGTCTGGTGCGGTGTCATTCTCAGCATGGTGCTGCTTGGCATGTCGGCCACGTGGCTTCCGGCCAAGCGCGCGCTGAGCATCGATCCGGCAAAGCTGCTCAGAGAAGACATGTGAAGAGGCAAAAGACTGCACATTGCGTCGAATCGGCCAGTTTGGGTATCCTATTGATGTAACTTTAAAGAGATATAGGTCCGTTTAGGTTCATGGCAAATACAGTTTCTTCGTTGAAGCGGGTGCGCATTACAGAGCGCAGAACGCTCATCAACCGCATGCGCAAGTCCCGGCTGAAGCATCAGATACGAGCGATGCGACGCCTGCTGGATCAGAAAGATGCGCAAGGCGCTTCAAAGTTAATTCCCGGCACGTTTTCATTGGTTGATCGGGCAGCCAAGTGGGGCATCATCAAAAAGAATACGGCGGCGCGGTATAAGAGCCGCTTGACGCTTCGTCTTCGGCACATCACTGCCGCATAGATCCATTCCCTTCATCCCCTGTTAGACTGGGCTAGCGTATGCGAAGCCGTTACGGCCGGGCAGGTTTGGTGTGTCTGCTCGCAAATCTGTTGGCTACCCTACCTATTCGAGCAAAAGAACCAGTTCGGGCAAAGCACGGCATGGTGGTGGCCCAAGAGCCGCTGGCGGCCGATGTGGGGCTGGAAGTTCTAAAGGGCGGCGGAAACGCGGTTGATGCCGCCATTGCGGTGGGCTTCGCGCTGGCGGTGACTCATCCAGCCGCTGGCAATTTAGGCGGCGGCGGTTTCATGCTGATTCGCCTGGCGGATGGCCGGACGGCGTTCTTTGATTTCCGCGAAGCTGCTCCGGGAAAAGCCAGCCGTGACATGTACCTGGGGCCGGACGGCAACCCGACAAAAGACAGTATCATAGGATGGCGCTCCTCAGGGGTTCCCGGATCGGTCGCGGGGTTCGAAGCCGCCTACAAGAAGTTCGGCAGCAAACCTTGGAGTGAGCTCATACATCCCGCCATTCTCCTGGCGCGCGACGGCCTGCCGGTCAGCCAGACTCTAGCGGACTCTTTGAAGCACGCGCAGCAATTGCTTGCCTCCGATCCTGAATCCAAGCGCATTTTCCTGCGGGACGGCAACCTTTATCAGCCTGGTGACACCTTCAAACAACCCGAGCTTGCCGGCACGCTACAGCGCATTTCCGACCAGGGGGCCAAAGGATTCTATAGCGGCGAAACGGCAGCGCTGCTGGCGAAAGCGATGCAGGAGCACGGCGGATTGATCACCGCTGAAGATCTGAAGGCCTATAAGGCTATCGACCGCAAGCCGCTCACCGGCGACTACAAAGGCTTTCACATCATCACGGCGCCACCACCCAGCGCCGGCGGGGTAGGCGTGCTGCAGATTCTGGGAATTCTGGATGGCACGCATTACGATTCGGACGGGCCCAACTCGCCGAAGGCCGTCCACTATGAAGCCGAAGCGATGCGCCGTTTCTATGCCGACCGCAGCGAATATCTGGGCGACCC
Source organism: uncultured Acidobacteriaceae bacterium (assembly GCA_963705805.1). Lineage (GTDB taxonomy): Bacteria > Acidobacteriota > Terriglobia > Bryobacterales > Bryobacteraceae > Bog-105. The sequence goes on from CAVPKW010000006.1 coordinate 346,026, forward strand.
GGATTTCTATGTCGTACCGGTGACGCCGCTGCTGGATCCGGCTTATCTGGCGCGCCGCCGCGCGAGTATTTCACCAGACCGCGCAACTCCCAGCGACCTGGTGGCGCCCGCTTTGCCGAAGACTCTGAATGCCGGAGTTTCGTGGAAGGAAAGCAAGCAGACGACGCATTACAACGTAGTGGACGGCAAGGGAAACGCGGTGGCCGTCACTTACACCTTGAACAACCTTTACGGGAATGGAATAACCCCCGCGGGCCTGGGCTTTCTGCTGAACGATGAAATGGATGACTTCGCCGCGAAACCGGGCTCGCCGAATATATTCGGAATGCTGGGCAGCGATGCCAACGCGATCGAGCCGGGCAAGCGTCCGCTCTCTTCCATGACCCCCACATTGATTACGAAGAGCGGAAAGATCTTTCTGGCCGTGGGCGCGCCGGGCGGCTCACGAATCACAACCGGGGTGACCGAAGTGATTTTGGATATCCTGGACTTCCACATGAATCCGCAGGACGCGGTGGATCTGCCGAGATTCCATGAGCAATGGAGGCCCGACTTTCTCTATTTACAGAATGGATTTCCGGAGCAGACCGCGGATGCACTCAAAGCCATGGGCTACGAAATCAAGCCGATTGATGGAGTGGCACGAGTGGAAGCCATCGTTATGAACAACGGAACGTTGGAAGGTGGAACCGAGTCGCGGCTGAACGGCAAGGTGGCCGGGTACTAGCGTTCGCCGCGGCCTGCGCTGCTCCCATGGCGCATTTTCAGCGTTAAGAGAAACGAACACATGCAGCAAATCCTATCTACCCATCTGTTTGTTGCGCATCGCTTGACCACGGTATGGCTGGACCGCGTGTGGGATGCCGGCTTCCCGGCGGTGGAAATTTTCTGCGCGCGCCAGCATATCGACTATGTGGACAAGGCGCAGATCAACGAGCTGGGCCATTGGTTTCGAGACGCCGAGTTGAAGGTGCATTCCTTGCACTCGCCGATGTACAGCGACGACGTCTGGGGCCGTTCGGGGCCGCACGCAGTGATCGATATCACAGATCCGACGAAGGCGAAGCGCATGGCGGCGGTGGATGAAGTCAAGCGCGCGCTGGAGATCGCGGAAGTGGTGCCGTTCCGCTACATCATCCAGCATGTGGGAGTGAGCGGGCAGGAGATGGATGAGAGGCGGCTGGAAGCGTCTTTTTCCTCTCTCGAAGAGCTGAAAGTCTTCGCCGGCCAGCGCGGCGTGGAGCTGCTGCTGGAAAACACGCCGAACGCACTCTCAAGCGCGCAAAGGCTTAACGAACTGCTCACCATGACGCACATGAACCTGAACTATTGCTTTGACGTGGGGCATGCGCATATGTCGACTGGCGTAGCGGAAGAATTCGAAAAGATGAAGGCGCGCATCCGCTCCACGCACGTACACGATAACGATGGCAGTCATGATCTGCATTTGTTCCCTGGCGATGGGAGCGTGGACTGGAAAAAGGCGATGCGGCTGCTTGCCTCATGCGACGGGCAGTTCCCCTTGCTGCTGGAGCTTAAGGAAGTTCCCAATCTGAAGAATCCGCTACAGGAGGCCAAACTGCGGGCCGAGCAACTGGCGCAGTACGCCACCGAACCCGAACATGAGCAGTGATTCCAATACGGTTGAAATCAAGAAAATCGGCATCAGCGACGCGAGCCGGCATGTAGGCGAGTTGGTTGAGATCCAGGGCTGGCTCTACAATCTGCGCAAATCCGGCAAAATTGTTTTTCCTATCATTCGCGACGGCAGCGGCCTTATGCAATGCGTGGCGGTCAAGAGCAGCCTGCCGGAAGAAGTCTTCGAATCGCTGAAGGGGCTGACCCAGGAGAGTTCCTTCACGGTCGCAGGCGTCATTCGCGAAGAAGGGCGCGCCATGGGCGGCTATGAACTCGACGTGACGGATGCCAAGGTTCTGCAGCGCGTGAGCGAAGAACATCCATACCCGATTACTCCGAAGGAGCACGGGGTCGATTTTCTGATGGACCATCGGCATCTGTGGCTGCGCAGCCGCAGGCAGCATGCGGCGATCCGGGTTCGCCATGAAGTCATAAAAGGCATGCGCGACTATTTCGATTCGCACGGCTTTACGCTGGTGGATACGCCGATCTTTACACCCGCGGCCTGCGAAGGCACGACGACACTGTTCGAAGTGGATTACTTCGACGACGAGAAGGTCTATCTCACGCAATCAGGCCAGCTCTACAACGAAGCCGACGCCATGGCGTTCGGCAAAGTTTACTGCTTTGGCCCCACGTTCCGCGCGGAGAAATCCAAAACGCGGCGGCACCTCACGGAGTTCTGGATGGTTGAGCCCGAGATGGCGTATGCCGATCTGGAGGAAGTGAAGCGCGTAGCTGAGGAACTGATCGTTGACCTGGTTGGGCGAGTGTTGGAGCATCGCCAGGAAGAACTGAAGGTTTTGGAGCGCGACACCACAAAGCTGGCCAACGTGAAAGCGCCCTTTCCGCGGATGAGCTATGACGAGGCGGTGGAGATTCTGAAAGCCAAGGGAAGCGAAATCAGATGGGGCGGCGACTTCGGCAACACAGACGAGACCTTGCTGACCGAGGATTTCGACCGGCCGGTGATAGTAGATCGCTATCCCAGCGAAATCAAGGCATTCTACTTCCAACCCGACGAACAGCGCCCTGAAGTGGCTTTAGGCGTGGATGTAATCGCGCCCGAGGGCTACGGCGAAATCATTGGCGGCGGCCAGCGCATTCACGACCTCGGGCTACTCGAAAAGCGGCTGGCAGAACACCATCTTCCGCGCGAAGCGTTCGAATGGTATCTAGACTTGCGGCGTTTCGGCACCGTTCCGCACGGAGGCTTCGGCATGGGCGTGGAGCGGTTCGTGGCGTGGATGTGCGGCTTGGAGCATGTGCGCGAGACGATTCCGTACGCCCGCATGCTCTACCGGACGCGGCCCTAGTGGCGGCGGTTCATGGGCAAATCACACATCGCGATTCTGGGCGCGCCGCTCGATTTAGGGGCGGGACGCCGGGGCGTAGACATGGGTCCGTCCGCGCTGCGACTGGCGGGTCTGAACAGCAAACTCCAATCGCTGGGTTATGCGGTCGAAGATCTCGGCAATGTGCAGGTGGCCCAGCAGGAGAGCACGCCGGCCGGCCGCGAGAACGCCAAATATCTCGGCGAGATTGCGAAGACGTGCGCGGCCCTGGCAGAGTCGGTGGAAAAGGCCATGCGCGACGGCTACGTTCCCCTGGTGCTGGGGGGCGATCACTCCATAGCAGTGGGGACTGTAGCGGGAGTGGCGCACTACTTCCGCGAGCGGGCCGAAAAAATCGGCGTTCTCTGGATTGACGCGCACGCAGATATGAACACGCCGGAGGCGAGCCCCAGCGGCAACGTGCACGGCATGCCGCTGGCATGCTGCCTGGGCCGCGGTCCGCACGAGTTGACCCAGATCCTCGATTTCGCTCCGAAGGTCAAGGGGCGGAACGTGGTGGCGATCGGTTTGCGCGACGTGGACGCCCGCGAACGCGAGATTGTGCGGGAGTCAGGCATTACCGCGTTTACCATGCGCGATATCGATGAACGCGGGCTGCGCAGCATTCTGGAAGAGGCCATCGCGCGGGCTTGCGACGGCACGGCGGGTTTTCATCTCTCGCTCGATATGGACGTTGTCGATCCCGATGAAGCTCCCGGAGTGGGCACTCCTGTGCGCGGCGGAATTACATATCGGGAAGCTCATCTTGTGATGGAGACCATATGCGATTCAGGCGCGATGGTCTCGATGGAAATAGTGGAGGTAAATCCCGTGCTGGACGACGCGAACCGTACGGCGCTGTTAGGAGTGGAACTGGTTACTTCGGCTCTGGGGAAAAAGATCCTCTAGGGTTCAAATTTCGACCTGTCTCTGAGCCGGATCGTAGTAGAAACGCTCACGGATGATCTTGTCCTCATGCCAGAGTTGATACGCGACTTCGTCGAGGCGACGCCTCTTCCCCTGTCCATCGGTGATTTCAAAGATCCAGTTAATGGCTGCGCGGTCGCCGTCCACGAGGAAGGATTCCGCCCTATGGACTTGCATCTGGCGGATTGAATTCAGGAATTGTCGCTCCCGCTCAAGCAGCGCGGGCAGGCCCACGCGCGGCGGCTCGTTGTTTTCCTGCATGCTTGCGTCTTCCGCATAAAACTGCTGAATGGCCTCCAGGAATCTTCCTTCTTCGACCAGTGATATGAGTTTTTTTACGTTCTCTTCGATCGCCATGCCAGAGACTAGTTTTGCAGACTGGCAATCAGGTTGGCGTGGTTGTATTTGCGCGCCAGCTCGAGCGCGGTCAAGCCATTCTTATCGCGCTTGTCCGGCTGCGCGCCGGATTTCTTAAGCAGCTCGATCATGCGCGAGTCACCAAAATCAATCGAGGCGGCAACCTCCAATGGAGTCAAACCATAGCTGTCCAGGTGGTTGACATCAGCTCCGCGCGAGATCAGCAGCCGAGCCGCCTCAAGACGGTTCCCGAGCACGGCATTGGCAAGCAGCGTCATTCCGTCCGGACCGGTCAAGTCCACCGGCATGCCGGCGTTCAGCAAGGCGGTCAGTGTTGGGATGTCGTCATATTCCACAGGGGCAATGGCGGCCACGGTCGGGAACATGCCAAGCGCCAGGAAAACGTCATCAAAGCGATCCCCTCGGGCCACAAAGAGCGGGATGGTCTGAGCGTTCCCGGCCATGGTGGCAAGCGAGAGGCCGGTCGCATTGAAGAGTGGCTTACCGGCGCCCTTTGGCAGACGCATTTCCGCTCCACTGTCGAGTAAGAATTTTATGGTCATCGCCGAGTCCGGATACTGAGCGGCCACCAGCAGTGCGGAGTAACGAGTTGCCGCGCGACGGTTTATATCGGCGCCGCGCGCTAAGAGCAGGCGCGTTTTGCCGAGGTCCGGAACGGCCATCATCAAGGCCGTGGTGCCGCGCTTGGTCGCAAAGTTGGGATCGAAACCATGGTCGAGCAATGCCTGGACGTCGCTCGCCGATCCGAACAAAACGGTTTCCATCCACGGCTCGACGCCCTGCGGAGCGGCTTCGGGCAAGGGCGGAAGGGACACGTCCTGGGTGGGGCTTAAAGCATCTGAAAACGCCATGATTGCCCAGCTGCCAGCCATCAACGAAATGAATTGATCGTGCCCGTAAGGATAGCCGCTTTCAAAGTAGGGCGGGCTCACCTGCACGGGAGATACCTGGCGTGATGCGACATGCCAGGACCCATCCGGCTTTTGAGTATCGAGCAAAAACTGCAGCCCGCGAAGCCAATTCGGATCATTGGCGGGCACGCTGCCGGAATCGTGCAGAGCAACCAGCGCTTCGCCAGTCGAGTAGGCATCGCTGGCGCGGCCCGCCACCGAAATCCAGCCTCCATCTTTCTGCTGCGTCGAAAGCAATTGCGCGGCCAGGGCCGATAGGATCGGTTGCGGCGCGCCTGCCCAATGCAATCCCAGGATCTGATAGGCGCGCTCTTCGGTATTGCGCGGATTTTGTAGGGCCAGCCACTGACTTGCGCGCGCGATACGCTGCTTATCGACGCCCGCTTGAGATGGGTGGCCGTAGAGCTGCAACGCCCGCAAGCAGACAGAGGTGGAAGTTATAAAGCTGTACGATTGAGGCGGTCTCACGTCGGTGGTGTACCAGTGACCGTCCGGCTGCTGCCGCGACGCGATCAAGCGAGCATAGACGGCAGTTGATAGGTTCGGTTTAACGCCGGCGGCATCGGCGGCAAGAAGACGATAGCCATCGTCGACCACATCAATAAAGTGCGAATATTGGATGGCGCGATCAAGATCGGCATAGGTGGCAGACCACTTAGCCGCGTCAGCTCGAGCAATCGCCTCATCCACGTGAATCCCGTGTTGGCGCGCCACGCGAAAGGCTATCGCGGGAAGGAGCTGATTGTGGCACGAGGAACAACTCTGCTTCGAATACCAACCTTTTTGCGAGGTTTGTATTAATGCGACGGCCTTCGTGGCGGCGCCGCAAATCTGGTCTTGTGTTGCGGCCGCCGAACACGTTGCTATCAGCAGCAGCAAGGTCAAATGCCGCATGGCTAAATCTAGCATAAGAGCACTACCGTAGGAGTACTGGGCGTAATGGCACATCCGGAAGGGGATGACGGCCCTATTTTTTGCCGCAAGAATGAATTACTCGGATACGTCGGCAAGTTTAGTCGGCGGTAATGGCGCTCATCGAGCAATGTAAGGCATGCGAAGCAATGAACGCCGACTGGCTCCCGAGACCATGGCGATGGCGCGGTAGGAATCCGATAGCGAAGGTCTATACTTTCTCAGGGTGAAGTTAAGTTCGCGAGCTTCGCCTTAATATCTGTCCATGCTGGTTGCGACCGTGGTTGGCGCTTTGCCATAGGCACATCGGTCTATTCGCTGGCCGGCCATTGGTCAGGTCGGGGCATGGGATCAGAGAAGGTAGCCGCGCGCGACCCAGTAATGCCAGTCGCCGATTGCTTCCTCCGTTGAATCGTCCGGCTCGGTAGCGGCGAGTTGTGAGAGAGAAACGGCCATCTTCCGCCCCTGCCAACGGATCTGTACAAGCATGTCATGCTCGCAGGCATCTTCAGTGGCCATGCGCAGGACCTTGGTGGTTTCCCCTTTCCTGAGCGGGGAGAGGGCGTTCGCGGCTACACACTTGGCTCGGAAGGGGAAGCTGATCTTGCTTTCCAGATAGTAATGCCAGCTCATTGCCTGCTCTTCCGGGCGGGCATCGACGATCGCTTCGTTGTGGATGCGATCTTCCCGCACAGGATCTCGCTTGTGTCTTCTCATGATTTTGTTCCCAGAATGCGGCGTACCGAAGTGCGGCCGATTTGTACGCGGCGAGCGATTTCGGATTTGCTGACGCCGGCGCGGTGCAGTTTCCGGATTTCCGCAGCAATGGACGGCCGCAGTTGCCCGCCGCCCCAGTCGCTTTCCGTTCTGCCGTGCATGCGCCTTCCCTCGCCATTCCTCAAAGCGAGTCTGTACTTCCTCAAGCGTCGCGGTCTGGAGCTCTTTTCGCGGCATCGACCGCCCGGGCATATCACTTTGTGACGCGATCGCACGCACTTGCGACGCCGGCCGGCTTGCGTCGCCAGACTCAGTTCACCGCCACCGTCACCGTCTGCAAACTGCCCGGCACAGTATGATGCGTCACCTCTGCGAATCCCGCGCTCCGGCACATTGACTCGATTTCGCTCCGCGAGTAAGCGTCGCCCTTTGCCGTAGTCGTCAGCATCGTCATCGCGAACTGCCCGGCCCCCGGCGGCGTGATCCGGTCCTCGTTCACGGCCATCTCCACAACCGCCATCTTCCCCCCGGCCTTCAGCGCGGTTCGGACCTTCTCGAACAGCCCGGTATTAGTTGGCATGTCGAAGTGATGGATGAAATTCGTCACCAGCACCACGTCACAGGCGGTCCCGTAATCCGCGGTGAACGCGCTGCCCTCAATCGGGTGCCATCGCTCCGCGGCGCCCAGCCGGACCGCGTTCTCATGCGCCACCGCCAGCACATTCTTCCAGTCCAGCGCATAAATTTCGGCGGACGGATTCTGCTGGGCGATCGTGAGGCCGTACATCCCATGACCGGCCGCAATATCCAGAACCTTCAGCGGACCCGTGCCTGCCAACAGTTGCGCAGTCGCTTCCGCCGAAGGCCTCGCCAGCGGCGCCATCCCGCGCGCAAAATCCACCCACACCGGATTGTCGTAACTCACCGACCCCTCGTCAGGCAGCACCGTTCCGCCCTTGCGAACCGCATCGATGACGTGCGTCATTCCCCTTTCCATAAACGGATGAAAAAGGAACGTCGCCATGCCTCCCAAGTATGCCGGCGACCCCTCCACCAGAAAGATCTGCGAATCCGCCGTCAACCCGTAGCCGGCTTCGTCCTTGGTCAAAAATCCCTTGATCGTGAGAAAGTCGCCAAGGACCCGCAGCCCTTTTAGCGAGGCCCCGCACAACGGCGCCAGAGCCTCCGGCGTGCGAGCGCCCCCGGCAATCGCCGTGAACAGTTTCAGGTCAATCCCGGCTCGCAGCGCGCTGGTTTGCTGGTGAGCCTGGAGCGCTTCGAAGATGAGCATGGGAGAGGGCGGTTGAGGAGTCAAAAACGAATTCCTGCTTTCGTAGAGGTTGCGGCAAACACGGCCCTCCACATTAACACAGCGTCAAGAAATAGAATCAAGATATGGACCTTGTCGCGAATGGCGAGCGCCGCTCGCTCGATACGGACCCGGAGCGCCTGCTTCTATTTGTCCTGCGCAATGATCTGGATCTGACGGGCGCAAAATATGGCTGCGGCGAAGGGCAGTGCGGCGCCTGTACCGTGCTGATGAATGGAAAGCCCGTACGTTCCTGCCAGATTAAGATCAGCGCCGCAGCAGGGAGCGAAATCACAACCATCGAAGGGCTCGCGAGCGGCAAGCGCCTGCACCCGGTCCAAGAAGCATTTATCGCGAGCGATGCAATACAATGCGGCTACTGCACATCCGGAATGATCCTGTCAGCGGTTGTGCTGCTGCGGACGAATCCAACCCCCTCGGATGCCGAAATCAAGCAGGCAATGGAAGGGAATCTCTGCCGCTGCGGAACATACAGCAGAATCATTGCCGCCGTACATCAGGCAGCGAGCAAGCAGGCGCGACATGCGTGACATTTTGATTGCAAGTTCTCCGGAAACCGGCGTCGGCCCCTGCCGCCGGGATTTTTTGAAGATCCTGGGCGGCGGCCTGCTGGTTCTGGTTGCGGGGAATGAGCCGGTATTCGCGCAGGAATCCGGCGGCCAGCACCGCCGGGGCTTCGGCAATGCTCCGCAGGATGTCGCCGCGTGGCTGCATATCGGAAGCGACGGAACGATCACGGCTTTCACGGGGAAAGTGGAAGTGGGCCAGAACGCCCGCACTTCGCTGACGCAAGCCGTAGCGGATGAACTGCGAGTGCCGCCGGACTCGATCAAGCTGGTGATGGGGGACACGTTCCTGACCCCCTGGGACATGGGAACGGTGGGCAGCATGACTACTCCCAGGATGGCGCCGCAGCTGCGGCGAATGGCTGCCACCATGCGGGAGAAGCTGATCCAAATTGCCGCGCAGGAATGGAACGTGAAGCCGGGCGCGCTGACGCTAGCCGATGGATACGTGACCGCCGTTCAATCGAGCCGAAAGGCGGGCTACGGGGAATTGGCTGCGACAATCGATTGGCACGGCGTCATCGGCTCAGAGAGCGGGGTCACGCCGGTAATCCAGTGGCAGTTTAGCGGCAAGAGCATTCCGAAGGTGAATGTCGAGGAGCTGGTGACCGGGCGGCATAAGTATGCCTCCGATCAGAGGCTTCCCGGCATGCTCTATGGCCGGATTCTGAGGCCGCCCTCATTTGGCGCGAAATTACAGTCTGTGGATGTTTCGGCGGCGGCGCGCATGAAGAATGTAATCGTTGTGCATGAAGGCGATTTCGTGGGCGTTGCCGCCGCGAACGAACTGCTTGCGGAGAGCGCCCTGGAGGCCATTCAGGCGCAGTGGAGCGAGCATTCGCAGATTTCCAATCAGATTTCCAATAAGGATCTGTTCTCTTACTTGAAAGACAATCCCGAACAAGGCGGCGAAGCCTCCACTATGCGAGCGGAACAGGGTTCGCAGTGCGCTTACACGGTGGCTTATATCGCTCACGTTCCCCTGGAGCCGCGCGCTGCCCTGGCCGAATGGAAAGGATCTCAACTGACGGTCCAGACGGGGACTCAACGGCCCTTTAGCGTGCGAAGCGAACTCGCCGAAGTGTTCCAAGTGCCGGAAGAGCGCGTTCGGGTTATGGTTCCCGACACCGGTTCGGCGTACGGAGGAAAGCATACGGCCGAATGCGCGATTGAAGCAGCCCGGCTGGCGAAGGCGGCGGGCCGTCCTGTCAAGGTGATCTGGACGCGCGAAGAAGAGTTCACCTGGGCGTATTTTCGGCCTGCCGGAGTGATCGAGGTCAGCGGTACGGTGGCGCGTGACGGCACGCTCACCGCCTGGAACTTTTGTAACTACAATTCGGGACCCTCGGGGCTCGAAAGCCCTTATGCGTGCGCGGCCTCGCAGACGCATTTCCAGCCGACCAGGTATCCGTTGCGCCAAGGCTCTTATCGCGGCCTGGCGGCGACGGCGAATCACTTCGCGCGCGAGTCTTATATCGACGAACTGGCGGCCACGATCCGGATGGACCCGCTTGTGTTCCGTTTGCACAATCTGAATGAAGATCGCGTTCGCGCAGTGCTGGAAGCCGCCGCGCAGCGGTTCGAGTGGGGCAAGAACAAACCCGCGGCGGGCCGCGGCTATGGTCTGGCGTGCGGCATGGAGAAGGGCAGCTACTTCGCAACGTGCGCGGAGATTTCGGTCTCGGCAGACCGTCGAATCCGTGTCGAACGCGTGGTCGAAGCGTTCGAATGCGGCGCGATCGTGAATCCGGAGCACCTGCGGAACCAAGTGGAAGGCGCCATTGTCATGGGACTTGGAGGAGCGCTGTTCGAGTCCATCGATTTTTCGGATGGGCGCATACTCAATCCGCATCTCGCCCAATACCGGGTTCCGAGATTCAGCGACCTGCCGGCCATTGAAGCAGTCTTACTCGACCGGAAGGATCTTCCTTCGATGGGCGCGGGCGAAACACCGATCATGGGCATCGCCCCGGCGATTGCCAATGCGCTTTTTCAAACGAGCGGCATTCGGGTACGTTCGATGCCTATCCAACCTGCATTCCAGAACGCTACGGCTTAATGCCCGAGAACGCCTCTGATGGTTCTAACGTATACCTTTGCGCGAACGCGCTTTTTGCTTCTAATGCTGGCTAGCTGGTTTGCTCAACAGGCGGCCGCTCAGCAATTTGACTTGGTTATCAATAACGGGCGATTGATCGATCCGGCATCGAATACGGACGCAATCCGCTCTATCGGAGTGAAAGGCGCGAGGATCGCGGCGATATCCGATCAGCCGCTCAGCGGCACGACCACGATTGACGCCCATGGGCTAGTGATCTCGCCGGGCTTCATCGATTTGCATTCGCATGGCCAGACGCCAGAGAACTACGCCTTCAAAGCGCGCGACGGCGTGACCACGGCGCTCGAAATGGAGGTTGGGGTGTGGCCCGTGCCGGCATGGTACGCGGCGCGGGAAGCCAAAGCGCTGGTGAATTTTGGGGCCACTTCCGGATATCTTCCTGCCTTAATGTCGGTGATGCACGATAGCGGCACCCTCCTGCCGCGCGATGCGGCGGCGAACAACGCGCCCACGGCTGAACAGTGGAACGAAGCTCTTGATGACGTCCGGCAAGGCATTGCGGATGGAGCGCTGGGCATAGGAGCCGGTATCGCTTACACCCCGAAAGTTTCACGCGAGCAGATTCTGGATTTGTTTCGCATCGGCGGCGAGCACAAGATGTGTCTCTACGTCCATATGCGGAACGGCGGGCCGGTTGAACCGGGCGTGATCGACGCACTGCAGGAAGTAATCGCCGACACGGCCGCTACCGGCGCTTCGCTCCACGTGGTGCACATCACGAGCATGGGATTACGCCAGACTCGGCTGTGTCTTGAAATGATCGAAGGCGCTCACAAGCATGGGTTGGATGTGACGACCGAAGCGTATCCTTATACGGCCGGCATGACGGACATCGCGTCCGCTATTTTCGCTGAAGGCTGGCAAGGGCGGCAGGGCGGGATCACCTACCATGACCTCCAATGGGCGTCCACCGGCGAGCGCCTAACGCCGCAGAGTTTTGCGCGCTATCGCAAAGAGGGCGGCATGGTGGCGGTTCACAGTATTCCCGAAAGCGTAGTGAAGTTGGCGATGGCGGATCCGTTTGTCATGATCTCGAGCGACGGCATTCTTAATCACGGCAAAGGCCATCCACGGGCCGCGGGAAGCTACGCGCGGCTGCTGGGGCGCTACGTCCGCGAGGAGCACGTCGTGACTCTGATGGAAGCGATTCGCAAGATGAGTTACGAGCCGGCAGAGCGTCTCGGCGATAAGCACAAAGGCCGCATTGAGGTGGGAGCCGACGCCGATATTACGGTGTTTGATCCCGAGCATGTCATCGATCGCGCTACCTATGAGAATCCGGCGCAGTACTCCGAAGGAATTCCTTACGTTGTCGTGGGCGGAACTCTAGTCGTCAAAGATAGCCAGATCCAATCCGGTGTTTTTCCCGGCATTGGCATCCGGCATCTCGATCGCCCGGGCTTCTAGTCTTAGTCTAGGGCGTGGCGGCGCGGCTTAAGCTTTCGCTCGGATTCACCGCGTAGGTGACGATTTGCGGGCAACGTTCGCAGGCAGCGCGGCCTTCCTGCTGGAACCATCGGCAATCCGGGCGGATGCGGCAGGGCGGCAGGGACTCTGTCACGGCGGGGATCAATTGAACGAGTTTGGCAGCCAGGCGGCAGTCAGTTCCATCGAAATGGCAACAGGCTCCCTCCTGGCACGGCGCGGCGATTCGTAAAACTCGCGTCGGCGGCACCGGTCCCGTGAGCGCTATCAGATCGTCCGTCACCGGAACCAGTTTTTCGATCCAGCGCACGCGCGGTTCTTCCGCCGTCCCGCCGATTACTCCAAAGGCGACGCTGCCCGGTATGTTTGGCTGGGCGCTCGGGCAGAGGGTCTGCCGCGAACTCTTCAGTTCCACAGCGCGCTATTCCTTGAAGGCTCGTGGTTCGAAGATCAACCCAATGATTTTATGGCCGGCCGGCAGCTTGGCCTGGTGGGCCGTTTGACTTCCTGCCGCCGCGCCGAGTTGGGCGACCGACGATTGTACTTTCACTCCGGCCTGATGACCAAGCTTGGTGGCGATCTTGTTAGCGGCATCTTCCGTTGCAACGGCCTCCGGTGCCACGAATCCAACCCACAATTTGTCGATGGGAACGGCCCCGTGCTTGCCAAGAGTCTGCTCGACAGCGCTTTGCACTGCGGCTGCCAGTTCGCGTAAGGGAACGGGATGAGACGACATAGTCTACTTACCTCCGCAGTAGATGATGTCACGGTTAGCTTCCGAATGCTAGTGCTTTTGTGGCGGGTAACTCTCGAGAGGCTTATGAACGTGCCCCAGAAGCACTACTGAACGGTATAGGGAGCTTTCAGGGCGAAAGGTGCGATGTCTATGTCGAACTGGCTGCCGCCTGCGCGAGCCATTTGATACGTGCCGTGCATCGTGCCGGTCGGCGTCTTGAGAGGGCACCAGGACGAATATTTAAATGACTCGCCCGGGGCGAGAACAGGCTGCTCGCCGACCACACCTGGACCTCTCACTTCTTCGGTGCGCTCCAACGCATCCGTAATGATCCAGTGCCGGCTAATGAGTTGTACCGTTTCATGTCCCTGATTTGTGATGCGGACCGTGTACTCGAAAACCCATTCATTTTGGAGCGGCCGCGAGTTCTCCGGCGAATGCCGCGACAGAACTTCCACGCGGATACCGTTCGTCACGGCTTCGGACATCGGAGCCAGCGCCGATCTCACGTCAGGCATACTGAAACGCCTATGGTAGCAATTCGGCTGCCGAGCCCTCGCATAGCGCGCTCCAGATTCACGATCGAGTGGTTAGCCGCGCCCGTACCCTTCTAAATAGGGCTGAGCCTGATACTCAGTTCTAATTGACAGCCGTCGAGAGTGCCTTCGCCGCGCAGCGCAGAGAGCGCCAGGAAAGGACACGCACCTCGGCGGCACCGTCGTGATGCCACTTCCAGTGGGGAGTCGCGCCACCAGCACAGCGGGTGAGCGCCAGTACAGGCGTGATAGGCAGCATCGCGAGAACCGAAAAAGAAAGGACCATCTGACTTTTGAAGGAACAATTACAGTATTTTGTTGGCCTTGATTGGGGAAGTGAGAATCATCGCATCGTATTGCTCAATCAGGAGGGACGAGTGATTGAGCAATATGATGCTGCGCACAGCGGCAGGGGGCTGGAGGCTCTCGTTGATCGAATTCGCAAAACTTGCCGCTGCCTCCCGGAGGAGGTCGGGATCGCTGTCGAAGTCTCGTGGGGCGCCGTTGTGCAGACACTAACTGAGGCCGGGTTCTCAGTATTCTCCATCAATCCGAAGCAGGTAGACCGCTTCCGCGATCGTTACACCGTTGCCGGCGCAAGAGACGACTCCCGCGACGCGCTCGTGCTCGCAAGCGCCTTGAGAACTGACCGAAAGAGCTTCAGGCGCGTCCAGGCGGACAGTCCGGAAATCATCCATTTGCGAGAGCTTTCCCGACTCGCCGAAGAGCTTAAGAACGAGCTGCGCCGGGCGACCAATCAGTTGTCTTCCTGTTCTGCCCGGAATTACCTTTTCAATAATCATCCACAGCAATCCTCCGAATATCAGCGCGAATAACGTGAACATGAAGCCGGCGACGAGACGTTCGGAAATCTCTTCCATAATCATTCGACAAAGTGACCATAGGGTCCTTGTAGTTTTTGCTTACTTCGCCAGCAAACGTGGAGGCCCACGACGAGTACCAAGTATCATTTACTGCGGATTACCAGGTTGGATTGAGGGGCTTGTTTTGTAGGCGCACCTAACCGACGTAAGCGAGCGTATCCGAGGTATCGGTTTGCGTAAAGCCACTCAAATAGCTTGCCGGCCGAATTTTTCGAGTGTCCAGCCGTGAAATGGAATCTTACGGCTAATCGTTTAACAAATACGTCACAACCATGTGAGAAGCGGAGATAATGATCACTCCACTGCAGTGTTATGCCGCTCCTGGAACGAGTGTGGGAAAAACGGAACAGAGCCCCGGTCCTGTTGGTCAGCGGCGTGACCATTCTGATAATCGCGCTGGCCGACTGGTGGACACGGCCCTATCTTGCGCTGGGTTTTCTGTACCTGTTTCCCATCATGCTGGCGGCCGCCTTCCTGCCCCGCACGGCGCTTGTGGCCGTCTGCGTCGTTTGTACTGTCCTGACGGAAATTTTCAGTTCACTCGACCCGGCAGCGAGAGTTATCCGGTTAATGTTTGAGATGCTCGCCTTCTTGGGATGTGCGCTGTTCGTGCGGACACTTCTTCGTAACCGCAGGTTCACCTTGGAAACACAAGAGCGTCTGCGCACTCTCATTGAAACCAACCCAGCGGCGATCGTCACATTGGACCAGCGTGGTTTCATCGAGCTGGCGAACCGGGCAGCGCTCGAATTGATGGCTCCGAGCGAAGTAAATCTGATAGGGCAGCCAATTGTCACGTTTCTGCCTGAGTTGCAAAACGCATTGCCGTCGGATAGAGGAGAACGATTCCGGGCATCGATGCATTGCCTGATGCATCGGGCCAACGGTGAAGCCTTCGTCGTAGAAGTATGGTTTTCCACCTACAAAGAAAATGGCGTCCCAAAGCTGGCCGCCATCATCGCCGACGTGAGTGAGCAGCAACCCGACGCAGTTTCTTCCGACGGGGCAATTTCGAACGGCGCGGAGCCACCGAGCTTAAATCCCCGTCAAGTAGCTGTCTTACGACTTGTCTTCGAGGGCGTTTCCAACAGAGACATTGCCTGCCGCCTTGACATCAGTCCAAGTGCGGTCAAGAACACACTTCACCAACTATTCTCGAAAGCCGGAGTGAAAAATCGCAGCCAAATGGTCCGCGTCGCACTGGAACGATACCGGGATCTGTTTTAACCACCCGACCCGCAAAACGATTAATCGAAAGACTGGCGCAGGCATTCGGGTGATCAGAAGAGTCGAATCGGAGGCCGTCTTCGTGCCTTCCACAAGACCGGCCTTTCAACGTATACATGCTTCATGCATGTGAAATCGCTCATCGCGTTGACGGCGCTTCTTGCCGGCAGCGCGCTTTTCGCGCAGGTTGGGGGCAGGATCACCGGGACGGTCAAAGACCCAAGCGGCGCGTTCGTAGGTGGCGCTGCCGTGGTGGCGGCGAATGCCACGACCGGCGTAAAACGGGAGACGAAGACCAACGATCAGGGTGTCTATTCAGTCCCCGCGCTCGCTGTTGGGCAATACAACATCGAGATTAGTGCCCCAGGCTTCACACCGTACCACAAAACCGGTTTGCTCATTGACGTGAACAGCGCCCTGCAAGTGGATGTGGTGTTGCAGCTGGCGGGGCAATCGACGAGCGTTACGGTGACTGAAGAGGCGGCACAACTTCAGGTGGAAAAGGCTGACACCCAGTTAGGCCAGACCATCACCAGCCAGCAAATTACCGAGGTGCCGCTCAATGGCCGCAGCTATACGGACTTGCTTGCCGTACAGACCGGCGTGGCTCCCGTCACTACCAGCGCAACATCCAGCTCCTCCTCGGGGGGCAGTTTCGGCGCAGTCGCGCCCTCCGGAGGACTGAATCCCGGACTGTTTTCCGTTAACGGCCAGCGGGAATCAGCGAATGGGTTCATTCTCAACGGGGCCAACGTGGAGGAGGGAATCGCAGAGGGTGCCGCGGTTGTGCCCAACCTGGATTCAATTGCTGAATACCGCGTCCTCACGAGTAACTTCGATGCCGAATACGGCAACTATTCCGGAGGACTGATCAACGTCGTAACCAAGTCCGGCACAAATCAATTGCACGGTTCCGCGTTTGAGTTCCTGCGCAACACAGATCTCGATGCGCGAGGTTTTTTCGATCCATCGCGGGCCCCCTACATTCAAAACCAGTTTGGCGGAACCTTCGGCGGCCCAATCAAGAAGGACAAGATCTTTTTCTTTGGCGACTATCAGGGCACGCGAAATATTCAGGGGATTGAAACCGGATTGCTCCCGGTCCCTTCATTGGCCGATCGCACCGGCAATTTGTCCGATCTGGCAAGCTCACTGACTGGCACGGTCAAGGGATCGAGTGCCGCGAGCTTGTTAACCCAGAAACTCGGTTATGGCGTTTCACCAGGAGAGGCGTATTACACGCCTGGTTGCACAAGCACAACGCAGTGCGTTTTCCCGAATGCCGTGATTCCCCAGCGCGCCTGGTCGGTTCCTGCTCAGAACCTGCTGCAGTACATTCCGCTGCCGAACGTCGGGACAAGCACGTATTCCAACGCTTCCCTCGCACAACGGCTCAACGACGGGAAGGGCTCGGCGCGAGTGGATGCACAGACAATGCGTTTTGGCGCCTTGTCGGCGTATTACTTCCTTGATAACTACAACCTCAACAATCCTTACCCCACGCAACAGGGCGGAGCCAATGTCCCCGGGTTCAACGCGCTCTCCAACGGCCGGTCCCAATTGATTGATCTCAGCGATGCCAAATCCTTCACCCCGACTCTGGTCAATGAACTCCGGCTCAGCTACATGCGCGATTTCAACAACCTGGGCCAGCAGCAGGGCGGCGTGGGTACGAGCCTCGCGTCCCAGGGCTTTACCGTGGGTCCGGCGGGTATTCTTCCGGGTAATCCCGAGACTGAAGGAGTCGAATCCATCGTCTTCAACAAAATTAATTTCGGGACGAGCCCCTTCTCCCTGGTTCAGACGGATGGCAACTATCAAGTGCAGGACAACCTGTCCAAGGTCATGGGAAAGCATTCGCTGAAGTTCGGAGGACAGTTCTTGCGCGAGACTGTCAAACTGTTGCCGGACTTCACAGCCAACGGGCAATTTCAATTCAGCGGGTACCAGACCGGATCGGATTTTGCCGATTTTCTGCTGGGGCTGCCGAACCTCTACAGTCAGGGTTTCTCTCCGGCATTTTACGAGCAGTCGAACTATGCCGGTGTGTATGCGCAGGACAGCTGGCGCATCACATCCAATCTCACGCTGAATTACGGTGTGCGCTGGGACATGATCATGCCCTGGACCGAAGAGCATAATCAGACCGGCACGCTGATTCCAGGAGAACAATCCCTGGTTTTTCCAAGCGCTCCCACCGGCTACGTCTTTCCTGGTGATCCAGGTGTTCCACGAACGATTGCACCAACGCGTTATAACAACTTTTCGCCTCGTCTCGGTCTCGCCTATTCGCCCGCATGGACAAACAGCTTCTTGCAACGGCTCACAGGAGGACCAGGCAACAGCAGTATTCGTGTTGGGTACGGACGGTTCTTCACCGCCATCGAAGGGCAGACGCTGGCGTTTGAAACAGGGAACGCGCCGTACGGCCTTACCTATACGAGCTCGGAGCCCCCGCTCTTCACGAATCCGCTCATTGGCGCGGAGACCGGCACGCGGTACCCTCAACAATTTCCGGTCAACGTTCCACCCTATAACGTATCGCCTAAGAACCCCGACCCGAACGTGAACTGGCCGGGGTATATTCCCATCAACGGAATCGACGCGTACTATCCCGAGAACAAGAACCCGTATTCGGAGAACTATTTCGTCTCCGTCGAGCGGCAGTTTGGGCACAATACGGTGTTCGACGCAAGCTACATTGGCAGCCAGGCGCACCACCTTCTCGTGCTTCTCGCGGCCAACCCCGGAAACCCGGCACTCTGTGTCAGTTTGAGTCAACCCAGCGATGTCATGCCGGGAACGCCCACGTGCGGACCTTTCGGAGAAAATCTGGTGTATACCAGGAGCAACGGCCAGATCGTCAACGGGACACGCGCTCCGTTCGGCAACGATTTCGGCACCGACGTCTACTTCTATGGCACGGGCAACTCGGCCTACAATTCATTGCAAGTCAGCCTCAAACATAGCGGTGGCGGCTTGACTGTTACGGGCAGCTATACCTACGGAAAATCGCTTGACCAGGCCTCTAATCTCGGCGAGCAGGTGTACCCGTACAATTACAGCCTCACCCGAGCCCCCTCGTCTTTTGATATCAGGCAGGATTTCGTCACTAGCTACCGTTATGACTTTCCCTTTGACAAAATCTTCCATCACTCAAACCAGGCAACGAAGGGCTGGGCGATCTCTGGAATCACACGTTTCAGCACCGGCCTGCCGGTGACGTTGATCAATCCCAATGACACCGCGTTGATCGGAAGCTTCAACAACGGGGTAAACGGTGTCGGGTTCGCCAATCTGGACATTGCGCCAGGCGCTCTGCAACTCAATGGCAACCCAAGAAACGGTCAGCCCTATTTCAACGCTGCGCTCTTCAGCGTTCCCGCGCTCGGCTTGCCCGGTACCGCATCACGCCGGCTGTTTTACGGACCGGGCATAGACAATTGGGACATTGCGTTGCTGAAGGAAACCCATTTCTCCGAGTCCAAGGTCCTGGAGTTCCGGATGGAGACCTTCAACACGTTTAACCACGCTCAGTTCTTCGGCGCGAACTCTGTGGATGGCAATATCAACGATTCGACATTCGGACAGGTGATCAACGTAATGTCACCTCGCCTTATGCAGGCGGCGCTGAAGTTTCGCTTTTGATTAGGACGGTTGGGATCGCTCCGAGCGAACGCGAGCTTCCGGGCTTCGCAAGTTGCAGCCCCTACTTAAGGTATGAACGGCGGCACTGACGAGATCGTCCACTGCGCGTTTGCTCATCGCTGGCGCTCCGGAGCAAGAATATGGCTCTTTTCAATAGCACTTACTTTGGCCCATGATCCGCCGGACACGGTTTAACAATCTTTTTTTCTCTTCCACAATGTGAGCCATATATAGAGGCCGCTTTACAAGATACCCGGCCCTGGATCGGAGTGTTGCGCGAGAGAAGCTTGCGTGAAAGAAGACTGTCGCGCCTTACCAGAAGAAAACCTGTCTTGAATGGCCCACTTTTGCCGCGCACAAAGAACGCGCTACAAAGTTTTGGACTTCTGCTGACACGCAAACCCTAAGGAGGCGCTGCCTCCTCGCGCACGCAAGTCATCCCCCAGCCTTCGCTTCGCTGCAGGCCTCCGCTGTCGCTCCGCACTTTCCGCTGCGCTCCATGTGGGGGTGGTCCCCCTGACTTGCCTTTGCTACCCTCCGTCCCTCGCCGGGAAGGCAGGGGTGCATCGCATGCACCCCGAGTCCAAAAAAAAGCGCCGCCTCTAAACCTTAAAGAAGATAGCCGTAATATCAGGTATCGACAGTGACCGCATGTCCGTAAAAACAAACCGGCGGCCGAAGTATCAGGAAATTATCGATGCGCTCTCGCGCGATATTCTCTCGGGCCGCTTTCAACCCGGACAGAAGCTGCCGAGCGAAGCCGGGTTGGTGAAAAAATTCGCGACGTCACGAATTACGGTGGGCCGCGCGCTTCGGGAACTGCAGCAGAAAGGCCTTGTAGAAAGAGTGGCGGGTTCGGGCACGTATGCGCGAATGGAACGGCGCGAGTCAGGCGCGGCGTTATTATTTGGCCTTCTTATTCCCGACTTGGGCGAGACGGAAATTTTCGACCCCATCTGCCACGGCATCGCCGGCGCGCCGGAAACCGCGGACCATGCCCTGTTGTGGGGTCACACCGATACAAGCAACAAAACCAAGGAAGAGCAGTGCTGGACGCTGTGCCAACAGTTCATTGCAAGAAAGGTCTCAGGCGTGTTCTTCGCGCCCTTAGAATTCGAGACGGGGTCGGAGAGAGCTAACCGGCGAGTGCTGGCCGCTCTTAAAGAAGAGAATATTCCTGTTGTGCTGCTAGACCGCCGGCCGTTTCGAACTCCTGAACGCAGCCGGGCGGACCTGGCGGGACTGAACAATCCGCAGGCGGGATTTGTGGCGGCGGAGCATCTTATCAAGTTGGGCTGCCGGCGGATCGGATTTCTGGCCTGTCAGGGAGCGGCGTCTTCCATCAGCGGCCGGATGGCGGGATACCAGGAGGCCCTCCGGACGTACGGCCTGCCGGAGCAAACCAATGCGGTGTTAGAAGGCGCGCACGCAGGTAGCGAGATCGAAGTGGACGTCAGGCGGGAGGTGGAAGCATTTGTCTGCCTGAATGACCAGGTGGCCGGCAGGCTTATGCACGCGTTTCTTGCCCGAGGAATACGGATACCCGAAGATATCCGCGTGGTGGGGATCGATGACGTGGCGTACGCGGCGCTTTTGCCGGTTCCTCTGACAACCATCCATCAACCCTGCCGGCAGATTGGAGAGGCAGCGATGCGCATGATGCTGGAGCGGATTGACCGTCCGCGCATGCCGGCGCGCGAAGTTCTGCTGGATGGCGAGTTGGTTGTGCGTAAATCGTGCGGAAGCATCCTTTAACGGGCCGGAAGGGAAATCGGGGCAAGACCAGCTTTCACGCCTCCATGGTCAAGGCGTCGCCAAGCCGAACAGTGCCGGGAGTGAGAACCGTTCCGTATACGCCGGCGCCGCGTCCGTGCTGCTGGGCAACGGAACGCAGAACGCTGGGGCTCGCTTTGCCGGTGGCCGGATCAAGATTGATGATCATGCAGCGAAAGTCGACGTTTGTGATGGCGATGCGTGCGGAGCCCGCTCGAAGGATGCGGCCCACCCAGTTCATTTCGTCGAAGGGCTCGCGGCTTTCCAGATCGACGAGCAGGTTCGGGCGAAACCGCCACGGGTCATCCTCCGTCGCGCTTTCCTCCGCAATGCGGGCAGTGGTCTGGCAACTGATGAGCGAGACGGGCGCGGCATCGTAGCAGCCGCGGTTGGTGAAGAGTAAAAAGAGAGCGAGCCCGGAGCGCGTTTCAAGCGCCTGGCGAAGCGCTTCGCTCTCGACCGGCCACTTCTCGCCCGTGGGCAGAGTGACCGTTACGTTCGGTTCTGACGCGCCGTTTTCTTCCACCGAAGTCAGATAGCAAACCAATTCCGGAAGCTCACGTGCAGTGAGCCAAGGAAACGAACTGCGCGAAGCGGCTTGAACGAAGGCGTAGCGGCGGTCACCCGGCAGTCCCTGCAGAGTCAGCTCGCTGGAGGCCAAGGATTCTCCTTGCATGGACTTCACCGGATATCGCGCGACCCGGCGAACTACACCCACAGACTGCATGCCTGTTATAGATTCTTTCTTTGGAGCGATCGCTCTATTGTCTAACAGGGTGCCTTCCGATGTGGCTGTAAACGACGTGGCGACTCGTTTCAGGTGGTGGCCGTTTGCGGCAGTCGTGGCGTCCCTCGCGATCGTGTTTGCAGGCGTAGCGGACGCGTATGCGAGGCGTTATGCGATGCCGCTCCGGTCTATTGCCGGCCTCTACAGCTGTTTTGTTCTGCAGTTGGCGCTGGCGGTCGCACCGGGAATGGGCAACGCCAGGTCAGCGAACCGATGGATCCGATGGCTTCTTCCGATCCTCTGGTGTTTTCCGTATCTGCTGTACGCCGCGGGAACGGGCGATTGGCGTTGGTCGGCGATTGCCCGATTGCTATCGCTGGCGGTTCCAATCGTTGCGCTCTACGTGCTGGTTCCGGTGCGCAATCCGGCGCGCTTCGCCTGGCAAGACGCGCTGGCGGCGGCAGCGCTGGTGACGGCCGTCCTTTCGCATCAGTTGCGCGGCGTCTGGAATGTGCCGGTGAATCTGGATTTCCTGATGCGCTTGTATCTGTTGACCGTGGGAGCGTGGTGCTGGACGGTGGTGCGGCCGGTCCCCGGGCTCGGGTATCGTTTTTTCATTTCGTGGAAAGCGCTGCGCGCGTCCACGTTGAACTTCTGCTACTTTGCGTTGATCGCGATTCCGGCCGGCCTGTTGCTGGGCTTTACGGCTTGGCATCCACGCTGGCGAGGAGCAGGAGTGTTCTGCCTGGACTACCTGGAAATTTTCCTGTTCATCGCGTTACTGGAGGAGACGTTCTTCCGGGGATTCCTGCAAACACTGGCAGCGAATTCGCTGGGGTCATGGTGGAAGGGGCAAGCTGTTGCGGCATGCCTCTTTGGACTGTTTCACATACTGCATGCGCCATTTCCAAATTGGCGGTACGTCCTGCTGGCAACTGTGGCGGGGTGGTTTTACGGGTCTGCATTCCGTAATGGCGGCGGCGTGATGGCATCCTCGCTGATGCATGCCCTGGTGGATGCGTTGTGGCGCGCTTTTCTGACGCGCTAGCAAGGTGCGCGGTGATACGATCGGCCTCGATGGAACGTGTTTGCTTCGTGCTGCAAGTGCGGCCTGAATTGATACAGGAGTACAAAGAATGGCATCGCGCCGTATGGCCGGAGATGCTACAGGCGTTGCGTGACACCGGGTGGCGGAACTATTCGCTCTTCCTGCGGCCGGACGGACTGCTGATCGGCTATTTGGAGACCCAGGACTTTGAAGGGGCGAGGCAGGGAATGGCGAAGCTGGACGTCAACGCGCGATGGCAACGCGAGATGGAGCGGTTATTCCTCAATTTGCCCGGCGTGAAGCCCGATCAGGCGATGACGCCCCTGGAAGAGGTTTTCCATTTGAATTGAGAACCGCGAAGACACAAACCACAGCAGGTCCTAACGCCAGTCGTCGATCACGTAGGCATCGGCCCGATTGAACCCTTCCGCATGAGGACGCTGCATGGCGACACCCTGCATTGCCGCTCGATATCCGCGAGAGCGCATGTGCCGGTAGGCATCTTCTCGAGCCAGGTTCATGCCGGCTTCTATAGACGCTCCACGCGAGGATGCGAACGCCTCACAAGCATCCAGCAATTTGTCGAGACGCTCGCCCGCGCCGGGACCGCCACGGGCTGCGCCGAACTTGATGTAACACGTCTTCTCGCCGCCCTCGGATCCGGGTCCGTTCAGGCAGATGGCGAACCCATCCAGAACACCGCGCGTATATGTCATCACGACGTCGCCGGTGCGCTGCGCAAGCACGGCCTGGATTTCACCAGTGAGATCGAGGCCTTTATCGATCCTGTGAGTGAGTTTCTTGCATGCCTCGATAGCGGTTTCGCGCTGGCTTTTTTTGAAGCCCGATAGCAAGACGGGTGCGTTCGCGCGTTCGGCGTCACGCACCCGGTTAGCCTCCGGAGTGCGCGTCATGATGGCGGTAAGATAGCGCGGCCAGTAGCCAAACTTTTGATACAAGCCCACGTGTTTGGCGCTTTGCGGGAACGTGAACAGCCCGGTGTGCCGCACGCCCCAGCTGTCGAAAATCGTCATGGTGGATTCGAGCAGCCGCTGCGCCACGCCGCGGTCCCAGTATTCCGGCAGCACCGTCAGGGGGCCGAAGAACCCGAACGATCCCCAGCGCGTGGCTATGTTCGATCCAATCAGCCGGCCACCGTCACGCGCCGCGATCACTTTGACGTGTGTGGAGCGCCAGCGCGACTGCATGAACTTGCGGTCGTCCATGAAGTCGAGCGGCTTGGGCAATCCCAGGAACGTTCCAAAGGCCAGCCGGACAATCCGCTCCGCCTCTTCGAGTTCGCTTTTTTTCAGTGGACCAACGTTGAGGGATGGACTTGTCAAAATCGCTTTGGGCCTCATGTGTTAGCGAACGGGCTAGCTCAGTGTAGCCGATTGGCCGGCCGCCAGGCGACACCCCCCTGGACGAAAAAGGCTATGCTAGCCGATAGTCTAAATGGTGCGGAATTGCTGCGGGACGGTGGCGTATTCAGCCGGCCTTCGAAGAGTCCAACGGCCTGCACAACGACATGATCTGGTCCGTACAGGCGGACAGCCACGGATTCCTTTGGATCGGGGACGAAGACGGTCTTAATCGGCTGGATCGAAGAACCGGGCAATTCACTTTCTACCAGCATGATCGCAAAGACCCCCACAGCCTTTCGTACGACAAAGTCGCCGCAATCCGCGAGGACCGTTCCGGCACTCTCTGGTTTGGCACGTATGGGGGAGGATTAGACCGTTTTGATCGTACAAAAAACCGATTCTTTACCTACCGGCACAACCCAAAGGACTCTGCCAGTTTGAGCAGCAATTCTGTTTATTCTTTATTGATCGACCGGCAAGGGACACTGTGGGTAGGAACTCAGGGAGGAGGACTGGATCGCTTTGATTCGAGAACAGGACGTTTCACTTCTTACATGAACGATCCGCCGAATCCAGATTCCATGTTAATAGCCTATTCGAGGACCGAACGGGGATGCTGTGGGTCGGCACCCAGGGCGAGGGGGTTAGCCGGTTCGATCCCCGGACCAAGCAGTTTACGGTTTACCGCCACAAATCCGACGACCCTCAGAGCCTTAGCAATGACAGAGTAAGTGCCATCCGCGAAGACCGGCACGGACGGCTGTGGATTGGCACTGACAACGGACTCAACCTACTGGATCGAAACCGTGGAACCGTAACGGTTTTCACCACGAGGGAAGGGCTGCCCGACAACACCATCAGGTCGATTCTGGAAGACGGTCGGGTATCTGTGGCTGGGCACACACAATGGGCTCAGCCGATTCGACCCGCAGACGAGAACCTTCCGCAACTATTCCGAATCGGATGGTCTCGTCGGCAATTTTTTGAACCCATATGCATCTGAAGGTAGCTGCCGCGCTCCGGACGGCGAATTGATTTTCGGGTCTAGCAGCGGTATTACGGCATTTTATCCCGAGCGGATTTCCGAGAATTCTTACGTTCCACCCGTCGCGTCAAAGCATGTTCACGCTGGAGTTCGCCGCTTTGAGTTATATGGCTCCGGAGATGAACCGGTACCGGTACCGGTTGGAAGGACTGGAGACGCAGTGGAACGAGGTGAATAGCGACCGCCGCAACGCCACTTACACGAACCTTCCTGCCGGAAAGTACGTGTTCAGGCTGCAGGGATCGAACAACGACCGAGTATGGAATAGTAAAGGCGTCACTTTAGCCATCACAGTTCTACCCCCATGGTGGGCGACTTGGTGGTTCAACAGCCTTGCTGGCCTGATCATCGCCGGAGTGATCTTCGCGGTCTACCGGTCTCGAGTAAAGAGCCTGCGGCTACAGACCACCAGGCTCGAGATTCAGGTCGCTCAGCGCACCCATGAACTCCAGATCGCCAAGAATACCGCGGAGGAGGCCAATCAGGCTAAGACTACCTTCCTCGCCAACATGAGCCACGAGTTGCGTACGCCCTTAAACGCCATCCTTGGCTTTTCCAATCTGCTGCGCGAAGACGCCGTTTCCGAGAAGCAGCGCAGAGATTTGGACATCGTCAATCGCAGTGGCGAACATCTGCTCAGCTTGATCAATGATGTGCTGGACATGGCCAAGATCGATGCGGGCCGTATCGTGATCGAAAAGGCTCCGCTGGACCTGAAGGACTTGGTGAGCAGCGTCATGGATCTCATGCGGCTGCGCGCGGAGGAAAAGGGCCTCGAGCTGTCCATGCTGCAAACCCCGGAATTATGCCAATTCGTTCAAGCCGATGGCGAGAAACTGCGTCAGGTGCTGATCAACCTGGTCGGCAACGCCGTGAAATACACAGAGCGCGGCAGCGTGAGCGTGAGCGTGGATAGTCAACCAGCCGGCGACCATCAATACTGCAGGTTGCTGTTGGAGGTGCGAGATACCGGAGCCGGCATTGCTGGCGAAGATCAGGGCCGCATTTTCGAGCCGTTCATCCAAGCGGGCAAGCGGTCCACCCAAAAGGGCACTGGCCTGGGGCTCGCCATTACAAAGAAATATGTCGAGCCGATGGG
Source organism: uncultured Acidobacteriaceae bacterium (assembly GCA_963705805.1). GTDB lineage: Bacteria > Acidobacteriota > Terriglobia > Bryobacterales > Bryobacteraceae > Bog-105. The sequence continues at coordinate 372,370 of CAVPKW010000006.1, forward strand.
TGGGACCATCCAGGTCGAGAGCGCGCCGGGCAAAGGATCCTTATTCCGGGTAGAGATTCCGGTGCTGAAAATTGAGGAATCCGAGATGCCGGCCTCCGGGCTCCGTCGCGGCCGGATCATTGGTCTCGAGCCGGGCCAGCCCGAATATCGTGTCCTGATCATCGAGGACCAGATGGAGAATTGGCTGTTGCTCCAGCGGCTCCTCGAGAATGCCGGCTTCCAGTCGCAGGTAGCCGGAAATGGCGTAGCCGGCGTCGAGAAATTTCTAAGCTGGCGGCCGCACTTCATCTGGATGGACTGGCGGCTGCCCGGGATCGACGGTCTGGAGGCAACGCGGCGTATCCGGGAGCTTGACGGCGGCTGGGATGTGAAGATCGTTGTCCTCTCTGCCTTCGCTTTTGCCGAACATCGCGACGAAGCGCTGGCGGCTGGTGTGGATGACTTTGTGAGCAAGCCATTTCAGGCCGAAGAGATCTTCGATTGCCTCGCGCGTCACCTGGGCGTGCGCTATACGTATCAGGCAGCCGCAACAAAGGAAGCGGCCGGCGCCGTTGGGCAGGAAGAGCTAGCGGGCCTGCCCGCGGAACTCCAAAAGGAGCTGGCGGACGCCGTGATTTCCCTCGATATCGGGCGGATCGCCGGCGTCATTGACCGCATCTCCGGGCAGAATGCAGCGTTGGGCCGCGCACTCTCGCAATATGCCGAGAGATACGCGTACTCCTCCATTCTCCAGGCGCTTCGGTCTTCAGAGTCCATTCAGAGGTGAGCGCCCCGCGTTGTGGCGCGCTTTCCTGACGCGCTCGTCTCGTGTTCCTTAAGTTTCTTGACGCCAACTCATCGTTCATTCATCAGCGTGAACGCTCGAAACGGAGCGGCGACCGTCAGGGAGCGTGTATGGACGAAACGTAAAGGAATTTCGGGTCGCGGTAGGGACGATCATCGCTGATCGCCCCCCGCACAGATCCGTACGTGCGCTGCTCACGCATACGGCTCCTACCTTGGATGTGTGGCGTCGAAGCGAACGCTTGGATAGGGATGCACGATGCGCGGATAAGGCACCCAGCGGTCGAACATCGGGCAGTAGCGGTCCCAGCGCATCCGCCTTTCGCTGCGGCGGCCTACTATCTTCCACCACAGCCAAAAGAGCCGATGTCGGAACCGCCCGAGCGTCGCGCTGTTGCCCGGTACCGCATGGTATTGGTAATAACCACGCTGCACCCTTCCCAGCCACTCGCCGACTTGCGCTAGCGGATGATGCATCCGGCGTCGAAGCTCCTGCTTGAGTTGCTGCAGTTTCGCTCGCATCCGTTTGCTCGCCGTCTTGCGCCAGACAATGAAGCGGCCCTTCTTAGTCCCACAGTAGTGCGTGAATCCCAAGAAGTCGAAGGTCTCCGGTTTTCCCTCACCACGTTTGCCGCGGTTGGTTTCAGCGCTTCGCCCGAACTCGATGAGTCGCGTTTTGTCCGGATGTAGTTCCAGCCCGAATTTCGCCAGCCGTTCCCGGAATGCGTCCAGGAACCGCTCGGCGTCCTCGCGGTGCTCGAAGCCCAACACCAGATCGTCGGCATAGCGAACGGCAATGACTTCGCCCCTCGCCCACCGCTTGCGCCAGGCATCTATCCACTGGTCAAAGACGTAATGCAGATAGATGTTCGCTAGCAACGGTGAAATCACCGCTCCCTGCGGAGTCCCTATCTTCGTTTCCGACCATTCGCCTTCCTCGCTTACTCCCGCCTTCAGCCATTTATGGATCAGACGATGAATCCGCGGGTCGGCTACGCGATGCTGGACAAACTTCTCCGTCCATTCGTGGCTCATGTTGTCGAAGAACCCTCGAATGTCGGCGTCCAGAATCCAGCTCACGCGCTTCCGGCAGATGCCTACATTCAGTGCGTCTAGCGCCTGATGCGGGCTGCGACCGGGCCGGAACCCGTAGGAGAATCCTTTGAAGTCCACCTCATAAATCGCATTGAGGATGGTCACCACCGCCTGTTGAACAATCTTGTCCTCCAGACTGGCGATGCCCAACGGCCGCTGCCGGCCGTCAGCCTTCGGAATATAAACTCTCCGCGAGGGTTGTGCCCGATACGCTCCCCGGTGCACCCGGCTGTGCAGATCAGTAATCCGATCCTCCAACCCGGTTCCATACTCCCGCCACGTCACGCCATCTACTCCCGGTGCCGCTTGCCGCTTTAACGCGTAAAAGCTTTCCCGTAGCAGATCGACGTTCAAATGGTGAAGCAAAGCCGTGAACCGTTCTCGCTTCCTTTCCTTTGCTGCTTCTCGCACACCCCGCAATCTCTGGGACACGCCGACCTCGCTCTGCGTCGAGAGCGTGTGTGATCGCGAAGTGTTCTCCTTGGTTCGCTCTCTTCCCTCCCCAACCTCCGCAGCCAATGGCTCGGCTTTGTTCGACTGGTTCACAGGTACTACAGAGCGATCCGACTCCTCGGCATCGTTCATGCGGGCCGTTTGGCTTCTGCCTTCTCCCGCCGGACTGTGCCGCTCGTCGCGGCCAGTCGATGCCGAGGTCTCCCGGTTCTCGTGCATGCAGTTTCTCAGCGTGCTCGGGGTCTTCGACTACGCAGGGCTGACCAACGGCTCGCGCTATCGCCGCTGGCCATGTTGCCTTCTCCTTCTGTTCACAGGATCGGCGCCCCGAATTAGTTTTACGAAGCTCAATACCCGGCCCACCGATACCTCTGTCTACGCTTCACCCGCCGCCTCACGACGGCGAGTGCAAGACTCAAGGCCAAGATGGTTCGCTACTCCTTTCTTGTAGGACTCTTTCATTCCCAACTACATGCCGGTTCATCCCGGCGCACAAACAGGATACTAACAAAGCGGCGCGATCCACATCGACTTCGCCGCTCTCTGAGGCTTTCTTTCATTCTCCGACAGACTCCCTGTAAGAAAATTACCACCGTGGCGACTACCCAGGATGTGAGAGGCCAGGAGGACCTTTACCTGAGGGCCGCATCGGAGTATGGTGCGGCGCTGACGCGCCTGGCACGCGGCTACGAGGCCGATCCCGATAAGCGGCGCGACCTGCTGCAGGAAATCCATCTCGCGCTGTGGCGAAGTTTTGAAGGCTTCGATGGGCTATGCTCCCTGCGGACATGGGTATATCGCGTAGCGCATAATGCCGCGACGTCATATGTGATCCGGCAGCGGCGCGCGCGCCCTCAGGTCCTCCTCAGTCTGGACGAAGTTCATGCCTTTTCGATCGAGCCGGAAGCGGACCAGAGAGTGGTGTTGGATGAGTTGATGGATCTGATCCTGCGCCTGAAGCCGCTTGACCGGCAGGTCATTCTGGCGTGGCTGGACGGTATGGATGCGGTCGAGATTAGTGAACTGACGGGACTTTCGTCCGGAAACGTAGCGACGAAGGTTCATCGGATCAAAAGTATTCTGGCGCGCGATTTCCAGGGAGCACGCGATGGACGAGTTTAGAAATCTTTGGCAGAACCAGGAGGTGGAAGAAATGAGAATCTCAGTGGATGAGCTCCGCGCGAAAGCGGCGAAATTTCAGAGCCGCATCCGGTGGCGGAATGTACGGGAACAGGTGGCATGCCTGTTTGTGATCGTGTTTTTTGGTGCAATATGCGTGAAGACTCCTCAGACTGTCCCGCGCATTTCAGACGCATTGATTGTCGCGGGGGCCATCTACGTCGCTTGGCACATTCAGGTATGGGGCGCGCCGAAATCTTTGCCCGCGGATATGGGACGTGCGAATTGCGTCGGGTTTTATCGCCGTGAACTCGAACGGCAGCGCGATCTGTTGAGCGGCATCTGGAAGTGGTATCTCGGGCCTCTGATTCCCGGAATGGCTCTGCTCGTAACCTATGCTATCGTGGCCGCGCCACCCCACCGGCGGTGGTTTCCAGTTGTGTATGCCGTAGCGGCAGCCGCGTTTTTCTGGATAATTGGCCGGATGAATCAGCGGGCGGCGCAACGGCTTAGCGGGCAGATCGCCGAACTGGATAGCGAGGTATCCGATGTGTAACGCCGCTTCGGGGGAAGGAATCTGCAAGGAAGTTCGCAAAAAGACGTTAGAGTGATAGGTGTGAAAACTGTGCTTCTCTTACCGTTGCCGCTGCTTCTAATAGCCGCGGTTATTCCTGTCCCGAGCAGAGCGGCTTCCTCGGGACTGCCGCCGCTGATTGACCGGGAGCTGTTGTTCGGCAACCCTGAAATTACCGCCGCGGAGATATCGCCCGACGGACAATACATCGCATTTCTCAAACCCTGGAAGGATACGCGAAACGTTTGGGTGAAGAAGACCAGCGAGCCATTCAGCTCCGCGCGCCTGCTGACCACCGAAACGAAGCGGCCCATCGCCGGATATCTATGGACGCGCGACAGCAAGTACATCCTTTATGTGAAGGACAACGCCGGCGATGAGAACTACAACGTCTTCGCGGTGGATCCGGCGGCGAAGCCGCAGGCGGGTGCCGACGCCCCCCCATCGCGCGATCTGACTGGGCTGAAAGGCGTGCGGGTGGAGTTAGTGAACGTTCCGAAGAACGATCCCGACACTCTTTACATAGGCCTGAACGATCGTGATAAGGCGTGGCACGACCTGTACAGGTTGAAGATCTCCACCGGTGAGAAGACGCTGGTTCGGAAGAACACGGAGCGCATCGCCGGATGGGTGTTCGATATCCAGGGCAACCTGCGTCTGGCGCAACGCGTACAGGACAGTGGCGAACAAGAGATCCTGCGCGTGAACTCGAGCGGTTTCACCAAAATCTATTCGTGCGGCGTGTTCGAAGACTGCTCACCCATCCGTTTCGACAAAGACGGAAAGCGCGCTTACATCACAACTAATAAAGGCTCTGACGTAGACCTGACGGCGCTCGCGTTACTTGATGTAGCAAGCGGCCAGGCACAGACCGTGCAGTCTGATCCGTTAAAACGCGTGGATTTCGGATCGGCGCTGTTTTCCGACGTGACGGATGACTTGATGATGACCACTTACGTCGATGACCGGCCGCGGCATTATTTCGAAGACAGGAAACTGCAGGCCGATTACGAGTGGCTGCAGAAGAAGCTGCCCGGCAAGGAAGTGGGGCTGCAATCGCACACCAAAGATGAACAGGTGTGGCTGGTGAGCGCGACGGGGGATACGGAGCCGGGTGAGACGTACCTGTTCGACCGCCAGAAAAGGACGCTGACGCTGCAGTACAGGATTCGCGAGAAGCTGCCGCGCGAGGACTTGGCTTCGATGACGGCCATCCGTTACAAATCGTCCGACGGTCTGGAGATTCCGGCATACCTGACGTTGCCGAAGGGCCTGCCGCCAAAAGATCTACCGGCGGTGGTGTTTCCGCACGGCGGCCCGTGGGCGCGCGATTACTGGGGCTATAACCCAATAACGCAGTTCCTGGCGAATCGGGGTTATGCGGTGCTGATGCTGAACTTCCGTGGCTCCACCGGCTATGGGAAGAACTTCCTCAACGCGGGGAATGGCGAATGGGGACGCAAGATGCAGGACGACATCACATGGGGAGTGAAATACCTGGAGGCGCAGGGCATCGCAGATCCGAAGCGGGTGGCCATCCTGGGCGGTTCTTATGGTGGTTACGCTACTCTGGCCGGGGTCGCGTTCACGCCTGACCTGTATCGCGCGGCGGTGGACATCGTGGGACCGGCAAACCTGATAACGCTGCTGGAGGCCATTCCGCCCTACTGGGAAGCGGGTAAGAAGATCATGTATTCGCGCATGGCGGACCCGGGAACTCCGGAAGGCAAGGCTTGGTTGAAAGAGCGGTCGCCTTTAACTTCCGCGCGCCAGATCAAGACGCCGTTATTGGTGGTGCAAGGCGCGAATGATCCGCGCGTCAACCGCAGAGAAGCAGAGCAGATTGTCGTAGCGCTGCGCGATCGCGGGTTCCCGGTGGAGTACCTGCTTGCGCCTGACGAGGGCCACGGTTTTGCACGGCCGGTGAACAATATGGCGATGTTCATGGCGACGGAGAAGTTCCTGGCCACGTATCTGGATGGGCGCTACCAGCAGGACGCCACTCCGCAGGTGGCGGAGCGGTTGAAAGAGATCACGGTGGATCCCAAGACGGTCTCCATCACGCAACTCGCGGACGCATCGAGGGTAGGCGCGCCCAAACCGGCGGTGGATCTGACGCCCGGCACCTACAAATACAGCGCCAAAATGGCGATGGGCGGTCAGGAGATGCCGTTGAAGCTATCGACGACTATCAGGGAAGAGAACGGTGCCTGGAACGCTACGGACACAATGGAGACGCCAATGGGGCCGGTGACGGACACAACCATCCTCGAAAAGGGCACGCTGATTCTGAAAAAACGGACCCTGAATCAGGGGCCGGCCAGCGCGGAGGTGGATTTTAACGGCAACAAGGTGTCAGGCAACTTGAGCATGAATGGCAAGGACCAGCCAATCTCGGCAGATCTGGGAGGGCCGGTATTCGCGGATGCCGCCGGTTCTCAACAAACGATTGCCTGCCTGCCGCTCGCCGTAGGCTACACCACCACCTTTCGCAATTTTGATATTCAGAAGCAGAAAGAAAAGCTGATGCAGCTGGCGGTGACGGGCTCAGAGAGCATAACGGTTCCGGCCGGTACGTTCGACGTCTTCAAAGTAGAAGTGACATCGGCTGACGGCGGGTCTGACAAGCTGACTCTGTGGATCGCCAAGGACTCGCGCAAAGCGGTGAAGATGTCGGCCGTACTGCCGCAAATGGGCGGCGCGACATTGACAGCGGAACTGGCGGAGTAGCCGCAGATCCTTGAATAGTCTTGTGTTTCTTAAGTTTCTTGACCCCAACTCATCGTTCATCAGCGTGAACGCTCGAAACGGAGCGGCGACCGTCAGGGAGCGTGTATGGACGAAACGTAAAGGAATTTCGGAAACGGGAGACTAGTCCATTCTCCGGCCCGCCGATTTGTAGATCTCCTGCATGTATTGCATGTCGCGCAGGCCCTCTTCGCCATCGGTCTTCGGCTCTTTATTTTCAAAAACGCACTCGGCGAAGTAATCGGCTTCGCGGGTAAACTGGCTGGGGTCCTTCCCCGGCTCGCTTTGATCGATAGGTGGCTGGCCGTGAATGGTGGCCTGCAGGTGAATGCCTTCATAGGCGAAGGCGGGTTCCATATGCAGCATCCCCTTGGAGCCATGCACGCGGAAAAAGCCAGGCATGTTCGCGCCGTAGGTGGTGTTGCAACTCGCTACCACGCCGGATGGAAAGTGCATCGTCCAGCCGTCGTTCTCTTCGACCGTTTCGAAGCGGCCATCGCGATCGGCCACGGTGGAGAATCCTTCAAGTTTGACCGGCTCTTCTCCCGTGAGATAGCGGCACGCGTTCAGCGAGTAGATTCCGACATCGAATAGCGGACCGCCCCCGGCCATTTTGCGATCCAGACGCCATTCGCCGGCCTTCTCGTTGAAGCCGTTGGCGCTCTCAATGGCCTGGAGAGCGCCCAGGCTGCCGTCTCGAATCAGCTTGACGGCGAAAAGGTTGGTGGGCTCGTATTGGCAGCGGTAGGCGATCATCAGCTTCTTGTTGGCCGCCTTGCAGGCATTAATCATGTTCTGGCTGTCTTTCACGGTGGTGGCCATGGGCTTCTCGCAGAGGACATGCTTCTCTGCGTTGGCCGCTCGAATGGTGTATTCGGCGTGCATGCTGTTCGGCAGGGCAATGTAGACCGCATCGATATCCGGATTGCTGGCTATTTTGTCGTAGTCTTCGTAGTTATAAAGGTTCTTCGTGGGAACGTCGTACTCCTGAGCCATCTTCGCGGCCTTGTCGGGATGGCCGCTCACCAGGGCGGCAACTCGCGACTTCTGAGACATTTTGCACGCGGGCATGAAGTGCCCCATGGAGATGCGCCCCAACCCGACGATGCAATAGCCAAGACGCGTTCCGCTGTTTGAGGTTTGATCCTGCGCATGCAAAGCGAGCGGCGAGAGGCCGGCGCCGGCCGCGATGCCGCAGGCAAAGCTTCGACGGGTGATCTTCATACGCTAACGATGTTATGCCATCGATCTAATGTTGCGCGGCATATTGCGCTTGTCCAGGAGCGCGCGCCGGGTCTCGGGCAGCGCGAGCGTGAGCGTGGTGAACGTCGCGGCGGATACGAGTAGGGACCAGACGGAGAATTTGCGGAGCTTTGTGATCTGCAGTAGGCTCAAACGAGCCGCCATGGCGGCATCGGCCGCGGCTTTCACGCCCATCGAGATTGGAATCCAGGGCGATTGTTCCCAGCGCGCCTCGCCTCCGCTCGCGGCCAGACAAGCCGTGGCCGCATAGCTCGCCATGCCGAGCAGTGCGTCCGGAGTGCGGAGCAAGCTGTACGCTTCCGCCGAACCGTTTACCGCATCAGCATCGAAGCGAGGCAAGGGCGGATCTGGCAGATGCTTAAGAATGCCTACCTGGAAGAGCGCGATGCCTCCCAGAACTGCACTCGAAAATACCGAGAGGCCGACGATTCCCCGGCGGCGCCGCAATAGCGCGCTCGTGCCATACTGCAGTTCGGTCCGTAGCACGGCGGCGGCCGTCACTTCAGGCAACTTTCCTCCAGAGGAGAGCGCCGAGGCCCGCCAGGCCGGTCGGCTGCCAGAGCCACTCCGGTCCGATGCAGGTTCATCCAGTTTTGGGCGCTAAAATTCCGCGCGCGACCTGTGAAAGTACCGTGGGCTGCATAATCGCCGGGCACAGGTTCGAAGAGATTATCGGGACGGTCCGGCGATACGGGCTGTGCGGTCTGCTGCGCTTTGTAGCCGTGCGTGCCGAGATACCAGTCAGCGAAGCCGGGCGCGACATCCTGACCGTAGATCGCTTTCACCGTCGGACCGCCCACGAAAACTTCGCGGCGCTTGTGATGCGCGGCCCAATATATTGCGCGCGCCGCCACCTCGGGCTCGAAAATAGGAGGCACCGGCTGCGGATGGTTCGGCAGGCGCGTTCGGCACCAACCGAACTGCGGCGTGTTCATTGCGGGAAGGTGGACCACCGTGACATGGATGCCGCTCCTTTGATGAATCAGTTCGCAGCGCAGGGAATCCGTGAAGCCGACGATCGCGTGCTTGGCGCCGCAATAAGGCGCTTGTAGCGGAATAGAGCGATAGGCCAGCGCGGAGCCTACCTGCACAATGGCGCCTTTATCGCGGCCCCGCATATGCTTGAGGGCTGCCATAGTGCCGTAAACGCAGCCCAGATAAGTGACTTCTGTCGCGCGCTTGAACTCGTCCGGCTGGATTTCTGCTAAGGGCGCGAATATGGTAGTCATCGCGTCGTTCACCCAGACGTTCGGCCGCCCGAATACGTCCACAACCTCTTGAGCGGCGCGCATGACTTGATCCGCGCAAGCTACATCTACGGGAAGCACAAGAGCTTTGCCGCCCATCTCCTCCACCTCCTGCTTCGCGGCCAGCAGCCGGTCTTCATCGCGAGCGATCAGGCCGATATGCGCTTTCCGTTTCGCAAATTCGCGCACCACGGCGCGGCCGACGCCCGCCGAAGCACCGGTAATCACAACCACTTCGGGTTCTCGTTGTGCCAAGATCCTTCTCCTACCAACGGGATGCGCCCGCGCCGGGATCGTTACGCGGCATCGGCTGATATAGTTTTTGCCTACACGATATACCTCTTGACAATTATCGTTATAACGAATAATATCGGGGTATGCCGAGGCTGACCGAAGAACTCAAGATGGGCAAGCCCTTTGCCTTGATTGAAGAAGAAGCGAGTCTCAGCGTGTTTCGCACGGCGGATGTGTTAGAGCAGCGTGCGTTGGAAGTGCTGAAACCGTTCGATCTGACCGGTGCGCAATACAACGTGCTGCGAATTTTACGCGGTTCGCGCAAAGGCCTGGCCTGCGGGCAGATTGCGGAGCGGATGATCAATCGCGATTCCGACATCACGCGTTTACTGGATCGAATGGAGCTTCGGGGATGGATTTGCCGCGAACGGAACTCGACCGACCGGAGAGTAGTGACGGCGCGCATCGAATGCGCCGGCATGAAATTGCTTGAAGCGATTGATCCTTTAATGGATAGCCATCACCGGCGGATTCTCGGAGGGCTCGGCGAGAAGAGGCTTAAGCAGTTAATTGATTTGATGGAGCAAGTTCGAGAAGTAGCAAGCAGTTAAAAGGAAGAGGAAAAAACTAATGAGTATCACTTACGAAATCGATTCCGCGCACTCCAACCTTCAGTTCAGCGTGCGCCACCTGATGGTATCTAACGTTCGGGGCTCGTTTACGGGAGTAAAGGGCACGGTCGCTCACGATCATAAGAACCCCAGCGCGGGGTCGATCCAGGCGACCATCGATGCGAGCACGATTCACACCGGCGAAGAAAAGCGCGACGAGCACTTGAAGAGCCCCGATTTTCTGGATGTCGCGAAATATCCGGCGATCACGTTCCAAAGCACCAAGGTGGAAAAGACCGGGAGTGATCGCTTCAAAGTCACCGGTAATCTGACCATTCACGGAGTGACGAAGGAGGTGACGCTGGACGTCGAGGAAGTTACGGAGGAAACGAAGGATCCCTGGGGAAACATGCGCATTGGCGCATCCGCGAAAGGAAAGATCAAGCGCAGCGATTTTGGGCTCACGTGGAATGCGGCGCTCGAAACCGGCGGCGTGATGGTGGGCGACGACGTAAAGCTTGATTTCGAGCTGGAATTCGTCAAGGCGCAGACGGCCGCAGCTTAAGCCGCGGCGGCGGGCCGGACCCGCGCACTTCGAACTCCATCGTAAATGTAGTGCAGACTCGCCGATTGCCTGGGCTGATTCTAAATGACTTAGCTGATTTCTAACCCCTTTAGTGACGAACTTCGGTTAACTCCGCGCGCTTGAGCGGCGTCAACAGCGACAACACGATGCGCTCATAAAGATAGTTGCTATTCGAATCCCGGAACTTCTCCGCGAACCCGCGAAGAGTTCCGGCCGAATAGCAATCCATCAGAGTAGGATGAATGTAATACTTCCGGCAGGTGGCAGGCTTATTCCCTAGTTTGGAAGCAACCTCCTTCACCACGTCTACCAAGGCTGTTTTGCTTACCGGGGCCGTATCACTGGCGCATTTGGCAAGAAGAAAGCTGGCGGCGAGGCACGTTCCACCCCAGGTGCGGTAATCTTTGGCGGTGAAATCGCCGCCGCCAATTTCTCGCAGATATTCATTTACATCGCCGGATTCAATGGTCTGTGGCGTCCCAACTTCATCCAGATATTCGAAGAGAGCGCTTCCAGGAATGTCCTTACAGCGTTTCAAAATACGCGCGAGCCGGCGGTCTTCTACGGTAACTTCGTGCTGTTGGCCGCTCTTGCCGCGAAACTTGAATTTCAACACATCGCCGAGGATCTGCACGTGCTGGTTGCGCAGCGTGGTCAGGCCAAAGGATCCGTTCTCCTCGGCGTACTCTTCGTTGCCTACGCGGATGTAGGTGGTCTCGAGGAGTTTCACTACGGCGGCCAGCACTTTGCGCTTTGGCATGCCCTTGCGCGCGAGATCGCGCCCCACCGCGCGGCGAATGCGCGGAAGCGCTTTACCAAAGGCGCGCATGCGATCAAACTTAACCAGGTCGCGAACGCGGCGGTATTGGGAATGATAACGGTACTGTTTGCGGCCGCGCGCATCGCGTCCGACGGCCTGTATGTGGCCGTTCGAATCGGGACTGATCCAAACCGAACTCCAGGCGGGGGGAATGACCAGCGACCGGATCCGGTTCAGAGTGGTTGCATCTTTGACCACAGCGCCGTCCGGACGGAGGTATACGAAACCGCTTCCGGCGCGCCGCCGCCGAATGCCCCGGCCTTTTGGCAGGAGATGCCGGAGCCCGGCCAAGCCGGCGGACTTGACTTCGTCGGGGACTCTTCGCAGTCTGCCGCTTGAAGACGCCATTTCGCCTGGTTTGATGCAGCTTGCGACGGAAATACTACGTCGCCGGATTGATCCAGGGCCGGCCGGCGAAAGCGCTTTTGAGCTTTTCGTAGGTCTCTGGGAGAGACTCCGGCATTACCCGGGTATGCGCCACGGTGGTCATGAAGTTCGCATCACCACCCCAACGCGGCAGGACATGTAAGTGGATATGCTGCGCGATACCGGCGCCCGCCGCTTCGCCCAGATTCATGCCAAGGTTCAGGCCGTCGGGCCGATAGGTTTGTTCCAGAACCTCTTCAGACAGTCGTGCCATGCGCATGATCTCCGCGGCAGTCTCCGGACTTGCCGCGGCGAGGCGCGAGACATGCTCATAAGGCGCCACCATCAGGTGGCCGGAGGTATAGGGAAACCGGTTCAAAATAATGAAGCTCAGCGCGCCGCGGAATACAACCAGATTCTCGGGATCCTTGGAGGGATCAGCGCCGGCGCTGCAGAAAATGCAGGTACGCGGGTCGCCCTTATGAACGACGTAGGTCGAACGCCAAGGGGTCCAGAGATGATCCATCGGATGATCCTCGGGCGAACCGAACCCGGCTTGCGTTACGAGTTGTTCGTCTCGTGTCCGAGCGCCGCGGGCGCCGGCGACCCGGCAGTCTCCTGCGGCTTCGCCGAATGGTTCACCAGATCCCGCAATTCCTTACTCGGCTTAAAGAAGGGGATTCTCTTGGAAGGCACTTCCACGCGCGAACCCGTCTTGGGGTTTCTGCCAACCCGCGGTTGCCGCTGGCGGGTCCGGAAGCTACCGAAACCGCGTATCTCGATTTTTTCGCCCTTGTGCAGACTGTTGACAATGCTGTCGAAAATGGTTTCGACAATCGTTTCCGAATCTTTGCGGGTCATCTCCACAACCTTGGAGACTTCGTCGATCAACTCAGCCTTCGTCATACGATCGGGTTCCTGTCAGCTCTCTTCAGAATGATGCTTCATCGCGCGGCCTACCGTAGAAGTAGCCACGGCCGCTTGCCGCTTGTAGTCCTGCAGACGATTGCGCTCGTCTACATCCGTCAATGCACGCAGGCTCAGGCCAATGCGTTTTTGCGCTTCGTTCATCTTTACAATTTTGAAATCCATCTCCTCGCCAATCGGCAGCGGCGGATCTTCGCCGGAAGGTTTGGGGCTGCGGCGCTTTGTTGTCTCGCCGGGTATTTCGCTGCGGTGACAAAGCCCCTCCACTCCGGGCAAGAGCTCGATAAAGACGCCAAAAGCTGCGGCACGGCATGTGCGCCCCCGCACCACTTCGCCAACCTGATGCGTGCGAAAAAAAATCTCCCAGTTATCCGGCTGCAGTTGCTTGATGCCCAGCGAGAGCCGGCGGCTGGAGGCATCAATATTCAGCACCACGGCCTGCACCGTCTGACCTTTCTTTACCAGTTCGGACGGATGCTTGACATGGGCCGTCCAGGACATGTCAGAGACATGCACCAGCCCGTCAATGCCTTCTTCGATTTCGACAAACGCTCCGAAATCGGCCAACTTGCGCACGCGCCCCTCCACAACCGAGCCGATGCTATAGCGTTCCGTTACAGTGGTCCAGGGATCTGCCTCGAGTTGCTTAATGCCAAGCGAAATCCGGCGATCTTTCGGCTTCACTTCCAGGACCACAGCCTCTACCTGATCGCCCGCCTTAACCACTTTGGCGGGATGTTTCATGCGGCGGCTCCAGGTCATCTCCGAGATATGGATGAGCCCTTCGACGCCAGGTTCCAGTTCGACAAAGGCGCCGTAGTCGGTCACGCTGACAATGCGGCCGATGACCCGGCTTTGCGGAGGATATTGGGCGTCGATGGTGGCCCATGGGTCGGGACGCATCTGCTTCAGTCCGAGAGAAATGCGTTCCTTCTCGCGATCGAATTTCAATACCTTCGCGGTGATGTGCTGCCCTACGTGTACCACGGCGGATGGATGGGAAACGCTTCCGTAGCTTAGGTCGCTGACGTGTAACAGGCCGTCAATGCCGCCCAGATCGACGAAGGCGCCGTAATCGGTGAGGTTCTTGACAACGCCAGTTACTTCGGAGCCGACGCTAATGTGGGCCAGCGCTTCCGCCTTGCGGGCGAGCAATTCGCCCTCAATCAGCACGCGCCGCGATACCACCGCGTTCCCCCGCCGGCGGTTCAGCTTAAGAATGCGAACGTCGAATTCCTGGCCGACATACGGATCAAGATTTTGAGCCGGCCGGATTTCCACTTGAGAACTGGGCAGGAACGAAATGATACCGATATCAACTGCCAAGCCGCCCTTGATCTTACTTACTACACGACCCTTCACGGGAGTGCCCTCAGCCGCGGCCTTTTCCAGATGCTCCCAAATCTGCCGGCGATGAGCGCGCTCGTAGGAAAGGAGTATGTAGCCTTCCACCTGATCGCCTGTACGGTCGATCATGACCTCGATGGTGTCCCCGGGTTTGACCGTGGGCTTACCGTCTGCCTGCGGAAACTGAACCGACGGAACCAAGCCCTCCGTCTTCCTTCCGATATCTACGATGACTTCCTTATCAGAGACGCTAAGGACATGGCCATGAAGGAGTTCCGGTTCGCCGGACGTGAAGTGGCTGCTGTAATCGTCTAGAAATGCCTGGTAGTCGGCGCTGTCGGCGGTTCCAGGCGTTTCAACATACTCGTCAGATGGACCGGCCATGTTTCCATTTGTCCTTCGCCGCCCCGCGCGCAACTCCCGCCGGATTATGGAATTTCGGGACCATAAAGTTCAGACCAGCATTCGTGAAGTCGCTTGGTGGAAGCGTCAACTCGTTGATAGATCAGTACTTCAGAACTATAGCGGACACTTTTGAGGATGTCAACCGCGACCCTTTTCGAAGCTGGATCCGGCAGCGTGTAATGAGTTGCCGGTATGCAATCGAAAGATGATGTCGCGATCATACTCGAAGACCATAGACCCGCAATACTCACAGCGGTTACGATGAAGAAGGAATAGGTCTCGCTAAAACAGATGTCTCGTAAAATGGTTTGGAATTGGTTTCTTCCCATTGCGGTGGGAACGAGTGTGATGGCCGCCACAGTCGCGGTTTGGGCTGCCTCGCCGGTAGGGACGCCGCCGCTCGACGACTGGAAAATTGCAGGGCCGTTCGGTGGGACGGCGACAGCTATTGCAATAGACCCGGAAAAGCCAACCGTGCTGCTGGCCGGAGGTATGAATTCGCTGCTTTATCGAAGCGAAGATTCGGGAGCCACGTGGGAATTGCTGGCGTTTCCGAAGCGGCACCTGGCGGAGGTGACCTCCGTCATGGTGGATCCGGTCAATTCAAATCATTATTTCGCGGGGATGATCTCGGCCGAAAACGGCGGCCTGTTTGCAAGCGACGACGCAGGCGAGACTTGGTACACAGTGAAAGACATGAGTGGCTTCGGCATTCGCGCGCTGACCGCTTCGATGAGCCGCCCCTCGCGTTTCGTGGCTGGCACTTTGCGCGGCGTGTGGCTGAGCGACGATTCCGGCAAAAGCTGGAAACGTATCTCCGATGAGAGCAATCTGGAGATGTCCGGGATCTCAGCGGTAGCCATCGACCCGAAAGATCCGGATACGATCTACGCCGGGACTTCTCACCTGCCCTGGAAGACAATAGATGGCGGGAAGACCTGGGAATCCATTCACACCGGAATGATCGACGATTCCGATGTCTTTTCCCTCTACGTGAATCCGGGCAATCCGGCCGAGGTTTTAGCGAGCGCTTGCAGCGGGATCTACTTGAGCGGCACGCATGCCGATCAGTGGAGAAAGCTGATGGGCATACCGAATAGCTCCAGGCGCACGCACGTGGTGCGAGAAGACCCTACAAACCCGAACATCATCTTCGCCGGTACGACCACGGGACTGTTCAAATCTAACAACAAGGGCACGACTTGGCGTACCGTGACCAACACGCAGGTCAATTCGTTGGTGTTTGATCCTTCGCATCCTTCCACCATGTACCTGGCGCTTGCAAACGATGGCATTGGCAAAAGCTACGACAGCGGGGAGGCGATCGCCCTTACAAATCATGGTTTCACTGACCGCAGCATCGACGCCGTGGGCCGCTCGGGAAACAGGCTGGTCGCGGTGGAGAGCTCTGTTGGCGACGGCAGCGGAGTATTCGTCAGTGCCGACGCGGGCGAATCCTGGAGCCAGATGCGCAATACTCATGGAATTGAGTACGCTCATCTGAAGTCCATCGCCGGTTTCACCAGCGAAGATCGCATTCTCTTGGCCGCAAGCGCGCGCCAGATGTATAAATCCATTGACGGCGGCCTGATCTGGAAGCCGCTGCCGGTGCGTCTCCTTTTGAAACCGGAAGCGCCGCCTGCGGCTGAAACGGATACGAAGAAAGCTCCTGTCCGCATCCGGGGTAAAATCGCCAATTCCCGTACCAAGAAGCCTATAAAGCCGGTGGAGAAGTTTGTCGAACTCAAGCCTTCGGAAATCACGGCGCTTTATACGATTAAAAGCCCCACAAAAGAATTTAATTTCGCGGCGACCGATCTGGGACTTTTGCGCAGCGATGACATGGGCGAGCACTGGACGCAAATGGAAATGATGGGACTTCCAGCCGCCAGCGCGCTCTACTACTCGCCGAACTTGGACGGGCGGCTTATCGCCCGGACCGCCACCGGTTTGTTCGCCACAAAGGACTACGGCGATCATTGGGCGGAAATGCCCTTTCCGCTCCCGGTGGCCGATATCTACAGCGTTGCCATACCACCGGACCCCAACTGTCCCTTGCTGGTAGGCACTCGCACCGGTCTCTATTCGTCGGCGGACGATGGCGGAAAGTGGTCCGAAAACCCGAAGGGCATGCCGATTTCCACAGTAAATGCGGTGCTTTACACGGGTAAAGACCAAACAGCCTATGCCCTAGGGTATGGTCAACTGTACGAAACAACTGACGCCGGCGCGGCTTGGACGCCCCTTCCGAGTTCGAGCCGCGGATCCCATATTCGACAGCTTTGGGTACCCGATAGCTCCTCGGGACGGCTGTACGGAATTGCCAGCGACCTCGGAATTCTCTTTCGCAATTGAGGTGTTTCCGCTAACATCAAGAATTGGTGTTGGTTATCATCTTCTTGGGGCGGATGTATGGATTCCGGGCTACTTTTTGAGCCGGTCTTTGCGTTTGGGATAGCCTCTCAGGGCTCCGGCGCCCGGGCGCTGCTGGAACTTCCATCAACCAAGTCGCAAGATTATGAGCAGCAACATATTCTAGAACGAAACACTTGTTCTGGCATCAATGCTGGTGAAAGGGTCGTCACGGCTGGCAGTCGATTTTGCAGTTACCGGTTTCATGACGGCCAAATCGCAGCGCGTAATTCGAGCCGATGCCGAACTTCCACACCCGTTGGGCAGGAAGTAAGGCCGCGGTCCGAGCTGGTTAGGCGAGTGCGCCGTCCCCGGAGCTTGAAATTAGCTCTGCGGGATGGCCTTTGATAGCAGTCGAATGAGGGGCTGGGGAAGCAGGGTCGCCCGGGCTCTTTTGTGGTGTTAAGTCGTGTTAATTAGAATCCTTAGGGACTAGTAGCACTGGCATAATGGAACACGTTCAGATATCATCAAATCTCGTTGTGGGAACACTCTCGTTTTGGAGGAGCAGGATGAGTACTCGGCTAAACTTAAAGCCGATTAGTTCGGCAGTGCTGTGCGCCACCCTATGCTTCGGCATGTCGGCGTACGCTCAAGATACGAACAATACGCAAAATAATTCAGCAACTAAACCGGCGAAATCGGGCGGCGGGGGTGAATATCCCTACCTGTTCGAAGTCGATCCTTTTGGCGGTATCAGCACGTACGGCACCGTTGTGCGTGGTCTTTCCACGAAGCTGGTGGATGGTGGCCTGGGGGGTATCCGCTTAGCCTGGAGCCCTGCGGACTATTTCACTATTGAGCTTTGGGGCGAATACGACGTGGCCAATGTGAACTTTAAGGAGTCGAGCGGCGTTTACCCGCCGGGCTTTGCCGCACTCGCCGGCACTCCGCTGCCGACTTACAGCTTCGGCTCGCATAACTGGTTCTTTGGCCTCAACCCGGTCATCCCGCTGCGGCCGCGCGGATCCAAGGTTCAGCCTTACCTCACGGTAGGCGTGGATGGCGTTCAGTTCACTCCGAGCAGCACCGCCATGAATAAGGCACGCTCCCCGGAGCAGGTGGCGCTCTACAATTCCGGCAATTTGAACGACAATCTGCAGGTCGGCCTGAACTACGGCGGCGGTATCAAGTGGCACTTGACAGACCACGTTGGCTTGCGCATCGATGCCCGTGGATTCTGGTCGCGCAATCCCACTTACAATCTGCCGAACTACCCGAACGGTGGTATCTACATTCCCTCGAAGGACCATATCAACGGCTTCCAGGGGACGTTGGGTCTGGTCTTCTACGCAGGTGGGAAATGCCCGCCGATGCCTCCTCTGCCTCCGCCGCCGCCGCCGACACCGACGCCGACCATCAGTGGAGCAGACCAAGGTACCTTCTGCCAAGGCAAGCCTGTTACTCTGCATTCGACCGTTCCTGGCGCGCCCGCCGACCACAAGCTGAAGTACGCCTGGACGGTAAATGGCCAGGCGCAAGGCGAGGATTCTCCGGACTTTACTTTCACCCCGAACAACACCGGGGACTTCAAAGTGGAATTGACGGTGACGGATACCACGCCGCCGCCAACCATCACGAAGCCGCCGAAGTACCCCAACCGCTGCTGGGTGCAACCGCCGCCGTATCCGGCTGCGGCTCCAGTCACCGCCAGCGTTACTGTAACGGTAACCAATCCGCCTCCGACCATCAGCGGCGTTGCGGCTGATCAGCCCACTTTGACTTGCCCAGCGGTTGCCAATGGCACTCACACCACGAACCTGACGGTTCAGGCAGCGGCCGGCGCATGCGGCGGTAACCTGACCTATAAGTGGACTGTAAGTGAAGGCACGGTGACGAACGATAGCGCCGCCACTGCGACGTTCGATTCTTCCAGCCTGAACTTCGAAAGCAACGCGCAGAACCAGACCAAGACTGTGACAGCGACGGTTACCGTCACGGATCAGAACGGTCAGACTGCAACTCAGAACACGACCATCACGGTCAACTGCCCGGCGCAGTGGATCCGGCTGGATGACGTGGTCTTCGCCAAGAACAACGCTCGCGTGAACAATTGCGGCAAGCGTCTCCTGATCGATGACGTTCCGCCGAGATTGGCCAGCGGCGACTACGACGTAGTCCTCGTGGGTCATCGCGATACCGACGAAGAAGCGACACTGCCAGCTGCCCGCAAGGGACGTAAGGGCAGTCCGGAAGCTGGTATGGACCTCGACGAAGCACGCGCTCTGAACGCGGCTGCTGTACTCAGCGGCGGCGGCGGAACCTGCGGCAATGTCGACCCGTCCCGCATCAAGTTGGATTGGGTTGGCACGGATCAGACCTCCGATCCGCGGCCTTCACTCTGCGGAACTTCCAACGTGAAGGAACGCAAGGGTCAAGCCACGACGGAAGCTGACAAGACTCGGCGCGTCGAGATCTACCTGGTGCCTCACAACAGCACGGCCATGCCGCCTGCGGTGAAGGAAATCAAACCGACACCGGATGTGCTGCACGCGCTAGGCTGCCCGCACTAAACGACCAATAGCCTGAAAGCAAAAGGGCCAAGCGGATCATCCGCTTGGCCCTTTTTACTTGGTGTTACTCCACGAAGCCCTCGCGTACTAGGATGGCCTTAATCGCCTCTATTCAGGACGCTGCCAGACCCGTATCCAATCCACGACCAGGGTTTGGGGAAACCGCGTGCTGGCATCCGGATTACCGGGCCATCCTCCGCCCACCGCTAGATTCAGCAGCAGGAACATCGGGCGGTCATACACCCAATGCGCGCCAGCGGGAAGAGATGCAGGTGTCACCGTCCCATACGGATGATTATCCAGAAAGAATGTAATCGAATCCGGCGACCACTCGATTGCATACTCATGGAAGCTGTCCGCCAGCGCTTTTCCTTGCCCCAGGGTGTCAGCGGAGCTGATTCCATTGGCGCCTGAGTAGCCTGGCCCGTGGACGGTGCCATGCACGATGGCAGGTTCCTTGCCGATGTTTTCCATAATGTCGATCTCGCCGCAGGCCGGCCAGCCAACCTTGGCGATATCGTTTCCGAGCATCCAAAACGCTGGCCAAATTCCCTGGCCGCGCGGAATCTCGATGCGCGCCCCGATTTTTCCATATCGCACGCTGAATTTGCCTTCCGTCTTGATTCGCGCCGACGTATAGCCCGCCGCATTCCTGGCGGCGCGGATTACCAGGTGTCCTTTGCCATCCTCGGCAGCACTCGCTCGATCACTGGTATATGTTTCGAGCTCATGGTTGCCCCACCCGCTTCCACCAAGGTCGTAGGTCCACTTCGACGCATCGGGCGCTGTGCCGGCGGGTCCATTAAACTCATCGCTCCATACCAGATGCCAGTCGGTCGCCGGCTGATGTAAAGCAAATGCGGCGAATAGGAACAGCGCGCCAGGTTTCATACCGTTCTATCCAATCGGATGACGAGCAGTGTCGCACTACACGCGTATGAGCACGACTTCTACAATGTTGCGGACATCAGTTTTATGGTAGAAGTCTAAGCACAGTATTGACTATGCATTTTTACTTCGCGGCGCTGGGTGTGCTCTGCGTGTGGCGCGTCACCCATCTGCTGCAAGCGGAAGACGGACCGGGTGACATTCTGGTCCGTCTCCGCCGCGCCGCCGGGCAAGGGTTCTGGGGCAATCTGTTGGATTGCTTCTATTGCCTGAGCCTCTGGGTTTCGCTTCCTTTCGCGGCGCTGCTCGGTCAAACGTGGTTGGAGCGCGCACTACTGTGGCTCGCGCTCTCGGGAGCAGCTATTCTCCTGGAGCGCATTACTCAAGGACGGTCTGATTCATCTCAGGCCGCCTGGTTCGAACATCCGTCTGTACCGACGGATCCGGATGTAAACAAATCAGACCAGAACGAGGAGGGTTCAGGCAATGTCCTGCTGCGGTAAATACGGGCGGACCGCCGGGCTGCAGCAGCCGTTGAGCGGATCAACTTGCTACTTCCACTTCGGAAGCCGACTGGCGCGCCTCTGAGGCGGCCGGTATCAGGAATGTGATTACTGTCCCGGTGCTGTCCGAACGGATAGCAAGATCCGCCGCGGGTCCATAACAGAGGGTGAGCCGCCGCCTGACATTTTCCAGCCCGACGCCGGCGCCGGCGCGGTACTCGCTGCTCTGCCCGAACCCGACTCCCGTGTCTTCGACCGTCACTTGCAAACCGGCGTCGATCGTTTCGGCTCTTAAACAGACGCGGCCACGCCCGCTTCTCGCCGCAACCCCATGTTTCACAGCATTCTCAATCAACGGCTGAATGGAAAGAATCGGGATCATAACGGAACGAGCCGCTTCGCTGACCACCAACTCCGTTTCCAGCCGATCGCCCAGGCGCGCCGCCTCAATCTCCAGATAGGCTTCCACTATGCGCAATTCTTCCGATAGCGGCATGAATGTCCGGTCGCCCTGCAGAAAGTAGCGAAAGATGTCAGCCAGATTCAGCACCATTCGCCGCGCCTGATAGGAGCCGCGGTCGATCGTGCCATATAAGGTGTTCAGCGCATTGAAGAGGAAGTGAGGATTGATCTGCGCTTGCAAGACGCGCAGTTCCGCCTGGGCAGCCAGCCGTTTCAGTTCTTCGGAACGAAAGCGCTCCACTTGTTCGACAATCACCGAACCCAGGCGTCGCATGTCTTCGAGGTCCTCACTGAGATAGCGCTGTCCGCCGCTGCGCGGGCCGGTAACCAAGAAACGCACGCTGCCGCTGGAAAAGCGCAGCGGAATCTGTGCCTTCGCCCAGCGCATCGCACCCGGCAAGCGCGCCATCGGCGGGCCGCCGATTAGTACCGACGGCTCTTCCGTCCCTTTCGCAGTCACAGACTCCTCTAACACAGCGTGCTGATCTGTTCGCAGATGCGCGGCCACTTGGCTCGCCGCGGCCGAGAGCAACTCGTCTTCTGATTGTGCCGAGGACGCCGACTTCACAATGTTTTGGAGACACTCAGCCAGGTTCTGCCGCCGGAAGATCACCCGGCCTATCCAGGCTTGCAAAACGTTTCTCGCGTAGGCAAACAGGATCAGGGATAAGCACAGGCCTACCAAAATCAGCCCTGTCCAGAACATGCTGGAGCCGATCAGGTTCCATATTCCGAACTTCTCGTTCAGCACCAGCACGCTGGCGATGTAAACCACCGCCAGGCCGGAGTTCATTAGAAAACGGACGAAGGTGTCCAACAACAGGAAGCGGTAGTCGCGTAGCAGCACGATCAACGCTACGGGGATTCCAATATGGTGCCACGCAATTTCAGAGGCCCAGGGCGAAGTGGCGTGATGGTAACCGAAATGCAAAAATGAACCGGTGAAGAGTAACAGACACGCAAGGGAGAATCCCTCCGCGGGAGCGCTTCCCGGAGTGTATCCCCGCCGGCGGCGCACAAGAAAAGCGACGAGCGTGAGCACGCTGAAGCCTACCGCGACCAGCATCAGGCCAATCAGGTAGGGCGCGGTACTCGAAGAAAACAGCTGGCTGAAGTGCGCCAACGCGGCGCACGCGCTCACCAGATAGCCCGCGGCCAAGAGCCAGCGCTGCTGCCCCTGCAAGACGACCTGGAGAAGCACAGCGGGAAGAAAACTCAAGACCGCAAAGCTCGCCGTTACGACGATCGAGATCGGAAAGGATCTCGGATTGGCCGAAGCCAGCCCGATCAGGGACCCGACATTCCACGCCAAAGCGAGTGACGCCGCAATCAGCGAAAGCCTGGTTCGCGAGATTCCGTGCGCCCGCCGGTCTCGAACGAGCAGAGCAATGATAAAGCCGAACAGCAGCACGCCGGCCGTATGCCCTATGGTGTTGATCAGCACTGGATCGCGCAGATTGGTTTGGGTCAGCATGCACTTGGTGTTCTTACCCACGATACATCGGATTTTCGATCCAGCACCGCTGCTATCAGGGTTCGATGGAGCAGGCCCAGGGCATAGCCGGACTTTCCCGGCAGGCTTTTTCTGCCGAACGAACTTCGCGCGGTAGCCAGCGGGCGCGTGGAACGATGCGTTCGCTGAAGAGCCAGAAATTTTTTCCTGTCCAGATTGAGCGACTTAGGCCGGCTTTTGGCGGCGGCTTAGAGGCGGGGCGCGCGGATACTCGGGCGGATGGCGAGCAGGCGGAAGAAGGGGCAGGCGGGCGTGGGCCAAGGCAAAGGCGGCGGGCCGAAGTCGCGCGATGGCAAGGCGCGCTCCAGCCAGAACTCGACCACGCATGGCATGCGGGCGCGGCCGGGCCTGATTCTGCCGGATGAGCGGCGGGAAGATTTTGACGAGATCGAAAAGGGATGGCGCGAGGAGTATCAGCCGGAGGGCCATGCCGAAAATACGCTCGTAGATCAGCTGATTTTGAACCAGTGGCTGATGAAACGCGCCGAGCGGCGGGTGCTGCAGGCCGAAGAGGCGGCGGTGGGAGAGTGCGGGGACGATCCGCATAGCTGGACTGAAGAACGCAGGCATACGTTCGAGCTGATGCAGCGGTATAAGACAACGGCGGAGCGGGCGTTTTACCGGTCTTGGAATGCGGTGCAGGGTTTGCGAAAGGACAGGATGCGGATGGATGACAGAATGGCGAGGCTGGTGCGTGAAGGGCTTGAGAAGGACACCGATATCCAGCGGCTGAAGCGGGACATTTTGGAATTGATGCCCAAAGCGCCGTCTGATCCGGCGAAGGGAAACGCGCTGGGCAATATTACTAAGAAGTACCCGTTTGGCGAGGCGCATGCGAAGGCGGCGGCTGAAGCGAAGACGGCGGCGCAGATGTTGTTCCAAGGGCAGTTACATCCGAAGAAACAGCGTAAGATTGCGGTGCTGGATCAATGGATTGAAGTTACTGTCGAGAATGGGAAGACAGTTACTACGTTGCATCCGCCGAATGACGAACTTATTAAGGCCGGGCAGCGGATGTTACCGCCGCCGGAGATGGTTTACCGGCGATTTAACTTTGTGGGGCCGGTGCCGCCGGAGTATCTGTGGTCGACGAAGGACCCGGTTATGCTGGCGAATGGCGGGATGGGGATTCAGCGGATCTATGTGGATACGTGGCTGGAGTTGATTGAGAAGGAAAAGGCGCTGGGGACCGGGCATTTGGGGCCGACGGGTGTAGGGAATATGCCGCGGCCGATGGAACGCGGCGGGTGTGACTGCGAGGTTTGTGCCGGGAATCGGGCGATTTTGGAGGCTCGGGCGGAGGCGGGGTGAGTTGGGATGGTGATTTGGTTATTGGGTTGGGTGTTGGCGTCGGTGATAATGAGCGAGGTGGGCCGGCTGCTGTTGAGGGATGGGAGGGTGTTTCTCGTGCTCAGCAAGGGATCCTCGCGCCGTTGGAGCTGACGAAAGGAGCGCTTATCTATGTCGCGAAAAAAGATTTCCAGCGGTGTGGTACACGAAGTGCCCGCAGATTTAAAAAAAGCACTTACATCCGACCCGCAAGCGTTAACAGCATGGGACGATATCACACCGCTCGCACGCAACGAGTGGATATGTTGGATTGAGTCGGCTAAAAAAGCAGAAACTAGAAGCCGCCGGATCGAGTGGGGCTGTTCAAGCCTTAAGGATGGGAAACGACGTCCCTGTTGTTGGCCCGGATGCGCCCACCGCTAATTCCAAGGTGGTCAAACTGGAGATTGGGACCGACTGGAGTCGGCCAACTTCCGGTTTGCGCGTTTGAACTAACTCAGTGCATCGTGGATGGTCCCGGCGTCCCATCGGACCAAGTGCCGGCCAAAACCATGAAGATGGTCACCCGTTCTTCCGGATCGTCCGCTGCTATCACCGGCGAGCCAGGCAGATTGGCTCCCCAGCTTTTCACGGCATCACCCGAAACGAAAAACATGACATGGGGATGCCAGCTCCTGTCGTCGTCGCTCAGGTACTGCTGCTTCGACATCATGTAGCACATGGCTCCCGGTGCCAGTGCGGCTAGTTCTTTCTTTTCGAATGCGGACGTAGTAGCCGCGAGGATCTGTGCTTTCGATTTTCCCGCCAGCACAAGTTTGGTTTTCTCCAGAAAGATGGGCAGAAACGTCCTTGAGGCTGCCGGATTGAAGCAATTCGGGGCGCGGACCTTAGGGTTCCAGAATTGCGGGTCATCGGTCGGCTTCGCCCAGGATCGCTCGACGATGCAGACGAAGCTATTCGAGCCCTTCACGGCAGTTGCGTAGCCATCCCGTCGCAGCACCATCACTTCGGCTGCATCCGAAATCGATTTCGGAGCGGAACTCCGGGCCAGCGCGATCTCAGCCTTCTCGTCCGGAATCAAATACTGGTCGAGAGGAGCCATGACCGGATAGGGAGCCTTCGCAGCTTGCACTCGCGCACAGGCCGGCCAGTGGAAAAGAATCGGAATAACGAACGCTAACGCTGTGATCCGGGTATTGTTCTTCCGCATTTGATTCTCCGATGAAGAGCATCTTTGTCAGGTTCGAGCCGCTAACCGTCAGGCGGCGTAATGCAACGCTAATGGTATCCGATTCGTCTTGACAAACGATAGGTTTTCAGAACCAGAAGGAACGAAAAGCAGGTTCTTCTCCTCCATTGATCGCTATAGCGGACTATGATATAGTTTTCACCGTGCGGCCTTTTACTCTTTCCCGTGACACCTTCCATATCCTGGTGGCCTTGGCCGATGGCGAACGGCACGGGTACTCGATTATGCAGGAAGTGGCTGAGCGCAGCGGCGGCGCGGTCCGGCTGAGCCCCAGCACCATCTACAGCGCAATCAAACGCCTGCTTGAGGCCGGCTACGTCGAAGAAATGCAGGAGCGACCTGATCCGGATCACGATGACGAGCGGCGTCGCTACTACCGCCTGACTAAAGCCGGTAGGCGCGCGGCTATCGAAGAAGCACGGCAGTGGGAGAAGGTGCTTACGGATGCACGCTCCCTCGGCCTGGTCCCGAAACGAGTGTGAATCGATGAAAGGGCGGGTTGCGCGACATACGACGGCTAAGCGGCTCTATCGCACTCTTCTTCTCGTGTATCCAGCGGCGTTCCGCGATGAGTACGCTGACGAACTTTCCCTGGTATTTGTGGACCGCTATCGGGAAGCCAGATCGATGGCGCAGGCAGTACAGGTCTGGGGCGAATCGATCTGGGGAATTTTGCAGGAGGCACCCAGGGAGCACTTTCATCTGGTCGTCCAAGATCTTCGTCAGGCGTTTCGAATTCTGCGCAAAGATCCTGGCGCCAGCGCGGCGGCAATCGTCATCCTTGCGCTGGGCATCGGTTCCGCCACGCTGGTATTCAGCCTCGCGAATGGGCTCATGCTGCGTCCGCTGCCCTATCTACAGATCGATCGTATTGTGGCTGTGGACGAATACAGCCCAACCGATCCTAGCGAGAAAGGAACGGTAAATTTCCTTAACTATCTGGACTTCCGGGCCCGCACACGCCTGATGACGGACCTGGGTGTTTACGACTATGGCGATATCACTATCACAAGACCTGGCTCTGCCGCCGTCGTTCCGGGTGCGCTGGTCAGCGACGGCGTCTTCTCCGTTGCCGGCGTCGAACCGCTCATAGGGCGAACACTCAGTCGCGAAGATTGCGTGCCTGGTGGTCCCAAAGTCGCAATTGTGAGCGAGGGGTTCTGGCGCGAGCGCTACGGCGGAGATCCTTCCGTTATCGGAAAGGAACTAGATACGACCAGCACTCGGTACAGGATTATTGGCATCATGCCGGCTGCATTCCATTTTCCGGAGCGGGCTGAACTCTGGTTCCCGCTACAGACCGACCCAGCAAAGGCCAATCGGACCGATTATCATTTGAGGGTCATCGGCCGACTGAAGCCAGGAGTTTCCGTCGATGCAGCCGAAGCGGAACTCGAGTCGATGCTGCAGCAGATCCATCGCGAGAACCCGGCTGCTAACAACGGCTGGCATGTCCGCGCGACCCGGTTGCGCAACTCGCTTACGGGCGAATATCGAAAAGCAGTTATCACGCTGCTGGTCGCGGCCGGTTTTCTGCTTCTGATCGCATGCGCAAATGTCGGCAATTTGCTGCTGGTGAGGGCATCGGCTCGCCGACGTGAATTGGCCATACGCAGGGCCATTGGAGCTAATCGCAGGCAACTCGTGCGCCAACTGGCAGTGGAGAGCCTGGTGCTCGGGGTGTTGGCCGGCGTGGTGAGTATATTTTTGGCGTACCTCGGAACGCCAGCGCTTCTCTCGCTGATTCCGGTACACCTGCCGAGTTGGATGAACTTCTCAGTGGATTATCGCGTGCTGTTGTTCGGATTGGTAGTCGCACTGCTGACCGCGCTCGGGTCAGGTGTGGCTCCGATGCTCGGCGCGACCGGCCGGGATCTCACGCTTGCGCTGAAGGAAGGTGGCCACGGGGGCACCGCCGGCCGCCGTCAGAAGACGGTGAGACAAGGGTTCGTAATCGCTGAAATTGCGCTCTCGGTTGCACTCCTGATTGGCGCCGGACTGATGATCCGCAGCTTTCGGGCGCTCCGTTTGCAGAACTTAGGCTACGCTCCTGAGAACGTGCTGTCGCTACACATCAACTATTCCGATGACAGCTATCCGGACGGTCCCAACGCTCGCGCGCTTGTTGATCGCATAACCTATGAGCTTTCGACACTCCCTGGAGTGCTCTCTGTAGCGGCGATGACCGAGCCGCCGCTAGAAACCAGTTGGACGCGGCTCTTTACGATCGAGGGCCATCCCGTTGCTTTGAAGGACACGCCGTTCGTGCCGCATATGATCGTCACGCCTGGGTACTTTCATACGCTCCGGCTAACGTTGCTGCAGGGCCGAGATTTTACAGAAGCCGATTATGACACGAATGTGTTGATCGTTTCGAAGTCCTTCGCCAGGCAACATTGGCCGCAGGAGAGCGCGATCGGTAAGCGCGTTCGTTTCGGACCACCCAAGAATCGGGAGCCATGGCACACGGTGGTGGGCGTGGTGGCCGATAGTAAACAGCGTGATTTGAAGCAGCTTGACGGCGCAGTTGTTTATCTGCCCTACAGCGCAGAAGTCACTCCGCGCGCCTTTGTCGTACGTACGGCGTTCCAACCGCTGAAGCTGGCGAAGGCCATTCGCACGAGAATCGCTGCTGTAGATTCTTCCATCGCGGTGAGCCGAGTGCTGACGCTCGAGGAGATCTTGACCCGCGTCTCCTGGCGCGAGCGCTTCCTCGCGGTGCTTGTGACGTGTTTCACGGCTATCGCGCTGGTGCTGGCCGCAGCCGGCTTCTACGCCACGCTATCGTATGTTGTCGCGCTGCAGCGGCACGAGATTGGCATTCGGATGGCGTTGGGAGCCTCTTACGCGGACATAGGTCGACTCGTCATCAGCCAGGGATTGCGGATCGCTGGAGTCGGGCTGGCCTACGGCGTGGCGGCCGCTTTTGGGTTGACGCGATTTCTGAGATCGCAATTGTTTGACGTATCGCCGACGGATCCTACCGCCTGGACAGCGGCCGTTGCGGTGTTTGTGGCGGTTGCGGTGCTCGCAACGCTCGAGCCAGCGCGAAGCGCAACACGAGTCGATCCGGTTGTGGCGTTGCGGCAGGAGTGACCGCCTGCTACGGCCTCGATCGCTGGCTAGCCTACGCCATTACCCCTGTCTATTCTGCGTCAACCCTAAATGCATGCGCACCAGCGCACGCATCAGGCCTCAAGCCGATCATTTGGGGCTGCGCTGCGTACCGACACCACTGAAAGTCACGTAAAAGTAGCTCGCGTATCACGCGCCGCGTAGAGTATCCACTTTGACGTGTTGCCGGCAAACCGTAGAGTGGCATTCAGATTAATCCCGATATGTCGGCATCGCGCCTGGAATATGCCTCGCCCGATGGAGCGGGGCGGGTGTGATTGTGAGGTTTGTAGTGGGAATCGGGCGATTTTGGAGGCTCGGGGAGCGGGGCGGAGTTCTAGCTCGCTACCTTGCCCGGCCATCGGTATGCCGTCGAGCAGGAGACGCGCTCCCGGCCGTCGCAGATTGTGTCCGCGATAGACTCGTGGCGGCAGATTGTATGGGAAGAATCAGATTGATTGGAACGAGACGTATGCGCGCCGGTGCAGCGGTGCTGCTGGCGACGGGTATTGCGAGCTTATTGGCGCAGGGACCGGGCGGGCGAACTGCTCAAGCGCTGTTTACCGCTCTGGATGCGAACGGTGATGGGACCTTGACACGGAGCGAGATCGAGTCGGGGTTCAATTCCTGGTTTACGGCTTGGGACACGACGAACAGCGGGGCATTAACGCAGGGTCAGATCACAGCCGGATTGAGCAAGCTGCTGCCTGCGCCGCCCGCGTCCAAGCCTGGGCAGGCGAATGTTTTCAACACGGCAGGTAACTCGACGCCGATGACCGCACCGCAAGCGGCTGTGGATGCTATGAAGGCGGCTTTGCCCAGCACGCAAGGCGTGAAGCCGTCGCGTCCGCGCAGGGTGCTGGTGCTGGCGCATACGGGAGCGGGAGGGTTCGTGCATGCCTCGATTCCGCTCGCTGCGGAGACGGTGGAAGCTCTAGGAAATCGGGGCGGCTTATGGGCCACGACAGTCACCTACAACGCAGCAGATATCAACACGAATAACCTGAAGAAATACGACGCGATTTTCCTGGACAGCACGACTGCCTGCTTCCTTGACGATCAGGATCCCTCGGTAACGGCAGCGCGGCGCTCGGCTTTCCTGGATTTCGTCAGAAGCGGGAAGGGTATCGCTGGGATCCATGCGGCTACGGACACGTATCACACCGACTGCCTGGCGGCTGAGGCGGCTGCAAACAGCGGCAGTCCGGGGCCTAATTTCATGGCGATGACTCTGGCGGCACGGCTAGTCGCGGCGGGCGACAAGAATCATAACGATGCCGTGAGCCGACAGGAGTGGACCGCGGTTGCCGACGATTGGTTCCAGAAGTTGGATACGGGCAACAGCGGGAAGGTCAGCCGGGCCGATTTTGTGACGCACTTTAATTCGTTGCTGCCGCCCCCGGGCCCGCATATCGGCATTGAAGCGAAACCGGTTCTGCAGTGGCCGGAGTTCAATACTTTGATCGGCGGTTACTTCAAGTTCCACTGGTCCGATCCGCAAGTCATTTATGTCAAAATCGATGATCCGAACAGCCCGTTGACGGCCATGTTCCACGGGAAGGAGTTCGAGATCCACGATGAGACATACACGTTCGCGCAGGAATCCTTCTCACGCAGGAACGTGCATGTTTTGACTAGTATCGACTACGACAAGATGAGCCCAGAGGATAAGGCGAAGGAAGCGAATCCACGAACGGATGCCGATTATGCGTTGAGCTACATCCGCCGCGAGGGACAGGGGCGGGTGTTCTACGAGGGTCACGGCCATAGTGACCGGGTGTATGCCATAACGCCGATGCTGGAGCACCTTCGGGCCGGGATTCAATACGCGCTGGGCGATCTGAAAGCGGATGACAGCCCTTCGGTGAAATAGTCATCGCAGCTTAGCCTCTGTGTGATTAAAGAGGCGGACAAGGTTGGCACACGGAACACATGTGGAGTCGTCTGGAGCCGCTATACTGCAAAACTCGGCGGCGTGTTGAGCGCGAGCGTCTGGGATGCTGGAAGACACCAAACTTCACCGATTTGTCGCTTTGAAGTTCCTGCCGGAGGAACTCGCGCAGAGCAGCCAGGCTTTGGAGCGCTTTGAGCGGGAAGCGCAGGCCGCGTCGGCCCTGAATCATCCGAACATTTGCACGACTTACGACATCGATGAATGCGATGGGCAGCCCATCATCGCGATGGAGTTTTTGGAGGGCCAAACCCTCAAGCATCGTTTTCAGAGTCGGCCGCAACTCACGACGCATCTATCGAGCACCGCGAGCGCAGCGGAATCTGGAAGGCAGGATAGGTTCGGGCATGCCTCCACCTCGGGATCGTATCGATGGTTACAACGTATGGCATTGTCCTGACGGCGTAAGTCTACATCCCGCGTTCTCGGTCCTCGCGGCTCGAAAAGCAGTTCCGCACAACACGCTGGCCTCCGCAGCAGCACAAGGCCCGGGGTTGGCGTGCAGGCCGGGCGAACTAATCAGCGGGCGAGAGAAATATCGCCGGTAGTGTCGATTTCTCCCAGTTCGGTTCGACTATCTTAATGTAGGTAGACAATTAACCTATCGAACAGAGAAAAGGAGATTGAAAATGGAAACGAAGCCGACTTTCGAACAAGCCCAGCTGCACCTCCAGATTTACGAACAGCGCCGGGAAGAGCGCCTGCGCAAGGCGCGCGACTGGTTCTTCCAGAACTACTGGCCCGAGACCTTTGAAGAGTCGATGCGGATCGCCGCTCCAGGAACCGAAGGCGGGACCAATTTCATGATGGTAATCAGTTACTGGGAGCAGGCCTGCGCCCTGCTCGATTATGGCCTGCTACACGAGGACCTCTTCTTCGAAACCAGTGGCGAGTTCTTCGGCGTCTTCGAGCGCATTCGGCCCGGACTGCAGCAGGGCCGCGACATGTGGAAAAACCAATATTTTCTGGTCCATATGGAAAACGCCACGAAACGCTTCGAAGCGTGGTCGGAGAAACGGTCGCCGGGCCAGCTCGCCACGATGCGTGAGTTCATGAGCCAGATGAGCAAGCAGCGGAGCAAAGCCACATCGGCGTAGCTGCTGCCTTTTGTTCCGATCATCAGACCCATCCTTTCGCGAGTCGCGGAGGATGGGGCGGAGGCAGGGCGAGAAATGTCCGCCGCGGCGATCCCGCCGCTGGTTGAGTAACATGTTGAGTGGTCCGCAAAGCGATACTCCTCCTGTTTAGCGCTGCCTTGGTGGCTGGGCGGTCCGGGCAGCACGGCGCGCTTGATCCGGCATTTGACCACGTTCCTTTCGACCAGTGGCTCGGCGAACGCCCTGACACACACTTCCACTGGAAAGCGCGTGTGCCTCACGCCGTACTCTCGTTTCACCAGCGGTTGATGGGGGCAGTCGAAATCACTTTGGATGGCGGCGACCTTTCGAAACGCAGCGGCAATGGCAGGATTGTATTCCTGATCCAGATCACGGATGGCGAAGGGGCGCGCTATCAGGACCACACAGTTATTGAACTGAGCAAGCTCGACGAGAACGTCAAAGCTGCGAACGTAGAAATCTCCCAACAGGCGTTTTTTCTGCCGGGTGATTACCAGCTTGCTATCGCCATCTTCGATACGGCCACGAATGAGCACAGCACGAAGCGGGCGCAGTTTCGCGTGGCATCCCCGCCTAACTTTTTGCCGGACGCCTGGCGCAATCTGCCCTCAGTTGAATTCATTGACAATGAACAATCGCCCGATAGTTGGTATCTGCCAAATATTCAAGGCCGGGTGGAGTGGGCAGCCTCCGTGCGCTCGCCGGCGCGGCTCAACGTCATTCTCAATGTGGCGCCTTCGATCTCTGAACCCGGATCGCACCCCACCCCTTCCAGCGGTCTGGCGGCTCTGCTTCCCTTCCTCAAAGCGCTCTCTCAGACTGGATCTTCCTCACTTCTCGAGAACGTTGCCGTGCTCGACCTCGGGCGCCGCCGCACGGTGTTCTCTCAAAATGAAGTGAAGGACCTCGATTGGCTGCGCCTGAAGGCATCTCTTGCAGCTGCGAATACGGCGGCTATCGATCTTCACTCGCTCTCTGACCGGCATCACGACGCTCAATTTTTCGTCGCCCAGGCGCGCAGCCTTCTCCGTGCCTCAGAAAACCCCAGCGTCCTGGTTGTGCTCACTACATCCGTAGCGTTCGAATCCGGCGAGGACCTGGAGCCGATTTCTCTCGAAGCCCTGCCCTCTTGCCGTGTTTTCTATATCCGCTATCGGGCATCGGTTCCGTTCAGAGGCCCTTTGGATCCAGAAAGGGTAGGCCGCGGCCGTGGAGCACGGATGGGCACTCCCATGCCCTCCAATCAACCTCCTCAAGGCATCGTGGACCAGTTGGAGGCTACCCTTAAGCCGCTGCACCCGAAAGTATTTGATGTAGAGACGCCAGACCAGATGACGAAAGCCCTTATAGCGATCAGGGATGCGCTGCTGACGCTTGACGCACAGCCATTGAGCTAGTCTCCAAATTGCAGAAATTCGGGTAGTCAAGGGCGCTTACGCTTCCGGCTCAGTTTCAGCATCTTAGGTTGTGGGAAATATAACGCGAATTTCCGCAGTGCTGCCGAGAAACAAGGGTCGTAGCCCATCGGCAGTGCTTCTTTACCGGTACGTATCCTTTTCTATTGCAAGCAGACGCACTGGCCCTAGCAGCCCGGAGGGCTTCAGAGTAGACTTGGCGCTGTAAGGCTTCACGTCCGCGAATGTGTACTTTACGGTGGCGTCCGGCTGTTGGTCGCCGATCAGTCTATTGACCCAGGTGTTTGTCACTTTGACGATGATCCGGTTCTCGCCGGGCTTCAGTACTCCCGTTAGGTTGACGCGAAACGGCGCGTGCCACACGATGCCGAGTTCCTTTCCGTTGACCGTGATGGCGGCCAATTCCTTCACTTCGCCCAGATCGAGCCACTGTTGATCTCGCGGTTTGAACCAATGCCGCTCGGCATGAAGGCTCGTGGTGTATGCGGCGGAGCCCGAAAAGTATTTCACGCCGGGATCCGGGCTTTCCGTCCATGAGATCAGCTTGTCCATCGTCACCGAAGCCGGCGCTCCCCGGTCAGGCTGGAACTCAATCTTCCACGGATCCGCTAGAGTGGCGAGCTCGCGCGGCGCAGGCTCCGGGATCACTCGCGAGATTTCCGTTGCATTCTTACGAAAAACGATGAAGACCGAGCCCCAAGGCTCAAGGCGCAGCGGGACCGTGGTACGCCCCGCCGACATGTTGTATGACACGGGTTGCGAGCCACCGGTCTCTGCCCGCCATATCTCCGGCATCTTGCCCTGAACCCGGAAGATTGCGTCAAAGGCCTCTTCGCGATTGCCGCGATTACTAACAAAATATAAATCGCCGTCCGAAAGATGCCTGTGCGCGAAGGCAACGTGGAGATCGCTCTCCGGCTTGCTGTAATCGAAGTCGGGCGGAAGCTGGAGCGCCGCGAAGACATCCGAAAGATTTTCCCCTGCGAAGACCTTGCCCTTGCCAACTGGCCGAACTCCCGTACCATCGCCGAAAAGCTCATCATTGACTCTGGTGAACGCGGCGTGGTCATCAGAGAGGCTAGGATCGTCGAGCGGCTTGGGCCCCGCAACGATCGCGCCTTGTTCAACAAGGGCGTGGATAGCGCGCAGGACGGGCAACGACATGTGGCGGCTGTACGGGTCGAGTCCAAGCACCCGGTAGCTCATACCGCTTTTCGCGACTAACCGGCCGTTCACGACGCTGAGCTCGTGAATCAGAGCGTCGGCGTTGATGTAATCGAAGCCGTAGCCGGCAGGAATGTCCGGGGCTTTGCCGTGGAAGATCGCAGTGAGATTGGAATCCTCGCCGTAGAAGTAGACTAAGTCGGCAGCAAACCGTCCCTGCTGCATCATGTAACTGCTTCGGGCCAAATAATCCACCCATGGCCCAGCCTGTTCTGCCCATGTCTCATTGCGGTTGAACCACTGACCGAAGGGTCCAAGGGTGAGTCCAGGCGCTTTGCCCACAAGGGGCTGATGGGCGGACTCATGGATTACGAAGCGGTTTATACCGTTTAAGAGCTCCTGGTCGGCCACCGGCTTTAATGTGGCGGGAGACCACGCCCAAGGCGCAGCCGCCGCGGTGAGCGATTCGGCAGCAGCGAGGTTCTGCCCGTAAATGTGGGCTACGGACGCCGATTCGCGATCATCGGCATTGTAGTCGTAATTTTCGGTATAGACGCCGGGCAGCTGCACCCACATCGCACTCATGGGGATATCATCCAGCTTCTTGACTTCCATGCCATCCGCTATCAAGGCGCGGTCGTCTTCATGGGATTCGCCGTAATGCCCCATGCCACGCTCTCTCAAAGACGCTTGCACCTGGCCGTAGTGCGCGTCGGCCGTGAGATCCGCGATGGTTTTGCGCAGATCCCAGAGAAATCCGTCGCTCGCGGCGGAGCTCTCGACAACGTAGCCTGCAAGCACCGGCAACCATGGCCGCGGATCGTAGCCGCGACGCGCGGTAAACTCCGCGATCATGTTGTTACTCCAGTTTTGAGCACCGGCTTCCCAACTGTCGGTAATAACATAGCGAAGGCCGCGCTTACCCATCATTTGAGCGCTAACAGTGTCTTTGTAAGTGTCGAGATAGCGATCCATATAGTTCTTAACGAATTGGCGGTCGAGCTTGTCGACCTCGAGACCAGTGGCTTCAGCCGTTGCCGGATGATTGGTAATACCGGTCAGGGAGTAACCAAACCTCAGAACGATCCATTCGCCAGCAGGGGGTGTCCAGTCCAGCGTGCCGCCGGGATGCATTTTTGAGGTAAGATCCAAGACCTCTGACTTCGAAATGCAGTCCGCTGGGGTGAAATCGGGAGTGGGGTAAGGGTATAAGTCGGGTACCGGGATGAACGCAGCTTTTTCTTCAAAGCGATTGACTCGCGCACCTAAGTGTAATTCGAGCTCGGCGATTTTGTAATCGGTTGGCGGAGGCGGAATCTTCAGGCCCAAGGAGGCCAGATCTATGCCACTGAACCAGGCGGGCAGCGGCGGAGGCGGCGCGCGTCTGAACAAAACGCGGAAATACTTCGCCGCCACCGGCGCGAAGGAAATTGTGTACTCCGGGGCGGCACCGCCAGGCGGCGCCGCGATGGTGCGAAAGTTGATTCCGTCGTCACTTGCCTCGATGGACTTTGTTGGATTGGGGATACCGGTCATCATAACGGTCATTTCGTCGAAATCCTTCATGACGACGGTTAACGCCCGCAGAGTTTGCGGCTGAGTGAACTCGTATTGAATCCACGACGATTCGTTCACCTTCGGTATTGGTAAATCAGTGGTAGCCAGCAGATCTCCGTCATCCAGGACCGCTAGATCCGGATGACCTGCACTTGCGGTGATAGTTGGATGGAGCGTTCCCAGCGGCAAGTCGCTCACCGGCCTGCGAAATGCGATTACGGCGGCATCCGCATAGAATTCCGGGATGGGTTTGGCGCCCGGCGGAAGAGCCATAACGTCGTGAACGCCGAGATTCTGGAAGACTCCGGAATTGGAGGGCGGGTGAGGCAGCTGGCCTGTAAAGGGAGCGCCACCGCTGATACGCAGCTCGCTCCAAACGTACTTCTTCATGCCCTCGGCGGGAGGCACCCAGGGACCGCCGGTCTCACTCCATCCCGGCGAGCCTGCAATAGCCATCTCCATTCCAAGTTCGTCGCCGAGCGACGTTGCATAACGGAATGCGCTTTTCCACTCGGGCGTCATGTACACAAGGCGGCGGTCCACCACCTGAGGGGTGGCCATAGAAGCATCAAAGGTTTGGAATCCGCCCAAGCCCACTCGATGCATCCATTCCAGATCGAGTTTGATGCCAGTTTCCGTAATGTTCCCGTTCATCCAGTGCCACCAAACGCGGGGACGCGCGGAGTTGGGAGGTTGCACGAATCCTTGCAGCAGAGCGTCGGAAGAGACTTTTTGACCGATGCCGGCGGTTGCCACGGCCAGGAGCAGGATGGCGCGGCAAAGGAACTTTGTGATTGTCATAATTTGCGATTCCTGAAAGGACCGCTTGGCCAACGCCGCGATCACAATTCATTCATTATGCGTCCGCCGCAAGGTTGTAACGGTAGCCGAGCGCGCAAATCCCCTAGTTTCTTCCGAATCGTCATGCATTTGTAAAAGGAAACGGGTAAGGAAGAGAGGGGGTATTACTTTGTTCATACACAGAAACTCTCTTGGCTGTAGTCTTGACCGGAGCGCTAAGCGCAGCACCGGGGCCGCCACGCAATAGCGGGGAAGGTAAGGCTTCTTCCCCGCCCGTGATTCAACGTGTCTTGCTGATCAGCATTGACGGCATGCATGCCGTGGACTATTTGAATTGCGCAAATGGTCTCTCCGGAGCGAATGGAGGAGAGCCGTATTGCCCGGTTTTGGCTGAGTTGGGCACGACGGGTATCAACTATCAGAACGCGAGCACGTCCAAACCATCCGACTCCTTTCCGGGGCTAACCGCGATCATCAGCGGAGGGTCCCCGCGCACCTTCGGGGTTTACTACGACGTTGCGTATGACCGAGTGCTTGCACCGCCGGAGAAAACAACGGGCAACGGCCTCGCAGGCGGCGTCTGCAAGCCCAACCAAGTAAACGGAACCAGGACCGAATACGAGGAAGGAATTGACATCAATCAAGCCCTGCTGAATGGCGGCGCGCCCGGCGCTGCGCCAACGGATGGAGGAATTGCTTCCATCGATTCCACGCGGCTGATCCGCGATCCCTACAAAAGCTGCCTGCCGGTATATCCGTGGAACTTCGTGCGTACGAATACTATTTTCGGAGTAATTCACCAGAACGGCGGTTACACGGCGTGGTCAGATAAGCATCCGGCGTATTCGTCGGTTGCCGGGCCGGGAGACGGCACAAACGTCGACGATTTTTATGGACCGGAAATTAACTCGGATGTCACAATGACTTCGAACCAGCAGGCCGTGGCGGGTATCACGACGCCACTTGGAGAATCCTGCGCGAGCCTCGACTTGTCACCCGGAGTCAGCGCCTGGACCGACAGCTTTTTCGATATACGGTGCTACGACACGCTGAAAGTCCACGCGATTTTGCATGAAATCGAGGGGAAAAATCACCTGGGTACAGCGAAGACGAAAGTTCCAACTATCTTTGGCATGAACTTTCAGGCAGTCAGCGTAGGCCAAAAGCTGATAGAGAATGGCGTCAAAGGCGGCTATTTCGGCCCGCAGGGAACGCCATTGGCGAACCTTGTGACGGAGATTGAGTTTGTCGATAAATCGATCGGCGACTTTGTCAACGCGTTGAAAGCCCAGGGACTGTATGACTCGACATTGATTATCATTACAGCCAAGCACGGCCAATCACCCATTGACCCGAACCGCTTTTTCCCGATTCCCGGACATGCCGGCACCAACGGCCAGTCTCCGGCAACTCTGATCGCGACCGACTTGCCGGGCTATATACCAGATTCGGAGTCGCCGTTGAACCCAACCGGCATTGGGCCGACGGAGGACGATGTATCTCTATTGTGGCTTTCGCCTGGCAGCGACCCGGTGACGGCCGTCAATCTGCTCGAAGCGAACGGCACCCTGGTCGGCCTGGGGCAGATCTATTTCGGACAGAGCATACAATCGATGATAGATAAGCCCGGGCTGCCGCCTACAGGCGACCCGCGAACGCCGGACATCATCGTTACGCCGAACGTCGGCGTGATCTATACGGGCAGCACCAAGAAACAAATGGAGCACGGCGGGTTCGCGCACGACGATGCAAACGTCATGCTGCTGCTGTCGAATCCATCATTCAGCCCTAAAATGGCGACGGCGGAGGTGCAGACCTCGCAGGTGGCTCCGACTATTCTGGAGGCGCTTGGCTTGGATCCCAATAGCCTGCAGGCGGTGCTCAGTGAAGGGACACCGGTGCTTCCGGCAGTTCAGTTCGGCCACTAATTCCGCGATTGTTATGGCGGGCGCTCCAAGAGCGCCCGAAGGCAGACGGCAAGACCGTCTGCCCCACCCGAGCGCCGGCAGACATTACTCACTGAATCTTGGAGAGCGCTCGAAACTCCATTTCCCGGACACGAGGGGGAAGGGGAGCGTAAAACGATCTTGCTGCTTCGGCCTGCCCCTCAGTCAGCACCCATTGGACGAAGTCAATAAGGGCCTGTCTTTTGCCCGCATCCGTCACTTTCCGGGGAATCAGAAACCAGCTAAAGCTGGATACGGGGTACGAGTTGGCGCCGGCTGCATTGGTGATCGACACCCGGAAATCCTCAGGCATAGTCTTTGTTTCCGCCGCGGCGGTTGTTACGCTGGCCAGGTCCGGTTTTATGAAATTGCCTGAAGCATTCCGTACATTGCCGTACACGAGGCGGTTCCGGATGGCGTAGCCCAGCTCCAGGTACCCGAGTGAATAAGGAGTCCTCCCGATCGTTTCCGCTACGCCCTCATTGTGGCTAGCGCCTACGCCTACCGGCCAGGAGACATTCGTTCCTACTCCTACTGTTAATTTCCATTGGAGGCTTACTTTCGCCAGGTAATCAGCCCACACGTAGCTTGTTCCACTTGCGTCAGAACGGTGCACCACTACGATGGCAGCGTTCGGCAGTGCAACACCGTGGTTTGCCCTGGACAGTTCGGGATCGTTCCATCTCGAGATGGTTCCAAGAAAGATCCCCGCCAGCGCCTCCGGCGTGAAGTTCAGTTCAACAGGAGGTCCAGGAAGGTTATAGGCCGGAACCACTGCTCCGATTATGGCCGGCAAGTGAAGGACTTCCGAATGGCGTTCGGCCTTGTACGACTCAAGCTCCACCTTCGTCATCGGGCCGTCTGTGGCAGCAAAGTCAACTACGCCCTCGATGGCGTCACTTATGCCCCGACCGGAGCCAACCGCGCGATAGCTGATATGAACATCCGGGTGACTTTCCTGGTATTCCTGGCACCACTTGGTTGCAATAGGGGCAATGAAGGTTGAACCAGAGCCGGTCAATGATACGCCCCCGCAGGCAGCGACTCCGCACCACAAAAGAATACAGAGCTTCTTCATTGCCTGGTGCCCATCGATCCGGCAGGCGCAAAGACTCCGCTCTCCAGTTCCTTTGCGAGACGAGCTTTCATCTTGTCTCGTACCGTCCGAAAAATGGACAGCCGTTCCTCTTCTGTACCTTTGCCGGGCGGCGGCGGGTCCTCGAAAGGCCAGTGCATCCTGCTGGTTCCGGCCGGGAACACGGGGCAAGTCTCATTTGCGTTGTCACAGACCGTGATCACGTAATCGATCGGTTGGCCAATAAATTCATCCACCGACTTCGATCGATGGCCAGAAAGATCAATTCCAATCTCCTTCATTGCCTGAATTGCTTCCGGCCGCACAGCGCTTGGCCTGGTTCCGGCACTCGCAACTTCAAAGCGATCACCGGCCATAGAACGGAGCAGGCTTTCGGCCATTTGGCTGCGGGCGGAGTTCCCTGTACAGAGGATCAGCACGGATTTCTTGGACATTTACGATTTCCTGCCTGAGCGGTTGCGTGCGGGCTGCCCGTGCGGAAGGACGACATCGGGCGCCGCCGCGGAAGCCGCAGGCGCGAGCCATCGGAAGGTGAATGTCGCTGCCCCAGCTCCGAGGAGTTCCGCCACGATGAACGCCGGCGTATCACCGGGTGCAACGCCGGCAAACGTGTTGGTTAGGGAGCGAGCCAATGTAACGGCGGGATTTGCGAACGACGTGGACGCTGTGAACCAGTACGCCCCAGTAATGTAAGCGGCGACCGCATAGGCAACCGACGAAGACCGGAACCGGCTACATCCCCAAATCACGCTAAGCAGTCCGAAGGTGGCGATGAACTCGCTAAATGCTTGTGCAAATCCGGACCGGGCATGATAAGACACCGAATATACAGGCAGTCCGAACATGATGTGCGCACATGCAACGCCGGTCATCGCGCCTCCGATTTGGGCCGCTAGGTACCCGGGAACTTCTTTCCAGGGCAAGCCCCCAAGCGCGGCGTCCGCAATCGTAACTGCAGGATTGAAGTGAGCGCCAGAGACGGGGCCGAAGGTCAGAATCAAAGCAGCGAGCGTCGCCCCGGTCGCAATTGTGTTCGCGAGAAGCGCGATCGCCACATTGCCCTGCGCGAGACGATCGCCCATAATGCCGGAGCCCACGATGGCTGCGAGGAGCAGAGCCGTTCCTAGCGCTTCGGAACATAGTTTGCGCATGGTTTGCTCGCGCGAATAAACGCACTCAGGATTTTGTCCTTCACGAGCGGGGCGACTCCATCGACAGCAATACCGGCGCCGATCAGGAGCGAGCGCGCATCTTCAACGTTATAGACACGCGTAGGCTCAATCTCGATTGCCTCAAAACCGGCCTGCGCGAGCTTGTCCCGATATTCATT
This sequence comes from uncultured Acidobacteriaceae bacterium, assembly GCA_963705805.1. Taxonomy (GTDB): domain Bacteria; phylum Acidobacteriota; class Terriglobia; order Bryobacterales; family Bryobacteraceae; genus Bog-105. The sequence continues at coordinate 413,270 of CAVPKW010000006.1, forward strand.
CTCTTCGAGAGCGCCAGCCACACAGCCGACCCAAAGCTCCATATTTCGGCGAACTTCGGACGGCAGTTCGCCTCGAATCACGACGTCCGAAACGGCGAACCGTCCGCCCGGCTTCAGCACGCGAAACGCTTCTGAAATCACGCGATCCTTATGACCGGAAAGGTTGATTACGCAATTCGAGATGATGACGTCGACAAAGTTGTCCGGCAACGGGATATTTTCGATTTCGCCTTTCAGAAATTCGACGTTCTCGATGCTTGCCTTACGTTGATTTTCGCGAGCTAAAGCCAGCATCTCGTCCGTCATGTCCAGGCCATATGCTCTTCCGTTCGGGCCGACGCGCCTGGCAGATAAGATCACGTCGATACCGCCGCCGGAGCCCAGATCGAGTACGACTTCGCCAGGATTGAGCTGCGCTAGCGCGGTTGGGTTGCCACAGCCCAGCGATGCCCGCAGCGCGGCCTCCGGCACCTCACCGGTCTGACTCTCGTCGTATAAATTCGACGTAATCGGGTCACAGGAAGCAGCGGCGCTTCCTTGGCAACACGACGTCGTTGAACAACAATCGGCAGGCAGACCCTTGCCGGTCGCGACGCGGCGCGCGGCTTCACCGTATTTTTCCTTTACGAAGTCCTTCAATTCCATGTGTTCCTCACCCGCAGAGTTGCATGATAGACTTTGCCTCGATCGCCTTATTGCGCGTACAGCATTCGGCGTAGAGAAATCCGAGCAATTCCTGCAAACCTTCAATATTGGCCGAGTACCAAAGGAACGTACTCTCGCGGCGGACGCTCACCAGGTCCTCGTTTTTCAGCTTGTCCAGATGGTGGGAAAGCGTCGAGGCAGGTATATTAAGGTCCGCTCCGATGTCGCCGGCAATCATCCCCTCAGGGTGCGCCGACAATAGAAGGCGCATGATACGGAGCCGAGGCTCTGTTCCCATCGCCGAGAACATGTCGGCGTAACGCGCTACGTCAGGCTCCCTCTTGATTTTGCCCATATTTCTACTATTATCGAAGGATCAAAATAATATGTCAAGTGGCCGGGCTCTCTAAGACCGGGGAATGGCGGTCGCGCCGATCTGCTGGAGCATACCGAGCTGTTTATCTATGATCTAGTCTCCTGTATCTGAAATTCCTTTATGCTCCGCACATACAAGCTCCCTTACGGTCGCCACTCGGTTTCGAGTGTTCACGGTGTCAAGTAGCTTGCCTGCATAAAGAAACTCGTGGTCGCGGTAGGGACGATCATCGCTGATCGCCCCCCGCACAGATCCGTACGTGCGCTGCTCACGCATACGGCTCCTACCTTGGATGTGTGGCGTCGAAGCGAACGCTTGGATAGGGATGCACGATGCGCGGATAAGGCACCCAGCGGTCGAACATCGGGCAGTAGCGGTCCCAGCGCATCCGCCTTTCGCTGCGGCGGCCTACTATCTTCCACCACAGCCAAAAGAGCCGATGTCGGAACCGCCCGAGCGTCGCGCTGTTGCCCGGTACCGCATGGTATTGGTAATAACCACGCTGCACCCTTCCCAGCCACTCGCCGACTTGCGCTAGCGGATGATGCATCCGGCGTCGAAGCTCCTGCTTGAGTTGCTGCAGTTTCGCTCGCATCCGTTTGCTCGCCGTCTTGCGCCAGACAATGAAGCGGCCCTTCTTAGTCCCACAGTAGTGCGTGAATCCCAAGAAGTCGAAGGTCTCCGGTTTTCCCTCACCACGTTTGCCGCGGTTGGTTTCAGCGCTTCGCCCGAACTCGATGAGTCGCGTTTTGTCCGGATGTAGTTCCAGCCCGAATTTCGCCAGCCGTTCCCGGAATGCGTCCAGGAACCGCTCGGCGTCCTCGCGGTGCTCGAAGCCCAACACCAGATCGTCGGCATAGCGAACGGCAATGACTTCGCCCCTCGCCCACCGCTTGCGCCAGGCATCTATCCACTGGTCAAAGACGTAATGCAGATAGATGTTCGCTAGCAACGGTGAAATCACCGCTCCCTGCGGAGTCCCTATCTTCGTTTCCGACCATTCGCCTTCCTCGCTTACTCCCGCCTTCAGCCATTTATGGATCAGACGATGAATCCGCGGGTCGGCTACGCGATGCTGGACAAACTTCTCCGTCCATTCGTGGCTCATGTTGTCGAAGAACCCTCGAATGTCGGCGTCCAGAATCCAGCTCACGCGCTTCCGGCAGATGCCTACATTCAGTGCGTCTAGCGCCTGATGCGGGCTGCGACCGGGCCGGAACCCGTAGGAGAATCCTTTGAAGTCCACCTCATAAATCGCATTGAGGATGGTCACCACCGCCTGTTGAACAATCTTGTCCTCCAGACTGGCGATGCCCAACGGCCGCTGCCGGCCGTCAGCCTTCGGAATATAAACTCTCCGCGAGGGTTGTGCCCGATACGCTCCCCGGTGCACCCGGCTGTGCAGATCAGTAATCCGATCCTCCAACCCGGTTCCATACTCCCGCCACGTCACGCCATCTACTCCCGGTGCCGCTTGCCGCTTTAACGCGTAAAAGCTTTCCCGTAGCAGATCGACGTTCAAATGGTGAAGCAAAGCCGTGAACCGTTCTCGCTTCCTTTCCTTTGCTGCTTCTCGCACACCCCGCAATCTCTGGGACACGCCGACCTCGCTCTGCGTCGAGAGCGTGTGTGATCGCGAAGTGTTCTCCTTGGTTCGCTCTCTTCCCTCCCCAACCTCCGCAGCCAATGGCTCGGCTTTGTTCGACTGGTTCACAGGTACTACAGAGCGATCCGACTCCTCGGCATCGTTCATGCGGGCCGTTTGGCTTCTGCCTTCTCCCGCCGGACTGTGCCGCTCGTCGCGGCCAGTCGATGCCGAGGTCTCCCGGTTCTCGTGCATGCAGTTTCTCAGCGTGCTCGGGGTCTTCGACTACGCAGGGCTGACCAACGGCTCGCGCTATCGCCGCTGGCCATGTTGCCTTCTCCTTCTGTTCACAGGATCGGCGCCCCGAATTAGTTTTACGAAGCTCAATACCCGGCCCACCGATACCTCTGTCTACGCTTCACCCGCCGCCTCACGACGGCGAGTGCAAGACTCAAGGCCAAGATGGTTCGCTACTCCTTTCTTGTAGGACTCTTTCATTCCCAACTACATGCCGGTTCATCCCGGCGCACAAACAGTAGTACTAGGGTATGGGCGCGCACGTCGCCCGGGATGGTTTTCAATGAGCGCGATTCAAGACTTTCCTCGCATTACGCCGTCTCTCTGGTTCGACGCGAACGCCGAAGAGGCTGTCGAGTTCTATCTCAGCGTATTCAAAAACTCGCGGCGTCTGGATGAATTGCGCGCCGTTGACGACAGCCGCGTGCCGAAGGGCAGCATCATCACCATTGCGTTCGAACTCGACGGCCAGAAGTTTACCGCAATCAACGGCGGCCCCATATTCAAATTCACCGAAGCAATTTCATTTGTGGTGCGATGTGATTCGCAACCGGAAGTGGATGAGTACTGGTCGAAGCTCTCCACCGGGGGCAGCGAGGGTCAGTGCGGGTGGCTTAAGGATAAGTTCGGCGTTTCCTGGCAGATCGTGCCAGCGCGCCTACCCGAACTTATCAAACACCCGAAGGCGATGGAGGCGATGCTGCGGATGAAGAAGCTTGACATCGCCGAGTTGGAACGCGCTGCGAAAGCGTGAACGACGACCCCAGACGGATTCGTTTGATATGCTCAGTTCCGGTCATTACCGGGGGATTTCCAACCATGAGCTCCATGTTGAAGCGAACCTTGCACGCGTTGCGCTTTCCGTTCTTCGCGCTTTCACTTCTTGCCGCCACCGTTCCGGCTGCCGCACAAGTACCGCCGAATCACGCGCGCATCCACTATCACCGTCCTGATGGCAATTACTCCGGATGGGCTCTTTACACCTGGAACGCCTCCACAGAGAACAATTCCTGGTGCACAAGCGAGGTCGCGGTCACGGGCACCGACAGCTTCGGCGTCTACTTCGACGTCTCTGTCGATCCTACGCAAGGCACGCCGGCGGGCCAACTCGGATTCATCATCAACAACTGCGCCGATAACCAGCTCAAAGACCCCGGTCCCAATCAGTATCTGCAGGTCACGCAATATAACGAAGCTTGGGTAGTTTCAGGCGATGCCGATGTCTTCACAACGCAGCCGCTTATAGGCGATGGGCCGATTCCGCCGGGCGACGCGCGCATCCACTATTACCGTCCTGATGGCAATTACTCCGGATGGGCTCTCTACACCTGGAACGCCTCCACGGAAAACAACTCCTGGTGCACAAGCGAGGTCGCTCCCACCGGTTTCGACAGCTTCGGCGTCTACTTCGACGTCACCGTGAACCCGACGCAAGGCACGCCAGCGGGCCAACTGGGATTCATTATTAATAACTGCGCCAACGGCGGGGCTAAAGACCCTGGTCCGAATCAGTATTTGCAGGTTACGCAATACAACGAAGCCTGGATAGTTTCGGGCGATGCCGACGTCTTCACGATACAGCCGCTTATAGGCGATGGGCCGATTCCGTCCGGCGATGCGCGGATCCACTATTACCGTCCTGACGGGAACTACTCCGGATGGGCTCTTTACACCTGGAATGCGTCGACGGAAAACAATTCCTGGTGCACAAGTGAAGTGGCGGCCACCGGTTTCGACAGCTTCGGCGTCTATTTCGACGTCACTGTGAACCCCACGCAAGGCACGCCAGCGGGTCAACTCGGATTCATTATTAATAACTGCGCCAACGGCGGGGCCAAAGATCCGGGTCCCAATCAGTATCTGCAGGTCACGCAATACAACGAAGCGTGGGTGATTTCGGGCGATACAACGGTCTACACAAGCCAGCCGACCATAAGCCAACCGATGGGCACGGCTCGCATTCACTACTATCGTCCGGATGGCAATTATTCGGGATGGGGTCTCTATACCTGGAACGCGTCCACGGAAAACAACTCCTGGTGTCAAAGCGAGGTCGCGGTCAGCGGTACCGACAGTTACGGCATCTACTTCGACGTCACCGTGAACCCGACGCAAGGCACGCCCCCGGGCCAACTCGGATTCATCATCAACAACTGCGCTGAGGGCGGGCTGAAAGATCCGGGTCCGAATCAGTATCTGCAGGTCACTCAATACACCGAGGCCTGGGTGATCTCGGGCGATGCAAACGTGTTTACAACACAGCCTACCGCAGCCCAAATTGCCGGCGCAGGGCTTTATCAGCACCAGGCGTTCTGGATCGACCGGACGACGATTGCGATTCCGGGCGCAGAGGGCCAATCCGGATGGAATTACTCGCTGGTTTATTCGCTGACCGCGGGCCTAAATGTCTCAATCACCGGCACTCTGGCCGGCGGCACAGCCATTTCGTTAACAACAAGCGCATTCACTCCGGCCGAGGCCGCGCAATACCCACAGCTCGCTGGCTATGCAGTGTTTCACTTATCAGCCCTGGCTCAACTGAGCACGCTGGAGCAGGTGTTGACAGGACAGATCGTCGTTATGGCGAACGATTCATCGGGCAACCTGAAGTGGGTAAGCGGCGTTCAGGATGCGGGAGTCCTCGATGACCTCTTCTATTATTCGGGAGCGCTCGGAGTGGTCTTTTCGAATGGCCAGCTCTCAATCAAACTTTGGGCTCCCACGGCGCAATCGGTAAACCTGCTGCTCTATAGTCACGAGACCGATACCACTCCAGCCCAAACAATACCAATGACTGAGAGTAATGGTGTCTGGACAGCCGCGGGACAAACCTCATGGAAGGGAGAGTATTACCTTTACGACATCACAGTTTACGCGCCGAGCCTTGTGCAGATCGTCGAAAACGTGGTCAGCGATCCGTATTCGGCCGATATTGCACTGAACGGCGCGAAAACCCGCATCACCGATCTCAACGATGAGTCCACCAAACCGGCGGGCTGGGACAAGAGCTCTTCGCCGTACCTCGACTCAAAGAACGATTTTTCCGTTTACGAGCTTCACGTCCGGGAGTTCAGCACAGACGATACCAGTGTTCCCGAGGAATATCGCGGGACTTACCTTGCGTTTACAGATCCCGACTACTATGGCATGACTCATCTGCACCGGCTTGCAGAGGCCGGCCTGAAGGCCGTTCACCTGATGCCGACCTTCCACATAGGAAGTGTCAACGAAGACAAAACGACGTGGCAATCGCCGGGCGATTTGAGCGGATATCCGCCCGACGGCACTCAACAGCAGGCTGCGGTAACCGCGGTTCAAAACGTGGACGACTACAATTTCGGCTACGATCCTGTACACTACTTTGCTCCCAACGGAGGCTACGCCTTCAATCCGGACAACCGGGTGATGGAATACAGGCAAATGGTTCTGGGACTTCATAGCGCGGGTCTACGCGTGGTTCAGGATGTGGTCTTCAACCATACCTACGCGGCCGGTCAGAATAACTTTTCGGTACTGGATGAAATCGTGCCCGGTTACTACTACCGGCTGGACGCCAGTGGAAACATTGAGACCGCAAGCTGCTGCTATGACACGGCCAGCGAGCATCTCATGATGGAAAAGCTCATGATCGACAACGTGGTTCAAAATGCGGTGCAGTACAAGATTGACGGCTTCCGCTTCGATGATATGAGCCTCCATTTTGTTGACAACATGCAGCACATACAGCAGGCGTTGGAGAATCTTACTCTCGAAAAAGACGGCGTCGATGGCTCAAAAATCTATATCTACGGCGAAGGCTTCCTGAACTCCGAGACGGCTGCGCTGGGCGTGAACGCTACTCAAGAGAACCTGTATGGCTACGGTATCGGCACGTTCAACGACAGGATCCGCGACGGAATCCGCGGCGGCAGTTCGTTCGACAATACAACGGAACAGGTGCAGGGTTTTGCTACCGGCCTCTTCACCGATCCGAGCGTTTACACGACAACTACCGTGGGCCAGAGCCTTTCCGACCAAGAGACCAACGTTGACCTTGAAGCAGATTGGATTCGAATCGGCCTTGCCGGCAATCTTCGCGACTTCACCTTTGTTGACAGCACCGGTTCCTCGGTTAAAGCAAGCGAGGTTCTCTATAATGGACAGCCCGCGGGCTACACTGCCAGCCCGCTCGAGGCCATCAATTACTGTTCGGTCCACGATAATCAAACGCTATTCGATGCCATCCAGTTGAAGTCAGCTATCCCGGGTACCACGGCAACCGGTGGAGATTCGATCGCCATGCGAACGCGCCGTCAGGTTCTGGCCATGAGCTTGATCGCTTTGGGCCAGGGCGTGCCTTTTTTCTTCGGAGCAGACGATCTTCTTCGCTCGAAAGACATGGACTACAACAGCTACAACTCCGGCGATTGGTTCACCAAGATCAATTGGATCTATCAAGGCGACCGGCGAAGCGAGAGTCTTTTTTCCCAGGAATCCAATAATTGGGGTATTGGGCTTCCACTTGCCAATGTGAATCAAAGCCAGTGGCCGTTCATGCAACCGCTGTTGGCCAATCCGGCTTTGACACCCACGCCTGATAACATCTCGAGCGCGGCTGCCGCATTCCAGGAGTTCCTTCGCATCCGCAGCAGTTCTCCGCTTTTCCATATGGCCACTTTGGAGGAAGTGCAGAACAACCTGCATTTCCTGAATACGGGAGCCTCCCAAATTCCAGGCTTAATCGTGATGAAAATAGATGCCAACGGAGGACATTACGGAATGTACAAGCACATTGTTGTTGTTTTTAATGCAACGCTCGGCTCTATCAACTTTCAAAACGATCAATTGAAGGGCCTCCACCTTCGCCTACATCGATTGCAGATGCATTCCTCCGATGAACAGACGCGCGCGTCCTCCGTGAACGACGAGACCGGGACGGCAACTGTGAGTGGATTAACGGCGGCTGTATTCGTGGCGCAATAATGCTTGCGAACGCGGATTCCCTAACTTTCCCAGGAGACAATAGCACTAAAGAGGATTGCCCCGCGGTTGCCGTTCGTGATCGTGCTGAGCGCCTTTGCCCTGCTCTGGGCACAACCGAGGTCTATTCGGCTGGCGCAACGAGCGAGGCTGCAGACGCGCGGATATACAAGCTTTATCGGGGTATTTGAAAGCAGGAAGACTCCCGCGGAGGGCCGCCGAAGTGCCGCAACAGGCGGGTGCGATCGGGTAAACAGCACTAATCGCGCGCAGATGTCCGATAATCAAGAGATCCGCAGCACAGCCCAATGATCTGTTCGTCCTGCCACACACCGGTGCCTGAAAGAGCCCGGCAGTGCCCTGCCTGTGGAACGGCAACGCCCATCGACCTCAACGAGACCGAGATCTTCACGCCCCCGCCGGCGGACACAACCATCGACAGCGACCGGACGGAAGTTTCGAATACACCGGGCTGGTCAAAGGCGTTCACGGCGTCTGATGCGATTGCTTATGAATCGGTATTGCTGCAGACGGGAACCGTCCTAGGCGGCAGGTATGAGATTTTGCAAACGCTGGGCGAAGGCGGCATGGGAACGGTGTTCAAGGCCCGCGACCGGGAAGTAGACCGCATTGTGGCTTTGAAGGTGATTCGTCCGGAACTGGCCGGAAGCCAGGAGATTCTGCAACGCTTCCGCCAGGAATTGGTTCTGGCGCGCAAGATCACGCACCGGAACGTATCGCGGATTTACGATCTGGGGCTGGCGGATGGGCTGCGGTTCATCAGCATGGAGTACATCGACGGGCGCGAGCTGACGGACATGCTGCGGGAACGCGGCAAGCTGCCCGTGCACGAGGCCGCCGAGATCGTGCTGCAGGTCTGCCGGGGCCTGGCCGTGGCGCATGCGGAGGGCGTGATCCATCGCGACCTGAAGCCGCAAAACGTGATGGTGGACAAGCAAGGGCGGGCCGCGGTCATGGATTTCGGAATCGCCCATTCGGTGGAATCGGCCGCATTGAAAGCGCAATTGGGGCCGCAAAGCGTGATGCCGGGGCCGCAAAACCTGACGATGATCGGCTCATTGCTTGGGACGCCACGGTACATGTCTCCGGAACAAGCGCGGTCACGGCGAGTGGATGCCCGGTCTGACTTGTTCAGCGTGGGACTGATTTTTTACGAGCTGATCACCGGCGAGGTTCCGGCAAGCAAGGGTTCGCTAGGCGAAGTGCTGCGCGACCGCGCGCAAAAACAGATCAAACCGCCGATTGAAGTCGATTCGCATATCCCGCGGCCGGTGAGCGACATCATTGCGAAGTGCGTGCAGCTGGAACCGGCCCAGCGGTATCAATCGGCGGAGGCGGTCGTCGAGGATCTGGAACTTTGGCTTGGCGTGCGGAAAAAGCACTCGACGGACTGGAGAATTCTGGCGGCCGGGGCGATAGCGTTTATCGTGCTAGGCGCCACCTTAATCTACAGCCTGATGCATCCGAAAGCGCCTATCACGCACGGGCCGGTAAAGATACTTGTCGCCGATTTTGCGAACAAGACGGGCAATCCGGTGCTGGACGGAACGCTGGAACCGGCGATGAATACTGCGCTGGAAGGGGCATCCTTTATCACGGCTTACGACCGCGGCGATGCACGGGAAACCCTGTCTACGCTTTCAGGATCAAAGATTCTGGACGAAAACGGCGCGCGGCTGGTGGCGCAGCGCGAAGGCCTGGGCGTGATTGTGGACGGCAGCATTAGGCGCGATGGCAGCAAGTACGTGCTATCGGCAGAGGCGCGGGATGCCGCCACCGGCAAGGTGATCGATAGCGAAAAAGCAAGCGCTTCCGATCCGCAGAAGTTGAACGCGGCGGTAGGAAAGATAGCGGCCGGGTTCCGGAAGGCGCTTGGCGATGTGGTTCCCAAGTCGAAACAGATTGCCGATGCAGAGACTTTCTCGTCCACGTCGCTGGCGGCTTCTCAACAATACGCGCAGGCGCAGGAAGAGCAGTTCGCCGGCAAGTGGGATGATGCCATCAATCACTTTAAGCGCAGTATCGATCTGGACCCCAATTTCGGGCGAGCGTATGCGGGCATCGCAGCGTTGCTGGCAAACCTGGGACGGCGGCAGGAGGCGGAGCAGTATTACCGGCTGGCGATCTCCAAAACGTATCGAATGTCGGACCGCGAGAAATTCCGCACGCGCGGCGGGTACTACCTTTTGCAAGGCGATTCCGAAAAGGCGATTGAAGAGTTCAATCAACTGGAGAAGCAATACCCGGCGGATACCGCCGGCATGACGGATCTGGCTTTTGCATACTTTCTTCAAAGGAATATGACCGAGGCGCTAGAACAGGCGCGGAAAGCCACGCAGATCTATCCCAACAATATTCTGGCGCTGAATAATTTGGGTCTTTTTGCGATGTATGCCGGAGACTTTGACCTGGCGATCAAAGAGTCACAGCACCTCCTAAAACTGAATCCTTCTTTCGGCAAGGCTTACCTGTGCCTGGGGCTTTCCCAGTTCGCGAAAGGCGACGCCGCTGCCGCGACAGCAACCTACAACAAACTGTCAACGATTAGTAGTTGGGGGGCATCCGCGGCGCCCGCCGGACTAGCGGATATTGCCTTGTATCAGGGGCGAGCGAATGGTGCGATCAGGATTCTGCAGCCCGCCATCGCAAGCGACGATGCGGCCAAGAGCGTCGCCCCGGCTGCCGAGAAACGGATCATGCTGGCGGAAGCCTGGCTGATGACCGGACAGAAGAGCAATGCGATCTCGGCGGCGAAAACCGCGGCCGAGGGCACGAGCGATCCCAGCCTGCTGTATCCGGCTGCGCATATCTACATCGAAACGGGAGATACCGAGAAGGCGCTGGCTTTGAGCCGTCAATTGAGCCAACTTTTCGCGCCGGACCCGCGCGCCTATGGCAAGCTGATTGAGGCCGAGGTTCAGATGAAGCGCGGGGAGTTCCGCCAGGCGCTGTACACGCTGGGAGAAGCGCGCCAGATAGCCGATACCTGGCTGGGGCGGCTTAACCGGGCGAAGGCATATCTGGCAGCGGGCGCATATCCGGACGCGGACACGGAGCTGGATGCGTGCGTGAATCGCAAAGGTGAAGCGACTTCCGTCTTCCTGAACGATGAGCCAAGCTGGCGCTACTTCGCGCCGGTCTCCTATTACCAGGGCAGGGCGCACCAGGAACTGATGAGCCCTGCCGCAGCAAACGATTACCGGAAATACTTGAGCATCCGGGGCAACGATACGGCCGATCCGCTGGCAGCGGACGCGCGCAAACGGCTCAAGGAACTAACGCAATCCGCCGCCGCAGGTCATTGAGATCCGTAGCGCGGACGGGCGACTGTGCGGCGCAGCACCGTCATTCAGGGCTTCAGGTAAGCAGTGAGCCAGCCAAGAAAGCGTTCCCAGCCTGCGGCGTGTTCGTTCGCCGGTTCCCAGAGACCGGCAAAGCCATCGTGACGGACGGTGACCCGCGTGCCGCGCGGGATGGGATCGAGCCGGAATGTGACTCTCGTTTCTCTCCGGCCCAGTCCCGGAGAATCCCAATCGTACTTTCGCGTCTGGACGAGCTTATGCGGTGGGTCGAGCTCAAGGAACTGGCCGCTGGCGGGAAACGCATTGCCGTCCGGATGGCGCACCACGAGGCTCCAGCGGCCGCCGGCGCGAAGGTCGGCAGTCCACTGCGTCACGCGGTAAGTATCGGCTGATCCCCACCAGCGCTCGACTTCGTCCGTGGTGAGGGCCCTGAAGACGCGTTCGGGCGGAGCTTCAACGTCCGCGGTGGCAAGAATTGTGTCGCTGTCGGTCACGGCGCGGGGCTGTTGAGCTTGGAGCCCCTCAAGGAACACGGTCCATCCGGACTCTATGCGGCTTTCATGGTGCGGAAGGACGCCTTCATGGGTCAGCGTGAGCTCGCATCCCGTTTCCAGCGGGTCAATCTCAACGGTGACGCGGTTGTCATCTGCCCACACCGTTGGCACGCGTAAGGTGAACACGAGGCGGCGCGGCCGGTCGATCTCAAGGTATTTGCCGACGTGATCGATTTCGATGCCATCCCGCCGGGCGATAAATAAGAACGAACCGCCGACGCGCGCGTCGATCTCGGCCCGCACAACGACTTGCCCTGGCCGGGTGAACAGAAAATGGCGAGCCCTTTGAGGATCAAGCCACGAGTCGAAGATGCGTTCGGCGGTGGCGTTGAATCTGCGGCTGACCTTCACGGCAACCCGTTCCCGCTGCTGCATTGAATTTGTTCTCATGTGCCATAAACTCCTTCTGAAAAGGATGGTGTGACTGTCAACGCGACTCTTCCCGCTCCAGGAGATCCTCAAGAGCGTCAAGCTGCTGGTTCCAGAACTTTTCGTAATATGCCAGCCAGCGGCCGGCTTCCTTCATGGGCGCCGCGTTTATCCGCACCAACTGAAAGCTTCCCTTTTTCTCGCGGTGGATGAGGCGGGCCGCTTCAAGCACTTTCAGGTGCTTCGATACGGCGGCGAGCGAGACGGGGTAGGGTTGGGCAATCTGCCCGACGGTTTTTTCTCCAGTAGCCACATCCCGCAGAATGGAACGCCTGGTTGCGTCGGATAGAGCGTGGAAGACGCAATCCAGCCGCGAGGCCTGGGATCTGGCTACCGATTTAACCATTTGGTTGAATCATAGCGCAGCACTTGCGAACTGTCAACCGAACGGTTAAATGCGCGAAAAGTGATTAAGGCGCGGTGCCGGAGTAGACCTTCCCGGTGTAGATAATGGGCACGTTGGACGGGTCGCTAAACTGAATCGAGAAGCGTACATGCCCGTACGGAGCGGGAGGAATGGATCCAGTCGAGACGAGGAAATAGGGGCCGGCGGGCGAGATCCCCATGGGCAGACCGGCGCTGCTGACGGTCACATTGGCGGGCAGGCCGTTCAGAAGTAGATAGATTGGGCCCGGCAGCGTTTCGTTGGTTACATTGATGACACTGATAAAGCCCGAGTAAGTAGCCGAGAGGGCACTCTTACTTATATATACCTTGTTGGTAATGTCTATCGGAGGAGTAGACGAGGCAGGCGGGCTTGTACTCGGAAGGTTCGTATTTACTCCTTGCGAGACGACCTTTACAAGGCCGACGATCGGATTATAGTGAGTCAGGGCGACCTTCGGATCCGTAGTGGTAAAGTCGAAAGCCCGGTACGTGACGAGGGCGGATTCCCCAGGCTGCAGCGCAACGGTAGGAGTAACTCCACCGTTAGGGCTAACGGTATTTGAAACCGGCACAAAATGAGATACGACAGTCAGTGCGCACCCCGACGCCACCGGCGTCGAATAGTATTGCGAAACGACTAACTGGGTAAAAACCTGATTAGGAGGATGTTGCGTGTTGACGTTGACGTTGTAACTACTGGCGGTATTCCCGTAGTTAGTTACGGTCCACGTGGCGTCCGTTATGACGCCGTCCGCAAGGTCCTCGTTGGCAATATTCGGATTGGCAATATTCGGATTAGCGATATTTGGATTCGCAATATTCGGATTGGCGATGTTAGGGTTCGCGATGTTGGGATTGGCGACAGTGATATTCGCGATGTTCGGATTGGCGATGTTGGGGTTGGCAATATTCGGGTTCGCGATGTTTGGGTTGGCGATGTTCGGGTTGGCAATGTTCGGGTTATAAACTTCCGCGTTCGCGATGTTCGGATTAGCTATGTTCGGGTTAGCGATATTGGGGTTGGCGATATTCGGATTCGCGATATTGGGGTTCGAGATGTCGCCGTTGATGGTCGCCGAGCCTTGCTGGCCATTCGGAATCACGGTACCGCCGCCGTTCGGCTGGCTGACCTGAACCACGGCAATTTGCACCTCCGCGTGTGGATCGGTCGATTTTACGAAGACGCTTTGCGATGCGCTTGAATCAGGCGGGATGGTCAGATATGCGATGTTTGCGGCGGCGAACTGAACAAATGAAGCGCTACCGCCCGGCGGCTGCGGCGAGACGATAGTAAGTTGATAAAAATTAGTGGTAGAGCCATCGTTCTCCACAACGATGGGGAACTGGCGCTCTATCAATGTGGTGCTACCCGGTATATATCCTAACTGCTTGAAATTGGTGCGCGGACTTACCGCAATGCCCGGGCTTAGCCGCGCCGTGTAAATGTCCTGATTGCGATCTCCAGTCTGATTGGAGTTCGATGCTGTGCAAGACGGGCGAGTCATGGATGGATCAAAAAGGCTGGTCGTACTGGAGTTATAAGTAGGAGGAACATAATTCGCCCAATTACCGTCTCCAGGCTGAATAACATTCCGGTTGTCTGTCCAGACGACGTGGGTAAAGTCGGGGTCAGTGGAGCGGTTGTTGTAGCGCCACGTGCCGTCGTGATTCGGAATAAAGCTGGGGCCTGCGATGTCGATGTAATCGCCAAAAAACGGTTCGAGTCCTGAGGCGAACATCGGTAAATTCGGCGGGTTGAACTGTAACTGCTGTATTTTACTCTCCGTGGGGAACGATCCGAAGAAGTAGGCCGACACCTGCACAGAAGGACCGAAGGCCAGCAGGCCGGAACATGGCGGTATCATTTGAGCCGAGCGGACATCAATGGTCTGCCGGCGCGCGAGACCGTTGGCTTCTTCGATCTCCTCCACGCTGGGGTCGACTATGTAGGGGCCAAAGTCCGGATACATCGGCAGACCGCCATCGGACATCAGACTGGTGATGTATTGGGCTGCGGCTTCGGGCGTATACACGAATAGATAGTCGTCGTCGCGCTGGTCATACCAGGCGGCAGTGAGTTTGCCGCTGGAAAAAGCGAGCGCGGGTATGAACTGGTGGCCGGGTCCGTTAAAGTCATCCACCTGCACCGGCGAACTCCAGGCAATATTGCCAGCCGCGGCGAGGCTGGGCGGACTGGAAGAGGGATCTGCATCGGAACAGGATTGTGGGAACGGCGATCCGGCAACCAAGACAATGCGCGCTGTCTTCGAAGTATTATCGCCGGAACACGCCGCCATGCCCGGACAGCGCTGCGACCAGGCAATGTACACCCGGCTATTATTATCGACAGTAAGGGCAGGGTAATCGTTGCTGCGGAATGAGAGTCCGGTGGTCCCTTGGTCGAACGGGTTGATTTTAGAAACCACGACGGGCGGGCTAAAGCTGGCGCCGTAGTTAGTGGACGCGACGTAGGCGATTTCATCGGGATCTTTGCCGAGCGTGGAAAAAACTCTCCAAGCTACATAGACAGTGCCGTTGTTCGGGTCCACGGCAATGATGGCCCCCTGGTTTGTCAGAGTTGCGCCACTAAGGGTCAGCGGAGCACTCCAGGTAATCCCGCAATCATGCGAGACGGAAAACAGGATGGAGGACATCTCGCTGGTTTCGCTGCCGATGAATTGAGTCCAGGCCACATAGATGTTACCCGCCGGGAAGGTCTCGCGGCTGGGAAGAAGTCCGCCTGGGGTGGATGGCCCGGCAACCGTGCAGTTGCCTGCACCTGACCGCGGAAGATCTACGGCGATACTGGGCTTATCTTCAAAAAACGTGGTTCCGCTGGGAGGTTGGGTACGCGCTGGATTCGAATACTGAACGACGCTGGTTCCCAGGTAACGAATGGTATCGGCGCCTTCGACGTTATTGTCGTCGATAAAGCGAGCGACGAAGATTTCGCTGGCGCCGTTGGCCGCGCGGTTAAATGCGAGCCCGCTGTAGTAGAACATGCCGTTGGTACCGGCGCGAACACCCGGATCGGCGCCAGCCTGCAAGCCCTTCAAAGGGGATGACAAGCCTTGCTGGCTTTGGTCCTGGGGATAGCCCGGCACCAGGTTACTGATCCATGTCCGGCCCCCGTCGAAGGACTTGAACAGTCCCAGCCAGGCGTCGCCGGTGGGCTCGATTGCGCCAGGAGCAGCGGGAATATCCACCGTCCGGTAGTCATTCGCTCCCGCTAACATATGTAATGGATTGCGGGAAGAAATGGCCATAGACGGCTCATTCTGACGCTGCAGGAACGGATCGCCGGTAGGCCAAACCGTCCCGGAAACCATGTTGATATTCGTGCCCACTACGGGAGTGGGTTGTTGCGCCAAAGACAAAGAACAGAGGCCGGCGAATGCAAACACACGTGAAATACTTCGAACCATGAAACCTTTCCAGAAGCCAACGGAGCTAACTATAGCAGGAAAGTTTTCCCCGTCGAGTACTAGCGACGGAAGGGAAAAGTTTTGGAACTATAGCACCGGTACTGTTGCGGGTCATCTTTTGCGGGCACTTAGGGAACCGTCTAAGTGTATGCGATAAAGATGCTCGCCTAATAGGCCCCAATCGTACTGTTCACGAACAAGCGATCGGGCGGCGTGGATCAAGCGCTGCCGGAATTCCGGATCCTGCCGCAGGCAGTGTAGCGCAGCGCGAATTTGCTCTGCCGCGTCGGCGAGCAGGATCTCGTGGCCATCTTTGAGGGCGATTCCTTCGGCACCGAGGGAGGTGGATATGACGGGAACACCTGCTGCCATAGCCTCAAGAATCTTGAGCCGCGTTCCGCCGCCGACGCGCAGCGGGACAATCACGGCGAAGGCTTCGCCGTAATACGGCAGAAGGTCGTTCACGGTGCCGGCGACTCGAATACTTTCCGACGCGAGTTCCCGGATGGCGGGAGCGGGATCGCGGCCCACTATGTCGAAAAGCAGATCAGGGAATTCGGCGCGAATGGCAGGCCAGATCTGCCGCGCAAACCAGTTCACTCCGTCGATATTGGCGTGGTAATCCATCGACCCGACAAAAAGCAAAGAGCGTTTGCGGGCACCCGTCAGTGAATCGGGATTGAGATGGGCGAACCGGGCGCTATCGACGCCATTCGGAACGACGCGGACGTCGTTGCCGTAGTTCTGCGCGAGGAGCAACTCGCGCTCGCGATGGCTGGGAACGGTGTGAATTCTGGCTCCGCGAAGCAAGCTTGCCTCGGCCCTTGCCAGCAGGGAGGCCGTGCGCTGCGCGACGAGACGCCTGGCCCAGTTGCTTTCGGCAGCGGCATACCGGCGCATCAGTTCGGATTCAATATTGTGCCAATCTACGACGATGGAGGGCGGGTTTGGCAGGGCGCGAATAAGAGGGAGGTAGTTCAAAAGGTGGACGCCCTCAAGCTGCACGGCGTCAAATGGACGCTGGGACAGCACCTTCGAGAGCTCCCGCGAAACCGAGGGCGACGAGTAGTTCGCCACCGGTATCGGCTGGGGTCCGATCAGGCCGGAAAGAATTTTCGCGGGAGTGTAGCTGCGGCCTTTTTTAAATGTGAAGACCTGCTCAAAATGCTCGATGCCCCGACCGCTGACAACGTCTTCGCCAGGCTGGCGCAATTGCACCAGAGTAACCTGGCAGCGCGCCGCCAGAGCCGTTGCCAAATGGAAATTGCGCAGCCGCGCGCCCGTGGTGGTTGGCCACACCTGATGCGGGCAAAGAAAAAGGATTCTCAATGGTCAGGAGCGGACCGATCCTCAACGCCGCGGATCACTTGCCGGCGGGCGCCATTGCTTTGGCCGTCACATCGATCCAAGGAACAGCGTAAATCCCCTCCTCGACATTATCAAAGGTGAAGCGGCCTTGAAGATCAGCCCGAAGTTGGCCGGAGACAAGAATCTGATCAGGACCAACCCGCCCGAGAAGGGCGAGGGCGACATCGACGGCATCGCCAATGGCGGTGTACTGCAGGCGATCGGCTGAACCGATGTTTCCGACGATGGCGAGCCCGGTGTGAATGGCAATCGCGATGCGCAGCGCGTTATTTTTTCCGGGGAACAAGCGCCGGTTCAGCGCGCTCAGCTCGCGCTGCATGTTTATAGCGGCTTGAACACAGGCCTGAGCGGACGCTGGGGACTGCAGCGGAGCTCCGAAGAAGGCTAGGATACGGTCGCCCGCAAAGCGATCGAGCGTTCCTCCGTGCTGAAAAATAATGGCGCTCATGGCGGTAAAGAATTCGTTCAGCGTTCGAACCGTCTCGCGGGGCTTCATGCCGGCGGAGAGATCACGGAAGCCGCGGATATTCGCACAGAGAACGGTCACCGGCTGCAATACTCCATCGAGGGGGATGGAGCCATCCGAAGACTGGATCGCGTCGGCGAGCTGGGGAGGCAAGGAGAGCCTGAGAGCCTGACGCTCCGCCTCGAGCCTTACCCGTTCCTTGTGGGCGCCGGCATGCGCGAACGCCAGGCCGGTACGCGCCGCGATGGTTGTGAAAGTGCGGAAATCAGCGTCTGAGAAGGCGTTCGGCTCCGCGATGTTATCGGCGTAAAGAACGCCTAGAAAACGGCCTTGGAAGGCAAGGGGCGAGCACAACGCGGCCTGCGTGCCAGAGCGGACGATGCTGGCGGCGGAACGGAGCAGGGCTTCCGTGCGGGCGTCCCGAATGCGAAGAGCACGATTTTCTTTGTGAACTTTCTGCAGGATGGTGTGGCTGACGACCAGATTTCGCCCCTCGTTCGAGGCCGCGCCCGAATTCTGCAGACTGGGCCGGAGGTGTATTTCGGCGCTCTGAAACGACTGGAGCGTTTCGCTCCAGAGCATAACGGTAGCGCGGTGAACCGCATCGATCCGAAAAAGAAGGTCTATGGCGGCTTTTGCGACTTCCTCAAGCGTCCGGGTTTGGGCCAGCGTAATGGCGATTTCGTGCTGGAGTTCAAGCTGCTGAAGATCAGCAGATTTCGCGAATTTCCTGCTCACCAGCAGATTCAGCGAGTGCGGATGTTTCTGCAATTCGTTGAGATCGACAGGACCGGCCTGAACCTCGAAGCCAAACTCCCCCGGCTCTTCGCGGAAAACCAAGCGGAAATTCCCAATGGTGATGGTGTCGTTTGGCGCGATGGGGATGGGACGGCCAATCAGGCGCCCGTTCACAAAAGTGCCGTTCGCGGACTCCAAGTCCGCCAGGATAGGAGCGCTGACAGGATCATTGCTGATGGTCGCGTGGCAGCGCGACACGCTGCGCGCGGAATCCGATAAGACAACGTCATTGTCATCCGAGCGGCCAATCCGCACGAGCGGTTTTTCGATGGGAAAGACTCGGATTGGCTTATTCGGGATATGAATATTCAGCGAACGTGACGTCATCGCCGTATTCCTCCAGACGCAAGGGTGAATCGATACAATATAGCGTGAGCTATCACGGTGGGATTCTGCCCAGCGATTCCGGTGAAGGCATAGCGGCGCTGGGCGGTCTAGCCCAGGCACTTATCGGCCGGCGCCTGGGCATCATTCCACGGCTCAACTACCCAGCCGCGGCCGCGGTACCGTTGGGAGCTTGGCTATCGCGGGACGAAGCGCTGCCGTGGCTGTGGAGAGCGCACCAGATGGGCCACATACAGGCGTGGCTGTCGGCGGGTATTTTCCTGTGGTCTCTTGCGCTGGCCAGTACCTGGGTGGTGGTGCTGCTGCGGAGCCGAATCGCCGGCAAGGTGGATCGCGGCCGGCGAACGTTTCTGCAGGTCTCGACTGCGGCGGCTTGCGCGCTACCGGTGGCCGCGCTGGGGTTCGGGATCATCACCCGCAAAGATTTCGTGATTAACGAGGTCGATCTCAAATTCCCGGAATTGCCAAACGAACTTAATGGCCTTAAGTTATTGCAGCTCAGCGACATACATATGGGTGTGTTCTATACAGCCCGAGATCTGGCGCGGGTGGTGGACGCCAGCAACGGGCTGCGGCCGGACCTGGCGTTCATTACGGGCGATCTGATTACTAAGAAGAGCGATCCCCTGGACCGCTGCCTATTAGAATTGCGAAAGCTGCGGACGGCTTCCGGCATTTGGGGTTGCCTGGGAAATCACGAATTGTACGCCAAGGTCGAGGATTACGCGCAGGAACGGGGCCGAGAACTCGATATTTTCTTCCTGCGGAAACAGGCAGCGGCTTTGAAATTCGGGGACAGCCGACTCAATCTGGTCGGCGTGGATTACGAAGAGAGGGCTCCTTATTTGCGCGATGACGTGGAGAGCCTGATGGATTTGAGCGCCTTCAACCTGCTGCTGGCACATACGCCGGCGGTGTTTCCAACAGCCGCGAAACAAGGTTTCGACCTGACGCTTGCGGGGCACACCCACGGCGGCCAGATCAATATTGAATTATTAGGCACCAATCTGAATGTGGCAGACCTGCATACTCCGTACACCAAGGGCTTGTATACCTTGCCGACATCCTTGATTTACGTAAATTCCGGCTTGGGAACGATTGGCGCGCCGGTGCGGATAGGAGTTCCACCCGAGATCACGCTGCTGCGCCTGTGCCAAGGCTGACCGGCATCCCGGTTGCGGCATTTAGTCTGGCGTCCCAGAAATAAGTAGCGTAAGTGCTTGGGTGACTGGTACCAACTTGCAGAAATTCGAGTAGTCAAGGGCGCTTACGCTTCCGGCTCAGTTTCAGCGTCTTAGGTTGTGGGAAATATAACGCGAATTTCCGCAAGTAGGCACTAGGCGTGGGGATCAGCCATGAGCCTGGAGCGGGTGATGGGATCGAACAGGACAACGGAGATCGGGCCGAGCTTAATGCGACGGTCAAAAGCGGAGCTCGAGGGCGAAGGCGAAGCCGGTGAATAGGACAAGCAGCTTGGCAACGAGTTCCAAGTAGCTGGTGCGATGCCCGGCGATTAATCCCTGGAGCGCTTCGGCCACGACGATACTAAGCACCGCGTACATAGCGCCGTAGGCCAGCCGATTGAAACGCCAAAACGAAAAGGGCGTCAGCACGCCTGTGAGGAAAAAGAGCAAACCTTTCGCCGCGACATAAGAATAAAGGACAGAGGGCCTGACCGGGGGGAGTGGAACAACTTGCGACGCCAGGGTGATTAGAACGACGAACACCCAAAGGAGCCGTAGAACTATTTTAGCCGCTTAGACGCAGGGCCAGGATCTTGGCCCTGAATCTCGGCTAAGATATGGAGTCAACGTGCCGCTTCGGCTCTCTCGCTTTCCAATTAAGAGAATCGTCACAATCGCCATGGCCGGCGCTCTGCTGGTGCTGGGCGGCTTCTGCGGACTGGTGTGGTGGATGGTTCATCGAGCGCTGAATTCGGCGGTTGATACGGCGAGAGCTGCGAATCGAATACCGGTTTCTACCGTGGCGCTGCGAGTGGGGCCGTCGCGATTCGAAGCGGTGGGAATGCCGACCGGCTTCCGGTCCGCGGCGGAGTTCGGAGGCGATCTCTACGTCTGCAGCCGATCAGCGCTTTTCCGGTACAGACAAGGCGACCTGACGCAGACCTGGCGAGTGGGCGCTGAATTACCGGCCCATCCGCTGGAATCTTTGGTGGTGCGGACGGGGATCGGGACGCCTGAACTCTGGCTGGCAACCGACGGCGCGGGCGTGGTCATTTACGATGGCAACACCTTCCGGCAACTCCTACCGGAGGCGCGGGATTTGCGGAGGGTGCGGGCGCTGCTTCCGCTGCGCGATGGGCAGGTGCTGATGGGGACTGCGAAGGCGGGGCTATACGCGAGTGATGGCCAGAAGCTACGAGTTTTTCATCCACAGTTCGCTAAGACGCAAGTGACAGCGCTGGCGGGTGATGAAGACCAGTTCTGGGTTGGCACGCAAGCCGATGGCGCGTGGCTGTGGCGCGGAGGCGTGGCGTTGCATATGACGGCGGACCTGCCGGATCCGCAGGTGCTTTCGATGTGCGCGCGCGGGGAAAAGGCCTGGATAGGCACTCCGTTGGGGATCGCGGAGTTTTCGAACGGCCAGTTCAGCCGGCGTCTAGGAGACGGCATTTTCGCGCAGGGGCTGGCGGAGTACAACGGGACGCTGTGGGTTGCCACTGCCGATGAGGGGACGATTGCGCTTCCATTGACGGCGCGGACGCCACGTCCACGGGCCGCTGAGCTAACGCAGGTTCCGCAGACGACGATCGCGTTCGGACAGGCCGGCGAGAACTTACTAGCGGTTCGCGAGAGCGAGATTGCGGAGCTGCCGGGCGGCGAACGAGTGATCGCGGCGGACGGTAAAACGCTGGCAAGCGGACATGTGACGGCGCTATATGCGGACGCTCGCGGGGAGTTGTGGGTGGGCTATTTTGATCGCGGCATGGATGTGGTTGATCAGTCGCATGGTTGGGCAACGCGTCATTTCGAAAATGACGTACTCTTCTGCGTGAACCGTATTAAAGAGAATCCAATTAAAGACAAACCAGGCAATGGAACCGTGGCGGTTGGCACGGCGAACGGCTTGGCAGTATTCGACGCGGAAGGGAATTTGCGGCAGACCTTTGATCGCAAAACCGGGCTGATAGCAAGTCATGTTACGGACGTCTTGTTTCGGGATGGCGGAGGGGGCGAGCCGGCCATGGTTGTGGCTACTCCAGCGGGATTGAGCTTCTTCGAAAATGGCGCGATTTCGAGCATCTACGCCTTTCAAGGACTGGTGAATAACCACGTTTACACGCTGGCCGAGCTGAACGGAATATTGTACGCGGGAACTCTGGGAGGCTTTTCGGCGGTTCGAAACGGGCTGGTTCAAGCGAGTTTTACAACGGCGAATTCGAAGCTTCGGCAGAACTGGATCACGGCTTCGGCTGTTTTCAACGGAAAGCTTTATCTCGGCACGTACGGATCAGGGGTCGTCGAGATGGAGCGCGATGAGAGCATCCGTTCCTTTGCGGATTTCAGCACGGGCCGGTTCGAGATCAATCCCAATGCGATGCTAGCGAGCGGACGAGCGCTTTATGCGGGAACCGCCGGACGCGGGCTGGCAGTGTTGCGCAAGAGTGAGGAGCGCTGGCAGTTCCTCGCGGAAGGCCTGCCCTCGCTGAACGTGACGGCAATCGAGGAACGAAACGGCACACTCTATGTAGGAACCGACAATGGCCTGGTGCGGATTCAGGAAAGCGACCTGCTGCCGTGAAGTTCCTTCTATGAAACGACGCATTCTTCTCTGTTGTTTGCTCTGCGTGATCTGCGCAGGAGCCGGCTTCGGCGATACGGGAGTGATCATACCGAGCGATCGACAGAGCCCGGATAGTTCCGTGCTTTCGATTGAGTCGATAGACGTGCATGTGGTTATCGATAATGGGCATGCCACGGTATCGCTGAAGGAAGTTTTTCACAACAAGACGAACGCGAATCTGGAAGGCACGTATGCGCTGGCGCTGCCCGGCGACTCCGCCGTTTCCGATTTTGCAGTGTGGGATGACCTCACTCGCATTCCGGGCGTCATCCTGGAGCGCAAACGCGCCGGCGAATTGTATGACCAGATTCGGAATCAGGCTCTGGACCCGGGATTGCTGCAATCCGGCGAGATTAGCGAGAGCAATGCGCCTGGAGCGGCGCAGCACTCTACTGAATTCACGGTCAAAGTTTTTCCAATTCCGGCATATGGATATAAGCGCATCGAGGCCGAATACCGGCAGACGGCGCCCGTGGCGCAGCTGGCTAGCGCCTTCATTTTTCCCTTGAAGCAGACAACCGGAACGGCGATGCCCATCGGCAACCTATCGGTAACGATAGAGGTGAGAAGCGCGCAGCCGATTGCGGATTTCACGAGCCTCAGCAAGAGCTACCCACTGGTTGTGACGAAGCGGACTCCGCAGATTGTGACGGCGTCTTTCAGCCAGAAGGATGTGAACCCGACGGAGGATTTCGAGATCAAGTACGATCTCGCGAATGAGAAAACGCCACGTGTGACAGCCTACCGGACCGGCGAGGCCGGGGAGCCCGGATGTTTCGAGGCGTCGGCGCTTCTGCAAGCGCCGAAAACGCCGGCCGGGCATGGCGCAGGAGGACGAACTGTTCTGGCGCTGTTCGATACATCGCTAAGCATGCAATGGGACAAGCTGGAGCGCAGCTTCCAGGCCCTGGAGAGCACGCTTCGCTCACTGGATTCGCGAGACAGTTTCAACGTCCTGGTATTCAATTCCGAGATCGTAGCGGCGGAATCGAAACCGGTAACTGCCACGTCGGAGGCGGTAGCCAAAGCGCTGAATTTCGTGCGCGCCAGCAAATTGCGCGGCGGCACGAATCTGGAAGCCGCATTCAAGGCCGCCTTTGCGCAATCCTCGGGCGAAACATACATCGTGCTGCTCAGCGACGGAGACATGACCGAGGGAACGATTGCGCCGGCGAAGTTCGCCAGGTGGTTCGAGGGCGCATGGACCGCCATTCCAGCAGGGCAGCGGCCGCACATTTACGCATTCGCGATAGGCGATGATGCCGATGTCCGGGTCATGCGGCGCTTGGCGGAGCACGGAGGCGCATTCGAGCGGGTGGGTACGACGGAGCCGCTCGATTTCAAGCTGGCAAATTTCGTGCATGAGATTGGGCTTGCGCCGCTGAATCCGGTCAACTTGTCGATCTCTCCGGCGGCTAGCGCCCGTTATGTGTACAGTCTGGGTCAGGGCACTTTTCCCGGGGCCCGCGCGTCCTGGGTGGGCGAATACGAAAAGCCAGCTCAAGCCGAATTCAGCGTGACAACCGGAGCCGGGGCGGACATGAGCAAGGAATCCGCGCGGGCGCAGTTGCCCGCAAAGGATACGGAGCATCCGTATTTGCCCGCTGCGTGGGCAAGAGCGCGAGTAGATGCGCTGCTTGAAAAGATTGATCGCGAAGGCGAGGATAAGGCCAGCATCGACGAGATTATCCGGTTATCGCGGAAGTATCATTTTGTGACGCCGTACACTTCATTTCTGGCGGCGCCGCGCGCGCTGCTGCGGCCGCGCCTCATACGGCCCGGGGATCCGCTGCTGCGCGTTCGCACGGACCCGTCTATTTGTTCGGTCATCGCGCTTTTCCCGTTTGGCCTTACCAAGCCGCTCCGTTACTTGAAAACGGACGACATCTGGCAGACTCGGTTCCTCGCTCCCGACGATCTGGCCGACGGAACGCATGTCGTGCGGCTCATACTGCGCGATGACGCCGGGCACGTTTACCGGGAGCAGAAGACTTTCGTCATTTCAAGCCAGCCACCGGTACTGCGCGTGCGTCTGGATGAGGGACGCGTGCACGCGGGAGAGCGGGTTACTCTACATGTCCAGGCTTCTCAGACGACACGAACGATCACGGCCCAGTTATACGGCGCGGAGCCGCTGAGGCTGCGGTGGAACGAGGCTGATAAGTCAAATACCGGCGTGCTCGCGATACCGCCCAATCTGCCTGCAGGCCGCTATTCCATTCATGTGACGGCCGAAGACATCGCGCACAATGTCAGCCACGAGGAGGCGCCAATTGAGATCCTTCCGTAAGCTGCTTTTGTTTGCGGCCGTGGTGACAGGCGGAGTTTTCGCTTTGCGAGCCGAACTTCCGTCACTGGATACGAGCATCGCTCGAAACACCGTAGGCGGGAGCGCGATCGAGGCGGCGCTGTACCGGGTCATGAATGTGCCGGGCGGACCCGTTCTTCACAGCCGGCCGCCGAGCGAATCACGAATGCACCTGGCGAAGCTCATCAGCCAGTCTCCGCACGAAGGCGAACTGTACTCGCTTAGAGCGCGGGAAGATGAACGCGCGCTGGAGATCACCGCTGCAGAAGACGACTGGAAGCGCGCGGCCGAAGCGTCAGCGAACAAGGTGGCGGCGATTCAGGAGCTTGCCGATTTCTATCACCGGCGGGTAGAACCGGATAAGGAGGTCGGAGTCCTGTTGCAACTCGGAGCTGTTCCTCAGCAAACGGGCGAGCAGTTTCAGCCGGATCCTCAACAGGCTCAGTGGTCGGCATTCCGGCGCTGTATCGATGTCGCGAACGAATCACTGCTTCCTTCCGCCGAGCGCGAGCAGATATATGAGGCGTGGATTCGAAGATATCCGAAAAGCGTTGAGCCGTACCAATCATTTCTTGACTGGCTGATTCAGCAAAAGAATGCTCAGGAGGCAGCTGCGGTTGCTTTGCGAATCAAGGCGGCCTTCCCGGCTGACGTGCAACTGGCAGTATCGACGGACGCCAATCTCGCGCGTGTTGAAAGCGGCCCCAGCGCAGCCCTGGAGGTCTATGCCAAAAGCTTTTCGCCCTTCTGGCCCGATGCTTTAAAGACGGAGTATTTTCAGGGTCTGGCGAATGGGCATCAGCTTCGCGCTTTCCTGGCAAACGCGCAATCCGCTGCCGTGCAAAACCCAACGGCTCTGGATCCTGCGTTGCGCATTTACTTTTATTACGACCAGCAGAATCGTAAAGATGCCGCGGATCAGGAACTTTTATCATTTCTAACGCGCCGCGCGGCGAGCAGGGCCGCCTGGAGAGCAGATGAACTGAAGACGGTGGGCACGCTGTTCCAGCGTGTTCAGGATTATGACGAATCCGCGCGTGCATTCTACCTGCTGTACGAACTCCCGGCCGCGGCGGCGGACGATAAAGAATTCGCTCTGGCATCGCTGATTTCACTGTTGCTTGACGTGCCGGAGCAACCGCTCGATTTCGGCAGCCGCGATCTCAGCCTGTATAAGAACATCGGCACGATGGACCGGCACCCCGGGTTTCTCAACGGCATTTTGTCATTGACGCTGAACAGCACATTCCCCGACTATCAGTATCAGACCGCATCGCAAAACGCGGTCAGTTACTTTCATCGGGCGTCCGCATCGCGCCTGGTAGAGAAGCTGAAACAGCAGTTCCCGAACTCCAGCCGGACTCCGGAGCTGGAGGCGAAGCTATTCAGCGCGTATTCCGTTTATGGACAGTACGACGCGGTGATACAGGCTGTTCCTTTGTGGCTGGAACACAACCGGAACGCAGATGACTACGTCAACACAGCGCTGTTGCTGGCGGATGCCTACGCTGCCACAAAGGACACAAAAGACGAGTTGGCGATCTACGACCGTCTATTGACTGAGTTGGCAGGCAAAAGCGGCCACATGCCGATTGGCGATCAAGGAGTGGTCACCACCGCTAAGCCAGGCGAGGCGCGTTCGCCCGATTATGCACGCGTACTGGACCGCTATATTTCACGGATGGTACAGCTCGGCAGGCCGTTGGCCGCCATCAATCTGTTTCGAAACGAAATTGATCAAAACCCGGATGACCCGGGCCTCTATCAACGCCTGGCGCTCTTTGTCGAACAGAACCGGCTGGACGCGGAACTGGAGCAAACGTACCGCCAGGCGTTCAGCCGCTTCAAAGACATGTCGTGGGCGAGCAAGCTGGGGCGATTCTATCTCCGGGAAAAGGAATATACCGCGTATACAGAGTTGACACATCAGATCACGAACTCGTTTGCGGGGTCGGAAGTGGCTGACTTCCTGGAGGACGTGAAGCCTAATCCAGAATTGAATCCAACCCTCTACCGGCAGATCAATTTGTACGCGCATCAGCGCTTTCCTCACAATCTGGTGTTTGTCAACAATTTATTGAATGCCTACCGCACTAAGGGCTCGGAGGACATGGCGGCCTACGAAAGATTGCTGCGTCAAAACTGGTTCTATGACTCCGATCTAAGAACGAAGTTTTTTCAATATTTGACGTCACAAGGCAGCCTCGGCAGCGAACTGGCGTCACTTCCCAGTTTCGAGCGCGCTGCCGGCGAGAATAATATCGCTGCTCTGCAATTCCGCGCACAAGGGCAAGCGTGGCTTACCGAGTACGAGGAGGCTGCGCCTACGTTCGTTCGTTTGGCGGCGTTTGCACCGGGAGATCTCGAAACCAATGCCAAGGCGATCTCGATTGAGCGTTCCTTATCTCTTTCCGTCCCGGGCGCTTTTGACTCTGCTATTCGCTTGGCGGAACAAGACGTCAAGGCGGCGCCCGGGGATCGCGAAATTATCACTCGCGTGGGTGAGATTTACGCCGATCGCGAGCTTTACGCCCAAGCGCGCCCATGGTGGAATCGCGTCGCAACCGGCCAACCGGGTCTAGCGGATGGCTATCTGGAATCGGCGACTGTTTTTTGGGATTATTTTCAATTCAGCGACGCGCTTCGGATTATTGGCGAAGCACGGCGAGCGCTGAACCAGCCTGCCCGTTTCGGATATGAAGCAGGGGCAATATATGAGAACGAAGGCGACTATCGCGAAGCCGTAACGGCGTACATCCAGGCAGCTCTGAAAGACTCGCCAGAGCAGGCGCGGGCTCGGCTGATCACTCTGGCGAGACGCCCGTCGACGAGCGCCCTGGTAGAGCGTGAAACTGCCGCTCTCACCGCCACGGGATTTGATTGGGCCGCCTTTCAGTTGCGCCTCACGATTCTGGAGCGGCAGGATCGCCGCGGGGAGATTGAAACCATGCTATCGGCAATGCTTGCTCGCGCGAGCAACACAACGGAGGTGAACGATGTCAGGAGCGCCGCAAACCGGCTGGGTTTTGATGCGATCGGCGGGCAGGCGTTGCAGCGGATTGTCGCCTTGACTGCCGACCCGATTGAGAAGATTCAGGCACGCATCGATCTTGCACAGTTCTATGAGTCACATAGAGATCCTGGTAAGGCGGAGCAGGAGTTTTCCTCACTCTTGAATGACTACCCGTCTTTACTGGGCGTGGTTCGAGCCGTCGTCGACTTTTATTGGCGGGAGAAGGCGCCGCAAAAAGCGATCAGCACGCTGGAAGCGGCAGCTACGCGAGCGAAACAACCTTTCCAGAACCAACTGCGGCGTGAAGCTGCCCAGAAAGCCACCGATTCGGGAGACTACGCGGAAGCGCGCCTCCTGCTGGGTCAACTACTACAAGCGGATGCTTACAATGGCGATCTGCTGGCTGCGGAGGCCGCTACATATGCGCGCCAAAATGATAATGCCGGCCTGGTTTCGTTCTATGCGGCTACGTTAAAAGCGATGCAGTCTGCTTCTCTTCCAGCGCTAGACAAGACTGCGCGCATCGCGGGCTTGCGGCGCGGATACATACTCGCGCTGATTACGGTGCAACAGTTCCAGGAAGCGTTGGAACAGTATCAACAAGTGTTGAATCAGTATCCGGAGGATGTGGCGCTGGCAGCGGAAGCGAGCCGCTTCGCAGAGTCGCATCAACTTGCAGGCAAACTGGTTGCGTATTACGACAAAGCAACGCAGGATGCGCCGCGCGACTATCGCTGGCCCTTGGCGATGGCGCGCATCGAAGCCGCTCTCCGGCAGTATCCGGAAGCCATCGCCGCCTACGACAAAGCCGGTTACGTGAGGCCCGACCGCGCCGATATCTTTGAGGCGAAGGCCGATCTTCAAGTACGGCTGCTGCGATTCGAGGATGCAATCAAGACGTATCAAAAGCTATATGAATTGAGCTATCACGATGTACAGTATCTTTCCGCGCAGGCTACGCTCAACGCGCGCCTTGGTAATCGAGCTGAGGCGATACGGCTGCTTCGCGCCGGTTATGTGGACCCGCATCCGAACGAACCAGCCGGTTATGTATCAGTCATGCAGCAACTCGCGAATTGGCGGATGTTCGAAGAGGTGGATCAAGTCTTCCGCGAAATTCGGCCTGTGCTTACTTCGGATAGTGCATGGAGCAGCCCGGCGTTGACGATGGAAGCCGAGGCGCTGGCATCACTGCACCGGCCGATGGATGCGATAGCAATGGTGGCAGCCATGGTGCGGCCTGCGGAAACGTCAACCTTCGCGCAGGCTATCGGAAGCGCTTCCCAAGAATATCTCACGCCGGAAGAACGGGCAGACTTCGCGCAGCAGATCGAGAAACCCGGCGGCCTTCCTCCGCAATTCGGTCTTTATTGGCTGGCAAGCGCAGCCGGGCTTGAGGAAGCGGCGGCCCAAGCGCTTGTCAAAGCGTCTGAATCGCGGGCGGGTAACGAGTGGCAAACGCTCAACCAGTTGCAGTCTTCGCGGCTACGCTACGAAGATTTGGGGAAGTCGCTGGAGGCGATTGCGAAGACGCGCCCTGCCGGGGCGGAGCGCGACCAGGTGGAACAGGCCGCCTTCCAAGCGTATCGAGGCGCGGGAGACACTGCCTCTCAGCTGCGCCTGGGCGCGTTCGCAGGGGAAGAATTTCCGCGCGTGTTTATAAATGCGGGCGGAGACTTGAATAAACGGCTTTCAGAGCTTGCGTCGCATGACCCTTCGCGCGCGAACGCGGTGGCTCAATACGCGATTGCGAATGGGCCGTCGAGCGAGGCCGTTGAGGCGATTGGGGCACGCGGCAGCGCGCTCTCGCCCTTGTGGACGAACAGCTATGCAGCGCTCGCGGGACTCTACTATCTTTCGCCAGCGGCGTGGGCAACGCAAGCCTTCAATACGGTGTTGGGGCCGCGCACCGTTGCAGGCGAGATCTCAGCAAAGGCCGCGGAGGCGACACTGCAGGGCGGGAACTGGTTCTACTACGCGGGGCGTTATGGCGCTTACCTCGGTTATCGCGGCGAGGCGGACGCAGGGGATCTGCTGCTTGCTCCAATTGAAGCTGCGCCGGCTGCTTCGAACAGCTATGTTGAGCTGGGCGATACGTATAGAGAACTGAAGCAAGCCTCCCGCGCGGCTCAACTTTATATGCATGCGCTGGAGTTGAGTCCTGCGAGACCAGACGTCTATGATCGTCTTGCGATTCTTTCGATGCAGAGCAACCAGCACAGTCAGGCCGTTGCAGACTGGCGCCGCGCATTTGAGCTTCTGGCCGCAGGGGTTGAGCAAGGCCCACTGCCGCCGAGCTATTGGGAAACGGCACAGAAGGTTCTGGACCACATGAATGAGCATCAGGCGGTGGCAGAGCTGAAGCCGGATGCCGACGCGATGCTTCGCGCGTACATAAAGCGGAACGGCGAGTACAACTTCGCGCCTTTCTTGCGGGGTATTCTCAGCCACGCGCCTGATCGCCAAGCGGCAGCGGCATGGGTCGCTCAACTGGCGCAGCTGCCGGGTATGGAACGCCTGTTCGAAGAGACGCTGAACTCGAACTGGATTCCCGAGCAAGATAAGGATCCGCTCTATCGCGCCGAGGTTACGCATCAACGCAACGCTGTCAATTCCGCGGCAGGTCTGGAGCCCGAACAGGCGGCGCGAGAGGTGCTAAAGCAGCAATTGATCCAGTATGCGCGCTATCTGGAGGCGCAGGGCCGTCCACAAGATGAATGGGCAATACTCGACGAGATTACGCCTGCAACAGAACGTCCGCAGGATCTCTTGTTGCATGCAGCCGCTCTAACCGGCCGACTCGGCGAACTGCTCAAGAGTTACCAGAAAGCGCCGGACGCTACGCCTTCCGGAGAGCAAGTTCTTAGGGTTGCTTCCGCGCTCGACGCCGCGGGTCGCCACGATCTTGCATTGCAACTGGAAGAGTTCGAATATCAGCGCGAAATACAAAGCGACTATGCCCCGGCCTCGGCCTGGTTCGGACTCACACGAGTGCGGTTGGAGCAAAAACGGAACGACGAAGCTTTGTCTTTGATCCACGACGTGACGCTCAGCGTGGGCGCGCCGTTTGAGAACCTGCCGGAAGCCGTGCATATGCTGGAAAAAGCCGGCCTGAAGCAGAATGCGCTCCAGTACGCGACGGAGTGGCAGACGGCTGAGCCATGGAATGACGAAGCGCAGCTTGCAGTTGCCCGGATCAAAGGAGATGCAGGGCTTCTAGATTCGATTCGACGGTCGCCTCACGCTTCGTACCCGGTTCGCGTTCAGGCGGCAAGAGCGATGCGGGAAGCCGGAAGCTCCGTTCCCGGCGCCGACGAGCTTGCGCTGCTGACGCACCCCTCTATTTCCGCGAGCCAAGCCTCACAGCCGTTTTTTGTTGAAGCCCGGCTAAACGCGGCCAACTCTTCGGGCGCCGCCGAGCAGATTCAGCTCTATCGCGAGGCCATTGCTATCGATCCAAACCTGCGCGGTCCCCGCCTCGAGCTCGCACAAGCGGCTTTTTCTCAGAAGCGGAATGCGTTCGGGTTGGCTGTGTTCAACAGTTATCGATATCCTGCATATCAGGCTGAAAGCGGGCATGACAGGGAAGCGGTTGTCGAGGAGGCGGCAGCGGCAGTCTTAGCGGAACTCAGCGACTTTGGCGGCGCCCTAGCTCTCTATGAAGCGCTTATCCGTGAAGTCAAGGACCCTGCTAAATTGGCCACTCTTGAAAAAGCCCGTGCGACAGTGGTTCGGCAACAGAAGCTGCAAATCGCCAATACCGCCCGGCAGCCGGTAGTCACAGCGGAGATTGCGCAGAAGGCGATTGTCAAACCGAAGCTGAAATCGCCGCCTGAAGATGAAGGAGGGGCGAAGTGATGCGCCGCCTGTTTCGCTCGCGAATCCGCATGACGGCGGTGGCAGGACTGGCCGCTGGAATCATTGGGACATCGCTCTGGCTTCGCGCACAAGCGAATAGTTCGCCGCCGCTTCCTTCTCTGATGCCCGCCGGCGCGCTGCTGTACCTGGAAGCGCAGGACTTTCATGCCTTAGTGAACGAGTGGAATTCTTCCACAGAGAAACAGAGGTGGCTGGGAAGCGATAATTTTGATGTTCTTTCGCGATCCCGGCTGATTCAGCGGCTGGCGCAGGCGCAAGGTGAATTCGCCTCGGCGGCTGGGATTCCCATCCAGATGGATTTGGTGAATCACCTGTCGGGCGGACGTTCGGCATTTGCTTTTTATAATCTGTCACGCCTCACTTTCGTTTACCTCACCGAAATGCCGCAAAGCCGCTTCGATTCCACGGACCTTTGGCGCGGGCGATCCAACTATCAAGCACGCGCGGCCGCGGGCATTCCGTTCTACGTCAAATCCGGCGAGGGAGGGCGAAGCGTCGCTTTTGCTTCGTACAAGGATTGGTTCGTTGTCAGCAGCGACGAAGATCGAATGGCAGCGACACTGGTTTTACTGTCGGGGCAGAAGGCCGCTTCTATCGGCACCGAGACCTGGTTCAGCAGCGCCGCGCAGCAAGCGCAAACACAAGGCAACCTGCGACTCGTCTACAACCTGGAGGCGCTTCTTGCCACTCCGCAGTTTCGAACCTACTGGATTCAGCGCAATGCCTCTGAATTGCGGCCGTTCAGCTCGGGGATCTCGGATCTTTTTGAGAACAGCGATGGGTTTGAGGAACAGCGTTTCCTGTTAAGAAAGACCAGTGCGCCTGCGCCCATGGACGATTCATCACTCAAACAAGTACTGCGCTACGCGCCGGCACAAAGTTCGCTTTACCGCGCCTGGAGCAGCCCGGACACGGCGCTGTTGTCCGGTATCCTTCAGCAGGTGGTATTCGGCGACTCTGCCGCTCCGGCCATTTATAGCCAGATGGCCCCAGCCGTTACTCCTGAAGCGGGAGCTATCGGCAATGCCTCGGATCTTGAAGTTCGAATTGACGAACCTTCCATCCAGCACGCCTCGCAGCAGTCTATTACGCCATTCGTGGACGCTTTGCTCAAGATGGAGCCCACGGCTGTGCTGCATGTACAGAGCACATCCGTGCTGCGCGACCAGGTTTTTGTCATGCCCGACAGCGGCATCGTGCTTATCTGCAAGCATCCGGACGCCGCTCTTCTGAATCAGGTTCTGTCCCAGGTGGCAAGCATCACAGAGACCGGGAGTCTGGATCCTTTGCAGGTGTCGGTGAGTGAAAATGTAATCGTCTTGACGCGCATGGATCTGCCACCTTCTTCAGCGGCTTTGACTCTTCCGGCGGACGTTACATTCGCTGCTGGATACAATCACGCGACGGAGTGGCCGCATTATACGAAGCTGTTCGCGCTCATTGAGCGAAATGCCAGCAATCGGGAATCACCGGTTTATGCGGGGACGCCGCCGTTTTTTTCGCGCAATGTTCAGAGTCTCGGCAATGCGTTATCGCGGCTGCAACGCGCGTCCATCCTGACCTCTGATAAGGGTGTGTTGTTGCAGGAAACAGTGCGCTACGAGATGGCCAGGCAATGACACGCCGCACTCTCTTGACTGGCGCTTTGCTGCCGCTCGCCGCGAAGACCGGAGTTCAGTGGATCACGCTTGATCTCGCGAGCGGCAGACACGTGGATAACTGGCCGAACGCCGATCAAGGCACTTGCCTCGGCTCGCTTCTCAAACCGTTTCTTGTATTGAGTTATCACGCCACGCACGCCGGCTTTCCCGTGGTGGATTGCCGCGGGAGTCTTACTGGTTGCTGGCTTCCGCAAGGTCATGGACGGCAGAGCATCGTCAATGCCTTGGCGAACTCCTGCAATTCTTACTTCCTGCAATTGAGCGCGCAAATCGATCGAGCGGCGCTCGAAATGATCTGTCTCTCATACGGCCTTGCCTGGCCTCCCCGTTCGTTTGAAGCCTCGCGGCTGATAGGTCTGGGAGGAGGCTGGCCGCAGAGTCCGCTTCATACCGCACAGGCTTTTGGCCGCCTCGCCCGCAATGCGACAGATCCGGGTGTACGCATCGTGCTTACCGGCATGGCGCAGTGCTCGCGCTGTGGAACCGCGCGGGCTGCGCAAATTCCATGCTATGCAAAGACCGGAACCGCGCCGTGTTCCCATCTGCATCGCGGAGCAGCCGACGGCTTCGTGGTCGCGATATACCCGCTGGACGAGCCGCGCCACGTTCTACTGGTCGGCCAGCACAATACGACCGGCGCGAATGCTGCGAAGAATGTGAGGCCGCTGATCGCGGCGCTCGGATGATTTCCCAGAGAAGCACCCGGCGGCAGCTCCTTCTCGGCCTATCGACCGCCTGCGCGGCGGCGAGCCTGCCCGTGAGTTGGCCCGATTCCCGCTCTTTTTGGGTTCTCAAGCTTCTCAAGCCGGCGGCGCTCAGAATTAGACCGCTGGGGAATGCAAGGCTGCACTGTTCCGTGGGCGCGACTCCATCGATTCTGGAAGGCGCCCAATCACTGGTAGTCAGGGCAAACAGGGAGCCTGTGCACGTCGCGGGTCCAGATGGCAGCAAAGTGGGTTGCGTGCTTGAGATTCCAGAAGTGATACAGCGTGCATACTTCGGGACGGTCGATATCAGCACCTATGGAGGCGTTCTTATCCCAGTGGTCAGAATGGACGCTGAAACTGCAACGGGCTCCATAGTGGCTGCGGAACTTCCAGTCTTTTCTGTTCCGCTGGGGGCATTGGCGGCGCAAGCGGTCGCAGCGCGCTCCATTCTTCTGGTTGCGAATTCGCGCCATCCCTTTGCGGACTTCTGCGACACAACGCATTGCCAGTTCATGCGCTCCCCGGCTGCGCCCGGCAGCATGGTTGAGCGGGCGATCCGCCAAACAACCGGAATGGTTTTGAGCTGTGATGGCAACGTCATTCCCGCGAGATATTCGGCCGCATGCGGCGGACGCACCGAATCCGGCATCGATCACGGATACCGCTATGAATCGGTAGTGTGCGAGACCTGCCAAGCGCTGAAACTTGAACGGCGCGGCCACGGTTGGGGCCTGTGCCAGGAGGGCGCTATCGGGTTGGCGCGGCGCGGCTGGACCTGGCGGGCCATTCTCGACCAGTACTACCCAAACACCAGAGCGATTCAGGCGAGCTTTACCACCTAGGCAGGACGCGCTTCCAATCCGGATCGACATGTTTTCGCATTTCCGCTTCGTCATCGCGCTTGCGGTAAGGAATTTTTTCGTAGCGTTCGCGGCCGCGAGCAAGCCGGTCATAATCCAGGTTCACGCCGAGCCCGGGCTTCAGTGGAATCTCGACAGCGCCTTCGCGAAACGGGATGCGTCCCCCCGCCACCACTTCATCGCGCTCTGTTTGCCACGGATAATGCGTGTCGCAGGCGTAAGTCAGATTCGGACAAGCGGCCGCGACGTGAGTCATGGCCATCAAGCTGATACCCAAGTGACTATTCGAGTGCATGGACGTGCCCATGCCGAGAACCTCGCAAAGATGCGAGAGATACTGCACCTGCCGCAATCCGCCCCAGTAGTGTGGATCCGAGAGAACAATCTGGACGGCATCCAATTGGTGCGCGCGCGGGACGTCGTCAAATTGAGTAACGCTCACATTGCTCGCGAGCGGCGTGCCGATTCCGCGCTCCATAAGTCGTCTTTTCACCTCGGCCATGGCCTCCAGCGACGGACACGGATCTTCCAGATAGCCTCCGGCAGACAGCTCGTCGCGCAATTCCTCTGCAACATGGACCGATGTGTCGATGGACCAGGCGCAGTTTGGATCAATTCGCAGAGGCACGGCGTTTCCGAAATCGGCGCGCAACTGACGGATCGTGTCGACTTCGAGGGCGGGATCCAGAACGCCGCCCTTTAGTTTGATCTCGCGAAAACCGTACTGCGAAATCATCTGACGGCATTCGCGGACGGCGGAGCGGGCATCGAGCACCTCGCCGTACTCATCGGGGTACTCGCCTTCTCCGCCACCGCCAGCATGCTTGTAGAAAAGATACGCCGAGAACGGGACGCTGTCTCGCGCACGGCCTCCGATCACTTCGCAGACGGGCTGGCCTACGGCCTTACCGATGAGATCGAGACAAGCAATTTCAAGAGCTGCGAACGTGCGGTTATTTTGATCGAGGGGGTTTTCACCCGGCACCAGCCAGGTTTGCGTGCGACCGCCCCGCACATCGGCCGCGGTGTCCCAGACGCCACAGATCTTCCGGTAGAGGCCGGTGAGCTGAAACGGATCGCTCCCGATCACGCACTGTCGGGCTGCTTCCAAAGCCGCGCGCTGGCCATCGCCGCCATAAGTCTCGCTGATACCGGTTATGCCATCGTCCGTTTCAAGCTCGACGATCGTGCGCAACGCCCAGGGCGCATGCCGGCCGTAAGAACTACGCAGCGGCGGATCGGCAATTGCGATCGAGTGAAGCCGCATGGATGAGACTCGCATTCCGGTTCGATTTCTATCACGCCGGTGCGAAAGTCAGGCTGGCGTTGAACCGGCAGCGGCCGCGGACGATATCTTTCCCCAGAGCAGCAAATGGATAGTGGCTTCATCTTTGGTTCCGATGAGCCCAAAGAAGGAGGTAGGGGGATCGATTCCGAAATCGCTGAGATGGATACTCGCGTCCGCATCAATCTGCAGGCGATTCTTCGTCATGGGGCTGAGCACGACGTTGACTTTCACCATCCGGCGGACGCCGCGAATGTTCAGTTCGCCTTCCACAACGAAGCCGCGGAGGGCTTTTGCCGAAATTCGAGTGGATTCAAAACGGATTTCCGGGTACTTGCCGGCATCGAGCGACTTGACGCGGGCATAGTCCGCCACTTCCCGGCGTTTTTTCGGTTTCAGCCATGAATCACAGCAAGCGATCGACGCGGCGTCGATTTTCATGCAGATTCGCGAGTTCTCCGGGTGCTCAGGCAAGTAATGCAGCTCGCCAGTAAAGTTCTCAAAGACGAGTATGTGCTTGCGCTTACGCATCATCCCGGTTTTGAACACTTCGACAGCCACGGTGGAATCGTTTGAAGCCGAGATTGTTTGCAGAACTTCGTTTCCTGGCATTCTGATTGAAGAGAAGACGCACTCCGGCCGCGGTGAGTTCGGATAAGTTAAAGGGGCACGAGGCCGCGTTTAATGCCGATGGTGACCGCTTCGGTGCGGCTGGCTGCGCCGAGCTTCGCCAGAATCTGGGCGACGTGAAACTTGATGGTGTGTTCCGAAATTCCCAGCCGGTCGGCGAGTTCCTTGTTTCCCAACCCGTCGGCGAGCATACGGAGCACTTGCACTTCACGCGGGGTGAGCGATTCCACGAAGGTCTCACGCGAATCGCGATTCGGCTCTATTCCCGGCAGCCAGCGCCTGACCTGCGGGCCTGTCAGCACGGTAAGATCATTCGCAACGGCGATGAGGGCAGCCGCAATCTCGGCCCCAGATGCATTCAGCGGGAGCCACGCACGAAGGTTATCGCCCCAGGGCACGACATCGGCTTGGTCCGCCAAGACAACGACCGGCAATGCCAAAGCGGGAATCTGATCCAAGCCCAGGCCTGCGACCAGCACAGCATCGGCGAAAAGCAGCTGATCGCTGCCCGCGCCCAGCGTGCCGGCCTCTATCACCTCGATTCGTTGGTCTCCGGCTAGGAGATCCGACAGACGCCGGGCACGGGCCCTTGAGTCGGCAATGATCACAACTCGCGTCATGTAGGCGGCCAAGCCTGGCGAAGAAACCGCGCTGGCATGTCAGGCTGCGTTGCGGGCCGGTTCCGATCGAATTCTCGCTGTCACGTGGCGAAGCACGTCTTGCCTGCCGCGATAAAAATCGAGCCGCAGCAAACCTTCAGCGGACTGCTCCACAGCTAACACCAGATCGTCGGGAGCTTGCAAGATTTTTTCATTCGCCCCGGCAAGGATGTCGCCGGGAAGCAAAGAGGCTGCCTCCGCGGCCGTTCCAGGCAACACTTCCAGAACAAGTATCCCCTGTTGCCCCTGGCGGAGGCGCACGGGACGGCCCACTACGCCAGCGCCGCTTGCCCGTGCCGGCGCGAGAGAAAGGCCTGCACGACCCGGCTGGGAATCGCCAAGGCGAGGCCGCCGGACGCAACCATGGTGTTGATTCCCATCACGTGTCCGAAGAAATCGGCGAGCGGTCCTCCTGAGTTTCCCGGAGCGAGACGCAGATCCGCGCAGATCCAGTCACTACCTGCGTAAGGCCGGAAGTCCCAGGGAGGACGGCCCACGGAATGAACCACGCCGCTGGATAGCGCCCCAATGAATCCAAGCGGATTCCCGATGGCGAGGACCGGCGTGCCGGGGCGCAGCAGACTGGAATCGCCTAGCGTGGCGGGCGCTCCATCGAATCCCGGCACGGCAAGCAGGGCAAGGTCGCGGCGCTGGTCCAGCTTTATCAGCGTCGCTCCGACAGTCTTTCCCTCCCAGGATTCCACCATTGGGCGCTCGCCCTGCATGACATGGGCATTCGTAACGATCTGTTCGGGAGCGATGACGACTCCCGAGCCATTTCCCTCGCGATGGCCGCGCCCGCTTCGAACCTGAACCGTTGACTTGCGAAGCGCTTCCGCGATGCGTCCCGGAACAGGTATCGCCACTTTAGTTCTCCCTCCTGGCACGCTCGGAGACGGCGATCTCGACGTTCAGCGGCTCGCCGCCGCGCAGCAGAACGGCTGCAGCGGTGCGGCCGACAATATCGCCGCGCAGGGCACTCTGGAGATCTTCCACGTCAAGGACAGGCTTGCCGGCGAGCGTCATTAGAATGTCGCCCACCTGCAGGTGGGCGCGCTCGGCCGGAGAATCCGGTTCGATGCTGAGAAGAATGAGTCCCGATTTCGGAGCGTTCTCGAGCTTGCCACTTAGATTCGCCGGAATCGTCACGGGCTGCAATCCCACCCCGAGATAACCATGCCGGATGCGGCCTTCCTTCACCAGTTCGTCTGCAACTCTCCGCAGGGTCAGCAGCGGCAGCGCAACGGCTGAATGGCGCAGCAAGCCGCCGGTTGCCATGCCGATGAGTTGACCTTCCGCCGAGACGACCGCGGCGCCTGCCTGAGAAGGATACAGGTTCACGTCAAGACGGATGAAATGATCCAGCGTTCCTCCGCGCCAGGTCCGGCGCGAGCCGCCAATCGCTCCTAAAATGCCCAGGCTAGCGGACGGGCCCACGTCAAAAGTGAGACCGACAACCGCGGCGAGCATACCGGGCTTCAGCGTAGCCGGATCTACCGAAGCAAGCGGCGAAACAGGCAAGCCTTCCGTTTTCAGCACTGCCAGGTCCACGCTTGGGTCGCGCCCCAGAATGGTTGCTACGGTTTCCTCGCCGGCGAATGCGCGAACCGGCACCTTGTCTTCGCGCCGCAAGACGTGATCGGCGACGGCAATCAAATTATCGTGAAGGGCGACGCCGCTCACAACGCGGTACGGCGCGGCTTTCACGGCGACTATTCCTGCGGCTGTTCGTTGGATGAGACCTACCAGCGCGTCGGAGACGCCACTGAGATCGGTTAATGTTGAGCTACTCACAACTCCACTATGCAGCCGGGAGCTTCGCTCGCACATCAGCCAATCGGTCAGGTAGCTATTCGAAGAAAGTGACTTTGCCGGTGGAAAGATCAGACATTCCGCCAACAATTTTGAGGTTGCCGGAATCCATGAGGTCACGCAGAACGCGGCTGCGAGATCGAATTTCCTGTGTTACATGTCTCACGTTGACTGCTGCCACTTTGTCGACAAAATCAAGATTTTTGGAGGTTTGCTTTCCTTCCTCGTGCTCCACCTCATCGACCGCTGATCGGATTTTGCTCAGTAGACCTGTGAGATGGCCCAACTCGACATCATCGACTGCGCCCTTCACCGCGCCGCAGTTCGTATGGCCGATGACGGCGATCAGTTTGGCTCCGGCAACCTTGGTGGCGAACTCCATGCTGCCGAGCATGTCGTCGTTCAACACGTTTCCAGCCACGCGCGCAACAAATATGTCACCGAGACCCTGATCAAAGAGGATTTCGGCTGGCTGGCGCGAATCCACACAAGCGAGCACAATGGCAAAAGGGTACTGCCCGCTGGAGGTCCGTCCCAGCTTGCCGAGATAATCCCGATGCTGCATGAGCCCTTGGACGAAATGTTGGTTGCCGTCTTTCAGCATTTGGAGCGCCTGCTCCGAAGTCAGGGATGCCTGTCTTTCCTTGGTCATAGGTGGGGGTTTCTGGGCCTCGGCGCAGAAGGCAATGAATAGTATTATCGCGACAACAGCGCTGGAGAATGTGCGGCGAATGCATTTCATTAGAGCGGACCTGGAACTCATGATTAACACAAGTAACGTGAGAATGTGCGATAAAAAGGTTCACGCCTATTGGCTCGTCAAATTTACTGGCAATGGAGGTAGCGATGGCGCCCAAGACGGCTCTTGTAGTTGATGCCGATAAGGAGATCCGAGCGATGCTTTCGCGGGTCCTTCCGGCTCCGGATTGGGACATTCGAGAGGTGCCCGACAACGCAGCCGTTTTGGAACTCGCCGGGTCGCTCAAATTCGAGCTGGTCCTTACCAGCGAAAAGACGTCCGGTTTCGAAGATCTCAAGTTGCTTCGCAAGATCAGGCAGGCTCATCCGCATACCCGGGTGATCCTCTTAGCCGACGAAAGCACGCCCGCCGACGTGCTGGAGGCAATGCGGGAGAGCGCATTCAGTTACTTCACGAAGCCATTTTCTTTAACGGCACTGGAGGAGATGGTACGGAGGGCGGTGGAAGAACCGTGCTGGGACGACGGCATCGAACTGCTGATTGGATCGCCGAACTGGATCCGAGTAGCCGCGCGCTGCGACATGAACACGGCTGACCGGCTGCTGCAATTTGTGCATGAGATGATCGACTTGCCCGAGCAGGAGAAAAACGAGGTCGCAATGGCTTTGCGCGAACTGCTGCTGAATGCGATTGAACATGGCGGAAAGTTCGATCCTCAGAAATATGTGGAGTTGTCCTACATTCGGTCGAAGCGGGCAGTGTCCTGCCGAGTGAAAGATCCGGGAGAGGGCTTCTCGTTGGCAGAGATACCGCACGCGGCGGTGATGAATCCGCCGGATGATCCATTGCGTCACTTGGGTTATCGCGAATCGGAGAACCTGCGGCCCGGGGGCTTCGGAGTTCTGCTATCCCGAAACAGCGTAGACGAACTCATCTACAACGATAAGGGGAACGAGGTGCTCTTGATCAAGTATATGGATCATAAATGCTAGCCCTCCGGCGAACCCGAAACACGCGGATCTGACCGGACGGGGAGGCGCCGGGGAAGGTTTTCAGGAGCTCGAAGCGATCTGGATTATCCCGGATGGCGTCCAGCAGAAGGTTGGCGTGGAAAAAGCTGTTTGTGGGCGGATTGTTATCCGTGACGACGATCTCAATGTGCGCCTGATCGATGTAGCGGAGGAGTTGTTGAGGAGTCGTATACAACGGCCGGTAAACCATACCCGACCAGTCGACATCCGCCAGCGCTTTTGTGGCCCGAATGATCTTGTCGGTCGGGCTCGGCTCCCGCATCGCAATCTCAGAGATCAGAAATCCCTCACCGCCGCTTTCGGATGACGCCAGAATCGTTGCGCGCTTCAGCGCCGGATCGAGCGTGAGAAACTTTGCCACTTGGATGTAGCCGAACTGCGTTTCGCGTGGAACGGCAAACGTCTGGGCGAAAAAAATAAGCGCCAGCGCAGCCGCTACGAGCGGCGAGTGAAAGCGTCCAAGAGTTTTGCGCGCGATCGCAAGATTCGCGATCCACACTCCGCCGGCGGCAAGAAAAAGAACGAGCGCTGGAACGGCCATGATCATCTTGCGACTCTCTACACCCGCCGGCACAATCGAGTGAAAAATCCAATCGCCTAAAAGCAGCGCGAGCATCACAGCCGGCATGGAGGCGCAACGCCGCGCTCTCATGAGCGGGACGCACACCCAAACCGCGATGCCCAGAATTGCGACGACGGTCAAAACAGGACCCAGCACAGAAATGAGCACATGGCTGAATTGGATCAGAGCCGAAGACGTGTAGCGCCAACTCAGATTGGAGCCGCCGGTCCAGCCACGCTTAGCCACCTGCAGGGTCAGAATCTGCCACGGCAGGCAGCAAACCGCGGCCAGGCTGACGGCGATCCAAAACGACGATCGAA
This sequence comes from uncultured Acidobacteriaceae bacterium, assembly GCA_963705805.1. Taxonomy (GTDB): domain Bacteria; phylum Acidobacteriota; class Terriglobia; order Bryobacterales; family Bryobacteraceae; genus Bog-105. The sequence continues at coordinate 455,458 of CAVPKW010000006.1, forward strand.
AGAAGAGTTGGACCTTTTTCGTCAAGAGCAGGGCTACAGGAGGAATGAAGATCAGCAACCATCCGCTGCCTTTCGTCAAAACCGCCAGCGAGAAAAAAACGGCAAACCAAAGCGCATCGCGGCGGCGTTCGGAATCGACGTAGCGCGCGAAATAAACCGCACTCCAGAAGCAGGTCAGAGCTAGAAGCATCTCCGCCATTTCCTCGTCTGCGGAAGCCTGTACCAACGGAATGCAGACTGTTATCAATCCCGTGAGGATCGCGACGCCTTGCCTGAACCATCGCTGCGCTTCGGCGAACACGGAGAACCCGAGAACAGCGGTTGTGACAGCGAGTTCCAGGCGGACGGATGCCCTGGATGCGGAGAACAACAGCATCCAGATTGCCTGAATGGCGTAGAAAACAGGCGGCCAATGCCCAATGGCTACCTTCGGGTAATGCGCATAGTAGTTTTCCGCAAACTTCATCGGCCAAGCGAAGTTTGGACCTACCAGATACTCGCGGACCATAAGCGAGGTCACATAATGCGCGGGTTCATCGGGATACGCGCCGAATTCGGAGCGATAGGCTCCGCTGACCATCTGGAGCATTACGACGATGCCGAGAAATGCCAGGAAAATCAGCGAGTTACGCAGAAGGCCCGAGCGAATTGCGGGTGCCGCCGGGGGATTGGCCACGATAGGAGTATCCGAAACCTCTGGAAGGGTGTAAATCATTGTTGCGAGCTTGGCCTAAGAGGCTGGCGAAACTGCAAGGAGGAAGAGCGGCTTGGGAATACGCATCTAGTCGGAATTTCGACGCAGCGAACGCGCTTTCCATTTCCTCTTCTTCCAGGCGGACAGGCGTTCGAGACTCACCTCATTTGGTGCATTCTGGAACGTACTCATCTCACTTGATTCGGCAGCGCATACCAGAACTTTCCTGTACGAGCATCAGAGTCCACCCTGCAATAATTGTATGGAGGGGTTGCATCTATATTCTCAGTGTGGCGTGTCGCGCTACGTCCGGTTGGGGCGCAAGCATCGCGAACAAGACACCCCAGGATCTCCCTTGACCCTTCTCAATCTGCGTAACAAGTCAGTTTCGGCAGGGCTCCGGGTTCTACGGGATCTTGGTTTCGTTACGCGCGCCGCCAGTTCCGGCAGGCGAAACAGCAGTCTTCTGATCCTTTGTTATCACGGTTTATCGCTGCAAGACGAGCATGAATGGGCGCCGCATCTCTATCTCAGGCCGGAGATTTTTCGTTCCCGGCTCGCCTGCCTTCAGCGCATGGACGCCTCAGTGCTGCCTCTCAGCGAAGCCTTGGAACGGTTACGAACAAATTCGTTGCCGCCGCGCAGTGTCGTCATCACCTTCGACGACGGCTTCCATGATTTCCTGCGTCATGGTGTTCCGGTGCTGTCGGAATTCGGCTACCCCGCGACTCTGTATCTCACGACGTATTATTGCAATTACAAGCTTCCGATCATTGATCTCGCTTTAGGCTACGTGCTTTGGAAGAGCGGCTGCTCCCGCGTCGAATTACCCAACTATGGACTTGAAAGCGCGGCTTCTATTGAGACATATGACGAGCGTTTAACGGTCACGCGCAAGGTTCTGAATTGGGCTGAGCGAAATCATCTCGACACCGTCGCCAAGAACGCTTTGGCGCGAGAACTGGCAAGCAAACTGGCTGTCGATTACGACAAAATCATGCAGCGCCGACTTTTTCAATTACTCAGTCCGGAGGAAGTAGGCGAGGTCGCCCGCGCGGGAGTGGATATACAACTGCACACGCATCGCCATCGCACGCCGCGAGATCGCACGCTGTTCGTGCGGGAAATCGAGGACAATCGCGACCGGATTCGTGATATGACGGGCGCCAATCCCGTTCACTTTTGCTATCCGAGTGGAGACTACGCGGCGGAATTCGTTGGTTGGCTCGGCGAGTGCGGTGTTCGCACCGCCGCCACTTGTGAAACCGGCCTGGCTCGTTGTAGCTCTGAGTCGATGAAGCTACCCAGGGTGCTCGATGTGAACAACATGGACCCGATCCGCTTCGAGAGCATTGTAGCCGGCCTTCTGGTCTAACGCCGCTTCATTGTGCAACCGCGCCCTCGGCCAGAACGCCCTGCGTACTCTGGAGCAGCTCTGACAGTCTTCGCGCCTGGTTGTCTGCGCGGAACTCATTCTCAAACCACGAACTGGGCGAGCTGTGAGTGCCGTTTAACTTGAAAAAGCGCTCCACGGATGCATCGAATTCTTCTTGCCCGACATCCGGATAGACGCATTCAAAAGGCACGCCGCTCTTCCGCAAAATCCGTTCAACCGGCGACAATGCCGGCACGTAGGCGAGGATCGGCCGGCCTATCTGCAGATATTCGAACAGCTTTCCAGGCACTTGCAGAGCGGACTGGGGCTGAATGAGCAGCAAGCCATCCGAACTCCGTATGATGGTCTGCGCTTCCGGCTGCGGAACTCGTTGGGGCAGTATGCTGAGCCATCCGTCCTCTTCCGCCGCGCGCATGAATGCGGGGTCCGGAACGCTGGAGTGTTCCATGGGTCCGACGAGCTGTATCCTGATCCGTTCGGCGCCCAACCGGCCGGCTTCAATCAGCCTTTTGACCGAGTACAGAACGGGTCCGATATTTCGCCCGCCATACAATTCGCCTACATGGCTCGACCATCGAATACGGCCGCTCCGGTCTTGGCAGCGCCGCCAGCCGTTGTTCAGGGTCGAAGCCATTCCAGATGAGATGGACGTGACCCGCGCGCGCGGGATAGTTAGCAATCAGCTTGTCCCGCGCGGCATCGGTATTGGCGATCACTATATCGGCTGCGCCGACAAAGGTCCGTTCGATTCTGTGATAGAGCGCCTTGCTCAATCGGCTTACGCCGCTATCGACTGGATTATCGGCAAGAGGATCGCGATAGTCTGCGATCCATCGCACATTGTGGCGGCGCGCCAGCCAATACGCCGCCAAATGCGTTCCCAGGGGAGGAAAAGTGGAAAGAATCGTGATAGAGGAGCCCTGCTCCGCGCGAATCACCAGGGCGCCTGCTCGAAACGCGTGAATGGCCCACTGCATTCCGGTAACGCCCGGCAGCAATAGCTTGCGGACCGCGCGCTCCACCTGCCAACCGAACCCCTGCCTTGGCCGCACCACGAACGGGTCTGGAACGGTTTCCGCGTCCAGATCGGGGCAGCCCGAGACGTCTGTGGCGGTTATGACATGGCAGCGATACCCCAGCCGGGCGAGATATTTGTAAAACCGGAACGGACGCGCCGCGCCGATCGCATTCTCGGGCGGAAAATGATACGCAAGGATCAGTATCAGGTCGCCTGTCATGCACAATCTCGCTGATGTCTCGCAAGGAAAAAACTCTTGATTGCTTCGTGGCATCGGGGTCCCGCTTGGCCGTCCCATAGAGGCGGAACAACCCCTGCTGTGGGCGAGGCACCGGCTTCCCGCCAAGCGCTCAAAATACTCTCCGCGCTGGTCCCCGCCAGACGATTGGTCCCACACTGAATAGTGATGGGTCTCTCCGTATTCTCTCGCAGCGTCAGGCAAGGGACGCCCAACACGGTCGATTCCTCCTGAACGCCGCCTGAGTCGGTCAAGATCAGCGCGGCCTTCGCTTGCATGCACAAGAAATCCAGATATCCCAGCGGAGCCAACAAGTGAATCGACTCCGGCACACCGATGCGGGCAGCCCCCAGCCGCTGGCGGGTGCGCGGATGTACGGGCCAAAACAAGGGCAATTCTTCAGAGATGATCGCTAGCGCTGCAACAATCTCCGAGAGCTTCTCTTCGTCATCGACGTTGGCCGGCCTGTGCATGGTTACGAGCCCGAAGCGATCGGGCAGGCTTAGACGCTGACTGATATTGGAGCGCATGGCTTCGGCGAGATTGCGCCTGAGCGAATCCACCATCAAGTTGCCGACTACCACGATCTGACCGGGGTCCTTGCCTTCTTTCAAAAGATTGACCCGGCCGCTATCCTCTGTGACCAGCAGCAGATCGGAAACGGCGTCCGTCACCACGCGATTAATTTCTTCGGGCATGGTTCTGTCGAAGCTGCGCAACCCTGCCTCCGCATGAATAACAGGTATGCAGAGCTTCGCGGCTACCAGGGCGCCCCCCATCGTGGAGTTTACGTCTCCCACCACAACGACGCCATCCACCTGCGCCTCCAGAAGCACCGGTTCGAGCCGCCGCATGATCTCCGCGGTTTGCTGTGCATGACTGCCGGACCCGACCCGCAAGTGATAATCCGGCGCTGGAATCTGCAGGTCGCGCAGGAACTGCCCGGACATGGTCTCGTCATAGTGCTGGCCGGTGTGGATCAGGAGTGCTTCGAAGTCTTTGTCTTTGGCGAGTGCCGCCATCAACGGCGCCACCTTCATAAAATTGGGGCGGGCGCCGGCCAGCACCGCCAAGCGGATTCTCAATGCAGCGCTCCTCTCTCGCGCAACCGGTTCTCGTAAATCTGAGCGATGCGGCTGACCGCTATTTGAAGACTCAGCTTGTTGGCAGCGAACTCGGCGCCGGTCGCAGCCAAACGCCTCCGCATTTCCTTATCTTTGATAACCAGCGCCAGCCTTTCGGCCAGCTCGTTCACGTTCTCGGCCTCAAACAACAGCCCGCGCCGTCCGTCTTCAATCAGTTCCGGGGTGCCCCCGACCCGTGATCCCACTACGCAACAGCCGCACGCCATTGCCTCCAGAATTGCGTTCGAAAATGCTTCTGAATTAGAACAGGATACGAAGATGTCCATAGCGCGCATGAGCGGCGCTACTGCCGGCACTGCGGGTTGAAAGACACAGCCGTCGGTAACTCCCAATTGAGCGGCGAGCGCCTGCAACCTTCCTAACTCCGGCCCGCTGCCGACAATCATCAACTCCACGCCTTCCGCCAGGCGCCGCACTCGTCTGAAAGCCTCCAATAAAAGGTCCAGCCGCTTCTCCGGACGCAGAACGCAAACCGTTCCTATCAGCAGACCGGGGCCGCCTGCAGCGCTCCAGTCCTCACAGGGGTGGAACTCGGAGGTGTCCACGCCGTTGTAGCAAAGATCGATCTTTCGCTCGGGGATGGAGAAGTCATTGATGAGGTGACGGCGCATGGCTTCGCAATTCACCACGGTGCTGTCTACAAAATGGTCGATCAAACGGAGCTGCCTTCTGGTAGCGGCGTCGAACAGATCCCGATGTCCCACAGTGCTCGACATCACTACGGGCACGCGCGCGAAGCGTGCCACCGGAACGGCAAAGACAGCGCTTGGATCGAAAGCGTGCAGCAGGCGAATTTTCTTCTCTCGCAAGATTCGTGCCAGTTGCATCGCGGCTCTGCCTGCCTGCACCGACTTCAGGCTCGGCATATTGACATGAAAAATCGGCACGCCGGCGCGTTGCAGGTCCTGCGCGCGGACGCCATCCGGTTGAAAGGTGGCCACATAGGGCGTGAACCGGCTGCGGTCCAGGCCTCCGGCGTATTTCGCAAGATCGCGTTCAATTCCTCCCGCCCCTAATTCCCGAGCCATTAATAGAATCGGGACAGGTCTTCCTTTATCAACCATCAAATCGAAGCGCTTCTCATCCAGTTCTCCAGCACGAAAAGCCGCCACAGCTGAACGGGAACCTTTCCCTTGGGCGATGTGCGTTTCCACAGATCGATCGACGGCTGCGATTGAAGAAATCCCTGCTCAGCCAGCACAGATTCATGGAACAACTCCAGGAACTGGGGACCCCATTCGTTCGCGAGCCAGCGGCTCACGGGAATCTCGAATCCTCGCTTCACCCTACCGGCGATATTTTCGCCGACTCGCCGGCGTACAATCTCGCGCAAAACGGATTTCAATTCGCCGTTGTGCAAACGTAATTCGAAAGGGAGCGTACCAGCGTAATCCCACAGAACATGATCCAGAAACGGGGAGCGCGCTTCCAGCGCGTAGTACATGGTCGCACCGTCCACCTTTGTCATGTATTCCCCCGTAAGAGTGGTTCGCCAGTCATACAGCAGGAAGTCTTCCAGCAGGTTGCGCGCGGATTGTTGCGATAGAGAGGTCCCACGCTGCGGCACCGTCACTCCGTCCAGGCGCGGACCCAACAGGTTGGCTGCGTGATAAAGCGGCAGTCCATCGTGAACTTGAATCACGGCTCCCAGACCGCCGGTGGCGTAGTCCACAAAGTGTCTGGCTCTCCTTGCCAGACCCACGGGCGGTAGTATCTGGCGCATCTGTGGCCACGCTCCCGCCAGGCCCGGCGCCAGGCGCGCCGCTAGACGCTGCGCGGCGAAAAAGTTTCGATGATAAGGATAGCCGAGGAAAACGTCATCGCCGCCGTCGCCGGTTAAGAGAACCGTCACATCCTGCCTCACGGCACGCGAGACGCGCAGCATGCCGAGGGCCGAGGCGCAAGCAAACGGCTCGCCATATGCCGAGATGAGATCCCCCGTAGCGGGCAGTTCCTGGGCGCTGAGGTCAATGACCGAATGGCGAATGCCTAGACGCTGCGCGGTGGAGACCGCGTCGGCAGATTCGTCGCTGCTGTCTTTAGGGGTCCCGATGGTAAAGGTCCGGATATCCGCGCCGAGCGATGACGCCGCCCAGCACACGAGCGTCGAATCGATTCCTCCGCTAAGCAGAGCGCCAACCGGAACGTCCGCTTGGAGCCGCAGCTTTACCGCGTCGCGAAGAATGCTTTCCGTGGATTCTACCGCCTCGGAAAACGTGATTGTGGAGGTCGCCTGCACACGTGGAGCAGACCAGAATGGCGTCGCGCTCAGCCGACCGCCATCCCATTCGAGTATCGTGGCCGGCGGGACCTTCTTCACGTTGAGATAAATGCTGCGCTGATCGGTAATGAAACCGAACTCGAGAAACTCGGCTATGGCTACCGGATCTACTGCCGCGCTGTGCAGCCCCTTTCGAAGGGCTCCAGCGGTTGAGGCAAAGGTCAGCGCGCCGTTTTCTACGCTGTACAACAACGGCTTTACGCCTAAACGATCCCGGATGAGGTAACAAAGGCGGGTTTTGTTATCCCAGAGCCCGATCGCGAACATACCGCGCAGCCGGCCGACCAGTTCAGCGATTCCCCACTGGCGGTAACCATGCAAGAGGACTTCCGTATCTGTCCGGCTCCCAAACACAGCGCCGGATTTTTCAAGCTCCTCGCGCAATTCGAGGAAATTGTAAATGGCGCCATTGAATACGACACCCAGTTCGCCGTCCGGCGTAAGCATCGGCTGCCGGCCCGCCGAACTCAGATCGAAAATGGAGAGTCTGCGATGTCCCAGCGTCGCGCCCGGCCACTGTTCCAAACCCTCTCCGTCCGGTCCGCGTCTGGCTAGGGCACTCAGCATCGCGCACACGGCATCCCGGCTCTCGCGCGGGTCGACGTCCCCGATCAGGCCGGCTATGCCGCACATTTCGCCGAGCCTTCGACATTCCTTCCAGGTACTGCCCTGCGGCACACGCTGGATCCATGTTCAAAACGAACAGCCGTCATTAGATAGAAAAAATAGACTCGTGCTAGACCGCGTTTCGATCAAGCAAAATCTGCTTGATTGCAATCGCCAGGCCGCTAACGGCCAGGAAATTAAAGTTATAACCCTTTGAAAGGAATAAGATACAGACGCCGAAGCCGAACAGCATGACAGAGAGCGTAGTCGCGGCCCCGCGGCAGAATTCGTCTTCGGATTTCACCGCTTTCCGCAAATAAATAAAAGTAAAGACCAACGCTGCCAGATAGAACATCAAAGCCGGGATACCGCATTCTGCCGAGATTTGCGTATAGGCGTTGTGGGTGTCGTGCCACATTCCGCGCTCGCCATTTTCCGACGCGACCCCCGCCTGATAATCCTGAAATACGCCTGGACCGATTCCGAACACCGGGTGCGCCAGCGTGGCTTCGATGCTCGCTTTCAACAGTGCGCGCCGCGCCTCTGTCGATTCGGTTGCTTCTTCGGTCTGGTCTTTGGAGTTAAACAGTGACGCCAGCCGCATGGTCGCTTCCCGCGGAACCAGCGGGAGCGCCAGAAGCACCACCAACGGCGCTCCGATCAGAATGGCGGCTTTAACCTTGCGATTACCCGTGATTAACACATAAACGGCGAACGCGATCAGTCCCACCAGGCCTCCGCGCGATCCTGTACTCAAAATCTGGTACAACGCCGCAGCAATTGCTCCGGCGCCCAAGATCTTGTACACGATGGATTTACGCAAGCCGAACGCGAGGTACGCGATCGCTGGAATCAGAAAGATCAGGTGAGCTGCGTAGTCGTTCGGGTCGCCAATGCTGCCCGCAGCTTCAAGATTCATTCTTCCCGCTTTGAAATCGCTGCTGAGAAAACCAAAAAGAGTATTCACGATCCCGGCGAAACCGATCACGACCAGAAACTTCTTCACGTCCTCTCGCTTATAAGTCACTGCTGGAATGATCAGCAGGACGGGGAGAATCGTTTTCAGATAATCCATCAGTATGGGTAAGGACCCGCCGCGCCATGTGCTGGTGACCGTAGCCGCGGCAAGGCACCCAACAAACCCGAGCCACATCCAAGTACATTTGTCGCGCAAGGCGCGCGCCGCGCCGCCCGAGAGCAGGACGGCTATATAGCAGGCGCCACCCAAAACGATAATCACGTGAAGGTTGATCCCGATATGTCCCGAAACAAACTCATGCAGAAAGCTAAAGCGGAAAAAGTAGAAAAGCAAGGCGACACTCAGAGCGAACTTTTGCAAGGCCGTCTTGAAAACCGAGTCTTCGGCTTCCGGTTGCGCGTTTTCTGGCGGTACGGCAATCGTTGAGCCGGCCGCAGGACGACTGGCTTGCAGTGCGGCGCTCCGCAACTCGGAACGCCTGCCCTGAGCAGTTGCGGTTGCTGCGGCGGCACTCGAATTGGGCTTAAATTTAGACACCTAATCGCTTCCATTCGGGCTTTAGCCGGCATAACAACGCCGCATCGCGCTCATTTGTTTTCATGAAGATGCGACATCCGGAAGATAGTGGGCGAGCATGGGTTTGATATCTCACATCAAAGGGCATGAATCATCGCTACAATCTTCCTGTCATTGACATCTAACGCCGGAGATACATTACGGACTGGATCCCGACTAATCCAGTGAAACTATTTCCCAACATCTGATGGCTGCGACCAATAGACCTGCCGAGACCACCCTTACTCAGAGTGCGATCTCGGGCACTGCGTGGTCAACCATGTCGACGGTGGGACGGCAGGTTCTGTCCTTTGCATCCGTCGCCACAGTAGCCCGGCTGCTTGGGCCCGACGCTTATGGCGTCATGGGAATGGCAAATCTGCTCATCGTCTTTATTCTCTACTTCCGGGATCTAGGGACTGGAACGGCCATCGTGCAGCGCCTCTCCGTTTCCGAGCGCTTGTTATCCAGCCTGTTCTGGCTGAATTTTTTCCTGGGAATCGTCATGGCGTTGATCGTGGTAGCGGCCGCGCCGTTTACGGCAGAGTTTTTCAACACCCCCGCGCTCATCCCGATCCTCAGCGTTCTTTCCCTATCGTTTTGGCTGACCTCCTGCGGTGTCGTCCACAGTTCTATTTTGCAACGAGAAATGCGCTTCAAGGCTATCGCCTTTGCGGAGCTGGCCGCCGGGCTCGCTGGTTATGTGGTAGCGCTCGGCTTTGCCTATGCGGGATTCGGTGTTTGGAGCCTGGTGTTCGCCAATCTGGCGAACTCGCTCGCCGCAACGGTGATGTACTGGGCGGCGTCTTCGTGGCGCCCACGGCGCCAATTCGATTGGCCTGAGGTGAAGTCTGTTACCGGTTTCAGCTTAAATTTGTCGGGAGCCGGCGTCGTCAATTATTTCGCGCGCAATGCCGACAACATCACTGTCGGCAAGGTTCTTGGCCAAGCCCAGTTGGGCGACTATCAAATGGCCTATAACCTGATGCTCACTCCTATTCAGAACATCAGCGCCGTCATGGCGCGTGTTACGTTGCCCGCCTTTGCTCGCATTCAGGATGATAACGAGCGCTTCTGCCAGGCATACATCCGCAGCTGTATGATGATCGCGCTGATTACGTTTCCGGTTATTGCCGGAATGGCGGTGGTCGCCGATCCACTCATCCGCGCCGTGCTGGGACCCAAGTGGATTGGCGCAATTCTCCTATTTGAAATTTTGGCTCCGGTCGGGCTAGTGCAGTCCATCCAGACCACCATTGGACAGATCTATGTCGCAAAAGGCCGAACGGACTGGATGTTCCGCTGGAACCTCGGTGCGTCGGTCATCTATGTCGCTGCTTTCATTATGGGCGTGCGATTCGGCACCGTTGGCGTGGCAACGGCATACTGCATTGTTTCTTTAGGCGTCTTGATGATTCCAGGCTTCTGGCTGCCGTTCAAGCTGATCGGCTTGAAGCTGAGCCGTTTTGCCGGTGCGCTTCTTCCGCAATTGCTGGTGACCGCCGCAATGACCGCCGCGTGTTGGTTTTGGCTGCGTGGTCTGAATATGCTGGGAGTATCAAACCAGTGGACCAGGCTCATTTCCGCCTCTCTTCTGGGCGCGTTGTTCTACGTAACGGCGCTAGTCCTCTTACGCCCTCGCATTATGAGCGTGCTGGAAGAAATTATGGGCCATTCCGGCAATCCGATGATTCTGCGAAGCCTACGCCTGCTCCGAGCGCTGAGGCCCGGTGCTGCCTGATTTCGCCGGCGCCTGTTAATCAGGCCCGGGTGAAGATGTGGAACTGGCTTCAGCATGCGATAATGCCGCGTACTTCTTAGCCGCTTCGTTCCATGTGAAATGCTCGCGCACAAGCGCGTGGAGATGCCCGGCCATCCGGCGAGCAAGATCCGGTTGATCGAGTAAGTCGCGAATGGCACTGGCTAAAGCAGCCACATCCTCGAGGGGAACAACACGCCCTGTTTGCCCGTCTCGGATGATCTCTTCCACGCCGCAGGAGGCGGTTGCTACTACCGGCAATCGGGCTGCTGCCGCCTCCAGAATTGCCAATGCAAAGCCTTCCCCCATCAACCGCTTGCGCCAACGCGTCGCGAGCACGAAAATCGTCGCATTCTTCAGCAAATCGAACACCCGGGAATGTGGAACATCCTCGAGGATAAACACCGAGGATCCCAACTCGGCCTCGCCGATCAGGCGCTTGATGTCGGAACTTAGCGGCCCTGACTTCCCAATCAGGAGCAATGCCGCGTCCGCATGAGTTAGGGCGATCTGCTGGAAAGCTTGCACGAGGATATCGTGTCCTTTTCTGTACTCGAAGGCGCCGATGTTGACGATAATTCTTTTGCCCTGAAGCTCAGGCGGCAAAGCGAATTCCGCATCCGAGTCCCGCCCGAACAGTTCCAAATCTATCCCGTTATGGATCGTCACAGCATTGGCATGTGGCTCAAGCATGAGCGTTTCCTCCCGCAGACCATCAGAACAGGCGACGACCACGGACGCCCGGCGCAGCAACCGCCTCCAGAACCATTGGTAGATCCGCGATCCCTGGTGCGCGGACCGAATGTCGGATCCGTGCAGTGACAGGACAATTCTCCCGCGAAAAAGCTTGAGATCTCTCAAAGCGATCAAGTTCAGCGCCCGAAGATCCGGATAATGAACGTTGAAAACCGCGACGTTGTTAGCGCGAACATACCGCCGAAGAGCGAGAAGAGAGCGCGGAGCATGTAAAACAAAGCTCAACACACTGCGAACGGGGTGATCCGGCTCATAGGGAAAACGGAGCCAAAAGACAGAGCGCTTTACCGCAAGATATGAGGCCTCCGGCGTGACAGGCGGATCCCAGCATAGTTCGAGTGCTATGGGCGCCAGCCCCAACACACTGTCGTCGCGGAATGAACGAATCAGATTGTTGACCACATGATTGACGCCTCCAGCCAACTCAAACGGCCATGGCATGACGAAGCAAATTGTCTGAGCGGTTGCGTGAGTCTCGGCTTTTCGCACCTTCAGACCCGGTGCTGCGGAAACCGCGGACTTCGTAGCCGGATACGCTGCCCACATCTATTGGCTCGAAACGGCTACAACGTTCAGAACTTTCGCAGGATCTGCGGCAATGTTCGTTGACGTGACCGCTGCTCCTGTCTCCGCAATTGTGTACTTAAAGGGGCGAATGGAGTCGAGGAAGTTCAGGAAGTTTGCGGGTCCAATGCCCGTACGTTGACAGACCTTTGCGTGGACTTCGATCGTGAGAACAATTTTCCGGGCACGCGCGATGGTTTCTGACGCCCCCTCTAGAACAGCGAGTTCGGACCCTTCCACATCCACCTTGACTCCGACGTCGCCGCCAAACACGCCAAAGCTGTCGAGCGTTACAACAGGAAACCCGTCTTCTGCCGGAACGATGAAGCGGGCGTGGTCACCGTCATAATATGAGGGCGTTGCTAGCCGCGCCAAACCCGAAAAGTTGCTTACACCGCCCATAATGGCTTTCCCATCCGGAAGTTGGCTTATATTTTTCTGCAAGATGTCGGCGACCGCTGCATTTGGCTCGAACACGATAACCCGAGTCACGTTTGGTGATTGGGAGCAAACACGCGCCGAGAAAATACCCAGGTCGGCTCCGCAATCGAACAGCGTGATCCCGTGCATACCCTCGATTGCAGAGCAAAATGCCTCTATGAGCTTGCTTTCGTATCGCCGCCAATCCAAGGCGCCCCACGCGTAACTTTCATCCCGTCCTATCGGAAAACGGAAAGTAATCTTATCCGAAAGCCGGTATTCCGCGAACGGTCGGATCTGCTTGAGAGTGGCCATAAGCCGGTGCCCTCCGCGCATGCGCCGATGCACCATAAACCTGGCGGCTTCGTAAAGTACGTTCATTCTGGATCTTCATCTCGCAATTTGGATATATGTGAACGGTTTCAATACCAACACACTTCTAGTTTGCACACCATTGCAGAAGGGACGCTCCCTGATCACTCCGCGATGGGAACGATCTCTATGCCATTGATCAGGGCGCCGCCCTTGTGCCCGATGAAATCGATATGCAGGGCCTTATCGTCTACCGTCACCTCAAACTGTTTGTCGATGGCTGCCCGGGTTCCATACTCGGCGTTGGGATCGAAGTTCGTCAGCACTTGCCGGCCATTCAGTTTCACGTCGAAATAGTGGTGCCCGGGCGTGTCGAAACCATAGTCGGAAAACATCAAGGTCACTCGATACTTGCCATTCGGCAGCGGGAAGTTGTAGCTGAATTTGCCGTTATCGTAAACGTATCGAGAGGATTGATAAAGCGGCAGCATGTCCGGCGGCGCATGCAGAATCGGCACATTCACGCTATATTTGACTGTCTGTCCGCTGTACCCGTAGTCCTGCGCCCAGAGGCGGCCTTTCGCATCTTTGAATGAACCTTCGCCGCAGTCGATTCGGATCGGGTCCGGCAGAACCTTGACAATCATGCTCGCCGTGGCAGCCTCGCTCCCGTTGGTCTTGCTCTGCGCTCTCACGGTCACCTTGGTGTCCACGGAGAGTTTTTCCGGAGCGGTAAAGAGGCCTTCTGCATTGATCGTGCCTACCTGCGGCGAGAGAGACCACGCGACGTTGCTATACGGAGCTCCCTCGATGCTGGCCTTGAATTGTTGCGTCAGGCTGCGGGCCACGGCAATAGAACCGGGCGAAATCGCCAGTTCACCAGCCTTAAACATGGCTTCAGCCGTTGCGATTTTCGAAGGATCCGTGATGCTCTTCGCCTCCACCACAACAGCTTCTTCTTTGGCCGGAGGCTCGCTTGGCCCCGTATACAGGCCGCTCGAGGTAATCGATCCCGGTCCCTTCGCCACCGACCATGTCACTGCGTCGGGCATCGACCATCCGATTACCTTGAATTGAATCTGTTCGGAGATGTTGACGGAGCTGATTTTCTCGGGAGCGATCGAGATGTGGGGAGGAGCGTCATCCCGCGCGATGGAAAAGCCGTTCAGCAGCGGGCTCGGCCTGCTATCGCCTGGCAGCGTCACGCGCCGCAGGGCAAAGTAAAGCGAATTGTCTGTGACCACAGCGGGCAATGACTCCATTACCGGCGTGCCGCGCGCGTAGCCGATTCCCGCGCCCATATCGTAGTCACGAACCAGCAGCTTCCCCTGCGCCTCCAGGTGAATTGGCGCGCGATAGTCCTTGGGATAGGGCGTATTCTGGTGGTCAATCGGCTGAGCAAACAGAAGCGTAATCTTGTATTTTCCGTTCGGCACGAAAAACCGGTAGATCATATCGCCGAACGAATAGCGGCTCGTGTAGTACAGCTGAATATCCTTTTGCGGAGGCCATTTCTCGGCGTACCAGTCGTCCTCGATGACTCCCCACGAGACTTCGCCAGCCTGGCCGCGCCACCACATCTGGCCCTCGGCATCGGGGCCGTAGTCAGGCGCGAAATGATTCGGCGCGCCCGGCGCGCCTGTTGCATTCCCTACTTTTATCCGAATCGTTCCGGGCGGCATCACCGTCAAGGCTATCGTCGCTTTTGCACTTGGATCCGCCGCGCTCGAAACCGTCAGCATGGCGTGAGCCGGACGCGAAACTTGCGGCGCGGTATAAGTGCCGTCCGGCGAAACCGTTCCTAGTTTAGGGTCAAGCTCCCAAGTCACGTTCTGGTTTTTCGTCCCGTTTACCCAGGAGGGGAACCGTTTGCTCACGCCGCTTTGAATCCAAACGCTAGGCTGGCTTACCCCAACTGTGATGCCCTGCAGCAGAACCCTGACTCGAGTTGATTTCTCCGGGTTATGCGCATCGGTCGCAACAACTATCGCAAACGAATCGAGCTTTACGTAACCGTTGCCTGGATTGACCAGGCCGGAATCGGGTGATGTCATCAGCGACGACTCGTTCACCACCTCGAACTCGCTCGAACGGGGACCTCTCTTGCTGATCTCATCGAAAGCGGCCATCACATCGGGATCTTCCGTCACATCAGTGGAAGTATCTACCTCCCAGTTCGCGCCGCCATCGGCCAGAATGAAGCCATACTCCTTCAGTTGCGCCAGCAACACCTTGGCCAGCGGACTGAACCGCGAAATGTCATAAGAACTCTTCAGTCGAAATCGCGTTCCGTACGGAATGTGGCCCCAGGCACCCGCATGCGACCTCGCTGGCCAGATAGAAGTGGGGCTGATGATCGAGTTTTTGAGGGTTACCCGCAGCGCGTGTTGAATGGCCCCGGATCGCACATCTGCAAGCCGCAATGTCAAAGGGGTCAGGAGCAGCCCCGCCGCATCCACCGACCCTTGCGGCAGTCCGGCATCCATACCGCCGTACTGGAACCCGCTCTGAGCGGTGCAGGTAGGACAGGAAGGGTTCGACCCTGCTTCGTATATGTTATAAAACTCAAAAACCCGGCAACTGTCGCGATCCACCGCGATCTCATGGCGATCTATGTCAGAATGCGGATCGCTGAACACTCCGCCCTCCCGATTGAGTTCCGGCCACTGCACCATTTCGTAGCTGCCATCATTGCCTTCGGTGTACAGAAAGTGCATCCTTTTTTTCGGAGTGGAGCGGTTCGCGATGTTGGATCCCCACGCCTCGTAATATCCAACGGGAGTGGGCGGGATCAGCGACATATAATACGGCGACTTTGAATCCACCGGCAGGGAATCCACTCGCGTGTTGAAGATGTGGTCGGAGGGAAGAATTTGGCAGCCCCCATCTTTGTTTTTTACCGGGACGCTCGCGGGGGCGTGATAAGTTCCATCGGGGTCGATGCTGCCGGCGCTCCCCGGCTCTAGCGACCACTTCACCGGACCATTTGCCTCGAATCGCAGAGACGTTCCAGCAGGAACTATCGGCGCCGCGGGGCGCACAACGACCCGCGCCCGCAAGGCGCTCGCGGCAACCGCGATGATAAGCAGCCGTACGATCCGGCCCTGCATGGCAAGTCTTCCTTTCGCCGGGTCACAGCAGCCGCACAAATTTCCCGCCTGCGCCAATTTTGCTCCTAGATCTCTCAAAACAAGTCTCTTGCGCCGTTCGTACTATTCGCGTCAGGACGCGCAGGCAGTCCCCGTCTCGGTTCGCGGCATGTTTTTTTACTCATGAAAGGACGAGAAAAGCTTTGCTGCACCCCAAACGGAACCCCGCCGAGAGGTCTCGGAAGACGGCGCTTGTGCCGCCGCAGCGCAACGAGTCTCTTTTTCGGAGACGCTTTTTCAGCCGCTTTGGTTTGCCCGCGGTGTATCTGCTTGCAGTGACGTTAATTTTCGTAAGCTCCGCCGCCGGTCAAAGTATCTCCACTACGGTAAATCTTGGCGCGCAAGGACGGAATGCCGATTTTGCCGCTTTCCCGTTTACGCGGCCGGTCGCGGTTGGATCTGCACTCCCGCCCATCTGCCAGGTCGGCCAGCTCTTTTTCAATACAGCGGCCCAGGCCGGAGCGAACCTCTACGCCTGTACAGCCACGAACACCTGGACGGCTGAAGGCGGCGGAGCTGGAAATCAGCCGCAAGTTTCGCTGAGTTCGTCTACCGTCACATTCGGCAGTCAAAACATCGGAACGACCAGTGGGCTCCAGACTGTAACCCTGACGAATCTCGGAACGGCGCTCCTGACCATGAACTCCGTCCAGACGAGCGGTGCGAATGCGGCTGACTTCGCCACAGCCAACACCTGCGGGACCATCGTTGCCTCGGGCGCCAACTGCGCCATCTCTTTCACGTTCACTCCTTCGAGATCCGGTATCGAAACCGCGACTCTCCTCCTCAACGACAGCCAGGCGGGCTCGCCTCAAGCCATCACGATTAAAGGAACGGGCGTGGCGCCGCCTACTAGCGGAGGATTACTGATCACGCCGTCTTCCGCGGCTGCGCAGGCCGGAGGGAGTATCACCTTCACCGCGAACCGCCCGGTGAACTGGGCGATGACCAGTGGCAGCGCGGGTACGTTAACCGTAAATTCCCCCACTTCGGCCGTCTATACCGCGCCTGCTTCGATACCGACCCAAAATGCGCTCGCCGGCTGCCCTGTGCTGCCGAACGATTCTCTGTTCAATGTCCGCATTGACAGTCTCCTGCTCAATGCAAATTCCGCTGCATGGTCAGCCGACATGGGCACGAACGGCCTCGACTTCGACACGTCCTGGGGAACCAGCATCGGCGACAACAGTATTCCTCTGACTTCCGAATACTTCAACTACACTCCCGCCAACAACGGCCCGTGGTTCGTGCCATCCGTACCTGCCCTCAAACGTGAAAACGGCGCATACACCGGCACTTCGAACGGCGAAGATCATCACGTGATGGCCGTGAACCGCGATACGTGCAAGTTCTACGAGATGTACAACAACTATCTGGAGCCCAGGGCTTGCGACGCCACGACTGGGACATGCACCGCACAGAGCGGCTTCAGCTATAGCGGGATGAGTTACGCCCTGCCTGTTAACGGTGCAACGGACGCCGCGAATCTCCCTCTCGCCGCGCTTTCACTTCATCTAGACGAGATCAAGGCTGGCGCCGTCAAGCACGCGGTTCGCTTCACGATCGCCCGCGGATATATCCAGCAGGGCACCGCGCTTTGGCCCGCCACTGGAACAAACGGTTGGGGCGGCACGAACACGCCGCCGTATGGCACGCGCTTCCGGCTCAAAGCGTCCTACAATATCAGCGGTTTTAGCGCCCCGGCCCAGGTTATCCTAACCGGCCTGAAACAATACGGGATGATGGTCGCCGATATCGGCCCCGGCCCCACAGTCACTGCCGACACCGACCTCACAGAGGATAGAACGGTTCTTGCGGCGCTGGGCCAGATCGCGACCGCCCACATCACGATGAACAATTTCGAGGCTGTTGATGAATCTAGCTTGATGGTTAGTCCGACGTCCTCTCAGGTAAATCCCACCAACGGCTATGTGACGCCCGTGAGCTACGCGGTGGTGACTGCCACAGATCAAAGCAACTCTAATTACGAAGCCGTATTCCCCGTTCCTCTTCAGGGCGTTACCATCGGCCTTTCATCGCCCACGATGTGGATTATGGCCGGCATGTCTGGTTACCAGTTAAGTTGGTGGGTGAACGGAACCACGAATCAAAGCGTGACCTGGTCGCTTCTTTCCGGGACAGGCAGCGTGACGCCGGATGGAATCTATACGCCACCTGCAAGTGTCACGACACCGACCGCCGCAACTCTGCTCGCTACCAGCGCCGCTGATGCGAATGCGACGGCCCAACTCTACGTCACTGTAATTCCCGGCGGTTCGAATCCAACCGGAAGTGTCCGGATCGACACGGGCGGGCTCGGGCTAACCGACGGCAACGGAAACGTCTGGATGTCCGATCAGGCTATCGAATCGGGCGATTACGTGGAGCTCAACGGCGATTATCCAGCTTGGTTGCAAGTGAGCAACCCCGAACTTGCCGTCTATGAGAGCGACGGCCACTCCTACGGAACGGATATGGTCTACAACCTGGTGGTTCCAAACGGAAACTACAAGGTCAGGCTCATGTTCGGGCAGCCCTACAACGGCGGCTCTCCGGCAACCTGTTCACCCTTCCCAGCAGACTGGCATGCGCCTCTGGATCTGGAAACGCAAGGACAGACGCAAATTCACAACTACGATTTCGGTCTGCCTATTAACTACGCTTGCGCCACACCAATCGATGAGTACATTCCGGCGCAAGTCACCAACAACAACCTCGATATCGCCTTAAGGGCCGTGATCCCCGAGGGTTCTAGCAGCACCGCGGCTCCGGCCCTGAACGGTCTGGAGATCACACCCGATTCCACTGCGCCTTACATAGCGATCGACACCCAACAGCAGACCGCCGTTCAGGCAGGCAACACGCTTCAGCTATACGCAGTGGGCTGGTACATGAATAACTCTGTCACCTGGACCATGTCAGGTCCCGGGTCGATCAGTCAAAGCGGCCTCTACACAGCTCCCTCCGCGGCGCCCGCTTCGCCTCAAACTGTAACCGTGGTGGCCACCAGCACGGTGACTCCCAGCCTGTCCGCCAGCGCCACGTTGACCATACCGATCGGCAGCAACATCAAGCGCTGAAACGTGAGGGGAATCGTCTTGAGAGCCGATTCCCCGATTTGGCCACTCTAGTTAACAGGCCCAAATCTTTTGTTGTCTAATTCGTGGCCGGTCTGTCTATGGAAAGGAGATGAGCACGGGAACAGCCATTTTTGCCGGCGCGGTTTGCCTCATCGCCTACGTTCTAATCGGCTATCCCATCCTGCTTTCGGCTTGGGCTCGCCTGTTTTTCAAGCCAGTCAGCAAGCATTTCCTACCGGTGCGATTGTCGATCCTCATTCCCGTCCGGAACGGCATAGCCTGGATTGGCGGCAAGCTCCAATCCCTCCTCAATTCCGACTATCCACCCGAGCTGATCGACATCCTGGTCGTATCCGATGGCTCGACCGACGGTACGAATGAGGCCGTGGAAGGATATCCGGATACCCGCGTCCGGCTGCTGGCCCTGCCGCCCGGCGGGAAAGCGACTGCAGTCACCCGCGGTCTGGAGCACGTCGAAAGCGAAATTGTAGTTCTCACCGACGTTCGGCAAACCTTTGATCCGCAAGCGCTTCGCCGTCTGGTCGCCTGCTTTGCCGATCCATCGGTTGGCGTGGTGACGGGCGAATTGGTCATTCGCACTGGATTGAGCTCCGAAGAATACAATACGGGCCTCTATTGGCGCTATGAAAAATGGATCCGGCGCAATCTCAACCGGATTGATGCCATGCTGGGCGCAACGGGCTCGATTTACGCCATTCGCCGCGCGCTGGCCGCGCCGATTCCTGCCGACATTCTGCTCGATGACGTCTATCTTCCGTTTGAGGCCGCTTTCCGCGGCGCCCGCATCTATTTTGAAGATGAGGCCAAGGCATACGACCTGCCGACGTCTTTACAAACCGAATTCTGGCGAAAAGTACGCACGCAGGCCGGCATTTATCAAATCCAGCGCCGCTTCCCCTCGCTGCTCTGGCCTACTCAGCGCCGCTTCATTCATTGGGTCTCGCACAAAATCGGGCGCCTGCTGCTGCCGTTTGCTCTGATCGCCGCCGCCATAAGTAGCTTTTGGCTCCCCGGTATCTGGAAAGCGTTCTTTCTCTCGGCTCAAGGACTCTTTTATGGCTTGGCGCTGTTAGATCCCGTTATACCGGAGCGAAACCCGCTCAAGGGCCTCTCCGCCGTTGTCCGCGCTTTCACGATTCTGATTGCCGCGGCGCTCTGTGCCACTGCCGTGCTCATTCTGCCGGCGCGCAGCCTGTGGAAAGAAACGCGCGTCAGTCCTGCACCCGAGCCCAGCCTCCATTAACAGCCGCGGTCTAAGTCGAAACCGCTACTTCCTCCGGTCTCTCAACCGGTTTGTTTTCGACCTTCTCTTCGTGATACTCCTGCTCGGTATTAAGCGCCCATATGTTGTCGCGGCTCCGAACGTTCGCGAGGATGTTGTCCACTGCCGTCATTGCAGTCAACATGGAGTGGTCCTGATTGTTGTACTTGTGCATCCCGTTCCGGCCGATTAGGAACAGATTGTCAAACACATTCACCCAATCGATTATTTGCGGAAACTTGTCATATGATCCGAAGTAAGCCGGATAGGTCTTCGGCATTCGGATCACAGTAGCATCCAGCACATCACGAGCGTCGAGAATCCCCATTGACTCCAGCTCCATTTTCGCCAGCTCGATCAATTCACCGTCGGATTTACTCCAAAGCGCGTCCGTATCATTGCAGAAGTACTCCAGGCCGATCCACACTTTATTCGGGTCCGCCACCATTGAAGGACTCCAATTATTGAAGATCTGCAGGCGCCCTACCAGCACATCGGGCTCTTGAATGTAGATCCAGTTATCTTTCACGAGGCCATTGCCGCGCGATTCGTCCTGCAGCTTCAGCCGGTCGCACAGCACGCCAACCGTAATAAAATCCCGATACACCAGGCCATCTGAAATCTCGCGAATCTCCTGGGGAGGCGGCGGTTTCATCCACGCGAACAGTTCTTTTATCGGCATTGTCGAAAAGAATATTTCGCCCTCAAATCGCTGCGTTTTCCCCGTTTGCGAGTTCGTGGCTTTCACGGCGCTGATCTGCTGGCCATCTCGCTCAATCTCCTCCACGCTCCAGTTCGTCCAGATCTCTCCACCGCCCTGTTTCACCCGCGAAGCTACTTCTTCCCACATCTGGCCTGGGCCAAACTTCGGATACAGGAACTGCTCAATGAGTGAGGTTTCCACATCCTTTTGCGCGATGTCTGCCTGGCGTTTCGGAGTCAGCTTCTTCAACACGTGAAGAATGGTTTTGTAAATGGATAGTCCCTTGATGCGCTGGGCGCCCCACTCCGCGCTGATCTGATCGCAAGGAATGCCCCAAACCTTCTCGGTATACGACTTAAAAAACGTCAGGTATAACTCCTTACCGAAGCGGTTGATAAAGAACTGCTCCAGGTTTTGCTCGTTACGGATCGGAAACAGCAGCGCCCGTATATAGCTCAGCCCGATGCGAATCGTTTTCATCAAGCCGAGCTTCCGCAGGGTGTCGCCGCTTAAGGTGATCGGATATGCAAAAAATTGGCGCATGAAGTAGATCCGGGATTTCCGATTGCGCACCAGCATCACCTGGTCTTCCGACGCCGGATCCATGGGTCGAAGGGAAGCGGGCACGGTTGCGTCTTGATTGTGGTATCGAATTCGCGCGCTCGAGGTTTCAATGGCCTGCATCGGCAGAATGTTTAGCCACCACTGCATTACCCGGTCAGATTTGGAGAAAAACCGGTGGCCGCCGATGTCAATTCGGTTTCCCTTATAATTAACCGTTCGCGAGATACCGCCCATGTATTCGCTCTTTTCTAAAACGATGGGCAGAATGTTTGTGCGGGTGAGCAGCTCATAGGCGGCCGTCAGGCCCGCTGGTCCGCCGCCGATGATGACCGCACGTTTCCTTCGTAACGAAGATGACTCTGTCATTTATCTTTAGTAACGATCGGCTGTGATCCGGCAGCGGTACATTCCAAGCATGAGACTTAGTGCGCGAAAGCCACGTTTCTTCTGGCCTCCATCTGCCGCGTAGCCGCTTGTTTGTGACGCTACCCGCTCCGAAATTGCAGCACCCGTATCATTACGACGGCTCTTCGTTACTCTACCGCGGAATTGGCCGTTTTGCGCGAATGACGGGCTGCCATCCTCTAGTTGCCGTAGACTATCAATATGAGCACTTCCGCCGCGGCTGCCTCTGCTGTGGATTTTTCTCTGGCCTACAAGTCCAAACTTCTCAGCGCGTTGGAAACGCTGGACTTGGAAGCCGTCGGCCGCGCGATTGAGATTCTCAGCGCCGCCCGTGAGCGCCAACGCCATATTTTTGTCTGTGGAAACGGCGGCAGCGCCTCAACCGCGTCTCACTTCGTCTGCGACATGGTAAAGGGTGCCAGCTTCAACCGCGATGTGCGTTTCCGCATCATGGCCCTGACGGACTCGCTGCCGACGATTACGGCCTATTCAAACGACGTTGGCTACGACTGCGTCTTCGCCGAGCAGCTCAAGAACTTTGCCGAAGCCGGCGACGTGTTCATGGCCATCAGCGGCTCCGGAAACTCGGCCAACGTACTCTGCGCGATGCAATACGCGAATTCCATCGGCTGTCAGACCATTGCGCTGACTGGCCGCGACGGAGGAAAGCTCGGGCCCTTGGCGCAAGTCCAGATCCGCGTCGCCGAGCCGCACATGGGGCGCATCGAAGACGCGCACATGGTTGTCTGCCACATGCTTTGCTATTACTTCATGGAACAGTAACGTTCCGTCTTTATGGCCGCGATAGCATGTTGAGGGCGACCCTCACTGATGCCTTCCTCGCTTCCGTCAATCGATCTCTCCGGCAAAACTGCCTTGATCACGGGTTCCAGCAAAGGGCTCGGCAAGGCCATGGCTCTCGCGCTGAGCCAGGCAGGAGCCTCCATCGCACTCGTCTCACGGGACTTCGCCAAACTAACCGCCGCCGCAGACGAAATTCGCAGTGGCGGCGCGAGGGCCGAGGTGTTCGTCGCCGATGTCCGTGATGAGGCGAATGTCGCGCAGCTCGAATCCGCAGTCTCCGCCAAGCTCGGCCGCGTGCAGATTCTGATCAACAATGCCGGCATCAATATTCGCAAGAATCTGACAGATTTCTCGCTCGATGAGTGGCGCAGCGTCATGGACACCAATCTCACCAGCGCATTTCTGATGTGCCGCGCCTTCGTTCCGCATATGAAGGGCGGCTATGGACGGATCATCAACATGACGTCCATCATGAGTCACGTCTCGCTTCCGCAGCGCAGCGCCTATTCGGCCAGCAAAGCTGCGTTGCTCGGCCTCACGCGCGCGCTCGCTCTCGAGCTCGCGCCGGAAGGCATTACGGTAAATGGCATCAGCCCCGGTCCGTTTGGTACGGAAATGAATACCGCTGTTATGCAAAACCCGGAAGCGAACGCGCAGTTCCTTGCCAGCCTTCCCATCGGCCGTTGGGGCAAAGTGGAAGAGATCGGTTCGCTCGCCGGATTCCTTTGCTCCGAAGCCGCCGGGTTCATTACCGGCACGGATATCGTGATCGATGGAGGATGGTGCGCTCGCTGACGCCCGCCGCAAAATGACCCGTCGCGATGCAGGTTGGGCGATTTTACAGGCCGCGTCGGCCGCGGGCGCGAATACTTTCTTCACCGGCTGGCTGCAGGCCGCTCAGTCCTCGGCCGCGGCCATGCACGCAGCCCATTCCGCGGCCCCGCCGGATCCGCATGATTGGTCCGCCTACCAGCCTCAATTCTTCCCGGCCGAAGACTTCCATATGCTCGATCTGGTGACTTCGATCCTGATCCCCAATGACGAAACGCCCGGCGCGCGCGAAGCCTACGTTCCTCAGTTCATCGATTTCGTGGTCAACGCGGCTGCTGAGTACGCTCCCGCCATGCAGGAGCATTGGCGCGACGCTATGAGCTACCTGAGCAGCCAGGGTTTCGCTTCCATGACACAGGACCAGCGCGTCTCTTTCCTCGAAACTATCTCGGAACCGGAGCGCGATTTCTCTAAAAGCCACGCTGGTTACGCCCACTACCAACTCATCAAAGACATGACTGTGCATGCCTTCTACACATCCCGCGTCGGCCTCATAGAGGTGCTCGAATACAAAGGTCTCGCCTACCTGACGGAATTCCCGGGCTGCGGGCATCCTGAGCATGAGCAGGCTTAACGGCAATGCAAAAATTTGACGTTGTGATCGTCGGTTCGGGAGCCTGCGGCGGATGGGCCTGCATGGCGCTCGCGCAAAGCGGCTTCAAAGTCGCGCTGCTCGAAGCTGGTTCGCACATAGATCCCTTTCGCGCATTTCATCATGGGTGGCCTTACCAGCTTCCCTTTCGCGGCGCCGGTCAGCCGGGTTTTCTGCGCAAATATCATCGCGGCGCGACGGAATACAACTACCGGATCATGATCGAGGACCAGGATAATCCATACACTACGCCGCCCGATAAGCCCTTTCGCTGGTCCCGCTCGCGCGTGCTCGGAGGCCGCACTCTGCATTGGGCTCGCGCCTCCGATCGCTTCTCTGACTTCGAATTGAAAGCTGCTTCCCGAGACGGCTATGGGGATGACTGGCCCATCTCCTATTCCGATATCGCGCCTTACTATGCCCGCGTCGAAAGCTTCATCGGAGTGAGCGCCGCACCCGCCCGTCTGCCGCAGTTTCCCGATGGCGTCTTTCTTCCGCCCATTCCGCTCAACTGCGCCGAAACCATCTTCCGATCCGCCGCCAACAAAATCGGCTTCCCGGCCACGCCTCGCCGCGTCGCACAGCTCACGCGTATGTGGCACAACCGGCCGCCCTGCCACTTCTGCGGCAACTGCGTAAACGGCTGTGACGTGGGCGCCATGTTCAGCACCGTTTCCACCACTCTGCCACCCGCACTCAAGACCGGCAACGTCACGCTTCTGTGCGATTCCATCGTCAGTCACGTGCTCATGGATCAGGAAAACCGCGCGCAAGGCGTTCGCTATATCGAACGCTACACGAACCGCACGGTCGAGGTGGGCGCGAGAGTTGTCGTATTGGCGGGCTCCTCGCTCGAAAATACTCGTCTGCTGCTCAATTCCGCGAAAGGCGGATTGGCCAACAGCAGCGGCGTGCTCGGCCAGTATTTAATGGATCAGGTCGGCGGCAGCGGCATCACTGGCTTCCTGCCTCCCCTGAAAGACGCTGCGATCCGCAACGACGACGGCAAAGCAGGCGGCCTTTACATTCCCAACTTCCGGAACATTGGTCCGAAGCCTAGTTCGGCCGGATTCATTCGCGGCTATGCGATGAGCGCCTCCGGCGGCGCGGCCCAATTCCCCCTCTTCGCCCCTAGTCTTCCCGGCTTCGGCTCAGGCTACAAGAAGCAAGTCAAAACGCTCTACCCGGCTGCCGCTCGCGTGTGGTTATCCGGCGGCGAAATGCTCGCTCGCAAGGAAAATTTCGTAGAACTCGATCCAGAGGTGCGCGACAAATGGGGCATACCCGCGCTGAAGATCACGTGCACGCATTGCGACAACGACCGTAAAATCTACGAAGACTTCTTCGCGCGCGCGCAGGAACTGTTTCACGCCGCCGGAGGCGAAATCGCAAACTCGCATCCCTTTATGTCTCCGCCCGGCAGCGTAATCCACGAAGTGGGAACCTGCCGTATGGCCGCCGATCCCAAAGCGGGCGTGCTGAATTCCTTCTGCCAGGCCCACGACATCGCGAATCTGTTCGTTTTCGGCGGCGGCTGTTTCGTGACCACCGGCGATAAGCATCCTACCTTGACCATGCTGGCCCTGACGGCCCGCGGCTGCGATCATCTCGCCGGACTCGCTCAAAAAGGAGAGTTCGGCGGATGAACATAGGCGCTGCCGCCGCGTTAGAAGAGCGCACTTATCGGAAGGTCACCTGGCGTATCGTTCCTTTCCTCTTCCTCTGCTATATCTTTGCCTACATTGATCGCGTGAACGTCGGCTTCGCCAAACTGCAGATGCAGCAGGATCTCGGTATCAGCGACGCCGTTTATGGCACCGGCGCGGGCATCTTTTTCATCGGCTATTTCTTCTTTGAAGTGCCCTCCAACATTGGGCTGCAAAAAATCGGGGCGAAGTACTGGCTGGGCCCTATCATGATCGTCTGGGGCGTGGTCTCGGCATGCACTATGCTCGTCAAGACCGAGCACCAATTCTATCTGGTTCGATTCCTGCTGGGCGTGGTGGAATCCGGCTTCTTCCCCGGCGTCATCCTCTATCTCACGTTCTGGTACACGCAAAAACATCGCGCCCGCATGGTGGCCGCTTTCATGACTGCCGTTCCACTCTCCGGTGTCTTTGGCGGGCCTGTATCCGGCTGGCTGCTCGATCACATGTCGTCTGTGGGGGGCCTGCGTGGCTGGCAATGGCTCTACATCGTGGAAGCCGTACCCTCCATTCTGGCCGGATTGGTAACCATGCTTCTGCTGGCGGACGGCCCGCGCCACGCCCGCTGGTTAACTTCCGACGAGAAAGCCCTGCTCATCGAGAATCTCGAGCTGGAGGAGGGCAGAAAAAGGTCTTCCGGAGAGGCTCACCATACGCTCGCGGAAGCGTTCAAGAGTTGGAAAGTTTGGGTCCTCTGCTTCGTTTATTTCGGTATCGTCATGGGCAATTACGGCGTTAGTTTCTGGCTGCCACAGATAATAAAAGACACGCTCACGAAAGATCCCTTCCGCATTGGCGTGCTCACCATGATTCCATGGGGCGTGGCAGCCGTTGCCATGGTCCTGGTAGGCCATCATTCAGATAACACAGGTGAGCGCTGCTGGCATGTCAGCGGCGCCAGCATTATTGGCGGGCTCGCTTTTGCGGTGTCGGCGATTCCTGGAGTATCCGGCGTGACTGGTCTCATAGCCCTCACCTTTGCGACCGCCGGCATCATGGCGGCGTCCTCCACCTTCTGGTCGCTGCCCACCGCGCTTGTTACCGGTACTGCCGCGTCCGCCGGTATTGCATGGATCAATTCCGTCGGCAACCTTGCCGGCTATTTCAGCCCGGCTCTGGTGGGTAAAATTCGCGACGCCACCCACAACATGACTCCAGCCCTGCTTTTGCTCTCGTTCTCCTGTTTAGGTTCGGCGTTCCTTACGGTCTTCTTCTTCCGAAAGAAAATCGTTTAGAGTCACTGCAGAACATTTTGTTCGATCACCACATTCTCTCGAACAACCAGGCGGTTCTTGGCGAGCCGGCAGATTTGAGGCAATACGCGCGCAACGTGCTCTTCCAGGTCAACGAAGATGACCACGACAGGCAGATTGCCTCCCGCTTCCACCAGGCTTGAGCGGTGAACGTTGTTCCTGCCATTGAATCCTGCCACCGCATGGAAAGCGCTCGCTCCCGCAACGTTCTCGCGGCGCAGCAGCCGCAGAATCCCATCCCAGTCATCGGACTCATTCAAATAGAGAGTCACTTGGACAGCAGTTTTTGTTTCGCTCATTTTTCAGATACTCCTCGCCAGCGCTGCGCCCAGCGCCACGCCAACCAGGCACAGCACGTTCATAGCGATCATATTGGATGCGAATAGCGCCCATCGCCCTTGCTCGAGCAAAGCGAAGGTCTCAAACGCATAACTCGAGTAAGTAGAGTATCCGCCGCAAAAACCGATCGCCATCAGCAGACGCCAGCGCGGGTCCGCTATCACCCGTTCCCCGGTCCAGATCAGAAAGAAGCCCAGAATGAAACTGGCGCTCAGGTTAATGACCAGCGTGCCGTAAGGAAAGTTTGAAGGAATTACTTTGGCGATGAACTGCGCCACAAAGTACCGCAGATTCGCCCCGGCAATCGCTCCGAGTGAGATCAGAAGAATGTTCTGCACGATAGACTCCTACCAAGATAGTGGTAGGAGTCATCAGCCCGCGGGCAGTTATGGCGAACTCCATCGCCATGCTTACTAAACTAATTCTAGCGCCTGAATTGCGCTTTCCTCAAGCGTTTGCGAAGGTCAGCAAGTCGAGAATCGTGAATTGGCCCGGCTGCGCGCTCGGGAGTGTGGGCTTAAATCCAGGCTCATCGTGCAGATAATTCCCTGGAAGATCGGTCAGCAGCCCGAGGAAAACCTCGGCCACAATGCGGCTCCCCACCGGACCCAGCCGAAGGCTATTTGTCGGCTTGAACTCGCTCTCCTTCAAGATGTAGAACCACAAGGGCGCCTGGTCCTGTAAGCCGGCGACGTTATCAATTCCGAGGTCGGCATTGCTATAGACGCTCGGCAGATCGATTCCGCGCTCTACCATCTGCTGGGCAACTTCCTGTCCGGAGGGCACGCTAAAGATCTTGGCTCGCAGCATGTTCCGTTCGGCCAGAGAGACCGGTGGATCCTGCGCCGGATCGATGAACGGCAGCTGAAACACCGGCATCGTGATCTTCGCGTCGAACTTTCTCGAGCGTTGCGCTGGCGGCTGGCCCGGATAATCAAAAAACAACTTGAAATCGAGCTTATAACTGGCGTCTATCCTCGGGTTGCCGAAAACCGGCAAGTCGAATAAATCGGCTTTTAACGTCTGGTTGATCTGGTAATCCTGCCGCAACATCGTGTGACCCAGACGGTACGCAGCCGTCGAGAACTCTACCGGCATAAACGGGTATTTGGCGCGCTCTTTCCACAGATAGAGCTTTCGTCCGTTCTCCAGAACGTCGGTCAGGACGCTATTTTCCAAAATAGTGGGGAGAAACTGGTGAACCAGAATCCATTGAAAGTGCCAGCGCACCGTCTGCGAGGCATCTTTGAACAACTGCGTATTTCCGTGCAGTCCGGAGTACTTCCCAGGATTGGTTGACCGATAGAGATCGACCACTGCGTTATGAAACTTGATAAATGCCAAATGCATTTGGCACACGAGGAAGTTCTCATCGTTCCGCAGGTCGCCGATCACAGCCGTGTTCAGCGTATTACGCGGCAGATCGAAGTCCCGGCCTGGATCCAGAATCAGTTTCACTGGATTGTCGGTGTCCGGCACTCTGACGTCATACAGGTATCGGCTGACGCCTGGTCCTGCGCCATAAAGATTATCCAGGTCGAGGTTGGGCGTCCGGAAGTCGGTCACTGCTTTGGGGTCTTGCTGCTGCCCGAAGAGCGTGGTCGCATCCAGGGTCAGATCGTGGTCCACAAACTGCCCGAAAAACGTTATGCCGATCGGGACTTCCGGGTTGTCATTGTCCGGCGTGTTCGCTTCCCGCATCGTTTCCGCCAGCGTGTGGATGGCGTCATCGGTGGGATTGTAATTAGATTTCGGGAAGATTCGGCCAAATCTACCCGAAACTGCCGGATCTTCGAGACCCTTGAATGTTTCTAGTCCGCGCATTAGCATCATGCCGTGATGCGGACCTGCCCTCTTCGCATAATGCGGTTTGGGCGCTGCACCGGAACTGCTCATAAAATTCACCTCGCATGGGATTATCGGCGCTTAAAGCGCTATAGGTGCTATTTTATTTGCGAAACGAGGGGAGCAGTACCGGTATTATGCAGGCGAGTTTCAGAAGGTCTGGGAGAATTCTGAAACTCGCCTATATCGCTTGTAATTATTTGTTGTTCATGTACCGCAAGCGAGCCAGGAAATCGCTGTGACCTTCCCGCTCGGTCAGCGACCGGAAAGCGGCTCCCAACGCGGCATTCTTTTCATAGACCTGCTGAAACGCCTCGTTCGCTTTATCGAGCCCCGCGGAGTCGCTGGTTGTGAAGTAGAAGGTAACGCGGCCCAGTTTTTGCTGGTGGTAGTCTTCGGTATCCATCCCATATGACGTAATGGCGCCATCGGCCAGCAATTTGTCCAAGACTGGTACCAGGTCGCTCTTCATCAACTCGGTGTACGCATGCATGTCGCCCGCCTTCACGTCCCAGTGATCGCCGGCGAGATAGCCGCCTTCGGACTTACCGGAACGCTGGTTGTAGATCCGGCTAATCATGATGTAGTCCCAGTGCTTCGACGCGCCCTCTACCGGTGCGGTGGTGGCTCCTGGCTCCGCATACAGCGCCTCGAGTCCCTTCATGAGTCTGCCCTCGGAGGTCGCGGTGAACCAAGTGCCGTGCGTCGGCTCACCCTCCTGGTGAATGAGATTTGTAAAGGAACCATAGCCCGTGAGTGTGCCATCGGCGACTAATTTGTCCATTAACGGTTTATCCTGCTCATCGAGTTTCACCATCTCTGCCCACTGGGCCCGGGGCACCGCCCATTCCGAGATATAAGTGTAGACTGGCGGCTTGCTCTGATCAGTGTTCTGCGCTTCCAGCCGGAACCCGGTTGTCAGGACAAGAAGGGTCAACGGAAAAAATCTCCAACTTACTAGCTTTTGCAAAAGTTCAGCTCCAATTTGAGACTCCGGCGAAGATTACTCGCCGGGTATGACACAGGCATAGTATTAGCCCGCAAGATTGGTTTGCAAAAGCGTCAAAGTTTCTCAGTACTGGCGGTCTTTAGTTTGATGCATCACGAGGAATGGGTTCAATGCACGCAGCGCATACGGCGAATCCAGCGGGCGTATTGCCACAGAGACGCCCGTTCGATCCGAATGAATCGGAAGAAGGAGCGAGAATTGATGGAGTCGGCTGGAATTCCCGAGTAGGTCTCGATCCGCCAACGCAGGTAGGGAGACGCCCATGGTCGCAGCCGGTAACCACGCGTCGCAACCCAAAGGAACCTCAGCATCAGTGGGCGAGAACGACGGAACTGGTGTTCACTGCCGCGGCCTGTTTCGGAACCTCGACGTCAGGAGTCGCATAATAGCCGGACCGCGTCCTGACAACAGGTTTGCCAGGCGCATCGACGGTCACCTTGATCTGGCGGTAACTGCCGTCCAGCTGCTGGATACTCGGCTCATACGCGATCGTATATTGGCTGCGTATGTCCCGCGCGATTTCAACCGCCAACTGCTGGACATCATTGACGTCCTTGGGATAAAAGACCAGTCCGCCGGTCGCTGCCGTCATCTCGGTCAAAGCCCGCCGGGCCTTCGATGCCTCATGTCTCTCTTCGTCAATGAAGAGCCCGATGGCGTAGATAATCGTGTCGCCTTGATTCGCGCGCGAAACAACTTTCTCCAGTGAGATGTTGCTCGCGTTGTCATTACCGTCCGTGATGACCATCAAAACCTTCTTGTCCTTCTTGGCTTTGAGCCGCACATAATCGAGCGACATGCCAATTGCATCGCGCATAGCCGTCCCTCCGCGCGAATCTATGCGCGCAAGCCCTTGTTCCATCTTGCGAACGTCGTTGGTGAATGGCACATCCAGATAGGCGTCGTCGTTGAAGTTAACAATAAAGACCTCATCCTGAGGGTTTGAGGCCCGCACCATTGCCAGCGCCGCCGCTTCCACACGGCTACGCTTCGTCATCATGCTTCCGCTGTCGTCGATGATGATGCCGAGAGACACCGGCACGTCCTCGCGCCGGAAAATCTTCACTTGCTGGGGTTGACCGTTTTCAAAAACTTTAAAGTCGTTCTGGTCCAGGTTCGTCAGCAGTTTGCCCTTGTGGTCTGTCACGCTGGCGTGGAGCACTACCAGCCTGGTATCGGAACGGAACTGCCCCGAAACACAAACGGCAAACATGCCCGTCAGAGCCATGGCGGCGCCGATCTTCTTCATTTGGGATCGGCAGTTCAAGCCGCTACTCAATTGGCGCATAGTACCCAAGACGGAAATACGCCCGGAGAGGAGGCAATCCGCGTGGTTGGTTGAGCTTCACTTGGACGCGCCGGTATTTGCCATCGCGCTCGCGATTCTTCGGAGTGTAGCCAAGGATGTATTCATTGCGTAGCTCTATCCCTATTTTCGCAGCAATATCCGGTAGCTCCGCCACATTCTCAACGGCATACTCGCGCCCCCCGGTTTGTTCCGCAAGCTCATTCAGCAAGCTCGGACCGGCTGCCTCCTCGGGCGTCCGGCCCCGGTTGCCCAGCGATTCGAAGATCCCGATGGCAAAAATCTGCACATCCGCTTCCCGCACCGCACTCTTGATCTCCGTCTCGGTGTAGCGGCTGCTGTTGTCGCCGCCGTCGGAGATGATAAGCAGCGCCTTGCGTGGATTATGCGCTTTCTTCATCTCGTGCATGGCCAGGTAAACGCTATCGAGCAGCGCAGTTCGTCCCCGGGATTGCGTAAAAGTGAGCGCGCTCTGAATCTGATCCGTGTCATTCGTAAAGGGTACCGTCAGCTCGGGGCGATCGTTGAATTGCACCAGGAAAAACTCATCGGCTGGGTTGGCAGTCTTGAAGAATTCCGCGGCCGCTAGCCTTGATTTCTGGAGCTTGGGTCCCATGCTGCCGCTGGTATCGAAGACCAGCCCAATCGAAATGGGCGCATCTTCGCTGGAAAACTGCGTAATCTCCTGCTCCACCTTGTCTTCGAAGAGCCGGAAGTGCTCTTTTTCCAGTCCGGTGACAAAACGATTCAGAGGATCGGTCACCGTCACATTAATTAGAACGAGGGTTTTGTTGACACGTATGTCTACTGGCCGCGAATCCCCCTTGTTGGCCGGCTGGGGCGCCTTCCTGGATTCGAGCGTGACCGTCGTATCCCCAGCGACCGGATCGGTCTTTCCTGCTTGGGGCGTATCCCCCAGACCGGTCGCCGTCTGCGCTGTGGCAAGCGCCGGAAGAAGCGTCCAGATCAGGGCTATTGCGATTCTTCCCGACAAGGGAAAGAGGCTCCGGCGGCCTTGGACACTCTCCGGAAAAACGCGAGACCAAATGCGCGCCCGCATGCGAGTTAGTACTTTCTGATCACGATCATAACATCCGGTCAATGACTCGAAAATGTTTCCTTGCGTGCCAAAGGATACAGATTTCTCTGCCCTCTACCGCTGTATGCGAGCGGATCCGCCCTTGGCGAGTGCCCGGACCTGGTCCAGGGTCGCCATTGTGGTGTCGCCCGGAAAGGTGGTTAACAGGGCACCATGCGCCCAGCCGAGTTTTACGGCTTCTTCCTCCGGTTCGCCGGTCAGCAAGCCGTAGAAAAATCCGGCGGCGAAACCGTCTCCGCCGCCAACTCGATCATAGACATCCAGTTCCGCGGTCGGGGCAGTAAAGGTTTTGCCGTCAATCCACGCGACAGCGCTCCAGCTATGCCGGTTGGTCGAATGAACTTCACGCAGCGTCGTCGCCACCACTTTCACGTGCGGATGCTTCTTGCGAACGTTATCGATCATGCTAAAGAAGGCGCTTGGATCCAGCTTCGACTTGGCCGCCACCTCCGGGCCGGGAATCCCCAGTCCCTTCTGGAGATCTTCTTCATTGCCGACCAGCACATCGACATTCTTGACGATGCGGTCAATCACCTCCACAGCTTTTTCAGCGCCACCCAGCACGTTCCACAATTTTTCGCGATAGTTGAGGTCGAGCGAGATGATCGCCCCCGCCGCTTTCGCCGCCTGCATGCCTTCGATGGTCACTTCAGATGTTGTTTCAGAGAGCGCCGCGAAGATGCCGCCGCTGTGAAACCACCGCACGCCGCCCGCAAAGATCGCGCCCCAGTTGAAATCGCCGGGTTTCAGGCGGGCAGCAGCCTCATTGGCCCGGTTGTAAAACACCACGGGCGGCCGCACGCCCTGCCCGCGATCGCTGTATACCGTCGCGATATTCGGGCCGGACACGCCGTCGTGCTTGAAGTGCTTATAAAACGGTCTTACCCCCATCGCGCGAACCCGTTCCGCAACCAGGTCGCCGATGGGGTAGTCGACCATAGCGCTGGCAATGCCGGTTTGCATGCCGAAGCAATCCGCCAGATTAGCGGCTACATTGAATTCTCCGCCGCTAACGTGTATACGGCATTCGGTGGCCTTCCGGAACGGGATAATGCCCGGGTCCAGACGATACACCAGCCCGCCAATCGATACGAAGTCTAAAGCGCCGTCCTGCCGAACGTTCAGTCCGTAAGCCATGATCGTAGTTTACGCGTTATATGTTCCCGAAGACACGCGGCCGCCTCGCCCCGTCCAGTTCGTATGGAAGAATTGCCCGCGCGGCTGGTCCACTCGCTCGTAGGTGTGCGCTCCGAAAAAGTCACGCTGCGCCTGCAAGAGATTTGCAGGCAAACGCTGTGTGCGGTACCCGTCGAAAAACGCTAGCGCCGTAGAGAACGCCGGCGTCGGCACGCCGAAGCCGATGGCGTGAATAATCGCCTGGCGCCACGCGGTCTGGTAGTTGTTCAACACGTTGCTGAAGAATTCATCGAGCAACAGGTTTGTCAGCTTCGGATCCTTGTCATAGGCGTCCTTGATCTTGCCGAGGAACCGGCTGCGGATGATGCAGCCGCCGCGCCACATGAGCGCGATGCCGCCCATGTTCAAGTGCCAGCCCTGCTCTTTTCCTGCTTCCCGAAGCAGCATGTAGCCCTGCGCATACGAAATCATCTTAGAGCAGTAAAGGGCGCGCCTCACCTCTTCAATGAAGCCCTCGCGGCCATGCGTATCCATGCGGCTCCTGGGGCCATCTATCACTTTCGAAGCCGAAACACGCTCGTCCTTGATGGCCGAGAGGCATCTTGCAAATACCGCCTCGCCAATCAACGTAACCGGCATCCCCAGGTCAAGAGCGCTGATCGCTGTCCATTTCCCGGTGCCCTTCTGGCCGGCGGTATCGAGGATTTTGTCGATCATCGGTGCGCCATCTTCATCTTTTTTCTTGAAGATTTCAGCGGTGATCTCGATGAGGAAGCTGTCCAACTCGCCCTTGTTCCACTCGGCAAATATGTCGCCCAGTTCATCGGCGGTCAATCCCAGCCCATCCTTGAGAAGCTGGTAGGCCTCACATATGAGCTGCATGTCGCCGTACTCGATGCCGTTGTGGACCATCTTCACGTAGTGGCCCGCGCCCTCCTCACCCACCCAGTCGCAGCAGGGCGTTCCGTCTTCCACCTTGGCGGCGATGGATTGAAAAATGTCTTTCACATGCGGCCAGGCCTCGGCGTTTCCACCAGGCATAATGGAGGGGCCGAACCGCGCTCCTTCTTCGCCGCCCGAAACGCCCGTGCCGATAAAGAGGATGCCCTTCTCGTTTAGCGATTTGGTACGCCGGTTCGTATCCGAAAAAAGCGAATTACCGCCATCGACGAGAATGTCGCCCTTTTCGAGATGCGGCAGGATCTGTTCAATCATCTGATCCACCGTGTCGCCGGCTTTCACCATCAACATGATGCGGCGCGGCGCCTTCAGCGCCTGCACGAGTTC
Organism: uncultured Acidobacteriaceae bacterium; assembly: GCA_963705805.1. GTDB lineage: Bacteria > Acidobacteriota > Terriglobia > Bryobacterales > Bryobacteraceae > Bog-105. The sequence continues at coordinate 490,572 of CAVPKW010000006.1, forward strand.
CGGGATAGAATGTGTTCCCGCCACTTTCGTTCCCTTCGCCTCATGCGCCAAAAATTCATCCACTTTCGACGTGGTGCGATTGAATACAGCAACGCGATACCCGTGGTCGTCCATGTTGAGCACTAAATTTTGTCCCATGACCGCGAGGCCTATGAGACCGATGTCACAGCTTTCGTTTTTCATTTCTCTCCTGAGCTCGAAAAACTCTGATGATATCGCGTGGTAGGAGAGTACTATGCTTCCGCTTGCCGCCACGGTATTTGCCGCCTCCTGGATTCAGCAGGCCGCGAACACCACTGCCGCTCTACGCGGGTTGTGTGCGGTCTCGAGCGACGTGGCGTGGGCCAGCGGGACGAATGGAACTTACCTCCGCACTGTGGATGGCGGAAAGCATTGGTTCGCGGCCACCGTTCCAGGGGCCGGGTCGCTCGATTTCCGTGACGTAAAAGCCTTCGATGAAAGGACCGCTTATTTGGTTTCGAGCGGCCCAGGCGATCAATCGCGCATTTACAAAACAACCGATGGAGGCGCGCGCTGGACCCTTCTCTTCCAAAACCCCGACGCTAAGGGCTTTTTTGACGCGATCGGGTTCTGGGATCGAACGCACGGCATCCTGCTCGGCGACCCGGTGAACAGTCAGTTCGCGATATTTACCACCGGGGGCGGGGGTCAGACCTGGGTACGCCGCGGTACTCCGCCAGCCCTACCCGGCGAGGGCGCCTTCGCCGCCAGTGGAACCTCAATTGTGGCGGTGGGAAGAAGCCGGGCGTGGTTCGGCACGGGCGGACCCGCCGCCGGCCGCATTTTCCATACCGCCGATGGCGGACGAAGCTGGACTGTCGCCTCAACTCCCCTGACCGGAGTCTCCCCGTCCGCTGGAATCTATTCGCTGGCATTCCGCGATGAATTGCACGGAATCGCAGTGGGAGGAGATTACCAGAAGCCGCTGGCCAGCGGAAACACGATCGCTCTCACGGACGACGGAGGAAGGACCTGGCGAACTCCAAAACAAGAACTCGCCGGGTATCGCTCTGGAGTCGTCTTTCTCGATGACAAAAGAGTGATCGCGGTTGGACCTTCCGGCTCCGAATTTTCTTCAGATGGCGGCGAAACCTGGAAAGCTTTCCCGGCCGAAAGCCTAAATGCGGTGGCCGCGAGCGGCCGCATTTGAGCAGCCGGCACCAAGGGCCGAATTGTCATGCTTCAGCCACCTTTTTGAATAAGTTTATTGAAGATTGGCTGCCAATTCCGGCTTCTCCGGAAGCGTGACGACAGATCCCCAGAAATCGAAACAGACTTTGATGAACTGCAGGAATTCGTAAAGATCATCCGGCTTGCGGATATAACAGCTCGCGTGCAGCTCATAGGCCTTCCGCACTTCATTCGGATCAACCGATCCGGAAACGACAACAACCGGCGTGACTTTCAGTGAGGGACTTTCCTTGATTTCCTCCAAAACCTCCAAGCCCGATTTTTTTGGCAGATGCAGATCGAGAAAAATCAGGTCAGGATGGGGCCGGTCGGCATACTTCTCTTTGCGCCGCAGATAAGCGAGCGCCTCGTCACCGTCCGGCACGGAATACACCAACTCAGTAAGTCCCGCTTCGCGGAAGGCCTCTTTTGTCAGGAAAGCCGCGGCCGGATCATTCTCCACGATCAGGATGTCTAGCTTCCGCGGTGCGCCGCTCGACTCATAGCTCATAACGTTCCCAACATGGTACTCCCGTGTGATTAAGGATAAGCAGGCGGCGGCTAGGCTACTACCGCGCTTCGGACAAACAGCACTGCGGTCAGCTCTTCCAGAGCCGTGAAATTGGGCACGATGAAATCCGCGCCGGCTCTTACCAAGCGATCACGTTTCCATTCGTCCACAGCGATACAGGCAGGCTCTAGAGTCGCCACGCCCACGGCCCTGCCACCGGCTTTCTTAACTTCTTCAATCTCGACGTATCCGTCGCCGAAGACCAGCAACTCCTCCGCCTTCACCCCAGCGGTCCTGCTGAGTATTTGCTGCACAAGAAGAGCCTTGGAAAAACTCTTGAGATCGTCCTGGGCGCCAAAGACGCGGCCTTCAAAATAAGGCGCGACGCCAAGGAGGGCTGCCTCTTCCTTTACGTTCGCGTCATCGGTTCCGCTGGCAAGATAAAGCCGCATGCCGCGGCTGCGAAGGTCTTCAAGAAGCGCTTTTGCTCCTGGTACCAGGTATTGCCGGGGATTCGAGCGGTGCTCGCGGAGGTCCTCAATGCGGCCGCGGATCTTCAGCCACAACCGGTCGAGATACAGCTTCTTATAGGCGCGCGGCTCCAGAGCGTTGCCGCCGCGCGTCTTGATCGCATCGGCCAGCGCCATCATTTGGTAGATCGTTTCTTTGCCGGTTAAGCGCCAAACAAACTCCTCTACCACTTCGCGGAGCTGCCCCTCGGATTCGCCGCCTTTACAAGCCGCAAGTTGTTCCATGCACAGCGGAACCATGACATCCATCCAACCGGACCGGATGAGCGACAGGGTACCGTCGAAATCAAATATGACGGCCTTAGCTCGGGCGGCGGTAGCCTCCGGGCGGATGACTTCAATCACGTCCAAATTGTCGCACGCAGGCCCAGATTGGTTAGAACTCGTATGGCGGAGGGGTAATTCCTTTCAAACGAAGGTAAACTTCAGTCTGTCCGCGGTGGTGCGCAGCATGGGTAAAACCGCCCCAAAACATTTCGAAAGCGGTGACCGTATGGCCGCTGGCAGTCATTGGCTTCAGCAACTCGGCGTCGGTCATTTTCTCCAGACCTCCGATACAGAAGTCGTAGGCCGTGTCCAAATTCTTGATGGCGGTCGCTTTCGTGTTGTCCTCTCCCTTGGTGAGCGGACTCTTGGTATTCATCGCCCGAGCGCAGTAACTGGTGTTGCCAAGGGCGATGTGATTCATCTGTTCGCCAAAGGTCATCTCAGCCGGCGTGGCGCGAAAAATGTAATCGGCTTCCGGCATGGCATTGGCCACAGCGAGAGTGAGTTCCTTGGATACTTGCCAGTGCTTCACCATGATCGTCACCAGGCTGTCCGGGGAGGACTCCGCCCATAAAGCCTGGGCAAAAGCCAGCAAAACTACCGTTAAACCTATTCTTTTCACCGCAACCGCGCTCCTAACCTTGAAATAACAGACCTGCGCTATCATACGACATTGCGTTGTGAACTCCGCCGGCGCAGCGTCACATACTAACTATGCGTGTAGCGATTATCGGAACCGGATATGTCGGCCTGACGACAGGAGTTTGCCTGGCATACATGGGTCATACGGTTTCATGCCTAGATACCGATGCCTCAAAAATCCAGGCGCTGTGTGCCGGACGAGTTCCAATTTACGAACCCAGCCTTGAAGATTTGCTGGAGGCGGCGCGGCCGAACCTCACGTTTACTACCACTTATGCGGAGGCTATTCCGGGCTCTGAGGTGGTATTCATTGCGGTAGGCACGCCGCCCACGCCTTCCGGCGCGCCGAACCTGGAATATCTTTCGCAGGCTGCCCGGATGATCGGCGAGCACCTCAATAGCGAATTCACCGTGGTCGTCAACAAGTCAACGGTGCCGATCGGCAGTGGGAACTGGGTGGGTTCGCTGCTGCGCGAATCGAGCGACCAGCGCCACAATGGCGAACCGGCCGATTTCGCGGTGGCTTCCAATCCGGAGTTTCTGCGCGAGGGCGCGGCTCTCCATGACAGCCTGTATCCAGACCGTATTGTGATCGGCGCCGATGAGCAGCGTGCTTTGGAAGTTCTTTACTCGCTCTACCGGCCGATCTTGGATCAGACCTTCTCCGCGCCAACATACCTTCCCCGCCCGGAGACTGTCAGCGCAATTCCACTGGTTTCGACGGATCTGGCCTCCGCCGAGCTGATCAAGTATGCAGCCAACGCGTTTCTGGCATTGAAAATCAGTTTCATCAACGAAATCGGGCTGGTGTCGGAGCGCGTGGGAGCCAACATTACCGAAGTCGCCAGGGGTATCGGGCTTGATTCCCGTATCGGATCGCGGTTTTTGAGCGCCGGTATTGGCTGGGGCGGATCGTGCTTCGGAAAAGATACGGCAGCACTGATGGCGACGGCCTCCGAGTATGGCCTTGATCTGCCGATCGTCGAAGCCGCCAAGAAAATCAATACACGGCAGCGCGACAGGGTGGTAGAGAAACTGCTACTCGAACTCAAGATTTTGAAAGGCCGCACGGTGGGATTGCTGGGGTTGGCGTTCAAGCCGAACACGGACGACCTGCGCGAAGCGCCGGCTATCGAGATCGCGCAGAAGCTCATCGACCGCGGAGTGCGTGTGAAAGCACACGACCCGATCGCCCGTGAACGCTTCGAGCGAGAACACGGCAACATGGGCGTGCACTTATGCGACGAGGCGCAGGCAGTTGCGGAAGGATGCGACGCTCTCGTCCTGGTAACGGAATGGCCTGAGTATCGAGACCTTGAATGGGAGGCGGTAGCGAAGAGGATGCGGAACCCGTTCGTGTTGGATGGCCGCCACGCACTCGACCGTGACAAGATTGTCCGCGCCGGAATGCGCTACATCACGATCAGCTAGATTTTGCGCTTTTTCCGCTTTCCTGGCGGCCGCCGTTGGCCTCACGGTCACTCTTTTCCATTTGTTCCTTTAACCACCGCGGCGGCCGCCCCCGGCGTCGCGACTGCCCGGCCGAAAGCCGTTCCAGAGCAACGATGGCTTGATCCAGGCGTCCGCGTTCGGCCTGCAACTCGGCGATCATTTTGTTGAGGTCCATTTCTGGTGGGACGACGAACATGAAAAAACGGTGACAAGACCTACGTTCTACGAGTCCTGAAGATGAGGCCTCATCGCTCGTACCGGTACCCGCCGGAACCGCCCAAAAACAAACCCCCGACTCCATAAGGAATCGGGGGTTTGTTTTTGAATTTAATCGGGCGACTTCCTACTCTCCCACACACTCGCGCATGCAGTACCATCGGGGCTGAGAGGCTTAACTTCCGTGTTCGGGATGGGAACGGGTGGGACCCTCTCGCTGCTATCACCCAAAATCGCGACTGGGGCTTCGTCTTAACAAAGGCCAACCAGCAAACCGGTAAGGGTTCAAGGTATTTGAATAGTTATTGACTGGCTACAGTTCGTTGCGGCCAAACGTATAGTTAATTTTATGGTCAAGCCGAACGAGCTATTAGTAACGGTAAGCTCAACACATTACTGTGCTTACACATCCGTCCTATCAACGTGATCGTCTTTCACGGCTCTTCAGGGAGATCTCATCTTAGGGAAGGTTTCGTACTTATATGCATTCAGCACTTATCCTGACCGAACTTCGCTACTCAGCTGTGCCACTTGTATGACAACTGAATCACAAGAGGTTCGTTCACCCCGGTCCTCTCGTACTAAGGGCAAGCCCCTTCAAATCTCCTGCGCCCACCACAGATAGGGACCGAACTGTCTCGCGACGTTCTGAACCCAGTTCACGTACCGCTTTAATAGGCGAACAGCCTAACCCTTGGGAGCTTCTACACCCCCAGGATGCGATGAACCGACATCGAGGTGCCAAACCGGAGCGTCGATGTGAACTCTTGACTCCGATCAGCCTGTTATCCCCGGCGTACCTTTTATCCGTTGAGCGATGGCCCTTCCATACAGAACCACCGGATCACTAAGTCCTGGTTTCCCACCTGCTTGACTTGTAGGTCTCGCAGTCAACCTGGTTTATGCCTTTGCACTCGACCGCTGATTTCCAAACAGCGTGAACCAAGCTTCGAGCGCCTCCGTTACAATTTAGGAGGCGACCGCCCCAGTCAAACTACCCGCCTTGCAATGTCCCTCTCCCGGATCACGGGAGTAGGTTAGAACCACAGAACGATCAGGGTGGTATCTCACCGTTGGCTCCCTCAAGCCCAAGAGCCTGAGTTCAAAGCCTCCCACCTATGCTGCGCAGACCGCACCATAGTTCATTGCAAAGGTATAGTAAAGGTGCACGGGGTCTTTCCGTCTAGTGGCGGGCATCCGGCGTCTTCACCGGAACCACAAGTTCGCCGGGCGGAGCGCGCCGACAGTCATCAGATCGTTACGCCATTCGTGCAGGTCGGAACTTACCCGACAAGGAATTTCGCTACCTTAGGACCGTTATAGTTACGGCCGCCGTTCACCGGGGCTTCAATTCAAAGCTTCGCCTTGCGGCTAACCTCTCCTTTTAACCTTCCGGCACCGGGCAGGCGTCAGCCCCTATACGTCGTTTTAGACTTAGCAGAGACCTGTGTTTTTGTTAAACAGTCGCCTGATGCGTTTCACTGCGGCCCACCGAAGTGGGCACCCCTTCTCCCGAAGTTACGGGGTTAATTTGCCTAGTTCCTTCGCAACTCCATCACCCGAGCGCCTTAGAATACTCATCTCGTCCACCTGTGTCGGTTTGTGGTACGGGTACGGTGATTCTCCTTAGAGGATTTTCCTGGCACACGACCTGGCGGATTTGCCACTCCAGATCTCGCTTGCGCGGTGCGTCCCCCCATCGGTCTTTATCGAACCCACGTAGTCACGGAATATTAACCGTGTGTCCATCAGCTACGCCTTTCGGCCTCACCTTAGGCCCCGACTAACCCTGAGCGGATTAACCTTTCTCAGGAATCCTTAGACTTTCGGCGGCCAGGGTTCTCACCTGGCTTTTCGCTACTTATGCTGGCAGAGTCACTTCCTAGCAATCCAGTACTCCTTACGGTATACCTTCATTTCGCTAGGAACGCTCTCCTACCACTCCAATGAGTCCATAACTTCGGTGACATGCTTGAGCCCCGTTGGATTGTCGGTACCGAGTCCCTCGACCAGTGAGCTATTACGCTTTCTTTAAAGGATGGCTGCTTCTAAGCCAACCTCCTGGCTGTCTGAGGAACTCGACTTCCTTTCCCACTTAGCATGTACTTGGGGACCTTAGT
>CAVPKW010000006.1:502500-912325 GCA_963705805.1 uncultured Acidobacteriaceae bacterium
CGCCGTTCAACGAGGCGCAGCTCTCGCGGGAAGACGCGGACCTGGGATCCGGCGGCCCCGTGCTGATTCCACCGCCATCGCCAAACGGCCCGCGATTGGTCGTTGTTGGTGGGAAGGGAGGAGTGATTTATGTGCTGAATCGAGAGCGGATGGGGAAGTTCCACGCCGGTAGCGATGCGAACGCGATCCAAACGATTTCGCTTCAGAAGTCGATCAAATCCGCCCCCGCGTACTGGAATGGGCATCTCTTTTATATTGCCGGCGACGACGTCTTAAGAGATTTTGCCGTTCAGGCCGACGGGCGCCTTCAACCGGCATGCGTATCCAAGGCAGACGTGAGAGAGCCCGGCGCGACGCCGGCCGTGTCAGCAAACAACAAGCGGGACGGTATCGTTTGGTTCATTGAGACGAAAATTTGGAACGGAAACGACCGGGCTGCTACGCTGCACGCCTACGAGGCTGCTAACGTCGCGCACGAGCTATACAACAGCGACCAGGACCGGACGCGCGACCTGGCCGGAACGGCACGGCGCTTCAACATCCCGACCGTGGCAAACGGCCGCGTCTATGTGGGCGCGAGCGGCGCAGTGGATGTGTACGGGCTGCTGCCTGGGGCGCCAGAGTCTAAGGCGGCCTTGAAATCGCGTAGGACGCCAAGACCTTAGTTTGGCCGGTCCTCATTTTTAGCACCAGGACCGGCTGCACCAGGACCGCCTGTTGTTAGCTTTTGAATCTGTCCGGTTTTATTGACACGATATCTGTCCGGTCAGGCTGCTTTGTTCTTCGCCTTGGATTTGAGTGTACGCGTAGTCGCCATCGGGCGGTGGGGAAAGTGGGAATCTCGCGCTTTGGGCGAGATTCCCAAGGCGCCTGTGGCGCCGTCTTTTCCACCTTCTCTTGCGGCTTTGCCGGCGGTCAGAAGATGCGGCCCCCAGCGCACCGAGACGCTGCCGTCGAGATGTTCGCAGACGGTCACCGTGCAGCCCGCCAAGGTATTGCGAAACCGCGCCTTCTGTAATTGCAAATAAAGGTTCTGCAGAACGATGGTGTTATCTTGGCCGACCGTTCGTTCCGTTTGGATCGAGAACACCCAGTCCAGCTCCTTGCGCCCGCATTTGCGAAACGCCGTGACTTTCTCGGTTGCTGGTTTGGCGAACTTGCGATTAAACTCGACAATGTAGCGATCACGCAAGAACGCATTGGCCTGCTCCAACGTGTCGAGGCCGGCCAAGCGCAGTTCCTGCGGCAAACGGTTCTGCCACGTGCCGAAGCTGCGTTCGCACCGGCCCTGCGCTTGTGGCGAATAGGCCGGAATCATTTCCACTCCGAGTTCTCTCATCGCTCACCCGACCTGAGTCAGCCGGTGCGGATCTACCTGCTCGCCCGCTTTACGGGTGACAAAGAAATGGCTGCCGCAATCGCTGTAGAAGGCGCAGAACAGGCCCTTCGTCTCGATCACCTCACGTAAAGCACCATCACCGTTCGCGTGGATTCTGTGGTGGGACCCAAAGCAGCCGGACCAAGATGTACTTTTCGGGAGTTGGATTGAGCTAGGAGACAAATTTTTCGACGCGATTACCGCCGTGACAGTGCCAATCGACACGCGAGCCTTGAAGGCTCTTAAACGCTCGCCGCTTGCCTTGGACCTTTATGCATGGGTTTGCTATTCCGCATTCATCATCGTGCAGAAAAAGCAGCCGTCGCAGTTTGTTGCATGGGAGCAGTTGCGCCGCCAGTTTGGAGCAGATTACGGCACTTTGAAAAACTTCAGGACTAAAGCGAAAGCCACGCTTTGGAAGATCGCAACCTTATACCCCGGCCTTCAAATCGGTAACGCAAAAGGCGGTTTTACTATCCACGCCACCCGGCTGGCTGTGCCTCAGAAAACCATTTCGAAACCCTGTGGATAACAGAAGTTACCCACGATGAAACGGTAACCCTTTTCAACTTTTGGAACGATGAAACGGTATCCCTTCTTATAGTTATATAGATAGTTCTTTTGTAGTTGGTCGCGCTCCGGCTGTGGATAACGCTCCGAAGGCAGGGCCGCTTCGCTTCGCTACGCGGAAGACAAAAAGGAAAGCGCCCCTTCGGGTCGCTCAACTTTCTTTGAAGCCGCTACGCGGCAAAAAACACGGAGCGCCGCCTAATCGGCGTCGCAACTGTCACTTGAGAATTGACGGCATAAACGGGGAGTGCTGCTATTGCCGGCAGATAAAAAGGGCAGAACTGGCGGGGGGATTGGTGGACAACAGGGCAGGGGAGACAACGACCGGCAGAACCGACACCAGCGCGGCCCTTGCGATGATTGAGGCTTTCGCCAGTGTTGGCGCACGGGTGTTTGATTTGACCATCACCGACCAGAAGGGCATCAAGGTTCCCGGCCTGCAACGCCCAGGCAGGAGCCTTGACGAAATCCGCCGCAGGATTGGCCGCGATCTACAAGACGGCGAGCGCAACCGGCATAACGTCATCATTCGCCCGCGATCGACAACGGCCCTGTTGATACAGCTTGACGACTTCACCGCCGAAAAGGCCGCGAAGATGGAGCCGTATGCCTTCATGACCTACCGGACCTCACCCCTCAAATGGCAAGCATGACTTGCGGTGTCGGATGGACCGAAGGAAAACGACGAGGAAGCCGCCAGAGAGTTTAAAACCCGTGTACGCCGTGCTACCGCAGCCGACCATAATGCGTCCGGTGCCAGCCGCGTTGTCGGTTCCATAAACTTTAAGCTGGACTATGCGCCCGATTTTCCGGTTGTCACGTTAGGGCATGTTCGTGCCGGCGGCCTCACCACCGTTGCGGCGCTCGAGAAGGCCGGGTTTTTAGCACCTCGAGAACTACCACACCCCCCGCCAGTTCTGCCCCCTCAACCGCGCCACACCGACCGAAAGCGGCCGCCAAAGGCCGGACTGTCAGCAGGTGTTAACCCGCGCACCGAGAAGGGCGGACGGAAGCCCGACCGGAGCAAGGCCGATTATTTTTGGGCGAAATACGCCTATGAACGCGGTTGGACTACCGACGAGATAGCCGCTAAGCTTCCCGAAGTCAGCGACCGGGCGCGGGAACGTATCAGGGCTGGGAATATCGAAAAGGGAAAGTTCAAGGGCTATTGCCGGGTTATGGCCGAGAATGCCGAGAAGTACGAACAGCAGCGCAAGAGCCAGAGACAGTTTTTAAAACCGTCGCCGCAGCCTCGCCGATGAGGGCAGGGCAGGGAAGCGGAAAAGGGGGATGCGATATACCGGCCACCCTCAGGAAACGCGCCTACGGCCTTCCGATTGCGAAATTTTCTTGCGTCAGGACCGGATTCCGCCCGGAACCCGGTTTTCGCCAGAAAGCTAAAGCCAGCGCATCGACTTCAAAAACTCCCGATCCTTCGGGTTCGTGATGGCCCGGTCCAGCGTGGCTTTGATTTCGGAGTTTAACTCGGGGTGCAAATTCGCATCGGTATGGTAGGCAACGCCGGTTAGCATGAACAGCCGGTTTCGGTTGAAGCGTTCGCCCTTGCTCAATTGCGCCCGCCGTTCCTTGATTTTCTTGGCAATGGTTTTGTCGGTTTCGGCCTTGCGTTTGAGCAGTTCCGCAATCAAGTGGTATGCAATCATTCATACACATTTTTGTATCGTACGATGGAATTTCTCGCAAAGCGCCGCTATCCCAATCTGTGATTTTTCGGCCCGCTTCCCTGCCTACCACGGCCTTTTTCGTTTTCGTTGCCGCTCTTAAAAAGTTGACTCTTTTGGGGTGTTTTTGTGGTAGAGTCCAACGATGCAGCATCACCGCGCTAACCTGTAAATAGGTACCCACATGAGCGATCTTGCCGTCGAACCAAAGCCGAAAACCAAAGCGAAAATCACCGCTGCGGAGATGCAGCGCCGCCGCGAGGCGTTGCGTCAGGCGGACGCCCACAATCGCATCGAGGGCCAGTATCCAACTGCGGGAGGCTCCGCTATTTTCGAAGCTTTCATTCGTGGCGAGATCGAGCGCGATCAAATCCTTCCGCGTCTTCATGCGCTTCATCGGCATATCTGACCTTTGCCCGGTTACACGCTACAGGACGGATTAACCCTCAAGAACAAGCTCGGGGCGACAAGCCACGAAGCGCTTGAAGCAGCCGAAACGGATTACGTCAGAAACCGGCTTTGGGACTTCGCCTCTGGACAAGGGCCTAAAGGCGGATTTGACGTAACGTATTTGAAGGCCATTCACCACCATCTTTTTCAGGATGTTTATGAATGGGCGGGACGCACACGCGACGAGCGCGTTATGTTGTCAGACGGCGCGATTGCAAGCGAACCTGTTTTGCGAAAGGTTGACGGTGAGCCTTTCATGCAAGGCCCGCTGATAGCCGATGGTCTCGAACGCATTACCGGCAAATTGCGCGATGAAAATTATTTGCGCGGTCTTAGCGGTGAGGAATTTTCCAACCGCGCCGCCGTACTCATGGTTGATCTTAACGGCGCGCATCCATTCCGCGAAGGTAACGGCAGAACGCAGCGTGTGTTTATGACTGAGTTGGCGCAAGAGGCAGGCCATAAGCTTGATTTTTCGTGTGTCACCCGCGAACGCATGCTTCAGGCCAGCATTTTCGGGAACGAAAAGAACGACCCGGCCATGATGCAGCGCCTATTCAACGAAATCAGCGATCCGGTGCGCGTTGCTGCTTTGAGCAAGGCGATTGGTTCATTAGAGCAACACCGTTTTGCTTGGAATAACCACTACATCGCAACAACCGAGCCGGGCCATAAAGTTGACATCCGGCTGGCCGGTGTTGCCGGTGAGCAGTTCATGGCGCGAACGAAAGCGGCAATCCTGATCGGGCAAACACGCGATTTACCAGAACCGCCACCTGAGCGGGGCCGGGACTTCGCGCTCGTGGCGACTTCATGGGACCGCGATCCGAAAGAAGCTATTAGGGCACATGCCGAGAAAATCCATGAGCAGATGCAGCGCGAAAAGAGCCAACAGCAGTCACACGCTCCTGATCGGGGCGATGAACTAGAACGCTGATCGTGCTTCATAAAGGGTCCATTTTTCGCCCCATGCCCAATTTTAGCTATGAGGCCGATGGTACGAAATGAGCGGACCTAAAATTCCTTTCGCGGTACCGGCTAGAGACTCACATGCTTTCAGGGTATGGGGTGTTTGTCCGGGAAACAGTCGATGAAAATCACGGCGACCATCTCTAGCCCCGGTATCAGACGACACGCGAATTTCCGCCGAAGGGGAAACCGGAGCATAATTCACGTTATTGGTTCGGATGGCGCGTTCAAGCCCCGTCTTCATGGCCACCATCTTTATTGCGTCGTACACTCGGATACTCGGTCCTATGCAAGTGCGATCCCCGGTCGCTGCGGTGAAGAGACGAGCATAAGCGTAGTGCTCAGCGGCTGCAAAGTCTTCGTTCGGAGCACCTGCTGCCGTTTGCCTTTGATTTAGAATTCGAAGCCACGTCTCCTTCAGCCGCAGTAAATAGCCCACGGCTGTGGTTTGGCTTGTCGTTGCGAAGTGCCAATTATCATGAACAATTCCCCACACGACATCGTTGTGAACCATTGAACCCTGCCAGCGGTCGTTAATTTTACACCCACTGCCGCCGGGGTTGGTTCTCACGAACCGACGCCAAAACTATCTCCAGTCAGCGCGATTGTAGTCCGGCTCCTCTGAGCGCCGCAATGATTGGGGCCGACATCTTTACTGTCCGAAGCCAACCAGACATTTGCGGCGGAAGTGGTTGGTTCCGGGCTTTCATGATCCGTTCAATGACGAGCAGCCGAAGTCCCTGCTCCACCAGCGTAATATGAGCCAAATCTGCGTTGGCGCGGGCTTTGCTCTGCGTCGGGGGTGCGTTGCGGTCCGCAATCTTGTTCTGAAGCGCGGCCATTACGACACGCAGATATGACGCTAGCTCTGCATCGTTCAACATTTTTGCATCTGGGGGAGACTTCTTTAGCGCATCAAGGGCCCCCGAAATTCCGGTGCCGAACGGGGACATTGGTGCACCTCCTTTAAACAACAAGCCACTGTACGAGGTGGAAGCCTGTGTTGGGCCGCGCGTGCCGCCCCACCAGTGGTTCCAGAAAGGGTAAGTCATGACCCACGGCCCCATGTTTTCAGTTGCTTGCATGGGTCATAAGTCAGGGACATAATGAGGGCATGAAATACGGCTATGCCCGCGTATCGACCGACGACCAGAACCCGGCCTTGCAACTCGCGGCGTTCAAGAAAGCGGCGGTCATTTCTCGCCAGAGGTACGCCGCACCCTTTTGCTTGTTCAGGCCGAGCCGAAGAACACCGGCAAAAACCTAAAGCAGCTTTTGGGCGAGGCGATCAACGATCTTTGCGCCAAGTACGGGAAGCCGGAGCCTTACAGCGGGGAAGAATAGGCTATATATGTATATTCCTTTATTCCTATAGTCGTATATCATGAGCAAAAAGCGCGGCGACGGCGGATTAGTTCAGGCGGGAGAAATCCCGGTCATGAAAACCTTGCGAAGAAATTCGCACGACCTACTCGCGCACAGCTTCGGCTTGTCGAAACCGCCGCCGTCATTCGGGAGCAGCCCGACGCCGCAGTAAAAGCGTTTATGGCGCGGCAGCTTGTTCTTTGCACGTTGCCCCATACCGACCCCGGTAAAATCCCGATCTGGCAACGTCAAAACGCTAGTTTTATCCTATCCATTTCCGCACAAATCGACAAAGCTAAATACAACGAGCTTCGAGAAAAAGCGGAACTGGCCCGCATTCCGTTCGATGAAGAGAAAGCCGCGAAGGACTGCCGTATCGGATACCCGTATGGTGTCATTCCCCGCCTTGTGCTTTTCTGGCTTGTCAGGGAAGCCTTACGAAACAAGGCGCTTGCCGCCGAACGAAAACTTGAAAACCCCCGCATCATCCAGTTAGGCCGCTCCCTCTCTCACTTCATGCGCGATCTTGGCTTAATTCCTTCCAGCGAAGGGGCAGGGAAGCGCAGCGACGCTAAACGGCTATGCGAACAAACGCGCCGCTTGTTCCGGGCGCTGATGAGCTTCGATGATACCCACCATAACGCCAGCCGTGACAAGTGGCTTGATATGGAAGTCGCGCCGGTAGGTGAGTTGCCGCGACCAACTGCGCATAGTAGATCTCGCTAGTCGCATCGTCCGGAATCACCAGCAGATCGTACTATCGGTCATCGGAAAACCACCGATGTTTGCTGCCATCAATGTGCAGCAGCATGCCCGGCAGCGGCCTACGTGGCCTGCGCCGCCGATGTGAGCCGCGCTTCTTGCGACGCGCCACCAGCCCAGATCCCTGCAGCGCCTGCTTTAGGGATTGTGAAAAAATATCCGGAACATTTAGGGCACAAAATGTTTGAACTGGATTTACGCTAGAAGAGTGAGTAGCGACAAGCCGCTGGTCGGCAAGATCAAGTACAAACCGATCGACCGCTCGCAAACCAGTTTTCAAGTATTGGATTACGAGATTCTGATCGAGGCGAACCACCCGGCGCGAGTGATCTGGGAACTGGCCGGGAAGCTCAATCTGGAACAGTTTGCCAAAGACTGCAAAACACGGGAGGGCGAAGCGGGCCGGCCCTGTTGGTCGCCACGCCTGCTGGTGAGCATCTGGGTGTATTGCTACACACTGGGCGTGGCCTCGGCACGGTCGATTGAACGGATGATGTCGCAGGAACCGGGCCTGCGCTGGCTAGCGGCAGGCCAAGAGGTGAACTATCACACGCTGGCGGATTTTCGGGTGGGGCACCGGGAGGCGCTGGAGAAGCTATTCATTGAGTTTCTGGCGATGCTGGAGAAAGCTGGAGTGGTGAATCTGGAGACCCTGCTGCAAGATGGAACCAAGATGAAGGCGCAAGCGGCGAAGAGTTCTTTGCACCGGCGCCGGACATTAGAAAAACGCCTGAGGGCGGCCCGCAAAGTGGTCAAGAAGTTGGACCGCGAAGCCGCCCAGGAACACGAGCAGATGGACAAGCGGCGGCAAGCCGCGCAACAGCGTGCGGCGCGCGAAGCGGTGGCCCGCGGCGAAGCGGCGCTGAAAGAACTGGAAAACCTGGAAGCCCGCACAACGCCGAAAAATCGGGCGGATTTGCGCGTCAGTGATAGTGAACCGGAAGCGCGCAAGATGAAAGACAACGACGGTGGCTTCCATCCCGGCTACAACATGCAGGTCACCAGCGAAGCGCAATCGCGCATGATCGTAGCGGTTGGATTGACGGGCGATCACAACGATCTGCATCAACTGATACCAGCGCTGGAGCGGATCGAGCAGAGTGGCTTGGCGACTCCGCAGACGATCATCGCCGACAACGGGTATGCCACGCGCGACAACGTGGAACAAACGGCCGAGCGGAATGTGGAACTGATTGCGCCGTGGAAAGGCGATGCCGCGCGGCAAGCCGGGGCGTGCGCTCGCGCCGGGATTGCGAAAGAGTTTGCAGCCACTGCCTTTCAGCGGCAGGGGCGTGGCCAAGCGTTGTTGTGCCCGGATGGCAAGACCTTGGTGGCGATCGGACAAAAGAAACATCACGGCGTAGTCAAAACCATCTTTCAAGCCCAAGCTAAGAATTGCAAGAGTTGCCAGTTCCTCAAACAGTGTTGCGGCTATCGTGGTGGGCCGCGGCGTGTGGAGTTACCGGTAGAGAGTAAGGCGATGAGCGGCTATCTGGCACGTATGAAACGTCGAGCGGTGAAGACGCTTTATCAGAAGCGTTGTGAAATTGCCGAGTTTCCGCATCTGTGGATCAAGGGAGTGCAAAAGCTGAGGCAATTTTCGGTACGTGGGATTGTGAAGGCGGGTACGGAAGCGTTGTGGATCGCCTTGGCTTACAACGTTAGGCAGTGGATCCGCGTCCGACCGGCGGTCGCGCAGTAGATTCCAGATCATAAAGGCCTTTTCCCCTCGTCCTCCTGCCTCGCGGAGACGAATTTAGGGCGGTTGGGATCATTTCTAAAGAAACTTGGGCGTGGCTGGCGTCCCGAATCATACTTGCACAACCATGTATTCTGTAATGACAAGCTTCCGTCTTTCCATCGCCGGTTTTTCCCAGCCTTGGATTTTTTCACAGTCCCTTTACCTAGGGGTAGCTGAGCTCGATCGCCTGCTCTTTCGCGCGGCTTCTCGTGAAAGTGCCGTACGCTTAGCTCGAAATACGTGTCCCGGTACAGCGCCAGAACGCGCTCAGCCGTTTCCATCGGCACTCGCAGGTAGCTTCGTTTCCGCCGCCGCTGATCGAACAGTCCGTCGTAGCCGAACTCCTGATACCGTTCGCGCATCCGCCGCAGCGTGCGATCGCAAACCCCGATGATCTCGGCCGCCTCCAGCCAGGTGATCTTTTTCGCCATGGTCTCAAAATCACGTCTTGTAGTTTCATCATCCGCTCCAGTTCCGCGGCGGAAATCGCTCGGCTTGTTCCCAAACCTCAGCGTCTCTAGCCGCTGTTTCAAAAGCGGACAGATACCCTGCTAATTCAACCGGACATTTACCGTGCTAACGACACAATGCACCAGAACCGTCTTGACAAAGCCAGACGCTCATGATAATAGATTAATGCTACTAAGATTACCAAACTGACAGAGTCACCAACCCCCCACAAAAAGGAAGTCCTATGGCAAAACATCGTATCGTCATCAAGATGACCGACATCGAGACCGGAGCGGAGCAAATTTCGGGCGACCTTACCGTTGTCACCGGATATGGCTTTTGTTGCACCAGTAGTTATTGTTCATGTAGCCTTACAAGCGTTTTAGAACCTACAAGCGCCGTTCAAACTGTAGAGACGGCCCAGGCAATCAAATCGAAGTAAATAGCCTATTCGGTCACGCAATTGGTACAGCGATTTCGGTCGCTGACGTAAAGCTGGAGCCTCTCGGCTTTGGCAGGCCGCGTTGTGACGTCAAATCTCGGTTGTGGTGTGCCCGCTGATGGATGTTGCTGTTACCTGCGGAAATACCCTGCATGGATAAGGCTCGGTTGGGTAGGCGGCTAGCGTTTCTGCGTTTTCCGCTTGATGACCCTCGCCAAATTCAGCTTCGTCAAGACGAGTTTCTGGCAGCCTATCGTTCACGGGGCACGCCTGATGATCTCATCGAGATCAGTCACGACCTTACCAAGTTACGACCAGCGAACAGCCTCGATATCTTTCGTGCCATTACTCTCTTTCAACAGCCGGTGATGCAGCCGATTCAGCACACGCATGAGCGCGAGTATCCTCTTGAACCACCGATTCGCCTGCCCGACGCAGCCATTCCCGACCGGCCTTTCTCTGAGTTGATTCGCAGCCGCCGGAGTTGCCGGAGTTTCGGAGGAAGTGCTCTCACGTTACAGGAATTGAGCGCCCTGTTGTTCGGCGCCATCGGTGATACAGGGCGACTGACGGCGAGTTTGGAGGACGGTTCTCAATTTGAGGTGTCGCTCAGGTCCATCCCTTCTGGAGGAGCGCTTCATCCGACACACGCGTTCGTGGCCTTGCTGCAAGAAGGCCAACTCGCTCCGGGTGTATATCACTATGACGTGCAGGAGCACGCGCTGGAGTTGGTCAGGGCGCTCCTTGCACCTGACATTGACACTCTTTTCGCTGCGTTTCCGATTCATCCCGATCCGGTGAATCTTGCCCAAGCTTCCGGCATTCTCTTCATTACCACAAAGTTCTGGCGGGCGCGTGCTAAATACGGTCCGCGTGGTTATCGGTACTGCCTGCAGGAGGCGGGAGCTGCCTCCCAGAATCTCAGTTTGACAGCCGTTGCCCTGGGACTTGCGCACGTGGTTCTGGGTGGCTTCTATGACGACGAGGTACACGCGGCCTTACAAATAGACGGCGTCGACCATGCTGTCATCACGTCGGTTGCGGTTGGAACACGGCCCCCACAAAATGAAGAGGACATGAGCCATGCCAGCCTCTGACGCGCCAGACCCGACGAAGAACATCCGATTCAAAGATGTTTATGGCGTTTTCGCCCTGGGCCCGGATGACGTGCAGTTCCGCACCGGCTCATTGAGCGGTCCCGCGTGTGTTGTGTCTGATTCCGAGCGAAGAGGCCTGCTGGCGGCAATCATCGAGAAATTGCTTGCTTCACAGGGAGCGCCTTCGCGACCTTGGAATGAATCGGAAGTGGAGTTGCTTGAGGAAGTAATCCCGGAATTGCAACAAAACGGAATCGTTGAGGTTGATGGCCAGCAGCCAGCGCGGGGCGCGCTGGGCTACAACGCGCCGATGCTGCCGAAGCCTCTTGCAGAAGCTCGCGTAGCGATCGTTGGCCACGGAGTACTGGGAAAGGCAGTGCGATCACTTTTGACGGAGACGCCTTGCAGATCGATCACCGTGATTGAGAGCTCATCGGTCGCAAGGCGGGAGGACGTAAGGAACGCAGTATCTTTGGAACCGGCAGCAGCGTCCGGGCCGAACTCTGCGGTTTCCACCCGATTACTCCCACGCCCGCGAGACGGGGAGCTATGGATGCAATACGTCAGGGATCACGACTGGGTCATCGCGGCGCAGGACTGTTTTGAGCCAGAGGAACTGGCCGCACTCAACGACGCGACTTTGCAACTCCAGCTTCCGTGGTCCCTGGTCTGCTTCGACGGATACGAGGGATGGATAGGGCCAACGTTTGTACCGGGTCAGACAGCGTGTTTCAGTTGCTTTCGCCGGCGTCTCTTCGCCAGCGCCGCCGAGCCGAAGCATGTCTTCCTGGACCCCGGTGTCAAAGTACACCGGATTCCGTCACCCTGGTCGGCGGGACCCGAGACCGCTGCTTGGGTTTCTTTGATTACATCGCTTTTCGCGCTCGAGCTTGTGGGCGTGATGCAGGGGCGTGGCTTCACGCTCAATCACATGCTCGTCGTGCATCGTTTGAATCTGACTTTCCAGCGCGAGTCCGTACTTCGCCTGCCGCGCTGCCCAGACTGTTCTCCGCGCCATAATGCTCCGAACGTGAATGTCTTTTCGCACTTGCTGGATACCCGCCAGACGAGAGGGTAAAGGCAGTTGCAGAGCTCGTCCAAACCAGTCATTGCGCAACTCTGGTTGCCGTTTCTGGGCAAAAAAATGGGATTGGCGAAGGGGTTATCTTCGCTTTTGATCGATCCCGATGACTTCGATTTACATCACGTTTTCCCTGCTACTACGTCGCTCAGCAGACTCCTCGCGCATCCCTGCGAGTTCGAGCCACGAGCCGGTGGCGCCGGCATGCGATTGGGGGATGCGATCAATCGCGCAATGGGGGAGCTCGTCGAGCGGTATGCGTCGCTAGCCTACGAGGGAACCGGAAGGATTGTCAGCTCGCTGGAGATGCTCCTTAGCGGCGGTCACCTGGCGGCTCCCCTAGACAGCCTTTCGCTGTTCTCCCCCGAGCAACTGTCGGCGCCGGGCTTCGCCTACGCCGAATTCACGGAAGACACAGAAGTCGGCTGGGTCCAAGGCACTAATCTGGCCGATGGTTCAGCGATCTTTGTCCCCGGACAGCTTGTTTCTCTGGGCTACCTTCCTGGCCCCGGCGAGGTCTCGCCTTGTTTCTATCCCACCAGCTCCGGCTGCGCGGTTGCGACCTCAGTAGAAGGGGCCTTGCTTGCCGGACTGTTGGAGTTGATCGAGCGGGATGCGGTTATGATTCGGTGGTACGCGCGTATGGCTCCGCCCATGTTGGATATCGACCCGGCTGACCTGTTTGACAAGCCTTTGGGGCCGCAAGCACAAGGACTCGAGATCCGCTTCCACGATATGACTGTGGATGGAGATGTGCCTGTCGTAAGCGTAACCTGCATTGAGAAAACGGGGCGTCCTTGCTTCTTCCTGCTTAGCGCCGCAGCGGGTCTGGACACTTTGACCGCGGCGCGGAAAGCTCTAATAGAAGCGGGACAGGGCCGACCCTTCGTCAAGCTGCTGGCCAATCTGGGCCCGGCGGCAACAGAGAGTGATGAGTTTAGAGACTTCGATTCGAATTTGCGTTTCTACGCCGAGCCAAAGAACGCACGATACACGGATTGGTTCTTTCAGAATGCCAGCGTGCCGGGACGCTACTTCCCTGAGGTCCATGGCGTGAAAGACGCCGCTGGGTTGTTGCATATACTGCTGGACCGGTGTTCGATCATGGGGATCACGCCGATCGCATTCGACCTGACAACCCCTGAGATACGTGAATGCGGTTTGTTCGCGTGCCGGGTATTCGTCCCTGAGTTAGTCCCGCTTTGCGTGCCTTCCGTGCCCTTTCTCGGGCACCCGCGGCTCGCACGGTTCGTCAGCACTGCAGAGCGAGAAGGCTTGGCTGGATGTATTCCTGCGTGGCTGCCGCACCCCTTTCCGTAAGATTCTGGCCCAAACTCTGAATGCGCTTCCAGAGGCTGGCGATAATAGCGCTTTAGTACCTGAGCCTCGAAGTACGAGACCAACCCGCGCGGCGCGCGTATTTCACACCGTTGTAATGTCCGTTGCCTATCCTAGCGGACTGGGATATCCCACAGCTCCAGTCCAATAAGGAGACTCTTTGCACCTTTTCGGCGAAGCTCTACCCACCAGTACGGCAATTTTCCTGATCCTGGCCCTAGGCTTGGCTTTCGGCTTCGAAATGGTGAACGGCTTTCACGATACCGCCAATGCGGTCGCGACCGTAATCTACACCCATACACTGAAGCCTACCGTGGCAGTGGTTTGGTCGGGTTTGTGGAACCTCTTGGGAGTTCTGACCTCCTCAGGAGCGGTGGCCTTCAGCGTCGTCGCGCTGCTGCCCGTTGAGCTGGTGCTGAACGTGGGATCGGGCGCCGGCTTCGCAATGGTGTTCTCGCTGTTGATTTCCGCCATGATCTGGAACCTTGGCACGTGGTACCTGGGGCTGCCCGCTTCCAGTTCGCACACGTTGATAGGAGCGATTATGGGGGTCGGCCTGGCGAACTCGCTGCTGACGCCGGGACATGTTTTCGGGGACGGCGTGAACTGGGGGAAAGCGCAGGAGGTGTTCGGCTCGCTGCTGATCTCGCCAATCCTGGGTTTCGTAGGAGCAGCGCTCCTTCTGCTGCTGATGAAAGCCCTCATCAAGCGTCCGGAGTTGTACCGTCCGCCGGAAGGGGCAAGCGCCTCCGCCGATGTGGATCCGCGGCCTGCTGACGCTGACCTGCACGGGCGTGAGCTTTTTCCACGGCTCGAATGATGGGCAGAAAGGAATGGGCTTGGTAGTGCTGATTCTGGTGGGTATATTGCCGGCACAGTATGCGCTGAATCCCGAAGCCACGACGGAACAGGTGCATGCCATTGTGCAAGCAGCTGACAAGGTGGCCCCGATCCTTCAGAAGTTGGGGCCCAATCCGATTACGGGCCAGCAAGCGCTGGATACGCTGAATGATTATTTGAAGAGCAATGGTGTCGCGAGCCGGCAGACGTTCGAGGCGGTAGCTGGCCTGAGCGAAGACGTTCACGACCGGATTGCCGGCAAGGATAGCTTCCAGCAATTAAGCGTGAACGAGCGCCGCGCCTTCCGGAGTGACCTTTACCTCCTTTCGGCGTCGATTACCAAACTAAATAAGACGCATAAGATCACGGACCCGGCCGATGCCAAGGCATTGACCAGCTACGACAAATTGCTCGATAAAGAGACTAAGTTCATTCCGACCTGGGTGAAGGTAGCAGTTGCCTGCTTCCTGGGCTTCGGGACGATGATCGGGTGGAAGCGCATCGTCGTAACGGTAGGCGAGAAGATTGGTAAAGAGCACCTCAACTACGGACAAGGCGCTTCGGCGGAACTTGTAGCGATGGGCACCATCGGTCTGGCTGACTGGTTTGGCCTGCCGGTGAGCACCACCCATGTGCTTTCTTCCGGCGTGGCAGGCACAATGTTTGCAAACCGTTCCGGCCTGCAAGCCGACACCATGCGGAACATCATATTGGCATGGGTGTTGACGCTGCCGGTCTGCGTGCTGCTGGGCGCCTCGATTTTTTCCTTCGGCCTGTACCTTCTGCTGCACCTTTTCGGGGTGCATTGATTATCTCGCCACCAATTCCGCGTAGATGGGGTAGTGATCCGAGCCCTTGAAGTTCCGGTTCACGGCACCCTCCTCCAGGCGGATGGGGCCTCTGGCAAAGATCCAATCGAGCGTCATCATGATGGCGTGCGTGCGCTCGATCAGTTCGCCCGTCGCGCTCTGGAATCCCTCGTTTTCGAGCTTGTGAAGATAGAGAGAAGGCATGTACTTCGTATTGAGATCGCCACCGAGAATGACCGCGGTATCAGCCGGATATTGCGCTGCATCGGCGAGCATCTCATCCAACTGCTCCGATTGAATGGGCCCGGTGCTGCGGCTTTCGAGATGCGCGTTGTAGACGACCAGCAGGCGGCCACGAAAATCAAGCTCCGAGATCAGCGCGATCCGGCTGCCGAGGCGGCGCTGCATCAGAGGAATACCGGATGGTATCCAGTCATGCGGCTTCCAAAAGCCCGACTGGCGCTTGAAGCGCAACACGCGTGACTTCCGAATGGGCAAACGCGTGAGGGTGGCCTGTCCGATGTAAGCATGCTGGCCTTCCTTCTCCTGGCTCAATTCCTCGAATTCGGCGCCGAAGGAAGCATTCAGATGGAGGCGCTTAGCAAGTTCGGCGGCAATATCCTTCTGGTGGACGCGAGCCGTGTTCACATCCACCTCCTGGAGCAGCAGCAGATCAGCCGGATTACGCTCGAGTTCCCGACTGATGAGATCTAGCTCTGTGCCGCGATCGATATTCCAGGTCACGACCCGCAGGCTCTGAAGGCTCGCATCGAAGGGCGCAACTTCAATCTCGCGAGGTTTGTCGAAGCCGGGCGCCGTCGAATTGGCCGGATTGGAATCGGCCGAGAGAAAGAGGAACGGCAAACCCAACAAGACGGCAACGATGAACAAGAATTTCATGCCAGGCGCCGCACGGCCACGCTTTCAAGGTCCCGTGTAACTGACGCGCCAGATCGATTTGGAGCCGTCATCGGTGACCATGAGCGAACCATCGGGAGCAACTGCGACGCCGACGGGCCGGCCCCAGACGTTACCGTCCGGAAGGACGAATCCGGTGACAAAGTCTTCATATTCACCTGGCGCATGACCATCATCTATGGGCACGCGGATCACCTCGTAGCCGGCCCGAACCGACTTATTCCAGGAGCCGTGCTCAGCCGCGAAGGCATCGCCCCGATACTGCTGCGGAAACTGCCTGCCTTCATAGAACAGCATCTCGAGCGAGGCGTTATGCGGTTGCAAGAGTACGTCGGGAACGATGGTCTTTGCGCCAAGCTCCGGTTTCTCCGGTAAGCGCGGATCATGATGATCGCCCATGTAGTACCAGGGCCAACCATAAAAGCCATCTTCCTTGACGGATGTGATGTAGTCCGGCACGAGATTATCGCCGAGCATGTCGCGCTCATTGACGGAGCACCAGAGCTGGCCGGTCGTGGGATTGATGGCGATGCCGACCGGGTTGCGGATACCCGAGGCATACACCTTAATGAACTTGCCCTCCGGCGTGAACTCGAGGATGTTGGCTCGGTGGTGCTCCGCGGAGTGCGTATCGGGATCGTTGATGTTGGAAGCGGAACCTACGGAAACGAAGAGGTACTTGCCATCCGGCGAAAATGCCAGATCGCGAGTCCAGTGCCCGCCGCCAGCCGGAATCTCGGGAATGATGGTTTCAGCCGGGCCGGTCGCTTTGAGATCGTCATTGTGGTAGGGATAGCGAACGACCGAGTTCGTATTGGCGATGTAGATCCACTTCGGATCGTTGCCCAACGGATACCAGGCAATGCCGAAGTTATTCTTGAGGCCGGTTACAAAAGTCGAGTGCTGCCCCGGCTTGCCATCGGGCGTGATCCCGCGGAACACGTCAACCTGTCCCTTATGGCTTTCGGCAACGAACATGTCGCCGTTGGGAGCGGTGCGGATTTCACGCGGCGTGTCAAGGCCGCTGGCGTACAACTCGACCTTGAAGCCTTGCGGAGCCTTGGGCCAAACGCCGTCCGGGCGCGACACGACTTTGGGACTGTTTGAGACGCCCTTCGTGGCATAAGGAGCCGGCAAGTCCGCTACGGTAATCTTTCGAACCGTACCGGGACTTTCCGTTTGGTAACTGTCAAACGCAGCCGTTCCTGTGACAATGTTTTTGATTTCGGAATCATCCGCGATGAGAATCGCGGCACCGAGCAGGCAACAGGCAACGAATGCAAACGCGCGCGCGAAAGTGATCTTCATCCCAAGTGCACCTTTCGAATTAAATACTAAGATGTGCATTTCGCGCAGAAGGTAGCAGATTACGCGAACGACGTTGTACCTTTAGAGGCGCAGGAACGCCCTAAGCCGTTACTGCGTTGAATCGACGCAGGTCTTTGAGGGCCAGCCGGCCAGTGTAAATGGACATTCCGATGGCGCAGTGGATGTTGAGCGCTGTTAGTAGTTTCACATCATCAAGCGTAGTAATTCCGCCGGCGGCAATCAGCTCATGCTGCGTGGCTTGGCGCAGGCTTTCAAACCAGGCGACGTCCGTGCCCTGCATCATTCCTTCCTTATCGACGTAAGTGCAAAGGAAGCCGGAGCAGTAGGGTTCCAGGCGGGCGATCATTCCCAGCGCCGTCCACTCGGTTGCCTGCTGCCAGCCATTCACAACGATACGGCCGGCCCGGCTATCCAGCGCGAGCGTTAAACGTTCTGCTCCCACAGCGGCGGCTAGCGATTCGAGAAACGGAATGTCGGGACCGCTGCTGGAGAATGCCGCGGTACCGACAATCACCCGATAAGCGCCTTGGCGGATCAGCTGTTCGGCGCGTTCAACAGTGCGAACGCCGCCGCCGGCGCGGATACTCGCGCACCGGGCTATGTCCTCCACCAGCCGATCGTTTGAGCCTCGTCCCATGGCGGCATCCAGATCGATGACCTGTATTTGAGGAAAGCCCTCGAAAGAGTGCAGCATTTCGGCGGTAGACCGTTCGAGTACTTTTTCGCGGCCTTGGATGAGCTGAACTACTTTGCCGTCCATGAGATCGATGCACGGGATGATCATGCGGGGGGCCTAACGGGAACATGGGCCTGCGCCAGCGCGCGCTTCAGATCAGCCACCGTATATTTGCCGTAATGAAAAACAGAAGCTGCGAGGGCTGCATCAGCGCGCCCTTCGGTGAGTACCATGACAAAATCCCGCGGTCGCCCTGCTCCGCCCGAAGCGATAACAGGAATGCCCGTAGCGGCCGCCACGGCGCGCGTCAAATCGCAATCGAAGCCCGTCTGAATGCCATCTGTATCCATGGAAGTTAAAAGGATTTCGCCGGCTCCGAGCGCTTCGCCACACTGCGCCCATTGAATCGCGTCCAGGCCTTCGTCATAGCGTCCCCCGTTGGTGTAGACATTCCAACGGTCCGCGCCGGAACGCCGTGCGTCAATGGCGAGGACCACGGCCTGCGCGCCAAACTCGAGACTCAGCTCACGGATCAGTTCCGGGCGATGGACCGCCGCGGTATTAACACTCACCTTGTCAGCTCCCGCAAGAATGATTTTGCGCGCATCCTGCACGCTGCGAATGCCGCCACCGACGGTGAGCGGAATGAAAACTCTGCGCGCGGTGCGGGCCACCAGGCCAGCCATGATTTCACGCGCGTCGCTGGACGCCGTGATGTCCAGGAAGACCAGTTCGTCGGCACCCTGCGAGTTATAGCGCTCGGCGAGCTCGACTGGATCGCCCGCATCGCGGAGGCCCACGAAATTGACGCCTTTGACTACGCGGCCGCCCGTGACATCCAAACAGGGAATAATACGTTTCGCCAGCATCTAAATTCTAAGGAAATTCTGCATGACGCGGAGTCCCACCGGGCCGGATTTCTCAGGGTGAAACTGCACGGCGTGCAGATTGTTTCTTTCTATGACCGCCGTATAGGGATGCAGATAAGTACAAGTGGCCGCCGTGGCATCCAGCACCGGAGCGTAAAAGCTGTGGGCGAAATAGGTGAATGGCTCGGCATCAAGGCCGGCAAGCAGCGTGGCCGGTTTCAGACGTGTCAGGGAGTTCCATCCCATATGTGGAATGCGCGCATCGCCCACAAACCGCTGCACCTTGCCGGGGAAGAATTCGAGACCACGGACACCGGGCGCTTCTTCGCTGGCCTCGAATAAGCACTGCAAACCGATGCAGATGCCGAGGAACGGAATGCCCTCGCGAACGCGCGCCAGGAGCGGACCGCGGAGACCAAGACGATCAATGGCGTGCATCATCTGGCCAAAGTGTCCCACGCCAGGGAGTATCAGTTTCGGGGCTGCCGCGACAACTGTTGGATCATTCGTCACGATGTATTCAGCGCCAAGTTCGGCCAGAGTGTTCTCGACAGAACGAAGATTTCCCGCACCATAGTCGACTATGGTTGTCACAACAGGCCCTTGGTGGAAGGAAGTTGATCTTTCAGGCGCTCGTCCGTAGAACATGCATAACGCATAGCGCGGGCGAAGCATTTGAAGATCGCCTCGATCTTGTGGTGATTGGAGCGGCCGTATAGAACCTTCGCGTGAAGGTTCGCTCCGGCATGATTCGTGAATCCGACGAAGAAGTCTTCCAACAGTTCGGTCTGAAGATCGCCCACATGAACCACATCGACCTGCTGGTCATAGACGAGCGCGGGACGGCCGCCCAGGTCCACTGCGACCACCGCTAAGGTTTCATCCATAGGCTGCACGAAATAGCCCGCGCGATTGATGCCGCGCCGATCACCCAAGGCCTTGGCAAACAGATCACCCAGCACAATGCCGGTATCTTCAACGGTGTGATGCTGATCCACATCCAGATCGCCGCGAACGTTCAGATGCAAATCGAAAGCACCGTGTTTGCTGAAGAGTTCGAGCATGTGATCGAGGAAGCGAACACCACTCGCAATCTGGTACGTTCCCGTGCCCTCAATTACAAGATGCGCGGTGATCTGCGTTTCTTTCGTCTGGCGATCCACGCTGGCTTCTCTCATCTCGCCACCGAATGAGCGGAGTTTACCACCGCTTCCAGTTCGTTAATGTCCTGAAGGACCGCAAACGCGCCAAACCGGCGCAAAATTTCGGCGTTCTGCACGTGACGCGGACTATGCGGCATTGCCACGCCGATGAACGGGACGCCGGCGGATTGCGCGCTGCGGGCATCATCCACGGTATCGCCCAGATACCAGATATGCTTGTCGGGATAATGCTGCCGGATCAACTCAAGCCCGTCTGGAGCAGGCTTTGGATTGGCAACGGATTCGTCCGTCACGATGGGATCAAAGCGCACTCCTTTGGCATGGCGTCGCAGTGTAACATCCGCCTCGTAGCCTGCGCGTCCGGTAAAGATAGCCAGCGCGGCGCGCGCGGCGAGGCGGTCAAACAAACCGTCGGAAGGCATCCATTTCTCATGGCGGATCAGGCCATTGCCGTTCGTCCCGAGAAAAATACGGTTGAAATAGTCCACTACATCCGCATATTCCACGCGCTTGCCGAAGTCGGTAATCAGGCGGTGCGAAAGAAGCCAATCGTTATTCCAGCCACCCGCATCCTTGAAATCCTGGATGCGGTCGTGCGAGACGGTCTCGCCCGAAAAATGGCGGACCGTTTCGATAATCGCTTCGCGATAGGACCCAGTTACTTCGACAAGCACACCATCCATGTCGAAGACCAGTACGTCCGGCGGATGCTGAGCGTCAGTTACCAAATCTGTTCCAACTCATCGAGAAAGCGGCGGATCTGGTCGCGGGTGCCGACGGTGACGCGCACGCACCCAGGAAGATCGTAGCTGCGATCACGCACCAGCACGCCGCGGCTGCGCAGTTCATCACGGATCTGGACGGCGCGGTCGCCCGCCTGGAAGAGAACGAAATTCGCCTGGCTCTCGGTATAGGTAATGCCCAGGCGATCCAGGCCGACATAGAGCAGTTCGCGAGCCGTCAGCACTTCCAGGACGTAGTCTTCGACGAATTTCTCATCCTGAACGGCGATACGCGCCGCCATGGCAGCCAGTGCGTTCACGCTGTAGGGCGACTGGGCCTTGCGGACGAACTGCATATTGGCGGCCTGCGAAAACAAGCACCCGCATCGCATGGCGGCCATGCCATAGGTCTTCGAAAAAGTGCGGCTGACGAAAAGACTTGGATAGTCGGGAAGAGCCGGAAGAAGAGTCACGCCGCTGAACTCGTAATACGCTTCGTCGACGAATATCGCGGCATTGGGCGCTTTGGAGAGAATCTGTTCGAGGCAGGCAATGTCTGTTCCGGTGCCGGTCGGGTTATTCGGATTGCTGATAAGCACCGCGCGCGTGGTAGCTGTTATGCGGTCAAGCAGTTCGTCAAGCGGAAAAGCGAGACTCCCGGAACGGTAATCGATCTCAGTGATCGCCGCGCCAGCAAGCTGCGCATAGAAGCGGTACATCGCATAGGAGGGACGCAGAATAAGTACTTCATCGCCCGCATTGACGTACGTGTTCATCAGGAGTTGAATGGCCTCATCCGTTCCGTTGGTCAGCGTAAGCTCATCCACCACGACACCGAAGTGGCGGGAGAGATCTTCCAGAGCGTTATCGTATTCGGGATAGATGCTGAGGTCGGCAGCGGTGAGGAAGCGCTTGATGAAGTCGATGACGTGAGGCGGCGCGCCCACTGTATTTTCATTGAAATCCAGGCGCAGCTTGCCGCGGCGGCCCGCCGTCGGCGGATGGTACGGGCTCATGCCGAGCACCGCCTCCCGCGGGACCAGGGCTGGCGGCGTGGGTTTCGCGCCGGGCTCCAACAAGTTGTTCTCTTCGAGGACGGGTTTAACTGACAGAACGAACCTCCACAGCGCGCGCGTGCGCCTCTAAACCTTCCGCCCGCGCCAGCGTGGTGATAGCAGGCGCGAGTTCATTGAGAGCACAAGGCGAGAGCTGCTGAATAGCGATCACCTTGACGAAGTCAGCGGCGGACAGACCGCCGCGCAGGCGGGCAGCGCCGTGTGTCGGCAGAACATGACTGGGTCCAGCCGCGTAATCGCCTGCAGATTCGGGCGAGTTCTGGCCCAAGAACACGGTTCCGGCATTCTTTATTTTAGGCAGGAGATTCGCATCGTGCAGGCTTAGATGTTCGGGAGCCAGCAGGTTGGCAAAACCAATCGCATGGTCCATGCTCCGGAAAACAAAGATAACGCTCGCCCCGTCAATCGATTGGCGGGCGACATCCGCAGTAGGCAAGGTCTCGAGCTGCCGCTCAATCTCATCGGACACGGCTTGCGCCAGCGATTCCGATGTGGTGTAAAGCATCGCGCTGGCGGTGACGTCATGCTCAGCTTGGGCGAGCATATCGGCCGCAATAATTTTCGGATCGCCTTCGGCGGCGAGAATCAGAATTTCTGTCGGACCCGCCACAAAATCGATGCCAACTTCGCCGGCAACCAGTTTTTTCGCGGCTGCGACGTAGGCATTGCCGGGACCCACGATGCGGTCAACCCTGGGGATGGTATCCGTTCCGAACGCCATGGCGGCAATCGCCTGGGCACCGCCCACTCGATACACCTCGGCGATGCCAAGCATATGCGCGCAACCCAGAATTTCGACGGAAGGCCGCGGTGAAGTGATGCAGATCCGGGGTACGCCGGCAGTTTGAGCCAGCACCGCCGTCATGAGAAGCGTCGAAGGCAGCGGATATCGCCCGGAGGGGACATAACAGCCAACGGCATCCAACGGGCGGACGATCCAGCCCAGCTTGCGGCCGGGCGAGAACTCTTCGAAACGTTCGCGCGGCAGCTGTGCTTCAGCGAACTGGCGAATATTGGCGATGGCGGCCTGCGCTGCCTGGCAAACTTCCGGCTTCATGGCAGCAGCAGCAGCGGCAAGATCCTGCTCTGAAATCAGCAGGGGCTGATCCGTAAGGCCATCCAACTCGTGCGCGTATCGCAGCAGCGCCACATCGCCTTCCCGGCGAATGGCTTCAATGATAGGACGAACTGTTTCGTCGTACTTCGGATCCGCGCATTTCCGTTGAACGTTGCCTATCGATATGCCATTGGGCGACCCCGTCAGTTCCCTCGCAAAATTGAAGATCTGGATCATCCCGCCTACATCACAATCTTATTCAGCGGATATTCGACAATTCCCTGCGCCCCCGCGTCTTTCAGCCGCGGAATAATGTTGCGAACCGTCGTCTCGTCCAGAATCGTGTTCACGGCCACCCAAGCCTCATCGCTCAACTGAGAAATAGTGGGGTTCTTCAAGGCCGGCAAAACGGTCAAAACAGCACCGAGATCTTCGCGCCGGACATTTAGCATCAAGCCGACCTTGCCGAGCGCATTGATCGCGCCTTCGAGCAGCAGCTTCATGTCTTCCAGCTTGCGGCGCTTCCAGTCGTCGCGCCAGGCTGCCTGATTCGCGATCAACTGCGTGTTCGATTCCAACACCGTTTCCAGAATGCGCAGCTTGTTGGCGCGCAGCGAGGAGCCCGTTTCGGTCACTTCAACGATGGCGTCGGCCAGTTCCGGCGGCTTCACTTCCGTCGCGCCCCAACTAAACTCGACGCGCGCCTTTACGCCATGACTGGCAAGGTAGCGCTCTGTGGTCCGCACAAGTTCCGTGGCAATGATCTTGCCTTGCAGATCCTGCACCGTGCGGAAAGGGGAAGCCTCGGGCGCCGCAAGCACCCAGCGCACCTTGCCGAAGCTCTGCTTGGCGTAGATAAGGTCTGCCACGGTTTCGATCTGCGCGCCGTTCTCCTCCACCCAATCCCGTCCGGTAAGGCCTGCATCGAGCACTCCATCTTCCACATAGCGGGCCATTTCCTGCGCGCGGATCAGCATGCAGTCGATGTCGGGATCGTCCACGGCTGGAAAGTAGCTGCGCGAGCTGGTTGTGATGTTGAAGCCGGCGCGGCGAAACAGGTCCACTGTGGCGTTCTCGAGACTACCCTTCGGGATACCCAGCTTCAGCTTCACTGCCTGGCTCCATACACCACTTCGGGATCGTAGGCTCTGGTATCAGCTTCGACCCAGCGTCCGTTTTCCAGCTTTCTGTAGAAACAGCTCTTATAGCCGGCGTGGCAAACTCCGGGGCCGATCGGTTCGGCCTCCACAAGCAACGCATCACCGTCGCAATCCGCGCGAATGGACTTGAGCACCAGGTAGTGCCCTGAGCTCTCGCCTTTCGTCCAAAGCTTCTGGCGCGATCGGCTGAAGAAAGTCACGTGGCCGGTGGAGAGCGTGCGGTCGAACGCCTCACGGTTCATATAGCCGACCATCAGGACGCGGCGCGTGCTGGCGTCCTGAACGACGGCCGCGATCAAGCCGTCCTGTTTGCCGAAATCGAGAACTTCGTTGTCGATCGTTTCGCTCATGAGTACCTAAGAATGAAAAAGCCCGCCTGGTGGCGGGCCGGTTACAATTCCAGACAGGTTTGAACGCAGACTCGCCTTCTAGACCATCTCGCGATGGCTACGATGCTGGCGATGTGCGTTCCGGGACATCAAACCCCACTATAACAAGGCCATATGCGAACCTCTTGCGCCTGAAACATTTCAAGGCGAAAATGTGGTAGGAAAGATTGTGGAAATGCATTCGAATTCAAAATCTGCGTTACAGGCAGGTTCCGAAAGGAGTGTGGAAGGAAGAAGATTCTGCGTTTTCGCCTCTTGAACCGGGGCATCTTCCTCGGCTAACTTGATCGGGTCCACCTTAATGGCCGTACGCGATATCAGTCTGGATCATCCGCTTCCTGACAACCTGGACGCCGAACGCTTTGTGCTCGGCGCCGTCATGAGCACGGAAACAGCTTTCCTGCAGGTTGCCGGCACGCTGACGGCAGACGATTTCAGCCTGGAGAAGCACAAGCGCATCTTCCTGCGCATGAGCGAGCTGCATGAACGCGGCGAAAAGATTGACCGGGTGACTCTGGCGAATGAGTTGATGAAGTCCGGTCAATTACAGTCTGTCGACGGACTCAGCTACCTGGTTTCGCTGGATGACGGTCTTCCGCAGCTCGTCAATCTCGATAGCTACGTCGGGATCGTGAAGGAAAAGGCGCTGCTGCGCCGCATCATCACCGTTTCCCAGGACACCATCAATCGCTGCCTCACTTGCGAAGAAGAGGCCACGCAGATTCTGGGCGCGGTGGAAGACGCGTTCATGAAAATCGGCGACGTGCAGTCGAAGAACGCGCTTTCCAGTTCTGCCCAGATTCTGGCGGAGTACGACGGTGGCATCAACGCGTTTCTCGATACCAGCAAGCGCATTAAAGGCGTCAGCACCGGTTTCCTGAAGTTTGATGAAATGACGGGCGGCTTACGGGAGGGCGAGCTCTTCATTCTGGCGGCACGGCCAGCCATGGGCAAGACGGCCTTTGCGCTCAACATGGCGCAGCACGTGGCGATGAACACGAAGAGCCCCAGGGCGGTGGCGATATTCTCGCTTGAAATGTCGAAGGAATCGCTGCTTACGCGCTTGATCTGTGCCGCCGCCAAGGTGGATCAGCAGAGATTCCGCGCCGGCTATTTGAACGCTGAGGAACGGCGCGCTCTTCAAGAAGCGCTCTACAAGATCGTTGAATCGCCGCTTTACATCGACGATACGGCCGGAATTAACCTGATGGACGTCCATTCCAAGCTGCGGCGCTTGCAAGCCGAGCAGGACCTGGGCATGGTGATCGTCGACTATCTGCAGTTGATGCAAGGGCGCGGGCGCTTTGAGAATCGCGTGCAGGAGATAAGCTCGCTTTCGCGCGGCTTCAAACTCATGTCGAAAGAACTGCGCGTGCCGTTCGTCGTGTTGTCCCAGCTGAGCCGCGCGCCGGAAACGCGCCCGGGCGATCATCGCCCTATGCTGAGCGACCTGCGCGAATCCGGATCTATCGAACAGGATGCAGACCTGGTAGCTTTCATCTTTCGCGAAGAGGTTTACCGGCCGGACAAAGAAAGCCTGAAAGGACTGGCGGAGCTGATTCTCGCCAAACAACGCAATGGTCCAACGGGACGGGTCAAGCTGGCGTTCCTGAACCGCTTCACGAAATTTGAAAATCTGGCCGCCGACACCGGCGACGACGACGTACCTTTCGATTAGCGGCGGCGCAGCAAGAAGCTAAAACTTCAGGCAGATCTTGCCGAAATGCTGCTGCGTTTCCATGTACCGTAGCGCTTCCGGCGCCTCCCGCCATGGAAAAACCCGATCGATCACGGGCTTTACGTTGTGAAGCTCGATGGCTCGGTTCATTCGCTCAAACATCGCCCGTGAGCCCACGTAGATGCCCTGTACGTTCACGCTATTCATAAGAATCGGCCGCGGGCTGACGGTAGAATCCACTCCGCTGAGCCCGCCGATCACGCTTATGCGGCCGGCCATGCGAACCGCGCGCAAGGAGCGCGGTATCGTCTCGCTGCCACCCACCTCGATGACGTAGTCTACGCCGTCGCCGGTCAGTCCGCGCGCCTGCTCTTCCCAATCCGGCGTCGTCCGGTAGTTGATGGTGTCGCTTGCGCCTAATCGCTTGGCGTGTTCCAATTTCTTGTCGCTGCTGGAAGTGAGAATGGTCCGCAGGCCGGCGGCGTGCGCGAACTGCAGGGCGAAAATAGAAACGCCACCGGTCCCCAGAAGCAGCACGCTCTCACCCGGTTTTGGCGGCGTATGCTCGAAGAGCGCGTGCCACGCAGTCAAACCCGCACATGGCAGCGTCGCCGCTTCCTCATCGTTGAGATGCGAAGGCACGCGGACCAGGCCGTCTTCACGGAACACGGCATACTCCCGGAGCACACCGTCTATCCCGCCCCCTAATGCCGGCCGCACCTTCTCGGGCGTAGGAGGTCCATCCACCCAACCCTGAAAGAAGCAGCCGGCTACGCGATCGCCTTTCTTAAAGCGAGTGACGCCCGCGCCTACCTCTTCTACGACGCCAGCGCCGTCTGAAAGCGGAATCAGGGGACGCTTCAGCTTCGGGTTGTAGATGCCTTTGACAACCATGTAGTCCCGGTAGTTCAGAGATGCCGCCCTGAGGCACACCAGAACTTGGCCGTCGGCGGGCCGTGGCTCTTGCCGGTCTACCAGAGCTAAGTGATCGATGCCAAATTCCTGAATCTCGAAGGCCTTCAAGAAGAGACCTCGTTCGCAGGAACCTCCTGCCGGGTTGCACGCGCGGCAAATTCGATCAGCTTTTCGAGCTTTCCACGAGCAGCGCCCGAATCGATCGCCTCCATTGCAAGCTTGACCGCTGACTTCAGATCGCTCGCGCGCTGCGCCAGGAAGAGGGCCGCCGCCGCGTTCGCAATCACAATATCGCGCGCGGGCCCTGGCGCGCCTTCCAAAACGGAGCGAATGATGGCTGCATTTGTTTCGGGATCGCCGCCTCTTAAATCTTCAATGGACGCCTGAAGCAACCCGAAGTCGGCCGGAATCCAGCGGCCCTTCTGCACGCGGCCGTCTTCCACCTGAAAAACGGTGGTGTGGCCGGTGATACTGACTTCGTCCAAGCCATCCGCGCCGTGAACCACGAACGCCCGCTCGATGCCGAGCCGCGCCGATGCCTGCGCGAGTATTTCCGCCGCGCGCACTGAAAATGCGCCAATCAATTGAACGCGCGCGCGAACTGGGTTGGTCAAAGGCCCCAGCAGGTTAAAAACCGTACGGCCTTTCAGAAGCAGACGCGCCTCCTGCGCATGCTTCACGGCGGGATGAAGCAGTGGGGCATACAGGAAACCGATTCCGATTTCGCGGATGCAATCCGCC
This sequence comes from uncultured Acidobacteriaceae bacterium, assembly GCA_963705805.1. Lineage (GTDB taxonomy): Bacteria > Acidobacteriota > Terriglobia > Bryobacterales > Bryobacteraceae > Bog-105. The sequence goes on from CAVPKW010000006.1 coordinate 530,168, forward strand.
ACCTGGGTGGCGGAAAGCGCCACCGGAACGCCCAGAGCCTCCAGTACATCCGCGCTGCCGCATTGGCTGGAGATGCGCCGGTTGCCGTGCTTGGCAACGCGCAGTCCCGTGCCCGCCGCCACAAATGCAGTCGCAGTTGAAATGTTGAAGCAGTTGGAGCCGTCACCGCCGGTACCGCAGGTATCGAGCACCGGATCTTCACGCTGGTCTATCTCTACCGGATGGCTGACTTCCCGAATTGCACTGGCAAAGCCCACCAGTTCCGCGACCGTTTCCCCCTTGCGTCGCAGGAAGCTGAGCACGTCCGCAATACCTTCGGTGGTCATCTCACCGGCGAGCATCCGGAGCATGAGCCCGTGCGCTTCGCCCTGATTCAGATGCACGAAGCTCCGATAGGGGAGATGAGGCATGTCTCGGCTATTCATTCGATCATTGCCAGGAATGATATCCGACTCCGCTATTTCTGTCATGCGCCGCCGGCAGTGTCCTGAACCGAACCGGCATTCCGCCAACTATACTCCGAAGCAAAGGGCCTGGCGCCTCTTCTGTCGAGCGCGCAAAGACTGTTACTCATGTGCTCAGACTATTGTGAACTACTCAAATTCCCAGACTCGCGCAACGGCGCTGCGGGTTCGCTAGGCTAGGTGTTTTGGGGGATTTCACATCGTGCTTGTCGTGATGAAGGCCCAGGCGGCCCAAGCGGATATAAATCGCGTCTGCCAGCGCATTGAGGCCCTTGGATTCAAAGCGCACATCATTCCGGGCGAACAGCGGACGGCCATCGGAGTCACCGGCAACAGCGGCCCGTTGGACCCCGCCGAGTTCGAAGACCTGCCGAATGTCGCCGACGCCATACGCGTCTCTAAGGCATATAAGCTGGTGAGCCGCGAAACGAAGCCCGAGAACACGGTGGTCTCAGTGAACGGCGTGCGAGTAGGCGGCGGAAAGCTGGTTCTTTGCGGCGGTCCGTGCGCAGTAGAGAGCCGCGCGCAGATACTGGAGTCGGCGCATGCCGTCAAGGCCGGTGGCGGCGAGTTGCTGCGCGGGGGCGCCTACAAGCCCCGAACCTCACCGTACAGCTTTCAGGGACTCGCCGAAGAAGGGCTTCGCTACCTGGCCGAGGCGCGCGAAGAAACCGGCCTCGGCATTGTCACGGAGGCGATCGACGTGGAAACCTTCAATCTCGTCGAAAGCTATGCCGATTGCGTGCAAATTGGCGCCCGCAACATGCAAAACTTTTCGCTGCTGAGGCGCGCCGGACGCTCGCCGAAACCCATTCTGCTGAAACGCGGAATGTCCTCCACTCTCGAAGAATTTCTCATGGCGGCCGAGTACATTCTTTCGGAAGGAAACTACCAGGTGATCCTTTGCGAGAGAGGCGTTCGCACCTTCGCCGATCACACCCGAAATACGCTGGATCTGAGCGTGGTTCCAGCCGTCCAGAGCCTTAGCCATTTGCCGATCATCGTGGACCCCAGCCATGGCACAGGCAAGCGGGATAAGGTGGTGCCGATGGCGCTGGCTTCCGTCGCGGCCGGCGCTTCGGGACTGATCGTAGAAGTCCATCCGGCTCCCGAGCGCGCGCTATCCGACGGATATCAATCGCTCGATCCCGCGCAATTCGCGGAAATGGCGGCCGAATGCCGCGCAATTGCCGAACTGCTCGCTTCGCGCCGGTCCGTTCCTCTCGCCGTGTAGGCCACCCCCGCAGCGTCCATTTCACGTCACGAGATACACTAGCGGATGGCCGTGCGCGCTGCTGAATTAAGCGCCCGAGCGCCGCATTCCATCTATGAAAATCCACGAGTACCAGGCGAAGGCGATCCTCGCCAAATACGACGTCCCTGTACCCAGGGGCGAGGTCGCGTATACCGTCGAGGAAGCGGAAGCGGCAGCTAAGAAAATCGGCGGCAGCGTGGTCGTGAAGGCCCAAATCCACGCCGGCGGCAGAGGCAAGGGCGGAGGGGTCAAGATTGCGAAGCACTCTTCGGAAGTCGCGGAAATTGCGAAGAAGATGCTGGGCATGACGTTGGTGACGCATCAGACCGGTCCCGAAGGGCGAGTCGTGCAGCGCCTGCTGGTGGAGGAAACTCTCCCCATTGAGCGCGAACTCTATCTCGGCATGGTTCTGGACCGCGCGTTGGGCGAAACCATCTTCATGGCGTCCAAGGCGGGCGGCATGGAAATTGAAGAAGTCGCCGCCAAGACACCTGAGCTGATTCTCAAAGAGGCGCTGATTCCCGGCATGACGCTGCAGCCGTTTCAAGCGCGTAAGCTGGCGTTCGGCATTGGCATACCCGCGTCCAGCGTAAACGCGGCCTCCCATGCCATGACTGCGTTGTCGAGAGCATATGAAGCCATCGACGGCTCGCTGGCCGAGATCAATCCGTTCATCCTCACCAAAGACGGCAAGGTCTACGCGCTGGATGCAAAAATCAACCTGGATGACAACGCGCTCTATCGCCACAAGGATCTCCTCGAACTCCGCGATCTGAACGAAGAAGATCCGCTGGAGGTGGAAGCCTCGCGCTTCGGCCTCAATTACATCAAGCTTGATGGCAACATCGCATGCATGGTGAACGGCGCGGGTCTGGCGATGGCCACTATGGACATCATCAAGTACGCCGGCGGCCAGCCCGCGAACTTTCTGGACGTGGGCGGCGGCGCCAACGCCGAACAGGTTAAGAATGCATTCCGCATTCTGCTCTCCGACCCCAGCGTGAAGGGCGATTTTGATCAATATCTTCGGCGGCATTCTGCGCTGCGACACGCTGGCCAACGGCGTGGTGTCCGCGGCCCGCGAGCTCGAAGTCAAGGTACCTATCGTGGTGCGCATGGAAGGCACCAACGTGGAGCTGGGGCAGAAAGATTCTGGCTGAGTCCGGCTTTGAATTTCACGGTCGCCGACGGCATGAAGGATGCGGCTGAGAAAGTGGTCCGGCTGGCGCACGACAAGGGAGCATCAAGGCTGGCATAGATGAGCGTCCTCGTAGATCAAAATACAAAGGTTCTGTTTCAGGGCTTTACTGGGCGCGAAGGCACCTTCCACGCGCAGCAGGCTATCGCTTACGGTACGAACGTGGTGGGCGGCGTTACGCCCGGTAAAGGCGGCCAGACACATCTGGACCGGCCGGTCTTCAACACTGTCGAAGAAGCCGTGAAGGCGACCGGGCGCGAATGCTTCTGTGATCTTCGTTCCGCCGCCCTTCGCGGCCGACGCCATCATGGAAGCGGCCGACGCCGGGCTGCCTCTGGTGGTCTGCATCACCGAAGGCATTCCGGTGCACGACATGGTTCGAGTGTGGGCGTTTCTGCGAAGCCAAAACCGGCACGCGCCTGATCGGTCCCAACTGCCCGGGCGTCATTTCGCCGGGCAAATGCAAGATCGGCATTATGCCCGGCCCACATTCACCTGGCGGGCCATGTGGGCGTCGTATCGCGGTCCGGCACGCTGACTTACGAGGCGGTTGGCCAGTTGACCCACCTGGGGATCGGCCAGTCCACCTGCATCGGTATCGGCGGCGATCCCATCATCGGCACCAGCTTCACAGACTCGCATTCGGCTCTTCAATGAGGATCCTGACACGCACGCCATCATCATGATTGGCGAAATCGGCGGCAATGCGGAAGAGACCGCAGCGGGTTACGTGAAAGCTCACGTCAAGAAACCGGTAGTTGGATTTATCGCGGGCCAGACCGCGCCCCGCCGGGCGGCGTATGGGACACGCCGGCGCTATTATTTCCGGCGGCTCGGGCAAAGCGGAGGACAAGATGGCCGCCATGGCGGATGCCGGCATCATCGTTTGCCCGTCGCCCGCGCTGATGGGTGACAAGATGCGGCAGGCGCTCGGGCGCGGCAACTAAGCGAAGGACACGATCAAGAATGGCATTGGAATGGACTTTCGGCATCATCAAGCCGGACGCGGTGAAGAACGGTCACACAGGGGCGATTTTGGCCATGGTGGAAGAAAGCGGATTTCGCATCGTGGCTCTGAAGACGCACCACATCACGAAGGAAGAAGCCGAGGCCTTCTACGCCGTGCACAAGGAGCGGCCATTTTTCTCCGGCCTGGTTGCGTTTATGACCGAGGGCCCGGTGGTTGTCATGGCGCTGGAGCGCGAGAACGCCATCGCGAAATGGCGCGAATTGATGGGCGCGACCAATCCTGCCAACGCCACGGAGGGAACCATCCGCAAGCGCTTCGCGGAAAACATAGAGCGCAACTCCGTACACGGCTCCGACGCCGCTGAGACTGCAGCGATGGAGATTCCGTTTTTCTTTAGCGCATCGGAACTGCTCTAAGGCTTCGATGCCTGCCAGGCCGATTCCATCCCGGCGCTGGAGCGGCACAGCGACTGGCCTCCATCGCAAACAAACGTTGCGCCCGTAATGTAGGTTGCGGCGTCGGAGCAGAGGAATAGAGCCAGGTCGGCGAGCTCGTCTTTGGCCCCGAAGCGCCGCAAGGGAATGCTCTCTTTCACCCGGGCGGCAAGGGCGGGTGTGGGCGCCAGACGCCGCATGCCTTCTGTATCGGCCGTTGGCCCCGGCGTGATGCAGTTGCAGCGAATGCCTTGCGGACCCCACTCGATCGCGAGCGTTTTTATCAACAGCTCAACGCCCGCTTTGGCCGCGCAGACATGCGACTGAAAGGCAATCGGAACGGTAGCCTGTGCGGCTGAAATAGCCAATATGGATGCACCCGGACGCCGCAGATAGGGATGGGCGGCGCGCAGCGTATTAAATGTGCCCAGAAGATCAATGTCGATCACTGCCTTGAAGCCGTTCGCCGACATGCCAGTAGCCGGCGCGGGGAAATTCCCCGCCGCTCCCGCTATCACGCAGTCAATTGCGCCAAGCTCATGGTGAACCTCTTGAAAGGCCGCTTCCAGAGCACCGGCGTCGCGAACGTCCAAAGCCTTCACGATTCCCTTGCCACGGAGCTCCTCGACGTTTCGCTTGGCTTCCTCGAGCTTTTCTTTTCGACGGCCGGCGAGAGCCACTGCGGCGCCATGTTCGGCAAAGCGTTGCGCAATAGCCAGGCCTATGCCGCTTCCGGCTCCTGTAAGAAACGCTGTTCTGCCTGACAAAAGCTGATCCCGAAAGATGCCCGGCATGCCTCAAGAGCATATCAGCGGATGAGCGGGCGGACACAAAGGAAAAGCGCGGCTCGACGCCGCGCTTCTTCTATTAAATCTGCTTTACTCCGGTTGTCTTGCGGGAAGCCCTGGAATCAGGCTACCCTCGCTTCGTACGCGCGGGAGACTTCCAAGGCGCTAGCAAGGGCCTTCTTAGTCTTCTCTGCAAGGCTCCGGAGACGCGCGTTTTTTGGCTTGCTAAGACGCCGTTCGACACTGCGGCGCGCCCGCAGCAGTCGAATACGAACAGCGGTTTCCGACCAGCCATGCTGACGGGCGATCTCCTGCACCTTATAACCTTCGATGTAGTGACCTTCCAGCACCACCCGGTCATTCGGTTTGCATTCGTTCAGAATACGTTTGACGTCAATGGCCGCGATGTTCATGCGCGGAGGCGCTTGCAATTCGGGCAACGTTTGCGTCTGAGGCTCGCGTCTCAAAAAAGTTCTATGAATATTCAGTGCAATACTGTTGGTCCACGTCAGTACCAAATTTGGATCGCGCAACTGTTCCCGGCGCTCCCAACCCTTTGCCCACGCCGCTTGCGCCGTATCCAGAGCCGCATCGTACGATAAGCCCCTCGATACCAGAAATCGCACCGTGAGATTGAACCCTTTTTGATACGCTTTTCCGTATTCTTCCGTTGTCATTGTCGCTCCACCGTTCCTAGACGTTTTCAGATTTCGTTCTGCTGAGTAAGTGCAGACCGCCTTCTGCGGCGTCCCTCAGCTGTGAGTGATTTTGCATCGCTCTCGGGTTCCCTGTAGGCAGTTTTGGGGCCAGCGCGGGAAAGAACAGCAAGGTTCATTCAAATCAGGCAGTTCCACGCGAAGATAGGGCCCGGCCGAGTGCTCGTTCAGCAGTTAGGCACGCGCAATTTCTTCCGGCAGGTGCAAAAATTTCTGATCCAGTTCATGAAGGAAAGAAACCTTTGATTGATTGCGGTAGTCGGGAGACTCCCGCGCACAGAAATGCAAAAGGCGCGGATCGCTCCGCGCCTTTCAGGATGTTAAGTGAACCAGCCTATTTGACTGTGGTCTCGGTCGGTGTGCTAGGGGGGGTCTCGACCTTTTCCGGCTCTTCCGTGGCAGCCTTCATACTGTCGCGGAACGAGCGGATGCCCTTGCCTAGGCCCTGCCCCAACTCCGGCAGTTTCTTTGGTCCAAAGATGAACAGCGCCACTACGAGAATGAGAATTAGGTGGCTGGGCTGAAGTAATCCTTCAATCATGTCAGTTCTCCGCGAAAATCCAGAACCTTGGTCCTGACCTCAGTATATATGAAATTACGCAAGTCTGAGGGCAACTAGGCAGTTCGGCGCAACAGGGAGCGTTTTCCCGAGGATCTCATGTTTCGGCTCGCGAACGTGCCGGTCAAAGCACGGCGCGTCCTGCTCAGGCCTGAAGTGCGTACGGTCGTGGAAATTGCAGTGGCGGGCATTTGACACTCCCATTTGCCAATTCGTATACTAAATGCTTGGGTTCAGTGGATCAGTAGTAGTGCGTCTTCGCTCTTCCCTTCTTTCCGCTCCCAGACCGAATATGACGAAGGATTAGCTATGCCAAAACGAACGTTTCAGCCGAATAACCGCAAGCGGGCGAAGACTCACGGCTTCCGTGTTCGAATGAAGACCGCCGATGGGCGGGCTGTGCTGTCCCGCCGTCGCGCGAAAGGCCGCCATAAGCTGACCGTCAGCGACGAGAAGGCCGTACGCGAAAGCAAGTAATCCAGTCTCAGTCGATTTGCTCCGCTTTTGCTGCCCAAAACGAGGCGGGTTCTCCGGTCTTCTGAATTCCGCGAGGTGTATCAAACCGGTGTTCGCATGACCAGCCGCTATTTTGCCGCTTTTTGCCTGCATCTTCCCGGCGAGCCTGTGGCCGCCCGGTTCGGCTTTACCACTCCCCGGGCGCTCGGCAAAGCAGTTGTTCGCAACCGTATGAAGCGGCGCATGCGCGAAGCCGTTCGATCACAAGTCGACGCGCTTCCCGCCAACTGGGCCGTTGTGTTCAACCCTCGACGCGCTGCCCTCGAGGCGCCGTTCGAGGATCTCTGCCGCGAAGTCGGCCGGATTTTTACCCGATGCAGAGAATCCTGATCGGCCTGCTGAAAGGCTACAAGCTGCTCATCTCCCCGCTGCTGCCGTCCGCATGCCGCTACTATCCGACCTGCTCGGAATACATGATGGAAGCCATCGCGCGCCACGGCGTCGTTGAGGGAGTGTGGATGGGCCTGAAACGCCTGGGCCGCTGCCATCCTTTCCATGAAGGCGGGCATGATCCCGTCCGTTGATTGAATTTTTGAGGTTTTATGCCTAATCCCCCCGGTGACGCTTCAAAGCCCGTTTCTATTGAGAAGCGTCTGCCGCTTGCGCTCGCGCTGATGATGATCGTGCTGCTGGTGTCGCAGTACGTGTTTAAGCCCGCGCCCGGTCCGAAGCCCGTCAAGCCTGCTACTGAGAAGCCCCCTGCCGTGTTAGTGCAGAAACCGGAGGCGCCGGCCTCGCCCCAAGCCGCTCCCGTGACGGGCGAGACTCGAGCGGGCGCGGAGATTACAACCGACATCGACACGGATCTCTATCACATCGTTTTCTCGAATCGGGGCGGCGTGATCACCAGCTGGGTGCTGAAACGCTTCACGAATGACGCCGGCAAGCCGCTTCAGGTGATCGACACCGCAGCCACCGGCGTACCGCTGCCATTCTCGATTCAGACTACCGGCCAGCAACTCTCTTTCGATCCCAATACTGTCCTCTATCAACCCAGGATTACGGACGGAGGACTCGGAATCGTCTACGAGTATTCGGACGGCAAGACAAGCATCCGCAAGTCATTCCTCTTCCGCAAGGATAGCTATCTTTCCAACGTCAGCTCGGTGGTTCTCGAAAACGGCGCGCCGGTTCCCAGCATGTTCATGTGGCGCGGAGGATTCGGCGATCGAGCCGTTCGCAATGCCTCATCGCTGGAGCATACGGTTCGATACGACACAAACGCAGGCAAGCTCGTAACCAAAACCCTCAAGGACGCCAAGAATGGTCCGATAACCGATAGCGGAAATTACACATTTGCCGGTCTGGAAGATAGCTTCTTCGCGGCTGTTGCCCTGCCGCCCGATGGTTCTTCCGTTGAGGTCCGCACCTACTCCGACGACGTGAAGCAGCCGAATGAAGAGAAGCCAAGCCCCTACGTCGGGGTCGGCCTGTCTACGGGCGCCGAGAACAATTTTTCGCTGTTTGTGGGCCCCAAGGACATCAACGTTCTTAAACAGGTCAACCCGAAGCTGACGCAAATTATCGATTGGGGTTTCTTTGGCGTTATCGCCAAGCCACTCTTCCTCTGGTTGAACTGGACCAAAGACCATTGGACCGGGAATTACGGCTGGGCCATCATCCTGGTCACGCTGCTGATCAACCTCGCGCTCTTTCCGCTTCGCCTGACAAGCCTGAAATCGGCGCGCAAGATGCAGAAGCTGCAGCCCCAGATTCAGGCCATCAATGCGAAATACAAAAACCTGTCTATGCGTGACCCAAAGAAGGCGGAGCAGAACCAGGAAGTGATGGCCCTGTACAAGCGCGAAGGAGTGAATCCCGTAGGCGGCTGCCTGCCGATGCTGATCCAGCTTCCCTTCTTCTACGCTTTCTACCGAGTATTGAGCATTGCGATTGCTCTCCGCCACGCTCCCTGGCTTTGGGTGCCCGATCTGTCCTCGCCGGAAACGCTGCCCATACACCTGCTGCCGATCATCCTGATTGCGACACAGTTCTTTTCACAGCGGCTGACACCCGCCGCCGGGGTCGATCCGAATCAGCAGAAAATGATGATGTTCATGCCGCTGCTGTTCGGTTTCATGTTCTACTACGCTTCTGCCGGACTTGTATTATATTGGTTAACCGGAAATGTGGTGGGCATAGTCCAGCAGTTGATCATCAATAGGTTTATGCCCACAACCGCGCCTCCGCCGGCGCCGCCCGCCAAGGTGCCGGTAAAGAGAACCGTGAAGAAATAAGCCGCATGAAATATACCGTCGAGTCCCTGCAGCCGAAACTGGAGCCGTTTCTTACATTGCTGCTCCAGCACGCCGGCTTCGAGCTTTCTTATAAACTGCAGGCCACGGAGAACCCGCATCCGGAAGTGGAAAATCCCGACGTCACCGTCGTGTTTTCCGGAAGCGATGTGGAAGTCCTGCTGGAGAACCGCGCGGAGCTTCTGCTGGCGCTCGAGCACCTCACGATGGAAGCGCTGCGCCTGCCCGCCGAGGATCATTCCCTCATATCTTTTGATGCCCTGGACTATAGGCTGCTGCGGATTGAAGAACTGCGCATGAGCGCGCTGGCCGCGGCGGAAAAGGTGAAGCGCACCCATGTTCCCTTTCACTTCAACCCGATGAGCAGCCGGGAGCGGCGGGTAATCCATCTTGCCCTGCGTGATGAGAAAGAGCTGCGCAGCGAGAGCTTAGGGGTCGGGCCTGGACGAGCGGTCGTCATCATTCCGGCAGATATGCCCACGCCGCCGGCGCCTCCCGCTCCGCCGCACGGATTCCAACGGGGGGGCCGCGATGCTGGCCATCGGAGCCCCGATGCCGGGCGCGGAGGGCGAGGGCAGCACGCTGGACACGGCCGGAGCGGCTTCAACGGCCCGCGCGGCGGTCGCGGCCGCTAGTACTCCTGAGTCATTACGCAGTTACTACGAGATTAACCTTCGGTTTGGCGCGTCTCATTTGGCTGAGTCAGCCGCGGGAAGATTTACCGGACGATTCGCGAAGGAGGTGAACAGAACCAGATGGCAACTGCTCCCGCGGCAAGCCCTCCATCGGGTCCTATAATCTCGCGCAAGATCTCCTGGCAATCCATTAGCTGGTTCGCCGCGCTCCTTCTTCTTTGTTATGCTCCCATCCTTTACCGGATGGCGGTTCAATGGGCCACCGATGAAAACATGGGCCACGGTTTTTTCGTGCCCGTCCTCGCCGGATATATCGCCTGGCAACGCCGTGACGTCCTGCTCGCCATCCCGCGAAAGCCAAATGGCTGGGGGCTCTTTTTGGTGGTGTTCGCTGCCTTGGAGGCGTTGGCCGCAACATTAGGCGCAGAACTCTTTACCGCCCGGCTGGCATTCGTCATCGCTCTCTTTGGAGTGGTTCTTTACCTGGGCGGGACCAGGTGGGTGAAGGCTCTGCTTTTTCCACTCTTGCTGCTGGTTTTCATGATTCCCATTCCGGCAATCATTTACGCCGCGTTGACCCTCAAGCTGCAGATGCTGGCCAGCCAACTGGGCGAGATGTTCATCAGCGCCGCCGGAATCCCCGTGCTCCGAGCCGGAAACACACTAACGCTGCCGAGCCAAACGCTCGACATAGCGGAAGCATGCAGCGGCATTCGCTCCCTGCTCTCGCTGGCGTTCCTGTCTTTGGTTTATACCTACTTTGCGGACAAGCGGGTGTGGATGCGTTGGGCGCTGCTCGGCATGACCATCCCGATCGCGATCGTCGCGAACGGCATCCGGGTGGGCCTTACCGGCATTCTGTCGGAGGTGAATACTCGGCTCGCTCAGGGACTCTACCATGAAACAGAAGGTTTCATCGTCTTCATGGTGGCGCTGGTGGCCCTGCTCATGTCGCACGCGTTTATCAAACTTCTGGTCCGCAAGTTTCAAAAGAGTTGATGGTATGGACAGTGTTTTGAAATCCAAAAGCGCCCGGATCCTCACTGCGGTATTAATCGCGCAGGCGGCGGTTTTCTATGGTCTTTCCCGCGCAGAAACCATTCCCGCGCATCGGCCGTTGGCCGCATTCTCGCTCGAGAGCCCACAGTGGCGTATGACGGAAGAGCTTCCGTTGGATAAGGAAACCTTGGAAGTATTGAAGGCTGACGATATCCTCTCGCGTGCGTACGTAAACGTTGACAGCGGCGCTTCCGCGGTCTTATTTGTGGCATGGTTTGAGACCCAGCGTACCGGCAAGACGCCGCACTCCCCAAAGAACTGCCTTCCAGGAAGCGGTTGGGCGCCCTCCGAATCCGGCGAGGTATCGATCCCTGTTTCCGGAATGCCGGAACCCATTCGCGTCAACCGGTATGTCGTTGCCCGCGGCCAGAATCAGAGCGTCGTTCTCTATTGGTACCAGGAACAGAACCGCGTCATTGCCAGCGAATACGCCGCCAAAATCTATACGGTCGCCGACTCCATTCGCTACAACCGCAGCGATACGGCCCTGGTCCGCGTGGTGGTGGGAGTCGAGGACGGCAACACCCAAGCTGCGTTAGATACGGCTGAGAACTTTGTGAAGGCCTTTTTTGTTCCGCTAAAAAACTACCTTCCGGCATAAGTTATCCGGAAATGTCCGGGAATGCGATCGACATACACTAGAAGCAGATGCCTGCCGTTGCCGAAAGAGTGTGCGAGTCAGGCCTGCTGGCGCGCATCGGAAACACCCCTTTGCTGGAAATTCCTCTGGCGCGGCGCGGAAACGCGTCAGTATTCGGGAAAGCGGAGTTTCTGAACCCGGGCGGCTCGGTGAAAGATCGGCCCGCTTTCAATATGATTCGCAAGGGTGAGGAGTCCGGGCAACTCATTCCTGGCAAGACCCTGCTGGATTCGACTAGCGGAAATACGGGCATTGCCTATGCCATGATCTGTGCCGCGAAGGCTTATCCAGTGAAATTATGTTTGCCTGCTAACGCTTCACCGGAGCGCAAACAGATTTTGCAAGCCTACGGCGCGGAACTGGTTCTTACCGATGCACGGGAAGGTTCAGACGGAGCCTTTCGGGTCTGCTCGGCGATCTACAAAGAACACCCGGAGCAATATTTCTACCCGAACCAATACGGCAATCCGGCGAATTGGCAAGCGCACTTTGCGACCACGGGACCGGAAATCATCCAGCAGACCAGCGGCGGAGTGACGCATTTTGTGGCGGCGCTCGGTACCACCGGAACCTTCATGGGCGTTACCCGGCGGCTGCGGCAAGACCTGCCTCACGTTACATGTATTTCCGTGCAACCGGCCTCGCCGCTACATGGGCTGGAAGGCATCAAGCACATGCCGACGTCCATCCGTCCCGCAATCTACGATCCGACCTTGGCAGACGATAATCTGTGGGTAGAGACCGAAGACGCTTACACGATGGCCCGCGCCCTCGCGCGAGAAGAGGGATTGCTGGTGGGGATATCCGCCGCGGCGAACGTAGTTGCTGCCACCCGTGTCGCGGAAAAGTTATCTAACGAGGGGCGGAGCGGAGTTGTGGTCACCATTCTTTGCGATGGCGGCCATAGGTATCTCAGTGAGCCATTCTGGAACGAATAAAAGCTAGATGATTGAGATTGAATTGAAGCCCTGGCGAACCATGGTGCTTCATGCCGAACGGGTTTATCCGAAGGAGTGTTGCGGCGCGATGCTGGGCCACGCCCAGAGCGAGAAGAAATTGGTAACCAAATCCGTGCCGCTCGAGAACGCCTATCCGGGCGAGCAGGGAGCGCGTTACAAGCTGCGTCCGGAAGATCTTTTAGAAGCCGATAAGGCCGCGCGCAATCGCGGCCTGGACCTCATCGGCATCTTTCATTCCCACCCCGACTGCGAGGCGTATTTCTCCGAGACGGATTTGAAGAACTCCTGTCCTTGGTATTCCTTCGTGGTTCTTTCCATTCAGCAAGGGAAGTTCGATCATGCCCGTAGTTTTCTGCCCGATCTCGACCAGACAAAAGCCGAAGAAGAGGAATTGATATGGCCAAAATCCTGATCCCGACCGCCCTGCGCCAGTTCACCGGCCAGAAAGAAGCGGTAGAAGTGGGCGGCGCCACCGTGGCCGATGCCCTGAGCCATCTGACCCAGCAATATCCCGACATTAAGAAGAATTTGTTCAATGATCAGGGCAAGCTGCGCAGCTTCGTCAACGTATATGTCAACGATGAGGACATCCGCCACCTGGAGAATGACGCGACCCGCCTGAAAGGGAGCGAGACTCTCTCCATTGTGCCGAGCATCGCAGGAGGCGCAAGCACCTTGGCCGAACCCGCTGCCGCTTTTCTGACTAACGAAGAGGTTGCTCGTTACGGCCGTCATCTGATTCTGCCGGAAGTGGGCCTGGAAGGACAGTTGAAGCTGAAGCAGGCCAAGGTCGCTCTCATCGGCGCGGGCGGCTTAGGCGCGCCTCTCGGCCTTTATCTGGCGGCTGCGGGCGTGGGCCGCATAGGGATTGTCGACTTCGACGTCGTCGACGCTTCCAACCTGCAGCGGCAGGTCATCCACGGCACCGGCGATGTTGGCCGCAAAAAGCTGGACTCGGCGGCGGACCGCATGCATGCCATCAACCCGAACGTTCAAATCGACAAGTTCGAAACCGGTTTGAGCAGCGCGAATGCGCTCGACATTTTGAAGGACTACGACATCGTTGTCGACGGCACCGATAACTTTCCTACCCGTTACCTGGTAAATGATGCCTGCGTGCTGCTGAAGAAGCCGAACGTATATGGGTCGATCTTTCGGTTCGAAGGGCAGGCGAGTGTGTTCGCGTACGAAGACGGTCCCTGCTATCGCTGCCTTTATCCTGAGCCGCCGCCGCCGGGCCTGGTTCCGAGTTGCGCCGAAGGAGGCGTTCTGGGCGTTCTTCCCGGTGCGATCGGAGTCATTCAGGCGACCGAGACAGTGAAGATTATTCTCGGTATCGGCGAGACGTTGAAGGGGCGTCTTCTGCTCTACGATGCTCTCCATATGCGGTTCCGGGAATTGAAGCTGCGGCGCGATCGAAACTGCCCCGTATGTGGCGATAGCCCCACCGTGACCAAACTAATTGACTATCAAGAGTTTTGTGGAATCCGCCCTATGAATCCTCATCCTGTGCCTGCCGCTGATGTGATCGACGTAGTGGAAGTAAAGCAAAAGCTCGATCGCCGTGATGCCTTCGAGCTGATCGACGTGCGAGAGCCATACGAGTACCAGATCGCAAAGATAACTGGCGCCAAGCTGATTCCGCTAGGCGAGCTGTCCAAGCATCTGAACGAGCTGAATCGAGACGCCGATATCGTAATGCATTGCAGAAGCGGTGTGCGCAGCCAGCAAGCGGTGGATCTGCTGAAGCAGAACGGCTTCAAACACGTTCGCAATATGACCGGCGGCATTCTGGCCTGGAGCGATAAAGTGGATCCGGCGGTGCCGAAGTATTAAGCCGTTTCTACAAAGTGATTGACGGGCCCCTGCCCCTGTCCCAACGCGGGAGCTTTTTCGATTGCTGATTGAATAAATTTCTTGGCGCGCTCAATGGATTGGTGCAGGTCGAAGCCCAGCGCCAGCAGCGCCGTGATGGCGGCGGAATAAGTACAACCCGTACCGTGCGTGTGCTGCGTTTGTATCCGGCGGCCGGTGAACGTCACAGCGTCGCCCGGCGTGCAGAGCACGTCCAGCGGCTCACCCGCGCGATGGCCGCCTTTGATCAGCGCGGCTTTACAGCCGAAATCGAGAAGCCGTTCGCCAGCGGATTGCATCTCGTGTTCCGATTCGATGGCCATGCCGGTGAGCGCCATCGCCTCGGGAATGTTGGGCGTGACCAGAAAGGCGTGAGGCAGCAGCTGCTCTTTCAACGCTTGCTGCGCTTCCTTCGAAACGAGCGGGGCCCCGTGCTTGCTGATCATGACTGGATCCACTACCAGCGGAAACCGGAAAGACTTGGCGGCTTCTGCAATGACGCGCACGATTTCCGCTGTACCGAGCGCGCCCGTTTTAGCCGCGGCAGGCGGTATGTCGGTGAGAACCGCCTCTAACTGTTGAGCGACCAACTCCGGTTTCATCGTTTCCACTCGCGACACGCCCAATGTGTTCTGAACACTCAGCAGGGTGATAACTGCTTCGCCATAAACGCCAAATTGATGGAACGTTTTGAGGTCGGCTTGGATTCCGGCGCCCCCGCTCGGATCAGACCCCGCAACGCTGAGCGCAACGGCTAACATGTTCCAAACGTAGCAGCCGGGCTTATTGAAAACTGAGCGTCTTGCTCTCCTGACCGGCTGAATTTGTCAGGGTCACCGTGACCGATCCGACTTTGGTTGCATCTCCCGTGACCGGAAAAGTAGCCTGCAGAGCAAATGCTCCACCGGCCTGGTTATTCGTGAAGAAGTATTGATGAAAATCAGCTGTGGCATCTACCTGTAGCGCGCTAGGGGTGACCTGCTTTCCGCTGGTGTCGTAGAACAAAAAAGACAATTGGCCGGCGCTGTAGGTGTTGTCGTATCCGTCCAGCGTGACAACCAGGTTAGGACTCTCGGTCACCGCCTGCGCCGAAGTAATGAAGATCTGCGAGGGCGCGATGGTGAACGATTGCGTGTAAGGCGCGACATCCGGGAACGTCAGCGTGAAAGCGATGGTTCCTGCAGTGGTGCCGGTCTGAAATGCGATGTCGGACTGGCCGTTGTAAGTAGCCGACTGCGCTCCGGACGCCACGGCGACTTGCAACTCTCGGGTATTGGTGGCAAGAAACATAATTGCCGGATCATCGGAAACGCCAGCCACGGAGGGCGTGAACTGCATGGTCAGGTCTCCGATGGCGCTGATGGGCGAGGCTGCGGCCAGTTGAACGGTAAGATTCACCTGCTGCTGGCTGAGAAGCGGCATCGCGCTTAACTGGAATGACAGCGCGGGCAGGGGCAGCGTGACACTTTGGCCGGCCAAAGAAAACGCGCGCGTACCTATCGAAAGCGACCCGCTAAAGCTGCCGGTTGCTGTGGGGGAAAAAACGAGTTGAAAGGTAATCGAAGCTCCCGGCTGAATGGAGGTCGGCAGGGTTGGAGCTCCTGTTATAGAGAAGGCCGCTCCCGAAACAGTGAGCGAAGGAAGAGTAATGGCATTGAATGAAATCTGCGGGTTGGCAACAGTGAACGTCAAAGTCGCGGTGCCGCTTGTGCCGGAGACGACCTGGCCAAAGGAGATGGGCGTCGCTGCCTGAGGTTGCGTGCGGACGCCCGTCTGATCGACATAAGAGACTTGCAAGGCGTCTATATCCGCCAGCGCGACGCCAGTTCCCTCGATCGGGTAAGCCGAGGAGCCGGCGTCCAGGGTCGCGGTAGATAGACCGGTTTGCCCGGGCGCAAACGTGACGGTAAATGTCGCTGAAGAGTTCGCGGCCAGCGTCGCCGGGAGATTGGATGCGTCCAATTTGAACGCGCTGCTGTTATATAGCTGCACCTGTAAGGTCACAGCAGGCGTAGTGACTGCCGAAGAGCTCTGGTTGCTGATCGTGAAAGTGATTGCTGAGGTTGCGCTGAGCGAAACGTTTCCGAAGTTCAGAGGCGAGGGGCTGCTGGGTTGGAGCACGACATTGCTGCCGCCGCTGGCGTAGCTAAGCACAATCGCAGGCGGTGTTCCGTTGCCTTGCAACGTTGAGAAACTGGCCAGGGACGCGACGCATTGCGGGCTAGAAGCCGTCAAGGAGCAGCCATTCTGCTGGGTGTCATAGACGGCCTGGAGGTAGGCAGTCAAAGCGCCTGTGGTGGTCGGTGTGAAATTGATGGTGAATTCCTTGAAGCCTCCGGGAGCGAGAACCGAATCCAGCGCCAGGCCGGTAACGGAAAAGTTAGGGGTCTGTGCCGAGAACGCTGCATCGGTGCTCACATAGATGTCCGTCAGAGAAACCGGTACCTTACCCGAGTTGGTGACATCAACCGTTATGCTTGAGGACGCGCCTTCAGCGGTATCCGGGAAAGAATAAGCTGCCGGCAGTGGTTGGTCGCCACTGGCTGTATGAATCGCGAAGCTGAGCGTTTGCGCGGCAAGCGGAACTGAGAGCAAAAGAGCCAGCGGAAAGATGAGCTTCATCTGACCGCCTCCCGCTCAGACGGTGGGGGAGGTAACATCGATAGGTTCGCGTCCGTTGCCGTCAGCCGCAACGTCCAATTTGTTTTGGAGGACGGCGAATAGAGGTGAAGCCAATCCGTTGACATGCGCTGGAACTGGAGGTCTTTGGCGGTCAGCGGAAGCGTTCGAAGATTGCCGTTCAGCTCCTGCACCTCCAAACCGCGCTCATCGTGGAACACAACGAAAGCCTGCTGTTGGAGTGCAAACCCTTCTACGCCAGGCAGTAGGCCGCAGGAGATCAGCGCTCCGGTAGTGAGCGAAACCAGCACCCTTGATACCGTGCCGTCGGGTTGGACGACGAAGAACTGTGCCCGATCTGCACCGTTCATCGCGAGCGATGCGATCGTCCCGGAAAATGCCGCGTCATTGACCTCTACAGCGCTGAACGCGCTGCCGCTCCAGTGCAAGAGTACGTGCCGATCCGGAAGCCAGGCCAGCGCAGTCTTGAGATCGCCCGTGACGCTCAGAATGGGACTACTCTCCGCCGAATCGTAGGTCGCAAGGGGGGTTCCATCCAGCTTGACCAGAGAAATCTTGCCGTTCTGCGAGATCAGGCCGCCGGAGTCGGAAAAGCTGACGGCATCCGCGGTTAGAAGCGTTGAAGAAGCAACCACCAGATTGCCGGGAACGCCGTAGACGGCCCGCACGGAGCCGTCCGAGTAACGCACGAGGCCCGCGCGCGGAGCACTGATCTGGGCCTGGATCGAGAAAGACAGGCAGAGTACCAGCAGGATGGGTTTCATATCCCGCTACGGATGGCCAACGCTGATAGTGGGCGCGCCAATGGTGAGGCCCGAAGCTGCGCCGCTGGCGGACCCTCCTCCGCTGCCGCGAAGGGCCATCATGGCGCCCACTCCGGCGGCTGCCGACAGCGCGGCGATCACGATCCATTTCTTATGGCTGTGAGACACGGAAGCCGGGGACGCGCTCGTGATGGATACAGATGGCGGTTCTGTAGTTGTCCCAGGCGGTGGGACAACGGTATCTTTCGAGGCCGTCTCCGCGCTTGACGCTCCCGAGCGGGCCATGGCTGGTTCTGCTGTGGCTGGTTCCGCAATAACTGGTTCCACAACGACTCCGGGCTTAGCCGGAGCGCCCTTCACAGCGGCCGCACGCGGCTGGGAAGACTGGTCGATCAGCAGGCCCGCGTGCGCGGTGCCTTTGGCGGCGGTGATTCGGATAGGCATGGGGCCGGGTGTACCGCTCCAAGTGATGGCCGGCGCTTGCGCTTTACCCGCCGCATCCGTATAAACAACTGCTGAGTGGCTGCCGTCGGGAAACACGCCGCTAGGCGGTCCGTCAGGCAGCCGAAACGCAACTGCGGCTTCTGCCACCGCCGCGCCGGATTCATCCGTCACCTGTACCCCCAGAGTTTTCGCCGAGTTGACCTCCACTTTGAGTTGAAGTGCAAGCGGCCCGGTGGCGGGAGGGTCAGACTCTTGCGGCGGCGCCCCCAGTACAGGCAGGACAAGCAGGGCCGTCAGACCGGAAGACAGAACCCTCGAAAGAAATCGCATGCGGCCTCACTTTGCCGCAGGAGATCTAGAGGAGCTGGATCAGGATAACCGTGACGTTATCGGGTCCGCCCAAATCTTTAGCGGCTTCGATGAGGTAGTGGCATTTCTCGGGCAAAGTTTGCTCGGATTTCAGCGCTTCGAGCAACTTTTCTTCCTGCACCACGCCGTGCAGGCCATCGGAACAGATCAGGATCTGATCTCCCAGCTCGAGCTCGACGACGCGGGAGAAAACTCTCAGCTCATCAGCCGTACCGACCGCCATCGTCAGAACGTGGCGCATCGGATGTGTCTTAATCGCTTCTTCGCTAAGACCGAGGTGTGATCCGATCTCCGCCACCCAGGTCTGGTCCTGGGTGATCAAGCTCAGTTGCTCTCCGGAGAGCAGATAAGCGCGGCTGTCGCCCACGCTGCCGATCTGGAAGTGTGTTCCGTTGATCTTCCGGGCCACGACCAGCGTCGTTCCCATGCCGTCGAGCTGGGGATTTTCCCGAGCGGCCTCGCGCACCAGCGCGTTCGTTTGAAGAAAGGCCTGTTCCAGGCTGCCTAAACCGTTGCGATTCTTCGGATCCAGCAGAAATTTATAGATTCGCTCCGCGCTAAGCCGTGAGGCATACTCGCCCGCATTCGCGCCCCCCATCCCATCCGCGAGGATGAAAATGCCCGCTTCGCAATCGCTAACGAAATAATCTTCGTTGTTGGACCGCACGCAGCCAGGGTCAGAGAGACCGAAAGCCTCCAGCATAAAGCTCTCCGATTATACTTTCTACCTGTTCAGATTCCTAGCTAAACACTTTTTACGCAAACGAACTTCTTCGAATTACAAGTGGGTGGCGTTCGCCAGATTCTCCAGATACGCAAGGTTGCGTTTCGTATCGGACTCAACATTGCCCGATGGCGACCCCGTTTCCAGGTTGGCGTATCCGTTGAACCCGATGTCGTCAATAGCTTTCAAAATCGGCGCATACTTGACCGCGCCCTCTCCCAGATAGCCCTTGTCCTTAAAGTGAAACTGGCAAATTCTCTCGCGGCCAAGTATCCTGATTTCTTTCGGTACGTCGTAGCCGTTGTACGTCGAATTGCCCACGTCGTACCAGATCTTGAAATAAGGCGACGCGATACGGTCAACGGCGTAGCGGTTGTCTTCGCCGCTCAGCGTGTTTTCGAAGGCAAGAATAACGCCGGCCTTCTCCGCCGGCGCTATGAGATCCCGGAAGGCATCGATGACGTGGTCGAGTTCAGCGCGGTTTAGCACGGCGCACTTGCCAAAGAATACGGTCATCAGGATCGGAGCTCGAAGATTCTTAGTGATCTCGATGCCTTTCACGACCCAGTTCGCGGCATTAGGGTCCGATTTCAGGCAGCTGACGTGCAGCATGTTTATATAAGTCGAGTCGAGTGGGATGCCCTGCTCTTGCGATGCGGTACGATATCGCTCCTGTAGCTGCGCGTCTTCCAGGGGAAGCGTCTTTCCATCGGCTGACACTCCGAGCGTCACTTGCACGGCCGCCAGTCCCAGCTGCTTTGCCATCGCGACGGCCTCGGGCTTGCCCGCCAGTTTCAGCACGGTGTCCATCGTGCCAATCTGAAGGTGGCTGCTCGCTCCTGGGAGCGGCATGGCCACGGTTCCCAAGGCGCCGGCGACAAAACTTCGGCGCGATAGCCTCGCGCGGCCAGTCTTAAAGCGATTCATTGCCCGCCTCCGTGGACGTCGGTTGCCGTCGGCTTCTTCGGCGGCAGCCCAAAGCAATAGACATTCGAATCATGGTCGACCAGGTAGATCTGTCCTCTTGCCACTGCCAGCCCGCTGAAATGTACCCACGAGCCAATGCTGGTCCCGCTGTTATAAAGTTCCTTCCCGGTTTTTGCATCCAGTGCCTTGAGCACGGCCGGCCGCGTGTTCTCCAGCCTTTTCTTTTCGCCACCCTTCTGGACGGGATTCTCTCCGTTCGAAATCCCCAGCACCACATCGTCTGCAATCACCACGGGTTCAGGTGACGCGAAGCCGCCCGAAATCCATGCCGGCTCCAGCATCGGGTTGTGTGTGCGCTCGTCAGCCACGATCTTGAACGCCATCACGCTCCCGGTACTCATATCACCGCTCGTTACCGGAAAATGGGGCCCGTCTTTGGCCGGAGGTCCACCCATCGGTACATAAACCCAGGTCTGCCCATCCGCATCGCGCGCCGTGGATAATCCGCCCCAAATCCCAAGCCCTGAGCAGCATTCCGCGGCGTCGTTGCCCAAACGCGGCGAAGTGTAGAGCGCTGTCTGATGGTCCTTCGATCCGAGTGAATCGGCATCCATCAGGTAAACCACGCCTTCCTTTGCCCCGTGCGCCACAAGGTAGCGATCATGCCAGCCGAAGAACACCGGGCTCGCCGAACCCAGATCGAAATCTTTCCGGTTCAGGTAGGACCAGTTTGGCGGCAAATAATAATCAAACACTTTCAGGCTCTCCAATCCTGCCGCTACGATTGTGTTCGAGTAGTCTCCGGCGACCGGATCGAAGCTGCCGTCGCCGGTGCCGCCGTATAGACGGCCATTGGTCCCGATCACCGGCCCTCCCCGGCCCCAGATTCCAGCCGTATTCGTATTGGAGAGTAACCCTTGTTCAATCACCGGACGATGCGGATCACGCACATCGATCGAATAAAAGCCTGAGATCCCGTTGCCGCATCCCTGCGAAAGCGTCGTGTAAACCTTCCCGTCAACCAGGCTCAAGCTCCAGTTTTTGGAGAATGGCGCCACAAATTGAATCGGTCCGTAGCGGAGGGCGCCACTCCCCAGATCCAGCCCATAGAGCATCCCGTCCGGTCCCAGCACATACAACATCTCCGTGCGCTTGTCTATGACCGGAGTCGCCGTAATTCCGTTAGGGCAGAGAAAGGTCCCCTGAAACACGTAAACGTTCTTCTTCGATTCGACGAAGTTCTTGATCTTGTATGTCCAGATCGCTTCCCCGGTTTCGCCTTCAAAGGCAAAGACCGTTCCGGAAATTCCCGCCACGTAAACCACCGTCTTGACGCCTTTTGCCGTCGAGACCTTTTCGGCGACGACCGGCGCCGTCAGCGCGGATAAACTGTACGATTCGTTCTCGGCTTTGGCCTTCCAAATCAGCCTTAGGCTTGAAACGGTCTTCGTGTTCAGCGCCGATTCTTCGGACGCCCAACCGCTGCGCTGCGGGTCGTGCGCGAAGGTGAGCCAATCAGCGGGTCTCGCTGTGAGCGGCACGAGAAAAGCGCTCAGTGCGGCGCTCAGAAGGCTCGCACGTAGAAGATCGAAGGAGGAGTGACACTTGCGGTTCCTTAGCAACTAGTTACTTTCCGTCGCAAAAATGAGTGTCCGCGTCAACGCCAATGAATAGGTCTGGAGGCGATTGGGTGCGAAAACATTTGGTATTGATCTTGTTTCAGGGGGCAATTACGATAGGGCATGACTCGACGTAAGCAAGGTCAACCGACACTGTGGGAAGGCGTATTGAACGAAGATGTGCGTGCTCTTTGGGAGCCCTGGATGTTGGAAGCCGACAAGCTTCTGGAAGACGAGGAACTCATCGAGTTGGTATACGAAGCGCAGGGCGAGCGTCACGAGCACAGCAGCACACGGGGTCGCTCGCAAACGCCCGCCGAGATGGCCTTGCGACTGTTGTTGTTGAAGCACCTACGGAACTGGAGCTTCGACACGCTGGAACGCGAAGTGACGATGAACTTGGCATATCGGGACTTCACGCGCATCGGGTTGGGCAAGGTTCCGGACGCGAAGACGTTAGCGCGCATTGCCCAGGCGCTGGGCGGCGAGGTAATGGCGAAACTGCATGAACGGCTGGTGGCGATGGCGCAAGAGAAAGGCGCAGTGCAGGGCCGCAAGCTGCGTGTGGACACCACGGTGGTAGAGACCAACATTCATTACCCCACCGACTCCAGCCTGCTCGGAGACGGAACGCGGTTCATGACGCGAACGATGAAGAAGATTGAGCAACGGAGCCAGGGCAAGCTGAAGCGCAAGGTGCGAAACCGCATGCGGAGCGTGAACAAACGCGTGATTGCGATTGCCACAGCCAGCCGGCATAGAGGGCCGGAAGGCGAGCAGAAGCGTAAGAAAGAGTATCGCGAGTTGCTCCGCATGTCGCGGCAGATTCTTAACGACGCTAAGCGCGTGATGGTGGAGATCGAAGGAATGTCCGCGCGACGGAAGAAAGAACTGCGGCTTCTGGGCGAGAGCTTAGCGACGATGGCAGGGCGTGTGCGGCAGGTAGTGAAGCAGACCAAAGCCCGCATCTTTGATGGTCTGACGCAATCGCCGGGGAAGATCGTGAGCGTGTTCGAGCCGCACACCGAGATTATCCGCAAGGGCAAGGCGAGCAAACCAACCGAGTTCGGCAAGCTAGTGCAGTTGCAAGAAGCCGAAAATCAGATCATCACACATTACGACGTTTTCGACGAGAGGCCGAGTGACCGCGAGTTGCTGCTGGGCGCGGTGGAAGCGCACGAGCGCAAGCTGGGGCGATTGCCACAATTGGTAACGGCGGACGCAGGATACTATTCGTTAGCACAGGAACGGGCGGTACAGGAGAAGGGTGTGAAGTGGGTCGCGGTACCGAACCGCAGCACGCGCAGTGGCGAGCGCAAGCAAATGGAAAAGAGCCGCTGGTTCAAGAAAGCGCAGCGCTGGCGCACGGGCTGCGAGGGACGCATCAGCGTGGCCAAGCGACGGCACGGATTGAGGCGCTGCTTGTACCGCGGCATCGATGGAATGAAGCGTTGGGTGGGACTTGGCGTGCTGGCTGACAATCTGATCAACATCGGCAAATGCCTGGCGATGGCCAATGCCTGAGCACAGCCGTCCGGGGCGATGCATCGTCCACCGGTGAGCGGCTCGAACAATCGAAAAAGCATCGCTCAAACATGCTTCAAACCCTCTATGTCATGCCAACACTGATCCGAAAACATCATTTTGCGACGGAAAGTAGTTAGCTTATCGCGCAGGTGCGCAAGTAGAACGCCTATAGCGGTTCCATTGAAAGCTGGCTGGCTCTCTCGCGTTCGGGGTCCGGCCGGTTCATTGCGAAAGCCGCAATTACTTTGCCGCCTTTCATCCACCAGGCGCTGAAGCTGGTCGAGTTCACGTCGCCTCGATATTCGGTTCGCTCCGCGCCCTCTGTATCTCCCCAGAACTCGTAGGACAAGTCAAAGACGTCGGAAAAGAAATACGGGATGTTCTTAAAGGGGGCCGATTCGCCGCGCAAACGCCGCGCCAGATAAGGCCCCTGCTTCACTGCGTTGTCCCAGTGCTCCACGCGCCGGCGTTTTCCGAACAGCACGTCCTGGTAGTTGGCTGCATCGCCTGCTGCGTAGACATCGGCGGCGTCCGTCTCCAAGAACTCATTTACGATAATGCCGTTCTCGACCCTTACGCCGGCTTCCTTGGCAATCTCCGTCACTGGCGTAGCGCCGATTCCCGCCACAACTAAATCGGCCTCGAACCTAACACCCGTTGATAGTGAGACCGAATCTGCGCCTATTGCGCCAACCTTCGCGCCCGGCGCAAACCGGACTTCGCGATCCTCGTAGTATTTTCGGAAAAACGCCGACATCTCAGGCGTAAAGAAGCTCTTCCAGACGCGATCCTCCCGAAACGCCAGGGTTGTGTCACGGCCCTGCCGCGCGCTCTGTGACGCCACTTCCATTCCTATAAAACCGCCGCCGAGCACAACTACCTTTCGGGCACTCTTCAGCCGATCCCGCAACCGCACCGCGTCGCTCATGGAGCGCAGGTAGAGCACGCTTTCGCGATCTGCGCCCGGCACGTCCAGCTTCCGCGCGCGTGATCCCATCGCCAGGATCAGTGTTTCGAAGCGGAATTCGCGCCCGCCGCGCTCTCGCAGTCGCTTGCCGCGGAGATCGATTCGCTCGATCAGCGTATCCAGATGGATGCCGATACTGTGCTCGCGATAGAAGCTTTCCGGGTTGATGAGCACGCTCTGCTCCGTATCCTTGCCTGCGAGAAACGTCTTCGAGAGTGGCGGCCGCTCGTAGGGAAGCGCCTCGTCTGCTGAAAGAATGCCGAGTTCGCCTAGCTGGAGGCCACCCTCGACAAACTCTTTGGCCGCATATCCCGCCGCCATCCCACCGCCCAAAATAATCGTTCGATATTCATCCACGTTCATGAGGATACAACCGCTTCCGGCCCCAGCGCGGTAGCAACCGCCTAACATGGATTCTAGGCCGCAATATCGGAAACTTAACTTGAAAGGAAGGTCATTTATGACTCAAGCAAAGGTGGCACAGACGCAATTGTTAACGGATCGCGCATCCTGGAAGGCGCTTGAGAAGCACTATGAAACGATTCGCGATACGCATTTGCGAAAGCTGTTCGAGGAAGATCCAAAACGCGGCGAGCGTTTCGCCCTTGAAGCCCTCGGCCTTTATCTCGATTACTCGAAGAACCGTATCTCCGCGGAGACCATCAAGCTTCTGCTCGCCCTGGCCGAGGACTGCGGTTTGCGTGAGCGCATCGACGCGATGTTTCGGGGTGAAAAGATCAATATCACCGAAAATCGAGCCGTTCTCCATATCGCGCTCAGAGCGCCGCGTGGCGAATCCATCCTCTTGGACGGCAAAGATGTGGTTCCCGAAGTTCACCAGGTGCTTGACCGCATGGCGGCTTTCGCCACTCCTCTCCGGGAGGGAAAATGGCTCGGCTACACCGGCAAGCGCATCCGCAACGTTCTGAACATCGGCATCGGCGGGTCTGATCTCGGTCCCGTCATGGCCTACGAAGCGCTCCGCCACTACAGCCAGCGCGACATGACCTTCCGATTTATCTCTAACGTCGACGGAACCGATTTCGTCGAGGCCACTCGTGATCTCGACCCGGAAGAAACACTGTTTATCGTCTCGTCGAAAACGTTTACCACGCTTGAGACCATGACCAATGCCCAAACCGCTCGCGCCTGGAGCCTCCAAAAACTCCGCGATGAAAAAGCCATCGCCCGGCACTTCGTAGCCGTTTCGACGAACGCGGAAGAGGTCACGAAATTCGGCATAGATACGGCGAATATGTTCGGCTTCTGGGATTGGGTCGGCGGCCGCTACTCGATGGATTCCGCCATTGGCCTCTCCACGATGATTGCAGTCGGGCCCGACAATTTCCGCGCCATGCTCGCCGGGTTTCACGCGATGGATGAGCATTTTCGTACCGCCGCGTTCGACAAAAATCTGCCGGTTCTGATGGGACTTCTAACCACCTGGTACAACAGCTTCTTCGGCGCCCAAACCGTTGCTGTTCTGCCTTACGACCAATACCTGAAGCGCTTCCCGGCCTACTTGCAGCAATTAACCATGGAAAGCAACGGCAAGCACGTCACGCTTGGCGGAAAGCACGTCACGTATGAGACTGGCCCCATTTTTTGGGGCGAGCCGGGAACCAATGGCCAGCATTCCTTTTATCAGTTGATTCATCAGGGCACCAAACTCATACCGTGCGATCTCATCGGTTTTTATCAAACGCTTAATCCGCTCGGGAATCATCAGGATCTCCTCATCGCAAATGTCTTCGCTCAGGCAGAGGCGTTGGCATTTGGCAAGACGGAGGAGCAAGTGAAGGCGGAGGGAACTCCGGACTGGCTTGTGCCTCACAGGACGTTCGAAGGCAATCGTCCAACGAACACGATCATGGCCGAGCGCTTGACGCCGGAGACGCTGGGCAAACTGATCGCATTGTATGAACACAGCGTGTTCACACAAGGCACCCTCTGGAACATCGATTCATTCGATCAATGGGGAGTCGAACTCGGAAAAGTGCTGGCGAAACGCATCGTTCCGGAGCTTGAGAATAAGACTGAGCCGGCTCTCCAGCACGACAGCTCCACCAACACGCTCATCCGGCGCTATCGAAAGCTGAAAGCCGCGCAATCCTGACCGCCGGAACGAACCGAGTTATCCGTTCCGCAAAGCAGCCTTCATATAGGCCAGGCACTTATTCACTTCCTGCACAGGGCTTCCGGCCCCTTTGTATTCATACTCGACAAGCGCTGGAATAGGATATTTCTTGTGCTTGAGCAGCTGTAGCGTTGTTTTGATTGGAGTATCGCCTTGTCCGAATGGTTCATTCGGACCGTCGTTCCGCTTGCGATCTTTTATGTGCAGGTGCGTGATGCGGGCGTGATGCTCTCTGATGTACTTAATCGGGTCGAATCCCGCCGCAAAGAAGTGTCCGATATCCAAATTCACCCGGAACCATTCAGACATATTCAGCGCCTTCTGAAAGCTGGCTGGCGATGAGAACTCGTCCGGATGCTTCGTGTCGCTGTGGCCATGCACCGCAACGTAAGTCTTGTACTTCTCGGCCAGCGGCTTCAGGCGCGGAAGCATGCTGACCTGCGTCGATGAAGCAATCACTTTCACGCGCATCGCCTCGGTCTGCTGAAAACATTTATCCAGCTCTCCGTCTGTGAAGTCCTTCGAGAAATTGAGCGTGTAAGCGTAAATGTCGATTCCCGCGTCGTCAAACTGCTTGCGAATCGCCTCGAAGTGATCCATCGGTGTGGTCAACCGCCATTGCCGCAGTTTCTCCCGGTATTGCTTGGCTTCCGGACTGTTCATCGCCGCCCGGAACTTCTCACCCATTTCCTGCATGGTCGGCAACTTCCCGTCGGGTCCCGAACTGGCGGCCTCATGCAGTAGTCCTGTAAATATATAGTTTGCTGGTTCCACTTGAGGAGAAAACAATTCGCAAATCCCGGCGTTGCAGCCCTTGAGTGCCTGGATGACAGGGCCAAGCGCATCGCCGTTGACTCTCGGCAAATCCCGAAAACTATACGTGCAGACGCCCAGCCGGACACCAGCCACGGTCGAGTCGATTTTCGCCAGCGCCGCATATGCCGGCGCGCCGGTTACTAGTATTCTTCCCAAATCCCGTCGCGAGTAGGGCATAAGTCAGTTTTCTTTCCTCCAGGCTAAAGCATATATGGGCCACAAACTCTAGCTCAGCGTCTCGGCGCTATACCGCGCAATCAGGCCCGTGCGCACCGCATGCCGGTATATCTGTGTGAAAAACCAACCTGCGGCGAACACGTAAAACACCGCCAGCGCGCCTCCCAAAAGCAACTGCGCAGCCGGCATCCCGCGTCCCGCAATAATAGACCGCATGCCCTCAAAAACATAAGCCGGCGGCAGTAAATGGGCTAGGTATTGCATCCACCGCGGCAGGATCGATAGCGGATAGAACACACCGGCGAACGGCGACAACAGCGCTGGAATCGGCCAAACAAACCATTCGGCGGCCGGACCGAATCGAAGCACCATCGCCGTGCCGCCAATCCCCATTGCCACGCCGAAGAGGAACAGCACCAGCAGAAACGGCACGAGCATGGCGCCGTAAACAAAGAAAGACAATCCGAATACAGTAGTCGCCAGAATCAGCATCACCAGCAGACCCACCGAGCTCGTGCCAATGCTTGAGAGCACCAGTCCGCAAAGGTATTCCGCGATCGAAAGCGGCGACGCGAAAATATTCAGGAAGTTGCGCGACCAGACATCCTCGAAAAAAGTTGTCGTCACGCCTTGCATGACTCGGATGAAGAAATCCCATAGTAAGACTGCTCCCAGCAAAGACAGGACGAAGTTGAGACCGGACGCCGCGACGCTGTTAAGGTATCTCGTTATGAAACCCCAAAGCACAACGTCGATCGCAACCCATGAAAAGAGCGGCAGGATTCGCGCAGGGCTCCCGCGCATCAGATAGTACTGGCGCAGCACAATCGCGGCTGTGCGCTTCAGGTTCACCGTTCTCAGCCGCGTTCCAGCGCCAGCGGTTCGCGCGCCACCGCAATAAACAGCTCTTCCAGCGTTTCCTTGCCGTGTTCACCCGGCAGCGCCTTCGGGTCGCCCTCGAGCAGAACGTTCCCATGCGATAGAAACAGTACTCTGTCGCAGACTTCCTCGACCTCATACATGTTGTGCGATGTCCACAGCACGCCGCCATTGCTGTCTGCCGCGAACTGGCGGATTTGCGCCCGGATCTCGCGAGCGACAGAAGGATCCAGCGACGCCGTCGGCTCGTCCAACAGCAGCAGGTTCGGCCGGTTCAACATCGCTTTTGCCAGGCATACCCGCGTCTGTTCGCCCGACGAAAGCACGCCGCATTTCGTGTCGCGAAATGTCTGTAGCTCGAACTGCGCCAGCAGTGCATCGATCCCTGAGGATAAATTCTTCACGCCATAAATAAGGCCAAACACGCGCAGATTCTGATAAACGGTCAAATTCCCCGGTAGAGGAGCGTAAACGGCCGCAAAGTTTGTTCGTTCTAACGCCCTGGAACGATCGCGCGCGATGTCGATGCCATCCACCAGGATCGTGCCGGAGGTTGGTTCCAGCACACCTAGAATCATGTTAATGGTTGTCGTCTTCCCCGCGCCGTTCGGCCCCAGCAGCCCAACAATCTCATTCCGGCGCACCGAAAACGAGATTCCGTCCACCGCCACTTTCTCGCCGTAGTGCTTGCGCAGCTGTGAGACCGAAAGCACGTCACCGTAGCCATCGATTTCGACACACATTCCGTAACCAGCCTTCTTTCTAGACACGTGCCGATCGAACTGGTATCAAGATGGCTTGGCCGTTCCGACACCAGGGTAACGCAGTACTAAAGCGTTAAAAAGTACCACTGTCGCCGTGAGCGCCTCGGGCATACAATTCCAATTGCCCTTGGCAAAATATGCCCATTTTTACTCGGTAAGGGTACGATCTTTTCGGGGGGGTCTTGGCATTTCGGACTAATCTCGCCCGGAGCCGCTTCTCGTAAGCTCGCCAAGCGATGTGGCGGTCGCGCTAACCGTTCGTAAACGCATCAAAAACCGGGCGCCGCTCGTGGCCTTCTCCGCCCACAAATCTCCGCCGTGATCGATGATCGTCTGGCGTGAAAGCGCAAGACCAAGTCCCAGTCCATTCTTTTTGCCGAAGCTGGCAAATGGCTGGAAGAGGGTCGCCCAGGCTTCGTCCGGAATTCCGGAGCCCGTATCCTCTATTCGCACGACGACTGCCCCCTCTTCCTGCAAGGCAGTAATCTTTAGAATTCCGCCATCCGGCATCGCGTCCAGCGCATTATTGAACAGGTTTATGAAGACTCTTTCCACCCGGTCGCGTTCGACGGGGACCTCGAAGTCCACGGGCAGTTCGATGGCCATCCTCACCGATTGCAACTCTGCGCTCCGAGCCACCGATTCGCACGCGGCATTGACAATATCCGCCAGCCTGCACACCTCCGCCGATTTCGCTTTAGACCGCGACACATCCATCAGATCTTCCAACAATTCCTGAATCCGGCGTGACGCCCGGTAGATGTTGCCCGCAAGCCGCCCTCTCTGCTCGGAGGAAAGTTCGCTGTCAACCAACATCTCCGCGCCGCCGTAAATAGCGGCGAGAGGATTTCGCAGATCGTGAACCAGCGAGGTCGAAAGCCGGCCGATCGTGGCGATTCGCTCTTGGCGGATCAGCTCCTCGCGCGCGCTTCGAAGAGAGTCGCACATCGCATTAAATGTCTGCGCCAGGCGTCCCAGCTCGTCTTCGCTCTCAACCGGTACGCGGTAATCGTAGTTGCGCCGCGTCACCTGCTCAACCGCGCGATCCAGCCGGTTCACGGGTTCCAGGATGCGGCGGGCAAGAAGATAGGTCATCGCCAGGCCCGCCGCTATGGCAACCAGCCAGAATGCAGTCACTCTTCTCTGAAGTTCCGCCAGCGCGCGCCCTGGGCCGACAAAAGAGCGGATCGTGTACAACTCCCCGATCGAATGGTTTCCGATGTCATATAGCGGCGTGCCCAAAAGAAGGTAATCGGTTCCGTGCAGCACCATCCGTCTAACATTATTTTCCGCCCCACCCCTGAAATCGCTCGCGCCGGCGAGCGGCAGCGTGGAGGCAATAACCTTGCTGCCGGAAACAAACGCGAAGTCGCTGCCGTGCGTGGAGGATTTCAGCACGTAAGCCAGCTTGTCATTGATATCGAAGGCGACCAGAAGAACGTTGAGCAGCGCTTGTCCTGTTCCCGCTTGCACATAAACAGGTGTTAGCACCACGTAGTATAAGTGCGATCCTTGTGTGAGATATCCGGACACCTGCTTGGGAAATCGTTGCACGACGGATTGCATAAAGCCCTTCGTCAAGGCCAGATCGGGATAGTTGCCTCCCAGCGAAGTGATAATATCCCCGGCTGGATCGAGAACCAGAAAAACCGCATCCTGCTCGGGTACTTCGGACCATAGCTGCTCAGCCGTGTCCCGGATGGTCGCGCGATCGCGAGTGCTGAACGCCGCTCTGACGTCGGACATCAGGCTCATGATGCGGCTGATCGAAGCCAGAGTGTTGGCACGCGTACGCCAGAGCGTCTGGTAGGCCTGAAGACTGATGCGGACTTCCTCTTCCAGACTGTGCTCGCTAACTCGTCCGGCATAACTCTGTACCATCCATCCGGTAAGCCCAAACAGCACAGTAAGAGCAATCGACGTTGACAGCAAAATCCGCCACAGCAGCGAAACGCGTTTCAAAGGAGATCTCGTCATTTCAGCGGACTCTCGTAGGTTTGTCCTTCCTCGCTCTCCTTCGGATATTCGCGCCCATACTTATTCTTGTGCCCGACTGGAAGATAGCCGGTTTCCGAAATCTCCACTACCCGCAATTCCGTCGCTTGCGAGCCTATCGAAACGATGCGCGTCAAAGCTTCCAGAGTTTCCGCCGTCGCTCTCTCATGGAAGAAATGGAGCCGGTAAGAGCCTGGCGGGACATTCGTGATGGAAAAGTGTCCGCTCCTGTCCGTGGTGCTGAAGTATGGAGTATTCACCACTACAATGATGGCGGACATGGAAGGATGAATGTTGCAGAATACGTGGACGATTCCAGGGCGGTTGAAACGGACCGATCGCGAAGATCCGGGAGAATACAGCCCCACATCGAAGATCTTCCCTTCAAAGTTCGAGAAAGCGTTGTGAAAGATCGGATCCAGATTGGGGAAGTCGACGCTCGTACCCGTGCTGGCCACCAGGATGTGCGGCGTGAACTTCTTCTCCTTCTGTAGCATTCGCAGGTGTTTTCCAACGGGGAGCGGCGCCGCATCGTCGACGGACTCTAGCCAGACCGCCACTCCTGAAAAGTCGCTCTGTTTGTTCACTGCTGCGTCCTTTGAGTCAGTCAGCTGAACGCGGCCGGTCAGGATGCCGGCAATGAGTTGCGCCGGCAATAGGACAAAAGGAAGCAGATACGGGCGCTTAAAAGAGATAGGCCAAGGCCAGGTCATAGTGATTGTGAATTTCCGTGGTGCCTGATGCCAATCGCGTGCGCATCTGGAGGCCTTCTACGCTGACGATTACGTTCGGGCCGAGATGATACATCAGGTTGGAAGCATAGGTCAGGTTGCGCACAATGTTCTCTGCCGCCAGGTCTTTGCCCTGATCGGACTCCACTCCGCCGAAGAGGTTCAGATTAAGACGTTTCGTCAAAGAAACCGACAGCTGCGTCCAACCCCCGGAGCTGGGAACGGGCCGGACGGTCCCGTTTTCAAGGATTGCGAAACCGTTGCCAATGCTTCCCAGGCCAGCTACATTCTGACCGTGAAACGCGGTCCCCGTGATTTGAATCTTCGACGACGGGACAATGCGCCAGTCGAGCGACGCGATTCTTGAATCCACTGAGGCTCCCGCCACGTGAGTCGTACTCACGTGAAATCCCGAACCGATCTCAAATCGCCTGACATCGTCGAATTTATGCCAAAAAGCAAATCGCCCTTCCAGAGCGGGACGCGCCAGGGCCAGCGAATATGCGTATTCGTCCGGCACGTTTTGGTAATTCTCTCCCGTTTGCAGCACCGCGGCTTGCGCCGTCAATCCGCTGTTTGCGCCGAAGTGCACTCGCTCCTCGTACCGCGCCTGGGGCAGCCATAGCCACAGATTGCCGGACTGCGCCAGTGGAGGAACCGTCACTTCGGCGAGAGAATCAGGCTGATACGGAGAGATAAGGGGCTGTTCCTGCCCGACGGAAAAACTCCGGTTCTTCCAATCAAGCGAAAGATCTGCCTGCCGGAGGCGCAGCCAACTGGCGCCCGGTTCGGGATATCCCGCGCCGAAGTCCATCATCAAAGATCCATGAACCTGACCGCCAAACGCAATAGAAGGGCCCTGAAATTGGAGCCCGAGCAGCGTTTGCCGCACAGTTGCTCCGGACGTTCCGGGACCGGTCAGGAGTGCATAGTTCGCTGCTCCCCCAACGCCCGGAGCGCCGCTGTTCGTGAACGCATTGAACAGCAGCATGCCGTCAATCCAGAGCGGGAACTTTTGAGATGCTTCCACCTTGGTCTGTGCTTGCTCCTCAATGCGGCGAGCGTTGACTGCAACTTGCTCTTCCACCGGAGGCTGTTCTTGAGAAGCTGCAGCGGAAGCGGGCGGGGCGTGCGAAACCGCCAATTCTTGCTCCAAGACCCGCACTTCCTCGACGAGCTTGGCGTTCTGCTGCTCCAAAGAATCAAGCCGCTGCAAAATCTGCATCATGATTGCCTGGGTTCCAGGTTCTTCTTGCTTTTCCTGGGAATACAGCGAAGAAACAGCCAGGGGAATGAGCAGTAAGAATTTACTTCGCATGACTTTATTGCGCATGAATTTACTGGGCATGGATCAGACCCTCCAACGTTTGGCGAATTTTAGCGGGCGAGTAGGGTTTGGCAAAGAATGCGTTCGCTCCAAGGACTCGCAGACGATTGGGTACGTCGGGGTGGCTGTCGCCGCTGACAACCACGATGGGCAGCCGCGAATAACGATGGTGAACTCGTATCGCTTGAATTAGTTCGAATCCATCTATATACGGTAGATGAAGATCCGTAACTACGGCGACTACCTCGATATTGGAGTCGAGAACCCGTAACGCATCGCGCCCGTTCGATAGCGTCAGGATTGTCAGACCGTCGACTGCCGTCAGCGCAATTTCCAGTGCCGCGACGTTCTCCGTATCTTCAACAATGAGGACCGTGCGTGCCATTCCGCGCCGCTATGGCAGGAAGCGGTAACCCACTCCGTGAACGGTTATGAAATGGCGAGGGGTAGTTCGATCCGGCTCTAGCTTCTGTCGGAGGTGCACCA
Source organism: uncultured Acidobacteriaceae bacterium (assembly GCA_963705805.1). Taxonomy (GTDB): domain Bacteria; phylum Acidobacteriota; class Terriglobia; order Bryobacterales; family Bryobacteraceae; genus Bog-105. Next base: position 563,763 of record CAVPKW010000006.1, read on the forward strand.
CATGGGCATCAACCGTTCGAGTATTAGGGTACGACTCATAGCCCCAAACCGAATTGAGGATTACGTCTCGCGTCAACACGCGGTCCGCGTTGTTGGCAAAAAATACCAGGAGATTGTATTCCGCCGGGGTAAGCTTCACTTCCGTGCCTCGCAGCAGAATCGCGCGGCGGTCCAGATCTATCTCCACATCTCCAAAATGCAGGATCCTCGGCGCCTCCGCCGTTGTCCGACGAAGAAGTGCGCGAATACGGGCCAGCAGTTCCCGGGTCCCGAATGGCTTCACGATATAGTCGTCCGCCCCGATTTCCAAAAGCAGAACCTTGTCCATCTCATCGCCGATGGCGCTTAGCACGATAATTGGCGTCTGAACGCGGTCGGAACGAAGCTGCTTGCACACCTCGACGCCGCTCATTCCAGGCAGCCGCAGGTCTACCAGCAGCAGTTGCGGCTTCAAAGAAAGCGCTTTTTCGAATCCGCTCTTGCCGTCGGCCGCCAATATCGGCGTGAAGTTTTCCTGCTCGAGCATCACTCCGATTGTGTCCCGCAGGTTCTCATCATCGTCGATGACGAGGATCTTTTGCATCGGCTCTGATTCTAACTGTTCCCGGCCCCGCAATGTCGGCAAAACTGCCCATTCATGGCAGCCTTTACAAAACCTTCACACATCCGAAACATCCTGGCGGCGCTCGCAGCTCTTATCGTGATCCGGCGAGTTTTCCCTTCTTCAGTACAGGGGGCGCCATGGACAAAATTTCCCGTTCAGCAGCGGCAAATCTCAATGCCGGGGCGGCCGATGTAACGGGCGCCGCTCCCAGCAAGCCCAAGTATGTATTGGAAACATGTTGGTCGCCGACTTCGCCGAACCAGTCGCGCGTGATCAAAGGTGTACCTGGCAAAATGATTCCGGCGCCGTTCGTCTGATCGTAGTACGAATCATACGCGAGTTCGGAAACCTTGAGCGCACCTTCCTCCCCAGTAATAGCAATTTGAACTGCTACCGGTGTAGAAAGGAAAAAACCATCGTAAATACTATTGATCCCCAGCAAATCAGTCCACGCGTGCGGCACAACATCCAGCGAGTTCACGTATCGCCAGCTGTTTGGGAAACGCAGATTGTACGCGCTTGCGAAGGACATATTTCCTGCTGATGGGGCGGCAAACGTGTAGACTTGCGTATTCGCGTCCGGCTGCCCGGGAGCGGGTCCGAGTTGAGACGAAAGCCACGCGGCCAGCACTGTCGCGATATTGCCTCCGAGACTATGGCCGGTAACGAAGAGGGGAATGGATGACGTAACGTTCGCCTTCAAGAATCCAAGCAACGTCTGTCCCGAATAGGTAATCTTTGTCAAGTTCAAAGTCTGGATATACGCCCCGCTTGCGACCGCGTCTTGGTCGGCGTCGCTGAAATACGGCCACTGCACCTGCGTCAGAACATCCAAATCGTAGAACCAGTTTTCGACCGACGTCCATGTGAACGCGAGCTCGCTTCCTCTGATCGCGACCACACACGAGCCTGTCGAAGCGCTCCTTGCGACATAAAACAAATTGCCGTAGTCATCGGTCGCCGGCCCCCACGCAAGCACCCAGTCGCCAGCGGTGGCGTACTGCTTTTGTGCGAGTTGCCAGGGTATGTCAATTTGATAAGCGATAGCCGATAACGTCATCATGACTGCGGCGTCTGGTCCTGGATCTGCCACTGTGTTCTCCTCCCGTTTGTTGGGTTAAACCTTGACGTTCAGCTTCTTCACTTGCTCGACGATGTAATCGGACGTTCGCCACCCCAACGCACTGATCGTGAGAGTGGGGTTCTTATCCGCATTGCTGACGAAGGGTGCCGCATCGGTGACGAAGAGGTTCTTGCAATCCCACGCCTGGCAATGTTGGTTCAATGCCGAATTTTTCGGATTATCGCCCATTCGTGTCGCTCCCACCTCGTGAATGATCATGCCGCCCGGCGCAATGCCCCAGTTATCCTTTTCATCCGATTTCGAAACCACCTGGCCGCCGGCGCTCTTGATGATCTCCTGAAACGTTTCCTGCATGTGCTTGGCTTGCAAGATCTCATCCTGACTCCACTTGAAGTGAAATCGAAGGACTGGAATTCCCCACTCGTCCACCGTTTCCGGATCGATTTCGCAATAGCTGTCGTCGTTGGGAATCATCTCGCCGCGTCCGGAGAAGTACACGTCTATGCCGTACAACCTTCTTAAGTTCTGCTTCAGGCTGGAACCGTACCCGCCGTCCAGGTTTTCCGCCCATCCGCCAAAGATTCCCGCGTCCGGTTGACTCCGGCCACCTCCTATTTCGATGTGGTATCCGCGGGCGAACGGGAGCTTGCCCGCTTTTTGCTCCTTATAGAGCCACCATGGCATGTAAAGATGCATGCCCCCGACGCCATCTTCGTCGAAAGGAGGCAGATCCTGCAGAATCGGCAGATATCCGCCCACATCGGAGCCAACCGTATCCATCAGGTAGCGTCCCACCATTCCTGAGGAATTCGCGAGTCCGTTCGAAAACTGGCTGCTCTTGGAATTAAGAAGAATCCGCGCTGTTTCGCAGCAACTCGCCGCCAAGACCACAATCTTGCCATTGACCGTGACTTCACTCCGGGTCTTCTTGTCGATATAAGAAACGCCGCTCGCAAGACCGTCGCTTCCCACTAGAACTTCGCGCACCATGGCGTTCGTCCGCACTTCCAGATTGCCTGTCTTCATCGCCGGAAAAATGTGGACGCCCGGCGAGTTAAAGTTGGCATTTACTCCGCAGGAGCGGCCGCATTGAGAGCAGTAATGGCACTCTGGACGTCCATTGTGGGCCCGCGTAAGGATTGCCAGCCGCGATGCAACGCAAGGAATCTTGAGCTTTTCACTCCCCATCTGGATGAGGCGCTCATAGCAGCGCGGAGCGGGCGGCGGTAGAAACTTCCCGTCCGGCGTATTTTCGAGTCCCTCCGCCGACCCGAAAACGCCGATCAGCTCCTCCGCCTTGTCATAATACGGCGCAAGATCTTCGTAAGTGATCGGCCAGTCAAACCCTTTGCCGTCCCGGCTGTAGGGCTTGAAATCGTAGGGGCCCATCCGCAGCGAGATTCGGCCATAGTGATTCGTCCGGCCGCCTAGCATTCGGGCCCGCCACCACCACCAGTCTGAGCCAGGCGCATTGGTGTAAGGTTCGCCCGGTACCTTCCATCCGCCTTCCAGCGTCGCGTCGAAATACCCGAAAGGTCTCTGCTTCGTACCTGCTCCCCGATGCGGAGCCTCGTACGGCCACTCGAACATCTTCGATTGCTTCCGATAATCGAACCAATCCCCGGCTTCCAGCATGCAGATCTTCGCGCCAGCGTTGGCGAGCACGTGCGCTGCCACGCCTCCGCCCGCTCCTGAACCGACTATCACCACATCGTACGTTTTCGGTGTCGCCTTTACTTGGGCCATGTTGGTCAATTTACACCCACCGGCTTGACGATCAGTTGGTTTATGCGCGGCGGCTACACTATGAATTCGATCGAAAGAAGCCGATGGATACTACCGAGCCCCGCCCCGAGCTGTTGTCCGTTATCGTCCCGGCGTACAACGAGGAGGCCACGCTCGCCAGTATTGTCGGGAAACTGGCGCCCATCCCGTACCTGCTGGAAATTATCATCGTCGATGACTGTTCCACGGACCGGACGGCCTCCATCGCCGAGGTCCTTGCCGGCAAACACTCCAACCTTCGCGTACTGCACCTGCCAGTCAATTCCGGCAAGACTGCGGCGCTGAAGGCCGGCTTCGCCGCCAGCCACGGCGAAATCGTCATCGTGCAGGATGCCGATCTCGAGTATGACCCCGCCGAGATCGTCGAGGTCATTCAGCCCATTGTTGACGGCCACGCCGACGTCGTCTTCGGCTCCCGTTTCCTGATCCGCAAAGCAGCCAGGGTTCTGTATTTTTATCACTACCTGGCCAACAAATGCCTGACCTTCCTCTCCAACCTCTTGACGAACGTCAATTTTTCGGACGTGGAGACCGGCTACAAGGCCTTTCGCGGCGAGATTATCCGCAACATGATCATCACCTCCAGCCGTTTCGGCTTTGAGATCGAAGTGACGGCCAAGGTGTGCAAACTGCGCTGCGCCACCTATGAAGTACCCATCAGCTACTACGGCCGCACCTACGAACAAGGAAAAAAAATCGGGCCCATGGACGGTTTGGCGGCGCTCTGGTACCTGATTCGCTATAACCTCTTTACGGATCTGAAGAGTTCCTACCGCGTTATTCCGGCTACCCGCGGCCTGCCGGCCGAGCAGAGAAGTCATACAGTTTAGATGGCCATTTTTCCGCCACTTTCGAGCCTCGCCCGCGTCCATCGCTGCTTCCAACCCCGTTTTTAGGGCGTTTCCGTCACCCCCGTCCAAGAAAACCCTGTAAAAACGTGCCTTTTTGCTTGTTTTTTCCTTTACAACGCCCCCGCACTCCCGTATCATCAAGTTGACTGAGAGCAGCTTAAACATTTTTGCGACGTTCTGTTTTATGCTCCGCACGGAGCTTCCGGACGTGCAAAGCTTATCTCTTTTCGAAATCAAAAAACAGAAGACCCAGGGAGGTTGTTAGATGGCAGAAGTAAAACGCATGACGCAGACCGCAATTGTCAGAGAACTTGCGGAAACCACGGGTGTTAACAATCGAGTCGCGAAGCATTTCATGGATTCTCTTGCCGAGTTGGCTGTTCGCGAAACCAAGAAGAATGGCGTGTTCGTGCTGCCCGGCATCGGCCGCCTCGTTCGCGCCGAGCGCAAAGCTCGCGTGGGCCGCAACCCTGCCACCGGCGAAGCGATCAAGATCCCGGCCAAGAAGGTCGTGAAGTTCCGCCTCGCCAAAGCGGTCAAGGACGCCATCGTCCCGCCCAAGAAGAAGTAGTATTGCCGCCATTCGAAGCCCCGTGATTTAACCTCGCGGGGTTTCGTCTTTCCGGCCCGTGTTTCCCTCGCTAAACCTTCTTGCTGTCCGGCTTCGTCTCTTCGTCGTTCTTAACCGAGCTTTTGAAATTCTTGATGCCCTCGCCCAGGCCTTTAGCCAGGTCCGGAAGCTTCTTGCCGCCAAAAAACAGCAGGGCTACCACTGCTACGATGATCAGATCCGGGCCGCTCAGAATGTTCAATAAGATTGGCGTGTCAAGCACTCTATTAGAGGCTCCTTCATACCTCCCTCCATTGTAGAGCCCGTTCTAGCGTTGGAAAACCGCTCCTAGCATTTTGAAGGCTAGGTTCAGCAAAATCAGCGGAACAACCGCCGTGAACGCTTTCCCCTTCTTCACTCCGAAAGCTGCGCTGAAGATCAGAACAATCATCACTACCCACCAGATTTCGAATACCGTAAAGTAGCCGAGAAACGCGGAAAGGTATTTGTTCGTCCCCTCGCCCAGGAAGATGTCCAGACCTAGCGGAGGCTTTAGTTCCGCCATCGTCGAAACATCGCCCTTTGCTTTCACAATGACTACTGCCGCGATGGCCCCCAGGAGCTGGATCAGGCTGCATCCGGCGACCAGGTTTAAAAGCTGCCGGAACTTTGCCTGGATGCCCATCACAGATGACATTCCCAGCAGGATGCCTGCCTGGATCGAATAAATGATAAACGTGTAGATGGGTACGATGTACATGAAGATCCGCTGCACCGTCAGCGTTATTTCGATGCCCCGTTGGTATTGTTCCGGCGTCGCGCCCTGTGGCAGTGGCGCAATCTCCAACACATGCTGCAGGATTGGCATCAATACGTAGCTCGCGACTGCCGAGGCAATCGAGAACACCACCAGCGGCCCCACCCAGAACCATTTGGTGTGGACCCGCTTCGCGGCGCCGGCCGGATCCAGGAAAAAACTACCCATACCCGCCAGATCGCTTGCGATGTTTTCCTGGGGGGCTGCCGGCATATCCGGTACAAAAGTGGCCATAAATCTCTCCTGTGAGTCGCTCTGAATTATACTCGCACCAGCTACCCTGAAGGAAGATTCCCGTGCGGTTCGTTTTTGTTATCGTCTGCTGTCTCGCTCTTCTAAGTGCCTGCTCCGCCAGGCAAAATCAGAGCGCGCCGGAGCGCCACTATCCGCTCTCCGGCACCGTCGTGGCCGTTAATTTGCAGGATCGCACCGCCACCATTGACGCAGCTGCTATTCCCAATTTCATGGAGGCTATGACGATGGCGTACCCCGTCAAATCGGAGGCTGAGTTGCGTTCTCTGCACGCCGGCGACAAGATCACCGCTACCGTGAACGTGCGCGAAGAAGGCGTTTACGACCTTTCCGGTATCAAAGTGCAGCTTCCCGGAAAGTAGCTTCGTGTTTTTTAGCCGAATCCGGAAAACTGCCCCGGAACAGACTGACGGCGCGCTCCCCCGCCCGCACATCATCGTTCGTTCCTGGCGAGCGTTGTTCGGCAGTTTGCGCTGCTCCCTGCTCTTCCTGATGGAAACCGAAGTGCACGTGTACGCCTTCGCGGTCGCGGTCAACGTGCTTATCTCGTTTTTCCCGTTTCTGGTAGCCATCCTGCTGATATGCCGTTACGTGTTCCACTTCAAACCGGCCGTTGATGTGATCATTCAGACCGTCACCAATTACTTTCCGCAGGGTTTCGGCGTAGACTTCCGCGGCTACCTGCTCGCCGCCTCATATGACCGGAACTTCAGCTTACTTTCGGTCGCACTGCTGCTCTTCACGGCGAACGGCATCTTCGTGCCCCTCGAAGTCGCGCTGAATCGCATCTGGCATGTACGCAAGAATCGCAACTTCCTCAGAAGCCAGATCGTCAGCCTCGCCCTGATCTTTGGCTGCGGCGCTTTGATTCTAGCGTCCGTCTCCGCTACCACCGTCAACGTGCAATTCTTCAAATCTCAGTTCGGCTCCTCGTCGTTCCACGCTGTGCTCCAATCCATCGCCTTAAAACTCTTCGCGCTGCCCGCCAGCATGCTCGTCATCTTTCTTATTTATTGGATTCTCCCGAACCAGCGCATCCCGGTCCGCCGGCTGATCCCTTCTTCGATCGCCGTAGCAGTCTTGCTCGAGATCTCCAAATACATAAACATCCTCACGTGGCCATGGCTGCGCGCAAAGCTGATGAAAGACGTGCCGCCTTTCGTGCAGTCCATCAGCATCATTCTATGGTCCTTCATCGCTACCCTCATAGTCCTTGCCGGCGCCGAATGGTCTGCCCGTGTCGAGATCGAGAAACCGGGGAAGTCTCCCGCCCGCGAAGCAATATCTTCGCGTCAGGGGATTACCTAATGGCACAATCAACAGAAGATGTCTGCCGGTTTGCTGCCATGCAGCGGTCTCCTCGCGTTGGTTGCGCTCTTCGCTCATTGCACCTTTGCGCAGAATGCTAAACCGGCTATCCAAACGTTTCCGCCCTCTCTCGTTGCAGCTGGCCAGACGCTATTTCTCCAGAACTGCGCTTTCTGCCATGGCCGCGATGCCGGCGGCGGCGAAACCGGCCCTGATCTGACACGCTCCACGCTGGTCGCCGGAGACGTCGGTGGTAACAAAATCGGCGCGGTAATTCGCAATGGCCGTCCTGAGAAGGGCATGCCGCCCTTTAACTTGCCGGATCCAGACATCGCCGGGCTCGTCGCCTTCATCCACACGCAGAAAGCGCTTGCCGATTCACAAGTGGGTGGCCGCCGCGGCGTAGATGTCGCGGACCTCCAGACCGGCGATGCCGAAGCCGGCCAGCGATACTTCGCTGCGCATTGCTCCTCTTGCCACTCCCCCACGGGCGATCTGGCAGGCATCGCCACACGGTTTCAAGGCTTAAAGCTGGAAGAACGCATGCTCTATCCCGAGAGCGCCTTGGCTACCGCCACCGTCACGCTCTCTTCCGGCCAAGAGTTCACCGGCAAGCTGCTGTACCTTGACGATTTCACCATCGGCTTGCGCGACTCCTCCGGCTGGTACCATTCCTGGCCTGTCGCACATGTGAAATACCAAATCGTTGACAAGGCAGAAGCGCACGTCACGCTGCTCTCGCAGTATTCAGACGCCGACATCCACAACTTGATGAAGTATTTGCAGACTCTTCGCTAATCTCCATGAACCCTTCGCCTACTGCATGTTGTCTCGCTGCTTCCGTGCTCGCGCTTGCGCTCTCGGCGCCGTTGCGGGCTCAAGGCCTCGATCCCGCGGATCTCCTGAACCCGCCTGCCGATAGCTGGCCCAGCTATCACGGCGATTACTCCGGCCGCCGCCACAGCAGTCTCACCCAGATCAGCCCGCAGAATGTAGCCCAGCTCGGCCTCGCCTGGGCCTTCCAACTCGGCCTGGCAAGCGAGCTGAAATGCACGCCGCTGCTGGTAAACGGCGTCCTCTATCTCTCGGTTCCGGACAACGTCTGGGCAATCGACGCCCGTTCGGGTTATCAGCTTTGGCATTACCGGTATCCGCCCAATAAAGGCTTCCACATCGGCCAGCGTGGTGTCGCGATGTATAACGATTGGCTTTACTTCACCACCCCGGATGCCCACCTGATTTGTTTGGATGCGAGAGACGGCAAAGTCCTTTGGGACATCGTCGTTGCCGACTCGAAGAAGGGCTATTGGACCACTATGTCCCCACTAGTCATCCGCGACCACGTCATTGTGGGCGTCTCCGGCGATTTCGATAACTTGCCCGGATTTCTGAAATCCGTCGATCCGGCAAGTGGCAAAACACAGTGGCAATGGTTCAGCACGCCGCCCCTGGGAACTCCGAACACAACCTCCGGCGGCATGACCTGGATGACGGGCACCTATGATCCTAGCCTGAATCTCCTTTACTGGGGCACGGGCAATCCGACACCCGTCTTAACAGGGAAAACGCGCCCCGGACCCAATCCTTATACCTGTAGTATCGTCGCTCTCAATCCGGATACGGGCGAGCTCGCCTGGGCGTTCCAGGCTTCGCCGCACGACACGCACGATTGGGATGCGGTCGAAACGCCCGTCCTGGTGGATGCCGACTTTAACGGCAAGCCCCGCAAGCTGCTACTGCAGACTTCGCGCAACGGATACTTTTTTGTTCTCGACCGCACGAATGGGAAAACTCTCGTCACCGTGCCCTACGGGCCGGTCAACTGGGCAAAGGGCGTCGGAGAAGACGGCAGCCCCATCCCCAACCCCGCGAAGGAACCCTCCCAGGATGGCGTCCTGATTGCGCCCGATGAAGGTGGCCTCACGAACTATCGTTCGCCTAGCTTCGATCCCCAAACCGGTCTGTTCCTTGTCGACGCTCACCCCAGCTACGGCATCTACTTCGCCAAACCTGCCGACGGCACCTTCGGATGGGCCGGCGCCGATTACGACATCTGGAGCAAAGCCGTACTCGATGCCATCGATTACCGGACGGGCAAGATCCGCTGGCAGCACGAACTCGGCCCGGACGGCTCGGGTGCGGGCGTTCTGACCACCGACTCCGGCCTCACCTTCACGGGCGATGCTCACGGCAACTTTCTGGTCTTGCGAACCAGCGACGGCGAAATCCTCTGGCACGCCGGCACGGGTTCGCCCATGCAGACGTCGCCCTTGACCTATTTACTGGACGGCCGTCAATATGTTCTGACCGGCTCTGGCGGAGTCTTATTCGCATGGGCCCTTCCGCAGTCCAAATGAACATTTCATCAGCCTGTCGGCGACCATGGCCCTCATCCCCACCGTCGGCCTTCGCTCTCTTCCAGATTGCAGGCTCCTACCCGGAATCCCTTCAGGCTCATCTTGCATGAGACAAGACCGCCCATAGACAAATCATCTAATTTCACCTATAATAAGGGTTGACTGAGCACTTTCGCCCAATCTTCGGACTCTTTGAACTAAGTCAAATTGTCTGAACCATGCTTCTTAGTCAAGAATGCCTCCGGCGCGGGTGACTACCTCAACTTACAGTGATATCACCGGGTTAGAGACAATACACTAGGAGCATGCCTTGACCGAGACTACTTCGTTTTGGAGTTGGAGTGGTCACTACATCGGGTACCGGTCTTCCGAAGGGCTTTTTTCTTGCGATGGACGGCAGATTGGGTATTTCGCTGAAGGTGATGAAGTCTACGGATGCAACGGCGACTATATGGGCGAAGTGCGCGGCGGTAATCGTCTAATCACGAACCTGAGTAAGAAAGCGTGGACCAGGAAAAACTCTGTACCCCGAATTTTGAAAGTATGCCCGGGGTGCGGGGATATGAATGCAAAAGATATGCTTAGCGGTTTTGTGGATTTTCCGGTTCGCAACGACGCGGCGGACCCCCGATAAGCAGCGAGGGAAAACATGCCGAAATTCTACGTAGTTGAAAAGAGCGGAGTACCAGCGGTTTGGGAATCGGATCCGAAACGGGTGGAACGTTTACTCAAGCAGAAACCAGGGTTCGCCGTCACGTCCGCAACATTGAGTGATACACGCGCAGAAGCCCTGACCAAGCTTCGTGAGCTCTTCCCAGGTCATCGGCCACTCAAGGCTTGACGCTATACGGTACACAGCATAACAGCCTGGCGAAGGGATGTCATTGGATCCCTGGTTGGCTCGAACTCATGAGCAAAGAACCCTTCAAAGTTCAAATCGGCAATAGCAGTTGCGATTGTACGCCATTGCAGCTCTTGAGTTTCGTCTAATTCGTGGCGTCCGGGGACGCCTCCGGTGTGGAAGTGGCCGATGTACTGAATGTTTTCACGAACGGTTCGAATAATGTCGCCTTCCATGATCTGCATGTGGTAGATGTCATAGAGCAACTTGACTCGTGGCGAATCCACGCCCTTCATTACATCCACGCCCCAGACTGTGTGATCGCACTGGTAATCGTGGTGATTAATCTTGCTGTTCAGCAACTCCATGCAGATGGTCACGCCATTATCCTCTGCGATTTTCCTGACGCGCCGTAAGCCGATAATGCAGTTCTCCTTGCCCTCATCGTCGGGCTGTCCGCGACGATTACCCGAAAAAGTGATAACGTTGGGGACTTTCGCCGCCGCCGCGCGTTCGACGTTCGCCTGCATCTCCTGCGCCAGCCGGTCATGATTCTCCCTGCGGTTCCACCCCTCCGGAATGGTGCCGGCGCCCGGAACCATTGAAGGAACAAGGGCAAACTTTCGCACAGTAACCCATTCGTCCGGCTGGACAAGATCGATACCGCTCAGGCCCATCTCGGCGCCCTGCCGGCAGAGATCCTCGAGGCTGGTCGTCTTATAGCACCATCGTGCAGCCGACTGTTTCAAGCGGCCTTGTGGTTTGTTCTGCGCCAAGCCAACCTCGGCCGCGGCGACAGAGGCGGCCGTCGCCTTGAGAACTGCTCGTCTTGTCATCGTTAGATCTGGTTTCTTCAAACAGGCTACTACTTCCTGTGCCTAGCCCTCCCTTTTGCCGAAGGTCATGCGATATGTTCAGCAAGGTCCGGAGGATAAGCACGGGAGTTCCACGGAAAACGCTATGACGAAAGGATTAGATGCAGCGGAACCATCACATTGGATCGCCGTTCCCTGATGAAACGCTCCGCTCTGCTGTTCGGAGTCACTGCCGCTGCCCCTTCCCTTGATGGCGCTGCGATGGTGGGTCCTCGAACGACTGCGCCGTCCAATGCCAGCGACTGGCGCCGCCTAATGGACTCCCTGGCCTAACTGCCTCTTTGGAAAATCGAGATGAAGGATAATCTTAAGACGATGTGCAGCAAGAGGATATTGCCGGCCTGTATGGCCACTCTGTGTGTTTGGCTCTCCATCTCCTCGGCACAGCAAGCACCGGTTACCTCCCCGCCGAACCAGCCGCATGCGTCGGCCGACGACCGGCTCCACAATGACTGGGCCTATCTGGCAAAGTATCGCGAGGCGAACACAGAACTCAAACCTCCAGCATCCAACGAGCCGCGCGTCGTTTTTATGGGCGACTCAATTACCGAAAACTGGGCGCGCATGGACGGCAAATTCTTTGAGAGCAATGGTTATATCGGACGCGGCATCAGCGGGCAGACCACTCCTCAGATGTTGATCCGCTTCCGGCCGGACGTTATCGATCTGAAAGCGAAGGTTGTCCTGATTCTGGCGGGAACGAATGACATCGCTGGAAATACCGGGCCGTCCACTTTGGAAATGATCGAAGACAATCTGATGTCGATGTCAGATCTCGCCCGGACGAACGGTATCCGGGTGGTCTTTGCCTCCGTGCTGCCGGCTTACGACTATCACTGGAGGCCTGGAGTCCAGCCTGCCCCCAAGATCGCCGCGCTCAACGAATGGATTCAGCAGTATGTCTCCAAAACAGGCGCAACTTACGTCGATTTCTACACTCCCATGGCCGACTCAAAAGGCGGAATGAAGCCTGGTTTGAGTAGTGACGGGGTACATCCGACTATAGCCGGATACGGCATCATGGATCCTCTCGCGGTAAAGGCAATTTCAGAGGCCTTGAGTAAGCCACCTGCGGGGTGCCAATGAAACGATTAGGCGGGCGCCTCGCCGTTCAACTTTTTCCATGCCGCCATGGATCGCTTCAAATTTTCAAGCGGGGTGATGTGGAAATTCTTCGCCACATCATAACCTTGGAGGCCGATCGGTCCCCGGTAACCTAGAGTTCGCAGTTCACTCAGCAGTGCACCCTGGTCGAAGTTGCCGCTATCGAGAGGCTGGATTAGCCCTTTCCAGTCTTTGGCATCCCAGTCCGCCCCGTTGATCGTGACCAGCGACAACCGCGGTAGCGCCAGCTTCAACGTCGGGATCAGCGCCTCTCGTCTGCCGTCCGTTCTAAGCCAATGACAGAGATTGAATGTCACGCCGACATTTGAGAGGTTCGTTTTGTTCGCGATACGCACTGCATCTTCCACCCGTTGCAGCAGGTTGTTCCAATGCGGGTAGAGAGATACTGAAAGACCGTATTGGGTTGCGGCTTCCGCGACTTGGCGCACAGCCGCAACCGCAAGATTGTCGCCGGCCTCGTCGGATGGAACAAACCCCTTACTGGAGATCGGGAGCCAGATCACGGTGCCGTGATTCGCCAAGCTGGGGAGATTTTCTTGGATTCCAGGATCAACCGTAAAGGTACCAGGTTCTACGCCAATCCGCGAATACGCGGCATGTAGCTTCAATCCCTTTGCCTCCAGCCAGGGCAAATCATTCTGGACCAGATGACGCCAGGTGGGCTCATCATTTGCGAGGGGCCCTGCCCCGGCATACTGAAGGTGGGCCAATTGGTCGATATCGGGTTGATCAAGCAGAGTCCCCAGGTTGACCACCATCGCAGTATCCATCGCGAAGAAGGGATTCTTCCCCTTTGCCACGCCTCGCTTCGCCAGGATGGCTGCGGCGGTTGTCGATCCTACGACTCTTAGGAATTTGCGCCTGGATTCCATTCGGACTTTTTCTCCTCAGGCGATGATAAGGCACGCCGAGCGAAGAACGGGTACTAAGGGCGGCGCAATACAACGAAATCGTCTTCACCGAACCGGACTGGGACCATGGTTCGATTTGGTGCTGCATTTGCGATTTTCCGCTGATCGGGCCTCATTATAATCACGTCATAACTGTCGAACCTTTTGGGATTCGACATCCAATAACGCCGATCGTAGGGCAGGCCGAAGTTGATAATTCTGAAGGGAACCCGGTCCTTCTGTAAAGCAAACCAAAGCTCACGATCAGCGGCCACGCTCTCGCCTTTCTGCAAGGTGGAGATGAAGCTCGCAAATCGATCGGGGCTGCGGAGCGCGTACTCGCGTTTGATCTTAAAGCAGGTTCCTATAAGTATCCCCGCTTCAATGCACGCCAGAAGCGCTGTGGCCGTTACGGCCGGGCTCTGGAACTCTATCGGCAACCGGCTTAAGGCGATCGCTAACCAGATCATCAGCCAAGGCAGAACGACAATAAGCCGGGTTGTTTGGGTACCCAAATATAGAAATAGAAACAGCCCCTGCGACAGCGTCGCAAGCGCTAGGAATGAGACGTAATTGCCCTTGTAGGTTCCGTATCTCAGTGAATTACCCAGTATCAAGGCTGCCGCCACGAGCGCAGCTATGAGGAGACTGAACAGTATTCCTCCTTGGTGCACAAACCCCTGCACATCCCTCCCCATTAGCGCCCTAAGCAGAGCAGGCGCGGTCACATCCATGGTTGCTGACTCTGCCGCCCACATCCGCAGCTGCGTGAATGCCTGCCATGATTTTCCGTGATATACCGCAACCCAGATGACCGCCGCCATCACGAACGGCAGGGCGCCTATTCCTGCTCGAAGCCTCCATGAAAGAGGTTCCGCCACCAGTACAGCGAAAAGAATGCATACGAACAAAATTCCCGCCGGATGTGTCGCGATGGATAGACCAGCAAAAACGGCAGCCGCAATCGAGCGCCTCACAAATTTACCGCGTTGCGGCAAAAGTAAGAAACACGCGCAACTTCCGAATAGTGCGGTCATCGTATCGTTTCGGCCCATACGGACCTCAAGCATCGCAGTGGGCTCCCACAAATAGACTGCGGCAATCACAAACGCAAGCGGCGCACGGACCAACCCGGCGCGCGTTAGGCGAACCAGAAGTACAAGTATCACGGCGGTTGCCGCCAGAAAATAAACGATGCTGGAGCCGCGCAGCGTCAACACGGAAAAGCCAAGGATACGGTAAAGCGCCGCTTGCGACACGATGTATACCGGCATGTGATGTGCGAAGAAACCCTCGGTTTGCAGCAGTCCAGCATAGCTGCGTCCAAACAATCCCAGTCCGCGACTCCAGTTGACTGCCTGATCGTTTTGCGCGGCTTCCTCGCCGTTGCTTAGAAGGGGGAGGCGATCAAATCCATACCATATGACCACCGACCGAATAATCATCAGTACAACGATCGCCCAGGTCCACCATGAAACACGCTTCAAACTCGTACCGACTCCACGGATCATCAGTTGCCGTTCTTAAACGCGAAGTTTTGATTCTAGTTCACCTCCGTTGCGGAAACAACTGGGAATGCTTTCCAATGGGAATGCTTTCCAACGTAGGATGAGCCTGAACGATCCGGCACAAAAGTCGCGGAATGAGTAAAGCGTTACGGCCGGAGCAGGACAACCTGGAGTTTTTCAAGCATACGTATAGACCGGGCAGGTTTTTTGTCAGATGCGGCGATAATCCGAATCGGTCCTAAAGGGCTGGCCATCGGACCGCCGTCACGCCGATCCGCCACAATCACGGTGCTGTCTCGAAAAGCTGGATCGAGTTCCGCCAGCGTGAAGGTCACCGCATATCCATCCCGCGCTACAGCGAGTACATAGCTTAGCTAGCCATGGCTTTGCCTTTAAGTTGGCTTCCCACTGGAGCACCCGCCTTTTGCAGGATCACGAGCAGTGGTACGCCTTCATAAGTTGCCTTCGCTCCCTCGTGTTCCTGCACCGTGATGCTTTGATGCGGAAGGCTGGCAAAATCAGCAGCCGTTAATGCCAGCGGATTTGGCACATCTCCGCTGACGGAAAGGGCAATCTCCGGCGAGGAGGCAGGAGCCGGAGTGGATTGTGCTCCACCCAAAAAACCGGCGGTAACCAGCAGAACGAATCCAAATGTGCGACATGCGGCACCGCGGTACTGGAAGAGCATCGAAACTCTGTCTATTATTCTTAACACTCGTACTGTGCGCATGATAGCTAAAAAGATCGGCGCTCCCTTGTCTCGCTCTCCCGATGCTGGCCCATCTGGTGACAGCGTGCGGCCTGCTTCCGAAGAGAAACGTGCCGTTTCGCGAGCAGGAGTGTCCAGAATCGGACACGCGAGCTCAAAACCCTCAAAAGAAGCGCTGCATTTTCAATTGCCTAGAGGGAGCGGAAGTTGGCCCTCCCTATGCCCCGGTATGTGCGGAGTCGCGCCTGCATGAATACTCTTAACGAACTACGTTTCGCCCTGCGGACGTTGATCAAATCGCCCGGGTTTTGCCTCACCGCTGTTTTGACACTATCACTGGCTATCGGGGCGAATACCGCGATTTTTAGCGTTATCTATGCCGTATTGATGCACCCATCCGGCATGGACGCCCCGAACCGCATCGCGGTCATGCGTACGCGTTACAAGCAGCTCGGCCTCGACTTTCCGTTTGTCTCTGTCCCCGACTATGCAGACGGACTGTCCTTGAAAGACCAGGTTGAGAGCGCTGCTCTGGAAAATTCCGTTGGGTACAACATTTCCTATGATGCCCTGACGGAGCATTTGGACGCCGCGCAAGTATCGTGGCAGTGGTTCAATGTTTTCGGAGCAAAGCCAATCCTCGGCAGAACCTTCACTTCAGACGAGGACCAGCCCGGCGCGAGCCAAGTCGCCGTTTTGAGCTACGGTACCTGGCAAAAGCTGTTTGGCGGCGAGGCTAACGTGCTAGGCCAGACCATGCTGCTTGATCAAAAGCCGTATCGCGTGGTGGGTGTGATGCGGAGTGATTTTGAGTGGCCTCGCGGGACGAGAATTTGGACACCCATCGCCCTCCCGGCCGCCGCTTATAGCCAGGACAATCGGTTCAACGAAGGCTACTTCGCCGCAGTTAGGCTGCGCCCGGGCGTTACGCTTAATCAACTGGGTGCGGGCCTTGCGGCGAAGGTGCGCGAGGTTTATTTTCGTGAGGGCCTTGGCGGATTTGGAATCAAATCAAAATGGGGAATGGCCGCCGCTCCCCTGACGGAGTTCGCCGCCGGACCGCTTCGGAAGCCTCTCTATGTGCTTTTTGGCGTAGTGATGCTCGTGTTGCTGATTGCCTCTGCCAACGTCGCCGGTCTCTTCCTTGCACGTACTTCGCTCCGCGCCCGCGAGTTTTCCATTAGAACTGCTCTGGGCGCGAGCGCTGGGAATCTGGTAAAGCAGGTCTATATCGAAACACTGCTATTGCCAGGTCTCGCGACTGCACTTGGAATCCTGCTTGGGCCGTCTTTTGGAAGGCTGCTGTTGTGGATGGCCCCGCGCAATCTGGCTGCTGGATATTCAGTGGACATTTCAATTGCAGTACTCATTTTCACGGCTGAGGTAGGGATGATTACGTCGCTGATTGCCGGAATCGGCCCAGCCTTGAAAATCGCCTACTCGCCGATGAAGCTGAATTTTAACGAAGGCGGCCGGAGCACAACCGCATCGCTCGATAAGCAACGGCTGCGCTGCGCATTCGTGATCGGCGAGGTGGCATTGGCTTTTGTCCTGTTGGCTGGAACGGGCATGTTTCTTGCAAGCCTGAAACAACTTCAGCAGATCAATCCGGGGTTCAATCCGCACAACCTGCTGGTAGGAACCGTTTATTACTCGGGCGAGGCGTATAAAGACAATCAACAACGCCAGCAATCTTTTGTAACCACGGCACTGAGCAATCTGGAACGGCAGCCCGGAGTCCAGGCCGCGGCCGCTACATCCGCGCTGCCATTCAGCAACCAGGAAGGCGCGAACTCGTTTCATATCCAGGGCCGGCCTAGCGCGCCCAATGATCCAGGTCCGCACAGCCAGCTTGCGACGGCGACCGCCGGCTACCTCAAGGTGATGGCCATTCCACTGCTGGCGGGAAGATGGATTGACAACGGAGACCTCTCAAATACGCAACCCGTGGTGGTAATTGATCAGAGGTTGGCGCATAGGTATTGGCCGAACCAAAACCCGATAGGCCAGCATTTGCGATTTGATGACAGCACGCCGTGGTCGACAGTCGTTGGAGTAGTGGGAACGGTTCGGTCGGACTCCCTTGAAGAAGATACCAGCGATGGCATGCGCTACTATCCCTATTCGCAATTTCCGAATTCAGTGGCAAGCTTTGTGATGCGGACGCAGGGTGAGCCATACCGATTGACCAACGTTTTGAAGCGGGCAATTGCTGCCGCCGATCCTACGCAGACGGCATTTGACATCAGCACCTTGGATTCACGCGTGAACGCTTCGCTTGCCTCTCGCAAACTGATCGTGTGGCTTCTGACGGCCTTTGCCGGATTATCATTGCTGCTTGTTTTGGTGGGTATCTACGGTCTTATCAGTTACGTCACCGGACAGCGCGCTAGGGAGATTGGCATCCGAGTGGCTCTTGGAGCGCTGCGCAGTGATGTTGTTGTCCTAGTGATAAGAAGCGCTTTCTTTTGGGTGGCTGCGGGGCTGCTGATCGGCGCCATCCTTTCGTTCCTTGCGACCGCTTTGCTGAAACACTTTTTTGCTGAATTCGCCGCGGATGTATTTCCCTCTTTAGTCGCGGCTATCTTCGCCTTGCTCATTGCGGGCAGCGCGGCAGGATTCCTTCCGGCTCGGCGCGCCGCCACGACTGACCCGGCGACAACGCTGCGGAACGAGTAGACGTTACGGCGCAGGCGTTTTCATCGTGTTCTCCAATTGCCAGGCAAATTCGAAGAGAGGTTTTGCCGCGCGAGCGAAGTCCACGATTACTTTGAGCAACTCAGGTTTAGTGCAGTCCGAAAGTTGAAGGCTCCGCGAGACAACGAATGACATCAGCTTTAGGTATTCGGCCGCCGGCGTGAGCGCGTACTGCTGGAACCCTCGCGGCATGCCGGAGAGAGCATGCTCTAAGCTGAGATCCAAATCCCGGCGCGCGAGAGCAGCCCGCATCTTCGCAAAGCGCTCCGGCTGGCCGGCGATCGCTTCACGCCACGCATGCAGAAGAGACCGTTCCGGCTGCCAGACTCCCGCCGCGACTAACGATTCATCGGGCGAGAGATGAATGTAGAGCACACAGCTGGAATCGGAGAACGAGCGGCGCAGTTCGGCGGCGACGTGCGTCTTGAACGGGCGCTTGTCCCTGCTGAACCGGATATCCCGATACACGCGCATGACTGGAGTTTTCTCCTTGGCATAGAGCGGGAGACCGCAAGCGCGGCACCCGCCAGCAACCGCGAGAACTAGTGTTTTCATGGGCTCCTCGACATGCTGCCCGTATTCTGCCTTGCGTTTGCGGAACCACTCGCGATCGTTGTTCCGCTTTAACTGGCGAAGAAACCGGAGCCCTTCTTCCGGAAATCCACCGAAGCCCATGCTCTCCGTCCGCTCCCGGGACGCGGTGCCGTCGCGCTTTTTCATTTCTCCGTCGCCTGTTTCGTTGGGCGGATCGAACGGATCGCAGGCTCTCCGCTCTCACTGTTGCGGAAGGTCAGTAGGACATGTGATCCGGGCTTGAGAGCCTCCACCTGGCCGGCTTTCAGCTGGCCGGCCGGAATGACTCGCTCCACAAACGCCTGGTTGCCGCCTTTCGCGGGCACCTTAACCGTAACGGAATCCGCGTTAACCGATTCCACTACCGCTGATGTGACTCCGCAAACACTGTCGCATGCTGCCTTGAAAGGATATTCGGTGCAATCGCACGTTTGGGAAACAGGTTGTTTCTTCGGTGGAATGTCTGACGATGCCGGATTGGAACCGCAGCCCGTGTCAATCCCGGCTGCAAAAAGCAGCATGGCCGGCGCCAGTAGTCTGCGTTTCCTCACTTCCCTTTTCCTCCGGGTTCATTCGAGCGAACCCACCAGACGATATATACACCCAGCCAGATCGCCAAGCATAGCAGCGCGATCTCAAGCGAGCCGATCTGATACCGGGTCGCATTCTCGATGCTTTCCGCGATCTGATTGATGATCGAGGCGCTCTTAGCTGAGGCGGCTCTGGCGGCAATAAGGTACGCGACATAGAATTCTTGTACGCGAAACCCCTCGTAAACCGAAATTGCCAGGCACAGCCACGCTGGCAGAAACAAGAGGTATACAGCCCGCATGCGGCGGCTTGCCGGCCGGTAATAGTCGCTGCTGACGATCACAATCAAAGATCCACCAATGATCAGGAGATCCCATTGAGACAGGCTCTGGGCCAGCGCCTGCGCCGCTCCAAAAAATGTCGAGTCGTCGGTCACTGCGCCGGCCGCTGCAGCCAGCGGACGCTTTGTGGCGGAGTATCCTGGCAGCGCATCGTGTCCGTAACTCCGGAAGCGATATCCGCGCAGGCGTTCTCAGTGCCGGAACGAACCGCGGATTTCTCGCTTTTCGCAATCACCGTGCGGCAGGCAGAGCGGCCCTGGTATTGCATGCAAACTTCCACGCGATAGCGGGGTCCCTTCAGCGTGGCGTAGAGCAGCAGCACGAGAAATCCGGCTGCAAACAGCACCACCAGAATCCCAATTTTGGTATTCAGATCACGGCCTCAAGAGAAAAATCGCCCATGTGGCGAAACTTGTTGTAACGCTGCTCCATGATCTCCTCGGGGCTAAGTCCTTCGAGTTCGGCGAAAGCGCCGCGCAGCGTCTCACGCAGCGAGTCGATGGCCGCGTCCGGATCGAAGTGCGCTCCTCCGGGCGGCTCGGGAACAATGCCGTCAATCAGTTTCATCTCCAGCAGATCTTTCGCCGTCATGCGAAGAGCGGCCGCAGCTTCGGGCGCCCTTCCCGAATCGCGGTAAATAATCGCCGCGCAGCTCTCCGGCGTGATGACGCTGTAATAAGCGTTTTCCAGCATATAGACGCGATTTGCCACGCCGATGCCTAGCGCTCCGCCGCTGCCCCCTTCCCCGATGACAACACTAATAACCGGACTCGTCAGTCGCGCCATCTCCCGCAGATTGTATGCGATCGCTTCCGCCTGCCCACGCTCTTCCGCGTCGATTCCCGGGTAGGCGCCGGGGGTATCGATGAAGGTGATAATCGGCCGGCGAAATTTAGCGCCGAGTTGCATCACGCGTAGAGCCTTCCGATACCCTTCAGGCTTTGGCATCCCGAAATTCCGCAGCAGCTTCTCTTTTGTGTCACGGCCTTTCTGGTGACCGATGATCATCACCGGCTTTCCTTCAAAAAATCCCATCCCCGCCAGGATGGACTTATCGTCGCCAAAGAAACGGTCCCCGTGCAATTCTTCGAACTGCGCAACGAGGCCCTGTACATAATCGCGCGAATGCGGACGCTTCGGGTGCCGGGCAAGCTGCACGCGGCGCCAGCTGGGATTAGCCAAATCGGAATTTTGCGAACCCGGCGCGTTACCGGCAGGGGGGTAAGCCTCCGCTAATTCCTCATCGGACGGAATAGCCCCCGATCCTTCTTCCTCGTCTGGTGGAACTCTGTCCGATTCGTTTTCGGCCATCTTAGCTCGCGAGGATCTCCATCGATTCAGGACCGCAAATCTTCTCTATTTCAGCACGAAACTCACGATCGGGCCGTACCTTACACGTAACGTCCATAACCACTGAGAAATCGCGCGGCTTTTCCAGCCGGAACCGTACCTCGGTTTCGCCTCGTTTCCGCACAAAAAGTTCGCTAAGCGCATTGGCCTTCTCGGCGAACGATTCGTCCTTCAGCCAAATGCGGATGGAAATCAACGAGGGAAGATCCACGCGGGCATCCTCCAACTTGACCAATTCCTGAATGGAAAGCTTCGGCGGTCCTCCTTCCTCGGGAAGAACTGACGCGCGGATGAAGACGGCGGCATCCTCCTTGAGTTCTTTCAGCAATTCCTCATAGCGATTGGCGAAGATCATGGCGTCTGCGGTACCTCGCCGGTCATCCACTTTCAGGGCAGCCCAGTATTTACCTTCCCGATTCGTCTTCCGCACGATGTTGGTGAGAATACCGCACACCTTCACCTCAGTGCCCTTCTCCAGGGCTTCCAGCTTGTCGGTATAGTGCGTCGCCAAGTCGGCCACTTTATCTTTCAGCCGATCCAGCGGGTGGCCTGAGACGTAGATGCCCAGCACTTCCTTTTCACCCGCAAGCTTTTGCTCCATGGTCCAATCGGGTAGTTTCGCCAGAGGATATTCAACCTTCTGCTCTTCCAGAAAACCTCCGAAGAGGCCGTGCTGCCCCATAGCCAAGTCACGTTGGACGCGTGTGCCAGTTTCAAGGGCGCGATCAAGGGCTTCCGTCAACTGTGCGCGGTTAGCGCCGGTTGAATCGAGAGCTCCTGCCTTGATGCAGCTTTCCATCACGCGCCGATTTACGGCGCCCGGGTTCACGCGCTCGCAGAAATTGTAGATAGAGGAAAAAGGGCCCCCTTCCTGGCGCGATGCGACAATCGCTTCCACTGCGCCCTGGCCTGCGTTCTTCACCGCGCCCAGACCGAAGCGGATCGCGTCGCCCGAGGGAGTGAAATTCAGATCGCTCTGATTGACGTCCGGCGGAAGCACTCGAATACCCATCTCGCGGCATTCGTTGATGTACTTCACCACCTTGTCCATGTTGCCCGATTCGGAGGTGAGCACCGCAGACATGAACTCGACCGAATAGTGCGCCTTCAGATACGCCGTGACAAAGGCCAGATAAGCGTATGCGGCGGAATGCGACTTGTTGAAGCCGTAGCCCGCAAACTGCTCCATCAGTTCGAAGATGCGCGTGACTTTCCTTTCCGGCAGACCCCGCTTAGTCGCGCCGCTGATGAACCGCTCCCGCTGCTTGGCCATGTCGCGTGCGTCCTTCTTGCCCATCGCGCGCCGCAGAATATCGGCCTCTCCAAGCGAGTAGCCTGCCAGCTTGTTCGATATCTCCATGACCTGCTCCTGATAGAGGATCACGCCATAAGTCTCCGCCAGTATCTCTTCCAATTCGGGCAGGTCATACGAGATCGGTTTGCGGCCGTGTTTGCGATCGATGAAGTCCGGAATCATGCCACCCTGAATCGGGCCGGGCCGGTAAAGAGCGTTCAGGGCGCACAGGTCTTCTATGCGATTTGGTTGATATCGCCGCAGGATATCCTGCATACCGGAAGACTCAAATTGGAAAACGCCGCTGGTAAATCCTGTGCTGAAAATCTTTTCGTACGTTTGCTTGTCGTCGAGAGGAAGCTCTTCAAGGGCAATCTTTTCGCCCCGATACTTTTCAATCAACTTCGTGGCCTCATCGACAATCGTCAGTGTGGTAAGGCCTAGGAAGTCCATCTTCAACAGGCCCAGCTTTTCCAGGCCCACCATGTCGTACTGCGTCACGATTTCCTGTTTGTTCGTGATGTAGATGGGAACCAGTTCCCTCAGCGGAACGGAGGATATGACGACTCCGGCGGCGTGCATGCCGGCGTTCCGGCAGACTCCCTCCAGCTTCAAGCTGATGTCCAGAACTTCCCTGACGCGTGGTTCTCGGGCGGCGATCTCCTTTAACTCGGCATCCTCAATCGCATCTTTCAGCTTGACGTTCAGTTGCTTCGGAACCAGCTTTGAGATCCGGTCGACCTCGGCAAAGCTCATATCCAGCACCCGGCCTACGTCTTTAATTGCCGCCTTCGCCGCTAGCGTGCCGAACGTGATGATCTGGGCCACCTGCTCCCGGCCATATTTCTCGGTAACGTATTGAATCACTTCGCCACGCCGATTCGTGCAGAAATCGATGTCGATATCGGGCAGGCTGATGCGCTCCGGGTTCAGAAAGCGTTCGAACAACAGGCCGTATTCCAGCGGATCGATGTCTGTGATCCCCATCGCGTATCCCACCAGACTGCCGGCAGCCGAGCCTCGCCCCGGTCCAACCGGGATGCCGCGCTCTTTGGCGAACCGGATAAAGTCCCAGACGATAAGGAAGTAGCCCGAGAATTGCATCTGCTGGATCATGCGGATCTCGCGCTCCAGGCGCTCAACGTATTCGGGCAGGGCATGCTTCAATCGCCCTTGCTGGCGCAGCGCTTCGAGTCGCGGGCGGCGCCTTTCGAACCCTTCTCTCGCCACATACTCAAAAAAACTGTCAGCGCTGTGTCCTAGCGGAACGTCAAATCTGGGAAACGGGTCCTGCACCTTTTCCAGCTTTACGTGGCAGCGCTGGGCGATGTCCCAAGTGCGGTCCAGCGCGTCTTCCACTTCGGCGAAGAGGCGCATCATTTCAGCCCGCGTTTTTACGTAGAAATCGGGCGTGCTGAAGCGCATCCGATTGGGGTCTGACATTGTCTTCCCCGTCTGAATACACAACAGAATCTCGTGAGCGCGCACGTCATCATGCGCCAAATAATGCGCGTCGTTACTCACCACCAGCGGAATGCCTGTTTCGCCTGACATGCGCCGGATTTGTGGCATCACCTGCTTGTCCGCGTCCAGGCCGTGATCCTGCATTTCGAGGAAAAAGTTCTCCTTCCCGAACAGGTCCACGTACTCGTTCGCAATCCGCCGGGCATCCGCATACCGGTCCGCCATGATGGTTTCGTTGATATCGCCCCGCAGGCAGGCTGACATCGCAATCAGACCTTTGGAATGCCGCGCCAGCAGATCCTTATCTATACGCGGCTTGTAGTAAAACCCGTCCAGATAGCCCGTCGACACCAGGTTGATCAGGTTTTTGTAGCCTTCTTGGGTTTCGCATAACAGCACCAAGTGGTTGTAGCGATCCGTATCGGAGCGTGTTTTGTGACCTTGCTGCGATACGTAAACTTCGCAGCCGATTACCGGGTGTATGCCTGCGCTGTTGGCTTCGTTATAGAACTCTACGGCGCCGAACAGGTTGCCGTGATCGGTCATCGCGATGGCAGGCATCTCCTGCTGTTTCACTACCTTCATCAATTTCTTGATGTCGCAGGCTCCATCCAGCAGCGAGTAGTCGGTATGGCAGTGAAGGTGAACGAACGGGCGTTCGGGCATGGGCAGATTCACTCCTAGTTTACCGGCAGATTGAAAATCTGAAACTGCGTAAGTTCTGCAACGCTCTTCGCAAACCACGGCCGGAATTAAAGCGAGGGTCGCTGAGTAGTCATCGTTCCTTAATCGCTCTGTAACACTACCTTCGCTAAGCTAGGGGGGATTTCGAGGGGTTGGCAGCTTCGGACACGATCTGTGCCCGCAGTCGACTCGACAAGCAAGTCCATAGTTTTGAAGGAGATTATGAATCGACTAATCCTACGTGTCCTCTGCATCACCACGGTGGGAGTACATCTCGGGCTGGGCCAGACGGTGACGACGTCGGCATCGTCCAATTCGAACACTCCAGCGCCCGCCTCCACAACGGCTACTCCCGTAGATCTCGAGCAGCTTCGGGAAACAATTGCTTTGCAGGAAGAACAAATCAAGCGGCTGCAGCAGGCCGTGGATGAGCAACAGAAGCTGCTTCAAAAATCGCTGGATGCCGCCAAGTCTGTTCAGCCGGCGGCAGCGGCCACCACGGCAGACGGTACCAGCGTCGTGGCAACCAGCAATGCTGCTAAACCGTCACTCATCCCGGCAGTCGCCGGCGGGAGAGCCCCGGATCCGCGCCAGAAGCCGACCACGTATCAGCCGTCGTCTCTTTCCATCACCCTTGGCAACACAACATTGACCCCGCTAGGCTTTATGGACGCCACGTTCTTTTTACGGTCCACAAACGTGGGTAGCGGAATTGGCACCAACTTTTTCGCAATCCCGTTCAACAACGTGCCCGCTGGGCATCTGTCGGAAACTAATTTTTCCGCGCAGAACTCGCGCCTTGGCTTCCGGGTGGATTCGGATTTCCTGGGGGCCAAGGTGCTCGGTTACCTGGAGGCTGACTTCCTGTTCAATAACGATTCGAACAGCTTTCAGGTCGGCAGCAACTCCGCCGGCTTCCGTTTGCGTAACTACTTTGTTGATGTCCAGAAGAACGGGTTTGAAATTTTGGGTGGCCAGGATTGGAGCATGCTGACGCCTAACCGTAAAGGCATATCGCCGTTGCCGAGCGACATCTTCTATACGCAGAACATGGACACCAATTACCAAGTCGGTCTCGTCTGGACGCGTGCTCCGCAATTCCGATTCATTGCCCACCCGAATGAGGACCTGGCCTTTGGTGTTGCCCTCGAAAACCCGCAGCAGTACATCGGCGGTGGAAGTGGCGCGGCTACGGTCACGTTGCCCGCAAATCTCAATACCGCGCTTTCTCCTCAATTCGATTCCGGGCAGCAAGCTACCGCTACGCCGAACTTGTTCCCGGACATCATCTTCAAGGGAGCCTACGATGCACACGCGGGCGACAAACTGGAGCACGTCGAAGTCGCCGGCCTGGTGAGCGGCTTCAAAGATTATGTGCCGATCAGCACTCCGCCCGCGCAGTTCGGCTCTCACACGGCAGTCGGTTTCGGCGGTGAGGTCAATGCGAACTTGGAACTAACCAAAGGTCTTCATGCGATCGTGAATACCTACTTCAGCGATGGCGGTGGCCGCTACCTTTTTGGCATGGGGCCAGATCTGATCGTTCGCCCGAGCGGCGACATCTCTCCGCTGAAAGCCTTCGGAACGCTCGATGGCTTTGAGGCCCAGGTGAAGAAGAACACTTTGCTCACGGTCTATTACGGCGGCGTCTACGTTGGCCAGAATGTCGCCTATGATCCAACCGCGACAGGCAGCACTCTCGCCAAGCCCGTCTATGTCGGCTACGGCTATCCAAAATCGACCAGCTATCGCGACTCGCAGGAAATCACGTTTGGCTGGATCCAGACGCTCTGGAAAAATCCGAACTACGGCGCGCTCTCTCTCATCAATCAATACTCGTATTTGTTGAAGGAGCCCTGGTACGTTGCAGTCGGAGCTCCGAAGGAAGCTCACACCAATTTGATCTACATCGATTTACGCTATACGTTGCCCTAGTCGAAACTCGAAACTAAGAAATGAAAAGGGCGCCCGCTTCGGCTGGGCGCCCTTTTCATTTCCACTCCGTTCTTGGAGCCGCGCATCGGACAAAAAGCTCGTGCTAAATAAAAACGCCCTCGGCGAACCGAGGGCGAGGTTTAAATGATCCCGCTAGCGCGGGAGGTAGTCGTTACTTCTTTTTCTTGGCCGGAGCCTTCTTGGCTGCCTTTTTTGTGGCCTTCTTGGTTGCGTTCTTCATCGAGCCATTTCTCCCTAACGTAAAATTTGCAATCTATACAGATCGCAGTGTGATTCATATATAAGGTTCTTCTCAAGAGAAGTCAAGAAAAAAATGCTAATCGGGGCGCCTCTCGCCTGGCTCGCCTGCCCGGCATACCCCAAAAACGTATTTCTCGGTTTTGTTTTACTCTCTTTTACCGCTGGTTGCGTCTTTCGGAATAGTTCGAAGCCGCTTCGGCCGGACGGAACACGCTGTTCCCAACTCGTGATGCGGCGGGATCGATTTGCGGACGGCATGGCAACAGGTGCATGATGAGACCGATGGCGCTCACAGGGCAATGGCGACGGGTGGTCTCCGTCTCGCTGCCGTTGCTCGTTATTCTTTCTGCGTGCGGGCACAAGCATCGCAAGATGGCGAATGCGCCGCGCGCGCCGAGGCCCGCAAGCTCGGCATCGCGCCCAAGTGCATCGCCTCCCGTCCAGATCGGCCACACGGAAGAAGGAATCGCAAGTTGGTATGGCGTTCCTTACAACGGACGCCCGGCCGCTGATGGCGAAATCTACGATATGGAAACGCTTGTCGCCGCGCATCGCCTCATGCCGTTCAATACTTGGCTGAAGGTGACGAATCTTTCCAATGGCAAGTGCGTCAACGTGCGGATCATTGACAGGGGACCCTTTGTCGAAGGGAGGCTCATTGATCTTTCTAAAGCGGCGGCCCGGCAGATTGACCTGCTAGGTCCCGGAACCGCCCGTGTGCGCCTGGAGGTAATCGGAGTACCGGCTAATATTCCCGCGAATGACTTTTACGCGGTACAGGTGGGCGCCTTCTCGGTTTACGCGAATGCCGAAAGCGCCCGGCAAAAGTACGCCGGCCGTTTCGGAAACGCGCAAATAGCTCTGAAGCAGGGCTCGGCGCCGCTGTGGCGCGTGCTGGTCGGCAAAGAGTCTTCTATTCAGGATGCCCGGCAGCTTGCGATTGACCTGGGCGCAGAAGATAAAAACGTGTTTGTGGTGCGGCTTGATGAAACCGCTCCCAGCATGCAAACGTCCGCCTCCGCCGGTAATTAGTACAAAACGCAGCTGCGCGAGAGAACTCTTGCTTTCTGGCGGCACTCTCCTAACGACTATCTTTGCCCGCATTGGAAACCAGTTGTGACGCCGCAGATCGCCCTGGACTTTTCGCCCCTATCGACACTGGTCGGCAATTCGTCGGCCATGCGTCAGGTGCACCGCTTGGTTTGGAGAATGGGAAAGGCGCATTTTCCCGTTCTGATTCTGGGGGAAACGGGCACGGGCAAAGAAGTTGTCGCACATGCCATTCACAACGTAGAAGCGCGCGGGCCCTTTGTTGTGGTCGATTGTTCCTCTCTCGTCAGCCCCTTGATGGAAAGCGAGTTGTTCGGCTACGCCAAAGGCGCCTTCACCGGAGCGCATAACCAGAAGCTCGGACTGCTGGACGCGGCGAACGGCGGCACAGCCTTTCTTGACGAGATCGGGGAGCTGCCGCTCGAGATGCAGATGAAACTTCTCCGTGTACTCCAGGAGAAGGAATACCGGGCGGTCGGTGCGCTCGCGCAGCGTACCTCGAACTTCCGGGTGATCGCGGCGACCAACCGTGACCTCACGGCAGAGGTCAGGGCCAAGCGCTTCCGCGAGGATCTTTTCTACCGCCTCAATGTAATGAAGTTGCGCATCCCGCCGCTACGCGAACGGCGCGAAGACATCCCGACGCTCATTCTCCATTTTCTCCAGCGGCACGGAAACGGGCATCGCGTGTCCGACGAAACCATGAGCGTGCTCCAAGCGTATGACTGGCCCGGCAATGTCCGCGAGTTGGAACACGTCGTCCAGCATATGGTCGCGATGAACACAGGACCGTGGCTGACGAACATCGAGTTGCCTTCGACGGTCCTGCAAAGCGACCTGGAGAAATCCATAGACGGAACAAACGTTCAGCCCGTCAGTTCCCACACCGGTCTCAGCCCGGGAAGCGCCGCCGATAGGGTCATCCCGCTTTCGGAACTGGAAAGGCAGGCGATCCTTCATGCGCTGCAATACACCAAAGGCGATCGCTCCATTGCGGCCGCTCTGCTCGGAATCGGTAGAACGACCCTCTACCGCAAGTTGAAGGAATACGGGCTGTAAGATTGCAATGTGCGCATAGCGCTCGACGCGAGTTACAGCGTAGATCCGCAGCCATCCGGTATCGCCGTGTACTCCAGGGAAATTCTTTCGGGCCTCGCCGCGGCATTTCCCGGCGACCATTTTTTGCATTGCTATCGCCCTCGGCAATTCGTTCGCGCCTCAAAGAGTCCCGCCGTTAACGTCGCCAAGCGGCTGCTGCTCCCTCCCCTGCCGACTTTTCGCTCGGGCATTTTTCATGCGCTGAATCAGCGCCTTGACCGGCGTCCTTCCCCAAGAGTCGTCACCACATTTCATGATCTCTTTGTCATGACCGCCGATTACTCGTCGCCGGAGTTTCGCGCGCGCTTCACCGAACAGGCGCGCCGCGCCGCGGCGCACTCTGATTGCATCATTGCAGTTTCCGAGTTCACGGCCCTCCAGGTAAGAGACCTGTTGGGATTCGACAAAGCGCGTATTCGGGTGGTTCCGCACGGAGTTCACCTCCCTCAATCCGCCGAAGAAAGCCCACGCGAAAAGGTCGTCTTGTTTGTAGGCGCGCTGCAAGTCCGGAAAAATGTGGTGCGGCTCGTGGAGGCGTTCGAGACTCTCCCCAACGATTGGCAGCTCGTTCTTGCCGGATCGCCCGGCGGGTACGGTGCGAAAAAAATCCTGCAGCGCATTCAGGCGAGCCGCGCTTTCAGCCGCATTCGCGTTACCGGTTATATTCCAACGCGCGAACTGGTGCAGCTCTACCGTCGTGCTTCCATCTTTGCGTTCCCATCGTTAGATGAAGGTTTCGGCATGCCAGTGCTCGAGGCTATGGCGCATTCCGTTCCGGTGCTGACTTCCAACCGGTCTGCCCTGGCGGAAGTAGCGGCAAAGGCCGCGCTTACAGTTGACCCCGAGCAGACTGAAGAAATCGCGGCCGGATTGCGTGAGCTTGCCTCCGATGAATCTGCGCGCGCGGGTCTAGCGGCTCTGGGGCGCGCTCGGGCGCGACAGTTTCCCTGGAGCCGGCCGGTTGAGGAAACATACAGCATTTACCGCCAAATGCTTGGCTATCCGGCCCACAAATGAGTTTTCTACTTCTGATCTTCTTCGATGGAAATCTTGAGCGCGCGAAGGAACTTCTGGTCCTGTGAAGTGAGCCGTATCTTGCCGGTTGATTCATAGCGGGTGGGATGCTCCTGTTCGCCACTCGCGCCTTCGGAATCGTTGTGCTCATCGTCACGCTTGTTGAACCCGATAGTTGCTTCCAGCACCAGGAAAACGTCGTAACCTGCGCGTTTGATTTCGCCGATGGCGCCCGCGATGCGATCAGAATCGGACAGGGAATCGTTGATGGCGTTTCCCAACTCCTGCATCAACTCCTTCAGTCGTTCGTCCAATAGATCCTCTCTTCAGGCATTTTCAGATTAGCACTCGTCCGTCATCCGATATCGGTCTATGCGGGATAACGAGCGGCGCACTTAATACTTCAAAGTATTAGTGCGAGCGAGCGGAGGATCTGCCTTGTTTCTTCAAGGCTTTTTTCCGGTTTTTGACTAGGATTTACTCGCCCCGTCTGGAACTGGCCCGGTCTTCAACCCTCTAAATCTCGGAATTCTTCTGCTCATAAGGCTTAATCGAGTACCGCGCGGCCTCTTCCTGCGCCCCCGCGGTATTGTCGTGCGTCCGGATAGCCTGCTTGTATTCGTTAACAGCCCGGTCCCGCTGGCCCGTCACGTCAAAAATCTCGCCGAGTTTCACATGCGACCACACTTCGGTCCATCGCGGATCAACGTCCCCGTTGATCGCGGCCCGGAATTCGTTCGCTGCCGACTGGAAATTGTTCTGCTTAAAGAAAAGCTCGCCGATGCGATAGTGCGCCAGTGAGCTGTTCCTGTTCACTTCCAGCGCTTTCTCATATTGCCGCAGCGCATTGGCGAAGTCGTTGATTTCGAAATACTGCTCCCCGCGTCGGATCGCAACCGCAATCTCCATGTTGGAATCCATACGCAATAGGACATGCTTGGGATCGAGCGTCAGTTTGCGGGGCTTGCCAAAAGTGTCCACGCTGAACTCCGACGAAGTGCCCGTAACTTCGATAACCTTATCCTCCGGATTGCCTTCAGTTTCGATCCTCAGGTCCACCGGCATTCGGAACGTGTCCAGATCCTGGTTGATCTTCCCCACCACCCGGAATCCCTGCTGCGTCCGGAATACGGTATATTCCAGCTTGAAATCGGGCGAACCGCTGGATTGCAGCCATTGGATGAAGAAGTACCTCAGGTCCTGATTGGCAACCTGCTCCATCACTTTGCGGAAGTCTTCAGTGTTCGCCGTTTGCCAAGCGTATTTATCGAGGAAGAGGTGCAAGCCTTTTTTAAAATCGGCATCGCCGATC
Organism: uncultured Acidobacteriaceae bacterium; assembly: GCA_963705805.1. GTDB lineage: Bacteria > Acidobacteriota > Terriglobia > Bryobacterales > Bryobacteraceae > Bog-105. The sequence goes on from CAVPKW010000006.1 coordinate 594,923, forward strand.
ACGCTTCGCAGCATATTCAGGATGGCCGCGCCTTTCGCAGCAGTAAGCGCCCAGTACTCCGGTGAGTAGTCGTCCAGTCTGGCCGATTGGAGCACCGGAGGATCTTTCACTGTGAGCGCTTCCACGTACGTGTTGCGCAGATCGTTCTCTGCCGCGCCCGGGCCGGCTGTGTGTTCCTCAAACAGCAATTCTGAAAAACGCGCCGGGCCATTCTCCAGCCACAGATGATTCCGCGTGGCGGGCGAAACCAGCACCCCCCACCACTGCCGGGAAAGTTGATTCGAAAGCACGCGGGTATCTACCTTCTGCTTGATTGCGCTGGGCGCGAGGAACACTATCCCCGGTGCGGAGTAGCCGTTGACCGCTCCGTCTTCCGTCTCCACCAGGGCGAGTTGCGCCTGCGGGGCAAGCCCATACTCGGAAGTGAAGTAGGTCATGATCTTGCCGGTTTCGTCGCCATAGGCTTGCGCGTCCTCCGCTCGATTTCCGCGAAAAAACACCTGCGTCGAAATGCCTTGCGAACTGACGTGGACCGGATCGCCTTGCACGATCGCGATACTGCCGGGGAAACTCGGCTTCTCGTAGTGGTAAGAAAAAATGGTTCCCCCGTTACTGGCGCTATCGGTTTTGAGGTCGCCGCTCGCCAACACCCTGTAGCCCGCCGGGGTAGTGATGTGCAGGTCTGCCATGAACCGGTTCGTCGTATACCCGCTCACCGGAAACCAGCGCCCCGGATATAACAGAAAGCCGAAGTCGGGATGCAGCGCAGCGAACTTGATGCCATAAACAGGTGAATCTTCATTACCAGTCAGCTTGCCGTCATACGTCAAAGAGATCTCACAAGGCTGGCTCCTCTGCAATGCGCTCGGAAACATGACATGCACGGTGAAGTCCTGGTTATTGCGCATGGTTTGCAGCGGATTTCCATGAGCGTCCGTCGCCTTTGAGACCGTCAGCGCGTTATTCAGTTCGAAGGTCGCGTCGTTAGTGTCTTCAAGCGGCGTGAAATCAATCTTCGCCATCGCGGTTATCGATTGCGTACGGGGATTAATATCCGCTGTAATTACGTACTTTTGAACCTGGATGCTGGCGTGCTTCTCCTGCGCCAGTGTAAGACTTGCCACTGCCAGGAAAACCAAGAGCCATTTGATACCGCGCATCATCAACCTATTTTCTCCCGGAGCAACTGGCCGTTGTTATCCGCAACTTCATTTTCGAGGCCGAGAGCGCGCACGATGCCGTCTGCCACGCGCCTCAGCGGGTCTCCTTCTCGGGTAAGCATGGACCGTACTCGCGCTAGATCGGCTCGCATGTGAACTGCGCGTTCCGCTCCAGTCAGAAGTTTTTCGGCCTCCGCCGCTAGCCGGGACGCCGTCATATCGTGCTGAATGAGTTCCGGCACAATCCGGCGTTCTGCAATTAAGTTCGCCATGGAAAGAAAAGGCGCTTTTACCAACCTTCGTCCGGCCCACCAGCTTAGAGGATTTACCTTATAGTAGGTCACCATCGGGGTTCCCAGTACCGCCGCTTCCACGGTCACGGTCCCGCTCGCGGCCAAGGCAAGATCAGAGTGTCCGATACAATCCCAGGTCTCGTTTTCTAGTACTTGGATGGATAGGGCGCCCATGCGTTCCCGAAAAGTGGCCAATGCCCCCGAACGGAAGTCTTTCGGTGTGGCGAGCACGACGGAAAGCTCCCACTTTCTCCGCAGCAGAGCGATCGTCTCAAGCAGGATCGGCAGGTGCCTCGCGGCTTCACCCCTGCGGCTGCCCGGGAGCAAGCTGATCAGCTTTCGGTTGGCCGGCAACCCGTGCCTCTCCAGAAATTCGGCGCGGTTCGTGCTCGTGTGGACCATGCTCGCGAGGGGATGACCTATGTAGGTCGCGTTTACCCCGCGCTCGCGAAACCATGCTTCTTCAAATGGAAACAAGCAGAAGAGCTGGTCCACCAGACGGGCAATTGTCTTGACTCGGCCCTCCCGCCACGCCCACACCTGCGGAGCCACTAAGTAGAAAACGGGTACGCCCTGGCGTTTTAAATGCCGCGCCAGCCGCAGATGGAAATCCGGACTGTCTGTCAGCAGGGCCGCGGTAGGAACGTCTTCCCGGGCAAACCGGATCAGCTTCCGGTATTCACCATAAATGCGCGGCAAGTGCCCGATTACCTCCGCCAAACCGACGACGCCGAGGCGCGCGAAATCAATGACGGGAACTACGCCCGCCTCCTGTAGTTTCGGACCCGCGCACCCATAAAACCCGGCTGAAGGAACCGCGCTGCGTAGATGCCGGACGACGTTTGCGGCATACATATCGCCGGAAGCTTCGCCAGCCGAGACCAGAAACTTCACTTCTTCCCACTCAAGTGTAGCAGCGCAAAGCTTCTTCCAACCCCATGATCAAGGCCGCATCTCCTTGTTGGCGCGGAAGTTCCACGCACTCGCTCTGCTAGAATCGAGATCGAAAACGTAGCGATGTCCAGCCAACGAGAGTCGGGTCCAACGAGTCCGGCTCAAACCAGCCTTCTCCGGATCAGCGTAGGGCAGTTTGCAGAGCGATTCCGCGCCGAAGTAATCCCGCTCAGCAACACCTTCGGCTACTTCTGCTCCGCAGTACCAATGAGCGAGGAGGTGCTGAAAGAATATCTCGAGGAGCCTGTTGCCGCGCTTCCACCTTCCATTGCGGCGATGCTTCCCCGCGTCTCCATTCTGCTGGTACCTTACCTGGAGCGTTCCACGGAGCGCGCCCTGGTCAAGGCCAGCAGTCGAAAAAGGCGCAAGCCCCTCGAAAAAGTGGGCGACTTCGTGGTCGAGGAACGGCCCGCCGAAGGGCAGCAATCCTGGACATCCCAAGTCAGCTTTGAAAATGAGACCGTGCTCGTCTTCGCTCTGAAAGAGCAGGACGTAGCGGAATATCACTACCGGCTGTACCGTCGTCTGGCGGCTTTGGTTGCCGACACGTGGTCCACTGACGCCGCCGCGCGTTACAAAGCCATGATCCGCGAAGAACTGACTGCCGGCATCCATGGGGAAGTGGACGACGAAAGCTGGCAGGCAAAGCAATCGCTCTTGCGGCGCCAGACCAATGTCAAGCGCGACAGCCCCATGCTCGCCGAATACCTGCGCCAGTCACTCATCGATACGCTCACGCTCTACCTGCACGGTATTTGTTGCGATATCGACGTGGAGACCGGCCCGCGGCAGCTTCCCGGCAGGTATTTGCGTAAGCGGTTGGCTTTGCTTAAATCGCTCTTTCCACCTCCTTCCGGCTATGCAGTCTTCCCGGAAGACAACGAACCGGCCAAGACGTAGCCTCGAAGTTACGATATCTTCCGCAGAGTCCGCAGCGCGTCTTCCTATTCCGCGTGACTAATTGGCCCCGCCGTGCGTCTGTTTGAAATGACTCTCGCGCTCTCTGCTTCGGCCGGCGCCTCATCCCGCCGTGAGTGGCTCGGCGGCGTGGCGGCCTTCCTCGCCGCCTGCCGCGCCCCCGCTCAGGAACAACCCACTTTCTCCACCGAGGTCAAAGTAGTCAACCTCTTCGCCACTGTCCGCGATAAGACCGGCGAGATTGTCCGCAATCTGACCCGCGAGGATTTTACGGTCCTCGAAAATGGCAAGCCGCAGACCATCCGCTACTTCTCCCAAGACTCGGATCTCCCACTCACCATCGGCCTTCTCGTAGATACCAGCTTCAGTCAGGGCCGCGTACTGGAAGCTGAACGCGGCGCCAGCTACCGCTTTCTCGACCAGGTTCTGCGCGAAAGCAAAGACAAAGCCGTCATCGTACAGTTCGATCAAGCCGTAGTCATTCGCCAGGGCCTTACCGCCTCGCACAAAGACCTGCAGGATACACTCACTCTCCTTGAACTTCCCACCGCCGAGCAGGCCAGCAACGGCAGCGGTACTCTGCTCTATGATGCCGTCCGCACCGCCGCCATACAGGTCATGCGGAATCAGACCGGCCGCAAGGCCTTCATCGTCCTTACGGATGGTGTCGATTTCGGCAGTACCGTCACCCTCACTGACGCCATAGAAGCCGCTCAACGCGCCGATACGCTCGTCTACTGCATCCTCTTCTCAGACGCGACTTACTACGGCGGTATCTCGCTCGGTCCCAGCGGCAAAGGCGTGCTCAAGCACCTCTCGAGCGAAACCGGCGGTGGTTACTTTGAAGTCTCCAAAACCCGCGCCATCAGCCAGATCTATGACGACATCCAGAATGAGCTGCGCAGCCAGTACAGTTTGGGCTTCGTCTCAGATCAGCCCGTAGTCCATTCCGGGTTCCGTAAAATTCAAGTAAAGACCCGGGAAAAAGGATTGATCGTTCAAGCTACCGATCGCTATTATGCCGAGACTTGAACTGGGTGCGTCGTTCGCTCTGTCACTACTCGGTCTCTCTGTTCCGCTCGCGGCTCAAAATCAGCCTCCGACTTTCTATCACGATGTCCTTCCGGTTCTGCAGCAGCACTGTCAGACCTGCCACCGTCCGGGCGAGGCCGGTCCTATGCCGCTGCTCGCTTACGGCGAGGTCAAGTCCTGGAGCGCCGCCATTCGCCAGGCCGTGGCTTCGCGTGAAATGCCGCCCTGGTTTGCAGAACAGCCTGCGGAAGGATCCGCGCTTCGCTTCTCGAATGACCGCAGCCTCTCAGAAGCCAACATCCGCACCATCACGGCCTGGGTCGACGCCGGCACGCCCGCCGGCAAAGTGCAAGACGCCCCTCCGCCTATTGACTGGATCGAGGGCTGGACCATCGGTCGCCCTGAGATCGTCTTCGAAATGCCGTCCGCTTTCAATATTCCAGCTACCGGCGTCGTCCCCTACCAGTACGTCATTGTCCCCACGCACTTCAAACACGACACCTGGGTTCATCTCGCGGAAGTTCGCGCCGGAGATCGTGCTCGCACGCACCACATCGTCGTCAGCGTGCGCGAACCGGGCTCTGACTGGCTTGCCGGAAAACCTATCGGCGTTCCCTTTACCTTAAGCCCGCAGGACCGCATCGGCATTCCCGGTGAATTTCTCGCCGGCTATGGCCCAGGCAACATTCCGGAGCTGCTCGGACCCGGTCAGGCCAAACTGATCAAAGCCGGCAGCGACCTCATCTTCCAGCTTCACTACACTCCCAATGGCCAGCCCGGCTGTGATCGCAGCCGCATCGGCATCGTTCTCCTGCACGGCCAGCCGAAGCAGCGCGTGCTCATGCTCGCCGCCGCGAATATTCATTTCCTTATTCCGCCCGGCGACCCTGACTATCAGATGGACGCCCGCGTCACCGTGCGCGCCCCTTGCACTCTGATCTCGCTTTTGCCGCACATGCACCTGCGTGGCGAGTCATTCGAGTTCCGTGTCCGCTTCCCGGATGGCCGCAGCGAAACACTCCTCCGCGTGCCGCACTACAGCTATAGTTGGCAGCTCTCGTATTACCTCGCCGACCCGCTGCCGCTGCCGGCGGGAACCACGATCGAGTGCACCGCCCACTTCGATAACTCGGCCGCTAACCCCCGCAATCCCGATCCCACAAAGGCGGTTCGCTTCGGCCCGCAGAACTGGGATGAAATGATGATCGGCTATTTCGAAGTTGCGACTGATCTCAAGAACGGTCTCCGCGAGCTTCTGCTTCCCAGCCAAGCCAACTCTGCCAACCACAGCATGTAGCACTCGCTTCCTTAACGCTTATCCGCGCCCGGCGAACGGCATCTTCGTCGCCATTAGCGTCAAAAACTGTACATTGGCATCCAGCGGCAGGCTGGCCATGTAAACGACTGCCTCCGCCACATGCCTCACGTTCATTCGCGGTTCCACCGCCATGCTCCCGTCCGCTTGCGGCACGCCTGCGGTCATCCGTTCCGTCATCTCCGTCGCAGCATTTCCGATGTCAATCTGCCCGCACGCAATGTCGTACTTCCGCCCATCGAGCGAGAGGCTCTTCGTCAAGCCCGTGATGGCATGCTTCGTGGCGGTATACGGCGCTGAGTTCGGACGCGGTGCATGCGCCGAAATCGAGCCATTGTTGATAATCCGGCCGCCCCTGGGCTGTTGCTTCTTCATCAGCCGGATGGCCTCCTGTGCACACAGGAACGCGCCCGTCAGATTAATCGCCACCACCGCGTTCCATTGCTCGTAGCTGAGCTCTTCCAAAGGTATTGCAGGTGCGCCGATTCCGGCATTGTTGAACAGCAGATCCAGCCGGCCGAACTCACCGCGAACTCTGTCGAACAATGCTTTTACCGATTCCGGGTCGCTAACGTCTGCCGGTGCCTCCAGCATTTCCGGGCCGGTCCCGCGTCCCACCTGTAATGTCGCGTGCAAACTTGCCGCTGTGCGTCCTGACAACACGACCCGCCAGTTCGCCGCCTGAAGTCCCAGACTCACGGCTCGTCCAATACCGCTCCCCGCACCCGTCACCAGTGCAATTTTGCTCTCGGTCATTCCCCAATTGTGACGTTAAGCGCAATCAGGTGGCGGATTGGCCTTTGCAGTTCGGTTCCGGGATTCAGCTAGGGCTCAGATGGGCCCGCCTTCGATCACCGTCGTGCCCGTGGGCGATCTTGTTGCGACGGTTTTGCTCAGCTTGAACCCTGCAGCCCGGTAGAGCTCGCTGTATTCCCCTCGGTACGCGTTTACCCCTGATGCTTTAGTTGCAGCAATCGAGCGATCACACCGGAAATCCTCTCCCACTCCGCGGCCTCATCCACTAGCTGCTTCCGGCCGGCTCTGGTAATGGAGTAGAACTTGGCCCTTCGATTGTTTTCAGACTGCCCCCACTTTGAAGTGATCCAGCCCTTCTGGCCGAGCCTGAGTAAGGACGTGTACACCGTTCCTTCGTTCAGTTGCAGCACGTCTTCGCTTACTTGCTCAATGCGGCGAGCAATGCCATAACCATGCACGGGCCCCATAACGGCAAGCACTTGCAGAACCATAAGATCGAGGGTGCCTTGCAGAACTTCCGACCGGCGTTGCTCCATAGACTGTCCTTTGGACATTGCAAAGCAAGTTTAACACTACTTCTATGGAATGTCCATAGAAGACCTGTTATCAGGGGTCAATTGTAGCGACGGCGGAATCACTGCCGTTTGACCCCCGCTTCAATCTGCCTCGACGGGCCGTCGCCGATCTTTACTACCTTAGTCACAAATGTGAGTTGACCTTCTCCAACACGGCCAGTCACTTCCCAACAACCTGCAGTCGGGAAAATCAGCCCTGTCGCTTGAAAACCGGTGTCCCCGTAGATTTCCGGTATGTCGGCCCGGAGCGGTAGCGCGGGACCATCCAATCGGCGTCCTTCAATCCTCAGCCGGCCCTTTACAAGCCGCCACCACGGAAACTTCATTTCCAGAACGCCGCTCGCCAGCACGAAACCTGACCCCCCTGGCTCGAAAACCACTACCCCGTCAGGCCAGAGCGTGGTACTTAGAAACTCATTTCCGTACCTTGAACCTGGCGCCGTCTTTGTCGTGCGACAATTCGCCGGATTACCCTCACGCTGTTGCTGCGAGCTCAACATCACCGGTAGCAACCCAAGAATCCATGCAATAAGACCAACCCTCATTTGTCGGCCCTCCTTTCGTGAACCATCTGGTGTGGTCTATCCGTTAATCCTATCCCTAAAACTCGCCCAATAAATAACGAAGAGTTTCATAGCGGGATACTTCGTCCCTTTTGCAGCCCTGCACCTCGCTGACCGCTGTTGACAGGAAAATTGTGAGCAATCTGGTAACACTTGTCAATTCCAATCAAGTCAAGCCCGCCGTGGCGCCGATCGGATTGGACTATCTTTTTGAGCCACTCAGACGGGCCGGATTCGAGCCGGAACTACTCGACTTGTGCTTCTCTACCAACATGGTGGAGGAAATCGCTCGGTACTGCCAAAAGCGCAAGCCGGCATTCTGGGGCGTGACCATGCGAAACACAGATGACGTCTACTTCTCCAATCAGCACTCGTTCGTCGATACAGTCCGTTCCATCATCGACGCGTTGCGCGCGCACTCGAACGTTCCCGTAGTGATGGGGGGAGTCGGGTTCTCGGTCATGCCCGAAACCATTATGGAGATCTGCGGTGTTGATTTTGGAATTGTCTGCGAAGGAGAGGTTTCCTTCCCGGAACTTCTCAAGCGTCTATCGAAGGGGCAGCCCTATGCAGACATTCCGGGATTGGTGTACCGCACGTCGCGGGGAATCAAGCGAAACGCCGTATCCTTTGCCGATCTCTCAAGTGTTGGGAGCCGTTCGAGGACTGGCGTCGACAACCGCGCCTACTTCGTAAAAGGCGGGATGGCCGCCGTTGAGACCAAAAGAGGGTGTACCCGCCCTTGTATCTACTGTGTGGAACCCTTGGTAAAGGGTAAGAAAATTCGCCTTCGCAATCCCAAAGATGTAGTCGACGAGATCGAAAACCTGGTGCGTCAGGGCGCCTACGCCATCCACATCAACGACTCTGAATTCAATCTTGATGTTTCCCACGCGATCGCCTTCTGTAAAGAAATGATTGCGCGGCGGACGAACCGGTACGTGGAATGGTACGCCTACGGGATGCCTTCGCCATTTCCGGAGTCTCTTGCAGCCCACATGAAGGAAGCCGGATGCGTCGGTATGAATTTTGGCGCCGACAGCGCCAGTGAAAAGATGCTGCGAGTCCTGATGCGCACCTTCCGTCCAAAGCACATTGAGGCGGCTGTGAATTTATGCAAGCGGTACGAGCTGAAACATATCGTTGAAATTCTCCTGGGCGCTCCCGGTGAAGATGCCGAAACCGTTCGGGAGACCATCGCCTTCCTGAAGGCGCTCGCCCCGGACCTCGTCTCTGTAACCGCCGGTTTGCGAGTGTTCCCAGGCACCGCGCTCGAAAACATGGTTCGCAGCCAGGGGTTCATGAAAGACAACCCAAACCTCCACGGTGCGATTGAGGGCAACGACAATCTTCTAAGGCCGGTGTTTTTTCTTTCCTCTGAGATCGGGCCGAAGCCTTTGGAATATATCGCGCAGTTGGTGGGAGATGACCCGCGCTTTTTCGGCGTGAACAGCAATCAGTTCAATTACAACGCAAATCAGCTTTTGGTGGACGCGATTGCGAATGGTGCGCGTGGCGCGTACTGGATGATTCTCTCCACCCTGAATCGCAATGCGCCGCCAAACTCGCAGCCTCAAATCCCGCTCGTGCAACTGACGCCAACAGCCGTTTTGCAGGCTCGTTGAGCCGCCCGTTCAGGTAAGAACGCGGAGCACTACCAGTGTCATGTCGTCGTGCTGGGGAGCGCCGGCGGCGAACGCCTCCGCGGCCGACAGGATTCGGGTCATCGCTTCAACCGCAGGTAGCCCGTGGCACGCTTTGGCTAACTCAATCAATCTGTCTTCGCCCCATTCTTCGTCGCGGGCGTTCATGGATTCGGAAATTCCGTCCGTGAAGAGCACGAGCAGGTCTCCAGGTTCCAGAGGAAAACACCCTTGCTGATAACTCTGCCGTAGGAGCCCGATCACCGGACCGCCGGTCTCCAAGCGAAAAACCTGGCAGGCCGCCGAAGATTTGCGCAAGATCACAGGTGGGTTGTGACCTGCGTTGACGTAGCAGAGATGGCGGCTTCGAGGCTCGTACTCGGCGTAGAAAAGAGTGGCGTAGCGGCTCGCCGAAGACGCCTCATGGACCAGGCTATTGACTCGATTCATCAGCTCCGTCAAGTCATGGCCCACCGAAGCCTGGGCGCGCAGTGAAGCTTCGAGGCTTGCCATCAATAGCGCGGCGCCAATGCCCTTGCCGGACACGTCTCCGACAGCGATTCCAAGCCTCCCGCCGGGCAGCTCGAGAAAGTCATAGTAGTCCCCGCCTACCTCTCGCGCTGGACGGCAGCGCCCGCAATAATCCAGGCCCGGCATCGAGGGAAGGCGCTGAGGGAAGAGGTGCGCCTGCACTTCCTGCGCGATTTCCAACTCGCGATTCAACCGCTCCCGTTGTGCCATCTCCCGGCCGATGGCCGTCGTCAGCCGGGCGACCTCCAGCGCTAGAGCCGTCTGCGCCGCCGATCTTGTGTCAAGACCGTCGAGCGCGCGCGCGATGGCGCGATGCGTGAAGTCGTCCGTTTCAATTTCCTGCCATGCAATCAGGTGCGGGGCCAGCCGCTCCCTGTCTCGCTGGTTCCTTAGTGCGTTAGCGACGAGTTGCCGCAGGCGCCCATCTGACGGAGAAGAGATGTGCCCAAGGAAGTGATCGAGTGCAGGGCCGCCGGAATCGAGAAGTTGCAGAAATACTCTGCGGGCCTCACGTGGGTCCTCCACTACGAGGCGCCGGAGTTCCTCGTAGAGAATCTCAGGCGCTCGCATAGCGCTTCGATCGTAGCTCGAACGCCTCCCTTCCGCCTTCGAGCAGGTCGATGATCTGCTCACGGCACTCATCGACTGTTCCGGACTTCTCAACGGCGCCCACCCTGCCATCTGAGGTCATGACCACCACAAGGTCCGCCTCCGCCAATACCGGGATGTTCGCATTGTGAGTTATAAAAATCATTTGCCGGCTTCTCTTTAGCCGCTGCACCGCGTTCACTACCGTCTCAAAAATAAAATGGTTGTCCAGATTGTCTTCTGGCTGATCGATAATCAGCGGGCTATCTCTTCTCGCTAAAAGGATGGGTAGCAGCGCTGTGCACTTCTGGCCGCGGGAAAGATCGGACGCGTCCTTAAAATTAGGCTTCCCTCCGGACGCTACATTTAACTCGATGCCAATCTTATCTTCGATTGCAATCACCTCGAGGGTGAGCGGATCGATGCTCTCGCGAAATGCATCCAGGATTTTACGGGAGCGCTCGTTTCCGAAAGCAGTGAGCTCTTCGAACGAGTCAACGTCGTTGACCTGAATGAGCTGTGCGAGTTGCTCCGGTCTCAGCTGCATCAGTGTCGTGATGATCTCGTCGTGATTCCGCACCCGTGCGCCACGCAGGCCATCCACTAGCGTCTGCTGGTATGCCAAATGGTCGGCGTTTCGCATGATTCGGATGCGTACGCGCCCGCCGGCTTCGCGCTGGAGCTCAGACGCCACCTCCTCGCGCATTGCCGAAACTTGATCCCTCATCAAAATGTGAGTCGTTTTGAGAGATTTCCGCCGCTCGAGCAATGTTTTCAATTCAGCATTCACTTCCAGCCGCTGTTCCTCTAGGGCTTGAAGTTTGGCGGCTTGCTGCTCAAGCGCGGCGCGCAGTCGAGCCTGCTCGCTTGCCGCTTGATTGAGGGCGGTTAACCTCGCCAACTCGCTGGCGTGACTCGTGTGGGCCTGAGCGATGCTTTGGCGCGCCTGGGCCACGGTAGCCTGGGCTTTGCGAATCTGATCACTAATCGCCGCTATATGCTCTTCAACAGTCCCTAAAGACGCCGCGAGTTGATCGTCATACCGGCGGAGCGCCTCAACATTCGCGGAATGCTCCTCCGCCAGGTGCGCCTTGAACGCAACCTGTGCGTTTCTTCGTAGCTGGTCCACAGCCTGATCTAACGTTCGAAGATCTCGATCGGCGGTGTCCAGTTTGGTGATTTCCCTCTGATTGAGCTGCTGCTGGCGCGAGAGCCGGACAAAATCTGCAGTCGGTTCACGATCTGATGGTGCAAGAGCGCCCAATCGGGCACGGACGTCACCGAGTTCTTCAATTTGCTCGGTTAGGTCTTGGATTGTTCGCCGCGCCGTCCTGATGTGATCCGCGTTCGCATCCAGCCCACGCGCGCTCTCTGCCAGTGACAGGTGGATTGTGCGCATCTGCTCGCTGCGCAGTTCGTCCAATAGATTTCTACGCTTCTGCCCGAGGGCCTCGTCCGCTATGGCCTCAATTTCAGGGCTGCTATAGGCGTCCAGCGGGAGAAACGTACCTCGATCAAGATCAACGGCGTTGATCGTCCTTCCGTCCGAGGTCAGAAGAACCGGCTGCTGCTTGAGGCCCCTCTTGATTGTGTAGCGGCTTGAGCCTTCGCCGAGCGCTGTGATCGTTACCAGAGCCCCGCCTGCAAGGTTCGCCTGAACGAGGTCAACGCAGTGCTTCGGTGCAGCCGAGATGCCGCAGACCGCAAACCTTAGCGCTTCGGCGAGTGTAGATTTTCCGCTGCCTCGCGGACCAATGATGCAAGTCAGGCCGCGTGGAAGGTTGACGCTCAAGCCGGGCAGAAACCCGCCGCTGATTTCGATTTTCTCAACGAGCCACATACGTCCAGCTCTACCGCGCCGTGAAAAGTTGAGCGGTATGGCTACCAGCACATCGAGAGCTTCTCTCAGTGCCGCATTGGAAGCGGAATTGCCAGCTTACGTTACTGTACAACAACGGGCAGAAAACGCCCGCTCATTCTGTCCGTAGTGCCGTCATAGGATCGGCGTGCGTGGCCCGGCGGCAGGGCAGATAACTCGCCGCCAGCGCCGTCGCAACCAGAATGCCCGTAAACTCCGCGATCGTCGCCGGACTTACTTGAACGACGCCATAGAGCGCACTCGACATCCCCTGCGCAAGGAACACCGTCAGCGGAAGCCCGAATGCCAGTCCAATCCCGATAAGCCCCGCGGCCTGCCGCAAAATCATGATCAGGATATCGTGACGGCTCGCTCCCAGCGCCATCCTCACGCCAATTTCGTGGATGCGCGCTGCCACAACGTAAGAGATCACTCCGTATATCCCGGTGGCAGCGAGCAGCAACGCGACTATGGCGTAAGTCGTCATGGCCTTAGCGGCCGCCCGAACTCCGCCGCGCTCGTCCGCCATGGCCTTCTCCATGGTTTCCACGTCATACACCGGAAGGTTCTTGTCGACGCTACGAATCTCCGCTCGCGCCGCTGCCGCTGCCTGCAAAGGATCGCCGGCCGTCCGCACCAGAAAGTTCGCGGACGCGGCGGGCGCTTGCGTGTAAGGAACATACGCCGTCGTTGAGGCTTGGCCGCTGAACCAATCCTCTATGATGTTCCCGCATACGCCCACCACGGTAAGCCAGCCACGCTGGCCGTTGAGCTTGATGCGCTTGCCTATCGGATCAGAGTTCGGCCAATAATGCCGGGCAATGTTTTCGCTCACCACCACAACTCCAGGCGAGGTCGCTTTGTCCTGCTCGGATAGGGCGCGCCCTTTGAGAACCGCAATATGCAGGGCCGCCAGGTATTGACTGCTCACCGCCATTACCCCCGGGCGTGGCTCCCCGGCTCGCGGTGCGGCATGGCCCTCGATGGACAGCCCTTCCGCCGGCCCCAGGTTCGTCGCCACGCTCGCGGCCTTCACCCCCGGAACTCTCTCCAGCCGTTCCAGCACGCGGTCGTAGAACAAACGTATCTGTTCTGGCTGCCGGTACGTTGTGGGCGGCAGCGAAACTTGCATACTCAAAATGTTCTTCGGGTCGAATCCCTGATATACGTCCAGCATATGTTTGAACGTATTCACCATCAAGCCCGCTCCCACTAGCAGCACCAGTGCTAGCGAGAGTTCCAGCACGACCAGCCCGGACCGCACGCGGCTCTGATTGGGAAGATTGCTCTGGCTGCTTCCGCGCTCTTGCAGCGCATCGTTCAGATCCATCCCCATCCTGCGGAACACTAACTGCGAGATGGCCGGAAGGCTGCACAAAATTCCCGCCGCAAGCGAAACCGCCAGGGTCAACAAAACCACGGCCGTGTCCACGTGCATGTCCGCCAGGCCGGGAACAATCCTCAGAGCACCCGCCGAAATGTCAGACCTGTTCAAGTCCAGGTTCCAGCTTGCGAGTAGCAGCCCCAGGCCCCCCGCCGCCAATGAGATCAGCAGGCCCTCGGCCAGCAGTTGCCGTGCAATCTGTCTGCGGCTGGCGCCCAACGCCGCCCGAACCGCGATCTCCTTCTGCCGGCTGGCCGCGCGCGCCAATTGCAGATTGCCGATGTTCGCGCACGCCAGCAGCAGCACAAAGCCCGCTGCTCCCACTAGCATCAGTACGAAATGCTTCGTTACTTCATCGCTCGACTCGCGAAGTTCCGTTACCTGAATGCTGCGAGCCTCGTTTGTTCCGGGATACCGCTGCGCCAGGCGCGATGCGATCGTCGCCGCTTCCGCGCTCGCCTGTGCGGCCGGCACGTTCGGCTTCAAAAGAGCCAGCGCCAGCACATCGTGCCTGCCGCGCTCCTGGCTCTCCGCCGCTTCGAACGTGAGCGGCGCCCAGACCTCGTTTTGCAGGGGATAGTTAAACTCGCCGGGCATCACTCCGACGACCGCATAGCTCTTTCCGTCGAGTGAAATCGGCTTCCCGATCACATCCCTGGCCCCTGCGAAATGAGTCTTCCAGAATCCCTGGCTGATGACCGCGACCCGGGCATGCGAGGTCTCGCCCTCATCGCCCGAAAATATACGCCCCAGCGCCGCTTTCCTGCCGAGCACCTCAAAGAATCCCGGCGTCACCTCGGAAGCCGCCACCCGTTCCGCATCGCCCGTCCCGGTGAGGGCGGCATTCCATTCGCGATACGCGCCTATCTTCTCGTAGGATCGGCTTTCTTTGCGGAAATCGATGAAATCGGCAGGCGCCAGCGGGCTTCGCTCCGTGCGTAGCTTGGGCAGGGTCTCCCAAACCGTCACAATCCGTTCAAGCCTTGGGTAGGGCAGCGGGTGAAGAATCAACGCGCTCGTCGAGATAAACGATCCTGCGTTTACCCCGATACCCAGCGCCAGCGCAAGAATTGCGATCACCGTCGCCACTGGACTACGCAGCAACACGCGTGCGGCGTAGCGAAGGTCTCTCAAAAAGCTGTTCACCGAATCTCCCGGGAAACGCCCACTGCAATTGCCTCGCCATCGCCCGGAGTGCTCATTTCAGACCAAAGATGCCGGACCTGCCCCTCCCCAGTGTCGCGTTTTGGGAAAACGAGTCCCAAACCAGTGATACGCGAAGAGGACTCGTGTTCATTCCGTCCCAACAATCAATACTCCGTACGGAGCAATGATGAATGCTTGCGAAGTGGGCGCGCTGGCCGGCGGACTAGCCATTACTACTTCACGGAAACCCGGCCACGCGCCAGGCATCCCGGTTATGTGGACTTTCTGCTCTTCCGGGCTTGTATTCAATACCACGAGGGCCTTATTTTGTCCGGCCATGCGGCCAAATGCGAAAACGTCCACATTGCCTGAATCAAGCGGCACGTAGGCGCCGTCTCGAAAAGCCGGGTTCTCATGCCGCAGCTTCAGCAGGTGGGAATACCACGCGTATATGGAGCCGGGATCCCTCTCCTCGCTCGCTACGTTATATTGCTGGTGCTCCGATTCAACCGGCAGCCATGGCGAACCCGCGCTGAAGCCCGCATTCAATCCGGGCGTCCACTGCATAGGGGTTCGTTCCCCATCGCGTTCGTCCGCGCGAGGACGTTTCGGGCCCGTCGGCACTCCTTTCAGTTGACTGGCAGGCATCGTCTCCATGCCGATTTCCTCTCCGTAGTACAGCAGGACGCAGCCAGGCTGAGTGAGCGTAAGCGCGGCCGTCAATTTCGCGATCTGATCGTTATGCGCTCCATCTCCGAACGTGCTCCACTGCCGCGGATGGTCGTGACTGCTGAAGAAGAAAACCGGTGTTCCACCGCCGAGTTGAAGTTGCGCCGCGTCCACCTGTTTCTTGAAGTCGGCGGCGTTCAGCGTCCTAAGATTCCCGAATAGAAAATCCATGGGAAGCTGAATTTCGTCGTGATGCGCTCCATACACCTTCTCCAGATCCCGAATTGTGGCGGTCGAAGACTCGCCCAAAAGCACCGGGTCGCCGGGATAGCCGTCCAGGATCTTTCGCATTTCCCGCAGCACTTCGTGGTTTTCCGGCCGGCCCGAGTTATACGGCTCCAGGGCCGCGGGCGCGCCTGGCGGCGGGGGATGCGGATCATCCGGAAATGCAGGGTCCTCAAACAGGTACGGGGTGGCGTCAAGGCGGAATCCGCTGGCGCCGTGGTCCAGCCAGAAGCGCACCACGTTGAACATCGCCTTACGCAATTCAGGATTTCGCCAATTCACATCCGGCTGCTGGGGCAGGAAGATGTGGTAATACCATTGCTTGGTCTGGGCGTCCCACGTCCACGTGTATCCGCCGAAAATGGAAGTCCAATGCGTAGGTGGCTCTGTCGGGCCGCCGCCGCTCCGCCACACATACCAGTCGCGTTTGGGATTAGTCCGCGATGATTGGGACTCTTTGAACCACGGATGCTGATCGGATGTGTGATTCAGAACGAAGTCGATCAGAATCCGAATTCCGCGCTTGTTTGCCTCCGCAACTAATTTGTCCCAATCCTGAAGCGTTCCATACTCAGGAGCCACGCTCACGTAATCGGAGATATCGTACCCGAAGTCGAAGTTCGGCGAAGGAAAAAACGGTGTGATCCAAATCGCGTCGATACCCAGCTGCTTCAAATAGTCCAGCCGCGCCGTGATTCCATTTAAATCGCCGATACCATCTCCATCGGTGTCTTGAAAGCTTCGCGGATATATCTCGTAAATGACCGCGTTATCGTACCAGTGCTTGCCGGGAATTGGTGCTGCGGAAAGAGGTTCGATAAAAAGCGCTCCAAGCAGAAAGAAGACCGGCCACTTCATTCGAGACATATTACTACTCTCGTGTTTCTTAAGTTTCTTGACGCCAACTCATCGTTCATCAGCGTGAACCCTCATGCGTCTTTGCTCGCCGGCAGCAGCTTTTCCAACTCGGCTACGCGGCGCTCAAGGGCGCGGATGGTTCGCAACATCTCCGGCAAGCGGCTATAGGCGGCGGAGGCCCGCAGCCAGAGTTTGGAGTCAAAAGCGGGCGAGCCGCTCACAATCGCTCCCTCAGGCACGTCATGTCCAACACCGGATTGAGCCCAGACAATGGCGTTCTTATGGATAGTGAGGTGGCCGGAGGAGCCGGTCTGGCCGGCCATAACCACGTTTCCTTCCAGGATGGTGCTGCCGGCGAGTCCGGTCTGGCCGCAGATGATATTGTCCTCGCCGACGACGCAGGCGTGGCCGATCTGGCAGAGGCTATCAATTTTGGCGCCGCGCTTTACGCGAGTTTCGCCGATGGTGGCGCGGTCAATAGAGGTGAGAGTCTGCACTTCTACATCGTCCTCAAGGACCGTGATGCCGGACTGCGGAATCTTGTGTTGCCGTCCAGCATCGTCCTTGGCGAAACCAAAGCCATCGCCGCCGATAACGACGCTGTTGTGGAGTGTGACCCGGTTGCCGATGCGGCAGTACTCGCGAACCGAGACATGCGAATGGGCCGTAAAATCGTCGCCGATGATGCAGCCTTCATACAGCACGGCATGCGGATAGAGAACGGCGTTCGCGCCGAGAGTGGTTTGCTCATCCACTACGGCGTAGGCGCCAATGGAGGGATTCGGCCCGATTACCGCGGTGGACGCGATGGAAGCCGTCGGATGAATGCCAGGAGCGGGTTTTGGCGGCTGATAGAACAGCGCCAGAGTGCGTGCGAAATCGTGGTAAGGATTATCGGAAATCAACGTGGGAGTTTGATTGACAGGCTCGGCGGCAATGATGGCGGCGGCCAGCGTTGATTTCGCCTTCGGCGCGTATTTCATATTGGCAAGGAAGGTGATTTCGCGCGGACCTGCTTTCTCGATGGTGGAAACGCCCGCGATTGCAATAACTGGATCGCCGGCTAAGCGGCAGCCGAGCAGACTGGCCAGTTGCCCGAGAGTCAGAGTGGGCATGAGGTTTACCTCGGCTCAGGCCTCAGCGACGATCGGGTTCCGCAATTGCCCGATACCGGCGACCTTGACAGTTAGTTCTTCGCCGGGCCGAAGATAGCGGGGCGGTTTGCGTGCAAAGCCGACGCCTGCCGGAGTGCCGGTGGAGACGATATCGCCGGGTTCCAGCGTAAAGACGCTGGAGAGGAAGGCAATCAAGTCAGGGATCTTAAAGATGAGTTCGCGGGTGTTTGAATTCTGCATAACTTCGGGCGTTGTATTGGGCGCCTTGATTTCAAGTTGAATATCGAGATCGTGGGGATCTTGAATTTCATCCGTGCTTACAATCCAGGGACCCATGGGAGCAAATGTATCGAAGGTCTTGCCCATCAGCCATTGCGTGGTGGCTCGCTGATAATCGCGCGCGCTGATATCGTTCACCATGGTGTAGCCGAACACGTGTTTCGCCCAATCCTCCGCCGCGATATGGCGGCCGCCGCGGCCAATGACGAAGGCGAACTCCGCTTCGAAATCGGGCGCATGAGAGACGCGGGGCAGAACAATATTGTCGCCGGGACCGATGACGGCTGTAGCGAATTTGTTGAAGATAGTGGGCACTTTGGGGATTTCGGCGCCCGTTTCTCTGGCGTGATCCAAGTAATTGAGGCCAACACAGATCAATTTGCGCGGGCGCGGTATGGGCGCCCGCAGCTTTACCGAGTCCAGCGCGTGGGTAGAACTTGCCGGCGGGGCGGCCAGTAGCTTTTCGGCCTTGGCGATTGCGCCGGCGCCGCTTTCGATGAATTCGAGCAGCGAATGAAAGCCAGCCGCCGAGAGGTCAACCACGGAATCACTGCCGGAAAGGACGCCGGCCCGATTCTGACCCGCAAATTCGAAGGTAACGAAGCGCATGCCTGCCATCTTATCGGGCTAGCCTCGTGTTTCCTAAGTTTCTTGACACCAACTCATCGTTCACCAGCGTGAACGCTCGAAACGGAGCGGCGACCGTCAGGGAGCGTGGATGGACGAAACGTATAGGAATTTTGGAAACAGGATTCTAGCCGATCGGGGCGCCTATCTTTGAGCAGATGTACCAGAGAGTCGCACTGCGCCAGCGGCGTCTGTGAAGTTTTTCGGCAAGGAAAAAGCGACGTAGGCGCCGTGTATATCGCTCTTTGACGCGGGATTCACGGCTGCTTGCGCGGCTGCGCACACCACCAGGTATTCTCTGCCCTGAAACTCGTAGACCGCTGGGATCCCTTCCAGACCCGCGTCCAATTCCGTTTCCCAAAGCACTTGGCCGGTATGTTCATCCAGCGCGCGAACCGTACGGTCTCGCGTGGCGGTAAAGATTAAACCTCCCGCTGTCACAACCGGACCTACCTTTGGAAAGATCGAGCCGGTGTCTTTGAAGCCCTTTGCTGCAAGCTCAGGAACGTCGCCGAGAGGAATTTTCCACTCGATTGTTCCTGCGTTGAGGTCATAGGCCGTAAGCGATGTCCACGGCGGCGCGATGGGAGAGAGCCCGGCGCTCGTGAACATAAAGCCAAATCCGCTGATGTAGCGCGTCGTTTTCGCTGGCGCGTTCACTGAGGAGTTTGCTGCGCTAGTGGAGGGCGCGCTCTCGACCGGATTGAGAAGGTAAGCCACCAAAGAGTTCAGTTCAGTGTTCGAGAGCCGTGGAAATCCCGGCATCGATCCCTGCCCCTGTCGCACAACGTTCACAATCTGTCGCCGGCTTAGCGTTTGGCCGATATCGACGAGCGAGGCAACGGCAGGAGGCTCGCCCTTTCGATCTGCGGGATGGCACCAGTGGCAATTCTGGTCATAAACGATCTCGCCTTGCCGCTCGGGCGGGTCCGTGAGAAGCGCTTTTTGCGGCCTCTCCGGAGTCAGTTTCAGCATGCAGGGAAGGTCTTTGGAAACCACGTATAAAGTGCCGTTGGTTGGATCAACCGCGGCGCCGCCCCAGTTGGCTCCGCCATTATTGCCAGGCATTTCGATGGTGTTGCGCAATCCTGGCGGCGTAAAGAGACCCTCGTTGCGGGCGCTCCGAATTTCATCGCGGAAACGGGCGCGTTCCTCCGGATCGGTCATGAAGGAGCTTAGGTCATTTTCAGTAAACGTTTGCCTGGCGAACGGCGGCGGCTTTAATGGGAACGGCTGGGTGGGCCACGCCTCTTCACCCGGCACGTCGGAACGCGGCGCCGGCCGCTCTTCAATCGGCCAGAGCGGTTCACCCGTTACCCGGTTAAACACCCAGAGAAATCCTTCTTTGCCGGGCTGCGCCACCACGTCCACCAGCTTTCCGTCGTGCCGTACTGTGAGAAGTTTCGGGGCGGTCGCATTATCGTAATCCCAGATATCGTGATGAACCATTTGAAAATGCCAAAGACGTTTACCCGTGCGGGCATCCAGCGCAAGCAGACAGTCGCCGAAGAGGTTGGCTCCCTTGCGGTCGCCGCCGTAGAAATTGTATTTGGGGCTCGCTGTTGGCACATAAACGATCCCGCGTTTCGCATCCAGAGAAAGTTCGCTCCAACTATTGGCCCCGCCGACGGTTTTCCAGGCGTCCTTTGGCCACGTCTCATATCCGAACTCTCCGGGATGCGGAATGGTGTGGAACGTCCAGACCAGCTTGCCGGTGCGGACATCATAGGCGCGGATATCACCCGGGGCGGATCCATACCCTTCGTTCGTCGCCGAGCCCAGAATAAGCAGATCCTCAAACACGCGTCCAGGCGTGGTGGACTGAACTAAAGAAAGGGTGTCCGGATCACGGCCCAGGCCTTCTCTCAGATCGACGAGGCCGTCCTTGCCAAACGATGAAATCGGATTTCCCGTTCGCCCATCCAGCGCCTGCAGGAAGTTGTTGCTCGCGAAGAAGAGCCGCCGCTCGCTGCGATCCTTGCTTTCCCAGTAATTGATTCCACGGTTTGTTATGAGTCTCGTCCCAGGACCGGTCTCGTGGACCCAGACTTCTTTGCCGGTAGCCGCGTCCAGGGCGACGATGGAATTGTTGTTCGCAAGGACATACAGGAGGCCATCGGCCATGACCGGGTTGAAGAAATATTTATTGCTGTCGCCCGTTGGGTAAGTCCACGCGACCTCCAGCCGGTTCACATTCGAGCGGTTGATCTGCTTGAGTGCGGAGTATTGGGAAGAGTCCTCTGCGCCGCCGTAATCACGCCAAGTCAGGTGGGTTTGGCCGGCGGCCTGAGAATCATCGCCTGGGATAACCCAGCCAAACAGCAATAACGCGATCACAAGCCGCGCCCAACGGCCGGCCATGCCCATCCGATTCATCCATGAGATCGACATTGTTCCACTTTGTAATCGTAGCTTTTGGGCTAGCCAGGGAGCGCTGTTTGCAGGATGATGAGGACATGCGAGTACCTTGCTTGCCGGCGGCCCTGCTGGCGGTGGCGGTACTGGCGCACACCGAAAAGCCGGGCGCGACGGCGGCGGATGTAGTGGAACTGGTGACAATTTCCCTGGCGCTGGATCGCGACGACGCGAAACTGGCGCGGCAGCTCAAAAAGCTGCGGCCGGCGCAAAAGCTCTCAGACGAATCGGTGGGTTTTCTGGCGACGCAGGAAATCGGTCCTGAGGCGCTGTCTGCGCTGGAAGAGATCGCGAAGAAATCCGCCACCCTCGCGATACCCGCGCAGGAACCGATAGAAACAAGCGTTCCGCCCGCTGAGGATCGGCAGCGGATGCTGACCGCGACCATGGACTATGTCGCCCATTACGTGCATGGGCTGCCGGACTTTACCTGCGATGAGATTACCCGGCGGTTCTCTAATTTGGTAGGGACAAAAAATCCCGGGGCCTACTACGCGGATCACCTGCATCGCATCGATACTTTGCAGGAGCAACTGCGCTTCACGGGCGCGCATGATCGCGGCACATTGGTAGCCGTGAACGGCAAAGCAGCACGGCATATCGCGCTGACGGCCGGCCAATCGATAACCACCGGCGAGTTCGGCGAAGACATGCGCATGGTGTTGGGACCTGCGAGCGGGGCCATCATTCGGTGGGACCGATGGCAGACGTTGCACGGCAGGCGCGCGGCAGTCTTCAGCTATGTCCTCGGATTACGGGAAACGCATTTCCAGATTATGTACTGCTGCATTGAAAAGGCGCCGGGAATAGAAGTGCGACAGACCATTAACAGCGCGATCCAAGGACTTCTCTATACCGATGTCGAAACCGGAGCGATTCTGCGCATGACGATTCAGGCGATGAACTTGCCCGGCGTTTTTCTCGTGAAGGAAAGCCGCACATTGATCGATTATGGCCCTGTGGTAATCGCGGACCGCGCCTACATCCTGCCTTTGAGAGCCTCGATCTATATTCGCTCCGGACTAGATCAAAGGACCCTTAATAACATCGAGTTCACAAACTACAAAAAGTTCGATGCGCAGTCCGTACTGCTATTCACCGACTCCAAAATCTCTTATGGCAAAGAAGTTCCAGATTCGAAGTAAGCGGCCTATCGAATTTAAGGCAGATCCGTCTAAGAGCTAGCTTGCCGGAAGGAGGCAAAATGAGACTGCCTTTTCGTACCGTGCTTTGTTTTTGCGCCTTTGCCGGACTCTTGGCCGCGGCTGATGCGAAAGATTTCGTCAATCCCAATCCATTAGGGACCGTTACGGCTACCGGCGAAGCAGCTCCGTGGGTTGGGAAATTCGATTTCAGGCCGGCGATCTTAATTTACCCGCCAGAAGCGATACCAAAACTGCCGACAGCGTCTAAGCAATGCTCCATCCCGTTGAAGTGGGCAAACATTGGCAAGAGCAATCCGGACCCGCGCGGCGAAAAGTGGATTGGGCCGCATCCCGAGCGCCTGGATGCGATTTACGGCCCGAATCCGGCGCCGGCCTGCGTCGACCTCGATACAAATCTGAATCCGGCTAAGATAAAACCGCCGTACCAGCGATGACGGCGTGCACGTGATTCGATCGAATGTGGATGGCATAGGCGATCCATTGGCGATGCGTGCACACGGACCGGACGGCCAAGCGAAAGGGCCAGATCCTTCCTTTCAGACCTGGCCGACATTCCGGAACGCGCGAGGTGTCGAAACTGAGTGGGGAGCGTAAGCGACCTAATGCGGACTTCGTCCAGTGATTCTCGCTAGCCGTCGGGACAACAGGCCATCCGCTCGCCTTGAGAATGCAGAACATAGTCGATTGCGGCTCTCAGGCTGACTTCGTTCCAGAGATAGCGTGTGCTCCCGTGATCGGACCAGTACCGGCGACGCTGAACGCTTGGAAAAGCATGGCGAAAACCCGTCGAGCTTTAAGACGTGCGGGTTCGGGCGATCTCAGGCGCTTCTTCAAGCGGATATTTGAGCCCCCTCTCCGGTTCCAGGTAATAGTGGGTCAGTCCTTCTTTCAGGATTTGCAAGGCCGATTCAGGTGAATCGGCGAAGCGGAAGAGGTTCAGGTCCGATTCAGCGATCATCCCGTATTTAACCAGGGCATCAAAGTTGAGGATTTCATTCCAGAACTGGGAGCCGTAGAGCACGATCAGGATCTTGCTTTCCAGCTTCTGTGTCTGGGCCAGGGTCAGGATCTCTGAGAGCTCGTCCAACGTGCCGAATCCGCCCGGAAAAACAACCAACGCCCTTGCCAGATACGCAAACCAGAATTTACGCATGAAGAAGTAGTGGAACTCGAAGGAAAGTTCCGGGGTGATGTAGGGATTAGGGCGCTGCTCAAAGGGCAGTCCGATGTTCAGGCCGATGGTCTTGCCACCCGCGTCGCTCGCGCCCCGATTGGCCGCTTCCATGATTCCGGGACCGCCGCCGGAGCAGACGACAAAGCGGTTCCGCGGCTCGCCGCGGTTCTCGGCGCCGCCTACCACAGACGCCCATTCGGTTACCAGCCGGGCCAGTTCCCGCGCTTCGTCGTAGTAGCGGCCGAGGGGGCCGTTTTCCTCAATCCGTGCCGATCCGAAGAACACGATCGTGTCCTGGATCTTTTCTTCCTGAAAATGGGCCAGGGGCCACAGGTACTCCGAGAGAATTCGGAGCGGGCGCGAACCGGCACTCTGCAGAAAGGCTTCTTCGCGGTACGCAACGGGCCGCCGCGCCGGGAGTTCGTCGCCGTTTTCCGCACTGTAGCGATCTTCGTGGACAGCCAACCTAAATTGTCGCATCGGACAGGGCGATTGCTAAAATTCCTGCAATGGCAGGCCGCACCGTTTTGACGGTCCTGGAACAAACTGCAGCACGTTACGGCGATGCCCTCGCGCTACATCAGCCCATGGGCGGCAAAGCCGGCGGATACCGGACATATTCATGGAACGACTGGCTGCGGAGCTCGCGTGAAATAGCGCTTTGCCTGCGCGCCCTCGGGCTGCAAAAGGGCGAGATCGCCGGCATTCTTTCGGAGACCCGTGCCGAGTTTTACCTGGTTGACGTGGGCATTATGGCCGCGGGAGGCGTCTCCGCGGCGCTGTATACGGCCTATCCTATGCATGAGTTAGCCGATAACATCCGGTCGGTCGGGCCCCGATTCCTGTTCATAGAGGACGCTAAGACATTGGCTGCGTTAGCGAAGGCGGTGGAAACAGCGGGCGGTCAGATGCCGGAATACCTTTTCCTCATGACCGGTGAGCAAGCGGGAACGGTATCGCTCGAAGAGTTGCAAGTCCGCGGGCGCGAATCGCTGGAACGCAATCCCGGGATTCTGGCGCGAATGGCGGAAGAGCTTTCTCCGGGGGATTCGGCTATTTTGTACCTGACCTCCGGTGCCACGGGCGCACCTAAAATGGGCCTGGTGAGCCACTCTGCCATAGTGGCCAATTTGGACCACGGACCCACCGTGCTGCCGGTTGGACCGGAGGATTCAACGGTGGTCTTCCTGCCGTCGGCGCACATTGCGCAGCGAATTGTGCTGGAGTTGGTTCCTATGCGGATGGGGATGCCGGTCTGGTTTTCGGAGGGCCTGGCGCGCCTGCCCGGGGAACTGAAGTCCATCCGGCCTAGCATTTTTCTGGCGCCCCCGCGGGTTTGGGAGCGGATGTACGCGACGATTCTGAGCGAGATCAAGAAGCGGCCCGCGTTTGCAAGAAAAATCTTTTATGGAGCGCTCGGCCTGGGACATGAAGCGGCGCGCTATCGGCAGGAAGGCAAAGCGCTGCCGGCCTGGATGTCGCGGCTGCTCAAGATCGCCAACAAAGTTGTGTTTTCCAAGGTCCGTCACCGGCTGGGCGGCAACATTCGAGTGGCCGCCTCCGGCGCGGCGCCGCTCGGCAGAGATTTAGCCGAGTTTTTTGCAGCCATCGGGATGCCGCTCGTGGAGGGTTACGGCCTGACTGAAGCCGGCGTGATCGCCTTCAATCCAATTGAGCGCCCGAAACCCGGAAGCATCGGGAAAATGCTGCCGGGCGTCGAGGGCCGCCTGGGGGAAGACGGCGAACTGCAGGTGAAGACACCATGCCTCTTTCAAGGATATTTCAAAGATCCGGAAGCCACGCGATCGGTGATGACGGAGGACGGCTGGTTCTTAACTGGCGATTTGGCTGAAGTGGATGGCGATGGCTATTGGTACATTACCGGGCGGAAAAAGGAGCTGATTGTCTCTTCCAACGGGAAGAAAATCTATCCGGCGCGCATTGAGAACCTTTTTAAGATGGAGCCGGTGGTAAACCAAGTGTTGCTCGTGGGCGACAAGAAGCCTTACGTGACGGCCATTTTGACGCTGAACATGACCCAAGTAAAGAATTTGAAAGGCATGGAGAGCGCTAAGGTGGAAACTCCCGCGGAAGCGGCCGGCATGCAACCGGTTACGAAAGCCCTGCAGGACGCCGTCTCCCGCGTGAACAAGCAACTCGCGGACTTCGAGCGCATCCGCCGGTTTAAAGTGCTCGGTCGAGAGTTTTCAATTGAGCATGGGGAACTGACACCGACGATGAAGATTCGACGGGGGAAGGTGCTTGAAAACCATCGCGAGTTAGTGAGCGAACTTTACTTAGGGCGAGAAGAGAGCGACTGAAGTTATAGGCCTGCAGCGGACCGTAGTTGTATGCAGGCTGAGAGGTAGCCGCTTCGTCGGTCCTGGCGTTGAGCGCTTCCCGTTCTTCATAGAACCGGTGAACCTTCTTCCTGGATTCAGTCACACCGATTACAAAGAGAGTAAGCATTACCACAAACAAAGATGCTACCGCGAAAACCATCTGTCCCTCCGTTTCCATTCCCGGGTGAGGCTGTTAATTTGTGGGGAGGATCATCGTGATTTCTCACGAAATCGTCACAAAATCGGACTGGACCCAGCCACTTCAGCTTCTGCCCATCTTTCGCGAACGGGTCTGGGGACGCGAGAGCCTGGCGCCCTTCTTCCCTGATACGCTGCGAAAGGATCGTATCGGCGAAGTTTGGTTCACTTTTAACGACAATCTGACGTCGCGCGGCGGCAGTCTTGGGGAACTGCTCGCTCGTCATCCGGCGATTCTCGGCAACGCTGCGGATCCTGAGCATCCCGCAATCTGTCCCCTGCTGGTGAAACTGATTTTCACGGCGGACCGCCTTTCGGTGCAGGTTCATCCGGACGACGCATACGCGCGGGCGCGTCACAACAGCCTGGGAAAGACCGAGGCCTGGTACGTCATCGATGCCCAGCCGCCAGGCGAAGTCGCGGTGGGATTTCGCGAGATCCTTACGCCCGGGCGTTTGAAAGCAGCAGCGCAATCCGGCGAGATCGAAACCCTGCTTGATTGGCGCAAAGTCAAGGCTGGCGATGTCATCTTTACGCCGGCCGGTACGGTGCATGCGATCGGGAAGGGTCTGACGATCTGCGAAATTCAAGAGAATTCGGACATTACCTACAGGCTGTACGATTATGGGCGCCCGCGCGAGCTGCATCTGGAGGATGGGGTGCGTGTGTCGAATCTAGGGCCACACAACTTTCGAGCCAAACCGGTAGCGCTGTCGGAAGGACGCAATGAACTGATCGCTTGCGAATATTTCCGCATTGAGCATCTCCGCCCCCACCGCGGATTGCGGATCGCTGCCGGGACGCCCTATTACTTGCTGCTCATCTGCCTAAAAGGGTCCGGGGTCCTCGCTGGACAACCCTTTGCCGCCGGCCAGTGCTGGCTGGTACCGGCAGGACATGCGGAACTCCTGGTGGAAGGTCCCGGGTCGGAATGGATCATCACCTACAAGGCGGCCCTGCCCCTGGCGGATCTCCAGATCACTTCTTGAACAACGCTCGCAGAAGCAAAGCAATTTTGACTGGCTTCGACACTCGGACGCGCCGGCTGAGGACAGCATAATTCGCGCGCTCGATGTTCGCCAGCAGCCGCAGATAAATCGCGCGCAACGCCCACAAAGAGCGACGGCTTTGGGGAGCGATCAGGTCAATCAGCGGCGCGGATTCGTCATAGTAAGCGCGAGCGCGCCGGGCTTCGAACCGCAGCAAATCCCGGAAGGCATCGTCTTCCTTTCCCGAGCGCAGTTGCTCGAGGCTTATACCGAAGCGCTCAAGATCTTCGCGAGGCAGATAGACGCGGCCCATTTCCGCGTCTTCACGCACGTCCCGCAGAATGTTGGTCAGCTGGAAGGCAATGCCGCACTTCTCCGCTAAAAACAACGCTCTGGCCGAGCGAAAACCAAAGATGTGGATTACGGTCAGACCAACTACCGACGCTACGTGATAGCAGTAACCATAGAGCTCCGCGAATGTATGAACTTCGCGCGGCTCGACGTCGGAAAGGATGCCATCGATCATCTCGTGGAAATAGCGGTGCGGAATCGAATAGCGCTGAACGGTGTCGCAGAAGGCGGGCCAGAGCGGATGCCCCTCCATATTCCCATGCAACGCGCGGTTCAGGTCGAGCCGCCAGAGCGCGATCCGTTGTTGAAGCGCTGCTCTATCGGTCGAGACCGGGTCGTCGCTGAGGTCGTCGCATTCGCGCATGAACGCGTAGATCGCGCACATGGCGTCGCGCTGCGGTTTTTTCAGCAGCAGGAATGAGTAATAAAAGTTCTGAGCGCGATTCTTCGCGATCACGCGGCAGTAGCAATACGACTCCTCTATCGCGTCCGGAGTTGGAACGGCAGTAATCGCCGAAGACATTGAAGAAGAATTCCTAAGCGCTCAGGCTTCGAAATGTGGGGCCGGCGTTTGAGCACATTGTAGTTCTGCGAACGAATTTTCTGCAGAATTTTCCCTCCGCCGCGGCTGAAGAGATCCAGGTCAAGGGAAAGGCGCCGGTCTACCATCCCGATGAGCGGCCGTCCTTGGCGAAACAGGTCCCCCGCCACCTCAACGGCCTCCGCCATGAGCGATCGGAATTGCGGATTGAATTCGTGCGCAAAAAGTTGTTCGAGAGAATATTGGTGTTTGCTGAGCAAGTCGAGCGGCAGATAAACGCGGTCCTTCTGCAGATCAACGGTCACATCCTGCCAAAAGTTGGCGAGTTGCAGAGCCGTGCAGGTGTAATCGGAAAGACGCTGCCGCTCGGTATCGCGATAACCGCAGAGATAAAGGACCAGGTGGCCCACCGGATTCGCCGAGTTCACGCAGTAAGCGAGAACTTCGTTGAAGGTGTGGTAGCGGGTTATCGTTTGGTCCTGCTCGAAGGCGCGAATCAAGCGGTCGAATGGCTCGATCGGGATAGCGTGATGCTCCGCCGTACCGCGAAGCGCCACAAAGACTGGATGCGAAGCGTCGCCGCGGTACATCGCGCGCAGCTCCCTTCGCCACCATTCCAGAAGGCGCAGGCTTTCCCGGGCGTCCTCAATCTCATCTCCCAAATCATCAGCCCAGCGGCAGAACGCGTAGACGTTATAGAAATCCTGATGCAGCTCCTTCGGCAGAAGAAAGCTGACTACCTGGAAGTTCTCATAGTGATGCGTAGCCAGCCAGCGCGTGTACTCCAAA
Source organism: uncultured Acidobacteriaceae bacterium (assembly GCA_963705805.1). Classification (GTDB taxonomy): domain Bacteria; phylum Acidobacteriota; class Terriglobia; order Bryobacterales; family Bryobacteraceae; genus Bog-105. Next base: position 623,437 of record CAVPKW010000006.1, read on the forward strand.
GCCTCTTCGCGCGAGTAGGCGGTGGTATCCGGTACAACAGTTTCGAGATACTCTTTGGGCTGCAAATGTGCAACTGGCACGGCTGCCTTCTATGGTACGGGATGGATCGTTACGGAAGATTTACTAGGGAATAATGGCGGTCTTGATATGGCCGTTCCGATGGTACGCCAAATCCTTCATCAGCGTGAACGCTCGAAGCGGAGCGGCGACCGTCAGGGAGCGTGTATCGACGGAACGTAAAGGAATTTCGGAAACAGGACCCTAAGGAATAATGGCCGTCTTGATATGGCCGTTCCGATGGTACGCCAAATCCTGCAGCACCTGCGGAAGCTGGCTCAGCGGCTCTTCCTGGTTCACAAAGTGACTGGCGGTCACGGTACCGTCGCTCACCAGATCCAGCGAGCGGCGGATGTGTTCCGGCGTGTGATGGAAACTGGCTTTGCAGGTGATTTCGGAATAGTGTAGCAGCGACGTGTCAAGCCCCACCCTGCTGCCGGTGGCGCATCCTCCGAAGAAGTTAATAACTCCTCCCTTGCGCACGAGGTGGGTGGCTAACTCCCATGCTTCCGGAACGCCCACGGCCTCAATCACGACATCAGCGCCGCGTCCGCCCGTCAGAGCTTTCAGCTCGGCGACGGCCACTACCTCGTTATTCAAAGGCGTCCTCTTGGTTAGAGTAATTCCCTCGGTAGCCCCGAGTGCGACGGCCCGGTTTACCTGCTCTTTGCGCCGTGCGATAGCGATAACGTGGGCGCCAAACGCAAATCTCGCCAGCCGGACGAACATAAGTCCAATGGCGCCGAGTCCAATAACCGCGACGGTGTCTCCAGCCCGCACGCCGCTTTCATCTAAGCCGCGAACAGCGCAGGCGAGCGGCTCAACCAAAGCCGCATCTTTATAGTCAACGCCTTTTGGAATCAAGTAAGTGTTCTTGCGAACGATGCGGGCAGGTATGCGGATATATTCCGCGTATGCTCCATTGTTGAAGAGCAGATCCTCGCAGAGATTCGGCTGCCCCTGGCGGCAGTAGAAGCACTCATCGCAAGGAGCAGAGTTGGCAGCCACCACGCGCTGACCCACCCGAAACTTGGTGACGCCTCTACCCACAGCTACAACATCGCCGGCCAGCTCATGACCAAACAGAGCAGGTGGCTTAATCATCCTGGCATGGTAGCCACGGCGGAAAACCTTGACGTCGGTGCCGCACGTCAGAGCCGTGCGTATCCCGACCAGCAGTTCGCCTGGACCGATCACCGGTACCGGAACGGATTCCATACGAACGTCTTCTTTGCCGTACAGAACTGCAGCTGTCATGCTACTTGCGGAAGCTGTCGCCGCCATTAGTTCTGCTCCTGCGGATGGACAATCACCTTGAGCGATCGCTCATCTGGCCGCTGCGCGATGGCAATACCACGGCTGATTTCGGACAGAGGGAGGCGATCTGAAACCAGTCTATCTAACGGAAGCTCCCCGCCGAAGACCAGCCGCGCGGATTCAGCCTGAAGATCCACATCCGCACTGTAAGAACCGTACAACACGCGCTCACCTACACAGACGTCCGATCCCGAGAACTCGATTCGTTCCGCAGCGGAAGTTTGCGCAAATAGCAGAATCCTGGCTCCCGGACGCGAAATGCGGAGCGCCTGGTCGATCAACCCGTTGGCGCTGGTGGCCAGAATAACTGCATCGGCCCCGCGGCCATCCGTTGCCGAGCGGATTGCCGCTTCGAAACCCGAAGAACGAGGATCAAAGGCAAGAGCGCCAAAACTGCTTGACAAGTTCCGGCGGGACGCGATGGCATCCGTTGCCAGAACCGTCGCTCCGGTGCGCTTTGTTAGCATCGTGAAAATCAAGCCGATCGGGCCTTGACCCAGAATACCTACCACGTCACCTTGCTGCAGGGCGAGAGACTCCACACCCTTAAGGCAAGTATTCACCGGCTCCACCCAACAGGCCTGATCAAAAGATACTCCTTGTGGAATTCTCTCCACGCCGCGCTCGACAATCCAATCCATGACGCGCACGTATTGAGAGAAGCCTCCGCCGGCGGGTTCAAAGGCGGAAGTCACTCCAACCTTCTTATAGATTGGACACTGCGCATACAGCCGCCGGCGGCAATAGAAACAATCTCCGCAAGGAATATGGTGGAAAACAACGACACGGTCTCCAATACCATACTTACTCACCCGCTCACCCACTGCTGCAACTACGCCCGCAGTTTCGTGACCATAAATACGGGGCGGCGGCAGCAGGTCGTATTCAATCTTCTTAAGATCAGTGTGGCAGATGCCGCAGCTTTCCACCCGAATAAGAATCTCGCCACCACCAATACGAGGCGTCTCCACGGACTCCACTGAAACACCGCCATTGCCCTTATAGACGGCAGCCCGCATCGTGTTAGGAATCGGTCGGTCCAAGCTGGTTACTCTTCGACTCGGTGCTGATTCTGCAACTGACAAGAAAATCCCCCAGGATCCTGGCCGCATCCTCCGTGCGCTTCTTCAGATGGAAAAGAACCGGAAGCAAGTTTGGATGCGTGACGGCGTGTAAAACAATTTTCCCACGCACGATTCGCCCGTCACTAGCTCGCATTTCGTTCAAGTTGAACGGGAATGATTCGTCGGCGCGGTCCGTAACTACTTTGATGCACGCGAACGGTAATCCGGCGCGTTTTGCTCGCGCCGCTACGCCCGATGACTCCATATCCACCAGAATCGCCCCACCTTGTTGCAGCTTTCGTTTAGTGGATGCATCATTGGCGATTTCGTTTTGCGACATGATCATCCCGGAAACGAACGGGCCTTCGGCGAGCACCTCGGCACAATCATAGTTTTCCCGCGACGATTGATCCGCCACCTTCGTACCAACCACGATTTGTAATTCCCGCAGTGCCGGATCCAGCGCTCCCGCATATCCAGTACTGACCACGGCTTCCAGCTTCGAAGATGAAAGCTCGGCGGCCATTCCGGCGCGGATCGCTACTTCTACAGCTTGCGCCGCCAATTTTGGGCCGGCGCCGTTGGCTGCCAATAGCATGCGGCGGCTCCCCCAGATCCCCTCATAAGCGTAATCTATGGGCCACTTCAGCTTCCGCAAACCGGTCAGTAACTGGGCAAAAGGCTTCAATTCCGACGCTTCCGACGCCACGTATAGGATGGCCATACGCTTAGCAATACCCGTTAGCCCGAAACCAATCGATGGCGCGCTGCAGGGCGGAATCGATTGGCCCAGGCGTGAAGCCAAGTTCTTGCGACGCCTTCGCGTGCGTGGCAAACATTTTTTTGCGGGCCATTTTCACGCCCTCGAGCGGAGCCGCGGGTTCCCTTCCCGTAGCGTTCGCCCAAGCCGTCGAAACTACCCCCGCGACATACGCTATCGCGTAAGGGACCTTCGTTTTCGGCGCGGTCTTACCCGAAATCGCTGCAATGCGGGTCAGAATCTGTTGCAGAGTTAGGTTCTCGCAGCCCAGGATGTAGCGCTCGCCGGTGCGTCCTTTTTCGGCGGCAAGTAAATGGCCTGCCGCGGTATCGCGCACATCTACCAGGTTCAAGCCGGTGTCCACAAACGCCGGCAAGTTGCCGCGCAGGAAGTCTACGATGATCTTGCCGGTGGGAGTGGGCTTCCAGTCATGGTCGCCGACTGGCGCGGTTGGGTTCACGATAACCACCGGCAGCCCGGCGCGCGCTTTTTCCAGGGCGACCTGTTCGGCGAGCCACTTCGAGCGTTTGTAATGGCCGGCCATCTCATCGATGGAAACGGGGGTGTCTTCGTCGCCGGGACCATCGTTTGGAATACCGATACAGCCGACGGTGCTGGTATAGACGATTCGCTCAATGCCAGCCTTCGCCGCAGCCTCCAGCAAGTGGCGCGTACCGCCCACATTGGAGTCGTAGAGTTCCTGCGGATGCTTCGACCACAGGCGGTAATCGGCCGCGATATGGAACAGGATTTGGCACCCGGCAACGGCCTGTGCGAGTGAAGCCGGGTCGCGAAGGTCGCCCGTTACGCTTTCCACGTCAAGCTCGCGAAGCCGGCTAGCGGGGCGGCAGAGGGCACGCACATGATGTCCGCGCTCGGTCAATAACCGGGCGACATGCCAGCCAAGAAACCCGGTGGCGCCGGTGACAAGAGTAACAGGCAAGGTGGATCAGAGTGCACCCACGCCGGCCTCTTCGCGCAAGGAGGCAGTGGCCTTCCTATAAGTTGCAAGAGCAAGCAGTGGGAACGTGTTCCGGTAATCGGTATAGGCCAGATAGAACACTCGCGGAAATCCCGTCCCAGTGCAGTAATCCTCATTCCACGTACCGTCCGGGCGCAGGGTACTCACCAGATAATCGACACCGTTGTACAAACTCTCGCTGCGGATATCGCCTCCCGCAAGCAGCGCAAGAATGGCCCACGCTGTCTGCGAAGGCGTACTCGGATTAGAAATAAATCGATTGTCGTCATAGCTGGCGCAGCTTTCGCCCCAGCCGCCATCGCGGTTCTGATACGCGCGGATAAACTCAATTCCCCGCTGAATACTCGGCTCATTTTCATCGACACCGGCCGCTCGCAAGCCGCGAAGCGCGAGGAAGGTGCCGTAGATGTAATTCACGCCCCAGCGTCCGTACCAACTGCCATCCGCTTCCTGCGCGCGGAGCAGATATGCCACGCCGCGCTTGACAGCGGAATGACTCTCCGGCAGCCCGCAACGAACCAATGCTTCGAGTACCCGGCCCGTAATGTCGGGACAAGACGGATCCAGCATGGCATTGTGATCGGCGAACGGCACGTAGCTTAAGACCTTCCAGTTGTTGTCAACGTCGAAAGCCGCCCAACCGCCGTCCTTGCCTTGCATCGCCAACAGCCAGTCGATCGCGCGCTTCATGCAAGCGCGCTGCCTGGCGTCATCCGAGCTAACGATCCTATCGAGCGCCAGCAACACCATTCCCGTGTCGTCGACGTCGGGATAGAACTCGTTATTGAATTCAAACGCCCATCCGGAGGGCTCCGCATAAGGCCGCTTTACCGACCAGTCGCCCGTGCGGCGAACTTCCTTCGACAGCAGCCAGTCCGCGCAGCGCCGCAGCTGTTTCACCGGAGGATTCTCCGTCTCCGCCAATGCAAACGCGGCAATCGCGGTATCCCAGACGGGCGAAAAGCAAGGCTGCATGCAGAAGCCACGCTCATCATCCAGCATCAGCGAGTTGAAATGCCGTTCGGCCTGTATTCGCAGCGGATGCTCCGGACCATACCCGAGAACATCGAGCGCCATGATGGCGTACTGCATGGAGGGATAAATCGCTCCCAGACCGTCCGAAGCCTCAAACCGCGCAATCATCCACTCGGCGCACTTGTTGAGGGCATACTGGCGGATGATCTTGGGACCGCGCCTCTCCCAGACTTTCAGGAACCGGTCCAACACCAGAAAGCCGTTCCGCCAGCTGAATGTCTTGAGATCCGGCTCCGGGTGCATGGGCGCGCCCGGCAGAAAAAGTTCTTCCAGGGTGAGGCCGGCGGGTACCGGACGCTGCGGATTTGCCGAATGAACGATCGAGAGCGACATGACAATCGCTCGCGTCCAGGACGACATCTGATAGATGAAATTGAACGGCAGCAGGACGATTTCCGGCGGAATAGAGGGGCACGCTTTCCGGGGAAAGAGTCCAAACAGGCTCAAGTTGATGCGAACGTAGCTGTTGGCGGCCTGCAGGCCGCCGAGTTCCAGGATCCGCTCGCGGAGACGTTGGAGGCGCGAATCGGATGCGGAAACGCCGGCCACCTTCAAGGCAAAGTAAGCTTTGATGGAAGCACTTACCTCGGAAGGCCCGTGCAGATAGACGTTAAAGCCGCCATCCTCCAGCTGCCGCGCCAGAATGGCATTCACCGCCCGGTCAATCTTCTTACGGGTGGGAGGGTTCCAGACTCCATTCACGGGGGGATGGAGCCACAACTGCATTAGGATGTAATCCGATTCCAGAGTGCTGTCGGCCCGCAGATCTGCCCACCAGTAGCCTTCGGAAAACTGACGGTCGAGCAGCGCGGCGGAAGCCCGGAGAATCGCGTCAGCGGCCGCTTGATTTAAGGAATCCGATATCTGAAGACTGGACTTCATCGTTTCTGCACTATCGGCACGGGTTAAGCACGAACCGTGTGAAGGCGCGGCGTAAACTTTTCGAGGTCGGATGGCAGCGTGAAGCGCACATCCTCCTCTTTGATTTCAGCTTCTTCCAGTTCGCTAAATCCCTTTGCCCGCAGATGGTCGATTAGCTCCTGGACAAGGTGGTCGGGTGCGGAAGCCCCGGCCGTTACGGCCACCGTCTCTACCCCCTCAAGCATTTCCGGCCGCACTTCGCTGCTGTCGTCCAGCAGGTATGCCGGCACGCCCGCCTTCTCGCAAACTTCCACCAGCCGCCTTGAATTCGAACTGTTTTGCGAGCCCACTACAAGTAAAGCCTCGCAGAGCGGGGCCACGGCTTTCACCGCCAGTTGACGATTTTCCGTCGCGTAACAGATGTCCTGCGACTTTGGCCCCCTGATCTTCGGGAACCGCTCCATCAGACGCGTGACAATGTCCTTGGTTTCATCCAGCGAAAGAGTAGTTTGGGTGAGGTAGACGATATGCTCCGGATCCTTGATCTGCAGGCGATCCACATCATTCACGTCGGAGACCAGAATGGTGTTTTGCGGCGCCTCGCCCAAGGTGCCGATCACTTCGTCGTGATCTCTATGACCAATGAGCACAATCGTGTAGCCCTGTTTGGCGAAGCGGACCGCCTCGCCATGGACCTTTGTCACCAACGGGCACGTGGCGTCGATTACCTGTAGACGCCTTCCCCTCGCTTCGGCCCAGACAGCTGGTGAAACGCCATGCGCGCTGAAGATCACACGGGCGCCTTCGGGAACCTCGCTCAGTTCTTCGACAAAAATCGCGCCGGCCTGACGCAATTCCTCCACAACATGGCGGTTATGGACGATTTCCTTGCGAACGTAAATGGGAGCGCCGTAGAGATCCAGCGCAATCTTCACCACATCGATCGCGCGTACCACCCCGGCACAAAATCCACGCGGCTTCAACAGGATGATCTTTTTCGTCGCGCCCTTAACCGGACTGAAACCGGCTGAAACAGGGGCGTCAAGGTCGAGTCCAGTAGGAGACATAGAAGACAGCTTAAGTATAACAAGTAGCTGTGTTTTCAGCGTTAAAGAAAACTTAACCTATCGACTTCGAGGGGAGTATGGGCGCTATGAAAGGTCGAATTGCGACTTTTTGAGGTTCGGCGGTAGCAAATGATTTGTAATGCAGGCTCAACATTCCGGAAACTTCTAATCTCGATCTAAGATGGAGGTAGCCGAAACTATGAGTGTTCCTGCTTCCCAGATGTGGACGAGCGCGACCTACGTGCTCAAACAAAAGCTTGCCGGACGCAAGCAGTACCCGCTTGTTCTCATGCTGGAGCCGTTGTTCCGTTGCAACCTGGCCTGCGCCGGGTGCGGGAAAATTCAATACCCCGCCCATGTCTTGAAGCGCCAACTCACTCCGGAAGAATGCTTCCAGGCGGCGGAGGAGTGCGGCGCTCCGATGGTGGCCATTCCCGGCGGCGAGCCGCTGATGCATCCGCAAATTAAGGAAATAGTGGAAGGGCTGGTAGCGCGCAAGAAGTACATTTATCTCTGCACGAACGCATTGCTGCTGGAGGAAAAGCTGGATCTTTTTAAGCCCAGCAAGTATTTCAGCTTCTCTGTCCACGTGGATGGCGAGCGCGAGCACCACGACTTCTCAGTCTGCCGGGAAGGCGGCTACGATATAGCCATCCGCGGAATCAAGGCGGCTCTCGCCCGCGGCTTCCGCGTCACAACGAACACAACGCTCTTTGACGGGGCCGACCCTAACAGTGTTCGTGGATTTTTCGACGACATGATGGAAGTGGGTGTGGAGAGCATGATGCTTTCGCCCGGCTACTCGTACGACAAGGCGCCTGACCAGCAGCATTTCCTGGGACGCGCGCGCACGCGGCGGCTGTTCCGGGCCATCCTTTCAAACCGCAAATCCTCCTGGAAGTTCAATATGTCGCCCTTGTTTGGCGAATTCCTCATGGGGAAGAGGAGCTTCACCTGCACGCCTTGGGGCATGCCCACCTACAACGTCTTTGGCTGGCAGAAACCGTGTTACCTGCTACAGGACGGCTATGCGGACACTTTTGACGAATTGATGGTCGAAACCGCGTGGGCGCGGTATGGCACCGAATCGGGCAATCCTAAGTGCGCCAACTGCATGGTCCACAGCGGCTATGAGGCGTCAGCCGTGAATTATGGGTTCGGCTCGCTGAGCGGCTTCTTCGCGATGGCCAAGGCCAGCTTGTTCAGCCGGTATCGAGACAAGGATGCCCTGGCGCTGCTGAACGAACCGGCCAAGCCGGTACACTCCTACAATCCTTTGGTCAACATTAACACCGCTGGAGAGACCCAGGCGTGAGCGAGCAGGCGCTTAACCCCGATGATCTCGAAGTCGTTCCTGGCTTTGCGCAGGAGCATCTGCAAGGCTGGGTTCCAACGCTCGCTACTGAGGATGAAATTCGTAGCGCGCTCGAAAAGGCATTCGACTATCGGGGCGACGTCAAACTCACGCGCAAGGACGGCAGTGTTGTCGACGGTTATCTTTACGACCGCAAGCAAGACCGGACGCTAGCCGCTTCGCTGGTGCGCCTGCTCCCGGCGGACGGCAGCCCGCGCGTAAGCATTCCGTACTCCGATATCGCTGCGCTCCAGTTCAGCGAGCGAGACCCCGCCGCCGGCAGAAGCTGGGAAGCCTGGGTACGGAAATACTGGGAGAAGAAAGCGGCGGGCCAAACGGCTGAGATCGAGCCCGAAGCGTTAGATTAGGCCTCCACCGCAATAATTTCGCCAATTCCCAGATCGCGCAACGGCTGCTCCACTTGCAACCGGTCTCCTACGACCATCCAGATGATGTTGTCCGGATTGAGCAGTAATTTTGCTGCGGCCTCGATATCCTCAATCGTCAGGGCCGCAACGCGCCCAACGTAGCCGTCATAAAAATCGAGCGGCAGGCCCAATTGAAGCAGGTCTCCGAACAGGTTGCCGACGGCATTCATCGTTTCATGCGACCCCGGCAGTTCGAAGATTTGCTGCTGCTTCACCTTGTCCAGTTCCTCGTTAGTGACGGGCTTCGTCCCGGTCATACCGATTAGCTCGCTTAACATCTCGGAGATGGAATCAGCCGTTTTATCACCCTGAACGGAGGCATAGGCCAGAAAAGGCCGTTGCGCGCGGGCGCCGTAGAGAACAGACCCTGCGCCGTAAGACCAATGCTTGTTTTCGCGGAGGTTCATGTTGAGGCGTGCGCCGAAAGTCCCGCCGAAGACATTGTTCATCGTCTCGAGCGGAATCTCGGTTTGAGCATCGGGCGGGGGCGCGATGGCGCCGGCGATCACCACGGAGTGCAGCGCGCCCGGCTTGTCGACAAGATAGATAGCCGGCTTTGATGGCCGCGGAACCGTGTTCAACTTCTTGGCTGGCACAGCAGCGGTTCGCCAGCCGGCAAAAAACTGCTCCAGCCAGGGTTTGATTTCACCCAGGGTGGTATCGCCGACGACGATCAAGGTTGCATTGCCCGGCTTGAACCAGGTTGCGTGAAAACGAGCTGCGTGTTCGCGGGTAAGTCTGCGTACGCTCTCTTCTGTTCCCGAGCCCGTCAGCGGGACACCGTAGGCGTGATCGCTGCCGAAGAGGATGGGAGGCAGCGCTCTTAACCCCATTTGCACCGGAGTCACTTTTTCGTTCGCGATAGCAGCAAGCTGAAGCTGCCTTTGGCGCTCGAAATCCGCCTCCGGGAACACCGGATTCAGAATCACGTCCGCGTAGAGATCCAGGACATCTTTCAGCGTTGGCTTCAGAGCGGAAAGATAGACGGTGGAGATGTCGAGATTGGAGCGGCTGGTCAACTGAGCGCCCAGTGAGAGCAATTCATCGTTGATTTCGAGCGCCGTGCGGCGGCTGGTTCCGCCGGTCAACAGAGCGGAAGTGAGACGAGCTGTTCCTGGAAGCGCCGTCTGATCCGCCGCATACCCGGCGTTCACATCCAGCCAGAAATTCACCACGGGGATGTCGTGCCGCTCGGCCACCAGAATTCGCAACCCGTTGCTGAGTTTGTCCTCGCGCAGTCTGGGCAACTTAAGATCGTGCGGCGGACCGGGTTCGGGAACCGCGCTACGGTCTGACGGCGCCGCGGCCGCCTTTTGATTGGCTTCGAATGGCAGAACCTGGAGCGCATAAACGCCGTCTGACAACCACTCGCGAGCGGCATCCCGCAAATCCGCGCCGGTCGCTTCTTCCAGGTTGTGCAGCCGCTGTTTGTAGCCTCGGGGCGTGCCCAGATAGGTCTGGCTGGTATTGAGGATATCTGATTTGCCGCCGAACCCCCCAATGCGCTCCACGCCGCGTACAAAAGCGGCATAGGACTGCGCCTTCACACGTTCGAGTTCGCGCTCGGCCGGTCCATGTTCGAGGAAACGAGCGAGTTCCTCATCTAGCGCCTTTTCTATTTTTCGCGGATCTTCGCCCTGCCGCGCGGTGGCGACTACGACGAACTGGCTTCCGATCTCGCGCTCATCCAGGTAAGCGCCCACTTGGGTGGCAATCTGCTCGTCGTAAACCAGGCGTTTGTATAGGCGCGAGGTCTTGCCGCTCGACAGCACAGCGGCAGCCATGCGGAGATGATCTGCGCTAGCGGTCCCATACCCGGGAACGTTCCAGATCTTGTAAATGCGCCCGTGTGGCACGCGATCTTCCACCACTTCGCGATGCTCGCCGGCCATCCTGGCGATCCACGCGCGCTGATGCGCCACAGGCGGACCAGACGGAATATCGTTGAAGTAGCGGCGAACTTTTTCTTCGGCTTGCTTCGTCGTGATGTCGCCGGCAATTACGAGTGATGCATTCGAAGGCGTGTAGTAGGTTTTGAACCACTCCTTGACGTCCTCGAGTGTGGCGGAATCGAGGTCTTCCATCGACCCAATTACTGTGTGGTCATAGGGATGACCAACCGGGTAAGTGGACTTCACAACCAGCTCTTCCACCACCGCGTACGGCTGATTCTCGCCCTGGCGCTTTTCGTTCTTTACTACTCCACGCTGCAAGTCGAGAATTTCCTGGCTGATCGTGTTATAGAAATGCCCCATGCGATCAGATTCCGCAAACAGCGCATAGTCCAGCGCGGAGGTGGGCACGTTCTCGAAGTAGTTGGTGCGATCTTCGCTGGTGGTGCCGTTCAGGTCGGTGGCGCCCACCCGTTCCATGGCCTCGATATAGCTGCCCTCGAGATGCTCGCTGCCACCGAACATGAGGTGTTCGAACAGGTGCGCAAAACCGGTCTTGCCGCGCTTCTCATTCTTAGAACCCACGTGGTACCAGATGTTCGCCGCGACAATCGGGGTTTTGTGATCTTCATGGACAATGACCTTCAAGCCGTTGTCCAGGGTGAACTCTTCGCAAGGGATTTCTAGATGGGAGAATTGCATTCGGGGGTGAAACCGCCACGATAGCAGACGCCGGGCGGCCGGAAGCACGCGGCGCTGTCCCAAGCGCCTTCTCCTTTACGATCACCTCTGGTCACGTGTTTCCTAAGTTTCTTGACGCCAACTGATCGTTCATCAGCGTGAACGCTCGAAACGGAGCCGCGACCGTCAGGGACTGTGAAAAAATCCAAGGCTGGGAAAAACCGGCGATGGAAAGACGGAAACTTGTCATTACAGAATACATGGTTGTGCAAGTATGATTCGGGACGCCAGCCACGCCCAAGTTTCTTTAGAAATGATCCCAACCGCCCTAAATTCGTCTCCGCGAGGCAGGAGGACGAGGGGAAAAGGCCTTTATGATCTGGAATCTACTGCGCGACCGCCGGTCGGACGCGGATCCACTGCCTAACGTTGTAAGCCAAGGCGATCCACAACGCTTCCGTACCCGCCTTCACAATCCCACGTACCGAAAATTGCCTCAGCTTTTGCACTCCCTTGATCCACAGATGCGGAAACTCGGCAATTTCACAACGCTTCTGATAAAGCGTCTTCACCGCTCGACGTTTCATACGTGCCAGATAGCCGCTCATCGCCTTACTCTCTACCGGTAACTCCACACGCCGCGGCCCACCACGATAGCCGCAACACTGTTTGAGGAACTGGCAACTCTTGCAATTCTTAGCTTGGGCTTGAAAGATGGTTTTGACTACGCCGTGATGTTTCTTTTGTCCGATCGCCACCAAGGTCTTGCCATCCGGGCACAACAACGCTTGGCCACGCCCCTGCCGCTGAAAGGCAGTGGCTGCAAACTCTTTCGCAATCCCGGCGCGAGCGCACGCCCCGGCTTGCCGCGCGGCATCGCCTTTCCACGGCGCAATCAGTTCCACATTCCGCTCGGCCGTTTGTTCCACGTTGTCGCGCGTGGCATACCCGTTGTCGGCGATGATCGTCTGCGGAGTCGCCAAGCCACTCTGCTCGATCCGCTCCAGCGCTGGTATCAGTTGATGCAGATCGTTGTGATCGCCCGTCAATCCAACCGCTACGATCATGCGCGATTGCGCTTCGCTGGTGACCTGCATGTTGTAGCCGGGATGGAAGCCACCGTCGTTGTCTTTCATCTTGCGCGCTTCCGGTTCACTATCACTGACGCGCAAATCCGCCCGATTTTTCGGCGTTGTGCGGGCTTCCAGGTTTTCCAGTTCTTTCAGCGCCGCTTCGCCGCGGGCCACCGCTTCGCGCGCCGCACGCTGTTGCGCGGCTTGCCGCCGCTTGTCCATCTGCTCGTGTTCCTGGGCGGCTTCGCGGTCCAACTTCTTGACCACTTTGCGGGCCGCCCTCAGGCGTTTTTCTAATGTCCGGCGCCGGTGCAAAGAACTCTTCGCCGCTTGCGCCTTCATCTTGGTTCCATCTTGCAGCAGGGTCTCCAGATTCACCACTCCAGCTTTCTCCAGCATCGCCAGAAACTCAATGAATAGCTTCTCCAGCGCCTCCCGGTGCCCCACCCGAAAATCCGCCAGCGTGTGATAGTTCACCTCTTGGCCTGCCGCTAGCCAGCGCAGGCCCGGTTCCTGCGACATCATCCGTTCAATCGACCGTGCCGAGGCCACGCCCAGTGTGTAGCAATACACCCAGATGCTCACCAGCAGGCGTGGCGACCAACAGGGCCGGCCCGCTTCGCCCTCCCGTGTTTTGCAGTCTTTGGCAAACTGTTCCAGATTGAGCTTCCCGGCCAGTTCCCAGATCACTCGCGCCGGGTGGTTCGCCTCGATCAGAATCTCGTAATCCAATACTTGAAAACTGGTTTGCGAGCGGTCGATCGGTTTGTACTTGATCTTGCCGACCAGCGGCTTGTCGCTACTCACTCTTCTAGCGTAAATCCAGTTCAAACATTTTGTGCCCTAAATGTTCCGGATATTTTTTCACAATCCCGTCAGGGAGCGTGTATGGACGAAACGTAAAGGAATTTCCGAAACGATGTTGATCGACCATCAGGTCGGCACGATAGCCTGGGCACATTCAGGTGACATCAACCTCGTGAAGGAGAATGCGCTGAGGCTCGCGACAATCGCCAAGGCTGTGGGCATGCCCGCGGTGCTGACCGCAAGTATGGAGGATCAGGCTCAAGGGCCGCTCGTCCAAGTATGAAAGCAGAACCGAAAACCATGCCAAGCCTTGTGCCACCATTCACAAAAGAAACGGCGATTCTGAAGATACGAGTCATCGAGGATAACTGGAACTCCCGCAACCCGGAGCAACTCGCACGCGGGTACTCGGAGCCATCCCGGACTAAGCGATCTCGGCCTCTGAGGGAGAACATCGATGATCTTGTATAAGACGATTGTCGGCTTTGCTGCGGGTGTCGCGCTGGTTCTGAAATTGTCCAAGGACGAGGAGGTCCGGTCGGAAGGTTTCGCCCTAACTTTGGCATGACCGGCTCGCCCGGCGCACTGCTGCTGCTGCCGGCCAGCCCTATGAAGTGGGACCCTAAGGTACTGGTAGTTGACGCCATCTGTTGGGGCGTCGCTGGCGCGCTGTTTAGCGCTACGAACTACTTTACGCACATCGGCCTGCTCATGAACACTTCCGACTCATTCTAGTAGCCCGTTGCCAACAAATTTTGCGCGCGCCTGCGATGCGGATTTTTCGGGCTAATGCAGAGTCGAATCGAAATGTCCTCGAAGCCCGTTTCTGGACCCCAACACTGATTCCTTCTGGGAAGGGCTGTTCACACCAGCTATCGTAAATGCGGCTGGCGACCCCAGCACCTCTCTGACAAGGACTACACGGCCATGTAGATAGTTTCCGAGTGCAGAGATTGGCCGCTTATGCCGACAACTCAGGAGTAATCCGAAGAAGCCAACTCAAAAGAGTTCCATGCAGGCAGTCGGGGAGTTCGGGCAAAATTACTTCGTTGCGCTTGCCAGGAGGAGAGCCGCTACGCCGGTGCGTGTTAGTTAACACCTGCCTGAGGTTGCCGTTCCTGGACCGCTTGCATCAGTCACCCAAAACCTTCAACGGAACGATCCAAGCTATTGATTTGATTTCAAACCAGTAACGCTACAAAACCAGTTACTACCAATGCGATAGCCCATATCAGGTCCAGATTGAACCACGACCGGCGAAGCATGGCCAGGCCGAATTTCTGATAAACGAGCAATGCCACCGATGCGGTCACGGTGAAGTATCCCATCGTGTGGATTAGCGTGGCCCAAACGCCGCCGGTAACGCCTTGCGATGCGGCGTGGCGATGCGCATGAGGCCCTGCCAGCACCACCGGCAGCACCATGAGGCCAGCGCCGTGCGCGGACGCCATTAGAAAGGACCAGATAGTGAGTTCACGAAAGCCTACTTGCATGCCGCCCCAGCGGAAGTGCCGGCTGCGAATCAGCCTGTACACACCCAGTCCCACCAGCGCCACAGCGACGCCGATGCGGATGTAAACCAGCGGCAGCACCACCTGCGCTAATCCAAAGATGAGAACCACCACGCCGATGGACAGAGCGTGACCCAGGGCGATGGGCGGCAGCGACCACGCGACAGCTCGGGCGCGATGCTCCTGCATGCCGCGAGCCACCGCGAACAACCACCCCATTCCAGGATTGATGCCGTGATAGGCCCCAAGCAAAAAGAGCGTGGGCCAGACCGCTAACCCTTCGCTCATGCGTAGCAGTATGAGTCTGAGGAAGCATCACCGCCCTCCAGACGAACCTGGTGGCCACGCAGTTCACCGAAATCCACGAAAAACTTGGGATCGATCTCCATGCCGCCTTCCGGTTTGGCGTCGAGCTTCACCATCCAGCTCTTGATGCCTTCCGGATAAAACTGAGCGTCCCACGGAGCATATAGAGAGTTGGTGAAGTAGATGCGCTCGCCGTCGCGGCTGAGCTCGACCATTTGCGGAGCGCCGTTCAACGGAATCTTGGGCTGCTTGGGATGCGCAGCCTTGCGGACGATTCCACCGAGGTGGACCGATCCGGTTTTTCGCGGGCGGAAAGGATCGGAGACATCGTATTGCAAGAACTCGCCGGTACCAAAGCAGGAAACGTACAGGAAGCGATCGTCGAGAGAAAGATTAATGTCTGTGATCAGCGGCGGAACGGCCTTGAAGCCTTGCAGGAGCGGCGGTAAGGCGGCGGGATCGGCAGGTTCGGCGGGAATATCGATCACTTTCTTGATTCCCCATTTGCCGTTGTCGCGATGCCAGACCCAGATCGACGCCGAGAGATCTTTCAGCGAGACCACCACTCCGAGAAAACCGTATGCACGGGTGGGGTCGTGGGCCGGCCGCAGTTCGAGCGCCATCTGATACTCGGAGCCTAAATCGATTTCCTGCTGATGACGCCTCTTGAGCAGATCCCAGACGTGCAGCTTGTGTCCGTAGCCGCCACTCAGCAGAATTTCCGGATTCACCCCGTTCTTCACCATGCTGGGCGTTCCCCATTCGCTGGTGATGATGGTGTCGAATCCCAAGTGCCACCAGAAGTCATAAGCAAGTCTCTGAGGGCCGCGATCCAGCTCCCACTTCCCGAGGACATCGAAGCTCTCTTGATCCATCACGAAAATTCCGCCGGGACCGCCGCCGTCAGGAGCTCCCAGCGCGCTGACAAAGATTCCGTCGGGACCGCAATGAATCGTGTGCGGGGATGCGTATCCCGTCCGCGCGGCCAACGTCTCCGGCTCAATCACCTTCACGATTTGCGGTTTGCGCGGATCAGGCTTGGTGTCGATGATATGTATGCGCGACGAATTGATGCCCGGCACGACCAGGTAGCGGCGTTCGACATGGGGATGTGGAGCGTGCGGACATAGGCAGGCGCTGCATGCGTTCCAGCCGAAATGATGCAACTCGTCGCCGGCATTCGGCATGTCCACCTGCCCGACGATATTGCCGTAGCCCGAGGATGCGGGATCGACGTTCACAACGCCTAATGCGTCGTGACGGCCGTTGTCCTTTCCGTTGAGCATAGCGACGAACGCCAGCTTTTCCTTGGGCGCTTGCATGGCCATCTTGGGTGAAGGGTAGAAGGTGGGATCGGGGCGCCACATCGACATTTGAAGCCTCCTTAAAATTCAAACGGAAACAGTGACTCGCAAGAAGGTGGCAGGGATGGAAGTGCCACCGTTCGTGCCCTGGTTCTGCGCGATCGACTTTACGACTGCTTCTCCAGATTCGTGCATAAACGCGGCAATCTCGTGAAATCGCCTTTCTCCCACAGTGCCTTGTTCGGATTCATGATGAGTCCCCCTCCAGGGGCACGCTGTGCCGACCAATTATATCCCACTTACGTTCGCTTTTTGAGGGAGCGTTCTGCCCGAGTGACGGCGCATCCGGATGCGATTTGCCGCGCCCACTTGTTTTTGGCCCAGCCAAGAATCAAGCCGCTGCGTGAAAACACCCGGTAACGCCAGGCGTTGGTGGGCTGGCGCAGCGCGGCGTAGCGATGTGCTTTGGAATCAATCTGGAATGAATGGCGCCTTGCGTGTTTCGCGGATTGCCAATGAATACTTCCGCACCAGGCCGAATCCGTCAGATGAAATTGAACTACCGCGTGAAGGTGCCGCTGAGTGCCCGCACGAAGTTCGATGCCCCAGCAAGCTTCAGGATTCCCAGAGGCTCCCTGATTAAATGGCTTCCTCGTCCCAGTAATGGTCTAGGTTTTACAAATGTTCGATGGCTTCAGGACGATTACATCGTAAGCGATGCTGAACTAAACCAAAACTGCGAGCGCGCCCTCGATCAAGAAGCGGTTAGCACCTGAATGACGGCGCATACGGAAAGTATCCAGTTGGTATCACGCGCAAGGCGGAAAATAGACGGTTGCGCGGATGGCGTCGGATACCTGGTGATAAATCCCCTTCGCAGCAGGTATTCGTCCGTGGTGCAAAGGGCTGTTACGGCCAACAATCCGGCGGGGGGCTGATATGACGATCAGCCCTCCGCCACGCACGAAAAAGCGAGTCGAAAGCGTTTGGCCTTAGGCTGGCCACTCTATTGGAAGGCACTACCGCTTCCAATGCAGAACATCTAGTTGTCCGCTGGTATTGCGATAAATCACGTAACAGATCTTGTCCATCGCCGAATAATAAGCAAAAGGGTCTCCCACCGGGAGTGGCGCACCGGCTAATTGAGTCAAGTCGTTGTGTGTGACAATACCTGTCCCCGCCCAAATCAGTTCGTGCAAATGCGAGTCGGCGCCGACATAAACCACGTGCTCCGTTCCGTCGCTAGGCACATAAAACGCCGCCGGCTTGCTCAACTCCTGCACTGCCGTCGCAGCCTTCACCCACGAATTGACAGGCTCAGGCACATTCGGAATCACTAAAGCTCTTTCCGTCGGAGCCACCGATCCTTGCCAATAAAGCCGCTGCGAGTATCCGTTCGTGGCCTCGAAAATCACGTGATTCTCACCGTCAGCCGCGAAATAAGCCGTTGGATCTCCGGCCGCCAAGCCTCCACCCGGCGTGAGATCTCCCTGCCCCTTAGCGCCCGATCCAATCCACCAAATCTCATGTAAGTGCTTATCCGCACTGCGATAGATCACATGTTGCGACTGATCAGCCAGGATAAAGTAACCCGAAGGATCTCCCGCTGCGTTCGGCCCATTCGGCGTGAGGTCGCCAACTGCGGCCGCGCTTGATCCCGTCCACCAGATCTCATGCAAATGCGCGTCAATACCCCGGTAAATCACATGCTGTGTATGATCGGCCAATTGATACGCCGTTAAATCCCCCACTGCGTTCGGACCCTCCGGTGTGATATCGCCTTGGCCTACTGCCCCGGAACCAGTCCACCATAGCTGATGCACATGCCCATCGCCTCCCACGTAATCCACGTTCTGCGTATTGTCGTCTGGGTTATAGTAAGCCACCGGATTGCCCGACGCAATCGGGCCATGCGGCGTCAAATCACCTTGTCCCACCGAACCGGTAACAGGCCACCAGATCTCATGAACGTGAGCGTCCTTCCCGCAATAAATAACATGCCGTATTCCGTCGGGCGTTGTGTAACCGGCTGGATTACTAAATGCCTCTGTTCCACTCGGATTGAGCACCATGAGGCTGACCTGCTGCGGCGGATCAAAAAACGCCTTTTGCACCGTGCAGAACTTATTCGAAAGGAAATTAGCGTCGCAGGTCCCAGACGCCGGAGGCGTCTCCGTAACATAAACCTGCGCGCCGTAAACCTTGTTCGGCAGATTGATCGCAATCCGCGCCAGGTCATAATCAAATCGCGAGGTTGGCTCGCCAAATTCACTGTGCCCAGCGAAATAGATCCCCAGGTGCAGTTTGCGCCCGCTGGCCATTAGCGCCCGCATATCGTCAATCTCACCCACCACATTCTCCGCACCCGGCTCCGCACAGTTCCCCGCCAAACACCCCGCGCCTCGCTGGCTGGTCGGCCACGGACAACCCGAGCGCGCGCAGAGCCCGATCCCCTGCTTCTCATTCTTGAAATAAAACAGCATGGAATCCAAAGTCAGGCCAAAGTCTGCCCAGTTCTTTTGTGTGTAGCTGGTCAATGGATAGTAAACCGTCGGCACAAAGCTCAACCATGGTGCTTGCGACCGCATCGCCGCTTCCATTTCCGCGATATAGTCGGATGTAAAAGGAATGGTCGGCACCTTTGACGGATCCGGATAGGGAAGGTTCAGCGAGAAATCTTCCACACCGGCTGCTACTAACTGCGGAAAGTCTTGCGCCAAACGTCCCAAAACTTGCGCCCAGGCAATCATATTCTCGCAAGCTCCCACAATCTCCGCTGAGCTAGGATTGGCCGGCAAATTGAAATAACCCAGCGCGTTCCAAGAAGTCAACGGCGGAGTTGTCTTGCTTGTGTCTTCCGGTATCGAACAAGTGTCCCCCGGCCCGTTCAAGGCGGCGGCCCGAGGCGGATTCAAACTCACCCACACGCGCAGCTGCTTGCCATCCACACCCCAATTCCTCGTTGCAGTCAGGAATTGCACCAGGTTGGTATAGTCGCCCGGATGCTGCAGCAACCAGTTGAACGTGTCCGAGTGGGTCTCTCTCAGCCATTGCTTCAGTTGATCCGTCGAGTATGTCAAATACCCGCTCGGAAGATTTGCGAGCTCATCGTAGGTGATCTTAGCGCCATCAATCGCCGAGTCACGGGAAACACGATGAAACGGATCGCCATAAACAAACACGTTCTCCCGATACGTGCCGTTTACAGCGCGGCTCAAAATCAATTCATCGGCGCCCTGATCCCCTCCCAGCCAATCCGACGCCGCCAAACCGGACCATGTACCTCCTGGCTCCAGAGTGCTCTCCCTCAGCACTCTGAGTTGTGCAGTGCCCGGCGGAGCATCCAGGATCGTTACATTAGGACTCGCATTCGAGAGCAACACAATCGCCTTACGGCCGTCTCCGTTAAAATCTCCAGTCGTCGCCGCCACCCAGTTCGAGTTACCGTTCGCTCCCACTGTCGCTGTCCCAAAGACTGTGAACTCGGAGCCATTCCATTTGAACGCAATCACCGTCGGGCTGTGCCCATCAGAGACCTGCCGCACCGCGATCAATTCATCTTTCCCGTCATGGTCGATGTCTCCCGCCGCCAATGCTTTCCATGTCCCGGACCCGCTCACACTCAGATCCCCGCGTGTCACAATTTGCAGCGCGCCCTGGTTCAGTTCCACTAGAAATAGGTTCGAATGCTCGGGCTTCAGCATTGCAATGCGCTTCTTCCCCGTGCCGTCAAAATCGCCCACCGCCGCCCCCACCCAATTCGAGTTCACCGCATCGCCGATCGTCGCCGACGCCACAACTAACGGCTGAAAGCAGTCTTCACTCAGTTTTCCGACCACAAGGTCTGGAACACTGTTTGAATTGATTTGTCGAACCGCAACAAACTCATCATGTGCCGCCCCATCTAGGTTGCCCGCCACAATTGCCCGCCATGGGTCAGCCGAATTCGAGTTCAGAGACCCGTAACCTCCCCCAAGCAGATTCAAGTGCGGAGTCGGTCCAAGCAGAGTCGAAAAATTCGCCCCATGATTCTGCACCAGCACAATTTGCTTTTCAGCGCCGGAGCAGAAATTCCCCGCCGCCGCGCCAACCCAGCCCGTATCGTATGCGCCTGAATATCCGCCTACCTCAAGTAATGCTCCGGTCACCACACTGTCATCTGCGGGCTTTGTGTAGGTCGGAATTTCGTAGGGCGGGACGCAACTCCACTGTAAACCTCCGAAAGTCAGGTTGCTCCGGCGAGCTGCCTCAACGCGGGGTGGAGCGTTCGCCAAAGTCTCACCACAGATCGAGTTAGAAGGCGCTATGTTGATCGGCCCAGCGTGCAGCTGCTGAGCGTGATTCGGCAGAGTGGCACCTAACCCCAGTATCGCCAAGCCAATCGTCAGCTTAATATATCGGTTTACCTGCATGTTAACGTTGATCCGAGCGGCGACCCACAGATTGCTGGGTCCCATTAGCTGATAGTGTCAGATCCTGCCGCGAACAGATTTCGATCAAGTAGCCACTCCAGATCATCCAAACAATGGCGCTTGCTGTACCCGCTGTCTTTGTACATCTCAACTGAATTTCACTCGTACCCGCGGCAAGCCCGGTCGTCCCAAGAATTGAGGCGTCCGGGTACTGGCAGGCATCCGAGGACGATTCGTACGACGGCGGTACTCGACGAAGCCGCGGATCCCTCTGGCATTTCATAGTAGATCGGCCGGGCATTCAGGTTGAAGCTAATCTGCAAATCATTCGCGATCATTCTTTGTTACGAGGTTGTCCCGGCGCTTACTTTGTTCGAGGAACGGCGTCGAGATCAGTCACGAACGAGTCGAAAAGCAGCGACAGATCCTTTAGGCCAAAGTAGGCCCGATTTGCCGGTATAACCCCGATCAATGCTGACCCGGCCGAGATCTCAGCCATGTGCGGGAGTGTATCACGGGAAGGCTACTCGAAACAAAACTCGTGCGGGAATTGGGCAAAGTCTCGGAGCCGTTGCCCGTTTGCTAAGTGATTTCCTCGTGACCGACTTTTAAGACAAAGGATTGCGGCCTCCCATCAGCGTTTAGCAAAGGAGTTATCCCCTGGCGACATCGCCGGGGATGACGGGGATTTCGAGTGTGCATCCCACGTCCACCGGTGGGTTCGCAACCGACCGGGCTCCGAATTTTCGGCTTAACCGAAGGTTGGCCGAATTTACTAGCGAGAAATCCCCTTCTCACTACCAAACGCCCTCGAAGTCGGCTTCGGGGAGATCAGTCCCGGAAAACGCCCTTCCCTCCCTTATCCGCAACGCGCCCTAGCTCCGTTGATTACTGCCTGAAGCAAGCACCTAATCCAAAAGCAAACCGCTATCCTGGGCATTCAACTAAACGCGGCCGGCGCCTCTAAAACCGCCCGGTTCCCTCTGCAAACCGCGCAATCACACCTGCCCCGCTCCACCGGCCGCGGACCCGGCAGCGGCGCCGAAGTATTGCATTGCTTCTTCGGACGGCGCTCTTGAAACAACATCTGCGCCGCAGTCTTCGCTTCTGGCGCAGCCTTCGCATCCGGCTTCGGAACAAACTGCTCCGTCAGCTTGGCATTCTCCGCAATCAATTTCTCCAGCTCATCCTTCGCCAATCGCTCGCCCATGCGCGCCTTATACAGCTTTTCGTCCATGAGCATCCTGTCCTTTCGCAGACTCTGCACCGCATTCCAGGACCGGTAAAACGCCCGCTCCGCCGTGGTCTTATACCGCTGCATCAACTCGAACGTATGCCGGCGCTCTTCGCTCCAGCCGTGCGGATCGTCCCCGCACTCCTCCACCGCCGCCTCTTCGGCCTGCAGCACGCGCCGCTCGGCGCGTTTCATCAGCCACTGGTTCAAAATCAGCTGATCCACCAGCGTATTTTCGGCATGACCCTCCGGCTGATACTCCTCGCGCCATCCCTTTTCGATCTCGTCAAAATCTTCCCGCCGCTCATCCGGCAGAATCAGGCCCGGCCGCGCCCGCATCCCATGCGTGGTCGCATTCTGGCTCGACTGCGCCTTGCCATCACGCGACTTCGGGCCGCCGCCTTTGCCTTGGCCCACGCCCTGCTTGCCCTTCTTGCCTTCTCTCGCCACTCTGCCCGAGTATCCCCGCGCCGCCCCTCCATCCAGCCCAACTGGTCCCCGCTATCTCATTCATTCCAGAAGAAAAGAAATTTCGCCAAAAATGGAAGCAGAATGGAACGGGTATCTCTGCCGCAGCCGAAAGAAGTTCGTTCGGCAGAATCCGAATCGCCGCCAATCTACCGCTGCGCCACCTCGAATAGGGCGAACACCGCGGCCGCCAAAGCTGCTATGCTCCTCGGAAGGTAGCGCCGCTGACCGTCACTGTCTAACTTCCTCTCTCTGATTGCTGCTTCAACCGGCGGCTGGGTAGATGTGTGTTCTGACCATGAAGAGGAAGAGATATGAATTTCAAAGAACTTGGGTGGGAGTGCTATTCCCCGGGGCAGGCTCCAGAGAGCTCGTATGGGCGGGTAGCGCTAGCCGCCCGCGACCGCCTCCTTGTTTGGATAGAAGGAGGCGAGATTGAAGCCAGTGTGAGCGGCCACTTTCGTCACATCCATCAGGACTGGCCCTGCGTTGGCGATTGGGTTTGCGTGCGCGAAGGAAATGTCGTTACCGGCATCCTTCCAAGACGCACGAAGCTCTCCCGGAAAGAGCCTGGCAAGGGGCTTCGAGAGCAGGTTTTGGCCGCCAATATCGACCTCCTGTTTGTTGTCAGCGGCCTGGATCAGGAGTACAATCCGCGCCGTTTGGAGCGCTACCTGGTGTTGGCTTATGAGAGTGGGGCGCGCCCGATAATTCTATTGAACAAAGCGGACCTGCGGGCGGATGTAGACGACGTTGTTCGGCGCACGGAAGCCCACGCTCCAGGTGTTCCGATTCTTGCGCTCAGCGCTCTTAAACAATGGGGACTGGAAGCGATTCCCCGTCAAATAGAAGAAGGTCAAACGGCGGCTCTTATCGGTTCCTCCGGTACAGGGAAATCGACGATCGTAAATCGCCTGCTGGGCGAGGAGCGGCAATCGACAACAGAGGTCCGGGAGGCTGACAGCAAAGGCCGCCACACCACGACCAGGCGAGAGATGATTCCGATGCCCGGGAAATGGCTCTTGATGGATCTCCCCGGATTGCGGGAACTCCAGGTATGGGCAGACCCCGAACAAATAGACAGTGCCTTTTCTGAGATTGCCGAGCTGGCTGAGCACTGTAAGTTTCGGGACTGTACTCATCAACAGGAACCCGGCTGCGCGGTTAGGGGCGCCGGTCTTGACCCTCATCGACTCGAGAGTTACCACAAGCTGAAGCGGGAGGTCGCTTTTCTGGAGAAGCAGACCAATCTCCAACTAGCGCGAGACACGAAGAAGAAGTGGAAGGCCGTTGAGAGAGACATTCGGCGGCATCCCAAACGAGTTTGGTAAGGCCGGGCGCTACGCCTCGTCTCGAAAGATCGCCAGAATTTCCTTCAACTCGCGGCGCAACTCCTGATACAGGCTGGGCGACCCGGCGAACAGCTCTCCCTGCTTGCGATGGCTTGCGGCGGGGGCGGCCGGCTCGTGCTTCGGCTTTTCCTCAAGAACCTTGCGTGCGCCTTCGATGGTGAAACGCTTCTCATAAAGAAGGCGTTTGATTTCGAGGACCATCTCCACATCCTTGCGCCGGTATAGCCGATGACCGGTGCCGGACTTTTTCGGCCCAAGGCCGCTGAACTCGGATTCCCAAAAGCGTAGAACGTAGGGTTTGATGCCCGCCAGTTTGGCGACCTCGCCAATCCGAAAATAGAGCTTATTCGGGATTTCCGGATCTTCGGTTGCTTTCGAAGCCAAGTCTTCCATGGAAACAGGCACCAGTCCCGAGACTAATTGTATCGGGCGGAGCGAATTTTAAAAAGCAGCTTCACTGCACCTCGAGCACCACCGACACATTGGCGTGAATGTCCAGATCGCCCGATTCGATGGGGGTAGTTGCAGGGGGTACCCGCGCCGCCATCATCGCCATGGGCCGCGGTTGCACGGCGGGCATTTCGTTGGGCTCCGCTTGCAGCAGCCCCACCACCCGAACGTTCAGCGCGCGCGCGATTGTTTCGGCGTTGGCCTTAGCGCGCAGAGCAGCTTCTTCCAGCGCCTTCTCCCGCACGGCTGTATCATCGCGAAGCATAAATGCAATGCCGTTGATGTTTGTCGCGCCGGAACCGGTCGCTGCATCGATGATATTGCCGAGAGCTGAGAGGTCGTCCTCGGTGACCAGAACGGTATTATTTGTCTCATAGCCAGTCAGCTTGGGTGCGTGACCGTTCGAGTAATCGTATTGAGGAGCGATGGAATAACCCGTAGTCTTCACGTCGCCGCTTTTGCCTAGAGCGCCTTTGACAGCCTGAAGGACCTGTGCCGTTTCCGAGGCGTTCTGCGCGGCTGCTGCCTGTGCCGTTGCGCCCCGCGTAGTGACGCCGATCGAAATCTGGGCGCGGTCCGGCTTCGCCTTGATGGTCGCTTCACCCGATGCCCGCACAAAGTGAACCTTCGACATGTCTTGCGCCTGGAGCGTGTAACACAGCAGAAGCAGTGTAAGAAAAACGAAACGCGGCATCCGACTAACCTATCAGCCTTCCGCTCAGTATTCAGCGCGGACGGCCGACTACGGTAGTCTTTGAGAGGCGCCGTGTACTCCTGAAATATCTATGAAGAAATGCGTAAAGCGCTAGCATACGGGCTGCTCATCTTGCTCCTTCTGCTTATAGGCGGAAGTATCTTCGTCCGCATCTACCTGAATGGGCTGGCGCCGCGGGCCAAGCGCCGGGTGGTCCAGGCGCTGTCAGATCGCTTTGATGCGGATGTAACGCTGGAATCGCTGCAGCTTTCGCTCTTTCCCAGGCCGAGAGTGCAGGGCGAACGATTGACGATAAGGCACCGCCAATGGCCGGACCAACAGCCGCTGATCTTCATCAGGCAGTTCTCGGCTGCAACTGATTTCCGGACTTTGATAAACCGTGACAACCGGGTGGATCTCGTCCGCTTGGAAGGCCTTGAGATCCGCATCCCGCCGCGAGGATCATCGGCGCTATCGGGCGCGTTTGCGCCAACCGGCGTTCAGCAGGGACAAGACCAGACTCGTTTGCGGTTCGTCATTCGAACGATCATCGCCGATGGAACGCTCTTGGAAGTGCTGCCCAAGGCCGCCGGCAAAGATCCCCTTCGCTTTGATATAGAGAAGCTCACCCTGCATTCGGCCGGCCCCGGGAAAGCGATGGCCTTTACCGCCAAGCTGGAGAACGCGAAACCTCCCGGCTTGATTGACACCACCGGAAGTTTCGGCCCATGGCAGAAGGACGACCCGAGATCGACATCAGTTTCGGGAGACTATAAATTCCAGAACGCCGACTTGGGCGTCTTCAATGGAATCAGCGGGACGCTTTCCTCCATCGGAAAGTACGGCGGAACGCTGCAGCACATAGATGTGAACGGTTCAACGGACACTCCGAATTTTGCGCTGAAGCGGGGTGGAGAACCTGTGCGCCTCACGGCCAACTTTCATTCTGTAGTGGACGGAGCCAATGGAGATACCGTTCTGGATCCGGTAGACGCGAAGTTGCTGCATTCGGAATTCATCTCCCGCGGCGGCGTGACACATCTTCCGGGCGCTGACGGCAAGACCGTATCCCTAGATGCCATCACAACGAACGCGCGAATGGAGGATATTCTGCTGCTGGTTCTGGGCGACAAGCCGATGCTCACTGGGGATGTCGACTTCAAAAGTAAGATTCTCATCCCGCCTGGGGAGGAGGATGTCCTGAATAAACTGCGCCTGGATGGACGCTTCAAATTGATCTCGGCGCTATTCACAAACCCGAAGGTGGCGCATATGCTGGACACATTGAGCGATCGCGCCCGCGGGATCTCAAGAAAAGAAGAGCAGGAAGGGCAGGCGAGCGAGTCAAACGTCGCGTCTGACCTTCGCGGCGTGTTTAAGCTGAAGGATGGAGTTACTTCCTTCTCGGCCCTATCTTTCACCGTGCCAGGCGCGCTTATCCGGCTGGCTGGCATCTATAACTTGCGTTCCGGGCAGGTCGATATGCATGGCGTGTTCCGCATGCAAGCCACGCTCTCACAGTCCCAGTCGGGCATCAAGCAGCTGCTCCTGACGCCCCTGGATCCTTTGTTCAAGAAAAACGGTGCGGGTTTTGAGGTTCCCATTAAAATTACGGGAACTCGCGACCACCCCAGCGTTCAGGCCACGGTATTCCACAAAGAGTTCACCATACACTAGAATTCACAACCACGAATATGAAGCTCACACTCAGCACCTTCGCCGCAGCATCCGCCCTGATGTTATTTGGAAGCGGCCTGGCCGCCGCGCAGAAGAATGGCCTGGACAAGCAATCGTTTGGCAAGACTCCGGATGGCGAGGAAGTCTTTTTATACACGTTAAGGAATGATTCGGGCATGGAGGTGAAGATTACGAACTTCGGCGGCCGCATTACTTCACTGCAGGTTCCGGATAAGGATCATAAGCTCGACGACGTCGTCCTCGGATTCGACAACGTAGACGGCTACACCGCCAAGCCGGCAAGCACCGCCTATTTCGGCGCCATCATCGGCCGCTATGCGAACCGCCTGGCGCGGGGTACTTTCACGCTGGACGGCCACACCTGCCACATACCGGCCAATGACGGGCCGAACACGCTCCACGGCGGCTTACAAGGCTTCGACAGCAAGGTTTGGGAGCCGAAGGAAGTACCCGGAGGGGCGCTGGAACTGCGCTATCTTAGTCCCGGCGGGCAGGAAGGATTCCCTGGAAACCTCAGCGTCACCGTGCGCTACTCGCTGAATAAACGCAACGAGCTGCGCGTGGATTACACCGCGACAACAGACAAAGACACGGTTCTGAATCTGACCAATCACTCCTATTTCAACTTGGAAGGCGCCGGCAGCGAGACAATTCTCAACGAAAGCTTACTGCTGGGCGCGGATCGCTATACGCCGGTCGACAGCACCTTGATTCCAACTGGCGCAATCGATAGCGTGGCGGGTACGCCCTTGGATTTCCGCAAGGAAACCGTAATCGGCTCAAGAATCAACGACGACTTCGAGCAGCTCAAACTTGGGAAAGGCTACGATCACAATTTTGTGCTGAATCACCCCGGCGACTTGCGGGCGATTGCGGCCCGTGTGACCGATCCTAAATCCGGGCGAGTGCTCGAGGTATACACCACGCAACCGGGCGTGCAGTTTTACACCGGAAACTTTCTTGATGGGAAGGTGCGCGGAATTGGCGGAGTCTACCGGTACCGGTCGGCGCTATGCCTCGAGACGCAGCACTTCCCGGATTCGCCGAATCATTCGAATTTCCCCAGCACGGTGTTGCATCCCGGCCAGACTTTCCACAGCACTACGGTCTATCGTTTTTCTACCAAATAGCGTCCGGAGCGCTATTTGTGAAAGCGCCGAAGCGTAAACGCATCCGGCCGCAAATTGGCATCCTGCAGTTTCTTCCAGTCGTCCGTCACATGAATCAGCTTCCCGCTGATGTGATTGGAGCGTTCTGAGGCAAGAAATGCGGCGTGGCCGAATTGCACATCCGGAGAAACTCCTCCATTGCGGCGCGTTTCTTTCGCCGCCTGAACGACGCTGGCCTCGAGATGCTTTTCCGCCCGAATGATTTCGTCTGTGAGGTTCGTATAGGCTGGCCCGGGGTCTAGACAATTCACTTGAACATTGTGGTCGAGCATCTCCACCGCCAACGCTTCCACAAAGCGCGCCACCGCGCTCTTGGAGGTGGTGTATGCGGAGAAATTCACCTTCGGAATGGAGTCGCTGTCACACGCCAGGACTATAATTTTACCCGCGCGCTTTTCAATCATGGACGGCAAAACAGCCCGGCAAGAATGAACCACGCCCAGCAGGTTGATCTGAATCGTCTCCGTCCACGCCTTCAGCGGCGCCTGCAGAAATGAATCCAGTGGCCCGGAAGTCGCGGCGGCGCAAATTAACACGTCTACCGGGCTTCCGAAGACAACGCGTACGCGATTCACTGCCACCTTGAGCTGTTCCGGCTCCGTGACATCCGCGAGAACGCGAAGGGCCGATCCGCCGGCCTGTTCAATCTCAATGTGCGCCAGGTCGATCTCCGCCTTGCTGCGGCCAAGGAGGCCGATTCTTGCACCCGTTTTGGCGAAACCGAGCGCTATGCGCTTCCCGATGCCTCGTCCGGCGCCGGTGATGAGAATGTTCTTGTTCCTAAACTCGCTCTTGGGTGGCGCCACACTAACCCTTACGTTCTCAGAAAACGATTCGCTGCGGAGGTTCTCGACTCAAGATTAGAACAATCGTATTGGGTGTGCGCCGGCTCGCCTAATGTCTCTCCGCGCTCATGGCGTCGAGGGTAACGCGCGCCCGCTGAAAGCCGGCGGATGTCACATGCACGCATCCCTGGAAGGGCCGGTTGATGTCGGCGATAGCGACGAGCACTAACGAAAGCATGAGAGAGAGCATGAAGACCTGGATGAAGTGAAGCTTGAAATCCACGCCGCCGAACAGGCAGGCGGAGACTATGGTAATGATTGCACCGACGATCAGTATGGTCCACAGGATCGTCGGCATACCCGACAGTGCCTGCAACTGGCGCAGCCTGCGCCGCGCGGTCATATCGGAAAGTTCGGTAATTGTATGGTCGAAGCTGGTCTGTTCTGTGAAGTCAGACAGTTTCCCGCTGGTGGTTGCTGCCCACAGTTTCTGCACGATGACGTGCGATTGCGGGCTAAAGCTGAGTTGGTTCATCGCGGGCCATTCCTGCTTGAGCATGACATCCACATACTGGCTGGCGAGACTCTCAATCTCTTGTCTTTGCGCGGCCGGAAGGCCTTGCGCAACACGCACCACGTTCATGAGGGACGTGGCTTCCGCCTCGGCATTGCCGTCCGCCTGCTCGAAGTTTGTCCAAACAGCATAGAGCATGAACCCGATAATCACGGCGTAGGTGGTGCCGATGACCGTCACCTGCCATCCGATCAGATCATTGTGCAGCTGCCGCTGCTCGCTGGGCCAGATGCGCCGCACCAGCCATAAAACCAGGATCGACGCGGTTACCACGGAAATGACGATTGCGAAGTTTTGAGATATGTTTAGCATGCGTTTAGCCGGCTCTTCTCGCGTACACTTCAAATTAAGCTATGACATCCAGACTGGCTTTCGCTCTCGCACTTTTTAGCATTTGTTCAGCGCGGCTGAAAGGCGCTGAAACGCCTTCGACGGCTTTGCTGGCCCTTGCCAAAACCGATCACACTTTGGCGATCGTTGATCCCGCGACGCTCAAGGTGGTGGGCCGGGTTCCGTCAGGGCCTGATCCGCATGAGGTTATTGCGTCCTCCGACGGCGCCCTCGCTTATATTTCCAATTATGGCGGCGGGGCCTACAACACTATTACCGTGGTGGATCTTGTTCGCCAGGAAACCCTGCCCGTCATCGATCTCGGCCCCCTTCGCGGGCCTCACGGTCTGGTCTTCATTGGCGGCAAGCTTTGGTTCACGGCGGAAGGCGCCAAAGTCATCGGCAGTTACGATCCTTCAACGAAAAAGGTCGATTGGGTTCTGGGTACGGGTCAAGACAGAACTCATATGATTTACGTCTTCAGCGGCCTGAAGCGGATGATCACATCGAATGTCAGCTCCGGGACCATGACCATTGTCGAAGAGCGCGCCGGACGCCCGCCCGGTCCTCCTCCGGGCGGCCGCGGCCCCGGAGGCCCCATGGGACCTCCGCATACGGATTGGGAGGAGGCCGTGGTACCCGTTGGTCATGGCGCCGAGGGCTTTGACGTTTCTCCCGGCGGCAAGGAAATATGGGCCGCCAACGCGCAGGACGGCACCATTTCGATTATCGACCTGGCCAGTAAGAAAGTAGTTCAAACGCTCGATGCGAACGTCACGAGTGCAAACCGCTTGAAATTCACGCCCGACGGCAAACTGGTCTTCGTTTCTATGTTGGGCGCGCCCGACGTAGCGGTATTTGACCCGGCTACCCGGAAAGAAGTGAAACGCATAAAGGTGGGTCATGGCGCGGCGGGTATTCTGATGCAGCCTGACGGCGCACGCGCTTTTGTGGCCTGCACGCCGGACGATTATGTCGCAGTCATCGATCTGAAGTCCCTGGAAGTAACCGGGCATATCGCCGCTGGCAAGCAACCGGACGGTCTAGCCTGGGCGGTGCGGCAATAGACCTGCAAATGGACGCCTCAGAGGCTCATCCATTCGCGAAAGCGCTGCGCCTGGCGTCTGGATACTTCAATCGCCTGGCCG
Organism: uncultured Acidobacteriaceae bacterium; assembly: GCA_963705805.1. Classification (GTDB taxonomy): domain Bacteria; phylum Acidobacteriota; class Terriglobia; order Bryobacterales; family Bryobacteraceae; genus Bog-105. Next base: position 654,250 of record CAVPKW010000006.1, read on the forward strand.
TCTTTCATAGTGAGACGCAACCCGCCCGAAAACCAAGGTTCGACATTTTTGACCCAATGCAGGTTGACGATGTGTTTACGGCTGGCGCGAAAAAAGAATTGTGGATCCAATCGCGTTTCCAGATAATTCAGCGTTTTCGGAATCAGGGGGCGGTGCGTGCCGAACCAGATGCGGGTATAGTTTCCTTCTGTTTCGAAGAAGCGCACGTCGCTGAGCGGTACAAACCAACAGTTTTCGCCGTCCTTCACGAAGACCCGGTCGGCTGGGCACAGAACGTCGCGGCGCGGGTGGGCGTCTGCTTGTTGCGTGACGATTTGCCGCGCGCGGTCCAGCGCCTGTGCCAGACGCTCAGGCTCTACCGGCTTTACCAGGTAATCAAGCGCGTTGCGGTCAAACGCTCGAACGGCGAATTCGCTATACGCTGTGCAAAAGATCACGGGAGGAGCCGAGTCCAGACTGGCTAGGAACTCGAATCCATCGCGGCCGGGCATCTGAATATCCAGAAACAGCAGGTCAGGCTGCGCTTCTCGCAGCAGTACCTCAGCCTCGTCCGCGGTAGATCCTTCGCCGGCGATCTCAATGTCATTGTGCACGGCAAGCAGCCGGCGCATTTCGGCTCGAGCCAGCCGGGAGTCTTCAATCAGAACGACTTTCATACCGTCAGGTCATGCTTAAAGGAACTTCGGCGATGGCCGCCACATACATTGCATCCTTATTCCGCAGCGACAACTCCGCGTTCGCGCCACACAGCAGGCGAAGGCGTTCCCGCGCGTTCACCAATCCGACTCCATTCCCTGCCTGCGCGCTCAACTGGCCGGTGTTCTCCACATGCAGCAGAAGCTGATTCATCTCAATCCGCGCACTTACTAGAATTTCCCCCCCGACGGGTTCTTAGCAATGCCGTGCTTAATCGCGTTCTCTACCAGCTGCTGCAGCAGCATCGGAGGAATCTCAGCTTTGGCCGCACTCTCTTCAACATCGAAGTTCCACGTCAGGCGCTCTTCAAACTGCAACTTTTCGAGATCCAGATAAGCGGAAACCACTCGCATTTCCTGCGACAATGGCACGCATTCATTCCGTCCGATCTCGAGAGCGTAGCGTAACAGCTCTGAGAGGCGCAGCAGCATTTCCCGCGCCCGCTCGCTGTCCTCCGAGACCAGCGAACGCAGGTTGTTCAAGCAGTTGAACATAAAATGCGGATTGACTTGCGCCTTCAGAGCCCGAAGCTCGGCGTCTCTGAGGCTGGCTTCCAGGCGCAAGCGTTGCACTTCGCTTTCACGATAGAGAAACGCGTGCTCGAACCCCAAATAAAAGGCCGTCCACAGCACGAACAGAAGAAAGGAATAAAGGGCGTACCCCCACATGTTCCGCAACTCCACCGGCAGAGTAGCGGCCCCGCATGCAACCACGACCGGTGTTGCGGCCAGTTGCACCGCGACCGCGAGAAGCGCGCACAGACCGAGCGACTGCAACAGGAGCCGTCCAATGGGCAGCTCCAGCCAATGCCTGCTGCGTATGACCCAACGGATGGCGTGTGAGGCGGCCACGTGCAGCAATGCAAGCGCGGGAATGGCATGGAGCAAAGGGCGGTTATGCGCATACAGCGCCACAAGTCCGGTGAAGTAGGCGAAGTAGCTTCCCCAACCGAACGTCTGGAGCGCCCAATAGAGAATCCGGCGGCTGCTCATTTCATGAACTCATCCACCTGCGAATAGAACCACTCCGGCGCATCGAGTTGAATAAAGTGTTTGGACGTGTCGCTGAGAACGATCCTGGTTCCAGGATGCCCTTCGAACTGCGCCGCGTAAGCCGCCAGATCGCTCTCGTGTGTAACACCATAGTTTTTATAAGCGATCAACTGCCCAATACCAGTACTGGAACGGTTATCTTGCTCATTTCGGGCCGAATATCGGTTGTCATCATCTCCGACATTGCTTCGGCGATCGTCGCGCGGCCGGAGGTGAGAACCACTTTGAGTTCCCGATTCACGTTTGCCGGTGAAGTAATCATGGAGGCAAGAATCTCGCGCTCGTTGGTCTCGTACTGCTCCTCGGAACCGCTCTCGATCCCTTGCTTCATGCCGGCGGCCATATTGCGCGCTCCTTCGGGAGAAATGGCTGGATTCATTATTGCCGCGAGATAAGGCAGCCCATCTACGCTAATGATTTTCCCCGGAAGATCGGGATACGCCGCAGCGAGCCATAGCGCCACAAATCCGCCCAGGCTGTGGCCGATGATAACGGGGTGGTCCAGCTTATTCTGCTGTATGTAATCGGCCACGCCGTCGCGCACGGTCTTTAGGTAATCGGCGGCGTGAATCGCCGGCGTTCCGCCGAAGCCCGCAAGGGTTAGGGCGTGGGTTTGGAATCCCTCGGCGTTGAGATGGGTCACGGTTCCGCTCCAGACCTCGGCCGAACATCCCAGTCCTGGAATCAGAATGACGGGCCTGCCGTGCCCTTCCACATCCACGGTGAAAGAGGGCATGTGGCGCTCTTCGGCTTTCAAAAGAGCGCCCGGCAAAAGGCAAATTGACATGAGGAGTAACAATTTTTGTTTCATAGGTCTATGGTTTGGCTGATGCGGCGCCGTGTCGCGTGTTTTTGGACGAGCGGCGCGCAGCGCCGATGAGCGGTTGCGCGGCGCCGCGGTGCTAGCATGAGGACGTAGTGAAGCTCGCCGACCTTTTAAAGGCTGCAAAATATTCGAAATACGCTAATGTCGAACACGCCAAGAAATTCGCGAAACACGTTGTTCCTGAGGTAATCAAGCCGGCTCGGATTATCTGGAATCAGGCCATTGGGGGCGTTTTCCTGCTGTTTGCAGTGCTGTTTTTCAGCTACGCCTACCACTATTCCAAGACCGATTCAAATAACCCTGTCGGACTTGGCTTTTCAGTTTTCCTCGGCGCGATCATGAGCTTTTTTGGCGTAAGTTCTTTTTTGAGAGCCCGCCGGATCGGCCGCACCGCGGTGCGCCGCTAGGGTTTTCGGTTTGCCCGCGCCGGAACAGCCAGGCCAGTTTCCCTTTACCCGCGGAATTTATCCGGATATGTACCGGCGCAAGATCTGGACCATGCGCCAGTATGCCGGTTTCGGCACGGCGGAAGAGAGCAATCAACGTTACAAATATCTGCTCTCGCAAGGCATCACTGGTCTCTCGGTAGCGTTTGATTTGCCGACTCAGATGGGTATGGATTCGGACCATTTGCTTGCTGCGGGCGAAGTGGGCCGGGTCGGCGTAGCGATTGACTCACTAGCGGACATGCAGGTGTTATTCGAAGGCATCCCGCTTGACCGGGTCAGCACGTCGATGACGATTAACTCGACAGCGGCGATACTGCTGAGTCTCTATACTCTGGTGGCCGAGAATCAAGGCGCGGATCGTAAACAGCTTTCCGGAACGATTCAGAACGACATTCTGAAGGAATACATCGCGCGCGGGACTTATATTTATCCGCCGCGGCCGGCCATGCGAATCATTACTGATCTGTTTGCCTGGGCAGGACACGAAATTCCCGAGTGGAACACGATATCCATCAGCGGTTACCACATACGCGAGGCCGGCTCCACGGCCATCCAGGAGGTTGCATTCACGTTGGCCAACGCGATTGCATATATCGAGGCCGCACTTACCGCCGGGCTGGAGGTAGACTCCTTCGCCCCGCGCCTGAGCTTCTTCTTTAACGCGCACAACAACTTTCTGGAGGAGATTGCGAAGTTTCGCGCGGCGCGGCGGCTTTACGCGAAGATCATGCGCGAAAGGTTCGGCGCGAAGTTGGATCGATCCTGCATGCTGCGCTTTCACACGCAGACAGCCGGGTCCGCATTGACGGCGCAGCAGCCTGAAGTGAATGTCGTGCGGGTGGCGCTGCAGGCGATGGCAGCAGTGCTGGGCGGCACGCAATCGTTGCACACAAACGCCCAGGATGAGGCGTTGTCGCTGCCGACCGAGCGCTCCGCGCGCGTCGCGTTGCGAACCCAGCAGGTGATTGCCTACGAGAGCGGCGTACCTTCGGAACCGGATCCGCTTGGCGGCAGCGAATACCTTGAGAGACTCACGGATGAGATAGAAGCCGGAGCGCGGGAGTATATTGCGCGAATTGACACAATGGGCGGGACGCTCGCCGCCATCGAGCGCGGTTACATCCAAAGCGAAATCCAGAACGCCGCCTATCAGTACCAGCGGGCAGTTGAAGAAGGCCGGCAGATTGTCGTCGGCGTGAACAAGTTTCAGAATGACGAAGCGGAATCGCCGCAAGGTTTCCGAATCGATCCCGATCTCGAGCGCAAGCAAGTGGAGCGGCTGGCCGCGGTGAAATCCGGCCGATCGCAAAGCAACATGGACGCTGCATTGACCAGATTGGAAGCAGCCGCGCGCGGAGCGGAGAACCTGCTGCCGCGCATTCTCGATTGCTGCCGCGCGTACGCGACGGTTGGTGAAATCTCGGACACTTTACGAAAGGTATTCGGGGAATACCGGGAAGGATTCTAAAGTGTATGGCCCGGGAGAAGTAAGACTTAGCGCAGAAAGATGTCACTTTTTAAAAGCGAAGATGCGCTTCCAGTCGTTCTTCATGCTGATGACGAACCACTTCTTGGACTCGGCTTCGTCGCAGAGTGCCTGGGTGAACGTGCCGACCTTGGTATCGGGTAGTCCTCGAGCTGGACCGTAGGCATATTCCCGCTGCGCATCGTCGTGCAGCGTCAGCATCATTAGGGACGCGCCACCGCCTGCCTGGGTGTACTCCAGCATCTGCCGATCGCCCGTGGAGTTGCCAAACGCCGCCTTCGAGTGCCGTCCGGTGAACAAGTAGATGTCCTCCGGCTTGCCGGTGAAGTTGTCGTTCAGCAGCAGCTTTGGAGGTCGCATCAGGACTGCCTGGCCTCCACTGTTGTAGGTGTACTGGGTTTCAAGCGCCGAGCCGATGACCTGCTCCGGCGGGACACCATAAACGCGCTCGGCATAGACGCGGACGAAGTCCTGTCCGCCGCCGGTCACGATGTACGTCTTATATCCGTTGGCGCGCAGATAACGCATAACCTCAAGCATGGGCTGGTAAATGAGTTCGGTATAGGTTTGGTTCCAGCGCTTGTCCCTGGCCCGGACCAGCCAGTCCTTCACGATTGAGTGGAACTGGTCCACGGTCATGCCGGTGTGGGTAGCGAACATGATCGTCTCCAGGTCCTTCATGGTGAGCTGCGCCATAGCAGCCTTGTCACCGGAGAGCACGGTCTGAAATGGCTGCGTGGTTTTCCACTCTGGATGCTGCGGCGCCAGCGCCGCAACTCGATCGAGAGCAAAGATAAGCTGTGTGTACATCGGGTGCTCGACCCACGTGGTGCCGTCCTGGTCGAACGTGGCGATGCGTTGCTCAGGTGGGACGAAGTTCGGACTGGTTCGATCGGTGGTGGTGTGAACGAAGTTGAGGACGGCTTGCTTGGCCGCACCCTTGTTCCAGGACGGCAACGGATCTTGCGCCTGCGCTCCCGCAATGGCAACCAGCAGCCAAGCCAGGATCGAGAAGGCAGCAGAACGAATTTTCATATGCTCGGCTCCCTTTTGAAGAGGGTCTATAGAAACTTTTCACCGATTGCACAGATGAGGTTAGCCGATGTCGGGCTTTTTTTCTTTGGGCCGTTCTAACGCCACCGCAGCTCGCGAGCTTGCCCTCGGCTTGTTTGCGAGCGCTGGAATTGGTTGGATATCCCATTGGATATCCCGCGAGACTGCCCCTAAGATGGTAGGCAATGCTTGGCCACCTGGTTTCGCACTACCGCATTCTCCAGAAAGTGGGGGTTGGCGGAATGGGCGTGGTGTACAAGGCTGAGGACACGCGCCTCGAACGATTAGTCGCCCTGAAGTTTCTCCCTTCCGAACTGGCCCAGCATCCACAGGCGGTGGAACGTTTTCGCCGCGAGGCCAAAGCCGCTTCGGCGCTGAACCATCCGAACATTTGCACGATTCATGACATCGGTGAGCAGGACGGCCAGATGTTTATTGCAATGGAATTCCTGGACGGCCGGACTTTGAAGCACATCATTGCTTCTGGTCCGCTGGGAATCGAGACATTGCTATCCCTGGCGATTGAAATCACAGATGGTCTCGAGGCCGCCCACAGCGAAGGAATTATCCATCGCGATATAAAGCCCGCGAACATCTTCGTGACCAAGCGAGGCGACACTAAAATCCTCGATTTCGGCTTGGCTAAAGTCACGTCGTTTGAAGCCGCCGGCATCTTACCGGGCGTCCAAAGCACAGTGGTTGCCGGCGAAGAACACCTCACCAGTCCGGGCATGGCAATCGGCACCATTGCCTACATGTCTCCGGAACAGGCGCTCGGCAAGCCGCTTGACCGCCGCACCGATCTTTTTTCATTTGGCGCCACTCTTTACCAGATGGCTACCGGGGCGCTGCCGTTCCAAGGCGATACGACCGCCGCGATCTTCGACAGCATTCTACATAGCGCTCCCGTCCCGCCTTCGCGCCGGAATTCCCAATTGCCGGCCGAACTGGACCGCATCATCATCAAAGCTCTTGAAAAGGACCCTGGTATCCGCTACCAGACGGCGGCCGATTTGCGCGCCGACCTGAAGCGCCTCCAGCGCGATTCTGATTCGGGCTCAATCGCCTCCGCCGCTCCGCCGCCGTCAATCAAGAAGAGCCATGCATGGTGGAAATATGGACTCGCCGGCGCGGGAATAATTGGCCTGTTGGCGGGTGGTATAGGGCTGTTGCGCTTCCGCGCGCCCCGCACGCCGCCTCCCAGCACTGAGTGGCAGCCGCTGACCGACTTCACGGATTCAGCCACGGAACCGGCACTCTCGCCCGACGGGCGCATGCTTACTTTCATCCGCGGCCCCGGAACGTTTGCCACCCCGGGCCAGATTTATGTCAAGCTTCTGCCGGGCGGCGAGCCGGTGCAGTTGACGCACGATGGAACCCAGAAGATGAGTCCGGTTTTCTCTCCTGACGGCTCACGCATTGCCTACAGTACCTCGTTTGCATGGGACACCTGGGAGGTGCCGGTTCTGGGTGGGGAGGCCCGGCCTATGTTGCCGAATGCGTCAGGGCTGCGATGGATTGATCCCAACCACATTCTGTTCTCGCAGATCATATCCGGCGTTCATATGGCCGTCGCGACAGCGCAGGAGAGCCGCACCGGGCAGCGGGATGTTTACGTGCCTCCGCATGAGCGCGGCATGGCGCACCGCTCTGCAATTTCTCCCGACGGTAAATGGGTGTTGATTGTCGAAATGGACAATTCAGGTTGGCTGCCATGCCGTCTGGTTCCCTTCGACGGCAGCAGCCGGGGGCACGAAGTGGGCCCTCTCACCGGAATCTGTACCAGCGCCGAGTGGTCTCCTGACGGAAAGTGGATGTACTTTAGCTCAGACGCCGGCGGGAGCTTTCACATTTGGCGGCAAAAATTCGAAGGCGGCGAGCCCGAGCCGTTAACTTCCGGCCCGCAGAAGGAAGAAGGTATCGCGGTCGCGCCGGACGGCCGCTCCCTGGTTACTTCGGTAGGTGAAGAGCAGAGTGAAGTCTGGCTTCATGAAGGTAGCCAGGAGCGCAGAGTCTCTTCGCAAGGCTTCGCGGCCAATCCCATCTTCTCTGCGGATGGCAAGCGCATCTTCTACGTCCTCAGGAAGGGCGAGAACTACACTCGCGTTGGATTTGTGACCGGGGAACTGTGGATGACAGACCTGCTGAAGGGCGGGAACGAGCGGCTCTTGCCAGGTGTGGTGGTCAGCGGGTTCGACATCTCTCCGGATGGCGACAGGGTGGTGTACTCGATTGAGACGTCCGACAAGAATTCTGAAATCTGGTTGGCTTCCACTGACGGGCGCCTTCCGCCGCGGCGGCTATCCGCGGCCGGCGATCTGTTCCCGCGCTTCGGAGCTGGCTACATCTACTTCATGGCGCCTGGACGGAATCTCAATTACCTGTGTCGAATGAAGCAAGACGGCTCGGGCCGGCAGCGCGTAACAGAGGCAGCTATCCTCGCCCTTATAGCAGTCTCTCCCGACGGCAAATGGGCATGTGTCTGGACAAAACTGCCGGGCGCGGAGTCTGCGTCCGGGCATCTACTTTATCCCACTGCCGGCGGAGAGCCTGTAAAACTTTGCACCCGCTGCGCCGCCGTCTGGTCTCCGGACTCGAGATATATCTATCTCGCTCCCAGATTCATTTTTGACGACACTGGCAACAGCTTTGTACTTCCGTTTGATCATGGGCCATCCTCAGAGCTCTCCCGTTTCAGTGCCAATCTTCCTAGCGACCTGAAGGGCCTTCCGGGAGTGCGGATGATCGAACATTCGACCGTGACGCCAGGGCCGGATCCCTCAACGTACGCCTTTGTGAAGTTAACGGTACACCGGAACTTATACCGCATACCGCTTCCCTGACTGAGGACGTTCGAGGAGGACTCACGATTTACAGGATTACGTTGGAAGGGGTCGTTCAGGGAGTCGGCTTCCGGCCATTTGTGAAGAGGCTTGCCGACCGCTTGCGCGTGCCGGGCCTTACCTTCAACACGGCGGGCGGCTTGATTGTGGAATTTCAGGCAAGCAGCGAGGACGAGGCTACCTCTTTCGTGGAACTCTTGAAGGCCGAAGCCCCTCCCGCGGCGAAAATCGAACGCTGCGAAATGGAAGAGCTTGCCGGGCGGGCGGAATTAAACGGGGGCTTCGAGATTTTGGCCAGCGCCGCTCGCGACAACCGCTTCACCTTGATTTCGGCCGATATCGCGACCTGCCGGGCATGTCTCGCGGAGATGGAAGATCCTGCGGACCGGCGCTTCGGCTATGCCTTCACCAATTGCACCAACTGTGGGCCGCGCTACTCCATTACGCTTTCCACTCCCTATGATCGCGTCAATACAACGATGAACGCGTTTGCGATGTGCGGTGACTGCGCTCGAGAGTATGCGGACCCGGGCAACCGCCGCTTTCACGCCGAGCCGGTTGCATGTCCGGTTTGCGGGCCTCAACTATCGAAAGACGTAGCGGAGGTAAGAGCGGCCCTCGAACGCGGCGGCATCGTGGCGCTCAAAGGCTTAGGCGGATACCAACTGGCTTGCCATGCCTTCTGCGCGGAGGCGGTGAATTCGCTGCGCATCCGCAAGCGCCGCAGCCGGAAGCCGTTCGCTGTCATGATGCGTGACCTCGAAACCGTGCGGAGTTACTGCTCTCTCGGCGAGCCTGAGCAGCAGGCGCTGCTCAGCTCAGTTGCCCCCGTGGTCCTACTGAAGATAGCGAATCCGCAGGTATTTCCGTCAGGTATTGCGCCTGGATTGGCCGAGTTGGGGGTGATGCTGCCCTACACGCCGCTGCATCACCTGCTGTTCAACGACTCTCTTCGTTGCCTGGTCATGACGAGCGGCAACATCAGCGAAGAGCCCATCGTAATCAAAAACCAAGAAGCTGCGGAGAAGCTGGGGGCGCTCGCCGACGAAGTTTTGACGCATAACCGCGATATATTCATGCGCGTCGACGATTCCGTCGTGCGGATTTTCGAAGGCCGCCAGCGAGTCTTGCGGCGCGCCCGCGGCTTTGCGCCCGAAGCCATCGCGCTGGCGCATGAGACAGGCGAAATTCTAGCGTGCGGAGGAGAGTTAAAGAACACTTTTTGCCTGACAAAGGGCCGCTTCGCCATTATGAGCCAGCATATTGGCGATCTGGAGAATTTCGAAACGCTTCAGTTTTTTGAAGAAACCCTTCGAAACTTGCAGAGCGTGTACCAGGCAACGCCGCGCTTGATCGCGCATGATCTGCATCCCGACTATCTCAGCACGCGCTGGGCGCAGACCCGGCCGGAGCCAAAGATCGCGATCCAGCATCATCATGCCCACATTGCCAGTTGTATGGCGGAGAACGGGCTGGATACACAAGTGATCGGCGTGGCTTTTGATGGCACGGGCTTTGGTTCCGATGGGCAGATCTGGGGAGGAGAGTTTCTGGTCTGCGACCTCACAAGCTTCGAGCGCGCCGCGCATTTCCGCTACGTGCCGCTGCCGGGCGGAGATCGGGCGGCCAAGCAGCCCTGGCGTATGGCGTCCGCGTATTTGTTCGATGCGCTAGGGCCTGACTATCGAAAACTCGATCTGCCTTGCTGGAACGCGGCTACCCCAGCCACCTGGAAGCTTATGGAACAAATGTTGAAACGGCCTGCGCTTCTCACCTCGAGTTGCGGGCGCCTGTTCGATGCGGTTGCATCGATCTGCGGAATCAGCCAGGAGAGCAGTTACGAGGGAGAGTCTGCCATGCTGCTGGAGAGCGCCGGCGCCCACTTCACTAGCGACCAAACTTACTCCCTGGAACTCCAAGCGGAACGCCTGCCCTGGATTATCGATACACGAAAGATGCTAGTAGAGATCGCAAGCGATGTGGCGGCGGGACGATCTCCCCAGTTAGTTTCCCGTTGCTTTCACAATTCGGTCGCGCGTATGATTGAGGTGGTCTGTAACAGGCTGCGTGAGAGGAACGGCTTGGACAACGTTTGTCTTAGCGGCGGAACGTTTCAAAATTTAACGCTTCTTGCGCGCGCTGTCGAGTTACTCCGCCGCGGCGGTTTTCAGGTTTTCCTACACGCTAAAGTTCCGCCGAATGATGGCGGACTTTCTCTTGGACAAGCCGTAATTGCGGCGAATTTTCTCTCAAAGGAAATAATCGATGTGCCTCGCTATACCCGGTAAGATCAGTGCGTTGCATGAAAGCTTCGGCGTGCCGATGGCCAAAGTGGATTTTGGCGGAATTACGCGCGAAGCGTGTATCTCGTATCTGCCGGACTCGCGAATTGGAGATTACGTGCTGGTTCACGTCGGTTTTGCGATCACTAAGGTCGACGAGGAAGAGGCTGCGCGCACATATCAATATCTCGCCGAGATGGACCAGCTCAGCGAGCTGCAGAGTGAGGAAGGGAGCGATGGCCATGAAGTACCTTGACGAATATCGCGATCAGCAGGTAGCGCAAAACCTGGTGGACGAGATCCGGCGAACTGCGACCCAGCCCTGGGTATTAATGGAGGTGTGCGGCGGCCAGACTCATTCCATCGTTAAATACGGGCTGGACACGCTGCTCCCGGAGCAGGTGGAATTGGTTCATGGGCCTGGATGTCCGGTCTGCGTAACTTCGCTTGAAATGATTGATCGGGCCCACGCCATAGCGCGGCGTCCCGACGTTATCTTTTGTTCTTTCGGTGATATGCTCCGCGTGCCGGGCTCCCACAGCGATCTTTTCAAAATCAAAGCCGAAGGCGGCAACGTTCGCATCGTTTATTCGCCGCTTGAATGCCTCAAGATCGCACGCGCCAATCCGGATAAGAAAGTGGCGTTTTTTGCGATTGGCTTCGAGACCACCGCCCCGGCGAATGCGATGGCCGTCTGGCAGGCGAAAGAACAGAGCATTACGAATTTTTCTGTACTGGTTTCACATGTGTTGGTTCCACCGGCGGTGACGGGAATTCTGAGTTCGCCGAACAACCGCGTGCAGGCGTTCTTAGGTCCCGGCCACGTCTGCGCTGTCTCCGGCTGGGTTGAATACGAGCCGATCGTTGATGAATACCGCGTGCCCATCGTCATTACGGGGTTTGAGCCGGTGGACATTCTGCAGGGAATTCTAATGTCCGTACAGCAGTTGGAGCAGGGACGCGCCGAGCTCGAAAACGCCTACGCACGCGCGGTGCGCCGCGAGGGTAATCCCGAGGCCCGGCGGATGATTGAGCGAGTATTTCGAGTATGCGACCGTGCCTGGCGCGGCATCGGCGTGATCCCGAACAGCGGTTTCGCGCTGGCGCCCGAATTCAGCGCCTACGACGCCGAGCAGACCTTCGACGTGCAAAGTATACACGCCGCCGAGCCGGCTATCTGTATCAGCGGCGAGGTTCTCAAAGGGCTGAAGAAACCCCACGACTGTCCGGCTTTCGGCAAGCAATGCACTCCAGAGACTCCACTTGGAGCGACCATGGTCTCGGCTGAGGGCGCTTGCGCGGCGTACTACAATTACGGGCGGCACCTCGTCAACACCGCATCGTTGACGAAGGTATAGATCACGCCCGATCGTTGACGAAAGCAGAGAAAGGCGCATGGAGAAAGATTTCGCCCTGGCGTGCCCTCTTCCCATTACCGAACGCAAGCACATCATCATGGGGCACGGCAGCGGGGGCAAGCTGACCGCGCAGCTGGTGCGCGACCTATTCCTGCCGGCTTTCGATAATGAGTATCTTCGTAAGCTCGACGATCAGGCTATCCTCACAGCCGGTTCCGCGCGATTGGCTTTTACAACCGACTCATTCGTTGTCACGCCGCTATTTTTTCCGGGAGGCAACATCGGCGATCTGGCAGTGAATGGAACCGTGAACGACCTAGCCATGAGCGGAGCCCGGCCATTGTTTCTGTCAGCGGCATTCATCATGGAAGAAGGTCTCCCGCTGGAGGATCTTTCCCGCGTGGTCGATTCCATGGCGCAGGCCGCGCGGGCGGCTGGTGTAGCCATTGTCACTGGGGATACCAAAGTAGTAAACAAGGGATCGGCCGATCGGTTGTTCGTCACCACGTCCGGGGTCGGTCTTGTAGAAGACGATCTCAATATTTCCGCTTCGAACGCGCGGCCGGGCGACGCGGTAATCCTAAGTGGATCGATCGGAGATCATGGGATGGCAGTTATGTCGGTGCGGGAAGGTCTCGAGTTTGAAGGTGAGATTCGCTCCGACACTGCTCCGTTACATGCGCTGGTGCAAGTTATGCTGAACGCCGGCGAGATACACGCCCTGCGCGATCCTACACGGGGCGGCCTGGCCACTTCGCTGTGCGAGATTGCGATGGCATCCTCTGTAGGCGTGGAAATCGAATCAACCGCCGTGCTGGTGCGTGAGGATGTAAAAGGCGCTTGTGAGATTCTTGGGCTCGATCCTTTGTTTGTCGCGAATGAAGGTAAGCTGATCGCGTTTGTTCCCGATGCTTGCGCGGAAGCTATTGTGAAAGCGATGCGCGGTCATCCCGCAGGGCGCGACGCGAAAGTCATTGGCCGGACAGTTAACGACCACGCAAGCATGGTTCTACTTACGACCGAGATCGGCGGCCGCCGGATTCTCGATCTACCGTTCACCGAGCAGTTACCCCGCATTTGTTAGTCTCCTGTTTCCGAAACTCCTTTAGTTTCGTCCATACATGCTCCCTGACGGTCGCGGCTCCGTTTCGAGCGTTCACGCTGATGAACGATGAGTTGGCGTCAAGAAACTCAAGAAACACGAGACTAGCGGTAGGTACTAATACGAGACTCGACTTACTATTGGATTTACATGTCGCTGCATAATTTCTGTAGTCCAAATCCATTCTTGACTTTCGCCTGATAAGCGAACAGACTTTAATCGGAGGAACATTGCCCATGCCGGCAGAAGTCGTTCCGTACGGCCGCTCAACTCAAAAAGCTCCCGCCACAAAAGAAGTCCACGTCCTGTGGATTACGGCGGGTTTAGGTTGCGATGGTGACTCAGTTTCTATCACTGCTGCCACCCAGCCCAGCGTAGAGGATGTTCTCCTCGGCGCGATTCCAGGGCTCCCCAAAGTTCATCTACACAATCCCGTGCTTGCTTATGAAGTCGGCGACGACTTTATGAAGTATTGGTATTTGGCGGACGAAGGAAAGCTGGAACCTTTCGTCCTGGTTGTGGAAGGCTCCATTCCCAACGAAAAAATTAAGAGCGAGGGATATTGGGCGGCACTTGGCACCAATCCTGATACGGGTCAGCCCATCACCACTTGCGAATGGATTGATCGCCTGGCGCCAAAGGCCACCGCGGTAGTCGGAGCCGGCACGTGCGCAACGTATGGCGGGATTCACGCCATGCAGGGCAATCCCACTGGCTGCATGGGGCTGGCGGACTATCTCGGCTGGAACTGGAAGTCGAAAGCGGGGCTGCCAATCGTCAATGTCCCAGGCTGTCCGGTGCAGCCGGACAATTTCATGGAGACCCTGCTGTACCTGCTCTATCAACTGGCCGGTCTGGCTCCCATGATTCCCCTGGATGATCAGCTGCGTCCGAAATGGCTCTTCGGAGCCACCGTGCACGATGGCTGCGACCGTGCGGCTTATTACGAGCAAGGCGATTTCGCAGAAGACTATAACTCCCCGAAATGCCTCGTCAAAGTCGGCTGCTGGGGACCGGTTGTAAACTGTAACGTCCCGAAGCGCGGCTGGATGGCGGGAATTGGCGGCTGCCCGAATGTCGGCGGCATCTGCATCGGTTGCACCATGCCCGGGTTTCCGGATAAATTCATGCCCTTCATGGACGAGCCTCCCGGCGCAAGGATATCCTCTATGGTGATCGGCCTGTACGGCGGCGCGATCCGCTCACTCCGCAGCATTACGAATTCCACAGTCAATAAAGAACCAAAATGGCGCCACACCGGCAGAGCGCTCACCACCGGGTATACGCCGCATACTTACCGGTAAACGAGGCGAAAAGGAGTTAAAAAATGGCCACCACAACAGAGCCCGCGGCAGCTATTGACCGCTCGCAGCGAAGACTGGTCGAGATGAACTGGGATCCCATTACGCGGATCGTCGGCAGTCTCGGCATATACACGAAGATAGATTTCGCCAATAAAGAAGTAGCCGAATGCCACAGCACTTCCTCCATTTTCCGCGGCTACAGCATTTTCATGAAGGGCAAAGATCCGCGCGACGCCCATTTCATCACCAGCCGGATTTGCGGCATCTGCGGCGATAATCATGCGACCTGCGCCTGCTATGCGCAGAATATGGCGTTCGGCATCCGTCCGCCGAGCATGGGCGAATGGATTGTCAACCTCGGCGAAGCCGCCGAATACATGTTCGACCACAACCTGTATCAGGACAATCTCGTCGGCGTCGATTTCTGCGAACAGATGGTCAAGGAAACCAATCCCGGCGTCCTGGCGAAGGCGGAGAAGGCTGAAGCGCCGCACGGAAATCTGCACGGATTTCGAACCATCGCCGATATCATGCGCGCCCTCAATCCGTTTACCGGATCGTTCTACCGCGAAACGCTGCAGATGAGCCGCATGACGCGCGAGATGTTCTGTCTGATGGAAGGCCGGCACGTGCATCCTTCGACTCTCTATCCGGGCGGTGTTGGGACGGTTCCGACGGTTCAGCTTTTCACCGATTACATGGTCCGGCTGATGAAGTACGTCGAGTTTATGAAGAAGGTTGTGCCGCTGCACGACGATCTCTTCGATTTCTTCTATGAGGCCCTTCCCGGTTACGAAAAGGTGGGCCAGCGGCGAATTCTGCTGGGCTGCTGGGGCTCGTTCAATAACCCTGATGTTTGCGACTATACCTACCAGCACATGGATAAGTGGGGCAAGGCGATGTATGTCACGCCCGGGGTGGTGGTCGATGGTCAGTTAGTGACCAACAACCTGGTTGACATTAATCTGGGTATTCGCATTCTCCTCGGCAGTTCCTATTACGACGGCTGGGACAATGACGAAACGTTCGTTCCGCGAGATCCGCTCAGGAATCCGGTCGATAAGCGGCATCCCTGGAATCAAACCACTACGCCGCGGCCGCAGAAACGCGACTTCCAGGGAAATTACTCGTGGGTGATGTCGCCACGCTGGTATGACAAGCGCACGGGCGATTATCTCGCGCTGGATACAGGCGGCGGCCCCATCGCCAGATTCTGGGCGACTGCGCTAGCCGGCATTGTCGATATTGGCTACATCAAGGCTACCGGTCACAGCGTCAAGATCTATTTGCCCAAGACAGCGGGTCTTCCGGAGACGGAATTTGAATGGAAAATTCCCAAATGGAGCAACGCTATCGAGCGCGATCGCGCCCGCACCTACTTCCAGGCTTACGCCGCTGCCTGCGCTCTCCACTTCGTCGAGAGAGCGATGAAAGATCTGCATAACGGCCGCACCAAGACCTGGACTGATTTCGAGGTTCCCGATGAAGCAGTCGCCTGCGGCTTCCATGAAGCGGTGCGTGGAGTCCTTTCGCATCACGTGGTAATTCGCGAGGGCAAGATTGCCAATTATCATCCCTATCCGCCCACGCCTTGGAACGCCAATCCGCGCGATGTTTACGGCACGCCCGGGCCCTATGAAGATGCCGTCCAGAACACGCCTATCTTTGAGGAAAACGGGCCTGACAACTTTAAAGGCATCGATATCATGCGCGCCGTGCGCAGTTTCGATCCCTGCCTGCCCTGCGGCGTCCACATGTATCTTGGTAATGGCAAGATGCTCGATGTCCGCCATTCGCCAATGTTCGGCGTGCAGGGGCACGGTGACCAGGCGCCTTAGAGCCGCATGACAAAACTGCCCGAGGATCAGGTCCGGCGAATCGAAGAGCTCGTTAGACGGGTAGATCAGATTCCTGACCCGGACGCCCGCGCAACCGCCGGCGAGTTGATGGAGTCTATTCTTGCGCTGCATGGCGCCGGGATGGAACGCATGATGGAGCTGGTCGCAGAATCGGGTCAGGCTGGAGATGCGGCCATTCGCCGGTTCGCGAACGACTCGCTGGTTGCCAGCCTGCTGGTGCTGCACGGGCTTCATCCCGATGACATGGAGACAAGGGTCCGGCAGGTTTTATCGAAACAGTCTTTGCATGCGGAACTCGCCGGTATTTTTGACGGCGTGGTGCGGGTTCGAGTCGCCCCCGGGGGCTGTCATTCCAACGGCAATGGTGCGGAGTCGCTCCAGACCGTGCTCCGCGATGCTGTTCCCGATGCGGCGGAAATCATCGTCGAGGAGGGGCTCCAGCAGAACGGTTTCGTGCCGCTCGCCGCTCTCAATTCCCTCTCTGCGGGAACTATCCTAGCGAAAGGTTGAAATGGCGCAAGCTCCCGTCGCGGCACTGCGCAGGTTCGTCCGCCCGCGCGAGCCGGAGGAGAAATGTGACGCTTGCGGCGCGGTCGTCCCGGCCGAGCACATCCACCAGTTCGACCCGGCTACCCGGCGCATACGTTGCGCATGCGATTCCTGTGCCATCCTCTACAGCGCCGTCTACCGCGAAATCCCCCGCGTAGTTAGTCCCCTGCCAACCTTTCGGATTTCGGATGCGCAGTGGGACGATCTCATGATTCCCATATCGCTCGCCTTCTTCTCGTTTCAAACTCCGGCGAACCGCGTTGTGGCTCTTTATCCCGGGCCCGCGGGGGCGACGGAATCGTCGCTTCGTCTGGACGCCTGGGAAGAAATCGCGGCGGCTAACCCGGAGCTGGAGCGGATGCAGCCCGACGTGGAAGCTCTGCTGGTGAACCGCGTGGGCGCGAAGCGCGAGTACTTCCTGGTTCCCATAGATGAGTGCTATAAGCTGGTGGGCATTATTCGCTTGCGCTGGCGAGGGCTCTCCGGGGGCGCATTGGTGTGGGGCGAAATCGAGCGCTTCTTCGATGGCCTGCGCAGGCGGGGGAACGTATGCCCAACCTGACGTTCGCCATTGAGAAAGCCGAAGCGCTGCCGTTCGCGGCCACGCCAACCATCGCGTTCCAGTTGGACGTGACGAATGCGCCCGCGGCGGAAACGATTCAGAGCGTCGCTCTACGCTGCCAGATCCTGATTGAAGCCGCGAGGCGCCGCTATAATCCCGTGGAGCGCGATTCGCTTCGCGATTTATTTGGCGAGACCGAACGCTGGAGCCAGACGCTTCGCTCACTGCTGTGGTGTCAGACCGGAATCACCGTACCGGAATTCAGCGGCGGCATCGTCGTGCAATTGCCCGTGCCTTGCACATTTGACTTCAACGTGGCCGCAGCCAAATATTTTCATGCGGCTGCGGGCGATGACGATGTCCCGCTCTGCTTCCAGTTCAGCGGGACGGTTTTCTATCCTGCCGCGGACGGCACGCTGCAGATTGCTCAGATCGGCTGGGACAAAGAAGCCAGGTTTCGATTGCCTGCGCGGGTGTGGCGCGAGATGATGGACCACTATTACCCGAACAGCGCCTGGCTGCGTTTGCGCCGCGATGTTTTTGACCGGTTGTATGAGTACAAGCGAAGGCAGGGGCTCGCCACTTGGGAACAGGCGATCGAAAATCTTCTGCCGCTCGAAAAAGAGGCTGTCTCGTGAATTTCCAGCCGCTGGAGAAAATCGCGAACGCTGTTCTCTATGAGGGTTTTCTGCTGTACCCATATCGCCGGTCCGCCGAGAAGAACCGGAAACGCTGGCACTTCGGAACGCTTGGTCCACGCGGCGGTACCGATCCAACCGAGATGCAGACGGAATGCCTGGTTGAGTCGTCATGTGACGCTGTGATCGATTTGAAGATCCGATTTTTGCAGGATGAGGCTGAACGGGAGCTGACCCTTTCGAACCTTCCGCTTGGAGCGCCGCGACGGCGAAACTCGTTCTCGTTCCCGCCCATCGAAGGCTGTGTCGAAATCCAATCGACTCCGGTGGCCGAACGGATCTTTCGTTTTACCGTTCGCATCCTGAACCTGGGAGAAACGGCGGACGCGGGTTCATACATGCTTTCCACCCACACCCTGCTGGCGGTTCAGAGCGGCGCGTTTGTCTCGCTGCTTGACCCTCCGGAGCAATATCGCGCCGCCGCTGCCGCTTGCCACAACCGGGGTACCTGGCCGGTCCTAGCCGGCGCCGAAGGCGACCGCCATTTGATGCTCTCATCGCCTATCATCCTTTACGACTACCCGCAGATCGCGCCTGAAAGCCAGGGCGACTTCTTCGATGGCACGGAAATCGACGAGATGCTGACACTTCGGGTACTTACGCTCAGCGACGAGGAGAAGCGTGAGGTGCGCGAAGGCAGCGAGCGTGGACGTCACATCCTGGAACGAACGGAGACTCTGCCGCCCGAACAGGCCGCGAAACTGCACGGCGCCATCCGCGGTCTGCGAAATGCCAATAAACTTGCGTATCGTGAAGGCGACCGGGTCCGCTTGCGGCCGAAAAAAAAGACCGACATCTTTGATATTGCCTTAGATGGAAAAATCGCGATTGTGGAATCGGTCGAATGCGATTTTGAAGATCGTATTCACCTCGCCGTCACCGTGGAGGACGATCCCGGACGCGATCTCGGAGTGGCGCGCCAGATCGGCCATCGCTTTTTCTTTTCGCCCGACGATGTGGAGTTGGTGTGAATATCCTGATCGCCGGCATCGGCAACATATTCGAGGGCGATGATGCCTTCGGCTGTGAGGTGGCGCGGGCGCTGAGAAGGCGTGCGCTTCCCGACAACGTGCGCGTGATCGATTTCGGCATCCGGGGTCTGGACTTGGCTTACGCGCTGCTCGACAAACCGGACCTCACCATTCTGCTGGATGCCACGCAGCATGGCGGTGCGCCGGGCAACATTTATACAATGGAGCCGAAGCTGGAGAGCCTTTCTGTCAACGGAGAGGCCCCGCTGGACGCCCATTCGATGGATCCGGTCCGCCTGCTGCGCACGGTGCAGGCGCTGGGCGGGGAACTGGGACGCATTTTGCTGGTAGGCTGTGAGCCTGCCGATCTCGGCGGCGAAGAAGGACGAATGGGGCTGACGCCCGCGGTTGCCGATGCTGTGGAACCGGCGGCGGAAATTGTTGTTGCATTGATACAGAAAGAATTGGTGGAGGTCTGACATGTTAAAGAACCTGGCTGGCGGATTGATATTGGCGCTCGCCGTGACGGTGGTTATCGTTTCGATTCCCGATATCAAACGGTACATTCGCATCAGCACTATGTAAGTGGGCCGCGTGCATGAGCTTTCGGTCGCACTGAGTATTATCGAAGGCGCTGAGGAAGAGGTCTTGCGGCAAGGCGGCGGCCGTGTTTGTGCCGTACACGTTAAGATCGGGCCGCTCTCGGGCATCGTAAAAGAGGCGCTTCTTTTTTCTTACGGCTTGGCCTGTGAAGGAACGCTGCTCGAGGGGTCGTCTCTGCAGGTCCAGGAGGTTCCGCTGCGGATTTACTGCCCCGGCTGCCGCGAAGAAAGGGTTCCCATCTCGTTGCAAAGGCTGGAGTGCTCGCAATGCGGCGCGGCAGCTTCCCGAGTCACGGCAGGCGATGAACTGGAAGTGACCGCGCTGGAGTTGCAGGCGTGAGTTCAACGCGCCTCGTCGAAGTCCGCCGCAAGGTTCTCAACAAGAACGATCTCGCTGCGGGCGTTCTGCGGGATCGCTTCGCGCAGGCTGGCGTTTGCGTCATCAGTCTGGTATCGAGCCCCGGTTCGGGCAAGACAGCTTTTCTGGAGCGCCTGCTCAGCTCTCTACGTGGCTTGCATCGAGTGGCCGCGCTCGTGGGCGACCTCGCCACTGAGAATGATGCTTTACGCCTGGCGCGGAGCGGGGCTCCCGTGAAGCAGATCTCCACCGGCACCATCTGCCACCTGGATGCCGCCATGGTCAGCACCGCCCTGGAGGATTGGAAGCTCGACGAACTCGATTTCCTCTTCATCGAGAACGTCGGAAATCTGGTTTGCCCGTCCAGCTATGATCTGGGCGAGCGCGCGCGAATGGTGCTGCTTTCGGTCACAGAAGGCGAGGATAAACCGTTAAAATATCCAACTATCTTTCACACGGCCGATATTGCAGTTATCACCAAGATGGACTTGGCGGAGGCTGTCGAATTTCCGACCGAGCTGGCGCACCGAAACATCCAGTCCGTCCGGCCCGGCATGCAGGTTTTCGAGGTTTCCTCCAAGACCGGAAAGGGAATCGACGGTGTTCTCGTCTGGCTGATGCGTCAGCTAGCGGATGTCGGGTAATGACGCTAGCACGTACCGGAGGTCCGGCTATTCATGCCGCAGCGCAAGAACAGGGTCAACCCTGCTGGCTCGGTAGGCGGGAAGCCATACGGCAAGTAACGCGATGCCGCCCAACACAATCGGCGCGAGAACGAAGATAAGGGGATCGAGAGTTTGAACACCAAACAGCAAGCTCGCTAGAGCGCGCGTTAACCCAAATGCCGCAGCCACTCCAATGGCAGCTCCGATAACCGCCAGGCGCATACCCTGAAACACCACCATATTGCGCACATCCCGCGCTTGGGCTCCCAAGGCTGCTCGTACTCCCATCTCTTGCGTGCGCTGCTGCACCGAATAGGCCAACAGTCCGTAAATGCCTATTGCGGCGAGAAGCAGCGCGGAGCCTCCGAAGACACTCATCAACAGCATGTTCAATTCCTCGCGAGAGGTGGATTGCCGTAAGACTGCCTCCATGGAACGGACGGGCGGAGCGGGCTGACCCGTTGCTCGGCGCAGTTCGTTCAGAATTGCCGAATTCAGCGAGGGCGACTGCGCACGTGTGCGAACAATCCACGCTACCTCCCGGCCCGCCATGCGCGTGTCCGGAAGTTGCGCCCCAGGCACAAACACCGCCGGTCGAGGAGGCTCGTTGAGGGCCTCGTCGTGAACGTCACCTACAACTCCGACGATTTGGCGGGCCGGCTCCGCAAAGCCCGGTCCAAGCCCCTTTCCAATGAAAAGCCGGGCATTCAGCGGATCACTCTCCGGCCATAACCGGCGAGCCATTGTTTGATTAATGATCGCCACGGGCGGTGAACCAAGCCGGTCAGCGTCGGTAAAAAGACGCCCGTGAACCAACGGAATTTCAAGCACACGGAAGTAGCTGGCCGAGACAACCACCCAGCGGCTCGATCCATGAGACGGACCATTCAACGGCCGCCCGGCAACAATAATCGGAATGCTGTTGAAGCTGCCTTCCAGAGGCAGCAGCTGGGTGTAACCCGCATTTTCCACGCCGGGCAGAGCTCTCAATTGCCGCAGAGTGTCTTCCACGATTTGATCCACTCCCGATGTCCGGGCGGACCGCGGGTCTAATAACGTTCGCGCCGTTATGACATTCCGCGGGTCGAACCCGGGATTCACCGAACGCAAAGCGGCCAGAGAGCGGATAAGTAAACCGGACCCGATCAACAACAGGAGCGCGAGGCTCATTTCGCTGATCACGAGAAGGGAACGGAGCTTGCTCTCGCGAAACCCCGTGCCGGTGCGTATGCTGCTCTCCTTCAACCTGGAGTTCAGATCGGTCCGGGACGCTTGAATCGCCGGAACCAGGCCAAACAAAATCCCCGTCAGGAGAGCGGCCGCGGCGGTAAATGCCAGAACGCGCCAATCCATAATCGCGCTCGACTCGTTCACTCCGAGGCGAGGGAGACGGGCCGCATGCAGAGTCAGAAGCGCGCGGATACTGAAGATTCCCGCGATCAAGCCGAACAATCCGCCCGTAAGGGAAAGCAGAACGCTCTCTGTCAGTAACTGCCGGATGATTCTTGCCCGTGAAGCGCCCACAGCCAGGCGGATAGCAATCTCATGCGCCCTGCCGGCCGCTCTGACGAGCAGGAGATTTGCGACATTCGCGCAAGCGATCAGAAGAACCAGCGTGACCGCTCCCGCCAGAATCAGAAGAGGCGATCGCGAGTCTTGCGCCAAAACGTTTTTCAGCGGCGCGACACTCAGCACGTCGCGCCGGTTCGTAGAGAGCGTGTTAGGGAACTTCCGCCAAAACGCCTGCGTCGTCAGTTGAAGCTGCGCGTTCGCCATGTCAAGCGTTGCACCCGGCTTGAGCCGGGCCGCCGCCTGGAAGTAGTGTGCTTGAAACGTGCTATTCGGATCGATGGGAAAAGGAAACCAAACGTCGATCGGTTCGGGAGTCTCGGTTTGCACTCCGGTCGGCATAATGCCGATCACTTCATATCTGGTCCCGCTGAGTGAAATAGATTTACCCAGAATCCGCGCATCGCCGCCGAAGACTCGTTTCCAAAACGCATGACTCAAGACAACCACGTGCGCGCCGTTCGGTTGTTCATCCGCTTCCGTAAAGGTCCGGCCCTGAGCAATGGAGAGTCCGAACAGACGAAAGTAATCTTGCGTAACGGAAATAGATTCGGCTCGTTGTGGCAGGTCGACGCCAGTCAAGACCATCGAGTTAACGTAATAACCCGACAAATCCTCAAGGAGGCTGGCCTGCTGACGGCACAGATTGAATTTTATTTCCGAGGCAATGGAACCGGAACCTTCTTTGTTCGTCGACACGAGCGCCACAACCCGATCGGGTTGCGGGGCACTTATGGGTCTCAACAAGACCGCGTTGACCACGGAAAAGATGGCGGCAGTTACGCCAATTCCCAGCGCGAGCGTGGCAATGACGGTCGCGGTGAAGCCGGGCGTCTGCCGGAACATGCGGAGTGAATGTTTAAAGTCTTTGAAGAACGACTCCATCTCCCGGCGGGCGACCTCTCTATGAAGAAAGTATAGGCTTGCCTCTGTTCTTCTTGATCAATTGTTTACATGCGATTACAGCGATTTGCCCGCTCGGTAGACTCGCAGGTAATTTTTTGAGTCCAGACAGGTAATTGGCAATCGAAGCCAACGAGGCCCCCAGGAAAGGAATTACCAAAGTGAAATTCAGCACGCGAAAGTTAAATCAATTCTTGTGCCCCTCGGTCTGCGTCATTGTGCTCGCCGGTTTGTGCTACGTAGCTACCGCCGGTGGATTTCAGATAGAGAGCGGCAAGAAAGCGAAAATTAAAGGTTCGATCACGTCCCGCAACGGAGACGTCGTCAACCTGAAGGACAGCAAAGACGGTTCGGCTGTTGCTGTCGTGCTTACCGACAACACCCAAGTCGAACGGACGCACAAGGCATTTATGTTCCGGCACACAGACATGGATTTGACCGCCATGGTGCCCGGTTTGAACATCGAAGCGGAAGGCGTAGGCAATGCTCAAGGACAGCTCGAAGCAACCAAGATTACTTTCGACCCTAACGTGTTCGGGATAGAGGTAGCCGAAGAGCAACAGATCATGGCAAATCAGGCGGCCGCAAAGAAGGCGCAATCTACTGCCAATCAAGGAGTAGCAGCGGCCAATAACGCTCAGGCATCCGCCGACGTCGCTCAAGTTTCCGCCGACGTCGCGCAAGGCTCCGCCAATCAAGCCCAGGCGACCGCCAATGCTGCCGGCACTATCGGAGTGATGGACGCCGCTGCTATCGAAAAAGTGAACAAGCGGGTATCAGACCTCGGCGACTACAAAACAGTGGCCGTGGCTGGAATCTATTTCCCTTCGGACAACGCGGTTCTCGATGACGCTGCCAAGGCGGATCTAACGAAGCTAGCCTCTATCGCGCTGCCGCTGCAAGGCTACATGATTGAGGTTGCAGGCTACGCCTCCAGTACTGGATCTAAGCAACTGGATCAGAAGCTTAGCGCTGAACGGGCGGCGGCAGTGACGCGATATCTGCGTGATCAGCAGAACGTACCGATGCGGCGCATTCTTGCACCAGCGGGCTACGGCTCCACGCATCCGGCCGCGACGAATTCAGATCCTCAAGGGCGCGCGCTAAACCGGCGTGTCGATGTCACAGTCCTGGTAAACAAGGGGTTGGAGGGCTAACCCCTTGGCGGTTGATCATGGCCCCTCATCGCGCGGCCCAAAAACCGTCCGATGAGGGGCGATTTTTATTTCTGGACAAGGCGGACGGCGCCTAAAATCCCGGACGGAAGCGGTTTCACGTCCTGCATGTCCTGCGGGACAAACCTCTCGCCGTACCGCAGATTCAGCAAACGGTAATCCGGCAACGGGTGGCCGGCCATTTCATTAATCGCCAGATTGCCCACCGTGATCAGCAATTCGTTCCTGCCCGCGCGTAGGTATTGCGTCACATCCAGTTCATAGGGCGGATGCCACACCGTTCCGGCGCGCTGCCCGTTGACGGAGACGACTGCCGACTCACGCACCGGACTCTCCAGAAGAGCACGCATTCCAGTCGTCTCAGCGGGACCCGGTTCCACAGCTGCGCCGGGTCCGAAATCAAGAACGATCTTGGCCCCCGGCGCAAGAAATGAGGCTGTGACATCGACGTCTTTCTGATAGGCGGCGACGCCGGAATAGAAGCGCGTCTCTTCATTCTCTGTCCAGGAGCGCAAGTGGTCCATAGAGACCGTTCGGCCTAGTGGGGAAAACGTTACTTTCCAGCCGGAACTCAGGTCGATCGGGGCTGCAATCGGCGTTTGACTTTCGGGCCTCGGCATCGATTGAGCGCTCTTACAGAAAAGAATGATGCGCGATTCATAAGGCGCGAGATGAAGTCCGATCGTGGTTCTTGCGCCGTTAGATTGAAAAGGCGCAGCCGCGGTTTGGCCGCTGAAAGCATCCCACCATTCGGGCTGCAATCCAGCGGTGCGAATAGAGGCGTCCGTATCCAGCGCGTGGTTTGACAAGTTGGCCACAAAGTAGATTTCGCCGTAGGGCAATCTGCGGTGGTTAAAGCCGATCGCGGGCGCAGCGTCTCCGGTGGAGAAATCGGGCGGAAGCAGCTCCTCTAAAATGCTCGAAACACCCTGATCATTGGCGACAAAGCGCGCGTTATGCGAGCCGGTCTCGAAGAGCTCATGAGAGAGCTCACTGATGCGCGCCGTATCTGTCTTCTCTTCGAGCAAACCAGGCGCAAGAAAAGGCAGCGAACGCGTGGCGATCAGCGCTCCGCCTTTCTGAACGTAGCCCCGCAAAGCCTGCATGGTTGCCAGCGGAATCCGTTCAATGCCGGGCAGAATGAGAACTTTGTATGGAATGCCTACCGTCGCAATCGCGCGGTCATCAATGAAATCGAAGTTGTAACCGGCATTCAATATTGCGGGGATCAGCACCGGGCCGATAAGTGCATCTGCCGTTTCATCGAGCGCCACATGACCAGGTTGCAGCCGTGCCCAGGCATCGTCGGTGGGAACGTAAACGGCTACATCGTCCACCGGTTGCCCTTGCCGCATCATAAAACCAACGCGTTGCAGATAATGCGCTATTTCCGGCATGACTTGAAACCAGGGATTGTGATCGTTCAAAGCGCCCGCCGCATAAAATCGCCAGCCCGGCTCACCCGCGGAAGGCGGCGAATAGGGCCACCCGTGCCCGACTAACTGGTTAATTCCTTCGACGAAGTGACGGTCCGCCTCCGCCTTCATATCAAGCGGCGTGGCACGGAAGGCAGGCGAATGCAGCCAGGTCCATGTTTCCGTCGATGTGATGGGCTTGCCATACAAATGGGAAGCGGAGGACGCCCAGCGGGCCGCGCTAAAACGCCGCCAAAGAGGTCCATGCTCGCCTTCGGGCAGATCCACCAGAGCGTTGCTGGAGAGAATCACCGGCGGCTCGCCATAATTCTGCGAACGGAAAAGAGTGTGATGCGTGTGCGCCCATTCGGCAATCGGCTTCAGATAATTCTCTTCCGCCAGTTCGGTCAGAGTCTTGGCCCAGTCATGCCGGATCGTCTGTGTTTGATGGCCTAAATCGCTTACCAGGGCGGGGAGATACGGCGTCAAGTCGTAGCCGCGCCGCTTTTGAAACTCTTCGAGAAAATTGCTGGTCCAGTCTGACCCGTAGACTTCCAGGCTGTCACTGAAGACCGCGTACGGAGGATGGGCGCCGAAAGCGTTGAGAAGAGGCTCGCCCACCACCTGCAAGTGTTCTTCCACGGCGGCTTTGTCATAGTGATCAAGAACAAAGCCTTCGGCTCCTACAGCGGCCCGCTTCACTTGCTGCCCGGTGCGGCTCGAGACGAAGAACAGCAGGACGTCGTTCCCGCTCAGGCCTGGAGGAATCGCAATTCGGCCGCGTTGCACGTCGGACACCTTCTGCCCGCCGATGAACGCCCCGATCAGCGTTTCGCCATTTTCCATGCCAGGAATCAGCACGGAGCGCGCGCCTTCCGGAACGCTGGCACGCTCAAATCGCAGCTCGCCGGCAGCCTGCGTCACCGGTGTATCCGGGCCGCCGTAAGGCCAACCGCTGCCCAGCGTTATATCGACCCGCATGCCCAGATCGCGCGCCGTCCCGGATGCGAAGCCGATCGCTTTCAAAAAATCTTCCGAAAGATACGGCAAGTTCTTGAAGCCGCTTTGCGGATCGTCGAGCTCCAATGGATAAACGGGCTGAATCTCAACGCCGCCGATACCAGCAGCCTTCATAACACGAAGCTCGCGCTCTAGCTCACTCTGGCTGACGGCCCCGCCGAACCACCACCAGCGCATCATGATCCGCGCGTCATCGGGAGGCTTGAGGAAAGCCTGCCGTAGGTGGTTAATCCCCTCCGGAGTTTGCGCGGCGCCAATCCTCAGCAAACCCAACAAACTGCAAACAAGACTCCAGCGCTTCAGCGTGCGTGCCAAAGCGGCGACCATAGAAGGCTCAGCAAGGAGCAAAAGTAGAGAATGCCGCCGATCACCAGAGTCATCTGCAAACCCAGATAGATGGCCAGGAACATGGCGGCTGCTGACCCCATGACGCTGGACGCGGCGTTGACCGCCCATGCCCAACGGATGGACGTTGGGATGATTCGCTCCAGTAGCGTGAGACCCGTCGGAAACGGCATTCCCATCGCGAACCCAACTGGAGCGATCAACAGCACAGAGATGAGGACCTTCAACGCGAAAGGAAGCGCAACGCCGCTTTCAGTGATCGGAGTGACTACGAAAGACAGCAGCACGATTGCGGAGCCGATAAGCAGCAGCACGCTTCTCAACTTTCGGCTTTCTCCTCGCACCAGTCGCTTGCTGAAGAAGCTGCCCACGCCGCTCGAAAGCAGCATCGAGAACACGATGACGGTGAGGGCATAGGTGGGATGCCCCAGGAACAGCACGAACTTTTGGATCAGCGCGACCTGAATGAGAATATAGCCGGCTCCGATAAAGAGGAAGAAGAATAGAGACTTCACCGTTCCGCGGCCGCGTGGCAAAAGGTGCCCGAGCAGCAGCGGCGGAAGCGAAAGCATGATCATCGTGGCCACGATGCTGATAGCAACCAGCGCGAAAAGCACGGGAAGCGCGGAGTTGATCTTGTAGTCCTCCGTCGCATGCGAGGCGTGCATCACGAATTGCCACAGGTCGCGCGCCTGCACAGTGTAGAAAAAGAATGGCCGGTTATCCGTTACGGGCCGCACGTCAAACGGATAGCTCTCATAGAAAGCTTTCAGGTCACGCGCCAGCAGCAGATCGCGGAAAGGACTGGCGAAATCCGTTCCCGGTACATAGATCAGCTGCATCCTGGCGATGCCGGCCGCGCTTTGAATAAGTGCGATGTCCCCCGGACTGAACGGATTACGCGAGACAAGAATGGTGTCTTGCGCGCCAAATTGGCGCAATTGGGAGCGATATTGCCGCACCACGGCTATATTTGCCGCCGGGTTCTCCTGTCCAAGTTGTTTCAACGCCGCGTATGCGAGCGACACGACCCGCAGGGACTCGCGGGGCGGCGCAAAGCCCCAGCGCGTGAACGCCATCACTCCCTCGCTTGTCAGGTGTGACAGGTAGTCAACGAAGGCGTTCGTGGTGTAGAGATTATTCTCCGATAGCGCAAACGCGCCGGCGGCTGTAGAAGCCCAGGTATCTACCAGGGTTGCCTGAATCACCTGGTAACGATCATGCGATCGCCTTACGAACGAACGTCCATCCTCCACAACGATCTTTACATCGGGCCGGAAATAAAGGTTGTTGCTGTACTGCGGGAACTTCTCCCGCATGATCACGGTGGCAATGATCGGATTGATCTCGACCCCAGTGATATTGTGGCTGCCCGATGCGAGCGCGCGCGAAACATCCCAGCCGCCCCCAGGACCGATGATCAACGTCTTGGCGCCTGGTCGCAGCAGATACGGGAAACCAGGGCCCTCGTAGGCGAGATCGAAGTGTTCTTGCTGCGAAAGATGCGCGAAATCAAATCTCGCCACGCCGGTTGCGGCATCGGCATCGATCACGATACTCTTCATCCCGCTCCCAGGCTCAGGCTTGAGCGCGATGCGTGAAAAGCTGTTCCAGCGAACGAATTCCTCATCCTTGAGGCGCTGGCCCTTGGCGAATTTGACGTCCATCACCGGACGTTTGCCATTGTAGGTAATCAGCCCGACCAGCAGCAGGCCCAGCAGCACCGCGATCACTCGCCCCCGCGGCGATCTGGCGAGATGAAACCAGATCGCGGCGGAAACCGCAAACAGCACGGCCGATACCAGGATAGTGTTAGGCGCTCCTAAGCGATTGAGCAAAGGAACCAGCACCGCGCATCCACCCGCGGCCCCAATCAGGTCAAAGAAATAAACGCGGTTGACGTGGTCAATTGTGTCGGCGATGACCAGCGAAACAATGGTCCCGGCCAAGAGGAAAGGAATAGCTGCCACAAAGTAAGCGGCCATCAATTCCGGCGTGCTCATGTCCCCGGTGCGGTTCAGCAAAAACGAGAGGCACAGCACAATAGCGACAGCGTTGCCGGCCGCCAGGGCGCCCACCTTCTGAAAGAGCCGTCCCGGCCAACCGGCGACCACGTATGAAAAAACGCCGCCCGCCCCTAATCCGAACAGCGCGATAGAGATGGCGAGGAAGGCGAAGTGATAGAAGTAAATCACTGAAAAAAGCCGCGTCAGCGTCAACTCCAGCAGCAGGGTGGCAATGGAAGTGGCCGCGATGCCGAAGTAAATTTGCGGCCAATGCCTTTGCCTTACGCCCGTGGCGGTTTCTTCCAGCACTGAGTCAAGAGGTGACAACCTCTTATGGTAGTGAACCGTGGCCATGGAGAACTTGAAAATTGCACTCAGACGCCAAGAAACGCGCGGATCCGGCCGGCAATTTTCGAGCTCGCCCGGCCATCGCCGTATGGATTTCTAATACCCGCCATTCTTCCGTACTCCGCGTCATCATCGAGTAATCGGGCTGCTTCCCGAACGATTCTCACCGCGCTGGTTCCCACCAGCTTGACAATGCCGGCCTCCACTCCCTCCGGTCGCTCGGTCGTCTCGCGAAGAACGAGAATCGGCTTGCCTAGTGACGGCGCCTCCTCCTGTACTCCTCCCGAATCCGTGATCACCAAATAGGCCTTCTGGAGAAGATCGACGAAGGAGACGTAGTCGAGCGGCTCAACCAAGCTGACGGCTGCGGGGTCGAACCCGGTTGCGCGAACTATTTCACGAACCTGCGGATTGGGGTGAACCGGCCAGACGATTTGCACATCCTCCCGCCGGGAGAGCTGTGCGATAGCCCGGCAGATCTCCACCAGGGCCGGCCCGAAACTTTCGCGGCGGTGCGCGGTGACCACAACCAGCTTCTTACCCTCCGCAACCATCGGCGCGTCGGATTTCAGGGTTCCATTGTTCAGGGCGCTCCGCACTTGCAGCAGCGCGTCTACGCCCGTATTGCCGGTGGTCTCAATCCTTTCCGGCGCTATACCTTCTGCCCGGAGATTCTCGGCGGCCCCGTCGGTAGGCGCAAAATGCAGACTGGCCAGACGCGAGGTCAATACGCGATTCATCTCTTCCGGAAAGGGCGAATCCGGACTATGAGTACGCAGCCCGGCTTCGACATGCGCGACCGGCACGCCGGCATAGAAAGACGCCAGGCTCGCGCAGAACGTGGTGGTGGTATCGCCCTGGACAACTACCATCGATGGTTTGACTTGCGCCAAAACGGGCGCTAGGGCGGGTAGCAGGCGCGAACTCAGGTCGGCGAGTCCCTGGCCCGGCCGCATCACATTGAGGTCGAACTCAGCTCGAACGTCGAACGCATCGAGCGCCTGGTCGAGCATTTCCCGATGCTGCGCGGTGACGCAAACCACCGGCTCCAGACCGGACGAAGCGGGAGCGGCGCCCAGCGCGCGTATCACCGGTACAAGCTTAATGGCTTCAGGCCTTGTGCCAAAAACCACTAGAACGCGATGTTTAGGAGGCGGGGGAGGGTTTTTACTTGTGACGGTAGGTGATTCGCCCCTTAGTGAGATCATAGGGTGACATCTCAAGGGTTACGCGATCACCGGCCAGCACGCGGATTCGGTTGCGCCGGAGTTTACCGGCCAGATGTGCAAGAACCGTTCTTTCTTGATCTAATTGCACGCTGAACAGTCCGCTGGGGAATTTCTCTACGACGGTTCCAGTTACTTCTATGCTGTCTTCTTTACTCATTCGCCTCTTGCGGTTGAAATTAGGGCCTAAAACGGGATAAATAGGCCAACTACCGCAATTGTAGCGCATGAATTGTAGTGCATCGTCCGCGGTCGCCGGGTTTTCGCAGTTCGTCCTGAGCTTCGGTCCTCCTTCGAATAGTCTTGCGGCGCGGCGCTTATTCTCAGCGTGAAGAGGAAGCGAAATGCGGGCTATTTATTTGCCCGACAGCGGTAACGTCAATCTCAACCTTGTCGTTCACCTTCAGGAGAAAGTTGCTCGGGTTTTTCATGCCCCATTGCACATAAGGAACAATGAACTTCCCGGTGGCCGTGACCTCGCCTTCAGACACTTGAATCTGTATCGGTACTGTGATCTCGTGCGACTGGCCATGAATGAAAAAAGATCCGGTGACCTGGATGCTTGAGGCGCTCGATAGCGCGAGCGATCCGGCGAACTTTGCCGGCGCGAAACGAATCTCGGGATAGCGCCGTGCCTCCAGGATGTCTCTTGTCATGCGCTTGTCACGAGCTGCGCTGCCGCTGCTTCCGCTCGCCGCATCCACGATTAGATCGCCTGTGATTACGCCTGTGGCGGGGTCAAACGAAACGTGCCCTCGCTTTAAGTCAAACTTTCCGTGAACCGTATGGAGAACATCGGTCAAGACGAAAGCGATTTGTGTCTTTGCCGGATCCAGATCGACGCTAACTTCTTCGGCCCGCAACGCGGGCGCGATCACAAGCGCCAGGCATATCGCTTGAAAACGGCCCATGTTGCTTAGGCTGCCAGAAATGCTCGGCCGAAATGCAGAAGCTGCCAAGACCACAAATCAAAGAAGGAGGAAGCTCCTACGTGAACCGCAAGCAGCGATTCGAAAACTTCAGGATATTGCGCCAAGGCAGCTAGAGCCCGCCTTTGGAACCGTCCGCTGCGCGCCAATGTCAACATGAGTGAAGCCATCGTTTGTGGGCGTTTCATCAGCTTCTTATGAAGGCGCTCATATTCCCGAAGATCGCCGCGCTTCAGGGCCGCGGCCAGCGCGAGCGCCTGCCGGAAGCCCAGGCATATGCCTTCGCCGGTGATTGCATCAACGGAACCCGAAGCATCGCCGACCAACACCACGTTGTTGCGTTGCACGGATCGCAGCGTGCGTGATAGCGAAAGCGCGCCCATTTCCGGCGAAACCGGCTCTGCCCCGCGTAGTCGGCGGCTCAGTTCAGGGAAGTCGCGCAACGCTTGCTCCAAGCGCGATTTGGGATCGCGCGAAGCGGTCACAACGCAAATCTCGTCCGGCGCGATGGGCGTGATATATATCTGCGATCTCTTTCCCCAGTGAAATTCCGTGTAAGAAGACCACGGCGCAATCCGGTAATGACGGCGAAATGCGTAGCGCCGCTTCTCGCGCGTAACCTGCTCCAGCGCCGCCTGCCGCCTGATTAGCGAATTCTGCCCATCAGCCCCAACCACGAGGCCGGCCGCGATGAATCGTTCATCCACCCATACTCCGCCTTCACCAAGCCGGACGTGCTTTGCATTCCAGACGATCGAAACACCCTGTGCAGCGGCATGCCGGATCAGAAGTTCGTGAAGCACGGTTCGCCGCAGACCCTTCGCCATTCCGTTCGGAAAATCGGCGCAAACCATGGACCGCGCATCGCTAAAACGAATCCCGCGGAATTCGAATCCCGCATCTGAGGGAATTTCAATGCCCAGTTCGCCTAATATCGCGATGCTATCCGGCATGAGACCTTCGCCGCATGCCTTATCGGTGGGAGGAACAGCGCAATCGACGACTGTGACATCGTAGTTTTCGCGGCTGAGCACAACCGCCGCGGCCAGGCCAGCCGGTCCGCCCCCCACCACGCATACCTTTCGTTTAAACATTCACCACTCGTCTGGCCAATCCTAACGCTTCAAACATCAAGCGGGAAACTGAAATCGCGCGAGAGTCAGTCAACACCAAAGACCTGGAGGCCAGCGAGCGCCATTCCGCGGAAGTACGGCAATCTGTAGAGAGCGTCTCTGTGGATTCCGTAGCGCAAAAGATTACTGCGCTCAACAGCGAGGTCTCACGTACACTGTTCGATCTAACGGACAAACTGACTGCGCAAGTCGATCTGCTGGCGCGCGTGCGCGAAGCCGTGGAACTCGAGCGAAAGGATTTGGAACGGCTCCACAAAATCGATATAGCAGCCGTCTCCGTCGACCAGCTCGTCCAGGACTATGGGCGCGAGCGTGAGCGGCTGGAAACCGAAATACAAGCGCGCCGGGCCGAGTGGGAGCACGAAACACGCACCACTGAGCGCGAGCGCAAGGAGGCGGAAGAGGCGTTTCGGAAACAACGCCAGCGCGAGGGTGAGGAATACGAATACAAGAAGCTGCTAGAGCGCAAGAAGACGCAGGATCGCTACGAAGAGGAATTGCGTCTCCTCGAAAAAAAGAATCAGGAGCAGCAACAGGAGCTGGACCGCAATTGGGCCGAGCGCGAAGACGGTTTGAAAGAGCGCGAAGAAGAGCTCGTGAAATTGCGCCAGCAAGTGGAGGAGCTGCCAAAACGCATAGCCGCTGAAAAAGAGGCAGCACTTGCCGAGGCCAGCCGGCAGGCAGCCGCGAACTATGAACAGCGGATTATGATTCTGCAGAAAGATGCCGAGGCCGAGCAGAAGGTCGCAGCGCTTCAGGTCGCCACGCTGCAGGAAAGTGTCAAGCGCCAGACCGAGCACATTGCAGCTCTCGAAAAAGCTCTGGACGAGGCCAAGCGCCAAGTACAGGACATTGCCCCTGAAGGCAATTGAGGGCGCTTCAGGATCCAGAGCTCTCGCTCATGTGAATCAAATTGCGATGGAACAGGCGAAGGGGCGTCCGCAAGGATAAGCCGCGCCCGATTCTGAATCTCAGCGCGCCAGGGATGTATCGTTAACAGCTTGCCAAGGTAATCTGCGTTCCTACGGCGTGATGGTCCATCCTTGTGGCAAGCGCGTCTGCCCCATGAGGGTCACGCTGCTTCCCAGCAACGCGAGCATAAGAACCCGGAAAGGATTGGCGGCCGGCACGCTCAAAGTGTGAACCAAGGTCGCCGCGACTAGATTCCCGCGAAGTAAAGCTTTTGTAAAACCCGCCTGGCGCCGGTCACCTGTCGTTTTACAGATTAGTTGCGATTCCTTTGCATCTTGCATGCGATTTCGAAGATATTCTCGCTACTGATGCTAGTCTCCGGACAAACAGAGGTGTCGGATCCTTTAGGAGCTTTTACCCAGCTCCCCCTGCACCACGTGCTGTATCCACATGGCTTTCCGGTGCACGTCAAGTCAAACGATCCTGCGGTAATAAGAGCGGCCGAATTGAGTTGGGGCGGCCACCAGCATCGTCTCAGCGAAGCGCCCATCGAACTACGGTTCGTCGTTTCGGATTCTTCTACACGCCGCAAACCGCCCTCGCCTGTTTTTCGCGCGCAGGCAAACCTGCTTGCCATCATTGCCGACCGGCAAAACTTCGCATGCTGCGATTTATCCGCTGGCTTTGGATTCGCGTGCTTGAGTAAAGGCGCCGTTCTTCATTCGGACTACCTTCGTTACCAATTTCTGGAGGCGATGGCGTATACGCTGCTGGATACCCAACACGTGGTTGCCCTACATGCAGCGTGCTTGCAGTTCGAAGGGCACGGAGTGTTGTTCGTCGGAGAATCCGGCGCCGGAAAATCGTCGCTTGCTTACGCCTGCGCAATGCGCGGATGGACGTACGTCTCAGATGATGCAAGCTCATTGATCCGCCGAAAGAAGAGCCGAACCGTTGTTGGTAACCCTCGCACGTTTCGGTTTCGTCCTACAGCCTCTTCGCTCTTTCCGGAGCTGCACGCCCCCGTAAAGGTCAGGAATGGAAAGCCGACGATTGAAATTCGAACCGAGACTCTTCGACACGTACAGGTAGCCCATCAGGCCACTATCGACCACGTTATCTTTCTAAATCGCCTGACCTTGGAACGCAGCCAGGCGCGCCTTGCCCGTGTTCCTTGGGAGGACTCTTTCCGGCGTCTCTGTCCTAGCCCCTTTCCGCCTGAATTGTCCATTCACGAAGAACGGATGGCAGCGATGGAATGCCTGCTGGCGGCCCAAGCCTACGAGCTCACTTACAAGGAATTCGATCCCGCTATAGAACTTTTGGAACATACTCTCCGCACAGGTAATTTATGAAATTTGTAGTTTTCTTTTTGGCGTGTTCTTCACTCCTTTTTTCACAGGTGTCGTCCGGAACGTTTTATGGGCAGGCCTTCGATCGCTCGGGGGCGCTCGTGCCTGACGTGCAGATTGTGCTGCAGCAGGAGAAGACTGGCTTCCGGCGCACGACCGCAACAGACAGTAGCGGCGTTTATAGAATTCCTGACGTCGAGCCGGGAGTTTACTCCATCACTGGCCAAAAGAACGGCTTCCGTGCTTTCGCCGCATCCCATTTGATCCTTGAAATCAATCAAAACGCCAAAGTTGATTTGCATCTCGATATAGGCCCAGTGCATGACTCCATCAAAGTAGTTGGTTCGGTTTCTCCCCTTGAGACAGACGACAGCTCGGCGGGATATCGCTTCGACTCTGCCACGGTGACTGAGCTCCCTTCAGACGGCCGAAATATCTTGTCGCTCGTTACGGTCGGCCCGGGAGCGATTCCCCGTCAGCTGGGAGGCTTCACGCACGACAGCGATAACGACGTGCAGGAGAGCTCGCGCGGATCGGTCGCGCTAAATCCGCCCATAAATGGCGCGCGCCCGTCGATGAACGCGTACCTTGTTGATGGCGCCTATGATACGGATCGAAATACCTTCGCCAGCGTCGTCATCCCACCGCTGGATTCCGTTCAGGAGTTTCGTGTAACGTCATCTCTTGCGAGCCCTGAATTTTCGCAGGCAGCGGGCGGAGTGATTGACATTGCGACGAAGTCCGGATCTCAGCAAATGCACGGAAGCGCTTTTGAATTCCTGCGGAATGAAGCGACCGACGCTCACAACTACTTCGATGACCCGACACTCCCACGGCCAATTTTTCGGCGCAATCAATTTGGGGGTAGTCTCGGAGGCCATCTCCCGCTCCCATCCACTTTCTTCTTCGTTTCGTATGAGGGTCTTCGGTCAACATCTGCTTCGCCTTCCGTTCAATTGGTTCCGGATGCGGCATTTAGATCGGGAAACTTCCAGGGGGGCAGCAACATTATCTACGATCCGCTGACTCTCGACGCTAACGGTAACCGGGTGCCCTTTCCGAATAACATGATTCCGGCGGCCCGTATCGACCCGATCGCAGGCAAATACCTGGGGCAGTATGAACCGCTTCCAAATCGGTCGCCCGGATCCGACGGTAACTACCTGGATTCCACGCCCAGCATCAGCAATTACAACAGTGTTTCCGGTCGTATCGATCACCAATTTCGTAGCGCTGGGTTACTTTTTGGCCGCTATACGCTCAACAATGAAGACGGTGATCTTGCGGGAAACTTTCCCCTTTTGCCAACCACGGAGCTGCTTCGAGCGCAGCAGATCGTACTCGGCGAAACCTTTGCAAAGACAGACTGGACCAACGAGTTTCGAGTATCATTCACTCGTCTCCGGTTGTTTGACGCCCCAGCCAGCGCCTTCAGCCAGAACGTGGCAGCTGCCCTCGGCCTGAGCAATCCGCCTACTAATCCGTTTGCATTTGGACTGCCTTATTTTTTTGTAACTGACTTTTCCACAGTTACCGATGACCCTACCTTGCCGCAGATTCAGCGGGACAACACGTTATATTTTTCTGACGCGTCTACATTCGTTCATGGCCGTCATACCTGGACGATTGGTGGCGATTACAGCATCTTCGATTTCAACTATCAGCAAAGTAATCTCATCCGCGGGAAATACACTTACACGGGGGCGTTTACATCAAGTTCTGTCGACCAAACCGGGGGCGACGGGCTTGCTGACTTTCTTCTGGGGTTCCCCGTAACGACAGAACGGACGGTTGGTTCGCCGTTAGCCTATCTTCGTCAAGTTGAATATGCTGCCTTCGTTCAAGACAGCTGGCAGGCGACGCGCCGCTTGTCAGTCAATTGGGGCCTACGGTATGAATATGATTCGCCATTTACCGACTCCCAAAACCAGCTATTGAATCTTGGCTATTCTACCCTCCCGTCTGAGCCGCGCCTGGTAAACGTGCATAGCGCTTCAGATCCAAATCGCTTGAATTTCTCTCCGCGCGCCGGCCTGGCGTGGCGTTTGCCTGGAATCTTTTCTCGCGGCGGCGATACCGTGTTCCGCGCCGGCTACGGCGTCTACTTTAATCCGGAAATCGCTGACGAAGCGTACGATCTTGTCCTCAATGGAGTCGAGACACAGATGAATGAGACGAGCGGCACGGGGACTCCTATACTGACGACCCGAGATGGTTTTCCTTCCACGGCCACCACCGGTTTCCCCAGTTATTTTGGCTTAGACCAGCATGCGCCCACGCCCTATGTCCAGCAGTGGAATGCGGGATTCCAACGAGAACTTCCGGGACAAATCGTTCTCGAAGCCGGTTATGTCGCTAGCAAGGGTACAGACCTGGGGGTGTTTCGCCGCTTCAATACTGCTTTGCATACGGAAACCGGCGAGGACCTGAGCCCGAGGCCGGGAGACCTGCAAAGCCTTCGCACCTTCCCGGACCTCGGCACAATTTTCCAGCGGCAACATATCGGCAACTCTTCCTACCAATCCCTGCAAATTACCGCCAAGAAGCGTTTTGCATCGTCGTTGACCTTTTTAGCGAGCTATGTGTGGTCTAAATCGATCGATGACGCTGATAGTGTCATCGTGGGGCAATATGACAGCGCCGGAGCGCAAGATGAGAATAACCTGCGGCTTGAGAGAGGGCTCTCCTTCTCAAACGTTCCGCGCAGGCTTAGCGCCGCGTTCGTTTATGTCCTGCCCGCCAGTCCCTTCTTTCGGCCTGTTTTGCGGAATTGGCAACTGAGCGGATTGCTTACATTTCAGGATGGTACTCCTCTTAATCCGTTCTATATTGCTACCGACATCGCGAATTCAGGCACGCCCAATCGGCCCAACATTGTTCCCGGACAAAGCATCAGCCTTCCAGCCAGCCAGCGCACGGTTAACGAATGGTTTAATACGGCGGCCTTTAGCACGCCGGCTCCTTACACGTTTGGCGATGCTGGACGGAACATCATTCCCGGACCCGGCAATGAAGTGATCGATATGGCCCTTGAACGCCGATTCTCGATTGCTGAGCGCGCCACGGTCGAGTTACGCGTAGAAGGGTTCAACATCCTCAACCACCCGAATTACGGTATTCCCGGGCCATATCCCGATCTCGGGCCTTTCTTTGGCAGAATCCTTTCAACAGGAGAACCGCGCCGGCTGCAATTCGGAACACGCTTTGATTTCTAACCGGATTCCCCGCTACGGGACAGCGCTTCTTGAAGCGCTTCAGTTCTCGAACCCAAACCATGACGCGCTTCGGATTCTCTCCGCGACGGAATGGGACCAGCTTCTGGCGTTATGCGACCAAACGCAGCTCACGCTAATGCTGGGCCACCTCTGTGGGCCGTCGCTTCCGGACTGCATTCGCGATCGGATTGAACGCAACAGTCTCGATAATGCGGCTCGCTTCGCGCGGCTTAAGTCCGCGGCATTCGAGATAGCGGAAGCGCTTTCCGCTCGCTCAATAGAGTTTGTCGTTCTCAAAGGATTTGCCCATTCTCCACTTTTTTCGCCTGACCCGCTGCTCCGCGTACAAGGCGACATTGATATCTGGTGCTTGCCTGAAAGCATTCTCGCTGCCAATGACGTTTTGACGGCGCTCGGATATCGTCCCATTGGCCATTCGAAAGGCCGGCACCTCCCGCCGATGGTGCGCGAGACAAATTGGAAATGGCGAGGGGACTATTTTGCCCAGGATCTGCCGATACCTGTGGACCTGCATTATCAGCTCTGGGATGAAACGATGGAAGGCATTCCCGGTCCGCGGGAAAGGGAAGTGTGGTCCAGGCAGTCTCAAACAGCATTCGGCGCAGGCCGCTGTGCTCCCGTGCTCGATTTGGCCGACACGCTCGCGTTTGCGGCACTGCATTTGCTGATGCATCTTCTACATGGAGACCTCAGGCTGCAAAGAGCGTGGGAAATCGCGTACTTTCTGAACGGACGACCGGAAGACGATCAGTTTTGGCTACGTTGGCACGGGCTTTACTCTTCACAAGTCCGTGGATTGCAGGTCGTCGTTTTTTGTCTCGTGCACCGTTGGTTCAATTGCGGGCTGCCGAGTCTGATTACAGAGGGAGCGCGGGCACTCCCGGAAGATACGAAATTCTGGATGCACAAGTACGGCGTATCTCCCATCGAGTCCCTATTCGTCCCCAACAAGGACGAGTTATGGCTGAACATGTGCCTATTGAGCTCCTCGCGAGCCAGGATACGGGTATTTTGCCGGCGTTTGTTTCCAATAAACGCTGTTGAACTTGCAGCCACTACGCAAGCGAGCGCAACACCCGGCAACGCCCCGCACAATGCTGGCGAGTTCCGATACCTTATAAGACGCGCCGGGCATCACTCGCGGACTCTTCTACCCACGTGTGGCCGGGGCGTCCAATGGTGGTGGCTGCGCAAGAGGTTGGGCCGTGATTTTCTGGTATTCCTGCTGGGCTCCGCGCTCTTCGATTTCGGAGAATTTATATTTTTCCTGCTGTACAACCTATACCTGCTCGACTCTGGCTACCGCGAAAGTTTCATCGGGCACCTGGCCGCCGCTGTAACAGCGGGAACGCTGGTTGGAGTCTTGCCTGCTGCCGCGATCGCGGGCCGCATCGGGCTGCGGAGAGCGCTGCTTCTGGCAATCGCCGGGACGGCATGCGCGACAACATTGCGAGCGGTCGTGCTGTCGCAGCCCGCGCTGCTCGGCGCGGCATTCCTCAATGGCGTCTTCATGTCTTTCTGGGCGGTCACACTGCCCCCCACTGTTGCGGGATTCACGGACAGCCGAAATCGAGCTTTCGGGTTTGCTCTGATTACCTCCGTAGGTATTGGCATTGGCGCTCTTGCCGGCTTTCTCGGAGGACAACTTCCTGGCCTGCTCTTGCGCTTGGGTCTCTTCTCAACGGGCGTACAGTCCAATCGGGCCGCTCTGATTGCGGGGTCCGCACTCGCGGCGCTCGCCTTTCTGCCCACCTTTTCAGTTCGATTCCCTGAAGCGGTGACGATACATCGCGAGAAGAACATTTATCCGCGAAGCGCATTCGTCTATCTTTTCCTTTTATCTGTGTTTGTCTGGACCGCAGGGACCAATGGTTTTAATCCGTTCTTCAATGTGTATTTCGCGAACCGCCTTGGCCTCGGGGCTCCGGCAATCGGAGCGATCTTCTCTTCCGGGCAGTTGATGCAGGTCCTGGTGATCCTCTTAGTGCCCGCGATCGTGAAAAGACTTGGGGAGGTAAGAAGCGTTGCGTACATGCAAGTTGCGACCGCGGCCTCGCTTGCGTTACTCGCTATCGTGCATGGCGCCCGAATGGGCGCTGTTCTCTATGTTGGCTACGTGTGCTTTCAGTATATGAGCGAGCCATGTCTGCTGAGCATGCTGATGAGCCGGACAGAAGCGCCGCATCGTAATGGCGCCTCGGCGCTTAACTTCTTTGTCGTCTCGCTCGCGGGAATGTTTGCCTCGGCGGCCGCAGGCGCCATGCTTTCGAACATAGGATACAAGTTGACACTGACAACCTTTGCCTTCGTCACGATCCTGGCGGCAATGGTCTTTTACTTCAGCTTCGATCGCCGCGCGCCGGTTCATACGGTTCTTCACGCGCAGTCAGGCGCGCAAACATAGTCAGCCAGGTATCCACCGTCGAAGTAAACCGTATGTTCATCACGGATGCGGTAGCGATGTTTGCGAAGAAGCTCGTGAATTTGCTCAACGGAATGGGATGTTGGCAGCCAATACGGATGGACGCCCAGGATCAATAAAGGCCGGTGGGTTGCTAGAACTCTCTCTGCCCCCCGGAGAACAAGCAGCTCTCCTCCCTCTACGTCAATCTTCACGACTCTTGGAACAATCCCAGACCGAGCCACGAATTCATCAAGGCTTATACAATCCACCAGCAGGCAAGTCTTGTCTTGCGGCTTTACGTAGCAGGCGTTCTCTTCCCCGATAGTTAAAGAATTACGGCAGCTTAGACCCCCGTTCAGCAGGAAAAACGGCGCTCCACGGTTACTGGCGCTGGAAATTGCGGCTTGCACGATACCTAGCTGAGACAGGCGGTTCATCCGTTTGTGATAACGCAGCACATCAACCAAAACAGGCGCTGCTTCAAAAGCTATAACCCGGCCTGCCGGACCCACCCTCTGTGCCCCCGCAATCGACATCCAGCCGTAGTGGGCGCCTACATCAAAAAATGTGGATCCGGAGGATACTGTCTCGGCAATCCATTGCAGGATGTGTGTTTCCGGCGGATCCGCGTTTAGCAGGCGGACTTGCGTCCAGACCAGATGACCGTTAATCTTCTTCGGGACTGGCAAAGCGAACTTCCCTTCCAGCAATGGACGGGCGATACGCTTGACAGATCTGTACATCGCCCGGCTCTCTTACCCGCCGAGGTGATAAATCGTAATTGTTACGCTTCCCTGCCGGAGCAGGCCGTGGACGGGTAGTGTTCGGAGACGCTTCATCAGGCCGGCATCCGCCTCTACGTTGCTCCACAAGGCGATCCAATTTTCATCTCCCGTAAGTCCAGCGCTCTTAAGTTGGTCTTCACGCAGACGGCATTGGACTGCCGTTCTTTGAAAATCGATCGGCGAGAGATCTTGCTTGCGGAGATTGGCGCGGGCACTTTGCCATCCGGATTCGCCTCCTGATTGTCTTGCCTTTTCCAGATAAACGTTCAGTTGCTCCGCCCGGAATGGCTTTGCCAGTATAAGCACTCTGCCGGTGGTCCCGACGTGATCGTCAAGGTAGCGAGCGAGGCGATAGCAGAGCTGCACTTCCGGTTGAGAGGTTTCGCTCCGCACAAACCGCGCGGATTGCACCAAACCCAATGCCACGCTTACGGTTCCAATCGCTATTGCGAGAGGGCGATGATTCCGGATCATCGCATCTATGCCCACTCCGGCTAGCAGCAGAACATAGGCCAATACCAGCGTGGCTTCTCTTGAACTGACGAACCATTCAGCGGTCCCGCTCCCCCGGTCTGCGTCTCCATGCGCGGAGTACAAAACCGCGACAAGAAACAGGCCTGCGAACGCAATGAGGGCTCGCGAACCGGGCGAGCGATATCGCCGATCTCTCACAATCAGGAACAGTCCAATTCCGCCGAGAGCCAGGACAGGCAAGGGAGTGTTTTTGACAGTTATCCAGGCAAGGTAAAGCCAGCGAATCAATCGCCCGGCCGATTGCGGCGCTTCGATGACGTAAGTACCGGACGTTGACAGGCCTGAATGGAACGCGATCCACAGCGCGGGCGCCCAACAGAACAAACCGAGAGCCTTCAGAGCATTAAATGGGGTGCGGCGCATATATCGAAGCTCATTGAGAAAGAGAATCGGACAAGCAATCCAGGCTTCATAGCGGGTAAGACAGGCAATGCCAAGAGCGACGCTGGCGAATGCAACCCGGCGTTCTATATAAAAATAAGCTGCAAAGCAAAGCGCCCCTAACATGAGTATTTCTTGAAATGGCACAATAGAAATCTCGTTTAAGAACGGATTTGTCACGAAGAACGCCGCGCTACAGCAGGCACTTACCCGCGTCATGATGCGGCTTGACAGAAGGTAGAAGCCAAGCCCGGCCGCCGCTCCGAGAACAGCGGTGACCAAGCGGAAGGCGATGGGCGCGTCCGTAATCTTGTAGGTGAGGAACAGCAGTGTCTGTAGGGCTGGCAGTTGGTGGTTAAGCAGGATGTGGTCATGGTTCCGAATGTGAATGACCGTGTCACCACCGTACAGGGCGGGATACGTATAAATCAACCAAACGCGAAATAGTAGCCCGGAGAGAAAGATCAGAGCGCAGATTGGCGCGCTGGACGGCCGCATCTGCTCTGCGCCGCTGTCATTCATCTATGGTTTCTCGAGGCCGGCTCTGTCGCTCGCATTCAGCATAAAAGGTCTTGGTCTCTCGATACGCAAAAATCTTGTGCAGATTTTGTGAATCTGTGTTTTGGTGAAAATATTCTCGCCGCGGAACGTGTAGACGACCACGAGCAAGCGTAGCGGTCCAGTGTTGTCGGGGTGACTGGTTCCCCAGTGATCCCAGAACGTGACGACATGTTCCCATCGGTCACGCTCACACTAATGCTGAGATCCTCAAATAAGCCGACAGTACTTGACAGTGTCGCTATAAAAAGCTAATCTTTGGGCAAGTGACCGCCGTGGATGAATTGTCACTCGCTGAATTATCAGAGCGGGCGGAAGTGCCGCCACGTACGATCCGGTTCTACATTGCCCAGGGCCTTCTGCCCGGACCACTGCGCGCGGGCCGCGCAGCCGTTTACGGCAAAGCGCATCTCATTCTGCTGAACCGGATCAAGGAGCTGCAGGCCCAAGGCATGACGTTGGCGGAAGTGGCCTTCGCGCTCTCGCCGGATACAGGCCACAGAGCAATGCCTGAGGCGGTCGCGTGGCTGGAATACCAGCTTGCGGAAGATGTAGTCGTGCGGGTTCGGAGCAGTATCGCTCCGTGGCGTCACAAAATAATCCGAAGCGTGCTCGCTGACTCGGCTGCCAAGCTCCAGGGCGGGCAGGAACAAGAAGAAGGAAGGAAGAGAGAATGACATCGTATTTCGCGCCGCTACGTGCACACGGCGCCGAAGTTCTGGCGCTCGACATGCAGGCGCTGTTTCTTACCGGGCAAGTTCTGCCGTTTGGCGCAAAGCTGACCGTCAATCACGTGTTCAGATGCAGCGAGAAATCATCGGTGGAGGTGGTCTATTGCTTCCCCCTCCCTCGCGACGCTTCTCTCGTAGGCTTTCGAATCTCGGGTGATCGCTTCTCGATTTCGAGCCGCCTTGAGCGTGCTGCGGACGCGCAAAGGCGATACGAGGAGGCATTAGAAAACGGCTCCCTGGCCGGACTAACTCAACAGAGCCTCGATGGCATAGTGAACCTGACCGTTGGCAATCTTCTTCCGGGAGAAACCGTCTCCGTCCACCTGGATCTGATCGCGGGGTTGTCGCTCACCGACGATGGGTTCCGATTCCGGTTTCCATTCACCGTCG
This sequence comes from uncultured Acidobacteriaceae bacterium, assembly GCA_963705805.1. Lineage (GTDB taxonomy): Bacteria > Acidobacteriota > Terriglobia > Bryobacterales > Bryobacteraceae > Bog-105. The sequence goes on from CAVPKW010000006.1 coordinate 698,317, forward strand.
CTCCTTGCTATCACCAACAGATGCGCGTGTCGCTGGACCGCTCTGGCGCCGGCACAATAGAATTGCCCGAAACGGTAACAGGCGGTGTGTTCCTGCCGCCATTTCATAACGACGCCGCTCATCTGCACAAGATCGGCTTTGACTTGCGAGTGGAGCCCGCACAGAATGTTCGCGAAATCGCCTCGCCCTCACACGCTCTTCGCTTGATCCTGAACGACGCCTGTTCGGCGGGGGTGAAGCTCTCGCCCGATCAGGACATTCCAAATCGCGATTTGGTTCTGGATGTGAAACGCGGCCCGGCTGCTTCAGAGGCATGGTCGGATAGAGCCTCCGGCGGCCGCAAGCATTTCGCCATGGTTGTGCCCTCCGCGGTCTTCGGACAACAAGTGAAAACGAGCCGCAAGGTCGTGTTTCTGCTGGACCGCTCTGGGTCCATGCAGGGGCAGCCGCTTATACAGGCTCGCCGTACGGTCGAGAACTGTCTCGCAAGGCTATCACCGGACGATCGGTTCGGGATTGTCGCCTTCGATGGTGTGGCGGAGCGCTTCCGTGAGACACTGCTTCCCGGAACTCAGGATCACAAAGACGAAGCATGCGCATTTTTGAGCGCAATCGACGCTCGTGGCGGGACAGAACTCGCGAGCGGTGTCGAAGCAGCGGTGCAGTTGCTTGGGGCGAGCGAAGGCGAGATTTTCCTCATCACGGACGGACAGGTTGCCGGCACTGTTGACATCCTCCGGCGGGCGCGCAAATGTGAGATCCGTCTGTTCTGTTTGGGGATTGGCAGCGCGAGTCAGGATCGCTTCCTTGAGCTGCTGGCCCGGCAAACCGGCGGCGTTTGCCGTTTCGTGACGCCAGCGGAACGTGTCGATATGGCTGCGTTCGAGTTGTTTTCCGCACTGGGCGGCACTATCGCTACGGAGGTCAGAATTACAAACGCAAATATGCGGCCCTTTTCAACCGGACCCGTGTTTTGCGGCACTCCGTTGGTTGCCTTTGGAGAAATCGATATGGAAGATCCAGCCGCAATAATCGAATGGCTTCAAGGCTCGACGAGAGTGCCTTTCGAACCCATCGCGAACGGACTGGAGGGTTTTGTCGAAAAACTACATGGCGCAAAACTGATCGCAGATCTAGAGGCATGCTACGAGAACCACGACGACGCTGTTCGGCAGAAACTGGTCGAAGTCAGCGAGCGCTATGGGATCACCAGTTCCGAAGTGTCGCTGGTCGCGGTGGTCGAGCGTGCGGATGACGAGAACGGTACTGTGCCAAAAACCAAGATTGTTCCGGTTGGCATGCCTCAGCACATTCAATTTGATTTGTATTTCGGCGCACAGGCGCCGCTGTTTTCGCTCGGTGCGCCGACACAACTCTCGGGCTCTTTGTTTTCTATGTCTCGCAAGGATACACTTTCGTTTGAGGACTGCTTGGCGACATGGAAAATACCCGCCATTAGTGACCCTGGCGGGCGCCTTTTGCCGGAACTCCAAGCGGCGGTGCCGGACACAAAAAATGATCTGCTGTCGAGCTTGCGTGAAGCGATTGGCATTATCGAGGACCCGACGGGCAAGGACGCAGAGGTGCGGATCGCTGATGTCCTGACGAGGCTGGTCGCACGTGAAGACCCAGCTGGGAGCGATGCTCAAAAATCGGCGCTTGCCGCGCTCATCGATTTCCTTTCCAGCGATATGGTCGATTTTCTCGACACGGGCCATCTCGACTTCGATAAATGGCGCACCGTTCGGCAGCAACTGGAAACAGCCTGGCCGGAAGTAATTGACGTCGGAACCCGCTGAGTTCCTGGTCAGCCGGGCCCGGACCGTCATGTCTATTTTGGTGCTTTCTGCCGGGCCTGACAAAGCCGGTCAATCAGTACAATGACGAATGTGCAATTCGTAGGCAAGTTGACGCCGGCAAATTTGAACGACGCGCGATCAGACGCTCGCTCAAAGACGTATTGGCGTGCGATCAGACCTCAAGCCATACTCAAACTTTTGGTTCGGTCGTTAGCAGTACTCATTGCTCTAGGTAGCGTTGTTGCCATATCGCTCGTAGCCGTGCTTTCCTTTGGATGCTACGGTGTGGCCAAGCTTCTCGGGAGGGTTCGTCCTCTACGCGACACGTATCAATTTCTCAACCAAGCTTACGACCGGTTCATCGACCGCCTGGGCCAAAGAGTTCTGCGAGACTCCCGGGACACCCCCGCGTTACGAATCATGGTCTCTCTCACCCTTACTGCTGTGCCAATTTTCGTGATCCAGCTCGTTCTAGGAAAACCTCGACTTCTGCTGGCGATCGCTTTCTATCTTTCGCTGTGCGGTTTCAAATTTCAGCGCTCGATGAGGATGTTCAGCGCCAAACACATGGAGGCGCACCGGCCCCATGGGTACTTCTCTGGGGAATACGAGAAGGTCCTCGGGCGCTACGCGGAATTCTTTCTCGGATATTTGTATGGGGACCTTCCAGAACTGGGTCGGACGGTTCATGTCCGTCTCCACCATAGAGAAAACGGGGGACCCGACGATAACGTCTACTCCAGTCGCTACGATCGAACTAGTCTACTCGATTTCTTTTGGTATCTTTCAGACAACATTTGGACGGCCCTGGGGCTTGCTCCATACGCCTACTTTAAAGCTAAAGGCCAGGAACAGAACCGAAAACGAATGTTTTGGGGAATAACACGGTACTGCGTTTATTTCGGAGCTGTCTTTATTTACGATTGGAGAATTGGGATCGTGTTCGTCTTAGTTCCTCTTCTCTTCATGAACTTCATCATGGCAGTCACCGCATGGGTTCAGCACGCCTTCTGTGACCCGAAACACCCCGACGATTATTTTATAAATACCGTGACCGTCTTGGATGAGGTGAACTTCATGAACGAGGGATACCACCTCTGTCATCACCACCGATCTGGCCTTCACTGGACCGAGATGCCAGCCCATCTCGAGCGAATTCGCGACAAGATGAAAGAGTCCGGCTCCCTGGTCTTTCGGGACTTGGATTTTATGGGGCTATTCATCGAGTTGACCCTCCTACGCCGAATGGATGTGCTTGCCGAGAAACTTGTTCCGTGGGAACCCATGAATCACGAAGAGAAGCTGGCCTTGCTAGCGGAGAGAACTGCGAGGCCCGTTCTGGCCTGAGACCCCCGGGGTGCAGGAAACAAACTGTCGTATAACTAAGTGGGCGAAAATGGGTGCACCTCAATGACCTTCATGCGCCGCGTCGTAGTGGTTTGTCGCAGCCGCAAGGTTGGCCGGTATCCAGAGGCCAGGTGGGCGCATTGCGGGCCGATTGAAGCGTCCATCGCGTTGCTAGTGCTGTTGTCGCTGGTGCATCCATGGCGGACCTTCGCGGCGAATCCTGACCTGGAGACTGTGCTGACTGGCTCGCGCCAGCGTATTGAGAAATTGGACTACCGCGTGACCGGGCGCCTCAAACGGGTGGAAGGCAATGGCAAGCGCACGAGCTACAAGTTTGTCGCCAAGGCTCACTGGTTTCCCGATGGTCTGCGTCTGCTATGCGAGATCTCGGGGCCTGCCTCGGAGAAGACGAGCCTTCTTCTGCATATGAGCGTGAGTGGGCACGTGGCCATCGAGGCGGTACTTCCTGGCCAGAAGGCCGTTAGCGTGTTGCCATTCGAACGTTGGAACGACCCACTAGTAGGAACAGACTTCTCCTATGAAGATATGGTAGAGAGCCAGTTCTTCTGGAAGAATCAGGAACTCCTGGCATCGGAGAAATACGGCGTACGCGATTGCTTTGTCCTTAAGAGCATGCCCGGCTCTCAGGACCGGACTTACTATGATTCGGTGACATCGTGGATTGACCGCGGCATTTTGTACCCTGTGCATGTGGTGAAGACGCTTCACGGAACGGGACAGCAGAAGGAATTCATTTACTATGGCCTGCGGCAGGTCGGCGGCGTTTGGTCTGCGACGCAAGTGGAGGCAAAGCTGCAGGGCAAACCCGGCTTCTCGATTCTTGTAATCGAAGTGGGCTCGGGAAAGGCAAATCTTGGACGCAAGGACTTTGCTATCAGCCAGTCCAGCGCCCAAGTGAAATAAATCGAATCGCTTAATTAGGCTGTTGCGAGGCCCTGTGCTGTCACTGGAGCATCCACGGTGTTCGCCGTCATGGGATAGGCTCCTCTTCAGACGCTGCCGGGACCCCATATAAGCCAAAGGGCCACCAATTCCAGTCGCCGGCAAGTTGCAATAGTGCCGGCCCGACAACCATCCGCACCGCTGTAGCATCAATGAACACCGCCACGGCGAGCGTAAAGCCCAGCATTTGGACGATCAGAGAGCTTCCGATGGTGAATGCGGTGAAGACGGCAATCATAATAGCCGCGGCGCTCGTGATGAGTCCGGCCGTCCGCGCCAGGCCCTCGATCACCGCTGATCTCTCGGATAGACCGCGCCGCCGTTCTTCGAGGACTCGGGCGACCAGGAAGACCTCATAGTCCATGCTCAATCCGAAGACGATGGCAAACGCGAGAATCGGCACAATCGGGAATACGGTGCCGGTCGGTCCGCTGAGCCCAAAGAGTTTGCTACCGTGGCCTTCCTGAAAAACTAGAACTAACGCACCGATTGAAGCGCCAACGGAGAGCAGATTGAGCAGAATTGCTTTGACAGCCGCAAATAAGGAACGTAACCCAATCAGGAGCGCCAGTAAGCTCCCCAATACGACGCCAAGGACCACCCTCGGCAACCGCTCTTTTACTACCGAGTCATAATCTGCGTTGCGTGCGGGGACGCCGCCGACGCGCAGCACAGCGCCGGGCACGCCGGTTATCGCGGCGACATCGAAGGAGCGCACCTCTCGTACCCATCGTATCTGTTCGTTGGGCGAAAGAGTGGGGGTGGGCAGCAACTCAATCAAGGTAGCTTGGCCATCGCTGCGCAGAAAACTCTTGCGGATTGACTCGGGGATTTGGTCGACAGCATCCGGAGTGTCAGACATTCCCGTGAGGGTCGGAAGAGATGCGACCTCTTGCGCTCTGGGATCGCTCTGGAAGCGCTTCGTCAGGCGACTGACGGCAAGCCAGCCAGCCGGCGAGAGGGGCGGAGACTGCGGCGGCAACTCCAGGACCACTCGGAGGGACTGCACAATACCCGACCGCCCCATGCCTTGAAGCGTGTGCAGTGCTTGCACCGACTCGGCTGCGGCCGGGAGCGAGTCACGGTCAGGAAGCCCGGAAGAGATTCTCCGTGCCTGGAATGCAAGGATCAGTAGCGGAATCCCGGCGACAAGCAGAGCTGTCCACGGCCTGCGAGTTACGATGCAGCCCCACCGCACCCACCGCTCACTTGGTGCGCATAGGCTGTCCCGCGTTTTGAATCGTCTCGCTGGAAGACGCACTCTGGCGGCATTGATGCGATGCCCTAGCAGACCAAGCGCCCAAGGCAGAATGGATGTACACAGCATTACGCTCAAAACGGTTACCAGCAGGCCAGCTATCCCGATGGAGCGCAGTTCGCTGATGGGTACAATCAGCAGTGCTGAAAATCCGATTGCAACTGTCGTGGCCGAGATTATCAGCGTCCGCCCCGCTTGCACGGCAGCGATATCGGCAGCGGGGCCGGGATTATATCCCTCGGCCAATGCTTCGCGAAACCGGCTCACCATCAGCAATGCATAGTCGATGCCCAAGCCAAGGCCGAGCATCGTCGCCAGATTCAGCACCAGAATCGACAGATGCAGATAATGCGCGAGTAGCGCAGCCGCACCCATCGCCATCGAGATTGAGAGTACTCCAACTCCCAGCGGCAATAGCGCGGCCACGAGACTGCCGAAAGCCAGCAACAGCAGCAAGAGAGTTACCGGCATTGCTCGTTCCTCCGCATGGTTGACGTCATCCGCACTAAGCTTGCGAAGATCGAAGGTCAGGGGCGTTTCACCCGTAATCTCCAGTTTGATATTGGGGTATTGCGACCTAAGCTGATCTGCCATCCAGCGTGCTCTTGCCCTCAAACTGGGGACCAATGCCTCGACAGTTTCATCGTGCGGGTCCAACCCGACGATGATCAAGGCCCCGCCATTGTCTCCAGTGAACAGAGGATCTGGCCAATCCAGACTCGAGAGGGCACCCGACACTCCCGGCACACTACGCAATGAACTGGTTAAGAAGCCCAACGCATCTGCGCCTTTTGCTGAATCCGGATCGGGAATGCCGCTGATCACCAGAATCATGCGGTGAGCATACGGAGACTGGAAACGCTGCGCCAGTTCCAGGTCAACTTTTTCGGATTCTGCGCCTTTGATGTGAACAGCTGTCTCCAAGCGACGTTCCACTTTGTAGGAAAAGGGCAGCAGCGCAAGCGCCATGACAAACCCGGACATCGCCAACCAGAATCGGCGGCGAGCGGCATCATGGCCAGTCTTCAAGCTTGGCATTACCATTGATGATTCACCGCGTTTCCTGGTTCATCTGAGAGCAATGAAACGGCTTCGGCGAATCGGGCACATCCATCATGTTATCGGGTCAAACTCGATATTTATTGGGGTTTGGCCTTGAGCTTATTTAACGATAGATGTGGGGAGCTGCCTGAGGGACGCGGCTGACGGAGACTTCGCTGTATGATTACGCCAATCACTCATCAAGGAACTAATTAGGAAGCTCAAAGAGGCTTAGTAACGGGAAACCGCTTAACGGAAACTGACTTAAACGCTTGCGAATGAGCTCGCCGGTCAAGTGACTGCTGCAATCAGCCGGGCTTCACCAGATTCTGAAACAGAAGGCCGCCAGGACGCCCCCCTAGAACATGGAGGGGTGCGCCGCCCTTATCGAGCTTTCCGAGTTCGACTGGAGCGAAGCCAAGCTGCGTAGCAACGGAGGCAACACTCGCGCTGGCGTCGGCATCATTGCTTGATACGAAGACCACCTGCCGCTGCCCCGGCAGGGAGGGATTCGTCCCAAGCTGTTCCGCAGGCAGATGATTGAAGGCCTTGACGAGGCGCGCTCCGACAAATGCTTGCGACACGACTTCGGAAGAGAGTAGACCTCCCAACTCTTCCGGAGCCACATGAAGCGCATTCGTCAGGTCGACGACGATCTTGCCGTTCCATTTCTCGAATTGCTTCGCAACATCTTTGTGAGCAGGAAATGGGACAGCGAGGAAAATCATCTCAGCCTCATACGCGTCTTGAATGGATTGGGGAACGACGCCGGGACCAAGTTCTTCTGCAAAGGACGAGAGTGTCTCTGGTCCACGGGAGTTTGCGATTCCGACTTCGATGTTCTTACCTGCGAAGGCGCGTGCGAGCGCGGTACCAATTTTGCCGGAACCAATAATGGCGTACTTCATAAAGAATCTCCAGTTCTCTCAGCGGGTGCTGAGCATTGTTGAGGGTTATCTGTTGTCACGACTGACGCGACGAATGGTAGAGTATCCTGCGTCAACCTATTTGAAATTGCGATATTGACGGATTATCTGGAGACGGTGCCGCCATCGACCGGCAGGTCGATGCCAGTGATGAAGCTGCTCTCGTCGGAAGCGAGGAATACGGCTGCCGATGCAAGCTCATCTGGTGTTCCAAGTCGTCCCATTGGGATCATCTTCCGGAAGTAATCGCTTGTACCCTCCTCAGATCCTTTAGCGCCGACATGGATCATGGGCGTCTCCGTCGGTCCAGGACTGATCACGTTCGCTCGGATGCCACGGCTGGCCAACTCTGCGGTCCAGGTCCGGACAAAGGAGACCAAAGCTGCTTTCGTCGCCGAATACGCGCCGAAGCCCGGTACGCCCATCTGCCATGCGCGCCGACCCAGAAAGTATGATTGATGCTTTGTCGGCGAGCAGCGGGAGCGCCTTCTGCACCGTAAAGTACGCCCCGCGCGCGTTCAGGTTGAAGTGCTTGTCAAACTTTTCTGGCGTCGATTCTGCGAGTGAAACAGGATCTACGACGCCGGCATTTGCGAAGACGACATCGACACGTCCCTTCGCCTTTCGCACTACTTCGTAGAGATGATCTAGATCATCGAGCTTCGAGACATCTCCCTGAACGGCCGTTACATTCTTCCCGATAAGCGAGACCGCCGCGTCCAACTCCGCTTGACGACGCCCGGTAATAAACACATAGGCCCCTTCTTTTACGAAGCGCTTGGCCGTAGCCAAGCCGATCCCGCTATTGCCTCCAGTGATTACAGCTACCTTGCCTTCAAGTGCGCCCATTTTCTTCTCCTTTGACCGTCTCTAGTCCGCGTTATTACGGAACAGTTGTTACAGATGTAGCGCGAGGCGCATCGGATTCGCGATTTGGCACTCTAATGTGGATGTAGCGGGGAAATGTATGAAAACAGGCAATGGAAAGACGGGACGACCCATCAGCTTTGATAAGGACGCGGCGCTAGAGGCGGCGATGCTGCTTTTTTGGGAACGGGGCTATGAAGGTACTTCGATGGCCGATCTTACCCAGGCAATGGGTCTCAACCCGTCAAGCATCTATGCGGCCTTCGGTGACAAGCACGCCTTGTTTTCACTTGCGGTAAAGCGCTATATGGACAGTCGAGCGCAATATGCAATGAAAGCACTGGAGGGGCCAACCCTCGAAAAGGTCATTCGCGCGCTCTTCGACAATACGGTTGCGTTCCTCACCACGCCGGGACATCCGCCGACTTGTATGACGCTGGCGGGGGCGATGGGCTGCAGTGTAGACGCTAAGCCGGCGAGGGATCTCATGACCGAGATACGGAAACAGAATGAAGTCGCAATGAGGGAGCGTCTTCTACAGGCGCGAAAGAGCGGAGAGTTGTCCAAGGACATCAACGTGGTGGACTATACCCGGTATCTCTCATCGATCCTCGCCGGTCTATCCATCCAGGCAGCGAACGGTTCAACGAAGGCGGAACTCAAACGGACCGCCCAGATGGCCCTTCGCCATCTGGGTTACTGAGGCTTGTAGTAACCGATACTATTACCAGCACCACATCGATCTCAATCAGAAGCTAGCAAGGAAAGAGAAGGGCACGAATGAAGTTCAATATAAAGCTGACTTCCGTATTTTCAGCGTTGGCCGTGGTTCTGGGGCTTGCCGCTTTAACACCCACCGCCTCCGCACAAGCTAAGCAACCCAACATCGTGATCATCATGGGCGACGACATCGGCATGTGGAACATCGGTGCCTACCACCGCGGCATGATGGCCGGCAGAACGCCGAACCTCGACAAGCTCGCCAAGGAGGGCATGCTGTTCACCGACTATTACGCCGAGGCGAGTTGCACGGCGGGGCGCGCGAATTTCATCACCGGCGAACTGCCGATCCGTACCGGCATGACCACGGTCGGGCAGGCCGGCGCCAAAATCGGGATTCCCGCCGAAGCGGTAACCACGGCCACGGTCTTGAAATCGATGGGCTACGCCACCGGCCAGTTCGGCAAGAATCACCTCGGCGATCTCAATCAGTTCCTGCCCTGCGTTCACGGATTCGACGAATTCTTTGGCTACCTGTATCACCTGGATGCGATGGAGGACCCGGCGCATCCCGACTATCCGCAGAATCTGTTGAATGTGGTTGGCCCGCGCAACATGGTTCATTGCTGGGCTACCGACACGAACGATCCGACGGTGATGCCCCGCTGGGGCGTAATCGGCAAGCAGAAGATTGAGGATGCCGGCACGCTCTATCCCAAGCGCATGGAGACGGTGGATGACGAGATACGCGACCTCGCGATCAATTTCATCGATAAGTCCAAGAAGGACGGCAAGCCGTTCTTCGTCTGGATCAACCCGACCCGCATGCACATCGTCACTCATCTCTCACCGAAGTATGAAGCGCTGCGCAATTCGGAGAATGGCTGGTCGGAAGAAGAAGCCAGCATGGCGCAAATGGACGACGACATCGGCATCGTGATGCAGAAGCTGAAGGACATCGGCGAAGACGACAACACCATAGTCCTGTTCACCACCGACAACGGCACCGAACTCTTCACCTGGCCCGATGGCGGTCAGACGCCGTTCGCGCAGTCCAAGGGAACAGTCCTTGAGGGAGGCTTCCGCGTACCCGCGATCATTCGCTGGCCGGGTCATGTACCTCCAGACTCGGTGCAGAATGGCATCTTCTCCGGTCTGGACTGGCTTCCCACCTTCGTCGCCGCAGCCGGTAATCCGAACATCACCGAAGAATTGCTGAAGGGCAAAACGATCGGTGACCGGACCTACAAGAACCATCTGGATGGTTACAACCAGATGGCCGCCATTACGGGAAAAGGCCCGTCCGCGCGTCATGAAATCTTCTACCTCGGCGAAAGCACGGTCGGCGCGGTGCGCATTGATGATTACAAGTTCCGCTTCATCGACCAACCCCAAGGCTGGTTGGGCGAAAAGACTCATCCTGACGTTCCTTACATAACCAACCTGCGTCTCGATCCGTTCGAGCGCACGGGTTGGCCCAACAATGGCACGAAAGACGGGGCGCAGCAGTACTTCGATTGGTTCAAGTACGAATTCTGGCGCTTCGTGTTTGTCCAACAGTTAATGGGCAAGGAAATCCAAACCTTCCTCGATTACCCGCCGATGCAGCGGGGCGCGAGTTTCAACCTCGACGCAATCAAAGCAGAGATGTCTAGAAGGATGGCCGAGGCGGAGGCGGCGGCCAAAGGCCCCAGCAGCTAACAGGAACGACCTTACCGACGGCGCAGTCCAAAGCTCTCCGGTCGCGGCGCAGGATGGTTGGAGAGTCTGAAAGATTGTCGATAGGGTTACGGAGCTTGCGTTCATGAATGTGCTCTTTCCCTATTCAAATTGAGTTCCGTTGCAATTTGTTCGAGCTTGGCAGTCGCTGTGTCGAATTCGAAATCGTTGACAGCCACGCCGAGAGCGTCGAGCAAAGAATGCTCAACGTGGCCGCCGACCGCCTTCTGCAGGTCGAGAAAAGCCTCCCCAGCATCGCCGTCGTTTGCCTCGAGCAAAACCTTTAGTCGCGCGAGCGCAGCGGACGCCTCCTCCGCAACAAACGGCAATTCTCTTGCAGACGTCGATTCCGTGGGGGAAGGATGAGGCAGCGTTTCTTGAATGGCATGAACCTGAGAATCGAGCATCGACGCGAATTGCTCGAGGAAGCCGGGTGTCGCAGAATCGTCCTCCCGGATAGCCTTCTCCAGCCTTGCGGCAGCTGTTTGAATTCCCGTGATTCCCAGGTTGCCTGCGACGCCCTTGACTGTGTGTGCGATGCGCTCGGCGAGCTCGCGGTCGCCATTTTGGAGAGCGTCACGTAGCTGGATCGAGGCATTGCGCTGCTTTTCCGCAAATTGGGCCAGCAGATCTTGATACAACCGCTTATTACCCGCAACACGCTTGAGGCCATCGGCGGAGTTAATGCCAACAATATCGGGTATAACGAAGCCGTTTACTTCTTCGACCTTTTTCGCCGGCTGTTCCGCCGCGCTCGCGCGCGGTTTCGCCCACCGCGCTAGGGTCGCGAACAGCGCGTCAGGATCAATTGGCTTGCTCACGTGATCGTTCATGCCGGCATCGAGGCAGCGCTGCTGCTCCTCCACAAGAGCGTGTGCCGTCATGGCAATGACGGGAAGGTTCTGAAGGCGTGAGTCAGCGCGAATCAGCTTGGTAGCCGTGAACCCGTCCACTTCCGGCATTTGCAGGTCCATGAACACCACATCGAATGGTAGCGGCCCGTCAATTCCGGTCAAGAACTGCAAAGCTTCGCCCCCATGATTGGCGACGGTCACAATAGCTCCTACGCTTTCCAATAACTCAGTCGCGACTTGCTGATTCATTTCGTTGTCTTCCACCAGCAGGACCCGGACGCCGGTTGCATTATGCGTCGGGGGGGTTTCTTTGGCGGCCCGCGGCCGTTCTTCGTCTTGTCCGACAATACCGAAGGAATCCATCAATGTGTCATAAAGTAGCGAGGGATTGACAGGCTTCACAAGATAGTGCTCAATCCCGATCTTCTCGGCCTCGGCATGGATCTCCTCGCGACCAAAACCAGTCACCATAGCGATCTTTGGGATGTGCTTTAGACGATTACCGTGTTTGATAAGGCGACTGGCCTGCAGGCCGTCCATGCCACCCGGCATGTGCCAGTCCATTAACACGAGTTGATAAGGATTCAGGGAGTCCGCGGCGGTTAATTCCCGAAGCGCATCTTCGCCGGACGAAACCGATTCTGCGCTCAGCGCGAATCCGCGCAGCGCATCACAGAGGATCTCCCGCGCCTGTGCATTGTCATCCACCACCAGAACACGAATGCCCGCTAAGTCGGGGACGAACCGCTTTCGCACCGCATGGGCTGACCCGATGCCGAACCAGGCCGTGAATTGAAAAGTGCTGCCCTTGCCAGATTCACTCTCCACCCAAATGGTTCCCCCCATCATCTCGACGAGTCGCTTCGAAATGGAAAGGCCCAAACCGGTGCCGCCGTACTTTCGCGTCGTGGACGTATCAGCTTGCGCAAAGGCCTGAAACAGCTTTGCACTCTGCTCTGGGGTCATTCCGATGCCGCTGTCGCGGACTGAAAACTTCAGTTTGACGAGGTCTCCCTCCTGCTCTTCCATCGCGACGCTTACCACGATCTCGCCGTGCTCCGTAAACTTCACGGCGTTATTGACGAGATTAATCAGAATTTGGCCCAGGCGCAGAGGATCACCAACCAGATCTGGCGGAACATCGCGCGGCGTGGAAATCAGGAACTCGAGGTTCTTGTCTTGTGCTTTCTGGCTGACGATGGAACAAAGATTATCCAGGACAATGTCGAGGCGGAAGTCTGCTTTCTCCATGTCCAGCTTTCCGGCTTCTATTTTTGAGAAGTCGAGAATGTCGTTGATGATTGCGAGGAGGGCGTGAGCCGCCGATTTGACTTTCGTAAGATAATCGTCTTGCTTACGGGTCAGCTCCGTTTTAAGAGCTAAATGAGTAAGTCCGATAATGGCGTTCATCGGCGTACGGATCTCGTGGCTCATGTTGGCGAGAAAGTCAGACTTGGCTTGCGTGGCTGCCTCGGCCACTTCCTTGGCGCGACGTATCTCTGACTCGGCCCACTTGCGCTCGGTGATGTCTTTGGAATTTCCCACCAGGATCTTCCGTCCAAGGTAGTCCGCGAGATAGACGGTTCCCTCGACATCGAAAATCTCACCGTTCTTCGGACGGTATCGGGTTTCGAAGGTCACAACGTGCTCTAGCTTCAGCCGAGCGATCAGACCTTCCAGCTTCTCGACCCCGAAGTCCACATCGATGTCGGATATCTTCATGTCAAGCAGCTCCGCGCGCTCGAAGCCCAGACTGCGGCACGCCGCTTCGTTGACGTATTCGAATCCGCCATCAGCCGGCCGTGCCCAGAACACCGCATCGGCAGCGTTATCAACGGCGTATTGCGTAAACCGGGTTTGTTCCAGAAGCCGTTTGGTTTCGATGTTGCCAGCCAGGATCTCCGCATTGAGGGCGACTGTCGGCAACAGCGCATCGAGCAGCAATCTTTGCGGTTCTGTCAAGGAAGCAGCGGGAGCCAACTCGATCACCCCAACCACATTGTCTTGTTTAAGGACCGGCGCAAAAAGCAGGTGTGGCGCCAGTACGGTCCCGATCCCAGCCGAGATTTGGAACTGGTTGCCGGCCGTCGAGTCAAGCGCTAAGGTACGTCGCTCAACAGCAGCCTGCCCCACCAACCCTTCTCCGAGGGCAACTTCTCGAGCTCCTACTGACGTATCCAGGGCAAAGCCACCAACCCGATCAAAACGCGTGCGACTTTGGTTGGCGAGATAGAAGGCTCCGTAAAGCAATGGGATGGATTCCGAGATTCGTGAGAGCAATATTCCGGCAAACCCGGCAAAATCCGCAGCCGACTGTAGACGCGCGGTGATCGCGGCCAGTTCGCCCTTAATCCAGCCATTCGTGTCCCGCTCGCGGGCGACGAGTTGCAACGTGCGCAGCGCCCGGCTCATTTCGCCAATCTCGTTGGGCCGGTCAAGATTGGGAATCGGTTCATGTAATCGCCCTTCGGCGACTTCCAACATGCGGCCGCGAAACGCCAGCAGAACAGCTATTACCTCGCGCTGGATCACATAAAGGCCGAGCACAAATGCCGGAATGAGGCCAAAGCCGAGAATGCACCAGACGATCAGAACGACGCGATGCGTGGCGGCCGTAAGAGCGTCAGATCGTTTATTGGCTGAGCTGGCGCCTTGTTCAATTACGTCGACAGTTGCCTGCCGTGCCCGCTCCATCTCGGCATCCACGCCATCCCGCATGAGTTGCAGAGCTTTCTGATTGTCGTTCGCCAAGGCCGCGACGCGGACGGCATGCGCATCCGACACAGCTTGATTGAATAGAGTCAACGCCCCGTTGATGGACCCAGTGAGATCCGGACTCTCTCTCAACGCCTTTTGGGACAACGCGTTGAATTCTGCCGAGGCCTTGTCAAGATCGGCCTCGGTCATCCGCTTTCTGTCTACATCATGCTGGGCTATCTCTTTGTAAAGGTTCTGCCAGAAACGGTTGGACCGCACCCGCGTTTCCGTCAAACTCTGAAGCGCCTTTTCGCCATTTTGAACCAAGGCGCTGTAATCGGTGTCGACCTTGATCATCTCGATCGATGAGTACAAGGCCGCTGCGATCGCCACGATTACGAGCGGCAGCAGCGCGGCCAACAGCTTCGTGCGGATTTTAAGGTTGGCTAAACCCACTTCGCCTCCCTGTTCAATTGTCCGACAAACCGCAGACCGACCCTGACTCGCTCACAACGGAACGAGTAACGGACAAGAAGCAGGGACGGCTCGGCATGATGAAGCTCAGAGTGAAATTCAAGTCACCCTCATCGAGGCAGATGCTACCGGCGAGTTGCAGGCCCCCGTGGATGACACGAGTTGTGACCATATCCCGTCATGAGGCACGATGTACATACGGCAAGGGAGATGCAAATTAATCAAAGTTCCCTGGAGCGGCATTTCGACGGCTTTTCGGGCGCAACCCCAGCGCGGTAAACGAACTCCAGTCTCCTGTTTCCGAAATTCCTTTACGTTTCGTCCGTACACGCTCCCTCACGGTCGCCGCTCGGTTTCGAGCGTTCGCGGTGTCAAATAGCTTGCCTACATAAAGAAATTTGTGGTCGCGGAGTCTCTTCCCTGGTGTTTTCGGAAATCGAGAGAGTGCTGTGGCCGGGAAGGACGGCTTCGATGCTGCCGCGGATGTCGGTGTCCAGTTCGAGGTGAGCGGCCTTGGCGTTCGCGAGGCGAGTACGGGCTTCGTGGAGCTCCTGTTTGCGGGTTTGGTCGGCGGCTTTCTGCCGCTGCGATTCAAAGCCAATTTCGGCGCGGCGTTTTTCGGCTCTTAGCTTTAGCAAGTCGGATAGACATTTGTGGAAAGCGCGCTCGTGCGTGGTCTGGTAACGGAGATAGAGCGAGAACTGCTTGGTTTCATCGAGCAGGCCATCGGAGTTGAAGCAGAGATTCTGCAGCGCAACGGCGCGCTGGCGCAGCCATTCGTGTTGGGCCAGGCGCTGGACCAGGATCTGCTCGGTGGGGGTCTTCGGCTGGTGCTCGGCGCCGAGGGCGATTTCGAGGGTTTCGAATTGCTCTTCGTTTTCCCATGGCAGCACATGGAAAGCACCGGCGAGTCCGTGGCGGAGATTGTTGAAGGCGATGGCTTCCTTGCCCTCTTCGGTTATTGGACCGGTACTGTGTTGTGCGTTCGCGCGATTTGCACAGAGTTGCGCTTCCGTTGACATTTCAGGGGCTCCTCAGCGAAGGACGCTTGGCGTCGGACGACGAGCGGCGAGATTCGGATGGGTTGGAAGCGGCGACGGGCTTCCTGGTTAGGAGTATAGGGTATGGTGTCAAGCGATTTGCCGTGGATTGTGCGGAAACATTGGGAAATTGGCTTGTGATCGTCGTTCTTGCTTACGTTAAACAGAATTGGCGTTTTTTTTCCGCTACGGCATTCGGGCAGCAAGCAGGGTATGCTCAGGCCGGGAGCGCGCCAGTACGGCAGCATGAATTCGCCGACACTGATCCGGATCGAATTTGAGTTGCCGTTGCTCCAACCGGCATAGGTCGTGCACGTCCCAGTTCCCATGCATGATCCCGGTCTGGGTGTGCGCAGGTCCCAGCAGTAGATGGCCAATCTCATGCGCGATCACGGCGGCCAGGATCTGCGATTTTGAAATCTTGCTTAAGGCGCTCAGCCTCTCAATATTGCCTAGGCCGATGATGGCCTTTTGGCCCCCGGCTTGTGACACGAAAGAGCAACCGAGTCCGCTCTTGCCCGTCTCCTTCACGATCAGCAGCACTAGATATCGCGCATCGCTGGCGGCCTCGCACGGATCACCGGGCGAGCAGTTCCGCCAGATCAGGCTTAGGCCCGCCCGCTCCACGATGTGACTGGCTTCGGGTTCAGCCAAATCAACTGTTTCCTGCGCGGCCGTCGAGTGAACGAAGACTCTCAAACCCTCGCCGTCTTGTGCAGCCGCCGAAGCAAAGCCCCAGCTCAATCCAATCAGCAATACCGAAGTGCTTTGAACAAATCCCATGACCTCGTGCTCCTCGGCAAGCACTTTGGCCGGGATGTGTCTCGCTTTCGATGGCGAGGGCGTTACACAGCTCTTCTGCGTTTCTCGCTGTGCAATTGCTTTTAAATCAGCCGCATCCGAAAACCTCTTACCGTTTCATCCGCGCCAGAGCAGGTCTAAAAATGCGGACGGAAGGTGCCAAAACGGTGTTACGATTGAGACCTCCTGGTGCCATCGGTCGCTTCCGATTCGAGCCCGGTATGAACGAACCGACAACTCGCCGACTCCTCCGCTTCTCGGTCTTCGAGGTCGATCTCGATTCAGGCGAACTGTTCAAAAAAGGGCAAAAAGTAAAGCTGCAGGAGCAGCCGTTCGAGTTGCTGGTTGAGCTCCTGAAAAACGCGGGTGCCGTCGTAACCCGGGAGCACTTAAAGGACCGGCTCTGGCCTGGCGATACCGCTGGAGATTTCGATAGCGGTCTCAATCGGGCCATCAACCGGATCCGGGAAGTGCTGGGTGATTCCGCCGAGAGCCCCCATTTCATCGAAACGTTGCCGCGAAGGGGATATCGCTTCATTGGTACAGTTTCGGGTCCGGATATCGTCGAGCCTGCTCCCGCTGCCCCGCCAACCGAGCGCCCGGCGCCGGATGCCTTCCGGGCGGGAGCCGGAGAGCCGCCGCCGAGACCTCGCCGGCCATTCGGGATTCTATTGGCGATTGCGGCGGCGGTTTTGGTCGCGATTTCTGCCGTCTGGTTTGTACTACATCGGCCCGCAAGAAAAGGTGGGCTCGAACTTCGGCAGCTTACGGCGAATTCGACGGAAGACCCTATTGGGCACCCAGTCATCTCACCCGATGGCAGATACCTGGCGTATGGCGATCAGGCAGGCATCGAGATCCGGCTAATTAGCACCGGCGAGTCGCACGTCCTGCCGAGACCGCAGGGCATCTCCGCTGGTGACGTCTGGTTTCCGGCAGCTTGGCTTCCGGACGGAACGCGCCTTCTTGCTACCTGTATAACGTCCACTACCATTACCGCCTGGACCGTGTCGGTGATAGGCGGCACTGCGACCGCGCTTCGAGACAACGCTTTCGTCCAATCGGTGTCGCCTGACGGGTCCCTTATCGCTTTTATAAGCAACGAGGAGATCTGGTTTATGGGCCCAAACGGAGACACGGCGAGGAAAGTGGTTCCCAACGACGGAATCAATTACTATCGCGCCGTCCGCTGGTCACCGGACGGCAAGCGCATCGCGTATCAGAAGTGGCGAGGTCAGACGAGTTATTTGGAGTATTCGATCGAAAGTCGAGATCTGAACGGAGGAACGCCATCCATACTTCTTTCGACTCGCGAATCGAATTCAGTCGGCACAGGGGAGTATACGTTTCCGGACGATTTCTGGTGGTTACCCGACGGGCGGGTCATCTACAGCATCAACGAAAACCCGCTGAAAAACCGAGACTGTAGCCTCTGGCAGGTGAGAGTTGATTCCCGGAACGGAAAACCACGCGCGACGCCGCAGATAATTGCAAGCCTTGCGTTTCACATTCAGGGATTTAGTCTTACGAGGGACGGAACGAAGTTAGTCGGTGAAAGTAATACGCCGCAATCGCATATCCTCGTCGGACGACTCGGGGCGGATGGGAAGTTGGCTGAGACACGTCGGCTTACACACGTCGAGCGCTTCAACTTGCCGTCGGCCTGGACCTCTGACAGCAAATCCATCATCTTTAGCTCAGACCGCAACGGAGCGACCTGGCTCTACAAACAAGCGCTGGATCAGAATGAGCCTGAGCTCATCGCCGGCGGCGGTGATCAAACCGTTTTGGCCCGGGTGAGCCCGGACGGCGCTTTTTTGATCTATGAAACACAGTCCCGTAGCCAGTCAGTCTACCGCTTGATGCGGGTAGCGTTCCCGAGACATGCGCCGCAGCTCATCTTCGAAAACGGTGATCGTTACCTGAATTTCAGTTGTCCGAATCGCCCAGGAACCGAATGCGTTGGAGCCGAAGACACGGCAGACGGTAAGCAGTGCAGGTTTATCAGTTTTGATCCGGCGTCGGGACAACGCAGGGAGCTGTTTCAGCTTCGGCTCGCGTGCTCCAACTGGGTGGTGTCCCCTGATGCGTCTCGCATCGCCATGGTCGGATCTGGTCCGGGTCCGATAGAGATCCGCTCGCTTACCGGGGAACTCCTGCAACGGATCGAGGTGAAGGGATGGCCCAATCCGTTCGCGGTCGATTGGGCGGCGGATGGCCGGTCGGTGTTCGTTCCACATTCTGGGCTTATCGAATCGCCTTCGGCGCCGATCGGAGTAACCCTTCTGCGGGTGTATCTTGATGGTCGCGTGCAACCGCTCTGGGCCACACGAAGCGACCTTAATACCTACGCTGTCGCTTCTCCCGACGGCAAATATGTGGCTATCTCTGAGCCGGCGTCGGAACGTAATGCGTGGATGATTGAAAATTTCTAATGTTCTCATCACCAAGTCGCGTGTGACGGCAGCTTCTCACCTCTTGAAATTTCATACACATAGTCTCCTGTTTCCGAAATTCCTTTACGTTTCGTCCATACAGGCTCCCTGACGGTCGCGGCTCCGTTTCGAGCGTTCACGCTGATGAACGATGAGTTGGCGTCAAGAAACTTCTTAGAAAGCTTCTTGATCATTGGCTGGATCTTCGTCCTGTGGCACAGCCACATAGACTTTGTGATAATATGTGGTCTTACCACAGGAGATACAGATGGGCCAATCCAAACTCGATCTGTTGCAAGGGACGCTCGATGTGATGGTCCTGCAGACGCTCGAAGTTTTGGGTCCGCTGCACGGGTACGGCATCGCGCGCCGCATTGAACAGGTAAGCGGGAACGAAGTGTTATTGAACCAGGGAACGATTTACGCCTCGCTGGTGCGATTGCAGCAGCGAGGCTGGATCGCGGCCAAGTGGGGCACTTCAGACAACAACCGCAAAGCGAAGTTCTACTCCATCACAAAAGCCGGCAAGAAGCAGTTGGCCCAGGACACTGCCTATTGGCAACGGCTCTCAGGAGTTATGGGGCGGGTTCTCGCGATGGCCGGCGAAGGAGGTGAACAGTGAGGCATTCCCTTCGAGAGGCCTTCCACCGAATCCGCTCTCTGTTCCACAAAGATCCACTTGATCAGGAACTCAACCAAGAGATGGCTTCGCATCTGGAAATGGCCGTCGAAGAAAACATCAGGCGCGGTATGTCTCGAGAAGAAGCCCGGCGACAGGCCCTTGTACGATTTGGCGGGATGCAGCAATCTCTTGAACTGCATCGGGAAGCACGCGGATTGCCTTGGCTCGACGTCTTGATGCAGGATTTGCGTTTTACTTTCCGCACACTCAAGCGCGATTACGGCTTCACAATGATCGCCGTGCTGATTCTCGCACTCGGTATAGCGGCCAATATCACGGTGTTTAGCGTGGTGAATACGATTTTGCTGCGGCCGCCGCCATTTCCCGATTCGCAAGACCTTGTGCGAATCGTGGAAAAGAATGTCGAGTACGGCGAATCCGGCCGAACGTATACAGCCGATGCGACTCAAGACTTCCAACAACAGAACCACTCCTTTCAGTCCGTCAGCGGTTACTACGCCTTCAGTGCACCCGACAATTTCAAGCTCATGGGAAATAGCCAGCCGATTCCCGTTACGGGCATGCTTGTCGCCGAAGGTTTCTTTCAAACGCTAGGCGTAGAACCGCCGCTTGGACGCCTCTTCAAGTCTCAGGAGTTTGTGAAACACGCCCAACCGGTGGCGTTACTAACGTATTCGTTTTGGAAACACCAGTTTGGGGGCGATCGCAGCATTGTTGGACGGGCGATTGACCTTAGCAATACTTCGGTGACCGTTATCGGAGTGTTGCCGAACACGTTCGATTTTGGCTCGGTCTTCTCGCCAGGAGCCAAGGTCGATCTCTTCACGCCGTACATCATGGATGATTTCCGCGAAGATGGCAATGACCTGGCCCTGGTTGGCCGCTTGAAAACAGGAGTGACTTTAGCCCAGGCGCAGAGCGAGGCCGATCAACTGTTTCCGCAACTCCTTTTCGAGCATAAGCACCCGGAATTCAAAGCCGGTTACACAGGCCAACTGACCCGACTGAAAGACTACGTCAGCGGCAAGCTGCGGCGATCGCTGATCGTGTTGTGGTGCGCGGTTGGGCTGATTCTGCTGATTGTCTGCGTGAATCTGTCAAATTTGCTGCTGGCCAGGCTGGCGGCGCGCAGCAAGGAATTCGGAATGCGCAGCGCCTTGGGGGCAACGCGCGGGAGGATTGTGCGTCAACTGCTCACCGAAAGCATGGTGCTGGCCGGTGCGGGAGCTGCGTTCGGTTTGGGACTCGCGTATTTCACAATCCGGTATCTCGCTCATCAGGGATCGATTGCCCTGCCGCTGCTCAGCATGGTGCGCGTGGACGGAACAGTACTGGGATGGACGCTGTTGATCACAATAGGCACAGCAGTTCTCTTCGGACCGGCGCCGGGACTGCGCATGTCGGGTGGCAATCTGCAGGAGGTACTGAAAGATAGTGGAGGACATGGAGCCAGTGAGGGCAGAAAACATGGCCGCCTGCGCTCGACGCTGGTCGTAACGGAAATTGCGCTGGCTTGCGTTTTACTGGTCGGCGCCGGGTTGCTACTGCGTAGCTTTCTCCGCGTTCTGGATGTTGACTTAGGCTTTGAGCCAAGCCGTGCAGCCGCGATCAGCCTTGACTTTGATGATGGCGAAAAACCGGCTGTGCGCGCTGCGAAATGGCAGGAGATTGTCGAGCGCACGTCGCTAATCCCGGGTGTCGAAGCCGCCGGCATATCCGACAACCTCCCCATGAGCCGCAACCGGGGTTGGGGGATTGCTGCAAAAGGCAAGCAGCAGACCACCGCGCAGGATTTCATTCCAGTATTTGTCTACATTGTGTCGCCAGGTTACCTGAAGGCAATGGGAATGCGCCTGCTCCAAGGTCGCGACATTGGTTGGCACGACCTCGTCGAAAACAGGAACGTAGTCATCATTAATGAGACCGTTGCGCGAAGACTCTGGCCGGGCCAGAGCCCGATCGGCCGTACAGCCATTGCGGGGGGAGCCGCTGCGCAGGTGATTGGCGTTATCGCTGATGTTCGCGAAAGTAGCGCGGAAGCCAATGGGGAGCGCAAATGTACCTGCCCGCGACGAAACAGTTTGGACCGGAGGGTGCGTTCCTGGTAGTGCGTTCCAAGCTGCCTCCAACCGCGCTGGCACGGAGTGTGATGATCACGCTACGGCGGATCAATCCTGGACAGCCAGCGACAGAATTCAAATCTATTCAGCGGTTGGTGGATCGCGCCACGTCTCCAAGACGCTTTTTTGTTCTGCTGGTCGGAATCTTTGCGGGCCTCGGACTACTTTTGGCTTCGCTGGGGATTTATGGCGTTATTTCGTACTCCGTTACGCGGCAGCGACCGGAGATCAGCGTACGGATGGCTCTTGGCGCCACGGAAACCCGTGTGCAGCTCGATGTGATCTGGAGGACCATGCGACTCGCGCTGGTTGGCATTTCCATCGGTGTTGTCGCATCGTTGGCGGTCTCGCGCCTGATCGCTTCTCTTTTGTTTCGGACTGCTCCGAGCGATCTGCTTACCTTTGTTGGCATGGTGGTTCTGCTTGGAGCTGTTGCCCTGCTGGCAGGATATCTCCCTGCGCGAAGAGCTTCAAAGGTCGATCCAATGATCGCGCTGCGATCGAACCTGAAAACCGAGTGGCACGCTCCAGAAATCTCCGGGGTTTCGGTTCGCGAAGACCTCTGTCGTCCGCAAGACCGGGCGTCAACTTCAGACGCCGATTCGTAAACGCTCTCCCTGTTATGCGGCAGTTTTGTGGATGGGCACCCAGATGGAACTACAGGTTCGCGCCGAAGGCCAGTAGACGGCCGTCGCAGTCCTTCACTACAAATTCGCGCCGGTGCCACGGCATGTTGACGAGTCCCCGAGTGAACTCCACGCCTTGGGCTGCGTACTCAGAATAAAGCGCGTCCGCATCTTCGACGAATAGGTAGGCATCGAGCAGTTCGTCCGAATATTTAGCGGGATTGGCTGTGGGTGGCTCGGCGCAGCGGAAATGAATCGCCTGCTGGTCACGCCCAACCATGGCGTAGACTGGCGGATCTTGCCACGTGCCCAGACATTCGAAGCCGAGCTTGTCTTTGTAGTAGGCGAGAGTGGCGGGAATGTCCGTGGTGAAAAACTGAGGCGCGATCTGACGGATCATGAATCAAGTCTAGTGTAGAAGATGCTCTTGGGGCATTGTCGAGCACTCGGAAGTTGGACGGATTAAGAACGAGAAGCCGGCCAGGCTCCGGCAAACTCTCGCGATCGCTTCCGGAACGCGAACGACATTCGGTCGCGAGCTGGGTGGCCTCTCCATCGAATAGGCGTGATTTCGGGTGCTGATGATAATGTTCTTCCGGAAGGACGAGGTCATGCGCAACCTGAAATGGTCACCTTCGGAGAAGGTCGTGGCCCGCAGGGTCTTGAACCAGGCGCTCAGCGCGGAATTGCAAGATCTCATCCGGCAAGCCAAGGGCATGGCCGCGGCCGTGGAGGAAGCGTCTGAGCTGTGGAAGTTGGAAAGCTGGTTGACGGAGCGCCGATTGGAGATCGGGCGCAAGTACGATTATCGCTACTCCGTGCTGCCGTTCGTATTCGCCACTCTTGTGAAGCAAGGCCGCATCAGCGAAAACGATTTGCACGGCCTTGAGCTGGGAAAGATCGAGCTGATCCTCGGGATTGCATCACGACTCTGAAAATAACTGCCCTCTGATCGCAACCTCCGTCGCGAGTTACAACTTATGGTGTAAACGCTCGAGTGCGCTTCAAACTCGCGCGATGCGCGGTTCCGTCCGAGCTCTGGGTTATTCTATCCTTGGCAACGACTCGGGCGGAATCGGCCGATGCGGATATTGAGATGACTTGGCGCAAAGCATTTCCGGCCATTCTACGACTACGGGACCGCAGCTACAGAAAACCGATTGATTGAGTGCAGTGGAAGGCCCTTAGGGCTTTGCGGACGCCGGCTGCCAGAGCTCAATCTTATTCCCATCCAGGTCATAGATCCAGGCAAAGCGGCCGTAGGATTCATTCATTCGTTTGGCGTCAATCTTTACTCCCTCTTGTTTTAAGCGGTCGAGCAAAGCATCCAGATCGTCCACGATGTAGTTGACCATGAACGGTTGCGTGGCTGGGATATAGTCAGTGGAGTTGGGAAAAACAGCCCAAACTGTAACGTGTTCCTTTTGCGGGTCGTCGTGTTCGCGCCACGGAAGCATCACGCCTTGGCCTTTGTCAGCGAGTCCAAGATGCTTCGAATACCATTCGCGCATCTGATCACGATTAGCGGATTTGAAGAAGACACCGCCGATTCCAAGGATGCGCCCGCGCTGCTCCATTTTGACGGGCGGCTTCGACTTTTCGGGTTGCGGAGATTGCACTTCCTGTCCTCCTTTTAAGCAGGCCGAGATGAGCAACAGCGAGCCGAGCGCGATTGTGCTCCAGGGTATTCCTTGCATGGTGTGGATTATACGCAAGTTTCGATTCGAATGGAGAAAACGGTTCCCTCAAGGTTCGCCGCGATTCACCCTTTCTAGATCGCGCATGAGGTCTCGGACTGGCTTGGCATCGCCCGTAGAGAACCAGGCTTGCGGGATCGCAAAGTATCCCAGATTGCGTGTTCATCGGCACGAGGCGCGGATGACTCCTGCAAAACGACGCAGCATAGATCTATGCTTTTCGACTACTCGCGGGCAATTGTTGGTTCGTCCTGACACAGCAAAGGATGCCGGTTCCTACTCCTGCCGCAGTGCAGTCAGGGGATCAATATTGGCTGCGCGCGTTGCGGGAACATAGCCGGCGAACAGCGTCACGAGACCGAGCAGGACGGCAACGCCAATGTAGACCAAGGGATCGTTCGGCTTTACTTGGAACAACATGGTCGAAAGCAAGCGCGTGACGGCAAGTGCGACCTGCCAAGCCCACCGTTAAGCCAACGCCCGCGAGGGCCAGACTCTCCATGAGGACCAACCGGAGCACGGAACCATGGCTGGCACCCAAGGCAATCCGCAGGCCGATCTCGTTCGATCGTTGGCCCACGGCGTACGCCATCACTCCATAGACTCCAGCCATCGCTAGACTCATTGCCAACGCTGCGAATACGCCAAACAGCAGAGTGCGAAATCGGGGCGTAGCCACATTCTCCGATGCGTCGCTTTCCATCGTGGTGAACTTCATGGAAACACTCGGCGAGCGGTCACGGACCAGCCGGCGCAACGTTGCCTCAAGCGCGGTTGGATCGTTTACCGTCCGCGCGACAACGTTTAGACTTCCGCCGAAGCCTCGTGCTGCTGATAGTTGATGTAGCACGCCGGCATCGGGTCGTGGGCCGGGCCGCTGTCCCGCACGTCGCCGACAACGCCAATGATCGTCATGGCAATGGAAGAATCGTAGGGGCAGAAGACCAACCTGCCGATAGGGTTCTCGCCCCGCAGCGATTTTCGGACCAAGCGCCTCATTGACGACCGCGACAAAAGGTTTGTCGGCCGTGTCACCGTCGTTGAAGTCGCGACCGCTCTTCAGTGGAATTCCCAGCGCGGCGAATGCGCCGGGCGCCACGATGGAAATCGCCGCGCTAGGGGCGGAAATCCAGTCCCTTTGCGGCGGCAAGTGATCGAGGAAAAACGGTACCGTCGATTGCACGTGTCCCGGTAGTACGTTCGTAGCGCCGACTGCCGAGACGCCGGGTAGAATCGCAATTTGCGGCACAACATCTCTGAAGAACTGCCTCACCGCAGGCAGGGGGCCGGGTAGGGTTGTCTTCATGACGAGCACGTTTTCAGGCCGAAAGCCCAAGGCCACATTGTGCAAGGCCACAAAACTCTTGATGAGCAGCCCGGCTGCGGAAAGAAGCACTATGGCCAGCGCGATCTCGGCTGTCACCAGCACACCGCGCATGCGGACCATTCCGCCGCCCGTCACGGACCGTGTTGCTCCCTGCTTCAGCGCTTCGTTCAAGTCCACCTTTCGCTGCATAGATCGCCGGAACCAGACCGAACAGCAGGCTCGTGAGTCAGCGAAATGCCGACAGTGAATGCGAGTACCGATCGATCGATACCGAGTCTCGGCGAGCCGGGGCAGGTTGGCCGGCGCCAGCGCCACCAGCGCCTTCGATCCTCCATACGCGAGCAGAAGCCCCGAGGCGCCCGCTAGGAGCGCGAGCAGCAGGCTCTCGGCGATCAATTGCCTCACGATGCGCCGGCGGCTTGCCCCCATGGCAACGCGAACGGCGATTTCGCGGGTGCGCGCCGTGGCCTTGCCGAGCAGCAATGTCGCGGTGTTGGCGCAGGCGATCAGAAGCACCACACTCACAGCGCCCAACAAGACGTAGAGCGTGAGGCGAACATCGCCGACCATGTCATCCCGCATGCGCCTCACCGCAACGGTCTGATTCTTGTTGGTTTCTGGATACTGCTGCGCGAGGCGCGATGCGATGGAAGTCATCTCGGCCTGCGCCCGTCCGAGGGAAACGCCCGATCTGAGCCGGCCGACAGCGAAGTAGTTTTGGGCCCCGCGAAACGTCGCCGCCCGTTCGCGGGAAATCGTATTGACCGGATACCAGAGATCCGTCTTGTCCGGGAAGCGGAAACCCGGTGGAAGCACGCCGACGATCGGCAGCGGTCCGCCAAGCCCGCCAACCGTCCGCCCCAGCACGCGAGTATCCCCGCCAAAATGGCTCTGCCAATACGCATAGCTGATCATCAAGCCTCCATTACCGCCCAGCTTCAGCTCCTCAGGTGTAAAGTGGCGGCCGATAAGCGGCTCAATGGCAAAGACGCGAAAGAACTCAGGGCTCACCTTCGTTGCTTGTGCATACTCAGCTTCGGCGCCTGTCGTCACCGCGGCCTCGAACGATTGGTAGTAAGCCATCGCGTCGAAGGAAGAGCTCTGGTCGTGCCAATCCTGAAAGTTAGGGATGGAGACCGGCTTTGCGGAAAGCGCAGTGAGCGCCTCCCCTGTTATGAAGGGATTGGTGAGCGTCACAATCCGGTCCGGATCGCGATACGAAAGCGGCTTCAAAAGCACGGCGTTCACGACGCTGAAAACGGCCGTATTGGCGCCGATACCGAGCGCCATAATGAGAACGGCGAGCGTGGCAAAGCCCGGACTCCGGCGCAGGTTCCGGCCGGCATACCGAAGGTCCCGTAGAAGGTCATCGACGAAATTCACACGGCGCATATCCCGACACTCCTCCTCAAACTGGTTGATGCAGCCCATTTTGCGTAACGCCAACGTTCGGGCTTCACGCGGCTCCACTCCTGCGGCGATGTTCTCTTCGATCAACTGATCGAGGTGAAAACGAAATTCGTCTTCCAGTTCGCTGTCCACTTTGCGGCGGCAGAATAGCGAACGGATGCGTAAACGGGCTTTGTGCAGCGCACGCATCGTCAAACCTCCTGAACGACAAGATTGATCGCGGTGGAGAGGCGCGTCCAACTTGCCAATTCCTTCTCCAATTGGTGGCGGCCGGGGCGCGTGAGCGAGTAAAACTTTGCCATGCGGCCGGTCTCAGTGGACCGCCATTCCGACTTGATCCAGCCCTGCTGCTCAAGGCGGTGAAGCGCTGGATACAGCGAGCCCTGCTGAATTTGAAGGGCTTCTCTTGAAACCTGCTGGATGCGTTTCGCAATAGCCCAGCCGTGCTTGGGTTCGAGAGAGATGGTCTTGAGAATCAACAAATCGAGGGTTCCTTGGACCAGATCAGTGGGTTTTGCCATATACCTAGGTTATCAGCAATTGAAGACGATCATAGTATGGCAGACGAGGTTTTTTCTTGCAAGAATTCCGCACGTGATCCGAAAAAACGTGTTCTACGTTCCCTGAGCCCTTCCTTCAAAGCCTACGGACGGACTATGGACGAGAGCGGCCGTGGCGTAGGGAAGCTAGTCTTTTATAGAGTATTGGAGGGTGCACAACGTCGATCATGAGTCCCATCGCTACAAGCATCATTGTTTTCGCGTTTGTCTTTGGCGGCGCGCTGGCCGGCGCCTTCCTCCGTCCCTTTCTGCCCGACCATCATCTTAGTTCCGACTCCAAGGACGTTATTCGGCTGGGGATGGGGCTGGTCGCCACTACAGTCGCATTGGTGCTGGGGTTGCTCATCGCTTCGGCGAAGGGCTTCTACGACACGCAGAACACCGAAGTAATCCAGGCCGCCGCAAACTTGGTGTTGCTCGATCGTATCCTCGTCCATTACGGACCAGAAGCCAACCAATCGCGAGCCTCGTTGCGAAGATTGGTGACCAGTCTGGTAAACGGCGTCTGGCACCGTGATGAGGCAAACAACATCCGTTTCGATCCCGCCGCAGGAAACGGCGACCCGCTCTTGGACGAAATTCAGGAGCTGTCTCCCGGAAATGAAAATCAACGATCGCTAAAATCCGAAGCGCTAGCAATAGCGATGCAACTGGCCCAAACTCGCTGGCTGATGTTCGAACAGAAGGCCTCGTCGCTCCCCATGCCCCTGCTGGTGATGCTGACTTCCTGGCTGACGGTACTCTTCATAAGCTTCGGCCTGTTCGTTCGTCCAAACCCGACGTTGGTGGCTAGCCTGTTCGCCTCTGCCTTTGTGGTCTGCGGGGCGGTCCTCCTTATCCTCGAGATGTATCAGCCCTATGGCGGGCTGATACGAGTGTCCGATGCGCCCATGCAGGCGGCCCTAACGCAGCTTGGGAAGTAGTGCAAGAGAATTTCTTCGTCCATGAAACGAAGCACTCGGACCTCCGCAGCTCTACTTGCCCTCGCGACGCTCCTGGCGGCTACCGCGCACGCGCAATGGATCGCACCGAACCCAGTCACTAAATTCGTAAAGCAATCCGATGGCGTGCTCTTTGCTATGCAGACCGGTACGCTTAAACTCCAGGTCTGCACAGATTCCATTATTCGCGTCCGCTTCGCTCCCGCTTGGCCGTTGTCCCCACGTCCGGACTACGTCGTGATCAAGACCGAGTGGGCGCCGGTCGAATGGAACCTGCAGTCCTCGGGGCAAAGAGGTGACACTTACCACTGCCCATCTCAAGGTCAGTGTCGATCGCAAAGACGGGACCGTCACTTATACCGGAGCGGACGGAGCCAACTTACTCGCGGAGGGGCCGAAGCGGCTTATCTCGGCCGTCGTGAATAACGAGCATACTTACCATGCCGAAGACGTTCTCAAAATCTATGGCTCCGAAGAGGCCTTTTACGGCCTCGGCCAGCATCAAGCTGGTGTATGGAACTATCGCGGCGAATCGGTCGACCTGTCGCAGGAAAACACCAATATCGCCGTTCCTATGTTTCTTTCAAGCAAAGGCTACGGCATCTTTTGGAACAACACCTCCGCCAGCCGCTTCAATAATCGCTTCGTCCACTACCTCTATTTAAGTTCCGAAGTCGCCGATTCCGTCGATTATTACTTTCTCTACGGCCCCGATTTCGACAAGATCATCGCAGGTTATCGCGAACTCACAGGCGCCGCTCCACTCTTCGGCGAGTGGGCCTACGGCTTCTGGCAGAGCAAAGAACAAATACTCCTCCCAGCCGGAAATACTTGGCGGCGCGCGGAAGTACCGCGATCTGCACATCCCAATCGACAACATCGTGCAGGATTGGTTCTGGTGGACCAAAACCGGCGAATTTAAGTTCAACGACAAATATCCCGATCCCAAAGGAATGATGCAACGGCTCCACGACGAGCACTTCCACCTCATGATGTCCATTTGGCCCTTCTTCGATCCGGGCTCTGAGACTTATGAGGACATGAGCAAGAAAGGCTACTTCATCGCCCGTACTCCAGTTGCCGCATTCCATCCCAAGGGAGCCGCGCTCTACGACGCGTTCAACCCAGCGGCCCGCAAGTATTACTGGAATCTTGTCGATGATTCGCTGTTCAAAATCGGCGCCGACGCCTGGTGGATGGACACAACGGAGCCCGAGACCGAAGGCCGTGAAGAGAACATTCTCATTGATCATCACGTTTTCATTGGCAACGGCGCGCGATACTCCAATATTTATCCACTGATCGACACGATGGGCGTGTATAACGGTCAGCGCGCGGCGACAGATCAGAAGCGCGTGTTCATCCTTTCCCGCTCCGCGTTTGCCGGCAGTCAGCGCTATGCGGTTACGGCCTGGTCGGGAGATATTCTTTCGGATTTTGAAACTTACAAACGCCAGATTCCGGCGGGCCTGAACTTCGAGCTGTCCGGCATTCCCTATTGGACGACCGACATAGGCGGCTTCATACTCGGCCATCCCGAAGACCCGGGATACCGCGAGTTATTCGTGCGCTGGTTTCAGTACGGCACGTTCTGCCCGATCTTCCGGGTTCACGGAACGCGCGCGCCCAGCGAAAACGAACTTTGGTCCTACGGTCCCGACACAGAATCCATCCTCGTGAGTTTCGATCGCTTGCGCTACCGCTTGATGCCTTATATCTATTCGATCGCCTGGAAGGTCACCAATGAGAGCTACACTCCCATGCGCCCTCTGGTGATGGATTTCAGGAGCGACGTCAAAGCCCAAAACATCGGTGATCAGTTCCTCTTCGGGCCCTCGATTCTGGTTAATCCCGTTACTGAGCAGGGCGCCACATCCCGCCGGCTCTATTTGCCGGAAACCACGTGGTATGACTTCTGGAACGGCGCCGCTCAGCGAGGGGGCGTCAGCCTGGAAGCTCCCGCTCCGCTTAGCCGCATTCCGCTGTACGTGCGCGCCGGTTCTATCGTCCCGATGGGTCCGGACGTGCAGTATGCGGAGGAGAAACCGGATGGCCCGATCGAACTGCGCGTCTATCCGGGCGCAGATGCCGACTTCAACATTTACCAGGATGATGGGAACACGTACGCGTATGAGAAGGGCACTTACTCGACGATCCCCGTTCACTGGAATGACGCCAGTCGAACCCTCACCATCGGTGATCGCAAAGGCGAGTACCCGGGCATGCCTGCCCAACGCACCTTCAACATCGTTTTCGTAGGGGAAGGCCACGGAGCGGGCATAGATCCCACTGCCCATCCCGACAACGTTATTGAATACCAAGGCAAGTCAATCGGTATCACGCAAAGGTGACCGGACGCGCCTACTCGTATCTCAACGCAATCATCGGATCTACCGTTGACGCGCGGCGCGCCAGCCCAGTTCAAGTGCGTGTTCATACGTGCGAGAACCGAGCACATAACAGTCAATGGCTTTGACGAAGGTCGCGGCTTCTTCCTCCGAAATGGAAACTCCTGCTTCGTAGACGCTTTTATTGGCATCTAGCCACGAGACACTGTTATCCTTCCTCGCGATGAACCCTAGAGGTATAGAATTTAGGCAGGCAGCGAATGGCCACAGCCGTTCGACAGCAGGAGGAGCATCATGCCCGCGTGCCCTGATTGCGGCGTCGTCACCCTTGAAGCGACCCGCTTCTGCCCGTCCTGCGGCAGGGAGAACAAGCTAATGACGCAGTATCAAACCAGCAATCCGTATCAGCATCAACCACAGTACTCTGCACCGCGCGGGGATGGGGTCTCGAAGGGGTTCGACCAGATCTTTGGAATCGATCCTCGTATCGCGGTCCTCGCGTTCGTAGTGGATCTGATGCTATTCGGCACCGCGGCAGCCACCTTGGGGATCACCCTGCCGGTTCTGATTCCGCTTGCTATCGCAACCGGCGTCGTACTCGGACGCATTACATACAAGGCACAAATGAAGTGGTACGGCGACGATCACGATTCCGCCATGATAAAAGCCGGCATCATCGGTCTGCTCACGGCTATTCCGGTTGGTATACCCGCCATCGTCTGGGTTCCCTCAGGTTTACTCGGCCTGCTTCACAACGCACGGAAAAAACTGAGCTTCCCCAATCACGGCTGAGCGCGGGATGGAGCCATGCAATCATCTCGATTGTCATGGGTCTTGTCGGCGTTAGCCCTCTGAATCAGCTCGAGGCCAGCACATTGCGCTCAGGTGGCCACAACGAGGCCGCCGTGAAGCTGCCGAAGCGGAATACCCCGGCGTTGTTGACCAGAACGTCCAATCTCCCGAACGTGGAATCCACTTCTTTGAATAGCCGCGCGACATCTGCGGCCTTGGACACGTCGGCCCCGACCGCGATCGCGTTGCCCCCGTTATCGATGATTGCCTGAGCGATCCGTTCGGCGCTTCCCCTGTCGGAGGAATAGTTCACGGCCACGCGCGCGCCCGCAGCGGCCAATGCTGTTGCAATCCCACCTCCTATGCCTTTGGACGCGCCCGTCACTATCGCCACTTTGCCAGACAGTCTGCTCATATTCACCGTTGCTCTTGTTAAGAACGGACCTGT
The DNA here is from genome assembly GCA_963705805.1 of uncultured Acidobacteriaceae bacterium. GTDB lineage: Bacteria > Acidobacteriota > Terriglobia > Bryobacterales > Bryobacteraceae > Bog-105. Next base: position 730,170 of record CAVPKW010000006.1, read on the forward strand.
GCGATTGTCGATTCCCCTGTCGATTTGTTCACCGGAGCAGCCGACACGACTCTCGACACGTCCTGCTTGAGCAGGTAAATCGATACGGCCAAAAGAACGACATCTTTCATTGTGAAAGCGACGTTTCCGACCATCGCGGGAAATCCGCCTGCTGATGCGGCCCAGCCGTCCGGCAAGAACGGGATGGTCGTGACTGTACATAGAAAGGCAACTACCGAGCCGAGAGCGCCGAGCACCCCTAGTTTCTTGTTCCAGAATCCGGCCAACAACAACGCTCCAAACAGCCATTCCGACACACCCAGAAAGTATGTGGCGCCTTTCATGCCGAAGACGGGATACATCCAAAAGATGAGAGGCCCATGCGTAAAGAACGGAATGAGTTCTTTCACTTCGTAATCAAACCACTTCTGATATCCGAAAAAGAAGTAGATGATCACCATTGATGCGCGGATCAAGTGATAATCGAGGTCGTCCTTGAGGAGACCCATCCCGGTCAACGTTTTGATGAGAATACTCATGTTTTCACTCCTTTATTCAACATCTTTAGTGAACAGATCAGCCGCCGCGTGGGCCTGAGCCGATCATGGTCGCGTTACTTCCCACGGAGCAACGGGTAGAACTGAACCCATGTCATATCGGTCTTGGCAACGTTGGCTTTGTGGCAGTCTGCACAGGTGGTCGCGGGCATTTCCGCAGCCGTTGCTGCATACGGCTCCGGGTGATGGCCGAAGGTAAAGAAACCCCATCCGTTCGTTTGGGCGAAGCGCTTGCTGTCCTTTACCGTTTCGTCGATGCCGTTGTACTGCCCGTTGAAATAGCCTCGTCCGGACGGCTCGGTACGAGAGCCATCCGGGAAGGTCGGATCAAGGACGCGTGTTAGTTCCTTGACGATGACTGTGCCTTCAGGGAAGGAACCCGTCTTGAGATACGCATCAACGTTTCTGGCTTCGATGTATACATGATGGTATTCGGGGAATCCAGCGTGTCCATTGTTAAGGCCATTAGGCGTCAACGGAGCGCCGACGAAAACCCACCTGCGATATCCTGTCGGCAGTTTCAACTTACCGTCAGAGGTGAAAACGGCCGCGGAGCGCTGCGTCTGCGCGGCAAGGGGTTTGGTGTGGAGCAGAGCGACGCTCACGCCGATGGCAGCAATCCCAGTGAGTGTTGCTGCCAGATATTGTTTCTTTTGCATTTCATAGCCTCCCAATAGGACCACGCCGCGCGGGCGGGATCGACGTGGATACTATTCCTTTCTTACTTTGAATGGAGAACGGGATAGCCCCTGACGTAAATCCAATCGTCCGCTTTTGCGGGAAGGTGACAGCCCAGGCAATCCTTTTTGTGATCAGTCGCGACCTGCTTGTCGGGCGCGTCGGATTTGAAAAGCGCCCAACCCCAACCATCGCCCCACAGGGGATTGTTCGGAAAGCGACCCTTAGCGTCCTTGATCAGAACAAACCAAACTTTGGTGTCAGTTGCCCAGTTCGCGTCTCCAATGGTCAACTGCGCGTGGTCCGTTCCAAAGACCTCCTTCACCAGCACAGTGCCATCAGCGAAGTTCTGATTACGACGGTAGTACTCAGCGGCTCCGGGCGACGCCCAGGTGAGGTGCATCTGATTGCCCTTCGGATCGAGCACCATGTACGCACCTAGCATCTGATACAGGTCGCGATAATCGTCCGGCTTGCGGATGTTTCCTGTCTTTTCGACCAGCTTGAATCCGTCGAAAGAATTTTCGTTTTGCGCCGCGACCCCTCGGAAAGCTCCGAGAGCGGTTAGCGAGAGGATCAGTACGAGTGCGCGATACATCCTGGAATTTCTCCTTCATGAGTTGGAAGTACTCATGTTTTCACTCCTTCGTTCAACGTGCCGAAGCTCCTGTTAGTGCCGCCTGGCTCACGTTGTGCGCCGACGCGGCCGATGAAAACAGCGGTATGAGCCCCTCGACCAATGTGGGATGAGTCAGAATAGCGTCACGCAGCGCGGTATAGGGCAGTCCTGCAGTCATTGCGATTTGTACAGACGACAAAATCTCACCTGCGCCAACACCAAAACCGGTGAAGCCTAGAATGCGATCCCCGTCGGAGGCGACCATCGCCTTCAGGAACCCGCGTGTTTCAGACAGCGTGGTCGCGCGCATCACCGCTTCCATTGGAATTTTGAACAGGCGATAGGGAATGCCTTGCGCATTCGCTTCCTTCTCAGTTAAGCCGAGGCGCGCAAGTTCCGGATCTGTAAAAAGACAAAACGGAATCAGTCTTCCCGTCGTCACGCGTTTGCCGCCAGTGAGGCCGTCGTGGACCACACGAAAGTCGTCAGCGCTAACGTGAGTAAACGCTGGGCTGCCGGCCACCTCGCCGATCGCCCAAACCCCAGGCGCTGTCGTCTCCAGGCGCTCATTCACCTTGATGAATCCGCGGTGAGTCAATTCAACGCCGGCCAACTCCAGTCCGATATTTTCTGTGTTCGGTATTCGGCCAGACGCGACCAGCAGATGAGTGCCCTCAAGATTCTTTTCTTTCCCGTCTTGTTCGACAACAACGGTTACTGAATCGCCTGATTTCCCCGAAACCCGTTTCATGCGCGCGTTCAAGACGGTATCGATCCCCTCGTCTTCAAACAGACTGCCGAGAGCCTCGGTCACATCGTCGTCTTCTCGGTGCAGCAAGCGGTCATTTCTGTCGATTACAGAAACCTTGCTGCCGAAGCGACGCATTGCCTGAGACAGCTCCAGTCCGACATAGCCGCCCCCGATCACGAGAAGATGTTCGGGTACTTCATCCAGTTCGAGTGCTTCGATATGCGTGAGGGGTTGAGCCTCAACCAGACCAGGAATAGGGTCGAGGGCAGCCCGAGTACCGGTATCGATGATCACATTGGTCCCTCGGAGTTGGCGCGTTCTTCCGCCGGGGAGCTCAGCCTCTAGCGTTTTAGGACCGATGAAGCGTCCGGAACCGAGGATGAATTCCGCGCCGCTCCTTTTGTAATTGCCGAGATACGCGTCATTCCAGCTCGACACCATCCTGCGTTTGCGTTCGCGAACAGTGCGCATATCAACGGCGAAGTCTCTATTGGGGACGCCGAACTCTTCGCTTCTGCGGAGGTACGAGGCGACCTTCGAGCTGTGAATGATGTTTTTGCTGGGCAAACAGGCGATATTCGGGCACGATCCGCCAATGTATTTGCGTTCGATAACCGCGACGCGCTGTCCTTGTCCAGCAAACGTCCAGGCAGCAATAGTCGATCCCGTGCCGCCGCCAAGAATCACCAGATCGAATTCTTCGGGCTGCTTCTTCTCTGTATATAAATTGGTCTTTTTGCTATTCATTCGGATTTTCCTTCTTGAGCGGCAGGTTCACTCTTGGCTTGCTTTGATTTGATGAGGAACGGCCGCCGACGCTCCTTCGAGCGACAGTCCGTAGCCAACTTCCCGAACGATGCGTTCCTTCAAGGGTTGAATGAAGTGGACGCGTGTATTGCGGCGTGCCACTTCCGGAGCCTTCAAATACAATTCGGCCAATTCACGCGCCCGGCTGAGCGCTTTTCCGTTCGGCACAACCTCGGCAACCACTCCCCATTCGTATGCGGTGCGCGCCGGCAGCGGTTGCGGGTTCAGCAGGAACGCCTCTGCCCTTCCTGCTCCTGCGCGATAACTCCAGGTGGTAAAGATTCCGTCGCCCGGCACGACGCCCGCGGCATAATGCCCCACATCCTGGAAGGTCGCCCCCTCGGCCGCCACAATCACATTGGCGAGCAGCGCATAATCGGAGTGAATATGCGCTCGTCCCTCGATCGCCGCGATGACCGGTACGCGAATGTTGGCTATGTTTTCCAAAACCTGGGCGCCTTCGTCGTGAATCCGGCTCCAAACACCGGGATCCGCGACGTCGCCGAAAGATCCCCAATCGACGCCAATAATGAAGTCCCCGGCTGCGCCGGTCAGGACCACGATCTTGTTCGCTCGATCTTGCGCAATCCGGTGAAAAGCGTCAACAACCTCCGTATGATGGAGCGCCGAGAAAGTGCACGGCCCACCGTTGCTGTGGAATTCGACAACCAGCACACCGTTGGTGTCGCGCGTCAGGTTTAGGCTGCGATAGGCAGCAAAGTAGTCATTTTGATGTGTTTGCATCAGGATTCCCTCACGGCTCAGTGGAACGCAATCCTCGTACCAACTCGGAATTTCCGGTAAGCAATTGATATTTAGGGGCGCCGAGGCACAAGCAATCATGAACCGCACGGTAAGTGTCAAAACTGTCAAGAACACGTTGACAGTCGCAGTCGTCACTCAGAACGGATTGCGCGCACCGTGCTAATCCCCGTCGGAGTTCTCATTCTCCGCATGCTGTGACGACGTCTGGTGTCGACGGGCAAGTTGTCTTAAGACCTCTTTCATAAACACGCCACACTGGAACTTGATCTTCTCGTTCATTAACTGCAGCAGCACGTTTTCTCCCTCTGGACTGATCGCGGTTAGGCTCGTCAGATCGACAATGAGTTGACGGCCGTTCAAGTCCGCTCTGGCCGCTTCGCACGCGGTTGTGAGCTCAGCGGTCCAGGGTGCGATCAGCTTACCTTCCAGAATCAGCCGGCGCCGACGCGGATCCTCGACAACCGAGATCTTCAACATGCGTACTTGTCCTTGACCGTCCACCACGGCAACGCATGCACCAAAATTTTATGAGCTGTAACCGCTTGATCTTTCAGTGGGGGATTGAAATCAACCGTGGGGATGTCAGCACTGTCAACGCGATTCTGACACTGTGAATGAACCGAATATCAGTCGTACTGCTTGGGATCGATGCCAAATTTTCTCATCCGGGCCAGGAGGGTCGTGCGATTGATGCCCATGCGCGTCGCAGCACCGTTAGGCCCTCCAACGCGACCCCTGCTTTCGGTGAGCGCGCGCACAATCTCCTCGCGCTGTTTCTTGGCTCGGCCGTCAGTAACGAGATTCTTGCCACCCAGCGCCTTGATCGTTTCTTCCACAATGCGAGCAATGTCTTCTTGCTTTCCCTGTGGCTGGTCGCGCTTATATTCGTCTATGTTCAATTTGCGCAGCTCTGCGAGGGGCGCCTCAAGCGACTTGCCGCGCGTCAGAATTACGGAGCGCTCAACGAAATTCTCCAATTCGCGGATGTTCCCCGGCCATTGCCAGGCTGTGAGTGCGTTCATTACGGCCTTGGGAATTCTTTCAATATTCTTCTGCGTTTGTTTAGCAAATTTCTGGACAAAGTAACCAACCAGCAAAGGAATGTCTTCTTTGCGCTCACGGAGGGGCGGTATTCGGATCGGGAAAACATTTAAGCGGTAGTACAGATCACTGCGAAATTCGCGGGCCGCGACCATCTTCTCCAGGTTGCGGTTGGTCGCCGCGATCAGGCGAACGTTGACCTTCAGAGTACGCGTGCTTCCCAGCCGCTCAAATTCCTGTTCCTGCAACGCCCGCAAAAGCTTTGGCTGAATGTCAGGCGGAATGTCACCCACCTCGTCCAAAAAAAGTGTGCCGCGGTCAGCGAGTTCCAATCGCCCGATTTTTTGGCTGATAGCGCCGGTGAATGCTCCCTTCTCATGTCCGAACAACTCGCTCTCCAGCAGGCCGGTTGGAATGGCAGCACAGTTTACCTTCACAAACGTGCGGCCCTTGCGACGACTGCGGTCGTGAACGGCGCGCGCGACCAGCTCCTTTCCAGTTCCGGTCTCACCAAGTAGCAGAACTGTGGAGTCGCTCGGAGCGACGGTTTCGACTAGTCTCAAAACTTGCTTTAGCGCCAGGCTGTTTCCAACAATTTGATCGAAATCCATTCCGCCGCGGATTTCTTCTTCGAGATAGAGTTTTTCTTGGACCAGTTTCTCTTTGAGTTCGCTAATCTCGCGATATGCGTCGCGGAGCGCTAAATTTTCCCGATAGAGTTGGTCCTTTAACCCCCTGATCTCCGCTTCCGAGCGCTTCTGTTCGCTCAAATCGAGCACGAAAGCGACACCGTCGTTCTTACTTCCCTCGAAATTGGCAGCGCCGACCAGCACAGGCAGGCGACTGCCGTCTTTCCGGAAGAACTCTTTCTCGTATGGCTGAACAGTACCAGTAGTCTTTAGTTCTGCAACGGCGCGCTCGTCGCGCGCGCGATCTTCGGCCGGCGTCAGGTCTGTCCAGCGCACTCGGCCGAAGATGACGTCTTCGCGCTCATATTGGACCATGCGGAGAAAGGCTTCATTGGCCCCGACAATCGCACCTTCGAGATTCCACAGAAAAATCCCTAGAATGTTGGCGTCGACCAGCCGCCGAATCTTCGCTTCACGATCTTCGAGATCCCGATAAAGCCGAGTATTCTCGAGCGAAATTGCTGCTTGCGACGCAACCACCTTCAGGACCGTGATGCGGCCGGGGGTGAAGACTTGAGGGGTTAGATTATTTTCCAGATAGAGAACACCTGTGAATTTGGCCTGGTTAATCAACGGCAAACACAGGACAGAACGGGCGCGATGCTGGACGATGTAGGGATCAGCAGAAAACGGGTTCAGGCCTGATGCATCTTCGAGAATTACGCTCTCTTGGGTGCGGACGACATAATGCAGTATCGATACCGGCATCGCGTCTGCCCGGATGTCGGCTTGTCGCAGAAGCACGCTGACGGTGTCGCCGGCGGTCGTTGCTTCCGCCTCGATCCGTAGCTCATCACGCTGCGAAAGAATCAAAAGAGCTCGCCCGGCACCTGCCTGCTCAATCGCCGTGCGCATGAGCCTTTCGATTAATTTTCCCAGGACCAACTCGCCCGAGACTGCTTGCGAGACTTTGATGATCGTCGCGAGATCCAGGAGTTCGACCGGCGTCACGATCGTACTCGTAGGGCCGGGAGTGGCCTCTTCTCTCTTGAGGTGTGGATACAAATGGTCGAGTTGGCGTACCTTGCCATCCGCTCCCCAACGGAGGTAGCTATACCTGGCTTGCCACAGGTACGCATCAGCAATCCTGTCGAAGCCGCGTGCGGCGTAAAAGCCCGCAGCAAGCTCATAGGCGACAGCCTCATTATGAACAAAGCCGTTTGCGTTCGCCGAGTGGATCGCCAGTTCGTAAAGGCGCTCCGCATCAAGCACGCGACCTTCTATTCGTGCGATCTCCGCACCCACGAGCGCGGCGCGGTTTTCAAAATTCTCCGGACAATTCCCGGCCCAGACTTCAAGCTGCCGGTGATGTGTGGCCAGAGCGTCGAAAGCCTGCTGTTTCTGGCTAAAAGATGCCGAGCCCCAGGATGCCGCAAGCGAAAGCGCGCCATAGTAGCGATAGTCGACGCTTTCGAAATTTGATGGCACTGACCAAAGCAGCCGTTCTGCACGCAATGAAGCGTCCACGGCGGAAGCATAGTCCCGGGCAAAGAAGCGAGCTTGCAGCTTTCGGATCCAGTAAAAGCACTCGAGTTGCGCGACCGGCGGATCGTCCGCCAAACGGCGCTCAAACCGAAGCTCCTCAAACTGCCCATCGTCAAAGCAGCCGAATTCGGGCGTCGAACCATTAAGGGTCCGGATGAACCCGAGCTGAACGGTGATTACGTCGATTGCGTAACCAAAGCGCGTCTTTTGCGCGAACTCGAGGCCACGTTCGGCTTCACGCTGCACCTCCGCGAGCGGATCTCCAGCTGCCAGCAGGTTTGCGTTCAAGTTAACGCCGCTGAACGCTGCGAAGGAGAGGTCGCCGTTCCTGCTCGCGACCTCGAACGCCCGACGTATTAGGTCGCGGGCCGCCCGCACATGTTTCGCCCATGGCATCACGTGACTTCCGAAGACCATATAGGTCCTGGCCTGGAAGCGCATGAAGCCACGTTTTTCGACCAGTTCATAGCCGAGCTGGCCGAAACGAAATCCGGCCTTATAGTCGTTAAAGTGCGGTCCGGCTATCTGACCAAGCCATCCATAGGCAACACACGAACCATCGCTGTTACCCCGCTCAAGGCTGAGATTAACCGCCCTGCAGATGGCCAGGGAAAGAAGGTTCGCATCAGTGAACAACGCCGGCGGCAATACCTTCGTCAGGACATCCAGTGTCGCGAGGGACACCGCATCGCTCATCAAGGGTAGCTCGATGAGTTCCTCAATGTGGCGGCCAGCGAGCCGTGACCAGATCTGCACGTATTCTCGTTGCACTTCCTCCGTTGCCGGATGCGGCGACCAGTTGGTACCTAGTTGCCGGAGGTAGTCGAGACATACGTCAACTGCGCGATGCATCTGATCAAGGGTGGTGTACAGATCGACCTGCAAGCACGTGACAGCCGCCAGTTGGACCGTGTTCGCCGCCCGGGATGAAAGTATGATCAAGCGCTCTTCGGCAGCGGTCGACTGCCCGGTCAGGAACTCGCATTCGGCCCGCTCCAATTCCAGCGAGAAGATAAGCTGATGCCGATGCTCCCAAGCGTCGGCTGACAATAGTGCTTCACCATCGATTAAGTACTTGAGCGCTGAGCTGTAGGCGGTGGAGGCTTTGGCGCGCCTGCCCGCAATCAGATTGAGCTCTGCCAGTTGTTCACGTTCGTCTCGCGCGGTGATTAACGCAGCGCCGCGGTTGAGCTGATTGACGATCTCGAAGATTCGCTCCTCCCGGCTTTCTGGCGGGGTGTGCGCGGCTAGCAGCCTTCCTATTCGGAGATGGGCTTCCGCGCGTGATTCCTCGGGGATTAAGGAATAAGCTGCTTCCTGGACACGGTCGTGCAAGAACCTGTAGGAATTTTCCGTGCGGAAGATGAGGCCCGCTCGAACCGCTTCCCAAAACCGGTCATGAACTTCCTCGTTCGAGTGCTCAGAAGCCATCTCCAGCAGGGCGAACTCCGCGCTATTGCCCATGCACGCAAGTAGCTGCAGCGCTCTCTGGGTTTCGACGGGCAGACGGTTCAACTTCCCGATCAAAAGGTCCACCACGTTATCGGTGTAACCCTTGGCGCGAATGCGATTCAGGTCCCAGGACCATCGCCTTTCGTCATGATCGAAGGTAAGTAAACTTTCTTCGGCAAGTGCGGAAATAAAGTGAATTGCGAAAAACGGATTGCCCGCTGTTTTCTCGTGGATTATCCGCGCCAGCGGGGCCGCGCGCTCCAGTTCACAATGAACAGAATCTGCAAGTAACCGTTCCAAATCTTCAACGGCAAGAGGCGCAAGTGCGATCTCCCGGACTTTTGCTTCAGCCTGGCGAATCGCTTGCAGCTTGCGGATTAGCGGATGCGTGGAATTGACTTCGTTGTCCCGATAAGCGCCGATCAAGAGTAAGTGCCGCACATCCGATTGCGTCAGGAGATCCTCGAGCAAATCGAGCATTGCCGTATCGAGCCATTGCAAATCGTCGAGAAACAGGGCAAGCGGATGCTCAGGCCGCGCGAATACGTTGATAAATCGCTGGAACACGAGCTGAAAACGGCGTTGAGCATCCTGTGGCGGAAGTTCCGGAACGGGTGGCTGTTCCCCTATGATGAGCTTCAATTCGGCAACCAGATCCACAATGAGCTGAGCATTCGGATCGAGCGCCTGACGAAAAGCATCGCGCCATTTGCTCAAATCCGGCTCGCTTTTGGTCAGAAGCTGCCGAAGAAGGCTCTGAAAGGCCTGCGCCAAAGTGGCATAAGGGATGTCGCGCTTGTACTGGTCAAACTTACCCGCGGCGAACAGTCCGCGCGGTGGAACGAGCATTTTATGCAGTTCGTTGACAACCGAGGATTTGCCGATACCGGAATATCCGGAGATGAGTACCAACTCCGGCCGCCCGCCGGCGACGATGCGGTCGAAAGCAGCGAGTAGGGTCTCAATTTCCGATGCTCGCCCGTACAATTTTTCGGGAATCAGCAGCCGGTCTGGGATGTCGCGCTCGCCGAGACGGAATTCGTCGATGCGACACCGACTTTCCCATTCATCGAGACAGCGCCGAAGATCACTCTCCAAGCCGGCGGCTGTCTGGTAGCGTTCCTCCGCAGTTTTGGCGAGTAGCTTCATGATGATTGCCGAGACAGGTCCGGGGACATTTGTGACCCGTTCGCCGGGCGGAACTGGCTGTCTTGCTATATGGCAGTGCACCCATTCCATCGGATCGGAAGCCGTGAAGGGCAGACTGCCGGTCAGCATTTCGTAGAGGGTGACGCCCAGAGAGTAAAGATCACTCCGGGAATCGATCGAGCGATTCATTCGTCCGGTCTGCTCAGGCGCCATGTACGGGAGCGTTCCGGCGATGAACTCGGGAGGCTCGGGCGGCTGGCGCTCGCGGGGAAGGCGCGAAGCGATACCAAACCCCATGAGCCAGACCTCGCCAGTCGCCGGATTAGCCAGAACATTGGACGGCTTGACGTCTTTGTGATTGAGATTCCGCGCGTGCATTCGGGCGAGTGCAACTGCGAGGCCAATGGCTATGCGCAGAAACTAGGTTAGCTCAAGTGGGCGGCCCAGAAAACTATCAAGGACCTCACCGCCCGGGTCCTCGAGCAGCAGCATCAGCCGGCCCGGGTGATTTGCGAGCGCCACGGGCCGCGCAGCCCAAGCTGAATCCAGCCAATCCCGGAGCGCGTAGGCGTGCTCGAGCCGTCTCAGGGTTGCCGGCGCGGGATGCTCTGAGGCGGGCGCCACGACCAGCAGCGGCGATTGGTCATTTTCTCGCCGCCCTCTCGACAAGACGAACTCTCCATCGTCGTGCAACTTCTTCAGCGCGTCCAGTGACAGCTCCATCGAGGCGACATCTCGAGCTGACGTATCCGAGTGTGCGTGACCTTCCTTGAATGGGAACGAGCGTTTCTGAATTGTGGGTAGCTCCTTCCCAAAGCTTATGACGGATTACAAAAGCTGACAGCCACGATTTAGCGCAACCGTTGCGGCCGATGGCATCTGGTTGTAGCCCCATTCATCTCTCAGGTTTTGGGCTTGTGTGTTGAAGTGTCCAGCCCTGAAAGAACGCTGGCCGATGGATTCCGAGAGGATCAGCGATGGAGAGTTATTTCCGACCTGTGTCCGGACGGCCGGCGATTCGGAAAGTGACGGACTCCGGGAACAAGTAGACGGCTTGCGCCAGATCACTTCTCAGATGGTGCTTCACTTTTACGTCGTGCAGGCCCACGGGTGATCCAACTGTTCCTGGCTATTGATCAGGCTGAGATGCGAGCCGCAAACAGGGCCTCCCGACAGATCCCATCGCGAGCATGCGTAAGGCGGGGAGCCCGCTTTGATACTGTGAGTCCACGATGGATCGGTCGAATGGATACGAAGGTGTGGCTGTGGAGTTTCTGGCCCGCCGTGGCAGTGGCCGCTCTACCGGGGTCGGCGTGCATGCCGTTCGGGAGTGGGCGCGAACACTACCAAGCGGAGCCGCAGTGATTGATCTAGGCTGCGGGCCGGGTTTTCCCATCACCGAGGTTCTGCTCGCGGAAGGACTTGACGTCTTTGCCATTGATGCAGCACCATCCTTCGTCGAGGCATTCCGACGCAATCTCCCAAAGACACCTGTGGTTTGTGAAGCTGTCCAAGATTCGACATTTTTCCAGCGAACTTTCGAGGGGGTCCTGGCATGGGGGCTCATCTTCTTGCTTTCCCCCGAAGACCAACGACGCTTGATCCAAAGGATCGCCGACATATTGGCGCCGGGTGGCCGGCTACTCTTTACATCGACTGCGGAACCATTGGTGTGGAACGATGCAATGACGGGATTGGAATCACGCTCCCTTGGAGCCGAGGAGTATCGGAGCCAGCTCTCAGCAGTTGGCCTGCCGGTAACGAGTGAGTACGAGGACGAAGGCCAGAATCACTATTTCGATGGTTGTAAGACGCATCTGCCAATCGGTACCCGCCAACACCGCTGAGGGGGCGACATTCTGGTCGACGGTCCAATTGACAGTCAACCCGTGATCCGCCCACGATCGGTAAACACTAACGACATGTCTTTACTAATCTGCCGGTTCAGATCGGCATCGAACCTCTCAAGGCGTTTCTCTGAGCTAGCCGTTTTCGACGCGCGCCTTTATATCCGAGTACGCCGTATCAATAAGCCGGCGTAATGCTGCGGCGTTTGTGGCCGTTCCCGGTCTTACCTTCACATGTCGCATGAATTTGCCGGCGCCTTGCAACAAGCGGGCCGGATCCGCCAGCGACGCGCCGTGAAAGAACCCCACGTTTACATGCGAAGTGAATACATTGACGTAGCCGAAGGGCGCATCTCCCAAACATGCAACCGGACAGCCGTCATGCAAGAGCTCCCGAACTTCGTCCCCGCATTTTCGCATCACCTCAAACCACTGATCCGCTATGGCTCCCAATTCGCCTGCATGCTCCTTCATCCATGCATCGATCGACGGATCCCGCTCGACAGCGCCGTTGAATCGCAGCAATTCCGTTCTCATCATCGCGCCACTCTCCGCTTTCGAGATCTATCGTTACATAGCACCTTATACGAGGAACGAAAAGGATAGGTCCTCCGTGCCGCCGTAGCGTTACGGATTGCGACCGGACGGTCGGCCATCCGCGTGTTTTAGTCTCGACGCGAGCGAACGTAGAGATAGTGCAGCGGGCTCGGTGAACTCCAGCGCCCGGTCGAGCAACGTCTTGATGACCGCTTGCCGGCTCAGAGCGGAGTGAGCTTGCTGTCGCTCGCGTCTTCCGCGTCATGGGGCAGTCGCGCGGCTTCAAGCTGTACGATCAACCGCTCGGCGGCCTGCTGGCTGGCGGCCTTTTTTGAACTGCCGGTAGCGCGGCTGACCAGCCGGTCGCCGATCCTTGCTTCAACGGTGAATGTCTTGGCATGCTCTGGCCCGCTTGCGCCAATCGTGGAATAACGCGGCGCCGGCAGACCCAGCGAACGGGTGCGCTCCTGCAGCACGCTCTTATGGTTCAGCAAGCCGATGGATTCAATCTCTTCCGGCCTGTCCAGGGCACAAAGCACGCGCTCGCGGATGAGTTTCCGCGCGGCATCGATTCCTCCATCCAAATGCACTGCTGCGATCAAGGCTTCGAACGCATCCGACAGAAGCGCTTTGCGCTCACGGCCGCCGTTGCGTTCTTCGCCTTTCCCAAGCTGCAGGTGGTCGCCCAGATTTAACGCCAGCGCGCAGCGGTGCAGGTAAGCCGCGCTCACCAGGTGCGCTTTCCATTGCGAAAGCTGGCCTTCCCGCGCGTTTTGGTCGCGCAGCACCAACGCCTCGCTGACAACAAAGCCCAGTATCGAGTCTCCCAGAAACTCGAGCTGCTCGTTGTCGGCATTCTCCGGCATCGGCGAGCCGCGCTCTGACAGCCAGGAGCGATGCGTAAGCGCCCGCAACAGCAGCGCCCGATCCTGAAACCGGTACCCGAGCTTCTCTTCGAGCACCTCGACCGGAGACTTCATCGCCAGTAAACCGGCTTATTTCGTCGCCTTCGCCTTGGTGGCGGTGTCCTTCTGCTGCTGCGCAAATTGCTTGACGCCCGCGGAAGCCTCGCTCATAGCCAGAATCTTATCGTCCGTGGCGATAGCCTCATCGTACTGCTTGTTGCCGAGATATGCAGTTGCCAAATGCAACATCAGGATCGGGTTGGGAAAGGTAGCGAGCGCCAGCTGATATTCCTGAATCGCCTGTGGGTAGTTCTTCTGAACCGCGTAGGCCAATCCGAGCGCATCGTGGGCCTGCCCCTGAAGCTGCTTTTTCACCTCGGGCCATTGAGCCTCTGAGATGCCTTGAGGCGGCGTGCTCGCCGTCTTCATGAGATCCAAAGCCTTGTTCGCGTATGTCTGCACCTTCTTGACGCTTTGATCTTTATCGAGGTCCGTATCGCGCGTGTGTTGGGCGATGGTCTCAGCTACCTGAATCCGCGCCGTAAAGTCATTCGGATCGTCCTGCATTATGCGCTCACCCCAGGCCACGGTCTGGGGATAGTCTCCAAGGCGCTGGGACGCATCCATAGCCATATTTTCAAGTTGAGACTTGAAATCGGTGTCGGCGAAGTTCTCGAGTACGGCGTTAATGTCCTGGATCTCTGCCTTGAAATCGCCGGCCTGCTGGTCGGCCTGCACTTTTTGGAGAGCAGCTACCTCTTTTTGAGACTTCGGTTTGGGGCCTTGCGCTTGTTGTGAAAACGCCGGAATGACCGTAAGAAGTAAGGCTGTCATAGAAACCGCCTTAGAAATCCATCGTAATTTCATTGCTGTTTGTCTCCTGAAGACGAACTACCTTGCAAAGCTTTCTCCGCCGCTTCCCGCGCCATCGCCGAAGCTCCATCGATGGCCAGCGCGGCCTTAAACTGCTCCGTCGCTCTATCGGCATTGCCCGCCGCTAACGCGAGCCGCCCCAGATAGACGTGCGCCCAGGCTGTAATTGCCGGATTCGGATTGTCGCCGGCTGTTCGCTCGAAAAGCTCCACAGCTTCATCTTTCTTATTCTCGCGAACAGCTATGCGCGCAAGCCCATAATAAGCCCGCCCCTGCATGGACTTATCCGTGGTTTGTTCAAATACCTTCTTGAATAGTTTACGGGCGTTTTCGTAATCGGCCTGTTCGTATAGTCCTTCCGCGCCCTGCAATGACTCTTCCGCGGGATCTAACTGCATCTTGGCCGGAGGCGCAACTACTTTAACCGGCACAGACTGGACGAACTCCACGTTCTTTAATCGCTTCTCCTCTTTGTGGACGTCGATGCCTGCAATCAGATCAGGATAGTACAGGCGAAAGGCATCCGGCTGCTTCTCATAGGTGGGCAGAAGGTCGGCAAACGCGGCGGTCAGAATAAAGCCTTCCCGCATGGATTCGTTCACAAACGCCTGCCGCTTTTCCGCCCCTTCGTGAAGCAGCCGGCTATCAATGGCTTTAATGATGCACTTCGTCACTAACAGGGAAAAATCGTCCTTATAAGCCAAGTCGAGAGCGGGGGCTTCTTCCGCGAATTTCTGAAGAGCCTTCTTCTGTTTAATTGCCTCGGCGTACTTGAACGAGAGAGGATCCAACAGATAAGCCAAATACGCGTCGCGGATTTCATCCACCACCGGAGCCGTGGTTGGAGTAACGACGACAAAGTAATCATCGCGGTAGCTGCGGACCTGCACTTGGCCGGGCGAGCCGAGCAGATCCAGGTAGATCTGAAAGCGGCGCCCCAGATATCCGGAAGGATTCCGTAAATAGCCGTTGGCCTCGAAGAGGGAGTTAATGACTGCATCCTGATACTCGGCAATGGCCGCTACATAGGCCGGTTGCGCGCGATTCCACAGGCCCTCCAGATCCGCCTCTTTGTAGAAGCGCGCCAGCAATTCACTGAACCCGCGGAGCGGTTCCACATCCGGCGGCAATTCGCCCGAAGGTAGCGCAAATGACGGCGCATCACCGGCCAGCAGCGCAAAAGAGATGTACTGGCCCAGGTCGGCGGCATCGGACGCCTTCCGGTGCGTTTGATAAAAGGCTTTCAGCTCCGGCAGGGAGGGAATTTTCCGGCTCGCCAGCAGATCGCGGAGCTGGCTGCGCACCTTGTAACGCTGGTTCAGCGGCGAGTCCATGCCTGTGTCATAACCGGAGGCGTTAACAGCAGCCAGCGTGCAAAAAAGGGTCAGACTGACACTGAATTCGTTCTCGGTTGAGGCGTGCCCCGCCGGTAGCTCTTGCGTGGGCTTCTGAGCGGCTGCAGGTTTTTGGGGCTCTGGAACCCTGGCTGCCCGGGCGGCGGAATTGGCGCTAACGGCGGTCAAAACAAGCGTGAGCGACAGTGTCAGTGCGGCGAAACGGCGAATCAAGACAACCTTGCAACCATCAGATCTCTGCCCCTCAGTGTAGCCTAACCGAAGTTCGTCACTAAAGGGGTTAGAAATCAGCTAAGTCATTTAGAATCAGCCCAGGCAATCGGCGAGTCTGCACTACATTTACGATGGAGTTCGAAGTGCGCGGGCAGGGTGAGACCGAGTTGCTGCAGCAGCGATTTCTGTTCGGCGGTGGATTCCGTGATACGGCGTAGGCGGATCTCGCGTCCGTCAGTGGTGGGCAAAACGATATCGGCACTGTGCAAAGTAGAAAGCAGCGCCAACGCCTTGCTTGCCGATAATGAAGCGGCGCTGGCAGCATGGTTTCCGGGTATCGCCGGGGCGCTGCACTTCAAGAGATGCTTTAGCGTGACCCACAAAGCGTAGCCGAGAAAGGCGACCAGCACGTGGGCTTTCACGCGCGGCTCCAGTTGATGGAATAACGGCCGAATCGAGAGCTCACTTTTCAGCGCCCGGAAGGACGCTTCGGCTTCGGTCAGCTGCATGTAGCGTGACCACAGTTCTTCAGCTGTGCCGGCCTGAAGATTCGTGCGTAACATGTAGGCGCCCTCGCGCAGACCGTGCCAAAGCCTGCGGTCCTCTTTGATGGACCACTGCAAGCGAACGCCCTCACGTGTCTCGCGGAAAGCGACCTCATACAGATCGCTCACTTGCGGATGGCCAGCCTGAATGCGTCCCAGCCGGCGCTCCATTTTGTGGCGGTCTTTCAGACGGCCGGTCTCAATGCTCTTGGCCAGGCGCTTTAATGCCTCCTCCATGCGCGCAGAGAAACGGTTGTGGATGGCCTTCTCTTTTTCCTTGCGGCCGGCCGTGCGGCACAGAATGTAGGTCTCTTCGCCCTGCGGAATCGATACCTTCTTCACTTCCGCATCGGGCCGCACTCGCGTCCAATCCTCTTGGAGCAGCTGCTGTTCAAATTGCTTCATCTGGCTGCGCGGCGTGCCCACCAGATACTGGCCGCCGCGCTTGCGAATGGCTGCCAGATTCGCCTCGCTCACAATGCCGCGATCCATCACCCAGATCCGCCGTGCCTTTCCGTACTTGCGCTCCACCATACGGAGAATCGTTTCCATCGTGGACACGTCAGCACGATTGCCGTCGAAGGTCTCATAACTGAACGGGAAACCTTCGCTGTTGACAATGAGCGCGATCACCATCTGCTCGCAATCCGGGCGATGATCGCGCGAGTAGCCGCGCCGCATCATCGGATTCTTCTCCGCCGCACCTTCTACGTATGTGCTCGTCAGATCATAGAGCAGCACGTCGAACTCAGCCCCGAACAGTTCGCCATAACGTTGCTTGAGATGCCGTTCGAGTTTGCTCTTGTGCGGCAGCATCCGGTCCAGACAGCGGTATAGCCGAGTGTCGTTGAGCTTGCCCTCAGTAATCCCGAGTAAATCATCCAAGGCTGTCGAGGGATACCAACATTGCTCGATGGCTAACTCGCTGCCCGGCGCACAGAGACGATTGATGGCCAGTACTGCTGCTATGCGCGACCAGGGCACGTCGGCCGCGCGCTCCTCGATACTCGCTTCGAAAAAGCGATCCAACTCGAGTCGCCTCCACAACTGCAGGCCCAGCCAGCAGGACCCGAACTGGCGTGTGCGCTCCAGACGCACTTTGTTCAGCAGTACGCGCGCTACCTGCGGATCGTCTGCCGGTAGCTCGACCTCTGACGGAAACAGCTTTAGCTGCTGCGCTTCGCCCTGCTCGTTGAAAACTTCAATCGTCTTCAGCCAGCGCGCCTGCGCAGAACTGTTCAGCTCACCGAGATAGCACAGAGTCCTCTGCCGCGGACCCTCCGGCGTGCGCACCGTCTCGACCAGCGACCAATAGCTGTGCTCTTTGCCATCCTTGTCGCGCCGATGCGAACGCAAAAACATTCTGGCTCGATCTTGTCATGACACCGAACGCTGTTCAAGAGACTTGGTCTGCACTACATCGGTTTTCAAAAATCTACTGCTGAAAGCAAACTACTTAGCGCCAGCTAGCCTCAAAAAATCGCCCTCAATCCCCCAAATCGTGACGAACTTCGGCTAAGCAAGAGTCTTTGCTCTTCACAGGTTAGGGGCTAAGTGATGGCTGGCGTATTCTAGATCTCATCCATCGGAATTGCAGCTACTGGAGAAGGGTGGCTGAATCAAAATTGGCGTTTATATCATCAATTAGCAGGAGATTGAAATGGCAGGTGACAAGACATTGACCTTTACAGACGATACGTTCGATAAGGATGTGCTGGGTGCGGACGTACCCGTCCTGGTCGATTTTTGGGCGGAGTGGTGCGGCCCGTGCCGAATGATGAGTCCCACAGTGGATCTGGTGGCGACCGAGTACGCCGGTAAAGTGAAAGTGGGAAAGCTGGACGTGGATTCGAATCAGCAGACCGCCTACCGCTACGGCATTCGCGGGATTCCCACGCTTTTGCTTTTCAAAGGCGGGCAGATTGTGGACCAGAAAGTGGGTTCGATCGGCAAGCCTGAATTCCAGAAGATGCTCGACAAGCACGTCAGCTAGTCCGCCGATTTCTTTTCAAGAGGCGCCGTGAGCAATCCGGCGCTTCTTTTGTGTCCGGACCCCTTTTGGAGCGCCGCTAAGCGCTTCTAAAACAATCCACTGCGGCTGCCGATAAGTGCATTGATCGGGAAAATGGCTTTGGCACGCACCCAACAAACAATCACAGTTTTGATCGCTGACGGGAATACCCTTTTCCGCCGCGGCATGCGGTCGCTCGTTACGGCAGAGCCCGGCATGTCCGTGCTCGATGAAGCCAGCCGCTTAGCCGAGGCAATCGACAAGGCGCGGTCGCTCCAGCCCGACGTTCTCGTGATCGATGTTTGCTTGCTCAAGGGCGGGGCGCAGGAAGCCGATGGCCTCTCTCAGCCGTCACTCTTTCGCCGCGCTCAGCTTGCCTGTGCGGTTCTCTGGCTGGCGCAATCAGACGGCGAACACGACTTGCAGCTTGCTCTTTCAGCCGGTGCGCGGGCGTACATGCTGCGAAGCAGCGCCCCGGGCGAGCTCATAGCCGGTATCCGCCAGGTGAGCGCCATCGACGAAGATAATCCACTCGGCCTCTCCAAGATCAGTCCGGACTTGCAAGCCCTGGCAGCCTCAAGCGAGCGCTTCCCGCATCCGTGCCTCCTGACCGCGCGCGAAGAAGAAGTGGTGCGCTTGCTGATAGAGGGGAGGACGGCTCGCGAGGTCGCCGTCGTTCTAGCGCTCAGCCTCAAGACCGTAGAGGCGCACAAACTGAATCTCATGCGCAAGCTGGACGTGCACAACCGGGCCGGTTTACTGGAATACGCCATTCGCACCGGGCTAGTCACTCCATCCGTGGGCGGATAGCTGCTTTCGTTTCTTCCGTCTTGCTACGCTTCCATTGGGAGAGCTGTCGCCGGTCTATGTGGAAATTGCTTTTAGGAGTGCTCATCGGGATTGTTGCTACGGTCCTGGGTCTGGTCGTGATCGTTTTCGCAATCGGACGATTCTTCGAAAACAAGCAGCCAACAATCGCCGCGAATTCAGTTCTTGTTCTGGCTCTTAGTGGAGAACTGCCGGAAGCTGCGCCGGTGGAGGTTCCAATCCCTTTTTTGCAGGAGCAGAGCGCCCCCACCATTCGTGATATGTGGTCCTCTCTGCATCAGGCAGCGACCGACGATCGGATTAAAGCAGTGGTTCTACAGCCTTACGGGCTGGAAGTCGGGTGGGGGAAGCTGCAGGAGCTGCATCAGGAGTTGCAGGATTTCAAGAAGTCCGGCAAACCCGTATACGCCTACCTTCGGGCGCCCGGATCACGGGAATATTACCTGGCTACGGCTGCCGACAAAATATTCCTCTCGCCGGACGACTCGCTCAACGTCAAAGGCTTTCTGCTTCAGGTGCTGTACTTCAAGGGCACGCTCGACAAAGTGGGAGTTGAGATGCAGGTGGACCATATCGGCCGGTTCAAAGACGCCGGAGACTTGTTCACGCGGACGAATATGACACCTGAGAGCCGCGAGGTGTATAACCAGGTGCTCGATCAACTTTACGGAGATTTCTGTCTGACCATTGCGCAGGCACGCCACAAAACCGCTGACGATGTTCGGGCGCTGG
The DNA here is from genome assembly GCA_963705805.1 of uncultured Acidobacteriaceae bacterium. Taxonomy (GTDB): domain Bacteria; phylum Acidobacteriota; class Terriglobia; order Bryobacterales; family Bryobacteraceae; genus Bog-105. Next base: position 749,988 of record CAVPKW010000006.1, read on the forward strand.
TCGATATGGGACCCTTCTTCAGCCACGCAGGCGAAGGCGGCAGGCCTTATCGACGAACTAGGTTATGAAGACGAGGTGTATTCGGACCTGAAGAAAAAAGTGGGAGCAGGCGATCTTAAAAAGGCGTCTATTCAAAGCTATTTTCGGGCTGTTCCCGGCCGCGGCGATCGCATTGCATTGCTGGTAGGCGAAGGCGAGATTCTGCAAGGCAATCCAACCAACTCGTTTGGCAACCAAACCGAAATCGCGGCAGGCGCGTTTTCCAAGCTCATCCGGCAGGTGCGCGACGACTCGGCCGTCAAAGGGGTCATTTTGCGCGTCGATTCGCCGGGCGGCGATGCGGTGGCGTCCGACGAGATCCTTCACGAGCTAAAGCTGCTCAGCAATGTTAAACCGCTCGTTATCTCTATGTCGGATTATGCCGCCTCTGGCGGCTACTTCATCTCCATGACCGGTAACCAGATTGTGGCTTACCCGGATACCGTCACCGGCTCGATCGGGGTCCTTTACGAACGGCCCAATTTCCATGGGCTTTTCGACAAACTGGGGATATCGGAAGACAGCATCAGCCGCGGCAAAATGGCCGATATGGATTCTCTGAACCAGCCCCTGTCTGATGCCGCGCGCCAGAAATTACATGAAGAAATCGAAGCTACTTATAGCGCCTTCGTCAGCCGCGTCGCGACTGCACGTAAAAAGAGCTTCGATCAAATCGACGCGATTGCGCAGGGGCGCGTCTGGATGGGCACCCAAGCCAGCCAGAACGGGCTGATCGATCAATTGGGCGGATTCGATCAGGCAGTCGCATTAATACGGAAAAAGGCGAATCTCTCTCCTTCAGGAGACACCGACCTTGTCATGTACCCCCCGCGCCGCAGCCTGCTTGAGATACTCGCTAGCTCTTCGTCCGATAACGTAACGGACGCCATGGGCGAGACGAAGCTGCGTAAAGCTCTCCCGTTTTTGCCCAGTGCGGCGTTCTTGCGAGGCGGAATGCTGCGTCTTCTCCCATACAAGCTGATGGTTCACTAAACCGCTGCCTTAGCAGAAGGCGGAGATTGACACGATGCCAGTCTCGCCGAGTATCTGCTGCATCCGGCGCAGCGCCGCCTTGTGAATTTGTGAGATGCGGCTTTCGTTGACGCCCAGGAGGCCGCCGATCTCGCGCATCGTCAAGTCGCCTTCGTAGTAAAGCTCCAGCACCCGCTGATAGCGTTTCGGAAGAGATCCCATGGCGTCGCGCAGCCTCCGGGTCATCTGCCGCCGCGCAAAAATCTGATCGGGATGCTGCATAGGCGCCGCCGGAATCTCGGCGGCCGGGCGTTCTCCGTCTTCTCTCGTGCGCCCTTGCGTATTCGCCCATCCCAGCATTCGGAAGTCGATCATCCATTCCCGCAGTTGGCGGCAATCAACGCCCATAGCAGTGGCGAGTTCGGCCTCAGAAGGCTTTCTTTGAAACTTGGCGGTAAATTCATGAGTTGCCGCTTCCACCTGCTTGCATCTCTTGCGAACGTCACGCGAGGCACAGTCCATGCGGCGCAGGCTGTCGAGAATGGCGCCGCGGATCCGGTATTGGGCGTAGGTCGCAAAAGCCACGTCTTTGTCATCGCGGTATTTAACGGCGGCGTCAAACAAGCCCGTCAGCCCGGCATGCGCCAGGTCATCGAAATCAACGTGCACCGGGAGCGATTTCTGCACGCCCGCCGCAATCGCAGTCACCAGTGTCATATGCTCCCGTATGAGCTCGTCTCGCCGGGAATTCTCGGCGGCAATCGGTTTCTCGAGTGCTAGCTTGCAAGCGGCGTTCACGTTGGCCCTCCCTGGCTGAAGGCTTTACTTCAGCGCTCGGGGACCGAGAGAGGCATGTATTCCGCCACCAGATTTCACGTTCGCCAGTTGGCTCCTAACATCTTCAAAACAAGGGACTTGGGCTCACACTTCGACCGTTGGTTTGCGCTCCGGCAAGTACCCGTGGCTCATTACGGCACGGCTTGGGCTGGAGGGGCGTTTCAAACGGAAACGAACGCTCCGCTTCGGCACAAAAAGCGGATGTTGGATTAGCCTTCGGCAGCGGTTGCGAGTTTAGGAAAGCTCTTACGGTAGGGCGAGAGAAGGCCCTAGACGATCTTCCGGTCTGTTCTGCGGTTTTCTGCCAAGGCGGTGGGTTTCTTGAGGTGGCGCAGGCGCCCCAATTCGCCCGCATCCATGCAAGCTGGCTCTAATACGCCGTTTGGCTCCCGCCAGCTGCGGCCTTCGTCAGTCAGTAAAACCCCTTCTTCTAACTCGGTTATTTTCAGTAGTTGCAGAGTGGTGAGCCCTAATTTCACCAGCATCTTGTCGGCAAGGTCTGGGTTCAGCTTTCTAGCGCCCTTGAGCACATTGTGGAGTTGCGGCTGCGAAACGCCAACGATTCGCGCCAATCCCCGCTCGGTATATTCGCCATTTCGTATCCGGCCATTAACAAGGTCGATCAAACGGCTCTGCAGAAGCGCAAACGTTATCTTCTGCACAGAGGAAGGTGATTTCACCGTGAAATAGGCCCTGCGATTCTCTGTTAAATTGTGCCGGCGTACAACTCACGACACTCGTTAAATATTCGGACTTAAATCTATTCTATGCCATCGTTTGTGCGGAATTATCAAAATAAATCTTCGATTATCATCGGAAAAATTCTATGAAATTATTGGGGAGGGAGAAACAACTACCTTATCTTTTTTACATAGTTGTTTGGCAAGAAGCGAAGTCTTTCTCCGAAGGGAATAGCCAGAAAAAATGCAGTGGTCTCGTTCAGAAACGCTTGCCCTAGCTCAGCAGTCTTGCACACATTGCTACGGCCTTGGCCTCCGGCCAGGACGTGCGGGGGTGTCCACCCCCTGTAATTGCGTGTTCCGCGCAATCTTCCGAGCGTGCCACGTCCGGTTCCGGCAATGCGCATCGAAGGAAAAATACATCAGCCGAGTCTCACTGGAAGCCAATCCAGGCCGCCAACGAAAGTCGGTATGGGGACTGAAAGACGAGGAATTCATCGCCGATTTTTGCTTGGTCGCCAAGCGAACCCTAACCCCGCGCGAGCACTGGACGTTCAAATTCCATTACCTGCTGGGAGCGGACTGGAAACTCTGCTGCCGCAGGCTGCAGATTGATCGCGGGACGTTTTTCCATGAGATCTATCGGATTGAGGAGAAACTCGGGCGCACTTTCCGCGAACTCGAACCTTACGCGTTGTTCCCCGTGGACGAGTACTTCAACGGCGCCCTCCGCATGGCCGCGCCCAACGAAACACCCTTCAAAGTGGAGACGGAGCAGCCTCAAAAAACCAAAACGCTGCTGAAGTTCCCGTTGAAGAGAGTTGCCTGAAGGAAGCAACTTCAAAGCGATAGGAAATGGGCCAGCCTTGATCTGCTGGCCCATTTCCAGTGAATTATGAACGATCGCGGCGCTCGTGAAAAAAACCAGCTAGCAATTCCGTCGCCTCCGCCCCCAATAATCCCTCAGCAATGCTCACCCGGTGGTTCAGTTTATCGGAATCCGCAAGTTGAAATTTACTTCTTATGGCTCCGAATCTGAGATCGCGCGCCGCGAATACCAGGCGCCGGATTCTTGCCGTCACCATGGCGCCGGCACACATAACGCAAGGCTCGAGAGTTACGTAAAGCGTTGATCCTGGCAGGCGGTAACTGGCGTCGCGTTGGCTCGCGTTCAGCAGGGCTTCTATCTCTGCGTGGGCCATTGGGTTATTGGTCGAGATCGGCCTGTTCCAGCCTTCACCAATAATCTGTCCCTCGCGCGCCAGGACAGCCCCCACTGGCACCTCTCCTTGGTCCTGGGCCACTCGCGCCAATTCCATCGCTCTTAGCATGCAGGCACGGTCGAAATTCTCCCAGGGAGCGTTCGTCTCGCGGTGAACTTTTGAGGCCAACGGTTCGTATCCTTCTGCATGCCGTTCATCGGAAAGTCGGCTCCCTTGGGCGCGACCGGGCGCGTTGGGCCGCTTTTACGGTACCCTAGCCTCCAAGGGAGGGCACGATGTTTAAGTTCCTACCATTAACCTTCAAGAATACGCTGCGCAATCCGCGCCGCAGCATCCTGACCATCGCGAATATGGCGGTCTCGCTCTGTCTGCTAAGCGTAATGATCGCCATGTATCACGCGCTGTTTTTTAGCCAACAGACGCCTGGGCAAGCCCTGCGCGTGGTGGTGCGCCATCGTGTTTCCCTCGCTCAGCCCATCCCTGTAGCCTATGAAGCCAAAGTCCGCACAGTGCCGGGCGTTAAGGAAGTCTCTGTCTGGAACTGGTTCGGCGGCACATATAAGGACAACCGCGATTCCAGGAACTTTTTTGCGCGTCTGGGTGTCGAGCCCAAACCCTTCATGGCCATTCGCACTCAAATGGAAATGCCGGAAGATCAAAGAAAGGCGTTTATTACCGATCGAACCGGCTGCGTCATCTCGCAAGACCTGGCGCAACGGCTCAATTTCAAATTGGGCGATCGCATCACCTTGCAAGGCGACATCTATCCTGTCAACCTTGAGTTGAAAGTGGTCGGCATTTTCGACGATCCCGACGCCACCGATACTCTCTTCTTCAATTACGATTACCTGCGCGATGCGCTGCCTCTGGGACGGCGCAATTACATCAGCGTAATCGCCGTCCTTGCGGATAGCCCCGAAGATGTTCCACGCATCGCCAAAACTGTGGATGCCATGTTCGCCAATTCAGCGTGGCCTACCCGGACGGAATCTGAGCAGCAATTCGCGCTCAGCTTTGTTTCTTTTATCGGGAATATCAAAATGTTCCTGCTCAGCGTTTGCGCGGCGGTTACCTTCACGATCCTGCTGGTATCGGGCAACACCATAGCCATGGCGGTTCGCGAGCGCATCAAGGAAGTGGGCATCATGAAGACGCTCGGGTACACCAAAAACCTGATTCTTACTCTGATCATGGGCGAAGCTATTTGCATTGCTCTGATGGGCGGCCTTATCGGGCTGCTGTTAGCGGCGTTTGCCACCGTCGGCGTGGGCAAGGTGGGGCAGAATTTCCTCGGGCAGCTTCACGGCCTTTCGGTCACGCCCTTTACCGTGGTGGTCGCACTTTCAGTTGCCGTATTCGTCGGCGCAGTGAGCGCTTTCCTTCCAGCCTGGAACGCCGCTCGCACCGACATTCTCGATTCGCTCGGCTACAGCGGGTAAGAAATGGCGATTCCAATTTCCTATAACGTTCGTAATCTGATCGTCCGCAAAACCACCACTCTCATGACCGCGGCTGGTGTGGCTATGACGGTCGCGGTGTTGCTGGCGGTGTTGGGCCTGGTCTCGGGCCTGAGCACGGCCTTCGCCTCCACCGGCGATCCCAGCCGCCTGCTGATTATGCGCAAGGGCGGCAATGCGGAGCTGACCAGCCTGTTTACTCCGGAGCAGTTTCAGATAGTAAAGAGTTTTCCAGGCATCGCCGCCGGACCGGACGGCGCGCCCGTGGCTTCAATGGAAATAGTCACGATCATCAATCTGCCCAATGCGGACAGCCCGCTGGGCGCCAACCTGACGCTGCGCGGCTTGACCCAGCGCGGCGTCGAGATGCGCCATCTGAAGCTGATCGAGGGCCGCTGGTTTAAGCCCGGTGAACGCGAGGTCACCGTTGGGAAGGCCATCGCCAAGCGCTACCCCGGCGCCCAAATGGGCCGGCAGCTTAGGTTCGGGCGCGGCCTGTGGACCGTCGTGGGCGTCATGGATGGCGGTAAGAGTGAAGTCAACAGCGAAATCTTCGGCGACGGAAACGCGATCGCGGCCGATTTCAACCGCCCCGATGCATTCAGTTCCGCGCTGGTACAAGCCACCAGTCCCGCCGCCGCGCGCGCCCTGAAAACATCGCTCGAAGCGGACCGCCGCCTCAACGTCACCATCATGAGCGAGAAGGAATACTACGACTCGCAGACGGTTTCCGCCCGGCCGGTACAGTTCCTGGGATTTTTCGTCTGCATCATCATGGCAGTAGGCAGTTGCTTTGCCGCGATGAACACGATGTACGCCGCAGTGGCGCGCCGCTCGAAAGAAATCGGCACGCTGCGAATTCTCGGTTTCAAAAAAGGGAGCATTCTGCTCAGCTTTCTCTTCGAATCCGTGCTCCTTTCGCTTGTCGGGGGTATCCTGGCCTGCATCATCGTTCTGCCTTTGAACACCGTCACGACCAGCCTGGGCAATTTCGTTACGTTCAGCGAGACCAGTTTTAACTTCCACATTGGCGGGCAGGTAATGATCGCCGGGCTCATCTTCGCCGCGGCGCTTGGCGCGGTGGGAGGCTTGCTGCCCGCTCGTCAGGCGGCACAAAAGCAGATCCTGACCGCGCTGCGGGACATCTAAAAATAACGCATGGAAACCGAGCTCAAAAGTCTGCGTATCGACCGTTCGGCGCGTAGGCCGCGCGAGACGAAATCTGCCGGCAGATGGATCACGCTGTTGGTTGCCGTCGTGATTGTAGCCGCGGCAGCTCTCGTCGCGTATCAGAAGCTGAATGCCGCCACGCCCGTGCAGACGATGCAGGTTCCGTCTCCTGAAACGGCGGCCGCGGCTGGCGACCAGACTATTCTCACGGCCACCGGCTATATCATCGCCGCGCACAAAATTGAAGTCGCGTCAAAGGTAAATGGCAAAGTGGCCTGGATCGGTGTGGATAAGGGCGATAAAGTGCAGGCCGGCCAGGTGCTCGTGCGCCTCGAAGACGACGAGTATCGCGCACAGGTGGAGCAGCAGCAAGGCGCGCTGGCCAATCTGGAAGCGAAACTCGCCGAAGACCTGCACGGCTCGCGCCCCGACGAGATCGCCAAAGCTCGCGCTGACATGGAACAGGCCAAGGCCGATCTGGCCGATTCCAAAGCGACCCTTGACCGGGCAAAGCAGCTTGCCGCCGAGGGGGTATTTGCCAAGCAGACTTTGGACGATGCGCAGGCTAAGTACGATGGCGACATTGCCAAAGTCGCCAGCCTGCAACGCACGCTCGACCTTGCCGTGCTGGGTCCCCGCAAGGAAGAAATCGACCAGGTGCGCGGGCAAATTGAACAGGCTCGGGGACAGCTCGCTTATGCCCAGACCCAGTTAGACAATACGGTGATCAGGGCGCCCATCACGGGAACCATCCTGGATCGCAACGTGGAAAAGGGCGAATTTATCACCACCGGATTCGTTGGGGACAAGGGCGCCAAAGGCTATATCGTTACGATGGCGGACCTGAATGATTTGCAGGTGGAGCTCGACATCAGCCAGAGCGATTTCCCGAAGCTGGGTACGGAGCAAAAAGGAATTATCACCACAGACGCCTACCCGGACCGGAAATATCACGGCTCCATCGTGCAGGTCTCGCCGGAGGCGGATCGCGCCAAGGCTACGGTTCAGGTGAAAGCCGGCGTACAGAATCCGGATGGTTATCTTCGGCCCGACATGAACGCCACCGTCGCTTTCTACAACGAAGCGCCATCAGGCGCGGCAGCGCCCGCCAAGCCGGTTATCGCCATTCCCGCCAGTGCCGTTCAAAACGGCAGCGTATTCCTCGTGTCGAACGGCTACGCTCGCAAGCGCGCCGTTAACATCGGCGGGACGTCCCCCAAGGGAGTACTGGTGGAAAGCGGCCTCAATGGCGGCGAAGAGTTGATTGTCGATCCCCCGAACGGTCTCAAAGACGGACAGCGCGTCCAGCCCAAATCAGAGAGCTAATAAAAAACATGAACGAAGCCGTTGTAGTCACCCAAAAGCTGAGTAAGGAATTTGTTCGCGATAAATTTCACGTGACCGCGCTCGATGAAGTCGACCTCGAGGTCAAGAAGGGCGATTTTATCGCTCTCATGGGTCCGTCCGGCTCAGGTAAATCCACCCTGTTGCATCTGATTGCCGCCATGGATCGGCCCACCGACGGCGTCATCGATGTGCTCGGGGCGGACTTGCGCAGCATGAACGACAAGGAAATCGCGCATTGGCGCAATGAGCACATCGGGTTCGTCTTTCAGTCTTTCAATTTGATTCCGGTACTCACTGCGTTCGAGAACGTCGAGCTCCCGCTGAAGCTCACGCGGCTAAGCAAGAAAGAACGCTTCGAACACGCCGCCACCGCGTTGAACCTGGTTGGGTTGGGAGATCGCCAGGATCACCTTCCGAAGCAGCTATCCGGCGGCCAGGAGCAGCGCGTCGCTATCGCCCGCGCAGTCGTAACCGACCCCGACTTGATCCTGGCAGACGAACCAACAGGCAACCTGGATGCAGCCGCAGCCGAAGACATCCTCACCATGCTGACCCGCTTGAACCGCGAGTTTAATAAGACCATCATCATGGTGACGCACGATCCGCATGCGGCCAAGTTCGCCAAGACCATCCGTCACCTGGAAAAGGGACAACTGCTGCCGCCGGGCCAACTCCCGGCCGATTGGGCGGGGGCCATGGCGGTCCGGAATTAGTGCCTGAAATGGCGCACTCCGGTAAAGACCATCGCCAGGTTCAATAGGTTCGCCGCCGCGATCACTTCCTCATCGCGCACAGAGCCACCGGGCTGAATTACCGCGGTGATGCCGTGTTTCGCCGCTTCTTCCACGCCGTCGGGAAACGGGAAAAAAGCATCCGAGGCGAGCACCGTTCCCGCCAGCGGCAGAATCGCCTTCATCGCTCCCACTTTCACGCTATCGACACGGCTCATCTGCCCCGCTCCAACGCTGACTGTATGCCCCGCGCGCGCGTACACGATGGCGTTCGATTTGACGTGTTTGCAGACCTTCCAACCGAACGACAGGCCATCCATTTCTTCCCCGGTGGGAGGACGCTGGGTCACGACTCGAAGCGCGGCCGCGTCCAGACGCCCCGTATCGGCAGTCTGCGCGAGAAGGCCGCCCGAGATGGACTTGATCACCAGTTCCTGATTCTTCGCAGGAGTTACTCTCACCAGCCGCAGATTCTTCTTCGCCGTCAGGATCGTGAGCGCGCCTTCCGAAAAAGCCGGCGCTGCAATCCCTTCCACAAACAGTTTCGCCACTTCCGCGGCGGTCTCATCATCCAGCTCGCGATTGAAAGCCAGTACTCCACCGAACGCCGAGATCGGGTCGGCTTCCAGCGCGCGCTTGTAAGCCTCAGCTTGCGTCGCCTGTTCGGCGCATCCGCAGGGGTTCGTGTGCTTGATGATCACCGCGGCCACTCCGTCGAACTCCTGCACTAATTGCCACGCGGCATCCAGATCCATCAGATTGTTGTAAGACAGCTCTTTCCCGTGTATCTGCTCTGCGGCTGCGATTCCGGTATCGTTTAACCGGTACAGCGCCGCCTTCTGATGCGGGTTCTCGCCGTACCGCAGACTGGCGGCTCGCTCGGCCGAAATCTGCAACCTTGCCGGCAGCTCTTCCTCCATCGTGTTGCCCTTCGCGTCCACTCGCAGCAATCGGCTGGAAACTGCCTGGTCATAGGCCGCAGTATGCAGGAATGCCGTCTGCGCCAGCTTCCAGTGAGTCTCGGCGCTCAGCTCACTATGCCCGGCAAGTTCCTCCAGAATGCCTTCGTATTGCGACGGCGAAACAACCACCGCCACATCCTGAAAATTCTTCGCCGCCGCCCGGATCATCGTGGGACCGCCGATGTCGATATTCTCGATCAGCTCCTCGCGCGTCACGTTCGTCTTGTTCGCGAACTTCTCAAACTGATACAGATTCACCACAACCATGTCGATCGGCGGCAATTGATGTTCGAGTAGGGAACGCATGTGTTCGGGATTCGACCGAACCGCCAAAATGCCTCCCGCGATCCGCGGATGAATCGTCTTCACCCGGCCGTCCAGCATCTCAGGAAACCCGGTGATATCTGCGACTTCTAGCACGGGAACCGAATTGTCACGCAGCAGCTTCGCTGTCCCCCCTGTCGAGATCAGCTCCACTCCCAGCTCATGCAATCGCCTGGCGAAAGGCACTAATCCAGTCTTATCCGTAACGCTCAGCAGGGCGCGCTCCATCTTGGCCATAAAAATACATTTTCACAGAGGGCTGCATCCGGACCATACGTACGCCTCGCCCTTTAGAATCGAGATGTGTCCCACCACTGCACCCTCATTCCCGGAGATGGCATTGGCCCCGAAGTAGCGCAGGCCACCGTTCGGGCGGTGGAAGCCACCGGCGTTGATATCCGCTGGCATCGCGCCGAATTGAACGAAGCCATCATTCTGGAAGCGGGGAAAACGCTGCCGCAGTACCTACTGGATTCGCTTAACGAAACGCGCGTTGGGCTGAAAGGCCCGGTAACCACTCCCGTCGCGGGCGGTTTTCAGAGCGTCAACGTGGCGCTTCGTAAGACTCTCGATTTATTCGCGAACGTTCGGCCCATCCGCACTCTTCCCGGTATCAAGACGCGCTTTTCAGATGTGCAAATCGACATGGTCATCTTCCGCGAGAACACCGAAGACCTGTACTCAGGCCTGGAACACGAAATCGTCAAAGATGTAGTGACAAGCCTCAAGGTCATCACCCGCACCGCTTCCGAACGCATTGCCCGCTACGCCTTTCATTACGCCAAGAAAAACGGACGCACGCAGGTGACGGCCATTCACAAGGCCAATATCATGAAACTCGCGGACGGCCTCTTCCTGCGCTGCTGCCGCGAAACGGCCGCCCATTTTCCTGAGATTCAATACAAAGAGTTGATCGTCGACAACGCTTCCATGCAGCTCGTGATTCGTCCGGAAACCTTCGATGTGCTGCTGCTGCCGAATCTCTACGGCGATATCGTTTCCGATCTCGCGGCGGGCCTCGTCGGCGGCCTCGGCATAGTCCCCGGCGCCAATATGGGGGAAAAGCATGCGGTCTTCGAAGCGGTTCACGGCAGCGCGCCCGATATCGCGGGCCAAGGCAAGGCGAACCCCACCGCGCTGATGTTTTCCGCCGTCATGCTGCTGACCCACCTGGGTGAAGCCGCGTCCGCTCACCAGTTGCAAAGTGCCATCGAAGCTGTCTATCGCGCCGGCAGATACCTCACCGGCGACGTCGGCGGCACTTCCTCAACCGAAGAATTCACCGACGCCGTAGTGAAGGCCATCAAAGGCTAGTTGATGCCCTTCTTTCCAACGAACGAAATCAGATCCACGATGCGGTTCGAGTAGCCCCACTCGTTGTCGTACCAGGCCACCACTTTTACCAGGTTTCCCCCCACAACCTTCGTGAGTTCGGCGTCCACAATCGAGCTGTTTGGGTTCTGCAGCAGATCCGTGGAAACCACGGGATCTTCCGTATAAGCCAGAATGCCTTTGAGCGGGCCGTCCGCCGCCTGCTTCAGCGCCGCATTCACCTCCGCGGCGGTCGTATCCTTCTTCAGTACCGCGACCAGATCCACCACAGAAACGTCCGGTGTAGGAACGCGCATTGAATAGCCGTCGAGTTTGCCGTTCAACTCCGGCAGCACCAGGCCGATCGCCTTCGCCGCACCGGTGGAGGTCGGAATCAGGTTCATTGCGGCCGCCCGCGAGCGGCGTAAGTCCGCGTGCGGGAAATCGAGCACATTCTGATCATTGGTATAGCTGTGTACCGTCGTCATCGAACCCTTCTCAATGCCGAACGTGTCATTCAGAACCTTTGCTACCGGCGCTAAGCAGTTGGTGGTGCACGAGGCATTGGAGATGATCGTGTGCTTCGCCGCGTCGTACGCCTTCTCGTTGACGCCAAGCACGATGGTGATGTCTTCGTTCTTCGCCGGCGCGGAAATGATGACCTTCTTGACGGATCCCCGCAGGTGCTTCCTGGCATCTTTCGCGTCTGTGAAGCGGCCGGTCGATTCGACGACGACATTCACTCCCAGTCCGGACCAGTCAATCTCGGCCGGATCTTTAATCGCAAAGATCTTGATCTTCTTGTCGCCTACCAGGATGCTGTCGCCATCGGCTCGAATCTCCTCGCGTAATTGCCCTAGGATCGAATCGTATTTCAGCAGGTGAGCGAGCGTCTTTGTGTCCGTCAGATCGTTCGCCGCGACGAATTCAACATCGGGATTGTGGAGTCCCGCGCGGACGACATTTCGCCCGATACGGCCGAAGCCGTTAATACCCACTCGAATTGGCATATTTACCATCTTACGAAGGGGCGTAGTGCGAGCCCTCCCAAGGAGGGGGTATTCTTTCAGCCGGAAGTTATCTCGGAGGCGGAAGCGGGGGCGCCGTGGTTCCCCCGACGTTCGCGTATGATTCTTCGACCTTTATCACTTTCCCTTCGTTGAAGCGCACGAAAGTTATCTTGCCGGGGGGATCGCCGTAAAGCCAGTCCTCTAGCTCATCACCATCCGCGTTGGTCTCGCGGCTCTTGCTCTTCGGCTTCCCCATGGCCAGCAGCACCTGGTCTCGATTCATGCCGGCAATGGCCTTCTGCTCCTGCACCGCCTTCTTGATCGGCTCCGGCAAGCTATCAAAGTACTGCTGCGAGGCGGAATGCTTTTCGAAATCAAACACGGACGAAAGCATCTGCCGGATATCGGCGGATTTGAGAGACGGCACGGTTCCTTTGAAGACCAGTTCCACGTGCGATCCATTCGGCGACCCGCTCTGATTGGTCGAAACCGGTTGCGTGTTGCCGTTCATCCCCACCTGCACATGGTCATACCAGTGCCCGCTCTTCGTTCCACCATTGATTTCGAAGAGGATCTTGTTGGATTCAATCAATACCCGGGTGATTTGTATTTCGTCGCCTACGCGCGCGGCGGGGCCCTGCTGCTGCAAAGCCGCCGTCCACTGGCGGGCGTCATACTGCCCGTTACTCGCAATCACGAGCGGTTTTTTTGAGCGCGGCAGTATCACCTTCATTGTGGCGAACTCCGCATTCAGACCGCGCTCGATCTCCATGCGCTCATCGAAACTGAGTTTATCGGCGGTCAATACTTGTGCGAACGTAAGCAACAATACGCAAACGAGGAGCCAACTCAGTCTGTGTTCAAAACCCGCGCGATGGCCGCCTGTTGCCGTTGGATGGGGGCCCTGTGTACGGCAAAGAACAATCCAGCTATGAAAATGGTTGCCAGCAGCCCGCCCTCTGGACCATAGGTTCCGCCGCTCCAGATCGGCAAGAGATCCCATCGGTAGTTGTACCTCGTTACATCGATTGTAAGCCCGCTGAGATTGACCCCGAACAGCGGGAGGATGGCATTCCAGCCGTAGTGCAGGCCGATGGGGAGCCATAGATCATGGCTTCGAAAGAAGGCGAAACCCAACACCACTCCCCAGAGGATCGTATTCAGAACGCCGAGTCCGGTGACACTCGGGTTCGACGCGTGAGCCAGGCCAAAGATGACCGCCACGGGTAGTATTGTGGCAAACGGTCCAATCTTTTCAATCAGTAGTTGAAAAGCATACCCGCGGAAGATCATCTCTTCGCCGGTGGCGGCAATCCACAGAATTGCCAGATAGAAAATGAGGCTCGGCCAGGTAAATGCCGAATTTTCTCTCGTCACCAGATGGCCGGTTCCCGCCAGCAGCGGCGCTATCAGCATCAGCGCCGCGATTCCGCCGCCAAGAGCCAGCCCCAGCAGAAAATTCCGCGCCGAGGCGCGGCTCAGCCTTAGACCTATATCCGCCAGGGGCCTACGGTCAAAAATCCGCATTGTCAGAAGATTTGCTAAAAGCGCGGTCGCGCACAAACCAATGGAGCCCGCCACCAGAACCCCAAACACGATATAGAGCAAGAGCGGAAATATGCGCAGCCCGATAATCACCGTGCCTACAAAAAATGCCAGCCGGATGACCACGCCCAGGCGCGAATTCGAAGGTTTCGGTGAAATCGTCAAGCCGGGCTGTTGGTTCATAGATTCTGGAACTTGCGCGCGGTCCGTCCGTGAGGTACGGTACAAGAACGGCCGCTTCACAGCCCGCCTCACATTATCAAATCCGTGAGAATCTCAATCCTAACCGCCCCGCATACATCCGATGAGACTTGTATGGAACAGATCGAAGAACGCCGCGCGGAGACCCGCCTGCTCTGCGCGGAACTGATCGAGGTCATCTGGCGTGACGCAGGCGGCCGCGAACATCGCCGCATAGCCAATCTCGAAGACATCTCGGTTTGCGGTATCTGTTTGCAGGTCGAGGACGCCATTCCTGCCGGCACCGCGGTCAAGCTGCACTATGCCCAGGGGATACTGCTTGGAATTGTCCGCTATTGCCGGCATCGCGAAGCTGGCTATGTTTTAGGAGTTGAATTCGACGAAGCCTACCAATGGTCTACCAGAATCTTCCGTCCTAAACACCTTCTCGACCCGCGCGACGTGCAGACCGTCTAGCCACAAGACCCAGGGCAGTACAATTCTAGGCGAGACGAATGCGGAGCGCGCTCTTCGGATTCGCACGCTCCAATTTATGTCCGTCAAACAGCAGCAGAGCCTTGCCAGCGGAGTATATGCCGCTCTCACAACCCCGCGCCGTGCAAATTCGATCGAGGCCGAAACCGGCATCTTGCTCGACTATCTGGACGCAGTCGTGCATGCCGGCGTAAATGGCCTGGTCCTTTTTGGCTCAACTGGTGAATTCGTTTGCTTCGATACCGAAGAACGAATGCGTGTTCTGTCGCTTGCCATCAAGCGCAGCCGCGTGCCCGTCCTGGTAAATATCTCGCACTCTACGCTTCCTGGCGCTGTCCATCTTGCGCAAAACGCCGTCCACGCAGGCGCCGCCGGAGTGCTGCTGATGCCCCCCTACTTCTATCGCTACCCGGAGGAACAGATTCGCGAGTTCTATCTGCAATTTTTGAAATCGCTGGATGAAAAAGCACACGTATATCTTTACAATCTGCCCTTCTACACGAATCCCCTGACACCGCAGTTGATGGAGCAGTTGCTAGGCTCCGGAGCCTTCGCCGGCATCAAGGATTCGAGCGGCGACTGGGCGCTCTTCGAGCACCTTCGAAACCTGCGCAACCGTTACGTTTTTCAGCTCGTGGCAGGGAACGAATCGATTTTCATGCAGGCTCGAAAGGCCGGAGCGGCCGGCATCATTTCGGGCGTGGCAGCGGCTGTTCCCGAATTGATGGTGGCGCTCGATCGTGCGATCCAGGCATCGGACGCCGCTCGCGCAGAGCGCCTCAACAGCCGGCTTTTCGAGTTCCTGGCCTACGTCAATAAATTTCCGGCGGCGTTGGCGATTAAGCAGGCCGCCGTTGCGCGGCGCTGGATTTCCGGTTCCGTCGCGGTTCCGCTGGATGAAGATATGGCCGCCGAGGTGATCGCGTTCCATGGTTGGTTTCGCGACTGGCTCCCGGCGGCGCTTTCAGAATCCGCTGCGGCGTCGGCGTAGTTGCCGCGCCTGTTTGTGCAAACTTAGAAAGGTGACAGATTTCGACCCGCCCTCGACGGCGAATGACAATTTTCGCCGCGCTGCCTACGCCCACGCCGATTGGATCGCGGATTATTTCGAGCACATTCGAGACTTTCGAGTCATTCCGGCCGCGCAGCCCGGTGAGCTCGCTGCCAGCCTGCCCGCGTCCGCGCCGGAGCAAGGCGAGCCGCTCGAAGCCATCTTTCGCGACTTCCAGTCTTCAATTTTCCCGGCCCTGACCCTCTGGAACCATCCGCGCTTCTTCGCTTATTTTTCCATATCCTCCACGCCGCCTTCCATCCTCGCGGAGTTCCTGTGCGCAGCCGTGAACGTCAACGCCATGCTTTGGAAATCGTCGCCAGCCGCGACCGAGCTCGAACAGGTTACGCTCGACTGGCTCCGTCAATGGCTCGCCTTGGCTGAGCCGCATTTCGGCATCATCTACGACACCGCCTCGGTTGGAGTACTGCAGGCCATGGCGGCCGCCCGCGAATATGCCGACCCGGAATGCCGCACCCGGGGCATGCGTCCGGGCCTTGTTGTCTACGTCTCGGAGCACACCCACTCTTCATCAGAGAAGGCCGCCATCACGTTGGGCTTCGGTCAAGAGAACGTGCGCAAGATTCCGGTGGACGCGCAATTTCGTATGCGCGCCGATCTGTTGGGACAGGCCATTGAGGCCGATCTCGCGGCGGGCAAGCGGCCCTGCTGCATCGTCGCGTCCGTCGGATCCACATCCACCACCGCGATTGACCCCGTCCCGGAGATCGCCGCTATCGCCGCGCACGACAATATCTGGCTGCACGTCGACGCCGCTTACGGAGGCTCCGCCGCCGTAGTGCCCGAGATGCGGCACATCCTGAAAGGCGTCGAGCGCGCCCACTCGCTCATCCTCAATCCGCACAAATGGCTGTACGTTTCTGTCGATTGCAGCGTGCTTTACACGCGCTATCCGGAGGTCTTCCGCCGCGCCTCGTCGCTCAGCGCCGAATATCTCCGCACCGCCGAAGACGACCGCGTGGTGAATTACAACGACTATGGCGTGCAGCTCGGCCGCCGCTTTCGCGCCCTGAAACTCTGGTACGTGTTCCGCTATTACGGCCGTCAGGGCATCATCGCCCTGCTGCGCGAGGCTCTGCGTCTGGCCCAGTTACTCAAATCGCTCATCGAAGAAGACGATCGTTTCGAGCTATCCGCTCCGGTTCCGCTTTCGCTCGTCTGTTTCCGTCTTCGCGCCGGCAATGCCGTTAATGAGCGTCTGCTCGCCGAAATCAATGCCAGCGGTAAGGCGTTCCTCTCGCATACCGTCCTCAACGGCCAATTCGTTCTTCGGCTCGCCATCGGCAATTTCCAGACAACCGAGCAGGATGTTCGCGAAACTTGGCAGCTGATTCGCGAGTTGGCGGAACGCATCGGCACTCCCGAAACAGTGGCAGCGGCGGAGCGCTGATGGTCCCTCCAGATGGCGGATCCAGTTAGCAGAACCGGGCTCGCGACAACTCTCTGCGGTATCCCGCTGCGTAATCCTGTGATTGCCGCCTCCGGAACATTCGCCTACGGCATCGAATTCGAGAAAATCCTGGACCTGAGCTCGCTCGGCGGCCTGGTCACAAAAGGCCTTTCTCGCGAGCCGATCGCCGGCAACCCGGCTCCCCGCCTGTGGCACACCGAAGGCGGCATGCTGAATTCCGTGGGTCTGCAAAACGTCGGCGTCCGCGCCTTCATTCGCGATAAGCTTCCTAAGCTCCGCGGATATTCCGTCCCCGTCTTTGCGAATATTTTCGGTTTTGCCGCGGAAGACTATCTCGAAGTAGTCCGCGCCTTGGAAGACGCCGAAGGTATTGCGGCTTATGAACTCAATGTCTCCTGCCCCAATACTCAGCATGGCGGCATGTTCTTTTCGAGTGATCCGCTATTACTGTCTGACCTCGTCGCCCGCGTCCGTCCGCTTGCCAAGCGTCCGCTCATCGTGAAGCTCTCGCCGAACGTTGCCGCCATCCAGCCGCTGGCTGTGGCAGCTCAGGAATCGGGCGCTGACGCTATTTCGCTGATCAACACTTTGGTTGCGCTCGCCGTCGACGTTCGCACCCGCAAGTCGCGCGTGGGTGCGGGCTTCGCCGGCCTCTCCGGCCCCGCTATCAAACCGCTTGCATTGCGCTTGGTCTACGAAGCCGCGCAGGCCGTCCGGATTCCGGTCGTCGGTCTTGGCGGAATTGCCACCGGCGAAGACGCCGCGGAATTTCTCCTGGCTGGCGCATCCGCGGTTCAGGTGGGAACCGCAACTTTCATTGATCCCCGTGCTCCGCTGCGCATCGCAGTTGAATTGGAACGCGTCGCAGGCCGTCTCGGTATCAGTGACATCCGGCAGCTTGTTGGAACGCTTCAGCCCCCCGGAGCAGGCGTCTTCACGCCTGCCGCGTGCAAAATAGAGCAATGAAGGAAATCATCAGACCGGAGAAGCCCAAGGCTGCCGGTCCCTACAGTCCTGCTGTCCGCTTCCATGGAATGGTCTTTCTAAGCGGTCAAATACCGCTTGATCCCGATTCAAACCAATTGGTCTTGGGTCCTATCCAGGATCAAACCGCCCGCGTCCTGGAGAATCTTAAGCTGGTCCTCGCGGCAGCCGGGCTCTCTCTCCATGACATCGTGAAAACCACGGTGTTCCTGAAGAACATGGGAGACTTCGCTTCGATGAACGAAACCTACGGCAGCTATTTCGGCGAAACCCCTCCGGCTCGGACGACCATCGAAGTCGCGCGGCTTCCTCGCGACGTGCACATCGAAATTGAGGCCATCGCGATGGATCCGAAGCACGCGTATCCGTTCGCGAAGTAGGGGGAAACGTTCCCTATTGCGGTTTAGGCGGATCCGCCGGCTTCAGTGGACCATGAAAGCTGTATTGCTTTTGGGGCGGGTTGAGCGTAATGTCAATCGTCTTCTCTTCACCCGCCACATCCATCTTCTTTCCGTAAGTCTGATATTTGGATGTGACCACCTGAAGTTGTACGGTGCCCTCCGGCACCGGAGGAAAATGCGCGATGCCTTCCTGGTTCGTCTTCACTTCCCAATGAATCGCCTTCCGCTTGCCCAACTTCATAATGTCGTGCGAGCCCAGGAAGTCCAGAATCACCGCCGCGTTTTCCACCGGCTTGTCGTATTGATTCTTAACCACGACTCGAATGGTGGTTTCGGGAGTGCTCGCGGCCGCAGACAAACAGCCGAGGATCACCAGCGCACAAAGCGTCCAGCGGACTCTCATGCTTGGATTATCTCCCAATCGCTACCGGCCCACACGTGAGCCGCCGGAAGGAGCCAGCAGCGGGTCTATTGCTGCCCGCAAGGCGGCCTCGTCCATCACCCCGGGATGATACAGCCGCACGATGCCCCTGCGGTCCACCAGAACGATGGTTGGCGTCGTGCTCGCCCCAAATCGCTGGAAATTGCCTGCACCCAGCGGCACGCTCGCATGCGGAATCGCGCCATAGTATTTCTCGTAAACTTTCTTCACGAAAGCGGTCTCTTTCGCCGCCGGCGCGTTGTCGTCATCCGCGGTGTAGCCGTACAGCCGCGTGGGCGCAATCACCACTAACCCCCGTGGTTCCAGTTCACTCGCCAACTTCGCGATGATCGGCGCCTCGGCTTTGCAATCCGCGCACCAGTGCGCCCAAAAGAAAAGCAAAATCACTTTCCCGCGCAGATCCAGCGGCGGCGGCTTGCTGCCAATCCATTCACTCTCGTGCAACGCCGGCATCGGCCTCCCTTGCAGCGTCAGCAGGTTGATGTTCTTCTGCAGCCGGTCGGCTAGCGATGTCTCGCGCCATTTCTGTAACTGCGTCTCAAGAAACTGCAACGCCTCTGCGCGCTTGTGCTGCTCCGCCAACGCCTGGGCTTCCACTTCATATGCCGTTCCCAGAGCAAGTGGCAATTGCGGCTCCGCATCCAATTTGCGCGTACCTAGCGCTGCCAGCGCGGCCTGCTCAATCTCGTTCGCGTCCTTGACTGCGGCCGTGGGATTGCCGCTCGCCAGTTCGCCGCGCGCCACCCATCCAAGCGCCTCCAGCGCTTCCGGAGTATCGCCGTACGTCCGGCGGTACTGCGCCGTTATGGCGCGTGCCGCATCCAGGTTGCCTTGCTGTAGCGCCATCTCCACATACGCCACAACCTTAGGCACCGGGGGCTGCCCATAATCTTGCTCCTGCGAGTTCTGCTGCTGAGCGAAAGCGGCGCCCACGCCCAACGCCACACAAACTGCCCACACCGCCCGCTTGGTTATTGAGTGCACACCGTCTTTAAGTATTCGCGAAAGGGCTGGCCTAAGTCATGCCGATTCAAGGCAAATTCGACCGTCGCCTTCAAAAAGCCCAGCTTATCGCCGGCATCGAAACGCTTGCCTTCAAACTTCAGCCCGTAAATCGGGCGGTTTCGCAGCATATATTTCAGCGCATCCGTCAACTGAATCTCCCCCCCGCTACCCGGCGGAACCGCTTCGATGCATTCGAAAATTTCGGGCGTCAGGATATACCGTCCGATGATCGCCAGGTTGGAAGGCGCATCGTCCGGCTTTGGCTTTTCCACCATGTTGCGGATTCGGTAAAGCCGGTTCTCGCGCCCGTTATCCAACACCGCTTCCGCGTCCACCACTCCATATGCCGAAATCTGATCTTTCGGTACTTCCATAAGCGCCAGCACGGAGGCGCCGTAGTATTCGTAAACGTCCAGCAATTGCCGGACGCACGGTATCTGGGAGTCGATGATGTCATCGGAAAGAATTACCGCGAACGGCTCGTTTCCTACCAGCTCCTTTGCCCGCAGCACCGCATGCCCAAGGCCCAGCGCCTCTTTTTGGCGCACATAGCTGACATCTATCATCTCCGATATGCCGCGCACCATCGACAGCATTTCGGATTTGTTCTTTGATTCCAGCAGTTGCTCCAGCTCAAAACTGACGTCGAAATGATCCTCAATCGAAGATTTGCCGCGCCCGGTCACAATAATAATGTTCTGTATTCCCGAATGCATCGCTTCTTCCACGCCGTACTGGATCAGCGGCTTATCTACCACGGGCAACATTTCCTTCGGCTGCGCCTTCGTTGCCGGTAGGAATCGGGTTCCCAGTCCGGCGGCGGGAAATACTGCCTTACGCACTTTTGAAATCATCAATCGCCATTGTACGCGCTTGAATCCGCTAAACATGCCGCTCGCTGCACGGGCTTTGGCACAGCACTTGCCGGTGTGCTAATTCTTAAGAGTAAGATTGAAGGAATTGTCGCAATAAGATGGCTTACGTAATTGCCGAACCCTGCATTGGAACTAAGGACGCCTCCTGCGTCGACGCCTGCCCCGTCGACTGCATTCATCCCAAAAAGGATGAAGCCAACTTCGAGACCGAAGAAATGCTCTATATCGATCCCGTAGAGTGCATCGATTGTGGCGCTTGCGTTCCCGTTTGCCCGGTTTCCGCCATTTTCGCGCTAGATGATCTGCCCGAAAAATGGGCTGATTTCACGCAGAAAAACGCTACCTTTTTCGGACGTTGAAACACCTATCGCCGGTAAACCGCGCAGGAAGTATCGGTTTCCCAGACCCGCACGTAGGCGATGGAGCCTTTCTTGAGCCCTTGCTGCATCCGTTCGAAGATAAATTTGGCGATGTTCTCGGCGGACGGGTTGATCTCGTCAAACGGCTTTAGTTCGTTGATGTACTGATGGTCCAGATATCCACTGGTCTCGCGCAGCCGCTGTTTTAGATCCGCGAAGTCAAACAGCAGGCCGTTCTCATCAAGTTCCGCCGCCTCCATTCCCACCTGCACGCGATAGTTGTGTCCATGCACGTTTTCGCACTTCCCGTGATAGTTGCGCAAAGCGTGCGCGGAAGCGAACGTGTGTTCTACAAAAATCTCAAACATGGAAAAACTTCTGCACGTCTCCTAGCTTGGTGGTGAACCGGTATGGAGGCAGGCTGTCGAAAAACACCCTCCCATATGGCAGCCTTGTAATTCTATTATCCAGCAGCACCAGGACGCCGCGATCCGCCGTTCCCCGGATCAATCGCCCGAAACCCTGTTTCAGCGCCAGCGCCGCTTGTGGAACCTGATACTCATAGAACGCGTTGCCTCCACGCTGCCTCACCGCCTCGCTTCGCGCCGCCACCACCGGGTCAGTTGGCACGGCGAATGGCAGCCGGTCGATGATGACGCAACTCAATTGCTCGCCCTGCACATCGACGCCCTGCCAAAAACTGGCCGTTCCGAACAACACCGCGCCTTTCGTCTCCCGAAAAGCCTCAATCAACGCCGTTCGCGGCGCGCTTCCCTGGATCAGCAGAGGATACTCCAGCCGTCTACGCAGCAGTTCATAAATCTGCCGCATCTGATAGAAACTCGTAAACAAGACGAACGCCCGCCCGCGCGACGCCTCAATCACCCTCTCCACTTCATCTGCCGCCCGGCGAGCGAACTCCGTTTGCCTCGCATCCGGCAGGTGCGGCGGAACGTACAGCATCACCTGCGTGCCGTAGTCATACGGGCTCTCTACGCGCAGCGTCCGGGCGTTCTCTAAGCCTAGCCGCCCCAGCGCATAATCGAACGTTCCCGCCACCGTCAGCGTCGCGGATGTCAGCACTACCGTATCTACGCATCCGAACAACTTCACCTTCAGCAACTGCGATACGTCGATAGGCGTAGCTTGCAGATACATTCCGCGCCCGCGCCGTTCCGTCCAGTACACGTAACCGGCGTCGCCCGCTTCCAGGAAGAACTTCAGCCCCTGCTGGATCGTCTTCGCCCGTCTCACCAGCGGCAGCGTATCTTCCACCGCTCCCTCGACCAGTTCCAGCCGCGCGCATAAAGCTTCCAACGCCAGCAACAGCTCCTGATAAATCTCCTCGTTTTCCACCAGAAAACGTTCGTGATCGCTGAAACTCCGCCGTCCCTCTTGTGGAAAAAGCTGGAAAAACTCCTCTGAGCGGTCCCCCAGCTGAACCAGGCTCCTGTCCAGCTCGGGCGTGGAGAACATCTTCCTGCGCGCGATGGCCGCCGTGTCCTTCACGAGTTCCTGTGCCTGCAGATTGCTCACGGTCATGCCGAAGTACTGCCCGGCGACGTCCTCAATCTCGTGCGCCTCGTCGAAGATCACCGCCGCATACTCCGGCAGAATCGCATTGAAGGCTTGATCGCGCACCGCCAGATCCGCGAAAAACAAGTGATGATTCACAATGATGATGTCGCTCTCCAGCGCCCGCCGATGCATCTCCGTGATAAAACACCGCTCGAACTGCTTGCATTTCTGGCCAGCGCATAAATCGCTTCTCGCGTCCAGCTTCCACCAGGCTGAGCTTGTCTCGGGCATCTGACGTAGTTCGCTGCGGTCGCCGGTTTGCGTCGTCTTCTCCCACTCCCGGATAATCTGGAAATCGCTGATTTCTTCCATGCCCGCCAGCACCGGCTCGCGCTCGGCGTCATAGACCTTTTGCCGGCACAAGTAGTTCGCCCGTCCCTTCATGTAGCAAACCGAGAGCGGCCGGTCGAACAGTGACTGCACGAACGGCACGTCCTTCAAATAAAGCTGTTCCTGCAGATTCTTCGTGCCCGTCGAAATCACGACGCGCTTGCCGGACAGCACGGAAGGAATCAGGTACGCCAGCGTTTTGCCCGTCCCCGTTCCTGCCTCCACCATCAGGTGCCGCCGCTCCTCCAGCGCCGCGGCAACCGCTTCCGCCATCTGCAATTGCCCGTCGCGGTACTCATAATTCGGATGCGCGCGAGCCAGCGCCCCATCGCGCTTGAAAAAGGCGCGTGGCGTCAGCTTGGCCGTTCGGCGGCCTGGCTTCGCGGCTGGATTTTCGGCTGGGTTTTCGGCTTGGGCGGGAACGATCACTGCAACACTGAACCCATCGGGATTCCCTAGTTTAGTATGCGTCCTACTATGGCAAATTCACCCGGCCCGGTTATTCTCAAAGAGGATGCGGCGTCAAACGCCTGCGCGGCGAGTTTCATCGTGGAAGACGGAGAGATCGTATACCTCACGGAACTGCTGGGCCTTCCGGTCTATGACCTGAAGGGCCGCAATATCGGTACGCTCCGCGATGCCGCTCTCGTCCCCATCATTGACCCCATCCGCCTGGACCGCTTTCTCGTAGGCGCCGGCCCCGGCTGGTTCAGCATCCGCTATGACCAGATCAAGGACATTACTCCTGACGGCATCTATCTCAAGGATGAGCGCCTGACCCCCTACCACTCCGACGAGTACATGCTGCGCATGGTGCGCGATCTCCTCGATCAGCAGATCATCGACACCGAAGACCGCAAAGTTGTCCGTGTCAACGACATCACTTTCATCAGGGAAGCAGACGACGGGCACAACGTCCTGCACATCCTTGAAGTGGACATCGGCGTGCGCTCCATCGTACGCCGCCTCCTGCGCGGCATCGTTCCTCCTGCCACGATCCGCAGGCTGCAACGCCGCATTCCGGCCCACTCGATTCGCTGGGAATTTTGCAATGTCCTCGAAGCTGATCCGCAGCGCCGCGTCCGCCTGAACATTTCCAACAAGCTTCTGGAGGACATGCATCCGGCTGACTTGGCCGACATCGTCGAAAATCTGGGCCATGAAGACCGCGCCGCCCTGTTCCAGACCATGGATAGCGAAAGCGCCGCCGAACTCCTCACCGAAGTGGATCCCGAGCTGCAGCCGCGCATAATCGAATCTCTCGAGACCGAGAAGGCGGCCGAAATCCTGGAGGAAATGGAACCCTCCGAGGCCGCCGACCTCCTGAACGAGCTCGAGGAGGAGCGTTCCGAAGAGATCCTCGAGGAAATGGAGCCGCAGGACGCCGAAGAGGTCGAAGAGCTGCTGGATTTCAAGAATGACACTGCCGGCGGCATGATGGACACCGGCTATCTGTCTCTTCCCGAACACGCCACGGTTGCCGAAGCGATGGAACAGCTGAAGAAAAACGAGGAAATGCTCGAAAGCATCCACAGTATTTTTCTGGTGGATAACGAAAACCATCTGCGCTTCGACGTTCCGCTCGCCAAGCTCTTCTTCGCCGCGGGCGACACACCCCTCAAAGACTTCGCCACAGACCCGCTGCTCTACGTTAACGCCGACGAGAAGCTGAATCGCATCGCGGAAATGTTCGACAAGTACAATCTCCTGGCGTTGCCGGTAGTCGACGACAACGACGAGTTAATCGGCGTGATCACGGTTGATGATGTCGTGGCCATGCTCCGCAACGACTGATCGCCGTCGCTGTTAGCGGGGGTAGACGGTTAGTAAGTGATGACGAATACCGTACCGTTTGACTGCCAGAAAGGATTTTAGCCTGGGCATCCGCCACTCAGCAGGTCATAATTCAGTACGGCGCCAGTTAAACCTCCGCAAACTCTCGACTCGATCACACTGGGGTTGTTGGCTGCGGATGCAAGATCGTACATGTTCCCTCCGGATCTTACCGTAAAACTGTCGAAAGACTGTGCGGTGGTATCGTAGACGAAGGATCTAGCCGTAGGCGCCGGCCCCTTGCCATTATTAGTATTGAAAGTTATCGTATAACTGACCAAATCTGCGAACGCCGCAAGCGCCGTGCAGACCGCGAGAATTTCAGTTACGAACCTCCGCACATGGACTTTGTGCTATACGACCGCGCATAATTAAGGGGACATAACGATCAACAAAAAGGCAGCAGATAGGACCGGATCAGTTGAGGGTGTGACTGCATTTCCCCAAAGACTCGCGTTAGCGTGGCGAGTAGTGCATCGAGGCCACCGAAGAATCGATTGTGCGTGCCGTTTTTGCGGGTGTGCTGCCACAACCGTTCGGTAGGGTTCAATTCCGGCGAGTAGGGTGGCAATTGATGCACTTCCAGCCAGTGGCGGTTGGACTTGAACCAAGCCCAGACCTCAGCATGCTTGTGGTAGGAGGCGTTGTCCTGAATCAGAATCGCTCCTTGGCGGCGGTAGCGGCGAGCGAGTTGTTCGAGGAAGCCGAGATATGTGGTCGCATTGAAAACTGTGTCCTGGCGATAATCGAACCGCGTGCTCCAAAGCTCGATGGCGCCGAGAATTTTCACGTTCTTACGTTCTCCTGTCACGGGGATTTCCGGTGGACACCCAACGCGGCTCCAGGTGGTGTGGAGCGTCGAATCTTGCCGGAAGCTGGCTTCATCGGTGAAGAGGAGCGCCCAGTGTCGCGAGCGGGCTTTTTTTTAAGCATGGGATAGATGCGGCGATGCCATCGGTCTTGGGCTGCGGCATCCGCGCGCGCCAACACACGGCGCGGCCGTTGCACCGAAAATCCCCAGCTATGAAGCAATTTGCGCACATGGCCGGGATGATACTGAACACCGAACTCCTCCTCGATCACCCAGGCAATCATAGGCGACGTCCAGATGCCGCTGTCTAGACCGTAAGAGACCGGACCGCTGTCGAGAATGTCGCCCAACTCTTGTTGTTGCTTCTCTGTCAGTTCCGAGGGCCGACCCGACCGATACCCTTCCAGCAGACCATCGACTCCCTCAGTTTGATAACGCTGCAGCCACTCAGACACCTTGGATCGCGGCGCCTGCAGGATCTCCGCCAGTTCGCCACTGGTATGTCCTTCCGAATTCAGCACCACGGCGCGTAAGCGCTTCGCCACACGGTAAGCTCCGTCTCTCTCCGCTTCCTTGCTCAGCCGATTCAGCCGCTGATATGTGCTGGGATGCAACCACAGCAAGCGTGGCACCATAAAGTCTCTGAAACCAGTATGTCACACATGTCCCTTTACTTATGCGCATCCGTATAGCTATAGCTAATTCGTGCGGTCTGGAGCGTGCTCGCGATCACGCACTGCCACCTACATCGGTGTCCGCTAATCCCGTGCTGCCCACGATGTTCCGCTGAGGATCCACTTTTATTCCCTACGGCAGGCGTATCTCCCGGCGACTGTTCGTGAGGCAATCCAAACAGAATTCGTACTGGGCGCGAACATGGAGAGCGCGGTTAGAGATGGTTAGAATACGGGGTAGGCGAGGAACATCTGATTAGGAGCCCCGGGAAATTGGTGCTGCAATTCTACCTTCCGAATTAGACGAACTGATACTGGGTGTTGAGGATCGGCGGACGACGTGCGGGGCGATACGCGGGCTCGCCACGCCGGGCCCGTACTTGGCAAGGTCCTCTTCGGGCCACACGACACCCTCGATCCTTTGGCGCGAATCGAATTGGACCTCGAACGGATCCGCCCACTGGAAGGTCACGTTCGTGAGGTGGCCTCCGACGAAGTAGCAGCCGGTCAAAGCGGAACATAGCAGTGAGACTTCAGTTAATTGACAGTTTCGGAAGAAGATCTTCGAGAGGGAAGCTTCAGTCAACGAGGTGATCGTCAACTCCGTGTTGTCAATGCTACACGTATCAATATTGGACCGGGCAAGACCAACATCGAAGAAGGCGCACGCAGCGAACTGCGAGTCAGCAAAACGCGCCCAGTTCATGATCGCATTCGCGAACAAGCACCGCTGGATCCGGCTCGCACTCACCGAGAGCCACTCTACCTTGACTCCTTGGAGTGTGACGGCATCCAAGTCGGAATCGTCAATGCTGGCGCCATCAAGATCGCAACTTTCGAAGACGCAGGAAGTGAGACGGCACCGGACGAAGCTCGAATCAGCGAGCGCGCCGGCCCGAAACGTGCACCGCGAGAATCGGCAGCCTTCAAAGCGGCTGAGACGTAAATCACATCCCGTGAACACAACGTCCTCGAATGTCACCTCTTGCACACGCCCGCCGCTCCAATTGGTAGCTTCGAGTGAAGCTCCTGAAACTGCTGAGCGATGCTCGGGAATTGGTTGCATCACGCCGTCTACTACTTTTTCTTCGCCTTCTTGCGCATTTCAAGCAAACGAGTGTGCACTTGGTTGCGCACGTGAATCAAGTATGCATGGAAGTTGCGAAAATAACCCGATTCGATCGCTCCGTACGAGAGGTCCCACCGGAGCACCGCCATTTCGCCATCTGCTCCTCGTCGAGGCTTGTCAAAGACGAGATAGCCGCCTATAAAATCCGTTCCGATCGGTACCATATCACGAAGCAGGACGTTGCGGGGCAGTTCCGATTGCCAAGCGTACAGATCCGCCTCGCCCCGAATTCCGCGCAGCGCCCGCAGATCCTCCAACTGCCCCTGACAGGATGCAGCGAAGTATTTGTCCATACGACTGGAGTCACTAGCTCCAATCCCGGCCAAGGTGAGCCTCTCCCAGAAACGAGGCCAGCCATTGCATATCGATAGAAAGTCTCGGTAGCTTCTGGGAATATCTCCGCGCTGGAGCAGGGGCGCGTCGGCCGGTGGATTTGGTTCCCCGATCAAAGCACCCCCGAGCGAAGTGGCTTCCTTGTTGAGTTGCTCGATCTCGTTAACGATGTTGTGAATGGATTCCACGGGGTTGAGTTCCTTAGAACGGCATGGTAGAAAGGATTCTTGCCTGATCTGAGACGCTGGGCAGAGTGCAGGGATGACTGATGCAGTCGATCGCCTCACAGGTACCGGATCGCGTCGCGTGGTTCAACGTGAGAGCTGTTGGAAACGCCCCCGCATTGGCATTTCGGCAGTTCTTGATTTGGCTCCCGAAACTGCCGTTCACCCGAGCGTTCAACGGTTGAAGGTTGTTACACGCATTTGTGCCTCCCACCTGCTTCTCCTTGATGTGGTCGATGTGCTGCTCCTCGCACTGATGGGAGCTCTTCTTCTCTTCTTTCTCAATATCCTTGTTCATCTTCCCTTTGCATTTCGTCCAGGACTCCTGCCCGCCCCCGCAGGGTGTGGGCGCCGGGGGAGCTGGCTTGGAAAGCGCGTGATTCATTCGCGCTACTTTCTTCTTGGCCTCGAGCGCTTGGCAGTCGTTCCAGCAAGGACTCATGTTGATGGTGCAAACGTAGAGACCGAGGGGATCAAGGGAATGCCAAGGACTGCGGGAATAGAGGTAGAGGTTTGGGCCGCCGTCGTAACCTAGTGGATCCGGCGAGGTGAACCTGCCGGTCTCGGCATCGTAGTGGCGGCGGAAGTTGTAAAAAAGACCGGCCTCCTCGTCCCACCACTGGTTGGCGAATCCAGGAACGGGAAGATCACGCTCGGGTTCTCCAATCTGTGCCCCAAAAGTCGTATGTTCAAATTCCTGGGTGGCACCAGTCGCTAGATCGATCATCCCGCGAACGGAGCTCGACACGCCCCAGAGACAAGCATAGTGTTTGCCAGTGGAGAGAATCCCCGATAATAGGTATGTTCCCGGGAGATAACCGTAGCAGGTCACATTTCCCAGCGTGACGGATCCCAGTAAGACCGTGCCCGACCAGAAGTAATCCGTCCGAACGCCATTCGCCGTCCGCCGGCACAAACGGCCCATTGGATCGTACTCGTATTCGACGGTGCCAAGAGGACCCGCTGCGCGTTTCAACTGACCCGCGAGATTGTACTCATACCGCCACTCACGGCCAGCAACTCGACGGTAAACAAGACAGCCATCGCGGGAGTATCGATAGTCTGGGCCTTCGATGAAAGCTGACTTCCGGTAAGTCAATAGTGAACCATCGGGCCGGTTCAGGATATTGTCATCGAGATCGTACTTGTAACTCTCGGACTGGGCCGGTCCCACCACGCGCACTGGTCGTTCCAGCACATCGATATCGATGTCACAACTCCGGCGGCTATTCGAACTTTGAATGCGCCGAAGATTGCCTGCTTCATCGTATCCATAACGGGTCTCTTCCACAACAGAGCCATCGAAGCCATATAGGACTTGCCTCGCGAGTTGCTCATCCAGATCGTATGTGAACTCTTGGCGCCCGTATCCCGGCAGCGACGCCCGGCTGATCAAGTCGCAAGCGTCGTACTCGTAGCGATACACAGCCTCCCCGAGCTTCAAGGCCACAGGCCTGCTTCGTTCGTCCCATTCGAATTCGAGGCAGATGTTGTACGGACCCGAAACGGCTGTCGTGCGGCCCAGGGCGTCGTACTTGTAGCCAACACGCTGGCCAGAGAAAATCTCGGCGGCCAGTTGACCGCGCTCATCGAACTCATACTGGAGAAGGCCTGCCTCATTTTCGAGCGCCGAGACTCGTCCTCCCTCACCATAGGTGACTCGGCAAAACGTACCGTCCCGGTACGTAGCCGCAACGGGAAGGTCGTTCGTGCCGTACTCCACTTCGTAGAACGGAACACCTTGAGCGTCGCTGACGATCTTCACTCGCCGGCGGAAGTCGTAACTCATATGATACTCACGGCCGTCGCTGTAGAGAAGCGACCCGAGCCTTCCATCGAAGCGGGTCTTATACTTTGCCCATGCTCCGCCAGGCGTCAACAAGGATGTTAGGCTGCCCTCGGAATCGTAGGTAAACACGAAGCGAGCGTTGTCCCTCCGCACAATCGCGAGAATTTGTCCAAACTCATTTCGTTCAAATTCGACGCTCCGCCGGCCGCCTTCGAAAAATCGGCGGATATGGCCAGAGTGGTCGTATTGGATCTCATAGATCAAACCCGACGGACAAATAATTCGACATATGCGGCCGCCCTCCAGATACTCGACGCGCGTAACCGCACCGTTCCCTTCCTTGAGCGCAATGGCTCGGCCGAAATCGTCGTATGAATACTCCGCGACCAAGCCGATTGCATCCTCGAGTGTCTCTTTCCTATAGGCGCGGTCAATGTGACATCTGGCGAGAAAACCGAGTGGGCCCCGAATCTCGTATAAGTCCCCGTATTCGTCGTAGGAGTAGTGCCACTCACCACCCGTGCAGTCCACCTCCCGAAGCAAACGGCCGTCCGCGAATTCGCGTGTTTTGATCCAGCCCCCCTTATACTCAGTGCAGACCGGCAGGCCAGCCGAATCAAAAGTCGTGATGGCTGTAAGACCATCCCGTATGACGGTGATTTTGTTGCCACGCTCCTCGATGATTCGCAGGACGGGGCCATCGTCACCTGAGGATGCGATCGATCCACCTGTGAAGCCGTAGTAGTAGGTGGTTTCCTTCCCGTCGGGCGCGACTTTCGTCTCGATGCGACCCTTGGAATCTACGGAATAAAGTGTCAGGGCGCCCCGAGAATTCAAATGGCGGATGTGCTTTCGGTCAGATGAGCGAGACAGGGTTTTCAAGTGAGTGCCATCGGCCCACCAGACCGCGATGCAGTGACGTTGGCTATCGTATTCCAAAAGACGGGTGCCTCCGGAAGCGTTCGCTGCGGAAATCATCAAGTGATGGGTGTATCGATATTGGAAATGACGCTGGGGCAGGCTCCAGGCTTCGGCCAGATCGCCCGCCGAGTCAATCCAGTATTGAGCCAGGATGTCATCGCCCAATCCAATTTGGGAAAGATATCCGTTGGGATAATACTTTAGCCACAGACGCCGTCCGCATGAATCCTCAATTCCCCGAACGACTCCCACGCCATCGCGATAGAAACGAATGGAATTGCCTTTCGAATCCCCGAAGCGGTTGACCTGATAGGAGGAGGAAGGAAGAAAGGCTGCGAGTTCGTACTTATGTTCACGACCCTCGTGCACCAATAACCGCAAAGAATCTAACCTCTCGACACGGATGAGACCGCCAGCTCCCTGATATCCGCCCGGCACGGAGTCGAGCTCAACGCGCTCCCCGTCCGGCTTCGAAAGCCATAGCTGGCCGCCGATGGATTCGATACGCGTGTCGAGCAGCGTAGACCAGCCCCGACCGATCACGCCGTCACTGTGATTGAAGCTCCGGTACGTTCGTATGAAAACGAAGGAGAGATGCCCGGCCAGTCGGAAATCCGTCTCCGCCGCATAAGTCTCACCTGTAATAACGTCGGTTTCACACATTGTCTTGCGTCCTAATTAAGCCTGGCCTGACCGATTGCACTCTAGATCATGCAATGGTTCACGTATGCGTATTCGGTCGCGGCTCGTGGTGCGATCAACGAAGCCAACTGGACAATCACCAGCAAATCCCTTGTCTTGAATGCCACCCGACCGGGTTATTCATTTCCCGTTCAAGTACCGCCTGAACTGCAACCGCCGCCCCCACCCTGCCCGATCAAGACCGTCATCTCGCCCATCACGATATTATTCGGCGGCGGTAACGGAACGAGCGCATGCGGTTCCATGCAGATATCCCCAACGCACGCCGCGGGCTTTCCCTGAATCAGCGTGATGCCTTCGCCACCCCCGCCACCCGGTACAGTCACTCCCGGTCCGTGGGGCGCGCCATCGCAGGCCAGAGGAGGAGCATTCGGAATGGTGCAGTTATGCGTGTCGCCGATGCGCCAAGCCGGCTTTCCGCCGATTAAGACCGTGGTTGCACAAGCGCCCGTCAAAGGCGATCCATGCATGGTTGTGTCGCCGAGCCGCGCCGCAGGCCTACCCATGAGTTTCTCCCCCGCTTGTGAACTGCTCTCAGCCGAAACTGGCGTTCGCGCACACTGCTAGGAGCATCGGGCGGATCCAATTGCGCCAAAGCGCGCGAGTCCTGAAAACGAGTAGCTCTTGTCCATCACCGGCCCTTGCACTTTACCAGTTCAGCCTCCTTAATATTAATATTCCAACTCGAGCCTGAGACCCTCATCAAAATCTCGATGTGTGATCGTCAGATTTCGGTTTCCTCTTCCGCAACACGCCATTAACTGGTCTCCCTCAAACCTTTATTTCGAATCGCTTGGCCGTCACGCTCCAGCAGAATCGTCCGCCTGAAATCGCCCCGGCAGTTAAAACCACGACGTTAGATCCTTGAGCAAATCCGAGCCCAAACTCTGCCGGAGCTGCACGATGATCCCGAAGGACCGTCCTCGCAGGAGAGCGCCTCGGTCCTACGCCCAGCGCAGCGATGCCGTCGTGGAGCTAATTAACGCCGAGAATGTGGGCCGTATGACGGGGCATACGGAATTGTCCATCACACTCAAGTCGGTAACCATTCGCAATAACACTTACCCAGCCAAGGAAGAAGCCGTGACAAAGGCGGGTGTTGGGGAGCAACGGGCAGAAAACCGGTATAAGAACGTAGCGTCCCTTACAACCACAATAAATTCGCCACCAACCCCTGCTCATTCATCCCATCCGTAGTCGAAATGTCGTAAGCCGACGCGATCACGCTTCCGTATTTCGATTTCCATTGGATAGACTTTGGTCCGGCCTCTCCATTGCGCGACACGCCACGCGGAAAATCCAAAGATTGGTTCCAATATCCACGTTCCAATCCACGAACGCGCGGTGATTACATTTTCATTCGCGCCGAGATACACGGCCCGTATACAGGCTTGTGCAATTGGAAAAACAACAATCTGAAAGGCTACGGTCAGTAACAGAAATGAAGTGCACAAAGGCTGATGTAAGCTCAAAATAGAACCACCGCCTGATTTCCCGAAATGAAACAAGGCCGATCGAAATGGCACGGACCAACGTTTCGCATTGAACTGGATGCCGCTTCAGGTAAGCTCGTTATCCATTTGTTTTTAAGTAGTTGCAGGCCCTCCCTGCGACGGCCCGCGGACTGCCTCAGCCAGGCCATGAGCTTCTGGTACGTTGTCCTCGCCGCGAAACTGGTTCTCGTCGTCTTCGCCTTGCTGCGCGAATCCGGCGAAGACGCGCGCTTCAGCGAAGACAAGCTACGCTTCCGCAGCTAACGCGGCCTTGTCTGCCCTTCTCCGCCTGTGGTAACACAAAAGGAGCGCTAGGGGCGCGTCCAGTCCGCGGAAAGGGCCTTGCCCACCCAATTGCTTGAAAACCGAAGGCACGAACCTTCTTTCAGCCTGACTTGTGCGGACTCCAGGCACGTAGTGAAAGGAGCTTCGTATGTTCCCCAATCCGCAGTCCGCCCTTCCGCTTCCGCGCCACCCAAGCATTGAGCGTTACAGGAAGATCGCGAAAAACCTGATCAAAACCTGTAAATCGGGCGAGCCCGCGTCCGTTCGCCGCTGGGCCGAAGAATGGGTGCGCGATCTCGTCGAGCTCTCTGGTCTGGTGATTACTCCCGAGCTTCCCGTACACATCCAGCACTGGATTGATGAGATCGAAGCGTTCGCGCTGCGCAAATTGCGCGGCCATGAACCCGGTGCCGGCGAGTGCGTTCTCGCAGACGCGCAATTTATCATCGCGCGATCGCACGGCTTTGAGAGCTGGCCGAAATTCGCTTCGCACCTGAGAGCGCTCACCCGCAATAACTCCCTGGCTTCGAGTTTCGAAGCGGCGGCTGATGCGATCGTCAGCGGCGACGTCGCGGCACTCGAGCAATTGCTCCGCGAACAGCCGGAACTCGTTCGCGCGCGTTCCACTCGCGAACACCGCGCCACCTTGCTTCATTACGTCTCGGCGAACGGTATCGAAGGCTACCGTCAGAAAACGCCCCGAAATATCGTGAAGGTCGCCGAAACCCTGCTCCAGGCTGGCGCCGAAATCGATGCGGCGGCGAACGTGTATGGCGCGGCCTGGACAACCCTTGGCTTAGCGGCCACAAGCGTCCATCCCGAACGCGCCGGTGTGCAGGAAGCGCTCCTCCAGACGCTCCTTGATTACGGCGCGGTCATCGATCCACCCTCAAGCCAATCGCTGATCACCGCTTGTTTGGCCAACGGTCGCCCAAGAGCCGCCGAATTCCTCGCCGCTCGTGGAGCGCGCCTCGATTTGACCGGGGCCGCGGCGCTTGGCCGGCTTGACCTTGTCAAGACTTTCTTTACCGAAGACGGCGTCTTGAGGCCTGGTGTCACAAACGAGGAACGGAACAAAGGATTTCTTTACGCTTGTGGATGCGGCCGCAACGCGGTCGTCGAATTCCTGATCGAAAAGGGCGTCGACCTCGCAGTCGAGGCCGGCGACGGCCAGACGGGGTTGCACCGCGCTGTCATTGGTGCACATCTCGACACGGTGAAGTTGCTCCTGAAGCATAAGCCGCCGCTCGACGTGAAGAACATATACGGGGGGACGCCGCCAGGCCAGGCGTTGTGGTCCGCGGCCCACGACGGCGATCCGGATCTCTATATCGCGATTCTTGAGGCTCTGATTGCGGCAGGCTCTAAGCTTCCCGAGCGCCATGCATCGGTAAACCAACGAGTCGATGAATGGTTGGAACAGCATGGAAGCCCCGTTGAACCCGCATGGCATTGGGACGGTTGAAACCCGAAAACACTCCCAAGTCTCAAAGACTCGCCGGCCTTACATCGCGCCGTATAAAAACACGCACGGTTCGTGCCGGCTCTCTCCGCCGTCATTCACCGAATACATCTTGTAGCTCCGGTGGCTGCCCCACAGAGATCCCGCCGCGTGCTCGCCATCTACTCTCAGCGCATAGAATTCGATATCCAGCTTGCCCAATACCGTTTTGTCGTCATTGTACAGCTTCGACGCCCGTTTCAAGGCTTCCAGCACCGCATCTTTCGGGGTCATGCCGCGTCGCATCGCCTCGACAATAGTGTGCGCTCCCACAATGCGGATGTTCAATTCGCCCACTCCGGTTGAACCCGCGCCGCCCACATCGGGATCTACATACAATCCCGCGCCGATAATCGGCGAATCTCCGACGCGTCCTGGAATTTTCCACGCCAGGCCGCTGGTGGTCGTAACTCCGGAAATTTCGCCCTTTTCATTCAGTCCCAGGCAGTTTATCGTTCCATAGGTTGGGTGAATTGCCATCTGCCAGGCCCAGCGGAGCGTTTCCTCCTCCGCCTGTGGAAACGCCTCTTGCAACTGTTTCATAGGCGTCGCATCTGCCATCTCCAGGTTCTGCTTCATCGAAACCCAGTTATTGAAAGCGCTCGGCGATCGCAGAGACTCCTTCCAAACCAGCCACGCCGTCCGCGATTTATCGGTCATCAAATCTTCTTTTTGATAACCGTACGCTTCGGCGAACCTCAGCGCGCCATCGCCCACAATCATCACGTGCGTGGTGTGATCCATCACCAGCTTGGCGATTTTGGATGGCGTCTTGATCCCTTGAATCGCCCCCACCGAACCGGCGCGCCGCGTCGGCCCGTGCATGACAGACGCGTCCAGTTCCACCACGCCGTCTTCATTCGGCAGGCCGCCGTATCCCACCGAGGTGTCGTTCGGGTCCAGTTCAACGATGTTTACTCCGGCGATCACCGCGTCCAGCGTGTCTGCGCCGCCCTTTATCGATTCCATCGCTTTGGCGCAGGCCGCCAGCCCGTTCGCGCTGGAAATCACCACCGGCTTCTTCCCTCCGCCGCCCTGCCTCGCACTCGCGGAAGTAGCCGACGTAATCGTCGCGGCCGCCGCCGCTGAGCTCGCCATCCATTGCCGCCGATTCATCATGATTTTGTGTTTGTACCACAAACCTGGTCGCGGCCGCCGCAATACTAGTTGGCGAAGCTACCCGCTACAATACGAATTCCATGACTGAAACGATCTCGCCTGCGCGAGGCGTTCATGGCGTTGTGTCCGTGCCGGGAGACAAGTCCATCTCCCACCGCTACGCGCTGCTCACGTCAATTGCTGAAGGCACTTCGCAGATCTACAACTTCTCCACCGGCGCGGACCCTCACTCCACCCTCGCCTGCATGTCGGCGCTCGGTATTCAACACGCATTCACTGAAGAGGAAGGTCGAAAGGTCCTCGCCGTATATGGCCGCGGACTGCATGGTCTCCAGGCGCCCGCCGCAGTATTAGACGCGGGCAACTCCGGATCCACCATGCGCATGTTGTCCGGTATCCTCGCGGCCCAGCCGTTTGACTCCACCATTACCGGCGATGAATCGCTCGTGAAGCGCCCCATGCGCCGCATCATGACGCCGCTCGCGCAGATGGGCGCGCGCATCACCGCTGCCAACGAACAGTTTCCTCCCCTCCACATTCGTGGCTCGCCCCTGGAGGGCATCGATTATGAGCTTCCTGTCGCCAGCGCGCAAGTGAAGAGCTGCATTCTTCTCGCCGGCCTTTACGCTCAGGGCGAGACCGTCGTTCGTGAACCCATCGTTACGCGCGACCACACCGAGATTGCCCTCCGCGAACTTGGCGCCGATCTCACTCTGCAGCCCCGCCTCATTCGCCTGCGCGGCCCGGCGCATCTCTCCGCGAAAACGCTTGTTGTCCCGGGCGATCTCTCTTCAGCCGCTTTTTTCCTGGTAGCTGCCTTGATCCTGCCGGGCTCCGATGTGATCCTGACCGATGTGGGTCTGAATCCGACGCGCACCGCCCTGCTGGACGTCCTCGGCGGCATGGGTGCTAACATCAAGCTGCTGCGAATCGAAGAAATCAATGGTGAGCTCATAGGCAATCTTCAGGTGCGGAGCTCTCGCGTTCGCGGCGGAACCATAGAGGGCCCTGCTACGGCTGCCGTGATAGACGAAATTCCTGCTCTCGCCGTCCTGGGAGCCGCCAGTCACGAAGGCCTGATCATTCGCAACGCGGCGGAGCTTCGTGTGAAGGAAACAGACCGCATCGAAACCATTGCGGAAAACCTCCGCCGCATGAACATCACTGTCAAGAGCACCGAAGACGGACTGGAAATTCCCGGTAACCAGAAATTCCAAGCCGCCGAAATCGATTCTTGCGGCGATCACCGGATCGCCATGGCGTTTTCCATCGCGGCCCTCGCTGCCGATGCCCCAAGCGTCATCCACGGCGCGGAGGCCGCGTCCGTTTCTTTCCCCGAGTTCTACAGCACGCTCCGGCAGATCGTTCAGTAAACTGCCACTATGGATGAGTTAGTCGAATCCGACCTTACCCATGAGAGTCTCATCCACGACCTCAACAACGTCTTCGAAACCATCACCGAAGCCGCCGAGTTGCTGAACTCTGACCGGCGCTGGAAGCCGCTCGCGGCCGCCCTGACCCGTAGTGTCACGCGTGGCAAGCGCCTTCTCGGTGCCATTCCGGACGGCACCCCCAACCTCGCCCGCATCGTCGACGACGCCATTCAATCGGTCACTGACTACTGCGTCGCCACGCGCAAGCCTCGGATGCGTTTTCTTTCCCGCGCCGCCGCCGACCTTCGCCTGCCCGGCGCCTCCAAAGACTGGGAGCGCGTTTTCGCGAACCTCTTCCTGAACGCCGCTCAGATTATGCAGAAGCCCGGCCGCATCGATGTTGACGCCCAGCAAAGCGACGAAGGCTTGCTCATCACCGTCTCCGATAACGGGCCCGGCATTCCGGGCGATATTCTGCCCCGCCTCTTCCGCCCGAATGTCTCCACGAAAAAAATTACTTCCGTCCGCTCCGGTCTCGGACTTCACATCGTCGACTCCATCGTTAAGAAATATTCAGGCCGCGTCTCTGCCGCCAACCGCGAGCGCGGAAATGGCGCCGTTTTTACCATCTTTCTCCCGTCTGCATGATCAAAACGCGAACACTTGAAAGGAATCGGCCTTCCTGCCGCGTCCATCAGATCTGGAGGTCTTTTCGCTTCGTCAAATCCCCGGGATGAACTATCTCTGTATCCATTGCCACTTCTATCAACCGCCTCGCGAGAATCCCTGGCTTGAACAGATAGAGCTTCAGGATTCCGCTTACCCGTATCACGACTGGAACGAACGCATCTCCGCCGAGTGCTACGCGCCCAACCTTGCCGCGCGTATCCTCGACGATCAGCAGCGTATTACCCGCATCGTCAACAACTATTCCAAAGTCAGCTTCAATTTCGGCCCGACTCTGCTCTCCTGGGCCTCCGAGCATGCGCCTGAGACATACCGCGCCCTTATAGACGCTGACCGTCAGAGCCAGAAACAGTTCTCCGGTCATGGTTCCGCTTTGGCGCAGGCCTACAACCACATCATCATGCCCCTGGCAAACTCCCGCGACAAAAAAACCCAGATCCGCTGGGGCTTTGAGGATTTTGTCAGCCGCTTTGGCCGCCTCCCTGAAGGCATGTGGCTTCCTGAAACCGCCGTCGATCTCGAATCGCTTGACCTGATGGCCCAGGCCGGACTTTCCTTCGCTCTTCTGGCGCCGCACCAGGCCAAGTGCATTCGTCCACTGAGCGGCGGCGATTGGCAGGACGTCACCGGGTCCAAGATCGACCCCAGCCGCGCCTACCTGCTCAAAACGCCGGGCGGGAGATCGATTACGCTCTTCTTCTATGACGGCCCGATCTCGCAAGCGGTCGCGTTTGAGCAGCTTCTCGATAACGGCGAGAAGTTCGCCAAACGCTTGACGGGCGCTTTCTCGGATACACGCTCGTGGCCGCAGATGACCCACATAGCCACTGACGGCGAAACCTACGGGCATCATCACAAGCACGGCGAAATGGCGCTCGCCTATGCGCTCGATTACATCGAGTCGAAGAAGCTCGCCAAAATCACCAACTATGCCGAATTTCTTGAGCAGTATCCCGCCGCGTGGGAAGTGCAGATCTACGAGAATACGGCCTGGAGCTGCGTTCACGGCGTGGAGCGCTGGCGCGCCAATTGTGGCTGCAACGCCGGCCGCCGCGGCTGGAATCAGGAATGGCGCCGTCCCCTGCGCGAGGCCTTCGATTGGCTGCGTGATTGGGTCGCACCCCGTTTTGAGGCTCTCGGATCGACTCTTCTGAATGATCCCTGGGCCGCCCGTGACGCGTATATCAACGTCGTCCTCAACCGTGCGCCCGACGTTCGTGAGCGCTTCGGCCAGGAGTACTTCACCCGCGAATTGAAGATAGACGAACAGGTCCAGGTCTGGAAGCTCCTGGAGATTCAGCGGCACGCCATGCTCATGTACACCAGTTGCGGCTGGTTCTTTGATGAGCTCTCCGGTATCGAGACAGTGCAGGTGATCGAATATGCCGGTCGCGTCGTGCAGCTCGCCGAGCAAGTCTTCGGCGAACCGGTCGAAGCCCAATTCTTAGAGCGCCTTTCGCTCGCCAAGAGCAACCTTACGGAATATGGCGACGGCGCGAACATCTACCGGCGCTACGTAAAACCTTCAATAGTCGATCTGGAAAAGGTGGGCGCTCATTACTCCATCAGTTCTCTCTTTGCACCCTACGGCGAGCGAACCGATATCTTCTCCTATACCGTTACCCGCATCGACTATCACACCGGTGATGCCGGCAAGCTGCGCATGGCGCTGGGTCAGGCCCGTTTCACCTCC
The DNA here is from genome assembly GCA_963705805.1 of uncultured Acidobacteriaceae bacterium. Lineage (GTDB taxonomy): Bacteria > Acidobacteriota > Terriglobia > Bryobacterales > Bryobacteraceae > Bog-105. The sequence goes on from CAVPKW010000006.1 coordinate 789,295, forward strand.
AAAGTCACGCAGGAATCGGAAGTACTCACCTTCTGGGTCGTTCATTTCGGCGATCACAATGTGGCGGGCGGGGTTCAGAAAGTCGACGGCTCAGCCGTCTACGAGGATATGTTGGAAGCCATTCGTGAATCGTTCGCCCGGGTCGATATCCCCGAAGTTGTCCGCCTTCTCGACAAGCGATTCGGCGATAAGATCTACTCGCTGCGCTCTCTGTTTCGTGATGAACAGCGCCGCATTGTTCGCACCATCTTGTCCTCCACTGTGGCCGAAGCCGAAGCCGCTTATCTGCAGCTTTACGAACACCACGCTGCGTTGATGCGCTTCATCACCAGCCTCGGCACGCCCATGCCGCGCGAGTTCACCGCCGCGGTGGAATACGCCATCAACAGTCTTCTTCGCCGTGCCTGTTCCAGCGAAGAGTTGGATGCCGAGCGCATCCGGAACCTGCTGCGCGAAGCGCAGGCCAGCAACATCAGCCTCGATAAAACCACGATCGAATTTCTGCTTCGCCGCAAAACCGAATTGCTCGCTGCCCGCTTTTCAGCCGATCCATCCAACCTCGACAAACTGACTCAATTGCGGAGGGCCCTCGAAATCGTCAAGCAAATGCCGTTTCCGGTGAACATGTGGTCCGCTCAAAATCACATTTATGCGATTCAGTCTGGCTTGTTTCCACGCACCCGCCGGCGCGCTCTTCGCGGCGACACCAAAGCCCAAAGCTGGGTCGAGGGCTACCTCGCTTTGAGCGAGCTCCTGTCTATTCGCGTGCCGTAGCCATCACTCCGGTTGCGATAATACCTACCGATGGCCCGTCGTCGGATACTCCTCCCGGTAGCCCTTCTCTGCTTTCTTCCCTATGCCCGCGCCCAGCACCATCACACGGAACAAGCCTCCGTCGAAATAGATCTCGCCAAGCTTCCGGCGCCGGAGAAAATGACCGGACTTGGACACAGCCACATAGCCATAACGACCAAATCTCCGGACGGGCAGCAATGGTTCGATCAGGGTGTGGCGCTGCTGCATGCTTTCTGGGACTACGAAGCAACGCGCGCGTTTGAAGAAACTGTCCGGCTCGATCCTGATTGCGCCATGTGTCACTGGGGCCTTTATCGTGCGCTCTCCTTCGCGGATCACGAAAAGCAGGCGAACGCCGAGCTGGCCAAGGCGAAAGAATTGATGCCGAAAATCTCCGAGCATGAGCAGTTCTATATCCGCGCAGCCGCAAAACAGCACGAAGACAAAGATAAAGGCAACGAGAAAAGCACCGCCTACCGTGATGAAATGCAAATCCTCGTTGACAAATATCCGGACGATGTGGAGGCGAAGTTGTTCCTAATCGATGGCGGTTTGAGCTGGGGCTATAACACGAAGGGCGAACCGTTCGCCGACACGATTTATGTGCAGAGCATGCTTCGGGACATACTGCATTCAGACCCGAACAACGCCGCTGCCAACCACTACTACATTCACGCCGTCGAAGCGGGCAGCCACCCGGAGTGGGCGTTGGCAAGCGCCAATATTCTCGGCCGGCTTGCGCCGTCTTCCAGCCATTTGGTCCACATGCCCGGGCATATCTACTACCGGGTGGGCGATTACGACAAAGCCCGGCAAACTTTTCTGCGGGCCCTTCAGGTGGACGAGGACTACATGCGCCGCCAGCACGTCTCGCCGCGCGACGATTGGAATTACGCCCACAACATCAGTTATCTCGTTTCCGCCTGCGCGGAGGAAGGCCGTCTGCAGGAGGCCCAAACGCTTCTCGCGGATCTGCAGGGCTTGTCCGACAATCCCGATCGAAGCGACAGCCCCTACTTCTACATCTTTCAGATCTCCGCCACCGGCGCCCGCCTCAACATTCGCTTTGCCCAGTGGCAGCCCGTGATTGATCACCCTCTTGCCTTCGGCGCGCCGGATTCGGACGTAGATGTGTTTGCTCTTGCCTATCGTGATGGACTCGTGGCCTACGCGCGCGGCATGCAATCGCTCGAAAAGGGCGATCTGAAAAGCGCGCCCGCTGCTTCCGATCAACTCGACGCTCTCTTATGGCGCACGTCCCAGCTGGAGGCTGAAGACAAACAGAAAGGAATGCAGAAGAACGTCCAGAAGATCCTCGGCGTCGCTTCTCTCGATCTGCGCGGCAATCTCGCAAGCCAGCGCGGCGATTTCAATCAGGCCCAGACCTTGCTTACCGAAGCCGTTACGAAAGAACGGGATATCGGTTATTCTGAACCGCCCCAATACTCCCGCCCTGCGCTTGAATCTCTGGGCTACGCGTGCATACGCGCTGGGCGATGGGACAAGGCGCGAGACGCCTTCCAGAAAGCGCTGCAAGAAAGGCCCAAGAGCGGCTTTGCCTTGTACGGCATTGCTTTGACTTACGAAAAACAAGCCAACCGACCTGAGGCCGTGAGTGCCTATCGCGCGTTCATGGATGCCTGGAAAAACGCCGATCTGGACCTGCTGCAAATCCAGGCCGCCCAGGCTTATCTGAATCAGACCGCGTCAATCGCTTCGCGCCGATAGGCCGGGCATTACCACTTTGTCGCCGTCTGCGCGCGCAGCCGCTCTTCCTGCTCCTTGATCTCCGGAGTCAATTCGGGCCCGAAATCTTCAGCCTCGAACACTTGCCGGATCTCGAGTTCAACCTCACCGTTCGCGTCCAAAGCCGGCCAGCGCTTGACCCATTCGATCGCCTCCTCCTTAGACTTTGCTTGAATCATTGTGAAACCGGCGATGAGTTCCTTTGTTTCAGCAAAGGGACCGTCGATCACCTGGGGCTTGCCTCCCGAAAACTTGATGCGTGCCCCTTTCGAACTGGCCTGGAGCCCCTCGCCTTGCAGCATCACTCCCGCCTTCACCATTTCTTCGTTGTAATTCATCATCGCGGCCAGAAGCTGCTTGTTCGGCAGAACGCCCGCCTCCGTGTCTTTGTCCGCTTTCCTGATGATCATAAACCGCATGCTCGTCTCTCCTTCTGAATTGGAAGCCTGGTCTCCGGAACAAAAATCAACCGGCTCGCCCTTGGCTCTATCTAAACGTCGAACGAGCGGGACCGGCATCGACCCGCCCAGCAACTTTTCTAAACTATCTTGCCGGTAGCATACCGGCTCCTGCAAATCTGTGAACATAACGGCCACGGGGCGCGTATCCTCTTATGGTCGGGGAATCGATCTGTCCTCAGAGCGGCGCAAATTCCGGATGACCCTCAAAAGCGCATTCGTCGCGAAAATCGTCCCTTGCGCCTGCGCCCTTCTCTTCGCCGCCGCTCAACTCTTCGCGGCAGATCCAGCCCCGCAACTTTCCGCTGCCGAAATCATGAAAAAAGTAGCCGAAAACCAGGATCGCGAGCAACAGGAGCGTGTCCATTTCATCTACGAAGAAAACGTCCGGGTATCCACGCGGTCACGCCAACGGCAAACTCGCCCGCGAGGAAATCACCGACCTTCTTGCCACTCCCACCCCGAAAGGCACGGAGAAGAAGCGCATCGCTATCAAAGGCCGCTATTGGCATAAGGGGCGTTATCTGGACTTCAGCGGCAATCCCGTTCCTGAGGCCGACAGCCTCGATGGACAACTCACTGCCGATTTCCGAGACGATCTGACGAACGACAGTTCGAAAGATGGGATCGCCAAAGATTTATTTCCCCTCAGCACTCAAGAACAGAAGGATCTCAAATTTGAGCTCGCCGGGGAGCAAACAGTATCAGGCCGCAAAGCCTACCGGATCCGCTTTACCCCGGCTGATCATAATGACCTCGCCTGGGCCGGCGAAGCGCTCATCGATGAGGAGGAGTTCCAACCCATTTCCGTTTACACCCGCCTATCGCGCCGCATTCCCTTCTTCGTCCGCACCCTCCTCGGCACAGACGTGCCCGGTTTGGGTTTCAATACGCAATACGCCCGAATCGATAAAGACATCTGGTTCCCGGTCAGCTTCGGCACGGAATTTCGTTTGCACGCCGTGTTCTTCATCAACCGCACCATAACAGTGTCTATCGAGAACAAGAACTTTAAACGCGCCACCGCCGAAAGTCAGATCCACTATCAATCGGATGAGTAACCCATAGTCCGATTCGGTTTCCAGGTCACGGATTTGGCGGCTCAGCGGAGGCTGCGAAACATGGAGTCGCTTAGCGGCTCAACTCACGTTTTGTTCCTTAGCAACCGCAACAAAATAACGCAGATACTGGAGTTCCATGATGCGCCCACTATACCCTGCAGGTATACAAAAGAACCAACAAAGTATGACGCTAACGTTCCCCGCCGCGAATCTCCTGAGTGTGAGTCGATTGAAGAACGCGCAGCGCGCGCAGGAATGGCATCAATTCCTCGCCTCTCAACCATGGTTCGACGGTCACTACTTCCCGGAGTGGCGTATGTCCCAGACTCGACACGTTTGCCTGAGAACTACGAGCTATTCGGCGAGGATGTGAACTATCAGGAGTCGCGACATTAGGAGAGCGGGCACTTCGGGGTTGCTCTGGGAGTGCCTCTCTAAGGAGAGAAAAAGAATATGCGTTTCAAGACAGTCACTCCGTCCATCTGGTCCCTGAATCTGGGTATCGTCAACTGCTTTCTTCTGCGCAGCACATCTGGCTACGCTCTCGTCGATACTGGTTTCGAAAAGCATAGTGACAAGATCCTTGACGCTTTGAAGCAGGCCGGGATCACTGCTTCCGAGGTCAAGTACATCCTCCTGACTCACGCACATAAGGACCACGCCGGCAGCGCGGCACAACTCAAAGAGGTGACCGGCGCCACGGTGATTGCTCATGCTCTTGACGCTGAAATCATCGAGAGTGGGGTTCATCAAAGGCCAATGACGCCAGCGCCCGGCCTTCTGAACCTGATCCTCTTCCAGCTCTTCGTCAAAGATCTGCTCCCGGTCCGGCCGGTGAAGGTTGACCGATGTGTTGTGGATGGCGAGACCCTCCACGAACTGGACGGGCTACAAGTCATCCACACTCCCGGCCACTCGGCGGGACAGATCGCGTTTTTCTGGCCGCAGGACGGGGGCCTTCTGTTTGTGGGAGATGCGGCTGCAAACACCCTGGGACTGCGCCTGTCAATCTCGTACGAAGACCTGCAACTTGGCAAGCGGACGCTAGCCCAACTGGCGCGGCTGCCATTCGCGACAGCCTGCTTTGGACATGGGCAAACGCTCTTTAACGGCGCCGCTGGAAAGTTCATTCGGCGCTGGGGCGTGCCGGGACGGACGACCGAGTGAATAGAATCCCGGTAGCGCACAGGCGCCGGAAGTAACCCGGCTTTGCGGCGTTCTTTCAGCCGGTAACTTTCGCCCCGAATGTTCACGGTGGTCGAATGATGGAGCAGTCGATCCAGGATCGCCGTTGCGATGATTGGATCGCCAGCGGCAGATAGCCCATCTCGTCAATGATCAGCACCTTCGGAGCAGGATAGTATGGCCGGCTTTTCGGCCCCATCTGTCAAGCATCGAACGAACCGCCGGATATAAAATGGACGCGCCAGCCGCACTGCGTGTCGTCTGGCCAAGGAGAGGTTCTGTTTCATGCGAGCAGACATCGCACCCGGTGCGGTATTCCCCGATTACGAGCTAACCGATCACACGGGTAAACACCGTAAGCTGTCGGATTTGCAAGGGTCCGATCCGATGATCCTGGTTCTTAGCCGCGGAAGTTTCTGTCCAAAAGATCGTCGGCAGGCAGAGGGTCTGGTCGAACTCCATCGCGAAATGGAAGTCGGTTACTGCCGTTTGGTCACTATCAGCACGGACACCCTGGCGACGACCAACGAGTACCGTACTGGCGTGGGAGCGCATTGGACATTTTTGTCCGACGCGGGACGCAAGGTGCAAAAAGATCTCGACATCGCCGAGTATACCGATCCGACGCATGATCCGATGATCCCGCACACGATTGTCCTCGAGCCTGGACTTATCGTCCTTAAGATCTACGTCGGCTACTGGTACTTTGGCCGGCCGACGACGGAAGAGTTGCGACAGGATCTAAGAGCAGTCTTAAGAAAGTGCCGCCCGGATTGGGACATCACTACGCCGGAGACGAAAGCCGCTTGGGAACGGAGCGAGAAAGATCACTTCTATCCTTACGGCAAGAGCTACGCCAAGGTGTTTGGAGAGCAGGAGTAAGCAAGTTTGCCATGGCCGAACATACTCTTCAATCCATCGCTTTTCCGGTCCTCGATGCGGACCAGATTACCCAGTTAGCCAACTGTGCGACGGTGGCACCAAAACAATATCGCGATGGTGAAACCCTTATCCATGTCGGTGACCGCTTGTTCAAGTTCTTCGTTGTTAAATCGGGCGAGATTGAAATCCTCGACTATTCCGGCGACGCGCCGAAGACGCTCACCGTCCACCGGAAGGGCCAGTTTACCGGCGATATCTCGCATTTGACGGGCGCGCCTGCCGTCATCACGGCGGTTGCCCGCGGCGACTGCCAGGCATACGAGGTCTCAGGCGAAGCTTTGCGGCATGTATTGAATCAGTGTCCCGGCCTAAGCGATATTATTCTCCAGGCTTTCATCGCGCGTCGGCAGCTGCTGCGCGAATCGCCAAGTTTCATCGGGCTGCGTGTGATCGGATCACGCTATTCCCCGGATACGTTTCGCGTACGCGATTTTCTCGCCAGGAATCGCGTGCTCTTCACCTGGGTAGATTTGGAAACTGACCCGCAGGTGGATCGCCTCCTGAAAGACTTCGGCGTGACTGAGGCCGATACGCCCGTGGTGGCCTGCGCGCATATGCTGCTCTTGCGCAATCCGTCCAACCAGAGCTTGGCGAATGAAATCGGTATTCATCAGCCGCTGGAGCAGACCGTCTTTGATCTGCTCGTCGTGGGGGCGGGCCCGGCGGGTTTGGCGGCCGCGGTTTACGGCGCGTCGGAAGGTCTGAGCACAGCCGTATTGGATTCTACGGCTCCCGGAGGCCAAGCGGGCAGCAGCATGCGGATTGAAAATTACTTGGGCTTTCCCACCGGTTTGACTGGCGCCGAACTGACAGATCGGGCGACTCTCCAGGCCAATAAATTTGGCGCGCACCTCTCCATCCCGACGGCGGCCACTCGTTTATCATTCGAGAACGGATATGCGACTCTCGACGCCGGTGGCGACGAGCCCGTGACTGCCAAGTGCCTCCTGATTGCAACGGGTGCTCAGTATCGGCGGCTGGATGTCGAAGGTGTTGAGCAATTCGAAGGTACAGGACTCTATTACGCGGCAAGCACCGCCGAAGCGCTGATCTGCCGTGGGTGTCCCGTGATTGTCGTGGGCGGCGGGAACTCGGCGGGGCAGGCCGCTGTCTTTCTGGCAGGTCACGCGAGCCGGGTGCTGCTACTCATCCGTGGCGATGATTTGAACAAGAATATGTCGAGCTACTTGGTCCGCCGCATCGAGCAGACCGCGAATATCGAGCTACTGTGCAGCACCGTGATCCGGCGGATGGTGGGGAACGGTCATCTAAAGGCAGTCGAGATCGCAAGTAACAAAACAGGGCAGCAGCAAACTATAGAGACTCCGGCGGTGTTTAGTTTCATTGGCGCGACACCTCGAACGGATTGGCTGCCTTCGGATATTGAGCGCGACGCGAAAGGATTCGTCCGAACGGGAGCAACTCTCTCGCAGTCGCGATCGTGGGGCATCGCACGGCCGCCATTCCTGCTGGAGACTAGCCGTCCGGGTGTCTTTGCCGCGGGAGACGTGCGCTCCGGGTCCGTGAAGCGAGTCGCTTCGGCGGTGGGCGAAGGCGCAATGGCGGTCCAGTTCGTGCATGAGTACCTCAAAGAGATGTAGTGAACGTCGCGCCAAAACATAGAGTCCCCATCCTGACCGCTGCGCAGCCTTGATGTCTCTAGCCGTTTCCTCCGGCGTAGTCGCGAAGGGACGGGCAATCCGGCTGGCCCACCCCATCGCTTTCTCAGATCGTCACTAGGCCATTAGTCGCGAGTGCCAGTGCCGTTACCGGCGGCTGCGGGATCTGGTCGCCCGGCAGCCACCAGGGCTGAGAAGATCTCCGCTTGATGGTTGATTGGAACTGACAGATGCGCGTCAGGGTAGAACATTGGACTGCACAGCGGGACGACGCTCGTGATATAGCGACCGCACTCAACTCAACAGGTACACTGCGATCCCGAACTCCGTGCCAAAGCAAGACGGGAACCTGAATGGAGCGAGGTCGATCTCCCAGGGTCGCGCGATCAACGATACATCCGTTGCTGGACCCGATGTACCCTGCCGGCACGCCTCTTCGAAGCACGCATCTCTGGTTTTTGAAACAATGAGAAAAAGTTCGCTGCAGAAAACGGGCAGCTCAACCGGAGCTGCTGAGTCAGCCGGCAAGCGTTCCCGAATACGCGCCGCTCTCGTCGAGGCAGCGTCGCAGCTTATCGCTGAGGAAGGCTACGACCGTCTCTCAATGGATAGGGTTGCGGCGAGGGCGGGAATGACCAAAGGTGCCGCGCCACCATCCGTCCCGTAGGTCGCAAAGCACTGCTCCGAATCGGGACGGAATGGGATAGATCCTGTGACGTCGGGAAGGGTAGATCTATCGCGCCCTGATTTTCAAGTTGCCGTATAACGCTAGCTTTGATCGGAAAGGTCGAGGCGGAAGTTGCCGAGGGGAGCATGCTCGTCGCCGTGGTCGAGGACGTTTTCGATAAGCGTCTTAATAGTTCCTTAGGAGCGTCGGACGACCCGAACGGGACGTCGCTTGCGCCAGAAACTTGCCAAGAGCCCGGAGCGAGAGCGAAGCTGGAGCAGACGTCAGACAGCAGCTAAGGCCGTGGCGTGGATGGTGCCTGCGTGCCCGATTAGGAGCGTGGCTCTGGTTCTCATGCGGTCCGGCTTCGCATGAGCAACTTGATCGCGCGTGATGACAGGGACTGTGGGCCCTACGCCGAGCGTTTTCAGAGATGGTGCAGCGCTCTCCTACCACGCTTTCCGAAACAAACAGGCGTTACCAGATTGTCGCCGGCTCAAGCAAGCGAATCTGCTAAGCATTACAGCCTATTTCTGCTGCAACTCCGATAGGAAGAGTGAACTTGGAATCGGCGCGTCCAAAATCCATTCGGGTGACCACAGGAATCGATGTTCGACCTTCCTCGGCGACGACACGCAGGAGAACGTTATCGTAGGTTTGGACTCTCATGAGCGTAGGTCCTTACAACGAGCCATTGGGCGCCTGGCTACCCTCCATTTTTGTTGCAGTTCGAGACAAACTTCGGAACGTTTTCTCGCTGTCGCACGAAAAACCCCCATCATACTAACTCACTAGTTACTCAGGCACGAATCCTTCTTTTCCGTCTCCGAAACCTCCTCAACATTCATCGTGTCTGATTTATTGGAGGAAAGAACAGAGATGAAACGAAAGCTGCTTTTGAGCTTTGTTTGCGCGGGCGCTTTCCTATGCGTGCAAACGGCGAATCTCGCGTTCGCCCAGAGCCCTGGCGGAATGCCTGCCAGACAAAGCCCCTCGACACCCTCAACGCTTCCGGGCCAAACACCGGGTGCAAATAATCCCGGCGCAAATGGTCCTATGGGCCCAAACACTCCCGGAACCACCGCACCGGCCAAAGTAGACGACAAGAAGTTTTTGAAGCAGGCTGCTATGGGCGGCATGGCCGAAGTGGAACTCGGCAAACTGGCGGCGCAAAAAGCTTCTAGTGACAATGTCAAACAGTTCGCCCAAAAGATGGTCGACGATCACACCAAGGCCAACGACGAATTGAAGCAGGTCGCAAGCAAAGAAAACATCGCCATTCCCGACGCGCTCGATTCTAAACATGAATCGCAAATCGCCAAGCTGTCCAAGCTCTCTGGCCCGGAATTCGACAAGGCGTATGCGAAGGAGCAGTTAAAGGACCACGAGACTGACGTAAAAGATTTCAGCGCCGAAGCACAAGGTGGCACCGACCCGAACGTGAAGGCGTTTGCGTCCAGCACTCTACCGATATTGCAGCAACACCTCGAATTGGCAACGAACTTGAATAAGTCGGAAAAGAACGCGGCTAACCAGGCTAAGGGCAGCGACTGAGACAGCGCCGCCCGCCTTAGAGTTGAAGACCTATACCTTAGGAGCCCAACCTGGTTCGTATTTGCGGCTCCACGACTTCATCGCTTCGGGATCGTCCAGAATGTGACCGTTCTTCGGATTTAGTTTCAGTTCACGCTGGACTTCCCGGGCGATGTTTGAAAGTTGAAGCATCGTCACCGTGACGTGCCCGACTCGATCGGCTGAATAAGTTTTGCGCCGGTCTGAATTCCCCGCGATGAAGTTGGCAAAGTGAAGATCGGTCATCTTACCTTCGCCCGTCGGGTCCGATGATGCTGCCGCAGTCCCTTCCTTAAACTCGCCCGTCTTATTTCCCTTGCGATTGTAAACTTCATACCCGCCGGCATCGAGAACAACACTGCCAGTCTCTCCCATGATCACTGACCCTCCGTCGCGGCCATAGAGTTTCATCCCACTACAACTCTTAGCTTCCCACGAGTATCCGGCCGCAAAGCCTACCGCATCCGCTTTACTCCGGCTGATCGTAATGAGTTCCCGGTCAGCTTCGGCACGGAATTCCGTCTGCACGCGGTGTTCTTCATCAACCGCACCATAACAGTGTCTATGGAGAACAAGAACTTTAAACGCGCCACCGCCGAGAGTCAGATCCACTATGAATCCGATCAGTAACCCATAGTGCAATCGCCGCGCCGTGAAAGCAGTTACGACCGGGCCTTCCAATAACGCCGAAGATACACTGCAATATTGAGGGCGCAAACTGCAACCCCGATTCCGGTAATCACTCTATCAGGCATGGCAGGGTAAACAAGACGATCGAGGCAATGCAACAGAAATCCACCCTCATATGCGATGCCGGCCTTGCCTTCAAAGAACTGTTCGGCGAGCGTCAGAGGACATGGCCACGGTGACAGCTCGACGATAATCCCCCATCCCAGGGAAAGAACATGAAAGATAGTTAAAAGTTTTCGGCCGCGGGTCCAGAACGCGCCGAGAACAACCCACACTATCCACGCCAGATGGATTGTAAGGACAAGCGTCGCCAAATTGCTCATGGATCAAGCTCGCTGTAAGCTATGGCCGGCCCCTTCTTTCATAATCGGACAGTGGAAGAATCTGCCCATTTTCTACTTAGAATGTGCCCTCTTGATCGAACAGCAAAGGTTTCGTTTACTTCGATAGCTCGACAGGAAGTCTCCGCCGAATAGGACTTGTAATGGGAAATCGGCTGGGGCCGCTGATGTCCCTGTGCCCTCGTAGAATGTTCTGATGACACCGTGGTTTCCGCTGGAAACGGACCGTTTACTCCTTCGCGACTTTCGTCTAGAAGATGAGGAGGGTATTTACGAATACGCAAGCGATCCGGAGGTTGTACGCTTGGCAGATTGGGGGCCCAGCGATCTTTCGACTGTCCGGGCCAACTTGCAGCGCCGCCTTGAAGATCAAGATAGGTGGCCAAGGGAATCCATCGAAGTGGCGGTTGAACTCCGGCGTGAGAGCTGTTTGATAGGCATCATGCGGATCACCGTTTTAGACCATACCAACAGAACGGCAGATTTCGGGTACACTCTCAATCGGCGCTATTGGGGTAACGGCTACGCGACCGAAGGTACGCGTGCCCTTCTGCAATTGGCTTTCTCAAACCTAGACCTGCATCGGGTGTGGGCGACCTGTGATGTCCGGAACAACGCCTCGTTTCGCGTGATGGAAAAGCTGGGAATGCGACGGGAAGCACTTTTCAAAAAGGACGTCCTGCAAAAAGGCGAATGGCGAGACTCCTATCTCTATGCAGTCTTAGCGGAAGAATGGAAGTCGGCCTCACACGCATAAACCTGCAAGAACTCCGTGTTTGGACATAAAGCTTGTCCAGCCGTTTCCTACGGCCTGGTCGACAATCGGAGTAGCCCAGTTCGAACATGACGAGGGAGCGATCGCGCGTTGAGGACGTGTTGCGGTGGCGCCTTCTAGATCTCACTTGTTTCGCTTTTTAGACAAGGTGGTCCGAATTCCGCGGGTTGCCTGCTCAGGATCTTTCAAGATCCGAAGCACTGAAAGGATTGTGCTCCAACCGCGTGTTGCCGCCGGCGCACCGAAGAGATCGTCAATATGACCAAGATATCCGATTGACTTCATGTGGCGTCGGTATCATTTCGGCTGTCTCTTCAACCGTCTCAGGACGATTGTACGGGGAGCGGTTGGCACGCACGCTTCGTCCAGTGCAATAGACCGTCGCACCAGCTTCTCCGAGCGCCCGAGCGATGCCGCGACCTGCGCCGCGTGTCGCGCCGGCAACGACCGCGACGGCGCCGGCAAGTGATTTTTCTCCCTTGACTGGACGCCTGCGCGAGGCAGACATGTGAATGGACCGTCGACGCCGTCCCGCCATCCGCGAACCTCCAGATGCGGATGATAGCTCAGCTAGCCAATGCACATCAACATGGAATAGTCGCCGTAGTCGCCAAGGGACGGGTAATCCGTCCCTTGAACCCGCGTTAACACTATGGTTCGAGGCCGAGCTTATCGTTCACCGCGAACCGCAGCTTCTGTTTGCACCCAAGATAGCGTTCAGTCGTTTGGATTGCGATCCGCCGCAAGTTCTGGGCTGAGCAGTCCCGAGTCAGCGGCCTCATAGGCAACCCGCCGGGCTGCTGCCAGGCGGAGATTGATTGTAGTTGGTGCCAAGAGTCGTTGCTCCAGATAGATTCGGTACCTCAGTACGACTGTTCGATTGAATGCAAGCCGCGGCGGTTCAGAACAATACCAATCGACAAATTCAGTGATGGCATACTCGTAAGTTCGCTGCCCGCTTTTCGAAGTCAGGCTGTTGATGACTGCAGACGTCGTCTGTTCGAGATCCGGAAGCCCAAGAACTCGTTTAGGCGATTTCTTCTTGCGTCTGGGCTTGGGCATTCTGGGCGGCCTTCTGCGCCGCTGTAGGTCAGAATGCTCACGAAGCAGGAGTTCTACCCTTCGCGGTTACACGCCAAGGTCTATCCCTTTGGCAGGCAGGAAGGTTCCGCCACAAGGGTCAGCCGTGAAGTTTTACACCTGGAGTCCGTCCCATGACCAGTGTGGGATGCTAAGGCCGTGAGGCACATCATCAGCGGAGTGGTGATAGCGGGACATCGTTGTCGTAGTTGCCCAAGCGAAGTAGTCGTGCAGCACTTGTCCCAGCGCATCATTGTCGGCTAGTCCGACATCGGCCAGAGCCTGGTCGAAGCAGGCAATCGCGCGGCGGTCCATTTCGTCGTGCTCCCCGTTTCCGCTGTGCATCTTGACGACGGCGCTCTCGTCACCATAGGAGCCGGAATACGTGCTGGGGCCACCGAGTGCCTCGGCCCAGTAGGCAGCGAGGCGCTCGACATGCTGAGGATGGAAGCCATGGCTGAATGCATGGGCTACCACGTCGTCGGCCATCACCCGCCGATGCCAGGCGCCGGCAAGATCGCGCAAGCCGTCGTTGCCACCTGCCGCCTCGAAGACAGTTTGCATGCCTTCATGATGACAATCGTCCCTAATTCCTGCAAGACGGTGGCCACGGCGACGTCACGCAGTAACGCAATCCCGCAGCGATCCCGCTCCTCAATGTCACGAAGTGGTGGGTAATCGTTTCTTTTGCTTCGCCGGCAATTCTCAGATCGTCACATCGCCGTCAGGGCGGATCTATGCGAACTTGAGCCCCTTCAACTTCCCGTTTGCGCGTCGTCAAGCCTTAACTTAACCCTTCAGTCGAAGCTCTCTCTGCCAGTCCCACGTTCACCTTGTACCGGGATCTTCGAAGCTTCTGCGGCAATCCGGTTCACATCGGCAGGCGTAAGTTTCACGTCCACAGATCCAATGTTTTCTTCGAGTCGTTCCAACTTGCGGGTTCCCGGAATCGGTACAATCCATGGCTTCTGCGCCAGCAGCCAAGCGATAGCAATCTGAGCGGGAGTTGCGTTCTTTTCCTGTGCCACTGTCCTGACGAGATCGAGCAGCGGTTGATTTGCCTTCAGAGCCTCGGGAGTAAAACGCGGGAATATTCGGCGGATATCGCCCTCCTCGAACGAACCCGCCGTATTGACCTTGCCAGTGAGGAATCCCTGCCCAAGAGGACTCCAAGGAACGAAGCCAATACCGAGTTGTTCGCACACCGGGAGAATCTCCGTCTCAGGATCACGCGCCCACAGGGAATATTCACTTTGCACTGCGGCTACCGGTTGTGCGGAGTGTGCACGTCGAATCGTCTGCGCGCTCGCCTCCGACAGTCCGAAGTACTTCACTTTGCCAGCCTGGATCAGTTGCTTGACTGCGCCTGCTACGTCTTCGATGGGCACATCCAGATCGACACGATGCTGATAGTAAAGATCGATGTAGTCCGTCTTCAGCCGTTTCAGAGATTCCTCGACAACCTGCCTGATGTGTTCTGGCCGGCTATTCCTGCTTCTGACGCGCGGGTTCTCCCGATCGATTTCATAACCGAATTTCGTTGCGATGATCACCTTCTCGCGAATCGGTGCGAGGCCGTCGCCAACGAGTTCTTCGTTGGTAAAAGGACCGTATACTTCCGCCGTGTCAAAGAAGGTGACTCCTTTGTCAAATGCCGCGTGTAGCAGGTTGATCATTTCCTGCTTATCGCGGGCCGCTCCATAGTTTGCGCTCATACCCATGCAGCCGAGTCCGAGGGCAGATACCTCGAGGCCGCTTTTTCCCAATTTGCGCTGTTGCATTGATTTGGTTTGCACTCCTTTATTTCTTGCGGATCAGTCCAGCTTCTTCTCTGAGAGGAACTTCGAAACCAGATACGCGATCTGCAAGTTGTTCGTATCCGGCATCACGAAATGGGTGTTGCCGCAAATGCCTATCTCCGGCAGATGGACGACAGTGACATCGCCGCCATGCCGATTCACGGCATCCCGCCACTTCTTCGCCATATCGAAGAAAATGCGCCATCGCTCCTGGCCTCGATTGACGCTCGGTTTGTCCGCGTCAGTCACGGTTATGCGCTGAGCGCCGCTTTGTGAGTGGGTGACGAGAATGCCCGGCGCCCTGCTTGATGGGGTCGAAAGTGCCGGGAGCAGTAATGACTGAGCCTCCGACAGCGAAGCTACCTTGCTCCTGGATCATCACGGCTCTCGCTTGCTGTTCGTGGCTTGTTGTGCACCTGTTGAAGCGAGAAAGAGGGCTGGAATCAGCCAGAGCGAGATGAGAGAAATTTCCGATGCTTACTGCCCCACCATCCACTCCGCTCGGGCTGGAACTCGAGAATCTCAGGCCGCCCTTTCCAGGTTTCTGCTTTTGCATGATTTCTCCTTCGATATGCCTTTCGTCACTCACTCCTTTTTGAAAACCCATTTAACAACGGCGATGGCGGTCGCTTCTCCTGCTTCATACGGGCAGCCCGCAGCCGATTCGTCTTTTCCTTTCAGCGCCGCGTCAGTTGCCGTGTTCCAGGGACTAGCGTGATGCAACGTTCGTCATTTGCATACACATCTCCCGTTTCGTCACTCTGAATCACACACCCGCAGCTTTGAGTGCCGCCAGCACTCGGTCATTACGGAAGGGGACCCTGCGAATGCGAACGCCGGTCGCGTCGTAGATAGCGTTCCCAACGGCGGCAAGCATCGGTTTGAGAGACGCCTCACCGGCCCCGTATGGAGGCAGATCGGGACGATTCGGATTTGGATCGCCGTTCACCAGTACAATATCGATGCGCTCCGGAACGTCAACATGCCGCAGTGTCTGATACGAGAACCAATCGCGGCTCGTCACCTTTTCGGTATCGAATCGGACTTCCTCACAAAGAGCGCGACTGAGCCCATGAAGCGCACCGCACTCCACCGTGTGCCGCAGGCTTGCTGGATTGACGACGAAACCGCAATCATGTGCGCACACCAGGCGCTTCACCCAGACATGACCAGTTTCGCGATTTACTTCAACCTCTGCAATCTCAGCCACAACAGTCTCCCCGCGGAACGAGTAAGCAACACCGCGTCCCGTGAGGATGTTCTCCTTGCCAATCGGTTTCGGCGAAGACCGCGAGTCCCAGCCATAGGTTTCCGCGGCAGCTTCAAGAACCGCAATGGAACGCGCACGGCGAAATCCGCCGTCATCGTGCGTACCGGTCTTCAGCATCTTCAGGCGGAACTCCAGCGGATCAATTCGCGCGGCCACCGCAACTTCATCGATAAACGACTCCGCAGCAAACGTAGGTTGCGGACCGTTCGGGTCGCGCAGGTTGCCGGTGCGTAGCGGTGTTTCCCATAACATTGGAAGACCCACCACCTCGCCAACCATCTTGCGATTCGGAATGGCGTACATATCGGAAGGCATCGAGGCACTTCCGGCCGCAGGCTTTGCCCGCCTCGTTCCCATCAGTTGCGCAATCAGCACGGAATCCGGCTCGTTGTATCCGACGTGGTTGTGATCGCACGAACGCGCGTGGAAGTCATACGCGACCAGGTTTCCCGCGTCATCTAAAGCACCGCGCATCTTCACGAGGAAGGCAGGGCCTTTGGTATCCCATGCCGTTTCCTCTTCGCGCATCCACTGCATGCGCACCGGCCTGCCGATCTCACGCGCGATCCAGGCGGCCTCAAAAGCCGCGTCCTCAGCCGCGGAACGACCAAAGCCCTGGGGACCCATCATCCAGATCACTCGCACGTTGTCGTGCGGCATTCCGAGAAACGTCGCGATACCTCTTCGCATGCTGTAGGACTTCATGTCATTCGTATAAACGGTCATCTGACCGTTCGAAGGATCCGCTAACGCATGCGCTCCCGCGAAGGACGTGTGCCCCTGAAACGGTATCTCGTACTCCGCGTCGATGATCTTTGCCGCGCTCGAAAAGGCCGCGTCGGGATTTCCCACGACCATGGGCCCGGATACCGGAGCGCGCATTTCCGGATTTCCCGCCGCAGGTGGTCTGGATGGCGGAACGTGTATTCCTGACTCTCCCTCATCAGCGGGTCTCGATCCTCGGTTCCGTAGTCCGGCATCTCCCTCGACGGCGGGTCGTGAGCCCGGACTGGGTTCGGACTCCGCCACTCCGCCAGGTCTGACGTCCGAGATGGGCGTCGCGGTGCGCATGTACTTGAAAAGATCTTCCGATGCGGGGAACGGAGCGGTCGATGGCTTCTGCCAAGTGGTCTTGAGCTGGCGGGCTGCGCGGATGGCCTGCTCTTCGCGTTCACACACCACGGCCACGTAGTTGCCTTTACTCACCACCTTGATGAAGCCCGGGAGGTTCTTCACCGATGATTCATCGATGCCCGTCAGCTTCGCGCAGGCGAACGGAGGTTTCACGTTTCGCGCGTGAACCATGCCGGGCAGCTTGACGTCCACAGCCCATTTCAGAGAACCATCCACTTTCGGCGGAATGTCGTCCCGCTGAATCGACCAGCCCGCATATTTCAGTTCGGTATTCGATTTCGTTTTGGCTTTACCAGTGACCGAGTAGATATTGTTGCCGGTCAAGGTGACATTGAACTTCTTTCCTGCGATCAGTTCGCCATAAGTGACGTGCTTCGAAGGGTCTGCTTTCACCGTAATGACTGCGTCGCTAACAGCCAGTTGATCGACTGGCACCCCAAGACGAAGCGATCCCATCTCCAGCAAGACACGGCGCGCTTCCGCGGCCACGCGGCGCATCGGCCATGAATTTCTTTCCAACGCATACGAACCGCCCGACCCGACCTGGTCGACAGTGATGTCGGTGCTCCCCATGATGCAGGTGGTCTTATCGAAGGCGATATCGAGCTCATCCGACATCAACTGGCGGAAGCATGTCCCCGTACCCTGGCCCGGGTCCGTTGTACCGACATAGAACGTAGCGGCGTTGTTCTCGTGAACCACAATCCACGAATCGACCTGGTGAAAATCGGGATCGCGGTAAGGACCGGGCGATGCGGCCGGAACGCTGCTCTGCGCCTCCGCGCCCTCGATCGCAGTCGCTCCGAACACGCCAAAGCTGACGGCAAGCAGTCCCGCGCTTTTTAAGAACCCGCGACGATGCGTCAGGAGGACGTCTTCGATCTGTTTTGGAATCCCGGGGGACGAGTTCATGCGACCACCTTCTTCCCGTCACCAGCCGGAGCCTCGGCCGTCGTCTTCATGGCGCGTTTAATGGCGCTCTGCACCCGGAAGTAACTCATGCAGCGGCACAATGTTCCGTTCATCGCTTCCCGGATTTGGACATCGGTCGGATGCGGATTCTTGTCCAGCAGGGCCTTCGCGGTCATGATCTGCCCGTTTTGACAGAATCCGCACTGCGGCGCTTGTTCCTCAATCCAGGCCTGCTGTACGGGATCCAACCTGCCGTTTTGCGAAAGTCCTTCGAGCGTGGTGATCTCACCTTTGACCGAAGACACAGGCGTGATGCAGGAGAAAACCGCCGCCCCGTTGATGATGACCTTGCAGGCGCCGCATTGTCCGAGTCCGCACCCAAACCGGGGACCTCGCAGGTCGAGATCGTTGCGGAGAATGTAAAGCAGCGGCGTGTCCCGTTCCACGTCTAGCGTGTGTGAACGCCCGTTCACCTTCAATTCGATTTTGCTCACAATCCGTACTCCTTGCTTGGTCTGAACCGACGTCGGTTGCCACCATACTATCGGCGACTGGCCGGCGCAGCAGCAATGAGCAGTTCGGCGCAACTCATCTCATCGATTCGAGTATTGAAGGACTTCGTCGGGAAGCCGAGCGCCTTGCACTTTGATCTGGGTAGCCGCATACTCTATTTGGCTGAGTTCGTCCTCGGTCAGGTGAACGTTCGCCGACCCGATGTTCTCTTCTAAGCGATGCAGCTTGGTGGTTCCAGGGATGGGGATGATCCATGGCTTTCGGGCAAGCAGCCACGCAAGCGCGATCTGCGCCGCCGTCGCATTCTTTTGCTGGGCGATGTTGTTCAGCAAGTCCACCAAAGCTTGGTTCGACTGACGTGCTTCCGGCGTGAAGCGCGGGAAGAAGGACCGAAAATCATCGTTGTCGAATTTGGTTGTGGTGTCGATCTTGCCCGTAAGGAAACCCTGTCCCAGCGGGCTCCACGGAACGAACCCGATGCCGAGTTGTTCGCACGCCGGCAGCACCTCCGCTTCGGGATCTCTTGTCCAGAGCGAGTATTCGCTTTGGACGGCCGCCACGGGCTGCACGCTATGAGCGCGACGGATGGTGGCTGCACTTGCTTCCGACAGCCCAAAATGCCTCACCTTGCCTTGCTGAATAAGATCCTTCACCGTCCCTGCGACATCTTCAATGGGCACGTCCGGATCGACGCGATGCTGATACAGCAGATCAATCCGGTCAGTCTTCAGACGTCTAATCATTCCGTCAGTAGCGACCTTGATGTGCTCCGGGCGGCTATTCAGACCGGGGCGGCGTTCCCCCGTGTTCGGGTCGATGTTCCAGCCGAACTTGGTTGCAATCACGACTTCGTCGCGAACCGCCGCGAGAGCTTCCCCCACCAACTCTTCGTTTTTGAAAGGACCATATGCCTCCGCCGTGTCGAAGAAGGTGACCCCCAAATCAACCGCCGATCGAATCAAACTGATCGCCTGATCTTTGTCTATTGCTGGTCCGTAGCCATAGCTCAGCCCCATGCAGCCGAAGCCGAGTGCCGATACCTCGATGCCGCTTTTTCCTAATTTGCGCTTCTGCATTTCGTCCTCTGTATCAAGCGTAGGGAGAAAAGACGATATACCGGTATCCCGATCCTGCCGAATCATTGCCTGATCCTGCCGAATCGCATGTTCGCTCTTGCACATCCACCGCAAATCGTAGTTATCCTGAGGTAGGGAATGTCGAGATTTCATAGTGAAAACCACTGAGAATAGGGCCATTATCGCTTCGGACCAAGTGTATAAACTGCAGGCTGAGCTAGCCTCAAAGGTTACTCGGCACATCGGCTCGTCAGAGAAGCTGGCAACCGCCATCCCTCGGGTGACCTTGCACCGAAGAACGGCTCCTACCGCTGGGTGCCCCGTTACCTACGAGCCGAGCGTGATTGTGATCCCGCAAGGCCGGAAGCAGGTACAGATTGGCGGCGAGGCACTGACATACGATTCGTCCCGCTATTTACTTACCTCGGTCGATCTGCCAACCGTAGCCAGGGTGGTCGAAGCAAGCGAGCAGGCACCCTGCCTTGCCGTCACGCTGAAGCTTGACATCGCGATTGTTCGCGAGTTCCTAAGCCGTGAGGAGTTCCACATGAGCGAGGCGTCGCCGGATAATCCCGCAATGTCAACGGGTCCCATTACCGCGGAGTTCCTCAGCGCGTGGTGTCGCCTGCTCGACCTCCTCTCGAGTCCTCAGGACATTCCCTTCCTGAGCGGCTTCATCGAACGCGAGATCATGTATCGCATCCTGCGTGGACCGGAAGGGGCACGGTTAAGAGCAATCGCGACGTTGGGAGACCAAAGTCACCGCACGGCGAAAGCAATGCCTGGATTAAGGCAAACTATGCAAGACCGCTTCGCGTTGAAGAACTGGCACAAGTTGCTGGTATGGCGGTTTCTACCCTTCACCATCATTTCCGGGCGCTCACTGCCATGAGCCCGCTTCAATACCAGAAGCAAATTCGATTACAGGCTGCGAGAGCACGGATGCTCGCCGATGATGTGGACGCGGCGACTGTGGCCTTTGAGGTTGGATATGAAAGCACCAGTCAATTCAATCGGGAATACAGCCGTTTGTTTGGCCAACCGCCCATTCGTGATATTCGGACCCTACGTTCGCCAAGCGCTCCGAGACTCGAATTAGTCACGACGGCCTAGCCAAGTGTCTCAATGACGGTCTGGTTGTCGGTGTTGAACTGAAACAAGCCGCTGTTCCGGGTTGGTGTTATCCCTGTAGATCGCGGCAACCGGACAAACTCTCTGTCTAGTCTCGATACATCGCGAGTGGTCGCCAAGGGTAGATCTATCGCACCCTGATTTTCAAGTTGCCGTGCGGGCTAACGGGAAATTAGCCAGTTTCTGGTTTGCCGACTGCACATCCGCTCGATACCTCATGCTCAGATCCCACCGCGATCCCATTCCTGAGGCCGATAGCCTCGATGGACAAATCACTGCCGGCTTCCGCGACGATCTGCCGAACGACACTTCGAAAGATGGGATCGCCAAAGACTTATTTCCCCTCAGCAGCCAGGAGCAGGGCCGGTGAAGCGGCACAGACTTTCCCGGTTTGGGTTTCAATACCCAATACGCCCGAATCGACAAAGACATCTGATTCCCGGTCAGCTTCGGCACGGAATTCCCGTCTTCACGCAGTATTCTTCATCAACCGCTGAGAGTCAGATTTACTATCAATCCGATCAGTAACCCATAAGTCCGATTGCGGCAGCATTCTGATCATCCTCACCCGCCGCGGCCTTACTAGAATGAGTTTCAGTCTAGATGGCGTCTAAACTCGCCCGGCCGGCATTCTCCTCAAGCGCTCGCGTTCCGAGCCTGACCCGGTGCGTCCGCGCAGCCATCTTGCTGTTCCTATTGGTCTGGTTCATCGTCAGCCTCGTACACGATACCCGGCTGCTGGTGCGTTCCTACACGCCTCTGCCATTCTGGGATGACTGGCGCGTCATCCAACACTTCCAGGCCTACAAACACCACCAGCTCTCAATTTTTTTTCAGCAGCAGAACGAGCACCGGATCATTTTTCCCGAGCTCATCTTTGCCCTCGATGATCTTCTATTTCACGCCCGCCGGCTGCTGACTATTTCGTCGAATTGCTTCTTTTATCTCGGCACATGGTGGCTGCTGGGGAGTTCTCTTCCGTCAGCGCGCACGGGCAATCGCTTCGCGTGTTGGTGCGCCATTCTCGTGGCCGGCATCCTCCTGGCATGGCCTGGCAGCACTTTAGTCCTCGGCACGCCATTTCAACTGCAGTGGATTTTGGAGGGGTTCGCCCTCGCCGGCGCATTAGTTTTTATTGCTAAAACGGGCGGCTCGCGGGGTTCCATCCACTTGGCAATGGCTATCGCATTTGCCGTGATCGCGACATTCTCCTCCGCCAACGGGCTTTTTGTCTGGCCGGTGCTGCTCGCGGCCGGATTCATCCTGCGCCTGGGCAAGGGTCGCATATCGGCTCTCGGCATCAGCGCCATTGTTTCCATTGCGCTGTTCTTCACCGGCTATACTTTCTCGCCCCAATTCAATTGGGGCCTCCTGTTCAGGCACCCTCTGCTCTTTATCGGCTTCGTCGCCACGTACATGGGCGTGCCTTTCAGCCCGGTCTCAGAATGGGTTGGGATTCTTGTTGGTCTCGCAAGCATGATTGCTTTTGCTTGCTTAGCGGTTGCCGCCTGGCGGCAAAATCTGCTCCGAAGCCGTCCCGGCATCGTTCTCTGCGGATTCTATTTGTTGATCTTGGTTACAGCAGCCATGACCGCTATCGGCCGGATGGATCCGAACAGTCCCTCTTGGTTTGGCGCCGCCATGGCGCATCGATATCTTGTGGTCCCGCTCGAAGGCTGGGCCGCCCTCGCCATGCTCGTTGGCTGGATGATGGGAACTTCGAGGCGCCAGCTGTGGGCTGTCCCTCTCGCTGTTCTACTCATTGGCCTATTCCTGGAAGATCAATCGCGGGATATCAAAGCATGGATGCAGAATGCCCGGGTTACCTTCTTTACGTCCGGCCAGATTGCCTCCCTCAGCCTGGAATCCGGGTTGCAGGATTCCGGCCTCACCAGAACTGTCTTTCCTTCAGTCGAAGAGGTAAGAAGGCTGTTGCCCGTCATGCGGCAATATAAGCTTTCCATTTTTTACCAGAGACGCGAAGAATGGATAGGCAAGCCCGCAACATCCGTCTTCCCGTCCATCTATCCCAGTCCCGAGGCCGGCGCTATCACCATCGCGTATCCCATAGAATCAGGACTCCAGTTAATGGGCTGGACCGACTCATTGCGAAGGATCTGGCCTCCCCAGCAGTTGATTTTGCTCAACAGCAAACAGCAAATCCTGGGTTTTGGCAGGAAGATTGCCGAGGAACTTCCTTGGGGCCTCGGATCCCGGAACACGCCGTCCTTACTGGCCTGGGTCGGCTTTGTCAATCTGGGAGTGCCATCCAGTTCGGTGCGCGCCTACACGATTGAAAGGAACGGCAAGCTTCTTGTCCCGGTAGGCGAGCCGCTCTCTCTCGAGTCAATAAGCGAGACGAAAAGCGTCACGCCTGAGATGCTTGGTCCTCCGTTGCCCACGCTGGAATGGCAAGCGCAGGGAGCTTGGCAAAAGAACGGCAATCTGCCGGCCAAGCCGAAGGGTGATACGCCGCCAGGTGGCTACTTTGAGAGTTGGGCCGGGAATGACTCGAACACGGGCGAACTTACTTCGCCGGTGTTCGACTTGCCCAAACCTTGCATCGTAATTCCAGTTGCTCACGGGCCATCCATCGATCATCTTCAGGTGAAGCTCGTCAATGTCAACTCGCTTGCCGTTCTTGCATCGGTGCCTATGCTCGGCTCGGACGCCTCATGGCGTTACTGGCAGCTGCGAACTCCCTCCAATGTTTCCCGAGTCAGGATCATAGCCGAAGACCACGGCCACGATTGGGGTGAATGGCTGGCCGTTGGTCAGCCGCATTCCTGCCGGCAGCCTTAGCCCATCGTCAGAATTCTGCTGATGTCGTTGTAGATCACGAAAACCACAATCATCATCAGAAAAACAAACCCGAGCTTGAAGACCGTCTCTTTCACCTGCAGGCTGACCTCGCGTTGCAGCAGCATCTCAATAATCAAAAGCAGCAGCGTGCCCCCATCCAGAATGGGAATGGGAAGCAGGTTGAAGATCGCCAGCTGCAAGCTGACGAATGCCATAAGGAACAGGTAGTTCCAGACACCTTCCTGCGCCGCTTCGCTCGACATCTGTGCGATGCCGATCGGGCCGGTCAGTGATTTGGGTGAAACTCGTCTCTCTACAATGCTGCCCAGTACCTGAAAAACCATCAGCGCGTTTGTTCGATTGAATCTCGCCGACTGCGCCAAAGCCGGCCCGAATCCCAACTTGACGAACTTCATCGGCGGCTTGAAATTGATCCCTATCTGCCAGGGCATCTGTGCATCTCCGGTAGCCTGCGGAGTAACATCCAGTTCCTTCTGTTCTCCATTCCGCAGCACGGTAAAGTGAACCGGTTGCCCGTTCGCGTGCAGCACCGCCTGCCTCACCGCAAGAGACGATTGCACCTGTTCACCGTTTACTTTCAGAAACACGTCGCCGCTCTTGAGGCCGGCTTTCTGCGCCGGTGATTTCGCCAGTACATCCCCCACCTGCACAGGCAGCGCACCGCTCCATCCGGCCACGCCGATGCCCTGTTTCGGATCCATCCGCGGAGTAATGCTGAGATCGAGGTCTTTCCCATGACGCTCCACCACGACCTTCAATTCATGATTGGCGTTCAACGCCTCCTGGGTAAGGGCGTATTCCCAATTCGGGCTCTTCCTGTCGCCGATCTGGATAATCCGATCCCCCGGCTCGATGCCGGCTTGGGCTGCCGCTGAGCCCGCTTGTACCGCCGTGACCTCCGGGTTTGTGGTGTCCACTTCCTGCGGGTAAGCATACATATACAAGCCGGTCACCAGGCCCACCGCCAGCAGAACGTTCATCAGCGGTCCGGCGATAATCACGATGGCGCGCTTCCAGCGGGGCTTGGCTTGAAAAGAACGCGGATCCGCGGCCTTCTCGTCGCCGGCGATCTCACCCAGCATCCGCACGTAGCCGCCGAATAGAATGGCGGAAACTCGATAATCAGTGTCGC
The DNA here is from genome assembly GCA_963705805.1 of uncultured Acidobacteriaceae bacterium. Lineage (GTDB taxonomy): Bacteria > Acidobacteriota > Terriglobia > Bryobacterales > Bryobacteraceae > Bog-105. The sequence goes on from CAVPKW010000006.1 coordinate 814,016, forward strand.
CTCGGCGGATGCCGAACAGCCTCGGGCCAAACCCGATGCTGAACGTCTCTACTTTGACGCCCACCGCCAGGCACGCCCAGAAGTGCCCCAACTCGTGAATGAGGATCATGACCCCCAGAAGAATCACAACCCAGAAAACTGGCCCTAGAAAACCCACGCCCTTGCGTTACCTCTCTCGATACTCGAACTATGTCTCTTGATTTGACGACTGGTTCCGGATTACGGCTTTACAATCCTCTGACCTGCACGGTTTGCCCGCCATTCTTCGCCCACTCTGATTCTGACAGAACTTTCCTTGCTACCGCACGGGACTCCTGATCTATATTGATCACGTCCTCGATGGTCCGTGCCTCGCGCCAAGGTAGGCGGCCCAGCGTTTCCTCCACCGTGGCCGCTATCGCGGGGAAGGGAATCCGCCCCTCCAGGAAGGCTTCGACCGCGATCTCGTCTGCCGCGTTCAGCGTGCAGGTGGCCGACCCGCCCTGCTCCTGCGCTTCATATGCCAGCTTTAATAAACGGAATTTGACCAGGTCCGGAGCAGAAAAGGTCCACGTTCTCGGCTGCGTCCAGTCCAGCCGCGGCACCGGCGCCCGCTGCCGCTCAGGATATGTCAGTGCGTACTGGATGGGCATTCGCATGTCCGTAGCCGAGACTTGCGCAATCACGCTCCCGTCGTTGTACTCAACCATCGCATGAATAGAAGACTGCGGATGCACCACTACTTCCACCTGCTTCGCCGGCAAGCCGAACAGCCAGCATGCCTCTATCACTTCAAATCCCTTGTTCATCATGCTGGCGGAATCAATGGTAATCCGCCGCCCCATCTTCCAGGTGGGATGATTCAGCGCCTGCCCCGGCGTGACCTCCCAAAGCGCCTCGCGAGCCGTGTCACGGAACGGACCTCCGGATGCCGTCAGCAGCAGTCGCGTCACCTCATCTCGCCGTCCTGCCCGGAAGCACTGATGCGCTCCGTTGTGTTCGCTATCTACCGGAATGAGTTCGGTGCCGCACTCCCTCACGGCCTCCATCACGAGCCGTCCGCTCGCCACCAGCACCTCTTTATTGGCTAGTCCGATTCTTTTGCGGCCGCGGATCGCGGCATACGTCGCCTCCAGGCCAGCCACTCCGACTATGGCGGACATCACAAAACCGACCTCGCTAGCCCTTGCAGCGGCGACTCTGGCCTCAGCTCCCGCGGCCAGTTCGGGCCATTCGTTCTTCGGCAGCGCCAGCTCGGACAAACGCCCGCAAAGCGCCTCTAAGGCCGTATCGTCCGCCACAACCACGGCTGTTGGGCGAAATTCCAAAATTTGGGAACACAGCACATCGAGATTTCTACCAGCAACCAAAGCATAGACGCGGAACCGGTCCCCATGCTGGCGAACGACATCCAACGTGCTAACCCCGATGGAACCCGTTGATCCTAAGAGAGTTAAGTTCATTTCAGCCTGATCTCGCGCTGTCTGCCCTTGCTCCTACTAATAGGGTATACGAAAATAATTTTGATTTTTGTAGCTTTTGGGCTTGCGCTCCGCAAATTCATATTCTAATATTGGAAGTAAGCCAGGGAGGCAACTCCCACCAAAGCGAGACTAACCTCATAGAAAGACCCCTGAAGCAACACCTCCCTGGCGCCCGAAAGGGTCCTCTCGCAGCTTCAGCAACCAGTCAAAATAAGATTCTTAAGGAACGAACCCATCGCAGAAGTTCGTTCGGTAAAATCGGCAGTCCGTGAAAAACGGAGCTCTGGCTTCGTTTCCTTATTTCTCAGAGTACTCCCATTCGATTACCGCGAGCGCAAGAGCTAGACTTTCAATCGGAGGCCTTTTGTGCCCGAAATCAAGCATCCAGCCGCGCTCCGTCCGGAAACTGACGTTCTGACCCGCGGCTTTGATCCGACCCTTTCTGTCGGCTCCGCCCGCCCGGCCGTCTTTCGCAGCTCTACCTACGTCTTTTCCAGCCCCGAGGCTGCCGAGCGAGCCTTTGACATCATGGGTGGCCGGGGCCAGCGCGCCCCCGACGAGAATGTCGATCTCGTCTACTCCCGCTTCAATCATCCGAACGCCCAAATCCTGGAAGACCAGATCCTACCCTTGGAGCCGGCAGCGACTGGCGCGGTTGTCTTCAATTCCGGCATGGCCGCGATCATGACCTCGCTCCTCGCGGCGCTCAATCCCGGCGACAGCCTCATTTACACCGTCCCCATCTACGGCGGGACCCAAACCCTGATTCAGGCCTTTCTGCAGCCGTTCGGCATTCAGGGCATTCCGGTTTCGGCCGGAAACAGCGCCGCCTTTGACACCGCCGTTCGTTCCGCAAAGAACCTCCGCGCCGTCCTGATTGAGACCCCCGCCAACCCGACCATGGTTATGACCGATATCAAGCGTGCCTGCGAAACCGTCGGCAGCAGCATTCATCCGGCCGCCGACAACGGAAGCTCGCCGGCGGGCCGCCCGCTCGTAATGATCGACAACACCTTTCTGGGACCTGCCTTTCAGCATCCTCTCGCCCTGGGCGCCGACGTTTCCCTCTACTCTGCTACCAAATATCTCGGCGGGTTCAGCGATATCATCGGCGGCGTCGCTCTCACTAGGGACATCGCGCTGATGAATAAAATCCGCAGCAAGCGCAGCCTGTTCGGCAACATCCTTCAACCGGACGAATGCTGGATCCTCAACACGCGCCTGCCCACTGTCCGGCTCCGCATGAATCGGCAGAGCAAGAACGCGCAGCGCATCGCGGAGCGTCTTGCCCATCACTCCAAAATCCGCCGGCTCTATTACCCAAGCTTGTTTGAAGACGCGGAGCAGATGCGGATTTACCGCGAGCAGTGCGATTTTCCAGGCGGCTTGGTCTCGATAGATTTGCTGGGCGGCAAGCCCGCGGCCTTCGATTTCCTTCGTAATATTCGCCTCGCCCGCAACGCGGTTTCGCTCGGCGGAGTCGAGACGCTTGCCTGCCACCCGCGCAGCACGACCCATTCGGCGTGGAACGCCCAGGATCTGGATGAGGCCGGAATTACCGAAGGGCTGGTGCGAATCTCTTTCGGGATTGAAGACTGGCGCGACCTGCTTGCCGATTTCGAAGACGCGCTCAATACGGTTTGAAAAAGAGCCGCCAGGTCGCCACTACAAAAGCGTGCGTCACCATGGGAACGCGCACGCTGCCGGTCTGCCAATAGGCAATCCCGCACGCGATCCCTAGTACCGTCACGACCAAGCCCTGCCGCCAATCCGGGAATTGGTGGAACCAGAGATGCACGCCTCCATAAAGCGCGGCGGAAATCAGAATGGCGGGCGCCGGCGATCGCCCTCTTCTCAATAACGCCCTCTCAATTACGCCGCGAAAGAACAGCTCCTCCCCAAGCGCGATCACCCAAAGGGCCCCGAACAGAGTGCCGATTCCGATTGCCACTACCCGCCACCACGGGCCAGCCACAAGTCCGAAACGCACCGTGTGCAGCGCCAATGCGGCTCCCGTAATAGGCGCCAGCACCGCAAGATAGTACTGGCTGCCTATCCGCCACTCCCGCCGCTCAGGCCAGAACCCAAACGCTCCCGGATCCCATTCGCGCAGAAGCAACAGGGCCGCAATTCCCAGCCGAATCCACATCAAGTGTCCCAGGACATCCACGCGGAGGGCATGATCGTCGGGGGAACGGTACAGCCTGACAAAGACTCTGGAAATGACCGGCGCGGCCGCGATAACCAGAAAACCCAGGTCATAGGCCACTCGCCGCGGCAGTAGGACAAACCAGAAGGCCAGAACGCCGGTAAGCAGCGCCAGTATCTCGAACGCGTTTCTTAGAAAAGTTCCGGCCGCCAGGCTAAAAATGCAATATGGAATGAGCGCGCTAATCCATAGCAGGGTAGCCTTCGTTCTTGTGGCGCCAACCTTGCTGAACCAGTCGCGCGTCGATTGAAACACTGAGCCCGCATAAAAGATCGCTTCTATTAGGAACGCTGGTAGCGCCGCGCTCATGATCCAATGGGAGTGCGGATGTTCGCCCGAATAGACTAGCGCGGTTGCGAGTAAAGCGATCCAGATGCACGCTAACGTTATGAAAAATGGACGCAAAGTCCGCAACATCGCCCTCATGTTAGCATCGGCTCTGCTATTTGCCGGCGTCGATGCCAGGGCGAGCGATCCCCCGCCTCATCTGCTCAAATTGATCGCCGAACGCGAGACGCAAAACGCCATCGCACTGGAGAATTACACCTATCGGCAATCGGCAACGGTCGACGAAATCAGCGGGCAGGGGGCGGTCACCGGCGAGTATCGCGACGTCCGCGATATCACATTTTCGCCCAAGCGCGCCCGCTACGAAGCAGTGATAGGAACCCCGCGCAGTACCCTCACCCATATTCGCCTGACGCCGGTCGATTTCGACGACATCCGCAATATTCAGTTCTTTCTGCTGACGAACGAGAAGCTGCCCCTCTACGAAGCCAAGTACAAAGGCGAGGAAACCATTAACGGCGTACGGTGCTTTGTTGAGTACATCCGTCCGCGCCAGATCTTATCCACGCAACGCTTCTTTGAAGGCTTGATCTGGGCTCGCGAATCGGACTACGGCATCGTCCAGACAGAGGGCCAAGCGGTTCCCCAGATCGAAACTTTGCTTGAGCAAAATCTGACTCCGCACTTTACCACTATTCGGAAAGAAGTAGATCAGAAATGGCTATTTCCGGCGGAGACCTACGCCGACGATACGCTTTTCTTTCGCGATTGGCCGCAGCGCATCCGCATTATCATCCGTTATAGCGCCTATAAACAGTTCGGCGCCGAATCTACTGTCACGTTCGGCGGCGAGGTTGAGCCAGTTATGCCTCCGCCTTCGAAACAGCCGTAAGCCTACAGGCTCAAGCTTTTTCACTCTTCAAAAGCTGCAGCTTCGAGACTTGCGGGCGGCTGCCGGGGAGCACCGTCGTCGATTCCAGCTTGTGCAGTTCGCGCCGTGCGATTTGCGCCCAAGTGCTGCCGCCGTCCAGCTTCAGGTAGGCCCTCCAGTGCCGCACGGCGCTCATCACGTCGCGCGTAGACTGATACAGTAACGCCAGATTATAGTGCGCGTCCGCGTAATTGGGCTGCAAAAGCAACGCCTGCTTGTAGTGATGTAAGGCACTGGCCGGGTCGCCTTGCTCGTCATAGAGATTTCCGAGATTGAAGTGCGCCAATGCGTACTCCGGATCAATCTCCAGGGCTTTCTTGTACTCCGCTTCCGCATCGGCCCATGCGTGGCCGTTGAAAAACACCGTACCGAGATTGACTAACGCGCCTGCCGACCGCGGGTCCAGCTGGGCGGACTTCTGATAAGCCTTGATAATCTCCTCAAACGGCGCCCCGGTCTGCTCCAGCTCCAGGCCGTGCTCGAACCAGCGGTCCGCCTCGAGCTTGTCGCGCAGCTTCTCAGCGACATTTGCGCTGCCCTCAAAATTAGGCAGCTGAAGGAGTTTATTCAGCTCTTCTTCTTCGAAATCGAACAGCATCTGACCGGAACCCGGCTCCAGGCGGTGCTTCCCAATTTTCAGGCACACCCGCCGCCCTTCCTTGTAGATCTGAACGTCTTCGCTGTGGTCCGGCGACTCCTTGAGAAATTCCTGTAGGGAGTGAAGCGCTCGCCGCACCAAGCGGGGGTGGGCATTCTGTTCGCGCAGCCGAATCAGACGCTTGAGTGTTAGCAGATCGGAAAACTTGTAATGAGAAAGTTCCGCTATCAGTTGCTGGCGCTCCCACCTTCGGAGCTGCCTGTTCTCAATCTTCAGCAACCGACAGACGTCCTTGCGGGTGTACGCACCACCCGCTTCTCGCACCAAGGCTGGCGACGGATGTTGCGAGCGGTCTCGCAGCATGCGGCAATGATAGCACCGAATCCAAAGCGCCGTTGAACAATCGGATTTCGCTGTTCAGGCACCCTCTATCCTCTTACTCTCCAAGCGGTTGACTGGGCTGCGTGTTAATCTCATACTAAAAAGGTCGCATATCATGGCTTCGTCAAAAAAGCGGGCTTCAAGACCCACCCAACTCAGCTTGGCGGATCTCCCCACCGGGCAACGCTGCATCTTGGACCGCTTGGATCTGCCGGAGGATATCTCCCGCAGGCTGATGGAATTAGGGTTTCTTCCGGGCAATGAGGTTGTGCCAGCCCGGCGAGCGCCTGGGGGTGGCCCTCGGGTGTTTCGGGTGGACGGGTCAGAAGTGGCCCTGCGCGAGGAAACGGCAGCCAAGTTGTATGTGCGGCGAGATCCCGAATCGGATCTCGTGGTGCTTCGATGAGCAGTTGCCACGGAGGTACTCCACGAGCCGGCCTCTTGCCGAACCCGGCGATACTTCCTCCGGGTCCGGCCCATGACCGGGCTATTATCGTCGCCATCGTCGGTCCTCCTAACTCCGGCAAGTCGACGCTTTTCAATCGATTGACTGGCTTACGGCAGAAAGTCGCGAATTTCCCGGGCGTCACGGTCGAGCACCGCATGGGGAAAGCCAAGCTGAAGGACGAGCATGAAGTATTTCTGGTCGACCTGCCAGGCGTTTATAGCCTGCACCCGCGCGCGGAAGACGAGCAGGTCACCCACGATGTCCTGAAGGGCGAGCGGCCCGACTTCCCGAAGCCGGATGCCGTTATGCTGATCCTGGACGTCACTAATCTGGGGCGGAACCTGGTGCTGGCCGCGCCGGTTCTGCACCTGGGCCTGCCCACCCTGATCCTTCTGAACATGGCGGATGATCTGGCTCAGCGGGGCGGCAAGGTGGATGTCCCGGCCCTCTCGTCGGAATTGAATTGCCCGGTCGCGCTCATCAGCGCGTCAAAGGGCAGCGGGCTCGACCGCATTCAGCAGTTCCTCATGGGCACGGCTGCCCGGCTGAACGCCCCACCCGCCCGGATTGAGCTTCCCGTTTTGCAAGACGTCCCGAAATGCCGGCAATGGGCTGCCAAGCTGGGCGTGCGCGCTTCCTATCAGGCGCCAGCTCCCCCTTTGTGGACCCGGCGGCTGGATGCCGTGTTCCTGCATCCCGTGGCGGGGCCGCTGATCTTCCTGGCGGTCGTCATGGCGGTGTTCCAGAGCATTTTTTCCTGGGCCCAACCACTCATGACGGGTTTGCAGGCCCTGGTGCTGGATTCCGGTCACTGGCTCAAGGTTGTGCTTCCGGACTCGCCCTGGCGATCGCTGCTGATAGATGGTGTTTGGAGCGGCGTCGGTTCCGTCGTGGTGTTTCTACCGCAGATTCTATTGTTATTTCTGTTTATCGGGATCCTGGAGGATTCCGGCTACCTGGCGCGCGCGGCCTTGATCGCCGATCGCACCATGGCGAAGTTCGGATTACAGGGTAAGTCCTTTATCCCGCTGCTTTCCGCCTACGCTTGCGCAGTACCGGCCATCATGGCGACGCGCGTGATTGAGAACAAGCGCGATCGTATCGCCACAATCATGATCGCGCCGTTGATGACCTGTTCAGCGCGCCTGCCTATCTACACTCTGCTGATTGCCGCCTTCGTGCCCGACGTACCCGTTATAGGCCGATTCCTCACGCTGCGCGCCACCACTATGCTGGGCCTTTATGTGCTGGGGTTCGTAACCGCCATCGTCGTTGCCCGGCTCCTGAAATCATCGATTCTCAAGAGCGGCGGCTCGCCGTTTATTTTAGAAATGCCTCCCTACCGCTGGCCTACTGTGCAATCGCTGAGCCTGCGGTTAGTGGATCGCGGTAAAGTCTTTCTGAAGCGGGCGGGAACGGTCATTTTACTGGTGGCGATGCTGCTGTGGGTACTCGCGAACTTTCCCTTGCAGCAGGGAAAGGCTCCGCCTATCGAACATAGTTTCGCGGGCATGGTTGGAAAAACAATTGAGCCGGCCATCAAGCCGCTGGGCTTTAACTGGAAGATCGGCATTGGCCTCATCACGTCCCTGATCGCGCGTGAGGTGATCGTCGGGACCCTGGGCACCATCTACGGCATAGAGGGAGACGAACTTCAACAATCGAAGGGGTTGCAGGCCGCTGTACACCAAGACTTGAGCGCCGCTGGAGCAGTCGCGCTGCTGGTTTTCTTCGCATTTGCGATGCAGTGCTTCTCGACGCTGGCGGTGGTGAAACGCGAGACCGGCGGCTGGAAATGGCCGGTATTTCAGTTTTCTTATATGCTGGCATTAGCTTACTGTGGCGCGTGGCTAGCGTTTCGCCTCACCAATTATTTCCTCGGATGAACAATTCACAGAAGGTGGTCATTCTCGGCTCGGGCTGCGCCGGGAATACGGCGGCCATCTACACAGCAAGAGCGAGCCTGCAGCCTCTCGTGCTGGAAGGCCACGAGCCGGGCGGGCAGCTTTCCATCACGACCGAAGTAGAAAACTTTCCGGGCTTCCCGGAAGGCGTTCAAGGACCGCTGCTGGTGGAGAGCATGAAGCAACAGGCGCAGCGCTTTGGGGCCACCTATCAGCACGGGCGCGCATTACACGCCGATCTTTCCAAGCGACCCTTCACGCTGACGCTGGAAGACGGCGAAATAATCCACACGCGCACGCTCATTGTGGCTACCGGCGCCTCCGCGCGTTGGTTGAATCTGCCAAATGAGCAGAAGCTGATTGGCCACGGCGTGAGTTCCTGCGCGACCTGTGACGGCTTCTTTTATCGCAACAAGAAAATCATGGTGATCGGCGGCGGCGATTCCGCGATGGAGGAGGCGAACTTTCTCACGCGCTTTGGTAGCGAAGTGGCCGTGGTGCATCGCAGCGCCAATTTTCGCGCCTCGCGCATCATGCTCGGCCGGGCCCGCGAAAACCCCAAGATCACGTTTCTCACCAATACCGTGGTGGAGGATGTGTATGACATCGAAAAGGGGCACGTGACCGGCGTGAAGCTGCGGAATCTTTTGTCGCACGAAGTCTACGATCGTGAAGTGGATGGCTTCTTCGTCGCTATCGGCCACATTCCTAACACGAAGCTGTTCTCCGGACAACTGGACCTGGATGCTGACGGTTACATCATTTCGCACGGCGGCGCGCGGACCAACGTAGCAGGCGTGTTTCATGCCGGCGACGTCCAGGATCGCTCGTACCGGCAGGCCATCACGGCTTCCGGCGCGGGTTGCATGGCAGCGATTGAAAGCGAACGCTTGCTGGAAGCGGAAGGACAGTAGCTGAACTTCCAATCCTCGTCTTTAGATGGCGGAAGGAACCACTCCTGAAGAGCGCGAACAGACGAGCGGCTCGGCTATATACCGCAGCTTTCGACCCGGTGATGAGACAGCTTTTCGCGAGTTAAACGAAGCGTGGGTAAGCCGGTATTTTACGATCGAAGCGCGCGATCGCGAGATACTCGAGAACCCCAGGAAAACCATTTTAGATCCCGGAGGCGAGATTCTGATCGCCACCATTTCAGGTAAAGTTGTCGGCTGTTGCGCGCTCTTACCCATGGAGGAAGGTTGTTTCGAAGTATCGAAAATGACGATCGCGGAAGGTTATCGCAGTCGAGGCTTGGGGCGCGATTTGCTGAGAGCTGTGATCGAACAGGCCAGGCGAATGGGCGCTTGCCGGTTGTACCTGGAAACAAATCGAAAGCTGGCGAACGCTATCCGGGTATATGAGGCAGCGGGCTTCACCCACGTTCCCGCCGATCGTATTCATGCGTCGCCTTATGCGCGCGCCGACGTTTTCATGGAAATGATATTGAACTAGCCTGCCCTAAGCGCTACTGAGCTTCACGCAGGTCGTGCTTCCAGCTTCCGAATAGCGGCGCGCGCAGCGCACGCTCCAGCAGCTCGGGACTCTGCTCGTCGCCGCGATAGAGTCTCACAACATCCGCGACACTGATCTCCTCCGGACCCGCCGCGGCTAATTCGATGGCATCGCCGGCGGCCACATCGCCTTCTTCCACGACGGAGAAATAGAATCCGGATCGGCCGCTGAGCCAAAACCGTTTCACCATGTCGGAACGGCCAAATCGGACCGCCAGCTTGAAGCAGGGCATCCGGGGCTGGGTCACGTGCAACACCGCCGAGCCAACCCGAAACTGGTCGCCGATGCGCACCCTTTCCTCGATGAGGCCTTCAGCCGTTAGGTTTTCGCCGAACATGCCGTAGGGAAGTTGCATGCCGGGAAGTTGTTCGCTCCAGTGGGTATAGTGCTCGCCCGGGTAACAATACACCGCTTTGTAAGGGCCGCCATGCACGGTCAAGTCGGATTGCCTGTCGCCCGCGAAGTTGTGCCGCCGCAACTCAACCCGGCCCTCGACCGGCGACTTGAAGATGCTGGTCATCACGGTTGTACGGCCCAGCTGCACTTCTTTTGGTGAACCAACATTTATTGAAAGAACTCGCATCGCCACCTGGCGGAGCTGATACGCTGCGCTCGCAGGAATCATCTCAAATTGGCGCGCGCGAAACTAGTCTCCTGTTTGTGCGCCGGGATGAACCGGCATGTAGTTGGGAATGAAAGAGTCCTACAAGAAAGGAGTAGCGAACCATCTTGGCCTTGAGTCTTGCACTCGCCGTCGTGAGGCGGCGGGTGAAGCGTAGACAGAGGTATCGGTGGGCCGGGTATTGAGCTTCGTAAAACTAATTCGGGGCGCCGATCCTGTGAACAGAAGGAGAAGGCAACATGGCCAGCGGCGATAGCGCGAGCCGTTGGTCAGCCCTGCGTAGTCGAAGACCCCGAGCACGCTGAGAAACTGCATGCACGAGAACCGGGAGACCTCGGCATCGACTGGCCGCGACGAGCGGCACAGTCCGGCGGGAGAAGGCAGAAGCCAAACGGCCCGCATGAACGATGCCGAGGAGTCGGATCGCTCTGTAGTACCTGTGAACCAGTCGAACAAAGCCGAGCCATTGGCTGCGGAGGTTGGGGAGGGAAGAGAGCGAACCAAGGAGAACACTTCGCGATCACACACGCTCTCGACGCAGAGCGAGGTCGGCGTGTCCCAGAGATTGCGGGGTGTGCGAGAAGCAGCAAAGGAAAGGAAGCGAGAACGGTTCACGGCTTTGCTTCACCATTTGAACGTCGATCTGCTACGGGAAAGCTTTTACGCGTTAAAGCGGCAAGCGGCACCGGGAGTAGATGGCGTGACGTGGCGGGAGTATGGAACCGGGTTGGAGGATCGGATTACTGATCTGCACAGCCGGGTGCACCGGGGAGCGTATCGGGCACAACCCTCGCGGAGAGTTTATATTCCGAAGGCTGACGGCCGGCAGCGGCCGTTGGGCATCGCCAGTCTGGAGGACAAGATTGTTCAACAGGCGGTGGTGACCATCCTCAATGCGATTTATGAGGTGGACTTCAAAGGATTCTCCTACGGGTTCCGGCCCGGTCGCAGCCCGCATCAGGCGCTAGACGCACTGAATGTAGGCATCTGCCGGAAGCGCGTGAGCTGGATTCTGGACGCCGACATTCGAGGGTTCTTCGACAACATGAGCCACGAATGGACGGAGAAGTTTGTCCAGCATCGCGTAGCCGACCCGCGGATTCATCGTCTGATCCATAAATGGCTGAAGGCGGGAGTAAGCGAGGAAGGCGAATGGTCGGAAACGAAGATAGGGACTCCGCAGGGAGCGGTGATTTCACCGTTGCTAGCGAACATCTATCTGCATTACGTCTTTGACCAGTGGATAGATGCCTGGCGCAAGCGGTGGGCGAGGGGCGAAGTCATTGCCGTTCGCTATGCCGACGATCTGGTGTTGGGCTTCGAGCACCGCGAGGACGCCGAGCGGTTCCTGGACGCATTCCGGGAACGGCTGGCGAAATTCGGGCTGGAACTACATCCGGACAAAACGCGACTCATCGAGTTCGGGCGAAGCGCTGAAACCAACCGCGGCAAACGTGGTGAGGGAAAACCGGAGACCTTCGACTTCTTGGGATTCACGCACTACTGTGGGACTAAGAAGGGCCGCTTCATTGTCTGGCGCAAGACGGCGAGCAAACGGATGCGAGCGAAACTGCAGCAACTCAAGCAGGAGCTTCGACGCCGGATGCATCATCCGCTAGCGCAAGTCGGCGAGTGGCTGGGAAGGGTGCAGCGTGGTTATTACCAATACCATGCGGTACCGGGCAACAGCGCGACGCTCGGGCGGTTCCGACATCGGCTCTTTTGGCTGTGGTGGAAGATAGTAGGCCGCCGCAGCGAAAGGCGGATGCGCTGGGACCGCTACTGCCCGATGTTCGACCGCTGGGTGCCTTATCCGCGCATCGTGCATCCCTATCCAAGCGTTCGCTTCGACGCCACACATCCAAGGTAGGAGCCGTATGCGTGAGCAGCGCACGTACGGATCTGTGCGGGGGGCGATCAGCGATGATCGTCCCTACCGCGACCCGAAATTCCTTTACATTTCGTCCATACACGCTCCCTGACGGTCGCCGCTCCGTTTCGAGCGTTCACGCTGATGAACGATGAGTTGGCGTCACGAAACTTAAGAAACACGAGACCAGCGGTACCCTATTGCTTTCCCATAGAAACCGTGGGATTATTTATATGGGAAAGCAATAGGAATAGCCATGGGCGATAAAGCGGATATTTTGCAAGGAACTCTAGCCTTGATGGTATTGAAGACGATCGAGGCGATGGGTCCACTGCACGGGTACGGCATTGCCCGCCGCATTGAGCAGACAAGCGGAAACCTTCTTTCTTTGAACTATGGAACTCTTTATCCGGCGCTGCTGAAACTGGAGCAGGAAGGGTCGATCGCGTCCGAGTGGGGAGTTTCGGAGAACAACCGTAAAGCCAAGTTCTACCGCCTCACCCGCTCGGGGCGTAAACAACTGGAAAAAGAAGCGCGCAACTGGGAGCAGACCACTGCCATCCTCACGCGGTTCCTGGCTCCGAAGGAGGATGCGGTATGAAGCGCTCACGCGCCTGGCTCTTGAGGCTTAGGGGATTGTTTTCTCATGAGCAAGCGGAACGGGAGCTTGCCGCCGAGATCGACAGCCACTTACAGATGCACATCGACGATAATTTGCGTTCCGGCATGACGCCGCAGGAAGCGCGGCGCAACGCGCTTCTAAAGCTGGGCGGCCTGGAATCAACCAAGGAAGCGTATCGCGAGCGCATCACTGTTCCCTTCGTCGAAACGTCCTTGCAGGACCTTCGTTACACTCTCCGCCAGCTCACGAAAAATCCGGGGTTCACTTTGACATCCGTTCTGATGCTGGCTCTAGGCATGGCAGCAAGCTTGGCCATCTTCGGCTTCGTGGATGCCGCGCTGATCAAGCCTTTGCCGTATCCGAATCCCAACCGGCTGGTTGGCGTGTTTGAGAGCAGCCCGCTGTTTCCACGCGACAACCTCTCCTACCCCGATTATGTCGACTGGAAGAGACTGAATAAGGTTTTCAGCTCGGTGGACGTCTTCACAGGAAGCGGGTACATGCTGAGCACCCCCGCAGGCGCGGAACCGGTGCATGCTGCACGGATAAGTGACGGGTTTTTTCGCACTCTGGGAATCGTTCCATTGCTGGGCCGTGACTTCTACCCGGGCGAGGATTTGCTCGCCACGCCCGATACCGTGATCATCAGCTACGGTACATGGCAGCAGCGGTTCGGCGGAAGAAAGGATGTGATAGGCAAGACGATTCTATTAAGCGGCGTTCCCAACACCATCATCGGAGTGCTGCCGCGGGACTTCCAATTCGCCCCAGGCGGACGTGCGGAGTTTTGGGCGCCTCTGCCGCACACTCCCGGCTCCTGCGACACCCAGCGAAGCTGCCATAACCTCGACGGAATAGGACGGCTAAAGGATGGGGCCTCTATTCAGGCCGCGTTAGCCAATATGACAGCGATTGCGCGGCAACTGGAACGCCAGTATCCCGGTTCCAACCGTAACCAGGGCGCGAACGTGGTATCTCTGTCCGAAGTGATTGTTGGGCCTATCCGCCCCATACTCCTGATGCTGCTTGCCGGAGCCGGGCTGCTGCTGCTGATCGCTTGCGTAAATGTTGCGAGTTTGCTGGTGGTGCGATCCGAGAGCCGCAGACGCGAGATCGCCGTGCGCAGGGCGCTGGGCGCATCATCCACGCGGCTGGTCCGCCAGTTTATAACCGAGGGCCTGGTGCTGGCAGCGGCGGGGAGTACCCTGGGCCTGATTTCTGCGTCCTGGGCTATGAAGCTTTTGACGAGGCTCATCCCGCTGGACATGATGATGGGCATGCCGTATTTGCGGGAGCTCGGCTTGAATCTTCATATACTGGCCTTCGCGGCCGCCATCTCTGCGCTGGCGGCGATCCTGTTTTCCGTCACTCCCGCTCTGCGCTTGTCTGCATATGAGATGCGCGAGGGGATGGCAGAAGGTAGCCGCGGCTCCGCTGGAAATACCTGGCGCCGCCTTGGTTTCAAGCTTGTGATGGTGGAACTGGCCACCGCCATGGTGTTATTGGTGGGCGCGGGACTGCTGGGCCAAAGCTTCTACCGCCTGCTGCATGTGGAGCTGGGGTTTCAGCCGGATCATTTGGCCACCATGGAGGTTGCAGCGCCGGATGCTAAATATGCCAAGGACGAGCAGGTAGTGGCACTCGGGCGGCAGATAGTCAGCAGCATCGCGAGTCTGCCCGGCGTAAAATCTGTTGCCATTGGAAGCCTTCTGCCCGTGAGCTACAACGGCGACACAGACTGGATCAGATTTGTCGGCCGACCGTATCACGGAGAGCACAACAACGTGAATCAACGGGATGTGAGCTCCGGCTACTTGAAAACGCTACAGGCAAAGCTTCTGCGCGGCCGTTACTTTACCGACGCCGAGGACGCATCAAAGCCCAAGGTGGTCATCATTAACCAGGCGCTAGCCAATAAATATTTTCCGGGTGAAGATCCTATCGGCAAGAAGTTTGGCGATGATGACCTATCGCCGAAGTCGATCAAGGAGATCATCGGCATCGTGGATGACGTGAAAGAAGGTTCGCTCGATTCCGAGATCTGGCCGGCCGTATATTATCCGTTCAATCAGAGCCCGGACCATTACTTCTCTGTGGTTGTTCGTATGTCACAGGCCGCGCCGTCGGTACATCCGGCGTTGCGTGCGGCGGTACATCATCTAGATTCCGCGGTCGGTATCGTCGAGGAAACGACGATGAACGAAAGAATCCGTAATTCGCAGACAGCCTATCTGCACCGTTCTTCAGCCTGGCTTGCCGGGGGCTTCGCGGCAATGGCTTTGCTGCTGGGAGTGATCGGGCTGTACGGCGTGATCGCCTATTCAGTGAGCCAGCGAACCCGCGAAATCGGAGTCCGGATGGCGCTCGGTGCGGAGGCCACCACGGTATATCGGCTCGTTTTGACGGAAGCAGGATGGCTGGCCGCAGTCGGCATTGGGGCGGGCCTGCTGTGCTCTGTGGCGGCCGCAACATTGATGCGCAAACTGCTTTTCGGTATTCAATCGTGGGATGCGCCAACACTGCTCGCTGTAGCCGCCGTGCTGGCTGTCTCAGCCCTGCTGGCCAGTTATCTTCCCGCGCGCCGCGCCGCTTTGGTGAATCCTGTCGACGCTCTGCGCGCCGAATAATAGACTGGATTGATGATGGCTTTTGACGAGCGCCGTGCCGCGTTCCGTGAGCTTCATCAGCGCGGGTGCTTCGTCCTGCCGAACCCATGGGATATCGGGACAGCTCGCTATCTGCAGCATCTCGGCTTCCGGGCATTGGCTACCACCAGTGCAGGTTTTGCTTTCTCCAACGGTAAGCCCGACGGATCCTGGGCGGTGACGCGCGATGAGATGCTTTCGCATATCGCGCAGATCACGGCTGCCACTGACCTCCCGGTGAATGCCGACTTCGAATCAGGTTACGCGCACAACTCGGAAGGCGTAGCCCTGAATGTCGCATTATGTGTCAACACCGGCGTCGCGGGGCTCTCGATTGAGGATGCAACTGGCGCAAGCGCGAATCCGCTTTATGAAATATCGCTCGCTGTCGATCGCATTCGGGCGGCGCGCACAGCCATTGACAAATCCGGAACCGGTGTGTTGCTCACCGCTCGGGCAGAATGTTACCTGGTCGGCCATGATGAGCCCTTGGAAGAATCGATCCGGCGTCTGCAAGCCTATGCGGAGGCT
This sequence comes from uncultured Acidobacteriaceae bacterium, assembly GCA_963705805.1. Lineage (GTDB taxonomy): Bacteria > Acidobacteriota > Terriglobia > Bryobacterales > Bryobacteraceae > Bog-105. The sequence continues at coordinate 830,040 of CAVPKW010000006.1, forward strand.
GGGGCCGATGTTCTTTATGCGCCTGGCGTAGCCAAACGCGAGGAGATCCTGGCAATCGTGGTGGCCGTCCACCCTAAACCGGTAAATGTCCTGATGAGTTCCAATACCGGCTTGCAGGTATCCGATCTCGCCGAGATGGGAGTAAGGCGAATCAGCGTGGGTTCTTCTCTTGCTCGTACCGCATGGGGCACCTTTATTCGGGCTGCAAAAGAAATCGCAGAGAAGGGCAGCTTCACGTCTTTCGACGGCGCGGCGCCGTTTGCCGAGTTGAACGGCTTCTTTAAGAGCGATTTGAAAAAACGGTCACGGTGAGCGTTATCAGTGAGTCGAGTGAACCGGAGGTAGTCCCGAAGACCCGGAGCGAGCGACACTCGTTCTCGCGCCGCTTCCCGCGAGGATGGCCCAAGCTTGAGGATTGGCGCGAATTCGGGCGTACAGATCGTTGAAGATCAACTGATGGCCCTCGACGTTCGGATGAATGTCCTTCGTGGGGATGACCTGCACATCTTTGAGCTTGACGGCGCTGAACGCGTCCCGAAGGTCGATGACCGGAACACCCAAGCCGTCGACCGCTCCGTGAAGTTTATCGAAATCGGCGTCGCTGAACTTCGGATCGATGGCAGCGGGCACAAAGACGATGATCATCCGGGCCTGCTCCGACGCGGCCTGATCCCTGATCCGCTTGAGAGCCCAGCGCATCACTTCGCCGCGGTAAGGCTCAAGCTTCAGCCTTATGACGGACACGCGGTCCTTCGGTCGAACTCCGGCCTGGGCGGCAATCTGGCGCAAGTACGGGTATTTGAGATCAGTACCGCTCTCTACTAACCGCGCGACGTGATTGGGCCACCCGGCTTTGCTCATCGTCTCGAGGTTGCTTAGCGCGACCAGATAGGCATCCGGATGGAATCGCGGGGCTTTCTCCAGCGCAACATCCATCATTTGCAACACGCTGTATCCATAAACGGCGAAGTTTAGGATCTGGAACTTCTGGATATCCGGGGTGACAGCGACTTGGTTGAGACGATCTTCCAATAGCCTGATGAAATCCTGTCCATAAGGCCCGAGCGCAACGGAGTCTCCCAGCAATGCGATACGCCTGGTGTGCGGAGGCTTCTCATATCCATACTCCGGATTTGACATACCCAGGCTGTTTGTAACTCGCATGCCCGCCGCGTAAGGCCGTTTGATATTCGGCCTGAGCTCGTATCGCAGGAAGCCGCCGCGGTAAAGCACGTCCTCCTTTTCATTCGGCATGCCGACGGGCCCTGCAGCGCGATCGAGTCCTTCGTAATAGCCCGCTGCCAGAGCGCCGATGTCATCGGCGTTCAGGTCAGTCTTGTGCAGATCCGCAGGCAATTCAGAGAGGCGGCGAAGGTGGCCGTAATGTCCAAGGAAACTCTGGAATTCAGGTGATTGGTCCATCCATTCAGGAAGTCTGTCCACCACCAGAAGGCCGAGAAGCAGCGCCATTGAGATACTAAAATTCTTCTGAAAGCCGGCCATTCCTGTCCTTCAGCTCCAGAATGCTTCTTCAGACCTTGCCGGTCTTCAAGAAGTAGAACCATTCAGTCATTCCCTCGGCGCTCCACATCGACCATAAGAACGAGATCAGCGCTAAGGTACCGACGATCTGCAAAGCGTTTTGCAGCTTTGGCACCCAGCCAGTCTTGGGCGGCCGCCTCTTCTTCTGATAGTCGATGGCAATGTTTATCATCATCAGACTCGCCAGCGCCATCCAGAAGAGCGAATCGTTCAGGGTCACTCGAAACTTGCCTTGCAACCAAAAGAACTGGTACGCGTGCAGGAACCAGGTTGCCGCGAACACCGCAACCGCGGCTATAAGCTGAGCGCGCAAGTCTCCCTTTTTTCTCAGCTTGAAATATACAGGGAAGTAGACGACCTTCACCATGAATTCTTTCCAGTAAATGTTGATCCGGCGCCAGAAGTCGTTGATGCTGTTTGCCAGCAGATACTTGCGGTTGGTCTCCGGCAGATCGTATCCGAACAAATGCAACATGCCTACGATGATGTGAAATTGCCCCGATACACGCAGATAGAGGAGATAGCAGAGCAAGATTTGCGAAACGACGGCTACCGGTACCGGCACCTTCGGCGGGGTGATTGCCGCCTGAAGCTGGTAAACGATCCGGTAGAGCAATAAGTGGGTGGTCCCCCGTAAAATCCACCAGACGCCTTGTTGCGCCACAGGATGGATATCCCGTTTAAAGAAGCTCCTCCGGAACGTCTGGAAGTCGATCACCGGGAAGAGAAGGAAATAGTAATTCGGAAGCAGGAAGAAATAGCTGAGAACCTCTTTCAAATCGACGGGTCCGGGCAGGTGCCTCACGTCATAGAGGTAAACGATCATCCGGAACATGAAAATGGCGCCGAAGACGGGCCAGAAGGGCTCAAGGATCGGCAGTGAGTGGCTGCTCCGAGCCCAGGCGAGGCAGCCTAAAAGCGCTAGCAGCACGATCACCTTCCAGGGGAACGCCAGCGCGCTTCGGATAATCGCGAAGAGCAGGAGTCCGGCGGCAATCAGCAGCGTCGCTACTACTGGAGCCAGCAACACGTATGCGCCCGCAAGCGACATCAGGATGAAGAAAGGCTGCTTGAAACGAAAAGGCAGCCAGTAAGAAACAGCGAAGCCGCCGAAGGTCAGACATGCCAGAGAGAAAAAGCCGGTCTGCTCCAGCGCGTAGGCTTTGAACACCACCAGCAAGAGCGCAAGCTGAATCGCCAGCATCAGGAACCGCCATACATCGGGCTTAGCGCGGCCCGCTTGAAGATTCTGCGCCAATGACGGGGGACCAGGAGCTAGTAGTGCATCAGTCGGCGTCACTAGTCTCCTCTTTCCGAAATTCCTTTACGTTTCGTCCATACACGCTCCCTGACGGTCGCCGCTCCGTTTCTAGCGTTCACGCTGATGAACGATGAGTTGGCGTCAAGAAACTTAAGAAACACGAGACTAGAAGGTCCTTTGTGCGATGCGCCGTGCGGTCATTGTTTTTGTGCCGCCCGATCCTTCAATCAGCCACAAGCTGAATCCATTCTCCGCGTATAGCTGTCGAGCCTCGGTTGTCTGATGCAGCCATTCTAAAAGGCTAAGATTTTGCGGCTCGGCGACGACTGCAACCGGGCGATTCAGCTCCAGGACCTTCTCGATCGCCTGCTTTCGGCAGATAGCATCGCTGGTGTTGAAAAAATCGGACAGGGTCGCACGCCGCCGTTTGATAATTTCCCGGCCGTACCCGCGTAAGTCGCTGTCAAGCTCGTCCGCATATACGTTTATTCCTTGATAGATCTTACGCGCCGCCGAAACATACAGACTGCGCTGAATGAACTCGGGATAGTAGAGTCCGCTATTGTTGATCAGCACGATGGCATTGGCTGGAGTCATTCGACGCACTGCGTCGCAGACACCGGCCCAATGCTCGTTGGGGGCCAGGCGAAGCACAAATTGACTGGTGTCGAGCTGGGGCGTGCGTTCAAACTTGCCAGGGCGCACGGTCGACCACGGCGCGGGCAGGTTTCTGCTCAGATACTTGCCGTAGGCGCCAAACACCAGGATTACTATCAAAGCGACTGAAGGTATAGCTCTTGATCGCGGCCATTCTCTCGCTATTCGCTCGAGGGCGATCGCGGGAAACGGAGCGAGGCACAACGTGACCGCAAAAATGAATTTGTACTCGTTGTCGTAGAAAGGGAGATGGAAGACGGCGTATAGCAGGTAGTTCCCCAGCGCCCCGACGACAAGGATAAGGGTCGCTTTTTGACTCAATCTCAGGCACCGGCGGAAGGTGAAAGCAAGCCCGGCAAGAAATAGCAGGGTCACGATTACTGCAGCCTTCGTTTTTTCGACCGCAAACGAAATCCCAGAAAAAGAAAGCGGCTTGGTGGTTGATAATCGACCGGAGGTCAGGAACCTGACCTCAACGTAAGTCAGCAGGATGGCAGCCAGCAGAATCGCAACCCATACAATCCAGCTTTTCAATAGGAGTAGCCACGTGACATTCCGGCGATCAGCCAGGGGCGCCAGGGCAGTGACCGCTATCATGACGCAGGCAGGCGGCAAGAGCAGCGGATACAAGACGCCGATCCCTGAAACCAGCAGACAAATCACGGCCAGGATTCCTTTCCCCGGCGGCCGCGGACGCACCAGCAGATAAATCAGCGCCATGAGCATGCCGAGCGCCAGCGCCATCGGGCCCAACAATTCGAATTTAGTGACCCAGTTACTGGCGTAGCGAACATCACAGCAATACCAGGAGATACCGGGCGCGAATCTCTGCTCCAGATAAGCTATCGGGGTGGTTCCGGTAATGAGCCAAATTCCGGACGTGATTTGCGCAAGCTTTCCGCCGCCGAGCTCTTTGGTGATACCCGCAGCGAAGCCGTACACGGCAATCAGCGAGATGAGATCAACCCAGAGATAGCAGGACTGCGGAGGGGCATTGACTAGAAAACTGACCACTGCCTGGAATGCCAGTGGACTCCAGACCGGATACGGCAGGATCTCGCCGGCTAGAGTAGGATCCTCTAAACGAAGGTCGCCGCGCGCGAACATGTAGACTACATCGGCGTGATACCAGCCATGCGGCGAGAATATACGCGCGTCTTTGTAAATCAGTAAAGGAGCGAGACCGAGGAACGGGACCAGAATAGCCGCCAGGACCACCCAGCCGGTACAGTCCAACAGATTGCCACGGACATAGCGTTTCCACGCAAACCAGAGTGCCGGGAGATTCAGGACTACCAGAAGTAAACAGGTGCTTCCGAACGCCACGCCGGACAAACGAAGAATGTAAAACTGCGCGCACGCCACCAGAGGCGAAAGCATCGCGCTGGCCAGCAGACGGGTCCAGAACGGAAGACCGTTCAAGTCCAGACCAAACGCGATCCACGCTCCGGGCGTAAAGAGCAGCAGCAGATACCCGATGGCGCCGCCGTAGGCCGGCACATCGCTCAAGATTTGAGAAAAAGCCGGCACCTATCCGCGTCCGCTCTTGACCGGCGGTTTGGCGTCATTTTGCGACATAGATCAAAATTCTACAACTCTGAAGTTCGACTTGTACAGCGTCCCGGGAAAGCGGCGGATTAGCTCCTGGTAATCAGTTTTGGCAGTGGACGTTTTGGGGAGGTCGCGTATAAAGACGAACACGTCGGGGTTCATGTAAGCCGGAAGGTGTTCGTTACAAAACATGCGCATCTCAATGATGGACGGGCGTGATTCTTCCACGGCTACCAGGTAGGCGACAATCGAAACACCGGCTTGAGGAGTCGAAACGGCGATCACGGCTGCCCCCTTTATTGCGGAGTGCCGATAGAGGCAGTTTTCCACTTCGCCCAGTTCGATTCGATACCCCCGGCGCTTGACCATCCGGTCGCGACGTCCAACGTAGAGATAGCCTTCGCCGTTTCTCAGCCGGGCTACATCTCCTGTGTTGTACCAGCGGACTCCGTCCCGCGTGAGAAACACAGCGGAGGTTTCACTCGCCCGGCCCCAATAACCTGAAAAGACCGAAGGTCCGGCGATATAGAGCAAGCCTTCTGCCCCTGGTTCAGCCGGTTGGCCGTCCAAATCCAGCACCAGGGCATTGCAGTGGGAACAGGGCCATCCAATCGGATACGGCTCCGTGCGGTCCTCCGGCACCGGCGTGGGAATGCGCGCAAACGTACAGACGTTGGTCTCAGTCGGGCCATAAAGATTGTAATAGTGGGGCGATGGCCACCGCAAAACGAGCTGGCGCAGCTGTTTCACGGGGAATACTTCGCCGGCGAAAAGGACTAGTCGTAGCGCAGAGCAATCGACCTGGTCTAATGCACCAAAATCCGCTAACAACCCCAGGATGGCAGGCGTGGAATACCAAATTGTTAAGCGCCTGCCGGCGATAAAGCGTGCCAGATCTTTCGGGTTCTTACCCAAGTCATCCGGAATCAAATGAACACTGGCGCCATGTTTCACGCTCACATAGATATCCAGGATAGACAGGTCAAAGTGAAAGGGCGCATGGCTGCTGAAGCGATCCTCTTCCGTGGGTTCGAATATTTCGGTACACCAATCCACGTAGCTGATTGCGTTCCGGTGGGTCAGCATCACGCCTTTTGGCATTCCCGTAGAGCCAGAGGTGTAGAGGATATAGGCGAGGTCGTCTGGCTGGCGTATCGTGACGCCGGCTGGGATCGGCTGATGCTGCAACACCGTCTCCCATTCGGCGTAGGCGTCCTCAGGGCGCGGCCGATCACCCGAGTCAGGACCAAGTATAACGACAGTTTCGGCAACGTTCATCAGATCAAGGCGGCGCGAGTCAAGAAATACGGCGCTCACTTGGCAATCCGTCAAGATAGACCGCGCACGCTCGACCGGCCCGGCCCAATCTACCGGCACATAAGCGGCACCGGCCTTCATGATTCCGAACAGAGCGGTCAGCGTACTGGTACTCTTGGGCAGCACGAGGCCTACACGGTCACCCCTCTTCACGCCGTGTGAGGCCAGGAAGCCTGCAATGCGGTCTGACCGGGCGTTTAGATCTGAATAGGTGAGCTGCGCGCCATCCGGATCAATCGCGGCCAACCGGTCCGGGAAACGGGAAGCGGTTTGTTCCAGATAATTGCAGAGGTGAGGCGTAGACAGACCTTTCTTCACCGCTTCGCCTCAGGATACTTTTCCGCCCTTGCTCTTTATGAATGCCACGATGCTGTCGATGCGGTCAAAGTTCTCGATACCTGCTTCGTGCGCTTCCACTTCAATGCCAAAACGCTCCTCGACAAAGCTGACCAGCTTTATTGTGGCGACCGAGTCCAGAATCCCACTGGTTCGCAACGGCGTGTCATCCTGCAGGTTAGACGGCTTCTCACCCGGCAAGAATTCGGAAAGGATATACTGGCGAATTTCTTCGTTTGCATTCATATCTGATTCCTTTAAAACTGCCGGTGCGGCGGCACGGCTATTCGCTTTTCAATTTACGTTGCATTCTAGCGCGCACTCTCTCGCCAAGTCCATTCTCCGCTGGTGGAGGGGTGTGCGACCTGAGAGTGCAGGATCGGTTAGTTTCTTTTTTTGTGGCGCGAATCTTAGCGTCTATATACGCTAAGAAGAGGAGGAGCTACTATGACCGACACTCTGCCTCAATTGGAGGCCAAACGAACCGACCTGTTCCGCCAGCTTGCCGCCGCCGGCGACTTCCGTCGCGGCTCGATTACCGCCACGTCCGGCAAGTGCGGGAAACCCGGTTGCCATTGTTCCAAACGAGATGACGCCGGGCATGGCCCTAACTTTCGTCTGACGCGCCGAGTGAAAGGCAAGACGGTGACCGAGACCTTCCGCTCGGCAGCGACGCTGCGCAAGGCACAACAGGAAGTCACCGAGTTTCACAAGTTTCAGGCACTCTGTGGAGAGATCATCGAGGTCAGCGAAAAGATCTGCGCCCTGCGCCCGGTCGGGGATACGCTGACGCCAGAGGAAAAAAAACGGCCGCGGCGATCCACGCGGAGATCACGCACGAAGTAACCACTCTGTTGAGTCGCATTTTCGCCGAACGGAAGCGGACCGATGGCATGGACCTGGAGGCGGTGGAAATTGGCTTCCGCACCGCCCTGCATCAGGCCGGGGCGACGGCTCTCACGCGGTTGTTGCAGATCCCCGAGCCTGCCGCTGAGCGGCGCCATATCACGTGCCCGTGCGGTCATCAGGCGCGCTACCGCGAACGGCGCTCGCGACGGCTTCTCACAGCACTGGGCGAGGTGGAACTGTCGCGCCCCTGGTATCTGTGTCCGCATTGTCACAACGGCCAGTTCCCCGCCGACCGCCAGCTCGATATTGAAAACCGCGACTGCTCTCCGGGCGTGCGCCGCATGCAGGCTCTGGTGGGTCAGCAGTCGCCCTTCGATCACGGCCGCGAGCAGATGAAGGTTCTGGCCGGTCTGGAAGTGACCGCCAAGTCAGTGGAGCGCACGGCGGAGGCGATTGGAGCCGACATCGCAACAGGCGAGCAGCGCGAAATCCACAAAGCCGTCCAGCTGGACCTGCCCGTCATCATCGGCAAGACCATTCCGATTCTGTGTGTGCAAATGGACGGGACCGGCGTGCCGGTGGTGAAGAAAGAAACCGAGGGTCGCAAGGGCAAAACCGACGGTCAGCCAGCTCATACGCGGGAGGTCAAACTGGGATGCGTCTTCACCCAGACGGCCTGGGATAAAGAAGGCCACGCGATTCGCGATCCGGATTCGACTACCTATACGGGAGCCATCGAGACGGCCGAGGAGTTTGGTAAGCGCATCTATCTGGAAGCCTGGAACCGTGGCTGGAGCCGCGCGGCAAAGAAAGTCGTCATAGGCGACGGAGCCGAGTGGATCTGGAACCTTGCCGATCAGCACTTCCCGGGCGCCGTCCAGGTCGTCGATCTCTATCACGCGCGCCACCACCTTTGGGAACTCGCTCGCAGGCTGTATCCCAACGATCCGCCGAACCAGAAGGACTGGATGAAAGTCCACCAAAAGCGTCTGCTCGATAAGGGGAAAATCGAAAAGCTGCTTCTCTCGTTGCGCTCGATCGAGTCAACTAATACTGACGTTCTGGAAAAGATTCGCCTGGAGGCGGACTACTTTGAGCGAAATGCCGAGCGCATGCGATACCCAAAGTTCCGCCGTCAGCATCTGTTCGTCGGTTCCGGTGTGATTGAAGCCGCCTGCAAGACCGTAATCGCTTCCCGCCTCAAACAATCCGGTATGTTCTGGACCGTCCGTGGCGCCAACTCCATCATCGCCCTGCGATGTTGTTACCTCAATGCCCGCTTCGAGGACTACTGGGAGTCCCGCCGCGCCGCTTGACTTCCACTTCTATGTCGCCCACCCCTGGTGGAGTTGCGGTTTTTTCGCTATAGTTCCGGGAGATAAATCCTTTTAGGAACGCTTCTTGCAACTCGAACTATCCGAACAACAACAGCAGCTGCAGAATGCTGCCATTGAGTTTGCCCGGTCAGAATTGAACGACGCTCTGGTAGAGCGGGATCGCGGCGAAATCTTCAATTCCGAAGGCTGGAAAAAATGCGGCGGATTCGGCGTATTGGGGCTGCCGATACCCTCGGAATTCGGCGGCATGGGTCTGGGTATCACCGACGTGATCGCGGTAATGGAAGGCCTAGGCTACGGCGCCCGCGACCAGGGACTGTTGTTTTCCATCAATGCTCACTTGTGGACTAACTCGCTTCCTATCGCTGTATACGGCAATGAGGAGCAGAAGCGCAAGTACCTTCCAGGTTTGTCCAATGGCGATCTAATTGGCGCGAACGGTGCGTCCGAGCCGGACGCGGGATCCGATGTGTTCGCGATGCGCACGCGCGCCGAACTCCGCGGCGCAGACTACTTTCTGAATGGCGTCAAGACATTCGTCAGCAACGCCCCGGTGGCCGATGTCTTCGTTGTCTACGCTACCTTAGATCCCAGCCTGGGACCCATGGGTATCACGGCTTTTATCGTGGAAAGGGGAACGCCCGGCTTAACCATTGGTCGCAAGCTGGAGAAAATGGGCCTGCGAACATCGCCCATGTCTGAGGTCGTCTTCGATAACTGCGCGGTTCCCGCGGCTAACCGGCTGGGCCGCGAAGGCCGCGGCGTGACAGTCTTTGAGTCGTCGATGGAGTGGGAGCGCGGGTGCATCCTGGCCAACTATCTAGGCTTGATGCGAAGGCAGCTTGAAACTTGTGTTGAATATGTTCGCAGCCGTAAACAGTTTGGGAAGCCCATCGGCAAATTTCAGTCGGTGGCCAACCGTGTGGTCAACATGAAAGTGCGGCTGGATACTTGCCGTCCGCTTGTCTACCGGATCGGCTGGTTAAAGGAGCGAAACAAGTCCGCAATGCTCGAGTCAGCGGTCGCCAAGCTCTATGTTTCCGAGGCCCTGGTGAGTTCCTGCCAGGACGTGCTGCAGATTCACGGAGGTTACGGATACATGGTGGAACAAGGCATCGAGCGGGAGCTCCGCGACGCTCTCGGCTCTACGCTGTATTCCGGCACATCGGAGATTCAGCGCAATATCATCGCGAAGTGCCTCGGCCTATGATTTGGTGCTTATACTTTGCCCGGTTTAAGCGTGGCCTTTTCTGGGAAAGTTCGTGTCCTGGCAGGCAACATGCCAAATCGGCCACTGGAGGCGCTCTCGTGGAAAGCGCTGAGCGGCATTTTGGTGGCCTGGATATTTTGATCCTTTAGGGCGGATCGGGCAACCTTGCGATGTCGCCGAAGCCATTCTTTTTGGCGTCGGACCAGAGCGCCTGGATCACGGGAACTATATTGCCGGTGGATGGCGGCGTCATGGCTGGCCGCAATTAATCATCGTAGGCTAGGCATATGCCGCAATACCACAAAAATCCGGAAGCCGTATCTCGGCTTTCTCCCGAGCAATATCGTGTGACGCAGCGTGACGGGACCGAACGGCCTTTTGAGAACGCATATTGGAACAACAAGGAGCCAGGCATTTACGTGGACGTCGTGTCGGGCGAACCGCTGTTCGCCTCAGTCAACAAGTTCGACAGCAGCTCTGGTTGGCCGAGCTTCACCAAGCCGATCGAGCCTGAAAACGTGGTGCAGAACCGTGATACCAGCCATGGCATGACCCGGACGGAGGTTCGCTCAAGTCATGGTGACAGCCGCCTTGGCCATTTGTTCCCCGATGGCCCAACTGAGGCAGGCGGCTTGCGCTACTGCATCAATTCCGCATCGCTGCGCTTCATTCATCTCGATGAGCTCGAAAGCGAGGGCTACGGCCTTTATCGCAAGCTATTCGATACTCAAAAGAAGGAGTAACCACATGAACACATCGACCGAACGCGCAATCCTCGCTGGCGGCTGCTTCTGGGGTATGCAGGATTTGCTGCGCCGCTACCCGGGCGTGATTGCCACGCGGGTGGGCTACACGGGTGGCGACGTGCCCAGCGCGACCTACCGTAATCACGGAACGCATGCGGAAGCGATCGAGATCGTTTTTGATCCTCAGACGATCAGTTTTCGGAAGCTTCTGGAGTTCTTCTTTCAGATTCACGACCCGACCACGCTGAACCGCCAGGGTAACGACAAGGGAGCCAGTTATCGTTCAGCCATCTTCTACACGAGCGACGAACAAAAACGGATCGCAAATGACACCATTGCCGACGTCGATTCCTCGGGACTCTGGCCTGGCAAAGTGGTGACAGAAGTGGTGCCGGCCGGTTCCTTCTGGGAAGCCGAACCGGAGCATCAGGACTACCTGGAACGCTATCCCAACGGCTACACTTGTCATTTCATTCGGCCCGACTGGAAGGTTCCGAGCCGAGCAGAAGCGCGCCGAGCGAGTTAAACAGCCCTTGGGAAAGGCTGTTAGGTTCATCGCACTAGCCGGCCGCCTCTATCGGGCCTTCAATTCGGTAAACCACATATTTCCGTCCGGTCCCTGAATGATGCGATGCATCACTGTGTCGCGAGTCGGAACCGGGTAGGAAGCGATAGGAACTTTCGAAATGTCGCACGGCTCGACTTTCAGAATGGCCTTGTCAATTTTGACGATGTGATCCGGTCCGTGAGGATTTGGATCGTTCAGGTTCACATATTGCTGCACCCAGAGGTTTTTCTCGCTATCGAACGACAGCCCCGCCAGAATGACGTTATCTTGGGATTTCGGCACCGGAAACTCCGTGAGGTGGCCGTCCATATCAATACGGCTCACTTTATTGCCGGCTTCCTCGGTAAACCACATGGCGTTGCCGTTTGGCCCCGGAACGATAGCGATGGGCCGGCCATTGTGCGGATCGATTATTGGCGAGCGACAGCCAAGGGCATCCGCTTCCATGATCTGCGCCATACGCACGCGTCGGAACTCCTCCGCCGAGGAACACGGATCAAAACGGCTAGGCCATTCCAGTTCCAAGATTACGATCGATACTTACGGCCATCTGATGGATGGCGATGATGAGCGCGCCGCCCAAAAACGTTCAGAAGGTTTATGGCAACCGAAAGCTCAAGAAGGGAGACAAAACCAAAAGTGCCGCTCCCACTTGCGCAGCATTTTGCACCGAAGAGATTTGCGCCAGGAAGGCAGACTCGCCCAAAAATTCGCTAAGTCCTTTGTTTTCTGGCGGTGAGGGTGGGATTCGAACCCACGGAACCCGCAAAGGTTCAACGGTTTTCGAGACCGCCCGATTCAACCACTCTCGCACCTCACCACGTATCTAACTTACCAGTTTCCCTAGACTTACGGCTACTGTCCCGAATCACTGTTGCCCCTTCGTTGTTCAACGGTACTTCCAGAATTCGCCGCGTTTTTTGCACCAGGAACGTGATGGCGTCCTGCCCGATATCCACCTCCTCCCATTTCAAATTCAGAATGTCACCAGGCCACATTCCGGTATGGATCGCGAATGTCACAAGGTGCTGCAGGTAAGGGGGCTATCTTCTGATGCGCTCGAAGGCTTCAAGGGCCTCGCGTCTAGCTTCTTCATGATTGACAATGGGCATGGGGTAGCTGGATCCGAGTTGAACGCCGGCTTCGGCCAGCGCCGATTCAGGCGCCATCCACGGTTTGTGAATCCAACGCACTGAAAGCCGACTCAGTTCGGGAACCCATTTTCGAATGTAATCTCCATTCGGATCAAACTTCTCGCTCTGCAGCACGGGATTGAAGATGCGGAAGTAAGGAGCGGCATCCGCGCCGCAGCCCGCTGTCCATTGCCAACCGAGCGTGTTATTCGCGAGATCGGCATCGACAAGAGTGTCCCAGAACCAGTACGCCCCTTCGTCCCACCGGATTAGTAGATGCTTAGTGAGGAATGAGGCAACGGCGAGCCGAACGCGATTGTGCATCCACCCTGTACTCCAAAGCTCACGCATGCCGGCATCGACCAGCGGATAACCGGTTCTTCCGCGTTGCCACGTTTCGAGCAAGCCGCGATCAGTTCGCCATGGAAAACGCTTAAACTCCTTGCGGAGAGGCTCATTGGTTGTGAAAGGAAAATGGAATAGCAGATGATGGGCAAACTCCCGCCAGCCCAGTTCCCGCAGAAAGGCGTCTACAGCTTCTCGATTTGCGCTGTTGCGGCGTTTGCCGACGGCGTGCCAGATTAGACGAGGGCTAATTTCGCCAAAGTGTAGATGCGGCGACAAACGCGATGTGCCAATTTTGCCTGGTAGGTTTCGCTCCGAAGAATATCGTTCAAAATTTCCGCGGAGGAATCTCGCGAGATCCTTTTTTGCACCGTCTTCTCCAGGAGTCCACGCTGCACGTATGCCAGCAGCCCAGTCAATTTTTGGTTCAAGGTTTAGTTTTGCGAGCGGCAGCGAATCCGGCCAGCGGAGGAAGCGAGCTATCGCTTTTGGCGCCGGTGAGGGCTTAGGAGGGTCCGGCTGCTTCAGGCAAGCTTTCCAAAATGCGGAAAAGACTTGAAACGGCCGCCGGGAGCTATTGAGAACAATCCAGGGTTCAAACAGGAGTGCACTGTTGAAGCTTTCGACCTCAAACCCAGCCGCGATGAGGACCTGTTTTATTTTTGCATCACGCGCAATAATGGCCGGCTCATAGCGACGGTTCCAAAAAATCGCCCTGGCCTTTGTCTCGGCGAGCAAGTCCTTCAATACTTGTTCATTGTCCCCTTCCCGGATAATCAGTCTCGACCCAAGCTTGATTAAGGCTTCTTCAATGCTGCTCAGCGACTGGTGAAGCCACCACCGCGAGACCGATCCTGGCGGCCACGGATCTTCTTCTTCCGGCCCCCAGATGAAGACCGGAATTATTGGAGTTCCGGTCTCAACGGCAGCACTTAAAGCCGGATTGTCCTCAATGCGCAAATCCAAGCGGAACCAGACCAGGATAGGAGGCGTTTTCAAATAAATCTCCCCGATATCTTTTGGATTCAACCCAATGCTGCTGAATAGAAAAACTGGTGGGACAGAAAAGCACCGCAACAGACCGCATCAAGCAGGCATCCAGAAGAAGTATGCGACTTCCACCCTCGCGCTATTTAGCTCTGCCTGCATTCTTTCCTGTTTTTTTGGTGCGTTTGGTCTGACCTTTCTTCGGCTTCGTTCCGGGTGCGTGCAGATGCTGCGCGCCTGATTTCCGAGTGTGTGGGTGATCGGCTTGCCATTTTTTGAGCTGGCGCTTGCGCTGCGCGCAGAACTTCTTCTCAGAATCCGTCAACTTTGATTCTGCTTTTGGCCGGCAACTGCTCTGACTGTGCGGCTCTTTCCCTTTACGGGTTCGTATCCCGGCCAGCAGCTGTGGGGCTTCGATCGCATTCCTGTTCAGTCTTCATAAGTTCGGTATTGCCATGGCCGAAGAGCGTCGCAACCGTGATCCCAAATAGAAGATGCGCAGCCAAAGCGCTTCCATGCGAGACTGCACTCTTCTTGAACGGATTGGAGACGCCCGAAAAGGAGATAGGAATCTCATCGGCACACAACCAGAGCAGAGCGCCGAATACCGCGCCTCTTCCCTTATGAAGCCAACGGCCTCGGGCGGCACGTCGCGGCATAAATCATTCCAAGCAGCGCACCGTAGCCGTAATGCATTCCAATTCCGAGCTGGGCCCCGCTCTGTTCCGTGAGATTCTCGCGTAAAAATCAAAAGGCAATGAGACGCGCGGAATTCACGTCCGCCTCACGATCAAAGCCAAAAATTGTATCCCGGTCATTGACCGCTACTCGCTCCCATCCGAGGCGAAAGCCGTGCATCACGGCTGAACCAGCCAATCCCGCTACTGCGCCTAAGCAAATCTTTCGGAGGGAAGTCATGCTTGTCAATGCGACCCCTTGGTAGTAGAGAGAGCGTGCCTGTTCGAATTGAAGCGGCGGTGTTGAATTGCCGGCCTTCGCCAGCAACAGAATAGTCAAAGACGATGGCGCGTGCTTCATCATCGTTTGTGAAGTGCGTCCAAGCTTTTCATAACGTGCGTCATGCTCTGAAACGGAGCGTAAGTAACCTGTTCGATTAAGCGGTCCTGGTCTATGACAAATGTGGCGCGTCCCGGCAAAACTCCGAGCAATTTCGGCACACGATACAGCTTCCGCACATAGTTGTCGGAATCGAGAAGAAGTGGAAAAGGCAAACGATGGAAACTTGCGAAGCGCCGTGCGGTGGCCGGCGCGTCCGAACTCACGCCGAAGAGAGTGCAGTTTACATGAGCAAACGATTTGGCGTTATCGCGGAATGCGCAGACCTCCGCCGTGCAGAGCGGCGTAAATGCCTTTACGTAAAAGAAGAGCACGACAGGTGAACGTTCCAGAGTCTCGTAAAAGTGAATCTGGCTTCCTCCCGAAGTAGCGAGTTCGAAATCAGGAGCCTTGTCGCCCGCGGCTAAAGAGGGTTGAAGCATACAGTGCGCTTAGGAAGTCGAATAACGCCGCCCTTTCCATGTAGCTGGCATTCGAAGTAGTTCCCGAAGCAGCGCGATCCATTGAATGCCAAGTAAAACCAGAATCGCGGCCGGATGCAACAAGGCGGCGAAAAAGGGTTGCTTGAAGCGCAGAGCCGCGACGATCCGTGGCAGGTAAGAGGCGATTAGGGCAACGCCAGCAACGATCAGCAGCCTGTGCGATCCACCTTCAATCCACAAATATGTGAACAGAAGCAGCGGAAACACCTGACCAAAAAACAACAGGATCGAGAAGGGTACAATCCGTTGGGGCGCGGCCAAGCCTTCCGTCGCATTCTTCAGTAACCCGAATACAACTTCTCGCGCACTGTGGTACATGCGGCACGAAGCATTCCCCGTTATGTCACAAAGATCGGTTTTCAAGCCGGCCCGCCGAAAGGCTCTGGGCAGAGCAATTCCATCGTGCCGCGATTCTCGAATGGCCTCGTGTCCGCCTGCTTTGAGATACGCGTCGCGATCGGCCACGAGCAATTGACCACAGCCGGCGCCGAGTGACGGTTCCGTGGATTTTCGCATTTGGTCGAGTGGCAAAAACCCGAGAAGCAGGAAATGCATCAGCGGCAGCAGTAGCTGTTCCAATGGCGTTCGTGTAATCTGACGAGGGAACCCGCTAATCAAACCCACCTCACTCCGCTTAAGTTGTGCGACGACGCGCGCCAGGCCATCCGGCTGAAGCTGCACATCGGCATCGAGAAAACACAATACCGGCCGCGCCGCTAGGCTCGCTAAAAGCGAACACGCAAACTGTTTTCCGCACCAGCCGCTCGGCAGAGGTGGCGCTGCTGTCAGCCGAACGCGGTGATCCGAGCGCGCAATTTCTTCTACGATCGCGGCTGTACGGTCTTCCGAGTGATCGTCGAGCACAACAAGCTCCAGATCGACATGTTCGCTTTGAAGTGCCGCCCGTACAGAGGCGGCAATCGAGCGTTCCTCGTTGCGCGCGGGAATAAGAACTGAAACAGATTCGATTTGAGACGCAAGCGGAGGAGGATTGTATAGCTGCAGATTTCTCAGAAAAAGTAGCGCGGGAACGATGGCCAGCAGCAAACAGATCCAAGCAAGCACCGCAAGCAGCAATTCAATTTTCTCCGTGTTCGGGCTGCCATGGTTTTCCACGCAGCGTTGCTTTGGATGCGCGCCACAAACCATAGACGCCGCCTACACCGGCGCTGCCATTGAGCAGCCGCTCGAACAAGCTGGCGTTTCGAAGCTGAACTTTAACAGAGAGCGCATGCAGCGTTTCTTCCATCGAGCGGGCGAATACCCGATTCCAATCGGTAGCCGTATGATCGCGCCCGTACCCGATCACTGGGGGGCCGAAACAGGCGAATGCCTCCGGGTGACGCTCGTTCCAAAAGCTGTATTCGAGAGCCACAGGAAGCATCGCGAAACGTTCGACATGTCGAACCAGATGCCCGACGCCGGGCTCAAGCACAATCGGCTGCCGAACGTCAGCGAATGCGGCTTGGGGTGTTACCCAGAACGCGCCATCGGGACGACTCAGCGCCGATTTGCCGATTTGAAGAAAGCGGGCGGCGCCTTGCCGTGTATCCGCGTTGATGCCAAAAAAACCCAGCCTCTCGAAAAATTTGTATTTCGCCAATCCCGCGGCGGCAATGGGCGCGACATGGTGCCGAAGAGGAAAGAACCGCTGGCTCAAGTGGAGGCCAACCAGAGGGTCCCACCAAGAGGGGTGGTTCAAACACACCAATAGGGGTAAGCTTTCCAGTTGCTCCAAATTCGTTAACCGAAGAAGATGCAACCCATGAAAATTGCGCCGCAAGAACCAACTCACGTATGCGTTGAACCAGCCGAGCTGCCGCTTTGCAATCGGCGGAAGGGCAGCCCTAGACCGCGATGATGAATGCGGGTCGTTCATACAACGGCTGCTCGCGCCCGTTCGACAACCTGATCGCGATCCAGCCGGTCGGCCGCAATCCAGCCGGACATCATTACCATCGGCATGCCGGGACCAGGATGCGCAGCGCCTCCCGCCAGATAAAGACCCGAAAGTTCCGAATCGTGATTGGCGGGCTTGAATCCACCTTGCAGCCGTCCATGACTGGCGATTCCATAGATGGCGCCTTTCCAAACTCCGTAGCGGGCGTCGATGTCTTCCGGCGTCAAGTAATGTTCAAACTCAATCGCAAACTCGAGATCCTTGAGACCTGCCGCCCGCGCGACCTTTTCGAGAATTGTTCGGCGATATCGCGGATACAGTTTCTTCCAGTCGTGTTCTGGCCGCAGATACGGTGTATGCACGAGAACGTAGAGTGCCTCGCCGCCCGGCGGCGCAACCGCCGGTTCAGTCCGGGCGGGCGCGCAGATGTAACACGTCGGGTCTGGCGCCAACTGTCCCCGCTCGTAAATAGCATGGAATTCCTCGGAGGAATCACGAGAAAAGACAAAGTTGTGGTGTGAGAGGTGATCGTAGCGGCGGTTCAGTCCCAGATACAACACCAAGCCCGAACAGGCGGGTTCGTAATGGCGCTTGGCATCAAATTTTTTAGCAGCTTGTCCGCCCAGCATTTCGCGATAGGTTCGCACAGAATCCGAATTGGCCACAACTGCGCCGAGCGGAACGAATTCATTTGTTTCGGTTTCGATTCCCGTAACTCGGCGGCCTTCGGTTGCGATTCGCTTAACCGCAGCATTGGTCCGAAATTTGACCCCGAGCTCGCGGGCCAATCTCTCAAGCGCCTCCGGGATCGCGCGCGTTCCTCCAATCGGATACCAAACGCCTTCGTTGCGCTGCATGTGTTCAATTGCGCAGAGAATCGCTGGCGTTTTTTCTGGCGACGATCCCACATACTGCACCAGATGATCGAGCATTTGTGCCACTCGTTCGTCTTTAATCTCGCGCCGGATCGCTCCATGTACGGTTTGGCCGAGCTTCATGCGGCTGACATCCCGCAATAAACTGAGATTGAGAACCGAGCCGGTCTGAAAGGTATCTCGCATGCCTCCCACAGAGCGCCAGAAGAAGAAGCGCTTGGAAATCGAGTGCAACTCTTCGCTGCTCGTAGTGAATCGTTCATACCCAGCGATAGTCTCGGGCGCAAACTCGCGCAGTTCTTCCCGCATCGCGGAAACGTCGCCGCGCAGATCAAGACGGCTGCCGTCCTCAAAAAAGCAACGCCATTGCGGTTCCAAAGGAACGAGATCCAGATAGGCAGAAAGATCCCGTCCAGCTTCGACAAAGATTTTTCGCAAAACAGAGGGACAGATGAGAATCGTCGGCCCCATATCGAAGCGATAACCGCTTTCCTTGAGCACTGCAGCCTTGCCGCCGATCCACGAATTCTTCTCGAAAACCGTGACGCTGTACCCACGCGCGGCCAAAGCACACGCGGCGCTTAAGCCACCCAGACCTGAACCAATGATGCCGATCCGGCGATTTGAGCTCAAGTTCATCAGTTGCTTCTCCTCGAAGACGATAGGGCGAACATCAATCGACCCAACGCGCACAACCGATCGCGCCAGTGAGTTTTGAGCGAGGCAGCGAGATAAGTGCCGAACAGTTCTTCTGCGTCGTCCGGTAACGGTTCGAGATGACGCAAGCGTCTTCCGCGTTGTACGATTACCGCTTTTGGCGCGGTGAGTTGGCGCAGACCTTCCGCTCCACGCGTGAAGCCGAATCCGCTTTGCCCGCGTCCCCCGAATGCGACGCGAGGGTCGGCGGTTGGCGCAATGATGTCATTCACTACCACAGTGCCGGCGTGAACTCTTGCCGCGAATGCGCGCGCGGCAGCCGGTTCCCCGAAGACGGACGCGCCCAAGGCGAAAGAAGATTCTTCGGCCAATTGCAGGGCCTCCTCATCGGTTTGAAAGGGCTTGATAGGCAGCGAGTGGGCTGCCTGCGGACACCTCTCGCACAAAATACGCTCAAACTGTTCCGCGACCGCCGCTGCAACCAGAATGCGCCGCGGTGCGATGCAAGTATCGCCGCCGTTCCATCGTATACCAAACGCAATTGCATCCGCCGCCCGCTCGAGATCAGCTCCTTCATGAATAAACACCGGATCACACCCGGAAAGTTCCAAAGTCAGCGGAGTTAACTGTTGCGCCGCTTGTCGATACACCTCGCGCCCCGTTTCTACAGATCCGGTCAGGATGATTTTGTCCACGCCCGCTGCAATGACTTTTTTCGCCGGCGCAACGTCTTCCTCGAGAAGCAGCAGCAAATCCTCTGGAACTCCAGCGCGAATGGCGAATTGCCGAAAAACGCCAATTACTCGCCCACCCGAGCGCCCCGGCTTGAGAACCACGGCGTTTCCGGCAATCAATGCCTGTAGCGCCTGCACACCCGGCAAAAAGAGTGGGTAATTCGCAGGACCGATGATTAGAACCACGCCAATCGGATCGCGGCGCTGCTCCACCTCGACTCCCCACAACCAAAGCGCTTTGCGCTTTAGGTGCAAGCACTGCGGAGCCAGAATACGTTTCGCTTCCCGTTCGAGAAAACGGCACGCCTCAGCCAGCGGAATAATTTCAGATGCCAATTTCTCGGCGCGATTGCGACCCGGCTCCAGTGCGAACGCTTCCAGAAGCGAACTTCCTTCACAAGCAATCTCGTTCCGCATCTTGCGCACGATTTGCAGCCGATGCTGCAGGGTGGTCGCAGCCCATAACCGCTGAGCCGCGCGCGCGCGCTCGACGGTTTCACATCGAACACCAGTCTCAACTAGCGCAAGCTTTTCCACTGTGGCCGTCATGCTGCTCCGGCGTACATCGCTTCGGGAGTTTGCGTGAGCCAAGGAATTGGGATCCCCAAATCTTCCAGCACCAGTCGCGAACTGATGCGAGCCGATTCGAAAATCACAGGCAACCCGCTCCCCGGATGCGTACTGCCGCCCACCAGATATATTCCCTCCACTTCATCGAACCGGTTCCGCGGCCGCAGGTGCAGCATCTGCGACCAGGTATGCGCCAAGCCGAACACCGCGCCTTTATATAGCTCGAAATCCGCGTCCCAATCATCCGGCGTCACAATGCGCTCATACTCAATGCGCGAACGTACTCCAGTTGCTCCAATCCCGGCGAGCTTGTCCAGAACCAATTCTCGATAGCGCGCCCGCTCGCGTTCCCAATTCAAGCGCCTGCTTTGATGCGTAACCGGCACTAGAACATAGAGCGTGCTCTTCCCGCGTGGCGCAAGACTCGGGTCCGTGACGCAAGCATTTTGCACGTAGAACGAGGGATCTTCGGAAAGGACATGCTCCCGCCCGATTTCTTGCATGTTGCGCGAGTAGTCTTTGGAAATGTAAATCGTGTGATGCGAAAGCTCTTCGTACACTCCCCGCATGCCAAGGTACATCATGAATGCCGAACAAGACATAGTTTTCGTTGCGAGTTTCCGATCGGTCCAGCGGCGGCGCAACCGGTCTGGAACTAGCTTTGTCATCGCACGTGCAAAATCGGCGTTGACCACGACCGCATCCGCCTTATAATCCCCGTTCGCTGTCCTCACTCCAACGGCTTTGCAGCCTTGAAAAAGAATTTGCGTGACCGGCTCGTTCAGGTGTATGGTTGCGCCCAACTGCTCGGCGATGCGGCCGAGCGCCGCCGTGACCGATCCGCATCCACCGGCGGGATGATACACGCCATACTCATATTCAAGAAACGACAGAATCGTAAACAGACCCGGACAGTCGACAGGCGACATGCCCAAATACTTGGATTGAAATGAGAAGGCAAGCCGTACGCGCGGATCGGAGAAATAGCGGCTGAGCTCGGAATCGAGTGATCTCCACGGCTTCAAAATCGGCAGCAGGCCGAGAACGTTAAGACGGAACGTGTCCCGCCAGCTATGGAAAGGAGCTTCGAGAAAGGGCCGGAAACTTTCCAGCTTTTTGCGATTGTCGGCTACAAAAGAGCGAAGACGCAGCGCATCGCGAGAGTTGGGTTGCGCGACGGCAGCTTCCATTTTGTGAAGGTTGGAACTCGCAAGAATCTCTCCGCCGAGCCCAAATACGAGCCTGTAATTCGGATCGAGACGGATGAGATCCAGCTCGCGCCACAGGTTGTAACCAATTCCGCGCAGAACGCTCTCGAGCACTTGTGGGTAGTGAAAAAAAGTGGGGCCGTAATCAAAACGGAATCCCTGGGCTGTAAAGTTTGAGGTTCTGCCGCCGAGGTGCGGCAGACGTTCGAGAACAGTGACGCGAACGCCCGATTTTGCCAGCAGAGCAGCGGCCGTGAGACCTCCGGGACCGGCTCCCACAACAACGACGTGACGTGACAACAACTATCTCCCTCCAGACCCCCATTTGTTTGGCGAACGGCCCGGTATCGCAACGACCTACTGGCGTGCGATGCCGCTCCCGCTAAGCTCCGTCGGAGCCGTGCAGCTTCACGAGCTTGTTGTAGAGTCCGAGAAGTAGAAACGTCGGCGCCCAATGACCGACGAAGTTCGCTTTTTTCTCACTTCCGGTAATTTGGAAGAACAGCGAAACGCCTATCGATCCTAATGCGGCCCAGAGCCAGGTATCGGAAGGCAATTTCGCCGTCTGTTGCTCAATGCGGCGCGCGACCGCTCCTTCCCGATGTTCTTTACGCGCGCTGGAGCGCGGTTCCGTTGTGAGTTCTGAGATCATGTAACGGCTTCCTTTCTGGTGAACTTTGCCTCCAAATGCGGAGACTTCGATATGAGTTGTGTTGAGACGTGCGGCTCAAGACGCTTTCTTAATTCCTCACGCGCACGCGATAAACGGCTCTTGGCTGCCTCTACCGTGATGCCCAGACTTCGGGCGACTTCCGGCATCGACTTCTGCTGAACATCGCGCAGTAAAAGAGCATTCCTCAGAAGAGGCGGAATCCGGCGGATCTCACGATCCAATACTCTTGCTAGGAACAGTCTTTCTACTGCTGCTTCGGGAGACCTTCTTTCGTCGGGCACTTCCAAATGCGACCCTTCCCGTTCAACCTCATCGAGTGTAACGATTGAAATACGCCGGACTCGGCGCAATTGCATCAAACATTCGTTGACGACGATGCGAACGAGCCACGTCGAAAATTTGGAATCACGCCTAAAACCGTCTATGTGTTCTAGCGCTTTGCACAGCGCGCTTTGAACTTGATCTTCGGCATCTGATTCGTTGCGCAGTACGACGTATGCGGCCTTGAATGCTATCAAACTATGGCGGCGGGCTAGTTCTCCAAATGCTTCTCGATCGGAGTTACAAATAAGAATCAGCTCGTCATCTGTTTTCCAGCGATAGGTCCGATTTTGCGTCTGAAAGCGCGTTGGAGAATCCATTTTTCAGAGCCGCCTATGCCTCACTCTAAGCCTGCGGAAACGCTTGAAGACCGATGAATTGAAAACTGCTTTCAATATAAGTAAAAAATCGACTGGTTTTGTCCATTACAATGAAGGCAATTTTAATAGCTATAAAAAGTACGAGGAGTCGCTCAGCCGAATGTTGTCCTCCTACGAAATCGGCTCCAAACTTCGGCGGCTACGGCTGAGAAAGAAAATCGGTTTGGTGGATCTTGGAAAGCACACTGGACTTTCCGCTTCTCTGCTGTCGCAACTGGAAAACGGGAAAACGATGCCAACTCTACCGACGCTGGCTCGAATCGCGATGGTGTTCGACGTGGGTCTCGATTATTTTTTCGATAATCAGCGGTCCAAAAGAGTCTTCGGCGTCACCCGCGCACGCGAGCGTCTGCGATTCCCGGATCGACCGGACAATCCAATTCCAGCGTACTTTTTCGAAGTGCTCGCTTTCAGCGCAAAGGAGAAGCGCGTGTCGGCCTACGTGGCGGAGTTCCCAGCGCGTAAAGGGGAGGAAGTACGTGAACACTTTCATGAAGGCTGGGAATTAGTCCATGTTTTATCTGGATCTCTTGTCATCCGATTCGAGTCAGAGGAGCACCTGCTCGAAGCGGGCGATAGCGTGTACTTCGATGCACTTGAACCGCATGCCTATCGCGGTGATTCAGATCCGCCGGCCCAAGCCATCGTGATCACTACCGGTCCACAGGTATAACTCAGCAAGAAAGATGGCGAAGGTTCGCAATCTGATTCTCGTACTCGGAGATCAACTCAATGCCGGCTCCCGTGCTTTCGGAGGCTCGGGAGGAACTCCGCCAACGCGGCTGCCGCGTTTACTATCGCGAAATCGATGATCGGCAGAATGCAGGCAGCTTCGCCGAGGAGCTGAAGCAGTGGTCGGAAAGGCTCAAGCCATCGCGGCTCATCGTTGTTGAACCGGTTCCGATTCTGATTTTTTTGGACTCTTCGCCCGATTTCCAAGGCAGCCGTAGCTCGAAAACCTACTGGATGCATCTATTCGGCAGATGAGTATGCACTCCCTGGCTCGCGAACAGCTAATCTGCCGCCCACTTGAACAAACATTTCCCTTTTTCGCGGATCCTGGCAACCTGGACGCCATTACACCTGCGTGGTTGCATTTTCGGATCGTTACCGCACCCGCGTATCTGTCAAACGGCTCTGAAATCGTCTACCGGCTTAGATGGCGCGGATTGCCTGTGCACTGGACAGCGAAAATCAACGGTTGGGACCCACCGCACTCGTTTGTCGATACGCAGATACACGCGGTCCCTATTTACTCTGGCGCCATACACATCGCTTTCAGGCATCAGGCGCTGGCACAGTGATTTCGGATTTTGTTGAGTACGCGCTACCATTTGGCCTTCTTGGAGAGGGCGCTTCACGCCGCTCTAGTACTACGCGATTTGCACCAGATTTTCGATTTTCGTGCCCATCAAGTTCGAGTGCTCCTCGACGCTCATCAAAACAGTCGAACCCTATCGTGAGCCTTCTACCTCCAAGTCGATAAACACCTTGTGCGGACCATTCGACTCGATTTCAATTAAGTTCATTCCTTGCTGAAGGTTCGGCCTAAGTACTCTGCAGCCGCGCCTGCGCGATAGCGGAGACTACCTTCGGCATGCAGACGACCTCGAGTAGAATCCCGGAGTAATTGGGAGATGTGGCGTAGATCGGCGCGACACCCTTAATCAATTCCGTCAAGCTCTTCGATTGTTCGTACTCCCGCCACACACGTTGATAGGGCGCACCCTGGCAGATTATTTCAGCGTGCTTTTGGAAGCAAGCAGTGAGAGTGGGGAAAGCCGCAAATTCCTGCCTAAGCGGCTTGAGAACGCCACCGGCAAGTTCGAGGGTTTCAAGCCATTGGATCCCATAGCAGCCCGTGTAGGCTTTGATGCCAAAACAGTTGTTGCCGGGCTCGTGTGCGCCCCAGCCGCTTTCGATCAACCATTGAGCAACGGTCAGTTCTGCGGGAGCTCCGGTCGCTTTCTCGCATGCGACGGCATTTTGCGCGGCGGTACTCAGACGCTCGAGTTGTAGACAAGATGGCATAAGGACTTACGCCATAAGAGTCATGGATGCCGGACGCGCGCGCTACTTCCAGTCGTGGATAAGCTGCTGAGCCAGAATGGAATATTTTTTCAGGGATTGGTGACTGGCTTCCGGAAGATACTAATAGCTCTTACTGCCCCAGTACATACGCGAACACCAGCGGCGCAACGATCGACGCATCCGATTCAATGACGAACTTCGGCGTATGAATGCTGAGCTTTTCCCAGGTGATCTTTTCGTTCGGAATTGCGCCTGAATAGGAACCGTAACTTGTGGTTGAATCGCTGATCTGGCAGAAGTATCCCCACAGGGGCGTATCGGTGCGCTGCAAATCCTGCCGCAACATCGGCACCACACATATCGGAAAGTCACCGGCAATGCCGCCGCCGATCTGAAAGAAACCAATAGACGCTTCTTTCACGGTCTTCGTATACCAGCCGGCCAATTCCATCATGTATTCGATTCCGGTCCGCACCGTGTGTACGTTCTTCACATCGCCCGCTATGCAGTGCCCCGAGTACATGTTGCCGAGCGTCGAATCCTCCCACCCGGGCACAAACATCGGCAGGTTCCGCTCCATCGCCGCGTAGAGCCAGCTATCCTTCACGTCAATTTGGAAGCTTTTCTGCAAATCAGGGGATCGCAAAATGCGGTAAAAGAACTCGTGCGGGAAATAGCGTACACCCTTCTGATCGGCCAGCACCCATTCCTTCAGGATTACGCTCTCGATCCGCCGCATCGCTTCTTCTTCGGGAATGCAGGTATCGGTTACCCGATTCATGTGCCGCTCGAGAAGTTTCTGTTCGTCTCCGGGAGTCAGGTCCCGCCAGTGCGGAACGCGCTCGTAGAAATCGTGCGCTACCAGGTTAAAAACGTCCTCTTCCAGGTTTGCCCCGGTGCAGGTAATGGCGTGAATTTTGTTTTGCCGGATCATCTCGGCAAGCGAAACGCCCAACTCGGCCGTGCTCATCGCGCCGGCCAGCGTCAGAAACATTTTGCCGTCCTTGCTCAGATGATCGATGTACGCTTCAGCCGCCTCAACCAGCGCTGCGGCATTAAAATGTCGAAAATGATGCTGAATGAAGCTTGAAACGGGGCCCTTGTTCATTTATCTCTTCCACGGTATCAAGCTCTTTCCCCAACCCCTTCGACGCGTTGGCGACAGAACTGCCCTAGTCGAGTTCCAGAGGCACATAGATCATGTGACCATCGCGCTCTATGGTAAGCACTGCGGCAGAACCTGATTTCATTTGCTGCAACACGCCTTTGAGTTGAGCAACCCCTACTACCACTTGGCGGTTCACGCCGTAGATCACATCACCTACCTGCAGCGCTGGACCGGAATAAGGGGCGTTCGCTTGCCGTGCCGCCACCACGACGCCTTCGGGCCGCCGAAGGTCGGGCATGAGGCTCAGCACCGCCTTCGTTATATCCAACCCCACAATGCCCAGCTCCTGAACCACGTTTTTTGCCGGATCCACCAGATCGGCAAGCGTGTCCAATTCTTCGCCCGCCTGCTCTTGCGTGACAATCGGTAAATCCATCTGATCTGCTCCGCGCTGCACCCGGACAGTTATTTTTGTTCCCGGCGCCATGCGGTAAACACTCGCTTCCAGCTGCTGCAAGCTCGTTATTCGCCTGCCGTTCATTGCGACGATGATGTCGTCCACCTGCATTCCCGCGTGCGCCGCCGGGCCATCTGGGGCAAGATCGGAAACCACGATCCCGTGGTCCGTTTCGAGACTAAGGGGCTGCTAAATAATAATATGTACAATCAAACGCTCGCGGCTCATGAGTTGCGAGGCAGGAGAGTGTAGTTCCAGTTGGGGTGGGTTCTATGCCTTTTCAGGCGTAGTTTGTCGATGTCTTCGTCCGGAGTGGCAATACCGGTCTCGTACTGGTTGGTGTCTAGAACGGCTTTGACTTTTAGACCGCTTTTGGTATGGGTGCCGCCAATGAGGTTGATAACAGTTTCAAAGTTAAGCAACGGTTTGCCGCGCCAGTTCAGGCTGATGAAAGAGAACAGCCGGTGTTCGATCTTGTTCCACTTGCTGGTGCCCGGCGGATAATGGCAGACCGTGATAGCCATGCCCGTTTCATCACTGAGTGCCTGCAGATGGAGTTTCCAGGCACGCTGGCGGTTCCCGTTGCTGCCTCCGCTGTCGGCGCAGATGAGCAATCTGTCCGCTCCCCGATAGTGCCGTTTTCCGTCCAGACGCCACCAGCGCCGGATACTCTCCACGGCGAACTCGGCCGTATCGTGAGTCACTCCAACATTGACTACGGCTCTGTCGCGGGCGATATCATAAGCCCCGTATGGAATCGCCTTGCCCTCGCCGAGGTGCGGAAAATCGTGAACCGATACCTCGTCAGCTTGGCCTTGGGGAAGCCATCTGCGACCCGCATTTTTAAAGGCTCCGACGAGTTCCTTCTTCTTTGTGTCCACCGAGATCACGGGGGATCCGTCTCGCCGGAAGTTCTTCACCTGGCGGTTCAAATACCGGAACTGCGCGTCACGATCCGGATGCTGCGCTCCTTCACGAGTCTTCACGTTTGCCTGTAACGTGTAGCCCATATCCTCCAGACAACGGCCTATTGTCACGCTGCTGACCGGATGCCCCGATCGGGTCAGTTCCAGAGCGATGGTCCGCGTGGATTTACTGGTCCACTTCAAAGGGCTCATCGGATCGCCCGCCGTGGTCTCCTCGACGATCTCCTTGAGCCGGCCCATCAATGCGGGATCGCCGTCCTCCACTTTCTTCCGCCCGCCGCCGGGATTCCGCACGCGGCCCGAGGATGCGCTTCTCAACCTCGCGGCGCCGCTGAGATCCTTGACTCCCTGCGTAATAGTCACTCGTGACATTCCCGTCAGGCGTGCCAAACGAGTGATCCCGCCCCGTCCCAGATCGAGTGCCCTCTCAGCCACAAAGAGCCGTGCCTGATACTCATTCAACGTTCCAAGAACCTTCATCCAGATCTTCTCCGATGAAGCCGTTGAGGTATGGCGACCCACTACATAAAACATAACCTATGTCTTATGCTTTGTACATATTATTGTTTAGCATGCCCTAAGTCCTTCGGCCATTTCCGGTGTAATCGTCTCGCCCACGACTCCCAATTGCGAGCGATGCACATGGCCCTGCGCTTTCAATTGCGTGTAGACGTCACGGGCAATGAACGTGTCGACCCCCACTAATCGGAATGGCAAATCCAATGCCCTCATTACCGCCACTACGCGACCATCCGTATCCAACAGCGGTCCCCCGCTATTTCCTGGATTAATAGGCGCGTCCGTCTGGATATAGACCATGGGGTCGTCTGCTTTCACTTGTCTCGAAACCGCGCTGATCACCCCCATGCTCACCGAGTTGTCCAGGCCAAGCGGGTTGCCCAGAGCCAGAACAATCTGTCCCTGCTTCAAATCGTCTGAATTGCCGAATGACAGAAAAGGCAAGTTAGTTTTGTCGATTTTGATCACGGCCAGGTCGCTATCTCGATCCACGCCGATGATGCGTGCGGGCAAAGGACGGTTCATCGTGTGATCGCCTTGCTCGCGCGCCTCCGCTTCGGCACGCACATTCAATTGGACTCTCACCGAATGTGCATTCTTCACTACGTGGGCGTTCGTCAGGATGTCACCGTCCGGGCTTAGAATAATTCCGGATCCGCTGCTGTTTTCCGCCGTCAGAAGCGGGCTGCTGCTATCTTGACTCTCACTGCCGGTAACATAACTGCGAACGAAAATCTGCACCACGGCTCGTCCAGATCGCTGCGAAACCTCTTCAAAAGAGCTGCTGAGCTGTTTCAGTAAGTCCATTTTTTCCGGGCTCGGAGTCGCCGGTCTTGGCTTTGGGCTTGGCGGTCCCTGAGCGAACAGAACGCAGCCGCTTAAAACCGTAGCTGCCACACACTTACTGATTACCAATCTCAAGGACATCTCGCTCCTATGCTCTTTGGATGCTGCGGCTGCCTGGATAAATTCGCAACAATTGTTACTCTCAGACAGAAGCATCGCCATTGCAAGTTCGCATCCGCATCCCTCACGGGCCAAAAGACTCCAGGCGCGTCCGCGCTGAGTTGCCCGAAAATGTCCGCAACCCAATGGCCACAGTGGCGCCGCCGCTCACATCTCCCCCTTTGCTCCGGCTCGGCTCATCCTCGCGCGTCGCCGCCGGCATTCTGGTCAGCCGGATCACAGGTCTTGTCAGAGAGAGCGTCATCGGGCACTATTTTGGAGTAGAGTCCATTGTCGCGGATACCTTCCGGGCGGCTATTCGCATTCCGAATTTGCTCAGCAACCTCTTCGGGGAAGGCGTCTTATCGGCCTCTTTTGTTACCGTCTACGCAAAGCTTCGTGCCCGTAAGCAAGACCAGGAAGCGGATGAGGTTGCTGCTGCCGTCTTCGGCATTCTTGCCCTCCTTTGCTCCGTACTTGTGCTCCTGGGCGTCTTGCTGACGCCCTTTCTCATTGATTTCATCGCTCCCGGCTTTAAGGGCGAAACGCGCGCCCTCACCATCCGGATCGTCCGCATCCTTTTTCCAGGCACCGGCCTTCTCGTCATGAGCGCCTGGTGCCTCGGCGTCTTAAACAGTCATCGCCGTTTTCTGCTCTCTTATATGGCGCCCGTCGCCTTGAACGTCGCCGTCATCGCAGTGGCCATTTTCTTCGGGCGCTACACGCGGCCGGATTCGCTTGTGCTCTACGTTGCGTGGGGCTATGTTGCCGGAAGCGCTTTGCAGTTCCTGGTGCAGCTCCCTCGGGTTCTACATCTGCTGCCTCACTTTCGTCCGGCGCTAAATCTTCACTCTGTGCACGTGCGCTCCGTGATGCGCAACTTCGTGCCCATCTTTTTTAGCCGGGGAGTTGTGCAAATCAGCTCCTACGTTGACCAGATGATTGCCAGCAAATTGCCCATGGGCGCGGTGGCAGCTTTGGGCTATGGTCAGGTCATTTCAGTGCTTCCCATAAGCCTCTTTAGCATGTCCATCTCGGCAGCCGAGCTTCCGGCGCTCTCCAGCGCCGTCGGCAGTGAGGAAGAAGTAGCCGCCATCGTGCGTGGACGCCTCGCTTCCGGTCTTCGCCGGATCGCGTTCTTCATTGTTCCCTCGGCGGTCGCCTTCCTGGTCCTTGGCGACGTGCTGGTGGCGGCGCTTTACCAGTCAGGCCGTTTCCATCACGCGGGCGCAATCTACGTCTGGTCGGTAATCGCGGGCTCTGCCGTCGGGTTGCTCGCGACATCGCTCGGGCGGCTGTATTCTTCGGCATTCTATGCGTTGCTTGACACCAAAACGCCGCTCCAGTTCGCCATTGTACGGGTACTGCTTACCACGGCGCTAGGTCTGCTTTTCGCCTTTCCCTTCCCGCGCTGGCTCGGCATTGAACAGCGGTGGGGAGTTGCAGGGCTAACAGCATCCGCGGGAATTGCCGGCTGGGTCGAATTTACGCTCTTGCGCCGCGCGCTCGGACAACGCATCGGGAAAACGCCGCTCTCCGCTGAATTCATGGTCAAACTCTGGTCTGTGGCCTTTATCGGCGCCGGAATCGGCTATTGGCTAAAACTCCAGTTGGGGACCGCTCATCCATTACCCCTCGCCGCAGTTGTGCTGCCGCTCTACGGAGCCATTTATTTCGGCGGTACCGCTTTGCTCGGCATCCCGGAATCGAAATCAACGCTTTCAGCCGTCTTTCGCCGGGCCGGCCTCAGGCGGTCAGCTTAGCCGTTATGCGCGCGATTTGCAGTTCTTCCTGCGCCGGCAGCACGCGAATTCGGCAATCGCCTATAAAGCCGAGTTCTGCGCAAATCTCATCGCGAATCTGGGTAGCATGTTCGCCAATTCCACCCGTAAACACCAGTTCATCCAGGCCGCCCAGCGCTGCGGCCATCGCCGCGACCGTCTTTCGCGCCTGATAACAGAACATCCGGAGCGCCAGGTTCGCGTTCGCATCGTGATCCCGCGCTTGCATCAGTTCGCGGACATCGCTCGTCTTGCCCGAGACGCCTTTGAGTCCGGACTCATGATCCACCAAACCCTCCAGTTTTCCGGTCTCGGCGTATCCACGTTTCATCAGGAACACGATCACGCCAGGATCCATGTCGCCGCAGCGCGTTCCCATCATGATTCCGCCGCTCGGCGTCAGCCCCATCGATGTGTCCACCGAAGCGCCGCGCCGGATCGCCGTAATGCTCGATCCATTGCCTAGATGGGCCACCACCAGCCGCTCGGGAACGGCATCGAGTTGCGCCAGAATCGATTCAATCGATACGCCGTGGAAGCCGTAACGCTCCACGCCCATTTCGCGAACTTTCGCAGGCAGCGCGAACGTGCGCGCCACGTCCGGCAAGTCTCGGTGAAATGCGGTATCCAAACACGCCACTTGCGGGATGGCCGGCATCTTCGCCTCCATCGCTTCCAGGACGGATAGGGCGATGGGCACGTGCAGCGGAGCGAAGGCGGCAGCTCCGCGCAGGCACTCTAGAACCTCCTGCGTGATGCGCTTGTGTTCTCGCAGCTTCTCGCCGCCGTGTACGAAACGATGCCCCACGGCTTCCGGCTGCGGCAGATTATGCTGCTTCAAGACCTCCAGCGTCGTTTTCAGAGCCGCGGCATGATCTGGAATCGCCAGCTGTTCTTCGTGCTTCTCCGTGCCTCGCCGAAAAGCAAAGCGCGATGAATTCTGGCTCACCTCCTGGGCCTCGCCTTCGCAAAGTAGTTCGGCGTCTTTGCCTTTGCAAAGATAGAAACCGAATTTCAGAGACGAAGAGCCGCAGTTCAGTGCAAGTATGTTCCGTCCGCGCACCGCCCCTGTGCTCAAAGACTCCACTTCCAATTGCGAATTTCCGGCATATCTTCGCCGTACTGCATGACGAAAGACTTGTGCTGCTGCAGGCTGGTATCCAGCCGGTCCTGCTCTTTGCGTACAACCGATGCGAGCCGCTTGATGCGCCGGATGGCGTCAAATGCCAACTGGAAACGATCCAGTTGGTTAACGACTGTCATATCGAACGGCGTAGTCGTCGTGCCTTCTTCCTTATAGCCGCGCACGTGCAGATTGTCGTGACCATGCCGGCGATAGGTCAACCGGTGAATCAGCCACGGATATCCATGGAAGGCGAAAATGATCGGCTTATCGGTTGTGAAGATCGCGTCGAACTCTTCATCCGAGAGGCCGTGAGGATGCTCGCTGGAAGGTTGCAGCGCCATCAGGTCCACTACATTCACCACCCGAATGCGGATATCCGGAACATATTGTCTCAGCAAAGTGACGGCCGCGAGCGTCTCCAGCGTCGGTACGTCGCCGCAGCACGCCATGACAACATCTGGATTCCCGTCATCGTTGCTAGCCCATTCCCAAACACCGAGTCCCTTCATGCAATGCCGCGTCGCCGCGTCCATATCCAACCAAACCGGCGCCGGCTGCTTGCCCGCGATAATCAGATTGACATAATTTCTGCTTCGCAGGCAGTGATCTGCGACAGAAAGCAGCGTATTCGCATCGGGCGGCAGATAAACACGCACTACGTCTGCTTTCTTGTTCACCACATGGTCGATAAACCCGGGGTCTTGATGCGAGAAGCCATTATGATCCTGCCGCCACACGTGCGAGGAGAGCAGGTAATTCAATGACGCGATGGGCGCGCGCCACGGCAAATGGCGCGTCACCTTCAGCCACTTCGCATGCTGATTGAACATTGAATCAATGATGTGAATAAAGGCTTCGTAGCACGAAAAGAATCCGTGCCGCCCGGTGAGCAGGTAGCCCTCCAGCCAGCCCTCGCACATGTGCTCGCTCAGCACTTCCATCACTCGGCCGTCTGTCGCCAGATTGATATCTACCGGGTCAATCCGCGCCATCCACTGCTTCTTGGTTTCCTCATACACCGCGTCCAGGCGGTTTGAGGCCGTCTCATCCGGGCCGAAGATCCGGAAATTTTGCGTGGCCTCATTGGCCTTCACAACGTCTCGCAGAAATCGCCCCAGTACGCGCGTGGCTTCCGCTTCCGCCGCCCCTGGCTTTGCAGTTTTCACCGCATAGTCGCAGAAGTCCGGCAGAACCAGGGGAGCCATCAACAACCCGCCGTTAGCGTGCGGGTTCATTCCCATGCGCCGATGTCCGGTGGGCGCTAGCGCCGAGAGATCAGGCCGCAGCCTGCCTGCCTTATCGAATAGCTTGCCGGGCTGGTACTCTTTTAGCCAGTCTTCGAGAATTTGCAGATGCTCCGGATTCTGTGCCACGTCGTCCACCGGAACCTGGTGCGCCCGCCAAGTGCCCTCAACCGGTTTCCCGTCCACCTCTTTCGGTCCGGTCCAACCCTTCGGAGTTTTCAGAATTAACAGCGGCCACCGCGGCCGTTCTACCTTCTCTTGCTTGCGCGCCACTTCCTGGATGCCGCGAATTTCCGCGAGCATCTCCCCCAACACCGCCGCCATTTGCTGGTGCATCTCAGCCGGCTCGTGACCTTCCAGGAATCGCGGCTCATAACCGTAGCCGATGAACAAGTCGCGCAGCTCTTCATCCGATATGCGCGCCAGCAAAGTCGGATTCGCGATCTTGAATCCGTTGAGATGCAGTATCGGAAGCACGGCGCCGTCTTTGGCCGGATTCAGAAACTTGTTCGAATGCCAGCTCGTGGCTAGCGCGCCCGTCTCCGCTTCGCCATCGCCAACGACACAGGCAACAATCAGGTTTGGATTGTCAAACGCCGCGCCGAACGCATGCAATAGCGAGTACCCAAGCTCACCGCCTTCGTGAATCGAGCCCGGCGTCTCCGGCGCTACATGGCTCGGGATGCCGTACGGCCATGAGAATTGCCGGAACAGCCGCTTGATGCCGTCGCGGTTCTGTTCAACGTTAGGGTAGATCTCTGTATACGACCCTTCCAGGTATGCATGCGCGACAATTCCTGGCCCGCCATGACCAGGGCCAATGACATAGATCATGTCCAGGTCATGTCGCGTGATCAGCCTGTTGAGGTGAGTGTAGATAAAGTTCAACCCGGCAGTCGTGCCCCAATGCCCCAACAATCGGGGCTTGACATCGTCCGTCGTCAAGGGCCGCTCCAGAAGCGGATTGTCCTTCAAGTAAATCTGGCCAACGGTCAGATAGTTCGCCGCAAACCAGTAGTCGTTAAGCTTTTGGACTTCTTCAGCGCTCAGGGGTTCAGGCATCTGTCG
This sequence comes from uncultured Acidobacteriaceae bacterium, assembly GCA_963705805.1. GTDB lineage: Bacteria > Acidobacteriota > Terriglobia > Bryobacterales > Bryobacteraceae > Bog-105. The sequence continues at coordinate 863,961 of CAVPKW010000006.1, forward strand.
CTCCTTGACCATTATCAGGTGCCCTCGTGAACGTAAATTACCGCTACTCGGACTGCTTGGCCGCCCGCATCAGTTGCTCCGCCTGCCGCAGCGCGTCAGCCGTAATTTCTTCCCCCGAAAGCATTCGGCCGATCTCGCGTGCGCGTTGTTCGGGTCCCAGCTCTTCCACCTGCGTAGAAATACGGCCCTTCTTTTCGCGCTTTGAGACAGCGTACTGATGATCCGCAAAGCCCGCGATCTGCGCGAGGTGCGTGACGCAGATCACCTGATTACTCTGAGAGAGCGTCTTCAGGCGCTTTCCCACTGCCGCCGCAGCCGCCCCGCCCACGCCCGCATCCACTTCGTCGAAAACCAGCGTCGGGATGCCCGCTGGCTGGTCTGCCCCGCCCATGGCGGTCTTCAATGCCAGCGCGATGCGCGAAAGTTCCCCGCCCGAAGCAATCTTCTGCAACGGCTTCAACTCCTCCCCGCGATTTGGAGAGACCAGGAAAGCCACTTCATCCGTCCCCGCCGGCGTCCACTCGGCGGCCGTTAGCTCAATCTGAAGCTGCGTTCCGCCCATCGCCAAGCTATTCAGCTCGTTCTCGATCTGCTTGCTCAGCGACTCCGCCGCGGTCTTTCGTGTCCGGCTCAGCTCGTTCGCCGCTTTCTCGTAGCGCTCCGCCGCTTCGTTGTGCCGCTTCTCCAAAGCGATCCGGTGTTCGCTCGCATTCTCCACTTCATCGATGCGCTTGGCAACGTCCTCACGAAACGCAATCACCTCTTCCAGCTTGCGTCCATATTTGCGCTTCAGCCGGTCGAGCGCCGCCAACCGGCTCTCTACATCCTCCAGCCGCGCCGGATCGCCCTCCAACTTGCCAAGGTAATCGCGCAATGCGTAAGCAGCTTCATCGATCAGTACACCTGCATGCCGCAGCGAAATAGCCGTCTCCCCCTGCGAGCCATCGATCCGCAGCAGTTCATCCATCCGTTTCAACGCCTGCCGCAATTGCGTGCTCGCGCTTTCCGGGGCTTCATATAATAATCCAAAGGCCGCGTTCGCGCTCTCTTGCAGTCGCGTCACGTTTTGCAGAATCTTGCGCTCAACCTCCAGGGCTTCATCCTCGCCGGCTCTAGGTTCTACCGCTTCGATCTCTTTTCGCTGGAAGGTCCATAGATCCAACAGCCGCAGCTTTTCCTGTTCATTGCGGCTTAATTCTTCTAACTTGCCGCCCAGTTCCCGCCACTCTGCGAACACTTTCGCCACGCGCTCGCATAGCCCCCCGGCTCTCGCGTAATCGTCCAACATGCGCCTCTGAAAGCGAGCGGTGAATAGCTGTTGCTGATCGTTCTGTCCGTGTATGTCGCCTAGCGCGGGTGCAAGCTGGCGCAGGAAAGCGGTTGTCACCGGCCGGTTTGAGACAAACGCCCGCGACTTGCCGTTCGCGGTGATCTCGCGTTCCACAATCAATTCTTCTTCGCCCGGGCGCTCGATCCCCGCCTCGTTCAGCAGCGCCGCAATCTCCGGTGTCTCCTCGATCGCGAAAATTCCCGACACCCGCGCCCGCGCCTCTCCGCTGCGCACCATTTCCGCCGACGCTCGCGTCCCAAGCAGCAGGCTCAGCGAATCGACTACAATCGACTTACCGCTGCCGGTTTCGCCCGTCAGTACATTCAGTCCTGTTTGAAAACGAATGCGGGCTTGCTCCACCACAGCGTAATTCTCCACAAGTAGTTCCAGGAGCATGTGACCGAATTATAAAGCGCGCCCCGCATACCTCCTTCCTATAATGAGTAAAACGAGGTAACGAAAGGACACTCGGATATTGCCCTTCATGCTGTTTCCCGCGGACCTCAGTCTGTGGGACATCGTTCAAAACCTTCGCCCGGTACCCCTGGCGGTCGTCGGAATCTTAATTCTTTTCTCGCTGTTCTCCTGGACAATCGTGTTCTCCAAGGGCAGCGTGTTCGGCCGCGCCGCGCGCGGAAATCGCAACTTCCTGCGCGCTTTCCGTAAGGCGACCAGCCTGCAGGCCGTCGCCGTAGCCAGTGAGCAGTTCTCCGCCGCTCCGCTTGTTGCGGTCTTTGATTTCGGCTACGGCGAAATCGAACGCCAGATTAAGCAGCGCGGAGCTTTGGTGAATAAACCCGCCATCGAGCGCAGCTTGCAGCTGGGTATCAGCGAAGAAATAACCAAGCTCGAAATGAATATGAATTGGTTGGCGACCGTTGCTTCCGTATCTCCTTTCATCGGCCTCTTCGGTACGGTTTGGGGAATCATCGACGCCTTCGCGGGCCTGGCGAATGCCGGCAGCGCCAGCTTGCGGGCCGTGGCGCCCGGCATCTCCGAAGCACTGATCACGACCGCCATCGGCTTGGCCGCCGCTATTCCGGCCGCCATCTTTTACAACATCTACGGCGCTCGCATCAAGGAATTGGGGAATCGCATGGAAGACTTCGCCATCGAGTTTCAGAACCTGGCAGAGCGCGATTTTGGCGGCTAACTTGATCTTATTAGCAAGTAACTTCAGTAAGTAACTTAAATGGCTTTCTCCTTCAGCAACGGCGGCGGTAAAGGGCGTTTTAGAGCCCCAACCGCCATGTCGGATATAAACGTTGTTCCATTAGTCGACGTCGTCTTAGTACTATTGGTCATATTCATGATCACTGCCAATGTCATGGAGTTTGGCCTTGATATTCAGGTGCCGAAAGTCAAGCGCGTGGAGAACACCACGCAGGACTTACCGGTAGTTAGCATAAGCAAGAATGGCGAGTCTTTTCTCAACGACAGGCCGACTAACATAAATCTTCTAGCGCAAGCGATTCATCAGCGTTTCCACAACGCGACTGCGGTATACGTTCGCGCCGACAGGGAGACGCCCTGGGATCAGATCGCGCAAATCATAGCTGAGCTAGGCGACGCCCACTTCGAAGTGAAGATGGTGACGGCCCCTATTGATTCGGCTGCACGGCAGCGCCGCTGAGCCGATGCCCGACCACCTCGACATTCTTGACCAGCGCGATCCCCTCGCGGCGCCATTCATCGGCGCCCTGCTGATTCATATCGGCGTCATCGCTATTCTTTACTTGGGTTGGTTTTGGATGAACCGTCCAACCAATTCGCTCGGCGATGTACACCCGGCCGGCGGCCCCGCTTACGCCGTGTCTCCCGTACATTCGATACCCATCCCTCAGCGCGAGGCGCCTCCCAACCCGGTTGCGAACGACACTCAATCGATGGCGCCGGCGGAGCCCGCCAAACAAACTGTTGAGAAGAAGATTGTTCCCGACAAGAATGCCGTCGAAATCCCGGACAAGATGAAGAAAGAGGCGGTGCGTCCTCTGCACCAGCAGCAGTACACCCAGCCCGCCCCGCAGAATCAAGTCTTCAGCCAATCCCGCCAGGCGCTCTCAAATCCCATGTACGCTCCCCAGAACGGCGGCGCGCAGGTCGGCATCGGTCCGAACTCGCCGCTCGGTAATCGCTTGGGATGGTACGCCGAGCTCGTCCGCCAGCGGATCGCTCAAAATTGGCACACCAACGGCTTGGATGTCCGCGCCCAAAATGCGCCCGCGATTGTCACCTTTGTGATCCTCCGGGACGGCGCCATTCGTGATCCGCGAATTGTTCAAGGCAGCGGCAGCCCGCCCATCGATAACACCGCGTTGCGCGCCGTCTATGATGCCAGTCCGCTGCCTCCGCTGCCGCCCCAAATCTCGGAAAGCTATATCTCGGCTCAGTTCACTTTCAACCTACGCTGATGCGAACCCTTACCGTCTCTCTATTACTCATAGGCAATCTTGTACTCATAGGCAACCTCGCCCGGCTTTTCGCGCGGCAGCAGTCGCAGATTCAGGGCAGCATCGTTGCTCATCCGGGCAAGCCCCTTATTGCCGTTCCCGATTTCCGCGGCAGTGGTGCGGCAGCTCCGTTGATGACGGCCTTCAACAGCACCGTGGCGGGCGATCTTCAATCTTCCGCACTCATAAACGTTGTTCCAAAGACGCTTTATCCCCTGCAGATCCCCCAGCAGCCCAATGACCTTATTGCCGGCGTAGCGCCTGTACACGGCGCTGTGAATCCGCAAGGCAACCGTCTCACGGATTGGAGCCTGCCCCCCATGTCCGCGAACTATCTCGCCATCGGCTACGGCGCAGAGAGCAAAAGCATGCTGGTCGTCTTCGGCTGGTTCTACACCACCGCTCCCAACATCCCGGCGCTGCAGCAGGCGCAGATCTTTGGAAAAGTCTATACCGCATCGCTCGATGAACCCGGTGCTGTTGACGCCGGTCACCGCTTCGCCGCCGATATCCTCGCGCAATTCGGCGGCAAGAGTCTGGTCGGCACGCGCATCGTTTTTGTATCGGATCGCACCGGCAACAAAGAGATCTGGGTCATGAACTGGGACGGAACCGGTGAGCGCCAGCTTACCCGTTATCGCTCGATTTCCGCGTTTCCTTCCGCCTCGCCCGACGGCCGCATCGTCGCCTTCACAACCTATGCGGCCGGTTATCCCGCCATCCAGATGTTTTCCATTGATACCGGACGGAAACTGCCTTTCTATAACCAGCGAGCCTCCATGAACGCCTTTGTCTCCTTCACGCCGGATTCCAAGCGCATCATCTTTTCCTCTACCCTGGCCGGCGGCTCCGCGCAGCTCTACATGGCCAACGTCGACGGCAGCAATCTGCATCGCCTCACCACGTCCGGTTCCATCGAAGTCGAGCCGAAGATCAACCCGAAGACCGGCGCCGATCTGGTCGACGTTTCCGGCCGCACCGGACTGCCGCAGGTCTATCACATGAATATGGAGGGCGCCAATGTGGAACGCCTTTCCGCCGGCACCGGCGAAGCCACCAACCCGGCATGGAACCCCGACGGCGATCACATTGCCTTCGCCTGGACCAAAGGATTCGAGCCCGGCAACTACAACATCTTTGTCATGGATGTTGCATCCCGCCAGACCGTGCAGCTGACCGCCAGCGAGGGACGGAACGAGGACCCCACTTGGGCGCCAGATGGCGCTCACATAGCTTACGCATCCAAACGCGGCCGCGAGTCGCAAATCTGGGTAATGAACGCCGACGGTACCGGCAAGCATGCGCTTACAGCTACCGGCAGCAACGAAGAGCCCGCATGGGTCAATGCCGAGCAGTAGCGCCGTATTAGAGGTAACAGCAGAGATAGGTCAGGAGGAACAGTTACATCATGACGAGAAGTAGAACAGCGCTGACGTTGGCTTCAGCCGCCTTGTTGATTGTGGCCGCTGCGTGCCACAAAAAGACACCACCGCCCCCGCCGCCGCCCCCGCCTTCCGCGGCGCCGCCGCCGGCTGCCAAGCCGGTCATAAACTTTTTCAACGCCGAGCCCGACACTGTCAGCGCCGGCCAGCCGTCCTCGCTCCATTGGTCCGTGACGGGTTCTAGCAGTACCGAGATCGATAACGCAATCGGCCAGGTGAGTCCGGAGGGGCGCCGCGCCGTTTATCCCAAAGCCACCACCACTTACACCCTGACCGCTACCAGCACGGGCGGTACTATTACCGCTATCGCGACTGTTGCGGTCAGCACGCCTCCGCCGCCGCAACCTCCCGCCCCGGCACCCGCACCCTCCATTCAGGACATCCTCTCCAGGCAGGTGCAAGACATTCACTTCGACTATGACAAGAGCGATATCCGTCCGGAAGATCAGCCCGTTCTTCAGGCAGACGCCAACGCGCTCAGACAGATCTTCTCCATGGATTCGAATTTCGTAGTTATGGTCGAGGGCCACTGCGATGAACGCGGCTCCGCCGAGTACAACATCGCCTTGGGCGATCGCCGCGCGTCTGCCGCGAAAGATGCTTTGATCGCGTTGGGCGTGCCGGCCGATAAGCTGAAGACCATCAGCTACGGGAAGGAGCGTCCGGTCTGCACGGATGAGACCGAAGAGTGCTATGCCCGTAACCGGCGCGTTCACTTCTCTGCTGCCCAGTAGCGCGCCCACAGCGCTGGTCCCGTAAACTAGAAGCAATAGCGGGGACGGATACGGTCCGTCCCCTTCCGTTTAGGAGTCAACCGAATGAAGTCTTTGCGCCTTGCAGCCCGCGTTGTCGTCTTATTGTCAATCTTTTCAAGCTTCTCTTTCGCCGTGAACAAGGATCTCGTCCAGATGCAGCGAGATCTCGAAGACCGCATTAACTCTCTCCAGAATGATCTTGATTCCAAAATTGGCTTGTTGAATGGCCTCATTCAGTCCATGCAAAACGATTCGCGCCGTACCGCCGATCAACTCGCCGGCATGCAGGATCAGGTCAGCAGCGGCGTTGCAAAAGGGCTGGGCCCTGTCGCCGGCGTGAGCAGCAAGGTGGACAGCATGGCCAGTGATCTTCAGGGGCTGCAGGCGTCCATTGCCGATCTCAGCGCCCGCCTCGAACGAATGGATGCCAAGATTACCGATCTGAAAAATCAAATTCAGGTCATTCAGAGCCCGCCCGCTGCCCCCGCTGAAGCTGCACCGGGAACGGGGCCGCCCGCTACTGCTAACCCCAACGCCCCGCAAGGCCAACCTGCGTCGCCGCCCGCCGGCATGAGCGCAGATCAAGCCTATACCTCGGCCGTGCGTGACCTTCAAACCGGCAAGTTGGACCTGGCCCAGCAGGAGTTCCAGCAGTATCTGCAATACTTCCCGAATACGGAGCTAGCGGCCAACGCCCAGTACTATCTCGGCGAAATCGCCTACAATCACACTGACTACAAAGGGGCGGTTGACTCTTTCGACGCCGTTCTGGAGCGCTATCCCGCGAATCCCAAGACTCCCGACGCGCATTACATGAAGGGCATGGCTCTGTTGAAGATGAATGAGCGCTCTCGCGCCGCCCAGGAATTCCGTGCGCTGATTCAAAACTACCCGCATACGGACGATGCCCGCAAAGCGCTCGCTCAGCTTCGTGCGCTCGGCGTTTCCGCGGGAACCAGCACGGCGCACAAAAAGCCGTCGTAGCAATTATCTGGTGGCGTCTGTCCAAATGGATTCCACCGCCATAGCCGTCGCGCTGATTTGCCCCGTCTGCCCGCCGTTGGCGTAGTATTCAATCCGGTTTGCGCCTTGCGGCGGAAACACCAGCATCGTGCTGGTAATCCGCCCATTATCCGCGAAGACTTCCACTGAGTTCCGGTCTACCAGCACATTCAGCCGCAGCGCACCCTTTGCCACATCGAGCGGCGCATCCACTCGGGCAGGGAAGTCGCTGCTGAAATCCATTTTTCCTGAGTGAGTGCGATCGACAAAAAGTTTCTTGGCGTTCCGCTCATAGCCGATCAGCGTATAACTCCCAGCCTCCGCCAGAATCTTCAAGCCAACTTCCTGCGCGCTCCCCAAATCGATGTCTGATTTGAGCTGAAACGAATGTCCCGGCAATTTCCAGATGGCGACCGCCCGGTTTATTCCGTCCAAGCTGCCGGCTGAAGCAATATTTCCATCCTTCTTCGTTTCCAGCTTGCTGATGCCGTCGTACGGTTGCTGAATCATCCGGATGCCTTCCGCTGTCTTCCGCAGCGAAAGGCTCCGCGGAAATGTCATTTGTCCTCGCCAGGGGCTCGTTGGCACCTTCGCAGCATATTGCCAGTTGTCCATCCACCCGATCATCACGGCCCGCTGATTGTTTGGCAGGCCATTAAAGGTCAGCGCGCAGTAGCAGTCCTTCCCATAATCCGTCCACAACTGCAGCGTTGCCGGATTATCGTTCCTGAACGCTTTCCCATCGAACTCGCCTACGAAGTACTGCTCTCCCGAACCTCCCTGCAAAGCGCCCGGATTCAGTCCCACCTTCAACACCCAGCGCTTGGCCCCGCCGCCTTCTATCGGCAATTCGAAAAGCTCGGGGCACTCCCACTGTCCGGCTGTCGCTCCTTCCGGCCCGAACTCGCTCAACTGTTTCCAGCCTTTCAAATCGGGCGATCCATAAAACCGGACTTTGTGATCGTTCGGCAGCGAAACCGCCATCACCCATTGCCGGCTCTGCCCAGACCAGAACACTTTAGGGTCGCGAAAATCGGACATGTTCAAATTCAGTACCGGATTGCCCGTATACTTCGTCCATGTCCGGCCGCGGTCATTGCTGTACGCGAGATTCTGCGTCTGTAGAGACGGACGCGATCCGCTTTCCGGAGTGTACCCCGTATAAACCGCCACCAGGCATGGCTTGCCGCCCGTGCAGAATCCGCCTGTGTTTCGCTCATCAATTACCGTGCTTCCGGTAAAGATCATGATGCCGTTCTGCTCCGGTATCGCCGCTGGCAACTGCTTCCAATGCAGCAAGTCCGGACTCACCGCATGCCCCCACGTCATGTGTCCCCACTCATCGCCGAACGGATTGTATTGGAAGAAGAGGTGATACTCGCCTTGAAAGAAAACCAGGCCGTTTGGATCGTTCGTCCAGTTCTCCCGGGGCGAAAAGTGGAACTGCGGGCGGTACGGCTGGTCGTATGCCGGCGGGATGGCGCTCTGCCCAAACAGCGCAACCGCGATAACGGTAAGCAGCGACGAGTGACGAAACATCATTTTCCCCCTCACGGTCCTCCCTGCGCGGCAGCATTACTGATCCCCAGAGGTCGGGCGTCCCGGAAGCAGGCGGCGGCGCTCCCAGGCAAATTCAATTCAGTCTGAGACTAATCGTTCTGAGTCCGCTTCCATCACTGCTTGGGTACCGAAACAGTAATGTTTCGATACTTAATTCCGCCGGTGTGATCGCCTTGAATATAGAACGGTCCCGGGTCCCCTTCGTTCGCATTCAACGCGCCGCCCGTGATGCCGTCAATCTCTTTCTGATCAATCGTGGTGACGCCATTCCGCACAATTGTGACGGTTCTGCCCACCAGCGTCACATCGAATACGTCCCACTGCCCCGGCCTCCGCGGCAGCTCCGAGCTCGGAGCGATACGCCCGTAGATCGACCCCATCGCGCGATTTAGCGGCTCGCCCTGCTCATAAGCAATCTGGACCTCGTAGCGGCCGCGCAAGTAAAATCCGCTGTTGCCGTTGTCCGGGCAGTTCACTTCGAAGTGCACTTTGAAGTCGGTGAACTCGCGCACGGTCCGGAGATTCGCGCCGTGTGCCTCGTTGATCAGCAGCCCATCCTTAGCCACCCAGTTGTTCTTTGCCGAAGCCGGGAAAGGTTCCCAACCTTCCAGGTCCTTGCCGTCGAACAACGGCTCCGGCTCGGTCCACGCGGCCGGTGCGCCACGGTTCAAATCCGGCGCGCGCACGCCCGTCAGCGGCGTCGAAGTCTCGCCGCGCTTTTGAACGCCCGTCAACTTGTCGCCATCGGCCTGAAGGTCCCACGTCGTCGCTGGCCGGTTGCCCGACCCTTTCGCCACTACCACAACCAGATGCGATCTTTCCTGCTTGAAGTCTTCCAATTGGTAAACATTGCCTCCGGTGGGTTGGAACCACACATCGAGCTTTCCATCTTTTTCCGTCACGCCCAGCCAGCAGGCGCCCATCCCGTGCGGAGTCGTGATATTGAAATCCCACCGGCCCACAAAGGGGTTGGCGTTTGTCTGGGAAAAACCCGCGGTCGCAAATGCGGAAGCGAGAACTAGGCCCACGATGAACTTGTTCATGTTGGCAGTCTATTACACCGCCTTCTATATACTATTGGCCGGGCGGATCGCCTTCCTGATTACCATGGATAAACGAAGTTTTTTGAAAACCTCCGGCACTCTCCTTGCTGGCGGCATCTTCGCCCGTCTCACCACGGGCGAGCAGCAAGCCGCGCCCCGAAAAAACTGGGCCGGCAACTACACATACAGCACCAGCCATCTGCATCTGCCCAAGTCTGTGGAAGAAGTTCAGGAAGTTGTCAAGCGCTGCGACAAACTGAAGGCCCTCGGCGCCCGCCATTCCTTCAACGGAATTGCTGACAGCACCGAAAATCAGATTTCGCTAAAGAATTTCACGCAGATGACCATAGATCGCAAATCCAGCCAGGCCACTGTGGGCGCCGGCGTGACCTATGGCCAATTGTCTCCGTATCTTTATCAGAACGGCTATGCTCTTCACAATCTGGCCTCACTTCCGCACATTTCAGTCGTAGGCGCTCGCTCAACGGCTACTCACGGCTCGGGAGTCAAGAATCGCAATCTGTCAACAGCTGTTGCTGCGCTCGAACTTGTCACCGCCGAAGGTTCGCTCGTGAAGCTCTCTCGCGAACGGGATGGCGAGCGCTTTCAAGGCGCGGTAGTGGATCTCGGGGGGATTGGCGTAGTGACAGCAGTCACTCTCGATGTGGAGCCGGCCTTCGATATGCGGCAGGTCGTCTATGAAAATCTGCCTATGGCTCAGCTCGAAGGCGACCTGTACGAAATTTTCTCCAGCGGCTACAGCGTCAGTCTCTTCACCACCTGGCAGAACCATCAGATCAATCAAGTGTGGATCAAGAGTCGCGTCGAGCCCGGCAGGCCTTTCAAAATCAACCCTGAGTTCTTTGGAGCGGCGGCAGCTACCAGGAAACTTCATCCTGTTCCCGGCCATTCAGCCGAAAGCTGCACGGAGCAAATGGGCATTCCCGGCCCCTGGTATGAACGCTTGCCCCACTTCCGCATGAACTTCACGCCCAGCAGCGGCGATGAGTTGCAAACCGAGTACTTCGTTCCTCTCCATAACGGATTCGAAGCCATCCTCGCCGTCGAAAAGCTGCGCGACCACATAACGCCTCATCTTCTGATCTCAGAGCTGCGCACGGTAGACGCTGACACCCTGTGGATGAGTATGGCTTATAAACGGCAATCGATGACCATTCACTTCACGTGGAAACCCGAATGGCCGAAAGTAAAAAAAGTACTGCCCATGATCGAAGAACAACTGGCGCCGTTTGACGCCAAACCTCATTGGGCAAAATTATTCACAACCCCGCCCTCGCGGCTGCAAGCCCTCTACGAGAAGATGCCTGACTATCAGGCGCTCCTCAAACACTACGACCCGAAGGGGAAGTTTCGCAATCAATTCCTGAACATGAACATCTTCAATACTTGATTACATTGAGTCTTGCCATGAGTCTTGAACAGTTGAAAGAGGGAATGCACGGCGCCTGGATGTCTGGCGATTTCGGTCAGATCGCAAAGTGATTTGCCGCAAACCGCTAGGAGACTTACGTGAACGGAATCAAGTTCTTCATCAGCTACAGCCATGATGATGCGGAGACAGCCCTCAAGATCCAGGGGGAGTGTTGTAGAGCCCAGATTGACTGTTTTCTTGACCGCAAAGACATTAGCTGGGGCGATTCTCTGAGTGATGTTGTTGGGCGTGGGCTCGGCGACTGCTCGCATTTGCTATTGGTCCTGTCACCTGCATCGCTGAAATCAAATTGGGTCTTTTACGAAGTTGGCAGGTCCTACGAGCGGGGAACCCCATCCTGATCTTCCTCACGCACAAATCGCTCGACCCGCCAGGATTCCTCAAAGATCGCAAACACATTGACAGCTTCGATCAGCTGCGAGGTGAGTTGGAAGACTTAGCTTCGAAGGCGCAGGACAGAGCAGAAGCGATTAAAGAACAGCTTTCGCGAATACCACGCATGATCGACAAACTCCCAACTAACAACGAGAGGGCTCGGATGGCGATGAAATACTCCGTTAACGCTCTTTTGACTGAGCACCATAAGAGTCTCGATGATCTAGAACGCGGAGAGTTGACGGCTCGTGCTCCAGAAATGTATCGGATCTACGGACACTTCATTGATGCCTCAGATAGTTTTAGAGCCATCAGTGCGGAGGACCTTGATTACTGGACGAAAAATGACTCGCGGGAGTACTTGGATCAAAACGAGAGGCTCATCGAGAGAAATGGCACAGTCGAGCGCATCTTCTTAGTCGACCATACTGCAACGACTGTGGTGAGGATACTGGACAAGCTTAGGCAGGCTATGGTTCGACAGATCAAGATGGGCATCAAGGTGAGTCTCGCCCTTTACTACAACTGCAGCGACTTGGGTGATAAGGGCAACATCCGCGATCTTGACTTCGGTCTTTTCGACGACTTCGCCGTCTCGTTCTTCCGCTTTGGGGAGGGCCCGTAGCTACACGATTAGCCTACGGCAAGATGCGTGCCAGTTCCGGAGAACGCTATATAGCAGAGTTCTAAAGCGCTGCGAGGAAGTACCGGACAAGGCTGGTGCCAGCCGGAGAGTCTTCGAGACAGAGTCTGAATTCCTAAGATGGGCCGAAACTCTCAGTGACAAATGAGTCACGCTCCCACGTGCTACAACCGTGCGACCCATTCGGGCCAGCTAGCCTCCTGTTTTACACCGTGAGCACTCGAAACCGAGCAGCGACCGTAAGGGAGCTTGTATGTGCGGAGCATAAAGGAATTTCGGAAACAGGGGCGTTAGCCGCCTCTAAACGACCACACAATACGCGCTCAGACAGAACTTGCGTGCTGTCCCGGAGATCTCGGCTTAACCGATCCGGTGCTCGGCAGTCTCGTCGCGGTGTTTCTGCAAGTACTTCATGAAGGGCGTTCCGCCTGTTCCTACGGCGTGAGGATTTTTGTCATTAGTTTGCGCCTGGCGGAAAATGTAAGAGGCTGCGTATTCCAAGTGAAGCGAGCGGAACCGCTCCACGCCCGCGACGCAGGCGTTGTATAGCTCGGTCAGCCTCGGGCGGCTGCTCTTCTGAACGAATGGCCGCACGGAGCCGCGCCTCTCCAGCGATTCGATGAACTCTCGATGCGCCGGGGGCATGTACGTCCGCATTTCCGTCAGGTAAGTGCGCAGCATATCCTCCTTGTGCGCAACGCCCAGCATCGCGTCGAGAGAAGGAATGATGGCGCTCTGTGCGCCCGTCTCGCCGCGGAATTGTTGAGCCTGCCCGTGGTACGCCGCGACTCCGTCGTAGATCAGCCCATCCGGAAGATCAGGATGATTCTTCCATCCGTGAATATAGGGGCGAACACGATGGTAGTAGATATATGGATCGCACCACTCCGGCATGCGTTTCAGCGTCGCGTACATCGCATTCATGGAAGCGTCGACAGTCGCAAGAAGATCTTCCAGCTGCTCTGCTTGTCTGCTCTCAGCGGCATCCAGGCAAGCGTGAAGCGCGGCCAACCCCGGCGCCGCGTGCCGCTCGATATCCACGTGAATGAGGATGAACCATTCCTCGTCAATGCCGCCCAGGAAGTTTTGAATCAGGCCGATGTTGCCGCATTCCACTTCGCGCAGCGGGTCTCTCCGGAAGAAGTTATGCAGCGCGTAACTGCTGTAGCTCAGAATCGGCGGCCGGCCGAGCCTTTGCGCGACTGCATGCCAGGGAACAGCAATTCGCGCCGGCAGTATCGTGGCGGGCCGTGCGCCGCTCCATACGTAAGCGTGACCAAGGTAGCTGAGCAGCAGCATGGCTCGCTCCCGTTCGCGGTCGCTGCGGATCGCGTCATCTGGAAAAGGCGGCAGATCTTCGAGAGTCTTTCGAGTATGGTCGGAAGCGAATAGCTTGGGAAGACTCCCTGCGACGTTTTCCCAGGCATCAAAAGCTTGGGGCAGACAACGAAGGGGATCTTGAAGAGGTAAGAAACCGCGCTCGCGGCTAAGCCCGGGCGCGGCGATAGAGGCTAACATTCATAATGTTCCTTATCCCGCATGGTGGTCCGGCATTTTCACGGACAAACGCCGAACTCTTGGGTACTTACAGCATAGCGGATTCGACAGCCGTGCGCAGAATTGCCTTACTTCAAGGCTTCCAACGCAGGCTGCACCCATGAGAATAGATACCGGCTCACTGCCGGAAATTGCGCCCCCAAGACAGTGAGCAGTGGCAGAGTGCCGAACCGTGCCAGACGGAAGAAGAAGGTCTTTCCCACCGCATTACTCTTCGTGTCTGTGATTCTGCTTAGGATGGCATCCTTATCCATTTCGGCGAATACGAAAGCGACGCCGGAGCCGATTGCAATTAGCATGATCATGCTGGCCACGCCGATCCAGCGATGCGCCTGGAATGGATATGAGTTAAGCGAGACTATCGATATGATGAATCCTCCCACAATGAAGCCAAGCCAGTTTCGCAGTTGCCTGATGACGTAACGCAGGAACATGAGAACGCGCAGCGCGACGAACTCTTCTTCGAGTACTGTTAGCTTTTCTTCCGGGGTGAGCTCGCGGCGGAGCGCTTGCAGCTCTTTTTCCGCCTGGGCCAAGCTTTCTGATTCCCCCTCAGACCAACGGCTACTTCGGAGGTGGCCTACTATGCAATGCGCCGCCTCATCGAATGCGAGCTGAAGACTTCGGTAGACTTCAGCATTTAGGTCTTCACCCTTCTTGATGTTCATCTCCAGCTTGTCGAGCGCATCGGTTGCCTGGCACCAGCAAGGCGTCAGTGTAGTGACGCAGGCGTCAGGCCGCGGTTCGATCTTTTCGAGGCTCGTGAGAATTGCGCGGAGGCATTCGCACGTTCGAGACGAGAGAAAGAGGTTCTTGGAGGGAGAAGTGGAGACGAGCGGGATCCAGGATATCTCTTTAGGAAGACGCGAAAAGGCTTTCCTGATCGGATGCCGCTCAAGCGCCTGCAAAAGTTCGCGGAATCTCCGCCAGCAGCGAATGAACTGAACCCAAACAAGAGCGATACACCAATAGAGCACCGTCAGCACAAAGATATACAGGATGTCGTACCAGTAGGACTCGAATGTTCGAACACTGTTGACGGGCCACATTATCAGAAACCAACCGACGACTGAAATGAGCGCGGGAACCGAGATACCGTACGCCATGATGTCTTCAATAGCGTTGTCGGTGTTGAACATTAGAGATTGAAATTCTGGTAAGTATCGGAATTCGTTACTACTGCGCGCCGCTCTTCTTCCGATCGACGCCGATTCTTGTTTGAGATGAACCCAGGCCCAACCATAGAATGCGGTCGCCAGCAGGACGATGGGAATCCCCGGGGAGACCCCATTCCCGAGGTAAAGCGCCCGATAAGCCATAAAAATGCCGGCGTGGTATTGGCCCCGGAGAATCAGGTATGACCAGATCGTCAGAAATGAGATTGCAACCAGCCAGCTGATGACCGTTACGCGCGGGTACTTGGGCTTTCCGATAGTCAGCCACACCGCTAGAATGAGAAGCCCCAGCAGACTGAGGCATGCGAGTAGAAAATACGTTCTCGCCCAATTAAATGACAGAAACCGGCTCAAGGGTAGAGAGAAAACCAGAAGCGCGCTAAAAAGCGAAATGGTGGCCGTCAGCAGAAAGGGTCTTTCGAACTCGGACGGCCGTCTGGCGGGATAAGCGGCAAAGAGATGCTGTAGCGCTCTCGCGGGCATGCTAGGTACGTAGTCGGCGGCTTTTTCTTTCGGTCTGGTCAGAAGATACGCGACATAGGCGCCGTGGAGGAAACAAAAGACGCACGCGAGCAACAAGAAGAGGCCCCAACCCCTGGACGGAGGTTCAGGGTGTAAGGGCTCGCGAGTATGACCTCGCTCGTGTTGCGCGTCCAACTTGTCAAAAAGAGTGAGTGTCATCCACTTGTCGGCCACAACCTTTGTTTCGTCAAGGAGAGCAAGGGGCCAGTAGCCGTCCCGGCCGAGTACAGTCAACCAGACCGGTGGCCCGTCCCTTCTTTCATCGAACGGGCGCTCATACTCGAGGTATCTCTCAACCGAACTGTTCAGTTCCACGGGCGGGATCAGTCGCCGGCAAGCGTTGTAGACACCTTCGGAGAAGCGGCTGCTGAACTGTATGCGGCGTGGCATCTGCCCCTTTACTTCGAGTTCTGTCCAGTGCTGATTGCGGCTGAACAGAGGGTAATTCGTTACGGCAAGAAGGCCGATCATCGGCGCCGTCTCGGCCTCTCGAAGGAAAAGGAGGTCCGCATCCAAAGTAAAAATTCTGACGTCGGGATCGGAGAGCCGCAGGAACCGGCTTAGAAACAGGGAGTCCAGTACATCTGTCGCAACTATGCCGGCATAAGCCGCCCTTTCTCGGCGAAGAGTGGAGGCGATCGTGAGCAAGGTAGCCTGTTGCGAGGCTGGGCTCTGTTGTTCTGAGAATGTGGCGATAGAGTCGGTATGCAGGTCGGCTTCACCGCCCGAGGCGCTGTCGCGCAAGGTTAAAGGGACGCCGTTTTGGGCGGGAACCTCTTCTTTTGGCTTGCTCGTGACAGTTGCGGTCTCCTCTGAATAAACGTTGCGCAGGCGGGAAATCTCTCTGGGAAATCGGAGCATGAGCCAATCGTGCGACAGGTCCCTCGGGTCCGCCGAATCGTTGAGTGACGTCCTGATGTCACCGCTTCCATAGACCGTTTCGTCCTCGGAAAGAATCGCGATTTCGCGAGGCTGTGAAAGCCAGGAGAACCACTCGGGCCTCCATTGCGAGCCAACATAGAGGAAGAACAGTTTGCTCGCGCGAAGATCGTTATCCACCGCCGACTCGTAATGCGAGTTCTTCGTGAGACCGGCTTCAAATTCGCTAATTGCGTCCCAGTTTGTAGCCGTGCCCGAAACGATGTGAAAACTAAGGCTATTATCCTCCTGATATAAGGCGTGAAGATCAGTGTTCAGGGGCCGCAGGGAACCGGAAAAATTGGGCCCCAGTAGCCGAATTTCCATGGCTTGACCGCTTATTTGCCGTATGTATCTAACGGCTTTCGACAAAGCCGATTTATTGATGCCGGAGGTAGGCGTCTCACCTGCCACAAAGACAAAAAGGAATTCCTTGCCCCCAACTTGGTGAGCGTTGGGCGGATAGCGCCTGAAAATGAGAAGGCCGGGTTCGGCTTCGCGGTATTCCCTTAGCCGCGCCCGGCACTGTTGGTCGGCGACACTGGAGCCCTCTTTTTCCGGTACGCCAGTCCACGGTAGCCAATAACGTTCAAAGGTGTAGCCGGCGTCTCCCACGGCCCACATCAGGCTTTCCAGACCGCGATCCGTATCCAGAGCCAGATGAGTTTGACTAGGGTCAGCGACTGCGGCAATCATAAACTCGATGCTGGCAGCGTCGGGAGTGCACAACCAGGAGACTTGCCCTCTCTGGATTTCGCATTTCTCGGCATCGCTGGCCTGTGGCTGCTCTTGATTACTCTGCAGGCGAAAAAGTTCACTGGCAGCTTTCCAGGGGCCCTCTTCAGGCGACGGAGTACAGCTCGAAGCTCCGGGAGCGGAGACGCCCGTCGTTGCCTTTGGCGTGCCCTGGGCGGGAGAGCTTGCATCGCGCAAAAACGAAACCGCATCAGCCCCGGTAAGGGTGCTGAGCGCTGCCACAAAGCTCAGTATTGCGAAGCTTTTTCGGCCCATTCCAGTGTTCCTCTTCCCTTCTTGTGCGGATCGCCAATCTGATTAGCCTGGGTGTGTGAGTATACCAATGGAAGAGGATATAAGAAAGGTGACCACCGGCAACTCCGGCCTTTTTCCTGATTCCTCATTCGCGGCTGCTATCCTATCCACCACGCCCCTCTCGCATGGCTGCTCTTCCCCGATCTCTTCCCCGTTTATGCGTTGCGCTCGGTTTTCCCTCGCCCGCCGAGCTCAAGCAAGCCGCCGAGCGCGAGTACAAAGACGGTAATACTTTCTTCGAGTTCCGCCTGGATCACTTGGCAAACCCTTCAACCGGTCTGAAGGTTATTCGCGAGTTCCGCAAAAGTGTCCCGGAGGCCCACATTCTCGCGACCTGCCGCCACCGCCACGCGCATGGTAATTTCGGCGGCACTGTCGCCCAGCAGATCGCTATCTTGCAAGCGGCCGCTGCCGAGGGCGCTCGCCTGGTCGATCTCGAAATCGAATCCCTCGAGCATATTCGTTCTGTTCCCGAGGTCCTCCGTGAACCAGCCGCGCTCATCGTCTCTTATCACAACTTCAGGAACACTCCTGCGCTCGACCCAATTCTTCGCCGCCTTCGTCGCTTCCCTGCTCAGGCGTATAAACTTGCCACCACCGCCCACAAGCCGTCCGACAACCTGCGTCTTATCGATTTCATTCGCGATCATCAGGACTTCCCTCTGATCGCCCTCGCCATGTCGGAGGCCGGGACCCTCAGCCGCGTGCTCGGTCTGTCGCTCGGTTGTCTTTATGGCTATGCCGCTCCTTCCGACTGCGCCGGCACCGCTCCAGGGCAGCTTTCTGCGAAGGCCCTGCGCTCGCTTTACCGCCCTGAAAAGCTGACCCGCCAAAGCCGCGTTTACGGAGTCATAGCCAGCCCCGTCGAGCACTCGAAGAGCCCGTTCATCCACAACCGCGCTTTTCAGGCCCGCCGCGTGGATGCGGTGTACCTCCCGTTTCTCGTCGATTCCCAACAACTCCCGGACTGGATGAAGCTTGCCGTCAAGCTGCCGGTAGCCGGCTTCAGCGTGACCATTCCGCACAAGCAACACATTCTGCGCTACCTCGATTCCACAGAGCCGCTGGCGCGCCGCATCGGCGCCGTCAATACTGTGTGGCGCAAACAGGGGAAGTGGCGCGGAACGAATACAGATGCGGACGGCGTTTTGAAGCCGCTGTGCAAGCGTCTGCGGCCTGCCAACGCCTCGGTTCTCATCGTCGGCTACGGCGGCGCTGCGCGCGCCGCGGCCTTCGCCTTGTCCGATGCTCATGCCAACGTCACCATAACGGGCCGCAATCCCAAGATTGCCCAGGCCTTGGCTCGTGCCGTTAAGGGTCAGGCCGTCCCGCTTGCGGAGTGCCGCCGGAACCGCTATGACGTGCTGATCCACGCTACGCCCGTCGGCATGTTCCCCAACGTGAACGAATGTATCTTCGAGGAAGACATTCCGGCGGATGTGGTGCTTGATATGGTTTACAATCCGCGGGAAACGCTGCTCTTGAAGCGAGCCCGGCTCGAAGGCTGCGAGATCATCCCCGGCTCTGAAATGCTGCTGGAGCAGGCCGCCACGCAATTTGAGATCTGGACCGGCGAGTCTGCCCCACGCGCCGTGATGCAAACCGCTTTCCAGCAGTACGGCTGACCTATCTCGCGCTTTGCCCTTCTATAATGTCGGCATGAGTATTCGCCGTACGTCTGCGCTGCTCGTCACGCGCCGTAACTTGACCGCGCTGCTCGTCGCTTCGCCGCTGGCGGCGCAGGTTACTTCCAAGCATCCGCCGCAGGGCGCCCCCGCGCCGCCTCAACCCCCGGCCACCCCACAGGATCGGCTGCAGAAGGCTTACGCAGACGTCCGCAGCATCGGTGATCAGCTCTCCAAGATTGAACTCCCGGTATCGCTCGAACCGGCCTACACTTTCCGCGCCTGAAGCCCGATGGGTCACCCCAAGCTTGACGACTCCTCTCTCGCGTTCGCCACCGTACGCGAACTGAACGAAGCCTTGCAGGCGCGCCGCATCTCCTCTGTGGAACTCACGAAGTTCTTCTCCGCGCGCCTGGAAAAATACGGCCCCGATTACAACGCCCTCGCGTTCTCTCTGCGGAAGCCCGCGCATCATGCCGCCAAAGAAGCCGATAGCGATCTCAAGGACCAACGCTTTCGCGGTCCGCTGCAGGGCATCCCTTACGGCATCAAAGACCTGCTTTCCGTCGCCGACTATCCAACTACCTGGGGTGCTAAGCCGTTTCAGGATCAGGTCTTCGACTACGACGCAACCGCCGTGAAGCGTCTCTCCAAAGAGCAGGCTATTCCGATCGGAAAGCTCTCCATGGTCGAGTTAGCCGGCGCTGGAGGCTATAGTTCGGCCTCGGCCTCCTTGCAGGGTCCCGGCCTCAATCCATGGAACAAGCTCTACTGGTCCGGCGGATCCTCCAGCGGTTCAGGCGCCGCCGTCGCGGCTGGCTTGGTCCCCTTCGCGCTTGGCTCTGAAACCTCCGGCTCCATTCTCACTCCGGCCTGCTTTTGCGGCGTGAGCGGCCTGCGCCCCACCTATGGCCTCGTCAGCCGGCATGGCGCCATGCCACTTTCCTGGACGCTCGACAAAATCGGCATCCTCGCCCGCTCTGCCGATGACTGTGGCCTCATCCTTCCCGCCATTGCCGGCGGTGATGATGCCGATAGTGGCTCCGCTCATAAGAGCTTTCATTACGTCCCGCAGTATCACGAGAACGTTCAGGACCTCAAGGTAGGCTACGCGGAAATTGATTTTAGCGAGTGGCCCGATGAGCCGCTCCGCCCGGCTTTCGCCAATTGCCTTTCCGCGGTGAAGTCGATCGGCTCCCAAATGGTCGAAACGCGGCTTCCCGACTACCCCTATGGCCCCGTGATCGGTGCCATCATTGATTGCGATGGCGCCTCCGTATTTGAGCAGCTCATTCGCAGCGGCACGGTGGACCAGCTCGCCGACCAGAGCCAGATCGATGGGTTGAAGGCCTCGCTCACCTACGCTGCCGTCGATTACCTGAAGGCAATGCGCGTCCGCAGCCAGATCCGCGCCTCGTTCCGCGACCTATTTGACGGACTCGACCTCCTCGTCGCGCCCACGCGCTTCAGCCTACCCGATCGTGCCGACAGGCCATTTGATGAAACTCCGCCGAAGCGGCCCGATGTGAAAGGCGTGGGCGCCGGCCTCGTTCAAGCTGGAAACCTCTGCGGCCTGCCGGCCATCACCGTCCCCTGTGGCTTCGTGAACGGTCTTCCGATTGGTCTGACGATCGTCGGACCGCCCTTCCTGGAGAACCGTATCATCACTTTCGCCCATGAGTTTCAGAACCGCACCGACTTTCACAAGCAGCACCCGCAAGTCCCCGCTTCTTAACGCAAAAGGAGTCTGAAGATCGGGCCGAAGGTGTGTATCTTACCCTCAAATAACTCGTAAGTAGGCGTTAAGAGCGAAATCGCTGCCGCGCAAACAGAAACACGCCTCAGCGTAACGGCATTTTCTGAATCAGTTAAAGCTTTCGTGCAAAGCAATAACACCGGGAAGGTATAGTTTAGGCTTCGGCTCACATCCGAGACCATTAAGCTGCCAAGGACACCTGGTATAACCGCCAAGCTGACCAGCAATGCTGAGCGCCAGAATCTAGGTGTCAAAAGCGATAGGAAACCAGTCGCAATAACAAGCGTTGCGCCTTTGTACACAAGCATCCATGCCAACGGCAGCTGGGCAATATTGTAACGTAAAATGCCCATACCTACCTCGGTTGAATCAAATAATCGACCTACGTAATAGCCGAGACCTAACCGCAGAAGAACAAAAATACAACCGGCCAGAAGAATTCCGCATTGCCTTTTATTCGGTCTTACTATATCGACAACACGAAACTGGGTTGTCCCGAAATCTCCGTGCAGCAAATAAAGCAGCGGGGCGGCGAGGATTACTCGCTCATCACAGAAGCCGCCGAGTATTAGAAGTAGTGAGATAAACACTGGCCGTTTGGTGTAAGCCGCTGCCGCCAGGAGAAAGTAACCTGCCCCGTCATAGAAATAGGGATTATGCATTCCCCACTGCCCCAAGTAAGCACAAGCCGCAGCCAATGAAAGAAGAAGCGCTATGAGCGGATTCCCGGAGATTTGCCCAAAGCTCCGGAAAAGGACAATCAGAAAGGCGATCGACCCGATTACGCCTAGTACCTGCGCGCCTCTGGAATTAAGGCCCAATACATGTGCAATCAAAGGCACCGTAATCCGGTACGTGCATTTACGGAGGTGATCGGAAATTCCGGCTAAGTCATGAACGGGTTTTGCGAACCGCTCTACAGGGATCGAGGAAAGTGGGTGCTGTACTTTCCACCCCTGCGCTTCTTCAGCCCACGAGGGTTGCCAGTTAAGCAAGTGACGTAAACTGGGAAGAGCTACCACCCAGGATGCGGCCAATATTATAGGCACGGCTAATACGTTCCGGTTTGCCCAACGGACATGTTCTTCTAACCAGTTGTAACAACGGTCTAAGATCCAGAACACTCGGATCGACTCGCGCTCGACAGCTGAAAGCATCGCACCAATTGATTGTAGCTTGATCGGAGGATTTCGCTGTTGCCAGGCTAACGCTTCCCCAGGCTAGCGCAAGCAACCAGCGTGAATGCCCCAACAAAGGCGACCATGACGCTCAACCGCTTGCGGTTTGGGAGAATAGCGTGCACTCCCAGGAAAAAAAAGCTGCCTGCAATCACTGAGAGAACTCCCGCGGTCCACGCCGGCCCGAATGCTGCCCGACCAGACTGGTTCGCTATCGGTTGAACTGCCGCTCCTGCCAAGGTCATGAGCTCGACCCCGGAACTGGCAACTATCGCCTTCCATAGCCTGGGGATGGACCGTCGGCTGATCCAGCCCACCGCCAGGCCCTCTGGTCCTTTATGCAAAGCGAGTCCCAGCGTCACCGTAACGTTCGTGAACGGATTCCCGGCGATAGCGCGAATGCTCCAACCATCCAGGAAGCTATGAATCGCCGTCGCCACCAGCAGCGTTCCGATGACATGTTTCGACGCTTGGCCCTTGTGGAGCAGCATTCGATCCGCCAGCAGGAGAAGGCCGCACACAGCAATCGCCATGATCCACGCTGCAGCCTGCCCAGCGTCTTCCGCCGCTTCGGGGACCACCCAGAACAGAGACAGGCCAAACAGCAGTCCACCTCCCGCCGCCGCCACATGCGCCGGAAGGAACCGGACGTGCCCCATGAACAGCCCCGCAGCCACTCCCGCCAGCGCGAGCAGGGTTAACAGAGATGCGGCCAGCATCTATTGGCCAGTCACTTTAATTACGAAATAAAGAAAGGGCTTCCCATTTTCAATCAGGAGTTGATGGGGCGTTCCCGCCGGAATGTGGATGACATCGCCCGTCGCCACCGCCTGTCTTTCGCCGCCCGTGATCGAAGTCCCGCGAACCTCGCCGGGCTTTTCTGTGCGCGGATTCACCACCTTGCCACCGCTGAGAAGAATCGCATTCCCGCTCTCAACAACAAAGATATCCGCCTCGTGCTCGTGCACTTCGGATGAGCCCGTAGCCTCCCGGGTCGCAAGCAGCAAGTAATGGTTGCCGTAGCGTGTCAGGTTCTCGCTCGCAAATTGGGTTCCTTTTTGCGAAAGTTTCTGTCCTGACGCTTGTATGTCTTTGGCGGAGTATATGTCCACTTTGCCTACATCGGCTGCATGCATCGTAAGACAGCCTACAAATAACGACGTGAATGTAGTTTCGACCACTAATCTGAGTTTCGTCACTTCCCTATTTTGAAGGAACGAAGCCAGATTCCGGAAGTTCGTTTGGCAAAATCGCCACTCCGGCTACGGTTTCTCGATGTAGTAAACCGGCACCGGATCGACTGCCCGTACCGTAAGCGTGTATCCTTTCCCCCGTAACAGCCGGATAAGGCCCTCTTCCGGATCAACTAAAGCGGTCTCGGCGGCGTTCTTCAGAAGGTCGTTTACTGTCCACAACCCAAACGCTCCGAGGCGGCTCATGTTGGTTAGCGTCACTGCCTGCGTCCGGTCGCCGCTGCCCATGTTGAGCTGGGGTATGTAGAAATACATATCGGGATGGCGAGCATAATAGTGGCCTTCGAGGAACGGTACCGACGCTTCCACCAGGATGAACTGCTTACCTTCATTTACGATCTGGGGTTCAACCTCTCGGATAGCGATCGTCTTTTGCTGCTGGATAAGACCGGGTCCCGCCTCCACCGTCTCCGGATGGATGGCGCTTCGCGCCTGTTCTGCCAACCCGAACGCAAGTAGGATTGCCACCAGGCCTGCAGGCGCTATCAGTCTACCCGGCAGCATTCGCGAGCAGAAGCAGGCGACCGCCACGGCTACGCCCGGCAGGAACCCGATGAAATATCTCTCGATATAGGCGTGTGTCACGAATTTAGCCACTACCAGCCCTACCAGAGGAATCAGCAGGAACAACCAGCCCAGTTGCTCTGCCGGGCCCGCTCTGGCCACCTTCACCGGCTTGCCGGAGCGGAAGAAAGAGAAAAGGGCCAGCCAGATTGCAGCCAGGGCAAGCGGCACCATGGCGTAAGGAAAGAAGCGCGAAAATGCATTCAGATCACTCAAATTTACGGCTGCCCAAAAGTTCTTCGATAGTGCGCGGACTGCCGGAACCGCGGGCAGTAGCACAAGGCCAGCCGCGATCACGCCGCCGCTCGCGGCGCCTAGAAAACGTAGCCGCCGCTTCTGGTCCGGCCAAGTGAACATGACATACGCCAGATAAGGCACAAGGCCGAAAACAAAGTAGTAATGGGAGAGCTCACCCAGCAGGAAACACATCCCGAAAAGCGTAGGAGAGCGCCAGCCATCCCTACCGGCATTCAGCCACACCCAAAGCGCGGCCGACGAAAAAAGGAAGCACAAGGCATACGCGCGAGCCTCATAAGAGTAGAAGGGCAGGAAGGAGCACATCAGAAATCCTAGAGCTGCCAATCCCCATAAGCCGCCAACCAGCCGTCTTACACAATCGAAAACGACCAGGAGCCCCAACGCGGCGGCGATGCTGGAAAGCAGCCGCGCCGACAACGCAGTTTGATGCAGGCTGCTGTCAACCAGTCTTTCAAGAAAGAAGTAAGTTGGCGTGGAGGCATCGATCGGCAGGTGCATGGCATGCCAGATGGCAGCCATTCCGGGCAGCCGCGCCATCGTCACTGTGCTGATTTCGTCATACCAGAGCAGTCGCCGCGAATCGACGACCAGGCTGAGCGCGAAAAACAGCGCGACCGTGAGCGCCGCCAAAATCCATGTCGTGCGCCGCCCTAGCAATTTCCAATAGGCCGTAACGTCGATGTAAGACGTTCGTGTCCGGACGTTTACTTTGTCTTGAATCTGTGGCAAATTGCGCTCCTGAGATGGACGTGGTTTTTGATGCGCTGTTTCGGGGCGCCGTCCACGTAATAATTCGAGTAGCAGCTTACCTGTACTAAACTCAAGGCTTCATCCTTAGATGCAACTGGTTATAGCGATGCCGGTCTTTGAGGACTGGGAGTCTGCGGCTCTTCTTTGCGAGGTAATTGATAAGCAAGTTCTGTCGATTCCTGATCTTGCCTGCTCAGTCCTGTTGATTGACGACGGCTCCCGGGAACCGGTCGGCGATCGGTTCGACGATTTCAAGCCTCGCAATATCGAGTCTCTCGCCATTCTCACCCTGCGGCGAAATCTTGGACATCAGCGTGCCATTGCGGTGGGCCTTTCGTACATTCAGCAGAATCTGCCTTACGAGGCCGTGATGGTGATGGATGCCGATGGGGAGGACCGCCCGGAAGACATCCCCCTGCTGCTTGCAGAGTTCGACAAGAACGGCCGCGCGTTAGCTGTGTTTGCTGAACGCGGCCGCCGCATCGAATCCCTGAAATTCAAGTTCTTTTACCTTTGTTATCGTGTGCTTCACTACCTGATGACCGGAAAGGGCATCAAAGTAGGAAACTTCAGCGTTCTTCCCAGGCGGCTCCTCAACAACCTCGTTTCATACCAGGAACTTTGGAACCATTACGCGGCTGCTGTCCTCAATTCGCGGCTGCCTTACACCACCGTTCGGGCGGATCGCGGCAATCGTCTGCGGGGACAGTCGCAGATGAACTTCGTGAACCTGGTGGTGCACGGCCTCTCGGCTTTGTTCGCTTATCAGGAACTCGTTAGCACCCGCATTTTGATCGCCGCCTGTTCTTCCGCGGCGGCAATCCTCCTGTTCACCTTCGTGTTGATAGGAGTGAGACTGTTCACCGCCGTCAGCATACCCGGATGGACCACGCTCGCGATCGGGCTGCTGGTCGTGTTGATTGCTCAATTGCTGACCACATCGCTGGCTGTCATCGTTACGGTGATGATGAATCGCAGCAGTCTCGGATTTCTCCCTTTGCGCGACTACGCGTACTTCGTCGAGAAGTACAACGTGTTTTTTGGAGCGATAGACTGACAGCATCGAGAATATGAGCTCGTCAGCTACGCCGAATTTCATCCCGAGCACCGAAGAACTGGGCAAGCTTGAACGCGACCTACGCTTTCATCCGTCCAATACGGAGCGCCCCATGGCGCTCACGCCGGAACAAATCACGGCTTTTAATCGCGACGGATACCTGGCTGGCATTCGCATCTTCAGCGAAGAAGAGATCACCGGCATACGGTCTTACTTTGATGAACTCCTCGCGAGAACGCTGGCCGCAGGAGGCGACAGCTACTCGATCAGCACCGCGCACCTCCGATACGGACGTGTTTACGACATCCTGACGGATCCGCGCATTGCGATTCTCATCAAGGACCTCATTGGAGAGAACGTGATTGCCTGGGGTTCGCATTTCTTTTGCAAAATGCCTGGGGATGGCAAGCGGGTCTCCTGGCATCAGGACTCCAGCTATTGGCCGTTGACGCCATCGATGGCCGTTACCGCATGGTTAGCGATTGACGATGCCACTGTCGAAAACGCCTGTATGCGCTACATTCCCGGTTCGCATCGCTTGGGCCACCTGACTTACACGCTGAGTGAAAACGATGAACGGAATGTTCTGAATCAAACTGTGCCGGGTGCTGAAACTCTTGGAGAGCCGGTCAATGTTGAGCTGAACGCCGGAGAAATTTCGATTCACAGCGACCTGCTATTGCATGGTTCCGAAGCGAACGAATCGAGCAGGCGGCGCTGCGGCTTGACTCTGCGGTATTGTCCGGCAATCGTCAGAGCGGGCCTGGGCTGGAATGCAAAAGGAGTCGTTGTGAGCGGGAAAGATGAATCGGGCCACTGGGCTAATCCGCCGCGGCCGCTATTGCCTTGATGCTCTCCATTCCGACGCTCTCAAATCCATTCAGCTCTCGATCCTGTATACGGGCATCGATCCTGATGCTTCTTCTGCATTCACCCCGCTTTGCGTTCGGACAGAGTGCCGTGCCCACTTTTCAGCACGTGGTTGGGAGTATTTCATATACGCTGGCCGGGAGCAATCCGGCGCGTGGCGGCACGACCACGATCCCAACCATCGTCGTTCCTATCTCGCTATCTTTCGCCAGGGCGGCTATCGACGCGGCAGCGGATATTCCGGAGCTTGTTCGGTCGCCGGTATTCTCCCGGTTCCCTTTTCCCGGTCTTGGCAGCACGCAGTACGGGGATGCCATGCTCCGCGCCACCTTTCCGAAAGCTGAAGGTTGGCACACGATTCTCGGCAGGCCGGAGGTGATGAAGACTGTTGACATCACCGTACCCGCAGCGTCGGGGTACGTCCTTACGTCCAAGAAGAGCGGCGCGTCACTCGCAATTGCGGATATCGAATATGTGCAGCGAGAACTGTTTAAACAGGTGCCGAAGCAGGACGGGAAGCTCATGATCGCGGTAACGCGTAATACGGCGTACTATGCAGAAGGCGATGCGACACTCTGCTGTCTATGGGGAACGCACGGTGTTGATTCGGTCACAGGAGACTCCTTTGTTCTTGCGTCGTACTTAAGTAACGCGCCGTCCGTCGTGGAAGACCAGGATGTGCAGCCGCTGACAGAACAACTTGCTGAATTTATCAACGATCCGCTGCACGACCCCCTCATACGGGAAGGCCCCCAGCCGCGACCTGGAAACCGCTTCCCTGCATGGATGCGCCCAGCCGGGATGCGACCCGGGGACCAGAGCCGGTGCGGCGGTACGCGTGTTGCTTCCGCATACTTTCTGCTGGAGCCAACGGACACAAACCGGAAAAATAACTTCCCTCAATCGACGGCGTTCGCCGTCCAATCAGGGAGCGCCAGTTATCACGTGCAGAACGTCGCGCTGCTGCCTTGGTACGTGGGGTCTTTGGGAGAGCTTGGAAAAACGAACAGTTTCCCGGATTCGCAGCTACTCACCGAGCCTGCGAAGCCCTGTCCGGTCCGGGGCAGGCAGGGAAATGATGACGACGAGGCTGTTTCGAAACGGACCGTCGCGCCAGCCCCGCGCGCGAATCCGCCGAACGGACACTCATTGATTGGGTATTGGACGGGTTATTCGCCAACGGGTCCCCAATTCCGTCTGCGCGAAGTCTCGCCGCAATGGGACGTGATCATCGTCGCGTTCGCAGCGCCCGCCAAGAATGCGCCGGAGGGAACACTGCAGTTTCGCACACCGGCTGGACTCGATCCGGAAGGGTTCAAAGGTGACATTGCTCGCTTGAGGAGTCAGGGCAAGAAGGTCCTGATCTCGTTGGGAGGCGGCGGTGAATACTTCACGCTCGACGATCCGAAGAGTATACCCAACTTCGTTTCCTCCGTTCGCCGGATTGTGAAGGAGTACGGGTTCGACGGCGTAGACATCGACTTCGAAACGCCGTCTCTGGTGATTGCTCCGAGAGACACGGATTCCAAACATCCGAAAACGCCATCCATCGTGAACCTGATCGCGAGCCTAAGGCAATTACGAAACGATCTAGGCCCCGGGTTCATGATCAGCCTCGTGCCGGAAGGTACGCAGATTCCGGCTGGCCACCTCACATACGGTGGCCAGTTCGGGTCCTACCTACCGATTGCATATGGCATTCGGGACATTCTTTCCTTCATGGATGTGCAGGACTACAATACGCCGCCTCTGGAAGGCCTGGATGGAGAAATTTATCAAGCCGGTACGGTGGACTACCACGCGGCAATCACCGAGCTGGTGCTGCGCGGGTTCACTGTTGGCGGCAATTCGGAGCAGCTTTTTCCTCCTTTGCCGCAGCGCCAGGTGGCTGTCGGGTTTCTCATTGGCGAGACAACTCCACAGATCGTCGCTGAAACGATGGACTACGTGGTCACAGGCAGGGCGCCCTCCGAAGCCACGTACAAGCTACGCGAACCGGGCGGGTACCCCGGCATGATCGGCGCGATGTTCTGGACCATCGATGCCGACCGGCGCGAGGCCTACAGATTCTCTAACGTGATCGGCCCGGAACTCCACCGCTATTCGCGGTCCAAATAAAACAGTTCTGACTACTCATTCCTGATCCAGCGCTGGCCATTAAAGCTGTCAGTGTCTTTGCCCCATGTGCCGAACTTAGCGGCCATCTGCCCGCCATCCACGACCAGCGTCGTCCCTGTGATATACGATGCCAAATCCGATGCCAGAAACATCACGGCCTGCGCCACCTCTTCGGGGTCCCCCCCGCGTCCCAGGGCGATGTGCTTGAAGTAGTCTGAAATCACACTTGGATTGGAAAAACTCGACGCGGTCAGCCGGGTTCGAATCAGGCCAGGACAGACGGCGTTGATGCGAATCCCGTAGGGCCCCAACTCGTTCGCAGCGGTGTGGAGAATTCCCAGTAGGCCGGCCTTGCTCGCATTGTAGGCAACAAGATCCGCTTCACCATCGAAAGAATTCGTGGAGGCGGTTAGGACAATCGAACCCTTACGAGCGGGCTTCATTCGCTCCGCTGCGATTTGAACGGTGTGAAAGGCGCCGCTCAAATTGACGGCCAGCGTTCGATTCCAGAGATCCGCCGTCGTTTCGGCCAACGAGGCGGGCGGCCCGATGCCGGCATTCACCACAACGACATCGGGAACGGGAACGCTTGTTTGGTCGAATGCACTCTCTAAGGAGAGACGATCCGTAACATCGGCGACGCGTCCGCGCGCCCCAATCGGCTCAGCTGCCGCAGCGGGGTTCTCGGACTGCAAATCAAATATCCAAACGCGGCCCCCCGCAGCGGCGATGCTCTTAGAAATGGCCAGCCCTATGCCGTTTGCCCCTCCTGTCACAACTACGTTCTTGCCGTGAAAAAGCATGGTCCAAATTGTATCCGGGATTGGCTTGGCCGTTATTCTATGCTCATGAAGTATCTGGAGCGGTTCAGAGTGCTGCCCGGCGCTAAGGTCAAGTTGAGGAAAACCGATTCAGCGTTCAAGGACCGGCACGAGAACCGCAAGCAGGCAACAGAGGAGACTAAGCACTACCAAAGTAAACTGCGTAAACTGCAAGATTTGCTGTTTGCAGAACGGGGGCACTCGCTCTTGATCTGTCTGCAGGCAATGGACACGGGCGGTAAAGACGGAACGATCAATCACGTCCTGGGCGCCATGAACCCACAGGGCTGCAGAGTGGCCGCCTTTAAGGAGCCGTCACCCGAAGAGGCCGCGCACGACTTTCTGTGGCGTGTGCACCGGGCTGCGCCCGCACGAGGAGAGGTGGTCATCTTTAATCGCTCTCAATATGAGGATGTATTGGTCGTGCGAGTTCACAACCTGGTGCCGAAAGACGTTTGGTGCCGCCGTTATGACCAGATCAACGCATTTGAGAAGGGTCTTGCCGATCACGACACCCACGTTTTGAAATTCTTCTTGCACATCTCTAAGGACGAGCAACTAAAACGCTTCAAGGAAAGGCTGGATGACCCGGCCAAGCAATGGAAGATCAGCGAGGCTGACTACGAAGAGCGGTATTTCTGGGACGATTACATGGCGGCTTACGATGAGGCCTTATCCCGTTGCAGCACCGAGCATGCGCCTTGGTTCGTCATCCCTGCGGATCACAAGTGGTTTCGGAACTTAGCCGTAGCCAGGATCGTTGTTGAACACCTGGAAACGCTGGATATGAATTACCCTCAGCCCACCGTCGATATCGAACGCATTCGCCGGAAATATCACGCAGCGAGGAACGCCTAAATGCGGATCGCTATCAAAGAGGCGCCTCAAAGGTTTTCTTCGGTCAGGTTCATGAGCTTGCGCACACCGTCAAGGGGATTGCCCAAACCCTCAAATTCCAGGGAGTACACGCCGTGGAAGCCCGCATCGCGCATGACCTTCATGGAAGCGGGAAAATCATCGGCATAAAACTTGCCCTTCTCGGCGATACCGTCCTTTGCGTGGCAAATATTCGAGGCATAGGGCGCAAGCATCTGAAGTTGGCTAAGAGCGAACGCCGCCGACTTAGTCGCGAAGTTACCAAAATCAGGGCACGTTCCCGCGCGATCACGCCCTAGCTGTTGGACGACGGCTGTCAGAGTCTCCGCAGACTCACGCCGGATATCATCGTTGTGGAACAACACTTTTATTCCTTGCCGATGAGCAGCATCGACGGCCGGCGTCAGGTTGTAAGCTGCGGTATGCGCATCCACGGCGCCTTCGCCTGTTAATGCAATCGTGATGCTGGGAGAGCCCAAGGCCAGGGCAACGCCGACCCAGCGCTCCGCTTCCTTTGCCATGGCTTGACGATCCGCGCCACTCGCGAATACGCCGCCGGGAAGCTCCACTCCCATCAAGTTGCAGCAGCGCGAGCTCGCTTTCTTCAAACCGGCTTTCACTTTCTCAATAGTGGCGGGCTCGGTATCCGCAAAGTGCTGGGGCAGGAACTCGACATTATGAATTTTGAAGTTATCCGCGAGAAACTGCGGAAACTCCGCCTGGGTCAGAAGCGGTTCTTTCGGATCGCGGTACTCGCGCATTTCAGGCGTATCGAAATGTCTGCGGAATGGCCAGGAGTTGCAGGCAAGGCGCTGCAACTTATCATCCGATCCCTGCCTGGCCCGGCCCTTCCCGGACGCAAGCACAGCGGCGGCGACCGCCCTGCCTAGAAAATCTCTTCGTTTTTCAGCCATATTGTTCCTATCCAAGTTTAGAGTCGCAGCCCGGAGACCGGGCGTAGAAAGCATTCCCTTTGAAATCGAGTTCCTTGAGACCAGCTTGCGAAGTGTAGTAACCCCGGATTACTTCGGCCTTCAGATACGTGAAGAGTCGCGTACCTGCGTTCTCGTTCTGCTCGTCCGAGCGTCGATCGCTAATCGATTCCAGAATGGTAATCTGTTGTTCCTCCGCGAGGAAAAGGAATTGATGAGAGTTCGAGAGCCATTCGAGTCCTTCGCGGCAGGTCTTTTCAGGATTAGCGGTCTCGAGCTCAGTCACCTGGGCAGAGCCTAGATAAGCGACGGCGAGTACCCGATAGAGCAGACCTATGCGATTCGCAGCATCGCGAACAGCCGCGGCACTCGCGACGCGAAGGTCGACCCATTCAGCTACTTCCTGCACCGGGGCCGCGTCTCCTAACAGAAGCTGTGTTAAACGACGAACGACGGCGAATTCAGCAGTAGAGAAGAACCGGGGCGTAAAAGGTCCAGCGCCGGGACGGACATAGTCAGTTGGGCAGCCAGGAGGAATGGGATGGAAGGTTCCGGAGGACATGAGCGCATGCCCGAGGTGATCCGTGGAGGGCTGGTAGAGTCCGGCCGGAAGGAGAGCGGCCGGCTGCCCGCCGGCCAGGAGGCTGCTCGACAGTTCGAAACCGATCGCAGTCTGGCCAATCGTGACGATCACGGCTCTTCGGCTTACATCGTGGTCTTCACTCATTCACAGCTCGCCTTTACGGTGTGAGTCGATGATATAGTCGGCAGCTCGAACGGAAATCGCCATGATGGTCAACGTCGGTTCATAACAGCCTTGCGTAACAAAAGCGGCGCCATCCGTCACAAAGACATTCTTAACGCCGTGGACCTTGTTATACGCATTCAACACGCTTTTCTTTGGGTCGGTTCCCATTCGCGCAGTTCCACACTCGTGAATATTCTTGCCAAAAATACTCAGTTCCTCACTGGGCGGTATTGGCTTGCTGACTTTTATGGCGTCGAGTATTTCCCCAATATCCTGACGCATGGCCTTGGCCATCGCAAGCTCGTTCTCCCCATAGCTCGCGTGAATTCTCAAAACAGGTATACCCCAGGCATCCTTCTTTTCCGGATCGAGCTCGACAAAATTACCAAAGCTCGGGAGGCACTCTCCTTGCGCTTCGATGGAGAAGAAATACGGAATTTCCCGCCGCACACTCTCTCGCCACTTCTGCCCGAATCCGGGCAGAGAGAAGGCTTGATCATACAGTTGCTGCGTAGCCGCTCCATCGAAACGATAACCACGCAGGAATTTATTGTTCTTGTGACCGTCGATATTGGAGTACTTCGGAATCAGGTATCCGCAAGGGTTGCCGATCGGCTCGCGCTTCGAGCCTCTGAGAGAAGCGAGCTCACCGCCAGCCCCCTCCACCGTGAAATGATCCATCAGGTAATGGCCGAGAAGGCCATTCGAATTGCCGATTCCATTCGGAAATCGCGGCGATCGCGAGTTGAGCAGTATTCGTGTCGATTCAAGCGTAGCCGCCGCGAGTACGATTATCTTCGCACGAGCTTCACGATGAACCTTACTCACACGGTCGATGTAGTGTACGCCTTCCGCGGCGCCCTCTCGATTCGTGACAATATGGCTTACGACAGAATCGCTCCGTAGGGTAAACCGGCCGGTTCGCGCCGCGGCCGGCAACGTAACGGAAGGGCTGTTGAAGTAAGAGGCGGTGTGGCAGCCGCGCTGACATTCATCACAATAATGGCAAGCAGGGCGTCCATTATGCGGAACGGTCAGATTCGCGACCCGATCTGGCATAACTCGCCAGTCAAACCGCTTTTCGATAATCTCCTTCGCAAGCAATTCGCCGCAAGATAGATTCATTGGGGGAAGGAACTTCCCGTCGGGCATCTGCGGAAGTCCTTCGTGCGAGGCGCTCACGCCGATGAAACTCTCCACCCGGTCGTAATAGGGTTCCAGTTCTCGATAGCTGAACGGCCAGTTCTGCTCGTATCCGTCCCGCTCCGCGGCTTTGAACTCATAGTCGCTGTAGCGGTAGCTTTCACGCGCCCAACAGAATGTCTTACCGCCAACCTGGCGGCCTCGAATCCACATAAACGGCTTGTCGGGCGGAAAGGTGTAAGGGTTCTCGTTGTCGTTTACGAAGAATTGGTGGCTATATTCGTCGCATGCGTAACAGAGTCGCTGAACTGGCTGATCGGCGAGCAACTGCCGTTGGTCCCCGAAGCCGCGATATCTCACCTGGTACGGCCAGGTATGTTCCGTAAAATCCCTGGCGGGAAAACGCGGCGGTCCCGCCTCAAGCATCAGGACATTCATGCCCGCTTCGGCGAGTTCCTTAGCTACCCAGCCGCCGCTCGCTCCCGATCCCACGATCAGAGCGTCGTAAACCTCGAATTTCGAAGCTGCCATTAGAAGTTCAATTTTGGTGTTAGAGGATTTTCAGGTATGATAATGCTGGCTCGAATCCCAGTAGAAAACTCAGGTTTTCGGGTATAGGGGCGAGTTCGTGATGTGTTGGTTCAGCCTGAAATGGAAAGAGGGCGCTCTCCGTTAGTGAGTATTCCACCATTCGGGCGGGGATTTTCAAGGCATCGATACGACCACCAGGCTATCCCTCAGCGTGGTTGCGTCCTGCAGAGCGCGCTTCCGTTTCGGCCAGATCGTTGTAGATCGCACGTCCATCCGTCTCAACTTCCGGGTAGCTCGTGATCCAGGCGCAATTCGGAAACAACCAGATCCAGTTTCCGATAGGCCTGTTTCGCGACCGAATGCTCGCCGATAAGCAGGCGCCGGATTTCAATGCCCTGCTGATAGGCTGCATGCAAATAAAACAAATCAACCCAGCCACTCTTTCCGGCTGCCGAGATCCTACGGAACGCAATTCTTCAATCTATTACGGCGCGCAACGTTTGGCCCCCGACCTTGCGAGGAGGGATGACCTTATCCATTAGCTTCGGCCAGAACGAACGCTCCGCCCACGCTGCAAGCTGGCGCACAGGTGGGCCTCTCTCAAACCCCCATCGGGGTTAGGCCGTAGCATCGTGCGAGATCGTTGATGTTTGCGCGCAGGGCAGCCCAATAGCGTTGCGGTTGTGCCCCGTAATTTCCCTTTACCATCACCTGATTTACTCTGCGTGCGTCATCCATGACGCGCTCCATTTGGACGCGGGTTTCCATGTAGTTCGGACTCGGATCGAACTTGCGTCGCAGACGATTGGTCGACTGATTTAAATCACTCAAAGCATCATCCAACTCATCTTTTGTTTGCTTCGTTCGCTGCTGTGCGGAGTCCGCGTTTGTTGAGGTCGCTCGTCCGCGGCGTGCCGTTCCGCTGTTCTGCGCTGCCTGGGCATTCTGGCGAGCGTCGTCACCGCGGTTTTCAAGGTATTTTCGAAATTCGTCCACCCCATCCTCCACTTTGCGGATACGGTCTCCAACCTGCGCTTTTGTGAAGGACCCAACTTGAGCAGTCGCGGCGGTGCCGACGATCAGAACTATCGTCGAGATCACAAACATCAGAGACCGCACACCAGTCGGCCTAACGTCCTGATACTTCTTGTCGTCACACGTCATAAAATCTTCTTCCTTCATCTGGTGGCCTCCATTCAAACCCTAATTGCTCGGACCCGGACCCACAGTGCATTCCTCCTCGGCGCCGATTAACGTGCTCGAGAGATGCAGGAACACCGAACAGCCAGTCGGTCGAGGTATTGTGGATCAAGCCCTCAGGCACAAGTTAATAAAGACCTCCACCGTTACTCGCGACAAGGCAGGCCTTTTCGAATCGGATGCAGTGCATTAGATGTATTTCGTGCGTCCGGTTTTCTATTTTTTATCCAAGTCCGAAATACAGCGCTTCGGGGACGGTAAACAAAAATAAACCCGTGTCACGGGATTCCGCATCATTTCGCAAGATGCTTGTAGAGTGCGTACTCAAGGTCAAGTGCTCGAGAATTTCTTCCGATCCGAGAGACGATTGACGAGTGGAGGCTATATGAAGATCCGTTGTGTGTTCGGATTGCTTGCGGTCAGCGCGTTTGCGCATGCGCAAAGTTCATCGAGTGGCGTACCGGACGGTTACATCGCTCTGCTCCGGTCAGATGTTCAAACCGAGAAGGTAGGCATTATCCGGCAGAACCTCACACTTACCGCCGACCAGGCCGAGAAGTTCTGGCCGTTGCAGCGAAGTTATGAAAACGATCTCTCGAAGATCGGCGACGAGCGTGTGAATGTCATTCGGGATTACGCAAAGAACTGGGACTCTATGACTGACTCGACCGCTAAGGATCTTGGTAACAAAATCCTCGAGTACCAGGAAAAGCGGGTGGACCTTCGCAAGAAATACTTCGATCGAATTTCCAAGGAGGTAAGTCCCATCGTTTCGGCAAAATTCTTTCAGATAGAAGTACTGCTAGAGGAGTTCATTGACCTGGAGATCTCCTCCGCGCTCCCGCTGATCAAGCAGCCGTCATGACGCCATGCTTTACGGTTCGTCATCGAAGGATTGCTCGCACCTAAACCCGCGTTTCGGATAGCTCCTCGATCCCCGAGTAAATCGGAAATTGGCTCACCCGGTCCTTTATTTCCACACGTCCACTGTGACGGTCCGGGGGCTGAAGCGATCTCAAGTAGAAGGGCAGTTTTCTCTCTATCTCCTATCCCGTTCGCACGGTTCGGGGATAGGAGAGGGGAAAACTGCCCTCCACCGAAAATTCTTCAGTCCTGGAGTGGTCATATCGAATATGAGGACCAACTGAGCCAATCTCCGATTTGCCCGTCATCCAGGCGCTATCCGGAAATTTTGCTCGAGTATTGTCAGCCTTCGGACCATAACGGATCCATTGATACGAGCTCTTGTTGAGTCACCAATTGTGACGAGCCCAAGGAAATGGCCACGGTGAGCTCGAAGAGACACAAAAAGTTAGAATAGAAGCCTCAGAAAAGAGGGACTTCGGGTGGCAGATTTCGTAGCCGGTCTACACCGGTCGGCGATCGAATCAAACGGCGTACGGTCCGTAATCTCGCGAACCGTGTTTATTATTGGGGCAATAGTTGCCTTCTGCCACGGTGCGCACGCTGCAAACACCACATCGCAAGACAACATTGAAAGACCTCCCTTAATCGACGAACACGACATCCGCTTCGTTCAACTCTCGGCCGGTGGCGAACCGTTCAAGAAGTGGGTCTTCTCAATCGCCCAGGACGATTACGGTTTTGTGTGGCTGGGCACTGATGATGGCCTGTACCGATATGACGGTTACACATTAAAGGCTTACCGTCACGACCCCAAGAACCCTCAGAGTCTAAGCGACAATACCGTCATAGTTATTTACAAAGGTCGCACCGGCGTTCTGTGGATTGGCACGGCATACGGGGGGCTCAACAAACTTGACCTTGCACAGAACACTTTCACACACTATCAGCACGACACGAACGACAGCCGGAGCTTGATTGACCAGAACGTCATTCGAATCTTCCAGGACCGCGCCGGCTCACTGTGGATCGGGACTAACGGAGGACTCGACCGCCTGGATGGAGCCAGCGGGCACTTCTTTCATTACCGTTACGCTTCGGATGGACATGCGCGCAGTAACGCCGTCTTGGCGCTCTGTGAGGACCGCCAAGGCAGCCTTTTTGTGGGCAGCGATCACGGCCTGTACAAACTGGATCGGTTGAGCGGCCGACTTTTGCACTTTCCGAACGGCTCGTTGTTCTCCGGTAGTCCCGGCAACGAATTTGTCGACGGTCTTATCGAGGACCACTCAGGAGTACTCTGGGCAACATCAGTGATGGGTTCGGAGGTGAGCGCTGTCAACCCGAGGACTGGGGCATTGAGACGCTACAGTTTCAGGGCTGATGAGCCCGGGAACCTTCGCCTGGCAGGCGTGAACTCGATCCGTGAAGACCACAATGGAACGTTGTGGTTGGGTACCTTTCGTGACGGGCTTCTCAAATTCGACCGGAGGAGAAATAGCTTCATCCGGTATTCCCCGGACTCGGACGCCTCCTATCCTGACCATGTCGGGGCTCTGTTCGAGGATTCGGAAGGGAATATTTGGGTAGGCGGCCACGCCGGCGTGAGCCATTTTCAGACGGCCCCGCTTCCGTTTGTGAATTACCAGCACGAACTGCACAACCCAAATAGCCTACTCAACAGCGAGGTCCTTTCTGTGCACGCGGATGAGCACGGATTTCTCTGGATCGGAACCGCGGCTGGGCTTCATCGATTGGATCGAAAGACCGGACAAATTGTTCTCTACCAGCACGACCCTAAGAACCGCAGCAGCCTCTCCTACAACGAGGTTTCCACAATCAGTGAAGATGGTTCTGGCGGGCTGTGGATTGGCACCCATGGTGGAGGCCTGAATCGGTTCGACCGCACTACGCAACGATTCTTCGCGTATCGGCACAATCCGAAGGACCCTCAAACTATAAGCAGCGACCTTATTCAATGCCTTGCAGTGGACCGCAAAGGCGTGTTGTGGATCGGGACTCACGGCGGCGGCCTGAATCGATTTGATCCGGCAACCGGTCATTTCAAAATCTATCGCAATGATGCTGGGAACCCCCACAGCCTGTCCGAAGACAACGTGAGAGAAATATTCGCGGATCGAGAGGGAATGCTATGGATCGGAACCAATCACGGTCTGAACCGTTTCGACGGTCGTTCAGAGCAATTCACCGTCTATCTCCACAACGAGAAGGATCCTGCAAGTCTCAGCCATAACAGCATAGGCTCGATCTATGAAGATCGCCAGGGAACTCTGTGGACCGGGACCCGCAGCGGCCTCGATCGGTTTGATCGGTCTCACGGTTCATTCGAAACTTTCAGCACGAAGGATGGCCTTGCGGATGATGCTATTGAGGCCATTCAAGAAGACAAACGGGGGGGTCTCTGGGTCGCCACTCATCAGGGAGTCTCAGAGTTTCGCCCTCGGGTGAAGATCGTCCGAAACTATTCGGAGACTGATGGCTTACCGGGAGACTTCGTAAATCCAACTGGGGAAGACCGCAGTTGCGTGACTCCCGAAGGTCAAATAGTTTTCGGATCCGAGCACGGCGTTACTGTGTTTGACCCCGATCGGCTGTCGGGCAACCCGTATGTCCCTCAAGTCGTCCTTACCGATTTCCTCCTGTTCAATAGACCTGTACTGCCGGCCCGCAATTCTCTGCTTCGGCAACCGATCTGGGCCACACACTCCCTCACGCTAAACCACAAACAAAGTATCATCACCTTGGAGTTCGCAGCTCTGAGCTATGTGGCGCCCGAGAAGAACCGCTACCGGTATCGGTTGGAAGGATTTGAGTCGCAGTGGAACGACGTGGATAGCGGACGGCGTAGCGCGACTTACACGAACCTTTCCGCCGGAAACTATCTGTTCAAAGTGCAGGCGTCCAACAATGCAGGCGTCTGGAACAACAAAGGCGTCACCCTCGCCATTACGGTTCTGCCTCCATGGTGGGCGAAATGGTGGTTCGAAAGCATTGTGGGCCTGATTATTGCGGGGATAATTTGGGCGGCTTACCGATCTCGGGTGCAGGGTCTACGGCGCCAGACCGTGCGACTCGAATCTCAGGTGGCGCAACGAACTCGTGAGCTCGAGACTGCCAGGCGTACCGCAGAAGAGGCCAAAGATGCGGCGGAGCAAGCCAATCAGTCTAAGACCGCCTTCCTCGCTAACATGAGCCACGAGTTGCGAAACCCTCTAAATGCAATTCTTGGCTTTTCCAATCTGCTACGCGAAGGCCGTGTTTCTGAGAAGCAGCGCAGAGATTTAGACATCATCAATCGGAGCGGCGAACATGGGTGTGCGACCTGAGAGTGCAGGATCGGTTAGTTTCTTTTTTTGTGGCGCGAATCTTAGCGTCTATATACGCTAAGAAGAGGAGGAGCTACTATGACCGACACTCTGCCTCAATTGGAGGCCAAACGAACCGACCTGTTCCGCCAGCTTGCCGCCGCCGGCGACTTCCGTCGCGGCTCGATTACCGCCACGTCCGGCAAGTGCGGGAAACCCGGTTGCCATTGTTCCAAACGAGATGACGCCGGGCATGGCCCTAACTTTCGTCTGACGCGCCGAGTGAAAGGCAAGACGGTGACCGAGACCTTCCGCTCGGCAGCGACGCTGCGCAAGGCACAACAGGAAGTCACCGAGTTTCACAAGTTTCAGGCACTCTGTGGAGAGATCATCGAGGTCAGCGAAAAGATCTGCGCCCTGCGCCCGGTCGGGGATACGCTGACGCCAGAGGAAAAAAAACGGCCGCGGCGATCCACGCGGAGATCACGCACGAAGTAACCACTCTGTTGAGTCGCATTTTCGCCGAACGGAAGCGGACCGATGGCATGGACCTGGAGGCGGTGGAAATTGGCTTCCGCACCGCCCTGCATCAGGCCGGGGCGACGGCTCTCACGCGGTTGTTGCAGATCCCCGAGCCTGCCGCTGAGCGGCGCCATATCACGTGCCCGTGCGGTCATCAGGCGCGCTACCGCGAACGGCGCTCGCGACGGCTTCTCACAGCACTGGGCGAGGTGGAACTGTCGCGCCCCTGGTATCTGTGTCCGCATTGTCACAACGGCCAGTTCCCCGCCGACCGCCAGCTCGATATTGAAAACCGCGACTGCTCTCCGGGCGTGCGCCGCATGCAGGCTCTGGTGGGTCAGCAGTCGCCCTTCGATCACGGCCGCGAGCAGATGAAGGTTCTGGCCGGTCTGGAAGTGACCGCCAAGTCAGTGGAGCGCACGGCGGAGGCGATTGGAGCCGACATCGCAACAGGCGAGCAGCGCGAAATCCACAAAGCCGTCCAGCTGGACCTGCCCGTCATCATCGGCAAGACCATTCCGATTCTGTGTGTGCAAATGGACGGGACCGGCGTGCCGGTGGTGAAGAAAGAAACCGAGGGTCGCAAGGGCAAAACCGACGGTCAGCCAGCTCATACGCGGGAGGTCAAACTGGGATGCGTCTTCACCCAGACGGCCTGGGATAAAGAAGGCCACGCGATTCGCGATCCGGATTCGACTACCTATACGGGAGCCATCGAGACGGCCGAGGAGTTTGGTAAGCGCATCTATCTGGAAGCCTGGAACCGTGGCTGGAGCCGCGCGGCAAAGAAAGTCGTCATAGGCGACGGAGCCGAGTGGATCTGGAACCTTGCCGATCAGCACTTCCCGGGCGCCGTCCAGGTCGTCGATCTCTATCACGCGCGCCACCACCTTTGGGAACTCGCTCGCAGGCTGTATCCCAACGATCCGCCGAACCAGAAGGACTGGATGAAAGTCCACCAAAAGCGTCTGCTCGATAAGGGGAAAATCGAAAAGCTGCTTCTCTCGTTGCGCTCGATCGAGTCAACTAATACTGACGTTCTGGAAAAGATTCGCCTGGAGGCGGACTACTTTGAGCGAAATGCCGAGCGCATGCGATACCCAAAGTTCCGCCGTCAGCATCTGTTCGTCGGTTCCGGTGTGATTGAAGCCGCCTGCAAGACCGTAATCGCTTCCCGCCTCAAACAATCCGGTATGTTCTGGACCGTCCGTGGCGCCAACTCCATCATCGCCCTGCGATGTTGTTACCTCAATGCCCGCTTCGAGGACTACTGGGAGTCCCGCCGCGCCGCTTGACTTCCACTTCTATGTCGCCCACCCGGCGAACATCTACTCAGCCTGATCAACGATGTACTGGATATGGCCAAGATCGATGCCGGCCGCATCATCATCGAAGACGGCCCGCTTGACCTCAGCGATCTGGCGAGCGGCGTCATGGAACTCATGCGCCTGCGAGCAGAGGAGAAAGGTCTTGAGCTGCTCACCCTGCAGACTGCCGGGTTCTGTCAATTCGTTGAGACTGATGGTGAGAAACTGCGCGAGGTGCTTATCAATCTGGTCGGTAACGCGGTGAAATACACCGACCGTGGGAGTGTGGTTTTGCGCGTAGGCAGTCAGCCGGCCCAGGACTCACAACACTGCAGGCTCGTGCTGGAGGTACAGGACACGGGGATCGGTATCGCCAGCGGTGATCATGTACGCATTTTCGAGCCGTTTGTGCAAACAGGCAAACTGTCGAGGCAAAAGGGTACTGGCCTGGGGTTGGCGATTACCAAGAAGTTCGTCGAGCTGATGGGTGGAACGATTCAGCTTGAGAGTACACCGGGCAACGGATCGTTGTTTCGGGTGGGGATTCCGGTACGGAAGTTGGAAAGATCTGACATGCCGGCCTCGCTGGTTCAACGGGGAAGAATCATCGGACTCGAGCCGGGCCAGCCCGAATATCGGGTCCTTATCATTGAGGACGAAGAAGAGAACTGGCAGCTGCTTGAACGGCTCCTCGAGAGTACTGGTTTCAACGTGCAGGTGGCCACGGATGGCGCAACTGGCATCGATAAGTTTTTGACGTGGCGCCCCCACTTCATCTGGATGGACTGGAGACTACCGGGCATCAATGGTCTCGAAGCCACACGGCGCATCCGTGAGCTGGACGGCGGCCAGGA
The DNA here is from genome assembly GCA_963705805.1 of uncultured Acidobacteriaceae bacterium. Lineage (GTDB taxonomy): Bacteria > Acidobacteriota > Terriglobia > Bryobacterales > Bryobacteraceae > Bog-105. The sequence continues at coordinate 905,789 of CAVPKW010000006.1, forward strand.
CGTGAAGATCGCGATTCTCTCTGCCCTCGCTTTTACCGAATACCGCGAAGAGGCGCTCGCGTCCGGTGTAGATGACTTTGTGAGTAAACCATTTCGGGCCGAAGAAATATTCGACTCCCTCGCGCGCCACCTTGACGTGCGTTACAGATATCAGGAAGCCCTCACTGAAAACACCACGAGAGCGCTTGGTCGAGCAGAGCTGATGGGTTTGCCTGCAGAACTCCGGAAGGAATTGGCGGATGCGATAGTTTCGCTCGATGACGCTTGGATAACCAAGGTAATTCAGTGTATCTCCGAGCAAGACGCTGCTTTGGGCGCCACACTATCGCAGTATGCGCAAACATCCACATACTCCTACATTCTTCGGGCGCTTCAATCGTCAGAGCCTGTGAAGACGTGAACGCTACCTCCTGAATGTTTGGGCGATATTGATTCTCGCTGGTGTAGATTCCAAGTGCGATACCGCTTGTAGTGTGGAAGGCTCGCTCGCGCTGGAGCATGTCGCATTGTATGCGATCGGCTGTCCCGGCGGGCCGCCCTATGGCACCTACCTCGGATCCTGGTCGGCGCCATTTCCCTCACGCAATACCGTTTCATTTAATCCTGCCCAACCTCGGCGCTATCCACGCTCCAGAATTTTCAGGCAAAAAATGTTGGTGGGCCCTGAAGGATTTGAACCTTCGACCAAAGGATTATGAGTCCTCTGCTCTGACCAGCTGAGCTAAGGGCCCGCTTCGACAGGATAACAACTCACGGATCAGGGTCTACCTTTCGTATACTTCAGCAAAACTTCAGATATGGGGCGTAAGCTGGCTGTGATAGCTATCGAATAGGCTCCCCATTCCGCCCATGAAACTCCTTCACACCTCCCTCTTGTTCGCCCTTCTTTTCTGCTCCATTACGGCCGGTTTGCGCGGCCAGGATTACAAAGTCACTGGATCCATGAAGCTCGGCGGGGCCGGCGGTTGGGACTATCTCACGGCCGATGCGGAAAGCCACCGGCTCTTTGTGTCGCATGGGACCGAGGTTGACGTGGTGGATCTCAAGAGCGATCAGCCGGTTTCGAAGATATCGGGCATGAGCCGAATTCACGGAATAGCGATTGCAAATGACCTAAACCGCGGGTTCATCACGGATGGCGGCTCAAACGAGATTGTGGTCTTCGATTTGAAAACGCTGGCGGTCCAGACCAAAGTGAAGGCAGGAACCAATCCGGACGGCTTGGTCTATGATCCGTTCACCAAGCGGGTGTTTGCGTTCAATGGAAGAAGCCAAAACGCGACCGTGGTGGATGCCACCAACTTAACGGTGGCGGGAACCATCGCGTTAGCCGGGAAACCGGAATTTCCAGTTACGGACGGGAAAGGGCATATTTACGACAATCTCGAGGACAAGAGTGAGATTGCCGAGATTGACGCGAAGACGCTGACTGTCGAAGCCAATTGGCCGCTTGCTCCGTGTGAGTCTCCTTCCGGTTTGGCGATCGATGCGGCCGGGCGGCGTCTCTTCTCCGTCTGCGACAACAAAATGATGGCGGTGGTGGATGCGGATTCGGGCAAGGTGCTTGCCACGCCGGCGATCGGTGAGGGGCCCGACGCAGCCGGTTACGACCCCGGGCGCAAGCTCGCCTTTTCATCCAACGGGGAAGGCACCCTCACGATTGTGAAGCACGAGGGCGACGACACCTATTCCGTTGTTCAGACTGTAACAACCGAAAGAGGAGCGCGCACGATGACTGTAGACACCAAGACGCACAAGATCTACCTCTCTACCGCGTCCTTCGGCCCAGCGCCCGCTGCCACCGCGGATCGTCCTCATCCCCGGCCTGAGATCCTACCGGGAACATTCAAAATTCTGATTGTCGGCAACTAGAGCCGTTCTTTCCGCCGCTGCGGGAAAAACAACGGAGAACGTGGACCCGGCGCCCACGGCGCTTGCAACCCGGATGGCTGCGCCGTGATGTTGCGCGATGCTGGAGGCGAGCGCCAAACCCAAGCCGCATCCGTTATTGGCCGGTTCATGCGCCTTGAGGGCCCGGTAGAATCTCTCGAAGATCCGCGGCAAATCCGCTTCGTCAATACCGGTTCCGTTATCCTCCACGGCCAGATGAATTTCGTGATCCAGTCCGCACAGCGTGACGGCGACAGCTTTGCCGGCTCCTGAATACTTGATGGCATTATCGACCAGCACCAGCACCAGCCGGCGGACGGCCGCCTCGTTGCCGAGGATAAACAGACCGCTATCGGAGCCATAGCACTCCAATCGAGTCCCATGCGATTCCGCGACCAGCAGCATGCGTGAACAAACATCGCGCACGATGGCGGCGAGGTCGAGCGGCGACATCGGCATCTCAGGAGTTTCGGCGTCGCAGCGCGCGAGGAAAAGCAGGTCTTCGACGAGGCCCGTCATTCGTTCCGATTCAGCCACAATCTGAGCCAGCGCATCCCGATATTGCTCTGCCGAGCGCGGTTTGCGGGCTGCAATTTCCGCCGTACTGCGAATGACCGCCAAAGGCGTTCGTAGTTCGTGCGATGCGTCCGCCGTAAAGCGCGACAGGCGGTTCACAGCGTTCTCGAGCCGCGACAGCATGGAGTTCCAGGTTTCGGATAACCGCTGGAGCTCGTCGCCAGTTTGCGGGATCACGAGACGCTTCGATAGATTTTCGATGCCGATGGATCGCGCGGCGGCAGTGAGCTCGTCGACCGGCTTCAGCGCGCGGCGGCTGAGCCAGATCCCCCCTGTCGTTGCGATGAAGATTACCGCGGGGGTGAGCATGAGCAAGAGCAGCCCCAGCCGGTTCACCATATGTTCGGGAGCATCTAAAGATGCCGCGAGAAAAACGGTCCAAGCTCTTCCGTTGACGGAAACCTTTCGCACCAGGACGCGGTAGGCTTGCCGCTGCCATTCGATGCGCCTGACAGAGCGATCATCCGGTTCCGCCAGCCGCCACGGAAACTCCCCGGGCGAAGTGAAGACTACCGCGCCGCTCGCGTCTGTTATGCGCAATAGCGTCGTCGCGGGAAGAGCATGCGAATACTCATCGAGTTCTTCAGGAAGCTTTACTCCGGGATCGCGCAACTCCTCGTTCAGGTATGATTCGACGCTCCGTCCGCGATCGGCCAGCGTGCTGTCTATGTCACGCACCAGGGTCTGCCACATAGATAACCAAATTGCGAGCGCGAGCAAGAGCAGGCTCGCCGCGAGCGCAAGTGAATACCAGGTCGCGAGCCGAAATCGAATGGATCTTTGATTCATCCGTTGTGATCCGCTCAAGACTCCGGCAGCCGCAGACAGTATCCGATGCCCCGTACGGTTTGTATGAGCTTTGGATGAAAACCTGCGTCTATCTTGTTCCTAAGAAGGCGAACGAAGGCTTCGACGGTGTTTTCCTCGACGTCGCTATCAAATCCCCAAACGGTTTCGAGCAGCAGGTTTCGGGTTACGGGACGCCCGGCGTTTCGCAGAAGCAACTCTAAAATGCTATATTCCCTGGGGGTCAAATTCATAAGTTGACCGCCGCGAGTAACTCGCCGGGATGCGGTGTCCAGGGTCAAATCGGCGCAATGCAGCTGAACGGAGCGGGGAATTGGCCCGCGCCGGCTCACCGCGCGCAAACGGGCCAAAAGCACTTCGAAGGCAAAAGGTTTTGTGAGATAGTCATCGGCGCCGCTGTCTAATCCGTTCACAATGTCGGCCATGCTGTCGCGGGCGGTCAACATTAAGACAGGAGTCTGGTTTGAGGCTCGCCGCAGATTTCGCGCGACGGCGAGCCCGTCCATTTGCGGCAGCGCGATGTCAAGAACGATAACATCAAAACTCGAATCCAGCGCGAAGGCAAGTCCCTCCTGGCCGTTGCGCGCCACTTGAACGGAATGGCCCTCTTCCACCAGGCCCCGTTCCAGCAGGGCAGCCATTCGCATATCGTCCTCGACTATCAGTACTCGCACGCCTTAACAAATATGCTATCGAAGGCGCGGTGTACAGGGTCAAAACACTTCAGCGATTTTTCAGGAAGCATTGCTCCAATGAAGACAGGTAATGAGCCTCGCAGACCTATGAGAGCAAGATACATTCCTACCGCCGAAATTGACGAGAAGATTCGCGGCGCTTACCTTCGCCAACGGCAGGGAGACCGTGGCGCGCTCGCTGCGGCGCGACGCGAGATTGGCTGGTCAAAATCCGCCATCATACGGCGCGCGGCCGCGCTTTGTCTTACAAGAACCAAGGAATATCCGTGGTCTTCCACGGAAGAAGAGATTCTCGAGCGCTATGGCCACCTGACGGCCCGCGCCATCCAGCGGCACCTCGCGCGGCGGGGACACCAGCGCAGCCCGGCGGCCATCGAACTTAAGATCACTCGCTTGCGGATCAAGCGCAATTTGGATGGCTATTCGGCATGCGCCCTGGCGGCCGCCTTTGGCGTGGACGCGCACAAAGTTTGCACTTGGATTCATCGTGGATTGCTTCGCGCCGACCGGCGCGGTACCGATCGCACAAGGCAGCAGGGGGGCGATACATGGTGGATTCCCATTTCATCCGTTCGGAAGTTCATCCTGCGCGCACCCGAAGAGATTGACCTCGCACGAGTGGAGAAATTCTGGTTTCTGGACCTCCTCACGGGCGGCAAAATCTGCCGGTAAGCCGGGGACGCTGTATGCTGTTGGTCTATGAAACTGCGCCTCGCCTGCGCATTCCTGCTCACCCTCGCTCTTAATCGTGGATCGTTCGCCCAACAGCCCGGCAACCAACTCGCTGCGCAACCGGCGCGGCACTCGCCGCAGTGGCTGAGCTCCGGCGTCATCTATGAGATCTATTTACGTTCGTTCTCGCCGGTAGGAAATTTGAATGGCGTCACGAAGCGTTTAGATGACTTGAAGAGTCTCGGTGTCAATGTCCTCTGGCTGATGCCCATCCATCCGGACGGACAATTGAAGAAAAAAGGGACGCTGGGAAGCCCGTACGCGGTCCGGGATTACTACGCTATAGACCAGGCTTACGGCACTAAAGATGACTTGCGGCGGCTGGTTCAGGAGGCTCATCGCCGCCAGATGAAAGTCATCATCGATATCGTTGCGAACCACACCGCCTGGGACAGCGTGATGATGGCTCATCCCGATTTCTACAGGCACGACAAGGACGGCAACATCATCTCTCCCTACGACTGGACCGATGTGGCGGCGCTCGACTATTCGAACCCCAAACTGCGCCGCTACATGCTCGACATGCTGGTCTACTGGATCAAGAATTTCGATTTGGATGGGTACCGCTGTGATGCCGCCAGCGAAGTACCGACCGATTTCTGGGAACAGGCGCGTGTTCGATTTTGAATCAAGTCAAACCGGACATTATGCTGCTCGCCGGGCTTCGAAACCTGAGCTGCTGCGCAGCGCTTTCGATATCGATTACGCCTGGCCGATGATGGCAACTCTGAACAATGTGATCATGCACGGCGAGCCCGCCAGCGAACTGCACACCACATTCGAACAACAAGAGTTACTGTTCCCGAAGGGTGCGCTGCACATGCGCATGTCTGACGATCACGATGAAGAACGGGCGATTGCGCGATATGGATTACCGGGCGCGCTCCACCGCGTCGGCGCTGATGTTCACGCTGGACGGCGTACCGCTGCTGTACAACGGCATGGAGGTGGGCGATTCCACCGAGTCAGGCGGCCCCGCATTGTTCGAGCCGCTGAAAGTGCTCTGGCAAATGTCGGAGCGGCGGCCGCAATTCGCAAAGTTCTACGCCACAATGATTCCACTCCGCAAGCAGCATCCAGCGCTGATGGATGGGAAGATTATTTGGTTACATAACTCTGACGAGCAGCACGTGTTGACTTACATGCGTGACTCCGGCGAAGAAGAGTTTCTGATAGCCGTCAATCTTTCGAACACACCCTTTCGAGGCACGGTCGAAGCCGCTGGGGGACACTGGAAGGAGGTCGATTTCCCGACCTTCCCGACCGGGCAGACAGCCGTTCCCGCGATGGCGCTCGCCGCGTTTGAGTTCCGCATTTTTCAGAGCGAAGGTAGATGAAAGATTCGATTCACCGTCCCAGCCGGCGCGACTGCATAGCCCTGCTCGCATTCGCGCCGGTGTTGCAGTTTTCGTCGAAACAGGACGCAGATTCCGGCCAGCCGCGCGACTGGACCTGCCCGATGGACCCGGACGTTCATTTCAGACAGTCCCGGAAAGTGCCCTCGCTGCGGGATGACCCTCGTGTTGAAGGTTCCGGATCGAGTCGAGTATCCGATGCGGATTACTGCGAACCCGCCGCTCATCGAACCGGGCGCGGAGGTGATGCTTACCTTCCGGGTGACCGATCCAGCCGGGAATCCCGTCCGGCACTTTGAAACAGTGCATGAAAAGCTCATCCATCTGTTTATCGTGAGTGAAAATCTGGAATTTTTCGCGCACGTTCATCCCCAGTACCAAAGTGACGGATCGTTTCAACTCGGCGTTCGCCTGCCGTACTCCGGTATGTATCGCCTGCTGGCGGGAGTTTCTCCCGTCCGGCTCGGCGCCTCAGCTGGCGC
>CAVPKW010000007.1:0-245797 GCA_963705805.1 uncultured Acidobacteriaceae bacterium
AGTAGAGCGACTGCCGGCAACCACGCGTCAGACGGCACTGCGCCGCTGGTCTTGATGGCCAGGTCGTCGGCCCAGTCATTCGCAAATGCAATCGTGTATTGCACCAGGTCCGGCGTGCTGGCTTTGTAATTCAGCGTCACGCTGCGCACCACCAACTGCGCTGCCATATTGCAGGAAGGCGCATTCAACTCCAGCGCATCGCCGGGCCACACATCGGCCGCGAACTCAAGGTTGGTCGCTTTGTAGACGCCGCTCCATAGCGCGCTGGCGCTGGCCGCGGCCTCCGCCAGGGCCGTCGCGGCGTTGCGGCAATCGGCGGAACTACGCGTCGAAGGCGCCGTCACCGTGCCCACCCAACTCGCTGTTGGAATTGCTGTGCCTGCCAGAGCCAGCTGGCTCGCCGCATTCACGGCGCGTCCCACACTGCGCTGCACCGTGCGATATCGAACGCAAATCTGCTCGCCCACTGCGGGCACAGAGCCGCTGTAGAAGACCAGCCTGCCGTTGCGCTCCACGTGGCACTCCGCCGCCTGTGCAGCCGTGCCCATCCGGCGTGACACCGCGTTGCCGCCCGCAGGCGTGCTCGTCACCCAGCATGAGCCCAGCGATGTGAGATGCAGCGCGCGCAAGCTTCCGTGCAGATTCAAGCTGCTGGCCGCTGCCACCCAGCACACGCCGGGCGCGTTGGCCACCGCGCCGTCGTAAAGGGTCACCGGCATGCCGGCCACGCCGTTCACAAACTCCTGAATCTCAAACAGCAGCCTTGCCGGCGACAGCACTCCCAGGCCGCCTTCCACAATCGCGCCATTGTCGCCGTATGCCAGGTACGTCGTTAGCTGACGCTCCATTTCGGGGCAGAAAGCTTCGCCTGATCGGTCTCGTCGGCAACCACGGTCTGACCCAGCTTACGCTTGCGGGAGCGCGATTTCGACGTCAAGATGTGGCGGGCAAATGCGTGGCCGCGGGTAATCTTGCCCGTACCGGTCTTCTTGAAGCGTTTCGACGCACCCTTATGAGTCTTCAACTTGGGCATAACCTGTCCTGGAAGTTTTCGTTTTCGGCGGGAGCCGAGTAGAGAACCGCGCCATGCCACGGGCGGCGTGGAAGTGAGCGCGGAACTACTCAGCGAGTATAGCACGCCCCTGCCGTTACTGGTTTTCCTGATACTCCTCGAGCCACGCCATCTGAATCGCCTCCAGCTTCCCCTCAGTCGATGCCATCGGATCGTCCTGGAAGTTCGGCAGGTCGGTAATCCACTTATGCAGGTCCGTGTAGCGGATGTGCGTCGGGTCCACGTCGGGATGCACCTCGTAAAGGCTTAACGCGATGTCTTCCGTGTGATCCCAGGTGAGTCCGGACATGGATTTATTGTAGGCGAGCTTCCTACTCGATTTTTGTCCCTTTTAAAGCTCCGCGCACCGCCGTGTTCATCATGTTCTCCGCAAGCTGCTGCGTGGCATGATTCAGGGCCTCAATCTTTGCGTTGATCAAGCCATAATCGCTTCCGTGGTAGGCGCTGAGCACAGCGTGTTTCGCTGCCTCGATGGCAGTCTGCTCTTCGCCCGACAGCATTTGCCAGGCATCGCTCTTCTGGGCCTTCTCCGTCGCGGCCAGGATATTGTCCGCCTCCACGCGCGCTTCCCGAACCTGCCTCTCGCGCATATCCTCCGCGGCCTTATCCAGCGATTCCTGAATCATCGCTTCCACTTGTTCTTCGGTCAGGCCGTAAGAAGGTTTTACCTCGACGCTTTGCTCTTTGCCTGTGCGGGCGTCCCGCGCCGTCACGTTCAGAATGCCGTTCGCGTCAATCAGGAAGCGCACTTCTATGCGTGCCAGACCCGCGGGCATAGGTTGAATGTCTTTTAGGTCGAAGCGTGCCAGGCTGCGAGCGTCCTTCACCAGTTCGCGCTCTCCCTGCAAAACATGAATCAAGACGTTGCGTTGGCCGTCCACGGCCGTAGTGAACGTTTCGCTGGCGCTTGCCGGAATGGTCGAATTGCGATGAATCAGCTTCGACACCACGCCGCCCATTGTTTCCAGGCCAAGCGAGAGCGGGGTGACATCCAGCAACAGCTTGTCTTCCACATCGCCCGCCAGAATTCCCGCCTGTACGGCCGCTCCTAATGCCACCACTTCATCCGGATTTAATTCGGTGTGCGGCTTTGCCTTGAAGAGGCGCTCCACCGCTGCCCGTACCAGGGGGATGCGCGTCGATCCGCCCACCATCACCACTTCATCAATATGTTCCGGAGTCAATTTCGCATCGGCCAGGCAGGCTCGGCACGGCTCCAGAGTACGTTCCACTATCGGCGCGCAGAGGCGCTCAAACAACTCGCGATTGATCGCGCGCCGGTACGCCTTGCCCTTATAGGCCAGTTCGATTTCTGTCTCCGGCAAGAACGATAGTTCTTCCTTTGCGCGGATCACGGCCCGGCGCAGCCGCTGCACCCCTTCTGCGTCCCTGCTGAGATCCTCGCTCCACTCTGATTCCAGGTCTTCCAAAGCAATCCGGAGCAGCAGGTTGTCGATATCGTCGCCGCCCAAGTGAGTGTCGCCTTGCGTCGCGAGCACCTCAAAGATCCCTTCGTGCAGGCGCAGAATAGAAATATCGAACGTGCCGCCGCCGAAGTCGTAAACGGCGATGATTCCGTCTTTTCGCTTTTCGAGCCCGTACGCGAGCGAAGCGGCAGTCGGCTCGTTCACCAGCCTCAGAACATCCAGGCCCGCCAGCCGCCCGGCATCCTTTGTTGCCTGCCGCTGTGCATCATTGAAGTACGCGGGAACCGTGATCACAGCTTCCGTGACAGGCGCTCCCAGTGCGGCCTCGGCGTTGTCTTTCAATTGCTTCAGAACGGCGGCGGAGATCTCGGGCGGCGTGAACGTGCGGTCGCCCAAAATGAGCTTGATCACGGACTCGCTTTCAGCCGCAATCCGGAACGGAAATAGCTTCAGTTCCTCGTTCACATCGGCCGCGCCTCGCCCCATGAGCCGCTTCACGGAATACACCGTGCGTTCCGGCGATGTCAGAAGCAATTCCCGCGCAGGTTCACCGGCTACCAGCTTTCCATTGGGAGCCAGTGAAACGACGCTGGGAAGAATCTTCCGTCCTTGCGAGTCTTCGATAATCCGCGGTCCGGTAAGGTCCAGATACGCCACGAGGCTGTTCGTGGTGCCTAGATCGATGCCAACAATTCTCGATTTCCGGCTATCGCCAAAATCAATCTGAAAGGTTCCCATTTTTTCCAAATCTAGAGCAGATCTTCCGCCGCACTCTCCGCTGCCGGCGCCGGATTGAGCGCGCGCTCCACATCTCGCAGCAGGTTTTCGATGTATCGCCGGCGATTGAGCAATCCTCGAATTTCGTGCAGTGCCTGCTTCGCGGTTTCGCTCTGCGCCTCTGAGGCATCGTATTTTGCGAACTGGCCTTCCAGATCGCGGTCCACGCCGCCCTTGAGCTCTAAAAAGCTCTGCTTCGCTTTCTCTAGTTGCGGGCGCGCGGAATCGTCGCCGCTCCTCAGTTCTTCCAGCATCATGTTGAGCTCGAACACTTCTTCTAAGAGTTCCGCTGGCACGTCTTTTGATCGCTGTTCGCCTACCGGAAACCCCTCTTCGGTGAGTAGGTACTCCGCGCGCTTAACCGGGTCGCGCAGGATTCGGTAGCCATCATTCAGAATGGCCGTCGCTTCCAGTGCCTGCGCCTGCTCTTCCGCGCTCTTGCGGCTGAAGCGGTCCGGGTGCCACCGGCGGCTGAGCTCATAGAAACGCTTCTGCAACCCATTCGTATCGATAGTCAGATTCCGATTCAGCCCGAAAAAATCGTAGTAATTCTTAGTCATGTGATTTTCAGGAGGACTCGGTAAGGGAACAGCTTCAGGCGCGGCCCGGGTGGACGCTTGCAGGCGGAAGCCCCGCTGGTAGCGGACGCCGTCTAAGCCGAAAAAGAAGTTCCGCACCCGCAACTCTTCGTTGCATGGGGGTTCTGGAAAACGAATCCGGACTGCATGATGGAGTCTTGCCAGTCGAGCGTCATGCCGTCCAGGAACAACATGCTCTTCGGATCCACAAAGACCTTCACGTCCTCGAACTCAAACACGTGGTCCTTCGGGCGCGGCTCCGGTGCGAACTTGAATTGATAGCTCAATCCGGAGCAGCCACCGCCCAGCACGCCCAGACGCAACCCACCCTTCACGCCCTCGCGCGCGAACGCGCCGCGAATTTTCTCTACCGCCTTGGGCGTGACATGTATTCGCTTCGCCGCCGGCCCAAAATTCGCTGAATCTTGCTCAGCCGCCGTCTGCCCGCTTGGGAGGGTTGCGAGTTGGGTCAACTCCGCCATCAGATACTATCTCCTTGTCGGAATCGAAACTCGCTCGTGCTTAGGCCGAGACGGTTTCTGGACTCCGCGCAGGCTGCTTCTTTTTGTAGTCGCCGATGGCCGCCTTGATAGCGTCCTCAGCTAACACTGAGCAGTGAATCTTCACTGGCGGCAGCGACAGCTCGTTCACGATGTCCGTGTTCTTGATCTCGAGCGCCTGCTCTACCGTCCTGCCCTTTAACCACTCCGTTGCCAGCGACGAGCTGGCAATCGCGCTGCCGCATCCGAACGTCTTGAACTTGGCGTCTTCAATCACGCCCGTCTCCGGATTGACTTTCACCTGCAGCTTCATCACGTCGCCGCATTCCGGCGCGCCTACCATTCCCGTGCCCACGTCCGGCCTGCTTTTGTCGAAAGACCCGACGTTTCGCGGATGGTTGTAGTGATCTAAAACCTTATCGGAATATGCCATTTTTTGCCCTCTTCTTAGTGTGCCGCCCAAGATACTTTTGATAAATCCACGCCTTCTTTCGCCATTTCGTATAACGGCGAAAGTTCGCGCAGCTTAATGACCACGTCCACAACTTTGTGGGCTACGTAATCCACTTCCTCTTCCGTGTTGAATCGCCCGATGCCGAAACGGATGGACGAGTGCGCCAGGTCGTCGCCTGCTCCCAGCGCTTTCAGTACGTAGCTCGGTTCCAGCGTTGCCGAAGTACAAGCAGAGCCGCTCGATACCGCGATATCGTTAATACCCATCAATAGGCTTTCGCCCTCCACGTACGCGAAGCTTATGTTTAGGTTGTGCGGCAAACGGTGCTCCATGGAGCCGTTGATATAGACCTCGTCCAGATCGCGGAATAATCTGTCTTTCAACTTGTCGCGCAGGAACCGCATCCGCTTTGATTCTTCCGGCATATCGTTCTTCGCGATCTCGCAGGCCGCTCCCAACCCCGCGATTCCTGGAACATTCAGCGTACCCGAGCGCATGCCGCGCTCGTGACCGCCCCCGTCCATCTGTGCCGTGATCTGCACCCGCGGATTTCTGCGGCGCACGTAGAGCGCGCCCGCCCCTTTAGGCCCATACAACTTATGCGCGGTTAGGGAGAGAACGTCAATTCCGTCCGCCGCCACATTCACCGGAATCTTACCGACCGCCTGAACCCCGTCGCTGTGGACCAGAACGCCCTTTTCCTTGGCGATCTTTCCGATTTCCTTCATCGGCTGTACCACGCCGATCTCGTTATTCGCATACATGATGGAAATCAGGATCGTCTTTTCTGTAATGGCGTCGCGCAGTTGATCCAGGTCAATAAGGCCGTTTTGCTGCACGGGAAGATACGTGACGCGCACGCCTTCCTTTTCCAGCCGCTTGCAGGTGTCCAGCACCGCCTTGTGCTCGGTCACCTGCGTGATGATGTGATTGCCTCGCTCGGCATACATCTCGGCGATGCCCTTCAGCGCCAGATTGTTAGACTCCGTGGCGCCGCTCGTGAAGACGATCTCCTTAGGTGTCGCCCCAATAAGCTCCGCAATCTGCTTTCGTGCCTTCTCCGTCGCCTCTTCCGCTTCCCAGCCGAAACTGTGATTTCGCGAAGCGGCGTTCCCGTAGATGTCCAGGAAGTATGGCTTCATGACATCGAAAACGCGTGGATCCATTTGCGTCGTCGCGTGTCCGTCCATGTAGATAGGCAATTTCATACGTTCTTTTATTTCCTTAGCAAGCTTTCTGATTCAAACCCTTGTGGTCCGGGAGGTTTCGGAAGGCCTTCGAGCGCCACAAGCGAATCGGCGAACAATTCCCGGGGAGCTGCTTCCTCAGATTCCTGCAGCATATCTTGGATGCTGACGCTTTCCAGAAGTCGCAGGATCGCCTCGTGAATACGCTTCAATGGGCGCCTCACCGTGCACCGGTTTGAGTGGTCACACCGCAGCACATCGGTGAAGCAATTCGCCAGCACAACCGGCCCATCAATAGCTCGGATCACTTCTAAAGCCGAGATCCGCCGCGGATCGCGAGCCAGCCGGTATCCGCCATTGGTGCCGTACTCCGATACCAGAAAACCGCTTTTGCCGAGCTTCTGCAGGAGCTTTGAAAGCAAAGGAAGCGGAATGCCGCAAATATCGGAGACTTCCTTCGCGCTCACTGCATCGCCGCTGTGGCGCTGCTGCGCGGCGAAGTGCTTAAGAGCAATGAGGCTGTAATCCGCCTTCTTGGTTAGTCGAAGCATCTGGAGCCAAACCGGTAGCCGCAAACGAGATCTGCGACCAATACAATCTGATTTCGTTATACCATGATTTGACCCTCGCGCACATTTAATAATTACTGCCGAATCAGTAGGTTGACCCTCCAAGGCGCCTGCCGCAAAAATTCCTGTAGCAGCGCCTCGCTTAACTATGATTCTATGTATCCAGATCGGGCTGAATACGGCCCGGTTTCCTGGAGGTAAATATGGCTTGGATGGATCAGATCGGCTCATTGCTCGATCAGTACAAAGGGGCGTCGGCGTCAGCGCCGCCAGCCAACGTGGCGAGTGATTTCTCGAAGGTCGCGCAGTCTGCCCCCCAGTCCGCGATCTCGAACGGACTGGCGGCAGCGTTCCACTCCCCGGATACGCCGCCCTTCGGCCAGATGGTCTCTCAGCTATTTGGACAGTCTAATCCCGAGCAGCGCGCTGGAATTCTGAATCATTTACTGGCCGCTGCCGGACCCGCCGCGCTCTCTAGCGGCGTCCTGGGGAATCTCTCCGGATTGCTCCAGGGCGGCGCAAACGTAACGCCTGCGCAAGCACAGCAGGTATCTCCTGAAGCGGTTCAGCATTTAGCCGAACATGGCGAGAAGAACGACCCTTCCATCGTAGACCGGGCTAGTGAGTTCTACGCCCAGCACACCACCCTGGTGCAAGGCCTGGGAGCCGGAGCTCTGGCCCTCATCATGTCCCGGGTTTCTCAACACCGTTCGGCTAGCGCTTGATCAGCCGGGAATAATCAGTTCCACCCCGGCTTGCACTTTATCCGGATTAGAGAGCTTGTCGCGGTTGGCCTCGAAAATTTTGTTATATTGCGAGGCATTTCCATAAAATTGCTGCGCGATCTTCGATAGCGTGTCGCCGGGCTGCACCTTGTAAGTGCGCGTTGCCGCGCCTCCGCCCACTGATGCCGCCGCCGCTTGCGCCGGCGGCTGTAATGAGGAATTTACGACAATATTGGCCGTCAGATCTGAATAGCTTGCATCTACTTGCTTAATCTGATCCCATATTTTGTTTTTCAACTGCTCATTCGCCACTTCGGCGCGAACGAACAGCTTGTCGCCTTCCATGTTTACGTTCTTGAGGCTTCCGTTCGCCTGCTGGATAGCAGTAAAAACCGCCTGGTATTTTGCTTTTAACTGATCGAGTGATTGGGCCATGCCGACAGTCTATCGGTTTTTCGACGCCCAATCCCTCCCGGAGAGATTCCGGCGTAATTTTTCCAGGTCTCACTCCACTACAGTGCAAGTGTCCTATGGAGGTCGTGACGCCCTTTCTACCCGAGCTTCTCCGCGCTCTTAGCGTGCTAAACTCATGGCGCACTTGGTCTTTCTGAAACTCTTGCGTGATTCGTCTCTTCCGCGTTTTCATCCCGACTAGCGTTGTTGCGCTGCTGATTTCCGAGATCGTTTTGATTCTCGGATGCTATACGGGTGCCATCCTGCTCCTCGGCATCGATTTCCAGTTCTACCTGTTCGAAGAGAACAATTACTGGAAGCTGCTGGTTGTCACCGGCCTCATCATATTGGTCCTTTATTTTCAGGACCTCTATTCCAATTTGCGCATCCCCTCGCGCATTCTGCTGGTGCAGCAGGTCTGCCTGGCGGTTGGCTGTGCCCTGCTGTTAATGGCGTTTGTCGGCTATCTCCGGCCAGATCTCCTCCTCGGCCGCTGGCTGATGATTGTCGGCAGCACCGGCGTAATTATTCTGCTTCCTCTTTGGCGTCTTGCCTACTGGCGCTATGTCGTCGCCGGTCTGCGCTCAGAGCGCGTACTGCTCTTAGGGAACGCCAGCATCCTCAGCGATGTCATCGCCCATCTGGGTGACCGGCCGGAACTCGGCTATTCCGTCGTCGGCTATATTTGCGAGGACAGCCCTTGCGATTTCCCCATTCCCTGCCTCGGAACAGTCTCCGAAATACGGCGCGTCTGCGAAGAGTATAGGCCCACTCGCATCGTGGTCGGCATGGCGGAGCGCCGCAACCGTTTGCCGGTCCAGGATCTGCTCGAAATCCGCTTTGCGGGAGTGATGATTGAAGAGGCTGCCGACACCTATGAGATGGTCATGCGCCGCGTCTGTAGTGGCAAAATTCAACCTTCCCAGCTGATTTTTTCCGCGCAGCTCGGTCCACGGCCGCAGGCTATCGTGTTTCAAAACGCTTATTCGCTGGTGCTCGGAATCTTCGGCATGATCGTGACTTCCCCGCTGATGCTTCTGACCGCGATTGCCGTGAAGCTTTCCTCCCGCGGATCCGTGTTCTACCGTCAGCGGCGCGTGGGCTTGAACGGCAAAGTCTTTATCCTCTATAAGTTCCGCTCCATGTATGTTGACGCCGAAGCCCGTACCGGAGCTGTTTGGGCCAAGATCGATGATCCGCGCATTACGACCGTGGGCCGCTGGATCCGTCAGCTCCGGCTCGACGAGCTCCCGCAGTTCTGGAATGTCGTAAAGGGCGATATGACCATCGTCGGACCGCGTCCCGAGCGGCCGGAATTCGTCGAAATGCTCGCGGCTCAAATCCCCTACTACCGCCAACGATTCGCTGTGAAGCCGGGCATCACCGGATGGGCTCAGATCAATCATAAATACGGCGATACGCAGCTCGACGCCATGATAAAGCTGGAATACGATCTGTACTACATCAAAAACATCGCGCCGGCTCTCGATTTCTACATCATTTTTCACACGTTGAAAGTGATGCTGCTGAGTCGCGGCGCGCAGTAATACCGTCAGGTTTGGGAATCCGTCAGTTTTGTGAATCAAAGTGCACTGCGACTTCAGCGCCATAGCGGTGATAATCCGAGAAGGTCACCTCGTTCCACTCGCGTCGCCCGGAGCCCTCATACTCAACCGAGTACTCGCCCTCCTTGGGAAGGAGCCAGCGCTTGCCATTGAGGTCAACCGCTCCCAGCGTGATGCTCCACTCCAGCTCTGCGATCCGCGTATCCCCCACCGGTCCGCTGGACCTCCGCTTAATCTGAACGATTTCACCCGCTGGCTCGGCCACCGAAATGTCGGCGCGAAACGGTACCCGGTAGTGCCGCCCCGCCACCTCTAAATCCCATGGGCTGTCCTGCTTGGATACCGCGAAATGGAACTGCGAGACCGGGGTTCCCGCTATCTCGCCCCGGCCGTCAAACTGCACCGGTTCTACGTGAAGCAGTTGTTCGGTCTGCCGCAGCAGGGTGCCGAACTCGCCTTCTGACCACGCGCCCGGCACGGTCGAAAGATCTCGCACCGATTGCTTGTCCCGCTGTATTTCCGAGTAATGCTCCTGCCCGTTCTCGAAAGACACTTTCGCCTCAATCGTGTCGAGATGACGGTTGGCCGCGCTCCCCGTGTGTCCAACGAACCGCTCCATCCGTTCCTCGCACACGAAGGACTTCAGGCTGCTGTAAAGGCCCTCATTCGCCAACCTGATCGAATCCAAGGGTGGTGCCGAATCCGGCCTTTCCGCCACCGTCACTGTGGCTGTCAATAACGCGCAAAAGGCGGCGCTCGCCAGAGAGTGGGCGTTACGATACAAGGCAATCTCCGTGAATGCTCACATGATAAGAATCGGCTCAAATCGCGCCTTCTTGAGCTGTAAGTACCTATAACTAAACCACTTACTCCATCAACATTAAGCGGGTAAGAGGTCCGCGGGCGACCTTAGTGCTCCGCCTTGCGGTATGACAGAACTGCCTTCTCATGCTCCGTCAAGGTTGCCGAAAACACGTGGGATCCAACTGCTCCTGGTTTAGCAACGAAATAGAGATACGTTACATCCGCCGGGTGCAGCGCCGCGCGCAAAGATTCAGCGCCGGGATTAGTAATCGGTCCCGGTGGCAGCCCCGCGTGACTGTAAGTGTTATAAGGATTCACGCTCGCCAGATCCGATTTATGGATGACGCCCTGATAGCGATTCTCCAGTAGCGCCGCGTAGACCGTAGTCGGATCACATTGCAGGGGCATCTTCAGCTTCAGCCGGTTCAGAAAGACCGCGGCAATCAGCGGGCGCTCTGCCGGCACAGCCGATTCCTTCTCCACCATTGACGCGATCGTCACTACCTCATGCACGTCCGTCTGCGGCGGCGGGTGCAGAAGCGCCCATTGTTTCCGGAATTCGTCGGTCATGAGGCGGCATAACTGTCCGGCCGTTGTGCGGTGAGTCAGCCGGTAAGTGGAGGGAAAAAGATCAGCCTTCCAGGCTCGGCGCGCGCCCGTCCAGGTCTTGGATCATCCCCGGGCTCGCGGCCTCCTTCAGAAACGCCGCCGGCTCCACCAGGTCCGTTTGCTCCAGCAGAGAAGCGATATCGAACATATTGCTCCCTTCCGGTATAGTGAAGTCTTCGTAAAATACCTCACCGCGCCGGATCTCGTTGAAGACCTGCCACGGCGTTTGCGCCGAGCCAAAGCGGTACTCTCCCGCCTGCAGCGGCGCTCGCGGGTGCAGGACGCGCACCGCGAGGAACGCCCACGAAGACCGCACCACCCCTTGATGCGTCAACTGGCGCGCGATCTGCCGCGAAGACATGCCGTGCTCCACTTCCACGAACGTTTCAGTAGAGAATCCCCGGTACGGACCGAAATACCAGTACCCGCCCAGCGTGATGCTCAGCGCCACCGCCACGGCGAGAAGGATTTGAACACTAATCACAATGGGCGAGAAGCCGCCCCGCCGCCTACTCAATCGAATCCTCCGCTGGCGCATCGGCTGCGTTGCGCAAATAGCCGAGATAGCTCTCCAGCAGCAGCACCGCCGCCATGCGGTCGATCGCTTTCTTGCGCTCTTCGAGCGAGGCGCCTACCTCGCGCAGTGCGCGTTCGGCCTCCATCGATGTCAGGCGCTCGTCCCAATACACCACCGGTAGTCTCAAATCCTTCCTCAGCCGTTCTGCAAACACCCGCGTGTACTCGCTTTGCTTGCTCTCGGCGCCGCTCATGTGCAACGGCCGGCCCACCAACAGAGTCTTGACGCTCCAGCGATCCGTCACTTCCCGCAGCGCCTGAATATCGGCGCGAATCCGCGTTCGCTGCAGCGTCTCCAGTCCCTGCGCCGTGATGCCAAGCGCGTCGCTCATCGCCAGGCCAATCCGCTTTTTGCCCACGTCCAGAGCCAGAATCCGGCCGCCTCCCGGCTCCATTTCCGCATCCGCCAAGCTTGGATTATAAGTTGCTTGCAAGCGTGCTACAGTAACGATACCGAGGCCGTTGTTCGCTTTGGCCATTTTTAACCCTCCGCAGCAAGCTCAGAGGTCGCTCGTTTTAGGAACGTCTCTGATCGCTTTTGCAGCATCCGTTGCGCTGCTGTATTACGGTCGCGATTTTTTCGTCACGCTCATAATCTCCGCCGTCTTTGCCCTGCTCCTCGACCCCGTTGTCGTAGGCGTCATGAAACTGCGAATCCCCCGCGCCGCTGCCACCGGGATTGTCATTGGGATTGCGTTCGTTCTCGTATATCTCCTATCCGCCATGGCATGGAGCCAGCTCTCCACCATCAGCGAAGACCTCCCTACTTACAGTTCACGTGTCAGCGAAGTTTGGACCAAGGCCAATGAAAGCATAGACCTGCTTGAGCAGAAAACATTAGCCCTGGTCCTGCCCCGAAACATCCTGCAGCAGCAGCAGCAGATCCAGCAAAAGCCGCAGGAGGCTGCCAAAGCGCGCCGCAAGCGTTATGGAGCGCAAGCTCCGGTCCCCGCGGAGCCGGTCGTCCAGGAAGTCCGCATCCATACAGATCCGAAACCGGTTCTAACCAAGATTTACCACTACGTAGCGGGCTACTTCCACGTGCTCGTAATGGCTTCCTTTGTCCCCTTTCTGGTGTATTTCATGTTGAGCTGGGGCGGTCACGTGACCGAGACGTTTCTGCGCGTCTTTTCAGGCGAGCAACGCTATGCCGCCGCCAGAAGCTGGGACGGCATCGGCGAAGCCACCCGCGCCTATATCCTCGGCAATTTCTTCCTCTGGACGGTCCTCAGCATCGCCAGCTCCGGGGTCTTTTTCTTCCTCGGAGTGCCCTATTGGCCTCTGATAGGTCCCCTCAGCGCCTTCTTCAGCCTCGTGCCCTATGTCGGACTTCCCCTCAGCGTAGTGGCGCCGGTTCTGGCCGCGTTGGCCATTCCGAATAAATTCAAAGTTGTCCTTACCGTCGCTTTGATCACCGCTGCCCTGCACCTGGTCACGATGAATTTTCTCTATCCGAAAATCATCGGCCGCCGGGTGCGTTTGAACCCGCTGGCCGTCACCGTCGCGCTCATGTTCTGGGGATTGCTGTGGGGCGGTGTCGGCTTGATTCTGGCTATTCCTATCACGGCCGCTATCAAAGCGGTGTGCGACAACGTGGAATCCCTGGAACCCTACGGCCGGATGCTCGGCGACGACTGATCTGCCTAGGGCGATCCGGCCAACAGCTTACTTGTAAAAACTTGAACTCCACCTGGCCATGTGAGCCCATTATGAAGTTCGCCCTTTCTGCCATCGCTAAGGAAGGGCAACTATTCGGGATCGCCACGTTTATGCGTGGTTCATCCTGGAGGCCATGAAATGTTGAAACGGATTCGAGGAGGGTCGGCGTGTTTCAAGGCGAGGCTTGCCGGTGGCCTTTTTTTGCTCGTCATACTGACGGCAGCATTCACCCAATTCTTCGTTCGCGGCAGGTTGGGTTTCGCAGCGGACCTCACCGTAGGCGTCATCGAGGTCGCGGGCGTGATCGTTGTGACGCTGCTCTTCTATGACATCTTTAAGGCGGTGAACAGGAGCCTCTCTTTGCTCGCGGCATCCTTCAACTTCTTGGCATTCACCTTAGAGCTTCTTCAATTGATTCCTCGGGGCGTGTTCATCGGCATAGGATTTCACGGATTCTATTGCTTCCTGATCGGCTACCTCATCTTCAGGTCCACCTTCCTGCCCCGAATTTTGGGCGCATCGATGGCGTTGGCCGGTTTGTGTTGGCTGGCCTTTCTTTCACCGGCGCTCACAAACTTTTTGTCTCCCTACAATCTGGCCTTGGGCATGCTCGGCGAAGCTTCGGTGTCTTTGTGGTTCCTCGCGATGGGCGTGAACGTTCAACGATGGAGAGAGCAGGCGGGCCTTTTTTTCTTGGAGTCAACGGATTCTCGCACGATGTGACGGTCGCGACTCGACGCGACATGCCAACCTGCAAGGCCAAATTCTAGTTATCGCAGCCTAAGCGATTCTCGCCGTAATCGGTGATTCACTGCCGCTCACCTGCATCGGCGGCTTCCTCTCGCAAGCTTCCGTCCGCACATACGCCAGCGCTACAACTTCCCCCAGCCCAGGCGAGTAGACTGCCGACGCGATTTCCGCCACATCTGCATCGTCGGCTCTCAGCTTTGTTCCCGCTGCCGGCGCCGTCTTGCTCTGGATGCGGACCGGCGTAAGCAGCCTGTGCACTTGCCCCCGCGACCGGATCCGCTCTACAATCTCCTGGCCCAGATAGCAGCCCTTGTTGAAGTGCACCGCATGCAGCGCTTGCGTCTCCTGAACCAGGTAGCGCTCGGTGATCTCTTCGCCATAGCGGGGAATGCCGTTCTCGATGCGCACGATGCGCGCCTCGGTAGGAGTAGCGTTCGGAACATCCGCTGCTGCCAGGCGCGCCAGAACGCTCTCTTTCTGCGGCGTCAAAACGAAAATTCGAATGCCTTCCGGGCTGGCGCTGGCAACTCGCGCGACAAATCCGCCGCCCCACTCCAGCACGCCGTATCGGTTCTCCGGGACGGCTATGCCCATCTCCGTTGCGACTTCGATGCTTTGGGGGCCCTCCAAACCAATGACCGCCCAGCTATCCGTTCGATCTTCTAATTCCACATCGTCGGCGATGATGAACCGCTCTAAGTGATCGCGGATTTTGCCTGTCGTTTCGGCTTCCGTGTCCAACAGCATCTCCCCGCCGAAGTTGTAAAGGTAGGCATCCGCCAAAATGCGGCCTTTCTCATTCAGGAAGAACAGGTACACGCCCGCGCCTTCGGCCAGGTCCTTCACCGCATTCGTGCTCATCGCGTGCAGCAGCCGCGCGCGATCCTCGCCTGTCACCCGGATCTTCCCGCGCGACGAAAGGTCCAGCCACGCTGCCTTTTCCCGAAGTGCTTGATAGCCCGACATTCTTCTTTTGCCTACTTCTGTCTTTTAGATGCGGTCAGGAGTTCTTTGACGTAAGGTTCCATCCCGGGAGTGCAGGCGTAGGCGTTGCCTGCGTAAATCGTATTTTCACCAGTCAGGCTGGCGAACTTGCCGCCCGCTTCCTCGATCAGCAGCTTTAAAGCCGCCAAGTCCCACGGCGCGGCCTTGGGCTCAATCCAGACGTCCGCCATTCCCTGCGCCAGCATCATGGCGTCTACCGCTCCGCCCAGGCCGCGCACGGCCCCGAATCGATGCACCCAATTCAGCAAACCCGGCTCCAGCCGGTCTACTCCATCTTTGTTGAATCCGTTAAAGCAGAGCACCGCTTGCTCCGGCCGCGAGTTGTCCGCAACGTGAATGGGCGCTTCGTTCGCCCATGCGCCCTGCGCCCGGCCGGCACATAACAGCAGGCCCTGCTTGGGGCAATGCGCCGCCGACGCCGCCATAACGCCATCCCGCTCCAGTCCAATCAGGACCGCCCAGAGAGGTAGGCCTCGCACGAAGTCGCGCGTGCCGTCAATCGGGTCTATGATCCATTTCCGGCCATTGCGGCTCTCGCGGCTCGAGCCTTCTTCGCCCAGAATGCCGTCTTCCGGGAATTCCCGGAGGATCGTTTCCACAATCAGCTTTTCGCAAGCGCGGTCGGCCGCCGTTACCGGCGATTCGTCCGCCTTCACTTCAACGATTACGCCCTTTCGCTGATAATCCAGAGCCAGCGCGCCGGCTTCTTGCGCAACCAGCTTGGCCAGCTCCATTTCACGCTCGAACGCCATGCTTGATTATCCATGCCCGGCGCTCGAGACGTCAGCTTTCGAGTGCTTACGACGATGCCGCGCGCTTGGCGTCGAACTTCCGCGCCTGCCCGTTCCCCATCCCGCCTTCCATCGTTACTGTGAAGTGAATGGTGTCGCCGTCGACGTTGCCCACGTAATGCTGCGTGACTTTGTTGCCGTTGAATTCGCGCACCACGCTAAAGCTCACTTTGTCGCCGTCTGTCTTGCCGTCTGAAATGTCGGTTTCACCTTGGCGTCCGCTGACGGTTCCCGTTAGGTTGTTGCCATCCGCTTTAAGGTTCATGGTCACGGTCATCGGATTCCCGCCGCGGCCCTGCACCTCTGCCGTCCACTTGCCGGTCACATCTGCTGCCCAAACCATCGCGGTCGCCAGCAGTCCCGCGAGGACTAATCGAAAAGTCTTCATATGGAAGAAAGACTATCAGACATGCCGCGTACGTTACCCCACATCTGAATTTCACCGTGCCGTATATTTTTCTCGTCCGGCGCTGAGAGGAACATCAACCGATCCCCTCCAAATAAGTGTTGTATATTACGAAATTAAACTCGTTGACACCGAATTCCGATCGGGCTAGTCTTAAACTTCGTCAAAACGAGTAAGCCCGGGGGGGAAGTTCGGAGTATTCATCGGAGGGATATTCCACGCCGCCAAGGAGTGTGATGAACCAACAGTTTCTGGTCGTAGATTTTGCCCATTCCGTACACGGGCGCGTCAAACAAATTCGCATCAGCTATAAATCTCTTGCCTACGTCGCCTTCTCGCTCCTCCTGCTCTGCCTGATGGCGTGCGGCCTCTTCTCCACCTACATGCGAATGTACTGGAAAGTGGCGAACTATGACGCCCTGCACGCCGATTTCGATAGGCTGCGGACCCGCTACCAGGACTTGCAAGGCCAGGCGCGTCAGCACAAGGAGCAAATGGCGTCGCTCGAAACCCTTGCCAGTGAGGTGTCCGCGGCCTACGGCATCAGTCCGGAGCCCGTTGCCGGAGATGGCCGCGCCATGGATGACGATTCCCTCACGCCGAATGTGAAGGAATCGATCGAGGAGTACAACTTCTTAAAATCCGCGAGCTACTCAGCGATTTACCACCGGTATTCCTATCAGTGGCAATCGCACTCCACGCCCAGTCTGTGGCCTCTCATTGGCGTTCTCCGCAGCTCATTCGGCGGCCGCACGGACCCGCTCTCGGGCGAAGGCGCATTCCACACCGGCATTGACTTGGGGGCCGCCGTCGGTACGCCGGTCCACGTTACCGCCGATGGCGTAGTGGAAGCGGCAGGCTGGAGCGGCCGCTACGGCAAGATGGTGGTGGTGAACCACGGCAATGGTCTGGAGACCTGCTACGCTCATCTGTCCCAGGCCCTGGTCATTCCAGGCCAGGAGGTCCGGATGGCTCAGGTAATCGCGCTATCAGGCGTCACGGGCCGGGCTACCGGACCCCATCTGCATTACGAAGTCCGACTCGGTGGCACTCCAGTCAATCCATACAAGTATCTTTCCAGCGCTCGAACCAGAGTCGCCGGTCGTCCGGAGCACAGCGACCTCGGCCTCTGACTCTGCAACGGGCATTGCTACACTAGCGTCGTTGTTAGCAGTGAGAGATCGCGTCACCCGCCGTGCGGTGATGGCCCTGCTCCCCAGCGCTCTGGCGGCGGCCACTGCCGGCAAGCCAAAGAAGGGTAAACCCCTCCCGGTTGCGGGCGAATTCGTCCGCTTCACGGATCCCACGACGGAAAATACCGTCGTCCGCCTCACTGCGCTATCGAGCAATAGTTTCCTCCCTCCTCCTCCCGGCCGCTTCGTCTCCTCAAAAGAGCGCCTCCTTGTTTTCTCTTCTGACCGGCGTGGGAAGCTGATGCCGTACCAGGTAGACCTGCGTACCGGCGTCCTGCGGAATATCGCCGAAACCGGCCGCCTCGACCCGGGCTCGCTGACCCTGGTTGACAAGAAACAGCTTCTCTATTTTCAGGACGATGATGCCGTGGTTGAGGCGAATCTCGCTACGCGCAAGACTCGGACGCTGGCGCGTGAGATCAGCGCCTTCGGCGTCGATGAAACGGGAGCGGCCCTCTTCGTTGTCCGGCAGGGAAAGCTGGAGCTGGTGAACGACGATAAGAGCGTCCCCATAGCCGAAAACGTCGCTCCTCCCTGTCTGGTGCGCCCCGGCGGGCAAGGCTGTTCATTCCAGCGCGAGGCAGCCGCCGGCGGCCGCGAATTTTGGTACGCGCCCTCAACCGTTTCGGACGCCGGACCCGTCCTTCTGGCCAGCGGCTCCATCAGCAATCCATGGTGGTCGCCGGAAGGCGATTCGCTGATCTTTCTGCGCGACGTCCCAACGGGCAGCGTTTCCCTCTCTGAGATTCATCAAGTGAAGATAACCCAGCCGGCCGAAAGCTGTCTTGCCCCCACCAGCCAATTCGCTGCTTTTGCCCTCAACGAAAATGGATCCGTCTTTGTGGGAGCAAGCCGCAGCAAGGCCCAGCCGAATATCATTCTGCTGCTGCCCGGCGCGGAGCGCGAGATGACCTTATGTGAACATCGCGCGAGCCATCCCGCTGCCGTAAACCCAGCCTTCTCGCCGGATAGCCGCCGCGTCTATTTCCAAAGCGATCACCAGGGCAAGTCCGCTATCTACTCTGTCAATGTGGAACTGCTGGTCGAGCCCACCGAAGCCCGCTTCTAGATTCTCATCCCGCTGATTTTCATACCGCCGCCAAGCTAAGATTGAGAGTTAAAAATGATCATTTCCCACCGGAAGAAATTCGTAGTGCTTGCTCCATGGAAGACCGCGAGCACTACCACGCGGGCGCGCTTAGGACTCTATTGCGAAAGTCCTTACAGCGTGTTTTACGACTTCAATTCTTATCTGAACAGAGTGGTCCATCAACACATGACCTACGCCGATTTTGCCGCTCTTCCTGAGAGCCGCCTCGGTTACTTCTCTGCGGCGTTTGTCCGGAATCCCTACGATCGCGTTTATTCCGCTTTTCGACAGGTGCAAAAGGACATCCAATCCCAGCCGAAGGCGCCCTTTCCCCAGCCCTGGATCAGAACGCTGGTGATGAAACAATTGGCGGAAAATTTTGCGGCCGTATGTGCCGCTGGATACGATTTTGACGGATGGTTCCGCCTTATCGATGATCACCAGGTCCTGGAGGCCGGGCGCAATACCAGCCTCCCGTTGCACCCGGCCCACTACTGGACTCACATGAATGGAAAACAAGCCGTCGATTTCGTCGGCAAGGTGGAGCGTTTCGAGGACGACTTCCAGACTCTATGTGACCGGCTTGGCATCGAGAGCGTCAGTGCCGTGAATCAGAATGTTGACGTCGACCCAACCGAAGCGCAACGCGATAAGCGAGGCTACAAATCGATTAGCCTCATGAGCCCTGCCTCGATTGCCCGGATCAATGAACTCTTCCTCGCCGATTTCGAGTTCTTTGGATACGAACGCGTTTCTAGCGGTCTGGCTCTCGCTGGTTGAAAATCCTGATTCGGCGCGATCGCGATGCCTCGATCACCCGATAATCCGAATCTCTCCGATTCCACCCTCTACCTTCAGCCGAACATTGGCTTTCGCCTTGTCATAGAGGCCGTTTTCCCAGTGGTTGTCTTTCTTGTCGAGCCCCGTCACCGTGATACTGCCAAGGCCGCCGTGGGCCTCCGCCCAAATGCCCACGTCCTGGGGTAGGCGGACAGTGGCTTGCCCCACGCCGCCGGAGATGCTGACTTCGTAGTCGTGCGTCGGCTTGCCGCGCAGATCCAGGTCCACCTGTCCCGCTCCCATGTGAACTTCGACATCGCGCAAGTTGAGTTCGCCGAGGTCCAAACGCGCCTGCCCCGCGCCGCAATTTGCCATCAAATCCAGCAACGGCTGGTCGCTAAGCTGCAGGTCCCATCGGTAACGCGTGTTGCCGCCCAACTGTACGTGCTCGGGCTGCTTGATCCGGATGGACGCGTGGGAGCCGTTCACGCTGTGGTCGAAAACCGGCTGCCAACTGCGCACGTTGTACTCAAAGGTTCCCTCCAACAGCTTTGAGGCTCCGCCCCGCACGTTCATCTCACCGGCTCCCATGTCGAGTTCCACCCGCGCATGATCCACCGTGCCGAGGTCGAGAGAAACGTGATCTTCCCGTAGCGGCCCCCGTCGGCGCGCTGCCGAACTCGCAGCCTGCCAGCACCACTACCGTCAGAAACGCCATTGGGAACTTCGCCGAGGAAGGAGTCATTTGGTCTCGCAACATCATACGCAATCCCGTTTTCGTTTGTTCCGGACGCGCGCCTGGGCTCCCTCGGCCGCTCTAGTGTCTGGGCGAGAACCGGGGCGGCTGAGAGTACTTCGGCCGCCCCACTGCAAGCACCTGATCTCGGGGGCCTTCGGCAATCGTCCCGAAACCTACCCTATTTGGAACGCCCGGCTGGCTAAACCCCGCTGGTCTTTTAGCGAAGATCGGCGGCCCAGAGTGCGAACGCTTTCACCAGACCGTCCGCGCTCGCGTCGTCAAGCTTTTGCACGGTGTACCAGCCTTGTTGAATCCCATAGGGGCCGGGTTCCTCATCTGCACCGACCACGGTAAGCCAGACCTTCCGACCGTCTGGCGTCTGAATGATGGTTTCATCGATATTGGCCGCGTGGTTCGGTTTGAATGCTAACCGCGTGCTGTCGGCGTAGGAATATCGCTTTCCGTCAACAACGAAAAACATGGGCTGTGCGTCTGTGAGTTGAAAGGGGAGCGCATAAGCTTGCGGCCCCATGATAGCGCCCGAAACATGTGAAGCGAAAACCCCGCGCCGGTGATCGCCGGTCGCGGGGGCAGGGAAGGGCGAAATCTACCCTATTTGAGATTTAAGGCCAGTCCTGCGCCCCGTGGAATATCCGCGAGATTTCAACCGCGTGTTCCTTGACCTGATACACGGCGATATAGGGAAGGGGTGGAAACGCCAATTCCCGCCGTCCGCTCATGCGGCGGCTGGCGCGGCCTATGTCGGGAAAATCCTTTAGCTGGCCGCAACCGTCATAGATGATCTTGGCTACACGTCTGGCGGCTTCCGGGTTGTCGCGTTCTATCCATGCACAGATGCGTTCAAGGTCTTCGGCTGCTGGCACAGACCAACGGACTTCCATCAGGGCTGTAGAAAGCGCCGGAGCCGGTCGCCCACCTGTTCATGCGTCAGAAATTCGCCCCGCTCTAAAGCGGCCTCGCCCCGTTTGACGGCTTCGATAAAGCGGTCTTCTCCCTCGAAGTAACGCGCAACAACATCCTGCACAGTCTCATCGAGGTTGCGGCCCTGTTGGGTCGCTCGCTGCGTGAGCTTCGCTTGCAGGTCGGGGTTGAAATGAATTTCCATGCCCTCAAGATACGCTATAGGCCCCGCGCTGGCAATCGTGCGCAAAGGACCCTTTGTGCAACTTCAACGGTGAGGGTTGTTCAGGAGAACAATTGCCTTGCTTCTTGCTGAATGCGCTCGGCATCCTGCCACCTAGCGCGTCCATAAAACCATATATGAACGGGGCCAACATTTTGTCAGCCTTTTGTACTCTTCGCCTGAGTGCATGAATTTCCTTCACTAGCGTGGCGCGGGTGTTCGCGGCGGTGATCCGTTCGACATCTCTATGAATGAGAAAATTACGGGCAACTAAAGCATCCTCTAACGCTTGCTCAAGCCCTGCACTTACCTTCAGATGCTTTTTAAACATCGCAACGAGTTGCCCGGCGGTTTTCTTGTCTTTGGCGGCCAGAATGCGGGAGAGTTGAGCTGTCTCCAAACCTTGGCAGCCAAATCTGGCGAAATAAAAAGCAGTAAAGCAACTGCATACTAGAATTGTTGGCAATCCATTAAGGCCGCGCCAGCCTCGAAAAGCAAAGGACGAAGGAGTTCTGTTTTTCGGGTTTCAAAAGTCGTTCATCCGTTCAATAATCTACCCAAATATGAAACGTGTGGGGAACTACGGTTTTGGTTCGCCGTTGGTCTTTTTGTTGTAGCGTTCAAACATAGCGGCTGTGATGTCGGCGCTGGTGGGCCAGTGGCCGCGTAGTTGCCCCGCATGCGTTTGATAGCGGTCCAATCGGTCGGGGTCGGGCTGCACAACCTTTCCGGCTTGAAGAAAAAGCAAGCCGAGTTTGTCCGTTGGCATGCGGGTAACAAAGGCTTCGGCATCGTCAAGCCCCGCGCGTAGCTTCTTCGTGATGATCGCCGCGTCAATGGGTTCGATGCTGGCAAGTGCCCGCCACTCGGCGGCGGGATAGTTGGAGTTGCGCCGGATTTCGGCAATCAGCCCCTCGGGCGTGTATCCCGGTGACTTCTCGACGGCGCCCCAAACGACTGCGCCAAGGGGCAGGATGGTTTCGTGAACCGTCACCACGTCAACGATGTCCCGCACCTCGCGGCGTCCGGCGTCGGCCATGACTTTGTTGGTCGCAAGGTCAACCGGGTGCAACACATAACCGAAAGTGTCATCCCGCATGACAGGAAAAAACCGGAATTCAGTGTCCACAACCCATTCAAGATGAGTTGCGCCAGATTGCCCGGAAACCTCGGCTGTGTAGATTGCCGGTTCGCGGCGAAGCCATCTAACGGCATAGCCTGCCGTCTCAAGCGCCTGTGCATCGCTCCCGGCAGCGGTCGCTACACGTTCCTCGCGCCCATGAAAAATGTCAATGTAGCCGGAATATCGTGGAGCGTCACGGTTCAAGGCTGCGGCTCCGGCAACGTCGCTTTCCGGGTCGCGGTGCGCGGCGAGAAGCCGGAGAATATCACTCTGGATTTTAGAGAGCGGCACGGCAGGCTTTCTCAATCTGTTCCGCCAGCTTGCGGGCTTCCCGGTCGCCCTCAATCCGCAGCGCCCGCGCAATGACAAGCGCATCCTCGGGACTGGGTTCCTCAAGCATGCTTTTGTTCCATAGCGCCTGTGTGCCGTATTCGGTAAAAGCCCGGCGATACAGGCTCGCAAGCGTTTCGGATTCGGGTGGCGTATCGTTCATAGCCGCCTGTTTTTTGCATAGGGGCAAGGCGGGGGCAAACGCTCAAAACCCGCATGGTTGAAGGCCTTTCTAACTGCTTCTAGCAATTCTTCAAATTGGACCCTTTGGGAGACAAAAGAAAACCCGCGCCGGTTGGATGTGGCTACTACCCAACATTAGCGGTTACTGATTAGGGCCGCTTTTTCCCGGTCCGTGCGGCTTTTTTTGGCGGGTCATCGTTGTTGGCTCTCTGCCGCTTTCCGAATGGCGTCCGCGTCTGCAATATCCTGCGGTCGCCCTGACGCCAGTTTCGACGCTATGAGGTCTTCGGCGGAAATGAAATTCGCCTTCAATCCGGTGGCTGTATCAATGACGGTTTCAACGCGCCGTTCCCATGCGGAGTCAAAATCGACGCCGGGAATGGACGGAAGAATATCGAAGCCTTTCGGGTCGCGTCCAAAACGAAAAAAGCTGTTGCGGTCGGTGAAGTCTTCCCGAGCTGATGCCTTTGAGCGGTGCGCCAAAGTCGGCAAGCGCGGCATAGGTCGCCTTCGCGTTTTCGGGTTCGGCTTGCATGAAAAGGTCCATGTCCTTCGTAAAGCGCGGCTGCGAGTGATAGATCACCGCGAAGCCGCCGACAACGAGGTACTTAACGCCATGGGACTGGAAGGCGGACAAAAGGTCTTTGTAGTCTTGGTACATCAGGCTCGATCTCCCACCCTTTGAGCGCATAGGCCGTTTCGATCATTTCCTCAACCGCGTCCAGCCGTTCATGCGCGGGACGGCTTTGCCAATGGCGGTACTCGTCCGCCTTGATTTCATCGAAGTCGGTGTACTTGCGTATCGTGATTGGCGTGTCGTCCATAGCGTTCTGTTCTTAGCATAGGGGCCGCGCATCGGCAACGTTTTCAAACCCGCATGGTTTAAAGGGCTTTCTCGCTGCTTTTGCAATGGATCAAATCGGACCCATTTCGGGAAATTCAGGCTGGCTTGAACCCGCCGCGTGATCGCGTGTTCTTCTTCGGCGGCGTGGTTGAACGCGGCCGGCGCGGCGGCGGGCTTTCCATCGCTGTCCGCAAAATCCGGTTGATGCGCGTCTGATAGCCCCTGCCGTGGGCTTTCAGCCACTTCAACACATCGGCGTCAAGGCGGATGGTGAGTTGCTGCTTGGCGGGGGGCCATGCTTCCGTAGCCTTCGTGTAAAAAGACTTGTCGAGCGGCGGGATATCCGAATAGTCGATCTCGGCATCCTTCATTCGGTCAATCCTCGCCAAGTCGCTTTTGGTAGATTTTTTGCTCACGTCGATTTGCCTTTCTCATCGAGATGATGCGCGTAGTATCGTCGCCGCGCGGCGCTTCATCCCATTCGTATATCATCCCATACAGTAGCTACTTTTGTAGCTACATGCAAGCACAACGTTTTGGTATATAATCTACCGGTACTAGAGAGGGTACGATGGATGGTCAACCACGCAAAAAACGGGAGCTTCTTAGCAACCCTCGTACTAACAACTATTGTAATGTCAGGTCAGTCGGCGAACGCTGCCCACATTGTGAACGGCGTTGGGTTCGGATCTATCACGGCTTCCGTGTGGTGCGGTTCAGCACCGCCGGCTGCACCGACAATCAGGGTGCCAGCCACGGGGAAATCAATAACGTTAATAGTTCCGGGACCCGCCGCGGCAGGATGCGCGCCCGTGCCTGTTGGTGGGGGACCCTTCCCGACTGTTGCGGGTGGAACTAACGGCATATTTTGGGGCATGGCGTCCCTTTCCAGAGCAGCGCCCGGCGATGCCGCCAGCGATGACAGCCCTCCGAATCTTGACGCCATGATCCACCCCATCAGTGCGAGTACGACGGCGATGATATCGGTAGTCGGACGTATCCTCGACGCAGACGACGCTCAGTTTGCCATCGACTGGTCGGGCAACAATTCGGGGGCTGCGGCTAGCCTGGAATGGACAGATAGTGTCACTGGACGAGATCTTATCAGTCCGATCATCCAGGTAGGTCCATGGAGCGATACAGACCTTATGGTCACCGTTCATGATCCCAGTGGAACAAACGATATTCTTTTGACTAGTGGGACCCTTGCCGTCGCTACAGTTCCAGAGCCCGCATCTTTTGCGGCCTTAGCAACCGGCTTGGTCCTACTTGGACTGCTACTGCGCCGCAGAAGAATATTGTGACAGTATGTTGATGTACAAGACGCTCTGGCGCGCTTCCAATTCAACATCATCGGTTGAGTCCGCGCATCTTCAACACATACGCTTCCTGTTCAGGCGTGTTCGCCCTTAGGCGTGGCGGTATTTCAATGGTCAGGCCCTCCCCTTCCGCGCGCCACCGAAGTGGCTCGTCGCTGCCCAGCAAAGAAATCTTTGCGCCGCTTCCGGCCGGCGCATCGCGCAGCACAAATTTCTCCTCCGGCCAACGCGGCAGAATCGCATACACCGCGTCGCCGTTCGCTGTGAAGAACGCTTCCACCCGCGCGTTCCCGGCTGGAGGGTTATCCACCAGCTTTGTGATGTCGTACTCGGCGCCAAAGTCTTTCTCCTCCATGTGCGGAATGGTTCCGCTGCTCCATTGCGCCGGCCTCACCCACGCCTGCGTGTCATAGATCGACTCGCCGTTTGGCCGCAGCCAGTTTCCCATCTGTGTCAGCCGCTCCTCCATAATCACCGGAATGTGTCCATCCGCTCTCGGCCCGATATCCAGCAGCAGGTTTCCGCCCCGGCTCACAATGTCAATCAGCATCAGCAGCAATTGCCGGCCGCTGTGATAGTCCTTTAGCGTCTCCATCCGGTTGTAGCCATATGAATAGCCCATCCCCCGGCTCTCCTCCCACGGATGCTGCGACGCCTGCATCCCGGATGTGTACTCGGTGGTGTAGTAGCCGCCGTGCTTATGCCGCGTGTCGCTGCCCCAGCGGTCGTCCACCACCACCGAATCCTTTACCGGCGACTCGTTAAACAGCCAGGCCAACAACTCCTCGGAATGCCACTGCGCGCTTGTCAGCTCCCATTCGCCGTCGGAAAAAATAATCGCCGGCTTCACACGATTCACCACATCTTTGAACTGCGGCATCAGGTGCTCTCTGACATAGCGCGGCTTATCGGAAAGCCAAAGCGGGTTGTACCACTCATACAGCGAATAGTAAATTCCCATCTGCAAGCCCTTGCGCCTGCCGGCCTCTGCTAAATCGAGCACAAGATCCCGCTTAGGTCCGATGTCCACGCTATTCCAGGCTCGACCCCATGCTTTGTTGGCTTCGGCGCTTCGCCAAAGCGTAAAGCCTTCGTGATGTTTGGACGTGAGTGCGACATATTTTGCGCCGGAACGCGCAAAGAGGTCGGCCCATGCATCCGGATCGAAGAACTCCGCCCGGAACATCGGCGCGAAATCAAAATAGGAGAAGTTAGGGCCATAGATGCGCTTGTGGAAGTCCCACGTCATCGCGCCGTCGCCCACCGGCCCTTTGGCATCCATCCCTTTGGTCAGCGAATTCCAATACCATTCGGCATACGGATTTTCATCCTTCACATTCACGGCGGCAAAGGCCGGAACGGAATACACTCCCCAGTGAATGAAGATTCCAAACTTCGCTTTCGTATACCAATCCGCAATCGGCCGCTTATCGAGCGAAGCCCAATTCGGCTGATATGTTCCCGTCTGTGTTTCCTGCGC
The DNA here is from genome assembly GCA_963705805.1 of uncultured Acidobacteriaceae bacterium. GTDB lineage: Bacteria > Acidobacteriota > Terriglobia > Bryobacterales > Bryobacteraceae > Bog-105. The sequence continues at coordinate 26,133 of CAVPKW010000007.1, forward strand.
CCCGGGTGCCTGCCTCGTCAAGCTCCCCAGCGAAACAGCGCCCATTATTTTCAAAAGTTCGCGTCTTTGCACGGCTTCTCCAGTTCTATATGGATATCAGGTTTGCCCTTCGATGCCGCGCAGCGTCCGCACGGGCGAGAGCAGCAGCCAGAGCGTTGAGAGGAGTGCCCCGGACGCTCCGCAGAAGAGCATCGCGCGTACGCCCAGGCTTCCCGCCAGCCAACCGCCTATCAAAGAACCTCCAAGCATCGCGCCTAGGCCGAGAAACTGTGCTCCGGCGTTCACCCGGCCCAGCAGCCGCTCCGGTGTGACTCCCTGCCGGAGGCTCACTTCGTTGATTTGGTAAACGGTCGCGGCGCCGTCACCTGCGAGCTGCTGCAGAATCAGCAGTAACCCGGCGGCCAGCGTGGCTCCGCGCGCGAGCGGTATAAGAAACAGTGCCGCGCTCGAAAGCAGCAGTCCTCCGATCATGGCTGGTCCCATCCCCAAGGTTCGTGTCAGGCGGCCGGCCATCGCTGCGCCAATCAGCGAGCTGATACCGCCTACAGCCCAGATCGTGCCGAGAACGCCCGGCGCAAACCCAAGCTCGCGCACCATATAGAGAACCACCAAGGCGCCGTACATCCCGCCGAAAAACTCCTTTGAGAACTCGCAAGCAGCGGTCGAGCGCAGCAGTGGGTGGCGCAGCATGGCGCTCCAACCTTCTTCGATCTCGCGGCGGATATCTGGCTTCGCGTGGCTCTCTCTCGCTTGCTCTCGACCCCGAATCATCCAAATGGAAATCGCAGAGGCCGCGAATGAGATCGCATCGATCAGGATAGTAACTGGCGCTGTGAAAATTTGCACCAGCCAACCCGCGGCGCTGAATCCGCTCGCTTCCGCTATGGAGGCGCTGCCTGACAGCTTGCTGTTGCCTTCCACTAGTTGCAGCCGTCCGATGAGAGAAGGTAAATAAGACTCGTAAGCGACATCGAAAAAAATGGTAAGGATACTCACCAGAAAGGTCACGGCATAAAGCTGCTCCATTCGCAGAAGGCTGAGAAGCGCCGCCAGGGGAATCGTGCCGAGCAGTACAGCTCTCGCTAAATCCGCGCCAATCAGAATGGGCCTCCGCCGTAAACGGTCCACCCACGCCCCTGCGATGATCCCCGTCAAGAGTCCGGGCGCCAGACGGGCGGCCGAAAGTAACCCGAGTTGAAACGGAGTAGCATGCAGAGTCAGAATCGCCGCGAAGGTCATCGCCGCGCTGCCTATCGACGAGCCGAAGAGAGAGATCGTCTGGCCGCTCCAGAGCTTCATAAAGTCCGCATGACGCCAGAGGCCCGTGAAGAGTTGTCGCGGCATAGAGTGGTTGCTCGGACGAAGCCTGGCAGCTATACGACCGCGCATAATTAAGGGGACATAACGATCAACAAAAAGGCAGCAGATAGGACCGGATCAGTTGAGGGTGTGACTGCATTTCTCCAAAGACTCGCGTTAGCGTGGCGAGTAGTGCATCGAGGCCACCGAAGAATCGATTGTGCGTGCCGTTCTTGCGGGTGTGCAGCCACAACCGTTCGGTAGGGTTCAATTCCGGCGAGTAGGGTGGCAATTGATGCACTTCCAGCCAGTGGCGGTTGGACTTGAACCAAGCCCAGACCTCAGCATGCTTGTTTGTAGGAGGCGTTGTCCTGAATCAGAATCGCTCCGTGGCGGCGGTAGCGGCGAGCGAGTTGTTCGAGGAAGCCGAGATATGTGGTGGCATTGAAAACTGTGTCCTGGCGATAATCGAACCGCGTGCTCCAAAGCTCGATGGCGCCGAGAATTTTCACGTTCTTACGTTCTCCTGTCACGGGGATTTCCGGTGGACACCCAACGCGGCTCCAGGTGGTGTGGAGCGTCGAATCTTGCCGGAAGCTGGCTTCGTCGGTGAAGAGGAGCGCCCAGTGTCGCGAGCGGGCTTTTTTTTAAGCATGGGATAGATGCGGCGATGCCATCGGTCTTGGGCTGCGGCATCCGCGCGCGCCAACACACGGCGCGGCCGTTGCACCGAAAATCCCCAGCTATGAAGCAATTTGCGCACATGGCCGGGATGATACTGAACACCGAACTCCTCCTCGATCACCCAGGCAATCATAGGCGACGTCCAGATGCCGCTGTCTAGACCGTAAGAGACCGGACCGCTGTCGAGAATGTCGCCCAACTCTTGTTGTTGCTTCTCTGTCAGTTCCGAGGGCCGACCCGACCGATACCCTTCCAGCAGACCATCGACTCCCTCAGTTTGATAACGCTGCAGCCACTCAGACACCTTGGATCGCGGCGCCAGCAGGATCTCCGCCAGTTCGCCACTGGTATGTCCTTCCGAATTCAGCACCACGGCGCGTAACCGCTTCGCCACACGGTAAGCTCCGTCTCTCTCCGCTTCTTTGCTCAGCCGATTCAGCCGCTGATATGTGCTGGGATGCAACCACAACAAGCGTGGCACCATAAAGTCTCTGAGACCAGTATGTCACACACATGTCCCTTTACTTATGCGCATCTGTATAGTACCTACTTGCGGAAATTCGCATTATGTTTCCCACAACCTACGATGCTGAAACCGAGCCGGAAGCGTAAGCGCCCTTTGACTACTCGAATTTCTGCTAGTTTGTCACTCAGCAAGTGATTCAACCTCACGGGGAGGCCGCGTTGCGTCTGCTTGAGGAAGACGCCCGTTTTCACGCCGCCGTGCGGGAGGGCATCGCACAGGCCTGCCGGGGCGAGCTTCGGATTCATAACCAAAGCATGGGCACGTTCGCCCTGACTATCCCGTCAGTCCCTCCGCAATCTCGAGTAACTTAACAACAGTGTTCCAGTTCCGGGCTGTTCCGGGTGTCTTCAGCGTCCTCTCAATCAACGCCGTTGGCAGCTTTGCTTTCGACACGCCATTGGGGAAATATGTGTAAAGCTCCCAGCCGTCTATTCGCAATTCCTCCGGCTTGGTGTCGATCGCACGAATCTTCTCCCGAATCTCCTCCCCCGGATCTCTGGCCAGGAATGTGACGAGAAGCTTGCTTGCATCCACATCCGCTCTTCCGGCGAACGGATTCCGCGCGATTATGTCCCGCAACTCGGAAGAAGTACGCAGGACGACGTCGGGACGAAAACCAAAGCTCTGCTCGATCCCGCTCTCAATCCGCTCCGCTAGTCGAACTAAATTTCGTTCCTTTGTTCTGAAAAGAACGTTGCCGCTCTGTATATGCGACTGCGGATTCTGTAGGCCGAGCGATTCATACAGCTCCCGGAGCGCCTGCATTTTGATCATGCGATGGCCTCCCACATTGATGCCGCGTAGCATAGAGATCAGAACGGTCATGCCGGGTTCAAGCATACCCCGTCACGGCTGCAACAAGCCAGTGACACGAGCCCCAATAATTTTCTTCCCTTGCGAATCCATGTTTTAGCGGCGTCCCGTTCATCCGCTCCGTCTTCCCGGATGCTACGTTCTGGCGGGTTCTGGCCCATCTACTTATGACTGCACGTGAAGCCCGCAAAATTCGCCGCGCCGCTGAGCGCCGGGCGAAAAAGATCGAAGACAGGCAAGCGAAAGCCTCGCCCGAGGAAACACGCATCCCTGAGCCTTCCACCCGCGCTGAAATCAATCGCGCGAACGCGCAACACTCCACCGGCCCGAAGACAGTCGAAGGCAAGGACAAATCCAAACACAATTCTTTCAAACATGGGCTCTATTCCAAGGAACTCGTCCTTCCCGATGAAGATCCTGCTGAGCTGGACGAACTCCGCGCCACCCTTCGCGCCGAGCATCAGCCCGCCGACGAAACCGAGGGCATCCTCGTCAACGAAATCGCCGAAAATTTCTGGCGTCTCCGCCGTATGCGGAAGCTTGAAGCGCGCGGTATGCAGCCGGAAAACGTCGACGGCTGGCTTCAGTCAGGGCTGCTCTCTCTCGTAGCCCGCAACATGGCCTCCGCCGAGCGCGGCATGCACAAAGCCATTGCGACCCTCCGCCAAATTCGCAGCGATCGAACGAATTCGTCTCGCCAGACGCAAACTGGCGATGGCTTCGTTCCTTCAAATACTGCCGCTGAGCCTGCAGAGCCGAAGTTCGTTCGGCAAAACGAGCTTGAAATTGGCTTCGTTCCTTCGGAAACGATCGAAGATACACTCTGGCTGCAATCCGAAGACGCGGTTCCCGAGCCCGAAACTCCTCCAATGCATGTAATCGCGGCCTGATTCGTTCTCTTCACGACCTTTTCACGGTTCATTGATAACTGAATATTTCAAAAGTCTGGCGCACGCGCCCTAAGTGTGTTCGCGCCCCGGCCAGAAGGGGCAGATAGCAGCGCTCAGGACGTCGGCACGTCCTGGGCGCGTCCTTTCCACGTGCCTCCCGCCCCTCTCCAATACCTTATGGCTGAATGAATCGTCGCGGCGAGATAAAAAAGGGCAATAGCGGGCAGAGCGAAAGACCACAGCCGAGATCGCCGATAGAGGCGTACGGTGGGCAAATAGCTCGCAGCCATCAGCAGCCATGCAGCGGCTCCCAGCGCCATCGGAAGCGCCCTGGCGCTAAACAGCAGCATAAGCGGCAGCAGGTACGTGACGGACAATCCGGCAACGGTACTCAGCAGCAGAAGTTTCGAATGCCGCAGTTGGTTGAAGGCCGTGCGCGAGATCATCCGTCCGATTTCCGCGAACGTTCCGTAAGAACGGATGCTTCCCGTGTCGCGCGTCAATCCCATCCATATGTGTCCGCCGCTGCCCTTCACGGCGCGAGCCAGCGCGCAATCGTCAATTACTTCCCCGCGAATAGCTTCAATTCCACCGATTCCTCTTAGCGCGTCAGGTCGCACCAGCATGCAGCCGCCCGCCGCTGCCGCCGTGCGAAATTTTCCGGACGCAATCCAGGACGGCGGGTACAACATGAGAAAGAAGAACACGAATGCCGGAATAAGGGTCTTCTCAGCTGTCGTTTCGCAGGCGAGCAAGACCATGTAGGACACAAGATCGTAACCACCGCTTTCCGCCACTGCCACCAGTTCTGCCGCGTTGTTCGATCCGTGCAAAATGTCGCCGTCGGTCAACAAAACGAAATCGGGGTTCGTTGCGAGAGCCCGGGCTACGCCTTGTGAAACCGCCCACATCTTCCCGGTCCATCCTGGCGGCAGCGGCTGGCTGCGAACAATTGTCAGCATCTCGCGTTTCCCCGCTTCGTCTGCAGCTTCGCGCGCCACATCCGCAGTGCCGTCATCGCTCGCATCGTCCACCAGGAAAACATGCAGTGGGGCAGGGAACTGCTGGCCGAGAAGCGACGTGACCGAGCGTCCAATGACATCCGCTTCATTACGCGCCGGAACAACCGCGGCGATCCGTCTAGCCGGAACTGCAAATGAGTCAGCCCGTGCGAAATGTCTCGAGACTCGCCAGAATCCGCCGCGCGCCGTCAGCAGATAGATCCAGATCAGTGGCGGGAAGGCGGCAACAGCAGTCAGCAGCACGCAAAAACTCGCTACGCCGGTTGCTGCTGTGTCATGCAGTGCAGTGTGCCCAAGCCCAAAACCAAATCTGTCGAACCGATTCCAATTACCTTGCGGTCCGGAAAAAGTGCGGCCAGGGTATTCAGCGCGATTACGTCATTCGCGTCGTTAAACGTAGGTACTAGAACAACAGTGTTTGCAATATAGAAATTTGCGTAGCTTGCCGGCAGACGCTGGCCGTCGAAGAATACCGGTTCAGGCATCGGCAAGGTCTCTACACGTAAGGGTTCCCCGTCTTGGTCGCGCATCCCCCTCAGCAGGGCAAGATTCTCTTTCAAAGGCTCGTAATTCGCCTCCGCCGGATCTGCCTCGCTTGCTATCACGATGGTGCGCGCATCCGTAAAGCGCGCCAGATCGTCGACGTGCCCGTGCGTGTCATCTCCCGCAATGCCATGCCGGAGCCACAAGGTATGCGCGGCGCCCAGATAACTCGCAAACACCTTCTCATAGTCCTGCCGGTTCAAACCGGGATTTCGCTGTTGCACGCTACTTAGCAGGCACTCTTCTGTTGTCAGGATCGACCCTGCTCCGTTGACATCAATGCCGCCGCCCTCCAGAACCACCCGCTTGTCGTTCCATCGGGGAGTCCAGAAATCAAACCATAGCCGCGCTGCCAGCGTTTCCGTGACCGCATCGTCATATTTCGCGTTGGAGTATTTGGCCCAGCCGTTAAATTGCCAGTTCAGCACTCCGCGGCGGCCGGCCCGGTCTTGAACGAACACGGGACAAAAATCGCGTGTCCAGCTTCGATCTGTTTGAACCTGAAAAAATTCAACCGCTCCCATTCGCGCGTGGCACTTCTTAAGAACACGCCGCGCCTTCTTTTCAGCGTCGCCATTCTGAACCAGAATATGAACCTTCTCGACGCGCGATAGGTGCCGCACAATCTCCCCATAGATCCAGGGAACCGTCGCAAACTTTCCCGGCCAGTCTGTGATCTCATGCGGCCACGCCAGCCAGGTTGCCTCGTGCGGCTCCCATTCCGCCGGCATCCGGAAGCCGAGAGCTGCGGGCAGAGCTTCGCCGCTCATTTCGTTAGGCGAGCCACCGTTGCGTAATGGGCGCGTAGGCATCTATCCGCCTGTCGCGCAGAAATGGCCAATTGCGCCGCACATCGTCCATTTGCTTCGGGTCGCATTCCACCACCAGCACCTTCTCTTCGCTCGCCGGCGCTTCGACGAGCATGCGCCCGAAAGGGTCCGCCACAAAAGAATTTCCCCAGAATTCGAGCCCGCTCTCGGGAGAGCCCTCAAAGCCCGTCCGGTTGACCGCCGCCACGAACACGCCATTGGCGATGGCATGCGCGCGCTGGATGGTGCGCCAGGCGTCTAATTGCGCTTCGCCGTATTGTTCCTTTTCTGCCGGGTGCCAGCCGATCGCCGTCGGATAAAACAGCACGTTTGCGCCTTTCAGGCTGGTGATGCGAGCGCCCTCCGGATACCACTGGTCCCAGCACACCAGCACGCCGATCCGTGAATAGCGCGTTTCAAAATTCAAGAAGCCCAGGTCGCCCGGTGTGAAATAAAACTTCTCGTAATAGAGGGGATCGTCTGGTATGTGCATTTTGCGGTACGTGCCTATCAGTGAACCGTCCGCATCCAAAATCGCGGCCGTATTGTGATACAGCCCTTGCGCGCGTTTCTCGAAGAGCGACGCCACAATCGATACCTGAAGTTCCTTGGCCACGGAACTAAGCGCTTCGGTCGACGGTCCAGGAATCGTCTCCGCGAGATTGAATAATTCCGCATTCTCCTCGCGGCAGAAATACTGGCTCCGGAAAAGCTCCTGCAGGCAGACAATCTCCGCCCCCTTCGCCGCCGCCTCGCGGATCCCTCGGATGGCCTTCTGCATATTGGCTTCCGGCTCTGTCGAGCAAGCCATCTGGACGAGGCCGATGCGGAACCTGCTATCCCGGTGCGCCTGCGGCGCGACTGTATTGATTGCCATTCTTCTGTCCCGGCTTTTCCGATGCGTCTGCCAATTCTAAAGCTACATGTAAATGCCGCCATTCACATCGAGCACGTGACCCGTGATGAACGACGCTCCTTCGCCGGCCAGAAAGTGCACTGCCGCCGCAATGTCTTCCGGAGTTCCCATACGCCGCAAAGGTGTCTGCTCAATCAACTTCTGTTTTAATTCCTCGGTCAGCCCATGCGTCATGTCCGTCCCAACAAATCCGGGCGCTACCGCATTCACGGTGATATTCCGGCTTCCCACCTCCTGCGCGAGCGACTTCGTCAAGCCGATCAAGCCGGCTTTCGAGGCCACGTAATTTGCCTGCCCGGCATTCCCCATCTCGCCCACCACTGACGAGATGTTTATGATGCGTCCCCAACGCTCCCGCATCATGCCTGGCAGCACCTGCTGAATGGCATGGAATGCCCCGCTGAGGTTCGTTTGGAGAACGATGTCCCAATCTGCTTTTTTCATGCGTACTGCGAGGCCGTCTTTGGTGATGCCTGCGTTGTTGACTAAGATGTCGATGCGCCCGAATTCCTTAACAGCCTTTGTCACGCCGGCCGCTATGGACCCGATATCCGCCAAATCGATTTCGACGGCAAACGCCTCCGCTCCTTGCTCTCGCATCCCGGAGGCCATCTCCTCCAGCTTGGCGCTCGAACGCGCGGCGAGCACCATCCGATGTCCCGCCGCCGCCAGTGCCTCTGCGCATGCTCTTCCAATGCCCCGGCTTGCTCCTGTCACCAGGGCCGTTCGTTTTGTCATAAGTCAATCTCATGATAATGGGTGTACGGTAAACAATGCCTTTCGATGATTTGCGCGATTTTATTCGCGCTCTGGAAAAACAACGCGATCTGAAACGCATCTCCTTCGAGGTGGATACTCATCTCGAAATCACGGAGTTTGCCGACCGCGCGGTGAAAACCTCTGGGCCCGCGCTGCTATTTGAGAAAGCGAAGGGCTCCGGCGTTCCGCTACTGATCAATGCGTTCGCCAGTACCCGGCGTATGGAGATCGCGCTTGGCGTCGGCAATATTGAAGAGATCGCGGACCGCATCTCCGGATTCCTGCAGCTGCAGAAGCCGGAAGGGCTGCTCGATAAACTCAAGCTTCTTCCCAAGCTTTCGGAGCTGAGTTCGGCGTTTCCCAAAACTGTATCGACCGGTCCTTGCAAAGAAGTCATCCGCCGTACAAACTTCTCGCTTGATTACTTTCCTATCCTGCATTGCTGGCCAGGCGACGGCGGACGGTTCATTACGCTGCCGCTCGTCTTCTCGAACAATCCCGAGACCGGCAAACGGAATTGCGGCATGTACCGCATGCAGGTATTCGACGGCCAGACTACCGGCATGCACTGGCAGAAGCATAAGCAGGGAGCGGAGCACTATCGCCGCCTGAAGGCCGAAGGCAAAGAAACGCGCATGCCGGTCGCGGTTGCCATCGGGTCCGACCCGGCCACCATGTTCTCAGCCGTTCTGCCGCTGCCTCCTGAAATCGACGAGATGATGTTCGCCGGTTTTCTGCGCGGCAAGTCCGTGCAGATGGTGAAGTGCGAAACCTCTGATATCGAAGTGCCCGCGAACGCCGAGATCGTTCTCGAAGGTCACTTGGAGCTGGGAGAACTGCGGCGCGAGGGGCCATTCGGAGATCACACCGGCTTCTATTCACTCGATGACGACTATCCTGTGTTCCACATCGACTGTATTACTCATCGCAAAGATCCTGTCTACGCCGCCACCATCGTCGGGCCGCCGCCAATGGAGGACTTCTACATGGGTAAGGCGATTGAGCGCATCTTCCTGCCTTTGATGCGTATGCAGCTCCCTGAAGTGCGCGACATCTGCATGCCGGCGGAAGGGGTTTTTCACAATTTGATACTCGTTTCCATGCGGAAGTCCTATCCCGGTCACGCGCGCAAAGTCATGCATGCCATTTGGGGGCTCGGCCAAGCCATGTTCAGCAAGTGCATCGTTGTTGTGGACGAAGACGTCGACGTGCAAAACACCGCCGAAGTCACGTGGAAGGCCCTCAATAATATCGATCCGCAGCGGGACATCGAATTCTGCCTGGGGCCGATCGATTCTCTTGACCATTCGAGCCGCATGCCTGACTATGGCTCGAAAATGGGCGTCGATGCGACTACGAAGTGGTCTTCGGAAGGCTTCAGCCGCCCTTGGCCGGACGTGATCCGTATGTCTCCTGAAGTGGTTGAACGCGTGGATGCCCTCTGGAAGCGCGCGGGTCTTGATCGGAAGTAACGTGATCGGAAGTAACGTGACCGGAAGTAGCCTACTTGATAGGCAGCCACGATCGGCCGTCATGCCCAAGCAGTTCATCCGCCGTCACAGGTCCCTGGCTTCCGGCCGCATAATTCGGAAAATCCTTCGGCGGATGCTCGCTCCAGAAATCGATCACTGGCTGTACCACGCGCCATCCCGCTTCAATATTGTCCGCTCGCTGGAATAACGTGGCGTCTCCAATCATGACGTCGTAGATCAGCGTCTCATAACCGGTCGCCGGGGCGGTTCCGAAGTAATCCTCATACTTGAAATTCATCCGTACCTCGCCCAGCTTCATCGCGGGCCCGGGCCGCTTCGCTCCAAACTCCAGCGCTATGCCTTCATCCGGCTGAATCCGGAGAAGGAGCCAGTTTGGCACGGATTGGTCCAGCCCCGTTTCGCGCATCAGTGCCGCCGGTATTTCCTTGAACCGGATGGCAATCAGCGACCTGCGTTGGGCCATGCGCTTGCCCGTTCGAATGAAGAACGGGACTCCGGCCCAGCGCCAGTTGTCGATCGTCAGCTTCATGGCTGCGTAAGTCTCCACCTCTGAGGTGGCCGGAACGTCCTGCTCCTGCCGGTAGCCCGGCACGTCCTGAGCGCCGATTTTCCCCGGTCCGTATTGGCCGCGAACTGCCGTGCACGGAACTTCCTCGGGACGGCAGATCCGAATCGCTTCAATAACCTTGGCCTTCTCTGACCGCACCGCATCGGCCCGGAACGAGTTCGGGGCTTCCATCGCAGTCATCGCGACGAGCTGGAAAACGTGGTTCGGGATCATGTCGCGGAGCGCCCCCGTCTTCTCATAGAAATGACCGCGCTTCTCCACGCCCACTGTCTCCGACACGGTGATTTGAACGTGATCAATGCGATCCCGATTCCACATGGGCTCAAACATGCCGTTGGCAAAGCGGAACATCATGATGTTTTGAACGGTCTCTTTGCCGAGGAAATGGTCAATCCGGAATACCTGTTTTTCGTCGAGCACTTTTAGAATCTGCCTGTTTAGCGCCTCCGCGGACGCTAGATCGTGCCCGAAAGGCTTCTCGATCACCACGCGGCGCCAGCCCTTCTCTTCGGAAGCGAGGCCGTTCTGTCCCAGCTTTTCCACCACTGTCCCAAAGAAACGATCCGCAATCGCCAGGTAGAAGAGATAGTTGCTGCATCCGCACTCAATTTCACTCAGCTTCTTCTTCAGGCTTTGATAGGTATCGTCATTTGTCATATCACCCTGCAGATAATGGGTGTTGCCGGTAAGGGCGTTCCAAACCTCCTGGTCAACATCTCCGCCCCCACTGGAGCTCTTCTCAAACTGCTGGGTCATCTCGAACAGCGATTTCCGCCAGTCTTCCGTGGTGTTCGCGGCGAGGTCTACGCCCACAATTCCGAAATTCTTCGGAAGCAACCCCGCGCGTCCCAGGTTGTAGAGCGCCGGAACCACCAGCCTCTTCGTCAGATCTCCGCCGGCTCCGAAAATCACCATGCTGCAGGCCTCGGCGGGTTTGGCGCCGCTCTCAACGTCGTGTGGCATTTCTCTATTCTCCCTCGCTCAACTCGTTTTCTTGCGCGGTTCCAGCTCGCTCCGCGACTCGAGCGGATCGCGCAGGTCTACCCAGATCACCACGACTAGCCCAATCATGGCAACCGCCAGAGACCGGAAGCTATACGCGTAAGTTCCCAGCGCGCCGAATACGGCCCCCACAACATAAAAGGTCCACATGGCCGCCAGCCACGATCCAATGCGGAGGGCGCTTTGCTGCCCGGACTCTCGCAGCAGACGAACAAGCCGCCGCCGCTTTTGCAGCTCTTCCATCACCCAGAGTGCGTAGTTCGCCGTCTCTTCCGCGCATTTCACGATCGTGCCCGTCACAAATCCGGTATGTAGAGTGAGACCGCAGAATTTCGTCAGCGCTCCGTTCTGGACTCCCATGGCGAGCGCCAGCAGGGCGACGTAACTTACCTCTTCCGGGCGCGGAACATGCCCGCTGACGCCGGAGAGCACGCACACTGGAACCAATAGCGCGATCTCGAGCAACATAGCCGCTGAGGCTATAGACTTGACATGCTTTCGCTCGCCCACGTCAATCAAGACTCTACACACAAAAAGTCCAATAAAATAAGTAACCACGGGCCAGAGGCGAAAAAGGAATTCCGGCCAATTTTGCGAGGCTGCTTCAATCCCAATGGACACGCTATTGCCGCTCATGTTGGCAGTGTAGATATGGCCAAGAGCTAAGAAGCCGACAGCGTCGACAAACCCGGATACCCAGGTCAGCAAGGCCGCCACAAAGAGCGGCCGATGGTCTCGCACGTCGCGTATGGCGCTGATGGCGTTCAAAATTCTACGGAGGACAGCTATTGCGCGGCGCCGGCAGCCTGTTTGTCCAGCAACTTTTTCTGGTCTTCCGGCGTGAGCTCGTCATAAAGACGGGTGAAGACGGCATTCGTCCAGCCGAACCCGACCTGATTGGCGCTGTAGCCGAAATGAATGTTCTTGCTGACGTCTGACCCTCCGCTGATCACGTTATACTTTTCCACGATATAGCCCTGGCGGAGAAATTCCCGGCGAACCAGCGATAGCCATTCCATAGAGACCCGTTCCGCATCGTCGTTATAGCCATACTTCCTCAGGCCTTCCACTGCGATCATCTGCAAGGGCGCCCAGCCGAACGGTGAATCCCACTGGTTGCCGCTGACGTACGTACTTGTCTGCAAGCCTCCCGGCTTCTCAAATAACGGCAAGTTCTTCTCGACCCGCGCGGCTTGCTGCTTGCTTGCAAACCCGGCCCACAGCGGATAGAACGTGGTGAGAAACGGGTAATGCCTCAGGCTCTTGGTGCCGAAATCGTAATCGTAATACAGGCCGTCCTTTTCATCCCACATCAAACGGTTCACGCGCTCTGCGCGAATTTCGGCGCGTTTGCGCCACGGTCCTGCTTCCGCGCTTCTGCCCAACGCGTCGAGAATCTCCGCGGTTTGCGTCTCCATCAGATACAGCAGGGAGTTCAGACAGACCGGATTGTAATGAATAATGTCGATATTAAAGGGCCCGAAGCGATTCGATGGATCGAAGCCTGACTCCCGCATGCTCCGGTCACCTTTATAAAACAGCGGCGTCAACTGGTCCGTCTTGCGGTCGTAGTACTGGCTGACATCGTAAGCGGTGATCTCGTGCGTTTTGAAGTACTCCTTGACGAGTTCGTAGTGCGTTCTGCCCTGCGCATCGCGCTCCGCGGAAACCACTTCCGGCGCAGGTCCTTCGCCGAAGTCCCAATATCTTGCCAGTCCCGTTTCCGGGGTTAAATGCGGCTCGGTGGACCATAGTTTGTAATATTGCTCCACTTCGGGCAACGAGTCCGCCAGCCATTTTTTGTCATGCGTCTCCTGGTACACCCCGAGCACCATTTGTGTCAGGAACGGCGGCTGGGAACGATTCAGATAATAGGTCCGGTTCGCGTTCAGCACCTTACCGCCGTAATTCTTTACCTCATAGGAGAAGTTATCAGCCATGTCTTTGGCATCATCCAAATCGTGATCGCGCAGCAAACCGACCTGGATGAAATAACTGTCCCAACCATACATCTCGTTAAAGCGGCCGCCCGGTACGACATAGTGGTGAGGAAGGTACAGCAGACCCTGCTCCTTCAGTGAAGAGATATCGGCAGGCAGCGGACGAATGGAGATCGTCTTGTATTCCTCCGGCGGAATTTCTGCCTCCAATTCCTGCTCAATGGCGTGAACGTCTTCGGTCTGAGGTATATAAACCGGCCAGCGGCCGTCGGGATCCGGGTGAAATTTAGGGTCGACCGCGGCCTTCGGCAGGTTTCGATTTGAGCGAGTCAGCACTTTCCATGTTTGTTGGATGTAGACAAGGATGTCCTTCGTCGGTGTGGGCAGCTCCGTGGTTTGCGCGAACCTGAACGCGACAGAGACCGTTGCGAGCAAGAGAGTCGCTAAGGCAGCGCGCGCTTTTTGCGCTTTTCTTACCATCGGCATCCTATACATGTATCAGTCTCTACCAGGTGAATGTGACAGTGGCATCTTGATAGCCTTGGCCGGTTGGAAATTGCAGGTGAAGCTTCCCATCCGCAATTTGTCCCGGCGTTGAAATCCCAGGCCTGTTCAGCCGCACCGGGAGATCGTATTCGGAACCTCCCGCGGCTGCGAACCGGAACACCGCCTTGTGCTCGGTGACAGTTTCGTCCAGCACTTTTAGTTGATGAGTCCTTGATCCCTGCTCCGGCAGCATCGCCGGAATCGCGATCTCCATCGCCGGCAGGGCGATTGAAAGGGTGTGCGTGGCCGCCGCCGGCTCGCCGCAGGGTCTTTCCGGCGCATTCTGTGCGGTCAGGCAGAGGATAGCTGGTTTCTGCGTCCTTGCAGTGATCACCAACTTGGAGCCGCGACGCTGATATTCCAGGTCCACCGCTGTATCGCCCACGGTCACGTGTTTCAAGGCGGCGTGGTCCCAGTCCGCGGGCAGGTGCGGCGATAGCCGCAGCGTGTGGTTCGGAGCGTCCCAATCCAGGCCGAAAAGCCCACGCAGAAGTGGCGAGATTACCATTGCCGAGGACCACATCTGGTGCGAACTGCTGCGTCCCAGCGGCTGATAAAACTCGCCCGAGAGCAGCTCAGTTACCGAACCCAGGTCTTGCGCCCAGGTAAGTTCCAGGTTCTGCATCAAATTCGCGTAGCCGGCCAGCGGACGCTCCGCACGGTATTGCGCTAATGAGGCCCATCCGGTGAACAATGGCCAAATGGAGCCTTGATGATAGCTGATAGGGTCGTAAAAAGACGTGTGTTCGCTAATGTCGCGCGTGCCCCAATCCGCCGAAAATTCGCTCGACGCCCAACGCGACAGCATGGGGCTGGCGTTCTTCAGCGCATAAGTTCCATCCCACCAGGCAACGGAAGGATAAATACTGGCGGTATGATCCAGCGAGCCATTCGTATTCCGGCTGAACGCGTAGAACTTCTCTGTGGGATCATAATACTCCGCCTCCATCTTTTTGCCGATGTCATTCGCCTTGTCTCCGGCAGCCTTTGCGACTTGCTGCTCTCCCATCAACTCGGCCAGGTGCGACATGGCGGTTGAGGACTGCTGGTCCATGGCAGACAGGTAAATCTCTTCCGCCGGCATTCCTCCAGGCCATGACTCCACCCAGCCGGTGCCTTGGCTGTTCGAGTAGATTCCGTCATTCGCCTCATGAGCGCGAGTAAATTCAAATGCTTTCCGAACTGCGGCCCAATTCGTTTTCAGGTAATTCGTATCACCGCTCGCTTTGACGTAATCCCACATGGCCATGACTAACAGGGGAGTCGAGTCCGCGGAGGCATAGAAGTAGGGCGTGGCTTTCCAGTCGAGCGCATCCGCCGACTGCGAGAACTCGTGCATAATCTTGCCATCCTCACGTTCGCGGCGAAGCAGAAAATCCAGCGCTCTTCTCGTCAGGGCGAAATCGCCGTAGCTGTTGATGGCATAAGTGGTCCACAATGTATCGCGCCCGAAAAACCAGGCGTAACCGGGTCTGGCTGAATCCGCCGACTCGTAGTAGCCCGCTACCATTCCTATCTCGCCGTGATAGTCCACTTGCATCTGGTCGATGGAAGCTTCCGCCCAGGCCAGCGCTTCATCTATGCGTCGATTCGGAGTCTCCGCCGCCAGACGGCTTTCAAAAAATCGTGCATAGTATTCCTGCGTTCCCGAGTAGAGTTGGGGAATGGCTTTCAGGATTTCGTCTACCTGCGCTGCCGGCGAGGTTCCGGCGAGAGCCATTACCAGCGGGAAAACCTTTCCCTGATCATTCTTCGGATCAAAGGAAAGCTTCAGCTGCAGCGGATAAGTCTGTGGATGCTCCTGATATGGAACCAGGATGCCTGGCCGGGTGCGCGGCATGGCAACGATTCCCGAGAACTGCGCGTCGTCAGTATGTAGAACGTAGAAGCCAGGGCCGTTTTCCTGTCCCACCCACTCGCCGTTCGGCCGTCCAAAATTCGGCGCCGGCCACATGCGCAGCATATCGGGCGTAAACGAAAACGTGACTTCAAGAGGGCGCGCCGATTCCACATCGAAAAACACGATTGCCGCGGCCGGCGGATGTTCCGAACCCCTCGCCGCAAACATATGCTGCCGGATGGTAAATGCGGCGTGAGAATACGTGATGGTAGTTTCGGCGGGCGTTACCTTGATCTCCGCCGCCAGTGCGTTTACATCAATCGGCACGTGATAATCGGCGAGTTCCGCGCTGATCCGGAAATCACTCAGGATCTTCGCCGGCCACTGCCATGCCTCGAACCGGCCGTTCTGGCGCCCGAATAGCGCGCCATGTTCGCCGGCAACCGTCCATGGCTGGCGAGGGACGCACGGGGCAAGTATCTGCGGCCTACTGACGTTCTTCTCGAAGTCCGGCAACGGGCTCAATTCCGCGGCGACGGCGCAGCCGCTTGCCAATGCGCACAGGAGCGGCAGTACTGGTGTCGGCATAATGAATGATTGTTTCTGCACTGAGTACATATCACAAGTGATAAATCTGAATACTGACATGCGGCCCGTCGTGCAAATTTCCCTGGATTTGGCGAGCGTGGAAGAGGCGCTCGAAACCGCAGACATAGCCATCCGCGCGGGTGTCGATTGGCTGGAGGCCGGTACGCCCTTGATCGTGGCAGAAGGCACGCGCGGCGTCCGCGAACTCCGGGCGCGTTATACCGCCGTCCCCATCGTGGCGGACCTGAAGGCCATGGATGGCGGCTGGTTTGAAACGCGAATTATGGCGCAAGCCGGAGCCACGCTGGTAGTGGTGATGGGACAGGCGCATTCTGAAACGGTGGAATCGGCGGTCAAGGCCGGTCATGATTTCGGGGTGAAAGTCATGGGCGACAATATGGCCATGCCAGATCCGGTCGCCGGCGCGAAAAAGCTTGAGGATTTGGGCTGCGACTACATCGTGCATCACATTGGGTACGATATGCGTACTCTTCGGCGGCAGCGCGGCTTGGCCGCCCCCACTCCGCTTGACCAGCTCCGCGAAATCGTCCAGGCCGTTTCCGTTCCCGTGCAGGCCGTCGGCGGTTTGAACATCGAGCAAGCAATGCAGACGCCCGCTTATGGCGCTCCTCTTGTTGTCATCGGCGCGCCGCTTGTGGTGGGCGCACAGGCTCTACCAAAGAATGAACTTGAAAGCACTTTGCGTCTCATCTGCGATCGGGTCCACGGGTTTGGAGACGTGAAGATCGGGAAAGCGGTCCAGGCATGAACAACACCTTCA
Source organism: uncultured Acidobacteriaceae bacterium (assembly GCA_963705805.1). Lineage (GTDB taxonomy): Bacteria > Acidobacteriota > Terriglobia > Bryobacterales > Bryobacteraceae > Bog-105. Next base: position 43,152 of record CAVPKW010000007.1, read on the forward strand.
TGAGCAAGAGCATGCCGGGTCTGGTCAACTATGCGCGCGAGCCGTTCTCGGTGGAGTTGAGGGACGTGCCGGTTCCCGAGGTTGGCGCCACGGACGTTCTACTTCGGGTGGGCGCAGTCAGCGTGTGCGGCAGCGATCTTCATCAGTGGGCCGGTTCGCATGGCTGGCCGGTCAACTACCCGTGCATTCTGGGCCATGAATTTGCCGGAACGGTAGCGCGCGCGGGATCCGGTGTTTCGCGTTTTCGGGAGGGCGACAGAGTCGTGAGCGAAACGGCCGCGGTTATCGATGAGAGCTCGCCCATGAGCCGCAGCGGCCTTTACAATCTTGATCCGGCGCGGCGCGGTTTTGGCTACGGCGTGGATGGCGCGATGACCGAGTATGTTCGCGTGCCGGAGCGCTGTTTGCATCGCATTCCTGAAGAACTCGCCTTCCAGCGCGCCGCGCTTACTGAACCCTGCTGCGTTGCCTATAACGCCGTGTGCGTAAACGGCCGCGTGCGGCCCGGCGACAGCGTACTTGTCCTTGGCCCCGGACCTATTGGATTGCTTTGCGCCAAAATGGCGAAGCTGAGCGGCGCGGGCACGGTCATTGTGGCGGGCCTGCCCGTCGACAGCTTACGTCTTCAGGCCGCTCGCCACGCCGGCGCCGATGTAACTCTCGACAGCGGTGTTCTCGAGCATGTGGCTCAAACCGGAGACGGTCTCGGCGTGGACGTTGCGATTGACGCAGCGGGCGCTTCCGCGACCTTGCAGATGGCTCTCCAGGCGGTTCGGCCTGCCGGTCAGATCATCAAGGTCGGTTGGGGGCCGCAGCCCATTCAATTCAGTCTTGATCCACTTGTGCATAAAAACATTACACTCTCCGGCAGCTTCTCTCATAACTGGCCCATTTGGGAGCGTGTGATATCGATGATCGTCTCCGGCCAGATCGACCTGGAACCCATCATCAGCCGCGTGGCCCCCCTGCTCAAGTGGCGCGAGTGTTTCGAGGGCATGCACGCAGGCGAGTATGTAAAGGCGGTTCTCACGCCGTAATGCTTCGGCCATCAGACTCACGCCCCACGAAATGAGTCAGGCCGGCACGGGAGGCTCCATGATAATGCCTTCCTCTCAATTCGATTTGGACTGCTGACGGATTATATCCTTGGCTGTTGGCGCTATGCGGAGGCATCGGGCTGGCCATCTTCGCCCAAAAGGTGGAGGATGAGGCGCAAGGGCATTCCAGAGAGCTCGGGTTTGTCCTGGATATCGGATCGGACATCCAGCAAGGCGCGCTCGAGGAGATAGGTGTGGAGCAGGACCTGCTGGTCAGCGCGGGCGGGGGGCAAATAGGGGGCACCAAGGGCCGCGTTCCAGTAGCCGCGGATAAAGGCGGCGCTCACGTGCGAATACCAAAAGGAGCCAGGGGAACGAAGTTCCTCTCGAATAGCCTCTTCGTTCGGCTCACCGAAAGCAATCTGCCAGATGGCGGCGCGCGCAGCATAGCCATACGAAACCAGCATGCTGGCGACGTCGCGCAATGGGCAGCGTTTAATGCGACGTTCACTGAGATGATAGGCGGGATCGCCTTCGAAGTCAAAGATTACGACGTCGCTACCGGTAACCAGCGTGTGCCCGAGGTGAAGACGCCCGTCGAAGCGGATGCGCTGGGAAACGATGCGCTGTTCGAATAGGGCGCGGAATTTCGTGATGATGGCCTCTTCCCGCTCCAGCACCTGGGCGGCAAGCGTGCGAGTTTCCGGATCCATGTCCGCGAAGCGCTGGCGGAGAAATTCGAGACGGCGCTCAGTCAGCCCGAGGAAGCCGTGGTAGAGACCCTGCCTGTAGAAGTCGTTGAACGGCTCGGGGGCAAAGGCGGGGTCGTCGGGCTGGGAGGCGAAGACGGCGTGCAGTTGCCCGACGCGTGCGCCCATTGTTTGGGCGAGCGACAGAACGGGACCGATGTGATCGAGGGCGATTTGCGGGGGAGGCTGCAAGGCGAAATCGAGGGAGTAGATGTTGGACGGCGCTGAGCCCTCGAGACTCGATTTAGGTAAGTTTGACTGCTGGGCTCTTACTAGAAAGTCGGCTATCTTGGCGCGCGTGATATGCCAGCCATCGCCTTCGTTGGGCACGTAGCCGTGCAAGAGAGCGATGACGGCGCCTGGGCCGTTGTGGGGCTGATATTCGAGATAGCCGGCGAAAGGTGGGGCATGCGGGAACGGGCGTGGAAGTTTTTCGGTCAGCAACTGCCCAATCTCGACGCCCGGATCGGGGCCGGGCTCGATTTTGCGCAAGAGCGTCATGACGAAATGATCGCCAAAGCGGATCGAGGTGTTGATTTCCGAGGAAGGAAAACGAGAGGGCTCCAGACCGGGATGAGTAGCGCCCCACATGTGACGGAATTCACGATTCCTATGCGCTATCAACTGGCCCTTCTCGCCGCCAAATCGCTTGCGGCGCGCGAAAGCTTCCAACAGGGTGGAGCAGAAATCGCCGCTGCGGGTGGCGCTGTAGAGAAGGCCAGTGGCGTTGCGCGAATCGCGCAGTTCGGCAATCAGGGCATCCGGGTTTTCGTCGCGTATCGATTGGGCTTTCTCGCCCTGCGCGAATCCAAGCGGGATCACAAAAGTTTCGGGATCTCCAGTGAGATAGTCGATGCGGGCTAAAGCAAGATAATAGACGTTGGGAACGATGTGGATGAAATCAGTGATTTCGATGGAGCGCAATCGCCTATCTTTGGAACGGAACCAGCGGCGCGTCTGGAGAAACTTGGGCAAGACGGACGCGATGCTGGATCGAATCTCGAGATCCCAGATACTCGCCATCGAGATGAGCGACAACACCGGAACATTTTGCTGTGTGGTCTCGACAGGAGGGTTAGCCAGTGCGACGGGCGCGGCGCGCTGTTCGACTGAAAACCAAAAGAACGAATTGGGGCCGAGGGTCAGAGGATAGTAACTTTCGCCCACCTTGGGGAAATCGGTCCGGCCGAACATCTCCACGGGCGTGCACTCGGAGTACTTGTGAAGGTCAAGCTCGACGGCCTGCGCAAAGCGCGATAGATTCGCGACAACCAGGATGGTTTCCTCCTGATAACGCCGCAGATAGGCGATGACATGCTGATTGGATGGCTGCAGGAACTGGATGGTGCCGCGCCCGAAGGCTTTGTATTGCTTGCGCAAGGCGATCAGCCGCTTGGTCCAGTTCAGGAGCGAATTGGGATTGTCCTGCTGTGACTCGACATTGATGGCTTCATAGTGATAGGAAGGATCAATGTTTACGGGCAGATAAAGCTTCTGGGGGTTGGCGCTGGAGAAGCCGGCGTTGCGGTCCGGACTCCACTGCATAGGAGTGCGAACGCCATTGCGGTCGCCAAGGTAGACGTTGTCACCCATGCCAATCTCGTCGCCATAGTAAACAACAGGCGTGCCGGGCAACGAAAAGAGCAGAGCGTTCATCACTTCAATCCGGGAGCGATCATTATCAAGAAGCGGCGCCAGACGACGCCGTATGCCGAGATTGATGCGCGCCCGGTCATCAGCCGCGTATCCGCGATACATGTAGTCGCGCTCTTCATCAGTGACCATTTCGAGCGTCAGCTCGTCGTGATTGCGAAGGAACATGGCCCATTGGCAGGTTTCGGGAATAGGAGGAGTGCGCTTTAGGATTTCGACGATTGGCAAGCGATCTTCGAGGCGGAGAGCCATAAAGAGGCGCGGCATGAGGGGGAAATGAAACTCCATGTGGCACTCGTCGCCTTTGCCGAAGTACGCCACGGCGTCTTCGGGCCACATGTTGGCTTCGGCCAGAAGCATACGGTGCGGGTGAGTGGAATCAATGTGCCGGCGCAGCTCCTTCAAGAAGGCGTGGGTCTCGGGAAGATTTTCAGAACTGGTGTTTTCGCGTTCGTACAAGTAGGGGATGGCATCCAGGCGGAAACCATCGACGCCCATTCCGGCCCAGAAATCGAGCGCATGCATGACAGTGCGGCGAACCAGCGGGTTATCGAAGTTGAGATCAGGCTGGTGGGCGTAGAAGCGGTGCCAGTAATAGGCTTTGGCTAGGGGGTCCCAACTCCAATTGGAGGGCTCAAAATCTTTGAAGATTATGCGAGTGCCGACGTATTTGTCGGGCGTGTCGCTCCAGACATAAAAATCGCGCCAGCCGGAACCGGGCTCGGCGCGGCGAGAACGCTGAAACCATTCGTGCTGGTCAGAGGTGTGATTGATGACGAGCTCCGTAATGACGCGCAAACCACGCCGATGGGCTTCTTTGAGAAAGTTCTGGAAGTCGCGCAGGGTGCCGTATGCGGGGTGAACGCCACGGAAATCAGAGATGTCGTAGCCGTCGTCCTTCCAGGGCGACGGGAAGAACGGAAGCAGCCAGATGGCGGTGACGCCGAGGTCTTCCAGATAGTCAAGCTTTTCGGCCAAGCCGCGGAAATCACCCATTCCGTCGGCATTGCTGTCATAAAAAGCGCGGACGTGCGCTTCGTAGATAACGGCGTCCTTGTACCATAGCGGATCATCTGTAAGGCCGCTTCCTATATGCGAGTGAGGCATGCTGGTTTAGCGAGTTGGACCGATTATCTGACATCAAATCGCAGACGCCGGTTTCGACGCCGTCATTCAATATGGTAGGTGCGTTTATGAAGGGAAACACTTTCTTTATTGCGCTGCTTGCGGTTTGGCCTTTGGGCGCAGCGGACTTGAAACTGGGTATCATCGGGACCGATACATCACATGTCACCGCTTTCACGAGGGTACTAAACGATGCGAATGGGAGCGATCACGTAGCTGGCGCTCGCGTGGTGGCAGCTTTCAAAGGCGGCAGCCCGGATATTGAGGAGAGCGCGAAACGGTTAGATCAGTACGCTAGCGAACTACATGATAAATGGGGCGTGCAGATTGTGCCGGCGATTTCAGACTTGTGCCCGCTGGTGGATGGCATTTTGCTGGAGAGCATAGACGGGCGCCCCCATTTGGCACAGTTCCGCGAAGCGGCAAGCTGCGGGAAGCCGGTGTTTATCGATAAGCCGCTGGCTTCGACGCTGGCGGATGCAATCGAGATCGCGCGCGTGGCGAAGCAGAAGAACATACCGTGGTTCAGCTCATCGTCTTTGCGGTACAGCGCGGTAGCCGATATGAAAAGCCCGGACATGACGGGCGCCATTGTGTGGGCGCCGGGCCCGGCCGAACCGCATCACCAGCTAGACCTTTCATGGTATGGGATTCACGGAGTGGAAATGCTCTATACGCTCTTCGGTACGGGATGCGAAGAGGTTAGCCGGATTTCTTCGGCAGACGCGGACGTGGTAACGGGGCGGTGGAAGGACGGAAGATTGGGCACGGTGCATCTGCAAAGGCCGTACGGAAAGTACGGCGCCGTGGTTTTTCTGAAAGGCCAGAAGCTGGATGCGAAGCCAGATATGCAGTTCAGCTACGTGCCGCTGGTGCGCGAGATTGTGCACTTCATGGAGACGAAAGAGCCGCCCGTGCCCAACGAAACAACATTGGAGATGTTCGCGTTCATGGACGCGGCGCAGAAGAGCGTTGCGGAGGGCGGCAAAGAAGTGAAATTGGAAGCAGTGAGCGCGTTGCCGAGGTGATGTGGCGCGAATTGTCCTTAACACATTCGGCTCTTTCGGCGACCTGCATCCGTATCTGGCGATCGCGATTGAGCTTCGCCGGCGCGGCCATGACGCCGTAATCGCCACTTCTGAGATTTACCGCGCGAAGGTGCGGGCAGAGGGCGCCGGGTTCGCGGCGGTGCGGCCGGATGTGGGTGAACTGCTGAATCAGCCGGGGTTCATCGCGAAATTATGGGATCGGCAGCGGGGCACAGAATATTTGATACGCGATTATTTGATGCCGCGGGTAGAAGAAACATACGAAGACCTGCTGGCTGCGGCGGAAGGCGCGGATCTGTTGCTGACGCATGGAGTAGGGTATGGCGGCCCGACTGTTGCGGAGGTGCTCAAGCTGAAATGGATCAGCATCGTCCTGCAGCCCGCGGTGTTTTTGTCGGTTTACGATCCGCCGGTGCTGCCCGTGAAGCTGGTCCGGAGTTTGTACAAGCTGGGGCATCGCGCGCGCGCCGCCGTATTCGCGCTGGGCAAGGCGCGGGTTCGAGGCTGGGCGAAGCCGCTGTTGAAATTGCGGCAGCGCCTGGGATTGTCCAGCGCGGCGAATCCGGTTTTTGACGGATCGTTCTCGCCGTTCGGCACGCTGGCAGGGTTCTCGCCGCATTTTGCGAAGCCGCAGCCGGACTGGCCGGCGAACGTGCAGGTAACCGGGTTCGTGTTCTATGACCAGCGCGGAGAAGGATTTACCGAATACTCGGCGAGCACAGACGACCAGGTAACAGCGAGACTGAACAAGTTTCTGGATAGCGGACCGCCCCCAGTGGTGTTCACGCTAGGATCTTCGGCCGTGATGCAGCCGGGGAGTTTCTATCGAGAGAGCCTAGCCGCGGCGCTGAAACTGGGAGTGCGGGCTGTTCTGCTGGCGGGCATCCGGGAACGCGCTGAACTGCCGCGCGAGATTCCGGATTCCATCTTTGTGGCGGATTATGCCCCCTATTCGAAAATCCTGCCGAGAGCGGCGCTGACGGTGCATCATGGCGGAATCGGCACGACGGCCCAAGCGCTGCGAGCGGGGCGGCCCGTACTGGTGGTGCCGTGGGCGCACGACCAGCCTGACAATGCGGAGCGTTTGAAGCGCATTGGGGTGGGAGAGTGGCTAGATCGGCGGGATTATACGGCCGCCCGGGCAGCGCAAACGATACGCCGATTGCTCGAAGACGCCAAATACCGTCGACGCGCCGCCGAGATCGGCGACCGCATTCAACAGGAAGATGGATTGAAGAACGCGTGCGATGCTATTGAGGCTGCCCTCAAAAAACAACCGGTGAGCTAGCGCTTTTTGCGAACCAGGCGGCGAGCCTTGCGAACAACCAGCGGCGCGGTAGCGAAGGCTTCGATGACCAGCGCTTCCTGCTGATCATGATGCACCTTGTGAAGGCCGGCGGCAGGGCTGGCCGCAGTGGGCCGGCCGACGTAGCGTAAATTCCGCTTGACGGGTCCGCCATATCCAGAGGGGCTGATGATGGATTGCATCTGCTCCTCGACAAAGTACCAAGCGCCCATATTTTCGGGCTCTTCCTGAACCCAGAACAATTCCGCCGAGTCTGAATAACGCTGCAGAATATCGGTGAGGCGCTGCAAGGGGAAGGGATAGAGCTGTTCCAGGCGAATGATGGCGACATCGCTACGGCTTAACTCTTCACGCTTATTTACCAAGTCATAGTAAACCTTGCCAGAGCACAATAAGATGCGGCCAATACTATCGCCCACGTAATTGGAATCGCCAATTATTTCCTGGAAGGCGCCGCTGGTCAGATCTTCGAGACGGGATGTGGCCTTCTGATACCGCAACAGGGACTTCGGAGTAAAAATGATGAGCGGCTTGCGGATGCCGCGGCGGTCTGTGCCGCCGTACATCTGGCGCCGCAGCAAATGGAAATACTGGGCGGGCGTTGTGCAGTTGCAGACCTGGAGGTTGTTCTCCGCGCAGAGCTGGAGAAAGCGTTCAATGCGGGCGCTGGAATGCTCGGGACCCTGCCCTTCCAGGCCGTGAGGAAGAAGGAGGACCAGGCCACTGGGCTGGTTCCACTTGGCCTCGGCGGAGACGATGAATTGATCAATGATGATCTGACCGCCGTTAACGAAATCACCAAACTGAGCTTCCCACATGACCAGGGTCAAAGGATCGGCCACGCTGTAGCCGAATTCGAAGCCCATAGCGGCATATTCGCTGAGAAGGCTATCGATTGCTTCGAACTTAGCTTGCTGACTGTCGAGATGCTCCAGCGGAACGTAGCGCTGGCCCGTTTCGTAGTCGCTGAATTCGAGATGGCGCTGGGTGAAGGTGCCGCGGGAGACGTCTTCGCCAGCGAGGCGGACAGGCGTGCCCTCTAAGACCAGGCTGCCAAAGGCCAGCGTCTCCGCGAAGCCCCAATCGATGGGGGCGCCGCGCAGGACTTCACGATGCTTGTCGAGCAGTCCTTTGAGCTTGGGATGGAGGTTGAAACCTTCAGGCAGAGTAGTACAGCCCTCTATGACTTTGGCGATCAGATTATGGCCGGCAGCCGTCGAAGGTATGGGCTGCGAGATCTCGCCCGCAGGGGCCTCGGCGAACTCTTCCATGACAAACTGCTCGCGGTTCTTCCTGGATTCGTCATAAATCTCATTCAGGCGTGCGCGCACCTGGGTGCGAATTTTTTCGACGTGATCGGAGGAAACGAACTTTTCGCGGATGAGACGCTCGGAATATTGGGTTGCGGCGGTAGGAGTGTTTTTGATCTTGCGATACATCAGCGGCTGGGTATAGCTGGGATCGTCGGCCTCATTGTGACCTTGACGGCGATAACCAATAATGTCGATGACCACATCGCGCTTGAACCGCTGGCGGTAATCGTAGGCAAGCTGAGCAACGCGGAAGCAGGCTTCCGGATCATCCGCATTGACGTGAAAGATGGGCGCTTGCACGGAGAGGGCAACGTCTGTGGAATACACGCTGCTGCGTCCTTGCAAGGGATTCGTGGTGAAGCCTATCTGGTTGTTCGTGACAACGTGGATAGTGCCGCCGGTCTTATAGCCGTCGAGCTGGGAAAGCTGAAGAACCTCCGCGACAACGCCCTGGCCGATGAAAGCCGCATCGCCATGGATCAGAATGGGGATCACGCGCTCGCGCTTGGCATCTCCCAAACGATCCTGTTTGGGGCGGACGAGGCCTTCAACGACGGGATCGACGGCCTCAAGATGGCTGGGATTGAACGCGACAGAAACGAGAATCTCCTTGCCAAGACTGGAATGATGAATGCCGCTCGCGCCGAGATGGTATTTCACGTCACCGGAGCCTTGCACGCTCTCGGGATCGGGATTTCCTTCAAACTCGGAAAAGACCTGCGCCATGGACTTGCCGACCAGGTTGGCGAGGACGTTAAGGCGGCCGCGGTGGGCCATGCCAATGACCATTTCGTGCACGTTTTCGTTTGCGCCGCGATCGAGCGTCTCATCGAGCACGACAATGGTGCTCTCCAGACCCTCCAGACCAAAACGCTTTTGTCCAACGAAGCGGCTTTGCAGAAAGTGCTCAAACTCCTCCGCCTGCAAGAGGCGGTTGAGGATGCGATGGCGACTGGCATCATCGAGCTTCCACAGGTTCATGGTGGACTCCATGCGGTCCTGAAGCCACTGTTTCTGCTCAGGATCCTGAATGTGCATGTACTCGATGCCGATGGAGCCGGAGTAAGTGGAGCGCAGGCGATCCAGAATCTCGCGCAGCGTCTCATAGGGCTGCATATAGGAGGCAATAGCGCCGCTGGGCGCCTTTACCGCGCCTGCCAGGAAGGGGCGATCGAGATCCCACATGGAGAGGCCGTAAGAACTTGGATCGAGCTCGGGATGATAAGCGGGCTCCGTACCGAGGGGATTCGTGTTGGCGAGGAGATGGCCGCGAATGCGGTAAGAATTGATGATCTGAACGACGGCGGCTTCTTTGGCGACGTCAGTGTTAACGGCGCCGAAGCGGTTCGGCGCGATCTGCTGATCCATCTGCCAGCGAACCGGCATATAAGGGATTCTGAGGCCGCTGAAGATGTCGTCGTAGAAGCCGTCTTCGCCTTGCAGCAACTGCTGAAGCTTCGCCAGGAAGGCGCCAGACTCCGCACCCTGAATGATGCGGTGATCATACGTGCAGGTGATCATGAGCACTTTGCTGAGGCCGAGGAGGGCGCGGGTTTCTTCGCTCGCGGCGGCAAAACCCGCCGGGTAATCAATGGCGCCGGTGGCGATAATGGCGCCCTGCCCAGGCATCAGCCGAGGAATGGAGCCCAGGGTTCCGACGGTGCCGGGATTGGTCAGAGATATGGTGGTGCCTTCGAAATCGGAGAGCTGGAGCTTGTTCGTGCGAGCGCGGGCCACGATATCGTCATAGGCGGCCACGAACTGCGGGAACGACATGCCATCGGCATTTTTCACGTTGGGAACTTTTAGCGAACGTGAACCGTCTTTGCCCGCAACGTCCACCGCGAGACCTATGTTCACGTTGCTCCGCATCACGCGGAACGGCTCCCCGCCGTTTTCAGCGTAGGCCTGATTGAGAACCGGATTGGACTTGAGAGCCGTCACGATCCCCCAGGAGATCAGGTGGGTGAAGCTGAGCTTGCCGCGGCCCTGCAGCGCGCGATGCCGATTGATGAGGTTGCGATTCTCTTCGATCACACGGACGGGAATCTGACGCTGGGAGGTGGCGACCGGGATGGAGAGGCTCGCGGTCATGTTTTCCGCGATACGCGCAGCTGCGCCGCGCAGAGGCACCAGCTGGGCGGTTGCACCGATCGCGTTCTCCTGCTTGACGGGCTGAACGGGGCTGGATTTGGCTATTTCGGTGGTTGCGGCGGCGGAAGCTTGCGGGGAGGCTTGCTGCGGGGGTTGCTGGCGCGGAGACTCGGGCGGCGGCTCCTGTTCGGGCGCTTGCCGCTGCGGCGGCTCCTGGACCGCGGGCTCGGCCTGCATTTCGGCTACGGCAGTGGGCGCTCCATTGGAACGGCTGTCCGGCGACGTTCCGCCGTTTTGTCCTGGCTCTTGTTCTAGAGAGCCCTGGAAGAGTTGACTCCACCCTTCGTCAACGCTCTTGCGATCAAACTGATACTGATGGTAGAGTTCGTCCTCTAACCAGCTATTGATACCCAACGCGGGGTCATTTCCTTGCGGCATGTGGTAATTCTTGGGACTGAAGCGAGAAACAGACGAGCAAGCGGGATTTTTCTGCGCGGCACGCACTCGCCTGCAATTTCGAGATCCGTGCTTCTATTGTAACGAAAACCGGGATTTTCTGTTTTTCCGGCGGCACAGTACACTACCAATAAATGACTTTGGAAGAGCTAGAAAGAGAGTACGTTGCGCTCCGTCAGCAAGGTGAAGCTGTGCGGAGCTATCTTTGACGCGCCGGCCAAGCAGGCGGAGCTACAGAGCTTAGAAGCCGAGATCAACAATCCGGACTTCTGGAACCAGCCAGAAAAGAGCCAGCGCGTGATGCAGCAGCGCAAGCGGCTGGAAGAAGCGGTTCAGCAATCGAAGTCGGTGGCCTCCCTGGCGGGGGACATTGAGACGCTGTTTGAACTCGCGCACGAAGGCGAAGACGTGACGGGCGATCTGGAGCGAGAAATCAGATCGTTCGAGACCAGACTGGAAGACCTGGAGACGGGCATGCTGCTCTCCGGTCCAAATGACGCGCGGGATGCCATCCTCGTTATTCATCCCGGCGCGGGAGGGACAGAGAGCCAGGACTGGGCTGAGATGCTGCTGCGCATGTACCTGCGCTGGGCGGAGCGGCACAAGTTCGAAGCTGTTATAACGGACCGCCTGGAGGGCGAGGGCGCGGGAATCAAATCCGCGACGGTGGAGATTAACGGCGAGAACGTTTACGGACAGTTGCAGTCAGAAGTGGGAGTGCACCGGCTGGTGCGAATTTCGCCATTCGATGCAAACGCCCGCCGGCATACTTCGTTCGCCTCCGTATTCGTGTATCCGCAGATCGACGATGACATTAACATCGAGATCAAGCCGGACGATTTGAAGATCGACGTATTTCGCGCCAGCGGCGCCGGCGGACAGCACGTGAACCGAACAGAATCGGCCGTGCGGTTTACGCACCTGCCGACGGGCCTGGTGGTGCAGTGCCAGAATGAGCGCTCGCAGCATAAGAACCGGGCGAGCGCGATGAAGCAGATGAAGGCCAAGCTGTACGAGTACGAATTGGAGAAGAAGCAGGCTGCCGAGCAGAAACTGGAAGACTCGAAGCTGGAAATCAACTTCGGCAGCCAGATTCGAAGCTATGTGCTGGCTCCGTATCGCCTGATTAAGGATCACAGGACAAAGCTGTCGATTGGCGACGTGGACCGGGTGCTGGACGGCGCCATTGACCCGCTGATCCACGCCTATCTGGTTTGGCGGAAAACCGGGCAGACGGTAGGAGACGGCAAGGACGAGCTACCCGAATAAGTGGGTCATGGTCGTTCGAGCGAGTGAAGACGCAGTACGCAGCGCGGCAGCGCTCATCCGGCGGGGCGGATTGGTGGCGTTCCCGACCGAGACGGTGTACGGCCTGGGAGCGAACGCGCTTGACAGCGAGGCCGTGAAAAAAATCTACCAGGTGAAGGAGCGGCCCTTCGCCAGCCCGCTGATTGTGCATGTGAGCGACGTGGAAATGGCGCGGACCGTCACGGCCGAGTGGCCGGTGCTGGCACAGAAATTGGCGAAAAGGTTCTGGCCGGGGCCCCTGACGATCGTGTTGAAGAAGGCGGCCGTTGTTCCGGAATTGGTGACGGCGGGCCTGGATTCGGTGGGGGTTCGCGTGCCGGCGCACCCGATCGCGCTGGCGCTGATTCGAGCAGCGGGAGTTCCTCTCGCCGCACCCAGCGCCAACCGCTTCACGGAATTGTCGCCGACAACAGCGGAACACGTGCGGGCAGCCCTGGGGGACCGGATCGAGATGATTCTCGACGACGGACCGGCGCAGGTGGGAATAGAATCCACGGTGGTTTCATTGCGGCGCGATCAGCCAATTATCCTGCGCCCAGGGATGATTTCGGAAGCGGAACTGGAAACGGTTACGGGGGTGAAATGGGAACGGGAAGTGGATGTTCCGCATTTACGGGAGGCGGCAGAATCGCCGGGACAGAATCCACGCCATTATGCTCCGCGCACGCCGTTTTATATTCTAGAGCGCGGCGCCGCGAGGCCAGCAGGGCGAGGCAGAATACTTGCGATGCCGCAGGATCACGACGCCTACGCCGCATCGCTTTATTCGGAGTTGCATCAGGCCGATGCGGAGGAACTGGATTGGATCGCGGTGGAGAAGCCGCCCGAGACGCTGGAATGGGCGGGTATTCAGGACCGGCTTCGGAGAGCCAGCAAGCGACGGAATTAGGGTTCAGGCGGGAACGAGTTCGAACGCTTTGCGATGATCGCTCAGGAACTGTTCGAGTCCTTTTTCGGTGAGGGGGTGGTGGAACAGCTGCTCGATGACCTTGTAGGGAAGCGTGGCGATGTGCGCGCCGGCTTTCGCCGCTTCGACCACATGAAGCGGTCCACGCATAGAGGCGGCGAGGATCTGGGTTCGGAAGCCGTAATTGCTGTAGATGGTTACGATGTCCCGAATCAGCTCCACGCCGGGCCAGCCGAGATCGTCAATGCGGCCAATAAACGGGCTCACAATATAAGCGCCGGCTTTTGCGGCGACCAAAGCCTGGGCGGCGCTGAAGCAAAGCGTCACGTTGGTCCGGATGCCTTCTTTTGAAAGCCGGGTAACGGCCTTAATTCCTTCAGAAATCAGGGGAATCTTCACCACGACATTCGGATGGATTTTCGCGAGCAGACGGCCTTCCTCGACCATTTCCACGGCGGAAACGGAGACGACTTCAGCGCTGACATCGCCATTGAAAAGCTCACAAATCTTGCGGATCTGCTGCTCGACCGGAACACCTTCTCCGGCAATCAAGCTGGGATTGGTGGTGACGCCGTCGATGATGCCCCATTCGGCAGCTTTCTTCAGCTCTTCCAAATTGGCTGAATCCAAGAAAAACTTCATGCGAGTCAACCGATAGTATCAAAAGATGGCGCAGATTTTGCCTGCCAAGGAGAGCGACACTGCACGGATCCTGAGCTTTATCCGTAAGTTAGCGGAATATGAGCGGCTTTCACACGAGGTGACGGCAGATGAAGCGACGCTGCGAGCGTGGCTGTTCGGACCACGCCCGAGCGCGGAGGTGGTGCTTGCTTACAACGACGGGGAAGCGATTGGATTCGCACTGTTTTTTACCAACTTCTCTACTTTTCTCGGCAAGCCAGGGCTCTATCTGGAAGATCTTTTTGTGGAACCCGGCCACCGGGGCAAGGGGATCGGAAAGCAGCTGTTGCTTTACCTGGCGAAGCTGGCGGTAGAGCGGGGCTATGGGCGAATGAACTGGGCAGTCCTCGATTGGAACCAGCCGGCTATCGATTTCTACCGGAGCCTGGGAGCGGTTCCGCAGGATGATTGGACGGTGTACCGGCTTTCCGGGGACGCGCTGCAGCGGCTGGCAAACCACGCGAGTTAACGGCTCTGGCGAGCACCCTATAATCGTGACAATGCCTGTTTCTCCGGCGGCCGTGAAATGTCTGGCAGCCATTCCGGGACTGACGGTTTTGCAGAACGTACCGCTGGCGCCGTACACGCGGTTCGCTATCGGCGGACCGGCAGCGGTGTTTTGCGATGCGGAGGAGGAAGAGCCCTTCCGCCGCGCCATGGAAGCTGTTCAAGACCTGGCGCTGCCGCGGATGGTGATGGGCGGCGGGACAAACCTGGTTGTCTCCGACTTGGGATTCGATGGCGTGGTCCTACGTTACACGGGGTCAGGGATCGAGCGCGAGGGAAATGTGCTGCGCGCGCAGGCCGGCGCGATGCTGCAAAACGTGGTGGACCGCAGTATCGGCTTCGGTTTGAGAGGCATGGAGACGATGACCGGGATTCCTGGCTATTTGGGCGGCGCGGTCTACGGCAATGCCGGGGCGTATGGGCATTCGATTGAGGAGCGCTTGCGCGAAGTGCGCGTGCTGGATGAGAATCGAGTGGCGCGTTTCAGTAACGCAGAGTGCCAGTTCAGATATCGCGAGAGCACCTTTAAAGAACACAAGGATTGGGTCATTCTTTCCGTGGACCTGGAATTTGAGCCGGGAGATCGGATTGAACTAACGAAAATCGCGGGTAATATCCGGGGCATTCGCGATAAAAAGTATCCGCCGGCCATGAAGTGCGCAGGGAGCATCTTCAAAAATCTGCTACTGAGAGATTTATCGGGCAGCGTAGTGGCGGAGATTCCGCCTCAGGTGGTCAGGGAAGGCAAAGTTCCATCTGCCTGGTTTCTGGAACAGACGGGCGTGAAAGGCTTGCGGCGGGGCGACATACAGGTGGCGGAGTATCATGCGAATCTGGTCTACAACGACGGATCAGGCAGCGCGGCGGATCTTGTCGCGGTGATCGAAGAACTGAAGCGGCGCGTCCGCGACCGTTTTGGTTTCGAGCTCGAAGAAGAAGTACAGTATGTTGGCTTCGAGTACGCGGCGTCCCCTGCCTAAATATGAAAACACCCCTAATTGCGGCGGCGGTGTTGATGACGGCTGCTATGCAAGGCCAGCAGGCAAATCTGCTGCTGGTGAATGCGAAGATCTGGACGGTCAATCCGAATCAGCGCGAAGCCGAAGCGGTCGCCATCAGCGGCAACAAGATCATCGCGGTGGGTTCGTCGGCTGACATTCTGAAGCTCAAGCAAGGCGGCAGTACCGTTATCGATCTGAAGGGGCGCCGTGTTCTGCCCGGCTTCAACGACGCGCATGTGCACTTTTACTACGGTGGCGCGAGCCTGGCTGGACCGCAGCTGCGCTACTCGAAAAGTCAACTGGAATTTCGCAACACATTGGCCGAATTCGCGCAGCACATACCTAGCGGGCAATGGATCACTGGCGGCGAGTGGGATCACGAAAGATGGAAACCGGCAGTTTTACCAACGCATGAACTCATAGATGCGGTTACGCAAAACTGGCCGGTCTTCGTGAGCCGGCTGGACGGGCATATGGCGCTGGCGAACGCGGTTGCTTTGAAGCAGGCGGGCATCGACCGCAACACAAAAGACGTACCCGGCGGCGTGATTGTGCGCGATGCAAACGGAGATCCGACGGGCATTCTGAAAGACGCCGCACAAGGCTTGGTTGAGAGGGTTATCCCGCCGCCGACGCCGTATCAAATCCGCACGGCGATTCGAGCGGCGCAGACGTACGCTAACGCCAATGGCGTTACCAGCGTGCAGGACATGTCGGCCGCGCCGGATATTTTCCGCGTGTATCAAAGTATGCTGCCCGGCCATGAGCTGACAGTCCGGATCTCCGGCCATCAGCCGCTCAGATCCTGGAAACGCCTTGCGGAGGTCGGCATACAGGCGGACTTCGGCAATTGGTACCTGCATATCGGTGGCTTAAAAGGCTTTGCGGACGGTTCTCTCGGTTCTACGACAGCGCTTTTTTTTGAGCCCTATCTGGATTCGCCTCAGACGAGCGGAATCCCGAGCGATGAACTATCGAAGCCGGATGAAATGTTCGCGAATATCGAACACGGTGATGCCGCGGGTCTGCAGATCGCAATTCATGCGATCGGCGACAAGGCGAACAACACAATTCTCAATTTCTATCAGCGCGTGGAGCTAGACCATGGCGAACGCGACCGGCGATTTCGCATTGAGCACGCGCAGCACCTGCTTCCCGCGGATATTCCGCGCTTCGCGAAGCTGCATGTGATCGCCTCAATGCAGCCTTACCATTGCATCGACGATGGACGGTGGGCCGAAAAACGCATCGGGCCGGAACGCGCCAAGACGTCGTATGCGTTCCGGTCATTGCTGGATTCAGGCGCGACGCTGGCATTCGGCTCGGATTGGGATGTTGCGCCGATGAGTCCCATCATGGGCATCTATGCGGCGGTGACGCGCCGGACGCTCGATGGGAAACACCCGAACGGCTGGGTTCCGGAACAGAAAATCACGGTTGCAGAAGCCGTGAGGGCTTATACGATGGGATCGGCCTACGCCAGCTTTGAGGACACCATCAAAGGCTCCATTGAGCCCGGGAAACTTGCCGATCTGGTAGTTCTGACAGATGATATTTTCACAATCGATCCAGCCAAGATCGCCGATACGAAGGTGTTTTTAACCATTTTCGACGGCAGACCTATTAACCCGGCGGAGAATTATCAATACGAAAGGGACTCAAGCGGATTGATTGTGCGGCCATGATTTCGCGGATGCGCGGAGAAGTGAGAGCTTCGAGCTCACGGACTCGCGCTTCTTTCAGCCGCGTAGAGGCGCTTTGGAGCTCGGGACCGAGGAAACCGGGATGACACATAAATTCCGTGACGCCTTCGGGCACGCGCCGGAGGGCCGCGGCGAAGGTCTCCACCGTGAGAGAACCAGTGAGCCGCAACCCAAGAAAATGGTCTGTCATGCGGACTTGATGACGGCTCGCATACGCACGGTAGAAACGACGGGCAACGGTGCAGGCCCACGCGGTAAATGGCACGCTGGAATCCACCGGCAGCCGCACAAACGGGATACCAAACTCGCGCGCCAGCCGCACCAGCGCACGAAATACGGCGGGCGCGATGTGGGTGTGCTTGTGTGAATCCAGATGCGTCGGCCGAATACCGGCGGCGATGATCTTTTCAATCTGCGGACGAAGCTCGGAATACGGATCCAACTTGCCGGTCGCCAGAGCTTTGATTGTTCCAGCGATCTTCTCCGAATATGGCTGGCCGGTAAGAAGCGAACGCCCCTGAATCAGCACCAAGTGGCAACCGATGTCGAGTGATGGAGTTTCGCGCGCAAGGCGCACGGCGTCGTCGAAGGCATCGCCGTTTGCCATCAGGGTGGTCGAAGTCAACACGCCCTCGCGGTGAGCGTGAAGAATGCCGGCGTTCACGTCGCGTGTGAAACCGAAGTCGTCGGCATTAATAATCAATTGCTTCAAATTAGAAAACGTGCAGGCGAATCTGAAGGAACTTCTTGGGATTGGCGCGGAAATCCTTCAGCATCGCGTGCAACTCGCGAGTAGTGCCTGTCAACTCGTCGTACAGAGCGGGATTTACAAGCAATTGCCCGATGGTTCCCTGCCCGGAGTTGACCTTATCGATCGTCGTGTCGATTTTCGTCAAGGTGGCGGAAAGCTGCTTCGCGATCTTGTCATCTTTCAGAAGCTGTCCGGCGGTTCCCTTGCCCGCGTTGAGATTGGCCAGAATGGTATTCAACTGGTTGACGGCAGTATCCATATCATTGGCTATCTTTGGATCTTTGAGAAGCATGCCTGCGGACCCCTTCCCAGCCTGGAGATCCTCAACGATGGAGTTGAGGCGTCCAACCACTTGGATGGCCGAGTTGTAAAACGTGTCGTCGTTCACCAGCTTGCCAATGGTGCCGGTTCGGGAATTGAGCGTTGTTGAGAGCTGCCGCAGTTGCGCGACGGTGGCTTGCAGATTGTTGTAAAGCGTCTCATCGACCAGCAGCTTTCCGATGGTCCCTTTGCCTACCTCGACCTGGCCGACGATGCCCTGGATTTTCGTCAGGACGTCCTGCACCGAATCGAGGACATTGAATCCCTGCGCCACGAGGGCATCGAACTGCTGGGTATTTTGAGCTTTCAGCGTGCCGCCCGCTTGAATCGTTTCGCGGCTGACGCCTTTTGTGATCTGCAAGAACTTCGTGCTGCCCAAAAGATTGTCGGAAGAGATAGAGGCAATGGAATCTACAGGGATTTGCTTAAGCATGGGCTGGTCGACATCGAAATCAACCTTGATCACACGCAGCGGGTTCGTTTCCCCCGAGAGAGCCACCTTATCCACCTTGCCGGCAGCGATGCCGTTGATGCGGACCGGCCCCCCGGCGGTGAGACCGGCCGCATCGGAAGTATAGACATGCAGCGGCACCTGGGTCTGGAACCAGCTCATGTTGCCAGTAAGCAGAAAGATGATGAGCGCGACGCAAGAAAGGGCGACGATGCCGAGGATCCCGACCTTCAACTGCGCAAAGCTAACTTTTTCTTTGCTGGGCATAACTACTCCTCATGCCGGATGAAGCGGTGTATGTATGGATCATCAGAGCTTTCCAGTTCGTGGCGAGTGCCATAAAAAACGATCTGACCCTCTTTCATCACTATGAACCTCGTGCGATTTTTTTTGGGATCCGTTTCCTGCTGCTCATCGAGCGGGACGAGTTCCTGCCGCGCGGCATCGTACCAGAATTTGTCCATGATCTCGCCGTCCTGGTAGCGGTGAGTCACAATCAGGGACGCGCTATTTCGCACGTCCCGCTCCTTGGCCACCAGAGCCATGATCGTATTGGCGGTAATCGGATCGAGTCCGGCAGTAGGTGAATCATAGAGCACAAGCGGGGGCTCGGTAACGATTGCGCGGGCGATTCCCACGCGGCGGCGCATACCGCCAGAAAGGTCGCCGGGAAGCTTGTCGAACGTCTGCTCCAGTTCGACAAAACGCAAGGACTCCCGAACCCGCTTTTCGGTATCGCCAGCGCTGTCTGGTTGGGAGACGCCCGCGTTCAGGAAGGCGTACTCGACATTCTCGCCGACGGAGAATGAATCAAACAGGCCGCCTTCCTGAAACAGGAAGCCGGCGCGGCTGCGAAGCTTGAACAATTCCGTCTCCTTACGGCCTACGACCTCTTCACCAAACAGCTTGATTTGGCCATTCCCCACCGGCAACAACCCGATTGCGGCTTTGAGCAACGTGGTCTTTCCGCTACCAGCGGCCCCAAAGATGATGCGGGTCTCGCCGGGTTTCAAGGTAAGCGAGACATCGCGCAGAGCCATCGTCTCCGCGAACCGTATGGTGACGTTCGTAAATTCGAGAATAGGCTGGTCAGGCAAGCGGATTAAGCCTCAAGACAGATTCACAAAGATCTTGTCGAAGAAGAAAGTCACGACAAAGATCCAGATGGAAGAAACGACGACGGCTTGCGTCGTGGATCGGCCTACGCCCTGCGTGCCGCCCGTGGTCTGCAGGCCGTAATAGCAGCCGACCAGAGCAATGATCATTCCGAAAACGAACGGTTTGCCGAGGCCCTGCGCGAGATCGTTCAGAACCAGCGCACGCCAGAATGTATTCCAGTATTGGCTTGCAGTGATGACTTTCAGAAGTGGAACGGAGACGAGATAGGCGCCGACAGAGCCGACTGCGTCGGCAATTACAGTCAGGATAGGCAGCATAATGGCGGTCGCGATCAGGCGCGGCGTGACCAGCTTCTTGATGGGATCGGTGCCCAAAGCACGCATGGCGTCGATCTGCTCCGTCACTTTCATGGACCCGAGCTCGCTGGCAATTCCGGAGGCGTTGCGGCCGGCCACCATGATGGCTGTTAAGACCGGGCCAAGCTCGCGAACCAGCGTCAAAGAGACAATCGTGCCGACCTGATTGCTGGCTCCGTAGGTGTTGAGGGCGCGCGCCATCTGCAGGGCGATAATGGCCCCGCTGAACGCCCCTACGAGGAGGACGATAGATAAGCTGCCAACGCCGATGATGTCCATTTGGAGGGCGACATCATCGTAGTAGTGAGGGCTGCGAAAAAGATTGGCGAATGCGCGGCCGGCGAGAAACAGGAAGTCCTGGAATGAAGCTAGAGAATCCTTCAGAAAACCGAGCAAGCAGGAGCCCCCGGCACGAACCTCGCCCTCATTGCTCGATGCTACCATGTGGGTGCTTCGGGCCTGTGGAATAGGGCTCAAGCGACAGACGTGCGTTTGTTAATGGGCCAGCGCCCCATGCAGGCCGTTTGGCGTCTTCCTGACTGTGTTCAGACCCGCGCTCGGAGCTGGCGTGCTAATAGCGGGAGCGCGGGAAACATGGTCAGGACTTCTGCCATATGGCAACTACGCTCTTCATGCCGGTAGGCATCCAGAGGATATCCCAATTTGAAGGCGGCTACGAATGTTGAGGGCGCACGAACGCGACCAAAGATCCATGGTGAACAGGAATCCACTGATTGTTAAGGAAGTTGACGAACTCCCCAGGCATGTACTCGTGAAACCAATTCGAATCGGCGATAAACAGCGTTACCGGTGAATCCTGAAAATGGCGAATTAGCCCGGGCACGTCTCCTTCGCGGATGGTCACAGGGCTGTACCACAACGGGAATCCCGAGAGCGGAACTGTCTGAAATTGACGAGAGAACATCTCCAGGCCGGGACCCCAATAAACTCTGTCTGATTGAGGGCCAATCTTGTATTTCATCAGGAGTTGTTCGGCTTCCGCGAGTTCATCGGCATCGACCTTAGCCAGTAGCATCCCTTTCATATATCCGTTATTAACCCGATAGCCGGCGCCGTAGACAGGCAAACGCGACGGAATGCACAATCGGGAATGACGCCGGATTGCTACCACACCTGCCACGCCAAGCCAGACGGCTAACGCGAGAGCCAATACCCTTGACAATCTCGTAACTTGAGCCGGCAGTTGAAATGCAGAAAACACGGCGAGCAATCCAATGGGTAGCAGAACCTCCGAGATACTACTAATGTCCACGTTTGTGACCGCAAGCAACATCGTAAGAAAGAAGAAAATTCCCATGCCGGCAACTGCCTGTAGGCGCAGACGCCAAGGATTAACACCTGTCGCTTGACGCGGAAACAAAACCTGGGGCCACAGAACCTGGACACAGAGAATTCCATAGCAGAAAAATGTGACCAGAAAGACCGCCCTAAACGGCTCTCCAGGATAGTACCAATACGGTACGCGGACCCAAAAGTTACGCGTTGTCCAGAGCCGCAGCGATCGCTTCCGACCGCTTGCTCGAACGATAACGTTCAACGTCCAATCGTGGAGCGATGCATGGTTTATCAGCAGTTCGCACGCGATCGGAAGAATTAGAGCAGATACCGCCAGTACCGCGGATGCTCCGAGAAACAACCGCCACGTGATGGCGCGCTGAATCAGAAGACAGGTAAGGCAAAACCCGACAATGATAATGTTCGCGGCATGAAAATTGAGCTTCAGCGTGCCCGTGAGTATCAACAAGAGGCTGAGGGCAGCGAGGTGCCAATACGTCAAAATGTGCCGGCGGACAGCATCAAACGCAACGAAGATTACCAGGACGAGCAACAAAGTGCCGAACGGGTTATACCAAAGGACCGCGTGCTGCAAGGTAGTCGCTATGCAGCCGCATAGCGCAAACAAAGTTGCGAGAACGTAAGGCAGAGACCGCTTGACAAAGGCAAATATGGCCACAAACATCGCGAGCGTGGCAAGCAGGTTGGCATATGCGAGCGATAGGTAGTGACGGCCAAAGATGCACTCGCTCCAGTAGGAGAGATAGTAGGGGAGGCTTTGGAGCGGAGTGCCAAAATCCCTGTAAGGGTGCATGCCTCTTTCGAGGTAGCCGTTTGCATAGGAAAGTAAAGAATAATCGTACAGATACGCTCTTCCGTAATTTTGAAGCCAGAGGAGGACGATCGCGCCGAGAGCGAAACAGGTTGTGAGGATCGAATAGACGTGAAAACGGGCGGCGGCCGTGACGGGCATGACGGAGAGTGGACGGGTCGCAGACAAAACTTATTGCGTGCGATTTGCCCTGATAGAGCGAGCTTGAGAGTGAACGCCCATGTTCTTCCAGATCAACCCCAACAACGCCTTGAAGTAACCGGGGGCGACTTTAGCCACGCCAAAGGTGGACTGGCCCATGTCGATGTTCCTATTGATCCATGAAATAGGAACTTCTTCGATATCATATCCAGCCAGGAGGGGCTTCAATCCCGTTTCGGCGTTTGCAGCAAAGTGAGGCTGCTCAATATCCATGCTCTTCAAAATGTCCGTACGGAATAGCTTAAGGTTGTTGGAAACATCGCGGGCTTTTATAGGAAGCAGGAGGTTGGCGAGCGCGTGAAAACCGCGATTGGCTAGAATCTTGGCGAATGGATAATTGACCAGCATCGAATCGTAGGAGAAGCGGCTCCCCAGGGCGCCTTCCTTGCCCCGCGCGATGGCGTCAAAGAGATCGCGAAACTCAGGGAGTATCAGAACGAAATCGCTATCCATGGTTAGGATGTAGCGTCCGCTTGCTTGTGCGTACCCATCGCGGAGAGCTCTACCAACTCCGTTCGGGGGCTGCCGGTTTATCAGTTTTAAACGAGGTTCACGGGCCATGATCTCGCGTGTGACGTCAGCTGTACGGTCTTTGCTGTTGTCATTGACGATGATAATTTCGTGGATATAGCGGCCGTACATCGCGATCAGGGCATCCACTAGCCGCGGGATGTTCATCTCCTCGTTGTGACAGGGGACGACCACAGAAGTGGAATTAAAGAGGACTTCGTGTTCGGTCAAATCAGGAAGCGACCGGTGATCGGGTCCGCCTGGTTTTTTGGCCCAAATGTATAACGTTCCGCAGATGTCACGAAGGAGGGGTGCATGCTCCATAACGTAGGATGCATTCTGCAACGTGGTGATCAAACGTTTTGGAATGAGTGGATGGATGATGTCGAACGGGATGATTTCGATGTTAATGTAACCTTGTTCGGAGGCAATCCTCATCAGCTTGTATTTCCGCATGGGTGACTGGCAGGTCGCCTGGCCGGACATCCGACCGATTGCGGGTACGACATTCTTTGCGAATACCTGCGGATTCCAGTGATTCGCTTCAAAGAAGAGAATTTGGCCGCCGGGCTTCAGGAGCCTATGCAACAGGCGCAAGTTTCGAGCGTATTGATTGTGACAGAGTATTGCAGTGCCAACAATGTAATCAAAAGTTTCAGAAGGCAGTTCGTCAATGCTAGTAAGATTGCTAACCTCAACATTGGGCAAAAGCCTGTTCTGAAGTTGCTGGGCGTAATCCTGGTTGAAGACTGCAGCAGTTATTGGATTCTCACCCCGAAAAACCTGCGCGAGATGCTCGGTCCAGAGACCGGATCCCGCACCGAGCTCGAGTATCTTTTCCCCCCTAAGTACATGAAAGGTGTGACGCACGGCAACGGCTCTCCAATGGAGCTTGGTGGGAGAGGTGGAGGGATAACGGAGCCAGTAGCGCTCCCGGGTTCGTTCCATCTCCCGCAAACATGCTTCAACGAGCATTGTTTAGTTTTACCAGATCGGCGCGCCAAGAGTACCAATAAGGCTACTTTTCTCTGCAAGATAATTATGGGGCAAGAATTCACCTTCGCACAGGAGCTCGATGGCGCTCTGATTCCGCGAAACGCCAGGGCAACGGCGACGAATGTCCTGGGCGCTCGAATACAACTAGAGATCCCTGATAAATGCAAGCCCAGTGATGATAGAGGAAGTCTTCGAGGAAATTTGGATATGCAACGAAGATGGTTCCAACCCCGTTCAACTGACCTCATTCGGAAACGCCTGGGAAGGCAGCCCGGCATGGTCGCCGGATGGCCAGCAGATAGTGTTCGACTGCAATGCAGCCGGAAATTGGGATGTTTATAAGATCAACGCTACAGGGGGAAAGCCCATCCGGCTGACCACGAGTTCGGCGGCAGACATGAAACCTGTTTGGTCACGCGATGGCAAATGGATCTATTACACTTCCACCCAGACTGGATCACGCGCGAGACCGGCCAATCTCTGACCATTTTTGGAGTGTGTGTTGCTCAATCAAATGAACGACGCCGTCGCCGAGTTCCGCACGTACATAGGCGAAGCATCACTATGCTAAAAGAAATGAATGCTCCACTTCGAAGGGCGCCGGCCGCTGCTCCTTGTCGTTGTCGTGTTTGCGGCAATGATCGCGATCGTGAATCCTTTCCGTGAGATGTTAACGCAGGATGACGGCTGGGCGTATGCGCGAAGTGTAAAACACTTGCTGGACACAGGTGAGTATCGTCTGGATGCCTGGGCCGCCCCTAACATGCCCGTACAGATCTATCTCGCCGCAGGCTTCGCGCGCATCTTTGGATATTCACTGAGCCTGCTGCGAATTTCCACGCTGCTGCTGTTCCTGTGCGGCGCGATTGCATTCTATCGGTTACTGTACGAGTCGGGATCAGATAGTGCGCTCGCCGCCGCCTTGACGCTTGCTCTAATTTGCAGCCCGCTCGTTCTTTTGCTCGGCTTCACATTCATGAGCGACGTTCAGTTTCTGGGATGGGTGCTAATTGCCTGTTGGCTAAATGCAAGGGGTCTTCGCCGCCGCAGCGCTGCGGCTTTATTGTTAGGCGGCTTGGCAGCAGCGCTCGCAATAGGCACGCGTCAGTTCGGCGTGGCTCTACCGGCGGGGCTGGCGTTCTCGTGGATTGTCGCCCCCCGCTCAAATCGGCCTCGTGGGACCCTGATTTTGGCGGTGATCGCGATTCCTTGCGCTGCTTTTCTATGGCAGTTATGGGCGGTAAGGCACCCGAACTTCATGCAATCTGTAAGGCTGGTCGATGAGCTGCGTTATCTCCGCGCGCCCTCACTGCTGTTGCAATTGCTCTGGCGGACCACAGTTTTGGTGGAGTACGCGGGCCTCTACCTGGCTGCACTGCTGCCCGGCCTGCTGGTTCTGCTCTATCAACGGCGAACCTCGGAGGGAGTTGAGTCATCGCGTTCGTTCGTAGGCATCTTCCTTTGGACTGGGTACCTGATCGCAGGCCACCTCCTCGGCGCGACCCTGGCAAAAGGCGCGCTTCGGGATCGCCTTAGCGCATCAATCCCAAGTATCCCCTGGATCCTCGCCATGATCATGCCCTGGAGGTTCCGGTATCAGCTTATACTGACGGCGCTTGGCCTTGCCACGGCGGCCCTCTTAGGTTGGCTCCTTTTCCCGGTCGCTGCCATCAAAGCAGCCTTGCGCCGGCGGGATGCGGTCACCTGCTTCTTGGCCGGAACGGCGTGTGCTTTTGCCGTCCTGCACTTGCTTTACGTACAGCTGAATGACACCTACCTGATTGTGTTCTTGCCTTTCGTGCTCTTCGCGCTCTCGCAGGTGCTGAAGGCAAAGACCACGCCTCGCGCCTGCATCCGGGCAATCGCGTTAGCCTCCGCAATTCTCGGCATCGGAGTTGCCTTTTGGATGAGGGGAGATTTCAACCGGCAGGAAGCAATCTGGCGGGCCAGCGATCAGATCCATGCCGCAGGCGTCGATGTGATGCAGATTCGCGGCAGCCTCCAGTGGGCGGAGTATCACTCGGCTTTCGACGAGTGGTTAATTTGCTTGGGACCTCGAGCCCGGCCTGAGGATTATACTGGTTCCTACACCTCGCATTATCCCTACGACAAGTTGAGCTTTGCCTTCTATGACTGGCTCGACGAGAGACAAAAGCACGCGGAGTACCGCCTCTCTGATCGCACTCCAAAGGCGGAAGGGTATAACATCGTCGAGCGCTTGGCGTACCGTGACAGCCTCTTGCGTCAGCGGTTTGTATACACCATGAAGCGAAGGGGCGCTTGACTGCAAATTTAGCCGAGCGGCGCCCTCTTCGACCTACCCCGCTCTCCGCCACCCTACGCGATCCGTTTTCTTCCTTCCCCGTACTGGTGTCGCGTTTCTCAAGTTCCTTTATCTAGGCAAGGTTACTCCTCAGGGTGATACTCGAAGCGGAGCCGGTAGAATTTCAACAAAGTTTTCTTAGACGAGATTGCCAGCCTCGGCGTACTGTGTTTCAGCATGGCCGATAGTGAGCCCCTTTTATGGAGCCACTATGCCGAGAAGCATCGGGGATGCTGCATAGTCCCCAATAGACTCTGTTCGACTGAGGACCGATCTGATGTTTCTTAAGGAGCTGTCCAGCATCCGCCAGCTCGTCGGCATCGATCGTAGGCAGCAGCATCCCTTTCATGTTTCCGTTCTTGACCCGATAGCCGGGGCCGTAGACAGGCACACGCCACGGAATGCACAATCGGGAATGATGCCAGATTGTTACCACGCCTGCCTCACCAAGCCAGGCGGCTAGCGCGAGAGCCAATGCCTTTGACAATCTCGTAACTTGGGCCGGCAATCGCGAAACGCGGCTTGTACTGCATCGAAAATGCGAGTGATCGGCCGACGACGGCTGGCTCCTGTATACAAAGACAGATTTCTTGGGCAGCGAGCTGATGCTGGTCGAGAACTTTCGCTAGGGTATTCCTGGATCACGCGCAAGACTGGCCAATCTCTGACTATTTTTGGAGTGTGTGTTGCTCAATCAAATGAACGACGCCGTCGCCGAGTTCCGCTCGTACATAGGCGAAGCATCACTATGCTAAAAGAAATAAATGCTCCATTGCAAAGGGCACCGGCCGCTGTTCCTTGTCGTTGTTGTGTTTGCGGCAATGATCGCGATCGTGAATCCTTTCCGTGAGCTGCTAACGCAGGATGACGGCTGGGCGTATGCGCGAAGTGTAAAACACTTGCTGGATACGGGTGAGTACCGCGTGGATGCCTGGGCCGCCCCTAACACGGCCGTGCAGATCTATCTCGCCGCAGGGTTGGCGCGCATCTTTGGATATTCACTGAGCCTGCTGCGAATATCCACGCTGCTGCTGTTCCTGTGCGGCGCGATTGCATTCTATCGGTTACTGTACGAGTCGGGATCAGATAGTGCGCTCGCCGCCGCCTTGACGCTTGCTCTAATTTGCAGCCCGATCGTTCTTTTGCTCAGCTTCACATTCATGACCGACGTTCAGTTTCTGGGATGGATGCTAATTGCCTGTTGGCTAAATGCAAGGGGTCTTCGCCGCCGCAGCGCTGCGGCTTTATTGTTAGGCGGCTTGGCAGCAGCGCTCGCAATAGGCACGCGTCAGTTCGGCGTGGCTCTACCGGCGGGGCTGGCGTTCTCGTGGATTCTAGCCGGCCGCTCGAACCGGCCTCGTGGGACCGTGATTTTAGCCGCGCTCGCGATTCCTTCCGCTGCTTTTCTATGGCAGTTATGGGCGGCAAGGGACCACCCGACCTTCGCGCAATCTGTAACGCTGGTTGAGCAGTGGCAATATCTCCGTCAAACCGTTCCCTCGCTGCTGTTGGTATTGCTCTGGCGGACCACAGTTTTCGTGGAGTACGCAGGCCTGTACCTGGCTGCACTGCTGCCTGGCCTGCTGGTTCTGCTCTATCAACGGCGAACCTTGCAGGGAGTTGAGTCATCGCGTTCGTTCGTAGGCATCTTTCTTTGGGCTGGGTACTTGATCGCGGGCCACCTCCTCGGCGCGACTTTAGCACAGGGCGGGCCTTGGAATCGTCTTAGGGACGCGTTAGTCCCAAGTATCCCCTGGATCATCGGCACCATCATGCCCGGTAAGTTCCGATATCAGCTTGTGCTGACGGCGCTCGGCCTTGCCTCCGCGGCTCTCTTAGGTTGGCTCCTTTTCCCGGCCGCTGCCGTCAAAGCCGCCTTGCGCCGCCGGGATGCGGTCACCTGCTTCTTCGTCGGAACGGCGTGTGCTTTTGCCGTCCTGCACTTGCTCTACATATATCTGTTTGACACCTACCTGATTGTGTTCTTACCTTTCGTGCTCTTCGCGCTCTCGCAGGTGCTGAAGGCAAAGACCACGCCTCGCGCTTGCATCCGGGCAATCGCGTTAGCCTCCGCAATTCTCGGCATCGGAGTTGCGTTTTGGATGAGGGGAAATTTCAACCGGCAAGAAGCAATCTGGCGGGCCAGCGATCAGATCCATGCCGCAGGCGTCGATATGATGCAGATTCGCGGCAGCTTCCAGTGGCTTGAGTATCATTCGGCTTTCGACGAGTGGTTAATTCACTTGGGACCTCGAGCCCGGCCTCAGGATTACGCCGGTCCCTACTGGCGGCCTTGGATCGGAGCTCCCTTCTATGCCTGGCTCGACGAGAGACAAAAGCACGCGGAGTACCTCGTCTATAGTTCTGATTGGATTCCAGAGACGGAAGGGTATAGCATCGTCGAGCGCTTGGCATACCGTGACAGCTTCTTGCGCCAGCGCTTTGTATACGTCATGAAGCGAAGCGCCGCTTGACTCTAAATTTCGACGGGCGCCAGACCAACCGCTCCTCCTATCAGTGCAGTGTAACCGTTCGCTCGGGCGCCCACCACCAGTTTCTTTCACAATTCGGCCTGTCCAACGGCATCAGGTTGCTGGCCCACCCATCTCGAAAGGGCTGTTCCCTCGCTAACCAGTAGAAACGGTAATGCGTTGTTCTGATAACCGTAAGCAAAAGGTCTCGTGCTGGTCCCGGCCGCGAAGGAAATGACACTTTAAGATCACGTATCCGGTTTAGCCACTCCTGGGTGATCACATGCACGGGCTCTCCGGCTCTTTTGCTCAGCGCTGATTCGATTACCGCGACCGCGCTGTAGATGCCCATGTTTCCGCTGGGAACGGAGATTGTCTGATCCAACAAACGGGCGGTCCTCATGGGCTTCGTGTCTCTCCCCGCAACGGGGACGAAGCGAGTCAGGACCTGCAAGCGCGGTGACACTGGCCGGGACAGAGGGTCGAAATGTCCTTCGCCCCCGGGGACGAACCTAGCCCTCATCGCTTGATGCGGCCATGAAGGGGCGCCGAAGCACAGGCGG
Organism: uncultured Acidobacteriaceae bacterium; assembly: GCA_963705805.1. Classification (GTDB taxonomy): domain Bacteria; phylum Acidobacteriota; class Terriglobia; order Bryobacterales; family Bryobacteraceae; genus Bog-105. The sequence continues at coordinate 72,231 of CAVPKW010000007.1, forward strand.
GAACATGGCCGGGGCTACTCCTCGGAAATCGCGTGAGCCGGAGCTCTCTCAAGTTGGCCGGCAGCATGCTTTGCCCGGCTGAACCAGCCGGCTATCACCAAAGCCACGGTTGCCAAGCTGATGCACGCGCCCAGATAGAAGCTTAAAGGTCGATAAACAAACCGCACAGTGTGCCTCCCAGGGCTTAGCAAAACGCCTCGAAACATGTAGTTTACGGTGAACCACTTCGCTGGCCGACCATCCTCTTCCACCTTCCACCCGGGATAGTCCGTGTCATTTAAAACCAAAGTTGCATTCCGATCGGGGGACGCTTCTATATCTACCGATAAAGATTTGTACGACGTTATGTTCGCCGGTTCAACACGTTTTGGAGCATCGCGATTAATCTTTGCCAGTTCATCCATTTCCTCTCTGTCCACGTCCGGCGCAGCGACCACAATCGTCTTCATAACATCAAGGGCAGGATCTCTCAATTTGCTTAGAACGCCGGCATCGCTCTTCTCGATGTCAGCTCCGTAGAACACTCCTGCTCGAGGAAGGACGTCATCATACTCGAATATCTTGACTTTGCTGTCGTAAACGAGGTTGAATGGAACTTCCGCTGACTTGAACGGGCTAATTGCTGCCACATACTTGACGGAAGATAATTGCAGAAGACGCCTCTGCAGATCAGTATCTAACGGGTAGTAAGCAAGAGTAGTGAACTTGTCGCCTGCATCTAACGCAACCACGCTTTTGGGGACCGTTAAGAAATTCCGCACAAACGGAAGATACTTCCTCGGGTACAAAGCATCAACATCGCGGATGTCATATAGCTTAAACGCTGACGCCCAGTCCGGGCTAAGGATACCTTCCTGTGCAAATATCCGGTAGTCACCCGATATTTTCTCCTTCAAAAAATCGATATAAGGAGCCCCCACATACGGATCCCTAGACCGTAGCGGAGGGCGGCTGATACGGAAGTATACCGGAACAATGAAATTAAAGGCCATCTCTGCCGTAATGAGCAGAAAGGCCCATGCCGCCAGCTTAGAATCAATCCGCTTTCGGCCCGTGTCGAAAGCCTGTTCGCGCGGGGAAAAAAGAAGAGCGATGCTTAAAAAACAAAGCAAACAGGCCGGAAGGCCAAGTGCAATTATCGGAAAAGCGACGGAAGTGTGATACAGGAGCCCTTTCCTCGCTAAGTTTCCTCGTGCCAGAGCCGCCAACGGCACTAACAAAAAACTGAGGGTCAACGCGGTTACAAGGACATATGTCGAGGCTTCCCTCCTGATCAGTTTTTCCAGCCCGATCGCGCAAACAATCGCGGCGCTTATCGATAATATCGGCTCACCATACTTCGGAAAGTAAATCAAGTCTAAAACCGGTAAACGGCCGATGCTATTGATCGGAGCCCATCCATACCGCTTCGCGAAAACCAGTAACACCAGCGTTAAGAAAAACACAGTCAACGCGTTGACCCTTCTATTTCGCTTCGCCCAAGGACCGAAAATAGTCAGAGCCGCAATCATCATCAGAAACAGTCCCAAAAGTCCGACGTAATTGCGAAGACCCAAAACGTCCAAATTTGTTTTGGTGGGTATAGCCGGGCCGTATAAGAGAGGAAATAAATAGGTAAGGAGATAAGAATTAATGGAGTCATGCCGTAGTCCTACGACGAATCCGATGTCGGTGAACTCATGGCCATTGAAGGAGCGTCTAAGATACTCCAGGAAAGGTAACAATAGAAATGCAGCAAGAGAAACGCCGGCCACAGCGCCCCACAAAACGTATTTCGTTGCACGGCGCCAGATCGGACGCAATTCGAGATCCGAGCTAAGTCGAAAGACGATATAAAGATACACTGCCGCCAGCAGCAAGACCGCACTCTCTGGCATACCGCCCACGAGCGCTAAGAAGATAACAATCGAGAACCAAACAAAACGCTTATACGTCTGTTCTCGCAATAACGACTCGGCGGCAAGAAGACCCGCTGGCAGCAGCACCTCTACGCTCAGGTGCGGCGCGGTTATATACAAGATGTAATAACCGGCCAGCATTGACATGACACCTCCGGTTAGCGAGGGTATAAAGGAAACAAAAAGTCGTAAGAAGTAGTAAGCGCAAATACCGGCTAGGTAGAGCCGCAGCAGAGCGAACCAGCTATAGCTCCACGGCTTGGGTTGAATCGCAAATACGAGTGTTAACGGATAAAACGGCTGGGACTGCATGTTCGCCAGTAATGGAACCCCGTAGCCCTGGTACGGATTCCACAAGGGAAGGGTATGTTCGCGAAACAGATCATAACCGGTGAGGGCGAAATAAGGCTCCGAAAACCAGCCGGTGGCCCCCGGGTCCAGAACCCTACGGCCAGTCCAATTTGCAGGGAAGATACTCGGAGAATTCTCAGCGCTCTCCAGTAAACTTCTGTTTCCCCATAGGCATTGGAAAAAACAGAGATGCAGCACCGCGAGAAGAATCAGGACTGCGCGGAAGCTCTCGGTAGCCAGAAGTCTCCTAAACCGAATAAGCGCCACTCTGGTTACTCCGTTGTAAGGCGGATTAAATTGCAAATCCGGCTTTTACAGCGTCTTCACGAAACATCCTAACAGTTTCGAGCGAGTACATATCCAGATCCTTGCCAATCAGGCTTAACTTCTGCAAAATGTCATTTGTGGCAGTGATCACGTGGCAGCCAATCGCATCCGCCTGGAAAATATTCAAGAGTTCCCGCGGGCTGGCCCAGATAAGTTCCAGGTTGCCCGCGTCCTCAAGTATCTCCACCGACGTCCGCATGATCGGAACCGGATCGCGTCCCGTATCGGCGATGCGGCCCGCAAAAACAGACACATATCCAGCCGGGCATCGCTTCATCGCGCGGCTGGCTTGCTCCACTTGCGATAGTGTCATGACAGCGGTAACGTTAAGTTGAACGCCCTTCTCCGATAACCTGCAAAGAAGAGGAAGGGAGGATTGTCCAAGCGTATTCGTTATCGGGATCTTGACGTATATGTTGTTTCCCCAGGCGGCAATCTTGAGCGCCTGCTCCTCCATCTCCGAAAAATCATCGGAGAAAACTTCGAAAGATATGGGCCGGTCCGGAATTGAGGCGACCACTTCGCGGGCGAAGCCTTCATAATTTGTTATCCCCGCCTTTCGCATCAAAGTCGGATTCGTCGTAAATCCACGAATCGCCGGATTGCGATATAGGCCGCACATTTCGCGAAGGTTCGCGCCATCCGCGAAGATTTTCACATTCAGATCAGACAAGCTGTTCAGGTCAACTCCAGTTCTGCTGCTTCGGACAACACGCTTTCCTCCGCGCAAACTGCGTTTTCTTCTCAGTTATGACGGCGATCGAACATAAACTGTAGTTCCTGGAAATCTTCCAGGCAGGAAGCTCGACACTACGGAGTGTACATATCGCGGAGTCTGAATCCGCGATACGAAAGGCTGTCGGTCACATTCTTCCAAACGAGAGCCCCGGAAGGCGTGAACTCGAAACTTTGAGCCTCGGGGCCGCTAATGAACCCAGCCTGGAAGTCATAGTTTCCATTCGATAGCAACTGCGCGCTGCCCACCGCAGGCGAGACCACGCCGAGATCGTCGTTTATAACAGGCGTCGCAATCATGTGGGTCAGATCCAGCGACCATGCCTGACCGTGAGCAGTTCCACCCGTCTGCCCAGAGGCAGTATTGGCGTTATTGTTGTCAAACAGCGTCAAAAGGCCGTTAGATTTAAACTCAACGTCGTGCTGTCCGACAAACCAATCAGATACGGGATCGCCGCTTGCCAGCGCAAAGCTGCCGCCGTACCCCAGAGTCCAGAGAATGTGGCCTTCGCCGCTGCCGTTTTCGTAGGCGATCTTCACCACCCAGGCTTGGTTGCGGAGTGAGACGACGAGGTTTCCGTCCGAGGAATCATAATAGATCGAATTGGCATGGGTCCAATCATTCGCCATTTTATAGGGCTGGCCATTCGACTGTAAGTTGTAGAGGTTTGGCGGGCAGCCTGGACCTCCATTACACACCGAACCGGGTATGACCGCCTGCCGGGTTATGGGCAGGAAATCGAATGAGTTCCAAGTCCAGACGGGCTGGAAGTTTGTATCGAGCACGGCCACGACGTCGCCGAGTACGTCAACCATGCCCGAACCTTGATTCTTGACCTGCTCATTCGAGACCAAGGTCACGGTGTAGCCGTTCGGCAGGCGAATGCCTTCGTGCGAAATGTAGTTCAGGCGAACGGTAGATTTCCCCTGAGATGTTCTTAATGCGCTTATTTCCTGACTCAGAATGGTCCAATTGGTTTCGCGGATCAGATGGCCCGCCATGTCGAATTCATGCAGGAACTGTTGATCGCCACCAAACTCGCTGTTGGTACCCAAGAAGGTCCCACCGCTGATCAAGCGGAAAACGTAGCCACTTAAGCCCTCGTAGGGGTTGAGGTACCAGACCACGTTTTCGTTCAGGTCTGCTGCAAATGCCTGACTGAGAAGGGCGGAGCGTAATTCGAATGGATAGCTGGTGGAGGTCGGTGAAGCGGGTCCCACAAGCCGGAAACGGTTCGGAATGGGTACACTAGACGGAATGCTGCCGGTGGTAAATGAAAGCGGCGGCCCGGGTGTAGCGAAAGGTCCGTTGTAGAGCAGCTGCTGGATAGTGTAAGCGGTGCTGGCCCGCATGCCACCTATATAGAAGTTGACGCTCAAGCCATCGCAAGGCTTGAACGGCGTCATCTGCCATTGCGAGTCGGCCGCGGACTTGAACACCACGCGGACTTGTTTTGGAGCGCTGCAGGGCGGCGCGCTGTAAAGCGCGACCAGCGGATTCTGCGTCCCGGAGACGACGGGCGAGCTGCCGGTAATTCGCGAAGTGACATCGATCGTGGAAGTGGCTGAACCGGACGCGCCGGTCGATGACTTCGCGACTACTTCCACTTCATAAGATCCCTCGTGATCACTAGGCGTCCAGAGGAACGTGTTGATGAAGTAGAAATCCTTGACGATGGCAAAAACCGGGGCGCCGGTCGCACGGACGTTGAACTGGTAGGTGAATTGCGCGGAGCTACTGGAGGAGTCCGAGGCGCTCGCGGTAAACGTCAGCGTGTCACCCACGGGAATAGTAGATGCGGGCGCGCTCAAGTGGACTGTAACAGCGGCGTAGGAATTGGCAGCAGCGAATGCGCCGAGAAATATCAGCGTAAACATGGCCGCAGGCCGGGATGATCGCGAGAGGCGGCGCCGCGACACAAACAAGAGAGCGCAAAGTGCGATCACCACCAGCGTTCGGGAGCCCGGCTCCGGTACCGCAGTTGGGTTGGTGAGAGCCGACAAGTCGACGACCTCCACGCCGTCATGAATCGCGCCATAGGGCGTGCGCGCATCCCCGGCCAGGTACATCGTATTCAGCAGAGAGCCTGTGGAACTAAACTGATAGACGTTATCAAAACCACCCGCGAAGAAGGTGGAATCCGTTGGGTCGAGGCCCAAGCCATACAACGAGTTGTATCCGGTGTGAATGGTGGAAAGGACGGTTCCGCTGGCGTTTCTGACGTCAATTCCGTCCGAGGTGTCGCCTTCGGTGGTGTACAGGGTCGATCCATTGCTCGCGATGCCGATGGACGTATAGCCGGTGCTAAACGATGAGAGCTCTTTGCCTGCGGTGGAGTACTGATAGACGGTGCCATCATAGCCTGCCAGCCATAGGCTGCCGTTCGGTCCGGGCGCGCCGTCGCCGATGGCGTCGGACACGGTAAAGGAAGAAACCGCGTGCTGGTCGGCATCGAAAGCAGTAACCAGGCTTGACGTAAACGTAGTGGTGTTCGGCTGAACCACGTATAGTAGGCCACCTTCCTCTACGCCCGCAGATGCGCCGGCAGGACCGAAGTCCTGCTGATAGACACCCGATGTCGAGTAAACCTGCAAAGGGGTTAACGTATTGAAGCCGACCAGCAAGGAATCACTGGATGCCGGGAGTGCGATAGCAAAGAGAAAGACAACAAGGAGATAAAGTTTGTTCATCGTTTCCTTCTTCATAGGAGCATTAGAACTACAGCCGAGGCACAGGGACAGTGTATCTCCACCGTACTCTCTAAGCTAGTACTACCCGAACGGTTTAGTTTATGAAAATTGTGTTTACTGGTAGAGATACTGAGTGAAGGTACGAGGGGTTACATTGCCGGAGTTTTGAATGGACGCGGTAGATTCACACCCAACGAGCTAGAAGGCTACCTCGGCGGGCGCGGATTTCGCGCTCTCGTTGTCCTTCTGGTCTACCGCGCTCACTTCATACCGGTACGTCTTACCGTGTTGCACGTCGTGATCGCTATAAGCCGGCAGTGCCAGGAAGCCGCCGGTGCGCGCAAAAGGCGACCCGTCAACCGATCTGTAAAGATAGTAGCCCTTCAGGTCCGGCTCAGGGCTGCGCTGCCAAGACACTTCGACGGAGTCAGGACCTGCAAGCGCGGTGATACTGGCGGGGACAGACGGTGGAAAAATGTCCTTCGCCGTGACTTCGCATGCCTTAGACGGCAGACTTTCGGCCAAGCCCTTGAAGGCAGTGACTGTGTACCGGTACGGCGTGTCGTATTGAGCTCCGTCATCGAGATAATCCGGCGTGGCCGACGTTCCGATCTCAACCGGACTCTGGTCGCCGGGCCCTTGGCGGGAGATGCGGTATTGCAAGCCTTCGCCTGCTGGCGTCCAAGTCAGAAGAACGCCTTTGGCGGTCGATTCGGAATGAACGGTTGGAGATAGCAACGGCGGAATTACATCTAGCACAAGGCGGTTCGACCACGATGAGTAGTGCTTTTCACCCTTGACCGAAGTGCGAACGGCGACTGCGACTTGCTTGCCGATCCAATCCTGGGCCGGTATCGATTCAGACATCGGCACGGGAAGGGGACTATCCGGATCATTCGGCGGGGGAGGCGTCAGTGCGTAGTGCCGCGCTCCGGAAGCCCAGCGGTCGAAATCGAACGGGTGGAGGTTTGGGCCGATTGCCAGATCGATCTCAGCAAAGCGCTTGATCGGCAGATTATCGAGGGTGCGGGGCGGTGTCGAAAACACAACCTCGATTTGATCGCCGCGCTCGACAACGCTCAAGTTCGCGATGGTCTGCGGGATCTCGGGCGAGGGGGGCAGCACCGGACCCACGTAGCCGCATCCGGCACAAATCACAAGCGCGCCGGCGACTACCAGGAAGCCGCCACGCACTAGAGAATGTACCTGCTGAGGTCCTGGTCCTTGACGATTTCGGCGAGCTGCTTGCGAACGTAGACGGCGTCAATCTTCACGTTCTTCTTCTTGAGATCGGGGCCTTCGAAGGAGATATCTTCCAGAAGCTTCTCCATGATGGTGTGCAGGCGGCGCGCGCCGATGTTCTCCGCCGATTCGTTCACTTGCGCCGCAATGCGGGCTATTTCAACAACCGAATCCTCGGTGAAACTCAGCTTGATGCCTTCGGTATCCAGCAGCGCCGTATACTGTTTCACCAACGCGGACTTGGGTTCCTTGAGAATGCGAATGAAATCGGACTCAGTAAGTGATTTCAGTTCGACTCGTATCGGAAAGCGGCCCTGCAGCTCCGGAATAAGATCAGAGGGCTTGGAGACGTGGAAAGCTCCGGCGGCCACAAACAGGATGTGATCGGTGCGTACAAAACCGTGCCGGGTATTTACCGTCGTGCCTTCGACGATAGGAAGGATGTCGCGCTGGACGCCCTCGCGGCTCACATCGGGACCGTGGCCTCCTTCGCGGCCGGCAATCTTATCGATCTCATCCAGAAAAATGATGCCGTTGCGCTCCACCCGCTCAAGCGCGATGCGCGTGACCTGATCCATGTCGACCAGCTTTTGCTCTTCTTCCTGGACAAGATATTCGAGCGCTTCAGAAACGCGCATGCTGCGCTTCTTGGTGCGGGGCCCGAAAAGTCCGGGGATGACATCTTTGAGGTTGATGTCCATCTCCTCCACGTTGCCGTTGGTCGAAACCTCGAACGTAGGCCCGCGTTCTTTCACATCCACTTCCACCATGCGGTCGTCGAGTTTGCCGGCGCGCAGTTTCTCGCGCAGCTTCTCGCGGGTTCGCTCCACGCTTTCGGCGGGTTCCGGCTGAGGCGGCATCAGCAGGTCGAGCAGCCGGTCTTCGGCCTGCTGCTCGGCCCGCTCGGCAACCTGTTCCAGGCGCTCCTCGCGAACCATATCGATGGCGACATCCACCAAATCGCGGATCATGCTTTCGACATCGCGGCCAACGTACCCCACTTCGGTGAACTTGCTGGCCTCGACTTTCAAGAACGGCGAATTCGCCAGCTTCGCTAAACGTCTGGCAATTTCGGTCTTGCCGACTCCGGTGGGACCGATCATGAGGATGTTCTTGGGCATAACCTCTTCGGCCATCTCGGGATCGAGCTTCTGGCGGCGGACGCGATTGCGGAGCGCAATCGCTACGGAGCGCTTGGCGTCCGACTGTCCGACGACGTGCTTGTCGAGTTCCGCTACAATCTCGCGGGGAGTGAGCTCATCGAGCAAGGGTGCTTCGTCATTCGATTGCTGCGGCAGATAAATAACCATTACGCCAGCTCCTCGTAGGAGACATTTTCATTCGTGTAAATACAGGTGTCACTGGCGATCTTCATGGCCCTCTCGGCAATTTCGCGGGCGCCAAGGCTCGTGTTCTCCAGCAGGGCGACAGCGGCGGATTTGGCAAACGCACCGCCGGAGCCGATGGCGGCCAGCGGAGAATCGGGTTCAATCACGTCTCCGGTGCCGCTAACAATATACATATTCTGAAGATCCGCCACCAGCAGCAGCGCCTCCAGATGGCGCAGCATGCGATCCGTACGCCACTCCTTCGCCAGCTCGACTACGCTGCGCGACAAGTTCCCGCTGTGCTGCTCCAATTTGGCTTCGAAGCGCGCAAAGAGCGCGAAGGCGTCGGCGGTCGAGCCGGCAAAACCGGAAACGATTTTGCCGTTGTAGAGCCGCCGCAGCTTTTTTGCGCTGCCTTTCAGCACTTCACTCCCCATGGTGACCTGGCCGTCGCCGGCAAGAACCACTTTGCCGTTTCGGCGCACGCACAGGATGGTGGTCGAACGGATCTTTCTACGGGTGGACATTGAAAAATAGGATCGGCAACCGATACCCTTCAACGGCGGCGGGTACGGATTGACAGTGAACTCTCATTTCATCACAGTGCTGGACGTGTTGGAAGACATGCGGCGAATGAGCCACAAAAATCGAGGGCAGACCGCCAAACTGTGGCTTAATAGCCACATATGGCTTCTTCCAAATCACTTAGAATCAGATAATTAGGGACAGACGTGCAGTCTTGCTGCTATGCTGTTGAGTTCTTAGATGCACTGCGAGACAACCATCTGCCGGCCCGTCGAAGTGCAAGGAGTTGGGCTACATCACGGGGCGCCGGTTCATCTTCGAATGCTGCCTGCGCCGCCGGCAACGGGGATCGTTTTCATTCGGACGGATCTGGACAACACGCACATCCCGGCCAGTTGGGAGTATGTGGAGCGCGTCAGCTATGCAACCAGTCTGATGCATCCGAAGGGGATCTTTATCTCCACTACGGAGCATCTGCTCAGCGTTCTCTACAGCATGGGCATCGACAATGCGTTTGTGGAGCTGGACAATCTGGAACTGCCGATTCTGGATGGAAGCGGCCTTCCGTTTGTGGAGCTGCTGCGGCGCGCGGGACGCCAGGAGTCGCGCCGGGCGCGCCGTTACATGCGAATCACCAAGCCGGTACGAGTGGAATCAAATGGCAAGACGGTGACTATTTTCCCGTCTGACCGCTTTCAGCTTCGCTGCCACAACTTTTATGCGCATCCGCTGGTGGGAGAACAAAGCCTGGAAATAGATCTCACTCCGGAAAGCTATGCGGAGGAGATCGCTCCGGCTCGAACCTTTGGCTTCGAATATGAGCTTGACCAGCTTCGGGACCAGGGGCTGATTCGCGGCGCCACACTCGAGAATGCGGTCTGCTTTACCAGAAGTGGAGTGGCGAATCCAGGGGGTTTGCGATTCGCGGATGAGTGCTGCCGTCACAAAGCCTTGGATTTAATTGGCGATCTGGCGCTGATCGGCCGTCCGTTATTGGGTTGTGTTGTGGCGGAGAAGGCGGGTCACGCGATGCATGTGGCGCTCGTGAAGCAACTTATCTCGGATTCGTCCTTCTATGAGATCGTGACGTTGGACCGTGCCGCCAAGCGCAAGAGCGCCTAACCCCCACCTCTCGTAAAGCTTTGACGCTATGTAGGATGGGGTTTTGCGACTGATCCCGCATGTATTGACGTTCAGCCGAATCGTGTGCTCGCCGATACTGGTCTGGCTGCTGCTTCAGCAGCAGTTCCGGGCGGCCCTTCTGGTGGTGCTGCTAGGCGGAGTTACGGATTGGCTCGATGGTTACGCGGCGCGGCGTTTGGGGGTTATGGGGACGGTTGGCGTGGTGCTGGATCCGTTGGCCGACAAGGTGATGCTGGTCACTCTGTTCGTGCTTTTGAGCGTGCTGTCCCTGATACCGGCTTGGATGTTAGCTCTGATGATCGTGCGGGACTTGGTGATTGTAACGGGCGCGCTGCTTCTTCGGATCTACCGCAACATCCGGAAATTCAGACCGGCTCTATCCGGCAAGGTCAGCACATTCTTTCAAATCATGCTGGTTTTACTGGCGCTAATCTATGCAGCCTATCCGTTCAAGCTCTTTGATGTGCTCGCTAAGATTGCTCTCGTGCTATGCGCATTCTTTACAGTCCTAAGCGGTGTCGAGTATGTGCGCAAGGGCATTTTAATGACGAGACGCCGTTGGCAGGGCGACTGAAAGGTTCGAAAAGAAAAACCGCGTTGACGGGGCGGTGCCCCGGGAGTAGCCTTGAATCATGGAGCCGTGTGTAGAGACCTTCGTGCCCTCGCGGTTATACGCCCGCGTGGGCTGGGCGGCGCTGGCGGGCTCTGTCGTTTGCGTTCTGTGCGGATTTAGAGCGCCCCTGGCCTTTATCCCCGGACTGCTGTGCGCCGCCACTGCGGCGGGGCTGTTTTGGCTGGCCGCGCGGCCCATTGTTCGCATCGGCGACACCCAGTTCAATGTCGGTGAGCGCGCCATCGCCTGGCGGGAGGTTCGGGAGATTAATACCAGCCGTTTTCTCTCCCCGCTGGTTCTTAAACTGAGACTTACCAATGGGCGGCGCCGCGTGCTGATCTACCCGGGAGAGCCTGAACGCATCGAAAAACTGCTATTCCAGCTGCGGAAGAACTCTCAATTCGCTACTTTTGACGGGGTTGCTTACCGGGACTACTGGACCTGGTTGAGCATGAACGGCTCGCGTAGCGAGACTCCGGTCCTCGATCAGCCCGTACGCATGCTTAGCGCCGACGAGGAGGACGAGATCGAGCGAATGTACCAAAAGCTCAAGGCCGTCGGCCGTTTCGATTCGCGCAGCTCAGATGCTTCCGATTCCTCAGATGAGGACTAGCGCTGGCGCGTAAAGCCCGAACCGCGGTGCGCCGGCATCGCGGCTGCCTGTATGTACCTCTCTCATTGCTCGCGTTTCTAGCGGCGGTATGGATTTTGCACGCTCAGATCTTCACATTGCTGGGGGATGCATTAGTCGAAGATGACGGCCCGCAAAAAGCGGATTGCGCCGTGGTTCTGGGCGGAGACGGTTTCGGATCCCGGATTCTGAAGGCGTCCCAACTCGCTCAGGCCGGATACGTCCCGTACATATTCGTGGATGGTCCCAGCCAACTGATCGGCCATGAATCGGACATGACCATTGATTACGCCGAGCAGAAAGGCTATCCGGCATCTCTTTTTAAGGCTATAGGGCTGCCGCCCCAGGTTAGCTCCACGCTGACGGAGGCAGAGTATGTGGGAAACATCCTCAAACAGAAAGGCGTCCGTAAGATTCTGCTGGTCACGAGTACATATCACACGCGGCGCGCGGCCGCCGACTTCCGCAGGGCCAACCCTTGGCTGAGGGTGGTGGTAGTGGCGGCGCCCGACCCTAACTTTACGCCGGACGGTTGGTGGAAAAATCGCGATGGCGAGAAGACGTTCGTTCTCGAATGGACGAAAACATTCGCTACCGCTGTGGGTTTCTAATGCTCAAGTCTCTTTCCACACTGTGGCCTTACATGCACCGTTACCGGCGCGGCCTGGCTCTCGGTATCGGTTCCCTGCTCATGAAAGACGCCCTCGCGGCGGCTTTGCCAGTCGTAATCAAGGACGCGGTCGATTCCCTCACGCATGGTTTTCAGCTGCGCATCGTGCTGGATCTCGCAGGGCTCCTCATCGGGCTTTCCCTGGTGAAGGGCATTTTCCAGTACTGGATGCGCGTGATCCTGATCGGCATCTCGCGCGATATCGAATTCGATTTGCGGAACGATCTTTTTTTTCACCTGGTGGAGCTGTCGCAGGACTTCTACGCACGCTATCGCACCGGCGATATTATGGCTCGCAGCACGAATGATCTAAACGCGGTTCGCATGATGCTGGGGCCGGGCGTGATGTACTGCAGCGAGACCGCCATCATGCTGGTCCTTTCGGCGGCGGTGATGATCCATACGGATTTGCGGCTCACGCTGATAGCACTTATTCCGGCGCCTTTTGTTTCCCTCGCTGTAGTTCTTTTCGGCCGCCGCATTCATAGACGGTTTGAACACATCCAGAAAATATTCGCTGATATCAGCAGCAAAGTTCAGGAAAACCTGGCGGGTGTGCGGGTCGTTCGCGCTTACGCTCAGGAGAAGGCAGAGGTAGATCAGTTCGAAGACCTAAACCGCAAATACGTGCGGGAGAATATCGGGCTCGCCCGCATTCAGGGATTGTTCATGCCCCTGCTGCAGGCACTGATCGGGATGACTTTTCTGATGGTGCTCTGGGCGGGAGGCAGGCAACTGCTGGACGGCAAGATCAGCTTAGGCGAGTTCGTCATGTTCAACACCTACATGGGCATGCTGATCTGGCCGATGATCGCCTTCGGCTGGGTGGTAAACCTCATGCAGCGCGGGACCGCCTCTTTGAACAGGATCAACGAAATCCGGCGGGAACCCCCCACCATCGCGCGTCCAACGGAGAAGCATTGTCCCTCGCCCAATGACTACTCGTCCGAAATCCAATTCCGCGACGTTTCGGTTAGGTTCGGCGATCGCGAAGCGGTCTCAGGGATTAACCTGACCATCGAATCGGGAGAGACAGTCGCGATTGTGGGGCACACGGGCAGCGGCAAGACGTCGTTGGTGAACATGGTTCCACGCCTGTTCGATCCTTCAGAGGGCGCCGTAGAGATGGGTGGAGTGAACCTGAAGCGCTTTGATCCCAAGGAGCTGCGGCGGCAGATTGGCTTCGTTCCGCAGGAGACGTTCCTGTTCAGCGCAACCCTCGCCGAAAACATCGCCTGGGGCACGCCGGACGCAACCGACGAACAAATCCGCTGGGCGGCCGAGGTTGCGGGATTAGCGAGCGATATCGAAACATTTCCGCAAGGCCTCAAAACTACAATTGGCGAACGCGGGCTGACCTTATCGGGCGGCCAGAAGCAGCGTACGGCGATCGCGCGCGCCGTTATCCGGAATCCACGAATTCTGATTCTGGACGACGCTCTTTCGAGCGTTGATACAGTAACGGAGGAGAAAATATTGAGTGGGCTCGCGGGCGTTATGCGTGACCGGACGACGATTCTCATCTCCCACCGGGTTTCTACGGTGCAGAATGCGGACAGGATCGTGGTTCTGCAACACGGACGCATCGTGGAGGAAGGCAGCCACCGGGAGCTCCAGGAACGCGGCGGCTATTACGCCGACTTGTATCAAAAGCAGCTGCTCGAAGAGGAATTGGAGGCGATTTGAGCGATGTTACGGAACATGACCCGGCGGGGTGTTTTGAAGACGTTTCCCGGAGCTGCCGGACTGGCGGCGATGGCTTCGCTTCCGGGAGGCGCACAGGAATATCAGATCGGAGGCGCCGACTTCAAGCTGGGCGTCGCGTCGTACTCCTTCCGGAAGTTCTCACGCGCGCAAGCCATCCAGATGACGAAGGAGCTGGGCACTCCCTATCTCAACGTAAAAGATTTTCATTTGCCTTTGAACAGCACCCCGGCAGAGATCGCGGCAGCCAAGAAAGAGTTTGCGGATGCGGGCATTATCGTCGTCGGGTGCGGCAATATCAGCTTCCCAAAGGACGACGACGCCGACATACGTCCCAAATTCGAATACGCCAAGGCGCTGGGAGCGCCCGTGATTGTTTGCGCGCCGACGCACATAACATTGCCGAAACTCGGCAAATACGTCGAGGAATTCAATATCAAGATCGCAGTACACAACCACGGACCGGAAGATAAGCAATTCCCGACGCCGCAGAGTGTACTCGAAGTGGTTCGGGACATGGATCCACGCTGCGGGTTATGTATCGATATCGGCCACACTTCGCGCACCGGCGCGAATATCGTGGAATCGATGGCGGAAGCAGGCCCGCGTCTTCTTGACATGCACCTCAAAGACCTGGCTGATCCAATGGGGAAGGATAGCCAAGTACCGGTTGGGGAGGGCAAACTTCCCATTCCGGCGATCTTCCTGCAGCTGATCAAGATGAAGTACATGTACTGCGCCAACCTGGAATACGAAGTGCAGCCAGAGAACCCGTTGCCGGGGATGCAAAAGAGCTTTTCTTATATGCGCGGGGTTCTGGCGGGCATCCAGGCCGCGAAGCATTCCGCGTGATCAGCGGTCCTAACGTTCGGCTAACGCTTTCAAAGAACTTTGCGCCAGCGGCTCTTCCAGCTCAGGAATCTCAATTAATGTTTGGGTGCCGCGGCCGGGTTTGCTGTCGATGATCATGCGATAACCCGCCCCGAACAGCACGCGCAAGCGTTCGTTCACGTTGCTCACGCCGATGCCCGATTCGAAGAGGGAGCTAAGCTTCGATTCTTCGATACCCACGCCATCGTCTTCGATTAGAATGTGGAGCCGCGAGCCTTGCATCCAAGTCCGCAGCAGCACCATGCCGCCCTCCACTTTGGTTGCCAGTCCATGTTTGATCGAGTTTTCGATAATTGGCTGGAGGATCATGCTGGGCACAAGGCGGTCAAGCGTATCCGGTTCAATTTCCTTGCAGAATCGCAACTTTTCTCCGAAGCGAACGATTTCAATGGCGAGGTAATCGTCGATGAAGGAGATTTCTTCACGCAGCGCGGAAAAGTTTTCACTCTTTCGCAGCAGCCTTCGGAGGATTTTGGAGAGTTTGTGGATCATGCTGCGCGCCCGGTCGGGGTTGCTGCGGATCAAAGAGGACACGGAATTCAGCGTATTGAACAGGAAGTGCGGGTTGATCTGATTGGTCAGGGCCGCCAAGCGAGCCTCCGCCAGCCGGGCGCGCTGGATCTCGAGCTGACGTTCCGCGCGAAAGCTGCTCCAGATGCGAATGGGCAGAGAGACGGCGAACAGGGTGGTGGCGGCAGCGGCGGCGAACAAACCCCCGCTCAGCTGGATGGGTTCATCGAACATGAAGAAAACGTTGCGCGATTTGAAGTTGGCAACAATACCCCAGCGGAGCAGTTCGGCGACCACCACTAAGGCGGTACAAACGACGTTGAAGGCGGCCAGTTCCACAATTCTGCGCTGAATTGCGCCCCGGTTGAGGCGCAGAACCTGGCGGAAAAAGCGGTACAAGTTCAAATCGACGAAGGGAGAGAAGGACCAGATGTCTTCCTTGCGGGGGGCGAGATCATGCATCAATCCGCCGATGATTCCGGCTGCGGCGAATAGCGGCATAGACATCAACTTCCCGGTGAACATGGCGGGCAAAGATACGCACAAGCCGGTAATCAGCCCACTTACATAGCCGCCGAGCATGCCAGCAATAATAGAGCCCTCCAAAGTCAGGTCGATGGCGGGGTATTGGTTACGGCTGAGAATGCGCACCGCGCCGCTCGCTCCGAAGAGCACGGAAAAAATGAAGGCCAGCAGAAGCCTGTCGCTGACGGTGCGGTCATCCCGCAAAAGGATCTTCTGAATGCGGCCGAAACGCATCAGGATGCTAGCGATGGAAACTGATACCGCAACTTTTATCAAGAGTGCGGCTACCTGCGGTTTGTTGAGCATGCTGAGCGGCCGGACCAAGTCGCGGCTCTTATACTAGAAGCTTATAGCCTCGTGCCGCACCGGTTCCGCCTGCTGGCGCATCGAACGGGTGTACGTGAGTAGGATCCTATTGCCAAAATTCCAGCTAAACAAGGTTGCCGAAGCCGACTTCCCGAGCCGATTTGGGCACTTTCGAATCTATGGATTCAAAGGAATCCGGCAGGAGGACACGGAAGAGGCGATCGTCCTGACGCTGGGTGATCTATCGGCGCAGCAATGCGCTCCGCTGGTCAGAATTCATTCGCAATACCTGACGGGCGACGTGTTCCACAGCCTGCGCTGCGATTGCCGATCGCAACTCGAACTCGCGTTGGACCAGATAGTGAAAGAAGGCCGCGGGTTGTTGATCTATGAGCATCAAGAAGGACGCGGCATCGGACTTCTAAACAAGCTGCGGGCCTATGAACTGCAGGATCATGGCCTTGACACCGTAGAAGCAAATGAAGAATTGGGGTTCGCAGCCGACCTGCGGGACTACGCGCTGCCCGCCGCTATTCTGCATTATTTTCAGATACCCGCGGTGCGCCTGCTATCGAACAATCCGGAAAAAGTGGCGGCTCTCGAGAACGCCGGAATCAAAGTAGTGGAACGCGCTCCCATCATCGCGCCGCCGCTGGAAACGACGGCAGAATACATGAAAACGAAGCGCGAAAAGCTAGGGCACTTGTTTTAGTTCGCGCTAACGGCAGCTCCCTTGCGTTATCGCTGCTATTTCTGAAGCGAAACCAGACTAGGAGTACCGGGACTACCTAATCTGTTGTTTCAAGTCGCATTTCGCGTCACCTTGAAATCCGGAGGCTCTTTCGATGACGCGCGTGAACTGGTCCAATTTCTTTCTGTTCCTCGCCGCAGTGAACCTGGCGCTCGGAACTCTTCCCAGCAATAACATTAAACTGGTGGACTGGATTGCCGTGCCGTGTTTTCTCGTCGCCGGGGCAGCGGCAAGAAGACGCATGATTTAGCGCGGAATCGGCCAATTCGGCCGGACTCTCACGAGTTGAAATTGTTGTTGAGATAACCTATCCCTTACGTTTAACCACAACGGACAGAACTGTGCGAGTCAATTGGAAAGTTCCACTTCTGATGTGGTTGTGCGCAATTGGAGTCTTCGCGAGTCAACCGATTGATTTCCCGCACGATAAACACATGAAGCTCGGCCTGGAGTGCATCGACTGCCATACGGGCGCCGATATACGGGCCGCAGCCGGCATTCCCTCCGTCACAAAATGCATGCTGTGTCATGCAAAACTGGCGACGGGAAAGCCGGGAGTAAAGGCGGTTATCGAATACGCCAACAAGAAGCAGGAAATTCCATGGCAGCGCGTCTACGGCTTCTCTTCGAATGCGCACGTGAGATTCCGCCACGCTCCGCACTATCAGGCGAATATACCGTGCGCAACTTGCCATGGAGACGTAGCGAAAGCGACGGTAGCGCCGCTTGCGGTCGTTTTTACCATGGGCACATGTTTGAGCTGCCATCGCGAGCGGCATGCGTCCCAGGACTGCGCCACATGCCACTACTGATGCAGATGTAGCCTCTTATGGAACGCCGCAACTTCTTCAAAATACTGTCGACGGTCTCGGCCGGTATAGCAGTCAGCTCGTGCGAAAGAAAGAGCGATGCCCTGATTCCGCTGCTGGTGCCGGAAGGAGAGATCGTTCCGGGGGAGGAGCAGTGGAATGCCGCCGTCTGCGGCGAGTGCGCGGCCGGGTGCGGCACTATCGTGCGGGTTATGGAAGGGGAGCGCTCCATTGACCGCAATGGGCAGAAATTTCGCGAACGCATCGCGTGCATAAAAAAGATTGAAGGCAATCCGTTGGACCCGGTGAGCGGAGGACGGCTCTGCGCCCGGGGGCAGGCGGGCGTTCAATCGTTATACAATCCCGATCGCCTGCAAGGGCCTTTGCGGCGCACAGGAACCCGCGGAAAAGCCGAATTTGCGGCCGTTTCATGGGACGATGCGGTTGCAGCGATCGCGGAAAAATTAGCTCAGGTACGTTCGAGCAGCCCGGGCAAGATTCTATTTCTGACCCGGCCGCAAGCGGGGTCGAGGGCACTGACGATCCAAAAATTTCTCACCGCGCTCGGAGCTCCACCGGCGCTTACCTGCTCGCTGGGCAGCCTCGCATTGGAGAGAAAGGCCGCTGAAGACGTCTTCGGCTGGAAAGGCGTCCCGCTCTATGACCTGGCCCAAGCACGCTACGCCATAGGCGTGGGGGCGGATTTCCTGGGCGGATGGGCTTCGCCGGTCTATTACGCGCGTCAGTTTGGTCATTTCCGGCAGGGACGTCCGGGTGTTCGAGGCCGGTTGGTTCAAGCCGAATCCAGAATGTCGATTACGGCTTCGAGCGCTGACGAGTGGCTTCCTGTGCGGCCAGGATCGGAGCCTCACTTCCTCCTTGCGCTTGCCCGCCTGGTGCTTGATGCGAAACTTACGCGCAACGTGGAACAGGCGCCGCCGCCCGTTCTGCAATCAATCCAGGCAGCGGACTTGAATGTGCTGATTCGTACATGCGGGATTGATGAAAGGCGCCTTCGCCGAGTGGCTCAAGAACTGGGTGAATCAGAAGCGCCGCTGGTAATCGCGGGAGCGTCCATCATTCAGACCAATTCACTTCAAAGCTTAAAGGCGGCCCATTATCTTAACTTGCTGCTGGGGAACATCGGGCGCCCCGGAGGCGTTCTGCCGCCGAATCCCGAACACTCCGATCTTCCCCAAAATGGCAACGTAGCCGAGGCGATGAAGAGCGCCCAAGTTCTCTTTCTAGATAGCGAAAATCCTGTTTACAGCCTGGCAGCGGCGAGCGGCGTATCGCAAGCTCTGGGCGGCGTGGAAATGATCGTGAGTGTCGGCGGGTTCGTGAATGACTCGGCGGCGTACGCAGACTGGATTCTGCCGGACAACCATATTCTTGAATCGAGCGTGGCGGTAGTGCCGACAGTGGCGCCTTCGGAGGCGATAACAGTAGGCGTCCCTTTCGTGCGTCCGCTCTACAATACTCGGCCGCTGGGGCAAACGCTCGGCGCCATCGCGCGAAAAATGAATGTCGCGTTTGAACCGGCGACCGCGCAGACCTTCGTTGAGCCGCTTCTGCCGCCCGATCAGACATGGAAAGACGTTGCGCGCCAGGGAGGGCTGTGGCAAGACAGCCCAGAAAAAGTAACCGCCGCCAAGGCGAGGGCGGAAACGCTTCTGCTGGATACTCCTGTTTTCAAGGGGGACGCGCAGCTATTCCCGTTGCAGTTCCAGCCCTACACGTCGCTGCAATATCACGATGGAAGCGGCGCGAATCTGCCATGGATGCAAGAACTGCCCGACCCAGTTTCGAGCGCCATGTGGGACCTTCCGGTGGAGATCGATCCTCAAACAGCCGCCGGGCTTAACGTGGCGACCGGCGATTGGGTGCGAGTGGAATCTTCTGTAGGATCGTTGCAAGCTCCGGCTTATGTGCATCCCGCGGCCATTCCGGGGGTGGTCAGCATGGCGATAGGCGAAGGCCACACACATTACGGGCGCTACGCCTCGGGCCGGGGAGCGAATCCGCTCTCGATTCTGACGCCGGTTTGGGAGAACACAACGGGTGTCCTAGCGATGGGCGCCACACGAGTGCGTGTCGCTCGACTCGAGGAAAAACCGCGAGAACTGATCCAGTTTTCGCCTCAAGATCGGGAACAGGGTCCCTGGGGGTACAGATGAACGAGCACGGCAAGACAGAACACCGGTGGGGAATGGCCATCGATTTAGACCGCTGCACGGGATGTCAGGCCTGCGTGGCCGCCTGTCATGCGGAAAATAATTTGCCGCTCTCGGATGCGGAGTCAGCGGCGAAAGGGCGAGCTGTTCACTGGATCCGGGTGGATCGCTATTACGAAGGAGTATTCCCGAATATCCGGGTAAAGTACATGCCTGTACTCTGCCAGCAATGCGATGAAGCGCCTTGCGAGCCAGTCTGTCCCGTGTACGCCACGTACCAGAATCCGGAGGGGCTGAACGTACAGGTTTATAACCGCTGCGTGGGAACCCGGTACTGCGCCAATAACTGCCCCTATTCCGTGCGCTTCTTCAACTGGTTCGATCCGGTCTGGCCGGCGCCGCTCAATCTGCAGCACAACCCCGACGTCTCCATCCGCATGGCGGGCGTAATGGAAAAGTGCACTTTTTGCATCCAGCGGATCAGCCGGGCCGAAGGAGGCGCAAAAGAAGAGAAACGGCCCCTGGCGGATGGGGATATCCAGCCGGCTTGCGTGCAGTCCTGTCCGGCGGACGCAATGGTATTCGGCGACTTGAATGATCCTGAGAGCAAAGTGTCACGGCTAGCCGAAGATGGGCGAGCCACGCGTCTGCTGGAGGAGCTCGGAACCAAGCCGAAAGTGTTTTACCTAAAAAGGGCCGAATAGCTTGGAGGCTCCAGAAGTCATTTCTCCGGGCGAAATACGGCGGGACCTGTGGCGCCCGTTGGCCGGGGCGAGCAGACGCTATGTAGCGGTTACCAGCGTACTGGTTGCAGTGAGCCTGTGGGGACTGGCGAGTTGGGGGTACCAACTGCGCCATGGGATTGGCGTGGCGGGGATCCGGCGTCCGGTTTTTTGGGGCTTCTACCTGGTTAACTTCGTTTTCTGGATCGGGATTTCGCACGCCGGGACATTGATTTCCGCAATTTTGCGGCTGACGGAAGCACACTGGCGCAAGCCGGTGACGCGGGTGGCCGAGGCCATCACCGTGTTTGCGCTCATGATAGGCGGAATGTTCCCCATCATCCACCTTGGCCGAGCTTGGGTTTTTTATTGGCTGATCCCCTATCCCAATTCGAGGCTTCTGTGGCCAAACTTCCGGTCGCCCCTGCTTTGGGATTTGACTGCGATTTCGACCTACCTGGCGGGCAGCACCATTTATCTGTTCCTGCCACTCATCCCGGATGTCGCACAACTGTCGAAGCACGCCACCGGATGGCGGCGCAGCTTTTACCGGATGCTTTCGTTTGGCTGGACCGGCAGCGATAGAGAGTGGCACGCGCTGGAACGCGCAATGAAGCTTATGGCGGGAATCATTCTGGCAGTAGCCATTTCCGTCCATACGGTGGTGGCGTGGGATTTCTCAATGGCCATCGCGCCCATGTGGCACAGCAGTATTTTCGGACCGTACTTCGTTGTGGGAGCAATCTTCAGCGGCATTGCCGCGTTGGTGGTGGTTATGGCAATTATCCGGAAGACTTTGCATTTTGAAAAATACCTGACGCCACACCATTTCAACAATCTGGCAAAGCTGCTGCTTCTGATGAGCCTGCTGTGGCTTTACTTCACGGTGGCTGAGAATTTGACGGCGTGGTATGGAAATGAGCCGAAGGAGATGAGCGTGTTCGGAGCTCGCATACGCGGAAACTTCGCGCCGTATTTCTGGACTATGGTGTTCTGTAATTTCATCGTGCCTTTCGTGCTGCTGGGAATCCGGCGTTTGCGCTCGGTCCGCACTGCGACGATTGCCGCAGTGACCGTGCTGATAGGCATGTGGCTGGAGCGCTATCTCATCATCGTTCCTACTCTGTCTATGCCGCGGCTCGCAGCGGCCTGGGGCCATTATTCGCCGAGTTGGGTGGAAATTTCTATCACAGCGGCAACTTTCGCATTCATGGCGCTGCTGTATCTGGTTTTTTCAAAATTGTTTCCCTTGGTTTCCGTATGGGAATTCCAGCCACGCCCGGCAGACGAGGATTAGCGGCGAACGTGTACCTGATGAGCTATTTTCGAGACCGGACGGCACTGATCCGCGCACTCCGGGAGCTGAAAGCAAACGGATTCGACCAGGCCGATCTCGACTTGTTTTCGAACGAGCCCGTGGAACTTCCGCGTGGAGTGCTGGATCGGCCGTCGGGCATGTCTCTCACCGTGGTGACCGGGGCGATCACGATATGTTTACTGGCAATCGGCTTCGTACACTTTACCCAGTACAACTATCGCCTGGACACCGGCGGAATGCCGTTATTCTCATTGTGGGCTACGGGCGTGGTGTTCTATGAGCTGACAATGTTTGGGGCCATTGCGACCACGCTGCTTTGTTTTCTGTGGGAGAGCGGTTTGCCGCGGCGGGATCGGCGGTTACCGATTCCCGCTGTCGAACCCGGGTTCATTTGCGTGCGGCTTCGCTGCCGCCCTGAGCAGGCGGATGCCGCAATCCTGCTCCTGAAAAACGCTGGAGCCGACAACACGGAAAGGGTCGAGCGGGCATGAAGCTCGCCTGGCTGCTCCCGGTGGCCGTGGCCGCGAGCCTTTCGGCCGCGGACATCAAGGCTCCGCCTTGGGAAACGCCACCACTGATGGCCGGGCAATTTCTTTTCCGGGAAAACTGCTCCGTCTGTCACGACATTGACAAAGACAAGATGCACTCGAAGAAGTTCGGACCAAGCTTGAATCATCTCTTCAAGAACGAAAAGCTGCCGCTGAGTCATGGGAAGCCAAACAAGCAATATGTGGCCGTTCGAATTAAGTACGGGGGAGCACTGATGCCAGCGTTTGGCAAGAAGCTGAATGACTCCGAAATCGATAGCATTATTGACTACATCGCTTCGAAATAGGCGCTGATATGCCGAACGAACTTCGCGCGGTAGCCAGCGGGCGCGTGGAACGATGCGTTCGCTGAAGAGCCAGAAATTTTTTCCTTTCCAGATTGAGCGACTTAGGCCGGCTTTCGGCGGCGGCTGGGAGGCGGAGTGCGCGGATACTCGGGCGGATGGCAAGCAGGCGGAAGAAGGGGCAGGCGGGCGTGGGCCAAGGCAAAGGCGGCGGCCCGAAGTCGCGCGATGGCAAGGCACGCTCCAGCCAGAACTCGACTACGCATGGGATGCGGGCGCGGCCGGGCCTGATTCTGCCGGATGAGCGGCGGGAAGATTTTGACGAGATCGAAAATGGCTGGCGCGAGGAGTATCAGCCCGAGGGCCATGCCGAAAATACGCTGGTGGATCAGCTGATTTTGAACCAGTGGCTGATGAAACGCGCAGAGCGGCGGGTGCTGCAGGCTGAAGAGGCGGCGGTGGAAGAGTGCGGTGACGATCCGCATGGCTGGAGCGAAGAGCGCCGGCATACGTTCGAGCTGATGCAGCGGTATAAGACCACGGCGGAGCGGGCGTTTTACCGGTCTTGGAATGCGGTGCAGAGTCTGCGAAAGGACAGGATGCGGATGGATGACAGAATGGCGAGGCTGGTGCGTGAAGGGCTTGAGAAGGACACCGATATCCAGCGGCTGAAGCGGGACATTTTGGAATTGATGCCCAAAGCGCCGTCTGATCCGGCGAAGGGAAACGCGCTGGGCGATATTACGAAGAAGTACCCGTTTGGCGAGGCGCATTCGAAGGCTGCGGCGGAGGCGAAGACGGCGGCGCAGATGTTGTTCCAAGGGCAGTTACATCCGAAGAAACAGCGTAAGATTGCGGTACTGGATCAGTGGATTGAAGTTACTGTCGAGAATGGGAAGACAGTTACTACTCTGCATCCGCCGAATGACGAACTTATTAAGGCCGGGCAGCGGATGTTACCGCCGCCGGAGATGGTTTACCGGCGATTTAACTTTGCGGGGCCGGTGCCGCCGGAGTATCTGTGGTCGACGAAGGACCCGATTATGCTGGCGAATGGCGGGATGGGGATTCAGCGGATCTATGTGGATACCTGGCTGGAGTTGATTGAGAAGGAAAAGGCGCTGGGGACCGGGCATTTGGGGCCGACAGGTGTGGGGAATATGCCGAGACCGATGGAACGCGGCGGGTGTGATTGCGAGGTTTGTGCCGGGAATCGGGCGATTTTGGAGGCTCGAGCGGAGGCGGGTTGAATGACTGGGATGGCGCTTTGTTTTCTTGGTTAGGTCTTAGCACCAAGCAGTGATAAAGAGTCGGGTGGCCTGTTGTTGAGGGATGGAGGGGCGTTTATCGGGAGCTATCCGGCGATGATGCGAGGGTGTAAGAACGATTGTGTAAACTGCTCATGAATCGCCAGAAGCCCGTTCGAAATGAGTTTGAATATCGATTCGCAGGGCATCAGTTCTTTGGATACGGGTAGGAAATCGTGCCTCCCGGTCGCCGCCTAGGGCTGTGCATTAAGCTTCGGTGGTAGTGTCAAGCATTTTGTGTAAACGGGTCTCGTTGACTTAGTTAAAGTTTGACTCTCACTCTTCCGTCGCCACCAATGCGGTTTGATTGATGTTCGAAGCTGGCGGGGGATGCACAAGGGGGCAGCGGCCCTCTTGTGGGGGGAGCCGCGCAGTTTGCGGAGGGTGTAAAAAAGATTGTGTAAACGCGGTTCTCGAAGAGAGGAAGATGGGAGAACCGAATGGCAATCAAGAAAGAACTGATCGACGAGCTCATCGCAAGCAGCGAAGGAAGCCTGATTGGGCCGAACGGACTGGTGAAGGAACTCACCAAGGCGCTGGTGGAGCGCATGCTGACCGGCGAGCTCAATCATCACCTGGGTTACGAGAAGCACGAAGTGGCCGGATACAAAAGCGGCAACTCACGCAACGGGAAGAGCACGAAGACGCTGAAAGGCGAGGCCGGCGAGATCGAGATCGAGGTACCGCGGGATCGCAATGGCACTTTCGAGCCGCAGTTGATCGAGAAGCACCAGACGCGCTTTACCGGCTTCGACGACAAGATTCTGTCGATGTACGCGCTGGGCATGACGACGCGCGATATTCAGGGTCACCTGCAGGATCTGTATGGCGTGGACGTCAGCGCCGCCCTGATTTCAGAAGTCACCGATAGTGTTCTAGAAGAAGTGAAAGCGTGGCAGGACCGGCCGCTGGAAGCGCTGTACCCGATCGTGTATCTGGACGCGCTGATGGTGAAGATGCGGCAGGACGGCAAGGTGGAGAACCGCGCGGTGTACACCGCGATCGGCATCAACCTGGACGGGCAGAAGTCGGTGCTGGGGTTGTGGGCCGGCGGGAACGAAGGCGCCAAGTACTGGCTGGCAGTGCTGCAGAATCTAAAGAATCGGGGGATGAAGGATGCTTTCCTCATCTGCACCGACGGACTGAAAGGCTTCCCGGAAGCGATTGAGGCGGTCTTTCCGAGTACGCTGGTGCAGACCTGCATTGTGCATTTGATCCGCGCCAGTCTCAACTTCGTGAACTGGAAAGAGCGCAAAAGTATAGCGGCGGATCTGAAATCGATCTACCGGGCCGCCAGCGCCGAGCAGGCCGAAAGGGCATTAGCCGAGTTCCGGCGCAAATACCCGAAGCACCAAGTAGTGGCCGACGTATGGGAGCGCAGCTGGCAACGGGTGATTCCGTTCTTCGACTTTCCCGAAGAGATCCGTAAGATCATTTATACAACCAATGCGGTGGAATCGTTGCACATGACGCTGCGCAAAGTGACGAAAAATCGCGGCTCGTTTCCCACTCAGGACGCGGCAATCAAGCTGCTTTACTTAGCGCTTCAGAAGGTGTCCAAAAAGTGGCAGACGGTGCAGGGCTGGCGCGAAGCGCTGCGGCAATTTGCGATCCGCTGGCCGGAGCGTATCGAACAGGCGTGGGCCGCATAGAAGAAACGCTTCCGGCAAGACGAGGATAAGCATTGACGGCAATGAAATTATTCAAACGAAAACGAGCCTTGCGGCAGCAAGGAATTGGAATCCCCCTTTCCCGTTTCCCCGAAGGGGAAAGCCGGGGCGGGCGGGTTCCCCCCAACGCCGCATCGGTGTGCGCATGACGATAGCTCGGTCCACCGCCACCACCCGGAACTGTAGCGTTCAGCATGACCTTCTGGATTTTTTTCGAAGATCGTCCGTTTTGCCCGGTATGAATGTGACTTTCAGAAAAAATGGTGGTATAGTATAGCGATTTTCCCCCGATCTAGACAAAGGACGTGGGCGGGTGATGATGGTGGTCAGACTTTCGTATTTGCGGAACGCTGTTCGCACGTTGAGGTCCGCCGTCGTTTTGGTGTGTGTGTTCCCTCCCACACACTTGGCAGGACAAGTTGCGACGCAACAGCTTTCGCTCAGCGAGTTCGAACGACTCTGCGCTTCCGCCGCATCTCCGCTTTTTGAGAACATAAATGACGCTAGGCGACTTTCGATCTCAGACCAGCGCCGGCGTCTGAATCGCATTATCGGCGAATCCTTGCCCCGAGCTGATCAACCGCAACTATCCGCCCTTTGGGCTCCCATCCAGCAACGTGCGGGAGAGGGTCTTGCCCTCTTGGCCATAATCGACTCGATCGAAGAAAACAAACCTTCAAACTGGAATCTTCTTTGGAAGGTGTTAACCACTAATGACACCGATAAACAAAAGAATGAGCGCGACTTCGAGATCTTCAAACGATTGGCAATGGAGGGAGGAGAGGTCGGGCTTCGGCAGAAATTCCACGAATTAGACCAGGAATTAAACGAATCCATAGTTGCACTCGCCGTGCTCCGTGGAAACTATCAAGCCGCGGAAGTTCCTGATGGAATTTCCTTGTCATATTGGCCGTCCTGGAACGGTGTGTACGCTGGCGATTGCCTCCGCTTCAGAAACAATACCGGTGTGAACCTTTTGAACACCGTCTTAATCACGAGCCTTAAAGGCTCCTCCGGCCAGTCTGCATCGCACGTGCATCACGTGGACAACTGGGCGCCGGGGGCGTATCTGAATGCGTATTACTGGGCCGACGAGGACGGCTATTCAACGACCGAGACGGTAAGCGATCCCTCGGAGGTGGATGTCGTCGCGTACTCCGCATCCTCCGTATTGACAACCCGGTACCAGCTCACCCCAGACGAGTGGGACAAGGTGATCGAGGAATACTGCTCAAAACTTCAAGTTAGCGGAACGTTTCTAGGCAATTACGTTGAAGATGGTTCCGGGCAACCTTACGCACCGGGCCTGAAGTTTCGCTTCTCGGGGATCCGGAGTCTGCCGGTGACGTCCGTCACGATCCAGTTCTCCGATGGAGCCGAGTGGCAGGGCGATGTATGGGGTGGCGCCAAGACGTTACAGCCAAATGAAGACTACAGTTACCGCTCGGAACGTTTCCTAAATGGCTCTCCGGCTTTCGACCGCGTGTCACCGCCAAAGCACATCTGGCTCACATTGGGCTTGGCGAACAGTCGCAGGCCATGGAGGTTCGAGATTTACTAATCAGCGATATAACTGACTGGAGGTATATATGACTTGCTCAAATTGTTGCGAGTTGGTTAAGCCCGACGCAAGATTTTGCGATGCTTGCGGGGCGGCATTGATGGACGACCGAATGCGTAGACCCGATGCGCCCGCTGTCACGCCACGTCAGCCTGCTGTACAGGTCCAAGTGGTCCGCAACCCCGGGGTTGCACTGCTGTTGTCGCTTTTTCTACCAGGCGCGGGCCAGATCTACAACGGATTCGTTGGGAAAGGCATAGCGATGCTTATCGCATGCGTAATCTGCGGGGCGCTGAGCGCTTTGATTGTTCCGCTATTCGTGGCGATCGGGATCTGGATCTGGGCGATGGTGGACGCATATCAGAAGGCGAAGGGTTTCACTGCCTGATCTCACCATGGAAAAGCTCGATGGAGCGACGCCGCTTAGCTAACCTGAGGCCTCAAGCGTATGAGCATCCAAATGACCGTAGTGCTCTGGATGTTCTGTCGAAGACTGCCGGCTTCGATCGCCTCGTCAGCAAGCTGAACGAATGGAGCCTGGACCGTCTGCTGAGAGTGCAACTCACAGGTAGTTATCTGCAAGCTACCTCAGAAAGCTTTCCCCAATTGCATGCCGCTCTCCGAGAATGCTGTCAAATCCTGGCCGTGCCTTCCATGCCATCCCTATATCTCGCGCCTGGAACACTGAATGCGTTTACTGCCGGAGTAACCGATCCAATTATTCTGCTGAATACCGCCACGGTCGAACTGCTGGATCCTGACGAACTGTTGTTTGTCATCGGCCACGAAGTCGGACACATCAAGAGCGGCCATGTTCTGTATTATCAGATGGCTGAAGTCGTCCCAACCCTCTTAGAAATGCTGGGCACAATAGC
Organism: uncultured Acidobacteriaceae bacterium; assembly: GCA_963705805.1. GTDB lineage: Bacteria > Acidobacteriota > Terriglobia > Bryobacterales > Bryobacteraceae > Bog-105. The sequence goes on from CAVPKW010000007.1 coordinate 100,340, forward strand.
CGGCGCGTTGGGGACCGGTCTGGAAGTTGCCCTCCTGCACTGGAAACGAATGTCGGAGTTCACGGCAGACCGGGCCGGACTGCTAACATGCCAAGACGCGGGCGTGGCACTCCGGACGATGACAAAGCTGGCCGGGCTTCCGGCCACGTTCTATGACCGTTTCAACACTCAGGATTTCATCGAGCAAGCACGTTCGTTCGAGTCCATGAGTTCCGATAAGTTGACGCTTGTTGCGAAGGCGTTAAGCACGATGGGCGCCACGCATCCCTGGACCGTTATGCGGGCGCAACAGCTTCTTCTATGGGCTGAAAAGGGAGACTTTGAAAGAGTCCTGATCGGCGCGAGCAAGGCACCGCAGCCTGAGGTGCAGAAATTCTGCACGAGCTGCGGCAATGCGCTGAAGAGTGCGCGGGCATTCTGTCCCGGCTGTGGGGCATCGTTTGGGCAGTCGAAGGCGGCCAACCCGTGATGCGGGTCCTTACAGCAGCAGCGCAGGTAACCGATGCTGCCCGGTCATTCACGAAGCAATTTCAGAAGGAAATCGAACAGGCCCTCAGCTTCGCGCTTCGGAACGGCACAGTGAATGTTATCTTCAGCGCGGCATCTGAAGGCTTGCTGCGCGCGAAACTCGCGGACGGTCACTGGGATGTCTTGCACTTGATTGCGCAAACACGCAGTGTTCCAGCTGCTAATTATGCAACGGTCGACTTGGAATCGCCCTCGGGTTTGACCCGCAGTGTTGATGCTCATCACCTCTGCCGCATTGTCGCAGGAGGCAATGTAAGAGTCATCGTTCTCTACTCCTTCGATCAAACGTCTCTCGAGATGCTGGCGAGTGAACTGGCGGAAAAGTGCGATTCAGAAATTATCACCGCGAACAGTTTGCAGCCCAGAGACCTCCGGATATTTCTCGCGAAGCTGCATGCGAACCTCGCCAGCGGAGAACTAACCGGCGAATTCCGAATTGACCTTCCGGGAATTCGCGATTGGTCCCGCAGAATGGCTCAACCATCTCATTCCCATGAGGAAATACAGCCGCCCGTCACGGGCGAAACGGAGGTAGATTCCGCGTGGCAGGAGATCATTGATGGCAAGCGGAAGCTCGGCCAATTCGATGTATTCTTGTGTCACAACAGCCTCGATAAACCTGCGGTCCGCAGCATCGCAAGACAACTCGAAAGAGCTCGCATTCTCCCGTGGCTGGACGAACGGGAGTTACCACCCGGAATGCCTTGGATCCCCTTGCTTGAGAGTCAAATTGCGAACATACGGTCAGCAGCGGTGTTTTTCGGTTCGGCTGGAGTCGGCCCTTGGCAGGACGAAGAGCTTAGCGGTTTTTTACGTCAGTTTGCCAAGCGGCGCTTGCCCATCATTCCGGTACTGCTCCCGGATGCTCCCTTGGAGCCCGAACTGCCGATTTTCTTGAGCTCACGCACTTGGGTCGACTTCCGTTCGCGCGAGGGCCAACCCTTCGCCCGCCTGATTTGGGCGATCACCGGAACAGCGCCGTCGGATCTCGACGATTGAGAGATTGAAAGAACAACGTGAAAATTAGCTATACAAAGCGGAAGCGTTTTTCAGGTGCCGTAATTCTGATAAACCTCAGGCCCTAGTCAAATCCGAACAGAGACGGCCATTTGACCTCGGTATGTAGCAGCGCTTCAGCGGATGTATGTGGATACCTGGCTGGAGGTGATTGAGAAGGAGAAGGCGCTGGGGACGGGGCATCTGGGGCCGACGGGTGTGGGGAATATGCCTCGGCCGATGGAGCGGGGCGGGTGTGATTGCGAGGTTTGTGCCGGGAATCGGGCGATTTTGGAGGCTCGAGCCGAGGCGGGGTGAATAATACCGGCTATTGGGGGATGCAGACTCGTCTGCAACGGGCCGCCCAGCGGCAAACTCTGTGGTACATTTTGCAGTCAGGCACTACACAGGAGGTCGCATGGGGCAGTCGCGCTTGCTTTCCGCTCCAATCATTGCCTCCCTCATCCTCTTGATCACCCTTGAATTTCCGGCGATTTTGCAAGGCGCCCTTGATCCGCCAGGGGCGGGAATTCCAGCTCCGCAAAGCCACAATGACACCTCAGGCTTTTGGAGCAGGCTTCCTAAGCCGGGCCAAAACAATGTCTGGTACGAGAAGAACGGATCGGAGACCGTGTTTGTTTTTGTCCACGGAATTTTTTCCGATAGCCGGACTTGCTGGTTGTATAAAAGTCCCGAATCTCCTACAAAGGACCAATATTGGCCTGAGATGGTTAGGTATGATCAGCGCCTAGAGCATCCGTCCATATATCTCGGCGGCTACTACACCGCGGTTGATGCAGGACCATATGACGCACACCAAGCTGCAAAAGAATTGCGCGATGCGCTAAAAAGAGACGAGGTATTGAACAAGCCAAAGATTGTCTTCATCGCTCACAGCACGGGCGGGATTATAGTCCGATACTTGCTTTACCACAACCAAGACCTGTTTCGAAATAAGCAGATCGGGCTGGTGCTTTATGCTTCACCATCCGTTGGTGCTTATTTGGCAGATACTCTCTCGCTTTTATCCGAGTTCTACAATCAGCAACTCGGAGCCCAACTGCAGGCGAATAGTCCTTTTTTGGCAGAGTTAGATAATAACTTTCGCGACCTGATATACAATCCCAACTCCAACCCAAATAATCTACACATAGTCGGCGCAGAAGCTATAGAGAACCACTTCATCATCCACCGAAAATTCATACCCGACAAGGTGTTTGTAGTGCCCGAGAGCTCTGGATCTCGATACTTTGGCTCGGCAACTTACCTGCGAAATACTGACCACTTTACAACCGTAAAGCCTGACGGCATCAACCATCCAAGTCATCAATTTCTGGTCACTTTCTATCAAAAATTTAAAGCCGACCTTGGATCGACGCCGCGCGATGACCAGCAACAGGCTGGAAACCGGCCCCAGGTTGAAGCGCTCGAGCTGGGCATTACCAAGCCGTACATTGAATTAACTCTTGGCTTCGGCGTCCCTCGGACCGAGAGCAACTTGGGTTCTAGCACTTGCTCGGAGTATTCTTTCGATAACGTTGCGGTTCAGGTTCTCTATGATGGGAGCTCAACGGCGTTTTACTATTTCGTGTTGTCCAAGAGTAAGGATTTTCATGCGAAAATAGCCGGGCGATACTTCGATGCGCAGAGATGGCAGAAACCGTATACTCTGGGCGTGGCCAAATTCTCGGACATTTTCGATGACGCAAGCCCCTCATTTGTCAATGGAGGCGGGTCCAATGCGGCATTTGTCTATTCTGAAACTGAATTGCTGATCCCGCCTAGTTGGCATATGCTCCTGTCGTTGGTTTACAGCAGCCAGGGCGTGGAATATGACGCGTCGGAACCCGAGGGCCTATCATTAGATGTAATCTTTGCCCTAAGCAAGAGCGATAACGAGATTAGGAAGCTCCCGCAAGCTTTTAGGGACGGGCTGAGCAAATACAGAGCATTGAAAACTCCCAATGGGTATGCGGTGCTTACGGATCAGCTTTCTGCAGACGATCTCGTAAAGATGGGTGTAGAGCACTTCGGTTTGAATGAGGACGGCGCTCCCACGACCGGAAAGACCGCCTGCGTAGTAGTTCAATAGAGCCAAATGCGGAAGCTGGCCCGGACAAGGCCGCTTCCTGTATCTGAAATTCCTTTATGCTCCGCACATATAAGCTCCCTTACGGTCGCCGCTCGGTTTCGAGTGTTCGCGAAACAGGAGCCTAGTTTGCCCGATGGCCAGGCGCAGTCAGGTTGCCTTTCTCATCTTCGAGGACGATGGCAGCCGTGTCGCCGGTGGCCCCTACGGCCCGAGCAGTTTCAAGAGGTGAATTGCCTGCGTAAACAATAACCATGTGGCTCGCGTCGTGCGGATTCTTCGCCGCATAAACCAGTGCATTCCGTTCGGAGGCATAAGTCTTGCCGTCCACTGTGAACGCAGCGGCCTCATAATCGAGCCCGATGTGGTCTCGCCATGCGGCGAGAGCCGAATTTGTCTCGGGCCGGCCGATGAATATCACATCTTTGCCGGCGAGCATACCGTCACTCGTCTCGAAATCCTTAAACACCGGAACGTCGCGTTGGTAGCGTTCGCGATAGCGGTCTTGCAACTGCTCGGCCACATAACGATTCGTACCCGTCTCGCGCGCAGTCCCATAGACGATGACAGCCGACGCGAGCCTACGCGCAATATCGCCGGCGGAATAAGCTGGACCTTCGCCAGGATCGGGCGCTCTGTAAGTGATTCCGGCTGCGTCAAGGAACGACTGTGCGGTCACGGTCTGTGTTGTATGCGCAGCGAAATAATCGTTCATCAATTTCAGGAAAGCGCCGTCGCCCATCTTGCGGCGCAGTGAGTCAAGAAAGAGAGCGCCGGCAGTTTCTTGCAGCCGAAATCGATTTGTAGGAGTATCGGACGATAATTTCAATCCGCGATAGCGAATCTTCTGCGCATTCATCGCCTGGTCCACGTCGTCCGACTGCAGCAAGCGATAGTATTCGGCCGAGCCCGCGACGAACCAAGTATCTGTATCAGAGGCAGGCAGCACCCACCCCTTCCAGAGCCTGTCACTGCGATCGTGCCAGGAAACAGGATCGATCTTGCGAATTTCCTGGTTGTTTTTCGCTTCGACACGTGCTTTTTCGTTTGCGGCAATGCCGGCGCTGAGCGATTGGGAGGGTTCGTTGTCGAAAAGGTAATAGCCGCTGGGGAAGAGACCATAGTTTGCGTTGCGCGGCGGCGCAATGCTCTCATTCGGGCGGCCAAACTCGGCCCAAACCATCATGCGATTCGCCATATCCGAAGTAGCGATCTTAGAATCCATAGTGCTGGAGGCGACGAGCGGGGCGCTGTCGAATGCTTTGAATCCAAACTGCTCATCGATCTGCCCTTTGTACTTTTGATAGAGATCCATCCACGCAAGATCGCGCGTGCCGGGCACGTAAGGCACGAATCCGGGCGCGCCCTGCGGATCGGGCATGTATTCGAGATTCACTGCGAGGTCTTTGGCGTTGTTGTCGCCCCAATAAAATCCAGGCGTATCGCCGAACCATTCATTCTTTGAGCTGCGCCAGAGCTTCGTATGATTGGTGCCGAGCTCGTACATGGCGATCTCATTGTTCTTTGCGTCGCCTATGATCCACTCGTTGGTGTAAAGACCATTATTGTGCGTTCCGAGTTGCTTGACGACCTCGTCGATGTTGCTTGAGTACTGAATGGCCATGCGCGCGCGGAAAGCAACGGGCGTGCCTTGCATATTGAAGGGCGTCTGCTCGATGGTGGTTTCGGTGAGCACGATTCCGGCGTCATTCTGATACCAATCGGTGCCGCTTTCGATGCCACCCGGATAGCTCTGAATGAGCATGCGATGTCCGGCCTCGGGCTTAATATCGAGCATCACATTCGTTTGCTCAGCGAGCGTCTGCGGCCACCAGGTCACATGGCCGATGACCATTTTCCCGTCCCGCGTGGCGGGTCCGGTGGCCGCGAAAGCGCTACAGTGATCGGCCGGCGCACCGTTCTTGCTGACATAAGGCGGCAGATTGAAGTGCGTGCCTTCGATACCCGTCGGAGTCATGTGCATTGCCGACGCCAGCTCGCCCATTTCGACCGTGGTGTTGGCAAGAACGATATCCACGAGATCGAGTTTACGGCCCAGAAATTTCGCGCCGCCGGCGTTTGCTCCGTCGGCGATCCCACGCATTTCTTCAAGAATTTCGCGGTCGAATCCGCGCAGGAAGAGGGCGTCGGCCGTGGTCCGATACGCGTTCCAGGTCTGTTCGTCGGCTTTACCCCCAAGAATGATGGCGCAGCGAGTCAGATATTCCGGAATCTCCTTTGCCATCAAATATCCGTGCTGATACCCGCGATCATACGGTTTGCCTTCGATATGCAAGTAGATCCATCCCGCGGCCGGATAGCGGTACGCTGGGCCGAACGTGCGCACCGCTGCCCGCGCCGGCCAGCTCCCGGCGGCCGAGACTTCGTCGAGGGTGACACCTTCGAACCATGCCTTGCCCTGGAGTGCTCCGCCGTTTCCAGCGGTAATCAAGATGTGATCCTCAGATCGAGTGGCTACGAAACGAAGCGAGAGCCGCATCCAGTCCTGCGTGCCGCCCATTGAGGGGGAGTGCACATCGAAAGGCATGGACTCCATTGTGAGCGCAGCGCCAGATGCGACAGGAGAGCGGCCGGTATCCTTTACCGTGAGGTCTTGCGTTCGTACCCACCCGCTGATTTCGTAAGTTTTCCCAATCGTGAGATGAATCGCGGCGGAGCGAGCACTGGCGTCTGAATTAGCAGGAGTGGCTTCGACGCGCAACGATGCATGGTTATTGTGGCGGACCGAATCGTCGGACATGAGCGAGCCGTGCAGGGGTGTCCACGTGGCGCTCGATTGGTCCTGGAAAAGAGGGGTTGCACCCCGAAGGCATAGGGCCGCACATAAGCAGAGCACAAGACGGATCATGATGCATCTCCCAACCTTTACAGGATAGAGTACTCAGCCGGTCTTCAGCTACACCGGGGAAGCCTACGTTTGCCGGTACTAATCCGGCATAAGCAGTCGCAGAGCGCGGCTTGAGCTCGTGCCACGCGTATCGAGAGAAAGCACTTCCTTGAGGTTCAGGTCGCGAATGAGGCGGTGAAGATTGTTTACATGGATGCCCAGCTGTTTCGCGGCTTCAGCGTAATTGTTCCTGGACTGTCGCAATGCGGATAGGACGATCTCCCGCTTGGCTTCACGAACGGCATCGTGGTACCCAACAACGCAGGGCTCGGCAGTAGGCCGGCATTCGTGCAGACTGTCCGGAAAATCGTAAGGAAGAATCTCGCTCGTCGAACCGAAGACGATCGCATACTCGATTACGTTTTCCAATTCCCGAACGTTACCGGGCCAATCATAGCTCAGAAGAACACCGGCGGCCTCCGGCGAGAGGCCGGTTACAGCGCGCTTGTTCTTTCGGCTGTAGAGTTGAACAAAATGATCAGCGAGCAGCGGAATATCCTCGCGGCGCTCGCGCAAAGAGGGCATGGCGAGCGAAACCACGTTCAGGCGGTAATACAGGTCCTGGCGGAACGCCCTTGCCGCGACAGCCGCTTCGAGGTCCTCGTTGGTTGCGGCGATGATTCGGACATCGACGTGCAACGTCTGAGTTCCTCCGAGCCGTTGGAATTCGCGTGTTTGCAGGACGCGCAGCAACATCGCTTGCGACGATTCCCCTAAGGCGCCGAGTTCATCCAGAAACACGGTTCCTCCGTTGGCGAGCTCGAGTTTTCCCTGTTTCCGAACTACCGCTCCGGTGAACGAACCTCGTTCGTGGCCGAACAACTCGCTTTCAAGCAGGGCATCCCGCAGTAGGGAGCAATTGATGGCTATGAACGGCCGCAGCGCCCTGGCGCTATTCTCGTGAATCGCACGCGCTGCCAGTTCTTTACCCGTTCCGGTCTCACCGCGGATCATTACCGTGGCATCCGTACGGGCGAGCTTCGCGATTCGCTCAAAGATCAGCCGCATTGGCGGGCTGGTGCCAATGAAGTTATGCTTCACCTGAAAGGCGCTCTGAAGATACCGGCTCCCTTCCCGCAATATTTCGAGCCGAAACGCGCGCTCGATCGCTGGTCCCGCGTAATCAGCAATTATTGTGATGAACTGCAGATGTTCCTGGTCGAGCCTTACGCGATCGCTCGAGTCCAGGTAAATTGCTCCAGTGATTTTGCCGTGTGCATGCAGAGGGACCACGATGAGGGATTCCACGCGCCGCCTGGTCAGGCTGGTGACGCCGCTAAAATCTTCGCTGGAGCCTACGTCCGCACTAAAAATAGCGATGTCGTTTCTGATGGCTCTAGTCACCACACTCCGGCTGATAGACACCTGCGACGGCCCACTCGAGTTGCGGGTCCACCCGGTAATAGTCAAATCGGCATCCGTATCGCGAGCGAGCAACACAATGGCGGCCTGCTCAGCGGGCATGACGTCGACTATGCGTTTCAAGATCTCCAGCATTAGTTCGCCGGGGGCTTCGACAGCGTTCAGCCGGGCTCCGATTATAAGAAGATTCCCGGCGCGCGCCGCGAACCCACTGTCCTCGCTATTAAGCAGTTTCCGGATGGCCGTGTCAGCGTATCCCGATGCAGGGACCTCAACGCTGGAGTTGGCTATGGCACCGTTGTCCGGCAGTGACATCGCACCATTCGCGAAGAAGCAAAGAACGGTATCGCCAATCCGGATCTTGTCACCCTCCGCCACGATGCATTCGTCGACTCGTTTGCCATTGAGGAACGTACCGTTATTGCTTCCCAGATCGCGAAGACGGAATCCGTCCGCTCCGGGCTGGATCAGGCAATGTTGCCGGGATACAGAAGGATCGCCGATGCACAGCTGGCTCGACGGAAGACGGCCCACGGTTATCTCGTCTTCAGTCAGGTGGAAGACTGCGCCCTTAATGGGGCCAGCGATGGCGCGAAGCACGGCCATAACATCATGGTCTACGCGAGGGAGCGGCTGCTGTCAACTTTAGCTTTTCGCGCCACTCCGCCGCCTTATCGGGCTTGCCCCAATTCCGGTAAAGTCGAACGATACTGATACCAGCATCATCCAATGCCAATCTCTCGCTGAAGGGAATGGTGGCTCGCCGTTGCATCAATCCCTGATAGCCAGCCAGCAGCGGTGGCTCGGCCACCGCGTATTTTCCCTCGCGCTCGAGACAAGCGCCGAGCAGGCTTTCGCTGTTGTATCGTTCCCAGCTATCTGAGCTGGCCTTCTGCTGGGCATTCAGCGCTTCGCGAAACAACTGCTCCGCCTCGGCATATCGTCCCTGTTTTAAACGGACCCAACCCAGCGAGTCCTCGGCGCTCGCGAGCGCTGGATGGTCCGGGCCTAAGACGTGACGCCGACCATCGACGACCTTGGCATAAAGCGCGGCAGCCTGCATATACTTTTTCTGCTGCTGATAAAGATGACCCAGATTGCTCAAGACAGTCAGCGTGTCAGGGTGATCCTTGCCGAGAGTTCTTTGGTCAATTTCCAGAGTTTTGACAAGAAGCTCTTCAGCCCGTTTGTCTTTGTGCTCATAGCTGTACAACACGCCCAGATTATGCATGCTGACCGCTGTGTCAGGATCGTCGGCACCGAGTAAATGATTTTGAAGTTCCAGGACTTTTGCGTAGAGTGGCTCGGCCTGCGCATACTTACCTTGCAGAGTATATAGTCTAGCGAGTTGCCTCATACTTTCAAGGGTGTCCGGATGTTGCTCGCCCAGGACACGCCGGCGACGCGCGAAGGCTTCAGCGACGAGCGGTTCTGCCTGCGCATACTTCCCCTGACGCAGATAAACCCACGCCAGGTTGTACATACTCAAGAGCGTGTCTGGATGATCCGCACCGTGCACTCGACCGTCAGCCTCCAGGAGTTTGACAACGAGCGGCTCGGCCTGGCTATACTTGCCCTCATCCGTGTAAACAGTGGACAGGCTGTTCATACTGTCCAATGTGTCCGGATGCTCCGGGCCCAGTACCCGGCGCCGGATCTCCAGCGTCTTGATCAAGAGGGTCTCAGCTTCGGCGTCCCTCCCCTCACCGATGTAAACCGCCGCTAATCCGCTGAGGGCGGCCAGCGTGTCACGATGCTCGGAACCCAAAGCGCGACGGCGGATGTCAAGAACCTTCTTGAAAAGCTCTTCCGCGGGTATAAATCTGCCTTGTTCACGGCTGAGGTCCGCGAGCGTCATCATACTTTCGAGCGTCTCGGGATGCTGTTCACCGAACACCCGCCGCCGCAATGCGAGGGCGTGTTCCATCTGGTCCTGTGCCTCGTGAAAGAGCCCCAGATCCCAATATGCGGTACCGATGGTTTGCCTGACGGAGGCTTCCACCGCAGGCCGGGTCCTGAACTTACCGGAGATCCCAGCGGCGGCACGGTCCAGCGCGGTTCGCACTTTCAGGTCAGGATCGGGCTGGCCGCCGGAATGCGCTTGAGCATATGCGCTCGCCTGCCCCAAAAGGTCGCTTTGCAAAAAATCATTAACCGCTTTAGCGGTTTCCGCTTCTGTGTCCGCCCGCTGTTTCTCCGCTAATGCCCTATTTCGCTCTTGGCGAGCAACCGCAGCTTGCCAGAGGCTTGCCATAATTCCTAACGAGAGCACTACAAAAATGGCCGCGACGCCGCCTACGAAGGCCTTGTGCCGCTTCGCAAACTTCTGCAGCTGATACGCTGTGCTGACGGGCCGTGCAAGAATCGGCTGGTCGGCCAGATATCGCTGGATGTCGGCGGCCAGTTCCGCCGCCGAAAGGTAACGACGCGCTTTATCTTTCTCCAGTGCCTTGTTTACGATCGTTTCGATATCGCCCCGGCAGGTTCGGTCAATCGAGCTGAGCGGCAAGGGATCTTCTTCGCGAATCGCTCGTACAGCGTCGTTGAGGTTCGGGCCGGCCCGATATGGCAAGCGTCCGGCCAGCAGCTCGTAGCAGACCACTCCCAACGCGTACACGTCACTGCGCTCGTCTAACTCCGTGGAATCGGCGAGCGCCTGCTCCGGGCTCATGTACGCGAGGGTCCCGACTAATTGCCCGAGATTGGTGTGCCGCGTGGCCTGGGCATCGCTATCGGTGGCGCGCGCCACGCCGAAATCCAGAATCTTCGGCTGGCCTGAGTCCTCGACAAAAATGTTGCCCGGCTTAAGATCGCGGTGAATGATGCCGCGCTGGTGCGCGTGATCTATGGCTTCGCAAACTTTTACCAACAACTCGAGCCGTTGTCGAACATTGAGGCGGTGCGAATCTGCATACTCACGTAGGGGCTGCCCGCGTACCAACTCCATCGCGAAGAATGGTTGTGGACCAAAGCCAGTGTCCGCGACGCCGGCTTCGTAAATCTGGGCTATGCCGGGATGATGCAACCGGCCGAGAACGGAGGATTCCTGTTCGAACCGGCGGCGAAGTTCCGCAGTGGCGAAGCCGATTTTGATGAGCTTGAGCGCCACGGCGCGGCGAGGGTTCTCCTGCTCGGCTTCATACACGACGCCCATACCGCCCTCGCCCAGCATATGAAGAATCCGATATCGGCCGATATCGGCGGGCAGCGCGCGCTCGGGTTCGCCTGTCCAGCCAATTTCTTTCGACGGAGCAATGGTCGAGCGATCGAGGTCCATGCGAGCTCCAGACGACAGTGAAGTCATTTTACATCCGATATCGTGGACCCGGAACGTGCAAATCAGTATTAATAGCGGCTGCTATCAATACTGATTGTTCCGCGGCTGTTTCGCCCGGCTGGCGCTAAGGGTATTCGTTGAGTGCATTGGACTTGTGTGCGCCGCTTTGTATGGAGCTTCTTGGATCCGCAATTGCTTCTCTACGCAGCAGCACTACAGCCAGATCGATTCACCAGCAGGAGAGGAATATGACATCCAGGATATTGAAACGGATTGCCACAGCAGCGCTAATCGCTTGCGTGGCACCATTGTTAGCCGACGCGCAGAACGCGGAGGCGAGTTCCGCAACGGTAAAAGGCGCAGTACCACCGTTAGTACATTTCAGCGGTGCAGTAAACGATCTCGATGGCAAGCCGCTGAGCGGAACGGTGAACGTCACCTTCCGCTTGTACAAAGAGCAGGAAGGCGGAGAGCCGTTGTGGACGGAGACGCAGACCGTTGAAGCGGATAAAAGCGGGAATTACAGCGTGATGCTGGGCTCTGGCAGCAGCGACGGATTGCCATCCGATATTTTCGCGGCAGGCGACGCGCGTTGGCTGGCCGTGGAAGCGGAAGGGCAAACCGAGCAGACGCGGGTTCTTCTGCTGAGCGTGCCGTATGCGCTAAAAGCGGGCGATGCACAGACGTTGGGCGGCAAGCCCGCATCTGCGTTTCTAACGGCTGCGCCGCAGAGTGAAGCTTCCGTTGCGGAGCAAGGTACCAACGGGTCGACCCCGACCAATGGGTCGAACCCTGTAAATGCTTCCTCAAAGAGTGCCACCACTCCTCTCACCAGCGTGAGCGGCGGCGGCACGGCCACTTTTGTGCCCTTGTGGACCGGAACGCCCGGCAAGAGCAGCACGACACTGGGCAACTCGGCATTGTTTCAGAGCGGAACGGGCAGCAGCGCCAAGATTGGCCTCGGAACCACGACGCCGGTGGACGCGCTGCAGGTGGTCGCTCCCAATCAATTGGGAATCCTGGTTGAGGGTCCAGTGAGTGGCGTGGGAGCGGGTCTGGACATGGAGACGACCGGTTCAGGCGGCAAAGGCTGGGAAATCCTGGCAACCGGAAACACTTCGGCGCAGGGTGTGGGCAAACTCAATATTCGCGATTTATCGACCGCGGCGGATGTGCTGACGATCGCTCCGGGCGGAGTGGTGGGCATCGGTACCCTCAGTCCGAGAGATCCGCTGCAAGTGACCGACAAGAATCACCCGGGCGCCGGCGCCGCAATCGCGGGCGACTGTTCGAGTAGCTGCGCGGGCGTGTTCGGCGATGCAACTTCCACGACGGACTTGACGGAGGGAGTATTCGGCCAGGTGGTCAGCTCCGCTGGCGGGACGGCAGGGGTGAAGGGGGAAGCTTTTGCGAGCACGGGTCTGACGTTCGGTGTGGCGGGTTTCAACTTCAGCTCCGGGACGTTCGCGGCCGGCGTGGCGGCCGGCAACAGTGCAAGCAGCGGCAAGACATTTGGCCTGAGCGCTTCGAGCGCCAGCCCGAACGGCACGGGCACCTTCTCGACAGCGGCCGGCGAGAGCAATACCGCAAAAGGCATCCTCGGTTGCTGTGCGGTGGGCGTGTGGGGGGATAGCGCCTCGAGCGAATCCGGAGCAGCCGGGTTAGTTGGCACCGCCGATGATGGCCGCGGGCTATTAGCCCAGAACAATAGCCCCAGCGGTGTTCCGGCTGCCTTCGCCTTCAATACTGAAACGAGCACGGCGAACCTTCCGGTGTTCCTGGCCGCGGGGAACGTGGGAGGCGTGTTCCGGTCGTGCGAAATGGACACGAACGGCAATCTGGCTTGTACGGGCTTGAAGTCCGCTGTTGTGCCAGTGGACGAGGGCCAGCATAACGTAGCACTTTACGCGATGGAAGCGCCGCAGAACTGGTTCGAGGACTTCGGCAGCGGCCGGCTCACGAGCGGAGCGGCATCTGTGAATCTGGACCGCACCTTCGTGCAGACCGTCAATACAGCGTCGGATTATCACGTATTTCTTACCCCGGAAGCTGATTGCAGGGGTCTCTATGTAGACCACAAGACGGTCTCCGGGTTCGAGGTGCATGAGATCGGCGGCGGACAATCAAACGCGGCTTTCGCGTACCGCATCGTTGCCTTGCGGCGCGGCTATGAAAACGTGCGCATGGAAGATATGACGGAGCGGATGAACAAGATAAAGACGGCTCCGCTGCCGGCGAGCCCGGGCCCGGGGGTTACGCTTCCCGACGCGCGGTCTAGCGCGGTTGGCGCAACGGGTGTGGCCAGGGCGAGCAACTGATGAACGGGCTGGCGAGATGCGCCGTCGAATGCACATGGCTTCAGACTGTGAAGACTTGGGCGAATCGCGACGTCTATTCATTCACAAGCATTCGGCGGCGTTGCGTTGGACAACGCGCATAAACATGCCTGAACATGGACCGACGCTTTCAGTCCAAGCGGCACAGGGACGCTCTCGTTGGCCGTAGGTACCAGCAAAACTGGGCAGGCCCTGATTGGTGGCTGCGCGGTGGGGGTTTGGGCGACACGAACCAGACTACTTCCGGCGCGGCCGCTTTAGTCGGCACGGCCGACGACGCTCATGCCCTGTTTCTCCAAAACAACAGCACCACTAATCTTACGGCCAATATTGTCAGCCCCATCGCTACTGGCGGCGTTGAAATTTTGAACGTGACGGGCAGGTTTGGTTCCTGTAACATCGACGGCGGTGGCAACTTAGCGTGTAGTGCGGGGTTGTTTGGCCATACCATAGGAACCACCGGGGGCGATGCCGTGGGCGATGCCGTTATCAAAGGCAATCTCTTTGTCACCGGGACCAAATCCTCTGTGGCATCCCTGGACGACGGGCGTAGAGTGGCTCTTTACGCGATCGAGGCGCCGGAGAACTGGTTCGAAGACTATGGCGGAGGCGAGCTGGAAAACGGGATGGCTACGATCGACATTGAACCCACTTTCCTCCAGGCCGTGAATACGAACGTCGAATACCGAGTATTTCTAACACCCAAGGGCGACTGCGAGGGTCTTTATGTAACGAACGAAGGCCCGCAAGGGTTCGAGGTGCGCGAACTGAAGGGCGGCCGCTCGAGTGTGGCGTTCGATTACCGCATCATTGCCCACCGCGAAGGCTATGAAACCGTCCGGCTCGCCGATGCCAGCAACGAGATTGGAGCTGCTGATGACAAAGGCAGCCTCGGATCAACCGCCCGCGCACCGCATTAGCATCCGGGAGCTCCAGCCGGGATGGGGATTCAGCGGACGTATGTGATACTTGTCTGAAAGTGATTGAGAAAGGGAAGGCGGTGGGGACCGGGCATTTGGGCCGACAGGCATGGGGGAGGCGGGTTGAATGACGGGATGGCGCTTGTGTTAGCACCAAGCAGTGATAGAGAGTTGGGTGGCCTGTTGTTGAGGGATGCAGGCGCGTTTAACGGGAGTGATCCGGTGCACGTCTCAGGAAAGATTAAAACAGCAGCGAAAAGCTTATCGGGTCAGGTTTTAGAACTGTCTTTCAAAGATCACGCTGTGGTCTCCCACTTTGATAAGCGCTTCCAGGCGACCTAGTTGTTTCATAGCCACCCACCTAGCGATCTCTGCGTCCTTGGTTGATTCGTCAAAAGCCACCCAGGTTTTGAAATACTGATTTTCTCCGATGCTTACGGTCACCTCGTCCGGATTCAACCATCCTCCCTTTACAGGCACCTGCCACTTCAGGTACGGTTCGGGCCCCTTCCATGCAGATCCAGGTGCCTCGTTGTCCCATGCCGCATTCTGGATCGACAATCTCTTCCCAGTCGTATTTTGGAAGGTCAGTCTGGCCTTGTATTTGAAGGTGATTTCAGGGCCTTCTTCGTGAACAAGGCGGAAATCTTTGAGTATTATGTTTTTCAGTACCAGTTCATCCGCCGCAACTGCGCCTATCTCATGCTCACAACTTCGAAGGAATTCATCTCTCTTTTGCTCGAACAGGCTGGGGATGGGACGATCTCTGACCAACGGTTCAATGACGCCGAGCAAATCACTGAGTACTGATCGATCATTGATCTTGCCCGTCTGGCGGCCGTATAGGACACCGTCCAATTCGCCGAAGGACAGTGGCGGGATAACGAGACTATAAAAGTTGCCCTGAGATGCCGTCTTCCTTGCTAGCGCCGCCCCTGCCTCCGCAGCGCAAAATCCACTGGCCAGGTAAGCTCTAGAAACCAGGGCGATCACAAGATCGGACTTGTTTAGTTTGCTCAGGATGTATTCCACAAAGAACGCGCCATTCGGAATGCTGCCTTTGTAGGAGCTAAAGAAGACCTCCGAGTGCGACACACCCATCCCCAGCTTCAAAAAGTCAACGAAATCCTCCGCAAGAACGACATCAGCCACAGCATGGCTCACGAAAATCATCCAACGATCACCTGGCGAATAGGCACGGCAAAACCCAGATCATCAGCGTATCAGCTAGCTCCTCACGACAGCATCATGCGTGACTCGCGCTGAAGCTTGGCGACGATGGAAGGAAATCGCTTCAATCCCTCAGCGATCAAGACTTTCGGGTCCACGCTCGTGGCAACATCACCTAAGGACCTTAGAGTCCTATGCAGGGGCGTGCTGTGCGCTGAGCGCCAGTCATTCATAACCTGCAACGCCGCATTCATTTCAGCTTCGGGGGCATGCGGATTACGGATAACGTAACCAGCTTTATTGACCTGGCCAGCCGAATAGTGCGGGATAGTTTGAGACATTTCACCTCCGTCAGTGACTTTAGCTGGGAGGATGTCGCTGGGTGTTAGCATGGTTGGAAATGCCGACAACATTTTTCTCAATAAATGTTTTCGGATGGCCCCCGAAGAGATGACCCGCGACGCTAGCCTTAGTCTACCGCCAAGGTAAGCTCTGCCGCTTGAACCCACTCTCAAATTCATGGACGCCACCGACAGCGGCAGCGCTTCTAATTCAAGCTTGAAATGGAAGCTGATTTTCTGGCGGTGCTTTGCGTTTGGCGCGGGAATAGGATGCGCGATATTGCTGGCGGCTGGTACATATGTGTGGCTCCAATCCCGACCCAAACCGCCGAAGCCGTGGGACACGAAATCGATCACCGCAACGTTCGACGGCGTGTTAACAGAGGGTGACCAAAATACATGGGTGTTCTACTACTCTCTTTCCAACAATACCGATCGCGATTACCGGTTAGACGCGACGTCTGCCGCCTGTATGTCCAAAGTGCGGGGAAACACGCTTTCGAATGCATCCCCGGATTTTGAGACGTTTAATAGTCCCATCTACATACCATCGAAGCATCGCTTGCGCTTCGCAGTTCATGTAAAGTTCCCATACGACATGAAAGACCCGATTGACAACGAAGCCGCCCACGCTGCCTGGAAGAAACAGTTTTTAGAGTTCGTTAAGAGAGAAGCACCGAACTTGAACGGTTGGGTTCTGTTCGACGAAACAAATCGATACGAAATTACTCTGCCAAGGGGCTGGTGAATAGCTTGGCGACGCTCTCTACCGAATGCATGTGAGTTCTAATCAGTTCTGCTTCTCTGCACGACGCACGACGGCGAGCTCGGAAGTCTGCTTCCTGCGCTGCATCGACCTTGGGAGGCGGAGCGGTACGCGTCGCAACCGGGGTTCCCACCTCTTTGAAGAACTCCTCTTGGCCTGCCGGCGAGCAGATGCAAAGCATCCTCACCGGCTTCGACGAGGCGTTATGGAATTGATGGGGAGCGTTCGCTGGAATGTTGACTTTGGGTTCCAGTGTGACGGACATCAGACAAACCAGCATCAAAGCTAGTTTTTGCAATCGTCATAAATAAACCTGTCGTTTGAATGAGGCCGGTTCACGCAAACCGGCCTCTCTTTGACAGGTCCACTAGTGGGTGGCCGCCGCCGCTTTCGCCGCGGACTGAGTGAGCCAGGTTTCGAAACGCGTCTCGCCGAGTCGTGCGTCATCGCCGGGAACGAGTGTCCTCTCACTCAGCTCCAAGCCGTAGTAACGCGCGTGCGGGTCAGCGACAACCTCGCGCGGATCATTGCGTGCGGCTAGACCTTGCCGAACGAGTTCATCGAGACGGAACTTTTCTGGCCCGCCTACTTCAACGGCGCCATTCACGGGTGAGCCCATAGCGATCCGGCCTACCGCACTGGCCACATCGTCGGCCGACATGGGCTGGATAAGCGCAGATGGCAGGCGCACTTTGTTGCCATCAGTGGAAAAATCGGCGATACCCTTGACGAATTCGAAGAACTGCGTCGCGCGAACAATTGAATAGGGGATGGAGGAACCCTTGATTAAATTCTCCTGAGCGATTTTTGCACGGAAGTAGCCGCTTTCAAGCATACGCTCAGATCCTACGACAGAGAGCGCAACGTGATGTCGCACGCCCGCGGCCGCTTCATAGGCGAGGAGGTTGCGGGTTGATGTCTCGAAGAACTTCATCACAGCCGAGTCTTCCCACGAGGGAGAGTTCGATACGTCAACGACCACCGACGCACCCTTCAGCGCGTCGGCCAGTCCCTCGCCCGTGAGTGTGTTGACGCCGGAACTGGGAGAAGCGGCAACTGCTTCGTGCCCGTGCTCGCGCAACTTAGTAACGAGCTTTGAACCGATCAGTCCACTGCCGCCAATCACTACGATTTTCATGATTAACACCTCTATTTTCGGTGTACCTCCATGCGTGTCTTCCGTCAACCGAAAGAATACGGGTGGATCGCAGTGCAAAATTCCAAAAATCGCTTGCTAACGCGCGCGACTCAGATTCAGCCGTTAGCGTTTACAGACAGTTGCCGGGCCAACGAGCGTAAGCGAGTCATTAGTCGCACAATTTTGCACCGCAAAGTAACTAGCGTCAAGCAGGTACGATACCCATCACTGCGAGACGGCTGACGCGCGGACCGGGAAGGATAATACCGCTGAGATTCAGCGGATCCGCATTCGAGACCGCGATTGCCGGCGCTTTTTCCGGTTGCCGCCGGAGGGAGCGCAGCAGTTCCAGAGCCTCCGGAAGGGCAAACTGTTCGCCTGTCAGGCCTGAAACAAATCTTCCTCCACGGATCTCACCCCGGGCTTCCATCCTTCGCAGTATGGGCAGCAAATCCCGCCAGGCGGGTGCAAGCGTCTCTCTCGCCAGCAAGTCACGCAAGAGAACACCCCATCTGCGGAGCAGTTGGCGGGCGAAGCGCTCCCGCCGCTCGTCGCGATTCATCTTGCTGGAGGCGTGGCGGAGCAAGGCCCACCGTCCTGCGGCGTGACGCGGACGCTTTTGGCTGCCGCGGCCTTCACCGCGCCGCCGCTTGGGATCAATCAGCGCACGCAGATTGTCGAACCCATCCGCAGTGACGAATCCACCCGCCAGCAGTTCCCAAAGCCCGTCTTCCACCTCGCTCGGCAGTCTTCCGGCCTGGCTCACGAGATCGATAAAGAAACTAGCGCCGTTTTTCTCCAAGGCGAGTAAAACAGCTTGCGCCGGATGCGAGAGAGACTCGTAATCAGACCCACCGGCCGGCTCTCTCACGTCCATCAGCCAATGGGCATCCGCGCGGAGAAAAAGTGTTACCGGCGCGATCCGGGTGGGCCGCACGCGACGGTTTTCGGCGATTGCCGGATGGGGCGACACTCTCGCCCACATCACGTCGCCTGAGAAGCAGAGCTCATCCAGGAAATCGGGATCATAGCGCGCGATTCTACGAGCCAGGATTTCCGATTCCCAGGAGGCTGCCGGGATCTCATAGCCCTGCAATTGCCCGATAATCTGTAGCGTCCCATCCGCGCCATGAAGCTGGCTTCCGGGCGTGACATGCTGCCATGTTTGCAAGAAGCGTTCGAAATCGAGGCTTGTTACCGGCTCGATTTCGCGACGCAAACTGCCAAGCGTCGCGCGATGAATGCGCGCCAGGATGCGGCGATTGCACCACTCCGCAGGGCCTTCCTTGTTGCGGAAATGGCCGCGAAGTACCTGCCCCCGGCCTTCCAACTGCAATAACGCGGATTCGACGGCTTCCTCCGAAAAGGCTAGCCGCCGCGCCAATTCGGAAACCTCTACAGGCCCGATGGATTCCATCCAGCCGGACACGACTGCATTCGGGTCATTGGCTACAGGCTCTCGTTCCGTGGCGACCCAGTAGACGGCGCTCTCGCGAGAGATTGCCCTGGCTCGTCCCGCCGAGACGAGCTCGTGAAAAAATTCCTGCCATTCAGCGGCGGGCGGCACCGTTATCAGCGTGAGTAGCGCATCATGCAGCTCATCAGCGTCACGCGCCTCAGGCCAAGACTCGGCTGAAATCTGATCGATGATGGCGGGATCAAGGACGCCTTCTCCGCCGGTCACATCTTTTCCCAGCGTTTGCCGCAATTGAACCGCACGGGTGCGGCGCTCTTCGAGTGGGGCATCGTCTAGAAATGCATACGGATTGGCACTGAGGATCTCATGCGAAAACTGCGAAGCCTGCGCCGTATCGATAGCGACTGTTCGAATGTGCCCGGCTTCAATATCCTGCAGGATTTCCCGCAACCCGGCGACGTCCATCGCTTCGTAGAGACAGTTGTCGATGGTTTCCCTGACCAGCGGATGGTCCGGAACACGGATGGGGCCCGTGAGATTCTCGGCACAGGCAACTTGATCAGGGAATACGGCCGCGAGAAGGTCGTCCGCGCGCATGCGCTGGATGGGAGTGGGAACTCGCTTTCCGCCATTGAACCGTAAGATTGCCAGCGCCCGCGTTGTGTTCCAGCGCCAGCGAGCCCCGAACATAGGAGCGGTGAGCAAAGCCTGGCGCAAGACTTCTTCGACCGTTGCGGCTTTCAAGAAAGCGAATACTAATTCGAGTGGAAACGAATGCTGATCACTCAGAGAGAGGACGAGCCCATCGTCGGTGGCCGCGGCCTGGAGTTCGAAATTGAACGTACGGCAAAAGCGCTTGCGAAGCGCGAGGCCCCAGGCTCTGGTGATGCGAGAGCCGAAGGGCGCGTGCAAAACGAATTGCATACCTCCGGCCTGATCAAAGAAACGCTCAGCGACGACCGTCGCTTGGGATGGCAGCGCACCCAACTCGGCGGCGGCGGCGCGCACGTAAGCCGCCGCCTGTATCGCCGCGGCTTCATCCAGGCCGCAATCACTTATCAGAAACGCGGGCGATGGTTCGGTATCGGCAATGATCCGCTCGCGAACGCGCGACACTTCGGAGGAAAGCTCGCGCGAGCGGCCGGGAGCCTCGCCGAGCCAAAACGGAATCGACGGCGCGGCGCCGTGCGCATCGGTCACCCGAACCCGTCCAGGTTCCACACGCTTGATCCGCCAGGAATGGGTTCCCAGCAGGAAAACGTCGCCGACGAGGCTTTCAATGGCGAAATCCTCGTCTAACGTTCCGATTGTTTTTCCGTCCGGCTCCGCCACGACCATGTAATTCGCGTTCTCCGGGATGGCACCACCGGAGGTGATGGCGGCAAGGCGCGCTCCGCGGCGGCCCTTCACACGGCCATTCACGCGGTCGCGATGCAGCAGAGCGCCACTTCTGCCCCGGGAAGTTGCGATGCCCTCCGACAGCATTTCAACGATGGCATCAAAATCTTCACGGGCAAGATTGCGGTAGGGATATGCGGAACGAACCAGCGCGTAGAGGTGGTCTTCCTGCCACGCTTCGGCCGCTGCCGCGGCGACAATCTGCTGCGCCAGAATATCGAGCGCGTTTTGAGGAATCTCAATGCTTTCGAGCTCGCCTTTGCGAATGGCCGAAACGACTGCGGCGCACTCAATGAGTTCGTCGCGCGTGGTGACAAACAAGCGACCCTTCGGTTTCGCACCGACCCAGTGTCCCGATCGACCGATTCGCTGGAGGGCGACCGCGATAGAGCGAGGAGAGCTCAGTTGACAGACCAGGTCGACGGTTCCGATGTCAATCCCGAGTTCCAGAGACGCCGTTGCGACAACAGCCCGCAACTCACCGGTCTTCAATCGCGACTCCGCGTCAAACCGGATCTGGCGGGAAAGGCTGCCGTGATGCGGGAGCACTGTATTTGGGCCGAGACGCTCGGCAAGCGCGTGCGCGACGCGCTCAGAAAGGCGCCTGGTGTTCACAAACACCAGCGTGGTGCGGTGCTGCAGGATGAGCTCTGCGACCCGGTCGTAGATCTCATTCCACATCTCAGTGCTGGCGATTGGGCCAAGCTCGTCGCGAGGGATTTCGACCGCAAGCTCCATTTGACGGCGATGCCCGACATCTACAATGCGCGTTTCCCGGCCGAGAAGGCAGGCCACGTCTTCGATCGGCTTGACAGTTGCCGAGAGCCCGATTCGCTGCGGGCGATTCCGGGCCAAGGCATCGAGACGCGCCAGAGATAGAGCCAAGTGCGAGCCGCGTTTGTCATCGGCAACGGCATGGATCTCGTCGATGATGATGGTTGAGGTAGTTCGCAGCGCCTCCCGCGATTTTCCGGCCGTGAGTAAAATGAACAGCGACTCCGGAGTGGTGACCAGGATGTGAGGAGGCTTTTTCAGCATCCTGGCGCGTTCGGACATAGGCGTATCGCCAGTCCGCACGGCGGTTCGGATGGGCTGGAGGGAAACGCCTTCGCTCACGGCCAAAGCCGCGATCTCTGCCAGGGGCACCTCCAGATTCCGGTGGATGTCGTTGCTCAGGGCCTTCAGAGGCGAGACATAGATCACCTGAGTTTCATCCGGGAGCGTCTGCGCGCGCGCCGCCCGCACCAGGCGATCGAGGCAGATCAGGAAGGCTGCCAGCGTCTTTCCGGAACCGGTGGGAGCGGAAATAAGGGTGTCGCGTCCGGCGGCGATTTCGGGCCAGCCGAGATCCTGTGGCTCGGTGGGCGAACCGAAACGATTCCTGAACCACTTTTCGATAATTGGATCAAATCCTGTCACTCGTACTTAGATTCCATTTTCTACCAGAATGCCGCAAATGGTTCATCGGACGGCTAGAGAGGAGGCATCCGCATGAAGTATGACTCGGACGCATTGCTTCTCAGAGTCGATTTGATGGGAACGTTCGTCTTCGCCGTTGAGGGCGCGACGGCCGCCGTTCAACGCCATCTAGATTTGTTGGGACTGATGGTGGTGTCTTTTGCCACTGCCTTAGGCGGCGAAATCATTCGGGACTATGCTCCGCGAGTTCGTCGGCACTCCAGTCCCGCTTCATTCTTTTGGACGCTTCTTAGACCAGTGGAAAAAATGATACTCTACACGATCCGCAAAAGCCACCGCTTCTCTAGTTATCAAAGGTTTGAGACTGAGATTTGCAACACGGGAAGCCCTGGTTTTATTGGCCTCCGTACTTGTGTCGAGTCTTACCATTTATGAAACACCGAGTGCCACAGGCCCGGCGTGCTAAGAAGGATCTGCCAAAAACTCTTCAGTCCGTCGGACGTAACTAGTATTCATATTTTTCGCCATAGCAAACAAGGGGGCAAAAGCCCTCAAGGCGTGTGATATTGTTTGCGGGAAACTAGGCTGTCCCGTCTTCATGGGATTGGCCAAAGGAGGAGCAAACCGCTATGCGTACTTCTCGAACAACTTTCGCGGTCGTTCTTGAGCTGTTAGCGATTGGTCTAGCTCACTCGGCCAGGGCTGACGTGGTATACAGTTACGACGGCAACCCCTTCACCACCGGCACCGGGACCATTACGGGCTCGTTCACGTTGGCTAGTCCTTTGCCGGACGGCTTCAATTCCTCCACCCCCTTAGACGTCACTCCGCTCTCCTACTCGTTTACAGACCGCTCGGGGACCATCACGCAGGCGAATGCCGTCGGCGGCAGTTATTCGCTCGTGGGCGGCGTGGGATACGCCGGGCAGACTCTCCCCTACTCGGGAGGCGTCTTCCAGGTCTATTCCACAGATGCGAGCGGGGATATAACTGGCTGGAACATCGACCTTTTAACGGGAAACGGGACCACCTTCCAAGCGATCGGCACAGCAACCAACAGTCCGTACTGTTGTCCTGTGGGGGGCCTATTGATGCTTCCAACTACTTGGTGCTTGTAAGCCCAGGCGCCCTCGCGTACACCAACGTTAACTTCAATACGTATTCGCCTGGTTCGTGGACCTCCGCTCCGACGGTTGTGCCAGAGCCATCGACGCTCCTGCTGCTCGGCACTGGCTTCCTGGGCCTTGGGACAAAGGTCTTGCGCCTCAAGATTGCGGGCAGGCGGAAAACAGCCCATATGAGCCCCTGAGAACGAACGCAATATTTGCCTCCCGAAACCCATCCGTCAGAAATCTTGTACAGTCATACGTTGTGGAGGTGAATGTTCCCGGAACAGAACTGGCGGGCCTACAGCGTCCATTATGTTAAAACTCCGGTTGGCTGTTTGCGGTTGATCGAAGAATGTGACGACCATTTGATCGGTGAAGAAGATGGTGCTTTCCTAGGTTGTAGCACCTGAACACGATCTCCGGGGTATCATTTCTTTGAGCGAGCTCTACTTGTTACCTTCGGCTTTGCATCTTCTTCCCTGAGCCGATCCTCCCGTTCCCATCTAGCGGCCTGCTCTTTAGCTCTGAAGGCATCCTCCCGTTTCCATCGCTCTCTTTGCCTTTGTAAAAGGCTATCAAAGAACAAAATGAGGGTTGCGAGGACCAAGCCCCAAGTCGCAACGGTAAGAGACTTGTCGTTCGTAAACCAATTTGGAAGCCCCAACGTGAGAGCGATCACCGACAGCACGGCGTAACTGACAGCCAGCGCGCCTATGAGCCACCACCAGCCGAGCGCAGCGACCACGCGCAAGATTATTCGGCGACAGACCAGTATTACAGCCGATACGCGGTTCATAGAACGACGCTCTGATTACATCAAGGAGGTTTCAGCGGTCCTGTGCAGCGTGATAAATCCGCATGACTTCGATGGTCTGCTCTCTCACTCGGTACACCGCTACATAGGGGGCCGGCGGAAACAAAATCTCTCGGGTTCCGGCTTCGCGTCCGGGTCGGCCACGTTCCGGCCATTGTTTCAACTCGCGGATAGTCCCGTACAGCTTGCGCATGGTTGGGTCGCGGTAGCGAGGATGGTGCTCTTTCAGATAATTGCTAATGCTCTGCAAGTCCGCTGCGGCGGCTGGCGTCCAGCGGATACGCATTCTAGGAGCGCAACATCTCTTCTAGGCGGGCGTCCATTTCTTCTTCTTCAATGAACTCGCCTCGGTCGGCCTGTGCGATACCTTCCCGCACGGCAGCGCGAAAGCGGGCCTCTTCCTCAAGCAAGCGCAAGGCTGCATCCTTCACCAATCGCTCGGGGTCAATACCGGCGTGGGTGGCGATTTGGGAAAGCTGCGTTTCCTGCTCGGGTGTAAAGTGTACTTCCATGCCCTCCAAGATACGGGAAAAGCGGCTCTGAGGCAAGCTGCGCTTGGGATGGGCGAAATCCCAAAAATTACCCTATTTGAAACAACTCATCAGGGGTTCTGTTTCTTATTTTCCGGTGCGGTGTTGAAGCAACTGAATATTCCAAAAAACCCGCACCTATGTTCGCTTCCGGGGAAGCGTCAGTTCGATTCTGTCGTCTTGGCACGAAGGGAAGCGGCCCTTTTTTCGATAATTGGATCAAATCCTGTCACTCGCACTTAGATTCCATCTTCTACCAGAATGCCGCAAATGGTTCATCGGACGGCTAGAGTGGAGGCATCCGCATGAAGTATGACTCGGCCGCATTTCTCCTCACAGTCGATTTAATGTGAACGCCGCCAGCGCTCTTGGAGGGTAGGACCCGAGGCGGAATGGCGTGATACTCCAGGCACTGAGTTCGAAAATCGATTTTCCTCTAAAATATCTGCTGAGGACGATTGCATGCGTGCTGGCTCGTCGCTATTGCTCTCTCTCGCTCTTGTACCGGCGTGTGTTGCTCAGACGCCAGTCACTACACAATATGAAAACCTGCCCGGCGTCGCCCTCTACAGCAACGGTTACCTTCTTAGCTGGGATAGCCCACAGTACACGCAGTTCACGCTCTACGGTCGCGATGCCAAGCCAGCTTTCTCCGTGCCAGAGCGGATGGATGATTCTTCGACCGTCACGTGGGCCGTCGATTCTGACGGCGTAGTTGCCGGCGCCTACCGGCCGCGCCACCTGATGGAAGGCCGCATCGACCTGCTCGATCTCTTCGGCAACGTAACACGCACGATAAATACCGGCTCTTACATTCCGCAGCAGGTAGTCTTTGCTCCGGACCACACGATCTGGACAGCCAGCTACAACGCTCGAAACGACGACGGCCAGGATTTCAACGTCCTTCATCATTACGCCCGAACCGGCGAAGAATTGGGACAGGCGCTTTCCTGGTCTCAAACTGGCGGCGATTTCAAACCTCCCGTTATCGAAAGCCCTCGTGGACTTCAACTCCTCTATATCGCAAACGATCGCATCGGCTGGAATGAAGCTTTGCATCGCGGCTCCCGCACCTGGGTCGAAGTCAGCTTCTCAGGAGTCCTTCTGGGGAAGTACGACCTGAAGACGACCGACGGGCTATCCCTTTGGCCCGTCGCCATGACCGCCGACGGCAACGTCTACGCGATGATCTTCAAGTTCCACTCCGCCCGCTTTGCGGTTCTCGACCGTTCAAAGGGAATCTGGCAGAAAGTTGTCGGCGATCCCAGCGGCGTGCTCATCGGCTCGGAAGGGGACAATCTCGTCTTCTCCACGCTAGACGGAGCTTGGGCAACTCTTAAATTCGCGCCGTCTGGCTCGTTACGAGTCGAGGAGCCTCAACAGTAGATGACGCTGGTTCCCATGCCGTGATCGATCCCGACTTCTATGGACTGCGAAGGAAGCGGAATCGGCGGTCTCAAAGCATTCAGTCGAAGCTCCCCTTGAAGGATTTGGCGCCGTGATGTACGTTCTTCATCAAATTCTCAATATCGTGATCGCTCTAGCGGCTTTGAGCGCATAAGGGTTGAGAGTGGACGAATAAGACGAAACTGACACAGCAAGCGCCCGAGTGACAATCATCTGAAATCTGGTCTGGTTCATTTAAGAAGAGAAATATCAGAACGAACCCGGGGAAGGGAGTTCGCGTAGTTTTTATGCAGAT
This sequence comes from uncultured Acidobacteriaceae bacterium, assembly GCA_963705805.1. Lineage (GTDB taxonomy): Bacteria > Acidobacteriota > Terriglobia > Bryobacterales > Bryobacteraceae > Bog-105. The sequence goes on from CAVPKW010000007.1 coordinate 126,560, forward strand.
AATCAATCAATTTCTCGCGCACGTAGCAGCGCAGATCGAACGTTGCGGGCGAACTGGCGGCGCTCATTAGGAAGCGCAGTTCGATCGCGGTCTCTTTGGCGTCGGTGACTTGAACGGTCGCCACTTTGCCGTCCCAGAGGGGCGACGATGCAGGATGCGCTGGTATTCTTCCCGAAGCTCGCTGAGCGGCGCGGTGTAATCCATATAGAGGAGAACGGCCCCGACTAAATCGGACGAATAGCGAGTCAAGTTCTGAAACGGCTTTTCGATGAAGTAGGAGAGCGGCACGACCATGTGGCGAAGATCCCACAGCCGGACGACCACATAGGTGGTGTTTACTTCCGCCACGCGACCGGTTTCGCCCTCGACTATGACCACATCGTCCAGGCGAATGGGTTCCGTCAGGGCGATCTGGATTCCGGCGATCAGGTTGCCGAGCGCAGGGCGCGCCGCCATGCCGACGGCCAGGCCCGCCAGTCCCGCCGAGGCGAACAGACCGGCTCCGACATTGCGAATGGCCGGAAAGGTCATCAGCGATGCCGCCAGGGCGCCGAACAAGATGATCCCGATCAGGATTTGACGGAGAAGCTGGACCTGCGTGCGGGTGCGGCGCGCGCGGATGTTGTCTTGCATATCCGCCGGAAGACGCTGGTTCACCAGGACCTGCAGGATTTCAATGAATCCCACGGCCAGCCAGGCGAAATCCACGATGAAAGCGATTTCGAGAATATGGCGGACCGGCGAGCCGACCCCGATGGGAAGAGCCAAACCAGGAAGGATGATCACGAGCGCCACGAGCACAAGCAAGAGGCGCACTGCCCGCGAGGTATGAACAACGATGGCGTTGGCAGCGAGGCTGCCGCGCCGGCTGTGGAGACGACGGAGTAACGCGTAGAAGACGAAGTGAACCAGCAGCGCGGCCAGGATGGCGGCAATAACGACCAGCAGATCGCGCGAGACGATCTTCCAATCGATGTTCCAGCCAAAATGCATGGGCGGTTCTCTTAGCTGCCTGCGCCTTTCATCGGCCAAGTGACCTTGACGCCGCGGCGGAGCGCAAGGTTTGCAATATGCCCGGCGCGAGCGGCGGCGATACCGGTTTCCACCGGCGCGTTCGGTTCTTTGCGACTGCGAACACAATCGAAGAAGTTTTGCATGTGCGAGACGGTGCCGTCCAGTACGCTCCGCTCGCTAAGCACTGGATTATCGCCGCGCACGTGCTCGCGATAGACGCCGAATCCGCCGCGGTTGATTTTCAGGGTCGCTTCCGTGCCGCGAAATTCCAGGCCGCCATCGTCGATGGACGAGACTAGCGTGCCCTCGTAACCGACCTCAAAGCCTGAATAGCGCAAAGACGATTGGATCGTGTCCGGGCATTGCCAGGTATCAAAGACATAGTTATCACCGATGGTTTGCGCCAGGCTGGGTTCGGAGACCTTCATCGCCCAGTGAACGACGTCGATCCAGTGCGTGAAGAGGTCTGTCATGGCGCCACCGCCGAAATCCCAGAACCAACGCCATAGTCGGTACTTTTCTTCGCTGAACGGCTGATCTGGAGCCGAGCCGAGCCAGCGCTTCCAATCGAGCATTTCGGCATTAATCGGTTGCGGCGGAGGCGGGCCTTGATAGTTCTGGTACCAGTAGGTTCGAACCTGAGTGACGCGTCCGATATTGCCGCCCTGAATCAGATCGACCGCACTCTGGAAATGAATCCAGCTACGCTGCTGCATGCCGCTTTGGAGGACGCGATTCGAGGAGCGTACCGCCTTCAGCAGCGCAGCGCTTTCTTCGAGCGTATGCGTCACCGGCTTTTCGAGATAAACGTCCTTACCGGCAGCGATGGCATCGCATGCCATCCGAACATGCCAATGGTTGGGCGAGGCGATGATAACCACGTCAATCTCTTTGTTGTCGAGAACCTCCCGGTAGTCCAGATGGGTGCTAATGGTGTTGCCGGACCGTTCCCGCACTTCATCGCGGCGCGGTTCGTAGACGTCGCAAGCGGCTACCAGATCATATGGGGAAGCGCTCTTTTCGGCAGCCCGGAGGAGGTCTCGCATGCGCCCGCCACACCCGATGGCGCCAGTCCGGATGCGATCGCTGGCTCCAAGGGCGCGGCCGGCGGCGAGCGCCGTCAAACCGCTTGCAACAAGAAAACTGCGGCGATTGCTTTGCATTTAAAGGGCCTTGCTTGCTTTTATATCAGGCGAACAGTCTCGGAAAGTTCCGAGGCGTGGGGAGCAGGCCGAATCGCACTATTTCGATAGGCACGCTAAAGCTTCAGCGCGATGGCGCCGATTAATGCCTATGCTTTGCACAAGTTCCCCTAACCACGGCACTTAAAAGGCTCCTCGATTTATGTCGGAACAGAAGGCCATTGAGGCGAGCACCGTCAAACGCGAGCCAACGCTCAGTGGCCTGCAGAAGGCCGCCATCGTACTCATTATGCTCGGCCCTGCCGATTCCGCAGCCATTCTGAAGCACATCCCCGAAGAAGAGGCCGATAGAGTAGCGAGAGCCGTTGCCACCTGCGATGGCGTCACCGCGGATCAAGCCCAGCAGAGTTTAGCAGAGTTCAGCCAACAGGCGACGTCCCAGCAACTCATGATAAAGGGCGGCCAAGGATACGCGCACAAATTGCTGGCTGAAGCTTACGGAATTCAGGCCGCTGACCGCCTGATAGACCGGATGATGAAGCGCGCGGCCGGCATCAGTTTTGACAATTTTCGTAAAGTCGACCCGCAGCAACTCGCCAAGTTCATTCAGGATGAACATCCGCAGACGATCGCGTTGATTCTCTCGAATCTGGATCCCTCCCAGGCAGCGTCCCTGATCAGCTCGCTACCGATGGAAGTCCGGACAGATGTGGCGATGCGCATGGCCGATCTGGATCAGATATCCCCGGAAGTAATCCGCAATATTGCGTTGGTGATCGACCAGAAGCTGAGGAATTTGGGCGAGTTGAGCCGGGAAGCGGTGGGCGGGGTGCGCGCCGTAGCGAACATGTTTAATCGCATGGACGCCAGTACGAGCACTCAACTCATGGATGCCGTGGAAGCAGAAAACACGCCGCTGTTTGAAAACATCAGGAAGCTCATGTTCGTGTTCCGGGACCTGGAAGAGCTGGACGCCGCCGACATCCGGACGCTGATGACCAAAGTAGACCGGAATACATTACTGCAGGCGCTGAAGGGCTCGAATGATTCTCTGCGCGATAAGTTCCTCGGCACCCAGTCGCAGCGCGGCGCCGACATGATGAAGGAGGAACTGGCGAACCTGGGGCCAGTGAAGCTGAAGGACGTGGATACGGCGCAGCAGACGATCATCAATCTCGCCCGGGAACTGGAGAAAGAAGGGACTATTACCTTGAAGAACTCCGCGAGCGATCAATACGTGTACTGAGGAGATGCGAAGTATGGAGCAAGGCAAAAACGCGGGTTCCGAGCTGGCCGCAGCTGCGCCAGCGAATTCTATGGATCGGTTTCAGCCGATTGAAGACGTTCCTCTTACGCTGCGCGCCGAATTGAACCGGCAGGACATCTCCTTTGGCGAATTACTTGCGTTCGACGTGGGAACAATTTTGCCTCTCTCGCGGCCAACCGGAGAGAACGTGGACCTTTACGTAGAGGATGTTCTGCTTGGAAGCGGCGAGATCCTACTGGTGGATTCAGCCGTAGCGGTAAGAGTGGTGGACGTGCGGGAGAAGGCTGTTTTTAACGGGGCGCGAAGATGAGTACGCCAAGCCCGGAACTCGACCTGCTGCTGCAACTCTGGAAGTCCGAGATGTGCCGCTCCGTCCACATGTTTGTGGACGAAACCCCGGATTTGAAGTGTGATGCGGCGCCGGGCGATTTCGTCGAGGATGCGAATCTCCCGAGGTACTTGTGGTGGAAACAGGTTTTTGAATGCGCGGGTACGTTCGCAGTTTGGACGGGCGCGCTTGAGCCAGCGTGGAGCGCGATGGGGGATTCGGAGACAGAGACCGAACGCGCTAAACAGACGTATTTCGATATCCTGCGCCAGACCCACGAAGGGCTTCTGGGCGCCTTAAACGCCAAGGCTGTTAAACCGTTTCACAGCGGGCCCGGGATCCCGGAGAAGCCCGTGACGCTTGGTTCGCTGCTTGTCACAGAGGTGGGTATTCGCCTGATGGGCAAAACGTTGCCCAGCATGGTGCTGGCGGTTGACAGAGCCGCAATCCAGATCATTCGCAAGGCACTGGACCCAGATGGCGCAGATTCAGAAGCGGCCGAACCACCGGGGAACGCCTCCTCAGCCATGCTGGAGCGCTTGATGGAACTCGAGTTTCCTCTCGCGGTGGCTTTGGGGAGGGCCGTGCTGCCGATCCGCGATGTCTTGAAAATGACGACGGGATCCGTGATCGAGCTGGACCGGACTGTGAGCGACTACGTCGATCTGGTGGTGCATGGCACCGTTGTTGCGCGCGGCGAGATCGTCTCCATAAAAGGCAACTATGGGGTTCGTATCAAAAAAATTATCAGCGAACGGGACCGCATGGCGCTGCGTGCAGGCGCAACTCAGAGGGGCGCATGAAAGACTCTCCAGCGCAGGGTGAAATCGAGATCGCGAAGCCGCCCGCAGGCGGAGGCCGGGATCCGGATGTGACGCCCTTCGACTTCACTCGGCTCGACAGGATTCCGAAATCACAGATGCGGGCGCTTCACTCGATGCACGAAAATTTCGTCCGAAACCTCGCATCCAGCCTATCCGCCTATCTACGCTCGTATCTCGTTCTGAACCTGGTCAGTTTGGAGCAGATTTCCTATTCCGAGTTCCTGGACGGCCTCAGTTCCCCTACGTGCATCGCGTATCTTGGCCTGCAACCCCATGACGGAACGGCTGTGATCGAGATCAATAACACGCTGCTGTTCGGGTTGATTGAATTGCTGCTGGGAAGTAAAGGCCGCTCGGTTCCGCCAATGCAGCGCAAGATAACGGATATTGAAAAGCATCTCGTCCATACGCTCCTGCGGCTCGTGCTGAGAGATCTGGCGGAGGCATGGAAGAGCGTGGCCGAGATTTCTTTCTCTGTGCAGTCGCTCGCTAGCGAGCCGCAATTGCAGCATGCGTTCGCGCCGTCCGAGGCCGTGATTGTAGTGGCGATTGAGGTACAGGTGGGAACTACGCCGGGACTGATGAATCTGGCGATTCCCTCGATCTTCGTCAAGCGTTTGAGGCATAAGTTTGAGCAGGTGCGGCAGGTGCGGCGCGCGACCTCAACAGAAAAGGATCAATCGCACATTGCGCGGCTGCTGGAGGACGCGGCCGTTACGTTCGAGGCACGCTTGCAAGCCGGTACAATTTCGACGCAAACATTAGTTGCCCTCGGTATTGACGACGTTCTAGTGCTCGAGCACTCGTTAGAACGGCAGGTGAAAGGATTCTTGAACGATCAGGAGAAGTGGCTGGGCCACATGATGAGCCGCCAGGAAAAACTAGCGTTTCAACTGGAGGAGACGGCATACGTTCCATCCGACTCGAATGCGCTTACGGCGTTCGGCGCTAAATAGAATTTAGCCCACTCTATTGACGAGCGTGCCGATTTCCGAGATGGTAATTCGGATTTCGTCTCCCGCATGGAGCGTGAAGGAGTCGGGCGGGACGATGCCGGTACCGGTCAACAGGAAACAGCCGCTCGGAAACGAATTGTTACGAAACAAGAAGCGCGCCAGATCTTCAGGCTCCCGCTTCATGGCAGCAAGACTCGTGGATCCGGCAAACTCGACCGACCCTCCACGCAGAATTTCCAGACTTATTTCGGCGTCCTTCGGAAGCGGCTTCTCGCGAACCAGTATGCCCGGGCCGAGCGCGCAACTGCGATCGTAGACTTTTGCTTGAGGAAGATATAGCGGGTTCTCTCCTTCGATATCGCGCGAACTCATATCGTTGCCGATCGTGTAGCCGGTGATGATTCCTCGCGGCGAAATCAGGAGAGCCAATTCAGGCTCTGGAACAGACCAATAGGCATCGTCGCGGATTGCGACAATGCCGCTTGGACCGGCCACCCGATGGGGCGTCGATTTGAAGAATAGCTCAGGGCGCTCCGCGCCGTAGACACGATCATAGAAATCGCCGCCTCCCGCGGATTTGGATTCCTCCATGCGCGCATCGCGGCTGCGATAGTATGTAACGCCGGCCGCCCAGACCTCCTGAGTACCAATGGGAGCCAAGGCGCCCGAATGACCGGCGTCAGCCGGCTTCAGGTGTTGCAGGAGTTGGAGCAGATGAGCATGAAGATCATCTCGCGTGATGAGCGCGTCCCAACCCGTGGTATCGAAGGCTGCGCTTTCACTTGCAAACCATTTGCCTTGATGTTCCACAGAGAATCCGGACGGTGCGCGGAAGAGTCTCATTCGCTTCTCTGTACAAAGCTAACAGCCAGCGAGAGAACCTCATTGCCTCTAGTACCAAGTTGCAGAAATTCGAGTAGTCAAGGGCGCTTACGCTTCCGGCTCAGTTTCAGCATCTTAGGTTGTGGGAAATATAACGCGAATTTCCGCAAGTTGGTACTAGCTGTGACCGTGCTCATTGTGGCCATTGCCGTGGTTCGCGTGAACATCGTGGTGCTCCACTCGCGGCCCCGGCGCAGGGTGATAGGGTGCGGCATATTGGTGCGCGTAGTAAGCCCTGTTCACCCAGGTTCGCTGCCAGGGCCGGTTGTCGATCACGATCGTGTGCGCGCTCCACCCGAACCCGACACTACCCCAACCCCAGGGCGCGAATGCGGCACCTATTGTGATTCCCGGACGAAAGTGAATTGCCCCGCCGACGAAAAATCCTGGCCGCGGACGAGCAAAGACGATCACTGGGTTGTAATAAGGAACGTAGTAGAAGCCCGGCTGCAGGGGTAAGATCTGAATGTCACCGGGACCTGCGGAGTAGATGCGAACGTAGTCGTTGTCCCGGAGATAGCCATAGCTATACGCCTGCTCGCGCAAGCGCTGCGCGGCATCCATCACCTGATCGCGCTGTGAGAGCACTGCGTTTCCGAGCGCCTGAGTCCAGCCTGGATACTGCGCCATATAGTTCAACACGCTGGGGAATGGCAAGAGCGCAATCACGCTGGGATCCCAAGGCAAGTTGTCTTGTTGGATCGCCTGGGCCAGCGCATCTCCTCTCAAAAAAGAATGCTGATTCGCCCAGCCGGCAGCGTCGGGGATCTCCTGCCAATAGGTAGAAGCTGTCAGCGCCTGAGCCAACAAACCGTCCGGGTACAAAGCAATGGGTGCAATCAGCTGGTCGAGTTGCTGTGGTGCAAGAAGCGGAGGCGGCCCATAGGGAGCCTGCGGAGGCGGGTATTGGCTCTGCGGATATTGAGCTTGCGGCGGAGGGTACTGGCCTTGCGGTGGCGGGTACCGGCCCTGCGGTGGCGGGTACTGGCCCTGCGGTGGCGGGTACTGGCCTTGCGGCGGAGGGTACTGGCCTTGCTGGGGCGGATACTGGCCGGGCGGCGGATATTGCTGCTGATCTTGCGCGAAACTGGGAGCCGCAATCGCGGCAAAAAACACCGCCCCCAAAACACTTAGGGCAAACTTCGTGGGTCGCATCTTCGTTATCTCCCGGCAGCCTCTCGCGTTCGACGGTAGCGGAGGCTGTCCGCTTACATGGACGTTTTGACCCTGCGCAAGGATACCGGGCACGCCGCAGGTTCCCATTAATCCTGGTTAAGACGGCCGTCCGACGTACCATACGAAGAGGTTTCTCTTTTCCAGCGACCAAACAAAAAATCAACCAGCATGCTCAACGCGCACCGCACTCAATCTGGATTCATTCTCAAAACCGCTTTTGTGATGGCGCTTGCCGCTCTAGCGACCGTTGGAGTTCGCGCCAACGCAAGCGACACAAGCGCGGAAAAAGAAGCGGCCTCCCGGCACGAAGCGACTATCAATCCCGACTCGATGCCGGTAGATCTTAACCGTGGGGCGGCCGGGCTTTCGCGCCGGCTGGCGGCGCTCCGGACCCGTGCCAGCCTTTTGATGATCGTCGCGCATCCCGACGACGAAGACGGGGGCCTGCTGGCATATGAAGCACGCGGGCAGGGAACGCGCGCTGCGTTGATGACGCTGAACCGCGGCGAAGGCGGACAGAATGCGATGTCTATGGACCTTTACGACGCGCTTGGGTTGGTGCGCACTGAAGAACTTCTAACCTCCGATCGCTATTACGGCGTGGAGCAGTATTGGGGCACCGTTATCGACTACGGCTTCTCGAAAACCCGCGAAGAAGCACTCGAGAAGTGGGGTTATGAACGGGTTCTTTCGGACGTTGTCCGGGTGGTGCGCATGACCCGGCCCCTGGTTATCACTTCGGTGTTTATCGGGGCGGCTACCGACGGTCACGGCAACCACCAGGTTTCCGGGCAAATGGCGCAGGAAGTGTACCTTGCAGCCGCGGATCCGAAGCGTTTTCCAGAGCAACTTCAGGAAGGCCTACGGCCCTGGAAACCGCTGAAGGTGTACGCGCGGGTACCCTTCTTCGAGCCGACGAAGAACGGCACCATTTACGATTACGCCACCGATAAATTCGTGCCCGTCCGGTTCTACGACTACGTGAACAAGACTTGGCTCGATAAGACCCCGGCCACGAACGTAACTGTTCCGGAAGGGAAAGACGCTCCGGCCGCGGGCTTGACGTTTGGACAAATCGGCCGGGAGGGTTGGGGCTACCAGAAGAGTCAGAATGGGGGCGGGACCATTCCACAACCTTCGCTCTACTCCTCTCCTTATCACCGTTACGGATCGCGGGTCGAGACCACGGAGCACGAGAATTCCTTTTTCGACGGAATTGACATTTCGCTCAGCGGCATTGCGTCTCTTGCCACGGGCGACACGGCTTTTCTAAAACGCGGCTTGGCGGAACTCTCGCGTCTCGCGGACGACACGTGCCAAAAATACCAACCAGACGATCCTTCCACGATTGCTCCAGGCTTGGCGCAAGGGTTGAATTTAACCCGGGCCCTGTCGAAAGAGCTAATGGCAAGTAACCTTCCGGAGCCGGGGAAGAGCGATGTGGCGTTCGAGCTGGGGGTGAAGGAGAAGCAATTCGAAGAAGCCCTAACGCTTGCCCTCGGCGTATCTTTTGACGCCGTGGTGGCTCCGGAAAAAGAGCCGACCGGGCCTTTCGCAAGATTTGGCGGAGCAAGTACCACCTTCACTATCGCGATACCCGGGCAGCCCTTCAGCGTGAACACCCATTTGCTGAACAAGAGCCGGGAACCGCTCATGGTCGAAGAGTTAAACGTGGCCGCCACAGACGGCAAAAGCTGGAAGATTACGCCAGAACACTCTCACGAGGCCAAGTTAGAAGGCGGGAAGGATTTAAATCTGAAGTTTGCGATTTCCGCGCCCGACGATGCCACTCTCACCAAGCCGTACTTCACGCGTCCGAACGATGAGCAGCCCTATTACGATCTGACGGATCCGACGTATCGCAACCTCTCCGCGATGCCATACCCGCTCTACGCGGCAGTCCGGCTGGTTTACCGCGGAACGGAGATCCAGATCGAGAAAGTCGTGCAGACGAACCACCGCGTGGAAGGCATCGGGATGATGGGGGAACCAATGCTGATGGGTCCTGCAATTTCCGTGACTGTCTCGCCTGCCGCGGGTGCGGTCCCGCTAAATGCCACTTCGTTCGCATTTACTTGCACCCTGCAAAGCAACGTGAAGGGGCCGGCGAAGGGAGTATTGCGTCTGCGGCTGCCCGAAGGCTGGCAGTCGGCGCCGGGCGAACATCCTTTCTCCTTCGCCCACGACGGCGACAGCGATCTCGTCAGTTTCCAGGTCACACCGCACGGCATAAAGCCGCAGCGATACGAGATTCGAGCGGTCGCCGAGTGTCAAGGCAAGAAATATGAAGAAGGATATCGTCTGGTGGGTTATCCGGGGTTGCGGCCGTATCCTTACTATCGCCCGGCCTCCTACGAAGCGGTCGGCGCTGACGTGAGAGTCGCGCCAGACTTGCGTGTAGCATTCTTCCCCGGCACCGGCGATGATGTGCCGCGGGCCCTGGAGGATCTCGGCGTCCATGTCCAGATCCTCTCCGTCAGCGATCTCGAAACCGGCAATTTGGATCAATATGATGCGATCATCCTCGGCGTGCGCGCGTATGCAGTGCGGCCCGAAGTGCGCGCCGCCAATGACCGCCTGCTCAATTACGCCAAGAATGGCGGCGTCCTGATTGTTCAGTACAATTTGCAGAATTTCGATCGCGATTATGGTCCATATCCGTTCACGCTTGGTCAAAACCCGCAGAAAGTCGTAGATGAGAACTCGCCGGTGAAGCTCTTGCGCCGGGACAATCCGGTCTTCAGTTGGCCTAATAAGATCAGCGACGCAGATTTCCAAGGCTGGGACGAGGAGCGCGGCCACGGCTTCATGGAAAAGTGGGATCCACGCTACGAAGCGCTATTGGAAACACATGATCCGGATCAGAGCCCGCAGCTCGGGGGACTGCTGCTGGCGCACTATGGCAAAGGCATCTACATCTACGACGCCTTCGCTCTGTATCGTCAACTCCCGGAGGGAGTTCCCGGTGCTTACCGCATTCTGGCCAATATGGTAAGCCTGCGCAGAAATCCGGCTACAAAGTAGCGATTGCGTAACTTTGTGCCTTCCGCGCTCGAAGTAATTCTATGAAAATGGTCTTATGTTGAAACGCGCGGTGTTTTTCATAGTTCCAGCGGTGCTCCTCGGCGCATTCATCGCTTATGCTGCTCCGAAAGAAGCCTTCCCCGATCCTGCCATTGATGTTCCGGCAGGAAGCGGCTCGCAGACCGCCGTTCTCGCGGGAGGATGCTTTTGGGGAATAGAGGGCGTCTTCGAACACGTGAAAGGCGTGAAGGACGCGGTTTCGGGCTTCGCTGGCGGAGCTAAGTCGACGGCCCATTACGAAATGGTCAGCACTGGCACCACCGGTCACGCCGAGTCGGTTAAGATCACGTTCGACCCAAGGAAAATCACTTATGGTCAACTGCTGAAAATCTATTTCTCCGTCGCGCACGATCCAACCGAACTCAACCGGCAGGGTCCTGACGAAGGAACGCAGTACCGCTCTGCGATTTTCTACATGGACGACGATCAGAAGAAAGTCGCGGAAGCCTACATCCAGCAGCTGGAAGCCGCGCATGTGTTCTCGCGTCCGATTGTGACGCAGGTAGTTCCGCTGAACGGCTTCTATGCCGCCGAGAGCTACCACCAGCATTTCCTGGACAATAACCCGACCTACCCCTACATTGTGTACAACGATCTACCGAAGATCGCTGCACTCAAGAAGGACTATCCGGAGTGGTACAAGCATTAACCCTATTGCTTTGGGGCGGGCGTGATTTTCTTGGCTTCGGCTGCCGCGGGGGCTGGAGTTTCCGAATAGATTTGCAGGATCCGGACCATCTTGGGAGATTTGTCGTACTGGCTTAATTTTCGCGACTCGCTATTCAGGTTCTTGTAACGGGCCTGCACCTGATAGTCAATCGAGAAACTTAGCTCCTCAAAGCTGTAACGGCCGTCTTTCTTCGTAAAGAATTCGTGCCTCTCTTTTGTTACGTCATTCGTGAGGGTCACAAGCGCGCCCTCCAGCGGCGCCCCGTTTTCATCGACAACCTGGCCGGAAACGACCCGGGAGGTGGCCGCCTTATCTTTTTTAGGAGGACGGTTGTTTCCAAAAGTGGCATAGGGTGTGGGGGCCGCGTTAGAATTCGGCGCCTGTGCATAGACGCCGCACACAGCGGCCATTACCAGAGCGCTTCCAAATGCAACACGATTCATTGACTTCAACCTCTACAGCCTTACTGCCTAGACTTCTCGTATGGTAACAATCTCGCAGCCACAGTGAGCGCTGCGCTACGATTCGTGACATGTCCTTCGCTGCCGCGAGAGTGCTGGCTTTTGAAAGCCGCCGCGCCCAGGAGTTGGCCGAGCTAATCCGAATCAACCAAGGCGCGCCGTTCGTTGCGCCCGCCCTGAAGGAAGTTCCTCTGGAACAGAACGAGGCAGCGTTCGCCTTTGCGGACCGGCTATACTCCGGCGAGTTTGACATGGTGGTTTTTCTTACCGGAGTGGGGACGCGTCACCTGGATCGCGTCCTGGCGACGCGGGACCCGGAAGGCCGCTTCAGGGATGCGCTGCGGTGCGTGACGGTTGTCGCCAGGGGCCCTAAACCAACTGCGGTGCTCCGCGATTGGCGAGTGCCGATCACCGTCTCGGTTCCCGAGCCGAACACCTGGCGGGAATTGCTAGCCGCTGTCGAATCCCGTGTTGAGAGGCGCGTGGCGGTGCAGGAGTACGGCCGAAGCAATCCGGAACTCCTGGACGGGCTGAAAAGGCAAGGCCGTTCCGTTACCGCGGTTCCGGTGTATCAATGGAGGCTACCGGATGACACGGGTCCGCTCGCCGAAGCGCTAGACGGACTGCTGGAGGGCCGATTCGACGCGGCGCTTTTCACCACCGGAGTTCAAATAGAACACTTTCTGCAGTTCGCCGGACAACTGGGTAAGGGCAAGGAAGCGCTTGCTGCCCTCGAGAAGATCTTTCTTGCGTCTATCGGACCGGATTGCAGCGAGTCCCTGAGGGCCTGTGGTCTCATACCCGCGCTGGAGCCGAGTCATCCGAAGATGGGCATCCTGGTGCGCGAAGCCGCCTCAGAATACGCCAAATCGCGCGGCCTCGCTTACGAGGTTTGATACGGTAGGGCGTGCAACCGGCACACCGGTTCGGCGTTCTAACAGGCGTGAGAAGAAGCTCTTATCTGGGTTGCATCCTGGCTATCGCCGGGATTTTAACACCTCTACTCCAAGCGCAGGAGCAAGAGACCATCGTGATTGATGGCGCCGCGCCGCAACATCCCTTTCCACATTTCTGGGAGCAGATGTTCGGTTCCGGCCGGGCCAACCTGAGCCTGCGCGCGAGTTGGCGCGACGATCTGCGCAGCGTCGAGAATGTCACGGATGCCAGATACATCCGCTTTCACGCCATCCTGGACGACGAAAACGGCGTCTATGACGAAAATAAGCAGGGCAATCCGGTTTACAACTTCTCCTACGTCGATCAGATTTATGACGGCCTCCTGGCAAACGGAGTCCAGCCGTTCGTAGAGCTTAGTTTTATGCCCCGCAAGCTGGCCGCGAATCTGACAGAGCATCCGTTCTGGTACCGGCCGCTGCCGTCCCCGCCAAAAGATCCCGCCAAATGGGAAGCTCTTATTGAATCCTTCACCAATCACCTGGTTAACCGGTATGGCCATTCGGAAGTGGAGAAGTGGTACTTCGAGGTCTGGAACGAGCCAAACATCGATTTCTGGGATGGAGTGCCCAAGCGGGAAACCTATTTCGCTTTGTATGACGAGGCGGCGCGGGCTATCAAGAAGATAGATCCTAAAATTCGCGTGGGTGGTCCGGCAACCGCGCAAGCCTCCTGGGTTGGAGCCTTTATCGCCCACTGTATGCAGAACCGCGTTCCCTTCGACTTCGTTTCCACGCACGTTTACGGCAACGACAGCACCATGGATGTTTTCGGCCGCAAGCTGGACATCTCACGCCGGGATATGGTGGCGCGATCTGCAAAGAAGGTTTACGACGAAGTGAAAGCCTCAGCCGCGCCTGATACGCCGATCATTTGGTCTGAATACAACGCTACTTACATGAATCAGGAGGAAGTGACCGACAGCGCTTTCATGGGTCCGTGGCTCGCCAACAACGTACGAGAGTGCGATGGCCTTACAACGCTGATGTCTTATTGGACCTTTTCGGACGTCTTCGAGGAGCAAGGCGTGGTAAAGACGCCCTACTACGGCGGCTACGGTTTAATTGCCGAACGCGGCATACCTAAGGCAGCTTACAATGCCTTCGCGCTGCTGCATCGTCTCGGTACAAGCCGGATCGATGTGGATTCAGAGAATGCGCTTGCTACTGCGAACCAGAAGGGCCAGATTATCGTCGCTCTCTGGAATTACGCCGAGCCGGGTCAAAGCGTCCCGTCCAGGACATTCCATCTGCAGTTGAAGAACATCAGGGCGAAGCACTTTCGCATGCAATTTGTCGATCCGGATCACGGATCCTCGCTGGCGGCCTGGAAAGTGATGGGTGGTCCAATGACCCCTACGGTTGATGAAATCCAAAAACTGAGGGAAGCGTCGAAAATGGAAACGCCCAAGGAACATTCAGTCTCGGAACCGATTACGCTCACGCCCCAAGGCTTAGCCGTCATTGAGCTGGAGGGCGGCGAGTCAAGCGAGAAATGAGAGTCACTGCCTCACCGATCACGAAAACAGCCGGGCTACGGACAGCGACAGCGCTACGGGCCACAGCGCCCAACGTACTAACAACGACACGCTCCTGGGGCAGCGTACCGCGCTCAACGAAGGCCACCGGCTCCTGCTCATTTCGTCCGGCAGCGAGTAGTGATTGCGCAATAAAGTCGCGGTTCTTCACGCCCATCAACACCACCAGCGTGTCGATGTTCGTGTAGCGATCCCACTCTGCAGGCTGCCCCTCGCTCCGGTGTGCCGTGATCACGGCAAAACTCTGCGATACGCCGCGGTAAGTCAGAGGAATACCGGCCAAGCCAGGCACCGCGATTGCGGAGCTGACGCCCGGCACTAACTCTACGTCAATCCCCTGTTCGACCGCGAGAGCCCATTCTTCGGCGCCGCGCCCGAAGACGAGCGGATCGCCCCCCTTCAATCGCCCGACTGTCTTGCCCGCCAGAGCGTAGGCTGTGATCAGTTCGAAGATTTGATGCTGAGTGCGCTCCTGCTCGCCTTTACGCTTGCCCACGTAAATGAGTTCAGCCTCCGGACGGGCATATCGCAAAACATCTTTGCCTACCAAACGGTCATAGAGAACGACGTCGCATTCGGCGAGCACTCGCACTGCCTTCAACGTCATCAATTCCGGATCACCGGGGCCGGCGCCGATGAGATAGAGTTTGCCTGTGCTGCCTGAAGACTCCAACGTTACATCTTTCGGATCAGGAGTGAAGCAGATCGCTCACGACTTCGAAGCTGTAACCGCGGTCCTTCAGAACGGGCACAATCTGGCGGAGGGCGGCCAGCGTCTCGCTGATATCGGGATGTGGTTCGAGAGCGCGCCCGTCGTGAAGGCAAATGATGCCGCCGGGTGAGGCGCCCGCAAGGATGTGCCGTCGTATGCGGCTCGCCGGCCAACGCCAGTCATAACCGATTACGGTCCACATGACTCCCAGCAGCGAAAGCTTTTGCTGAAGCTCGCGCATACCGAACCATCGAAAGCCGTAAGGAGCCCGGAGAATCATTGGCGTAATGCCCGTCTCGGAGGAAATGACCTTTTGCGCTAGAGTAAACTCGCAATCTATAAACTCCGCAGACTTGAAGAGGATTCTCGGATGCGAGTAGGAATGGTTCCCCAATTGGTGACCGGCGGCGGCTACGCGCCCGGCAATGTGCGGCAACTTTTTCACGTTGGCGCCGCATTGAAAAAACGTGGCCCAGACCCCCTCGCGGTCGAGATAGTCGAGAAGAGGCAATGTGCCCTCGCTCGGCCCATCATCAAAAGTCAGCGCAATCGTACGCCGGCGCCCTGGGCCACGATAAACCGATGGTCCAAATAGCTGCGAATACTTGGAAACGCTGCCATAAGCCGTCGCCACTGAGACGCCACCCACTACAGCTCCCGCAGTGCATCCTGCTACTGTCAAAGCTCGCATCGTCGTCAGCCTAACACTCCTTGTTGTTCTTATTAAGCCAGTTCACGTTCTCAAAACCACCGGCTATTCACGCACCTTTGCGCGCGGCGGCGCTGAAGCGTGATACTCGTTACGCACGCGTTGGCTGTAGAGGTCTAACAACTCCTCCACACGCTCCCGGCGCGCGGACTTCACAATGAACCCGACGTGATGTTCTTTGGACATCCGCCATACCAATTCGGGGTCCTGAAAGCTGGACGTGTCCGGCCATTGCTGGCGGGCCAGTGAAACGATCAGGCCGCCAAAATCCATCTGCGAATCAGGCACGAGGTATGGGCTACCGGATGCCGTCGCAACTTCCACTTTCGCCCATTCGGCCCAGAGGTTGATCCCCGTCGCGGTCTCTATCAAATCGGCGATGTGCGCTCCGCCAACTCGCGCCGAGGTCTCCAGAAAATAGTAGGTTCCGTCTTCATGAGCTCGTATGAACTCAGTATGCGACACTCCATCTCGCATTTGGAAGGCTTTCAATACCTGTTCATTCATGGCCTTAAGCGTCCGGTCTTCGCCGGACCCGGATTCCAGAGTGCGCGTCGTGAAAATGCCTCCCCCCGTCGTCACTTCCAGCGGGGGAGTTCCATAGGCGCTCGCGATAGCATAGACCATCTCGCCGCGAAACCAGATGGAGTCTACATGATATATATTACCCGGTACAAAACGCTCTAAGACGAAAAAGGATTGCTCATCACCTGCGGCGTGAATATATTCCCAGACTTCGTGCGCGTGATGCGCCTTCTTGATCCCGATGGCACCAGCCATTAGCCGCGGCTTGAAAACCCAGGGTCCCGGCACGGATTTCAAAAAGCCGCTGATTTTTTCATAGTTCAGAGTGGAGGTGAACTCAGGCACCGCGATGCCATTTTCCGACGCTCGCATGCGCATCGCCAATTTATCCCGGAAATATCGCGTGGCTGTTTCGCCCATTCCGGGCAACCGCAGATGCTCCCGTAGATACGCCGCTTTCTCCAGGTCGAAATCATCCAGCGGGATGATCCGGTCGATCTGCTCCGTCTTGCAGAGATGACACACGCCTTGAAGCATGTGCTGCAAATTCCAGTCATGCTCCTGGTCAGCCAAGTAGAAGATGTCATCAAGGCTTTCGCGGGGCCAATTAGCTTTCTCCTTCAGGCCTAGCGAGGTCAGCAGAAACACGCGGCTTCCCTGGCGCTTCAGCTCCTCTAATGTGCGATGCCCTTTTTCATAGCTGGCCAGGCAAAGAAAAGTAAGCGGAGACCGGCCGCTGCTTGAATCCTCGGGTTCCATGAGAGCGTCCAAAAATGGCTAGTTTACTGCTAGATTTGAAGCTACCCCGTAACTATATCGTGCGGCGCAGCGAAAAGGTTGGTGGATGCAGAGACTGACATTGAAGCACCTGGTGGCTGTCCGCTGGTTTCACTGGATCAATTTCCCCCTTTTGTTTCTCATGATCTGGAGCGGGCTGTTAATTTATTGGGCTTATCCTGCTTACCACCTGGGCCCGTTCCGTTTCTTCCCAAAGGCGGTTTTTGAAGCGCTGAATATTCCGGCTCGCCTGGCGGAAGGAATGGCGCTTCATTTTTTCTTTATGTGGTTCTTCGTCATAAACGGACTACTCTATGTGGGCTACACGTTGGTGTCCGGCGAATGGCGCTATCTGGCGCCTCGTTCGTGGTCGGCATTCCGTGACGCCTGGCAGGTGACGTTGCATGACCTTCATTTACGAAAAGAAGCGCCGCCTCAAGACAAGTACAACGCAGCGCAGCAGATCGCCTACACAGGGATTGTTCTAATGGGCATTGGCTCCGTCTTGACTGGCTTCGCGATTTATAAGCCGGTTCAAGTGGCGTGGCTGACCGCGCTGTTGGGGGGATATAAAATGGCGCGCTTGCTCCACTTTTCCCTGACCATGGGCTATCTCGCGTTCTTTTTGGTGCACGTCACACAGGTGGCTTTGGCCGGATGGAACAACTTTCGAAGCATGATCATTGGTTGGGAGCTCATCACCGACAAATGAATAATGGAAAGCGCCATCCTGAGATCGTCCTTCCTGAAGCAGATCTGAAACGCGAGCTGCATCGCCGTTCGCGCCGTGATTTTCTGGTGGCTGGCATTGCGGCGATAGGCGGAATTGGGGCGTACGAGTGGATTACGAAAGCCGGTGAGATGAATGAAGTTCCTTGGCCGCAGCGCCGCGTGCTCGACTTCAATGGAAGGCTGGGCATCGATTATCTCCGCGATTCGCACTTGATGCCCACCTTCTCTTCGGATCGGATCACATACCTCAAACCGAATGGAGAGGAAGGCCTGAAATCGCCGCTGGATCTCGCTCAATGGCGGCTGAATGTCACCTCAGGGCCAAACTCGCAGGACCTTTATTTGGGGCTCGCCGACATCCTGGCGCTCCCCAGAGTGGAGATGATCACGCGCTTCTGCTGCATCGAAGGCTGGAGCGTGATCACTTCCTGGGCCGGCGCGCGTTTTTCCGACTTCACGAAGAAGTTCCTGCCGCCGGGCGCAAAGCTGCCTTCCTATGTCTACATGGCGACCCCCGATGAAGGTTACTACGTTGGCCTCGATATGAAGAGCGCTTTGCATCCCCAAACGCTGCTCGCCTATGAACACAATGGCAAGGCGCTAACGCCGGAGCACGGCGCCCCGCTCCGCCTGGTTATACCGGTTAAATACGGCATCAAGAACATTAAGCGTATCGGCACTATTCAGTACACAAATGACCGCCCTGGCGATTATTGGGCCGAAGAAGGATATGATTGGTTCGCTGGTCTTTAGCCCGTGCCTGACGCGCCTTTCTACAGTGGCACTTCCGGTTTCGCTTATGCGAGCTGGAAACCCGCGTTCTATCCTGAGAAGTTAGCGGCTTCGAAATTTCTCTGGTTTTACGCCAGCCGTCTAAACGCCGTCGAAGTGAATTACACTTACCGGCGCATCGCGTCGGCGGCGACTTTCGAAAAATGGATCGCGACGACGCCCGCCGGCTTTCTGTTCCTGCCAAAAGCGCACATGAAGATCACGCATTCTCTGAAGCTGGAAAACGCGGAAGATTTTATGCGTGTGTTTTTGGACTCTCTGCAGCCGTTGGCGACGGCCGGCCGGCTGGGCCCTATTTTGTTTCAGCTTGCGCCCTCGTTCAAATGCGATACTGCGCGTCTCGCCGCCTTCGTCCGGGGGCTTCCGAAGACAATTCGTGCGGCATTCGAGTTCCGCAATGCCACCTGGTTCAGCGAAGAGTGCTATCAAGTTATGCGGGATTCGAACATCGGCCTTTGCCTGGCGGAAAATGAGAATCTTGAGACGCCGCACGTGATTACCGCCGATTTTGTCTATTTGCGGCTTCGGAAGCCAGACTACAGCGAATCCGAGCTGGCGAGCGTCGATTACCGGGTCCGCCAGTATCGCTCGAATTGTTACCCGACCTACGCCATCTTCAAGCATGAGGAGACGCCTGCCGGCGCGCTCTATGCGGAGCGGTTGTTGGCTTCACAGTTGCATCCGGCGGCCAGTTAAAGGCACAATTTGTTGTTTGTGTTTCGATATCTGGGTCTAACGATCGCTCTTCTGGCTGCCGGCATTTCAGTTGCGCAGGAGCCTAGTCCGGCTCAAAAAGCCGTCGATCTGGCGCTGAAGGGCCACTGCACCGAAGCGATGCCGCTGCTTGACCAAGTCATGCGAGATCCTAACGCCACAAGCGACACCAAGCGCACTGCGGCGGTCGCGGGCGTGCGCTGTTCGATGCTGCTAAATCAGCAGAAAGATGCAATGAGCTTTCTCGCGTGGCTGCAGCAAGCATTTCCGCATGACCCAGATGTACTGTTTTTGGCGGTTCACGTCTTCTCAGATCTGAGCGCGCGTAGTTCAGAGGAATTGATGAATACGTCGCCCGATTCGCCGCTCGTTATCCAGCTCAATGCTGAGCGGTTCGAGCAGCAGGGCAATATCACGGCCGCTATCGCTGAATACCGCGTCCTATTGAAGCGCGCTCCCGAAAAGCCGGGAATTCATTACCGCATCGGCGGCCTTCTGCTTTCGCAGCCTGACGCTTCGGCGGCTGTTGCCGACGAGGCCCGGCGCGAGTTTGAGGAAGAACTCAAGTTAAATCCGCAGAATCCGGGAGCAGAGTTCTATCTCGGAGAAATCGCCAGGCAGGCGAACGACCTTCCGGCTGCCATGGATTACTATTCCCGAGCCGTGAAGATTTATCCGGCTTTTGCGGAAGCGCAGTTCGGCATCGGCCGATGCCTGCTCGATTCTGAGAAACCGGCTGAAGCGATTCCGCCTCTCGAGACCGCCGTCAAGCTGTCGCCTGACAACCCGACGATGCATCTGGCGCTGGCCACGGCTTATCAACGGACAGGACGCAAAGAGGCCGCCGCCCGCGAGTTTGCATTACAAAAGGGTACGGCCGCCAAGCTGAATCAGACATCCAAGACTTTGAAGAAGAACGTATCCGGCATGCCGCTGGATACAAGCGCGCAGTGACCGATGACGACGCCGCTGCGGGACGTCCTTTTAGCGTGCGCTGCGATCTCCTCTATTGCGTGCGGCGCGTTGGCCCTGGCTGCGGGAAGGGAAGCATCCGGTCCGTCACGCCGCCCGCATTTTATCGATATCGCGCCGCGTTCGCATCTTTCCTACGTCACCAACAACGATTTTTCCGCGCGCAAGTATTTCATTCAGCCGATGTGCGGGGGCGTCGCGATCTTTGACTTCGACAATGACGGCAGAGAGGACATCTTCCTGACGAACGGCGCGAAGCTGCCAGAACTGCGCAAGACGGGTCCCGAGTTCTACAACTGCCTCTTGCGCAATAAAGGCGACGGCACGTTTGAAGATGTGACTGAGCGTTCAGGACTCAACGGCGCGGATACAGGCTATAACTTCGGGGTAGCTGTAGGCGACTACGATAACGATGGCTATGAAGATGTTTTCCTATGCGGCGCAGGGCGGAACGTGCTTTATCACAATGGCGGAAATGGAACATTCACCGATGTCACCGTGCAATCAGGCATAGGAACCAAGCCTCCAAACACGCTCAGTGTGGGCGCTGCCTGGTTTGACTACGACGGCGATGGGTTGCTTGATCTCATCGTCTCCAATTACACTCTGTGGACGCCGCAGACCGACAAGCGGTGCAGCACGGGTTCTGTCGAATACTACTGCACGCCGATTTTTTATCCGGCTGTGGCAAATAGGCTTTATCACAATTTAGGCGGCGGTAAGTTCGAGGACGTAACGGATAAATCGGGCTTCGGATCGGCTCCAGGCAAGGGAATGGGTATTTCAATCGCCGACTTCAATGGCGATGGCCGCCCTGACGTCTTCGTCGCCAACGACACCGAGGCCAACTTGCTGTTCATTAACAAGGGAGACGGTGTTTTCGAAGAACAGGGCCTGCAACTCGGAGTCGCCTACGACGACACCGCTAAGGCCGTTTCAAGTATGGGCAGCGACGCGAACGACTACGATAACGACGGCCGCCCGGATGTTTTTTATAACGATCTCATGGGTCAGTTCTGGGGTTTATTCCAGAATCGCGGCGACGAGTTCCGTGATGTGGCTCCGCAGACCAGAATCGCTTCTTTGAGCGCACGCCTCTCAGGCTGGAGCGCCGGTTTCATTGACTATGATAATGATGGCTGGAAGGACATCTACTCCGCTAATGGCGATGTCGACGACATTAAGCCGGATGCGCGGCAGCACGACACTCTGTTCGAGAACCAGAACGGCAAGACATTCATCGATGTTTCGGGGGAAATGGGCGTCGATTTTCTTCGGACGGGCTTTCAAAGGGGTTCGGCGTTTGGGGACCTGAACAACGACGGTTTCCCCGATGTTGTCGTAACGTCGCTGAACCAGAAGCCTCGCATTCTGCTCAACTCCGCCGACAATGGAAACCACTGGCTCACGTTAGAACTTGTAGGGCACAAGAGCAACAGAGATGCGATTGGAGCCAAGGTTAAGGCGATTACCGCCTCCGGACGGGCGATCTATAATCACGTCTCAGTGAGCATAGGATTTATGTCGTCGAGCGAAAAACGGGTTCATTTTGGGCTGGGGACGGAGAAGGAAGTTCGTTCGGTAGAAATTCGCTGGCCCAGCGGAATCGTCCAGCAGCTCACAAATGTCGCCGCCGACCGCTTGGTCAGAGTCGACGAACCGGGGAGCCGGTAAGGGCTGCAAGTTCCTGTTGACATTCTAAAGGAGAAAGGGCTAAACTCCTTTTGGATGTCTAAAGAAGAAAAGTCCCGGGCCCAGCTTCTGCAAGGCACGCTAGACCTGATCGTTCTACGGACGCTTGCGGCGATGGGACCGCAGCATGGCTATGGTCTGGCGCTTCGCATCCAGCAGGTCTCCGAAGACCTTGTGCAGCTAAACCAAGGCACTCTCTATCCTGCGCTCATACGCTTGGAGCAACAAAGTTGGATTCGGAGCAAATGGGGCAAGTCAGAGAACAACCGCCAAGCGCGGTTTTATTCGATTACCCGCGCGGGGCTAAAGGCCCTGCAGGAGGAGACCGGGCGCTGGCAGCAGCTTTCGGGTTTCATCGATAAGCTTCTGCAGTATCCGGTGTAGTCATGGTTTGGGTTCGGCGAGGATTTTGTTTAGCGCGGGTGTTCTCGCAACGATCATCCCAGCTTCTCGCGCTGCCCGGGTCGATCCGGCCCAAGCTCTGCGTTCGGAATGAAGCGCCCTTTGGACATTCCGGCAGCGTTTGGTGGCGCGGACGATGTTGTCGTCTGCGCTTCGGCTATTTCTTTCATGAGAGCGCTAGACCAATGCCATTCCTCTTCAGAGCGCGCCAGGCCTGCCTTCACGGGATTGGCCTCTACATAGCGAATTGTCTTCTGTAGCTCTTTGTCCGAGCGGATCCCCAGCTTGCCGGCCTTGTGATGCGGAAACATGCCTTGGCAAGCTGCCAGCCAAACGGCGAGCGCCTTCGCGAGTCGATCATAGGGTCGAAGGCAGACGGCAAGACCGTCCGCCCCACCCTTTGGTAATTAGAAGTTGTACTTCAATCCGAACTGGATGTTGCGCGCGCCATCCGAGCCATTGACAAGGCCGGTATTTGGCGTCGCCACGCTGCCGTTTTGATTGAAGCCCACAACGTCAATCGAATAACCGGTCACGGTAAATACCGGCGAGTTGAAGGCATTGATCGCTTCGGCCCGGAATTCCAGGTTCTGGCGCTCGGTAATCGGGAAGAACTTGGATAACCCGATATCCACCTGCTTCAAGCCAGGCCCGCGTTCCGTGGAGGTACCGCAATCTCCGAACTGTCCAGCCGGTGGATTCGCCATGGTGGTCGGGTCAAACCAATAGTAACCACCCCCCGCCGAGGCGGGCGCCTCCGTATAGGGTGTTTCGCGCGCGGGAGCGATGCACTCCGGTCTTGGCTGGGCTGATCCGGTGCCCGGGTCGCCGCTCCAGTCGAGCATCGAAATCGGAAAGCCGCCATGAACGGTGAAGGTGGTGGTAACTCTCCAGTCGCCTAAGATGGCATTCACAACCGGATTTACGTTCTTGCCGAACGCTCGCCCGTGTCCGTATGGCAAGTCGTACGTCAGAAATCCGTTAAATACGTTTGTGACATCGTGGTCGCAGTACCCATAATCGCCGTTGATGTTGTAGACATTCTGCTGGAACGCAACGTCAGCGCTCGCCTGGTTCGGAGCATTGTCGCCGTAACGGCCGTAGTACCCCTGGTTGTTAGTCAGGCATTTGGACCACGTGTAGTTAATAAGGAAGTCAAGGCCGTTCGAAAGGCGATGCTGCGCGCTGAGCTGAAGGGCGTTGTAGTTGGCGACACCCACTGTCTCGTTCAATCGAACCTGGCCAGTGCCATCTGAGATCAGGGCCGGGTTGCCGGATAAGTACGGGCCTGGAACGACAGTTCCATTCGGCAGCAGGAGCTTCTGCCCGGCAAACAAGATGCTGGCCAGGTGATCATTGTGCTGGCCCACGTAAGCCGCTTGAATTGTCGTTGCATTACCTATTTGACGCTGCACAGTAAAGTTCCATTGATTGGAAACCGCCGGCCGGTAGTTCGGATCCTGCAAGTGAAGCCGGACACCAGCGAAGCATGAGGCGGGCGCCGAGGTTACCGTGGTGGTATTGCAGGGCACGCCCGTCTGCGCCGCGAAGAGTCCAGCGAATCCTTCATCCAGATAGACCTGGCTGGATGGAATTCCGCCGAGTTTGTTGGTCGTTACAGGCTGTGAAACCACGTCATTGTTCCACGGGGCGTTTGTCGCCAGCCGATTGTATTCACCGGTGCCCTCCTGGAAGCTGGAACGAGAGAAGGCCGCGCGAATCACCGTGTTGGTGTCAGGACTATACGCTACGCCCAGCCGTGGCAGGAAGTTCGCAATCCCGTTGTACTGGTTATAGAGCGCGCGGCTGTTGCCGTCGACGCCGGCAAGTTCAATGGCGCCGGTAATCTCATTGAAGTTCGTCATGCGATTGCCAACTTCGTAAATCGGCGTGAACAACTGCCACCGTAAGCCGAAATTGACGGTCAGCTTGCTGTTCACCCGCCAATCATCCTGAATGTACGCGCCGAGGGCGTTATTTCTCTGCCCTACGGTCCCGTTGAAACCTTCGCCAATGCCGATATATGACGGAAGGCCTAAGAGGAAGTCGGCCTCGGCGTTGCCGCTATACGCCCCGTTGAAAGTGATCTGACCCGCCGCGCCATCAGAAGTGGTTGCAGGAATGTAGTCATTGCGGTATCGGAGGAACTGGAATCCTGCGTGGAGTGTATGGACGCCCTTGATAATGATGACGTTGTCTTCAGCCTGGATGGAGGTCTGGTGAAAGACCTCGGGCGCGTCCACGGTGCCGAAGGAGGCAACCTGCGCGCCGCTGAAGTTCATAAGAGGAAGAAAAGGTGTCGGCTCACCTGGTATCAGGCTCCCTAAGTTGCTGGATGGCACGCTCTGTATGTTGCCCTCAGCCGGGAAATAAGTTGTGCCTGCCCGCACCTCGTTCACAAAGGTCGGGCTGAAAGTCCTGGTCCAGTCTATGACGCCCTGCTGGAGCGGAAAGATGTTGTTGCCGGAGCTGTTGTAAAGCACTTCCTGCGAGTTGATGGTGGGATTGATCTGGTACTGCTGCGAATAGCGGCCGTAAATGTGATCCTTGTCTGTCGGCTGCCAATCCACCTTCGCGTCGCCCTGATCGTTGTTAATGTAGGAGCCTTGCACGTTCGTTGCATTGTTGACCGTTCCCGGAAGTGTAGCCTTCGGAAAGGCGCCTAGCAATTTCACCGCCAATGGGCTTATGAAGACGCAAGGCGTGCCGGATGTTCCGTTCATGGCCATCTGCGCTGCTGAAGCGCACTGAGTCGCAGATGCCAGATTATTTCCGGGGATGGAGACGTTCGAGCCCGGGTAGTGGAGTGTCACGCCCGGAAGGTCTGAAAAGTTCCCCGGCTGGCTCTGTTCGAGTTGCGAGAACGTTGTCAACGGCGCGCCGCTGGCGGGCGTGTCGTACCGGGAACCCTGGTAATCGGCAAAGAAGAAGAGCTTGTTCTTAAGGATGGGTCCGCCCAAAGTCGCGCCAAATTCGTTCCAGCGCAACTGCGCCTTGGGAGTATCGGTGAAGTTATTGGCCCACTCGTTTGCGTTCAGTACGTTGTTCCGGAGAAACTCGAAGAGCGTTCCGTGGTAGGCGTTAGTACCTGATTTCAGGCTCACGTTGATGACGCCGCCAAGAAACTGTCCGAACTCGGCGGACGGATTCTGGGTGATGACGTTAAACTCCTGGATGGCATCAACGCTTGGTGAATACGCGACATTGTTGTCGACAAATTCTATGTTCTCCATGCCGTCCAGAAGATAGTAAGTCGCCTGCTCGCGGTTGCCGTTGATATATGGCCGGCCCGAATTGAAAGATGTTTGCGGAAGGTTAAACGCCGCCGGGCTGTCGGTCACGGCGCCGGGCGTAAGGAGCGCCAGTTGGTTATAATTCCGCGTCTCGAGCGGCACGGATTCAATCGCGCGAGCGTCAATCACGGTGCCCAGGTGCGTCTGCTCCGTTTGGAGCAAGGGCGGCGCGCTGGTCACTTCAACTGTCTGGTTCACGCTGCCAACCTGCAACTGAAAGTCGATTTTGGCCTGTTGATTTAGAACCAGCGTAATCTGCGACTTGACCGCGCTAGAGAATCCCTGAGCCTCTACCCGGACGTCGTAGGTCCCTACCGGCAGCCGTGGAAAGTTATATGCCCCGTCATTTCCCGTTGCCGTGGGGAACTCGGTTCCACGATCCACGTCCTTGGCTGTCACCTTGGCCCCGGCGATCGCCGCGCCTGAAGGATCGGTCACGACTCCGTTGACAGCTCCCGTCACCGCCTGCGTCCAGGAGGCTTTGGGCAGTAACAGCATCAAAGCCAGCAAGGACAAGCCTGTAAGCAGGCCCCATCTCGAAACTTCTAAACTTTTTGAAAGTAACCTCATTTTTTGCCCACTCTCCTTTGGCGCACCCTGTAGTAGTTGATGCGCGTGATTCCCGGCTTTGACCGAATTGTAAAGGGGTCGAAAGCCGCTGTCAAGGAAAAAGAAACAAAAAGAAGTTAAAAGAAAATAAAGGCGAAGGAACCGGGAAAGCGCGCAGCCTGTCAGGCGAGCACTATCTCTACACCGTGCGACCGCAGTTTTTCGACGTCCGACGGAGGAGCATTTGTATCCGTAATCACGCGGCGGATGGAATGAAAGTCCGATATGAGAGAGAGGCTGCGGTGTCCGAACTTGCTGGAATCGGCCAGCACGCTGACTTGCGCCGCCGAGTCGATCATGCGCCGGTTCAGTTGCGCTTCCAAGATGTCTAGCGTGGTGAGGCCGACTTCCGCATCGAGTCCGACGGTACTCATAAAACAATGGTCGGCATGCAGGGAGTGCATCATCTGCTCTGCGTGCGGGCCAACAAACGCCGTAGAAGGACGGCGCAAAAAGCCGCCGAGCATCACCAGAGATATGTTCGGAAGGTCAGCCAAGGTGGCCGCCACGTTTAGCGCGTAGGTGATGATAGTGATGTTTTCCGGGCAATTCTTGCGAATCTGGAGCGCCAGTTCGGCCGAAGTAGAACCCGAACACAAGATCACAGTCTGCAGAGGATGAATCAATTGGGCGGCAGCCTGAGCGATACGGACCTTTTCTTCGTGATGCATCCCTTCCCGCACCTTGAGAGGATGTTCGGGCGAGGGAGGCAGCGGTTTGATACCGCCGCCATGAGCCCGCACCAAACTGCCGATCTCTGACAACGCGTCGAGGTCGCCACGCGCAGTCACCGCCGACACGCCAAATCGCTTTGCCACCTCTTCTACTGTTATGCGCCCGTTCTGGCCCAAAACATCTAGAATTTCGCGGCGGCGCTCCTCGGCAAGCGGCCGATTGTGCGTGTTCTTAGACATTCCGCGGTATTAATCTCATCGTCTACAGGGATGAATGCAAGCTTTTGATGCGACCGTGCTGTCATCTTACATTAGCTTTCGGCGGATGCCAACAACATTTTCTTTTTCTTTGCTATTGCTTCGTTTGGTTAAAGCTAGGCTGTAGCTGACTCGATCTATGTGCCCGACGCGAGAATCCAGCCCATAATGGGAATTTCACGGAGAATAAAGACCATGGCCGCTACGACTGCTTCCTCCGCTGCCCTGAATGAGGCGTCTCGCGCGAATGTCGCACTTGCCGCCAAGACCGGCACAGTTCCCTGGTACATCTGGTGTGCCGCTCTTGCCGTCACTTCCGCGACGATTGGAGCGCATTGGGATATCTCCTGGCACAGTTCAATTGGCCGCGATACCTTCTGGACCCCCGCGCACATGGCGATCTATCTGTGCGGCGTGTTGGCTGGGATAGCCTTCGGGTATCTCATCCTCTTCACGACATTTTCGAAATCCGCGCCGCTGCGCGAGGCCTCCGTAAGCATCTGGGGATTCCGCGGACCATTGGGGGCTTTCATTGCATCATGGGGCGGAATTGCGATGCTCACGTCCGCGCCTTTTGACAATTGGTGGCATGACGCGTATGGACTTGACGTGAAGATCGTCAGTCCGCCGCATATCCTCCTATTCATCGGCACATACGGCGTCATTTTGGGCACGCTTGTACTGATTGCGGGCTATATCAATCGAACCCAGGGCCCGGCTGAGAACGCCGCGCGATGGCTGTTTCTATATGTAACCGGCATCCTGCTGGTCATGATTATGGTTCTGCTGATGGAATACACGGCCCGCGTCGATCTGCATGTGGCTGACCCGTACATTGCGGTCGCCATTCTGGCGACGATTCCCTTGGCGCTTGCGCCGCGCGCGACAGGCTTGAAATATGGCGCCACGTTTGTCGCAGCTTTTTACATGCTGTCCAATATCGGTCTTATCCTGGTGTTGCCCCTCTTTCCCGCCCAACCAAAACTGGGACCCGTCTATCAACACGTCACGCAGTTTATTCCGCCCGAATTTCCGCTGCTCCTGATTGTGCCGGCATTCGCGCTGGATCTGCTGTGGCAGCGGACAAAGGCGTGGAATGCCTGGAAGACAGCTCTTGCAAGCGGGTTCGTATTCATGGGAGCGCTGCTGGCAGCTGAGTGGCCGTTTGCGCAATTTCTTATGTCCCCAGCGTCGCGCAACCGCTTCTTTGGGACAATGTACTTCTGGTACGGTTTGCCGCCTCAAACCTATCTGGCGCAGAATCGTTTCCATACCGAGACCACGTTCGAGTTTTGGTATGGCATCGCGATCGCTGTTGGCATTTCTATTTTGACCATCCGCTGGGGCATGTCGCGCGGCGAATGGCTATGCAAAATCAAACGTTAGTTGAAAATGCCAAAAACTGTTCGGATTGTTCGCGTCTTTCTTGCCCTCGCTGCGCTCACTATCCTGGCGCAGGCTCACGTCGGCAGCCCAGATATTTATCTCAACGGCAAGGCGGGGCCGTATCAACTCTTCGTCACCATTCGGCCACCGCAGGTGATTCCAGGCGTAGCTGAGCTGGAAATTCGCTCGGAGACGCCAGGCGTGCGGCAAATTCGTGCGGTCCCCATGCCGATGTCCGGTCCAGGCGCACAATTTGCTCCGGTTCCTGACAAACTGTCTGTCTCCCGCCAGGACCCTCAGTTCTTTACAGGCAGGCTTTGGATGATGTCGCCCGGTTCCTGGCAGGTTCGTCTCTCGGCTGATGGCTTGCGGGGAAAAGGTGAGTTGGCCATTCCCGTTCCATCGGCAGCACGCGCCACAAAGAAGATGCAGTTCGGTCTTGGCGCCGTGCTTGCCGTCCTGGGGCTGTTTCTCATCGGGGGAGTGGTGGCGATAGCGGGCGCGGCGGAGCGTGAAGCCAAACTTGACCCTGGCGCCAAACCTGGACCTCAAAACATTAAGACCGCACGCGTCGCAATGGCGATCGGGTTTGTGATAGTGGTTGCCGCTGTCTGGGGCGGCAACGCGTGGTGGTCAAATGAAGCATGCAGTTACGGCGAGCAGGTGTACAAACCGATGGAGATGCAGGCAACGCTGGATGATTCGGGCGTGCTCACGCTGAACCTGTCCGATCCTGGCTGGCTTAAGCCACGGCCGAATCACCTTAGTTTTTTCACCCGCTCCGTGGACGATCTTATCCCGGACCACAACCATTTGATGCACCTTTACGCCATTCGGCAGCCTGGACTCGATGTGGTATACCATCTACACCCGCAACTGGCGGGCAGCGGCATTTTTCGTTTGGATCTGCCGGCGATGCCGCCTGGCGATTACAACCTTTATGCCGACGTAGTCCACGCCAACGGCTTCCCCGAGACCCTGGTTAGCAGCGTTCGAGTTCCGGTGCTTGCAGGGCGGCCTTTGAGCGGAGATGATGCGGCTGGCACGGCCGTTTCCTGGAAGCAGGCCTCTACCGATGCCAGCGCCTTCGAACTCCCCGACCACTACAAAATGGTCTGGTTGCGGCCTCCGGCTCTACATGCGAAGCGGCCGGTACTCTTTCGATTTCGTCTGGAAACTCCGGGAGGAGCGGCGCCAAAGGATATGCAGCTCTACATGGGCATGCTGGGGCACGCCGCTTTTGTGAAGACAGATGGCAGTGTTTTTGCCCATATCCATCCAACGGGAACGGTTTCGATGGCAGCTTTAATGCTGGCGCAAAAGCCGGAAAGTAACCCTCCGCCGACCATGAGCAATGCCGGCATGCCAGACATGGACATGCCTGGAATGTCAGGCGCTGGACACGGAGAGACGCCGGAAAATCTTCCCAACGAAGTCAGTTTCCCTTACGGATTTCCATCTCCGGGACATTACCGTATCTTCGTGCAAATGAAGCATGCGGAGACGGTGGAGACCGCCGCGTTCGACGCCATCGTACTCTGAGCGGCACATAGTACCAGCCGTACTGAAAACCCATCGCCGAGGGTACCTCCAATTGCCAAGGAGCGCGATCCCCCGCATATACTGGAGAAGCGTTAAGACGGGAACCTTTGTTATGCGGCGACCTACAGTTTTCTGTTTTCTGGCAGCCTCTGCGCTCTGTTTCGCGCCGAATGCGTTGTTTGCGGATGCATTCTATTACAATGCGCCCGTGAACGCCGGACCGGCCAATTCCACCTTGTATGGCCTCAATGACACCGGCTTAGCGGTTGGAGCCGACTATTCTTCGGGCACCCCTACTCCCTACACGTACACCTATCCGGCAGGTGTGATCACTTCACTTCCCTCTCTTGCGCCGGCCGTCCCAAATGGCGTTAATGATGCGGGTGTCATTGTCGGAACCTACACGGGCACATTGGGCGCCGATCCCTTCGTCTATTCGAGCAATACTCTTACTCAGCTGAAAGAACCCGGTAATGCATTTTTTGTCTACGGACAAGGGATTAACACGGGCGGGACGGTCGTGGGTTTTTATGTCGACGCCAGCAGCATTCAGCACGGCTTGATCTACCCGCCGCCTGCGACGGGCAGCATACCGCAGCAATCCGATTTTTCGGTTGACGCGCTCAGCACCCAGCTTAACGGTATTAACAGCAGCAACGTCATTGCGGGAACGGCCATGGTGCAGGTGCAAACGCAACTCGGTCCCACCACCGTTACGGAAGGTTTTTACGGTACTAAGGGCAGCTACACCGCGTTCACCTTCAACGGATTCGCGACGTACGCGCAAGGAATCAACGACAACGGCCTCATAGCCGGGTACTATCAAAACGGCAACATCTATGAAGGGTTCGTGTATGACACGATTACTCAAAGTTTCGTCAACACGAAGGGGATAAGCTTCTCTGCGGACGGAACCCAGATCTTCGGAATAAACGATGCAAACGACATTGTGGGAGATTACAACTCCGCCACTACGCCACAGGCCTTCATTGCATATCCCAGCGCGATGACGACGCCCGAGCCTGCAACGTATGTGGTCGCACTGCCCTTGTTCGCCCTTTTGTTTTTAGCTCGCTATCGAGGGCGCCGAGGCCGGACCCCGCAGGTTAGTTAGGCGTTTTCGGCATCGCCAATTGTAATTCAACTATTTTTTCCGGCATAGGCGCCCGGCTTCCAACCAAATCCAGAATCGTTGAGGGAAAGTTGAGACTGTCGTAAGGTTCTGCAATTTTCTCTACCGGAACACCGGCTCCCGCAAGCATCCAGACCGAATGCGTCGAGGTTCGCAGAAATGACCCGTGGTTGCCTCCGGGATTCGGGAATCGCACGTTGAAATTCCAATGATCGGAGGCGAAGATGTGAAAATCAGCCTGTACTAACTCGCGCCGCCGACGTTCGAAACTCAATATGACCGGACTGGCGCCGGGCGGTCCAGGCACATTGTCGGCAACCGGTGAAAGCAGTTCGGTGATGCCAATCACTCCGTTAGAGTAGCGGGTCAAATGGATCGCGTTCATCCAGTCAGCCTCGGTGTGCCATTCTGAAAGCCACGCTGAACGGCTTTCCTTCGGGGGAATTCGCAGTTGCGGATCTTCAAACAGTTGCAGGGGCAGCCCTGGGCGCCAGGGCTGATCGGTCCAAGTCACTTTTCCCGCCGCGTCTTGTTCCAGGCATTTCACCGGCTTCACCATGATCCGGCCAGCGGAGTCCGCCAGGATAAGCAGTTGACGATCCGAATCGCCGAACAAAAAATAACCATGCTGCGGCAATGCGCTATCGGCCGCGTATGGATTGTCCGGCAAGCGCGCTGCGACAAAATCGATCGGCCTTGAAGACAACGCCGGCTGCGGGTTGTTACGCACCCGCTGGGCGGTCAGCATCGCGAAGTTATCCACATACTGGAAAGAGCGCTCTTCATCCAGGCGGCCGCCCGGACCAAGTACTAAACCGCCGGGAGACGGACCAACGATGTAGTGTTCCAGCTGGTGCAATGTATTGTTATCTCCGAGGCTCATCTCCAGCACTAATAGAGAGATCTTTTCTTGCATGAGCTTCTGCGAATCCGGTTGAAGCGCCAGCAGCGCCTGAAGATGATCTACGTAGGCTAAATACGCCTCATGCTCCCGTTCCCATTCCTGCAGTTCGTCAGCCATGCGATAGCGGGTCTTGTCGTCGCCTGGCTGGTAATCCGCATGCTTTTCCCGAGGCAAGTCTTTGAGCAAGCTCTTCCGTTCAGCGATGCGTGCTTCAAGAGCCTGCATCTCTTCCGTGATCTCTAAGACGGTCCGTGCCCAAGCCGCGCGATGCCTATCAACGACAGCGAGCAAAGTTGCTGCTGCGGCCTGCCGGATATCAGGCTGCAGATCCATTCGATGGAGTTGCAGCAGCAAGATATGAATCTCGTTCATGTCGCTGTTCCGAAGCTGAACCGCTGCTCGCTCATTTCCATCGATGTCGAGCCAAGCGGTAGGGTACTGGTCCGCTTTTCCCTTCAGGTAATAGGAGGCCGTGCTCGGAGTGATCACTCGATGGGTAAGCGGGTTCAGGCCGCGGAACTTATAATCGCTGAACTGCTCGCGATCGGTAACTACGTGATGGGCGCCGCCGGTGGGGTCTGTTGAGCAGGTCCGGCAGACTGTACGTTTGGCTGGAAATACCGAGAGTGTTGTTCATCCCGTGGTCCGAGACCACCGCGATAACGGTTTGACCGGCGAGCGAGCTTTTCCGGATGGTCGTCCAAATCCTTCCCAGGGCCGCGTCCACAGTCCGCAAGGCTTCCAGAAGGGCACCCGGGTCGTTAGTATCGTGCCCCTCGTGGTCAACGGCTCCTGTGAAGTAATCGAGATAGAGAATTCGCTGATCCGCCAGCTTTTGCTCCAATTCGCTTTCCTGCTGCCGCAACAGGGCCGAGTCTAGTGACGGCGCCGTGCCGCTTTCGAGCATCGACACGATTGCATCGCGTGAAAATCGCCTTTTCAGCGTATCTTCGACAGTGAGCCAGCGGGCGCCGCGCTGAAAGAGCTGAAAGCTTTGATATGATCTCGCGAATCCGAACGAATCCATGATAAGCGGGATGCCAGCGCGATCGAGTTCTTGTACGCCTGGCATGTCGATCATTGTGTTACGGGCGTATCCGATATAGAGGGTAACGAAGTTCAGGTAATCGTACACTTCTCCGGTATAGCGATCGTATTCGACATTACCCCGAATAATCGCGTGGCGCCCGGTATCGAGCATCGACCAGGACGGCGCGGAAAGACTAATTCCCCGAGTGTAGAAATTCTCAAATACCGTGCCGTTTTCGCCAAAGATGTATTCGAACCACGGCAATCGGGATTTTCGCGTGGCAGGGTCCTTTTGAGCCATGGCGTCGTACAGGAGATCCGCGTTTAAGCCATCGATTTTGATGATGACCAGCCGTTTGGCCGGCGGGTTCTCATGATTGATGATTAGCTGCCGCGCGTTAAGCGAGGGCGCAACCGTCAGCAGAAGCAGAAAGCCGGCAAGCGTCCGAGACAGCCAATTCACTTGAGGGCTTCCACCCGATGAACGTCGAGGGCGGCGCCCTGGACGCCTCCCGCCGCGGTGCCTCGCGCGGCTCCCGGCCACTGAACCGGGCCGTCCCCGCGGATCGCAGCTACCGCCTGGGAACAATCGGACTGAAGAGCGGCATCTTGCGATATTTGTTTCAGGCTTTCCAGCGTCGCAGCCGCGCGGGCGCGAAAGTTGGAGGATTGCACGCCCTGCATCAGATTACTCAATTCTCTAACCGATGCCTGGACGCTTGCGCTGTCATACGAGACTTCAGGTTGAGTTCCCGCTTTCACCAAAGAATCGAGAAAGTTGAGCTGGTACTGCATGCGGCGATAGCGATCGAGACTGGCAAGTTCGTCGTCGGGATATTGTACGCGGTGGGTATAAGCTCCAAACGAAAGCACGTGAAATGCGTGATCTCTCATGAACTGTGTTTTGCTTTCGCCGAACGCGGCGAGTTCCTTGCGGCGGTCTCTGTCGACGCGGTTCACCAGTTCGCCGCTCGCTTCTTGCTGCAGCTTCGAAAAGCGTGTCTCCGCAGCCGCTATTTCCAAGCGCGGACGTGACTCGAGCGGATTGATCGCCAGTGACTCCAAGCGCTCCTGGATCTCCTTGCGAAGCAAGGGATTGAGGTGATCGTCGAGCTCCAGCTCGACGCGAAACTGCGAATAACAGTCCAGCCGCGCTGACTGATTCACCGCAGTGCCGTGCCTGGCCACGTAGAAATCGTACAAATCGGCGCCGACATAGTAGTACCAGTTTGTAAAGTGGGAAATGCCAATCACTCCGGCTGTCACCTCATTGATGGCTCGCTGCGTCATTTCGTGCCAGCGCACGTGCAGCTTATCGCGGAAGTCCACCAGCAGCAGGGGAACTTTAGGATAGTTCAGGCTGTATACGCCAAGCGGAGCCAGGTTCACCCGCTGACCCTCAGTAGCTCCCTCGGGCAAAAGCCTGCCATTGTCGGTGAACCGTTTAAACGTTGGCCCGCGCCAATCCTGGAAACGCTCATCGCGCCAGGGATTCTTGACGTTAAGGAGGTTCCATAACGGCCCGAGAGACGTTCCAACCGGTTCGTTGGATTCGTTGAGCGGAAACCAGAGAATGGCATACTGGCCTGAGGCTCCTGCTACCGGTAGCGGCTCGAAGAGGAGGCCACCTTTCTCGGCGCACTGCCGCAGCAGTTCCCAGTTCCGCGCCCGAATTCGTTCCTGCTGGTAATTGGCGTCTTGACCGAGCCGTGCCGTCTGATGCTCAGTGACGAGCCCGCCCAGTACCTTTTTACGAAGCTCCAGTCGCGCAATAATTGTGTCCAACTGGGTCCGTGTTAAACCGGAAGGATCATCCGAAGCCGGCGCACGCCGCAGGTAAGTGACCGCCTCTTCCAAATGAAGCCGCTCCTGGTCTACTTCGTTCGTGCGATACGTGCGAGATATGGCACGAATCGGAGTTGTGCTGGGATCAAGAAGCCCCCACTGGAGCAGGTCGTGACCCAAATCCGAAAGCACCGTATACTCTGGCGCGGTGAGGTCCAGCAGCGGAGACACGTCGTGTTGACTGTCGCTCTTCGGCCCATCTCCAACGTGCCAATAGAAAAATGGGATGGCGGAGAGAATTCGCTGAGCCAAATCCGGACGTTCGTAGGTTAAGAGCCAAACATAGGTCAGGCGATCATTTGTTGGGTCGTCATCGCCCAGCGTGTCCCGGAGTACCGCCACCACCGGTATCTCTTTGCCCGACACCACCGACCCCGCAGCCGGTTGGCAGAAAAGAGTGACCAGCTGCGCGGTACCACCAACGTTGATAGGGCGCCAGTAATAGCGTGGTTTGCTGGCTTCGCTCGCTACAAGGGTTTCAGAACCGGTCGCACAGCGAGCCAAGGGCGTCAAAGGCGCCAAAAAGACGGCGATTAAGAAAATTTTTGACAATGCGCTCATGGCCGGTCCAGTTGGTTAGGTTCTTTTAACTTTTCGCTCTCAGGTGATCGCCTGCTCGGCCTTACAAAGACCTTATCCTAAGAATCGTCCGATGCAACAAAGGATTCGCCGTTGCAATTCATCCGCCAAACTTCGGCACGCTTTATGGACATCGCGCCGAGTCGAGCGAGAGCTGATTTTAGATCATGCCGATTCGCTCAATAGCGTTGAAAAAAGCCGTGATAGGGTTAGGAAGAGTGGCTTTCGATACCGCGCTGAACGCAGTTTGGCTACTGCTAGGAGTAATTTCCCTAGCCTTCGCTATTCGTGCTCGCGTGTGCGGTTCAGTGCGCCAACGACCGGGTACGGCGGCGCTACACGTAATCGGCGTGACGCTTATCGTTGCCGCACTCTTCCCCTACATCTCCGCTACAGATGACGTTCTGCGTGTTCAAGACTTCAACCAGCAGCACGACTCGCATCACTCTGGAAAGAAGAGCCAAAACGCGGACCTTATCCGTCTTTACGAGACGATCGACACTCCATTGCTGAGCCACGTTCAGACGATCGTTTTGGTGCTGTTTTTCGTTGCGCTCGTGTTTATCCCGATCGTGACGTGTATCCGGCGAACCGCCCCCTTCGAGAGCGGCCGTTCGCCGCCCTTTTTGTTGCCAGCCTGATTTCCAGAAAACCAGCTTTCCGGTTGAGGAGGACAGATGCAGCGCCATAGCTGGCGTTTGTGTGTCGGTCTCCTGTTCGCCCTCGGTTGCTTGGCGCAGACTCCCAGTCCGTCCCGAGCGCTCACATGGCAGGAGACTGAGGATATATTCCGCGCTAATAACCCGACCCTGTTAGCGGGCAAATATACCATTGACGAATCGCGCGCAGACGAGATCACCGCTTATCTGCGCCCCAATCCCAACCTTACTTTGGGCTGGGATCAACTCACTCTTTTTAGCAGCAATCCCTACCGCCCGATCTGGCAATCGTACGTTTATGGGAATATCGATTACCTGCACGAGCGTGAGCATAAGCGGGAGTTGCGGCTGGCTAGCGCAAAACAGGCCACAGAGGTCGCCGTGGCGGCCCAATCCGACCTGGAACGTACGCTTTTATTCAATCTGCGTGACGCATTCGTGCGCGTCCTTCAATCGAAAGCTATCGTAGAACTGGCCAAGGAGAATCTTGCCTATTACGACAAAGAGATTGCGATCAACCAGGAACGTTTCAAAGCGGGCGACATTGCTAAGGTTGATTTTCAGCGCTTGGATATCCAGCGCATTCAGTACCAGTCCGATCTTGCAACGGCGGAAGTAAACCTGCGAACCGCGAAGATTGATCTGGAGGCTTTGATTCGCGACCGGCGCCCCCCAGATGAGTTCGACGTTAAGGAGGGCTTCGAGTACAGCGAACCCACAGTTACCCTGGCTGATCTGGAACGGATTGCACTCAGCGCGCGGCCGGATGTCAAGGAAGCACAGGAATCGCTGGAAAAGGCCAGGACCGATCATCAGCTTGCAATCGCGAACGGTTCGACTGATCCAACGTTCTCCGCCGACGGTTCGCATCAGCCCGCGCCACTGAACACCTATCTAGGGTTTGCCGTCAGCTTTCCGCTGCGCATTTTTGACAGAAATCAGGGCGACAAGCTGCACACGCTGATCGACATCGACCGCAATCAAAGACTGCGCGACGCGGCGCAGATAACAGCGCTCCATGACGTGGACTCAGCCTACGCCACTCTCGAGAGCACGTTGCAGCTGTTGCGGCCCTACAAGGCCAAGTACCTGAAGGAAGCCGCAGAGATCCGCGACACCATCTCCTTCTCCTATGCGCACGGCGCAGCGTCACTGCTCGATTTCCTCGATGCGCAAAAAGACTATCGTGACACTCAGCTCAATTACTTAAACCTGGTTGGCGCATATTTTTCGGCAGCCAACCAGGTAAATCTATCAGTGGGACGCGAGGTAATTCGATGAACCGGCTGCCGTTGGTCGCCGCCGGGATGGCCCTTTGGGCGAGCCTGCTGTTCACTGCGTGCGGCTCTAAGGAACCCGTGAATCCACAAGCGGCGGCCCCGCCACCCGCCCAAGTGACAACCGAGCCCGATCTCAACATCGTAAAAGTCGATCGGCCGGAACAGTTTCCGGCTGTCGCGGCAGGTCAGCGCAAGGAACGCCCGGAACTGCAAGTCACTGGCGTAGTAAACGCGGACGTAGAGAAGTCATTGCCAGTCATCTCACTGGCCTCCGGCCGTGTTGTCGGGATATACGCCAAGCTTGGAGACGACGTCAGGAAGGGACAACTGCTGTTGAAAGTGATGAGCAATGATATCTCGAACGCCTTTCAGACTTATCAGCAGGCAAAGGCCGACGAGGCGTTGGCGCACAAGCAACTGGAGCGGGCGCAACTGCTCTACGATCGCGGCGCGATTTCGTTGAATGACTTGCAGGTGGCGCAGGATACGGAGGAGAAGGCGGCTGTCAGCGTGACCGCCGCGCTGCAAATGCTGCGCAACTTGGGCGCCGATCCGGATCATCCCGATCCGGTAATCAACATATACGCGCCTGCGTCAGGGACCATTGTCGAGCAGAATGTGGTGGGTTCCTCAGGCGTTCACACGCCAGACAATCAGCCGAATCTCTTCACCATCGCCAATCTCGCAACCGTCTGGGTGGTCTGCAACGTCTACGAAAACTCGCTCCCCGACGTCAGGGTCGGTGATCCGGCGCAAGTCCGCCTGAACGCGTATCCCGATCGCCCCTTTGTGGGACGCGTAGACAACATCGGCAAAGTTCTCGACTCGACTGTTCGTACCGCTCCGGTGCGCATTGTCCTCAATAACCCGGGAATGATGCGTGCCGGGATGTTTGTGACGGCGACCTTCTACGGACAGCATGTCGTTGCCTATGCAACGGTTCCGGTTGACGCCGTGCTTCACCTGCACGATCGCGATTGGGTATTTGTGCCGGCCGGGGACGGCCAGTTTCGCCGAACCGAAATCTCGACCGGCAAGACAATCGACGGCCAGCAGGACGTTCTTTCCGGAGTCACTCCCGGAACTCAGGTAGTGAGGAACGCCTTGGCGCTCAATGCTGAGAGCGAGCAGTAGAGAATTGAAACCGGCCTAAACAGCTGACATGATTCGCGCTTTTGTCGATTACTCGCTGGGAAACAAGTTCCTGGTTCTAATCCTGGGGTTGCTCTTGCTGGGATGGGGAGCCCTTTCGTTTAAGAACCTGCCGGTCGAAGCCTACCCCGATGTCGCAAATAATTACGTCCAGGTCATCACGCAATGGCCCGGCCGCGCCGGCGAGGAGGTGGAGCAGCAAGTCACAATCCCGATTGAAATTTCCATGAGCGGTATACCACACCTGGCGAACGTCCGGTCGATTTCGGAGTTTGGATTGTCGGTTGTGACCATGAACTTCGACGACGAATCAAATAACGATTGGAACCGGCAGAAGGTTCTAGAGCGATTGTCGAGTGTGACCTTGCCGGAGAATCTGCAGCCGGTAATCGGCCCCGATTACAGTCCGGTGGGTCAACTCTACTGGTACACCCTGAAAAGCACGAATCCGCGTTATGACCTCATGGAGCTGAAGTCTCTAGAGGATTGGGTCATC
Source organism: uncultured Acidobacteriaceae bacterium (assembly GCA_963705805.1). GTDB lineage: Bacteria > Acidobacteriota > Terriglobia > Bryobacterales > Bryobacteraceae > Bog-105. The sequence continues at coordinate 165,720 of CAVPKW010000007.1, forward strand.
GAGAAGCAGCTCAAATCGGTTCCCGATGTAGTGGACGTCTCAAGCTTCGGTGGGATTACGCGTGAGTACCAGGTGCGCCTGGATCCGAATAAACTCATCGCGTACGGTCTCGACATCGGGCAAGTGGAGCAATCGCTTTCGAATGGCAATGCGAACGCCGGCGGTAGTTTCATTCAAAGCGGCGAGCAGCAGATAAATGTTCGTGAAGTCGGACTCGTCCGCGACCTGAAGGATATCGGCCGGACAGTACTGAAAAGCCAGAACGGAACGCCGGTTTACGTGAGTGACATCTCCTACGTAACGCAGGGCCCAAAAATCCGTCTGGGGCGGATCGGCAAGGCGGTTCATTCCCCGGAGGGAAGAATCTTCGACAGTCCGGATGTAGTAGAAGGAATCGTCCTGCTCCGCAAGGGCGCGAACGGCGATGCGATGCTGGCCGCGTTGCATGAGAAAGTCAAATACCTAAACGAGAGTTTCTTACCCCCGGGCGTGAGGATTGTTCCGTTTCTCGACCGCAGCGACCTGGTGCATTTCACAACTCACACCGTGATGCACAACCTCACGGAAGGCATTCTGCTGGTATCGGTCATTCTGTTTCTTTTCCTGGGCAACGTGCGGTCTGCGATCATCGTGGTGCTAACTATTCCTTTTGCTCTGCTCTTTGCTTCTATTTGTCTGGATCTGAATCACGTACCGGCAAACCTGCTATCGCTGGGAGCCCTTGATTTCGGCATGGTGGTGGATGGCTCCGTGGTGATTGTAGAGAACGTGCTACGGCACATTAGCGCATACCGGCAGGGAGAGCGGAACATAATGGACCTGGTACGCGATGCCGTGCACGAGGTCCAGCGGCCCGTGTTCTTCGCGCGTGCGATTATCATCACGGCATATCTGCCGATTTTTACCCTGCAGCATGTAGAGGGCCGGCTGTTCCGGCCCATGGCGCTCACAGTGGCCTTCGCCCTACTCGGGGCGCTCCTGTTCTCGCTCTCCATCTTGCCAGTGCTCTGCGTACTGCTGTTCCGGACAGATACCAAGGAGTGGCACAACCCCGTGATGGCAGCTTTGACCAGCGGCTATCGGCGTTCCCTGGGGTGGTCCATGGGTTCGCTGTCAAGGCGCTTGCTGGTGATCGGCACTGCGGGGGGTCTCTTGCTGATTGCAGCGTATCTCATGGTGAGCGGCGCAATCGGCTCTGAATTTCTGCCGCATCTGGATGAGGGCGCTATCTGGGCGCGAGGGACACTCTCCCCGAGCACCGGACCGGAGGAAGGCGAGCGAGTGATGAGACAGGCGCGCCTGATGTTTGCGAGTTTTCCCGAAGTGACGCAGGTCGTGAGCCAGGTCGGGAGGCCGGATGATGGTACGGACACGGCTCTCTTTTCCAACACCGAGTATTTCGTTGACTTAAAACCCAAAAACAAGTGGAGACCGGTATTTCACGAGGACAAGGAGGAACTCATCCGGGCAATGGACCGCGACGTGGAAAAGATTCCGGGGGTGCTTTGGAACTTCTCGCAACCTATTGCCGACAACATGGAAGAGGCTGTAAGCGGGGTGAAAGGCGAGCTCGCGATTAAGATTTTCGGCACTGATTTGAAGGAACTCGAAGGAAAAGGCGATGAAATTGTCCGAGTAATGCAAAGCATCCAGGGGGTGCAGGACCTTGGCTTGTTCCGGGTAATAGGGCAGCCGAACCTGAATATCACGGTGGACCGCGCCAAGGCCGACCGCTATGGCATGAATGTCAGCGACATTCAAGACGCTGTTGAGACGGACATCGGCGGCAAAGCAGTGGGCGCCGTGCTAAAGGGCGAACAGCGTTACGATCTCGCCGTGCGCTATCAACCGGCCTACCGCAGCACCGTGGATGACATCAAGAATATCCGCCTGCTTGCGCCGAGCGGGGAGCGCGTTTCGCTCGAGCAAGTTTGCGACATAGAGATGCGCGACGGAGCTTCCCAGATCTACCGCGAAAACAATAGCCGCTATGTAGCGATAAAGTACAGCGTCCGCGGCCGCGACTTAGGAAGCACGGTGGAGCAGGCAATTCGCGAAGTGAACCAAAAGGTAAGGCTGCCGCCCGGCTATTCTCTCGAGTGGGCAGGCGAATACGCTAGCGCCAAGCGCGCAAATGCCCGTCTGGCAGTCATCGTGCCCGCTACCGTCGCAGTCATCTTCTTCCTTCTTTATTCAATGTTCGGCTCGTTCAAGTGGGCTGGCCTGGCGATGACTAGTCTGGCGCTGTCGCCTATAGGCGCCATCTTTGCGCTTTATTTTACTGGAACGCATTTCAGCGTTTCTTCTGGAATTGGAACGTTAGCCCTGTTTGGCGTCGCGGTCGAGACGGGCGTCATCATGATTGAATACATCAACCAATTGCGTTCGCACGGCTATAGCGTGAAGGACGCGGCCGTGGAGGGAGCCGTTCTCAGGCTCAGACCCATCATGATGACCATGCTGGTTGCGACCCTCGGCCTTTTACCGGCCGCTATTTCTACCGGAATCGGATCGGATTCGCAGAAACCCTTCGCTATCGTCATCGTTGGCGGACTGAGCGCAACCCTGTTGTTAAGCGTCTACGTTCTTCCTACGGTATATACATGGATCGCGCGAGAGGATGACAGGCTTCCGCAATATCAACCAGACTTGGCAGAGCCAAGGTCATAGCGACTACCTTGGATTTACTTGCCGCCGAAAAGGCGCTGGAAAAATTCTTTCCAGTGCCACTGTGGCTCCTGGCAGACCGGTCCCGGGGCATACATAATCGTTTCGGTTCCGCGCTGGACGCCGAGTGATTGCATTTGGGTACCACCTCCCTGCACGTTTACGGTCACAAACGTCTTGCAGCCATCCACGTTCACAATCTTCCAGGGCGCGGTGGTCTTCACCCCCCAATCGTCCATAAAACGATGAAAATCATAATTTGGACAAGGAGTAGTGGCTGTGCAGCCCCAGTCGGCGTATGCTTGCTGATATTCGCGGTCGTTTACCTGTTGAAGGAAGTGTTTGACTGACTGCTTTGCGGAGTAATTGTGAAAGACCAGGTACAGAACCCAACCCAAAATTACAGCAGCAATCACGCCCAGGACGATGATCTTGATGGCGCGATTGCGCTGTTCCTCGCCCGCGCCATATTGCTGGAGATAACTGCCCATAGTCTCTCGTGCGTTCGCGATCAAGATCCGAATTCCGGCTCAATCCGGCCGAAAACTACTTCGGAGGGTATGCCTTATCGTAAGCCGCGGTGGCTTCCGGCGTGATATCTAGAGCGGGTCTGAAATAGATGGTGTTGGTCACGTCGATGACGACGTCGATTCCCCGTTGCTCCGCTATCTTTCTCACTACGTCCGCCATCTGACGGCCAGCGCGTCCCAGGATGTCCTGCCGCTCCGCATTGACATCACTCTGTAGATCCTCACTGATGCGTTGCAGTTGCTTCTGTTTCTCTGTGCCCGTCTGCCGGAGCTGTGACTCGCGATCGGGGGGCAGGTTGGGGGCGCCCAACTGCTGCTGGATGGAAGTAAGGTCGTTCTGCAGACTCTGAATCTGCTGCTGCCTCGGAGCATATTTCGCCTGCAGCGTCACCTGCGCTTTCTTGATTTCCAACGTGTCTGCTACGGCCTTTTGCGCGTTAATGATAGCAACTTTCGCTGGCTGGATCGGAACCTGCGCGTGGACGATGGTGGCGAGTAACGCCAACGCAGCGACAAGCCATACGCTCGGGACTTTCGAAAACATTAGATGTTCTGCGCTCCTATAAGTTATTTGGACGGACGGTCGACGCAATCCGCGCCGAAGCCGGCCGTGGGAAGACAATAGACTAGCACGCGCAACCTGTCGGATTTTCACCCTTGAATGCGGCCGTCCCTGTCTATCTCTAAGACGCGATCCCGCCAGCGGACCTCCCGTCCGGCGTAAGACGCGGACCAGACTGCAAATGAGTACAAGTCCCAGGCGGGCGCGAGCCAACAGAAAAGGCTTGCGCGAGCTTCCAGCACGAACGCTGCACAGAGCAGCGCGGAAACTACCCGGACACCAGCAAGAACCGCCGCTGGCAACCATGCGCCGGCCGCCAGCGCGAGAACCAGCCAAATGCCGGCGTGGGTGATTGGCAAGCCGGCATAGCCGCCGCCTTTCGATGCGCGAATGGTTCTTGCCCAACGAAGTTGATGCGCCCAGACTCCGGACCACGTCGCGTCGCCAAGGGATGTTTCGACGTTATAGGTAGAGAGCAGCGCCCGCTTCCCCAGGCCTGTGATGCGCTTCGCAAGCTGGTAGTCGTCAGCAAGATAAGAGGCAATCGCAGCAAAGCCGCCTGCCCGGTCGAGATCTACCGCACGGAAAGCGAGGGTAGAACCGAACCCGAATTCCCTAACGCCTAAGAGCTGTGCGACGAAAGCGCTCGGCATGAAGTCTGTCGCGATGCCGAGCGCTTCCCAAGCCGCTGCGCTGGTATGCGCCATTGCCCGATAGGGACACGTCACTACCCCAGCGGAGTCATCCGACAAAGGCGCGACGATTCGCGCTAAGTACTCCGGAGTGACCTTAATATCGCTATCGTTCACAACCCAGACGGGATGACTCGCGCGGCGGGCAAGGTTCATGAGTACACCCACTTTCCCGTTCGCCGCCGGTTCGGCTCCGATAACGAGATGAATCGCGGCGGCGGGATACTCGCTTTGCAGCCTGCGCACTTCCGCTGCTGCGGGATCATTCTCGTTCGCCACGCCGAACAGGATTTCGAATTTCGGATACTCCTGCTCAATCTGCGAGACGAAGGCCGCGTGTGTGTTTGGATCCAGGCCACGAAGTGGCTTCAGAACGGAGACGCCAGGCTGGAACGTTGATGGCTTAACACGCGCTCTCCGCACCAGATGACGAAGCGAGCCGAAGATGGCCAGTAACTGATAGGCAATGGCCGGAAGAAAAACGAGCCAGAAAACAGGCACAGCCGCCGGTTCAACTAGCGAGCGAGCAGCAGCACGCCGCCAAGAACCAGCAGCGCGCCGAACGCCCGCCGCTTGCCGACGGCTTCTTTCAGAACGAGTTTCGCGAGCAGTGTTTCAAGTATGAAGGTAGCGGCGGAAGCGGGCACGGCAAAGCTGAGCGGGGCTACCTGAACCAGAGCCATAAACGCAAAGAACGAGAACGCCATGCAAATAATGGCCAGGATGAGGTAGCGCCGGCTGACCAGCATCTTCAACAACCGGCCGAGACCACGCGCGTTTACGCTTTGCTCTCCGCTGCGTTTCATCTCGTGGCTCTGCAGCAGATCGGCAAGCGCGGTCGCGACGACGATAATCGAAAGTAGTAGCCACCTCATCGGTCTGTCTCCGCGAGTGGCGTTTTCTGGCTGGTCGTCCCCACCACCGCGGTCCCCACGAAAATGAGGAAGATGGCAAACCAATGGACGCCGCTGATGATCTCATGCAGGAACACCTTTCCCAGAACCGCCGCTAGTATGTACGCAGTGCCCGTAACAGGCAGAACGAAGCTTAGATCCGCCCAACTAAGCAGCGCCATCCGAGTCAGCATCCATAGCACGAGCAAGCAAATTCCAAGGTCAACAAATGGATTAGCCATCGCCTTTAGATAGGCAATCGGAACCACGCCCACGTGGGCGCTTTGCCGCATTCCCCACGCAAGCAAGAGATCGCCAAAGGAGTTCAGCAACACGACGGCAAGCACGAGAAGAAAGACTCTCACCTTCGGCACTTGGCTGCGCGCCGCCGGAAGGGGATCATAAATGAGCTCGACGGCTCGCTGCTGTTCAGCGATCAATCAGTCTCCGGCACTAAGGACTGCCTGCCGGTCCTTCTCCGCTTTTTGATCCTTAACAAACCGCTTGCGCTTGGAACGAAGAGTCAGATATTCGCGGGCCTCCTTGTAAAGCCGCTTGCGCTCGCTGTTGTCGAACATAGCCTTACCTACGAGACGGAGCGCCACTTTGGGCCGGAAGTAAAACTCGCCGTAAAACCGCTCAACCCAATCGACCAGTTCTCCGCGATCCAGACCCGGATATTGATAATTCGGAAGTTGATGGCCGGCTTCATCGGTCATTATCTCGTCGATTGTAATCAGCCCGTTTTTCTTGACGTGATCGTAGAATTCGGTTCCCGGAAACGGATGACCGAGCGAAACCTGTATGGTTTGAACGTCGAGTTCTTTGGCGAAGTCGATGCTTTTCCGAATGGTTTCGCGGGTCTCGCCGGGCAGGCCGACAATAAAATCGCCATGGATCACGAGACCAAGCTTCTTGCAATTTGCCGTGAACCGGCGCGCCATATCGATAGTCGCGCCCTTTTTAATGTTCTTGAGGATTTGCTGGTCGCCGGACTCATAGCCGACGATCAGCAGACGGCAGCCCGCTTCCTTCATCGCTTTCAGCGTGTCGTAGTCGGTGGTTACGCGGGATGTGCAACTCCAGGTAAAGTTAAGCTTCTTGAGCTTCGAGCAGAGCTCGATCGTGCGCGCTTTCTGATAATTAAACGTGTCATCGTCGAAGAAGATTTCTTTCAGGCCTGGGAAGTTTTCCAGGGTCCAGCGGCATTCGTTCGCAATGTCATCGGATGAGCGCAGACGCCAGCGATGGCCTGAGTGTGTCTGCGGCCAAAGGCAGAACGTGCACTGAGCGGGGCAGCCCCTCGTCGTGTAGAACGAAATATAAGGGTTGAGCAGGAACGGAACGTTATAGCGGCGGAAATCGAGATCGCGCTTATAAACTTTCGTGACCCACGGCAGTGCATCCAGGTCCTCGATTACCGGGGCTTCCGGATTGTGCTGGAAACCGCCCTCCTTCCGGAAGACAACGCTCGGAATCTCTTCCAGCCGTTTGCCCATTGAAAAATCGCGGATCGCATAATCGAATTCTTTCTTTACAACGAAATCGATCGCTTTGGAAGCCTTGAGGCTCTTCTCAGGCTCAATCGTTACAGGAGGCCCAACAAACGCCACCTTCAATTTAGGATTAAGGTCCTTCATCATCTCCGCGATCTTTACGTCCACATGGAAGCCCGGGGTAGATGTAAAAAGCACGAGAAGCTCGAAGTCGGACGCCATCGCCACCGTCTGATCGATCGAAACTTTATGAGGGGGCGCGTCCAGAACTTTGCTGTCCGCAATCATTCCGGCCGGATAGCAGAGCCAGACCGGATACCAGTAGGATTCAATTTCTCGCGCGGCGGGCCAACGCGAGCCCGCGCCACCGTCAAATCCTTCGAACGAAGGGGGATTCAGAAAAAGCGTTCTCATGGACTCCCTTGAGCTTAACTTTTAGGTTACTTGGTCTAAGCTGCCGGACTCAACTTCATCCAGCCGACTGGACCTTACCGGAATTGTGCAGGGAATACCCGCATTTAGCGGACCCACTCCCCTAATTGGCTTTAATCATAGCCGCATGCAGGTCTTCGGGCTCTGCATCAGAGACCGACGAAAAATTCGAGTAGTCGACGGTGAGTTGCACGGTACCGATCAGCCGCGCGTGAATGGTGCTGCTCACGTGCTCAGGAACCGCTCTTCCGTCGCGAATTGCATATTCACGTTCGAAATCAACATGTTTAAGGAAGAAGCTTGGACTCTTGACTAGGCGCCCCTTTTCAAAGACGGGTAGATAAGTACGCGTGTCAATCCACAACTCGCCCTTGAAAAGCCCAACTGCCTTCTTGCGGGGCGAAAGCTGGTACACATACACATCGGTGCCGGCGTTGGTAGCCCGGGCGCCCCTGAATCGAAATTTATAGTTCACCGGCGTCACGGCCAACTGCGAATTTTGCTGCCCTTGCTGGTCTGCCTGTAAATACCGGGCGATGATTTCCTTTTTCACTGTGTTATCGCCTTGAAAAGAAAGGACGTGATAGGTTGTTTTACCCAGCCGGGAAATTATCTTCAGCGCCTTCAGATGGCCTTGCTTCTGAAGATGAGGAACGGAGGCATCAATGTCGACCTGGACCGAGCCGCCACGATCATCGTTATAGGGATTTTGTGTCGCCTGAAGATACCTGCTGATGATCTCCGGCGACGCCCCATCCCCTCCGTCCACGTCGGTATCCGTTGCTGCCGGGGCAAAAGCCAGCGTTGACCCGGCGAGAGCTAGAGCCAAAAAGGCTAAAAAACTTCTTCTTAAGTTAACTGTGATCAAGACTACGTTTCCTGAAGCGCCTAAGGAACCCGGGTATGCACTAGAGTACCAGACTGGCAATCCAGAAACCCCTTGAGCTTCCAATCGTTTAGATGGCATGACCGGGGCCGGAAGTTGCAGCGTCCACCCAATTCCGCATTCACCGTGCTCCAGAAGGTTTGCCACAGGTTTGCACTAGGATGATAAAGAACATCCCGACAGACTAGAGCTGAAAAGGCAGGATTACTTTTATGCGCCGCGATTATCACAACTGGTACAGCCACCGGGTGGGCCGCCAAATGGAACTGCTCGCCTTTGGGCACGCTGGAACACCTCTTCTGGTTTTTCCGACATCTCAGGGCAGGTTCTTCGAATACGAAAATTCCGGAATGATCAATGCACTTTCGCAGAAAATCGACGGCGGGCACTTGCAGGTGTTCTGCACAGATAGCGTAGATTCGGAAAGCTGGTATAACCGCGGAATACACCCGCATGATCGGGTGATGCGTCACATCGCCTATGAGAACTACATTATTCAAGAGGTAATTCCGTTAATCAAAGGCGTGAATGGAGCGCAGCAGATCACTACCACGGGCTGCAGTTTTGGGGCGTATCATGCGTTCAACGTTGCATTGCGGCATCCCGACGTGGTATCTGCTTGTGTCGCGATGAGCGGAGCCTTCGACGTGCGTCACTTCATGAACGGATACTACGACCAGGATTTTTACTTTAACAATCCTGTGGATTACATTCCGAACATGAACGACCCCTGGTTCCTGGATCGCTACCGGCAGATGAAAATCGTGATGGGAGTAGGAGACTGGGATATTTGCCTGGGCGAGAATTTCACGATGGCTAATATCTTGGGAACGAAAGGAATCCCGCACTGGCTGGATGTATGGACAGGCGGCGAACGCCACGATTGGCCGTTGTGGCAGCGTATGGCGGTAAAATTCTTCTAACCTGGTGCGGCCGAACGATAGCTGTGTCAAAGCGGTGGAGGTGAGCAGATGAGAAAGATTGGCGTTCTGTACGGGATGGAGAACACCTTCCCGGCTGCGCTGGTTGATCGCATCAACAGACAAGGTATTGCTGGCCTCTCAGCTGAGCACATCCGCATAGGCGCCATTAAGATGGCCGAGCCCGGTGGATACCGTGTGATTATCGACCGCATCTCGCAAGACATTGAGTTTTACCGCGCCTATGTGAAAAACGCAGCGCTTTCCGGGACAATTGTGATCAACAATCCGTTTTGGTGGTCGGCGGATGACAAATTCTTCAATTACTCGCTTGCGAGCAAAATCGGCGTGGCGATCCCGAACACAGTGTTGCTGCCTCACAAAATGCACCCACCGGGGACCAGTGTTCAATCAATGCGCAATTTGGCATTTCCCCTGAATTGGGATGAAGTCTTCGAGTACATCGGATTTCCAGCGTTCCTGAAGCCCTTCAGCGGCGGGGGATGGAAACATGTCTTCAAAGTGGATTCTCCGGAAGAGTTTTTCTATGCCTATGACCAGACTGGAACGCTTTGCATGACGCTTCAGTCCGCAGTGGAATTCGACGATTACTTCCGCTGTTACGTGGTAGGGCAAGAAAAAGTTCGCGTCATGACATACGATCCCCGGCGACCGCATCATCTGCGGTACGTCAAAGACAACGATCCTCAAGCTCATCATTTATACGAGCGAGTGGTGAAAGATTGCCTGACTTTGTGCCGGGCCCTGGGTTATGACTTCAATACGGTGGAATTCGCCGTCGAGAACGGCATTCCCTATGCAATCGATTTCTTGAACCCGGCGCCCGATGCTGATGTGCACTCGGTTGGCGAGGACAACTTCGAATGGGTAGTGGAGAATGTGGCTCAACTGGCGATTCAGAAAGCCATGAGCGACGAAAAACCGCAGGTTCAGTACCGTTGGGACTACTTTCTCAACCCGATGCAAGAGCTGCAAGCGAGGGCGGCAAAATAGCGGTTCGTAAACGCGGCTGAGCCCGGGAAATCAAGCGATGAGACCAAGCTTTACGATAGGCGTCGAAGAAGAGTATCAGACAATCGATCCGGGCACGCGGGATCTCAGGTCGCATATCGATTCGGAAATCATCTCAAAAGGCAAGATGCTGCTGAAGGAAGCAGTGAAGGCCGAAATGCACCAGTCCGTTGTCGAGGTGGGTACCGGCATCTGTCGAGATATACACGAAGCCTCACGGGAATTGAAGGCTCTGCGGCTACAGATACTCGAACTGGCGAAACAGAACGGATTGCGCCTGGCGTCGGCGGGAACACATCCTTTCGCGGATTGGCGCAAACAGGATATTTACCCTGACGAACGGTACGCCATCATTGTGGAAGACCTGAAGATGGTGGCGCGCGCCAATCTCATCTTCGGGTTACACGTGCATATCGGCGTCGAGGACCGGGAAACTGCGATTCATCTGATGAACGCAGCCCGATACTTTCTCCCGCATATTCTGGCGCTCTCCACCAACTCACCTTTTTGGCTGGGCATGGATACGGGCCTGAAGTCTTATCGTTGCAAAGTCTTTGACAAGTTCCCGCGCACCAACATCCCCGATTACTTTCCGAGTTATGGAGAGTATGAGCGCTTCGTGGATCTGCTGGTGAAAACGCACTGCATCGACAACGCGAAGAAAATCTGGTGGGACATCCGCCCGCACCCGAACTTTCCCACATTGGAATTTCGCATTTGCGACGTTCCTCTACGGGCCGACGAAACCATTGCGATCACCGCCCTGATTCAGGCTACGATCGCCAAGCTTTACAAGCTGCATGCGGCGAACCAGGGATTCCGCCTGTACCGAAGAGCTTTAATAATGGAGAACAAGTGGCGCGCTGCCCGGTATGGAATCGAAGGCAAGCTGATCGATTTCGGAAAGCAGACTGAAGTGCCGGTCCGCGATTTGATTTACGAGTACCTTCATTTCGTCGACGACGTAGTGGACGAATTGGGCTCGCGGAACGAAATCAATTACATTCATCGGATTCTCGAGCACGGAACAGGCGCCGACAGGCAGCTGAGAATCTACCAGGAAACAGGAGATTTGACCAAAGTCGTGGACTACATCGCCTATGAAACGGAAGCGGGGCTTTCACAGGAAATGGTGGGAGCCGGCGTAGCCTAGCCAAATGAAAACGGACCTATCGAAAAGTAAATTTGATCCTGAGTTAACTCCCGGCGCGCGGAACGCTGTTTTCGTATGCCTGAAAATTCAGCCGGCAGAGAAGGTGACGCTGATCACCGATCACGCCTGCCGGGAGATTGCCGCCAGCTTGGCTGCGCAATTGGACGCCAGCGGGTGTTGTTACACCACGTTTTTGTTGGAGGAACTTGCTCCCAGGCCCCTGACGGACATGCCCGGGGAGATCCTAAGCGACATGGAGACCAGCCAGGTCAGCATCTTTGCTGTGCGGGCGCAGGCGAATGAACTGAAAACCCGCATGCAGATGTGCGAAGTTGTGAATCGCAGGAAGCTGCGGCACGCGCACATGGTCAATATAGATAAGCGGATCATGCTGAATGGCATGCGCGCCGACTTTGACAAGGTGGATGAGTTAACTCTGCGCGTGATGAACATTGTCAATAAGGCAAGAACGATTCATGCGATGACTCCTGCGGGAACCGACATTCAGGCGCAGTTTACGCCCGAGCACAAGTGGATCAAAACCAGCGGCATTATCAGCCCCGATAAATGGGGAAATCTTCCCGGCGGCGAGACGTTTACTGCGCCTCTGGAAGTGAACGGCACCTTTGTTGTGGACGCGGTGGTGGGCGACTACCTTTGCGCTAAGTTTGGCGATCTGAAAAATACGCCGTTGACCCTGAAAGTGGAGAAGAACCGCCTCACCGAAGTTCACTGCGAAAACCGGGATCTGCGCGACGAGTTCTGGAGCTACACGCACCGCGACCCGAATAGTGACCGCGTGGGTGAGTTCGCAATCGGCACGAACCTGGCTTGCACGGAAGTAGTTGGGAATATTTTGCAAGACGAAAAGATTCCGGGTATGCACATGGCCTTCGGCGATCCTTACGGAGCCCACACCGGCGCGCAATGGACATCATCGACGCACATCGACGTGGTTGGCAGAGATTTCGATATCTGGGCCGACGATCGTCAGATCATGCGCCGCGGACAGTTCGTGGTGTAGATCAGCCGCGTGATACCGGAACTCCGCAGGCAGTTCAACGCGCGCTACAGAGCGGAACACTATAAAGAGTTTCTGCGAACGCTCGATGAGATTTCCGGAACACATGTAGGGTTCCGCTGCTGCGAAACCCCTGTTTTTTTGCCCGCCCCCCTGCTGAACAAGATGGTGCGGTACGGGCAGGAACTTTACTACCAACTGGCCGGCGATCCCGAATATCGAGAAGCCTCCGAAGCAACCATTCCCGATGCGTTCCGTGCACCCGGCGAAACAGAACACCCCCTCTTTCTGCAAGCGGATTTCGGGTTGGTTCGAGGAACCGGCGGGGCGCTGGAGCCAAAGCTGGTGGAAATTCAAGGCTTCCCGTCTGTTTACGGGTTTCAGATGGCAATGGCACAGGCGTACGCGCACTGCTATAAATTGGCGGAATTAGACTCGCGGCTGACAACCTTTCTAGGTGGATTAGATAACGATGCATTTGAGTCTCTGCTGCGCCGGGCAATCATCGGACAGCATGCTCCGGAAGAGGTGGTGCTGCTTGAGATTGAACCCTACCAGCAAAAAACTCTAGCGGACTTCCTGGTCACTCAGAGGTTGCTGGGGATCAAGATCGCCTGCATTACCGAGTTAAGAAAACGTGGCCGCGAGCTATATACCGCGGACGGTACCCGCATTCGGCGCATATACAACCGGGTCATCGCAGATGAGCTTTTGAGGAAGAACGTCCCCTCAGAGTTCCTGTTTACCGATGACGTAGATGTGGAATGGGCTGGCCATCCGAACTGGTTTTTTCGCATCAGCAAATTTTCGCTCCCTTGGTTCAGGCACGAGTGCGTTCCGGAGACTTTCTTCCTTAGCAATCTGAAAGCCTTACCCGATGATCTCGATAATTACGTCCTGAAGCCGCTCTATTCGTTCGCGGGCCTGGGTGTGAAGATCGGGCCATCCCGTGAAGAAATTGAGGAGATCCCGAGGGATCAATGGACGGAGTTCATTCTGCAGCGCAGGATGGATTTCGTTCCGGCCATCGACACGCCGGATGGAATGACAAAAGCGGAGATTCGCATTATGTACATCTGGGACGGCGAGTTGAAGCCCGTGACCACCGTCATACGGACCGGACGTGGAAAAATGATGGGAGTAGACTTCAACAAGAACTGGGATTGGGTGGGCGCGTCAGCCGGGTTTACGGTTCCGGAACTGTAGCTGTTGATTGACGCGCTATGCTACAAGCCGCTACTAAAAATCAGGAGGCAGCATGGCTATCGACCCGCGAGCGGGCAAACCCGCGGATCCTTCGATGCTCGTCAATGTTCCGCGCTTGATCGCCAGCTATTACACGATCAAGCCCGACCCTCATGACAAGACCCAGCGTGTGGCATTTGGAACTTCCGGCCACCGAGGTTCCTCTTTCACTGGTGGCTTCAATGAAAATCACATTCTCGCCATAACAGAGGCCATCTGCCGTTACCGCAAGGAGCAAGGTACCACTGGCCCTCTGTTTCTCGCGATGGATACGCACGCCCTCTCTGAACCTGCGTTCATGAGCGCACTGGAGGTTCTTGCTGCAAACAGCGTCGAGGTGATGATCGACGAGGCGGGCGGGTACACGCCGACGCCCTCGCTTTCGCACGCAATCCTGAAATACAATCGCGGCCGAAAAGATGGCTTAGCCGACGGGGTCGTGATTACGCCTTCACACAACCCCCCAGACGACGGAGGTTTCAAATACAATCCTCCCTCCGGCGGACCGGCAGATACCGATGCCACTAAGTGGATTGAAAATCACGCCAATGATCTGATGGCGGATCACCTTAAAGGTGTTACACGCATTTCGTTTGAGCGGGCGCTCCGCGCAGCCACGACAAAGCGCTACGACTACGTTTCTAACTTCGTAAACGACCTTGCATCTGTGGTGGATCTGGAGTCTGTTGCAAACTCCGGCCTGCGTTTGGGGGTGGATCCGCTAGGGGGGGCCGGCGTCGCGTATTGGCCGCGTATCGCAGAGCGCTACAAACTGAACCTGACCGTGGTAAATGCGGCGGTTGATCCTACTTTCCGGTTCATGACCCTGGACTGGGATGGAAAGATCCGTATGGACTGCTCATCGCCTTACGCGATGGCGGGCTTGATCGCCCTAAAAGACCGTTTCGATGTGGCTTTTGCATGCGATACGGACCATGATCGTCACGGCGTCGTCACGCCGAGTGCGGGCCTGTTAAATCCGAACCATTATCTTGCTGTTGCGATTGATTATCTGTTCCGGAACCGTCCTCATTGGAAGCAGCACGCGGGAGTGGGGAAGACGCTGGTGAGCAGCAGTATCATCGATCGTCTGGCAGCAGACCTTGGACGCCGGCTGATGGAAGTGCCGGTCGGGTTCAAATGGTTCGTAGACGGCTTGCTGGACGGCTCGCTTGGATTTGGCGGCGAAGAGAGCGCGGGCGCCTCTTTCTTACGCCACGATGGGCGCCCGTGGAGCACTGACAAAGATGGCCTGATTCTCGGGCTCCTTTCGGCTGAGATTACCGCCAAGTCAGGGAAAGAACCCGGACAGCGGTACCGGGAACTCACAACCAAATACGGCGATCCGGTTTACGAGCGAATCGACGCGCCCGCAACCCCCGAAGAGAAAGCGATCCTTTCGAAACTCTCGCCAGAGCAGGTATCGGCCAAAGAACTCGCCGGCGAAAAAATCGAGGCAATGCTTACAAAAGCTCCCGGCAACGGCGCGCCCATCGGCGGCCTGAAGGTCGCGACAAAGAACGGTTGGTTCGCCGCCCGGCCGTCGGGCACAGAAAATGTTTACAAAATATACGCTGAAAGCTTTCTGGGCCAGGATCATTTGCGGCGGATTCAGAAAGAAGCTCAGAAGCTGATTTCGCAGACCTTTGAGAGAGCGGGAGCAGCGAAGGCGTAAGCGGTCGAATCACCCGGAGGACGCTGTTTCGTCCGTTGCTAAACTTCAGGTTTGAGCCTCAGTAGTATCAGCCGCCGGAGCCTTTTGACGCTCCTCGGAGTTCCTGTAGTCCACGCCCTCGGACAAGGCGTCTCTTCACGAGGCGTGAAGCCGCAGCCGCGTGGGAAGGCCTCCGGTTTACCTTTTCACTCCTGTCTAACTGATGTCGCCGCGCAAGCGGGCCTGAATACTCCCTTGATTTACGGTCCCGTCGATCACAAAACTTCGATCGTCGAAACCGTAGGCTGCGGCTGCGGCTTCATCGATTATGACAATGACGGCTGGCTCGACATCTTTCTTCTGAACGGAACACGTTTCGAAGGAGCGCCCGCGCGAACGTCCAATCGCCTCTACAAGAACAACCGCGACGGCACGTTCGCGGACGTAACGGAAAAGGCGGGCCTGCTGAAAACGGGATGGGCATCCGCTGTTACCGTTGGAGACTTTAATAACGACGGCTTTGACGACCTGTTCCTCACCTATTGGGGGCAAGACGTTTTGTATCGGAACAATGGAGACGGGACGTTCACCGACATCACCGAAAAAGCCGGCCTCGTGTATTCCGGAAAGACAAGGTGGGGTGCGGGTTGCACGTTCGTCGACTACAACCGCGACGGATATTTGGACCTGCTGGTCTCGAACTACGTCGATCTGGATATCAGCAAAGTGCCGAAGCCTGGCGAAAGCGCTTACTGCAACTGGAAGGGAATTCCAGTGAATTGCGGACCGCGCGGATTACCTCCCGGCAGATTGTGGCTCTACCACAACAACCGTGATGGGACCTTCAGTGACGTGAGTGAGAAATCGGGCGTCGCTAAAGCAACCGGCAGCTACTGCATGACCACAGTGGCGGCGGACTTCGATAATGACGGCTGGCCGGATCTCTACGTCGCCTGCGACACCAGCCCCAGCTTCTTGCTGAAGAACAATCGCGACGGCACCTTCACCGATATCGGTCTGGAATCCGGTGTTGCGTTGAACGAAGACGGCATGGAGCAAGCAGGGATGGGCCTCGGCATCGGCGACTACAACCTGGACGGTCTTCTCGATATTCTCAAAACGCACTTCGCCGATGACACCGCCATCTTATACCGCAATAACGGAAAGAACAGCTTCGAGGATGTGACCAATTCTGTTGGATTGGGCGTAGAAACCCGTTTCGTCAGTTGGGGTGCGGGCATGCCCGATCTTGATAACGACGGCTACCCCGATCTCTTTTGGGTAACGGGCAGCGTGTACCCGGAAGTAGAGAAAGTCTTGCCGAGTTATCCGTTCAAGAGCCCGCGAATCGTCTTCCGAAACTTAAGAAACGGCAAGTTCGAGGAGCTGCTTGATCAAGCCGGCCCAGGCGTTTCCGCAACCCACGCTAGCCGGGGTTGCGCATTCGGCGATTTCGATAATGATGGTGACCTGGATGTCTTGATCATGAATCTTAATGAGCCGCCTTCTCTGCTCCGCAATGACGTCAGTGGTACAGACCATTGGATCAAGGTAAAGCTGATCGGGACCAAGTCAAATCGCAGCGCGATAGGCGGACAGGTCACTGTTCACTATGGCGGCAAGATGCAGACTCAGGAAGTGTTGAGCCAGGCGAGCTTTTACTCCGTCAATGATTTTCGCCTGCACTTTGGGTTGGGCGCCATAGACAAAGTGGATGTCGAAGTGCGATGGCCGAATGGGGGCACGGATCAATTCCGTGGCATCGCGGCAGGGCATCTCATCACGATTCGCGAGGGAGCGGGTGTCGTGAAGAGCGATGTATTTCAAAAGTCAACCGCTTAACACCGATATCCATGGTCCGGGTCTCAAGCTAAACTTTTAGCTGGTGACCTTGGTAGTAGCGAGAGCCGTCCGCGTGCCCGGAATCGTATCTTGCGGAACGGCTTTGTGCCTGGTAGCGTGCGTTTCCTTGCTTGCTCCTAATATGGAGGCGCAATCGGACCCGGCCCAGGACTCGGCTGCACTGCGTCCCATCCTGGTTGAAGGTTCACAGGCGCTACAGCGCGGCGATAACGCGGCCGCCGCCGCCGCTTTCCAGCGGGCTTTAGCTCTAGCCCCTGATTCGGTGGGGATTCTGAATGATCTGGCCATCGCCCTGGGACGTGAGGGCAAGCAGACTGAATCCATAGCGGCCTATAAACGGGCCCTGAAGTTGAAGCCGGGTGACGTGGTCACCAGCGCCAATCTGGGCATTGCGTACTTTCGCAGCCAGCGCTTCGCCGATGCGTTGCCGCTGCTCGAAAGATTGGCGCAGGCATCGCCGACTTTTCAAAGTCTCGATTTGACGGGGTTCACGCTGTTCGCATTGGACCGGTATGAGGAAGCGGCGGCCTATCTCGAGCGGGCCAGCCGGTTGCAGCCAAACGACATGACCACGCTCGATATGTTGGGCAAAGCATACCTCAAGGCCCGGAATTACCAGGGAGCTGCCGATGTCTTTGCGCGCGTGATGGCCGTCAATCCCGATTCCGCCGAAGCGCACATGTACATGGGCATGGCCTATGACAAACTCAATCGCGAAGAAGAAGCTCAGCAGGAGTATCAGGCGGCGGCCAAGGCCGATTCCAGCTTTATGGGCGTCCATTCCGGCCTGGGGCTAATCTATTTGCGTGAAGGAAAGAGTGATTTTGCCGAGCCTGAATTTCGCGCGGAGCTAGCGCATTTCCCGAATGACGCGAACTCAAATTACTTTCTGGGAGAGATCCTGCGAAAGAAGAATCAGCCGGCGGAGGCCATCCCCTACCTCAAAAGAGCGATTGCGGCCAACGCGAACTACAAAGAGGCGTGGTTTGAATTGGGCAAGTCCGAGATGATGCTCGATCACGCCGAGGAGGCTGTGCAGCCGCTCCGCAAGGCGGTTGCCATTGATCCGGGCTACTACGAAGCCCATTACGTGTTGGGCAGCGCATTGCGGAAGACCGGTCAACCGGCGGAGGCGGCTCGTGAGTTGCACATCGCAGAACAGATTCAGGCCCGCGAGCGCGCTGGGCTGATCAAGAAGGTGAGTAAACCGGAAGACGTGCAGTAAGGGCAGGGACGTGCTCTTTCGATGTTGTGAAACAATCGGAGCATTGGCGGTGCGCGTATGCAGATCCATTTTGTCCTTCTGCTAAGCCTGAGCGCCGGCGTCGTTCTAGAAGCGCAGGCGCCTGCAATCGATCAATCGGCCTTGCAACCCTTCGAAGCGCACGCCACAGCAGTAACCGGGAAAGTTTCGCGTCTGCGCGATAAGGAGCCGTGGGCGGTAAGCGCCGGAGAGAGCGTTCCGGTGAGGCAAATCATCACCACGGGAGCAGATGGCTATGCACATTTTGTGGTGGCCGGCGGCAGCACCTTCGATATCTACGCCAACTCCCGCGTGGCCTTCCGCAGCAATACGGCAAGGGCCGGGGATCTACTCGATGTGCTAGCCGGCCGCGTGCGGGTACACCTGCAGCCAACCGCCGGAATGCAGCAGGAGCGGCTTTTCACGCCGGTAGCAACCATTACTTCTAGCGAGCGCACGACCGTGGCGTTAGCGGTAGATGAAGACGGTACCGTGCGAATTGATGTGGTGGAAGGCGAAGTGCGCGTGCAGCATGCGTTTTTGCCCAAGAATGAGCCTACATTAGTGCGGGCCGTCGATGCGATTGTGGTTTCGCGGAACCGGCCGATCTCAAGGCAGGTAGACCGCGGCTCTCTTTACCGCTTTACCGTGCGCCCTTTCAAGGATATCTGGTCTGCCGTGACGCCCGGACATTCCAACAGCCATAGCGGCGAGCCCATCGAACAGAAGTTCATGGCGGAAGCAATCCCGTACAACATCGGCCGCGGCTTGAGTCACTAGACTCGCCGTTACAATGAGGCTGATGGGCATGGCAGGCCAGTTGGCGGCAGCGGCAACCCTTATAGTCAGTGCAGGCGTGCAAATGGCCATTGAAGGTGCGCCACAAGCGAATTCCGCACCTCCTCCGCCCCGCACTCAACTCTCGCCAGCACTGCAGAATCAGCAGATCCAGGAACAAACTGGTCTTGAAAACCCATGGGACGTGCGCAGTCTTCTTGCCAGCCTGTCCAAAGACGATGATCAATTAGGCCCCGTTCTCAATCAACTGAATCCGCAGCAATGGTCTAACCAGAAAGGCGCGCCCACTACTTACATCCTGCTGCTGCAAACGGCTCAGCAACAATGGAGGGATCTGGTTGTCAGCACGAAACTGCTGTCGCAAAAGACCGAGAGTCTTCCGCTGGCGCTGGATCTTTATTTCCGCCTGGAGTCCCTTGACGTGCCCGCGCGCACCCTAGCGGACGGTGCACGAAAATATGGGGATCGTCAAACCGCAGAGAAACTGGCCCAATTGCTGGCAAACAATTTCCAAAAACGCGAGAGTCTGCGAAATTATTTAAGAGATTTGTCGATAAGCACGGAGCAGAATTTTAAGATCGCGGATGAAGAGGCGCAGCGCTGCCGCGGTATGATCAGCAAGGAACCTCCACCGAAGAAAACCCGTAAGTAATCCTGGAATTAGCAATGGAAGTAACTACTTTTACATGTTCGATATGCGGTGAGACCTCGCGCGATATCTGCGTCTATTGCACCAAAGATGCTTGCGCCAATCATCTCTGCGAGCGCTGCCGGCGCTGCAGCGATTGCTGCCAATGCGAGCTTGCTCTCGTTGATCAGCATGAGCACGCGTTTGGAAATAAACACGGCAACGGAGTAAACGGCCATCTGGCTCAGCCGGTCGTGATGGAAGTACCGTCCGAAGCAGATTTTCCCCAACCGGAGGACGCGAAAAAGGGGCGAAACGCGGCCTGGAAGCCGATAGCGCGGATGCGCCATCGGATGGCTCCGATGATAGCCGCCCGAACTAAAATCGCTCGTTCGATGGCTAGTCTATTTCGCTCTGCTTTCCGGTATGATGCTTTCCGGTATGTAACGCCTTTTTCAAGATAGTTTCGCGATCGCCGCTAATCCAGGCGGCATCGATCGCCTTATCGTCCAATCCGGCGATACGGCCGGCCAAGATGAAAGCCGGAAGGGCGTTCTTGAGGTCGTGCCACCTCGCCATTTCGATCACGGACCCCAAGGCGCGTTGACGCAAGAGTTGCAGCGTCTCGAGGTTCGGCGGGTCCGTCAAGTTGACAAGGGCGAGGCTGGCGTTGCGGCGATCCGACCAGATAACGGAATTCATCAGCTCGATATACCAGGTGGGCTCCACTCGAATTTCCTGGCCAGGATGCAGTTTCGCCCCAATCATAACGGCGTGCAGTCCGCGATTCGCATTGTCCCGAACGCTTGCGTCAGAATCGAGAAGTCCCCATTGCAGTGCATCGACAATGATCTTGTTAGTGTGCGGACCGCGAGGGCCGTACTGCAGCAGGTATGCCGCGGCAGCGCGCTGGTCGGGATCCGCAGACTCGCGTAGCACTCGATCAAGCACGTGGAGATCACGCTCCGCAAGCGGCAGAAAAGACTCCTGAAGAGCGCGGCAATCCGGATCGGCCATCAGTGAGTAGCCGTTTGTAAGGTCTTGGTCTGCGTTGCGGCCGCGGATGCTCTCGGCAACGTTGTCAAGAAACTTGTGATACGCATCGGCCAGATCAGGCGAGAGCGTGATATCCCCGCCGGGAGCCGGATGAAAATCAACGTGCGGCTCGTCTTTCTCCTGAATACCCACGTAGAGCACCATGTTCCGCTGGTCGCAGCACGCGGCTTCAACGTGAGAGCTTAGAACGCCGGAGATTTTATCGATGCGCTCTTCCGCGTCGGCGCGTGAAGGCAGCGGATCACCCGGATTTGCACCGATCGCGGCCTCGATCTTCTTCACAGGAACCTTCCGGACACCGTAGATCTCTATCAGTCCTACACGGGGAGTAACATCTTCCCCTCGCATCGGAAGGCACGTTGCCCAAGCGAACGTAAAGGCGGCCAGCGCCCCAATACAGCAATACTTCACAGTCTAAGGGTACTGAACGCCGCTGCGGACTTTTGGCCGAATCAAGTTGATAAGTTCATCCGCGGTCGGGAGACGTCCGGTCTCTTTCTTGGAGTAGATCCGTTCGCCGTTGACGAAAACATCAAGTGCGCCAGGGGCTCCAATACGCAGCCGGGTTGGGACCCCGAACTCGCGTTCGATATTGTTTTTGAGGCTCACGGCCTCCGCTTTGATATCGCTTCAAAAGAAGCAGCGTTTGATCTCGATACTCATGTGTAACACTCCAGCTATTCACTAATTTAGCAATCCTTCGCTGCGGTTACTCCTCGCTGAGGCGCCTTATGCAAAGCATCGTAATGTCATCGGACTGAGGGGCGCCGCCGGTAAATGCGGCGACCTCTCGCGTCACGTGACCGATCAAGTCGCAACAGGTTAGTGTACAGCCGGCTCTCAGAGCGGCCGTGAGACGGCCGTCTGTAAAATCGTCGTCAGCCGCATTTTGGGCTTCGGGTACTCCATCGGTGTAGAGAAAAAGCGCGTCCCCGGCCTGCAAGTGCATAGAACTGGCCGCATACCCAGGGCCGTCGAACAAACCCAGCGGAATCCCGCCCACATCGGTAATAGCCTCGACGGCTTCTCCCGCCCGCCGCAGCAGATAAGGAGGATTGTGGCCGGCATTGCAGTAGTGAAACTCACCGGAGCGCAGGTTCAAGAGGCCATAGAAACAGGTGGCAAACATCGTGCTCACGCGTTCCCGGACAAGAAAGCGATTCACCTCAACGAGAGATTCCGCGGGAGACATGTTATGAAGCGCCGTGGTCTTGACTTGTGTGCGGGTCACTGCCATATAAAGAGCGGCCGGAATGCCCTTGCCGGAGACGTCGCCGATAACGACGGCGAGCCGGTCTTCGTCGATCAAAAAGAAGTCGAAAAAGTCGCCTCCCACAGCGCGCGCGGAGGTCATCTGGGCGTGCAGATCGAAATCGGTACGCTCCGGGAAAGGCGGAAAGCTCCGCGGAACGAGCAGATGCTGAATGGTGCGCGCGGTCTCTAGTTCCCGTTGGATGGTTGCGAGTTGTTCCCGGTCGCGCGCGGCGCCCACCATCTCTGCGCAGAGAAGCGAGTTCTCAATGGCGGCGGCAGTCTGGAGAGCTATCGTGTTAAGCAGTTTGAGATCCGCGGCTGAATAGGTTGCGCCTTCAGCGGTATTGGCCAGCGCGATGATACCTACCGTGCGTTGCCCAGCTCTCAAAGGAGCGGCGATCAAGGCGTTCAGGTTGCGTTCAGCGCCGGAGGCACGAGGATCGGGAGCGCAATTGTTTACGATTTCGCCGATTCCCCGCTCGAGAATGGCGGCAGCGAAGCGCGAATCCGGCGCAAGTGGTCCCGTGTCCGAATCGCTAAACGGATTTCCGAATGAGGAAACATTTCGAAGACCGCCGTTTGCCTTTTCCTCAACCAGAATGCAGCCGTGTGTTGCAGGGATGAGCCGCTGCGCCTGAGCCAGCGCGGACTCGCCCACAGCCGATAGGTTAAGAAGAGCCGCAAGCTGTTCGGAGAGCTGCTCGATGAGGTGGACCTCGCGATAGAGATGAAGAACTTCGGAAGCGAGCGCGCGGTTTTCAAACTCGCGAGCGGCCAGGTACGCGAGCAGTGACGCCAAGGCATTTGACGTTACGGATGGGCCCACGACGAAGCCCAGTGTTGCGCCTTCATGCAGGACGGGCGCTCTGGACACGGCGCATGAGGTTTCCGCTGGAGGCTCTCCCAGAAGGGGTGTGCCGGAGGGATCGGTAATGCAGGTGTGGTTACCTAGGGCGTCGACCAGAACTGACAAAGCGACGGCGCCTTTAGATTTTGGGCTCAGCAGCGTCTTGAGTTTAAGACCGGCCATAGGCGTCGCCTAGCGTGCCGGCAAACCGAGCACCGAGCGCGCTTGCGCAAGCAGCGCATCGGGATCGAAGGGCTTGGTCATATAGAAGTCGGCCCCCACCTCCTGCCCGCGCTGGCGATCAAACTCCTGTCCCTTCGCGGTGAGCAAAATGACATGAATGTGGCCCAGTCCAAGATCCCTTTTCACTGCGTCGCAGACGTCGAAGCCGTTCTGCTTGGGCATCATCACATCGAGGAAAACCAGATTCGGCCGCTCCTCGCGAATGGTGTCAAGCGCCTCTTCACCGTTGCTTGCTGTCAGAAGATGCACGCCATCGTCTTCCAGTTCTTCCAGGGTCTGCTGGATCAGCGTGCGCAAGTGTGGTTCGTCGTCAACGATCAGGATCTTCATAGTTTTTACGGATAAATGAGAAAGAGAACGTTCTCCATGCCTCGCTCAAAGCGCAGGGCGCGCACGCCTTCGTTGCTGGAGAGCAGCGAATTCAGGATGATGATGTCCGGTTTCGAGAGAACGGCCCTCGAGATCAAGTCGGTGCCGTTCGATTCGACCACGTCATAGCCGCGCGTCTCGAGGACATCGGTGATTGTGCGGACCGTGGACGCATCCTCATCGACCACCATCACCTTCTTCTTTGACTTGCCCTGGTCGAGCAGCGCGTCCACTTCGTGGAAAAGCGAGGCCGTGTCGATAGGCTTGGTGAGATAGCGGTCGACGCCTACGCGGAAGCCGCGTTCCTTATCTTCGACGATCGACAGGATGATGATAGGAACATCCATAGTGGCAGGATCATTCTTCAGCACGGCTGCCACATCAAAACCGTTCATCTCGGGCATCATGACGTCGAGGATCACCAGGCCCGGAATCTCCTCACGGATGAGCGTCAGGGCCTCGCGGCCGTTCTCAGCGAGACGCACGGCATATCCGGCCTCCGTCAGTTCCTGCTGGAGCAAGGAGCGGATGTTCGGGTCATCGTCGACAACGAGTACAGACTTGTTCTGCGGCTGGTGCGCCGCGGCTCTCGCCCGAAGTTGCCGCAAAAGCGATTCAATATCGACCGAGCGCCGGGCGGCAGGCACGTCGACTGGGGTGGCCTGGCCGGCTACCGGAAGCGTAAAGGAGAACGTGCTGCCGTGGCCGGTCTCGCTCTCGACCCAAATTTTTCCTCTGTGATATTCGATGATCTCTTTGCAGATGGGCAGCCCCAGGCCGGTGCCTTTGGGCTTGTCGGTCAGGGTGTCCCCAACCTGCTTAAACTTTTCAAAGACTTTCGGCTGATCTGCCGGCGCGATGCCGATTCCGGAGTCGATAACGCTGACTACGACTTCGTTGCCGCGTAGCAGTGCAGCGCACGTAATGGAACCCGAATCGGTGAATTTGACGGCATTCGAGATCAGGTTGATGACAACCTGGATCAAGCGGTCCTGATCTCCGGTGACAGTGGGCAGATCCGGTTCTATCGCGCGGACAAGCTGGAGAGTTTTTGCTTCGAACAGCGATGCAGTAGCCGCGATTGCTCGTTCCATCACATCGGAGATGGACACCGTCGCCATGTTCCAGGTGAACTTGCCAGCCTCTATCTTGGCCAGATCGAGAACGTCATCTATTAGCTTGGTTAGGCGTTCGCCCTCGCTGATGACCACGCCCAGATTTTCGACCACCTGGTGCTTCGCTTGCTGAACCTTCCGGTCGTGCTCGGGGATCAGCGGGAAAAGACGCTCTTCCAGCCGGCGGCGAATAATTTTAGCGAAGCCAAGCACAGAGGTGAGCGGGGTGCGCAGCTCATGGCTAACCGTGGACAGAAAAGAACTCTTTGCGGCATCGGCCTCTTCGGCGTCCTCTCTCGCCTGGCGTGCTTCTTCGAACAATTTCGCATTGAGGAAAGCAACACCGACCGCGGAAGCGATGGTTGACAGCAGACGCTGGTCGGCTTCCGTGAATCGGCCCTCCTGGTCGGTGGACTGGACGCTGATGACACCGATGGTCTGGCCGCCCGAGGGAATCGGAACGCCGAGAAAAGAGGCGATAGCGCGGCCGATTTGCTCAATGCCCAGGGCGGCGCGTTTGCGATCCATGTCCTCGTTAATCAGCAGAGGCTGGCCGGTTCGGATGATCTGCGAAGTGAGCCCCGTGCCAAAGGGACGCGCAGGCGCATCTTCGCCGAAAGCGTAGGGGAAGTGCAGCATCATGGTGGCGCGATCCAGCAGCGACACGTACGCAATAGGCGCATGAAAGAGATCCCGCACCTGGTCTCCCACCAGTTGGATCAGGCTGTCTCGATCAAGCTGTGCCGCCAGCGCCTGGGTAATGCGGTTGATGGTGACCAGTTCCGCGGCACGTTCGCGAACCTGGTGCTCGCGCTCGTTGATCACCAGATAGGCATTCGCGTTGTCGAGCGCAATGGTCGTATAAGCCGCGAGGTTTTCGAGCAGGCTGAGATGCTGCTCTGTGTATGAGTTTTTCTTGAAGCTCTGGATGCTGAGCACGCCGAGAACGCGTTCCTGCGCGATGAGAGGCAAATAGATCATGGAAGCGGGAGGCTGCGCCATGCTCCCGTCTTCCAATGCGCCGCCGGTGTGTTTGTAAGCAGCGATGTATTTTGAGGACTCACTGGCTACATCGTTCAGCAAGATTGGCTCGCGGTGTTCGATGCACCACACGGCGAGCTGATTTTTATCGTCCATGCTTCGCGTATAGGGGGCGTAGCGCTTTCCGTTTTCGATGGCGAGCGTGTATTCAATCAGGTTTTTCTCCGGCCGGTACAAACCGACGCCAAAGATGCTGGCGTCCACAATCTGGTTCACGCGCTCATAGAGCTTGAACAAGATGGTATTGAGGTCGAGCGAAGCGGTGATCTCTCTGCCGATCTCACTCAGCAGTTCGATGCTGTCCCTCTGCGCCGCAATCTCTGATGCCTGTCCGCGAATCTCTCGCGTGCGCTCATTCACAGTAGCTTCCAGAGCTTTCGCCTGGGCTTGGAGTTCCTGCGTCCTGCGGAGAGCGTTCTTACGCTCATAAACGACAACGAATCGCCAGAAGGCGAACGTAATGAGCAAAAAGAGCAGTCCGTAGACAACATAGGCCAGCTTGGTCCGGTACCAGGGCGGCAGGATCGTGAACGCATAGACAGCTTCCTCGCCCATGCGGCCATCGTCGGCCCGGGAACGCGCGTGAAAGCGATAACTTCCAGGGCCCAGGCCACTGTAGTTGGCTTCTTTTTGCGTAGTCCACGCAGACCAGTCCTTGTCCAGGCCTTCCAGAAAATATTGGTAGACGGTCTCAGCCGGATTTCCGTAGGTGAGCGCCGCAAATTGGAAGTGCAGCGCGTTGCTCCCTGGCTGCAGGCGTTTTTCGCTGCCATCGCCAGTTCTGTCTCCGCCATAGATCAACTGAGACCCGGCCTTCACCTGACGCACAACCGTGGGGAACTGTTGTGGCGTGATTTCTCTGATACGAGGATCGAAGCGGACAAGGTTCTCGCCGAAAAACCAGACAGTAGCATCCGGTTTGGGGTGCAGAAAGAAGAACCGGAATCGGCCCATGCGCCGGTATGTGTCCTCTTCGAGATGCCAGCCCCCATCCTGTTGCCGGGTAAAAAGGCCTTGACGGCGGATCTCTGACGAAGCGGAGGAAGACCAAACCTTATCGTCACCGTCTCCAAACAGACTGAAGGCAGCGTCGGGTCCGTCGATGGGCAGCAAAAAGCGGTTGTCGACTACAAACGTGTGAGCCGCTTCGTCCCAGCGAAACTCCTGCTTTACGCGATCGACCGTTGCAAAGATGCCGCCTGCCACGAAGTTTGCAAAGGCTGGACCCTCAGGGAGACCTTCTCTCGTGCCGAGCATCTCGCCTTTGGAGTCTCGCATGCCCGACGGAGCAACATCGATGCGAACAATTTGGTTGTCGCCGCCGCTCGCCCAGAGAGTCCCTTTCGCGTCCTCGACCACGCTCCTTGCTGTATAAACCAGGTTTGGCACTCGACCTTCGTCGATCCATGAATGTCCGTTCCAGCGCGTCGAAGCCACGCCATCGCTATGTCCGATGAATACCCGGTACGGGTCCTTTCGGGACACACTTATGTCGTAGACTTGCTCGGGAAAGCCATGCAGTCCGGGAATGGCAGGAACAAGCGCGTCGCCCTCAAGCCTCATCACGCCCTCACTGGTCGCTACCAGCAACTGGGCAGGAGCCTTGCCGGCGGGGTCCTTGAATACAACCAGAGTCCACGCTTGGGTGGGACCGGCGATAGGCATGTCTACGGGCCGGCCGGTTTGAGGATCGGGAATGATCCGCAAGAGGCCGCTGCGCCCCGCGGCAGTCGTCCGATAAACATAACCGTTGAACTCCGCCACATCCAACGTGGTCTCGCGCGAAAAGATGGAAATAGGCGAGTTCACTTCGACACGAGCGATGCCTGTATCCAAACCCAGCCAGAGCGCGCCCTCCCGATCCTGATAAGCGCTGAGGACATCCGAGCCGAGGATTCCGTCGTTCTTGTCGATGATCTGGCGAAGTTTGCCGTCGTGCTCAATCAGTACGGCGCCGCCCGTCAAGGTGGTAGCGCAGATAGTCCCATCCCTGAGCACAGTGGAGGTATAGAGCCGGTGCGCTCGGAGATAGTCATCCGCCTGGGTTACAAACGGTGTCACTTTTTGGCCATCGTATAGAGTGAACAGTTGATCGCGCGCCGAGACGAGAATGCGGCTCTCATCGTAGGGATAGAGAAACAGCTTTCCGGAGGAGCGATAGGCCTCGCCTCCCGGCAGATTGCGCAATTCGTCGCCCACAATCTCCTGAAGGCCGATTCCGGTTTGGGCGGTGTAGATCCGGCCGCGGATGTATGAGAGCGCCTGGAATCTCGACCTCGCTTCCGGCGACCAGACCTGCATGCGCTTGCCATCCCAGCGAAAGAGCAGCTCATAGCTGCGAAAGAAGGTTCCTTGCGGTGTCAGCAGGGTCTGCCACACGTCGGTAAAGCCGCGATCTTGCGCTGGAACCTTTTCAAGCAGCGAGACATACTGCCGCGCGCCGTTGGCGTCTGGCACGAGATAGCCGAAGTTCCCGCTCGCGCCTAGCCAAACCCGGCCGCCATCATCGACCGCGAGAGACCGGACCACGCTCGAAGGCAGAAAGATCTTTCGCCAGATAGCGCCGTCGAACTCGAGCAACGCCGAGCTCGAATCGCCGAAGTACACGATCCCGCGGGGGTCCTGGGCAATCGTCCACACCTGTCCACCGCCCTTGTAGTCGCGAACCGAATAGTTTTTGACCTCCGGCATCCCGATTGCAGCGGTCGTGTGCAAGGTGTGTTCCGGCGGCGCAGATGTCGCGCTCTGCGCCAGAACCAAGGGCGCGAGAAATATAGCTAACAATACTGGCAACAGAAATGCGGGACGGATGACAGATCCCTGGGTCTGTTTGACTTTTGACTTGTTCGAGGGCAAACAAGAATGATAGTGCGGAACGTGTTGATATGAGAACTTTTACCGTAGCGATCGGTACTAGTCCTCCTACGTAACCGTATATCTGGCGTTCATTCTTTCTCCTTGACAGCTTAGGAAAGCGTGCACTATACTCCTAATTATCTTAGGAGTGAAAATGTCCGGCCAGGCCCAGCTTCTTCCAGGAACTCTCGATCTTCTGATTCTGAAGGCGGTCTCTCTCGGTCCTCTGCATGGCTACGGGGTTCTTTTGCGCATCGGACAAATCTCCGAGCAAGCTCTGCTCATCGAGCAGGGGGCGCTCTATCCCGCATTGTTCCGTCTGGTGCGTCAGGGCCTTCTCAAAGCAAGCTGGGGCACATCGGAAAACAATCGCCGCGCCAAGTTCTACGAACTCACTGCCGCGGGCCGCAAGCGTCTGCGCGAAGAAACCGAAGGCTGGAACCGGCTGGCGACAGCCATCGGCTGCCGCTCTTGCCGCTCAACCGGAGGAAATATGAAATTCCTGGCCTACCTTCGTTCCCTCGCCGCTAAGTTTTTTCATCGTTCTCAAGTTGAGGATGAGATGGAGGAGGAGCTTCGCTCGCACATCCAGCACCGCGCGGATGATCTGGAACGTTCCGGCCTCGCATCGTGCCGAAGCGGAACGCCGCGCGCGCATCGAGTTCGGCGGCCATGTGCGGTTCAAGGAGGAAAGCCACGAAGCGCTCGGCGGCACTTTCTATCGAAACCTCATACAGGATGTGCGCTTCGCGCCTTCGCATGTTGCGCAAGTCTCCCGGCTTTACCGCTGTCGCCGTTGTGACGCTGGCGTTGGCAATCGGCGCAAACGCAGTGGTTTTCGGTGTGTTGAATGCGCTGATCCTGCGCCCGCTGAATGTGCCACAGGCGCAGAGCCTCTACGGAATCGAGCGCGGGAGCGATAAGGCCGTGAATCAATCGTATCCCGACTATCTCGATCTGCGCGATCGCAACCGCAGCTTTGATGATCTGGCAGCTTATAACGTCGCTCCGGCGGGGCTGGATACGGGCAACAATCCATCCGGCGCCTGGATCCTGGAAGTGACCGGGAACTACTTCGACGCATTAGGCATTCAGCCGTATCTTGGCCGCTTCTTCCACGGCTCCGATGAGCATGGCCCGAACAGCGCTCCGTATATCGTGCTCACCTACGCGTATTGGCACAGCCATTTTCAGGACGATCGCGGCGTGGTGGGCCGTATCGTTCAGCTGAACAAGCATCCTTTTACCATCCTCGGTGTAGCGCCGCCTGAGTTCCGCGGGACTCTGTTGTTTGTCTTTCCCGATTTCTGGGTGCCGATCGTTAACCAGGAGCAGGTGGAGGGGATGAATGTGCTGAACGCGCGCGGGAACCGCGGCATTTTGATGGTGTTGGGACATCTGAAGGCGGGAGTCACTCCGGCACAGGCTGTTGCCGATCTGAACTCGATTGGCTCCTATCTGGAAAAGACCTACCCCAAAGACGATGGCCAAATGACCTTTTCCTTGGCGCGTCCAGGTCTTACCGGCGACTGGTTGGGCGGTCCGATACGGGCATTCCTTACGGGATTGATGCTGCTGGCGGGATTAATTCTGCTGGCCGCCTGCGCCAACCTGGGCAGCCTGTTTGCCGCACGCGCCGCCGACCGTTCCCGGGAAGTTGCTCTGCGGCTCGCGCTTGGAGCGAGCCGCATGCGCATTCTGCGGCAACTCTTTACCGAAGCCGTGCTGATTTCCCTGATCGGAGGCGCTGTCGGACTATGGGGCAGCGTTGTGTTGTTGCGCGGGCTGAGCGTATGGCAGCCGCTTCCAACAGCCCCCCTCCAGGTGCCTGTAAACCCGGACGCAAATGTTTATGGAGTAGCTTTGCTGTTGAGTTTAGCGAGTGGATTCCTCTTTGGCGCGGTCCCGGTAAGGCAGGTGCTTCGCACGGATCCCTATCAGGTCGTCAAGTCGGGATCAACCGGCACGGTCGGGCGGCGGATCACTGTCCGAGACCTGTTGCTCGTCGTGCAGATTGCGATCTGCGCGGTGCTGGTCACTTCTTCGATGGTCGCCGTGCGCGGACTGGTGCGCTCGCTGCACAGCAATTTCGGTTTTGAACCGCAGAATGCAATGCTGGTGGAGACCGCTCTGAGCATGGCCGGTTACAGCGGCGACAGCAGTGCCCGCCATGCAAAAGCGCATGATCGATGCTTTGCGAGACCATTCCTGGCGTAAAGTCTGTGGGATTGGTCGATCGGCTACCGCTGTATTACGGCGCGAACAGCTCGAATGTCTTTACCGACAAAACGACCGATCTGAGGCCGTCGAATGCCGCTGCTGAAGCCATGCATGTACAACATATCTCCCGAATACTTCGATGCGGCCCGGACAACCTTGCTGGCGGGCAGGACTTTCACCTGGCATGACGACAAAAACGCGCCGCGCGTAGCCGTGGTCAATCGGGAGTTTGCGAGCAAAATCTTTGGCTCCGCAACAAACGCAATGGGCGGATATTACAAGCGCAGGATGGAACGCGCATACAAGTGGTGGGCATTGTAGAAGACGGAAAATATGCGAGCCTCGCCGAAGATCCACAGCCGGCGATGTTTCTCCCGATCCTGCAATCGCCTTCGAGCCAGACAGTGCCTGGTGGTGCGCTCGAATCGCGATCCGCAGCAACTGGCGGCAGCCATCAGGAGCACAGTGCGGGACCTGGATGCAGGG
This sequence comes from uncultured Acidobacteriaceae bacterium, assembly GCA_963705805.1. Taxonomy (GTDB): domain Bacteria; phylum Acidobacteriota; class Terriglobia; order Bryobacterales; family Bryobacteraceae; genus Bog-105. Next base: position 196,922 of record CAVPKW010000007.1, read on the forward strand.
CTGCCCTTTACCATCCACACGTGGAACCAGGAACTGGAGAGCGCTCTGTTTCCTTCGCGTATGGCGACGATGTCGCTGGGCGTGCTGGGCGTGATGGGCGCGATGCTGTCGATCACCGGCATCTTTGGAATGGCTGCGTACTCGGTCAGCAAGCGGCTGAAGGAATTGGGAATTCGTATCGCCCTCGGCGCGCAGCGTAAGGAAGTGTTGCAGGCAGCGCTTGGGACGGGCATTCAAATTGCTGGCTTTTGGTTCGGCGGCAGGATTGCTCCTCGGAATTCTGGCGAGCCGGGTGCTGGCTTCCATCGTGTATCAGGCAACTCCCCGCGATCCGCTGGTATTGGCTGGTGTTGTTCTGGCGATGGCGTTGCTGGGGCTGCTGGCCACGTGGATTCCAGCGCAACGCGCGCTGTCGCTTGATCCTTTGATACTGCTGCGCGAGGAGTGAGGTGGCTCTGAATATGAAATTCCTGGCCTACTTTCGCTCTCTTGCCGCTAAGTTTTTTCATCGTTCTCAAGTTGCGGATGAGATGGAGGAGGAGCTTCGCTCGCACATCCAGCACCGCGCTGACGATCTGGAACGTTCCGGCCTGCATCGTGCCGAGGCGGAACGCCGCGCGCGCATCGAGTTCGGCGGCCACGAGCGATTCAAAGAGGAATGCCGCGAGGCGCTCGGCGGCAATTTCATCGAGACTCTCATACAGGACCTGCGCTTCAGCCTGCGCGTGTTGCGCAAGTCTCCCGGATTCACAATCGTCGCCGTTTTGACGCTGGCGCTGGCGATAGGCGCAAATGCCGTGGTCTTTGGCGTGCTGAACGGGCTGATCCTGCGCCCGCTGAATGTGCCTCACCCGGAGAGCCTCTACGGAATCGAGCGCTCGGACGAAGATGATCCGGTGCAATCGTATCCCGACTATCTCGACCTGCGCGACCGCAATCGCAGCTTCGATGAGTCTGGCAGCTTATCGAATCATCGAGGCCGGGCTGGATACAGGCGAAAATCCATCGCGCGTTTTCGGATATGAAGTGAGCGGCAACTACTTCGACGCCTTACGCATTCAGCCGTATCTTGGCCGTTTCTTCCACGCCTCCGATGAGCGTGGCCCGAACAGCGCTCCATACATCGTGCTCAGCTACGCGTATTGGCACAGCCATTTTCCGGATGACCGCGGCGTGGTGGGCCGCGTTGTGCGGCTCAACAAGCATCCTTTCACCGTCATTGGTGTCGCTCCGCCCGAGTTCCACGGGACTCTGGTATTTGTTTTTCCCGATTTCTTTTTGCCGATGGTGAACGAGGAGCAGGTGGAGGGAAGAAATGTTCTGAACGCGCGCGGAACGCCTTGGATTTATCTGGCGCTAGGGACATCTGAAGGCCGGAGTCACTCCGGCTCAGGCGATTGCCGATCTGAACTCGATTGGCTCCTATCTCGCAAAAGACCTATCCCAAAGAGCACGGGAAAATGAGTTATTCATTGTCCCGGCCGAGTCTTTACGGCGATTTTCTTGGGCGCCGCGTACAGATGTTCCTTACGGGATTGATGCTGCTGGCGGGATTGATTCTCCTGGCGGCCTGCGCAAATCTGGGAAGCCTGTTTGCAGCACGCGTGGCTGACCGAAGTCGTGAAGTTGCTCTTCGGCTCGCGCTGGGAGCCAAACCGCATTCGCATTCTGCGCACGCTTTTCACCGAAGCGGTGCTGATTTCGCTCGCCGGAGGCGCCCTCGGGCTGTGGGGCAGTGTAGCGCTTTTGCGCGCGCTCAGTGTGTGGCAGCCGCTGCCAAGATATCCCATCTCGGTGCCGGTGAACCCGGACGCAAACGTGTATGGCGTCGCGTTGATATTGGCTTTGGTGAGCGGAATCCTTTTCGGCGTGGTTCCTGTGCGCCAGGTGCTCAGGACCGATCCGTACCAGATCGTCAAGGCGGGATCCAGCGGTGCGGTTGGCAGGCGGATTACAATCCGGGATCTGTTGCTGGTGGTGCAAATTGCGATTTGTGCGGTGCTGGTGACCTCCTCGATGGTTGCCGTGCGAGGTTTGCTCCGTTCGCTGCACAGCAACTTCGGATTCGATCCACGGAACGTGATGATCGTCAATACGGATCTCAGCATGGCGGGCTACAGCGGCGAAAGAGTGCCCGAAATGCAGAAGCGGATGCTGGATGCGATGCGGGCGATTCCCGGAGTAGAATCCGCGGGATTGATCGATTGGCCGCCGCTAATCAGTGGCGCTTACGGCCAGTCGGCTGTTTTTAGCGACCAGTCGCCAGATCTGAGTCCATCGAGTGCCGCGGCTACAGCATTTTCGTTTCGAATGTCGCCCGAATACTTCCAGGCGGCGGGCACAGCCTTGTTGGCGGGTAGGACTTTCTCGTGGCATGACGACAAGAACGCGCCTCGCGTGGCAGTGGTGAATCGGGAATTTGCAACTAAAATGTTCGGCTCTCCCGCAAACGCCCTGGGCCATTTTTACAAGCTGGGCGATGGAACGCGCATCCAGGTGGTGGGGATCGTGGAGAGCGGGAAATATAAAGGCCTCACCGACGATTCGGCGCTTGCAATGTTTCTTCCGATCCTGCAATCGCCAACCCTGGCGACAAATCTGGTGATCCGTTCTAGCAGCGATCCGCGGCAGGTGGAGGCGGCGATCAAAAGTACCCTGCGGGACCTTGATCGCGGCTTGCCCTCCTACATCGAAACCTGGAGCCAGCAACTGGACGACTTCACGTTGTTCCCTTCGCGTGTGGCTACCGTGGCGCTCGGTGTGCTGGGCGATGATGGGCGCGATGCTGTCCATCACTGGCATCTTTGGAATGGCTGCCTACTCGGTCAGCAAGCGGCTGAAGGAATTCGGAATTCGCGTTGCCCTCGGCGCGCAGCGGACCGAAGTGCTGCAGGCAGCCTTGGGACGCGCAATCAAATGGCTCGCCTGTGGTTCGGCAGCAGGACTGCTCCTCGGAATTCTGGCCAGCCGGGTGCTCGCGTCCATCGTGTATCAGGCAACACCCCGCGATCCGCTGGTATTGGCCGGGGTTGTTCTAGCGATGGCGTTGCTGGGCTTGCTGGCCACCTGGGTTCCAGCCCAGCGCGCGCTCTCGCTCGATCCTTTAACACTGCTGCGCGAGGAGTGAGGTGGCTCTGAATATGAAATTCCTGGCCTACTTTCGCTCTCTTGCCGCTAAGTTTTTTCATCGTTCTCAAGTTTCGGATGAGATGGAGGAGGAACTTCGCTCACACATACAGCACCGCGCGGAGGATCTGGAACGTTCCGGCCTCCATCGTGCCGAGGCGGAACGCCGCGCCCACATCGAGTTCGGCGGCCACGTGCGCTTCAAAGAGGAATGCCGCGAAGCGCTCGCCGGCAATTTCATTGAGACCCTGATACAGGACGCGCGCTTCAGCCTCCGCGTGTTGCGAAAGTCTCCCGCATTCACAATCGTCGCCGTTCTGACGCTGGCTATGGCCATTGGCGCCAACGCCGTGGTTTTCAGTGTGCTGAACGCGCTGATCCTGCGCCCGCTCGATGTGCCACGGCCGGAGAGCCTCTACACCATCGAGCACTCGAGCGATATATCACTGGAGTTCTCATATCGAGACTACCTCGACCTGCGCGACCGAAACCGCAGCTTTGATGGCCTGGCAGCTTATAACAACACTCAGGCAGGGCTGGATACGGGCGGCAATCCCACTCGCGCCTTTGTCGATGAAGCGAGTGGGAACTACTTCGACGTATTTGGGATACGGCCGTACCTGGGCCGGTTCTTTCACGCATCCGATGAGCGAGGTCCGAATAGCGCCCCGTATATCGTGCTCAACTACGCGTATTGGCACACCCACTTTCAGGACGACCGCGGCGTGATTGGCCGCACGGTTCGACTGAACAAGCACCCGTTCACCATCATCGGTGTTGCGCCGCCTGGGTTCCACGGGCCGGTGTTGTTTTTCTCTCAGGATCTCTTCGTGCCGATCGTAAACCAATTGCAGTTGGAAGGGTGGAATAGCCTGAACGAGCGCGGATTCCCGTCGCTTTTGATGACCATCGGACACCTGAAGGCGGGAGTCGCCAGACAACAGGCGACTAGCGATCTGAACTCGATTGGCTCCTGGCTGGAAAAGACCTATCCGAAAACCGATGCCAAAATGAGGTTTGGATTAGCACGCCCATTTCTCTTTGGCGACTTCGCTGCTCCCGGAACACGGGCATTTCTTACGGCATTGATGCTGCTGGCGGGCTTAATCCTGCTGGCCGCGTGCGCCAACCTGGGCAGCCTGTTTGCCGCGCGCGCCGCTGACCGAACGCGCGAAATTGCTCTGCGCCTCGCGCTCGGGTCGAGCCGCAACCGCATCCTGCGCGGACTCTTTACCGAAGCTCTGCTGATATCTCTCATGGGAGGCGCTGGTTGGACTGTGGGGTGGCGCAATGCTCTTGAATGGGCTGAGCGTATGGCAGCCAGTCCCCAAATACCCGGTCCAGATGGCTGTGTACCCGGATGCGAATGTCTATGCGGTAGCCCTGCTGTTGACATTCATCAGTGGATTCCTCTTTGGCGCAGTCCCCATGAGGCAGATCCTTCACACGGATCCCTATCAGATCGTCAAATCGGGATCGAGAACAACCGGCGGGCGGCGGATCACGGTCCGAGACCTGTTGCTGTTGGTGCAGATTGCGATCTGCGCGCTGCTGATTACTTCTTCCCTGGTTGCCGTGCGTGGATACGTGCGCTCGCTCGACAGCAACTTTGGTTTCGAGCCGCGGAACGCGATGCTGATGGATACGGATCTGACTATGGCAGGTTACCGTGGCGACCGAGTGCCTGTCATGCAAAAGCGCATGATGGACGCCATCGGGACCATTCCGGGTGTGACATCCGTGGGATTCGCTGATCTGACGCCACTCAATGGGAGCATGAGATGGTCGATTGTGTTTCCCGGGGAAGCGACGGATCTGAGGCCATCGAATGCCGCGGCTAATGTCCCGACCTACAGCGTCTCTCCCGGCTACTTCCGCGCGGTGGGCACGGCCATGCTCTCGGGGAGGGGGTTCACATGGCACGACGATCAAAACGCGCCGCGAGTAGCGGTGATCAACCAGCAGTTTGCCCGCACGATCTTTGGCTCAGTAACCAACGTCACCGGCAAGTATTACAAGGTACAAGACGGCACGCGCGTACAAGTGGTGGGGATCGCGGAAGACGGAAAATATCAGACCCTCGGCGAACATCCGGAGCCGGCCATGTTCGTCTCCATCCTGCAATCGCCCTCGAGTGGGACGACGCTTGTCGTCCGATCAAACCGCGATCCGGGGCAACTGGCGTCAGCGATGCGGAGCAAACTGCGGGATCTGGACTCTGGGCTGCCTTCCTTCATCCAAACCTGGAACAAGGGACTGGGCGTAGCTCTGTTCGCCCCGCGTATGGCGACGATCTCGCTGAGTGTGCTGGGCGTGATGGGCGCGATGCTGTCCATAATTGGCATCTTTGGAATAGCTGCGTACTCTGTCAGCAGGCGGCTGAAGGAATTGGGAATTCGTTTAGCCCTCGGCGCGCAGCGTGCGGAAGTGTTAGAGTCAGCGCTCGGACGGGCTTTCAAGTTACTTGCGTTCGGGTCGGCCGCAGGATTGCTCCTCGGAATTCTGGCCAGCCGGGTACTCGCGTCCATCGTGTATCAGGCGACTCCACGCGATCCATTGGTATTGACGGGTGTTGTCCTGGCTATGGCACTACTGGGGCTGCTGGCCACGTGGATTCCGGCGCAACGCGCTCTCTCGCTTGATCCTTCGACACTGCTGCGCGAGGAATAAGGCTTGAATATGAAACTGCCGGCCTACTTTCGCTCTCTTGCCGCCAAGTTTTTCCATCGTTCTCAAGTTTCGGATGAGATGGAGGCGGAGCTCCGCTCGCACATCCAGCACCGCGCGGATGATCTGGAGCGTTCCGGTCTCCATCGTGCCGAGGCGGAACGCCGCGCCCACATCGAATTCGGCGGCCACGTGCGGTTTAAGGAAGAAAGCCACGAAGCGATGGGCGGCGCCTTCTTTGAAACTCTCATGCAGGATGTGCGCTTCGCTCTCCGCGTGTTGCGCAAGTCTCCCGGATTCGCAATCGTCGCCATTGTCACGCTGGCGCTGGCGATAGGCGCCAATGCCGTCGTCTTTGGCGTGCTGAACGCGATGATACTGCGCCCGCTGAATGCGCCTCAGGCGCAGAGCCTTTATGGAATCGAGCGCGCAAGCGATAAGGCCGGGTTCGAGTCGTATCCTACACTATCTCGATTTTCGCGATCGCAACCGCAGCTTTGATGGCCTGGCAGCTTTTAGCATCGCTCAGGCGGGACTGGACACGGGCGAAAATCCATCGCGCGCCTGGATCATCGAAACGAGCGGGAACTACTTCGACGCATTGGGCATTCATCCGTATCTTGGCCGTTTCTTTGACGGCTCCGACGAGCATGGCCCGAACAGCGCTCCGTATGTCGTGCTCACGTACGCGTTTTGGCACACTCGTTTTCAGGATGATCGCGGCGTGGTGGGCCGCACCGTTCAGCTCAACAAGCATCCTTTCACCGTCGTCGGCGTAGCCCCGCCCGATTTCCACGGGACCATAGTGTTTTTCTTTCCCGACGTTTTCGTGCCGATAGTGAACCAGGAGCAGATGGAGGGCGTGAATCTCCTGAACGCGCGCGGAGCTCGCCGGATTTTCGAGGTGATTGGACATTTGAAGGCGGGAGTTACTCCTCAACAGGCGATTGCCGATCTGAACTCGATTGGCTCCTACCTCGAAAAGACCTATCCCAACGATGACGGCAAGATGACGTTTACCTTGGCTCGTCCGAGTCTTTATGGCGACGTTCTTGGCCCTCCGGTTCAGGCATTTCTAACAGGGTTGATGCTGCTGGCGGGGTTAATTCTATTGGCCGCATGCGCCAACCTGGGCAGCCTGTTTGCCGCGCGCGCCGCCGACCGTTCCCGGGAACTTGCCCTGCGACTCGCGCTTGGATCGAGCCGCAACCGCATTCTGCGCACACTGTTTACAGAAGCTGTGCTGATTTCCTTGATCGGGGGCGCCGTCGGACTATGGGGCAGCATCGTGTTGTTGCGCGGCCTGAGCGTGTGGCAGCCATTCTCCAGATTTCCATTCAGCTTGCGTGTGGAGCCGGACGCTCACGTTTATGGAGTCGCTTTGCTGTTGACCTTAGCGAGCGGGTTCCTCTTTGGCGCGGTCCCCGTGAGGCAGATCCTTCGCACGGACGCCTACGAAATCATCAAGTCGGGATCAAGAAGCACGGGCGGGCGGCGGGTTACGGCCCGAGACCTGTTACTTGTCGTGCAAATTGCTATCTGTGCAGTGCTGGTCACTTCTTCGTTGGTCGCTGTGCGCGGGCTGCTACGCTCGCTGCACAGCAATTTCGGTTTTGAGCCGCAGAACGCCATGCTGATGAACACTGCTTTGGATATGGCGGGTTACCGCGGCGATGCGGTGCCCGCGATGCAAAAACATATGATCGATGCGATGCAGACGATTCCCGGTGTCCAGTCTGTGGGGCTGGTGGATCGAACACCGCTATACGAGCACTCGAACGCGTCGAACGTCTTTACCGATAAAATGACCGATCTGAGGCCATCGAATGCCGCGGCTGAAACGGTAACGTATAGCATCTCTCCCGAATACTTTCACGCGGCGGCCACCGCCTTGCTGTCCGGAAGAACTTTCACATGGCATGACGATAAGAGCGCGCCGCGGGTGGCAATAATCAACCGGCAGTTTGCGCGCAAAATTTTCAGCTCCGCAACAAACCCAATGGGCAGATACTTCAAAATGCCGGACGGAACGTGCGTACAAGTAGTGGGTATCGTTGAAGACGGAAAATATAATAGCCTCACCGAAGATCCGCAGCCGGCGATGTTTCTTCCAATCCTGCAATCGCCATCGAGTGAGACATCGCTGGTAGTACGCTCCAAGCGCGATCCGCAGCAACTCGCCGGCGCCATGAGGACTAAACTGCGGGACCTGGATGCGGGACTGCCTCCTTTCATCCAAACGTGGAACCGGGGATTGGACACAAATCTGTTTCCTTCGCGTATGGCGACGCTGTCGCTAGGCGTGCTAGGCGTAATGGGCGCGATGCTGTCCATCACCGGCATCTTTGGAATGGCGGCGTACTCGGTCAGCAAGCGGCTGAAGGAATTGGGAATTCGTATGGCCCTCGGCGCGCAGCGTAAGGAAGTATTACAGGCAGCGTTGGGGCGGCCTTTCAAATTGCTTGCTTTCGGTTCGGCAGCCGGACTGCTCCTCGGAATTCTGGCGAGCCGGGTGCTGGCTTCCATTGTGTATGAGGCGACTCCACGCGACCCGCTGGTATTGGCTGGTGTTGTCTTTGCTATGGCCTTGCTGGGCTTGCTGGCTACGTGGATTCCAGCGCAGCGCGCGCTGTCGCTTGATCCGTTAACATTGCTGCGCGAGGAGTAAATCGGTGAGATTCTCTAAACGCCTGCCGACGGCATATTAGTTGTAGAGACTGCGTTCAAAACTCCGAAGCTAAAAACTTGTTGAACGGCGGCAATTCTCCCGGCAGGGGCAGATCGGCGATCCGAACGTTTGCCGACGTCATCCTCGACCGGCTGGTGCACAACGCTCACCACGTCGAGATGGGGGGGTGACTCCATGCGTAAGAACCGGGGGAAGCCGAATGCGTAACCTCCGGTTAAGCGCGTCATCCGCTCGCAATGGATAAATACTCGCCGATCACGCGGCAGTTTATTTGCCGGAACACCATTTCCGTATGGCCCCCGCGCCGGCTGCGCAATCGACTGAAGAAATCAAAAGCTGCGCAAGAGAAATTCCCTTGTGCTTGCCAGCACTTTCTCTTGCGCCGCACGTTCGGGCAGCATACGCGCAATCTCAACCGCTCCGGCCATCGCTGAAAAGATCACAAAGAAAGCGCGCTCTTTGTCGGCAGTTCGGCGCCCGGGCATAAATGGAACCATTCGATCCCTGTACTTCACGAGTTGGGCGAGGACCTGGCTCCTCATCGTCTCATCCACCCGCGCCAGCTCGGGGGCAAGTGCCGTCAGCGGACAGCCACGCTCCGGGTGATCGCAGTATTCCAGGCTTAGATAGGACTTCACAATCGCCTTCCACGCTGCCTCTGAGTGCGACTGTTGGGCCGCGCGAACCAGCTTATCGGCGATATCCCGGAAGGCCTCCCCAAGCGACTCCATGACTAGCTCGTCCTTGCTCCCGAAGTGCTTGTAAAAGCCTCCATGCGTCAGACCAGTGTCGCGCATAACCGCTGCAACCGCTGCGCCGCTCATACCCTCGGCGCGTACGCGTCTCGAGGCGTCCTTCACAATCTTCTGACGGACTTCCGCCTTGTGCTCGGGCCGGTAACGCATGGCTCATTGTAGATGCTCGCCATCATCCCACGATGCAACCGGCTCCAGCGACAAGAAGAAAATCGAATCTATAGGATTATAGGTATCATCCTACGGGCAGAAAGGAGGACTTACCAATGTCCCACCCAATTCTGATCACCGGTGCAGCCGGCGGCCCGCAAGGGTCAACCGGACGCGTCGTCGCCGGTCTCCTGCTCAAGCAGGGCATTCCCGTTCGCGCCTTTGTCCACAAACTCGATGCCCGGTCCGAAGAACTCCGCCAACAAGGCGCGGAGATCGTCGAGGGCGATCTCCTCAACCCAGCCTCAGTCCAGGCGGCAATGCAAGGAGTGAAGCGCGCATTTTTCACATACCCGGTTGCCGATGGGCTGCTTGAGGCAGCCACGATCTTCGCTGCGGCGGCTCGCGATGCCGGCCTGGAACTCGTGGTGAACAATTCGCAGTTTCAGGGTTCGCCCGGTGATCCCGCGTTTCGCGATCTCCAACGGACACCCTCATTCCGCAACTTGCAGCATCGGTTGGCCGATCGCATCTTCGACTGGGCGCAGGTTGGAGCTGTTCATATTCAAGCGCCGCCCTATTACGAAAACATACGCGCTCTTGTCAGCCGGAGCGTGGCCGGGCACAACGCCGTCTTCCTGCCGTGGGGCGATGACAAAACCGTCATTCCACTCGCCGGCGCGGAGGATGTATCCCGCGTGGCCGCAACTCTTTTGGCTAACCTCGGCGTGCCGTCCCAAAATGTGTACCCTCTGGTGAGCGAAGCGCCAACAGTGCGGGAAATGGTCGAAACTCTCGGGCGGGTGACGGGGCGGCCGATTCGCTATGTGCCCATCACGGACGAACAGTGGGCCGAAGCAGTGAAGGAGCGAATCAATCCTCACGCGCTCGATCATCTGACCCATCTTTGGCAGTACTTCCGGAAAGGTGAGCAGCGCTTCCAGACTACTGATGCGGTTCGAGTGGTAACCGGCCGGAATCCACAGACATTAGAGGAGTTCTTCCGGGCGAATGTCAAATCTATCACCCCCGGAGGGCAATGAGGGCGTTTACAAGTTCCCGAGGAAAATCTGAGTCTATGGAATGATGAACATCATCCCATGCGATAGGAGGCCAAATGTCACCGCAAATCATCTTTCAACTGCACCTTGCCTTGGGTTATGTCGCCTGGCTGCTTTGCTTCGGTGTCTACGTCCTGCCGAGGCTTAAGGCGATGGACCGGTTTAATGCGCAACGCGCAATCGCTACACTGCACAGCTTTCGATTTTTCGGGCTCGTCTTTATCCTTCCAGGCATCGTAGGCCCCAATCTGCCCGCCGGCTTTGCAGTGTTTGCCGCCTACGGAGACTTCGCAACCGGAGTGCTGGCCATCCTGGCGCTTCTCACCGTAAGGATACGTCCGCTCTTTTGGTCTTTCGTCGTCGCTTTCAATCTCGTAGGAGCAACTGACATCATCGTCGACTACTACCACGGCATTCAGGTCGGCCTTCCCGCGATGGCGGGGCAGTTGGGCGCCGCCTATGCGATCCCAATCATTTACGTGCCATTACTGATGATCACGCACGCGGTCGCTCTCTACTGGCTGGTACGTTCCCAGCCCAAGTCGATTCGCGCCGTCGCTGGCGCTTCAGCTGCGTCCTAAGTCAACCACCACAATCAACGATCTTTTCTGGAGAACCGTTATGACGGACACAACAATCAAGGTGCGCGAGCACTATGGCGCCACAGGTCTTACCGACCGCATCAAGTCAGCCCTCGGAACGATCGCGCCTGAGGGTCAGACGCTTACGATCCCTCAGCTCGCTCCACTTGACCAGTTCCATACCTGCGGTATACTCGCCACGGCTGAGCTGTCCGAAGCAGCTGGGATTGAGCCATCGAACCATCGTCTCGGCCTGTTGTCTGCGGTCCTGAGCTCAGTAGAGGACAACGAAGTTCCCATTCCGTCGGCCGTAAGAGGCAACAACGCTCCAGACTGGCACGCCATCCACGCTCCCGGATTTGCCAACAGGTTTCCCCTTTTCAAAGATCTGCCAGTGTAAGCTTCCGCCGCGTTTCCAGCCCATTCCTTCGGTCCATGAGACGAGAAGGAGACCTTCTCGGTTTATCGCAAGAGACGGATACTTTTGGTTACTCCCATTCGATACGGCAGCGTCGTCGGCAGTGGCCTTCGCTGAGTCGATCGGCCCGAAATGAACTTGTTTCTCCGTCTCCCAAGCAGCGAATGTACCGGTCGGTCCAGTTGCGAATCCTTCGGAGCTCATGACACAGTAGCTGACGTTCCACTTCGAAATATTCGATCCTCTAAAGCTGGATCCGTGATCAGTTGATTCGATAAGGTACATATCGCGATGAACCATCTCTTGTGTGGAACGAAAGAGGACGTAAATCCTTCCGGCGGGATCTGCGTAGGCATTCAAGGAACAACAGCCACAGGCGCCTGACGGCTGATCCCAGGCTATGCGTTCTGGCTCGAAAGATGCCCCGTCGTCTTGGGAGCGAGCCATCCACACGCGCCGAAATTGTTCGCCTCGCCGACCGGGAATCGGTGCATGCCAGAACACGTACACACGACCCTGCTGATCTGCCGCGATTCCACCGCCTCCATCGATGCCGTACGCGGTGTGGATCAGGTTTCGCTCCGGTTCAAAAGCTGAGCGGGATTGGTCGAGCTTGCTGAACAGCATCGGGCTGCGGCCAAGCGCGGCGTTTCCAAGCTTTGATGAAGCGTTCCAAGCCACGAAGACATTTCCGTTCCTGCCGACTGCGATGCGGGGACCACGGATGTTGCCGATCGCAACTGCGGCGCCCGGAACGGAATTCACCCGGATGGAAGCTGAAAAGCTCTCTCCGTCGTTTGACCGCGTATAGAAAAGATCGCCGTGGGCTGGATCACCTTTGAAGTAGACAAGATGAATCGTACGGTTTGAGTCGACCGCAACTTGCGGCTGAATTCCGCCGTCGGGAACGCGTTTCAGCGCCACTCTCGGTGCCTGAATTTCACGCGAGAAGGCGGCCGGCGCAAAGGCCAAACAGAACGCAAAAGTCATCTGTTTCAAAAACATCGATTCGGTTCACCTCAATTGTCGCTCTGTTCGCCTCTTCGATTGTCTCCGTGGCCCGTGCTCTCATGACGTATTCACACGAAGTACTTTACAAAACAAAGTTACTGCTGCATACTCTCCTTATGAGGAAAGTTGCTCACGAGGGTGCCTGCACTACTTCTTACGACTGGGTAGAGCATTTCTACCGAAACGCACCCGAACCGATACTTCCGTGGAACAACAGCGTCCGTTTAACTGGAGCCGAAAGACTAGCCGTGATCGCCTCCATTCAGCAATTCCAACTTGGAGAAGGCGCGAGCGGTACCCGTATGTTGGAGCGTGCGCAGCGTTTCTCCCGGGCAACCGGAGATCTCGGGCTGATCGCCGCCTTGAAACTTTTCTTACGGGAAGAGCAGCGTCATAGCAGGATCCTGGCCCGATTCCTCCAGATAGAAAACGCGCCTTGCCTGCGGAAGCACTGGGTGGACAGCGCTTTCCGATGGATTCGCGGCTTAGCAGGTCTGGAACTGTGTCTCAAGGTTCTGGTGACCGCGGAATTGTTGGCCCGGCCGTACTATGCGGCCCTGCGTGAGGCCACAGGTTCGCCCTTGCTCAGAAGCATCTGCCAGCATATTTTTGATGAAGAGGGCGCTCACCTGCGCTTCCAGGCCTTCGCGCTTAGCCGCTTTAAGCACCGGCATTTTCGGCTGATGCAAGCTCTGATCAAGACCTGTCACATCGTGCTGCTAGCCTTCACGGCAGCGCTCCTCTGGATAGAACATCAGGCCATCTTCAGAGCTGCCGGGCGAACATTTCGAAGATTCTGGGAAGAAACCTGGCAGGAATTTAATATGCTTTATCGCACGCCTTCAGTTGACAGCGCTATCCGTTCGACACGGCTGCTCGTTTCTTCACGACATGGACGGCGATGAAGTAGACCACGAAGCTAGAAACGAACACGATGACCGTCAGCTTAACGTTCAGAGTAACCGCGAAGCAGAGCACCGCAACACCGAAGAGCCAGATAAACGATTCACCGGCAAGAGCCTGCCCCCAGTGTGGCTGAGCGCCGCTGGGAGGTGCGCGCGGCGAGAGGGCAGGCCAGAATCGTGGAACCAACTCTAGATAAGCGCTATAGGACTGGCCCATCCGATCGATAAAGCCGTCTTCTTCGCGAAGAATCAGGCGATATACGAAACAACCCATTGCAGCCACCAGAAACAGCCAGCCCAGCCTGCTTGCCAGAACTCCCATACCGGCGGCCAACGGCAGATTGGCGAGATATAGCGGATTGCGGACATAGCGGTATGGACCATCGGCAACGATGGCTTCGGAATGCTGGCTGGTGTCGTGGACGATCTCGGTACGCAAATAGGCCGTTGCCCATGTACGCAGAGAAGCGGCCAGGAAAACCAGGAGCGCGCCGCCGCCAAACATCATCCGGAGCAGAATGTTTCCGCGGCCGCTGTTCACATCGAGCGACGGCGCCAGGAGACCCAGGATGGCCACCGCGAAGTTCGTGGGATCAAGCCAGTAAAGACTAAAGCCCAGCCAGAAGATCGCGCCGATGATCCAGAAGCGTTGTTCAAATTCGAATTTCGTAGCGCGCATGTTGATTAAGCTCTCTTCCCATTTCCCGCAGCATCCGTCTGCGATAATTTTGCGGTTGGTACGACATCATGAACAAGCTGTCTGCAAAAACGCTGCTCAGCCTTGTCGCCCTCGCCGTCGCTATGGGACTGTTGCTTTTTGTACCGGCGGGGAACGATACGGTATTGGCAGGCATGATGATCCGGTTATACACGCATGGCGCGTGATCCGTTCACCATCCCCAAGCTAGTATCTACTTGCGGAAATTCGCGTTATATTTCCCACAACCTAAGATGCTGAAACTGAGCCGGAAGCGTAAGCGCCCTTTGACTACTCGAATTTCCGCAACTTGGTACTAGGCGAGTACGATACGCCGTCGCTTTCGTGTCCTTTCACGTCTAAATGGCAACCATAGGTCAAGTCAGAAAGAAAAATTTGCCGCGATCCCATTTGTGGTCGCAAGAACGCCGCAAATTTCTTCTCAACTCTTCCAATCATTTACAAGCGGTCTCTCCCTCCGCCGCGCAACCGCTCGCGCGAAAACAGTCACGTAATGACATCGCGCCAGAACCGCACAGCGCGCCGCGCCGCCGAGCGCCTCGCCCGCAAAGCCATTGAACACAACTCAGGCTCGCAACCTCTTCATCTCGAATTTGAACCGCTCGAATCCGAACCGCAACCGGCTGAGCCAAGACCGCTAGGGAACGATCGGAACGACGGCGCGACAACGGTGGAAATGGCGCTCCCCGCCTGCCCAACCCAGCACATCAGCGCATCCCGTCTCGCCGCCAACCGCGCCAACGCTAAGTTCAGTACCGGCCCCACATCTGAAAGCGGCAAGGCAAAATCTTCAAAGAACGCCATCAAAACCGCTCTGACCGGCCGCACCGTTCTGCTTCCTGAAGACGATGCGGAGCGCTATGAACAACACCTCCTCGAATATAAAAAGGCCTACCAGCCCCTAGGCGAACGCGAGTGCGAACAAGTACAATCGCTCGCCGATGCCACTTGGCGTCTGGACCGCATTCCAGGCCTTGAAGAAGCGCTCTACGTCATGGGCTGCAACGAATTTGCCGCTGAGGTCGCCGAACTCGATCGGCGAGCGCGCCTCACAATGCTCCGCATGCGCACTTACCTCGCCTACGAGCGCCAGTTCCGCAACCTCAACATTCAGGAAATGCGCCTGCACCGGTTGCGTGAAAAGCTCATCGCCGAAATCAAACAGCTGCAAAAAGAGCGCGAGGAGAAGGAAAAGGACGAGCTCGCCATCGCTGCCAAACTCTATGTTGCGGCCACGCACGATCGCATGCCCTTCGATCCTGCTGACCATGGGTTCGAATTTTCAACCGCGGATGTGGAAGCCTACCTGCGCGGCGCCCGGGCCTCTTTCTTAACCGGGAAAGCCATGGAAACCGGCCAGATACCCCAACGCCACCTTGTACAAACTGCCGCCTAGTACCTACTTGCGGAAATTCGCGTTATATTTCCCACAACCATAAGATGCTGAAACTGAGCCGGAAGCGTAAGCGCCCTTGACTACTCGAATTTCTGCAACGTGGTACTAGCGCCACCGTTGTGGAACGCTTGTTCCAGGACCCTCGCTAATTGAGCTCTCTGACCCAGATATTCCGGAAGCTGATCGGCTCGCTACGGTCGCCGTGCGCCTGCAGCTTAATCGGAGCGGTTGTGTATGCCTTGTAGGACGGCTTGCCGATGTACAGCGTCTCGCCCTTTAACTCGAAGTGATTCTCCACCAGCACGCCGTTGAAGAAGACTGTGACATAGGCCGGAGACTTCAGCGTTCCGTCGGCGTCGAAGGTAGGCGCCGTCCAGACTACGTCGTAGGTCTGCCACTCTCCCGGCTTGCGACCCGGGTTGGCCAGCGGGATAGCTTGCTTGTAGATGCTGCCGGCCATCCCATTCACATAAGTTTTATTGTCGTAGGAATCCAGAACCTGCAGCTCATATCCAGCGTCGCCGGGCCCTGTGGAGGCCAGGAATACGCCGCTGTTGCCGCGGGCCTGACCGGTCCCGGTGATGTTCTCGGGAACCTTCCATTCGATGTGCAGTTGGTAGTCCTTGAACGCTCGTTTGGTTTCAATGTTTCCCGCGGCCTTGTTTACGGTCAGCACTCCATCGGAGACCATCCACTTGGCTGGCGACTTGTCACGCGCGGAAACCCATTCGTCCAGGTTTTTGCCGTCGAACAGCACGATTGCGTCGGACGGAGGCGCGCCGGGGGTGGCGCCCGGAGTCACGGCCTTGGGCACCGGCTCCCACACCTCAGTGTCCTCAGGTTTAGGTTTCGTCTGCTCTTGAGCTGAAAGATTAGCGGCCAGGGCAATCAGGGCCGCTACCGCAAGTGATCTCGAATATTGAATGCACATCAACTCTCAATAAGAACACACGGTCACTGAGCGAGTTTACTTTTCGCCCTCTTGGAGCACGCCGGCGGATGGTTTAGCAAAGAAAAGGTGGGCGTTGGGATCAAAGCCGCTCCGGCCGGCGTAGAAGCTCCGCATCAGCTCCGTGCGGACACGCTCGCCATCGGTCTTTTTACACAGCAGAATGGCATAGCCGCCAAAGCCGGCGCCCGTCAGGCGAGCGCCCAGCGCGCCCGAACGCATGGCGCATTCGACAAGTTCATCAAGCGCCCGGTTGCTTACACGCAGCTGATCGCGGAGGCTGGCATGGGAAGCGAATAGAAGCTCTCCGAAACCGGCGGCGTCCTCGCGGCGAAGGGCGCTTACCGCCTGGCGAACGCGTTCGGCTTCCATGACGACGTGAAGGAAGGAACGGAACTCGGCATCGGTCAGATCGGCTCCGCCGGCGATCTCAGTCAGTTCGGACACGGAGTGCTTTTCCAACGCCGCAGAGTAAGAGGGAAAGCCTACCTTCCCGAGCGCGCTGGTGCCGGCCTCGCGGCGCGAATTGTATTCGGCGCGAATCGCCCCCGATTTCTCCGCCGTAGTGAGGCTGTGGGCCGCCAGAAAGGTCCAATCGGGCGGAATCGGAAAGGAAATGATGCGGACCGGATTGAAATGTACAAGGACGGCCGAGCCGCTTTCAGTCGCCAGAATCGCCGCGTGGTCCATTCCGCCGCCTCGCGTGCCGACAAATTGCTCCCCCTCCGGCAAAATATTCATCAATTCCTCAAATCCTGGATGCATGCCATTTGCATCTAACAGAGCCAGAGTCAATCCAATCAATAGGGCGGAGGAGGAGGAGAGACCGGCGGCCGGAGGCAGGTCGGAGGCGATGGTGGCGTCGATGCCCAGCTTTAACGGTCCATAATTTGCAGCGGTTTGTATGGCAGCCAGAACATAGTTGGTCCAGTCGCCGGGCGCGCGGGAGGTCAGCTGACCAAACGGGATGCGGGCCAGGCTGGAGCTGTAACCTTCAGATTTTATTCGCACATGCTGTGCCGGACTCGCGCGAAACGCGATATGAATACCGCGCTGAATGGTGATAGGGAGGACGGGCAGATCATGATAGTCAACGTGTTCGCCTATGAGATTCACGCGTCCGGGTACGGACAAAACGCGGTCAGGTTGGGCGTCAAAGTTGGCTAGAAACAGGTCGCGGGCTTGCTTTGCGACAGGCGATTTCAAGTTACACACGAGAAACTACAGAATGGCATTGATCGATCGCGGGATTCTCGCGGAACAAAAGGCCAAGTTGGCCGTATCACTATTAAGGGCGAAGTTCTATTGGATCATAGGACTAGCCCCTTCCCCATAAGCAGGACTCTTGCATATAAAATTCCCCAAATTAATTTCTCTGATTGGCATCGTGTGCCTCGCTTTGGGCGCGGTAGCGCTCAGCTCGTGCGGTAAAAAGAAGCAGGCCATGAATCCAATGATGCTGATGATGATGGAGGCGGCGCCCGTTCGCGCAGTGCCCGCCGCAACGGCGGACGTGCCCCTTAACATTTCGGCGGTGGGGAGCGTGGAAGCCATTGCCATGGTGGATGTAAAGTCGCAAATCGCCGGCCAGGTGTTGCGCGTGGAATTTCAAGAAGGGCAGCAGGTTGAGAAGGGCCAGCTGCTGTTCCAGATCGATCCCGAGCCGACCTTGCGTCAAATTGCAGAAACAGAAGCAGATATTGCAAAAGACGCCGCGCTGGAACAGCAAGCCAGGGCAAACGTGGTGAAGGATCAGGCCTATATCAAGCAGACGCAGGCGGCGGCGGATAGAGCCGTTCAACTGGCTAAGGATGGGATTTTTTCGAAAGAGCAGACGGAACAGTCGGTCGCGAGCAATGAATCGAACCTGGCATCGCTGTCGGCAGACCAGGCCGCGGTGGAAAGCGCGGTGGCATCGCTGAAAGCGGATCGAGCCAGACTGGCTCAGACCCAACTGCAACTGGGCTATACAAAAATTACGGCGCCGATTACCGGACGCGCCGGCGTGATCAACCTAAAGGCCGGAAACCTGGTCAAGGACAACGACGCCGCGCTGGTTACGCTTCTACAGATTTCGCCCATTGACGTCAGCTTTGGAGTGCCCGAGCAGCTGCTGCCGGACGTTCAGCGCTTCAACTCGCAAGCCCCGCTGCTGGTGCAAGCGACCACCGACGGCGGGAAGGTGCTTACGGGACGGCTGAAGTTCATAGATAATTCAGTCGACGCCACTACCGGAGCAATCAAGTTGAAGGCTGAGTTCGACAATCCTGAAAAGGTATTATGGCCCGGCCAGTACGTGAACGTTCAAGCGCAGCTCAGCCTGCAGAAGAACATGATTGTTGTCCCCAGCAGCACGGTGGAGACCGGACCGCGCGGGAAGTATGTTTGGGTCATCACGCCAGGCAGTAACACCGTAGCAATGCGGCCCGTGGATGTGCTCCGCACCTATAAAGCGCCCAAAACCGTCGAGCAAGCGGTGATCGGCAGCGGGTTGCACCCGGGCGACCTGGTAGTTACCGAAGGTCAGATGCGACTCATGCCAGGAGCAAAGGTACGAATTTTGAACAACCAGACGCAAGTCGGCCAGAGCAGTGACGGCGCCGGGCGGAGCAACTCGTAGGACTAACGTTAGTGGAACCAGCTTTTTAGGATCAGCATGTATTTCACGGATTTCTTCATTCGCCGGGCGATTACCACGACGCTGGTCATGACCGGCATTTTAGTGTTTGGTCTGCTGAGCTACTTCACGCTGCCGGTGAGTAATCTGCCCGCCGTGGAATATCCGACGATACAGGTCTCGGCGGCGCTTCCCGGCGCCAATCCGGACGTGATGGCGTCCTCGGTGGCGACGCCGCTCGAGAACCAGTTCTCAACCATAGCGGGCATCGACAGCATGTCCTCGTCGAGCTCGCTTGGCTCGACCTCCATCACGCTGCAGTTTGATTTGAGCCGCAATATCGATGCGGCGGCACAGGACGTGCAGGCGGCGATTGCCAGGGCGCAAGGCTCTCTGCCGACAGACATGCCATCGCCGCCTTCGTATTCGAAGGTGAACCCGGCCGCGCAGCCGATTCTCTATATTTCAGTACACTCGCCCACGATGACGGGCTCCGACCTGGACCGCTACGGGGAGGAAATGATGGCGCGGCGCATTTCCATGGTCAGCGGCGTGGCGCAGGTTCAGGTTTTCGGATCGCAGAAGTACGCGGTTCGGGTTCAGGCAGACCCGGCGAAACTGGCGGCGCACCAGGTGGATCTCGAACAGGTTCGCGCCTCGTTGCAAAGCGGAAGCCTGGAATTGCCCGCGGGCTCGCTCTACGGCTACACCAAGGCGTACACGGTTCAATCCAATAGCCAGCTCACTTCGGCGGCGCAATTCCGGCAGTTGATTGTGACTTATAAGAACGGCAGCCCACTGCGCCTGGGCGACCTCGGCAACGTTCTTGATAGTGTCAGCGATGATAAAACCCGCTTTTGGATCAACGGCGATCTCAGCATGATTCTGGCGGTGCAGAAGCAGCCGGGCGCCAACACGGTTGCGGTGGCCGATGCGGTGAAGGCGCTGTTGCCGGTCATGAAAGAATCCATGCCGGCAGGCGTGATCATCGGAAAGGCATTTGACGCTTCCCAAAATATTCGCGAGTCGATCGCGGATGTGAAGTTTACGCTCATTCTGACCATCTGCCTGGTCATTGGGGTGATCTTCTTCTTCCTGCGGAACGTTTCCGCGACGCTGATTCCCAGCCTGGCAGTGCCGTTGTCGCTTCTCGGAACTTTTGGCGCGATGAAGCTGCTGGGTTTCACAATCGACATCCTGTCGATGATGGCGATGACGCTTTCGGTCGGATTTGTTGTCGACGACGCCATCGTCATGCTGGAGAACATTGTCCGGCACATGGAGATGGGAAAACCGCGCCTGCAGGCGGCCATCGACGGCGCGCGCGAAGTGGGTTTCACCATTGTCTCCATGACCGTTTCGCTAGTCGCTGTGTTCATCCCCGTGCTCTTCATGGCGGGTATTATCGGACGGCTGCTGCGTGAATTCTCAATCACGATTGCCGTGGCCGTGCTGATTTCGGGCTTTGTGTCCCTGACGCTTACTCCCATGCTCGGCAGCCGGTTTCTGCGGCATGAGAGTCATCCAACCGGAGTCTTCTATAGGTGGTCAGAGCGGTTCTTCATTGGACTCAATAATCTGTATCGCCGGACTCTGCAAGTAGTGCTGCATCATCGCAGAATCACGCTGGCTCTCAGCATCGCGCTGACGGTAGTGACGGTGTACCTGTTCGTCATCATGCCCAAGGGCTTCATGCCAACGGTGGATCAGGGCTTTGCGTTCGGCGGATCCGAAGCCTCCGAAGACACTTCGTTCCAAAAGATGGAAGGGTTGATGCAACAGGTGAACAAGATTCTGGAGAAGGATCCCTGGGTAACGACCTGGGGTTCCGGCACCGGGTCCTTCGGCGGCCAGAATACCGGCTTCATCTTCCTAGACTTCAGTGAAAGCAAGCATCGGCCGCCGGCCAATGCGATCATCGGCGAAATGGAGCAGAAATTCGCGAAAATTCCAGGGCTGATGGTTTTTCTGCAATCGCCGCCGCTGATCACTCTAGGCCAGAACGAAGGGCGTGCGCAGTATTCGGTAGCGCTGGAGGATGCGGACACCGCTGAACTCTATAAGTGGGCGCCAGTCCTTGAAATGAAGCTGCGATCGATTCCGCAGTTGAAGGATATTTACAGCGATCTGCGCCTGGCCAGCCCGCGGCTGGATGTGGATATCGATCGAAATCTTGCGCTGGCCGTAGGAGTATCGCCGGATGCCATTGCTAACACCCTTTACGATGCCTACGGGAACCGCCGCGTAACCACGATTACCGCCGCCTCCGACCAGTACGACGTGCTCCTGGAAGTGTTGCCGCAGTATCAACGCGACCCCGCTGCTCTCACTGATCTCTACATTCGCTCGAGCGCGGGCAAAATGGTTCCGCTTTCAGCCGTGGCGACCCTGAAGCAAACGGTCGCGCCGCTGAGCGTCAATCATATTGGGCAGTTGCCTGCTGTGAACTTCCAGTTCAACCTCGCGCCGGGGGTTTCGCTCAGCCAGGCAACGAAACTGGTCAGCGAGGCCGCGCATGATATCGGCATGCCCGATACAGTCACGTTCAGCTATCAGGGCACGGCCGCCGCGTTCCAGAATTCGCTGCGCGATCTGGGCATATTGCTGTTGATCGCAGTTGTCGTGATTTATCTGGTGCTGGGCATTTTGTATGAGAGTTTCATACACCCCATCACCATTCTTTCGGGTTTGCCGGCGGCCGGAATTGGCGCGCTGCTGGCTCTTCAGATCTTTGGAGAAGACCTCAATCTCTATTCATTCGTCGGAATTGTGCTGCTGATCGGAATTGTGAAAAAGAACGCCATCATGATGATCGATTTTGCGCTCGCCGCGGAGCGGAATGAGGGCAAGTCATCGGAAGACGCCATTTTCGAAGGCTGCCTGCAACGCTTCCGGCCTATCATGATGACCACCATGGCGGCGCTGCTCGGTACCCTGCCGATTGCTTTCGGCACCGGAGCGGGAGGAGAAGCGCGGCGCCCGCTGGGTATCGCGGTCGTCGGAGGTTTGATCGTTTCACAGCTCTTGACGCTGTACATTACTCCAGTGATTTACGTCTATCTGGACCGCTTCACGCATTGGCGGCGGGAACGCACGCCGGCTCCAAGACCAGTCGTCTCCTGGCAGCCAGAAGAGACGCTAGCCAAATAACCTGCCTTGCGAGCTTACAGAATGTTGATGGCGCGGGCAGCCAGAATCGCAAGAGTACCCAAAGAGATGGAACTCTGCACCAGGATGCGAACACCAGAATATTGCTCAACCAGAGAACCACCGCGGCGTGCAGGAGTTCAACCGGAGTCTCGCTTTGGCAGGCAGCCCGGCGATAAGCCCCCAACCGAGCGCGCCCGTGATGACCGCGCTGATTATCATTCCGAGTGCCACATTTACTTTTGTGTCTCGTAAGGATAGGCGCTCCCTGCTCCAATTGCGATGACCGGAGCCGGGGAGGTCGCCTCGCCCAGCGCATCCGCAGGCGACATAGATACGTGCCACCTCTTCATCCGTGAACGGCGTTCATTGGCCGGTATCGAGGAGCCCTCCGGCGCTTGCAGGTCTTCCGCGATGTTGTTGCTCAGCCGCTCGCGCTTCAGGCAAGAGCGGACAAAACTCTTCAGCCGCTCCAGCTTCGCTCCTGCCCGCTTCCCGTCTCTCCACGATGCGTAGAAGCAATCCATGTCCGCAACGGTGAGCTGCTCCACCCGCACGTAGCCGCGAGACTCGGCATCGGCCATCATTTGCTCAATAAAGGTCTGGTATTTCGAGAGGGTTGTGGGCTGAATGCCCCGGTTCTTGCAGCGGGCAAGGTAAGCATCACCGGCTTCGACCAGAGTGACGCCTGGCGCTTTCGCCGCCTGCGGCTGCTCCGGTGTCGGTGCCTGAATTGGGTCACTCCATGAACCGGCTGCTTCCCATTGCGCAGCGATGGCGCGCGCCTCGTCCCAGCGAAAGCGTCCCGTCTGCTTGCGATGGAATCGGCCCGCGAGTTTGCCGAGGCGTGGCCGAGTTGGCCGGCCGGCGCCTCCGTAGACTCGCCGCAGGGAGGGAGTCCTGATGATAAGCGGGAAGATTCAAAACACACACTGTGAGCAGATCGCCTTTGTCTACGTGCGGCAATCGACACCGTTGCAGGTAGTCGAAAACCGGGAGAGCACGGAACGGCAATATCGTCTCCGAGATCGGGCCATCGAGCTTGGTTGGCCGCCTACCCAAGTGGAGGTGATCGATGAGGATCAAGGCCGCCGGCAGTGCCTCCGCTCACCGCAGTGGATTTCAGCGATTGGTCTCCGAAGTGGGATTGGGTAAGGTAGGCGTCGTGTTTATGTTAGAAGCTTCGCGACTGGCGCGTAATAACAGCGACTGGTACCGGCTCATTGAGATCTGCGGTGTGAGCGGCACATTGATCGCTGACGAGAGTGCAGTGTACAACCCCCGCGAACCCAATGATCGATTGCTCCTTGGAGTGAAGGGCACACTGTCGGAGGCAGAACTGTTTACGCTGCGGACCCGGCTTTACGAAGGCCGCTGGAATAAAGCCCGGAAAGGTCAGTTGCACTTTCCTTTACCAGTCGGTTATGTTCGAGCGGCGGACGGCAACTGGGCGCTTGATCCGGATACTCAGGTTCGTGAGCGACTCGCCTATCTATTCGAATCCTTTCGTCGTCATGGCATAGTTCGAAAAGTCGTTCGTGATCTCAAAGAGCAAGGATTGGAACTACCCACGCGAGTAACCTTCCAGGAGGAGTACGGCTCATTGGTTTGGAAACCGCCAACGCTCAGCGCGGTAGTGCGCATCGTGGCACAATGGCCAGTGAACATCGTCGAGCACCATACCTCAGCTGGAAGGAATTTATGAAGAACCAGGAGCGACTGCAGCAGAACTGGAGCCGGGAAGGAAACCGCGGAGTGGCACGGGAAGGAAGTGCCCTGTTACAGGGTATAGTTCACTGTGGCGTCTGCGGCCGAAAGATGAGTGTTCAAAACCGAGCGGCGAGGGCCAACCGATCACCCTCCTACATCTGTGGACGCGCTTATCAGGACGGAGACGAGAGGATTTGTCAAAGCATGACCTCGCGCCCGGTCGACGCTGCCGTGGTCGAGGCGTTCTTGGCAGCTGTCTCGCCGCTCAGCCTGCAGGTAGCGACCGCGGTGCTGGGTCAGGTCGAGCAGGACTTGGTAGCCCAACGGCGCCAACTGCGCCATGCAGCTGGAACAAGCCCGGTACGATGCCCGTCTGGCGCAACGGCAATACGACTCCGTAGATCCGGCGAACCGTCTCGTAGCATCAGAGCTGGAGCGGCGGTGGAACGAAAAGCTGGAGCGTGTCGCGCAACTGGAGCGGACGTATGCCCAGGCAGAGCGAGAGGCCCCAGTGGAGCTTGACCGCAGACGAGCGAGCAGCAATCACCACGCTATCTCAAGATCTGCCAGCGGTCTGGAACTCGGAGACAACCACCAACCAGGATAGAAAGCAGTTCCTGCGCTTGGTAATCGAGTCCGTGCAGTTGGACGGTACCAGCCACCCGGGACAGATCGAGGTGCAGATTCAATGGCGCTCCGGCACCGTAATCAGTCTCAATGTAAAGCGGCCGGCGCCAGGGGAGAGCTCACTGAAGACGTCCGAGGAGGCTGTTTCCAGGATTCAGGAAATGGCCCCACGGCGTAGCTACAAAGAGATCGCCGCATGCCTCAACCGTGCAGGTCTGCGGAGCGCCTTTGGCCGTCGCTTCAACAGCCAACATGTGGGTTACATCTGTCGGCGGGATGGTCTGGCACGAGGCAAAGAGAGCCCTGGGCCGAAGTCGAACGACATGCCGGACGCAGCTGATTCAGGAAGAAGTTGAATAAGAGGTGCTTTGTGTATCAGGTCTATTCAGCCCAAGCAGAAGGCGATCATTAATAACGGCTGGATCGTA
Source organism: uncultured Acidobacteriaceae bacterium (assembly GCA_963705805.1). GTDB lineage: Bacteria > Acidobacteriota > Terriglobia > Bryobacterales > Bryobacteraceae > Bog-105. Next base: position 221,877 of record CAVPKW010000007.1, read on the forward strand.
AATTCCATCAGGATCAATGACGACGGCGCCCACCATTCCGCAGAGCTCAATCAGATGATGCCAATCACGACCGTTTCGAGCAAGCCGAGAGGCCTCAATGCAGAAAATCCCGCCGATCTCTCCCGTGCATACCTCTCCGACCAGTCGCTGAAATCCTGGTCTTTCGACCAACCCCGACCCGGACCGGCCGAGATCATCGTCGATCAATATCGTCTCCTTGAAGCCTAGTTCCCGCGCTCGATCTACTAACGCGTACTGGCGGCGTTGGCTCTCCTGGTTATGGACGACTTGGCCGGGCGAAGACTGTCGAATATAGATAATTGCCCTGCGGCGCAACCGCTCATCGGTCAGTTTCGGATTCATCCCGGCCTCCTCTTGTTGGGCTTGGCGCGAGGCTTTCGTTGGCTGCGCTGAGCAACAGTTCGACCAGCGCGTGGACGAGTTGCTCGTTCTTCTCTTGCGGCAGTTCTGCTGGCTCGGAATCGGCCAGCAGCAGGTTGAACTGTAGGTGAGGCGACTTCGGACAAACTTTCATTCGGAACCTCCATGAATACTTGCTTCACAGAAGCCCTATCGCACGAAGGAGATTTGCGCAACGCCATGAGAAGATCCCGCAGCTCAGTCAAGGCTTCGACGGAGATGGTTGGGGCACTGATAAAGAATTCAGCGCAAGCAGGGCGCTGAACATCCATGAGGGCAGAGCACATACCGCGTGGGCAAAACGCTACTGGCTAAAGTGATTAGCTGGCGCGCCTGCCAGGCGAATGTCCGTGTGTCCTTCACCAACTCCATGGACATGCTCAACTACCTGTTGGCGTCGCAGGTGGCTCACTCGCTCGTCCGCAAACTCCGCACTTACACCGATCCGGCACTTCTTGTGATCGACGAACTTGGATACTTGTCTCTCGATCAGCAATCCTCGAACCTTTTCTTTCAAGTAATCTCAACCCGTCACAGTCAGAAGCGCTCCTCCATCATCACAACGAACACCCTCTTCCCCGAGTGGGGCAACATCCTCCACAACACCACCATCGCGACTGCCATTGCCGACCGCCTGGTCGAAAGCTCGGAAATCTTCCTGCTTGGTGGCGACAGCTTTTGCAAAGCGAACAAGGACCAGCCGCCCAAAGAGTAGCTACTGGTCCAGAGCAAGCGCCGCGCTGTGACGATATCCCGAACGGAGGAGTCCGCCGGGTAACTCCATAACGGCGCTCCGACGGGGCGGGAGTAATCCCGCTCCTTTTTTATGCAGCACTCCCATGTTCAACTTCAGCGCCAATCACCTGTTCCTGCTCTCGCGGACGGAATACGCTCCTGTGCGTTGTTGCTTATGGTCGATCACGACACCCGGCGCGTGTATCGCTTGTTTGACTTCACCAAACGCCTGCAACCCATTCCAGGCATAGCCTATTGCATGGCCGGCAAGTCAACAGCGTCAATACCCTTTACCTGGTCGTTGAATCCATCAAGCTAGACAGCACCCCGCTTTTTTCCCCGATGACCGCGCGGATGGGTCGCTCTATGCCCTAAACCGCCCGTCGTCTCCGAGAACTCGACACCATGACTACGCCGGTCTGCTGTCTCCAGCCGGCGGCCGCCGCCGCACTCGTGTGCACCGGCGGCTAATTCTGCCGAGAATATCGCGGCAGACTGGCGGTCTGCTGCCGATTCAGGGGCCTATTGAGCAGCAACTAGCGGGCAACGGGCCCGCAGTTTGCGCGGGTCAAAGGCCCCAGGGAAATCGATCACCAAACGCACGGCGACCGGATTTCCTTCGGCGTTGGTGACCTGCTGTGGTTCTCCGTGCCCCTGGCGAAGGCTTCTAAACAGATAGGTATGACTGCCGGGCGCTTGGGCTTCCCCGTCCTGCATCATGCGGAAGATGGCCCACTGGCCCTCGTAGCGGCCAAAAGGAATAGTCAAGCCATTCATTGTTAGCTGAAGGTCAACATAGGACGAGTCAGGCGATGGTGGCCAGGATATCTGAATGGGGTGATCGGTCGACGAAATGATGGTTCCCCCGATATTGACCCTGACAGCCTGCACACCCTCGCTTACAAGCGGCTGGACGGTGTACTGGAGACGCGGCTTGGCGGAGTCGTCGGGAAACAGGGCCGCCGAGGCAGCCGCGAGACGATTGAAGAATTCGATGAACTCGGGTGTGAGCCTGGGGTCCTGCACTGCCGGATTCTGCATCCACATGTCTCCCTGTTTTATGAGCAGAGCAGCCAAGGGGGGCGGCAATTGCTGGAAGCTCCATAGCGCACCCACCCCGGGCGCAAAGACGGATGCAAGATCCTGAGGGGTCGTTTCCAGATCGGCCTGGGGGTTGAAGGGGAACTTGCGCTCCAACGCGCTCAGCCGGCCGCAGACCACGCGTAGTTGCGCGTTGACTTTATCGCGCAGCGGTTTACGGGGATCTTTCGGGACGTACGCCTCTGCGAAGTCTATCGGCATCTCAAGGAACCGGGTGAGGTCAATATCAGTTCCCTGCGCGGAGGTTATGTTGAAATGCTGGGCGGCATCGCGCACAGCCGCGTGAGCTTTGTCGAGTGACTGGCGGGCCTGATTATTCATGGAGACATCGAGCCGCTCATCGCGATCGCGGGGGAGTGCATCGAGCGCCGCCTTAAGGTCTGCCAGCGCGTTGACATATGGGCGATTGAGCTCGTCAATCATGCGGTCACGATTGCCTGGATTGATTAAGGTTCGAATCGGCTGGAAGACATTAGAAATGTCAGTCTGCGAGAACTGGGGCGCAGATTGCTGCGGCAGAGCGGCCGACAAGGCATCTTGCTGCTTCTTAGCTCCTGGAAGAAGGTTCCCCAAGCGCTTCTGTACGGTCTTTTCGACTTTATCGCGGATCGCTTCCGTTCCGGTGGCCGGCGCGGCCGGAAAGTTTGTGTTATCGGCGATCATCAGCAGCACCGCAAGAAGCGGCGAGCGGTTCCCTGACAGAAGGTCGAGTTTCCGGACGGCATCCGAGACATTATTGTAAGGCGCTACTCCCTGGCCGCCGAGAAAGCCGCGCCACGCTCTGATGTAGGCCTTAACGTAAAGATTTTGAACGTCCGTCTGCAGACTGTTTTCGGACGTGAGGCGTGACAAACCGCTGCCGCCGACAACGCAACTCTCACCAACCGAGGAGAAGTTCTTGTCCCGGATGCGGGCTTGTATCAGATCCCAGCCCTGTCTGGTGAAGCTAGCGGGCACTTCTGAGGGACCGGTCAGTACTTCGGCAAAATCGGGAGCATATTGAGCGAGGCTAGTAGAACGATTCGGCGGTTGATTGATGGCAGCTATCAGACCACGGAGGATTTGCTCAGGACCTTTGAAGCTGAGGAGGTATGCCTGTGCCTGCTTGCTCGCCGAGGTGTCTTCTGGTATACCGCGCTCGTACGGATCCTGAGTGGACAGCTCGGAGACATAGAAGCTGATCTGTCGCCGTGCGAGGGACTCCTGTTGCGAGTCAAGCGAGCGACCGGAGAGCCAGACCTCAGGTAGAACCCGAGTAAGCAGCGACGGATCGGGCGCACAGGCACCGGATGAGACCGTGCGATAGGCCTTCAGGCGCTCATAGATGTCGTCGTAGGAGTCGCTTCCAGAGCCCGGATTGAGCCCCTGGAAGCGCTGAACCAGGGAATCGAGAACCGGGGTGAGAAATACGCGGCGAAATTCAGCGAAATATACGCGGCGGACGTCGGGCAATATTTCGTTTCCGCTATATAGTCCCCAACGCAAGCTCCAGGGTGCTCCATTACGACGATAGTCAGACAGCAGAGCGAGTTGTTTCCGCAGCAGTTCCATCCGTTGCAGGGCATCGGCGGTGAGATGAGCGGAAGAGGGCGGCGGGTTCTGCGCGACTTGGACCGTCGTCCCAGTGTCTCGAAGAAGCTTGCGATTGTTAGCGAGTGATGTTACGAATGCGACCGAAAGAAGCAAACACACGACTGTGACGGCCCCGAAGGGAATTGAGCGATACAACTCCAAGCGGGAATCCGGCTTGGGAGGTGCAACCAACTTGTCGGGCAATATGACTTCCCGAAACAGGTTCGAGAGGAAAGCCCAACGCAGGGCTGTCGATTCCTGAGAAGGGGGCGCAGGCCGCATTACACTCGGTGCTGCGTCTGGGCGAAGGTCAGAACCTTTGATTAGAACAGTAGCCGCTGAACCGGCGCGGACCCGTGAAAAATCAACCTGCTCATCACTTGATTGGGCGACCGCGAGCTTTCGCGGTGTCCAGAACGCTCACCGCTTTATCAGGCAGCTGCCGCTCTGAAAGATAGCGGTGGGAAAGGTGAACAGCCGCTTTGACGGCCTCGTCGAGTATACGCACCTTGTGGTGCTGTTCGAGCACCGGAACCAATCCGCGCAACATAACGATGCATTTTTCCTCGGCTGGTTCTTCCACCTTCACTACTTGAAAACGCCGGGTTAAGGCAGGATCTTTCTCAAAGTACTTTTTATACTCTGACCAGGTGGTTGCGGCAATGGTTCTCAACTCGCCGCGTGCCAGGGCAGGCTTCAAAATGTTCGCGGCATCGTTTTGCCCTGCCTGCCCGCCGGCGCCAATCATAGTGTGAGCTTCGTCGATGAAAAGAATGATGGGCGAAGGAGAGCGCTTTATCTCTTCGATTAAGCCTTTCAGTCGGTTTTCAAACTCGCCTTTTATGCCAGCCCCGGCCTGAAGCAGGGCCAGATCCAACGTACGCACGATCACGTTCCGCAGCGGCATCGGTACATCTTCTTTCGCGATGCGGAGCGCGAAGCCTTCCACTACCGCGGTCTTGCCAACGCCCGCTTCGCCCGTCAGAATTGGGTTATTTTGTCGGCGCCGGAGCAGGATGTCCACAATCTGGCGGATCTCAAAGTCGCGCCCCAGCACGGAATCGATCTCCCCTTTCCGTGCGCGCGCGATGAGATCTACGGTGTACTGGTCTAGATTCGGAGTCTTGCTGTCGGGAATCCTTTCAGTATCGGCGCGAGTCTCGGCGCCCCTCGCCTGTTTCGGGCCGCTTCCGACGTTCTCGACGGAATCCCTCGTGATGGCAATCAGGTCCCTTCGTAGAGACTCGCCATTAATCTTCCGGAACTCGGCGCTTGACTCGCGAGCCTGCCGGGTGAACTCCTCATCGCTCATGAGAGCCGCTGTTAAAAAGCCGCTTCTGATCCTGCCGGCCCCGTAATCTAGGGATCCGATATTCCATCCTTCACTCAGCAACTTCAAGAGTGAAGGTGCAAACGCCGGAGTTCGCGCGTTCCCGCGTTTCTGCTTGTCGAGGCTGTGATTAAGGTCAACGACCATCTGATCCCGATCGACGCCAAAGTGCCGGCTAATGAATTCGAGGTCACAGGCGGGCACATCACACAGCTTGAGCACAAAGTGCTCGATCTCCACGCCGTAGTGAGTTCTGGCGAGACAAGTCCCGGCTGCCGCTTCTAGCGCGTTCCGTGTCGTGTCATTCAACTTGCTGATAAGGGACTCTATATTCATCGCCAAGACAGTCCTCCAGCCCACTCGGGCGTCAGTCAATCTAGCAGTTCCAGTTCCATTGGAGGAGAACTGAAGAGAAATTCCACCCCCTTGAGCCTACTGCTACGGGAAGACTGTGCTTCAACGACCGTACGCTCCACCGCAGAGCCTGAATAGCTTCTACTCGGATTCGAGTTCTTCACAATTCGTCGGGCCAATCCTTACGTGGCTGCCCTGAATCTTATCAATAAAACGGCGGTGTGAAAGCAATCGATTGCTGAAGGCGGCGCGGATGGTGTACACCAGTTAACGAGCCAAACCGGTGGAAGCCAAGAGGCACGAGAGTATCTTGCCGTTGCGATCGCGCCAAGTCACTCCTTGCGCCCGTGCAGCTCTAGATACGTCTTGATCGTTCGCCCGCCTGTTGAGGTGACACTCGCTCTTGTGAATGGGCCAGTGCTTGGACCAGTACAACCGATTGCTGGTCGTTTGATCTGATCGCTGGTCACCATCGCCGGGATTCCTTGATCCGGCAGACGCGGCAGGCAACCAGCAGGCCGTTGTTTGCAGATTCCATCGCCAGCCCGATCCGACGCGGAAGTGGTTCAATCACACAGACTTGCACAGGCCTGCTTTTACGAGAGGCTGACCCTTTTTGCACTTAGTGTTTTTACACGTTGCCTTGCAGCCGGCCACGGCGCACTTACTCGCGCTCCGCGTGCACGAAGTGCTAGGAACTTGTTGAAATAGGGCAGCGCTGAGAGAAATTTGAGTGATAAACGGGCGTAGGTAGCCGAGGTACGAAAGAATTGGGACCTGAGGATGGTTGTTTTGGTGTTGAAAAACACCTTTTTCGCGCTCCGGACACACTTAGGCCGCAGTCAACCGCGGCAGCCTCCATAAATTGAAGGCCGCTGAAGTCATGACGAACTGCCAGGTGACCTTGGCTAAACCGCGCAGCTTGGTTTTGCGCATGCCGCCGGTTTGCTTCATCCAACCAAAGGCCTTCTCAATGAGCGGGCGTTTGCGCTGGCTGGTTCGATAACTGGCATGTCCGGTCGTGCGGTCATCGAGAGCGCTGCCGCCGGGCCGGTTGGTATTTTGTGCTACGTGCGGTCGCATGTTCATGGCGCGCACAGTGGCCACAAAGTCCCGCGTGTCATACGCTTTGTCGGCGCCCACGGTGATCGGTTTCCGCTGCTTGCGCCACCGGCGGTGCAGCATCAACAGCGCCGCATCCCGTTCGGCGGTGCCATCGGCGTGCGTCAGCATCGCATCCACAATCATCCCGTTGCGATTTTCCAGCAGCACATGGCCGAGATAACCTAACCGAGCCTCCTGCCCATGGCCTTTGCGATAGAGTTTGGCGTCCGGATCGGTCTTGGACGCATGCGTGTCGTTGGTCCGCTTGTCGCCCCGGAACTGGCCCGGTGTGTCATCGCCGCCGTCCTTCTTCTGAAAGCTTTTCTGACTCGCCCAGGCTTCGATCAGCGTGCCATCGACGGTAAAGTGCTCCTCCGACAAATGCGGCTTGGCCTGCTCGAGTACGCGCGCAAAGAACGCCCGCGCCACGTCCTGGTTCAGGAGCCGTTCCCGGTTCTTGCTGAACACCGCGTGATTCCACACCGGTTCATCCAGTTCCATTCCCACAAACCAGCCGAACAGCAGATTGTAAGTCATCTGCTCCATCAGCATGCGCTCGCTGCGGACCGAGTAAAAGATCTGCAACAGCACCGCTCGTAGCAGCCGCTCGGGCGGCACCGACGGCCGGCCTGTCTTGGCGTACATGCCGTCGAACTCCCGAGCCATGCCCCGCAAAACCTCGTCCACCAGCTTGCGAATGGCTCGGAGCGGATGGTCTTGCGGAACCCGCTCCTCCAGCGATACGTAGCTGAACATTCCCGACTGCTGTTGATCGTCTCCTCGCATACGACAATCATGCCCGCAAATGTTTTAAAACGGAAGAGCCTCAGGATGAGTTTTTCAACAAGTTCCTAGTATTACTGTGTTATAAACTATTGACCCGCCATGAGTTAGAGGCGGCGCGAGTAATCTAAAGGAGTGACGGGTGTTTCGGGAGCGGGCGGCGTGCGTCGGCAGGAGGATGTGTACCGGACGGTGCGCACGGCGGCGGAGACCCGACGGCCCATTTCGGCCGTTTATCACGATCGCCACCGGCTGTTTTGTCCGCACCGCGTGGGGCGGAACAAAGACGGGCAGCTTCGAGTGCTTTGTTACCAGTACGGCGGAGAAAGCGAGAGCGGTCTGAAGCATGTGGGATCGCCGGATAACTGGCGTTGCATCGCGCTCGACAAGCTCAGGAGTGGAACTGCTTGAACGGACTGTGGCGAACCGCCCCCAACCATTCGCGTCCGGCATCCTGCATAGTCGAGGCAGACGTGGACGCCGAAGATTATCCGGAGCGCGATCCGCAACAGGGACAGTGAGGCAATAGCCCGGCGAGATGGCGGGCGAGAATGATTCTCAGTGTCGCGATCGAGTGCGGATTATGCCGCTCGGGACGTACCCGGTGAGCCGCGCGGCCGGAAGCCTTGTGGCGGTTTGGCGGCGCGTAATCCAACATGGCCAGCGCGGGCTGAGGGGGAAAAACGGCTCCGCTCGGAAACCAGAAAGCCATAAGCGGCGATACAGAGAGTGGCGTGATGATGAAATCCGCGCCAGCCTCTGCCTTCATAGTGGCCCAGACCCAACTCCTGTTTGAGTTCTTCATAGTCGCGCTCGATGACCCAGCGGTGTTTCGCAAGCTTCACCAGAGGCTTCAGTGCCGTATTGGCTGGCATGTTTGATAACCAGTATTTTGTGGGCTCCGATGCTCCCTTCGGCCATTCGATCAGGAGCCATTCTTCCGGGCGTGGTTCTGTAGAGCTTCTCATCACGATGGGCAGGGCGCACCCGGACGGCGGCGAAGCGGGAGCGCAGGATTCCCCGATTACCTTGGCGCCAGCCGATGTCCTTCCAGGCTGAAGGGGGCAGACCGAGTGCCAACTGCCTGGCCGAAAGCGGTTGATGGTCCGGGGCGCGCCGTAAACGTTTGGGCGGCGCTCCACGGCCTGGTTTTCGCGGCGCGGCGGGCAGGGGTTGTTGTCCCGGCTCCCAGACTGTGGCATTGGACTCGATGCCGACTATATACTGCAGCCCGAGTTGAGTGAGGGCCGAGCGGAACTGTGTTCCCTTCCCATAACCCGCATCTGCCAGTATCACTCCAACGGGAACCTGCCGTTCCATCGCTTGCCGAATCTGCTCCAGAGCTATCTCGGGCTTGGTCTGAAACCCGATCCCTTCCGGAACGCCCGCTTGCCGGCAGCGTTTGGTATCCTGGCACCACACTTCCGGCAGGTATAACCGCCACCCAATCGGCAAACTCGAATTCCACGTACTCACAGACAAACTCACCGCCGCCTGGCAATTATCCGATTTACCCACCTGACCGCAGTACTGCCGGGCAACGCCCACTGAATGCTTCCCCTGCTTTGGAAAACCTGTGTCGTCGATGATCCACGCCACGACCGGACCGGACCTTTGCATGGCAGGGAGCACCTGTTGCCGCACCTCTTCCAACATGGCCTGGTCGTCCCACGGCGCGTCGGCCACCAGGTGGTGGAGTGACTGATGCATGCGTCGTACATCCTGAGGCGCAAGGCGCGCGGCCATTGGCTCGACACTCTTGCGATCACCGGGCAAAAGCAATCCCGTGCAGTAGTTTTTCAACGGAGTGTGACGATCTGCATGTCCCGCGGCATCCGCCAGGCCCTGCATATATGCCGCGAAGCGCTTCTCCCGTGGGCTTGGCGCGGAGAGGCGTGAACCCATAAAACAATTCTACAACAAATTGTTTATTTATAACACAGTAATACCAGCGAGGCTTCGCCTCAGACCGACAAGCATGTGAAGTGCGGTTGGACTGAACATCTGATTTATAACAGAGCCATGCGTGGTAAACCGGCTGAGAAGTTGAGACCTGGAACAGCACAGAGCGTGGCGGAAGTATTGCGCGATCATGTGGTGCTCGAACTGGAGGGGATCGACCGGATGTACCTCAACGTCTATGTGCCCGTTTTGCAAGCAGTGGAAGGGGTTCTGAAGTTCATCCGCATCCACCGCGGGCATCCGGTAGCCTCGACGGCGATGGTCGAACCGATCACCCGGCGCTTTGTGGAATCGATTGAGCGCTACGTCCATGACCATGACATCCCGATGATCACGTTCCTGAAGGGCCAACGTAAAGATGAAATCGCCAACCAACGCCGTGCCGCTTTTACTCAGGACGAAGGCGTCGTCTTCGTTGGCAAAGCGCAAGAGAAGTGCACCGTATATCGCACCGAGAAGCGGCGCAACCCGCGAACCCGCAAAACTTACGCCTGGATCGTGAAATCGACGGCGCTGGTCAATCACTATTATTTCTACTGTGTGGATCGCGACTTCGGGCCGTTCTTTCTGAAGTTCTGCTCCTATTTTCCGTACAATGCAAAGCTGTGCCTGAATGGGCACGAGTACGCAAAGCGGCAACTCGAAAATAAGGGGATCGAGTACCGGGCATTGGACAATGGCGTTCTTGCTTGTGCCGATCCCAAACGGTTACAGGCTCTCTGCGATGGACTCTCCGGAGAGAAGATCGAATCACTGTTACGCAAATGGCTGCGGCTTCTGCCTCATCCCTTCGTCGCCAAGGACCGCCAAGCTGGTTACCGCTATCAGCTTTCCATCCTGCAGATCGAACTCTCCCTTACTCAGGTGCTCGACCGCCCGGTAAGCGGACGCATCTTCTTCGAGGAAGTGATCCGGGAGAATCTCGACATCGGCCGTCCCAAACAAGTTCAACTTATCTTTGAGCGCTGGGTTACCAAGCGTACGCCCGGACCGTTTCGCACGCGGGTCATCACCGATGGAGTGATTCCCTCGCTCCATGTCGACTACAAAGGAACGCGCATCAAGCAGTACCACAAAGAAGGCCGCGCTTTGCGGACCGAAACCACCATCAACAACACGCGCGATTTTTATATCGGCAAGAGCTTGCGCAACTTGCCCGCCCTGCGCAAGATTGGCTTTCAGGCCAACCGCCGTTTGCTCCAGGTCGAACACATCGGCCATGACTGCCTGCTCGCCGAGGAGGCCTTCCAGAAAATGAATCGTCCCATTCAGATCGAGTCGCAACGGGCTTCCGCCCTGCGCTTCGCCGATCCGCAAGTGCAGGCCTTATGGAGCGCATTGTTGTTGTTTCAACTGCTCCCCGCCGGTTTCTCGAATCGCAATCTCCGCGAAAACCTCGCGCCTCTACTCGGCGAACAACCGGCTGACCTGACACAAGGCCGCATGACTTACCACCTCCGTCGCCTGCGTCTCCACGGAATGATCGAACGTATTCACAACAGCCATCGCTACCGCCTGACCGATCTCGGCCTCCGCACCGCATACTTCTTCACCCGCACCTACTCTCGCATCCTCCGGCCAGGGCTGGGCAGAATACTGCCCGAGCTTTCCGCTCCCAGCGGCCCGCTCCGCCGCTGCTTCGATAAACTTGACTGCGAAGTGAAGGCTTGGGTTGGAGAAGCAAAATTAGCAGCTTGAAAACTTGACTCATTTACAACAAGTTCCTCACTTCAAGACCTCTAGACAGCTGCACGGCTTATCAGCCGAAGGCCGGAACTCTCGCTCCGCTCGCCGTAAAGAGGCTCGTCCGACACCATACGCATAGAGTCAAATACTTTCAATGCTGGCTCGACAATGAGGAACGGGGACCAGCCGCGTACGGATTTCCCGCACTTGCTCCGGTGAGATTCCGTGTATTCGCTGTAACGCAACGGTTACGTACCAGCCGTAGGAATGGCCGGCTTCTTTGCGCTCGCTCGCCAGATCGAAGAGCATGGCATCGAGCGTTGGCCACGCCGCCACGCGGCCCTGTCGATCCAGTAACTCAATCGCTTTCGCCGGGTTGCCGTGTCGAAATTGCAGAACGACTTCCTTCAGCTCAGGCGTCGCCTGCCGATAGATCTTGTTGAAGTGCGCGGTTTTCATCCCGGCTTCCTGCAGTAACTGGAAAACGCGCCCGGCTTCAACGGAGGTGTGCTGCCCGACTTTCCTGCGATCCGGCGCGTCATCGCCCACGAGGATTAGTCTAGTTGGTCCTGCGGCTGCAGGGAGCGGAATAAGTCCCGGACGTTCTTGGTAGACGCGAGGCTCGATTCGTCGAGGATACAGAGCGTTTTCCGCCGTGGCTGCTCCGCCGATTCTCTGCGGCGCATCAAGTGCTTCTGCAACGTTTCCGAAGGGATACCTTTGTCTGCTAATTCCCGGGTTGCGCTCCGCGTGGGCGCGAGCCCTTGCACCCGGAAACCCCTGCTGTTCGGCAAGCTCCTTCAGAATGGGCGCCCCTGAACTTTTGGCCGATCCGCAATTCCGTTCAGTGCGACGATCTGATCGCGAGTGCTGAGAAAGTCGCTCAAAATCTGCTGCCGGGCGGGATTGTCTTCGAGCTGCGGATAACCGCTCAGGTTTGCGTTTCGCGAAATAGGCCGAACCGCGTTCTGACCGGCGAGCATACGCTCGATCGTTTGCCGTTCGATGGTGAGGGTTTCGCGCGTCGTATACCGGGCGCCTGGGGCATGATCGCGATAATGGTGGATCGCGACGAGCTGCCCGGCTTCGAGCTGCCGCTGGATAGCCGATTCAACCCCCGGGGCGTCACCGTCGCATTGCTGAGCCGGAGCGCCTCTCGGGCCAGCTCATAGTGCTCGAACGTCGCGTGCCGTTCCGAGAGCTTTCTTTCGGCCAACGTCACCGCCGCTTCTGGCGTCAACAACCTCGGTGCTTCCACCGGTCCGCGATCGCGTGCGTCTGGAACCACTTTGAGTTCTGAAGCGAACGCCTTGCCATGTTCCTTCTGCGCCGCGATTTGTTCTTGAGGCGAAATCTGCAGTTTGTCCTCGCGTCCGCGAACCGCAATGATTTCGGCCGCGCGTCCACCGGTCCAGCCGCGCTGCTCCATCTCCGCTTCGATCTGCTGCCGGCGCGGGCTTTCGTGCTCGATATACGCCCGCGAGATCCCGCGAATCTCCGGCGCATAGGTCCCCGGAGTGAAGTCGATTCGATAACCGAGTTCGCGGCCCTGCCGCGCCAGCGAGTTATAAAACACTTCCATCGCATACGACTTGGCTTTGAAAATCTCCGCGCTCTGTACCGACCGGAATTTGTTGCTGATCTGGTCGTACGTGATGTTTCCTACGACATTGTGGAAGTGCAACTGCCCGGCCGCATAGCCATCGACCGGCCGGCTCGTTTCATGCCGGAAGGTCGCGATCGCCGCCTCGCCCGTATTGATCGCGAGGTGACGTCCGCCGCCACGCGCTTGAGTGTACGGTTCGAGCGCGGCCAGCGCTTCGCGGTTCGCAATCTCAGCGGCCCGGTAGATCCGGTCATCGCCTCCCACGGTGGCCGCAATCGAAAAGCTCTTCGGAACGGACAACGTGATGTCCCAGGCGAGAGTGTGCGTCGTCTCCTTCCCTTCGCGACTCAGTTCCGTATTGCGATGCCGGATCAGTTGCTCGCCAGTGAGCGGATGTTGGCCGTCCATCAACCGATGGAAAAGCGTCTTCCGTGACGCGCCCCGAAAGACCCAATCTTTCCGCCGCCGCGCCGCTCCACTGCCCGTAGACCTGGCCATCTTGCGCGAAGTAGGAATTGGCGGCCGCCGTGAATTCCTGCTGGTAGTAGTTGTGTGCGGTTTCGGCGCCGAGTTTAGCAATCGTGAGCACCAGGATCGCGGTGCATGCAAAGGCGCCGAAGTAGTTACCGCGATTCTCGATCTCCTGCATGCAGGCGCCCAGATTGTCATAATGCGCTTCGACTTCGTGTTTTGCGCGGCAGCTCCGACTTCGGCACGCCGCGGCCATGAAGAGCGAGCGCAGCGAGATTGAGGAATAGCGCATCGAAGCCGGTTTGCTTCGCCCGAATCACCCCGCCGCATGTGCAGATTGCTTTGTGGCTTCCACTCGATGCAGACAATCAGATCCAAATCAATTTCCAGTAAGTCCACAAGCAGATTGGGAACAGTCGAGCCAGGAAGCTGCTTGAGCGAAATGGATTTTACGAAGAAATCGTTTATCCGAAGGTGATCGGCATAAACCCCGATCTGCGAATCGAGTGTCGTTCGATCGAGGCGCTCACCCGGCTCGAAGTGAAACGCGGCGCCATGGGCCGGGTCATAGTTTACGAGATTGCGGAGAAATAACCGCGCTTCTCGCTCATGTAACACCCTCGTCGCGAGCAAATCGTCCAGTAAGGACTCGAAAGAACGTACCGCGCCGCCCAGAATCTCCAGTGCCCGCTCCGCTTGTGCCGCTACGTCTTGGGCTGCATACTGCAGCGCTCGCAGTAATTTCTTCTGTGGCCGGAAGCCTTCATACAGCACGGCCATGTAGAGCTTAATTTCATATAAGGAACCGGCGCGGCTTTCGAGCGCTTTCACCCGACGATGCACCGCTGCGGTCGCCGCAGCTGTGGGATAGTATTCCCGACGGTTCGCGGTCGCGCCGGAGCGCCTGACGATATAGGAATAAATACGGAAGCGGTCGTCGAACAAACGCATCGCCGATTCGTAGCGCCGGGTGAATGCATTCACCGCTTCATCGGTTCGGCAGTCCGGATCGATGCCGGAAAACGACAAAAGAGTCCCGAGGTCGCCGAGTTTCGTTTCAAAGATCGTGTTATCGATGAATCGCAAGAGGGCGATTTCGTTGGCGCATGCGCCGGCATCCTGAAGTGGATTCAGCGACCTTCGGGAAAACATGAGTTACAGGCGAGCGGAGCTCGTCCGCTTTAGCGCCAGGCCTCCTTTCTTGTTAGTTGTTTTGCCTGGGTCGTACACATTCCGTTGGGCGAGAGCTTTCGGAACGATTACAACCAATTCGGGATCGTGTCTTGTCAGCCAGTACGCTCCGCTCCACAAGAGAACGAAAGCAACCAACGCTGACAAAACGGTAAAGTGGCGAAAGACTAGAAACGTGACGATCAGAATGACAATGCATAGCCTGCGGTCGATCCCCAGCAGCGTCGCTGTCAGGTTGATGGACCGGTAGGTAGGCGTTCCCATCCCTAAAGCCCCTGAATCCAGCCTTCCCACTTGGCAGCGGATAATACGTGCCAGTCGAGATCGTTTGCGCACTGGCGCCCAGACTCGAAAACGGGTCTTGCGCCCAAGCCGCTAAGGCCATCACCAGCGTCAGGAACGCCAATCGTGCACCTGGCTTCGAAAGCAATGCCACGCTTACGACATGGAGGTGGGCGGGCAAAGTTTTCCATCGTGTCATCGAATCAACTCCTTTCGGTAAGAACAGTCCAAACAAAAATCGAGTAGAGAGCGCACCCCTGGCGCGCACGAGTGCTGTCGATAGAAACCTCCGGGGAGGGTTTGAGAAAGTCGAGAGGGGAGACTGCTGGGGCGAGGCGAGCAAAAGGAAGTCGCCTGAACTGAGACCCGAATTAAAATCTGCGACTACAAATCGGAATGTTAGAGAGAGTGGGCAGAAGTCGGACAGAAAATGACTTCGTGTCCGGTTTTTTGTCCGGCCAGGGGGCCGCTTCGGCTCCTATTCGCCCATTTGCGGTCGTTTTCGTCCGCTGCGGTCCGGGATGGAAACGCTTTGATTTGTAGAAGTTGTTGGAGGCGCGGGGCGGGATCGAACCGCCGAATAAAGGTTTTGCAGGACGTGCTGGTCGCAGTTCAAAAGCTCTTGCTTCAACAACTTAGGTTTTACGTTGTCCGACTCTTGTCCGATCATTTTGCAACCTTAAGCGGCGCGCGCAACATCTTGTCGTATTGCTTCATGGCTTCCGATTTCGATTTTGCGCGCGGATGAATGTACTTGGCGACTACACGAAGGCCCGAGTGGCCCAGCAGATCAGCAACCGTCCCGAGATCGGTGCCGACTTCAGTGAGCTGGCGAGTCGCGAACGTGTGGCGGAGATCGTAGGGCACGAACGACACGCGCGCCTCGAGGCAAGCTTGGATGTGTGCGCCGTTCAGCTTCACAATATGCCGTCCGGGTTTGCGTGGCGATGGGAACAGCCACTTGTCAGCCTTTTCTACTCGGCGGCGAAGAATGACCGCTGCTTCTGAAGTCATCTCCAGTTCGCGACGCCCGGATCGGCTCTTTCCACTGACTCGCATCACGTTGCGCTCGAAATCCACATCATCAGGTCGCATCGAAAGTATTTCTTCGGGCCGGCATCCCTGCAGCAGCATTAATCGAGTCAAATCATACAGGTTCTGGTTCTTGGCAGCTTCTGCGAAGTAAAGGGAGGGTGTGCGACCTGAGAGTGCAGGATCGGTTAGTTTCTTTTTTTGTGGCGCGAATCTTAGCGTCTATATACGCTAAGAAGAGGAGGAGCTACTATGACCGACACTCTGCCTCAATTGGAGGCCAAACGAACCGACCTGTTCCGCCAGCTTGCCGCCGCCGGCGACTTCCGTCGCGGCTCGATTACCGCCACGTCCGGCAAGTGCGGGAAACCCGGTTGCCATTGTTCCAAACGAGATGACGCCGGGCATGGCCCTAACTTTCGTCTGACGCGCCGAGTGAAAGGCAAGACGGTGACCGAGACCTTCCGCTCGGCAGCGACGCTGCGCAAGGCACAACAGGAAGTCACCGAGTTTCACAAGTTTCAGGCACTCTGTGGAGAGATCATCGAGGTCAGCGAAAAGATCTGCGCCCTGCGCCCGGTCGGGGATACGCTGACGCCAGAGGAAAAAAAACGGCCGCGGCGATCCACGCGGAGATCACGCACGAAGTAACCACTCTGTTGAGTCGCATTTTCGCCGAACGGAAGCGGACCGATGGCATGGACCTGGAGGCGGTGGAAATTGGCTTCCGCACCGCCCTGCATCAGGCCGGGGCGACGGCTCTCACGCGGTTGTTGCAGATCCCCGAGCCTGCCGCTGAGCGGCGCCATATCACGTGCCCGTGCGGTCATCAGGCGCGCTACCGCGAACGGCGCTCGCGACGGCTTCTCACAGCACTGGGCGAGGTGGAACTGTCGCGCCCCTGGTATCTGTGTCCGCATTGTCACAACGGCCAGTTCCCCGCCGACCGCCAGCTCGATATTGAAAACCGCGACTGCTCTCCGGGCGTGCGCCGCATGCAGGCTCTGGTGGGTCAGCAGTCGCCCTTCGATCACGGCCGCGAGCAGATGAAGGTTCTGGCCGGTCTGGAAGTGACCGCCAAGTCAGTGGAGCGCACGGCGGAGGCGATTGGAGCCGACATCGCAACAGGCGAGCAGCGCGAAATCCACAAAGCCGTCCAGCTGGACCTGCCCGTCATCATCGGCAAGACCATTCCGATTCTGTGTGTGCAAATGGACGGGACCGGCGTGCCGGTGGTGAAGAAAGAAACCGAGGGTCGCAAGGGCAAAACCGACGGTCAGCCAGCTCATACGCGGGAGGTCAAACTGGGATGCGTCTTCACCCAGACGGCCTGGGATAAAGAAGGCCACGCGATTCGCGATCCGGATTCGACTACCTATACGGGAGCCATCGAGACGGCCGAGGAGTTTGGTAAGCGCATCTATCTGGAAGCCTGGAACCGTGGCTGGAGCCGCGCGGCAAAGAAAGTCGTCATAGGCGACGGAGCCGAGTGGATCTGGAACCTTGCCGATCAGCACTTCCCGGGCGCCGTCCAGGTCGTCGATCTCTATCACGCGCGCCACCACCTTTGGGAACTCGCTCGCAGGCTGTATCCCAACGATCCGCCGAACCAGAAGGACTGGATGAAAGTCCACCAAAAGCGTCTGCTCGATAAGGGGAAAATCGAAAAGCTGCTTCTCTCGTTGCGCTCGATCGAGTCAACTAATACTGACGTTCTGGAAAAGATTCGCCTGGAGGCGGACTACTTTGAGCGAAATGCCGAGCGCATGCGATACCCAAAGTTCCGCCGTCAGCATCTGTTCGTCGGTTCCGGTGTGATTGAAGCCGCCTGCAAGACCGTAATCGCTTCCCGCCTCAAACAATCCGGTATGTTCTGGACCGTCCGTGGCGCCAACTCCATCATCGCCCTGCGATGTTGTTACCTCAATGCCCGCTTCGAGGACTACTGGGAGTCCCGCCGCGCCGCTTGACTTCCACTTCTATGTCGCCCACCCGTAAAGGGACTCCTCTTCCGGTGTGATCACGTGCATTCGGACCGAATCTTCATCGGAAGGCTTGTCGACATCGTTAACCGGATTCTGGCTTGCCCATCCGCGCTTTAGCGCAAATTTTCGGAAGAAGAGACTCAGCGCGTACAGATCGTGGCGAATCGTAATGTCTTTGACGTGATGCTCTGAGGCGCGCCAGGTCTTGTAGTCCTCAATGTGTACCGACTGCAACTCGTCTACTCGGTGTTGGCCGAAATATTCCACTGCAGACGCGAGAGACGTTCTTAGCCTCAGGAACGTGTTTCGCTTTCTTCGATATTCCACGGATTCACACCAATTCAAGAATTGCGTAACTGCTGAATCAAACGGTACCTTCTGATTCACCTTGGCTTTGCCGAGTTGCAACTCGGCTTTCCGCTGCTTCTCTCGCTCTCTCGCGAGCCCCATGTTTTCCCTGATGGCTTCCAAACCGGTAGGTTCCCGATGCTCCCTGCCGCGAAACTGAAACCGGAAATACCATTGATTGCCTCTGCGCTCGATCGCCATTTCGTATCTGCCCTTTCATCCAGTCAAGAACTTCTTGCTTAGGGTATAGCGGCCGGCGCCCGAATTTAACAAACGCTGGGCCTTTTTGCATTGACCGCCATTTCTTGAGGGTTTCGCAATTGACGCCCAGGAAAGAGGACAGCTCCTCCTCTGTGAGGTAGTCCGTGCGATCCAGAGTGAGGCACGCGTTCATGACTCACTCCTCGGGGCGAGCGCCGCGTTTATGCTCTACGCCCTTGGAATTGTGCATGTAATCGAGTTCGCCGCGACAGCTGCACCCGTTCAGATCGTAATTGCAAATGTGGTCCTTCATTCTCCACCTTCCTCGGTCTGTTCCGACTCATTCGACGAGCTATCGCTGTCAAACGGTTCTTCTGGTGTCAGTGGCGGTTCTTCGTGGTGAAGCACTATTCCTTTCTCGGTGAAGTCGAACTGTTGAGCAGTCTCGTTTTTTGCCGGAATCGCGAACATATCAAATATTGGCGCTTCGCTATGGCCTTGAGTACGCGCTTCTGCCAACCTAGCCGAGCGAAACTTTTCGAAGGCACGAATGAAATCAGCCCATGAGGCCACATCTCGTGTCCTGAGGAAGTGTATCCGCTTCTTTTCAACTTCTGGGTCACGTCCACGGACCAATTCCGCGGCAGCCCTATCGAGGGCTTTGTCAGCCTCTGTCAGCGCAGCGTCGGGCAGCCGATTCTTTTTCACCTTCTCTGCGCGTGAAATCAACCACGCGAGCGCTAATCGTCCCTGCTTGAGTTGCTCAGGTCGGAGATTTTCGGCCAATCGCTTGAGGAGTTGTTTGAGCGCCGCGAAGTCCTGAAGGTTGATCTCTTCCTCCGGCTTGAGGCGATTTTTAAAAATTTCCACAAACGTAGGCAGGTTAGCAGTGCGAGCAATCTCGACGAAACGCGTCAAGACCTTTTCACTCGGCGGGGAATTCGTTTCGTACCGAGCGATGCTCGTGACCGAGAGACCGGTACGCGTCGCAAACTGCTGTTGAGTGTCTCCTAGCGTTTGCCTGAAACGACTGATTGCCTGAGCCATCGGATTCTTCCTGATCCGCGTCGGTCGCGCCATACTTGTTATAACTCAGTTTCGGCTGACATAACAAGAAAAAAAATGATAAAACTGCATCGGGAGCTGCTAGAACTCTACGTTATCAGCAATAGATCCTTGAGCATAAGCGATTTTTAAATAAAAAAAGAGCATGAGGACCTGACCGTAATCATCGTTGATGAGGTTGCGAGACTCCTAAGAATAGAAGAAGTCTCCGCTTAGAACGTCGACAATGCCTGTTTACCGCATCAGGTTTTGGAATTCCGCGCCTGAGGAGTCGTTCGGATGAACGGACATGGCTACGGATTCAGGTGGCATTCGTAGCTTTCATTCGCAAGGTGATCGGCGCCGAATCGCTCTAATGAGGCGGAATACGCCTTCCGCAGCAGATTGCGCGCTTGCTCCAGTTCCCCCCAGATCCTGGAGCACCGTCGCCAGGTTCGATTGACTTCTGGCAATGGAGGGATGGCCGGGTTCGAACGACTTTTCATCGGAGGCCCGCGCCTCCCGCAGCACACGGCAGCGCTTCAGGAGCGGCGTATCCAACCGGCCAAAATTGTGCTTTCGGATTTCGGCGGCAGCGGCCAACGCCCGCCTCTCACAAGTTGCGTCTCGAACGTTTAGCCTCTAGACTGGAAACTCACCATGAAACGGAACCCCTTGTATGCCGCCCCCTGGTTCATCCTCTTGGGATCTCCTTTGGGCGCCAGCGTAATCTACCAGCAAAGCCCCACCTACGTCCCTCCGAACGGAAGCGCCGGGCTCGGCTGGACCAGCACCCTCGGCACAACTGACGGCGGTGATCAGACCTTCGATAACTTCTCGGTCTCCAACGCCGCCAATGTCGATGCGGTCAGTTGGGTCGGTCTCATCAGGGATCAGCTTAACCCTGCGAACAACCCCGTGGTCCCGGCCACCTTATCGGGGGACCTTTCGTTCTCCGCGGATAGTGGCGGCGTCCCCGGCGCGGTCCTTTACGAGGTTCAGGAACCTGCGGCATCTGTCACCGCAACCCAAATAGGCACTACCCTGCGAGGCGGGATTACGGTCTTCGTCTATGATTTCTCGGCCACACTTCCCTCTGAGTTCGCAATCGCCGCCAACACAACCTATTGGTTTTCCCTCTTTCGCTCCAAAGCAGTTTCAATCCCCTGTTCGTATGGCTAGACGGAACCGGTGGCGATGGCTCATCCTATCAGAACGCGTTGAATCCGGACGGCAGCGTCTCCGCGAGCGCCGTTCGCGACGAGGACCGGGCCTTCACCCTGAGTAGTGTCCCCAAACCCAACACCGCATGGATGACTGCGCTGTTTCTGTTGGCGATATTGGCGGTAGGCCGCCCCGGTCGCCGATTCCTTCTCCGCGGCCGATAGCGCCGCCGGCCACAGCCGCATCCAACTTCAGATGGCAGACGACTGTGTATTTGCTGATCGAAGATGCGAACAGCGGTGGTCTGTTCTGCACACGTCTCACAAAGGGGCCTTGCTGCACAGAGTGTCGGAATCAACAAGGGAGGCAGGGCGAGATGATAAAGGCGCCAATTAGTCTGCGGGACCTGAGACGAAGACTATACCTCAAGGCGAAGGCTGAACGATAGGTCTCATAAGCCTTGCGGCGAACTGTGCAGGAGCGCGTAGTGCGGGAAATCCCCACGCTACGTGCGATGTGGCGGGCGCTGGAAAGGAGCGGCCGACAAGGCTGAGAATTTTGCAGGGTGAAAGTCCCTGTGCTGTCAATTACCTGTAGTCAGACAGCTAGCATATTCAGTGCCTGCGGCGGTAACAAAGCACGTTCTGCCCGGATGTAAAAGTCACCAACTGCCCTGCGGGAAACCGTCGTGGTAGGAGCGATCAGGGTGGCGAGCAAACTGTGAGGCTTGAACATAAAGAAATGGCTGCAATCTCGAAAAACCGCACCGCTGTGAAGTAGCTTAAGCGGAAAGGTACGGTAAGCCGACCCATTTTCCAGTGGGGAAGGCCGCTGTGGCAGAGGAAGAACCAGGTATGTGCAATCTGCCAGCCGTCGTGATAGGGGCCCAGGCATCACAGGAAAGATTCTCAGAGATAACGTCGGGAAGAACCCGCTGGCAGCAGGGGCTGGTAGCAACCTGCAAAGCTTCCTCGAACGAGACCAAAAGTCGAAGCAGAGGAAAGCCAGATGGGTTTGGCGCACGAGTTGGTAGTAGCGATGACGGAGGGGTAATGCCCTCGGAAGCGGCGGAACACGCGTCTCCAAATGGAGGTAACACCAAGATTGGGCAAAGCGACTCTGGACACTTGGCGGTTCTACGTCAGGGTGGGTGGCCAGCTTGATAAAACCGGCGCAACGCTCAGGCTGGCCTAGAGACGAGGCTGCGGGTAAACCAGGAAGGGCAGGGGCGTACGCGAACCAGCGCTTCAACCTCTCTCTCACCTGGGAAGGCTCACGGAAGAAAGCCAAGGTTTCAAACTGGACCTGGGACAACCCGGCCGTCCAGGATTATAGGGGGGCCTCGGGAAACGTAGCCATGGTGGAACTGTGAACCCATCCCGCAACCGAAAGGACGGGACTGGTAACCCTCCACCTACAGCCGGCGCGCCCGAGCTCCATCCCAACCAGGGCCACGGCAAGTCCTAACAGCCCGTGTCTAAACCGGGGCGATTTTGATTCGTCGACAGTTTAGATGGGTGTTGCGTGAACGGCGTGGAATTGCCAATTGGCCGGGGTGGTGCACCGACTGTGACGGCAAGAGCTCTTGCACGGTTTTTATGAAGGCCAGAATCGCAAAAACTGCCCTTTCCGGGTGATCGTGGGCGGCTTTGGGCTTGCCCGCGCCGTAAAGTGAGCGCAGAAGTAGCGCCAGATTGCAAGCAGCTGCCTGGATGAGGGTGTGCGACCTGAGAGTGCAGGATCGGTTAGTTTCTTTTTTTGTGGCGCGAATCTTAGCGTCTATATACGCTAAGAAGAGGAGGAGCTACTATGACCGACACTCTGCCTCAATTGGAGGCCAAACGAACCGACCTGTTCCGCCAGCTTGCCGCCGCCGGCGACTTCCGTCGCGGCTCGATTACCGCCACGTCCGGCAAGTGCGGGAAACCCGGTTGCCATTGTTCCAAACGAGATGACGCCGGGCATGGCCCTAACTTTCGTCTGACGCGCCGAGTGAAAGGCAAGACGGTGACCGAGACCTTCCGCTCGGCAGCGACGCTGCGCAAGGCACAACAGGAAGTCACCGAGTTTCACAAGTTTCAGGCACTCTGTGGAGAGATCATCGAGGTCAGCGAAAAGATCTGCGCCCTGCGCCCGGTCGGGGATACGCTGACGCCAGAGGAAAAAAAACGGCCGCGGCGATCCACGCGGAGATCACGCACGAAGTAACCACTCTGTTGAGTCGCATTTTCGCCGAACGGAAGCGGACCGATGGCATGGACCTGGAGGCGGTGGAAATTGGCTTCCGCACCGCCCTGCATCAGGCCGGGGCGACGGCTCTCACGCGGTTGTTGCAGATCCCCGAGCCTGCCGCTGAGCGGCGCCATATCACGTGCCCGTGCGGTCATCAGGCGCGCTACCGCGAACGGCGCTCGCGACGGCTTCTCACGGCACTGGGCGAGGTGGAACTGTCGCGCCCCTCGGTATCTGTGTCCGCATTGTCGCGAACGGCCAGTTCCCCGCCGACCGCCAGCTCGATATTGAAAACCGCGACTGCTCTCCGGGCGTGCGCCGCATGCAGGCTCTGGTGGGTCAGCAGTCGCCCTTCGATCACGGCCGCGAGCGGATCGAAGGTTCTGGCCGGTCTGGAAGTGACCGCCAAGTCAGTGGAGCGCACGGCGGAGGCGATTGGAGCCGACATCGCAACAGGCGAGCAGCGCGAAATCCACAAAGCCGCCAGCTGGACCTGCCCGTCATCATCGGCAAGACCATTCCGATTCTGTGTGTGCAAATGGACGGGACCGGCGTGCCGGTGGTGAAGAAAGAAACCGAGGGTCGCAAGGGCAAAACCGACGGTCAGCCAGCTCATACGCGGGAGGTCAAAGTGGGATGCGTCTTCACCAAGACGGCCTGGGATAAAGAAGGCCACGCGATTCGCGATCCGGATTCGACTACCTATACGGGAGCCATCGAGACGGCCGAGGAGTTTGGTAAGCGCATCTATCTGGAAGCCTGGAACCGTGGCTGGAGCCGCGCGGCAAAGAAAGTCGTCATAGGCGACGGAGCCGAGTGGATCTGGAACCTTGCCGATCAGCACTTCCCGGGCGCCGTCCAGGTCGTCGATCTCTATCACGCGCGCCACCACCTTTGGGAACTCGCTGCAGGCTGTATCCCAACGATCCGCCGAACCAGAAGGACTGGATGAAAGTCCACCAAAAGCGTCTGCTCGATAAGGGGAAAATCGAAAAGCTGCTTCTCTCGTTGCGCTGGATCGAGTCAACTAATACTGACGTTCTGGAAAAGATTCGCCTGGAGGCGGACTACTTTGAGCGAAATGCCGAGCGCATGCGATACCCAAAGTTCCGCCGTCAGCATCTGTTCGTCGGTTCCGGTGTGATTGAAGCCGCCTGCAAGACCGTAATCGCTTCCCGCCTCAAACAATCCGGTATGTTCTGGACCGTCCGTGGCGTCAACTCCATCATCGCCCTGCGATGTTGTTACCTCAATGCCCGCTTCGAGGACTACTGGGAGTCCCGCCGCGCCGCTTGACTTCCACTTCTATGTCGCCCAC
>CAVPKW010000008.1:0-196007 GCA_963705805.1 uncultured Acidobacteriaceae bacterium
GAGGCTCACAATTCTTTTCATGTTAGCTATTACATCACGGAAATTGTAGACGGTGAGTCGAAGCGCGTGCAACGTTCTCATCGGCTCTGCGCGGTTGACCGTAATAACGGTTACGGCTCAAGATCTGCGAAGGCGTGTGAGCTCTCGCTGAGGATCACATGCGCGGGATCAACGCGGCTGTCGTTCCCACCAGGTCGGATATGCCGGTCGCTGAATTTTGGGAGAAGATCTACCTTCCTTACTGCGAGAGCAATGGAGCGGCACAGGGATGCGGGCGTCAACCGTCCGCGGCTTAAAGCAGATTTGGAACCGGCATCTGAAGGATCACTTCGGCACCGTCACCCTTCAAAGTACACCCCGCGACAGGCCGGCGCTTTCCTTTCCGGCTTCAAAACCAAACAATCCAAGAACTCCTTCGAAACATATTCGGGCGGTCGCTTCTGCGATGTTCAGCGAATGTATCGAACGGGGGTTGGTCAATGGGGTTAACCCCTGGAGAGTAGCAATCCCCAAGGACTGCAAGGATTCGGAAGCGACCAAACATTACACCATCGAACAGGCGGAAGACCTGGTTTCCGCACTGGTAGATCACGCGGATTGTCAGCTTGTGATTGCGTTGGCTTGCTTCTTAGGGCTAGGTCCGGCAGAGATTAGCGGCCTTCAATGGGGCGACATTGACACCGATTGGATTCACGTCCGAAGGAACCGGCCTGATCTAACGGCACGGTTGGGCCGTGCAAGACGAAGGAATGCGCAGCCTCGCTCCCCATCATTCCAAAGGTGAAATTGTTCCTCGATTTGTGGCGCGGCAAATGCGAAGACACTTCACCGGAGGGGTGGGTGATCGTTGATCTTCCGAACTTGATTAATCGTGTTATCAAACCACATGTCACCGGGGAGACAACTGTGAGCGTTGCGAGAGGACTCCGAAGCCGCGTTCAGGGGTGACGTGGGAAGGGCCTTTACGCCGGTCGGAGGGGTGCTGTTACCGCGATCATTGAGGCGACGGGTGGGAATTACGCGGTTGCTCAGGCGATAGCACGTCACAAGAGCATGACCACCACGCTCACTGTTTACAAGAAACAGATCACGCGGCAGGGCTTGTTAGCAGGCATGGAACTGTTTTCAAATTCCATCAACAAATAACAACGGCCCTGTACGGTGCTGAAACACCACACAGAGCCTAACCGATGCGGAAACGTGAAAGTGGTGAGGCTCTATCCGTCACCGCAAAAAAAGCGTGAGGAATCAGGGAAGTCAACACGCTACAGCGTTTTGGAAATGGCCTAAGAGTTTGTTAGCAAAATCATTTCCACAAAGACCGGCACGGTGCCAGCACCGATTGGTACCAAATAATTAATTAATTCCTAGCCGCGCACGGCTAGCCTGTACTGGCAAGAGACTTTATTTTCGCCCCTTGACAACCCGCACAGCCGTGGTACCGTGTTTTTGAAATGGGAGTTGGTTTGAAAGGCAAACTATGCTCCCACATCACCTTTCGAACGTTGATCTCTATTTCGATCTCGTTGAACATGTTGCCCTGCGAACTTTCTGAATCCTGTTTCTCTATCAGATGATTGAGTTGTTCGGCGGTACTGTAGGAGAGAGTGCTCGTGCGGGACCTAAAAACGGAGCGTAAGTTTTCCAAGGGGTGATCCGAAAGGGTTGCCCCTTTTGCTTTTGTCGGGCTGTTAGATGGGTCTCACTTCTTTGGGCCTGTAAAGCCGATCTTCTCTTGCGGTTTCTCAAAGTATCCGAGCACAGCATCCAGCCGGATAACAAGGTCTTCGGGTTCAAAATCACCCATCACTGCGGAAGTTGGAATCCTCCACTCCCGAACATCAAAACCAACCCGTTCGAGTTGGTCAAGAGCATGGTGAAATTGATCCGCGTACTTGCTTTCAAGATATCCTGCCCTCGGCACATTCGCGCGGAGTGCGGAAAGGTTGTGAAAGGCGCGGCGTATGAGGTCTTCTGGATTCGGAACTGATGGAGCCGTCATTGTTGGTTTCTCCTTTAACAACCCGAGTATTTCTCAACTGACGGCACCTGTCGAGCAATTGTGTCTTTTTTCCTAAAATTTTTGAGGCCACGGTGGAGGCCGGTCGCTGTTATTTGGCAGGCGTAGCGGATGGGGAGACAGGCTTATCGTCAATAATGCGCACGCGGAGGAAGCCGGGCCAAAACCAAACTACAACCGCGACAACAACAACCCAGAACCAAAACCAAAGGCGGCGTGCTTGTCTGCCAGGCTGCACGAGGAAATTATCAGTCCAACAGACCGGGCGAATCAAGGTCAAGGCCCCTGCGCCATAAGACCCAATCCCTACCAATTCACTTGGGTTGTTGCATACGGCGTTGCATTTTGGGTGAGAATGTACGCAACTCTACGCGCAGTACGCGCTATACGCGCTGTATACTGTTGATTCCACGTAAGTCGTTGATTCTGGAGCAAGCTGGAGGAAACACCATGTACGTTGTTCTAGGAGCAAGCGGCAACACTGGACACGTCGCAGCCAAAAACCTTCTTGCCCGCGGCCAGAAAGTGCGCGTCGTCGGCAGAAACGCGGCTCATTTGCAACCTTTCGCGGCAGAAGGCGCGGAAATATTTGTCGGCGACGTCGCCGACGCGTCGTCTCTGACGAAAGCCATGGATCGGGCCGATGCAGCCTACGTCATGATTCCACCTAACCTGACCAGCAACGACATACGCGCTTTTCAGGAGCGCGTCAGCGATGCGATCGCAAGTGCGATTCACAATTCAGGAATCAAGCACGTGGTCGCGCTCAGCAGCATTGGAGCCGATAAACCGAGCGGAACAGGGCCTGTTGTCGGCCTTTACAACCTGGAACAAAAGCTCAATCAGATCGACGCGGCTAACGTGCTCTACCTGCGCGCCGGTTACTTTATGGAAAATACGCTGGGGCAGGTCGGCGCGATTCGCATGGCAGGCACCGCGATCGGACCGGTTCGCCCGATCTGAAACTTCCCATGATTGCCACTCGCGACATCGGAGCCGCAGCCGCCGACGCTCTTTTGCGACTCGACTTCCGCGGCAAGCAGACGCAGGAACTTCAGGGCCAGCGCGATCTCGACTACAACGAAGTCGCCGCCATTATCGGCAAAGCCATCGGCAAACCCGATCTGCGGTACGTTCAGGCTCCCGACGACCAGGTTCGAGCGGCGCTGGTCCAGATGGGAATGTCCGAGCAATTTCGCCGGTCACATTCTCGAGTTGGCCGGCGGCACTCAACTCCGGACACATGCGCGCGCTCGAACCACGCAGCGCCCGCAATACAACGCCGACGACGTTCGAAACCTTTGTCGCCGAGTCCTTCGTCTCCGGCCTATCAACAACAAGCCGCAGCATAATCAGACCCGAAAGGCCACGCTCATTCAGAACGTGGCCTTTTCCTTAGCGCAACCAGAGCGGAGACTCTCGTCCGCTGCTTTTGACCTGGGTTTTGACTTGACCTAGTTCGTCGGGCGCGGATCTTTCACAGCGCAGAGACTAGCCGCTCTCCGCCGACTCCGCCAGTCTCATGCTCACAATCACGGTGTGCGCCAGGCTCTCCACCACCGCCACATCGCCCTCATCGAAATTAAAGGGTTCGGTCGCGAACACCATCAGCAGTCCCACCGTGTCGCGCTCATAGCGAACCGGCGCCGCCAGAATGGATCGCACGCCCAGCCTCCGGCAACTCTCCAAATCCACGCGCGGATCAATCTCCGTATCGTCGCATCGCAAAGTCTTTCCCGCGCGAAAGCACTCTCCCGAAAGTCCGGAGTTCACATCCAGCCGCGTCCCCAGCGCCGGCGCTTTTTCCCCCACGCTCGCCCGGCAAATCACCGCGCCCTTATGGACCAGGGCAATCGCCGCGCTGGTGCCCCGCGTCAGCGACCGCGCACGCTCCCCAATCAGCCGGTTTAGGTCCGGGTGCGCGAAGGCCGCGGCAGCCCTCATGGCGGCGTTTACCTCGACATCGCTTGGATCAAGAACCGCATTCCCAAAGGCGCCGAGCACATCAAACGAAAACTGCCTAGCATGTATCACCAATTCAAGCAACTCG
The DNA here is from genome assembly GCA_963705805.1 of uncultured Acidobacteriaceae bacterium. GTDB lineage: Bacteria > Acidobacteriota > Terriglobia > Bryobacterales > Bryobacteraceae > Bog-105. The sequence goes on from CAVPKW010000008.1 coordinate 4,071, forward strand.
CGGACATTGACATTACCGAAGAATCCATGGAAGTGGGACCTACGACGCACTACGTGATGGGTGGTATCCGAGTGGATGCGGATACACAAATGTCGGATGTGCCCGGCTTATTCGCCGCTGGCGAATGCGCGGCCGGTCTGCACGGGGCGAACCGGCTCGGCGGCAATTCTCTATCGGATCTTCTCGTCTTTGGTAAGCTCGCAGGCGAACATGCAGCCCGCTTCGCGCTGGCCAATGGAGCCGCAAAAACGGACACGGAACAGGCCGAGATAGCAGCCCGGGAAGCCGTGCAGCCGTTCGAGCGCACTGGTGAAAATCCCTTTCAAGTACAGTCGGAGTTGCAGGAACTGATGCAGAACCTGGTAGGAATCGTGCGGCGCGAAGGTGAAATGCAAAGCGCGCTCGATTGCATCCAGCGGTTGAAAGATAGAGCGCGCCGGGTCGCTGTAACGGGCAATCGGGAATACAACGGCGGGTGGCACGCCGCTCTTGATCTGCCGCATCTTCTTACGATCTCCGAAGTGATCACCCGCTCGGCGATGGAGCGGAAAGAGAGCCGGGGAGCGCACTTTCGCGAAGATTATCCGCAGAAGAACGAGGTTGAAGGACGCTCCAGCGTCGTCGTGAGCCGCAGCGGAGAGAGTGAAATGAATGTACACCGCACGTTGCTTCCGGAGCTGCCCTTGGAACTCCAGCAGATCATCGAAGAAATGAAATAAGAAATGGCGATAGCGACTTTCCGGATTTGGCGCGGCGATAACGAAGACGGTGAATTTCGCGACTATACCGCCGAGGTAGTTCCCGGAATGGTCGTGCTCGATGCGGTACATCGTATTCAGGCGGAGCAAGCCAACGACCTCGCTGTTCGCTGGAATTGCAAAGCCGGCAAGTGCGGTTCCTGCTCCGCGGAAATCAATGGCAATCCGCGGCTCATGTGCATGACTCGTTTGAATGCTCTTCCGCTGGATAGGCCGGTTACCGTTGAGCCGATGAGGTCTTTCCCGTTGATCAAGGATCTGGTCACCGATGTATCTTGGAATTATCGCGTCAAAAAGAGCATACGGAAATTCAAGCCCCGCCCGCCCGATGCAGCCGACGGCACCTGGCGCATGGCGCAGGCGGATGTTGACCGGGTACAGGAATTCCGTAAATGCATTGAGTGCTACTTATGCCAGGACGTCTGTCACGTGCTGCGGGAACATGGCCTGCACGATCGTTTCATAGGCCCTCGATTTCTGACCTATGCGGCTGCGCTCGAAATGCACCCGCTGGACGCTGAGAAACGCACGCGCGATTTGAAGGATGAGCACGGCATCGGCTATTGCAACATCACCAAATGCTGCACCAAGGTATGTCCGGAAGGCATTACCATTACTGACAACGCAATCATCCCGCTCAAGGAGCGCGTGGTGGACGAATACTTCGACCCGGTGCAGAAGCTGTTTCGAATCCTGCGAAAATAACTCGTAGAGCATTCGCCTGCTGTGCGCCCGGGAAACGCCCGACGGGGACGATACATGCTATGAAATTTGAATTGAAAACACTGTCGCAAAGCGCTATACCAGTCGCTCTCGAGAAAGCCGAACGATACCGCCTGCTGGATGAACCGTGGCAGGCGGAAAGTATCTGCCTGGATATCCTTCGCGTCGATTCTGCCAACCAGGCCGCATTGATCACGCTCTTGCTAGCAATCACAGACCAGTTTGACGCCGGATCGTCCGTCGCTCGCGCGCGCGAAGTGTTGGGATCGATTCAAGGCGATTATGAGCGGGCTTATTATTCGGGAATCATCTACGAGCGCTCGGCGCGAGCGCGCATGAAGCGTGCCCTTCCGAGCGCGGATTTCAAAGCCTACGAGGAATTCCTTGACGCAATGCACTCGTATGAGATCGCGCAGGCATGCCGCTCGCCGCGAAATGATGATTCGATTTTGCGATGGAACACCTGTGCGCGAACTCTGATGGGACACCCAGAACTGCGCCCGCAACCGGCGGAACGGCTCGAGACGGTCCTGGACGATTAAGCGGACAGACGCCGAGCCGCCTTTGCAGCACGAACTACTCTGGACGAACCTTGCCGTCGCGCGTCATGGCCTTAATGGTGGCGGTAACCAGATCGGGCCGCTCGAGATGCAGCCAATGCCCACAGTTTTCAACCTGGACGTGCCTTCCGCGTTCACTCTGTTGCACCCACGCTTCCCGTTCTTCCAGCTCCGCGCCAGTGGCGCTTGCGGCAGAAAGGACGGTCAACGGGATCGTCGGCGAAAGGGGCATCTGGAGCGCCTCCCTGGCATTCGCGGGTAAAGCTTCCAGGTGCGCAGCCATCGATTGAAAGCTTTTCGATTGGCTCCACTGCCTCCGGAGGAACGGATACACTTCAGGTGGAAGCTTCCGCACTTCGCCGATGATCCTTTCGAGAGCGGACGTTCCTTTACCGGCGCTGGCGCGGGCGATTAGCTTTGGCAGGCGGCGGCCGCCCTTCACTAGCAGCAACAGCGCCAAACGAACTATGCCAAGGCGAGCAAGTATCGCCCCGCGCCGCGAGAGACGGACGCCGTATGCCAGGCGGCGCGCTTCGGTTTCGCCGCAATCGGCCCAGTGTAAAAGCGAGACCGGATCAACCAGCACTAATCCAGCGAGCTCTTCGGGATGCAGATGAGCATAGACTCGGGCAAGGAGTCCGCCGAACGAGTGGCCAACGAGAATGTAGGGAGGCTCGATGCGCGCCTTAGCAAGCAGCGTGCGGAGTTCCAGAGTGAGCTGCGCGGCGGTTCGCGGGGAATGGCAGGCCGCGCTCCAGCCGAGACCCGCGCGATCATAGCTGCACGTGCAGGTGAATTCAGCCACCTGCGGCTGAACATAGGTCCAACTCAGAGAGCTGGCTGCGATACCGGATTCAAAGATGACTGCGGGCATGCCCGTTCCCTGCTGGTTCAAGTAGAGCCGGCAAGAACCGATGTCGACTAACGCCCGGATCAATCCGCGACCATCACCTCGCCCGGAAGAATAGGGCGAGTTCGCGGCAAGAGACCAAGCCCGGCGCCGGTGCCGAATACGATCAGCACCAGGATGAAAGCGGTGAGCTTCGTGAGGTCGCCATGCAAGCCGCGCGGCTGTTCCTTCCACAACAGCAGCAGAACCGCTTGCGCCGCAGAGATAGACCAAACTGCTCCATAAAAGTGGCGGCGTTCCCAGCCTTCAGCCTTCGTAGACCGGCCGACGCGCGGCAACAGCCCAAAAGCGCCAGAGCCCACAATGATCAGCAAGAACGGCAAGTAAGCATAAGCGTAAATCTGTTTCAGATACCATTTGCCGGTAAAGACAGCCCCAATCAGACCGAGCAGGTTGAGAAGGGCGAAATTGAGCAGCGCGTTCCAGACAAAGGTGTAGCAAACGCGCCGGTAAAGCGGATTGGGCTTGTCTTCGGAGAATCGCAGAATGTAAGGACGGGGCTCGCATCCCGGCAACTGGCCGAAGCGGGCAGCAAAGGCCACTCCGAAGAGCACGCACAGCAGCCACCATCCGTTCCGGCCGCTAGGGCCGTGCGCGAAAAGGTCGAAGGTCAGCGGACCCGGAACCAGAAAGAATACCCAGATCCAAATTGGCATATGGGCGATACGATAGCCGGTTTTGTTTCGCTCGCGGATTTTGCGCTCGCGCGCATACTCGACTTTGAGGATCACTTGAACCGATCGTACTACTCAATCACGCCGGCGTTCCGGGAAGGTGCGGGGGTCGCACGCGTTTGCCGCCAGGTTCCTGCGAGCGTTGCGGCCAGGATGCAGAATCCGCCGAGCAGGGCCAGGGGATTGGGGCGTTCACCTTGCGCGAGCCACGCCCAGATCGGGTTAAAGACGGGCTCCAGCAGCAGGAGGGTGGCAGCTTCGAGCGCCGGAACATGGCGAATGCCGCGAGTGAGCGCGATGTACGCGAGACCGATCTGAAAGACGCCAAGGTAGAGCAGTATTCCGGCGTCGGACGCGGACAGGCGGGAGACAGGCAAAGCCATCGGGAGGCAAACTACAAAGGCAATCAAGTTGCCGGCGATGACGATAGAGACCGGCGATTCGGCGACTCTTTTTCCGAACCAGCGGAGGCCGGTAAGGGTGATGGCCCAGGTGAGGCCGGAGGCGAGCGCCAGGATGTTCCCTCGCACGGGATCTGGCGCAGTCGCTACGGCCCGTTGATAACCCAACAGCAGAAGCAATACGCCGGCTGCTACGCCCGACATGGTGGCGATATCCACGCGGCGGATAGCCTCATGGAGAAGCAAAGGCCCGAAGAGCAGCACGTACAGCGGAGCGGTCGATTGCAGAAAAACCGCATTCGCGCTGGTGGTGAGTTTGTTGGCCAGAACGAAGAATATGAGCGTGGCGGCGTAAGACGCGCCGATGAGGAGCGTGCGAATGCTCCAACCGCGCCGCGCCTCAGGCAATAGCAGCCAAAGCGTGGCTGCGGCGATGCCGGACCGGAAACCGGCGACCTGCCAACTGGAAAGCGTGCAGCCCTTAATCGCCGCGCCTCCGGTAGAAAACAGGAAGGCGGCCGCGAAGAGCAGCAACCGGTTGATGGCCTTGGAAGACACCTGCGCGGCTGGCACGGAGCGCTATTCCACGCCTGAAAAGTCTGCGCCTCCCACCACGATCACCGTTTCAGGCCCATGCCGCGGCGGGGATTTGCCATGCCCGGCGGGGGACGGCGCAGCCGGTTCGGGCTGGGGAACGGTTTCCGTCCAGGCAGCGTAGATGTGATCGTGATCAGCCGCAAGCCACGTGTAGTCACCGAGAAAAGCGCCTTCGGGATTGAAGGCGGCGTTTGTCCAGGAATAGTTGGTGAAGGTTTTGCCGCCGTTCGTAGAACGCGCCAGCGTGATCTGTGCTTTGACATTACGTGGATCGTTGCGGCGGTCGTAAAACTCTAAATAGACGGCGCCGGTGCTTCGGTCAACCGTCATCCATTGATAGAACTGATCGAGCCCATTGTGGAGCTTGTCGTCGTTGACTCTGATGGGCTTGGACCATGTCCTCCCGCGGTCCGAAGACGAAGCCAGGAAGACATCAATATCGCCGTTGGTGTAGTCGCTCCAGCAAACGTATAAAAGGTTGTGGCGCGCGTCGAGAGCAATCTGCGGAAAGCCCTCGACACGCGAGATGGCCGTGGTTTCGCCGAAGTACGGCGCCCCCGTTTCCACGACAGGATGGGACGGACTAAATGTCCGGCCGCCGTCGTGCGATTCCGTGAGCACGATGGTATTGCCGTCCGCCCAGACTGCATAAATTCCTCCGTCGGGGGCGACAGCCTGCACAAAGCCGCCCACGGATCCGTTGTCGTCGCGCGGCAGTCCGGCATGAGTGCTGATCCGGATGGGCTCAGACCAGGTTTGGCCCTGGTCGCTGGAACGGGAGAAAAGCATGATGGACTGGCTGATCTGCCACTCGATCCAACCGACATACAGAGTGCCGGCGTACGGGCTGCCGGGTTCGGTATCGGCGAAGATTCTGGGCATATCTTCAAAAGAAACGTCATGCGCCGCGGCGCCAGCAAAGGCCTTAACGGCAACCGCTCTGCTATCCCAGGTCTTACCGCCGTCCGGTGAACGCCTGACATAAATGCCGTTGCGGCCGGAGTTATGCGCCCAATAGGAAGTGGTGCCAAGCTTATCGAAAGCCAAATAGCAGAGATAAACGTGGCCCTTGTTATCGAAGGCTACCGAGACATCACCGGCGACTTTCCAATCGGGCGGCGCAGTGCCCGGCGCGATTGAAAAATGACGCCCTCCGTTAGTGGAGTACGCCGCTGTCGCAGTTCCCTGCACTGCTTTCCCGCCTTGCATCACTGTGACGATTTGGCTCGGATTGCCTGGGTTCACGGCGATTCCAGGTTCTGAATAATGACCGCCCCCCGGTGAGACCGTCACCGTCCAGGCGCGCGGCGCGGACGGCAGCTGCGATTGAGCAAGCGCGACGGCGGCGCCGCAGCAGCCCAGCACAATCGCGCGAACGAGACCAAAGATCATGGTGCCCATTGTCTCCAGACGCGGCGGCCCATTCGGTAGTAAAACAGTGTAGATGAACAGAATCCTCGCAATACTTGCAATCAGCGCGATGTCTCTGGGGGCTCAGGATTGGGCCAAGCAGCGGCTGGAACAATCTCCGCGGCACCGGGAGTGGGCGACGGTCAAGCACGACGGGCGAGCAGTAGAGACACTGGTCGTTTATCCCGAAACGAAGAACAAGGCGCCCGTGGTCTTAGTTATCCATGAGATCTTCGGCCTCACCGATTGGGCGCAGGAAGTAGCGGATGAATTTGCTTCCGCCGGTTACATTGCAGTTGCACCGGATCTGCTTTCCGGCATGGGCCCGAGCGGCGGCCGCACGACCAGTTTTGACCAGGATGGCGCGATTCAGGCGATCGGCCATCTGCCGCCGGATCAGATTACCGCCGATCTGAATGCCGCCTCGGATTACGCGCTGAAGTTGCCGGCCGCGAGTGGAAAGCTATTTGTCACTGGCTTCTGCTGGGGCGGCGGCCAAAGCTTCCGGTTTGCCACTAACCGGCGTGATCTGGCGGCGGCGTTCGTCTTCTACGGGACGCCACCGGACAAAGACGCCATGATGCGGATCACCGCGCCGGTATACGGCTTCTACGGCGGCAATGACGCGCGCGTTGATGCCACGATTCCACAAGCGACGGAAGAGATGAAACAGCTTGGCAAAACCTATGACCCGGTCATTTATGAAGGCGCAGGCCATGGATTTATGCGAGCGGGGGAAGCGCCGGATGCAACGGAGGCGAACAAGAAAGCGCGCGACGAATCCTGGGTACGGCTTAAGAAGCTCTTGAAACAACACTCTTAGGCGTGCCCGCAGATTGTACAATCCAAATCGTGCCCGAGCCGCCGGACAAACCTAAGCCTCTCGAATTCAGCGCGGCACGAGCGATTGTGATCGAAACGGTGCGCTCAGCGCTGAAACCCGCGCCCACGCAGCTAGTCCCTCTGGAGGAGGCCCACGGCCGGGTTCTGGCGGACGCGCTGCTGGCGGACCGGGACTACCCTGCCCTGCGCCGCTCGCTGCGTGATGGTTTTGCTGTTCGCTCGGGTGATCTTCCGGGTAAGCTGCGTATTCGCGGAGAGGTGCGCGCGGGGGAGCGCGAGCAGGAACGGCTCAAGCCCGGCGAGGCCCTCGAGATCATGACTGGGGCGCCTGTTCCGGAGGGCGCGGATGCAGTGGTGATGATTGAACACGTAACCCTCCACGACGGCGGCTTCGTGGCAATTGAACGGTCAGCGGAAGAGGGACAGTTCATCAACCCGAGAGGCGCCGAGGCTCAGCAGGGGACAACGCTGATACCCGAAGGCACGCGCCTGGACGCCAGCCACATCGCGTCGCTCGCCATGGCCGGCTGCAAGGAAGTGAAAGTTCACGCTTTTCCATCAGTGGCTATACTCGCGACCGGCGACGAGATCGTAGAGCTGAATGAAACACCGGCGGCGCATCAGATCCGAAACTCCAATTCTTATATGCTGGCTGCGCTTGTCCGCGGGACAGGCGGAAAACCGGTCATGCTGCCGGTAGCGCGAGACACGAAGGGTGCGCTGCTTCCGTTGCTGGAACAAGGCTTGCGGCATGAAACGTTGCTGATCACGGGAGGGGTCTCAGCGGGCAAGTATGACCTGGTTAAGCCGACTTTGCGGGAGTTGGGTGTCGAGTTTCACTTCCAAAGAGTGAAGGTGCAGCCTGGGCAGCCGACTGCATTCGGTACATTCGGGGACAAACCGGTTTTCGGGCTGCCGGGCAATCCTGGTTCTACTCTCATCACGTATCAATTGTTTGCGCGGCCGGCTTTGCAGATCCTCGCCGGCGAGAAGGATCCGATCCTGCCGCTGCTTTCGGCGCGCTTCGAAGCACCCTTCCGCCATAAGCCCGGCCTGACGCGTTTTCTTCCCGCGCGGCTGAGCGCCGACGGCGAGCACCTCCGGCACATCTCCTGGCAAGGCTCCAGTGACGTTCCGGCGCTTGCCCAGGCCAACGCGTTCTTAGTGGCCGATCACGATCGGGAGAGCTGGAACGCCGGCGACGAGATTCGCGTTCTCTTAAAGCCATGAGCAAGCGGCTGTCCCATTACTCGCCGGCCGGCGAGATCTCCATGGTAGACGTCTCGAATAAGCCCGCGACCAGGCGCACCGCGACCGCGCGCGCCTTTGTTGCCATGTCGCAAGAGGTGCTGGCGGCGCTGCCGGGTAATAAGAAGGGTGATCCACTGGAGGTGGCGCGCATTGCAGGCATTATGGCGGCAAAAAAGACCGCGGATCTCATTCCGCTATGCCATCCGCTTCCCTTGAGCCATGTAAGCGTCGATTTCGAGATGCAAACCGGCGGCATCGCGATTACAGCAACAGCCGCAACAGCGGCGCAGACGGGCGTCGAGATGGAGGCTCTTACCGCCGCTTCAGTAGCGGCCCTGACCATCTATGACATGACGAAAGCGCTCGACAAGAGCATTGAGATCCAGGCGATTCATCTGATTGAAAAAACCGGTGGCAAATCCGGCGTCTATAAGCGGCATGGCGCCAAGTGATTACCGTCGCCATTCTCACAGTTAGCGACTCGAGTTTTAAAGGGCTGCGTGAAGACCGTTCCGGGCCGGTCCTGCGTGAGCATTGCCAAACGCGCCAGTGGCCGGTGGCGGCCAGCGGCGTGGTCGCCGATGACGCCGAAAGCATTGCAGGGCAACTGGCGGAGTGGGCCGATCACGGATTAGCCACGTTGATCCTGACGACCGGCGGAACGGGCGTGGGGCCCCGGGACAACACGCCGGAAGCGACGCGTTCTGTTCTTGACCGCGAACTTGCAGGCGTAGCGGAGCTGATGCGTATGAAGGGTCTCGAGCAGACGCCTTATGCTGTCTTATCGCGAGCTGTCGCCGGGACGCGCAAGCGAAGTCTTATCATCAATCTACCGGGCTCTCCAAAGGGCGCTCTGCATTCTCTCGCTGCGATTGAGCACCTGATTCCGCACATCATCGAACTGCTGGAAGGGCGAACGGAACACGCCAGGAACTAGCAATGAGAAACTATCCATAGCAGAAACTCAGGACAACGTGGACACATCTGTACAAACAAGTATGAGAACCAGGCTTTCATGCGGCAATTCGAGACTTGCTACCGTTCTCGGGCGCGCGGCGTGGCTGTTGATCGCTGTCTGGGTGGCGCTGCCGCAGGCGCTTCCTCCCGGCCAGCTGCCCCCAGGACCGCCGCCAGCGCCTGGCCAGCTTGGACCCCCTCCGAGCACCTTGCCCAAAAGCAACCCGCTACCGCAGCCAAAATCCACCGAACCAGATGCCAATGAACCGGCCGCAAACGCCGATACCGGCGATTCCAAAATCCGCGTATCTGTGCAAAACGTGCTCGTGCCGACGACAGTTCTCGATCGTGACAGCCACGGTTATGTGAACGGCCTGGCCACGCACGATTTCGAGCTGCTTGACAACGGTAATCCGCAGAAGATCAATGCAGATTTTGTTCAACAGCCGCTGTCAGTGGTGCTGGCGGTGCAAGCCAACGCCGATGTCGAGCCTTTGCTTCCCAAAATCCGCAATACAGGCGTCCTTCTGCAGGGACTTGTAACGGGTACGGACGGCGATGTCGCGATTCTCGCGTTCGACCACCGCATGCTGGTATTGCAGGAGTTTACGAATGACCCCAACAAGCTGAGCGACGCGATGCAGAAGGTCAAGGCCGGTTCCAGCAGCGCAGCCCTTGTCGACGCCGTGCTTGAGGGAGACCACATGCTGAAGCAGCATGATCCGCAGAATGTGCGCCGGCGGGTGATTATTTTACTCAGCCGCAATGTCAATAAGGGGAGCGAGGCCCATCTGCAGGAGACGGTACGCGCCATGCAGTTCGACAATGTGATCGTCTACTGTATAGACATCTCGAAATTCCTGACGGCCTTTTACAAAAAGGAAGGCTATCCCCGGCCGCTGGACGGAGGCATTCCTCCGGAGGCCATGCCGAACCTCAAGGGCAGCGGCAGTGGTTATAGCGAAACGACGGCTCTTCAGCAGGCTGACGGCAACTGGCTGAATGCGGTCCCTCCTACTCTGCGCTCCATTCGCGATTTGTTTAAGAAGTCGCCGGCCGAAGCGTTCACCTATTTCACCGGTGGCCGGATGTACAACTTTGCGACTGAAAGAGCGCTCGAGGACGCCATTACGGACATTGGAAAGGATTTAAATAGCCAGTATCTGCTGAGTTACTCGCCGAACGCGACCACGCGGGCGGAATCCGGTTTCCACACCATCAAGGTGGAAGTGAACCGGCCAGGGCTGGTCATTCGCACACGTCCCGGTTACTGGTGGGGCGGAACAACGCAATAGGCCGTTCACGCCGGCCGGAATTGCATCGCCGCAAAGCTGACTACGCTTTCCGGATCGATTTGCCATTGCTGATACGCGAGCAGATCTCCGCTGACGCCCGGCATGGCCTTCATAAAAGTATAGATAGGGGAAGCTCCGCACCACTTCAGGTCATCGTGACCGTCCTGAACAGACGTCCAAAAGCCACGGATATCTCCGGTTCGGATACGCTCGATCCGTTCGCGATCGCGCTGCTCAATCGCCACCATTTCACCGAGGTTCGCCTTGGCCCGCAACGGATCGCCATAGCGCCGCCCCATGTGGGCCATGTCTACGCCCAGCACCCAGAAGAGGCGCTTTCCCTCGCGCGCCCCTAAATTGCCGAGGGCGTCAATGAACCTGGCTACGTTTTCGTTATCCTCCGGCATGCCGCCTTCATAGATGCTTTTGACATAGGGACCGCAAAGAATCGGCAGAATTCGCACGTCCGGACCGTACAGATGTTGAAGAAAAACGATCTGGAACTCGATGGAGTGCTCAACCGCGTAGCAGTAGTCCTCCATGCGAACTGCGTCGGGGGCGGCATGCTCCAATTCGTCCACCAAATCATGCCGGGTTCGCGCCCTGCCAAACGGCGTGATGAATTGTTTGCGAGTGAGGCCGAAACGGTCGGGCGCGCCATAATGCGACGTCCCGATGACAACGAACGTGAGGTCTCGCGTGGCCTCGATCGGCGGCAGGCCCCGGTAAGCCGCGCGATACGCCTCCCATGCGCCTTCCGGACTCGCATGCGGCGCCGCAACGGCAATAGTGGAAGCAGAACCCTGCGGGCCGCCCACGCGCCTCAACAATAGATCTGCCAACTTCATACGGTCAGCCGGATAGGCCGAGCCCGCAAACACACCGTGACGCTCCGTTTCGGCAGCGAACTCGGCCTCCCGCTTGCCCTTCAACTCACGATAGCGGTCGTTTTCCAAGAAACCGGCTTCGTCCAAAGCGTCGAAAAGGTGCTTTTCCAATTCGCCGATTTGAATCTCGCCCGTGATCCGCACCAGTTCCGACCGCAAGTGAAGCGTAGATTGGACGCCGTCGAAGCATTCCAGAGCCTGTACCAAAGGAGGCGGCACGAGCAGCGTGGCATCCGAATAGTGGTACGGATCGCGTATGTATAGGCCAGGACGCGCGGGATCAGACGACGGGACAAAATCTAGATTGAAGCGCAATCTGGGCAGAACTTCAGACACGCCTCATTTTAGCGGGAGGTCGCCGGGCTACCCGCAAACCCAGCTACCGCGGGCGGCTAGTGTCCTGCGCGCGGTTGTTGTTCGCCCGGCCGCGGCCGGCGCATCAGAAACGGCAACGGCGTCAAACAGACTACGATCAGCGACATGATCCAGAAGCTGTTCTCGAAGCTGAGAGCGCTTGCCTGCTGCAGAACCGTCTGGAATGCCATCGCGAGCGCTTTCCTGGACGCTACCACGCTATCGTATCCTTGCGAGAGGAACAGCTGTTTGAGTCCATCGAGCATTTGCTGGAAATTGCCGTCGCCATGGCTCGTGTGCGCGGCGAAATTCCGTATATGCATCTGGTTCTGCCGAACCAGAAAAGTGGAAAGCATCGAAGTGCCGATGCTGCCGCCGATGTTCCGCGCAAAATTTGATAAACCCGAAACCTGATTGTTCTTCTCCCGCGGAACGCCAATATAGTTCAAGGTGCTGATGGGCACGAAGATAAACGGCAGGAAAGCGACCTGGATCATCCGCAGCAGGACAATCGTCCTGAAATCAATTCCCAGATAGATGACGGTCATCATGTGGAGAGTCACGGAGGTCCCCAGGAAGCCAAAGGCCACCATGAGCCGCGGGTCGAGCTTGGTTGCTGTCAAGCGCCCCGCAATGGGCATCATCACCATCAACATGAATCCGCCGGGCGAGAGGGCCAGGCCGGCGCGTTCGGCCGTATAGCCCAGGCTGCTCTGAAGAAATTCCGGAATCAAAACGGTGGATCCGAAAAGCACTATGCCCAGCACGAAGGAAAAGAAGACGGCCGTGCCGAAGTTCCGGTTTTTGAGCAACCGGACATCCACGATTGGGTCTTCGTGATACCACTCCCATAGTACGAAAGCAATCAGCGTCGGTATTCCAATACAAAGGAAAGTGGTGATCAAGGGCGAGCTGAACCAGTCGTCCTCCTGCCCCTTGTCGAGCACAAACTGAAAGCACGCGACCCCAATCACAATCAGCGTCAGTCCGATGTAATCGATCTTGATGCCCGCTTGCTTCTCTTCGCCCAGCCAGGGTGGATCTTCGACCAGCCGCGATGTGAGGAAAAGCGAGAGCAGGCCGACTGGCAGATTGATGAAGAAGATCCAATGCCAGTTAAAGTTGTCAGTTATCCAACCGCCAAGCGTAGGCCCTATCGCCGGCGCGAACACCACCGCCATTCCGTACATGGCGAAGGCCATGCCTCGCTTCTCCACTGGGAACGTGTCGGCCAAGATGGCTTGTTCGGAGGGTTGCAGCCCGCCTCCGCCGGCGCCTTGCAACACCCGCGCGATGATGAGGAGGGGGAGGCTGGGCGCCAACCCACAGAACAGCGAGCAGATGGTAAACAGCCCCACGCAGGACATATAGAAGCGCTTGCGTCCAATCAGGGTCGAAAGCCAGCCGGACACCGGCAGCACAATAGCGCTGGAGACTAGATAACTGGTGAGCACCCAGGTCGCTTCCTCGTAAGTTGCGCCCAGCGAGCCTGCAATATGAGGCAGCGCCACATTGGCGATGGATGAATCCAGCACTTCCATAAAAGTCGCCAGAGTAACCGTCATCGCGACAATCCAGGGATTGTGCGACGGCTTCCAATCGTGATGTGAGACGGCCTTAGAAGGCGGCACTTCGCTAGCCCTGCACTCGAACTTTGGGTTCCACGGACATACCGGGGCGCAATCGATCCAGACCCGGCTGGTTTGGCTTGAAAATTATGCGAACGGGTATGCGCTGCACAACTTTCACGTAGTTCCCGGTCGCGTTCTCGGGAGGCAAGACACTGGATACGGCGCCTGTGGCGCCCGCGACATCCAGTACAGTTCCTTCGAAGTCCCTCTTAAGCGCATCCACGTGAATAGTGGCCGATTGGCCCGGACGAATGTTGCGCAGCTGGGTTTCTTTGAAATTCGCTGTCACCCACACATCGCCCACCTGGGCGATGGTGATTAATTGCTGGCCAGCGGAAATGTGCGAGCCCACTTCGGCGCTACGCTTCATCACAATTCCGGAAACCGGCGCCCCGATCTTGCAATAGCTGAGCTTGAGTTGCGCCTGCTCCACCTGCGCCTGTGCCGTCTGCGCATTGGCCTGTTCGGATTCAACGGTCGCGCGCCGGATGGCAATCTGCGCGGGAGCATTCTGCCGGTATTGGGCAAGCCTGGTCTGCACACCCGCTAGCTGCGCTTTTCTTTGATCCACAGTCTGGGCGGCAGCCTGCAGCGAAGCCTCGTTTCCCGCGACCGCGGCAGCTTGCGCCTTGGCCGTTGCAACTACTTGGTCATAATCCTGCTGAGAGACTTCTTCTTTCGCAATCAGAAGCTTGTAGCGCGACAGATCGGCATCCGCCCGGGCCGCGTTGGCTTGCGATTCCGCGACCTTCGCTGCCGCTGACTTCTCATCGTGAAGCGCAGCCCCCAAAGCCGCCTGGGCATTCGCTACATCGGATTCGGCTCCCGAGATATTCGCGGTGTTCTCCACCTGGGTGATGGGTACGTTCGGCCGCTGCGCAATAACCATGCTGTGTGCTTGCGCCAGTTGCCCGAGCGCCTGGTCTAACGCGACTTGAAAATCACGCGGATCCAGATCCACCAGAGGATCGCCCGCTTTCACCGCTTGGTTGTCATCCACGTAAACGCGCAGGATCGTTCCATCGACGCGCGCGCTGATGGGATTGAGATGCGCATCTATCTGCGCATCGTCCGTGTCTTCGAACTGGCGCCCATAAATCAAGAACGCGGTCCCGGCCGCCGCGGCAATCAGCAGAACCACAAAGAAAATTAGGAATGCTCGCGTGCGTCCTTTGGGCGCGCCGGCGCTCTTGCCGGCCGGAGTCTCTTGCACCGGGTCGCCGGGCGGCTGAGCGGCTGGCGGTTTGCTCTCCACTACTACTTCTTCTTCGTGTACTACTTCTTCTTCGTGCGTTTTCATGGACGGCTCCCCTTCAGCAGGTCTGGCAAATCGCGCTCCGCCTCTCCGGTTGCTCTCGCTAGAGTAAGCTTCGCAAGGTTAAAAGAAAAAAGGCTAGTAATGTAATCGCTGTCGGCGCCCGCGGCTTGCTCCTGCGCCTGCACAACTTCAACAGTGGTCGCCACGCCCGCGCTAAAGCGGTCGCGTGCCTCGCTCAGCGTTTCATTCGCATATCCACGGTTGCTTTCCGCCAGCTGCACTTGACCCATCGCCGTTCTAAGTTCAATCAAGGCCGTTCGCACATCCTGCTCCACGCGGCCGCGCTGGTCGGCGAGTTCCGCCTGGCGTTGATGCAAAGTAGACTCCCCTTCCTGTATGTCTGCCTTGGCGCGCCCGCCTTCCCAGATCGGCATATTCACCGACCCGGTCACCGCAAATACCCCGTGAACGACTGTGGGATTTGATCCCAAAACCCCATAATTGCCGTTTAGAGTGACGGAAGGCAGCCGTTCGGCCCGTGCGGCGGAGAGCGCCTGTTCGGCGGCCCGTACTTGCGCCTCGGCCGCCGCCAGATCAGAACGGTGCTGAAGTGCTTCCTTGAGCGCCGCCGCGGCCTGCGGCACATCCGACGCCTTGAAGCTCAGCGGCTCTGAAAGGATGAGTTCCCGGTCCAGCGGCAGGCCGATAATTCTTTCCAGAACGATTTTTTCTTTCTGCAAGTCTGCTTCCAGCGAACTGAGCCTTTGCTGCTGCGTTTGCAATTCCACTAAGCTTCGCATCACGTCAATTTTCGAATTCGTCCCGGCAGCCTTGCGCGTCGCCGCCTGCTGGTAGACCGCGTTGGCATTGGCGACTTGCGCGCGCTGCGAATCCACCCGGGCGGCCGACGCCACAACTTGCAGATAACTTCCGCCCACCGCCAATACGATCAGCTCGCGCGCGTCTTTGGCCGAAAGCACGGCTGCGTGCTCCGTCTCCTTGCTCGCACGCCAGTTGCGCCGCAAAACCGGATCGTATATCGATTGACTCAAGTTGCCCTGCAGCGACGAATAAGCGAACGGCCCCACGACCGTCGGAATCGAAAAGTTGATCCCCGGCGGAAGCTTGAATTCGAAACCGTACGCCGCCAAATTGACCTGAGTTACGGTTTCGCTGGCATTCGCTGAGATATTGGGGAGCAGCGCGCTCAGCTCCTGTAGCCGTTGGCCGTGGGCAGACCGGACCGTGTCGCCGGCCGCAATCGCGCCAAGGTTCACCACCAGCCCCCTTTGCACGGCATCCGCCAGCGAAAGCGTGATCGGCCCATTGGGCAAGTGGGGGCCCGGAACGCTGCCTGAGAAGTCGCCGGCCGTTTGCACCGAAGTGGTGATTGTGCTGACACCCGTGCCGGTCGCGGCCGATTGCTGAACATCCACCGTACCGGGTTGGTTAATGCGGCCGGAAGCAGGCAGCGGAACCGCGTGGCTGGGGCCCGAGCTGCCGCCTGCCGGCATTTGTCCAAACAGCAGGCCGGTTCCTGCGGCCCCAAGCGCCACGATGGACAACAGGCCGGGGATATGTTCGCGAAAGAGTCTCACTAGATTAAATACATACATACATGTACCACATTTTGCGAAGACGTGCATATAATTGTAGCGTCGCCCCGCATGGTAGTACATACTTCGCATTCCCTCCCCGCTCGCGCCGCCCGGGCTTCGTTAAATAAACATCAGAAGAAAACGCTGGCAATGAAACTGCGTTTGCTCAACGCGGCTCGCCGGATCTTCACCCGCGATGGCTTTGAAGCCGCCCGCATCGACGACATTGCGGCGGCGGCCGGCCACACCCGCGGCGCTTTCTACGCCCACTTCAAAACCAAAGAAGACCTTTTCCTGTCGCTGATTGAACAGCAATCGGCCCGGCATGCTGAAAACGTTCGGACGCAGTTGCTGGCCTGTTCAACCGAAGCAGCACGCCTGAAGGCGCTTCGCGATTACTACGCCTCGCGCTTAGCGGACCGCCAATGGTCGATACTTTTGATCGAATTCAAGCTGTATGCGCTGCGGCATGCGAAGCTGCGGGCCCGGCTCGCCGAATCGCATCGGCAGATTCGCACCATCCTCAAACCCGATTTCGAGGGGCTCCTGCCGCCGGAATTGCTGGGTGAGGCGGAGTCGCAAGAGATCAAGCGCGTGGCTCTGGAATCTATCCTCACGGGACTCATCCTGGAAAACGCCTACGATCCCCGGCGCATCTCTGAGAAGCAGGTCGAATGGATCCTTCGCCAGGCTTTCGACTCTCTGCTGAAGCTGTCCGCTAACTAACGTTTCAAGCGAAAAAATCGTGTAGCAGCTGGTTCACTTTCTCCGGCTCTTCGTACTGTAGCCAGTGGGTTGCGTTCTCAAACGTGACAAGTCTTCCTTCGGCGCATTCTCGTAGGCTCTCTTCAGCCATGTCAGCCATGAGAAAGGCATCCCGCAGGCCCCACAGGATGAGCGTAGGAACCTCCACCCTGCCCCCACGGAGGCCGTTCGGAAGAGCCGCATAGCCCGGTACCAATTGATCATTCCCCGCACTGCTCCGGGTTGCGACCAGGCTTCCCGATACTGCTGAATCTCCTCCTGCGAAAATGTTCCCGGCCGGCTGGTGCCGACAAGCGCTTTCGCGCCGGCGGCGAAGTTTCTGGCGGAGAAGAGCCATTCCGGAATTGCCGGTATCTGGAAGAACAGGATGTACCAGCTTCTGCGCATTTGCGCCGGTCTGGTTTTCAGGAATCGGATCATCACGGCAGGATGGGGCACGTTTAGAATGGCGAGCTTGGCAATCCGCCGAGGGTGGTGAATGGCCGTATTCCACGCCACCGCCGCTCCCCAATCGTGGCCGGCCAGACAAACCTGCTCGCGCCCCAGCTGATCCGCTATGGCAACTACATCCGCGGTAAGGTTCGAAAGTGTGTACGCACTCGCCGCCCTGGGCTTGCTGCTGCGGTTGTAGCCGCGTTGGTCGGGAGCCACAACCCGAAAACCGGCCTGTGCAAGCGGCTCCATCTGCTTGCGCCAGCCGTACCAGAATTCCGGAAAGCCGTGTAGAAGCAGGAGGGGAGGTCCGTCCTTTGGTCCCGCGGCCATGGCGTGCAACAGGATTCCATCTCTCTCGAACGTTAGCCGTTCCAATTCCGGATAGTTGGCGGGTGCCTGCATGGATCCTCCTCTCCCCCTTCAAATCGAACGGAACTTGATTAGAGAACAGGCGTATAAAGTCATATGTTGGATGCGCTCTGGTCAGATCTGCGCTTTACCGCCCGCATGCTGCGGAAGAATCCCGGTTTCGCCATCGTTGCGATCGTAACGCTGGCTTTAGGAATCGGCGCAAACACGGCAATTTTCAGCTTGGTAGATCACGTCATCCTGCAGCCGCTGGCGTATCCCGACGCTGGCCGGCTATACGCAATACAGGAAGCGGTCCCCACCTTCGCGGGAGCGCCGCCCATCGTACCGGTGAATGCGATGCACTTTCTGGAGTGGCGGAAGAGGGTGCATGCTTTCGAGTCCATCGCGTTGCTGAACGGCCTCAGTCTTGATCTGACCGGCACGGGAGAACCGCAGCGGCTCCCCGCCGCTCGAGTCTCATGGAATTTGTTCCAGACTCTCGGAGTACAACCGCTGCTCGGGCGAAGTTTTCGTCAGGAAGAGGATCAGCCCGGACACGACCATGAAGTGATTATCAACAACGAACTCTGGCGCGGCCGTTTTGCAGGCGATCCCAACATAATCGGCCGCAAGATCTCGCTGAATGGCAATTCCTATGAAGTCGTTGGCGTTCTTCCCGCGAATTTTCGATTTCCGAACCTCAGCCAGCTCTATGCCATGTCTATCGCGCAGCAGCGGCCTGAGATCTGGAAGCCGTTCGCCCTCGAGAAGGATGAGCTTGATGACATGGGCGATTTCAACTTCGCGTGTATCGCCCGCCTTAGGCCTGGCATTTCCGGGGCCGGGGCCTTGGCTGAATTGAACGTGGTGGAATCGGCTCTGGCGCGGAAGCTTCCCGAAAAAGTCGTTTTGAAAGGGATACTCTTGCCGCTGCGGGCGCAGATTACCGGCAGATCCAGGACGGGCCTGGAACTGGTCCTGATTGCGGTCGGAGCCGTCTTACTGATTGCCTGCGTGAATATCGCGAGCCTTCTGCTCACGCGAGCGACCGCGCGCAGCCGGGAAATGGCTATCCGGATCGCTCTAGGAGCATCGCGCGCCCGTCTGTTACGGCAAGTGCTGGTAGAGAGCCTCGCGCTGGCGCTGACAGGAGGGGCCATCGGCTTGGCTTTCGCCTATGCGGCCGTTCGGGTCATCGTGTCGCGCGCACCGCTGGATTTGCCCCGGCTGGATGAAGTTCACCTGGACGCGCGCGTTCTGTTGTTCACGGCTGCTGTGTCAGTCTGCTGCGGCCTGCTGTCCGGTCTGTTGCCCGCGTGGAGTTGCGGACGCCGCGATCCGCAGGAAGCCATGAAAGCGGCAGCGCGCGGCACTACCACAAGCCGGTCCAGCAACCATGTCCGCTCTCTATTAGTGAGCTTTGAGGTTTGTCTCAGCGCCATGTCGCTTATCGCGGGAGCGCTGCTTTTGCACAGCTTTGTCAACTTGTTGCACATTGACAAAGGATTTGATGTACGGCGCATTGTGACGGTGGATCTGAGTCTGCCGACGGTCCGATATCCGGACACTGGCAAAAAGGCGGTGTACCTGAGGCAAATGCTTCAAAGAGTAAAAACCCTGCCGGGCATCCAATCGGCCGGCATCATTAACACTTTGCCTCTTTCTGGCGAGGGCGGAGACAACTTCATTCAAGTGGAAGGCTCAAATCTGCCGATCATGCAACGGCCCCTGGCGGACATCCGGCAGGTGAATCCCGATTATTTCCAAACTATGTCGATTGCCCTGCAGCAAGGAAGAACGTTCGCCGACTCGGATTATCAGCATCAAGTGACGGTAATTTCCGCTGCCGCTGCGGCTAAGCTATGGCCGCATGAGAATCCCGTCGGCAAGCGTTTCCGCATGGGCGGCGACGATCGCCCCATGATGGAGGTGGTTGGCGTAGTGGGTGATATTCGGGCGGTCAGCTTGGCGACGGCGCCTACTCCTACCGTTTATGTACCGTATTGGATCCAGCTATGGGGCAATCCGTCCCTGGCCGTGAGAACGACTCTGTCTGAGGCCGCGGCGGAGAGGGAAATTCGCGATGTCTTGCGGCAATCAGACCCGCAGATGCCGATTCAAAAGTTCCGGACAATGGAAGGAGTATTGGACCTTTCCGTTGCACAGCGAAGATTTCAAATGAATCTCGTATTGTTATTCGCTGTGTCGGCGCTGTTGCTCGCAAGTCTGGGTATTTATGGCGTCGTGTCCTATTCGGTCGCTCAGAGGACCAACGAAATAGGGATCCGGATGACGCTGGGAGCACAGCGCGGCAATATCAGTTCTATGGTGTTGTGGCAAGGCCTCACCCCTGTCGCCGCAGGACTGATCGCCGGGGTGATTGCCTCGCTTGCCGTGGGGCGTCTCATGCGTTCGCTACTTTTTGGCGTCAGTGCGGCAGATCCCGTGGCGATTGCAGCCGTCGTGCTTTCGCTCAGCGCCGTGGCCTTCTTTGCGATCTTGCTTCCGGCCTTCCGGGCGATGCGGGTCGACCCCGCTAACGCCTTGCGTTATGAGTGATCGGAGTTCGCGCTGTTATAGTCCGAAAGCCTTGGAGATTCACCATCGGGCTCAAGCAGAAGAACCTTTCGGTGAGGGTAATAGCGTATGAGCTTGTCATTTTCGGTGGCGTCAATATAGCGGGCGAACACGATTCGCGAAGCATCAATGTCCGCGCCGTTCCATACCCACTCATCCTGATAAACGTGGTGCGGAGAGTAGTGTACAAAAACCAGCAATTGGCCCGGAATCGCTGCCAGCTGCCTCCTCACTTCGATGCGGCGCCGCGGGTTGTCGTGGTTGATTACATCCCAGGTTTCGTATTGCAAGATCGCATAGCTCCCCGGCGTCTCAAAAAGATGCAGCGAGTACCAACACAGAAATTCCGCCAGACAGAGTGCGACAAGAACGCGCACAATCTCCACTCCCACTGGGGCGTCGCGAAGGCGCACGAGGCTGAGTTGCCGCAATCCTGCAACGCTGACCAGTACGAAGAGGCACGTCACGGCAGCCAGATAGTGAACCAGCAAGTATGGAAACAGGTTCGTGCCGAGCGCGAAGATTGCTAGCGTACCCGCAACCCAAAGCATGCGCCGGCTCCGAAGAGTAAAGAGGAACGCAATTCCGGTGAGATACAGAGGCGGAAAGAAAAAAAACCTGTAGTAACGGACGCGATACTCCAGCCGCAGAAGGAATTTTGAAACGCTGTCGGTGTCGGGACCGTGCGTCAGACTCTGCGCCTCATAGTCGAGTTTCTGTTGCGGCGTTAAGGGCACATGCGGCGTTGGATTCGGTTCAATCGTCAAGGAAGCGGGCACACCGTACTGATACCGGCTCAATTGTTCGGGCAGCACACTCCAAGCGTGCGTCACGGCTTTGTTTTGCAGCAAAATCAGCAAGCTGATGGGCAGAAGGACGGCGAGAGCGAACGCGCAGCAACGAGCGATCTTCGGCCATTCTGCGCGCCGCAAGAACGACGGCGCGAAAAACAGCATCACGGCCACGAACAGCAGCAGCGACTCGAATTGGCGGGTCAGCATATTCATCGCGAATCCAAAGGAAGCCAGCACCGCGTCACGCCCGCGCCATTCCGCACGCAGCCTGGGTAAAGCGCCGAAGACCAGACAACCGCCCGCCGCGGTGAATGCTCCGCCCCAATAGGAATTCATCGATTGACTGAGCGGACCAAATTCAATGACCGCAACTATGCCGCCAAGCAGCGCCCAACTGGACGGGACCCAGGCGCGCAGCATCCAATAGCAGAGGGCGCAAAAGGATCCCGTCGCGATCAGCACTCCAGTCCACGGCGTTCCCGATATCAAGCGCCCGAACGCAAGCACCAGACCTTGACCCAAAGGGTAAATGGAACTGTACGTCGGTTGCTGCAGCACAAAAAACGTCTCAAAGAACTGATGCAGCGGATGCGGCGGATTGGCCAAACGGCCATGCAGCAGCGTGTCCGCCAGAAGAAGATGGCTGAACTCATCGTAGATTTCGGGTGTGGGAACGGGATGCCGAGGCAGCAGCAATAAGCGCAACAGAATCGGCATGGCGAACAGCAGCAGCATGCAAATACGTGTTCTTTGGGCCAGTCCAGTAAAGGCGCGCTCCACGGCAGGATTCCAAACGAACACCGCGAAAAGCAGAAACGCGACCAGGAAGGCAAGCAGCCAATCGGCAGGCGCGAAGCCGATCAGGCTGTTTTGCGGAGGCATCTCAGGCCAGGGCTGTCCCTATGGCAATGAGCGAAGTTGCCGGCCAGGGAAGGCGATGATCGATTCGGCGCCACAACGGGACCAACAGATCGAACACGCGTAATTGGGCGCGGCTCAGCGTCCGGCGGCGGAGAATGCGGCTGTTCAGATACCAGCCGGGCCAGGTCGCATGATTGAAGGCCGCAATCTGCGCCACCTGGAACCCGGCGGCAGCCATTTTCTCCGCCAATTCCGGCACGGTATAGCGGCGCTTGTGCTGCAGAACTTCATCCATACTTCCGAAGAGTCCGGGCCCTTGTGGAACAAGAATAATAGCCGTTCCGCCAGGACGCAGGCAGGAATGGATGTTGCGCAATCCAGCCAGGTCATCGGCAACGTGTTCCAGGACATTCAGACACACCACTGTATCGGCGTTCTGCCGAAATCTGGCGATGTCCTCGGGGTGCGAAAAGTCTAAGACTGCAAGCCGGACACTCGGGCGGTGCTGCATACGCGAGCGCAGTTCATGCAGGTGCTCGCTGTCGGCGTCGGTCGCCGTATAGCAGTGCCGCCCCGCCGATAGAAGCGTGGTCAGGTTTCCGATCCCGGCGCCGAGTTCGAGCACTTCGCCCACCAGCAAGGGCGAAATAGCATCGGCCATCCACCGGTTGAAACGCCGCGCGCGCGACATAGCCACCAGCATGTCGGCGGCGGGATCCGTATGCGTTGCGCTGAACAACCACGTACGCAAAATTACACTGAAGGCTGCGATCACGTCGCCGGCGCCTATTTTCTTGCCTTCTTCCACGCTGCGGCCACGATACGAAATCGGCGTTTCAATCACCCGGGCATGCCTTTTCGCGAACTGGACCACGAGCTCAGGATCCAGACCAAAGCGATTGCTGCGCAGCGGAACGGTTTGGGCGAGAGAGGTGCGAAACGCTTTGAAACCCGTTTCGACATCCGACAAGTCCAGACCGGCGGCGAGCCCCGCGAAACGGGTAATCGCGCGGTTCGCTGCCGCTTGCCAGAAGCCGAGCGGGCGGCGCTCGCCCACTTGGAGGAAGCGTGAGCCCAGAACTACATCCGCCTCTCCCGCGAGCAGCGGCCCCAGAATTCTTGGATACTCGGCCGGATCATACTCGAAATCAGCGTCTTGAATAATGCAAAAATCACTTTGCGCATGGGCGAGCGCTGTGCGGATAGCCGCGCCTTTGCCTAAATTGACGTGGTGGCGGAGTAGTTTTAATGGCACATCGGGATAAGCGTTTGAAAACTCCCGCACAGCTGCGTAGGATTTGTCGCTTGATCCATCGTCCACCACGATCAGGTCAGCAGCAATATTCTCCGTTTCAAAGTAAGACGACGATGCTCCGACAATGCGCTCGAGTACGTTCGAAACAGAGTTCGCCTCGTTATACACGGGTACCAGGATGGAGAGACGTACGGGTAACATCTTGCGATTAGCTCGCCTTATGGAAGTGACGGAGCCGGGACAAATTCAGTGTACTGTCAGGAAGCCAGGCGACGGATTTGGGTAGGGCTCGAGCGCTGGAGGATGTACATCGGGCTCAAGCAACCAGGCCTCGCGATCCGGGTAGTACTGCAGCAGCTTCTGGTTCGCTTGGTCGCCCAGATCGTTGGCCCATACGATTTGAGCGGCATCAATCTCGGCCGCGTTATGAATCCATTCATGGAAAGCGTGAAGCGGTGAGTAGCGCACAATGACCAATTGCTTTCCCGGTGAATTTGCGAGCTGGTGCTGCACGGCGATGCGCCCTTCCGGATCGCCATAGTTGATAAAATTCCAACTCTGATAGGCGGTCAGCGGCATCAGGCTCTCGCTGGCGCCGCCGTACAGCGCGAACCAGAACAAAAACGGCGCTGCGCACAGAATTAGCAAGTACTGCCCTGCCATCGGTCCCTGCCGGTTGAAGCGAAAACCCGCTAGATTTTCAAGACCGCGCACGCTCATCAGCAGAAATAGAGACGTCACCGCGGCGATGTAGTGCGGGAAAAAATAAGGATAGAAGTTCGTTCCGAGGAAAAAGAGTCCTATGGTCCCCGCCACCCAGATGTAACGCCATTGCCGCAAGCTCGGCAGGAAGGCGACGATTGCCAAAAAAAGCGGCGGGAGTAAGAAGAAGCGCAGATAGCGAACGCGGTACGCCAGGCGATTAAAGTACGCCGAAGCGGTTTCCTCATCCGGGCCATGGATCGCGGCCTGGGCCCGATAGTCCAACTCCTGCTCCTGTGTAAGGGGCTTGTGGGGCACGGGATTCGGCTGGAACGTGAACGTTGTCGGGACGCCGTACTGATAGCGGCTCAGCGTGTACGGCAAGGTAGTCCAGCTATTGGTGACGGCCTTGTTTTCAAACAGCGTCGGGCCCACTCCGGTAGCCGCCGCGAGCGCGGCAGCCAAAGCAGGCATTGCCAGAGTCCGCGGTTCTTTTCGAAATCTAAAAAGCAGATACACAGCCGCGCTCAGAACCAGGAACACGCTTTCGAACGGACGCGTAAGAATTTGCAAAGCCAACCCAAGGCCGAGCAGCGCGCCATACCGCATACGCGGCCTCTGGCCCAGCCGCGGCAGAGATCCAAATACCAGGCAGCCGGCGTTAGCCGATAAAGCCCCGCCCCAGTAGCTGTTCATCCACGGGTTCAGCGGACCAAACTGAATGCATGCCAGCACCCCTCCGGCCAGGGCCCAAACCGGCGCGATCCAGCCGCGAAGCATCCAGTACGAAAGCGCGCAGAAGGCGCCCGTGGACAGTAAAACACCCGCCCAAGGGGTCTGGAGTACGAGGCGCCCAATGGCCAGGGCGATTCCCGGCCCCATTGGGAATATCGAAGCGTAGGTTGGCTGCTGGAGAACGAAAATTTGTTCGAAGAACATATGCAGCGGATGGGACGGGTTCGCCAGCCGGAAGTGACGGAGGGTATCGCCCAGCAGCAAATAGCTGAAGTCATCCGCGCCGCTCGGAGTAGGAACCGGCGAGTGACGCAGCAGCGCCAGCCGCAGCAGAATAGGCAGGGCGAACAGCAGGCACAGGCAAGGGATAGTTCGTTTGGCAATTTCGCGGGCATACGGCGCAAGCCAGGCGCGGACAAACAAGAGCCCCGCCAGAAGGATTGCAATGGCCAGCAGAAGGAGGTCGCTGGCGCCGAAGCCGATGGGATTGCGCATCGGCAGGAACGAGCGAAAGACCTGGAACAGGTACACAGATCAGCTCAGGTGCAAAACGGGAATTCTCTCATTGACCGGCGGAAACGCCGGGAAATCCGTAAAAGGCTGCTTCTGGTACCAGTAGCCAACGGAATAGAAGTTATCCGCGCGATCGTTTGCGTGCCCGTGCTCAATCGTGAACTTCACCGAGCTCTGGAAAGCAATCGGGTTATCTGCGTGCCACCGATATAGACAGTAGCGGCCTCCCGTGATCTCCGGCAGGGCGATATAAGGCGCTCCATTGTACAGATTTCCAAAAGCGTTCCGTCCACCGAAATCCCAAGCGCCGTTGAAGTAGTCTTCTGTTCCCGTTCCGGTCATGGCAGGTTTTGAATTGTCGTCGATGAAGACCATTTCGTCTCCTTCGCCGAACCAGCCGTCCGCATTCTGCAGGACTCCCAGCGTCACTCCCATCACGTGTCCGCTGCCGCTTGATTCAAAGAAAACGTAATTGTCGTGTCCATCAAGATTGGTGGTTGCGCCCGCATCGGCGCGATTCGGCGCAGCTTGCCGGTATTGCGCATGGAAGTAGAGTGCGTTGTCAGGTAGCGCGGAAACAAGCTGGTAGTCAATGTTCGAATAGAAAGAGTCGACGGCAAGAGTCCCTTCGTTCGTTACCGTGATGCGTGCCGACCGCCGAAACGGCATCGCAAAATAACAGTTCACGGCCTTTACTGACGAACAGTTCATAAATGCCGATTGATAAAGAAAATACTCGCCCAGATTCAAGCCAAAGAAATCACCGAGAGGCGTCTCTACGCTGGGTTTGGAGTTTCCATCCCAGTAGATACGGAGCGCTAGCTCCTTGAGGTGATGGCTGCTTCGGGCATTTATGGTGAACCAGATGTGCGTGATCACTCCGGGACCGTCGGCTTGAAAAATCTCGAGCGTCTGGGCGGGTGCGATCTGCCAGAAATCCCGATTCCCCCCGGTCCTGTCAAAACTGGATTGTTTTAGCGTCCGGTAGCTTTGCCCGCGCGCGTAATGCGGCAGCATCGGCTCGGCGTCTCCTTTTTGGGGGCCGGCCTGCGCAGCGCGGCGCGCACTGGCACCGGTCAAAAATGCGGCCGCGCCGCCCAGCATGGAGAAGAACCTTCTTCTTTGAGTGCTCATATACCTAAGGCTCCAATGAGCTTATCTCACAACAAATTCAAATCGGTCGTTTTAAGCAAAGGTACTAGGACTCTGCGCTATTCCAAATCGGTCGGTCCGATTCTATAATTCGACTAAGTAGGGACCCCAAATCCGGATTCGTTCGGAGGGAGGAGCGGTAAATAATATAAAAATTGTTTATTGCTCCTCAACAATCCGCTTAATTATTGCGGGCAAGCGAGACCGGACCGAACCAGACGCCCTTCAACTGCCGGTTCCAGATGGCGCCCGTTCGCGACCTTTCCGCCAAAGTGGTGAATTCGTACTCGTAAAGCGTCGCCCGCATATATCGCGGCGGCCGCTCAAACGGCGAAGAATCCAGCAGCCCTAGGACAGACCTTTCGCCCGTAAGAAGGCGATACATCAGCCCCTCTACCCAAGTGCCAGACTCATACGAGCCAAGCGCCGCAAACCACATCTGCCAATCCAGCCGCGGCTGATAGGGGGCAACCCAGGGCAAGCCGCGGTGAGTGTTTCCGGGCTTGAATGGAAACGAATATTCCCGCCAGTTGGAATTATCATCGGAACCCTCAATGACAATTTCCGGCCGCGTCGTCGTCATGACCGCAAATAGGCCATAGCTGTTGACAATCTCGAATGACTCCAAAACGGAGAGACGCCTTGACAGTATCGTCCCTAAATCCGGAAAAACCATTTCGGACACCTGGAACACAGCCAGGACCAACAGAAGCAGGACGGCCAGATTTCCAACCTTCTTCCACATTTGCGGATGACGCCAATTCCAACGCGGCACACGCCAACTAAGGAGCCTTGCGAGAGGCTGGAAGCGGCGGTCGTCAAAAGCCCATAGGCAAAGCGCGATCGTTAAAAAATTAAAAAACGCGTAGTTGCCGCTTAGCAGGATAAGAACCTGCAGCAGAATAAGAATCCAGCCGCCAGTCTGCCGCACTCGCCTGGGGCCGAATAATAAGAGTGGCGCGGCGAGCTCGATCGTTAACACGGCACCGGTTGAAAAATCGAGCAGCGGAGTAGCTAACCGGTGCGCATAATAGGCGATCGGAGTCGGCAGCGGTTGCGTCATGAAGTGAAATCGCAAGGCGTGGAAATTTCGCCAATTCGGATCATGTGAGGCGAGTTTGACGAAACCCGATTCGAAGATTAGGCGGAATAGCAGGAACCGGTACGCCCAGACTAGCCAGGGGGCGCCGGCGAACACAGCCAGAAAACCCGATTCCAGCAGGAGCGCGTCCCACTGAAAGCCCATAAAGGGTTGGCCAACGGAAACGAGAGAGAGATAGAGGACGAAACAGGCGATAGCTGAGAATCGCTGAATGATTCCGCCCACAAGCAGGATTGCGGTTACGCAGCCTGCAACGCACAAACCAATTAACAGTCCATCAGAGCGATGAATCCAGAAAAGCGAGGGCAGCAAGGTGAAGGCTCTGGCGCCATACGAATTGCGAATGGCTTCCATTAGGGAGGCGGCTGGCGCGATGCCGTGTGAGCCCACCAAACCGATGATCTGCGGCCATAGAGAAGCAAACGCGGCCAGGTAGGTCAGGCCCAGAAGCCGGAGGAACAGCGCTTCGGTGAGTTGGTAAGAAGCCGGAGCGGCAACAGAGGCGTGGAGCTTACGAATGATCGCGCGAAAGCTTGTTTCGTGACGGAGCACTGAACAAACTAGTTATATAGTATGGCGCGCTATTCGTACCTTAGTGCTCGAGTCGGATCGATTTTGCTTGCTCTCAGCGCGGGCAGAAATCCCGCTAGCGATGCCACGGCAATCAACGCCAGAGTCGCCAGCCCAAGCGTCATAGGATCGGTGGGCTGCAGTCCAAAGAGCTGATTGCGAACCAGGGCGCTCAAGGCAACGGCCGTCGGCAGGCCAACCAGAACTCCCACACCGATCAACAAGGTCACTTCCCTCATCACCATCCAGATCACATTCCCTTGAACAGCGCCCAGCGCCATGCGAATACCGATTTCGCGGGTTCGCCGCGCCACCGTGTAGGCCATCACACCATAGAGTCCGATGACGGCTATGAGCGTCGCAAGAAATCCAAAAACCGCCGAAAGGCTGGCCACTAGGCGTTCCGTCCGGAGCGAAAGATTGATCTGCTCGTTCGTGGTGCGCATGTCATAAATCGGAATGTTCGGATCGAGCTGCTGCACCTTGCGCCGGACAATCGATGCCAGCTGACTGGGGTCCACATTCGTTCGAAGATATACCGTCATGCCACCGACAAAGCGATTAGCGAGAGAAGGAATATACGCCTGCGGCGGTATCTCATCGCGAAGATTGGTGTACTTGATGTCCTTCACCACGCCAATCACCTCCATATCGGTCTTCGTACCGGGATCCGATCCAAAGCCGACATGCAGACCGACGGGATTGCGGCCTGCGAAGTACTTTTTCGCGAAAGATTCGTTAATCATGACGGTCGTCGGATTCCAGTCGTCGGGATCCGGGCCATGTTTGATCTGCTGCGTGTCTTTGATGGTGAAGTCCCGCCCTTGAACAATCGGCACATCCAATGTGGCGAAGTAATTCGGGCTGATGGAGTTCATGTACGGCTCGGCATTCTGTCCCGGCTTCGCGGTGTAGCCTTCTACCGTCATCGAACTATCCCACTCGTCATCTTCGAGGATTCGCATGGAAGCGAGACCCACCGAACGAACGCCGGGGATGGCGGCGAGCTCGTCCGACAAACGTTCGTAGAAAGCTTTAGCGCGATCTGATGAGTAGCCGTTCAAAGAGGGATCGAGATTGAAGCCCACAAGCCTGTCGACGTTGAAGCCTGGACCGAGATCGCGGAGGTTTGACAAGGTCCGAACGAATAGTCCGGCTCCAATCAGCAGCAAGAGCGAGAGCGTGACTTGCACTGCAACCAGCACTTTGCGGAGAATCACATTGCCGCCCAACACAGAGCCCGTCTGCTCCTTTAACGTTGTGGCGAGGGCTGCGCGCGAACTCCGGATCGCCGGCATGAGGCCGAACACAAGGGCCGTGACAAGCATGACGACGAAAGTGAAGCCCAGAACACGGAAGTCTGGTACCGCTGAAATATCCAAATTTCCAGTGGCCTCTTGAGGCAAATAAGCCCTCAGCAGGAACTGGTCCGCCCAAAATGCCAGCATCAATCCCAACATCGCTCCGAAAGCGGAAAGCAGCAGACTCTCAATGAGCAACTGCCGGATGATCCGCAGGCGGCTGGCGCCGATCGCCAGCCGAATGGCCACTTCCCTTTCGCGCGTAGTGGCGCGGGCAAGCAGTAAATTCGCAAGATTGGCGCACGCAAGAAGCAGGACGGCCGCGGTGATGCCGATCAAGAGCCAGAGCGGCTTAGAGAGCTGCTCACGTAAGTAGGAGCGCCCTTGGGAACCCGGAAGGAGATCCATCCAGGATCGCAGAAACTGCTGACGGGTATAACTGGATGCATTCCGAAAGGCAGGTTCCTTGACTTCCATCTCCAGCATGCTGTGCATGAAAGGCTGTAGAGACGCTTTCGCCTGTTGCATGGTGACGCCCGGCTTGAGCCGCCCGAACGCATTCACCCAGCGCTGGCGCCGGTCTTTCATCCCGTCCCAGAAGGGCGTCATCTGCGCCTTCATCATGATCGGGACAAATACTTTGGTGGCGTGGCCTAGCTCCACTCCATCGAATCCGGCCTGAGCGACGCCAAGAACCGCCATGTTCCGCCCGTTGATCACCAGCGTTTTGCCGATGATGTCCCGGCTGCCAGCGAAGCGAGTCTGCCAGAAAGTGAAACTGAGGACGGCGTACGGATCACCGCCCGGAACTTTATCATCGTCGGGCGTAATGACGCGTCCGATAGCCGATCCTACTCCCAGGACTGGAAAATAAGTGCCCGAGACAAGCTCCGCCGCGACGCGTTCCGTGTGATTTCCGAAGCCCAGGCTGGCATCGATGGGGAAGCGGCAAAACATGCCGGAGAAGACCGTGTTATGATCACGGAAATCCGCGTACATAGGGTAGGAGATCGCATTTCCTCCCCAATTGCTGCCATAGTGGCTCCCATGTGTGGTAAACAGGACCAGCTGTTCCGGATGTTTTACCGGCAATAGCCGGACCAGCACTTGATCCAACAAACTGAAAATCGCGGTGTTCGCGCCAATTCCAAACGCGAGCGAGAGAACGGCAATCAGCGTGAATAGAGGGGTTCGGCGGAAGCCTCTGAGCGCATAGCGAATGTCCTGCCGGAAGTTCCTCATTCCGGTCCCAGTTTAGTTGATGCCCTGAATGCGAAGCGCTACCAGTTGATCCAGGCTGATGTTCTGGATTCCGTGCGCCCGAAGCCCTTCGATGTATTCGGGGGTTACACCGTGAATGCGAAGGGCAACTAGTTTTTCCGCATCCGGATGCGCGTAGCCGAGCCGCTCCAGCGCCCGCACAAACTCCGGAGAAACGCCGTGAATTCGGAACGCAATGAGCTGGTCGGGGTCGGTAGTATTCACGCCGGCATCACGCAGCGCGCGCACAAACTCGGGAGAGACGCCATGTATGCGGAACGCGATCAATTGGTCGCCATCGGTTACGTTTACGCCCGCAGCGCGAATTCCTTTCACGAAATCGGCAGAGACGCCATGTATGCGGAACGCGATCAATTGATCGCCATCGTTTCCGTTTACGCCTGCAGCGCGAATTCCTTTCACGAAATCGGGCGATACGCCATGAATCCGGAAGGCAATCAGCTTGTCCGCATCCGTCACATCAACGCCGGCACTGCGCATTTGCCGCACAAAATCGGGGGAGACTCCATGGATCCGAAAGGCGATCAGCTTGTCGGTATCCAGATCTGTGACACCAGCCGACTTGATCTCTTGCACGAAGGTGAGGCTGACGTCGTGGAGGGCGAACGCGAACTGATTGTCCTCCGTCACGCCTGAAAAGCCCAGTGAACTCATCTTTTTGGGATATTCAGGATTCGGCCGAAAGCTAAAGAGTCCCGCGCCTTCGCCACTCTCCACAAATCCTTTGCAGTCCAGCGTGCCGGCATCACGCGCGATCTGAAAGGTAACATCGTGCTTAGCGCTGCTGGACCAGTCCAGGCCGTGTAAGTCGCTTAGGTTCCATTCTGAGCTGCTGTTGAAGTGATTGCCGTCATCTCCAGTGCTCTCCAGCGAAAACATCACTTTCCCGGGATCGCCGGAGTGGCTCAGGGTCCATTCGCCGTGCCGCGTGGCGCCCATCGCCAAGAGAGCCAGCAACAGACAAACTCCTACGCCTATACTTCGCATACCGGTTATACTCCTTCAAAAAAAGTTGGGGCTTAGAAAATGTTGGCGTTCTTGAGGCGGATCACCTGATGCAGGCTCAAGTGCTCAAACCCGTGATCGCGGACTTGCCGGACGAATTCCGGAGTGACGCCTTGCACCTTCGCCGAAATAATCTCGCCCGCATTCAGATTGCCGAGGCCGGCTGACTCCATACCCCGAACGTAATCGGGAGTAATTCCCTGGACGCGAAATGCAATCAGCTGTCCGAAGTCAAGATTGGCGATGCCCGCGCGGCTGAATTCAGCCACATCGGCCGGATTGCCTCCCTGAACTTTCAGCGCAATGATCTCGCCAATGCTGGTATTGGGCCAACTGTTGCGTACGCTGCGCACATACTCCGGCGTCACTCCCTGCACTTTCATTGCGATCAGTTGACCGGCCTCGGGTTGCAAACCCGCGGCATGCATCCCGCGCACGTACTCCGGTGTCACGCATTGTACCTTCAAAGCGATCAATTCATCTACGCTGAGATTCTTCAGGCCGGCATCGTGAAGTCCTTCGATGTAGGACGACTTGGCAGGTGGCGGCGCAGGTGTGGGAGGCGCTGGCGGCGCCTGACCGTCGTCTCCCATTGCAGCCGGTGCAACGGGAGCCGCCGCAGCCACCCGTTTCCAGCCGTGCGGAGCCGCTGGCGCGGGATCTGACATAGCGATGGCAACAGGTTGTCCGATGGCTGCGGGCGCCGGGTTCGCGGCCGCAACGGTCTCGCCGCCACCTACCGGAGGCACCGGAGTAGTGTCGAAAATACCGAACGCCTGATTGAAGGTCGTGCTGGCCAACAGCACGCCCGTCGCGCACAAAATTCCAAGCGCGGCAAGGCCGATCGGCGGAATGTCACTGACCACCGCCCGAAAACCAAGCAGCCGCGCGATTCGCGATTTTAAACAGCCGCTGTTCGCTGCCAGCGCCAGTGCCGGGGCGCCCCGCAATCCTTCCATCAGAGTCAGAGCTCGCGCATAGCTTCCCGCATCGCCGCACATATTCACTGCGATGTCGTCACAGCAGTTTTCCCTCTCCGCGCGGATCACTCGATTGATCCACCAGATGGCCGGGTGGTAGAAAAGCACCGTCTCGGCAGCGATTTGGAACAGATTCACAAGGCCGTCATAGCGGCGTATATGCGCCAGTTCGTGAACGATGATGGCTTCCAGCTGATCGGCCGAAAGCCCGGTGAGCGCGGTGACGGGCAGCAGCACGATAGGACGGAACCAGCCGATGACGGCCGGTGCTTCGATTGCCTGCGATTCGAAGTAAGAGACAGCTCTCGAGATGCCGAGGTGGCGTTGTAACGCCAGGCAGCGCGCTGCAAGCACTGGCGCCAGCTTTTGCCGTTCCTCCCGATACATGCGCCGCACCAGCATCCAGCCGCCCAATGCGCGCACGCTGAGCACCAGCACTCCCGCCAACCAGACGCCTACGAAGCAGGCAGCCCAATCAATGGACAGGACGGAATGAGTGGCGGCGGCTACCGGAGTCCCGAGTGTCGCGCTGGCGATTCCGCTCACGTCCGCCAACGCTTCGCGCAGCGAAGCAGCCGTGGCCGGCGGCGTGTTGTTCTGGCGCAGCACAACAAACGTGACAATGGGCGCCAGGCTCATGAGCGCCAACGTGCACACTGCGCCCCAGTAGCGGACGACGGCGCTCCGGGTAAATGCCAGGCACGTGTAAAGCAGAACAGCCAATGCCAACCCCTGCCACAGGAAGTGAAGCAGCGCCCAGCCAAGCGTTTCCATTACGCCCGGAGGAAGCAGAGAACTCAGGCCGATCATTTCCTTCCCCTTTCGTATTCGTCCAGCATCTGGCGGATCTCATCGATCTCCTCAGCGGAAGCTTTTTTTTCAGAAAGCGCATGCATCAGAAGCTGGCTGGCAGAACCCGAAAACGCGCGCTGCAACAAATCGCTGGCAAGCTGGCGCTTAGTGGTTTCAGCCGGCTGCAGCGCCTCGTAAATATGGGCACGGGCGTCCTCGTTCCGCACCACCGTGCCCTTCACCGTCATGATCTGAAGCAACTTGAGAACCGTTGTGTATCCGGTGGGCCGCAACTGCGCCAGGACTTCATGCACTTCGCGCACAGTTGAGGGGCCGCGTTCCCAAAGAACGCGTAAGATCTCTAATTCCATCGATGTCGGCTTTGGCGGTGGTACCTGTGCCATGTCTAGAATTTACTACGAAGAGATTCGTAGTGTCAACGAAAACTTTCGTACTTCCATCCTCCAGTGGTCGATTTTGAAACTGCCCACCTGCGAACCGGACATTGAAAAGCGAAAGGGTATCTTTGTAAAGAGAGGAACTAAAGACGATGGCTAAAGGCATGGACCGTAAGAAAGAAACGAAGAAGCCCAAAAAGAAAAAGACGTAGCTGCGCCGCTCCCCTCGCAGTTCAAATCGCTGCTTCATACGCTTGCTGACCACCTACCTCGCGATTTTGCTCCCGGCCGTCTCGATACAAGCCGGGCCAATCGGCGTTGGCTGTAAGGCTCGGCGGCGAACTGTTTTCAAGGTTTGCTTTTTAATGGCGAACAGAGTTCCCCCAGTCTGAATCCTTTACTTCAGGCTACTGAACCTTTTGATAAGAATTTCTCAAATCATCCTGCACCACGTATGCTTTGGTCCCGGAGTTGCGCACTACCAGGTCTTTGCTGAGCTGGCGCACTTGATACTTCCACCCTTTCGGGAGCTTTAAACGGTTTCCCAAAACAGCCAACGCCGCTTCATTCAGATTTGGGTCGACTTCAAGCGAATAGCTTTGAAGGATGTAAAAGTGCCCGTCCGGCGTGAGTAGCTCGTAGACGTTCTTGCCGGCATCATAGACATACTGAGACTCTCGGTCAACGACGTTCTCGGTATAGGGTGACCGCTTGTTGCCTCCTTTCATTTCCAATGTGGCAACCAACCTGGCCTGCAGTCCGTCGAACGTCTCGACTTCGCCGGCTTTTCGCAACGCGTTGCAGTCCATCATGAAATAGCGTGGTCCATTCAGGATGACCAGATAGGCCTTGAGCTCCGACTTCAGCTTGTCGGCGTTTAGCGATTTCCACTTCTCTTCGGGACAGTCGTTCAGTCCCAGAGTGTTGTAGACAGAGGCGGTAGCAGAGAACCCGTTCCGGTGTACAACAAAAATTTCGCAATATCGGACATTCCGCAAATTTGTCTTTTCCCTCATGCCATCTGGATGGCCGCTGGATTGGGCAAAAGCGCTGGCGCCACAAAACAGCAGCAGGCCGTACACCGTTATATTGAAAGACGCTCGAGGCATGATCGGGCTCCTTAATGATTCATCAGAGATCCGCCGGTACACGTCGTCAGAACTTCTCGACGAGGGCGACTTAACTACAATGACATGGCGCTCAATCGCCGCTCGAGGACCGACGAAAATAGGCCATGGCCACTATTGTCAAGCCTCCCTGTGATGAAGCCGCAATTCGGGCCGCCTCGCCCGCGTCTTCACGTCTCAGCTGTGGTCCTTGGGTCCTCTCCGCCACGATTCTTGGATCAAGCATGGCTTTCATCGATGGAACCGTCGTGAACGTTGCGCTTCCCGCGCTCCAGTCCGCGTTGGGCGCAACCATCTCCCAAGTTCAATGGGTCGTCGAAAGCTATGCGCTTCTCCTGGCGGCTCTTCTGTTGCCCGGTGGCTCGCTCGGCGATCTCTATGGCCGCCGCAAGATCTTCGCGACTGGTGTCATCCTCTTTGGTCTCGCGTCCGCGTGCTGCGGCGTCGCTTCCAACGTCTTCCACCTCATCGCAGCCCGCGCGCTGCAAGGTGTGGGCGCCGCCCTTCTCGTACCCGGAAGCCTCGCCTTGATCAGCGCTTCGTTCCCGGCTGAAGAGCGAGGACGCGCAATCGGGACCTGGTCCGGCTTTACCGCCATCACCGCGGCGGTCGGCCCCGTTCTAGGCGGATGGCTCGTTCAGCACGGTTCGTGGCGTTGGGTGTTTTTCATCAACCTGCCCATTGCTCTGACCGTTCTCGCGCTCACTCTGCGGGTTCCCGAAAGCCGTAATCCGGAACAGCGCCGCGAAACTATCGATTGGCTTGGCGCCCTGCTCGCCATATTTGGACTCGGCGGTGTCGTGTTCGCCCTCATCGAACCCTCTCATGGCGCCCTCGCCGGCGTCGGCGGAGCCGTGGCACTTATCGCTTTCTTTTTCGTCGAAAAGCGCTCCCGCGCCCCCATGCTCCCCTTCGATCTTTTCCGCTCGCGTAACTTCACCGGCGCGAACTTAATCACTTTGTTTCTATATACCGCGCTCGCGGGAGTGCTCTTTTTCCTGCCATTGGATCTGATACAGATTCAGAGGTATTCTGCTACCGAAGCGGGCGCGGCCCTTCTGCCATTGATTCTGTTGATGTTCCTACTCTCACGCTGGTCCGGCGGCCTGGTCGGACGCTATGGCCCAAAGCTCCCGCTCGTAGCCGGTCCCCTCATTGCCGGGCTGGGCTTCGCCCTTCTGGCGCTGCCCGCCATTGGTGGAACCTACTGGACCACCTTCTTCCCGGCGATAGCCGTCCTTGGATTCGGAATGGCCGTCAGTGTCGCGCCGCTCACCACAACCGTCATGAATTCCGTTTCTGAGAACAACGCCGGAACCGCTTCTGGAATCAACAACGCGGTGTCGCGGATCGCCGGTCTGCTGGCTATTGCCGTGCTTGGTTTCGTCTTGATAACTGTTTTTAACCGGGATCTCAATGAACGCTTGAATACCCTTTCTGTGCTCCCCCAAGTCCGGCGGCAAATCGATGCCCAACGCTCCAGCCTAGCCGCCATCAAGACTGCAAACTCCGATGCGCGCGAAGCGATCGCTGAATCTTTTGTTGCGGGATATCGCACTGTCTTGTGGATAGCCGCCGCCTTGTCCGTTGCGAGTTCCCTCAGTGCTGGATGCTTTGTCGATTCGAAAAGACGGCAGTAATCGAGTCTTGGCTTCTTCGCTCTTTCAAACTAAGTGACCGCCAATCCCAATCCGGATCCTCAGCTTCGACGCAATTCGCTCGGTCTTCCAGAACTGGTGTTCCAGGGTGTCACGCACATCGCGCCTGCCACCAACGTCGTGTTCACTTTTCCGATCATCGCTCTCAAGGCTGGACCCGTCATGCCGCTTTCGTTCTTGCTCTCCACACTCGTCTGCGTTCTTATCGGGAACACCGTGGCCCAGTTTTCCCGGTACGTACCCTCGAGCGGCGGCTACTATTCATTCGCCACCCGCGGACTCGGCGACCGCAGCGGCTTCATGGCGACTTGGAGTTACTTGATCTATGAGATCCTCGGGGCGGCCGGGAGTACTGGTTTTCTCGGCTACCTTATTTCAGACATGTTGGAAAAGCAGTTCCATGTGAACATCCCATGGTGGTTTTTCGCGTTGGTGGCCACTGCCGTGATCTGGGCGCTTACTCACCATGGCGTCCAGCTTTCGGCACGGATTACAGCGCTCTTGGGCGGCCTCGAACTGCTCATTATGCTGGCGCTTGGGATCACGTTCCTGTCCATCCCGGAACCGGCTCCGCCTATCTTGCGCCGCTGACGCCTTCCGCATCGCCCCATCACTTCGGGGGCATCCTGGCTGGCATGGTTTTCTCCATCCTCGCGCTTAGCGGCTTCGAGGCTCCGGCGCCGCTTGCGCAGGAAGCCCGCCTTCCCGCCAAGTTTATCGGCCAGGCGATCATGCTCTCCCTGGGTAGTATCGGGGTCTTCTATATCTTTACTTCCTATGCAAGCGCAATCGGCTGGGGCACGGCGACATGCCCGCCTTCGCCTCAAATGCCAATCCGTATTACGTTCTCGGTCATGCGCTATGGGGCGCAGGCTGGTGGTTTGTCGTCCTCGCCATCATTAACAGCGCCATCGGCGTCGGTCTCGCCTGCACCAACTCCGCGTCGCGCGTGATGTACACGATGGGTCGCGCGGGCACGCTCCCCGCCAAGTTTCGGGCGTATCCATCCTGTCCATCGGACACCTACGTTTGCGATCGCCTTTACACAGATCGCCGGAATGGCGGCCATCCTGCTGGTGGGCTTGTTGCTGCGTCCCGACTACATCTTCGGTTTTCTTGAAACCATAGCCACGCTTGCCGTCATCATCCTCTACGTCATGGCGAACTTAGCCTTGACGCGCTATATGCGCCGCGAGCAGCGGGCAAATTTCACTGTGTGGCAACACGCGGCGGTGCCGTGGGCTGCGACCCTGGCGCTGCTACCGGTCCTCTTTGTCACCGTTTACCCGGAGCCCTCCTGGCCCTACAACATAACGCCGTACTTGTTTCTGGTATCACTTGTCATCGGATTTGCCTACATGGAGTGGCGCGAGTGGCGCAGCCCCGGAGCCCTTCACCGAGGCGCGACCATGCTGATTCTCACCAGAAGCTGGGAAGAGGCAGAGGCCGACGGAAACGAATTGGCAAGCGACGATCGCGCTATCAGCTGATTGCAATATCGACGGACGTGTCCAACACGATCAATATCTCTTCGTTCCACCGGATACTGAGACCATAACACTATACTCGGCTTCGAGAAAATTCGAGAAAATTCACTGCAGGTCAGCGATTGGACGGCTATAATAGCCAGCCATGTTCCCTTATGACCCGGCGCTCCTAGGCGCCATTCGAACGCCCCCGCAATCAATCGCCGACGCTCTCCGAATTATGCAGATGATCGACGCCACCTGTATCGACGGGGATGGCCTCAAATGGTTCAACTGGCTATACCTCCAGGTGACCCGGGCCGTCGAAGCTCGCGTCGCTTCCGGAGGCTTCACAGATCCCGCATGGCTCGCGGAACTCGACATTCAATTCGCGCGACTGTACTTCGGCGCGCTTGAATCCACGCTCTCCGGTCAACCCAGCCCCGGCTGCTGGCAGGCATTGTTCGGGTGCCGGAATCGAGCCGCGATTGCCCGCATCCAGTTCGCCTTAGCCGGAATTAACGCGCACATCAATCACGATCTTCCCCAGGCGATTGTGACTACCTGTCAGATCAAAGCTACCTTGCCGCAACACGCAGGCGTGCAATACACCGACTACACGGCGCTCAATACGACGCTCGATGGCCTCGTCGAGTCTGCTAAGCAAACATTGCGCGTTCGTCTTCTCGGTGACCCGCTCCCACCCGTTTCTCACCTCGAAGATACTATCGCCGCCTGGAACGTGAGCGCCGCCCGCGAAGCCGCATGGCGGAATGCGGAACTCTTATGGCATCTACAGGCTGCGCCGCCACTCTCCCTGAATTTCATGGATACGCTGGACGGCCTTACTACCGTTGCCGGCAAAGCTCTCCTGGTCCCCGTTCCGCAATGGTGAGCGCCGGATGGACTGATGGCGATATCTATATGAACAAGCTTTACCCATGTGTCCGGGCCGGACATACAACTAGGTTGCCGTCAGCTCTTCTGTCGAAAGAAAGCAGCTTGCGAAAGCTCGGTCAAGCAAGTCCTCGGCCAACTCGTAAGGGAGTCGATGGAAGTTGATGTAATCAATTGCGTGAGAGATCACGTCGCGCGGGTGGCACCGGCGGAGTTGTTTCCCGGTATTGAGATAGTGTTTTGCGATAAACCCATTCACGAGCCTGGCCGGTGCAGCGAGGCCCTGTGATTCACAGAATCTGCAGAATATAGCCCGGAATTCTTCCTCTCCAGGGCTACGCAGTAGCATTTTGTATTGAATACGACGAAGGAAGGCTTCATCTCCCAGTTGGTTAGGCGTGAGATTCGTGGAGAAGATCAGGAAGGTCTCGAAGGGAATCGTCATCTTTCCGCCATTTATAAACGACAGATAGTCGATGCGGCGTTCCATCGGGACAATCCATCGATTGAGAATTTCCGCAGACGTAGCTTTCTGGCGGCCAAAATCGTCAATCAAATATATTCCGTTATTCGCCTTCAATTGAAACGGCGCGTCGTACACTTTTGAGACGGGGTTGTAACTCAGGTCAAGCATTGAAAGCGACAACTCTCCCCCCGATGCAATAAATGGCCTACGGCAGAGTGCCCATCGCCCATCATATTCAAAGTCGCCATCGAGCCCCGCATCGCTGCGTGAGACGAGTTCGTGATAAATGGGGTCATAGAGCTGTATGATATTTCCCTGAGATTCAAGCGCATAAGGAACGTAAATGTGGGAGCTTTGAATCCTGGCCAAAGCCTCGGCAATGTGTGTCTTCCCGTTCCCCGGCTGTCCGTATATGAGAAGTGACTTTCCGGAACTGATGGCCGGGCCGATTTGATCGAGCATCGCCTCCGTCGTGACCATCTGGGAATAGACCTTAGCCAGCCTCTCGCGAGTTAGCCAGCTCGCGGGCATCTTTTGTCCTTGCACTGCTGCGCAATATTGATTGATTGAAACTGGGGCCGGACCTACATATTGGTTGTTATCGAGGTAATCTCGTGCGACTTGGCGTCCCCGTTCGGTTAGCGAAAGAACACTTGAGACCGGGCCATAGCCGAGTGAGCTCTTGACTTGGACAAGCTGCTGAAGCTTAAAGCCGTCAATCATGGCCTCTATCAAACTGAACTTGAGCCCCAGTGCAATGCCGAGGTCGCGACCCATTACATCTCCCCTGAAGTAAAGGAGCTTTAGAATCAGTTGCTCGATGAGAGAGTTCGGCAGCCCACTGTCTGCCAACGTCTGCGGAACAGATGGGGTGAACTTTTCCACCTGCCGCGAGGTCAGCGGTTGTTGCTCTAAAACAGACGTAATGCTATTCAGGTGGCTGTTTTGCAGATGTCGTTCAAGTAGGGGTAAAGAATTAGTTTGAGATGTTATGGTCTGGTCCACGAAGATTGTTATCGGCAACAATCCAGGAACGAACCGAGCTATTTGATCGTAGTCGATCACCTGGAGCGTCATTCGCCTGACGTTCAAGAAGGGCTATTGCAAGAATCGGAGCCCTGAATTTCGGGCGGCCGGAATATGTGTTACTTAGAAGGGCGTTATCAGGCACGGGCGGCCGAGTTGAGAAAATAAGGGCCATCCGCCCCACTAAAGTGTTCGGAACCCTTAAAGCGCTCATGACTACAGCAATTCGGCAAAGCAGCCGATACGTACTTACAGATAATGCGTGCGTCAATAAGTCGACAGCCGCTTTATGTAGCAACGCCAATTTGTGGGTGAAGAGGAGGTAAGGGATGTGGGGTAAGGCTAAGGTCGACGAAGACGCGACCGCAAAGGCAATAAGGAATAGGCTCGTTACGGTATTGGGTCTGGATGGGTCCGAATTCCGAGACGGTGCCTGTTTACCGGATGACCCCTCATCTTCGTCTATAGGGAAATCACACGAGAGCGACAGCGAACTCGCATTCGCGCCGATAGGCCAGGCTTTCGAAAAACCGTCGGCACTTGTAGGGACCGCCGCTGTCGCAAGCACTGAGTTCCTCCCTGGCCCTGTTGATCGTGAACAACTTGCAGTTTGCGCGGTGCAAGAGCCTGTTGTGCCCTCCACGCCCAATCCGTCAGTCACGGCGCCTGCCCAAAGATCTGCCGACGGTCCGGGACGCAGCAATTTCGACAGTTTGGAAATACAGATCCGGCCGGCCCTGACTGGAATCGAAACAACGCGGCCGCCTATGCATACAATGCTGGCGCGCCTTAGTCAAAACACCCGCCTTGGTCCAAACGCCGAGGACGGTCCGCACGGGCAGCTTGAACAGAAGGATCAGCACAATGGGTTTTTCGGGCAGATAGACACCCCCAATGGACCGGCAGGCCCGCAAAACGGTCACGTCACAAGCGACGCGCTGCAGTCGACTGTCGAGACGGCGTTGACTGATTTGACCCAGAGGAGTGAAGAAATAATTGAAAGACAAGCCCGGCTTTTTGAACAAAGCTTGGCCCGAATCGGGACGAAGACTCTATCTCAGGCGGAGGCAAGCGCGCGCCGGACTGTATCACGCCTGGAAAATTGTTGCGCCGAGGCTCAGGAAGTGGAATTGACTATGGACGAGAGCCTGGCAAACGTTGCCCGAAAGATGACGGAAGCCGCCCACGGACAGATCAACGTTCTCGAAGAGAACCTGGCCAAGATCGCCGAGCAGATTGGTTCCCGCATACAAGCGGAGTTCGAACCGATGACCAAACGGGTGGAGACTTATCGTGCCCAGGCCCAGGAAATGAGTTCATCGCTTGAGACCACCCTGACACGTTTTACCCAAAGGGCAGAAGAAACGGCTAAGGGACAGGCCCGGTCGTTCGAGGAGAAGGTCGCCAAGATTTCCGTGCAGGCCATTTCGCAAGCGCAAGAGAGTTTCGACAGTGGCATAACCCAGCTACGAGAGACTACCGCGCAGTCATTCGAGGATCGGATTACCTCCCTCGGCGATACTGTCGAAAGGCACTTAAAGGAAAACCTCGAAGCTTGGTCCAAAGCGCAGCTCGAGATCGTCCAGCAGCAGGCGAGCAAAGTCTCGGCCGATCTTTTAAGCCGAGTACGCAGCGATTCAGAAAGCATTGCACAGCAGCTATACGAGCGCTTGAAATCTGAAGCGCAGCTTCTCGAAAGCAAGACTCTCGGCAACATGCAGGGCAAGCTGCAGAAGGTTACCGAGGAGTTCCACTCAATTCTGCAGCGCACGTTCGCATGAAGCCCGGTCTAGCGATCTAAACTTGTAGCGCCATTTACGCCAAACTTCCCTCTATAGGCTCCTCACCGTTCTCTGAGCCTGCACCTTCTTATCTTTGCGGGAAGGTACGACAAAATCTGAGCATCTGCGACGGTTAATCCCTATCG
Organism: uncultured Acidobacteriaceae bacterium; assembly: GCA_963705805.1. Taxonomy (GTDB): domain Bacteria; phylum Acidobacteriota; class Terriglobia; order Bryobacterales; family Bryobacteraceae; genus Bog-105. The sequence goes on from CAVPKW010000008.1 coordinate 46,314, forward strand.
GGTGACTGCGAGCCACCCTGTACTCTTCTCAAGAAGAACCAGATTTCTGCCTAGGCTTTTGCTTTTGGAACGCGCCGCGCATTTTTTTGAAGTCCCAAGCAGTAACTGCCGATATGATTTCAGTCGCCCGCGTATGATCAGAATCGCCCTTTTTTCACGTGATCCGCGGTTACAGCCCTTGCTTGCGCCTGCTCTGGGCAGAGATTTCCAAGTAACCGCCGACTCAAGCAGCGACCGGCTCAGCGAGTTCGTTCGGGACGGTTCCGTTGACGTTCTCGTCCTCGATCTGGACACCAGCTATGGCGGTCTTGACGAGCAAGCGAACTTCTATAACCAGATAAGCAAGTCTGGTGTCGGCGTGGTCGTAATGACCGACGATGGCGCGCGTTCCGCGGCAATCGAGTTGGTGCAGCGCGGCGCTCACAGCTATTGTCGTAAGCCGCCCGTGTTACGGGAACTAAAAGGTCAAATCCGCCGCGCTTACGAACACACCGCTATGAAGCGTGAGCTCGCGGGGAAACGGGAACCCGAGCCGCTGCCAAGTCCATCCGATGAGGCGCCAGGGTGCGACTCCCTTATCGGAGTGAGCGCTTCGATGCGCAGCGTCTACGAGTTGATACGCCGTGTCGCCGACTTGAACGCGTCGGTGCTCATTACCGGCGATAGCGGGACCGGAAAGGAACTCATCGCCAGGGCGATTCATAATTTGGGTGATCGGGCAACGCTTCCGTTTGTCGCAGTCTCCTGCGGAGCGATCCCCGAGACGCTCATAGAGTCTGAGCTTTTCGGGCATGAAAAGGGCGCCTTTACTGGCACGACCGGTACCCGAACCGGCTATTTCGAACAAGCCGCCAACGGCACTCTCTTCCTGGATGAGATCGGAGAACTCAGCTTGCAAACTCAGGTCAAATTGCTGCGGGTGTTGCAGCAAAGGGAATTTACACGCTTGGGCAGCGGACGGCCGATTCCCCTGAAGGCGCGGGTGATTTTTGCGACCCACAGAGACCTTTCACGGATGGTGGCGGAACGCACCTTTCGGCTCGATCTTTACTATCGTGTCAACGTCATGACGATCACGGCTCCGCCTTTGGCGGATCACCCCGAAGACATCCCTCTTCTTGCCGAGCACTTTCTAAGACAGTATTCGGAGCTTTACAACAAGAAGGTCAGCAGTATCGCGCTGAGTGCGCTGGCGATACTGGCGGATTACGATTGGCCGGGAAACGTCCGTGAGCTGGAAAATGTGATCCAGAGCGCGATCATCCGTGCCGATGGCGCCAATATTGTCCCGGAGGATCTCCCGGAGCGCTTTCAGGAACAGCATCCTATAGAGGAGAGCGACGTTCCGGAGGTAGGCACTTTCGAAAGACTTCTGCGGGATTACAAGTTGAAACTGGCTACCAAAGCAATCGAGGATTGCAACGGCAATAAGACTTTGGCAGCCCGAAATCTCAACATATCCCGGGCCTACCTGCATCGCCTGATCAGGCCGGCCGAGGAACCGCAAACCATCGATGCAGCTTGAACTATCGACCCGGGCCGAGGTCGCTTCCGAGGTCCAGGGCGGCAGCGCGTGGCGAGCCGTGTTCTCCTTTCCGGTAGTGCTGGGCGCGCTGCTGGTTCTTTTGATGGTTTTCACAACGCGGTCGCGCTTCAGCGACCCTGATCTTTGGTGGCATCTGAAGACGGGCCAAATCGTTTGGAATACGCACTCGATCCCGCGGATCGATCTGTTCTCGTTCACCGCATACGGCCATCCCTGGACCGCGCAGGAATGGCTCTCCCAAACCGGAATTTACGGCGCTTACAAACTCGGCGGCTACCCCGGCTTGATGCTGTGGTTGTGCTCGACCTCATCGCTGCTCGTCCTGGGCGCATTTGTGCTCTGCACGCTCTATTCCGGAAACTGCAAGGTGGCATTCCTCGGCGGAGTGATCACCTGGCTATTTGCGACGGTCGGACTGGCTGTACGGCCGCACATAGTCGGCTATCTGCTGCTCATTGGTGAGCTACTCATTGTCCATCTCGGTCGCTCCCGCAACGGGCGCTGGTATCTCGCCCTGCCGCCGCTCTTTGCGCTCTGGGTCAATTGCCACAGTTCCTTCGTTCTTGGGCTGATTGTACTCGCGGTGGTCCTCTTCTGCTCCATGCTCGAGTTCCAGTTGGGCTTGCTCGTTTCGCACCGCAGTCGAATGCGGGAACGCAGGACGCTCGCAATCGCCTCGGGGCTTTCATTGGTGGCACTATTTCTGAACCCGATCGGGCCAAAACTGATCTGGTATCCGTTCGATGTCCTGCTAAAACAGCATGTAGGGCTGAATAGCGTTTCCGAGTGGCAGCAACCCAGCTTCGAAAGCCCAAGGGGCTTCGCGCTGCTGGCGGTTGCCGGCCTGATTCTCCTGCTTCCTATGCTTCGCCGGCGGCAGTTGACTCTGCAGGAACTGATTCTGCTGGCGCTGGGATTCGGATTCGCCGTCCGCCACGAACGAATGGTATTTGTGTTCGGCATTCTGGCGGCACCCATTCTGTGCCGTCTGCTGGCCACCGCTTGGGAGCGGTATGACCCGCAACGCGACGCTGTTCTGCCGAATGCAGTCATGCTCGCGCTGCTGGGGTCGGTCATTATCCTGGCGTTTCCAAACGCGCGCGCCCTCGAGCAGCAGGTCGAGAAGGCAAATCCCGTGAAGGCAGTGGAATTCGTCAAGCGCTCCGGGTTATCGGGACGGATGCTCAACGAGTACGTTTATGGCGGTTATCTCATATGGGCAGCACCGGAGCACAAAGTCTTCATTGATGGCCGTGCGGACGTTTTCGAGTGGACAGGTGTCTTTGGCGATTACGAAAACTGGATGACGCTGCAGGCTGATCCGAAAGCTCTTCTCGAGAAATACCGGATCGGCTTCTGTCTGCTCTCCCGGCGGAATGGCATCAGCCGGGTTCTGAAACTGCTTCCGGGATGGACCCTGGTTTATTCCGATCAGTCGTCAGTCATATTCAAGAAGACGGGCGTCCCTAACTACTTTCCGTCGCAAAAATGAGTGTCCGCGTCAACGCCAATGAATAGGTCTGGAGGCGATTGGGTGCGAAAACATTTGGTATTGATCTTGTTTCAGGGGGCAATTACGATAGGGCATGACTCGACGTAAGCAAGGTCAACCGACACTGTGGGAAGGCGTATTGAACGAAGATGTGCGTGCTCTTTGGGAGCCCTGGATGTTGGAAGCCGACAAGCTTCTGGAAGACGAGGAACTCATCGAGTTGGTATACGAAGCGCAGGGCGAGCGTCACGAGCACAGCAGCACACGGGGTCGCTCGCAAACGCCCGCCGAGATGGCCTTGCGACTGTTGTTGTTGAAGCACCTACGGAACTGGAGCTTCGACACGCTGGAACGCGAAGTGACGATGAACTTGGCATATCGGGACTTCACGCGCATCGGGTTGGGCAAGGTTCCGGACGCGAAGACGTTAGCGCGCATTGCCCAGGCGCTGGGCGGCGAGGTAATGGCGAAACTGCATGAACGGCTGGTGGCGATGGCGCAAGAGAAAGGCGCAGTGCAGGGCCGCAAGCTGCGTGTGGACACCACGGTGGTAGAGACCAACATTCATTACCCCACCGACTCCAGCCTGCTCGGAGACGGAACGCGGTTCATGACGCGAACGATGAAGAAGATTGAGCAACGGAGCCAGGGCAAGCTGAAGCGCAAGGTGCGAAACCGCATGCGGGGCGTGAACAAACGCGTGATTGCGATTGCCACAGCCAGCCGGCATAGAGGGCCGGAAGGCGAGCAGAAGCGTAAGAAAGAGTATCGCGAGTTGCTCCGCATGTCGCGGCAGATTCTTAACGACGCTAAGCGCGTGATGGTGGAGATCGAAGGAATGTCCGCGCGACGGAAGAAAGAACTGCGGCTTCTGGGCGAGAGCTTAGCGACGATGGCAGGGCGTGTGCGGCAGGTAGTGAAGCAGACCAAAGCCCGCATCTTTGATGGTCTGACGCAATCGCCGGGGAAGATCGTGAGCGTGTTCGAGCCGCACACCGAGATTATCCGCAAGGGCAAGGCGAGCAAACCAACCGAGTTCGGCAAGCTAGTGCAGTTGCAAGAAGCCGAAAATCAGATCATCACACATTACGACGTTTTCGACGAGAGGCCGAGTGACCGCGAGTTGCTGCTGGGCGCGGTGGAAGCGCACGAGCGCAAGCTGGGGCGATTGCCACAATTGGTAACGGCGGACGCAGGATACTATTCGTTAGCACAGGAACGGGCGGTACAGGAGAAGGGTGTGAAGTGGGTCGCGGTACCGAACCGCAGCACGCGCAGTGGCGAGCGCAAGCAAATGGAAAAGAGCCGCTGGTTCAAGAAAGCGCAGCGCTGGCGCACGGGCTGCGAGGGACGCATCAGCGTGGCCAAGCGACGGCACGGATTGAGGCGCTGCTTGTACCGCGGCATCGATGGAATGAAGCGTTGGGTGGGACTTGGCGTGCTGGCTGACAATCTGATCAACATCGGCAAATGCCTGGCGATGGCCAATGCCTGAGCACAGCCGTCCGGGGCGATGCATCGTCCACCGGTGAGCGGCTCGAACAATCGAAAAAGCATCGCTCAAACATGCTTCAAACCCTCTATGTCATGCCAACACTGATCCGAAAACATCATTTTGCGACGGAAAGTAACTAAGCACAGCTGATCCGATCTAAGCATCTAACTTGCGGCAAAACAGGCCGAACTGGCCGCCCAATGGAAAGAATCGCAGGCTATCCTCGATCCACTTCATGCGCCTGAACATGCGCTCTGGCAAGTAGAGGAAATGCGAAGCCTCAATCATATCGAGACCCGCGCCGCGTGCTAACCGGGCCGCCTGCGAAGCTGTCAGGAGATGCGCATCCTTGTCCACGCGGCATCTTCTCACAATGAACTGTGTGATCGGATTCCAGGGATTGTGCTCAATCATGCAAAAGATGCCTCCGGGCATCAGGACCCGTTGGATCGATTGGGTGAGCAATGCTCGTTCCTCACAACGGACGTGATGGTACACGCAAACCGCGGTGACAAAATCGAAAGACCGATCCGGAAAGGGCAACTCTGTCGGAGAGGTTTGCCTGACGACCTCCGTTGAGGGGCATCTGTCGATCATCTTCCCGGACGGATCACATCCGGCTGCCCGGGCGAACTCGTGGCCAGCCAATCTCAACAGTTCTCCCTGGCCACAACCGACGTCGAGCCAACTCAAGCGCGATAGAGAAGCGCCGTGTTGAGCAAAGAAATCACGTATCAACAGCCATTTTCGGCGGTGAAAAAAGTCAGAATCGCCAGCGAAGCTCCCGCGTATCGGATCGCGAAGCAGATCCGTGTACGTTTTCGCGTATTGGTCGAATTCGGCGTTCATGTCCGTGCTTGCCTATGAATTGCGGCGAAATCAATGTGTATCTGGATATGGCGTGACCCTTGGCGGATTAAAGTCGGGTTCAATCAACCAGGATCTTCGATTCTTGAAATACCAGAGCAGCTCGCGATTGCTGGCAGGGTCCATTTCACGCGCCCAAACCACCTTCGATTCATCGATATCCGGTGCGTTGTACACCCATTCGTCAAAGATGTCGTGACCGGCAGAGTACCTGACAATCGCCAGTTGGGTGCCCGGACAGCCCTTCAACAGCTCTTCAGTACGCGCGCGCGGAAGACCTTTGGGCCTGGTGCCGTACCACGATTGGCTCGACCAGGTATCTTTAGCGAGGCGGATGTTCAGTGGTTGTGCATACAAACGGAGTCCAGCCAGCACAACACAAAGCGCCGGTATCGCTCTCACCAAAAATAACCCGGAAGAACGGCCGCCTGGACGCCATGCCCGCAAATGGCGCATGCACTGCAGGAGGATCGCATAGAGCGCCGCCGTGAAAGGCGCTGCATACTGCGGAATAAGCCAGGTTTCAATCGCCAACCCAAATCCGAAGACAATCGCCGCAACAAGGAGAAAGCGAACGCGACGGCCCCGGAGCGCCCATGGCAACATGATTAGCGGTGCTGTCAGCGTGAAACTCAAGTAGAAAAGCCAGGCATGCAGCAGCTTTTTCCCGGCATTCCCGATGAACCCTAAGGGCGTCCGGGATTCCAGGAACCATTTCAGTTCCCAGCCCGAGTAGAAATCGCGCATCACCTTGTGGTGATACACCGGCTCAGGTCGCGGCGATTGCCAGAGAAAATGCGGAGCGGAAGCGTATGCGGCGCGGTCTACCGCGTAGGGCGGTGTGAAGGCGCTTCCAAAGACCCGGTAGTTGTAATAAGCCATAAACGCGACCGTCAGAACGAGCAACGCCACAGCCGGGGTGACTCTCCGAACGAGCATCAGCCACTCGGTGCGCGGCTTTTTAAGCAGGTTCCACGCAAGAGCAATGACAGCGGGTACACAAACCAGGAGCCCTTCATACGGCCGGCTGTTCGCGAGAAGCGCCATCCCCAGGGCCATCCAGAAAAAATCACGCGCGCGCAAGGAACGCAGCAGGCGGGGGAGCGAGCCCATAACGAGAGCGCCTCCGATGGCTGCGATGGCGCCCCCGGTATAGGAATCAATCCAGTAGCTGAACAGCCCCAGGCGTACGACAGCCAGCATCCCTCCCAAGAGCGCCCACCGCGGCGGCAGCCAGCCCTGGAGCATCCAGCAGATAGCGGCGCACATGACCGCGATGCTCGCCCAGACGCCCCACCAGGGATGCCCTGCGAGTAATTTTCCGGCCGCTAGCACCAGCCCCTGGGCAGGGAAATACATCGACATGTACGTCGGCTTGTGCGTAATATGAAAACTTTCAAAATGCACCCACATCGGGTGAGTGGGATTCGTCAGACGCCCCGAAGCAAAGGTGCCGGCTGCGAGCAGAAAGCTGAAGTCGTCTTGTATGAACGGCTCGGGAATCGGTACGAGCGGAAGAATGAGGACGCGCAGCGCGCTGGCCGTCAAGCCGACGACCGCAACAGAAAGAGCGCGCCTGCGGGCCAACTGCCCGAAAAGCGCCTCAATTTTCGAGAAGAGCCCGCGCCTGGAGCCGGCTCGAGAGCAACACAGCGAACAGGCGAGGACCGCTAGCGTCAACGTCGATTCTATAAGCAGAAGGGGAGTTCCGTTGGAGGTTGGCGCCTGCGGCGTCATGTGGAACCTCGATGCACCTGGTCAGGCCCGCAGCCGTGATGCGAGCACCCGCGTATCGGATCGCGAAGCAGATCCGTGTACGTTTTCGCGTATTGGTCGAATTCAACGTTCATGTACGTGCTTGCCTATGAATTGCTGAGAAATCAATGCATATCTGGATATGGCGTGACCCTTGGCGGATTGAAATCGGGTTCAATCAACCAGACTCTTCGACCCTTGAAATACCGGAGCAGCTCGCGATTGCTGGCCGGGTCCATTTCACGCGCCCAAACCACCTTCGATTGATCGATGTCGGGCGCGTTGTACACCCATTCGTCGAGGACGTTATGACCGGCAGAGTACCTGACCATCGCAAGCTGGAGGCCCGAATAGCCCTCCAACAGTTTTGCGGTATGCGCGCGCGGAAGGCCTTTGGGCCTGGTGCCGTACCACGATTGGATCGACCAGGTATCGCTCGCGAGGTGGATGTTCAGGGGTTGTGCACACAAACGGAGGGCGGGCAGCACAATGCAAAGCATCGGTACCGCCCGCACCAAAAATAATCCGGAAGAACGGCCGCCAGGCCGCCACACTCGCAAATGGCGCATGCACTGCAGGACGATCGCATAGAGCGCAGCCGTGAAAGGCGCTACGTATTGCGGAATAAGCCAGGTCTCAATCGCCAATCCAAATCCGAAGACAACCGCAGCGACAAAGAGAAAGCGAACGCGACGGCCCCGGAGTGCCCATGGCAGCAAGATTATCGGTAGTGTCAAGGTGAAACTCAGAAAGAAGAGCCAGCCATACAGCAGCTTTGTCCCGGCATTCTCGAGTAATCCTAATCGAGTCCGGGATTCCAGGAACCATTTCAGCTCCCAGCCGGAGTAGAAGTCTCGCATGACCTGGTGGTGATACACCGGCTCGGGTCGCGGCGATTGCCAGAGAAAATGCGGAGCGGAAGCGTACGTGGCGCGGTTTACTGCGTATGGCAGCGTGAAGACACTCCCAAAAACCCGGTGGTTGTAATAGGCCATAAACGCGACCGTCAGAACGAGCAGCACCGCGGCCGGAGCGATACGCCGCGCGAGCACCAGCCATTGCCATTCAGCGCGTGGCTTCTTCAGCAGGCTCCAACCCAGCGCAATGACAGCGGGGACACAAACCAGGAGCCCTTCATACGGTCGGCTGTTCGCGAGAAGCGCCATCCCGAGGGCCATCCAGAAGAAATCACGCGCGCGGAATGCACGCTGCAAGCGGGGGAGCGCACCCATAACGAGAGCGCCTCCGATGGCGGCGACGGCTCCGCCAATATAGGAGTCGATCCAGTAGCTGAAGAGCCCCAGGCGCACGATAGCCAACATCCCTCCAAACAATGCCCACCCCGGAGGCAGCCAGCCCTGGAGCATCCAACAGATAGCTGCGCACATGAGAGCGACGCTCGCCCAGACACCCCACCAGGGATGCCCTGCGAGCAATTTCCCAGCCGCTAGCACCATCCCCTGGGCCGGGAAATACATCGACATGTATGTCGGCTTGTGCGTAATATGAAAGCTTTCGAAATGCACCCACATCGGGTGCGTAGGATTCGTCAGACGCCCGGAAGCAAAGGTGCCGGCTGCGAGCAGAAAGCTGAAGTCACCGGTTATGAAAGGCTCGGGAATCGGCTCAAGGGGGAGAATAAGGACGCGCAGCGCGCCGGCCGTCAAGCCGACGACAGCAACAGAAAGAGCGCGCCTGCGGGCCAACTGCCCGAAAAGCGCCTCAATTTTCGAGAAGAGCCCGCGCCTGGAGCGGGCACGAGAGCAACACAGCGAACAGGCGAGGACCGCCAGGGTCAACGCCGCATCTATAAGCAGAAGAGGAATCCCGTTGGATGTTGCCGCCTGCGGCGTCATGCGGAACCTCGATGCACCGGATCAGGGCCGCCGTCGGGATGGCAGGTTGCGCTCGAAGACAGCCGCAGGGGTAATCACGTTTGTCTCGGCTAACTTTGATAGGGCCAGAATGGAGGCGCAGGCGATTTCATGGCTGGGCTCGAGTCCGTTCAATACCGCATCGACGACGTATAAGGGGCGACCCTTGCTTTCCTCGTAATTCCTCGCCACGTAGTCCCCGATTACCCCGAGCGCAAGTAGAATCATCCCGGAGAAAATGCACTGTAGAACGACGATAGAGGCCCAGCCCGGCACGAGAGCCTTCGTGTAGAACGCCAGGTAGAGCACCCGGGCGAGGTAAACAAAACCCGTGCAGCTCAGGAGTGCGCCGGCGGCGATGCTCAATCGCAAAGGAAGGGCCGAAAAAGAAGAAACCGCCGTCCACGCAAACCGCAACATTTTCCACAATCGGTATTTCGTTTCGCCGCCGGCGCGGGCTTGCCGTTCAAAAGGAAGAACTGCTTCCTTTAGACCGAGCCACGCCACCAGGCCGCGCATGAATCTATGGCGCTCGCGGAAGGAGCGGATCGCCAATACGGCGCGCCGGCTGAACAGTCGGAAATCCCCCACGTCCGCCGTAAGGCGCTGGTCCGCCATGCGCGTCATAACGCGGTAAAACACGGCTGCCGTCCACTGTTTGAAAAGCGTTTCCCCCTCGCGGGACACGCGCCTGGGCGAGACGACGTCATAGCCCTGGTGAAACAGCTCCACCATCTGCGGAATCAGCTCCGGCGGGTCCTGAAGGTCGGCATCGATGACGACCACGGCATCGCCGTTCGCGAAATCGAGGCCTGCCGTGATGGCTGCTTGATGCCCAAAGTTACGGCTGAAACGGATCGCTTTTATACGCTCGTCTGTAAGAGCCGCCTTGCGAATGATCTCCAGCGAGACATCAGTGCTTCCATCATCGACAAAAATGGCTTCCCAATTCAGCTCCCTGAGAGCTTCGCCGAGGCGGGGCATTATCAAGCCCAACGTGTCGGCTTCATTGAAAACGGGAATTACGACAGAGAGCAGCATATGTTCGCCTGTCGAGCTAGGTCGATTGAAAAAGCGAAAGAAGAGAGAGCGGCAATCGCTAGATTGACCCCCGCTCCCTCAGGATTTGAGGCTACATAGCGGTGTTTAGCTTGGTCCCCACTGTGAGGAACGCGCCATTGATAGCGCTGGCCAAAGTGCCCATAGCGCCCGTGGCACCGAGCGCGATCAGGGCGCAGACTAATGCGTATTCGACCAGATCCTGTCCGTGCTCGTCCTTGAGAGCCTCGCGGAGCATCTGAGACTTCACATACAACTTGAGAAATGCGTTTCGCATTCAATATTTCTCCTCTATTTTGAGTTCGCCCTTGCCGAAGCAGGTACAGGCCTTCTCTTCGCACGCTTGGAACCAAATCTAAAGCGGGCAGAATGTCCCTAAGTGATTGATTTGCGCTGTACCGCGCGCGAGAACGTCCACCCATGGATACAGTGCCGCAGTTGCAGTCAACTGGCCTATACACCTTACGCTCCGCCTGACCTGTGTTTAGGTGTCCTCTTTGCAAGCAGCCTTTCCATTAAGGAAGCGGTCAAGCAAGGATACGTCTGGGTGACCGGCTTAGCTGCTCAATCAAGAAGTGAAAAACGAACCCGATTTTCTCACCCCGGAAGTTTGTTTGGTAAAAACCTTCGCGGCTGCCGGCGGCAGTACCACCCGAACTGTATACGACGTGTGACTTAACGCCTTTGACTTGTCTACGGAAGGTGACACGCAGCCGTAAATGGGCCAGGAGGGCGATGGAATAGCATGCCTTTGCCGCCCCTTCCAATTGGGTAACAAATTGCCACAGAGAAATTTCACTCTGCTGTTTTCAGCGCTTATATGCACGCACTTGCCTGGTGGCCTACTCTCATCGCAGTTTTGATCGCCACAATTTCGGATCTCCGCAACCGCCGGATTCCGAACTGGCTGGTATTGCCCTTTCTGTTGGGGGGCCTCGCCGTTTCCGGAATCACGCATGGATGGACGGGGCTCGGCCACAGCGTGTTGGGAGTGTTGTCCGCAGCGCTGCTATTGGGCCCGCTGTATTGGCTCGGCGGGATGGGCATGGGAGATGTCAAGCTCTGCGCCGACCATCGGGGCCTGGATTTGGGCAGGGCAGCTCGTGATGGCGCTAGTGATGATGGGGCTCGCGGGCGGTTTGATGGCGCTGGCCTGGGCCGCTTACGGCGGATTTCTGAAGGAGACGCTCAGCGGAGCGGGCGACCTGGTCTTCGGGTTGAGGAAGCGCGGCCTCCGGCCGCACGCCACGCTGGTCCTGGCACATCCCGCAGCACGAAAAATGCCGTACGCCCCCGCCATCGCGTTCGGGGTCCTCTTTTCGTTTTTGGTGCAGTCATGAGAGACGGTCGCACATCGAGCTTCGGCAAATGGATCCGGAATCTGTTTCCAATGTTCCCGTGTCGGGCGGAAGCGAGGTCGCTGTGATGTCAGCGTCCGTCTCCGACACCGAATTCGTGAAAATGGGCGCTCTGTCGCTCGTGCTGATCGCGCCCGAAGAGGAGCGCCGCCGCGCGATCGCAAAAGCGCTGGCGGGGCACCAGGCCACGATCGCTCGCGAGCTCACGCGGTACCCGCATGTAGACGACCTTGCCGAGATTCTCGAGGCGGCCCACGATGCCGTCCTCATCGATCTTGATCCGGATCCGGAGCGGGCGCTCGATGTAGTCGAGAATATCTGCGGCGCCGACAGCGCGGTGACCGTCATGGTTTATTCGGGCCGCGCGAACTCAGAGCTGCTGGTACAGTGCATGCGCGCCGGCGCGCGCGAATTTCTGGCCGAGCCCCTGGGTCTGGGTTTGCTGGCCGAGGCGCTGGTGCGAGCGTCCGCTCGCCGCGATGAAATGCGTCGCCCGAAGAAGCCAGCCGGGAAACTGCTCGTGTTCGCTGGCGCCAAGGGCGGCTCGGGAGTAACGACCATCGCGAGCAATTTCGCCGTGGCGCTGGCGAGCCAGGGCGGCAAAGTCGCCCTCCTGGATCTGGATCTGCGGCTCGGAGATGCTGCGCTGACGCTCGGGCTCGCCGCCAAGTTTTCGGCGCTGGATGCGCTGGAGAATACGCAGCGGCTCGATTCGGATTTTCTGTCCGTGCTGCTGGCGAAACACAGTTCGGGGCTTGCGGTGCTGGCGGCCCCGGATACCATCCCTACCCGCCAACTCTCGAACAGCGGCTTGGAGAGATTGCTGCGCGTGGCCCGCGAGGATTTCGCTTATGTCGTGGTCGACGCGGGATCCCATACCGTCGATATCAGCGAGGCGCTCTTTGAAATGGCGACCACGGTGTACCTGGTCACCCAGGTGAGCGTAATCGATCTGCGGAACTCCAATCGCTTTGTGAGCCGCTATTTCAACGGAGCGGAGAGTGGAAAGCTGGAGATCGTTCTGAATCGGTTCCTTGCGCGCAGTATGGAAATCGATGAGCCCGCGATTACCAAAGCGTTGACCCGGCCGGCCAAATGGAAGGTCCCGAACGATTTTGCGGCGGTCCGGCGCGCCCAGAACACGGGGACACCGATGGCTTCCGAGAACGGCCAGGTGGCACGCGTGTTTACCGAGATGGCGCATGCGGCCTCCGGTCAGGCAGCAGCGCCCGAAAAGAAGAAAAAGTTCAGTTTGTTCGGATGAGGCGCTCTCTAATTCGGTGTGATGTGGATGGAAACTAATGGATAACTTAAATTTTGAACAATTCAAAGCGGACATTCATCGAACGCTGATCTCTAAGCTGGACCTCGAGAGGCTGGCTGCGGTACAGACCGGCAAGGCCAAGCAGGCGGTGGCCGGCCTGGTGCAGGAGATTATTGTCGATCGCAAGCTGCCGCTGAACGCGGCGGAGAAAGACAGGATTCAATCCGACCTGTTGGATGAAGTGTTCGGGCTGGGTCCTCTCGAGCCTTTGCTGCGCGATCCAAAAGTCTCCGACATTCTGGTCAATAGCAAAGATCACGTCTTCGTGGAACGGGGCGGAATCCTGGAGAAGACCGAGGTCGTGTTCCGGGACGACCGGCATGTGATGCAGATCATCGAACGCATCGTCTCGAAAGTCGGCAGGCGAGTGGATGAATCATCGCCGATGGTGGATGCCAGGCTTCCCGATGGCTCCCGCGTCAACGCGATTATTCCGCCTTTGGCGCTCGACGGACCGGCGGTATCGATCCGGCGGTTTGGGACCGGCCCGCTTTCGGCGAACGCTCTGGTCGAAAAGAAAAGCGCGTCGCCGGAAATGCTGCAGATTCTCGCCTCCGCTGTGCGGGCACGCATCAGTATCCTCATCTCGGGCGGCACCGGCGCGGGCAAAACCACCTTCCTGAATATGCTTTCGCAATACATCCCGGAGACCCAGCGCCTGGTCACCATCGAGGACGCCGCCGAGTTGCAGCTTGCGCAGCAAAACGTGGTGCGCCTGGAGACACGTCCGCCCAATGTGGAAGGACAGGGAGCCATCCGGCAGCGGCAGCTGCTGATCAACAGCCTGCGTATGCGGCCGGACCGGATCATTGTGGGTGAGGTCCGCGGTGAGGAGGCCTTTGACATGCTTCAGGCCATGAATACGGGTCACGAGGGCTCGATGACCACCATTCACGCCAATACTCCGCGCGATGCCATTTCGAGACTCGAATCGATGGTGGCGATGAGCAATATGAATCTGCCGGAGCGAACCGTACGCCAGCAGATTGCGTCTGCCATCACCATCGTGGTCCAGTGCACGCGGATGAGCGACGGCAGCAGAAAAGTGATGAGCATCTCCGAGATCACAGGAATGGAAGAAAGCATCATCAGCATGCAGGAGATCTTCAGCTTCGCGCGAAAAGGCATTGGACCAGATGGAAAAGTGCTCGGCGTCTTCAAGCCGAGCGGCATCCGGCCAAAATTTCTGGAGCGCTTGCGAGTGGCCGGTGTTCTTCTTCCAACCGAGCTATTCGAGACTTCCATGGAAGTGAACTGAGCGTGGCGAAGAGATAACGAGATGTTGCTTACCGCATTGGTTTTCCTTGGCGTGTTCCTGGTTGCCGCGCTGCTTATCGCGGCGAGCGGATCGAAAAGGGCGGAGCGTGAGAAACAGACCCGCGCCCTTTTGAAGGCCGTTCTGACCAAGGACGCCGGGACCAAAGACGAGCTGGTAAACGTCCGCAAGAAAGAGTTGATGCTGAGCGCCATACCCGTGCTGAACCGGCTGCTGCTACGTGCGGGGGTCGCGGTGAGACTGCGCCGCCTGCTGGCGCAGGCGCAATCAACCTGGACTCCGGGGAAACTGCTGCTCTTGACCCTGGTTGCATGGGCCCTCCCCGCGTACCTGTTGGATCTGCGAACGGGATCTCTCGCGCTCTCGGCGATGCTGGGCTTGCTTCCCGCGGCTGCGCCGTTTGCATACGTAATTCGGAAACGAGGTAAGCGGCTGCAAAAGTTTGAAGAAGGACTGCCCCCGGCGCTCGATCTCATGGTGAACGGTCTTCGGGCCGGGCACAGCATAGTTTCGGCAATCGGGCTGGTCGCAACCGAATCGCCCAACCCCATTGGCGAGGAATTCCGTGTCTGCTTCGAGGAGCAGAACTACGGGCTCGAATTGAGAGTCGCGCTGGAGAACTTGGCGGTTCGGGTTCCGGTCCCGGACGTCCGGATCATCATGATCGCCATCCTTGTTCAGAAAGAAACGGGAGGGAATCTGGCGGAGGTGTTGGACAAATGCTCCCATGTCATTCGCGAAAGGTTCCGGCTGAAGCGTGAGATCATGACTCGCACCGCACAGGGACGCCTCACGGGATGGATTCTTACATTCATGCCGGTCGTCCTCGGAGTGCTTCTCTACTTAGTGCATCCAGAAGGCATCAGCGTACTTTGGAAGACGCCAATGGGCTTGAAAATGCTCTACGCATCATCGGCCATGACGGTAATTGGAGGGCTGATCATCCGGAAAATTGTCCGGATACGCGTTTGAGGAGCTTCGTATGGGACTTGCTTTTGTAGCCTTCACCGCAATTTTCCTCCTGATCGGTAGCGCCGGGCTGCTGGCCTTCTATCGCGAAGCCGTGCTGCGTCGTCTCTCGCAAGCGATTACTCCCGGTTCGGAGGAGGGTTGGCTGAGCCGGCTGAGAATGGATCGGGCCGGGACTTCCATCAAGGCGGCGATTCAGCCCTTCGAAAAGGTGCTGCCGAAGAGTCCACAAGAGGTTTCAGTCGTTCAGAAGCGCCTCATCCGTGCAGGTCTCAGAGAGGATTCTCATGTGCGGATCTTCTATGGCGCCAAGGTGCTGGTCCCCCTCTCGTTGTGCATCCTGGCATCCGTGACCGTCGCGAGTCATTTCGGTCCCTTGTTTGTCTATCCAATGGCTTTGGGCCTGGGTTATCTGATTCCGGACTTCTGGTTGGGGCGCCGCATCAAAAAAAGGCAAGCTAGCATACGGCTCGGAGTTCCGGACTTTCTCGACCTGATGGTGGTCTGTATCGAAGCCGGGCTGAGTCTCGATACCGCTCTCACGCGCTCAGTGGACGAGCTGCGCAGCGGTCAACCTGAGCTCAGCGACGAGTTTGGATTGGTCATCTTGGAGCAGCGCGCAGGGCGCGCCCGCGTTGATGCCTGGCGAAATCTGGCGGAACGCGTGGATATCGATATCATTCGCACTCTTACAGCTTCTCTAATTCAGGCCGATCAATTCGGGGCAAGCGTTGCCAAAACTCTGCGCGTGTACTCGGACACGCTGCGGGTCCAGCGGCGGCAGCGGGTGGAAGAGCTCGCGGCGAAGACCGCCGTGAAGCTGGTCTTTCCGCTCGTCCTGTTCATCTTTCCGTCCTTGTTCGTCGTGGCGCTCGGGCCGTCCATGATTGCGATGTCGGAAATGTTCGGGAAGTATTTTTCAAATAAGTAATCGAAAGGAGACAGAGACGTGGACAATGTAACCCTGATCAGAATGATCGCCGGAGCATTGTGTGCGGTCGTGCTGGTTGTTCTGATCCAGCGTCGCCGGACACGCGTTCGCTAGACCGCCTGCTGAGCCGCGCGCGCGGCCGCATGCTAAAAAGCCGCGCGCGTGGGCTAGTGGTCAGGCAATTTAATGAGTTCTAGAAAGGAGGACCCGCTCTGCCTGGCGGTATGGCATGCCGATCGGTAAGGAAAGCGTACACAAACGATTGCACGGCGCGAATAAGACAGTTCGCCGGGCATACTGCGTCTTCAATAAAACGCGAGAATCGTTTCTAAGTTTCAATGTCTCTGCGGCGGATACGCATTTCGCGCGGCTCAGAGGACTAGCCGGGCGGATCAGGCTCGCCGCGGACGAGGGAATCTGGGTGATTCCGTCACAGGGCGTTCATACGATCGGCGTCCTGTTTGCAATTGACCTGATCTATCTGGATGACGATTGCCGGGTGATTCATCTGGTTGAGTCGTTCGGGAGTTTCCGAATCGGGCCAATCCGAACCAAGTGTGGCAGCGTTCTGGAAGTGCCCATTCGCACCATCTACTCGTCGCAGACGCAGGTGGGCGATGAATTGCTCATCTGTTCGCCACGTGAAATGGAGGAGTACCTGAGAAAGAGCGAGGCCAGCATAACGATAGAACGCGTCTCGGTTTGAACCGGGAGCTGGTTGGGTACCTGATTTGATATGAACTTCTTCGATTGGTTGAGACAAGATGCCCGTAACGCTAAACGGGCAACGAGATACTTGCGTCCGCCGATCATGGCGTATTGGTGGGATGGCGGGGTGCCCATGGGCCGGCGGTTGAAGGATCTCAGCACGACGGGCGCCTTTCTGGACACCGTGGAGCGTTGGTATGTGGGAACGATTATTACGCTCACGCTACAGCAGGAGCGTGAACACCCGGAAACGGGCGGGCGGGTGTCGTCAATATCTGTGCCTTGCAGAGTTGTTCGCGACGCATCGGACGGAGTAGGCGTCCGCTTCATGTTTCGCGGAAAGGAAGATCGCAAGGCTCTGGAGCAATTTGTGCGCACGGCAACCTCCGGAGAAGAAGTGCGGAGTGCAACGAGCGGACAAGCGCTGGTCGAATTCGCGCTGATGATTCCGCTGCTGCTTCTCCTCATCATTAACGCAGTGAATTTCGGCGCCTTCATCTACGCCTGGATCACGGTCGCAGACGCCGCCCGTGCGGCAGCAAATTATGCCGCGTTGGGCAGCGCTTCGGTGGGTTCACCTGCTTCCGCGACGAACGCTCAGATTACGAGCCTGACCACCAGCGACACCTCGTCGCTTCCATCGGCTGTCACCGTGTGTGTGAACACAAACGCGACAACCAGTGCTTCTACCGGAACCTGTTCCTTCACAATCAGCTCGATTCCCGCCGATCCCGAAGCGCCAACTTACGTCTCCCTGGCGGTGGACGTGAGCTATACCTATGCACCTTTTTTTTCGTCCTTCAACTTTCCCGCACTGGGAATTTACACTACCTTACCGCCAACCGCGATTCAAAGACGCACGGTGATGAGGGTGCTGAATTGACAGTTCGTTCAGGCATACTGCGCTTCTCCGATACTCGCGGCCAGGCCCTGGTCGAGTTCGGCTTTGTCGCTTTCCTGCTGACCATGGTGATCTTCGGCGTCGTCGAGATGTGCCGGATGCTTCTGGTGTACACAACAGTTGCCAATGCCGCCCGTGCTGGCGTTCGTTACGCCATTGTCCATGGCTCCGATTCGTCTGTTTCGACCAGTCAGGTGCAGACCGTTGTAAACGGCTATCTGGGCGTGGGCACGGTGAATACTGCTAACGCTACAGTCACGGTGACTTACCCGGATCCCGCCGGAGCTTCTCCTTCCGGATGCACTTCTCCCGGATGCCATATCACCGTCGCGGTCTCGTATCCGTATGATCCGTTCACGACTTATTTCCCGCTGAGCGTACATCTTGGCAGCGCGAGTCAGGGGGTAATAACGTTTTGAAGATATCGGTTCGAAAGCGAAAAGCCGAAGCTGGCCAGGCCGCCTTGATGGTTGTGGTCGCAATGAGCATCTTTCTGCTCGGCGCACTCGGACTCGCCATCGACGGCTCGCACCTTTACGCCGAGCGTCAGATGGCGCAGGCCGCGGCTGATGCCGCAGCACAAGCTGGAATATTGAGCATTTTTTCTGGCACCAACACAACTGCCACGTACCCGTTCGCAACGGGGAATCCGCCGAGTTCGTATACCTGCAGTACCACCGATGGAACAACACCTTGTGCTTACGCACGACTCAACGGTTTCGGCGGCACGGCAGCCGACACCATATCGGTAAGCTTTCCGACGAGTGTACCCGGGGTAACCCTCGGCGCTTCCAACGCTCCGGCAATCGCGGTCAGTGTCCAAAGAACGGTCGGCACCACATTGATGCGGTTGCTCGGACCTTCCTCAGCTGCTGTGACGGCGACGGCGACGGCTGCGTTGGTCAAACTTCCAGTGTCAAACTGCATTACCGCGCTCGATCCGTCGGCAAGCACTGGTCTTTCAATAACCGGCAACGCGAATATTGATCTCTCTACCTGTGGCATTGCGGTTGATTCCAATTCTTCGTCTGCACTGAGCGTAACTGGCAACATTACGTTGCAAGCCACTTCCGTTCAGGTTGTAGGCGGAGCCAGCCTGGTAGGCAACGTTTCGGTTACGCCAAGTCCCACGACTCACGCTTCCGCCGTTAGCGACCCGTTCGCGAGCGTTCCGCCCCCGTCGTACAATCCGTCACATTGTGATTACACCAACGAAAATATTACTGGTAATCAAACGCTTACTTTGTCGCCTGGAACGTACTGCGGGGGAATTAGCATGACTGGCAATATCAATCTCACATTCAACCCGGGAACCTATATTTTGCTCGGTGGGGGCCTCAATGCGACCGGGAACGTATCGTTAACGGGCAGCAACCTTACCTTTTATGACACCTTCGATGCCTCACATACGTATGCGCCAATCTCGTTGACCGGCAACCTTCCGATAAATCTCAGCGCCACGACAAGCGGCTCGCTGGCGGGGATGCTGTTCTTTCAAGATCGCAACGCCCCCTCCGGAACGCAGTCAATTACCGGTAACGCAAATGAAAACCTTACTGGGGCTCTTTATTTTCCGAGGAGCCAGCTCAACTACACTGGAAACTCCTCAGCCGCGATCCAGAATATCGCGATTGTAGCTGATACCGTCTCGCTCACTGGCAACGCCTCTCTGCAGTCAAATCCCAACCAAGCCGGGGCAGCCCAGCAGGTTAAGGTGGCCTTGGTGCAGTGAGCTAGTGGAAGTCCCACGGAATGACCAACAGAACCTCAACCGGCGTGGGTTGGCCGTCACGGCTCGCCGGGCGAAACTCCCAGAATTTTAGCGAGTTCATGAGCAGATCCTTCTGTTCCAGCTTTTCAGGAAGGATCAGCGCCAGTTCTTCAAAGCGGCCCTGCATATTGATTATCCCGTGGATCAAAATATAATCCGTGTCCGAAATGCCCAATCCGTCGGGGCGTGCCACGAGGAAGGGCCAGGGTCCATCCAATGGCGTTGCACTCCCGTTGAGGCCTTCCCTTTGCTGCGCCGCTTTTGCCAGACAGTACTCCAAAATCCATTTTTTGCGGAGTCCGACGTCCACATAAACGGTGTATACGACTCTGCCCCTTAGTGGATCGTGCTCTTCATCGTAGGGTCCTGAAGACTCGGACCCCACCACCACAGCGCCAAAGCTTCCATCCTTGGGATGCGTGATAAGCGTTATTCCTACGGTCCCAGCGGCCGTACCACCGAGTTGTTTAGCGTTCGAGCTGCTCGCCACTGCACCCTGCGCAGCTTCCTGGGCTCCCGCAGACGCCATCGAGCCTGAGGATGGCGCAATCTGGTTTGCCGGAGGGAGGACGACAACAGGGCCGGAGCGCAGGACAAAATCGGACAACGAGATAAGGGCGGGAGCCACCGTTTCGCTCAGATCGGGCAAAATCACTTGCGGAATCTGATTCGCCCATTCCGGACCGGGAATTCGGACTGGAGAGGTTGTCGCGGCAGGACGGATTAGCTTCGGAATATCATTCAGCAGAGTCGCCGCGATCTTCAGATCAGCAACATGGGGTTCCCGATTTGGAGCTTCGAACATCGGAGCCGCGGGCAGGCTTTGTGCCATTTCGGGAACTGGCTTCACTGGCGGCGGGACAAATTCCTTTTTGAACCTCGCGACGGGCTGATCCGACCACAACGTCATGGCAGGAAGGGGAATCTCCTGCTTCAGTACAAGATCGGGAGGGAGATCAAGTTGTATCAGGGTCTGTTTCACCGGGTTCACGTGGACCATGGGCGGCAACTCGAATCGGCGGGGGCGATCCGAAAGTTGGTTCGGATGTCCTGCTAACGCTTGACTCGGGGCCGTGATGGCCGTTTGTCGATATACGGGGGGCATTTGCAGCCGGATAAAACGGATGGGATATTTCCGAGCAAGCGAAGCCCCCGTAACCCTAGGTGTCTCCACGTGCTGAAAAGCAAATAGAGAGAAGAAGGTGCAATGCAGCACAGCAGAAGTGGCAAAGGCCGGCGAGGGCCGGCGCCCTTGAGGAGTATCTACAAAGAGCATTTGTTTCTAAGAATCTAAGTGCCAAATTCGAACCAAAGTTGCGATTTAGTATCAGGTGTCTACCTCGATAGACTTGTCTGGCTCGCCTGTAAACAAGCGTTCACAGTGCGTGGCGAAAGCCTTAGTAAGAAGCTGATTTTTCTGGACGCTTGGCACTTGCCCGCTTGGCCACTAGATTGCGACTCAACGTAGGAAGCCAGCTTCTCTAGAGGGTAGGGTTTGAGTAATCCATGAATCGAAGATTAACAACAATTCTTTTTTTGGCGTTCGTAATAGCAGCGATAGCCAGCTATCTCGTGTACCGGGTAGCGGGCAAACAGATGAACGGCGCAAAACCGAGCACCACACGCATTATTGTGGCTGCCCGGGATCTGGAGATCGGCACGTTGCTGAAGGACGCCGACGTGGCTACGAACGAATGGGTGGGTGGGTTACCCAAGGGCGCAGCCGTTTCGAAGAACGTTGTTGTAGGCCGCGGTGTGGTGTCGCAGATCTACCAGGGTGAACCGATTTTGAACAGCCGATTGGCCGCTGTGGGCTCTGGCGGAGGTTTGGCAGCGACAATTCGTCCCGGCATGCGAGCGTGCGCCGTACGGGTGGACGATGTGGTAAGCGTGGCTGGCTTTGTGGTTCCCGGTATGCGTGTCGATGTCCTCATTTCCGGAACGGGACCTGGTATCCCAGCCTCCGACGGGTCGAAGGTTAAAACGCTTCTTCAAAACATCGAGGTTCTCTCTGCCGGAACAAACATTCAGAAGGATACGGAAGGCAAACCGGTACAGGTGCCGGTTGTCAACCTTCTGGTTACACCCGACCAAGCAGAACTTCTCAGCCTTGCCAGCAATCAGACGAAGATTCAATTAGTGCTGCGCAATCCACTAGATACCAAAACAGCGAAGACGCCGGGCGTCGCCATGGCGAGCCTCTTCTCCGACGGAGACGCGCCCGCGAGACCAACGAATGTTGTACTCCATAAAGCTGCAGGACCCATCCCGCACGTCGAAAAGCGGGTCATGCCGCGCACTTATCTTATACAGGTCTTGAATGGATCTAAGGTCAGTGAAGAAAAGTTTGGGATTCCGGAGCACAACTAGTACAGGAGATTTCTTTTGGAGAGAGGGAAAACAGTGAGAGCATTCCAAGTGCGCGCGAATGCCGTAGTTGCTATCTGGTGCCTGCTTGCATCGTCCTTCGCGAGTGGCGCCGAACGGCAAGCGGCTGCGCGAGCACCGGAGGAGTCGCCAAACGCGCTCTTCGTCAACGCCGGGAAATCTGTGATTGTCAAGAGCGCACTCCCGATTGAGCGTGTTTCGATCGGATTCGGAGATGTTGCGGAGGCCACGGCAATTAGCCCGCAGGAAGTGCTGGTCAACGGAAAAGCGCCCGGAGAGACAAGTCTGATCATCTGGCAGCAGGGCGGCGGCAGGCTGTTCTTCGACGTTATGGTTCAGCCGAGCCGGTTCGTGAGCACTAGCAAGCTCGATATGCTTCGCCGGGAAATCAACAGAGAGCTGCCCGGACAAAAGATCGACGTCAGCGTCGAGAACGATTTAGTTTTCCTGCGCGGCACGGTGAAGGACCTGACGAGCGTCGATCGAGCCGTCGCCATTGCCTCGGCGATCGCGAAGCCCGTCAATCTTCTTTATGTTGATGTGCCGCCGCCGGAAGCCCAGATTCTATTGAGGGTTAAGTTTGCCAGCGTTGACCGCAGCACGAGTAACCAGCTCGGCATAAACATCTTCAGCACGGGTGCAACGAATACGATAGGAGCGATCACGACGGGGCAGTTCTCGCCGCCCTTGTTGAGCAGTGGCAGCAGCGGTGGCGGAAGCAGCAGCGGCGGGATATCGGGCAATAATGGCGTGACGGCCACTCTTTCTGACGCTCTGAACATTTTCTTGTTCCGTCCGGACCTAAACCTGGGTGCGACGATTCAAGCCTTGGAAACGAAGGGACTCTTGGAAGTCCTGGCAGAACCGAACGTCTTGGCGGAGAACGGGAAACAGGCGAGTTTTCTGGCAGGCGGAGAATTTCCTTATCCAGTGGTACAAGGCGCCGGTGTTGGGGGAACCAACGCTATCACCATCCAATTCCAGCAGTTCGGTGTGCGCCTCAATTTTATTCCTACCATCACGCCACGCGGAACGATCAGGCTGCAGGTTGCCCCGGAGGTGAGCGCCCTCGACTATGCCAATGGGCTCACGATACAGGGCTTTACGGTGCCCGGCGTTTCTATTCGAAGAGTAAATACCGAAGTCGAGTTGGCCGAAGGACAAAGCTTTGCGATAGGCGGGCTGCTCGACAATCGCGAAACGCAAACGCTCAACAAAATTCCCTTTATCGGAGACATACCGATCCTAGGGAAGTTCTTTCAATCAAGGTCGCGAACCAAATCGAATACGGAACTGATTGTTATCGTTACGCCGCAGTTAGTCCGCCCGATACCGGCTGGCCACCCTCTGCCCGGGCTAGCGTATCCGGTACCGTTCCTGCAGCCGAACACCGGGAAGGAAATGGCGACGCCCGGCCAAGGCGTGACCGGTCCTGTCCCTGTAACGCCGCCCACCCCAACGATACCGTTCGAGGATCTAATGAAGAGCCTGGAGCCCGAAACGCCGCTGGTTGTGAACTCTACTACTTCTGCGTCTGGCTCATCCGGCCCGGGGCAGTCATCGGGATCGGGAATGCAAACGGGGTCAGCGGCTGCACCGGCCACGCCTCACTAGAAGGCCGATCATTGAAACTTCGCCAGAAGCCTCAGAAAATCCGGGTGCGAAATGTAACGCGTGAGACTGTCCTGGCGGAGTCAGCGGATGTGGCGAGTGATAGTGGCGCCAGACGAAAAGGGCTGCTCGGCCGCAACGGCCTGGCGCCCGGGCAAGGACTATGGATCGTCCCCTGTGAATCGGTCCACACGTTTGGCATGAGATTCCCAGTCGACGTTGTGTATCTCGATCGCAAAAAAGGAGTGCGGAAGCTCAGGCGCCAGATGGCGCCTTGGCGCATATCGATGTGCTTGCCAGCGCATTCGGTATTGGAGTTACCTGCTGGAACGATTGCTCGCTCCGCAACTCGGCTTGGAGACCAGTTCGATTTGATCTCTCTGGATTGATTCTGTTATTTGACCAGCTGCCGGCGGAGGCGCCCATGGCCCTCCCTGCATACCAGGAAATCGTGGTCAATGGCATTAATCCGGTCGTTTGGCGAAGGAAGGCCAAGCGGTCTTCGCGTTCGCATTTTGGTCCTTTGTGATTATATCGGTGATTCCCGGCAACAGGATGAGCCAGTTCGTTTGGTAATTTCACATTTCGCGCACGCGGCCGCGGCCATTCACGCGCCGGTGGAAAACTTCATCTCAACCGGAATCAGCGCCTTAGCCTGCGCTCCCGGGTTTCGCTCGTCCGCCGGAGTATGACACTCGCTTCGAAGCTCGACTGCCGGCCGTGAGAAATTTTCTAAACTCACAGCGGCAAAGTTCCATCACTACATACACAGTCCCGCGGCGGCCAGTAGTGTTACGGACTATGCTGGGGTTTGTTTAGGTACACTACCCCTTGGCTACCCTGGAACGTCGTTTAGTGATGAGGGGCAGTTTGAGGCATGTATGTTGCGAGCTAATCCATATTTGGGCCTGAAAAAAAAATCGCCTGATCGAGGAGCTCACCCGCGCAAAAGCCGCGGTTTTCTCCTCGCGGGTTCCCTGCTGATCGTCTTAACCCTGCTCTCCGGCTGCGAGAAGAAAGCGGAAACGGAAGCCGGGCCTCCTGATGTTCAGGTTGTGGAAGTCGTTCAGCGGGACGTACCGGTCACCGCCGAATGGGTCGCCACCCTGACCGGGCTGGTGAACGCTGACATTCACGCGCAAGTCACCGGCTATCTAATCAAGCAGAACTACACCAACGGCGACTTTGTGAAGAAAGGCGCTCCTCTTTTCGAGATTGACCCGAGGCCCTTTCAAGCGGCGCTCGATCAGGCCAAGGCAAACCTGGAACAGGCTCAGGGAACCCTGAAGCAGAACGAAGCGGCCTTAGAAGCGGCCAAGGCGAATCAGTTGCGAGCCGAAGCTAGTCTTGGAAAAACACAAATTGACGTCAAGCGTTACACCCCTTTGGCGAAAGACAATGCTATCAGCCAAGAGGAGCTCGATAACGCCATACAAGCCAACTTGGGCGCACAAGCGGAAGTGGAGAGTATGAAGGCGTCCGTCTTAAACGCTACCGCGGCTATCGGCACCGCCAAGGCCGCAATCGGCGCGGGCAAAGCGGCGGTCGACACCGCGCAATTAAATCTCGGTTTCACCAATATTGTTTCACCCATAGACGGGGTGGCCGGCATCGCGAATGCGCAGGTTGGAGACCTGGTCGGCGCGCAGAGTGCTACGCTGACCACCGTTTCCACCGTGTCCCCGATTCTCGCCCAATTCACGCCTAGCGAAGAGCAGTACCTCAATACAGCAAAAGCGATAGGAGCTACGTCGGCGCTGGCATCGGATCCAATCTTACGCAAACTCCAATTTCAACTGCTGCTTGCGAATGGATCGGAATATCCGGAAAAGGGACGCATATATGCAATCAACCGCGAGGTGAATATCACCACCGGCACCATCCTCGTACAAGCCGAATTCCCTAATACTGACAAAGTGCTTCGGCCCGGCGGCTTTGGCCGCATCAGCGTAGTCGTGCAAGTCCAAAAAGACGCGTTGTTGGTGCCGCAAGTTGCGGTAGCTGACGTACAAGGCACTTACTTGATTGCTGTATTGGATAGCGACAACAAAGTGACTATCCGGCCCGTCAAAGTAGGGCCACGGGTGGGCACCATGTGGGTCATCGCAGAAGGCCTCAAGCCGGGCGACCGGGTTGTGGCGGAAGGCATACAGAAAGTTCGGAACGGTCTACAGGTCAACCCAAAGCCCTATTCACCGCGCGCCCAGGAACCTGCGAAGTCTTCGGCGTGACAGTTTGAACGGTAACAGAAACCCATGTCTAAATTCTTCATTAACCGTCCTATCGTCGCCATCGTGATTTCCATCATCATGGTGATCGGCGGCGCTATCTGCATCTTGGGTCTGCCCACGGCCTTATTCCCGAATATTGCCGACCCGCAGATTCAGGTGAAGGCCACGTACGTCGGCGCGGACGCTCAAACCGTCGCCCAATCGGTCGCCACGCCTATCGAGCAACAGATGAGCGGCGTGAATGACATGAATTACATGTATTCGCTCAACTCCAATAACGGTCAGAGCCAGTTGACGATAGATTTCAACATAGCAAGCAACCCCAGCACGGATCAGATTCTGGCCCAAATGCGGGAGAGCCAGGCCGCCTCACAACTCCCCTCCGACGTGAACAGTTACGGCGTCACCGTTCAACCCTCCACCGCCGCGCCCATGATGCTCTTCGACTTGTATTCTCCAAACGGAGAATACTCGGCGGCGTTTCTGGCGAATTATGCCTTCATTAATCTCAACTACGCATTGACGCGCGTGCCGGGAATCGCGAGCGTGACCATTTTCGGCGCGGGCAATTATGCGATGCGTATTTGGGTCAAGCCCGACCAGCTCGCCAAGTTAAAGATCACGGTTCCGGAAATTGTCACTGCAGTCCAGAATCAAAACACCGTGAACCCGGCAGGACAGATCGGCGGCGAGCCTGTGCCTCCGGGGCAGGAGTTCACCTATGCGGTTCGCGCCCCCGGCCGCTTAAGCACACCGGAGCAATTTGGCGAAATCGTAGTCCGCGCCCAATCCGACGGCTCCATTGTGAGAGTGAAAGACGTGGGCCGTGTAGAACTGGGCGCACAGCTTTATAACTTGCGCGGGAGCCTTGACGGGAAGCCTTCGGCGATCATCGCAATCTATCAACTCCCCGATTCGAATCTTGTTCAAGCCGCGGCGGGAGCCAAGGCGCTCATGGCGGAAGCGAAGAAACATTTTCCACCCGGGCTTGATTACACCATTGCTCTGGATACTTCCCTGCCGGTCACGGCGGGCATTCACGAAATCGTGCAAACGCTAGTCGAAGCGTTGGTGCTTGTCATCATCGTTGTTTACATTTTCCTGCAGGGCTGGCGTGCCACGCTCATTCCACTATTGGCCGTTCCGGTTTCATTGGTCGGAACGTTTGTGCTCTTCCCGTTGCTCGGCTTCTCCATCAATACTCTTTCACTCTTTGGGATGGTCCTTGCCATTGGCCTTGTGGTGGATGACGCCATTGTGGTCACGGAGGCGGTGGAACACCACATCGAAAAAGGTCTTACGCCGAAAGCTGCCGCCTTTAAGGCGATGGAAGAGGTTTCAGGGCCGGTTGTGGGCATTGCCCTCGTGCTTTCGGCAGTGTTCATACCCACCGCGTTTATTCCCGGCATTACGGGACGGCTTTACCAGCAGTTCGCCGTCACCATCGCGGTCTCGGTAATTCTCTCGGCCTTTAACGCGCTGACCCTCAGCCCGGCTCTCGCCGCGATGCTCCTCAGGCCCAAAACAGAAGCGCGCGGCCCTCTGGGAGCCTTTTTCCGCTGGTTTAACCGAATTTTCCGCCAGGCCACAGACGGTTACGTGGGCTTATGCGCCACGCTCATCCACAAAATGGGCTTTACGGTTCTGCTGCTGGTAGGGTTCGCGGCCTTGGCAGGGTTGTTCGGGAAAAAGGTGCCTGCCGGCTTCCTCCCTGATGAAGATCAGGGCTATGTGTTCGCCGTAGTCCAGCTCCCGGACGCCGCATCCCTGCAGCGCGCTAGCAGCACAGCCAGGATCATGGAAGGAATCATCACAAAGACTCCGGGCGTGGCTCACTGCACCACCGTTGTGGGATTTAATTTGCTTAGCGGCGTGCAGAATACGTACAGCGCCTTTTTCTGGATATCTTTCAAAGATTGGGGAGTGCGTACAGCGCCCGACGAGCAGTATGAGGCCATAAAAGCCCATTTGGCCGGCGCACTGAGGCAAGTCAGTTCTGGCGCTGCGCTTGCGTTCGCACCACCCGCTATCCCGGGAGTGGGTGCAGGCGGCCTCCAATTCGTCCTCGAAGACCGCTCGGGCTCCGACCCGGCGTTCCTCGCCGAGAATTTAAACAAATTTTTGGAAGCCGCGAACAAGCGCCCCGAGATCGCTAGAGTGATCAGCCTTGCACTCATGGCAGTTCCG
The DNA here is from genome assembly GCA_963705805.1 of uncultured Acidobacteriaceae bacterium. Taxonomy (GTDB): domain Bacteria; phylum Acidobacteriota; class Terriglobia; order Bryobacterales; family Bryobacteraceae; genus Bog-105. The sequence goes on from CAVPKW010000008.1 coordinate 74,057, forward strand.
CAGGTTTTCGTTAATGTCGACCGTGATAAGGTCATCGCGCAAGGAGTTCCCTTGAAGGATGTCTATCAGACGATTCAGGCCTTTATGGGTGGCGCATTTATCAACTATTTCAACCGGTTTGGACTCCAATGGCAGACCTACGTTCAGGCCGAAGGCGACTATCGTACCAGGGCTGAGAATGTGGGTCAATTCTACGTCAAGAATGCCAACGGTGGCATGGTGCCGCTGTCTACACTCACGAGCATCGAGCGCCGAATCGGTCCGGAATATGTCATGCACTACAACCTCTATAACTGCGCGCAGCTTATGGCTGTCCCAAATCCCGGCTACAGTGCCCCGCAGACCATGGCGGCGCTCCAAAGTGTATTTGCAGAAACGATGCCAAGCGAAATGGGCTACGACTACATGGGCATGGCCTATCAGATTATGTTGTCAGAAAAAGGCGTCCCGCCTGCCGTCATTTTCGGATTGTCGATTTTATTCGTCTTCCTTGTGCTGGCAGCACTGTACGAAAGTTGGACCCTGCCCTTCAGCGTACTGCTGAGTACGCCTATCGCCGTGATGGGTGCTCTGGGAATGCTGTTCCTCAGGCGCATCGGGAACCTCAACTTCGAAACTGACATTTACGCTCAGATCGGCCTGGTTATGCTCATTGGCCTTGCAGCCAAGAACGCCATTCTGATTGTCGAGTTCGCAAAAGCCGGATACGACGAGGGCAACAAGTCTCTGTCGGAGGCCGCGCTGGAAGGAGCCAAATTGCGCTTGAGGCCTATTTTGATGACTTCTTTCGCGTTCATCCTGGGTTGCGTGCCGCTATGGAAAGCGACCGGGTCTGGAGCTGTTTCGCGCCAGATTATGGGCACGACTGTAATTGGCGGAATGCTCGCCTCCAGCGTTCTTGCGATTTTCATTATTCCGGCCCTCTTCTATGGGGTCGAGAAACTAAGTGGCGCGCAGCCCGAGAAGCCGGAGATTCCCAAAACACGGGCGGAGGAACCGTTGGTGCCGAGGACCGCTGAGTGATGGAAGGGCCACCGAGGAAGTTACGTCAATTAGAGCAATTGTCACTGAGTTTCGCCCGCCGCAATGGAATCACACGCTGCCGGGCCCTGGTTCTTCTTCCTTTCGTGCTGCTTCTTTCGGGTTGCCGCGTCGGCCCCAATTACCATCGTCCCAAGGTGAACGCTCCGGTTGCTTTTCGAGGCGCTGAAGGCGCAGCCCAACAGGCTTCAATAGCCGACTTGCCGTGGTGGGAGATCTTCAAGGACGAGACGCTGAAAGGGCTTATCAAAACAGCTCTGGTTAATAACTATGATTTGGCCGTCGCGGTTACGCGGGTCGAACAAGCGAACGAGATTGCGGCCGAAGCCCGGTCGCAGTACTTCCCGTCTGTCGGTTATGGGGGATTGGTCAGCGGCGGTAAGAATCAGTTCACGGGTAGCCCTCTGGCCAACAACACTTCAGTCCAAAGCTTCTTTATCGGCGTGGTGAACGCAACCTGGGAGATAGATCTGTGGGGCAAAATCCGGCGTCTGAATGAGGGCGCCAAGGCCCAGTTGCTCTCAACCGAAGAAGCCCGGCGCGGAGTCATGCTCACGTTGGTGAGCAACGTGTCTCAAGCCTATTTCCAGCTCCTTGGACTGCAACTACAGTTGCAGATCGCCAATGAGAGCGTCACATCGTTCGACCAGAGCCGAAAGCTCTTCACCGAGCGGCAGCAGGGGGGCGTTTCCTCCATGCTGCCGGTGGCCCGCGCGACGGCGGATGAGGCCTCCGCCAAGGCTCAAATTCCCGAACTTGAGCGGCAAATTGCCCTCGCCGAGAATCAGCTCAGCGTCCTGTTGGGCCAGAATCCTGGCCCGATCGATACGAAAGCAAAGCTCCTCGAGGAGACCATTCCTCCCGAAGTGCCTCCCGGGTTGCCCTCTGCTTTGCTGGAGCGCCGGCCGGACGTACTGTCAGCGGAACAGACCGTCCACTACGCCAGTGCGCAGATCGGCGTGGCAACCGCAGCATTCTTCCCCCAGATCGGTCTGACAAGCTTCTTCGGTAAATTGAGTGCGCCACTCTCGGATATCACTTTGGGGAGCACGAATACCTGGAGCGTCGGCGCAAACATGGCCGGTCCCATTTTTGAAGGTGGCGCTCTAAAGGCGAAAAAACGGCAGGCCGTCGCTGCATGGCAGCAAGCCACGCTTCAATACCAGCAGACGGCCTTGAGCGCTTTTCAAGATGTCTCCAACGCGCTCATTTCACGCGAAAAGTACGACGCGATACGGGAACAACAGGCCATCGCGGTGCAATCGAATGAAACATCCGTCGATCTTTCCATGAAGCGGTACCTTCAAGGATTGTCCAGCTATTATGAGGTTCTGGAGGCCCAGCAGCGGCTCTACCCGGCCCAGCTTCAACTCGCCCAGACGGAGACGAACCGCCGTTTGGTCATCGTTCAGCTCTACCTGGCGTTGGGTGGAGGATGGAATCTCTCAGACGCTGACTGGATGAGAGCGGGCGCGCCAGGACCGCCCAATCCGCCGGCCGCTCAAAAGCCGTAAGGGTCTGGCTAAGAAGCCGTCCTGTTATGGCGACTCCTCCGGTCGAACCCGTTCACAATCTATATCGAGGCATCCTGCTCATCACATCGGCATTCTTTTGCGCCGCTGTGATGAGTGCTTTCAGTAAGGCCGCCTCGGGCGTACCTCCGCTGTTGCTCTTGTTTCTGCAGTACAGTATCAGCTTCGTGGTGTTTCTGCCGTCCCTCGCAAAGACTGGGCCGGTGATCTTGAAGACGGAGCATTTCTGGCTTCATTTTTTCCGAAGCGTTGCAGGCTCGGTCTGTCAGCTCCTGTTCTTCATTTCGGTCACTTCGATTCCCTTGATGGATTCCGTGCTCCTCTCAAACGCTGCGCCCTTATTCATTCCCCTGGTCGTCTATATATGGCTCCGCAAGACGGTGCAGCCGATGGTGTGGGTCAGTCTCTTTATCGGCCTGATTGGCATCATACTGATCATCAAGCCTGGGCCTCAAACCTTGCAAAACCCTGCCTCCCTGATCGCGCTCACCGCCGGGCTCTTCTCGGCGCTTGCGCTGGTAGCGACGAACAAACTGGCTGAGACCGAGCCCCCGATGCGCATTCTCCTCTACAACTTTGGTATCTCGACCTTACTGCTGGTGCCGCTCTGCATCTGGGCCTGGAAACCCCCAACGTCGGCGGAATGGCTGCTCCTGTCGGGTGTTGGTGGATTCTATGCGCTCACCCAATACCTGATCATTCTGGCGTACCGGTTTGCGAGCGCGGCCGAGATCTCGCCGTTCAATTACACGGTCGTCGTTTTTTCCGGGCTTCTTGGGTGGTGGTTGTTTGGCAATGTTCCGGACGCGACAGCGGTGCTTGGAACACTGCTGATTTGCGCCGGCGGCATTCTGAGTATCAAGGCCGGTCATCCGGAGGGACGGGGCCACGCCTTCGGGCAGGGGCATTGGAGGCGCTGGAGGTTCGCGCCGCATGGCGGTTTAGCGTGAAAGAAGAATTCAAGGTTGCTGCGTCCATGTTGCCTCGCTACCCCGTGATATTTGAGATCAACACCTGGGTTTGGCTGTCGGAGTTCGGCAAAAAGTACGGAAAGCCCGTTGACCTAGGATCTGTTCCGGCGGCTGAGTGGGATGCCATCGCCGCGTTCGGCTGCGATGCCGTTTGGTTGATGGGGGTGTGGGAACGAAGCCCCGCAGGCACTGCCATCGCCAATGCGAACCAGGGTTTGCTCCAGGACTTCCGGCGAGCGCTGCCTGATTTCGAGCTTCGCGACAATGTCGGATCTCCCTATTGCGTTCGCCGCTACGTCGTGGACCAACACCTGGGCGGTCCCGCCGGTCTCGCGGCCGCCCGCGGCGAGCTTGCGAAACGGGGCATGCATTTGATGCTGGATTTTGTGCCGAATCACATGGCGCCTGACCACCCCTGGGTTAAAGAGCACCCCGAGTATTTCATTACAGGCGATGCGGATGGCAGAAACGATCCTGCGTCCTACCTTGAGGTGGAAGGAAGGTTCTTTGCCCGCGGCCGCGATCCTTATTTCGCCGCGTGGGCGGACGTGCTGCAACTGAACGCCTTTTCTCCGGGCCTCCGGAAAGCCGTAGTCGAAACGATTCTGGATATTGCGAATCAGTGCGATGGAATGCGCTGCGACATGGCCATGCTCTTGATGAACCCGATCTTTGAACGCACGTGGGGGAGTGCCGCGGGTCAACGGCCCGCGACGGAATATTGGCTGGATGTAATTCCCGCCGTCAAGAACGCGCACCCGGGCTTCCTCTTCATTGCCGAGGCATATTGGGATACGGAATGGCAGCTTCAGCAGCAGGGATTCGACTTCTGTTATGACAAGCGCCTATACGACCGCCTGGAGCATGGCGACCCGGAAAGCGTCCGGCTCCATCTCTCTGCAGATCCCGCCTACCAGAGAAAGCTTCTCCGCTTCATTGAGAATCATGATGAGCCGCGAGCGGCAGCGGTATTTTCGCCGGAAAAAGAGCGCGCGGCCGCAGTCGTGATGGCCACGGTACCGGGAGCAAGTCTGTTCCATGAGGGACAGTTCGAGGGAAGGAAGGTTAGACTGCCGGTCTTTCTGGCAAGACGCCCGAAAGAGGCCGCGGATGAGGAATTGAAGGCTTTCTACAAAGGGCTTCTCCAAGCGATTCGACAATCTGTTTTTCATAGCGGCCAGTGGAGTTTCTGCGAATCCTCGGGCTGGCCCGATAATCCGAGCTATAAAAACCTGGTCGCCTGGACTTGGGCGCAAGACGATGACCGCTACCTCATCGTGGTCAATCTAAGCGATAGCGCTGCTCAAGCGCGCGTCCGAGTGCCATGGCCCGATATAGAAGGGCAACCCATGCGTTTGACCGACGTCTTAACGGGAGTCCGTTACGATCGCGACGGCGACGAAACATACGCTGCTGGGTTATATGTCGAACTGGCTCCTTGGAAGTTTCACTTCGTCCAGTGCCGGGTTGTCACTGCGAGCGAGTGAATCGCGCCTATCACTTGTTGCCAAACGTCCAGCCGAGTCCCGAACTGGAGCCGTAGTCGCTCCCTGAAAGACGACCCGGCGGCTGGTTGTCCCAGTTGCCATAGAACGAGACATTCCAATTGAGATTGCTGAAAAGCTTTACGAAATAGGTCGCGTTCGTGTTAAAAAACACTCGGCCCGGTGTGGAAACTGCCGGGAAAACAAAGGCGGTAATGTCCAGATTCGTCTTCTTAAAGCGAAACAGTTTCACTTCGGCGGCGACCACTGTGGCAGCAACGTTTTGCGTAGTTTGCGGAAGGGTGGATTGCCGATAGTTCGTGTTCTGCCAGGCCACGCCTCCCATGAGAGAGATGTTCGCGTGATTCGTGTTCTTCAAAACGCGCCCGACCCCTGCGCCGAGGTTCACCTGGCGCCTGATTCCCTGCTCCGAACTTTGGAGGAGGTTTCCAAGACCTGCATAAAACCAATTATTCCAGCGCAACAAACGAAGACTACTTAGACTTAGCGAGTTTCGCGTGGAAGGCGTTGCGCCCGTACTGGAGGACAAAGTCGAATTGAAGGTAGCCCCTGCGCTCCAACGTTCTCGCGGATAGGTCACCTGTGAACCCAGATTAAACTGCGTCGACTCATTTCCCTTGGAGTAGATGGTGCCGAAGTTTATCCCGCCATTGAATCGCTGCCAAAATTTGTCAGACGTCTGCGCGACTTTTACAATCTGAGATCTCTCGACCGTTTTTTCCTCGGCCCGTGTTTCTACGATCTGAATCGTCACGGGACGGCCGGCAGGCGTTTCAGTAGTATGCAGCGTCCCGGTGTAAACCGAGCCATCCTCCGTTTTCACGATAAACAATTGGCTGCTCTCGAGACGCGCTACTTTCGACCATTGAACCGAGACGGTGCCGTCGACGTAATCGAGACTGACATACAGAACGCCCGAGTCCAGGCCTTTAATCTCGCTGGTGATGTGATCGCCGTTCTTCATTATGACGACGTCGGTGCGTTCCCGCGCACCGAGCGGTGCAGCGAAAAGAAGCAGCAAGCATATAATTGCGGCGCGGATGTTCATTTTGTTTATCATCGTTCGGCAGCGACCACTCTACAATTAAGAAGCCGCATTTTGCCAGAGTCGCATGGAGCATCAGGAACACTCGCCATGAAAGTGCTTGCCGTTGATGTAGGCGGGACACATGTGAAGGCCCTCGCAACCGGGCAAACAGAAGAGCGAAAATTTGTCTCTGGTCCTAAGCTGACGGCCGCGCAGATGGCCGCCGGAGTGCTGAAGATGACTGCTGATTGGAAGTATGAGGCCGTGTCGATAGGCTATCCTGGTCCGGTGCTGCGGGATCATCCGGTCGCGGAACCACACAATTTGGCGCCTGGGTGGGTCGGATTCGACTTTGAAGCTGCCCTTAAACGTCCTGTGAAGGTCATCAACGATGCGGCGATGCAAGCCCTTGGAAGTTACAAGGGCGGGAAGATGCTCTTCCTCGGCTTGGGAACCGGCCTTGGGTCTACCGTAGTGGTGGATGGCATCGTCGAACCGATGGAGCTGGGCCACCTTCCGTACAGAAAGAAAACGTATGAGGATTACGTGGGGCTGCGCGGATTAGAGCGCTGGGGCCGCACTAAATGGCGGCGCAATGTCGAGGATGTGGTGCGGCGCTTGATTGCCGCGCTTGAACCCGACGACGTAGTTTTAGGGGGCGGGAACCTAAAGGAACTCAAGCAGCTCCCTCCAGGGTGCCGGGCAGGCGATAACGCCAATGCTTTCCTGGGAGGCTTTCGCCTCTGGGAGAATGCTGTTGTTGGGCGCCCTCCCCACGCCCAACAAAATATTCCCGACAAAAAATAAACTTTAAGGAGACGTTATGCAACTAGGAATGATCGGACTCGGCCGGATGGGCGCCAACATGGTACGGCGGCTTATCCGGGGAGGACACCAATGCGTGGCCTTCGATACGTCCGCAGCAGCGGTGAACGAGTTAACAAAAGAGAAAGCAGTCGGAGCCTCCTCCTTCACAGACCTTATCCAAAAGTTGGAGAAGCCGCGGGCCTTATGGTTGATGGTGCCGGCGGCGGTCGTGGACAAAACCATCGCTACTCTGACACCGGCGATGGAGGCCGGGGACATCCTTATCGACGGCGGTAATTCCTACTACGTGGATGACATCCGGCGGGCCAAAGAACTCACCCAAAAGCAGATTCATTATGTGGATGTCGGGACGAGCGGCGGAGTCTGGGGTTTAGACCGCGGTTACTGCATGATGATCGGAGGCGAAGAGCCGGTGGTTAAGCATCTGGATCCAATCTTTAAGACTCTTGCGCCGGGCACCGGTGACATCCCTCGCACTCCAGGTCGGGAGAAGCTTGGGGGCACTGCGGAGAACGGCTACCTGCATTGCGGTCCGAACGGCGCTGGCCATTTCGTCAAGATGGTTCACAACGGCATCGAATATGGCGTGATGGCCGCCTATGCGGAGGGACTGGGCGTGTTGCGTGACGCTAATGTGGGCAAGCAGGACCATACCATCGACGCGGAGACCACGCCGCTGCGCGACCCGGAGCACTATCAATACGACATCAACCTGCGCGATGTCACGGAAGTGTGGCGGCGTGGAAGCGTGATTGCCTCCTGGCTGCTGGACTTGACCGCGTCCGCCTTGGTGAAAGATCCGAATCTATCGGAGTTCTCAGGCCGGGTGTCAGATTCCGGCGAAGGCCGGTGGACCATTAAAGCAGCGATCGATGAAGCCGTGCCTGTTCCGGTTCTCTCCGCCGCCCTCTATGAACGCTTCAGTTCCCGCGGCGAGTCCGACTATCAAGACAAACTGCTGTCAGCGATGCGCTTTCAATTTGGCGGACACCTGGAAAAAGCGGCTGGGAAATAGCGCAGCGGATTTGAGGAGCGGCGTCACGGATTTAGTGCATCGCTCCCGCCAGATATGGGCCGAGGGGCTACTACAGCTTAAATCCGCGCTCAGGCCGTTCACCCGCGGGACGGCAGTGTCGCAGCTAGCGCGATGCCAGTTTCATCAGTTCATCGTGGGTTCCCAGGGGCTCCAAGCCGTTCGGATCACTCGCGGACGGCCGCGAATAGCCGCCGTCGTTATCCAGGACCCAGGCTTGGCGGCGGTCGCGAAGGCAAACTTCGAGCACCTCCCAGAGGCGCTGCTTCGGCTCGCTGCGAGTGACGGGAGTCACGACCTCAATCCGCCTGGAGAGATTGCGGAACATCCAGTCTGCTGATCCGATATAGAACTCGCCGTCTAAAGAATTCTCGGCTCCGGCGCCAAAATAGTAGATTCGGGAGTGTTCCAGAAATCGCCCAATGATGGAGCGCACTCGGATATTCTCCGTGAAGCCAGCCACTCCGGGCATCATGCAGCAAAAGCCGCGAATGATCAGATCGATGGAAACGCCAGCACGCGAGGCCTCAACCAGCGCCTCAATTATGTCCGGATCTTCGAGTTGATTCATCTTTGCGATAATCCGGCCAGGACGGCCCCTCTTCTTCAGCTCAGTCTCGCGCTGGATAAGCTCCAGGAAGCGTCTTCTCATACTGCCGGGCGCCACCAGCAACGTCTTGCAATCCGGGTCATGAGCATGCCCGGTCAGGTAATGAAATAGCGCGATTACATCGCGGGTGAGAGTCTCATCACAGGTCAGTAGTCCGACATCCGCATAGAGACGCGCCGTGCGGACATGATAGTTGCCGGTGCCGATGTGAGCATAGGCGCGCAAGCCGCCGGCTCCGTTCCGCACCACCAGGGCGGTCTTACTGTGAATCTTTAACCCCCTCACGCCAAATGTGACGTGAGCCCCGGCCTTTTGGAGAGCGGAGGCCCAGTGCAGATTCCGCTCTTCGTCAAATCGGGCGTGCAGCTCAATTACGCAAGCTACTTGCTTGCCCGCCTCAGCGGCCTTGATTAAGGATTTTACGAAGGGCGTGTCATCGCCGACCCGATAGACCGTCATCTTGATTGCGACCGTCTGCGAATCGTTGGCCGCAGCCTCGACGAAGCGCTCAACGGTGGCGTCAAAGCTCTCATATGGATGGTGAACCAGTACATCGCCTGCCTCTATAACGTGGAAGATGCCGGCATGTCCGTTTCGCAAAGCAGGAGGTACAACCGGCGTCCAGGGAACATCCTTGAGACCCGGGGCGCTCAGGCCGAGCAGTTCAAACAAACTGGTGTAGTCGAGTTCGTCCGGCACTTCATAGGTATCCTCCACGCCAAGCTGGAAGTGCTGGCTGAGCAACACCTTGACCACCGGGTCGGCGCCTTCGGTAAATTCCAACCGGACCACCGGCTGAAAGCGGCGCTTGCGGACTTCATTTCTTACCTTTTCCAGTTGGCTCGCTTCTTGCTCCTCGTCGGCATCTACCTCCGCATCACGCGTAAGCCGCAGCAAACTGCTGCTTCCGACATTCATGCCCCTGTAGAGCTTGGACAGGTTGGCGCGGATAACTTCGTGGAGCCTTACAAAGACATGCTCTTCCGGAGATGTCCCTGCATGAATCTGAATCCACTGCCGCAGGCCGGTTGGAACTTTGACGCGCCCGTACATGCGTTGGGTGGTTTCGGGATCTTCGAGCGAAAACACGAGCGAAGTGGAAAGATTTGAAAGGAATGGGAAGGCCTCGGAAGTATTGATGATCAGAGGCGTGACAGCGAGCGAGACCTGCGCATCAAAATAACGATTTCCTTCCTCTCTTTGCTCTTCCGTCAGCTCGTGCCAATGCCGGAGGTAAATACCATGTTCGGCGAGTTCGGGAATGATCTGATCGCGGAAGCACTGGGCCTGCGCGTACAACATGGGAACCAATTTCTGATTGATCCGCCGGAGCAACTTTACGGAATCCGGCGTGAGTGATCGCCGCAGGGCGGCGATGCGCTTCATAAAAAATTCATCCAGATTAGATGTGAAAATGGCGAGGAACTTACCCCGCTCCAAAAGCGGCGTGCGGCTATCTATCGCTTCAGCCAATACGCGTTGGTTGAAATCGAGCCAACTGAGGTCTCGGTCGATCCAAACCTCCTTCAGCGATGGCCTGAGTTCCGTGTCGAGAGCGCCATCATCGCCTATCGATACCATTGCTGCTTGTGCTTCGGTCATGATTCCCTCATAGGAGGCGTGAGCCTTCGGCCGCACCCATAATTATGGCCAATATTTGGTTACAACTGTGCGAACAACCGCCCCGGCATCTTGCCTTGCGCCGAGATATGGCTTAATCTGCCCCTTCGGACAGGAGATAAACGTAATGAATACCGCTACCGAACCCGCCCTTCAGGCAGCCAAACGTGAGCACACCAGAACCGGCGTGACTCTGGAACACCTCAAGCGAGCTTTCGTTGACAGTTTGATTTATGACCAGGCTCGTTATCCGGGCAGAGCCACCAAGCTGGATTATTACCTGGCGATCGCGTCTGCCGTCCGCGACCGGCTGGTGCAGCGCTGGGTCAACACGATTCAGACGTACATCGAACAGGACGCGCGTGTCGTCTGCTACTTCTCTGCTGAGTATTTGCTTGGGCCCCATCTCGGCAACAACCTGCTGAACCTCGGCATCACATCGACGGCCAATGAAGCGATGCATGAACTGGGCCTGAATCCGCAGGAAATTATCGATGAGGAGGAGGAGCCGGGACTTGGCAATGGCGGATTGGGCCGGCTGGCGGCCTGCTACATGGACTCCCTTTCGACACTCCACATTCCGGCCATCGGTTTTGGCATCCGCTATGAATACGGTATTTTCGATCAGGAAATTCGTGACGGCTGGCAGGTTGAAATCACCGACAAATGGCTGCAGTGGGGTAATCCCTGGGAGATTGCCCGTCCCGAGGGAGCTGTTCATGTGGGATTTCGTGGACACACGGAGGCCTACATAGATGACCACGGGAAATATCGCGTGCGATGGCATCCAGGCAACGTCGTGAAGGCCGTCCCGTATGATACGCCGATTTCGGGCTACCGGACAAACACGGTCAACACGCTCCGGTTGTGGAGGGCTGAAGCGGTGGACTCTTTCAACTTCGACGCATTCAACGTTGGCGATTACTTCGGCTCGGTACGCGACAAGATGCAATCGGAGAATATCTCCAAAATTCTTTATCCGAACGACGAAGATATTAAGGGCAAGGAACTGCGCCTGGAGCAGCAGTACTTCTTCGTATCGGCTTCCTTGCAAACCATCATTCATGCCCACGTCAGACGTGGCCGGCCTGTTGAGGAATTCGACCAGAAGTGGGCCATTCAGATGAATGACACGCATCCTTCCGTCAGCGTCGCCGAGCTGATGCGCCTGCTTGTGGACGAGCACGAGATGGCTTGGGAACCGGCCTGGGAAGTCACAAAGAAAACGCTGGGATTCACGAATCACACCTTACTGCCCGAAGCACTGGAAAAATGGGGAGTTCCTCTGTTTCAAAGCCTGCTGCCTCGGCATCTGGAGATCATCTACGAGATCAACCGCCGTTTCCTGGATGAAGTGCGAGCTAAGTTCCCGGGCGATAACAACCGGGTGCGCCGCCTGTCATTGATTGATGAATCCGGCGAGCGATATGTCCGGATGGCGCATCTCGCCACGGTCGGCAGCCATGCGGTGAACGGAGTAGCGGCACTGCATACCGAACTGCTGAAAAAAGACGTGTTGCGGGATCTCTACGAGATGTATCCCGAGCGGTTCAGCAACAAAACGAACGGCGTGACGCCTCGGCGGTGGATCGCCCTCGCCAACCCCGGTCTGGCAAAACTGATTAGCGAGAGGATAGGCGAAGAGTGGCTTGTAGACCTCTATCAGTTGCGCAAACTGGAGAAATACATCGACGATGCCACTTTCCGCGAACAATGGCGCCAGACCCAGCACGCTGTGAAGGGGCAATTGGTGGACTACATCCGGGAGAAGACCGGCACGATTGTCGACCCGGCGTCGATGTTTGATGCGATGGTGAAGCGCATTCACGAGTACAAGCGGCAGCACTTGAAAGTGCTGCACATCGTGACGCTTTACAACCGCATAAAGAAGAACCCGAGCGCGCATCTTGTGCCGCGCACGTTCTTGTTCGGTGGAAAGGCTGCGCCCGGCTACTTCATGGCGAAGCTGATCATTAAACTAGTGAATTCCGTCGCAGAGGTTGTGAACGGCGATCCGGATGTCGCGGGCCGATTACGCGTTGTTTTCTTGCCCGACTATAATGTGACTTTTGGGCAGCGTGTCTATCCGGCGGCCGATCTCTCAGAGCAGATTTCCTTGGCCGGAAAGGAGGCGTCGGGGACCGGCAACATGAAGTTCGCGATGAACAGCGCGCTGACGGTGGGCACGCTTGACGGCGCGAATATAGAGATCCGCGAAGAAGTGGGTGCCGAGAATTTCTTTCTGTTCGGGCTCACCACGGAGCAGGTCTACAGGATGAAAGCGGAAGGGTATGACCCCGGGCATTACTACAGATCCAACGCGGAATTGAAGGAAGCCCTTGACGGACTTGGCTCCGGTGATTTTTCGCTGGGGGACGCCGGACTGTTCAGGCCCCTGCTCGATTCGTTGCTCAGCCAGGATCCGTACATGCTGCTCGCCGACTATCAATCGTACATTGAATGCCAGGCCCGCATCAGCGAGGCATATCTGGACCAGGACCGATGGACCAGAATGTCTATCCTGAACACAGCGCGAATGGGCAAGTTCTCCTCGGACCGGGCGGTGCAAGAGTATTGCCAGGATATCTGGGATGCCAAGCCGGTGGAAGTGACGGTAAAGGATCTATCTCCGGAGGCAGTTTAAGCAGGCTGTGCTTAGATAAGCCTCGGTCAAAGCGTTAAGAGAATCGCCGACTACGCCATAGACGCGCTTGACTCCGGCCGCTGCCAGCGTCTCTATAAAGACATCAGATACTTTTCTTGCCATGGTTCGTTGCCTCGCTCTTCACTAGACTAGAGTAGTTCCGGGCAGACTGGATCTGGCAGCCGGCTACCTTGCGTGGAGGAAAAGTGACAAGCGGCGAAGAACGGAAAGTGGTCCTACTGGTGGACGATGAATCCACTAACATTCAAATCGTCAATTCGATTTTGAAAGATAGCTACAGAGTGCGCGTCGCGACCAACGGGCCAAAGGCGTTGGAGGTGGTCAAGAGCACCCCCGCGCCCGACGTGATCCTGCTGGATGTGATGATGCCCGGAATGGACGGCTATGAAGTTTGTACTCGTTTGAAAGCCGATTCCGAGACGCACGACATCCCGGTCATCTTCCTGACCGGGAGGACCGAAACGGAGGACGAAACCAGGGGCTTCGAAGTCGGCGCGGTGGATTATATCCATAAGCCGTTCTCCCCGGCGGTGGTGCGCGCACGCGTACAAACCCACCTCACGCTGCGAGGCGTTCGCCAACAACTCGCCAACCGGCTGCTGGCGCTAGAGCATGAGCTCGAGATGGCCCGGCAGATTCAGTTATCGATCCTGCCTCGCCGGATTCCCAGCGTCGAAGGCCTGGACATTGCCGCCCGGTATAGCCCCATGACCTCCGTCGCAGGCGATTTCTATGACTTCATCGCAGTGGATGAGAAACGCCTGGGGGTGCTGGTTGCCGACGTATCCGGCCACGGCGTACCGGCGGCGCTGGTGGCATCCATGCTCAAGATTGCGCTGGCCGCTCAGTCGGCCAACGCGTCTGACCCGGCCAAGGTCCTCGCTGGCTTGAATCAGGCGCTTTGCGGCAAATTTCAGACCCACTATGTCACGGCCGCTTACGTTTTTATAGACACGGAGAGGCAGACCATCGACTACGCGGGCGCCGGACACCCGCCTCTCCTGCTCGGAGGGCTGTCGGCGGGAAGTGTTCGTGCTGTTACTGAAAACGGGCTGTTTCTGGGTATGTTCCCTCAGGCGGCATACACGGCGGTTCAGCTAGCTCTTTCACATGGTGACCGTAGCGTACTTTACACCGATGGAATTCTCGAGATGACTAACTCTGCAGGCGAAGAATTTGGCCTGGAACACTTCAAGGCGTTTCTAGAAGCCTGCGGCAGCCTCACGGCGAACCAGTTCGCTGACGAATTCTTAGCAGAGCTGTCGCGATGGTCAGGCAAAGCGGCCGGCGTAGACCAAGAGGACGATATCACGATTGTGGTGATCCGTTCGGCGGGTCCGAAAAAATAGGTAACCCGGGCATCCCCCAAAAGGTATAGGCTCAAACATGTAGTCTCATTTCAAAGAGGGAAAGGATTACGATGTCGATTCTAGCTTGGATCGTCTTAGGACTGGTTGCCGGCTTCATCGGAAGCAAGATTGTCAACAAAAGCGGCGAAGGATTCTTTCTGGATATCATTCTGGGGATCGTCGGAGCTGTCGTAGGGGGCTGGCTATTCAGCCTGTTCGGCGGAAGCGGCGTGACCGGCCTCAATCTTTACAGCCTACTAGTTGCGGTAATCGGGGCCATTCTCGTGCTGGTCGTCTATCACGCGCTGTTCCGGCGGCGTGCCAAACCGTGAGTCTATTGCAAAACCTGCTGCAATAAATTGCCGAGGCGAGCGAGCGCGGCAACGTCTGCCACGCCTAGCCCGAATCTTTGCCTGACGTACTCTGAATCGTTGTAACTCAGCCAGACCTTGCCTTCTTGGTCCTGCCAGACCAGCGCTTTTACAGGAAGATCAATCGCCGCCAGTGGAGCAGCGAGCATGATAGGCGTGCCGCCTTTCGGATCGCCAAAGATGAGGAGGCGGGTGGGCGGCATCTTAAGTCCCACCTTCTCGGCCTCCCCGCTGTGGTCCACTTCAGCGAAGATCTTTATGCCTTTGCCTCGTAAAGCGGCTTGCAGACGGTTCAATGTTTCGTCAACAGAATACTTACTTGGTTTGGTGATGATTCCTTCGCCTTGCATAGTAACCCGGTAGATGCAGTGCCCAATCTGGAAGGTTCCAATGAAAAGTAGGCGCCGGGCATTGTGTGTAAGAGTCGCCGGTAGTTTCAACGCGTCCGCTCTAACACCTGGTCCGACAATAAGCCAGCGTGGAAATCAGATAAGTTAAAATCTTATGGTCAAAAAGCTTTGGCTTTCTCATGATTTTTATCTTTTAGATTCCGAAACTCGCGGCGATGAGAAATTGCGTGCCGTTATGGGTGCCTGAGTGCATCATGGACGTTCATCCGTTTCGCACGCTGGGCTGGCGCCAATGCCGGTAACAGAGTGCACATTGTTAACAGCACTACTGCTGCTCCGTATATCCCGGGTTGGCGAAACGATATGGCGTCAAGCTGATGACGGACAATCAATAGTGCAAAGTAGGTCAGCGGCGCCCCGAGTGCAATGCCCCCCGCCAAAATAGTCATCGCTTCCCTTAGCACCAGCTGAGCAATGTTTGAGGGAGTTGCTCCAATAGACAAACGCACTCCGAACTCGAGCGTTCGCAAGGACGTAGTATACGAGACGACGCCATAGATTCCGACCGCCGCGATCGTCAAGGCAAATAGCGCGAACGCTCCTACCAACAAGGCCATAGCGCGATCGCTGGAGGCAAACTCAGCCATCCGGGAATCCATGGTGGCCATGTCGTATGAGCCGATCGATGGCGCTTCCTGCCGCACGATCTCTCGAATGGTTTGCTCGGACAATGATGGGCCAACGGTCCGGACGTAGTAAGTGATGTCCGTGATTCTTCGTGCTTGCTGAGCCGGCGTGTACGCGAGTGATGCGTTCGCCCTTCGCCAGGATTGATGATGATCCGCTACTATTCCCACGACCGATGCCAGCCAGTTCGGGTCGAGGCCATTGAACATGGTTACCGTTTGTCCAATGGGATTATTGTTGCCGAACAGCTTACGCGCCATGGTTTGATTGAGGATCACGGTGTCCGGCATGTCCATGCGATCTCTTTCGTCGAATTCTCTTCCGGTGACAACGGGAATGCCGAGCGTGCTGAAGTAGCGCGGTCCAACGATGCTTCGCATCCCGCTCTGGGGCTTCGAACGACCGGCGGCGGCGCTCGTTCCAGGAATGACAACGGCCGCATCTGCTCCTTGCGGAAATGGTCCTCCGGTTCCATAAGTGACATCCTGAACGCCCGGCGTCTCGCTCAGCCGCCGGGCAATATCGGCCCACAGCGCCTCGGTGTTCTGCACGCTAGACTGGGCCAGCTTGGCATCAATAGAAAAGACGGTAAGATGCTCCGGATTGAACCCCAGGGGCACGCTTACGAGTTTGTGCAAGGCCTCGGCAAACAGTCCCGCCGAGATCACTAGCACGAGTGATAAGGCAATCTGTACGGCTGCCAGGGTTCGCCTGGTCAAGGCTTGCGATCGGGTTGCCGAGTGCGTCAGCGCTCCCTCATTTAAGCCCGCTGATAAGTCGAGCTTGGCCGCTTGCCAGGCCGGAAACAGGCCGGCGAGCAGTCCTGTTACCAACGCCACTACCCAATGCATAACGAGCGCCCAGCCATGCGGCCCGTAAGAAAAGGCGTCCCTTTGGTTCATGCGAGCCAAATAGACCAGCAGCTCAGCGCCATATCGCGCGATCCAGAGTCCAAGAGCCCCGCCTGCGAACGAGAGAATTAAAGTCTCCTGAAATAACAACCGCATCACCTCGGAGGCGGCAGCGCCTACTGCGTAACGGATCAGCATCTCCTGCCTGCGTCTGATGCCTCGCACCAGCATCAATCCCGCTACGTTAATCGCCGCGAGCGACAACAGCGCCAGAGTCATCCATTGGAGGATGCGCAGAGGCTCGTTCCATTGATCCAACATCGCGTGAGCTCCTTGAGCCACCGGCATTAACGACAAGCGCTCGTGCGAGAGCTCGCGAAGATAGTCTTCCGGCTGTGCTCTTTCGCTTGCCAGTTCCTGGCGGACAGCCGCCCGGTAGACCGGCTGTAGCTCAGCCTCCGCGGCTGCGCGGGACACATTCCCCGGCAAGCGAACGAAGGCGTTCAACCACCGAAGACCCCAGTCGTCATACCCGTGCCATCCGGGATTCACATCGGCAAAGGCGCTCACCGGCAGGTAAACTTTGGGAGCTTGACCCGCTATTAATCCCTTAAACCCTGGAGCTGCGACGCCGATGATCTGGAAAGGGACTCCATTTATGCGAATGACAGTGTTCCATGCGCTCACCTGACCGCCATACGCCTCGCGCCAGAAGTCGTAGGAAAGCACCGCTACCAGCCTTTCGTCCGGGATCTGATCGTTGGGGTCGCTAATCAGGCGTCCAACGGCAGCTTTCACTCCAAGGACTTCGAAGAAGTTGCCTGTCACAAAGTCTGCAAGGAGATGTTGTGGGCTTGCCGGCGCTTCTATGTTCACCATCTCGCCGTGCCTTCCAAGGATGCCCTTTGAAAGCTTGAAGTGCGTCGCCAGGTAACGGTAGGTAGGAACGCTAAAGGTCTGGGCCATCGCGTCGCTATCGGAGCGCCCGCTGTGTGTCACATTTGTCGAAAACGTGAATACTTGCTGTGGCTCGGGCACTGGAAGCCGGGCGTAGATTGCCTGCCATAACAACGTGAACACAGCTGAGGCCGCCCCAATGCCCAGGCCAAGCAACAGGATCGACAGGGCGGTGAACGCTCTCTCTTTGTTCAAACTCCTGAGCGTGAAGGTCGTCTCTTTTAGTAAAACGCTTGGAAACCAGGACATATAGGGTTAGATGAGCGCCGCTAAGCCGCTGCCAGGCCCTTTAGGTTCCATCCGCAAATGCGGCTGGCTTCCAGTTTTTCGCCGCCGGGACCTGACCAGTGCGTCTCCAGGCTGATAAACCCCTGGTAGTCGTCCTCCAGAAGGGCGTGGATCTGTTCCTTCCATGGCACGTGACGCGTTCCCAGAGGACCCCAGATGGGTTGCTCTCCCTCCATATGACAGTCCTTGGCGTGGACATGGGCAATGCGGTGCTTTGGCAGCAGAGAATAGCCGCCAGGAAAAGGGTTTTCGCCGGCGACAAGAGCATTGGCGGGATCCCAAACGATCATGAGATGTTTATTCGGAAGAAAGTTGAGAACGCGAACCACTTCGGACGCAGTTCCCAGATTGCACGCGTGCTCATTTTCGATTCCGACAATGAGATCCTCCTTCTCGGCGAGACGGGCCAAGTGCGCCAGAGCCTCAATGATGGCATCGTGGCAGAGTTCCGGCCTGATGGTTCGCCAATACGAAAAGACGCGCACAATGCGCGCGCCGAAGAACTTCGCGGCTTGAAAAGCCGTTTCGGTGAGGCGAGGCTGGTCTTCGTAGGTGTGCTTGGAAGCGAAGACATCGTGCTGAAAGCGATGGTCCGGCTCCGGAGCGTTCGGAAGGAGGCACTTCAGCAGCGGTGAGGCGATGGAAACGACCTGTAGTCCGGCGCGGTCGAGATGGTCCTTCGCCCGGTGCATTTCTTCCTGCGTCAGATCAAGGATGTTCTTGCCGTTGACAACCCGCAATTCGGCAGCACACATGCCAATCTCTTTCATGACCGGAATGGCCGTGGGGAGATCAGGTGAAAACTCGTCTGTGATTGCCGCGATAGGAAGCTTCGGTGTCATGGCGCTTTGTAACTCTATACTGAGATTATGTTCTTCCGCCGGGCGCAGCCCAGAATTCCTTCCTTCAGCGAGCGGGTCGAGCTTCTGCGGCAGGCGGGTTTTGTGACAGAGAAACTGGCTGACGGGCGCGTGAAGATCTCCAAACACGGCGCCGCCGCAATCATCGGAGACAAGCAGAAAGGGCACGCTGAGATTGAGAGAGCGGGAATTCTGATTGGATCAGAGATAGCAACGCTACTGAACCGCGGTTACCAGATGTTTTTGGAAACCCCAAGCGGGCGCCGCATGCCTGCGAGAGCGGACCAGCTCAAGGCGCTGCATGAGTTTGAGGCCGACGTAAAAGCCGCGTTTGGACTGGTGGATCTGTACAACACCTCGCTGGGCACAACCAGCCTGAAGCACATGTACGATCGGGTCTTCAATCGTGATATCGGCGAGCAGCCAAAGCCCTGGGAGAGTAAGGAGCATCGTGCAGTCGCTCCAGTGACCAAGGGTTCCTACGGCACCTAACGCCTCGATGCTTTTTCAAAAGAAGCCAGTAATCGTGCGGGCTGAACAGTGGCATCCTGGAACACTTGTTCCGGGGCTGTGCGCGGGATGTGACGCCTCCCCGAATCCCCACGTCCACACCCTGGAAGGCACGTCCTACGACCTAACCGACGGCGATTGGGTGATTGAGGGTGTAAACGGCGAGTTCTACCCTTGCAAGCCCGACGTTTTCGACCAGACATACGAAAGGCTGGATGACGCTGTGAACAGCGGCATGGCCGCCAGACGGGGCGTTGATTAACAATTCGTTTCAGGCGCGTTTCTTTTTAGAGACAAACAGCACTCCCAGCGCCGACGCGACCAGTCCCTGCATGCTTGGCGGCGTTTGCGGCGCCTAGGGTCCGGCAACCAGAGCGATCGATAGCCTGGAAGAAACAGTCTGAGCTGCATTGAGAAGAGAGCTTATCAGGCGGCGAACCGGGCCTAATGCAGGAGTTTTCGCATTTCGGTGAATGGAATCGCGCCATAGAAATTGGAGAGGTCCGGAATGAAGGGCTGTACGAGAATCTTTTTCGAATTAGTAGCGTGGCCCCCACGTTCGAGCGACGCCGCAAGCATGGCGCGGGCGGCCAAATCCGTCTCACCGGATTGGTTCAGCAGGGAACGCCATTCCTGAGTCGCCTCGGGATAAAAGCCAAACAAGAAATCGCCATATGCAGCTAACGAGTTTACGGTCTCCGAAGCCGAAGCTCCGCTGGCCGGAAATGCTTGCACTTCTTCGCGCCACGCCAATGCGGAAGAGGGCTTCCGGCTGAGCAACCGCGCCAAAAGAACGACGGCGGACCCGGACCCGGGACCGCCCGCAGAGTTCGCCGCTGCCGAGAGCTTCTCGGCATCGGCAAAATCGCCGGCAGCGGCCTGCCATAAGGCGGCTTGGCTCAACGCCAGCGAGCGGATACCGGTATCGGTGAAGTTTGCTTGCTTGGCATACGCAATCGCCTTCTCTGGATCACCGGACATAGCCAGCCAGGACCCGTGGAATACGTTTCTCACATCCGCATTCTGGAGCGATGCAAAGAACTTTTCCGCGATCGAATTGGCGCGAGCCGGGTCCCCTTCGAGGAGCACGCAAAATGCCAGTTGCGGCAGAACCGCGGGGTTGTTATCCACTTCTGAAATTTCTCTCTCCGCCTGGTGGAAGCGGCGCGTTTCAACGAGGCCTTGCACATACTGCTGCCGGATGGCGGTATTTCCGGGGCTGATCCTGAGAGCGCGCTGAATCAGCGCGTCGCCTTCCTGGGCATTGCCTTGAAGGTAACGCTGGGAGGCTAGTGTCGTGAGCTGGTCGGGGTCATTTGGAGTCGCCGCTACCACCGCGGCGTTACCCTGTGCCGTTTGTGCAAGCGGGGCATGCGATAGTTGCAGCCGCAGTGCAGCGAACCGCAACCGTTCCAGTGTCGTGAATGTGGCGGCGTGCGCTTCGGTTTGAGCCATTAGTGGAACCACATCCTCTCCGGACCGGGCGAGCGTCTCCAGGAGCACAATGTAGCCCAGGCCGAAATTCGGGTCGGTGGCCAGCGACTGGCGGAGAAGGTTGGCACGCGCGGCCAGATCTGCCGTGTAAGCGGCTTGCGTGAAAAGCCGAAAAGCCGCCGCATTCGCAGACATCGCCGTGGATTTTGGATCGATACGGCGGGCGAGCGCGTTGGCCAGCGGGATGACGTTAGAAGTCGCCGCCTGCAGGGTGATGGCCGTCCGGTTCTGCTGAGTGGCGGCGTCCGTAATGGTCGCCGTCAGCTGCAGGCGCCCATGGTACGTGTCAAGCGTGGTCCTGAGCACTTCCGTAGCGCCACCTTGTAAAGCAGCGGATTCGCCGCTGGCGATGAAAGCAACGATGCGAGGGGAGGCGGAAAGATCCTGCCGGAGGACCAGCGGCACGGCCAGCATCAGCCACTCCGCATCGGGATCGGCGATTAAGACATTTGCCGGCAGAATGGCCAGCCGCTGAAGAGCTCTGTCTTCACGGCGCGCACAACCGGCCAGCAGGCACAGAAAGAGAGAAATGAGCGCGCGAGATCTCAGACGCAGGCAATTCCTCTAGAGCGGCTTGGGATTTTCCTCAAGGAGCTGGAGGAAAGCGGGATCTTTCTTCAGTACTGCAAACTCGGGGATCTCCGGAATTTTGTTGCGATCCTTCACACCTTCCTCCAGCGCTTTACGCAAATAGATTAGCGCGCGGTCATTGGCGCCGGCTTTGGCATATGCTTTGGCGAGGTACAGATGGAAGGTAGCAAGCTCCGCCACCGTGCGCTCCTGCATCATCGTGCCGAACGTGCCGCGGTGTTCAAAGACATCGGGATCCAGCTTTAGCGCCACCTCGTAGTACTCAGACGCGCGCCGGTAATCCTTTCGGGCGAAATAGGCGGCGCCGAGGTTCGAGTAGATGGAGGCGTTTTGACTGGAATAGCGCAGGGCATGTTTGTAGCAGCTGATAGCGTGGTGGTAATTCTTGGATGTGTAATAAATAGTCCCCAGATTATTGATCGCTTCCGAGTATCTCGGGTCAAGCTTGATCGCGTGCTCATAGTTCTTCTTGGCCAGATCCAGCAAAAGAAGCTGATGGAAGGCGATGCCGATCTTGTTCGCCACGACGGACGAATCGGGACACTCACGGTATTTATCGATTGCCTCACGATACATTTTCCGCGCCATGTATATGTCACCGCGGAGTTCATTCGTAATCGGAGGGTTGGGCTTGGCGAAGGCTGGAACCGAAGCAGAGGCTCTCAGCGTAGAGGAGTCGAGGGGTGTTGTGGTCTGCTGACCGGCCAGTACACCAGCCGGGAGGACCAACACCGCACAGCAGGCGAGACGAAAAACGGAACAAGAGATCATACCGATCCCCCTTGTGTCCCTACTATATACCTTCCAGAGCGGGTTGGAACCGCAAATTTAACGGAAGATGCTCTTCAGTTTGTCAAGTAGCGATTTCTTTTTCTGGCCGGGGTTTGGATTGGACGGCGATTGGCCGTTTGGTGGCCCGTTTAAAGGCACGGCGTTTCCAGCCGCCGGTTGGCCTTGGATGGTAGGGGGAGGCGGCAGCTCGCGGCTTCCCTGAGCGGGCGACGAGGGCGCGGTTTCCCAACCGGCGATCTCAGTCGATCCACCCTGGTGCAGAGGACAAAATTGAGTCGGTTGGGTACCGAGGAGGTAATAGTCCGTTACCACCCGCGGGCACGCGCTGGTCGCCAGCATGCCAGTTTCCGGATCAACCTGCGCGCTCACCACGCCCTCCGGTACGTCGAAATCAGAAACATCCCGATAAGCGCGGTGCTGGTGGGCGCGCTTCATGAACTCGGTCCAGATGGGAAGCGCCGCCTTCGCGCCATCCATCTTAATGTCCTGGTAATCGTCGAGTCCGACCCAAACGATGCACAGCAGTTTAGAGGTAAATCCGCCGAACCAGGCATCGTGCGACGTTCCGGTTTTACCGGCCGCCGGAAGAGTAAAGCCGCGAGCGCGCACGCCGGCGCCCGTGCCGCTCCGCAGTACTTCCTGCATCAGGCTAATCATCAGGAAGTTTACGCGCGGGTCCAAAATTTTTTTCGTTGCCACCTGCGATGACCACACGTCGCTGCCGGATTTATCGGCGATGTGCGAGATCAGCCGGGGCTGCACCATCGTGCCGTTATTGGCGAAGATAGTGTAGGCGGCCGCCATCTCGATGGGAGTGACATCGTATGACCCGAGAGCCATGGCGGGAGTGGCCCGAATGTCCTCCAGCCCCGCTTTGTGGGCGAGTTGCGCAACCGCGCTGAGTCCCACTTGTTCGGCCACCTCCACGGTAGGGACATTCAAGGATTTCGCGAAGGCGGTGCGCAAGGTCACGTCGCCAAGCCAGTCGCTGTGATGATAGTCGACCGGTTCGTATGGTTTGCCATCAAAAAAGAAAGTATGGGGCTCATCCTGAAAGATCGTTGAGGCTGTGATGGGGTTCGGCTGATCCCAGAGCCCGGTATTTAAGGCAGCCGCATAGACAAACGGCTTGAAGATACTTCCGGATGGCCTCTTGGCAAGCACATGATTAAGCTGGCTTAAACCATAGTTCCTGCCCCCGATGAGCGCTTTGATTTCGCCGGTGTGGGGATCCAGGCAGATGAGAGCAACCTGCGGCTCCTCCAGCGGACCGCCTTCTTTTTGGTGGCGTCTTTGAATGACCTCGTCCACTTCATGCATGCCGTTGGCGACCGCTTCGGCCGCGTCGCGCTGCAATTGGGGATCGAGCGTAGTGTATATTTTTGAGCCGGAATCCTGAAAGTCGCGGTCCTGAAAGTTCTCGCTCAACCTTTCATTGACCAAGTCCACGAAATAGGGCGCGTCCGCCGATTCCATGCCCTGTTTGGCGATCACGAGCGGAGCGGCGGCGGCAGCCTCAAATTGTGGCTCTGAAATATAGCCGTTGTCCAGCATCGCCTTCAATACCACGTTGCGGCGCGCCTTCGCGCGATCCGGCTGACGCACTGGATTGCGATAGCTGGGTTCTTGAATGAGGCCGGCCAGGGTCGCCGCTTCGGGCAGGCTTAACTGCCGGATGTTTTCGCCGAAATACGCCTGCGCCGCTTCGCCAAAACCGCGGATGGCAAACGAGCCGCGGCGTCCGAGATCCACCTGATTCGAATAATATTCGAAGATCTTCTCCTTCGTAAGCTTGCGTTCCAGGTGAACGGTGATCAGCACTTCGTCGAACTTACGTGTCCACGTCTTGCGGCTGTCAAGCCATAAATTGCGGGCCAGCTGCTGGGTGAGAGTGGATGCACCCTGGGCGTTCCGGCGTTCCCTAATATCGACGAACATGGCTTTTACGATGCGGATGGGATCCAGCCCCGAGTGCTGGAAAAACCGCTTGTCTTCGATAGAGATCACCGCGTGCACCAGTACGGGTGGGATGTCGTCGTAACGCACCAGGCGGCGCTTCTCGCGATTCTTGTCGTAGAGCGCGCTCAATAGCTGCGGCTCCAACGTGTACTCGGTTCGCGGCGTATTGTCGCTCAAGGCGATGATCGATGAAATTTTGGCGTCCTCGAAGCGAATCACGCCTGGCTCGGCCTCGCTGTTCGAACTATCTCCGGGAAAGATCTCGATCGCGTCGGGCCTCAGATGGAACCAGCCAATAGGGTTTGTACGGGCGTCTTCGCCGTACCCGCTTTCGCGCAGCCGTGCCGCAAACTTCAAAGGCGTTCCCGGATCGCCGATGCCTACCACCTGCGGCGCCGCATACAGCAAAGAAGAATTCGGGAAGGGACCCTGCGCCAGCTTTTCATCAGTGAGCCGGGCGTACTTCGCATAGTAGACGGACAGAATCACGCCGATGATGGCAACCGCCGTGACCAGGCCGATCAAGCCGGCATTTTGAATCTGACCCCTCAACTGAGACGAAGACACAGCGGACGGTGCCGCCTTTGGAGGGACTTTAATACGTACAGGCAAACCGATAGCCTAAAGGATCGCTTTGGTGGTGCTTCTAACTTAGGACGCGCAAGACTCTCCCCTGTTACTCCCGAGTCCGCTGTATCGATTCTAACTCTTTCCAGATATTCTCGTCGTGCGGCTGCCAATCCGGCGATTGGTGGCCGGTGATCTGTAGTTCTTCTATCATTAGCGTGCCGTGACCGTAGGGGCAGATCCATTCGGTCCGAGGGCGTCCGAAGACAACCATATGGCCCCACGAACCGGTGTTGATGGGCATGATCAGGCGGCGCAGGCAAGTGCGGCATCGCCTGCGCTGGTCCCAAATAGTGGCGAACAGCAGCCCGGCTCCCACCAGCCAAATACCAAGCGTGAGAAACGTGAACGGCATTTCATGCAGGAAGAGCGGGGGCGGAGGTCCGAATCGAGGCAGTGGAGGAGGCGGAGCAGGGTAAAAAGCATCCAAAGCCGCCTGCAAGCAGAGAACGGCTCCCGCGCCGATAGTGAGCTTAGAGGCGAGGTAAAGCCAATACTTCATCTGGCGTGTTAGACGCTTTTTCGGGTCCCGGAGTTCCGCCAGCAGAATAATGCTTTCAGTTTAGCTAAGTCCGGACGAGGTTCTTCACAAGGAAGAACAAATTTGCGGGTCGTTCGGCCAAACGGCGCATAAAGTAGGGGTACCAGGCGTCGCCGTAAGGCACATACAGGCGTAGCCTCAAATTCTTGGAGACGAGTTGGCGCTGCAGATCGCGGCGAATCCCATAAAGCATCTGGAATTCGAAGCGATCTGGCGCAATCTTTTGTTCCTTAAGGAAGCGAAGTGCTGCGCGGATGATGTTTTCATCATGGCTCGCGATGGCCGGATAAGTACCCTCCACCAGCAACAATTTCATGAGCTTGACGTAGTTTTCGTCCACCTCAGTTTTCCGGGGGAAGGCGAGGTTCGCGGGCTCGCGGTAGGCGCCCTTGCATAAGCGCACCGGGATCCTGAGCGCCGAGAGCCGCCGAATGTCGGCTTCGCTGCGGTAAAGGTAAGCCTGGATTACAGCCCGAACATGACCCTCGAAGCGCTCCTGCAGCCCCACTACGATCTGCAGGGTCCGGTCCGTATACTCGGTGGACTCCATGTCGACTTCGACGCCACTGTTGATCTGCTGTGCGCGAGCGGCCAACGCGAAGACGTTTGATCGGCACGCCGCTTCGGAAAAATCCAGGCCGAATTGCGTCAGCTTTATGGACACTGTCGCCGGCAGAGCGGCACGTTCAATATCGTCCAACGCGGCCAGGTAGCATTCCCGGGAATGCGCGGCGTCTTCCAGCGAGTGAACGTTCTCGCCCAGGAAATCCAACGTGGTCAGTATTCGCTCAGTGGAAAGACTCTCAGCGACGCGAATTCCATCGGCCAGGTTCTGGCCGGCGATGAAACGCGCGGTGAGATTGCGCGAGAGCGCGGAGTTCTCCATCATGTGACGGAGCCGCCTTTGTTCAGACAGATAGAGCAGAGTATCCCGCAGCATGAAGAGCGGCTTGCCGGCTTACTTCCGGCGCTTGTCCTCACTCCGCCGTCATGGTGCGTAAGCCCTTTCCAATATACCGGTAGCGGGATAAGCGCGGGCTTCGGGAGACGTAACGTCGAACTCAGGTAAAGAGCGCGTGGCTGGCATACGCCAGACCAGTTCCAAGCAGGGCCGCCACTACTACATCACTTAAGAAATGCATGCCGAGCAGAATGCGCGAAGTAGCGATGCTGACCGCACAAAACAGGAGAGCCGGCAGCACTACTGGGAAGAACTGGCCAAGGCTGATCGCCACGGCGAAGGCGGTAATCGTGTGGCCCGAGGGAAACGAAAACTGATCTGGCGGCAATAGCGTCGCCCAAACGTGCGGTTCAATCTCGCAAGGCCGCCGCCGCCCGGAGAGCTTCTTAAGCGAAGCGAAGATTCCGATGCCAACCAGCGCGGCGGAACCAGCGGCGGCAATGGCAGTTAGACGCTGCTCGCCGCCAAACATCAGAACCAATAAACCGCAGATGTACCATAGCCAGCCGTCGCCTAGCCGAGTCGCGGCGATTGCCCATTGGCGAATCCACCATGGCGCCGGCCACTTATTCACCTTGCGCATCAACTTGTGATCGCGCGTGGTAATAAAATGCAGCATGCTATGGTGGGCCGTCACGTCTAGACCCTCTTGCTAGCCATTCTACGAAAAGAAGCATCACTTTCTCGCTGCTTTAGCTTCTTTGTAAGTTGATAGCGGTTACAAGACGGTGACGGGCCTGCGAAACATTGATGAAGGAGCACTGTTTTCTGGCTTCTTTCCGTTAAATTGCGCCAGAACAGTAGGATAAGAGTTGAAAATCCCACCACGGCTGGATTTCATCTATTTTGAGGCAGGCGGCGGTCATCGAAGCGCGGCCCTGGCGCTTCAATCCGTGATCGCCGCGGGCGGCTATCCCTGGGAAGTGCGCCTGGTCAACCTGCAGGAAGTCTTGGATTCGATGGACATCTTCCGCAAAATCACGGGCGTCCGCATGCAGGATATCTACAACCTGGTGCTGGCGAAGGGATGGACGCTGGGCTCCACGTCTCTGCTGGTTCCAATGCATGCGCTGATACGAATTTTTCATCACCAGGCAGTGAAGCTGCTGAAGCCATTTTGGACGCAGCAGGCGCCGGATATGGTAGTGTCTCTGGTCCCAAACTTCAATCGCGCGCTTTTCGAGAGCCTTTCGCAGGCCGTTCCGAATGCGCCATTCGTCACGATTCTTACTGACATGGCTGATTACCCCCCTCATTTCTGGATAGAGCGTCAACGGCAGTACTTCATCTGCGGCACAGAACGCGCCGCGCAGCAGGCACAAGCGCTAGGTCACGACGATTCTCACGTCTATCGCACCAGCGGCATGATTTTGCGGCCGGAATTCTATGAATCCGCAAGAAGCGATTGCATACAGGAGCGCGCGCGCCTGGGCTTGGATTCAGCCTTGCCGACAGGCTTGGTGCTGTTCGGAGGAGAGGGCTCAAACGCGATGCATTCCATTGCCGGAAAATTGGGCAATGGCGCGGCTGATTTGCAGCTCGTCATGATCTGTGGGCGCAACGCCCGTTTGAGGAGGCGCCTTCGTGAGCTCAAAACACGGAACAAACTGCTGGTGGAAGGTTTCACTAAGGAAATTCCCTATTACATGCGCTTATCCGATTTCTTCATCGGGAAGCCGGGGCCAGGCAGCGTCTCGGAGGCCCTTCAGATGGGCCTGCCGGTTATCGTCGAACGCAATGCCTGGACTCTCCCGCAGGAACGCTACAACACCGATTGGATCCGTGAGCAAGGTGTGGGCCTGGTATTGAACGGTTTCCGCCACATTGACTCGGCCGTTCAGGAGCTTCTCGCTGGAGTGCGGCTGGCGGAAATGAAGAAACGAATCGCGGCGATGGACAATCGCGCTGTGTTCGAAATTCCGAAGATCCTTGAAGAGATTCTAAATAAGGAGGGCAGGTGTATTCACTGCGTCTGACATGCGAAGCGCAAGAAGTCGATCACCTTTCCGGCGAGCTTTGGCAAGCGGAGACGCAAGGGATTCAGGAAGTTGAGCATGGCGACGGCGTGTTGCTGATCGCGGCCTTCGCTTCTAATGAGAGACGCGCGGCCTTGCTTCGCCGGTTTGCGTCCTTCCGTCCGCGATGGGGACATGAGGAGGCCATCGACTGGGTGCAGGAAACGCAGGCGTCATGGCCGGCGCGTGAGGTCGGCGAAAAGCTTTTCTTAGCGCCGCCATGGTCGACCGATGCTAGTCCGCGCGGACGCCAGCGTATCATTCACAATCCGGGCTTGGCCTGCGGTACCGGGGAGCATCCTTGCACCCAACTCGCGTTAATTGCATTAGAGCAATGCGTCAAACCAGGCTTCCAAGTCGTGGACGTCGGGACCGGATCGGGTATCCTCGCTATCGCCGCCTTACATCTCGGCGCAAAATTGGCGGTGGGATTGGACATCGATGAAGCGGCTCTGCAATCCGCGCGGGAGAATTTTCGCCTCAACAACTTCTCGGGAGATCTCAGCGCCGGCACTGCCGATTGCCTCGCGGCGGGATTCGCAGATGTCGTGGTTGCGAATATCAGTGCCACCGTACTGCTCGACCTGCTCGATGAGCTATTGCGCATCACGCGGCCCGATGGCTCGCTGGTACTCACCGGTTTCGCCGCAGCGGAACTGCCTGGGATACAGAATAATCTCTCAAACACAACCGTTCTCGAGATGAACGAATGGCGTTGTGTGATCGCTAGACCTTGTTAGCTTTCGCCTTTTTTGTTGCCGTCGTAGCGGCTTTCGGCGCCGTCCCGGCCTCGCCTTTTTCTCTCACCCGCTCCAAAGCATCTTCCAGCTTTTGGCCGCTGGCGATTACCGGCGCAAAGAGATCGCCGACCCGCTGGAACCGCTCTATCGCGTTGTCAATCCGAAAGTCGCTGGGGTTTAAGCCGCGCTTAACCTCGTTCCACGCCAGCGGCGTGGCGACCGGGGCCCCGTTGTAGGCCCGGACCACATACGGCGCCGCTATGGTTTTTCCCTTCCCAATCTGCAGGTAATCAAAATACACCCGGCCTTTTTTCCGCTTGTCAACGCTGCGAGGCGTTGTGAATAGATTGGGTTCGCTGTTCAGGGCAAGGTGCGAGATGATTTCCGCCAGGCTCCGTATCTGGTCATAGGAGTAAACCGGTTCAAACGGTACGTAAACATGCATGCCGTCGCCGCCAGTCATCTTTGGATAACCTGTCAGACCGAGATCCGCTAAAACCTCCCGCACCAGCAGCGCGGCTTCGACGATCTGATCAAAACTTGTATCCACTGGATCCAAATCCAGCAGCATCCAATCCGGATGATCCAGGTTTCCCACGCGGCTCATCCACGGGTTCTGGTCAATGCAACCCAAGTTCGCCAGATAGAGAAGCGCGGCGCGATCCTCTGCAATCGGATAGTGATTCAGCTTCGGCGGATGATGTTCCTGAATCGGTTCGCAGTGCAGCCAATCAGGAAAGTGTGTCGCATTCTTTTGAAAAAAGAAGTCCTCGGCGATGCCGTTCGGGTACCGCTTCATGGACAAGGGACGATCTTTAAGGTGCGGCAGCAGCCAGGGCGCAACCTTGTTATAGAACTCCAGAAGATCCCGCTTCTTCCAGCCATCCTTCGGAAACAAGACCTTGTCCAGGTTCGTGAACTTCAGCCGATGGCC
Source organism: uncultured Acidobacteriaceae bacterium (assembly GCA_963705805.1). Lineage (GTDB taxonomy): Bacteria > Acidobacteriota > Terriglobia > Bryobacterales > Bryobacteraceae > Bog-105. The sequence goes on from CAVPKW010000008.1 coordinate 103,766, forward strand.
GTCCACGTCAGTAGTGACTTCACTTCCGCTCAGAGGGAGCGATGCCCTCTCCACGGATTCCGTCTCCAGCGGCCGCTCGCGGACCACTTCCTCCGCCCGCTTATCTTCACGCAGGCCAATGAAGACTGGCGCGCGCAGCATTCCTTCCTGCGTCCACTCGGAAAAGCGAACCTGGCAGACCACTTCCGGCTGAACCCATGTCACACCCTTGATGCGCGGCTTGTCCGGAAATGGATTGGTTTTCGTAATGAGCGGCTCTAGCCTGCCGTAGATCTGTTTCATCAGCTTATGGTCGAACCCGGTGCCTACCTGGCCGACGTGGCGCAGGTTGCCATTGTCGCGAAGCCCAAGCACCAGTGATCCGAAGTACTCGCGGAGACCCTTGGTGAATCCGGCAATCACGAACTCCTGCTCATTCGTGATCTTAATCTTCAACCAGCGCGTAGATCGTTTGGATTCGTAATGGCTGGTCCGGTCCTTCGCCAGGATACCCTCCAACCGCATCTTCTGTGCCGCTTCGAACATCTGCACGCCATCCGTATCGAAAGTTTCGGAAAGCCGGATGCGCTGATTGGGCGTCACAATCCCGGTAAGCATTCGCCTACGGTCTTCCAGCGAGCAACCCCGCAGGTCGTACCCATCCAGGTAAAGCACGTCAAACAAAAAGAGCGTCGCAGGCCATTCCTCCGCCAGTTGTGGAACGGCCGAAAGGTTGGCGCCAATCCGCGGTTGGATATTTTGAAATCGGGCGCGGCCGTCCTCGTCCAGAACGCAAATCTCGCCATCCAGCCAGGCCGTCTTGGCGTTGAGGTGTTCCGGCAGGTCGCGCAACTCCGGGTACTGCTGCTCGCATCGCAGGCCTCGGCGCGAATGGATCTGCAGCCGGCTATGATCCAACCGGCAGAGCGCCCGTATGCCGTCCCATTTGATTTCATAGAGCCAGTTCGGCCCCTCCGGCGGTTTCATCACGGCTGTCGCCAGCATGGGCTCCAGCTGGGCAGGCAGCGCGGCTTTTCGGGCGCCGTCCAGATCTTCGGCCTTGAGTGGCTCTATGTCAGCGCCAATCTCATCCTGCGTGCGCCTGGTCGCCACGCTCCAGGCATATTGATCGATATCGTAGTCCGGCACCGCATGCTCATCTTTCTTCTTAATAAGCAGCCATTCGTTTCCCTTCCCGGCATGCTTCATCCGCACAATGGCAAAAGTGCCGTTCAGCTTCGCGCCGTGCAGCTCGAATTTGAAATCGCCGCGATCAAGCTGGGACTGGGCGTCCGGCCCGCCGATTACTTCGTAGGTGCCTTTGTCCCACAGCATCACGCTGCCGCCGCCGTAATTTCCCTTCGGGATGTTGCCTTCAAACGTGCCGTACTCTAGTGGATGATCCTCCACCTTCATCGCGAGCGCCTTGCGATTCGGATCCAGGCTGGGACCTTTCGGGACCGCCCAACTCACCAGCACCCCATTCACCTCCAGGCGGAAATCATAGTGAAGGCGCGTGGCATCATGCCGCTGGACACAAAAAAATCCGCCCCGCCCGGTGTCCTTCGCTTGCGGTGTTTCCGGTTTCGGCTCCGGTGTCTTCTCGAAATTGCGCTTCCGTGCGTACTCTTTCAGGGCCATTGGCTTTGGCGCGCTTCGTCCCAGGCGAAATCCCTGCCGCCATTATGACAACTGAGGAGACTGACAAGAACTCGCCGGATTGCTAACCTGTTAACAACCTCCCCTTGGCGAACCCGTCAATGAACTTCGCTGAGCATCTCAAGAACCAGCTCAACATTGTCGACGTCGTAAGCGACTATGGCGTGCGCCTCAAACGGCAGGGCGCCGGACCGCGCTACGTGGGTTTGTGTCCGTTCCACGTCGAAAAAACGCCTTCTTTCGGAGTTCACAGTTCACTGGGCTACTACAAGTGTTTCGGGTGCGATGCTGCCGGCGACGTATTCAACTTCGTGCAGCAACTGGAAAGCCTCACGTTTCCCGAAACCCTGAAAGTTCTGGCGGACCGCTACGGCATTCCAATGCCGGAACGCGACCGGACAAGCGATCCGGAAACGCAGCGGCGCGCGGCACTGGAAGAAATGCACGAAATTGCCGCTGCCGTTTTTCAAGATAATCTGCGGGGCGCCGCCGGAGTGGATTCGCAGCGCTATCTGGAATCGCGCGGAGTCCCACGCGGAGCGATCGATGAATTTCGCCTCGGTCTCTCAGACGCTTCCGGCCAGCAGATTGTGCAGCGCCTGCAAAAATTTGGGCCGGCACTCCTGGAAGCGTCGGGTCTCGCCGGCAAGCGCCAGGATGGCAGTTTCTATGATCGTTTTCGCGCTCGCCTGATGTTTCCTATTCATAACGAAAGCGGCAAGGTAATTGCGTTCGGTGGGCGCGCGCTGCGAGCCGGTGATGAGCCCAAGTACTTGAACTCGCCCGAGACAAAACTCTATACGAAGTCAACCGTACTCTACAATCTGCACCGCGCCAAAGCGGATGCTCGCAAAAATAATCAGCTGATCCTGGTAGAGGGCTACATGGATGTCATTGGCGTTTACTCGGCCGGCGTTCATGAGGTAGTGGCCAGCAGCGGTACGGCTATAGGCCCGGATCAGGTCCGCGCGATGAAGCGCCAGATCTCCATGCAACAGGCAGCGACCGGTGAAATCATTCTCAACTTCGATCCTGACCCGGCGGGCGTGCGCTCCACCGAGAAATACATTTCCAGTTTGCTCGCGGAAGGCCTTCGCGTAAAAGTGCTTGGAATCCCCGGCGGCCTCGATCCCGACGAATACATCCAGCAGAATGGCCCGGATGAGTATCGCAAACTCCTGGCAAGCGCCGTATCGTATTTCCACTGGCTGGCGGATCGCGCACGCACCAAATTTGATATGCGGACGGCGGAGGGCCGCGTAGACGCATTCAAATTCATTGCTCCTGTCATAGAGCGGGTCCACGACCGCATCGAGCGCGCCACCATCGCCGGCGAAATGGCCGAGTATCTTAAAGTGGATCGCTCCGTGCTGGCTGATACATTCCGGCGCCAAGCCGTTCATCCGGCCAATCGGCAGAAGTCGCGCGACCTGAACTCTGGTATTCCCCCGAATGAGAAGATCCTGGTCTCCTGCCTGCTCGCCGGCCCCGATGCGCGTTCCGTAATTCAGCACTATCTATCCGGCAGCGCCCTGCTGCCGCTGCTGGAGCTGCGCCACATCTTCGAAGCCTCCGTGGCGCTCGTCGCCGAGGGAATTCCCTTCGGTTTGGAGGCGCTCGCTGGAAGGTTGGATGCGCGCCTCCAGCGCATTCTAATGGACATCGCTTTTTCTGGCTCGGGAATTGCGGAAGAAGGCGCGTCCGAACAAGCCCTGAGCTGCTTAAAGGCTCTTGAGGCGAAATCAGTTGTAGCCTTGCAACAGCAGCTCAAGATGCGTATCCGCGATCTGGAGCGCGCCGGAAATTTCGCTGAAGCGCTGCTGCTCGCCGATGAGCTGAACAGGATGGACCAGCGTGCCGCCGGGGTGTGAAACGTTGTTGTACTATGAGGAGTCAAGGGACAGCAGGGGTGCCTTGCTGGCGTGTGAGTTAGTTCGGGAATTCGGTGTTTTGTGCTTGTCCGCCGTGCAGAAAAAAAATAAAGGCAGTTGATGCAGGACAGCAACAACAAGGGCTTCGCGATATACGACGATGTGAACGGCGTCGTGCGGGAAGACCTGTCCGCTGGAAACGACCTGAACGACTTTTTCGCTGACCTCGACGGCGGCGCCGTAGAGCTTCTCGAAGAGCCCAGAGATTTCAAGAAGGATGAAGAGGTAGAGGACTTCTCTGACCTCGATCTCTCCCCGGGCACGCTCGACAAGAGCAACGATTCTGTTCGCGTCTATCTGCGCGAAATGGGAATGGTTCCCCTGCTCACCCGCGAAGGCGAGATCGAACTCGCCAAGCGCATCGAACGCGGGCAGATCGCCGTCTGGAAAGCCCTGTCCAGATCACGCCTTGTCGTGCAGACGATTCTTGAAACGGCGCGTGTGCTCGAACGCGGCAGCGCTCTCAGCGTGCTCGACGTGCTTCAGTCTCCTGATCCCCAGCCAGACCAGGAAGAAGGAGAGGGCGCGGACCGCCTCCGCGAAGGCTTCGTGGGAGCGGCGCGTGAAATCGAAAAGCTCCACCGCAAATGCCAGCAGATGGAACAAAAGCTGATCAGCACGCCCCGGAACATGAAGCCGAAGATCCATCGCAAGCTTCGCTCCGATTACGCTCGCGTCCTGGTCAGCCTTTCGCGCAAGATTCGCTCTTTGCCGTTCTCGAACCGCTATCAACGCTCTTTGAGCCAGAGCCTGCGGCGCGTTGTGGATCAACTGAAGTCATTGGAGCGCGAGATCGCGCGCCTGCAGCGCAGGCTGGAGCAGCCCCCCGGCGCCGAATCCGGATCCCTCGCCGCGGCCCGCAAAGAATTGAAAGCCCTGTCAGCGCAGCTTCAATCGATCGAGGACAGATCAGGCACCAGTTCCACCGAATTATGCCGCACGCTGCGAATCGTCGAGCGCGGCGAGACCGAAACGGAATGCGCCAAAAAGAGACTCATCGAAGCGAATCTTCGCCTGGTGGTTTCGGTCGCCAAGCGATACACGAATCGCGGCATGCAGTTTCTGGACCTGATTCAAGAAGGAAACATCGGCTTGATGCGCGCCGTCGACAAGTTCGACTACAAGCGCGGATATAAATTCTCTACATACGCTACCTGGTGGGTGCGGCAGGCCGTCACGCGCGCCATTGCCGATCAGGCGCGTACGATTCGCATCCCCGTTCATATGATCGAAACCATCAACAAGCTGGTGCGGCTGCAGCGAGTGATGCAACAGGAACTTGGCCGTGAGCCGACTACCGAAGAGCTCGCCGTTCGCATAGATCTCACGCCGAGCAAAGTTCGCCGGGTGCTCCGTATCGCGCAAGAGCCCATTTCCCTGCAGACGCCGGTGGGCGAAGAGGAAGAATCGAATCTCGGCGATTTCCTTGTCGACAGCCGCATGGTTTCCCCGTCGGAAGCCGTCATTAATCTGAACCTTCGCGAACAAACCGCCGAGGTCCTCAAGACCCTCAGCCCGCGCGAGGAAAAAATTGTCAAGATGCGTTTCGGCCTGCAGGATGGCAGCGAGCACACTCTCGAAGAAGTAGGCCAGAATTTTGCCGTCACGCGCGAGCGTATCCGCCAGATTGAAGCCAAGGCCCTGCGTAAACTGCGCCATCCCAGCCGCAGTCATCGTCTTCGCAACTTTCTTGAAAACAGCGCGCCGTCTTAGCGCCCACAGTCCGGGTTTAGAGGGTTCGTAAAAAGGCGAGCAGATCCGATTTATCGGGGGAACTGAGCTTCAGGCCGAACTCGTGGCCGGGCACGCGGCGGTGAGATACACCGTAGCCGCGAAAGCCGGTGGGCCGATAGCCGGGGTCGAGGCGACCGGAATCGAACCAGTCTTCGAGTGTGGCGACGGAACCGTTGTGTTCGAACGGGCCGCGGTACCAGAGTCCTTTCAATGAAGGGACCTTGTAAAAGCCAGTTCCTTTCCGGGTTTCGAGCGTGTAGCGCGGGTCCGTTCCAATTCGATCCGCGGGAATCAGTTGATTGTTGGTATACAGCGGCGGAGTGTGGCAGAAGCCGCAGCCCTCGCTCTTGAAAATCCTGCGGCCGCGAGCGGCAGCAGTGCCATTCGGGTTGGGGTTGGGCGGCGGCTGCAGGGAATAAAGGTAGAGTGCGAGCGCGTAAAGCTGCGCGTCACTGTAGCGATAGCCACGGGGAGTCGGAAGACGGGCGTCGCTACCGTAGAGCGCGGAGGCTCCCACGTCTTGCGAGAGGCTCGCATAGCGCATTAGGTCGCCGATGTCCCGCTGACGGATGAGACCAGTGTGATCGAGGAAGCGCCGCTCGCGAACGCCGATCAGGTCGGGGATTTGGGGCGGGATTAGCATGCTGGTATTTGCTCTAGCGGTCACGCCGGGCGGGATGGCTTCGCCGGCTTCGATGAATTGAGCCAGCGAGAAATCCCGAGTGGCGGCGTTTGGATCGCCGGGAAGCCAGGGAACTTCGAATTGCCGCGCGAAGCTGCGAAGCCGCGCCAACATCTGATCCGGCGCCGCAGCGCCGGCCCGGCGAACCAGGTCCGCGCCTTCTCGATCGGCCGGATTGTTGCTTGGGGCGCCGGGAACGATTCGACCGTCGTGAAGAACACGGGTGTGACAAGTAGCGCAACTCATCGAACCCAGCTCGACCGAACCTTTCTTACGAATGATCCAGCGGGCGAAGGGGACTGTTCCGTCCGCGGCGACGGGCATGCCGCTGGCGGAAAAAAAGGACAGGTCGCGCAAATCGGCAGCGCTGAAGAAGACCGGATCGAAGGAGGTGGGAGCGTTGAAAACGAGTTCTCCGGCGGCGATCCACTCCGCAGGCGTGTGGTAATCGGATGGCTTGAACGCGACTTCGGGCTCCTGTTGCTTTAGCCGTTCCATGTAGCCCGAGGGTTCGCGGCCGGGGGCGTAGACCGTGTATGTTTTGTAGAGGACGCGCTCCGGAATGCGGTAGTAAACGTCTTCCGAAATCTGGACCGGTGAGAAAGCAGGTTGGGCCAGGGGCGTCTCGAGACTGGCAACGGCCGCCGTCGCCCAGGTTCGCGGGATGGATTGACCGTGGAGGAGCGCGGGTAATGCGAGGACCGCGCGGCAAGCCGCGCTCATGGCGAACCTCGCGCTCAAACGCGTACAGGCGCCGGGGCAAGCCGCGCCGCCTCCTTGAGCAGGCGGGCGATCTCGGTTTCGGAATACTCGTACTCGTGGTGGACTCCGATTCCGACCGCGCCGACCGCGTTGCCTCGAGAATCGCGGATCGGCACGACGAGCGCGCCGTTGACGCGGGTTTCCCTGGCTCGCGGTTGGACGTCGCGGGATGGATCGGCCTGGATATTACATTTCGAGACGGGCTCGTTGCGCTCCGCGGCGAGACCGGCCATACCCTTGCCGATGGGGACTCTGGTGACGATTTCGACCACCTGCGGCGGGACGCCGGCATGAGCCTTGAGAATGAGAATCCCCTCTTCGATCAGATGGATGGTGCCGGTGTCCGCTCCGAACCGGCCGATGATACCCTCGAGTTCCGCTTGCATGCGCGCCTCCATATGTCTTCACTCGCGCTCGGGGGGAATGCGAAGCTTGATGGTAGAAACTTCGTCGCGGCGGTGCGGTTCGTGGAACACGGTCACCCACGTGCGGTCCTCCATCGCCTCGCGAACAATCTCGCAGACACGAGGCTCGCGGCTGTGGAAGCGCCGGAACTCGCCGCGCTCCGTTTCTACGACGAAGCCTTCGAAATCGCCGAAGTGATCGAACGCCACGGCGCTCACTTTCCCTGTGACCTCGTGGTGGGGATGACGGTGACGATGGTGACGCTCCCCGCCTGGTTCGGGGCCGGGCACGTTGCCGTTGGGTGAGGGCAGGATGGTGCCGGGGTTTCCGCCGAATCCCGCAACGCGGCCGGCCAACTGGGCAATATAGCGCTGCATGACGGGATACCAGCGGCTCTGTGGCATAACGTTTTCGGCGATCCAACGGAATAGGGCAAGGCGGTCTTCTTCGGGCGCCAATAGCTCATGTTTAGCGGCGATAGTGATATCGACCTGAAACGCGCCGAGGATGCGCCGCCACATCAGGGACAGCGGCTTCTTCGCGACTGCCGCTTTGGGAGCCGGCACGCCGCCGTTGCCGCCGTTCTGGTTCGGGGGCTGGTAGCGCTTCAGGAATTTGACGGCGTCGGTCACCTGACGCACGACGATGGCGTATTCATCCTCGCGCCGGACGCCAGGCGGAAGGTTGACCGTCAGCAACCCCGCGAGAAGCCCCGTGCTCCTCGGAATGGGAATGAAGGTCACCGGACCCCATGGCGCACCGATAGTGTTTTGATCCTCAGCAGTCAGAAGATGACCGGGGTAGAGATTGTTGGCAAGTGCGATAATCTCAGCCGATGTGACTCCGGGCAGATAAATGGAAGCCGTGCTGCCTCTCGGGGTGTTGCCCCAGGTAAGCATCAGTTCATCGACATGAGCGGAAGTCGCTTTGGTCGCCTGAACCTGGAATGGATGGGGCATGCGGCGCGAATCGATCACACCCGGATTCGGTCCGTCGATGTAAGCGAGATTGCGCTGCGCCAGTTTGTCGGAGGTGGAGGTGTCGGCGTTGGCCGGGATCGGGACATCGTCGAAGGCGATCTCGGCAATCAGACACTGATGCGGCGCGCGGGTGAAAGCGGCGTTGATCGATTGGATGGTAAAACCGGTCGTATTGAAGTAGCCCGTGGTGTTGTCGTAATCGCCCGGCTTGGCGAATTGCGGGAACAGAGGCGTCTGTTGGTTGATGTCGAGCCAGCAGCCGTAATACGTGTCGACCTCGCTCCCGGTAATCGGCGAGATGGTCTGCACGTTGGGCATATCCGGTGGCTGGGTGGTGAGGTCCGTAGGTCCCGCGAAATTGACGCGGCCGACCGCAAAGAACGGGATCGTGACGAACTCGTCGTGACCCTGAGCATCCACCTCGTGGCCGAGCAGCGGCACACGCGCGCTGACGTCCGGGGTCCCGATCGGCGTCGAGCGATAGGTGGTGGTGGTGTCGAACGTCGAGGACGTGGTCTGAGCCTGGAAGGCGCGGAAGAAGACCCGGCAGTTGGGGGCCTGCGTCGTGAAAGGCGGCGGTGGGTTGGGAGGCGTAGTGCCGTAAATTCGCACGCGGCAGACCGCGAAGTTGTAAGCCGGTTTGCCGGAGCGTGGATCGATGGTGAGAAATTCGAGCTGAGAGCGGGTGGCGTCTTCGAGTTCGCTCAGGTCGTTATTGAACGTATTTCCACCGGCCGATCCGCTGGGAGTCAGGCGCTGGATGAGATCGGCGATGTACGCGGTCGCCGCAGCCGCCGCGTCGGTGGGCGAAGGGGGCGACGTAGTCCCGGATGGATAGAATTGGCTGACGGATTTACCGAAGAACACCTCGTCGTCATCCACCTTAAAGACTCGCAGGTCAGTGCTGAGCCAGGAGGTATATTGATTGCCCGGATCGGCATCGACGACGTAAGGATTCGCGGCCGTGGTCAATTCGAGCGGCGCCGAATTCGTGTAAGTCTTGCCATTGACCGTAATGCGCGCGGTCAGGGTCAGGGTTTCGGTCTGGTTAATGAAACCGTCAAGGCTCGTGAATTGGATGTTGAACGGGTAGAGAATGCGCTGTGGCGTATTGGGAGGGGGCAAACTGGTGGTGAGCACCGGGCCCGAAAACGGCTCTACTACCATTTGCTCCTCGGTTTGCAACGCATTGACGATGGCCGCCAGATTGGCGTTGGACGGGTCGACCGAGTAATTGGCGACCGGCGGATTAGCGGGACTATTCAGAGTGTCGCTCGAGTTGACGCCGAGTTCAGATGGAAAGAAGCCATCGAGCACCACCCAGAAGGCGGACTGGAACGTGGTGGGCAAACCGATGGATTGCAACTGGTCTTTGCCGAAGGTGCCGTTCTGAATCTGAATCGATAGCGTCTTCACCAAATGCGCGGAGGGATTCGCCGTCAGGTTGCCGTGCACATAGCCGCATAGCTCGTCGGGATGGAACGTGAATAGCTTGGCGAAAAATGTGAACGCAGTATATTCGGAGAGGTAGGAGAGGACACTCGACGCAACAGGCTGAAACGTAAGGCCGGAGTTGACCTGCCCGGTGTACTCCTCTTTTTGTTCCCAGCCGATCGTCGCGTTCGGGTTCGGCAGCATGTTAATCCGGAACTGCAGATTCTGCCCTGCCTGAGAGGCTTGTTGAGCCGGTGTCAAGGCGTTGTAGGCGTTCTGCAATACCGTCTTGCGCGCCGCCTCAAAGGTCGCGAGAGGGATAAACGTGGTTGGATTTCCGGTGGTGGGATCGATGAACTGCGGAATCGCCTCCTCAGCGGCGTCCAGCATGGAGGGGCTGGGATTGGGAGGAGGAGGACCGGCGGTGGGACGATCGGTCAGGCTCGCTGATGCGCCGGAAAGGAAGCCGTTGATGTGGCACTCGAACAGCGCCATCGGCTCGTAGCCTTCCATGTTGCTCTCAGCCGGAGCCGGATCGGCCGGGTTCTGGGGCTGATTCGCTGCGAGATATGTGTTCGGCCCTAAGTCCACGCTGGCGCCGAGCATCGGGTCACCGGTAGTGAAAACCTGCGTACTGGAGTCCGAGAGCGTTCCGTGGATTTCATTCACGGTAGTGCCGACGGGAGCCACGAACGGGCGGAGAGAGACAGGATTATTGAAGCGCACGACGCGGCCGACGGGCTTGGTCAATTCGGTGGGAACGCTATTGGGAGCGCCGTGACTATCCACGCCGGAAGGAACGAAATCCGGCTCGCCCGGGAGCGCCCAGGTCCAACCCGGTCCGCCAAAACTACCATCGCTGCCGGGAGTGCCTCCCGATGTGCCCCGCGGGTTGTTGTAGTAGTCGCCATCGGTTGCGAAACGAGCTTCGAATCGGCCGCGAAACCATACCACCGGGTTGCTGATTGCGGTGAGTTGGAACGATGTCGTCGCGGCGCCGACATGGACGTTGATTTGCGTATCGCCGCGCGCGCCACTGGCTGCCGTAGCAAAAATCGGTATACTGACGCCGGACGGACCAATGCTCATGCTTCCGGATGGCAGGGTCAAGCCAGCCCCGTTTGGCGTGGCGTCGATCGTGGCACTGACTGTGCTGCCGTCGTTTGTGCTGATGTTCAGCGGCACGGTGAACGTGACGCCACTGTCGGGCGCAATAAGAAATCCGTCGCCTGCGCTACTGCCATTGACTTCAATAACGATGTTGCTCACGACAACCCCCGCTCCTGGGTTTTTACGGCCGCTACTCTGGCCTGGTTAAGACTTACTCAGTGGAATAGTGTTGTTGATAACCAGAGAATTCCGGCTATTGGAGCCAGAATCTCCATTTTCGGTTTAGCGGTTATTCCCGGATTTTCTCGTATGGCTCCAAGGTCCCAACATTCTACCCAGGATTTCCATTTTGTCCTCCCGGATTGAGCCAATATACACCTGACAGCCTCCGCTGGCGCCGTATCTTCTTGAACTTTTTCATAGAGCCGGTGTGAACCTGCCGCTGACGGTCATGCCGCGCGTTCGCCTGCGCTATCTTGGTCGTTTCTCTATGCCCGCTACCTCCCCTGCAACCCCTGCTCACCCCGTAACGCCGCCTCGAAAGGTTCCAAAGCCCCGTAACGCGGCAGAACGCAAAAGTCGCCTCACAAAGATTCTGCAGGAGCTTGATGGCCTTTTCCCTCAGGCTGCTTGCGCGCTGCACCATCACGATGCTTGGGAACTGCTGGTCGCCACCATCCTCTCGGCACAATGCACGGACGAGCGCGTCAACAAGGTGACGCCCGGTCTCTTCAAGAAATACCCCTCGCTTACGGACTTCGCCCATGCTTCACAGGATGAACTGGCGAACGATATCCGCTCCACAGGATTCTTCAATAACAAAGCGCGCTCCGTGATCGGCGCCGCCCGTAAAATTCTGTCCGACTACCAAGGCATTGTGCCGCAAAGCATGGAGGACCTGCTGACTGTTCCCGGTGCGGCTCGCAAGACCGCCAATGTAGTGCTCGGCACCGCTTACAATATCGCATCCGGCATAGTTGTCGATACGCACGTGCAGCGCATCTCGCACCGTCTGGACCTGACGAAAAATATCGAGCCGGTCAAAATCGAGCAGGATCTGATGAAGATCGTGCCGCGGGACCGCTGGATTCTGTTCTCCCACCAGGTGATCCATTTCGGACGCCAGATCTGCATCGCCCGCTCGCCGCGCTGCGCCGTGTGTCCGCTTGATCCGTTCTGCTACGCCAAGGACAAGACGCTCGCTTGAACGCGCGGCCTGTTTTGAGATGTCACGTTTCTACCTCGGGATCGACGGCGGCCAATCCAGCACTGCCGCCATGATCGCCGCGGAAACGGGCTTGATTCTCGGTGCAGGCTTGAGCGGTCCATGCAACCATCTGACCGGACCTGAAGCGCGTTCCCGCTTTGTCGACGCAATCGGCGATTGTGTGGCCCAAGCTTGCCGCGAAGCGGCCCTCGATCCGGCAACGGTTCAGTTCGAAGGCGCTTGCTGCGGTTTCAGCGGGGGCCCGGAAGACAAGGACGCCTACACGCGTGAACTCATCCGGAGCGCTCGTTATAAAATCACGCACGATGCCGAAATCGCCCTTACGGGTGGAACCGCCGGCAAGCCCGGCATCGCCATCATCGCGGGCACTGGATCCATGGCGTTCGGCCGCAACGCCGCCGGCGTCACTGCCCGTGCGGGCGGCTGGGGCTACATATTCGGCGACGAAGGCGGATCTTTTGATTTGGTTCGCCGAGGCCTGAGGGCCGCCTTGCAGTTCGAAGAGGGCTGGGGTTCCTCCACGCAAATTCGCGAACGGCTTCTGGAAGCAACTGGAACGCGCACAGCTGATCAACTTCTGCATCGCTTCTACGCAACTCCGCGATCTGAAATTGCCGCCTTTGCGCAAATCATTACGCAAGTGGCCGAGGCTCGCGACCTGGTCGCTCAACGCATCCTGGCGGATGCCGCCACCGCCCTCGTAGGGTATGTGCAGCCCGTCTACAAGCAGCTTTTTCAATCCGGCGAAAGCGTGCCGGTCGCCTGCATCGGCGGCCTTTTCCGCAGTGCGTACTTTCTCACCGTATTTGCCGAGCACTTGCACTTGACTGGCGGCTGCCATGCCGTCGCCCCGCGCTATCCTCCCGCCGCCGGCGCCCTCATAGAAGCGCTGCGGCTCGACGGCAACTATGCCCAACTGTCAGGCCTGCCAGCAGAGCGCTGCTAAGCGGAAAGATTCAGCGGGAATCGGTGCGCAAATCGCTTTTCAACGCATACACCCGGTATTCTGCGTTCTGAAATACCAGCCGGTATTCCCTCTGCAGTTTTTGGCGCGAAGCATTCCAGGCGCGGGTCAGCTCGGTCCCCGGCATCCGATAGTAATATTGGCTCTGCACGTACACATCAGGCGTAACGCCGCTGAAGTAGCCCAGGTACCGGTCATCGACCAGGTTTGATCTGAAACCTAACAAAAACCCAAGCTCCGAACCGCCCATAATGACTCCGCCCGCCTTGCTATTATGTTCCGCGGCTTCCACCGCCGGCTCATACTCTCTCTGGTAGCCGTCTTTCCTCAGCTTCAGACTATAGCCCGCCACCACAACGCAGAGAGACGCCGCCAGCAATGCGGCAGGCATGAACCGCCGCATGCCCTTGCCCCGCTGCCATTGGGCCGCTACCCACACAGCACCGCAGCCCGTCATCACTGGGAGTGTATAGACCATGTAGAACGGAAAGCCCTGGTTATCGATAATCGCGACACCCATATAAGCGATCGCCGCTAGAATCAGGAGCCTTTTCCCCAGCGGCTCGGAACGCAGTTTTCTATCCGCGGACAAAGCCACCGTTCCGGCTACCGCAAAAATTAGAATGATCACTCGTGCACGATTCACGCCGGATTGCAGCGCAAAAAAATTCTCCCAAAAGCGCGTGTAAGCGTCTGTGGCGACGCTCTTCAACAACGTAAACAGCGTCCGCTCTCGATACGCGGTTGCAGCGTGATATTGCGCTTCGAAAATTTGCGGCGCCTGCCAGATATACAAGCCGCACAGCAACGCGCCTACGCCACACGGCAGCAGCCCAATCCAAACGCGCCGCCACTCGATCCGCCGCCAGTCCAACAGAACCAGCGCCGCGATAGAGGCATTTGTCACCGCTCCCATGGGATGGCAAAATAGCGAACCCGCCCCGAATAGTCCCGCGAGCCCGATTCCCAAACTCCAACGCGTTTCACGAAAGTACAGATAGCTAGCAATCCCGGCGTATCCCAACCCGGCGCACATCATTTCCATGCGGCCATCGGACGCCGCGCTGATAAGCGAATAATCCAGCGCGACCACGCAAGTCACAAACAACGCCAGTGGCTCGCTCCTGCTCAGCGCGCGAACCATCACGAACCAGGAAACTAAGTACACGCATGCGAACAGCAGTGATAGCCCGCGCATCCATTGCACCGTGGCCGGGACCAGGTGAAACCAGGTGCCCAGCGCTACCAGGTACATCGGAAGCTGCCAATACGTGAAACGGTGTACCTCCGGCCATTGCAAGTAGCCGTTGGGGTCCAGCGCCGAACTGCCTAAATGCCGGAAATTGCGGAAATTCAGCGCCACGTCGGCAAAAAGGCCCTCGTCCCACCAGGGACTTCGCGTCATCAGATAGCCCGTTGTCAGGGCCAGAAAGACCAGCAAAGCGCAGACTGCAGCCAGACGCGCGCGTCCGCTGGCTTGGATAATCGTCTTTTGCACCTGTTTTTTGAGTGGCGAAGCGCAGCTTTTCTTTCAACTCTTTTGGGCGGTTCCGTCGGTCTCTCGCCCCGCCGGGACCGGGCTCTTCCCGGCTGCTGATTGTTCGCTTGACGGGCTGGCCGGCTCTAGGAACGGAGGATGTTCCCCGGCTTTCACAGCCATTTCAATCGGAATGTTGATCGATTCCGCGAACGGTACCGCGAAGCCGATATTGTGCTCCGCCGCCGCCTGGAGAATCTTCAAAAGTAACTCAGACTGCACCACCAGAAATTGGTTAAAATCCGGCGTCAGCACATAAGCGAAAATTTCTATTCGAAGTGAATTGGGGGTGATCTGAGTGAACCGTAGCGGCACTCCGGACGCATCCACCATCGGATGCTTCTCCAAGATCCCGGTAATTGCATCCATCATTTGCTGCACCTGCGACGGCGAGGTCTCAGGTCGCAGCTGAAGCGCGGGGTGAAACCACATCTTGTCCCGCTTGGAGAAATTCTCCAGCGTCATCGTTGAGAATTGTGCATTGGGAATCGTGACCACTGTCCGGTCCAGCGTCCGAATCCGCGTGGATCGCAGCCCGATATCTTCAATCGTTCCCACCTGAGTTCCAAATTGGCAGAAATCACCCACCAGCACGGGACGGTCGCTGATGACTGAGAATCCTCCAAAGAGATTTTCAAGAGTCTTCTGCGCGGCCAGCGCGATGGCCAGCCCTCCCACGCCTACACCGGCCAGAATAGTGGTAGTGTTGTAGCCCCATGCTGAAAGAGTGATCAGGACCGCAATGATGAACATCACGATTTTGATCAGCCGCAGGGCGAGCGGGAAGACCGAATAGGAGAGTGCCCGTTCGCGGTGGTCGAGCCGGGAAATGATGTGATCTGAAATCACATCGAGAATCCGCATCGCCAGCGCCGCGGTACCAAGAACGAACAGCAGCGCCATTAGCTTCAGCAGATACTCGCGAAGCAGGGCGGAGGGTGCGAGAAATCCCATCACCGCCCGGAAAACAACCACGGACAATATCAGGCGTAGCGGTTCAGTCAGCGCCTCAAATCGCCGCGCCTTCTGAAGGTCCGGCGCATATCGTTTCGCCACCGGCCTCATCACCAGCAGAAACAACGCCGATAACCGTCCCGAAACCACCGAGAGAATCAGCGCTGCCAGCACCAGTACGATCCATACCCAGAGCGGCGTATCGATGAACTTAATCTTCACTAGCGGCGCCGGCAGTTTCGCTTCAATTCCAGGGTGGCCGGAGAGGCTTTTGCTCAGCGCCGGGATGCGCTCCACGCTCGCGGCCGAGACCAGCCACACTTCCAAGCCCTGCTGATTCACACGGTTCATCTGCAAAGTGACCGGCGCGTCGTTCAGCTCGAAGGTAGCCAGAGTGTCGGTACTCGGCGCCAACCCGTCTGTCACATCGCCCTGTTCATCGTTAGAGAGGTCGTTCACCTCGAACCTCGGATTGCTGTCGAGCAATTCGCCAAGCTCTTTGGCCAGTTCGGGTCCTCGGCTGGCGCGCTGCGAAGGGCTGAATCCGCTCAAATCCAGGTACTGGGCCGCCAGGGCGAAATTGTTCGCGTGGCACGCTTCCAGAAAATTATGAATGGAACCTCTGGGCGTTTCTCTCTTCAGCGGATCGCTCGGTGCCGTAGGCGTGCTAGCGGCCTTCGAGCCGCCGAGCATCGCTCCCAGCGACTGCGAGACTGCGAGATCCCCTCGAAGCAGCACTGCCACTAAGAGGAGCGCCCAGGCGATGCCTTTCTTGAAGGAAACCATCTTCTACCAGCTTACGAGGCGAGTGTCAGCGACGCTCCGCATACGTATCACACGGAACATCTCGAAGAGACTGCCAGATATCACCGGCGTAAGCGGCAACGGCAACCGAGCTAGGTCACAGAATCTCCTGGTCGCTTACTGTAAGAATCATCTAGCTTTGTATCAGATACTTAGAGATCATAGATTGATGTTTTACTTAATCTAGAGGCAAACGCCTCGATCTTATCCTTTGCGACAGGAGCAAGAACTTTGATGTCTTCTGTCATTCTCTCCGGCAGCAGCCTGGAGCATCCCCATCTTTCGGTATACGCCGGCGACTCCGCACCCGATGAAATCATTCGCCTGGACCTGGTGCTCCGGCGTCGGCGGCCAGCGCCCGCCGGCCAACTGGAAGAGCATCTTTCCCACGACAAACTCGCCAGCTCTTACGGCGCCGATCCCGGCGACATTCGAGCCGCTGAGGATTTTGCCGCATCCCAGCATCTCTCCATCTGCCGCGTCCATCCGGCATCGCGCACAGTAACTATTTCCGGCCGCCTGTCTGAACTGGCGGCCATCTTCGGAGCCCAGTTGGAGCTGCGGCGCTTGGGTGAAAAAGTCTTCCGCTCGCGCCAGGGTCATCTGCAGCTTCCCCAGGAGTTGGCCGGGCGAGTAATCGCCATCCTAGGCTTTGACCAGCGCCCCATCGCCAAAACTCATCACGTTCATAAACGCACCGCCGACAGCTCTTTCACGCCACCGCAGGTAGCCAAGCTGTACAACTTCCCAACCAACACCGGAAAGGGCCAAGCTATCGCGCTCATTGAGCTGGGCGGCGGCTACCGTAACTCTGACCTGCAGGCCTACTGGAAGCAACTCGGTCTGGCGAACGTTTCCGTGACGGCTGTCTCCGTCGACGGCGGCCAGAACAGCCCCACTGGCGACCCTAACAGCGCCGATAGCGAAGTAGTTCTGGATATCGAAGTAGCCGGCGGAGCAGCTCCTGGTGCGCGCATCGCGGTTTATTTTGCCGGCAATACTGATCAGGGTTTCCTCGATGCCATCAACACTGCAGTTCATGACACCGTCCGCAAGCCGTCCGTGATCTCCATCAGTTGGGGCGCGGCGGAAAAAGAATGGACCCCCCAGGCCATGAACGCCTTCAACGCCGCCTTTCACGACGCTGCGCTGCTCGGCATTTCGATCTGCGCCGCGGCCGGCGATGACGGCTCTTCTGACGGCGAGCAGGATGGGCGCAATCACGTCGATTTCCCGGCCTCCAGTCCCTGGGTCCTCGCGTGTGGCGGAACGCGGCTCATCGGATCTAACGGAGTCATTCACTCCGAAACGGTTTGGAACGACGGTACTGCCGGTGGCGCCACCGGCGGCGGAGTGAGTTCGCACTTTTCGAAACCGGCCTTTCAATCGCATATCAACGTTCCACCGCCGATAGGCACTGTCAACACAACCGGGCGTGGAGTGCCGGATGTCGCCGGCGTTGCCGATCCAGAAACCGGATTCAACATTCTGGTCGATGGCAATGCGGGCGTTGTCGGTGGCACCAGCGCCGTCGCTCCGCTTTGGGCCGGCCTCATCGCCTTATTCAACGAGCAGTTGGGGAAGAACGCCGGCTGGCTTCACCCGGAGCTTTACGGCACGGTCTCCCGGCACAAAGCTTTTAACGATATCACTCACGGCACGAACGGCGGCTACAGCGCCGCTGTCGGCTGGGACCCTTGTACCGGCCTGGGTTCACCGAACGGTCAAGCCATTTTGGATGTTCTGAAGCAGACTCGAGAGTAGCTTCAGGCGGGGGCACGCGTTGCCGTGCCCTGTTCGCCCAAAACCGCCTCTGCCTCGATCTCGTTGAGAATCTGCACGCATGCCGCATGCGGATCTGTTGCTCGCGTGACCTGGCGTCCAATCACCAGGTAATCGGCGCCGTTCCGGATTGCCTCGGCGGGTGTCGCCACGCGCTTCTGGTCGCCCTTCGCCGCGCCGTCGGAACGCACTCCCGGCGTCACCAGCTTCAAAGCTTTGCCCCCGGTCTTTCGCACGCTCGCCACTTCGAGCGGTGAACACACAATTCCGTCCATCCCGCTCTCCACCGCCTTCTTTACTCGCAACTCCACTAACTCGACAATCGGAACCGGATACCCAAGGTCCGCCAAATCCTCTTGATCGAAACTCGTCAGTACCGTGACCGCTAGCAACTGCGTGGCGCTGCCGCCGCGCCCGTCCACCGCCGCCTTCATGATTGTCCGGCTGCCATGCACGGTCAGAAACGTTACCTTGTCCGTCGCACAGATCTGACGTGTCGCTCTCTTGACCGTTTCGCCAATATCGTAAAGCTTCAAATCGAGGAAAACTTTCTTGTTCAGAGCGCTAAGCCGTGTCACGACATCCATGCCGCCCACGGCATACAGCTCCATCCCGACCTTATAAAAATCGGCGGCATCGCCAACGCTTTCTACAATTCGCAGCGCTTCGGCAATGCTGCCCACATCCAGTGCGATGACCAGCGGATTGTCGCTCACGCCCGCACCTCGATAGGCTTCGCGCTGCGCTCCATCACCCGCCCGATCGCGTAGGCCTCGGGGTAGCGTTCCAGCAACTGCGCGGCTCGTTCACCCGGCAGTGAAATCAGCAACCCGCCCGATGTTTGCGGATCGTACAGCAAGGCTTGAATCTCAATCGGAATATCCGGTCCCATACTCACGCAGCTTTCTACAAAATCGCGGTTATTGTTTAAGCCGCCCGAATGCGCGCCGGCTTTCGAATACTCAATTGCGCCCGGCAGGTATCGAACGCTGCTCGCGGTAATCTCCAATGTCACGTTACTGGCCAGCGCCATTTCCCGCGCGTGCCCCAGCAGGCCAAAGCCGGTCACGTCTGTGCAGGCATTCGCGCCCACCCTCAGCATTTCTTCACAGGCTCGTCGATTTAGGGTGAGCATCTGCCGGATCGAGCCATCCATCTGCCGCTGCTCTACAATTCCCTTCTTCAGCGCTGTCGAGATCACGCCTGTTCCAATGCGCTTCGTAAACACCAACACATCGCCGGGTTTCGCATTGGCGTTCGTCATTATGCCTGCCGGGTCCACCAATCCCGTCACGGCGTAACCGAATTTAACTTCGTCGTCTGAAATGCTGTGGCCGCCTAAGATGACGCAGCCCGCTTCGTGAATCTTGTCCGCGCCCCCTTTCAAAATCGCTTCCAGATCTTGAATATCGCCCTTGGCGGGGAAGACCACCAGTGAGAGCGCCGTCACCGGTTTACCGCCCATGGCGTACACATCGCTCAAGGCATTCGCGGCCGCAATGCCGCCAAAGGTGTACGGGTCGTCCACAATCGGAGTGAAAAAATCGACTGTTTGCACCATCGCCAGCGGCTTGCCGCCGGCCTCGGTCAGATCATAAACACCGGCATCGTCGGCGGTGTCATAACCCACCAGCACTTTGTCGTTCACGACGCGTGGCACGTTTTTCAGCGCTTGATCTAAGATCCTGGGGCTGAGCTTGGAAGCGCACCCTCCGGCTTTTACGTTCGCTGTCAGTTTTGTCGCCACTCCTATCCAGTCTAGTAGGCCAGCCTAGAAAGCAAAAGCCGCCTGCCGCTCCAACTCCCACTCGCACCAGGCATCCAGTAGCGGGAAATACAGCCCTAGCGCAATCGGCCCCGTTGTCATGCGCGAAAGCAGCGTTGCGTAATTCTCCAGTTGAGGGCAGTAGCGCTCCTGCTCGTCTTTGAGAAACCTATCCAGTCGGCCTCCCTGGTGCTCGCTCGTCTTGAAATCGATGATCCAGAAACGGCCTTTCTCATCACGAAAAGAGCGATCCACCGTTCCGCTGATCAGCAGATCGCCAATCCTGCCGCCAATGGCCCACTCGGACCGCGCCTCGGCGTGCTGCTGCAGAATCCAACGGCCGCGCTCGCTTCGCAGCGTGTTGGTCAGCGCTCGAACTACCTGCGCCGCGGCCTGGTTCACTTCGGAACGAGTCACGCCCAGCCGTCGCAGCTCGGATTCAATCGCCGGCAGCATTGCTGAGACGCGCTCATTCGACCAGGGCGCTCTGTCGACCGCGCTCATGCGATTTAAGAACGCGTGCACCACCGTTCCCACGTGCCGGCTGGTCTGGCTCACCCACTGATAAGTGATCTTCCGCGCCGATGCCGCTGCGCGTTCCAATTCCGGCGTCCATCGCACGGAAGAATCCAGGCGTGGCGGAGACCAATCGGCCGGGAGCCGCCGCAGTACGGTCTTCGGCAGTTCCGCCCTATTCGTGAGTGCAGTTCCCCGCCCCAGCATGCGGCGCTTTTCGTCGAATTGCGGCTTGACGCTTTCCCAGATCAAACGTAAGAACGTTCCAGATGGCGGATTCGCCAGTTCACCATCTTTCTTCAGCTTCGTGTTCCCCAGCAGGTAGAGCTTGTTCTGGGCACGCGTGCATGCAACATAGAAGACGCGCTTCAGTTCGTGCCGGTCTTTACTGTCCAGCTCCTCTACGATTTCCTTGTAGGCATCATCGTCAGCACCTTTCTGCGGCTTCGCCGCAATGCGCAGTATCGTCGTGCCATCGTCTTCAATTTCGTCTGTCCAGGCGAGCAGTTCTCGGTCGGTCGACTTCGTTTGCTTGCCAAGCTGTGGCAGAATGACCGTCCCAAACTCCAGTCCCTTAGCCTGAAAAATAGTCATCACTTGCACGCGCCCTTCCGCGTTGCCAGGTAGCGCGAACAGGCCTTCCAGCCGCTGTTTCAGGAGCGTGAAATCTCGAATGACACCGCCTTCCGCGACGGCTTCAATAAGATCCAGGCAAATGGCAATGTCTTCCCGTTGACTCTTCTCGGCCAGCACCGCGGGACCACCGAGCGCCAGCCATGCACTCTCCACCAGATCGCGCAAAGGCAGCCGGCCCGCGCGCGACACTGCCGCCGACAATATCTCCTGAACGCGCACCGCTCTTAACCGGCTTTGCGGCAGCAGCGTCGCGATCTTTTCAGGATCGGAAAGCAACTCGAGAATCGTTCGTTCCGGCTCGTCTTCAGTAAGCGCCGCCAAGTCAGCTAGCGCGAGCCCGCACCACGGCGCACGCAGGCATGCCAGCCACGCAATCCGGTCGCCTGTGTGCGAAACCGCTCGCGTCAAAGAAATCAGGTCGAGAATGTGCTGCTCCTCGGCAAGCACCGCGATCTCGACAGCCTCATAGGCGATACCGGCGCGTCGCAATTGCGGAAGAATGCTCACCACGTGCGTTCGGCTGCGCAGCAAAATCGCCACCGTACCGTTCTGCCGCTCGCGTCGCACAATGTCCACTACCGCCTGCGCTTCCGCTTCGCTGGAGTCGCCCAAAAAAGGTAGTAGTTCCGGTTCGCCGGCCCTTTCCGGACGCGCTGCCTCGGATGGCCGGAACTGCACATCCCCCGCGCGATCCTCTAACATGATCGGCTGGAATTTCCCTTCCACCCAGCGCACAATTTCCGGCGCAGACCGGAAATTTGTATTTAAACTCAGGGGCGTCAACCGCACCGAACCAAGTCGCTCGTCTTTCCAGCAGCGCAAGAACAGCGACACTTCCGCGCCCCGAAAACGGTAAATGCTCTGCATCGGATCACCCACCAGAAAGAGAGTGTGGCCGTCATCCTCAGACCATTGCGCCGTGAGAGCTCTGATGAGGTCGTACTGCGCCAGCGAAGTGTCTTGAAACTCATCCACCAATAAATGCTCGATCCGGTAATCCAGCCAATAGAGCAGATCGCTCGGCCGCTCCGAAGTCCCCAGCGCCCGGATCGCCGCTCGCGTCGCCTCCGTAAAGTCCACTGCGCCTCGCTCCCGGAATACATTGGCAAGCACTTCGCGCGCCCGGTTCAGCAGATGGCAAGAATTCGCGATCTCCGGCGGATGGTCACCCTCCCCGATGAAAGTCCATTGGTCGCGCTGCTCGAGCATACTGACCATCAGCCGCTCTAAACGGCCGAGGTCGTTATCGAAGTACCTCGCCAGCGCATGCAGAAGCTCGCCATCCTCCGCGCTACCTTCTGCCAGGTCGATCAGCGTGCGCCGGGCAGCTTGACCATACAGCACTGTCGCCGTTTCCACCACTTCGCTCATAGCGCCGAACCGCGAAGTCACCGGCATCTGACGGATCAGCATGGCGCACAGCGAGTCAATGGTCTGAATCTGCAGCCGTCCCGTGTCAACCAGCAGATTCCAGCCGTGCCGCTCATCCTGCGCTAGTGCTTCCTTTGCGAGCGCGCGCGTCTCCCGGTCAAACTCGTTCCCCGCATGGCGGTCTTCGCGGGCAGCCACAAGCGCGTCGTGAATGCGCTCTTTCATCTCGGCCGCCGCTTTGCGCGTGAACGTCATCGCGACAATCGATTCCGGCCGCTTCACTACTGTTAGCAGCCCCAGGTAGCGCTGCACCAGCAGGCCGGTTTTTCCGGAACCCGCCGGCGCCTGCACGATAAAAGAGCGTGCGGGATCCAGTGCCGTCTTGCGCTGCGAGTGATCCGTCAGTATCATTCGCTATCCTGATCGGACACCGCGTTCTCATTCACCCGGCACAATGGTTTGCAGGCGCAGAAATCGCAGGCGCCGTTGCTCGGATGTACCGCAGCCCACCCGGACCGAAACTGTTTGGCCAGCGCAAACACCTCTTGTTTGGCTTCTTCCAGGAATCGGTCCCAACCGCAGCCTTTCACGTCCACCGTCCTGCGCTCAAATTGTCGCTCTCGAGTGAATCCGGAGGCCTTGCAATCGCGCGCCTGCAGCTGGATAAGTAGCAGGCCATCGACGTCTTCATCTGCCGTAGCCGCGTATACCAGCAATTGAGGTTCGTTCGGCCGCGGGCATAACAAGGCATTCTTGGTCTGCTTTCCGCTTTTGTAATCCAGCAGCAGCGCGCATCCGTTGTTCAGACGGTCTACCCGGTCCAGCCGAATCTGGATCGGAAGGCCGGCCAGGTCAACGTCCCGCTTTCCTTCCAGCAATTCGACGGTGAAAGGTTGCAAGCGCTCACGCTCCACATCCAGCCACTCGAGTATCAGATCCTGTAAACGCTCGCGTTCTACGCTGGTGACCAGCTCCTGCAGGCCGCTGCTTTCATCCATCCTCACGGCCTGCGCAATCGCTTCCCCGGCGAGCGATGCCAGGTCAGCGTGCGATTTGCTGCGCAGCCCTTCTGAACTCTTCAACTCGCGCCACACCAGTTCCAGTGCCGTGTGCAACGTGGTGCCGCGCGCGAGAGCATCCATCCCGAGCACCCCATCCTCCAGAGCGGAGGCACGCAGCCGGAACTCTGCGAACGCGCGAAATGGACACTGCGATTGCGCTTTGATCAATCGCGTTCCGCCTCGAACTGGGCCAGCCGGGACGAAGGACGGCGCTTGCGAATCCTCCAGCTCAACCAGCGTCGCCGCCTGGAATGACTGCCACGGAGTCTTTCCGGTCCATGCGTCATCGGCGCTCATTTCTCTAGTGACCAATCCTCGCGCCGCCGAGGCCAGGCGTTTCGAGTAGGTTGCATGCACAGCCGGCGCGGCGCTGAAAACTGCCCGAGTCAGCCGCTCGCGTTCGCCTCGGAGGCTTTGCGGCGAACTGCCGGGAACACCTTGCGCGCGCTGCTGCTTGAGCGGAATCAGCGGAGATCCGTGTTCCACCGTTGGCGGCCAGGTTTCATCGGAGAGACCTGTGACCATCGCAGCATCGCTTTCCAGGCCTGCCGCCTGAGCGGCATCCAGAACTTGCACGGGCGAATCCCAGTCGCCGGTATTCAATCCTGTCGCCAGCAGCCCCCGCAAATGCGCGATCGCAACATCCAGATTCACCGGCTCCGACACCAGCTCGAGCGCCGTTAAACCGGCAAGCGCATCCTCCCAAGCTTCGATGACCGCTTGCTCTTCGTTGGAAGACTGTTCGTCACCGGGCCAGCCTGTCGCTTTCAAAAGACGGCCGATGAACTCGCCCCACTCGGAGAGCTCGGCCACCTCAGGCTTGCCGCGCAGCGCCCGCCGGACCGCGGGCCATACTCGTGTCAGAGCCGGACAACTCCTGGATGACCATTCCAACTCCCGCAGCGATACGTAGAGCCCGCGCTTCCTTCTCAGGTCGACATCCGCAAGTGAGCGGGCGCTGCGTTCCTCATTCGCGCCGCCGAGGAAAGGCGACCGCAGAATGGACCCTGCATCGCCGATAGCGATCCGCGGACGAGCCAGTTCGAGAAAAAGTAAAGCTGCGGCAACCAACGGATGCTCGAATAAAGGCGCCGCAGCGCCAATATGAAAAACAGACTGCCGCGACTCGCGAAACGCCTCTCCCGGGTAGAAGATCTGACGAAACGTACGCTCTACCAGTGCGCGCTTCCGGCGCAAATCGGGAACAAACACAGCGATTGATGCCGCCTGCCCCTCGAACTCGGCACGCGCCCACCGCGCCGCGTATTCCACCTGCTCGGCAAAATCGCCGCACTTCTTAATGGAAACGGCAGCGGCCGGCGCGCGCGCTTCGGGCGCAGCCAGGCGAAACAACCCGGGCTCGGAATCAACCAGCAATTGCAAAGCGGGAGTGAGGCTTTCAAATCCGGCGAACACCGTCGCACGCGGCGCGTATTGCTGGCGTGAGATCAAAGCCGGCAGCAGCCGCCAAAGATCAGCCCGCGTCGCCCATTGATTCTCGCGGCATATCCGCCGAAACTCTTCCAGCCAGCGTTGGAACTCGCGCGCGTCTTCATACTCGTTCCACGCATCACCGCGTGACGGGATATGCCAATCGGCCATTACACTCGCAGCCCGGCTCGCCAACCGGGCCGTTCCGGTAACGTCGAACAATCCTGCGTGCTCTCGCTGAATGATTTGACGCCACAGCAGCCGCTCCTGCGCGCCCGACAGCAGAATGGGGATATCGATTGCGCTGAACCGCGCTTCCTGCCAGCAATTCGCGAGCCATGCGCTCACGGAATAGATAGCAGGACGTTCCCAGCTCAAGCGGCCGAGCCGCAGCTCATTGTTCGCAAACTGCCGGTTTGCGACCGCAGCAAGAAGTGGCGAGGGTGTAACGGCCGTGACCTTCCGCTCCGCGCAGGAGAGGAGGCCGGAAAAAGCAAAACGCATGAGGCTGGTAGATCTATTATCCAGGACGGACCAACGGCCGCCGCCCGCCCTCCATCTATGATTGGAGATTCTAACTATAGAGCATCGAAAAGGAAGAATGGCAGAATCGCGAATCACCCCTCGAAATCAGGATTTCGCCGCCTGGTATCAGGACGTCGTCCTCGAAGGCGACATGGCGGAGCCGGCGGAGATCGTCAAAGGCTGCATGGTTATCAAGGCCAATGGCTATGCCGTGTGGGAAAAGCTGCAGCGTGAGCTTGACGACCGCTTCAAGGCCTCCGGGCATCAGAACGTCTACTTCCCCTTGCTGATTCCCGAGAGCTTCCTCAAAAAGGAGGCGGAGCACGTGGAAGGCTTCTCGCCTGAGCTGGCTGTTGTAACCATCGCCGGGGGCAAGCAACTCGAAGAGCCATACGTGATTCGTCCGACGTCGGAGACCATCATCGGCTACTTCTTTGCCCGCTGGATACAAAGCTGGCGCGACCTTCCGTTGCTGCTCAATCAGTGGGCCAACGTTGTCCGCTGGGAGCTGCGCACACGCATGTTTTTGCGCACGACTGAGTTTCTCTGGCAGGAAGGCCATACGGCGCACGCCTCGCACGAGGAAGCCCTGGAAGAAGTTCTGCGCATCCTCGACATCTACGCGGATGTAGCCGAAAACGTAATGGCGATGCCCGTAATCAAAGGCGCGAAGACGAATGGGGAAAAATTCGCAGGAGCGCTGCGCAGTTATTCGATCGAAGCAATGATGCAGAACGGACTCGCGCTGCAAGCCGGCACAAGCCACGATCTCGGGCAGAATTTCGGCAAAGCGTTCGACGTCAAGTTCCAATCGCGGGAAGGCTCGCTGGATTACGTCTGGCAGACAAGCTGGGGCGTCAGCACACGCTTGATCGGCGGCTTGATCATGACGCACTCGGATGACAAAGGCCTGGTGCTGCCGCCAAAACTAGCGCCTTTTCCCGCGGTGCTGGTGCCCATTTATCGCAAAGACGAAGAGCGTGGAGCAGTGCTCGAAACGGCCCACAGGATTGCCACGGATCTAAAAATCAAGGTCGACGATCGCGAAGGGCACACTCCCGGCGCAAAGTTCTTTCATTGGGAGCGGCGCGGCGTGCCGATTGTGATGGAACTCGGGCCACGTGATATCGCTTCCGGCAATATCGTCGTGAAGCGGCGGGACACGGGCAGTAAAGAAACCGCCGCGCAAAACGAAATCGCCGCCAAGCTGCAAAGTACTTTGGCTGCGATGCAGACCGACCTCTACAACGCTGCGAAAACTCGATTGGAAGCCAACACGGTACTCGCAAACTCCATCGGAGAAGTCGAAGACATACTGCGCGATGTAACGGCCGAGAAAGCCGGCGGCAAGTTTGTCATGGCACACCTGAAGGACGATCCGCGCTCCGAAGCGCGCCTGAAGGATTTCAAAGCCACCGTCCGCAACATACCTCTGACCGACGACTACGATGGCGCGGGAACCTGCATCGTTACCGGCGAGCCGGTGCCTCAACGAGTGGTTGTCGCCAAAGCGTACTAGAGAGTTGATTCCCTGACGCCTTTTTCGGCATCGTGCTTCTGCTGGTCATCGATGCAATACGGCGTCCACGGAACGGCTTCCAAACGTGCCAACGAAATCCACCGGCCACAGTCAACGCAGCGGCCGTACGTGCCGTCGTCAATCCGCTGCAAAGCTGCTCGCACTTGCGCCAACGTCTCCGACACAACGGCGCTCTCTTCATAAGCGTTAGACGCCCCCTCATCGGAGGTTGCCTCGTCAACCCAATCCCCCACCTCCGCCACGGGCGACTCACGCGCTTCGCCTTCGAGCCTCGTAATTTCGGCAATAAGCTCTTGCTCCTTCGCCGAGAGTACTTTCCTGAAGTATTCCAGGTCCATAAACGCCCAGCGTACCAGGGAGCTCAGGCAAGCGCACCCAAAGCCGTCAGTACGAAGTTGCGGAGTGTGTGCGCGGCGGCTCGGCCTTCAGTTCCTGTTCGATGTGTTCCAACTGCTGGGCACGATGCAGGAAATAGTACACGCAGAACAGCGTGAGCATGAAGACGGAGAGCACCACCATCCACAAAGCGAAATGCTCTAAGCCGCGGATGGGAGCTGCCGCCTGGTGCTCGTCCTGGCTTACCAGGACGACCCATCCGAGGGTCGGAAAATGCTGCTTCAGTCCGGTGCCCGCATAGCCCACGATGTACGGTCCACTTTGCAGATGAGACATCACCCAACCGTTCCGGCCGCCTTCCACTGAGCCGGCGGTGTCGTGCACGGCGTCGAAGTTCTGCGATCTCGCACGCGCGAAGACGTCGGCATTCGGACCGCTGACGATTGTGCCGTCGTCACTTACCAGCTCCGCCCGGGCGCCGTTCCCGATTTGGGCATCCCGGAACTTTGAGAGCACATCACTGACGTTAACGGCGCCGCTCACGACGCCCACAGTAGCTCCGGAGGTTGGCTCAGTCACCGGAACCCCGACGTTAACGTAGTACGACTTCGTGAACTCATCGTCCAGGATTTCGCTGACCTTCCCTGATCCCTGTC
Source organism: uncultured Acidobacteriaceae bacterium (assembly GCA_963705805.1). Lineage (GTDB taxonomy): Bacteria > Acidobacteriota > Terriglobia > Bryobacterales > Bryobacteraceae > Bog-105. The sequence goes on from CAVPKW010000008.1 coordinate 131,548, forward strand.
CATTGTTGTAGACGGACTGCCAGAGGGCATCCTGCGCGTACGAAACCTTTGGCGGCTGCTGCGAGGCGGCAACAACGTCGCCGTTCTGATTCGTGACAACGATGGACAGGAACTGCTGGTCGATCGCCTTTCGCTCACGCAGCAGTTGCGAAGCGGGCGAGTTGAGCATTTCCTTACCAGCGTTCTTGCCGGTAACGGCACTTACAATCGCGGGCTCTTTGGCGAGGGCGTCCACTGAGGCAATACGGCTGCGCATGCTTTGCGAGATCTCGGTGCTGTAAAGCAGGGCAACTGTCTTAAAGTTGTTCCCCACTGAGTTATCCAGCGACTTGTCGCCGCGCTGGGTGAGAATCAGGCCAATTATGCTAAGCGGAACAATGACGATGATGAGCCCCAGCAAGAGCTTGGTAATCGAAACGCGAACTTCCAATCGATCCATGGCAGACCTCCTTCATTCCTTCTGCTCGGGGAAGTACCGCCAGCCCGGGAGCGGCGCGGCGTTAACCGCCGGCCTTACGGGCATTGGCCGCTTCCCGGTTGCAATCATACTCCAATGCGAACCCTCCTGGCGATCTCTTCAGGGCGATCGGCACTGTAAGCCGCGCGTCAGTTGAAAATACGGTGAGCGGAAATCGCATCAGGATCTTTAGTTGGTGGTGCAACATGGGGTCATCCCAGCTGAGAAAACGCGCGCCGAAGGCACTCTTTTTGTTCCTCGCGACTGGTCGCCATCTCGCCCGATCGACGGCGCCCAATTTCGCCTCGCGGGGTTTCGATTGCCGGGAATTTCAACTCGGCCGGAGCTGAACATACGAAACGGATCGTCCGTGGTGATTCGGAAGGCGCTCAGAAGGAAAGCATGGCCAATTCCGCGGCTAAGCGGGCATTCAGTTGTTCAGTAATTCCTCGAATTCCTTCCTTCTGGATTGAAGAATTAGGGCATGCTAAACAATAATATGTACAAAGCATAAGACATAGGTTATGTTTTATGTAGTGGGTCGCCATACCTCAACGGCTTCATCGGAGAAGATCTGGATGAAGGTTCTTGGAACGTTGAATGAGTATCAGGCACGGCTCTTTGTGGCTGAGAGGGCACTCGATCTGGGACGGGGCGGGATCACTCGTTTGGCACGCCTGACGGGAATGTCACGAGTGACTATTACGCAGGGAGTCAAGGATCTCAGCGGCGCCGCGAGGTTGAGAAGCGCATCCTCGGGCCGCGTGCGGAATCCCGGCGGCGGGCGGAAGAAAGTGGAGGACGGCGATCCCGCATTGATGGGCCGGCTCAAGGAGATCGTCGAGGAGACCACGGCGGGCGATCCGATGAGCCCTTTGAAGTGGACCAGTAAATCCACGCGGACCATCGCTCTGGAACTGACCCGATCGGGGCATCCGGTCAGCAGCGTGACAATAGGCCGTTGTCTGGAGGATATGGGCTACACGTTACAGGCAAACGTGAAGACTCGTGAAGGAGCGCAGCATCCGGATCGTGACGCGCAGTTCCGGTATTTGAACCGCCAGGTGAAGAACTTCCGGCGAGACGGATCCCCCGTGATCTCGGTGGACACAAAGAAGAAGGAACTCGTCGGAGCCTTTAAAAATGCGGGTCGCAGATGGCTTCCCCAAGGCCAAGCTGACGAGGTATCGGTTCACGATTTTCCGCACCTCGGCGAGGGCAAGGCGATTCCATACGGGGCTTATGATATCGCCCGCGACAGAGCCGTAGTCAATGTTGGAGTGACTCACGATACGGCCGAGTTCGCCGTGGAGAGTATCCGGCGCTGGTGGCGTCTGGACGGAAAACGGCACTATCGGGGAGCGGACAGATTGCTCATCTGCGCCGACAGCGGAGGCAGCAACGGGAACCGCCAGCGTGCCTGGAAACTCCATCTGCAGGCACTCAGTGATGAAACGGGCATGGCTATCACGGTCTGCCATTATCCGCCGGGCACCAGCAAGTGGAACAAGATCGAACACCGGCTGTTCTCTTTCATCAGCCTGAACTGGCGCGGCAAACCGTTGCTTAACTTTGAAACTGTTATCAACCTCATTGGCGGCACCCATACCAAAAGCGGTCTAAAAGTCAAAGCCGTTCTAGACACCAACCAGTACGAGACCGGTATTGCCACTCCGGACGAAGACATCGACAAACTACGCCTGAAAAGGCATAGAACCCACCCCAACTGGAACTACACTCTCCTGCCTCGCAACTCATGAGCCGCGAGCGTTTGATTGTACATATTATTATTTAGCAGCCCCTTAGCGAGCAAATGTAACGGAGATTCCGCCGCTTTGACTCGATCGCAGGAGCAGGTCTTCGCGTAGGCGCTGCTCCACTCCTACTTGATGCCGAAGGCGGGCATAAATCGTCCCGCCTTCGGCATCAGGTCTAGTGTCCGGCGATTCCCGTTCCTGGTGTGAAGGAAACGCCCCGCAAAACCTCGCCGTAGCCGGCGGTCTTCAGCGTGGTGAAATTCTCTTCTGACGGAGGAGTCGGGCCACCAGCGCTCAAGCTGTCCGTGATCACGACCAACTTGTTCGGGTCGGCGCCCTGATCGCCGTTTCCGCTGATCGTGGAGGTGATTGCATAAATGGTTGCGGTCCCGTCTCCGTTCACGACCCCAGTGATGTTGCGGAGACCGTCGGTCGCGGGCGCCCACGGGAATCCGGTGCCGCCGGTTCCGTCATTATTCCCCGTCGGATAATTCGGGACGATGTACGGCATTCCGAGGCCCAAGCCCGAGGTCAGAGTGTAGGCCAACTGCCAGGTACCTGAAACAAGGATCCACTTCTGGAGTCCCGCAGTGGTTTGAGCGGCGGCCGGATTGTAAAAAGTCGCGACGGTCTTGCCGGTGACGCCGTTGCCTTCATCAGCCACATAGAGAGTGGTGGCGTTCGCGAACCATATGCCGAAGGGAAACGAAGTCTTGGATTTGAGGGCCGTAGGGAAGCCCGTCAGGATGCACATGTTGTTTGGAACCAGCCCCTGAGCCTGAATCACTGTTGGATCCGGGTTGTAAGCGAGCGGCGACACCGGAAGAGCGGCCCCGGCGGCGGGAAGACCGATGCCATTTGTGTCGGTGCATACCGTGCCGGTCGAGTCGACGAAATAGACGGTGTTGACGCCATTACCGCCGCTTCCTTTTTATTCGGGTCAATGACTTTGCCCAGCTGCTCACGATAAGATCTGCGACCACTTGGTGTCTTGGAGAACCCAGACACCTTGGTTTGTACCTGCGATACGTGACTGATTGTCCCGTTTACCAATCGCTTGCCGACCGGTGTCGGCGAGAGTCGAAAGGGCGAAGCTATTCTGTATTCGTAGCCGTCTCACCGCTGCCCACAAGAGCAGCGGGAGATTGGCAATCAAAGTGACAATCGACAGATCTAAAGAACCGCGGCGATACAGTCCACCTCGATGTCGAAGCCGCCATACCAAGCAGGAACGTTGATAAAGATTCGAGCAGGAGGATTCTCCGGGAAGTAACGCCTGTAGACCTCGTTAACAGCAGGAAACATATCTACTGAAGTCACGTAGACATTCAGTTTCAAGATGTTTTCCAAGGACGAACCCGCCGTTTCGACACAGAGCTTAAGCTGGTCTAAAACGATCTCGGTCTGGCGCTCAATAGGCCCTCGGAAAATCTCTCCGGTTTTCGGATCGAACGGCGGAGCGCCTGAAACATAAATAGTGTCGCCATGTTTAGTCACCGTCGAAGCGGGCGCCTTGTACTTTTCGAGGTAGGTCGCCAGTGGCTCGACCCGAATGATTTCTCGTTTCATAGATTTCCTCCGTTCGTGTAATAAAGCACATTGTCGAAAACCGTCAGGCCGCGGAAGTTGGTGTCTTTTCCGATTTTATCCGAAGGATCGCCTAATTGCGTAATGTTGAAGCTTCCAACGGGCGTGGGTATTCCAGGGGATTGCGCAACTAATGCCTTGACCTGAGGCGTAAGGATCTGCGCGCCGGCTCCGATAATGATTCCGTCCGGCTGGGGATTGGCGCCGTTCCCGGCATTGCCGGATGTATAAACTACACTCGCGCCTTGCGTACTGTTCAGGATCGCCGCGCGGCCATTATTGCCGCTATAAGCGTTCGTTGCCGTGTAGCGAACTTCCCTTTCTGATCGATTTGCGCCACCACGCGGTAGAAGCTCTCCCCGACAGGATTCGTCGGATCGACAACTCCGGGGGGTTGGAATTCGATACATCAAGCGCATTGATCGGCGAAAGGTATCCCATGAAGGTCAGGTAGCGGCCATCAGTCGAGAAGTTCAAGGCCAATTCCGATTTTAAGGAGAAGCTGGTGACCATACTGATCTTTGGTGGGCGGCACTCCTTTTTGGGAGCCGTTGGGCACCTCGAGCGAGTTGACGGGCGCGCCGGCAGTAGTGATTTGATCGAGAAAGATTTTCGAGGTGATTCCGAAGCTGCCGTCTACAGGGGCGTTGTTCCACACGAACGGGTAAGTTCCGTCGACGACCGCTTGGACACAGCTGTTCGTGCAGTTGGGCGGCAGGGTCATTCCCACTTGGACGTTGTTGGGATCGTTGTCGGAGACACTGCGGCTCACAACCAGATTGCCCGGGTAGAAGTACGCACTGCCGTTTTGGGCAGCGGCGGTAAAAGCGCATGAAACGAGCGTGAACGAAACGGCCGCAAGCGATAACGCGGACGTGCGCAACGGAGCTCGATTTCCCAAGATGATCGAACGTTTGCGCGACAAGAGTTCAGCAGAAGAGAGAAAACTATCATCCGCAGGTTGCAGTTCTATGAATGCTTGTTTGCAGATCGGCGAACATCAGCCGAAGCCGGGCGGCGCAGGCTAGAACATTGTCACTTACTCGCAGCCGCAATCGAAATGGACTTGGCTGGGCGGGAGTCCGGCCAGGAGACAGCCACGCTTCTTGCTAAGCAAAGACGGACTCCGGACTATCTGGCCGCGCACGAATGAAATCTTCAAAATGCTCAATCGCCGCCGTCCTTTGCTGCCGCATTGCGGCTGGCCACGGTTGCCCGGCCGCTCTCGCCTTCGCTTCCATAATCCGATGTATCTTGGGAGTCGACTCATCGGCTTCACTGCTGGCTCGTAGATGCTCCTCCTTCGTGCCGGCGACATACGCTTGAGCGTGTTTGAGGAAGCTCAGGTAGCTCATCGGGTACCAATTATCAGGATCTATTTCGAGCGAGCGCATCAAGTTCCGGATATCGTCCTCCACCAGCGGAGCGATTTGCGCATGAGGCGATCGGCGGACCTCCTCATTGATTAGGGCGCGGATAGGTTCCGGAACATCGATCTCGAGGAGCTGCCGGTACCATCCGGCCAAACGACGGCGCCGCACCCCTTTTTCTGGAGGGCGCACGTAACGAAACACGCATAGGATGGGGTGCCATACGTCTTCAATGGCTCCGTTTATTGTGCGGCGAGTCAGGGATTTGTATGCCGATTTTGATTCTTGTCGCGTCTAACCCAGGTCATCTTAAGAGATCATAATATCGGTGCTCTCGTGGGAGCAATCAGAGAAACGCAGGCACAGCCAACGAGGAGCGATGCGTTCTTTGTTGGAAAAAACAATGTGCTTTTAGCAAAGCGAAGCGGAAACTTATATTTCAAAATGAATGATGTTTGGGACGACAGTGATCCCCTCCTCCCAGATAAGTTTTTTATCGATAACGTGGGTTTCTTTTACGCAAAAGTAAGAGTCGCTCAGCGAAGATAGCTCTGCAGGGCTGCCCTTGACAAATCACAAGGTCGCGGCAAAAGCCGAAAAACAGGATTCCTTCACGGCTAGCGACAGAGCCTCGTGGTTTAGGAGCAATCGTGAATAGGAAATAGCTACCGATTGCCGGAGATCTCGTTGACTACGGAACTGAAAAGGGACTTCTAGTGCGGTTGCGATATCGCGCAAGGGTCCGGCTACGTCTGGAAGCTCTACATCGACATCGGCGTTGGCGATTTCGTCGATCAGATCTTCATACCAGGACTCCGTTACCTCCCAATTTTGGATGGTTCTCAGGAAGGAATCGCGGTCGCTAACGAAGGTGCGCGCGTACCCGAGGCATCTTTCGACGTCGACCTTATAACGGCTATCGCTAACCGCATCCTCGTAATCGTTCCAAATATTTCTCTCCGCGGCTATCAATGCCGATATGGCCCACTGAATTATGTTTCGGCGACTGGAATGGACTAGAACTGCTCCTCGTGCCCTTAAGTACAACAACAGAAATGGTTGAGCGGTACAATCCCAGCTGACTGGATCAAGTTCTCTCAGCTGATTGTATTTGATATCGACTCCAATGGCCGAGCATCGGCTCTTGTCCGCGTCGAGCCAGTAGTTGCGAGCGCGGTAGAGAACAAATTCGAAGTATCGATCCAGGAGCTTTTCCATCTCTCCCGGGTCTAGCGCGGGAAAACCGCCGGGCGGCGGTTGCGCCCGCAAGAAGTTATCCCAATGAGCCTGCGCGGGACTCGGCGAAAGGATCTCTCCGAACATCGCGATCTTTTCATTTGAATTCAGAACTTCGCGCAGAAGGTTCGTGCCGGTTTGCGGCGCCCCTATCACCGCAAACAATCGAACGTGCGTGCCTGGAAACGAGGAGCGATCAACGAACTGAAACTGGTGTTCCGGACATTGATCCGAGCGGGCTGCCAGGGCATCAACGGTTTTGCGAAGACGTTCCCATGCTGTCCAAAATACGCGAATATCACCGGCGAACTCGTCGGCTGCTAACTCGCGGAGGCGGAGGTATGCTTCCCGCACCAAAGGACTGACGGCGGGAATGATATCGAAGTCATGGCTGTCAAAAAAACTGTGCCGAAGCGCGGGATTAACGAAATGTTGCGAAAAAGATTCAACCTGCGCATTACTCGCTTCAGAAAGTGAGAAACTTAGAACGCGTTCGACGCGCGCGAGCTGCAATAGCGGGTCAGCTAAGAACAGATCGTAATCAACAACAACAAACGGCCTTTCGGCGATTTCGTTTAGGTATGGCACAACACTGACAAGCGAAAGCATATGAGATGTTGCGGGCGTCATGCCTTGGCGCTTTCGTAGGGACGCCGCAACGCTGAGTGGATTGCGGATAGCGACTACGTAACGGTCATCTACGCCGAGACGCTGAAAGACGGATCGCCAGAAGGGCAGGAGCCGAATAGTTCGTGGGTCCTTGAAGCCCCAAAGCGGATGCTTCACAAAGTAGGCCTGAAGATAGTCGATAGATTCCTTTCGTAGAGTTTCCACTTCGGGCGATTGCCATTGCTCGGCCGCGACCAGACCGACACTCTCCCATCGGAGTCCAAAAAAAGCAAGGAGGCGCTCGTTTATGTCGACAATGACCCGGTTCTCCCAGTAGCCCGTAGGATTGTCGGGTTGGGTGGCCAGGAAATCATCGCCGAGGAAAATTCCCAAGCTCTGGAGACCGCGCGTAAGGACGCTGGTCCCGCTTCTGTGCATGCCGAGAATGATGACGGCGCGCGAAGACGGCATTAATGCTCACTCGGCTTCGCTCACGTTTATCCGGTTACGGCGGGCCCCTGCTCTCCTCGCGACAGAGGAGTGCCGATCTTGACGTCCCTTCCAAACTTCAAGCCTTCACCGAACTGCATTACTCTGCGAAACGCCAACTCGGCGGCTGGAGCGACTTTGCCACCCGCCTTTGTGTACGGCCGGACGCTGCGAACCGCATTTAGCAGCGAGTGCACGAGATTATCCTGGTCTTGGTCTTCGCGGTACCACACAAACACTTCCGGCATGGTTTCTATGCGCAAGCCCGAAACAGCGGCTTTGGAAAGGAACTCCCAATCGTCGAGGCTCGAGACCGCCTCGTCGCTAAATCCGCCGATCGCCTCGAATGCCACCCGCCGCACCAGCGCGTTCGTGCTTCCGAAACAGTTGACGAATGCGCCGGTGGCCACGTCCCCACCCAGGAAAGGACGTCGTGAATGCTCCAGACGCTGATCCAGCGATCCGTCCGAGGAGCCGAGAAAGAAGCTAACGGCGGAGGTCACAATGTCAGCGTTGACTTTCTCGGCAACTTGTACGAAAGCAGAAAGCGCGTTGGCGGGTATCAGGAGGGTATGGTCGTCCACGAAGAACAGATATTCGCCTTTTGCCGCCCGCGCCGCCGCATTTCTTCCGGCGCCGATCTCGGAGCTCCGGAGCCGGATGCGCGAGACGGGGCTTTGCTCGAACATTCCCGAGCCGCTCCCGGAGCTCGGCGATGCAGGAAAATCACTGCCACACTCTGCAACGATGACTTCGACATTCGGGTAGTCCTGCAGCTTTAGGGAAGCGAGAGTGGCGGCTGCGCCATTCTCCCGAGTGTTGCAAGCGAAACATACGCTTACCATTGGGAAAATGGATTCGTCGGGTGATCGGTTGTAGCGAATCGGTCGTTCAACCTTGTGTATACCCGCCACGTGCGCATCCGGCCCGCTGTCATGCCAACTCACCCATCCGCGTTCTACATCCGCAAAGGAAGCCGCCGGCCGGGCCAGCAATGCGCCATCATTAATGGCATGGCGGATGCGATCGGCCAGGACGTCGGGTCGCGGCTCGAAGCAGACAATCTTTCTGTCGTCGGGAGCGATGATTTCCGGAATTCCTCCGACGTTGCTCGCCAGAAATGGGACGCCGGCACCCACACACTCAAGCACGGTGTTGGGGAAGTTGTCCGAAAGGGAGGAGATCACGGCCAAACGCCCTTCCTGCCGCAGATACTCGATTGCTCCGCGCTGATATTTGTTGGCAACGATGTGCCACGGAATGGTCCATTTCTTGGATCGGTCGCTGATGTAACCGATGCTCGACCGCCCGTACAGTTGTGTCTCCTTACCTAGGAAAGTAACTTCAAATGCGGGTACGTCACCGTCCGCGCATAACTCATCCAGAGCATCACAGAAAACCTTCAAGCCCTTTCTGATCTCAAGCCGTCCGAAAAACACGATTTCCCGAATCTTCTTTGCATTCGGGACAGCCGCCTGACTCTTCCCGTTGGCAACTTCTGGCAGAACATAGGGCATTACGTAGGTGCGCTCGGGAAGCTCCCAACCCTGTTGCGTCATCCACCCGAGCAGATACTGAGTGGGACTGACGACAATATCGGCCGCCGATACGCTTATGCGTTCCATGTAGTCAATCTCCAACTCTCCGAGATTGCGCACATAATCCTGACTGCCTTCTTTAACCCAGAACGTAGGACCGTGGGTGCCAACTACAAAAGTCACATCACTGAATGCCAGACCCTGACGCTTTGCCAATAGGGTGTAGAAGCCGAGTCCTTGGCATTCCGGAAAGTGAATGATGTCAAAGTCGCGTTGGTGCGCCTTCAGCCAGGCATATGTGTGATACGAAACACTTGACGCCCAATGAGCGTGTATGCGGGGCTCGTGGGCCATGGGCAGCGGAATCAACTGCATGCCCATTTCGGTCCTATAGTGTTCGACCCAGTCTATGATGTTGCCGTCTGTCGGATGACATCCAAGGAGAAAGAGAACAGTGACGTCGTGGCCAGCTCGCTTCAAAGCGCGAGCAAGATTAGTGTAAGCCGAGCCGATGCCGGCATTCCTGGACGGCCCTTCGATTTCCCACGTAGCGACGCAGACACGCTTAGCAGGGTGCTGAAAAGCGGCTTAGGGCGGCAAGACTTTAACGCTTGAGTGCCGGATTCCGCGGCGATGCCGCGTTTTAGGGCCTATGGTGCTGCTTTCACGCCTATCTGAAGGCCGGTTTCGGCCTTTCAGACACACTTGTCCCTATGGGTTTGCAGCCTGAAGAGTTCTCATCCTGAGCAAGTTGTATGTGGCAGCCGCTAGCGTGAACATCCAACCGGTTCTTTCGAGCCCGAGAAATCGCGTTTTGCGCTGCAGCGCCACAGTTTTCATCCACCCGAACACTTCCTCAACCCGCTTGCGCTTCCGCTGGCTGATCGCATAACCGTCGTGCCGTGTTGTCCGCGCATCTACCGCGCTACGCCGCTGAGAATCGTTCTGAGCCACGTGTGGCGTGACCTTTATGTCGCGCAGTTGTCTGACGAAACCCGCCGTGTCGTAACCGCGATCCGCCCCGAGCGTCAGCTTCTTCGACGCCACCTTCCTGCTCAACATCTCCACCGCGGCCTCGCGCTCCGCAGTGCCAGTAGCTTGCGTGAGGCGTACATCCACCACAAGTCCGTTTCGATTCTCCGTCAACACGTGGCCCATGTAGGCGAGTTTGGCTTCCGCCCCGCGTGTCTTCTTGAATAGCCGCGCAAACGGATCGGTGAGCGATCGATGCGTGTCGTTCCGGCGCGTCTGCTTGTGCCAGTTAACGGTTGGATTATTGCCGGCACCGCGTGGCGGCGGCTTCAGCATGTCGTCGTCGTTCTGCCTGCGCTGGAAGCTCTTCTGCCCGGCCCAGGCTTCGATGAGCGTGCCGTCAACTGTGAAGTGCTCATCCGAAAGCAGCTTCTTTACGCGCGCCTGTTCGACGATGAGCGAGAAGAACTCTTCGGCCACCGCCCCCTCAAGCAGACGGTCGCGATTCTTCGTGAATACTGTCGGATGCCAGACCGGCTCGTTTGTCGCCAAGCCGACGAACCAGCGGAACAGCAGATTATATTCGAGTTGCTCCATCAGCATCCGTTCGCTGCGAACCGAGTAGAGCAACTGCAGCAACAGCGCCCGCAGCAGGCGCTCAGGCGGGATCGACCTGCGTCCATCCGCATCGTAGATGGCGTCGAAACGCGCACTCATCTCTTTCAGCGCGGCGTCCACCATCGCCCGGATTGGCCGTAACGGGTGGTCACAGGGAACCCGCTCGTCCAGCGATCCATAGCTGAACAATTCGCTTTGTTGAAGGTCTTCTCCTCGCATCTCTAATAAGACGCTTCAAACATTCCATCGGTCACTTGTTTTAGATAGAATTTCAGCACCCTGCTAGGACCTTCACCACTTACTTCTCCCTCAGGCAACGAGGCAAACAATGATGCCATACTGACCTCCTGATTAATCGCATTCCGCTTGGACTGAATAAAACGGCTATCCATCCCCGACAAGCTTAAGATGCAGGCCAATACTATCGCACTCCCGTTGAGAGCCGTTGGTCAAGCCAGCTCATCTTACTGCTATAGTGAATGTCCATGAGCGTTTCCGTTGCAGCGCTTACGAAAACGTTCGGAAAGTTTAAGGCAGTTGATCGCGTAACCTTTGCCCTTCGACCGGGGGAGATTGTGGGCCTTGTGGGTCCGAACGGGGCCGGCAAGACGACCACCATCCACATGCTGCTCGGCTTAATATCCCCGAGTTCCGGCGAAATCTGCTTGTTCGGTAAGCGATTGGAGGAAGATCGCGAGGCGATTCTGCAGCGCTTGAATTTCACCTCGCCGTATATGGCATTTCCGGCGCGCCTTACGGTCCTACAAAACTTGAGGGTATTTGCCGAGATCTATAACGTGCGTAATCCAGTCGCTAAGATCAACGGTTTGCTGGAACAGTTCGGCATCGTTCACCTGATAAATAAGCCCGTCTCAAGGCTCTCTTCGGGAGAAAACACGCGCGTCGGGCTCTGCAAGGGATTCTTGAACGATCCGGAACTGTTGCTGCTCGATGAACCTACTGCTTATCTCGATCCACAGGCCGCGGTTCAGGTGAGAGAGATCCTCCTCAATATGCAGCAACTCTTCGGGACGACTATTCTCTACGCATCGCACAATATGCGTGAAATTCAAAGCACCTGCGATCGGGTCATTTTTCTCAATCAAGGCCGCCTCATTGCGAGCGGAACAGCGATGGAGGTGACACGCAAAATCCTGGACGAGAATCGCGAGGCGCCCGCTCTAGATGAGGTTTTCGCTCACGTTGCGAGACGCCGAACGAATGAAGCTGCATCGAATTAAAGCGGTGATCCGGCGGCATATCTACGAGCTGCGCCGCAACCCGAATCACTTGACCAACATGATTTACTGGCCCGTGATGAATGTGGCCGTATGGGGCTTTTTTACGCTATATCTCGCTCGTCAGAACAATCTTCAGCCAGGGATTGTCAGCAATCTGCTGGGGGCTGTGATTCTATGGGGGCTATTCAACGCCTTCCAGCGCGATATGGCTGTAGGGTTCCTTGAGGAACTGTGGTCGCGAAATCTGGTTAATCTCTTTGCTTCCCCATTGACGGTATCGGAGTATGTCACGGGCCTGATCGTGATCAATCTAATGACGGCGATAGTTGGCATGGCCGCTGAGTCACTGATCGCCTGGCTCTGCTATCACTACAACATTTTCCCGGCCCTGCTGGGACTGATTCCCTTTATATTCAATTTGGTTCTGTTCGCGCTCGCCATTGGCATCGCGGTTACCGGCCTGATCTTTCGCTACACAACAAGGTTCCAGGTTCTTGCCTGGGGCTTCGCCGGTTTGCTGATGCCGTTCTCATGCGTGTTTTATCCGCTCAAGTCCTTACCACACTTTCTGCACCCCATCGCGTATATGCTACCCACTACTCATTCGTTTGAAGGAATGCGTCAGGCAATCACAGGCGGGGGGATTTCAAGTGAACATTTCCAGTGGGGCTTGGCACTGAATGTGGTGTATTTCATCAGCGCCGTGCTGTTTTTTCGCTGGATGTTCGATTCGGCGCGGTCACGGGGGCTGCTCGTAAAAATGGAGTAGCCAAAGACTCTATTAAACTCTAAAAATCGGCGGAGGCAGTCCTAGCGGGATAGTCAGTTGAGGATCGGGGGAAAATGGCGGAAATGTCACCTTGCCGGTGGGCGATGCTGTTTGACGAACGCTGCGAAAGGTCATCGTTGCGGTCTGGCCAGGAGGCCACGGTTGCCCGGCCGCTCTCGCCTTCGCTTCCATGATCCGATGTATCTTGCGATTCCACTCATCGGCTTCCCTGCTGGCTCGCAGATGCTCCTCCCTTGTGCCGGCGACATAAGCTTGAGCGTGTTTGAGGAAGCTCAGGTAGCTCATCGGGTACCAGTTATCAGGATCTATTTCGAGCGCGCGCATCAAGTTCCCGGTACCGTCCTCTACCAGCGGAGTGATTTGCGCATGGAGCGATCGGCGGGCCTCTTCATTTGTTAGAGGCCTGGGGTAGTTTCCGGAAGATCGCAGAAGTTCGAAACCTTTTTCCCAATCGATTACGCCGCTAACGTAGTTAGCAAATTTGTGCTGGGGGTCGATCTCGAGGAGTCGCCGATACCAGTGCTGTGCTTCTGTGAGACGCGAGCGGCGCTTGTTCCCCCACGGATCGGTACTATCCGACCACGCGTGATAAAGGGCTGCCAGGTACGCCATCGCCAGCTTGTTTTGAGGTTCGAGATGCAATGCCTGCTGGAGGTTCTCTTCGGCGCGCTTCCCGTTGGTAGAGTTTTGCTCGGTAATGAGACCTCGGATCCGATCGAGCTCTGCCGTCATTTCCGATTCGAACGAAGTGTGGACGTCTGACAGTCCGTTTTGGTACAGGAAGAAGCACGCAACTCCGAAGCACAAGCGCGCCTGAGTGGACTGCGGACCTATGGCGACAGCTTTCTCGAAAGCCTGCGCGGCTTCGGATATTTGCAAGCGCCAGTACGCCTCGGTGCCTCGATCAATCCAGGTTTGGGTATCGGCCTCATCGGAGGACATGCTGGCAATTTTATGCAATGCCAAAGCACACTGCGCGTGCTTTCCATCTGCGGGCGATAGCTTGAATCTTACGGCGCCTGCCAATCGAGCGCGTAAATCTCCTGCTGGGCGGTGTCGCGCAGCAACAGCGGCGGCGAGGAGACGGTGGGCGAATTGGGCGCTCGCCGTCCCACGATAGTTGTTCAAGGCGCTGCTGTTTTGGATATACTTTGCCGATATGCCGGTCTATCTGCGGTGTGCGCCAGCTGCAGCGCTACAAGTAGCTGAGAGCTCTCACGATGTCTGATGAGGACTTTGGGACCGAGCAGACGACCGATGAAGATCGCGGTTATACCGGATCGAGGTTTTCCCAAGTTCGTGAGGCGGTGTTTGCGAAGCCTTACCAACGCATTTGGGGTCAGGATGGCGAGGCAGCGCTACCGGTGCACAACGTAACGCTTGGCAGCGTTTTGCGCGGAATACTTTCGTTCGGAGCACACTATCTATTCCGTCAAGCTACTGAGCGCGCCGTCGATTCCAGCGCAGATTTGCGCTGGGGCCGCGACGGAAAGGGTTTCCGCCGGCTTTTGCATCCGAATGGAGTGTGCCTGAGCGGAGTTTGGCGAATTTCGGAAGAAACCGAATACTCAGGCTATTTTGCGAAAGGCAGTGCAGCGCTCGTGATAGGAAGATATTCGACGTGCTGCACGGAGACGCGACGCGGCCACGCTCGGTCCTTGGCGCTGGTTGCCAAGCTCTTCCCCACCACCGATCCGAATCACAAAACGCCCCTTCGCACAGCGAACTTTATAACGCAGCAGGATATCGGCGGCGCGCGCACCGACTTTATCAATGACGCGGAACTCCGCAATGCCCCAGACACGACCGCGTCGCGCCGCGGCGCAGGTCTACCTATCCTCCTTGTGACAGGAGCTGTGTTTAGCGCCGTCGACAAGCAACCGTCAATCCGGCAGTTGTACCAAATCGCGGAGCTCGACAAGCCCAAAGCGCAGCCCACTCAAGGGCCCGAGTTTATGCGGCTACTCGTCGCGCCCGAGCAGCCCAGAATCGCAGGGGACGAGCTCGATTTCCGCGACGAGGTGATGGCTCAGATCTTTGACCGGGGTAATCCTGAGCCAAAGCGCACTCTCACTTTTCATATTGACGTTACGGACGACGGCTCGACGCACGGGACCGCGCTTCGCCAGTGGCGGACATTTCGCGGTTGGCGTCGTATTGGCACGTTGACGTTTGATAATGCTGTGGTCTCTTATAACGGCGACTCGGTCCTCCACTTTAACCATCCAACCTGGCGACGCGATCGCAACGATCCGTCCACCTCGACTCGAGTAAACGAGCGGAAGGTCGGGTGACCTTGGCGTCCTCGCGCACTGGCCCGTGGTGAAGTTACCGAACAGCCTGCCAGATCACCCGGAGTTAGTGAGCCTACTGCGGCTGGGGAACGATTCAGATAGGGCTTAGGCGCCTTCCACTCGCCAGTCCACCGGCGTAGCCACCTTGTGTTTCGCAGTGAGCTGAATTGAATCGAGCGCTCGCAGTATCTCGTTGAAGTTGCGGCCAGTGCTCATCGGATAGCTGAGCGTCAGCTTGATCTTCTTGTCCGGCCCGATCATGAACACCGTACGGACCGGGGCGTTGTCCGCCGCGGTACGGCCTTCGGAGGTTTCTCCGCTTTCCACAGGCAGCATGTCGTAGAGCTTGGCAATTTTGAGCTCCGGGTCTCCGGTAGCGACATTTTGTTCTCCTTCTATAAGGGAATGCGCAAAACGTGTTGAAACTCGATCAGTCTATAGGAGAAGTATTTGAAAAAAATGTCTGTTGCCGTGGCATTCAAACGTCGTCATGGTAGAAGGACCGAAATCAAGGAGAAAATAGAATGAGTGAATTTGCATATCTCTTTCGCGGCCGGGAGGCGTCCACATCCCCCGAGCAAATGCAGAAGACAATGGAGAAGTGGGTCGCGTGGTTTAAGGAACTCGGCGCCAAAGGCCATATCAAGGACCCGGGGCATCCGCTAGAGGCTGTCGGTAAGGTTGTCAAGGGCAAACAGAAGATCGTCAACGACGGTCCATACGCCGAGGCGAAAGATGTGGTTGGCGGCTACATAGTGGTCGAGGCCAAGGATCTCGCGCAGGCTGCAGAGCTTTCCAAAGACTGTCCGATTTTAGACGTCGGAGGTTCGGTGGAAGTGCGCCCGATCCAGATACTGAGCATGTAAATGGAGCTCAGCGATCATCTGTTCCGGCGTGAAGCAGGACGAATGGTCGCCGCGCTGACGCGCATCTTTGGAGTACACAACCTCGCGATGGCGGAGGACGTCGTACAAGACGCCTTCTGCCGCGCGTTGGAGGTGTGGAAATTCCGCGGCGTGCCTGACAATCCTTCCGCATGGCTGATGGCCACAGCGAAGAACCGGGCGCTTGACATTCTGCGGCGAGAGCGCACGGCGCGGAATTTCGCGCCTGAACTGGGACGCCTGCTCGAAAGCGAATGGACGCTCGCCCCGACAGTGCAAGAACTCTTTGCAGGGCAGGCGATCAAAGACGATCTGCTGCGCATGATGTTCTCCTGCTGCCATCCGCGGCTGCCGGAGGAGGCCCAGGTTGCGCTCGTTCTCAACATCCTGTGCGGCTTCAGCGTGAGCGAAGTCGCCAGCGCGTTCGTCAGCACTCATGCGGCGATGGATAAGCGTATCTCGCGGGCAAAGAAAGCGCTCGCAGGATCGAACAGGCTGTTCGACATCGCGGATACCGCCGATTTCGCCGCGCGCCTTCCGGCTGTTCATCGCGCGCTCTATCTGCTCTTTAACGAGGGGTACCACGGCGCGTCCTCTGAGTCAGCGGTTCGCGCCGAGCTCTGCCAGGAGGCCATGCATCTGGCGGCGGCGCTCCGTGAGCATCCCCTCGCTTCGATACCGGCGACACACGCTCTTTCGGCGCTGATGTGCCTGCATGCTGCGCGTCTGCCGGCCCGCGTTGACTCGTCGGGCGACTTGCGCTCGCTCTTCGATCAGGATCGTTCGCGATGGGATGCAAATCTCATAGCGGAAGGACAGCGGCTGCTTGACCTTTCGGCCTCCGGTTCCGAACTGACCGAGTATCACCTGGAAGCCGCGATCGCGTGGGTTCATACCACCGCGCATGGCGCTGAGGATACAGACTGGGGTATGATCGTGTCGCTGTATGACAAGTTGTTGGGCATTCGCCCTTCACCGGTCGTCGCGCTGAACCGCGCCATTGCGGTCGCACAGCACGAGGGCCCGAAGCGCGGACTCGAAGAGATTCGTGCGATCGCTCGCTCGGACCGCCTCGCCAGGTATCCTTTCTTCCACGCGGCGCTAGGCGAATTTGAGTTCCGGAGCGGGCGGCATGAGATCGCGCGCGAGCACTTCCGGGCAGCGCTCGCGTTCGGGCGCAATCCTATGGAGCGGCAATTTTTCGAACAGCGCATCGGCGCCTGCGAGCGCTCGTGTACGCGCGAATTGGAGACGGGAATTGGGATGATATAGTTGGAGTGCGGCGTGCGTGCCGCTGCCTCCCCACCGGTAACGGGCGCGTAGCTCAATTGGCAGAGCAAGTGACTCTTAATCACTAGGTTGTAGGTTCGATTCCTACCGCGCTCACCAGATTAATCAAGCACTTACGAGTTACTGAAGAGAAGGTGGATACTGCCGCCACAGGGAACTTTCACATAGCTCCAAAGGATTCCGTTCGCACCATGCGTTCCATGCCTCAACTCCCTCTCGGAATGTGGCCAAATGCTCCCTGTTCGCCACGACCAGCTCATGGTAGCCGAAGAGCGCTGGCTCGGACACTTGCTACTGACGGATATGACTGCTGGTGACGACTGCGAGGCCAGCTTCTGTCATCACCTATGTCGCTGATTCACAATGTGTTGCTCAACCCGATGACGGGAATGACAGATAAATAGAAAAAGAAAAGATAGAAGAGCAGCAGCCCCCACACAATCCTGCCCATATAGTCTTTCTCTAAAAAGCTGTCATTGCTGTCATTCCGTCATGCGCGGTCGTCCTCCCCGCGATAGCCCTATACCTATCGGAGAACGCGCAGCCTGTTCGTTTGGCCACATTCTGCCGATACGAGGGTTGAGTGACGCCCTCCGCTGGGGTCTTCGGAGCGCGCTCAGCAATTTCGTAAGCAAGGGAGAAAATTCTTGATGCGCTGTTTACTTGCGGTCCTGCTGTGTTTCGCCCCGGCTTGTTCAGCCGTCGCGAGTGATGCGGCATACAAGCTTCACTACGACGGCGGCTCAGTACCCAATCTCAAAGCGGGCGAGGACATGAAGCTGTTCCTCGACCAGAACCAGATTCGGATCGTCAAAGGCCATGCAGATGTCATCACCGTGCCTGCGTCGGCAATTACGGAAATCAGCTACGGGCAGGATGTGCACCGCCGCGTCGGCGCAGCTATCGGACTTGCGGTTGTGTCTTTTGGTGTTGGTGCATTGATGGCTCTGACCAAATCGAAGAAGCACTTCATCGGTCTCACCTGGGACGATGGCGGCAAGAAGGGCGGCGCTGCCTTCCAAGCAGACAAGAACGACTATCGCGGCCTACTCGCGGGTCTGGAAGGAATCACCGGCAAGAAGGCCGTCAACTCGGACACGATGACAGTGAAGAACTAGCGGCCCTGCCTGCGTACTACGTAGAATCGGCCCAAGAATGCAGATGGGAGCGTAATCGCGTCCCAGATATTTCCTGCCAACCTTGCTCGTGCTCGCCGCCACTGAGCTACCCTACGCAGGATAAGGCTCTGATGGAACGGCGACACCATCGCACCGCGCGAAAGCAGCCAGGCGGTTTGGATCGTGCAGGCACGCGAGAGCACCAGCACCAAAACGGTTCACGCACAGGTACAGCCCAGCGAGGCGGCGGAGCGAGTTTCACCATTTGGTGATCGGCGGCTAGCTCGCGAGCCGATTAGGGCTGCATCCCGATAACGGCGGTATAGCTATTTCACGCGATGACAAGCCGGGCCACTTGCGGCACCCGCCGAAAAACGCACAAAGGTCGCCCGTGAGCACCGTTGCATTGTCACCAGGAAAGAACGTGACCCATTCAAGGTGGTCGTCATCGTCTTCCTTCGGTCTTGCCGGTAATCGCTCCTTATGGTGTCTATGCGAGGTCATCGCAGTGTTAGATGGTCCAGACCGCGTGACGGCCTGCACGCAATCGTCTCAGAGAACCTAGGTAGTCAAGCTCCTGTTCAGAGAAATTAATCGGGTCGACGGAACTGTATCTATTACATGCCTGTAGACGCAGCCATTCCCTTCCTCATAGGCATCGGTCTCGGGATTGTCCTGAGAAGAGTCCTATACTCCAGACGCTAAAAACATTGGTTTCTAATACCGGGAGAGGAGCGCAGGTCTTCCCGGACTCGCATGGCCTCTCCGAGGCAGCATGTAAGGTTCCGGTTCGCCACCACGTCGAATAACTAGCGGGATATGGCGACACACAAGCACCTCCAGCAGTTCACGGCTAATTCCAGCAACATCTGCCGCTTCACAGTCGCGGAGAGGACGGCAGGCGACGAGATCCGCATCGGCGTCGATGCCGAATTGGGCGGACAGCCCAAGCGATTCGGACATTCGGGAGTTCTATGGCTACATGCGAAAGCTTGCCAGTGAACACGGCGATGTCGAGGAGTTCAGCGCGGCAGATAAAGACGGTATGCAGAACCCTCCGATTGATGCGACCGACCGATTCGTCGAAAGCGGCAACCCAGGCATGCCCGTCAAGCCGGTTCGCTGATGTTTTAGGTTGCGCCCCCAACGCGAGCCACTACGAACAGCGACGAGGCCGCGAGCGTATTAGCTATCACCCCACGGTCAAGCCTGACCCGGCGACGGAACTCTAGCTACTTCGCGTCGCAAAATAGCTCTTTTTGATTCGCCGGAATCTCAATGCGCTCGATTCGCGGTTGCAAAATGTTCTCTTTCTTCGCCGACTGTTGGTGGCGAAGGGGGCAACTCGGCCCTTTGCGGCTCACGCACCCGCCGCGCTCAGCGCCTTGCCGATATTGATCAGATTGTCGGCGAACACTCCCCAACCGACCCATCGTTTCATTCCCTCCACTCCGCGGTACAAGCTCCGCCTCAATCCATGTCTCCGCTTCAATACGCTGATGCGACCTTCGCAACCAGTCCGCCAAGCCTGCGCTTTCTTGAACCAGCGGCGCTTCTCCATCGCCTTGCGCTCGGGGCTGTGCGTGTTGCGGTTGGGCACCGCTATCCATTTCACTCCCATTTCACCTAACGCCCGCTCATGCGCCTGCGCGTAATAGCCCGCATCCGCCGCCACCAAATGCGGCACGCGTCCCAGCCTGCGCTGCTGTTCTTCCACCGCCTCTGTCAGTAGATTGCGATCGCTCGGCCTTTCATCGAACACTTGATAGTGCGTGATGATTTGGCCCTCAGCTTCCGCCAACTGCACCAGCTTGCCGAATTCGGTCGGTTTGCTGGCCTTGCCCTTCCGAATGATTTCGCTGTGCGGCTCAAACAAGCTCACGATCTTTTCCGGGGATTGCGTGTCGCCTCCAAAGACGCGCGTCTTGGTTTGCTTCACCACTTGCCGCACCCGCTCCGCCATGGTTGTCAGATCTTCATGCAAGGCCCGTATTCCGGGCTTCCGCCGCAACGCCGTCTCATTCACTGTGCGTTTGGTGTCGTTCAAAATCTGTCGCGTCAGCCGCAGCAGACCGCGATAGTGTTGCTGGCGCTTCAACACACCCGCTTCGCCTTGATAGCGGCTGGAATTCGCAATCGCTCGCACACACTTGTTCACGCTGCGAGTACGGTCACGGATACCGCGCTTCAACTTGCCAGCCTTGCTCTCAATCTTCTTCAGTGTGCGTGTCAGTACACGCGCACCGTCGCCTAATAGACTCGAGTCGGTGGGGTAATGAATGTTGGTCTCCACCACCGTTGTGTCCACGCGCATCTTACGGCCTTTCACTACGCCCCGCTCCTGCGCCATTCCGACCAACCGCTCGTGGATCTGCTCGATGACCTCGCCGCTCAAGGCCTGCGCAATACGCGCCAGCGCTTTCGCATCCGGCACCTTCTCCAGACCAATGCGTGTGAACTCGCGATAGCCCAGATTCAAAGCCACCTCACGCTCTAGCCTGTCGAAGCCCCAGTTGCGCACGTGCTTCAGCAGCAGCAATCGCAACACCACCTCGGCCGGCGTCTGTCCTCGACCCAGCCGTGCGCTATGTTCGTGGCGCCTTCCTTGCGCTGCAAAGACCGCCTCGATCAACTCGTCATCCTCCAACAGCCGATCCGCCTCTACCATCCACGGTTCCCATAACGCCCGCACATCCAGGTCCACCATGCCTTCCAAAAGGGACCGTTGCCCCTGTGCCTTGCGTCGTGTGCTCATGTCTTAATTGTGCGGCCACTCGTGAACAGGATCAATAGGAAATGTTTTGGCACCAAAACTGACCCACTCTCTCTGTTTGGCGCCGAGCCCGACGCTCCATTTTGCGACGAGAAGTAGCTAACGAGCATACCCCGCTGCCCCGCGCGGCACCGGGCGTGGGCGTGTAGAGTCTCCAGGGGCAGGTGGTTGAAGAGTGAGCCTTGCGGTGGCTCCTCGTCCTCCGCGAACAGGTGGTTTGCGGCTGCTCCTTCGAGCGCTTTAGCTTTTTGAGTTGTTCTTCCCGAGTGAGCGGGGCTTTAAGCTGGGCGGTAAGTTGGTCGCCTTCGAGCTGGGCGCGAATCGTGTTAGGCGTCGCGGCGGGATTCGTCTGTATCGGATTCGCCGAAGAGATCGGCATTGGCTGCTTCGTCGTCGTCGTCGCTGGTTCGAGAGCGGTCCTTCGCCCATTCCGCCCGTATCGCTTCCGCTCGTGCTCGCATCTGTTCCACTTGGGCGGCGAGAGTCGGGTCCAGGGGTGCGGTCGGCAGGCCCTGCGCTAAAGCGGGCTTGGTCGGCGGCATCAGATTCGGCACCCTGTCGCTGTGATGCACGATTTCGAGTGTGGCGTCGTCGTCCGGTAACTGCATCGGGGGAAGTAGCTCCTGTTTCTAGACTAAGCCCTGGATTGGCATAGCGCCACACTTCGGCGGCCCGAGCAGCCCAAAAAATTCTGCACGCCAAGAATTTCTGGGCAAAAAAGTTTTGCGTGGCTTGGTCCAAGTCGGAGTTTGCAGCAGGCACCCCCTGGACAACTCGGCACAGAAGACAGGCGGCTAGACTCTACACATCAGCACCAGCAACGCGGTGAGCGACGCACACCTGCATCGTTCCGCTTTAACTAGCGGGAGCCAAACTGGGAGCCACGCCCCTTGTTGGCGGAGAAGAGGTCATCCATCGCATCGGCAGCTTCCAACGCCCATGCCACCGTTCAGAAAGTGTTCCTGCCCTGATGTGGCTTTATCCAGCGCACACGCCGTGGCCACGAGAGCTTTGCGTGTACTACAGGGACTTTCACAGGTAGTCATTTGCAATGTCGTGCAACGACGTGAGACTGCACGCGTACAAGCCTCCATGTGTAAGTCCTTGTTGCATCTGGATTTTAAACAAGTGTGCAATCGCGCGATACCTGGTGAGCACAGCAGTGTCGGCGACTCTTAATCACTAGGTTGTAGGTTCGATTCCTACCGCGCTCACCAGTTCCCCAACCTCTCGCCTTACGAACACTGAGCAGAATCGAGAATCCGCTGAATTAGAGCCTGGTAACTCATACCCGCGGCAGCGGCAGATTGCGCGAAGTCATCCTCTTGAGCCAGCGAAGGATTCGGGTTGGCCTCAATGAAAACCAGTTCCCCCGAGGGCGTGAGCCGCAGATCGATGCGCCCAAGGCTTTGAATCTTTAGAAGATTGTACACACGCCGAGCCAGATTCGCTACCTTCTTCTCGACGCTTTCCGGCAACAGCGCCGCAGGACCGTTATGGATCCCCCAATTGGCGCGGTACGCGTCGTCCCACTTCGCTTTGAATGTCGCAAACCGCGGCTCGCTCTCTGGCATTCTGCCGAAGAATAGTTCGCGCGGCGGGAACACGGTCAATCTCCGATCGCCGAGTACACTTACATATAACTCCCGGCCTTCGATATATTCCTCGATCATGGCATCGCAGCCCAATCGTTCGTGAATGAAACGTGATCGCTCGATAGCCTCTTCCGCATTACGAGCGAAAGACGCCTTGGCAATGCCGTCTGACGAGTCCTCGCCTAGCGGCTTCACAAAGCCAGGAAACATGAACCGTCGCAGGCGGCGAAGAGGGTAAGCCCGCCGGGACAAAACAAAGCGCGGAACGCGAATGTGATGATAGACGAGAATAGTTTTTGCAAGCGCCTTATCCTTGCTCAACATCAATGCCTCCGGATTGGCGCCGGTATAGCGAACCCGCATCAATTCGAGCAGGGCCGGGATGTTTGGTTCCTTGGCCCGATCGTTGAAAAAGGATTCGCAGAGATTGAAGACGACATCTGGCGCGAAGCTGCGGATCTTTTCCACGATGTCGGAAACACCCTCATACACGGGTAATGTCTCGACCTCGTGTCCCAAGCCTGCCAGGCATGTAATGACATCGGCTTCCGTTGGGCGATCTTCTTTCTCGCGTAAAGCCTGGGCAGTGAAAGTTTCGTCCGGGCGTACCAGCCGAGGAAGATCGAATAGGACCAGCACCTTCATCTTAGACAAGCCTCTTGAACCTTCCAGTGTGCAGATGGTTAGTTACCAGGGCGGAAAGATAAGACGCTAGCTCCATCATGAGGACGGCATGGTCGCGCGGCGCCTGCAGCTTCAATTCTCGCGTTCGCGTAATTAACCGTCTCACGAGCATGTCTACTACATACTTGTGTTGGCCCGTCCAGCGTACGACCGCACTCGACAGACGGCCTCGCATGCGTTGCATGACCTGCGCGGCGCTTTCATCACCAAGGTCGGCGTGTTCGAAAATACTTCTCAGGTCGGCATCGTAAACGTCCGGAAAGTCTTCGGCATACAACTTGCGCCTTGCGGCATAGTATTTTTCGAGCGTCCGCCGCGAACGGCTCGCATCCCATGTCCGGCGGCGGCGTCTTATCGAAGGCGCTTTCTCCCGCACCTCCTGCATCAGACTTTCGATGTATTGGAGCTTGTCCAAAGCTTTCCAGCCCCGGTACTGTCGACACCACTCGTCGGGCGTCAGGGTGAGCCAAACCGCGAAGGTTTCGGCGAAATCCTCGTCGGGATGGGCTTGGGCATACCAGTTGGGAAGGTGCCGGACAAAACTCTTGCTGTATGGCCGCGGACGATAAGTCTCCGGCTCGTATTCAAGGTCAGGACTCCCGAAAACTTCCGCCCACTGCTCGCGCTTGGAAAATTCATAGGCATGATCATAGGCGTGCCCGCATTCGTGCCGCAGCAATTGCATGCACCAGGAGGGCGTTCCACCTTCGACTGCCAGCATCTGATGAAGTTCGAGCTGCTTGAGGCGCGGGTGGGCTAAATAGAAAGGGATAGCAATGAGTGAAGATCCTTCAGGCGAGAACCATTCGTCTCCCAGGTAGCTTTCGGGTTTCAAGCGTAGTCCCCGGCGCTCCAGTTCTTCAGAGAGCTGTGCGATTCGAGGCTCGAGTTCGCTACCTTCGATTTGCGCGTGGAGATCACAGATGCGGAACGTCAGAAGTTCGTTGTCGGGCAGGGCGG
The DNA here is from genome assembly GCA_963705805.1 of uncultured Acidobacteriaceae bacterium. Lineage (GTDB taxonomy): Bacteria > Acidobacteriota > Terriglobia > Bryobacterales > Bryobacteraceae > Bog-105. The sequence goes on from CAVPKW010000008.1 coordinate 155,810, forward strand.
CCCAAGAGGGTTCCACGCGCATGCCGGCCTTGCTAACTTGACCTCTTGAAAGAAATCGCCCCGTGGGGCAAAGGAGGGCAACGGAAATCGAAGCTGCGGTTGAGGAAATGGTAATCCACTTTCCCAGATTCTCCCATTGTGCCCGCGGTGCTCGCGATTCTCCACAGCAGGTTGCGGCGTGTAATCGATTCTTCGGACCTGTTGGTCAAAACGTGCCAGCCATACAGCATAACCATGGCCGCTGCACTGCGCGATTTCAGTCAGCGCAGTGCTAATTCTTGGTCATGCTCAAACCCGTGACGGTCGCGTCAGTGTTGTGAGCGAAGCGAATCCCGTAAACGCCGTCAGTGGACTTCAGCTTTCCGGCAGTCACCACATCGGCCTTTGGATAGGTGGCTACGACCGTGCCGTTGATTGCGCACGAGACTTGGCCGCCTTTCACGGATACAGCAATCTCCTGCGTGACGGGTTGTCCCGGTCCTGCCGCCTTGTGGACCGCGGGGTTCTCCTCGCCGCGCCTGCCGTTCATCTGAAACGGCTCTGGCCCAAATCCGCGCACGATGAAGGTGCCGCTGCCGTACGCCGCGCAATAAAGGTAGCTCTCATCGGCGCTCCCCATATCGTTGCCGGCAATAACAATGCCGTAGGGGTGCGGGTGGCTGTTCAGGTTCATGTACTTCGGCTCCGTAAAAGTCGCTTTGACCGTGTAGTCGCCGGTGGCTTTGTTGGCGGGATTCCAATAGGTCACTGCCGGGCCCGTTGTGACCTGCAGCGCATCGCCTTCCTGGGCGAGCTTTGCGTCGTTAATCGTTTGACCTGCTTTCTCCGCGTTCGGATCGATTTTTCCCACCCAGCCCGGGACGGAGATCCCGCCGCCCGCGACCGATCGGGAGGTTTCCCCTTGAGCCTGGGCATTGGCCGCCGCGGGGAGGAGCATGAAGATTGCGACCGCAATCGTGAAACCGTGGACGAGACGCATGGTGAGTCCTTTCCTGAAAACGCTGCCAGCACAATTATAAATGTCTCGGACTGAGGAGCGCGGGTGACGATAAGTGTTAGTAGAGAGCTGGACGCATGAAACCGCGAATTCAAAAAGGCAACGATGCCTGGTTTGTGACTATTGGAGCACAGATCTGGAGACGCGAGACATGGGCGGCGGCAATCGGCTTCCTGTGCGACTTATACCGTTCCGGTTACATGGATCAGTTCTGCCTCCTCGCGGCGGACATGAGCCCCTGGGGAGCTGGCAGTGCTTTAGAGCAACTGGGCTTTTCACTGCTAGATGCCTAAGAGCTTTCCTTTTTTACCAGATGCTTACTCCCCTAATTCAGAGTTGGAATATCAGGTACTAGTAGTTGTAATCCGCTAAGACTTATCGACTCAAAAGCCGTTCTGACCCTAGACTGGGATCCGTGAAAGGCAAAAACCACTTTCGTTTCAAGGATAATTGGATGAAAATAGGGGCAACATCTCTACTCTACTTTTTTCGGCGCTAATGCTAACAGCATCGGCGCCCATATTCGCGGACGCAATTCCCTACGGCAACGTTGGCACCCTGGCGCCCACCAACACTTTTACGGCGATTGCCACCGGTCATATAGAGGGATATTTCTATGGCTTCAGCGCCGCCGACACGGATTTGATTCAAATGTGTGATCTTACTCAGAGTTACTGCAGTCCCTACACGTTTGATAATCAAACCACTCCGATCGGAACTTCGTACAACTTCGGGGCGGTAAAAGCCGGCGATGTTCTCATTTTCAATCTCGACAACCTGAACACCGGACTGATTCTGTCTTCTGATCCGGCTTACAGCGCTGACGGGTTGAACCATGCTTATGCGACACCCTACACCACGATGGTCAACGGCATTCCTGCGCCGGGCACTTTCGTCGGCATGGAAGATCTGAGAGTCCCCGGCAGCGACCTGGATTACAACGATGACCAGTTTGTATTCCAGAATGCGGGAACGGCGTCGCCGACTCCGGAACCAAGCTACATGCTGCTCATGGGCAGCGGCATTCTGTTGCTAGGACTGAGACGGTTCTTCAAGCGCAAAGCCGCCGTTGCGTAACTTCTTTAACCGCCGGCTATAGCCCCCACAACCAGCAGGGGCTCGGCGGCGGTGGCGACTGCGTCGGGCAGCGGCGCGTCGGGCGATTCATGGGACAGATCCTGCTCGCAGGCGAAGAACCTCACGAATGGCCGGCGCTGTTGCGTGACGTGATCGCGGATCGTCCCGCGCAGCATCGGGTAGCGGGCCTCCAGCGAATCAAGGACCAGGCGCTGCGTTACTACCGGACCTTCGATATCCAGCGTCACCTCGCCGTCCACTTTCGCCAGCGTCCGGAGATGCGCCGGCAGCACCACTCGTATCATGGCAGCGTCTGGACTTCCACAGACAGCACTGCCGGAAGATCCCGAACGATCGGAGCCCAGTTCTCTCCCGCATCCGGTGACGCATAGACTTGGCCGCCGGTGGTGCCGAAATAGACGCCGCACGAATCGAGCGAATCGATGGCCATGGCATCGCGCAGAACGTTCACGTAGCAGTCGCTTTGCGGCAGCCCTTTAGTCAGCGCCTCCCACTCGTTGCCGCCGCTCCGGCTGCGATATACGCGCAATTTTCCATCGGGCGGATAGTGCTCCGAGTCGCTCTTAATCGGAACGACGTAGATGGTCTCGGGCTCATGCGCGTGAACATCGATGGCAAAGCCGAAATCCGATGGCAAGTTGCCGCTGACCTCTTGCCATGAGTCGCCGGCATTGTCGCTGCGCATCACGTCCCAATGCTTCTGCATGAACAATACGCCCGGACGCGACTGGTGCATCGCGATGCGGTGGACGCAGTGGCCAACTTCAGCGTTCGGGTCGGGAATGCCTTGGGACTTCAGGCCGCGATTTACCGGACGCCATGTTTGGGCGCCATCATCGGTCCGGAACGCGCCCGCGGCGGAGATGGCGATGAACATACGGCGCGGATCGCTGGAATCCAGAATGATGGTGTGCAAGCACATTCCGCCGGCGCCTGGCTGCCAGGCGGAGCCCGATCCGTGGCCACGCAACCCGGAGAGCTCGCTCCAGGTTTGACCAGCGTCGGTGGAGCGGAACAGGGCGGCGTCTTCCACTCCGGCATAGACGGTGTCCGGATCGGTGAGCGAGGGCTCGAGATGCCAGACGCGCTTGAACTCCCAGGGGTGAGGCTTGCCGTCGTACCACTGATGAGTGCCGGGTACCCCTTCATAGGTGAACTGGTTACCCGCCGGTTCCCACGTCTTGCCGCCATCGCTGGAGCGCTGGATCAACTGCCCGAACCAGCCGCTCGATTGCGAGGCATAGAGCCGATTCGGGTCAACGGGCGACCCTTTCACGTGGTAGATTTCCCAGCCGCCAAAGTGAGGACCGCTAACATCCCATTGTTTCCGCTTGGCGTCCGACGTTAGAACGAACGCGCCTTTCCGCGTGCCGACCAGCACCCGCACATTACTCATCCGTTATTCCTCCATCCATTCAGTATTGCCCGGCTCCCGGGCGGTCTCCGCGCAATCTTCTCACATCGATTCGTGAAGCGATACGATCGACGGATGACGAAGAATCGCTCCGTGCCTACTGATACTGTACTGCCTCACATCGTCTACCGGAACGTCGCGGAGGCAATTGACTGGTTGAGCAAGACATTCGGTTTCACCGAACATTACCGTTATGGCGAAGAGGGAGGGCTGGTCAGCGGCGCTCAGATGCATCTGGGCAACGCCTGGATCATGCTGCACGGTCCGCGGACGCGCTCCGTGAGTCCAGCCCAGGTTGGCCACGAGACTCAGAGCCTGACCGTATTCCTGGACGATGTGGATGGACACTTCCAATGCGCGAAGGCGGCAGGCGCCAAGATCGTGGAGGATCTCAACGAAACCATTTATGGCGAATGGCAGTACGGGGTAGAGGACCTGGATGGCCACCATTGGCTCTTCTCCCGGCATGCTCGCGACGTCAGCCCGGATGAATGGGGAGCGAAGATAGCCGGACATTGAGAAGCCTTCCTCAGGTGAGTTCACTTCCCGATTTCCGGAGCCCGCGCGTTTTCGTGGTGGGCAGCGCGAATATCGACTTCGTGTTCGGCGTAGAGATGCTGCCTCGTCCGGGTGAAACGGTCAGCAGCAAGGATGTGCGCTTATGCCCGGGCGGAAAAGGCGCCAATCAGGCGTGTGCCGCTGCTCAAATGGGCGCTGGGGTTTCGATGGTTGCGTGCGTTGGAGGCGACCCGTTTGGAGATCAGATGCTGGCCAGCTTGGAGGCCGCGGGGGTCAATACCAGCCGCATCCGCCGTGCCGATCGGCCAACCGGATGCGCCGGTATTTTGGTTGACGCCAGCGGCCAGAATCAGATCGTAGTCTCTCCTGGCGCAAATGCCGACCTCACCCCCGCGCTCGCGCTCTCTTTGCTGGAGGATCTCGCAGCGGGCGACTTCGTGCTGCTCCAGCTCGAAACATCGCTCGAGACGATTGAGGCGGTGCTTAAACTCGTCGCTGAAGCGGGCGCAACCTGCATCCTTGATCCGGCGCCGGTGGGGCCGCTTTCCAAGGAGCAGCTTCGGCTGGTGCAAATTCTGACGCCGAACCAATCCGAAGCGGCCGGCCTGCTGGGGCTCAACCACGCCATTGAGACTTACGAGGAGGCCGCGGCGGCCGCGCGCGAGCTGACTGATCCCGGCGGATGGGCGGTGAAAGCCGCAATCATCAAGATGGGAAAAATGGGATGCCTGGTGGCGAAAGACGGCGAAGAATGCATCTATCCCGCTTTCCCGGTTCATTCCGTGGATAGTACAGCGGCGGGAGATGTTTTCAACGGAGCTTTGGCCGCCGCATTAGTCAAGGGCGATCCCTTTGACGCGGCCGTGATCTTCGCCAACGCAGCGGCGGCACTCTCCGTCACGCGCGCGGGAGCCCAGCCGTCTATTCCGAATCTTGCCGAGGTAAACCGCTTCCTTCAGGAACACTCCTGATCGCCGTGCGAGAGCTTGGGCACTCTGACATAATTCGCTTGCTAGGAGACTTCAGTTCATGCCACAAGCCATATCGGGCACCCTCGGTTCCCGCAAGTCAATTATTTGGGCGATTTTGCTTATCATCTTCGGTTTCCTGGCCATCGCGCTGCCGTTAGCTACATCGCTGGGCGCGGTGGTCATCATCGCTTGGCTGATCATTTTCAGCGGAGCCTTCCAATTTCTCTACGCTTTTCACTCGCACGGCGTAGGCAGCGTTCTGTGGAAGCTGCTGGTGGCGGTTCTGTACCTGGTGTTCGGTATCTATTTTCTATTGCATCCGCTCATTGCGGTGGCCACTTTTACACTGGTCCTCGCCATTTTCTTTGTGGCCGAAGGAGTGGTTGATCTGGTGACGTATTTTCAAACCCGCAAGGCCGGCGCGTCAGGCTGGATCCTGGCGAACGGCATCATCACCTTAATTCTTGGCTTGCTGGTCTGGAGACAGTGGCCTTCGAGCGCTCTCTGGCTCATCGGGACTCTGGTTGGCATCAGCCTGATCATGACCGGAATGACGCGCCTGATGATAAGCCTCGCCGTGCGGCGGGCTGAACATAGCCTGGCCTGAACCGTCTTTGCCGAAGCAGTCAGTTCTGCTTCTTGAGGAAGGCTTCCACGCTGGGCTGCTGCGCCGCCTTCTCGGCAATGCAGACGTCAATCGACTCCAACACGTTCGACAACGTGCGCGGGCCGCCGGTAAACTTGTCGATCCGCGGTTGGAAAAAGCTCTGCAACTGCTCTTTCTCTTCCGGGCTGCAGAACGAAGCTCCCACATAGGGGAAGGCCGCGCCGGCATCGAAACCTCCGCCGGTGGGCCGCTTGGCCGCCAGCTCGTCGAAGTGCGCCTTCATGAAATCGAACGCCATATGGCGTGTAGACGCTTCACCCTGGCCTGAGAACAGAAGGCGGAGTCCATCAATCATGGCAATCTTACCCGTGAGCACAGCGTTCATCCCCGTTTCAATAGCCTCGCGATCGCGGAACGATGCCATCGCGCCTAAAAGGCGCTGCTGCTCCTGCCGGTCTTTCGTCTTCTGGAATTCAGCGAGGAAACGGTCGAACAATTCCTTGTCACCGTAGTAGGCGCCTGTTCGAAGAACCGCGTTCACCATGTTCGGATTGATCGAATTGTGATCGGCGAACCACTTCTCCGTAAGTTCGCGGCCCTCCTTCGCCAGTTCCTCGTCGCGGGCGGTAGTTGCCATGTTACGGACCAGCGTTGGGCGCAGCAGCAGCGTGTTGTCTGATTCGCCGGGCTTCGAGGTCCAACCCAGTTCGCGCGCTTGCGCATCGAAATTCTCCTGCAGGAAATGCCGGTACGGCGGCATCAGGTCTTCGGGTACCAGATGCTCCCGCGGGTACAAGGCGACGTCCAGCGCGGACTCAACCACGTAACGCTCAGGATCGTTATGGAATGTAGGCACCAAGCCGAGCGCATCCGCCGCCGGAAGCTTGCCGCCGGTTGTAAGGGCGGATGCATTGCCAAGGAAATCCACGCGTTCCGGCGCATTCAGACGCTTGTAAACATCACCGGTCGTCAGGTCGCCGAGTAAAGCATGCGGGTAATCGACGCGATAATAACCCACCGCATTGTTGTTCGCCTGGACCCAGGTAGGACATCCACCGCCGTCCAATTTCCAGTCCGTCTTGGCTTCCGTCATCAGAGTGCAGGCGCTCTTACCGGAATCGCCGGTTCCCCAGCGCGCGCAAACCGGAATTTGCCAAATCTGATCCGTTGAGCCCTTCGATCCCAACGGCAAATAGCGCTGCTGTTCCATGTGCAGTACGGGAGAACTCTTGCAATCGAGAGACACCGTGATAATCGGTACGCCTGCCTGGTTGAGGAACGTCGAGAACGGATGCGTCACATCCTTCTTCGTAGCCGATCCGATAGCGTCCAGAAATTCAGGCGCGGTCGAGTTCTTAAAGGCATACCTCGTCAAATAGCCGTGCACGCCTTTACGGAATTCCTCCGGTCCCATCCAGCTTTCGAACATCCCGATCACGGCGGCGCCTTTCTGGTATGTAATTCCATCGAAGGCGTTGCTGATGTCATCTTTGGTTTTGATTTCCTGGCGAATCTTGCGCGCTGAAATCAGGCTGTCCTGGTCCATCGCGCCCAGCTTTGATTCCACGTCCTCCACGCGCGTTTGCCATTCGGGATGCCATTCGGCAACGATCTTCTGCTCCATCCAGGTTGCGAAGGCTTCGTTCAGCCAGATATCGTTCCACCAGGCCGTGGTCACCAGATCGCCAACCCACTGATGCGCCAACTCATGCGCCTCAACGGAAGCGCATTCGCGCTGCCGGTTGATGGTGTCGCGCTTCGGATCCGCCAACAGGATTGTCTGCGCATACGTCACCAGGCCGGCATTCTCCATTGCGCCAAAACCAAACGTGGTTGGAATCGCCAGCTGATCCGCTTTTTCATACGGGTACGGAATGCCGAAATATTCTTCTTCGCGATCCAGAATCGTGGCCGTAATCTCTGCCGCGTATTTCGCCTGATAACCCAGCCCTTTGGGCGTGATGATCCGCACGGGAGCGTGATTTTTACCAGCGTAGCCGGCGGGAACAAAATCGAACTGCCCGACCCCGAATGCGATCAAGTAGCTCGGCAGCGGCTTGGTTTGCTGAAAGGTGAAGACCTTCTCGGCTCCTTGAGTTTCCTGCTTGGCGATGGGAGTATTGCTGACGGCGTCGTCCTGCTCGGGCACGGTCAGCGTAAGCTGCCACGGCACTTTGTAGGAAGGTTCATCGAAGCACGGAAACGCGGCGCGGGCGTCCGTCGATTCGAACTGCGTAAAGAGAAAATCGTTGCCGCCCTCTGTCATGTGAAAGACGCCTGAGCTGTCCTGCTGCCGCACCCGGCCGGTATAGTCAATAGCGATCTCTGCGGCTCCGGTGGGAACATCGGAATCAAACTGCAGACCTACGAAATCGTCTCCGCCCCGAACCGCTTTCGCCGCCATGTCTTTGCCGCCGGCGCTCAGCTTCGCGCCGGAGATCTCGATGTGGTTCGCATTGAGCCAGATGGTTTGAACCGCCTGCTTGACGTCCACCTTGATGGTGATGTGACCGGTGAACGCATCTTTCTTCGGATCGAGTTTCAGCGCTACCTGGTAACTCGTAGGAGCCACCGTATCCGGGAGCCTCAACGCAGGAGGTTGATCCGCAGCCGGGGAGGCGCTCGCCAGCACCGCGAAGAACGCGCAGCCCGCAAATAAATGCATCCAGAATTTAGCCATAAGCGCTTTCAGGATAGCCCATGAAAACCGAGTGAACCGCCAACGCTGTGTCAGCCGACCCACTGAATCCACTCTTCCGCGCGCCTGCGGATCGATCGGCGATTACATTTCTCAGGCAGTATCCCGGAAATGACCGCCACCGAATCTACTTTGCAATTGAGCACTTCGAGTGCATTAGCAAAGGTAATGCCGCCGATTGCGACCAGCGGTTTTTCTGTCAGCTGCCGCAGCTCGAGCAAGGCGTCCGGGCCCAAAACAGGATCCGGGCGCTCCTTTGAATTTGTGGCGAATACGGGACCCAGCGAAAGGTATTCGACAGGCTCGTCGTTCGCACGCATGAGTTGCTCACGATTGTGCGTGGAAAAACCCATCACTTCGTCACTGATGACGCGCCGGGCTGCCAGCGGCGGTAAGTCGTCCTGACCGACGTGAAGGGCTGCCCTCAATATTTTGGCGAAGTCCGCGCGGTCATTGATGACAAAAAGTGTTCCCGTTCCTTCGCACGCCAGGGCAAGCCGTTTGGCGTTGTCAAAATGCGCCTGCGTCCAGTTGCCTTTGTGCCGGTATTGTAGAATTCTCACGCCCGCTTCCAACAGGCCTTCCGCAGCGGCCCGAACGGTCACGCCGCAGGCGGCAAGCGCGGTCGTGTCGAGAATCGGATAAAAACGGGGCAGGCGGAACGGAACCGGCATGAGGACAGGACGTCAGACGGTGATCGCCGGCGCGTCGCGCGGAACTCCTATGACGAGCGGAACCTGCTTCTTAATCCGGATGCCGAAGCCCTCCAGCCCCACCACCTTGCGTGGATGATTCGTCAACAAGTGAATGCTCGAGAGGCCAAGATCGGAAAGAATCTGGGCGCCCAAACCGGTTTCATGCTGCAGCGGCTGATGCCGCTCGGAGGGGATGAAGTTCGATTGGTTACGGCCGTGACCCACCAGCTCCTTCATGCCGTCGCGCCAAACCGTGTGCAGGCCCGGACCGGTCTGATGCAAGTACACGAAGACGCCGCGATCGGCGCGCGCGATGGTTTCAAGCGCAGCCGGCACCAGTTGGCGGCAGTCGCAATCGACGGAAAGAAGAACATCCCCGTAGATGCAATGCGAGTGCACGCGCACCAATACGTCTTGCTTGCCGCGGATGTCGCCGCGCACCAATGCCAGGTGTGTTTCGTTATCCAGTCGGCTTACATAGCGAATCGCCTGAAATTCGCCGAAAGCCGTCTGGATGCGGCCGATGGCGTCGCGCTCCACAAAGCGCTCGGTTTGAACGCGATAACGGATGAGATCGGCCACCGAGATCATCTTCAGTCCGAACTTCCGGCAATAGTCGATGAGTTGCGGCACGCGCGCCATGGTGCCGTCCTCGTTCATGATTTCGCAGATGACTCCGCCATGCGACAGGCCTGCCAGATGCGCCAGATCAACCGCGGCCTCGGTCTGTCCGGAACGAACCAGCACTCCGCCGGGGCGCGCGCGCAGCGGAAAGACGTGACCCGGACGCGCCAGATCCTGCGGCCGGCTTTCCGGATCCATGGCTACCTTTATGGTGTGGGCGCGGTCATAGGCCGATATTCCGGTAGTGACGCCCTCCGCCGCGTCAATGGCCTCGCAGAAAGCCGTGCCGAAACGGGCGGTATTGACCGCGGACATGGGCTGCAGGTCAAGACGCTTGCAGATCTCGGCATCCAGCGCGAGGCAGATCAGCCCGCGGCCGCGCATGGCCATGAAGTTAATTGCTTCGGGGCTGATCTTTTCGGCCGCAACGGTCAGGTCGCCTTCATTCTCGCGATCCTCGTCGTCCACCACGATCAGCATTTTGCCATCGCGAAAATCTTCAATGGCTTCCTGGATGGAAGCAAAGTGCATATCGGGATCTCCGCTCGCGCGAGGACCGTTGTGGCTGTTCCGGCCCACTCTTTAAGCTACTTATGCGTGGGCGGCGACGCCGGCCTTGAGATGCCAAGGCTTGGCGGTCTTGACGGCAGCATTGACGGCGTTGATGTTCTTTACGCCTTGATCCGACATCCAATCTTCGAGCGCCTGCGCTCCCCGCTTGCCATATACCTCAATGCCGTCTTTCCAGGTCGCGCGGCCGCACAGCACGCCTGAGTAGTCCGTACCCGCCTCTCCCGCCAAGTTCAAGTCCTCGATAAACTCGGGGTTGCTTACTCCGGCGCTGAGATAGATGAAGGGCTTCTCCGCCACCGCAGCCGCGGCGCGGAAATAATCCAGAGCTTGCTTCCGCGTATACGCCGCTGGACCTTTGAAAACGCTGCTGCCCTCGACGAACTGCGCGTTTATCGGAACTTCCACCTTCAGCACGTCCACTTTGTATTGCGGCTTTCCGAACTCCTGCATGCTTTTCGTCACCAGCTCGGGCTTCTTCTTCGCGTATTCCACGCCCTTTTCTTCACCGCCCTGCGCATCGTACGTCACGAACTCGAGGAAGAACGGAATGTCGTTGTCTTCGCATTCGGCGCCGACGCGCTCGATAAACGCGTGCTTGACGTCATTCACCTCGGGCTTGTCGAACGGCGAGTAGTAGATAAGAATCTTGACGGCATTCGCGCCGAAATCCTTGATGCGCTTCGCGGAAAGATGCGGCAGCAGATCCGGCAGGCGTCCGGGTTTTGTGTTGTCGTAGCCGCTCTCTTCATACGCCAGCAGAAGGCCGGCGTTCTTTGAACGCGCCTTGGCAGCTTTCAATCCAAATTGCGGATCCAATAGAATGGCGCTCGCGTGCGGCGTCAGAACTTTGGTGACGACGGTCTTGAACTCGCTCATCATGTCGTCCGTGATCTGCGCCGGCTCTACCCCCTTGGCTTTTGCGATCATCTTTCGCAAGCTGCCGCGCTGGTCCATAGCGGCGGCCGCGATGACGCCGTTCTTGTTAGAGAGCGCATTCAGATGCTTGATCTTTCCTTCGGATAGCTGCATGGGCGTTTCCCTTCGAGATATGGCTTACGGAAGCTTTAGTATATCGAAGAGGCCGTCCGCAGCACCTTAGCCGCGCGCCTCCAGTAAACGTGCGCCCGCGCGACATCTTTGAAAATCTGGGCCTGCAACATTTCCGGGTTTGGAAACTGCCGCTCGGCCCGCACAAAGTGGCGGAAAGCAATCTCAATTTCCGCGGGAGTGCCTCCTTCGAGCGGATCCAGCAGGAATGTTTCTACGGTAAATTCGCCGCCGCCGAACGTGGGACGCACGCCCGCATTGGTAATCGAACGCCAGCTGCGTCCGGCAGGAAACTCGCGAGTTTCCGTCACGTAGACTCCCGGCGGTACCACCTGGTTGGCGGCGGGTTGCAGATTCAAAGTTGGAACGGTCTGCCGCGAACCGACTCCGTGACCACGAACGATGGGACCCTGAAGGGTAAAACAGCGGCCGAGCAGATGCGCCGCGCGCACTACCTTCCCGGCCTTCAGACATTGCCGGATGGCGGTGCTCGATACGACTTCGCCTCGAAAAGTCACAGGCTTCATGAAGCAACAGGCGAATCCGTATTTCGCTCCAAGCTCCTGAAACACCTCCGGCGTCCCGCCTTGCCTGTATCCGAAGCGGAAGTTCTCGCCCACAAAAACACTCTTCGTTTCCAGGGCGTTCACTAGAATCTCCGAGACAAATTCAGCCGGCGACAAGCGCGCGACCTCGGGCGTGAAGTGCAGCACCAGGATTTTTTTCGCGCCAGCTTCTTCCAAAAGACGCAACCGCTGTTCCAAAGGGCCGAGCATCGGCGGTATTTTGTCTGGCGCAACCACAGCGGTCGGGTGCGGATCGAACGTGAGGACTGCCGGATGAAGCCCGTTCGATGCGGCGCAGCGAATCGCTTCGCCGATCAGCGCCTGATGCCCGATGTGGACGCCATCAAAGTTGCCCAGGGCGAGAGCGCAAGGGCCAAAATGCCCTCGCGCCGCCTTCACGAAGCGAAAAATTTCCGCGCTCATGCTGTGGACTCGCCCGAATCTAAACGCCCCAAGTGAATCTCCAGGCCGTCGTACGCCAAGCAGACATGAGCAGGCAACTGGGCTTCTAGTCGCGCATGAAGAATATCATGTGAAATATGTGTAAAGAAAGCCCTTTTTGGTTGCAGTTTTTCCACCGTACGTAGCGATTCCTCTACCGTCGAATGTGTTGGATGCGGATTGTGCCGTAGCGCATCTAGAAAAAGGACATCCAGCCCCTTGAGCTTCTCCAGGCTCTCGGGCGGGATCTCACTGTGGTCGGTGAGGTAGGCGCAGTCGCCGATTCGGAATCCGTAAACGATTCCCCGCCCGTGAAGAGCGCGAATCGGCTGGATGGAGACCCCGGCCACGCAGATAGGGTCGGACTCAAAGCTGTGGCGGGTCAGGCGAGGACGGCTGGATTCGGATGGCGCGGCATCGAACACATACTCGAATGTGTGTTCGATCATTCGCAGGGTTTCCGCCGACGCGAACATCGGTATATCTCGCTTTTGCATAAAGTTAAAGGGCCGGACGTCATCTAATCCTAGAATGTGATCGGCATGCGAGTGGGTGAAGAGAATGGCGTCCAGCCGCTCGATACCTGCCCGGAGCGCCTGATGACGGAAATCGGGCGCAGTGTCAATCAGGACGCGCTTGTCATCCAGTTTCAGCAAAACGGAAGGGCGCAGGCGCTTATCGCGCGGATCTTCCGAAGTGCAGACTTTGCAGCGGCACCCAATCATGGGCACGCCCACGCTGGTTCCCGAGCCGAGCACGAGGAGAGACGCATGCTCGAAGTTTTCGAGCATCTACTCGGTTTTGCTTCCTTTTCCGCCGTCCGCCGTGATGATCAACGGGCGATCGTCCTCTTTCTTCGCTTCAACCGTGGGCTCGTGGCGGCGCTTCAGCTCATCCGATACCTGCACAAAGCGGAAGCGCAACTCGGTGAGCCCGTTTTCAATTAAGCGCTGCTCTTCGGGGCTTAGATTGCCCCTGGTCTTCTCCTGCAGCATCGCCAGCATGTCTATGGAATGCCGCGCCAGCGGGAGGTTCGGGTCTGGCTGGTCCTTTTCATCGCTAAAGTGCAGCAGCCCCAGCTGCATTTGCGTCTGCATCAGGATGGATTCCACCAGGAATTCGAAGCTTGCGGGAGGGAGTGGGAAGTCCTGCGAGGGTTCAGTTGTTTCTGCCATACGACAACACCATATTACTGACAAGCCGCTATATTCGGAGCGTGGCAGATCAAATTCGAGAAGCGGGTGAAAAGTTCAGTGAACTGGTGCGGATTATGGCGCGTCTGCGGGCGCCCGGCGGCTGCCCGTGGGACCGAAAACAGACCTTCGACACCATCAAGCCGTATCTGTTGGAAGAAACGTATGAGGTGATGGACGCGATCGATCAGTGCGATTGGCGGGGTCTCGCGGATGAACTGGGCGACCTGCTGCTGCAGCCGGTCTTCTTCGCCACCATCGCGCAAGAGCAGGGTTTGTTCGGTATCGGCGACTCGCTGGATGCCATCAATCAGAAGCTGGTGCGGCGTCATCCGCACGTGTTCAGCGACGCTTCCGCGGAGACTGCGGAAGACGTCAAGCAGCGCTGGGACGAGATCAAGCAGCATGAGAAAGCCGAGCAAGGCGCTGCCCTGCCCGATTCCATTCTCGGCGAGGTCCCGCGCAGCCTGCCCGCGCTCGTGGAGGCCGAGAAAATCAGCCGGAAGGCCGCCGGGGCCGGATTCGAATGGCCCGAGATCGACGGCGTAATCGCGAAGGTGCATGAAGAATTGGATGAACTGGCAAAGGCCCGCAAGACTGGCAATCCGGAATACATCGAGCATGAGATCGGCGATTTGCTCTTCACGGTGGTGAACCTGGCGCGATTCCTGAAGGTGGATCCCGAACAGGCGCTTCGAAAGATGACCGGTCGTTTCCGGCAACGCTTCGGACATGTCGAAAAAGAGGTCGCCGCCGGCGGCGGCACGCTGCCGGAGACGACGCTGGAACGTATGGAGGAACTCTGGCAGGAAGCCAAACGGCTGGAAATCGGGGCGGCGCCTTACTGACCCGAGCGCTGCATCTGGGCCGCGACTTTCTCCACCTGCCGCATCAGCCGCAGCGTATTGCCGCCGTAGATTTTTTCGATATCGGCCACGCTGTACCCCTTCTCCAGCAGCGCGCGGGTGAGGTTCGGAAATTTGGAGACATCGTCCAGGTCTTCCGGCGCGCACTCGATGCCATCGAAGTCGCTGCCAATGCCGATGGCGTCGATGCCGGCCACCTGCCGGATGTGATCGATGTGCGCGACAACGTCTTCAAGCGAAGCTCGCAGCTTGGTGTCTTTCGGAGCGTCAGCCACTTTCTGCGAGATGAAATTGCAATAGAAGTTGACCTGGATCACGCCGCCTTTTTTCGCCAGGGCGCGAATCATATCGTCGGTCATGTTACGCGGCACGTTCGTGACGGCGCGTGCGGATGAGTGTGAAGCGATGAGTGGCGCCTGACTGGCATCGAGCGCGTCCCAGAAGGTCTTGTCCGCTACGTGCGAGATATCCACCATCATCCCGAGCCGGTTCATCTCATGAATGATTTCCTTCCCCAGCAGCGTGAGACCGTTGTGATGCTGCACCTTCGCATCGTTGATATCACCGGATGAATCCGCCCAGTTGTTGGTGTTGGTGTGGGTCAGGGTCATATAACGAACCCCGAGACTGTAGTAGTCTCGCAGCAGGCGCGGGCTGTCTTCAACCGCGTGACCGCCTTCGATACCCATAAGCGCGGCGATTTTATGTTTGCGGTGCGCCTTCACGATATCGTCCGCGGTGGTTGAGAACTGGAACGTATCCGGATAACGGGCGATGACGTCGTGCTTTACGGTGTCGATCATCCGGAGCGCGCGGTTCGCGGAATGATTGCCGTCGACATATTTCGAGGCGACATAGACCGAAAAAAAGATAGCTCCCACCCCGCCCTCGCGCAAGCGCGGAATGTCGGTCATGTTCTTCGGAGAGTTGCCAATGTCGGCGCCATCGATGGTGAAGCTCGGGATGTCGTTGTGCGTGTCGATCAGGATGGCCGACTTAGTGATCTTTTTCACTTCGGCGTCGATCTTCTTTGGATTATTCGCGGGCGCAGCGGGCATCATATTTGTTAAAACACACAGGTAGCCTGTACAGATGAGAGCTCTAAGCATGAAGTAATTTCCCATTCTCGCTCAGGAGCGGTCATACAATGAAAAAGAGAATGGAAGAAGCAAACGCATCGTGGAAGCGCAACGCAGCTACGGTTTCGGCCATCCTGCTGGGCCTGATTTTTCTGGTTTCAGGCGGATGGAAAGTTCTGAGCCCGATCAAGACCGGCCAGTTGCTGGAAGAAGCGCAGGTGAGCGCCGGTCGTGGCGTGCTCGGCGCGTCGGCGCTGGGTACGCTTGAACTCTTCACGGCTTTTCTGCTTTTTGTGCCGCGCTTTCGCCGCTTGGGCGGCTTGCTCGGCGCGGGGCTCATGATCTTTTTTCTGTGCTGGATCGGATACTACTATCACGTGTTGGTCGGCAAGGAATGCAATTGCTTTCCGCTGATCAAGCGCACGGTTGGACCTGGATTTTTCGTGGGCGACGCGGTGATGCTGCTGCTCGCTCTGATCGCTTTCGCCTGGTCACCTCGGGTTGCGCGATTCAGGATTCCCGCTATCGCGCTTCTGGCGCTGGTTGTTCTGGCGGGCGCAAGCTATGGCGTCAACATAAAGATGGGCGCGAGCGCGCAGGTTCCGAATCCTGTAATAGTCGATGGCAAGCCGCAGAATCTTGATACCGGCAAGGTCTTTCTGTTCTTTTATGACCCGTCGTGCATGCACTGCGATGCGGCAGCGAAGTTCATGTCAAAGCTGAATTGGGGCGACACGCGCGTTGTGGCGATTCCGACCATCAACCCGCAATGGGCCGCCGATTTCCTGCATGACACGCATTTCACCCAGGCACACAGCAGCCTGGAATACCAGAAGCTGAAGAAAGCTTTTCCGTTTGTCGATCCGCCTTTCGGAGTCGCGCTCGAGGACGGACACGTGAAAGAGACTTTCACCCAGATGCAATTCTCTGCTCCGCTGCCGGAACCGCAGCTCGAGAAGCTGCAGTTTGTACAGTAGTTACTGCAAGCCAAGCTTCGCGAGGATCTGTTGCATGTCATCCGCGGAGATGACCGAAAGCTCCAGTTGCTTTTTGTCGTTCTCTTTTAGCTCGACGGCAGTGCCCTTCTCTTCCACCGCTTTCAGTACGGCTGGATTTTCTAACTGGTTTGCATTCAGTTGCTCGAAGGCGTAGACGTGATATTGACCGGGAGTTAGTCCCTTAAAGGTGAAGGCGCCGTTCTGGTCTGACATCGTAGATTGCTGTTGCCGGCTGTCTTCATCGGCGACCAAGACGATGTTGAAAATGGGTACGCTCGAAGCCTCTTGCGGAAGCTGAACAGTGCCATCCAATTCGGCCGCGCCGTAACGAAAAACGACCTCTAAGTCACCGGACACGCCTTGAGACAGATCGATTTCCTTATTCAGCACGTCCTGATCGTTCAGCCGAATGGACTTCAAGTAAGCTCCCTCCGGACCACCTGCAGCCTGCACACTATACGCTCCCGCGCTTACATCTTCGAAGAGGAAGGTACCGTCCTGTTTTGGCGAGATTTGGCCGGGAGGATGGATTACGGCGATATGCCCTATGAGGGACACATTTGCGCTAGTCGCACTCCACTTCGAAGCGGACGGCGCTGCGCCTTCCACTCGCACGCGGCCATGCAGAGAACCGGGCGGGATGATGTTGAGGACAATTCCGTTCACGTCGGTCTCGCCCACAGTGACAATCTGAGAACCGAACGACTTTGGTCCGTTGACGAAAGTAAACGCCGTTAGGCGATAGGTGCCGGGCGCTACGCCCGCTATGTCGAAATCGCCAACGCTGGCGGCCACTGACTCGCCGGCAAATGGGTTATCTGACTCTTCAGGGATCATGCTCAGATGCAAAGACTCCTTGGGCGCGGGTCCCGCGATCTTTCCCCGAACGTGAACGGTCCGTCCAGAGAGCATGCGCATCTCAATGCTCATCTGCTGGCCGCTCTGCACCTCAATAGGTGTAGCGTTCTCGACGCTGGTTGAACCGGAATAGTACGTCGTGACCGGCCGGGTTTTGGGTTCGCCCTCATTAGCGGGTTCAAAGGGGTAGTTCTGGAACTGCGCAGAAAGAAGATATTTCCCAGGCTCCAGCCCTGCTACCCGAAACTCGCCGCGATCGTCGGAGTTGACGCGGTTCCGCTCGGTATATGACAGCTTGCCGCCTTGCCAAGTCTGCGTTGAGACGTCGACCATGGCGTTTTCAACGGGATCGCCATCTTCGTCGACGACCCGGCCGCTGATCACCGCCTGCGGCATGAGCGCCAAGGTCAGATCCGTGACTTGCTGCCCTGCCGCCAGCGTCAGAATGCTCCCAGCCTGATGCGGCTTTTTCGCTCCGTAGGTCGTATCCAGGAAACCCGTGCGGCTGGCCGAAATCTCATAGGAACCCGGATCGATATTCGTGAACTCGAACGAGCCGTCGGCGTTAGACATGACCATTGAAACCTTCGCACTGGGAGCGAGCAGTTCCAGGTGGACCCTCGCCTTCTTCAGAGGCTCGCCGGTGGCGGCATTGGTAACGTGGCCGGTAATACTGGCTTTCGACGGAGGCTGCTGCGCAGCAAGGAGAAGCGGCAGTAGGAGCGTCACCAGATATCTGCGCATAGATTACTGCAAACCGAGCTTCGCGAGGATCTGCTGCATATCATCGGCGGAGATGACCGGAAGCTCCAGTTGCTTCTTGTCGTTCTCTTTCAGCTCAATGGAAGTTCCCTTCTCTTCCAGCGCTTTCAGTACGGCTGGATTTTCTAATTGGCTTGGATCCAGTTGCTCGAAGGCATATGCGTGATATTGACCGGGAGTTAGTCCCTTAAAGGTGAAGGCGCCGTTCTGGTCTGTGTTGCCGGCATTCTGATGACCGCCATCATCCACCAGGAAAACGTTGAATATCGGCACGGTGGCGGGTTGTCCGCTGGCGCCGCTCGAAGCGCTTTGCGGCAGTTGAACCGTTCCATTCAGTTCGGCCGCGCCATAGCGAAAAACGACTTCAAGTTCGCCCGAGACTCCTTGAGAGAAGTCGATGTCTTTATTCAGCACGTCCTGATCATTCAGCCGAATAGACTTTAGATACGCTCCGTCGGGACCGTTTGAAGCGCCCAGCCTGTAGATTCCTGTGCTCACATCTTCGAAGACGAAGGTGCCGTCTTGTTTGGGTGAGACTTGGGAAGTACCACCTACGTAGAAAGAGGGTTCATCAGCTGCTACAGACAGGTCCACGCGAGCGTTGGCCGGACTCCACTGCGCATTCCCCGCTGGAGCGCCTTCCGCTCGTATACGCCCATGCAGCGAACCAGGCGGGATGATAGTCAGGACAACGCCGTTTACGTCAGCTTCGCCCACGTTGACGATTTGAAAAGCAAGGGTCGTCGCCTTTCCTCCGGAACTGAACGCCATCAGGCGGTAGAAAGCCGGGCGCCACGCTCGCGATATCAAAGGCGCCGCCTTTAGCGATCCTTGAAATACCGGCAGAGAGGAATTGTGACTTTTCGAACAGCAACGCCACCTGTAGGGACCGTAGCTCAATTCCTTGCGGCAGAGTTCCCGCGATTTTTCCCCGAACATGAAAAGTCTGCGCAGAGAGCATGCGCATCACGATGCTCAGCTCCTGGCCGGTCTGAATCTCGACGGGTGTGGCGTTCTCGACGCTTGTTGAACCGGAATAATACGTTGTGACCGGGCGAATTTTGGGTTCGGTGTCGTTCGAAGGTTCAAAGATAGAGTGCTGGATCTGCGCCGAAAGAAGATATTTTCCAGGCTCCAGGGCCGCCAGCCGAAAATCGCCGCGATCGTCTGATTGGGCGTCGCCGTTCCGCTGAGCATATGACAACTTGCCGTTTTGCCAGGTCTGCATTAATAGCTCGACCGTTGCACCTTGAATGGGATCGCCATCTTCATCGACGACCCGGCCACTGATCACCGCCTGCGGCGTGAGCGCCAATGTTAGATCCGTGACTTGCTGCCCTGCCGCGACGGAAATGATGTCACCACGCCGATTTGGTTTTTTTGCTCCGTAATAGGCCGTCAAGAAGCCGGTGTGGTTACCCGAAATCCCGTATAAACCCGGATCGATACTCGTGAACTCGAAGGACCCATCGGCGTTAGAGATGGCCATCTGGCGTTTCAAATTTGGCGCGCCCGGTTCCAAAATGACGGTCGCCTTCTTCAGAAGCTCGCCGGTGGCGGCGTTCGTAACGTGACCGGCAATACTGGCTTTCGGGGGAGGCTGTTGCGCAGCGAGGAGAAGCGGCAGGAAGAGCGCAACCAGGGTTCCCTGTTTCATTACTGCAAACCAAGCTCTGTGAGGATCTGCTGCATGTCGTCCGCGGAGATGATCGGAAGCTCCAGTTGCTTTTTGTCGCTCTCTTTCAGTTCGACCGCTGTTCCCTTCCCTTCCAGCGCTTTCAAGATCGCCGGGTTTTCCAGTTGGCCCGCATTCAGTTGCTCGAAGGCGTAGACGTGATATTGACCGGGCGAGAGTTCCTTGAAGGTGAAGTTGCCGTTCTGGTCAGTGTCGCTGGATTGCCGAGGATTGCCTTCATCGGAAACTAAAACAACGTCAAATACGGGCACGGCGGCGGGTTGTCCACTGGGGCCGCTCGACGCGCTTTGCGGCAGTTGAACCGTTCCATTCACTTCGGCCGCGCTGTAACGAAAAACGACTTCAAGTTCACCGGAGACTCCTTGAGAGAAATCGATGTCTTTATTCATTACCTCCTGATCATTCAGCCGAATGGATTTCAAATAGGCTCCCTCCGGACCACCGGAAGCGTGCACACGGTAGATTCCTGCACTCACATCTTCGAAAACGAAGGCGCCGTCCTGTCTTGGGGGGACCTCGGGAGGACGACCGATGTAGGGGCCATCACCTGCTGCCGACAGTTCGATGCGCGCGCTTGCCGGATTCCACTGCGAAGCGGATGGCGCAGAACCTTCCAGTCGCACGCGGCCATGCAGAGAACCGGGTGGGATGATAGTCAGGACAACCCCATCTATGTCGGCCTCGCCCACGGTGACAATCTGGGAACCGAACGACTTTGGTCCTTTGAAGAAACTGAACATCGTTAGGCGATAGGAACCGGGCGCCACGTCCGCGATGTCAAACGTCCCATTCTTGGCGAGGATTGATGCCCCGCCAATAAACCGGCCTGATGACTTTTCGGGCATCAGGCTCAACTGCAAAAATCCTGGCGGGATGGTTCCGGCGACTTTTCCACGGATATGAAAAGTTTGCGCGGAAAGCATGCGCATTTCAATGTTCAACTCCTGCCCGCTCTGAACCTCAACGGGCGTGGCGTTCTCAATGCTGGTTGAACCGGAATAATAAGTCGTGACCGGGTGAATTTTGGGTTCTCCTTCAGGAGGAGGTTTCATACGGTAGCGCTCGATCCGCGCCGAAAGGAGATATTTTCCGGGCTCAGTCCTGCCAGCCGAAACTCTCCCCGATCATCGGATTGACTCATGTTCCGCGGAGTATACGACAACTTGCCGCTTTGCCAAATCTGAGTTGAGACCTCGACCATTGCGGCTTGAATGGGATCGCCATCTTCATCGACCAACCGGCCGGTGATCACCGCCTGAGGCGTGAGAGCCAAGGTCAGATCCGTGACTTGCTGCCCCGAGGCCAGCATCAAAATGCTCCCCGTCTGACCCGGCTTGCTCGCCCCGTAGGATTTGTTCAAGAAACCTGTGTGGCTGCCCGAAATCCCATACGAACCTGGATCGAGGTTCGTAAATTCGAAGGAGCCGTCGGCGTTGGAAATGGCCACCTCGGCTTTCGTATTTGCACCGCGCGGTTCGAGCTGGACGGTTGCCTTCTTCAGAGGCTCGCCGGTGCCGGCGTTGGTAACATGACCCGCAATACTACCTTTGGGGGGAGGTTGCTGCGCAGCAAGAAGAAGCGGCAGGACGAGCGCCACCAGACATCTGCGCATAAAAAGATGATTCTCGGCGACGGAGGGACGTCAGGGAACCTCAGCAGGTTCCCTGTTTCAAACGGGAAGGATAACTATTGAACGCTTGCGTGCTTATATTGCTCCAGAATCTCGTTCATCTGGTCTTTGGTACGGAGTTTCAGTTTCTTGAGGCGTTGCTCCTCCAGCTCATCCTCGCTGGTGAGGAGACCGCGAGATTCGATCAGCTGAATCTCGTGCTTTAACTGCGCATGCTGCTCGGCAAGCGCCCGGAACTGTTCATTGGTCGCGAGCAGATGCGCTTTCAATTCTGCGTCTTGCGTGTAATGCTCCATGAAAGGGTTCTCCTTTAACGAGTTGGCCCGTCGAGTCTGGTTCTGATTGTCGAAGGAAAGAATCTGGCCCGGAGGGTTTGAGTGCATTCAATTCACTCGCGGCGGGTCACCAGGGGCCAACCGCATTCCAAGTATAAGCTCGATTTCAACTGCATGACAATAGCAGTTTCTTCGGGTTTCTCGTAATATTTAGGACGGCGCCCGATTTCGGAAAAGCCGAGCTTTCTGTATAACGCTTGAGCAGCCACATTGGACTCGCGCACCTCCAGAAAGTGGGTTGTCTCAGACTCAAGTTCGTGCCGCAGGAGGGCGGTCGCGATGCCCATGCGGCGGAAGCGGGGAGCGACGGCGATGTTCAGAATCTCCCGCTCGGCTGGTCCGGTGTTATCGCCGATGAAAGCCTGGCGTGAGACCAGGAACCCGGCGATGTGACCGTCCAGCTCAGCGACGACGGAATGATAACGGCAGAAATCATCCGCGCGCCAGTTCGGATCGGCGAAGGATGCGGCCTCGATTCGCAGGAGAGCATCCAGATCTCCCGGTTTAGAGGGGCGAATGCAAAGACTCACTGGACTTGAAATTCTGTGATCTCGCCCGCCGTATGACGGCTGTCATCCGGCAGGGCATGATAGGCGACCGAAATCCGACGAGGCGAAGCGGATACGCCACACGCCAGTTTCGGGTGCGAGTCTTCGAGATAGAGCTCGGTCACGACGCCGGATTTGTCTTTGATCGACAACCGCTGGCCTTTGGGGAGGCAGTCGACGCGGATCAGGCGTCCGACAAGTTTCTTGTCCCCCTCCAGTGAATTCCAGGCTACAGCGTCCGAGGGAGCTTTGCCGCCGGCCTCGGCATCGAGCGCCGCGTTGGCGCGCTGCTCGACGGCACGGATGCGGTCGGCCTCGCTTTGCTGGGCCTGTTGGTCGGCAAGGTGAACGGACTCCCGGTCGCGGCGCTCGGCGGCTTCGGCGGCATCGAGGCGCTCCTGCTCAGAGTCGACGCGCATCTTGTGGACGCGGTCGCGTTCGGGGCCTTCCGGGGTGGAATCCTCGGCGCGAAGCCAGGCGCCCTGAGCGGCGGTGGCTTCGCCGCGCGTGGTTTCGACCTGCGCGAGCTCGATCCAGTAGCGGGTGGCACGCGGATCAAGCTGCGTCGCTTTCTTGAGCAGCGCTTCCTTGGCTGCCGGATCGGTCGTCAACTCGACCTGCCGGTAGATAGGCTCGGCCCAGAGCGGATTGATTCGGGCGGCGGTCTTCAACAGCGGCAAAGCCTCGTCGTCCGGTAATTCCTCGGCAGCGGCCACGTAGACCGGCGCGCTTCGGCTGCCGGCGCGAATGGCGTCGTCCAGGAAAGATTTTGGATCCTGGTCGTCCAGTTTCGCTACAGCGGCCAGTCCCTCGTAACCCAGCGTTGCGGCGGCTCCGCCGGCTGCCACAGCAGCCTGATAAGCAGGCGCAGCCGACTTGGGATCTTTCGGCAGGCGGGAATCGGCCAGGTACACATCGGCGATGACATCTTCGATCGAATGCTCGCCGAAATCGCGTTTAGGGTCAAGAGGGCGGCCGGAGACCGGCACGGCCTGCCACTGGCTGGCCTGGAGGTTGGCGGCGGCTTCGGCTTCCAGGACGGCGCCGCTCTTGCCGAAAGCGTTACGCTCGGCAGCGGCCATGTCGCTGCCGCCCTTGAGGGCTGTGAGGAAGATGTGGAAGCTGGCGCCGTAGTCGAATTTGGTGGCGAACAACTGCATCCGCGCCCAGGCGAGATCGGGGTGGGGGGGCGGTGCTCCCCACTCTACCCGGCTGCCGCGGGCCTGGAGCGTGCTGAAGAGCTGCCGGATGCCGGATTCGACTTCGGGAGACAGGAGCGGGGTGTTAGCGTCGAGAAAGATGCCGGCAACCTGGTCGAGCGGAATGTGGGAATCAGGGACGACCAGCAGATATTGCGCATTTTGCCAAACGAACTTCGGCTCATTTCCAGAAGTTGGGTTCGTTTTTTCATTTCGCGTCAGGATGATGCGGATGGGCCAGACGCTGGGGAGGTCTTTGGACTCCAGCAAACCGCCTAAAACCCAGCGAAGTTGTTCCAACTGCGTAAGAATGTCGCGGGACTGGGCGGCATCGCCCTCGGAATCCACGTAAAACGAACCGATGTTCAGCTCGGTCCAGCGGCCTTTGGCAGCGGCAGAACTTACGGAAGAGAATTGCGAAAGGAGAACGGCCAGCAGGAAAAATGAAGGAACGAAGCCAGAACGCCGGCTCTTCCGACTGGCCCCAGTACGAATGCGCTTCAGAAGCATCGAAATAGACGCTGTCGCCAGCCCTTAAAATGTGATCTTCCGATTGATAGTTTACCCCGAGAATGCCTTCGAGCGGCTTATTCTGAAGAAGACCAGTGGCTTTGCCGAAAGCGTCAGAGGAACGGAATTCCTCCTTTTCGCGGAGAAATTTTCTCCGGACGGCTGGAACGATCGCGGGAAGCGGCCTGCTTCCCTCGCGCGGCGTTCCGGCGCGGGAAACCGATGCGCTGCCCGCGGATTACACTCTGACGATTGCCACGCAGCCAATTGAGCTGGCTCCGAAACGCATCGTTTCTCTGACGACTTACAACGGGCAATTTCCAGGACCGCTGCTTCGTTTCAAAGAAGGGCAACCGGTAACGGTGGAGGTCCAAAACAAGACCGGTACGCCGGAACAGCTGCATTGGCATGGACAGTTTGTTCCAGCGGACGTGGACGGAGCGGCCGAAGAAGGGACGCCGTTCATTCCGGCGCACGGAAGCCGCCGCATCACCTTCACACCGGGGCCCTCCGGGTTGCGCTTTTACCATACGCACGCGCGGGCGGGGGCAGACCTGAGCGCGGGCCAATACAGCGGGCTGGTGGGGCCGGTGTACATCGAACCGCAAGTGAATCCCGGCGCATACGACCGGGAGGTTTTTCTGACCTTGAAGGAGTTCCTGCCCACCTTCAGCCGCGGTGGAGATATGGCACAGGACTTTCTCGCGCCGGCCGCGGTCGTCAAGAGTCTTCAGGAGCAGGGCGAGAGCGCGATGAAGGCGTCGCTTGCGCGCGGGGAGCCACACGGCTTTGAGATTGGTTACGACGCATTCACGATTAACGGCAGGATGCTCGGTCACGGCGAACCGGTTCGAGTGAAGCAGGGCGAACGAGTGCTGTTCCATGTTTTGAATGGAAGCGCGGGCGAGATCCGCAGTCTGGCGCTGCCGGGGCACAGCTTTACGATTATCGCGATGGATGGGAATGCGCTGGCGAAGCCCGTGAGGTTTCCCGGCTTGTGGATTGGCACGGCGGAACGGATTTCGGCGATCGTTGAGATGAATCATCCAGGCGTTTGGATCATGGGTGATTTGTCCGACGACGACCGGCACAACGGGATGGGAATCGTGGTCGAATACGGCGGCCACAAGGGAAAGCCGGAGTGGATCGCACCCAAGCCCTTCCGGTGGAACTATGCGCATTTCGGCAAGCCGAGCGGGCCGGCGAATGAACCGGATGAGACTTTCGAGATGCTGTTCGAAAAGAAGAATGCGGCAGTGGGAGGCTTCAATCTTTGGACCATCAATGGCGTGGCGTATCCCGCGACCGAGATGATGGCGGCTGCTTCATTCCACGTGCGAAAGGGCAAGCGGTATCGACTGCGGATGCGTAATGCCAGCGATGATATTCATCCCGTTCACCTGCACCGGCATAGCTTTGAGCTGACCCGTATTGGCGGACAAGCTACGTCGGGCGTGATGAAGGATGTGGTGATGGTAGGAGGCTATCAGGAAGCGGAAGTTGATTTCGTGGCCGATAACCCTGGACCGACTCTTTTTCACTGCCATCAGCAGCTGCATATGGATTTTGGGTTTATGAGTTTGTTTGATTATGCGTAGTCGTTGATGCGGGGTACTAATGGTCCATCTTCACTTTTCGGTGGTTCGTAGGCGAGGATCACTTGATCGGTTCAGTCCCTTCGTTGAGAATTGCCAGATACGGTTCATAAACAAACAAGCGATGCCGCGCTCGCCCGGTGGACTCGCGGAGGAGTCCAAGTTGCCTCATGTGCTCTAAGGACTTTGCCACCGTCGGAGCGGAAATGCCGATTTTCTGCGCCGCCGCCGGAATCGAGACAATCGGGTTTCGTTGCATGTGCTGAAACACGCGCAGCACCGAGGCGGCCGGGCGGCCAAGCGCGTCGATCTTTCTCTCGTGCTGCTCGAAAAGGGCAACGATTCGACGTGCAGCGCTCGCGGCTTGGTCAGCGGTTTCTTTCACGCCCGTGAGAAAAAAATCGAGCCAAGCCTCCCAGTCCCCTCTGGTCCGAACGCGATTTAGCAAGTCGTAATAGGCTGAGCGGTGCGTTTTGAAGTATAAGCTCAGGTAAAGAATCGGTTCCCGAATAACATCTTGAGCGCAGAGCAGAAAAGTGATCAGCAACCGTCCGATCCGGCCATTGCCGTCGAGGAAAGGGTGAATGGTTTCGAACTGAACATGCACAAGGCCGGCCTTGATTAAGAGGGGCAGGTCCGGGCGTTCCTCGTGAAAGAACAGCTCAAGCTTGCCCATACAATCGGGCACCATGTCGGGCGGCGGAGGTACGAACGTGGCGTTCCCAGGACGCGTGCCGCCAATCCAGCTTTGACTGGTTCGAAATTCGCCGGGCTGTTTTTCACTCCCGCGCCCGCCCGACAGAAGTATTTGGTGGATCTCTCGAATGAGCCGGAGCGAGAGGGGAAAGCCGCCGCGCAACCGCCGCAAGCCATGGTTCATTGCCGCAACGTAGTTCGAGACCTCCTGAACGTCTGAAATCGGAACGCCAGGCACCTCATCGTTTTCAAACATCAGCAGGTCTGAGAGAGACGACTGCGTTCCTTCAATTTGGGACGACAGCACGGCTTCCTTGCGAACGTAAGTATAGATAAATAACGAGAGATCAGGGAGGATAGAAGCTAGGCCATCGAGTCGGCCCAGTGCCTGATTGGCCTGTTCCAGAAGCTGTTGTAGCCCATCGAGGCGAATCGGTGGCAAAGGCGGCAGCGGCGGCGGAACAAACGCCCGAACTGGTTCGTTGCCATAGCTGTTAACGACATAACGGCCAAGCCTCTGGTTTTGCTCGTCTTCGACCAGCGGAAATATCCTTTCGTTAGCGAGGTGCTTAACGAAAGGATACAGCTATTTCGTTTCGTCCGTCCGGAAATGTTAAACCCACCACTTTCGTCGTGCGCCGAGGCATCAGAGCGGCTCGGCTGCTGAAAGCCTGTACAATCATTCGGTTAGGAGCGGACGCAGGGTACAGCGGATCGAAGCCACCGGGAGACGCGGCTGCGGACCAAGTCTTGCAACTCCTGCTCATAAGTGGTGAATCCGTCGCGCAAAGAGACGAAGGCAATCACCTTTTCACCATGCACCGGGTCGGGCATGCCGATGACACCAGCTTCGAGGACAGCAGGATGGTTCGGGAAGACCATGCTTTTTGAACATCTGAACCATTGCGGATTTGTGCGTCGAATTTTTCATCACGGCTTGTACGTCCTCGGGACGCTCCAGGCCGATAGGGTGAGCCGGCGATTGCGGGTGGTGACCAGCGTGACGCTGATCTTTCAAGCCGTTGAAGACATGGAGCGGGAGACGAGAATCGAACTCGCAACCAACAGCTTGGAAGGCTGTGACTCTACCATTGAGTTACTCCCGCTGATCAAAACTGACGTTTTGATTGTATCGTCTGTCAATACTCGCATCGCGGTTAGGAGCGCTAAGCGGGTGCCATCAGACGAACGCCTAACCTGACGTCCAGAGTCGCTGCAAGGGCGTCTATCGCGACCGTGAGGTCATGGATCTGCGGCAGATGTCGCCGAAGCCGACTCGCCGGCCGAGTGCGGTTCGGTTCTTTGACGATTAACGACCGAGTGTCAAACTAGCTTCGAAGTGCGCTGATTCGGAAAAGCATGTACTGAGATGTGACGTGCAACGTCACGCAGGCGGAGCTATTGATGTAACTCGGCATTTCTTCCATGCAGCGTCGCCGGACGTCTGGGCGCGGTCAGCTGCGTAGTCGCGTCTCGTTGGGGTCTGCGAAACCGAATCCGAGTTTTGCAGGATGTCCAGTCATCTGCTCCAATGATGTGCATGGTCCTGCGCCTCCAGGCCCGCTCTGCGAGCCCAGGCATTTTCCATGTCACCGGATGCACTCTCGATGCGCCTAGCCCCGTCGAAACCGCCCAAGGCGAGATCCAATTCACCATTTCTTCGGCGCAATACTCCGAATTTCGTTGGTATTGGGAGAAATTTGACGAAAGCCCGTACCATCCCGCACCCGCCATGGCTGCCCGCATCGAAGCCGAACTCGCTTCGCTGGGTGAGACTTTGTTCCAGTGCCTCTTCGGATCCACCGGACCCTTCGCCTCGTTCTGGCCCACGCTTGCCGATCGCCTCGCCGATGTCCGTATCGAAATCGACGCTAAGGGCATGCTAAACAATAATATGTACAAAGCATAAGACATAGGTTATGTTTTATGTAGTGGGTCGCCATACCTCAACGGCTTCATCGGAGAAGATCTGGATGAAGGTTCTTGGAACGTTGAATGAGTATCAGGCACGGCTCTTTGTGGCTGAGAGGGCACTCGATCTGGGACGGGGCGGGATCACTCGTTTGGCACGCCTGACGGGAATGTCACGAGTGACTATTACGCAGGGAGTCAAGGATCTCAGCGGCGCCGCGAGGTTGAGAAGCGCATCCTCGGGCCGCGTGCGGAATCCCGGCGGCGGGCGGAAGAAAGTGGAGGACGGCGATCCCGCATTGATGGGCCGGCTCAAGGAGATCGTCGAGGAGACCACGGCGGGCGATCCGATGAGCCCTTTGAAGTGGACCAGTAAATCCACGCGGACCATCGCTCTGGAACTGACCCGATCGGGGCATCCGGTCAGCAGCGTGACAATAGGCCGTTGTCTGGAGGATATGGGCTACACGTTACAGGCAAACGTGAAGACTCGTGAAGGAGCGCAGCATCCGGATCGTGACGCGCAGTTCCGGTATTTGAACCGCCAGGTGAAGAACTTCCGGCGAGACGGATCCCCCGTGATCTCGGTGGACACAAAGAAGAAGGAACTCGTCGGAGCCTTTAAAAATGCGGGTCGCAGATGGCTTCCCCAAGGCCAAGCTGACGAGGTATCGGTTCACGATTTTCCGCACCTCGGCGAGGGCAAGGCGATTCCATACGGGGCTTATGATATCGCCCGCGACAGAGCCGTAGTCAATGTTGGAGTGACTCACGATACGGCCGAGTTCGCCGTGGAGAGTATCCGGCGCTGGTGGCGTCTGGACGGAAAACGGCACTATCGGGGAGCGGACAGATTGCTCATCTGCGCCGACAGCGGAGGCAGCAACGGGAACCGCCAGCGTGCCTGGAAACTCCATCTGCAGGCACTCAGTGATGAAACGGGCATGGCTATCACGGTCTGCCATTATCCGCCGGGCACCAGCAAGTGGAACAAGATCGAACACCGGCTGTTCTCTTTCATCAGCCTGAACTGGCGCGGCAAACCGTTGCTTAACTTTGAAACTGTTATCAACCTCATTGGCGGCACCCATACCAAAAGCGGTCTAAAAGTCAAAGCCGTTCTAGACACCAACCAGTACGAGACCGGTATTGCCACTCCGGACGAAGACATCGACAAACTACGCCTGAAAAGGCATAGAACCCACCCCAACTGGAACTACACTCTCCTGCCTCGCAACTCATGAGCCGCGAGCGTTTGATTGTACATATTATTATTTAGCAGCCCCTAAGGATCCCGTCGCCGTCGCACTGCCTTGGGAACTCCTCCGCATCCCTACGGGGACTCCCCTCGCCCTCGCCGTCCGCGAATTCGTCCGCGTCAGCGGTGGACATGATTCTTCCGAATCCGTACCGTCCTCCGCCCCTCCTAGCGTGCTCATCGTGATCAGCCGCCCGGGCCTCGCCGCCGATGCCGCATCCTTCCAATCCGTCGCGCGCGGCCTGTTCGCGCGATTATTCGCCGCTCCTGGTTATATTGGACTCAGCGTTCTCCGCCCCGGCACCTTCCGGCAGTTGGAGTACATGCTGCGCATCTCCCATCAGGACGGCCGCCCTTTCGATCTCGTCCACTTCGACGGGCATGGCGATACGGACCCGTCCGGCCGCGGATGCCTCCTCTTCGAAAAAGGCATGGATCCCGAATCGCGCACCTTCGCCCCTGGGGCCGACCGCGTCAGCGGCGAAACCCTCGGCCGCCTCTTCAAGGAATGCGGCGTTCGCGTTGTCGTCCTCAACGCATGCCGATCAGCCTACACTTCCGGCAGCATGACTGCATCCCTCGCTGAAGAGATGATCGCCGCCGGACTCGACGCCGTCGTTGCCATGCGCTATGCCATCAATGTCGAAAGCGCCTCGCTCTTCATGAGTGGACTTTACGATGCTCTCACCCACGGCCAGCCTTTATCCGCTGCCGTTAACGAGGCCCGCAAGCTCCTTCACGATCAAGCGCCCATCGAAACCTGGGGCGGCCACCGACTGCAGGATTGGCCTATCCCGCTCCTCTTCGAAAGCCGCGCGTTCCGCTTTTCCACCGATCCACCTCCGCACCTCGACATTTCAAAACAACGCGAGCCCTTGGAAACGATCTCCCGCAATCCCCGTGCTGTCGAAAACGGCATCCTCATTCTCGACCGCCTTCTCGCCTACACCGATAACATCCTCGTGAACGGAATTACGGGCTCAGGCAAATCCAGCCTGCTTCGCGAATTCGCCACGTGGTTTCACATCTCCGGCGGCACCTTTCGCGTGATTAAATCGGACTCTCTCCAGCGCTTCACTCCCGAGCGTCTCGTCGAGGACGCCCGCAAGGCCCTCGAACCCGATCTCACAGCCGCCGGCTACCGCTGGGAAGGAATCGGCGATCTCGGCCATCGCATGGCCGCTCTGCGCGACGTCATGTTCGAAACACCGGCCCTTTGGCTCTGGGACAGCGTCGACGAACTCGTCGCCGCCGTTCGCGGTGAGCCATCTTCCTACACTCCGGAGGAAGCCGCCCGCCTCCGTGATTTCATCGTTTTCTTCGAAGGCCCCGTCACCCAGTGGCTCTTCAGTTGCTGCAGGGGCGGTGTCGAATGGCTCGGTTCGGGATTGACGCGCATAACCGCGCCTCCCCTTACCCCGGCCGATTCGCGTACTCTGCTGATGCGCCTCACCAATTCGGAAGCTCCGTTGTTCGAAGCCGCGGAGCTTTGGCGCCCCGTCGTCGAATGGTGCGATGGAAATCCGCTCGCTATCCAAGTCGCTGCCGCCTCTCTCAATCAGCGTCAGCCCATCACTCCGGAAGGCATCGCGCTCTGGGTCAACCGCGCCACCGCCGGAGATATTGATGCTCCCGATCCCTCCCTTTTCGCCCCGATCCAAGCTGCTGGCCGCGCAGTGGCCGCTCGGCTCAAGCTCTCCGGCCACGAAGGTTACGCAGACCAGCTCCGTCTCTTGTGTCTGTATCCCTCTCCCTTCTCCCCGTTCTGCTCCCGGACTCGCCTGTTCGTGAAAGCTGGGAGACCATTCTTGCCGAATGCGAACGCGACTGCCTGGCTCTTGCCGACGGTCCCATCTGGATCCTCCATCCACTCTTCCCCTGCGCCTTCCGCCACCTGCTTGCCGAAACCTCGCCGCAAACCCTCCGGTACGATCTTCGCGACTTTGCTCACGCGGTGGCCACTAGGTGCGTCGCCGTCCATGATCT
The DNA here is from genome assembly GCA_963705805.1 of uncultured Acidobacteriaceae bacterium. GTDB lineage: Bacteria > Acidobacteriota > Terriglobia > Bryobacterales > Bryobacteraceae > Bog-105. Next base: position 187,180 of record CAVPKW010000008.1, read on the forward strand.
GTATGAGAACGAGCGTACGCTAGATCCCGCCGTCGCCCTGCTCGCACGCCGAACCCTCACTAAAGCTCTCGGCGTCTCCCGTTCTCAACGCCGATGGAAAGATTGTGTCGGCATTCTGCAAGGCCTGATCATCGCTGTCCACGATGGACTTGGCGATCGCCCCCAATGGCGCGGGATACTCGAGAGCCTTCTTTCAGATTTCGCCCATCCCTCCACGCTCGCGCCGCGGCCCGGTCGCGAGGAGCCTGCGTCGCTCGTCTTGGGCATGTACGCGACTGCTCTTCTTGAAAAGGGCGACATCCTCGCCGCACTGCGCCTCTTGGGATCGCTGGTGCAGCACTTCCGCGACGCCGCTCCGCCCGAGAATCTCGATCCCCACTTCTATACAAGGTTGCAGCGTCGTGCCGTCCGTTGGCTCGCCAGCAGTCTTCAAAATTTCGGCAATGCTCTCGTCCGAGCCGGCAGTGCAGAGAGCATCCCCATCCTGGAAGAAGCGCGTTCACTTGCTGCACGCATCGATCGCCGGGCCTCCTTCGCCGCCCTCGATCTAAACTTAGGCAACGCGTACGTCCGCATTGCCCAACCGCCCGACTACGCTAGAGCCAAAGAGCACTTTCAGAGGAGCCTCGCCAGTCGCCCTAATTGTGATTCTGTTGGCCGGGCTCGCTGCTACGCCGCCCTCGGGGCTCTTTACCTCGCCCGTTGGGATGCCGAGCCCCATCCGCGGTTGGCCATCGAATCCCCAACGGAAGTCGACATTCGCGACTATCTGGAGGGAGTGACCGCGGACCTTCGCCTGGCGGATGCTAATTCCGAACGCGCGATTGAACTCCTCCGGCGCGTTCCCAGCCAAGAGCTCTGTGCTTGCTACTTCCAGTCCGCGCAAATTAAAACGAAGCTCCATCTGATTAATGGCTGGGGTGACCAGGGAAGTCCTTACACTGAGCCCGCCACGGAGCGCTTCCTCACCGCGATCAGGATGGCAGATGATCTGGGAAACCGCCGCCAAGCAGCCCTCATCCGCTTTCGCACAGCCCGCAGCGTTGTTCACTTAGGCCGCCCAGCTGCGGCTCGCGAATTCGCGAAGGCAGCCCTCGCCGAATATCAATCGCTCGAAGAAAACACTCTTCCCGAACAACTCGAAATTTTCAAATTCCTCGCGGGCCCCGATGGCGGCGCTAGGGCTTGAGGTTTTCGCCCAGCGACTTTACGGCGCTCTGCAAAGCCGCCGGACCCACGGCATTCAGCAGATAAATCCCCAGGATCCGCAGCTTCACCGGCTCCGGCATTTGCATTTCCCGTAGCACCACAACCGACTGCGCCAATTGCTTTTGATCCTCCGACGAGACGTTTTGCATCAACGCGAGGCAATACGCCGGCAACGAAACGAAGGATTTATCAAACGACAACCCGTTCATCAGTTCGCCCACCTCCTCTGCCCGCGCCGATGCTCTTCGGCGATCCACCGCCCGGTCTACCGCGCCGAGAATCACCTGCAGGAAGCTCACCGGCCCTATCCCCAGATCCTGGTCTCCCTGGCGCACGGTGAACAGCGACGTGCGGAAGAACGCCATAGCGCTCAAGCCCGCCACCAGTACCTGCACCCACTCCGCCCCGTCGCCCTGCTGCCCAAACGTGAGATGGAACATGTGAATCAGCGACAGGGCCGCTACGGAGGCCGCGGCGTTGATCGCGCAGTACAGCCACGCCGGCGCGCTTCCCAGCAACGCCCTACGTGGTGAATCGCGATAACGGGAAATCAGCTCTCCGAAAGCGACGAGTGCTCCCAAGCAGCTCGCTAGCAAGTAGCCCATCAAGTTGTTAGAACTGTACCTGCGCGACGCCTTGGCCGGTTTGAGTGAGCGCGATTGCCTGTTCAGTACCCTCAAGTACTGGGGTAGTAAGTCCCGCCTTCTCCAGTTCCTGCACCATCCCCGCGAGGGCATCCAAGTTTAGTCCGGTGCGTGAAACCAGCGTGGAAAGCGTCATCTTCCCGCTCGGCTCCCCCGCCAGGATGCGAAGAATGCCGATGGGCGCCGGAGGCGTTGGAGTCGGGTTAGAAGAAGCCCGCTTCACGCCCTCCAGGAATGGCGCAAAACTTCCCGGATTGAATTTTTCGGCCACGTTCCCTTGCCTTTAGTCTAAGCCTATCCTACTGCGCCACGCCCAAATGCCTTTAGCATCTCGACCGCCTGTGTCACTCCAAGAGCAGCCGCCTTTCTCAGCCAAGGCATGGCCTCGGCCTGCTGTTCCCGCTTTAGAAGCACCAGCGCCATGCTCCACGCCGCCTGCGGCAGCTTCGGATCCGTTTCCGCCGCCTTTTGAAACTCCGCAAACGCCTCCTCCTCGCGTCCCATGCTCAACAAACAATTCCCCAGGTTGACTCGCGCCTCCGCAAAGTCTGGCTTCAAATGCACCGCCTTTTCCAAATCCACCTTCGCACGACTCCAACGCTGGATCTTCAACTCAAACGTTCCCCGGTTGTACCAGAGCATCGGGTCTTCTGGAGCGAGTTCAATTGCTCTCGAAAATGCCTTCTCGGCCGACCCATTCTGTTTCATCATCCCCAGCACCTTCGCCCGATTCGCATGCGCTTCGGGACTCTTCGGATGCTCCGCCACCGCGACATTGAATTCCTGGAGCGCCTTCTCCAACTGCCCGCTCGTCGCCATCATTCTCCCGTGTTTCAATCGCGCCCTCAGCAACTCCCTCGATGCCAGGTCCGCCGAGTCGGTCGATCCTTCTTGTTCCGCTAGCAGTCGCACTTCCTTCAGCTTCTCGATCGCGCGCTGCCGCACCGCCTCATACTTCGGCAGCTTGACAAACTTCGCATAGGCCAGCAAGAACGGCGAATGATTGTCCGGCGATTTCTTCAAGACCTCCCTGCTCATCAGGGCAGCTTCCAGGCAACTCAGCGCCTCATCGCTATCGGTGTCCAGCAGCTGTCCCAGTGCTCCTCGGATCAGCGCGAGTTCCAAGGCATTCTCCGTCTCCGGCAGCAACTCCAAGGCTCTGCGGCACAAGTCTATTGCCCGTGCGGACTTCTGCTCGTTCAACTCACGCCCGTTCAGCAGTCCCGAGAGCTCCGCCCGCAAGCGTTGCGCTTCCCCTGCAACCTCCATTGACAGGAAAGCCTGTTCGATCCCCATTTCCCGGCACTGGATCAACAAGTCGCAATACTGATCCAGCAACCGCATACCCTCCTCACTCTCGCCCGTTTTCCAAGACTGAAGAATCTCCACCGCCGCAGGCCGAAGCAACTCCGGATGGGTTTCAATCACCCGCCGTTCCTCCGCCTCAGGTACGCGAAGCAACAGCGATGCCCATGCTGTGGTTGCATACAGGATCACTGCCTCTCTCAGGTTCCCCGCGCCGTTCCGGATCGTCTCGACGAGCTGCTCCCGAGGCATTGTCAGCAACCCGTCTCTCGTCCACCGAGCCTGCCACTCCTGCCCGAAGTGTTTCCGCGCGAAATTCTCCGCCACTGCTGCGCCCCTCCGCTTCTGTTCCTCGTTATCGTTCAGCGCGGGCGAGTACAAGAAAGGACTATCCGCTCCGGCGAAATACAACAGTAGTGGATAGTCGTCGATGAACTCGGTTCCGCAGGTTTCGCAGGTATACCGGTTAAGTTCTCCTTTGCCGATCTGCTCCACCAAATCCAGGCGCTCATCCGTATCTACGAATACCCAAGGCGAATGGTTCAGCTCCGCCCCGCATTGCGGACAACTGTCCGTCACGGCCTGTTGCGTGGACGCGAGCATGTCGCGATTTTACCGAAGAACCCGCAAAACAAGGCGCTAGACCCATCGAGGAAGTCGCGCCAGCGTTTCTCCCATGCCGTCTGGCTAAGGCATAGGTCGCGAGGCCAGCAGCGAAGCAGTTCCGAACCGGCTTCTGAGAAACCAAGTTCTCGATAAATTGCCTTTATAGAGTCTGTGAGCTAAGCGAGAAAGCCGGAAATGAGAAAGCCGGATATGGAGAGGCGAAGACATCGATTTCAGAAAGGCTCCAACGGTGCCGTCCACTCGCCGATGGGTGCAACAGGGAATGGCTTGGAAATAATCTCGCCGCGCAGCGGATACCTGAACAGCAACAGAGCGCAAGAGCTGATCTTAGTTGCATAAAATTGCATAAAATCAGGCGCTATATCGATAATTCCAAAAGTGGTATGACCAGCTTGGAAGGCTGTGACTCTACCATTGAGTTACTCCCGCTTCTCTTTGTTTCAAATGCTTACGCCGTGTTCTACTGTGTGCAACCGGACATAAATGGACCTGAATGGAGCCGATTTGCATACTGACTCTAGACAAACCGAGGCTGCGACTCGGGGGCACAGTTCGGCTGTGACTCTATTGCACTGCCGCCTTGTTTCCCGCGTCTGAACCGCTAGTTTCACGCCGTCTTTTTCCTACTCTCAATAATACGCTTGACCTTCTTCTCAAGATTAACGACGCTCCCGTAGTACTCTTTCGATTTGTCTGGTGTCTGCGAAACGAGGCGTGTCGCGTATTTGGTCAGTCCCTCCGCAAGCTCACATCGCTCTCTTTGGTCTTCTGCTCGAGGACTGGTTCTGATCGATTAGGAGGTCCCGCAGCTTCAGTAACGACCGAATAAGAGCGATCCTCAGTCAAAATAGCTGCGACCCCCTATCCCCTGACTTAAGGCGTAGGAATCGTTACGGTAACAAGATTTGAGTCAGTGCTCTCATTACCTGCGTTGTCTACAGCCGTAGCTACATACTGGTACGAGGCACCTGCGGTGACATTGTCGTCTACGTACGACATACTGGTGATCGCGGACGTACTCTTAGTGTAGGCTCCATTCAACGGAGCACGGTAGACGTTATAGGAGACCACGCTCGTGCTGGTGCTTGCTACCCAAGTCAGGGTCACCGAATGCGGGGGAGCAGTGTTCGAGGTGGCAGTAAAGTTCACTCCGGTCACCGATCCATTAGTCACTGTGACTGAGGCACTCGCTGGGGTGAAGGTGTAGCCACTCTCGCTGGGAGTCACGATATACGTACCATCCGACAGCCCGCTGAAGGTGTACGTACCGCTGGAGCTTGTCGCGGTGGTGGCAGAACTGGTTCCCGAGAGAGCTAGAGTCGCTGGCCCTCCGCTGACAGTTCCCGAGATGCCATACGTTGGCGGCGGGGGAGTACCGGAATTGGTCTTAAACGTCACCATCTGCATAACCCAGGCTCCGGCAGAGGACAAGGGAGCACTCGCCGAGTAACTTCCTACATTGGCCTCCCACGCATCTTCGGCGATGTCGCCATCTGGGGAGGTTAGCATTCTTTCGGTAAAACCTGTGCCCGGTCCATTGGTGGTTGTCAGGACTAGATTGGCACCCACCAGCAACTCGCTCGAAAAATTCGTGGTGATTGCGGGTGTCGCCGAGGTAGCACTATTTCCAGTGGCAGCAGCTACGACGTCGAGAGGAGACGTGTAGTCGGCTCCTGCGTACTCCAGCACTCGGATATCTGGGTAGGCCGCAGCCGGGGAAAACATCACGGTAACCGTATTGGTTCCCGCAGCCGCCGCTAGGATATTCTTCGCATAGTAGATGGACTGGGAGGCTGCTCCTGCTAGAGCTGTGGGACCAACTGCGTTAGTGTAGACGTTCCCCATCGTGTCCGCAATTGATTGCACAGCCGCCGTGGAATCATTCCACCCGACGACCACCACATTCAAGTCTCCTGCTTGCTGGGCGTTGGTAAAAGGAATCGCTACACTCGTCTCCGACGCCTGGGGAGTAGCATAGTTCCCCTGTACATACGTGATCGAGGGCTGGGGCGATACATAGGTAAACGCATTCGACATACTTGCAGTCTGGCTATTGGAGGTCACTTTTGCCGCCACTGGTCCCGCTGTTCCAGCAGGCGTGTTGGCGGTGATATTCGTCGAAGAAGACACCAGGACATTGGTGGCGGCTACTCCTCCGACCGTGACCGTGGAGCCAGAAGCAAAGTTGGTGCCTGTCAGTGTGATGGCAGTGCCTCCCGCGGTCGGCCCCGAAGTAGGAGATACGCTAGCCAGAGTCACCGTCGTGCTGTTAGCGGGAGTGATGGGCGCGAACTTCCAATATTGATACGTGTAAGCACCACAGGCTCTCTCGCGGATCAGAGCCCCTGTAGAGGTAGAGCCGCTGGCAATCGTCAAGCAAGAACCAGTGGCACTGTTAGGGCGGATCGTATAGTAGCCACTGACAGGAGAGGCTTGAACATTCCAGATCTGATAGGCCGCTCCGGTGTACGGCTCCTGCACAATATCGGTTCCATTGGCAGTAGAACCACTGACGGGCTGGAGGGCGAGACCGCTATTGTTCGGGACCAGCTTGTAACCGCCTGTCACCGGAACAAATTCAAAAATCTGATTGGTTTGAGTGGTCCCTAAACAGGTCCACTGTTGCGCATCCACGCCTGCACTGGTTGCAGAGGGGCCACCCTTCATGTCGATACACTGACCATCGCTATCGGAGACGATATTGAGCCAGCCGCTCGGGGCCTGGGCGGACAGGAAGGCGCCTGACAGCACAGCGAAAAGACTGAGTCGTATCAGCCGACTGTTGACTAAGTTGGCAAGCCAGGATACGAGTGATGGTATTGCATATGCAAATTTATCGACACACATACGGCTCAGTCGTGCCGATAAATTTGCCTCATTCTCATTTCAAGGCGTTAAGGGAAGTCCTGTTGAGAGGAATCTCGGACGAACGACACTAAGATTGGTCGAGGCGCTCAGTAGTCGGTCCAGCGTTCGCCTACATAGCTTGGAGCGAAGTCTGACAGCTCGTGGTAGGAATATCTGCAACGCAACGGTTCTGGTTGTTCAGCAGCGGATTGCCGTCGCGGTCTGCACCATTGTCAAAGGCTTTCGCCTTCGAGCTTACATTGCTTCTTGCGGTCAATCTTCTGCAACTTGCTAACGCTGTGATCGTTGCTGGATAACGCACCCGCTTTCGGCGCACGCTGGCGCGGTCACTTCTCGCCGGCCATCACCAGCACACTAAGGCCGCCGACCGCCCGCTCATTCAGGCTCTGCGTGACGTGGATCAGCGCATTGCCTCGTTGCAGGCTGCCACTTAGCGTAAACGGCCGACAGCTGCGCGACGCCATCTTGACGTGCGACAGAACCGCAGTCGCGGTCTCCAACTCGGCGGAATCGGGTTTGGCGGAGGCGACGATGGCAAGGTACTCGACCTTGCCCGGCTTGTCAACCACTGTTCGCCAACTGTCGGCGCAACGTGAGAAGATCCCCAAGTAGCAAAGTAGAAAGTTCCCCTTAAAGGCACACGCCAGAAAGGTGGACGAGAGTCTTTTGTTGAACGGGGAAGAACGAGACCGGCTGAAGGTCTTACATGAGGTGAAGAAGGGATATATCACGCAGCGCCAGGCGGCGGAGCGACTGAAACTGAGCAAGCGCTGGATCAAGAAGCTGGTCAAGCGATTGCGCGAAAGAGGAGACCGCGCAGTAATCCATGGTCTGAAAGGTCGGACCTCGAACCGCAAGATGGCGCGGGAAACGGAGCGGAAGGCGACGGAACTGATTCGCCGGCAATACGCTGACTACGGTCCCACGCAAGCAGCGGAAGTACTGGCGAGCGAGCACCAGATCGAGGTAAGCCGCGAGACGGTGCGGAAATGGATGAGCGCGGCCAAGCTGTGGCGGCCGAAGCGAGCGAAGGTGACGCGGATTCACGGGTGGCGCCCGCGTCGGGAATCCCGCGGGGAGTTGGTGCAGTGGGATACCAGCGAACACGAGTGGCTGGAAGGACGTGGGCCGAAGCTGTATCTGATCGCCATGATTGATGACGCCACAAGCGAACTAACCGCGCGCTTTGCGCTGAGCGACTCGACAGCCGAGAACATGCAGTTGCTGTGGACGTATCTGGAACAGCACGGTCGGCCAGTGGAGTTCTACACCGACAAGGCGAGTCTATTTACGATCAACCGGCCGCTTCATTACAACAAACATTTATCGGAAGAAGCGGGGAAAACACAGATTGGAAGGGCACTGGAAGAACTAGGAATCGGTTGGATCGCAGCGCATTCACCGCAAGCCAAAGGACGGATTGAACGCTGTTTCGGCACGCTACAGGATCGCTTGGTGAAGGCGCTACGACGCGCGCGAGCGGCCAGTTTGGAGGAAGCCAATCGATTTCTCCAACAAGTGTACTTGCCGGAATGGAACGGGCGGTTTGGGCGTGAACCGGCGAGCCGCGCCGACGCACATCGCAGCCTGCGTAAGGATCAGAGGCTGGCCTCAATTTTAAGCTTCGTGGAGGAACGCGTGGTGGCTAACGATTACACGATCAGCTGGTTGGGGCAGCACTACCAGATTCCGTTGGATCAAGCCAAGCCCCGCATGCGCAAGGCCAAGCTGCGCGTGGAACAACGCTTAAGCGGTGAGTTGGTGGCGTGCTGGCAGGATCGCCAGATCGCACTGAGTGTTTGCACGCGGCAGCCTGTCACAGCCGTGCCGGTTGTGCGGAAACCGTTACCAAAGCATAAAGCTGTATCGAAGCGGGACTGGATGAAAAACTTCTGGGTCGGTGATCCGGCGAAACGTCTGTCGTCGAAGGTCGCCGCTCAGAGCTCACCAACAGGATCAAAGCCGTGATCCCGCCAAGCCGCCCGTCGGGGTCTTCGAGTGATAGCAGAATCGTGCTCGGATGGCAAGGGTACGCTGCGCCGCGCCGAAATCGGGCGCGCCCTTGCATCCTGTGCGCGCTTCTGCCAAAGACGCAATCGCGACGGGCGGCTCCGGCAGGATCACTCAGGGGATCTTTTTACTTTGCACAAATGGGGAACTTTCTACTTTGCGTTG
>CAVPKW010000009.1:0-440549 GCA_963705805.1 uncultured Acidobacteriaceae bacterium
CTACCTTTTCTCCCAAGCCGCTTGAAATCCAGTGACGACATCAAAGACACGCACTCCAGCTCCGGACTGCTCGCGCCAGCGCCGCAGCACGCTTAGGGCTTCCTCATTTAGCGGCACATGCCGGTCTGGCGACTCTTCGCATTCCGGCCCTCGACGGTGAGAAGCCGACGGTTGAAGTCCACGGAACCCCAACGCAACTTGAGAACCTCGCCGCGCCGCAGTCCCGTGTTCATAGATAGCAGTACGGCGGGGGTCAGGTGATCGCCAAAGTGCGTGAGCGGAGGTAGCACCCGCTCATGCCGTCTTTGCCGCCGGTTATTGGCAAGTGTGCGCCGATTCCGCAGGAGATCCTCAACCAATGCGTTTTGCATCAAGCTGCTAGTGGTGAGCGGGGGCGAGTGGTGTTGGGTGTGGACTTTTAATCCGCTGGTCGACGGAGTGTTGGTTATGCGACACGTCATCGTGATGGCGATCAACGACTGATCGGTCCTTCCGATGGCATCGACATGCCTCACCACATCAGGTCCTCTGGCACGCCATCAGTGGTAACTGCGTCCTGCGCGACGCCGCATCCGATCACCGCGCGCTCATCGCGCTCGCGAATGCCAGCCGCAGTTTCCGCTGGCATGAGCTCATAGCCTCCGTTGCGGCGAACGATCGCAATCTCGCCACGACTGAGCCGCTCACGCACCGAGTGATCGAGTGATCGGCGGGGATGCGACGTATCTTATTGGCGTGTGGGACGGACACGCTAACCAATCGTGCAGACGGGGTCATCGGGTGCGCTCCATGTCCCGCAGAGTCGCGGTTCGTCCTGCCGCAGTAACTTCCTTGCGAGAGTGTGAGCCATCGCATTGAGCGCCGATGCCGTCGGCACGTACCATCCGCACATGACGACATGGCAGGCGCTCAAGAAGATAATGAGTAACCGCACGACGGCGCGGTGGGGGTTGCCGATCGCGGTCCTGGTGCTCGGTATACTCGCGGCACCCTACGCGGCCGGTACGCTCGCGTTCCTGGTTCGACCGGGCACGGCGGCGTTCCTCGGCGGCTTCATTGCGGTACTGCTGTTTCGCATGCTGTCGCCCGGCCGGCGCTAGATTCGCTTCCAGTCGGTCTTCTCTGCGTAGTCGGCACCGGCGAAACCAAGCGGTACGTAGAGCATGTTGGCGCCCGAGCGTGTTTCGAACCCTTGACGCTGGCGCGCTCGGGGTGGGCGAAGGTAGTCCGCAAGCTTTCGGCTACGGAGCCGTTGCGCAAGCGCACTGTGTGCGGGAGCGCCCGGGCCTTCGTGGGCCCCGCCTGGCTGCGACGAGCCGTCGAGGCAGTAGGTCCGAAGCCTAATAGCGTCGCGGAAAACGCTCTGCGTACGATCGTCGCAGGGCAGTGACCGTGGCGCGCAAGCAGTCGTCGGGGAGTGATCAGCCCCGCAACGACGCAGGCACCTTGCCGCCGCTCTCTGCCAGTTTCCTCATGACTTGCGTATGCAGCCACGTGTTCATCGCGGCCGAGTCTGCGGTATCCCCGCTGTAACCCAGCTCCTTCGCAAGCGCCTGGCGGTTTTGCATACTGGAGTCGAGGCCCAACAACTTCATCAGATCGACAATCGAGGTCTGCCAGTTGAGCTTCTGAGGATTGTTCGCCGCCAATCCGTTGAGGATCGCTTCGACGTCCACCGCAGGCTGATGCACTGGAGGGGCGGCCGACAGTTGAGCGCTCGGCTGCGCAGGACTACCTGGAGGAGTGCCGGGCGGCATCGCTTTCGGGGGTGTCGACGCGGCCGGGACGCTGTGACTGAAGATCGCATTCTTGATGGTGTCGAAGAGGCTCATTTCAGGCTCCTTTGGAGTCGCCGCCGGGCGGCCGCCTAACGAACCGTCTTGGAATATGGTTCCGCTCCCGCTTCGGAACGGCACCTACATTGGCGTTAGGAGTATGCGAGCGGCACTCCGCCTGGACAAGACGAAGCGCATCGTGCCTTACCGCGCGGCTCATGCGTAAGCTGGTTTGCGGCCCAGACGGCGCCGGCTCGTGACAGTTAAGCTTCTGCTCACATCTCAACATCACGCGTGCGCCGGGAGTCGCCGCGGCGCTTACGGAAGGACAACCCTAACGATCCGCGGCGACGTAAGTCACCGACGAGGACAAAGTCTGCTACACCAACACGCGTTGCCTTTGCTCGGAAGCGCGACCCTTTACTAGCGCGCGAGCGTGAAAACAACAGCGGTTAGAATTCAGAGGCGCGATTTTCTTCCCGTGATTGCGTGGTAAGCGAACAGGACCACGACAGCGCCAATCACCGCGACTAAGAGACTGTAGATATTTAGGCCGCTGACGCCGGACATGCCGAAAACGCTGAATAACCATCCACCGACGACTGCGCCAACAACTCCTAGGACGATGTCTAGAACTACGCCCTCACCGCTCTTGTTCACGATTCTACTGGCGATGAATCCAGCGATTAGGCCAAGGACGATCCAAGCAATGATTGACATAAAGCACCTCCTATTTTTATTACGAGTAACCTGGCTGGCCGAAAGCAAGGTTCAAGCCCAGACAAAGCATCCAGTCGGAGATACGGAGTATGCGCCGCTCGTCGCCCCGCTGCGCGAGCTTCTCTTATCGACTCGTGTTGGTTGCTCAAGGGGCTTACGCTGCCTTGCTGCCGTCAAGCTAACGGTTCTAATCGCCCTCGAGCTTCCAGGGGCGACATAGCGGAGGACTCAGCAAAGCCCTCTGGCAAGAAGTCCCGGAAGTACGTGGCGGTGGTACTGCGATCGAACCAGTGGCCCCTGCCGTGTGAAGGCGGGGTACCTCACAAATGTGCGAGGCGAGATTTTGCTTGTAAGTTCGCGAGTTTCTCCAGCATCGCTGAACGAATGAACTTGAAGTACGTGCGCTCGATCATGCGCAGGTCGTACCTGTCTGAGCAGCAACAGTTAGCGGGTCGACCCCGTAAACCTGCAACAATTCACTGATTCGAGCGTGGCGGAAACTGTATGCCGAAGCCTCGGTTGGGATCCGCTCCGCACCTCGAGCAGCCTTGTTGTGGGCCACGATAGCCGCCCGAACGTCCGCAGCCCACAGGTCTCGGCGCCACGGCTTGTGCCCGTCTACTGTAAAGAGCACGGCTGAAGGTAACTTGTCCTTGGCGTGTGCTTTGAAGAAGGACACGCCATCCGCGTCCAAGACCACGTACCGAGACCGCAGTTTTGGAGGACGCCCCTTTCGGTGAGAAAGCTTTAGCCGCTCTCCATCGAAGTCGCGAGCCGTTACCGCCGCTAACTCCTTCGGGCGTGCACCCGAAAGTTCAAGGCCACGCAGGAATGCGGCGGCTTGCGGGGATGCTGCAGTGATCAACCCTTTCCGCTGGATTGGTGTCAAGAACACGGCGGTTTCAGATTCGTCATCGTCTGGCAGGTGCTCAAAGCGCCATGCCGCCGGATTGCCGATATGCCCGAGCCTAGCTGCACGGTTGAGACCGGCGCACACCGCGCGCACGAGACGATTGACGGTCCGGGGCAGCCGTGCAGGGCGAAGACGATCCCGCCACTCCAAGAAAATCATCGTGTGTCGCTTCTTCGAGTTGAAGTTCAGCGAGGGGATCCTTGTAGCGTTTATCTTTCGCATCGAACGCAAGTGCCGTCTTGAAGCGCCCCTCGGCGGTCTTCGCGGCATCGACCCGGTCGTGGCGCCGCAGGTCACCTAAGTACGTTTCGAGCGCGGCAATCACCGTCTCCCGTTTCACGGTGCGCACGGATACGCTTGCACACTGCGAAGGGAGCCAGAATGTCACCTTAGTCTTGGGACTTCACAGCAAGATCTCGTCGTCCCTCCAGTTCTCGCGGCACAGGTTCAGGCGCACCAACAACAGGCGGTCGAGTCCGCGCTCGCGCTTCTCCACAGCGGCGTGCTATCGCGTGTCATACGCTGCCGCTAGAATTGCGCCCGAAAGGAACGAGTCAAGGGATAACAAGAAGCTGAGGACAACAACAAGCGTAGAGGAGGGACGACCGTGCTGCACTATCTATGGATGTTCGTTGTCGGAATTGTCGTCGGCATCATCGCCAAGTTGATCTACCCGGGCGCCGCTCACATGGGAGTCATCCTGACGGGGATCCTCGGTATCGTCGGATCTTTCGTTGGAGGATTCATCGCTCGGCTGTTCAACAAGCCCCCCGAGGGCACCCCGGTCCATCCGGCGGGCATCATCATGTCGGTGATCGGGGCGCTGGTCGTGCTGTTCATCTACGACAAAGTGGTCGCCTGACCTGGCTGCCGGAGAGGATGCGTACGCAGACGCCGCCATCCCCGTCCAGCCCGTGACCCCTAGAGTGAGTTGAGGAACGCGACCAACGCGGATTTCTGCTCTTCCGTGAGCTGCATGCTGAAGCGCTGGTCGTAGAAGTTAACCAGTTCATGCAGGCTTGTGGCCGCGCCGTTGTGGAAGTACGGGGCACGCGCCGCCAGCCCGCGCAGTATCGGCCCCTTGATCCGATTGAAATCGCTGCACTGTCCGGTGATGAGCGCCTTGCCCGGATCGCTGGTGTAGAAGGATTCCGGCTCATTCGGCGCAAAGGGGTTCGGGCAGCCGCTCACCAGGTACACCGGCAAATCCGGCATGGAAAGCTGGGCGAGGCCGGAGGCGATGGCCGGATCGCCTTCCATGCCCGGGAGCGGAGTGTGCGCAGTGCCGATGTCCAATGGCAGCGGCAGCGAATGATCGCCCACATCAGGGGTATCGTGGCAGCTGGTGCAGTGCCCGACGAAGGACTGTGGCTTGCCTAGTGCAGCGTTGTCGTTCAGGCCGCGGACGTTCGTGATCTGCAGCGGCGCGGAGTTAAAGAGCTGCTCGCCGGCGGCGATGGTGCGCCGCGCGGCATCACGGCGATCCCGGTCGCCGTCATCGTCCTCTTGCAGATTGGCCCAGGGCGCAAACAGCGTCATCGCCGTAGCGTCGAACGTCTTGCCAGTGGGGTCGGCGCCGAGCGAGTCATTGATGCCGGGATAGTAGGGCTGATTGGCGAGATAGAACGGACCACCCTGCGCCTCGCGTGCCGCGAGATGGCCCGCGCGCCGATCGCGGGCCTGGGCGGTGAAGAGCCCCAACTCGAACCCGACGATCTGGGCGAGCTGCGCCGCCGTGGGCGGCTGCGCGGCTTGCGCATGGATCAGGGTGGCGTCGGTGGCCTGGTGCGTGAGATCCGTGATGAGGTTCGCCTCAAACGTCTGGCCGTCGTTGAGCGGCGTGATGGTCTCGCGTCCGTCGAACATCACCGTGCTCAGGAACACGAGGTTGGTCGTCGGCAGTGGGCGCCGATAGACCGAAACGAACGGCGGGCCGCCCTTCGGGTCCGGTACGATGGCGCAGCCGTAAGGGTCGTGCACCACGCTGATGGTGTACTGGGTGTTGGCTGGCAGCTTCAGGGCAACGCGGATCAGCCCGCTCTGCAGCAAGAGACTGTGTCCGGCAGGATCTCCCTGCTGCGCGTTCGGGCAGTTCGCCCCATCCACCGTAGCGAACAAGGGATCGTTCCCCTGAGTCTGTTCGAAGCGCTCGCGCGCGCCGGCGGCACTGAAGCTGAAGGCCTGTTCCGCCACATGACAGGTGGAGCAGCTGCGCCCATTGGTGCCGAGGCTCTGGAAGAACGGACCATCGGTGCGAGTCCGCCCATCGAGATTGACGATTCCGAGTACACCGCTCGGGTCCTCGGCGAATTGCACGCCAATTCCTTTCGGATCATCGCGTCCGCCACCCAGCGCCGGGGCTATGGCTGCCGCAGCGAGCAGGCTGCCGACAACTGTGGCGATTGTGTTCTTGTGCATGACCTGCCTCCCAAGACACGCGAATCCACTGTCGCGCTTATCCGAAGAATCGAGTTTCCTGGCAAGAACACGCCACGCACAGGCCGCGAACCCCTTCTCGCCAGCGCCGACGGGTGAGCTGCTTGCTCTGGGCATCGGGGTGGGGCAGCACCATCCAAACTAAATCGATATTCCGCGGGCCGAAAACGACAGCGCCACTCCCCGGCCCGCGGGCAGCGTTCGATTGTCACGCCGCGGACGATTAGGCATCCTGAGCTCGGGAATTCCGCCTCGCAGGACTCGCGCATGCTGCAGGAGCAGCTCGAGCAGCTGATTCAATCAGCGGAACGGGGTGACGTCGCCTCCCGCGAGGAGCTGTTCACCCGTTCTTTACCGCGAGTTGCATCGTCTCGCGCAGCGCGAGCTGCGACGCAATGCGTTCCTGACCATCAGCCCGACGACGCTGCTGCACGAGACTTACCTCAATCTCTCGGGCCGCACGGAGAGTGTGTTCCCGGACCGCGCACACTTCCTGGCGTATGCCGCACGCGCGATGCGTGGGCTACTCATCGACTACATTCGCAGCCGCCGCGCGCAGAAGCGCGGGGGTGGCTTCGAGATCACCTCGCTTCCCACCGAGGTTCCCGCCGCTGCGGAAACCGAGGGCGAGCTCGAGGGCATCGTCTGCGGCACTCGATGCGCTTGGGGCCGTCGAGCCGCGCCTGGCGCAGCTTGTCGATCTCAAGTTCTTCTGCGGCTTCTCCTTCGCGGAGATCGCCGAGCTGCAGGGCATTTCCGAGCGCACCGCGCAACGCGACTGGGACAAGGCCCGCATCCTGCTGCAGCGGCACATCAGCGGTCACGAGGCCCCGCCACCGGAGGACGTCGGGCCGCGAAAGCTGACCGTGCGGGAGGATCGCATGACAGAACCGCAGAGCTAGCTCGTGGGCCGAGGTGTCGCCGTACCTCGATGAGGCGCTGGAGCTCGATCCACCGCAGCGCGAATCGTGGCTCGCGGCGACTGGACGCAGCCCGGCCGGTGCTGGCCGCCGAGCTGCGCGAGCTGCTGGCGCTGCACGCCGCGAACCGCGCGTCGGCCTTCATGGAGCGTTCGCCATTGCGCAATGACGAGTCGCTCGCCGGTCAGCAGATCGGCCCTTACACCATCGAAAGGCTACTCGGCCGCGGCGGGATGGGGAGCGTGTGGCTTGCGCGACGCAGCGACGGCAAGTTCGAGGGCAGGGTGGCCATCAAGGTGCTCGACCGCCGCGGTTTGGGCAGGGATGCCGCCGAGCAGATCAGACACGAAGCGAGCCTGCTGGCTCGCCTCTCACACCCGAACATCGCCCGGCTGTTCGATGCGGGGGTGCGTGAGAACGGTCAGCCCTACCTGATTCTCGAATACGTCGAGGGCGAGCGCATCGACCGCTACTGCGCCACGCACCAGCTTCGGCTGGCGGGGCGCCTGCGTCTGTTTCTCGGCGTACTGGACGCGGTCGCGCACGCGCAATCCCAACTGGTGGTGCATCGTGATCTGAAGCCCTCCAACGTGCTGGTGACACCCGACGGGGTGGTCAAGCTGCTCGATTTCGGCGTGGCGGCTCTGCAGCCGCTGCACCAGACGCCGCCCATCCCGCCCACGGCGGGGGCACAGGCACTGACGCCCGGTTACGCCGCACCCGAGCAATTGCGCGGCGAGCCGGTTTCGACAGCCACCGATGTCTACGCACTCGGGGTACTGCTGCACGTGCTCGTCACTGGCGAGCACCCCTACGGAACGCAGGATTCCACGCACACTGCTCTGTTGCGTGCGGCATTGACGGATGAGCTCCGACCCGCATCCGAGCGGCTCACAGCCGCCGCGGAGCGGCGCCGGGTGCGCGGCGATCTGGACGCTATCATTGCCCGCACGCTCAGCCGCGACCCCACGCAGCGGTATGTCACGGCGGCGGAATTGGCTGCCGACATCCGTCGCTTTCTCGGAAATCTCCCGGTTGCAGCCCGCAGCCCGACGCGCGCGTACGTCGCGCAGAAGTTCGCTCGACGTCATTGGGGCGGAATTTTGAGCGTGCTGCTGACGCTGCTCGTGCTGATTGGCGCCAGCGTCATGACCACGTTCCAGATGCTGGAGGCGCGCCGGCAGCGCGATTTTGCCTGGACCCAGTTGTCGCGTGCCGAGGCGCTCAACGACCTCAACGACTATGTACTTAGGGATGCGGCACCCTCGGGCCGACCGTTCACGGCTAACGAACTCCTTGGACGCGCGGCACACATACTGCAACGGCAGCATACGACTAACACCAACCGGGTCGCGCTGCTCATGTCGATCGGAGAGGGATACGACGCCCAGGATCAGGATAGCGCGGCAGTCAGACTGCTCAATGAGGCATACCAGCTCTCGCGCGGTATCTCGGACCGGTCGGCCCGCGCCCAGGCTGCGTGCGCGCTCGCCGGCGTTCTTTCCAAGGGTCAGATTTCACCCCGGGTGGAGGCACTGATTGAGGCGGGCCTGAGCGAGGTGCGTGACAATACGCAATTCGCGCTCGATCGCTATTTCTGCTTAATGCGCGGTAGCGAGGCTGCTTTCAATACCGGCGACGCTCCGCTTGCCATGCGGCGCGCCGAAGCGGCCCTCCGTACCCTGGAGCAAGTGCCCTTCGACCACGAAATGGCGGAGTTGCATGCGTACGATAGTCTCGCGGAGGCGTACCGTGCGGCGGGCCGCTTCCGTGACGCGACCGCGACTTTTGAGCGGGCGTGGCCGCGCCTCGTGGCGCTGGGTCGCGATGACACGATGACTGCGGTCGCCTGGCTCAACAACTGGGGCCTCGACCTGTATCAGCTGGGCAGACCACTTGAGGCGGAGAGACTGTTGCGGCGCGCCATCGACATAAGTTCGTCCGAGCCGTCCGACCAGGGGGTATCGCCGATGTTGCTCGCCAACTACGCGCAGACGCTGCTTGAACTCGGGCGGCCCGATGACGCAGCAGGTTATGCGGAGCGTGCTTATCAGTCGGGGTTGGCGGCGGGCGATCAGACCGTGATCGTTCAAACCCTGCTACGCCTGGGCCGCATCTACCGGGCCCGACACGATTACACCCGCGCGACCATAATGCTGGATGAGGCCGAGCCGCGCTTGCACAAGGTGCTTCCTGCCGATCACTACGCGTTCGGCACTCTGGCCTTAGAGCGTGCGCTCATCGCGCAGCAGCAGGGCGACGCGGCACGCGCGCTAGAGCTGGTCAATCAGGCCGTAGAAATCGTAGAGCGGTTCGCCAAGCAGCACGGCGCCGGCGCGCAATTCCTGCCCATGCTCCTGGTACATCGCGCTTCCATCGAGACTGACGCCGGGCAGTTGCCGCTCGCAGAGCGCGACGCGAGACAGGCACTTGCGTTGCTGCAGGTGGAGGCGCATCCGGGAGATTACTCATGCTCCACGGGCTACGCCTACCTGGCCCTTGCGCGCGCGTTGAGCGCTAAGCGCAAAGACACCGAAGCACGGACGGCGGCGCGCGACGCCGCGGAACAGTTGCGAAAGACACTCGGTGCGGACCACGCGGACACGCGCGCAGCCGAGGAATTGGGCGAAACCACCTCATGATTAGGGAAAGGCCACGGCCTGGGTCCATCCCGGCCGCACTGACGGGGAAATTCAGTGATGTGGTAGGATGCGCGCCCCCTGAGGTGGCAGGAGTCGCGCCGGACGGCGAGACCCTCGAGCCGCGCGCTTGGGGAGTCAGGGAACCTGTACCATACCGCCTTACAGTAAGTTCCTGATTTGCTTTGATCCGTTTGCGGACGACGGTTCTTTTCGCATCGTTAAAGCGGCGCGCCCGTAGCTCAGTTGGATAGAGTGCCTGGCTACGAACCAGGAGGTCGGGAGTTCGAATCTCTCCGGGCGCGCCAATATTCAAACAGTTACAACTCTCCCGCCTGCCTCAAGTGTTGAATATTCTGGCTAGTGTTGAACACTTCTGCGTAGCAAAAGCTGCGTGTCTGCTGTCCGTCGGCAAACACGATAGATGACTCCGTTCCTGAGCAGCTCTTTACGAGCGTCAGCGGTGATTATCGCCCGAACGGCCGCCCGGGGCGGCTGCGCGCTCGGGCTTAGTTGCCCGCCGGGTTGAGCTGGGTCCGCTGGGCCTTCTCCGCGTAGTCCTGTCCGTTCAGCGTCGCGTCCTTGAGCTGCGTCACCGTGCCACAGTGCTGAACGTCAGGGATCCTCGAGCCCAGTTGCGCTTCGCGCCGGCAATAGATCTTTTCGCCGTTGCGCATCTGCGGCTTGTAGCCCTGACTAAGCAAGCGCTGCTCATCCGCGCTCAGCGCGGGGGGGGCGGAAAGGGTCTTTGTCGGGGCAGGCTGGCTCGCCGGGGCTGACGACGCAGCCGCTGGCGCTGGTGCTGCGGTCGCGGCGCTGGTCGCAGGCGCAGCAGAGTCGGTAACGACCGCGGCGGGCGTCGCCGCGGGCTCGGTTTGCGTTATGGGTGCCGGATCGGCAACGGCGAGTGCCAGGCCACCGAGACCCAGGAAGGCCAGGGCGAGAACATCGAAGCGCATAAAGAACCCTCGACTGTGTGTGACCAAGAACGGAGCCGACACCGGGGGCACGGCCGCCGAGAGCACTATACTGTCAGCCTATGCTCGGGGTTGAATATCTCTCAGGGCAGCGTGTCTATTCCGGTGACGGTAGCGTGGCCACGTGTGGGCGCTGCTCAGTCGCCGGTCGAGCGCGACGATGAGCGTCGGTCCGCTGCCCTGGACATGGATTCAAGTCTGCGGCAGATATTTCTGCACCCCTTCTTCGACCCACGAGCCTGCACCCCCGAGGCGCACACTTCTGCTGACAGGTTTGCTCTCGTGAACACGAATGCTGAGCGTCTTGTCGGTCAGCGCATCGGCTGCTCGAACCCGAGCAATGGCGCTGCGAGCGAATGCTACCGGGCAGACCTCTGTCCAGGACCTCTCAGCCACTGAGTCTTCAGTGATTGACCGGCCTTTGAATCCAGAATTGGTACATCGCCACAAACGTATCGGGATTGTCAGCTTCGAAGCGCGCCCAGTTGCGCAAATTGGTCCCGGCCGGGTCATCGGTGAAGCGCGTGCGGTACTGATGCAGGACGGTGGGATGCAGCTCGAAGCCGATGAAGTGCAGCCCGCATTCGGAGAGAAACGACTCGATCTGATCCAGCATGAGACGATGCTCTTGTACGTGGAAGAGCAGGTCGCGACATTCGCTGGTCGAATAGAAGTCCGCGATCTTACTCAGCCATTGGAGCTCAACTCCCGCGTCAGCTACAGCCAGGTCCCGGCGGAAGCGACGAATGTCATCGGCTGAGCTTGCATAGCTGTGAGCCGCAATGAATTCACGCGCTTTTACCACGTGCCTGCGCGCAAGTTGGCTGTAAAAACCCAGCTGCATGAAGCCCCCGGGGCGCAACAGAGACAGCAAGGCTCGCCAACCCATGAAGGGGTCAGCCAGATGATGCAGCACTCCAACTGCTGCGATAATGTCGAAAGTGCGCCTGATCTCGGCGAGCTGCAGAATGTCGGCCTGTGCATACTCAATGTTCGTGATGCCCAACTCCCGCGTCTTTCGCACGGCATAGCAGATGCTATTCAAGCTAAGGTCTACCGCCAGTATGCGAACACCACGGTATCTCTGGGCAGTAAAAATCGACTGACTCCCAGTGCCACATCCGGCGATAAGCATCTCCGGCTGGCTGTCATCACGCATCGGAGTGAACCGCGCAAGCGGTAACGTTCGGCGCAACTCGTCATTGAAGTGCCGCGCCGAGTCGTGTATCGGCAGTTTCACCCAGCGCGGGTAAGGATTCTGTTCATAGTGGTCGCGCACTTTTTCTGAGACGCCGTGGGTGATCGAGGTTAAGCATTTGACGCCAGCGCGCAGCGTTCGTTCTTCGAGCGGTTCGCGCACCTGTTGGCGCAGCACATCGTCTACCGGGCCCTGCTGATCTTTCGCAAGAAGCCGAGTCGGTTCGGGCAGGGTGTAGAGCGGGAAATACGCGGCCACGGCGAGCAGGAGTAGTGGCGGTACCGCCGCATTGGCGTCCAGCAGGGCCAGTAGCTTCGAGCGGCAAGCGGCTGCTGTGGCCCGTTCGCCGTCATCACAATCAAAAATGTACTCGTTGATGAAGCATTGCCGAGTGAGTGTGGCATAAAATCTCAGCGCCGCGATGTCCGCAGGGTCCGGCGGTCGCTCGCTCGTTGCGGTCTCGAGCAGGGCCCGGCGTGCGGCAGTTAGAAAACGCTCGAATTCAATCGTGTTGACGGGCGTTGCTGCCAGCAATGCATGCAGCAAGGGGTCAGCTGCAAGTGTCGTGAGGCCCTCTGCACCGAATAGCGTTGCCTTCGACACGCGTGTGGGCCACACTTCGTTGACGAGGCGGACACAACTCGCAATCCCTGGTTCAAGCATGATCAGACTGAGCGCGGGTTTGCAAAGCTCGTTCGGATCTGCCCATGGGTCGGAGATGGCAGCTGTGAGTGCAGCGCGGATCCGTGAGTCGTTGGTCACGAATGTTGTTCGCGCGACGCAATTGGCAAAGGCTATCTTGATCATCCACGTCGGCGGGCGCTCAAGGTGACGCATTATCAGCTGCACGGCCTCCGGGGATTTGCCGCGCATCACCAGAAACATGGCCAGATGTTCCAGAATTTCCTCGGATTCGGGCGTGATGAACAACGCGCGGTGAAGGCTTGTCTCCGCTGCATCGAAATGTCCGAGGCGGGTTAGCACCCTGCCCAAGGCGTGGTGGGCCGCCGCATAGTCAGGGCGCAGGTCGATTGCCCTGCGCAGACTGTCGGCGGCCTGTTCACGCCGCCCCTCAGTCATCGCAAGTACACTCAGATTGAAATGCACCTCGGCGTAGTTGGGATTGATGGCCAGCGCGCGCTCATAGCTCTCGATTGCTTCGCCCGCGCGGCCCAAGTTGTCAAGTGCATTTGCCATCGCCACGAACGCATCTGCAAAGTCAGGCTTGATGGCGATGGCAATTTGGTAGTTGCGCAAGGCGGGCTCGTATTCACCGGCGCGACAGTTGAGGTTTCCCAGATTGAAGTGAGCTGCCGCATAGTGCGGATCGCAGGCCATGGCGAGTTGGTACGCGCTGCGCGCCTCATCGATCCGGTTACCGGCCAGCAGAACGTTGCCGCGGTTGAGGTGTGCCCGCGCGCATCGTGGGTCCGCCTGGATTGCGGCATCGTAACGTGCCATAGCCTCGGCGGTCTGTCCCTGTTCCTCCAGGGCGTTTCCTTCATCGATCAGTCCGACCACGGAGTTCCTCGTGGTGACCGCGAGGTTGTTGTCAACCGCGTCACCCGACAGGTTCATGCAAGTCTTCTCGAGATCACTCATCGGTTGTCCTTGCGGGGATTGTTTCGCGCACAGAGCCGTTGCATCTTAGCGGTGCCGACACGGAGCCGTAAGCATCCAACCGCTGACGTAGTAGGTGGCTCATCACCAGGCCTCGACTTCCTCCACCAGCATGACCTCGCAGGAGCCGGGCCCGGAGTCGCTGCGCGTCAGCGAGGTGTTGATGTACGCACCGTCATCCCGCACCCCATTCACCAGGTACCCGGTGAGGTGGACGACCTGGCCCACGCGCAGACGCTTCAGTTGGCGGGCGACTACCGCGTCGGTGGGAATCACGTGCGTATTCGCGCTGTGCTCAATGACGGCCTGTCGGGGGATGGGCAGCGTCTGCTCCGGCCTCCAGGAATAGAATCTCGCCCCCTGCGTGATCGCAAAAGCCTGCAGGACCCGGTTGTCGGACATCGGTCCCCATCCGAGTGCGAGGTCCTCGGGTATGAGGTCGGAGAGCGCATCGAAGCGGTAATCCTCGCGTCCAAGGATGCGTGCCGTGATGTCGTAGCGCGCTCGTGGCGTGAGTCGCCAGCGACCCAGCGTCGTTACCGCTGCCGTCTCGACACCCGTCTGCCGTGGCTCATCCGGGGCGATCGGCCCGTCTGCCGGATGGACGGTTCGCAGTTGCCAGGTATTGAACCCCTGCCATAAGGCTGCGGTTACCAGCGTAATGAGCAGAATGGGGCGCAATGCCATGCGTGGTCATTGTTCAGCCCTTCCAGCCGCGCTGCTGTGGAACGGGTCGAGAGCTGACCGATGGGAAGCGTGAGTCGCGTCGCACGGGAGTCACCTGAGCTGCAGCACCGGGCGTGCCTTGCACGTGAAGGTCAGGGTGCTGGTCTGCTCGCCCTTAGGGCCGGTGCCTGGCTTGTCCGCGAAACCCTCGATGCCTGCCATCTGATCGGACTTTGCGCAGAAGTCGTTGGCCTGTGCGATGGTCTCTTCGCGGCTTCCGGTGTAGCCGCCCCAGTTGGCGCTGGCGGTGACCGAGTGCGTGCCGTTGTCGTTGTCCTGGACGTGGCTGGTGTGCGCGCAGCCGGCGAGCAGCAGCATGCCGGCAAGGATCACAGTCTTCATCCCTAAGTCTCCTTCCCCTTGCTCGCCACGACCGTACCCCGCCAGCAAGCGCCCGGCAACCTCTTGCCTCGCGTGCGCCGCGGATCAGTCGGCCTCGAGCTCATCGGCCAGTGCGGGTAGTGCATAGACATTGCGCAGCGCCGGACCGATCGCAGCCGTCAACACGGCGATCGCGCGGTTGAGTCGCGGGTCGAAGCCGAACTCACCACCGAGGGAATGGATGTTGCCATCGAAGATCGCTCCGACGACGCGTCCCTCGCGGTCGATGAGCGGCGAGCCTGAGTTCCCGCCGATGATGTCGTTGTTGGTCGATACATCGAGCGGTGTCTGGGGATCGATGCGATTCCTGGCCGCCAGCCAGCGCTGCGGCAGGCGGAAGGGCTCGCTGTCGGTGGCACGCGCGTACAGACCGCCGAAGTTGGTGAACGGTGTCACCGTCTGCCCCTGGTAAGTCCAGCCCTGGATGCTCCCGTACGAGAGCCGTAGAGTGAATGTTGCGTCCGGGTAGACCGAGTCGCCATAGACCTTGAACCTCGCGCGGGCGAGCCTCTCCTGTCCGCGCGTGATCGGCCCTTCGACTTCCTGCTCGTAGCGGGTGCGCAGCGCCCGCGCATCGGGATCGGTCGTACGGACGAAGCGGATCAGCGGGTCGTCCGAAGCCTCGATCGCGGCCTCACCGCCACGCCAGAGTGTCTCGCGTACCTTCGGGTCCGCGAGGTGCGTGCCGGAGACCAGCCGCTCGGCCAGCGCTTCGGGCGCTTCGGTCCCGAGCAGATGCCGCACCAGCGCATTGTCGACCGTCAGGTATTCGCGTGTCTTCGCCAGCCACAGCGTGAGACCGATGCGCTCGATGTCGGGATAGATCGGCTGCGCATCGAGCAGCTCCTTCTCGAGCAGCGGCAGATTGCTGTCTGCATACTCCCGCAGGCGCGCGGGGCTCGGCTTGCTGCGCTCGCCGGCTCCGCGTACCAGGGCACGTGCGTAGCCGAAGAGCTGCGAAATCGAGCCGGCGCGCGCTTCGAGGAAATCATGGCCGAGGAAGATCTGTTGGTAGCTGTCGATGGCGGCATCGATCTGCTTCCACGGATCGCCCAGCTCGGCGGCGAGCTGCGCATTGGCCGCGACGCGGTTGCGCAGATCGTTCTTCTCCCGCATGAGCCGCGCGAAGAATGCCGGATCGAGCAGCGCGCGCTCCTGTCCGTAGAACGCCTTGAAGGAGTTCTCGAGGAAGAACAGGAAGTCGCCCGCCGTGCGCTTCTGTTCGGCACCGAGCTGTGAGTACTCACTCAACCGTCCGCGCAACTCCGAGCGCACCAGCTGTCGTATGGGGATCTGCCAGTCGCGCTGCATCTCGAGCTGTGAGCGCGTATCGAGTCGGCTGGTCGAGCCGGGATTTCCGGCCACGAACACCACCTCTCCGGCCGCGGGTACGCTGCGACGCCACTGCAGATGAGTCGTCGTCTGCACCGGCTGGCCGTTCTCGTACAGACGGACGAAGGCACTGTCGAGGCAGTAGCGGGGAAAATTGAAATTATCGGGGTCGCCGCCGAAGAACGAGATCGAGAACTCGGGCGCGAACACCAGGCGTACGTCGCTGTACTTGCGGTACTTGTAGAGCTTGTATTGGCCGCCCTGGTAGAGCGAGACCACCTGGCAGCGGCTGGTCGCATCACCCTGGCAGGCCTCATCCGCGATCCTGGCGGTGGCCGCATCGCGTGACTTGATCGCATCCTTCGGATCCCCGGCCGCGATCGCGCTCTGTACCCGCGCCGTGACGTCGCTGATCTGCCGCAGAATCTCCGCCTGCATGCCGGGGCACTGCCGCTCTTCGGTGCGCGCGTGGGTGAGGAAGCCCTGCGCGACGTAATCCTGCTCCGCGGTCGACATGGTCTGCTCACACGAGACCACGCAGTGATGATTGGTGAGTACCAGGCCCTCTTTCGAGACGACCGAGGCGGAGCAACCGCTCGTCAGGCGCACGGCGGAGGAGCGCACGCGGTCGAGCCATGCGGCGTCCGGTGCGAAGCCGTAGCGCGTTTGCACCTTGCTCGAGGGAAAGTGGTCGAAGGTCCACATGCCTTCATCGGCACGCACCGCCTGGGCGCCGAAGCACACGGCGCACAGGGTCGAGGCGAGGATCGGATTGCGTAGCACGCGCGGGGTCTCCTCAGCTTGCAATGGAGTGGGGTCACGACCGCTGCGTTCCGTATTCGCTTGTTCTGGGGCGCGCTGCGGACCGCCACACATTGTCGCCCGGACCTCGCGGGGCTGTCATCACCAGCCGCGGGGGGCAGATCCGTGCCCGATTGCGTGCGGTATGCACGGAACACCCGCCGGCTGCGTGAACCTGCTCACGGATGGGTGGGTGAACTGCCCCGCAAAATGCTCGCCTGGCAGACCATGCACGCACGGAACCGGTCATGAGCATGACGCAACTGATCATCGGCACCGCTCTGGGCTTCGTCGTCGCTCAGAGCGCGCTCTATGGCCTCAGATACTCCTTCGGCTGGCTGCAGCGCGAGGAAGTGCGCACGCGCATCCGCGCCATGACCCCATCGCCAGGACACGCCTTCGTCGCCGGCTTCATCCGCTACGCCGCTCCCATCGGAGCCGGCGCGGCTCTCATTACCCTCGGGGTGTGGGGGGTCGGTGACTATCTTGCCGCCAGGGCTGCGCACGGCCCAGCACTCGCCAGCGCACTCGACCCTGCAACTCCAGCGGGGGTGCCGCCGCAAGGCTCCGCTGATGAGGTCATCAACGGTGCCCCGGCCGCGAATACCGAGCCCGCCACCGCGGTCCAGCCCGAGAATGTCGACCCGTATGCCGATCCGGATTACAAGGTGCATCGCCGTGCGCACCGCCCCGGTAGCGCCCTCAGTCTCAAGGAGACGCTCCTGCAGCGCTCCGAAGCCAAAGCGCGCGCCGAGTTGCTGCGGGACATGCAGCTCCATTCGAGCCGCTCTCAGTACGATTGCGAGTCGGCCGAACGCGCCGGCAGGTACCTCAAGGCCGGGCTGGATGTGTGGGGGTTCGCTGCCTGGCAGCTGAAGTACTTCCCGATGACAGGCTACGGAGGCGCGACGCTCGCCGGGTGCAAGGACATCCCAAACGTCGTCGACCCCACCGAGCTGGATCTGCAGTCGACGGTCGCGCAGGACGCCAGTCACTCCTGAGGTGTCGCGCAGCGCGCGTGGGCGCCCGTGGGCTTCGGGCGCCGCATGCTGCACATGCGGCGCCCGATGACAGCGCAGAAGAGCCGCGGGCTTAAGCCCGCGGCCCTGCTCAGTAGATCAGCGGAATCTGCGCCGCCCGCACGGCATCGCCCACTGCGTCGAGCTTCGACTCGATGTGGAAGAACCGCGCGGTCGTACGCGCCGAGACCTGCTTTTCGAACTTCTTGATGAAATCCTCCTTGACCTCGACCCGCTGCTTTTCGATGTCGAGCGCCTCCTTGAGGAGCCGATTTCCTTCATCCTCGCTCATGGAATCGCGACTCGCCGCGTAATCGGTGATGAGTTTCACCCGCCGGTCACCGACCTTCCTCATTTCAGCGCGGTATTCGTCGTAAACGGGCCAGAACCGCGCCGCTTCGCTGTTGGTCAGCAGCATGTTCTTCTTGACGACCTCGCGCCGATCCTTGCCGATCTCGTCGCGCAGCATCTGGATCGCCGGCTCGAGATCGGTGAATTTTTCGTTGACGATCGGCTTGTCTGCGGCGAGCGCCAGGGCAGGAGTGAGCAGCGCGCACAGCGCACCGGCGCGAAGGTACTGAAGCACATTCACAGTGAGTCTCCTTGGACGAGAAAGGACGGTCAATGATGCCGCCATGTGATCCGGTTTCGCCGACGGCCGCTCAGTAGATCAGCGGAATCCGCGCGGCGAGCGCGGCATCCACCGCGGCATCGAGCTTCTGATCGATCTGGAAGAACCGTGCCGTCGTGCGCGCCGAGAGTTCCTTCTCGAACTTCTTGATGTAGTCCTGCTTGGTGGAGATTTTTTCCTTGTCGATGTCGAGCGCCTCCTTCAGCAGCCGATTCCCTTCGTCCTCGCTCATGGAATCGCGGCTGGCGGCATAGTCGGTGATGACCTTCACCCGGCGGTCGCCGATCTTGTTCATGTCCTCGCGGTATTTGTCGTAGATCGGCCAGAAGCGGGCGGCTTCGCTCTCGGTCAGCAGCATGTTGGCCTTGACGATTTGGCGACGGTCCTTGCCAACCTCCTGGCGCAGCATCTGGATCGCCGGCTCGAGGTCGGTGAATTTCTCGTTCACGATCGGTTTGTCTGCAGCCAGAACAAACGCGGGAGTCAGCAGCGCGCACAGTGCGCCAGTGCGAAGGGACTGAAGAATGCTCACGGCTAGCTCTCCTTGAGGAGGGAGGACGGTCCAGAGTGCCGTCAATCCCTGAAATCTTCTTCTACCTCCGTTGACGTAAGGTCGTACATAGGACTCTGGGCGTACATCCGCGCCTCGCGTACGAATGTTCACGCGCGCGCGTCCACGACGCTGTGGGACGCGCGCGAGGCGGCAATGACGCTAAGTTATTGTTTTTACTGCATTAGACGCCAAAAGTCGATCGACTCGGTCGCTCAATTCTGTGCTCAATGGTGCGACGCGAGGCGCGCCATCACAGCGGCTGCTCGATCGACTTCGCGAGTGGCGTGAAAAGCGTCGGACCGCTCTCCGTCATGTACCAACAGTCCTCGAGGCGGATGCCGAATTCTCCGGGGATGTAGAGGCCCGGTTCGTCGGAGAAGCACATTCCGGGCGCAAGCGGAGTCGTATCGTTCCGTACCAGATAAGGCGGCTCATGAACATCCATGCCGATGCCGTGGCCGGTGCGATGGGAGAGACCCGGGAGACCGTAATCGCGGCTCCAGCCCTTGTGTTCGTAGAAGCCGCGCACGGCCTGATCAACCGCCCCGGCTGCGACGCCGGGCTTCGCCGTCTCGAGCGCGAGCTCCTGGCCGCGTTTGACCGTGTCCCACAACTCGCGCTGTCGCGCCGAGATCTCACCAAACACCCAGCTGCGCGAGATATCGGATTGGTAGCCGTGCACGGCGCAGCCGGTGTCGATGAGTATCACCGAGCCCTCGCGCACCTGCTGCGGCTTGATGGAGCCGTGTGGATAGGCACTCGCCTCGTTCAGCAGCACCAGCGTGAACTCATGCGAGCCGCCGAGCTGCTCGGTGGCAGCGACCATGAGGGCGAGGATCTCCGTCGCCGGCATGCCGGCTCGGATGTGTCCGTGCGCGTACCGCAGGGCCGCGATGGTGACGTCGTTGGCGGCCTGCATGAGCGCGAGCTCGGAAGAGCTCTTCACCATGCGGCAGGCGCGCACCAGCTCATCTCCCGGCAACGATGGTCGGCTTGGTGGCCGCGGCCGCCGCCGTACGCTCGACGATGAAGTAGCGGGTGGTCGGCTCGATGGCGAGCGGGGCCGCGTGCCCGAAATCGCGCCAGGCGCCGGCCAGCAGCGCGAACGGACTCTCGTCCTCCTTCCACGGACGCACGTCGCCGGCGACCTTGAGTGTCTCGCGTACCGAGGGCTCCTCGAAGGCCGGCGTGACGACGATTACCCGCCCCTCGGCCGGGATGAGGGCCGCGGTCGTGCGCTCTGATCGCCACCAGCGAATGCCCGTGAAGTACTCGAGCGTGGATCCGGACTCGACCAGCAGGGCACTGATGCGGCGCTGCTGCATCAGCCCCTGCACTTTGGCGAGCCGGGCGTCGTGCTCCGGGGCGTCGATCGGCTGCACGCTGCGCGTCAGGGAGCTCAGACCGGTGACCGGCGCGCTCGAGCGCGCCGCGGCGGCGCCGGACCCGGCGATCGCCGCGCCGGCGGCGGACAGTGCAACAAACTCGCGTCTGGAAACTCTGGTCATGGATCCCCCCCGTTACACCGGACATTTGTGTGAACACCGTCACTTCCGGCCGCGCCATGGGTGCGCCGGAGGTGCGATTTTGAGAGGCCAGGACACGAAGATAAAGAGTGTTTCGACTTAGCTTTATGTCGTGAGCATCCGCCTCAAGGTGATCGCGCTGATCGGTGCGATCTTTGCCATTCTCGTCTGGGCCGAAGTGCTGGTCGAGCGGCACGTCGTGATGCCGAGTTTTGCCCAGCTCGAGCGTGCGAGCGCGCAGACCGCGATGCGCCGGATCGCCTACGCCCTCGACCGTACGCTCTCTGAACTCGGGCTGCTGGCGACCGACTGGGGCAACTGGGAGGACACCTACCGCTTCGTCGAGGATCACAATCCCGCCTTCGTCGCCTCCAACATCAGCAACATCGCGCTGCGGCAGCTGAATGTGAACGTGCTGATGATCGTCGATCGTGAGGGCCACCTCGTGCAGGCGCGCGACCTCGACCTGCAGTCGGACCAGCCGCTCGCGCTCGAGCTCACCTCAGCCCCGGAGCTGCCGGCTGACTTTCCATGGCGGGCGAACCTGCATGCCGCAACGGCGGTCCGCTGCCTGCTGCGCACTGCCCGCGGGATCCTGCTGCTCGCGGCCGCCCCGGTGCTGGATGGCCACGGCAACGGGCCCGCGCGCGGGATGGTCATCATCGGACGGCTGCTGTCGCCTGCCGTGGTCCGCAGCCTCGGCGCACAGGCGCAGGTGGCGCTCGCCATGCTGCCGCCGGACCCGAGCGCCGCGACCGAGCAGACAATCGAGAGCGACAGCGTTACCCACGTGTACCGCGCCTTCAACGACCTGTACAACAGACCGGTCATGACGCTGCGCGTCGACGTGCCGCGCGAGATCACCCTGCGCGGCGACCGCGCGGTGGCCTACGCCTCCGCCTGCCTGATCGCGGCAGCAGTGATCGTGTTGATCCTGCTGGTGGTGGTGCTCAATCGGGTGATACTGAATCCGCTCGCCCGGGTGACGCGCCATGCGGTGGCGCTCGGGGAGGCCCGCGACCTCACGCCGCGCCTCGACCTGCGCCGCGGCGATGAGTTCGGCGTGCTGGCGAGCGAGCTCGATCGCATGATGGAGCGCGTCGCCGAGTCGCGCATGCAGCTGGTCGATCAGTCGTTCCAGGCCGGCTTCGCGGAGCTCGCCAAGGGCGTGCTCCACAATCTCGGCAATGCCATGACGCCGATCTCGGTGCGCCTCGCCAGCCTCACCGAGCGGCTGCGGGCGGCACCCATCGCGGATGCCGAGCAGGCCGTTGCCGAGCTCAGGGAGGGGGCCGCCGACCCGGCGCGCAGCGCTGACCTCGAGGAGTTCCTGCGCCTCGCCTGCAAGGACCTCGCTGCCACAGTGCGCTCGGCCCAGGAAGACATCGCCACCATCACACGCCAGACGAGCCTCATCCAGACGGCGCTCGCGGAGCAGATGCGCGCGGCACGCAACGAGCACGTGATCGAGCCTGTGCGTCTGACGGAGTTGCTCGCGCAATCGCTCGAGATCGTGCCCGACACCTGCCGCGCGCGTCTCAGCATCGCCGCCGATGAGACCGTGCGCCGCGTGGGAGTGGTGCGCGTCGCCCGCACGGTGCTGCGCTTGATCCTGCAGAACCTGATCATCAACGCAGCGGATGCGGTGCGCGATGCCGGCAAGGACAAGGGCACGCTGCGCGTGAGCGCCGAGATCGTGCACGAGGCCGATCGCCGGCAGCTGCACCTGCAATGCATCGACGATGGCGTCGGCATCGCCGCCGAGAACCTCGGGCGCGTGTTCGAGAAAGGCTTTACCACCAAATCCCCGGAAACCAATCACGGGATCGGCCTGCACTGGTGCGCCAACGCCATCGGCGCGCTCGGCGGGCAGATCTGGGCCGCCAGCGAGGGCCCGGGCGCGGCGCCGCACTGCACCTGCTGGTGCCGCTCACCGCCCGTGAAACCGCTCTGGCAGGAGCCACCTGAGGTCGTCATGGCTGAACGCAATACGCCGATTCGGGTGCTGGTCGTCGACGACGAGCCCGAGATCCGCGACGCCTACAGGCAGATCCTGCTGCGACAGCGAAGCCAGCCACGAGATGACCGGTTTTCGCGAGCTGCGTAACCGCCTGTTTCGCAAGAAATCCCCGAACGAAGGGCGCGCGCACGCGGCCACCCGCGCAGCGACGAGTTCGACACGGTGTTCTGCGACCAGGCGGAGGCGGGGGTCGCGCCGTAAGGGAGGGCCTGGCGCGCAACGAGCCCTTCGCCGTGGCGTTCCTCGACGTGCGCATGCCGCCCGGCAAGGACGGGGTGTGGGCGGCGACGCAGATCCGCGAGCTCGATCCGGCGGTCGAGATCGTCATCTGCACGGCGTACTCCGATGCGGACCCGTGCGAGATCGGCGGCTAGGTGCCGCCCGAGGACAAGCTCTCCTACCTGCAGAAGCCTTTCCATCCGCACGAAGTGCGGCAGATGAGCATTGCGCTCGCGAGCAAGTGGCGCGCCGAGCGGCGCATCGTGAGGCTCGCCTACTTCGATACCCTGACCGGGCTACCCAATCGCGAGCAGTCGCGCAACCGCCTGGCCGGCGCGCTGCAGGCGGCAAAGGAGAATGGACGCCTGCTGGCCGTGCTGTACCTCGATCTGGATAACTTCAAGCGCGTCAACGACACCCTCGGCCATGCGGTCGGCGATCAGCTGCTGTGCGTGGTCGCCGATCGGCTGCGCAGCTCGCTGCGTTATGGCGCAGAGTCCCGCCCGGCGGTGGCAGCAACTCGGCCCGGGGACATCGCGCGCCTCGGCGGCGATGAGTTCCTGGTGCTGTTGCCGAACCTGCGCAGCACCGTCGATGCCGGCAACGTCGCCGAGCGGCTGATCCTCGCGGTGCGCGATCCGATCCAGCTGGCGTCCAACTCGCTGGTCGTCACGCCGAGCATCGGCATCGCGATCTATCCGCAGGACGGCGCGATGCGGAAACGCTGCTGCGCAACGCGGACCTGGCGATGTACTTCGCCAAGCGGCGCAACCCCGGCACCTTCGCTTTCTTCGACGTCTCGATGAATTCGCAGGTGCTGCACCGCTTCACCATCGAGGAGCAGTTGCGCGGGGCCCTCGAGCGCAACGAGTTCTCGCTCGTGTATCAACCGCAGTTCGACGTGCGCACCGGCGGCATTTCGGGCCTGGAGGCGCTGCTGCGCTGGACCAACTCCGAGCTCGGCGCGGTGAGCCCCGGCGAGTTCATCCCGGTCGCCGAGGAGACCGGCTTGATCCACGCCATCGGCAGGTGGGTGTTGCGCAGCGCCTGCCAGCAGGTGCAGGCGTGGCATACGGAAGGACTGCCGGTGGGCCGTCTGGCGGTCAACGTCTCCGGGCGTCAGTTCGCCCTGGCCGAATATCCCGAGGAAGTCGCCGACGATCCTCAAGGAGACCGGGCTCGAGCCGTCGATGCTGGAGCTGGAGATCACCGAGTCGATCGTCATGTCTGATGAGGCCTGGGCGGAGAAGGCGATCGCGCAGCTCAAAGCAGCTCGGCATCTCGCTCGCCATCGATGACTTCGGTACCGGCTATTCGAGTTTCGGTCGCCTGCGCAACTTCGCCGTCGATCGCCTGAAGATCGACCGCTCCTTCGTGACCAGCATCACCGACTGCAACGACGATCGCGCGATCGCGGCGGCCATCATCGCCATGTCCAAGTCGCTGCACATCAGCGTGACGGCGGAGGGCGTGGAGAACTTCCCGCAGCTCTCATTCCTGCAGGAGCAGGAGTGCAAGGATGCGCAGGGGTTCCTCCTCAGCCGGCCGTTGCAGCCCGACGCCGCGCACGAGCTGTTGCGGCGGGTGCATGAGGTCGGCGATGCATCGCGCACGCAGCGGTTGAAGGTGATCACCGGCTAAAGGCACCCCGCGAAATCGCTCGCCGCCGGCGAGTGCGCGTAGAATTGCGCGCTGACATTTTCGCGGGGACCGCCGCCGGCGTGAGCCCGCCGAAATTGCGCTTGCCGTGCCCGCTCGCTGAGGAACGGGTTATGCAGACCGCGCTCGCCGATTTCATCAGGGATACCCCGCCGGCCGCGAGGCGGACGCGATCCTGCGCAGCTGCGTGCATTGCGGCTTCTGCCTGCCGGCCTGTCCGACCTACCAGCTGCTCGGGGACGAGCTCGACAGTCCACGCGGGCGCATCTACCTCATGAAACAGCTGCTCGAGGGCGAGCCGGTGACGGCGCGCACGCAGCTGCATCTGGATCGCTGTCTCACCTGCCGCGCCTGCGAGAGCGCCTGCCCCTCGGGGGTGCAGTACGGACGACTCCTCGACATCGGCCGCGCACTGATCGAGGCGCGCGTACCGCGCACCGCCCTCGAGCGCATCGAGCGATATCTGCTGCGCAAGATCGTGCCGTACGACGCCGCGCGTGCGCGCACTCGTCGGGCTCGCCCGGGCGGTGCGTCCGCTGCTGCCGCCCGCCCTGCGCGCGCGCCTGCCGCCGGCGCGCGCGCGCTCGGCCGCGGCCGGGCCGGCCCGCCTGGCCGCCGCCGCGCCACGCACGCCGGGTGGTGCTGCTCGAGGGCTGCGTGCAGCCGGCGCTGGCGCCGGGATCAACGCCGCTGCGGCTCAGGTGCTCGATCGCGTGGGAATCTCGGTGATCCGCGCCGGCGCGGCGGCTGCTGCGGCGCGCTGAGCCATCACTTGAGCGCGCACCATGAAGCGCTCGGGCAGCTGCGTCGCAACGTCGATGCGCTCTGGCCGCACGTGGCGGCAGGGGCGGAGGCGATGGTGGTCGCGGCGAGCGCCTGCGCGTCGATGCTGAGCGACTACGGACGCCTGCTGCAGGCCGAGCCCGAGTACGCCGCGCGCGCGGCGCGCATCGGCTCCCTCGCCCGCGACATCAGCCAGGTGCTGGCTGCGGACGGCGCCGGCACTCGCGGCGGCGCTGGCGGCTGCGGCGCCGCCATGCCGCCGGCGGGCAGCCGCGCCGCTGCGGGTCGCATTTCAGGCGCCGTGCAGCCTGCAGCATGCACTGCGCGTGACGGGGGTGGTCGAGCCGCTGCTGAGCGCTGCGGGCTTTACGCTGACCGCCGTCACCGACGGCAGCGCTGCTGCGGCTCCGCCGGTACGTATTCGATCCTGCAACCGCAGCTTGCCGCGCGGCTGCTGCACGCCAAGGTGGCGGCGCTCGAAGCCGGCGCGCCGCAGCGTGATCGCCACCGCCAACATCGGCTGCCTGCGCACATCGCGCAGCGCCACGACGCGTGCCGGTGCGTCACTGGATCGAGCTGCTCGCGGCGCGAGTCGAGGATGGCTGACCAGTGGGGCGAGCGCATGCCGCGCTCGGTGGGCCTGCTGCAGATCGATCGCCGTTTCGGTGGGCGTCACGATCGGCAGCGGCATTTTCCGCGTACCGGCCACGGTCGCCGCGCAGCTGCAGGCCCCGGGTACGATGCTCCTCTGTTGGGTGTTAGGCGGCGTCATCGCGCTGTGCGGCGCGCTCACGGTCGCCGAGCTCGCCGGCGCGCTGCCGCGCTCGGGCGGCGTGTTCGCGTACCTGCTGGAGAGCTACGGTCCGTTGCCGGCGTTCCTGTTCGGCTGGACCGAGCTGGTGGTGATCCGTGCGGCAGCCCTCGGGGCGATCGCCACGATTTTCGCGGAGTACCTCGGCTTCTTCGTGCCGCTCGTCGGCAAGCGCACGTGCGCGTACAGCGCGGCGCTCGCCATCGTGGCTCATCGGCGCGATCAACTACGTCGGCGTGCAGCGCGCGGCCGCGGTCCTGAGCGCCACCACCGCGGTGAAGTACG
This sequence comes from uncultured Acidobacteriaceae bacterium, assembly GCA_963705805.1. Taxonomy (GTDB): domain Bacteria; phylum Acidobacteriota; class Terriglobia; order Bryobacterales; family Bryobacteraceae; genus Bog-105. The sequence continues at coordinate 25,945 of CAVPKW010000009.1, forward strand.
CCGTGCTGCTCTGGCCTTGGGCTGCTGGCATTCACCGCCAGCGGCGGCAGCGCTGCGCATTTCACGCCGGCGTGGCCGGCGCAGCTGCTGCCGTTGTCGACGCTGGCCACCGCTCTCATCCCGGTGATGTGGACCTACGACGGCTGGGCCGACCCGGCTTCGTGGCGGGCGAAGATGCAGCGACCCGCAGCGCAACCTGCCGCTCGCGCTGATCGCAGGCGCTGCGTGCGTCATGCTGGTGTATCTGGTCGTGAACGTCGGCTTCATCTACGCGCTCGCGCCGGCGCAGATGGCGGGTGCGCCGCTCATCGCCTCCACCGTCGCGGCGCGCGTGCCGCTGCTCGGTGGCGCCGGGGCGGCGGTGGTCGCCGCCGCCGTGGTGATCTCGGCTTTCAGCGGGCTGAACGCCTCGATGATGACCGGCTCGCGCATCTTCTTCGCCATGGCCGACCGCGGCCTGTTCTTGCGCGTGGCGGCACGCATCTCACCGCGCTTCAACAGCCCCTCGGTCGCCATCGCCCTGGCGAGCGTGCTCGGCGTCGCCTACGTCCTGCAGAACGACTTCGCGCAGCTGGCAGACAAGTTCATTCTCGGCATCTGGCCCTTCTATGCGCTCACCGTGGCGGGCGTGTTCGTGTTACGCCGCCGTCGCCCCGAGCTGCCACGGCCGTACCGCGTGTGGGGTTACCCGCTGGTGCCGCTCGTGTTCCTGGCGGCTTCCGCGTTCATGGTGCTCAACGCGTTGCTCACCGATCCACGCAACAGCGGCATTACCTTCGCCATCATTCTCGCCGGGGTGCCGGTGTTCTGGGTGCGCGGCCGGGTCGTGCGCGGCGCGCAGCGCGCGGCATGAAGCGGCGCCGGATCGCCGCCGGAGCTGCACTGCTGCTGCTGGCGGTGCTGGGCGGCTACCTCTGGCGCCAACGCGACGCCAACGATCCGGGCGCGGCTTTCTCCCTCTCCGGCAACGTCGATGTGCATCAGGTGGAGCTCGCCTTCCGCGTCACCGGCAGGATCTCCGCGCTGCAGGTCCAGGAGGGCGACAAGGTGCGCGCCGGGCAGACACTCGGACAACTCGATCGTGTGCCTTTCGACACCGACGTTGCTGCCGCGCGCGCGGACATGGAGCAGGCGCAGGCCCAGCTCGCGAAGACCCGCCGCGGTTATCGCATCGAGGAGATTGCCCAGGCGCGCGCCACGGTCGCGCAACGCGCCGCCGACCTCGAGAACGCGCGCATCACGCTGCAGCGGCAGCAGCAACTCGTGGCCGCCGGGCTCGTCACGCACCAGCAGATCGATGACGCGCAGGCGCGTGTTCACGAGAGCGAAGCGCAGCTCGCCGGGGCGCGCGATCAGCTCACGATGGAACTGCGCGGCTCACGCATCGAGGACATCGACGCAGCAGAGGCGATGTTCGCCTCGGCGCAGGCGCGGCTGCAGAAGGCGCAGACCGCGCTCGCCGACACGACGCTGCTCGCCCCGAGCGCGGGCATCATCTCGGTGCGCGCGCGTGAGGTCGGTGCCATCGTACAGGCGGGGCAGACCATCTACACGCTGACACTCAACGATCCGGTATGGATCCGCGCCTACGTGCCGCAGCCGCGGCTCGGGCGCATCAAGCCGGGCATGGCGGTCAGGATCACGACCGACTCGATGCCGGGCAAGCAATACCAGGGCACCGTGGGCTTCATCTCGCCGGATGCCGAGTTCACCCCGAAGACCGTGCAGACCGAGCAGGTGCGCGATGACCTCGTCTACCGCATTCGCGTGATTGCGAGCGATCCTGACAACGTATTCCGCCAGGGCATGCCGGTCACGGTGCTGGTGGCCGCCGCGCAGCCGCCGGCCCGCTAAAACGACAGGAGGCTCCAGGAGATGAGTGCGCCAGCCGCGGCTCAGGCGGCAGCAAGGGTTGTCGGACTGGTGAAGCGATTCGGCGCGACGTGCGCCCTCGACGGCATCAGCGCGCAACTACCGGCGGGGATGATCCTCGGACTGGTCGGCCCGGACGGGGCGGGCAAGACGACACTGATCCGTCTGTTCGCGGGGCTGATGGAGCCCAGCGCCGGAACGGTCGAGGTGCTCGGGCGCCCGCCACGCGCGCAAGGGGGCACGACGCAGGCCGAGACCGGCTACATGCCGCAGCGCTTCGGCCTGTACGAGGACCTGTCGGTGCTCGACAACCTGAACCTCTACGCCAACCTGCGGGCGCTCGAGAGCGAAGCGCGCCGGCAGCGCTTCGCGCGAGCTGTTGAGATTCACCGGGCTGAGCGGCTTTACCGCGCGGCTCGCGGGGCAGCTGTCCGGCGGGATGAAGCAGAAACTCGGGCTCGCCTGCGCACTGCTCGGCCGCCCGCGGCTGCTGCTGCTCGATGAGCCGGGCGTGGGCGTCGATCCGCTGTCGCGGCGCGAGCTGTGGCGCATGGTGAGCGAGCTGGTCGCGAGCGGCGTCACGGTACTGTGGTCCACGGCCTACCTGGAGGAGGCTGAGCGTTGCGCGCACATCTGGCTGCTCGATGCCGGGCGGCTGCTGTACGACGGACCGCCGTCCGAGTTGCGCGCGGGCGTGCGCGGGCGCGTGTTCCGTCGCCGTGTGCCCGCGGGCAGGGCGCGGCAGATCGTCGACCTCGCCGACGAATTCGGATTCCATTTTTCCCCGGGCCTTGCCCGCAGTTTCGATCACCTGGCCCGCGCGAACCGCATCTGCCTTCCCGCCAGCTATCGACAGTTGCCAGGAAGTCACCGGACCCGCCGCCCGCTGTATTCGCCGCGCGACAAGTGTCACGCCGATCCCAATCATTAGGACAGCCGCTATCGCCCACCATCGTCTTTGCTGCCACCATTGCGCCGGCTTCGCGCGCGCGAAATTCAGCGGTGTTCCAGACCATCGCAACTTGCCGAGAACCTGCTCCAGACGCGCCACGTCCGCATCCGGCTCGCCGCTCTTATCCCACAGATAGTCGTCGTTCATAAGTTGCCGTAACCCTCCAGTTGCGCGCGCAAAAGCTTCTTGCCGCGGCATAAATTCACGCGTACCGAGTCCGGAGTCAGCCCGGTGCGCGCGGCGATCTCCGGCCCGGTCATGCCCTCTACCAGGCGAAGAATCAAAGTTTCGCGGTAGCTCTCCGGCATACGCTGGATCACCCGGAGCACCGCGAATGCCTCGCTATCGGGCCGCGATCCGCCCGCAAGAAATGGTCCGGCATCTTTCATTGCCCTTTCGCTACGATGATGATCCGTCGCCGTCCGGCGTGCGATCGCCATCAGCCAACCACAGAAGGCTGCGGGCTCGCGGAGCCCCGGCAGCCGCTCCAGCGCTTTGACGAAGACATCCTGCATGAGGTCTTCGGCATCGTGGTAGGAAACACGCGCGAGAAGGATGCCATGAATCAGGCGTTCGTACTGCTGATAGAGCGTGCCGAAAGCCACGCGGTCGCCGCTCTGCGCGGCACGAACCAGCATGGCTTCCGAAGTTCGAGGCTCGATAGCTGTCAGCAAGACGGCCCGTCAGACTTAGTTTACTGACGCTCGAGTATTATCGGGGGCGCCGATAACGGCCGCTATTTCGGCGCCGTCAGGCACATGGGAGTAGTGCTTGATGGCCGCCCACTGAACGGCATCCTTCTGCATTGGAACCAGCACGCAAGTGGCGTAATTCTTGTAGTCCGGGTTGGTTGCGACCATCTTTACCGCCCAGCTTCCCTGTTCCGGCCACTGGCGCGTAACTGCAAAGGACGCGGCTGTCGAAAGCGGGATGACGTTCAACGGTATGGTTCTGCGCGTCCCGTCCACGATGCCTTCGGCCGTGGCCGTTACGGTGGTTTTCTCAGGCGAATGACACGCCGTTATCCGCGCAACCAGCACGGCGTGTTTCGATTGGGCTTCGGGATTAGCCGACGGGTTGCCGATTTCAAGCAGTAATGCTCCCGCGAATAGAGGCGCAGCCAGAGCAGCAAGAGCGATCAGAGGTTTCCATAGTGTCCGCATGTTCTTGTCTCCTTTTCCAGAACTGAAAGTTCTGAGGAGAAGACGGACTCCGTGGGTCAAGTGTTAACCAGCGGCGGCTATTCCACCCGCAGTGCAATCATCGGATCTACCGAAGCGGGGTCACTCTCCAGCCTTTATTTGACTCAGGATCTACTTGGTCAGCACTTGCTCAATGAAGGCGAGCGCGCGCGGATCTTGCGACTGTCCAAGCCAGAAGAACGCCTGCTTGCGAACCTCCGGATTCCGCTGCGTGCTCGCGACCTCAATCAACTTGGGGACGCCCTCGTCTTTTGGCAACTGCGAGAGCGCAAATACGGCTTTCTTTTTTACCTCGGTATTAGGGTCATTCTCAATCGCATTTACGATGGTTTCCGACGCGCGCTTACCGGCCTTTTGGGCGAGCCAGAACAGGGCTTGGCCGCGAACATGCGCGGAAGGGTCGCTATTAGCAGCGTGAATCAGATAATCCAGCGCTTCCGGCTGCTTGCTGATGGAGAGTGCGAAGACCGCCTTATCGCGCACGTGCTCGCTCGGATCGCCGTCGAGAATCTGCTTCAGGATGGCGGTCCCGCGAGCGCCTCGGCTGGCGCCGAGCCAAAAGGTCGCCTTCTCGCGAGTTCGTTCGGGCTGCGAGGGCTGCGTAAGGCGCTCCAGCACGCTATCGGCTTCCGGCCCGGCGTGCTGTGCGATGGCGAAGATCGCCCCATCGGCGATGTGATCCTCGGGTCCCGCGGCGGCGAGCTTTTGAAGATACCCTAAACTGGCCTGGGCTGAAACGCCGGTAATCCACACGAATGGCAAGCCACCGGCATCAAGAGGGCACGACAGCGGAAATGCTCGAATCTTCTCTATCGTGTTGTTCTCAACTCGAAACAAGATGGCAATCGCATCCGATCCTTCCAAAGGTATCGGCCGGCCGGATTTCGCCGCTGGCCAACCGTGTTGTTTCTCGTCTTCCAGCCAGCAGCCATTGGAGCCATTCCAGCAGCAGCTCTGATTATCGCTGCGGACGGATTTGACGGCGTATCCAAACCATGCCGGCGAGGCGGCGCGTATCTCCGCGCCCAGGTCTCCGGAATACGCCCGCTGCTGGAGCTTGGCGTTCGTAACCTGCGGCTGCCAGGTTTGCGCGAACAGAGCGGACGCAGCCATGAACAACACGAGGGCTCTCATTTAAGGACCTCCATCATGTACTCGGTGGTTTCTTTCGAATGAACCAGCGCCATCTTTTGAATAATTTCTTCCTTCATGCGCGGGTCCTTCTCAGCGCGGGCAAGCTCCACCAGCGCCTTGCCGTTCTGCTGCAGGAATAAAGAGTTCAGTACCGCTTTCCGCACTTCGGGATTCTGATCGGACTGATAGATGCCTACCAGAACGTCTCCGGCGCCGTTGTTTCCCATAAGACCCAGCGATTTGATGGCCGCAATTCGCAGCGACGGGTCCTTCTCGTTCCGCGCCACTTCCACCAATCTCGCTGAATTGCCAGCCAGGAACATCGATTTAAGAATTTCCTGTTTGTCTTCCATCGATGCACCCTGATAGAGCTGCCACAACTCGTCCTGGCCGCCGGTCAGCGCCAGGTTCCGTATGGCTTCACGCCTCAGGGTTGGGTCTTTCTCGGTTTTCGCAACGCTTAGCAGGAAAGAGCGCGAACCCGAGAGCATGAACCCTTGCAGGATCGCCCGCTTCACCTTCTCGTCCGAGGAAGAGTTATAGATGGAAGCGAGTTGTTTTCGCGTCTCGTCGCTCCCCATCATCCCCATGTAGCGGATTGCTTTGAGCTGAAGGTCCGGGTAGGAAGATCCGCGAGCCACGTCGGCGAGTACTTTGCGCGCTTCCGGCGATGAATTCTGAGTGAGGACGAACAATGCGCGATCCTTCAACTTCAGGGAGTTATTGCTGGCGAGCAGCTTCTGCAGAATGGGCAGCGCCTGGTCCGGATCTGACTGCATAAGGCTGTTGATGGCAATCAGCTTGAGATCTTCATCGGGTTCGGCGCTGGGGCTGACGGGCGTGCCCGTTTGGGCGCGCACTTCCACTTCGAGGGCCTTCGCGTCTTTGATCCAGCGGCTGGAAGGATACGCCTCGCGCAGTTGAGCGATGGTGGAGAGCGCCTCTTCCCGGCGGCCGGCGCGATTCTCGGCATAGGCCTTCCAATAGATGGCGGCATCGGCTGACGAGCCCTTGCGGGCAGCGGCTGTATTAAACGACGCGATAGCCTGATCCCACTGGCGCGCATCCAGTTCTACGAGCCCTTTCTGATAATCCGGGTCGCCGGATTGGCGCGCCTGGAAGCTATCGGCCATGGGCGACGGCAGCTGCGCCAAAGCCGATCCCGCCAGAGCGAGTAAGAGAATACCTTTACGAATCATAATTTCTGTCCTTTTTGCCGGGCATCGGCGCCCGTTATGCGTACTTTGAATAAAAGCCCTTCGTCCTCAATGCGCTGCTGTATGGCCTGAAGGTCGTCCGCGGGCGGCGCAGCCGGGCTGTTGGCAATGTCCAGCAGCACACGCCCGAGTTCATCCAGCAAAGTGGCGTCAGCTGCGTCGCCCATGTGCGAGGCGGTTTCGCGAAGCAGGCGATTCTCATTCACCAGGTCGCGCGCTCTGTCTCTCTGGTCCGCCAGATCGGCGCTTTCCGGACTGGCGTGAACTAATTCCGTGAGCACTATTTGGGAACGCTCCAGGTGATCGCTGATGGCCATCAGCAGAACACGCTCGCGTGCCTTCGCGGAGATCCCTGTCTGGCGCTTCTCGGTCAGCATGCCACCCAGGAAAGCGATCGTAAGAAGAGTTGCAAGCGCAGGCCCCAGCAACCACCAGCGAAACAACCAGCCAAACCAGCCGGGGCGCGGTTTGGCAAGAGGCAGATGCGGAGCGAGGCGCGCCCAGACCTCAGCGCCGTAGGAGTCATCCCGCGGAGGAACGGGATAATCCGCAACCGAATCCAGTAAGTCTTTCAAACGATGAAAGCCGGCGCGGCATTCCGGACATTCTTCAAGGTGCCGCCGAAATGCATCACTGGTCTCTCCGTAGTAAGCCTGCACAAGTTGCTCTTCGTCAGGATGGGTCATCGCGCGCCTACCTCCCAGGCGGGCTGCAGAGCGCGGCGCAGCTTTTGCACCGCGCGAAAAACGCTGTGTTTGGCGGCATTGACGCCCACGCCGAGCGCTTCCGCGATCTGGTTGATGTCACAACCTTCGTAATGCCGGAGGACAAAGGCCGTCCGCTCGATTTCGCTCAGGCGCTTCAAGGCGGGCTCCAGCAGGCTCGCGATCTGGGCGCTCTGGGTAAGGCGTTCGGGCGAGGGGTCGCGGGCGGCCACGCGGTCCAGCCAGTTGCTGCCGTCGGCCGATGAATCCGGCTGCTCCCGGCGCGTCTTGCGGCTGCGGAGAAGATCCAGCGCGCAGTTGGCGCAAATGCGATAGAGCCAGGTGCTGAAAGCGGCACGTCCGTCAAAACGATGCAGTTGTTTGTAGGCTCGAAGGAAAGTTTCCTGGACTACGTCTTCGGCGTCTTGTTCATTGCCAGTCATACGAAAGGCGAGACGGAAGACTGTCTTGCTATGCCGTTCAACGAGGACACGAAAGGCGTGCTGGTTGCCTTCGCGTGCCTTATCGGCGGCGTCTGAGTCAGTCCACTCCATCCGGCTGGCAGTTTAGACTGAATTTACTTCAGCCGGTTAGCCGGCGATCCGGTGAAAGTTCGAAGAACCGTCTATCTTCTGTGGCTTAGCGGGGCAGACCGCAATGGTTTAGCATGGTGGGAGCACTCCGGAAAGGATCCTTATGATTAAAAGACTTACTGCAGCCGCTATTTGCGTGACGTTCGCGCTTCCGCTTCTTGCCCAGCAGAAGGAGGATAAGAGGCTGAGTCAATCCACTTTCGTCCTCAGAACTATTCTCGATAAGCCAGACGGGGGAATACCGAAGCCCGTCCTCAACAAAGCGCTTTGCGTGATGGTGTTCCCGAGCGTGAAGAAAGTGGGAATTGGCATCGGCGGCACCTACGGGCGCGGCGTGATGAGCTGCCGCACCGGCGACGGGATGAATGGCAAATGGAGCGCTCCGGCGATGTACTCGCTGGATGCCGGCAGTATCGGTCTCCAATTGGGCGGCTCCGCAACTGATTTCGTATTTCTGCTGATGGACAAGAAAGCGGTAGACGCCGCCCTTTCTGGAAAAATGAAGATGGGCGCAGATGCGTCAGCGGATGCAGGGCCGTCCGCAGCCAATGCGGCAACTTACAACGCTGGCTCTGACATCCTGACTTATTCGCAAGCTAAGGGAGTTTTTGCCGGTGCAACCGTCGGGGCAGCAGCCATCGGATCAGATGACGACGCTAACAAGAGGGTGTATGGGGAGAATTTGACCGCAGTTCAGATCACCAAAGAGACTGCCCATGTACCACCAACCGCGCAGGCCTTCGTCGGCTTATTGGATAAGGCTTCGCCGCGTCGCGCTTAATCAGGTCGACGCGTTCGGGTGGTTGAGTTCCGTTCAACGTAAGAAATGAAAGCTTGCACGCATCTTGATTCCATCCGCCCGGTTAAGCCGCATACGCACGGATGCGAGGAGTGCCTGAAGATGGGCGATAGATGGGTTCACCTCCGGATGTGCCTGACCTGCGGGCACGTTGGATGCTGCGACTCATCGAAGAACAAGCATGCGACCAAGCATTTTCACTCCAGCCAGCATCCGCTGATGCGATCGATTGAGCCGGGCGAGAGTTGGGGGTGGTGCTACATCGATCAGGAGATGATCGACCCCGGGTGAGTTACATCTTTCCATCGAGCGAGTCTATAGATCAGACGCCCCGCGATTCGGACGCCTGAGGTGTTTACCGGGAGATGGATCTCATGACACGAGCGCTCAAGCCGCTTTTGATCACCGCATTATTGCTGGCTCCGTTGTGGGCCGCGCCCCAGGCCGTGAAGAATCATAATGATGCTTTCGTGCCAGGCCCCGATGGAGAAAGCCGTCTTGCCGCCCAGGTCCGGCATGAGCTGCTCATGCTGCCGTATTACACGATCTTTGATGACCTGGCGTTCCGTATTGACGGCAGCACGGTGACTCTATTGGGGGCAGTAACAAATCCCGTTCTTAAATCGGACGCCGGTAATGTTGTGAAGAGAATAGAAGGCGTCACAGAGGTGAGCAACGAGATAAAAGTGCTTCCACTTTCGCCTATGGACAACCAGATCCGCAGAGCGGAGTTTCGCGCGATCTATGGCGACCCGCAAATAGGCGACCGGTATGGACATCAGGCGTTACCATCTATCCACATCATCGTGGATAACGGTCACGTCACGCTGGAAGGCGTGGTGGGTTCCCAAATGGACAAGAACCTGATCAACATTCGTGCAAATCAGGTTCCGAACGTATTTTCGGTCACTAATGATCTCATAGTGGCAGGTGGGAAGTAGAAGCTCCCAATTCTTATTCAACGCCAAGCTCCAGGACGCTGATTGAATAGGGCGGAAAAACGTGCTGAAGGTCTGCCGACACACCGCGAATTGAACTTTCTACAGGAATAATTCTGGCTGGTTCCCGGAGGGTATTCGTCTCGGCAGTGCTGCGGGCGGTGAGGCTGATAAGGCGGCCGGCGCCATTCACGCGGGCGGCGCCCGAAAGCTTTATGTGGAGCGCCTGAGGGGCCGAAGAAGCATTTACGACCTTCAAATAGAGCGTGCCCTTAGCACGATCGCGCGTGACAGAGCAGAAAAGTCTCGGGCCGCCGCCCTCGAGGCTCGTATCCGCTATTTCCGTTCCAATGTGATTGCTGAACATCACCTGCGCGTAATAGCTGGGTGAACCATAGTTGCCCAACGCGTCATAGCCTATCAGGTCCGTGTCCCACTGCATGCCGCCCGGATTGACATTTACCAGCAGAGGAGCGTAGCTCGCCATCACGATCAGGTCGCTGTTTCGCTCCATGGCGGTCATCCATGCCGCATCACCCAAGGCAGCGCCGAAGTTTGGAGTAGGCGTTCCTTCTCGCGTCGCCCATTCGCCGACAAAGATCTTCGGCCCGTTACGATCGGCCTTGTCGTAGTGATCCGTAAAAGCAAAAAACTCGTCCGCCCGCTTGTAATAATGATCGTCAATCAAGTCTGGCTTGCGGCTCTGCACGGGTGTGGTGGCAATCAGTTGCAGACGGGGATAGTTCCTCTTGATAGCGTCGTAATATTGCGCAAAACGGGCATCGTAGCTGCCGGATTTATCGAACTCGTCTTCGTTTCCTATTTCCACGTAGTCAAGCGGGAATGGCTCCGGATGCCCGCTCTGCGCGCGAACGGCGCCCCATTTGGAACTGGCACCGCCAGTGACATATTCAATCTCATCGAGGGCGTCCTGTACATACGGCTCCAGGTCCGGCCCGGGATTCACGTGCTCCTGAGCAAGCGAGTAGCCCGCATACACGGCAAGTACCGGCCGCATGTGCAGATCCTCGCACCATTCCAGGAACTCGAGTAAGCCCATTCCGTCGGAGGATTGATATCCCCAGGGACTCGGATGCGTAGGGCGGTCCACCAATGGACCGATGGTCTTCTTCCATTCAAAACGATCGCGAATATGGTTCCCTTCCAAGTAATTTCCGCCAGGGAACCGCAGGAAAGCCGGCTTCATTGCGGCCAGCTTTTCCATCAGATCGATGCGGTTGCCATTCACGCGGTCCCTATAAGTGGGCGGAAAAAGAGACACCAGGTCGAACCACACAGACCCGGGATGCGCGACCGTCAGTACCAGATGATTAGCCGCGGACGTTGCGATATTGCCCGTGGCCAGCGTCAACTTGTACTCCTTCCAATCGGAGGTGAGAGGCGGCGTAACACCACTGGTTACCGGCTTGCCGGTATTGTCGTCGATGACCCTTACGGTCACCGGTCCGATCGACGCGCTGCCGCTTTTGGCATAGAACGAAGCTTTATACGCGGTATTTGGCCGCATAGGTATGCCCCAATAGCCCTCATTCTCGACGCCGGCCTGGTTGTCTGAGTCGGCCTGCAAGACGTCTAACTTGAGGCTTAGGGCATGCTAAACAATAATATGTACAAAGCATAAGACATAGGTTATGTTTTATGTAGTGGGTCGCCATACCTCAACGGCTTCATCGGAGAAGATCTGGATGAAGGTTCTTGGAACGTTGAATGAGTATCAGGCACGGCTCTTTGTGGCTGAGAGGGCACTCGATCTGGGACGGGGCGGGATCACTCGTTTGGCACGCCTGACGGGAATGTCACGAGTGACTATTACGCAGGGAGTCAAGGATCTCAGCGGCGCCGCGAGGTTGAGAAGCGCATCCTCGGGCCGCGTGCGGAATCCCGGCGGCGGGCGGAAGAAAGTGGAGGACGGCGATCCCGCATTGATGGGCCGGCTCAAGGAGATCGTCGAGGAGACCACGGCGGGCGATCCGATGAGCCCTTTGAAGTGGACCAGTAAATCCACGCGGACCATCGCTCTGGAACTGACCCGATCGGGGCATCCGGTCAGCAGCGTGACAATAGGCCGTTGTCTGGAGGATATGGGCTACACGTTACAGGCAAACGTGAAGACTCGTGAAGGAGCGCAGCATCCGGATCGTGACGCGCAGTTCCGGTATTTGAACCGCCAGGTGAAGAACTTCCGGCGAGACGGATTCCCCGTGATCTCGGTGGACACAAAGAAGAAGGAACTCGTCGGAGCCTTTAAAAATGCGGGTCGCAGATGGCTTCCCCAAGGCCAAGCTGACGAGGTATCGGTTCACGATTTTCCGCACCTCGGCGAGGGCAAGGCGATTCCATACGGGGCTTATGATATCGCCCGCGACAGAGCCGTAGTCAATGTTGGAGTGACTCACGATACGGCCGAGTTCGCCGTGGAGAGTATCCGGCGCTGGTGGCGTCTGGACGGAAAACGGCACTATCGGGGAGCGGACAGATTGCTCATCTGCGCCGACAGCGGAGGCAGCAACGGGAACCGCCAGCGTGCCTGGAAACTCCATCTGCAGGCACTCAGTGATGAAACGGGCATGGCTATCACGGTCTGCCATTATCCGCCGGGCACCAGCAAGTGGAACAAGATCGAACACCGGCTGTTCTCTTTCATCAGCCTGAACTGGCGCGGCAAACCGTTGCTTAACTTTGAAACTGTTATCAACCTCATTGGCGGCACCCATACCAAAAGCGGTCTAAAAGTCAAAGCCGTTCTAGACACCAACCAGTACGAGACCGGTATTGCCACTCCGGACGAAGACATCGACAAACTACGCCTGAAAAGGCATAGAACCCACCCCAACTGGAACTACACTCTCCTGCCTCGCAACTCATGAGCCGCGAGCGTTTGATTGTACATATTATTATTTAGCAGCCCCTTAGCGTGTAAACTTACGCTGCTCGAATTGTTCCTTCCACGAACAAGTTGGCGCCGCTGACCATGGAGGAAGGAATTGCGCCTTCCTTCAAACGTCTCTATCTAAAGTGACCCAGCGCCCAACTCCTCGCCGCAAGCCGGCCTTTCCTCGCCGGCTCACGCCAGATAGAGTCATGGCGTTACAGCGGATCTATCCGTTCTTGTGCTTTTGGCTGCGTGTCAGACTTGCTGAAATACGGCGGACTTCAGGGATGCAGCACGCAGCGGTCCTGGTCGGGTGCTTTACAAGGGAGACGCGTGGTCCGTCAGCAGTACCCCTGCTCGTACTGCAGTGACCACACTTTGAATCGCATCAACCACGACCCTCGGTTCGTCGTGATGGATCATGTGATTCGCCTTGTCAGCGACAATCAAAACGCTGTTTGTAGAGAGTGCAGCCAGCTTCTCTTGCCCTTCGCGCCAGCCCTCTTCCAGCACCGCGAATGGGCCGGGAAACGGCTGACCATGCGTAATCACCACCACTGGCATATCGCCGAGCAATCCCAAAGCGTCTGGTTGGCGGAGCCATGGCGAAGCGCGCTTCAAAGACTCGATGTCATCGCCTGCGGCGGCGAAGTATTCACGGCGGACCACACCCGCATTTATTTGGCCACTCACTTCTGAGGGCGCATTGTCGTTCTGATTTGCAAACCAGGGCGTCAAAAGTCGCGGTAGCCCTACCGTCGAGAGAAACTTCATCGCGACCATTATCCAGGCGATTTTCGAATACCGGGACAATACCGCGTCTCTGAAATAGACGCCTTCATCGGGAGTATCTATCAATACAAGCCCGGCCACACTGTCTCGGTGGTCACGAGCAAAAAGGCGCACCAGAAAACCGCCGTAGGAATGGGCCACGAGTACGTACGGTCCAGGCAGATCCGCCTTGACGAGCAAGGCGTATAGGTCTTTCACGCGATCCTCGAGGGAGCGCGGTCCACGAACCGGATCGCTCCACTGATAACCTGCGCGATCATAAAGGCACACGCACGCGAAATTGGCGATCTCCTCCTGTAGATCAAACCAAGCAAGCGACGGTCCGCCGGCGCCCTGCTCGATTACCACTGTTGGACCTTCCGTACCTTTTGAAAGAAGGTGCAGTCGGTGGCCGCCAACATCTATCAACTCGCCCAGTGGAAGATAGCGCTGCACATCCCGGCGTCGGCAAAGCTTCTCATAAACTGAGCCGGCCAGCAGGAGGCAAAGGGCGGCGGCAACTGCATACCACAGAAATGGATGATCCAGCACATCTGCCTCTAAGTTAGAAACTACACACATGTATTATATGCTCAGATGTATTTTAGGCACTGATGGCGAAGCAAACGGAAACCCCGCAGGCGGGTCGCAGCTCCGGTGGTAAGCGGGCTCGCACGCGCGCAAAACTAATTGAGGCTGCCGCGGCAATTGTAGGTGAAAAGGGCTTTCATGCTACCACCCTGGAAGAGGTCGCAGAGCGGGTTGGCATGTCGCGAGGCGCCATTTACGGCAACTTTAAGAACCGCGAGGATCTGTTCCTTGCGGTGGTTAAGGAGCGGTGGGAGCCGATTATCCCGAAGCTAGAGCCCGGCGGAACGTTCCGCGAGCAGATGCGGGCTATTGGCGAGGCCGTGGTGGCCGCCGCGCCGATGCGCGCGACCCGCGCTGTGGGAGCTTTGTCGTTTCAACTTTATGCGCTCACTCATCCGGAGTTGCGGGCGCGCATCGCAAGACAGAACGCCGAAATCTACCGCCAAATGGCCTCCGGACTAGCGCAATTCATCCCAATCCGGGATCTGCCGATCCCGGCGGAGCAATTCGTTTGCGTCATTCACGCGCTGACGGATGGGCTCCTCTTTAAGAGATTCCTGACACCGACTCTGATTACAGACCAAGTTATTCTGTCTGCGTTTGAGATTCTTGCACCGAGGCCAGCAATCGGTCAGGCTGGCCAACAAAAGGCGCAGAAACGCACAAAGAAATAACGGCCAAACTCGCCTCGTGCATCGAGCCGCAAGAGTAGCTGGCCAAAATTTAGATCGTCGCTAGTCGGCAAGTATAGAACTACCCTTGGCCGTTTAAGGGTGGATCTATCTGAAGTTCAGCCTGACTCAACTTCTTTGCTGGCCTCAGAGGAATCTGTTTCCGATTTACCATGTGCAGCGGTCTCGACATCCTCGAAGACCTTCATCTGCGCGGGAATGTATCATCGTGCACTGTGATTCCGTCGCAAAAGCCGGCTAAAAAGTGACTGGATTGGCCTACAGCCATGATTGGAGTCAGAGTGTTCTCTGAAGCTCGATTCGGGCGTGACGAAGGAAGTAGTGTCTGGCTCAGAAGGGCCTCTGGCTCAAGGGGAGCGCCCATTTGAAAATACGTGTATCACCTTCAGAGATATCTACTGTTCGGGGTCGGGCAAGCGATTAGTCGTTCGAGCGAACGCTCTCATTGCGAGCTGGCAAATGGCTCCCGGTTGGCTATATCGATCAACGGTACTCGATGCATCCGTTCGCTTGCATCCGGTTGCGGCCGAGACCGCACAGATTCCGCATCAAACCGGGGTGCGGATTTTCCGCACGCCCGGAACCTAGCTATAGCTAAGCTATAACTCGCGCTTGGCTGCGTCCGCCTCCTCTGCCAGTTGCTGAACCACGGTGAAAAACTTCTTCTGCTGGCCAACAAAAAGACCATCCTGAGTGAAGGACGCGATGGTGGCAACTGCCCCTCCGAATTTATCGCTGGATGGCCGAATAACCGCGCAATGAGGCAGGTTCGGACTGATGAATTCGCAAGGGACGGGAAAGATCAGGCTAGCTACTTTCCGTCGCAAAAATGAGTGTCCGCGTCAACGCCAATGAATAGGTCTGGAGGCGATTGGGTGCGAAAACATTTGGTATTGATCTTGTTTCAGGGGGCAATTACGATAGGGCATGACTCGACGTAAGCAAGGTCAACCGACACTGTGGGAAGGCGTATTGAACGAAGATGTGCGTGCTCTTTGGGAGCCCTGGATGTTGGAAGCCGACAAGCTTCTGGAAGACGAGGAACTCATCGAGTTGGTATACGAAGCGCAGGGCGAGCGTCACGAGCACAGCAGCACACGGGGTCGCTCGCAAACGCCCGCCGAGATGGCCTTGCGACTGTTGTTGTTGAAGCACCTACGGAACTGGAGCTTCGACACGCTGGAACGCGAAGTGACGATGAACTTGGCATATCGGGACTTCACGCGCATCGGGTTGGGCAAGGTTCCGGACGCGAAGACGTTAGCGCGCATTGCCCAGGCGCTGGGCGGCGAGGTAATGGCGAAACTGCATGAACGGCTGGTGGCGATGGCGCAAGAGAAAGGCGCAGTGCAGGGCCGCAAGCTGCGTGTGGACACCACGGTGGTAGAGACCAACATTCATTACCCCACCGACTCCAGCCTGCTCGGAGACGGAACGCGGTTCATGACGCGAACGATGAAGAAGATTGAGCAACGGAGCCAGGGCAAGCTGAAGCGCAAGGTGCGAAACCGCATGCGGAGCGTGAACAAACGCGTGATTGCGATTGCCACAGCCAGCCGGCATAGAGGGCCGGAAGGCGAGCAGAAGCGTAAGAAAGAGTATCGCGAGTTGCTCCGCATGTCGCGGCAGATTCTTAACGACGCTAAGCGCGTGATGGTGGAGATCGAAGGAATGTCCGCGCGACGGAAGAAAGAACTGCGGCTTCTGGGCGAGAGCTTAGCGACGATGGCAGGGCGTGTGCGGCAGGTAGTGAAGCAGACCAAAGCCCGCATCTTTGATGGTCTGACGCAATCGCCGGGGAAGATCGTGAGCGTGTTCGAGCCGCACACCGAGATTATCCGCAAGGGCAAGGCGAGCAAACCAACCGAGTTCGGCAAGCTAGTGCAGTTGCAAGAAGCCGAAAATCAGATCATCACACATTACGACGTTTTCGACGAGAGGCCGAGTGACCGCGAGTTGCTGCTGGGCGCGGTGGAAGCGCACGAGCGCAAGCTGGGGCGATTGCCACAATTGGTAACGGCGGACGCAGGATACTATTCGTTAGCACAGGAACGGGCGGTACAGGAGAAGGGTGTGAAGTGGGTCGCGGTACCGAACCGCAGCACGCGCAGTGGCGAGCGCAAGCAAATGGAAAAGAGCCGCTGGTTCAAGAAAGCGCAGCGCTGGCGCACGGGCTGCGAGGGACGCATCAGCGTGGCCAAGCGACGGCACGGATTGAGGCGCTGCTTGTACCGCGGCATCGATGGAATGAAGCGTTGGGTGGGACTTGGCGTGCTGGCTGACAATCTGATCAACATCGGCAAATGCCTGGCGATGGCCAATGCCTGAGCACAGCCGTCCGGGGCGATGCATCGTCCACCGGTGAGCGGCTCGAACAATCGAAAAAGCATCGCTCAAACATGCTTCAAACCCTCTATGTCATGCCAACACTGATCCGAAAACATCATTTTGCGACGGAAAGTAGCTAGGCTGAATCAGGGGATTCAGTGGGTCGAAGAAATTAGGAAAGGTCAGGCCGTCATCGCTCACTGGTGCAACCGTGGGTTGCACTCCGTTGCCCGCAAAATCAACCCATTCCAGGAAGTGCGCGATCTCGTCTCCACCAATGCCAAATAGGATTTTCAACACTTCCAGGCTGCTCACTTTTTGACTAAGCGCCTGGTACAGGCTCGATCCACCCTGTTCGATATACCCAAAGTGAAACCCTGCCGTGTTCGCGATCACCTGAATATGATCGGTACCGTTAAAATCAGCATCCGTTCTGGGAATCGCGGTGCGGTTAGTAATTTTGAGCGCTTGTGGATAGGGTGAGTTGGACGGCGCCGCGCGGCAAACCCGGATTGGCTTGCTCGAACGAGCGGACTATCTGCGATGGCGCGGCTCGCATTTCACCGCGGGGCGCGAGAAACTGCCGCGGAATATGAATGGATGCGAAGGCGCGCCGCACTAGCTCGAAGTAGGCATCGGCGCTCAAGCCGGTGCACGTGCCGTGCGCTTGCCATTCATGTCGGATGAGAGCTGGATCCGGCATAATGCCGAGGACAGGCCGCGGATCCGGCAACCCGGGCGCGTGCGAGCAATACTCGGGGCCGCGGCCTGCGCGCGATTGAGGCCAAAGCCCATGCACAATGAATCCGTAGGAACGCCCGCATTCGGCGTTGCCGGGATGGCTGTAGCAAAACTCGGGCGACCAGGAAAGACTCAGCAGATAGTATTCGAAGTCAGCGGGCGATCTTTCCTGCGCGCGGCCGCAGGACGACAAAAGTAACAGAAGAGAAACAGTGCGCCAGGCAGACGAAACCCGCATACTCCCACATTGTTATACTCGATTTTCTTCAACGGGAGCGCCAGGACGGGTGCGTCTTGTGAAGTTCGAGGAGCTACACCTTGAGCACGACAACTTCAGCCGGTGCAGATCGGCCATCCGACATTAACCAGCCGTCAACGGCGCTCCGCAATTTCGAAATTGCCCTTAGCGTACTTATCGTAGCGGTTTCTGTTTGGGCCGCGAGCCGCCAGATGTTCTGGGATTTTCAGCCATTCGATGACGAAGGGTATTTTCTGATTTCCCTGATCCGGTTTGTCACGCACGGCGGCCTTTACGACACGACGTTCACCCAATACGGCCCGTTTCTTTTTGCGGCGCAGAAGCTGATGCACGCGGTGCTGGGCTTGCCTTACACAACTGAAGGCGCGCGCGAACTCACACTTTTCTATTGGATTGCCAGTTCCTCGCTGGCGGCCGCAATCGCGTATAGGCTGGCCAGACGGGTGCTGCTTTCCTCGGTTGCGTTCTTAGTCACCCTGGTGATTGAGAGTGTAGTCAGACACGAGCCGGGGCACCCGCAGGAGCTGATCTTGGTTCTAACGTTTCTGGGTCTCGGCGCAAGTTTGTTCGTCAGCACTCACCGGAGGGCAGCAGGATTGGTTCTAGGGTTATGCGCCGGTTTCCTGTGCCTGACCAAGATCAACGTCGGAGTTTTTTATTTCGCCGCAGTGGTGGTTTCCTACGCTTTCCTCTTTCCGAAGGGACGGTTGCGGACAATCGTTCTCCTTCCGCTGGCTGGCGCCGCGGTGCTTCTTCCAACACTGCTGATGTGGCGGCACTTGCCCGCTGCCTATGCGCCCTGGGTTCTGACGACGGAGGGCATCACTTGCCTGCTGTTCGCGGCGTCGCGCGCAAAGTGGAAGCTCGCGCTTCAGTTGCCGGATCTGATTTGGCCGGTGGCCGGATTCTTCGCAGCTGCGCTACTGACGCTGACGGTCGTCCTGCAGGAGAACGGGACTACTCTCCGCACATTGCTTAGCGGCGTACTGCTGGCGCCTCTACGTTATGCGGACGTGCTATATCATGGCTTCCCACAGGCCAGGTTACGATTTCTGGCCGCACTGGCGCTTTGGCCAATCGCATTGGCGCTTTGGGCGGCGCCTGAAAAGATCCGGTTATCCTCGGCTGGCGCGGCCCGCTTGAAAATGGGAGCCGCGATTCTGATTCTCCTTGTTGCGGTTTTCAATTATCAATGGACTCCGAATCTGGCACTTCCGCTGGCTTCCCTGCTGTTCTGGCAATTTCCGGGGAGCCGCTGGTCACCGCCTGATCTGTTCGCGCGCTTTTTCTTGAGCTGCCTGCTTGTCTTCGGGTTCCTGCAAGCCTATCCGGTGGCGGCCAGCCAGTTCTCAATCGGATTGGCTCCCGTGGCTGTTTGGGCGTGCGTACTTCTCTACGATGGGCTGCGAGAGTGGGAAGCGGAGACGCTGAATGGCGAAAAAGCGCTGGCATACACCAGTGGCGCCTTGGCGTTGGCTGTCCTCCTGTGCTGGTGGGCAAAGTTTTCACCCTTGAAAGTACCTGGCCCCCCGCTCGATCTGCCGGGAGCTACACACATACGGATAGCGGAGCGGGAGGGAAACATCTACCGTGAGCTGGTGAGTTCCATTCGGGCCAACTGCGATGTTCTTTTTGAAATTCCGGGGCTGTTTTCTCTGAATCTATGGTCGGGAGTTCCCACACCCAACGGCTTAAACATGGACAACTGGATGAACGCGTTCTCGAGCGGCATGCAAAGTGCGATCGTGCGCGATCTGGAGCGCAGGAAACGCCCTTGCATCGTGTACAACCCGGTAATAATGGCTCAGATCTGGAATGTGAAACCAGAGACCCCGCTGGCGGACTCGTCGGTCATCGGACATTATGTGAGAACGCGCACCAGAAGTGTTCTGCGGGTTCAGGACTTCGAGTTGCGGACAGGCATCCAGTAGCGAAACGCGACTCGCATGAGCAGTGCTATCCTCTGAACGGGATCGCGCCTGCATGAAGCTTCGAGCGACGGCATGGATTCTGGGATGCGCAGTATTTATCGGATCTGCGTACGCAGTCGACCGGACTCTGCCGCGGCCCTTTCGCGAGTACCCCGGCATCGAGTACCAGTTGGGATCCATACCGCTGCCGCCGGATTACCAGGATAAAGCGGAATGGACGTTTGCGCGTCTGATGTATCCGGGTGGCTGGAATGACGGCTATATGGGACGCGAGGACGACTGGCACGAGGGCCGTTCACTGTGGACGCAGGACTTTCCGCGCGCGGACCGCCACTTTGCGGAAGCGGTGCGGCGATTGACGCGCATTAGCGTGCGATCGGTAGAGCAGCCGGTGAACCTGGATGACGGGCAAGACGTCTACAACTGGCCGTGGCTGTATGCGGTGCAGGTGGGCGAGTGGGGAATCACCGGGGAGGAGGCAGCCAAATTGCGGGACTACCTGCTGCGCGGCGGATTTTTTATGGCTGACGATTTCCACGGCACGCTGGAGTGGCAGGTCTTTGAAGAGAGCATGAAACGGGTGTTCCCGGACCGGCCTATTGTCGATATTCCGGACAGCGACGCGATCTTCCACACGGTTTACGACCTCGATGAGCGGTACCAGATTGTTGGAGCGGAACATCTTGCCGCCGGACACAAGCTGGACGGCTATGTGGCGCGGTGGCGCGGGATCTACGACGACAAGGGCCGCGTGATGGTGGCAATTTCTTTTAACTCCGACATCGGCGACTCATGGGAGTGGGCAGATGAACCGGCTTATCCCGAAAAGTACTCGGCTTTAGGCGTTCGGGTGGGCGTGAACTACATCGTGTATGCGATGACGCATTAGCGGGCAGAGGCGGTAGGCGCGTCTACCAGAAATAGATCGGGCTTCAGTGGTTGCACGTGGTAGCCAGAGCGTAAGAGCAGCCAAGGCAAATGGTCCCCGGGGTCAGCCGCGAGATAGAACCGGCGCCGGGACTGAACAAAGGAATCGTAGGGAAGCACCGGAATCGCGACATGCCGAATTATCGCCAGCCACATGCGCGCAACGGTGTCATGAGAAGCTTCGCGCAGCTCTATTTCGGGACTCGCGACGGTGAAGACACGCTGATGAAGCTCAGGGCCGCCGTAATACCAGAGCTCAACAAAGGCAAGCGGATTGGCGATGAAGATGGAAGTGGGCTCAGCCGGAAGTCCGGCAAGCGCCTTTTGAAGGCCGCCTGCGTACTTGAGCCTATTGGCATGGAGCGCCTGGTAGAAACCATGCGTCCCAAGCCACACCGACAGGGCGAGAACGAGAGCCAGAGGGGCGAGAGCGCGGCCGCGTGCAATTCGAAGTAAAGCGGCGGAGATGAGCATGCCGAGGCCGAGCAGCGCAGGCATGAAATATTCCGATCTGCCGATCCCGATTGCGAGCATGGAGACTGGGATTCCAGTGGCCGGCAACAGCGCAAGCACAAGCACAGCAACCCACTCATAAGCCCGCAGGCCGGAATAAGTGTTATTCTCCTCTGAATCGGCAGTTCCTGGAATCAGGAGATACGCCGCCAGGAGGACAACGGCGAAGGGCGCCCAAAGGGTGGCGTCGCTCAAGCCGTTGCGATAGAAGAGGGGGATGTCCGCGAGCGAGCCTTTCTGCCAAAAATGCCCGACGAATGCCCGGCCTGCCTGAATCAGCGAGAGATGCAGGAGCAGCACGGCCGGCGATAGCAGGAGAGCGAGGAACACCGGCACATCTATCTTGCGCCGGATGAACCAGCGGCTGAGTTCAGCCAGGCCAAGCGGCACTAAGACGAACACCGCGTAGTATTGGAGCGAAATAGCAAAGGCGAGGCTTAATAACAGGACGGAAAGCGCGACTGTCCGGCGACGGCCTTCGGCGGCGGCCTGCCATGAGAAGAGGGCCAAAGCGACGCAGCCGAGCGTAAGGCCATAGGAACGCCCCTCCGTGGCGAACGGGTAAGTGGAGCTGACCACGATGAGTACGCCGAGCGCGGCATAGAGTGGTCCGAGCCGGCGCCGGAGAAAGGAAAACGCGCAGGCGCCCATGAGACAAAAGCCCAGGAAGGACGGTAGCCGAAGCGCAAGAGGGGTTGGACCCAACACGTGTTGCAAAAACTTGACGAGGATGGCGTATAGCGGCGGCGCATTGTCGCAGCCCTCGCGGACGGCGCTGATGGACGCCGAAATGGAAGGCTGCCCGGCAATCCAAAACGTGTAGAACTCATCGAGCCACATGGGCGTGCGAAGAGCCTTCACAAACAGCAGAGCCAGGAAGGGCAACACGAACAGCATGGACCAGCGCAGCGGATGACCTTCGAAAGCATCCGCTACACGCTTCACGGGCGAAGGATTGGAACGAAGAGCCGACAGCCGGGGCGTCGACGCCATTAGTGGGTGGGGGAACGCTGAGCTTTGAGATCTGCTTTATATTGCGAACGGAGTTCGAGGAGCATGTGTACCTGTGGCATATCGAGGGTCAGGGTTTCTGCCTTGAGGTCGATCGCGAGGGTGTAGGGCCCGTCGCGCGTACCGAGCTCATCGATGAAGACGAGCTGCGCGCCGTTCAGCTGGTAAGTACCCGCCCGCGAGACCTTCTGATGGTGAATGGAGATCTGCTGAGAGAACGTGTTGGAGGCGTGGAAGGTAAGGACGCCGCTACACTCGCCGGGATGCGGATGCCCGTCGAAGCAGGTGTGCTGGGTCCGGATACCGCTGTCCACGTCACCGACGGTGATGTACTCCCAACCGGCTGGATCGTGAAACATTTTGAGCTGATCGGAGGAGAGGTCCTGGCGCGCGCTGAGGAAAACGGCAGTGAACAGCAGGGCGGGGAAGAGGATCAGTTTCGGCATAGCTGCGGTCAGTTACAATGATCTCTCTCGTGATCAGTGCGTTATGGAATAAACAATATAGTTTACGCCGATTCGGATGCCGAGAGCGGAGTATTCCTCAGGATATTCGGGATCGTCGGCCCACTCCCAGGAGTCGCCGAGATCGGAATTGAAGGACATGGCGACGATGAGGCGGCCTTTGTCGTCATAGATGCCGCGCCAGCGGGCGACATAACCGTCGTTGCGGAAGGGCACGCCCATGCGGACACCCCATTCGCCGGGAACCTGATAGCGATTCGCGAGGTCATAGACGGTGTGGAAGGCGGCGTCGGTGTCGGGGATTTCGACGATGGGCCGATCCGGGAAGATGCGCTTCATACTGTTTTGGAAGATGGCCCAATCGGTAGTACCCCAGAAATCGTCACACATGAGAAAACCGCCGCGGAGAAGGTATTCGCGGAGGGTTTTGGCCTGGGCGTCGGTCAAGTCCCATTCGCCGACGAAGACTGCGTAGAGCCAGGGGTAATTGAAGACGTCGTCCTTGTCGTCGAGGTTGACGGGCTGCTCGACAGAGCGGGCGTCGAGACGGGTGAGGCGCCGGACGGCCTGCAGGAAGTGCCGATCGGCGCGGGGATAATCATTGGTCCAACTCGAGTGGCCCTTGGTCCAATCCCAACCAGCGTGGCGGAAGTGGGCGTCGGGGATGGACGGGTACATGAGGCGGGCAAAGACCCACTCGGCTTTTTCGTCAAAATCGGGCGGAAGCGGGATTTGGCCTTCGCGGTACTCATCACCGGGATATTCGCGAAAGGGCAGGGGAACGTTGCGCTGGGAGGCGTAGACAGCGGCGAACGCAGCGACGCCTGACGCGAACAGCAGGATTTTCGGCCAAGACCGCAGCACGACGCCTCGCACCGAGAATAACATTTGTCCAGTTCGACGCGGCGGAAGGCGTGACGGGCGCAGAACCTTTCGATGCGGGCTGTGAAACTGCCGAACGAAACTCAATGCGGGACGTGGAGGCGGTCGTTCGCGGATGACCGCTGTTTTTGTTCATCTTTGGAATGAGTGGGTCAGGAGGAATTTGGGGCACGGGCGGGGGCGCGAGACGAGTACGGCTGCGGCAATGCAAATACCTCAACAACATCGTCGAGCAGGACCGGTCGGTGAAGAAACGGACCTGGTTAGCGAAGGGCTGCGGTTCGTTTCCAGAGCGCGTGGCGAACACTCGAAGGAATCCAGACCGTGAACATGATTCGGAAGGGACGAGTGAGGTGGATAGCCAAGAGCGACGTCATCGCGCAAGCACGGTTCATAGATAAGCTGTTGGAATCACTGCATAGGGACTTCGCTCGGAAACAGCGCCTTCCCGCTCTCGATCTGTGCTCACTCAAACTTCGCAACGGAACCGTCGACAGCACTCAACATCAGGACCCCCCCTCAAGAACTCGATAGTCGTTTGCTTGAACGCATTTCGAATTTCATCGGGTCTTATTTGACGCACGAGCGACCAACTCGTCCAATCTCGAAAGGAACAGTTTCAGGATGGGAGACTGGTTCGACTTGTTATAGCCGAAGACCAGGTCGACAGTTGGCGTATCTCCCTTGAGAGGGCGACTCGTTACAGACGAAGGGAGAAAGTTCTGTGCGTAAGCAGGTAACAGCCCTACGCCGCGCGTCGACGCTATTAAGGACATTCCCATTGCGAGATGGTCCGCCTCGTGAGCTGGCGTGATGTTGATTCCGGAGCGCTTCAGGTAATTGTCGATGACCACACGCAGGACAGGAGCCGTGTCCGATACGGTCACGAATGTCTCGCGTACTAGATCCGCCGGACTGATGGCTTTGAGCGCAGCAAGATGGTGGTTACTAGGCAAGATCACCACCAAGGGCTCTTTGACGAGAAGACGGAACGCCAGGTCTGGCACGCCTCGTTCTCTTCGAAGAAAAGCTGCATCGACCGTTCCCTTCACAAGGGCACTCGCGAGCAGCGGCGAGTATTGACTCGAAATCATCACGTCGATGTTAGGGAGTTCGTCGCGCAAGATCCGCAGGGCTTCGGGCATCCACGTCAATTCGTGTCCGGTCAGAAAGCCCATCGCGAAGCACTGCTTGGTGGGATGAGCGACACGGCGTGCAGCTTCGGCTGCCGCTTCAACATGCGATAGGACTGATCGGGCGTGATCGAGAAAGACTCGACCGGCCGGTGTCAGTTCGATGCCGCGAGCTGTGCGCATCAGCAGTTGGGCGCCAACCTCGTCTTCAAGATTCCGAAGCTGCCGGCTCAACGAAGGCTGTGACGTGTGCAGTTTTCGCTCTGCTGCAACGGTCAGGCTTCCTGCCTCGGCAACCGCGGCGAAATAACGAAGATGTCGTAATTCCATTCCTACTCCCATGCTTGTGAGGCATCGCTGCCAGCTTAACAAAGTATGCTTCAATCGCGCGACCAATACCTAATTTCGCAATCCAACTAAGTGATCTGAGTGGCGGAATGGGAGACGTTAAGTCATGCCTGACCTGCATGGGTTCAGATCAAGGAGATAGTAGCTATGAGTTCACCAGTTGTTTTGATTACAGGCGCGCTGACCGGCATCGGCCGGGCCACTGCACTAGCGTTTGCGAACGAAGGCGCGCGCGTTGTCATTTCCGGCCGGCGGGAGGAAGAAGGGAACAAACTTCTTGCTGAACTCCGCCAACTGGGCGCAGAAGCCGAATTCGTGCATTCCGACGTTCGCCATGAGGACGATGTGCGCAGCCTCGTCGAAAAGACCGTGGCACGCTTTGGCCGCCTCGATGTGGCGGTCAACAACGCTGGCACCGAAGGCAAACCCGGCCTGGTAACGGAGCAGTCCACGGAAAGCTATGCGGCTACCTTCGACACCAACGTGCTGGGCACGCTACTCAGCATGAAGCACGAGTTGCGCGTGATGTTGCCGCAAAAGAAGGGAAGCATAGTGAATGTGTCTTCGACCTACGGACGGACTGGTGCAGCCGGTGCCTCAGTCTACGTGGCCAGTAAGCACGCGGTCGAAGGCCTAACGAAATCGGCTGCGCTCGAAGCGGCGTCGTCTGGCGTGCGTGTCAATGTGATCGCCCCTGGTCCGATTGAGACCGGGATGCTGAATCGCTTTACCGGGACTGACGAAAGGAAGGCCGGTTTGACCGCTACCGTTCCTCTCCACCGCGTGGGCAGGCCCGAAGAAATCGCACAGGCCATTGTGTTTTTGTCCTCCGACAAGGCTTCGTTCATTACGGGTGCGTCATTTGCCGCCGATGGTGGCAAAACCGCCCAATAGCTCCCCTTCGATTTTCATGCGGAGCTACAAGGACCAGAAATGAACGTAAGAGGAAATACGATGCGGATCAAGGAGAGCGAGTGTCCTGGAGGATGGCGGATCGAGACTATGAGACGGTGAAGGGCATGGTTTTACCTGGGAGGAAAAAATTCAATGAGCCGGACTAAACAGGAAAATAACAAGGCACTCGTTCTTGAGGCTTTTGACACTCTCTTCAACAAACGGGACTACGTAGCGGCCGAGCGCTACTGGCCCCCTCACTACATTCAACACAGCGCGCACATCGAACTGGGTCGTGAGGGTCTGTTCAATCTCATCAAGAGCATCCCACCAACGTTGAAGTACGAACCGGGAGCGATTGTGGCTGAGGGAGACCTCGTGATCGTTCACGGGCGATTTAGTGGTTTCGGTGCTCCTGTCAATTGGATTGCCGCAGATATTGTGCGCATTCTAAACGGAATCCTTGTCGAGCATTGGGATGTGATTCAAGACGAGGCCTCTCGCGAACAATCAAAGAGCGGCCTCCCGATGTTCGGCGATGTGTTCACGAAGTAGAACAATACGGGAAGCGAACGCTAATAACCTTAGAAGAAGTGACGACGAATCGACTCTACCCTCAAGGGAATACGAGGCGGACGGCGCTCCGATGCAGATAAGCAAACAAACACATTCCACGGCCTTCAGGTCGGAGAGCAAACACGCAGCTTCGCCACATATTTTGTTGTGTCTCGCAATAACGATCCCTTGGGCTATTACGCTGTTCTCGGTGTAGATCCTTCGGCCTCACTCGACCAAATCAAGAAGGCCTTCAAGGCAAGAGCTCAGGAATTGCATCCCGACAAAAATTCGTCAGCGGATGCAACGCGCGATTTTCAGCGTCTGAATGAGGCCTATCAGGTGCTCGGCGACGCAAACTCCCGGTCGGACTACGATGCAAAAGGCTACGTTCTCGACGAGCAGAACCAAGAACCGACCCATGTTGCTGTCCAGCCGATCGCGTGTTGTGCTTGTGGCAAAATTTCGATCCAGCCACGATATGTCATCTACCGGCAGGTGGTTAGCTTTCTCTTTGCCACGTACCACAGCGGCTGCCAGGGCGTGTTCTGCGCTAAGTGTGGTGCAACCCGAGCGTATAGGACTTCCGGTATTACCTGGCTTCTTGGCTGGTGGGGTATACCTTGGGGACCGATCTACTCCACTCACGCGATCATTCGGAACATGCTGGGCGAGCAGCCGGCCATTAATAACTTCCGAGTCCTTGCGATGCAGGCGGCCCACTTCGCGTCCCAAAACCGAATGGATATAGCTCGCCTGCTCGCTGATCAGGCTCTGGAGTTTGTTCCTAAGATACCTGCTTTCGCTTCCGGTCAGGAGGCCCAAGTAGATCGCGATCTGCGGGCGCTATTGGCTGCAATTAGAGATTCGACAGCGGCGCCTGCGCGGGCATTGAAGACATCGTGGGGCATCAAGTCGCTTCCTTTCAAGATCCAGGCACTCGCTGCCAGTGTTGTCAGTATCGTTCTGGCAGGGTTTTTAATATCTGGTGCAAGCCATGCCCGGAACGGCCTATCGCCACGTGCCCCCAAGCGATGTCTTCGATCAGTACGATTCAAATGGTCGAGCGGCGACCGGAGCGCCAGTATCCACAGCGAATTCGAACGCAAGCCCAACCACAGGTTCAGTCGAACTCACAAACTCTGTTGCTCAGTCCGGAGTACAGGAAAGCGCGCCCTTCAAACAACCGGCTCGCCCACTCCCTCCGACAGGCCGCATGCATATCTTGCGGAAACGGTCCCGCGATATCACGGCGCCTCTGAAAATTGTTACTTATGATGGCAGCCCTAACTACTATGTGAAGTTAGTCGATCTGAACACGCAAGCTCCCGTGCTGTTCCTTTTTATCCAGTCAGGTGAGTCGGTCTCGACTCAAGTGCCGCTTGGTCGATACGAACTGCGAGTCGCAAACGGAGGCACTTGGTACGGCGAAGCATATCTGTTCGGTCTACTAACCAGCTACAGCAAGGCTGACGCCGAGCTGACGTTCGAACGCGAGGGTGACAAGGTTGCGGGATATACGCTGCAGCTTCAAAAGCAAGTTGACGGCAATCTTAGAGAAACTCAGATCGCTGCCTCGGATTTCTGACGCCTTTGTGATCGCCTGCTGGACCAGCGGGAGTTAGTCACTCAGAGGAACGGTGCGATGATCCGCTCGCGGTCGGCAAACAGAACTTTATTGAACCGAGCATCTGCTGCAAATGCTCTGATATCCGTAACGGAGCCTATGAACGCAAAAGGGCCAGAGCAATGGTTCTGCTTCTTCGCTACACCGGTCTTCGCATTAGCTTAGGAACTTGTTGAAAAACTCATCCTGAGGCTCTTCCGTTTTAAAACATTTGCGGGCATGATTGTCGTATGCGAGGAGACGATCAACAGCAGTCGGGAATGTTCAGCTACGTATCGCTGGAGGAGCGGGTTCCGCAAGACCATCCGCTCCGAGCCATTCGCAAGCTGGTGGACGAGGTTTTGCGGGGCATGGCTCGGGAGTTCGACGGCATGTACGCCAAGACAGGCCGGCCGTCGGTGCCGCCCGAGCGGTCGCTACGAGCGGTGCTGTTGCAGATCTTTTACTCGGTCCGCAGCGAGCGCATGCTGATGGAGCAGATGACTTACAATCTGCTGTTCGGCTGGTTTGTGGGAATGGAACTGGATGAACCGGTGTGGAATCACGCGGTGTTCAGCAAGAACCGGGAACGGCTCCTGAACCAGGACGTGGCGCGGGCGTTCTTTGCGCGCGTACTCGAGCAGGCCAAGCCGCATTTGTCGGAGGAGCACTTTACCGTCGATGGCACGCTGATCGAAGCCTGGGCGAGTCAGAAAAGCTTTCAGAAGAAGGACGGCGGCGATGACACACCGGGCCAGTTCCGGGGCGACAAGCGGACCAACGACACGCATGCGTCCAAGACCGATCCGGACGCCAAACTCTATCGCAAAGGCCATGGGCAGGAGGCTCGGTTAGGTTATCTCGGCCATGTGCTGCTGGAAAATCGCAACGGGATGATTGTGGATGCGATGCTGACGCACGCCGATGGCACCGCCGAACGGGATGCGGCGCTGTTGATGCTGCACCGCCGGTGGCGCAAGCAGCGGAAACCGATCACCGTGGGCGCCGACAAAGCGTATGACACGCGGGACTTTGTGGCCACTGTGCGCGCCATGAACATGCGACCGCACGTAGCACAAAATACCAACCGGCCCGGCGGCAGCGCTCTCGATGACCGCACGACCGGACATGCCAGTTATCGAACCAGCCAGCGCAAACGCCCGCTCATTGAGAAGGCCTTTGGTTGGATGAAGCAAACCGGCGGCATGCGCAAAACCAAGCTGCGCGGTTTAGCCAAGGTCACCTGGCAGTTCGTCATGACTTCAGCGGCCTTCAATTTATGGAGGCTGCCGCGGTTGACTGCGGCCTAAGTGTGTCCGGAGCGCGAAAAAGGTGTTTTTCAACACCAAAACAACCATCCTCAGGTCCCAATTCTTTCGTACCTCGGCTACCTACGCCCGTTTATCACTCAAATTTCTCTCAGCGCTGCCCTATTTCAACAAGTTCTTAGCAAGTGCGCTGCTGGAGAAAGGCTGGACAACTGAGGACGTCGCAATCGTCCTCGGCAGCACCTCAGAGATCATCCGGCGACACTATGCGCAATGGACCATTCAGCGTCAGGAACGCATTTCGGGCCTGGCGCAGGACGTATGGTCCGGGCAAGTTTTGGGCAACCTCAAAAAAGTTGCTTGTAGGTGCTGATTCTAAAGATGATACTTTGGTGGACGGCATGGGGCTCGAACCCACGACCCCCACGTTGCGAACGTGGTGCTCTCCCAACTGAGCTAGCCGCCCACAATTACCTCGAAAAACGCTACCGGCCCCCGAGACCGGTGCATGTTCCGGCGAACCGCAACCCCTTCAGAATACCATCTGAAAAGTGTCCTGCTGCGGTCCGGATTGCGTGCTCGAACTCGACGTGCTCGTCGCAATTGGAGTGGTCGCCGTGCTACCTTGCCCTGAACTCTGCGGCGTTGCGTTCGATCCGAACGTAAACCCTGAACTGGACTGTGATGACGCTTGCCCGAAGGAACTCTGGCCGCCTTGCTGTCCGTTCTGGCCGTTCGTTCCCTGTCCCTGCGTGGCTTTGTTCAAGAGGTTCTGCGCATTTGCACCGGTTGTTTGCGCCGGCTGCCCCTTGCCGGTTCCTCCGGCTTGACTGTTTGGTGTCGTAGCGTTGCCGTTTTGCCCGTTTGGATTGTACAGGACACGCTCCGTGATCTTGTTCTTGCAGTCCGTGAGAATTTCTGATTCCGCGCGCACCCATATTGAAATGATTTCCCTGTTATCCTTGTTCTTTGTTGCGATGCCGCATGAATAAATTCGGGGGCATCTTCATCGTATTCGTAGGCTTCTTGATCGCGCTCCGCGGATGGGCCGAATGCCTGAACCAACTCCTCACTGGCAAGCCCTACTACCGGGTGATGACGTTCTGGACCCTTGTATTTGCGGCCGGCGACGTGCTTATAACGTTGGGCGTGCATTACACTTGATTTTGAGCGGTAAGACTCGTCCGAACTAATCTACAGTCCCAGCGATTTGCGACGTAAGTCACGATGGATGGACTGCGGTGGCGTACGCTACGAGCCTCGAGGGCAAGTGCATGTTCCGGCGAACCGCAACCCCTTCAGAATACCATCTGAAAAGCGTCCTACTGCGGTCCGGATTGCGTGCTCGACGTCGATGTGCTTGTCGCATTTGGAGCCGTTCCCGTGCTACCTTGCCCCGAACTCTGCGGCGTTGTGTTCGATCCGAACGTAAACCCTGAACTGGACTGTGATGACGCTTGCCCGAAGGAACTCTGGCTGCCTTGCTGTCCGTTCTGGCCGTTCGTTCCCTGCCCCTGAATGGCCCCGAGCGCCGCGGCCCCTGCGCGCGCCTGATCCTGCGCCGGATCATAATAAAACTCCCAGAGCGAGTACTTGGTCTGATCGTTAACCACTTTGATGCTGTTTCCCAGCGCTCGACTGGCTACGCCGGCAATCCCGCCGGAGCTTATCGTTCCGTTCGTCCCGCCCGTCGTTTGCGTCTGGCCGGTTCCTCCACTGACCCTGTTCAAGAGGTTCTGCGCATTTGCACCAGTTGTTTGCGCCGGCTGCCCGTTGCCCGTTCCGCCGGCTTGACTGTTTGGTGTCGTGGCGTTGCCGTTTTGCCCGTTTGGTGTCGTAGCGGTGCCGTTTTGGCCGTTTGGATTGGTCTGATCACTTCCTCCAGTCCCGCCATTCTGCGCGGCTGTCATCATCGCATCCCCCGAGGCCGGCACAAGCGAGGCTCCAGGGTCGCTCGGGTTTTCGGCCGTCGCCGCGTCCCCGGTTGGTAAGGCTTTTGCCGGAACCGCTGGAGCCCGCCGCGGAATCGCCTGCACTCCTGCTTGCGCTTCCGCCGTGGTGGCCGACGCATCTGGAAAATCTGTATTGCTGGCCGCCCCGTTACTCGCGTTGTTTGCGTTCGCGGCCGTTGAATTATTATTGTTCGATCCAAACCCTGAGCCGGATCCGTTCGAACCGAATGTTGAACTGGATCCAAATGTGGAACTCGACCCGAACGTCGAACTTGACCCGGATGTCGAGTTCGATCCGCTTGATCCGAACGTCCCATTGGAACCGTTCGCGCTGGACCCGGACGGCGAATTCGACGCTCCCGTCAAAGCATTGGTCGCCGGCTTCACTTTCGAATCCAACAGCGTGCCACCAGGCCCGGCGTGCAGCAGGCGCCAATTGTCCTTGCCTGTAAGTGGATCTTTAAAGCGGTGCCGGAGAAACCGCATGTTATTCGTGGTTTCCAACTCGGCGAAAGACGAAGGATATCTTCCAATCTTTCGGACAAACAGTTTCACAGCGTGCGAATATTCGTTGCCGCGGTCGATCAGGAGTTGCTCCTTCTGGCGCTGCGCCTCGAAAACCGCCACCGGCAGCTCCATATAAAGCGTGATCGCCACGATCGCCGCGAAAACGAACACGATCAGCAAAGCCGATCCTCTTTCGGTCCGCGATCTCCTCGTCTGTCGTTTCATTCAGCGGCCGCCTCGGGAACCACCTGCAGCGTTTGCCCCTGCTTGAGCTGCGTGTCTTCCAGCTTGGCCATGTTCGCGCTCAGCTCCACCACCAGATAGCGCTTCTGCAACAATTCCCCTTCAGAAGCCACCAGCACGTTATCGCCATCCAGAAAAAATCCGCGATTCGCCACGCCGCTTGATGCGGCTTTCGCAAAACCGTAGTACTTGAACGGAATGTTCACCGGCGGCGGCCCCGGAGCGACAACCGCAATAGACGGCGGCGCCAGCGGTTTAGGGGGCATGATCGGTCCCTTGATGGGGCCGGCCCCCGCCAGCGTGGGCGCCTCTGCGCCGGCCTCAAAAAGATTTCGCTCCGTGGACGGAAGCGCGACAGTCTGCAAGCGTGTCAAAAGATCCAGCCGCAGAGTTGGATCCACATCTCCCGAAGTGGCGTCAATGGGCCGCACCCGAAGAGTCGTGCGTTCATTTTGAGAGCCGGCCGCTCGCCGTTGGAGGGCGCTCCGCGCTCTCGCGGGAATTGAGGCGTGCTCGGTCGCTTCGGGGCGCGTCACGCGCGCGGTTTGCGGTGCTCCTTCCTCGCCGCCCGAGTTGTACCAAAACAACAACGCCGCCACCGCAATTAGTCCGATAACCAGAATCTTCGGATCCACTCCCAGGCGGATGCCGAAAATCTTCGTTTGTGCCGCCGCGCTCACGGCTGGCCTCCACTGGCCGCCGGCGCCGGTTCGCGAATGATTGCCTGGAATCGAATAGACGTGTTGATCTCTCCTGCCTTCTGTTGCGGTGACGCCGTCATCGCGTCCAGCATCAGCAGCATAGGCGATCTGTCCGCTTCGTACAGGAACCGCATGAGGCTGTTGTACGGACCTTCATAGTTGGCCGTGATGTTCAAAAGGGAAAGATCTGCCGTGCCCTCAATCGGCTCCTCGGTATAGACGCCATCGCGTTCCTGCAGCCCCGCCGCTTGCGCCATTCTCTGGATTTCCGCGATGACCGCGCTATAAGCGCTGCGCTTCGGCAAAAAATATCGCACCTCGAAATCGCCGGATTGCACGCTCCCGAGCTGCACTTTTCGCGATACCGCCGCCAGCCGCCGCGTCTGCGCGCGTGTCCCGGCAATCTCTAGCTGCACCCGCTCGCTTTCCGCTGTCAATTGCCGTCGTGAGCCTCCGGGCGGGTCTAAATAAAGAAAAATCGCTATGCCATTGAGGACGGCCAGAACCGCTACTCCGGCTTGCAGCCAAAAGCGTGGTCCGCGGGACGCCCCACTCCCCGCGAACGACCGCCAATCAAAGCTTCTGGGCATAAGCTACCGTGACCCGATACTTATAAAGCGGGTCGTTTTGCGTGGGCGGCGTCTGTGTGATCACGGTCGCCGCGCCGAACAGAGTTGATTCCTGCAGCTTTTTCAGGAGGTCGATCACCGCCTCCGGTTTCTCCGTGCCCACTACCATGTCCAGTTCCACGCGATTCGTCCCGCTGGCATCCTCTTGCGCGACCTGCGGAAGCCGGATCGCAAGCAGCTTCATATTGGGCGGCAGCACCGACCCCAGGTCCTTGTAAACCATCGTCCAGCTCACGCCGCGCCGCGCGATCAGCTCATTCAGGAATACGCTGGTGGAAAATACATCCGCATTGGCAGGCTTTCGCAAGATGCTTGAAAACTGCGTCTGCTCGCGCTGTATTTGCCGCAGCTCGCGATTCTCTGCTTCAATCTGCCTCCGTAGATCCGCCGCTTTCGAGCGCGTGTGCAGAAACAGACTCGTGAACACGATGAAAGAACATGCGAGCACCGCGCAAATCACCGCCAGAAGAGCGTTTTGAGCCCGTTCGCTTCCGAACGGCTTTGACGCGAGATTAATGTCCGCAAGCGTGTCGGGCGTCATGCTGCGTAACGCTCCAGCAGTCCGAGAAGCCCGGCGTTACCTTGCGATGCGATGCCGAATCTTGAATGAATGGGAGCGTATGGGATGCTGAATTCCCTTTCGGCAGTTTGTCCCAGGGGAATTGTAGCCGGTCCAAAACCACACAGTAGCAATTGCACAACCGGCTGCCCGATCTGATCCTCCGCGTATGCGAGCGTCTGCTGAACAAAAGGCAATAATGCCTGAGTGTCGGGTTCGATTTCGTGCTCTTCCACATCCGTCAGGTCCAGCGATCGAACGAGATGCACTCGACCGTTCTCAGTCAATAAAACCGAGACGGTCCGGCCAGAGGCCTTGGCGAGAAGCGTGAGCCCTTTCTCCTCAGGCTTGCACAGCCGCAATGCCGCTAGCGAGGAAGGCGCCACCACGCCGAGCCGGTATCCCGCATCCACAAAAATCGATTCGTATTCCTCCAGGATAGGAAGCGCCACGGCGACCGCAAGCACTTCGACGCTTTTCTCGCGCTGCAACTGAATCGAGTAGCTGACTTTCGCTTCATCGATGTGGAATGGAACGCTTTTGCGAAGTCTGAAACGCAGCAGCGCCAGCCGCTCCTCTTCACCGGCGGGAAATTCGTCGAAGTCCAAAATCGCCATGCGCGCTGCGTAATCGGGAATCACCAGCGCCGCTGACCGCTTCTGTCCCATCGCGCTGGAGAGCCTGGACAGGAGATCACGGTAGAGCTGCGGGCGCAGCATGTTCGGTGCGCTCGGCGACGCCGCCAGCCCGGGCTCCGGCAGCACTTCGTGCCGTTGTTCCCGCGGGCTCCGCGGAGAGACCGCCGCTAGCGATGTTTCCGTGATCTCGAAAAGATGATCCGGCGTCGGCTCGGAAATAAGGTGTTGCAATTTAGTGATCAGCGGCAGCAGACTCAAACTCCCTAAGTTTCAATAAACGTCACCTTGTTCGCCTCCCGCAGGGTGGTTGTGCCACTCCGCACCCGTTCCAGCGCGGACTCTCGCAGGAACGTCATATTATCCTCGCGGGCTGCCCGTTTGACTTCAGAGGCGGGCTTTCGCTCCAGAATCAACTCGCGAATCTTCTCCGTCAGATCCAGCAGTTCGTGGATGGCCGTACGCCCCCGGAAACCCGTGCCGCTGCACTCCATGCAGCCGCGGCCCTCGTAAAAAGGAAAATCGCGCCAGCCGCCGGGGTCCAGGCCGCTCTCCACCAGAAAATCGTCGTCATACTTCACCAGTTCGCGGCAATGCGGGCAGATCACGCGGACCAGCCGCTGCGCCAGAATGCAGTTCAACGACGAAACGAAGTTGTAAGGCTCTACTCCCATGTTCAGAAATCGGCCCAGCACATCCAGCACATTGTTTGCGTGAACCGTCGTAAACACCAGGTGTCCGGTGAGCGCCGCGTTGATCGCTATCTGCGCGGTCTCCTGGTCGCGAATTTCGCCCACCAGGATCTTATCCGGATCATGGCGCAGGATCGACCGCAGCCCGCGCGCAAACGTCAGACCCTTTTTCTCGTTTACCGGGATCTGTGTAATGCCCTTGATCTGATACTCGACCGGATCTTCAATGGTGATTATCTTGTCTTCGTCGTTCTTGATTTCGCTGAGCGCGGCGTATAGCGTGGTAGTCTTTCCGGATCCGGTCGGACCGGTCACCAGCACCATGCCGTAAGGCTCTTTGATAAAGCGCCTGAACTTGGCTAATTCGAGCTCGCCGAAGCCAACTACATCCAGCGTCAATCGCGAAAACTTCTCGCTCATCGATTCTTTGTCGAGCACGCGCAGCACGGCATCTTCGCCGTGAATAGTAGGCATGATCGAAACGCGGAAATCGATCAGCCGGCCCTTGTACCGAACCCGGAAACGTCCATCCTGAGGAACCCGGCGCTCGGCGATATCCAGCTCGCTCATCACTTTGATGCGGGATATCACAGCCGAATACCACTCCTTCGCGATCGGGTTCATTGCGTATTGCAGAACGCCGTCGATGCGGTACTTGATTGCCAGTTGATCGTCGCGCGTCTCGATGTGAATGTCGCTGGCGCGCCGCTCCAGCGCGTTAAAGATCGTGGTATCCACCAGCTTGATCACCGGAGCGATGTCGCTTACATCAGACGTCAGCCGGTCAATGGAGAGATTTTCGTCGGAGTTCTCTTCATCGCCGACTACATCCAGCGTGAAGCCCTCCGTTACTTCTTCGAGAACTCGCTGCGATTGCTCAGTCTTCTTGAGAAGGTCTGTAATCTGCGAATAGGTCGCGACCCTGATCTTGAGCTTTTTGGAAAGCAGTACCGACAGCTCGTCGATGAGAACAATCTGCCGCGGATCCGAAAGTGCAATCTCCAGCGTTCCGTTTTCTGCCTGCAGCGGCACAAAATGATAGCGGAACATGAGATCCACCGGAACGGTGCGGAACAGCTCATGATCGATCTTGGCGGTCTTAAGGTCGACAAAATCGCAGCAGTAGCGGCGCGCCACCGTCTGTGCCTGCCGCACCTCCTCGAGCGGATCTTTCACCTTGAGTATTTCGGTTGTCGTCGCCATTACCTGATTGTGTCCGCCAGAGAAAAGATGGGTAGATACAACGCGACAAGTACAAACGCCACGAAAATACCCATGAAAATCATGATTGCCGGCTCAATGAGAGACAGTAGCGCCGTCATGCGTGTAGAAACATCTTCCTCATAAAACTCTGCCACGCTGCTCAGCATCTGGGGTAGCGCGCCGGTTGATTCGCCCACTTCCATCATGTCAATTGCCAAATCGGGAACAATGCCAGTGCTGTTCAGCGAAGCCGAAAGAGATTTGCCTTCGCGCACGAGGACCGACGTCCTGTCCATTGCTTTCTTCAGCAGCACGGTTCCCAGCGATCGTCCCGCCGTCTCCAACGCCTGCACCAGGGGAATGCCGCCCACGAGGAGCGTGCCCAGTACGCGCGACAGTTGCGCCACCTGGTACTTGATCCAGAGCCCGCCCGCCACCGGAGTTCGCATCTTCCAGCGGTCCAGAATCTCTTGCGAAGAATCGCGCTTCGCCCAAAAATAGACCGCGATGCCGGCGCACGCAAGCAGCCCGGCCGCCGCCAGAACATAGCTGCGCGCGGTGGTGCCGACTGCGATGAGTATCTCTGTCGCAACCGGGAGCTTCGCCTCCATGCTGTTGTAGAGAGCAGCGAAACTTGGCACCACGTAAGTCACCAGAAAAATTATCAGTGCCACAACCAGGCAGATAAGCACGCTAGGATAAAGCAGCGACAACAGCAGTTTCTTGCGCAGGGCCAGCGCCAGGCGCTGATACGTGATGTAGCGCTCGAGAACCTCGACCAGCGAGCCGCTTTTCTCGCCGGCCATCACAGAAGTCACATAGATAGAGGGAAACACGCCCTGCTGCGCGAAAGCGTCGGAAAGGACCGTCCCCGTGCGGACCTGATCCCGGACCGCTTTAATGTGCCGGCCCAGTTTCTCGTCCGTCAGGCGATCAGCCAGGAGATCCAGACCTTGCAGGATCGGCAAGCCTGCCCGCACCAGCGTGACGAACTGCTGGTTGAAGATCAGAAACTTCTCCAGGTTAACCGTTTTCTGCCGGCCCGCGCCAGCGCCCAACCGCGCACCCAAATCCTTTGCGCGAACCGAATACACCAGGTAGCCCTGCTGCGCCAGGCGCTCGCGGGCGGCGCGCTCGCTGGGAGCTTCCGAGATCTGTTCGTGCATCTGGCCGCGTGGATCAGCGTACCGTAAGAGAAACTCTGCCACTACCTGTTACTTCCCTTGAGAACCGTATTCGACCGCATTCACTACCTCCGCGCCCGGTGGTATCTGGAAGTGAAATATTTCGTCTCGAACCGGCGGATTCAGCTTTTCATCGTTGAAGCGATACGTCAGCAGCGAGCCGTCCCGATCAAAGATCTTCAAATTCCGAATCGACCCGTCCGTCCCGACCAAAACCTCGATCTTGTCGTATGGCACGCGGCCGTTCTTTGCCGTTGCGTCCAACCATGTCCCGCCG
This sequence comes from uncultured Acidobacteriaceae bacterium, assembly GCA_963705805.1. Classification (GTDB taxonomy): domain Bacteria; phylum Acidobacteriota; class Terriglobia; order Bryobacterales; family Bryobacteraceae; genus Bog-105. The sequence continues at coordinate 63,745 of CAVPKW010000009.1, forward strand.
TCGCCGGAGTGGACCTGGAAACTTCGAAACTCCTTCTTCATATCAATATGGCCCAGCAGAAAGGCTAGAGGCGCCCGCATGTCCTCAGTGTCTTTCAGCGGTACTTTTTCTACCCTATTGTCCCCTGCGGTATATAAGTACACGGTCTTCCCATCCGAGAGGAACAGCTTGCCGGCCGGCCGGCGGTAATCCCAGCGCATCTTCCCCTGTTTTCGGAGCGTGAGCGAGCCTTCCTCCGGAGGTCGCGTACGGCCCTGTATGGTGTACTCTTCCTCAAACTGAACGGTCAGTGTTCGCGCCGGATTATAGCGATCTTCCACCTTCTTGATAAGCTGATCCGCCGTAGGCGCGAAGTCGGCCTGCAGGGCGTAGACACCCAGGGCGCCCAAGGCTATCATTCGGAACACACTCAACTGACGTGTGCGCTCCCTAGTGCGTTTAGTCAAGGTGACAGGCGCTCAACGGTCCAATTGCCGCCTGCATCTTTCTTATAACGAATGCGATCGTGAAGCCGATTCGGACGCCCCTGCCAAAATTCGATTGTCTCCGGTACTACAAGGTAGCCGCCCCAGCTTTCCGGCATGGGAATATCGTCCGACCCGGCATACTGCGCCTCTAAATCGGTTAATTTCTTTTCGAGTATCTGGCGGTTCGGTAGCCACTCGCTCTGTTTGGAAGCTAACGCTCCGAGTCTACTACCCCTCGGCCTTGAACGGAAATATACCTCTGCGCGAGAGCGGGGTATAAGCTGCACCCGACCTTCCACGCGAACCTGGCGCTCCAACTCGGCCCAATAGAACGTCAGAGCGCAGAATGGGTTCGTTCCTAATTCTTTGCCCTTCCGGCTGGCGTGGCTAGTGTAAAAAACGAACCCAATATCGCAAACTTCCTTCAACAAAACCACCCGCGCAGAGGGTCGCCCCTCAGCCGTCGCCGTGGCTAGGACCATCGCATTAGGCTCTTTTAAATCAGCAGCTTGGGCCTGCTTGAACCAGTCTTCAAACTGCTCGAGCGGATTCGTTCGGCAATTTTCCTCGCTCAATTCCCCAAGCTGGTAATTCTCCCTGAGCCCCGCCAGCGAGAGACGCGAAGTTCGTTCGGTAGAATCGCCCATCGCCCCAGTGTCACACCCTCGGACGCGTTGCTATACTCGGATCTGGCAATGTTGTACGTCGTAACGACCCTGCACATTATTATTTGTTTTTTTCTGATCATCGTCGTGCTGCTGCAGAGCGGCAAGGCGGCGGATCTGGCAGGGGCGTTCGGCGGAATGGGCTCCCAGACGGTCTTCGGCCCGCGAGGCACCGCCACGGTGTTGTCGAAAGCGACCACGGTCGCAGCATCGCTTTTCATGGTGACTTCGCTGGTGCTCGTGATCATGGCGAATAACCGCTCTCCGAGTACGGGAAGCGTTCTGGAGAACCACAAACCCGCCGTGGTTCAACACAAAGCTCCTCCCCCCGCAAAGCCTATAAAAAAGTAGCCCTGAAGAAAGCGGAGATGGCGGAATTGGCAGACGCACTAGCTTGAGGTGCTAGCGGGTAACACCGTGGGGGTTCAAGTCCCCCTCTCCGCACCACATTGATTCCAAAGGGGATAGGGGAAGCTACAGCTCGGCCTGGAGATCCCTCGATCTACTTAGGACCTTATTTTGGACCTTATGGCCGTCGGGACCGCACTGGACCTTGTCGAGCCGCGTGGGGCCGCCGCAGCAGCAATTGTCCCGCAGGTATTCAGGTTACCCACCCTGTTACCTTTATCCGCCCGGCAGTGGAAGCGGTGCGTACGCAGGCAGATTCGGACTACAGCGCCATGACAAGGAAGGTCGCGTAGAGTGCGGCAATAACGGCTGTGAACGTGCCAAGAACAGGTTCCGCAAGCCGGGCATGCGGCATTCTGTTAGCGGCGCGATAAAAGGGAGGCAAGATCGGCGGCGAAACCGGGTACCATCGTCGGTCGGAACGGGCCGGGACACACTTTCACCCTGCCGTTTGCATAACGCGCAATCGGCGTCGCTTCGCAATGGAAGACGTGAAGGCCTACAAAGTCCCTCCAGCGCCATCCACGGGAGCAGCAGCTATGGCGCTGATCGAACTCCGGTGTAGTGGTGATCGCAAATTGGCCGGCGGCTGGCGGAATCCCAGTTAACCAGGCTCAGAGTCGGCCGGCGATTCAACGGCACTACGAAGGGCAGTCCAGTCTGCGCCGTCAGCGAGAGCAGGAACAATTGACGCTTTCGCTATTGTGCATGGAAAGCGGAGTCCACGCAATCAGCCTATAGAAGCTGGTATAGAGTTCGTACCGCATCCCCGCCAACGGGTTTTCTAACTGGACTCAATGGCTCCGCCCGAAACCGCCGATCTTGGCTCCTTTTTTCGCCGCCGATAACAGAAGGTGGTCATGCGCACCGTGTTGGAGTGCCTGGCGAGATGATCTGGCGGCCGGGGCACATATCTGCGAATAAAACATTCGAAGTGCGTATGAGACCCGTCGACGCATGCTCGCCAGCGAAAAAGGGTAATCGGCCGCTCCTGATGTCCGCCGATGAATAGTATCGTGGCTGAATCTGAAGGCCCGGCGTGTTACAAGTAGTACAAGATGGACACGACGGTTCGGAATCTTGATGAGCAGGCCTACAGAGCTCTGCGTGCGCGGGCCGTCCTTGAAGGGCGTACGGTTGGCGATCTGATCTCCGACGCCATTCGCGGCTATTTGCTCCGAGTAACCACGGTTCAGAAGCGGGGAAGTCTTCGAGCATTGAAGTCAGAACCATTTCCTGAAGGAAATCAGCGCTTAAGTTCGGAAATTGATTCGATCGTTTATGGTCAGCGGTGATCGTTCTCGATTCTAGTTTTCTCGTTGCCTTCTATAACGAGCACGACGCGCATCACCAAACTGCCTCGGTGCTTATGGATCAGTTCCTAGCAGGCAAATGGGGAACAGGATTACTTCTCGAATATGTCTTCTTAGAAGTCACGACTGTACTCATGGTTCGCCGCGACTTGAAGGTCGCTATCCGCGTGGAAAATATCCTACTCGACGCGCAAGAGTTGGAGTTCGTGCCATGCTCGGATTTGTTTCCAGAGATCTTGAAGACCTTTCAAGAGCAAACGAGCATGAAGCTGAGCTTTGCGGATTCGGCGATCGCTTACGTAGCGCAGCAACGAGCGGAAGGTCTCGTCTTAACCTTCGACGAGGAACTTCGAAAGGAAACCGGCGTTCAGATACCGCGTTAGTTTCGCTCGCAGTGAGCCACCAAGAGGAAGACCCTGGCAGCAGCCTGAAAGTAGGTTTTATTGGACCTTATTTGGACCTCACGCCCCCGGCCGCTCCCGCCCGCGAGGGACCGGTCCAGTACGGCAGATCAACGGTTTAGCCGGTGCAGAATGGTATGAAACGGCTTGAAATTAGCTTGAGGTGCTAGCGGGTAACACCGTGGGGGTTCAAGTCCCCCTCTCCGCACCAAATAAGTCGGGTCCAGCCCGGACACATAGGTGACAGATCGTTCCTAAGACATAGGTAACACTTTTGGGCCGAAGGGGTTGTCGAGGGGCTGCCAAGTTTTTTCCTTTAGTACTACTGTGTTATAAAAGAAACAATTTATGGTAGAATTGTTTTGTGGGCAAAGATGCAGCGCCGGGCCCGCAAGAGAAACGCTTCGCGGCTTACATGGAAGGCCTGGCGCGGGCCGCGGGGCATGCCGATCGCGTGACGCCGTTGCAGCTGTACTGCATGGGACTGCTGTTGCCCGGAGAGCGCAAGAGCGTGGAACCCATGGCGGCACGGCTGGCGCCGGAGAACGTGCGCCGCATGCACCAGTCGTTGCACCACGTGGTGGCGGATGCGCCCTGGAGCGATGAAGCGGTACTGGCGCAGGTGCGTAGCTACGCGTTGACAGCCCTGCAGCAGCAAGCGCCCGTGGAAGGCTGGATTGTGGACGACACCGGTTTTCCGAAGAAAGGAAAGCATTCGGTGGGCGTGACGCGGCAATACTGCGGACAAGTGGGCAAGCAAGACAACTGCCGGGTGGCGGTGAGTTTGTCTGTGAGCACAGCCAAGGCCAGTCTGCCGATCGCCTGGCGTTTATATTTGCCGCAGGAATGGGCCGACGACCAGGATCGCCGCGCCAAAACCGGAGTGCCGGAAGAAATCAGCTTTCAGACGAAGGCCGCCCTTGCTTTGGAGCAGATACAAGCTGCGGTGGAGCAGGATGTGCCGCGGGCGCCAGTGCTAGCCGATGCCGCCTATGGCACCGATACGCGCTTCCGAGAGGCACTCACGAAATTGGACTTGCCCTATGTGGTTGGCATTTTGTCTTCGGTCAGCGTGTGGGCGCCGGGCAAAGGACCCTTGCCGAAGCGAGCGTCGAAAACCACAGGGCGTCCCTCGAAGCTGTTGCGCCGGGACTGCGATCATCAGCCGGGGAGTGTCAAGGAGTTGGCCTTCTCCCTACCGGCCACGGTCTGGAAGACAGTCCCTTGGCGGCAGGGAACGAAACGTCCGCTCCGTTCTCGATTTGCCGCGCTCCGGGTACGTCCCGCGCATCGCGACTACTGGCGCAGCGAGCCGCATCCGGAACAATGGCTGCTCATCGAATGGCCCAAGGGTGAAGCCGAACCTACCAAATATTGGCTCTCGACCATGCCTGCTTCTCTTGCGCTCCGCGAGCTGGTCCGTTTGGGCAAGCACCGCTGGATCATCGAGCGAGACTACGAAGAGTTGAAACAAGAACTCGGCTTAGGACATTTTGAGGGGCGCGGCTGGCGTGGCTTCCATCATCACGCCACCTTGTGCATCGCCGCTTACGGCTTTCTGGTCGCGGAACGCAGCCGTTTTTCCCCCTCCGCGCGCGCCAGACACTTGGAGTTACCCGCCGCCACGCTTCCGCCCGGCTTCCAACCCCGCGGTTCGCCGCGTGCGGGCCGAGCGGCATAATCCTCATTCCCTCGCTACTCTGCGCATCCGCCTCGCCCGCTTCCTGTTGACGCGCCTTCCCTGTTGCCCCTTTTGCTGTGCGCTACGTTTATAACACAGTAGTACTAGTGGGCCGAATGCTTCCAACACAGAAGATTGCGGCTCGAGAGAAGGCGATTCGGCCAGCAGCAGGCCCGCGCAAACCAGCCCGGCAGGTACGCTGAGTAGTCGCAAGCCAAATCTTTTCAGATGCGAGTGTACAAGTCCGCGGGAAGCTTGTCAATCGCGATGTCGCGATGTCGCGTACCGGCGAGATTTCTGACCATTGGACCTGCAGCGTCCTCAGGCGGCAAATGCGATCGTGTCGATATCGTCCTCTCCCATGGCGGGCTGACTATCTATCGTCTCCTGGCAGCGCACGCAACACGCGGCCCAAGGAACAGCTTTGAGGCGCTTTTCAGGAATCGGCTCTTCACAACGTAAGCACACTCCGTATAGCTCGTCTTCGATGCGATTAAGCGCTGCTCGGACGCTCTTCAACAGTCTTGATGTTTGGTCAAGATTGCGAACCGCGATATCTCTACTCAACTGTTGTTGCAACCTGTCGATTTCGTCTGCGGCCGTTTCAACAGCAATCTCTTCTCTGTTCGAAACACTGGATGAAAGCTCGTCATACTTTACTTTCAGTACTCTTCGAAATTCACTCACATTTACGCCGGACATTCTTTTTCTCCTTCGACACCAGGCCACTCATCACGGGTTATCGATTGACGTGAGCCCGGTTTACTCGGACGTCGAACCGCCGACCTATTAAAAGGCTTGCTGCGCATTCAGTAAAGGAGGATGCGACGTATGTGCGAAAGGTTCATGCGTCCAGGCGAAAATACAAAAGTTTTACACGTCGGTCGCGGTCGCCCCGGCAGCGCAAGGGTGAATGAATAACTCATCGCCTCACCCCGGAATATTTATCGCATTCGAGCAGTATACACAGCGAAGAGTGGAACCAAGCATGATCAAGATCGTCATTACGATTGCACTTGCCTGCGCAGGCATACATGCGCAAGCCGCTGTTGGGCCGAGCACCAGTGCCGAGTCGGCAAACTCAGTCGCCCGGTGGAATCGAAATGTTTTGGCCGGGCGGTTGTTTACTCTTTCGAACGTAACCTTCGTCGACGGGGCGAGTGTGCTCTACGACGCGAAGCACACGTACGAATCCTGGCGCCCCCTGGCAGCGATCCCAGCCAGCGACACGGACAAGTACCCCAATACGGTCCCCAATCCGTATTGGATTCCCGACAGCAACATTAGAGCGGATCCACCGTATCCAGGTGCATACGCCGTGATTGGACCCTTTCATTTTCGGAGCGGGTTGACAACGTTATTCAGGAGAATTCTATGAAATGTTTCACTATGAGAATTGGCGTGCATGTGCTTTTCTGCCTTGCCGCCGCTCTGCCGGTCTGCGCTACCGTGATTAACTTTGAGACGCAGGCCGCTAACACGGGCGGAAATCTTACCGGTATCCCAAATTCGCCCCTCACGATCGGCCTCGCCACCTTTACTAGCGGCGAGTTGCGCAATGAAGAGGTTGGGCTGCCTGCCGATCAAACAGGCGTCTATGCGACCGAAGGGCAGTTTGGCTCGGGTGAAACCAATCCGTTGGTGATTACCTTCGCTTCGCCCGTAAGCGGTTTCAGCGTTCTTGTTGTGAATGGAGACGCCGCAGAAAGCTACACAGTATCAGACAACCTAGGTGACTCGATCACGAAGTCGTTAGCCTCTTCCGTGGATTTAGGCGCAGATATCTTTTCACTGTCCGGCCATGGCTTAACGTCTGTGGACATCACCTCAGCCGATGCCAACGCCTGGAGCTTTGCGATCGACAATGTTACCTTTGCCGCGGCGACCTCAGTCCCCGAGCCCGAATCGCTGTTACTAATGGGTGTTGCTTTAGTACTCTTATTGGCGGTTCGTCGCAAACAACTCGGCGCCTGGCTGCGCCACTAGGTTCTTTAGATGGCGATTGTCCGCGCGGGCTTCGCGGGAATCGCTTAGTAACTCTATTTTTTATAACGAGATGACGGGAGACCTTTTGCCGATGTAAAAGGGACCTGCCGGGAATTGTTCCACCGTTCGATCAGAGCGAAAATTGCGATGGAGCGTGGAACGTGAATAAGGTTCTGGTACTCAGCGAAGACGAGACTGCGAGCCGTTTTCTCAGCGTAATTTTAGAGCACGAGCACTTCCTTCCAATTCTGGCCAACAGCCGGGACGCTGCGCTGGCCAATATCTGTACGCTGGAGCCAGACGTTCTGATAATCGACCTCCCGCTTGCCGGTGTCGCATCGGTTGAACTGTGCACGCAGTTACAAGTGTGCAAGATCAGCAAACCGCTGATTTTCTTGGGCGATAGCAGCGAAGAGATAGACAAGGTTCTGACGCTCGAGGCGGGAGCCGACGACTATATCGTCAAGCCTTTCGCACCGCGCGAGCTCGTCGCACGTATACGCGCTCTGTTGCGCCGCCGCAACGCTAACTTAAGCCCCATAGTTCGCTTCGGAAACATGGAAGTCGATCGGCAGCGCCGCACGGTCACCTGTCGAGGTGAAGAAATTAAAATGACCCCGTGCGAGTATAAGCTGTTATTGTTTTTCCTTGGCAATGCGGACATGGCAATTACGCGTCAGACCATACTGGCTTCCGTGTGGTGTTATGCCGAAGACACACATACTCGCACGCTTGATGCGCATATTAGTAAGCTGCGCAACAAGTGCGAGCCGGATCCGAGTATGCCCCGACATTTTGTGACGGTGCATGGAGTCGGTTATCGATTTCTGATGTAGGCGCGCGTTCCTCCCGGGAGGCGCGTGCAGCCCCTCCAGCAAAGTGTAGCAACAATACCGCGGCGCTTTAATCCTTTCTTTCTGCCTCAGGCCTCGCATTTGTAAGATTGGCTACCGATTGGCGAAGGCTGGCACGAGCGCGCGATAGTCTCGACATGATAGTGCCCGTCGGCACTCCGACGACACTCGAAATCTGTTTGTAGGACATTCCATCCAGTTCGCGAAGAATGAGCACTTCGCGAGAGCGCGCGGGGAGCGTCTCAAGGGCCCTGCGGAGCAGTACGCCGCTGCTGTTCTGAATGAGGACTTCCTCTGGGTTTGCAAAGCACGGATCGACGCTGACCAGATCCTCGTCAAAATCTACGAGCCGGCCCACGGGATTCTGCTGCGCCCAAGTGTAATAGACGTTGCGCACAATAGTTAGCAGCCAAGGACGCGCATCGCCGCCTCGAAACCCATCATAGAACTTGAATGCGCGCAGATACGCTTCCTGAACGATGTCTTCGGCATCCTGGTCATTGCGTGTCAGCCATCGCGCGAGGTTGTACGCACTGCAGGGCATCCTGTTCAAAATCTCGAGAGCAATTCTGTCGTGACAGCCGAATCTCCCTTGAAGCGGCGTACGCTCGTGTCTCTAGTTTCAGCTCGTAAAACGAGCACCGCAATGGATCGCCGCTCCCCAGTTGCAAAGACTCGCATCCCCGTTCAATTCATAGTGAATAAGTGAGTTATCGTAGACCTCCCCGAGCGTTTTTTGGGTGTTCCGCCAAAAGTGATAAACTCGCTTTCGTACATTTCCCAGTGACATGCGAGAAGTGAATCACTCCCTCGGACGTGTTGCGTTCGAGGCCTATGAGGTCGATTTTCGGACCGGTGAACTCCGGAAACACGGGGTCCGAATCAGGCTTCAAGCACAGCCGCTTCGTGTGTTGGAGATGTTGGTCGAGCGCCGTGGGAACCTGGTTACCCGAGAGGAGCTCAAGGGCAAGCTCTGGCAGGCCGATACTTTTGGTGACTTTGACCATGGACTTAATAAGGCGGTGAACAAGATTCGTGAGGCATTGGCCGACTCGGCTCTGAATCCCCGCTATATTGAGACAGTTGCCCGGAGGGGTTATCGCTTTATTCCGGTGGCCACAGAAGTGGACGAGCCCGTTGGCACCGTCGCGCCGGCGATTCCAGACGCACCGGAAGCGAAGAACGGCAATCAGGAATCCGCAGAGAAGCCAGCAGCACCCCGAGGCATTCCGAGGTTTTTCACCTGGAAACTTGCCGGCGCGTGCCTCGCCTTGCTTTTGGCTGCGCTTGTTGTCTGGAGACTTCAGTCGGCGAACCGGTCGTCCGATATTCGATCACTCGCCGTGCTGCCATTGGAAAACCTCTCCAGCGATGTTTCGCAGGAGTATTTCGCCGATGGCATGACCGACGAACTGATCACCGCCTTGGGCACTATTAATGGGCTGCGAGTAATCTCCCGAACTTCGGTCATGCTGTACAAGCATGCGCGCAAGCCCTTACCTCAAATCGCGCGTGAATTGAAAGTCGATGCTGTAGTGGGAGGCACTGTCCTGCGTTCCGGAGATCACGTACGGATCACTGCACAGTTGATTCGCGCTACTGCGGACGAGCATTTATGGAGTCAGAGCTACGAAGGCGATTTACGGGACACGCTCGAGCTCCAGGACGACGTAGCTCGCGCCATAGCCGATCGCATCCGCGTCAAGGTTATCTCTAAGGAGCAAGCTCTGCTGGAGAAGCCAAAGCTTCTGAATCCGGATGCTTATGATGCTTACCTCAAGGGGAGATACTTCTGGAACAAGCGAACCGAGCAGGGTCTGAAAGAAGCGATCGATTACTTTGACGAGGCAATCGCAAAAAACCCGAACTACGCGCCAGCCTACAGCGGCTTAGCGGATTCCTACGCACTGCTAGGCGACTGGGAGTATGGGGCGCTGGCTCCCAACGAAGCGTTTCCAAAAGCCAAAGCGGCCGCGACCAAGGCCTTGCAGTTAGACGATACCCTTGGGGAAGCTCACGCGTCGCTAGCCCTCTGCATGAAATCGTTCGACTGGAATTGGAAAGGCGCTCGGGGAGAACTGTTGCGGGCGATTGAGTTGAGCCCGAGCTACGCGACCGCGCACCAGTGGTACGGCTGGAGCCTGATCATCGGAGGCCAAAATAACGAAGGAATCAGCGAATTGAAAAAGGCTCAAGCCATCGACCCGCTTTCACTCATAATCAGTGCTGATATCGCGGATGCGCTTATCATTGGGCATAGATACGAGGAAGCAATCCATCAAAGTCGAAAGACCATGGAGATGGATCCTAGCTTCGCAATGGCGCATTACCAATTGGGTCAGGCCTTAGTGCAGGTGCATAACTACGATGGGGCCGTCCTCGAGCTTCAACAAGCTATTGAGCAGTCGCGAGGAAACCCAATTTGCACGTCCCAATTAGGCTATGTTTATGCTGTTTCCGGCAGACGAAACGAAGCTCTTATTGACTCCCGTGTAATATAGCGGAACAAATTGAAGAGTTGCGGGGTCTTATATATATATATGGGAAACCCGCGAGGAGTGGCTCGGGACTTTGATGCTCTGGAAGCGCGGCGCATGGGCGCTTTGGAGTTGATGCGCAAAGGGCTGAATAACAGTCAGATTGGCCGCGAACTGGGTGTCGTCAACCAGACCGTGAGCCGCTGGCGCAAAGAGTACCGCGCGGGCGGCAAAAAGGCTCTGGCACAAGCGGGCCGAGCCGGACGCAAGCCACTGCTGGACGCCAAACAAAGCAAAGCGTTGACGAGCAGACTGCTGGCGGGTCCCGAGAAACTGGGCTACGAAACGCCGCTTTGGACGTGTGAACGGGTGGCCGATCTGATTGCGCAGGAGTTTGGCGTTCACTACCACCCCGGCCACGTTTGGCGCATCTTGCGGGGCTTGGGCTGGAGCCCACAGCGTCCCGTGGGCCGAGCGCTGGAACGCGATGAGAAGGCCATCCGCCAATGGAAGCGGATTAGCTGGCCCGCTGCTAAAAAAAAGCCCTCACGGAAGGCCGAACCATCGTCTTCATTGACGAAAGCGGATTGACGCAGAAACCGCACCGCTGCCGCACTTGGGCCCCGCGCGGCCAAACGCCAATCCTGTTTCATTACGTCAACTGGAAGAACTTGTCGCTGATGGCAGGTCTCAGCAGATGGTCTCTGCACTTCGAACTCTTTGCCGATACCGTGAAGAGTCCGCAGGTGGTGATCTTCCTCGAAAAACTGCTGCGGATCATTCCGGGCAAACTGCTCATTGTCTGGGACGGCCTGGCGGCGCATCGTAGCCGTTTGGTGCAGGATTTCCTGGCCGGCCTGCAAGGAAGAATCCATACGCTTCGGCTGCCAGCCTATGCACCGGAACTGAATCCTGTCGAATACATCTGGGCGCATCTCAAGCAGCACGAGTTACCCAACGTCTGCGCCAAAGATCTTTGGAGCCTCGGCGACATGGCACGCCACCGGCTCAAGCGCATGCGCCGCAGAAAACCCCTCCTCCTCGCCTGTTGGCAGCAATCTTCGCTCAGCTTTTGATTACGCTATATTATGCGAACCTCAATAAGATCGTGGATTGACCTGAAGAATAAATCGAATCACAAACCGTCCTATGCCGCAGATATTGCGCTGGTCTATGCGGGTCTCGACGAAAAAGATCAGGCCTTCGCGTGGCTCGACAAAGCGTACAAAGAGCGATTCAATCCGTCCATCCTTATGCGGCCGGCTTTCGATGTGCTGCGTCCCGATCCACGCTTCCAAGACCTCTTACGTCGGCTCGGCCTGTCATAGCGAACTGGTTTTCAGATCTCGTGCGAACTCGTTTAGTTCAGTGCCATTCAGATCCGATATGGCCCAGTAAGTCATGTACGCTTGCGTCCAGTGCACAATATGGAAGCCCTTGATAGTAAGTGTTTGAAGGCTCAAATCAGAATTACGCGACGGCCACATGAAGAGATTGATGGTATGCTGACGGCGCTTATACACGAGTGCCGCCACGGAGCGGTCATCCAAGTAGTCCAGCCGTCCGCCGGTGAGTGGAAACCCTTCAGGAGCAAGGTCCTTGACCACCGGCGCAAAATCGAGTTTTCCGCTGAACCAAGGTTTCACGGTGTGTTGATCTGTTGAAACTACGTCACTCAGGTGATTTGCCATCAGCGAACGGATGTGACTCGAAACCACCTGTTCAGCTACGATTTCCGGGCCCGCACGGCGTTTAAGTAACATAAGGAGCGTCCCGGTCAAGACAAGCACACCTATCAGGCTGGCCGCGACCGCCCAACGACGCCAATCTGCAAACGCACTGCTGGCAGCTCTGGTGGCACTGCTGGTGCCCAGGCCGAGCTTCGTGCGGATTTTAACCTCGAGTCCTGCCGGCGCCTCAAAACGCGGGACGTGAGCCTGTATTCCCTGAGTGAACTGTTCATAGCGATGGCAAAGCGCACGGCAGCTAGTGCATTCCTTCAGGTGACGTTCCAACTGCAAAGTGGTCACCACGTCCAGCTCACTATCCACATAACCATCCAGCAGTTCGTGCGTTTCCTGGCAGCTCATGCGCTCATCTCCCCAGTTGCTCCGCTCATCTGGATGTAAAGTTCTCGTCGTGCTCGCGACAGCCGCGACGTGACGGTTCCGAAAGGAATGTCGATAATCTTCGCGATTTCCTTGTAAGACAGCTCTTCCAATTCTCGCAGGATCAAAATTTCGCGATAGTCCAACGGCAACTCTTCCAGCGCCTTACGAATCAACTCCGAGTTCATACTCTTGATTAACAGAACCTCAGGATCGAGCCATGTACTGACGAGTTGAAAAGCCTCTTCCAATGGCACGGTCGTGCCGGAGGATCGGTTTTTCCGCAACCAGGTGCAGCAGGTATTTCGAACAATCGTCAAGAACCAGGCTCGACCGTCGCGGCCCGGCTGAAACGTCTCAAAAGATCGCCACGCCCTTAGGGACGCCTCTTGGATCACGTCGTCAGCGTCATGCTCATTCCGCGTAAGCCAGCGGGCAAGGTTGTAAGCGGAGTTGAGGTAAGGCAAGACGGTCCTTTCGAACAGTTCATCTCTGCCCTTGTGTACTTCTTTTTCAGTCCGCTTATTCCAAATTTCTTCGGCCATCGTCTATTGCATCGTCCCCACAAAGTGATGCAGTAGCCAGTCTCTCAGGACGTGGCCGACCGCGCAAAGCCGGAATAAAACAGGGCCGAACCCGGTATTCCGGATGTGAAAGCCCTTCTTAAGTACGCGTGGTTGTGCGCTGGAAGTTTCGTGAGTTTACTCGCGGTGTCTTCGGTGGCAGTTCATCCATTTGGTTCGGTAAAGGAGTCGGAACGACAAGCAGTCTCAGCCGGCGGTCTAAAGATGCCGCCGGAAATCGCTGCCGTGCTGAAGCGTTCCTGCATGGATTGCCACTCGAATCGAACGGTGTGGCCTTGGTACAGCTATGTGGCCCCAATGTCCTGGATGGTGGAAAGAGATGTGCGCCGCGGACGAGATGAAATGAACTTGTCGGAGTGGAATCAGTATGGCTTCAATCAGCAAGAGAAGCTCTTGGCCGACATTGCATCCGCGGTTGGAAACCATGAGATGCCGCTGCCGCAGTATACGTTGATTCATCGCGATGCGAAGTTGTCAACTGCCGATACAGATCTGCTGTACGGATGGGCGCGCGTCGAGCGCCGAAAATTGAAAGCCAGTCACCCCGTCGTTCGTGCGGGCGACGGTCAGCCGGCTAACGGTCAATGATGCCGAATAACTTCGCTTCCATTACTAAAAAAATTATCGGAGGCGGGAATATTCCACTGAACGCACCGGTACTGCTAGATGAAAAGAGAAGTTTGATGGTGCGATTGAAGGAGAAATAAATTGTCTCGTCGAATCAAAGAGAATTCAAACAAAGACGGAGTAGACCGCCGCGGATTTTTGGAGTGCATGGCCTGGGCCGGCACGGGAATGATTTGGACTATAAGCGGAGGCGTTCTTGCTTCAAAAGCTTTCGGTCAAATGTCCGGCCACCAGATGGGCGGAAGCGGAGGCGCAGGGTTCAGCTTCGTTCAGATCAGCGATAGCCACATCGGCTTTAGCAAACCAGCGAACACTGACGTCACTGCGACCTTGCAGGAAGCGATCAACAAGATCAACGCGCTTGAGCAAACGCCGGACTTTCTGATCCATACAGGGGACCTGAGCCATCTCTCAAAGCCGACCGAATTCGACACGCTGGATCAAGTGTTGAAGTCGGCCAAATCCGGCCAAACCTTCTTCGTGCCTGGCGAACACGACATGCTTTCCGATAACGGCCAGCAGTATCTCGAACGTTATGGGAAAAACACCAAGGGAGCAGGTTGGTTCAGCTTCGATCACAAAGGGGTACATTTCATCGGTCTTGTGAACGTAGTCGATCTGAAAGCAGGCGGGCTCGGAACGTTGGGGGCAGAACAACTGGCTTGGCTCCAAAAGGATCTTGCCGGGCGCTCCACTAGGAACTTGTTGAAAAACTCATCCTGAGGCTCTTCCGTTTTAAAACATTTGCGGGCATGATTGTCGTATGCGAGGAGACGATCAACAGCAGTCGGGAATGTTCAGCTACGTATCGCTGGAGGAGCGGGTTCCGCAAGACCATCCGCTCCGAGCCATTCGCAAGCTGGTGGACGAGGTTTTGCGGGGCATGGCTCGGGAGTTCGACGGCATGTACGCCAAGACAGGCCGGCCGTCGGTGCCGCCCGAGCGGCTGCTACGAGCGGTGCTGTTGCAGATCTTTTACTCGGTCCGCAGCGAGCGCATGCTGATGGAGCAGATGACTTACAATCTGCTGTTCGGCTGGTTTGTGGGAATGGAACTGGATGAACCGGTGTGGAATCACGCGGTGTTCAGCAAGAACCGGGAACGGCTCCTGAACCAGGACGTGGCGCGGGCGTTCTTTGCGCGCGTACTCGAGCAGGCCAAGCCGCATTTGTCGGAGGAGCACTTTACCGTCGATGGCACGCTGATCGAAGCCTGGGCGAGTCAGAAAAGCTTTCAGAAGAAGGACGGCGGCGATGACACACCGGGCCAGTTCCGGGGCGACAAGCGGACCAACGACACGCATGCGTCCAAGACCGATCCGGACGCCAAACTCTATCGCAAAGGCCATGGGCAGGAGGCTCGGTTAGGTTATCTCGGCCATGTGCTGCTGGAAAATCGCAACGGGATGATTGTGGATGCGATGCTGACGCACGCCGATGGCACCGCCGAACGGGATGCGGCGCTGTTGATGCTGCACCGCCGGTGGCGCAAGCAGCGGAAACCGATCACCGTGGGCGCCGACAAAGCGTATGACACGCGGGACTTTGTGGCCACTGTGCGCGCCATGAACATGCGACCGCACGTAGCACAAAATACCAACCGGCCCGGCGGCAGCGCTCTCGATGACCGCACGACCGGACATGCCAGTTATCGAACCAGCCAGCGCAAACGCCCGCTCATTGAGAAGGCCTTTGGTTGGATGAAGCAAACCGGCGGCATGCGCAAAACCAAGCTGCGCGGTTTAGCCAAGGTCACCTGGCAGTTCGTCATGACTTCAGCGGCCTTCAATTTATGGAGGCTGCCGCGGTTGACTGCGGCCTAAGTGTGTCCGGAGCGCGAAAAAGGTGTTTTTCAACACCAAAACAACCATCCTCAGGTCCCAATTCTTTCGTACCTCGGCTACCTACGCCCGTTTATCACTCAAATTTCTCTCAGCGCTGCCCTATTTCAACAAGTTCCTAGTACTCCCATCGTGGTTTTTGCGCACATCCCGCTGTGGACTGTGTATCCCGAATGGGGATGGGGCACCGACGATGGAATGACAGCTTTGTCGTATATGAAGCAGTTTGGCTCGGTAACGGTGTTAAACGGACACATTCACCAGACCATGCAGAAGATAGAAGGCAACGTTTTCTATCACACTGCGATGTCGACTGCGTTCCCCCAACCCAAGCCTGGAACCGCGCCGTCGCCAGGCCCCCTGCGAGTCCCGGCCGAACAATTGCGCGATCTGCTGGGTATCACACACGTCAATTACGTGGCGGGTAGCCACAGTCTCGCGGTTGTCGATTCCGCCCTCGCGATGACCTCTGCCTCGCAGGCGCGCCTCGAAAAGACGGCCAATACCACCGAAGTCAAAATCGATAACTTCTCCTTCACTCCTAAATCCATGACCGTAAAAGCCGGAGCGGTTGTTACCTGGACCAACCGGGATGATATCCCACACACCGCCACGAGCACCGAAAGGAAGTTTGCTTCCCCCGTGCTCGACACGGACCAGGCGTTCTCGTTTAAGTTCCAGGAGCCGGGCTCCTATCCCTACTTCTGCAAGATTCACCCCACCATGACGGGAACAATCGTGGTGGAGAGAGATGCCTCGGGCGCTGCCTAAGGCAAAGGACCAAAATTCATGATTGAAGGCCTTCTTAGACCGAGCCATTTGCTGCTCATTTTCCTTGTGGCTTTGTTCGTATTCGGACCCAATAAACTTCCTGAACTGGGGAAAGGATTGGCTCAGGGCATTCGGAGCTTCAAGGATGGGATCAAGTTGACGGAGAAATCAATCACCTCCGAGATCGATGAAAAGAACTGACCCGACGAGTAGTTACCGCTAGGTCGAGCGAGAAACAGCAGGTTCAAGGAGATTACAGCCGTGAGATATATCGTCCTCTTCCTTTTCATCGGAGCAGTAATTGCTGTGGTCGCGCAGCAATCGGTAACCGAAGCCCCAGCGGGGTTTACTACTCCTACGGTGCAGCAGACGATCAGCCCGACAGGAGAGCTGACAGTGAACGCAGGTTCGCAGAGCGTCAGCAATGGAATCAATGAGCCGCCCGGCGACACCTTCGCGCTCGATCAGGCGCAGTTTGAACGGCGGCATGATCTTACGACCGGGCTGGGTCCGGAGTTTAACGCGACATCCTGCGCGGAATGCCATCAGAACGTCGTCACTGGCGCCGCCAGCCAATTTACTGAGGAGCGTGTCGGACATAATGATGCGAATGGCAATTTTGTGAACCCGACCATTCTGATCAACAATGGCGCAGACACCATTACGGGCCGCTCGATAGTCAATGATCGCTCCATATGCATGCAAGCGCATGAGGAGGTACCAGACACAGAAAATATTCAAACGCTTCGCGCCGTGCTCAATACACTGGGTAACGGTTTTGTTGAGGCAGTCGACGACCGAACCTTCCTTGCCATTGCTGCCAATCAGCCCGCACAAAGCGATGGCATGATTCACGGGGAAGTGGTTCAGGCTCCTATTCTGGAAGCTCCTGGTCAAACAGGCGTAGGCAAGTTTGGCTGGAAAGACCAGGACCCCACTATCCTTTCGTTTGTGGCGGACGCCTACCTGAATGAAATGGGTGTAACAAATCGCCTGAAGCCGAAAGATGTAACTTCCGTTTGCAAAGTGACCACGGATCCTGAAGACAAGCCGGATCAGTTGGGCCTGGCCGATATTGACCACTTCGCTCAGTTTGTTCGCGGAACGCAAGTACCGCCGCGCAATGCCGCTTTAGCGGAAACGCCGGACGCCCTAGCCGGCGAGTACTTATTCTCGTCCATTGGCTGTAGCACGTGTCACGTTCCCACGCTGACGACAGACCGTCCGGGTACAAAGATCAACGGCGGAGCTTTCACTGTTCCAGAGGCTTTAGGGAACAAAATCATTCATCCCTACGGTGATTTCTTGTTACACGATGTGGGAACGGGTGACGGAATTGTGCAAATTGGGCCTCAAGACACTGCCAACAAGTTGCGCACACCTGCGCTCTGGGGCCTGCAGATCAAATCCAGATTCATGCACGATCTCAAGTCCCTCACTCTGAATGATGCCGTCGAGCGCCACGCAGGCGAGGCACGCGGAGTTATTTCCCGCTTCAACGGATTGAGTTCCCAAGAGCAACAGCAGCTTCTAGCGTTCCTGCGCTCCTTGTAAATTCCAAGGCAGCACGCCGAATAACCCCACACCGGACGTGAGTACCCTCCTCCGCTGGATTTATGGCTCTTGGTCTAGGAACTTGTTGAAAAACTCATCCTGAGGCTCTTCCGTTTTAAAACATTTGCGGGCATGATTGTCGTATGCGAGGAGACGATCAACAGCAGTCGGGAATGTTCAGCTACGTATCGCTGGAGGAGCGGGTTCCGCAAGACCATCCGCTCCGAGCCATTCGCAAGCTGGTGGACGAGGTTTTGCGGGGCATGGCTCGGGAGTTCGACGGCATGTACGCCAAGACAGGCCGGCCGTCGGTGCCGCCCGAGCGGCTGCTACGAGCGGTGCTGTTGCAGATCTTTTACTCGGTCCGCAGCGAGCGCATGCTGATGGAGCAGATGACTTACAATCTGCTGTTCGGCTGGTTTGTGGGAATGGAACTGGATGAACCGGTGTGGAATCACGCGGTGTTCAGCAAGAACCGGGAACGGCTCCTGAACCAGGACGTGGCGCGGGCGTTCTTTGCGCGCGTACTCGAGCAGGCCAAGCCGCATTTGTCGGAGGAGCACTTTACCGTCGATGGCACGCTGATCGAAGCCTGGGCGAGTCAGAAAAGCTTTCAGAAGAAGGACGGCGGCGATGACACACCGGGCCAGTTCCGGGGCGACAAGCGGACCAACGACACGCATGCGTCCAAGACCGATCCGGACGCCAAACTCTATCGCAAAGGCCATGGGCAGGAGGCTCGGTTAGGTTATCTCGGCCATGTGCTGCTGGAAAATCGCAACGGGATGATTGTGGATGCGATGCTGACGCACGCCGATGGCACCGCCGAACGGGATGCGGCGCTGTTGATGCTGCACCGCCGGTGGCGCAAGCAGCGGAAACCGATCACCGTGGGCGCCGACAAAGCGTATGACACGCGGGACTTTGTGGCCACTGTGCGCGCCATGAACATGCGACCGCACGTAGCACAAAATACCAACCGGCCCGGCGGCAGCGCTCTCGATGACCGCACGACCGGACATGCCAGTTATCGAACCAGCCAGCGCAAACGCCCGCTCATTGAGAAGGCCTTTGGTTGGATGAAGCAAACCGGCGGCATGCGCAAAACCAAGCTGCGCGGTTTAGCCAAGGTCACCTGGCAGTTCGTCATGACTTCAGCGGCCTTCAATTTATGGAGGCTGCCGCGGTTGACTGCGGCCTAAGTGTGTCCGGAGCGCGAAAAAGGTGTTTTTCAACACCAAAACAACCATCCTCAGGTCCCAATTCTTTCGTACCTCGGCTACCTACGCCCGTTTATCACTCAAATTTCTCTCAGCGCTGCCCTATTTCAACAAGTTCCTAGCGCGCTCTCAACGTGTTGCCGTATCTTGCAAAGTTGGCTAGCACCGCGTCTCGCTGCTGATTTATGTCGCCGCTTACGATGATTGGGCCTTCAATCATATGACTCATGCTGAGAGACTTTCCACAACGCCCCACGGCGAAAGTATAAGCCGCGGAGAACAGTCCAAGAAGTAGATTCACGATCACGATCCAGCGCAAAAATCCTGACTGAGAGGTAAACAACCAACTTGAGCTGCTATTGCTCGGATCCGTCTCTTGGTGTATGTGGACATCGCAGGCCAAATGTATTCCGGTTGTCTCCATGTTCTTCTCGCTATGCGTCAAGCTTTATATCTCCTTGTGCTCGACTTACGCAGAGCAGTGCGTAGCCCTGTGCCCTCAATTCGTCGGACAGTCCCGCCTCCGACTCCATTCGAACGGTGCCCTCGCTCAGCTTGGTGGCACAAGTGCCACACTGACCCTGCCGGCAACTGTATGGAATGGCGATCCCATTGTTCTCTGCCACTTCGAGCACCGTGAGGCCCGGAGGAATGTCACACGTTATCCCTGAGCGCGAGAATTCCGCCACGCCGATGCGCGGCTGGTCAATGTCAGAAGTCTGAATGCCTTTGGGCGAGCTGAACCTCTCTTGTTTGATTCGCTTGCGCTCGACGCCTAATTCCTCGAGGGCCGCTATTATGTCGTTCATGAAGGCTTCCGGACCGCAGAGAAAGAATGCAGCATCTTTCTGTTCCTTCACTATGTCCGCGAGAACATGGCTAGGGATGCGGCCGGTTAAACCCTTCCATCCAGCCTCTGGTCGCGTCAGAACGGTGAGGCAGTTGAAGCGTGGGAGAGACTGTTTGAGGCGCTCGATCTCTGTCTTGAAGATGATGTCTCGCTGCGTGCGTGCTGTATAAACTAACGTCACATCAGTATCAAGGCAGCGATCGTCGATAAACCGGAGTATCGAGATCATGGGTGTTATTCCGCTTCCCGCCGCCAGAAGAACAATCCTTTTCTCGGTTTTTTCGTCGAAACAAAATTGCCCGGCTGGCCCAATCGTCTCGACGGTCAGACCGATCGCGGCATGATCGTTAAGGAACGCCGACACGACCCCATCTTTCGCTCGTTTCGGCGTTATTTCGACATACCCGTTTTGAGTAGGAGATGAGGAGATGGTGTAAGAGCGGATGACTTTTTCGCCGGCCAGCAACCATGAGAAGCTCATGAACTGTCCTGGCTTGGCCTTGAGCTTGGCTCCCGCCGGCAATCGAAAGCGAAGACTCACGCAATCATGCGTTTGCCGTTCGATGCGAACGAGTTGAAGCACCAACGGGCTGGGAGGCGAGAGTGCAGTGTTGCCCCTCGCCTGATCCGTTTCGGGAAGTGAATTCGCCCGTTTCGCCGCGCTGCGTTTCGGGCGCCGCATAACGAGAGTCCCTGACACGACGATTACCAGCAGAATGACGGCAGTCGTCTGAACACTTGCGCGATCGACGTGCCACGAATTTTTGAGGATTTTATCGGGAGAAACATTCCGGGGCTCGTCTGGGGGTTCCGGATTAATAACGGCGGCTTGAAGCCGGCGAGCAGCCACTGCTTCTGGCGTTTGGGTTTTAGAAAGGAATGCGATGATTTGCTGATACTCTCCCGGCTTAAAAAACCCATCCGTTCCGCGTGCATAGCCCACCATGCGCGTAACAGTGTCCTGCCATTGATTCGGGCTAAACTCCGATTTATAAACTCTGTCCAATTGATGACATCGGCCGCAGTGGCTGTCGACCAGTGCCTTGCCAACTTTCAGTTCTCCCTGCAAAGTCGAGCTGTCGATCGAATCCGCGGTAACCAGGTAACTCAGGATCGTCGTTGCATCCTCGTCGGAAATGTGCGAACCGGGGAAAGAGCGCATGCGGTTTATGGTCGCCGACCACCCTGCGGCGTCTTTGCGCGCACCGATTACGCGGTCGAGAGTGTGGCAATGCGAACACCTTTTCTGCATCAGTGCTTCGGACTCACGCAGATCTATCGGCGGCGAGCTTGGGCTAGTAGCCGAAGGCGAAACCTCTTTCGCTGAAGCTGCCCGAAGAAGATACGGCCCCGCTGTGAGCCCTACCAGGAGAAACGCGAGACAGAAGATGACCACACCCAACGACGTGAGCGCGGAATAGTAGCTCTTGTAATAACGCGCGATGAGCACTTTCACGAACAGCAACGGCACTAAGGACATGGCGACTAGAACATGAATCAGTGCCGGCATGGAAAGCTCGTCTGACGTGTTCGTGGTGCGCACAGCCATGAAATAGCTCATCACGCAAAATAGGGCGATGAACAAGTACCCGCCCAGACGATGAGCCTGAATGAGACGTTGGCTCATTCGTGACGTCGTCAGCACTCTGGAGGCATGAAAGATCAGCCACACGTTCAGAGCACCGAGGGTTACAAATAAAGCGCCAAACAGCAAGCTGATCGAAATGTTAGTCATTGCCCGTAACCCTGGGTCCCCCCGCCGAAGTCTGCTATCAACTCCATTGCCGTTGCCCCGAGGATGTTAAGGCCCGCGGGGCCGCGGCGGGTAGTCGTGTCTTAGCGCAATGCTGAAAACTCGAGGCCTGAGTTGTCTCCTGGATAGAACCAGGTGCGTAAAGCCGGCGCTTGTCCGTCTTCGTTTCAGCGAAGGTCAGCTGAGTGTCTCCCCTGGTATCGAACCGGTACACAGGAATGGCCAGAACTGTCATCTCTAGCTTGGAGTTGTCAACATCGTAGATTTCCACGAGGTGCCGGTCGGCTGACTCCAGCAGTTTCATTACGTATTGGCCAGGCCCAAGGACCTTACCTTCAATCCGGATCGGTTCATGAGTAGTGAGTATGGCTTTCTTATCCCACTCATCGGCTTTCGCGAACGGTATGAAAGCAGTTGTGAAGAGCACGAAACCGAGGGCGGCTATCTTGCTAATTGTTTTAGTCATCATTTTCCCTTTACGAATGTGCGGAGACTCTCCTGATCTAAAAGCCTGCCTGAAATACACACTACTTGTGAGGCAGGTTCACAGAATCATTTGACTCTCCTGATGTGCTATACCGTCGCTACTCGTAAACTATTCCCAGCGCTGTAAGTGGGTCAAACCAGCGCTCCAAGTGTCGAGTGCGCGATTTTTGTCGAGTATGGGTACGCAACGGCGAAGGATATACAAATTGTTTACACTGCGTACACAACCTCCATTGAAACATGTCACAAGCTTAAACGGAGCGCATAAATGCGCCTGAGTAAGTTTTTTCCAAGGAGACATATGAAAGGCAGCAGTGACGCAGAGCAGGTTAAGAATCGCAGATCGTTTCTGCGTGGAACGGTCGCAACCGGAGCCGCGATCATGGGGGGTGCGGCGTTTGGCCGGGGCAAGGCGCTTGCGCAAGATACCGCGGACGCGACGGTCCTTACAAAGGGAGATATCGCAATTCTCAGGTTTCTGGCAGCGGCTGAGCTGATTGAGTCCGACCTCTGGCAACAGTATGCGGAACTGGGTGGCCTCACCTCGGGTCAACCCATAGAGGTGGATCCGAACCAGCAGTTGAACAGCTATCAGGCCGCGCTTTCAAATCTTGATTCCGATGGCCCGAGTTACATAACCAGGAACTGGCTGGATGAAGTGAGCCACGCTACTTTCTTGAACGGTTTTCTACAATCCAAGGGCGTAGATCCGGTGGATTTCAGCGAATTTAAAACCTTACAAGGGAGCACGGCTGCAGGTGCAGTAAATATCGGACGCCTCACGAACCTCATGCATCTCAACGTCGACACTAGCTGGTACATCCGCTACCGCAGTGCAACGAATCCAGACCTCGGCGCTATGCCGCCGCGCCTACCTTCAGGGCGTGGACATCTGCTTCACCAGGGAACTGCGGCCCATGGCCTGTCCCACGCGCCGCGAGTGCTATCAGCAGCTGTTGAAAATTGTCCCCATTCGCTAATAGCCTATTTCCTCGGGGCCGTGTTTAAGGAAAAATCCTGCCTCCCTATCACCCAAAAATCCATTCTCATAAGCTGCAAGATCGGCTATAAATCAATTAACTCACTTAGGCGAGTGCGGACTAAATAGCCTAAGTATCATCTCCGGCGACAAAAGCGCCAAGTGCAGAACGGGTTGGAGTTCTCGCTCTAACGAGAACTCCAATTTGAGAAAGGAGGAAGTTACCATGAAAATCAAGAGCAACGTGAAGGCTGGTCGTTCGGTTTGGGAATAACTGACTCTTCGGCACCCTGATGCCGATCTTGCAGTGAGGAAAGGCCGCTTCACTTAGTTTGGCGCGGCCTCCTACCTTTTTTAGCTCCTATCAAAAGATCTGCGAAGCGTTCCATGCCCGCCAGCTTCCATCGAGTGAACCAGTCTTTGCGCTCCGACAACGGATTTCGCTCGCTCACCACTCTCGTCGTTGCAGTCGCTCTCCTGGCCGCTTGGATCACTTGGGCGCTTACTGCCAGAGTGACTCGCTACGAGGTTGCCGGCAGCGCGCGTCTCGAAGCCGATGGAGCCGCCTATCCGATTCAATCGAACGTAGCGGGCCGCATTGTTTCCACCAATTTGGTGCTCGGAAGAGAAGTGCAGGCGGGCGACATCCTGGCCGAAGTAGACAGCGAGGATCAGCGCCTCAGTTTACAGCAGGAGCAGACGCATCTGGCGAGCCTCGCGCCGCAACTTGCCGCTCTGCGCTCTGAGTCGCAGGCGGTAAACGAGGGCGGATCGGATGAGCGGCAAGTGCTCAGCCTTTCGATTGACGGCGCGCGCTTGCAGTATCGCGAGGCGCAGGCGCAGGCGGATTTCGCCGCGCAGGACGCGCTCCGCGCGGAGCGTCTTCACAGCGCCGGCATCCTCTCCGATGCCGATGCGCAGCGCGCCGAGGCGGACGCGCAAAGTAAACGCGACTCCGCGGCGAACCTGAAGGTCTCCATTTCCCGCCTCGCGCCCGAGCTGAGCGTTCGCGAGCGCGACCGCGAAGCGCGCCAGAAATCTGTTCAGGACGATATCGCCAAGCTCGAGGCGGAAGCGGCCAACTCTTCGGCGGCCATTCGCCGCCTCGGATATGAGCTGGAACGCCATCGTCTGCGCGCCGCCGTCGCCGGCCGCCTCGGTGAATGCGCTGCGCTCCGCCCCGGCTCTTACATCTCCGCCGGCCAGCAGCTCGGCATCATCGTTCCGCGCGGCAAGTTACAGGTGATTGCCGAGTTCGCGCCTTCCAGCGCAATCGGGCGGGTTCGCCCCGGCCAGCCCGCCATCGTGCGGCTGCAAGGATTTCCGTGGGCGCAATATGGCACGCTCTCGGCGCGCGTCATTCGGGTCGCCGACGGCATTCGCGATGGCAGCGTGCGCGTCGAACTCGCGGTCAACCCCGCTCCGCACTCTCGCATCCCGCTCCAGCATGGCCTGCCCGGCTCCGTCGAAGTGCAAGTCGAACGCATCTCGCCCGCTGCCCTGCTCTTGCGATCGGCCGGCCAGGCAGCGGGTGGGCATTGAAGCGCTTCTTTGTCCCCGAAGTGATCCAGACCTCCCGCATGGATTGCGGGGCGGCCGCTCTCAAGTCGCTGCTGGAAGGGTTTGGCATTCCGGTAAGCTATGGCCGTCTGCGCGAAGCCTGTCATACCGATCTTGATGGCGCCTCTATCGACACCATCGAGAGCGTGGCGCAGCAGCTTGGATTAGATGCCGAACAGATTCTGTTGCCGATGGATCACCTCTTGCTGCCCGAGTCGAAAACTCTGCCGGCTTTGGTCGTGGTTACGGCGCCCGGCGGATTGACGCACTTTGTCATTGTCTGGCGGCACTGCGGCACTCTTTTGCAGGTGATGGATCCCGGCACGGGGCGGCGCTGGGTAACCGCCAAACGCTTTCTCTCCGAAGTCTACGCACATGTGATGCCCGCTTCCGCGGAGGATTGGCGCGCTTACGCCGCTTCCGAAGATTTCCAAGCCGCGCTGCGAGCGCGCCTGCGCCGGCTCGGCGTCAGCCCTCGGTTGATCGAGGCGAATCAGGAGCGACCGGCTGCGCTCGATGCGGCCGTCCGGCTGGCGGAATCGCTCGCCGCCGCGCGCGCCGTCCGCCGCGGCCGCAATTGCCGCAAATTGATCGAACGCTTCCTTACCGATCCGGAACAGATTCCGCAGCGCTGCTGGTGTGTGCATCCCGGTCCGCCCGATAGCGAAGGCGGCCAGCAGGTACTGATGCGCGGCGCTGTCCTGGTGCGGGTCCGGGGAACAAAACCTGCCGCCACGAGAGCCGGGCTCAGCGCGGAATTAGCCGCGGCGATCGACGAGCCTCCCGTGCGGCCCGGCCGTGAACTGTGGCAGGCGCTGTGGCGGAGCAGCCGCATGGCGCCAGCTGCAATCGCCTTCGCTCTGCTGATTGCAGGCGGTGGAACGCTCGTTGAGGCACTGCTGTTCCGCGGTCTCTTCGATGTCACCGCCGAACTCCAGCTGGCCGGCCAGCGCGTGGGCGCCATGGCGGCGGTGCTGGCGTTCTGCGCCTTGCTGCTACTGCTCGAAGTCCCCACCTTCGCCAGCACTGTCCGGCTGGGACGGCACATCGAGAACCGTCTGCGAATCGCTTTCCTAAAGAAAATCCCGAAGCTCGGCGACCGCTATTTCCAGAGCCGTCTCACCTCCGACATGGCGGAGCGCAGCCACGCCACGCAGCGCCTTCGCGACCTGCCTGCCCAGGCAAATCAATTGATGCGAGCTTTCTTCGAGTTCGCCTTCACGGCGGCCGGCATCATGTGGCTTGAGCCGTCCTATGCCGCCTACGTGCCCGCCCTCCTCGCGGCCGCACTCCTGCCTGCCTTCCTCGCGCAGCCGCTTCTGACGGAGCGCGACCTGCGCGTTCGCAGCCACGCGGGCGGGCTCACGCGTTTTTATCTTGACGCCATGCTCGGGCTGCTGGCGATCCGGGCGCACGCAGCGGAGCTGGCGGTTCGCCGCGAGCACGAAAAGCTGCTCGGCGAATGGGCAGGCGCTTCCGTCCGGCTGCAGCGCACTGTGGTAGCCGCTGAAGCCTTCCAACTCACGTTCATGTTCGCGCTCATCGCCGCGCTGGTTCTCTTTCATCCTTTGCAAGGAACGGATATCGGCCGCGTGCTGCTCATCGTGTACTGGGCGCTGAATTTGCCAGTTCTAGGCCAGGAAATCGTCACGCTGTTGCGCCAATATCCTTCCTACCGCAACCTCACACTACGGCTGCTGGAACCCTTGGGCGCGCCTGAAGAGCCCGCTTGCGAACACGAGACCGTCATAGCGAATGCGCCGGCCATCGAGTTCCGCGGCGTCACGGTGGAGGCCACCGGCCACGTCATCCTCGAAAAGATCGATTGCACGATGCAGGCGGGCAGCCATGTCGCCATTGTCGGCGCATCGGGCGCGGGAAAATCGAGCCTTGCAGGCGTGATCCTCGGCTGGTTAAAGCCCTCGCGGGGCGAAGTGCTGCTGAATGGCGAGCCGCTCGACCCGCAAGCATGGCGCCGCTCCATTGCCTGGGTAGACCCGGCGGTACATTTGTGGAACCGATCGCTCCTTAGCAATCTTTCCTACGGCGCCTCGCCCGATACGGCGGCTATCGCGCAGACCATCGACGAAGCGATGCTGCGAAACGTGCTCGAGACGCTGCCCTCCGGTTTACAGACCAGGCTGGGGGAGAGCGGCGCCCTGATCTCCGGCGGCGAAGGCCAACGCGTGCGACTTGGGCGCGCGCTCTTGCGAGAAAACACGCGGCTGGTGATCCTCGATGAGCCGTTTCGCGGACTCGATCGCGAAAAAAGATCGGAACTGTTGCGGGGCGCGCGCAAGCTGTGGCGCGATTGCACGCTGCTCTGCATCACTCACGACATTGCGGAGACACAAAGCTTTGATCGCGTGCTGCTCGTCGACCGCGGGCGAATTGTCGAAAACGGCACGCCCCAGGAGCTCTCCGCCGATCCCGGCACGCGCTACGCCCAGTTGCTTGCGGCAGAAGAGCAGACGCGAACGGGTTTGTGGGAAGGCGGCTTGTGGCGGCACATTCATATCCACGCGGGACGAATCGTCGAGGATCTTCCGGCCCGCAGAGAAAGCGCGCCTCCCAAATCGGAGGTCGCGTAGTTGTCCGCCCCCAATCTGGAATCGCTATGCTGGCCGAGCATCCAGTTGCCGCAAGCGTTGACTGAAGTTGTGCGAAGAGCCGGCTTGTGCCAGGAAGCATTAGAGCTGCCGCCGCCGGGCAAAGCCGAAGGTGGCGCCTGGATCGAGTGGGCGGCGCGGCGTGCCGGCTGCGAAGCTGAACCGCTCGAGATGCCTCTGCGCGATCTGGCGCAGGAACTCGCCATCGCCAAACCCGCGCTGCTGCGGATTTCAGATGCCCAGTACCTCGCCGTTCTGGACGCCAACGCCAGGCGTCTGGTAGTGCTGACGCCGGGCCTCGAACGCCGAAACATTGCTCTCGCTCGCGTCTGTATCGCGATTCGCGAGCCATTCGAACAAAGTGTTCGCGAGCCGCTGGAACAAATGCTCGCCGAGACCGGGATGGATCCGGCGGCGCGGAAGAGGCCGCTCGCTTTGCTGCTGGATGAGCAGATCGGGCACAAGCGCTGGCGCCAGTGCTGGCTGCTGAGGCTGCCGCCCGGCGGGAAAACGGTTCCTCTGCTTCGCGATGCCGGCACCCTGCAGAACGGGGCGGCGCTGATCGCCGCGCACACCATCCAGTACCTGCTGTGGATGGCGTCGTGGGCCGTCATCGGCCGTTTGTCGTTCGAAGGCCACATGGATCGCGGTTGGCTCCTCGCGTGGGCGCTTCTGCTGATGACCCTGCTTCCTTTTCAAATAGTCACTACCTGGCTGCAGGGATTGTTCACCATCGGGCTGGGCGGCATCCTGAAGCGGCGGCTGCTCTGCGGAGCGCTAAAACTGGCGCCGGAGGAGATGCGGCACGCGGGGATCGGAACGTTTCTTGGACAGGCCCTCGAGGCGGAAAGCGTGCAGAGGCTGGCGCTCAGCGGAGGCGTTCCCGGCTTGCTCGCTATTGTCGAACTTACTTTCGCCATGGCGCTGCTTGGGCCGCTCGCGCTCGCGCTGGCCGCGGCGATCACGGCGACGGTAATCGCTGCGTGGCGTTTCCTGCGGCGCTATCAGGGCTGGACAGAGACGCGCCTGAGCTTGACGCAGGATCTAGTGGAATCGATGGTTGGTCACCGCACGCGGCTCGCGCAGCAGCCGCCGGATGAGTGGCATGAAGCGGAAGACCAGGCCATGCATCAATACGTGTTGGTGTCGCGAAAGCTGGACCGTGCCGGAACCATACTGGTGGCGGCGGTTCCGCGTGCGTGGCTGGTTGTGGCTATCCTGTGCCTGGCGCCGGGCGCTGCGGCGGGGGCGGCATCCGCCACGCAAACCGCCCTTCGGCTGGGCGGCGTGCTGCTGGCTTACGTGGCGCTGCGCAAGCTGACGAATTCGTTCGCCGATGTTGCGGCTGCCTTTGTGGCCTGGAAGAGAATCGCGCCGCTGTTCCGCGCCGCGGGCCGGCCGGAACTACTGGGAGAGTGCGCGGCCGCGAGCCGGCACGAACGCGGTTTCGATAAAGTTCTCGAAGCGGACCGGCTGATGTTCCGTTATCGCGCGAACGGCCAGGCCGCTGTGCAAGGATGCAGTCTTGTTGTGCATCGCGGCGACCGCCTCCTGCTGGAAGGACCTTCGGGCGGGGGAAAGACGACGTTCGCCTCCTTGCTTTCCGGTGTCCGGCAGCCTGAGTCGGGACTGCTGCTGGTAAACGGGCTTGACCGGCAGACGCTCGGCAGCGAGCGTTGGCGCCAGGCCATCGCCTGCGCTCCGCAGTTTCATGAGAATTACATCCTGACCGAAACCCTGGCCTTCAACCTGCTCATGGGCCGCGGCTGGCCTCCCTCGCAATCCGCTATGGAAGAAGCCGAGGAAGTCTGCCGGAAACTGGGCCTAGGCGATCTGATTGACTCCATGCCTTCGGGCTTAATGCAGATGGTAGGGGAAGGCGGCTGGCAGCTTTCGCATGGCGAGCGCAGCCGTGTTTACATCGCCCGCGCGCTGTTGCAAAACGCCGACTTGGTTATCCTGGACGAAAGCTTCGCGGCTCTCGATCCGGAAAACGCCAGGCGCGCGCTGGAGTTCACCATCCAGCGCGCCCGCAGCCTGATGGTTATCGCGCATCCCTAGGCTAAACTGAAGACTGCATCCCAAGGAGTTTCATGGCAGAACAAACCATCGAGAGCCGTCCTGCGCATTCGGCCTCATCGAAGATAGAACAGAAAGAAAACATCTACCAGGCTGAATACGTTGGCAGCGGCACATTCAAGATCGTCAAGCCGAAGCGCAAAGATTCCAAGCGCCGGCAGTCGGCCTTGAAAGGCACCACCCGCGGCGCCCGCAAGTAATTCACTCCGCAACTCTACATCGTCAGCGTAACTTTGTTTAAGGTCCTGGGCCTATCGGGGTCGAGGTGTTTCACTTCGGCCAGACTCGCCGCGAACAGTTGCGCCGGGATGACGTAAGGAATGGGCGTGAAAAGCTCTTCCGGCAGTGGACCTTTTTTGGCCAGTGCCGCCGGAATGGTGAGCGGCTCGTGCTCGATTCCTTTCAGCGCGGCCGGCCCTTTATTACTCCGGTCCGTGATAACAATCGTTTCGGCCTGAATGGCCCTCAGTTTGCCGATCAGTTCGCACATCGGCTGCCAGGTCACGCCCGGCGGACAGAACAAAAAAGCGGGGAATGATTCTTCGAGCATGGCGATGGGCCCGTGCAGAAGATCGGCCGATGAGAAGCGCTCGGCGACCACGTAGCAGGTTTCCATCAACTTGAGCGCGAACTCGAACGAGTTGGCGTAATTCAGACCGCGGCCGACGCACACGGCGTGGCGCATGAAGCGGTAGCGTTCGGCCCGGCTGCGAATTTCTGTTTCAAGTCTCAATGCGGCGGCGCTCCATTCCGGAATGCGCTCGAGATCCCGCTGCTGGATAGGCGCGCCCAGCGCGTGCGCGAGGAGATAGAAGCAAGCCAGCTGTCCGGTATACGTCTTGGTAGCCGCCACGCTTTTTTCTTTACCGGCGCGGACGAGAAAGGTGTGCCCGGCTAACTTCGCCAGCGAGCTTTGGGCCTCATTCGTGATTCCGATCGTGAATGCTCCAGCGGCTTTGGCGCGCTCCAGCACCATATTGGTGTCGGTGGATTCGCCGGACTGCGAGATCGCCACCACCACCGCATCTTTCAAATTGAGACGAGCGTTGTAGAGCGTAAAGACGGAAGGCGCGGCGAGCGAGACGGGTATGCCGGTGCAGATTTCGAGCAGGTAGCGTCCAAACTGGGCAGCATTATCGGACGTGCCGCGGGCTGCGAGAACGATGAGCCGGACGGGATTCCGTTCGAAGTGCTGCCGGAGCTTCAGGGCAGGCCGCCATTCCAGTTTCAGCGTGCGCTCGATCACCGCCGGCTGCTGGCAGATCTCGTCGCGCATGGTGGACATGTCAGTGAAGATACCAGAGTAAGCCGCGGCCGCACGCTTACAACAATACCCGCTCGCCACGCTGGGGGCCGAGCAGGAATTGCGGGCTTATCCAGGGGGACATAGGCAGGCGGGTAATCGTGGGCTTGACCAGAATAAGCGTCTGGCTGTTTTGGTGATCGGAGGTGTTGTTGCTCAAGAACTGATTCAGGCCCGGAACCTGGCTGAGGCCGATCAGGCCATTGCGGGTGAAGCTCTTAGTGTCGGAATCCAGGCCCGCGAGGATGGCTTCCTGCCCTTCGCGCATATTCACGGTACCCTTGAATGCGCGGTCTGAGATAGAAGGGATGGTGTTGAACGTTTGATTGCCCAGCGAGTTGAACTCAGCTTCGATGTCAAGGGCGATGTCGCCATCGCCGTTCACAGCCGGCGTGATCTTCAGCACCAGGCCCAGATCGACCAGCGTGATCTGCGGCGCCGGATTGTATATGGAAGGTTCGCTCTGCGAGAAGCCGGTGTAGAGCGTCTGGGCGATAGGATACTTATCGCCGACGTGCAGATTCACGGTCTGACGGTCGCTCACCGTAACCGTCGCGTCAAAGGTCACTTCCGCCAGTGAACTGCTCTCGGTCGCAAAAAAACTCACGTTGGCCAGGCCGAAGCCAAACAGACTGCCACCGCCGCCGACAAGGAGCAGGGAAGCGACGTTCGCTAATGCGGGCTGGACTGAGGTAAAGCCGCCGATGTGCCCCAGGAAGTAGGCCGGAAAGGAAGTTTGCAGCGCCGAGCCGTAATTGTACATTTTGTCGCTGTCGATGGTGAGAAACTTCACTTCGATCGCAAGCTGGCCGCGCGGGAGCAGCAGAGACTCGAGAACCGCTTTTGCGATTCGCGCGCGAGTGACGCGATCGCGAATCATCACCGTGCGGCTAAGACTGTCCCACCCGATGGCTCGCATTTGC
The DNA here is from genome assembly GCA_963705805.1 of uncultured Acidobacteriaceae bacterium. Lineage (GTDB taxonomy): Bacteria > Acidobacteriota > Terriglobia > Bryobacterales > Bryobacteraceae > Bog-105. The sequence goes on from CAVPKW010000009.1 coordinate 95,243, forward strand.
AGGACGTTCCGAGCTGCATTAGCGGCTTCAATCAGGTCTTTCTCACCCAGAGCGTCCGGAAGATGGAAGGTGAGCAGAACGTTGGGTTCAAGCTCGTCGCGCTTCAACTGCGTATCGGGAGCGAAATAGATCACCTGCGGGGAGACGGCAAAAACAAAAGTGCCGGTGGCAGCAGTCAGAGCCTCCATCGCCGTGGGCAAGCCGGCCTGCGTGAGTTGAAAGAGTATCGGCTCGCCGGATACGACGTCCTGATCGATAATCGCGTGAAGCCCGTAGACGGTGGCAACTTGCTCGATGAGCGTTTTCGCCGGAGCCCGCAGATCAAAGTCTGCTTTGGGCACGGCCGCCACGACTTCCGCAATCGGCTGCAGGTGCGGATCACTGCGCCACTCAGCCTCCGTCGCACGCTCAATAGGAGGGTTCGGGTTGGCACGCTCATCCTGCGCGATCGCCAGATCCTGGGAGATGTCCGCTGTTTGAATGTCGGCCTTAGTCAACAGCTTGGCGGCAGAGGCGAGCGCATCCCTCTCCGCGCGATAAGTCTGGTTTTGCGGGTCGCGGGCAGCGGCCTCGGCATAAAGCAGGTAGGCGCGAACGATTTGTCCGGAATCCTGCGCTTTCTTAGCCTGACGAGCCAGCCGGGCGGCGACCTGGTTCGCCGACGCCCAGCATACGCCGGCGGCAAGAAGCAGGCAGAGAAGGCGGCGTGTCAAGTTCTTAGGACGAGCGGCGGGTGCGTGGCGTGTATGTCGAAATTTCAGTGCCCGGGGGCGACATAACCCGGCGGGAGAGCAGCGCCCTCGCCGAAGAAGTATTCTTCCATCTGTTTCAGGAGAAATTCCTGGGCCTCCGCCGTCCCCAGGTTCAGGCGGTACTCATTCATAATCATCTTCATCTGTTCTACCCACATGCGCCAGGCCTCCTTGGAGACGTTTTCATAGATCCGCTGGCCGAGCGGGTGGCCATCAAAGGGGGCTTCATCCAGGCCCGGCATCTGTTTCTGGAATTTGACGCAAAATACCAGGTGCTCGGCCTTGGGTGGGGGCCCGGACGTGCTAGCCATGGCGGTTTCTCCTCATAATTTCTAATCTGAGGATAGCCTAGATACCGCTTTTTGGCGGTCTGGTGTACTAGGTTACCGCCGTGGCGGCCTTAGCGGCTTGAGCGGCGGCGGCCGCGGCAAGCCGCGATCTTTGTTCGGCTTCCAAAAAACGAGATAAGCGCGGGGGCGCTCCGGCCGCCTGCGTAACACTCCGGCTGACCGCCTTCAGATAGCGCCGCAGCACGTCCGGGCGCGACGATTTGCGAATACCAGACATTTGAAGGTCGAAAAGCAGGTCCAGTTCCCATTGCGTAAACGTGTGGCGACGAACAGTACCGCCGATTAGATCATAAACGAGCTGCGTGAAAGAAGCCCAATCGTTCCGGTGAGAGCGCGTTTCGGTCAGCAAAACAGAGAGTGGGCGCGGCGGCTAAAAAGTCTAAGTCTTCCTGCGATTCAAGTGCTCGTATCCCCACTTCTGTGCTGAGGATAATGACTTTTGCGTCGTACTGGACCGGGTTCCTGGGGACGCTTGCGATCCTTCTGCTCATCAGCGGCGTGGACGATTTTGTTCCCATCCTGATCTGCTGCTGGACAGGCATGGCGCGGCGGCGGCGCACCTGCTCGATTGAAAATTCAGAAGCGATTGCAGACCGGCCGTCCAGAATCGCCATTTTCGTGCCGTGCTGGAGGGAAGCAGACGTTATCGGGAACATGATCCGGCATAACGCGGCTGCTATCCGCTACCGCAACTTCGATTTCATTCTGGGCGTATATCCCAACGATCAGCCCACCTTGGCGGTAGTGGAAGAATTGGCCAGAACATTCCGGAATGTGCGCGTAGCGGTGTGCCGGCACGCTGGGCCGACCTCGAAAGCGGACTGCCTGAACTCCATCTATGACCGCATGGAGGCAATCGAACGGGAAAGCAGCAGCCGGTTTGACACGGTGGTGCTGCACGACGCGGAAGACATTATTCATCCAGACGCGCTGAACGTGATTAATCGGGCGCGCCGGGAGTATGCGATGGTCCAGGTTCCCGTCCTGGCGCTGCCGACGGGGCTGGGCGAGCTCACGCACGGCGTCTATTGCGACGAATTTGCTGAATTCCAGACGATAGATATGCGCGCGCGGCAAAGCAGCGGGTCATTTGTCCCCTCAAATGGAGTGGGAACGGCTTTCGCAAGGGAAGTGTTGGAACGGCTGGCGAAAGAGCGTTCCGGCGAAGTATTCGATCCCGGCAGCCTGACCGAAGACTACGAAATCGGTGTCTATATTCACGCGGCCGGATACCGGCAGATGTTCGCTCCGCTGCGCCGGGATGAGAAAGGGTGGGTCGCCACCCGTGAATACTTCCCGCGCAAACTGAGGGCCGCTATCCGGCAGCGGACGCGGTGGGTGACGGGCATTGGACTGCAATGTTGGGAGCGGGTGGGCTGGCGCGGCGGCTGGCGCGTCAAGTACTGGTTCTGGCGGGATCGCAAAGGGCTGCTGGCGAATCCGCTGAGCCTGCTGGCGAATCTGGCATTCCTGATCGGGAGCGCAGGGTGGACGGCCAGCGCGGCGGCGCACGTTCCGTGGCTGTTTGCGGTGACGAATCCGACGGTTGCGAAACTGTGCTGGATCACGCTACTGCTACAGGTTTTTCGGCTGATGGTGCGAGCGGCCTGCGTATCGCGCATCTATGGCGCGCTATTCGCGGCAGGAGTACCATTCCGGGCCTTCCTCGCCAACCTGATCAACTGCTGCGCCTCTTTGGGCGCGCTCTGGCAATACTTCTACGGGCGGAAGGCCGGCCGCCGGCTCGCCTGGCAAAAAACGGAGCACATGTACCCGGGCCGGACCGCTTTGGCGCTGGAAAAGCGCGACCTGCTGGATGTGTTGCTGGAAATGGAATTTCTGTCGCGCGACCAAGCCGCCGCGCTGCGCGCAGGCATGCCGGCCGATGCGGACGCCGCGGATTATCTGCTGGAAACAGGACTCATCGGCGAGGACATTCTGTGCCTGGGGATCAGCATGCAGTGCGGCGTCCCGGCGGCGCGCCTGGATTTGGAACGGATCAGAAGGCAGGTGGTCCGCAGCCTGCCAACATACGTGGAACGCCGGTTCGGGCTAGTGCCTTGCGACATGCAAGCGGGACGGCTGACGCTAGTAGGGCGGCGCGTACCGGGAACTGAAGCCTTCGACGAGCTGAAAACGCTGACGAGCCTGAAACTGGAATTTCACATTGTTCCGAATAGCGATTACGAAGCGCTGAGGCGATTACTTTGAAGCAGAAGCGGCCGGATCAAACAGGCTGATCGGCGATAGCGCAGCGATCTTCCATTTGCCTTTGCCGTTGACCAGGCGCACGTTCAGCTCGGCACTGCGATTTTCGGTGTAGAGGGTCTGAATATCGGTCAGCGTGAGGGCCCAGCGGACGCTCAGTTTCGTCTCGTCCGCGCTGTCTTCCTCATCCAGAACGTCAATTTCGCTGGAGACATAAAAGGCCTGAGTAAGACCGCTGAAATAGTTGCTGAGCTTTTGGTAATCGGGGAACGAGGGTTCGAACGCCGTCATGGCATCTGAGACATTGTTCGCCGTGAGCGCGCCGGCAACGTGATTGAGCATTGCGCGCGCGATGTCGGCTTGCGCACTGTTGTCGTTCTGATTTGCCTGAGCTGCAGCCAACATGGGCAGCGCCAGTAACACGGCGGCCCACTTAGGTGCGATAGCTGCCATTGATCTGGATATAGCCTTCCGTGAAGTCGCAGGTGAAAAAGCGCGCTTCGCCTCTTCCTTTGCCATTCTGCACGATGCGAATGCGGACCTCCGATTCGTCCAATTTTTGCTTGAGTTCTTCTTCGTCGAATGGCGCCGCGAGACCGCCCTGGCAGACCAGAGTGCATTGCAGATAGATATCGATGCGCGAAGGATCGAACACGACGCCGGCATAGCCGGCAGCGGCGAGAATGCGTCCCCAGTTCGGATCACTGCCGGCGATCGCGGTTTTGACGAGGGGCGAGTTCGCAACAGCACGGGCGATTTGACGAGCTTCCCCGTTTGTCTTGAAGCCCGCTACGCGAATGCGAATCAACTTGCGGGCGCCTTCCCCATCGGCTGCGATCTGCTCGGCGAGATTTTCCAGCACCCACGTGAGAACCTCTTCAAAGACCTTGCGCTCCTTCTCGTCCGGCTTCACTTTGGAAGCGCCGTTGGCGAGCAGCGCGAGGGTGTCATTGGTGGAAGTATCGCCATCGATGGTCAAGGCGTTAAAGGAGCGATCTGTGGCACGCGACAGCATTCCGCGAAGAATCGAAGCGGGAAGCGCGGCATCCGTCATAACGAAGCCGAGCGTGGTGGCCATATTCGGCTGAATCATGCCCGCTCCCTTGGTCATGCCGGCAACCCGAACGACGCCTTTGCGGAACTCAACCTCTTCCGAGGCCATCTTCATGCGCGTGTCGGTCGTCATGATGGCGCGGGCGACGGATTCGAAAGCGTCCGGCGAGAGTTTGGCAACCAGACTAGGAATCGCGCCGGTCAAAAGCGCAGGCTCCAGCTCCACGCCAATAACACCGGTGGACGCAGGCAGAACATATTGCGTGTTGGTCTTCAGCGCCTTGGCCGCGGCTTTGCAGGAGGCGAGCGCAACCTGGTCACCGGTGCGCGTAGCGCAGTTAGCGTTGCCGGCGTTGATCAGGAGAGCGGCAGCCTTGCCGCCCGAGGATTGTAAATGCTTTCGCGCAAGACGCACGGGCGCCGCCTGCACGACGTTACGGGTGAAAACCGCGGCGGCCTGAGCGGGTGTATCCGGGACGATCAACGCGATATCGTCCAGCTCCTGTTTGCGAATTCCCGCGTAGACGGCGGAATAGCGGTAGCCCAAGGGAAGATGCACGGATCTCTTATGCCCTTAATTATTCATTCTCGGATAATTGATAACCGTTCAGAAAGGCTTCCGCGGTCATGCGCTTTTTTCCGGCGAGTTGCAGCTCGCGTATTTCAAGCGCGGTCCCGCCGCCGCAGCCGGCGAAGAGCCGCCGGCTGTCAGCCACCAGTATGCCGGGATGGGTTAGCGCCGGAGCGATGGCGCATGATTCGGCGGGTTGCGCGCTAAGGATGAGAAGCTGCTTGCCGCGGAAGACGGTGTAAGCTCCAGGCCAGGGCGTGAAACCGCGCAGGCGGTTGAAGATTTGGCCGGCAGTGCGCGCCCAATCCAGGAGGCCGTCTTCCTTTTTGAGGACGGGCGCGAGGGTGGCTTCGGCATCGTTCTGCTTTTCGCGGCGGACGACACCGGTCGCGATCTGGCGGATCGCCTGGAGCAGCAGTTGCGCGCCGAGCGGCGCAAGACGCTCAGTCAGCTCGGGAGCGGTTTCTTCGCGGCCGATGGGAACGGCGGACTTCAGCAGCATGTCGCCGGTATCGAGACCGGCGTCAATCTGCATGATAGTCACGCCGGTTTGCGTCTCGCCGTTCGCGATGGCCCACTGGATGGGCGCCGCCCCGCGATACTTCGGCAGCAGAGAAGCGTGCACGTTCAAAATGCCGTGCACGGGCAGATCGATGATGACCTGCGGAATGATCTGCCCGTAGCCTACGACGACCATCAGCTCCGGCGCGAGCGCCCTCAGCAGCTCGACGGATTCAGGCTGGCGAATGCGCTCCGGCTGATGGACGGGAAGACCAAGCGGGAGGGCGGCGATTTTGACCGGAGACCCGGCGAGTGAATGGCCGCGGCCTTTGGGGCGGTCGGGTTGAGTGAACACGGCCGCTACATTGTGTTCAGACGCTAGCGCCTGCAAAGACGGAACGGCAAATTCGGGCGTGCCGAGAAAAACAACTCGCATGCTTCGGTGCGGGCGCCGCCTAATCCCACTCGCCGGCTTTTTGCAGTTTCTTGATTTTGCGGCGAATGATGTCGCGTTTTAGCGCACTGAGATGATTGATGAACAAAATGCCGTTCAAGTGATCTATCTCGTGCTGGAAGGCGCGGGCCAGCAGCTCATCTCCGAGCAATTCCAGCGGCGCGCCTTTCTCATCCTGCGCGCGCACCCGGACCTGGCTGGCGCGAGTGACGGGTTCGCGGAAACCGGGAATGCTGAGACAACCTTCTTCGCCGGTCTGCTTGCCTTCGGAGGAGACGATCTCAGGATTGACGATCACAATCTTCTTGCTTTCATCTTCACCCACCGAAATATCGATGACGGAGAGGCGCTTGCCGACGCCGATTTGCGGGGCGGCGAGGCCGACTCCTTTGGCAGCGTACATGGTCTCCCACATGTTGGCGATGAGTTCCTGCATCTCGGGAGTATCGAACTGAGTCACCTTCTGGGCGGCCTTTTCCAGCACCGGCTCGCCATATTTCAAAATCTTGAGAACCATTTCCCTCTAAAACTCTTTTACCTGGGCGATGTAACCGTCGAAGTTGCGGCGTGTTTCGCCGAGTGAATCGCCGCCAAATTTTTCGAGGAACGCCTGCGCGAGCACAATGGCAACCATGGCCTCGCCGATGACCCCGGCGGCGGGAACGACAGCGACATCGCTGCGCTCATAAGCGGCCAGCGCGGGCTCGCGAGTAGGCAGATCCACGGACTCCAATGGGCGGCGAAGGGTGGAAATGGGCTTTAAGAAACCGCGCACGCGGACGTCTTCTCCATTCGTCATGCCGCCTTCCACTCCGCCAGCGCGATTCGATCCACGCGCAAATTCACGGGCGGGCTTGTCGTAATGGATCGTGTCCTGCACGGCCGACCCGTAGGCCACTGCGCCCTCTTCGGCCAAACCGATTGCGACGCCTTTCACCGCCTGAATGGAAACAATGGCCTGCGCCAGGCGACCGTCCAGGCGAGTATCCCATGTGATATGCGAACCCAGGCCCGGCGGCAGGCCATGTGCCACCACTTCGAAAATGCCGCCGACCGTGTCGCCGGTGCGATACGCGTGATCGACGGCTTCCTTCATGCGCTGTTCGATGGCGGCGTCTACGCAATTCAGCAGAACATCCTCGCGCTGGCTTAGAGCAACGATTTCATCCCAGGCGGCGAGACGCTCCAGTTGGACGGGTCCGACGCCTACGACGTGACTGAGGATTTCGATGCCGAATTCCCGAAGCATGAGTTTGGCAAAAGCTCCCACCGCGACTCGAGCGGTGGTTTCGCGGGCGCTGGCGCGCTCCAGAATGTAGCGGGCATCCGGAAAGTTGTATTTGATGGCGCCGGCGAGATCGGCATGCCCGGGACGCGGGCGTTGAACCGGCTTCTCTTTGCCGGGCTCGGCATCTTTGGCCTCGACGGGAAGAGTGCCGGTCCAATTTTTCCAATCTCGATTTTCGATGATAAGGGCGATGGGCGAGCCGATTGTTTGCGAGTGCCGCACACCGGAAAGGATGCGGACGTGATCTGTCTCGATCTTCATGCGGCCGCCGCGGCCAAAGCCCTGCTGGCGGCGCCAAAGCTGGCGGTCAATGAAATCGATGCAGACGGGGATGCCGGCGGGAAGACCCGTCAGGGTTGCAACGAGGCACTCGCCATGGGACTCGCCAGCCGTTTCAAAACGCAGCATCCGAAGATTTTATGGTAACGGACAGGGTTGCCTCCAGCTACTTCTCGAGCTGCTGCAGCGTGCGGCGCTTCAAAGTCTCGTAGATGGGTTCGCTCCCGAGCAGCATTGCGACTAGCATGGCAACCAGCGATGCCCCCAGCAAGGATAAAGTCAGATCGCCTCGGCCGGTCATCTCAACAGTGAGCACGATGCCCGTAAGCGGCGCGCGTACGGTTGCGGAGAAGAGCGCTCCCATACCGACCACCGCCAACGCCACGGGTGGCAGATCCAGGTGAGGCAGGGCGTGATTTAGAATTCCCGCGAAGAGCGCGCCGGAGCATGCGCCCAGTACCAATAACGGTGCAAACAGACCTCCGGGCGTGCGCGCAGAATACGACCACGGGCCGAGCAGAAAGCGCGCGAGGAACACGACCAGCAGAGTCCCCACTGTGTAACGGCCGTCGAGTATGGCCTGCGTCAGCGTGTTGCCACCTCCAATCAAAGCCGGTGCGAACCAGCCGAGAAGTCCCACGGTCGCTCCTATGAGGCCTGCGCGCGTTATAGTGGACAGCCTGGGCCGCCGTTCCCACAAACCAAGCAAACGGACTATAACAGAGTTGTAGAGAGCGCCAGCAGCACCCAGCAGTGCGCCGAGAGCGAGAGACGGCCTGATGCTCCAGATTTGTGTCACGCTGACTTGCCTCACCGTGAAATCCAGTTCGTTGCCCAATATCAATCGCATGGTCCAAACAGCTACCATGGCGGCTGATAGCGTGGACAGCATGAGCCACGGCGTGAAGCTCCCGGTAAGTTCTTCGAAGACGAAGACGGATCCCCCGATGGGAGCGTTAAAGGCGACAGCGAGCCCTGCGCCGGCTCCGGCAGCCCCGACAATGTTCATATCATGCTCGTGTTTTGTTAGTAACCGGGAGATCATCGAGCTGAGCGCGGCGCCCATCTGGACGGTCGGCCCTTCGCGACCAAGCGCCAGGCCGGAACCCATAGAGAGCAGGCCACCTAAGAACTTGACGGGCACGATCGCGATAGTGGTTGGCTTCGCCTCACCTCGAAATACAGCTTCTAGTAGTTGGATACCGCTACCCTCGGCCGCGGGCGCAAATCGAACTACAAGGAAGCGCGCGAAACCAGCGCCGGCGCCCACGAGCACCATCGGCGCCAGCCACCCGATGTGAGGCCACCCGTGCGCCCAAGTAATGAAAGAATCACGCCATCGATCGGCGGCAACCAGAAACCAGCGGAATGCGCCACCCACTACTCCGACAACAATCCCCGCAAGGAGGCTGGCGGCCGCGATGCGGATTATGCGCGAACCCAGGAGCGCGATAAAAGGGAAGCGTCGGGAAGTTTCGCTCATGTACTACTCCTTTTGGTCTTTCATACTAAGAGTCGTGAGATATCGCCTATTGTCTGCTGTAGTGCTGTGTGGAGGTTTCATGAGCACGGGCGCCCAAACTCAGGATGCGGGGAGCGGCTTTCGCGCGCTGGCCGATCAGTATTTTTCGGAGGCTGTTTTTAAGTATGCGCCGACCTTCGGGACGGCCGCGGGGCTACACCAATATGACAACAAGCTGGAGGATTATAGCCGCAGCAGCATCAATGAGGAGATCGCCACGTTGCATTCGCTTGAGGTCCGGTTTGACGCAATCTCTGACGCGGGATTTGACGAGAGTACGCAAGCCGACTTGGCCATGGTTCGGAACAACATCCGCAGCGCACTTCTGACGCTGGAGACGATTCGGCCGTGGGAGAAGAATCCGGATAACTATTCGAGCGGAATTACAAGCAGCGCCTTCGTTTTGATGGAGCGCAAATTCGCGCCCGCCGATGAACGCTTGCGATCACTGATCGCGCGCGAAAAGCAGATGCCTGCGGCACTGGAGGCGGCCCGGCCGAACCTGAAAAATCCGCCGCTGGTCTATACCGAAATCGCGCTGGAGCAGTTACCTGGAATCATCGGCTTCTTTCAAGAGGATGTGCCGCGAGCATTTGCAGACGCGAAGGACGCGCCCACCATTGCGGAGTTTCACAAAACCAACGCTGCCGTGATCGCAGCCCTGGAGGATTATGAAAAGTGGGTGAAGGCCGATCTGCTGCCGCGCTCAAACGGAGACTTCCGCATAGGGACGGATACTTTCCGGAAGAAGCTGCTCTACGACGATATGGTGGACACGCCGCTCGATAAGCTGCTGGATATCGCCTACGCGGACCTGCACAAGAATCAGGCCGAATTTGAACGGGTTGGCAAGCAAGTGGACCCATCCAAGACTCCCAAGGAGGCGCTGGCCGAACTCGCCGCCGTGCATCCGGCGCCGGACCAGCTGCTGTCAACGTTTCAAAACACTTTTAACAGCCTGATTGGGTTCATTCAACGCAAGCGCATCATTACGATTCCCTCCACAGTGCAGCCCGTGCTGGAGGAAACGCCACCCTTCATGCGCGCCACCACGCAGGCTTCTATGGACCCTCCGGGCCCCTTCGAGAAACATTCAACGACGGCCTATTTCAATGTGACTCTTCCCGAAAAGAACTGGACCCCTGAGCACATTGCCGAGCATATGGCCGCTTTTAATGTAGGAACGGTGATCAGCACTTCGGTGCACGAGGCGTACCCGGGCCATTACGTCCAGTTTCTGTGGGTCAATCACACGCATCTGAGCACCGTTCGCAAGCTGATTACGGCGAATACGAATGTGGAGGGCTGGGCGCACTACTGCGAGCAAATGATGCTCGACCAGGGTTACAACAAGCCCGGAGTGGGAGCGAAGAGTCTGCGCGAATCGAACCTGATCCGCCTAGGCCAATTACAGGACGCTCTGCTGAGGGACGCACGTTTTATCGCCGGCATCAAAATGCACACGGCCCAGATGACGATGGAGCAGGCCGCGGATTTCTTTGTGAGCGACGGATACCAATCGCGCTCCGTGGGGGCGGTAGAAACCAAGCGAGGCACGTCGGATCCGACGTATCTTTATTACACGCTGGGAAAATTGGAGATCCTGAAATTGCGGGCGGATCTTCAGGCGAAGGAGGGCAACGGTTTCTCGCTGCAGAAGTTCCACGACGATTTCATGCGGCAGGGCGGGGCGCCGATTAAAATTGTGCGGCGAGCGCTGATGGGCGACGATTCGCCTACGCTCTAGGCGGGTCGCGCGAAGCCGTCGAATGGGACAATCAGGTATGCCGGTTTCGAGCCGGGTTCATACAGTTGTGGTGGCAGCTTGCCGGCGGCGATTCGTAGTCGTGGTCGCGGAGCAGCTTGCGCTGGCGACGGCCGTGGTGCTGGGCGGCGGCATTCTGATGCTGCTGCTGGGGACGCAGATCCTCGACTGGTACTGGCTGGCAGCGCTGGGCGGTATCGGACTGTTCATTTCCGCGAGGCGTATCCGCGAACGGAGGGTGAGCCAATACCGAGTGGCGCAGATGCTGGACCGGCGCCTGGAGTTGAACGATTCCATTTCGACGGCCTGGTTTCTGCTGACGCGGAACGGCTTGCGCGGTGGTAGGGCATTGGAGTGCTTGCAAATTCAGAGCGCAGAAAGACTGGCGGCTGAACTGCAGCCGGAGAGGGCGTTTCCGTTCGCCGGGCAGCGGGCCTGGGCGCTGGCGGGAGCGCTGGCGGCGGTAGCGTTTGGGCTATTCGCGGTGAGGTATCTGGTTACCAGCAGTCTCAGCCTGCGGCAGGCGCTGATTCCGCTGCATTTCGAAGGCGTGGTGGAGCGGATTGAACGTGTCTTTTCGGACAGCACGCAACCTAGGGATGCGGGCCTCGGCGACGACCCCGGAGCGAGCGGGCAGCGTCCAGCGGAGGCGCAACAGAATGACGCTCAGCGCCTGCTGCAAACTCCGGGCGCGAGCGAAGCCGGCACGCCCGACCCGACGAGCCACAGCCAAGTGCAGACGCCAGGGCAATCGCCGGAATCGCAGGACGGAAAAACCGGGCAGAACAGAGAGAGCACGGACGGGCGCGATGGCGAGAGCGCGGACGGCGCGCAGCCCGGCAACCAGCGGAACAGCCAGCAGAACGGATCGCAACAGGCTGCGAATACCAAGGAATTGGGAGAGCCCCAGCAAAACGGAGAGCAGAACAATCAACAGAATTCGAACGGCTTGATGGACCGCATGAAAGATGCGCTGTCGGGCTTGATGGCGAAGATGCGCCCCGAAACGGGGACGCAGAAATCCGGCAACAATACGCCCAATTCGGGAGAGAAGAAGGCCGGAGAGCAGATTTCGAGCAATGACGAGCAAGGGACGGCTGCGCAGCAAAGCGCCACCAACCAGCAGGCGCACCAATTGCAGAATTCGCAAGGACAGGGGCAGACCACCGAGAAGGGGCAAGCTGCGCAAGGCTCAAGCGCAGACCAGTCGCTGGATAAGAAAGGTTCCAATTCGCAATCCGGCATCGGGCGGCAGGACGGCGATAAGGCGATCAAAGAGGCCGAGGAGCAGAAGGCGATGGGCAAGCTGGCCGAGATTATCGGCAAGCGTTCTGCCAGCGTCAGCGGCGAGATGACTGTGGAAACCGCGTCCAGCAAGCAAAAGCTACAGACGCAGTATACCGGCCAGGTAGCGGCGCACTCCGATACAGGCGGCGAGATCAACCGCGATGAAATCCCGGTGGAGTTTCAGCAATACGTACGCGATTACATGGAGCAGATCAGGAAACAGAGCAAGAATCAATAGAGGCACTTTGGCGGAAACCCTCACACTGTCACGTCGTAGTCTGCTGATTGGAAGCGCTGCCTCCCTGGGAATCTCACTGATTCCGTCGCGCCTGATAGGTGCGGAGGAAATAAAGGTTGGGATGATCCCGGACGCCGGCGCCACGCAGGTTTCGATGGATCAAAAGGCGCCCCTACGAGATTACCTTTCCAAATCGATTGGCAGGGAGGTAGCCCTTATCATTCCGACGAATTACAACGCGACGGTGGAAGCGCTGGGAAATGGTTCATTGGATTTGGCGTACCTGGGCGGGCTGACGTATATCAAGGCGCATGCGCGCTATCAAGTGATTCCGCTAGTGCAGCGGGCAGCGGATAAAAACTTCCACTCACTGTTCATTACCCAAGCGGGATCTGCTATCCACGAACTGAAAGATCTGCGGGGCAAGCGATTCGCCTTCGGCGATATCAACTCCACGAGCGGCCATCTGATTCCATATGAAGATATGCGGAAGGCCAGGATCGATCCCAACAAAGACCTGCAGTTCCGCTATACGGGCAGTCACACCGCGACGGCCAAGGCGGTGGAAGCGAGCGCCAGCGATGCGGGCGCCTTGGATGAGACGGTATTTCACTCGATGGTGGCTGAAGGGAAGTTGGACGGCAGCAAAGTACGCGTGTTTCACACCTCTGAGCCGTTTGTCGATTACGTTTGGGTGGCTCGAAAAGGGCTTACAGACACCGAAACCAGTGCGTTCGTGAAGTCATTCCTGGAACTGCGTCCAGGCAAGGACGACGCAATCCTGACGATTCTGCGCGGTAAGGATTTTGTACGCGCCGATGATGGCGAGTACGACGGAATCAGGCAGATCGCGCGGGAGTTGCAGCTACTGTAGGCGAACCCATATGGCTACCTATCGTGTTGAACGATAAGATTCTCGAAATTGCCGGCCTGGTGGTACGGTATGGCAGCCATACTGTGCTGGATGGCGTGTCGTTACAGGCAGGCAAGACAGAGAGGATTGCGCTGCTGGGGCGCAGCGGGGCGGGAAAAACGACGCTGCTGCGCAGCATCAACGGATTTGCGCCGGTGTCAGCGGGTTCGGTGAAAGTGAACGGCGCCGACATTACGAAGCTGCGCAAGAAGGCGTTGCGCGCGGCACGCAGTCACATTGGCGTGGTGTCGCAGCGGCACGACCTGGTGGACATGCTTTCGACCCATCAAAACGTAATGGCGGGCGCTCTGGGGCGATGGTCATCGTGGCGTGCCTTGCGATTTTTGATGTGGCCGTTTGAGAGCGAACTGGAAGAAGCCCGGTCGGCGTTACGGCGCGTGGGCCTGGAGCACAAACTACGCACACCGGCCTTGAACCTTTCAGGGGGCGAGCATCAAAGAGTGGCGATTGCGCGCGCACTGGTGCAGGAGCCGGTTCTGCTGCTGGCGGATGAGCCTGTCGCGTCACTCGATCCGGCGCTGAGCGAGCAGACCCTTGCGCTGCTTTGCGGACTGGCCGCGGAGAGCCACGTTACGCTGCTGTGCAGCTTGCATCAGCCACACCTCGCCGAACGTTTTTTCGATCGCATCGTTGAACTGCGCGGAGGACAGATAGTTGACGATCGCCGAGCTAATCCCGGGCGAGACATTCCAGAAAAGCAGTTGGCTTTCGCGCGCGGCCAAAGCTGAGCGTGTCTTCTTTTTTCAGCCTGGTTGGCCAGTTCTTTCCACCCGACCTTTCCATCCGATACCTGAGGGCAGGGCTGACGCCGCTGGCACAGAGCCTAGAGATGGCAGCGGGCGCGATGTTGATTGCGATCGTGGCGGGGCTGATCAGCGGTGTTTGGGTGGGTGCGCGATTGCCGGGCGGGCGGTTCTTGTATGGCGCGCTGTCCGCGGTGCGCTCCATTCCGGATCTCACGCTGGCGATTTTGTGCGTCGTGGTGGTGGGGATCGGGCCGGCCGCCGGGACCCTGGCGCTTGCCATTTTCTATACGGCGGCGGTGGGCAAAATTTTCTCTGACCTCTTTGCGGCGGCCGCACGCGAGCCCGTGGATGCGCTGCGGGCCACCGGCGCCACAAAGCTTTCCGTCGCGTTCTTCGGCTTGCTGCCGCTGCGCTTGAAGGACATCCTCAGCTACGGCTCCTATGAGTTTGAGAGCGCGGTGCGCGCCTCTGTGATTGTAGGGGCGGTAGGCGGAGGCGGCCTGGGCGCCGAACTGGCGGGGACAATTAATGCGTTCGACTTCAGGCGCACAGCCACCCTGATATTGCTGCTCATCGCGCTGGTTGCTGCAATTGATGCTGTGGCGCGGCTGATCAAGCAGAAGCCGCCGTTGCTTTTGGCGGTCATTCCACTGGCCGCATTGGCGCTCTGGGTAGATCGCCCGCAAATGTTGGCGTTTTCACACTCCATTTCGGTATTTGCCAGCATGCTTCCTCCGCATTTGCCCGGCGATGCAGTGCGGCAACTGCCAAAGGTGATCCTGGAGACGATTGAAATTGCGGTGGGTGGAACATTCTTCGCGATGCTAGCCGCGTTGCCGCTTGGCTTACTGGCGGCACGAAACGTCACTCCCATCTACGTTTTCGTTCCCGTGCGGCGCGTGCTCGAAGCGTTTCGGGCCGTGCCGGAGGTTATTTGGGGGCTAGTTCTGGTGAGCGTCATCGGTATTGGGCCGAAGGCCGGTATTATCGCCCTTGCCCTACACGGGATGGGCTCGCTGGGTCGGCTCTACGCGGAATCGTTCGAAAACATCGAAGCTGCACCTGTGCATGCGATAGCGGCGACGGGCGCTGCGACGCTGGCCACAGCGGGATTTGCCTATATTCCGCTGGCGCTGCGGCCCATCGCCATACACACGCTGTTCCGGCTGGAGTGGAACGTGCGTGCCGCAACCATTGTCGGCGTGATTGGCGCGGGCGGCGTAGGGCAGGCGCTGTTCAACGCGCAGCAGCTTTTCTTCTACAAGCAGATGGCCGCCTATATCGTCCTGACCTGGGTGCTGGTTTCGATAGTGGATTTCAGCAGCGAGCGACTCCGCAAGGGACTAAACCTGTTAGAGGTATACGCTTGAGCCACGAGCCGACGAAGCCGCGCGTGTTGATCACGCAGCGGGCCTTTCCCGAGACGCTGGCGATGTTTACCGGGCGAGCCGATTTGCGGGTGAATGAAACGCCCGACCCGTGGCCGGAAGATCAGCTCTTACGCGCGGCGCGCGGCGCTCACGCACTGATGGTGTTCATGCCGGATTCGTTGGATGCGAGATTCCTGCGCCAGTGCCCAAAATTACAGGTTGTCGCGGCGGCTTTGAAGGGCTGCGACAACTTCGATGTGGAGGAATGCTCGCGACTCGGCATCTGGTTCACGATTGTTCCCGATCTCTTGAGTGAACCGACGGCGGAGCTGGCGTTGGCGCTCATGCTTGGCTTGGCGCGCAACGTGAGGATGGGCGATGAACTGATCCGAAGCGGCCAGTTTCACGGCTGGCGTCCGGTTTTTTACGGTAGGGGGCTCTCAGGCAGCACGGTTGGAATCATCGGATTCGGCGCGGTCGGCCGCGCGCTGGCACGTATACTGCGGGGATTCGATTGCAGAATTCTTTACCATGACGAACGGCCGCGGAAAGAAGAACTGCGAGTACAGAGGGCCTCATTCGAGGAGTTGCTGCAGGTGAGCGACTTTGTTCTTCCCCTACTGCCCCTTACTGCTGTTACTTTCCACCTGTTGGGGCGCGATGTATTGGGCTGCATGAAGCCCGGCAGTTTTCTGATCAATGTGAGCCGGGGGGCCGTAGTCGATGAAGAAGCGGTAACCGAGGCACTGGAGAACGGGCGCTTGGCAGGTTATGCCGCCGATGTTTTCGAAATGGAGGATTGGGCCAGGCCCGATCGTCCAGGCGATATTTCTCCAAGGCTTTTGAGCCAGGTTACTAGAACTCTTTTCACGCCACATCTCGGCTCCGCGGTTTTGGCGGCGCGCCGAGCCATCGAGCGCGCGGCGGCTTTGAATATTCTGGAGGCGCTGGATGGTCGAAGACCTGGCGGCGCGATCAATTGTCCCGCTCCTCCGCGTAATGGGGCAAATTAGCGGTGGGGCTTGTAGCGACCGGTGCGCGCAGCGAAGAAGATGGCCACCAAGCCCGAAATCCAGAGCGGAAAGGTGTATCCGCGCGAGGGATCCGGCGCCGGCGTTTCTGCGGGTCCGGCATGTTGAGGGTGCACGTTCTGCAGAGGCCGACCGCTCAACGGCGCGCAAATCATCAGCGCGGCGAGGCAAACTGATGCAAGCGAAAATCGATTGATTCTGGCCATACCATACTCGAAATAGTTCGAGTCGATCTAGCCACACATCGTACCATTGCTAGGGTCAAAGCGCTAAATAATTTCGCGAACCTTGTCTTTCAGAACGGTCTCAATGATCTTGCCCGCGTTCTTTTCACCGCTGGCCAACGCTTCAGCTAAGTGGACGGCCTGCTCGGTCTTGATCTTGCCGGGCATGGGGGGTTCATTCGGGTCCACCACCGCTTGTACCAGGGCTGGGCCCGGATAGTTCAATGCCTGCTGAAGGATCGCCTGCGCGTTCTCGGCCTTGTCCAAAGTAAATCCGGCGATGCCGCAGCTTTTGGCGACGCCTTCGAAATCGATGGGCTCGAGATCGACGCCGAATTCCGGGTTAGCGTTCATCACCATCTGCTCCCACTTGATCTCGCCGAGCACGTTGTTCTTGATAACGATGACTTTGACGTTCAGCTTGTACTTCGCGAGCGTCGCGAGCTCGGCCATCAGCATGGAGAGACCGCCATCGCCGACGACACACACTACTTGGCGGCCGGGATAGGCGACCGCTGCGCCGATGCAGTAGGGCAGGCCGTTGGCCATCGTCGCCAGCAGGCCTGAGAGCGAAAACATCATGTCTCCGCGAATATCGACGTAGCGCGCGGTCCAGGTGGCGATGGTGCCGCTATCGGAAGCGATAATGGCATCGTCGGCGAGTAGCTTGTTCAAGTGATAGGTCACTACTTGTGGCTTCATGGGCGAATCCGTACGCGTGCCGCGTTCGTCCAGCAGCTTCAACCAGCTTTCCATGCGCCGCTGCGATTTCTTGAGGAAGTCGCGGTTTTTCTGATGCTCGATTAGCGGAAGCAGTTCCTTGAGCGCCGTCTGGCAGTCAGAGGCCAACCCGACATCTGCCGGATAACGCAAGCCGATGCGAGCCGGATCTATGTCTACCTGTACGCACTTCGCCTGGCCGGGCTTCGGAAGAAACTCCATGTAGGGGAAGCTGCTGCCGAGGATTACGAGCGTGTCGCATTCCTCCATCGCGTCTTGTGACGGGGCGGTGCCCAGCAGGCCAAGTCCGCCCAGAGTGTGCGGATCGCGGTCCGGAACAACCGCTTTCCCCAGGAGGGGCTTGACAATTGGAGCTGCGGCTTTTTCGGAGAACTCAAGCAACTCGGCTCGGGCGCCGAGACAACCGCGGCCGGCCATGATCACCACACGTTTGCCGTGGTTGATGATCTCGGCTGCAGCCTGGAGTTGTTCCTTCGAAGGACGCGGATAGACCGCCGCTAAAATGTTGGCGCTGTGCTTGGCGATGTTCGCGCTGGAGCGCTGGTTCACATCCATCTTCTGATCCTGGAAGTCTTTCGGGATGGTGATATGCGCAACGGAGCGGCGGGAGAGCGCGGTTTTGATGGCTTCATCCACCACGCTGTTTAGATGTGCTGGCCCCATCACGCGCTGGTTGTAAACCGCGACATCCATGTAGAGCTTGTCGAGATCCACGTCTTGCTGGTAATGCGTTCCGATCAGATCGTGGAAGGTGTGGCCGGTGATGGCAAGCACAGGCTGGCCGTCGCACTTGGCATCATACAGGCCGTTTAACAGATGAATCCCGCCGGGACCCGACGTCGCGATGCACACGCCGAGGCGGCCCGTGAATTTCGCGTAGCCGCAGGCAGCGAAGGCCGCCGATTCCTCGTGGCGCACCTGCACGAATCGGACCTTATCCTGATTGGCCCGCAATCCTTCAAAAATCCCGTTCACGCCGTCTCCGGGAAACCCGAAGATGACATCGACTCCCCATTCGGACAGCCGGTTGATGAGCATCTCTCCTACTGTTTTTGCCATTTCTTCCTTTCGACAATTCGCTATTTGATTTGACTCAATCGCGGATTGATATTCGACAAAATAACTCCAGGCGAGACGCGCGTGAGAGATTAGATTCTTGCCATTGAGTCGCAATTTGGGGGCTATGCTGTGCCACGTCAGCGCGGCCTTGGTTCTGATTTCAGCGCCTGCCCGCGGGGCGGATAACGCTCACCCGGAAACGGTCCTGGAGCGAAACGATTCTTTTTGCCCGGACGGGGCATACGAACCGGTGTGGCCGGAGGGTAGGCCGTGGGGCCTGCGCGCCTGGGGCTCATACTGCGAAGCCGGCGATAAGGCCACGGGCGTTGCGACTACCACGCCGTTTGCCGCACCGCGAATTCTTTCTTTGTATCTGGCGGGTTATCCGTCTACCGATAACGTCAGCCTCGACCTGGAAAACATGGCTGAACACGCAAAACTACGCATTGAACTGCGCCGGACCCCGAAAGAGGAATGGCTGCGCTACGATTTCAAGCTGCCGCGATCGTGGGTGGGAAAGCAAGTGCGGCTCGTCGCCACGGACGGAAGCTCAACCGCAGGGGGGTGGTTGGGCTTCAGTGAGCCCGTTCCTTACAGGGATGAATTCCGCTGGAACGAGACGCTGATTTTGTTGGCTCGTACCTGCACTCACTTTGCCGTAATGATGCTGCTATTTTTCGCGACCTCCGCTTTCTGCCTTTGGAAGACGAGCCTGAGTGAAATCTCTGCCGGATTGGCTGGCTTGGCCGCTGTGGCCGGTTCCGGATACCTGGCGTTTTGGCTCTGGTTTTTTTCGCCTCGCGTGGGGCACCTCTACAGTTTTCTTTTGCCCTTCGCGGCCGCTTCAGCACTCGTCTGGGCGATCGCGAAACTGGACGCGCAGGGCCGCAGGGCGCTACGCTCGCTCGCGACGCCGGCAGCGCTGATGTTCGGCGCGTCACTGCTGGTACTTGCAACAGGCTTCGTCTACGGAGGACTGCGAGATGCGCTGGATACCGCGGGCACAAGATTTACACACGCGCTGCCCGGAGATAACATGCTGCCCTTTGTTCTGGCCGAGGCAGTGCGGTACGAGCATATCCCCAAACCTCTTGCAGCGGATTGGCTCAGCAGCGACCGTCCACCGCTCCAGACAGGCCTTGCGCTGGCGGAATACCCGTTTATGCCGCAACCGCGGGACCAGGGTTACCAAATGCTAGGCGCCCTCGCGCAGAGTCTTTGGATACCGGCGCTGTGGCTGTTTCTGCAGAGCTTCCGCGTGGATCGCCGCTTGATGGCGCTGATCTTCTGTGTCTCAATCCTTTCGGGATTCGTCTTTGTGAACACGTTCTATGTCTGGCCGAAGCTTCTGGCGGCGGCCTACACAATCGGGTTTTCGGCACTGATTCTGGCGGATCAGTTGCGAACAGAGATGGAGCGCAGCCTCGTTCTTCAACTCGTAGCCGGAAGCATGGCTGCGTTTGCGGCCCTGTCGCACGGTACCAGCTTTTTCGCGCTGATCGGGCTTACCGCGACAGCCTTACTGATGCGGAAGCGCTTGCGATGGAGAAGCCTGGCGGTATTAGCAGTCACCGCTTTCGTTATCTACATGCCTTGGCTGTTGTATCAAAAGCTGTACGACCCGCCTGGAGACAGGCTGCTGAAATACCAGCTTGCGGGCGTAGAGCAGCCCGATCGGCGGCCCTTTCCGGAAGTGCTCACAACAGCCTACGAGCAGGCGGGCTTCGAGAAAATAGCACATAACAAATGGGCTAACTTCATTACCCTAATCGGCAGCGAACCCAGTTTCTGCAAAAACGTGTACGGTCTTGTGGCGGGCCCACAACGCTATCTCGAGGCCAAGACGCTGCGGGTGCTCTTCTTCTTTTTTATTGTCCCTAACCTTGGGTTTCTGCCGGTGGGACTCATCGCCCTGGGAGCAGGCCTGAGGAAACGGTATCGTTCGGATACGTGGCGGCTTGCTGCGATGCTAGCGTTGTATACGGCATTCACTTGGGCGGCGTGCTGCCTGTTGCTGTTCGGACCCGGCAGCACCGTCATTCACCAAGGCAGCTATGCCACGATACTTTTTGCATATTGTGCGTGCTTACTGGCGTTGTGGGCGGTGTCACCGGGCCTCGCCGCGGTGATCGGGGCCTGCCAGATCGGACTCAACGCTTGCGTATACATTGTGTGGCCGCCTGATTCCGCGCTGAACGGCATCTTGATGCCCGGCGTGCTGCATTACGGCAATGTGTTTCTGGCCGGGCTTTCGCTGTCGGCCGTGCTCCTGCTGCTGGAGAGGTATGCCGCTAGTCCTTATCCCGGCTCGCCAGCACGGATTCGGCGTAATAGTTGACAACCTTCGCTTCGCTGCGGGCGACTTCATAGAAAGCGGAACGCAGCATCTGATCCTTCGCCTGGAACAGTCCCTGGCGGATCTCTTCCTGCACGCGCGGATCGCTCAATTGGCGCTGTCCGGCAGGCTCTTTTGAGATCAGCTTAATGATGCGGTAGCCCTCCGGCGTGTGAAGTATCTGCGAAACCTGTCCGGGAGTCATGTCCATGATCGTCTTGCGCAAGTCGGGGTTGGCCTTATCGAGGGCCGAAACGGGCACGAAGCCGACGTCGCCGCCATTCGCCGCGAACTGATCCTCAGAGTAATTTTGAGCGAGCTGCGCGAAATCCTCGCCCTGCCGCACACGCATGTCGATCATCTGAATTTTGTTCCGCGCCTGCGCATCACTCCGCGCCTTGTCGTTCTTCAGGTTATTCACCGAACCATCCGGCGAGGCCGTCACCAGAATCTGCGCCAGCCGTATCTTGTCTTCCGGCAGGTTGAAGCTGGCTTTGTTGGCGTTATAGAAAGCGGTGACTTCGGCATCGGATATCGATATGTGCGAGCCGATTTCCTTATTGAACAGCTTTTGAACGCTGAGCTCGCGGCGGATCTGCGCTTTGAGATCAGTGGCGGACATCTTACGCTGCTCCAGAAGCTTTTGGAACTCCTCCTGGGTGTAGGGCGCCTTCAGTTCGTTGAATTTGGCCTCGACATCAGAGTCTGACGCGAGCAGGCCGTCTTTCTCGGCGCGCTGCAGCAGAATCTCGTTATCAATGAGAGAGCGCAGCGCTTCCAGCCGCAACTGGATGGTCTGATCCGCATTGGCCTTCAGCGGCGCGTTTGGAAACTGAGCCGCAATGACGCGGTCCAATTGGGAATAGGTGATGGGACGCCCGTTCACCGTCGCCGCGACGTCGCGCGATACCGGACGATTGCAGCTTGCCGCCGCCAGTAAGCTGAAAATCGCCACAACAATACCGCAAGGGATTGCCGATTTTGTACTGCTTGTCATCAATCTCTATGCTTTCGCCTTCTTAATCTCCTGGATGAGGGCGGGCACAATCTCGAAGAGATCGCCCACCACTCCGTAATCGGCCGTTTCAAAAATGGGCGCGTTCTCATCCTTGTTGATGGCGACGACCGTTTTCGAACCCTTCATGCCTACCAGGTGCTGAATGGCGCCCGAAATGCCGATAGCGAAGTAAACCTTGGGAGCGACGGTCTGGCCGGAGCTGCCGACTTGCCGCTCCATCGGCAGCCATCCGTTGTCGCAGATGGGGCGCGACGCCGCCAGTTCCGCGCCGAGCACGCCGGCCAACTCTTCCACCACCGGCAAGTTTTCTTTTTCCTTTATGCCGCGGCCTACTGAGACAATGATGTCGGCCGCGCTCAAATCCACTGAGCGTTGAGCTTCCCTGAAGGGCTCTTCGGGCTTGCTGCGGATCTGCGAGGCATGGAGCTGCGGAGTAAACTTCTCCACAACCACGCCCGGGCCGCCCGGTACAGCACCGCGAAACGCGCCCGCCTGAATGGAGACGAACTCCGGCTCACCGGCGGCATGGACGTCAGAGTTTATCTTGCCTTGAAAGAGCTGCCGTACAAACGTGAGCCGACCGCTCTCCGTTTTCACGTCCACCACATCGCTGATCAGCGGTTTCTCCAGCCGCGTGGAGAGCTTCGGCGCATAATCGCGGACCTGGTACGTATGCGGGAAGACCACCACCCTGGGTCGTTGCGTTTTGATCAATTCCGTGAGCGCTGCCGTGTAGCCATCCGCCGTGTATTGCGCCAGGAGTTCGTGATCCACGGCGAACACCTTGGCAACGTTGTAAGCGGCCGCTTCGCTCGCCGGGCCATCCACGCCGCAACCGATCACGGCCGCCTGCACGGTGACACCCAGTGCAGCGGCAATCTTCTCGCCGGCCGCCAGAGCCTCGAAAGACATGCGGTTCCACTTGCCGTCGCGCTGTTCCAAAATAACTAAAACGCTCATAGCACCCGCGCCTCGAACTTCAGCTTCTCCACTAGTTGATGCGCAACGTCTTTGGCATCGCCGGCGAGGATTTGAATCTGCTTGCTGCGCTGGGGCAGGTAGACGCGTTTCGTTACCGACGCGGACGCAGCGCCGCCAGCCAGCTCCGCCGCCGGGATGGTCTTCAATTCCTTGGTCTTCGCCTTCTTGATTCCCATCAGCGTCGCGTAGCGCAGCTTCTTGATGCCCGATTGAATCGTGAGGACCGCCGGCAAGGGCATGCTCACGTTCTGAAACCAGCCATCTTCGAGTTCCCGCTTCACGCGGACCAGATTGCCCTGCGGCTCCACTTCCATGACGATTGTGGCGTGCGCATATCCGAGCAACTCCGCCAGAATCACCCCTGTCTGCCCATAGCCGAGATCGTCCGATTGCAGGCCGGTCAAAATGATATCCGGGGCTTCCGGCTGAACTGCTTGCGCCAGCAACCGGGCCGTGGCAAGCGCATCCAAGGCGCCGCCGGACTCCGTCTCCACGTGAATCGCACGATCGGCCCCTTTGGCCAGCGCTTCGCGAATGGTTTGAGTAGCGCGCGGCGGCCCGGCGCACAGTGCTACCACCTCGCCGCCTAGCTTCTCCTTTAGTTGTAGAGCTTCCTCGAGCGCATAGGCGTCCGGCTCATTCATTTCATAGGCGATATCTGACTCGTCGAGCCACGTGCCTTCGCTGTTGACTCGCAGCGAAGAATCCCGCGCAGGGATCTGCTTCACAGAAACAATGATTTTCATGCTTGTAGGGCCGACCCCGAGATGGCTTCAGGACTTCCTTAGAACCACTGGCGCCGGCGGAATGTGTTTTTACAGTGCTCCATTACAGTATGACGGACGCCGAGCGGCTCCTTCTGAAAGCTGCTAATTCCAAAGCCGCGGCACGCCAGTTGTGAATGTGCCTTCGACGGCAAGCTTACGTCGAATCGGCGAAGGCGTCATGTCGCGGGTTTCAGAAGTCCAAATCTTCTCGCCTTGCGAGATGAGGTAATCCGCGGTGCGGGCCGCCAGCGCTTGAATCGTCAGCCCGGGGTTTGCGGAGCCTTGCGTGGGCAGAATACTACCGTCGCACACAAACAGATTGCCGACATCGTGGGCACGGCCGTACTTATCTACTACCGACTGAGATGGGTCATCACCCATGCGTGCCGCGCCCACCAGGTGCGCGTAACGCGATTCCTGGACTACCTCTTCGGCTCCTGCCGCACGCATGACCTCCATCACAGTCTTCTTTCCAAATTCGATGAGCTTCTTGTCATTCTCATGAAGATCGAAAGTGACTTTTGCAACCGGAATTCCGAAGCGATCTTTTTCTTCGGCGAGCTGCACGCGATTTTCCGGCCATGGGAGAATCTCGCCGAGCAGTCCGAGCGCGGCCCAGTGATTGTAATCCATCATCACGCGGCGCATGCCCCATCCCCAGGCGCCTTTGGCTTTCATCATCTGCTTCGCGAAGGCAATCGGCAGAGGCCCTACCGTTTGAATGGCGAACCCGCGGGCGAAGCCGCGCCGGGAATCGGTCTCATAGAAGTGTTCCGAGAGAGCATGCGCAGGCGGAGCTTTGTACATGCGCACTAATTCATCAAAACGGCCCAGAATAACGTTCCCGGCCTGAGCCATCAGATAGCGGCCCACCGTATCGCTGGAGTTGGCGAGGCCGTTCCGATGCCCGGGACATGCCGAGTTCAGAAGCAAGCGCGGCGTCTCAATCGCATAGCCGCTGACGATCACGGCTTTCGCGCGTTGAAAATGCTCCTTGCCATCGCGGTCATAGTAGAAAAGACCATCCGCGCGCCGCTGGTTTTGCATGGAGATGCGGAAGACCATCGAGAGGTCGCGAATCTGCGCGCCGTATTCCAGGGCCTCTGGCACGTGAGTGATCAGCGTGCTGGCCTTCGCTCCCACCTTGCAGCCTTGAATGCAGAACCCGCGGTAGATGCAATGCGGCCTCTTGCCGCGCGAGCCGGAGAGGATGGCCACAGGGCCGCCAGCGCAAACGCCGATTCCAAGCTTGGTGCATCCCTCCACCAGAACGTCACCCACGCCGCCTAGCGGATGCGGCCCGAACGGGTAGCCATGCGGATCACCCCATGGAAAGTACCCTGGACCAGCCACCGGAAGCTCGCGCTCCAGCAGCTCGTAATAGGGCTTTAGCTCCTCGTAACTGATGGGCCAATCCGCGCCGGCGCCGTCCTCGGTGTAAACACGAAAGTCCGAGGGATGGAAACGCGGCGCAAAAGCCGCCCAATGCACCGAACCTCCGCCCACGCCCTTCCCGCTATTGTTCTCACCGAACGCCAGCGGGTCTTCTCCGCCCGTGATCCGGAGGTCGTTCCAGTAGAGTTTGTGCGATCCCTTTTCATCGCTTACCCAATCGCGCTCGGCGTCCCAGAATGGCCCAGCCTCAAAGCCAATCACCTTGAAACCGGCCTTGGCCAGCCTCTGCAGCAATACGCCCCCGGCAGATCCCACGCCGACAATCGCGAAGTCCACGGCTTCGTTCTCGAGGAAGCGCCGCGTCTGCGGCGCGATGCGCTGCATGGGACCAAGAATCTTGCCGCCCTCGCGTGGTGTATGGAAGGGGCCCAGAAACGGCTCCTTCAATGCGTTCCTCCCTGGCCGGAAGCGGCGCTGGCCTCGCTGGGGAGAAGTTCAAACTGGTCGGACAGCGAATTCGGCGGCGCTTCCCACTCATACCGCTGTTCATCCACTTCCCACGGTTCCGGCATGCCGTTTTCGAGCCGCGTGTACGCTCGCGGATAGGCCGGTCCTCCGAAACCGATTTCGTCCCATGCCCACGGATGCGAGTAGTATGCCGTCACGCAGTCTTGTATCAGCAAGTGCCAAAAGCGTTCCACGGACATCCTTTTCCAGGCGCGGTCTTTGGCTGCAGGCTTCCCGTGATGAAGCGATTTCAAAAGATAATCCTGCTGCAGGGGACCCAGATCGACAAACGGTTTTGCATAAACCTCCCGCGCTATGTCATCGATCGCTTTTAATCCGATACGGTAAGCCTCGCGGTCCGGCGGCATGTCCACGAAACGATAGCCGTCGATCTTGCCCTCAGAGAGACGCTCGTCGATGTAATTCACGATGGAAATGCGAAACTCGGGCAGGCGGTCGTCTTGCGGTAGCAGGCGATCCGCTACCGCTGTCATGGTCAGCAGTTCTATTTCGTCAAAGAAACGGATTTTTGGAACGTTATATACGCGATCTTCTATCACCCGCCGCGTGGTCTCGTCCCAAAACTTCCGTTGGCCCATGGTGCTGTATCCCGGATAGTAGCCGGGCTGCTGTTTGGGCTGAAGCGGTGTTCCCCTCTTTGCATCGCGCACCCAGTTCTCGGAAGAATCGCTCGTTTTAATCATGTTCCCTCCTCAGCACGCTCGCCAGCAGGCCCAGCACGCCGCAAGCGGAGAACAACAACGGCGCGAAAATTGGCGGTCCGTACAGAATGTTGTAGAGCCAGTGCTTGAGGCCACCCGGTCTTCGTTTAATCCCTCTGGCATGATAGAAAAATCCCACCGCGCCGTCCGCCACCGTGATCGCGGAGACCGCCGGCAGAACGGTACGGGCGACTCTCTTGCTATAGATTGCTCCCACGCACGCCGCCAACTGCAAGGGACTCAGAATCACGGGCGTCCATTGCGCCCAAATGCGAAAGCCGCTCTTGTAGTGCGAGTACCAGGCCTCAGCGCCGGAACACACCGTCCAGAGTGCCGCCACCGCGCTCATGTGCTTCTGGAACTGGCCTTCGTTCAATTCGCGTCTCCAACCTTGATAAGGCGAACCACCGGAGGTCAGCGGCGAGTCATCCTCGCGCCGCAAATAGGAGGCGATGAATCCCAAGTAAGCGGCGGTGCCAAACAGCAAAGGCGCGAAAATCGGCGGCCCCATAATGATGTTCGTCAAGGGAAGGCGCCAGCCGCCCGGTTTTCTCTGAATGCCACGGACATGAAAGCCGAATCCGATGACTCCATCCGCTAGTGTTGCCGCGGATGCCCAACGCATCGCGCTCCGCGCCGCTTTCCCGCTAAAAAACCCCGCTACCGCGGCCCCGGTCAGCACGCCGCTGAGAATCACCGGCGTGTACATCATCCTGTTGCCGTAGCTTCCTTTGTAATGCTCGTAGCCCACTTCCAGGCCGCTCACAAAACTTGATAACGCCGCCACGAACGAGAGCGACCGTTGGAAACGGCCATCCTGGACGTGCGCTTTGACTACGCCGGAAGTATTTCTGATCAACTGATTCAGCGCTTCAGTCGAGGTCATTCGTCGAGTGGGAAATAAAAGCTTTCGAGTAGGAGGTCTGATGAATTCATCCAAGCCCTCCTCTGGCTAGACCGCGCTGTACGCGAAGCGTTGCGGTTCTGGCGCGCTGTAACAACTACCGGCGGCTTCGCCACGTTACCATTACGCCCGGCGCGACGGTCTCATGAAGTGGAGAGAAACAAACATGAGCCAGACGATAGCGCCGTCGGCGGCTGACGGCGCTTCGACGCAAATCATTTCCGCCCAAATCACGTCGGCGGCGATCGCGGCGTTCACGATACCCACAGATCAGCCGGAATCCGATGGAACCGCTGATTGGGATTCCACCACCATCCTGATCGTCCAGCTGAGCGCTGCCGGTATAAAAGGTCTGGGCTATTCCTACTGCAATCTCGCCGCAGCCTATGTCGCCAGGGATCTTATTCAGAAGGAGATTCTGCACCGCGACGCGTGCGGCATTCCGGCTCTTCATTCGGCTTTGGATCGTCAGGTGCGCAACTGGGGCCGGCCCGGATTAGTCTCCAATGCCATTTCGGCTATTGACACGTGCTTGTGGGATTTGAAGGCTCGTCTTCTCGGGCAGCCGCTTATTAAGCTGCTCGGCCAGGTGCGCGAAGCCATACCCGCGTACGGTAGCGGCGGCTTCACGTCGTACACCGAGAAAGAACTGATCCGGCAGCTCACCGGCTGGGCATCTGAAGGCTTCGAGTGCGTGAAGATGAAAATCGGCCGCGATCCCGGCATGGATGTCGCGCGGGTAACTGCCGTGCAAAAAGCGCTGAAAGAACAGGCGCAGCTTTACGTTGACGCGAACGGCGCCTATGATCGCCAGCAGGCGCTGCATAAGAGCCGGCAATTTGGTGAACTCGGCGTGACCTGGTTTGAGGAGCCGGTTCCTTCCGATGACCGGATGGGCCTGCACTTTCTGGTGGAACGCGCGCCTGAGGTGATGAAAATTGCCGCCGGCGAATACATTTATGTGCTGGACGACGCGCGCCTCCTGCTGGATGAGCAGGCTGTTGATGTGCTGCAGTGTGATGTGACGCGCTGCGGCGGCATCACCAACTTCCGTAAGATCGGCGAGCTGTGTGAAATCTCGCACTATCCCTACTCCGCGCACACCGCGCCTTCCATTCACGCCACGCTCTGCTGCTCAATCGTTCCCGCAATGAACGTGGAATACTTCCATGACCATGCGCGGATTGAGCACATGATCTTCGATGGCGCCGCTACCCCCGTGAAGGGCATGCTGAAGCCGGACAGCTCCCGCCCCGGATTCGGCCTGGAACTAAAGCGCGCCGATGCGCAGAAGTATCAGGTATTTTCCGCCCGCGTCGAGTAGCGCTCTATTCTTCGTACTGCTTGAAAATAAGGCAGCCATTCGTGCCCCCAAAACCGAAACTGTTCGTGAGGGCATAGCGGATCGGCATGTGCCGCGCGTGATTCGGCACGTAGTCCAAGTCGCATTCAGGGTCGGGGAAATCGTAATTAATAGTTGGCGGAGCGATCTGATCGCGTATGGCGAGCACCGAAATACCCGCTTCGAGGCCGCCGGCTCCGCCCAGCAGGTGGCCGGTCATGGATTTCGTCGAACTCACCGCCAGCTTGGCGGCGTGAGCGCCGAAGGCCCGCTTGATGGCCAGCGTCTCGGCTTTATCGCCTAAGCCCGTCGAGGTGCCGTGCGCATTGACATATTGCACTTCTTCTGGCTGGATGCCCGCATCGCGCATGGCGTTCCGCATCACGCGATATCCGCCGTTGCCGTCCTCCGGAGGCGCTGTAATGTGATGCGCATCGGAACTCATTCCGTAGCCCACTATTTCCGCCAGAATCTGCGCGCCGCGGCGTTTGGCGTGTTCCAATTCTTCCAGCACCAGAATTCCTGATCCTTCGCCTACTACAAAGCCATCGCGATCGCGGTCCCAGGGCCGGGAAGCCCGCTCAGGCTCCTCGTTGCGGGTCGAAAGCGCGCGCATCGCGGCGAAGCCTCCAATGCCCATCGGCGTGACACAGGCCTCGCTTCCGCCGCAGACCATCACATCAGCATCGCGGTGTTGGATCAGGCGGAACGAATCGCCAATCGAGTGCGCGCTGGTGGTGCAAGCCGTCGCTGTCGCCGAATTCGGGCCCTGCGCGTTCAGACGAATCGAAACGTAGCCGCTCGCCAAATTCACGATGCAGGATGGAATAAAAAATGGTGAGATCCGGCCGGGACCCTTTTCGAGCAGAATCTTGTGCTCACGCTCGATCACTTCGAATCCGCCGATGCCGCTCCCAATGTACACACCCACACTCTCGGCTTCCTCTACGGAAACAGGAACGGGCAATTGGGCCGACTGAACCGCAAAATCGCTCGCGGCAAGGGCGAACTGGATGAACCGGCCCATCTTCTTTACGTCTTTTTTATCGACATAATCCAGCGGGTCGAAATTCTTCACTTCTCCGGCGATTCGGCACGCAAACCCCGCGGTATCGAACTGGCTGATGACGCCGACTCCGGGTTTGCCTTCGCGAATTGCCTTCCAAACTTCTTCGGTCCCGCGGCCCACCGGACAGAGCAGCCCCACTCCCGTTACGACAACTCTGCGCACAGCCATCTATCGTTCGTCCGCTCCGCCGCAGGAAGGCGTAGATATATCCGGGGATTCAAACTGCTACTTCTTCTTCGACTCTATGTAGTCGATTGCATCCTTCACGGTCTTGATCTTTTCGGCATCCTCATCGGGAATATCCAGGTCGAATGCTTCTTCAAAGGCCATCACCAGTTCCACTATGTCGAGGGAATCCGCACCCAGATCGTCGACAAATGAAGCGCTCGGGTCCACTTGGTTTTCGTCCACTCCAAGCTGTTCCACGATGATCTGCTTTACTTTTTCTGCAACCGGCATCAATTGTTCTCCTGTGTTCCCAAATGCTCGCACCATCCTGGCCAAGCTCTCTGGCCCAACACACTAAACTACATCATCGATTCAGATGAGGGTGAATCGGCGGGTGCCGTTCTCTTTGAGTCCAACAAGATTCTAGCGATCATGCATCTCCGTTAGCAAGCTTTCAGGCGCTCGGTAGCTCTTTTCACGCCCGGCCGATACCATCTACATAGTTGCCGAACTCTCCACGCCTCATCTATTTGCATGGCTTTGC
Organism: uncultured Acidobacteriaceae bacterium; assembly: GCA_963705805.1. Classification (GTDB taxonomy): domain Bacteria; phylum Acidobacteriota; class Terriglobia; order Bryobacterales; family Bryobacteraceae; genus Bog-105. The sequence continues at coordinate 125,368 of CAVPKW010000009.1, forward strand.
GTCCAGTCCTGCATCGCGGAAAGCGCGCTTCTTCCGGGAGCGCCTGGAAGCGCTTGATTGCCGTATTGACGTGCCAGACCTGGCGCAGGGCGATTTCGAGCACTTGACAATTACCGGGCAGCTTCAGGTAGTTGAAGACCTCGCGTGCGGCGAACCCGTGATCCTGATCGGCTCAAGCCTAGGCGGCTACATCGCTGCGCTTTACGCCGCCCGCCACCCGGATGTGGACCGCGTCATTCTGCTCGCTCCCGCCTTCGGCTTCTATCAGCTCTGGATGGAGGAATTCACGCCGGAGCGCCTGGCCGAGTGGAAGCGGATCGGTTCCCTGCCCTTCTTTCACTATGGAACCGGCCGCGAGCTTCCGCTCGCCTACCGGCTGCTCGAAGACGCCAGCCGCTTTGAGCCTTTTCCTGACGTCCGGCAGCCCGTCCTGATCTTCCATGGAAACCAGGACGCCAGCGTCCCTGTCCAGCAATCGCTCGCTTTTCTGCGGAGCCACGCCCAGGCCCGCCTGATCCGGCTTGAATCCGGACATGAGCTGACTGACGTACTAGCAGTTATCTGGCAGGAATCGCAATCTTTCATTTGCGCCCCTCGCAGCGATATCCTCTGAGATAGACTGAAGTTACCCGGTCGGAAATGCTAGATCCGAAATCCTGCAACGCTGGTTTTGACGCCTGCGTCCAAATTGTGCATCAATGGCAGTGGCGGGAGGCGAGTCTCGCAAGTGGTACCTGGCGGAGTGTGCAGTGATTAGCAGCCTAGAAAAGGAAACAACGGAGCGTCCTGAAGTAGTTCGGCCAGACGCTGGCGGTAACTTAGATCGGTTATTGCTCAGCGTCGATCTGGAGGAGCCGTGGTTCAAGTCCGTCATCCGGAGTATCCGGGAGATGCTGAACCCGCCCAAGCTTCCGCCTCTCGAGCTGACCTCGCGCCCGCTCGAAAGCACCGAATTTGGCGATATGAACAGGGTTGAGCAGCCCTGGTTCAAATCGCTCATTTCTAACGTCCGGGATCTGATTCGCCCCGAGAAACTCCCTCCTCTTGAAGTCACTTCGAAGCCTGTCGAAGTCGCCGAGATCTGGGGAGCGTACAGCGGAGGTGAAAAGCGCTCGGGCCTGGTTTCTCTTCTGATTCATGCCGGCGTGATCGCGCTGATGCTGCTCATTTTCCAGTCGCCTGGCGTGCGGAACAAACTGAAGCAGGTTACCAACCTCTATTTCCCGCTGAACGATTACAAGCCGAAGCTTCCCCCCGCCCTGGATAAGGCGGGCGGCGGTGGCGGCGGGGGACAAAAAGCGCCCACTCCCGTGAGTCATGGCGCCGCCCCGAAATTCGCTCCTAAACAGTTCATGCCTCCTAAAGAGGCCGTCGTTCAGCCGAAGCTTCCGGTAGTTCCCACCATTACCGCGCCGGCCCCCCAAATCATCGCGGATAACTACGCCGACCCCCTCAGCAAGCTCAACCAATATTCCGGCGGTCCGGGTTCTGACGGTCTCGGCAGCGGTTCCGGCGGTGGCGTGGGCTCGGGCCATGGCGATGGCTATGGTCCAGGATACGGCCATGGTTCCGGCGGCGGGGCTTATCGCATTGGCGGCGATGTATCCGCCCCCGTACTGGTGACCAAGATAGAACCCGAGTACTCCGAAGAGGCCCGCAAGGCTAAGTACTCTGGTACCGTACTGCTCTCCATCGTGGTGGACTCCAACGGTCTGCCGCGCGACATTCACGTGATACGTCCCCTAGGCCTCGGTTTGGATGAAAAGGCCGTCGAGGCGGTTATGAAATGGCGTTTCCGTCCCGGCATGAAGGGCGGTCACGCGGTTGCCACGCAGGCTCAGGTCGAAGTCAACTTCCGCTTGCTTTAAGCGCCCTTGCACTCCGGGCACGGGCAGATCTTCCGCAGATGATCGAAAGAGTAAATGCCGGTGCTGTGCCCGTCATTCCAGTAGACCCGGACCGCATAGGAACCCACCGGTTCCACGGAATTCATCTTTAGCGCGGGCTTGTACATCTGAAAAGGGCTGGGATCTGAATAATTAGATTTCTGCGGTTCCGTCCCATGTGACCCCGTGCACGTCGCGCAAGGACACTCGTCCCGCAAATAAGCTAGCGTGTAATCGCTGTGATGTCCGTCTCTCCAATCAATTTTGACGCCGGTCGACTTCGATATAGCAATATGTTCGGGGTCGGCCGCCGGCATGGTTGTTGCGGTTTTTTCCTGCATGAATATTCTTAGGGAGCGGTCTGCATCCGCTCGATATCCCGCACGCCCGGTATGCGCCGGAACGCGGTAATCACGCGCTCCAATTGCTTCTTGTCACGCACATCGATGGTGATATCGATGACGGCGCTGTCGTCGGTGCGTTTCTCGTCGGCGCGCGCCTCGAGAGAGCGGATGTTGCTCTTCTCGTCGCTCAAAATGGAGGTTAATTGGTGTAGAATTCCCGGCCGGTCATCTGTGTAGATGACTACTTTAACCGGCAGCGGTTCACTGCCGCTGTGCGCCCATTCCACCGCGATCCTGCGCTCGGATTCGTACATTAGCTTCTGAACGTTCGTGCACTGGGCGGAATGGACCGCAATGCCTTTGCCGCGCGTGATGTAGCCCACTATCTGCTCTCCGCGGACCGGGTTGCAGCACTTCGCGCGGTACACCATCACATCGTCGGCGCCTTTGACATGAATCGTCAGGTCGCCGTCGCCGAGTCCGTCCTGCTGCCATTGCTGCGGCTTTGGGACAGGCGCGGGCGGAGCGATCTCCGGAGTGGCAGCGATTTCAGGCGCAACTTTCTGCAGCACCTGGCGGGCCGAGAATCGTCCGAACCCCAACGCCGCGTATAGATCTTCGGTCTTGCTGACGCCGTATTCAGAGGCTACGTTCTCTAGATCCCCCTGAGAAATGCGCCCCAGGCTCATACCCATGCGCCGCGCTTCTTTTTCGAGCGATTTCTGTCCGATCTCTACCGCCTTCGCGCGTTCTACGGTGTTGATCACATGACGGATTTTGTTGCGGGCCCGCGCAGTCTTGACGACCGCCAGCCAATCGCGGCTCGGCTGATGGCCGGATTGCGTCAGGATCTCAACCACATCGCCGTTTCGCAGGGCTGATTTAAGCGGTTTAATCGCTCCGTTGATGCGCGCGCCCACGCAGGTGTTCCCGACGTCGCTGTGAATCGCGTAGGCGAAATCGATCGGCGTGCCTTCCCGCGGCAGCACAATCACGCGGCCTTTAGGCGTGAAAGTATAGACCTCTTCCGCGTAGAGATCCATTTTGATGCCGCTCAGAAACTCGCTGGAATCATGCATATCGCGCTGCCACTCCACGAGTTGCCGCAGCCACGCAATGCGCTGATCGTCCGCGCCAGGTCCCTTGCTGCCTTCCTTGTATTTCCAGTGCGCTGCAATGCCATCCTCAGCGATGCGGTGCATTTCGTCGGTCCGGATTTGCACCTCAAAAGCCACGCCGCCCGGACCGATCACCGAAGTATGCAGAGACTGATAGAGGTTCGGCCGCGGCATCGCAATGAAGTCCTTGATGCGGCCCGGAACGGGATGCCATTCGTTGTGAATCACGCCCAGCGCCGCATAGCAGTTCTTCACCGAATCCGTGATAATGCGCACCGCCAGTATGTCGTAGACCTGATCAAGAGTGATCCGCTGCCGCTTCAGCTTTAAGTAAACCGAGTAGGCCCGCTTCACCCGCCCGTGCACGCGCGCCGGGATGTCCTCGCGCGCAAGTTTCTGCTCAATCTGCGTCTGCACTTCGTACAGCCATTGCTCATTCTGCTGCCGCTTGCTCTCAATCTCGCGCATCAGGTCGGCGGCCTCTTCCGGATGCAGCGCCTGAAACGCCAGGTCTTCGAGTTCCCCGCGGACTTTGCCCATTCCCAGGCGGTGAGCGATCGGCGCGTAGATGTCGATCGTCTCCTGCGCGATCGCCCGCTGCCGCTCCTCGGTCAGGGGTCCCAGCGTCCGCATATTGTGAAGACGGTCCGCCAGCTTTACGATCACCACTCGAATGTCGCTGGTCATCGCCAGCAGCATCTTTCGCAGGCTTTCGGCTTGCCGGTCTTCCCGATTGGCGAAACTGATCTTGCTCAGTTTCGTCACGCCATCGACGCACCGCGCCACGTCTTCGCCAAACGCTTCGCGAATTTCTTCAGGCTTGGCGGCGGTGTCCTCCAGCGTGTCATGCAGTAGGCCGGTCTCGATGCAGACCAAATCCATCTGCATGTCGGCAAGAATGTGCGCTACCGCCAGCGGATGCAGGATGTAAGGCTCACCCGATTTCCTGACCTGGACCTTATGTTTGCCTGCGGCAAAACGGTACGCCCGCTCGAGCGGCGCCAGATCTTCCTTGGGGCGGGCGGCGCGGATCTTCTCCTCCAGCGTGCGATACGCTTCTTCAACCTGCGTCAGGTCCAGAACACTGGTAGGCATCGAAACTTATTACTAGGTTAGATCAGCGTGGCCGGTCAAAGGGTTCACCAGCGCCTCTGCGCGCTTACTCCAGCTGCTTAATGAGATCCCAGCTCACCGGCCAGGTCGCATAGACATGGTCCTGTTTTGACTGGAAAGATCCTGCTGTTAGAAGTCCCGTCAAATCTCCCGCGCTCGGCTGATCGTGCGAGCGCAATAGAGCCAACTGCAGCATCTTCGTCTCCAACTGCAGTTGCTTGCGCGTCGCTTCGGCGGCGGCTCCGTTTGCGAACTTGGCGTCGAGCTGTATGTCGAATGCTTCCCCGCTCTGCGCCCGCGCCGGACCGAGCGAGATCATCACTGAATCCGCGGATTGTAGTGCGATCGCAAAAATACGCAAAGCGGCCGGCCATCCCGCCGGATTTTTCAGCAGGTCCGGCGAAATCTCCACCCACGCCGGCTCGCTCGATGGAAGGTGCGAAACGCGGTCCTTCACGCCAGGCCACTGCCGCACCGCATCTTTTTCCGGGGTCACGGCCAGCGCCAGCAGCGCGGGTTGAATCTGCTCAAAAGAGGCCCAGCGGCCCGGCTCGCTCGCCGGTACCGAACACATTCGTCCCTGGCAAGTTCCGCCATGTGCTTCGGCGTATCGCGACAGTTTGTTCCAGTCGAAACGTCCCCGCGCGAGGAAGAACCATCGACCGTTCCCGGCGCTCCCCGTCAATAGGTCCACATCCCGCGTGTAATCGAACTGCGTCTGGTTTACAAAGGCGGTGTAATCCTTCTCTTCCGCCGGCTTGATCCCGGCAAGCGCCTTGATCAGGGCCGCCACGCGGAGCACGGCCAAATTTGCGAAAAAAACGGTTGTTGCGCCTTGTGAGGGCAGGCTCGCCACTAATTGCGCATCGGAGAGAACAGGCCGTTCCCGCCAGTGATCGATCGCAAACGCGAACGCGGCGATCACAGCCGCCAGCAGGGCCAGGAAAGCGATGGGATTCAGCCGGATGCGCAATGAGGCTCGCGTCGCCTACGCTATCGCCATTTCCGCGACTCGCGCCAGCTTCCACAGCGCAATGTACGGCTTTAGGGCGTCCGCCATCTCCGCAAATTGCGCCAGCGTCAGCGACTGTGCACCGTCGCTCATGGCCTTCTCAGGATGCGGGTGCACTTCCAGAATCAATCCGTCTGCGCCGATCGCGACTCCAGCTCTTGAAAGCGCTGGAACCAGGCTGCGCTTGCCTGTGGCGTGACTGGGATCCAGAATCACGGGAAGATGCGATAGCTCGTTCAAGACCGGTATCGCCGTAATGTCGCACGTATTGCGCGTCGCGGTTTCGAAGGTGCGAATGCCGCGCTCGCACAGGATAACGTCCGCGTTGCCGTGCGCCACAACGTATTCCGCCGACATCAGCAGCTCCTTAACAGTGGAACTCAGGCCGCGCTTCAGCATGACCGGCCGGTTTGCCCGGCCCAGCGCCTTCAGCAGCGCGAAGTTTTGCATGTTCCGCGCCCCGATTTGCAGGATATCCGCATAGCCGGCCACCATATCGACGTCGCGGTCGCTCATCACTTCCGTAATGATGCCCAGGCCGGTTTCCCGCTTCGCCTTCGCCAGCAGCTTAAGGCCTTCCTCCTCCATGCCCTGGAAATCGTAAGGCGACGTGCGTGGTTTGAAGGCGCCGCCGCGCAGGAATTTCGCCCCGTGCGCCGCAACGAAATGGGCCGTCTCGAGAATCTGCTTCTCACTTTCCACGGAACAGGGACCCGCCATGATCACGAACTCATCGCCGCCGATCTCCAGGCCGTTCGCGCTGATCTGCGATCTTTGCGGCCGGAATTCGCGGCTTACGAACTTGTACGGCGCTGAAATGCGCACCGCTTTTTCCACCTGCGGCATGGCTTCCAGCGATTCGAGGCAAGCCGTGACATCGCCCAGCCCCACCACGCCTATCACGACGCGCTCTTCTCCCTCGATCGAATGAACTTTGTACCCGAAGTCGCGTATCCGCTCGCAGACCGCATCGATCTCTTGTGGCGTGGCGTGCCGCTTGATGGAAATGATCATGGGAAACTCGGTTTTTCTAAATGTATCAATGATCCGCGCGAGCAAGCGTGAGAGAATACCGCAGACTGGCTGAGTGGCCAAGGAGGCAGAGATGTCTGCGGTTTCAAGAAGAGACTTTTCAAAGATGGCAGCGAATGTGGCAGCGGCCGGATTCTTATCCGGGAGCGCGCTGGAGCTCGGCGCGAATCCGCTCGGCCTGCCGATTGGATGTCAGACGTATCCCGTCAGGAAGATGATCGCGCAGGACTTCCCCGGCACCCTTAAGCAGCTCTCCGGAGCCGGATTCCAGACCATCGAGCTATGCTCGCCCGTGGGCTATGCGGATTCCGGTTTTGGCGGACTCGCCAAATACAAAGGATCCGAGCTGCGAAAGATTATAAATGACGCGAATCTTCAATGCATAAGCTCTCATTTTGATATCGGCGAACTCCGCAAAGACATGCCGGGCAGAATTGAATGGGCGAAGGACGTCGGTTTGACCCAGATGCTGGTACCTAGCCTGGACGGCCCGCGGAATCCGACGATGGACGATGTCAAACGGGCGGCTGATGAATATAACAAGCTGGGCGAACAGTCGGCAAACGCCGGTATCCAGCAGGGCCTCCATAACGAAAACTTCGAGCTTTCGATGGTTGACGGCAAACGAACCTATGACGTACTCTTTGAGCTTCTCGATCCGAAGCTGGTGAAGTTTCAGTTCCAGGTTTCGACCATCAGCGAGGGCTACGATGCAGCGGAGTACTTCACCAAGTATCCGGGCCGCTTCATTTCGATGCATGCGCAAGGATGGTCGGCAACGACCAGGAAAATCGTGCCGATAGGACAGGGCACTCTCGATTGGAAAAAAATCTTTACCGCAGCCAGAATAGGCGGCATTCAGAACTACTTCGTCGAAATGGACCTGGAAAAAATGCGCGCCAGCGTTCCCTACCTGCGTAGCTTGCAGGTCTGATTAAACGCTGTATCCGGAGCGGGCCGGAGGATCCACCAACGCGTTTGCTTTTTCCGAGCTGGTAATACGCATCTTGTCGTCGTCCCAGACGAGGAAAGTGCCCGGCAACCGCTGCGCGATGCAGCCCAGGAGAAAAGCCTCCGTGACAGGGCACTGGCTTTCGAAATTGGCAACGGGCGCGGGTCCGCCTTTACAAGCTGCGATCCACTGATCAATGGCGATATCAGTGTGCTGGCCCGTTCGAGGAGGAGGCGGCGGGGCTTGATATTTGGGGGACTCGGGATAGACGCTCGGACGATTGCCGTTAAATCCCGCCAGCAGGATTCCTTTGTCACCGACGTACATAATGCCTTCACCGTCCTCGCCGCCTTCGAATAGCCGCTGATCTTCCGGGCGCAGACCCGCAGGCCGCGGTGGCCTGAGGCCTCCGTCATACCAGGACATGCGTACTTCCGGGCGGTTCTGGACGGCGGGGAAGTCCAAATACACGAGCGAAGCTTTCGGAAATGTCTCGGAGTATGATTCGCTGGTGCTCGATTCGACCGATGTGGGCGGGGTGAGGTTCAGAATTTTGAAAACGCCGGCAAAACTGTAGCAACCCATATCGCCAAACGAGCCGTCGCCAAAGTCGTACCATCCGCGCCAGACAAACGGGAGGTAGGCGTTGTTGAAGGGACGCTCCGGAGCCGGCCCAAGCCAAAGATCCCAGTCAAGGCCTGGAGGAATGGGATCGACCTCTTTGGGACGGTCAATGCCTTGCGGCCAAAACGGACGGCTCGACCAATTGTGGACTTCGCGCACTTTTCCTATTGCGCCGTCGGCGATCCACGAAGCGATCAGGTGCGTGCTTTCGGACGAAGGATTGTTGACGGTAATCGAAGCGGCTACCTTCGTCTCGCGAGCGGCGGCCGCCACGCGCCGGGCTTCGCCAATGCTGTGCGTCATGGGCTTTTGGCACAACACATGTTTTTGCTTGCGCATCGCCGCTATGGAAATGGTGGCGTGCCAATGGTCAGGCGTTGCAATGTAAACGGCATCCAGATCCTTTTCCTTTGCGAGCAGCTCGCGATAATCGTTATACGCGCTGCATCCCTTGTAGCCGCCGGATGCCGAGCCTTTGCGCGAGCCATAATACGCTTCCACCAGGCGGCGGGCGGGCTCACGGCCCCCCATACCGAGACTGGTTCGGAACTCGTGCGTGAGTTGCACCTCGCCCGGCGAAGCCAGATCCTCGCCCCAGTTCTCGTATCCCGGGCCTAGCAACTCGCGGGCGGCTTTCAGCAGCTCATTATCGCCGTATTCAACATAGTTTTTGCCGCCGGCGTTGCAATCGCAGACGGCAATGATCTGAACGTCGGGGCGAGCCAACAATTCCATCGAAACGGCCTGCCCTTGCCGCCCTAACCCGATAGAGGCGATGGTCACTTTATCGCTTGGCGGCACGTAACCGGCGCCCCCCAAAACGTGGCGTGGAACGATTAGAAATGAGGCCGCCGTAGCCGCCGCGCCTCTAAGCAGCTCCCTGCGTGACTTCTCAGCCGGTTTGTTGAAACCTGTGTCGTCGATCATGATTGAAGATGCTAGCTTATCAATTCAATCTTTTAAAAACTCAGTCCGGTATTTGGGCGCAAGTGCCTCCGCTTTGGCTTTTAGTTCTCCTTGCGCAGCCGGATCGGGTTCCGGCGGCGGAGTCGTTCGGGTTGGAACGGGAACGCCGATCTCCATGAAAAATTCTTCCTGCCCAGCGGGTGAACAGATACACAGCAGCCGCGCCGGTTGCTTCGATTTGTTCTGGAACTGGTGAGGCGCGTTCGCCGGAATGTTAATGACCTGGCCGGCCCGAACGGTGGAGTTTACGCCACGAAACGTAGCCTCAATCTCGCCTTCCAGGACGGTGAACGACTCCTCAAAATCGTGGCGATGGGGAGGCGGCCCACCTCCCGGCGGAACATGCATGTCGATCAGGCAGTAGCGGCCCGCCGTTTCTTTTCCTGTAAGCAGAATCGTATAGGTGTCTCCCACGAGACCTATATGCGGTTGTTTTTGGCCGTCCACAATAGCGAGGCCGCGTCGAAGATCATCGGGTGGAATGTTGTTCATAAGCTAATCTCAGACAGCAGATCTGACGCATCCCGGTGATCGTCAGTGACCCACAATAAAGTGGTAACATTTTGGTTGCCCATGAAATGGGTCCTTCTGCCGGCGCTGATGGGAACGGCTACTTTGTGGCTCTATGCCGCCCCCACTAAGAAGGCGAGCCATTCAAGTGTCTCTGCATCGTCATCCTCAAGCAGCTGCAAGAGCCACGCTACCAGCCGGACCGGGCATGGTCATAGGGCCCGGGTTCATCAGGCTCCCGCGCCCAGTTACCAGCTCCATCCGGATCCCGAACGTTACCAGCAGATTCAGCAGGCGCTCACTGATCGCGGCTACTTTAACGGCCCTGTGAACGGCGAGTGGGGAGACGATTCCACAGACGCTCTCAAGCGTTTTCAAGCCAGCCAAAAGCTGGATCCAGACGGCAAGATCAATTCGCTCAGCCTGATCGATCTCGGTCTCGGCCCGAAACATGACGGCGGTTCGGTCACGAGTCCGGTAGTATCCGGATCCGGTCGGGCTGCCGTCTCGGCAAGTCCTCCGCGGTAAGCACGCAGGCCAGTATAGATAAGGAGATCACGAGCGTGATCATCGGCGTTCCCAGGGAAATCAAAGATCACGAAACCCGCGTCGGGTGCGTTCCCAGCATGGTCACTTCGCTGCGCGAGCGCGGCCATGAAGTCCTGGTGGAAACCCACGCGGGCGTAGGCAGCTCCATTCCGGATGACGAGTACGCCGAAGCCGGCGCCATTATCCTCGAAAGCGCGGCCGACGTTTGGAATAAATCCGAATTGATCGTCAAAGTGAAGGAGCCGCAGCGCTCCGAATATGGCTTTTTCCGCCCTGGCCTGATTCTGTTCACCTACCTGCATCTGGCGCCGCTTCCCGAATTGACCGAGGCGCTGATGAAGTCGCGCGTCAATGCGGTTGCCTATGAAACCGTTCGCGAGCGCGATAACTCGCTTCCACTGTTGACGCCCATGAGCGAGGTGGCCGGGCGCATGGCCGTGCAGGTGGGAGCGCAGTATCTGGAACGTCCCAACGGCGGCCGGGGAATTTTGCTCGGCGGCATTCCGGGCGTCGCGCCGGCCAACGTGGTTGTCATTGGCGGCGGCATCGTTGGACACAATGCCGCCAAGATGGCTTGCGGCCTGGGCGCGAATGTCACAATCATTGACCGGAGCCTGAACCGCCTTCGCGAACTCGATGACATCTATTTCAATTCCATTCGAACGCTGGCATCGAATACCTATACCGTGCGCGACGCCGTTCGCCAGGCGGATCTCGTCGTCGGCGCTGTGCTCATCCCTGGCGCTGCCGCCCCCAAACTGGTGCGGCGCGACATGATCTCGACAATGAAGAAGGGTTCTGTCATCGTCGATGTCGCAATCGATCAGGGCGGTTGCGTTGAGACCGCGCACGCCACCACGCACACCGATCCCGTGTATTACGTCGACGGCGTGCTTCATTACTGCGTCTCGAACATGCCCGCCGCGGTGCCGCACACGTCCACGTTCGGGCTTACCAACGCAACCGTTCCTTACCTGCTCGCCCTCGCCGATAAAGGACTCGAAGGCGCCTGCGAAGACAGCGCCCCACTCAAGGAAGGCGTAAATACTTATCAGGGCGAGATCACCTATGCCGCCGTGGCCGAGTCACAAGGCAGAACCTGGCGCGACCTCACCGCCGTAATGTAGCGTGGAAGAACACGAGGTCTTCGGGGCCATCGGCGAGCAAGGTTTTCGCCAGTTGATCGCCGCGTTCTATCGCCAGATTCCGAACGACGACACCCTGGGGCCGATGTATCGCGGACGCGACATCAAGGGCGCGGAGCAGCGGCTGTGCGACTTTCTGATCTATCGGTTCGGCGGCCCGCCGACCTATATCGAACAGCGCGGCCATCCGCGGTTACGAATGCGGCACGCCCCATTCCCGATTTCGCAAGCCGCGCGCAACCGCTGGATGCAATGCATGAGCAGCGCTCTGGAAACAACTGATTTGCCCCAAGAGCCAAAAGAAGTCCTGCACGCCTTTTTCGACTCTACCGCTACGCTCCTCGTCAACCGCAGTGATCAGGCGTAAACATCCCCTCGCAAGGCGCCTGGCGATGGTAACGCGTGTCGCTCATCGCACTAGTAACAAAACGGTATAGGAGCAGCCCTATATCTCACGTAACATCTAGGCTATGCGAATGCGGTTTCTTTTCGTTGCCGGAATCGTCTTGTCGTCGCCGCTTTACACAGCTTTCGGCTCCGCCATCAGTGTGGATCAGATTGTAGTCTTCGGCGATAGTCTCTCGGATAACGGAAACGCGGCAGCCGCCTTGGGCGGTCAGTTTTCCTTCAACGGAAGCTCGAACTACGCTGCGAACGCCGCCACCGACGGCATCATGGCCAACCTCCAGCCCACTACTCCGGCAATTCCGCCGGGTGGCCCCGTTGGCCTCTGGGTCGATCAGCTCGCAAAGGACTTGGCGGTCCCGGATCCAGAGCCGTTCGTAACTTTCAATGGGACCGGGCTGTCGGTCAACCCGCTGGGGAATAATTTCGCCGTGGCGTCCGCGCTGACCGGGAGCAATCCGGCGGGTTTCGATCTAATGCATCCGACGACCGTGCCTTATACCGCAGACCAGGTTGGCGTCTTCGCAACTTTGAATGCGCTCCGAACAGGTTCTACCGCTATTTCGCCTGCCTCTCTTTATACCTTCTGGGCCGGATCGAATGACCTGCTCGATGCCATCGGCACCGCGACAACGCAAGCGCAATTCAACGCTATCGCCACGAACGCGGCGAACAATATCGGCGGCGAAATCTCTGGTCTGGCGATGGCTGGCGGAAAGAACTTCCTGTGGGTCAATCTTTCTCCGCTTGGCGATACGCCGCTCGTGCGGGGAGCCGCGCCATTACTATCCGGAGTGTTGAACACCGCGGCTCAAACCTTCGACGCGCAGGAACTGGCGGACATCGCCTTTCTTGAAAGAACGTACGGAGTGAACATCATAGACGTGAACACGTATGCTCTGTTCGAAGCCATTGCAGCGAACCCCGGCGCTTATGGTTTCATGAATGTCACGACGCCTGCGCAGGGTTTGAGTGTGAATCCAGATGAGTATCTTTTCTGGGATGCCGAGCACCCGACGACCGCGGGTGGCGCCGCGATCGCCAACCTTGCCTTCGACCAGGTAACGGCGACGCCGGAACCGGGCTCCTGGGGTTTTGCTCTATTCGGCTGCATGGGCCTTGCGGCAGTAGCGATTCGCAAGCGGCAGCGCAAAGTACTTCCTTAGGCGAGACCGGAAACCTCGATTTGCCGGCGGTCCTCACCGGCGTGCGACAAGCGGATCTCAACCCGCTTCTCCGGCAGCAATCGGGGGAACCGTTCACCCCATTCGATCAACACCAGAGCGCTCTGTTCAAACAGATCCTCCAGGCCCAGCCGGCTTGCTTCCTCGGCCGTATCCAACCGGTAGAGATCCGCATGATACACGCTGACGGGTTGCCCGTATTCGTGGATTAGGGTAAAGGTGGGGCTGGAAACATCTTCGGCGCGCGCCGCTCCCCGGCCCTCCACGATCCCCTTCGCCAGGGTCGTTTTGCCGGCTCCCAAATCGCCAATGAGCAGTACGACGCCGGACTGCGGCAGCCTCACCGCCAGTTCACGCCCGAGCGCGCGGGTCTGCTCATCCGATGAAGTCTCAAAGCGCTGGACGGAGTTCATCCATGGCCTTGGGCAACCCGTCGAGTAAATCGGTCGCGAGCAGCGCTTCCTCACCCCAGGCAACGGCGCCCAACTCTCCGCAACGCCCGTGCAGCCAGACGGCGGCTACGACCGCGCGCCGCCAATCTTTCGGGTGCTGCGCGACCATGCCGGCGATCATACCAGTGAGAATGTCGCCTGTGCCTCCAGTGGCCATCGAAGGCGAGCCGGTGGGGTTGATCCAGGTTTCGCCATCTGGGAAGGCGATGACGGTGCGATCGCCCTTCAGGACGATGGTTGCGCCGCTCCCGGCGGCCAGGCGCTGCGCCGAACCCAGGCGGTCCGCTTGTACCTCGGCAGTGGATTTGCCGGTCAACCGGCCCATTTCGCCGGGATGGGGAGTCAGGATGCGGATTTTGCCGGTGTGAGGCAGATTACCCGCCAGCGCGTTGAGAGCGTCGGCGTCGACCACCGCCGGCGCGTCCACTTGCTCGTAAAGCTCCTTTACCAAACGAACTGTCTGCTCCTCTGTTCCGAGCCCCGGACCTAGCGCCAAGACACTCATTTTCTTTGCCAGGTCAAGAATATGCGCGACCTCTGAGAAGCGAACCTTGCCGCTTTCGGTCTCTTCCAACGGCTCGGTCATCAGCTCGGGCCGCAGCGCGGCAACCGCTGTCAGGACGCTCTTCGGTACGGCAATCGTGACCAGACCGGCGCCGCTGCGAAACGAACCCAATCCAGCCATAGCCGGGGCGCCGCTTTTGCCAAACGAACCTCCGACGACCAGGACATGCCCGTACATGCCTTTGCTTGAATCACTTGGGCGCTTGGCGAACAAAAAGCGAATATCCTGCGGCGTGGCCAAACGAAGTTTGAGGTCTGGGTTCGTTTCGCAAAATTCGTCGGGCGTTCCGATGGGAACCACAACGAGCTTGCCTACTTTGCCATGGCCAGGCGAGAGGCACTGCGTTCGTTTCGCAGCCGTGAACGTGACGGTAAAATCGGCGGCTATTGATTCGCCAGAAGACGCCATGTCATCGGTGGGCAGGCCGGAAGGAATATCGACCGCGATCTTCTTTGCGAATGAGAAGCGCTGATTTATCAGCCGGATGGCATCGAGCGCGGGGCCTTTCGCCGGACCGGAGAGGCCGGTTCCGAGAATAGCGTCCACCACGATATCAGCTGGCGGGAGCGGATCTGGGAAGCCGGTTTGCACGGGACAGCCGCACGCCTCCAGCATGCGCCGGTTGACTTGCGCGTCACCGGTCAAAGAAGCGGGATCGAACAGCTCGATTACTGTCAGCTCCCGGCAGAGCTTGCGAATGAAAAGCTGCCGGGCGACCGCAAAACCGTCGCCACCGTTATTGCCTTTCCCGCAGAAGACGACCACGCGATGCTCACGTAAAGGGTCGAAAGTACCGGCAAGAAAATCGACGACACGACAGGCCGCGTTTTCCATCAGAATCAAACCGGGGATGCCGCGCTCGATCGTGCGGCGATCGACTTCCCGCATCTCGGCGGCGGTCAGGATCTTCATGCGAGTTGGACACCGCGAGCAATCAGAAGAGTCATATCGTCGTACAGCTCGGGGGTGCCTGTCCAACCGCGAACGGCATCCAAGACGATTCCTACAATCTCGTGATCGTCGCGCTGCCGGTGCTTCGTTACCAGTTCAATCAGGCGACCTTCGCCGAACATTTCTCCGTAGGCGTTCTCGGGCTCGGTAATACCGTCCGTGTAGCACACCAGCAGGTCGTCGGCGTTCATTCTGAGGTTGCTTTCGTCGTACTTGGCGAAGGGGAACGCTCCTACGACGGTGCCGTTGCAATCGAGCGCGGTTACGCCGTTGTCCCGGAAGAGAAGGGGCGACAGGTGCCCCGCGTTGGTGTACTTCAACACGCGGGTGTCCTGATCAAAGAGCGCGAAGAAGAATGTCGCGTACTTTTCCGGGGAGGTATGGGCGTATAGCTGCCTGTTCAGCATCTCCACGAGGTTCGCCGCGTCGAACTGCGTGGCGCCCGAGTACTGCTCAGGACGCAGCTGCTGATTGTGGCTGAGTTGGGCGCGCAGCGCCGCGGCCAAAGTGGCCATCAGGAGCGCGGCCGAGATACCCTTGCCCGCCACGTCGCCGATGGCGAACGCCAGCTTGCCGTTGCCGAGATCCTGGTAATCGTAGTAATCGCCAGAGACCATGCGGGCGGGATCACAACGCACCGTCAGCTTCAGACCGTAGATGGGCGGGGCTTCTCTGGGATAGAGCTGGCCTTGCACTTCGCGAGCGATTTCGAGCTCGGTCTGGAGACGTTCCTTTTCCTTCTCCACAACCATCAGACGCTCGAGATTGCCTGTCATCTGGTTGAAGGATCCGGCCAGTTCGGCGAGCTGATCTTTCGCTCGGATCGGGATGCGATGACTGAAGTCCCCGTAGATAACGCGGCGCGTGCCTTCATACAGCTGATTGACAGCGTTCGTGAGGCGGCGCGAAAGCTGTACGCCGATCAGCACGGCAATCAGCTCCACGATGAGAAACAGCACGGAGACGGTAACGACCGCATCAAAAAGGATTCCGCGCAGAGACTCGGTTCCCCCGAAGAAACTGCTCATGACGGCGGAGGGGCGGGAATAAACCCAGAGGACGCCTTCGTAGACCTTGTTCGGCACGTCGAGATGATAGTGCGGCACAGTCGCCGGCCACCAGATGGGGACATCGAAGCGGAAGGCCGGAGGCGGAAGATGCGAGTCACCGGCACCGCCCGATGAGTTGGCCAGAGGGATTTTGAAATCGGGGTTGGAGGATCCCCTGGCGCCGGCCCGGAACGATCCGGCAGCCGCAGGCTCACCTTGGAGGCCCTTTTCGTCGGGATTCTCGAAAAGCGAGATCGCTCCCAGGTGAGGCACGAGATTCTCGACCGTCTCGTCGGAGAGCGGAGCGAGAGCAACGATCTCATCATGGCTATCGGAGTAATGCGCCCAGCCATAGAAATGCCCGTTCAGCACGAGCAGGCCGTTCACTTTTCCCCAGCCGGGCGGGATGTTTAAGGGCGGACAGTCGGGCGGGTAGCGATGGTTGCCGGTGGAATCGTGAATGTAGAGACGGAGGTTCGGGAATTCGTGAGAAAATCCCCGCTCGATTTCAGAGGCGGCTGCATCGCGCCGGTCAGCGGGAAAGCCGCGAACGGCATTGATAGCAGAGTTGAGAGAACCGATACGGCGGTCCAGCTCAGAACTGGCGAGGTAGATCGCGAGCTCATTCAGCATCGCCCAAGCGCCTATCGAGACGAGTATGAGAAGCAGAACAACCGGAAGAACGCCCATCAGGCCGTAGGCAAAGAGCAGGCGGTTGCGAACGCTCCAGAGGGCATTGCGCTGGAGGAAGCGCAGGACACGGTAGGCGATGATGCAGGCGGGCGGGATCAGCGCAAGCCATGCGAGAGCCGCGAGGGCGTTGTGGCCGGTAAAATGGAGGATGAAGTAAAGCGCGAGCGTAACCAGAAAATCGATTCCTGATTTGCCGAGGAACTTCACGACGGGCCGGACGCGGGGCATCATCTGAATTATCTCCTCCGGGCCAATACGAGCCTGTTTGGCCCTCTGACTATGCTCGGCCTGGGTCAACCGCAGGTACGGACCGAACCCGCCTTGTCGGGCGTCAGCGCGAGCCCCAAGGCCGATCAGCGCTATACTCAGGAAGTTGCCGCGCGTCGCCCCGGAAACTGAAGAAGCGTCTGCCAATCGCGCTCCTAACCTCAAGCCTTCGCTGCGAGGGCGGGTTTGCGAGGGCCATGCTTCCCGAAATAGAGTTCGACAAGGGACTGTTGACCAGGGATCGCGACCCTGACGCGGGGGCCCGAGCTGCCGCCGACAGAGACGTCGCTGATCTACTTTACCGATACGGCATTGGGAGCGTAGCAGTTTCTCTTTTCGCTTCCTCAGGGCTGGTTTTCGTATCTGTCGGACAGCTCCCTTCGAGTTTACTTGCGCTTTGGTGGCTGCTCATGACAGCCGTTCTTGTCATCCGTGGTTTAGATGTCTTCTTGCACCGGTTCCGGACTTCCGCATCTAACACGCCAGTCCGGGAAATCCGGCGATTCAGCATTGGCCTCATCGCCGCATCGGTTCTCTGGGCGGCATTCCCGCTGGCGTTCCTTGGGCAGTTGAATCAGACCGGTCGAGCGTATACAGCCATTGTTCTTTGCGGTATGGTGGGCGGCAGTGCCACAGTTCTAGCTCCGTCGCGAGGCCTTTCGCTCGTATTCTGTTCCCTTCTCGTATTGCCGGCATCCATCCGCTTTCTCTGCTTTGCAGGCGACGCAAACAAATTCTTCGGAATTCTCGGCTGCTTCTTTTTCCTGGTGATGCTCGCCTCGTCGAGAGTTGCTCATCGTGCAACTATGGACTCCATTCGGCTGAGCCATACGAATGAAGCTCTTCTGCTTGGGATGCAAGATGCAAATTTCGAGCTGGCGGCGGCTCAGGAAGAACTGCGCAAATCAAATCGGTCGCTTGAATGTCGCATCCAGGCTCGCACAGCCGATCTTGAGGCGGAAATGCAAGAAAAAGAACGTTATGCGAAGGAGTTGCGGCGAGCGAACGAGGATCTCAAGCATTTCGCCTTTGCAGCCAGCCACGATCTCCAGGAGCCACTGCGGATGATCACAGCCTATTCGCAACTGCTCGTTAAGGGCTACCCAGACCCGCTCGAGGACGAGGCAAGGGTCTGTTTAGAATTCATTACCAGGGGCGCCAAGCAGATGCGGGACTTGCTCATGAACCTACTCTCCTATGCTGAGGCGGGCGTCGATAGGGGGAAAGTTGATGAACGCATCGATCTAAATACGATTCTCGAGAATGTGAAGCAGAACCTCAAAATCGCGATCGAGGAGAGTTCGGCCGTGATAACCAGTGAGCGTTTGCCCGAAATTGAGGGCCAACACGCACATTTTATACAGCTTTTTCAGAATTTGATCAGTAACGCAATCAAATATCGCGGAGAGCAGCTGCCCCACATTCTTGTCTCTGCTGAGCAACTGGATAACGAATGGCGCTTCGCTGTGGCCGACAATGGTCTGGGCATCGCTCCGAAGTACCATTCGCAGATCTTCGACGTATTTAAGCGGCTTCACGGGCAAGCGATCTCTGGAACAGGCATGGGCCTTGCGATCTGCCAACGCGTTGTCGAGTGCTACGAGGGCCGCATTTGGGTTGAATCGCAACTGGGTGAAGGATCGAAGTTCTATTTCACGATACGGGGCGGTGGACGGAAGAGATGAGTGACGGCCCAGATGCGCGCGCGTTTCAAATTCTGCTTGTGGAGGATAATGCCGCAGACATCTACCTTTTTCGCCGAGCGCTTGAGCGTGCGGGACTGAGTTTCGAGTTGACGGTGATTCAGGATGGCGACGACGCGCTGGCCTTCGCCAGAAGCGACGGAAGATATTGCGCGGACCGAGTACCCGATCTCATAGTCTTAGATTTGAATCTGCCAAAGGTCGGGGGGTGCGAACTGCTCGAAGCCCTCCGCCAGAATGCAGATGTGTCGAATCTCGCGGTAGCGGTCATGACCTCGTCGACTGCATCGCGGGATTATGAACGATGCACCGAATTGGGTGCGGCCCGTTACCTTACCAAGCCACTTGAGCTGGAGGATTTTTTGCGAATCGGCGAGGTAGTGAAACAGTTATTGCTGGAGAGTATGTCCTGCAAGCAGAGGCGGTAACTTCCAACATGTGAATTCAACAAGTTCCAGTTTTTCGGCCACAGTGGGATCCTATTTGACGGCGGTTCTTCTAGCCTCTATCCCACCTTCGCGTCTTAAATTGGTCCCCCCAAAAAAGCTCCGTCACGTCAGCGAAAATGATGTTTCCATGAAGGTCTTCACTCAGAGCTCCTGTTATATGAGCTTTTACCGAAGCGTTCCCGTTAAATGCCATTTGTCTCGGCAGAGCATCCTTGAAATAGAGCATTCTTATGTTTTCATCGATTCGCAGTGTCCAAATGACACCCTGGCCCATCAGATCTTGAACGTCGCTGAGAAAAAATTGTTTGCCAGCCCGGGGTTGGATCTCCAGGATTTCCCCTGTTGTTTTATACAGCTGAGCCATGGGTTATCGACCTTTCACCGCGGTGGCTTAACAATAGCAGTTTTCCATGGTGCTCTTGCCGTAGGTTGGTTGCCCACTCGAAAACCGGAAACCCGTGTACTTACTCAGGCTGGTCTCACCGATTTCAATTCCAAGCTTGAGCAGTTCACCGTGGATCCGCGGGGTACGCCAGAGAATTGTCGCTTTCATCATGCGGATGAACGCGCGGTGTAAGGCGATTTTGCAGCCCATTGACAACGGTTTCGACTAGATGATCGGAAGCGGATTTGTAGGAAGCCGCTAACGCGGCGGACGCTGCGCCTGCTGGTGCTCGAGCGTTTTGTGTTAGTTGATTTCTAGTGAGCAACTGGATAACGAATGGCGCTTCGCTGTGGCCGACAACGGTCTGGGCATCGCTCCGAAGTACCATTCGCAGATCTTCGACGTATTTAAGCGGCTTCACGGGCAAGCGATCTCTGGAACAGCATGGGTCTTGCGATCTGCCAACGCGTTGTCGAGTGCTACGAGGGCCGCATTTGGGTTGAATCGCAACTAGGTGAAGGATCGAAGTTCTATTTCACGATACGGGGCAGTGGGCGGAAGAGATGAGTAACGGCCCAGATGCGAGCGTTTCATATTCTGCTTGTGGAGGATAATGCTGCAGACATCTACCTTTTTCGCCGAGCGCTTGAGCGTGCGGGACTGACTTTCGAGTTGACGGTGATTCAGGATGGCGACGATGCGCTGGCCTTCGCCCGAAGCGACGGAAGATATTGCGCTGACCGAGTACCCGATCTCGTAGTCTTAGATTTGAATCTGCCAAAGGTCGGGGGGTGCGAACTGCTCGAAGCCCTCCGCCAGAGTGCGGATGTGTCGAATCTCGCGGTAGCGGTCATGACCTCGTCGACTGCATCGCGGGATTATGAAAGATGCACCGAATTGGGTGCGGCCCGTTACCTTACCAAGCCACTTGAGCTGGAGGATTTCTTGCAAATCGGCGAGGTAGTGAAACAGTTATTGCTGGAGAGTATGTCCCGCAAGCAGACGCGGTAACGGACTGGGGCTATGGCAGAAGGCCGGCCGACTTCCAAGCCGGTCCGGTCAGGGGCACGGTGGGTGTCCGCAGCTTTCGTACGCGGCCAGTGTAGACGGTCCGACCCGCCGAAGTGTGGCCGGACGCAGGTTCATCGGTTGATAGTCGTCGGGGTGGTGCATCTGCTCGAGATGAATGCGATCGCGAAGCACAACAGTAGGATTGGAGGGCGGCCGTGGTTCAGAGTGGTCCAACCAGATTTGGCTGGTTAATTTACTGCTAAACGGAAACGATGATGGCGCGGGCAAGAGAGCTTCATAGCCCGATGTCTCGGAATGAGAACGTTCGAATTACCTTCGAAAAGACCATTTATCGAAGGTAATCTGCTGGATTCGTAAACCCTTCGCGACCGTCTATGTCCCAGAACGAGTTGAGTCCGTTATGGCCGAAATGACGTAATCGGAGGTTCAGAAAGATTTAAGGTTCGGTGGAGATAGTAGGCTCGATTGTGGAAGGAAAGATAGAAGTGCGCATCGCCGCGTTAAGGGTGGTGACCTGCACCCTGATCGATGGTGAATGCGATCGGCGTCGACCACCTTGGGATTGGCAGCGGCACCGATCTTCTCTCGTCGCGCGTGGGCTCGGGCAGAAACCCGGCTTGGCCGGACCTGACTGGCGGATTTGTCCGCGCTGTTGCCGGTGAGATGCTTTATCAAGGCTTCACGCCTGACGAGATCGCCAAAGTCGGCGGCGGAAATTACTGCCGCATTTTCGGTGAGGTCACGGCCACCCACGCTACATCCAGCAGAACAGGACTGTATCTCATCAGATGTAAAACTCCGGACTTGACCCTACGGACACGCGAAGTAGGTGGAAGGTGTCGGAATCAAGAAACTCCCTTCGCCTTCCTCGAAATTGGATACTGCATTGCCCCGAAGCCGTCAAGGCTGGTACGAGCGCGCCCGATCGGCGCGGCCTCGACGGCTTCCGAACCAATGCCGGAGACGCCTCACAAGAAGGCGAAGGGAATTAGCTTCCGCGAAGTCTTCCAAAGCGGTACGGTTTGCCTGACATCGGAAATCTCGTGGCGAATTTCCCGTTTGATCTGTCGACCGGACTGACTCTGTTCCCGTCGAGGTCGCGTTCGACTACGAAGTTCTTTCAAGAGCGCCAAGCGAGACACTAAATCTCACACAAAGGAACTTTAGGTGCCGTGGCGCTCTGGTATGCAGTTGATGCTATAATAGTACCCCGCCCAGTTAGTTATCAGCGGTGACTCGAGTTCCTACAATCTGGCCATCGACATGGGACACAAAATTGCCGTTCACATCAAGACGATCAACCGACCACGGACCGCTAAAGCTGTTGCCGCCTTCGTCAAGCGTCACGGTCTGGCGAATGATTCGATAGCCGATCCAGTTGCCATTCGCATCCCACCAGAAAGCCGGATGCTTCAGCTTGAATGTTTGCCAGCCGGATTGTTCCCATACGCCCAGGCAAACATTTCCCGTTCTAGGATCGTGGAATTCATTAACAATTTCTGTGTGGTCACTATGATAAGCTTCGAAACCTCGGAGGATTACGGCGCCGTCAGAGGTGACCGTAATATTCCAAAGACCGACGACTGCCGCTTCTTCCTGCCGGTCTCTGTCCCCTTCCGAATTGATGACAGCCTTAAAAGCTGGAGCGGGTAAGAGCGATCTTCCAGTACTGCCGAAACCGTCTACGCTGCAACCGTTCGCCGTTGACACCGATACGCAATAGAATGCTGCGAGCGCTATCAGCGAGAAGTGTGCGGAATTGAATCTCATGTTGCCTCCTCGAACAAAATTCGCTGGATGGAAGTAATTTAGCTTTCCCTCCGTCCAGGCGACTTCAAGCATGCAGTTGCAAATGCGATAAATCAATGACGATCGGATATTCTTTGAATATCTTCTTCGTGATCCCCTAAAGTCGTGATAATAATAACCAAACAGCCGTAACAAGCAATTCGGCAAGCTGAATGTGCGCTATGCTGGGTCACGTCAAATCGGTATGGAACGGGGCGTCATTTGCTTTGGCGGCTTTGAGCTTGATGTCGCTAACTACGAATTACGCCGTTCCGGGCGGATCATCAAGCTAGAGCGCCAGCCCATGGAACTGCTGATATTGCTCACGGAAAACGAGGGCCGGCTGGTGAAACGGGACGAGATCATTTGCCGCCTCTGGGGAGCGAACACTGTTCTCGATACGGATCAAAGTATTAACAGTTCCATTCGCAAAATCCGTTCTGCGCTACGCGACGATTCGGACCATCCCAAATTTATTGCAACAGTGGTGGGCAAAGGATATCGATTCATCGCCCCACTTAAGACAGATCTGGCGACACGCTTATCCCAGTCAATCGTCGACGACCCGCGACCGGCTAGCGCCCCTGCTACCGGTGATATTCCCAACACACCCTCTGTGGCCGAACAGAGGAACCCGCGAGTCTTGCTTATGAGTTCTATAGCCATGTTTGTCGCCGTGTGCATCGGTATTTGGTTGTTTTACCAGCTCGCAAACCCTGCAGCGCCGGGAATTCATTCCATTGCGGTTCTCCCACTTTCCAATCTTTCCGCGGACAAGGAGCAGGAGTATTTCAGCGAAGGGATGACAGATGCCATAATCACCGATCTCGCTCAGGCAAGCGGGCTTAGAGTGATTTCCCACACCACGACGAATACCTACGAGCACACGAAAAAGTCCTTAGGAGAGATCGCCCGGGAGCTACGTGTGGAGGCAATTGTGGAAGGAACCGTTGTCCGGTCCCATAACCGAGTGCGTGTGACCGCCCAATTAATTCGCACGATGGATGACCGGCACCTTTGGGCCGACAGCTACGAGGGCGATCTTGGGGATATCCTCTGGCTACAGAACCAGGTTGCGTCGGATATCGCTCTCAAAGTCAAAGCAAGACTTGCCCCGACGCGCATGGAGAAAGTAAGGCCCGTGCAGCCGAGATCGTATGAGGCCTATCTTCGTGGCCTCTATTTCTTCGATAGACGGTACGCTGAAAAAAGTGCCGAATGTTTTCGCCAGGCACTTGCCATTGACTCCGGATATGCACCTGCGTACGCCGGACTAGCGCAGGCGCTAGCTTCTGAAAGTGTCATGGGAATTGCTTCTCCATACGAAGTGATGCCACCAGCCCGCGAGGCCGCGCGTCACGCACTCGAAATCGATCCTCGTTCGTCCGAAGCCTACACGGCTCTCGGCCATATCGGAATTGTTTTTGACTGGGACTGGAAAGCTGCCGAACGTAACCTTAGGCGCGCCATAGACCTCAGCCCGAATTATTCTCTCGCCGAAGTCTTTTACGGGTTTTACTTTGGGTGTCTCGGCAACCATGATGAGGCAGTAACGCACACTCGGCGTGCGCTTGAATTAGACCCGCTCTCTTTTTTTTGCAATCGAATGTATGGATCGGCGCTTTATATGGCCCGCCGTTACGATGAATCGTTGCTCCAGTTGCGGCGCACGGAAGAGTTGCACGATCTTCCGGGTGTAATTGAAAACTGGATCAGTTGGATCGACGAGCAACAACGGAACTACGATGGAGCCGTCAATGCCGACCTCAGATCTCTGGAAGGCGAGCCCGTTACGGACCTTGCACTTTTTCGACAAGCTTATGCCGGTGGTGGCTGGAAACGATACTGGCGGGCACGTTTGAATCGCGATTTGCTTCACGCGTCCGAACAATGTGTACCGTTTGACCTAAGTCTGGATTACCTTCGACTGGACAATAGCGAGGAGGCATTTCGCTGGTTAAGCCGGGCTGTAGACCAGCGTTGCGTCTGGGTGGCCTGGCTGCGCTCCGATCCGAAACTGGACCCACTTCGTTCCGACGCAAGGTTCCAGAAATTCCTGGCACAAATGAACTTGAAATCGCATTTGGGGCGGCCCTGATCCGGTTCACAGAAACTCCAGGGCAGGACTCGGCTTACCTTCGATAATTACGGAAATCGAAGGTAAACCGTACCTGAAACTGTCCGGTTCTGTCGTCATCCGCCGAAAATTTCACGCACAAGCTGAACAGTCAATCGGCCATATCAAACGAGCGTCTGTTTTTGGAGCCGGGGGAGGCGATTTCTTATGAGGAGTCACTTTTTCATTTGCTCCCGTGTCGGCCAACCGGAGTGCGCCGTCCGCCCGTGATGCGGCTGCTACAGCGCGGAAGACACGGACTCTCTATGTGCGGGAAGAAGACCAGCCGATTTGGGATAAGGCAAAGAGGTGATTGGCGACAACAGCCTTTCGACCTGCCCGACGAGTCACTTGCGCACTCTGGTCGCATCTCGTGAAGCTTCCGCGCGAGGAGGTCGAACGGATTGTTCTTAGCCTTCGTGAGAGAGGAATTCCGAAGACCAAAGCTTTTTATGACGTTGGTGACAGTGAAGACATTATCATACGCAAAAAGGGCGGCTTCTAACGAGGCTGGCGGGTCTCAATTGCGGGTTTTCGCCTGACGCCTACGGTGCTTTCTGGACCTTGCCGTTGCGAATGCAGGAGGTGCAGACGCGAACGCGCTTGCCGACGCCTTTGATCAAGGCGTGAACAGATTGAAGGTTCACGTTCCAGCGGCGATGAGTCACATTGTGGGCATGACTGATGCGATGCCCGAATTGTGGCCCACGACCGCAGATGTCACAAACTTTTGCCATAGGTATACACTGTGCGCAGTTATACTGTGCGCGCAGATTTTTATTTTAGCAGGAGGCGGGTTGGATCGCAATGCGAGATGATTGGAGATGCGGCCATGAGTAAACCATTTCACCTGATGACACCTGCGGAGCGGACACTCGCTCGCATTGCGCAGAATCGCGCGATTAACGAGCGGATTGAGGAGGCAAAGAGTCAGCTACCTCCCTCTCGCTCATCGACCGAGTACACCCGAGCTACGCCAGACGAGCGGGCCAAACTAGGCGGGGTGATCCGTAAGGTTAAGGCGTAACCAAGTGTGACGTGCCACAGCGCAAAATGTTGACAGAAATATGCGAATCCGGGTATGTTGGAGGAGCACGTAAATCCCTTCCTGTCACTTGAACTCACTCGGTACGGCCCAACCCTCCAACGGTAAGCAGCTCTCGACTCCCTCAAATGATCGTTAGGTTTTTGCAGCAAGAAAGAAGAAGAACTAGAGAGAACTTATGAAAGAAACCGGAACTGTAAAGTGGTTCAACGCTTCGAAAGGCTTTGGATTCATCGCGCGCGAGAATGGGGAAGACGTATTTGTCCATTTTTCAGCGATTGAGTCAGCCGGCTATCGGAGCCTGGATGAAGGGGCTCGCGTTTCCTTTGTCGTCAAGAATGGCCCAAAGGGACTTCAAGCCGAGCAAGTATCGCTGGCCTAACATCCTGCCCAATCAGCAGAGTTTTTCTGCAAATGAAGAGGCTCTTTGAAGAGCCTCCAGTGTTCCATAAGCAGGTCCGTAGAAACGGGCCTGCTACTTCCTGTTTGTACCCCCCTTACCATCCAGATAAAGCACGCCCACGCAGACGATCATGATTCAAACCGGTATCCGGGCTTCAATTCACAGCGGTAGAGTTTAGAACGATCCGCATCCACCTTGACACTGCAGGTAGCCCAGGGAAGCAGTACGTCCGGACCCAGGGGAAACACGATGTCGGCGCCGTTTAACGCGGCTTCCACACTAGGTCCCTGACCGGTTGCAGGCAGCGAGAAATTCATGCCGTCACCGAAGACCACAGGAACGGATTGGCGGATGGTGTCGCTGATCATGCGGTGATTGACCTCGGCTTCCACCAGGAAAGTGGCGGTCTCAGACCAATCCACGGCGACGACGTTTAGAATGCGGCCACTGTCGGCCACTTGCGATTGGACCGTGGTGAACGGGCACGGGCCGGCGATACATGAGACACGGATGTTGCCGAACTGGTTGCCCTGCCCGGCATCGAAAGATTTCGTCGCCGACGACGCCTTCCACTTTGCATCCGGAGAGCAGGGACTGCGGGCGTTGCAGGGCAGACCGCCGCTGTTGAAGACCTGAAAAGTCTTCGCCAGACTTCCCACGTTGACGCTGTTGGTGGCTTTCATCGAGTAGCGAACCCGCACATCCGTAATGACGATGTCGGGGCCAGGGGTCTGAATGCGCTGCTCAGCCGTGATTGGGAGCATACGCACCACATAGATCCGGGTTGTCGCGGGAATGGTCATTTCCAGTGGATGGTAATCAGATTGACGGAAGCGCAGCGTCAACAGCGGCATTTTCCTCTTTTCGATATTGAGAGTCAGATGGAAATAGCCGGCGGGATCCGACTTGAACTTGCCTACGGTTTGGCCGGAGGTGGCGGTGATAGACACGTTAGCGATGGGCATGCGGCGTCGCGGGTCGGCGTCCTGCCGGATGACGACGCCGGCCAACGAGATAGTTTCGATGCTAAGGGTGCGGTAGGCGCGAATGGCAATGGCAGCGATCAGAATCAGAAAGAGGCCGGCGGCCGCAGCCTGTGAAATCTTGCGTTCGCGCGTCATGGTTCGCTCTGGTCAGATTTTATGATGCGATTGTGAGCGGAATGCCGACGGGGCAATCGTCTAAAGTAAGTGGCGTGAGCGAAAACAGCGACTGCAAGCGATGGTCACGCCGCGAAGCGCTGCGGACGGTCATTGAGACGACTGCGGCGCTGGCCTTAATACCGGAGACCGGTTATGCGGCTGCGGCTTTACAGAAGAAACCTGTCCAGCGGTCCGAAGCCGGGACGATAGAGGGCCTTTCAACGGAAGACGATCAGTTTCTGGAAGAGGTCGAGAAAGCCAGTTTTCTGTATTTCACGGAGCAGGCCGACTCCGTTACCGGCCTGGTGAAAGACCGCTGCACCGTGCGGGCGAAGGACACGTCGGTGGTGGCAAGCATCGCGGCGACGGGGTTCGGGCTTACGGCGCTGTGCATCGGGCATGCGCGCGGTTACTTAACGCTGAACGAGGCGCGCGCACGGGTGCTGACGACACTGCGCTTCGTGTTTGAAAAGATGCCGAATCACCGGGGTTTTTATTACCATTTCGCCAATGTGAAGACCGGGGAACGGGAATGGGAGTCGGAGATCTCCTCGGTAGACACCGCCATTCTGCTTTGCGGAGTGCTCACGTGCCTGTCTTATTTCCAGCACTCGGAGATTACGCGATTTGCTTATTCGATCGTGGGGCGGGTGGAGTGGAAATGGTTGTCCGAAGACACATCGCTGCTGTCGCTGGGCTGGTCGCCGGAAACCGGATTCCTACCGTACCGGTGGGAATATTACAGCGAACTGATGATGATCTATCTGGTGGGCATGGGATCGGGCACGCATCCGCTTCCGCCGGACGCATGGAACGCGTGGAAGCGAACGACGTTCGAGTATGCGGGACTGCGATACATAGGCTCTTATGCGCCGCTGTTCGTGAATCAGTATTCGCAGGCGTGGTTCGACTTTCGAGGAAAACGGGACAAGTATGCGGACTACTTCCTGAACTCGATTATCGCGACCGAAGTACATCGCCTGTTCTGCCTGGAGCTGGGAAAAGAGTTTCCGGATTACAGCAGTGACTTGTGGGGCATCACGGCGTCCGATTCCGAGAATGGCTACGTGATCTGGGGCGGACCGCCGGCGATCGGCCCTATTGACGGAACTATCGTGCCGAGCGCGGCGGGCGGGTCCCTGCCCTTTCTGCCAGAGGCCACGCTGGGCGTTCTCAAGACAATTAAGAACCGGTACGGTGATAAGGCCTGGAGCCGCTATGGCTTCGTGAACGCATTCAACCCACTGCAGAACTGGTATGACAGCGACGTGATCGGGATAGATACCGGCATCACAATGGTGATGGCTGAGAATCTACGCAGCGGTTTTGTTTGGAACAATTTCATGAAGAACGCGGAAGTGGAGCGCGGGCTTAAGCGGGCTGGATTCCAAAGCTACGAGGTGGACTACAAAGCGGTGCAGGCGCAATTGCAGGCACGCACGCGGTAACAGACGCTCGTTTATTGAGCGAGAGTCACGGGACGCTGTTCGCGACAGGATTGATAGATGGCGAGGACTACTTCCAGGGCGCGATAGCCTTCCTCGCCGTTGACGGCAGGCTCGCGATTGTTCCGAATGGCGTCTGCGAAATCGAGGAACTGGCGTTCGAAAGTGGTGACGGTGATGGCCATGGGATCAGACGAGCCGGAAGCGACATCGTGCGCCAGGGGAGCGGGATCGGCGGCATTGGCCTGAGCGTCATCCAACACGTCCCAGGCAGTCAGGCGATCACCGGAGATAATGGCCGTGCCTTTAACGCCGTGAATTTCGATGCGCTCGGTATAGCCCGGCCAAAAGGCGGTCGCGGCCTGAATCACGCCTGTGGCGCCGGATTCGTACGAGAGCAGAGCGTTGACGATGTCTTCGGACTCGATGCGATGCCGTGCGCCAAGCTGCCAGTTACCACTTACGCTAGAGACGGAACCCATCAGATGCAGCAGAATGTCCACCTGATGAATAGCCTGATTGATGAGCGCCCCGCCGCCTTCGGTATGCCAACTGCCCTTGATGGGCCTTGAGTAATATTCGTCACTGCGAAACCATTTGACATAGGCATCCGCCTGCAGCAGCTTGCCGAGACGGCCAAGCCCCGAAGGCGCGCTCGAGAAAGAGGGTGGCGTCGTCAAAGCGATGCTGGCTCATCACGCTTAGCTTTATCCCGGCAGCGCGGGCGATTTGGATCATGCGGCGGGCGTCGGCGAGATTCGTAGCGATGGGTTTCTGGAGCTGGACCGGACGCCTGATGGCGGCGCACGCTTCGAGGGGCTGCAGGTGGAAATCAGGGAACGTGCAGACATCCACGAAATCCAGGCCTGGATAGCCGCAAAGGTCCTGATAAGCGGGGATGAAGAGCGTTTCCCAGCGGGCTGCAAACTCCCGGCCCCGGGATTCCGTTTTGTTGGAGCAGGCGACAATCTGGAAGCCAATGTTCCGATAGGCCTGCGCATGCTTATTGGCGATCGCGCCAGTGCCCAGAATGCCGACTTTCATGCTTTAGGGGACTGCTTCGATCAGGGTTCGATCTGAACGAGGTCTTCGGCGGGCGAGAGATCAGGCGGGGCCGTCCAGCGCAGTCCTTCGCTGTGGTGAAAAACCCGATTGCTCCAACGACCTATGGCAAGCGAGCCGCGAATGAGGTGCTTGGCCTGAAGGGGGCCGGCCAAGCGGTATTCACCCAGCCAATGCATGCCCATACTCATGGAGCAGCCGCATTCGCCGCAGACGGGTTCGCCTCCGAAAACGCAGGGTTCCACGCGCGTGCTAAGGTCAGCCGTGTAGTTAACCGACAGCTTGGAGAACATGCAATCGGCGGGGCCCGCGGGCGGATGGATGAAAGCTTCCATTAAGCCGGCGTGCATGGTCATTTTCGGATAGCGGCCGCTGACGCTGTTGAAATATTCGGCTACTTGCACGCGGTTTTCGGCCGTAAGGCGCTCGGCCGATTCTTCGCCGGCTTGCGGCGTATAGACGCTGACCCAGATGCGATCTACTTCCGGGCGAGCACTCCAGAAATCGAGATAACGGTCCATGTAGCCAGGCTGCTCGATGTTTTTGCGAACGATCGTCCAATGGATGTTGACCTTGCGGCCTTCGATGTTCCGAAGAATACGCTCGTAGGTAGCGGGAGAGCGGCGAATGTCGTGGTCTTCGGGGTTGCCATCCACGGACACGGCGATACAGATCATGGGAAGGCGCAGCCACTCGCGCGGGATGGGTATGACGCCGCTGGTGACAATGAGCGTGTAGACGCCGCGGCGATCCAGTTCCGGGAGGACGCGGCTCAGTTCACGGTGACGCATCATGGGCTCGCCACCGACCAGCGAAACCTGCAATGGATCATGCTCATCGACCAGGCTGAGAATGCGGTCGACCAAGACCTCGCCGCGATAATCACTGACGCTGCGAAGATTCGGGCCGCCGGCGCCCAGATGGGAATCACCGTATGCGTAACAGCCGGGGCAATGAAGCGGGCATTCCCGTGTTATCTCAATGGAAAGCATGGGGATTTTTCCCGCAAGTACTTTACCCCAAGATTGGAGAACGTTAACAGGTTTCATGAAGCCTTGCGGTTGGGACGCAGATACAGTTCATTTTGATTCACGATTATAGCGACAGAAGACGATAAAACAAGCGCCGTGCACGCGGCGTTTCGGGAGAATTAAAGTTTCAAAACAAACACTGACAATTTTGTTCTGCTTTGTTTAGAATAACCCCATGCAGTCGAATAAGCCTTCGAAAAAGACACGTAAGAACGCGAGCGAGACGATAACCGCAGTGCCCGAGATCAGCCCTGCGTCTGAACTAACCGCCAAACCGCGAACCGCGAGGTCTTCCAAGACGAAGAAAAACGAACCCGCCGAAACAGGAACAGTGAAGCATCACCATAAGATTGCCTCGCCGGTTGTTGCCGAGCCTCCAGTTGTTGAAGTTGAGCTCCTGGCGAAAGCAGCGGCCGCGGGAGCAGAGGCGCCGCCGGCCGCGGCTGGAGTAATTGCGGACACGAGGCCTGCTTCCGTAAGGTGGGCAACTTCCGAAGAGGTCGCCAAGCTAGCACATTCCTATTGGCTTGCGCGCGGCTGCGCGCACGGGCACGCCGAAGAGGACTGGCTGCGGGCGGAACGCGAGCTGAACGGCCGTTAGTCAGCAGCTGCATCCGCTCTGCGGGGCAACCGAAAATCCAAGCCGCCCGTCCAAGTTGACGAGTGAATGGCGTAGCTTTCTCACATGCAGAGTGGATACGCATGGCGAGGGTTGTAGTGTGCCCATGCACCGCCGCCGCACCTGGATTAGTAAACTACAGGTAACATCTGCAATGAGCGAACCAGCTTCAGAAGCGGCGCTGCCTGAGCTTGGCAATGCGCCGGCGGCAACGGCATCCCTTGCCGGAACGGAAGGCTCAAAATCAGGTCTCATCGCCGCGGTAGCGTGGCTCCGCGACTTGATGCTCTCGGTGCTGATTGCGGTCCTGGTAATTCTTTTCCTCTACCGGCCGGTGAAAGTGGAGGGCACGAGCATGATGCCGAGCCTCTACGACCAGGAGCGGTTGTTCATCAATCAATTCAGCTACAAATTCGGACTAGGCGAAATCAAACGCGGCGATACGGTGGTGTTCTGGCACGACGCAACACAGTCGTATATCAAGCGCGTGATCGGGCTGCCGGGCGATACGGTTGCGGTGGAGGACGGCTACGTCATTCTGAACGGGAAGAAGCTGCCGGAGAATTACGTCCCGCGCGAATATCGTGACGACCGGCCGTACTCGCCCACGGTTGTGCCGCCGAACGAATATTTCGTCCTGGGCGATCATCGGGTTTCCTCAAACGACAGCCGGGCGTGGGGATTCGTTCCGCGGAATCTTATTTACGGCAAGGCAGTGTTCGTTTTCTGGCCGCTGGACAAGATCGGGACGGTTCATTAACGCCGGTTGAATAGCCAGAAGAGCAGGGTTGCTAGAAGACTGAGAATCAGGCAGGTCACCAAGGGGAAGTAAATGGTGGTGTTCCGGCCGCGATAAACGATGTCGCCGGGAAGCCGGCCAAGCGGCAGATGGAGCTTGTTCGCAACCAGAAGGATGGCTCCGATGCCCACGAGAACAAGGCCGACAAGAATGAGCAGGCGGCCGAGTTGAAAGCCCACAACGTTACTCCGTCTCAAGATTAGCGCGGCGAGGAAAATGGTGCGTTACACTTACCGCGTAACGCGTACTTCGCATGAGCGACTTGAAAACATATCCTCCCAGTACAGAGTTTGTTGCGCGCGCCTACGTAAACGGCATGCACGAGTATCGCGCTCTTTACGATCGCGCAAAAAGGGATCCCGAGGGGTTCTGGTCTGAGCTCGCGCGGAAGGAACTCAACTGGTTCCAGCCGTTTTCGAGGGCGATCGAATGGAATCCGCCGAATGCCAAATGGTTCACGGGCGGGGAGATCAACGCCTGCTACAACTGCGTAGACCGGCACCTCAAAACCGCGCGGAAAACAAAGCCGGCCATCATTTGGGAAGGCGAGCCGGGCGACGAGCGAATCATTACGTATGAGGAATTGCACCGGCTGGTTTGCCGGTTCGCAGCGGTTCTGCAAGGCCTAGGTTGCAAGGCGGGCGATCGCGCCATTCTTTACATGCCGATGGTGCCGGAACTTGCGATTGCGATGCTGGCATGCGCGCGCTTAGGCGTTACCCACAGCGTAGTCTTCGGCGGATTCTCGGCGGAGGCGCTGAAGGCGCGGATTCAGGATCTGGGCGCGAGCGTGGTGATCACGGCGGACGGCGGATGGCGGCGGGGAAAAGAAGTGCGCCTCAAAGACGCTGTAGACGAAGCCCTGTTGGAGTGTCCCGGTGTGAGGGATGTTATCGTGCACCAACGGACCAGTTCGATGATCCCGATGAAGGAAGGGCGCGACGTGTGGTGGACCGAACTGGAGACGCAGTTCGCGGACCAGGCGGAAACATGCGAGGCGCGGGGACTGGACGCGGAGCATCCGCTGTTCGTGCTGTACACGTCAGGCACAACCGGCAAGCCGAAGGGCATTCTGCACACGACGGCGGGGTATCTGCTGCAGACATCCATGACGATGAAGTGGGTGTTCGATCTGCAAGAGGACGATATCTACTGGTGCACCGCGGATATTGGATGGGTGACCGGTCACAGCTATATCGTGTATGGGCCACTGGCGGCGGGCGCGAGCGTGGTGATGTACGAAGGCGCGCCGGATTATCCGGCATTCGACCGTTTCTGGCAGATTGTGGAGAAGCGCAAGGTCACGACGTTTTACACTTCGCCGACAGCGATTCGCGCCTTGATACGGCAAGGCGACAAGTGGCCCGATGCGCATGATCTTTCGAGCCTGCGGCTGCTGGGCTCGGTGGGCGAACCGATCAATCCGGCCGCGTGGGAGTGGTACTACCGGGTGATTGGAAAAGAGCGCTGCCCGATTGTGGATACCTGGTGGCAGACGGAAACGGGAGCGATCATGATTTCGCCCATGCCGGGGGCGACACCGCTTAAAGCGGGGTCCGCCACGCTGCCGCTGCCGGGAATTATTCCGGATATTGTGGATCCCAAAGGCCAGCCGGTGGAGAATAACCGCGAAGGCTTTCTGATTATTCGCGAGCCGTGGCCCAGCATGGTGCGGACCATATGGGGCGATCCCCAGCGCTTTGCGGAACAGTACTGGTCACGGGCGCCGGGTGCATATTTCACGGGTGATGCGGCGCGGCGGGATGACGACGGCTATTTTTGGGTGCTGGGGCGGGTGGACGATGTGATGAATGTCAGCGGACACCGCCTGAGCACGATGGAGATTGAATCCGCGCTGGTGCGCCACCCCGCGGTAGCGGAAGCCGCGGTGGTGAGCAAACCGCACGAGATTACCGGCCAGGCGGTGTGCGCATTCGTAACGCTGAAGAAAGGCGACTGGAGTCACGGCGAGCTGGGAAAAGAATTGCGGCAAATGGTATCGCGCGAGATTGGACCGTTTGCGCGGCCGGAAGACATACGCTTTACCGATGCACTGCCGAAGACGCGCAGCGGGAAGATCATGCGGAGGCTGCTGCGCGAGATCATCACCAGCCATGGAGTCAGCGGAGATGTGACCACGCTGGAAGATCTGACGGTGATTGCGCAATTGGCATCACATCATGAGGAAGACTAGTACCAAGTTGCAGAAATTCGAGTAGTCAAAGGGCGCTTACGCTTCCGGCTCAGTTTCAGCATCTTAGGTTGTGGGAAATATAACGCGAATTTCCGCAAGTAGGTACTAACGGCTTACGTATGGATTGCAGCCGGCATGAGTTCGCGCATTTTTGGACCAATAACTTGGGCGCTGATTCCCTTTTATGACTGAATTCTACGCTACGGACATCGGTGGACGCCTTCTAGGCCAAGCGGTTGTTCAACCAGGGGAAACCAATGGCTTGGAGTAACGCCAGTCCTACTTCCTACTCTCCGGACAGACCCCGCATTCCAGAACTGTGTTCACGGGGTCTTTTTCTTGATGCATAATCCGTTAAGGGTTAGGTTCGGCAGTTTCTAGAAATACGTCATAGACGCGGGTGGTCCTTTGACTTATCGTTAATGGCCGCCTCATACCGGAACTGGTTGCCATAGTGATCTTCCTTTGATTCGGCGTCGGGCAAACGCACGACCAGGTAACCTTGTCTGTTCTCAGAAGTTGGCCTGCGCCGCAGTCCAGCAACGCTCATTTAGAATACATGGATGACTATCGGACCGCTTCACAGAAAAAATCTGGCATCGCTCGGGAGGCATCTCTGCCGATTGGGTGTGGCGCTTTGCGCGATCTGTTCAGCGGGAATGGCACAGGGCAATTCGCCGCCGCCTGGAACTGAGAGTGGGGTATCAGCGATCTGGATTTTTGCCAATTTGAGCTTCACAGGTATGCGAGCGCAGGCGACTGGGACTACTCTATGGGAGGTCATTACATTCGTTTTCGGGTTTCCAGGTACGTTGTTGACCGTGTTGCTGGTTCCTCGTGGAAGTGAACGGGCATATGGAATCGACATGCCCCGAAAGCAACGCGTGCAATAGTTCTTCGACGAAGTTTACGTTTCGAGCTGAGCGTTGAGCGTGATGTCCGTATCGAATAATTTTGATACGGGACATCCCTCTTTCGCGCTGTTGGCCGCACGTTGGAAAGCCTCTTCCGTGGCGCCGGGAATTTTGGCTTTCATATCAAGATGGCTTTTCTTGATAGCAAAGCCATCGCCTTCTTTTTCGAGTGAGATGGTACAGGTGGTTTCGATGCTATCGGCTTTCAAGCCTTCGCTCTGCAGAGCGAGCGAGAACGCCATAGAGAAGCAACCGGCGTGGGCCGCCGCGAGCAGCTCTTCGGGATTGGTTCCGGCTCCCTCCTGAAATCTTGTCTTGAACGAGTATGGGGCGTTGGAAAGGAGACCGCTCGCGGTCGAGAGAGTGCCAACTCCCGACATCAGGTCACCCCGCCATTGAGCCTTCGCAGTACGATTCATCATTTTTCTCCTTGTCTGGATTCGCCAAACAAGACCACCATAGCGCTCTGCATGAGCGGAAGGGGTTACGCGAGGCGGCAGATGGCGGAGAGCATGCGACCCGGATTGTCAGGCTGGCGGCGATAGGAAAAAAACTGTTCTGTCAGACAGCTGGTGCACAGATCGCAATCAAAGATGCGCCCAGGCTCGACGCCGGCCGATTGCAATTGGCGGCGGTTGGCTTCGGCGAGGTCGACGGTCAGTTTTCCGGCAGCCGATCCGGATGACGATGAAGGCGAGGGGGGAAGATAGGGCGCAAGCTGATCCGCCACGTCCGGGCCGACTTGATAGCAGCAGGCGCGAATGCAGGGACCGATGGCGGCGTAGATGCCGGCCGGATTTGAATCGAAATCCTCCGCCATTCTTTCGAGCGTATGCTTCACGATCTGCCCCACGGTTCCACGCCAACCAGCGTGAACGGCGGCAATCGCGCGGACCTGAGAGTCCAGGAGCAAGATAGGAACACAATCGGCCGTGCGGATACCGATAGGCTTGCCGATTATGTCCGTGACAAGGGCGTCACCTTCCTGGTCGCGATCTTTGAGGGTGGCGCCATTTAGCACTCGGTTTGAATGGATCTGCCGTAGAGTAACGGCCGCCTCAGGACTGGCATTGCGGGCACCGAAGCCGTGTTTTTGCCAAACGAACTGTTGAAACGCATCGCAGCGATAGATGCTGTCGTGCCCGAGCCGAAAGGAATTGGTCACTACGAAACCACGCGAGCGGCAAAGGGGGCGCCAACCCGCTTTCCGGCGAGGCTGGCCCGGTACCAATCGAGCGTGCGGCGCAGCCCTTCCTCAAAAGTGAATTGAGGAGAATGAGCGAGCTCGCGAACGGCGGCGGTGACATCGGCCTGGGAGTTGCGCACGTCGCCAGCCCGCGGAGGAGCATAATGCGCGCGCAGGTTGACGCCTTCAATCCTCTGCAGCAGGTTCCAGGTTTCATTCAATGTGAAGCAGCCGCCATTACCGGCGTTGAACACTTTCCCGGAGACACCCGGCGCCTCAGATGCCTTCAGCAGAAGGTTGACTACATCCTCAACGTAGGTGAAGTCGCGCGACTGCTCGCCGTCGCCGTAGATGACCGGGCTGCGGCCTTCAATGAGACAAGCGAGGAAGATGGAGAGGACCCCCGAGTAGACGCTGGTTGGATCCTGGCGCGGGCCAAAGACGTTAAAGAAACGCAGAGAGACAGTTTCCAGGCCGAAGCATTCAGAAAAAATGTTGGCGTAATACTCTCCGACAAGCTTCTGAAGGGCGTAAGGAGACTTCGGACGAGGGGTCATGGTCTCTACTTTGGGAAGGACCGCCGTATCGCCGTAAGCGGAAGACGAGGCGGCGTAGATGACGCGCTCGACGCGGCCCTCCCTGGCGGCGCGGAAGACGTTGAACGTGCCGTCGATATTCGTCTCGTGGCTGGCGACCGGGTCCAGGATCGATTTGGGCACCGACGGGAGGGCCGCTAGGTGGAAGACACGGCGAGCGCCAGCGATGACCGGGGCAATGCGGTTGTAATCGCGAATGTCGAACTCGTGTACTGTGATCTGATCGGCCACATCCTCGAGATTGTCGAGCTTGCCGGTAGCAAGATTATCAATCACGTGAACCCGGCGGCCTTGCGAAAGTAGACCTCTGACAAGAGCGGAGCCGATGAAGCCGGCGCCGCCAGTAACGACGTGTTTGCTCATATAGTTTCGGCGAGAGCTGCAGATGGCAGCGCGGCTCGGAGATGAGAGATGGCGCGCGCGGCGATCTCGCGAGGATCGCGGCTGAAATCAAATGCCTCGAGGGACACCCAGCCAGGGTAATTCAACGCTGTCAGAGTGGACAGCAGCTTGGCAAAATCATAATCGCCAATTCCCGGCTCACGGCCATCGAGTTCGTTGACATGAACGTGCCGGATGTGCGTGAAATACCGTTTCAAAAGATCGGCATGCGGGGACGGCTCGTCAATTGCGTTATGCACGTCAAACATGGTTTGAACCGCCGGACTTGCAATCTCCTCCACTATGGCGGCGGCTTCGGCGAGCGAGTTGATTACGTCCGATTGATTTGCCGGCAAGGCCTCTACCAGAAGCCGAACACCGCGCTCTTCCGCATATCCAGCAACGTGGGCCAGCTCGCGAGTGAAAACATGCATGGCTTCGGCACGCGACATACCATTGGTGGTGGAACGTTGCCTGGGCGAGCCGAACACAAGAATTCCGTTATGACCGCTAGTGTTGCCTGCGAGATCTACGCAGAGGTCAACAAACCTGCGGACGTAATCCCAGGACCGCCTTCGCACCGATTCTTCATTTGTGGTGATATGCAAACCAGCGGGCGCGGCGAGTAACCAATGCAGGCCTACGAAGGAAAGGCCATGGCCGGCCATGGCACTCTGAAACGCGCGGCGCTCATTTGAAGAGAGCGCCGCAGGGTCAGAAGCTAACGTGAAAGGCGCGATTTCTAAGCCGGTGTAGCCGAGGCTGTGAATCGTCTGGCAAGCTTGCGGAAAAGGAACGCCCTGAAAAAGCTCATTGCAGAGCGCAAAGTTCATGACTGCTAGTTTATCGACTGGCAGTCATCAGCACACAAATAAAGGGCGGCCGCCGCCTTTAATCAGCGCCGCCCTAAATTTTATTTAGAAGGAACTACGGCCGCCGGCCAGCCTGCGCCGCCTTAGTCTTCGCGTTCACTTGATCGACCTTGGTATTCACGGTTGCCGCCCATTCGTCCGCTTCCTTTTGAGCTTGTTCGCGGGTTATGCCGTACCGCTCCTGAATGCGTCCGACCAGTTCGTCTTTCTTGCCGCTCAACGCAGTTACATCATCATCCGTCAGCTTTGCCCAGCGCTGCTTTACGGAGCCCTTCAACTGTTTCCATTTACCTTCAAATTGGTCTGAATTCATTTATTCGTCCCTTCCGATTTGCATTTAAGTGCAATCAGAGCGCCAAAATGGCAACTTAATGGAAATACAGGAGGTTGAAAGGTATCCACTGGCAATTCTTGCGCCGTAGCTGTCTTTTTTACAGGCGTAGCTGCACTGGGGCGGCTTTGGGATACTCAGAAATGAATGTGCCTGGATGAGGTGGTGCTCGAGACCAAGCTGCCGCTTCCGCTGGTAGCGCGGGGAAAGGTACGGGATATCTACGATCTCGATGACGCCTTGCTGTTCATCGCTTCCGATCGGATTTCGGCGTTCGATTGCATTCTCGGAAGCGGGATTCCCTGCAAGGGCCGGGTGCTGACGCAGATGTCACTATTCTGGTTCGATTTTCTGCGCGATGTGGCGCCATCGCACCTATTGACGGCGGATGTGAACGCGTATCCGAAAAAGCTGGCGAAGAAGCGTGCATTGCTGGAAGGCCGTTCGATGCTGGTGCGAAAGGCGCAGATGGTGCAAGTGGAGTGCGTGGCGCGAGGGTACCTGGCGGGCTCGGGGTGGAAAGAGTATCGCGATAAGGGGACGGTGTGTGGAATCCCGCTCCCGCCGGGCCTGCAGGATGGCGAGAAGCTGCCCGAACCCATCTTCACGCCGGCCACCAAGGCGCAAACGGGGCATGATGTGAATATTCCCTTCTCTTACATGGCAAGCCTGGTTGGAGTGGATGTGGCGGGCCAACTTCGCGATCAAACGTTAGAGATTTACCGGCGAGCGGCCCAGTATACCCTGGAGCGCGGAATTATTCTGGCGGATACGAAATTGGAATTCGGTTTTATAGAGGGCAACCTGGTTCTGGCGGACGAGGCTTTGACGCCTGATTCTTCGCGGTACTGGCCGGCGGATCAATATGCGCCGGGCGGACCGCAATATTCTTTTGATAAGCAGTATGTGCGCGACTATCTGGAAAGCATCGCGTGGGACAAACGTCCTCCCGCACCCAGCCTTCCTGACGATGTTATTCGGCAGACCAGCGACAAATATCAAGAGGCGTATACTCGCGTAACAGGACGGGAATTAGCTGCTGTATCAGAGGCATGATGGCTTTCAACTGGTTCGATGTGATGCTGGCGCTGCTGATTGTGCTTTCCGGCCTTGCCGGTTTGCGATCAGGACTGGCGCGCGTGGTGGTGGGAACGATTGCTGCGCTGGCCGGACTCATTGCGGGCTTCTGGTGCTATCGGATGGTAGCGGTGAAGCTGGAGCCGCACGTCAGTTCGGTCATGATTGCGAACATTATCGGATTCATGGTGATTTTCCTGGCGGTAGTTTTGTTGGGATCTCTCTTAGCGACGCTGCTTTCTTACCTATTTAAATGGATCGGCCTCTCATGGTTCAATCATTTCCTGGGCGGTGTTGCGGGGCTGGTGCGCGGCGCGCTTGTGGTAGCGGTGCTGGCAGATGTCCTGATCGCCTTTTCGCCTTCGCCGGTCCCTACTTTCCTGGAGGACTCGCGCGTACTGCCGTATGCTAGCCAGGTCGCCGCCACGCTGGCGGAGCTAGCGCCAAGAGAATTAAAGGATGCATTCACGCAGCAATGGCAGAGTCTAAAGCAACTCTGGTCCGAGCCGGCACCGCGCCGGACTGGTATTGCATAACGCCGCATTCGAAAATGAGAATTGCTACTCATTTTCGATTTAGACGGAACGTTGATTGACTCGAAGAAGGACTTGGCCATCTCCACGAACGCGACACGCGAACGCTTTGCGCTGCCGCCGCTTGAGGAGCAAATTATCGGCTCGTACGTAGGAGACGGAGCGGCGGTGCTGGTGCGGCGGGCGATGGAACCGGAGACCTCCGAAGCCGTGATTCAGGAAGCGCTGCAGTTTTTCCTGAAGTATTACCGGAAGCACGCGCTGGAAAATACGCGGCTTTACCCGGGCGTACGCGA
Source organism: uncultured Acidobacteriaceae bacterium (assembly GCA_963705805.1). Lineage (GTDB taxonomy): Bacteria > Acidobacteriota > Terriglobia > Bryobacterales > Bryobacteraceae > Bog-105. Next base: position 165,584 of record CAVPKW010000009.1, read on the forward strand.
CGCCGTGGAAGAACTGGCAGCCGCTGGAGATCATCTGGCAGTTCTGACGAACAAACCAGGACGAATCAGCACGGACATCATTCGCGCACTTGGCTTGGCGAAGGAGTTCGCGCGGATCTATGGAGGCGACAACCTGCCAGCGAAGAAGCCGGATCCAATCGGGATTCTGACGCTGATGGGCGATACGGGCGCAAATTCCGGGGAAACTGTGATGATCGGCGACAGCGGCGTGGATATTCGAACTGCGCGGAACGCCGGCGTCTACAGCTGCGGCGTGCTCTGGGGTTTTCAGCCGCATACCTTTGAAGCGTTTCAGCCCGATGTCGCGATTCAAGAGCCGAGCGAATTGCGCGGCGCTATAGATTCTCTTCGGAAAGCAAGAACTTACCGGACAAATTAGAGCCTTAGATCAACGGGAACATTGAACAGAAGCCCGGTGTCTGAATGTGTGACTGAGGCTGATATGTTCGAGCAGACTTTTGTAAGTGAAGAGCCAGGCACTAAGAAGACCTACACAGTCTTTCTTTCTTTAGCATTGCAGACGGCCGGTATCTTTGTTCTGATTTTGTTGCCGCTGATTTACACGCCGATTTTGCCTTCGGCGCAGCTCAAAGGCGAGTTAGTTGCCGCACCGCGGCCTCCGATAGCGCCCGCTGCAACTGCGGTAAGGCGTGTTACGATGCCTAGCCATCGGGTATTGGATGCGCACCTGCTTTTCGCACCGCGAGTGATTCCAACTCAAATCAACCGGATACAAGAATCACTGGAAGCCCCCGCGTTTGCTGTGGCAAGCGGGGCTAGCGGGCAAGAGCAGGGTCAAATCGGCTTGCCAGATGGCAATATCGGTTCCGATCTGAAATCAGCACCACTTCCGCCGCTACCCAAGCCAGAACAAAAGAAAGGGCCCGTACGGGTGGGAACGCTTTCGGAATCGAATCTCATTTACAAAGTGACGCCTATCTACCCGCCGGTAGCGCGGGCGGCGCGCGTCCAGGGAGTGGTGGAGTTCAGGGCGGTTATCAGCAAAGAAGGCACGATTGAAAATCTGCAGCTCGTGCGCGGCAGCCCGCTCCTGGTGAACGCCGCAAAGTCAGCTGTTCTGCAATGGAGGTACCGGCCGACGCTATTGAACGGCCAACCGGTTGAAGTGGAAACGGACATTATCGTCGACTTCACTCTGAGCCGGTAGATAGTTAATTTGGCTGCTGGCCGGAGGGCTTCGCGATAGGTTGGTTCAACGGAACGGGTGTTCCGAAGTCGGGCGTGCCGTCGGGATTCCAGGTGAAGGGCTGAGCACGCGGCGCTCGATGACCTCCGCAGCCTTGACCAGGCTCCGGGTTGGCGTGGTAAATGATCCAGTCTTGCTTGCCATCGGGCGACTGAAAGAACGTGTTGTGGCCCGTTCCGAAGGCATGGGCGGCAGGAGACTGGGAAAAGACAGGATGCGGTAATTTGTGCCAGGAGGCCGGGTTCATAGGATCTGCGCGGGCCGAGGCGAAGAGCATGCCTAGGGCATAATTGTCCGTCCAGCAGCCGCTGGCCGAATAGATCAGGAAGAGCATGCCAGCATGCCGCAGGATCTCAGGGCCCTCATTCACGTTGACGTGGCGAGGCTCTCCCTGCGGAAGATCACCGGCTTCTTCCCAGGTGTATTGAGGGGTAGACAGGCGAATGCGCTTGCCCTCAATCGTCCAGGGATTTTTCATCCGAGCGATGTAAATGTTTTGGACGCCGTTCACATCGCCATCCCAACCGGACCAGAGCACGTAAAGCTGGCCGTTGTTTTGGAAGACGGTGGGGTCAATGGCCCACTTATCCGATGGAGCCGTCAGTTTCCCTTTCATCATCCAATTTCCTGCCAGAGGGTCGGCCGAGGAGTTTTCAAGAACCCAGAGCCGGTGAGTGTCATTAGATCCGGCATCGGCCGCGAAGTAGATATACCACTTACCACTGACGAAGTGGAGTTCCGGCGCCCATATCTCATGCGAGTAAGGGCCTGAAGCGGGCGGAGTCCACACGACTTTTTTCTCCGCGGATCGCAAATCCGTTATGTCGCGAGTCTTCCAGATGGTGAGATTGTGACCGGTCGTCTGCATGTAATAGTAATAGCCGCCGCGAGATATGACCGACGGGTCGGCGCCGGACGGAAGCAGCGGATTGGTAAATGTCCCGGCAGACTTCAAGGACGCAGCAAGTAGAACAGCAGTAAGAGGCCGCACCAGGACAATTTTGTCATGTAATCGTGCTGTAAGTAGTTCTGGGGCGAAGGCCGAACCAGGTGCGAGATAGAATCGAAAAGCATTATGAAGCGAGAGGTCCTCCTGTTCTGCTCGGCCGTTCTGGCTCTGGTCGCGCAGCTGGCATATTCGCAGCCAGCAGGAGGCGGGCGGTGGTCCCAAGAGAAGGCGTCCGCATGGTATGCGAAAGAGCCTTGGCTGGTGGGCAGTAATTATATGCCGGCCGATGCCGTAAACGAACTCGAGATGTGGCAAGCCGCGACCTTCGACCCCAAGGAGATTGATAAGGAGTTGGGATGGGCGCAAGGAATCGGCATGAACACGATGCGGGTATTTCTGCATGATTTACTTTGGAAGCAGGACAGCGAGGGTTTCAAGCGGCGGATCGACACGTTCCTGCAGATCTGCGACCAGCACAAGATCAAGCCTATCTTCGTTCTGTTCGATTCGGTATGGAATCCGGATCCACATCTTGGACCACAGCCCGCTCCGACGCCTGGCGTCCACAACTCGCAATGGGTACAGAGTCCCGGAGCAAGAGCACTTTCCAATCCGGCGGAATACCCCAGGCTGGAGCAATATGTCGAAGGCGTAGTGGGCGCCTTCGGGCACGATAGCCGGGTACTCGCGTGGGATGTGTGGAACGAACCGGACAATGGGAACGGCGGGGAGTACCACAAACAAGATCCGCCCAACAAGGTTGCCTTAGTCCTTACGCTACTGCCGAAGGCCTTTGGTTGGGCCCGCTCTGTCCATCCCGGACAGCCGCTCACCAGCGGCGTGTGGCATGAAGATCCGGCAAAGCCGCACGATCTGTCCGCCATGGCCAAAGAGCAACTCGATCTTTCGGATATTGTTTCGTTTCACAACTACAGCCCGCCGGCCGACTTTGAAGCGGAGGTAAAGTGGCTGCGGACGTATGGGAGGCCGATCGTCTGCACAGAGTATATGGCGCGCCCCAAAGGAAGCACCTTTGCGGGAATTTTGCCGTTTGCGAAAAAATACAAAGTCGGCGCGATCAACTGGGGATTTGTGAAGGGAAAGTCGCAGACGAATCTGCCCTGGGACTCATGGCAGCATCCCTACGTGGATCACCAACCGACGGAGTGGTTTCACGACATTTTTTATCCGGACGGCAAGCCTTACCGGCCAGCCGAAACGGAGCTTATCCAGCAGATAACGGGCGTTTCGGAAAAGTAAGTCAGCTAGGCGAACGCGGGCTCGCTTTCCTCGGCTGCGGTGAAATATGCACAGTCCGGATGATGAAAGACAAGTGCGGAGACGCTGGCCTCAGGCTCCATCATGAAGCCCTCCGTAAGTTGAACTCCGATTTCCTCAGGGCGAAGCAGCCGCCACAATTTGACCTGGTCTTCCAAATTCGGGCAGGCCGGATATCCGAAGCTGTAGCGCTTGCCGCGATACCGCGAAGTGAAGCGCTCCTGCATGGTCATGCCCGGGGGATCGGGGAAACCCCATTCTTCGCGAATCCGGCGGTGCAGCCATTCCGCGCAGGCTTCGGCAGTCTCAATCCCAAGGGCCTGCAGCGCGTGCGCCTTGAAGTATTCGCCGCGTTCTTTGGCTTCTTCGGAATGCCGCAGGATGCCTTCGCCCGCCGTTACGACAAATAGAGCAACGTGATCGCGAGCGCCGTCCTGCGCATCCAGCGCATAATCGCTCAGGCAAAGGCCATCCGACTTCGCCTGACGCCCGAAATGGAAACTTTCGACGGGCGAAGCGGCTCCGGGCTGGAACAGATGCAGTGTGTTTCCATCGCGCTCTACTTCGAAGAACTGCCAGACCGCGCGGGCTTGCATAAACTTCGCGGCATCGCGTTTCACGTCCTCGACGTTATGGAAGAGTTCCAGAGCTTTGGGGTCGCGGTCGGCTAAGAGCTTCTCGAAATTTCCCTTGAAGCCGAGATGGCGGCCATAGAGCATGTGCGGGGCGATATAGCTCCAGACCTCCGCCAAATGCGGTATGATGCGCACTCTGCGATCGAGATAAGGCGCGGGCGGAATAGGAACGCCCGTATGTACCTTGGGGCTGCGGACTTCGCCCGACGGCACGGGCACTGTTTCAAGCGGCGCCAATTCGGGAGGCATCTGCTGAAAAATGTGCCGCGAAAGAACCTCCTCGCGCGATTCGGGATCCGTGATCTCATTCATCAGGCGCAAGCCGGTCATCGCGTCTTTGGCATAGAACGTGGGCGCCGTGTAACTGGGGGCAATCTTCGTCCTGGTGAACTTTTCAGACAGCGCCGCGCCGCCCACCAGCAGCGGTATATCAATTCCGGCATCGTGCAGGTCGCCAGCCGTGGTCACCATCTGCTGCGCGCTCTTCACCAGCAAGCCGGAAAGCCCGATAGCGTCCGGCTTGTGCTGCTGATAAGCCTTGATCAGTTCCTCTGGCGGAACTTTGATCCCGAGGTTGACCACCTGATAGCCGTTGTTGCTGAGGATGATCTCGACAAGATTCTTGCCAATGTCGTGAACATCCCCCTTGACGGTGGCCAGGACGATCTTGCCGCGGGTGGAGGATTCCGCCTTCTCCATGAACCGTTCCAGGTGAGTCACGGCGGCCTTCATTGCCTCGGCCGATTGCAACACTTCGGCAACGATCAGCTCATTGTTGTTGAAAAGCCGTCCCACTTCGGCCATACCCGTCATCAGCGGCCCGTTGATAATATCGAGCGGGGCAACACCTTCCTGGCGCTTCAGGTCGAGGTCAGGAATCAGGCCATCTTTGGTGCCTTCAACGATATAGTTGGCGAGACGTTCATCCAGGGGAAGGTCGGCCGTCTTTTTCTTTTGCCGGCTGGCGGCGCCGCGGAAGTGTTCCGAAATGGCGGCGATGTGGAACTGGTTCACCGCTATCTTCTGCTCGCGGGTTTGCTGTCTCCAATCCTCCGGGACGCCCTCAAGCAGCGCGGCGCTGGGGTGATTCGGGGCGACTTCCAGGGGTGGAGTATTGAAAAGGAGGGCTTCCGCGAGGCGGCGTTCTTCTTCGGGGATAGAGGCGAAACGCTCTAATTTTTCGGCGTTGACAATGGCAAGATCGAGACCTGACTTGGTGCAGTAGTACAGGAAAACGGAGTTGACCACTTCGCGAGCTGAAGCCGGAAGGCCGAAGGAAATATTCGATATCCCCAGGATGGTTTTGACGTACGGAATACGCTCCTTGATCAGGTGGATCGCTTCAATTGTCTCCACCGCTCCGCCAACGTAATTCTCGTCGCCGGTGGCGCAAGGAAAGACCAGCGGATCGATAATGATGTCCTCCGCGGGAATATCGTATTTGGATGTCAGCAGCTGGACCGAGCGTTCCGCCACGGCAAGCTTACGCTCGCGCCTGAAAGCCTGCGCCTGAACGGGATCTTCATCGATGCAGCCCACGACAAGCGCCGCGCCATATTGGCGAGCTATGGGGCAGACACGTTCAAATTTTTCTTCGCCGTCTTCGAGATTGACAGAGTTGATGATGCTCTTGCCCTGGCAAAAGGTGAGCGAGAGTTCAATGGAGCGCGGATCTGTGGTATCGATCATGATCGGCGCTTTGATCTTTCTGATCAGCTTGTCATAGAAAACGGGAATGTCATTGAATTCGTCACGGTCGCTAGACTGCAGGCAGACATCCACGACATGCGCGCCGTTGCGAACCTGCCAGCGCGCAATCTCGGTGGCTTCTTCCCACTTTTCCTCGGAGATCATCTTCTTGAAGAGCCGCGAGCCAATGACGTTGGTCCGCTCGCCCACAATCAGGGGGCGATTACTATCTTCGGCCTCCACGACTTCAATGCCGGAAAAATAAGTGCGGTGAACGGATTGCCTGACGGGACGAGGCTGTTTGCCGTCCAACATCTGGGCGATGGCGCGGATATGATCGGGGCGCGTCCCGCAACAGCCGCCGACAATATTCAGCCAACCGTGGTTGACAAAGCGTTCCAACTGGGCGGCGAGGGTCTCCGGTGTTTCCACGTACAGCCCGGTATCCGGGTCGGGCAGACCGGCATTCGGATAACAGGAAATTCGAGTGGTCGCCAGCTCATGCAGCGAACGGATGTGATCCGTCATGAACTCGGGACCGGTGGCGCAGTTCAAACCGACCGACAAAAGCTGGGCGTGTGAAATGGAGGTGTAGAAAGCATCGGCGGTTTGCCCGGCGAGCATCGTGCCGGTGGGTTCGATAGTGCCGGATACCATCACCGGGATCGCATATCCAAGCTTGCGGCCTAATCGATTGATCGCCAGCAGTCCGGCCTTGACGTTACGGGTATCGTTGCAGGTCTCTAGCAGGAGGATGTCGGCGCCCCCGTCGAGCAGCGCCTCGGCCTGGTCGTAATAGTTGGTGACGAGATCCGAAAACGTGAAGCCGCCGGCGCTGACGGAGAGCGCCTTGGTTGTGGGCCCCATGGAAGCGGCGACGAACTTCGAACGTCCGGGTCTGGAGAACTCGTCCGCTGCCTGGCGGGCCAGGCGCGCGGCCGCAGAGTTCAGCTCGTGAGCCTGACTCTCCAGCCCGTATTCGGCGAGGACGATTTTGGTTCCACCGAAGCTGTTGGTCTCCACGATGTCGGAGCCGGCTTCAAAATACGCCCGGTGGACGTCCAGAATGACGTCCGGTCGAGTGAGCACCAGGTTTTCATTGCAGCCTTCGAGCGCCGGCCCGCCAAAGTCGGAGGCGGTGAGCTGACGGTCCTGCAGCATGGTTCCCATAGCTCCGTCGAGCAGGAGGATGCGGCTGTTCAGAGCGTCTTCGAGCGCCTGGCGACGGATGTGCCGGCCTTCAATCGCAGAAGATGGCATGGGTTACTAGTATTTATTGTAACGATCTAGAGGGACCCGCCGGAACGGGATTGTGGACGCTAGGCCCTTAAATGCAGGCTGTTGTGGATGGCGTATAACGCTAATTCGAGGCGATCAGACACGCCCAGCTTATCGAAAACGTTGTGGAGATGGTTCTTTACGGTCTGCTCCGTAATGAACATCTTCTCCGCAATTTCTTTGTTTTTATAGCCTTGGGCAATTAGGATGATGATTTCGCGCTCCCGTTGGCTGAGTTGGGAGCGTTCGCGAGAGTTCTTCCCGTTCGAGTGTGTCGCGGCGAACTCGAGCGGCGCGGCGAACTGGCGGATGACTGCCGCCGTGGTGCTGGAATCCAGCCAGATTTCGCCCGCATGCACCTTGATGATGCTCTTCTCAATAAGGTGGGTCGGGGTATCGCGGGGCAGCACGCCAGAGCAGCCCAGCTTCATGGCCTCAATGAAGTCTTCCTTCTGTTCAGTGGAAGCGAACAGAATTACTTTCGAGTGATGAGCGCGGGCCTGAATACTGCGCAGGACGGTCATCCCATCCACTTTCGGGAGCTTTAGGTCCATCAGGATCACATCCGGGCCCAACTCTACGGCTTTATCAATGGCTTCCGACCCATCAATCGCTTCTGCGACAACCTGAATTCCAGGACGCCCCGAGAGTATACTCCTCAGGCCGGCGAGAACAATTGGGTGTCCGTCGGCAATTAATACGCGAATCGGTCCTATAGCCATCTCTGTTTCCTAGTGACAAAGCGCAGTACTCGGGTACGCGTGTACTAGGAATACTGAATCTGAATTATAGTGCGAAACGTTCGGAATTCTCTACTTTTTCCTTGCTGGTGCGATACCCAGCCACCGGAGGCGGGTCAGCGGATTGATAACTAAGGGGTTCCAGGCGGGGCGCCGCAATCGAAGTGAGGGCGTTGCCTAAAATAACCTCATGGCTAAGTTGTCGATCAACGATCTAGATTTGCGAGGCAAAACCATTTTCATCCGAATGGACTTGAATGTCCCTTTATCCGCGGATGGAAAGGAAATTACGAGCGATAAACGGATCCGCGCATCGCTACCTACAATTCAGTATGCGATCGAACACGGCGCCGGCATCATCCTGGCGAGCCACCTCGGCCGCCCCAAGGGCAAATGGAACGCGGCAATGAGCCTGGCGCCGATCGCGACGCGGCTTTCCGAATTGCTGGGCAAAGAAGTGATCATGGCGCCGGACTGCATTGGGCCGGAGGTCGCCCGGATCCGGCCGAAAGCGGGCGAAGTGCTGCTGCTTGAAAACCTGCGGTTCCACGGGGAGGAGGAAGCCAACGACCCGGAATTTTCCCGGCAACTCGCCGCGCTGGCTGACATATACGTGAACGACGCGTTTGGATCGGCGCATCGCGCACATGCGTCGACGGTAGGGATGGTCTCTCTCTTTCCGCAATCGGCGGCCGGGTTCTTGATGGACAAGGAACTTCAATGGCTGACGCGCGCGACCAGGAATCCCGAAAGGCCTTGCGTGGCAATTCTGGGAGGCGCCAAAGTCTCCGACAAAATCGAAGTCATTCAGAACCTGATTCGAGTGGTAGACCAGCTTCTGATTGGCGGAGCGATGGCGTACACCTTCATGCGCGCCAGGAACGAAACGACCGGCAAATCGCTGGTGGAAGAGGACAAAATCGATCTCGCACGGCAACTGCTGGAAATCGCGGCGAACAAAATTGCGCTTCCGCTGGATCACGTAGTCGTGCGCGACGTGAAGCCAGGCGCGGCCCATGAGCCGACTACGCTGATTGGCCCGGATCAAATCGCTGTCGACGTCGGGCCGAGAACAATCGAGGCGTATTCGAACATCGTTCGGAGCGCCAAGACGATCATCTGGAATGGCCCCATGGGCATCTTCGAGATGCCGCCCTTCGATAAAGGAACAGTGGCGCTGGCAAAGGCCGTGGCGGCATCGGGAGCAGTATCGGTGGTAGGAGGGGGCGATTCCGAAAAGGCCATCAAAAGCGCGGGCGTCGCCGACAAGATTACCCATGTGTCTACGGGCGGCGGGGCATCGCTCGAATTTCTGGCTGGGTTCGAGCTTCCGGGCGTCCTGGCCTTGTCGGATCGGGCTGGCGCGGCTTAAGGCTGGCGCGGCGTCATATCAGAAGCGCAAAGCGATTTCACGAGACTGCCCAGTTCCAGAAATCCCGCCAGATCAGACGGCTTCGAGAAAAAAACCGCGTGAAATTGCTCCGCTAAATTGCGATCCTCCTGGCTTTGGGGAAGAGCTCATGACGATAATGGGCGTTGCTTCGCAGCCTTGTCTGCTGCGAAGGAACCCCATGACCTTATCGCCCTCCTGCCGCGGGAGGTTAAGGTCAAGCAGCGCTATATCGGGTAACGGCTCTCCCGCCCCAAAGAGCTGCACGAACCGAATGGCTTCGTCGCCGTCATTCACCACACGCATCGTGAACGGAACGCCGTGCTCTTTCAGAGCCATTTCCACCAAGTACACGTCCGCTGAATTGTCTTCGGCGAGAAAGACGCGAAGCGCGCGTAGGCTATTCTCCGGCATTGGGCTGTCTGCCTAGTCTAAAGCAAATAACCTGGGAAACCTACCTAGGTGTGAGGAGAGTGGCCGTTGTGAGATTCCAGAAACTCCAGGATCATCTCCTGACAGGCGGCCGGTTGGTCCGTTGTCAAAATATGGCCCGCTTGCGGGATTAACCGAAACCTGGCTCCTGGAATACGCGAGGCGACCACCCGCCCATTCTCAGGCGGAACAAGTCGATCCTGGTCCCCGTGGACCACCAGTGTCGGAACCCGGAGAAGGGGAAGCCGGAGATATGAACTCCAGAGCAGAATCCCGGCAAACTGGTTCAGAAAACCTTTATAGGTCCAAGTGCAGTTGACCAGAATATCCAGGTCTTCACGGATGGATTCAGCCGGGGTTGATTCGGCGTAGAGGAGTGGAATCAGGGCGGATTCACGCTGGCGCCGGTCGGAGTGGAAAAAGCCTCTGCTGCTGCGAACGCCCCGCACTCTGGGCCAGCGGGTAAGAACGCCGCCGTGACTCGTGCAGCCGAGCAGCAGACTACGGACGTATTCAGGGTTACGCAAAGCTAGCTCCTGAGCGATCATGCCACCCATGGAGGCACCCACGACATGTGCACTCGAAACGCCGGCGGCAGCAAGCACAGCCACGGCATCGCTGGCCATTTGCCGGATGCGATAGGGTCCCCGTGGCACGTCGCTGCGACCGACGCCCCGGTTATCGTAAAGGATTACGCGATAACGGCTTGCCAAGCACGGCAAAAGCCGGTGCCACATCTCGTGGGTGAAACTAAGGCCCATAATAAGAAGAACAGGATCACCCGAGCCATGTTCTTCCCAATACAGGCGAACTCCTTCATTTATCGCATAAGGCATGGACCCATACCCCAATATATAGGTGTTTCTCACGGAGACAGCGCCAAATCAAGTAGTGGAGGACCTTTACAGTGCGGCTTGACCCAGGTAGGATAGAGACACCCCCGAGAATCTTTCCGACAGAGGGTGCTGCCCGTTGTTGAAACTCAAGCGCGTCGAAATTCACGGCTTCAAATCCTTCTACGACAGAACAGAGATGAAATTCCACGGTAGCGGGATCGCGGCCGTGGTGGGCCCCAATGGGTGCGGGAAGTCCAATCTCAGTGATGCCATCAGCTGGGTCCTCGGCGAACAATCCGCCAAAACTCTGCGCGGCGCGCGGATGGAAGATGTTATCTTCGCCGGCACGCGCGAAAAAAAGGCGCTCGGCATGGCCTCTGTCACTATGACGCTGGTGCCGGATGAAGCGGCACTGCACAATAGGATTCCGCCGCCAGCTGGCGAGGATAACGCGACGCTGAATGGCTATGCAAATCATGGAGCGGCTTCGTCGAACGGCCATCGCGGCTTGAACGGGCAAACCGAGCACAGCGCGCCAAGGACAGAAGCAGCAAAAACGGCCGAACGAACTGGCGAAATCACCATCATGCGACGCCTGTACCGTTCCGGCGAAAGCGAATACCTCATTAACGGCCGTATGGCGCGGCTGCGCGATATCCAGGATCTCTTTCTGGGTACCGGACTGGGGCCGGAGAGCTACGCCATCATTGAGCAGGGGCGCATCGGGCAGATCCTGAGCAACAGGCCGCAAGATCGCCGCGGGGTCATTGAAGAAGCGGCCGGCATCACGAAGTTCAAAACGCGCAAGCGGCTGGCGGAAGCGAGGCTGGAAAGCGCTAAACAGAATCTGTCTAGAGTATTCGACATCCTGGAAGAAGTCACGCGACAGGCCAATTCGCTCAAGCGGCAAGCAGCGAAAACAAGGCGCTATTCGGAGTTGAAAACGGAGGCGACCGGCTATTTGAGGGAAGTGCTGGCGGCGCGTTTCCGGATGCTGGAGCGGGAGACCGCGAAACTCGCGATTGAGCTGAATCTGGCCTCTGCCGAACTGCAAACGGCCCATGCCACCATTGCCGAGCGGGAGACGCAGCAGACCGCCATTCTGGAGAGCTCCTATACGACAGAGCAGGAACTGACGCAGACTCGCAAGGCGCTGGCAGACCTGAACGTGGAAGCGGAACGCGTACGCGGCAGGCGCGAATTTCAGGTCAGCCAGATACAGCAGATTGAGGAGCGGGTCGCGGCGGCCGAGCAGGAATCGGCCGCGCTCGAGAACCAGCACGCGGAGCGCGCCCGCGATTTGGAGCAGCATGCAGCGGAGTTTGAGGCGCTTGAGGCAGAGTGCTCGGGCGCGCGGCAGGAGCTCGAAATTAAGGCCGCCTACCGTCAACAGGCACAGGACCGGCTTACCGAACAGGAGCGCGGCCTGGAGGCGGCCCGCCAGCGTGTGCTGCTGCTGCTGGGGGAAGCGTCGGGACTCAAGAACAGGATTACGCAGATTGAGGCGCAGCTGAGTTCGGCGGACCGCGATACGGAGCGCGCGCACGCCGAGGAACAGCAATCGGAAAGCGATCTGGGGCGGATTCAGCAGCTCAAGACGCAGCTTTCGGAGAAGCTGGCGGCGCGGCAGACGGAGCTCATTTCCGTACAGGACCAGCGGCAGGACGTAGAAGACGAGCTGCGGACGAAGCGCGCGCAATTCCATGAGAGCAGGCAGGCATTAGACCGGCTGCAAAGCGAAGTTTCGCGCGTGAAAGCGCGTAAAGATTCATTGAATGAAGTCATTCAGCATCGCAGCTACACGACGGAAACTGTAAAGCGCCTGTTCACCTCGGCGGAGCGGGGGAAGGCGGAGAAATTCCACCCGTTGGGCGTACTGGCCGATTTCCTGGAAGTGGATCCCCAAATGGAGAAGGCGGCGGAAGAATTCCTGCACGACGAGCTAGAGTATGTAGTCGTCAAGAATTGGTGGGAAGCGCAGCGCGGCATCGAGTTCATGCGCGGCGACCAGAACGGACGCGCAACGTTCGTAGCGGAAGACGTGGACCCGCAGAACAATCCGGCAGCGAATCTACCGCAGCCCTCGGTGGAAGCAGGTCTCACCAAGCTGACAGGCGCCTTACGGTTCACCAATGGCCTTTCCGAGTTCCCTGTTTGGCTGCTGCAGCGGATTGCGAACTGCTACGTGGCGCAGGACAGCGCGAGGCTGCGGGAGCTGGCCATGCAGTTCCCCCATTGCTGGTTCCTGACCCCCGACGGCTTGAATTATCATGGCGGCGCGATCAGTGCCGGGAAAAAATCGGGCGCGGGACCGCTCGCGCTGAAGCGCGAATTGCGCGAAGTTTCACAACTGGAACAGGCGAAGCAGACGGAGCTGGCAACGGCGCAGCATGCTTTTGCCGATCTGGAACGTAAGATCGGCATGCTCTCTGAGCATCTGGAGCAACTGCGTTCTCAACAGCAGGCGCAGGAGAAAGACGTATTGGCGCTGGACCACGAAAGCCGCAAGCTCGCCGAAGAACTGCAGCGAGTGCAGTCACGTCTTTCGAATGCGCGGATAGAACTGGAGCGTCTCTCGGGAGATCGAGTGAAACTCCAGGAGACAGTTGAAAAGGACCGCACTACGCTCGCAGAACGCGAGGAGATCCGGGCGCAAGAGGAGCGGGACCTGGAGGCGGCTCGCGAGCAGCTCGCAGGTTTGCAGGCAGAGGTGGCGCGCGCCACCGAAGAGCACGCCGGCTGGCGAGCGAATCTGGCCAGCCTGGAAGAACGCCGCAGGGCTTTGGCGGCGAGCACGTCGCGCCTGGAAACACAAGTGAGAGACTTCGAGAATCGCCGCGCCCTGCTGGCGAGCGAGCTGGCGCGATTGAGCGAGGAGCGCACTCAGTTCCTCGCGAGCAACGTTGAACTGGAGTCACGCGGCGCTGAATTAGGAACTTTCATCAGCCAGGCCGAGGCCGGCGTCGAGCGTTTGCTGGCGCAGGAAGTCGAGATCCGAAGCCGGCTCAGCGGCGCTGAGGAGGCATTAAAGGCGCTGCGAGCCAGCGCGCACGCGGGACAAGAACGGCGAAGCGAAATACAAATCGCCCTGGCAAGATCCGAATCAGACCTCACCCACCTGGAAGAGACCTGTGTCAAGGAGCTCGAGTTAACGCTCGCCGAAGTGGCGGCGGGGATAGAGACGATCGCGGATGAAGCGGCTCTGCAGGATCTCGATGCCCGCTATAGCGAGGTCCGGCGCAAGATGGAAGCACTGGGGCCGGTGAACCCGCAGGCATTAGAGGAATACGAAGAGGCGCAGCAGCGGCAGGATTTTTTGAGCGCGCAGCGGCAGGACTTGTTGGACTCCATTCGCGATACGGAAAAGGCCATTCATGACATCGATGGCGAGTCGCGCAGACGCTTCGGCGAAGCGTTCCACGCCATCAACGCCAACTTCCGGCAGATGTTCAACGTGCTCTTCGCCGGCGGTACGGGCGAGATGCGCCTGACCGACGAAGAGAACCTGGCGGAATCCGGCATCGACATCGTAGCGTCGCCTCCCGGCAAGCGGCTGCAGAGCGTACTGCTGCTCTCGGGCGGCGAAAAGTCGCTGACCGCGATGGCGCTCCTAATGGCTATTTTTCAATACACCCCAAGCCCGTTCTGCGTCCTGGATGAAGTGGATGCTCCGCTCGATGAACCGAATATCGAACGCCTTACCAGGCTGCTGCGGGAGATGGCCGCCGAAACCCAGTTCATCGTAATCACCCATTCGAAGCGCACGATGGAGGCTGCGCAGTCACTATATGGCGTGACGATGCAGGAACCCGGCGTCTCGAAACTTGTGTCGGTGAAGTTCGATGAAAACAACGTAGACGTGGGGGCGGCTCAAGCCCGAACTGCCGAAATGGCCTCCGTAGCAGGCTAAGGCGGCAAGAGGAGCCGGAGGAGTGGCCCCTCTTGGCCCTCGGAAAAGAAGCTGCAGGTGTTGAGTGGTTACAACTCTCTTCCAAAATGTTGGACGTACCAGGCAGCATATGGTGAGGCCGAAAAGCGGGGTTGCCTGCACGGTTGCGGTAGGATGACAAATCACGCCAATGAAATCCGGAATGCTGCTTTTCCTGATCGCAACCGCACACTTGTTCGCCGGCGCCCCACAGCAAACGCTCAACCCGCAGATTCAGAAGATCATTTCTCAAGTTTCCACGGAGCGTATCGCCGCCATTCAGAAGAAGCTGGAGAGCTTTGGCACGCGGAACATCTATTCGGCGACCAACGATCCCGAGCATGGGATTGGCGCGGCCCGGGAATGGATTGCAGCGCAGTTTCGCAGCTACAGCCCGCGCCTGCAGGTTTCCTTTGACAAGCATCGGCTGGCGAAACAAGGACGCGCTTTCCGCAATGTCGAGATTTGGAACGTGGTGGCTGTCCTCCCAGGTACGAGCGAGCCGGAGCGCCAAGTGCTGGTCACGGGGCACTACGACTCCATCGATCTGATCTACAAAACAGATCCGGATGGGCGGCGCGAACTGGATAGCGAAGCGACAGCCGCCGCGCCCGCTCCAGGTGTGACGGACGACGGCAGCGGCACGGCGGCGGTGATGGAATTGGCGCGCGTGATGAGCCAATACCAGTTCCGGAAAACGATTGTATACATCGCTTTCGCGGCCGAAGAATACGGGCTGTTCGGCAGCGGTCTGTATGCCGAAGACGCGGCCGCCAAGCACCAGGTCATTGAAGGCGTTTTCAATAACGACATCATCGGCAGCGATGTCACGGGAAACGGCGAAACGGATAATCGCTACGTCAATGTTTACTCAGAAGGCCCGGGGGATTCGTCGTCCCGGCAGCTGGCCCGCTACCTGAAGGACATCGCCGAGCGCTACCAACCTGGTTTCGGAGTGAACCTGGTTTTCCGGCAGGACCGTTTTGGCCGAGGCGGCGACCACAGTTCCTTCAATGCCTTCGGCTACCCCGCCATTCGCATTACCACGCCGATGGAGAACTTCTCCAACCAGCACACGGCAACGGATACTTTCGCCAACACGGCGCCGGACTACACGGTATTGGTGGCCAGGGCGAATGCGGCGGCTGTTGCCGCCCTAGCGCTCGCGCCGAAAGCTCCGGAAGTACGTGCGCCCGGGCAAACCAAAGCAGGCCCGTCCGCACCGGGGCTCGGCCGCGGCCTGAATAGCGACGGCCATGCCGGGTACGACGCCGTTATGACGTGGCACAATGAAAATCCGGAACCGGATCTACAAGGTTATGCGATTGTTATGCGAAAAACGACATCGCCCGTTTGGGAAAGGCAAATTTTCGCCGGTAAGGTAACCGAATACACGCTGCCGGATGTGAATATCGATGAGGTTGTTTTAGGGGTAAAAGCGATCGATAGGGAGGGGAATGAGAGCCCGGTTTCGGCGTACGTCGTTACGCCGTACCCGCAGAGGAAAATTGAGACGTATTAGAAAATGGGCAGCGCGACCCGGAGAAGAGTGCGCTGCCTGTTCGACGCTATGAGCGGGGTCCCCATCAGCCCCCAGCGAAATTCTCCGAGAGACTTCGCTAAGAACTGACGAGCACCTTTTATATTGCAAACCTGATGCCGTTTCGGCCATGGCCCTTCGGGCGCAAAAAAAACGCGGAAAAGCGGATAATTTGAACGCGGGGCGGCGGCTGGAATGGAACAATTTAGATAATGCAGGATAGTCAGGGTGCTTAATTAGATAACGAAGCAAAGTCGAGGAGACGAGGAACGAGTATGCCGCTTACTATTGAGACCCGAATTGAAGAAGGCTTCGCCATCTTCGATCTGAAAGGGCAACTCACGCTGGGGCCAACCTTAGTTTCGCTGCGGCATGCCGCAAAGGATGTGTTGGCAGAAACGAGCGTAAATGGGATTATCCTGCGTGTGGGCGCGGTTACAAACGCCGACAGCGCGGGTCTCGGTGAATTGACGATCGTGTACGCCGCCGCCAGCAAGCGCGGCTGCCCCATCCGCTTGGTGGATGTGAATCCAAACCTTCACAAAATGCTGATGGTAACGCACTTAAACGCGGTTCTGATGTCCGCGGAGGACCTTGCTCAGGCCAAAAAGCAGATGAAGATACAGCCGAGCTGACGGGGCCTTATTGCTGCTGCGCGAGCCCATTCGGGATGACGCGATAGACCTCGTGCTTCTGGATCGTCGGATCGTCGTCATCAAGATAATCTAACGTGACGGTATCCGATGTGGTAGTGATTTTTCCATTATCCAGCTCATCGCGTTTCCAGATGGTATGGACCGCGGAGCCATCGAAGGCGTACAGACGAACATATTCCGCTCCGTGGCTATTTCCGAACGGAAATCCCCAGGCCAAGATCCAAGCTTCGCCTGAACTCCTGAGTTGAGCTGAGCCACAGAGAACGTATGATACTCGAAATCGGCGAGCGCGGAAGCGGTTGCCTTTAATTGCCAGCCGCCAGAGAGCTTATCGTAGAACCTCAGGAATGGTTTGGTGTCCGGCGCGCCATCGCCGCCTTCCATCAAAACGTAGGCGACCGCCAGAGTGGGCACACCGATGCCGTCTCCGTCGTAGTCGCCTGGAACTGGAACGGCTCCGGCAAAGCCCCATGTCTGGGTTATTGGAGCGTTGGAGGGTCCGCCTTGATTGATAAGCCAGTCCCCACTGGATGGTTGCCAGACCGTTAAAGTTGGAGCCGCGGCCCGGGCTGGAGCGGTACATAGCAAGACCGCAAGCAGGAGAGTGGCTTCACCACAAAATGCGCGGCAACACGGACAGAACCGTGGCAAACGTCCCGGCAAACCCTTCTCCCTTGCACGAACCTGGGTCCTTCTTCTGGATTTCAATGAAAAAAACCATGAATCAGGAAAAAACCGACAAGGGGTCCATGCTTGGCGGCGAACTCCATAGCCAGACTGCACCCGAGCGAATCTCACCCGATAAGCTGGAACTGAGCGGCGTATGGAGTTTCACGGCAAAAACATCATTGGCTTCGGGTTGTCGGCGGAGGGTGGCGAGACTTTTCGCAGCTACAATCCGCGCGAGGCGCGGCAGCTGGATACAGAATTCCACGAGGCCTCGGTGGCGGAGGTCGAGCGCGCCCTGGCGCTGGCCGACTGCGCTTCCGTGCAGATGCGGCAGCTGGACGCTGAGCGAATTGCCGGGTTTCTACTGACCGTTCGCGATGAGATCCTGGCGCTCGGCGAAGGACTCGTAGAGACCGCCGATCGCGAGACCGCACTTGGGCTGGACCGCCTGCGCGGGGAGCGCGATCGGACCACTAATCAAATAAAGCTCTTTGCCGATCTGGTACGGGAAGGGTCGTGGGTAGACGCGCGAATTGACCCTGCGCTGCCCGACCGCAACCCGCTGCCAAGACCCGATATACGCCGCATGCTGCAACCTATCGGACCGATTGCCGTATTCGGCGCGAGCAATTTTCCACTGGCATTTTCCGTGGCAGGCGGCGATACCGCGTCGGCGTTCGCAGCCAGGAACCCGGTCGTGGTGAAGGCCCACCCGGCGCATCCGGGAACGTCGGAGTTGGTTGGAGACGCCATCCAGCGCGCCGCGCGGGCGAGCGGCATGCCGGAAGGAACCTTTTCTCTGCTGCAGAGCAGCCGCCCGGAAATCAGTATTGCGCTAGCGACTAACTCCCGAACGAGAGCGGTAGCGTTCACCGGTTCGCAGCGGGCCGGGCGGGCCCTGTTCGACGCCGCGGCGCGCCGGCCGGATCCTATTCCCGTGTATGCCGAGATGGGCAGCGTCAATCCGGTGGTCCTGCTTCCGGAAATTTTACAAACTAGCGCCAACGCGCTTGCGGAGGGCCTCTATCGTTCAGTGTTGCTGGGCGTCGGCCAATTCTGCACATCACCGGGGCTGGTTTTCGCGGTGGAGAGCAGCGGACTTGTGGATTTGGCATCACGCTTAAGCGCGCTGTTTCGCGATGGCGCGCCCGGCAGCATGTTAAATTCCGGCATCTGCAAGAGCTTCGCGGAGAAATTCAAAGCGGCTGCAGATATCGCGGGCGTCCACGTCCAGACGGCTGAACGCGCGCGCGAACCGGGCCGCACGGAAGGCCTTCCCGGGTTACTAATAACGGATTCAAGAACCTGGCTAAACAACAACGCGCTCCACGAGGAGATTTTCGGCCCTTCCACTCTAGTCGTGCGCTGCGCGAACTTCGAACATCTGGAACAGTGTACGCAGCGCCTGGAGGGGAGCCTGACGGCGACGATCCACGGGACATCCGCCGAGTTGGAAAACCACAGAGAACTGATCGATATCTTGAGCCGCAAGGCAGGCCGGCTGATTTTCAATGGATATCCCACCGGCGTGGAAGTCGGTTATGCCATGCATCACGGCGGTCCTTACCCGGCCACCAGCGATGAAAAGTTTACGTCCGTCGGCACGGCCGCCGTCTACCGCTTCGCGCGGCCGGTCTGCTATCAAAACTTCCCCGAGCACCTGCTGCCTCTTGAATTGCAGGATGCCAACCCGCGCCGCATCTGGCGTCAGGTGAACGGTCAATTAACGCGCGATGCCCTCTCCCACGGCAACCACGCATGACCTTTGAAATACCGGCTGGCGCCGATACCTGCGAGGCAAAATTTGGAAGCAAAACGCTAACTCTTACAAATCTTCAAAAAGTGTTTTGGCCCGATCTGCAGAAGACAAAGCGCGATCTGCTTCTCTACTATGCCGCGGTCGCGCCTGTTCTTCTGCCTCACCTGGAAAATCGCGCGATGGTCATGAAGCGCTATCCAAACGGCATCGAAGGCGATTTCTTCTTTATGAAGCGGACGCCGGCGAACAAGCCGGATTGGCTGGAGACGTGTTCCATCGCTCACAAATCAGGCAGCGTGATCGCGTTCCCGATCGCGCAGGATCTTGCTTCCCTGCTCTGGATCGTCAACCTGGGATGCATCGATCTCAATCCATGGTATGCGCGGTGCGATGACGTGAACCGGCCGGATTTTCTGCATTTCGACCTGGATCCTGTTCCGCCCGCGGATTTCGGCGAAGTCTGCAGCGTCGCTCTCATTCTCCACGGGTATCTGAAAGAGCGTCACGTCTCCTGCTATCCCAAAACCACCGGATCGCGCGGCATCCACGTCTACGTACCGATTGAGCGCGGGCCTTTGCAAAAAGAGGTGTGGCGGGTGGCCAAACGCATCGCCATCGACCTGGCCAAACAGCACCCTGAAGAGATCACGTCTGAATACCGCGTCGCGGAACGCCCGGCGGGCCGGGTGCTGGTGGACTACAACCAAAACGCCTGGGGACGGACGTTGGCGTCGGTCTACTCCATCCGCCCCAAACCGCAAGCGACGGTGTCGGCGCCAATCGCCTGGGAAGAAATAGAGGCCGGCCTGTCGTCGTCCGATTTCACGATGGATAGTATGCCGGCGCGCATCAGACGGCGCGGCGACCTGTTTAAGGCGGTGCTTGAGGCGCGCCATCGCTCCGCGCTGGAGAAGCTGCAATGAATCTTCCCATCCCTACGAATTACGCTCCGATGGAGGCCGATACCGCACGTGAGATTCCCACCGGCGCCGAATGGGAATATGAACCCAAGTGGGACGGCTTCCGCTGCCTCTGTTTCCGCGATGGCGAAGAAGTCGAGATCGTATCAAAGGCCGCCCAACCGCTTGCGCGCTACTTTCCGGAAATCAAAGCGGCCCTGCTGGAGCTGCCCGCAAAACGCTTCGTCCTGGATGGGGAGCTGATCGTCACGCAGAAGCGCACGCTTGATTTCGATGCGCTTCTGCAACGCATTCATCCTGCCGAAAGCCGGATTAAGAAACTCGCCGCCGAGACGCCGGCGACACTCATTCTGTTCGATCTCCTGGTAGACGGCCATGGCGAAGATTTGACTGGCAAACTACTCGATGCGCGGCGCGGTGAACTGGAGAAGTTTACCGCGAAGTATCTGAACGGCAATCAGCGGATCCGATTGTCGCCTCGCACTCGCGATTTCGATACCGCCAAAGCCTGGTTCAAAAGCATGGCGGGACCGCTGGACGGGATTATCGCCAAGCGGCTTGATTTGCCGTACGCATCCGGTGAACGAGGCGCCATGCTGAAGATCAAGAACCTGCGCACGGCGGATTGCGTCGTCGGCGGCTTTCGTTATGGAAGCAAGAACCGGCTGGTTGGGTCGCTGCTGCTGGGCCTCTACGACGATGCCGGCCTGCTGAATCATGTCGGCTTCACCTCAGGCTTGGCAATCGCCGACAAAGCCGAGCTAACCGCACGGCTACAAGCGCTGATCACACCTCCCGGCTTCACCGGCGCCGCGCCCGGCGGTCCAAGCCGTTGGAGCACGGAGCGCAGTACCCAGTGGGAGCCGCTAGCGCCCAAGCTGGTTGCGGAAGTGCAATACGATCATTTCTCGGGTCATCGTTTCCGGCACGGGACCAAATTGCTTCGCTGGCGTCCGGAGAAGAATCCGCGGGATTGCACCCTGCGCCAGATTCAGCGGGAAAGCGAGTCGCCGTTAACGCTGCTCGACTAGCCCTATATGACTTAAGACTAATAGGGCCAGCGCCTGACTTTTGCGCGAGTCTTGAACTAGACTCAAGGAATGTCTACACCGTCGGCCACCGTCGGCAAACTCGTGCTCAGCGAGGGCCGCAATCACCGCCTCGCATTCGGGCGTGACAGGCGCAAGCACTTAAGCCGCAGCAAAGTGGGCGAGTTGCCCGCAAACAGACGGGACTTCGATCCTATCCAGACGCTGCTCAATGCATGCGAAGGCCGTATTCCGGGCCTGCTGCCGCTCAAGTATCAGCGGATGTCCGCCTCTCCATTTGCGTTTTTTCGCGGGGCGGTCTCCATCATGGCCGCCGACCTGGCGGGAACCGGGAACACCGGGCTGTTCGTCCAACTGTGCGGCGATGCCCATCTCCAGAATCTAGGCTCTTTTGAGACACCGGATGGCCACCTCGTCTTCGACATTAACGATTTCGACGAGACAATCGCCGGTCCCTGGGAATGGGACGTCAAACGCATGGCCGCAAGCATTGTCCTGGCGGGCGCCGAGTCGCAGCATGGCCGAAATAGCTGTACTACTGCCGTTCAGGCGTTTGTGGCCAGTTATATAGCGACGATCGAGAGTCTTGCCGACCTACCGATTCTAGTGGCTGCGCGCCACCAGATTCGCCGCCTGCGAAAGACCCAGGCGGTGTCCGCTGCCTTCAGACAGGCGGAGCGCGCGCGACCCCTCGACCTGCTGAAGAAGTACACCGAGCGGAACGAACACGGCCAGATTCACTTTAAGAAAATCGAACACGTATTGTGGCGGTTATCGCCCGCAAAGCGGCGTGAAGTGTTCGATTCGGTACCGCTTTACCGCCAGTCGCTCCCGCCGGAGCGGCTGCACCTTTTCGACTTCTTCCGGCACCGCGATGTGGCGTTCAAAGTAGTGGGCACGGGAAGCGTTGGCCTGCGCGACTACGTCATTCTCATGGACGGCAATGGACCCAGGGATCCGCTGTTCCTGCAGATTAAGCAGGAAGTGGCATCGGCTTACGCTCCCTACCTGAAGCATGCGCCCGTGTCCCACCAGGGTCGCCGTGTGGTAGAGGGACAGCGTAAGATACAGCCGCTTTCAGATCTCCTGCTGGGCTGGACGCGCATCGGCGAGCATGACTTCCTGGTCCGCCAATTGAACGATCACAAAGGAGGCGTGGATCTGGATCAGCTTCGCGGCGAGGGGCTGAACGGCATCGCGGCCATCGCCGGTGAACTGCTCGCCCGTGGCCATGCCCGGTCCGGCGACCCGCTCGCCATCAAAGGATATATCGGCACCGGGAATAAGGTATCGAACGCTCTTGTGAAATATGGCGTCGCCTACGCGGATGTCACCCGTTCAGATTTCGAAGCCTTTCAAAAAGCTATCAAGGAACAGCGCATCAGGATGGCGGCTTGATCGCAAGCTCAAAATTAAAAATCGCCCAGGCTCACGGAGGAACCTGGGCTCTACGAACTGGTTCAGTTACTTTTTCGCCTGAGGAGTGGACGGGCTAGCCGTGTCCGTGGCGGTTTTCTTGGTGCTCTTCACGTGCGATTTGTGGGACTTCTTTGCAGGCTGAGCGGTGGTCTCGGTCTGCTTCGCAGCCGCGGGCTGGTTCTGAACCTTCTTCGCTGCCGGAGCAGCCATCAGGAAAGGAACCGCCGCAAGGGTCAGCAAGGTGGATGTGAATACTTTCTTCATTTTGTTTTCTCCTTCAACTAGTGGCGGTGTTTTGTTTTGCGCAACACTTTGCGGCTAAGGCTCTCATTTAATTTCTTGGTTGCTTTTTGCCCTTCGCCGCTTGTGCTTGCCTGACTGCCGCTCACAAATCTAATTTGCACTTTTTGCGGCGCAGACGCTATTACTCCAAAAAGGGAAAATCTATCCCGTATTTGCGGGATAGTCATCCGAACGCTTTAATGAAAGAATCGTCATCGTGGCGCGAACCAACTCCATTACGCAGGCCTATCTTCAACGCCTATTGGTGTTTGGACTTGGAGTATCCGTTTTGCTGCTGCTCTCCGCGCTGCTGGTCGCCTTACGCACCGTTCACCAGATCAATGGAATGGCAGCCGCTTTCGCAACGCAGCAATCCGCGGCGAAGAACGCCATCAACGGCATTCAGGCCCAGCAAACGATCCTGAACAAGCGTTGGCTCAAATTGGCCCGCCGCAAGGATTCGCTCACTCGCGAAGAGGTGCTGAGCCAGCTTTCCGACAACCAGCAGCAGATGAGCAGTACTCTGGAAGCCGCATACCAGCAGGCGGAAGCTCTTCGAAAG
The DNA here is from genome assembly GCA_963705805.1 of uncultured Acidobacteriaceae bacterium. Lineage (GTDB taxonomy): Bacteria > Acidobacteriota > Terriglobia > Bryobacterales > Bryobacteraceae > Bog-105. The sequence goes on from CAVPKW010000009.1 coordinate 188,823, forward strand.
AATATCCACCAGCAAGGGCACGGCCTGCTGGAATGGACCGTCTGGTTGTTTGCTGCGTGCGTGGGCCTTTCTATCTTATGCGCCAGCTGGACCGCGCGCGCCACCACCGCGTTATTTCACCGGCTTGAGTCGCAATCCGTAGAGTTGACCAGCTTGCAATATCAGTTCCTCAAGACTCAAGAAGATGTGGCGCGGCGCTTTTCGCATGAATTACATGATGAGCTGGGGCAGGCGCTCACGGCCGTGAAAGCGAATTTATCCGCCCTGCGGCACGATCCGGATCAGGCTCGCGTCGAAGACTGCATGCAGCTTGTCGACCAAGCCATTCAGGACGTCCGGCAGATATCGCAACTGCTTCGCCCAACCATCTTGGATGACTTTGGGTTGGACGCTGCGCTGCGGGCTTTGACGGAAACTTTCACACAGCGGACAGGGATTGCGGTGCACTACCAGAGCGACGTTGGCGATCGCCGTCTGCGCGACGAGGCCGAGACGCATCTCTACCGCATCGCCCAGGAAGCCCTGACGAATGTCGCCCGTCATGCCAAGGCGACGGCGGTCGAGTTGGAGCTGAAGCGCCGCGGAGACGAGGTGAGGCTGATAATTGGCGATAATGGCCAGGGGATTGGCGCGACGGCCGGCTCGCGAGGACTCGGGCTGGCGGGTATGGAAATGCGCGCTCGCGGCTGCGGTGGCAAGCTGGCAATCGAGTCTTCCGCGGGCAAAGGCCTGAAAATTGAGGTGACGTGTCCAACAGCTTGATCAGAGTACTGCTCGCCGACGATCACACCATCGTCCGCCAGGGATTGAAGTTGATTCTGGCGTCGCATTCGGATCTCGAAGTCGTTGGCGAAGCGGCGAACGGCAGCGAAGCCGTCGATCTGGCGAAGAAGCTTCATCCCGATATCGTCCTGATCGATGTCGCCATGCCGGACATGAACGGAATTGAAGCCACCAAACGCATGGTGCAGAACGACTCGCGATTAAAAGTACTGGTATTAAGCATGCACAAAGAAGCTGTGTATGTGCGCGAAATTCTGCGCGCCGGAGCCAGAGGTTACATTCTCAAGGATGCCATTGACAACGAGTTGCTAAATGCCATCCGATCGGTCGCGCGCGGTGATGGCTACGTCAGCCCGGCCGTTTCCGGCGCGCTGCTAAGCGACTTTCGGAAGAATGTGACAGACCCGCTCGATTTACTCTCGAATCGCGAACGCGAGGTTTTGCAGTTGATAGCGGAAGGCAAAACAAACAAGGAAATTGCCACCCATCTCAATCTGAGCGTCTATACCATCGATTCGCACCGCGGCAAGATCATGGAGAAGCTGAATCTGCACAGCACCGGAGAGCTGGTGCGCTTCGCGATGAAGCACGGGCTGGTGGATTGAAACATTTTCGCGCAGTTCCGCACCATAGACGGACGTTGCCCGCAATGCCGCGGTTAGCTTCCCACCAGTCTGGCCTGCGCGATGAGACGCTTCGGTGCATTGCCGACATATCGAAACGGATAACAGGTCACAAGCGTTAACATCGGCTCACTGGTATCCCGCAGTGGCCTTACATCGTCGCGATCGACCACTTGGATCCGCCTGACGACATATATGTAGGTCGTGTCCGTTCTGACGCGAATTCGATCGTCGATGCTAATGCTCCGCAAGGCTCGAAACTTCGCGTCGCGATGTCCGGCAATGATCACATTGCCCCTATGGCCGAACTGCGCGGTCCCGGGAACATGGCCGGCAGCGACACTCAGCGCACTTTCATCGTCTCCTTCTACGACGGTTACGGCTATCTCGAGCCGTGGAATCTCGAGTCTTGCCAACGAGCGCAAATTCGAACCGTATGCGTTCAGAAGATGCAAAGCCGAATACATCAATGCATCGGGCTGTGTCTCAAACGCGACTCGCTTCAACACTCTCCAACTAGCCGTGCCGATTAAGCAGAGACCGATGAACAAAAGCGCCATTTCGGCAGTCCGCCTCATCTTATTCGTGCTGACCGGGGGTTCGGTGGTGTTCCACCCGCTGGCGCAACACCGTGACGAGCGCCTCAAGCCTACGATTCCGGTCTTTCAATCGATTGAGATCTGCCGCATCATCGTCGGAAAGCCCGGCTGGCAATCCGACCTTGCGTCCCGCAAGAGTTATTGAATGTGCGCGTGCCTGCCCCGTTGGATGTGCAAATGCGCCGTCAATGACGGCGGCAGCGGTAAAACCAGCAAACATGCCGGCTACTGCTGTCAAGCAGATCCGTTTCCAATAGAGTTCTAAAAAGAGGCGAGGTTGTGAACACTGCTCACGTATATAACGAACTGATCTCCTTACCTGCGTCATAGGCCTCTGCTCTTCACCGCCGTCCGGCTGCGTGCCACCGACGACTGGCCCAAGAACCCGCCGCCGCAGACATCAGCAATAATCCCCATATGCCGAGTGCAAACGTATTCGTCGCTGTCTTGGGCATGTGCTCAAAGCGGGGCGCTTCTGTCGGCGAACCCTGCGACTCTGCGACCATTTGAGGCGCCGAAGCCGGTTTGCCGGCAATTGTGGAATCGTATTTCACGGCAGTTACCCCTTTGCCGTGGTTGTCTGCCGCAATTCGTTTCGGAGACAACAGCCATAGGGTAACGATTTTCATGTCATCGGGCGTAAGATTGAGTGGCAATTTGTCGTATTCGGGGTCAACCGCCAACACCGATTGTCCGCACTCATTCGTGACCTTCGCCGCTTCCGCTTTTGGATAGGCTAATTCCAGCGCTACCGAGCATCCAGGACACATCCAACCGCGTAAAATCTGCCTCTTGTTGGAGCCTGAACGGAACAGGATCAGCCCACTCCCTGGCGCTGTCCGCAGCTTGGCGCTTGGCGTGGAAAGCAAGAAATAATATTTGTCATTCTGCCTAGCGGCGATTCGCACGATTGCCCTGTCTTGCAACCGATCCTCGACGCTGAACGTGTACTCACCGGGGTTCAGAATGGCCCCGGGTACTTGCAAATCTTGCTTCACAGTAATACTTTGTATGTTCGAAGCGGCCCATCCATTGCCAGGATTGGTCATCGCCACAAGGAAAGCAGCAAAGGTGGTGACACAGGATCTCAGCGCCATCTGGTACTCCTCAACTACGGGTACGAAAATGGTCATGGCGCCGGATGTCGAGGACGCTTGAATGTCGGCCTGGTAATCACGCTATGTCCAGAGGCGGGATATCAATCGGGCCCGGTTACTCCGCGTGTGCGCCGCCCGAGCCAGGGTTGTACGCGCGCCCTAATTCAGCCTATAATTTTGCTGATGTCAAGCGCCACCACCCGTTCGCCTCGCGCCATCTCCATCGAAGGCCCAGAGTCGCTGATTGACCGGCTTGCGGAATTGAAAGTCAACGGCCTGGAGATCTCAACGCCCACTCCCTCGCAAAGTCCGGCAGACGTCTTGGATGCTCCTATGGGCGGGCGGAAAATCCTGGCAATCCTGAAGATTGTCACGGCGTTGCTCGGTACCGCTACCGCGGGAGTCAAACTTGCAGACGAGGTGGAGAAGTACCTTCACGACAATCCTGCCCAGAAAGTAATCGTGAGCGATCCAATCAGCGGGCGGCAACTGGCAAAACTAGACGGCAATAGCCCGAAGAGTGAAATCGACAAGATCTTCGGCGCGTGATCCCGGTAATCATCCTCGATCCCTCATCCCTGACGCTGCACTTCCATCCGATGTACCTCGCGCAGCGCCCCGGCGGTGAAGCGATTTTCCCGACGTTCGAGCTCTCCTATGGCGGGATGATCCCGGAGTTGAAGGCGCATCTCTCATCGATTGATGAGCCTTTGCTCCAGTCGCGTTGCGCGCATTTTGCAACGTGCGTTTGGCACGAAAAGCGGCACTTCCTCGATTTTCTGCTGAGTAACTATGGCGCGCTCCGCATCCGGCAGTACTTTCAGCTCTACGGAAACCTGGAGGTTCTTTTCGCTGAGGCGAAATACACTCCGCATCCACTTTGGTTTCCGCTCGATACTTTCAGCGATCCCATTCGCCGCCAGGTCTTTGGTATCGGCGCTCGCTGGGAAACCGCTGAAATCGTGGCGGAGAACATGCGTGGCCTGCGCAATCTGGTCGCCGCGGATCGTCACGCGGTCGGCAAGGCGGGCCAGTTAGCTGAAGTCGGCGGTGAGGCGCAATTCGAAGCGTTGGCCTGGATCTGCCAGATCGCTGCGGCGCAGGAACTGCTTGGAGAGGAGTTTTCTCAAAGCGCGCAGCGGGATATGGCGCGGTTTTCCGTCAGCCAGTGGCGTTATCGCTGGATAGAATACTTTGCGGCGGGTCTCGGAATTCTCCCTCACAAAAAGGTGGGCCACGTCCGGATGCAGGATGTGTCTTTCGTTATGCCGCTGCTCTATGCATCCCTGCAGATACGAGGGTTCGGCCAGGGGAAGACCGTGGCGAAATCTCAGCATTCGTCGCTGCCATCGCGCCGCCTATATGCCCTGGCGCAGCACATCAAGTTGAACCCAAGAAAGTTCCAGCCGGCAAATGTGGAAGAGGGATGGGACCAGGTAAACGCTCTGTGCCGCAAAATTTGGGGACGGACCGCTCTGAGCGAAATGAAGCACGACTTCGAAAGGGAGGCGGAGTTCCTGGACGGGTTGCAGCGTTCCGACGCGGTCTCAGATGAGGCTAAGATCTGCTTCGCCGATTACCATCATTTTCGCGGCGTGATGATTGAAGCTTTGGAACGCTTTCCAAGTAGCGTGCTGGATCCGGTTTTCTTTGCGCGAAACACTTTGCCCAGGCTCCAGCCGTATGTCATCTGGTGCCGGGCAGATGGCATTCCCGGAAAAGTTCCCAAGGAATTTGACATGATCCATGGCTTTTACGATGATCCGAAGAAACAAGTGAACGGCTGGTGGTGGGCGGCGTCTCCAAGGCACTGGCCTACGCACGAGCCGGGGGTGGTGGCCCTGGAGCATCGGAATGATTGGCTCGGCCTGGCGAGCAACACGGCCCCGGTGGCGAAGCTGATGATGAACGGACGGGCTCATCGGACCATGATTGGACCGGAATTGCTTTCCGCGGAACAGCGATTGCGCAGCGAAGGCTTCGAGGTTCAATTTGACCCGGCGCTGGCCTACCCTCGCGAAGACGCTTCCGGCCAGATGGAAGCTTACTACATTCTTCGTGCGTGTGAAACGGCTGTCTGCGATACGTGCAAGAAAACGATAAGCAAGCCGGAAGGCCGTCTGCTTCCGCCCTGGCTTTTTCGGCACAACACGCTCGTCGCCGATTTTACAGTGGAGGCGCTTACCAGCGGCGGCGACGAAGAAGCCGGCCGGCGCAGGTTTTGGCGGGATTGGTCCCCTTGGGTTTGTTGTGACTCGTGCTTTGCCGCCCTGATGGGCGTCCCCTCGTTCCAAGCGGCGTTTGAGGCCACCTGCTCGTGACCTTTTACGCTGCCTCACTGTTGGGAAGCCGGGCTAATCGTAATTCCGTTCGGTCCCACAGCCTTGGATATCTCGTCAAAACGCTTTCTGTTCGCCTTCCGTTCTGACGGCGTAGTGTTTATTTTTCATGACTGAAGAGTCCGGTTACCGGAATGTGGTTTAGAAAAGCTCGATAATCGCCTACGAAGGGGAGCCAAACCTCAAGAGCGTTGACCTCGTCCGGAGCCGCCGTTTATAGAGTGCCGCGAACTCGGCGCACCGGACCGCAAACCATTTCCGCAAACGCGTGAGGTCGCGAGGGTCTACGAACAGCACATAAGCCGAGAGAATATCCCACTGGAACATCGGTACGTTCAGGGCGTATTCAAGGCACAGGTGAAATATCAGACCTGCCGCCAGGAGCGGATAGCGAAACTCTCTGATCCAAATCAGAACGCCGAAGGCGCCTTCGAAGATAAGTGTCAGCCAACTCCCCAGCTTCAAAACTAACGGGTACGTAAGGAAAGAGGGCAACGGGAATCGGCGAATTTGCTCCAAATGAATTACGTAATAAAGAGCCGTGCCGCTTACCCAGGGAACGCCCATCGATTTCCACCAGAATCCGACAAAGTAAACCATCGCCAACTGGAACTGAATCATCCGTTGAGCCCATGGACTCTTGAATTCAATTTCGGTTCCTTCCTTACCCAATCGGATACGGATAAGTCGATCCAGCGAGAGAGCCGCGCCGGCCGGCGCAAACATAAGAAAGAAGCCCGCGACTCGCAGAAACACGTCACCGCTGTGAACGATGAAGAGATTTCTCTGCTGGATCGATGAGAGGCAAAGAAATACCGCAATGCTGCTGAGCCGAGTCAACAGGCCCGTGGTGAGCAGCACGGCGAAGCCCAGAAATACCCAAAAAAACGCCTCGATCCACGAATCATTTTGGGGCAAAATTGCAAACAGGTCGATTCGCCAATACAGTTCCATGCTTGACATCGTACGCAGAGTCGCAATGCTATGCGTTCCGAACCATACCAACCAGTCTGAGCGCAGCAGTAGGACTGTGGCCAGAACGCACAGCCCATAGAAGATACGGAACATTGCGATCGGAACTGGCGATTGCGGCTTAAAGAAGAATTCGTTCCAAGCCTGACGCAGGGTAGATAGCCTCACTTGAGGTCCTCAGGTTTCAGGTGATATTCGAAGAAAATGTGCGCTCGCTCCTGTGTAGGGTCGGGCGGCTCCTTTGCTTGAGGTGCGATGGCAGTCCAGTATCGAATCAGCAGGACGATCTCGGGAGGATTAGCTGGATTGTTATAAAGACGCGCAAGATAGCGGGCAGCATCAGGCCACAGGGCCGAGTTTTTGTCCTCCGGGAGATTTTCCACAAATTTCCTATAGCGTTCCTTCGAGTAACGTTGAGAAAGGCTAAGCTGTTCCATTCTCGGAAACCTCCACGTATGAAGCTTGCCATCTCTCGTAATCACCACGCCGTTTACATAAGCGTTCAACGTCGCGGGCACTGGGGCAAACATATCCCAGGATTGAAAGAGCCCCGTTAAGAACATGTACGGACGGATTAAGTTTCTTATTTGGACGAGCAGTGGCGAGTCCAGTGGCAATGACCAGGTCGTTATAGCGAAAATGTGAATCAGCAGGAACGCGCTGATCGCGGCGCGCTTCAGCCTTTCACGTGTAGACGAGTTCAATTCCATTGATTACCACGCGCGGCTTTACGAATGAACCGTTGACCATGTGATAGCATCTCTCAGAACCGTGCCCACCATCGCCTAGCCGCTGCTAAAGGAACACCGCATGAAGCCGATCTTGCAACTTGCGACATCTCTTGTCATCTTGCTATTCCCCATGTGCCCAACCGCCTTTTCACATTCACAAAATACGCCTGCCCCGGCCGCCGCGGTTCAGCCCCAGACGCCCCTCCAATTCTCCAAAGAGAGTGGCGTCATCTATGTGAGCGACTTTGAGTTGGACTCGGCAAACTTCACGCCCAACCAGGGACCAGCTGACAACTTGCACTCCCAGCACCAGGGGGTCATTCAGGGACCCAGGAAGAGGATGCAAGGTAACCCTCAACAGCAGGCCCAGAAATTAGTGGACCTGATGGCGACGAGCGTCGTGAACGATTTAACCAAGGCCGGATACCACGCCCAACGCCTGATTCCTGGCGATGCGCATCCTTCGACAGGGCTTTGGGTCCACGGCGTGTTTACACAATTGGACGAAGGGAACCGTATGCAACGGGCTGTTATCGGTTTTGGCGCCGGCTCTGCCAATATGCAGCTCTATGTCACCATGAGCGACCTTGCGCGCCCGCAGCAGTCTCTCTACGACGTGGAGGCGGCAGACAGCAGCAAGAATAAGCCTGGCGCCGTGATCACGATGAACCCGTACGTGGCCGCCGCCAAATTCGTAATGGAAAAGAACGCGCCGGAGAAGGTCGTCAAGCAGACCGCGTCAGAGATCTCGGCAAAGATAGTCCAACGGCTGAACGGAGCCACGGCTGCGCCTGATCACGCTGGTGCGGTTCAATGAGGTGCCAAACTTAAGATCGTGAGTGTTGGATCCGGATGAAGGTCACCGTCGTCGGGCTGTGGCATCTGGGATGCGTGACCGCCGCTTGTTGTTCGCGCATTTTTGAGGTGGCCGGACTGGATGAAGACGTCTCGCGATTACGGTTGGGAAGAGCGCCTCTGTTTGAGCCCGGACTGGATGACTTACTGGCGGCGGGGCTGGCGCCCGGGCGCTTGCGTTTCACAGATAATCGTGCAGAGGCATGCCGCGGTGCCGATGTTCTATGGGTCACTTACGATACGCCCGTGGACGATGATGATCGCGCGGATGTTGACTTTGTCCTCGACCGGGTGAGGCTATGCATACCGCACCTGCCGGCAAGCGCTGTCGTGTTGATTTCGTCGCAGATCCCGGTTGGAAGCTGCCGCCGCCTCGAGCACGAATTTCCTGGAGCCGCGATTGCCTATTCGCCAGAGAACTTACAGCTTGGGAAGGCCATCGCGGCCTTTGAGACAGCCGAGCGCATCGTAGTGGGCGTTCGCGATGAATCGAAACGCACCGTTCTGACCGAACTGCTTTCGCCGTTTTGTAAACGAATCTTGTGGATGCGGACTGAGTCGGCAGAGATGGTCAAACACGGTGTAAACACCTTTCTGGCCCTCTCAATCACATTCATCAACGAGCTTGCAGGAATCTGCGAGAAGACTGGAGCGGACGCGAAGGAATTGACGGAAGGATTGAAAAGTGATTTGCGCATCGGCCCACGAGCCTACCTGGGAGCCGGCGCCGCATTCGCCGGCGGGACGCTCGCACGCGATGTGGTCAGCCTCATGTCCATCGCGGAACAAACAGGCCAGCGTCTGGATGTAATCCCAGCGATTAAAAGCAGCAATGACTGGCACCGAAGCTGGGCCTTGCGACGGCTGCGAGAGAAGTTGGGCGACTTGCGCCAACGGCAGGTTGCCTTAATCGGGTTGACTTACAAACCGGGCACAGACACTTTACGCCGCAGTCTCGCTCTCGAACTGGCGGAATCGCTGCTCGTCGCCGGAGCGTCCGTGAAGGCCTTTGATCCAGCCGTGAAGAGCTTGCCTGACGGTAGCCCGGAACTTGTGGCTAGCGCCGCCGCCGCGATTGAAAACAGCGATGCCGCCGTTATTTGTACGGAGTGGCCCGAATTCCGCCATGTGTTATGGGCCGAATTAGTTCCTACGATGAGACGCCCTCTCATTCTTGACGCGAATCGCTTCCTCGAATCGCAGATCACAGGTGAGGTCGAATATTTATCGGTGGGACGTACATGAACGCGCTAATCACCGGTGCGAATCAGGGTCTGGGCAAGGAGATCGCGCGGCACTTCCTGGCGTCGGGCGCGCGCGTCGCGATTTGCGCCCGCGATTCGTCATTGCTCGAAGCGGCGCGGGAGGAACTGGCCGCGGCTGGCGGAACAGTGGTGGCTCAAGCTTGCGACGTTTCTTCCGAGAGCGAGGTGCAGTCGCTGGTGGACTTCGCTGAACGCGAGTTAGGTGCTCTCGATGTCCTGGTCAACAATGCCGGCATCTACGGACCGAAAGGCGCAAGCGAGCAGGTCGACTGGGCGGCGTGGATGCGCACGATTGAAGTGAACCTTTATGGCGTCATGCTGCCCTGCCGTGCGCTTATTCCGAAATTCAAAGCCGCAAGACGCGGCAAAATCGTGATTCTTTCTGGTGGCGGAGCAACCGCGCCGCTGCCCTTTATCAGCGCCTACGCGGCCTCGAAAGCAGCGGTGGTGAGACTCATGGAGACCCTGGCAGAGGAACTGAGAGACTACGGCATCGACGTAAACGCCGTGGCGCCCGGCGCTCTCAACACCAGGTTGTTGGATGAGGTGCTGGCCGCCGGACCGGACAGCGTGGGCGCGCGCTTTTATGAGCAGGCACTGAAGCAAAAAGGAAGCGGCGGAGTGCCGCTCGAGAAGGGCGCCGCGCTGTGCTGGTATTTGGCTTCGAGCAAGAGTGACGGAATTACGGGGAAGCTGATCAGCGCGCAGTGGGATCCCTGGGAGGAGTTGCACCAACACGCTGCAGATCTTAAGAGTGATATCTATACGCTTCGGCGTATTGTGCCCACAGATCGGGCGAAGGATTGGGCGAAGTGAGTGCCGGCATCAGCTGCGGAGATCTGCGAATGCTTCTTCGATCTCCGCCTTTGCTTCAATCGAAGGTGGAATGAACGGCAGACGCGGCGGTCCGCCATAATACCCGTTCAGGTCCATAGCGTACTTCACGCCGGGAATGCCGTGCTTGGCGGCGATCATGCTTGCCGCCGGTGTGATGCGTGACTGCCAGTCGTGCCCGGCTTCCTGCTCGCGCGTACGGAATGCTTCCCAAATGGTTACGCACGCATAAGGCAGCGCGTTTGCGATGGCGAGAATCGCGCCGCTCGCGCCTATCTGCAATGCTTCCCAAAAACTGATGCCCGAACCCGACAAAGTTTGAAAACCCGGCTTAACGATTCGCACCACTTCGTTCATGATCTCGAGATTGCCTGAACTGTCCTTCATCCCAATAATGTTGGGGTGGTGCGACAGCTCCGCGATTGTATCGACCGGGAGTTGGTAGCCGGTAACCTGCGGAATGTTGTAGATCAGTACGGGCAGCTTGGAACGATCTGCAACCGCCCGGAAGAAAAGCGCCTGTGTTTCAGGGCGATACATTTGGTTGCGGTAATAAAACGGAGTCAGCACGAGCGCTGCGTCGTATCCGAGTTCGGCCGCGCGGTTCGCGGTTCGCACCGTTTCGTGAACGCTCTCGGCTCCCACACCGGCGATGAGAGTCTTGCCTTCGGCGCTCGCTTCCTTCACCCAAGCCATAAGCTGCAGCCGCTCTTCTACGCTCAGGAGCGGCGTTTCTCCGGTGGAACCGCAGACAACGTAGCCCGAAAGCGCAATCTGATTCAGCTTCTCGACGTTATGAAAGACCTTCACGCGATAGAGATTGCCTTCGTAATCGAAGGAACTTGTCAACGCCGGGAAGATGCCTTGCAGTTTCATCAGGGCTCGGAGGGAAAATCGGACGGGCCCGCAGGCCCGTCCGATTTAGGAATGCACTTACTGAGCAACGAAAGTGATGACGAGCGTGTACAACGCAAGCGACTCGATCAGCACCAGGCCAAGAATCAGGGCGACGCGAATGGCTGCGATCGCTCCGGGATTCCGCGCCATGGCCTCGGCAGCCGACGCCGTCGCACGCCCCTGGCCCAGACCGCAAAGGCCGGATGCGATGCCCATCGCAATATATGCCGCCGCAAGACGGGTCGCTTTGGAAGCGTCGCCACCGCCGCCACCTGTTCCCTGCGCCAACATGGGGCTCGCCAAAGCCATGAGGCTGACGACGAGCAGAAAGAGTTTGTTCTTCATTGGTTTCTCCTATTAAGTTGCTGCCAGGAGGTGGTTCGACACCGAACGTTGGGACGCCGGGCGCTCACGCTGGAAGCGGATGATGCCTAATGCTCGTGCGAGACGGCGAAGCTGACGTAAACCATCGCGAGCAACATAAAAATGTAGGCCTGAAGGAATGACACAAATGTATGCAGGCCCAGGAAAATAACAGGTACAAGAATTTTGGTCAGCGATATGAATGTGAGATACACTTGCTCTCCGGCGAACATGTTCGCAAAGAGACGAACCGTGAGAGAGAGCGGCCGGGCGAGATGGCTGATGATCTCGATAGGGAACATCAACGGAGCCAGCAGGAGCATTGGCCCGAAGAACTGTTTGATATAGCCGATACCGTGCTCCCGAACGCCGGTGCCGTTATAGAACAAGAAGGTTGTTACGGCGAGCCCAAAAGGAACCATCGTGTACATGGTGGGCGAATCAAAGCCCGGAATGAGCCCGATCAGGTTCATGAAAAGAATAAAGAGGAAGAGGGTGCCAAAAAAGGCGATGTACTGCGGACCGATGGGGCCGACGACTTCCTCCGCGGAAGCACGGACGAAGTCATAGCAGATTTCGAAGATGTGCTGTAGCTTGCCGGGACGATCGACCGAGAGACGCGTTCGAAGATAGGCGAACAGCACGACTATGAAAACTACGACGGCCAGCTCGCAAACCATCCAGTCTCTCCACGGAAACCGCGGGTCGGCGGCCGGGTGCTTTACGGCATTCAGGATGGCGTTTGCGGGCGCCGCCAAATAGTCGTTGAAGAGCCTCGTGAGCCAGAGTTGGTGGCGCGTCATTCAGTGCGTAAATAAGCTATGAAGTAAGCTGCGAAACAATTCGAATAGGGCGGATGTCACCACGGCAGCCGTGCTCGCGAGGAGACCGAGAATGACCGCTAAGGGATTGACACCTAAAGTCTTGATACTAACATACGCGATGAAAAACAGAACCAGGTAGCGGATGATGAACATGCCCGCCTGCCACCTCTTTTTCGGTTTGTCGCCGGGCTCGATGGAATGGGTCAGGCGGTCGAACACCCACAAATTGCCAAACGAACTCAACGCGCCCACGGCGAAACCGGCCGCCGAGAGCGCACCCTGGGTCGCAAAGTACGAAACGAACCCGGCCACTCCAAAGGAGCCGGTGAGCCAGTAAAGGCGGCGCGTGGATTGGAGAGCCTCGATTTCGGTCATGGATGGGACCGTGGCTTCGTTTCCCTGGAAAGCTCGCGCAGGATGTGAATGATGCCGCCTGCCATTCCGAGCAAGATGCCTAACACTCGCAGGAATGGAATGTGGAGCCAATGATCAGCGGCAGCCCCCAAAAGAAAGCCGGCGAACACGGAAGCGGGTAAAGTAAGGGCCATCGACAGGTATTTGCTGACCCAAATCAGCGGCCTATCCGGCCTGGACCATTTTGCCAAACGAACTTCCTTGCAGCAACTCTACGTTAGCAATTGGGTTCGTTTTTGCAATTCGGGTCAAAACCGGACCACCGTTTGAGGCCCGGCACGTCGAGGCCGAACTGGTCGAGAAGCCGGCCAACGATGTGATGAACAATGTCTTCAACGGTTTGCGGCTGGCTGTAGAACGCCGGAACGGGCGGGAGGATAACGGCTCCCATGCGCGTCAGGGCCAGCATGTTCTCCAGGTGGATCTCGCTGAAGGGGCTCTCGCGGGCGAGGAGCACGAGCTTGCGACGTTCCTTGAGAACAACATCGGCGGCGCGGCAGATCAGTGTTTCGCCGTAGCCGTGCCGGATCGCCGCTAGCGTCTTCATGCTGCACGGAGCGATGATCATCCCATCCGTTTTGAACGACCCGCTGGATACCGCCGCGGCCTGGTTGTCCTGATGATGCAAAAACGAAGCCAATTTTTCCAGTTCAGGAATGCTGTACTTCGTTTCGCTCGCGATAGTTGTGCGGGACCAGCGGCTCAGGATCAGGTGCGTTTCGACTCCGAGCGAATGCAGCGCTTCGAGCGTACGGATGCCGAAGATTGCGCCCGAGGCTCCAGTGATTCCTAAAATGAGTCGCATTGCCTTACTGATGGACGAGGTTAGCAGAGCACGCGTATACTTGCCTCCTAAGGGCTGGGATTGCAAATTCAATCGAGGCTCGCGGTCATCGCGCCGTACACAAAATCTATCTATGGATCCCCGACGGATTCACAGGAGCTTTCCAGCCTGATAGGACTCGCCCAGTCCGGATATGTCGATCTGGCCATTGTTGGAACAGAGGCGTTGTTCAGGGGGAACATCTCCGCCCAGAGTCTGGCGGGCTACATCAACCAGGTCAAAGCCGCTGCACCGGGAGTCCCGGTTACAACCGCCGATACATACGATGCAGCCGCATACATCAACGGCTGGTATCAGCTCATGAGCCAGGCGGCGGGACGAAGCAGGTTCTGATTGCCGAGACGGGTTGGCCGAGCGGCGGCGACAATTTGGAGTGCTGCATGTGCGCCCAGCGGGCTATCTGTTGGGTATTTCGCGCCGTAGCCCCGCTGTCCTCGGTCGCGCTCTCGAATAGGTATATATTCGATTGAGAAAAGGAAGTCCATGAAGAGGTTTCCAGCCGCCCTGCTAATGTTCGTTCTTTCAAATATTGCTGCAGCCGCTCAGTCACTCACCGCTCCCGGATCTGGAGCGTTCGAGTTACAATTTCGCAGGGAACACGGTTGCTCAGTTCGGGGCTACCGGTCTACTTGTGCCCGGCAACTACCTTTATCCCTCTTTGCCCTTACCATTTCCCTCGTTTACAAATAATCACCTCTTTCTCTCCGACGCTGGGGTCTGGACCTTCTCATCACGCAACGCGGATTATCAAATCGAGTGGGTCCTGACGCCCGCGACAGCCGGGGTCCCTGCGCTTGGAACCACGGTTTACCCTTCGGTCGTCACTAACACTTACTTCACCGGTCAACTCTTCTACACGGAGATCGTTCCCGGATCGGCGAGTCTTACAATCTCCTCGACCGGTGGGCCATCGACTCCAGTGGCACTGCAGTTTGTGCCGATTACTCCCTGCCGCGTGGTCGATACTCGAGAGGCGGCTGGACCGTTTGGAGGTCTTACGATTGCGGGCCAGACATCGCGCGATTTCGCGCTTCCAAACAGCACTGATTGCACTATTCCGGCATCAGCCGCTGCCTATTCGCTAAATGCGGCGGTGGTTCCACCTGGACCCCTTGGGTATGTGACCGTATGGCCCACCGGCGATACACAACCGACGGTTTCCACGCTGAATTCTCTAGACGGCCGAATCAAGTCCAATGCAGCGATTGTTCCGGCAGGCGTTAACGGCGCTATCAGCGTTTTCGCCAGCGACACGACAGACGTGGTGCTGGATATCAATGGGTATTTCATTGGAAGTTCTTCCTCCGGACTTGATTTTTATCCGGTGACGCCGTGCCGAGTTGCCGACACGCGAAAAGCGAACGGAGCTTTCGGATCCCCGTCGCTGATGGCGGGCTTCGCCCGTTATTTTCCGATCACACAGAGCGCATGTAATATTCCATCCACTGCGCAGGCGTACTCGCTGAACTTCACGGCCGTTCCGTCCGGACCGCTCGGCTATCTGACCGCATGGCCGGCGGCCCAAGCTCGACCAGTGGTTTCGACATTGAACGACGTAAGCGGGGTCGTGACCGCGAATGCAGCGATTGTTCCCGCCGGAAGCAATGGCGACATCAGCGTATATGTGACCAACAACACGGACCTGGTGATTGATGTGAACGGCTACTTTGCGGCGCCTGGGGTGGGTGGGCTCTCGCTGTATACTTTGACACCTTGCCGAGTGCTGGATAGCCGCGAGCCCAGCGGCTCGCTGCCTTTCGAAGGGGAAACGACGCTGAGCGTCACCGGAAGCACATGCGCTCCACCGGCTATAGCGCAGGCGTTTGTATTCAATGCGACCGCCGTTCCGCCGGCGCCGCTCGGATATCTCACGCTTTGGGCTGATGGAGGAACGCAGCCAACCGTCTCTACCTTGAATGCCCTGGATGGAGCCATCACGAATAACATGGCCATCGTGCCGGCGACCAACGGCTCTATCGATATCTTTGCGTCCAATCCGACGCATCTAATCCTGGATCTTTTTGGTTACTTCGCGCCGTAATTCATTTTTTCAAGTAGTAAGTCCAACTTAGACTGACATACGACTTGAGTGGAACACCAACGACGCGCTCGAACGGCGAGGAATCGGCGGGAAGCGCGAGGACTTCGGTGGTCTGGCCGGTGTAGCCGCTGGCGATCAGGAAGTTGGCGCCGATGGACATCCGATTGTCGAGGAAGGGCCTTAATACCGCTCCCCGAACTTCTGTAACGGGGACGCCGGTAAATCCGTCACCGAGAGGTTTGGCTTTCACAAACTCGAACTCGCCACGAAGCTCCAGGTGAAATGGCAGGTTGTTCTCTGAAGCGACGGTATCGATGATTGTTCGAGGGGCTTCAGGTACAGGCTCGCCGGTTTGGCTGTCGCGGGCGTCGGCTTGCGCATAGGAGATATAGAGACTGCCGTGCGTGAAATTTTTTTGCATGGACAGAGAAAGCACGCGATTGACGGAAGGACCAACGATCTCCTGCAGTCCGGTATCGGGATCGATCTTGGCCAACTCCTGCGAGTTTGAGATGCGCTTTAGCGTGACATAGAATTGCGTCTGCTTGAGCGTCTTCGAAAGCACGAGTTGATACGCCTCCGATGGGGCGAGAAGAGCCGGTTGGCCAGTGCCATTGCCGATGCGCGGGTCTTCGGTATGAAACCCTTTTCCATAGCTGAAAGCGATAGCCGGGACATACCAATTGTCTGGTGAAACGAAGGTCAGCGTTCCTTTGGGCAAAGTTAGGGCGGCGAGCCTGTCGAAAGAGTTCTGTGGATTGATCAGATCCTGATTGTCCATCCACACTGCTTCCTGCCGAAGGCCCAAGTCATAGTGGAAATACTTGCCCATGACTCCATCGAAGGAGAGAAAAGGCTCGACGAAAGAAAGAGTCAGATTGTTACTGGTCACCGGCTGAAAGAAGCCTTGATCATCGAGATGCTTTAATTCCAGGTTGTGGGGAGCGTCGCGGCGAAGGTCCACTCCGGCTAAGAGAGAAAGCCACGGACGGATGCTTTGGATGTAATTGGACTCGCCGCCAAAAATATTCCGGGTTTCACTCTGTTGAATCAGACCCTCGCCGAAATTGGATCGAAGCGTGAGCGCGTAGTTGCGATAGAAGCCCGAAAAAGACAGTTGCCTCTGTTCACTGAGTTTCCAGTTGTCGGTTGCGACCAGGATGAAGGTGCGGGTGCGATCAAGCTGGCGATTGTCGATTGTGTCGCCGGGAACGGGCACGTTGATGGGGATCAGACCCGGAACGTAGGAGAAACCGTAGTAACCGATGCCGAAAAGCGTCAACTGATGTTGGCCGAGATTAAACTGCCGAAGCGTGTTCAACTTGTACTGCTGCCGATGTTCCAGCCGGTCGAGAAATCCATTGCCAAACGAAACTTCCAGCCCAACCCAGGCATTGGTAGCAGGATTTTCAGGACTCCAGCCTGCCATGAGATCGATATCGCGATAGTCTCCGGTGAGCTGGACGAAGCTATTGACGCGCTCTCTTGGCACATAGGAGGCAGCGAGATCGACGGAATTGTTCCCCTGCCGAACGTTGAAAGCGCCGCCATTCACGTTGACGGCCTCAATGATCGGAGGAATCAGGAAATTCGGATCGGCGTAGCCGTTACCATGCGCGTTGGCCGGAAGGTTGTTGGGGAAAAGAAAGTCTCCGATTTGAAAGTATTGAGCAATGGGCTCGCCGTGGTCGCCGGCCACGCCCGGCGCAAAGTATTGCGGGGCCTTGATTCCGCCCGAGGCTGTTTCAATGGGAAGTCCCGGGATGGAGATGGGCGCGCCCGGCCGGCCTGGATTGGCGTCGAGCACCTGATCGTGAATCACGACCGTCCGCGAGGGATCAGGATTTAGGATAGTGGGCGACGAAGCTACGACCGTCACGGACTGCAGGACGGATACGATCTGCAGGAATTGCAGAGTGACGGCCTTCGCCTCGGCCGCCGCAACCGAGACATCCAGGTTTACTGAGACGAAATGGGGGTCTTGCGCGCTTAGTTGGTATTGACCCGGCGGAATCGCGTCGAAGATGAAGGTGCCTTGTTGGTCACTGCGGGTTTCGGCGATCACCAGCGCCGCGGCGCTGATAAGCTTCACGCTCGCGCCAGAAACCGGAGAGCCCTGGGGATCGGCAACCCTTCCTGAAATGCGCGCAGCGCCGGCGGTTGCCGGCAGACCGAGGCAGTAAAGGAGGAACAGAGATAGGAAGACTTTCCGCGGGAGTTGCAAGAGCCCTTCGACTCGTAACACGATTATTACACTCGTGATACGAGTCTCGGCGGACGACGGATTGGGAATTTCGAATTAAATTCCTGGCGGGAGACTTATGGTTTCGCGCAGCTACTCGTTTGGTCCCTTCATCCGCAGTTTGGAGCCTTTTGAGGCGGCCCAGCGATTGAATTCATCAATCATCGCGGGCGTCCATTGAGCGTCGATCTGTCCCGGATTGTACTTCTGCTCGCGCAACATAGCGTGGCCCCAGTCATCACGAAGTTGAGTGAGCTCGCTGTCATCCGCCACTTCCTGAGCCAGTTGAGGTGGAATAAATGTTATGCCGTCGGGGTCGCTCAGTATTACATCACCCGGCAAAACCGTGGCCTGACCGATGCGAATCGGGATGTTCCAGCCCAACAGAGTGGTCTCGGCGATGGCGCTGGGATCAAAATCGCGCGTGAACACCTTAAAGCCTTCGATTTCAGAAATGCCGCTCGGATCACGGACGGCGCCGTTCACCACCAGGCCGGTACCGGTTTTCGTCATCATCGAAGTTCCAAGATTGTCGCCGATGATTGTGCCGTCCTTAACCTTGCCATACAGATCGACCACCATGACGTCGCCTTTTGTCAGCGTGGAGATGACCCACGAGTTCTGACCGCGGCCCACGCGGTTCTCCTTTTTCCCCTGCTCATTAATGTAATTATTGAGATCCGGGCGGAGAGGGACAAACTGCACGGTGACCGCGCGACCAACCAACCGCTCTCCAGGCTTGACGTTCAATGTTTTCCAATTGCCCTCGAACTGAAGCTTGTAGCCGTGTTTACGCAGCGTGCCCCAGGCTTCCTCGGCGGTGGTGTGCTGAAGGCGCTCCAGGACTTCATCCGGAACTTTCGGCCGGCCGTCAGAAAAGCGCTCACCCTTCCATTCGCTGGTGATGGCAATGCGCTGTTCAGGGGTGAACATGCCCAGTTGGGCAAACGAGGGCACGGAAAGGAGAGACGCAAGAATTACGGGATATAGGGAAAGGCGTTTCATTGTGTGCAAAGTGTCAGCGAGTTACGCTACGCGGAGGGGCTGTTGCGGTTGCGCTTGGGGTTGAAGCTCCAAAGCCGGTCATGGGACCGCTCGTTGTCCCACTCAGGAGTGGGCTGGAAGTAGCCGCCGGGATTCAGCAAGTGCTCCTTGACAACCTCCTCATTGAGCGTAATTCCCAGGCCAGGGCCGTCGGGCACAGTGATGAAGCCGCGATTCACAATCGGCTTTTCGACGCCTTCCGCCAGGTCGCTCCACCAAGGCACATCGACGGAATGATTTTCGAGGACAAGGAAGTTATTGGTTGCGGCGGCGCAATGCACACTCGCCATGCAGGCGACTGGAGAACCAGCGAAATGCATGGCCATGGGGACGCCGTACTTTTCAATCGCGTCACCGATTTTCTTGGTTTCCATGATGCCGCCCGAAGTTGCCAGGTCGGGATGCAGGATATCGACGACGTGATTCTCAGCCAACCGAATGAAGTCGTCTTCCAGGTAGATGTCTTCACCGGTCAAGAGCGGGATATCCACGGCCTGCTTAATTTCCTTTACTAATTCCGGGTACTGCCACGGAACCATATCTTCCAGCCACGCGATATTGTATTTCTCGAGCGATTTGCCCAGCCGTATGCAGGACTTCACGCCGATGTGGCCGAAGTGATCGCAAGAAAGCGGAATATCGTAGCCGACGTAATCACGCACGACGGATACGAAGTTACACATCGTTTCGATACCCTTCGGCGTGAGCTCGATTCCTGTAAACATGTGAGGCGTATCCGCGCCCTGCGTGATGGAGACACCCTGCGGACGCGTTATAGTGCCGGGAACATCTTTCATCAGATCGATTCCCAGATCCATTTTGAGCCAGGTGAAGCCCTGCTCTTTGCGCTTCTTCAGGCGGTCGCCATAAACGTGGGGATCATCGGATTCAGTGGTATCGGCATAGCAGCGAACGCGGTCGCGAAACTTGCCGCCAAGCATTTGGTAGACGGGAATGTTGTAGGCTTTGCCGGCAAGATCCCATAGCGCCATCTCAATACCGCACACGCCGCCGGCCTGGCGGGCTTCACCGCCAAACTGCTTGAGCTTGCGGAAGAGTTTATCGACGTTGCATGGATTTTCGCCAAGAATCCGGCTCTTCAGCAGCAGGGCGTAGGTGGGGCTGGCGCCGTCGCGAACCTCGCCGAGGCCGTAGATTCCCTGGTTGGTATCGATGCGAATGATGGGATCGGTCATCGGCGCCTTGGTGATGGTGGCGACACGGAGATCGGTGATTTTTAATTCGGATGGCTTGGAATTCGAATTGACGTACGCAGTGGAGGCTTCGAGAGTCTTATCGTCCCAGAACGCCAGACCGAGCGCAGCAGCAGCGGACGAGATAAACGCGCGTCTTTGAACCATAGCTGAACATTCTATACCGTTCTTTTAAGGCGGTTAAGGGATTCGGGGAAAAGCTGCGCAAATTGTGATATAACTCCGCATAGATTTTTTGTACTAGTCGTTCTCAAAGGGGGAATTGTGAAACCTAGATATCGAGCTTTTGGCGTAATTGCGCTGGCTATCGGCTGCAGTGTAGCGCTTCGCGCGCAAGTGACAAGCGGAACGATTACGGGAACCGTAACGGACAGCTCCGGCGGGGCCGTGGCGGGAGCGCAGATAACGGTTCACGATACCGGCAAAGGAACCACCCAGCAGTACACGACGGACAATGCCGGTGGTTACCTCGCGCCGTACCTGACACCGGGTACTTATACAGTCTCGGTAGAAAAAGCGGGTTTCAAACGGGCGACATCGGCACCTACTCTGCTGGATGTCGACCAGACCGCGCGTCTCGATTTCACGCTGCAAGTGGGTCAGGTGAGCGAAAGCGTGGTTGTGGAGGCGAGCGCTCCGCTGATCCGCTCAGACAGTGCGGAACTCGGGGAAGTAGTGAACCAGCGCGCGGTGCAGCAGCTACCTTTAAACGGCCGGAATTTCGCGCAGCTTGTGTATCTGGTACCGGGTGTGACGGCTGGGCAACCTGGCGAGAATCTTTCGGGCGCCAGCACCTTCAACCCGCGAGCGGCTTCCGATTTCAATGCTCTGGGCAGCCAGGCGAATGCGAACGCCTGGTTAGTGGACGGCATTATGGACAACGAATACACGTTTAATACCGTGATGGTACAGCCGTCGGTTGAATCGATTCAGGAATTCAAAATCCTGACCGGGACTTATTCGGCGGAGTTCGGGCGCGGCGCCGGAGTGGTTACGACACAGACCCGCTCCGGCTCAAACCAGTTCCACGGAAGCTTGTTCGAGTTTCTCCGCAACAACGATCTGGATGCGCGAAACTACTTCAACACCGCCAATACGCAGCAGCAGCCGCCGTACCGCAGAAATCAATTTGGGGGCGCCCTTGGCGGCCCTATCTGGAAGAACAAGACGTTCTTTTTCGCGGACTACTACGGCTGGCGCGAGGTTAAAGGGCAGACGTTTATCAACACTGTCCCGACGGCGCAGGACAAGACTGGAAACTTCAGCGACTTGTCGAACGTGATTTACAACCCGTATACGACTCGCGTGGTGAACGGAAAAATCGTGCGTGATGCTTTCGCAGGAAACATCATTCCGGCTCAGTTGATAAACCAGGTTGGGTTTAATGTGGCGAACCTCTATCCGAATCCGAATCTGCCCGGTTTGTTCAACAATCGAGTGGATACTCTCAGCCGTAATCTGAACGACAACGGCGGTAATATACGAATTGATCAACGCTTCAGCGAGAAAGACTCGCTGTTCGGCCGCTTCAGCTACGAGAGATTTCTTCTTTTCGATACGAAGGGGCAAGGCGGGTGCTGTATCCCAACGCCGGCTAGCGCGGCAAGCCAGTTCGACCTTGGTCCATTCATTGCCGGAGGCCAGAACACGACGCTATCGGCCTCAGGTTTGGCCTTGAATGAAACGCACATCTTCAATCCAACACTGGTCAACGAATTCATCGCAGGGTACGCGCGAACTGATCCCCTGACTCTGCAATCCGATTACGGGCACGAGGCTGCCACTTCGCTGGGCATCATGGGAATCAATATAAGCCGGTTTACGACGGGCATACCGACCATAAACATCAGCGGCATTCCGGGAGACCCGAGTTACACCTCGCTAAATGGCGGCCCCGCTTTTCTACCTGCAAACCCGCGACAAACGTCGTATCAGATTCAGGACGACGTATCGATCGTCAAAGGCAAACACAACCTGAAAGTGGGCTATCGAATTACCCGTGACGACGTCTCTCCGTTTACAAATACAAACACACGGAGCGCGCTTAACTTCGGGTTGAATCTTACAAATAACCCGACCACCGGAAACGACGGAAATGGCCTTGCGACGTTGTTGCTGGGCTATCTGGCAAACGGCAATAGCGCGGGCGGATCCCGCGGATTTCTGCAGACACCTTACTATCTGACCGTTTGGGAACATTCCGTATTCGTGCAAGACGACTGGAAGGTAACGCGAAGGCTGACGCTGAATCTAGGAGTCCGTTGGGATCTTTTCACGCCCTACACGGAACAGCGGAATCGGCTGACGAACTTCAATCTAACAAATCTCACACTAGTTTACGCGGGGGTGAATGCGACGGCGGCAGCGGATGTTCAAACCCGTTGGAACGACGTGGGACCTCACATCGGATTCGCGTTCGATCCGTACGGTACAGGAAAAACCATTATCAGAGGGGGCTACGAGCTTTCCTATTTCCCAGAGCAGCCCTCCGGGTCGAATTTCCTTGGACAAGCGGTTCCGTGGACGATTTCACAGAACACGCCAACGGAGCCTTTGTACCCGCTGGCAGGTCAAGTGACGGGCCTGCCGACGATAAATAATCCTTTCCCAACTCCGACGCCCGTGCAGCCGATGACGACGGCACAACTGATCGCAGCTAACCCGAGCGTGCTGGGAGGATCCTTCACCAACCAGACGCCCTCTTACCAAACCTGGACCTTTAATATCGAGCGGCAGATTGGCCAGAGTATGGTAGCTGAAGTTGCCTACGCCGGCAGCCGCGGCGTTCATTTACTATACGGCTACAATCCACAAGAAGTGGAGCCCGGACCTGCGACAGTTTCTTCGAATTTGCGGGTTACTATTCCCGCCATAGCGACGGTCCGTACTATCACGCAGATTGATCCGCGTAACAGCTCAACCTACCATGGCTTTCAGGCTAAATTGGTAAAACGCTACTCGCATGGACTGCAGTTTCTAGCGAGTTACACCTGGTCTAAGTCGCTCGATTACGGCGGAACGGCAGCGAGCGGCGGTGGTTACGCCGGCAATCCGCAGACTATCACTGACCTGGCGGCCGGGCATGGGCCGTCGGGCTTTGACGCACCGCAGAGATTCGTTGGGAGCTGGACATGGGATATTCCTGTGGGGAAAGGGCAACGATATTTGAATCACGGTCTGATGTCGTACATCATTGGGAATTGGCAACTGGGCGGGATCACTACTCTTCAGAGCGGACTTCCCTTCACCGTCTATCTGGCAAGTTGCGTGAACAACGCGAGCAGTTGCTGGCCTGACCGGATTGCTTCGGGGAGCCAGCCGAACCAAACCTACTCCAACTGGTACAACCCGTCCGCGTTCGAGGCGCCGTGCGCGGTTCCTTCGGTAAGCGGCGTCTGTCCGGGAAGCGATTACGCTTTCCGGTTCGGCGATTCCGGGCGCGGCCTCCTGCGGACGCCCGGGACTTTCAACTTCGACCTCTCTGCTTCGAAGAATATACCGATCAAGGAGCGGATTACTGTCACGTTCCGGGTCGACGCCTTTAATGCGTTCAATCATCCGCAGCTTGGTGTTCCGAACCAGAACATCAATCCGAAGAACCCGGCCGCGACTTCCACGGCGATTACGAGCACGATTGGCGACAATCGCGATTTGCAGGCAGCGATCAGGCTGCAGTTCTGAGAGGAGACGGAATGCGTTACCGTTTTCCCAGGCGCAGTGATTCCCAACTTCCGTCGGCGATCCACCCGCCGTCGACAACGAGGGCCTGGCCGTTGATAAAACCGCTTTCGTCTTCATCGGCGAGAAAAGCTATCGCTCGGGCGACATCGGATGGCGTGGCGAAGCGGGCCATGGGCACGCGCGCGGTGATGTCGGCGTCGCTGTAGCTTCCGCCGGCCTGGTCGGCGATATCCATTTCGGTCTTTACCCATCCCGGACAAACCGCGTTCACTCGGACTCCGCGACCTCCCCATTCGGCTGCGAGAGTGCGGGTACGACCGATCAGGCCATGTTTCGATGCGTTGTAGGCTGCCCGGTCCGCGATCCCCACGAGGCCTGCAATCGAGGCAACATTGACGATGGAGCCGCTGCCTGCTTCGAGCATCTTTTCTCCGAAAGCCTTTGCCAGCAGGAAGGGGGCTACGAGGTTCACCTCCAGTACGCGGCGATATTCGTTGACGGGAGTGCGCTCCGCTGGCGAAATAAGGCTGATTCCGGCGTTGTTCACCAGCACATCGGCGCGTCCATAGGAGTCGAAGACGTCTTCCAAGAACTGCAGGACGGTGGCTTCATCCGCAATGTCGCCAGCGCCGCCGAGCGCCTGGCCGTCATGCGCTTGAATCGCGTTTACAGTTTCCAGTGGTTGGCGCAGATCGACAATAGCGAGGTTGTAGCCTCGTTCGGCGAGTAATTCGGCGGTCCAGCGGCCAATCCCCTGTGCCGCTCCGGTAACCACCGCCACACGTTTGTTTGCGCTCATCCCCTTCGACTCTAACCTGGACGTGATCGCAATTCAGGAACCGTATAGGCGTTCCCGTACTTTCTCCTGTGGGCCACCGCATGCTTTGCCCAGTCAGGAAACCGCGCCGCTGGAGTTATCACGCCCGCAAGGTCTTCCCTGCTGCTTCTACAGCACAAATGTAACAGGTATTTGTAGAAGTGGCAGGGATAGGGACATCACGCGTATATTTCATTTTGGGCAAGCGCGCGCGCGGGCTTAATAAACCTGAACATAGTGGCGTTGGCGAGGATGGTGATCAGGGACGCAGCTAACGTGGCGTTGTACACGTCGGGCCCGATGAGACCGCCGCGCAGGGAAACCTGGGCGAGAATAAAGGAAAATTCGCCGATCTGGGTAAGGCCAACTCCCACGCGCAGGGCCGTTTGCGCAGGGTAACCGAACAGGCGAACGACCAGGAACCAAACCGCAGATTTACCAAGAAGAACCAGCGCAATCAGTACGGCGAGTAAGCGCCAGTTGGAGAGCCACGTGCCTGGATTGATGAGCATCCCGATGGTCACGAAGAAGAGAGCAACGAAGGTGTCTCGAATGGGGAGCGTTTGCGCGGCGAGTTTGTGCGCATAATGCGAGCTGCCAAGAAGCAGGCCGCCAACGAACGCGCCCAGCGCAAGGGAGAGGCCGATCGCCTCGGTAATCGCGGCAACGACGAGGCAAATCGTCAGCGCAAGAAGAAGAGAGATTTCATCATTGCAGGCCTTTTCTACGCGAATGAGAATGCGCGGAACGATTTTCCAGCCGGCCAAAACCACCGGAACAAGCAAGAGAAGAGCTTTGCCAATTTTCCAGAGCACCTGAGCGTAGCCTGCACCATTGGAAGAGCCAATGCCGGGGAGTAGAACCGTGAGAATGACAACGGCGAGGTCTTCGACGAGCGTGAGTGCAATCATGATACGGCCCGCTTCCGAGCCGAGTTCGCCGCGACCCATGAGAAGGCGTATGAGAACCATGGTGCTGGCGACGGAGATGATGCATCCGACGGCAATGCTTTGCGAAAACGGCCAGCCAAGCAGCATGCCCACGCCCACACCGAGCCCGATAGAAAGGCAAATGCCGATTGGCGCTCCCACGAGCGCTATCCACTTCACTCGAAGCAATTCAGGAATGGAAAACTCGATGCCCACGGAGAACATCAAGAGAATGACGCCGACTTCAGCCATCGTTTCGAAGGTGTGAACGTCATGGACGTGAGGACCCGGCGTGAGCGGGCTGAGGGCAAGGCCGGCGAGAACGTAACCGAGAATGATGGGCTGACGGAGGCGGTAAAACAAAAAGCCGCCTGCAAATGCACCGGCAAAAACCATGGCGATGTCGCGATAGATGAGCGTGTGTTCGTTCACAGCGGCAGTGCGCCTCGCCCGAATTGGGCCGGATGATCTACAGTAGCGTAGGAGACGCCGCCCAATTCATCAAGCCTGGCAACAGACCTACTACCCGCACGGCGAAGGCGCCGCCGTCACGGCGCTGATCGCCGCAGCGCCAGTTTTTGCCTTGCTCTTATTACTGGGCGTCCTTAGAAGGGCGGCGTGGTTGGCATCGGCCGGCGGCCTGATAGCTGCATTCATCGTCGCGATTGGCTGGTACCAGATGCCGTTTGGATTAGCCGTTAGTTCCGCCTTGTACGGAGCCGCATTTGGTTTGTTTCCGATCAGCTGGATTGTCTTCTGGGCGATTCTGCTCTACCGGATAACGGTTGAAAGCGGGAAGTTCGAAGTCATCAAGAACTACGTGGGAGGTCTTACTCCCGATCACCGCATGCAAGCGCTGCTGATCGCGTTCGCGTTTGGCGCATTCATCGAAGGGGCGGCGGGCTTTGGCGCGCCCGTTGCGGTCGCGGCCGCGATGCTTGCCGGATTGGGCTTTGTCCCCTTTTATGCAGCCGCCATCTGCCTGCTTGCCAACACCGCGCCGGTCGCCTTCGGCTCTATCGGCATCCCGATTGTCACACTGCAGGGCACCACAGGACTGCCGCTGCAGGCATTGAGCTCGAACGTCGGGCGGCTGTGCGCGCCGGTCTCGCTGCTGATACCCGCGTACCTCGTCCTCGTCATGTCCGGAGTACGCGGTTTGTGGGGCGTTTGGCCGGCTGCGGCTCTCTGTGGTCTTGTTTTTGCCGGGACTCAGATTCTGATCTCGAACTTTCTGGGTCCCTATTTGACCGATATCATCGGCTCGCTGGGAGCAATTCTGGCACTTATAGCGTTGCTGCGCTTCTGGCGCCCCGCGGGGCAATTCCGAGTTGACGGTGGGGCAACGGTGTTCGCTTTTCCCCGCCATAGCACGCGCGAAGTTGCGCTGGCCTGGATGCCGTACGGCTTTCTGGTAGTCTTCGTGCTGCTCTGGGGACTGGATGGAGTCAAAGCTTTTCTCGACCTGGGCACCCTCAAATTCGCATGGCCAGGACTGCACAACCTGGTGATACGAACGGCTCCGGTGGTGGCTTCCCACTCGCCGTATCCGGCCTTGTTTACGTTCAACTCTTTTACCGCATCGGGCACTGCGAGCATGTTCGCCGTCTTGGCCTCGGCCGTGGCGTTGCGCCTTTCCTTTCGCAAGTTCGCGGCAATCTTTCTGAGCACAGTGCGCCAACTGGGGTTGCCGATCGCCACTATCGCAATGGTTTTCGGGCTGGCGTTTGTCATGAACTATTGCGGAGCGACAGCATCTCTTGGATTGACATTCGCGGCGACAGGAGTGATGTTTCCGTTTTTCAGCGCTCTGCTGGGCTGGCTGGGCGTGTTTTTGACCGGGAGCGATACATCGGCCAACGCGCTGTTCGGGAACTTACAGGTAGTTACAGCGAACACTCTGCACCTCAAGCCGGCGCTGATGGCGGCGGCGAATTCAAGCGGCGGTGTCATGGGCAAGATGATCAGCCTGCAAAGCATCGCGATCGCGGCGGCGGCAACGGGACTGCACGCTAGCGAAGAACCGAAGCTGTTCCGCTTCACTCTGCGACATAGCGTACTGCTGGTTTGCATCGTCGGAGTTATCACGCTTTTCTATGCGTATGTCATGCCGCAATGGGCGAGGTGATGCAGGCAAGTAGACTGCGAGCGGTTAGCGCCACGCGCTATGTGACACCGCTGCGCGAGGGAGGCTCGCTTCCCGCAATTGTGGAAGCGGATGACTTGGGCATCTACGTCCTCAAGTTTCGCGGCGCCGGACAGGGACCGCTGGCGCTGGTGGCTGAGCTGATGGCGGGCGAGATTGGGCGCGCGCTCGGGCTGAACGTGCCGGAGCTAGTGTTCATGGAAGTGGACGAGGCGCTGGGCCGTAATGAGCCGGATGCGGAAATTCGTGATCTGCTGCGGGCGAGCGCCGGGCTCAATCTGGCGCTCGATTACCTGCCAGGCTGCGCGATGTTCGATCCCGCGGCTGGAGATAAGGCTGACGCAGATCTGGCGTCCCGCGCGGTATGGTTCGATTCGTTTATCACAAATGTAGATCGCACGGCGCGCAATCCTAATCTGCTGTATTGGCACAAATCGCTGTACTTTATCGATCACGGCGCAGCGTTGTACTCCCACCACAACTGGCCGACGTGGGAGAAAACCGCTGAGACGCGTTTTGCACAGATCCGCCAGCACGTGCTGCTGCCGTGGGCGGCGAATATCGGTGACACCGATGCGGCAATGCGCCCTCTATTGACAGAGGCCGTATTCACGGGTATTGCCGCTCTTGTGCCGGATACGTGGCTGATAGCGGTTCCGGGCGCAGAAACACCGAAGAAGAAGCGGGCCGCGTACGTCGATTATCTCCGGCGATGCTTGAACGCCGCTCCGAGCTTTGTAGTAGAGGCTGTGCGTGCCCACGCTGAGCTCCTTTGACTACGCCATAGTGCGCGTGACGCCGCGAGTAGAGCGCGCGGAATTTGTCAACGCGGGAGTAATTCTGTTCTGCCTGGAGCGGCGTTTCCTGGGCGCGCGAATCCATGTGGATGAAAAGCGTCTGGCCGCGCTATGGCCCGAGTTGGATGTGCAGATTGTGCGGCTGCATCTGGAAGGCATGGTCAAGGTATGTGAAGGGGATGCAAACGCGGGCCCAATTGCGCAGTTATCGCAGCGCGAGCGCTTTCACTGGCTGGTGGCGCCGCGCAGTACGATCATTCAAGTATCACCGGTTCACAGCGGCTTGTGCGAGACGCCAGAGTTAGCGCTTGAGCGAATATTTCAAGAACTCGTATTGCTGTAAGGGAAGGTCACGAGACCGAAGCCGCAGGATTCGCGCTGAAGAGTTTGCGCAGCGAGCGCCAAATCCAATGAAAGAAGAACAAGGACAGCACCACTGCGACGACCGCGATGCCGGCGAGCACGATTGGGTGCACGGCCATCAGGAGACTGCCACCCACCGCAGTGGCATCACCGAGGAGGCTCAATGCAATGTTTGAGAAGGGCTCAGGCGAAGTATTGGCCGCCAGCCGGGTTCCGGTCTTGACGCCATGCGAGCTGAGTGCGACGCCGCCGCCGAGAAGCAGCGCCATCAGGCGCACTTTGGGATCGAAATGCGCGAAGGCGGAGGCCGCAAGCACCGCGCCGATAGGCACGCGAATGAAGGTGTGGAGCATGTCCCAAATAGAATCCACGGCGGGTATTTTGTCGGCAACGAACTGAATCGCGCCTAGCACGCCGGCCAAGGCTAGCACCCAGGTGTGGCTCAGATAGCCGAGATCTCCGGGAAGGTGCGCGAGTTGAAAGCGCTGCAGCAAGCCCAGCGTTAGCACGGTTAAGTAGAGGTTGATTCCCGATAGCCAAGCCGAGCCCAAGGCGAATCCGAGCGTCGTCAGGTCCATTTACCTATTTTCCGCCCTTGGCGGCCTGAGCGGGTGAAGGTATATTGACTCTGACTGAAATTCACGCTCCGATCCTATGAGTTTGCGAAGGCTATGCTTGACGATACACCTCCCTTGAATCGCTGGACAGACGATCTGCTGGACCCTATGCGGCAGACCGGTGATCCGCTGGCGGACGACGTGATCGCGGAACTCTTAGCGGACGGCGATCTGGCGAAGGTGAATGACGTGATGCGTCATTTGATCGTAAACGAGTATCCGATTCCCGAGAGTCTGCCGCAGGTGCTGAGAGACTATCTGGCGCAAACGGATGCGCTTCCGGCATGGGCAAACACGGACGCGATCCAGGCCGGCGAACAGGTGTTCTGGCGTTTCGGGCCAGAGCTGATCGTGATTTTGCTCTGCTATTCGCTGCCGTTCTGCTACCTGGGAAAAGACGGAGTGCCGGTCTTGGCGCTAACCACGCGGCTGCTGAGCAACCCGGCGCGGAGGATTTTGGAAACCGCGCAGATGGTGGTGGACGTAATGCAACGGGGAGGAATGACGAGCGACCAGGGACGTGGAAGGCGAACCATTCAGAAGGTGCGGCTGATGCACGCGGCAGTTCGTTGTCTGGCTCCCACCTCGACTGCCTGGAAGCAGGCCTACGGCATCCCTGTCAATCAGGAAGATTTGACAGGGACGTTGCTGGCGTTCTCGTGGATCGGGCTGGATGGCTTGCGAAAGCTGGGAATTTCAGTTTCCGATGCAGACCAGGAAGCGTATTTCCATACCTGGCTGCTGGTGGGTCACCTGCTGGGCATTC
The DNA here is from genome assembly GCA_963705805.1 of uncultured Acidobacteriaceae bacterium. GTDB lineage: Bacteria > Acidobacteriota > Terriglobia > Bryobacterales > Bryobacteraceae > Bog-105. Next base: position 218,920 of record CAVPKW010000009.1, read on the forward strand.
GGCCGGAGATGCTGCCTAAGGACACGCGCGATGCGGGGATGCTGGCGGACGCGCTCGCGCGCAGGCAGTTCGGCCCTTGCGCTGAGGGACAAGAGATGACGCGGGCCCTTACGGGAATGATGGCGAACGTGGTCCCGGGCGATGTCTTCCGCAACGTTCCGCCCTTGTTGATCCGCTATTTCCTGGGTCAACAATGGGCAGAATGGCTCGGAATCACAGGGGACCGGTGGAGCGAAGTTGCCGGCGCTCCGCTTCGGCTGCTGGGGGAAACGGCGGGCGACGTCCTCAACCAATCCGGGGCGTTGAGAAAGCTGGCCCAGAAAATCGGGCGGCTTCTCGTGGGATCTATCGTTTACGTGGAGCGCGGCGGGAATCGCCCCAGTTTCAGCATTCCGCTTGAGCTGCGCCAGCAATGGGGCGTGAACTGGTTGTCGTAAACCAAATGAGATTTTCTTAAGGTCTTGCGGTTGACTTGTTCCACGTTCTCTGTTTAGACTTAGAACTCTGAAGGTTAATTCCATGCTGACCACACGTCAAACGATGAGGCTCCCAGATCCTCACCAAGGGTGCATCGCCGATGCGCCGCGTGCCGACGTGCGCATGCCGGACATTAACTTTCTTAGCGGGACCTTTCTTCTCTAAGAGCTGTCCGTTCCGTTCACTCTAAAAATCTCAGTTTTTGTCATCGCTTAGTAAGCGACCCGTAGTTTATGCCTCGGGGCTTAGCGGCCCCATTACCAGCGCATTTGGGTGCTTTGTATGGTTTGGAAGCGAATTGTTGTCACCGATCAGGAGCGAATTCTGGTTGCCAAGAACGGCAGATTCGGCGGGATATTGACTCCCGGGGAGTACCGTATGGCCCTCCCACGGGGCGTGTCGCTGGAGGTGGAAAAGCACAATGTGCGCGACCTGGTGTTCAAAAGCGCGTGGACCGATTACCTTGCCAAGAGGCGGCGCGAATTGGTGGAGCGCCATTTCACACTAGTTGAAACCAACGATGTGCAGGTGGCGATGGTGTACGTCGACCACCAACTGTTCAAGGTTCTCACGCCCGCGAAGCGCCTGTTGTTCTGGCGCGGCGTGGTGGACGTGAGCGCGGAGGTGGTGGAGCTCATCGACGAGCCGGAATTGCGTTCCGGCCGTTAGGGGAGTCGCCAAGCGTAGGACGGCTTGGCGACTTTCTCGAACATTTTTGAGACGAAACCGCAAAAAATTCATCCTGAGTTGTTGAATAGATTGCTGCAGCATAGCGTTCGGCGATCCTAATACATTCCGCAGAGTTCCGATAGTGCATTTCTCCTCATTGACATCAGCGGTATTGCTGACCGCATTATCGTTAGCCGCGCAGAGTGATATGGCCCCGGCCGACAATCACAGCCCACAGCCGGAGCCTGCGACGCTTTCTTCGGCAGAACGGCGGGCAAAAGCAGCGGCGGAGTTGAAGCAGGAGGAACACCAACGCATTCTCGGGATTGCGCCTAACTTCAACACGTCCAATGTTAAGGAAGCCGAGCCATTATCGGCCGGCCAGAAGTTCGAATTGGCGGCAAGGAGCGCATTCGACCCCTTCACATTTGCCGTTGCGGCGATGGACGCCGGCCTGAGTCAGGCTCAGAACGATTTTCCTGAATACCGGCAGGGCGCAGAGGGTTATGCCAAGCGGTTTGGGGCCGCCTATGCCGATAGCTTCGACAGCACGCTGATGGGCAACGCGGTATTCCCGGTGTTGTTGAAACAAGACCCACGCTATTTTCGTCAGGGAACCGGCAGTATCAAGAGCCGCCTGTGGCATGCTGTCGGATCGACCGTCATCTGCAGGAACGACAACGGCAGACTGGCTCCGAACTATTCAAACATCCTGGGGAATGTAGCCGCCGGCGGCATCTCGAATCTCTACTACCCAGCGGCGGACAGGGGCGCGGGGCTCACATTTGAGCGCGCCTTCACAGTTACAGCGGAGGGCGCTCTCGGCGCAGTGTTTTTGGAGTTCTGGCCGGATGTGTCACGCAAATTATTCCCGAACCGGCACGGGAAAGACCTGCCGTAAGAACGCAGGGCCCATCAGTCAGGCGTCGAGAGCGCCTTTACCAATTCATACAAGAACATCTGGCCTTCGTAGAAAGACCTGACAGACATGCGTTCATCGCGGCCGTGCATGCGGATGTCGTTCATGTCGAGGAAGAAGCCTTGCACGCCGTAGGTGGGTATGCCGGCGCTGCGCAGATAGAGGCCGTCAGTTGCGGCAACCAGCATCACGGGAACAACCGGCACGTTCGGCCATATACTATCCGTGACGCGCGCGACCGTCTTCATGAGTTCCGGATTTAAAGGCGACGCCGGGCCGCGTGAAACTTCACCGATGATTGTGACGCTGACCTGCTTGTCATCGAACACCTTCTGTAACGTGTCTTCGACGTATTCGGGCGAATCTTCCGGGAGCACCCGGCAGTTGACCGTGGCGGCCGCGAGCTGCGGAAGTGCGTTTTTGGCGTGACCGCCCTCGAGCTGCGTGGCCACACACGTGGTGCGCAGCATAGCGTTCCACATGGGGGAAGCGGCGGCGGCGCGGGTCATGGCTTCCTGCGAGCCTTGGGCGATCCGGGCGAGATCTCCGCGCATGACGCCAGTCTGGGTAGTTGACACGCGCTCAAAATACGCGCGAGTGACGTCAGTGGTCTTCAGGGGGAAACCGAACTGCGAGAGACGCTGCAGCGCTCCGGCAAGGTGATAAATGGCGTTATCGGGAACCGGCATGGAGCTGTGACCGCCTTTGTTGTGCACCTCCAGGCGAAAGTTGATAACGTACTTCTCGCTTGCCTGCACCTCGTTTTCCACCCTTCGGCCGTCGACCTCTTCGCCGAAACCGCCTTCATTCAAGGCGAGATCGGCATCGATCAGCTCCCGGTGATTTTTGAGCAACCACTCGACTCCGTTATAGGGTCCTCCGCCTTCTTCATCGGCAGTGAGAGCGACGATGATGTCGCGATCAGGCTTGAAGCCTTCACGCTTGTAACGGATCAGGTTCGCAATCCAGACAGCGGCTTGAGCCTTGTCGTCGGTGGTGCCGCGGCCGTAGAAGTAGCCGTCGCGTTCGATCAGAGTGAACGGATCCATACTCCAGTCTTCGCGCTTCGCTTCCACAACATCGGTATGGGCAAGCAGGAGAATCGGCTTGCGGGCGCCGGTCCCGTGATAACGGACCACAAGATTCGCTTTGGCAGGAATGGCGCCGCCAACAAAGATATCGGAAGCAGGGAAACCCGCAGCCTTGAGACGCACTCCTATCGCTTCGGCGACAGGGGTTGTGGCGCCGGTGGTGTAACCGGACTTGATTTCAATCATCTGCTGATAGATATCGCGGGCAAGCTTCTGATCGGCAGGAGGCGGCACGCTGTTGGCTGCGAGAGCGGAAAGCGCAAGAAACGGAAGGAACAAGAAATGGCGCATGGGGGTCATGTCCTTTGATTTCGGTTTAGGCAGTGGTCGAGCAAAGCGCCTTCACTAAGGCATAGAGAAATGTTTGGCCTTCGTAGAAAGACCTGACCAGCGAAGAGGCGGCGACGCGCTGCATCGCTTCAGGAGAGTTCCTGGCGACACCGGCAAGATCTCCTGATGAAGGTGGCCTGATAAAAATACTTTCAAATTCCCTTCTCACTTTGTCGGCGTTTCGGGCACCAGCTTTTCGCGCACAAACTCTTCCACATCGCCTATCTTGTCGAAGAGCAGGTTCATTTTGCGTGACAGTGCTTGAATCTCGGATTCAGCACGCCGGTTCACCGCGTAATCCAGCTCGCTGCGCAATCGGTCTTTTTTGTCCTGCCGGTTCTGGCTCATCATGATCACTGGCGCTTGAATCGCTGCCAGCATGGAAAGGAACAGGTTCAGTAGGATGAACGGGTAGGGATCCCATGCGCTGCGGCCCAGCGTGACGTTCGCGGCCGCGTAGACAATCAGGACAACCATGAACGCGATGATGAACATCCATGACCCTCCAAAATGCGCTACCCCATCCGCCACGCGCTCACCGATTGTCTCTTCTTCTTCAATCACCTCATTGGGGTTCCGCAGAGACCGGATCCGAACCAGTTGTTGCGCTGCGTGAAATTGCCGCCCCAGGACATTCAGCATGTCCATCCCCGCCATCGGTTTCCGTTGTAACAGAACCGCAATATCGTTCCGGTCCACCTCGATGCAGACCGAATCCTCTAACGCCAGCGCGTCGGTCTGATGTGGAGTTTGGTCCAGCATCGAAGCGAAGCCGAAGAACTCGCCATGCTGGGGCTCGTCTACAACGACTTCCTGCTGATCTTCGTCCACCGTCGTGATTTTCACTTTGCCCGACACTAGGATGTACGCTTGGCCACCCGCGTCTCCTGCCTTATAAATACGCTGGCGAGGAGCGAATTTCTTAACTTCCACTTGTCCGGCAAGAACCGCCCGCTCGTCGTCGTCCAAGAGAGCGAAAAGTGGAACATGCTTCAACTCTTCCGGGTCACACGGCATAGATCACCTCATCAGGATGCAAGTTCGAGGGGCTAATCCGTTCGGCATGTTCGTCCGAGAAAGCGGATTTTCGCCTATCCGATACCATAAACCGTTGCGCGCCCGGCGCACAACTGTCTCTACGCGCCAATGTTTTTTACCCGCTCGATCCTGGAGCCTTAGCAGGCGTCCCACCTATCGCCGTCCCCGGCGCGCGCCGCCAGGAGCCATAGCGTTCCGCAAAAGCCCTGGTGAATTCCGCGCCCAAAAAGAAAATCTGCCCCGAGTAATACACCCAGACGATCAGGATCACGACGGATGCCGCCGCTCCGTACATCGATGCATAAAGCGCTCGTCCAAGGTAGATCCCAAGCGCCAGCTTGCCCACAGTAAACAGCAGTGACGTCACCGCGCCCCCGAAAATGACATCGCGCCACTCGATACGCGCGTCGGGCAGCACTTTATAGATGGCCGCAAAAAGCAGCGTCAGTACCGCGAACGAGATGACGGCATTTACTGCATGCAGCAGCATATCCTCGCCCGGTATGATGGCCCCTGACAAGCTGTCTATGGCCGTAATCCAGGCGCTGACTACTAGCGAGATGATGAGTAGAAATCCAATCCCGCATACAATTGCGAATGAGAACAGTCGCTCCCGAATAAAGCTCGTGACCATTCCGAACCAGCTCATGCTTGGCGACGGTACGTCCCAGATTATGTTCAGGGCGTCTCGGAGTTCAATCACCACTCCCGAAGCGCTGACCAGTAGCGTAACGAATCCAAATACGGTTGCGAGTATGCCTTGGGTCGTGTGCTTTGAGCCTTCTAGAAATGCGGCTAGCGCCTTCCCCGCCGCCGGCCCCACCAACTCCTGGGTTTCACGAATGGCTTGGTGTTCCGCGGCCGAGTGTCCAAAGACGAGGCCAGCGATTGCCACGATAACCAGCAGCAACGGCGCCAACGACAACAGCGAATAGAACGCCAGCGAAGCTCCCAGGCGCGTAGCGTTATGGGTGTTCCACTGCTTCAAAGCCTGCAAAAAGACAGTTCTTATCTCGCGCCAGCGGAAGTCCCGCAGAGGCCTCATCCGGGAGCGGGTTATAGTGGCTCTACGTTCACCCACGCTCGCTTCCGCCACGACTCCAGCCCTGCTTCGGCCAACTGCACGCCCTTAGCGCCTTCCAGCAAATTCCAGCGGAAGGGTTCGCCGCACGCCACGTGGCGAAGAAACAGTTCCCACTGTGCCTTGAAGGCATTTTCGAAGCCCTGCTGCTCCGGTACTCGCAGCCAGCTATCGAAGAAATTCAGCGGATTAGGAATATCGGGGTTCCACACCGGCCGCGGCGTTGCCCCATGCGGCTGGATCCAGCAATCCCGCAGCCCGGCCACAGCCGAGCCCCCCGTTCCATCCACCTGTATTGTCAGCAGATCGTCCCGGCGTACCCGCGTGCACCACGATGAATTGAAATGCGCCACAATTCCGCCCTCCAGTTCGAAAGTCGCGTAAGCGGAATCATCCGCTGTGGCTTTGTAACGGTTTCCCTGCTCGTCCCAGCGGCCCGGAACATGCGTCGCTCCGATGCAAGATACAGCCCGCACCGGAGCCAGTATATTGTCCAGCACGTATCGCCAATGGCACAGCATGTCGAGAATGACTCCGCCGCCGTCTTCCTTCCGATAGTTCCAAGACGGCCGCTGCGCCGGAATTGTGTCACCGTCAAATACCCAGTACCCGAATTCTCCGCGCGCTGACAGAATCCGGCCGAAGTAGCCCAGCTCCCTCAGCGTGCGCAGTTTCATTATTCCTGGCAGCCACAGCTTGTCCTGCACGACGCCGTGTTTGACCTGCGCTTTCTCCGCCAGCTGGTAGAGTTCCATTGCGGTCGCCAGATCTTCCGCCACCGGCTTCTCACAATATACGTGTTTATTTGCCGCAATGGCTCTGCCTTACCGCGTCCGCGCGCCTGTCAGTCGTCTGCGCGTCGAAGTAGATCGTGTATTCGGAGTTGCTAAGCGCTTGTTCCAGATTGGTAGTGAAAGGAAGGCCTCCGAACTCGCGCGAAATCGCTTCCAGCTTCGCGGCGCTACGTCCCACGAGTAGGAGTTTGGGCTGAATAGTCCCTCCATCAGCCCTCACGCCGCCCTCCCGCCCGATCGCCCATAGTGATCGCCGCAGATGCTGGTTCAAGCCCATGCGCCCGGTGACGCCGTTTAGGATGATGCCCACATGAGTGGTCATCGTTCATCAGCCTGCTTCGCCGTGCATTGCGGCTGCGCATTCTGTGGAAGCGCCGGCGCCTCCACGCCTGCGCGCGGCAGCGTACCGTCGAGCTCCTGGCGCCAATGTGCCACATCTCCCGCGGGTCCGTAGCAGTAAATCATCCGCATGGGAGTGGAGCCGCTGTTCGTCAACTGGTGGAACACGCCAGGCGGGATATATACCGCCTGGCCGCCCCGCACCTCCCTGCGTTCGCTACCCAGGCACATCTCGCCCCAGCCCTCCAGGATGAGGTAGATCTCTTCCTGCTCCTGACTATGCCAGGGCACTTGCCCGCCATGCGGCTCCAGCGTCACGTACCCAAGCGAAAAATGGATGGCTTGAATCGGACTCGCTCCGCCTACCAAGTTTTGTGTCCGGCGGCGCGCCGGATAGCTTCGACCTGCAATTTCCTCCAGATCCGCGATGATCATCTGCTTCAATATATTATTCGTGCCGAAACCAGTAGCTCTTGTTACGGGCGGCAGCCGGGGAATCGGCCGCGCCATCCTGCAAGATCTCGTTCGAACGCATCGAGTCATCGGAACTTATCGAAACAACCGCGACACCGCCGATTCTGTCGCCGCCTTCACGGGCGCGGACATGATCCGTTGCGATCTCGGCGACCTTGCCTCGGTCCGCTTGCTGCTGGAACAGCTGCATGATGAACCCGTCGAGCTTCTTGTGAACAACGCCGGCATGGCTCCCCGCGAGCGTCGCGACATACTAGAGGCGACTCCTGAGAGCTTTGATGAGATCCTCGCCGCAGACTTGAAAGGGCCTTATTTCCTCACGCAAGGCATCGCAGCCCGTATGATCGAACAGGATTTGGGCCGGATCGTTTTCATCGGCTCCATATCCAGCTTCACCGCTTCCGTTGGGCGCGGTGATTACTGCCTGGCAAAAGCCGCCCTCAGCATGGCTGCAAAACTGTTCGCCGCCCGCCTGGCGCCGTACAACATTCCGGTCTTTGAGATCCAGCCTGGCATCATTCGCACCGACATGATCTCGTCCGTTGCCGCCGCGTATGAACACCGCATAGCCAACGGGCTGCTACCGCAGCCCCGCATGGGTGAGCCCGCCGATGTGGCCCGTGCGGTTCGAGTCATTGCCGATGGTCATCTTGACTACTCCACCGGCCAAGTGATTCACGTGGACGGCGGCTTTCACTTGCGGACACTGTAAACCGCTAGCTCTTTGGTTCCGATCGTTCCACCACAATCGTAAATTTTGCCACTAGTGCGGAAATCGCTCCCACGGCGGCCAGCACCGGAGCCGCGATTACCCCAATCGCCGCGAACGTGACCGGAATCTCGATGAATGTGTGCCCCTGTTCATCCTTGATGATGATCCGCTGTACGTTTCCTTCATGAATCAGAGCTCTCACCTTGTCCACGAGGTCGCGCCCCAACACCTGAGCTTCTTCAACAAAGTCCTGTAGGCCCATGCCGAATGATTCCTCCGATGAGGATACGCGCACCACGCTGTATTCGTTCGATCTCAAATCTACTTTGGGCCGGTGACAACCATCTCGGCATCAGAGTTTCCGCACATCCCATAGATAGCTCCGGGTGTGCAAGCTCCTACGGAATATTTGAAGCACCCCGTCTTCCTCGGCACTACCGTCACTTTGCGGTCGGTGCCGCCGATGATCGCTCCTGGGTGTTGTTCAAACGGGGTAGACGGTCCAAAGTCGATTACGAATCCCGTATCTTTCGATGAACTCTCCCAAACCACCGTCGTGCCGGCCTGTATGCAGAAAGGCGCATTCGATTTTGCATTCGGAATATTCGGCTTCGAAGAGGCCGAATTGCTCCCCGAGCGCCTGACATCAATCACGCACGGCATGGAACTCGATCCACAGGTATTGCTGGGATTGCACATGTCTTGCGGTTGCGGTTCCGCGCAAACATATTTGTCGCTCTTGCCGTGCGCTGACATGTAGTTAGCCGGGAAGAGAACCATTAAGCAAGAAAAGCCGAACAAAAACCCGACGGTGCGCTGAATTCTCATGATCCACCTCTTAATTCACGCCTGCTGTTCCTTTCCAATCAATAACATCGACCAGCTTCCATGGGTTCTGGTTTAGGTCCAACTGCAACTGGCCTTCTTTATCGAGCACTAGCTGTGCCGCGGGATAAAGTACCCCCGTGCTTTTGCTTTTGTCCTGGTCATTTATTTCCATGACGCCGGCAGTCAAGTTGAAACTTTGGGACTGAGTGTCAAAGAAGGCTTCGCCGAATCGAAGTAGACGGTTCGTAACGAAAATAATCTTTCGGCCCGTCGGCAGTGGAATCATCCTTATGTACGCGCAGTCGTAGCCCAATGTGCCCGTTATCTCGACGTGCCCAACAGCTTTCATCTTTTGCAGTGCGTTCACCAACCCCTGGTTCTGACCCTTGGTGAACGCCTCCAGCAAAAGCGTGCGGTCCGCCGGCGTCGAGAACTCATAAATGTTCAATGTCACTCCGACAACAGTTCCCATTTGGGTGCTGGTGCCCATGGCGCTGGCATCGATCGTTTCATACTTGTCTTTTGAGAATCCGGGAGTGTTGCCCATAAGCAGCACGCCAGCCACAATGAGGGTGCTGCAAGCGTACCTTTGAATCCGTGAGCCCGTATTCGTGATTTCTCGCATTTCAATCTCCTTATTCTGTAAAGCCGACCAGATCCCTGTCTTCCCTTTAGTCGCCTCTAGCTCTGATCACTTCGCTGTTGAGCGTGATTAACCTGCGTGGTAAAAGGCGCAGAAAATTAACTTAGCCGGTCTGCCGTCCAAAATTAGGCTTCCAGACCGCACCCGCCCAGAAAATGAGTCTCCTCTCTCCTACCTGCATCTCTCCGTGCGTACGGAAAACGAGATTAAGTTTCTCGGAACCCTGGGTTTCGAACGGGGGGGAGCCATCCGTGCAGTAATTTCCGTTCGCAAGGAGAAGGAAAGTTGATGAAACGCATATTTGCAATTTCTGGAACCGCAGTTCTGTTTGCCGTTGCAGCAATGGCTGCGGATGAAGTGCCCAAGTACGAGGTCTCGGTTGACTACTCATTTGCTCACTTCGACCCCGCTCGCAACGTCTTACAGGTTAAGAACCTCAACGGCGGCGGCGGATCTGCTACCTTTAACTTCGGTAGCTTTTTCGGCATCAAGGCCGACTTCCAGGGTTACGGCAGCAGCAATTTCACTTACACCATTCCGTCAGGCGCGACGCTTCCGAACGGTGAGGTCACTACCGGTACGACCGTCGGCAAGCTACAGGGCAATCTGTTCACGTACACGTTCGGCCCCGTCGTTAAGAAACACACCGGCGTGTTCCAGCCTTTTGTTGAAGTTCTGTTGGGGGCAGCACACTCCAACACCTATGCCAATTTGTTCCATAGCGAAGGGCTATCGGCTTCGGCATCACCCAACAACAATGGGTTTGCAATGGTTGTTGGCGGTGGGATCGATTTGAAAGTAACGCCCCTGATTACTGTCCGTCCCATCGAGGCAGACTACTTACTGACGCGCTTCGGTTCCAACTTCACCCCGCCGCCCGGATCGGGCCTTCCGGGGATCTCCACCCAAAACCAGAACAGCTTCCGCTATCTGGCCGGTCTCGATTTCACTTTTGGCGGTAATAAGTAGGTTCCGGCCAGCGCGGCGGTTGTACTGGCCGCAGTGCACAGGCACGAAGAGAGGACAAATATCATGAAATTGACAATGAAAGCGAGGGGACACAAGCAGAGCGGCATGCGATTAGCTCTGCTCTGCCTCTTAGCGTCTGCAGTGTTCCCGTCGTGGAGTCGGGCACAGGGCCCCGTTTTCGAGATTATGCAGGAAGGCAGCTCCATTAAGTTCAGCGTAAAGGCGTCAGTGGCCTTAGAAGGTACGTTCGAGAAGTGGGACGCCACTCTGACTTTCCCGTCTACTGACGCCACGACAGGTGTTTTGGACGTCAAGATTCAAGCGGACAGTGTGAATACCGGAAGCAGCATGAAGGACGGCAAGCTGCGCAGCAAAGACTTCTTCGACGTCAAGCAGGATCCGTTGATTACGTTTCATTCAACCAAGGTCGTACAGACCGGCCCTAACAGCTTCGAAATGGACGGGACGTTTACGATTCGCGGAGTGTCTAAACCCGAGAAGCTGACGTTCACCGCCTCCGGCACCAGGGGGTCAGGCTCAGGCGCGATTCAAGGGACAATGGCCTTCGACCGTAAGGACTACGGGATGAACAGCGGCATTCCGTTCATCAAGATCGCCGACCGCGTCGAAGTCACCGTCGACCTCAAGGCAAAGCGAGTCAGCGGGCCTCCATTGGTCTTTAAGGAATGACAACCGCGCCGCCTGGTCTATGAGATGATCAACTGTCGGGATTAGCACGGGCCGGGGATGATCTCCGGCTTCAACTTTCAGGGGGAACAGTGTCAACGCGAACAATCGTAACCGCGCTATCGGCGTTCGTCATCGGCCTGACTCAGGCAGTCAACGCCCAAGGGCAGCAGGAAATGCAGCAGAAGCTGGCTGCCGTCAAAGAATCGGTGGCCAAGAATCAAGCGGCCCTACACCAGTACCAGTGGACCGAACAGACTGTTGTCAGCCTCAAAGGCGAAGTGAAGAAGACCACCCAATCTCTGTGCCGATATGGTCCTGATGGACAAGTGCAGAAGACTCCTCTGAGTGCTCCTGCGCCGCCACCCCAGGACATGCGCCGGTTGAAAAGGCACATCGTGGAGAAGAAGACGGACGAGTTGAAGGACTACATGCAGCAGGCGGTCGATCTGATCAAAGACTACGTACCGCCCAATCCGCAACAGATGCAGCAGGCTTACGTATCCGGCGGGGTTTCCCTAAGCCCTGCGGGCGCAGGACTGATCGCCCTTCAGTTCAAGAATTACGTAAAACCCGGCGACTCCATTATCTTCACGTTTAACTCCGCGACAAAATCATTGACCAATCTGAACGTGAATACCTACATCAGCGAGCCAAAAGACGCGGTCACGCTGACCGTCGCCTTTCAAACCTTGCCGGACGGCACCAACTACGCTGCCAACACCGCTCTGAACGCCGCCGCCAAGCAGGTGATGGTTCAGATGCAGAACATGAATTATCAGAAGCTAATGTAGAGCGCGAGGATGACCGCTCCGCCAACCACTGACTAAACGAAAAATTGGAACTGCTCGACACAATCGCAATCATTTGCACGGGCTTAATGATCGGCAACGAGCTTGCCGTTTCGGTCTTTGTTAATCCCGCAATCTGGCGCCTGGATGATCAGGCGCAAGCCAAAGCAGCAAGCCTTCTCGCCCGCTCACTTGGCAGAGTGATGCCTCTCTGGTATGCGGTCTGCCTCGTCTTGCTTTCCGCGGAGGCATATTTGCATCGGTACCAGGCAAGCGTCACGCCATTATGCGTCGCGCTCGTTATCTGGATCGCCGTCATTATTTATACGGTCTTGTTCCTTGTGCCCATAAACAAACGCGTCGCTGCTCTAACTCCGGCATCTCTACCCGCCACCTGGAAGGCCGACCATAAAAAGTGGGATACACTTCACCGCTGGCGGATTGCGCTGCTTCTTGTCGCGATGGCTAGTCTTACCTACGGCCTTATCGCGCAAATCAAAGCGAGCCGCGCAGTCTAAGCGTGACCGGACAGGGAACCGGATGCGCTGTTCGTCCCTGTTCGGGTCAGAAAACCCAGAACACCCGCAGATCTCAGATTGTGAACCGGCCATTCTCCCATGAGTCACACTGCATACCTTGAAGCAGCAGCGAGAACGCAGGATCGAGCTTCTGCTAGAGAGTGAGCCTCGGCAAACGCGCTCTTCGGGCGATTTGCCGGCTGCCTGAAATCGATCCTGCGTATCGTCGATTTCTGCTACACTTATACCCAGCTAGCGGGGTACGCGTGTCTAAGTCGCCCAATGACCGGCTTCAAGGAACGGTCGATCTGCTCATCCTGATCACGCTCGCCCGTTCCGGGCCGCTGCATGGCTACGCAATCGCTAAGCAGATTCGCGAACGCTCGGGTGATGCACTCCGCATCGAGGACGGGTCGCTCTATCCGGCCATTCACCGGATGGCGCAGGAGAAATGGGTAAGCGCTGAATGGGGCGTGACGGAATCGAACCGTCCTGCCCGTATCTACAAACTCACTGCGCTCGGCCGCAAGCAGCTTCAAAAAGAGGAAGCGAAATGGGCGCAGCTCACGGCCGCTGTAAGCCGCGTTCTGCAGCCCGCATAGGAGTCTCGAATGTCCCTGTGGAATCGTTTGTGGAACACGTTCCGGAATTCCCATCTCGATGGCGATCTTGCTCGCGAGATCGAGACTCACCTCGCCGAGTTGCAGGATGACGCAGTGAAGCAGGGTCTCAAGCCTGACGAGGCCCTGCGCGAGGCGCGGATGCAGTTCGGCAATCCCGCTTCGTATCGTGAACAAACCCGGGAACGCAACTTGCTTGGCTGGCTGGAAACGATGACACAAGACACCCGCTACACATTGCGCCAGCTTAGGCAGTCGCCCAGCTTCGCAATTCCAACCGTGCTCCTGCTTGCGCTGGGAATCGGAGTGAATATCGCTGTTTTCACCTTGCTCAATGCGATCGTGCTCGCCTCGCTACCGCTGCCGCACCCGGAGTCGCTCGTTATCTTGCTTGATCGGACTCCAGGCGGCGGCGACAGTCCTCCTTCATGGTTGGATCAACGGGATTTTCGTCAACAGAGCCATGTCTTCGCGGCGCTTGGCGCTTTCGACTATCGCGGCACTGTTCTACTCCAGGCCGGCAATGAGACGGTACGTGTTTCGGGCAGCCCTGTTACGCCGGATTACTTTACAACGTTCGGCGTGAGACCGCTTGCTGGCCGTCTCTTCGCACCCTCTGAAGCTCTGGACGGACAGAATAACGTAGTTCTCGTACGTGAGGACTTCTGGCATTCGCAGTTCGGCTCGGACCCTTTATGGCTCGTCACTTCCGCAGGCACGTGAAATTGGGGCAGATCCCCATAAGCGCTAACCTAAGCTTTTCAATTCAATCTTTCTTCGGCCGGCAAACAACGCCGCATTGAGACAACATTTCCGAATGGCCGACCGTTAGAAAACAACCCTCAACGCGGCCGTTACACCGATCTTTGGCATGGATGTAGCCGCTCGCAAAATCTGGATATTCTTCCAAGTGAAACTGAGTTGCAAGCACGTCAATTTCAGAACAAGTCACCGATGGGAGGAAATGTCAGTATGAGGCTGAGGACCAGCAGGGCGAGAGCAATCGCATTAATACGTCCGGCAGCAACTGTCTTTTTCCGCCAACGCCACTCCAAGATCACCCAAGCGAAAAGCCACACAAGAACGGCGACCGTGGTTACACCCGAGAGCGGCCCCGTCGGTTTGTAAAAAACAAGACTGCCCTTAACGATGGCCGACTTATCTCCGAGGATGGCCAGAGCTGCCAGCACGAAGCAGCCGACACCCGCGGAGAAAATGGCGGCTGCGCCGGAACCATTTGTCAGGTTCGGATCTTCAGATGGGGCGGCATTGTACGGCGTCTTCATTTTGCTTCTCCATGGCTCAATTGAATTGCGTTGCCGCCCCGAACCGGTGCGTAGTCATCGATCTCAGCGCCGAAGAAACCAGCGATCCCCGCGGCAAGAAGGGATGCCAGGCCAAAGACGAGCACCGCCGACCGAAGTTGGCGATGATTCCTAAGGTCGTGGCCATACCTGATGAACACGAACGCGACCATAGTAATCGAGATGGGAGCGAACCAGGCAACGTGCTCCTTCCACTCCATCCCAAGCGAGTGCCAGCCGATCGTGGCAGGGCTGGACATCAGCAGGCGTTGTGGAAACATCGAGAGATCAGCCGTTCCCGGCGGAGGCGCCGCGCGATACCAGGGATAAATAACATAAGCTCCGCTGAGCACAGCGGCCCATGCGAGCACAACCATCGTGATCAGGTAAATGCGCAGGAACCGCTGATGCCCGGGTGGAGTGGACCAGCTAGTGATTTGATAAAGCCCTACCAGCGCGCCGGAACACGCCAGCAAGTAGAGCCCACCGAATCCCATGCCATGAATCAGTGTCCAGAGGGCGCGTTCCGTGATTTCCATCTAGGGTCTCATTCCGTGGGGATCAGCGGTGGATTCGGTCGCAAGTTGCAGGTCATTGAAATCCCATTTCGTTCATCGGTCGAAATCCCGGTGTGTTCATGGGCTCTGGCAACCTGAGTTCACCAGAGCCCGGCTTCGTATCTTTTCCCCATGTCCAGTACATGCCGACATACGTATACTGTTCGGTTTGGCCGGCTACGGAATGGCCGTAGCAAAACAAAAACTGCTCCCCTGGGTGATGCTTGAAGTGATAGTAACCGCCGAGGTCGATCATCGTTGAAGCTTGGGTCTGCGGCGCGGCGTAGCCCTCGCGTGCATGGGAAAAGACCTCGCCACCGAGTTCTAGCCGCTCGCCGAAGGCGTATTTCAGCAGGAATGCGCCATATGAGAAGTTGCGGTACTGCGTTTGCGGAACGATGACCTCGCCGCCGCCGCCGTCCAGCAGCCAGTGTCCCAAATTCTTCTGCAGCCACAGAGGAACCTTGTACCAAACCTTCCCCACGCCGAGTCCCTTGGCGTAGTTGCCGGTCGGCATTTCGAACATCGTAAAGGTGCCGATCTGCGGAATGTACTTCGATTCTTTGATGAACGCGATTTTAGCGCCGAGTTCCATATCGGTGTAGCCGAAGGCGGAGGGGCCGACGCCGCCGGGGGCGTAAATCGGATTGTTGGAGGGGTTGACCGTGCCCCAAGGCGCGATGATGTGTAGCTGCACCCTGGGAAGAGCGCCCCAGTTGAACTCGAAGGCGGGACCAGTGGAATCGATTTCCGCGGGCGTTCCATCCATACCTCCGAATATGTAGAACTCGTAGTGGTGCAGGTCGACCGGAACCGGATCGTCGGTTTGGAACGGAGGCCCTTGTGCCCACAGGCTGGAAGCCGCACCCATGAAGAGCAGGAACAGCATAAGGGGAGAGCATTTGCGCCTACTCCCTGTCCGCTTGTCTCGGCGCTTGAGAAAGGCCTGTCCTGCCAAGGCATTCCAGATAGATAACATTAGGGCCTTTCGCTCCCGTGTCCGCGAAGTTTTTTGTGCATCGGCAGCTTGCTGGAAGCGATAGCAACCGAAATCACTGTCGACACGATTATTCGCTGATAAAATGGCATCGCCAACCGACGGGCACCTTCGGGCGAATTCACTGTATCATGACTCGTAATCGGATCTCGAAATCGAAATCAGAGCAAAAATACCCGGCGGCCGATCGCGATTTGTACTCAGGCCTGATCCGGCTCCATGTCCTGCACCACGCCGCAGAGGGCCCGATCTTCGGTCTGGGAATGATCGAGGAGTTGGCGCGTCACGGATATCGCATCAGTCCCGGGAGTCTGTATCCCCTACTGCAAGGGCTTGAGAGGAAAGGCTACCTGCGATCAGCCGAGCAGCGAAACGGGAAATCGCTGCGGCGAGTGTACCGAGCGACTCCGCTGGGCCGGAAGGCTTTAATGGCATCGAAAAGCAAAGTGCGAGAGCTATTTCATGAACTCATTGAAGGGGACTAGCTCAACCGCCGATTGTACGAGCTGCATGACCGGGGAGGGCCATCTGGAATTACGCAGAGCTTAAAGTTAGCGCTTATGGGGCAGATCCCGCCTTCTATGGTTTGCGCTCGCGGTTACGGTGACTGCTGCGCTCTTGATCGGGCTGACCACTGCGCTGCAGGAAGAGCGGCATCATCTGGAATCGACGCTGCGGGAGGGCGCAGGCGCATTTGGAGGCCGCAACAGCACACGAATCCGCAAAGTTCTGGTGGCGCTCCAAGCCGCGTGTGCGCTCACTTTGGTGTGCGGCAGTTTTGACTTACTCGAAAGCTTTCAGAATCTCATGCGAGTCAATCCCGGCCTGGACCCCTCACGTCTGCTTACGCTTCACGTTGCACTGCCGGAAAGCCGGTATCATGACGCGACGCGCTGCAATCAGTTGTTCGCAGCGGTGACCAATGATCTCAACCACCTTCCCGGCATCGACAGCGCCGCTTCCATTAACATGCTTCCCATCCAGGAGGCGGGCTATAACGGTGATGTCGAAGTGCCGGGATTGCCGCCGCATTCGGCGAGTTTCTTTGCCGAATATCGCTGGATCACCGGAGACTATTTCCGGACGATGGGCATCCCTCTCATAAGGGGCCGCGATTTTCTTCCCGAAGAGCTTTCGGGTGCGCGGCGCGCCGTCATCATCAACCAAACGATGGCACGTACGCTCTGGCAGGATCGCGATCCTGTCGGCTGGACCCTTAAGCTGAACGAGTCCGACGCGCTGAATGGCGTTCCCTATACGGTAATTGGCGTAGCTCAGGATGTGCACCAATCAGGTCTCGATCTTCCGGCGCGCTCGGAGATCGAGTTCCCGCTTTCCACTATGCCCGAACCGATGACTGACCAAGTCGTTGTGGTCCGCACCACCCTTCCGGAAGCGACGATTCTCTCTTCGATCCGCGGCGAAGTGCGAAGACTCGCGCCCGGTTCGGCCGTTTTCGACGTAAACACGATGCGTGAGGTCCTCGAGGGATCTTACTCGGTTGCTTACACACGAATTTTGTCGCTGCTACTCTCGACCTTTGCCGTACTTGCGCTCTTGATCGCCGCCTTCGGCCTCTATGGCGTCACGTCGTACATCGTCAGGGAACGTTTTCGCGAATTGGCGATCCGGCTCGCGGTCGGAGCATCCCGAACGCAGCTTATGCGGTTCGTTCTACGCGAGGGCGTTTCGATGCTGGGGATTGGTCTGGTGGTGGGCGTTGCCGGGGCAATTCTCGCCAACCGCTGGCTCGAAAGCGTGCTCTTCGGCGTGACTGGCCTGCCGATTTTAACTGTCTGCCTTGCCGTATCAGTTCTTACCGCCGCTGCCACACTCGGAATCGCCCTGCCAGCCTTTCGCGCCGCGCATGTCGATCCGGTACAGATCCTGCGCCAGGAATAAGTCTCCAGTCAATCGAAAATTATCGGATTTGCAAAAACCCGCGAGAGACACACTAGTAACTCTTCTGGTAATCTATCCGACGAAGAAAAACAGACTGGCAAAGGCGCGTAACTGATGATTTCACTTGGTTTGTAACCAAAAATAAATGGACTAGGGCGGGCGGTTTCAGGTGTATACTCGAATCCGAAAGTCTGGTTCATTCTCACCAGATCGCAATTGCATTTTAGGGAACAACTCAAGAACTGTCACCTCTAATCGAGGATGCGCAATACGCATCCCCTGTTTGCCGGAGACCTCGGAAGGAGAACAACCTGATGGCTACACAAACGTTCAGTGGCTTAAAACGCCGATTTCCCTTAGTCTTGGCCGTTGTGTTTGCGTCCAGCTTATGTGCGTCTACGTACAGCTTTCAAACCATCAACGACCCTGCGGATGCCGCTTTACAAACTCCCACATTCAATCAATTGCTGGGAATTAACGATGCAGGTGTCATCGCCGGTTATTACGGAGATGGAGTAATCGTCAACAATCACGGTTTTACTTACAGCGGGGGCACATTCACAAACGAGAATGTATCGGGCGCCGATCAGACCCAGGTGGTGGCCATCAACAACACACTACACTCTGGCACCTACGACACGGCGGGATTTTGGGTGAACAATGCGAGTGGCGCAAACCACGGTTTCACGGACATCGGCGGCGTCATGAACCCCAATATCAATGGACCGGGTTCCACGATGACCCAGGTTCTGGGTCTCAATGACAACCACCAAGCCGTTGGATTTTTCACAACTGGTGGTGTCACCCAGGGCTTCACTTACAACACCAGCACGATGACTGTAACGCCGCTTACCGTTCCGGCTTCCTGGTTGGCTACCTCGGTGACAGCTGCCGGTGTTAACAACAGCGGCACGATCGCCGGTTTTTACAGCACCGCTGGCGGCACATTCGGATTCATAGACAAGGGTGGCGTTTTCTCGAGTCCCACTGATCCGTTGGGGACCAATCCCATGTTTTTCGGCCTCAACAACGTGGGGCAAATTGTCGGGACCGACACAACGGCAGGCGGTTACTCCGAAGGCTTCGTCTACAACATGATTACGAATACCTGGACGCCTGTTTTAGTGCCGGGTTCAGCGACCAACACCGCTTTTGGCATGATGGGAACCATTCTCAACGGCATCAACGACTCCGGGGACTTAGTCGGATTCTATGCGGATGCAGGAAGTGGAAATCTTAACGGCGTGCTTGCTACTCCCACCCCCGAACCCGGCTACTTTGCACTTACCGGCTTAGCGCTCGCTCTCGTGGTGTTCGGCCGTCGCAGGTTCTTTCGGCAGAATTAGAGAATTACTATTCGCGGAAAGTTCGCAGGAGGGCGGAGCGCTTACAGCAGAGTCGCTCTGCCTTTTCTTGGTACTAAAGCTTTACTGTGACAGTCTTGATTTCGGAGTACTGCTGCAAGCCGTATTCACCAAGCTCGCGGCCGAGGCCGGACTGTTTGAAGCCGCCAAACGGCGCCGCGGCATCGAAGACGTCGAAGCAATTGACCCAAACCGTACCGGCCCGGACATTGTTGGCAATATGATGCGCTTTACCGATATCACGCGTCCACACCGCGGCCGCAAGACCGTAAATGGTCTTATTGGCCCGGTCGACCAACTCATCCATATCCTTAAATTTCAGGATGCTCATCACCGGTCCGAAGATCTCTTCCTGCGCGATCTTCATTTCGTCTTTCACGTCGGCAAACACGGTGGGAGCGACAAAATAACCCCGGTCGCCTACGCGCTCGCCGCCGCACATCAGGCGCGCGCCTTCCTGCTTTCCGGATTCAACATAACTTAGAATTTTGTTGAATTGATCGTTGTCTACCTGCGGACCTTGTTCGGTCTTCTGATCGAGCGGGTCGCCTACGCGGCGCCGCTTGGCGCGCTCGGCGCTGCGCGAGACGAATTCGTCATACGCTGTCTCTTCAACGAACACGCGGGAACCGGCGCAGCAGCACTGCCCCTGGTTGAAGAACAGAGCGAAATGGGAGCCTTCTACGGCTTCATCCATGTTGGCGTCAGAGAATACGATATTCGGGCTCTTGCCGCCTAACTCCAGCGTGACGCGCTTCAGGTTCGTTTCGGCGGCGGCCTTCATAATCAGGTGCCCCACTTCGGTGGAACCCGTGAAAGCAACCTTGTCGATATCTATATGACGGGCAATGGCTCCGCCGGCTGTTGGGCCGTAGCCGGGAAGGATGTTGACCACACCTTCCGGGAAGCCGGCTTCGACAATCAACTCGCCTACGCGCAGAGCGCTGAGCGGAGTCTGCTCCGCGACTTTGAGGACAACCGTGTTGCCGCAGGCGAGCGCGGGGGCGAGTTTCCAGGCCTGCATCAGCAGCGGAAAATTCCAGGGGATGATCTGACCCACCACGCCGACCGGTTCGTGACGCGTATAGCAGAAATAGTCGCCGCTGATGGGGATGGTTTTGCCTTGAATTTTATCGGCCCAACCAGCGTAGTAGCGGTAGCAGGCAATGACAAGCGGCAGGTCCCCTGCCCGGGCGACATGCCGGGGCTTGCCGTTATCCAGGGATTCAAGCGTAGCGAGCTCCTCGATGTTTTGTTCGATAAGGTCGGCAAGGCGATTCAGCAATCTGCCGCGCTCGGAGGCAGACATGCGGCGCCATGGGGCTTTCGCGTGGAACGCCTTGCGGGCAGCCTTGACCGCCAGATCGACATCCGGCGCGTCTGCTTCCGCCACCTTGGTCAGAACTTCACCGGTAGCCGGATTGATGGTTTCGAAGGTCTTGCCGGAGACACTATCGACCCATTTATTACCGATCAGGATTTTGGTTTGCTTGATCGGAACTTGGGTCGTTTGGGGTTCGGTCAGAACAGTTGACATGGTTCTCCTTACATACGAAAACATCATATGCGAAATTTTTTCAGGAACGTGCGGTCAGGCGCCGATCTGGACCCGCTTCCACTTCTTGCCCAGGCGGATTACCAGCACGCCGGAGGCGCCTGAGAGCAGCAGGTCTTTGTGCAGGTTGCCGTTGATCTCGACCGCTCCGGCCTTGATTTTGCGAGTAGCGTCCGTGACGCTGCCGGCGAGACCGATCATCGCGAGGAGCTTATCGAGGCGGATTCCGTTGCTGGTGACGACCGGCGCCGGCAGATTCACCGTTTCCGTACCGGCGGGTTCGAGACCCTGGCGGACCTCATGGTCGAAAGCTTCAGCAGCGACCTCCGCTTCGGCTTTTGAATGGAAATCCGCAACGATCCGGCTCGCGAGTTCCATCTTTACCTCCATGGGGTCACGCCGGCCGGCGGCCACGTCGCGGCGGAGCTGCTCAATCTCGCTCATCGGCATTTCAGTAAGCAGCTCGTAGTACCGGTACATCAGATCGTCGCTGATCTGCATTACTTTGCGAAACATGGCGTCCGCAGGCTCTGCGATTCCGATGTAGTTGCCCTTTGATTTCGACATCTTCTCAACGCCGTCGAGTCCTTCGAGGATGGGGACCGTGGCGATGATTTGAGGAGGCTGGCCGTAGTCCCTTTGGATTTCACGGCCCACCAGGAGATTGAATGTCTGGTCGGTGCCGCCCATCTCGACGTCGCATTCTAACGCGACAGAGTCAAAGCCCTGCGCCAGAGAATACAGAATCTCGTGCACAAAGATGGGTACGCCTTCTTTGTAGCGTTTGCTGAAGTGTTCACGCTCCAGCAGGCGGGCAATCGTGTACTTGGAACACAGGCGAATCACGTTTTCAAAGGTCAGCGGCTCAAGCCATTGACTGTTGAAGCGAATCTCGGTTTTTTCACGGTCGAGAATCTTGAAAACCTGCTCCTTATAGGTCTCGGCGTTGCGGTTGATCTCGTCGCGTGTCATAGGCGGCCGCGTGGTGTTGCGGCCACTGGGATCGCCGATGAGTCCGGTCATGTCGCCGATCAGGAAGATCACGGTATGGCCGAGGTTCTGAAAGTGCTTCATCTTGCGAAGCAGGACGGTGTGGCCGAGATGCAGGTCAGGTGCGGTGGGATCGAAACCTGCCTTGATACGCAGAGGGCGGTTTTGCCTGGCAGCGGCAGTGAGCCGTTCCCGAAGCTCTTCTTCGCGGATCAGTTCAGCGAGCCCTTTTTTTAAATAAATGAGGTGCTCTTCGACAGGGGGGAAAGACACTGCTTCTCATTTTAGCGGCGGCTAGGAGGCAACGTCCGCAATCGGAGATCGCAGCGCCTGATATCGCTTGAACACAATCCACCCGAGCAGCGCGAAAGACAAGCTTCCGCCTACAACTTTGACCTCGAACATGGCAGCAGATGCCACTTCGGGCGGGGGCAACGCCGACAATGCAATCGCAATCACCGTCACGGCGAGTCCGGACACGGCCGCAATCCGGCTGGCGAATCGGAATCCCGCCCCGAAAATGTACGCGAACGGAATGAACGTCACGATCACCATCATGTCCACCATGATTTGGTAGGCCGCCCTGACGGTCTCGCCTAGTTGAGCCATAAGCAGGAAGAGCGTGGCAGACACCGCCTGCACGAGTAAGGAAACATAGGGAGTGCCCCATCGAGGATGAATGCGGCCAAACGCGGCGGGCAGATAGCGGTCAAGCCCAATGGCGTAGGGCAAGCGGGTATTTCCGGCGATCCATGTATCGAGTTGGCCTGCGAGTGCGATTCCAATCAGCGTTGCGAGCAGTATGCCAATCACCGGCGCCCCCAATTCCCGCGCGCCGGTCGTTCCGGCTTGGGCCAGACCTGTCATGGGACTGATCTCTTCCGGCTTCAACAGCACAAGCAGCGCCGCCGTCACGCCCATATAGAAGATTGCGGATACGATGCCGCTAATGAGAGCGGCTCGCGGGAGATCGCGACGGGGGTTGCAGATCTCGGCGCTAACGACCGGCGCCAGCTCCAGTCCGACAAATGCGAACGCGATCTGAGACCAGAAGTTCAGTGTATTGAGATTGGCTTTAGGCAGCAGATCAAATCTGGTGACGATGCCGGAGTGCAGGCCCACGGCAATGGCCAATAACCCAAGCACTGCGCCGATGATGAATGTCGCGCTTCCGCCGAGCGCAGAAACCCATTTCGCTACTCTCATGCCGAAAAAGTTAGCAGCAAAACCGCCCCACAGGACGGTGAGCGTGATAGGCAGCGCGAATTCGCGATCCTGAGCGAAGCGTTGACCCGCGGCGCCGAATGCGTACATCGTCATGCTGATTCCCGCCAGCAGGAGAGACGGAAAATAGAGAATCGTCGAGATGAAGTAAAACCAGCCACACAGGAAGGCGTGCTGATCACCAAAGGCGCGTTTCGTCCAAATATACATGCCCCCTTCTTCCGGGAACCGGCGCGACAAGCCTGCGACGGTCACAGCCGAAGGCAGAAAGAAGAAGAGCCCGGCAATAACCCACAACACAATTGAACCCGGCCCGGCGTGTGCAGCGGCGGCAACCCACCTAAGGCTCACGACGGCGCAGATATTGAAAAAAACAAGATCTCTCAGCCGCAGCTCGCGACGTAGAGTACCTGCACGTTCTTCGCGAGAGCCTACTGTGGCGGACATGTGTATCTCGAGTGGCGTTGAATAACGGCCTGATCAAAGGCGTAGAGCAGTTCCTCACGCCTGGAATAGGGGCCGGGAATGTAGGCGCGCGATTGAATGCCGGCCTGAGACAGCTCGAGAATGTGCCAGTCCTCGCGGTTTGTGATATCCCAGAACTCGATGGCGTCATCGGCGACAAAATCCGCTTTTGCCAGCTCGGTGGGATGAAAATACCATTCGCAGACAATTTCCGTGCGGTCCACGGCCCGCGGCCAGAGGGTGTGAATCATCATGTAATCAGGATGGAGGCTCAGCAGCAGACTGGGATAGACGACGTAGTAGCAGACTTTCTTGCGCTCGGTCTCGTTCAGGCCGGGCAAGTAGTCACGCCGCCGTTTACCATCCATGCTCATGGTTTCAGCCGCGCCGCGGAAGCCCATCGAGCCGCCGATGTAGGTCGGCTGCGGAGCTTCGTTATCTGAACCCAAATAATCGGTGAGCCGGTTAAGAGCCGGGTGCAACAGAGGGCAATGCAGGCACTCGCTGTAGTTTGCGACGATGAGTTTCCAGTTTGCACGAACGTCATAAGTAATTCGCTTGTGCAATCGCAGCTCCACCATGCGCCAAGGCGCAAACCGCGCGGGTAAGTCGGCGAGTTGAACGGCGAGCGGCTCGGGATGCGGATGAGCATTGAGAAAAATGTGGCCGTCCCAAAGAGCGGTGTGGAGTTTGTGGAGCGGGTAGTCGAGATGTTGAAAAAAGGACGGATCCATATGGGGCGCGCCGAGGAGGTGGCCGTCCAGCCCGTAGGTCCAGCCGTGGTACGGGCATTGAATTCTTCCGGCGAAACTACCCTCCGCGGCTGTACACAAGCGCGTGCCGCGATGACGGCAGACGTTATAAAAAGCTTCCACGGAGCCGGCGCCGGCGCGAACGACAATCATGCTTTCGCCGGCGATCTCGCGAAGGAAATAATCGCCGGCGTTGGGAATGCTATCTGCGCGCCCTGCGCAGATCCAACCTTCGAAGAAGAAAAGCTCGATCTCGCGGCGAAAGAGCTCCGAGTCGGTGTAGTAATACGCCGGCAGTGTTTTCAAAACTGTACTCAAACCGGTCTCCTACTTGGAATCATGTTGGTTTAAATGGTAAGCCACTCGTGATGACCGCGCCGAGCTCCGCGGGGCGAGCCGCATGGGAAACGGTCCTGTTGCTTTCCCAAATGGGGTGTGTCATGCTTCATGTTGGAACCCCAATAGGGATATGAAAAGAGCAAGCGACACTTGCCACGTTGGGAGCAGGCGGCGGCCATCATCGGACGATTCTTTGCGGTGAAAGCAGAAGATCTGAAATGAAAGCACTGCGGCGACTCTTCAAGCGGCTCATTTCCTCGGCTAAAATGCGGCAAGACGAAGAGCGATTGCGGGCCGAGATTGAAGAACATCTGGCGCTCCAAACTGCGGAAAATGTTCGGGCTGGTTTATCGCCTGCCGAGGCGCGCCGTCAGGCCGTGCTGAAATTCGGAGCGGTTGAAGCAGTGAAAGAAGACTATCGCGCTCAGAAAGGCTTTCCGTTCCTGGAAACGCTGATCCAGGATACGCGCCACGGGCTGCGGCGTTTGCGCAAAGCGCCGGCGTTCACCATCGCAACCGTCCTGACGCTGGCGCTAGGGATTGGCGCAACCACTTCCATTTTTACTTTGGTCTATGCTGTTCTGCTGAAATCGCTGGCTGTAGCGAATCCCGGGGAGTTATACCGCCTTGGGAAAGAGTCGCGGTGTTGCTATTACAACGGGTATAGCCAAGACAAAGAGTTCTCACTTGTCTCGTACGATTTGTACAAGTACCTCAGAGACAACACCAAGGGCTTTTCAGAACTTGCGGCCTTCTCATCGGTCGAGCCGCTTTTTGGAGTCCGGCGCTCGGGACGCGCGGAGCCAGCCCAAAGCTATCCCGGCGAATATGTATCCGGCAATTACTTCACGATGTTCGGCCTAACGGCGTATGCCGGACGTACTTTTACTAATAGCGACGACCAACCCGGCGCCCGGGCGGTTGCGGTGATGAGTTATCGCTTATGGCAGCAAAGGTACGGCTCGGATCCGTCGGTCATCGGCAGCGCCTTCGATTTGGACGAGAAGTCATTCACTGTGGTGGGAATCGCTCCTCCGGGTTTCTTTGGCGACCAACTACGAGATAGTCCGCCCGACTTTTTTCTGGCGCTGAACGCCGAACCTTTTGTGGAGGCCGACGGCGATCTGAATAAACACGACCTCCACTGGCTAGACGTGATCGGACGCATCCGGCCCGGCGCGAATCCTACATCCGTAGAGGCCAGAATGCGGGTTGAGCTCAAGCAGTGGCTGCGCTCGCACTGGAGTGAGATGAGCGCTGATGATCGCACGAAATTTCCCGCCCAAACTTTGTTCTTGGGCCCGGGAGGCGCCGGCATCAGCAGCATGCGCGAGCAATACGAACACTGGCTCCAGATCCTCATGCTGGTGACAGGCTTTGTACTGCTCATCGTCTGCGCCAACGTCGCTAGTCTCATGCTTGTGCGGGGCATGGAACGGCGGCGGCAGATATCGTTGTGCATGGCATTGGGAGCTCAAGCGCCGCGACTTGTAGGGCAGGTCCTCACGGAAAGCATTTTGCTGTCGCTTCTCGGTGGCGTGGCGGGTCTGATGATCGCATTTGCAGGCACGCGTCTTATTTTGCATTTCGCATTCCCTCGGATTGGCGGCATGGCAGGCGTACCCATCGACGCTTTGCCTTCCATGCCGGTGCTGCTCTTCGCCTTCGGCGTTTCATTAATCACGGGACTTGCATTCGGCATCGCTCCGGCATGGATGACCACGCGAGTAGATCCGATCGAAGCCCTTCGAGGAGCCAGCCGCTTCACTGCCCGCGCGGGCTCGCTTCCG
Organism: uncultured Acidobacteriaceae bacterium; assembly: GCA_963705805.1. GTDB lineage: Bacteria > Acidobacteriota > Terriglobia > Bryobacterales > Bryobacteraceae > Bog-105. The sequence goes on from CAVPKW010000009.1 coordinate 245,139, forward strand.
CGAAAAACGCTTGTCGTGTTCCAGGCTGCGCTTTCGCTGGTCTTGTTATCAGCGGCCGGTTTGCTCACAGCAGCACTTCACGATCTCGAGAATCAAAATCTTGGATTCGACCAGCATCGGCGCATCGTTATGAACATAGAGCCAAGGCTTGCCGGTTACGGCTACGAACAACTCACGCCCCTGTACCGACGCATCCGTGATTCGCTCTTGAGCATTCCTGGCGTCTCCGGAGCGGCTCTCTGTACATACTCACCGCAAAACGGCAACTTTTGGGGCGGTTTTGTCTGGGTGGAGGGACATCCGGCGCCCGGCTCTAACGACGTCAACTCTGCTTTCTGGGATAGAGTAACAGCGGGATATTTTGAGGCTATCGGAAACCACATCATTCGAGGACGCGGCATCTCCGAGCAGGATACGGCCACTTCGCGGCATGTGGCAGTTATCAATGAGGCGTTTGCCCGAAGATACTTCAAGAACGAAGATCCGGTCGGAGAGCACTTCGGCCGGGAAGGTATCGGATCTCAGGGCCAATACGAAATTGTGGGCATTGCTAAAGACATCCGCAACTTGACGGACAACGTCGACAAGCCGGCTGGTCCGTTCTATTTCCTACCGGAAGCCCAGCATGACGTTTCCGAGGATACCGGGTTCAAAGAGGTCTCTCCCGGCTCGCATTTCTTGCATGACATCATCATCGTGACCAAGCGGGGAACCAGCCCGTCCGATGCCCAGTTGCGCCACGCCATGGCTTCCGTAGATCCGAATCTGCCAGTGATTTCGATTCGCACGCTGAAAGAGCAAGTGGACGTCCAGTTCACCCAGCAACGTCTGATTGCGCGCCTCACTTCGTTCTTCGGAGTTCTTTCACTGGTGTTAGCCTCGGTCGGGCTGTACGGCGTTACGGCCTATAACGCCGGCTGCCGGACCAACGAAATCGGCGTGCGTATGGCGCTGGGCGCCGATCGTGGCAACGTCGTCTCATTAGTGCTCCGCGGCGCAGCCGCACTGATTCTCTTTGGACTACTACTTGGGTCGCCCTTGATCTTCGCCGTGGGGCGATTCCTGGGCAATCAGCTTTACGGCATGAGTCCCTACAATCCTGTGGTGACGCTAGCAGCCATCCTGGCGCTCGGGTTGTCGGCGATGGTCGCATCCTTCATTCCAGCCTTTCGAGCGAGTTCGATTTCGCCGTTAGATGCCTTGCGCACCGAGTGAACGGGTGGGGAACCCGTGCTTCCGAGTGATACATTCGACAATTGCGAACGAAACTGCCTTTTCTTTCGTCTGATGTGCTGACTACCAAAGGGTGAAATGCGCCTGCTCGAAGCAATCCGTCAGGATACGCGATATGCGGTCCGCCTCCTTGTGCAAAACCCAATGTTTGCCGCCATTGCAATCCTTTCTTTGGCGTTGGGCATCGGAGCCAATACCGCGATTTTCACGCTCATCGACACAGTCCTGCTGCGCTCGCTTCCGGTGCGGGATCCCGGACAACTCGTGGTCTTCGCCAGAGATCCTGACGATCCGTCAGTTGGCGACAATTATCCCGACTATCTGTACATCCGGGATCACAACAAGTCCTTTTCCGGGGTGATTGCCTACGGAGGCGGATGGTCACCGGCGGCTATGGCGGTCCCGGACGAAGGCGCTCACGCCACCGCTCAACTGGTGACCGCGACTTTGGTGTCGGGCAACTATTTTGAGGTGCTTGGCGTCACTCCGGCCATCGGGCGCCTGCTCACGGCCGCCGATAATAAAATGGAAGATGCACACCCCTGGGTCGTGCTCGACTACGATTTCTGGCAACGGCGCTTTGCCGGCGATCCGCATGTGATCGGGCGTCCGATCAAGCTCAATGGCTCGGCCTTCACGATCGTGGGCGTGGCGCGCTCCGGATTCACCGGCGTTGTGGTTGGGAATCATCCCAATCTCTATCTTCCGATCATGATGTTGCGTGAAATCCAGCGTGGAACCGGGCAATGGAACAATCGCCATTACTGGTGGCTAACCATACTGGCTCGCTTGAAACCGGGCGTGACCATGCAGGCCGCTATACCCGAGGCCGATTTGTTGTGGAAACAAATCCTGGCAAACGATCCGGAGCAGCGTACAGTGCCTGCTTTCGATAAAGATTACAAACAACGCAACCGCGGCACGCTCCTGCCGGGAAGCGGCGGTTATTCATCCCTGCGCAACAGCATACAGAAGCCGCTGATCGTCTTGATGATCGTTGTCGCGCTGGTGCTCCTGATCGCCTGCGCGAATGTTGCAAGTCTTCTGCTTGCGCGGGCGGCGGCGCGGCAAAGGGAAATCGCGATTCGTCTTTCCGTGGGCGCCGGGCGCGCTCGGCTCGTCTGCCAACTCGTCCTCGAGACGCTTGTCGTTTCACTGCTCGGCGGCATTTTGGGTTTGGCATTTGCCTGGGGCGGCGTGCGGGTGCTTCTGGCGCTCATGCCTACGGGCATGGTTCCGCTGACACTCAATTTGTCGCCTGATTGGCGGCTGCTTGGGTTCTCCTTCGGCGTTGCCCTCGTAGCCGGGCTGCTTTGTGGCATTGCGCCTGCGCTGCAGGCGACTCGCCCCGATCTGACTTCGGCTTTGAAAAATGAAGCCGCTACCCTCGGCCGTTTTGATTTGCGTCGCGCGCTCGTGGTTATTCAGATTGCAATCTCGCTGCTGCTTCTGATCGGAGCAGGGCTGTTCGTGCGCAGTCTACGGAACTTGCGGTCGCTGGATCCGGGTTTTCTGCGCGAAAGTGTCTTGCTGGTAAATGTGGATCCGGAGCAAAGCGGATATAAAGGGCAGCGGCTCCGTCAGTTCTATGAGCGGTTGCTGGAACGCGCGCGCAGTTTTCCGGGCGTCCGCGCAGCCAGCCTGGCCAACATCACGCCGCTTAATGGCTCCGAATGGAACAATACTGTTTCCGTTGAGGGGTATCGATGGAAATCAGACGAAGAGCCAGACATTGACTTCAACGCGGTCAGTTCGGGATATTTCGAAACGCTGGGCATCCCGATACTTCTCGGGCGTGATTTCCGGGCCCAAGACAATCCAGCCGTATCGCCCGATCTCCTTCCTCACGCCGATCAGGATAAGGACAAACTCGGACCACCGCCACCCGTGGCCATCATCAACGAAGCCATGGCCAAGAAATTCTTCCCTCATGAAAGTCCGATCGGGAGGCACTTTTCGCGTGGCGATAAATTCGATCCCGCTAAGTCGTTCGAAATCGTCGGTGTAGTCAAGAACGCAAAGTATTTTGATATTCGCAAAGCGGTCCAAAGCATGATCTATGTCCCGGTTTGGCGCTTCCAAGCAATGTCGAATACTCTTTGCATTCGTTCGAACGCTAATCCGGAAGCGCTTATTGCAGCCGTCCGCCGCGAAGTAGCGAGCCTCGATCCTGCGATTCCGGTATTGCAAACCCTCACTATGGAGGAGCAATTCGATAGCACGATTTCGCAGGAGCGGATTGTTACAACCTTGTGCGGATTTTTTGGAAGTCTGGCTGTGCTGCTGGCGGCGATCGGGCTATACGGCGTGATGGCTCATTCGGTCACCCACCGCTATCGGGAGATTGGCATACGGATGGCGCTCGGCGCTCAGCCGGGAAACGTCTTGTGGCTGGTTCTCCGCGACACGGCTCTGATGATTGCAGTGGGCGCTTGCATCGGATTACCCGCGGCGTTCGCGCTCACGCGTTTGGTTTCAAGCTTCTTGTTCGGTCTTACGCCACAAGACCCGCTGAGCATTACTCTGGCCACCGCGGGACTGATTGCCGTGACCGCGCTTGCCGGGTACATCCCAGCGCGCCGCGCCACCAGAATAGACCCCACGGTTGCCTTGAGATATGAATGATGCTTCTGGCCTGGCGAGCTCCGGAGCCTGCGGGCTGATGGCTCGCGAGATCGACGCGCAAGCTGCTTTCATCTTGGGAGCGAGACGATCCGACATCCATCAACGGCGGTCCGATTCCGCAAGCTAGTCACTCATTCGCTGCGCAGCGCTTGATACGGATCAATCGACGCCGCTCGCCGGGCCGGAAACCAGGCCGCAAGGAAGGACACGAACAATAGCACTACTGTTGTGATACCGAGCACGACCGGATCCGAAGGCTGAACTCCCGTGAGCATGTTCGACAGCAGATGCCCGCACCATATCACTCCCATTAGGCCACAGGTAAGACCGATGGCGTAGAGCACGAGAGCGCGAGAGACAATCATCCACACGACCTCGTCCTGTCTCGCGCCGAGAGCCATACGGACCGCAATCTCGCGCTTCTTTTGTGTGGCCATATACGAGAGAACGCCGTACAGTCCCGCCGCCGCAACAACCAGTGCGAGTCCGGCAAACATAGTTAGAAGGATCGCGCCCAACCGGCGGCCTTGCACGGAAGCTGAAACAATCTCCTCCATCGTCGCGATATGAAATATGGTCTGAACCGGATCCACTCGATGGATTGCGCGCTGGACCGTCTTGGTTACGGCAACGGGGTCTCCGCTTGAAATACGCACAGCATAGGTCATGATCTGCTTCAGTAAGAATTGTGACCACAGCGTCGCGGGTGGCACCTGCCGGAAATCGAGATACAGTTGCGCGTCCGGCGGCTTCCCGAGTCCTATTTGCCGCGTGCCCCGCACCAAGCCCACAATTGTGATCGGGTTTGATTTGAAATCGCTATCATCAAACGCTATCTGCTTGCCAATCGGGTCCTCTCCCGAGAAGTAGCGCCGCGCTAGAACATCGTTCACGATTGCCACACGCGGCTTTCCCAGGGTGTCTGTTCGCGCGAAGAATCGGCCCTTCAGAAGCTGGATTCCCAGAGCATTGAAGAAACGCTCGCTGGCCGCGTTCAGCAAAGCGCGTGGCTGCGTTTCCCGGCTCGGACTTGGGCGTCCTTTGATGATAAACGCCGCCGAAGCGCTTCCATTGCTTAGCGGCAGGAACGTGATAAAGCCTGCCGCCTTGACTCCTGGTATCTGCTCGATCTCATCCAACTCCGGGCCGTAGACCGTGGCCGCTAGATTCTTGTCCGCAGGTTCTGTTCCCGAAACTGCTGTTTGCATAGTGAGCACGTGCTCCGCCGTAAAGCCGGGGTCCGTGTGCAAGAGCTCATATAGCGTGCGAAGCAACAGCCCCGAACCGGCAAGAAGCACGATTGCCAGGGCCAACTGTGCGACCACTAGCAGGTCACGGAGTTTCTGTTGATTGCGACCGCCCGCGACAGCGCCGGCGCTTTCCCGTAGAGCGGTCTCAATATCCTGACGCGCAGCCTGCCAAATGGGAGCCAGCCCGAACAGCACCGCCGAGATACTGGCGACGAGCAACATGCCGAGGCAGACTCCTGGATGCAGATCGATCTCCTCAGCGCGCGGAACTGCACCGGCTGCAAGACGCTTCAATAAACCCAGGGAGCCGGCGGCCAGTGCCACTCCCACGGCTGTCCCAATCAGCGCCAGGACCAGATTTTCGGTGAATAGCTGTTTAGCTATCCGCATTCTGCCTGCACCGAGCGCCGCGCGAATGGCAATCTCGCGCTTTCGGCCGAGGGCTCGCGCCAGTTGCAAATTCGCAATGTTGCCGCAGGCAATAAGAAGCAGAACGGTTACAGCCCCGAGTAGCGCAAAAAGCGCGGCGCGGGTATCGCCAGTGATCTTCTCCTGATATAACTGCGCGCTAAAACCCACGCCTTTGTCGTCCGGGTAAGCCGCCTCAAGGCGGCGTGCGATGACTTTCAGGCCGGTTTGCGCCGTGGTAAGTGATACTCCGGATTTCAGCCTGGCGATCACGTCGAGGAATTCCGCACCTCGATTCGTCGCATCCGGCGCGGGTTGGAGCAGAACCCAAAATTCGTCGTTACGAGAGGGAAATTCAAAGCCATCCGGCATCACACCCGAAATGTTGCATGCCTTTCCATCTACCGTGAGATTCTGTCCAAGGACGCGCGGATCGCTTGAGAGATACTCACGCCAGAACTCCGCGCTCACAACCACGCTGCAGGCTTTACCGGGCTGCTCTTCCTCGGCCGAAAAAGGGCGGCCGAGCATCGGACGGACGCGCAGAACGTCGAAAAAAGCTGCGCTTGCGGCTACCCCGGCACTGTGAACCGGTTCACCGCTTGGCAACCGCAGCGAAGCGCTCTTTTCCTCATACGCAGCCATCGCTGAAAACGACCAGCTCTGAGTCCGCATGTCGAGAAAATTCGGCAGGGATGTGGAACCCCGGCTGCCATCGGCCTGCGTGGAGTCGATAAATACGAGTTGATGCGAATCGGGATACGGAAGAGGCCGTAGAAGCACCGAATCGATTACGGTGAACATTAATGCGTTCGCCCCAGCGCCTAGCGCGAATGTGAGAATCGCTACGACGGAAAAGCCCGGCGCCCTGCGCAGAGTACGAAACGCAAATCGCAAATCGCTAAGAATCTCCTCCAGCCATCGAACTCCACGCGCATCGCGACATTCCTCTTTTAGGCGCACCGTGCCGTGAAGGCCCCGTATCGCGAGCCTTCTAGCTTCTTCAGGCGAGCATCCAGCTGCGATCTCTCGCTCAGTTTCGCGATCCAAATAATCACCCAGCTCATCTTCCAGGTCATTCTCAACGCGGAAACGATCAAATAACGATCGAAATCTCAGCCGCAATTTCCTAACCCAACGCATAACGGCTAACCTCGCACGGGAAGCACGATCGCGGAGATCGCTCCAGACAGGCGCTTCCAGTCGGCTGTCTGCGCATTTAACTGCTGTCGGCCTTCTTTGGTGAGGGAATAGAACTTCACACGACGTCTCGTGTCGCTTGTCAACCATTCGGCGGTAATCCAGCCTTCTTGTTCCAGCTTGTGGAGAGCAGGGTACAACGAGCCGGGTCCAACTTGAAGAACATCTTTCGACATCTGTTTTAATCTTTGAGCTAGGGCCCATCCGTGCATTGGTTCCAGCGCAAGGATCTTAAGGATCAGCAGGCCCAGCGTTCCTTGAACGAGATCATTTGGCTTCATCGGTTATTATCGATATCCGATACCAGCGTAACTCTTGCTCTCCTCTGATGCAATAGCTGGCGGAAGAGTAACGGTAGACAAATAGGATTCACCCTGTAAGCGCGACGATAATACTAGGTGGACGAGCATTATAGCCACCGAACCGAACACTGATGCACAACGGCTCCTCGAAGTCGTGAAGGGCAGAGGTTTCGTTTATTACGAAGAACTTGCCAGCCTTGTCGGCGACGCGTCATCAGGCGAACCAGAATTCGACCTCGTTCTTTCGCAGCTCGAAAAGGCTCAGATCCAAATACTCCCGGATCGGGAGCATGCAGCAGTTGCAGAATGCTCGTTCGAAGCGCCTCTGATAGATACATCTTCCGAGCCGCTCGATGATCCGTTGCATGTGTATCTTCGAGAAGTCGCTAAAGTGCCGGAATTGACCCCAGAGCGTGAAAAGCACCTGATTGAACGCATGCATTCGGATCAGACGGGTACTGATCAGGCGAGGAAGGAGCTTGTAGAGGCACACCTTGCGCTGGTGGTCGATATCGCCCGGCGATACGTTCCCGGCCAAGGTATGCACATCCTTGACTGATTCAACAAGGAAATGAAGGCCTCATCGCAGCCGCTGGTACCTTCAAAGAGGGAAATGGATACCGCTTCTCTACGTATGCAAGTTTCCGGACGCACCGCTCGCTCACGAGATAAAGGCGCACTACAACTTTCGCAACAGCAGGAGCGTCAGATCATCCCGGCCCTCTGGGTCATGAATCCACTTTTCGACGGTGCCGGTAACCGCCGTGATGATATTGTCGAGCGGTTTGTCCATCTGGGTCACCAATAGTTCTGCAAGACGACCTTCGCCGAACTCCTGCGTCGCGTCGTCTTCGGCCTCAGGAATCCCATCGGAAAAGACGGCGAGAAGATCTCCCGTCCGTAACAGGACGTCTTGCTGTTCGTACTTCACGTTCGGCAGTAAGCCTGCTACCATACCGTCGCCTTCAAGGGTAGTTGCCTGTCTATCGCGCACCAGGATCGGCTTCAGGTGGCCCACATTGGTGTAGGTGAGCCGCCCCGTTTCGTCATCGTACACGGAACAGAAGAGCGTGGCGTACTTTTCCGGCGGCGTGTTTTCGTAGAGTTGCTGGCTGATCAGCGCCATCAACGTCGCCGTGGACAACACGGAATGAGAGGAAGCGCCGTTGAACTTCAGTTGCGCGTGCAGTGCCGATTGAATGCTCGCCATCAGGAGTGCCGCTGAAACTCCCTTTCCCGAAACGTCGCCGAGCGCAATTGCTGTCCATCGGTCATCCAGACGCACGTAGTCATAATAATCGCCGCTAACAACCCGTCCAGGAATGCATACGCCCAACATCTCCAACGTCTTGAGTTTCGGCACAGACTTCGGGAACAGGCGCAACTGCACTTGTCGCGCGATCTCCAGTTCGGCATCCAGCTTCTCTTTCTTCTTAACCTCCCCAATCAACTGGCGAATCTTCGCCGTCATGCCGTTGAACGAAGTGGCCAGTTCACTCAACTGATGTTCGCCGCGCACAGGAATCTGGCGCGAAAAATCTCCTCCGGCTACCTGCAGCGTTCCCCGGTAAAGGTCGTCTACGGACCGGGTGATCGCCCGCGTGAGCGTCAAGCTGGAAAACAAAGACACAGCTTCCACGATCAGGAAAAAGACCCCGACGATGACCAGCATGGAGAACACAACCGACGCCATCTGGCCAGTCACGCCGCCGGCAACCAGCAAAGACGACCTCGATATCAAGGGTAGTAAGACGCCCGCCTTTCCGGAGGAAGTTTGCACCTTCCAAGCCAGCATACCGGCGATAGGCACATCCCACCAACTCCGCTGGCCCAATCCGGACGGCACGATCTCCTTCCGGACACCGTTTTCAACCACGGCGATCCTGCTGCCGGTTGGGCCAAATTCAAAATCGACGCGATCTTCCCCGTGTAGCACGGCGGTGACGGACACAATCCCTGGCGTGAGCGACGCCAGAGTCTGCTCATCCAAAGGAAGGTAGGCGAAGGCTTCCGTGTTCCCATCCTGCACATTTGCGGCGATGTAGTAGTGCCCGTCCGACTCAAACAGATCGCCGAATCCAGGAGCGATCCAAGCCGGCACCGTCTGGAACTGGCCCACTGGAGGCAATCGGAAGATATTGCCATTGACCCGGACCACGGCTGCTAGCTTCGGCACTCGCTGGCGGATTCCATCCAATAGATCCGCCTTCGCGCCGTGAGAGGCCGCCAGCATTAAATTCTGCGCGTCAGTGCGAACGCTTTCGATCCGCGCTTCCAGGGCCTGGCGGACACGCTGTGTGGCGAACTGCCCCAGCAGCAATTCGGCCGTGAGCGTCAGCGACCATCCGATGAGGAAAATCGGAACGACGCCAAACAGAAAGTAGGTCACCAGCAGCCGGTTGCGAACACGCCACAACAATTCCTTGCGGAACGCGATGTAGCACACGATGACCGCCAGCGTAACGAACCCGGAGGCCGAAGTTCCGCCGGAGTGATAGGAGACTATGACGTCACCCACCGCGAAGATTATGAGGGCCAGCGCAATGCGTTGAAAGAGAGTTCTGCCGCGGAGCCACTGCGTCATTCGTTGCATGATAACCCGTTAGTGTTTCGCAGGTTCCGAGTAGCGGACGGTGCGACTACTATTAACTCGCGAGATAGGCAATTACGCGATCTTTCGTTGATCCACGGCTTCGGACCCGAGGCCGGACAGCCCAACCCCAATCCGCCTAATCGTGCCGCAGCGCCACCATTGGATCCACGCGGCGCGGCCGACCGGCGCATATGCGGCGAGCGCCGCCACCGCGATCATTATCCAGCCGCCAAAGACTAGCGCCCCTGTATTATTTGGCTTCAGACCCTCAATAAGGCTCGCAACCAGCGGTCGACTTAAAAGCACCAGCACAAGCCCTGCGATGAGTCCCCCACACACCATTCCCAGCACATCTCGCAATATCAGGCTGCTTACATCAGTTGCAGTCGCGCCGAGCGCCATCCGAATGCCGACCTCGTTCGTCCGGCGCGCCACCGTATAGGCCACAGTCCGTAGAGTCCGATTCCAGCCAGCGCTGCACCAAGCACGCCGGCGGGTCGCGAAGCTCGATTGCCTTGACATCTCCGACCAAACCCACGATTTCGTAAGGCTGATCGCTGCCGAACCACCCAGGCTTCGAGTTTCTATCCACCGCGATGTGCTTGCCGATGGGATTGATGCCAGGGAAATAACGCCGTGCCATCGTTTGATTGATCATCGCGACGCGAGATCGTCCCGCATCTTCGAACGTGAAATCACGTCCCGCGAGGAGCAGTATGCCCAGTGTTTCGAAATATCGAGGCGCCAAAACGTCACCCCCCCACCCTCCGCCGATCCTCAGGGTGTTCCACTTGCCCTTCCGCAAAGATGTAACGGCCTGGGGTCCCACAGCCTTCGAGCGGGGTACAACCGCTGATCGAAGCCGAACGCACTCCTGGTATGGCTTCCAGGCGAGTCAGCAGAGCTTGATACAGCGCGGCCAGTTGCTCTGGTTTGTACCCGCTGTGAGTTGAATCGAGGGTTAACCGCCGTGATGTGAAATTCCGGGTATCGGCAAATGGATTGCGCAATATGTCGCTATGCGAGCGCTGGGCGAGCCCGATGCCTTCCCGGCGGGTGACCCCCTTCTGCTGCGCGCTCTTGGCGCAGGCCGCCCGCGCGAGCTTGAAAGACGCGCAGAGGAGTGGTGAGCTTACGCTCGAAGGAGACTGAGATGGTTTAAGTGGGATCACAACCAAGTGACTCCTGAAGAGAAGTAATTGGGGCCCCTTTGCGAAGGGGACTGAAATGCACGTCATTTACTTTCTCAGTGGCGGCGACTGTTGGGAAGTAATCGAAGCCAGCGAGCCCGCGGATAAGGATTGTTTGACCCAGGTGGGAAGAGCGATGAAGGAGTTAGGCGTGCAGATGATTCCTGGGTATTCGGCGCGGGCGCGGAGGCGTTCGGAACGGCACTTCAAGACCTGGCTGGGGCGCTCGCTGCCGTGGCAAAGGATAATACGGTGGCGATCGGCGAGCGGATATGGCAGATCGAGAAATCCGCTTTCGCGGCAAACTGGTCGATTGCACGCTGATGATTCACGAACACCTGGATGGCGGGGTTTCGTTACGTTACGGAATGCATGTGATCGGGGCGCTGCGGACGGCCACTGAACAAAAACGTCAGCACGAAGCGCGGTGGAAAAGGCGGAGGCATGGAAACCGGCGAAAACCAAAAGAAGGTTGCCACCGCTTCCCACACCTCCCTGGAAATCTCGCCTAAGCCGCCAGATTCCCACGTTCCCACCGTGCCGACGACCACGGCTCGCGTGGGTAAGCAAAAAGACAAAGCGGCCGCGCCTTCTAAACGAAAGCCAAGAGCGGACAGATGGCGTGTTAATAAAGGCGGCCATCTTGACAAACTAAACGACATAGTACTGCGTACTGAGGGCGATGATAAGCACGTAAGTCATAGTTGTCATCCCCCAATCAGCATTTGCACTTCGAATTGATATTGGCTGAGTTTATATAGGCATAGATGCGTGAAGGTGACAGCAGCTATGCGTGCCCCATTCGAGTTCACTGCGCGAGCGCGCCAGGCGAGACTTTCGCAGTAAAGGGATTGAGAGCCGTGGAGTAGCGCCCTAGCCTTTGGCGAAACCCAGAATCAGATCACCTACGACCGTTTGCGCTGGCAGTGAAGATGCCAACATCTGCTCGCTCCAGTTATGGTTCCAGTACGCACGACTAGTACTTGGCGTTTTCAGAGGTCCTTGTGCCTTTGGTCAAGATCTAGCAGAATCAAGGACACACACTAATTTGGTTTGGTCGTCTGTCCCGATGAGCGGGTAAGGTTTTCAGACGCACATTTGTTTTGGCTTCAACCATGCGAAACGGAGGATTTGTACGCGTGAGAACTTGCTTCCTTAAGCTCAAGATCTCGTCAGTTCGGGCGACGAGAAACGTGAGAAATGCCCGATTCAATATCGCAATAGATGAGTTCGGTTACCTGATGCGCAGGAAACCTGCGCCAGTTGAACGCTTCAGACCGATCTCACACACATAACAGCGATGTCCACTATATTGGTTGTTGAACCCGACGTGGAGGAGCGCGGGTGTATTGAGCACGCTCTTGAAGCGTACGAAGGCCATGTTCAATTCCTAGACAGCACTCAGGCATTACTGTTAGCTGGAGAACACGACAAGGAGTGTCGGCTGGTAATTGTGGACCCCGATTCCGTGTCCGTGGCGAGCAGTTTGCTACCGAAGACTTTGGCAAGATTTGCCTCGGTGCCTGTCATTGTCGTCTGTCATGACGGCTTGAAAGGGAGGGTGGATGCCATGCTGCAGGCTTCAACCCACCGCTCTCTACCAAAGCCCCTCTGTCACGAGGTTTTGTTCAAGCTGATCGAGCACTTGATCGGCGCAAACTTTATCACAGTTGGAGCCAAGACCCGAAACACCTCGCAGGAAGCACAGGCGGATTTCCCTTGTTCAGGAACATGGTCTCAGCGAATCCAGTCAATGCTCGTGCGTGTTGGGTCGGCAAATGTGCCGGTACTGCTGCGAGGCGAGACGGGTGTTGGGAAAGAAGTCATAGCTCGAAAATTACACTCGTATTCGCCGCGCGCTGATGGTCCGTTCGTCAAATTGAACTGCGCTGCGTTGCCATCAGAGCTTGTCGAAAGTGAACTTTTCGGCTACGAACGAGGAGCGTTTACTGGCGCTTTCAAGAGCACTCCCGGAAAATTTGAAATGGCGAACCGGGGAACCATTCTCCTCGACGAAATTGGAGACATGGACCCCAGGTTACAAGCGAAACTGCTTCAGGTACTGCAGGATCAAGAGTTTTTCCGCCTGGGAGCCAAAGAGAGTTCTCACGTGGATGTACGCGTGATGGCTGCATCGCACTGTGATTTCGAGAAAGCGATTTGCGAAAAGAGATTTCGTGAGGATCTTTATTACCGGCTCAACATCATCGATATCAAGATTCCCCCTCTGCGAGACAGACGCACCGAAATCGTCCCGCTTTGTGATTATTTCCTCCAGAAATATGCAACGCATGACTGCCCTAAGCTCGAAGTTACTCCAATCCTTCGGCAAGTAGTGATGGAATACAATTGGCCCGGTAATGTGCGCGAACTTGAAAATGCCATGCGCAAATACCTGGTCATTCGAAGTCCTACCATTCTGGCCGCGGAAATCCGCCAGCGAACTATGCAAGCCAAAACGGTTTATGTGCCGGGCCAAGGCATGCCGGAAAGCTTTACGCCGGCTGGATTGACGGTTGAGGCGAGTTTTTCCGGGAACGTTCCGGAAACCGCACACTGGGAGTTCGAAGCAGGCAGCGGCATACCCCAGTTGGAAAGAGATCGAGAATCCGTGCGGCGCGATGCAACGGTTTTGCACGAACGGACCCCTCCGGTGCTTTCCAGGTGCGTTCCCATTAGCCGGCAAGGAACAGCGTCGGCGCTCTCAAGGGTCGATGAGGTGCGGCGGACGGCAGAGGCACAAGCGATCCTTAACGCGCTCAACTCTACCCTTTGGAATCGAAAGCGTGCGGCCACATTGCTAAATGTCGACTACAAAGCCCTGCTTTATAAGATGAAGAAGCTTGGTATCGGAGATAAGAGAGTGGCATCCGCCAGTTAGCCGCTCGCCTTTGATCTGGAGGGCGTCCGAGGTTTGCTGCTTGGAAGTGAAGCGTACCTAGCTGGCTTTTCTTCGACGGCGCAGCGTCTCGCAATCAAACGGGTCAGGGCATGCGGAGCAAGCCGGCATACATATCCATGGTCATCCGGCTGACCACGTCCCAACGAATGACGTTTCGTAGCAAGCTCGTATCTCGCCTCGCCGGTGGGTCAATTCGGCATATAAATCGCTTACAAAGTACTGTTTCGATAGTCCTCGTCAAGTCAGCTCGATCTTCAGGTTTGAAAACGATCGGCGGGTGACCGTTGAAGTACCGAGGGAGGTTTCGTGTGAAAACCTGGCGCAACTCCCTGTAATAGGATTGTGCATCAGAGCGTTTCTTGCTCTTCCCACTCCCGTGGTTCGAAATAGCTGCTTCTCGGCTCGAGTGACCAGTTTCGAAAAACCCACGCCGAAGCTGGCGGCAAAACGCCGATTCTATTAAAGAGTGTGCGGTTCTCCAACGTGCAGCCACAGCTGACGAACTCTCCGAGCCCTCAAGCATCAATCCTTTGGTTTCAGGGCAACGGCGAGAATCGCTTTGGCTTCCGCAACGAAATAGAACCGGTCCTTTGACTCATGATAGTAGATCCGGTGCATGCCATAGCGATCGTTGAAAAGCACCGCTGCTCTTTGGCTTCGATCGATCAGAAGTCGGTGAAACCCACCGCTCAATCGAGACGGGAACGATGGATCTTAGGAACGTCTTCAGGCCGGGGTCTGGAATGCGCAAGGATTTCGATGCCCTCCTCAATTCCGAGGGAACTGCAGACAGCCGCGAGCGGAAGAGTGCCAGATCCTCCGAGTTGGCTCTGACGTTTTCAATGCGCGAGTAAGACAGGCGGCTGTGAAAGTCAAAAAAGGTGGCAGCCATCTGAATGTCACCTAGCAGCACTTGTCGATAGCCGATACCAGGGGGGTAATCTGTTCCTTCCACCGAAGGATGATGTGCGAAGAGGGGGTACGTGTAATGATCATCGTCTCAATCGAGACGGCTGGCTCTTAGTTGAACGTTTGAGTGCGATCGGACGAGCTACCGCCGTTTGGGCCACCAACGATAACCCACCGCAATGAGGAATCGAGTATTTTGCAAACTCCTCGTCAGCAGTTTCGGGGCCAGATCCCTCTCGGGAGACAGAAGGAACGGCACGTCAACCAGTTAGGCAAGGTTCGCAAATAGCGGATTCGTCCACTGTTATGACAGATTCTTCGCCGATGGGATTTGCACCCAAGTTCTGAGACTAAATCCCAGGGTTGGCAGAAGCAGCGCGGATCTTGCGAGAAGACTGCCCTCTGTCAGTTGGGTAATCGATCGTCACTGAAAGAACACTACTCTTATTCCAATGTTTCTTAATCGTTGGCATTAATGGCAATGTTTGTTCCACGCATTCAGACGTGCGGTCAAGGTGTGGCTCTCAACTGCAACAAATATGGGACGGTCCGACAACCCAGTCGATCGGCCCTCGAAGTGCAATCGGTTTAAGCCGGTTGCCAAACATCAGGCAGAAAGACCGCTGGTGGGACTGGATGGGCGGTAGCCTGTCCGGAGGTGCTCCCACCCCACCCGACTTTGCGGTGTCCATTCTCGATTGTTGGCATCGATTACTTTCGAGCCATACCCGATGAAGCTATTCGCACAACCGCCTCTTCGGGCCGCCGGCTACTTGCCATTTCATTGTTTACCCACCGACGAGCTTTGCTCGCAAGCTTGAGGGCCACTGATGCAACCAGCGATCCGCCGGTTCCTGCCAGGCGTGAAATAACGATGCAGATGAAACGACAACGTACTAACGCTACACCACCGTCGTCGATCCAGATCCTGGACGAATCATCCTTTTTGAGCCTGCTCCGGATGGAGCGCAAAAGGATCGAACGGTCCGAACAGCATTTCATTCTGATGCTGATTGAGCCTGGAAATCTGCTTACCGAGCCCGGTAAGCAGCGCTGCTTTGAGAGATTCTGGGAGGCCCTGGTTCGTAACATCCGGGAAACCGACCTTAGGGGTTGGTACAGCCAGGATTCCTTGCTTGGCATCATTTTCGTGGACCTCGAGGATTCCGGCAATCACAGAGCTCCTCAGGCGCTCAGACAAAAAGTTCAGTGTGCGATAGACACCACGCTCGCTCCGGACCTGGCAAGTGAGATTAAAGTGTCTCTGCACGAATTTCCAGAGACATGGGACGAGCGGGGCCCCCGCGATCCATCGAACGTCGCGGTCGCTCGCAATAGCCTACACGACCTAACGCATGACGCCGACTATAAAATCCTCAAACGTGTTCTCGATGTTTTGGTCAGCGCCCTTGCCCTCATCGTGCTTTCGCCGGTATTCGTGATTCTCGCAATCGCAATCAAGCTGACCTCGAAAGGGCCTGTTCTGTTCCGGCAGGAGCGCGTTGGCCAGTATTTCAAACGCTTTACGTTTTTGAAGTTTCGCTCCATGTATGTGGGCAGCGACGATGCCATCCACAAGCAATACGTGGCGCGCTTCATTTCTGGAGAAGTGAACCACCCAGAAAACGAGGGTGACCGTGTCTTCAAGATTACGCAAGATCCGAGGGTCACGCGAACCGGACGGTTTTTGCGGCGCACCAGCCTCGACGAACTGCCACAACTGATCAACGTTTTGCAGGGCGACATGACGCTCGTCGGTCCACGGCCTTGTACGGCCTATGAATTCGAGCGCTACAAGCTATGGCACCGGCAACGCTTACTGATGGTTAAGCCAGGCATTACCGGCCTGTGGCAGGTGACGGGTCGAAGCAGCGTTGAGTTCGATGAAATGGTCCGGCTCGATCTTGCCTATGTCAAGGCACGTTCCTTGTGGCTGGATCTCAAGATCCTTATAAAGACACCACGGGTAGTCATAGGCGGACACGGCGCTTACTGAGCCGATTGATTCCTAAATGGCG
Organism: uncultured Acidobacteriaceae bacterium; assembly: GCA_963705805.1. GTDB lineage: Bacteria > Acidobacteriota > Terriglobia > Bryobacterales > Bryobacteraceae > Bog-105. Next base: position 261,769 of record CAVPKW010000009.1, read on the forward strand.
ATGACTTTTGTAAGTGATGAGAACGGCTTGTTCGGCAAGGAGAATACATGATTCGCTTTGGAGTAATCGGATACGGCTATTGGGGGCCCAACATCGTCCGCAACCTTCGCATGCTTGAGGCGGCGCAGGTCGTGGCGATCTGTGACAAAAATCCGGCTGCCTTGTGCCGAGCCGCTCAAATGTGTCCTGGGGCTACGCTCACCAGTGATTACGACGATCTGATTCGGTCGCCTGAAATCGACGTCGTCGCCATCATCACACCGGTCTGGACGCATTTCGATCTTGCCAGAAAGGCGCTGCGAAACGGCAAGCATGTCTTTGTCGAAAAGCCTTTTACTGCAACCTCAAGAGAGGCGGAAGAGCTGATTGAACTAGCTGCCCAAAAAAGGCTTAAGATCATGGTCGATCATACGTTCCTGTTCACGGGAGCGGTGAGGAAGATCAGGGAATTGGTCGATGAGGGGTCCCTAGGCAAGTTGTTTTATTACGATTCGACACGCGTGAATTTAGGATTGTTTCAGCACGACGTCAACGTGATTTGGGACTTAGCGCCGCATGACTTATCGATCGTCGACTATCTGATAGGCAAGGCCCCGGACGCGATTTTGGCTACTGGCGAAGCACATTTGAATGGATTGTTGGACGTCGCTTTTATCACTGCGTATTTCCCAGGGAATGTGATCGCGCATATTAACGTGAACTGGCTCTCCCCGGTAAAGGTTCGGACGACGCTGATCGGCGGCGAGAAGAAAATGTTGATGTGGAATGATCTCGAAGCCGACGAAAAGATCAAAGTCTACGACAAGGGTGTGCGGATCGGAAGCCGCGAAGGCGTGTATGACTTGCTGGTGAGCTATCGCTCGGGAGATATGTGGGCTCCGAAAGTCGAGCAGCTTGAGGCACTGCGCGTCGAGCTCGACTATTTCATAGACTGCATTGTCACCGATCAGACTCCGTTCAACGATGGCTGCGCAGGTTTGAGAGTGGTCAAGATGCTGGAAGCGGCCGAGGCATCATTAGTACGGAAACGAGAGGCGGTATGCGCTTGAGATCGCATCAGCGTGTGGCGCCGGACGTAAGAGTCGGCAAAGATGTAACTCTATGTGAGTACATCAATTTGTATGGCTGTGAGGTGGGGGATTACACGAAGATCGGCGCTTTCGTCGAAATTCAACGATCCGCGAAGGTAGGTAAGAACTGCAAGATCTCTACGCACACATTCATCTGCGAGGGCGTAACGATTGAGGACAACGTGTTCATCGGCCACGGAGTGACCTTCGTGAACGACACGTATCCGCGCGCGACCACGGCGGACGGTCGTCTGCAGACGATCGATGATTGGGTGATGGAGCCTACGCTAGTGAAGAAAGGCGCCTCGATTGGCTCGGGCGCGACAATCTTGCCGAACGTGACCATCGGCGCGAACGCCATCGTCGGCGCCGGGAGTGTAGTCACGCGGAGTGTTCCCGACAACGTGATTGTGGCGGGAAACCCGGCTCGGTTCCTGAGATACATCGGAGCAGGGGATTTCCGGAAGAGACGTTGAGTGTGTTACCGCTGCCCGGAGAGGCTGAGAGAGATGAGCAATGGAGCACGGATTAGAGGCTGAGGTTCCTGATTCGAACATCAGTGTCAGGGCGATTTGGGAGTGTCTCAAGCGCAGGCGCTGGTGGGTGTTGCTGACCGCCTCGAGTACGGCGCTCTTCGCGCTCGCGGCGTTGTCGTTCCTTCCGAAACGCTACACCTCGGAGGCGAGCCTGGTGGTGGTCCAGCAGCAGGTTCCGCAACGGTACGTCACGCCCACGGCCACGACTGACATTGCCGAGGCGCTTGAAGCTGCAACGCAGGAGGTGTTGTCGCGCAACCGCCTACTGGGGATCCTCACCGAGCTCGATCTGTATCCGAAAGAAAGAGCGCGACTGTCTCCGGAGGTCCTGGAGGCGCACATGCGCAAACAGATTAGTATCATGCCGATCCTCAGTGCCGAACCGGGTGAAAAGCAAATCAACGCCTTCAAAATATCCTTTATAGCCGACAGTCCACAAAAAGCGCAGGCGGTCACCAGCCGCCTGACCCGCTTATTTATTGAGCAGAACCTGGAGATGCGCGAGCACCAAACGGCGGTGACGACGGGTTTTCTGCGGGAGCAGCTCGAGGAGGCGAAAGCCAAGCTGGCGCAACAAGGACAACGTGTCCGCGATTTCAAATTGGCGAATCTCGGTCAGTTGCCGGAGCAGCAAAGCGGGAACCTGGCGATCTTGACAGGTCTCCACGGGCAGCTGCAGAACATTATGTCGAGCGAGGCCCGGGCGCAAGAACAACGCGTCTACCTGCAGTCGTTAATCGATGGATATAGGAGTTTAGCCAGCCATTCTGTCGCGCTTCCCGGCTCCGGCTCGCCCAATCAGACACTCGACCCGATTGCGGCGGCGAAGGCGAGTCTGGCCAGCTTAAGACAACAGAAAGCAGCGTTGCTGGCGGTCTATACGCCTCAATACCCGGGTGTGATTGAGCTCAATAAGAAGATCGCCGATGCAGAGGCGGAGCTCAAGGCCCTTCGCTCAGCGAATGCCGAGGAAGATGTTTCGACTCGTGACGCGGCCGACACTCCTTCTGCGACAGCCAAAACGGAGTCCTCCGTCAAGGCTGACGCCGATCCCGCCCTGGCTCAGTTCAAAAGCCAGCTCGAGGCCAACCGGCTTGAACTCGTGAATCTGTCGCGCGATGAAGCGCAGGTCAAGGCCCAAATCGTCGAGTATCAGAACCGCCTGAACTTAACGCCGGTGAGAGAGCAGCAGTTGGCCGACTTGCAGCGCGACTATGATCTGCTCAGAGCGGACTACACCGACTTATTGAACAAAGAAACTCAATCTCAGTTGGCCGGGAGCCTCGAAAAACGGCAAGAGGGCCAGCAATTCCGCCTCATCGATAGTCCGAGCCTTCCGGTCGCGCCCTCATTTCCCAAGCCACTGCCCATCGGCGCCGGCGGACTTGCCGTGGGCATCGTACTCGCCGTGGCGTTGGCATTCTTTATTGACAGGAAGGACGGGTTTGTTTATTCGGAAACGGATATCCTCCAGTACATCAAACCCCCCCTGGTCGTCGTCATACCGGTACTGCGCACTCGTTCCGAGGAGGGCGCGCGGAAGTGGTTCAGGATCCTCGAGTGGGCGATAGGCTTGGCGTTGTTGGGGCTGGTATGTGCGGCGGAATTTTATGAGTTGTATCTCAAAAGGAATGGCTAGGCCAAACGCCTGAAGGAAGATGGAACGCAAGATTCTCAAGATAGGCGCTTTGCCGGCCGACGAACGGCCCTACGGATCCCCTGCCGAGGCGCGTTCCACTGCGGGCGGTGTGCACCTGCCGGTTTCCATCGGCTCCCGGCCGTCGACGGATGAAAGTTCGGCCCTTTTCGATCGTTTGCCGTCGGAAGAAGTGCGGCTCGATGCCAACAGCCGATTACTTTTCCACACCGATCCGCATAGTTCTGCTTCGGACCGCTATCGTCTTCTGCGGCTACGCTTGCGTGAGTTTAAAGCGAAGTTAAAGTTGAAGACGATTCTTGTGACCAGCCCGAACCCAGGGGATGGAAAATCCACCACGGTGATCAACCTGGCGACGGCGCTGACCGAGCAGGGACGATCCAGGGTTCTGGTGATCGAAGCGGACCTGTATCATGCACCTCTGATCGAGCTGCTTGGTATGAAGGCAAGTGAAGGATTGGGGGAAAACCTCGAGCGCGCACTCAACCCTTTCGCGGGTATTCGGCGATTAGATCCGCTAGGCTGGTACCTGCTTCCTGCAGGAAAAGCATCTATCAGTCCGACAGAGTTGTTAAGCAAAGACGCCCTCTTGCAAACGATACGGAAACTGGCGCCGTACTTCGATTGGGTTTTGATCGACTCACCGCCGGTGATACCGCTCACAGATACTTTGCTGCTCAAGAGCTGCTCTGACGTCACGCTGCTCATCGCGAGGGCCGGTCACACGTCGCAAAAGGACATCCAAACGTGTATCTCTCTCATTGGCCCGGAGCATGTACTCGGGATTGTGCTAAACGCTGCTGAGGACATAAATCATATGTACTCGAAATATTCGAAGTACTATGGCTACTACAGTCGGCAGGCCAACAGCGTGGCGAAGTAGTTCTGAGCTGTCGAAATCTTTTGATTTGGGTTCGCCGCGAGAGCGGGAGCACCGGTGACCCCTATTTATTGGACGAACTGTGCTGCCGGTTCGCACGCTACCCATCTTTCTCCTTCTTGATATGACGTTCCGTGAGACAGCGGTGGCTGGAGTTTTTGAAATCGCTCCCGAACTGAAGCAGGACGAGCGGGGCTTCTTTGCCCGGTCGTGGTGCCGGAAGGAATTTGAGGCCCGAAGCCTGAATCCGCGGCTAGAGCAGTGCAGCATCTCCTTCAATAAGCGAAAGGGCACGTTGCGCGGCATGCACTGGCAGTCGGCTCCTTTCGAAGAAACGAAGGTGGTCCGCTGCACGAAGGGCGCGATCTACGACGTGGCGCTCGATTTACGAAGGGACTCGCCCACCTACAAGAAATGGACAGCCGTTATGTTATCGGCAGATAAGCGCAACATGATGTACGTGCCCGAAGGCTGCGGGCATGGATTTCTGACGTTCGAGGATGAAACGGAAGTTTCGTATCAGATATCGGAGTTTTACAACCCCGAGTCGGCGCGGGGTGTGCGGTGGGATGATCCGGCGTTCTGCATTCGATGGCCGCTGCCGGTCGAAGTGATTTCGGAACGGGACCGCAGCTATCCGAACTTTGAATAGAAGCATGCGCTTGCTCAGAGAACTCGACGAAAACCGCTTGGAGCAAATCGGTGACGAGTTGTACGGTTTTGCGAGCGATCTCTACCCAATCTGCCGCAGCATAACGGGTGACGGGATACGGCGCACGTTGTCGATGATACAGGATCGAATTCCTTTGCAGATTTCGGATGTTCCGAGCGGTACGGCGGTCTTTGACTGGACCGTGCCGAAGGAATGGAACGTGCGAGACGCGTATATCAATGGACCTGACGGCAAGAAGGTAGTCGATTTTCGTGAGTCGAACTTGCATGTGTTGAACTACAGCGCGCCAGTGCATGAAAGCATGCCGCTCAGCGAGCTGAAGTCTCACCTTTTTAGTCTTCCCGAGCGTCCTGACTGGATTCCCTATCGCACGTCATATTACGAAGAAAAGTGGGGGTTCTGTCTCCCTCACCGGCAAATGCAGGCTCTCGGCGAGGGGAAGTATGAAGTCTGCATTGACTCGGCTCTCGAGGATGGACATCTGACATATGGCGAATGCTACTTGCCGGGCCGCAGTCGAGATGAGGTGCTCTTCTCCTGCCACGCCTGCCACCCATCGCTCGCCAATGACAATCTCTCAGGCTTGAGCATAGCTACTGCGCTGGCAGGCCTGTTGGCGCGAAAAGATCTCCGGTACTCGTACCGTTTCTTATTTATTCCCGGAACGATTGGCGCGATAACTTGGCTCGCGCAGAACCGTGAAACAGCGGCCAGAATTCGCCATGGTCTGGTGCTCACTTGTCTGGGTGATGCGGCCGGATTCCACTACAAGAAGAGCCGCCGGGGGGACTCGGTGATCGATCGAGCGGTGGCGCATGCGTTGCAGCACTGCGGTGAGCCGTCTGAAATCCTGGAGTTCTCCCCCTACGGCTATGATGAACGCCAGTATTGCTCGCCGGGCTTCAATCTCCCGGTCGGCTGCCTGATGCGGAGTGTTTGGGGAACGTTTCCGGAATACCACACCTCAGCCGATAACCTCGAATTTATTCGACCGGCACAACTCGCTCGATCCTTACGGCTCTGCGCCGCGATCGTGGAGGTGCTGGAAAACAACGTGTGCTACTGCAGCCGCAACCCTTACTGCGAACCGCAATTGGGCCGCCGCAACCTATATCGAACTACCGGTGGTGGGGACATTGGAACGGAAATCTCGGCTCGGCTGTGGGTTCTGAATTTCTCCGACGGGCGGCACTCGTTGCTCGATATTGCGCAGCGCTCGGGTCTTCCATTTGCATCGATCGCCGATGCGGCGGAACTGTTGAACGGGGAAGGGCTGTTATCGGTTGTCACCCCATCGGGGGACTGAGCGAGCAAGGTGGATTGCGGACTCGTTTCGGCTACGAACCAGGAGCGACGCGGCGGACGCAAGTGTCATCGAAACCGTACCCGAGGGAATAGACAAATGGAATGTATGAGGAGGAGTTTCGCATAACATGAAAATCTTACTTACAGGACACAAGGGTTATATCGGCGCTGTCGCGGTCGCTACCCTGCGCGCCAACGGCCACAAGGTGACCGGCTTAGATACAGACCTGTTCGCCGGCTGCGATTTCGGCCAGGCTCCCGAGGAGATCGAAGAGATTCGCAAAGATCTCCGGACTCTCACGATAGCTGACGTCGAAGGGTTTGAGACAGTAGTGCATCTGGCGGCGCTGTCGAACGATCCGCTCGGGAATCTCGATCCTTCGCTCACCTACGACATCAACTATCACGCCTCGGTACGGTTGGCCGAGTTAGCAAAGCAAGCGGGCGTCGAACGCTTTATCTTTTCCTCATCCTGCAGCACATACGGAGCAGCTGGCGATGACTACCTGGACGAAACGGCTCAACTGAGCCCCGTCACCGCCTATGCGGAATCGAAGGTCTATGTAGAGCGCGCTGTGGCAAAGCTCGCGGATGAACATTTTTCTCCCACGTTTATGCGCAACGCGACTGCTTACGGAGCATCGCCCCGTTTGCGATTGGACGTGGTTCTAAACGACTTCGTAGCGTCCGCCTATGCGACCGGGCGCGTGCATATTAAAAGCGATGGGACACCCTGGAGGCCTATTGTGCACATCCGCGACATCATCGCGGCCATTGTGAGCGTGTTGGAAGCGCCCCGAGAGCGCGTTCACAATGAAACGTTCAATGTGGGCCAAACCGAAGAGAACTATCGCATCAGCGCGCTTGCCGAAATTGTCGCCGAAACGGTTTCCGGATGCCGCATCGAATACGCCGCTGGCGGCGGACCCGACAAGCGGTGTTATCGCGTCAGCTGCGACAAGATTAGGCGCGTCCTCCCCAACTTCCGCCCACAATGGACTGCGCGCAAAGGAGCGCAGGAGCTGTTGGACGCCTGTCGCGCTGCGAATCTGACCCGTGCCGATATCGATAACGGCCGTTACATTCGCATCTGCCAAATTCAAAAGCTCATGAAAACGGGCTCGCTCGACAATTCGCTCCGCTGGAGCCCATCGAGCATTGAAGCGCTCACCCTTGCTTGACTCCACCATACGAAAGAGACCTATGACGACGCTGACACTTTCCCCGGGAACTCAGGAAGCCGCAGTTGCGACTGGGCTTTGCCGGTTTTGTGGGACGAATTTGCGGAAAACTTTCATCGATCTCGGGATGTCGCCGCTGTGCGAGACTTATCCCGCAGCGTCTGATCTGAACCGTGGCGAGATGTATTACCCGCTTCACGTCTACGTGTGCGAACGCTGCTTCCTCGTTCAGCTCGAACAATTCGAGAGTGCCGAGAACATCTTCAGCGATTACGCCTATTTCTCTTCTTACTCCGATTCCTGGCTCAAGCACTCTGAAACTTACTGTAAGAATATGATTACGCGGCTTGGCCTCGACGAGCGGAGCTTTGTCGTCGAAGTAGCGAGCAACGACGGCTATCTTTTGCAGTATTTCGTCGAAAGGAAGATTCCTGTTCTGGGCATCGAACCCGCGTCAAACGTAGCACAAGTGGCAATTGAAAAGGGAGTGCCCACACTAGTCAAGTTCTTTGGCGCCAGACTCGCGGAGGAACTGGCCGGAGAAGGCCGGCGCTGTGACTTGATCTTAGGCAACAATGTGCTGGCGCAGGTTCCCGATCTGTACGATTTTGTCGAAGGCTTGAAGATCATGTTGAAGCCGCACGGTGTCTTGACACTAGAGTTCCCGCACCTACTGCGTCTCATGGAACACAACGAATTCGACACGATTTATCACGAACATTTTTCTTATTTTTCGCTCCTTACAACCGAGCGGATCCTCGAGGCCCACGGACTGCGCCTATTCGATGTGGAAGAGCTCGCCTCGCACGGCGGATCGCTGCGTTTGTACGCGTGCCGCGCCGAAGACCGGACGCATCCTCTCCAACCAAGCGTAGGAAAGGTATTCGCCGATGAACAAGCTGCCGGTCTCGGCTCGCTTGCGGCCTACGAGAGTTTCTCGCGCCAGGCGAAACACACCAAACTCGCGCTGCTCGATTTTCTGATTACGGCGGCCAGCGAAGGCAAGTCGGTGGCTGGCTATGGAGCACCAGGAAAGAGCGCGACCCTACTTCACTACTGCGGCATAGGAAGAGATCTGATCGAGTACACGGTCGACCGCAATCCATATAAGCAAGGTCGATTTTTACCGGGGACTCACATCCCGATTCGCCATCCGGACCGCATTCGTGAGACCAAGCCGGACTACGTTGTGATCCTACCGTGGAACTTGAAAACCGAAATCATGCGGCAGCTTGACTACATTCGCGAGTGGGGCGGCCGCTTTGTTGTGCCTATTCCAAAAGTAATGATTGACTAAAGACCGCAGGAAGGAGCGAGCTGATGAAAGTGGTTTTGTTTTGCGGGGGAGCCGGCATGCGGCTTCGCGGTTACGCCGATGATATCCCCAAACCGATGGTGCAGATCGGGTCGCGGCCGATTCTCTGGCACCTGATGAAATACTATGCTCACTTTGGACACAAAGAGTTCATTCTGTGTCTGGGGCATAAAGGTAATTGCATCAAAGATTATTTTCTGCGCTACGACGAATCCGTTTCGAATGACTTCGTGTGGTCCCAAGGCGGCAAAAAAGTGCAGTTTCTCAATCGTGACATTGATGACTGGACGATTACCTTTGTAGAAACCGGAGCGAACACGACGATCGGCGGACGGTTGAAGGCGGTGGAGCGGCATCTGGATGGAGAGGAGATTTTTCTGGCAAATTACGCAGACGGCCTCAGCGATTTACCCCTTCCCGTTATGCTCGAGTCCTTCCAGCGAAGCAATACTGTCGCCTCCTTGCTCTTAGTGCAGCCTACTGCCAGCTTCGATATCGTGAATACAAACGAGGGGAGAGTCACCGACATCTGTGCGTTGACACGTTCCGATATCTGGATCAACGGAGGCTTTTTCGCTCTTCGCAGTGAGATCTTCCGTCACATCTATCCGGGCGATGAACTCGTACGCGAACCGTTTCAACGGTTGATTGACAAGCAAGCCTTACTTGCCTACAAATACACCGGATTCTGGCAATGCATGGATACCTTCAAAGACAAGCAGCACCTTGAAGAGCTGAACCAAGGGCCTGCTCCCTGGAAGGTCTGGCGTGATGATTTGGCGCCGGCGCCGTCTGATTCGCCCGGCCAGATGTTGGCGAGCGCATGATTCAGCTCGGCCTGGCCAAAGCAGCAAACACCGGAGTAACGGTCTTATGTTTGGGCTCACACTCGGACGACATTGAGATCGGTTGCGGCGGAACCGTGCTTCGCCTGGCAGAGCGGTATCCTGGCTCGGCATTTCACTGGGTGGTGTTGAGCGCTGCAGGCGCGCGCGCGGCCGAGGCACAAGACGCGGCCGCTCGATTCACGAAATCGGCCCATCTCAGGGGACCGATCCTCAAGACATTCCCCGACGGCTTCCTCCCGTATGTGGCGTCCGAAGTGAAGCAATTCTTTGAAGAGCTGAAGGGCTCTATCTCGCCAGATCTGATCTTCACCCACAACCGGAAAGACGCACATCAGGATCACCGGCTGGTTGCGGAACTGACCTGGAACACCTTCCGCGACCATCTGATCCTCGAGTATGAGATTCCGAAATACGACGGCGACCTAGGCCAGCCCTCGCTGTTTGTGCCGTTGACAGCGGAGCAGTATCGCACCAAAGTGGACCATCTGATTGAGGCGTTTCCCTCCCAGCACGCAAAGCCGTGGTTTCAGCCTGAGACATTTCTGTCCCTGATGAGGCTCCGCGGGATGGAATGCAACGCCCCGAGTGGTTATGCCGAGGCGTTCTACTGCCGCAAGATGGTGATCTGAATTCGACCTTCACAGCAAGCTGAGAACTCTACTGCACAGTCCTTATTCATGAATATGAAAATATGAAGATTGGCCTGTTCGACCACATGGGATACGGGAACCTGGGGGATGCGGCCACGCAGGAGGCGCTAATTGCGAATATCAAGCAGCGTCTGCCGGACGCCGAGATCATCGGGTTTTCCTTGAACCCCGAAGATACCAGGAAGCGCCATAATCTTATCTCTTACTCGATCACGCATTGGCACCCAGGACTCGACAAGGCAGGAGAGTCCGATACGCCTATTACCGTTCCGCGGTTACAAGTCAAGTCTCTTGCGAAGAGGATCCCGGTGATCTCGGGCGTACTCCGGCGCACTTTGAATTTTCTGCGTGAGATCAGGCATCTGGTTCGCTCCTTTCAGGTGCTGAGATCGCTAGATTGTCTGATCGTCGCTGGTGGCGGCCAATTAAGCGATCTATGGCGGGGGCCTTGGTCACATCCTTACAACGTGTTTAAGTTTTCGGTGCTCACAAAGCTCGCGAATAAAAAATTGATCTTCCTCAACGTCGGCGCCGGCCCGTTGAGCAGCCGTTTAAGCAGACTTTTGGTCAAGTCTTCCGTTCAGCTGGCGGATTATGTGTCACTCCGGGACCGTGAGTCACTAACGCTCATTCAGCAACTCGGCATTAAGCGGAAGATGGTTGTCTTTACTGATTCCGTTTATGCCCTTCCCATTTCACAGAATGTAACCACAACCCTGCTGAACCGCTCGCAGCCCCTGGTTGGAATCAACCCGATTGGTTTCTGTGATCCCCGTATTTGGGCTAGAAAGAACCAGGCCGCTTATCTACGATACTTGGACAACTTGACGGCGTTTTCCCTTTGGCTGATTCGTCACCACTACCGCTTACGGATCTTCTCGGGTGAGGCAAGTGTTGATCTCTATGCCTGCGAGGATCTGAAGCGGAGGCTGCTCGAAGCTGTTTCGGCGGAGGAACTTGATCTGATGTTTCAACCTCCAAGCCCCGATGTGACGAGCCTGCTTGCGGAAATGGCGCAGCTTGATTTTGTGATTACTTCTAAGTTTCACGGCGTTATATTTTCCCACCTGTTAGCAAAGCCGGTTGTTGCCCTTAGCTACCACAACAAAATAGACGATTTGATGCGATCCGTAGGACACGCTGAGCATTGTCTCAGCATAGAAACGTTTGATTCTGAGTGCTTGAAGACAAATTTTCTGGCGCTGCAGGAGACAGCCGACGAGCTGAAAGCGCTTTTTCGTCAGAGAACTCGTTCCAACGGAAAAGTACTGGCGGTGCAGTTCGATGAGTTGTTCGTACCCGAAAAGATGCAGTTTAGTTCTCGCTTATTGGACGCCAAAGACGAGATCGCTCTCAGCCGTTCGAGTTAGATCCTTAGCGGAGTGCTCCTATCTAGGAGAGAGCAAGTGAACACGGCGACACAACCTCTGGTAAGTATCATCACTCCGGTTTATAACGAGGCGGCTTACCTCGCGGAGTGTATCGAGAGCATTCTTTCTCAGACGTATCAGAACTGGGATTACACCATCCTTGATAACTGCAGCTCCGATGGATCACTCGAAGTCGCTCGCCGGTATGCGACCAAGGATCCTCGAATCCAGATTCACAGAAATGAGAGGCTTTTGCCAGCCATTTCGAACCACAATGTCGGTTTGCGGCAGATTTCTCCCGAGAGTAAATACTGCAAAATCGTGTTTGGAGATGACTGGATATTCCCAAACTGCCTGGAAGAGATGGTTCGCCTTGCCGAAGAGCGTCCCTCGGTAGCCATCGTTGGGGCATATGCACTCGAAGGACAAAAAGTCGCTTGGACAGGCCTGGAATATCCGAGCAGCATCGTGAAGGGCCGGGAAATCTGCCGCCGCCATCTTCTCGACCGTGTATATGTATTTGGGTCAGCAAATGCGGTTCTCTATCGCGCCGATCTCGTGCGGAGCAGGAATCCTTTCTACAATGAGAGCAACATTCATGCGGACACTGAGGTGTGTTTTGCGCTTCTCAATACCTGGGATTTCGGTTTTGTGCACCAGGTACTCAGCTTCACCAGAGTGCGAGCGGGCTCGCTCGCAACCGGTTCCGAGGCGCTTGCCACGTCTTTCCCATTTCTGCTGCAGCTGCTGAAGACGTACGGCCCGGATTACCTGTCCGCGGACGAACTCGCGCCGGTGCTAGCAGAGCGCTGGCGGGATTATTACAAGTATCTGGGCAAGAACGTGATACTCGGCCGCGACCAGCAATTCTGGAATTATCATCGCCGAGAGTTAACAAAACTGAGCGGGAGTCTAAATCGCGTTCGGCTCATGCAAGGCATGCTGTCCACGGCGTGCGACGCTGCCCTGAACCCCAAGCAAACTTTTGAGAAGTTGCCGGCCCTCCTGCATAAGCGTCGCTCGCATTCGCAAAGGCAGGACGAAAACAAGCCGGGTGTCGTTCAGAAGAGAGACTTGACAAACAACAAGAGCCTGCCGGCGTAGCGTCCGGAACACGTGGCTGCGCACATGCATGTCGCCGCCGCGGCAAAGAAACGAATATGCCCTACATTCACTCGCGTCCGACCGTAGTTTCTTTTACTGGCAAGGGTCTGCTCGGTTATACTTTTGGACCGGTACAACAAAAGGATGTGGAAGTGTACTACATCGAAGTCGCAAAGGGACATGATTTCTACATGATCAGTAAGGCCATCACCCGCACGTACTATGTACTGTCCGGTACTGGCCACTTCACGATAGAGAATCAAAGATACGATGTGTCGGCGGGGATGTTAGTCGAGGTGCCTCCCAAGGTGGAGTATTGCTACTCAGGAACCATGACACTTATCGCCTTCTCTAAGCCACGCTGGTTTCGTGGCAACGACAAGTTCACAAAATGGAACCCGGACGTGGTAGGCCATTCGACTGCCCTAGAAGACAATGCATCGTGGCTGGCCTCGCTGGTTCGCTGGAAGGTTTTGGGAAAGTCGCCAGTCCGGGCCTATTTACGGCTGAATCAGCGGGTGTGGGAGAGTCTCCCCGCGTCCTTCATATCGCTTCCCCCTGTCCGTTTTTATGGTGACTTCGTGCACAAGCTGGCACGCTTGCAAGGGGATCGCGCCCAGGCCTTCAGCACGCTGTTCGTTCGAAATCGACCGCAGCTTGAATTGATACGCCGATTGGCCCGGCGAATGCGCGCCGGTGAAGCGTTGCGCGTGGCGCTTCTCGGCTGCAGCACGGGCGCAGAAGCCTATTCGGTGGCGTGGACGATTTTGTCCGAACGGCCTGATTTAGAGTTCGTGCTGGATGCGATGGACATATCGAGCCAGGCGGTCGAATTTGCTGAAAAAGGTGTGTACTCGCTGGCAGTATCTGAGCTGACAAATACCCACATCTTTGAGAACGTGACGCCCGCTGAAATGAGGGCGTTCTTCGACCGCGACGGAGACGCCATCAAAGTGAAAGCGCGGATCAAGCAGCGCATCCGCTGGCTGGTCGGCGATGCCGGCGACCGTGACGCGATCGATTCCCTCGGACCGCACGATATCGTCATCGCGAACAATTTCCTTTGTCATATGGAACCGCCCGAGGCTGAGCAATGTCTGCGGAGCATCGCCCGTTGCGTACGCCCGGACGGGTATCTGTTTGTTTCTGGAGTAGACCTCGACGTTCGGACCAAGGTGGCTTGCGATTCAGGCTGGGAACCGGTCGAAGAGCTGCTCGAAGAGATGCACGAGGGGGACTCTTATATGCGAAGTTATTGGCCGGGGCAGTACGCCGGCCTCGAGCCGCTGAACAAGAGAAAGCGGGATTGGAAGATCCGTTACGCCGCTGTGTTTCATCTTCTTCGAAAGCCGAGCACCGTAGCCGCCGAGCAGGAAAATGCGCTCTGCAAGGCATAAGGGCGTCGTCACGCCGCCGCCGGTCGACATTCCACGACAGAAGGCCACGACGCGATGCAAGATCTGAAACAACGGACCATTCGTGGCGGGATCGCCCGACTCTCGGCGCAGGCAGCAAGCTTCTTATTGCGACTGGGCTCTCTCATGGTCCTCGCCCGGTTACTGGGACCGAAAGACTTCGGATTAGTGGGTATGGTCACCGCTTTTACCGGTGTTCTAAATCTGTTCCGAGATTTTGGGCTTTCCGCTGCCGCAGTGCAGCACACTACCGTTACGGAAGAGCAGATTTCCACACTATTCTGGATCAACATGTTCGTGGGAGTACTTCTTGGAGTGCTGGCGTTAGCGGGCGCCCCGGCAATTGCCGCCTTCTACCACGAGCCCAGACTCGTGAGCATAACGGCAGTCTTGTCGCTGGGGATTCTTTTCAATGCGGCAGGCATACAGCACTCAACCTTGCTGCAGCGCCAGATGCGTTTCACTACTCTGTCGGTGATCGCCGTTGTTGCCTTAATTATCAGTACGGGCGTGGCGATCGCCAGCGCCAGAGCTGGCTACGGATATTGGTCCCTTGTAGCCATGACGATCACGCTCCCATTGATCTCCACGATCGGCCTTTGGCTCACAACGCGCTGGGTTCCGGGAATCCCTCGCCGGCACGTCGGAATCCGCTCTATGATGCGTTTCGGGAGTACACTCACGCTGAATGGCTTGGTCGCTTATGCAGCCTACAACGCCGAAAAAGTGTTGCTGGGACGCTTCTGGGGGGCGGATGCAATCGGCATCTATGGAAGAGCCTATCAACTTATCAATATTCCCACAGAGAATCTCAATTCTGCCGTGGGCGAGGTAGCGTTTTCGGCGTTATCCCGAGTTCAAAACGAACCTGGCCGGCTGAAAAGCTACTTCTTGAAGGGCTACTCTCTTGTCTTGGGATTGACTCTGCCTGTCACGATCGCCTGCGCTCTTTTTGCTGACGACTTGATCTATGTTCTTCTCGGCCCAAAGTGGAAGGAGGCGGCTAGCATTTTTCGCCTGCTCGCCCCCACGATCGCAATCTTTGCGATCATCAATCCCTTAGGTTGGCTGCTCAATTCGCTCGGGATGGTTGCCAGAGGCTTGAGGATTGCTCTCGTCTTCGCGCCGGTCATGATTGCAGGTTACATGATGGGACTGCCTTATGGACCCAAAGGCGTCGCTTTCGCCTACTCGTTGGTGATGGCACTCTGGCTCATTCCGTTTATTGCCTGGTGTGTGTATCGTACTGGGATTACCTTCTGGGACATCGTCGGGGCGGTCAGCCGGCCTTTGGCTTCAGGCATCTTGGCTGGAGGACTCTCCTTTTGGATAGGGTTAGCTTACCTTCAGCCCCTATCTCCTTTCGCGCGATTGGTATTGGAGAGCATTATCCTTCTAGTTGTATATATGGGGACACTGTTATTCGTAACGGGGCAGAAATCACTTTATCTGGGTCTCCTTAGGGCGTCGAAGACGCCTTCTACGGCATCCGTTAGTTCCTAGAACGTAGCATCGTTCGGCCATCTGGTCATGATACAGGCTCCTGTTGTTCTGGACGAAAGAATTGCCGGCAGTCGCGTGTTAGTGACTGGTGCCAGTGGCTTTATAGGCGCACATCTTTGCGATCGACTCTTAACCTGCCGCGCCAGCGTGCATGCGGTTTCGCGGCAATTGTACTGCTCCCACAATGAAGATCTTCGATGGTGGCAAGCGGATCTGACGGATATTGCCGCGACACGCCAGCTGTTTCGGGAGGTGCAGCCTGAGATCGTTTTTCACCTGGCGAGCTATGTGGTCGGAGCCCGAGCGCGGGAGGTGGTTTTGCCCACCTTCCACGACAACCTTGCAAGCACGGTGCATCTGCTAACTGCCTCGGCCGAAGTAGGATGTCGGCGCATCGTGCTAGCAAGCTCATCTGAGGAACCGCAGCAATTCAACGAGGCGACATTTCCGTGCTCACCTTATGCAGCGGCCAAATGGGCGAGCACCATGTACGCGCGTATGTTCCACCAGTTGTTCCAGACTCCGGTGGTCATGCCTCGCATCTTTATGACATATGGGCCGAACCAGAAAGACGCACACAAGCTAGTGCCGTATGTGGTCCGCCAACTGCTACGAGGCGAGGCCCCGAGGCTTAGCAGCGGCCGCCGACTGGCGGACTGGATCTATGTTGACGACGTCGTCGAAGGTTTGCTGAGAGCAGCCGTGATTCCGGGCATTGAGGGCTGCACGTTCGATCTCGGGTCGGGATCACTCGTATCTGTTCGTAAACTCGTAGAACAGATTGTCGAGATTGTGGGTCGCCGCGTCGAGCCAGCATTTCATGCGGTGCCAGATCGTCTCTTTGAGCAAGAACGCGCTGCCGACACGAGTTTCCTATTAGGCCGGCTGGGGTATCAACCCCGAACTTGCCTGAAACAAGGTCTCATGGCCACCGTGACCTGGTATCGCCAACAACTGAGTGCGATCTTTGACGGCCAATCGATAATCGGCGCCCCTTGAGGGAGCCCGGCGTAGCGACCGCCGAGTTAGTCCAATCCGCAGTCCTCAACAGATCAGAATCGACTTACCCTCCAGTAGAGAGCAGCACACTCTCCGAGCGCGACACGCGCACGTTGTCACGATCGAAAATCCCTAATTATAAGGCAGAGAAAATGAATCGCGAGATCACCCGAATTTGCAAAGCGAGTCCCTTGGCCATCACCTTGCTCCATGGGGTTCTCGCTTTTGGCCAAGTGTCAGTTCTGACTCAGCACAATGACAACGCTCGCACGGGGCAGAATCTGAATGAGACTACCCTCAACACCTCAAACGTGAACCAAAACAGTTTCGGCAAGCTTTTCTGGCGCACGGTTGACGGTTTCATCTATGCCCAGCCATTGTATGTTCCAGGACTTACGATTCAGGGGGCGACTCACAACGTCGTGTATGTCGCCACGCAACACAATAGCGTATATGCGTTTGATGCCGATAATCCGAATGCTCCGGCTCCCCTATGGCAAGTGAACTTGGGTACACCTGTCCCCAGCCAGGATATTTGCATTATTACGGGCGACACCAATCCCGGCGATTGCCCCTATTACGACATCAGCCCAGAGATCGGTATAACCAGTACGCCCGTAATCGATCCCGTCGCGGGAATCATCTATGTGGTGAACAGGACCAAGAACACCAGCAATAGCACCTATCACGATTATCTTCATGCTTTGTCCTTGACAACCGGCGTCGAACTGCTCGGTGGCCCGGTAGAGATCATAGGGCAGGTGAGTGGAACCGGGGACGGCAGCTCGGGCGGCATTGTAACGTTCGATCCAACCTATCATCATCAGCGCCCCGCGCTGCTGCTACTGAACGGAGTTCTCTATCTTGGCTTTGGTTCGGTCGGCGACATTGGCACCTACCATGGATGGGTAATGAGCTATAACGCCTCCACGCTGCAGCAGGAGGCAATATTCTGCGTCGCTCCGGACGGCAACGAAGGTGGAGTTTGGTCCGCGGGACAGGGTCCAGTTGCGGACGCGTCCGGCAATGTCTACATCATAACGGCTAATGGCTACTTCAACGCGAACACCGGCGGCATCGACTATGGTGACTCCTACGTGAAGTTCAGTGGACCAAGTCTGGCCGTGACGGACTACTTCACCCCGTCCGATCAAGGAACGCTGGATACAGGTAACATCGATCTGGGATCCGGCGGTCCCATGCTTATGCCGGGAACTTCGCTGCTTGTGGGCATGGGTAAGGACGGAATCTTCCGCGTGGTCAACACCACCGACATGGGCGAGTACAACTCCGGTGTCGACAACGATGTTCAGGAGTTCACCGCAACCCCAAATCCCTTTTTCAGCTCTCCCATCTACTGGAACAGCCCGAATAACGGACCCGTGGTGTACATCTGGGGTGCGGCGGACTATCTGAAAGCCTTCCAGTTCACAGGCTCGAAGTTCAATACGACACCCGTTTCTCAAGGCACGATTCTGAATAGTCAGGGTATTTCCAACGCGGCGCCGCTTTCGATTTCTGCGAACGGCAGCCAGACGGGCTCTGGCATTCTGTGGTCTACAACGTCAATCTCCCAGTGGGCGTCAGGGGTTCAAGTTCCTGGCGTGGTGCGTGCTTTCGACGCCACGAACCTGGCCACGGAACTGTGGGACAGCACGCAAAATCTGGCACGTGACGACATCGGCAATTTCGCCAAGTACAACCCCCCTACTATCGCCAACGGCAAGGTTTACGCGGGTTCTTTTTCGGGACAGTTGCAAGTCTACGGTTTGAATCCTCCTGCATTTCAGGGAGTTCGGTTCGTCCAAGTGGCATCCGCCACCCCGCAATCGACTACAGCATCGGTTTCCGTGGCCTATCCAAGTGCGCAAACGGCTGGCGACCTGAACGTTGTAATCGTGGGCTGGAATGACAGCACTGCTACCGTGAAGTCCGTTACCGATTCTGAGGGAAATAGCTATGTCCTGGCGGTGGGCCCAACCCGGGGCACGGCTTTGAGCCAATCTATCTACTACGCCAAGAACATTGGAGGGAGCAGCGCCAATACGGTAACAGTTGCCTTCAATCAAGCAGCAGTAAAGCCCGATATACGAATTCTTGAGTACAGCGGAGTAAATACATCCAACCCGTTGGACGTATCTGCCGGTGCAAGTGGAAACAGCAACATTGCGGACAGTGGCTTCGTCTCGACAAACGCCGGGAACGAGCTGATTATCGGGGCGAATACGGTGCAGAGCAACACCACTATCATGGCGGGCGCACCTTTTACTCCAAGAGTCATCACCACGCCAAATTCGGACGTTGCGGAGGATCGCCTGGTCAACGTGCCTGGCAGCTATCATTCCTGGGCGCCTCTAAACGCATCCGGAGCGTGGGTCGAGCAGGTTGTCACGTTCCAGGCCGCGGCCGCAAGCACAGTTCCATTTCCAACCAGCGTGAGTCCCAACACCGGTCCGGTGGCGGGTGGAACGGCGGTAACCATCACAGGGACGAGCTTCGCGACGGGCGCGACGGTGACGTTCGGAACCGCGGCGGCGACCAACGTGGTGGTGGTGAACAGCACGACGATCACGGCGACGACGCCAGCGGGCAGCGTGGGTTCGGCGACAGTGACAGTGACCGTGAGCGGGCAAAGCGGAAGCCTGTCGAATGGGTTCACCTATGTTGCGCCGCCGACCGTGACAAGCGTCAGTCCCAATAGCGGATCGACGGCGGGCGGAACGGCGGTAACCATCGCAGGGACCAACTTTGCCTCGGGAGCCACAGTGACGTTCGGAGCTGCGGCAGCGACCAACGTGGTGGTAGTAAGCAGCACGCAGATCACGGCCACAACTCCGGCGGGAACAGCCGGTGCAGTGACGGTGACGGTGACCAATGTTGGGTCACAGAGCGGGAGTTTGGCGAGCGGATTTACCTATGTGGTGGTACCGACAGTCAGCAGCATCAGTCCGAATAACGGTCCGCAGGCCGGCGGAACTGCGGTAACCATTACCGGGACCAACTTTGCCTCGGGAGCGACAGTGAAGTTCGGAAGCACGGCGGCGACGAATGTGGTGGTGGTGAGCGCCACGACGATTACGGCGACAACTCCGGCCGAAAGCGCTGGCGCGGTGACGGTGACGGTGACGGTGAACGGGCAGAGTGGGAGCCTGACGAATGGGTACACCTACACCGGGACGGTAGCGATCGGTTTCGCCCAGGTGGCAGCCGCCACGCCGCAATCGCCTACGGCGACAGTATCGGTGAGTTATCCCGCGGCCCAGACGGCGGGAGACCTGAATGTGGTCGTGGTGGGTTGGAACGACACCACCTCGACGGTGCAGTCGGTGAAGGACAGCGGGGGGAACAGCTATAGTCTGGCGATCGGGCCGACCGTCGGGACGGGGATGCAACAGTCGATCTACTATGCGTCGCGAATCGTGGGCGGAAGCAACACGGTGACGGTGACGTTCAGCCAGGCGGCGGCGTATCCGGATGTACGGGTTCTGGAGTACCAGGGAGTGACTTCTCTGGATGTGACGGCCGGGGCGAGCGGGAGCAGTACGGCGGCGAACAGCGGCGCGGCGACCACGACGAGCGCCAACGAGTTGATCTTTGGGGCGAACACGGTCGCGACGGGGAACGCAGCGGCGGGGAGCGGGTTCACGTCGCGAATTATCACCTCGCCGGACCAGGATCTGGCCGAAGACAAGATCGTGACCACGGCGGGGAGCAACAGTGCGACGGCGACGTTGACCGCCTCCGGTCCGTGGGTCATGCAGATGGCGACGTTCCTGGCGGTTTCCGGTCCGGCGCCGACGGTGACGAGTGTCAGTCCCAACAGCGGGTCGACCGGGGGTGGAACGGCAGTCACGATTACGGGGACGAACTTCGCGTCGGGAGCAACCGTGACGTTTGGAACTGCGGCAGCCACCAACGTGGTAGTGGTAAGCGGGACGAGCATTACGGCGACAACTCCGGCGGGCACTGCCGGTGCGGTGACGGTGACGGTCACAGTGAGCGGACAAAGCGGAAGCCTGGCCGGCGCATTTACCTACAATGCGTCGCCGACGGTGACGAGTGTCACTCCCAACAGCGGATCGACGGCGGGTGGAACGGCGGTAACCATTACTGGGACCAACTTTGCCTCGGGAGCGACGGTGACGTTCGGCAGCACAGCGGCGACGAACGTAGTGGTGGTAAACGCCACGTCTATTACCGCAACAACTCCGGCGGGAAGCGCGGGTGCGGTGACGGTGAAGGTGACGGTGAGCGGGCAGAGTGGGAGCCTCGCCAGCGCGTTTACCTACGTTGTACCGCCGACGGTGAGCAGTGTCAGTCCCAATAGCGGGTCGACGGCGGGCGGGACGGCAGTGACGATTACGGGGACGAACTTTGCCTCGGGAGCGACCGTTGAGTTTGGGATTACGCGCGCGAACGCGACCAACGTGGTCGTAGTGAGCAGTACGACCATCACAGCGACGACTCCGACGGGGACTGCTGGAGCGGTGACGGTGACGGTCACGGTGAGCGGGCAAAGTGGAAGTCTGGCCAACGCATTTACTTATGTAGTTTCACCCACCGTAACAAGCGTATCGCCCAATGCCGGCCCACCAGCGGGAGGAACCGCGGTAACGATCACAGGGACGAACTTTGCGGCAGGCGCGACGGTGACCTTCGGTAGCACAGCGGCGACCAACGTGACGGTGGTAAGCAGCACGAGTATCACGGCGACCACGCCGGCGGGCAGCGCGGGTGCGGTGACAGTTTCGGTCACATCCAACGGTCAGACGGGCAGTCTGGCGAATGGCTTCACGTACGTGCTGGCACCGACCGTGACGAGCGTGTCGCCCAACAGCGGATCGACATCTGGCGGAACATCGGTCACCATCAGCGGCACGAACTTCGCCGCGGGGGCGACGGTGACCTTCGGCAGCGCGGCGGCCACCAGTGTCACGGTAGTCAATAGCACCACCATCACGGCTACCACGCCTGCGGGGAGCGCCGGAGCAGTGACCGTGACGGTCACTAATGTGGGCTCGCTGAGCGGCAGTCTGGCGAATGGGTTCACCTACATTGTGAAACCGACGGTGACGAGTGTGTCTCCGAACAGCGGTGTCGCAGCAGGCGGCACCTCGGTGACCATCACTGGCACGAACTTCGCCTCCGGCGCAACCGTGACCTTCGGTAGCACAGCGGCGACCAACGTGACGGTGGTGAGCAGCACCACCATTACGGCCACCACACCGGCGGGCACCGCGGGTGCGGTGACGGTGACGGTGACGGTGAACGGGCAGAGCGGGAGCCTGGCCAATGGCTTTACCTACATCGGCAAGCCGGCGGTGACGAGCCTGAGTCCCAACAACGGTCCGACGGCCGGCGGAACGGCGGTGACCATCACCGGCACGAACTTCGCGGCCGGCGCGACGGTGACCTTTGGCAGCGCGGCGGCCACTGGAGTGGTGATAGTGAACAGCACCACGATCACGGCTACCACGCCGGCCGGCAGCGCGGGAGCGGTGACCGTGACGGTGACCAACATCGGCTCACAGAGCGGCAGCCTGGCGAACGGGTTCACCTACAACAGTTCGGTGGCGATCAGCTTCGCGCAGGTGGCCTCGGCGAATCCGCAAGGCACAGCCGCCACCGTCAGTGTGAGTTTCCCGGCGGCCCAGACGGCGGGCGATCTGAACGTGGTGGCGGTGGGCTGGAACGACGGCACGGCGACGGTGCAGTCGGTGAAGGACAGCGCCGGCAACAACTATAGTCTGGCCATCGGGCCGACGGTGGGAACGGGGTTGGAGCAATCGATCTACTATGCGGCCAATATTGCCGGCGGCAGCAACAGCGTGACGGTGACCTTCAGCCAGGCGGCCTCGTACCCGGATGTGCGCGCTGTAGAGTATCGCGGCGTGACGGCGCTGGATGTGACGGCGGGTGCGAGCGGCAGTAGTGCGAGTGCGAACAGCGGCTCGGCGACGACCACCAGTGCCAACGAGTTGATCTTCGGGGCGGATATAGTGGCGACGACCACGACGGCAGCCGGCAGCGGCTTCACCTCGCGAGTGATCACGTCGCCGGACGGCGATATTGCCGAAGACAAGACCGTGAGTACCGCCGGCAGCAACAGCGCGACCGCCACTTTGAGCGGCTCCGGGCCGTGGGTCATGCAGATGGTGACCTTCTCGGCTGTTTCCGGACCGGCGCCGACGGTGACGGGCGTGTCGCCGACCACTGGTTCGACGGCGGGCGGGACGGCAGTGACCATCAGCGGCACGAACTTCGCTTCCGGGGCGACGGTGACGTTTGGCAGCGCGGCCGCCACTAACGTCACGGTGGTCAACAGCACCACCATCACGGCCACCACGCCGGCTGGCAGTGCCGGGGCGGCGACCGTCACGGTCACCAATTCCAGTGGCCAGACGGGCAGCCTGGCCAATGGCTTTACCTACGTGGTTTCACCCACCGTAACAAGCGTATCGCCCAATGCCGGCCCACCAGCGGGAGGAACCGCGGTAACGATCACAGGGACGAACTTTGCGGCAGGCGCGACGGTGACCTTCGGTAGCACAGCGGCGACCAACGTGACGGTGGTAAGCAGCACGAGTATCACGGCGACCACGCCGGCGGGCAGCGCGGGTGCGGTGACAGTTTCGGTCACATCCAACGGTCAGACGGGCAGTCTGGCGAATGGCTTCACGTACGTGCTGGCACCGACCGTGACGAGCGTGTCACCCAACAGCGGATCGACGTTAGGTGGGACGGCAGTGACCATCAGCGGCACGAACTTCGCCGCGGGGGCGACGGTGACCTTCGGCAGCGCGGCGGCCACCAGTGTCACGGTAGTCAATAGCACCACCATCACGGCTACCACGCCTGCGGGGAGCGCCGGAGCAGTGACCGTGACGGTCACTAATGTGGGCTCGCTGAGCGGCAGTCTGGCGAATGGGTTCACCTACATTGTGAAACCGACGGTGACGAGTGTGTCTCCGAACAGCGGTGTCGCAGCAGGCGGCACCTCGGTGACCATCACAGGGACGAACTTCGCCTCCGGCGCAACCGTGACCTTCGGCAGCGCAGCGGCGACCAACGTGACGGTGGTGAGCAGCACTAGTATCACGGCGACCACGCCGGCGGGCAGCGCGGGTGCGGTGACGGTTTCGGTCACATCCAACGGTCAGACGGGCAGCTTGGCGAATGGCTTTACGTACGTGCTGGCGCCGACCGTGACGAGCGTGTCGCCCAACAGCGGATCGACATCTGGCGGAACATCGGTCACCATCAGCGGCACGAACTTCGCCGCGGGGGCGACGGTGACCTTCGGCAGCGCGGCGGCCACCAGTGTCACGGTAGTCAATAGCACCACCATCACGGCTACCACGCCTGCGGGGAGCGCCGGAGCAGTGACCGTGACGGTCACTAATGTGGGCTCGCTGAGCGGCAGTCTGGCGAATGGGTTCACCTACATTGTGAAACCGACGGTGACGAGTGTGTCTCCGAACAGCGGTGTCGCAGCAGGCGGCACCTCGGTGACCATCACGGGCACGAACTTCGCCTCCGGCGCAACCGTGACCTTCGGTAGCACAGCGGCGACCAACGTGACGGTGGTGAGCAGCACCACCATTACGGCCACCACACCGGCGGGCACCGCGGGTGCGGTGACGGTGACGGTGACGGTGAACGGGCAGAGCGGGAGCCTGGCCAATGGCTTTACCTACATCGGCAAGCCGGCGGTGACGAGCCTGAGTCCCAACAACGGTCCGACGGCCGGCGGAACGGCGGTGACCATCACCGGCACGAACTTCGCGGCCGGCGCGACGGTGACCTTTGGCAGCGCGGCGGCCACTGGAGTGGTGATAGTGAACAGCACCACGATCACGGCTACCACGCCGGCCGGCAGCGCGGGAGCGGTGACCGTGACGGTGACCAACATCGGCTCACAGAGCGGCAGCCTGGCGAACGGGTTCACCTACAACAGTTCGGTGGCGATCAGCTTCGCGCAGGTGGCCTCGGCGAATCCGCAAGGCACAGCCGCCACCGTCAGTGTGAGTTTCCCGGCGGCCCAGACGGCGGGCGATCTGAACGTGGTGGCGGTGGGCTGGAACGACGGCACGGCGACGGTGCAGTCGGTGAAGGACAGCGCCGGCAACAACTATAGTCTGGCCATCGGGCCGACGGTGGGAACGGGGTTGGAGCAATCGATCTACTATGCGGCCAATATTGCCGGCGGCAGCAACAGCGTGACGGTGACCTTCAGCCAGGCGGCCTCGTACCCGGATGTGCGCGCTGTAGAGTATCGCGGCGTGACGGCGCTGGATGTGACGGCGGGTGCGAGCGGCAGTAGTGCGAGTGCGAACAGCGGCTCGGCGACGACCACCAGTGCCAACGAGTTGATCTTCGGGGCGGATATAGTGGCGACGACCACGACGGCAGCCGGCAGCGGCTTCACCTCGCGGGTGATCACGTCGCCGGACGGCGACATTGCCGAAGACAAGACCGTGAGTACCGCCGGCAGCAACAGCGCGACCGCTACTTTGAGCGGCTCCGGGCCGTGGGTCATGCAGATGGTGACCTTCTCGGCTGTTTCCGGACCGGCGCCGACGGTGAGCAGTGTGTCGCCCAACAGCGGTTCGACGGCGGGTGGGACGGCGGTGACCATCAGCGGCACGAACTTCGTTTCCGGGGCGACGGTGACGTTTGGCAGCGCGGCCGCCACTAACGTCACGGTGGTCAACAGCACCACCATCACGGCCACCACGCCGGCTGGCAGCGCCGGCGCGGTAAGCGTGACAGTAACCAACTCCGGCGGGCGGAGTAGTAGCCTTGGGAATGCCTTCACCTATGTGACGAGTCCCGCGGTGACGAGTCTGTCGCCCAACAGTGGTCCAGCGGCGGGTGGCACCGCCGTCACGATTACAGGCGCGAACTTCGCCTCGGGTGCGACGGCGACCTTCGGTGGTACAGCCGCTACGAACGTGACAGTCGTGAGCAGCACCAGTATCACAGCAACCACGCCGGCGGGCAGCGCGGGTGCGGTCACGGTTTCGGTCACATCCAGTGGTCAGACGGGCAGCCTGGCGAATGGCTTCACGTACGTGGTGGCACCGACAGTGACGAGCGTGTCACCCAACAGCGGCTCGACATTAGGCGCCACTGCGGTGACGATTACCGGTATCAACTTCGCCTCCGGCGCTACGGTGACCTTCGGCAGCGCGGCGGCCACCAGTGTCACGGTAGTCAATAGCACCACCATCACGGCTACCACGCCTGCGGGGAGCGCCGGAGCAGTGACCGTGACGGTCACCAATGTCGGCTCACAGGCCGGCAGCCTTGCCAACGGCTTTACCTATACAGTGACAGGCGGCCTCACGGCCCCGGCCAGCTTTGCCGGCTCGCTGGTAGGGACTACTGCGCCGACTTACGTCGCCGGACAACAGTACTACAATGCCACAGCGGGCACTTCGTTCACCAGCTCACCCTTTAACAGCACGGGCGCAGACCTAGTCCTCATGTTTTTGGGCTGCCATAACACGACCGTTTTCACTATCACAGATTCCTTCGGGAACACTTGGCTTCCCTTAGCCGGGCCAGCTTACAAAGCGGGAAGCGCCTCCTACCCTATGGAAGGCGAATTCTTCTACGCGCCAAACGCCAAAACGGGAGCAGGTCACACTATAACGGTAGGCCTCAGCCAGTCCGAGCCCTTGGTTATGTCCATTGCTGCTATCTCGGGCGACAATATCTACTCGCCCATTGATGCTTACGGCGCAATCACCGGCGACAACGGCACAGTGGCCCAATATATCTACAGCACTCCATTAACAACTACCCAGCCGAACGACTTGCTGCTTGGAATCGTGAAGGGATTCGGGAATAACACTTATACTGCCTTAGGTGGGTTTACCAAGCAGACGGCATCGACCGGGAATAATTTCAGCGCCGAAACGGCAAGTGCATCCACTCCTGGCACCTATAACTCTGACTTTACAGCATCCGTGAGCGACTTTTGGCAAACCGTGATAGCCGCAATCGCGCCCCAGCCAAATCAGGCCGTGCTGTCGTGGATACCTTCTACCGGCGGCATTGTCGCCAATTACTACATCGAAAGATGCGGTGGTGTAAGCTGTTCGACTTTCACTCAGATTGGCAGTGTCGGGAGTTCTACAACAACTTACACCGATGCCACGATCTCACCCGGTACCGCGTACAATTACCGAGTTCGCGCTGAGAGCTCGAGCGCCACGTATAGTCCTTATTCAAGCGTTCAGTTGCTTAGCCCGATTATGCCGCAAATCGTTTCCAGCTTTACCGCCGCTCCTCTGAGAACCTTGAGTTGGAGCCCTTCAACGGAAACTGGTGGGTCCGTCAGCCTATACTCTATTGAGAGATGCACCGGGACCGGCTGCTCCAATTTTGCCCAACTGTCTACAACTACGAGTACGTCTTACCTTGACTCCTCTGCGGCGCCTGGCACTACATATAGTTATCGCGTGAGAGCGCAAGATGCGAACGGAATCTATGGTCCATATTCAGTCGCTTCCACGGTCACAATTCCAGCCTATCTAGACAATGCTGCCGACGGTGGCAATAACAGTGGAGGAACAAGTTCGCTTACCTACGCGTACACTGTCGGCGCAAATGCAAACCGATTATTAATCGTCAACCTGGTTGGCGATCTAACAGCAGACGATATCTCGTCGGTTACTTATGCTGGCGCACCCTTGACCCTCATTGCCAAGATTCAGCCACCAAATAGCAACTGGCACTACCTATATTATTTGCTCTCCCCGGCATCCGGAACAAACAGCGTTGTGATAACCGCCGCCACCTCTCACTACCTTATTTCGGAAGCTTCTTCCTGGTATAACGTGGCCCAGTCTGGTCAACCTTTCTCTTTCAAGACTAATATCGCAAACTCGGGCGTTTCGATCACAACAACGTTGCCGGCAGCTTCGAATAATGCGATCGTGGCAGAAAGCATATGGGCTCCTTTGCAGGTTCTTGCCAGCAATGGCTCCTCTCCAGTGATTGTGGATGCAGCTCTCACCAGCCTCGGATTGTTTGCCAGTATCCCCTCTCCAGTAACTCCGGCTTACCCCGTATCTCTCAGCAACACGTGGGGTGGGCAGAGTGCCGCATCAACCGTCCTCGCGGCCTTCTCGCTGGCTTCTAGTGGGGCTGCCGGTATCACGTATGACGGCTCTGCTGACGGCGGAAATAATAGCGGCTCGACGGCGTCCCTGAGCTATTCCTACACGGTAGGGGTAGGTCCCAACCGGCTATTGCTTGTCAATCTGATCGGGGACACGGCGGCGGATGATATTTCATCCGTTACTTACGCGGGAGCACCGATGACCCTGATCGGAAAGGTGCAGGCAGCGTCTAATAACTGGCAGTACTTATACTATTTGCTGAATCCGGCGAGTGGCACGAATAGTGTTGTCATTACGGCGGCGAGTTCACATTATCTGATTTCTCAGGTTGCATCGTGGTATAACGTTAGGCAGACAGGCCAGCCGGATGCCTTTACGACAAACACAGCGCAGGCCGGGAGCACGTCCATCACCACTTCCTTGACAACCGCCGCCAGCGGATCTTTGGTCGTGCAAGGGCTTTGGTCCTATGGGCATTTAGCGGCGGGAACCGGCGCAACGCCTATACTGACTGATGCTGCATTTGACGCAGGCGGCATCTTCGCGAGCAGCGGATCTCCGGTTTCTCCGCCCGGAAATGTCAGTATGACAACAATCTCCGATGGCGCCTCCAGTTCCAGTGTCATTATGGCCTCGTTCGCCCCTGCGCCATAATTAATCGAGGCGACAGAGAATCATTATTTATGTTGAATTGGTTGCTTATATTACGCCTTGGCTTCGTTTGTCTGATGTTCTTATCGCCCCTTGGGTATCTGGGGATGAGTTCCACATCAGCACTCGAGGCTCAGACGATTGCCAGCGCGAACACAGGCCGTGACTCAGCCCCCAATCCGGTAACCTCCCGCGTGGCAGGTGATAAACCGCTCATTACGATAGCCGGTCTGTGTGATTATTCCGCCGACGGCAGCACTGAAGATTCCAGCTGCGAAACCGTTATCACCGAAGCGCAGTTCGAGAGGGTAGTCGATGCCATTCAGCCCGGGATGCCGAGGCGCGCACGCCGGGAGTTTGCCTGGCACTACGCCGAAGGCCTGCTTATGGCCAAAAAGGCAGAGTCGCTCGCGCTTGACAAAGGTCCCGAGTACGAGGAGCAGATGAAGGTTGCTCGCATCCAGGTGTTGTCACAGGATCTAAAGAGGCTGATCCAAAGTAGGGCTTCCCAAATTTCTGACCAGGAGATTGCAGCCTACTACCGCGACAACGCAGCGAAGTTCGAGAAGGCGAAAGTAGACCGCATACACGTTCCGCTGAGACAGCAGTTACCGACAGTTGCGAACGGAACTCCTAGTGAGACTGACAGGAACAGCGAGTTGGACACTTTCGAAGGAACGATGCGACTGGAAGCCGATCAGTTGCGTGCGCGCGCGGTCGCGGGAGGAGACTTCGGCAAACTGCAGGCGGATGCGTACCAAACCGCGCGTATGGGAAGCACTGGTCCCAGCACGACTTTGGAAATCAGGCGTGTCTCTTTGCCTTCCGGCCAGGCGTCGGTTATGGACCTCGAACCCGGCGAGGTCTCAGCGGTGTTTACGGACGCAAACGGATACTTCATCTACAAGATGAAAGCGAAAGACACGCTTCCCTTCGATCAGGCGCGGGAAGAAATCAAGGGAATCTTGCGCACTCAGCGAGTGCAGAGCGAAATGCGGACCATACATGACTCTGCCACTCTGACGATCAATGAAGGCTATTTTTCGCATTAGAGTACTTCCTCTTCGAGAGCAGGTATATTACTTTTCCCGTATGCTCCGCGTCGACAAATCTCATGACATATGACTACTGCGTCATCGGCGGCGGCATTGTAGGCCTGGCCACCGCCATGGCGCTGGTCCAAAGGCAGCCCGGCGCAAGCCTGGTTCTTCTTGACAAGGAAAGCGGACTGGCTCAACATCAGACTGGCCGCAACAGTGGCGTCATTCACGCCGGCATTTACTACGCTCCGGGTAGTTTGAAAGCCGAACTCTGCCGCCGCGGCGCAGCGGCGACCAAGAGCTTTTGCGATCAGCATTCGATTCCATACCAAGTCTGCGGAAAGATGATCGTCGCGACGAACCCCCTCGAGCTAGACCGGTTGAGAGCTCTAACTGAGCGAGCAAAGTTCAACAATATTCCGGTCGAGCGCCTCGACGCGCAGGAGCTCCAGCGCTCCGAGCCCAATGTAATCGGGCTCGGAGCGCTGCTCGTCAAACCTACCGGCATCGTTGATTACAAGATGGTTGCTGATACGATGGCGAAAGTCGTGCGCACTCACGGCGGCGAGATCCATTGCTCGGCGAAGGTAACCGCAATTCAGGAGAATACCGACCACGTGACCATCAGTGCAGGAGAGCAGCGCTGGACCGCGAAAAAGTTAGTGGCATGTGCGGGACTGCAATCGGATCGGATTGCTACCATGGCGGGCCTCAAGCTCGATCATCAGATCGTTCCATTCCGGGGCGAATATTATAGGCTCCCTGCCGCACGAAATGGCATCACGCGGCACTTGATCTATCCTGTTCCGGATCCCGCCCTGCCCTTTCTGGGCATTCATGTCACTCGAATGATAGACGGCCGGGTCACGGTGGGGCCCAACGCAGTGCTCGCCTTCGCCCGCGAAGAGTATCCGAAGTTTTCCTTCAGTATGAAGGATGTGAGTGCGTGTCTGTCCTTTCCAGGATTCTGGAGGATGACGCGAACGCATTTGCGCGCAGGACTGCTCGAAACAAGGAATTCGCTGTGGAAGCGCTGGTATCTGCGAGAGTGCAGGAAGTACTGCCCTTCTCTGACGGTCGGTGATCTGCTTCCGGAAAAAGCGGGCATTCGAGCGCAGGCCGTCGCTGCCGATGGTTCTCTTGTCCACGATTTCTTGTTTGCCCGTACGGAGAAGACGCTGCACGTGTGCAACGCGCCTTCTCCGGCGGCAACTTCCGCTATTCCGATTGGAGAAATGATCGCAGATGAATTGTTAGGCCGCCCGCGGACTGGGCCAGCAACCCGCGGCGCGATTGCGATGCAATAGGCCCAGAAGTTCCCCGGGTAGCCGCTCGTGTGCATTTCTTTTGGTTGAAACGGGATTGCTGTACCGCGGCAGCCTATCACAAAAGCCGCCGCGGTCGTTTCACAGCAGTATGCCCATTTTATTGGGGCACCGCCACTAAACCCGTCGGCGGATTAACCGTTGCTGTTGTTCCGGCTGCGGCTTTGAATGCCGAAGCGACGGATGCCCACTCTGAGACAGCGCCCGTATCTGTGTACGTGAACATAACGGGGGAAGTGCTCGGATTGTAGTAAAACGCCATTCCGTTGTCTTCATTCAACGTAGAGGCCGTAGTATTGGTTGGCCCACATACGTTACTGTTGCCGCTATTTGCGGCGATCCCGGCATACATGCCTGGGGAGGCACTAATGGCTGTGCATCCCCACCATGCCGTCGAATCGACAACTAGACCACTTGCGGTGGTCGGCGTAATGGTGTCTGTGGTGAGGATTGATCCCGAAGTTTGGTCTCCGATGTTAGTTACATCGACATCGTGGGCCGAAGAGCTCGCTCCCGCAACGTCCATCATCACCAGAAAGTTCAGACCCCCGCTCCCTTGAACGCTATAAGTGGGTGTGACAGTTAGCCCCGCGCTGCAAGTCATCCCTTGCCCGTAAAAGACCTGTGCGACTTCGCCACTCGGACGGACAGAGCTCGCGCCCGGAGACCACGTACCCGACGAGCTGGAATTCGCGCCCGCAATCGTCACGAGCGGACTAGACCAAATGCCGATCAAAAGGTTGCCAGAACAAGGAACGTACATTGTGTGCGTGTTATTCCCAAAGATCTCGCCATACATGTTGATAATGCGAATGCCCGTCGAGGGCGGAGCGGTGCCTGCAGCAGCACTCTTGAACGCAATTGCCGCCGACTGCCAGGAATCACTATCCGAGGTTTGAAAGGAAACTGACTGGGATCCTGCTGCCGCTCCCGTCTTGTACTGAGCGAAGGTGCCCTGGGAAGTGTTCCCCTGAAGCATGCGGTAGCCGGAGCCTACCGTCATGCCCGAAATGTTAGGACCTATGGTTGACGTGTCGTCTGCGGATTGCCAGATCAAGTCGTTCGCTGCTGTTGGGCTCAAGTTGACGCTCCGGCTTGATGAAGCGCCGGTTGAATCAACGGCGCAGGTCGTGTTGTAAAATTCCGACAGGTCTCCGGAAGCTTGATCAGTGTTCGATCCGACATTTCCGGCAGTCGTCACGCTGATAACCTGCGACCCGCTCGATGCGATCGTATAAAACGTTTCCAGTACGTGGCCGCCACTGTTGACACTCGGCCCAGGCGAAAACGTATTCCCTCGATCCGTTTTGACGCTGCTCGTCGCGATAGAACTATCGTGATCGAAGCGTAAGACCAGGCAGTTCCCGGCCAGCGTCGGATTGGGTAAGAAGAATTTGTAGGTTGGGTTGCTGTATCCGGTCGTGTTGTCTCGCCCGCTGGAGATGTGCTGCACCAGTGTAGGAGTTTGGGCAAAGCAGTAAGTACTTACGTATCCGGCTAACAAAAAAATTCGTACAGATCGATGCATCATAATCATAATGGTTTACGGTTCCCGACCAAGGGAATTTCGGGTAGTCAAAGAAGCGGATGCTCTTCACCCTTCTTTTTCAGATCCCAGTCGATTTGTCTCCTTCAGGTCTGTTGCGGAGCCGGCGCTTCGCTTATAAGTATTGCATATTTACCTATGCATAATACCGCTATCAATCGTAGCATTTATTGAGCAATAAGCTCAGCGGAAGCACACTCACTCGGGCACTCCGTAAGACTCACAAATCTTCCTCTCACATGTGGGATGGATTGGGCCCTGTACGCGAGGGCGCCGCACCCCCGCCTTTCGCCCTGCGAAATAGTCTTTTGGAATCGGGAAAAATCTGAAAAATGTTTCAGTTTTTTGCGGTGCGTACCCGGGGCCCTAGGTACTCCTGGTACCCGAGGTACCGCATAAGCGATGATTCATAGTCGTTTTACGGTGTAGCATACTGTCATCGGTATTGTTGTCGAATGTGTCGGAGGGCGGATCTGAGGACAGATCCGCGTAAACTGAGTGGCCATCGGAGCAGATCAATTCGGAGATAATTTGGCGCTGGTCGCAGGACAAGAGCACCAGAATGTCGTCTCCTGCCGCGCGTATGGTGTATGTATCGAGCTTCGCGCCAACGTCGACGTGCTCGAGTACGTTCCGTCCTTGGTCCCCGGTGCGAAGATGGAACGTTCGATCGCCAAGCCCACTGTAGTGTTCGGCTTTAATCAAACAGATTCTGCCTTTGGACAGCGGCTCTTCACCGTGGACGAGAACGGAGTGCCTTTCTTTTCCTCCGCCGACGTTCATGCAGCGGTGCGGGCGCTTGAATCGCACGTTCACCGCCAGTTAGCGACCCATACCGAAGAGGTTGTGTTTGTGCATGCTGGTGTAGTCGCTTGGCGAGGGAAAGCGATCGTCATTCCGGGACCCTCTCAATCGGGAAAGAGCACGCTCGTTGCAGCGCTGGTAGCGGGGGGTGCAACCTATTATTCCGACGAGTATGCGGTGGTCGATTTCGAGGGCCGTATTCACGCCTTTCCGCGGCAGCTTCGCCTGCGACCTGACATGTTGCGCAATTCAGGACTCAGTTCGGCTGCGCACTCTGCACAGGGTAATGAGTTGCTTTGTCCCCTGCAGCTCGGATGGGTGCTGGACGTGCAGCACTGCCCGGGAGCCGTTTGGAATCCGAGGATACTCACTCCGGGACAAACACTGCTCACATTGCTGGCAAACACAGTCGCGGTGCGCAGGCAGTCGGAATTGACCGTAAAGGCGCTAGGGCTTGCCGTGAGTCCGGCGGTCGGATTGCGCTGCGAACGCAGAGATGCCGAGAGTGCGGCACGAGATATCATTCGACTCATCGATGGAACGGGCCGACAGAAGGTCCGATTAGAAAGGAACCGCAATGAAATGCCCATGTACACGACGAAATGGAGTTTTTTCAGAGAGACTGGGCTCTGAAACCATTCTGTACGACAAAAGTAACCACACGGCGCACAGCCTCAATCAGACAGTCGCACTGGTTTGGGAATACGCCGACGGCCAGAAGTCTGTCGATCAACTCGCCAGCATCCTTCACGATGAACTTGGGATACCGGCAGACGATAGCGTAGTCCTTCTCGCGTTGGAAGAGCTGGCGGCAGCGGGATTGCTAGAACCACAGATCGAGGCCGGAACCGCCACTGTGGTACCTTCTCGCCGTGAGGTGGCACGTAAGTTGGCGCTGGCCGGAGTTTCGGCAGCACTGATTCCGTTCGTTGCTTCTGTGCTGGCGCCTACGCCCGCGATGGCCAGCTCCAGCGTTACGGCGAAGCAAGCTACGGTAGATCTCGCCGAAGTAACCGCAGAGGCTCTTACCGATCCGGCTTATCTCGGTTCGCCAACTGCACAACTCGACCTCAAAAACGCCGACGTTGCTTGGTCGCATCAGAACTATTCGCAGGAGATTTCAGATCTGGATGGAGTACTCAAGGCGTTGGGGCTTCCACCGCTCTAGAGTGCATGTATTTCTGCGCCGACCCGGACTAGCCTCTATCTGTGTTCAGTCAGTTCGCTTGTATGCGGATCGGAAGACGTTCGCGAAAGATATGGATTCCGCTAACCGCAATCCTTTGTGCCGGTATCTGCGGAACGGGCTTTTGGCTGGCCAAACGCCGTTCCGTGAGTGCCGCAGGCGCGACTATCGGGTCGGTGCGATTACCGTTCGCGCTGCCCTGCGCAATCGCCTCAGGCGATGCCCAGCCCTTTTATGCGGCTCTCCGTCGCAGCGACCGTAAGGCCGTAATCCAAATGCTTGCTGACAAGCGGATTCGAATTCTAAGAAAAGACACGCCCTTCTCGATCACCCCCTTCAGCAAGGTTGCTGCTGTAGCCGTTCGGAGAGATTCCCGCCCCGTCTGCTACATTCCTTTGGACATAGTTGCCAGTCTTGACAGCAAAGCATACAAATAAGTGAATGCGGACGACAACTGGCGGAGCCACCGCGCCCACGCAGCCTATTGTTGCGTGCGAAAAGCTCCATGAGTACACGGCGCTTTTCAATTGCGTGAAGCAAAGCCTGCAACTCAATCCTGCCGGTCTCGCTCCTGCACCCGCCGGCTTCAACTGGCCGCGATTGTTAGACCTTGCTCATCAGCACCAAGTGGTGCCGCTCGTGAACAAGGCGCTGAGGGATTTGGACTGGGTTCCCGCGCCCGTGCGGGGCCGGCTAGAGACTTCTTGCCGGACGATTGTCGCCCATAATCTCTCGCTGGCTTTAGAACTCGTGGGAGTCCTCCAGGGACTCGAACAGTCCGCCATTAAGGCCGTGCCTTTCAAAGGCCCGGTATGGACAAAGATCCTTTACGGCAACTTGGCCGATCGCCAGATTGCTGATCT
This sequence comes from uncultured Acidobacteriaceae bacterium, assembly GCA_963705805.1. Lineage (GTDB taxonomy): Bacteria > Acidobacteriota > Terriglobia > Bryobacterales > Bryobacteraceae > Bog-105. Next base: position 296,822 of record CAVPKW010000009.1, read on the forward strand.
CGACCTATTCATTGAAAAGTCTGAAGTTCCGCAAGCCTCGCGCGTGCTTTCCGATCGAGGGTATGCGAAGGTCGAACCTTGTAAGGGTGTGCCGCTGAGCGACACCAAAGACGTGGAGTTTTTCCATCCCAAAACAGGGATTCATCTTGAGTTGCACTGGTCTGCGTGCGAAGCGGGACGTGATCCTCGCCTAGCTCGCGCGAAGTTTTGGATCCCAGATTCGACGGCTACCCTCCCGCATTGTGACGTGCCACTGCCTTCAGCGCAAAACATCTTTTTCCTCCTCGCGATTCATGGTTTCAGGCATAATTGGGAATCGCTGAAATGGCTCTGCGATATCGCCGCTTTCGTTCAAGTGCATAAGGATCTGGACTGGGACGGCGTTCTCTTCGAAGCCGCCAAACTTTCGCGCAAGCGCCTCATTTTGCTTCCTCTGGCTCTAGTCGAACAGCTCTTGCAAGTGAAGTTGCCGTCGCCGATTGCACGGGCAATTGCCCGCGATTCGATCGTCTCTCGGATTGCCACAGAAATTCAGCGTCGTAACTATACGGTTCAAGCCGACGACGCGGTATCAAGGAGCAGGACTGCTCTTGAGCGGATGTATCTGGAATGGGTGCGCGTTCAGGTACGCGACGGCGTTTTCGAGCGGCTCGGTATGCATTCGAGGTTTCTCTTCGGACTCATTAAGCCCAACGAGAAGGATCGCTCCTTGTTTGACGGCAAGCTGCCCGAGCCGATTTATTGGATTCTGAGGCCTTACCGCTTGTTCCGGCGTGATGGCCCCGCAAAGTTCGTGGGATTTAGCCGTCGGTTCGCTACGCGTTCCGCGCCTCCGGCTCCTCCAAGTTCCTCTGGCTGAGCGCCCTCGAACGAGCAGTCTCAGGTTCCTATGTCAATTTTGACTCCGAAGCTCAAGAGACTACGCGCATCGCGTTGCCGGACGCAGACTTGAGTTAAAGTTCCTCGTTTCCAACGGTCGGACCCAGTCGCGGTCAATTTCAATGCCAACTGATCTCTGCAACAGAGTCACCGAGACTACGATCCGGTGCTGCTTTCGATTTTCGACGTAATAGCCTTCCAGCCCAGCTAAGGGTCCCTCGTCCAGACGAACGCGTTGCCCGAAGCTCATGAAGGGACAAGGTTCCGCGAATAGACCCGATTCGACCGTAGCCTGAATGGCTGCAATCTCCGTGTCATCGATCGGCACTGGAGTTTTTCCGACCCCCACCAGCCCTATGACGCCCGGCGTCGTTAGAAGAGGTAGCCAGGACCCTCCGGCCAGGTAGCAAAAAAAGTAGCCGGGAAACAGCGGAAGGTCTACCGCTCGCATACGATCCGACCAGCGACGCCGTGCCTTGTAGACCGGCAGGAAATGCCGGTAACCTTTATTGTGCGCGATGCTCACAATTGCTTGTTCGGATCGTGATTTGACATGAACGGCAAACCAGTTGCCCGAAGAATTGTTCGATTCGATGTTCAAGGTATCCGCCTCTCTCGCTAATCCAAGAAAGAACTGCGAGTCCGCACACGAGTCGCTTTCGTTGTTCTCCTTGGTCACTGTTTTCTAGCACCCCGGGTGCCATTTTGGGGTAGGCGAAGAAGTCTTCTGTTATCAGAGCCTTAGGCTTAAACCAGGCAAACGTCTGAAAAGGGGCGCGAAGAAATTTTTCATTTTGCGCCACTTATGAGAACACTTGCCTTGCTCCTGTTTACGTAAGCACGACGATCTTTCCACCCGCCTTGTTCTCCTCCATGCAGCGATGCGCCTCAACAATCTCATTAAGCTGGAATATCCTGCCAATCTGGACGTGCAACGTGCCCGCCGCGATCTTCTCAACTAGCTCCTCGAGCGGCGTCCGTATGAAGTCATCCGCTCCGCCGCCATAGGTGGTCAGGCTGACCGCTGTCGGGATCGCCTCCATCGGCGCGAAATCCTCGAACGACCATTTGTTGCCGACAATCCCCGTCATGCACACAACCCCGCCCGGTTTGGCGCAGCGCAGCGAGTCCTTCAACGTCATCGTTCCTACCAGTTCAAGAACCTTGTCAATCCCTTCCGGAAACGCCTTCCTGACCTCTTCGGCGATAGATCCGCTATCGATGAACACTTGATCGGCGCGGTTGTACGCAGCAGTTGATCGCGCTCCGGATTGCGAGTCGTCGCTGCGACGAAAAGGCCGTGGCCCTTGGCGATCGCCGCGGCAGCCAGCCCGACCGAAGTCGTGCCCCCACGGATCAGTAAACGCTGGCCAGCTTCCACGCGAAGCGACTTGAATAGCGAGCCCCATGCCGTCTGCAGCATCTCCGGAATGGCCCCCAGCGTCTCCCAACCGAGTTCAGTCTTGACCGCCTGCACTTGCCTCGCAGGCACGCAGGTATATTCCGCATAGCCACCGTCGAACTGCCGCCCCATTCCGCCCATCGCGGTTGCGACGATATCGCCCTTGCGAAACTCTCCTCCTGGCGCTTCCTCGACAACGCCGGCCGCCTCTATGCCGAGGACGCGCGGGAGCTTGACGTCAGGCGAATGGCCCTGCCGCGTGAACAGCTCCGAGCGGTTGAGCCCGAACGCCTTCACGCGGATCAACACTTCGCCCTTTTGCGGCGTGGGGATCGGTCGGCTCTCGATTTTTAGAACCTCCGGCCCACCCGCTTCATGCATCACTGCGGCTTTCATCGTAGAGATCAAACCATCCCCTACAACGTTCTCTTAAAAAGCGGCGTCGCCAACAGCAGCGTACCCGCCCCAAACGCAAAGAGGAACGTGAGATCGGCCTGGATCGCCGCCCACCCCCCATCCTTGAGCAGAATTGCCTTGAAGCCATGGATCGCATACGTGAACGGATCGACAATCGCGATAGCCTTCAGCCATGCCGGAAACGCGGCAATCGGATAGATGGCTCCGGAAGGAAAGAACAGCAGCGTGTTGAGGACGCCGAATATGGCGCGCGGCACCAGCGGGTCGTCCACTCGCACCATCATCAGGAACATCATGCCGTTAAAGGCGATCGACGTGGCCATTATCAGCAGCAGCAACTGCAGATCGGCCCCTGGCCTGAAGATCGTTCCCAGTCCTGCCATTAACGATCCGATCACCGTCAGGCTGATGCCGGCCAACACTGCCTTGATTGATCCAGCTACGTTCATTCCGAAGACCAGCTCCAACTTGCTGATCGGCGTCACCAGATAGCCCTCGTGGACCCCGCGCGCTTTGTCGTCGATGTATAGCATCCCGCCGCCGATCATCACCGAGATATACATCGCCAGTGCGATCGATCCCGATAGCAGATACTTCATGTACTCGACAAACGGATACAGCTCCACAATCTTCAGCGCAATATTCTTCACGATGACATCCTGAATGACGGGCTGATTCAGCGCGTCCACCAGAGATTTCATCTCGCCCTCAATGCTGCTGCTCATGAACTGGTCGCTGTTATCCACCACCAGCCCGATCTGCGGCGCATCTTGAGCGTAGACTCGACGCGAATACTGCGCCGGAATGATCACCGCCGCATCCAGCTTTCCGGTCCGCACGTCCTCGCGTGCGTGAACTTCGTCGTCATACGGGACCACGCCGAAGGTCCCGATATTTGCGGCCACCGCGTCGAAGGCCTCGCGGACCTTCACCGCTTGCGGCCCATGATCGTGGTCCACCACGCCCACCCGGGCGCCGTGAATGTTGCCGCCAAACGCATTGCCCAGGATGAGCAGCTGCACCAGCGGCAGCATCAGCGACATGATCATCAGCGCGGGTGAGCGGAAGAACTTCCGCATCTCTCGCTCAACAATCGCGAGCAGACGGTTCATGGCTGCATCCCCGGTCTCGGCGGCATGAGGAAGTTGACAGCCTTCACCTGTTCGTCGCGCAGCTGCCGCCCGGTGTAATGCACGAAAACATCGTCCAGCGTGGTGTTCTGCACCGCGAGCGAGGTTAGCGTCTCACCCTCGCGCGCCGCCAGCTCCACCAACTCCATCGTGGTTCGTGAACCGTTGGAGGTCAGCACCCGATACACTCCGCCGGTCTGCGGCTGCACTGCGGTCACGCTCTCCAGGCCCTTGAGCCAGTCCGTCCAGTCGCGATCGTGCGTGAACTGCACCTGCACCACGTCGCTGCCCGGCACGCCTGCCTTCAGCTCCGCCGGAGTTCCCAATGCCACCAGCTTGCCGTGATCCACAATCGCGATGCGGTCGCAGAGCCGGTCCGCCTCTTCCATGTAGTGCGTCGTCAGCAGAATGGTCAGGTTCCGCCTCTTCTTCAGGTTGTTCAGCATCTCCCACACGGCGATACGCGACACCGGGTCCAGTCCCGTCGTCGGCTCGTCGAGAAAAAAGATTCTCGGATCGTGAACCAGCCCGCGGGCAATCTCCAGCCGCCGCCGCATTCCGCCCGACAGAGTCTTGGTCTGCGCGCTCCGCCACTTAGTCAGATCCACGGCTTCCAGTACTTCGGCGATGTTCTTCTCCCGCTGCGCCCGCGGCACGCTGTAAAGCTTTGCGTAAATGCTCAGATTCTCTTCAACCGTTAAATCCGGATCGCTGGTCATCGCCTGCGGTATCACGCCAATGCAGCGGCGCACTTCGTCTGGGTCGCGCTCCACATCGTGTCCTTCCACAACGGCTTTGCCGGCCGTGAGTGGAATCAGGGTGGTCATCATGCGGATGAGCGTGCTCTTGCCCGCGCCGTTCGGACCCAGCAGCCCGAAGATCTCGCCCTCCGCCACGCTAAAGCTCACGCCCTTCACCGCCTCGAAGTCGCCATACCGCTTGACGATCCCCTCGACAGCTATCGCCGGCACGGTGCCTAAAGCGCCTGGCGCCTCAACCTGTGTCGTCGCGCTACTCATTTCTTCACCAGCTTGTTTCTCGGAACGAAGACTTCGGCCGTCATGCCGGGAACAAAACGCTCTCCGGGATTGTCGATCAGCAGCTTTAGCTGCACGGTACGGATGTCGCGCTTACGTCCGCCGTTGATGTCGCGCTGCGTGGCAAAATCGGCTTCCGATGACTTGGCAATGACCTTTCCCTGTACCGTGCCGCCGCTGGGCATGACAACACTCAGACAATCCCCAAGCTGCACCGCGTCGGCCTCGGTCTCGGGCAGCGGGGCATAGACCCAGGTTTGGGTCAGATCCATTAGGGTCACGATCGGCGCGCCGGCAATGACCACCTCGCCCGGCCGCGCCGAGCGCACGTTCACCGTGCCGCTTACCGGCGCTAGTATGCGGGCGTAGCCCAGGTCCACGTGTGCCTCGCTTGCCAACGCCGCTGCATTGGCCACGCTGCCTCGCGTGGAAGCCACCGTTCGCGCGGCCACCTCTGCCTGCAACTCGTGCGCCCGGGCCTGGCGCAATGAGGCCTCAGCAGCCGCGCTGTTCTCGCGAGCTGCGTCCAGCGCGGCCTCGGCCGCCCGGAGACTGGTTACCGCATCGTCTTTGGCCTGTTCGCTCATCACTCCTTGTTCCGCCAACGCCGCGGTGCGTCGCGTATCCGCTTCCTGATGTTCCAGGTTGGCTTTTGCCTGCGTCTCGTTGGCCCGGGCAGCTCGCAGCATCGCCTCGGCGTTGATCACTTGGCTGCTGGTCTCCCCGCGGGTTTGCCGCTCAGTCTCGATCGTTTCCTGCAGCTTCGATTCCTGGCTCGCTCGCGCCGCCTCGGCTGCCTCATAGGCCGCGTTCAGATCCTGGCTCTCGATTACGGCAATCAGTTGTCCGGCTTCGACCTTCTGGCCTTCCTCCACCGTCAGTGTCTGAATCCGGCCCGGGATCTTACTACTCACCAGCACCTCATTTGCATCCACCGTGCCAATGAGTTTGAGATCCGCCGGAGGTCGCGCCCTGAACAGGTACCAGGCGAGCGAGCCGGCCGTGAGTAGCCCCAACATCAGAAACACCCTGCTGCGCGCGCTCATCGTTTCCCCCACCACTCTTCGATTCCGTTCAATTCGGGCATGGGTGAGTCAGCGAGCACGCTGGCGGCTACTTCCGCCCCGTGACCCCGGTCCTGAAAAATCGCTTGTCCCAGGAACTCCACGAGCGCCCTTCGCCGCTCCGCCAGCACGTCGGGAGCAAAGGGCTCGAACTCGACTATCAACCGCCACACCGGCGCACTGAGGAAATAGAAGACGTTGGCCCCCAGCAACACGAACGGAAATTGCATCCCGTCCGCCTCAATTAACTCACCGGAGGCGATGCCTTCACGTACCATCGCCTGAAACATTGCGTGAAGAGGGCCGAATACCTCGTTGACCACGATCGGCAGCGCTCCGGACTCCTCCTGGTGCAGGCGCATCATCTCCTGTTGCAGCATTCGCTGAAACCCTCGCTGCGTCAGAATCCGGTCGAAATGGTTCAAAGCCGTGCGTAACAATCGCTCCCCAGCGCTGACGCCGCGCAGAAACACCTCCATCGTGCTGTCACGCAGCTTGCCGGAGACCTCTTCCAGCGTCGCGATATAGAGCTTCTCTTTGCTGTCGAAATAGTAGTAAAGAAGCGCCTTATTCACTCCAGCGCCGGCCGCGATCGATTCAGTTCGAGCACCGGCCAAGCCATGTGCGCTGAACTCCTGAAGAGCAGCATGGAGGATCCGGGCGCGCGCCTCGGCTGGGCGGTCGTTCAGACCGTGGTCTGGATCTGGCAGTGGCATTTTTGACTAACCAGTTAGTAAAATACAACGACTCAACGCCAAATGCAAGCCACCCAAAGCGCGCCTTTCCACGCCTCGTGTCATGATGCCCAGCCGTCATCTCATGGGCACTTGCCGCATGGGCAACCATCCAGGCGCTTCCGTGGTGAATGCCTATAGCCGGGCGCACGATGTTCCGAACCTGTTTCTCGTGGACGGCAGCAACTTTGTCACCTCCGCCAGGCAGCATCCGACGGCCACCATCCAGGCCCTGGCTTACCGCGCGGCAGACTATGCCATCCGAGCCGCAAAACGCGGTGAGCTGAGTTAAAGAAATTGCCGGCGCGGTGCCGCCGGCCGACCATGTCCGCCCAGCCGCTGGGGAGGAAACCCAGCGATATGATGATCACCGTTAGGGTGCGGCATCTATGCGCAAACTTAGTTACGCTTCTAGTTGGTCTCGCAATCGTCTTCTGTGCGCGCTGCCGCCAGCAGAGCTTGAACACTTGCTGCCTCACTTGCAAAGAGTGACATTCTCTCCAAGCGAGGTAATATACGAGCCGGGCGAGCGTATCGACTTCTGTTACTTCCCGACTAGCTCTGTGGTTTCCTTGGCGTACACCATGCAGGATGGCTCGACAGCCGAGATGGGCCTTGTGGGAAATGAGGGCGTCCTCGGTGTCGCCATCTTTCTGGGATGCGAGTCCACTTGCAGCAGAGCCTTAGGCTTGATCGCCGGGAATGCGTTACGTTTGCCGGCGAAGCTGTTACAGAAGGAATTCAAACGCGCCGGCGCTCTGCAAAGCTTGCTTCTCCAGTACACGCAAACACTCATCAGCCAGATTTCGCAGACCGCTGTTTGCAATCGCTTGCACTCCCTCGAACAGCGGCTCTGCCGATGGCTGCTCCTGTGCCATGACCGGACAAGTAATTCGGAACTGCTGATGACACAGGAACTCATCGCCCACATGCTGGGGGGGCGCCGTGAAAGTGTGACGGTCGCTGCCGGACATCTGCGAGACGCTGGTCTGATCCACTATTGCCGTGGTCATATCAGGATCTTGAACCGCGACGGCTTGGAGTCGAGTGTCTGTGAGTGCTACCGCGTTGTCAAAGACGAGCTCGACCGTTTATTCGAGAGGAAACGGAAGCACCCAGCCACCAGGCCCGAGGCAGCTTTCGAAGCAGCCGGCTAAGGAACCCTCTCACCTTGATTAGACACCGCTAAATTCTCGCTCGCTATGTGTGTTACCGCACCGACGGCCCCGGCAAGTGGCAGTAGTGTGGCAATAGCCCGGGCTTGGCAATCCCCCTGAGGGGAGTGGCCCAAAAAATTAGGGCAGCCTCTCAGCCCGTCAGGTAAGGAGATTGTTATGACCGGCAAAGAAACGCCGCGCGCGGCAGATTTTAGCAATCCGGACTTCCAGGCGGCCCTGAACGCCCTGCTGGCCGTTTACCAACCCATCTTGGAACAGCAGCTTAATCTGGCGAAGAATCCAAGTGAGTTGCAGAAGGAAGCGCAGGCCGAAGCCTCCCGCAGTTGCGCTGACGAATTCAAGGAAGCTTACGCCATCTTCGGGAAGTTCCTGAATGAGGACACAGCCACGCGGCTGCTGCCTCCTCAGGCGAAGGAGCTGCTTGGGCCAATCGATCAGTGGCGATGGTGCCTGCAGCACATCCTGTGTTGCATCGTATTCGGCTGGCTGGTCTGCCGCTGGCCACGGACCTTCAAAGGTTACGCCTACTACCTCTACGAGTTCTGGAAGTGCGTCCGTCAGGTCATCGGCAATCCCGTTAGCGATCCTCCGGCCGAGGATCAGCGGCGAGACTTTGAAACTCTGGTCAACATTTTGGCTGCCGCATTCAAGCCTTATTTGACGGACCAGCTCGCCACGGTTGAGTACCCGCAGGGCGTTCCCGATGAGGTGATTTCTGGGGAGATCGATTGCTTTACAGACGATCAGGAAGCCTGCGCTGTCTTCGACCGGCTGTTGACCACCGAAGCCGCGCGTGCCTTGCTCGGAGAGGCCGCCTTTAAAGAACACAGCCAACAACCCTTCTTCTGGTTCTGCCGTTGCTGGTGCCTCTGCGCCCTCTGCTTCGGCTGTTGCCTCGCCCGCGCAAGAAACCTCCAACAGGTAGTGCTATGCCTGTACGGATACTTCCGCTGCCTGATCGACTGCTTCCGGCCGCTGACGTGCACTCTCACCGGACCGCAGGGATGCGTCTCAGAGGTTCCCGATCTCCAATTGGGAGCAACTGTGGTTCCGATTACCGGCACGGCGGCGGGCCTGAACTTCGATCACTACCTTCTGGAATGGTCGACCGACAACATCACCTTCAATGCGACGGACTTCTTCTATCCGCCTATACCGCCGGGCAACCCGGGACCGGGAACCATTCCTGTCGTGAGTGGGCTTTTGGCCGACTTTAACACCACTCTCCTGAACCCAGGCACCTACTGGATTCGCATGACCGTCTTCTCGAACACGCAAGCACAACTGCCATGTGAGATCTCCTTCCAGCTCTTTAAGCAAGACGTTCTCATAACGGGAATCGATGATTTCACCACCATGGATACCGGGCCCACCGATCCTCTGGCGAAGCTTATCGAAAATGTGCCTGCCTTATGCACCCGGCCAGCTAGTGTCTCCGAGGTCTCCTTCGGAGAATGCCTGTCCGTCAACGGCGGCGCGTTCGTAGGCGGGTGCAACAACGTTTCCATTAAGTCCTATTTCCTGGATTATAAGCCGGGGCTGGAAACAAACTGTGCCTCTTCAGGCTGGACTAACTTCTGGGAAGTCGATTTTGTGACGCCGGCGCAAAACCGCTTTGTCAATTGGCGGTTGGGCGTCTCCGATCTGACCGCGGTCTGGGGGACCGACTGTTCTGTCCTGTCGCTGAGCAGCCTTTGCTATCCAATCCACGGCATCGCTAACGCCTTGCTTTACGATAGCTGCTGGCAAAGCAACATCGGAAGCTGCTTGCTCAACGGCCTGTATACCTTCCGGCTGCGTGCCATCGACACCAACAACAACCTTTACTGCGACACCCAGCGCCTTTGGATCGATAACAAGTATCCTTGTGGAGCAATTCGGATTGATGCGGTGCCGAAATGCGCCGATCTCTTTATCAGCCAATTCGCCAAACCGCCCGACTGCAGCAATCCCTGGCCGCTGCCTCTATCCGGAATCGCTTTCGACCCGCTGATTGACGAGTTGGCGCTTCCCACCCGGCCCAACAATAACTTCGACTACTATTACGTACAGATCGAAAAACAAGGAGGCCCCACCGTCCAGATTCCAATTCCAGGACCCGGTTTTGACCCATTACATCCATGCTTCTTTGGCACCTCGACGGTCGGCGATCCCCTGCATCACTGCAACACTTCGGTTTGTGATCCGAGCAGTCTGGATCCCGCTGCCGTGTTCGGACCGTTGGCAAGCTTTGATTTGAGGGCGCTTGACCCCATCTGCCAGAGCTCTGTCCAATGGGGACCTGACCCAAACCTTACCATCCCCAGGGGCCAATGCTGTGTCTACATCTTCAAAGTCTGGGTGTATGACCGCACCATTCGAGAGGACGCGCAACATACCGTCTGGGGTTACGCTGACTGGCCGGTAAAGATCTGCAACGATCTCTCGTCGTAAAGGAGACGCCCACAATGTGCTGCGGCCAGAAGCGTGCCGACCTGCGGAGAAATTCGGTGCCTGGGACGGCTCCCGCCGTCCCGCAAAATGTATCCGGCGGTAGCCGGACTCAGCCCGGACGGATCCAGACTCCGGATAACCAGTCCATCAATAGACAAACGGGAAGTCCCTCAATAAGTATCCGGTATGTGGAAACTTCGCGAATCCGGGTGCGTGGACCTTTCACCGGACTGCAGTACGATTTTTCAGGCGCTCATTCTGTCCAGGCGGTTGATGCCAGGGACGCGGAATCTCTTTTGAGCACGCGTTTCTTCCGCAGGGCGGCTACTACTTAGAAGCTATCTAATTCGCATCCGCAGGTACAATCCGCTCGATCCGGTCAGGCTCGTTGAACACAACATATAAATCAGCCGTCCGGGCCATTTAAGACATCCCGCACCCGCCCAATGCCTTTAAAGAGTATTTCCTGATGGGTCACTTTTTCGCCGTCGATCACCAAACGCAATAGCTCCTGCGCCGCCAGTGAGCCGAGAAATAAATTGTTCTTCCATTGCGGGAACCGGTCTCCCGTATAAAAAGTAAGTGGGCTGGTGGCGATCGAAGGAACCCAGTAAGTAACCGGTTGATCCATGCCGGCGTGGGCAGTGTGATTAGTGATCGGTGTTCCATCGTAGTTCATGCCGTAAGTAATCACCGGCCAACCATAGTTATGGCCAGGATGGAGAATATTCAGTTCATCGCCGCCCCGCGGGCCATGCTCTGACTCCCATAAATCTCCAGTGACGGGGCTGAAAGCGAGTCCCTGTGGATTACGATCGCCGTACGTCCAGATGCTGGGCATCGCCCCAGGTTGTTTCACAAAGGGGTTGTCGCTGGGGATGCTACCGTCGTCGTTGACGCGATGTACTTTTCCATTCGGTTGTGTCAGATCTTGTTCGTCCCCGGGACAGGCGCGGTCGCCCACCGAGAAGAAGAGATGCCCTTGGCCGTCAAACAAGAGTCGCGACCCGAAGCGCTGGCCGCCTACGCGATACTTTGAGTCGTCAGCCTTGAAAATTTGCTGCTGATCGACGAAGGCGCCATCGCGCAAGCGGCCCCGAATTAAGGCCGTCATCGCCAAGCCGCCCGGACTCTTGTCGCCGTAAGAGAGATAAATCCAGTCATTGCCCAGACGCGAATAATCGGGATGCAGCGCCACATCGAGCAGTCCACCCTCGCCTCCATACACGGCGGGAATGCCGCGCACGGGTTCCGGCCGCAATTTTCCTTTCTCAATAATGCGCAAGCGGCCCGGAAGTTCAGTCACTAACATACGGCCGTCCGGCAGGAATGCAACCGCCCAGGGAACCTCCAGCCCGGTCTCGATCACCTGTTCCAGCTTGAACGTAGCGGCTTCACTTTTCACAATCGCGTCTGCGACCGGAGCATTGTATTTCGTATGAGCCGTCTCGAAGCTGGCGGCGCGCTCGCGAATATAGATGACAAGCCCGCGAATCTCGGGGGCGTCAAAATCCTTCTCCATCGCTGGCATACCAGCCTCGGGATGACCATTGCGAATACTATCGGCAACCCTGGCGTCGCCTCCATAGCGCCAGGTGCCGTCTACTAGGCTGGACGCTGAGCCGCCCGCCATATCTGCGCCATGACAACCGGCACAGTATTCGGCATAAAGTTTGGTGACGTCGCGCCCCCGGCTGGGAGGGTTTTGTTGCGCAAACGATGCTGGAACCAGGGCCGTCACACAACAGATTACGATCCAGACTCGAACATCAACCGCGCGCATACTCCTGTATTTTTGCACCATGCTCCGCGGCGCCTATGATGGGCTTCGTGCTGTCTTCTATTCCCGTCATTGCTCGCCTAGTCTCGTGTTTCTTAAGTTTCTTGACTCCAACTCATCGTTCATCAGCGTGAACGCTCGAAACGGAGCCGGTAGAGTACATCTGGGGAGACCGCTAATGAGCAGCGTTTAAAGCGAAAGCAACCAGCGTGTCGCCTGCTCCAACCACAACGTATTGCTTGCCGTCCAGTTCGTAAGTGATCGCGCCGTTCGTCTGGTTGGATCCCACGCTGGTGTGCCACAACGTTGTGCCTTTGGCCGCTTCGAGAGCCAGTACGTGCCCGGAACTGTCGCCGGTGAAAAGTAAGTTCCCTGCTGTCGTCAAAAGGCCTGGTCCCATTGCGCCGATATCGTGCGTCCAACGTATATCGCCCGTCCGGTAATCGATCGCCTTGACGGTTCCCGGAAAGTTCAGAAAGTCATCTCGCCCCGCAAAGCCTTCAGCCTTCCCTTCCGCGGTGAGATAAAACACGCTGTAGCTCTGCGATGCCACAACGTAGAACAGGCCGGTCGTCGGATCGAAGCTTGGAGCAAACCAGTTCGACGCGCCGTTTGAGCTCGGCGAAACGAGCGTACCGTTGCGCGAGGGCTCTTTTTTCGGATTGGGAATGGGCTGGCCTTTGTCGTTGATCCCCATGCTCCAAGTACTCTTGATGAACGGAGCTGTCAGAAGGTGTTCGCCATTTGTGCGATCCAGGACAAAAAAGAATCCATTACGGCTTGCTTGCGCTAAAAGCTTGCGCTTCTGGCCTTTGAACTCGGCGTCGAAAAGAATGGGTGTCTGCACGGCATCCCAGTCGTGCGTATCGTGAGGCGATACCTGGTAACCCCACGCCATCTTTCCCGTGTCCACGTTCAGCGCGACGATCGAACATGTCCACAGATTGTCGCCCTTGCGCGCCTCGCCTGCGTGCACCGGGTTGGGATTTCCCGTGCCCCAATAAATCAGACGTAAGTCCGGATCGTAAGTGCCGGTCATCCAGGTCATGCCGCCGCCATGGTTGCGCGCGTCATCGTTGGGCCAGCTTTCTGCGCCCGGTTCGCCCGCTTTCGGCTCCGTGTTCCAATGCCACTGAGCTTCGCCTGTTTCCGGATCACGTGATTCCAGATATCCGGGATTGTCGAGCGAATCGCCACCCACGCCGGTGATGATGTGGTTCCCTACTACTAGCGGCGACATAGTGCAGAAGTACTCGAGCTTCACATCGGCGATTTGTTTGCGCCAGCGTTCCTTCCCGTCTTTGGCGTTGAGAGAAATCAGGTTGCAGTCCGGCGTTTCGAAGTAAAGCCAGTCGCCCCACATCGCCACACCGCGCTGGCCAATGTGCCCGCCTTGATTTGGAGGATACTTGAAGTGCCAGATTTCGCGGCCGTTTCGCGCGTCAACAGCCCAGACGTTGTCCGGCATCGTGAAATACAGCACCCCGTTCACTTGAAGCGGTGTTGATTTAATCACTGACCCGAAACCGCCCGCGCCGTAATTCGTGGCGCGATACACCCAGGCCGTCGAGAGCGACGAGACGTTCGACGCATTGATTTGGTCTATCGAACTGTAGCGCTGCCCGGAATAGTCGCCGTTGTACGTTGGCCAGCTATTGGTTGCCGGCTTCAGCAGCGCGTCGGGTGGCAACTGCTGCCCGTTGTGAATAACGGCTGTCAGCAGCAGCAGCGCGAGTGCCTGGATTCTCATTTCAACGTCTCCAGGTATGCAAGCAGATTGTGCATGTCATCATCGGTGTACTTCGGCAACAGCGCCTCGTGCGCGGCACGCGGATCGTCGACGTCAACGGTCGCTTTCTCGCGTGAGAACGAACGATACCAGCTGGAGGAATCGTGCAAAGAAACCGTGAACTCGTCGAGATGATCAAGTGTGCCGGACACCTCCTGCCCGGAAGCCAGATGGACTGTCACCTTGGTGGGTGCAGGAGGCTTCACCGCCTTCCCAAGGAATACGTCAATCAGACTTGGCGCGGGATACAGCATGCGGCGTTGCAGTTCCACGGGTTCGTACTTGCCCGCCACATGGGCTAGATCGCCAGTAGGCGAGTGACACGTGTTGCACTGTCCTTCACCATTGAAGAACGCGGCGCCTTGGCGCGGATCACCCGTAATCAGATCGCCAATCTTGTACGCAAATCGATTCGAGACGTCTGCTGCGAGCGAGTGCAGAAACGTGGAAATGTCGGCGATCTGCTCAGCGGAAAACGAAGAGAAAGCAGGCATGCCTCGCTCGGGCCGGCCGTTTCGGATCACCGGGCCGATCATGTCGCCGTTGTTGTCGTGCAACACCAGCGCCGACCGGACAAGATCGGGCCCGCTCTTGCCATGAGCGTCGTTGCCGTGACAGAATCCGCAGGTCGGAACAAAAATCGCCCGGCCCCGCTCGGCTGCCGCCTTGTCAATCTGCGGGCCGCCCATCAGATTGGCAAGCGCGGTCTCGGTTGTCTTCTTCTGTGTCGGATTTTTCTTCTGCTGCTGAGCATTCCGCTCCTTTTCCGCGCCCGCTGCCTGGTCCGCCTGGCCGGCGCTTAACGACGCGGCCAGCAGCAGCGCGGCGCCGGCCCGTAGATAGATAAACACTCTGCGAGATCCTTCCCTCGGCTCACGCCTGCAACTTCTTGAGATAGTCGTAATCTACCTTGATCGCTTCGAGCGCGGGCATCTCCGTGAACGGCGGCTCTTGTTCGACGAACAATCCACGGATCCGCCCTTTGCTCGCCACGTCGAGAATCCTGCCATAGTCGATCGCGCCTCGGCCAAGTTCGGTGGGTACGGGCGCGTTCGGGCCATGCTCTCCTAACGTCGTTGTTGGCGTGAAACCCTTGCGGAAATCCTTGATGTGCAGCAATCGGTATCGCTCCGGATACTTCATCAGGTAAGCGGCCGGGTCATGACCTGCTACCGTCATCCACCCACAGTCGAGTTCCAGCTTGACCAGGTCCGGATTGGTCAGCCGAATGAATTCGTCATAGCCCGTGGTCGAGCCATACGATTTGAATTCGAAGTTATGATTGTGATACCCGAGCTGCAATCCGGCTCCCTTGATCTGCTCGCCCACTTTGTTGAACTGCTCGGCATTCCACTTCCAGTCATCAAGCGTCAACCCTTGCAAAACCGCAAGAAAGAATGCCATCTGATCGCCCCCGGCATCACTCTTGAAGCGTGAAGGGTCGGCCACCCAAGGTACGGTCACGACCATGTACTCTTGCCCGAGCTCCTTGGCGGCTTCCATATTCTTCTCGAGCTTGGTCATCAGATCGGGCAGCAGGTAATGACCCGCTGGGTTCTTCAGGCCCACATCGTCCAAGCCTTTCTTCAGGTCCTGCACCGATGTCTTCCCCATGGGAGACAGCTCGACGGTCTTATAACCGATCGCCGCGGCCTGCTTGAGTGTGCCGAAGGGATCCTCATCCATCTCCTTGCCCACTGTGTACAGTTGAAGACCGATCGGTGCATTCAGGGAATTTCCATTCATATAGTTAACGTTGAGCGCCAATGGAGCCGCTGCTCCACCAACGGCCGCTGTTTTCAGAAAGAATCTCCGGGAGGTACTTCTCATCATCATTCTCGATCGCAAGATTTCACTGCTAGGCGCTTTTCTTTCGCCTCGCCGCTTCAACACGCGCCTGATGCTGAAGATCGGTTGCAATGCCGTCCAGAATCCAATTCAGCGCGCGCTCGAAGCTTTCATCGTCCGGAAGTTCCGCGCCCATCTCGACGAATCGAGCGACATGGGGGAACTTGCCGGTTGCCAGAATGGCGCGTGAAAATCTGGGCTGATTGGCCGAGCGTTGCCGAGTCTTCTTAGACCCGTGTACGCCAAAGTCGACGGTCTCCAGTGCGACGAACCCATTCACAAACACGAACAGAACACCAAGGGCTCGGGTCGCGCTTCTCGTGTCCAGGCCAAACCTGGATAGGCTCGTGAGAAGCGATTCAAAAGTGCGGATACATTCCGGCCCGTACTCAGGATCGGAGGCGCGCAGAGCGCTCGCCCAGGGATGCCGCTTCAAACATCGCCGGCTCTCGGATGCGAAGTGATGCAAGGCAACGCGCCACTCCGTGATTTTCTCTGAGGGCCATTCGAACTGTGCATTGAAGCCATCTAACATCAGGTTCAAAAGATCACGCTTGCTTGGAACGTAGTGATAGAGTGACATCGGGCTCGAACCGAGCTGTGCCGCGATTCGTCTGATCGAGACCGCGGCCAAACCCTGCTCGTCCGCGATGGCCATTCCGGCTGCGATGATCCGTTCGAGCGTTAGGCCATTGCCCGCTTCCTCCTGAACGATTCCATCCCAAGTGGACGCAGGCCGTGCGTTTCGGTTCGTCGAGCAATTGGAAGTTGCTTTCGATAAGCTCAAAGTCTTTCTATACAGTGTACACGATTCGCGTACGGTGTACGAACCGGGCTGGATTGCGATGATGGGTCCTGTTGCTATCGCCCGTGGCCCCTCGCCTGTCCCGCCGTCAACTGGAACGCGACCTTGCCGCGTTGGCGGACAGCGCCCGGGCCGAGTCCCTCGCCTGGTTCTTCAAAACCGGGCCCGGCCAATACGGCGAAGGCGATCACTTCCTTGGCATCCGCGTCCCCTTGCAGCGCCAGGTTGCGATGCGTTATCGCGCCCTGCCCATTGCCGAAATTGAGCGTCTTCTCGCCTCGCCCATTCACGAACACCGTTTCACCGCTCTGGAGATTCTAGTGGACCGCTATGACCGCAGCCCGCACGACGGGCGCCAGCAGATCTTCGACTTCTACCTGGCTCACACCAGCCACATTAACAATTGGGATCTGGTCGATGCCTCCGCTCCTTACATCGTGGGCGAGCATCTGAAGACCAGGACGCGGGCCGTGCTTTATGATCTGGCCCGATCCCAGCTTCTATGGGAGCGCCGCATCGCCATCGTCTCCACGCTGGCTTTTATCAAAATCGGCGAGATAGAAGATACGTTTCGTTTGGCCGCCATCCTACTCGCAGACAAGCACGACCTCATGCACAAGGCGGTCGGCTGGGCGCTCCGCGAAACCGGCAAAGTATCCCGGCCCTCCTTGCTGGCGTTTCTCGAAAAGCACCACGCCGCCATCCCCCGCACCGCACTGCGCTACGCCATCGAGCACTTCCCGCCCGCGCAGCGCAAGCGCCTCCTCGCCGGTACTTTTCCCCGCTAAATGAACGTAGGCACGATATACTCCGGAAATCTCGCCTCACAAGGCGCGGTTTCAATTTTAGATTTAAGCAGAGCGCGAAGGAAATAGGAAACTTCCATGCCTGTGGAGAAAGGTCCTCCTCTCAATCCGTTAGAGGGGACTGCTGGCTACGGCCAGTTGAGTATTAGCATTTCAGGAGTAATTGCACTTCCCGGAACGAAGCATGCCGCCGGGGTTTGGGCGCTGGTTGGTGCGCCGGATGAGGTGAAGAAGTTGGAGGTGGCCGGACCAACCCAGACGGCTGCTGTAGTTGCCCATGGCGGCGTTGGCGCCGTATACGCCGAAAGCACGCTGGGGCCGGCCGCCAGCGTGAACAGCGTCAGCGGCTCAGGTCTGCATGCCCAATCGCAGTCGGGACGGGCCGTTGACTGCTGGAGCCAGACAAACTATGGCGTAAGCGGTGACAGTCAGAGCTTTGCCGGTGTTCGTGGAACGTCCGTCAGTGCCACGGGCACCGAAGGCTGGAGCACGACTGGCGCCGGCGTCGCAGGAATCAGCCGGATGGTGACGGAGTTTACGGGATTAGCCACAGCCCCAATGCGGCGGGTATCCAAGGTGTCAACGACAAAGCGGGTCCGGCTGGACGCTTCGATGGAAACGTAACCATTTCAGGCAACCTCTCGGTGAACGATGTCCTCTTGCTCCCTGGCAAAGACTGTGCCGAGCAGTTCGTCCTAGCCGATGCCGAGCGCGGCGAAGTCGGCTCTGTCATGGTTCTTGACGATTCTGAACGGCTTGTCGCGTGTTCAGTGCCTTATGATTCGCGGGTGGCCGGCGTCATTTCCGGCGCGAGCGAGTATCAACCTGCATTGATTCTAGGCAGTCGCGAAATGCGGTCCAATCATCGGCCGATCGCACTGATGGGGCGCGTATTTTGCAAAGTGGACGCGGCGGGCCATTCAAACGGGAGATCTTCTGACCACATCGCCCACCGCCGGACACGCTATGAAAGCCGCCGACAAGCTGCAAGCCATGGGCGCCGTCGTTGGCAAGGCATTGCGCGCCTGTCCATCTGGAACCGCGATGATCCCGATACTGGTCGGACTTCAGTGAACGGCAAATGAAACATGGCCCTGTACACGTTTAAGCTCGAGAAATTCACAATCTACAACACGCGTTCCCGCCATCAGGATACCGACCAGGGGATATTCGGGTTGGCCATGGGAGCGACTCAATTTGGGCCTCAATCGTTTTCATCCGGAGACGTAAACAACGGCGACCATCCTGTTAACCTGTCGTTCGGGCCAATTCCGGTTTGGAGTGATATGGCTATAGCGATCACCTATCAGATTTATAACGGGGACACGGGCAAACTTCCGGTGAGCCTCCCGGACCTGAGCCGTGACCTCGCCGAGAAGGCCGTTCAATTCGTTCAGCAGAAGGTAGAGCAGGGCCAGCTTGCCGACAACACGGATTTTCCGTCCGATGGATCGGGACCGGATAAAGCCAACGACTATTTTGTGGATGCGAGTTGAGTCGGGGTCTTGGAATTCTTCGACATCGGCAGCTTTATTTTTCCAGACTGTGATGGGTATACCGTCATCGGTACCATCGGCATGACGAGGAGTGGCTGGGACGCAAGGATCGATTCCGCCGGCGGCTTGGCGCTTGAGCAAACCATTCGGTATCCCGGCGGCTTGGCGCTTGAGCAAACCATTCGGTATCCCGGCGGCGACTCGCCACCCGGCTGCGGCAGCAACTCGGATTATTCAGTGACTTGGTCTGTGGCGAGGAAACGCTCTACTGGACCTGGTTTGAAACAGTTTCTGCAAGAGAACCAGATAACGTTGCATCCAGGGCTTCGTTCGCTCGATCCCAACCCATCGGACTTCAGCTTGCGCGGACTAATGGAATAGCCCCATTTAATGGGTTGGTTCGAACAGGGGCATCGAGGCGGAATCCGGGTGCTTGAGGTCCTCTGCCAGGACTGCAACGCCCACCGCGCCCTTGTATAACGAATCGCGCAGAAAACTTTTGGAGCTATCCGCCGCCGCCCGGCGTGTGGCCATGCACGCCCTTTCTAGCCACAACTCTGAACCTGTTAAACGATGCGCCGCAAGGAGGGCGTACCCAATCCCTCCCAGGCCGCAGCATAGCGTGCCGAGCCGCGTTTCCGCTGTCCAGGCGCTGATGGCGGCGCGTTCAGCAAGATCGCCGTATCTTGTCTCGCGGAGAATATCGTACGCGAACGCAAACAGCATCGTGTGGCCCGCTGTCCCGTTGCACCAACCTTCCATGTAAGACGGTGAGGCGTCCGTGCTGTTGTGCACCGGCCAGCGGACGCCGGCGCCATGCGGCTCGGCGAGCGCCGCCAACTCGTCTAACGCGGGCACTAGGATAGGGTCGACGTTCTTTCCCGTCGCGCGCGCCCACCGCAGCAGCGCGAAAATAAAACCCGCCCAACCGTGCGCAATCCCGAGCGTCGTAACTTCCGCGGAGGTTGCAATCTGCTCCGATTTAATCAGCGCCGTCAGTTCTCCAGCAATTTCTTCGCCCCGTGCCCGCACCAGTTCGAGATCGACGAACCAGGGGACAGGCATCGCTTCCAGCAACTCCGTGCAACCAATCAGCAGACTGGCCTTTCCTAGAGTCAAATCGAGACTCTTGCATGGGCCGCGCGATCGTTCCACGAACGACCGAATCGCGTTGTTGGCTCCACTTAGGTCTCCCATCGCTATGCTGACAAGAGCGCGCACGCAGTAAAGGCCTGAGATCGAATGGAAAAGTGACACCTCCCCAACTCTTTCGCGATCAATCTCCAATTCAGACTTGTAGAAAGCCTCTTCGTGCGAAGAGAGCGCGAAGGCCCTTTGTGTCCAGATGTCGGACACGGCCAGGAGCCGCGGATCGCCTCGCCGTCGCGCGATGCAATAGAGGGAATACGCAACGCCTGCGGCGCCATAGTTGATCGAGGCAAACGGCGCGCCGGCAAGGCCGTCGCGAAGAGCATGGCCGCCTAGCGCGTAACGTTGCAGAGTTTGATCCAGCAGGTCCTTTTCCCGCGCTCGCTCCTTGCGATGCAGAGCCGCGTTTCGATCTCGCGCGTCTGCCTCCGGCAGTAGCCCGGAGAGTGCCTCGGCGAATGCTCGCATACTCGGGAACCGCCGGTCTGGCCGTTTCTGAAGCGCCCGCAGCAACACGGCTTCAAGAGCCGGCCACGCCGGAACATTCCGAGCTTCGAAAGGCGCCGGATCCACCTCGACGATTTGGCGGAGCAGCGCTTCACGCTCTAAGCTCCAGTCGATGTAGTAAGCGCCTGTCCACAATTGATAGAGGAGCGACGCCACGGAGTATTGCTCGCCCGCCGCGCCCAGTATTGCCTCCTTGTGCGTTCGCTGTGCCTCCGCGAACTCGGGATCGAAATAGAAGGCAACTCCGCCGCGGATGCCTGACCCGCTCGTTTTCTCGATTGGCTGCGCCAGTCCGAAGTCGATGAGGCGCACCGTCCCTCGCCCCTCTACCAGCACATTCCGCGGATGCACGTCTCCATGTAACACTCCAGCCTCATGTAAGTCGGCGAATGCGTTCGCAATGTCTACGCACAAAGCAAGCAGGCCTCTTTGGTTCAAGGCTGCCGCGTTGGCGAAGCGTCGCGGCGGTATTCGTCGCGTCGACGCCAAATACCCACTCCGTTACAAGTGCAATACCAGAGTCAATGCGCGCGACCGAATACGATTCCGGTACACGCTTATTCTGTATCCGGCGCGAGATGTCGGCCTCGTGCTCCACCGCCCGTATTGTCCGCTCGTCTGCCTTGGAATAAACTTGATTGCGGCATATTGGCCGGCGGTGTTACGCCCCAGAAAGACCTCGTTGTCCTCAAGGGCTTGGACGCTTCGTAGCAGGCGAAAGCCCTCAACAACACTGCCCACGCCAAGTTTGCGTTCGTCCGGGACTCGGCCGTTCCCATCGGGAGGGACAAGAACATGCGCCTGATAGAGGTAGTGCAGCAATGGGTAGGCGTGTTCCAGCGTCTTTTCCGCGTCTAACCCTCGCGAACCCGCGAAAGCAAGCACGGCGTCAACAATACGCGACGGTGCGCGAAAGATGGCCAGCAAATCGGCGCTGTCTTTGTCGATGATTCGCGACGGTGCCCTCGACCGTCGGCGCGTGACAGCATAATCCTCATCCGCCGCATCGATGTTGGCGCGCACGTCAGGCGCTAGTTCGCGAACGGAGAAAATCTCCACTTCCGCCGGCATGACCAACTCACCGTCGATGCTCACGCGACCTCTTCGTCAGTACCCGCAGAGCCACGCCAGATGGCAAGATTGGGACTCCAAGTGCCAGGGT
The DNA here is from genome assembly GCA_963705805.1 of uncultured Acidobacteriaceae bacterium. Taxonomy (GTDB): domain Bacteria; phylum Acidobacteriota; class Terriglobia; order Bryobacterales; family Bryobacteraceae; genus Bog-105. The sequence goes on from CAVPKW010000009.1 coordinate 318,438, forward strand.
CGACGCCATCCAGGCTGATCCTGTGAAGAACGAAATCCAGCAAGTTTTCCGCGCCGCTTTCCCTCGCGGCGAGCGTGTAAACAGCAATCCTCTCGGTGAGCCACTGTCGCCAGCTCTGATGTTCTTGCCAGGCCATGACCTGTTCGAACTTCGGTGGGTCCATTCCCCATGAAACCAGACCCTCCGAATCAATGGCGGCAGTGAAAGGTACCCCTTGCGCCGAGATGCCGCGTGTGGAAGCGCGTATCAACTCCGCTGCCTCCTTCACTTGCTCGAGACTGGCGAAATAGGCAACGAACTTATCGGGGCGTAACAGTCCGAATGCCGTGTGGCCCACCTTGAAATGGGAACACTTGACCCGAAGAAACGCGTCTACCGCCACCTGAAACGCTTGCGGAAGGCCATCGAGAACAGGGCTGATGAACAGCTTGAAGCTGAGACGCACTGACGGCCCCTCACGGTGCCACATGAGCCAGGATTCCTGGCTCACCTCGCGCACCCAGTGCTTCTCCAGCTGCTTAGCCATGGCGGTATCCGGAGCCAGATAAGCCATGATTGCATCGTCGCTGGCAAACTTCCGCTGTAGCTCAGGAGTACAGGGCACCCGATTGTACATGTAGAGCCGCGCCGCCGCCTCGCTGGCCGATACTTCATCGAGCGCCGCGAGATATGCAATAGCGTCGGCTGACAGCTGAGCAACCCGCGAGTCCGGCGCATCTCTGACATCATTGCTCAAGAGAGCGAGAGCTGCGCTGCCCGAAACAAAGCCTTCCCCATGCTGAATCTCGAAAACACCATCCAGGACCAACTCGCGCAGGCGGTCCTGCATATTAGCCGCAAAGAGACTGGTCAATAAGTGAGGCGCGCAAGCCGGCTCTCGAAGGCTCAGAAAGAGCAGCGCTGCGTCGCGGGATATCGATTTGATGGGTGCCGGCGAAGTACTGGGCGGTACGAGGAGACCGTAGAAATTTGGATCCTCGGCCAATTGCTCGAACATTTGCCGCTCCCGCACGTCACAGTCGTCGAAGGGCACGAGACGGAAACGTGGATTCGATCGAAGGCGCGTCGTGCGGAAATCGATCACTTCTCGTCGTCGGCGCTCTTCTTATTGGCTGGTCCGGCAGCCTTCTGTATCTCGACACGCCGGGCGCGCAACTCTTCCATCGCTTCAGATAGCTTCTGCTCGAGCGCATCCACCTGCGCAAGCGTCTGCGGGACAACTGCTTTGGCCTCCGCCGCGGCAGCCAGCACGCTCTCGCGTTGGCTGACTTGTTTCATCGCAAGACTCAGCTGAGTCTTGAGCTTCGCAAGGTCGCTCGCCGCCATGCGCGCTATAACCGGAGGCCTGATGCTCTCGGCGCCGCAGTTCGTAAGTAGCCGGGTGCAGCGGTTAGTGCAAGCATCCGTACAGCCGCAAGTGGCGGTGCAGCGACATGTGGCCGTACAACCGCAAGTAACTGCGCCACATGTGGCGGTACAACCGCAAGTGTTCGTACAACCGCAAGTGTCCGTACAACCGCAAGTGCCGGTACAACCGCAAGTGTCCGTACAATCGAAGCAACTGTCGCCGCAGTCGACGCCACTGTCGTCGTCGCAGCCGCCGCCGCCGGTGCGCGGCTCCGCGAAGCAAACTATGCTACCAACGCCGGGGTCGCAATCTTCCAGAGCGACGGGCCGCTGTGGTGTTTGAAGCCCCGGCCGAATCGCCACCATCAAATCTCGGATCTTAAATGTAGCCATACCGCCTCCGCCCTTGAGAATCATAGTTAAAAGGAAGTAGGCCTACAATGACCTAAAAGATAGCTGTACGCGATTTGGGTGTTAAAATCGCGCCAGGTTGAAGGATGCTGAATAGATGGCGTTAGTATGGCGACCCGCTGCCTGGATGGATATCGAGCCAGGCCTGGCCATTCAACCCAAACATCGCGGCGACGCTCTGGTCGGCACCCAGGCCGCAATCGAGGTCTGGAAACATTTGTTTCACGACCCATTCTTCGCCTCGGCTGTGTTGGAAGTCAGCCCCATAATTCGCGGCCATAGTCTGGTTGGATTTGGGGCATCTGTTTTTATCTCGGCCGAATTCGCCGGCACTGAGATCTCTAACCTTCGTCCGGATATCAACTCCCGACTCATTGCGGGCATTCATGCCGGGCGGCCTGTGCTGGCAACTCGGAATGAAGTTGCGCAAGCGAATGCGGGGGAAGGCGTCCAGGTGATGATTCTTTGCGGTGTTTGGCGCGACGAAATCTTTAATCCGGCCCAAAGACATGAGGCGCAAACTCTGTTGGCCTCCAGCTTTTCCGAATGGCACGCCGGATATCGCATTCGGAGAATCCTGCAGGAAACAGCCGATGAACCGGCGAGAGAATTCCTCCGGCGTTCAGTGGTATACGAGGCCATCGCAGAGTTCCCACAGCTTGGACGCGTCATCCACATGATGACGAGCGAGTCGGCGAAAGCCGAACCCGCATCCCTTGGCAACATTCTTTTTAGCTTTCGTGAGCCCGTGCTTCATCTTCGAGATTCCGATCAGCAACTGCTATTGGCGGCCCGCAAAGGCTCTACCGACCGCGAACTAACTACGGAACTCGGCGTAACGCTATCCGCCGTAAAAGCTCGGTGGCGTTCAACGTTCGCGCGCATTGAGGATGTGATGCCCGCTTTGGTCAGTGACGTTAACGGCCACGATGGCCGCGGTGCGCAGAAGCGCCATCGAGTGTTGGCCTACGTGCGAAATCACCCGGAAGAACCGCGCCCCTACGATTGGAAACGGAGAACCGGGTCTGATTCGGCAATCGCGATCACGGCCTAAAGGGATGCGCTGAGATGATTCGTGACCCCGACGGCCCTCCTTCGGACTACCGCGAGTTCGTTCCCCTTTCTCCTCTCCGCAAAAATCTGCTTTGTATTTGGACGCAGTCGATCGCCAGCGGCCAAGGCGTCTACCAGCACCGCGTCCTGCCGGATGCCTGCATCGATATCGTTTTCATAAACGACAATCCACAGTGATTGTTGGCCGTGGACCGAATGCTTCATCGCATCTCTGGTGCCGGGCACGGCCATCGCGGGTGCCCGCTTTCATCCCGGTTGCGCGCCAGGAGTCCTGGGCTTGGCCGCGTCGGAGCTGATCAACGGTTTCTTCGTCAGCATGTCTAACCGGCTAGTCTATTCAATGCGGCATTCCTGTCTATAGTTGGGCCGATCAGATTAGCATATGATCGCCCCATGACGAGGATAATGTTGACGGTCTTCGTCCTCATCCTGTTACCGGTGACCGCCGCTGCAGCATCCGGCGGTGAGATTCGCGGTACCGTTCTGGACGGTCACAGCGGCGAGCCGCTGTCGAACGTTGCCATACAAATCGTCGGCATCGGCTATCGCACAATCTCCGATGCCACCGGGCATTTTCGGATAACGGAAATTCTAGCCGGAGATCATGTCTTGAAAGTTTCCACTGTCGGCTATTGGCCGCTGAACCTGGACTTCCACCTGGATCCTGGAGAGACGAAAGAGTTCGAGCTGGTTCTAACCGCAGAGACCCGGCGCAGGGTGGATACCGTGTCCGTACCCGCCGGCCCTGATCTCATCCAGGATGCTCCAACCGTTCTCTCCTTAAGCGGTAATGACGTTAAGAATCTCAGCAGCGTACTCGTCGACGATCCTCTGCGAGCCGTTCAGGCTCTTCCTGGCGTCAGCTCAAATGACGATTTCGAAGCGCGATTCTCATTGCGCGGCGCCGATTTCACGCGTATCGGAGTGTACCTTGATGGAATTCTGCTCCATGAACCTTTTCACACCATCGAAACCACAAGTGCATCAGGTTCAATCACTGCAATCAACACCGATCTCATCCGGGAGCTCGATTTGTATGAAGGGGCATATCCGGTACGTTTTGGCGATCGTTCTGCCGCCGCGCTGGACATACATATGCGCGACGGCAGCAGTGACCGTTATTCCTTCCGCGTTTCAGCAAGCTTTGCAACCGCCAGTGCCATGGCTGAAGGACCCCTTGGCAAATTCAAGCGCTGTTCCTGGATTGCCGGTTTTCGCAAAAGCTACCTGCAATACCTGCTCGCGCACACAAACGATCCGTCCTTGGCGTTTGGAATCGCGGATGGCGAGGGTCGCCTAAGCTGTACGATCACGCCGAAGAACAACATCATTCTTGACGTCATCGACAGCTATACCGATCTCAACCGCTCCAGCGTGGCGCAAAGGCTCGGGATCAATTCTCTGGAGCTCGCCAACTATCACTTCACTTTCGCGGATCTGGCGTGGCGCTACACGCCGACCGACAAGCTGCTCGTTAGTAATCAAGCGGCCTGGATGGGCGAGAAATTCAACGACTCCAATCCCAACCGGAATCCACTCGGGGCGGGGGATTACAGCGAATGGGTAGCGGCTTCGACCCTCACCTGGATTTGGAATTCGCATAATCCGCTAAATGCCGGCATCAACGTGCGTGCCATGCGCGACACGGGATATGAGGACGAGTACTTTGTGCCGGATATTCCTCGCGTGCTCGATGTGTACGGGGGAACGGGGACAATCGCAAGTGCGTTTGTACAGCAATCGTTGTCGTTGTGGAGCCAGCGCCTGCAACTCACTGCAGGAGGACGCTGGGATCACGAGTCAATCGATGGCGTCGCTGCATTTTCGCCGCAAACCTCCGTGACACTCAGTCCGTGGCGTCCCACCCGCTTTCAATTGGGATGGGGGCAGTATGTGCAGTATCCGGAAATCTCGCAGCTCACGTCGAATCTCGGCAGCCCCAATTTGCTGCCCATGCGCTCCACGCAAGTGATCGGAGCTGTCGAACAGCGCATCGGCGAGAGGGCGCGTATTCGCGCCGAATTCTACGACCGGCAGGATCGCGATCTGCTCTATCAGCCGTTCTATGATCCCAGGCTCATCGACGGTCAGGTGTTTAACCCGCCCCTGAATCCAATGTGGGAAAACTCGGTGCGTGGATATTCGCGCGGAGCCCAGATCACTTTACAGAGGGTGAGCGCGAACCGGCTCAACGGATGGGTCTCCTTCGCTTACGGCCGGACCAGGTTGTATGACGGCGCTACAGGTCTTTGGTTTCCCTCCGATTGGGACCAAAGGCAAATGGTCAACGCCTACGCTAGTTACCGCATTCGACCGACAGTAAATCTGAGCCTGCGCTGGACCTACGGCAGCGGATTTCCGATACCGGGTTTCTTGCAGAAAGTAGGTCCGCTCTATTTTCTGAGTAGCCAGCTCAACCAACTCAGACTAGGCACGTACCAGCGCCTGGACTTCCGTGTCAACAAATCATGGACCGGCGTGCATTGGCGGACGACGCTTTTCGGTGAAGTGCTCAACCTGACCGGCAAAACAAATTATCGGTTTGACAGTTTCAACGGCTACAATCCCAAAACAGGCCAGGCATTCATCACCCTCGACAAACTGTTCCCGATTCTCCCTTCCGTGGGACTGCAGTTCGAGTGGCAGCGAGATCGTTAGCGCAACTGCTTTTTCACGTACTCATTCCATATCTCTGCAAGTTCTTGCCATCGCGAGGCGGGAACTTCCTCCATGGTGGTCTGTGTTTGGTAAACGATGTAAAGCGCTGGGATTCCGATTGACGGCTGCTGCAGCATGTAGTTCCACCATTCTTCGAGATTGGTTGACGAAGCGTCGTCACAATCCACGAGTGCCCAGCCGGCGAGTCTAGCGATATGCGCGCGCCGCTTCATCATCGCTGGAACATCGCGGGCTCCGTACCAGATGTCATTGAGGCGAAGCACATCGGAAGACTCCCGAAACAACGGGTTGGGCGTCTGCGTCTCGATAAGACCGTCTGGCTTCCACTTGTGCGTCTCGTCATAGAGAATGAATTGAAAGCGCCGCACAAACTCGATGCCGAACAGCGGCGTACGCATTTGAAGGCCCCCACTGCGGGAGACGCTGCCAATTCAGTCCTCCTTGAATCCGTCCACGCCGAGATCCGCCACCATATGGCGAATCCTCTCTCTCAGGAATCTTTCATATTCAGGGTTGAAGAGTTTCGGGAAGACCCTCCCGGTGGAATGCTGGCGCCCAGAGAAGCACATGCCGGCCCTTCGCATGCTGCCGGGCAACAAATCCCTTGAAATCGGGTCACTTCTGTTCGTCAACATCAAACGGGCTCTTCCGCAAATTGGGTGCAGAGTACCGAGCAGAAATGTCCCAAGAACATTTCTGTCAGGTAATGTTTTGCACTCAGTTTGCAAATGGCAACTCCCCCGAGCCATTCGCAATCCGTGCTCCCCGACCCGCAGAAGCTGACTCTCACGAGGATCGAACGCGATCAGGGTCTCCTCACAGTGCCTACACTCGGACGGTTCGCGACCTGCCGTGGCAAGGGCGAGCAGTGGACATTCGAATGAAAGCGCAAGAATTCCGGTGCCGCAATCCAGCCTGTCGGCAGAAGATTTTCAATGAACATTTGAGTGGCGCGGCGACCACTTGCGCCAGACGAACCGAGCGCCTGGGGAACGTGATTCGGCTAGTAGGGTAAGCACTGGCGGATTGCCCGGCAGTCGTCTGTTGGAGCGGTTGGCGATCCATGTCAGTGACGACACCGTCTTACGGACTCTGAAGTCATCGACCATGCGGCCCGAGGAGACGGAAGCAATCCATCATCTGGGAGTGGACGATTGGGCCTGGCGAAGAGGCCAGAACTACGGCACGATTCTGGTGGACTTGGAGCGGCACCGGGTGGTGGATCTTCTTCCGGATCGATGTGCGAAAAGCTTAGAAACCTGGCTGTACCAGCGGCCCACGATTCGAACCGTGAATCGTGATCGGTGCGGCACCTACGCTGAAGGCGCTGCCAAGGTGCTCCCGAAGCTCTTCAAATCGCTGATCGCTTTCATCTCGTGGTGAACTTTTCAGGGGCCATGGAGCGGGTTCTGGAAAGCCATCGGCAAGAACTCGAATTGCCCACCGCCAATGCCGGGCCCAGGCTCGCACCAGAAGCCTCGGCAGCGTTTCCAAAGCCCCAAACGGCCGCACAGCGGATGCAAGGCGGGCGCCGATGCCGTCGCCTGGATGTCATAACGCCACTCAACTGTTTCGCGAGCTCCGCGCCCGCGGCTATCGCGGAAGTCGACAAATGATCTCGTATCATGTCTCCTCCTGGCGCGCCGATAAAAAAATCAGGAAACCCAAGCGTCCGAAGCGCTTTGCGCCCAAAGATATCGCCATCCTCATGTGCAAACGTCGGGAACGCCGGTCTGCTCAGCAACCTGAGATTCTTGACCAGCTCGCGACCCTGCATCCCGACATTCGGCACACCTATGGATTGGCGCTGGAATTTCGTGACGCGCTACACAGCAAGAACGGCAACCGAATGCTGAACTGGATTGATCCTGAACTGGATTGATAATGTCGCATCGTCCGCGCAAGTCCCGCTCGCGCGCTTCGCACAGGGTCTCCGCAGAGACTCGAAAGCTGTTATTGCTGCCGTCGAAAGTCCTTGGAGCAGCGGCCAAGTCGAAGGTCAAGTCAATCGCCTAAAGTTTCTCAAGCGGCAAATGTACGGCCGCGCCGGCTTCGCCTTGCTTCGCGCCAGAGTTCTACCCTTCTCGCCATCCGGACCCTGATCCTGCACCCAATTTGCGGAAGAGCCCATTTCTATTTTGCCTTGACATCGAGATTTTCCGACTGTCACCGCAAGGTGAGAAAGTCACCTTAGAGCAAAGTAGAAATGTCCTCTTGACACCCGGGACTGTATTGGGTGCAGGAAGGAAAACTACTGATGACGCAAGCCGAGCGGGATCGGCTGGTAACGCTGAGGAAAGCAAAGAAGAGGCTAATAACGCAGCGAGAAGCGGCTGAGGAATTGGGAGTGACGGTGCGGCAGGTAAAGCGCCTGCTAAAGGCCTTGAAGCGACAAGGGGATAGAGCGGTCATCCACGGTCTGCGGGGAAGAGCTTCAGTACGGAAGATCGGGGCCGGCACCCAACGGAAGGCAATCGAGGTGTTGGGTACGGATGTGTACCGTGGCTTCGGTCCGACGCTGGCAGCGGAGTATCTGGCGAGGAAACACGCGATCGTGGTGAGCCGTGAGACGTTGCGGCAGTGGATGCTGGAGGCCGGGCTGTGGAAGGGGCGCCAGCAGAAACTGGAGAAGCGACGCCGGGATGAGCCTGGCGTAGATAAGGATGTGGTGGAGATGCCGCCCACCCAGATCGGCCGGGCTTTGCGAGAGCTGGACATCGTCTGGATTCCGGCGCACAGCCCACAGGCGAAAGGGCGCGTGGAACGCGGTTTCTCCACGGCCCAGGACCGCTTAGTGAAAGGCATGCGGATAGCCAAGGTGAAGACCCTCGCGCAGGCTAACCAGTATTTAGCGACAGAGTTTCTGCCCTGGTGGAATGAAACGCTGACCGTGATCGCTGAGAACCAGAACGACGCGCATCGGCCGTTGGAGAAGCGACACGATCTGGCGGCCATTCTCAGTCATGTGGAAACGCGCCAGGTGAAGAGCGATTACACTTTGCGCTTTGAGGCAGAGAGCTATCAGATCGAACGTACCTCCATCCGGACCGGAATGCGTGGAGCGCGGGTTCGTGTAGAGAAGCGTTTGGACGGTTCGGTGGCGGTGCGTTTCGGCGAACGGTATCTGACAATCTCCCAGATTCCGACGCCGAAGAAAATTGCACCTCAAGTCAAGCGGGCCGCTGCCGCACCGCGTCGCGGCAGCCATGCTGGCGGCAAAAGCCAATGGATGAAGAACTTCCACATGCGCGGTGGGCCGACCATGGACGAGGCGATAGCGATCTCGAATGCGACGCGCTGATGAGCCCCGCACAAATAGCATTCGGAGCGCCGGGAAAACCGCGCCGGCGGCCATCGCGCTGCTCTATCCAAGGCCTCCGCTCGGGAGCTTCACCAAGGAATGCAGAGAAAACTCAAAACCCCTCGGAGCTCCTCACCGGTCCGAGGGGCGTGCCGATTCTTCGGAGCCAGTCCGTCGCCTCGGCCTTGGATCTCCGCCTGGGACGCGACTCCTCGGCGGATCGATTGCAACGTAACATGCCTCGGACAGCCGCCGGGGACATTTCTACTTTGCTCAAATGGGGGACATTTCTATTTTGCCTTGACATCGAGATTTTTCGACTTGACAACACCCGCAAACTTACATATCGTTGGTCACGTTTGACTTGGGGCGCTCACAATCTGCTTACTACCGTTGACTGAGGGGGCATCGCATGCAAACAGTGTTATTCGACGATGAACTTCGCTTGCTGTTCGCCAAACTTGGCCTTATCAATGCTTCAAGCGGCATGCTTCCTGTTCTTCGCCTGGCGCACAAAGCGTCGTGCGCAAGCGACATCACCGTTCTTATAGAAGGCGAGACCGGCACCGGAAAGCAAGTGCTCGCAAACACGATCCACAAATTGGATCGCAAGCGCTGCTCATTTCCGTTCATCACTGTTCACTGCGGCACCATTACGGAGGCCCTTGCCGAAAGCGAGCTGTTTGGGCATCAAAAGGGCGCCTTTTCGGGCGCTATTCACAATCGCAGAGGTCTGTTTCAGGCTGCAAGTAAGGGCACGTTGTTTCTGGACGACATTAACGATCTGCCGCTGCACCTGCAGGCGAAGTTGCTCGATGTCCTGCAGCGACGGATGATGCGTGCCGTTGGATCGGACCAGGAAATCGAAATCGATGCTCGCATTATCGCAGCCAGCAATCAACCTCTGATTCCGCTCGTCCGGGGCAATCGTTTTCGCGCTGACCTCTATCACAGACTCAATGTCGTGAAGCTTGCTTTGCCCCCGCTGCGTGAGCGTCCGCAAGACATTGCCAGTCTCGTCCTCGCATTTGCAGCGCAGCATTCGGATCTGTACCCGAAAATCACGAGCGTTGAAGCGGAATTGTTGCGCTATCTCGAATCGCAACTTTTTCCAGGCAACGTTCGCGAACTGGAACATGCAGTGGAGCGGATGTTATTTCAAAAGACCGAGGGAACTTCGCTGGGATTAAAGGACTGGGTCGCGCAGTGTCAAAGCGGCGAACCGGCACGGGAACGTGACGTGTTTCACGAAGCTGGCACCGAACTCTGGAAGGCGATTCTGCATCAGGGCCTGACATACGAAGACGCGATGAACCGGCTGGAAGGAAAACTTCTGGAGGCCGCGCTGGAAAGCGGCAGCCGGACGCGCCGCGAAATCGCTTCCTGTCTGCAAACCAGTGAGCGCACGCTGTACCATCGGCTGCGCTCTCATCGCTTGTCGCAGTAACTCACTGCCACATTTTGCAGTTTCGCCCACGTGTAACTGCCACTTTTTGCGGAGTGTTTACAGCCGCCACTCCGTGCCCCAAGCCGCTTGAATGCCTGAAGTCTTCATCTTGCAGGCCGCTGGCGTTGATGGCCTCTAACGTGCCAATGCTTGAGCACAGTAAATCCGGGGGGAGGTTTCAACGGACGTTGGAGATCGAGTTGCGTTTGCGATTAACAGCGCCTTCCTCCCTAGCCCGGAAGAGGTGGTCTCAGCGTTCGCGATCGGCGCGGTGGTTGAGGGCACCCTGGTCGAATTTTCCGATGCGGGTCAACACGCCCGTTTCTTTGCTGTTGTGGAGGTTGTCCGGCAACAGCGCATTGTAGTGCCGGTCGAGGAGTTAGTGCTTCAGCAACACGTAATGGAACCGCCGATCACCGAGGCGGATTAGGAAAGAAGGGCATGACTGATGGCAGTTACGGTTAATTACCCAGGCGTTTACATCGAAGAAATTCCGAGCGGCGTACGAACGATCACTGGGGTCGCCACTTCCATTGCGGCGTTCGTCGGATGGGCACCGCAAGGTCCGATCGGCAGCGCCGTACTTGTTCTTAGCTGGCCGGATTTCACGCGCCAGTTCGGAGGCTTGGATGCGCGTAGCTATTTAGGCTACTCGGTATACCAGTTCTTCGCGAACGGAGGTCAGCAAGCTTACATCATCCGGATCGTAGGGACCGGAAATGCGGCTGCCACTGTCACTCTGAGCGGCGTACTGACAGTTACGGCGCAAGATCCCGGACTATGGGGCAATAGCTACGGGGTCACGATAAAAAACTTGGCGACCGCAGGCAGATTCCAGCTGCGAGTATTCAACTTACCCCCCAATAATGCAACGCCCGTTCTGGTAGAGTCTTTTGAAAATCTGTCGATGTCCAGTTCCGACAGCCGCTACGTTTCGAACATTGTCAAAAATCAGTCTAATTTCATCAACGCAACAGTAATCGGCGCGAACCCGAGTCCTCCGCCCGATCAGGCCACGCCGGTTCCGTTGTTAGGTGGTCTCGACGGAGCGGTCCTTGCGCCAGCCTCGCTCACGGGAGCGCCCGCGGGGGCGTTTGAGACCGCGGTTCTGCCCGGCAGCGGGGTCGGCGTCGACTTACTGGAACACGTCGACCTATTCAACCTCCTTTGCGTTCCAGGTGAAGCTGAGCCGGTTACTCTAGGCAGCCTGGAAGCTTTCTGCCAGACTCACCGCGCCTTCTTGATCGCCGATTGTTACCAGGATGCGACATTTCAGGCGCTGAATAGCGCCAGCGGCCCACCGGCTGCGATCACCAGCGGCGACAAAGCTGCGTATGGCGCTTTCTATTTCCCGTGGATCACTGGCCCCGATCCGCTGCAGAGCAATCTCCCCGCGCCATTCCCGCCTTGCGGATTCGTCGCAGGCATTTACGCTCGAACGGACGGCACGCGGGGCGTTTGGAAAGCTCCGGCCGGCACGGAAGCGAGCTTGACCGGGGCGATCGCCGCGTCGGTTCCTCTGAACGATCTTGAGAATGGTTTCCTGAATCCGACAGCGGCCAACTGCATTCGCGATTTCAATGTGTACGGAACCATCGTCTGGGGTGCCCGAACTGCTCAAGGGAACGACCAGATCGGCTCCGATTGGAAATATGTGCCGGTCCGCCGGATGGCGCTCTTTATCGAGGAGAGCTTGTTCCGTGCTTTGAAGTGGGTAGTCTTCGAGCCTAACGATAACCCACTGTGGTCGGAAATCCGCTTGAATGTCGGGGCCTTCATGCAGAACCTGTTTCGCCAAGGCGCCTTTCAGGGAATGACGCCCCAAGATGCGTACTTCGTTAAGTGCGACAGCGAAACGACGACACAGAATGACATCAACTTGGGAATCGTCAATATCGTCGTCGGCTTCGCTCCCTTGAAGCCGGCGGAGTTCGTGGTCCTTCAAATCCAGCAGATGGCTGGCCAGATCACGACTTAAGGAGAAGAATATGGCGCAATTTACCGTCAATGGCCAGCGTTTCGATCCCTATAAGAACTTCAAATACCGCGTGCGCTGGGATGGCCGCTACGTCGCGGGTGTGAGTAAGTTCGGCCTTTTGAAGCGAACTACCGAAGTCGTGAAGCATCGGGAAGGGGGCGATCCTTCGAGCAGCCGCAAGTCGCCAGGCCGCACAGAATACGATGCCATCACCTTGGAACGGGGCGTAACCCACGACGTCGCGTTCGAGCAATGGGCCAACAAAGTGTGGCAAGTCGGAGCCGGATTGGGCGCGGAGGTGTCGTTGAAAGACTTCCGGAAAGACATCACCATTGAGGTCTATAACGAGGCCGGCCAATTAGCGATCAGTTACAAAATCTATCGCTGCTGGGTATCGGAATATCAAGCTCTCCCCGACATGGACGCGAACGCGAACGCGGTAGCTATCCAGCATTTGAAGTTGGAGAACGAAGGATGGGAGCGGGACCAGTCGGTTCAAGAACCGACCGAGCCCAGCTTCACGAACCCATCCGCCGGGTAGTCCGCCATGCAGGCTCTCACGGTTCCCGAACTCTTACAAGTTTGGGAGAACGGTATCGCACAAGACCCTGTGGACCGCGCCCTCTCGCTGCTGGCCCGTGCTTGCCCGGAAACGCCGCGGGACGCGCTAGCAAAACTCAGCATCGGGCAGCGGGATTATCGGTTGCTCACTCTGCGGGAATGGACCTTTGGCCCTCGCCTGGAGAGCATCGTCAATTGCAAGCAGTGCGGACAGCGTGTCGAACTTCAATTTGAGGTTGCCTCAGTCCGCGCGGACGTGGAGCCGGCATTGACGGAAACTGTAGCACTCGCCTCCGGAGGTTGTGAGCTACAGGTTCGGCCGCCGAACAGCGAAGACATCTCCGCCCTGGCAGTCGAGCCGGCCGTAGAGAAGCGACGGCAAATGCTGTTCCGGCGCTGCCTGTTGTCAGCCACTCGGGATGGCGAGCCAACGACGGCCGATCAGCTGCCGCCGGAAGCAATGGACATCGTATCGGAGCGGCTGGCCGAGGCTGATCCACAGGCGGATGTGCAATTGGAGATCGCCTGTCCTTTCTGTGGCAAAGGCTGGCGCGCTCCCTTCGACATCCTATCGTTCTTTTGGAACGAGATTGAAGCTTGGGCCTGCCGCATGCTCCACGAGGTGCATACGTTGGCAAGCGCTTACGGTTGGTCCGAGCGCGACGTGATGGCTCTCAGTCCCGTTCGCCGCCAACTCTACCTCGAAATGGTGAGTGCATGAGCGACTTCCTCACCAGTCTCGCGGCCCGCACCGGACCTTCGGCGGAAGCGGTTCAACCTCGTTTGCCGTCCTTGTTCGAACCCAAACGCCTTGGCGTTGCCTCCCTCGTGAATGCACGGTCTGAAGCGACTGAGCAAGAGGAACATGTGCAGGAAGAACGACCGAGCAACTACGAGCGGTCAACGGTGCAGAGGCGGGCAAGACTTGACAGTCTGACAGACCGTCGCCAGGAAACGGCCGTTGAAAGCGCCAAGAAACCGGCTCCGATATCCGGCAGATCTCACCCGGCAAGCTTTCCTGCACGAGCCGAAGTGGGCACTCAGCCATTTGCCGCCGTCATCCCGCGATCTGCCGAACCCCAGCACCCTGCAACTCTCTCGTCCCAGGGCCAGCCCGCAGTTTCGTTCGAATCGAAAAAGGAAGTCGAGCCGCGCTCGCTAGCCAACCCGATGCTCCCTCGTGCTGACCGGGAAGTCGAGTCGAATCGGCAGAGGGTCACGAATCCAAAAGCGGAAACAGAAAAGCCGCCGCGCCGCGTTGACTCAGCAGCTGCCACTTCAGAGCATCTTGCTCGATTGGTAAAGTCGCTGATCCCGCCCCGCTCAGAACCGCGCTCCGAGGCACGCCGCAACTCCGTATCGCAGCGTTCGCATTCCGCGAGCAGGCGGTCCAGGTCACCATCGGCCGCATCGAAATTCGCGCAACAACGCAGCCAGCGTCCGCCAGGCGTGAACGCTCCGAGCCGCCCGTAATGAGCCTGGATGAATACCTCAAGCAGAGGCAAGCTGGCGCATGAGCAACGCGCTCGCGATAGCCGCGGTCACCGCCACACTCGAAGCCATCCTGGGATTAGGCGTGCATGCCGATGGGGACCTAAGTGATACTGCTTTCACCGCGCTCCCTCCCGATAAAGCGCGCGGCGCTCTAACCACCAACCAGTTGAATCTCTTCCTTTACCAGGTTCTTCCCAACGCTGCGTGGCGAAACATGAATCCGGTCAAGCCGGGTGAAACGGGCATCTCACCGCAAGCGCTGAGCCTGTATTACTTGCTTACGGTATTTGGCAGAGAGAACGATCACAGCCAGCCGTTCGATCATCACCTGCTCGGCCGGGCTATGAGCATCCTGTACGATCACGCGCTCCTGGGACCACAAGAGATTCAACTGTCTTTTCCGGGCAGCGATTTGGAGCGCCAGGTGGATCGAGTCCGGATCACCTTTCAGCCGCAGACGATAGAGGAGCTTTCGAAACTGTGGACGGGGTTCGCCACGCAGTACCGGCTCTCCGTTGCATACGAAGTATCGGTTATCCTCATCGACACCACGCAGCCCTCACGCAGCCCGGTGCCGGTTCTCACGCGCGGACCTCAGGACACAGGACCCATCGCGCAAGGCAGCCTGATGCCGCCCTTCCCGGCGCTGAATTCGGTCAGGCTCCCCAACGGACAAGCAAGCGCCAAACTCGCCGATACGCTCACGCTCTGCGGCAACTTGCTGGACGGCACTGGGATCGGCGTGCAATTCAGCAATCCCTATTGGACAGCACCCGTCGAAATCGCCCCAAACGCAGGCAATACGTCAACGCAGCTGACCGTCAGTATTCCGAATCTGCCAGCTGCCTGGCCGGCGGGGAATTACACGCTGACTGTTTTTGTGCAGAGACCCGGTGAGACCTACCGGCGATCCACCAACCAGTTGCCCTTCACCATCGCACCGGCCATAACAATAACGCCGCTCGCCGCCCCCGCGGGAAGTGTCACCTTCGCTGTAAATTGCAGCCCTCAAGTATGGCCGCAGCAACAGGTCGCGCTGCTGATCAGCGATCAGAATATAGCCGCCGCGCCGATCACCGTCCAGAGCGCGAGTCTGAGTTTCACAGCAACCCTGGCCGCCGGCACTTACTATGTGCGTCTGCGCGTGGACGGAGTGGACAGTTTGTTGGTCGATAACTCGGTGACGCCGCCGGTTTTTGACTCGACGCAGAAGGTAACGATTGCATGACCCCGCAGTCATCGTGGCAGGACGGCAATTCGCGTTATCTCACGGCTGCGCTGACGTGTCTGCGTCTACGGTTGGAGCGTCTGGCAAGCCGCTACCAGGAGCCGCTTGTTGCCGCTCCGCCCCAACCCTCTCCACCTGCGGCCGTCCCGCTCCCGCGAGAATCACAATCAACCTGGCGCCGCTTCACACGGGCGGAATTGCCGCGAGCGTCCGCGCCGGCGTTGCTGCCTTCAGCCTCCGCGCCCGCGAGTTCTGCTAACGACACGCTCCCCAAAGCCGAGGCGGAGCTGGCCGCTGCTTCGGCCCTGACACCCCCTCCAGCGTCGCTCTTTCTAAGCCAATTGCTTGGGCTTTCGCCCTTCGAACGCGATTTGCTGCTGTTGTGCATCGGTATGGAACTCGACACTGGCATGGGGGCGCTGTGCGGCCGGGCTCAAGGTGAGAACAGCCGGCCATACCCAACCTTTGCGCTAGCCATGATGCTGTTCGACGAACCTGCCTGGGACGCGCTCTCGCCTGAGCACCCGCTGCGTTACTGGCGTTTGATCGAGATTCATCCCTTCGCGAATCAGCCTCTAACCACCAGCCCGCTCAACGCCGACGAACGCATCGTGAACTACGTGAAAGGCGTGAACTATCTGGACGACCGTCTTAGCCCGCTGCTTTCGGTCATCAATCCGCCTGCCGACGACAGTGCGCTGCCACCGTCGCAGCAGGTCATAGCGGATCGGATCACCCGGCGGCTCAGAGCGGCAACCGCGGGCGAAACGTTGCCACCGGTTCAGTTACTCGGTTCCGATTCCGACAGCAAGCGTTTGCTGGCAAGCGCCGTCGCACTCGCACTGAACATTGCGCTGTATCGGTTACCAGTGTCGCTACTTCCAGCGCAGCCCCAGGAACTCGAAACTCTAGCCAGATTCTGCCGCCGTGAGAGTCTGCTGCTGCAAACGGCGCTGTATCTGGACACGTCCGCATCCGATGCCGGCGCTGCTGCTACATCCGTGGAACTCGGCCGCTTTGTAGCGCAACTGGACGGCGTGGTGTTCATCGACAGCCGCGACCGTTTGACTGGAATGCCGGAGGATAGCCTGTCCATCGACGTGACCGGCGCCACGCCTGCGGAACAGAAACAAATCTGGCGAAGCGCGCTCGGCAATGCGGCCGGCGATGCGCCCGAAGCTTTGGCTGGTCAGTTCAATCTCAGTCACCCCGTCATCCGCCATCTGGCTCGTCAAACGCTGGCCGACCCAAGTGAGGCTCCTCTCAAGCAGCGGCTCTGGGACGCCTGTCTCGAAAGTACGCGCCCCCGCCTCGACATGCTGGCGCAACGCCTGGAGCCCAAAGCCAACTGGGACGATCTGGTTCTGCCTGCCGCCCAAACCGCATTGCTGGGACAGATTGCGGCTCAGGTTGGCAAACGCAGCCAGGTGTATCAGTCGTGGGGATTCGGCGACAAGATGAGCCGTGGCTTCGGGATCAGCGCCCTGTTCGCGGGTGATTCAGGAACCGGAAAAACGATGGCTGCGGAAGTCATTGCCAACCAATTGCATCTGAACCTCTATCGCATTGACCTATCGGCCGTCGTGAGCAAATACATTGGCGAAACAGAGAAGAATCTGCGCCGTCTTTTCGATGCGGCCGAGGACGGTGGCGCCATTCTCTTTTTCGATGAGGCGGATGCGCTGTTCGGGAAGCGCAGCGAAGTGAAGGACAGCCACGATCGCTACGCCAATATCGAAATCAACTACCTGTTGCAGCGCATGGAAGCTTATCGTGGTCTGGCCATCTTGGCGACGAACATGAAGAGCGCCCTCGATCAGGCGTTTATGCGCCGCCTTCGATTCGTGGTGGACTTTCCGTTTCCGTCGGCGGTGGAGCGCAAAGCGATGTGGCAAAAAGTATTTCCTCAGCAGACGCCCCTTAGCGGGCTCGATCTGGACGCTTTATCCCGGCTGAACCTCACCGGAGGGAACATCCAAAGCATCGCTCTGAACGCGGCGTTTCTCGCCGCTCAGGCTGGCGGAAGTATCACGCAACCGTTGCTGCTCGACGCCGCACGCACCGAGTTGCGCAAGCTGGGACGAGTGGTCAACGAACTCGAGTTCCGGCGCCAGGTGAAGGCAGGTGTTGCATGAAAATAGATCTCCACATTGAGCGGCTGGTTCTGGAGCATCCGGCGATTGAGGGCTCGAGTCTGCAGCTTCGCACTGCGCTTCAAGATGAGTTGGCGCATCTGCTGACGGCTCATGGCCTGTCGCATCAGCTTCGGCGCGCCGTGGCCTTGCCGTACCTTGCTGGCGCAAACCTCGAACTGAATGCGCATCATCGGCCCATGGCTATTGGCCGCAGCATCGCACGCGCCATCCATGCGAGCATCGGCAATTCCACTGAAGGGAAGAAAAGATGAGCAAGCAAAGCAGCAGCGCGGCTAAGGCAACGGCTTTATCCGGATCGACGCGTTCGACACTGACCCGCCCCAGCGCGGCCGCTCCGGAACGCAAGCCGACGCTCGGTCCGCACGTGTGCGTTCAACGCGAGACGGCCGGTGGTTCGGTTCACCCCGCGGCACCGTCGCTGGTTCAGGAGGTAGTGAAATCGCCTGGACGTCCGCTGGATGAAAACACGCGCGCATCCATGGAGCCGCGCTTCGGCCACGATTTCAGCGCCGTGCGCGTGCATAATGACGACCGCGCCGCGGAGTCGGCACGAGCTGTCAGCGCGAAAGCGTATACCGCCGGAAGCCATGTTGTGTTCGGGCAAGATCAATACCGGCCTGCGAGCTCCAGCGGCCAAAGTCTCCTGGCACATGAACTGACTCACGTGACTCAGCAGGCTTCGGGGCCCGTGGAAGGAACGCGGGTTGCCGACGGCCTCTCGATCAGCCAGCCAGGCGACCGCTTCGAAAGAGCCGCACGACAAACCGGGGACGCAGTAGCCGGAGCAAAAACGGTTGCGCCCGAGCGCAGTGTCGAAACGGGGACTTCGTCAACCAATCGCAATCTGACGCTACAACGGGTCACTGATACCAGCCCGCCTGATGCCTACACTCAGAAACAAACCGCTGCCGCACAATCGAGCGCCAGTGCGGCACAAGCCAGCGCTACCGCCTCCGAGGTCAGCGCGGGCACCGGAATTTTCGGCGCGCTCATCGGAGCGTATGCCGCCATCCGCTCCGCCAACTTTGCGGGCCGCTCCGCCGAAGCCGCCGAAGATCCGCCGACCGCCGAGCCTACCACCGGAGGCATAGCGGTCACCGACGCCGATATCCCGGAAGTGAAAGCACTGGAGAAAGGCACCGAGCCCGACACCACCACTGAAACTAAGGGCAAAGAGACCGTGACTCCATCCGGGCCGGACGTCGAAAACGCCTCCGGTACGGATGTCGAAACAACCAAAGGGGAAGGGAAGGACGCCAAACGCATTACCGGTAAAACTTCCAAGAGCACCACCACCAAAGCTGGGTCAACCACCGAAACTTCTTCGACGGCCAAAGTCTTCAAAGCCAAAGACAGCCCCGACAAACTCAAAACCTACAAAGTCTTGAACATCAATCAAGGCGAAAACGACTCGGCTGATTTTTTTGTTTCAGTGCGGTCCAACGGCGACGACATAAAAGATGGCGGGACCGAGCCGCCGGAGGCTAAAGGTTACCTTGGTGGCTCATCCGAGAGCAATGCGTCGGTAAACTTCAAAGCAAGGCCGGGCGGCCACAATCCAAACGGGTCGGCAACCGTCAGGCTGCTGATCGGCGGCACTAATACGCCGCCCAGGAAGAGCCTGCAAAGCAGCGGCTTCTTTGGAGGCGGGGGACCGCAAAACAACGAACACTATCAGGTCCAGCGCTTCAGCGCGGTTGTTGTCTTTGACGCCGACCCGGATAATGTTCCCCCGCGGGTTGTCCGCCTGAAAGGCGGCATCGGTACCGCAGTGGCCGGCTCGGGGGCCGAAGATGGACCGGCGCTCGTCACCATCGGCCTGCCGGAGACATATCTTCCGCCTGGCAAGAAAAAGGACAAAAAGTAACCGCTATGACCACCTTTCCGGGTTCCCCGCGCGTACTCAAAGGCGGCCTGGTGCTGCTCGATCCCGACCAGTTCACCGTGCTGCCCAACGGCATTGTTGTGCTCCAGTACAACCCGGACACTCTGACTCGTTCGCTCAAGATCAAGGGCATTGAAGAAGGCGGGGACCGTACGGAGGCGCTGCGACTGACCGGGCCTCCGGTCGAAACCATCAAGCTGGATGCGGAGATTGATGCCACCGATCAGCTGGAAACGGGCGACCCCACCGCGCTGCAATACGGCATTGCGCCACAATTAGCGGCGCTGGAAACAACGGTCTACCCGCCCAGCGCGACCCTGCAGAACAATTTCAACTTGTCGCAGCAAGGTGTGCTGGAAATCATGCCCATGCTGGCCCCGTTCGCTTTGTTCGTCTGGAGCGCCAACCGCATCGCCCCGGTGCGCATCACGGAACTCAGCATTACTGAGGAAGCTTTCGATCCGTCGCTCAACCCGCTGCGGGCGAAGGTCAGCCTCAGCTTGCGCGTCTTGACGATTGACGATCTCACTTTCTCGGATAAGAGCGGCAGTCTCTACATGACATATCAAAGGCAGAAGGAAAATCTGGCCGGTAAATCCCAGGGCGGCACCTTTAGCGCGCTCGGCATCAGTGGGGTCTCATGAGCAACGGTTTTCAACAGGATCCGGTACAGGCGCTGCTTGCGCAGACGTCATTGAAGAACACGCTGTTCGCGGCCAGCAGCCGTTACTACGCTCTCGACGTCAACACATTCACCCAACCGAATGGCAAGGTCATCAATTACGTGCTGCGCCGTTTCGTTCCGCAGCCTGAGCGGTTTCAAGTGGTGCAGGAGCACACGATAGTCCAGGGTGACCGGCTGGACATTCTGGCGGGCCAATATCTCGGCGACCCGACGCTTTTCTGGCGCTTGTGCGATGCCAATCGCGCCATGCGGCCCGCCGCGTTAACTGAGAAACTCGGCACCGAGTTGAACATAACGCTTCCGGAGGGCATCAGCGGAAGCTCCCTATGAATCACGGCTTCTACCTGACGTTGATGATGGGCGGCTTCAATGCCAGCCCTGTGCCGTCGTCCGTCATCGATGCGCTCACCGAGGTAACCGTTAGTTCCACCGTCGGCTCACAGGCTGGTTTTCAACTCGCATTCACGCTGGGCAAAAATTCTCCGGTTCAGCAGATGATGAACGCCGGCGCTTTCGATCCTCGCCGGCGCGTCATCATCGCGGTTACCGTCAATGGTCAGACCGAAGTGCTGATGGATGGAATCATCACCAAACAGGACATCGCGTTGAGTAGTGCGGCAGGCAAAAGCGTGCTCTCAGTTACCGGACTGGACCTCACAGCCTTGATGGATTTCATCGACCTCACCGGCATTCCCTATCCCGCGTTGCCGCAATTCGTGATTGTCGAGGCAGTACTGGCGAAGTACGCCGTCCTGGGTGTGACGCCTTTAGCTTTGCCGGCAAGTATTCCAACTTTTGAGAATCCGCTGGAGCGCTTCATCAAGCAGCAGGGTACCGACTATCGTTTCGTTTCGACCCTGGCGCAGACCACGGGCGCCGTTTTCTATCTGGATCCCGGCCCAACACCCGGCAAGAGCCTCGCGTATTGGGGTCCCGACATCAGTAAGCTCTTCGGTGGCGCGCAACCGGCGGCCAGCATCAACCTCGATGCCAATACCAACATCGACTCGCTCAGCTTCTCTTACGACGGCACGCTGGCAACGCAATATCTGGTCACCATCATCGAACCGAATACCAAAATCCCCATTCCCATCCCCGTCCCTAATATCGATCTGCTGAAGGCGCCGCTCGCCGCGCATGCTCCGACGCCCCTAAAAAGCAAACAACTGCGTCCCACGGCCAATGAGAACCCTGCCGGCGCCGCACTGCTCGGGCTGGCGGCGCTGTTCCAGACAGCCGATGTGATCAGCGGTACCGGGCAATTGGACGTTTTGCGCTATGGGCAGGTTTTCAAGGCACGGCAGTTAGCGCAAGTGCGCGGCGCCGGCCAGTATTACGACGGCAAGTACTACGTCAAAAGTGTCACCCACAACATCAAGCGCGGTCAGTTCAAACAGAGTTTCACGCTCTCGCGCGGCGGCACTGGATCTTCCATTTCTTCGGTGAGCGTATGATCGCAGGCGAAAAGTATTACGGCATTTACCGCGGCACGGTCTTCAACAATATCGACCCGCTGCAGATCGGGCGCATTATGGCGATTGTGCCCGACGCGGGCGGCATCACGCCCACTACCTGGGCGATGCCAAGTCTTCCTCTTGCCGGCAACCAGATGGGCACCTTCATGGCGCCCCAGGTTGGTGCGGGCGTTTGGATCCAGTTCGAAGCGGGCGATCCGGACCGGCCGGTATGGAGCGGAGGGTGGTGGGGCAGTGCCGCAGAAGTCCCAGCTCTGGCGCTGGCTGGCGTTCCCGCGGACCCGAACATCGTCATTCAAACCACCTTGCAAAACGCCATCGTGGTGAGCGATTTGCCTGGACCCACTGGCGGAATCATGCTCAAGAGCACCACTGGCGCAACCATCATCGTCAACGACACCGGCATTTACATCCAGAACGGCAAAGGAGCCAGCATCGTCATGACCGGTCCCACCGTCACCGTCAATGAGGGGGCGCTGGTGATCGTGTAAGCGTTCCCTTCAGGAGAATATATGCCAGGTTTCTTAGCTCATGTGGGTGCCACCGTAATTTGCGCGCATGGCGGGCAGGCGCAGCCCACGGTTCCGAATCCGCGCGTTAGCGTGATGGGGCAGCCCACCGCGACCATCGCTGCACCCTATGCGGTTGTCGGCTGCACCCTGCCTCCTCCCACCGCGGCAAACGGGCCCTGCCTCACCGGGATGTGGACCGTCGGCTCGACCCGCGTCACTTCCAACGGCCAACCGCTGGTCATTGTCAGCAGCGTTGGCCTGTGCGCACCCTCCGGCACGCCGCTGCTTGTCAGCGTGACGCAGACCCGGGTGACAGCCATTTGAGGCATCGATGAACATCGATTTTCCCTTTCACTTCGACGCGCGCGGCCGCACCGCGCCAACCACTGACGACGATCACATCCGCGACATGATCGAACAACTGCTGTTCACCAATCCGGGTGAGCGCGTCAACCGGCCCGACTTTGGCAGCGGCCTGCTGCAGCTTGTTTTTGCGCCCAACAGCCCCGAGCTCGCGGCGGCGCTGCAGTTCACGATGCAAGCCGCTTTGCAACGCTATCTGGGTGATTTGATCGACTTGCAAACGCTCGACGTCAGTGTCCAGGACTCCACTCTCAGCGTCGTCGTCAAGTACCTGATCCGCCGCACTCAGGAAACCCAAACGGAGACGTTTCAGCGAAGCGGGCTCACGTGATCGATTTTGACTTGAACTGCCGCCAGGAGCTACGCCGCGACGCCGTGCGTACGGCCAACGTGTTCGGCCTGGACTACGCCGAAGTGAGCGACGATCAGCGCACGGTGTACGTGTATTTCCTCGGCAAGGCTCCATCCAAAATCGGCAAGGCCAATATCCGGCTCCGCGGCGGCCGCCGCATCCGCGACGTACAGGTCGTAAATCTAATCGTGCACCGCCAGACCGATCCGACGCTGGACGATTTCCTCGAGATCGCGGTAAACAAGCCCGGCGACTTCTCGAACTACCGGATCGGAATCGTCAAGCTCGACGATCGTGGCAATCCCACCGAGTGCCCCCTCGATGGCGTCGATCCTCGCTATGACGAGGTGATATTCAGCTTCAAGGCCGCCTGCCCCACCGGGTTGGATTGCCAGGCGCAACATGTCTGTCCGCCGCCGCAACGAACACAGCCCGAGATCAACTATCTGGCGAAGGACTACGCGAGCTTCCGCCAGTTGATTCTCGACCGGCTGGCCGTCACCATGCCGCAATGGCAGGAAACGCATGTTCCCGATCTGGGTATCACGTTAGTGGAACTGTTGGCATACACGGGCGATTACCTCAGCTATTACCAGGACGCGGTAGCGACGGAAGCTTACCTCGGCACGGCACGGCAGCGCATCTCCGTCCGCCGCCACGCCCGTTTAGTCGACTATCAAATGCATGAGGGGTGCAATGCTCGCGCCTGGATCACGATCCACACCGATCGCGACATCCAGTTCGGCGCGGCCGAAATCTACTTCATCACACAGTACCCGGGGGTTCCCGCCAGAAACATCCTGATGCCGGCGGATCTGGTGAACATTCCACCGGCCAGTTACGACGTCTTTCAGCCGTTGTTGCCCGGCGCCGGAATGTTCTGGATCTATCAGGCGCATAGCGAAATTCATTTCTACACCTGGGGCGATTGTCAATGCTGCCTGCCAAAAGGCGCCACCTGCGTAACATTAACTGACAACTGGATTCCATCGCCCGCATCTACGCCCAGGAACGCGCCGACGACGAACTCCCCGCGTGCAATAGCCCCGCCTTCGAGTATCGGGCCACCCAACGATGGACCGCCCGGAACGATGCGCGCGCTGAATCTGAAACCGGGCGATGTTCTCATCCTGGAAGAGGTCCTGGGACCGAAAACCGCTAATCCCGCCGACGCCGACCCGACTCATCGCCAGGCGGTGCGGATCACGCGGGTCGCATGGGCGATCGATACCCTTTATCCTCCGTCTCCGGAAGTTTCCGGACAGCCGATAGTTGAAATCGAATGGGCCCCCGAAGACGCGCTCGCCTTCACGCTATGCATCTCAGCGCAGGCGCCACCTCCCGCCTGCGATTGCCTGGAGAACGTCAGTGTCGCGCGCGGCAACGTGATTCTGGTCGATAACGGCGGCAATACGTGCGAAACGCTGGGGACTGTCCCTACCGATTCTTCGACGCCAAAATGCGCGACTGCCTGCACGCCCGCCGGGACCACTCTGACAGCAGGCCTATTTCGCCCTGTTCTGAGCAAGGAGCCGCTCACCTTTTGCCAGCCGCTTCCGCAGTGTGGATCTGCGAGTGAGTTAATCGTGCAAGATCCCCGTCAGGCGTTGCCCGGCATCACGCTGTCGAGCATTCCGCCTGCGCCAGGATGCCCCACCGTTCCGGACCCCGCTCCACCCTGCCAGGTGCCGCCACTATTTGCGTTTGCCGATCTGGACAATCCAACCGCCATCGCGAAACGCCTGAAGCAACCGGCTGACCTCGTTTCGAATTTCCTGTATGCGCAATTGAGCACCGGCACCAAGCAAGCGCTTGCTGCTTACGACGAAAGCAGCCCGCTACCGGCAGCTCTGGCATCCGATTTGGTCGCTGATTTGACCGCCCTGCTCGCAACCTGGTCTCCCGTGCGAGATCTACTCGAAAGCGCACCCAACGATCTCAGCTTCGTAGCCGAAATGGATGACGACGGCTACGGACATTTGCGCTTCGGCGATGGCAATGTAGGGCGCCTTCCCGACGCTGGAAACGCTTTTCGTGCCTGCTATCGGACTGGCAACGGCGTCGCGGGAAACGTCGGCGCGGAAACTATCCTCTACATCGTGCTCCGGGGTGAAACGCTCAGCGGCGTAAATCTGCTGCCGCGCAATCCGTTGCCTGCGACGGGCGGAACCGATCCGGAACCCGTCTCCCAAGTGAAGCTCTTCGCGCCTTACGCGTTCAAAGACGTCTTAGAACGTGCCATCACCGCGGACGACTACGCCACGCTCGCCTCTGACAACACCCGCCGCCTTTCCGAACGCAGCGAACTTCTTGGTGGATTAACTGCAAATGGAACGGCCGCCCAAACTGCGGACATCTGTTACGCGCCCTTTGAAGGTCTGCAAGGAGCAAAAGCCACCCTGCGTTGGAACGGCAGTTGGTACACCGCCCTGGTGGCGCTCGATCCGCTGGGCACCGAACAAGCCGCGCCCGCACTGCTGCAGGAGGTCACGGCTTATCTGGATCCCTATCGCCGGGTCGGTCATGACTTACTGGTCTCGCAAGCCGAATATGTTCCCCTCGACCTCGCCCTCACCATCTGCGTGCTCCCGGGCTATCTGCGCGCGCACGTCGAAGCTGCGCTCCTCGATGTCTTCAGCAGCCGCGTTCTCAGCAATGGCAGCAAGGGCTTCTTCCACCCCGACAACCTGACGTTCGGCGAAGGCATCTTCGTCAGCAGGATCGTCGCTGCCGCTCAGGCCGTTGCCGGAGTGCAAAACGTCGCGGTAACTCGTCTTGAGCGCTGGGAACTGGTCGAGCCCGCCGCCAACGAAACCGACCCCGACGAAGTTCCCGCCAACAGCGTGCTCACCCTGGGACCGCTGGAGATCGCGCGCCTCGACAACGATCCTGATTTCCCTGAGAACGGGCGCCTGTCGCTCACGCTGCGAGGTGGCCGATGAAAACCTGTGGTTGCTGCACAGGCATAGAAGCGGTTACGCCGCAGCCCGAAGCCAATCGCCCCGGACTTTCTGCTCTGGTCTATCGCGTTGGCACTTACGCAACTTTCTTCGAAAGCATGGTGGCGCGGCTCTCTACCCTCTACCTGGATGTGCCTTCGGCGCCTGGCAGCAGCACTCTGCAGCGCATTCGTCCGCTCACCAATCTCACCACGCGCGAATTGAGCGACCCTTCCATTGCTCTGCTCGATTCTTGGGCCGTTGTCGCCGACGTGCTTACCTTCTACCAGGAACGCATCGCCAACGAAGGCTATCTTCTGACAGCTACGGAGCGCCGCTCCGTATTGGAATTGGCGCGTCTCGTGGGCTACAAATTGCGGCCTGGCGTATCGGCCAGCGTTTACCTCGCTTTCACCGCGGCCAAAGCTTTCAATGGCATCATCCCCGCAGGAACGCGTGCCCAGAGCATTCCTGGCACCGGCGAAACCGCCCAGTTTTTCGAAACCTCCATCGACTTGACCGCGCGCGAGGAATGGAACAACCTTCAGCCGCGCCTCACCCGTCCCCAGGTGATCACTCTCAATGTCGATTCCGGAACCGACGCTGCTACTCGTGACACGCTGTACTTTCAGGGAATCGCTACCAATCTCAAGGTTGGCGATGCGCTTCTGCTTGTCCTCGGCAACGGAGCCGGTCAGCAGTTACCGCGCTTCGTCGACGCTGTCGATCCGCAAGCCAGCGACAGTCGAACTGAGATTACCCTGCGCGAGCCCAGCGACGTCGCTCCCCCGGCGGTCGCGAGCGATGCACTCAGTCCCTTCATCGATCAGGCCACCAGCATCTTTGCGAACAGCGATTTGGCAAGCACAGTAGCCGCCGTTCTGACCGGCCTTCTGACCGAGATTGCCGCCGCCCCCGATCACGCCAGCGCGGCCGCAGCCGTCATCGCCGTCATACCCAAAGTTCAGGAACAACACGACATCGCAGCTAAACGCAAGTTCACCCGGCTGGAACCTTGGACCGCAGACTTGCTGCGAGTGCTGCAAGCATTGGTGCCAATCGTCGTCGGAGATCGCAGACATAACGGCTCCGGTTCAACGCATATCTTTTCTTCCGGGCTCGCCGCGTCCGCGCTCGGAAATCTGACTGGAATTCTCGATCAACTGGCGCTGCCTCGTTCTTTGCAACCGGCCAATGCTCAGCGCCTGGTTCGCACGGTTGCACAAACGTTCGCTCCTCAAGCGGATACCGCCCCGCGTTTGCTCGCCGCGTTCCGGCCGGCTGTCGCAAAAACGATCTACCAGGCTTGGTCGGGTGTCGACATGCCTCTCAGCCAGGTCGTCGTATCGGCGCTGCGCGCCAAGGCCGGACTGTTTGGGAGCAGCAGCGTGGGCCTGCCGCAGTACAACAGCAGCAACCAGCTCACCGGCTACCAATCCGTATCGATAGCGAGCACCTGGGGCACCTTGGTTCCTACCTCGGACAACGTTATCGATGGCATTCCGTCCGCGGTGGCGTTGGACGCCGCCTATGACCAGGTCAGGGTTGGAAGCTGGATCGTGATAGACCGGCCGGTTGTCGACTCTTCTGGCGCAGCCACCGGTCCGCGAACCATCACCACTCACCAGGTGATCGACCTGCGGACCGCGACCAGAGCCGCTACCGGCGCAAGCGACGGCGCGGTAAGCGGATTTTCAGGTAAGTCCACACAACTCGTCCTGAACCCGCAATGGCTGAGTGACCTGCAATCCACAGACGATCAGCTCAACGCCATCAATTCCGAGGATCTGCTCCGCGGCACAATCGTCTACGCGCAGGCTGAGAGTCTGGGTCTCGCGGAAGAACCGCTCGACACCGACATTGAAGGCGACACCATCGAACTGGCCCAACTCTACGACGGCCTCGAATCCGGCCGCTGGATCATCGTGTCGGGCGAACGTACGGATATTCCCAACACCACCGGCGTCATCGCAAGCGAGCTGGTCATGATCGCGGCCGTCAGCCAGGGAATCAACGCGCCTCTCTGTGCTCATTTCCCGGCCAACTACATCCCGTTCTCCACCGTCTTCTACACCACCGATGCCAACAGCCAGGGCGATCGACTGGTTGTAGGAGAACTGGCGGGAGACGCCACCGGGCTTGCGCAAGTGCAAGCGATCTCCGTTCCCAATGCCGCCAATCAGCAGTTCTGTCAACAGGTACAGCTTGCGCCGGGGCTGTGGGTGAACGCCTATGTTCCCACTCCGCTGGAAAGCACCGGCCAGTTCCCCGATTTTCAGGGTTTGCTAGTCAATCCGGTAGCGAATCAGCCATATCCCGGCGGCGTGATTCCCGCCAATGCGCTGGGCGCGGTCTTCGCTTGGCGCATTTCCACTGCTCCGGTACACACGATTCTGACACTCGCCAATGCGCTCGCTTATAAATACGACAGCACTTCCATCAGCATCTACGGCAACGTCGTGAACGCCACTAACGGCCAAACGGTCGGAGAGATTTTGGGCGACGGGGATGCCAGCCAGGCGTTCCAGCAATTCGCCTTGAACCAGAGCCCGCTGACTTATGTCGCGGCAGCGACTCCCGACGGCGCGCAGAGCACGCTGGAAGTAACCGTCAATGAGATCCAGTGGGATGAAGCGAGCGATCTCCCAAGCCTCGGGCCGGCCGATCGCGAATACATTACGCAAACCGACGACAACGATCAGACAACGGTCCTCTTTGGCGATGGACAGCATGGTGCGCGGGTGCCCACCGGCTCGGCGAACATCAAAGCCGTTTACCGCTACGGGATCGGATCCGGCGGCAATGTTCAGGCTCAGCAGATTAGCCAGCTCGCAACCTATCCGCAAGGCGCACAGGGCGTCATCAATCCGCTGCCGGCGAGCGGCGGCGCCGACCGTGACAGCATCGGTCAAGCGCGCAGTAACACGCCAGTGGCCTTGCTCGCGCTTGACCGGTTGGTCTCGGTTTCCGACTACGCGGATTTTTCCCGTACCTTCGCCGGCATTGGCAAGGCTTACTCGGCCCGTGTCACCGACGGCCGCCGGCTGGTAATCCACGTCACCATCGCCGGTGCGGAGGATATTCCCATCGACGTCACTTCCGACCTGTACTCCAATCTGCTGCAGTCGCTGAGCCTGTACGGCGATCCGTACCTCCCGGTGCAGCTGGCGCTGCGTAAACTGCGGCTGCTCGTCATTAGCGCAGGTATCAAACTCTTGACCGGTTATCAGTGGGAAGATGTCGAAGCGAGTGTCCGCGCGGCGCTCCTCGCGGCTTTCAGCTTTGATACTAGAAACCTAGGCCAGAGCGCCTTCCTCAGCGAGGCCATCAGCGTCATGCAAGCCGTCGATGGAGTCAGCTACGTCGACGTTCGCAAATTCGATGGCGTCGCCGAGGACAGTACCGCCGCGCAATTGGCCGGTCTTGCAACCACGCTGGCGCTTAATAACTTCGTACAAGCCAATCTGACGCAGGTAGATCCCACCGCTACCGATCCCACGCAACGCATCCTGCCGGCGGAACTGGTGATCCTCGCTCCGGATATCCCCGACACTTTGATTCTCACGGAGATTACGACATGAGCGCCAATCCCGACCGCCTTTACAATCTCCTGCCCGTCGTTCACCAGCTAAGAGACGCCAACCTCGGCTATCCCTCGCGCGGGTTGTTGCAAGTCATCTCCGAACAGGTGAACATCGTTGAAGCGGACATCGCGCAGCTCTACGAGAACTGGTTCATCGAAACCTGCCAAGACTGGCTGGTTCCCTACATCGGGGCGCTTATCGGATACACGCCGCTGGTGAACCCTACGGATCTGGCCAGCCCTCGCACCGTGCGCGGACTGGCCGAGGAGCGCCTGCTCATCCCACGCCAAGAGGTAGCCAACACCATCGGTTACCGGCGGCGTAAAGGAACCCTGTCGCTCCTGGAAGATCTGGGCCGGGCGGTCGGCGGTTGGCCCGCCCATGCAGTCGAGTTCTACCGCCTTCTCAGCGTCACTCAGAACATCAACTATCTGCATCTGGCCCGCGGCCAAACCGTCGATGTGCGAGATGGCGAAGCGCTGGAAAACCTCAACGGGCCGTTTGACAAAATCGCTCATACCGGAGATATCAGGCGCATCAATTCACACCGCCGCCGCGGGCGCTTCAACATTCCCGATGTAGGCGTCTTTGTCTGGCGATTGCAAGCCTATTCGGTCACGCAAGCATCCGCTTACGCATATGAAGAAGAGTCTCCCAATTGCTACCTCTTCAGCGCTCTGGGGAACGACACCCAGCTCTTCACGGACGCTCAGACCACCACCGCTTCGCTCGGCTACAGCGCCAACCAGCTCAACTTCCCGGGACCCATTCGTCGGCGCAGTCTCGAGGCGGCACAGAGCAGTGCGGCCGTTCCTGATTCGCCATCGGGCATTCCGTCTTACTACGGCGAAGGTAAGAGCTTCCAGATTTCCGTCGGACCGGCGCGGCAGCCGATACCGGCCAGTCAGATCGTGGCAGTGGATCTCACGGATTGGACCTACCGTCCCCTTCCGAATACCGTGGCGGTCGATCCCAAGCTAGGCCGCATAGCTTTCCCGCCCGGCTCGTCGCGTAAGCAGGGCGTGTGGGTGTCCTATTACTACGGTTTCAGCGCCGATATCGGAGCAGGTGAATACAACCGTTCTCTCAGTGCGCCCGCTGGAGTAGTCATCTACCTCGTCGGCCAGCAGGAAACCTTCACCCACATCAACGAAGCTCTGGCTCAATGGACCACCGACAACCCCCGGGACGCGGTGATTGAAATCACTGACAGCGGCGCGTACGTCGAGCCCATCAACATCTCCCTGAAAGCCAAACAAACCCTGCAAATCCGCGGCGCCAACCGCGCCCGTCCGCTCATTCGCCTGCTGGATTGGCAGACCTCGCAGCCGAACGACTTGCACGTGACCGGCGAAGCGGAGACGTGGTTCACCTTGGACGGTCTGCTGATAACCGGACGCGGAGTTCAGATCGAGGGTGCGTTAGCGGGCGTTGCTATCCGGCATTGCACTCTCGTTCCCGGTTGGGGATTGCAGTGTGACTGCGAGCCCCGGCGGCCCACCGAGCCCAGCCTGGAGTTGATCGATTCACCCGGCTGCCTCACCATCGAGCACAGCATCGTTGGCGGCATCCAAGTCGATCGCAACGAAGTCACGGAGGATCCGGCGCTGATTCGCATCAGCGACAGCATTGTCGACGCAACCAGTCCCGAACGCATAGCACTCGGCGCGCCCGAAAGTCTCTGCGCCTACGCCACGCTGACCATTCTGCGCAGCACCGTCTTCGGACAAATTCAAACGCACGCCATCACGCTTGCGGAAAACTCAATCTTCATGGGCGCGATCCTCGCCTGCCGCCGCCAGCCAGGCTGCATGCGCTTCTGCTATGTCCCACCGGGTTCGCGTACTCCGCGCCGCTACGAATGCCAGCCGGACCTGGTCGACCAGGCAGTCACCGCCTTGTTTAATCAGGGCGACCTCACTGCCGCCGAGCGCAACGCCCTGCAAACCAGTGAGCGTCTGCGCGTCGAACCCGAATTTAACAGTGTGCGATACGGCGCCTCAACTTATTGCCAGTTAGCCAATGCCTGCGCTTGTGAAATCAAGCGCGGTGCCAGCGACGAGTCGGAAATGGGAGCCTTCCACGACTTGTATCAGCCCCAAAGACTAGCCAACCTGAAGACCAGGCTTGACGAATACTCACCCGCGGGGATGGCCGCCGGAATCATTTTCGCCACTTAGGAGATAGCCATGAAAGCTGATCTAACCCGGAACACATTCAATCCGTTTCAGCACTTCAATCGCGTGCTGATGCAGCAAGGCCGGGTACAACTCGATGCCGATTGGAATGAGCAAGCGGCCATCCTGCTGCATTACCTGCGCGCCCTCGCCGCCGACCTGATCGGCCCGCAAGGCGGCCCTTCCGCCAACTGGGGCTTTGCCATCCAGCCTTTTGCAGCGCCGCTCACCGGGCTTACCGGCGATTTCCGTATTGGCTTGGGACGCTATTACGTCGATGGCATTCTCTGCCAGGCGGATAGCCGAACGGTAAATTTTGAGGTAGTCGCCAACAGTGCCAACACCATTCAAGTGGATCAGTGGACGCTCGACGGCCAGCCCTTCCAGTTGAACCAGGTTGTGGAACTGTTCGACGATGCGGAACTCCCCAACACCCAACCCGCATTCAGCCCCACCCCGGTTCAAATTTCGGCACTGGATCCAGCACACTTGAAACTCACACTCGTCGGTGCTCCCGCCTTCAATACGCCCTTTGCGCCCAAGCTGCGCCGCCTTTACAGCTATTTGACGCAACCGGATTACCCCGTGCCCGCGGCCGCCCTGCTCGCCTCGGGCGACTATCTCATATATCTCGACGTTTGGGAGCGCCTGATTACCTACGTCGAACATGACGCTATCCGCGAAGTTGCCTTGGGCGGCCCCGAAACCGCGGCGCGCAGCAAAACCGTGTGGCAAGTGAAGGCGCTTCCCGGTAGACCCAATCCCGATACCAAGGAAAGCTGCGACGGCTTCACGCTGACCGATCACAACGGCTATGCCAACTTACTGGGCATGAACCGCGGCCGCTTGAAAGCGATGGCAAAGCAGACCGGGACCTCGACCGACCCCTGCATCATCGCCCCGAACGCCAACTACACCGGACCCGAAAACCAGTTGTATCGCGTAGAAATTCATCGGCCCGGCGGAGCCTGGGACGGAACCGTCAACGGTCAGGCAACGACCGCCACCTTCAAATGGTCGCGCGAGAACGGCTCTGTAGTGTTCCCCATCATGAGCGTTGCCAGCGGCAGTGGAACCACCACCGTGGTACTCGAAACTCTCGGCCGCGACGATCGCTTCGGGCTCGCCGAAGGCGACTGGGTAGAAATCCAGGACGATACCTACGTCTTGCAGAATCGCGCCGAGACCATGCTGCAGGTTCAGTCCATCGATCGCCCCAGCTTGACGGTGACGCTGAACGGAGCATCCACATCCGGCGTCGGAACCGATCCTACACAGCATCCGTTGCTGCGGCGATGGGACTACCAGACAGGTGACCCGGCCGATGGTGGCTTACAGCTCGCAAGCGATATGGCGGCTCTCATCATCGAGCAAACTGCCGGTGCGTGGCTCACCCTGGAAGACGGGGTGCAAATTCAGTTTCAGCCGCCCGATGCCGGTCAGCCCGCTAGCGCCTACCGTACCGGCGACTATTGGCTCATCCCGGCGCGCACCGCGACGGGAGACGTTGAATGGCCAAGAGAATCAGAGAAAGACGCCCAAGGCAACACGGTAGTCGTAGCGATCGCCAAGCCGCCGGATGGGATTCACCATCATTACGCGCCGCTCGGAGTCATTGCGGTCAACGCGAACGGCGTCAACGTTGTGGGCGATTGCCGGAAGCAGTTCTCTCCACTCGCTCGCTGAACCCGGACCCATCCCGAGCCACTACCCGAAGGGCCAGGACCCGAAAGGGCCAGCGAGGTTCGAAGTAATCCACCCGCCTGGAGAATTGGTAGAGCACGCAGTGGCCACGATAGAACGGATCTCATCTCGCCGGCTGCGGTCGGGTTTGAGTATTGAGGATGGCAAAGTTATCCTGGGCGGACTGCAGAAACAAATTGTGACGGCACAGGTTCAATGTCACTGTTATCGACTTGATTTTTTGCGCTAAGCTCTAGGTCGAGCCACCTTTCCAATCGCTCTCGGAACTTACGAGGACGTGCCTAGTCGGCGCTTCCCAATTGATTCGCCAGCCCGAAGTCACCAAAGATCGGAACTCGCTCTTGCCCTTTCGCTGTAAAGCAACGATAGGAGAGCCACATGAACAGGTCCAGAGCCGCCGGCGATGACGAAACCGCCTCCTACGGTTAGGTATTGCGAGATTCGTTGATATGACGTATGCAACCCTATTCATTGTGTAGTCTATCGGTTCATAAGTTTTCTCCGGCCGAGATGGTCTGATACCCTCCTCAAGCACCGTTACGAAATGCCGGCTTGAGCACGAGACGGTACCTCGCGCTCCGGGCAATCGCTAATCAGATGAGTAGCTTGATCGTGACTCGTTTTTGTTTGCGTACCTTAGAAGCAGTTCAACTAGGCTGGCCCGCTTTGGAATTCCTAGTTTGAGCATGACGTTGCGTGAAAACGATTTCACTGTACTCGGTGCTATATGCATCTGGTGCGCCGTTTCTTTGCTAGTCAGCCCGCTCGCGATAGCATTTAGAACTTGCTCTTCACGGTCGGACAAATGAAACTCGGCGGCAATCTGGGTGATCGCGTCGGTAACGGATGGTTCTTTCTGTATGTAAAGAGCAAGCACAAACTCGCCGCGCGAATTATCCCACAACCGAACGACGAAGACGCTACAAGTATACGGAAACGTCCCAATGCGGAAACGCAACTTTGCGGATGGAAAGTCACCGGTCTTTCGGGTACCCAGGCCCCTGGCAATTTCGCTCGGAAGGCGAATGAACTGCCCCGCTGCGGCTGCGGTCTGCACCTGCATCTGAGTTAATATGTCCAGCGCTCCGGCGTCAGCTCCGATCGGGACCAGCGACATGTCCGTTAAAATAATCCCTTCGGCCGCTGGATGGGGTGGGGCGACCACTCCTGACAAAGCGTGGACGGCTTTCGAACCAGACATGTATGTCCTGCCTCCTATGCCAACGTTTGTGTTTGATGCACAGGCTATTTGGGAACCGTCCGCATCAAGAAGGTATTCCAGTTGGCGAAATCTGTTCGTGGAAGATCCGCGATGTACTCTGTCGCCATCCAGATCGTACCGTCGCCTGCGCCGACAGCAGTGGAGTAATCACCCCAACGTGCCACAGTCGCGTCGCCGCTGTCGGTGTAACCCGTGAAACCATCTTCCGGCAAGTCGCCAGAGCGCGCGACCTGAACCGTAGACGGTGTTGAGGAACCATCAAACGGTATGAAGGCGGCGCTTGGAAAACGATCGGGACCAACCAGCGTTGCGGCAATCGCGCCGTTCCCCTGCGCGTTCACCGCAATCGCCGGCCGCAACAAATCATTGTTTTTCACGATAAGATAGCCTTGCTTCCGTACGGCAGCTGCGAGTGTGCTCAGGCGCAGCGTGGGCGAGAGTACCACGTATAGGCCACCGACAACAGAATTCGTTCCGTCTGAAGCGGCTGTTGCAAGTGTGAGATAGAGCTGCCCTGCCGCGTACGACAACGAGAGCGCTCGAGTATCGCCGCCATCGAGCTGTGGAACCCCAACTAGCGGATTCAGGCTCTCCCCGTAAGGATGAGGCCCGTCCGGTTGCTGGGCGGGATCCGGGTATGAATAAGACAACGTCGGAACGGAAGTCATCACGAGTTGGGGGTTCGGCTGACTTGTCGCGAGAGAACTCGTGTTGGTCAGGGCCCAGATCGCGACGGAATCTCCCGACGCTGAGTTCCCGAGCGTACTGGCAAAATATTCCTGACCGCCATTCCCAAGGTAGTAACTCGCTCCAGGAGGCGTTGTGGCTGGCTGTACTGCGAATTCAAACCCGGTATCGAAAGGAATGCTGAAGTTAAAGGCCGTGGGCGATTGCGACCCAGTTGCGATCGATGCCTTTGACAAAGCCAAAATCTTAACACCAAGAAACGTCGTGCCAGTGATATCAAACTCATTCCCGCTGATGTAGAACCCGTACCGGTCCGCGCCGATCTGCGGATAATCCAGCAGGCAGGGACAACCCGGATTGGCCGAGTCGGTCGTGTCGGCAGTGTAGATGTTGTACGTGCCCGTTGGATCCGACGATTGGCTGACCGCGAGGTACAGATGTGACGAAGGCAGCGGATTGCCGGCCGCGTCGTTGTCTGCCGCCCGCTGAAGCACGAACCAGCGTTGGATATCGGGGTCGTAGAACACGCGCATATCCGTTGGAAACACTCCATTAACGCCGGTGTCGCGATTAATTGCGGCGGGTACGCCGAAAAGCTGATTCGTTGAGACC
The DNA here is from genome assembly GCA_963705805.1 of uncultured Acidobacteriaceae bacterium. GTDB lineage: Bacteria > Acidobacteriota > Terriglobia > Bryobacterales > Bryobacteraceae > Bog-105. The sequence goes on from CAVPKW010000009.1 coordinate 354,311, forward strand.
ACAGCGGGTAGCAAAGGACTTCCCGAACCGTCATAAACCTGCACTGCGTTGTTTACGCCTTCCAGAACATAACCATTGGTGGCCGCGACGCTGGGCGACGGCGGCTCCACGCTGAACTGGTTGCCGTTGTTGGCGTTTCTTTGATCTAAATGAGACAGCGCGTTGAACTGAGTAGTCGCGGCTGCGGTTAGCACGGTAAGTAACTGCGGTTGTGGCGCGGCGCCGAGCGCCCGGACGGCGCCGAGGGGATGAATACTCGGGCGAAGTGGAGGATGGAGCACTCGCGGCAAGGCTTTTGGCTGCTCTTGTGTGGAGCGGGCTTTGGCCTGAAATGCGCGCAGCGCCACCGCCCCTTTCTGCGGTAACGACTGTTCATATAGGTTGACCTCACGCGCAAGTGTCAGCTGTCCAGTCGCGTTTGTTCCAAAATAACGTATCTGACTTTGCGCAAAACAGCACTGAGACGCGCCGCAAAGAAGCGGAAAAATGAGGAAGAGAGCTCGGCCTTTCACAATTTCTTCCCCCCTTTTCGGGCGAATTGAGCCGCTCCAACCAGCGCGAGGGCGCATAACCCTTCCACTAAGAACGAAGCCGAACTCGGTTCGGGCGTCGCGGACGAGTCAAATGGTGCTTCAAAGTCTGATATTGTCAGGATCCCCGGTCCGCCGGTGTTATCTACCGTACCGACCCGAAAGCCGAATGTATCTCCGGAAGCAACTGAAAACTGGGCTGCTCCGGACTCTCCGTCCGTGTCAGCCAGCTGCGTGAAAGTGCCGTTGACTAAGTAGCCGGCAAACTCGTAACCCGCCGTATCCAAAGTAGCAAAAGCGTAATCGAAACTAACATTGCCTGAGATAGGCGCCAGTATGGTGAAGTCGGTCGTCCCCGGCTCACCGCTTCCATCGTTCGATCCGGTAAGTACCAGAGAGGCTCCTGCATCGGGCGTCATCGCTGTGCCGTTCCCGGTCGAACTTGAGTTTGATAGCGTGAACGAGTCTATCGAATAATACTGGGTGAAACTCGCCCGGACTTTTTGCGGAAAAGCCACGAGAAAACAAATAGAACACCACAGTGCCGTAAAGACACGGTAGCGCTTCGTAATCAATACCACTGCTGCGCATGCGTACGACATAGTTATACCCTCCGACTTATAGTTAATCAGCGCCTTTCGCTCGCTGGAGACTGGGATCCTGTTCTCGTTGGTCCGGCGCCTTATCAGCGTCTTGCGCCGGTCCAAGCACATCGCGAATACGTTTCCGGGCCAGAACCAGAGCAGCGTCTAATTCACCCAACGATTGCCCCAATGTCGTCAGATCACCGTGAAGGTTCCCTGCCCTTGAGGATTGTGTGCGCTCGAGGACTGTGGCACGTGCAAATTCAGCGATGCTCCTCGCTCCCGAGTCTATGCAAGACTGAAGCAAAGTCTCGTACTCTTCGGCCGATGTCCGAAAGGTAACTAATCGTGATCTCCGCTTAAGTACATTCATGGTTCTGTCGCTTAAACTGCACTTCCTCGGTTACGCTCGATTCATTCGGTTTATATGTGCGTTTATGTTGTTATGGATTCTGACCCATGATTATTGGTTGAACTGGCGCCGTTAATGGCAACGGGCACGCCCAACCTCACTGAGCCTATATATAATGTTAGCTTTCACACCCTATAGCGACGGGTGTGCGTGACAGCGCACTTACAGTAACTGAGTTGTGTCTCACACTCATCTTAGTTAGTAGCACTTATCCTCGGCAGGGAGTCTAAGTCAGCTACACGCAGTTGTCAACCAGAATTTACAAGACATCACAAAAGCGACTGCAGAGATGCAACAAAGTACTAGCCTTCGTTATGGTCTTTGGGAGCGGGCTCTCGTCTACATGCAAGAAACGGTGCACATTTGGCCGGTATTAGTACCGTCAGTACGTCTTTTGGGCTAAGCGTTTGGCGGATTGTCGAGTGTGCGTCACGAGGATAGTATTCCCTACGGAGGGAATTACCCATGCATCTCAGAAATGCTTTTCTGGCAGCCATCGCCACCGCGATGGTCGCCAGCGCCCAAAACCCGATTGCCGCTGACTCACCTTTCCAGATCAAGTACGCGACCAACGTGACCGCAGCGTCAGATTCCGTTATTGATATCACCAATTCCGGTGCGAATGGCGCAAGCTTGCTTGGACCAGGTCTGGGTGGTGCGGCCGGTAACATTTGCGTTAACGTGTATGCGTTTTCGCCGGATGAGCAGCTTGTTTCTTGTTGCTCGTGTCTCGTCACACCCAACGGCTTAGAATCGCTTTCGGTTTACAACGACCTCACCAGCAATACTCTAACGGGCGTTCGGCCGACCAGCGTAGTGGTCAAGCTGCTTGCTACAGCCACCGGCGGAACAGCGGCTGCTCCGGATTTCACCGGCTCAAGCTGTGCCATGAGCGCGGCGGCAACGTCAACACTGCCCGCCGCGAGTGGAATGCTCGCCTGGGGGACGACTACACATGCCGCCGGTACAACCGGCCCGACGGCGGCGACGACGGAAACCGCCTTCTCGCCGGCTACTTTGAGCGCTGGTGAGCTCGCCAGTATCTCGGGTCGCTGCGCGAGCATCATCGGAAACGGCAGTGGCTTCGGGATTTGCCGCTCCTGCCGTTTTGGGGGCCTCGGAGCAGCCAAGAAATAAGCGCTGCGCCATCCGAGCTCGGGCGACTGAGGTGTAGCCGGACTTCCTGCTACACCTCACTTAGCCCGAAGTGTGCGCGGAAGTTGTGGCAGAGAGGGTCCTTTGTAACTGGAGAAAATTGTGAACAGATATTTCGTGTTGTTGAGCGCTTTTCTGATGCCTATGTCCACATTTGCAGGACAAACGTGTACAGGCCTGCAAGGGGCGGACAGTGCGGTACTCGTTGATGTTAACGGGACCGGGCTAAGGCTCAGCGACTTAGAGCGCAAGGACCCGGCGGTGCTGTTCCAGGCCAGCAACGCGTTCTATGAGGCTGAGAGAAAGGCGGTCAATGATTTTGTCGACCAATACCTCTTGGAACAGCAAGCTAAGAAGGAAAACCTCACTGTCGAGCAACTTCTGGACAAGCACGTCAATCGCAACATTGCCAAAGACCCCAGTGAGGACGCTTTGCACGTTTACTACGAGGGTCTCGACACCAAGGAGCCGTACGAGGCCGTTCGCGGCAAGATTCTGGAAGCACTCCGGCAGAGACGTATCGCGAAGGCGAAGGCTGCATATCTGCAGACCCTCCACGACCAGGCCCGGATTAACGTGCGACTCGCTCCCCCACGAGCCAACATTTCACTGAAGGGCACTCCGGTGCGCGGTAACGAACATGGCGGGCTGACGCTGGTGGAATTTGCCGATTACGAGTGCCCTTACTGCCAACAAGCCGAGCCCACTCTGCAAAAGATTGAACAGGATTTTAAAGGGAAGCTGCTGTTTGCCTATAAAGACACACCTCTGCCGATGCATCCCAACGCCGAAAAGGCTGCTGAGGCCGGACTCTGCGCGGGAGCACAAGGGAAGTTTTGGGAATACCACGACTTGCTCTTCGCGACTAAGCAACTGGATGCCGCTTCGCTTAAGCAATCCGCACGCACTCTGAAGCTAGACGCCGCGGCATTTGATAAGTGTCTGGACTCAAGCGCGATGGCGGAGCCGATCAAGACGAAGATTGGGGAGGCCCAGGACCTCGGGATTCAGGGAACGCCGACACTGTTCATAAACGGGCGGTATTTCAGCGGTGCGTTGGGATATGAGCAATTACGGGACGTCCTGAACGAGGAGTTGAAGAGCGGAACAGCCGCCCCGGAAGTTGCACAACGAAAGGATGCTGCTAACTGGCGGGTAACTAGCCAATGAGAGCTGATTGGAAAGAAGATAGTCATGACACCCATCCATATCTGGCCAACCAAGCTGCTGTGGCTGGTCGTTCTGGCAAGCTCGTTCAGCTCCGTGGCGGCGCAAGCCGAAATGATCGAGCTCAGTCAAACGCCGCTCGGGACGAATGCGTCGGGGCAGGTGGTGGATCGTTACACGTATTCGATCAGGGATGTGACCCTCCAAGCGAATCAGCTCATCGATATTCGCTTCGACCCACCTGATTACAGCGCGTTGACGAACCCCGTCGCCGGCCCCGGATTCGATGCGTTTGTATTTCAGCCCGGCAATCCGCCGGGGACGCCGGGCGATTACAATATTTTCGCTCTTGTGGATGACCCCTCGCTTAATGGACCGTTCAGCGTCGACGTTGCTTTTGCGAATCACCCTGTTTTCGCTCCACAGCCTTTTCTGATCGAACAATACGATCAGAATGGGAACTTTCTCGGGATTTTGGACAGTGGGAACGTTGTCCTTGACAGTCCGACCGCTGTTCCTGAACCGGCTTACCTCGTTTTAACAGGAGGCCTAACGCTATTCATTGTTTGTGCGGCGCGTCGCAGGGGCCGCGGCTCCGGCTGTTCCTGAGGTCACTTAAGGATCTTACGAGAGGTTTATATGCGATACGCGTGCGCGGCCATCACTGCTCTATTTGCCCTCACGGTGTTTGCTCCCACAACAGAATTCGGGAAGTCACCGTCGGGAGTTCTGTCGATCGCTGGTTATCAGTTGGTGAGTGAACAACCTGCGACACTAACTGAGTCCTTCGCGACGTACAGCGCAACGCTGACCAACAGCGGCGCCCCAGCGCCAAACATTTGGGCAAAGGTAATCAGTCTCTCCAGCGGAGCGACGGTGCTACCCCACCAGGATGTCCTACGCTTCTCTCCCGTGCCAGCCAATGGTCAATTCGCAAGCAATAACACGTTTACGCTTCTAGTAAATCGGACCGTCCCATTCTCCTTCTCAAATCTGCAGTGGGTGTTTCAGGGTCCCTACGCCAATGCAGGCTTCGATCAGACCGTACCGGTGGGAACCAGGGCGATCCTAAATGGAACGGCATCTACCGATGCGGGCGGCCTGCCCCTGACATATAGCTGGTTCGTAAAATCGGCGCCTGGCGGGTCAAGCGCAAGCGTGACTAACGCGAATGGACCGCTGGCCTCTTTCGTCCCTGACATAGCGGGTGACTACATCCTGAATCTGACCGTCACAGATGGAGCCGCCAGTGACACTGCAAGCGTCAAGGTCAGCACCATCGGCTCCGCCCCGGTTGCGAACGCAGGTCCGAATCAAACCGTCGCACCAGGATCCGCGGTGACACTAGATGGCACCGGATCTTACGATCCCGCGGGTAAACCGATTACATATTTTTGGTCCCTGGTTAGCATCCCCAATGGCAGCAAAGCCTCGCTGCTTTCAATGAACGCTTCTCCGATGCCGCAGTTTCAAGTGGATCTAGCCGGCACATATATTCTGCAGCTCGTTGTGAATAACGGCTCTCTTAGCAGCGCGCCGTCAACTGTAACCATAACCACCGGAAACACTCCGCCCGTCGCGAACGCCGGACCGAGCCAGTATGTTCCCGTGGACGGCTTAGTGCAGTTAGACGGATCGGCCTCAACGGACGTAAACGGCGACCCGCTCGCCTATAAATGGACTCTGGTGAGCTCTCCTGAGGGAAGCACGGCAGCGCTGTCGAATTCGTCCGCCGTTAATCCGATATTCACAGCGGACGTTCCAGGCGTTTACGTCGCCGAACTGGTTGTTAACGACACAAAAAACGATAGTGTTCCATCCACAGTCGTCATTTCGACGGGCACAGTTCTCGAGCCCACAGCAAATGCGGGATCAGACCAGACGATTAGTCTGGGGAGCGTGACACTCCACGGGTCGGGCTCTGATCCTCAGTCATTGCCTCTTACTTTCTATTGGTCGTTAATCACCGTCCCTACCTCGAGCCTCGCCAGGCTGAGTAGCCCCAATGCCCAGAATCCGACCTTTACCGCTGATCTGCCCGGTATGTATGTGGCTCAATTGACGGTGACTAACAGCGCCGGTGTTGCGAGCATGCCTGCCACTGTTACGCTTTCGACGAGTCCGCTGCCACCGGTCGCGGATCCTGGCCAGAGCCAAAACGTCCTGGAAGGCGCAACCGTGATATTAGACGGTAGCCATTCCACGAGCAATTCTCAAGGGCCGCTTGCTTACTTGTGGGCCATCCTCACTCGGCCGGCCGGCAGTGCTGCGAGTCTGTCCGGCGCCGATACCGCTTCTCCGTTGTTGATAACGGACGCGGCAGGCGTGTACGTGATGCAGCTAGTCGTCAATGATGGTACCAACCGAAGCAGCCCAAAGACCGTAGCCATCACTGCGGGTTCAACCCAGATCTCTCTGAATCCGACTGCTTTGGATTTATCGACAAACGCCAATTCAACTCTCAACGTTAACTTGAATGCTGCTGCGCCGCCCGGTGGAGTTGTGGTGAACCTGAGTGGGTTTGACAAGAATGTGATCTCTGCACCGCCGAGTGTCTGGATCGCCGGGGGCTCGAAATCCGCCGCGGTGACAATTACTCCTGTGGGCGCGGGGAGCACAACGATTCTCGCGTCCGGCGGTGGAAATCAACCTGCCAGCGCGACCGTGAACGTTACGAGCGTTTCGATTATGCTGACGCTCTCCTCGTCCGCGGTCGGAATTACTCACAGCATCACCGGAACCATTACTCTCAGTGCGCCGGCGCCTCCGTCAGGAACCGTCGTAACCCTAAGCTCGAGTCCTGATGGGCTGGTCACGCTTAACTCCAGCACGGTCACCATCGCAAAAGGCAACCTAACCGGCAGTTTCAGCGTAACGGGCGTTGCGGCAGGCAACGCAGTCATCACCGCCAGTTCAGTAGGCTACGTTAACGGGACGGCGAATCTGCTGGTTGCCGGGCTCGGGGCCATCGGCCTGGGGCCTAACGTCGCACTCGCCCCCGGGAGCGCTGCCGCCTTAGCGGTGAAACTAACAACACCAGCTCCGTCGGGCGGCATCACACTTACCCTGACCAGCAGCGATCCATCGAAGGTAACCGTTCCCAACAGCGTGTTCATTGCGGAAAAGGCCTTCGCGCCTGTCACGCAACCCCAAGTCACCGCCGTTACTTTCGGATCGGCGAGCATCACAGGGTCTGCGCCCGGATATACTGTCGTCGGCACATCCGTTACCGTTGGAGCGCACCTTAGTTTCACCGCAAGCTTTGTAGCAATCGGCGTGGGCGCTACGCAGAGCCTGACGTTGAGCCTATCTGCTCCAGCGCCTCCCGGAAACTTAACGGTCAGCCTGTCGTCGGCCAACGCCAAGATTGCAACCGTCCCGTCGAGCGTGACGTTTCTCGCCGGCGGAATGACCGTCTCCGTTCCAGTGACAGGTGTAGCGAGTGGGACAACGACTATCACTGCGAATTCGACTTCAGCTACTGTTCAGCCCGGCCAGGTGACGGTTGCAGTGACAACGTTCGGAGGCATTATCCTCCTCCCGACCTCATCGGTGACAGTGGGACAATCCGTTCCGTTTCCTGTAAAACTGTCGACCCTTGCCCCGGCTTCGGGAGTGACTGTCACGCTTTCAAGTAGCAATGGCAGCGCTGTTAGCATCTCGCCGTCCACCGTCTTTATACCGGGCGGACAAACACAACCGGCGGCGCAGCCGGTAATTGCCGGCGTCGGCGTAGGCACCGCGAGCATTTTGGCTTCGGCGCCAGGATGGATTTCTGCGAACTCGACCGTTCAGGCCATAGCCGCGCTGAGTTTCTCACCCACCAGCCTCAGCCTGAATGCGGGCACGAGCCAGAATCTCACTTTGACCCTTTCGGGAGCGGCCCCCACCACAGCGCTGGTCGTGACGCTTTCGGCTAATCCCATAGGCAACATAACCCTGCCGGCAACGGTCACCATTCCGGCAAATTCTCATTCGGTGGGCTTTTCAGTAACCGGAAACAAGCCTGGTACGGTCACCGTCGTCACAGCCACGGCCCCGAGTGCAGCTAGCGGACAGGTGACGGTATCCGTTCCGTTGGCAGGCACAATTCAGTTGCCATCCGGCATAACGTTAGCTCCTGGCTCGTCCGCTGCGTTCGAGGTCACTCTGCCGGTGCCCGCTCCAGCAGGGGGCGTTACGGTCTCCTTGAGCAGCAGCAATCCGAATATCGTGGGCGTCTCACCGGCCAGCGTCGCGATTGCGGCCGGCGCCACCCAGCCGGTCGTTCAACCGCAAGTGACCGCTGTCAATTTTGGATCGGCGACCATTTCGGCATCGGCCCCTGGATTTACTACCGGTTCTCAGACCGTTACCGTCGCGGCGGGAATGAGCTTTGTGCCCGCGAACGTAACTCTCGCCGGACCTGTTACGCAAAACCTGACACTCCAACTTTCTGCGCCGGCGCCTGGTACCGGCCTGGTGGTCACCTTGACAGCGTCCCCGGGCGGCGTCGTGTCTGTGCCGGCCACCCTACTAATTGCCTCGAAAGCGACCAGCGCCACCGTTCCCGTAACGGCTGTGGCGGCAGGCTCAGCCACAATTACCGCGAGCACAACTACGCCCGGCATCGGGTCGGCGAAGGCCACGGTGACCGTTCAAAACGCGGCGGCTATCGGAGTGCCCACCAATGTGAGTACGAAAGTGGGACAGGCGACGGCATTCCCAATCGCTCTACCGATTCCGGTGCAGCACGCAACGGTCGTTACGCTCGTCAGCAGCGACGCGGGTACGGTCACCGTGTCGCCCTCCACCGTTAGCATCCCGGCGGGCGCCACTCAGCCCGCTGTGCAGCCCCAGATAACCGGAGTCAAAGCAGGATCGGCGACCGTTACCGCGTCCGCCCCTCTGTTTGGCTCCGGCATATCTGCGGTCCAAGTTACCGCCACGGTCGGTTCTATTACTGTGGTGAGCGGCACGGCGCAAAGCGCGCCGGTGAATAGCGCATTCGCCAGTCCTTTGAAAGTACTGGTTAAAAACACGCTCGGTCAGCCGGCCAGTGGCGTGGTGGTGACGTTCACGGTCGTACCGGGTACCAATGGTGCGGGCGGCTCGTTCGCGGGTGGCCAGAACACGGCTACAACTGACGCTTCCGGTACAGCCACATCAGCCGTATTTGCGGCAAATGGCAAGCTCGGAGCCTACACGGTCAACGCGACTACAAGCGGTCTCTCGACATCTTTCACCCTCACCAATATTTCTGGCACGGCCAGTTCCATTATTGCGACGGGCGGTACTCCGCAGAGCGCAACCATCAATGCCGCGTTCGCGGCGCCTCTGAGTGCCACGGTAAAGGATTCCGGCGGAAATCCGGTCCCGGCCGTCGTTGTGACATTTGCAGCACCTTCAACCGGCGCCGGCGGGTCCTTTGCCGGGGGACTTAAGACTGCAACCACGAATGCCCAGGGTGTGGCAACGTCGGCTATCTTCACCGCTAACAGCACTGCGGGCACTTACACTGTGACTGCTTCGGCTCCCAACGTAACGGTTGCCGCGGACTTTACATTGACGAACCTTACCGGCAGCCCCTTTGCAATCACCGCAATGGGCGGTACACCGCAAACAGCCCAAACCGGGAAACAATTCGGATCGCCCCTGGTGGCGCACGTTAGTGACGCTGGAGGAAATCCGGTTAACGGAGCAGTAGTTACTTTCACGGCCCCGTCAATCGGAGCAGGTGCAAAGTTCCCCGGGGGAGTAACTTCAACAGCGACGACCGATACTCAAGGTAATGCAACTTCACCGCTACTTACAGCCAACAGCACCGTCGGAAGCTATAAGATACTTGCCTCCGTGCCGGGCGTTAGTTCAGGCGCCGCGTTTACTCTGACGAACACGGTCGGTGGCCCTGCATCGATTATTGCTACGAGCGGTTCAGGACAGAGTGCAATTGAGGGAACGGCCTTCGCAGCGCCGCTGGTAGCCACAGTGAAAGACGGCAGTGGCAATCCGCTTAGCGGCATCCTCGTCACTTTCACCGCGCCACCGCTTACCGGAGCAAGTGGAACGTTTGCCGGTGGAGTCGCCTCGGCCACTACAGGCGCCAATGGCAGCGCGACGTCTCCCATCTTCACGGCAAATAATGTAGCCGGAACATATAACGTGACAGCCTCCGTCGCCGGCGTTACGACACCGGCAACATTCACGCTGACGAATACGGCGCCCATCGCTGGATCTATAACGGCAACCGGTGGAACGCCACAGGGTGCAGCCGTCAATACGCAGTTCGCAACGGCCCTGAGCGCGACGGTGAAAGACTCGAATGGGAAACTCCTAAGCGGCGCAATCGTTACTTTCAGCGCGCCGCTGTCAGGAGCTAGCGGGACCTTCGCTGGCGGCAGTAAGACCGACATTACAATAACCAATGCCCAGGGCGTGGCAACGGCCACCGCGTTCACTGCCGATTCAACTGCCGGAGCATATCAGGTCACCGCTAGTGTCAAGCAAGGAACCACAACACTATCTGCGGTTTTCAACCTCACCAACACACCTGGCGTACCCGCGTCAGTGATGATTACGGGCGGGAATTCGCAGTCGGCGCAAGTGGGCGCGGCGTTTACAAATCCGCTCCAAGTGGTTGTGAAGGATGGTGAGGGCAACCTTTTGAGCGGGACGGCCGTAGTGTTTACCGCACCTTCGACGGGCGCTGGCGCCACCTTCGCCGGTAACGTCACTACAGCCTCCGTTACGACGAACTCTTCTGGCCTGGCTACCTCTCCGGCGCTGACCGCAAATACGAAGACTGGCTCCTATCAGATCACCGCGCAGGCAGGCAGCGTTTCGGCCCAGTTCTCGCTACAGAACACGCCCGGTGCGGTCTCGGCCTTGACGGTAAGTAATGGCAGCAGCCAGAGCGCGCAGATCAACAAGCCTTTCGCGGCGCCTCTCGTTGCGCTCGCTGCGGATTCCCATGGCAACCCTATACCGGGAATATCGGTCACGTTTACCGCGCCGGCCTCAGGGGCCAGCGGTACGTTCGCAGGCGGAAGCCACGTCGCCACGGCAGTCACGAATGCGAATGGACTCGCAACTTCTTCACAGTTCACAGCGAACTCTGTGACTGGTTCGTACTCGGTTCGAGCGGCGACAGGTTCACTGTTTGCCGACTTTGCGCTATCGAATCAGCCAGGAGCTGTTGCGAGTGTTACTGTCGCGAGCGGCAGCGGTCAGAGCGCAACGGTCACCACGGCCTTCGCCAATGTGCTGAAAGTCCTGGCTAAAGACGCTGGCGGCAATCCGGTGCCAGGCGCTACCGTTACTTTCAGCGCCCCCGCTTCCGGCGCAAGCGGTACGTTCGCAGGCGGCCAGACCACGGCAGTCACTGACGGCACTGGCACCGCCACTTCCGCTGTGTTTACAGCCAATAGCGTGGCCGGACCCTATACGGTCGCCGCCAGCGCTGGAGGCATAACTGCGAACTTCTCTCTGACAAACCTGCCCGGACCCGCTGCTGCCATCTCCGCCGCTGCCGGTTCCCCACAGAGCGCGCCGATAGGGACCGCCTTTGCGATCGCCTTGCAGGCTCGCGTAACAGATGCCCAACACAATCCGGTGAGCGGCGTGGTGGTGACCTTTGCCGCACCTGACCGTGGGGCAAGCGGGACCTTCGCCAACGGTCAGATCACGACCACCGCAACGACCACTTCGTCTGGTCTGGCGACCGCTTCCGTGTTCACCGCAAACGGAACACCCGGACCGTACGTCGTTACTGCTTCGACTGGAAGCCTTACAGCAAGTTTCTCGTTGTCGAACGCTCAAGGGCCGCCTGCATCAATTTCCGCAGCCAGCGGCTCTGGCCAGTCCACAGCTGTCAACATGCCATTCGGCGCGCCGTTGAACGCTATCGTGAAAGATGCGCAAGGACATCCGCTGGCCGGAATCACGGTAAACTTCTCGGCGCCCGGCGGTGGAGCAAGCGCTTTGTTTGCAGGCAAGAGCTTTGCAACAGCTACCACTGATTCCACTGGCACGGCCACGTCACCCGCGCTCACCGCGAACACTATTGCGGGCGGCTACATGGTTACGGCAGGCGTCGGTTCGCTTTCCACTACCTTCGCACTGACGAACAATCCCGGACCGGCCGCTTCCATCACGGCTGCCAGTGGCGGAGGTCAGAGTGCCGCTATAGGTACCGCCTTCGCCAATCCGTTGCAGGCCAAGGTAGTCGATGCGTTCGGGAACGGAATCAGCGCTGTGACCGTGACGTTTACTGCGCCTTCGTCCGGCGCTAGTGGCCTCTTCGCCAACAATCAGGCGACGACAACCGCTACAACGGGGTTCAACGGAACCGCCGTCGCTTCTACCTTCACTGCAAACACAACCACCGGCTCGTACGCAGTAAATGCATCGGTCCCCGGAGTGAAAACGCCCGCCACGTTCGGGCTTGCCAATACCGGCCCCTCCGGCGGCGCTATCGTCGTTACAAACGCGACAGTCGGCCAGAACTTACAAGCGCCGATCACCGTAACCTTGAATCCCGCGCCGCCGACCAACGGCGTCCTGGTGACCGTCACTTCGAACGCTCCTGGTTCGGTCCTGGTTGGTAACAGCAAATCCACATTTTCGGTGAATATCACGCCAGGCTCCAATCCGTTCAGTACGAACGTCGAAGCCTTGGCAGGTTCTGGAACGGCGACGGTTACAGTGAGCGCTCCAGGCTATAGCGCGGCCACATCCACTGTTAACCTGGCGCCTTCAGGCTTCGTACTTGCCGGGCCCAACGGCATTGGAGCAAGCTTCACTGCGTTTGAAGGCACCAAATCCACACTGACTGTTTTCGCGGGATATTTGGACAGCTCCAGCAATTTCGTGGCATCGCAGCAGGTGCGGACAGGCTTCGCAGTGAACGTGCCGGTGACAATCGCCGATTCCACAATCGGAACGATCACCGGTTCGCCTGTTGCATTCACCGGCGATTCTGATAACGGGACTGCCACGTTTGTGGCGGCCACCACCAAAGCAGGCAGCACGACTCTGAGTGTTGGCACGCCTAACGGATTCAGCACGCCGGCCATGGGGACCAACGTACCGGTAACAGTTCAGCAGACCGGACTTGTTCCATTCACAGCCACCATCGGACAGAATCTCGAGTTAGATGAAACGATCACCCTCATCGGACCCGCTCCCACCCCGATTCCGGTCACGATCACGAGCAATGACCCGACTAAGTTGAAGTTCTCAACCGACCCGAGTACCGCCGGCTTATCGTCGATCACCGTTACTGTCCCAGTGAACCAATCGCATACGCCTACGTTCTACGCGCAGGCTTTTGGAAATTCAGGAACCGTCGGGTACACGGCAACGAGTTCCATGTTTGGTTCGACAAGCGGGACCGTTACCCTGACGACTCCGGCTGTTGCCATTGAGACACTCGCGGGAGTCAACGCGAACTTCACGACCTCAACAACGAATCCGCCGGCTGATCTGACCATTCTCACCGGAGTGCTCGATGGCAGCGGAAACCTGACTCAGGAGTTAGTAGCAGGAGGGATATCGATCCCTGTCGCCGTGACCAGCACGGGCGTCGGGGCCATCTCCACATCGCCCGTGACGATCTCGGGCGGGACAAACAGCGGAACCACGACATTCAGCTCCTCGAGTGATGGGACCGCAACGATCAAGGCTAGTTCAGCCGGATTCCAATCCGCCCAGGTAGTGGCGACAGTATCAAATACGCTTCCCGTGATCCTATTCCCGGGCGGCGGTGGCTCCCCTGTCGGAGACAAGCTGCAGATTCAGCTCAGTGTAACTTTATCGGCAAAGGCAGCAAGCGACTTGCCGGTCACGATCCAAAGCAGTTCCGGCGGACTCCTTGTCGCTTCTAACGCGACGAGTGCCGGATCGCCCGAGATCGTCGTCACAATTCCGGCGAACCAGCTAGCCGCTACCTTCTACCTGCAAGGCAACAGTAACTCGGGAACCGCGACGATCACCGGGACTGCCGTGGGCTACCAGAACGGAAGCGCCACTCTCAATTTGGTGCCCTCGGGAGTTTACATTCTCCCGCCGACGGCTAGCGGAACGAAAGGCACGAGCCTGTCCGGCGTAGCGCTGTTCACGGCGGCGCTTGACCCAACTAACGCGGACGCGATTCTGGCAGACCAAATGCCAGCCCGTGAGACACCGATCGCCGTTTCCATCGCTAGCAGTAATTCGTCGGTTGCTAGTGCGCCGGCTACGGTTTCGATCTCAGGGACAACCGGGTCCGCACCTGTCCCGGTCACGCTGGGAAATTCCGGATCCGCGGTCATATCTGTTACACAGCCGCCGGGCTTTACTGCGCCCTCACTCATATCTACGAGCATCACGGTGAACCCCTGAGGCGGTGGTCGGCGCGGCAATGGGCGAGGGAGTTAGAGCAGGATCTTCGCTTGTCGCCGCCTGGTTAAGTAACTATGTCGTCCAATTCACCTAATAAATCGAGGTGCTTGCATGCGCATCGCTCCTAATCGCACCATTCTTTTCCTATGCTTGCTTGCGGCCAACCCCGTTCATGCTGCTCAGAGCCTCCTCTTGCCAGACGGAGTGGCAGTCGGGCGGAATTTGGAAGGCTTCACCAACATTCGGATGAGCCAACCAGCACCCAAGTTGGGACTCGAGGTTACACTAACTAGCGACCAGCCCAAGCAATTCCTTTTCGCTCTGACGCCTGACGCACCGGGGTCGAAGTCGATCACCGTCAAAGTCAAGGAGGGCTATTCGCAAACGCCAGATTTCTACTTCCAGGCGCTAGCCGATACCGGCACTGCGACTTACACGGTAGCGGCTTCGGGATTCGAAACTGCAAAAGGTATAGTGGCGCTGAGGCCGTCCACCATTACGATCAATGGTCCGTTTTCGGGGCCAATGCTTCGAACCACACCCGCGACGCCGGGGGGAGTAACCCTCAGGACTGCAATGATCGATGCGTCGGAAGAACTGCTCGAACAGCCAGTCGCCGGGGGTCTCAAGTTTTCCGTGGAGGTCGGCAGCTCGAATCCTGCGGTCGGTGCTATCGCGAATGGGCCGTTAACGCTTGTAGCTGGTGCCAGCAAAGTCAAAGGAGTCTTCAAGCCTGCCGGAGTCGGGGAGACCACACTCGCCCTGAAGCTGCCGCCCGGGTTCACAGCTCGACGCGAATCAGCTTCCGTCAAGGTTATTGTGGACGCGCCGGGCATCGGGATAACCGGCGAGATAAACATCGGCAAGGACCTCCAGGCCCAAGGCTTCGTTCTCTTGGGTGACCCGGCGCCTCCGGGCGGCTTGGACGTAAGGCTCACCAGTGAGGACCAGTCCCGCCTGATCCTTTCCAAGCAAGCACACGAAGTGGGGGCCGGTTCTGTAACGATTCACTTCGCGCCTGGTGAGGTAAGAGCATCCTACTCAATCCAGGCGCTTGCCGACTCGGGCACAGTGAACTATACAGCGACGGCGCCAGGTTACCGAAAAAGATCCGTGCCGGTGTCGCTGCGGCCCTCAGGCGTTATGGTGGTTTACTCGCCTTACGGGCCGCCGGATGAAGCAGAGTATCTACGCATTCTGCCGCCGTCGGGTGATCGCCCCTTTACCGCGTCGCTCGCGGAACAAAAGCCCGTGCCACTTACGCTCTGGACAACTTACCTATTGAGCTTCATAAAATAGAGTGACACAGGACGCGATCTTTGCGTCTACATGTGTAATGAGCCCACGTGCAAGGAACACACGAGATTTCGACCAGTTAGAGCGACGGCGGATGACAGCGGCCCGGTTACTCAATCGAGGAGTGCGTCAAGCAGAAGTCGCACGGCAAGTGAAAGTAAGCCGAGAAAGCGTCCGGCGCTGGTCGAATCAGATCGCACAGCAGGGAGCGGCGGCCTTAAAGAAGGCAGAGCATGCGGGTAGGCGGCCGCGCTTGAGCACGGCCGAACTGGAAAAGCTGGAGGCGCTCTTGCGAAAAGGTCCGGAGAAGGCCGGCTTCCCCCACGGATTGTGGACACTGGATCGAATCGCGCAGGTGATCCGCCGAGATTTCAAGGTGAACTATCACGCTGGCCACGTGTGGTGGATTTTGCGGCAGAAGTTGGGTTGGAGCTGCCAGCGTCCGGTGGGCCGTGCCCGCGAGAGAAACGAGGGGGCCATCCGCGATTGGAAGGAAAATATTTGGCCCGCTCTTAAAAAAAAGCCCAGCAAGAAGGCCGTCTCATCATCTTCGTAGACGAGAGCGGCCTCAGCCAACGGCCGCACCGTGTTCGCACTTGGTCCAAGCGTGGTGTGACACCCATCCTGCAACACCAATTCAACTGGGACAACCTGTCGATGGCAGCTGGCATCACATGGTGGCAGTTCTATTTCCGACTGTACGAAGGAAGCATGGGAAAGGAGCAAGTGCGCGATTTTGTGCAGCACCTCTCAAAGCAGATCAGCCACCCTATCCTGCTCATTTGGGATCGCTTGCCCGGACACCGTAGTCGCATCGTTCAGGATTACCTCGCCAGCCTGAACGGAAAGATTGAAGCGTTCTATCTACCTGCCTACGCTCCCGAATTGAACCCTGTCGAATACATCTGGGCTCACCTCAAGCAACATGAGTTGCCTAACTTTTGTCCCCGCGATCTCTGGAACCTATCCGCTGACGCCCGTTCTGCCCTGCGCTCGATGCAACGCCGCCGGACTATAGTGGCCGCCTGCTGGCAGCAGGCTTCCTTGTTTTGAGCTGTCACTGTATTATATGAAGCTCAGTAGACCCCGTCACTCACCGCGGGGCAGATATCACGGCACAGAGACTACGGGCAGGCGTATCGGTCACTGTAGAGATTAAGAGCAGCGACCCCAGCGTGGGAACTGTAAAGTCGCCAGTCACGATCAGTAATGCGAAGGATTTTGCAAAAAGTGAGTTTCTGCCCGTGCGACTCGGAATGACCGTTATTTCGGTTGGAACGCCGGCGGGGTTTACAACGCCTGCAAACGCAATCAGCATTACCGCGACGATCAAAGACTGAAGCCGATCATTTTAGAGTGCGACCGCTTCCCTTGAGGATACCGGCCGCACACAGCCGTCGTACCTTTGGAGGGAATTACGGCCGCTTTAATCGTATCAAGAGAACATTCCTTGAAGAGCGCTGAGGAGACCTTTCGAATTCAGTCCTTGGCAAACGACTCGGATGGCAACGAACACCATTCTCGCCTGGTTTCGGAAGCTCGTCGCTCACAAGTTCGATGGCTCCCGGCACCCCCTCTATCCGGGACGACCGCCATTCGGTCGGAACATCACAGAACTGATCGTGCGCCTGGCCCGTGAGAATAGCGGCTGGGGAGACGCGCCGCGTCACCCTGGCTGGAATCACCAGACATCCCACCGAAGACTGGATGGTGCAGATGGCTCGCCGGGCTGTAGATCCGAATGCCCACTCGGTCAACGCTCTAATGCGCTCACTCACCTGGCGGAAGTAGTGGGCAGGTTTTTCGATAGTGAACATCACTCCCGATATATTGCCTCCATTCCTCCATCGACAAATTGCGACTCAGCATCGCACAAGTACGCGCAATCCAGGCCTGCAGGTTTACATCCCATAGCCACACTGTGTTCTCCAAGCCTGCCGACGCCAGCAGCTTGCCATCCGGGCTGAACGCGACGCTTTCCACCCAATTCGTGTGACCTTTCAGCGGCTCTCCTAATTGCCGGCCGGTTGCTACGTCCCACAGCCGCACCGTGTTGTCCCGGCTTGCTGACGCCAGCATTTTGCCATCCGGGCTAAAGGCCACGCTATTCACAGCATCGGTGTGACCCTGGAGCGGCCTTCCTACCGGCCGTCGATTCGCTACCTCCCACAGGCGCACCGTACTGTCATCGCTTGCCGAGGCCAGCATTTTACCGTCCGGGCTGAACGTTACCCTACCCACCGCATCCGTGTGACCTTCGAGCGGCTGTCCGATCGGCTGGTGCCTCCGCACATCCCACAGGCGCACGGTTTTGTCTGCGCTCGCCGAGGCCAGCAGTTTGCTGTCCGGGCTGAACGCCACGCTGTGCACATAACTCCTGTGTCCTTCTAGCGGTCTTCCTACTGGCTGGCGCGTCGCTGCGTCCCAAAGCCGCAGCGTCTTGTCCACGCTCGCTGACGCCAGCAGCTTGCCATCCGGGCTAAAATCCACGCTCCATATAGACTCCGTGTGACCTTCAAGTGGCTGCCCTGACGCCTCGTGCCTTCCTACATCCCACAGCCGCAGCGTCTTGTCCGCCCCGCCCGCCGACGCCAGCAGCTTGCCATCCGGGCTGAACGCCACGCCAGACACATAACCCTTGTGACCTTTGAGCGGCTGTCCTATGAGCTGGCGTTCTGCTAGATCCCACAGGCGCACCGTACTGTCATCGCTTGCCGAGGCCAGCATCTTACCGTCCGGGCTGAACGCCACGCTGTTCACATTGCCTGCGTGAGTTTCGAGTGGCTTTCCTAAGCGCTTGGCCATAGTTACGTCCCAGAGCCGGATCATCTTGTCGTTGCCAGCCGATGCCAGCACCTTGCCGTCCGGGCTGAACGCCACGCTCGTGATCCCGCCTGTGTGACCTTCGGATGCAACTCCTACCAAGTCGCGGCTTGCTAGCTCCCACACGTCCACCGCCTCGGCCTTGCTCGAGGCCACCAGCTTGCCATCCGGGCTGAACGCTACGCTATTCTCAGCACCGGTCTCCTCTTCCAGCGTACCGAGAGGCTGGCGCTTCGCCACGTCCCACAGAATCGTCCTGTCTAGGCTCACCGATGCCAGCAGCTTGGCATCCGGGCTAAAGGTCACGTGGTGCACGGCTAGCTCATGTCCTTGCAGCTTCGCGATTACCCGGCGTGTGGCTAAGTCCCATAGAGTCACTGTGTGATCCTCATTCCCCGTTGCCAGCAGCTTGCCGTCCGAGCTACACGACAAGCTACTCACATAACCAGCGCTTCCGTGCAGTGCTGGGACGAATCGGTGCTCGGCTACGTCCCACAGACCCACTGTCCCGTCCAAGGTTCCCCACGCCAGCAGCTTGCTATCGGGGCTAAAGGCTACGCTCTCCGCACCATCCGTGTGGGTATCAAGCGGCTGCGATACCGGCTCAGCCTGCGACATGTCCCAAAGCCACAGCACACTGCCCCAGTTCGTCGCCGCTAGCAGCTTGCCATCCGGGCTGAACGCCACGTTGGTCAGATGAGAGTGGCCGCATTTGAGGGGCTTTCCTACCAGCCGGCGCGTCGCTATATCCCACAGCCGCACTGTACCGTCGTCGCTCGCCGAAGCGAGCCTGCCGTCCGGGCTGAAACGCGATGCTCTTCACAGCAGCCGGGTGACGAAGGTACGAAAGCAAATGGTCGTTGCGTTGAAGTCCGCCCAGCAAACCATTTCTTGCTTCAAAGTTATCCGCCATCTTGTATGCTTCTATCCCGAGCAGCAACGCGAGGTCAGGTTGAGCATTCTGGTTCAATTGAGCTTGCGCAACCAGTCGCAGAGAATTGGCAGCACGCCTTTGAATCTCGGCCCTCCGATACAACAGGCCGAATACAAAAGCGACTGCCACCGCCGTAAAAACAACCGCCGCCGTCAGCAGCAACCGATGTCGCTTGGCCCTCTCAACTTCGGCTCGGTGAGCTAACGACTGCACGGCGGGTGCAAACAAGTCGTGTGTCAGCCTGTATTGCTCATGGTTCGTCTGGCTATCCACCTGGACCGTTACAATCCGCGCGTTCGGCTGCGCGGCGATGTTCATGGTTCGCCGCACCGTCTCTTCTTTCAACGCGTACTCGTCAGCGATGATCGCGGCCGATTTGAATGCCGATTTAACCTCTCCGCTCGTCAGAGCCGCCAAGCAGCGGTACGCCTCTAATTGTGACGTCGGCAGCGTCAGTCCTTGCGCCACGACGCCTCTTACATGCTGCTCGAAAAGCGAATTGCCCGGCTGCCGCAGCCGGTCCCACGAGCTTCCGTTCAGACTCAGCTTATGATTCGAGAAACGCTGTGCGATCAGTTGCAGCAACGCTGGAAGAATCGTACGAGGCGCTCCCTCCGCAAGGTCGGCACACAGTTTCGCAAGGAAATCGGGATCGTACTTAACGCGAATGTTATCGAGCAACAGTTTCAGCACGTCGGCGGCCGTGTCCACCTCCAGCGGCAGCAGCGGAAAAAGAGTGCATCGCCGTGCGATAGCGGGGAGCATAGTGTCGAATGGCGTCCGGTATTCATCGCGGATGCAAAAAACAAGCTTGCCCGTTGACGAGTTTTGTAGCCTTGATTCAAGCCCGGCGGCGAAAGCCGCCAGAGCGTGATGATCTACTGAAAGGCGGATCAGAGATTGCTCGAACTGGTCCAGGATAACGGCCGCCGAATCACTTGAGAGCACCGCATCCAACTCTTCTGGCGTGTCATGCTCTAATTCGCACACCACCGCGTTCTTCACCTTTGAAAGCACACCCGCCTTGATGAAGGATGTCTTACCCGATCCCGATACGCCGTGTAACAAAATCAGACGATTCGCTGGCTCGTTGAGTGCGGCGACAAACTGTGAAATTCGCTCCGCCCGGCCCAGATTTTCGAACAGCGGCCCGTCTGTAGCGCTGAACGGGCGCATGCCCTTAACCAGCACGCGCGGCGGCGGAAGCCGCTCAGCCAGATCCTGAGCAAGCTTGGGAGTATCGTCAGAACTCCTCCACTTGAGGAACTGTATCTGCGTAACCACGTCTTTTACGGGACCCGGCGGCGTACCGTCGAAAGCGAGGTTGACTTGAAGAATTCCCTCTATTTTTTTCTTCTTTAATAACTCTGTCGCAACGGAGAGTTCATGCTCCAGAATGTAGGGGCTGTTCAGGTAAGAAAGCGAGATCAGGGGTATAAACCACTCGGCTTGCTCAACACTGGCCCGAATTTCTTTGTGCCAGAATGCCCCGACCGAGAGGTCTTCCGCGTCAAAGAACACGTCGTGGTCGCAGTCGGCCAGATAGCGGTAAACGAATTTGGCGATGGACTGGTCCGGTTCGACGTGTCGGTAGCTTAGAAAAACCTTGGCCATGACAACCGCGGCTCATAGGATAGAACGCATCGCTTTTGGACGCAAGCCAACTGCAACCTGTGTCGGCGCAACGTGAGAAGATCCCCAAGTAGCAAAGTAGAAAGTTCCCCTTAAAGGCACACGCCAGAAAGGTGGACGAGAGTCTTTTGTTGAACGGGGAAGAACGAGACCGGCTGAAGGTCTTACATGAGGTGAAGAAGGGATATATCACGCAGCGCCAGGCGGCGGAGCGACTGAAACTGAGCAAGCGCTGGATCAAGAAGCTGGTCAAGCGATTGCGCGAAAGAGGAGACCGCGCAGTAATCCATGGTCTGAAAGGTCGGACCTCGAACCGCAAGATGGCGCGGGAAACGGAGCGGAAGGCGACGGAACTGATTCGCCGGCAATACGCTGACTACGGTCCCACGCAAGCAGCGGAAGTACTGGCGAGCGAGCACCAGATCGAGGTAAGCCGCGAGACGGTGCGGAAATGGATGAGCGCGGCCAAGCTGTGGCGGCCGAAGCGAGCGAAGGTGACGCGGATTCACGGGTGGCGCCCGCGTCGGGAATCCCGCGGGGAGTTGGTGCAGTGGGATACCAGCGAACACGAGTGGCTGGAAGGACGTGGGCCGAAGCTGTATCTGATCGCCATGATTGATGACGCCACAAGCGAACTAACCGCGCGCTTTGCGCTGAGCGACTCGACAGCCGAGAACATGCAGTTGCTGTGGACGTATCTGGAACAGCACGGTCGGCCAGTGGAGTTCTACACCGACAAGGCGAGTCTATTTACGATCAACCGGCCGCTTCATTACAACAAACATTTATCGGAAGAAGCGGGGAAAACACAGATTGGAAGGGCACTGGAAGAACTAGGAATCGGTTGGATCGCAGCGCATTCACCGCAAGCCAAAGGACGGATTGAACGCTGTTTCGGCACGCTACAGGATCGCTTGGTGAAGGCGCTACGACGCGCGCGAGCGGCCAGTTTGGAGGAAGCCAATCGATTTCTCCAACAAGTGTACTTGCCGGAATGGAACGGGCGGTTTGGGCGTGAACCGGCGAGCCGCGCCGACGCACATCGCAGCCTGCGTAAGGATCAGAGGCTGGCCTCAATTTTAAGCTTCGTGGAGGAACGCGTGGTGGCTAACGATTACACGATCAGCTGGTTGGGGCAGCACTACCAGATTCCGTTGGATCAAGCCAAGCCCCGCATGCGCAAGGCCAAGCTGCGCGTGGAACAACGCTTAAGCGGTGAGTTGGTGGCGTGCTGGCAGGATCGCCAGATCGCACTGAGTGTTTGCACGCGGCAGCCTGTCACAGCCGTGCCGGTTGTGCGGAAACCGTTACCAAAGCATAAAGCTGTATCGAAGCGGGACTGGATGAAAAACTTCTGGGTCGGTGATCCGGCGAAACGTCTGTCGTCGAAGGTCGCCGCTCAGAGCTCACCAACAGGATCAAAGCCGTGATCCCGCCAAGCCGCCCGTCGGGGTCTTCGAGTGATAGCAGAATCGTGCTCGGATGGCAAGGGTACGCTGCGCCGCGCCGAAATCGGGCGCGCCCTTGCATCCTGTGCGCGCTTCTGCCAAAGACGCAATCGCGACGGGCGGCTCCGGCAGGATCACTCAGGGGATCTTTTTACTTTGCACAAATGGGGAACTTTCTACTTTGCGTTGACAGCCAACTGCAACCTGCGGCCAACCGGCATCTGGCGCGGGTTCCGCCGCGCCCATGAGTTTGGACATTTCCCGAGAGAGTGGATGCGCCCGGAGCACTTCGCCAGGTGGGGCGGACGGTCTTGCCGTCTGCCTTCGACCATATGATCGACTCGCGAAGGCGCTTGCCCCATTGGGTGCCAGATGACGTACCGGTGTTCGTGACATTCCGTTTGGCTGGCAGCTTGCCAAGGCATGTTTCCGCATCACAAGGCCGGCAAGCTGGGGCCACGAGAGCGCTTTGTTGCTGTCGATCGCCAATTGGACCATGCCACTTTGGGGCCAGTCTGGCTCAAGGACAGGCGTGTTGCCGGAATGCTGGTCGAAGCTCTGCAATATGGAGCCTCAGTCAAGCAATGGTACGCGCTACATGCTTATGTGATCATGCCCAAGCACGTCCACGTGATCTGGACGCCACAGGTATGCATGTCGCGCATTCTGCAATGGCTCAAGGGAGCGACCGCCAGACGTGCGAAACGTCTGTTACGTCTGACCGCTAATGCCTTTTGGCAGGACGAATCCTATGATCGCTGGATCCGCTCGGACAAAGAGCTACAGAAGACAATTCGCTATGTAGAGGCCAATCCCGTGAAGGCCGGTCTGGCGCGCTCTGAAGAGCGCAGACGACAAGATCGTCCGCGCCACCAAACGCCACCGGAATGTCCAAAGTCCAGGGCGCGGCTTCCGCCGCGCACTCGTGTTTGGCCCTTTGACTAGTCGCTTGGCGTTTTCGGGGACAGCACCTGTGAAAAACGTTCGTAAGTCATTGGTGCGGATGGGGAGACTTGAACTCCCACGCTCTTACGAGCGCTGGAACCTAAATCCAGTGCGTCTGCCAATTCCGCCACATCCGCGTGAAGAGGGAAATCAATCTCAGCCTAGCATCCATACGGAATGACAACTCACAATGCCTCACGCTGGCGGGCGGCGGCGGTCTTCGCGGCCGGGCGCGTTTCCAGAAAGCTCAGGAATTCCTGCGGATTGCGCGTGAGCTGCGGGAAGGTCGCAACGACATTCTGTTCAGGGTCCATAATCGCGTAAAAGGGAATAGAGGCCGTTCCGAAGCGCTGGTCTTCGAGCTTTTGATTCTTTTCCGATTCGGCGTCTGTGCCGTCGGTGTAGAGGTCCACCAGAATCATGTTCTTCATGGCCGCTTGAATCTCAGGGCGAGAGAACATATTCGCTTTCATCCAATGGCAGTTAGTGCAGGCGTATCCAGTGAAGTTCACGAACACAAGCTTCTGTTGCTCGCGCGCGGCGGCTAAGGCTCCCGCCAGATCATTTTTGAAATAGTTCCCTGGCGCAGTGGCCCCTTGGGCGGTTGGCACGCCGAAGCTGCCTGTTCCCTCCGGAATAAACGCGTCCAGGTCGCCCAGCCGGCTTCCTAAAAGACCCGGTATCAGGCTGATCGAGAAGATTAGAAACAAAGCTGCTACTAAGGCGCGGCCCGCGCCCAGCCGCTCATCTCGCTTTATTCCCTCAATCGGAAGAAGCCCCAGAAGGTACAGCCCCGGCAGGGCAAAGAGCACGATCCATGCTGCCACGAACCGCTCACGCGTGAGCCAGTGCGTTTGGAGCACCTGATCTACGTTGCTTAAATACTTCAGCATCACCGCGAGCACAATGAACCCCAGCACCACTTTTACGCGCACCATCCAGCCGCCGCTGCGCGGCAATTTCTGCAGGTAGGACGGAAACAGCGCCAACAGAAAGAACGGAGCCGCCAAACCGGTTGCGAAAGCCATCATGCCGAATACGGGCTGGGCGCCCTTATCTTGCACAGACGCAATCAACAGCGGACCGACGATGGGCCCGATGCAGGCGAACGATGTCAGCGAGAAAGTCAGGCCCATGAGCAGAGTTCCAACGTAGCCGCCGCCTTGAGACGCCTTGTTCAGGCTCGTCAGCAAGCCCGAAGGAAGCCGCAATTCGAATGCTCCCAGTAAACTCAGGCCAAAAATAAAGAAGACCAGGGCAATGAATCCGTTCACCCAAGGGCTGGATCCAAGTTGCACGACGCCGAACGGACCGGCGACAGCCGTGACCAGGAATCCCAATCCCGTGAAGAGCACAATGATTCCGAGACAGAAGATCAGCGCCTGTAACCACCCGTTCGATTTCACGCCCGCTTGGCCATTCCCGCCCTGATTTAAGAAAAATGAGACCGTGATGGGGATCATCGGAAACACGCAAGGAGTGAAAAGGGAGGCGAGCCCAAAGCCAAAAGCAGTTAATAGAAAAGGAAACAAGTCTTGTTGCGAGGAGCTGGTGGTCCGCGGCTTCACAGCAGTTGGGAGGGCCGCGGCCGCTGTTTCGCCCCCAACAGGTACCGCAGCGTAGCCGGGGGGAATCTGAACCTTTGACGGCGGCGCATTTGGAGTGAAGCTGATCGGCGATTCAGCGGTCCTTTTCACCGGCGGCAAGCATTTGACATCCGAACAGACCTGATACCGGACGACCGCCTGCACGTTGGAAGTTCCAGTAGCAGATTGCCCAGCCGTCACCTCTATCAAAAAGGCAGCTCCGCCAGTGTACGTCTCCGTATCCACGCCGAAATTTGGGTCGAGCTTGCGTACGGGCGCAGGACGGAAGATCCGGTATCCGGAGATCAGCGGGTTCTCATTCACCCGAATCGTAGTGATGATGGGTCCGCCGGGCGGAGTGGTCGGAGAGTAGAGATGCCATCCGGGCTCGATAACGGCTTTCAGCTCAAAATACGCCGTACTCCTGGGGGCTACATCCGATTTTCCCGCAAAGGGAGCTAGCGTCCACTGAACCGGATCTTCCTTTGCAGCGCACAGTGAGGTAAAACTGGCGGACAGCAAAAGGCTGACTACGATTCGGCGAAACGGCATAAACTCACCCTGCCTGTGCTGATGTCCAACCATCCAGTTCAGATGCAATGCGCTCATTGATCTTGCCTTCCGCGAACTCTTTGGCAACTCGAATGGCGTTCTTGATTGCTTTCGCGCTAGACCGGCCGTGGCAGATCAAGCAAATACCATTGAGGCCCAGAAGGGGCGCTCCACCATATTCTGAATAATCGATCGTCTTCCTGAACTCGTTGAAGGCGCCGCGCGCCAAATAGGCTCCTACCTTGCGCGAAAGAGTTGCTTTCATGGATTGTTTCAGCGACTCCCGAATCACTTTGGCCAGGCCTTCGCTGACCTTCAAAGCCACGTTCCCCACAAAACCGTCACACACGATTACGTCCACGAGCCCGGTATAAACGTCCCGGCCTTCAACGTTCCCAATGTAGTCCAAGTGCTTCAGGCTTTTCAAAAGCGGCTGGGCTTCGTGTGTAAGAGTGTTGCCCTTGTGTTCTTCCTCGCCGATTGACAGAAGGCCGACGCGCGGGTCTTTGTTGTGAAAGATGACTCGCGAGTAAGCGTTTCCCATGACAGCGAATTGGGCAAGCATTTTGGCCGTGCAATCGACATTCGCGCCCACATCCAGCATGACCGCGGCTCTGCCGCCAAGGGTGGGGAAGGCGGCGGCCAACGCTGGCCGGTCGACTCCAGGCAACATGCCCTGCACCATTTTCGCCGTGGCCATCACTGCTCCGGTGTTGCCGGCAGACACTACGCCCTGCGCATAGCCGTCTCTCACAAGGCGGGAAGCTACGCGAATAGAACTATCTTTTTTTGTGCGGACCGCCTTCCCCGCACTATCCTCCATGGTGATCTGGTCGGCGGCGTGACGGATTTCAATCGGCAGGTTCTGCCATCCGGAGTGCCGGTCCAAATCCCTGCGAATCACTTCTTCGCGCCCGACCAGAACGACCTTTACATCGAACGCTCTAGCTGCCTGGAGAGCACCGTCCACTTCAGCCTTCGGGAAGTGATCGCCTCCCATCGCGTCCAGGGCTATCGTCACCATTTACTTGAATTGTGAACCGGTTGGAGTCAATCGGAAAGCGGGTTTTCAGGGGAAGGAATCGCCGTCTAAGCCTCGACCACTTCTATCACTTCGCGGCCCTTGTACTTGCCACAATGCGGGCAAGCGCGGTGCGCGCGAATCTTCTCATGACAATTCGGACATTCCGCTAATTGAGGCACCTGCAGAGCATCATGGGCGCGGCGAGTGGATGTGCGGCGCTTCGAGTGGCGTCGTTTGGGATTCGGCATTACTTTCCTACTTTCTCGATTTTTCTAAATTCGTAGCTTTGGCGGCCTCGATTGAAGCCAACCTTTCAGCCCCGGCCTATCTCAGACCGGATCGCCTTCAACTTGCTCCAGCGGTCATCTGCCGCTTCCATATGGCAGCCGCAGTCCAGAAGGTTCCTATTCTGTCCACAAACCGGACAAATCCCCTTGCAATCTTCGCTGCAAACCAGCCGCATGGGAAGGGCTAAAAGAACAACCTCCCGCAGAATCTCATTCAGTTCGATTCCGCTGCCCTCGTAGTAGCCGACTTCCACTCCGGCTTCATCCACCTCAGCCTCGCCCCCGGCAGCGGCTTCAGAGGCGGGCATATAAGCCAGATCGAAGCGGCTTACCACAGGGTGTTTTGCCGTCTCCAGGCAGCGATCGCAGGTGGCTTCCATGGAGACATTCAAATCACCCTTCACGCGAATCTCGCCCAGGGAATGATCGATCAACTGCGCAACCCCTACGGCGTGCAACACCGAGTCTTGCTTCAATTTGAGATCAAAATCGACCTCGCCCGGAAGTACATCTACTTCGAATTGAACAGGGCGTAATTTTAATTCGTGGAGGCCTATGAACATATGCGCTCCTATCGGGCTCGACCGTATGTCGGCCACTCTTCCGGCAGGCACACAAAACCCGAGTATAGCAGCAGACTACAGCTCAATCTTGCGGAGCCGGAGCGCGTTAGCGATCACGGACACCGAACTGAAAGTCATGGCAGCACTAGCCAGCATGGGGCTCAACAGGATTCCGAAGAAGGGGTAGAGTATGCCCGCGGCGACCGGAACTCCAATCATGTTATACGCGAAGGCGAAAAATAGGTTTTGACGGATGTTTCGCATGGTTGCCCGGCTCAACTTTACGGCCCGAACAAGGGCGCGCAAATCCCCGCGAATCAGGGTAATGCCGGCGCTTTCGATGGCAATGTCGGTCCCGGTGCCCATCGCAATTCCGACGTTGGAAGCCGCCAGCGCGGGAGCGTCGTTGCCACCATCTCCGGCCATCGCGACCGTATGACCTTCGCTCTGCAGCCGCCTAACGATTTTCGCTTTGTCCTGCGGCTGAGTTTCAGCCTCAACCTGATCGATTCCAACCGATTTTGCAACGCTTTCGGCTGTGGCGCGCGAGTCTCCCGTAAGCATGAAGATGCGGAAGCCCTCCGCGTGCAACAGACGAACGGCTTCAAGAGTGGAGGCTTTGATTGGATCGGCCACCGCCAACAGCCCCGCGGGAACGCCGTCAATGGCAATGAGAATGGAGGCTTCAGCACCGCCCGCCGGAAACGAGTCGGCCCCGATCCCAGCGTCTGCCAGCAACTGACGATTGCCTGCCAGTATGCTGTGCCCCTCCACCATTCCCGATATTCCTTTACCGGGCGTGGAGCGAAAATTCTCGACGGGAAGAGGTTTCAAGCCGCGTTCTCTCGCGGCCGTGACGATCGCGTTTGCCAGGGGATGCTCGCTGGCCTGCTCTACGCTGGCGGTGTATTGCAGCAGCGTGGTCTCAGGGATTTTTCCAAGCGATTCGATGCGGACGAGTTGCGGCTTACCCTCCGTCAGAGTGCCGGTTTTATCCATTACGAGCGTATCCACCTGTTGCAGCACTTCGAGCGCTGTTGCGTCGCGAACAAGCACGCCGGTTGTCGCCCCCCGGCCTGTTCCCACCATCACGGACATGGGTGTCGCCAAACCCAGAGCGCAGGGACAGGCAATGATTAACACGGCAACCGCGTTCACAAACGCGTGACCTAGCGCGGGTGGCGGCCCAAGGAAAGTCCATACAACAAATGTGATGACGGAGCACAGCACAACGGCCGGAACGAAGTACGCCGCCACGCGATCAGCCAGTTTTTGGATGGGTGCGCGCGTCCTCTGAGCTTCAGTTACGAGGCGCACAATTTGGCTCAATAAAGTGTCATTGCCAACACGCTCGGCGCGCATCACGATGCTGCCATTTTGGTTGATCGTGCCCGCTGTGACGCCCGCGCCTTGACTCTTCTCAACCGGGATGGATTCGCCCGTGACCATCGACTCATCGACGGAAGTTACGCCGTCGAGCACAATGCCGTCGACGGGCATCTTCTCGCCTGGCCGAACCCGAAGCGTGTCTCCCACTTTGATTTGCTCCACGGGCATCTCGTGCTCTCCTTCGGGCGTGACCATGTGAGCCGTTTTTGGCGCTAGCTGCAAAAGCGACTTCAGCGCCTGGCTGGTTTGGCTGCGCGCTCGCAGTTCCAACACTTGCCCCAATAGAACCAAGGTGATGATCACGGCGGCGGGCTCAAAATAGAGCGGAAGCTCTCCTGTGGAGCCTCGAAATGCTGGCGGAATGATCGTCGGAAACAGCAGCGCGACTACGCTGAACGTATACGCCGTTCCGCTGCCCAGTGCGATCAAGGTAAACATATTCAGGTAGCGATTGACGATCGACGCCCAGCCCCGTTGAAAAAACGGCAGTCCTCCCCAGATCACGACAGGCGTGGCGAGCGCAAACTGAATCCACTCCGCAACGCGGCTTCCCGCGCCGTAATGTCCAGGCAGGCTGCCCAATAGCATAAGGACCAATAAGGGAGCCGTCAGCGCCCCCGAAATCCAAAACCGCCGTTGCATGTAGTGCAACTCGGGGTTGGCCTCTTCCAGTACGACTCCGCGTGGTTCCAGCGCCATGCCGCATTTGGGGCAGGAACCCGGGCCCATTTGGCGGACCTCCGGGTGCATGGGGCAGGTGTATTCCTGAGTGGGGCCGACGGTCTTCGGTGCGGCTGGCTTGGGAGCCGGCACCGGTCCGAGCATAACGAGAGGGCTCGCTGGAGCGGCGACCTTCAGGGGTTTCACGCCTGTGTATTGCGTGGGATCGGCATCGAACTTAGTCTTACAACCGCCGCAGCAGAAGTAGTATTCCTTGTCGTGATGTCGACTGCTTGCGGCTGCCTTCCGCGGGTCCACTTGCATTCCGCAGACAGGATCAGTCTCCGTGATGGTTGTCACATTCACTTGGATGCAGATGGTCTGTTGTGGGTAGCAGCAGCCAAAAATGGGGCGGCTTAAGCTACCCCATCCAAGGACCACTGAGCGTACCTTACCAGTGTCCGTCTATCCAGACCCAGCCGCCCTGGCGATGTACCCAGCGCCCATCTACCCAGACCACATTTGAGCGCGGCGGTACGATCCATCGGCCAGGTACCCAGACGTACCTGCGCCCGTCCCATCGATAGAAACCGCGCACCCACACATAGCGAGGGCCCGGACGGACAGAAATCACTTCTTTCCGTACGGGGGGCGGCGCCACCTTGACATAGACTTGCGCCGTCGCCGAACCGACGGCGAGCGCCAAGCCCAAAAACGCTGTCGAGACAATCTTGTTCATAGCTCGATTCTCCTCCTAGCCTGCAATCAAGAACAGGTGCCCGGCGGAAGCCTGGATTCCCCTTGCGTCATTTACTACATTGTAGTAGTATCAAATAAGTGATAGTAGAGCAGCCCCAACCAAAACTCAGTAAGCTCGAGCTTCAAATCCTCGAGGCTCTCTGGACCCATGGAAAAGCCTCCATTCGGGAGATTCAGGAGTCTTTTCCCGAACCTCGTCCCGCTTACACCACCATTCAGACGACTGTCTACCGGTTGGAAGGGAAGAGGGTGCTTCGCCGCGTTCGCAAAATCAGCAATGCCCACATCTTTGAGGCGACCGTGGCGCGGGACGTGACGCGGCACCGGCTCCTCGATGAAATTCTGAGCTTCTTCGGGGGGCGAGCGCAGCCTATGATGGCGCAGTTGGCCGAAGCGGGGAAGCTGTCCCTCGACGACGTTCGCGAGTTGGAGGCGATGCTCAAAAAGCGTGATTTGAAAGAAAAACGGAAAGGTCGTGAATCAAATGATCGCTGAACTGACCAACCATCTATGGCAGTCGACCGTATTCGCCCTCGTGGCCGGGCTCCTGACGCTCGGCTTCCGCCGGAATCGCGCCCACGTCCGCTACTGGTTGTGGCTGAGCGCGTCCTTCAAATTTCTCCTGCCCTTCTCGTTGTTGATGAGTCTCGGCCATCGCCTGGAATGGTCTCCGGTGATTCACCCGGCTCCGGCGGCGTCTGCGATCACGTTCACGATGGAGCCAATGAGTCAGCCGTTTTTCGCCGCCTTGCCGCCGGCGTCCTCCGCGCCAGGATCACGCGGCTGGGCAGCCGTTGCGGTCTTTGGAGTGTGGGCGTGTGGATTAGCTGCGATCGTGCTGCTGCGCTCTCGCGGCTGGCGTCGTATTCGGGCCGCGGTACGCTCCAGCGCTGCGGTTGACACATTAGGAACCATGCCGGTTCGCTCTTCGCCAGGCCTGCTGGAACCCGGAGTTGTGGGATTGTTCCGTCCAATCCTCCTTTT
This sequence comes from uncultured Acidobacteriaceae bacterium, assembly GCA_963705805.1. Classification (GTDB taxonomy): domain Bacteria; phylum Acidobacteriota; class Terriglobia; order Bryobacterales; family Bryobacteraceae; genus Bog-105. The sequence continues at coordinate 385,400 of CAVPKW010000009.1, forward strand.
GCCTGCGGGCATTACGGACCGCCTGCAGCCGCGTCAGTGGGAGGCTGTGCTTGCGCATGAGCTGTGCCACGTGCGGCGGCGCGACAACTTAACGTCCGCCATCCACATGATCGTAGAGGCAGTCTTCTGGTTTCATCCACTGGTCTGGTGGATCGGCGCGCGACTGGTCGAAGAACGCGAGCGAGCCTGCGACGAAGCGGTGCTGAGCCTCGGCAATGAGCCTTGCGACTACGCCGAAGCAATTCTTAACATTTGTAAGAGCTACGTGGAATCGCCGGTGGCTTTCGTCTCCGGGGTAACGGGGTCTAATCTCAAGAAGCGAATCCAGGCGATCGTTGCTGGGCGGATCGCGGGCGACCTGACCTTCGCAAAGAAACTGGCCCTTGCTCTTGCGGCGATGGCAGCTCTGGTTGTGCCGATCGCAGTGGGTGTCATCAGCGCGCCCGGTATGCGCGCTCAATCGCAGTTGGCCGCGCAGAAATTGGAAACGGCATCCATCAAGCCCTGCGACGCCTTTAGCCGCGGCCCTCGTGACGTGACACCCGGAATTTTTCAGTCGCAGTGCACGACTGTGCAGCACCTTATCCAGCAAGCGTATGGTCTATTCGCGAATGGCAAAATGGATCCTTCTTCCTTTGTTACGGTCACCGGGGGCCCGGCCTGGGCGAGCTCTGACCTCTATCAGATCGACGCGAAGGTTAAGGAGCCTCAAGGCCGGGCTACGATGAATGGGCCCATGCTGCAAGCGCTCCTCGAAGACAGGTTCAAACTGAAGCTTCATCGCGAGACCAGAGAGATCCCGGTCTACGCGCTGACGGTCGCCGAGGGCGGCCCCAAACTGCAGCCATTCGAAGGAAGTTGCACTCCCAGGGACTTTGACAAGCCACCATCCGATGCGGACTGTGGAACCGCTCGAGGCTATGGGAACGGATTTCATATGAAAGCTGCGAGGTTGGCGGACCTTTGCACGGGCTTCTCGGTCTTGCTGGACCGTCCCGTCATCGATGAAACCGGTATTGCGGGAAGGTTTAACATGGATCTGGATTTCTCCCCCGAAGACCCGGGACTCCTAAACCGCCCTCGCTCCCTGGCCGCGCTAAGTGATCCTTCCGTGCCCGCGCCCCCGCCGGTTCCCTTTTCCGCCGCAGAAACCGCCATGAAGAAACTCGGCCTGAACCTCGGGCCAACCAAAGGGCCCGGCGAGTTCCTCGTCATCGATCACATCGAGAAGCCTTCCGCGAACTAGCGTTTATGAAAAGAAAATGGCGGCTGTTGGTTGCACTTTTCCTGGGCGCTCTCTTGCCGCACGCTGCTGAACCGGGAACAATCCGGGCCTCTATCCAGCCGCCAGACGCCCGGAAACCCGCTCCAATGTTTAGCCTCTTGGACGCATCCGGCAAGGCGGTCCGGCTTTCGGACTATCGCGGCAAAATTGTAGCGCTCAATTTCTGGGCGACGGCATGCGGAGGATGCAGGTTAGAGATTCCATCATTCGTTGAACTCGACCAGGCCTATAATGGCGATGGTTTAGTTGTCCTCGGAGTTTCGATGGATATCACATACGAGAACTTGACGGATGCTCGGGAGGCGTGGAGCCGGGTGAAACCCTTTATGCAGGCGCATCAAGTCAAGTACGCAATTTTGATGGGGGACGATGAAGTGACAAAGCTATATGACATCGAAGCTTTGCCTCTAACTCACCTCATTGATGCTAACGGCAGGATAGCCGCCACGTATGTTGGCGTCGTCGACAAGAACGATATTGAAGCGAATATCAAAGCTCTCCTGAGGGACCGTTAGAAGCATCGTCATCTTCGGGTTGTACAAAATAGTGGCGCACAAGGAACAACCCCGCCAACGCAATGACGAAAACAACGGCCGCGCACCCGGCGAAAATGTCGATGCTCTCTAATTTAGAGAAGCCCAAGAGCATTGCGGCGGCCAGTCCCATAATCACAGGCTCGACGGCCTCATCCGGTCCCTCGGTGAAAAGCGTATAGGCCAGTTCGATACCGGCTGAATACGCCAAGGCGATTGCCACAAACTCCAGAGTCGGCAGCGTGACTAGCTGTTGAATTCGGGGCGGAGCGCCCTCCCAAAGGAACAGCGTGCACACGAGTTTTGCAAGAAGGAGTACAACAAGACCAAATCCGATGAAGAATTGTAGAACGATCTTGACAGGCTTCGCTCTGCGGCGCCACTTCGTGTAGAGCGTATGCTCTGCCTTCTGCCTCGAGATAGTCCAGAACGGGTCTCTGAAAGAACTCATCACTCCTCCATGCAACGGGATTCTATCAGCCAAAGGCGTTCTCTGAACGCTTTCTGGATTGGGCGAATCAGCCGCTATTCTGTGAACCGTCATCGAGCATGACCATCGTCGGATCGTTTCCGCAATCAGCGCTTCTCTACTACGGGACATCCCCGTTAAGGAAAACCACGGGAACACAGACGGGGATGAATCGCGGCCGGCATGCCGAGTGGCAAGCCGTACGCGCGAATTGATGAATTGGGCGCTCGCGCCTCTGCGTTGGCCGGGAGCTTGCTGTCGCTGCTGCGATGGTGGCTTGATCGGGGCGAGAAAGAATCACCACACGATATGGACGAGCTGTTCCACCGATGGTGTGGAACGGACTCCAATAGACGCTATATGCGACCAGGCGGATATCATGCTAATGAAACGGGCAAGCCAAACCTGAGGATATGAACCTCGGAGTAGATAAAACATCATAGGAGCGTCAACACATGGCGAAAATGAAAGCGGTACAAGTGCCGAAGGCAGGAGCGGATTTCGAAATTGTGGAGCGCGAAATTCCGCAGCCTGGGCCGGGACAGGTAAGGATCCGCGTCGAGGCCTGTGGAGTCTGTCACAGCGACGTGATTACCAAGGACGGGCTGCTGCCGGGTATGTCGTACCCGCGCGTTCCTGGCCACGAGGTTGCCGGCGTGATCGACGAGGTGGGTGCGGGCGTGCAGGGATGGAAGAAAGGCGAACGTGTCGGGGTGGGCTGGCATGGACAGCAGGACGGCACGTGTCCCTCGTGCAGGCGCGGGGATTTTGTGACCTGCGAGAACCTGAAGATCAGCGGGATCTCCTTCGACGGCGGATACCAGGAATACATGGCCGCGCCGGTGGAAGCGCTGGCGCATATGCCGGAATCGTTCGACGCCGCCGAAGCCGCGCCGCTGATGTGCGCCGGGATCACCACGTTCAACGCCCTCCGCCATAGTGGCGCGCTGCCGAGCGACCTCGTCGCCGTACAGGGAATCGGCGGCCTTGGACATTTAGGAGTTCAGTTTGCAAAGAAGTTCGGCTATCGAGTCGCGGCAATAGGGCGCGGCCCCGGGAACGCCGCGCTTGCGAAAAAGCTCGGAGCGGATGTTTATATCGACAGCGCCGCAACCGACCCCGCGGCCGAGCTGCAGAAACTCGGCGGCGCGCGCGTGATTCTTGCCACGGCGCCCAGCGGGAAGGCGATGACCGCGCTGATCGGCGGGCTGGGGGCAAACGGCGTCCTCGTTGTCGCGGGAGCGTCGGCGGATCCAATCGAGGTGGCGCCGAATCAGCTGCTTTTCGGCAAGAAGCGCATCCAGGGCTGGCCGAGCGGAATCCCCACGGACTCCGAGGACACGCTGCGCTTCGCGGAATTAACGGGCGTGCGCCCGATGATCGAAAAATATCCGCTCGCAAAAGCCGCTGAAGCCTACGCCCGTATGATGAGCGGGAAAGCCGAATTCCGCGTCGTGCTGACCATGTGAGCTCTGGCGCGTGCTTAACTTCTCTTGCGGATCTTCAACAGAAGATATCGAAGCGCATCTTCACGCTAAGATCAGCTGCCGAGGACTTGGTTTACCTTTTCCGGCTCCGTCGTTAACGAGGATTTCTCGGAGCTCTGGTTGCTTGCGGGCAAATGGCTGCGGCACCGGTGCATTGAAAATATTCCGTGGGATGCACGAGCGCACCGTTACGGCACCCTACATATCAAAATTTCCAGAGGAAGCCGGTCGATTCTGGAACTATAGTGCAGTCGCCAACCGCAGGCTCCTGAATCAAGCGAAGAAATTGTATGGGGGAAAACAGCTTAAGCAACTCATGTACGTAGATAGCCTTGATGAGGCCGAAAAGGCATATCTGGAAGTCCGCCATGACTATGAAGAAGCACTCTGCGAACCCTGCAAAAAAGTGAGAACGGGACTCTCTTGGTCCAAGCTGGGGCTACCGGCGATGGCCAAAAAAGCAGGATATGGGCTTGAGCGTTGTTACTGGCATGCCTACGCCATACCAACGCAACAAGCGCATTCTACGGTTCTGGCTGCTCACCAGCCTCTTTTCCCAAAATCTCAGCAGTCTTCACCTCACCAAAAATCGCCATCACAACCTAAAATAATCCTATTATCATCAACTTACCGGAAATCATTTGGAACCATGCCGTACAATGGTTCACAGGAAGCCCGATCATCGCTTCCAATTCATCCAAAAACGCCGAGCGTTGTCCAACGCCTCGGCGTTTTTCATTTCCGCCCTCAAGGAGTCCGCATGGCCACCGAAGCCCAAGTCCGCGCGAATCAAGCCAACGGGGTGTACAAGAGAGCACCCTGTTTTTGCCCCACCCCCACCGTCGATGATGGAAACGATAAAAAAAAAAGAGGAAAAAGGTGCAGCACGATCTGAGCGCTAATTTCCGATTTGCTAACGATTCAGGACCTATTCGGAAACCAGAGCGTTGTTCGTCCGGCATGATCTGTGAGAAGGCAGTGTTGCCGGGCAATGCAAGTCCCCCGCTCCCGTGGTCAGTTGTTTACGGGTGCTCCAATTCTTGACGTCGCAGGTCAGTACTTCACTCTCCGCCCATTTGTGAAGTTTATGCCTGGAGCGGCATGCGAGATCCGACTAAGCAGTTGTGGGTCGCTGTCAGACAGGAATCGGGGAGGGCCGTGCAAGCGGCATTGGTTTCGCGAAGAATTTACTGCCGAAAATTCCGCTTGTTCAATGTGTCTGCAATTGCCCACAGACTTGTCGTATAACAAGCTAAAGCTGGCAGATCTCTGCAGGAAGGATCCGTGTGGCAGACAAGCCTTCTATTTTCCTAGGTAGCGCGGCAGACCGCCCAACAGAAAAGGACAGTTTGGGATTTGAGCCCTACGTAGAAAGCGTGGCTAAATTCCTTGAAAGCCCAAACACTCAGCCTCCACTGGCAATTTCTATTGAAGGCGAATGGGGCGCGGGCAAGTCATCATTCATGAAGCAGCTCAAGAATCGGCTCGCTGGCCCTTCCCACACCTCCAGACTCGAAAGGGCGGTTAAAGAGGCCAGAGCTGCAGGGCGCAGTGCCGTGGTGGCGGTGATCAGCGTATGGGTTTCCGTTTTTCGAGAGCCTCCGAGCATTTTCATCGAGTTCAACGCTTGGCGCCATGATAAAGAGGATGCGCTTTGGGCTGCGTTCGCACTGACCTGCACACGCGAACTGAAGAAGGCTCAACCCATACAAAAGCGATTTACCAGCTGGTTCAAGCTTCTCTTTTCTCGGCTCAAGGGATTCGCTGGTTGGGTACAACTGTCGAAGCTCATCGTCGTAACCACTCTGTGGCTGGCACTCCTTGTAAGCGTACCGCTGTTGCTATGGATAAAAGGTTCTGTTTGGACGACCGCCACGATACGTCAGATCGCGAGTACAACGAAGAATGGTTCAGCAGATCGATCGACTGGCGCCACTGGTGCCAATCGCAAAAGCGGAGAGCGAACGGATTCGACTCCTACATCTCCCGCAACCGAAAATCCGGCGGCGAACCTCGTGCTTCTGCTATCACTGCACGGAGGCACGCTCGGGTTGTGGGCTGCGACACTGATACTTGGCGGCTCACAGCTTAAGAAGCTCGGGAGTCCATTAGAGACAGATTTGCAGAAGATTTTGTCTACTCCCGAGTACGAAGGCAAGACAGCTTTTGTCGAAACGTTCCATCAGGACTTCTCAAGGTTGCTGGATGCTTACTGCAAAAACCAGCGAGTTTACATTTTCATCGACGATTTAGATCGGTGCGAAGTGCCCAAGGCAGCGGATCTCATGCAAGCGATCAACTTGATGATCAACGAGGATCCTCGTTTAGTGTTCATTATCGGGATGGACCGAGAGAAGGTCGCTGCAAGCATCGTCGCCAAGTACGCGGCTGTCTTGCAATATGTAGACGAATTGGACCCGCCGGGCCCCGCAGTTGAGAGACTCGGCTTCGGCTACCGCTTCCTAGATAAATTCATCCAAATCCAATTCAAGTTGCCGCAGCCCCGCGTTCGGAATCTAAAGCTCTTTGCTAGAGATCTGGGATCACGACCAAGCGGACCCGTAAATCCGAGCTTGTGGGAACTGCTTTTCGAGGACCGTCGGTCAGACGACAAGCCCAGCTTCGTAGAAGCTGGGCCTGCATTGAAGGACGAGGACGATTCACCATCAACTACGATCAATCGCTTGGCTGTGGATATTCAAATCGATCAGGACTCGGAGCTTATGCTGGAAGCCGTAGATATGGTTGCACCGGTTTTCAACTACAACCCGAGACGACTCAAGCAGTTTGTTAACCTCTTTCGGCTTTCAGCATTCATCGGGAACAAACTGAGTCTCTTTGACGAGGTCGACGGCAAACCCGTGATGACCTTCGCCCAACTCGCAAAGTTCGTTGCAATCTCGATGAAATGGCCAGCGTTCATTCGAGAACTGGAACGGGACCGGACACTTTTGTCAAGTCTGTTTGAAACCTCGCTCGCAAGCACATTGCCTGAAACAGGTTGGCTTGCGGTCAGCCGTTTCCTGTATCTCATGCGTTATGGCTGTGTGGACGCCGACCACAAAGTGATCTCCGATGCGGACTCATTCAGCCTTAATCGGTTGGACGTTGATTCGCTGTTGGCCGTGACAGCACCCGCACTACGGTCCCACGCGTCTCCAAAACGGGATGCAAACGCCTCGAAATCCGGTACTGCCGCAGAAGACGTCCGCAGCGAAGTCGCAGATGCAGCAAAGGAACCCCAGATGGATGGTGGCAAAGTCTACGACGGTGCTTCCCAGTCACCGATTGTTGATCGCGCCAATCAGCTTGCAAGAGACTACGAGGAAACGCGGAGAACGATGCCGGCGAGCGATGAACGGACCGCGAAGATGACGGCCCTAGTGCGATCGGCGCGACGCATTGCAAGCACTATACCCGATCCGGAATATCCCTTGAATCTATTTTTCAACAGTGATTCAGCTGGCGACAGGATCGTCTCGATTGGGATAGCACAAGGCTGCCCGCCCAAATCCATTTACTTCCCGCTTGCGTTGGAGGGAATCTTGAATGCGAGGTCAGCATTTGAACAATTCCACGCATTGTCATTAGCTGATAACTTACTGAACACACTCAGTCCAGATCAGAAGAACAAACTATGGGCTGCACTCAATGAGCAGCGCGGGGTAGTAATCGACGAAAAAGACAAAAGCAGATGGAACTTGCGCAGCAATCTTCTGAAAAAAATGGAGGACACGATGCCTACAGTCCGCGCGTAGCGCTCCGCTCAAAAGGCGTAAGGAGCATGATTATAATAGTTGGACCGATGCCACCGAATTGCGTATGGATGTCCCTAACCATGATTGGAAAAAGCGCACTCGAATACCAGATACAGCAGTGAGGTGGAGACCTAGCTACTTTCCGTCGCAAAAATGAGTGTCCGCGTCAACGCCAATGAATAGGTCTGGAGGCGATTGGGTGCGAAAACATTTGGTATTGATCTTGTTTCAGGGGGCAATTACGATAGGGCATGACTCGACGTAAGCAAGGTCAACCGACACTGTGGGAAGGCGTATTGAACGAAGATGTGCGTGCTCTTTGGGAGCCCTGGATGTTGGAAGCCGACAAGCTTCTGGAAGACGAGGAACTCATCGAGTTGGTATACGAAGCGCAGGGCGAGCGTCACGAGCACAGCAGCACACGGGGTCGCTCGCAAACGCCCGCCGAGATGGCCTTGCGACTGTTGTTGTTGAAGCACCTACGGAACTGGAGCTTCGACACGCTGGAACGCGAAGTGACGATGAACTTGGCATATCGGGACTTCACGCGCATCGGGTTGGGCAAGGTTCCGGACGCGAAGACGTTAGCGCGCATTGCCCAGGCGCTGGGCGGCGAGGTAATGGCGAAACTGCATGAACGGCTGGTGGCGATGGCGCAAGAGAAAGGCGCAGTGCAGGGCCGCAAGCTGCGTGTGGACACCACGGTGGTAGAGACCAACATTCATTACCCCACCGACTCCAGCCTGCTCGGAGACGGAACGCGGTTCATGACGCGAACGATGAAGAAGATTGAGCAACGGAGCCAGGGCAAGCTGAAGCGCAAGGTGCGAAACCGCATGCGGAGCGTGAACAAACGCGTGATTGCGATTGCCACAGCCAGCCGGCATAGAGGGCCGGAAGGCGAGCAGAAGCGTAAGAAAGAGTATCGCGAGTTGCTCCGCATGTCGCGGCAGATTCTTAACGACGCTAAGCGCGTGATGGTGGAGATCGAAGGAATGTCCGCGCGACGGAAGAAAGAACTGCGGCTTCTGGGCGAGAGCTTAGCGACGATGGCAGGGCGTGTGCGGCAGGTAGTGAAGCAGACCAAAGCCCGCATCTTTGATGGTCTGACGCAATCGCCGGGGAAGATCGTGAGCGTGTTCGAGCCGCACACCGAGATTATCCGCAAGGGCAAGGCGAGCAAACCAACCGAGTTCGGCAAGCTAGTGCAGTTGCAAGAAGCCGAAAATCAGATCATCACACATTACGACGTTTTCGACGAGAGGCCGAGTGACCGCGAGTTGCTGCTGGGCGCGGTGGAAGCGCACGAGCGCAAGCTGGGGCGATTGCCACAATTGGTAACGGCGGACGCAGGATACTATTCGTTAGCACAGGAACGGGCGGTACAGGAGAAGGGTGTGAAGTGGGTCGCGGTACCGAACCGCAGCACGCGCAGTGGCGAGCGCAAGCAAATGGAAAAGAGCCGCTGGTTCAAGAAAGCGCAGCGCTGGCGCACGGGCTGCGAGGGACGCATCAGCGTGGCCAAGCGACGGCACGGATTGAGGCGCTGCTTGTACCGCGGCATCGATGGAATGAAGCGTTGGGTGGGACTTGGCGTGCTGGCTGACAATCTGATCAACATCGGCAAATGCCTGGCGATGGCCAATGCCTGAGCACAGCCGTCCGGGGCGATGCATCGTCCACCGGTGAGCGGCTCGAACAATCGAAAAAGCATCGCTCAAACATGCTTCAAACCCTCTATGTCATGCCAACACTGATCCGAAAACATCATTTTGCGACGGAAAGTAGCTATAGCTATGGGCCACGAATTTTATCACTATACGTCAAAACGCGCTTTTGAAATCCTCACTACACATGAGTACTCCTGGATCGATTCGTTCAATATAGATATTGACGCGTCGTACGGGCCTGGGCACTACGTAACTACATTACCGCCGGAAACGCCAACGTCGGTTCTCATCGCAGATTTGTGGGGCGGCAACAACAACGCGAAGGTCAAAACCGAATACTGGCTTTTGATCTCAGTAAACGAGACATACCGCGCCTTCAGAACACCGGATGAGCGGAGACCGCACGTGACGTTCATACCTTTTTATAACCGTGGTATGCAGGGCGATCCTCCCCAGCCGACCGGTTGGTTGTCGGAACCGATTCTTCTTTTGAAGGGAGGGCGACGCGTCGACCATTGGTGGAAAACAGTCAAAGTCGAGACTCTGGTTGCCCCGAAAACCACTTTCGTCCTAAACGACGGACGTTTGACCCTGCTGCAAGGTGTCGATCCTTTACTCCGGTCCCGCCTTCGCATGCACACTCCGAACCTATACCCGACTTTGAGTCAGTTCGAGACCGAGTTGATTGACCAGTCTGATGCAGTTGCTCGGTCCGGTGATCTGAATTCGGCATTAAACATAGTCGACAACCTGCTCTTAAGTGTGCCAACTTCAGTTCTCGGATTGTCCAACAAGGGTGCCATCCTCGCTGCGTTGGGCGATCGCAAGCAGGCGATGACCTTTTACGATCAAGCGTTGACACTGGATCCGAGGCATGTTCGTACACTTGTGAATAAGGCGGGAAGTCTCATCAAAACGGGTAACTACGAAGCCGCCAGCGCGTGCTGTGAACGAGCTATTGCAATTGATGAACAATCTGGAGCGGCCTGGAACAATAGAGGCATCGCACTGGCGTATCTAAAAAGGCCGCTTGATGCACTTGCTTGCTTCGATCGCGCCATTGAGATCGATGCGGCCTTGGCGGAGCCGTGGAGTGCCCGAGGAGGGGTTTTGCTGAAACACGCACTTCGTGGCCTGAAATCCAGAAAGACTTCAAAGCCTTGCTTAGAGCAGCTCAAACAGAGCATACGATCCTTCAACAAGGCTCTGGAGATCGAGCCGGATCACGCCACCGCTCGTCATAATTTGCGTAATGCAGTGAGGACCGCTGTGGCTTTTCTGCCAGATACATACGATTGCGAAGACGAACTTCTTCGGGCGACGCAAGTTGACGCAGTGGTGTGCAAGCGCTTTTTTTCACGGCTTGCGAACGAGTACATACCAAAGTTACACCCCCAATATGCGGATCACGTTCGAAGTCAATCGGGTGTAGAGTTAGTTCTCCGTGATAGTACGCTGAAGCTGCTTGCGGACATTGCGTGCAATTTCATGTCCGTTTGGGGAGAACGGGGCTTTGATCATACCGATTCTTCAGTTCGGTTCGGTATTCATTTGCTCAGCGATGCCTTCATTCATATCGGCATGCCCAGTTTTGCAAGCAGAGCGGCGACAAGGATGGCGCAAGTCGTCGATTCAAGGGGAGAGAGGCTGCAATTGGCGAAGACGCTCAATGACGCTGGTATTTTATTCAGAAAGGCAGGAGCGTGGGTTGAGGCGTTGCATTGCTACGAATTGGCGGAGCGTTTGTACGATGAGGTTAGTGATCGGAAGTTCAGTATGCACGTCAAATATAACCGCGCTGTCGTCTTGCGGATGAGGGCGGCAGACGGGGACCTTGACATGGCCCGACGCGAATTTGAGACGGCGCTCATCGGTTACGTGGCACTAAGACTAGAAGCCGATGCGAAGGCGGCCCGCAAGCAACTCGCTGAACTGGGTCCAGGAGAATAGAAGTCTGGTCGGCAAGATTTTTTGGAGTCGACTTGGGCCATCGCTTCCCGAATTGCTGTCTAGCGACGGGCAACTCGGAAACAATCATTTATGCACAGTTACCTCTACCAACTCCGCCAACTTCACCCAATGCCGTTTGTGCGGAATCTTGGCTCCCTTCACAAATCGGTAGGCATGCGTCTTCGAGATGTTCAATTCTTTTGCGAGTAGCCCGATCGGTACAGTCTTGAGGAGTGGCTGAATTTTCATTGAATAGAAGCCGTCGTCCAGCCACGTGGGTAAATCAGCGGGATTCCATGCGGCCATAGCCTTCCGTTGTTGCAGCATCTTTGCTGATTTGAGCACTGCTATTTCGGGCGTGGAAGCCGCTAGCCGTCCCCTCGCTTGTGCTGCTGCGATTCGCTTCCCACTCTCGATTTTGGCGCAATCAGGGCGGAATCGATATCCGGGGGTGATGATGGCTCCACAAGTCCGACACGCGCTATGCTGCTTCCTTGCGGGCTTGACCTCTGGAACTTCGCTACACTTTCCTTCGAACCGCTTCCGTCGCGTGAGTCGCGTGCTCGCGGCTGGCACGCCCTTTTCCGAGAGAGAGGCAGATAGCGTCTCCGCGTACCACTCCGCGATGGGCGCGACTTCCTGTGACAAGCGTGGCTGCTCACCAGCCTCTTTTCCCAAAATCTCAGCAGTCTTCACCTCACCAAAAATCGCCATCACAACCTAAAATAATCCTATTATCACCAACTTACCGGAAATCATTTGGAACCATGCCGTACAATGGTTCACAGGAAGCCCGATCACCGCCTCCAATTCATCCAAAAACGCCGAGCGTTGTCAAACGCCTCGGCGTTTTTCATTTCCGCCCTCAAGGAGTCCTATGGCTACCGAAGCCCAAGTCCGAGCCAACCAAGCCAACGCCCAGCACAGCACCGGTCCGAATACCGAATCGGGCAAAGCCAAATCTTCGCTGAACGCCGTCAAAACCGGTCTCACCGGCCGCACCGTTCTGCTGCCAAGTGACGACGCCGAAGCCTACACCCAACACATCCAACGCTTCTTTGACGAGTGGGATCCCGCCACCGACGCCGAACAAGCTCTGGTGCAATCGCTCGCCGATACCGAATGGCGGCTCCTGCGCATCCCATCTCTCGAAATGGGCATCGATGCCATCGGCCGTCTCGAATTCGCGGACAAGTTTGCAAGCGAACGGGACGAGACTGTTCGCAAGTCGCTCATCGAAGCGCAAGTCTTCCTCTCCTACCGTAAAGACCTGAACAACCTGAGCATTCAGGAATCCCGCCTGCGCCGACAGCGCGACAATGACACCGCACAGCTCGAAGATCTGCAGAAAGAGCGTCGCCAAGAACACGATCGCGCGCTCGCGCAAGCCGTCCACCTCTATCGCGATCTCAAAAAGGAAGGCACCGTCCTCCGTCCCGAAGAATTTGGCTTCGAATTTTCAATCGAGGAAGTAGAAGAGCGCGTCGCTTATATGGACGCCCGCCGCGACAAGTCTCCCTACCCCGAATGTGAAGTGGCCAAGCGCGGTGAGCAGCTCCGTAAAGACCGCATCAAGCTCCAAAAAGCCGCCTGACCCCTCGCATTCTTCCGGCCGAAGAGTACTGCTGGGAAGTACTGTAAAGGCGAGTACTGCCTCTAATACCGCTGCCCGCTTGCCTGCTACAATTGAACGCAATTCGGTCCGACGCCCGAATCTCAGATTTTTTTCCATGGACCTTGATCAGCTCCATACGTTCTTAGAGATCGTCAGGCTAAAGAGCTTTTCGAAGGCCGCTCAGACGTGCTATCGAACGCAGCCTGCCATCAGCGCACAGGTGCGCCAATTGGAGCAGGAACTCAATACCACGCTCTTTGAACGCTTTGGAACCAGGATTTCGCTCACCGTCGCGGGGCGCATCTTCGCCGAATATTCCGAGCAGATTCTTTCTCTGCGCCGAAAAGCCCAGGACGCCATCAATGAACTCGAGAAAGTGCCGCGAGGCGAACTGGTGATTGCCGCGAACGAAGCCACCTGCATCTACGTTCTGCCGGGCGTGTTTGCCGAGTTCAAGAAGCAGTTCCCAAACGTCCAGCTGCTGGTGGACCGGTCGTACGGCACCAGGGTGGTGCAAGCCGTTCTCGACAACCTGGCCGATTTCGGGATTACCCAGCTTCCTGTTCAGGAGAAGAAACTTCAGGTGGTAAAAATCCACTCGGACGAGATCAATTTGCTTGTGCCGGCTGGTCACAGGCTTGCGTCATATGATCGGGTGTTGCCGCACGATCTTTTGGGGGAGCCGCTTCTGTTGCCGAAAACCGGAACCACCCGGGCCCGGCTGAACGTTTGGCTCGATCCGGTAGTAGAGGATCTAAACGTCTCAATGGAACTGGATTCCACTGAAATGATCAAGCGCTTCGTGATGGCGAGCCTCGGAATGTCGTTCCTGGCGGCTTCGCATTGTCTGGAGGAAGTCGCTGCCGGGAAGCTGGCTTGCGTTCCCCTTGGGCCGGATCCTATGGTGCGCCGCGTCGGGTTGATCTACCGGAGAGACAAGTCGTTGTCCAAAGCCGCCCTGGGTTTCATACAAGTGACTTTGGACCACGCGGGAAATCAGATCGGAGTTGTTCCGAGCCATCGTTTGCGAGCCGCTGGTTCGTGATAGAGAGATTGCGCTATGCCCACCTTAACCGCAAAGAGTTCCACGATCTTTATCGCCACCGGCGACGAAACCCGGGTCTATCGTTCCGTGAGCGATATTCCTCCCGCGCTGCGGCGGAAATTGGCCGAAACCACCCACGGTCTGAATTCCGCCACGATACTGATCGCCGACAAGCGCGGCCGGGAAGAATTGGTGCGTGCGCTTCAGGGCCAGCCGAGCGATGTGCATTGCCGGCTCGTGGATTCCATTCGTGCCCGCCACGCGCAGCCTTCAGAACAAGAGCAGCCGCCCACATCGCGGCCCTGGATTTGGTATTGGCTCGAGCTGCTGCTGCCGGTGGCCGTCAGCGCCTCCCTCTGGCTTCTCGTCAGTCTCGGCGTCTTTTAATTCGTCTACGCCTAAAGAGTTGGCCCGTGCAGCCGATTAATTGGTGTGGGCACGCCGCCGAATCAATACCTTCAACGTGCAGTTATACAAGTTTCAACGGGTGCTGCCAATGGAGCCAAGCGCAACATTCCCTGCATCTGCCACGGTATGCAGGGAAAGCGCCTGAAACTCGAGACCACTGAGCGGCTGGCCATTTCCACGCCGGTCAGCGTGGAGTACAACGACGCCCTATTCCTTGGCGAGGTCTTGGCATGCCGTTCGGAAGAAGCGGGCGGCTTCCAGTTAGATATCCAGGTAGAACAGATTCTGACCGGGTTGCAAAGCCTGATGGGCCTCCGCGAGCGGCTGTTGGGCGAGGGTGTTCCGCAATCGTTTTCGAGGCAGAGTTGTAAAGCCGCCGACTTAGTCTAATACCCCGCTCCGGCCGATCCGCTATCCTTCAGGAGAATGCAGCGAGGGGTCACGATCTTCGGCGGCGGTGGGCAACTGGGAGTTGAGCTTTGCCGCGAGTTCGAGCGTCGCCATTGGACGGTCCTTCGATTCGATCGTCAATCGCTGGATGTCACTAATGCGGCGCTGGTAGAACAGGCAATCGCCGCTGCCGCCCCCCAAGTCGTAATCAACGCCGCAGCGTACAACCAGGTGGACATAGCGGAAAAAGAGCCGCTCGCCGCCTATCAGGCTAATGCGCTGGCAGTGCGCAACCTGGCGATGGCCTGCCGTCAAAACGGCGCGCAACTGGTTCAGTACTCCACTGACTATGTCTTCGATGGCACGAAGCGCGCCCCCTACGTTGAGACCGATTTGCCTCACCCCCTCGGCGCCTATGGCGTTTCGAAGCTTGCCGGCGAGCTGTATGCGCAAGCCTACCTTGCCGACCCGCTCATCATCCGCGTTTCGGGCGTTTTTGGGCCCAGCGGCAGGTTCACTCCTCGTGGTAATTTCGTCGAGCTGATGCTTCGTCTGGCCTCCTCCAGCAACCCGATTCGCGTTGTGGAAGACCACGTTGCCTCGCCCACTTACGCTCCAGCGATTGCCGCGCGAACCGCCGACCTGATCGATCGCGGGACCGGCGGTTTATTTCACATGGGTGGGGGAGAACCGGTTTCCTGGTACGAATACGCCAAATTGATCTTCGCCACCGCCGGGCTGTCGCCCTCCCTTCAGCCCACGGATGAACGTGAGTATCGCACGGCCGCTAGACGCCCCAAATATTCTGCGCTCTCGAATAGCAAACTCGAAGCGGCAGGCATCCAACCAATGCCGCCTATCCGTGAGGCGCTACGCGATTACTTCGAAAAACGGCCGCATGTCACTGCGCATCGTTCGCTGTAGCGTAGTATCCGTTGCGCGCCTGCACGATGTCATCCGGATTGTCCACCTTTATTTCGATGTGGCGGAATGAGCCGTCCCGATTAGGATTCGTCGATTGATAGCCGATCGAGTATTGGTTCCGAAGCTCGTTCTGGATCTGCTGAAATACGTCATTGAGCGGGTGTTTGCGGTCGACGGTAAAGACATGGCCGCCGGTCTCTTCCGACATTTTCTTCAGCTCTCTCTCGCCGCCGCCTCCCAACATTCCGGCCATTGCGTAGAATTGGCGGTCGACGTAGTAGATGCTGTAGATGATCGCATCCGCGCGCTGTGCCGCCTCAATGGCGGTCCTGATGTTGTAAGTGCTGCCTTGATCGTCGCCATCCGTAATCAGGATCATCGCTTTGCGTCCTACTTCACTCTTGAGCTTTTCGTTTGACGCCAGATAGACCGCGTCATACAAGAGCGTTCCCTTGGGCGTTCCCGAAGTAGGGATCGGCCCCGTATTGGCTGGCATGTTGCCGATAAACGGCGTCTGTCCATCGCCGCGCAGGTCCTCGAGCGCAGACGTCAGTAGGCGCGCCGAGCTGGTGTAGTCCTGAAGCAGGTCGGTCTCTTTGCCGAACGAGATCAGGAAGGCCTCATCTTTCTTACGAATCACGCTGGAAAAGAAAGCCGAAGCAGCCTGCCGTTCGATGTCGATGAGGCGATCCTGGCTGGCGCTGATATCGATCAGCAGACCCAAGGTGAGCGGCAAATCCGTTTCCCGCGAGAACCTTTGGATCGTCTGCTGTTTTCCGTCTTCATAGATCGTAAAGTCATTCTTTTCAAGATTCGGGATAAGCGCTCCGCCTTTCTTGGCGCGGACCGTGAAAAGAATATTGACCAGGTCTACATCGACGCGAATGGTCGGCTCCTGGGGGTTAGGGGCTTGATCCTGACCCGCCGCAGGCTGCGCACTCTGCGATTGCGCCCCTAACTGGCTCGCCGCGGAGACGCCCAGGAAGGCCAAAGCGGCGGCGCTGACAAGAGAACGGCGGAAGTAACTGCTCATCTCGTTATGATTATCGTCTAGAACTGATCAGATGAAAGCTGCCACACAACACCTGCGAAAGTCGGACCCCATTATGGCAAATATCATTCAGGCCGTGGGTCCGTGCCAAATTAGCGTTCGGGAACCGACCTTCGAGACGCTCGCCCGTTCCATCACGTTCCAGCAGTTGAGCGGTAAGGCTGCGGCTACAATTTTCAACCGGGTAAAGAAAGCGGCGGGAAGGCGGTTCACCGCGGCAGCCTTTCTAAAACTGACTTCCGGTCAGCTTCGCGAGTGCGGGCTTTCGCGCCAGAAAATCGCGTCGCTGACGGATCTCTCCGAACGCGTTGCCCGGCGCGAAATTGATTTTAAGCGCCTGCCCTCGATGACGGACGAAGACATCATCGCCCATCTCTCGCAAGTGCGCGGCGTCGGCGTCTGGACGGCGCAAATGTTTTTGATCTTCGCGCTGGAGCGGACGAACGTACTGCCGGCGGGAGATCTCGGTGTACGCAATGCCATTCGAAAAGCCTATGGCCTCGCTGAAGTTCCTACGCCGGCGGAAGTGGCGAAATTTGCCGAAAAATGGCATCCCTACTGCTCTATCGCGAGCTGGTATCTATGGCGCAGCCTTGACGGCGTTGTCCTGGTCTAGCGACATGTCTACGCGAGGCTATTCCTCATTTTGCGACCAACACAGTAATGTCAACATCCGTACGACTGTGATCTCACCGGGTGCGGTAGCGACGGAACTTCCGGGCAGCGTCACCGAGAGGCTCCCGTCCAACGCGCCAGGAACTATAAACGAGGCTCGACAGCATGACAAAGGAGAAAACCAGAATGACCGCATGGTCAAAAGACGAACTGCGGAAGATTGCTGAGGCCGATGACCTGCACATCTCTCCGTTCCGTGGGGACGGGGTGACGTACGGCACCCCGACGTGGATTTGGTCCGTCGCGGTCGACGACGCCCTCTATGTGCGCGCCTACAACGGGCAGAACTCTCGTTGGTACCAGTCCGCGGTGCGGCAGAAGGCGGGGCGGATCACTGCCGCCGGCATGACAAAAGAAGTCACATTCGAGCCGGTTAACGGACCAGTCAACGGCCTCGTTGACGGCGCCTATCGGGCGAAGTACCATGGCAGCCCGTATCTCAGCCCGATGATCAGCACCCGCGCTCGCTCCGCGACGGTCAAGGTGATGCCGCGCGAGACTAATGCCTGATCGTCAACAGAAATGATCATTGAGAAATACACATATGGACATCAAAAGAGTTGGCTCGCAATCCTCCGCAAAGGGATCGTCAGAGTGGTTCACCGGCACGGTACGGATCGATCCGCTTTTCCAGGCGCCTGATCCGGCACTGGTTCAAGGCGCCAGCGTGACGTTCGAGCCTGGCGCCCGGACCGCATGGCATACACATCCGCTCGGCCAAACGCTCATCGTGACAGCAGGCTGTGGCTGGGCTCAGCGCGAAGGCGGACCGATCGAAGAGATCCGGCCGGGTGATGTGGTCTGGTTCTTGCCCGGCGAGAAGCACTGGCACGGAGCCACACCGACGACGGCCATGACCCATATCGCGATCGCGATTCAGGAGAAGCTCGATGGGAAGGTTGTCGACTGGATGGAACACGTCAGTGACGAGCAATACAGGAAGTGATTACGCCCCCCACTTGCCCGGCCATAAACATCTCATGACGATGAGCTTATCGATCAGGCTCTCAGAAGACTTTGGACGTAGTCGGGCTTCAGAGGAAGCCGCCGCCCAACCTTACCAGTCGCATCGAGAAGGGCTCCTGCGATCGCCGGAGCAGCCAGAGCGTTGGCAGCCTCAGACCCCTGACCGTACCTGCCAACCTCAGGCCGGTTGATCAAAACAACTTTGATCTCTGGAAGATCGGCCATCGTCGCGATCGGGTAGCTCCGCCAGTCACTGGAAACCACTCCGCTCTCATCAAACCGAAGTTCCTCCAGCAATGCCATACTGACGCCCATGACGCTACCGCCTTCGATCTGGCGCTTCAACTGCGAAGGATTCACTACAATCCCGGGGTCCACCGAGACCGTCATCTTTTCCACCCTTATGGCCCCCGTGCCCATATCGACTGCGATATGCGCAACGCAAGCCCAGTAACTTCCGCCCCGGAACAGTGCCGCTACGCCCTGGCCTTGCCTCACACCGATGCTACCGCTTGAACGCTCCGAACGCGTTTGCCACCCCGAAGCCTCACGAACGGACTCCAGCACTTCGATAGCTCGCTTTTCGCGAGCGTGTTGAATCCGAAACTGAAGCGGGTCGACTCCGGCGAGCACTGCCGCCTCCGTGATGGCCAGCTCGCGCGGGAAGTTCTGCTGATACTGACCTGGCGTCCGCATGCTGTGATCGCGCAGCCCGACAGCAAGCGGTGATGACTTCTGCCCGACCTGGAATGTTCCGTAAGCCCGCTCAAGTACCGCCGGCGTCCCGTCGTAAATCCAGGGATCGTGCATAGCATTCGCTATGCCGAACACCGAGCCCTTATCACCGGGGCTCGGAATCGTGGGAAGGCCGGCCAGGATCGCACCCACCAAACGGTCATCCTGCATCGCAGGCATGTAGTGGTCGATTTGATATCCGGTTAACTTGCCTTCGGAATCAAGACCGATTTGGACGTCCGAATAGGCTGCGGACGATTGCGTCGACCATTGGAGATCTTCCTGGCGCATCCACTGTACCCGAACAGGCTTACCCACCGCTTGCGACAGAATGACCGCCTCGTCTTCTGCTCCGGCGTTGCCGCCATTTGATCGGCCATAGTGACCGGGTCCCGCGAAATTTCGCACGACGACATGATCTACGGAAGTGTTGAGCATGTGCGAGATGCCGCTGCGCAGAGCCTGGGGGTTTTGAGTGTGCGTGTAGACGAACACGGTCCCGTCCGTACGAAAGTGGGCTACTGCCATTGTCGGCCCAATCGGCGCGTGCTTCAGGAATGGAAGCTGGTATGTCGCAGAAAACTTCTTGGACGAGGTTGCAATCGCCGCAGCTACATCGCCTTTGGAAGTCTTACTGGTGGCGGCGGGAGCGGCTTTCCAGTCCGCATCTTCTTTCAGGAATTGGAAGAGGCGTTGATCTCCAGGAAGACCTTTCCAGCCGGTCCACTTTGTGCCTGAGGCTACCTGTTGCGCGGCTTTGATGGCTTCCCATTCCGTGGGCGCAACCACGCCAACCAGATTCCCTTTTACGATTACCTGCGCATTCGGAAAGCGTGTTTTGTCAAGAGGTCCTACCGAAACCAGTTTGGAGCCCAGGGTTTTCGGATGCACCATGCGGCCATGCAGCATGCCGGGAAGACGCACGTCGGTAACCCACGTCTCCTTTGCCGTGACTTTTGAAACAACTGCGGAGTTAGGAAAGGACTTGCCGACAACCGTGTATTCACTGACGGGCTTTAGCGGAGGATTGCCGTCTACTGTCAATCCGAACATGCTGTTCACGTCGCCCTTGACAGGTATCGTGAGGTTCAATTTCTGGTGCTTGACCAGGTCCCCGTAGGACACGCGCTTGCCGCCGCCGGAGACAATACCGTCTTCAGCGGAAAGCTGATCCTTCGATACACCGAGCTGCTGCGATGCTAAATCGAGCAGTGCCTGGTAAACATACGCCCCTGCCTTTCGGATGTTCGGCATGCCGCCTTGTAGAAAATCGAATGCCCCGCTGCCGTCTGGCGTCCGATCTGTGTCTCCCGAAATGACAGTGGTAATGGCTTCGAACGGTACCCTCAGTTCTTCCGCCGCAATCTGCCTGTAAGCGGTGAACACGGTGCCCTGGCCAAAATCCGGCTTGCCCACACGAATCAAGACAGTGTTGTCGGCATGGATTTCAATCCACGATTCCGGTAGAGCCGGGTTCAGAGTGTTGCCGTTCCCAGCGGCAGTTTCGCGCATGCCGTCCGCCTTGACCAGGCCAAAGCCCGCCATCAGTGCTCCGCCGGCCCTGACGAATCCGCGGCGCGAAAGCGATGCACCGAAAACGTCTGTTGTGTTGCCGGTGATCTGCTTCTCGTTCGCGGTCATGTGTCACTCCTTTTCGTCATTCGAGTAGAGGCGCGTTGCACAGCTTGGATGATCGCCGTATAACTTCCGCAACGGCACAAATGTGGGGAGACGCCAGACGTAAATGCCTCCTTGATCTCGGCAACCGTTGGTGACGCATTGCGTTCCAGCAGTTCGGTGGCTTTGATCATCATGCCGCTCTGGCAGAATCCGCACAGAGGCGTCTGCTCCTCGATCCATGCCTCTTGCACGGGGTGAAGAGTTCTCGCCGCCGCTTCCGCCGAAAGCCCTTTCTGTTTAGCCCATCGCGCCGGCAGGCCTTCCAGGGTGGTAATCTCTTTGCCGGCCGCCGTCGCCAAAGGAGTAATACAAGAGCGCACTTCCTTACCGTTGAGCAGCACGGAACAAGCTCCACATTGTGCGAGCCCACAACCAAATTGAGGCCCGGAAAGCTCCAGATCGTTTCGTAAGACGTAAAGCAAAGGCGTATCAGCCGGCGCCTGAACCTCGCGCTTTGCTCCGTTAACGACGACAGTAGTCATAGAAATCTCCTTCGAGGGGCAGAGTTCAATTGACGGTCCCAGTTCTTGCCGCTATTATCCTGCATTTCTGTGCCTCCGGTCCCTGTTGCATGATGCTTACCGGCCTGTCATCGCCTCGAGGTGTTCCGGATACCGATTCCCCTGCACGGTGATCTTCGAGGCCCCAGTTTCGATCTCCTTGAGATCGTCAGGCGTAAGTTCTACTGACGCTGCTCCGATGTTTTCCTCCAGGCGCGACAACTTGGTCGTGCCCGGAATCGGAACGATCCAGGGCTTCTGAGCCAGCAGCCAGGCCAGCGCGATCTGAGCAGGTGTCGTGTTCTTCCGTTTTGCTATGATGCCGAGCAGATCCACGAAGGCTTGATTCGCTTTTCGCGCCTCCGGGGCAAAGCGCGGCAGAGTGCTGCGGAAATCGCCGCTTCCGAACTGTGTGTTTTCCTCCATCTTCCCTGCGAGGAAGCCCCTGCCCAGGGGGCTGTACGGCACCAAGCCAATGCCAAGTTCCTCAAGCGTGGGAATCACTTCCGCTTCGGGTTTCCTCCACCACAACGAGTATTCGCTCTGAAGAGCAGTAACAGGCTGAACGGCGTGCGCGCGGCGGATAGTCTGCGCACCGGCTTCCGAAAGGCCGAAGTGCTTCACCTTCCCCGCCTGAATCAGGTCCTTGACTGCGCCTGCTACATCTTCGATAGGCACGTCGGGATCAACCCGGTGTTGATAGAAAAGGTCGATAACGTCGATATTCAGACGCTTCAGGGAGGCCTCCGCAACCTCTTTGATATGCTCAGGGCGGCTATTTAAGCCCTGCCAGCCCGGACTTCCATCAGGATTGAGGTTAAATCCAAACTTGGTAGCAATCACCACTTGCTTGCGAAGCGGAGAGAGCCCTTTGCCCACGAGGACCTCATTCGTGAACGGGCCATAGACCTCGGCCGTATCGAAGAACGTGATCCCTCGCTCCACGGCCGTTCGCAAAAGAGAGATCATCTCCTTCTCGTCATGAACGCCACCGTACGAAAAGCTCATCCCCATGCAGCCGAGGCCAAGAGCTGAGACTTCGACGTTGCCGTTTCCTAATTTGCGTTTTTGCATTGTCTTCCTTCCAAACTGCGATCTCTTTCCTGAGAAACTGCTCTGGCGCGGTGCGTCTCGCGCCAGAGCCCGGGTGGGATGCCTTCCCAGATGCGGAACGCACGAACAAACGATTTTGCATCCTCATACCCAAGCAAGTAGGCCGCCTCGTTCAACTCCAGGACGGAATTGCCGAGATAATAGCGAGCCATCCGGTGGCGCGCTTCATCAAGAACGCGCTGATAGCTGGAGCCCGCGGCCTGCAATCTCCGCTGCAGTGTACGTGAACTTGTATGTAAACCGCGCGCGACATCCTCGATAGCCGGCCGATGTCCCGTGAGCCTCTCCTGTATGGCTCGCCGGACGAGCGTGGTGAAACTATCCTCGCCTTGGCACTGTTCGAGCTCTTTCTCGAACTGCGGTGCAAGCATGTCCAGAAGCTCGGCATTTCGAGTAACGAACGGGCGCCGCGCATCACTGGCGCGAAACACGATCGCATTGCTGGGAACTCCGCAAACGACGGGGCAGCCGAAATGACGCTCGATAGCCTTGCTGTGGGAACGGGGTTGCACCAACTCAACACGTAATGGCGAGAGGCGAGTCCCGCTTCCGTGACGCGCGATGGTAAGCAGCCAGGCGAAGCAGTATTCCGTCAGAACCTGCGGCTCCAAGTCAACGGCGAGTAACTAGCGGAACCGGATCCCCCACTCTTCCTCCTCCGTTTCGTGCAGCATCTCTTCCGGACAGGTGAGCTGCTTATAGCGGGCCATGTGGTTGATAGCTGCACCAAAGTTCGGCGTTGAGAGAGCGGCGATTCCACTAGGGTGAAAACGTTCGGTTTTGGTTTCAGTACCGAGTTTGAGCCCGATCGCGGGATCGGTGCTGACTTCACCGATGGCGCGCCAGAGGGCAAAGAGTTCCTCAGTCGTGACGAGCACACGAGTTTGGTCGAAAAGATTTTGAGGAAGCCCGGCTCTGCGCAACACGGCAGACACTGCAACGCCCAGCTCTTCCAACTTATTAGCGAGGAGGCCAGCAACTCGAAAATGCGTGTTCATCGTCTTATCGGTGGCGTGTTCCGTCGCAACGCCGATCGTATTCGGGCGAGCGACGATCGCGGCGATAGCGGAGTGCACACATAACTTTAAGTTAAGACGTTCAGTGCACTTCTGATATGCATACTACGCCATTCTGGATGCGAATTGCGCCACAGCGAGGTATGGAAAAACGCCTGTGAGTGGGGAGACCCAACAGCCGAATACTGCAACTCATCTCACAAATGTCTCAGCAGAATGAGGCAGCGAATGTATGTGGATACCTGGCTGGAGGTGATTGAGAAGGAGAAGGCGCTGGGGACAGAGCATTTGGGACCCATAGTTTTTCTAATCTTGGATCCCTGGCTCTGCGGAGACGCAACCCGAGCGCCGACTCAGGGGCCCAGGCGGCTATCGCCGCGAATCGTCCACTTTGGTTGCTCGCGATAATGAGTGTCCACAAACGAGAGAATGCGCCGCACCCATCGATTCGCTTAGGGAGTCGTCGCCGATCTTCGGCACGTCGAACGCCATCAGAATAGATTTAGGAGTTACACGACTCCCACGAGCACGGGCAAGGTCCCCCGCCGGGTCCGCCAGCCGAATTCGCTCGCGCTGATCCCGCATTCGGAGACTTGCGATAATGCGGACTATCCGAAGAACGCCGCACCAGGAGAGCTGCTTCTGAAAATAGAATCCTCCATTGCGTTCGTCAGCTATAGCCGCGATGATCTGGAATTCGCTAGCCGTCTCGCCGTGGACCTCAAGCAGGCAGGCGCCGCGATCTGGATGGACAAATTGGATATCCACCCCGGGCAGCTCTGGGAGCGCGCTTTGGAAGAGGCGGTTACCAATTGTTCTCGCATCGTGGTGATCCTGTCTCCGGCTTCCGTGGAGTCCAAAAACGTGATGGCTGAGGTCGCTTTCGGATTGGATGAGAAGAAGGAGATCATCCCTGTTCTCTATCGCGATTGTAAGATTCCATTTCGTCTGCGCCCCATTCAGTACGTCGATTTTCGAAAAGAGCAGGACTACCCGTACGCGCTCAGTGAACTCCTGCAGACGGTAGGCCTGGGAGAGGCACCGGCGAAAGACACTTCGTCGATGAATGCCGCGCATAAGGAGGGTGAACCGCATGTCGCCACCACCCTGAAAGGCGCGGTCCGGCGCCCCTACCCGCTCTGGATGAAAGCCGGGATCGTTCTCACAGCGCTGGTTGCCGCGTCCTGGCTTACCTACTCGATGTTATCCCGGGGCAGGTCTGGCGCACGGCAATTACGGGTTTCGCAGGAAGCAGCTTCGCAGCCCCCGGCGTCTCACGGAACTGCTCCGCGAGGCGGGGCCTCGCAAGGAACCGCAGCGAAGGCAGAGGCTGTACGCGGGGCCCTCGACAAATATCCGGCCGCGATCCCCAATTTCGGCTGGGCCGTCGGTCTTGGCGGGGTCATCCTCCATACCGAAGATGGAGGCGCGACTTGGTCGACGCAGAGGAGCGGCATCCCTGAAAATCTGATTTTTGGGACCTTCCCGACTCCACGGATTGGGTGGGTGGTGGGCGCCGACGGCGGCGTTTTGCACACCCAAGACGGAGGCGCAAATTGGACAGCCCAAAGCACCACGCCCAAGCGTTACCTCGCGTCGGTGGTATTTCCGACCCTGCAATCCGGCTGGATCACCGGCAGTGAAGGCACGATACTGCATACCGAGGACGGCGGCGAGCATTGGATCCGGCTCGACAGTGGCACCGGTGAGACCTTGTACTGCGCTGTCCTTTCCAACCTGCAGTCGGGTTGGATCGTCGGCAGCGCCGGAACAATCTTGCATACTGATGACGGCGGCCGCAATTGGAATCCCCAGAACGGCGGCACCGAACATACTCTCTATTCCGCTTCGTTTCCCACTCCGCCGTCGGGCTGGGCCGTCGGCGGTCATGGCACGATCGTGCACACCGAAGACGGCGGCATCAATTGGAAAGTACAGGTAAGCGGCACCGAAACAGAACTGATTTCCGTATCGTTTCCCACTCCGGCGTCGGGCTGGGCCGTGGGTAAGAACGGGACCATTGTCCACACCACCGATGGGGGAGCCAGTTGGAAGCCGCAGAGCAGCGGTACTGCCGTGCATCTCTATTCTGTCTGGTTTGCCAGCCCCCTGTGGGGGTGGGCGGCGGGACAGCGCGGAGTCCTATTGCACACTGAGGACGGCGGGGCGAGTTGGAAGCTCTTACAACCAGGCGCGAACCCCGACCTGATCCTGAATGCCGTGACTTTCCTGCAGTCCGCCAGTACCAAGTTGCAGAAATTCGAGTAATCAAGGGCGCTTACGCTTCCGGCTCAGTTTCAGCATCTTTAGGTTGTGGGAAATATAACGCGAATTTCCGCAAGTAGGTACTAGTCTTCTGAGTCATAAATAGCTTGCATAAATAAAGAGAGCGTTCTATGGTAAGACATGGAGCTTGGCCGGGGGCGTCCGAAGAAGCATGAGTTGGTGGTGAGCGCAGCGCAAAAGGTCGAGTTGGCGGGTTTGGCGCGGCAATCGCGCAAGGCCCGGTCGGTGGCCTTTCGGGCCCGGATCATTCTGGAATGTGCGGGGGGCCTGAGCAATGCCGCGGTAGCCGCAAAGCTGCACACCAGCGGCTTGACGGTCGGTCTTTGGCGCGACCGCTTCATCGCGCAAGGCATCGCCGGGCTGGGTGGCGAGCCGCGCCCGGGAGCGCCACGCGAGATCGGCGATGATCGCATCGAACAAGTAGTGCGCTTGACGCTGGAGAAGACGCCAAGCGGAGCCACGCACTGGTCCAGCCGCGGGCTGGCAGCCAGCACCGGGCTGAGTCAGTCCAGCATCAGCCGGATCTGGCGGGCTTTTGGATTGAAGCCGCATCGCAGCGAGAGTTTTCAGCTCTCCAGTGACCCGCTGCTGATTGAGAAGGTGCGGGATATCGTCGGGCTGTATCTCGATCCACCGCACCATGCGCTGGTGTTATGCGTGGATGAAAAGTCACAGATTCAGGCCTTGAGCCGTAACCAGCCGGTGCTGCCCATGCGCGTTGGACAAATAGAACGCCGCACGCATGACTACCAGCGCCAGGGTGTCACCAGCCTGTTTGCGGCTCTGGATATCGCTACCGGTAACCTGCTCGGCAAATGCTACCGACGCCATCGCTCGGTGGAGTTCCTCGGCTTTCTCAGGCAGATCGACACGGCAGTTCCGGCCGATTTGGACATCCATCTGGTGCTGGACAACTATGCGACTCATAAGACAGCGCTCGTTCGGAAATGGTTGCAAAAACGGCCGCGTTACCAGCTGCACTTCACGCCCACCCACGCCTCCTGGCTGAACCAGGTCGAACCTTGGTTCGCTCTCCTAACCCAGCGCCAGATCAAGCGCGGTTCGCACCGAAGCGTTCCAGAACTGGAAGCAGCCATCCGGGAGTTTATCGCCGTTCATAACCAGCAGCCAAAACCCTTTCGCTGGACCAAATCGGCAGATCAGATTCTCGCCTCCATCGCACGCTTCGCCTCTTCCACACTTCGCCGCTCATCGGCCCAAAACTTATACAAGAAATCAATGACTCAGAAGACTAGGTTCACGAAATAACCGCAAAGCGCGAGCGACGAGGAAACAACTCGAACCGCCGTGTGCACCGTGCTGTGGCGTCGGGATGGGCGGTGATTGAAAAGGGGGAAGGCGCTGGGGACCAGGCATCCGCCGTATCGATTCGTCTAAGGCGTCTCCGAATCGACCTGATCTTTTGTTTTTTCGCTGCTCACCCGACTGCCGTGCTGGATGGCGATAAACGTGACCGTATCCCAAGAGTTACGCACACCGAGAAAAAGAAACACGAGAGCGTCGGAGGCAACCATGACGAGTGACCACGCCGCATTCCACTGGATCAGGATGGCGGCGCCGAGCAGCGTCATGTGCCCGAGAAGCGGAACAATGATATACCACACCCAGTCCTCCTGGTCCGGCTGATACGCTGCTTCGCGAGCGTGCCAGATGATGCGGAGCGAGTACGCGACACCCGCTACCCCGCAGGCTCCAAGACACAGGCCCAGGCTCGCCAGCATCCGCCAAGGCGCGGTCATGACGGCGGAGATCAGCAACGCAGTGCAAAAGTGCATGACGGTTGGCGTGCCAAAGGCGTGAATGTCACGCTTCGTACTGGCCGCCCTGGCTTGGGTAACCAGGGTCATGACCACAAACTGAAGACCCGTCAGAGCTCCGGCTGACGAGCCTAAGATGACATAAAAGTTTTGCCAACTGGCGAGCGCTGCCGATGTGACTTGATTCATGGTTGTCGTGGTTGAAGGCTAGGCGAACCGGTGTGGAGAACCGTTTCACTTCGACATTGCAGCATAACTCGAGAATCTGCTTGACGTCCGCGTCCAAGCTCTGCTAAAAGTAATACCGAAGTACTACGCATTCTCGTCCCAGCGGGATGGGGCTTCTGCGAGGGTTACTTCATTGGCGGAGGTGTCCAACATGCCAACAGATCTGGATAAATGGTTTAAACATTGGCGTCCCGGATCGGTGTTCAAAGTTTTGGATAAGGCGCCTTCGGGCATGACTTTGGCGGAGCCGGGCCCGCGAGCTGGCGCTTCGGAACTCGGACCGGGTCCGCCAGCAGGCGCAGCTCCAGCCGGGCTCTTCCGGCAAAGAGCAATGGAGGGGGCGGATTCACTGCTGCCGGGCTCGGTAATTAAGGTGTTGGATGAGAACGAGGAGATCCCTGGTATCGAAGGCTCGTCAGTGCCCGTCAAGGCTCTCCCTGCCCATCGTTTTGCGGAACTTGTCAAGAAGGACCCGACTTCCCTCCTTCCCGGCTCCGTTATCCGTATTCGTTAACCCCATTCGCCTCGCTGAGCGAGGACCTTAGGTAAAGGAGTGAATAATGGCGGCGACGACTGCATTACCAGCCCCTGAGACCACTTCAGCGGCTGAGTGCGAGGACTTACGTCCAAGAGAAGATGAATTCCTGTTTGAAGTGGCGAAAGATTTTCGATCGGAACAGGAAGCTCAGATCGCGGTGGCCGCGACCAAGTGCTACTGCCATTGCCACTGCGAGCGGCCGAATTAGCGGCGCGTTCCCGGAATTCAGGAGATTGCAATGGAAGAAAGCACAATTCTTGAACAGGCACCCGTTGAAGCGGAAGAATCCGTTAGTGCTGAGGACGACTTCTTATTCGAGGTAGCGCAAGAGCCTCAATCGGAGGGTATCCATCAGGCCGCAGTCGAAGAGGCCAAGGGTTTCTGCTACTGCTACTGCGTAAAACCTACGTAGTACGCTGGAATGCACTCCGCTCGGATGGGCCTGCCCGTGCTGGGGGTGGGCATCGGTTATCGGCCCGAGATCCATGATTCGATCATGGAACGCGGTGACTTGATTGACTGGCTCGAAGTCATCACGGAGCATTACATTCAGACTGCCCGGGAGCAGGCCTCGCGAGTGCGCGAGCTTAGAGCGCGTTTCCCAGTAATACCTCACGGCATTGAAATGTCAATTGGCAGCGAGGGCGACGTTGATCCGGTTTATCTGAATGCAGTAGCCGATCTCGTCCATAGCATTGACGCTCCCTGGTTCAGCGATCATCTATGCTTCACCAAGGCTGGCGGGGTCGCGCTCGGCCAGCTGACGCCGGTGATGCACACGAAAAAGGAGGCGGCGGCAATCGGGCGCAAAGCGCGTCTCGCGCAGGAGCGTGCCGGAGTTCCTTTTCTCCTCGAGAACATTACCTACTACGTGAATGTGGAGGCGGAGCTGTCGGAGTGCGAGTTCATCAAGGAGGTGTTGGAGCAGGGGGACTGCGGACTGTTACTCGACCTGACGAACGTTTTCATCAATTCGGTGAACCACCATTTCGATCCTTACGATTTTCTGGCGCAATTGCCTCTCGAGCGCGTTGTCCAGGTGCATCTTGCAGGCGGCGAATGGCAGGGGGACACCATGGTTGACTCACATGCGCACCCGGTGCATGAGGAGGTTTGGGAATTGCTGGCCAACGTCCTCCGGCGGGCTCCGCTCAAGGCAATCCTGCTTGAGCGCGATCAGAACTTCTCAGCGGATTTTGGGGAGTTGGCCGAAGACCTTGGCCGCGCCCGAAGTATGCTCGCGAAGCGAGTCGCGCAATGAATTGCGCGGGGTTTCAAGCAGCGCTGGCGCACCTTTTAGTAGATGGCAGCCTGCGCAAGCAGCTGGAGCTGGATAAGACCGCTATCCAGCAAAGGTTTTCCCTGTCTGAAGACGAGATTCGCACTCTTGGAAGCTTCGATCGCTCGCGGCTGCAATTGATGGCGGATGCAGTAGCCGGGAAGCGTCTTCAGTTATTAAGGCGAGGTCTGCCCACAACTGTTGCGATTTTGGAGGGGAACGAACGTGGGCGCGCGCTTTTGCAGGACTTCTTAATAAGCTGCGTCCCGCTCCTGGATGGGGATCAGGAGATGGATCACAATCGCCTTCTGGCGGACAGCCGTCGAATGGCTGAGTTTTTGGTTATCCGCAGGGACAATGTGACGCCCAGTTACTTAGCTGCTTTGTCGGGCTATGAGGCAATGCGAATAGGTCTGGCGCTCGGCATTCAGGCCAGCTTGTCCGCCGCAGCCGCACTGACGCCGGATCATGTTCTCAGCAATACTTGCACTCCGCGGATTGGCAGCCATGTCGCGCTGCGCGCGTTCGAGTATGACGTGGTTTCGATCGCGTCCGAAGCCATGCGCGAAGGGAATAAGACAGATCTCTCGCGGAGGACCACGTACATTGCCTTGCGGAGGCAAGCCGGAAGTCTGGCCGTCACAACGTATCGCGTGGGTAGTCTCGCGTTCGAAGCTCTCCGGCTCTGCAACGGAAGTCTGACCGTCGCGGATATCTGCGCCTCTATCGGGAGCGGCGAGCGGGCGCGTCATGCTCGGACAGTGCTAAGGCTCGCCCTCGAACGCGGCTATTTCGTATCTTCCGACAAAGCTGAGACGAGGATCATGGCGCAGTGAAGATCTGCGCAGTGATCAAGTACCCGCCGATTCAGGGCGGCGTCAGCGCGCAAAGCTTTTGGCTGGCGCGGGCACTCGCATTGCAGGGACACAACGTTTGCGTGGCTACGAATGCAAATGAGGTGGAGAGCGCCTACCGGATCTGGATCCCGCCCGGCGATGAAGGGATGCTCGAGGCGAACTTCGGCGGCGGTGGCACGGTAAAGGTGTGGTTCAGCGGCATGCATCCCGAGCACCTCACCCACATACCGTACTCAAATCCCTTCGTGAGCAAACTGAGCTCGCTCGCAACGGACATAGTTCGCAGTGAAGGCTGCGATCTCCTTTTCGCCTACTATTACGAGCCATACGGGGTCAGCGCCCAGTTGGCCTCGTATGCTACCGGCGTACCGTTCGTCGTGCAAAACGCGGGCAGTGACAGAAGCCGGTTGATGGCGCACCCCGAACTCTCTACCGCCTACTGCGAAATGCTGCGAAGCGCGGGGGTGGTGATCACGTGGGGCAGACTGTTCGAGCGGCTTGGCATTGCCGCCGAACGCCTGGCGGATGGCTGGCGAAAGACAATGCTGCCCGCCGAATGGTTCCATCCGAATGCTACGCCGCTGGATTTCGATGAGTTGATCTCGAGTCTATCGGCAATGCGGCATCCTTGGGTGACGAACACGCGGCCGCTGCCCAGGAGCGTTCCGGTCATTGGCGTTTACGGCAAGGCAGGAGATGTGAAGGGGTCGTTCGACCTGATACGCGCGCTTTCAGTTCTGCGGCGGAAAGGCTACGAGTTCAGCTTTCTGGTGATGGCCGGGGGGCGAGATCGCGAGGCTTTTGTTCGAGCGGTGGAGGATGCGGGACTCATCGGGTCGACGTGGTTCGTGCCATTCCTGCCGCACTGGAGGGTACCGGGCTTCATCCGATTGTGCACGTGTGTTTGTTTTCTAGAACGCAACTTTCCGGTTAAGGTGCACGCCCCGTCCATACCTGCCGAGATATTGGCGTGCGGCGGATGCGCCGTACTCTCGAAGGAGGTTGCCGATAAGCAGCGGTTTGCTGCCGATTTGCGCGACGGCGAGAATGCGTTCATCGTCGAGAACCCGGAGGATGTGGATTCTCTTGCGGCCACACTCGCCTGTGTAGTCCGGGATCCGAAAGGCGCGGCTTTGGCGGGACAGCTTGGCAGCACCGTGGTGGATCTGCCTACGCTGGGAGAGTATGCGGGTTTTTATGGCGAGATCTTCGAACGCGCCTTGGAACTTGGCTCTCCGGCGAGGCGTGAGCAGCGTACCCAGGCAACTACGGAGCGCTTCGGCGAGCACGTTAGCGAAGTGACGGACTTCGTGGCGAGGCACATGCCGGCTACGGCACATGCGCTCGGTCAACATTTCGGGAAACGCATCCACGCTGAAGTGGAACAAATCCGCGGAGAGACGGGATCAGTTGTAGAGCTCGCATTGAAGGTGATGGATGGGCTCGCCGATGAGTTGGCAAGAAACGCGAACGGGCCCGAAGATCAATTTGCAGCGGAGCTCGCGCGGTTCGAATCTAATACGTTGTGGCTCGGCGGGTACGAGCCGCTGGGATTTTCGGCGCGCGGCCGCCCTGCCGCCTGCATGTTGCTTGACGGCCGGGGAAATGTTCCGCTCGAGAAGCGCAGGCCTCTCAAGAACCCGCTGCTGCGCATGGGCGAGTTCCGCTATAACGTTGAGAGCGCCGCCCAGGCTGCGTTCCAAGGAGCAGAGCAGATCGATCGCGCTCTTCTCGAGGAACCGGCAATCTTTCTCTGGCAGAGACGCGGCAACCTGACCGGCCGGCGGTATCGGATTAATGCACGGACAAAAAAGCTTCTCGACCTGTGTGACGGGACCAGGAGTATTGAGCAGATCAATCATTGTTTCGGAAGCCGCGCAGGGGCTAGCGACGCGATTCAAGCTACCTTGCTACAGTTGAGCAAAGCTCTGGTAATCGCCCTCATATAAGAGAAGGAGGCGATGAGAAATCGTGTGTGGAATCGCGGGCACGCTCTGCAGTGAAGCCTTCCGAGATCAGGCCGGCGACATTCAGCACATGCTGGCGGCTCTGGGCCACAGGGGACCTGATGGAAAAGGGATTGTCCACACGCGCGCCGGGCTTGGCCCTTCGGCGGCATCGTTTTCGCTCGCGCTAGGAGCTACGCGCCTCAGCCTGCTGGATGAAGCGGGCGGGGCGCAGCCGTTCCGTGACAGTTGCGGCGGATTGCTGGTGTTTAACGGCGAGATCTTCAACTGGCTGGATCTACGCGCTGAATTGATTGAACAGGGAAGGCATCTTCGGACGCGATGCGACACGGAGATTGTGGCCGAGCTGTTTGAGCGCGACGGGGTGGATGCCGCCGCGAAACTAGACGGGATGTTCGGGCTCGGATTCTTCGATGGCCGGCGGCTCCTGCTTGCAAGGGACGCTTTCGGGATCAAGCCGCTTTATTTCGTCTGGGACCCGCGCGGTTGGTTTGTTTTCGCCTCAGAAATCAAAGCGCTGCTCCGCTGTGGTTTTGTCGCTCCGCGGCTGAGCCGCGAGGCTCTATTCGAGACGGCTGTCTTTTGCTACCCTCTGGATCACTTGACCCTATTCGCCGATATCCAGCAAGTTCCGCCGGGAACGATTATCGAGGTGAATGTCCAGGATGACGGCACTCTCAATCTGCAAACCACAGTGTTCGATTCTTTCCCCTGGCAGTCTATGCCAGAGAAAACGCAAGGCGCAGATGATGCTGTCATGGATCTGCTCGAAGATCAATTTGTCAGGTCAGTTCAGGAGCAACTGGTTGCCGACCATCCGGTGGGCGTGTTTCTCTCAGGGGGCGTCGACTCGTCGGCGATCCTTGCGGCAGCAGCGGCGGACAACGCGAGGGAACTGCACACATTCGC
Organism: uncultured Acidobacteriaceae bacterium; assembly: GCA_963705805.1. Taxonomy (GTDB): domain Bacteria; phylum Acidobacteriota; class Terriglobia; order Bryobacterales; family Bryobacteraceae; genus Bog-105. The sequence continues at coordinate 418,512 of CAVPKW010000009.1, forward strand.
GGTGGGCGATGATCACAACCTTGCGGACCTCCAAACGGCCCGATACGCGGCAGAGAGAATGGGCTGCCGGCATCACGAGGTGATCATCGGCTTTGAAGAGTTCATAAACGAGATTCCACGCGCGGTGCTCGCGATGGAAGCACCGCGGCCACCGTCCGGAGGTGAATTCCTTGCACGCGCGGCGCGCATGCATACCAAAGCTGCGCTCTGCGGAGAGGGCAGCGACGAGCTCTTCGGGGGGTATTGGGTTCACATGCGGCCTCGTGAGTTCCTAAAGATGCTTTTGAGCCGATACGTCTTTGCCTACGGGATGGCTGGGGACGGCGCGCCGCGATCACGCATCCAGAAGCTGCTGCGATGGTTGGCGGAGCGCGATCCCGAGGAACTGGCGCATAAGGTGTGGCTATTCTATCTGCGCGCGCCTTTAGCGAATGCACATCTTGTCCCTTGGGACCACGCGACGATGTGCGAGTCGCTGGAATTGCGCGTTCCGTACCTGAGTCAGAGGATCGCGAGGGTGATGCGATCGTATCCGCGAGCAGCTATGCTACCCGCCGGGTCAAAGCCACTAGTGCGGAGACTGGTGCGCCGCTTCATGCCGACGGATGTGGCGGATGCCGTGCTCAACCGGCCGAAGATAGCATTCCCGGCGAGCACGCAGAGCACGGTCCGGCAGCTTCGCGAAGTGGCTGCCTCGGTTGTTCCCGAGACGCACCGCAGGAATCATCCATTGAAACATGTTCTCCCTTTGGCCTACTCGGCCAACGATCATTCGCCTCGCGATCCAACCGAGCATGAAGCTGAATCGCTGGGCGTGTTACTGCTAGACATGTTCGTGCTGATCTTCTGCGTGCATCGCGGCGAGCTGCGGGAAGGTCTCTCGATCAAAACACTGTACACCGACCGCTCATTTCGTGTTCCGTTGGTCGAAGCTCTCAACGAAGTGGACTGCCGGTTTGGCGGGCCAGTGGAAGACTTTTCCGATTCGGAGCTGCTGGAAGCAGCGCTGCGCTAGAATCCTGTTTCCGAAATTCCTTTATGTTTCGTCCATACAAGCTCCCTGACGGTCGCCGCTCGGTTTCGAGTGTTCGCGGTCTCAAATAGCTTGCCTACATAAAGAAACTTAAAAAACACGATTAGACGCTATTAAAGGACGGACTGAATTCATCGACGTTTGGGAGCGGCACGGTGTGGAAGTGAGGTTCGATATAACGGGTCCCGGTCCCGGCGCAACGCTTCCTGATATCGATCAGCCACTGTTTATTAAGAGGACGCGCCCCGGGACCGTTCTCACCGCCCGCTACAACCCAATCGATGCCGGTGAGGTCAAGCGAAGTAAGGGGGCCGAGCAGGGGCTCCAACTGAAGGAAACGCGCTCGCGCCGGAACGAGGCGAAGATGATCGGCCCGAAATGCGTACCGGTCGCTCTCCACGCTGACGCCCATACAGATGTTCGGGTGCCAAGTAAGCTCGGAGGCTAGCTGGACGAGCCGATTGGAGCGCTTAGTCAACACATGATAAGTGTGCTGGGGTGTAGCGCCCATAACCGCAAAGATACGCTGCAGAAAAGACAAAGGCACATCTTTATGGAACAGGTCGCTCATGGTATTCACGTAGACGACCTTCGATCCGATCCAGCGACCGGGGATCTCCAGCGCGTCTTCGTGCAGGGTGAGCCGAAAACCTGGCCCACTGGTTCGGGCGTCGCCGTCGAGTTGATAGTGCGGGTCGCCTCTCTGCTTCAACCGCTCGGCCAAAAAAAGTGCATAGCAGCGATCGCAACCGGGCGAGATGCGATCGCAGCCAGTCGCGGGATTCCAGACCTCGTTGCCGGAGAGGAGGCGCTGTTCCATGGGTCGATCATCTCATAAAAAGGGGCCGGCATAAATTCTGGTTTGCAGAGACTTACTTTGTCGATTTTCTTCGTATGAGACTCCTATTGGCTCTATGAACTTCCGGAAGCGTCTTTTTCTACGATAATTGTTCCCGTCATCATGGGATGAATTTTGCAGAAATATGGGTAAGAGCCAGGCTCCTGGAATCTGAAGGAGAATGCCTGGTCAGTGTCAAGAACAGGGGAAGAAAACCTGTTTTCGGTGCTCACGACATTGTGCGGGATGTCGTCTCGATTCGTCCACGTAACAACCGTGCCGAGTTTTACGGTTACAGACTTGGGCGTGAAGGAGAAGTTGTCGATCTTGACTTGAGCCGTTTCGGCAGTCTTTTCGAGATTTGCACGCGACATAGAGGTCATCGCGAGAGTGGAATCGACAACGGCGAGCGTGTGGCTGCCGGCTACGTAATTGACGTGGGTGATACCCAGTACGTCCGCCAACTGTGCGGCCGGAACTTTCATCGGACCTGGTGAAGGCGCAGTCCCGGGCTTGGGCTGGGGAAATGCTGTCGACATCGCGGTGTGATAGAAAACATTGCCTTCTATCTTCTGCATGGTCTGGTGAATATGTCCGTTCAGAACGGTCACTGAACCAAACCGCTTCATGTACGACAAAGCTGTCATTCCATCGTCAGTGCCCCATCCCCACTCGGGATAGACGGTCCACAACGGGATGTGGGCAAAAACCACGATCGGCGTGCTACTGGAGCGCCCGGCGAGATCCCTTTGGAGCCAACTCAGTTGTGCTGCGCCAAGCGTTCCAAGACCGCCTGCTTTCAGATCCACAACATTTACAAGGCCGATGAAATGCACTCCTCTGTGATCGAAACTAAACCAGCCTGCTCCCTTCGTGCCTTTGCCGTAGCGTTCCAGATATTGCTGGCCGTTGTCGGCAAGCATGTCGTGTTCGCCAGGGACAAAGAAGGTTTGTCCGGACTTTGCCGACCTTAATACTTGATCAAGCGTGTCGAATTCGGTGGGTTTTGAGAGGTGGCTCAAGTCGCCGGTATGAATCAGAAAATCCGGCGTACGCTCAAAGGCGTTAATCTTGCTGATCGCCTGTTGCAGGGTCGCCGTGACGTCATTGTTCGCCGGCTTGTTGAAGCCGATATGACTATCACTGATTTGAACGAAGCTGAACCCTGCGCCTGCGCCCATTTGATGGCCGGGCATTTGACCGAAGGCTTTCGAATTGAGCACTCCTCCGGTGACAGTCCAAAACATTCCCGTGCCAGCCCAAGCCATACATTCCAAAAATCCGCGGCGGTCTACTCCGTCTTTATTCGAATTCTGTTTTATCCGGCGAGACAATTGCCTTCTCCTTGTTGAACAGCGCTGTCGAACGCGTGTTTCATTGAGCAGTACCGATCGGCGTGGGAAAATATTCCCGCTGCGAAGATCTTTTTCACGGTTTCAACTACGCTGCTACACTCTGAGCGGCGCGATAGCCGATCCCAGAAGAAGTCTGGAATAAACAGATGGGGAAACAGGTACGGCAAAGTAAAGACGAGATGTTTGAAAGCACCGTTTTACCTCACCTGAACGCTGCTTATAATCTGGCGCGATGGCTCACCCATAATGAACATGACGCTGAGGACGTCGTCCAAGAAGCTTTTCTGCGGGCGCTGCGCTCGTTTGACACGTTCGCAATCGGTCGAGACGCCCGACCCTGGTTGCTGACCATCGTTCGAAATTCCTGCCGTACGTGGCACCGCCGAAACAGGTCTCGCGAGACAACTGTGGAATGGGATGTCGACTCCCAACCGGCGGTGGCGACATGGTCGGATCCTGAGGCAGTGTTGATCAAGAATGCGAATTCCCGGCTGGTTCGTGAGGCGATGGGGCAATTACCGTTCGAGTACCGAGAGATATTGGTGTTGCGAGAATTGGAAGAACTCTCTTACAAGGAAATTGCGCAAATCATAGAAATCCCTTTGGGAACCGTTATGTCGCGGCTTTCCCGAGCGCGAAAGGAACTTTACGACCGGCTGAGCCAACCAAAGGGAGAAACGGGGCTATGAGCTGTCAAGAAGTCCGCGAGTTTCTCGACGCTTTTGTGGATAAAGAGCTCGATGTAGTTGCCAGTACGCAGTTTGACCGTCACCTGACTGAGTGCGCTGACTGTCGCGCAATGTGCGACCGCTACCTGCAGATGCGTGACTCGGTAAAGGCTCACATGGAGTACTTCGAGGCCCCGAACGGACTTGAGCAGAGACTTCGTGCACAGCTCCATCCGTCCGGCCAGGGCCGGTATGGAACGATGCTGCGAGAATGGTTTCCCCGCTGGCGGCAGTGGGGGATTGCCGCGGGCGTTGCCGCCGTTCTGCTATTCACGGCGGCGCTTTTCCAAATGACAAGACGCCCCTCCACATCAGACATGCTGGCTGAACAGGTGGTATCGAACCATATCCGATCATTGTTGGCAAATCACTTAAGCGATGTCGCTTCATCCGACCAGCACACCGTGAAGCCCTGGTTCAGCGGCAAACTTGATTTCGCGCCCGTTGTCAAAGACTTGTCTTCGAAAGGGTTTCCGCTGGTAGGAGGGCGCCTGGACTACTTAGACGATCGCACCGTGGCTGCGCTGGTCTATAAACGGCGTCAACACACGATAAATCTGTTCGTATGGCCTTCGCCAGTTTCAGATTCCGCTCCTCGCACACTCACGGTCAGGGGCTATAGCGTAGTGCACTGGACCCACTCGCACATGGCTTACTGGGCAGTATCGGATGTGAATGCCGGCGATCTGAGCGAATTTGCGCAAGATCTGGAGAAGTGAAGCGCATTCAGGGCCGAGGTTTGGTAATTCGATACCATTGAGGTATTCCATAGCTTTTACATGACACGCGTGCGTTTTGCGCCGTCCCCTACCGGTTACCTTCATATAGGCGGCGCTCGAACCTTTATTTTCAATTGGCTCTATGCTCGCCACGAGGGCGGCGCGATCATCCTTCGAATCGACGATACTGACGTCGAACGGAACACGCAGATCTCGCTCGATTCCATCTACGAGGGCCTGGAGTGGCTCGAGCTCGGGTGGGATGAACTCTATCGCCAGTCGGATCGCGTTGATCTGCACCGCCAAGCTGCCTGGGCCATCTTTGAGAAAGGCCTGGCGTATCGGGACTTCACGCCGGCATCTACGGGATTGGAAAATTCAAGCGAAGGATGGCTCTACAATCCTGGGATGCGCGAGCTTTCCCGGGAGGAAAGCGATCGCCGGGCCAACGCGGGCGAAGCTTTCGTGCTGCGCTTCCGCGTGCCCCGCGAATCGCGTACGGAGGTGGTTGTACACGATCTTGTTTACGGAACGGTGAGCAAGGCAACGAGCGACCTGGAGGACTTCGCACTGCTGCGTTCGACGGGAATGCCGACCTATCACATGGCGTCCTGTGCCGATGACGCGGATCTCCGTATAACGGACATCCTACGTGGCCAGGAACATTTGGCAAACACGTTTAAGCACTTGCTGATCTTCGAAGCGCTTGGCAGCGGCGCGCCTAAAACGGCTCACTTGCCACTGCTGATGGCGCCCGACGGAGCGAAGTTATCGAAGCGCAAGCATGGTCCGGTGGTCAGCGTTACGACCTACCGTGACGCGGGCTTCCTGCCGCATGCGTTCGTGAACTTTCTTTCCCTGCTCGGCTGGTCGCCAAAGAACGATCGCGAGAAGATGTCGCGCGAGGAGTTGGTGGAGTTGTTCTCGCTCGAGGGCATCAACCGGTCCAACGCAATCATCAATTTCACCGACAAAGATCCCTTCGATCCTAAGGCCGTGTGGCTGAATGCAGAGCATCTCCGCGCGCTCGATCTGGATGAACTCGCGCAACGTCTAATGCCTTACGCCCGGCAAGCGGGCTTCACGAATGCCACGCCGGTGAAGCTTCGACGCATTGCTCCGCTCATTCATGAACGGATCCGTTTACTAAGCGACGTGGGCACAGTGGCTGATTTCTTCTTCTCAGAGGAGCTGAAGCCTTACGATCCCGCGGAATTGATTCCACAAAAGGGAGACGCCGCAATGGCTGCGCTGGCGCTCTCGAAGGCGCGGCAAGTTTTGGCGGCTGTGGCCGGCTTCGATCATGGAACACTGGAGTCCGTCCTGCGAGGGGCCGCCGATGAACTCGGGCTCAAGGCCGGACAGATGTTTCAGCCCATTCGCGTCGCTGTTTGCGGGCGGAAGAATGCGCCGCCACTTTTCGAAACGCTTGAAGTTCTGGGGCGCGACACGGTGCTGACTCGCCTGGACTCCGCGCTGGTAATTATCAATGAACAATACCGACTCGCCGCCCTCTAACTTCATTCGGGAGATAATTCTCTCCGACCAAGCGAGCGGCAAATATGGCGGCCGTGTCCGCACACGCTTCCCCCCGGAGCCGAATGGCTATTTACATGTGGGCCACGCCAAGAGCATCATGCTGAATTTCGGCCTTGCGGAGGAGTTCGGGGGCGAGTGCAATCTGCGCTTCGACGACACGAATCCCGCCAAGGAAGAGACCGAATACGTGGAATCGATCATTGAGGACGTGAAATGGCTAGGCGGCGATTTCGGCGACCGGGTCTTCTATGCATCGGACTACTTCGAGCAGCTATACCTTTGGGCCGTCGAGCTCATCAAGAAAGGGAAGGCCTACGTCTGCGACTTGAGCAGCGAGCAAGTGCGGGAGACACGCGGCACGCTCACCGAAGCCGGGCAGAACAGTCCTTATCGTGACAGAAGCGTGGAAGAGAATCTGGACCTCTTTGCACGTATGAAGAGCGGGGAGTTTCCTGACGGCGCGCGTACGCTGCGAGCCAAAATCGACATGTCCTCGCCGAATCTCAACATGCGAGATCCAGTGATGTACCGGATCCTGCACGCCGAGCATCATCGCACGGCTAATCAGTGGTGCATTTATCCCATGTACGACTGGGCGCACGGTCAATGCGACTCGATTGAAGGCATCACTCACTCGATTTGCACGCTCGAGTTTGAGAGCCATCGGCCGCTATACGACTGGTTTCTGGAGCAGCTTGGCGTTTTCCACCCGCAGCAAATCGAGTTCGACCGATTGAACTTGACGTACACGGTAATGAGCAAGCGCAAGCTGCTGCAATTAGTGCACCAGGGCGCGGTGGAAGGCTGGGATGATCCGCGCATGCCCACCATCAGCGGAATGCGCCGGCGCGGGTATTCGCCGGAGGGTTTGCGGAATTTCGCGCGTAATCTAGGCGTGTCGAAGACGAACGGCATCACGGAACTTGAGAAGCTGGAGTATTATGTCCGCGAGGATCTAAACAGGACGGCCCTGCGCGTAATGACAGTGCTGCGCCCGCTCAAGCTGGTACTGACGAACTACCCGGAAGGCCAGGTGGAGTTTGTGGAGGCTATCAACAACCCTGAGGACGCGAGCGCCGGCACGCGTTCAGTGCCGTTTGGCCGCGAACTCTGGATCGAGCAGGAGGACTTTCGTGAATCGCCTCCGAAAGGGTACCATCGCCTTTATCCCGGGAACGAGGTCCGGCTGCGCTACGGATTCATCGTCAAATGTCACAATGTCGTGAAAGATCCGGGTACGGGCGAGATCACGGAGATTCACTGCACGTACGATCCCGAGACACGAAGCGGCCAGCAAACACGCAAGGTGAAGTCGACCATTCACTGGGTTTCGGCAGCAGAAGCGATTTCAGTCGAGGCTCGCCTTTATGAAAAGCTGTTCACTGTGGAGAATCCAAACAGCGTTCCGGAGGGCGGCGACTTCACGATGTACTTGAATCCGAGATCACTCGAAGTGGTGCAAGGGAAAGCGGAGCCGTGGCTGGCGAAGGCTAAGCCGGGTGACCGCTATCAGTTCGAGCGTCTTGGCTATTTTTGCGCGGACAAGCGCAGTGGCGCGGAGCGACTCGTCTTCAATCGCACTGTCGAGTTGCGCGACACCTGGGCAAAGCTTCAGAAGAGGATCTAGTACCAAGTTGCAGAAATTCGAGTAGTCAAAGGGCGCTTACGCTTCCGGCTCAGTTTCAGCATCTTAGGTTGTGGGAAATGTAACGCGAATTTCCGCAAGTAGGTATTAGGTGGTGAATGCCTCCGAAAAGGCGCAGCCGATTGACGTAATGGACGATACCGAAGATTGCAAAACGTATGTGCGGAGTACTTTTCGTGGGGAGTTCCGCGGCACGGCCGATACTCCCTGTCACCCATTGAGGCGAGGAAGATTGTTCTACTCGGCGCGCAAGGCTTCCGATGGATCGATATGCGAGGCCCGGCGTGCGGGCAGGTAGCATGCAAGTAGAGCCGCCCCTGCAAAGCCTGCTACGGCGGCGAGCAGTGTAGAAGGATCACTTGTTCTTACTTCAAAGAGCATGGCTTGCAGCGCGCGAGTAGCAATCAGTGAGCCAACCAGCCCGAGCGCCACGCCTGCCAGAACGAGCACGCCTCCCTGGCCCAGCAACGATCGCACAATTCTTCCACGGTTTGCGCCGAGCGCCATCCGTACGCCTATTTCGCTGGTCCGGCGGTTCACAGCATAGGACAACAAGCCATATACGCCTACCACGGCCAGCAGCAGGGCGGAAGCGGCGAAGAGGGTCAGCAGCGCGGTCTGGAAACGCTCGCGCGCGATGGTGCCTGAGATCAAGCCATCCATGCTTTCGAAATTCACTGCCGTACTGCGATTCAATGAGGTGACAATGTGTTCTATTTGTGATTGCAGGCCTGCCGGGCCGCGCACGACCAGCGCCGTATCCATGGCAGCATCGGCATGCTGGAAATAGTCGGCATAGACTTCCGACCTGGCGGGCTGGCTTAGACCGAATGAACGCACATCGGGCACAATTCCAATGATTGTCATGAACTGCGGTTTGAGGTCGAAGCCCAGGAACCGGATGCGCTTGCCGAGGGCGTCTCCGGCCGGGAAGAATTCCTTTGCGAAGGACTGATTCACAATCGCCACTTGCTGCGCGGGCCGCTGATCTTCGCCCGTAAAACCGCGGCCTCTGAGAATGGGCACGCCGAAGGCTTTGAAGTAATCGGGCGTGATCATTCGGTAAAAAGCATCAGGATTCAGGTGCGGGTCGGCAGGCAGCGGCCGGCCTTCGATTTCGAAGTTTCCGTCAGGGGCACCCTGGAAAGGCAATCCGTGGATGAACGCGACCGCCCGCACTCCCGGCAACTGCCCAATCTGTTCGAGCATTTGTGTCCCCGCCTGGCGCACGTACGCGCCATCTACGGAATTACCGTCCGCAGCGATGGGCCAGGTTAGATCAGTGACGTATACACCGGCGGAGGCGAGCCCGGTTTCGACATGCGCCAGCTTCCAATAGCTCTTGATAAGCAATGCGGCGCTACTCAGCAGCACGATAGCCAGCGCGATTTGTCCGACGACCAGCGTCTGTCCCCAGCGCTTATGCCGTACGCCTTCTCCTTTGCCTGTGCCCTGCTTCAACGCGTCATTTACGTCAGTCTTTGAACTGTCGAGCGAGGGCAGCACGCCGAACAGAAGACCCACCAGTAAAGATATGGCCGCGGTGAAGCACAGCACGCCGGGATCGATGCCGAGATTTTGGATGCGCGGGATGTTCCCAGGCGCTGCAATACGAAGTATTCTCACCGCTACTTCGGCCAGCGCCAGACCCAGCAACCCGCCAGCACAGGCAAGCAAGACGCTTTCGGTGAGCAACTGGCGAAGCAAGCGTCCGCGGGCTGCCCCCAATGCACACCGCATGCCCATTTCTTTGCGGCGAGCCGCCGCGCGCGCCAGTTGAAGATTCGAGATGTTGACGCAGGCGATCAGGAGCACCAGGGTGACCGCAGCAAAAAGTGTCAAGAGCGCCGGCCGCACGCCGCCTATCAAAAATTCGAAAAGAGAACTTACGCGGATGCCTTCGTCTCTGTCGTCGACATATTCCTTCGCCAATCGCGCGGCGACTACATTCATATCCGCCTGCGCCTGGCGCACAGTTACACCGGGCTTTAGCCGACCGACAACGCGATAGTTGTGCGCCGATCTTGCCGACGCATCCGGAAACAGGTCATTGGGCAACCAGACCTGCGCGCTATCCGGAAAGTCGAATTTGGGCGGCATTACGCCGATCACTGTAAACGCCAGGCCGTTCAGGCGCGCCGTCTTTTGAATGGCGTTCGCCGGAGCGCCGAACACAGCCCGCGCCAATTCGTATCCTAGAACCAGTGTGAACGTTCCGCCTGGTTTCTGCTCGCCGGCACTGAAAGTTCGGCCGATAGCCGCGTGGGTTGCGAGCACATCAAAGAATCCGCTACCCACTGCCGCCATGCGTGCTCGCTGTGCGGGAAAGCTCCCCGACACCGTGACCTCATCATTACCGTACGCGGCCATGTACTCAAAGGTTCGGCTTTGCGCGCGCCAATCGTGAAAGTCGGGACCCGAGACGTTCATCACATGACCGTCCTTGGCTGTCTGCCCGAGTTCTACGATCCGCTCCGGTTCCGGATACGGCAGAGCGCTCAACAAGACTGCCTTCACCGCACTAAACATCGCGGTGTTCATCCCGATGCCGAGCGCGAGTACGATCAGAGCGGTCGCGGTGAACGCAGGGGTCTTCGTCAGGACGCGCCAGCCGAAGCGCATGTCCTGCCAGAATTGCTCGACCGTATTCCATCCCCAGGCGGCGCGGCTATCTTCCTGCTGTAGGGTCGTATTGCCGAACTGGCGGCGACCAAGCGCGCGCGCCTCATCCTCGCTATGGCCTTCAGCACGGAGCTGATCGATTTTTTCGGCGAGGTGTTCCGCCATCTCATCGGCCATCTCCCGCTCGACCCGCCGTTTTTGCAGCCACCTGGATACTGGATTCATGATTCCACCGGCCTCATGACCCGGGCGATGCCCGCCAACAAACGATCAAATCCAGCAATTTCGCGATCGAGCTGTTTGCGTCCATCCGGAGTGAGCTTGTAGGTGCGCACTTTGCGGTTGCGCGCCGAAATGCCCCAGTCCGCCGCCACCCATCCCTCGCGCAACAGGCGCTGCAATGCCGGATAGAGCGAGCCTTCTTCCACCTGCAGCACGTCTTTGGAGGTTTGTTGAATGTGGCGGGCGATAGCGTAGCCGTGCAGCGCACCGCGCCGCAGGGTTTGCAATATCAACATTTCCAATGTTCCGGGCAGCAGATCTTTCTGTTCTTTGCGGCCTTTCATTCGTTCTCCTGCGCACGGGGCCAGAATCGACTGCAGCCAGGGTCAGGTTCGCGGGCTTCACATCGATTCTCTATACATAGATAATCAATTATTAAATGGAAAGTCAAGAGCGCCGCCGCGGGCGCATGCCTTATCGACATGCATGCCGATCTGAGACGATTCTCAATGCTTCGTCAAATCGCGCTTGCCTTATGTTCTGTATGAGTTGTTGCCAATGAACCCTGCCATAGACGGTTTTCATGTGGTTGTCCGACAGGTTAACCTCGCCCGCCCAGATACGCCGGTGAAAGTCTCTGAATTCCGGCACGCTCTCACTGCAATCTCCCGGGTTGCGCGGAGAACTCTGCAAGAGGAAAGCCATGGCGTAGAAGATGTGGGCGACCTGCTGCATGAGGAAGAATCGGGCTAGTTGGTACTGATCGGGCGGTTGTCCAAAATACTCCTGGAGATAAGCCCTTTCCTCTCTATCATTGGTGACGATCAAGTTCGCAACGACCGCCAGGTCGGCATACCGATCGTTCAGGAAAGCAGCTTCCCAGTCCACCAGCCATACGCGGCGTCCGTCGAAAAGGATATTGTCCGGTTTGAACAAGTCGTTGTGACTCGACACCATGTCCGGATCGTGGTGCGGGTAAACAGCAGTCAATTGCGCGTACCGGCGAAAAGCTCCTCGCTTTCGCCTTTGGGGAGAAGGTTCGCCGCCTGAAACCTCTGGATGAATCCGTCGAGGGCAGTCCCTTTGTTGATTAGGAACATGCATGAGGTGTTGATATGATTTGGCACTCTGGGAAACGGCGGTAGTGCATGCAGGGTCCGCAGCGCCCTCGGCATCCGAACAAGGGCCTCAGTTCCCGGAAAGGGCGCCTGCTCCACAAAATCGGTGATGGAAATCCGATCTTCAACGCTGGTGTACCAGACCCGCGGCGCCACACCTGCTTCAGCCGCCGCGTTCATGCACGCGTAGTGGCGCATGAGATCGCCCGCGCGCATGTTGATCCGCAATAGAAATGCGGATCCTCGCACGACGATGCGAAAGACCGGGTTCGAGCGGAGCACCCCAGTCAGCTCGCGGATGTCTTCGAACTCTGTTACCCCGAACGCTTCGCGCAGGCCCCGCGTCACTGCCGCGCTCTTCTCTTGCGGAATCATGGAGTCCTTTATAGAAATTTCACGAGCGCGCGGGTCGTCTGCTTCGGTTGCTCCTCAGATATCCAGTGACCCGAGTTCTTCACGATCACAACGGTTACATCGACCGCGACCAATTTCATTTGCGCCGCGAGCGCTTCCCCCAACGACTTGTCGCCACCAATTGAGTGCTCCAACGAAAACGCTGGTGTAAAGCGCGCATACAAGCTCCCTTACGGGATTGTGAAAAAATATCCGGAACATTTAGGGCACAAAATGTTTGAACTGGATTTACGCTAGAAGAGTGAGTAGCGACAAGCCGCTGGTCGGCAAGATCAAGTACAAACCGATCGACCGCTCGCAAACCAGTTTTCAAGTATTGGATTACGAGATTCTGATCGAGGCGAACCACCCGGCGCGAGTGATCTGGGAACTGGCCGGGAAGCTCAATCTGGAACAGTTTGCCAAAGACTGCAAAACACGGGAGGGCGAAGCGGGCCGGCCCTGTTGGTCGCCACGCCTGCTGGTGAGCATCTGGGTGTATTGCTACACACTGGGCGTGGCCTCGGCACGGTCGATTGAACGGATGATGTCGCAGGAACCGGGCCTGCGCTGGCTAGCGGCAGGCCAAGAGGTGAACTATCACACGCTGGCGGATTTTCGGGTGGGGCACCGGGAGGCGCTGGAGAAGCTATTCATTGAGTTTCTGGCGATGCTGGAGAAAGCTGGAGTGGTGAATCTGGAGACCCTGCTGCAAGATGGAACCAAGATGAAGGCGCAAGCGGCGAAGAGTTCTTTGCACCGGCGCCGGACATTAGAAAAACGCCTGAGGGCGGCCCGCAAAGTGGTCAAGAAGTTGGACCGCGAAGCCGCCCAGGAACACGAGCAGATGGACAAGCGGCGGCAAGCCGCGCAACAGCGTGCGGCGCGCGAAGCGGTGGCCCGCGGCGAAGCGGCGCTGAAAGAACTGGAAAACCTGGAAGCCCGCACAACGCCGAAAAATCGGGCGGATTTGCGCGTCAGTGATAGTGAACCGGAAGCGCGCAAGATGAAAGACAACGACGGTGGCTTCCATCCCGGCTACAACATGCAGGTCACCAGCGAAGCGCAATCGCGCATGATCGTAGCGGTTGGATTGACGGGCGATCACAACGATCTGCATCAACTGATACCAGCGCTGGAGCGGATCGAGCAGAGTGGCTTGGCGACTCCGCAGACGATCATCGCCGACAACGGGTATGCCACGCGCGACAACGTGGAACAAACGGCCGAGCGGAATGTGGAACTGATTGCGCCGTGGAAAGGCGATGCCGCGCGGCAAGCCGGGGCGTGCGCTCGCGCCGGGATTGCGAAAGAGTTTGCAGCCACTGCCTTTCAGCGGCAGGGGCGTGGCCAAGCGTTGTTGTCCCCGGATGGCAAGACCTTGGTGGCGATCGGACAAAAGAAACATCACGGCGTAGTCAAAACCATCTTTCAAGCCCAAGCTAAGAATTGCAAGAGTTGCCAGTTCCTCAAACAGTGTTGCGGCTATCGTGGTGGGCCGCGGCGTGTGGAGTTACCGGTAGAGAGTAAGGCGATGAGCGGCTATCTGGCACGTATGAAACGTCGAGCGGTGAAGACGCTTTATCAGAAGCGTTGTGAAATTGCCGAGTTTCCGCATCTGTGGATCAAGGGAGTGCAAAAGCTGAGGCAATTTTCGGTACGTGGGATTGTGAAGGCGGGTACGGAAGCGTTGTGGATCGCCTTGGCTTACAACGTTAGGCAGTGGATCCGCGTCCGACCGGCGGTCGCGCAGTAGATTCCAGATCATAAAGGCCTTTTCCCCTCGTCCTCCTGCCTCGCGGAGACGAATTTAGGGCGGTTGGGATCATTTCTAAAGAAACTTGGGCGTGGCTGGCGTCCCGAATCATACTTGCACAACCATGTATTCTGTAATGACAAGTTTCCGTCTTTCCATCGCCGGTTTTTCCCAGCCTTGGATTTTTTCACAGTCCCTTACGGTCGCGGCTCCGTTTCGAGTCTAACTCCGCGGCGTAACATTGCTTCGATAAAGGAACTTGGGGTCGCTGAATTGGCTCCAGCCTCCGACGAATTGTATCTTAAGTAGTGCATTATGCCTATTCGCGTTGCTATCCTGGGCGGCGGAGTCGGTGGCTTGAGCGCCGCGCACGAATTGATCGAGCGTGGATTCGAGGTCACCATTTACGAGAGGAATCAAGTTTTCGGCGGGAAGGCTCGAAGCCTATCCGTTCCAAACACCGGAACCGGCGGGCGCAAGGACTTGCCCGGGGAACACGGATTCCGTTTCTTTCCGGCTTTCTACCGGCACCTTCCGGACACAATGATGCGAATACCGGATGCGGCCAATGTAAGTGTATTTAACAATCTCGTACATGCGACCCGCATCCACGTTGCCCGGGCCGGAAAGCCGCCTCTGATCCTTACTGCCCGCATTCCTCAGAGTGTTGAAGACTTCGCGCTTACGTTCAAGGAAATCTTTACAGGAATCGGCGTTCCCGATGACGAGGTTCTTTTCTTCATAGACCGTCTTTTTACGCTTTTAACGAGTTGTCCGGAGAGGCGGCTGAGCGAGTACGAAAATATCCCATGGTGGACGTTTATCGGCGCTGCCGAACGCTCGATGGGGTACCAGACTCTGTTGGGTAAGGGCCTAACCCGCTCGCTCGTGGCCGTGCGCGCGCAGGAAGGCAGCACGCGAACGGTTGGCTACACGCTGCTGCAGCTTCTGTTCGGATTACTCACTTATGGCGGTTTTGATCGCCTCCTGGACGGGCCAACTAACGATGTCTGGCTAACTCCCTGGCTCTCGTACCTGGCGCAGCGCGGCGTGGAATTCCGCAGCGGAACTCTCGTCACGGCATTTCAAGCGTCAGAATCCGGAATAGAGTCGGTAACGGCCCAGATCGATGGCCAGCCAAGCCAGATTACAGCCGACTACTACATCTCCGCCATGCCGGTGGAGGCGATGACTCCATTGGTGGACGATCGCCTCAGACAGCTTGCTCCTTCGCTCGCGAATCTGAGCAAGATTCATACGGCGTGGATGAACGGCACTCAGTTTTACCTTGCCCAGGATGTGCCGCTCGAATTTGGACATTCTCTTTATGCCGATTCACCCTGGGCACTGACATCCGTTTCGCAGCGGCAATTCTGGAAGCCGCCGAGTCTCGCTGGCTTCGGCGATGGACTTGTGGGAGGCATCCTGTCGGTCGACATCTCGGACTGGGAAGTTCCGGGAATCCTGTACGGAAAGCCGGCGATGCAGTGCACGGGCGCCGAAATCGAAAAAGAGGCGTGGGCCCAAATCAAGGTACACGTGAATGTGAGCGGCATTGAAGTTCTCCGTGACGAGAATCTGCTCACGTGGTTTATGGACCCGGATGTTCAATTCCCAAACCCGACGACGGTGGCAAATCTGGAACCGCTGATGATCAATACCTCGGGCTCACTGCAGTACCGGCCCGAAGCCCAGACGGAAATTCCCAACCTCTTCCTGGCGTCCGATTACGTCAAAACCTATACGGATGTAGCGTGCATGGAGGCTGCGAACGAGGCTGCCCGCCGCGCGGTTAACGCACTTCTCGATCATTCCGGGTCGACCGCACCGCACGCCTCAATTTGGCCGCTGGCCGAACCGGACTTTTTCCAACCGCTCATCGAATACGATCGTCTGCGCTTCCGGCTGGGCTTGCCGCACACCGCTTTCAAGATGCCTGCGTAGAGCAACCGCTTCAGAATTGAACGAGGATGGGCGCGTGGTCCGAGGGTTTGTCCAGCGCTCGCGGACCTTTGTCGATTTCGCAGCTCTCCAGCCGTTGAGCTAATGCCGCCGAGAGCAAAAAGTGGTCAATTCGAATTCCGCGGTTGTTCTCGAAGGCCTTTCGGAAGTAATCCCAAAATGTAAAGTAGCCGCCTTGCCCGGGGTGCAAAAAACGAAATGCGTCGACGTAGCCAAGTGCGAGTAAGGCGCGGTAGCGGGCCCGGGGCTCGGGCTGGAACAGCGCGTCGTGAATCCAAGAAGCAGGTTTGTGGCAGTCGATGTCCTCTGGAATGACGTTAAAGTCACCGCCTACGAGCGTCGGCAGCTCGCTTTTCAACCAAATCTGCATTTGCCGATGAAGGCGATCCATCCACTCGAGTTTGTAAAGAAACTTGTCGCTCCCGACGGGATTTCCGTTGGGAAGGTAGATGTTGAGGATGCGAATGCCGTTGATCACGGCTTCGAGAAATCGCGCATGACTGTCCGTTTCGTCGCCAATGAGAGTTGTCGAGACTATGTGGATCGGGTGGCGAGATAAGATCGCAACACCGTTGTATGACTTCTGCGTAACGGCGGCGCTTGTGTACCCAAGGTCCTTAAAGGGCTCTGCCGGAAAGTCGGCTGCTTTCAGTTCTTGCAGCAGTAGAACATCCGGATTGCGGGTATTGAGCCAGTTCTTTACGTGCTCCAAGCGAGCGCGAATCGAATTGACGTTCCAACTGGCAATAAGCATGGACGCGCGCTTAGTGCGCGGCGGGCGCGGGAGTTCCGGGAGCGGGAGCGCCGCCGGAGATATCGAGCAGCTCCACTTCGAAAATGAGAGTCGCGCCGCCGGGAATGCCAGGCCTACCCTGATCGCCATAGGCGAGAGCCGACGGGCACACGAGCCTGGCTTTGCCGCCGACCTTCATCTTCTGCAGGCCCTCGGTCCAGCAGGGGATCACCGCGCTCAACTGGAACTGCGCGGGTTCGTTGCGTTTATAGGAGCTATCGAACTCGGCGCCGTCTACGAGGGTGCCGCGATAGTTGACCCTGACGGTATCGGACGCCTTGGGCGACGGGCCGCTGCCCGGGGTGAGCTCGCGATAGACGAGACCGGATGAAGTCTTCTCAGCACCTGGCTCGGCGGCGGCTTTGGCAAGAAAGACCGCCGAGGCCTCTTTCTGATGGACGGCCGCCTGGGCAGCGCGGTCGCGCGCGAAGGGCTGGATCTTGGGTCCCCAGGTGTCCAGGTCGATGGCGGGCTGATGGGCGGCGCCGTCACTGATGGCGCGCTCGAGAATGGCCAACTCGGCGGGCGAGAGATCGAAAGGGGCGATCGAGCGCGAGATGGATAGCCCGAGCGCGTAAATGATTTTTTGGTCATCCGAGCTGAAGGCGGGCCGAGCCTGCACCTTGGGCGCGGGAGCGGGCGGCTTTACCGCAGAAGACTTGGCCGCAGCCGGATGAGTGGTGGATTGTGCCATAAGGACGGCTGGGAAAAGGAACAGCAAACAACGCATCTTCGCTTCAGGCTAACATTAGGGCCCCTACAATCAAGACATGTCCGCCCGTATTGCCGATGAAGAGGTTCTGACTAAATATGAGCCGGTAATCGGGCTGGAAGTGCACGTACAACTAGGCACGAAGACGAAGATTTTTTGCAGCTGCCCGGTGGAGTTCGGCGCGGCGCCCAACACGAACGTCTGCCCAGTGTGCCTGGGGCTGCCGGGAGCTCTGCCGGTGCTGAGCAGGCGAGCGGTAGAACTGGCGATCGGCGCGGCGATTGCGCTGCATTGCAAGGTGAATCCGTTCTCGCGATTCGCGCGCAAGAATTACTTCTATCCCGACCTTCCGAAGGGTTATCAGATCTCGCAATACGATCAGCCGCTGGCAGAGCACGGCTACCTGGATGTGCTGACGCCCACAGGAAAAAAGCGGATCGGGGTAACGCGCGTTCACATGGAAGACGACGCCGGCAAGAGTATCCACGACGGGTTCAAGGATTCGGACCGGTACACGTACGTGGACTTGAACCGCAGCGGGACGCCGTTGATCGAGATTGTGAGCGAGCCCGACATGCGAACGCCGGACGAAGCGTATTCCTACCTGACGGAAATGAAGCAGGTGTTGCAGTACATCGGCGTTTCTGATTTGGATATGGAGAAGGGTCAGTTGCGCTGCGACGCTAATGTCTCTGTGAGGCGGCGCGGAGCCGCGCAGTTCGGGACAAAGGCGGAAGTGAAAAATCTGAATTCGTTCCGGTTCCTGAAATTAGCGCTGGAACACGAGATAGAACGGCAAGTGGAGCTGATTGAATCCGGCGGCCGGGTGGCACAGGAGACGCGGCTGTACAACGCGGAAACCGGGAAGACAGTGGGGATGCGCAGCAAGGAACAAGCGCACGATTACCGCTATTTTCCGGAGCCGGACCTGGTGCCGTTGCGGGTGAGCGATCACTGGCGGCACGAAGTGACGCACAAGCTGCCGGAATTGCCGGCGGATCGCCGGGAGCGATTTTCGCGGGAATACGGATTGCGCGAATACGATGCGCAGGTACTGACGCTGACACGCGAGACAGCGGATTACTTTGAGACGGCAGCAAAGGTAAGCGGGGACGGCCGTACGACGGCGAATTGGGTGGTAGGCGATCTCATGGGTTTGTTAAAGGCAGCAGGGAAAGACATCGCAGAATCGACGGTAACAGCGGAGCAACTGGGGGAACTGGTGGCGCTGATGAACAAAGGGGAGCTTTCAGGAAAGCTGGCGAAAGAGATTCTGCCGAAGATGTTTGAGACGGGTGAAACGGCCGCTGCGATTATGGAGCGCGAAGGGCTGAGGCAGATTTCCGACACGGGGGCGCTTGAAAAGATTGTGGATGATGTGCTCGCAGCGAATCCAAAACAGGTAGAGCAATACAAAGGCGGGAAGACGATGGTGATGGGGTTTTTGGTGGGCCAAGCGATGAAGGCAAGCCGCGGGCAGGCGAATCCCGCAGCCGTGAACGAGCTATTGAAAAAGAAGCTTGGCTAGGATTAATGCCGGGCGAGAGCGTTTTGCTGCTCGTTGTGATGGCGCACATCGATGCCCTTTACGAGGAAAAGAACATCCTCAGCGATGTTAGTGGCATGGTCGGCGATGCGCTCGAGATTACGCACCACGGATAACAAATAGAGGGCCTGCGGTATCTGCGATGGATTGCTCTCCATGAAACTTATGAGCTCGTGGTAACTGGCGGTGCGCATGTTATCCACGGCATCATCGGAAGCAAGAACGCTGCGAGCGAGCTCGGGTTCGCGATTGACAAAAGAGTCCAGCGCCTTTCGAACCATGCTCTGGGCCAAGCCCGCGATGTGGGGAATATCGATAAGCGGCCGGATGATGGGCTCCCTGATGAGCGCGAGGGCGCTCTGAGCGATACTGACGGAGAGGTCGCCCATGCGTTCCAGATCGTTATTGATCTTGATGCAGGCGGTAACCAGGCGAAGATCGGCTGCCAGCGGCGCCTGCAAGGCAAGCAGACTGATAGCGGTATCGTCGATCTCAATTTCGAGCTGATTAATGCGGCTCTCATTGCGGAGGACCTGCACGGCCAGCTCTTCGTTCTTCTCTACCACGCCCTGGACGCTGCGGTAAATGGCGCTCTCGACGAGCGCGCTCATTTCCAGCAGCCTGCCCTTTAGCTTTTCCAGTTCTTGTTCAAAATGGCGCACGTTTTCTTCCTTGGCCTAAAAAAGCACATGAGTATTAGCCAAAGCGGCCTGTGACGTAGTCTTCGGTTTCTTTCTTGCTCGGGTTCTGAAAGATCTTGCGGGTGTCATCGAATTCGATCAGCTTGCCCAGGAGGAAGAAGCCAGTGTGATCGGCAAGGCGCGCAGCCTGCTGCATGTTGTGGGTGACGATCACGATGGTGGTCAGATCCTTGATTTGAAAGAGCAGTTCCTCGATTTTGAGCGTAGCGATGGGATCGAGGGCGGAACAGGGCTCGTCAAGGAGTAGAACTTCCGGTTCGACAGCGAGAGCGCGCGCAATACAGAGACGTTGCTGTTGGCCGCCGGAGAGAGCGGAGGCGGGCTTTTGGAGCTTATCCTTAACTTCGACCCATAGAGCGGCGTGGGTCAAGCTTCTTTCGACGGCTTCCTCGATCACAGTCTTTTTGGTGATGCCGTTCACGCGAAGACCATAGGCGATGTTGTCAAAAATGGTCTTGGGGAAGGGATTGGACTTCTGAAAGACCATACCGATACGGCGGCGAACGTAGGTGACGTCCATGTCGAGCAGGTTCTGGCCGTCGAGCTGGAGATCGCCTTCCACGCGAGTGTTGCGAAGGGCTTCATTCATGCGGTTCATGGTCCGCAGAAATGTGGACTTGCCGCAGCCGGAAGGGCCGATGAAAGCAGTGATCTTGTTTGCACCGATATCGAGGCTGATGTTGTGAAGAGCCTGGAACGAGCCATAGAAGAAATTGATGTTCTTCGCGGTGAGCTTAGACGAAGTCGACACTTTCTCAGCCTCGATGGCATGCGCGGGAGAAACGATAGTTTTGACGATAGGTTGCTGTGGAGTGGCCAACACTTATCTCCTCGAGGCCGCTGCGCCTCTCGCAATTATCAGTCTAGCTGTCACGTTGATCACAAGCACGAGGGTCAAGAGCACGAAGCCTGCTGCCCAAGCCTGCTGGTGCAAGTCTTCGGCGGGCGCGATGGCGTAATTGTAGATCATCACGGGCAGCGTGGCGATGGGATGGAGCCAGCCCTTGCTCCAGAACATGTTGCCGAGGGCGGTGAATAGAAGCGGCGCGGTTTCGCCAGCGACGCGGGCGAGGTTCAGCATCATGCCCGAGATCAAACCTGACATGGCGGCAGGCACCACCACGCTGAAGATGGTCTTGGCCTTGGTGGCGCCCAATGCCATTGCTCCCTCCCGCAACGAATTCGGGACGGCCGCAGAAACTCTTCCGTTGTGCGGACCGCAATAGGAATCATCATGATACCCAGTGCAACGCCGCCCGCGAGGGTCGAATAGTGCTGCATGGGCAGAACAACCACGGCATAGGCGACGATGCCGATGACGATGGAGGGGACGCCGTTCAGCAGGTCGACGATAAACCGGATGGTGAAAGCGAAGCTCTTGTTGCTGTATTCGGCCAGAAAGATTCCCGCTAGCGAGCCGATGGGGACACCGATCAAAACAGCGAGGAGGAGGACCTTGCCACTGCCTACTATGGCGTTGGCCATGCCTCCGCCGGTCTCGCCGGACGGCTTCGGAAGCTGGGTAAAGAACGCCCAGTTGAGTGACCTGGCGCCATGCACGAATAGATAGCCGAGTATAAAAAAGAGAACGCCAACTACCAAGATGGTGCACAATCCCGAAAACGTGAACATCACAACGTTGGTAATACGACGGCGGAGCGAGATTTCCATCGTCATATCAGGCACCCTTCCTGGCGGTGAGGATGATTAAGATCCTGGCTAGCCCGTTAATGACGATCGTCGAGCCGAAGAGAACTAATCCAAGAAATATGAGCGACGAAGTATATAGCTGACCGCTGGCTTCAGCGAATTCGTTGGCGATGACCGCGGCGATGGAGTAGCCGGGAGAGAACAGAGACGCAGCGATTTTCGGGGTATTCCCGATGACCATGGTAACGGCCATGGTCTCGCCGAGGGCACGCGCAAGGGCGAGGAAGATGGAGCCGAGAATGCCGGCGCTCGCGTTGGGTACAACAATATCCCACGTGGTTTCCCATTTGGTGGCGCCTAAGGCAAGCGCCGCCTCGCGCTGCTCAGTCGGGACTGCCAAGAGAATTTCGCGCGATACAGAAACGATGAAAGGCACAACCATGACCGAAAGCACAAGGCCCGCCGAAAGAACACTCAGGCCGTAAAACGGCCCTTGGAAAAGAGGCAGGTAACCGAATGTGCTCTTCAAGGCTGGAACGAGATATTTGCTGATGAGCGGAAGCAAGATGAAAATGCCAAGCAAGCCATAGATGACGCTTGGGACGGCGGCCAGAAGCTCAATCAGGAACGTTAGGAGATTCGAAAAGTTCGGCGGCGGTGCGTCTCGGCCAGAAAAATGGCAGATGCGAGACCCAAAGGGATAGCG
>CAVPKW010000010.1:0-1377721 GCA_963705805.1 uncultured Acidobacteriaceae bacterium
TGGCCAACCACCCCATCTTTCCAACTCGCGCACGCGCTCCGGCGCTTCTTTCGCGTGCAACTCCGCCATGCGCCAATTGTTCAAGTATTGGCCGCCACGCATGGTGTCGGCGAAATGGACTCGCCAATTGTCACGCTCGTCCACATTGGCCAGCGCAGCGGCAATTCCGCCTTCGGCCATGACGGTGTGCGCCTTCCCCAGCAGGCTCTTAGTGACGACGCCTACGCGGACTCCGCTGGCTGAAGCCTCAATCGCGGCTCTTAATCCCGCTCCGCCTGCTCCAATTACCAGCACATCGTACTCGTGTGTCTGGTATTGCGTCATTAAAAGATTCTCCAGTCGGACCAGATCCCCATGGCGCAGAGCCGGACGTACAAATCGGCGAACATCACTGAAAACAGACTCATCCAGGCGAAGAGCATGTGGCGGCTGTTAAGGCAGCTCACGCAGCGGTAGGCATCGCGGCGCAGACCGGTTTTCGAGACTTCATCGACGCGGCCTCCGATGAGGTGACGAAGCGAGTGGCAACCGAAGGTGTAAAAAGCCAGAAGGACCACGTTGACGGCCAGGACCAGCGTTCCAACACCAATACCAAAGTGTGCGCGCCCCGTGTGCGGATCAGTAAACCACATCGCGCGCCAAACATCGAGCGTGAGGATCACCAGAAGCACCAGCGCGAGATAAAGAAAGAATCTATGGAAATTCTGAAGGATCAGCGGAAAAGACCGCTCGCCGCGATACGTCTTCCGAGGCTCACCGACCGTACATGAAGGGGGGTCCGCCCAAAAGGATTTGTAATAAGCGCCCCGATAGTAATAACAGGTAACCCGGAATCCGCCGGGCGCCCACAAAATCAGCAGTGCCGCCGATGCCGCCCAGGAAGGCCACCACGCGGGCCATCCACCAGCCCAGGCTTTTACCGGATCGCCCAGCAGCTCGGGAGAATAGAACGGCGAAAGATACGGCCCAAAGCGATAGTATTGGCCCTGGAAAGCCGCCCAGGTAGAGTAGACGATGAACAGGGAGAGCCCAAGCAGAACCAGCAGGGGCGGTATCCACCACCAATCACGGCGTGAGGTGCTACCGAAACGGCCGTCACGCAGAGGCACATCAATTGAGGACATCCCTTCTCACTTTACCTTCAGATGAACATTGGATTGCCAGTATATCTGTTTAGATTTTGGGCAATGAGTTTCGCCGGGGCGCGAGTTCGTGGCTCAGCGATGCAAGAGTGAAAGAGAAACCCGCCTAAACCGGGATCACACCTCTTCGGCCCCATTCATGGTTGGCAGCACATCATTGTCACCGGCCATCCACACATAGAGCGTGGGTAGTAGGAAGATACTCATCACCAGATCCGAAATTAGTCCGCCTACGATGACAATTGCGAATGGCCGTTGAGAATCGGATCCGATACCGTGAGAGAGAGCTGCCGGAAGCAGCCCCAGCGTCGCCACGAGCATCGTCATCATAATCGGCCGCAGCCTCAAAACCGCACCTTCTACAGCCGATTCCTCAACCGAATTTCCACGCGCGCGGAGCTGGTTGATGTACTCCAGCATGATGACGCCGGTCTGTACAGAGACGCCAAAAAGCGCCAGGAAACCTACACCGGACGAAACGCTGAAATTCGTATGCGTTACCAGCAGCGCCAGTAAACCACCGATACGCGCCAGCATCACGTTCACTAGAATCAGGAGCGCCCATTTGAACGAGCGGAACATGGTGTAAAGAATGATGAAGATCAGCAGAACTGTTAGAGGCACAATGATGAGCAGCCGCGCTTCCGCGCGCAGTTCGCTCTGGTATTCACCCTCCCAATTGATGTGATACCCGCGGGGAAGTTTTACCTGTGCTTCGACCTTCTGGATGGCCTCCCGCACGGCGTCACCAAGCGCCCGGCCGCGAACACTGTACTTGATAGCGACATAGCGCTCGTTCCCTTCGCGGTAGATTTCCGAGCCTTCGTCCGCTTCCTGGACTTTGCATAATTGAGCGAGCGACACTCGTTCGCCTGAGGAGGACAATAAGCGAATATTCCTGATTGCCTCGCGGCTATCCCGGTACGTTGGGAGATAACGCGCCACGAGATCGTATCGCGCCTCGCCTTGCAGAACCTGAGTCAGGGCATTGCCTCCAACAGCCGTCTGGATGGCATCCTGAACATCCGCGACATTAATTTGATATCGCGCGGCATTCTTACGATCGACTGCAAAGTTCAGGTCGGGCTGACCGGTAACCTGGAAGACACCGAGGTCGGTGATGCCTTTGACGCCGCCCATGATGCCAGCAATCTGATCAGCTTTATCCTCAAGCAGATGCAAATCATCGCCATAGACTTTGGTGGCGAGTTCGCCCTTGACGCCACTCACCGCTTCCTCCATGTTGTCTTCGATTGGCTGTGAGAAGCCCCAGACCACGCCCGGCATCTTGGAGAGCTCGCGGTTCATCGCGGCGATCAGCTCGTCCTTGTTTTGATGGAACCCTGGACGCCACTGCTCTTTGGGCTTCAGTCCTACAAAGAACTCCGTATTGAAAAAGCTGGTGTGGTCTGTACCATCATCTGGCCGCCCGGTCTGACTGGTGCACTCAGTCGTTTCAGGAAAAGAGCAGAGTATTATCCTTGCGCGATTCGCCACCCGGATCCCTTCCGACGGCCCTGCGCTTTGCGCAAGAGTGCCGCGCACCCACAGCGATCCTTCATCCAGGTGCGGAAGAAATTCCGAACCGATGACCCCGGCGACAGTCAGGTAAATCGCTGCACA
Source organism: uncultured Acidobacteriaceae bacterium (assembly GCA_963705805.1). GTDB lineage: Bacteria > Acidobacteriota > Terriglobia > Bryobacterales > Bryobacteraceae > Bog-105. The sequence goes on from CAVPKW010000010.1 coordinate 2,766, forward strand.
GAGACTGGCGATGCCCACGCCAACCGTGACGAAACGCAAGCGAATGGCCAGCCGTAAGGCGCCGCGGTATCGGTTCGTCAGCCAGAGCATCACCGGATTGTGCCATTCCCGCGTACCTTTGGGGAAGAAGAGACTCGCTAACACAGGCGCGACCAGCATGGAAAACAGCAGCGCGCCCAACAGAGCGAAAGCAACGGTCCAGGCCATAGGCTTGAACAGCCGTCCTTCTACGCTTTGCAGGGTGAAGATAGGGAGATAAGCAGTGATGATGATGGCAATGGCATAGAACACGGGGCGCTGGACCTCGTGCGCAGCTTGGAAAATTTTTTGCTGCGCGGTTCTGTTGTCCCGTCCGTTGCGGCCTAAGTGGCGAACGATATTCTCGACCATGACCACGGCTCCGTCCACGACCATGCCAAAATCCAGCGCGCCGAGCGAGAGCAGGTTGGCAGGGATGTGCCTTATGTCAAGGCAAATCGCAGCGAACAATAAGGAGAATGGGATGGTCAGCGCGACAATGATTGCCCCGCGCGCGTTTCCGAGGAACAGGAACAGAATAATGACAACTAACACAATCCCTTCGCTGAGGTTATGCAGGACCGTGTGAGTCGTGAAATGCAGCAAGTCGCTTCTATCAATAAACGGGATGAGCTTTATTCCTGGCGGCAGAATGTGATCATTCAGTTCCTGTACTTTTTTGTGGATGCCTTCCAGTACTGGTTCCGCATTCGCGCCTTTCTGCAGGAGAGCGATACCGGAAACCACGTCATCGTTATCCACGATCGTCCCGTCCTCACGGCGAATGGCTACTCCAAATTGGCCCAGACGGATCTTTGGACCTTGCGCCACGACGGCGATGTCTTTCATGCGGACCGGCGTGCCGGCCTTAGTGGTAAGAACCGTGTTTTCAATGTCCCGGACGGTCCTGACGAGACCCACTTCGCGGACATTGATTTGCTGCAGGCCGGCTTCGATAAAGCTCCCGCCTGCATTGGCGTTATTATTCGTCAGTTGCTGCTCAACTTGAGCAATGCTGAGTCCATAAGCGATCAGTTTGTCGGGATCGATGCGAACCTGGTATTCGCGCGTGGGACCGCCAAATGGATTCGTATCCGGGACACCCGGGACGGATTTTAGATTCTTCTCCACCACCCAGTCCTCAAGTGATTTGAGATCCATGACGTCATAGGCTGGGTTCGTGGTGTGCAGCGTGTAGAAATAAATCTGTCCGACCGGGCTCCAGTCCGTGCCCATCTCAGGAATGACCCCGGGAGGCAAGGTGACTTGCGAAAGCCGCTCCAGAACGCGTTCCCGGTTCTCGAAATTGGTGGTTTCCTCGCCGAAAACCATTTCGACGGTCGAGAGTCCAAAGAGCGACCACGAGCGGACGTGGGCCACGCCTGGAATACCGTTCATGACGATTTCAATCGGGATCGTGACCTGCTGCTCGATCTGTTCGGCGGAGATTCCGGGCCATTGCGCGATCACGTCCACATAGTTGTTTGCTACGTCGGGATAGGCTTCGACGGGCAGGCGATGAAACGAGACAACGCCCCAGGCGAAAAGCAGGACGGCAACCGCAAGCACAAGAAAGCGGTTCTTCAGCGCGAAGTCTACGAGGTAGCGAATCATTTACTCGCTCACAGTGTGCTGCAGATCGAGGGCGTCGGAGACGACGCGCGTGCCCGGCTCGATACCGCTGACGATTTCCTGCATATTGCCGGGAAGCATGTTCCCGGTGACTACTTCGAGGCGCCGGAAGAAACCATTTTCAGCCGGGGTATAAACCCATTCGCGATCGTGCAGATGCAGAATCGCTGCCGCGGGCACGCTGGCGTATCGTTCCCGCCGCGGTCCATGAAATGTAGCCGTGACGAACATCCCGAGCCGCATCAGACCCGAATTTTCCATCTCCAGTCGAACTTTTGCAGTGCGGATATTAGGATCCAGGATCGGCCCGATATTGCTTATCTTTGCCTTCAAGACCAGATCCGGATACGCAGTCAGATGAATGTCCGCATATTCGCCGAGATGCACCTGGCTCAGGTCGTTCTCGTAGACATCGCACATGATCCAGACATGCGACATGTCGGAGATCGTGAAAGGGTTCGGCGAAGACAAGGCCTGCACGCCTGCCGCGTTCGTAATCTCCTGGTCGGTGATCACGCCCGAAACCGGTGCGTAAACATCGACTATGCCCGTAGGGTGATTCAGGCTGGAGCCAAGGAGACGGAGATGCTCCGCCGTCGTATCCAGATCCACCTTTGCGTCATCCTCGGCATTTTGGGCAACTTCGAGCGCGCTTTTGGGAACGGCTCCATCTTCGTACAGAACCTTGGTACGATCCAACTGCACCTTTGCCAACTCTTCGTTGTACACAGCTTTTCTGTAATCAGAGAAGGCGCCAGCGATGTCGCCGCTACGTACCTTAAACAAGAGCTGACCTTTTTTCACTTCATCGCCCAGCCGGGCATCGATTTCCACAATCCGGCCGGAGGCAAGAGAAATCACCGGCACCTGGCGTGAAACATCGGCGCTGACGACTCCGGTGACGTTCAGTTCGGGCGCGGCGAAGTACTCTTGAGCGTTAACAAGAGGGAACTGCTCCGGATGCTCAACCTTGAAGTGATTGGCGTCGATGTCTGGCACGACGGAAGATTGGACTGGACCCGTGTTGCCCGCGTTATCGTGTTGCGCTTTCACATTTGCGCCACATGCAGCAAGCATCAGAACTAAAGCGCCACAAAGAGCCGCGACCAATACCAAAGACCGATTCATTCCAAAACCTCCTGACCCACTGCCATATTCATTTGGGCGGCCGCGGTCAAATAGGAACCCACGAGATTGATGTACGCCAATCGCGTGTCCCGGTACGCTTTTTCCGCGTCCAGATAGTCGAGCAACGAGGCGCCGCCACGCTCATAGGCAAATGCAACTTTGTCGCGGACGGTGCCACCTAGCTCCAGATACTTTTGCTTGTAGGGACGGAGCAGATTGAGCGCGGATTCCAACGTGACATAGGCGGAATCGACGTCACTGAATACCTGCGCCTCGGCCGCGTCTCGCAACCGCTCGTTACGAGTAATGTCGATACTGGTGCGGGCCTTCTCACCCTGATTGCGATCAAAAATACGGAGAGGGATACTTACGTTGAAACCCAGCGTATTGTAGGCATTTGGGTTGTTGTATGAACCGTTGTGCGTATACCACGCGCCAAACGTGGGATCCGCCGAGCCGTTTGCAACAGCAAGTTGATAGTTCGTCTTCGCCAACCCTACCGATTGCACGGCTGCTTTCAGATCAGGCCGTGTATCAAGCGCAAGCGTTCGGAATGCTTCAAGCGGCTTCAGCTCGCCGGAATAGTCAAATGGCCCGGTCACGTCAAACTGCTCGATCGGCGTGCGGTCGTTCAGCATTTGGATAAGCGTGATCTTAGCCGTCCGTAAATTAACCAGCGCCGTCTCATAGTCCGACTCGAACTGGACACGCTGCAGAACCAGACGATCATAGTCAATCTCGGCGAGATCCCCCGCTTTGTACCGGTTGCCGTTCACTTTGAGCTCGCGGTCCCAGTAGTCGAGATTGTTCTTGGCATTCTGCAACACTGCCTTCGCTTGCAAAACCTGCACAAAGGCGCTGCGCAAGTTAAAAAGCATGCTGCGCTCCTGGTCGGCGTACTGCGAGGTTGTGACGTCGGTCGTCTGTCTGGCGCTCTGAAGCCGCAATTCGCGCTTGTGCTCTCGTTCGTGCAGATAGTAAACGGAGGGCGAGTAAAAGGTGCCGGCCAAGGGCTGCCAGACGCCCTGATGGGGGGTGATTTGAGTCCCATCCGCCGTTAGACCCAAGTCCGGGTTCGGGCGCAGGTAGGCCGTGATCTCCTCAGCGCGGGACTCGGCGATGTTGTCCTGAGCTGCCTTCAGGGTGGGATTTGTCGCTTCGAACTTGGCTTTCAGCTCCTCCCAGGTCAGCGCTCCCTGAGCAAAGCTCCGAGCGGCGAAAAATCCCGCGATCAGCATCCCGCGGAACAGGAATCCTACCGGCAACGCCTTTATTCGCAAACTTCGAAGTTAACGCCGTCGCCATGGCCAACGCCATCTATCTTGCTTCCAAGCGCGCCCCTCGTTCCATTACCCGTTTGATTGCCTAGGTCATAAGAGATCGCGATAGGTTTCCAGAGCTACGCGAACTAACTGGCTGCGCGTGCGAACCCCGGATTTTGCAAACAAGTGCTGCAGTGTGTTCTTTACCGTACTCTCGGAAACATCCATACGAACGGCAATCTCTTTATTAGATAATCCTTGGACGAGCAATCGGAGTACGTCTGATTCTCTATCGCTCAACGGGACTCTTTCCGGGGAGTCGGCATATGCCGTGCCATCACCTGCTTCCGAGTCCTCCGTAATCTCTCCGATGATGGCGGCCAGCTTGGGTCTCGCGCTATCGGTATAGGTGGAGAACCACACATCCGCCTTAAAAGATTCGCCATTATCTCGATGGCCACGGCACTGCATGGAGGTTCTAAACTGCGGTCCCTCCTCGCGGCGCAACGCGTGGTGCAGTTCCGGCAGGAAGGCGGCAATTGGATGGCCAATCAAACGTCCATCGCGGGGCGCTATCAGTTCCGTCGCCGCACGATTGGCAAGCTCAACCAAGCCACGCGCATCAATGGTGACAATCGCGGCGGGGCTTGTCTCGACGAGTATGCGCAGGCGTTCCTGCGCTTCCAGGCTCAACCTGCGATTGTTCACCAGTTCGCCGACAAATAGCCCGCAGCCGACAAGCGCCAGCGATACGAAACCCAGTCGAAACAAAGCCTCCGATGGATCAAGCGAGCTGAAGGCCTCGCTGAGCACGGCGCAAATCACCGCGAACACACCGATCCCCCATCGGGGCATATACCCGGACGCAAGCATGATGGGGAATAGATATAAGAAGCCAAGCGACCAGTACGGTTTGGTCAACCAATCGACCAGCGCGATAGCCAAAACGAGTGCGCCGCTGATCGCCAATACAGGCGTACGATTTCGCCGCTCCCAGATGTCTTCGAAGCGCCACATTCTTTAGTTGCATGATCCCATTGGTCCGCCGGCAAAGCTTCGATAAAAAGGTTGACCGCGAGGCAGTCTGGCATTCTTTTGGCCATCCAAAAGATTAGAAGTGCTTCCTAGAGTCCGCCCACCGCAATGAAACACGGGTTGATCGCGCCAAGTTTTATCATTGCAGCCATGGATGGCCGTCTTCCCCTGCCGAGCCTGCTATCGCACGCATTAGTTGCCTTCACGGTCGAATTCGACAACGAGTTTGAAAGGCAGATGCCGCATCGGACGACGAACCACGGCTCGACGCCCGGATCGCACCACGCCCCCTGGCTCGTGTCGATGGTGATGTGGTCGAACTTCATGCAGTTTGTCCGCGAGGAAGGCATAGCAGCGGCTGAACTTCAGCCCCTGCTGCAGATGACCGATGAAGGCATGCACGCGTGGTTGACGCGCATGGGTAAGTGGTGGGGCTACATCGTCGTCGAACCGGATATATCGGGCAGTCGATCCAAGCGGATTCCTACCGATGCGATGGTCCGCCCTAGCGCGGCCGGCGGAAGGGCTCAAGCAGTGTGGCGGCCATTGGCGCCCCTCATCGAGAGCCGCTGGCGGGCGCGGTTCGGCATCGATAAAATTGACCGGCTTCGCGAATTCTTGGCAGCGGTCGCTGTCCACCTCGATGTCGATCTGCCTGAATATCTTCCAATCCTCGGATATGGCCTGTTTAGCGGACGGCCAGATCAGGGCCGGCGCGTAACGGCCGAGCCTACAGCGGACACGGCGTCGAATGCTCCGCTCTCCGCGCTTCTCTCAAAGGTGTTGCTGGCCTTCGCCATCGAGTTCGAGCGCGACTCCGCCGTATCACTCGCGATCAGCGCTAATGTTCTACGGCTTGTTGGCGGCCCAGGAGTGCGCGTCCGCGACCTTCCCCGCCTCGCTGCGGTCTCTAAGGAGGCGATTGCGATGTCGTTGAGCTTTCTCGAGACGCATGCCTACGCGATCATTGAACCGGAATCGCCGGGCAGCCGGGTCAAGATGCTCGTCCTCACCGCAAAGGGCCGCCAGGCCTGCGAGGCCTACCATCAGCTGGTATGGGTTATCGAAAAACGCTGGCAAACGCGCTTTGGCAACGATGCCGTCCGCAGTCTTCGCGAATCGCTTGAGCAGTTGGCGGGCGGGCCTTCGGCGCAGCTATCGCCTCTGTTCCAGGGGTTGCAGCCCTACCCCGACGGGTGGCGTGCGAAGATGCCCCGCCCCACTTGCCTTCCGCATTACCCAATGGTGTTGCACCGCGGCGGCTTCCCTGACGGCAGTTGACCCGGAGTCGTCTAAACCTTTTCTGTAACCTTTCCCCAGTCACCCAGTATTGAACTGTGAGGGTCAGTGGAGAGTCAAACCGACAGCTCATTGATGAAACGAGTGCAGGCCGGTGAAACGGCCCAACTTGCCTTGCTTTTTGAGCGTCACCATCTTGCGCTCTTTCGATATCTGTCAGGCCTGACGGGCGATCGAGCCCTCAGTGAAGATCTGGTTCAGGAGGTTTTTTTTCGTGTCATCAAATATGCCCGGACCTACGACCCAACTCTCGCTTTCCCCGTCTGGCTCTACCGAATGGCCCGCAACGCCTACTTCGATTCGCATCGCAAGAGACGCCGCGAAGTACCTGATGACCCGCTTCGTCAAATCGAGAGCAGTGACCCCGCGCCGGAAGAGATCATGACTCGTAAACAAGACGTAACGTTCCTCCAGGAGGCGCTGCGGCGCCTGCCTAAGGACAAAAGAGAAGTGCTTATCCTGAGTCGGCTGCAAAATCTCCGCTATGACGAAATCGGCCGCATTCTCGAGTGCGAGGTGGGCACTGTCAAAGTTCGTGTGTACCGGGCCCTGAGGGAGCTGCGAGAAAGATTCTGCGAGCTTCGTGGAGAAAAAGTGTATGACCTCTGAAGAATGCCGTTACTTGATCCCCCAGTACCTGTCCGGCCAGCTGACGGCCGCCGAAAGCGAGTTCTTCGAAGAGCAACTTGCTTCGAGCGCCGGCCTGCGCCTTGAAGTGGAAGAGCTTCGCGCCCTGTGGGAAGGCCTCGCCCTGCTGCCTGAAGAACAACCCGGCCCGGCTTTGCGGGCGCGCTTCTACCAACGGCTGAACGCCCTGGAAAGGCACGCTCCAATGCCGTTCGCCAGGCGCTCCGTTTGGAACATCGGTCCGCTGGCGCAGCTTGCGCTCGGACTCTTTATCTTTGTTCTGGGAATTTATCTCGGGCGCGCGAAGGTCGACGAACGCGGCCACACGGAGGAGTTGGAGCGCATGAACGCGCAGGTGCAAAGCCTTCGCGAAATGGTCGCCCTGTCGCTGCTTGATCGTCAATCGGCTACATCGCGGCTGGAAGGCGTCTCCTGGAGCAGTCAGGTGGAACGGCCCAATGAGCAGCTGCTGTCCGCCCTCCTGACAGCCTTGAACCACGATTCAAACGTCAACGTACGTCTTTCGTCGCTGGATGCGCTTGAAAGGTTCGCACAGAATGCGGCGGTCGGTAAAGCGCTTATCGATTCCCTGCAAAGCCAGGATTCCCCGCTGGTGCAGATAGCGCTCATCGATTCGCTTGTGCAAATTCGCAACCGTGCCGCGGCTCCGGAGCTAAAGAAGCTCACAATCGGCGTAGATGTCAATCCGGCCGTGCGCCAGCGCGCGCAATGGGGTCTTCGGAAACTCAGCTTCGAATAAGGAGAGCAAATGATGACGGTTCCGTTCCCCCTGATGCTTATGGCGTCAGGATTAGCGGTCGTGTATTTGGCCGAGCGCAATTCGGACCGCTGGAGCATCCGCGAACAGGAGACCATTCAGAAAACGGTTTCGCTTTCGGGCGCGCCCATGCGCTTGGTCGTCGACAACATCGATGGATACGTTCACGTGACCGGCGCAACCAGCGGCTCTCAGGTGCGCGTGACCGCGCATAAAGTGATTCGCGCTGATGCTGACAGCGATTTGCAGCAAGCCAAGAATGAGGTCAAGCTCGACATCAGTGAGCAGCCAGGCACTGTAATGATTTACTACGACGCGCCATGGCGGTGCGACGGAAAAGACGGCGGATGCCACAGCCAGCAGCGCCGGTTCTATAACGTGACCTACGACATAGACGTTGAGGTCCCTCGACAGGCCCGGCCGGTCGTTTCGACGGTAAACAATGGAGACATCCGGATTGACGGAACCGCCGGAGATTTCGACGTCAGTAATGTCAACGGCGGTATCGCCATGATCGGCATTTCCGGGTCTGGCGACGCGCACACTGTGAATGGTCCAGTGACCATTCGCTTCGCGAAAAATCCTTCGAGCGCGAGCAGCTTCAAAAGTTTGAATGGTCAGTTGGACTTCTACTTTCAGCCCGGATTCTCTGCCGATCTGCGCTTCAAAACTTTTAATGGCCAGATCTATAGCGATTTTGACGTCACGCCAATGGCTTTGCCCGCGGCTCAAGGCGAGGAGCGCAATGGCATGTTTGTGTATCACAGCAACGGCCTGAAGGGCGGCCGTGTGGGCCGCGGCGGACCCGAACTGACCTTTGATGCATTTAACGGAAACATCCGCCTTCATCGGGCGGGTCAAGGAGTCTCATCAAATGAATAAAACGATTGGATTGTTAGTACTGTGCGCCGCGCTCCAGGCGCAGGATGGAACGGAGAAAGCAACGGTTCCCCTGCACGATCCATCGCGTCCGGCGCGCATCCACGCCAGTTTGATGTCGGGCGGCATTACGGTGCGCGGGGCTGACATAAAAGATGTGATCGTTGAAGCTCGTTCCCGCTCCGGTGAAGACTCCCGTGAGGCTCGTCCCGCTCAGGCCGACGGCATGAAACGCCTGGATCTCCCGGGAAACAGCGGTCTTGACGTGCTTGAAGATAACAACCTGGTCAGGATTAAGACCGCCTCCTGGAGCCGTCCTACCGATCTCGTGATCACCGTTCCGCGCCAGGCTTCGCTGGAGTTGAGATGCCTGAATAGCGGCGATATCGACGTAGAGCAGGTTGATGGGGAGATCGATGCGAACGACCTTAATGGCAAGGTCACTCTTAAGAACGTATCGGGGTCGGTAGTAGCACACTCGCTGAATGGCACGGTGTTGGTGACGATGGATCGAATTGATCCATCGAAGCCAATGTCTTTCAGCACGCTCAACGGCGACATCGACGTAACCTTTCCAGGCAATTTGAAGGCAAACGTTCTCCTCAAGACGGATCATGGCGCGATTTACAGCGACTTCGACGTGAAGATGAGCGCTCAAGCAAGCATCAGCCAAAATGAATCGGGACGCCAGCCCGATGGCAGTTATCATCTGCGTTTCGACCACGCCTTGCGAGGAGCCATAAATGGGGGCGGTCCGGAATTTCAGTTCACCTCCTTCAATGGCCAGATCTACATTCGCAAGAAAAAATGATTTTGACCTGCTAACTGCATTGCCCGGCCTCCGTTCAACTGGAGATAACCAATGAATCTCGTCCAGGATGTTACTTTCGCCATCCGCACCTTCACGAGAGCGCCCTTATTCGTTGCGATCGCGGTGCTGTCCATCGCGTTTGGAATTGGGGCGAATACGGCCATCTTTTCACTGACTGACCAGGTTTTGATGCGCGCGCTGCCGGTCAAGCGGCCCGAACAACTGGTGATGCTGAGCGCGATTGGGCGTCACTACGGCAGCAACATGGGGTATAACCGCATCTCTTATCCGATGTATCAGGATTTCCGCGATCACAACACGGTCTTCACCGGAATGTTCTGCTTCCGGGAAGTGGATATGAGCTTGAACTACGGAGGCCGCACGGAACGAATCGCTGGAGAACTGGTTTCAGGCAATTATTTTCCGGTCCTGGGTGTAAGGCCCGCACTCGGCCGCCTGTTCACATCCAATGACGACAAGTTTCAGGGCGCCCACCCCGTTGCCGTGTTGAGCTATGGATATTGGCTGGCGCGCTTCGGGGGCGATCCATCCATCATCGGCCGGAAGCTAATGATCAATGGTTATCCTTTTACCGTAATTGGCGTGAGTCAGCCTGGCTTTTCCGGAACTGATCCCGGTTATGACCGGCAGATTCGCGTGCCCATGATGATGAGCTCTAAGATCACTTACTACCTCGATCTCAATGAGCGCCGTTCGCGCTGGGTAACCGCTTTCGGACGGCTGAAGCCCGGTGTGAGCGCAGAACAAGCCAAAGCCAGTCTTCAGCCTTTCTTTCATCAAATCCTGCGGATGGAAGTGCAGTTGAAAGCCTTTGCCAAGGCATCGCCATACATGAAGAAAGCTTTTCTGCAAATGTCCATGGATGTGCTGCCCGCATCGAAGGGACGTTCGCAGCTACGGCGTCAATTTTCCAAGCCGCTGCTGGTTCTGATGGCGACCGTGGCGTTGGTGCTTTTGATCGCTTGCGCGAACGTAGCGAATTTACTTATTGCCCGCGCCACTTCGCGTCAAAAAGAAATCGCCGTTCGCCTGGCGCTCGGCTGCAGCCGGGGGCGCATCGTTTCCCAGCTCCTGGTCGAAAGCTTACTGCTTGCCTTGGCAGGAGGCATTGGCGGTCTCGCGCTTGCAGCCTGGACAGATCACGCTTTGATCGCCTTCCTTCCCGCCAGTTCCGTCCCGTTAACCATATCGTCAACGCCGGATTGGCGCGTGCTCGGATTCAACCTCGCGCTTTCGATCCTCACGGGAATCATCTTCGGCATGGCGCCCGCACTCCAGTCCACCCGGCCAGATCTCGCCGGCACTCTAAAAGATCAGGCAGGAGCGGTTGCGGGCGGGTCTTCAACCAATATTCGGAAGCTGCTCGTCATCGCGCAGATATCGTTGTCGCTCTTATTGCTGATCGGGGCCGGGCTGTTTATTCGAAGCCTTCAAAAGCTAAAGGAATTGGATCCCGGGTTCCGGACAACCAATCTGTTGGCATTCAAGTTGGACCCGACTCTGAACGGATATCAAACCGAACGCACCAGGAATTTCTATGAGCAGCTCAAACAAGGTCTGGAGTCCCTGCCTGGCGTCAACAGCGCCGCGTTGGCGGTCATGCCGGTGATGGAAGGCGATGAATGGGATCAGTGGGTCACGATCGATTCATACTCGCCGAAGACGGGCGAGCTCCCTGATCCCCACATGAACTTCCTCTTTCCTGATTATTTCAAGACGATGGAAATTACTTTGCTGGCGGGGCGCGACTTCCGGATGACCGATGGCCCCACCGCTCCCAAAGTGTGCATTGTGAACGAAGCCTTCGCCAAGAAGTATTTCGGAACGATCAATGCCGTGGGGCACAAGATTGGTATGGGAATCGATCCGGGAACTAAGACAGACATCACCATCGTCGGAGTGGCTCGCGGCACGAAGTACGAAAGTGTGCGGGACGAGATACCCACCGAAGTGTTTCGGCCGTATCGGCAGCTTGACTTTGCCACTGGCATAACCGCATACGTGCGGACCGCCCGTAATCCCGAAGAGATCTTCACCAGCATTCGCAAGCGGGTGCATGATCTGGACGCAAATCTTCCCGTTTTCGACATGGTCACTCTGGAGAAACAGAAGGAAGACTCGCTGGTGACAGAGCGGCTGGTCGCATCGCTCTCGAGCGTGTTCGGTTTTCTGGCGACTTCGCTTGCCTCCATCGGCCTTTACGGAGTCATGGCGTACACGGTTGCGCGCCGCACGCGCGAAATTGGCATCCGCATGGCGGTCGGAGCCGCCAGAGCGGATGTACTCTGGCTCATTATGCGGGAAGTGCTGCTGCTCCTGGCTGTCGGAATGTGCATTGCGCTCCCGGCCTCCTGGATTCTCACCCAAACCGTGCGATCGCAACTCTACGGGATAGATCCAATCGATCCTTTCTCGATTGTTTCAGCTACCGTGCTGATTGGTTGCGTGGCGCTCGCAGCCGGCTATTTCCCGGCGCGCCGCGCCACGCGGATCGATCCAGTGCATGCGCTGCGGTATGAATGAGCCATCGCCCTGCTCTATTTACACATGGCATTGACATAGGTATCATAGCTATATATGGCTGGCCTTGATATCGATACAAAAGCCCTCCAAAAGACCAGCGCCGAGATGATCGTTTTGGCGCTGCTGGAGCAGCGCCCCCGGCACGGCTACGAGCTGGCAAAACTCATCGAAAGCCGTAGCGAAGGCAAGCTCGAGTTTCATGTCGCTTCGCTTTATCCGATGTTGTATCGATTGGAGAGCAAAGGCTGGGTGGAAGGCCGTTGGGTGGAACGCGCCACCGAGCGTCGCAGGCGCTTCTACCGCATCACGCCTCGAGGCAAAAAAGTGCTAGCCCTGCAGAGGCAGAGTTGGCGGGATTTCTTTGAGGTGCTTGATCGCGTAGCGCAGATCCGGCCTGCCTGAGGAGCGATTCATGCCTGATTGGAAGCAGTACGTCCGGAGTCAGCTGCCTCCGCTTCGAATGAAGCCCACGCGGGAGGCGGAGATCATTGAGGAGCTTGCCGCCCAACTGGAGCAGGCTTATCAGGAGGCGCTCGAAGCCGGGAAAAGCGAGAGCGAGGCCGATCGGATAGCCAAGGCTCAGTTGCCGGACTGGCAAAACTTGGCGCTCGATATCGAGGCGTCGCAGGCGCCGCAACATCGTTCTTCTTGGCGAGTTTTCCAAGGCATGCCCGGCGATGTCAGGCACGCTTTGCGCGTGTTACGCAATAGCCCGCTCTTTGCGATTGTCGCCATTGCCACGCTTGCGATTGGGATTGGAGGCTGCACAGCGATTTTCAGTCTGCTCGACGCCGTGATTTTACGCCCGATCGATTACCGGGACCCGGACAAACTCGTCATGGTTTGGGAAGACGACATGCGCCGGGGTTTTCACCAGAACGTTGTCGCGATGGCTGACTACCTGGATTGGAAGGCTCGCAATCACGTATTCAGCGATATGAGCCCCATCCTCGACCAGGTGTGGAATCTGACCGGGAAAGGTGAACCCGCCGTACTGAAGGGAATCTCAGTCAATGATCGATTCTTGCCAATGCTCGGGGTGCAGCTGCTGCTGGGCCGTTCGTTCCGCGAGGCGGAGACGCACGCGGGCGCGCCGGGCGTCGCGATACTGAGCCACAGCCTGTGGGTGGAACGGTTCGGGGGGCGGGGCGATGTCATCGGCCAGATCATCACGTTAGATGATAAGCCGAGGACAATTGTGGGCGTCCTGCCAGCCGGTTTTCCGTGGCTCGGAAAGCCGCTGGACGTCCTTACTCCTACGCAGTTCCCTAAGCGCGATTGGCGCGTTAAAGCCGGGCGGTTCTTGCGTGTAGCCGCGCGACTGCGGCCAGGAGTTTCACTGGCTAAAGCGCAAAGCGAGATGAGCGCTATCGCACGGCAGCTCGAAGTGGAGTATCCCGGCTTCAACAAGTACTGGGGCGTGGAAATCGTCCCGATGGCGGACCAATTCGCAGCGGGTGCGGGAACTGCCTTGTGGGTGCTTATGGGCGCGGTCGGGCTCGTGCTGCTGATCGCCTGTTCGAACGTAGCGAACTTGATGCTCGCTCGAGCAGTGGTGCGTGAGCGGGAGATGGCCTTGCGCGCGGCGCTGGGCGCAACCAGGCAGCGGCTGGTGCAACTGCTCATGATTGAGAGCGTGATGCTCTCCCTCATCGGAGGGGTTCTCGGATGCGCGGGAGCCTACGCTGCGATTCGCCTTGTCGAATTGTACGGACCGCAAGACATCGGGCGGCTGAACTCGGCCGGGCTCAACATCTGGGTCGCCCTCTTCGCGCTTTTAACAAGCCTTATGGCCGGCGCCGCATTAGGTCTGGCCCCAGCCATCGCCGCCGGTCGTCTAAATCTCGGCGCCACATTGAAGGACGGCGGACGCGGAGTGTTGAATTCGCTCCGCGGAAAGCAGCTGCGCGGCGGGTTTGTGGTGGCGCAGGTCGGCCTTGCGGTGGTCCTGCTCACCGGGGCCGGGCTATTGATGCAAAGTTTTTATCGGCTCAGCTCAGTTCCTACCGGATTCGATCCGCACAACGTGCTCACCGGAACGATCATGATTAGCGGGAATATCGACGACGCACAAATGACCAGGATGTGCCGCCGGATGGTGGACCGGCTGCGGAGCCTTCCTGGAGTGGAGAATGCCGGCTTCATTACCTGGCTACCGTTTACGGGCCTGGGCGCCGCTACGGACTTCAAGGTGGTCGGTAGACCACCCTACGGCCCGGGACAAGCTCCTATAACCGATGTGCGCGTGATTCAGCCGGGTTACTTGGAAACGATGCGGATCCCGTTGCTGCGCGGGCGATTCTTCACCGATGCCGATAGCAGTGCAGAAGCGCCACGGACCTTTGTCGTCAACCAGACCCTGGCCCGGCGGATTTTCGGGACAGGCGACCCGCTGGGACAACGTCTGATTGTCGACATGGGAGATGACAAGCCGGGCCTGATCGTAGGCGTCGTTGGCGATACCAAACATCTGTCACTGGATGGTGAACTTCGGCCGATGGTGTACTACGTTCAGGCCCAGTTGCCGATATCGTTCGGGTCGTTCGTGATGCGAACAAAGGGAAATCCCGAAGCGATGGCGGCGGAGATGGCTGCCGCGATCCACGAGATCAAGAAGGATCAGCCGGTGCACGATGTGCGCACCATGGACGATTGGATCGGCCGGTCAAAGGCTCGCATGCGTTTCCAAACTGCGCTGCTGGGCAGTTTCGCTCTCATCGCGGTGATACTGGCAGTTATTGGAGTCTACGGCGTGATGGCTTACTCTGTAGAGCAGCGGACCCGCGAGATCGGCGTACGCCTCGCCCTCGGCGCAGAGCCCCAACAATTGAAGAACTGGATTGCCGCGGCCGGCATGCGGCTGGCAGCGGTCGGCCTGGCGCTTGGCTTGATTGCGGCCATTGCCGCTACCCGCGCCCTCACATCGCTCTTATACGACATAAAGCCGGGCGACCCGGAAACGTTTGTAGGGGCGAGCCTCGTGCTGGCGGTGGCCTGCTTGCTGGCCAGCTACATTCCAGCCCGCCGTGTCACGGTTGTCGACCCGGTGGTAGCTCTGCGAGGCGAGTAAATCTACCATGTGAATGATGGACATTGAGGACTTTCGAAGGCTCGCCTTGAGCTTGGAGGGCGCAGAGGAAGGTTCGCACATGGGCGCACCCGACTTTCGCGTGGGCGGCAGGATATTTGCAACGCTGGCATCGCAAAGTCAGGGCTACGGGAATCTGATGCTTTCCCCCGAGCAACAGGCAGCGTTTGTTGAAGAGCTCCCGGATGTTTTCGTGCCGATTGCAGGCGGTTGGGGAAGGATGGGAAGCACCCATATTCGCTTGGCCGCGGCTTCGGAAGAGGTGCTGGCCGGCGCCCTGCGCACTGCCTGGAAACGACGCATCGAGAAGAATGCCAAATCCGGTCACAAGAGTGGCGCGTCACGTAAGGCTGTCCGCATTACGAAGCGCAGTCCCAAACGCTGAACGAAGCAACTCGAGTTCCCAACTACTGGGGGGCGGAACATCCTGAGCCAGGCACGACGGTCTGCCGGAAGGCAATGGATATAAGTTTCCGGACATCAGCCCCTTCAGGCTCTTGACTTCCGTTCTGTTGCGTATGAAGCCTCTGATACTGCGCCAGTTCGTGTTTTGCTATCTCTTGCTGGCCGGTTTGCATGTATACCTGGCCGAGTCGATAGTGAGCTTCGGCCAAATCAGGCTCGGCTTCCGCTACCTTCCGATACTCGTCGATCGCGGACCCATATTGTCTGCGCTCGGCATAGAATCCTGCAAGTTTTAGGCGGCCTTCGGCAAAACTCGGATCCATCGCGACAGCTCGTTTGAGTAGGCTTTCAACTTCGTCCGGCTGCGCCTTGTCGAGGGAAGTCCCTTCCTTGTTCCACAAGCTGCAAGCGTAGGCGAACATAGCCTGGGGTTCGTCCGGTACCAGCTTTACCAGACGCCGCAACCTGTCTTCAAGTTCTGGAAACTGCTCCGCGCCTGAAGCATTCATGATTCTCGCGATAAAGATGTAGGGCGCCGGGAAGCGTGGATCCATCTCCGCCGCACCCAACAAGGTTTCGAGCGCCTCACGACCGCGGCCGCTGTCGTATTGCAAGGCCGCCATCCCAACCTTCAATGCACCAGACCGCGGGTACTGCGCAATTCCTTGCCGAAAAATACTGCCGGCATGATCCGCATTTCCGAGCAAAACCAATGCTGTCCCCCACGCTATTAGGTTCTGCTCCTTCGCGACGGATTGAGTTGCAAGGCGGAACTGTTCTGCTGCGCTTTCAAAGTTTCCCAGACCTTCCTCCGCGATGCCTGTCAGCTCTCGAAGTTCTGCGTTCTCATTCCAGCGCCGCGCATCTGACAGTAGGTCGAGAACATCCTCCGGCCTCTGAGATTGCAGATCCGCAATGGCAAGTAAGCGCACAGTTCTTAAATCCGAACTATTCAGGGCATGCGCTTTCTTCAGATAGATCAGTGCTTTCGGGGTATCAGCATGTTGCAGATAGAAGTCGGCCGCCCGATAATTCGCGTCGAAATCCTCAGGCTGGACCTCGACTGCCTCTGCGATCGACGGTTCCGCTTTGCAGGGCTGCGTCACTGCGGGCCGGTAAACGGCTCCGAGGCTATCGATCTGAAGTTGCAGCACGCTCATCATTAATGCGGACTGTGCTCTGACCGTGCGCGCCGCGGAGTACCCACCCGAATCGATGGACCCGCGGACACCGGCCGCGTGTAAGTTTGGGGTAGCCTGACCGGGTTTGCCGCCTAAAAGGACGTCATCGGAATTGTCCATCGCCGGTTTGGCAGGCGTAGCCTGGTCCGTTCTCGTGACAACTTGCTGCTGGCCGGCTCCGCAGAGCGAGATTGCGGTCGAAAAAGCAATGACCATACGGTATGCCCGGAAGCCCATCGATTCTACTGCCCCAAGTCTTGCATCGCTTTCCGTATTTCGGCGTTGTCCGGATGTCTGGTGACGAATTCTTGAAGAGCCGCGCGCGCCTTCTGATTCTGTCCGGCTTGCTGGTAGATCAACGCAATATTCAGATACGGACGATCATAATCCGGCGCGATTCGCGTGCAGCGTTCGAAGTCATTGAGCGCCTCGCTCTGCCGTCCAAGCCGCAGATACACCACCCCGAGGTTATTCAATGCGGTCGAGTCCTCGGGTCGCAGTTGAAGCGTGCGCTCCAACTCTTGGCGTGCATCCTCAAATCGCTCCTGCGCCGCCATCAGCATTCCCAGCGCGAAGTGAAACTCCGCGTCGTTGGGTTCCGCGGCAATCGCATTCTTGATCGCTTGTTCGGCCAGATCGAGGTGACCCTGCCACCGGTAAAGCATCACCAGATTCTGAAGAGCCAGCAGGTGCGTTGGTTTTACGCGGATGGCTTGTTGAAAGCACTGCAGCGCGACGTCATAGTTTTTCTCCTGGCCGGCGACAGCGCCCAGATTAGTCCACGCGTCCGCATCCTCCGGATCCAGCGCCACCGCTCGTTCAAGGCTCGTTTTCGCTTCCGCGGGCATCTGCTTGTTAAGGTAGATCGTGCCTAAGTTGTAATAAGCAGCGGCGTTATTGGGATTGGCCTTAATCGAGTCCTGAAAACTGGTCAGAGCCGCATCGAAGTATTGACTCTCAACGTACGCAATGCCGTAGGTGAAATAATTCCGGCGCGGCGGGCCGCCGAAGTAATGTCCGCCATAAGGAAGAGCCTTGCGCAGCCTGGCTTCTGGCTGTTGAGGCGCCGAGTTGCAGTCTTTCAAAATATGGTCAGGATGCACATCGCCCTGGTAAACCTTGACAATCAAGCCGTCGCCATCCAGTAGCATCGCGAGCGGCGCTTCTAATTCACGACGCCGATCAAATAAGTATCTGTACAAAATGTTGTAAATCCCGGCCGTGGACGGGTCGGCCAAGAGAACCGGAAACGGAGCATTGGCGTTTTGAAAAAACAAGCGGGCTTGCTCGCTAGGTCCGTCGAGATCGATTACCACCACGCCAAGCGGTTGGCCGCGAAACGTGTCGGCGCTTTTAGCAAACTTGGCTAATTGGCTACGGCTGAGTTCGCAGCCACTGCTGACGATGAGTAACACCAGCGGCTTGCCCAAGAAGGTTTTCAGACTTTGATTCTGGCCGCGCAGATCCGGCAGCGTGAAAGGAGGCGCGCGCAGAGGCTCTAACAACCAGGTTTCGAAGGTCGAAGGCAGCGCTTCTGGCGAAGCAGGTTGTTGCTCGCGTCCCTCCAGCGGTTGCCGTGATCGAAAGGGCTCGGCGTGAAACTTCTGATCTTCTTCAATAACTGCTATCCGATGATTCACCGGAATTTCGTCAAAAGACTGCGCCAATCCAGTCGGCCAGCGAACCGTGGCGCGCAAGGCTCCCTCGTCGGATCCCAGGCCGAAGCTCAATTCCTTCGTGTGCTGCGAAAGAAAGCCCGAGCCCGCCCGCACGAATTGCACCTGGCGGCGTGACCCCGATTCGACAGTAACCGTAGCGCCAATCGCGTCACGGTTGCTCTTTCGTCCCCGCAAGCTAAAAATCACAGAATTGCCGATGGGATTCAGTTCATTGTGGAGGATGCGGAGTTGAGGTGCGTTGCGATTCTTGAGAATCACTTCCAGCCGGCCGTCGTGGTCGAAGTCCCCCAAAGCAAAGGCGCGGCTGTCGTCTGGGAAGTCCATTCCCAGAGGACCGGAGAGCTCGGCAAAAGAGCCGTCGCGATTGTTTAGAAAAAAAACGTTGCGTTCGTAACCGTTCCAGGAATAGTCAGACCGGACCAGCTCGTTAATGGCATTCCAGGCAAGTTCGTAATCGGAAGAACCGCTGCCTGTGTCCAGCGAACGAGCCACAATTTGACGCCAGAAGAAGCTGGACAAATCTTGGCGATCTGAGCCGGAAACGAAGCCATTTGTGACGTAGAGATCGCTGTAACCGTCATGGTCGAAGTCCCAGGCATCCGCGGACCACGACCATCTTCCCATCGCGACCTTGGCGGCTGAAGTGGTGTCGGGCAGCGGATGCCCGCCGCCTTCGTTATGGAACAGTGAATTGCCGCTTGCGTGCTTCCGGTACGCTTCCCGGATGCCCGTGTCCACGCCTGGCAGGAAATAACTCTGCGCGGTGACACGCCCGCCTGCCGCTGACCACATATCCGTGACATAAAGATCCTGGCGGCCGTCATTATCGTAGTCAAACCACGAAACGCTCATCCCCGCTCCGTAATCTTCCACGCCGTCCTCGTGCGCAATATCCGTAAACGTGCCGTTGCCGTTGTTGTGATAAAAGTTCTTGCGGCCAAAATCGTTGGCGACGTACAGATCGGGCCATCCGTCGTTGTCGTAATCGCACCACCCGCAGGCAAAAGTAAACCGATTGTTGTTCTGGTTCATGCCTGATGACTCCGTAACGTCTTCAAAGGAGCCGTCACCGCGATTGCGAAGCAGGAAGTTCGGCGGCCCGTTCTGTGCATCGTAATAGGGCTTCGGGTGCGTGTATTGGCTCAGGCCTTGATAGTAGGCATACAGGCACAAGTAGATATCCAGCAGTCCGTCGCGATTGTAGTCGGCGGCTGCTACCCCGGTGAACGTTCCACCGGGAGGCTTTGCAAATTGGAACGCGTCCGGCCTCAACTCGAGTTTCCCGCCGCCTCGATTGAGGAAAAGGAGCGGCCCGCTGGTTCGAACAACAAGCAGGTCCTGAGTTCCGCTGTTCGTGAAATCCCCGAAAAGCGCGGATGCTGTACCATCCAGCAGTCCAACCCCTAAAGCTTCCGTAACATCCTCGAATGTGCCGTCCCCGCGATTCCGGTAAAGCTTGTTAGGCAGCCCGGAAGGCTGGCATACATAGAAATCGTCGAACCCGTCGCCATCAAAATCGCCCACCGCAATGCCGTTGTTGCCATATACGTCAATGCCTGAGGCGGCATCTATCGTTGTACGGAAATAGTCGATACCGCGCGACATTTGCTGCTCGTAGGACGCGTTGCCGCGGAGACAGTTCGCCGTAATATCGACAAAGCCCGGACCGGTGATGCTGGCGCGGCTCTCGTTTGATGCCAACCATCGCTGGATCTGCCATTGTCTGGAAGGGCTGCAATGCCATCGCAGCGTCCAATAGCCGACGCGCTCCTCGCGAACATTCCCGGCTTGATGCCCGGCCAAATCGTATCGGACATCCGTTTCCAGCACGAGCGGAGAATCGCTTATCGTTCGAAGGCCGATGATTTGAAACTCGGCGCAGGCGACCGGCGTGAACGATGAAACGAAATCCTTCCAGCCATCCAAAAAGGCGTTCCGTCCATGTAGTTCACGTGGATTAAATTCAATCTTTGCGGAACGAATCGGTCCGGTCTTGCGCAGCGGGACTACCTTACCATCGGAAAGAGAAGAAAATACAACGTCCTCAACCAGCAATTTCCCTGGAATATCGCCGTGTTGGGCCGGCAAACGCAGGGCCTCGCTTAATTCTCCCAGCAGCCCGTCGAGATCCGACGCGTACTTTTCGCAAACAAACTCATCAGTTCCCGAAGCAACCTTGGCAATGAATTTTTGGAGATCGGGGGAAAATGGCGAGTGAGCTTTGAGTTCGCACCCGGCCCGTAACGGTTGTCGCGGGGCGGTAGCGTTCAGCATGCGGGGAAGAGCGCTGAAAAATGCGCCGGACAGTGCCGTCTGTGCCAGAAACACGCGGCGCGAATACAGACCCTTCAAATGGGTTCTCATGCTGCTTTTGCGATTGGCGGGCTCATTGAAACTGACGTTCACTCCTGATCCTTCTGTTCCGTAATTTGGAGGTAATAGCGCGCATCGGCGAAATTCGGCCGCGTCGCTAAAGCGGCTCGAAACTGCTGGACCGCGCCTTCTCGATCGCCTTTCTGCCTCAGCAGCAGCCCCAATCCGAAATGCGTATCCGCATCCACCGGCCGCAGCACCAGAAGCTTGTAGAATTCTAGTTCAGAATTCGCAAGATCTCCGCTCTGTAGGTAAGAAATGGCCAAGCCATAGCGTGCCTCAAAGTTAGCTGGTTCTAGGGTCAAAGCTCGAAGAAACTCGCCGATGGACCCCAGCGTGTCGCCTTTGGCATTCAAGGCATCTCCTGCCTTGGTATGGCCCGTCGAGGTGTCGGCCGGTATTTCCGAAGTTGGGCTATCCCGATCGCTGGCGCCGGGCATTTGTGCCAGCAGACTCCGCAGTTTCGCGCATACTTCTTGATCGGACGGTCGCAATTCCTGCGCTTCCCTGAGTTCCGCCACCGCGCCGCGAAGGTCCTGCTTCTTCTCGAGCATGCGGGCTAAGTTGAAATGAATCCGGGGGGCCAGCGGGTTCAGTGAAACAGCCTTCTCAAGCTCGGCGATGGCCTCATCCAAGCTGCCCGTGTCCGCCAAAATAAGTCCCAGATTGTAGTGCGCTACCGAATAATCCGGCTTGGCGGCTACTGCCGCCCGCAAAGATTCCAACGCGTTCTTCATGTCGCCGCGTTTCGCGGCGTCCAGCCCCGCGTTGCTCAGAAACGTCGCCCTGTTGGCCTGAATTCTGCGGTTGCTCAGCTGTTCCACTTGGGCTGATTCGACCTTGGCGGCACGTTCGTTCTTTGAAGCCAAATACAGTCGCGCAAGGGCATAATGTGCCTCCGCAAGATCGGGATTGATACGCAGCGAAGCGTCCAGTTCGCTTCGCGCTTCAACCGTTTTGCCTTCGTCGAGAAGGCACTTCGCCAGGCGCACATGCGCCTCTGCGTATGCCGGGCGCGACGCCAGAGCGCGGCGATACTCCGCCATCGCCGCCTCCATCTGTGAGTGCTCCTCGAGCGCCATCCCGAGATTCAGATGGGCCTCCGGATAATCCGCTCGCACCTGAATCGCCCGTCGAAACAACGGTAGAGCTCCGTCAGTCTGGTTCATGCTGACTAACGCAACGCCGAGCAGGTTGAGCGCCTCCGGATAGTCCGGACGATATTTGAGTGCGGCCCTGCATTCGTCCGCGGCCTCAGGCCAATTGAGTTTGTCGACCGGATGCGCGATCGAAGTCAAAGCCAGATTGAAATGCGCCTCCGCGTAGCTTGGCTTTAGTCGAATCGCATCCCGGAACTGCTCTTCGGCGGCCTGTATTTCACCGCCTTGCCCCCACAGCAGACCTAGCCGGTAATGCGCCTCCGCGCTCTCTGGATCGCGAACCAGCGCCGCCTTCGCCTCGGCGAAGGCGCGGCTCATCTGGCTTTGTTCGACAGGGCCCGCGGCCGTTTGGCTGCTGTTCAACGGCTGCCAAGTCGCGGATCCGGCTAGTAGACCGAAAATGATAAGCGAAAGCATGCCGCGAAAGCAGAGTCAAAGCCGAAAACGGAGTTTCAGGCTCAAGCTCTCCCAAACGATATTATCCGCGGTTCAGAAGTTCAATTTAAGCGCGAACTGTATCAATCGCGGATTGCTGTTATTCGCAATCGCGGTGATCACACCGTAACCAGGATTCCCCAGGGTGGCTCCCGGGTTGGCGAAGTTGGTGTGATTGAAGATATTAAAGAACTCGCTCCTGAATTGAAGCCGCCAACTCTCGGTAAAATTAAAGTTCCGGAACACCGAGAAATCGAAGTTCCAAAAGTCTGGTCCGCGGAGACTATTGCGCCCCGCATCTCCGTATGTGTATGCCGTAGGCAATACGAGAGCGCTCGTGTTGAAGTACTCAGCCAAAGTCGGGTTAGCCGGGCTTACATTTCCGACTACTTCGGGACGCTGAGAGCCCCCGCCGACGTTTGCATTGTCAAAATTGATGGTTGGAGTATAAGGAAGTCCGCTGCGCGCTGAAAAAATGCCATTCAGTTGCCAATTTCCCAAAATCCATGCTGCCGGACCCCCGCTGTTTAAGTATGGTTTGCCTTTGCCGAAGGGAAGTTCGTAACCCGGACTAAAGGTGAAAACCAGCGGCACGTTGAGATCCGAAACGGACCTGTTGGAATTTAGGTTGTACGGATTCTGAATGTTACACGCTTCCCAATAATCGACACATCCGATGTCAATGTTTTTAGACCAGGTAAAGGCCGTAATGAAGAAAAGCCCGTCGCTGAACCGCTGGTCGAATTTCGCCTGTAGTGCGTTGTAGTTTGAACGGCTGATGCTCTGAATTACCGAAAATGTGCTGACAGCAGTCGGGCTCGTCATGTCCTGGTAAGGCTGGCGCGGCTGAATAGGGCCCGGTGCGGGGAAGAGAGCCAGATTGAAGGGAACCTGGATAGGGACCCTGCTGGTGCTCGATCCCACGTAACCCACGGAAAGCGTAGACGCCTTAGTAAGTTGGTGCTGAATTTGAAAATTCCATTGAGACGAGTAAGAGTTCTTCCAGTCGGTTGCCAGGAAGCCTGCCCCACTGCTCGGAAACGGCGATGCGGGCACCATGGTGGAAAGCCCCACAAATGGATTTTGTGCAGTGACGCCCGGAGTCACTCCTGCAACGTTCAGATTTCCGACACTTTGTGATGCACCGGAGGGCCACGCGCCGCGGGCGTTTTGCGCGGCCTGCAGTGTTCCCGACCAATTATCGTAAAAGATACCAAAGCCCGCGCGAACTACAGTCTTCGGAGCAACTTGATAAGCGACGCCAAGCCGCGGGGAGAAATTGAGATAGTTAGGCGCTGTGATTGAATTTCGATTCAGGTAGACCACACCCGGCGGCAGAGTAGAAGGTGCATCGGCATCGCCCTTGACAAGTAACCATTGCGCGGTAGCGAGGTCGAAGGCTGCCAGCCGATTCTCCTTCTCTGTAACCGGGGATGTGTAATCCCACCGGAGACCATAATTGAGCGTCAGCTTCGGAGTTATACGCCAGGAATCCTGGCCGAATATGCCAAATACATTCGCATGCAGCGAGACCCCGGAGTTGCCCAATTGCCTGTTGGCGTTGTTGGGAAGGCCAATAAGCATGCTCGCAAAACCGTCTCCTCCGGATTTTGTAGTCGGATCCCAGGTCGCTTGTTGATTAAAATTCTCATTGTCCTGGGCCCAGTTGGTGTACATCCACGTTTGATAGTAAGAAGCCCCGAATTTTAGCGTGTGATCGCCGGCAACTTTAGAGACCGTTCCCGAATACTGTGACAAGTATTCGGGGCCAATCGGACCCCACCCGGTAGGAACCGAAAAATAACCCGTAACTCCAATGCCCGGCGCAGACGGTACCTTGATGTCGCCCGGCATGAGAGTAAAGCCGGCGCCCAAACCGGAGGCCTCGAACGCAGCCGTCGGATTAGGTTGGACGTTCTGCTGTGGATGGTCAAGGGAGTTATAACCGAGTGTAAGTTGCGTTATCAGAGTCGGGTTTACACTGTGAATCCAATTGATGCCGGCATTTTTGCCGTTGAAACCGGTCACGAACGGGCTGCCGGGCAAGGAGCTCGGCGACGAATTAGTCGCATTGCTCATCATGAAGTGGCCGTTTATCGTGTCCTTGGAGCCCAAGGCGTAATCGCCTCGTATCCCGCCTTGGTCCTGGTTGACTAGCGCGGATTCCGTATTAAGGTAATTGAACGGCGAACCCGGCACGAAATAATTAGGTAAAGGAACGAACGCCTTCACGTAAGCTAGCATGCCTTGATTCATCAGCTGGGTTGGAACTTGATTCCCTGCGAACGGCTGGATCATATTGGTCGCCGGGTTGTAAGTGTAAGGATTATAAATCGTCGTGCCGATGCCGCTAAAATTTCCGTTCAGCTCTGCCTGCGTCGGTACTTCGGTGAAGTTATTGGCAGCCTGTGTATAGCGGTAGCCATCATAAAAAACGAAGAAGAATAGTTTGTTGCGAATGACTGGGCCGCCGAATGTCGCTCCAAACTGATTCTGTCTGTACACGCCCCTGGTCGGCGCAAAGAAATTACGCGCGTCGAGATCGTCGTTCCTCAAAAATTCGTACAGCGTGCCCTGGAAGCTGTTGGTTCCGGATTTGCTTGCGATATCAATCGTTCCGCCCGTTACTTCGCCGAACTCGGCCTGATCGGTATGGGTCTCCTCCTTGAATTCCTGCAGAGCGTCGATAGAGGGACTTATTGAAAACGTGCTGAAAAACGGATCTGTGGCGTAAACGCCGTCGATGAAGAAAAGATTGCTTCGGTTCGTCCCGCCGTTTATGGACGGGGTAACGGATCCGGACCCGATGGGCGGCGTGGCGCTCTGCGAAACGGTAATCGGAACTGTGCCTGGTGCCAATTGCAAAAGCTGAACAAACTGGCGTCCGTTCAAGGGCAGATCGGCGGTCTCCTTTTCGCCAATGACAGTGCCCAGGCTGGCTGTGCTGGTTTCCACTAGAGGCACTTCGCCCGTGACCGTCACGGCCTGGGACGTCGCCCCCAGCTGCAGCGCGACCTTCAGATTCGCTACTTGCTCGATCACCAGGTCCACGGCGGAGTTCTTGAATGTGCGAAACCCTTCTTTCGTTATCGTTACGTCGTATTTGCCGGGCTGCAGCAACGGGATGGAAAACGCGCCATCCGAGTTAGTTTGCGTTTCTCGGCGTGCTCCATTTGCCACGCTCTCGACGATCACTGTCGCGCCCTGGACGCTGGCGTCCGATGGATCAGTCACACTTCCCGCGATTGTCGCGGTGTTGATTTGAGAAAACGACTGAAACGGGAACATTGCTGCCATCAGCAAGGCCCAAAGAAGGCTGCTGAAGGGAGAGACATCGACCTTCCGGATGCCTCTGAAACCGCTAACCTCATGAACAGCAAACATGGCGAAACTCCCGATAAAGCACTACGATAAGATTATCCGGAATTAAGCCAAAGCGTCAATAGTTAACGTTACCTTTAGCGGTTACCCAGTAGAAGTTCTGGCAGGCTTGCCTTGGGACTTCAAATCTGATTCGGCGCCTCCAGATCCGGCGGTGCGGCGCACGCTCGATTCTCTGACAACCAACTTAGGCTGGATCAGGATCTGCTGAGGGCGCGCAGTTCCCTTGTGCTGGACGAGAGTGAGCGCGAGCTTGGCCGCGCGCTCACCCAACGATTCACTTTCCTGGTCTATGCTGCTCAGAGACACCCGCAGCGCTGCGTCGTACCGCACGTTTCCGCAGCCAATAATCGCCAAATCGTGGGGAATGCGAAGGCCCGCTTCGAAGGCGGCTTTAATGGCCCCCATAGCAAGGGTGTCGTTATGACAGAAAACGCCGTCAGGGAGCGGATCGAGCCGCAGCAGATCCTGCATCGCTTGATAGCCCGTGAGATCTCCTGAATCGTCCACGTGACGGCGGCAGATCACGTATTTTTCGGGCAAGGAGAGACCGTTCGCAGCAAGAATCTGGCGGTACCCTTGCAGGCGATCCACCGCCGTGCTCACGTGCTGGCCGCCGATGAAGGCGATCCTTCGGCAACCGTTTTCGATGAGATGTGTCGTGGCCGCGCTGCCCACCGCTACATCATCGGTTCCGACAAAGTTGGCGGCTAGGCCGGTGAACCTGCGGTCGATTAACACATAGGGCCTTTGATGCTCCTCTATGCGGCGGAAGCTCTCGACAGTCCACTGCGCCGAAGCAATTATCAGGACATCCAAACCGCGCGCCAGCATCTGCTGAATCTCTTGTTTCTCCAGGTCCGGGTCTTCCTCCGAGGACGCAATGACCAGGCCATAGCCTTTGTTTCGGAGCACTCTAGAGACACCTTTGGCCACTTGTGCAAAAAACGGATGTACAAGATCCGGGACCACGAGACCCACTAAATGACTCTTTCCAGTGACGAGCGCCCGAGCCGCAACGTTCGGTTGGTAATTCAGTTCTTTCATCCTTTTCAGGACTCGTTTGCGAGTTTCGGAGCTGATGTCTGCGTGATTCCGCAGTACCTTGGAAACAGTCACTACAGAGAGCCCAAGGTCGCGAGCAATGTCCTTCAACCGAACAGCCACATGGTGATTATTACAAGAACTCGACTCAACGGAAATTGGTTACTTTAACGTTTTCCGCCAAGAGTACGACAATCAGATACTTGGCTTCGTAGGCTTTGTCCCTCTCCGGGGCTGCCCGGCAGGAGTTCTAATCAGGAAGGAGCTGCTTGAATTACCACATACAGCACGTACACCACTGGCAGCGCAAACAAGCTGCTGTCGACGCGGTCCAGCATGCCGCCATGACCTGGAAAAATCGTGCCGCTATCCTTCACGCCCGCTCCCCGCTTCATGGCGGATTCCGCAAGGTCGCCAAACTGTCCGGCCACATTGCCCACCGCGGCCATTCCGGCAATTTCCCACCAGTGCAAACGCGGCATGAAATAACCAAGATAGAGAATCCCGAAAACTACAGATCCAGCCACCGAGGCCGCCGCGCCCTCCCAGCTCTTCTTCGGGCTAACGATCGGGGCGAGCTTGTGGCGGCCAAAGTGACGGCCCACGTAAAATGCCGCGCTGTCGCCGGCCCAGTTCAGCGCCACCGCGAAGAAAGCCAGGTGAACGCTCACGGACCTCAGATCGATGATGAATCGCCAAGGCGCGAACGAATAGAAGCCACCCAGCAGAGCGCATGCCACTTGAGGGAGCACTTCCCGCATATCCGGATAGCGCAGAGAAGTGATGAATGCCAGCACCGTCAAAGTGCTGAGGGCCGCCAGAAAATAGAGACCGGGCAGCCTGTGAAAGGGCCAAAAGAGAATCAGAATGCCGGTCAGAAATCCGAAGACGCCGGGGCGATTGATCGAGTGCTTCTCAACCAGGATCGAGAACTCCCAATAGCACCCAACTCCGAAAGCGGCCGCCGCGAGGATAAAGACTATCTGCGGAGCCGCGAAGATGAGATAGAGAGCAGCGACAATCAGCCCGATTGCCGTAATCAGGCGATTCATCGATTCAGTCCGCTGAGATGGCTAGGCGAGTGGCAGTTCGAGAGCTTCTTCGAGCAGGAAGCCGGCGGCCTGTTCCATCGAGGAGGTAGCTGTAAGAGCCAGTCCGCCAAAGCGCCGTTCACGACTCTGATATTCGCAAATCGCTTCAAGCAGCTCTGTACGAGTGAAGTCAGGCCAGAGCGTATCCGTGACGTAAAGCTCGGCGTATGCAATCTGCCAGAGGAGGAAATTACTGATTCGCATTTCCCCCGACGTGCGGATCAGCAGATCGGGATCTTTAAGACCGGCGGTGTAAAGGTGATCGCTGATCGCCTCCTCCGTGATTTCGAGCGAATGCAGATTTCCTTCGAGACGCGCGTTGTCGAGCATGGTGTTGACTGCGTCCACTAACTCCGTTCGTCCGCCGTAATTAATGGCCAGGTTCAGGCGCATCCCGCGGTTCTTTGCGGTTTTGTCCACCACGCATTGGAGTTCTTGTTGAACCATGTCAGGCAGCGCTTCCAGCCGTCCGATGGCCACTAACTGAACATCGTTCTTCATTAAATTCGGCAATTCGCGCCGCAAATAAAATCGCAATAATCGCCAAAGACCCTCGATTTCGTGTCGCGGCCGCTTCCAGTTTTCCACCGAAAACGCGTATAATGTGAGAGCTTCCAAACCGAGTTGGGCGCAGGTCTCTACCGCTGTTCGGACTGGATTTACTCCAGCTTTGTGGCCCATAATGCGTGGATAGTTTCGCTGCCTGGCCCAGCGGCCATTCCCGTCCATGATGATGGCTACATGCGCCGGCAGCCTCTTCGGATCCAATTGAGAAGCCAGTTGCCAGTCCGGATCATCCGGCTTGAGCATGCGGAGGAGTTCCTTCATACGATAAAGTTCTATGGTACACCAAGAGACATGCGCCTACATCCTGTTGATGAGGGGTACCAGCGCGGAGCCGGCGCATAGAAAGCTGCCCAGCGGCAGCTCATAGGTAGCCGCGCGTTTGCGCGTCACTCCGATATACAGCAGGCCCAGAACGGAGCCGGCTACCGTGCCTATGAGCATAGCGAGCAATCCTTTTTCAAATCCGAGAAAAATACCGAGCAGAATCAGTAGCTTGACGTCTCCCCATCCGAGCCCTTCGCGATGTCTCACCTTCATGTAAAGAAATCCAATGGCAGTCATCGGAATGGTGAGAAAACACGCTCCCGCCGCCGCATTGAGCAGGGATTGACCCACCACTCCCAATTGCGGCAGGACCAGCATGCCTATCGAACCCGGCACAGGGACAAAGAACCCGAAGATAATGCCCGCGATGCTCCCTCCAATAGTTAACTCGTCCGGAAGGATTCGCTCCTCCAGATCGGTGAAGAACAGAACAACCATGATTCCCTCGAATAAAGCCCACTTACCGGTCGCAAGCGTGAAACCGTATAGCGCCGCCGTTGCGCCGAAAAGGATCGTGGTTAGCAGCTCTACAGCGGGATAATGGAACCCAATCGGCTTGCCGCACGCCCGGCACTTACCGCGAAGCAAGGCGAAGCTGAGAATTGGAATGTTATCGAACCAGCCGATCTGTGCGCCGCATTCGGGACAAAAGGAGCGCGGCGTGACAACCGACAGGTCGCGCGGAATCCGATAGATGCAGACGTTCAGAAAACTGCCGAACAGAAGTCCGAGGACCGCGAAGAGGATGATGAAAACGATTCGGTCGTCAGCCTGCAAGCGCCCTCGAATAAGACTGCAAGGTACTCTCGAGAAGATGCCGCGTCGTGAAGCGCGCAGCGATCTGCGCGTGGGCCTCGCTGATGATGCTCAAAGCGAGCTCTCTATCACCCACCAGGCTGCGCATCGCCGACGCGATCTGCCCTGCATCGTTTTCGACATAGATGCCCGAAATGCCGTCTTCGAAAATCTCGCCCAGGCCGCCGACTCTGCTTGCAATCACCGGAACTCCCATGCTCATCGCCAGCAAGGCAGCCGAACCCAAGCCCTCGGATTTTGTGATGTAAAGAAACATGGAAGCCCATTTCAGGTCCCGCGCAAGATCACTTGAATAAAGTACCTTGAGGCCGCTTGCGCTCTCCGCAAGTTGCACTAAATCCCGCCCCTTCATCGGATCTTGGTTAGCCAGCGCGACGACTGGCGCGGTGACGCTCCATTCGCCCGTCCAGGCGCTTTCGCCCACTGCGTCATACACGATATCCACTCGATCGGCCGGTATGCCGGCGGCGTAGAGTTGCTCTGCAACGAAGCGTGAAACAGCCAGGAAGCGCTTCGCCCGGCTGTATTTCCAGCGCGATGCGCCGGAGCGGTGTACCGGAAACGCCACTCTCCGCGAGACGACAAAGGATTTCCTGCAGCCCAGTGCCGCCAGCGTGTGGGCATGCGCATCGTGGACGTGGACGATATCTACCTGCCTCGAAAGAGACCAGACGTTGCGCAGCGTGGCATCGTGGACCGTCACGTCCAGTTTGCGGGTACTCTTGCTAAGGAGTCCTTTGCCGGGCGAAAGCAGCACTTGTTGGTGCCCGGCCTGGCTCAAGGCTTCCATCAAAAGAAGCGCCTGCCGCTGTCCGCCGCGCAGTTCCGTCCCTGTATCAATGTGAAGAACACGCACCTATTTCCGGCCCGGACTCATGTGGCGCGCCTTGGCATACTTAACGAAATTGTAAAGAGCGGCCATATAGGCGATGGTCAGCCCCTCCACCCCATCCAGGAAACCCCGGTTGAAAATGTAAGTGCGAAGGAAGGTGATGAAGGGATCGAACAACAGTCGACCGATGCTGATGTTCGTGCCTCGCGACGCAATCTCCTGGGCGGCAAGCGTCGTGTAACCATCCATCGTGCGGAGATGTTCCGACAGGGAGTCGCACGTGAAGTGCAGGAGGTTCGAAGAAAGATGGCCCACAGATCCATCCACTTTCACCGACTCGTGTACGAAGTCGCCGACCCACTTCGCCTTGCGCTTGTTGAACAGGCGGATTTTCCGGTCGGGATACCATCCGCTGTGCAAAATCCAGCGGCCCAGGTATTGAGCCAGGCGCGGCATGGTGTAGCCGTCGAAAAGCGGACCCGCCTTCTTAATCTGCCAGATCTCGGCTTCCAAAGCCTCGCTGAGGCTCTCATCCGCATCGAGCGACAGGATCCAGTCGTGCGATGCCAGTTCAACGGCTATATTTTTTTGCGCCGCGTATCCGTGCCAGGAGGCCTCGACAACCCGCGCACCCAGCTTCTCCGCGATCTCCACAGTTCGATCATTTGAACCGCTGTCCAGAACCAGAATCTCATCGCAGCATCGCAGGCTTTCTACCACCCGGGCGATGTTCCGCTCTTCGTTGAACGTAATGATCGTTGCGGAGATTTTCATTTTTTGGTGCGCGTCACATGACACGGACGGGAACCAATGAAATCGACAACGCGAGCATCAGAAGAGCGCCAACACACAGAATGAGGCGGCCACGAGAGACGGGAGTTCGATCATAAATGAGCGGATGCCGTCTTCCGAGAAAAAACATGATAATCGCCCAAAACCACCAGGGCCAGTACACGAAACCGAGCAATCCCAGGGCGAGGGCCATGCCAGTGCTGACATTGCGGTGCCATCGCGCGCCGCCGACAGCATACAGGATGTGACCTCCATCCAGTTGTCCCATGGGGAGCAGATTGAACGCGGTGGCCAGCAATCCTCCTAGCGAGGCCATGGCCAATGGATGCAGCAGAATCCTGGATGGATCGACCCCGGGAAAACAAATCAACTCAACCGCCCGGAGAAGAAGCGGCGTACCGAAAACCAGCTCGGAGTTGATGGGGCCGGCGGAAACATGCGACAGCGAAACACCCGCAAACAGAAAGGGAATCAGGGCCAGAAAGCCGGCGATTGGCCCGGAAATGCCGACATCGAAGAGATCCTCGCGAGTATAGAACGGCGAGCGGATTCGAATGAAAGCTCCCAAAGTGCCGAACAAACCTGGGAAAGGGAGGAAATAGGGCAAGCTGGCGTCCAAACCGCGACGGCGGCATTCCACATAATGTCCGAACTCATGACAGAGCAGGATAATCAGCAGCGGCAGCGAGAAGATGAGGCCTGACCAGAGCCGCGGGTCGAGGTGCCGCAGAAGGCTGTAACCCTCCAAGAGCTGCTCCGTATTGGGGCTGAAGGGCTGTTGGAGTGCGAAGGCGTGCACCATCGCGTACCCAAAAGCAGTAGTGGAGACCAATGTAGCTGCAAAAAGAAAAGCGTGCAGCAACAGAAAGGAGAGACTGCGAAGGGAAGAATCGGCCTCTAGACCGCTACTCTCAAGGCTTTCGAATGGGCGCGTAAACCCCGGATCCGGCACACCTTCTTACTGCAGAGTCTGCAGTTCCTTACCCGGCTTGAACCGCACTGCCTTCCCGGGAGGGATGGCGACCTCAGCGCCGGTCCTCGGATTTCGTCCGATCCCCGTTTTTCGCGGGCGAACATTGAAAATGCCAAAGCCTCTGAGTTCAATGCGGTCGCCTTCACTGAGAGCTTTCTTCATAGTCTCGAAAACGGTTTCGACAGCCATTTCCGCCTTCGTCTTGGTAATCCCGGTGCGGCTTACGACCTCATTGATGATGTCTAGCTTGATCAAACAGCCTCCCTTGACGCAATCCTTATGATAAGAAACCGCTTAGCGTGCTGTCAATCGCGCCGGAGAGTCCCCGATAGCGCGTCAAATCGCTAAGCGGCGGAATGGGAAGCGGCAATTGACTTGGCTGCGTCAAGGGCAGCTTGGTAGTTGGGGTGTTCTCCGACCTCGCCGACATATTGGACGTACACGATTTTGTTGTCTGGACCAACCACGAAAATCGCCCGGCTTTCAATCCGTAGGTCGGCAATTAATGTACCGTAGCCTTCGCCAAACGAACCGGTACGATGATCCGAAAGCATGATTACCTTATCAATCCCAAAGTTTCCGCACCAGCGCTTTTGGGCAAATGGTAGATCCATGCTGACGGTATAAATCTTGATGTTGGCGTCTTTCTCGGCTTCTTCTTCAAAGCGCTTCGTTTGAGCATCGCAGACGGGCGTATCAAGCGAAGGCACGACGCTAAAGATCCGTACGCCCTGACCGGTTTTCGCCAGGTCTACCTTTTGTAACGAAGAGTCGACTACATCAAAATCGGGGGCCGGGTCGCCGACCTTCAACTCCGGGCCATTGAGCTTGTAAGGATTTCCTCTTAAGCTTGTGCTGCGGCTGGAAGGATTCGTATTTGTCATCGGCCACAGTGTAGCAGGGTAATGAGACCCCGGCTACTCGATCACGAGGGGCAATTCGCAAGTGAAATTACGGCAGTGGTAGACGGTGATCCGGTCCCTGCGCTCCAGTCCTGAAAGGAATGGGCTTATGGGCCGCAACGCGTCGTCGGCGGCATCGGTCAGCGCGAGCTGAATGGAGTAGGGAGCGTAACGGCTCCGCTCCTCCGTCAATAACTTCTTGACCTCGGCGTCGATAATGGCGCAACGGATGACGACCTGCTCCGGTTCGGCTAGCGAACGTCCAACCGCGACGAGCATTTGCGGAGCGATGGGCGGTTGAGACTTGATCTTAGGCGCGAACACACGCAAAGATTTCAAAGCACGGGAACGGAACTCGTCGTTCCCGGTGAGGTGAGCGAGCCTAAGCAAGACATCGGTTGCAACGGAATTGCCGGAAGGCTCGGCGCCGTCATAATCGTCTTTGATTCGGAGAAGAACGTCGGGCGCATGCTCGGCGGTGCTGAAGAAACCGCCTGATCCGCTATCCTCAAACCGGATGAAGCCTGAACGGGCAAGATTGTCCGCTACTTCCAAATAACGCGGTTCTCCGGTGGCCTCAAAGAGATCGAGCAACGCCTGTGCAAAGAACGCATAGTCGTCGAGAAACGCCGGAATGCCGGCTTCGCCTCCGGAGAAGCGCCGGAGCAAAGCACCGGTTGTGGGATCGTACATTGTCCGCAGCAGGAAATCGGCCGCCGCATGGGCAGACTCCAAGTATTTTTCTTCGCCCAGAGCCACGGATCCTTTTGTAAAAGCCGAGATCATCAAGGCATTCCACGAAGTAAGGATTTTATTGTCGAGATGCGGCCGGGGGCGGCGGCTGCGCGCCTCAAAGAGCTGCTGGCCGGCGCGATGCAGCACGCCGGACTCATCTTCGACGGCACGCGCCTGGTAAAGGATGTTGCGGCCGGTGAACTCGCCGTGAGGATCCTGTTGGACATTGCCGTCGGGTTCGACGCCGTAGCGACGCGAGAATAACTCGGCATCTTTCTTGCCGAGAATGGATTCGATTTCGGCCTTCCGCCAGATATAGAAGGCTCCTTCGCCGGAGTGGCCTGGGTTTTTCGGATCAGGGCTATCCGCGTCTTCGGCGGAGTAGAAGGCTTGCTCCGGACTGGTGAGGTCGCGAAGAACGTAGGCAAAGATGCCGCGGGCCACGCGGGCGAAATCGTCATCCCGCGTGATCTGAAAGGCCTCTAGATAAGAGACCGCGAGTTGGGCCTGATCGTACAGCATTTTCTCGAAGTGCGGAACAAACCAACGCTCGTCGACGGAGTAGCGATGGAAGCCGCCTCCGAGCTGATCATGCATGCCGCCCTTTGCCATCGCCCGCAGAGTCTCGAGGCTCATCTCGGCCGCTTCGGAATTATTCTCCACGGCATACACGCGGAATAGATAGTTGAAGGCAACCGGCCGCGGAAACTTTGGCGCATGGCCGAAACCGCCATACCGCGAATCGAAGGTGCGGCGGAAATGGGGAAAAGCGGCGGCAAAGAGTTCCCGGTCGGGCTCCAACGCCGATTTGGCGGAAGCCGCCATGTCACGCAATTGTTCGGTGACGCTCGCGCTCGATTCTTCCACCCGTGCTCGCTCCTGCTTCCAGGCGCGGGAAAGATGGTCGAGTATGTCGCGAAAGCCAGGCCTTCCATAGCGGGAATCGGGCGGAAAGTACGTTCCGCCGAAGAATGGCTTCAGATACGGCGTGAGCCAAACAGACATGGGCCACCCGCCGCTGCCCGTAGATGCTTGCACAAAAAGCATGTAGACGCGGTCCACGTCGGGCCGTTCTTCCCGATCAAGCTTGATGGGAACGAATTCGCGGTTCAGGACCTCCGCAACCTTTTCATCCTCGAACGATTCATGCGCCATGACGTGACACCAATGGCAGGTGGAGTAGCCGATGGATAAGAAGATCGGCTTATCCTCGCGGCGCGCTTTTTCAAAAGCCTTTTCGCCCCACGGCAGCCAATTTACCGGGTTGTGAGCGTGCTGCTGTAAGTACGGGCTCTTCTCATTCACGAGCGCATTGGTATGCATGCGCTTTCAGTCTAGCGACGGCCGAGTGAAATCAGGGCCGGGGATTCTCGTGTTCAACCGGCACCTTGCGGGGGAACTGTTCGGGAGTATTGGCGATGTCATAGACCAGCGTCGCGATAACGGCAGAGGCCTGCATCAAGCCTTCGGGGATGGCATGCGAATAGGTGTCCATGTCGGAGTGATGGGTGACCGTGCCGTAATCAAGCGGATCCTGAATGAATTGGAAACCAGGCAGTCCAACGGCGTCGAACGACAGATGATCTGTACCACCGGTGTTCTTGAGCGTGAGGGTGCTTGCGCCCATGTCGTGGAACGGTTCCAGCATCTTCTGGAAGAGAGGCCGCGCCGCGTCATTGCCTTGCAGGTAGACCCCGCGGATCTTGCCGCTGCCGTTATCGAGGTTCAGATAAGCATCGAACTTATCGTATTCGGCATGCTTCAACTCCATGGTTTTGGGGTCGCCGAAGTGAGCCTTGACATAAGCTTTGGACCCATAAAGGCCCTGTTCTTCGCCGCTCCACAGGCCGATGCGGACCGTGCGATCCATCTTGAGATTCAAGGTTTTCAAGATGCGCATCACCTCGATCATGACGGCGCTGCCGGCGCCGTTGTCCGTGGCCCCTGTACCGGTATGCCAGGAGTCAAAGTGCGCGCCGATCATGACGACCTCATCAGGCCGGGACTGACCGGGAATCTCGCCGACGATGTCCAGCCCGTCCACATCTTTGTCGCCGACCTTGGCGTCCAAGTCCATGCGAACGGAGACAGCCTTTTTGTCATCGATGAGCCGCGTCATGCGTGTGTACTGTTCCTCGGTGACGACGAAGGTGGGCGGGGCGAGGGGGTTCTTGCTCTCGTGCGAACCGGCAGATTCGGCCATAATGAGGCCATTGTGAGCGCGGCGGTCGTCCTTAATGAGACCTACGACTCCTTCGTCATGGAAGAAGCGGCCTTCCTCATCGACGAGCGCGAAGTAGCGGTCGAGGAGCGCGTCCATAACTGAGCTCGGCAGCGTGGACAGGTATTTGAAGGCCTCTTCGCGGTCAGTGGGGAACTTAAGGTCGTCGACGCTGATATGGCGCTTCATGACGGGCGCGGGCGCCTGCGCAATTTCGGCGAGTTCGGCGTCAGTGTAGCGCGTGAACAGAGGTTTTGTGCTCGGAGCGGGCGGTGGCAAATCAGAGATGAGCACGATCTTGCCCTTTAATTTGCCCCGCCATTTTTCCTCATATTCGTGCAAGGCCTGCTTGTTGGCGCCAATATCATAGGCGATTGCCGCCAGGTGCATGGGCGCAAAAAGGACGTCTTCGGTCTGGACGCCACTTGTGGGCGCGCTCCATGCGAGAGGAGCGGCCACCAGATGCGAGTAGCGCGGAGCAGTCATTTCGAGTTCGTAATGCTGAAGCGACCAGCTTCTGCCGAACGGGCCCCATGGTTCGCCATGAACGTTCGAGATTCCATATTCCTTGAGGTGGCCGATGGCCCAGTCCGCGGCTTGCTGGAACTCGGGCGAAGCGGTGAGGCGCGGGCCGTACAGGTCACTTATGTTCTCGAGGGTGTCCATGACCTGCGAGTTGGCGAAGGCCTCGTTCTTGATCTTGCCGACGACATCTAGAGTCTTGTCTCCCTGAGCGAAAAGCGGACTTGCAGAAAGGCTGAATGCCAGGGCTAATACCAAAAAAGGGCGCATATAGCCCTTTGTTTTACCACGACGCGACGGAGAGGAGTATTCCGGAAGAAGGCCCGGGTTACAGCAGAGCGGCTTCTGCTGCACTAACAGTGGGGAACGTGACGAGAACATCACTGACGCCGCAAACTGTGAACATCGTCAACAAGCGATCAGGCACATTCACCAGCGCGTACTTTCGATTGCTTTTGCCACAGGAAACGTGTACGCCGAGCAGGCTGCCAAGCGCGGCGGAGTCCATGTAGGGAACATCGGCGAGATCAATGATGAGAACCGGAGAGGTTTCCTTGCGTGTCTGATCCTGGAAATCAAAGAAGTTCCGGATGGTGAGGGGGCCGCGCACTTTCAGAAGGGTTACTCCGGGGCGCGAGCCATTTGTCGTCTCGAGCTGAACTTCCTGACTAGCCTGATTGTCCATTGTGCTTCATCGTATTCCGCTTACTTTACAATCCCATTACGCCTTTGCGGGCTGAACCGCTCAATTATCACGACACGCGCTTTGAGGAGGCGCTGCGCGAAGCCGAAACGGGAATGGCAAGCAGCTCTTCAATGTGCTGCCGGATAGCGGCATCGTTCATCAGCTTGTTCCAATCTGCGCTGTCGCCTTCCGGCGTCTGGTAATGGATGTAGCCGTTGCGGTCTATCAGCACCAACTGTGGAACCACCATGCGCTGCATCATGCTGAAACCCATGAACGCCATCATAGGATCGCGGCCAATGTAGCCGACTGGAAAGCCGACCTGAAAGTTCTGCGCGAACGCTTCCACCATCTGGCTGGCCTGATCTGACGTTCTGCCTTCATCGAGCGCGTTGATGGCAAGATCAATCGCTTGAAATCCCCGCGGGCCATATTCGCGCTGGAAACCGGTCATCACTTTAGAAGCCGCCTGGCAATGAGGGCATGTGGTGAGGATGAACTCAAGAGCAACGACTTTGCCGCGATACTGGCTCAACAGGCGATCGCCTTGGCCGGGGACCACAAAGGCTAGTTCGGGCGCCTTACGGGGACTGCCGGTTTGGGCAACCAAGTAACCGCCGAGGAGCACCAGGGCGATGGTGGAACAGAGGATCTTTTTCATAAGACGCCTAAAACGCCATTTTACTTAAGGTTAGGTCCAGGGAAGGGTCTCTGGAGTGCAAATCGCGAAAAATTAGACGAATCAGGCCGCGATTTGGTGGGCTGGAGGTGGCTCGGGGCGGGGAAGTTTGTGTTCGCGCGTCGACGGGAACGGGCTTGCGAGCCTTTTTGAGGGAACGAAGCCATGTTCCTCGCGGTTTTCAGTGATTGTCACTTCGGCATCGGGTTCGGCTGTGGTCAATTTTGGGGGAACGAAGCCAGATTCGGCAGGTAGATCCTGTTGTTTGGTTGCGACGCTATCCTTGCGGACCTGGCGCAGGGCGGAGATGGCTCTGTGCATGCCGCGCTCGGCGGAGGCCATGTTGCGGGCGACGAGTGCAAGCAGTCCGTGCTGAAACCAGTTGTCGAAGTTTTCGGGCTGCATGCCGCGCGCTTCGAATTTTCGCATGCGGCGAAGACGCCAGAAGTGCTCGGCGATTTCGTTGACCAGGATTTCTTCCGTTTCGTTGGCGGGCTGGTGATCGGCCCGGAGACTGGCGCGCAGGTCGTCGAGTTCGGCGGGATCTTCATCCGGCAGGACGAGCTCCGTGGAATAAAGGCCGTGCTTGAACGAATTGCCTTTCGAATTAGCCTTGCCTTCGGCGGTGCGCGGGCCGGTTGAATGTTGAGAATTGGCGCGATTGATCTCAGCGCGGGAGGGACGGAATTCATCTGCCGGGAGCGGCTGTATTTCCTGCGACATGGACATAAAGTAGATGGGCCTCGACCCGCCGAAAAGCTAGCACGCGGGGAGGGCGACCGAAACTCCCGCGATTGAGAATGCAGGCGTAAGTAGAAGAATTAGCGGAAGGAAGTGGATAAAAGAAATTCCAGGCGGTGTTGTGAACGACGGATGAATTAGCCAGAAGGTGCGGCGTTTCGCTAAGCTGACATGATTAGACGGAGGTGAATTCCGATGAAGCCGCCAGTCCTAGGAATCGCGATCACGGCCTTCCTTGGTGCGAACGTTCTAGCGCAGAACACTCTGGCCCAGATCAATTTGATCCAAAGCGGGCCGGCTGAGAACCCCGTTGTGACGAGTAAATCCGCCTCCTGGAGCGCGGAGGCTGCCGCGGGGTACCTGGATGAACGGATGAACTGGTGGATGAGCTGGCCGGTGGCGGCCCGCGATCATGAGACGTTCTGCATTTCCTGCCACACCGCGCTGCCGTATGCGTTGGCACGGCCAGCACTGCGAACCGCGCTGTCCGAACGAGGCCCGTCGGCTAGTGAACAAAAGGTTCTAGCCAATGTTACGAAGCGAGTTCAGATGTGGAATGAAGTAGAGCCTTTCTATCCCGACGCCGTGCGGGGCGTGCCGAAGACGGCCGAATCGCGTGGGACCGAGTCCATTTTCAACGCTCTCATCCTGGTCCGCGCCGATGATCCGGCAGGCAAGTTGAGTCCTGACGCGCGACTGGCACTCGACAACATGTGGGCGCTGCAATGTAAGGCCGGAGAGGCCAAGGGCGCGTGGGCGTGGCTGCAGTTTCACAATGCTCCCTGGGAGGGGGATTCGCAGTATTTCGGTGCGACGTTAGCGGCGCTTGCGGCGGGAACCACGCCCGGCGATTATCGGGCGCAGCCGGAGGTGCAGACGGGGATGCAGTTGCTCCGCGATTATCTGCTGCGCGAGCAGGCGTCTCAGGTCACGTTTAACCGCGTGATGCTGTTGTGGGCCTCCGCCAAGTTTCCCGGATTGCTTTCGGCGGCGCAGCAGCAGACGATTATCGAGGAAGCGCTCGCTAAGCAGCAGGCCGACGGAGGCTTTAGTCTGGCGGCGTTTGTGGAAGGGTGGAAGCGGCATGATGGCACGGCGCAGGAAACCCAAAGCGACGGCCTTGCCACGGGTCTGGTTACGTTAGCGCTGCTGCAGGCGGGCGTGGCTCCGGACCACCCTCAGCTGCGGCGCGGGCTGATGTGGCTGGTGCAGAACCAGGATAAAAAGGAAGGCCGCTGGCGGGCGTACTCGCTGAATAAGCAACGCGATTTAGCGAGTGATGTTGGGAAATTTATGAGCGATGCCGCGACAGCCTATGCGGTTCTAGCACTAGAGCAGGCTATGCGGGAAGGGTCGGTGGGCGGCGGACGGTCTGCGGGGCGTTAGGCACTAGAGTCGAGCAAAATAGGAGAAAAGTTGGTAGCGCTAAGGGGAATCGAACCCCTATTTAAGCCTTGAGAGGGCTCTGTCCTAACCGTTAGACGATAGCGCCATTCGAGTGGGGCATTTCCATTATAGAGTCTCTGCCCCACCCGAGAAGCGCTGAACTGAGCGCCTTAGAGAGCTTCGGGCATGGGCAGGTTGCACTTCGCCAGAGCTCTGGCGATCAACGCAACCGCTCCCGGTTCAGTGGCAGACTTGGCTACGGAGGTTTCCAGAATCAGCATGCTGCGCGCGCGTTCCAACATCTTTTTTTCACGGAACGATAATGGCTTTGACATCTGAATAACTACGAGCGCCTTGAAAACCTCGGCAATCTCCAATAAACTTCCGCCTTTCATCTTGTCCGAGTTTTCTTTGAATCTATCCTTCCAATCCTGCGGGCAGCAGGGCCGTCCCGCGGACAAATAATTGAGTACACGTGTAATCTCACTGCATTTCGTGACTTTGCGTAATCCTATGTCCCCGACGTGTGAAAAGGGCACCATGACGGTCATGCTGCTAGGCGCCAAACGAAGTAAATAAAAGCGTTCTTGCTGAGTTCCAAATGAGCGGGAACTGATGTTTTCAACGGTACCTACGCCTTGGTTCGGATAAACTACTTTCTCGCCGACCTGAAAGGTCATTCATGGACCTCTTTCCCTAGGTTACAAATCAGTTTGGTACGACAGCCCAAAGGAATATTAAACCGGCATTAAGGTTTCGTCAAGAAGAAAAAACGATGTTACACACCTGAGTTGGTGGTGTACCTTGAAATTGATCAAAAATCGGCCAAACCGCCCGACCGGGGGTGAAGTTTCACCACAGGCAAGTGTCTGAATCCGGCGTTAAATTGCGACACTAGCAAAAAGACCGGCGGTCGAGAACCAGCCTGCTCCGAACTTAAGCAAACCAATTTAGAGGATGTTCGCGGACCAGTTCTCCAAGATCGACTTTACTTTTTGACAGAACTGATCGGCGAGCGCTCCATCTATCAGCCGGTGATCGAAAGTGAGGGCCAAGTGCGCCTGTGAGCGGATGGCGATGGCATCACCTTCCACCACCGCCGCGACCTTTTCGACCGCGCCGATGCCGAGAATCGCCACCTGCGGCTGATTAATGACGGGGGTGCCGAAAATGCTGCCAAAGCTGCCAAAGTTCGTGATGGAGAAGGTTCCGCCCTGCACCTCGTCCGGTTTCAGCTGGCGTGAGCGAGCACGCGTGGCGAGGTCGACGATAGCGCGCTGCAAACCAGCCACGTTCTTTTCATCGGCATTGCGGATCACAGGAACAATCAAGCCGCCTTCCAGGGCCACGGCGATGCCGATGTTGATATCGCGATAGTAGATGATGTTCTTGCCGTCAATTGAAGCGTTGAACAGCGGAAAAGCGCGGAGGGCTTCGCCAACAGCCGCTGTTACGAAGGGCAGGAAGGTCAGCGAGAAGCCATTGCGCTCCTGGAATTCTTTCTTGGATCGATCGCGCAACCTGGAGATCTTTGTCATGTCGACGCGATGAACCGTCGTTACGTGCGCGGAGGTGTGTTTGCTCATCACCATGTGCTCGGCGATCTTCTGCCGCATGGTACTCATCGGCTCGGTGCGGACCTTGGCGGCCTCGGCCGCAGGCAGCGGCGCAGGAG
This sequence comes from uncultured Acidobacteriaceae bacterium, assembly GCA_963705805.1. GTDB lineage: Bacteria > Acidobacteriota > Terriglobia > Bryobacterales > Bryobacteraceae > Bog-105. The sequence continues at coordinate 44,466 of CAVPKW010000010.1, forward strand.
CGGGGGGCGCCGGCGGAGCCTGCGGCTGCTGGGGGGCGCCCGCGGGCGATGCGAAGGTGCGAGCGGCCTGCGACGACATGTAACTCTCCACGTCCTGTTTTGTAATGCGGCCGGCCGCGCCCGTTCCCTTTACCTGTGACAAATCGATGTTGTATTCGCGAGCCATTTTGCGAACCAGGGGCGATAAGGGGCCCTGATCTTCCCGGCCATCGGCCTCGGGAGCGGACGCGGGGGCCGGCGGCTGCTGTGCGGGCGGCGGCTCAATCGGATACGGACCGGCAGCCGACGGCGCCGGCGTATGGTGCGCGGGAGGCTGTGTCGAAGAGGGCGGCGCGGCGGGAGCCTGCTGCTGGGGCTGCGGCCGGGGCGGCGCGGCTGGGGGGGCTGGGGGTGCTGGGGGGGCGGCGGCTGCTTGAGCTGGAGCTGCCGCCGGAGACGCGGAAGCAGCCGCGCCGTCGTCAATGCGCGCCACGATCGTCTTGATTCCTACTGTCGTGCCTTCCTGAACCAGAATCTCGCTCAAGATGCCTGCATCCGGCGCAGGGATCTCCGTATCGACCTTGTCCGTCGAGATCTCGAACAAGGGCTCATCCCGCTCGACTTTGTCGCCCGGCTTTTTCAGCCAGCGCGTCAGCGTGCCTTCTACAATGCTTTCCCCCATCTGGGGCATTTCCACGTCAATCATCGCGTCTCCTGCAGTTCCTGGTTGGCCATCGTCAATTCATACTCGAATATATGCGCGAAGGAGGCGGCGATGGCGCGCATCACCTCTTCACGGCTTGCGCGGCAGCCCAGGCTACGAAGCGAGCAAACCGGCCTGGTCAAGCCGCAAGGAACAATGTATTGGAAATAGCTGAGATCCGTCTCGATGTTCAAAGCGAAGCCATGTGACGTGATCCAGCGGCTGATATGTATGCCTAGGGCTGCGATCTTCGCTCCGTTCACCCAGACGCCTTCGTATCCGCGCTCCGGGATGCGTCCGGCCGCCACTCTCAAAACCGCCAGCGCGTCGATCAAGGCTTGCTCGACGCTCGCGAAAAAGGCGTGCACATCGCGCCTCCATTCTCGCAAGTCGAGGATAGGGTAACCGACTAACTGTCCCGGTCCGTGATACGTCACGTCCCCGCCGCGATCCGTGTCGAAAAAGTCGATACCGCTGCGTGCCAGAATTTCCTTGTCCGCCAGCAAATGCGCCTCGCTCCCGTTCCGCCCCATGGTGACGACATGGGGATGCTCTACAAAGAGCAGCGTATCCACTCCTGCGCCGCGCTTGCGCTGCTCCACCAACTCCTGCTGGATGGCTAGCGCCGCGCCGTACGGCATGCGGCCGAGGTCTATCACGTCAAGCAATCTCATACGTAACTCTCACGCGCAGGAGCGGCGACGGTGATCAGATGTTGATCGCCAAGCCGTAGACGTTGTTAAAGGCTTCGCCGATCGCTTCATAGATAGTGGGATGCGCATGGATGGCCGCAATCATGCTGTCTACCGTGGCTTCGGATTCCATAGCCGTTACGGCTTCACTTATCAACTCAAAGGCCTCCGGCCCAATGATGTGGACGCCGAGAATTTCGCCTAAGGCGCCGTCGGCGATTATCTTCACGAAGCCTTCATGCTTATCCAGAATGGTCGCTTTGCTGTTGGCGGCGAAGGGGAATTTGCCCACCTTTACATCGAAGCCCTGGGCGCGCGCCTGGGCCTCCGTCAGGCCTACGCTGCCAATACCCGGATCGGTGTAGGTTGCGCCCGGAATACGGTTCCGGTTGATCGGCCGGACGGTTTTGCCGGCGATGTGGCCTACAGCGATCATGCCTTCGGCGGTGGCGACGTGCGCCAACTGCGGCATTCCCGCTACGATATCGCCGATCGCATAGAGTCCAGGTTCGCCGGTCCGCTGGTAGGCGTCGACCTTGACGAATCCGCGGTCCAATTCGGCGCGCGTCTTTTCAATCCCGATGTTCTCTGTATTCGGTTTGCGTCCGACGGCTATCAGGAGCCTCTCGAACTCCAGCTCTTCCTGCTTCCCGTTCGCCAGAGTCAGGCTGAGGCTCACGCTGTTGGCATTCTTGCGAATGTTCTCGACCCGCGCGCCGGTGTCCACGCGAATACCGGCTTTTTTGAAGTGCTTTTCCAGCTCCTTTGAGATCTCTTCGTCTTCCACCGGCACCACCCGAGGCAGCATCTCGAGAACCGTCACTTGGGCGCCAAATCGGTTAAAAATGGACGCGAATTCCACGCCCACGGCGCCGGCTCCGATGATGCCGATGGATTTCGGCACTGAAGGCATGTCCAAAATTTCGATATTGGTGAGGATGAGATCTTTGTCCGGCTGCAGCCCCGGCAGCATCCGCGCCTCGGAGCCGGTGGCGAGAATGATGTTCTTGGCCTCCACTGTCTGCGAGCCTTGAGCGCCTTGCACCTCGATGCGACCTCCGCCGAGCAGACGCGCATTTCCCCTGATTACGTCCACTTTGTTCTTGCGCATCAGGAAATCGATGCCTTTGGAGTGCTTGGTGACGATGCGGTTTTTGCGTTCCAGAACTTTTGGGTAGTTCAGTTGCGGATTTTGGCACGCAATGCCATTTGCTTCCGGGTCTTTGAAGAAATCCCACACATCGGCGGTATGGAGCAGCGCTTTGGTGGGAATGCAACCGACCAGCAGGCATGTTCCGCCCAGTCTCAGGTCGCGTTCAATAAGCGCTGTTTTGAGGCCGTATTGGCCGGCGCGGACGGCCGCAGAGTACCCACCCGGTCCGCTGCCGATTACCACGACATCGTAAGTCATTTTCGTCTCAAGTGTATCATCCGGCCCTTATTTTTCAGTAGTTTCAAAGACTTGCACCCCGATCATGCGAGAGGCTTCCAGGCGTCTAAAAGCGGCTTAGAGCGCGAAACGGGCACCCATGCCGGCGCGTATCATTGAAGTAGAGTTATGCGTTGTATTGTGTGGGCGGCACTGGTGTGTTCGATGGCATGTTCAGCCGCGGCTCAGACTCCAGATGGCGCGAGCGGAACGGCTACCGAGAAGCGTGCGCCGCCCCCAGGGACACTACACACGATCAGCGTAAAAGGCAACCAACTCTATTCCGCAACCGACATCATCCGCGGGACCGGTCTCAAGCTTGGGCAGCCGGTCAGCGCCGCCGTCATTGAGCAGGCGCGCAAAAAGCTGCAGGCGACGGAACTTTTCAATGACGTCGCGGACGAGTACCGCTTCGCCCCCGGCAACCCTCCAGCATACGACTTGACCTTCGAAGTGGTGGAGAACCAGCAGCTGTTTCCCATGCGCTTTGAGCGGCTTGGCCTCTCGGCCGATGCGGCGCGAGCCTGCCTGAAAAAACAGGTAACCTTCTATTCAGACCGTATTCCCGGTACGGAAGGAGTGCTGAAAAGATACACGTCCGCGGTGCAGGATTGCGTGGCCGTAACCAATCCCAATCTGAAAATCCACGCGGTGATTTCAAACGACGATCCGAACCAGCTGGCAGTGCTTTTTGCGCCGGAGACAGCCGCGCCCACCATCTCGCAGGTGATTGTAAGCGGAAATCAAGCGGTGGATACCGGCACTATCCTTCGAGCGGTGAACCAGATGGCAGTCGGTGTTCCCCTTTCCGATGTACGCATCAAAATGATTTTGGATGGCGCTATCCGCCCGCTGTATGCCGCGAAAGGTTACGCGGCGGTCAGTTTCCCGAAGGTCGAAACCGAGACTTCGCAAGATAATCTGGGAGTGATTCTGAAAGTTCAGATTGCCGACGGCCCCACGTTCAAATTCGGCGTCATTCGCTTTCATGGCAGCGGCCTAGACCAGGATGTGATCCGCTCCACGATCCCGTTCAAGCCGGGCCAGCCTTTCAACGGCGCGCAGGTGGATGACTTCCGCCTGGCGATGCTGCACGATTTCCGCCATCGTGGCTATCTGGATGCAAGTATCGTGCCAGACCTAAAAACCGACGATACGAACAGAACCGTGAACGTTACATTCAGTGTGATACCCGGCTCCGTCTACAATTTCCAGACGCTGGATGTGCAAGGCCTGGATATCACCAGCCAACCTGTTGTGGAGAAACTCTGGGGCGAAAAGGCCGGACGCCCGTTCAACCCGGACTACCCGGACTTTTTCCTGAAGCGCGTGCAACAGGAAGGGATTTTCGACAACCTGGGCGAAGGAACTCGTTCCGACTACACTGCCGACGCCTCTACTCACACGGTGACGGTGCACTTGTATTTCAAGGGCGGAGAATCGGCGCAGGACCGGGCAAAGCACAAGAAGGAAGCAGACGACAAAAAGACCAGCGACGGGTCCTGGAGTCCCTGGTAAAAATCAGGCGCCCAGCTTTTTGATAATTGACTCGGCGTCATAGACGCACCCACCCCATATTCCGCCGCTCGCGTGCTGCAGCGAAGCCCATAGCCGGGTGTCTTCCGGTAGCGCCGGATCCGGGCGGAGATCCTTGCGAAGAGCGCGGGCGAGCAATCGATGGTGGGCCGCCTCAGGGTCAAGAATCTCAGCGCCCTCGCCAACGAAGTTGACATGCCCTTCCAGCTTGTTGCGGTCGATCACGATGTCAATGATGTCGCCATCCCTGATCTTGCCGATAGGACCACCAGCCAGGGCTTCGGGCGAAATATGCCCGACGCATGCGCCAGTTGATACTCCGCTAAACCGCGCGTCGGTTAAGACGGCGACGTGCTTGCCAAAAGGCAGATGCTTCAGGGCGGAAGTAATCTCGTACGTTTCCTCCATTCCCGCGCCCATAGGGCCGCGGCAGATCAGCAGTAGAATGTCGCCTTCTTTGATGCGCTGGCTCTTGATGGCAAGGATGGCTTCGTGTTCCGTAATAAATACTTTGGCGGGCCCGCGCAGACGGTAAACGCCATCTTCGTCCACGACGGCGGGGTCTATCGAAGTACTCTTCACCACCGATCCCTCCGGCGCCAGATTTCCATGCGGGAAGCACACAGTGGAGGTGAGGCCGCGTGCGCGCGCCGCGCCGGGCGCCAGAATCACGTCGTCCGCATCAATACCGTCCAACTCGACCAATCGCCGGCGCAGCCGTGTCCGCCGCTCCGATTGCTCCCACCAATCCAGCGTTGTATCGAGCGTTTCGCCGGAGGCGGTGAGTGCCTTTGTGTTCAGCAAACCGGCGCGGCGCAAATGCAGCATCACCTCGGGGACGCCTCCTGCCAGGAACACCTGCACAGTGGGGTGGTTGCGGGGACCATTCGGCAAGGCATCCACTAAACGCGGGATGCTGCGGTTGACGCGACTCCAATCCGCGACCGTCGGCCGGGGCAGACCCGCCGCATGCGCAATCGCCGGAATGTGCAGCAGCAGGTTAGTGGAACCGCCAAAGGCAGCATGCACCACCATGGCGTTCTCGATTGCGCTGTTGGTGAGAATGTCGCTCGTGCGCAGATTTAATTCATGCAGCCGCAGCAAGGCCCGCGCGGAGCGCTTTGCCATGTCGAGCCAGATGGGCTGCCCGGATGGCGCCAATGCCGCGTGGGTCAACGTCAGCCCCAAGGCTTCCGCGACGGCTTGCGAAGTCGCGGCCGTGCCGAGGAACTGGCATCCGCCGCCAGGCGAGGCGCAGGCGCGGCAACCCACCTCCGCCGCTTCTTCGATGGAAATCTTGTGGTGCGCGAAACGCGCGCCGATGGTCTGTACTTTGCCGGCGTCTTCGCCTTCCTCCGGCATGAGCGTCACGCCTCCCGGCACTAAGAGGCATGGGAGATCCGGCGTGCCCGCGAGCGCCATCATCATCGCCGGCAGTCCCTTGTCGCACGTGGCAATGCCGATGACGCCCGACCGCGTCGGTAGGGAACGTATCAGTCTGCGAAGAACAATGGCGGCGTCGTTGCGGTACGGCAGCGAATCGAACATGCCGGCGGTTCCCTGGGTTCTGCCGTCGCACGGATCAGTGCACGCGCCGGCAAAGGGGATGGCACGCTGCGCCTTCAGTTCCCGGGCAGCCTCGGCGACGAGCAGTCCTACTTCCCAGTGTCCCGTGTGATAGCCGAGGGCGATGGGCGTCCCATCCTGCGCACGCAGGCCACCGTGGGTGCTCAGAATCAGAAATTGTTTCCCGCCCAGCGCTTCCGGGGCCCATCCCATCCCGGCGTTTTGCGTAAGGCCGAAAAGATTGCCGGATGGCTGTTCGAGCAGCATTTGCGGGGTGAGGGGAAGGGCGCCCAGCGGGCCGCGAGCGTGCGTCCGGACGTTCAGAAGTTCCGGATCGAGGGTTTCGACGACGCTTTTAAAGTCCACGTCTCAACGTTACGCCAAGGGCGCTTCCGCTACACTCGAATTTTCAACGTTCATGGCCAGCGCCGAAGCATCGCGGAACCAGCGCCATCTGCTGGCCATCTACCCCGGTTCGTTCGATCCGCTCACCAACGGCCACATGGACCTGATTGCGCGGGGCTGCCGACTGGCGGACCGGCTCATCATCGCCATTCTCCGCAACACGCAAAAGGAGCCACTCTTTTCGGTGGAAGAGCGCAGCGAGATGATTCGCGAAGCCACCGGCGAATGGGACAACGTCGAAGTGGATTCTTTCGACGGGCTGTTGGTCGACTACGCGAGGCGCCGCGGCGCAAACGCCATTTTGCGCGGGATCCGCGCCATCTCCGATTACGAATCGGAATTGCAAATGGCGCTCATCAACCGGCGCTTACGGCCTGAGACCGAGACAATTTTCCTGATGGCCAGCGAGGAGAATTCCTTTATCAGCTCACGCATGGTAAAGGAAATTATTACACTGCGCGGCGATGTTTCGAGCTTCGTTCCCGTACCCGTACTGGCCCGGCTGCGTGCGAGATTTTCCAAATAACGCTACATTGAGATTTGAGTACCATGCAAGCTACCGCTGAGATCGCAGACCGCATTTCCACGATTAGTGTTTCTTCGACCATGAAAGTGTCCGCCGACGCGGATCGCTTGCGCCGCGAAGGCGCTGACGTGGTGGATTTCGGCGCCGGCGAGCCGGACTTTCCGACGCCAGCCAACATCAGCCAGGCGGCTATCGCCGCTATCAACGCCAACTTCACCAAATACACAAACGCCGGCGGCACACAAGAACTGCGCGAGGCCATCTGCGAACGGCACGCCCTGGATTTCGGCACGAAATACGCGGTTTCCGAATGCCTGGCCACGGTGGGCGGGAAGCACGCCATTTTCAATCTGATTCAGGCGCTGGTCAATCCCGGCGACGAGGTCATCATCCCGGTTCCTTACTGGGTCACGTACAAGGACGTAGTCAACTACGCAGGCGGAGTCTGCGTATTCGTGAACACGGATGAGCGCACGGGCTTTGAAGTGACAGCAGGAATCCTGGAGCGTCACATCACGGACCGCACCAAGCTTGTCATCATCAACTCGCCCTGCAATCCCAGCGGGGCCGTCCTCTCGCAGGAAGAATTCCGCGCCATCTTCGGCCTGACCTCCAAACGCGGAATCTTTCTGCTGACGGATGAGTGCTACTGCCAGTTCCTGTACGAAGACAAGCCGTTTTCAATTGCGGCGGCGCCGGGCGCGAAAGAAACAGTGGTCGTGGCCGGGTCGCTGTCAAAAACCTACGCGATGACCGGCTGGCGGATGGGCTTCGCGCTGGCGCCTGCGCCCATCATCAACGCCATGTTGAAACTGCAGAGTCACAGCACGTCGAATCCTACGTCCATCACTCAGAAGGCGGCCGTTGAAGCGTTGCGCGGCCCGCAGGATTCCGTACCGCTCATGCTGGCTGAATATCGGCGCCGCCGCGAATTCGTCATCGCGCGCCTTCGCGCCATTCCGGGCGTCTCCATCGTTACTCCGAAGGGCGCCTTCTACGGCTATCCTAATATCAGCCTTGCGTATGCGAGCGGCCGAGTGACGAATTCGCTTGAATTTGCAGCTGAACTGCTTGTCAAATCGAATGTTGCGGTGGTGCCCGGCGAAGCCTTCGGCACGAGCGACCACGTGCGCATCTCGTACGCGACTTCGATGACAGAACTCGAACGCGGTCTCGACCGCTTCCACAAATTTATTGACGGTCTACGCGGCTAGCCCTTTGCGGCTTTGGCTTGTCTTTCGGCCGCCTCAGCGCGCATTCCTTTCATGCTTTCACGGGCCATTGCCACCCGGCGCCGTCCGTCCGGCGTAGCGTCAATTAGTTTTTCCAACTCCCCCGCTAACTGCGGGTTATACATTTGGCGGATCTCGCCAAGCAAAGGCTCGATCTTGGCGAAAACGCCGATTTGCTCGCCATTCGCGGCATTGAACATCTCCATGTCGATAGCGCCCTTATTTACCAGCGCGGCGGCCATATCCCAATAGGTCAGAACCATGCGCAAATATCCGCTGTGCTCACTAAACAAGGCAGTTCTGAAATCATTGGCCGATTCGGGATTGAAATCACGGAAATACCAATCGCGCGCCCGGCGCATGGTCTCTTCACGGCGCAGTTCATACAGCTTGAGGATCAGACCTGCTTCTTCTTGTTTCGACATAGATGCTCCAGTCAAGCGTATCAGGGCTGCGAAGGCGGACGCTGCGGCGACGATTCCAGCCACGCTTTCTCCAGGCTTTCGGCCGCGATCTGCGCGATATCGAGCAAGCGCGGCGGATTCGGCACGACCGCCGCTAATGCATCGCGGAACATGCTGTTACAGAATGGACAGGCCGCCCCCACTGTTTGCGCACCGGTCCCGGCCAGTTCTTTGGCACGCGCCTCATTTACGCGCTGCCCGGTTTCTTCGCCCAGGAAAACCAGGCCGCCGCCCGCGCCGCAGCAGAAAGACCGCTCGCGCGCGCGCGGCGGATCTACCACGTGCGCAGACCGCGCGATGACGTCGCGCGGCGCGTCATAAATTCCCCGGTAGCGCCCCAAGTAACACGGATCATGGAATACCACCGTTCCCCCATTGCGCTGTAACGGAAGTTGTCCGGCATACCGCGCCAGAAATTCACTGTGGTGTTCAATCTCCGCCGTCGCGCCGAATTCGCGCCAGTCCTGCTGAATCGTTCGTACGCAATGCGGGCAGATGGAGACAAGCTTCTTCACGGCCGCCTGCCGCAAGGCGGCCAGATTCGCCTCGGCAAGCTGCTGGAACACCAAATCATTCCCCAGCCTCCGCGCTGGATCGCCCGTGCAGCGCTCTTTCTTCAGAACGCCAAAGCTTGCGCCCAGGTGCTTCATCACTGTTGCGAACGCCGTAATGATCTCGCGCCCGCGCGGATCGTAGGCGCCCATGCACCCCAGCCAGAGGCAATAGTCCTGCGATCCGTCGTAAATCGGAAGCTCCTGCTTTGCAATAAATTTGTCACGCTCCGTCTGCGAGAAACCAAGCGTGTTGGCATGCCGCTCCAAGTTAAGAAACAGCTTAGTGCCGTGATCGTCGTCCCAAGCCCCGGTATTCACGGCACCGCGCCGCAGCCCGATAAGCATGGGCAGGTGCTGGATTCCCACCGGGCATTGGTATTCGCACGCCCCGCAGGTCGTGCACTGAAAAACCGCTGTCTGCGAAATGGCTGCGCTTAAGATCGGCGTTTCGCCGCTGTTTCCCTGCTCATTCAGATACTGCCGGAGACCCAGCGCAATCAGCTTCGGATTTAATTCTTTTCCAGTGTTATTGGCCGGACAATGTTCGGTGCAACGGCCGCATTCCACGCAAGAATAGGCTTGCAGCGCTGTTATCCGGGAAAGGTCTCTTCCGCTGACCAGTCCGAAATCCTCGTCTGCGGAGAGCGGTGGAATTTCGCTGAAATGCGCGCGATCCAGGAAAATCGTGAAGGGGCTCAGCACCAGATGCAGATGCTTGGTGTGCGGAATCAGCGGCAGAAACGCCAGTAACACCAGCGTGTGGATCCACCACAGCGCCGTCCCGGCTCCCGAACCCTCCCGGACCCACCAAACTGGCATGTAGGTCACCATCAGGAGGAAAATCAGTAGCGCAATCATGCCAGATTCGGGCGAAAGCGGCTCCAGCGAGGCGGGCCGCACCACGAATCGCCGGAACGCCAACCCCGCAATCGAAATCGCGCAGCACAAAGCAAAGGAAAACGCGAACCAGAAATAAAATGCGCCGAACGACGCATGATAATTCAGAAAGGGCGCTCCGAATCCGAGCGCCAGGTGATTCAGCGTTACCAGCGTAAAAGCGCAGAAACTCCAGAACACAAAGGCGTGCGCTAATCCCGGCAGGGGCCGTTCTTTGATGACTTTTGCCTGACACATTACTTCCCAGAAAAAGCGCCAGACCCGCGGCCATACAGGGTGCAGCCGAAAATCCGGGTCACGCTTGGCGTGCAGTATTCGATCTAACACTTTCCTGAAGCGCACCCAAAAAAGCCAAACTGATAAGCCGATCAGCGCCAAAAGAATCATTCTTAAAGCCGCTACTTCCGTTTCGTGCATGATGAACCAGGGAACGGTACTAACTGCGGAAGGCCCGTTCGCTCTAGTAGCATAGTAGAGCGTGAGATATGTTATTTCTGGAGCGGCCGGTTTCATCGGATCGCATATCTGCGATCGCTTGATTCATGCGGGCCACCAGGTGGTCGCCCTGGACAACTTAATTACCGGCCACATCAGTAACATCGAGCATTTAATCGGCCGGTCCGGTTTTCAATTCCACGAGCAGGATGTTTGTGATCCGATTCACTTGCCAGACGCTGTTGATCGAGTGTTTCATTTGGCGTCCCTTGCCAGCCCGGTGGATTACCTGGAGCATCCCATCGAGACGCTCGAATCGGGCTCAACCGGGACTCGCAACATGCTGGAACTGGCGCGCGAGCATGGCGCTCATTTGCTGCTGACTTCCACGTCGGAGTGCTACGGCGACCCGCTGGAGCACCCGCAGTCTGAGACTTATTGGGGAAACGTAAACCCGGTGGGACTCCGATCGTGCTACGACGAGAGTAAGCGCTACGCCGAAGCGATTACGATGGCTTATCACCGCGTGCACGGAGTCCGCACCAATATCGCCCGGATCTTCAACACGTATGGTCCGCGAATGGCATTAAACGACGGCCGGGTCGTGCCCGCTTTTGTGGATCAGGCGTTGAAAGGCCAAAATCTGAGCGTTTTTGGGGACGGGTCACAGACTCGCAGTTTTTGTTTTGTCTCAGACATGATCAATGGCCTGCTGCTGTTAAGCGAATCGGATGAGCGTTATCCCGTAAACCTTGGCAATCCGATTGAAATGACGATTCTTCAGTTCGCCGAAGAGGTGCGCGCACGCTTTGACAATAGCGTCGGCATTGATTTCAAGCCGCTTCCGTCAGACGACCCTAAGCTGCGCCGCCCGGACATCTCCAAGGCACGGCGCCTGCTCAACTGGGAACCGCTGGTTCCGCTGAGTGAAGGACTGGGGATCACGATCGACTATTTCCGGCAAAAAGCGGAACGTCAATCGAAGAGTTTTCCGATTCGGAGCAGCGCCCGTCCGGACCAAGTGGAAGTTCAGTAGCGGGGAGAATCAGCCCCCGCATCACTCCTCCCGCAGGGCCACGAGAGGATCCAGAAGCGCCGCCCGACGCGCAGGCAAGAAAGCGGCGACGAGAGCGACTATTGTCAATACCGCCGCAGCGCCGCCGATCAGCAACGGATCTCCCGTCTTCACTCCGTAGAGCTGGCTCGAAACAAGCCGCCCACAAGCCAGGGCCGCCGGCAAGCCGGCCGACAATCCCAAAGCAACCAATGCGAGTGATTCGCCGAGGACCTTGCCCAGAATGCCCGGCGGTTGCGCACCCAAGGCCAAGCGGATTCCGATCTCGTTCGTACGCCGCGCCACCGAATAGGCAATCACTCCGTATAGGCCAATGGATGAAAGCAACAACGCCAGCAATCCGAAAAAGGCCGCCAACTTTGCCAGAAGTTTTTCCTCAGCCAGCGAGCGGTCCACTTCTTGAGCAAGTGTCATTGCCTCCGAAATTGCAAGATTGGGATTCTCGGCGTGTACGGCGGCCCGGATATCGCCGATCAATGCCTCGGGTTTGCCCTGCGCCCGCACCACCAAGTCGTTGAAACCGTCAGGATTCTGCTCCTGGCCGTTATAAACGAAGAACATTCCACTGGGCTTTTCGCGAACGCTCTCGTATTTGGCGTCTTTCACAACGCCGACAATCTCAAAGTCGCCGTCGTCGCCTAGCGCGAAATGGCGGCCCAATGCCGAAGCATGCGGGTAAAGATCCCGCGCGAAAGTCTCATTCACCACGGCAACCGATGGTGATTTTGGCGTATCCTGCGATCCGAAAGCGCGCCCCAAGAGCAGCGGAGTTCCGAGCGCCTCGAAGTACTGCGCTCCCACGCGATTTGCGCTAAAGGACTTGGCGTTCGCCTCAGTATGGGGCAGTCCCTGCGGCCAAACGGGAGAATTCCATTCCCCCTCGTTAAAGGTCAGCATGGAAAAGCTGGCGGCCCGTACGCCGGGCAAGGCTTGGATGCGCGCTTCGAGCCGGCGATACAGAGCCATCAGCGGCGGCCCTGTAACATTCGTCGAATCGCTGTCGAGCCGCAGGAGAAGAACCCGATCTTTTTCAAATCCGGCGCTCGTCCGTTCGAGTTTTTCAAATGTAGTCACAAAGAGAGCCGCGCCGACGATCAGCACGAACGCCAAGGCCACCTGTCCAGCGACCAATAGCGCTCCCAACCGGCCATGCGATTGCGATTGGGTCAGCCCCTTGCCTTCCCTTAATGAGGGCGCAGTGTCCCCTTTGCTTATCCGAAGCGCCGGTACAATTCCGAAGAGCAGACCTGTGAGCACCGAGATCAAGAAAGTAAAAAGGAGTACCGGCGCGCTCAGCCCCAGTTGGAGAGGAACAGGTTTGGGACCCGTTGAAACCATCGTCAGCAGCAGGTGTCCGCCCCCGATCGCTGCCAGTAATCCGAGGGATCCCCCCGCCAGCGAGAGAAAAAGGCTTTCCGAGAGCAACTGGCTTATCAACCTTCGCCGCTGCGCGCCAAGCGCCATGCGAACAGCAATTTCGCGCCGGCGTACGGCAGCCCGCGCCAACAAGAGATTCGCGATGTTTGCACAGGCGATCAGCAACACCAAGCCAACCAGAGCCATTAAGATCTGCAGCGGACGCGAGAACTCTCTCCGTAGCCGTGAAACGCCGCGTGCCGCGCCGCTTAGCTTCACATGGGCCTTCTGCATGTCCGCAACACGTTCCGCCGAGGGAGGCGAACCGGCTAGCTGGTGAAGCCACTGCTGGAATCGCAGATTCGTGTAGCCCTGCGCTTGCGCAATCTTGACTCCGGGCTTCATCCGCCCAATCAGCCATAGAGACTGTGTCTGTGCATCCAAGGGGCTGCGGAGCCATGGCTGAACCAGAGCTTGCGTGGCTAATGGAACCCACAGATCGGGAGCCCGGCCAACTTCCGTTCCGAAGAACTCCGGCGCCGCTATGCCAGCCACAGTGAACACCGTCCCATGAAGAGCAAGGGAGCGGCCGATCACCGATGGGTCCCGAGCAAAGCGTCGTTGCCAATATCCGTAGCGCATAACCGCCACGGCGGCGCCGCGTGGCGTGCTATCGTCTTCCGGCGTCAGTACGCGCCCGGCAGACGCCCGTACGCCCAGCATGGCGAAATAGTTGCCTGAAACGAGCTGCATTTTCACTGGCTCTAATTCAGCAGTCGCTCCGCCGAATCGCGCATGGACGTCTCCGGACATACTTTCCAGCGCTGCGGTGTCCGAGAAAACGGCATTTCTCCCGCGTATTTGCCAATAGAAGGGTTGCGAAAACAGCTGTTGGTTTCTATGGGGGAAGTCGTCGGTTACCCCGGAAGTGAGACCTTCCCCAAATAGCACCAACCGCTCCGGGTGCTTCACGGGAAGAGTGCGAAGCATCAGCGCATCCATCACGCTAAAGATCGCGGTGTTTGCTCCAATTCCCAGCGCGAGAGAAACCACAGCAACGGTGGTGAAGCCGGGGCTGCGGCGCAGCATACGCAGGGCGAAACGCAGATCCTGGAAAGCATTTTCGACCCATCGCGTTCCGCGGGCATCGCGGCACTCTTCTCGAATCTGTTCGACACCGCCGAAAACAAGACGGACCTTGCGCCGCGCCTCTTCTTCCGTAAGACCGGAGCGCCGGTAGGCGGAAATCTGGCGTTCGAGGTGATCCCGAACTTCTTTTTCAAGCTCGGTTTCCAATTGCGGCTTCCGGATGAGCCGTTGGAACCAGTTCACAGCTCCCCTTCCTGCAGCCTCAAAACGGATGCGACGGCGGCGATCAGCCGCGCCCAATTGGGAGTTTCCGTCTTGAGCTGCGTCTGACCCTTTGCCGTCAGCTTATAGAATTTCGCCTCGCGGCCGGTGTCGGATTCCTTCCATTCCGCTTTGAGGTAACCTTTGTTTTCCAAACGATGAAGCGCGGGATAAAGGGAACCCTGCTGGACTTGCAGGACATCGCGCGAGACCTGCTGCAAGCGCTGAGCGATCGCATAGCCATGAATCGGCCCGAGAGCGGCCACCTGCAATATCAACAGATCGAGAGTACCTTGAGGAATATCGGATTTGGGCGGCTGCATACGTTGTTCCTACATCAAAGCTTAACATGTAGAAGCTTGATGTGTCAGGGGCGCTCTTACGGATGCGCTCAACATATCAATCGGTCGTCAATGACGAATGAAAACTCGCAAAATTCTGGAAAGGCTGATAGTTGGTTCTATTTATAGAACTTGTCGCAGTTCTTTATGCAAATTTCTCGTGATATACGTTGCTTCAAGAGGGTTAGTCATGTCGCTTTTCCAAAGATTCACACGACGGGCTACGTGTGTTTTCTTGCCGCCGTTCGTGCTCTCCTGCGCTTTATGGGGCCAGGAATTCCGCGCCACCTTGACAGGCACAGTCACCGATCCATCGGGGGCAACCGTCGGTAAAGCACAAGTGCAGGCTGTGAATAGGGCCAGCCGGCAGACGTACAGCACGACGACTACCGATAAAGGCGTATATTTTATTCCATATGTCCTGCCGGGGACATACACGGTCTCAGTCTCGGCTCCGGGCTTCAAGACGCAGGTGCAGGACAACGTCGCGCTCCAGGCCAGCCGGTCGCGAGGGCTCAACTTCGCACTCCAGCTCGGAACCGCTACCCAAACCGTGGAAGTCACGGCGGCTCCGCCGTTGATTGAGACCGCAAACGGCTCCGGGGGAACGGTTTTGTCGGAGCGGGAAATCGAGAACGCTCCGCTGAACGGGCGCCAGGTTTATATGCTGCTCGGCACCACCCCGGGTTCACAGTTCACTCAGACGCAATTTGGCACCTCGGGCTACTCCGGCACGCGCGGATGGGATGTTTCGAACGCCTACACACTGGGTGGTGGGGTTCAAGGTTATCAGCAGTTCACTTTGAACGGCACGAACATCACCCTGCAGAACAACGGGAATCAGGGGACCTGGCAACTCGCGCCGAACGTGGACGCCCTGCAAGAGGTGAACGTAATGACGACAACTTACGATGCGCGTTATGGGCGAACGGGCGGCGGCACGGTCAATATGGTCACCAAGTCCGGCACGAACCAATACCACGGGGATGCTTATGACTACTTCGAGAACGGCGCGCTGAACGCCAACAACTTCGAAAACAATCTGAATGGCCTGCCAACGCAAAACGTGCACCAAAATCAGTTCGGCGGCACTCTGGGTGGACCCGTCAAGAAAAACAAAATTTTCTTCTTTGGAAGTTACGAGCAGTACATAGAGGGTATTCCGTTCACCACCGTGACCAGCGTCCCCCCGGCTTATCTCCGCCCCTCGAGCGCCAATGGAGGCGGAGTCAATTTCGCGCAGACCGGCTACACGATTTACGATCCAGCGACGACGGTATGCACCGTGGCAGGGGGTACCATTGGCAATTGTCCCGGCAATGCTTACGCCCGCACAGAATTCCCCAACAATACGATTCCTGCCAACCGGATCAATTCGATCGGCGCAGCGGTCCTAAACCTTTATCCGCTTCCCAACACCGGCAGCGGCGGTCTACAGAACAACTTCATCGCCAATGTTCCTGACAAGTACTTCTATTGGCAGCCCATGGCTCGAGTCGATTACCAAACCAGCGACAATACGCGCTGGTATAGCATGTTCGCTTTCCAGCACGGAACCGAATTTAGGAACGTGAGCGGCTTCCCTCCGCCCGCCGAGAACGGCAACATCAACACCATGCGCCAGGAATTGATGGCGAGTCAAGACATGACGCATATCTTTTCGCCGACACTGCTGGCCGACTTCAAGGCGTCTTTTTCCCGGTTTCTCGACAGTTTCCCCGACGGAGACTTGGCCGCCACAACTACCCCAGCTTCCATCGGGTTGAATATGCCCAATGTGCCTACCACAACGCTTAAGCTGCTGCCGGAGTTCAATAGTGGAGCTTTCTATCCGCAAGTAGTGGGAAACAGTGTGAACAACGACACCTACAACACCATCGCCTTCGATAACGATTGGACGAAGACGCTCGCCAATCACACGATTCACTTCGGCGGCGAATTGCAGGAACTGCAATATGCGAACCCTGGCTCGGTCGGGCACCCTAACGGAGTATTTGGCTTCGGAAGTCAGTACACGCAATATAATCCTCTGCAGCGCAACACCGTGCCTGGCATCAACGACGGGTTTATCGTTGCGGACATGTTGCTTGGCTATCCGGATAACGGGCACGTCGATTGGAACGACACGCTTTTCGAGGGCTATCCCGCATGGGCGCTTTACGTGCAGGACGACTGGAAAATCACCAGGAAGCTGACGCTCAATATCGGTTTGCGCTACGACGTTCAGATTGGCTTGAGGGAGCGTTACAACCGGTTGAACCGCGGTATATGCTTTACGTGCGTGAACCCGATTTCCAGCAGCGCCGTTTACCAGGCAAATCTCGTGGCCGACGGTCCTACTTTAGCGGCTGCCGGGATCAACCCGGCATCGCTATCCACGGTTTACGGAGGCCTCGAGTTCCCTGGCGTCGACGGCAATAGTCGTGACGCTTACAACACGGATTGGACGAATCTCCAGCCCAGGCTTGGATTCGCCTATGCCGCCAACCCAAAAACTGTAGTACGGGGTGGCTATGGAATCTTCTACACGGTGGGTCTGGAAGCGGGCACCAATGATGGTTTCAGCATCTCGACTCCCTACACTAGCTCGACGAACGGGAACGTCACTCCCACCGGCTATTTCGCCAGCGGTAATCCGTTTCCGACCGGTGCCCAGATTCCCCCCGGCAACTCGCTCGGCCTGTTGACCGCCCTTGGCAACGGCGCCTCGCTCGATTTTCCAGGCCGGCGCATCCCACGATCCCAGGAGTTCTCTTTTGGCATCCAGCGCGAGCTGCCGGGCCAAATGGTTTTGGATGCGCGCTATGCAGGCAACTACACCGACCGGCTGCGCGTGTTCGTGTGGAACAACGGCACGCTCACCTATAATCAACTGCAGCAGGGAATCGCCAATCCGTCGCTCTTCAACCAGCAGGTGCCGAATCCTTACTACAATGTGCCGGGAATTCCGCCCAGCTCCACCTGTGGATCGAATGCGACGATCTCGCGGATCACTTTGTTGCTGCCGTTGTCGCAATACTGCGGCTTGATTGGCCAATACAATGACCCCTTGGGCAGGCAGAACTACAATGGCTTGGAGGTAAAGCTCACCAAGCGCTACTCGCAAGGCTTAAGCTTTCAAATTTCATACACCTACTCCAAATCGATAGGGGCCACTGGTTATCAGAATGGCTGGCCCTACCAAGATGAAAGTCTCAAGTACCAAATCGTGAACACTGATCGCACCCACGTTTTTTCTGCAACCACGGAATGGGCGCTCCCGATTGGCAAGGGGTCGAAATTCGTGTTGCCAAACGCCAGTGGCGTGGTGGGCGCCTTCGTGAATGGCTGGAGCATCAATTTCATTCTCTCGGCGCAAACCGGTTTCCCGGTAGGGCTCAACACGGGCTATTACGATAATTGCAACCACAGCTACACGCCGGATGGCGGCCCTACGTTGACCCACTACATCTACAACAATTACAGCAATGGAAGTCCGCTTGGTTGTTGGTCTACGATTCCGCAGTATGGGCTGATGAATCTTCCCAACCAGATATCCACCTTGCGGCAGCCCAGCATCGTGAACTTGGATTTCGCGGTGCATAAGGACTTCCCGATCACGGAGAGTACCCGGCTTCAGTTCCGCGCGGAAGCATTCAATCTCACCAACACAGTGCTGTTCCCCGGGCCCGACAACAATCCAGGCGATGGACCTCCGAGACTTCAATCGAATGGCACTTACACCGGATTCGGCACTGTGAACCTGGACCAGCAGAACTTTCCCAGAATCGTTCAGTTGTCACTGAAGTTCCTGTTCTGATATGCGGCGTCTGCAAAAAGCATCAATTTTCTGCTCGCTTGCGGCGGCTGTCTTAGCGGCAGCCGCCCGACCGGAAAGTCCGGGCGCCGATGCCCCCGATCTTCGAAAGCAACCCACGCTGTATGTAGTCGGCTACGCGCATTTGGATACCGAGTGGCGATGGGAGTATCCGCAAGTAATCAGCGAATACATACCCAACACGATGCGGGACAATTTCAAGCTGTTCGAGAAGTATCCGCATTACATTTTCAATTTCAGCGGCGCCAACCGGTATCGGTTCATGAAGGAGTACTTCCCTGAGGACTTCGCGAAGGTAAAAAAATACGTCGATGCGGACCGGTGGTTCCCGGCCGGATCATCGATGGAGGAAGGCGATGTAAACACTCCCAGCGCTGAATCCATCATCCGGCAAGTGCTGTATGGCAACGATTGGTTCCGGAAAGAATTCGGTAAAGCCAGCGCGGAGTATATGCTACCGGACTGCTTCGGGTTCCCTGCGTCGCTTCCCACGATCCTGGCCCACGCCGGCGTGAAAGGGTTTTCGACACAGAAGCTTGTGTGGGGCTCGTCAGCGCCTGGCGGCGGTCCCGAATCGCTTGAGAAAACTCCGGAAGGTACGCCTTTCAACGTTGGTGTGTGGGTAGGGCCAGACGGTGAGAGCGTACTGGCCGGGCTGAATCCTGGCAGCTATAGCGGCGGCATTGATACCGATCTCAGTGAGCCGCTGCCCCAGCCGCCGCCCAACACCGCCCTCGAAGAGATCCAAACCAAGCTTCAAGCGCTTCGCCAGAAATTCCAGGCAGATCAGGGGGGACCGCCCGATCAAAAGGATGTCCAAGAGTTCAGGTCGCTCCGCAACCGTCAGGAGGCGCTCACCCAGTTTCAAAAGCGCCAGGATCTGGACCGGTTTCAGGGCGATTGGGCCTCGCGCGTCAAAAACAACGGCAAGATTACTGGTGTTTACACCGATTACCACTACTTCGGCACAGGTGACATCGGCGGAGCTCCCGACGAACAATCCGTGGAGAGACTGGAAGCTATCGTCACCAAAGGCAAAGCCAGCCTGCCGCCGCAGGGCGAGTTCTTTTTTAGAGGGGAGCCGCATCCGGCGTGGCCTCTGGTGAAGGTCGGCGATGGCTCAGTGCATATCGCCTCGTCCACTGCGGAACAGATGTTCCTCGATATTACGCCCAAGGAAGCCGCTCAACTTCCGCGCTACACGGGTGAAATGGAGCTGACGAATCATTCGGCCGGCTCTCTGACGTCGGAGGCTTACCAAAAACGTTGGCTGCGTAAAGAAGAGTTGCTGGCCGATTCAGCGGAGAAGGCCTCGATTACTGCTGAATGGCTGCATGCGCGGCCGTATCCGCTAGAGCGCCTGAATGATGCCTGGACGCTCGTGATGGGCGGCCAATTCCACGACATCGCCGCTGGTACAGCTACCCCGAAAGCGTACGAATTTGCATGGAACGATGATGTCATCGCGATGAATCAGTTTGCGGGAGTGTTGAGCGACGCCACGGAAGGCGTATCGGCCGCTTTGAACACGGAAACCAGCGGCATTCCGGTGGTGGTCTTCAATCCACTGAACATTGACCGCGAAGACGTGGTGGAAGCACATCTGGATTTTCAAAACGGAACGCCTGAGTCCGTCCGCGTGACCGGTCCGAATGGCAAGGAGGTCCCGGCCCAGATTTCAAATGGCGAGGTGCTGTTCCTCGCGCGTGCTCCGTCAGTCGGCTACGCAGTTTACGACGTGCAGCCAGGCGCTGGTGCAGCAACCGCAACACAAGCGTTGCTGGTCTCAGAGAATTCACTCGAGAACCGATACTACCGCTTAAAGATCGATGCAAACGGCGACGTCGCGAGCATTTTCGACAAGTCGATCAATAGGGAATTGCTTGCAGCGCCGGCGCGGCTTGCAATTTCCTACGACAACCCCACGCAATGGCCGGCATGGAACATGGATTGGGACCAGGAGCAAGCGCCGCCCAGAGCATACGTCAGCGGTCCCGCGCGCATTCGAATCGTTGAGAACGGCCCCGCGCGGGTGGCCATAGAAGTGTCGCGCTCCACGGAGGGGTCCCGCTTCATTCAAACTATTAGACTCACCGCGGGCGAGGCAGGAAAGCGCGTCGAGTTTGCAAATATAATCGACTGGAACACCCGAGAATCGAATCTGAAGGCCGCCTTTCGATTGACCGCCTCGAACCGCTTGGCGACCTACAACTTGGATATCGGCACGATCGAGCGCCCCACTGCGGAGCCCAAAAAATTCGAGGTGCCGTCGCACAAGTGGATTGATCTCACGGACATGAGCGGTGAATTCGGCGGGACGGTTTTGACCGATTGCAAGAACGGATCCGACAAGCCGAACGACAACACCGTTCGCCTGACGCTGCTCCGGACGCCCGGAACGCGTGGCGGATATCCGGATCAAGGGACTCAGGACATCGGCCACCACGAATTCGTCTACGGGTTCTC
The DNA here is from genome assembly GCA_963705805.1 of uncultured Acidobacteriaceae bacterium. Classification (GTDB taxonomy): domain Bacteria; phylum Acidobacteriota; class Terriglobia; order Bryobacterales; family Bryobacteraceae; genus Bog-105. The sequence goes on from CAVPKW010000010.1 coordinate 65,289, forward strand.
AGGACATACTGCCAGCTGGCGCCAGGCTGAAACCGATTGGCAGGCAGAGGAGCTAAACGATCCGCTCGTCGGCTTCCAGACTTCCAAACATGCAGGCGCGCTAGGCCGTGAATTCTCCTTGCTGAAAGTAAGCAATTCGCGGGTTCGAGTGATGGCGCTGAAGAAGGCCGAACAGAGCGACGAAGTGATCGTTCGATTGGTTGAGCTTGAGGGCAGTCCGCAGCCCAAGGTTCGCGTGTCTTTCATTGCGCCAATCACTGCCGCCCGCGAAGTGAATGGCCAGGAGCAGCCAGTTGGACCAGCGAATGTGGAAAACGGCGTGTTAGTGACTTCCTTTGGCGCGTATCGGCCGCGTACGTTCGCCGTCAGGCTCGGTGCTCCGCCCAGTACGATTGCCGGCGTGCGTTCCGCGCCGGTGGAACTGCCGTATAACCTCGCAACCGCTACCACTCACGGCACGCAATCGGCGGCCGGCTTCGACGGCAAAGGGAATGCCTATCCGGCGGAGATGTTGCCCGCCCGAATCACGTTCGACGATGTGCAGTTCCAGCTTGCTTCCGGCGTGCCCAACGCAGTCATCGCAAAGGGACAGACCATTCATCTGCCTGCGGGCTCTTATTATAACCGTGTTTATGTGCTCGCAGCATCGGCAGGCGGCGACCAGAGGGCCGCGTTCCAAGTAGGTGATAAGCCCGTCGATTTGGACATCGAAGACTGGGGCGGCTTTATCGGGCAGTGGGATGACCGCCAGTGGGTCGCGAAAGAAATTTCCACACCGGCGCGGATGGGTCGCCCGGCACGGACAGAAAACGATCCGTACGCCGAAATGACTGGCATTAAGCCGGGCTATATTAAACGCGCGAACCTGGCTTGGTACTGCTCGTTTCATCACAACGCGGCGGGCGAGAACGTGCCGTACCGATATTCCTACCTCTTCGCGTATCCGATTGATTTGCCTACCGGCGCTAAAACTATCACCTTGCCGAATAACGAGAAGATCCGCGTGCTGGCCATATCGGTGGCCGAGGAGAATCCCGAGGTCAAACCCGGACAGCCGCTTTACGATACACTCGCAAGAGGCGCCTCTGCTGTGCAATGAGCCGACGCCGCAAGTTTCTAAACTCAGCTTTTCTTGCCGCTCCGCCCCTGGCTACCGCGGCTTTCGCTGCTCGGCGGCACGATACCTTTCAATCGTAAATAGGTCACCATGCTTCCGTAGTGTTCATCGGTGTGCGCGGTGTTGGACCGACAGTACAGTAAGCCTCGCCACGTTATAGTTCATCAGTTTCACCATCTGGCTACCTTGCGCATCCGTCATGCCGCCATATGCTTGGTTGCAGTACGCTATGGCATCTTTCAGAGCGGCCACCAGATCTGCTTTCGAGGTCTTGGTTTTTTCGATTGCTTTCATGGGACTCGGTTCGCCGATAGCTGTCGCGCAAGAGCCATATTGGGGATCCGCTATATGACCGACAAGTTCTGTGGATTGGGTTCGCCGACGCCTCTCCCTGGGAAATGGATTCCCATCTGAGGCCGGGAAAATACTGGAAGGCACCCTCCCGTCCGATGCGCTATTAGGTAGCGCTATTTTGATTACGAAAGTTCGAAAAAGTTCAATTTGAGTGAAGCAGTTGGTTCAAAACAAGCTCCGGACGGTAGAAGAGATCACCAAATGCTTGCAAATCCCTACGCGATCCGCGCTTGCTGCACAGGGCTGACTCAATGGCCTGGAGCTGCAATGCCAGGCGCGATGGGCGTCACACGAACAACTCGGGCGAGACTTCGACCGCCGAGTTTTCTTCGCGCCCGCTAAGTTATTGAAAAATGGTGGGCGCGACAGGACTCGAACCTGTGACCTCCTGCGTGTGAAGCAGGCGCTCTAACCAACTGAGCTACGCGCCCAACGGACGAAACCCTATTCTAAGACACGATTGCTTTGGGCATCAAACACGCAGGGACTATGCGAATCTTGGAGCTGATGACCGCTTCCAAATACCGGGTTCTTTATAGCGATATCGGCGGAGTTTTGGGCACAAACGGCTGGGACACGAACTTACGGCGGGGCCTCTACGCCCGTTTCGGCGTGGCTTTCGACGAGACCGAGGCGCGTCATCAACTCATGTTCGACAGCTACGAGCGCGGTTACATGACATTCGAGCAGTATCTGGGCCATGTCTTTTTTGACCGGCCACGCGACTTCTCTCTGGAAGAAGTCCGCGATTACACATATGAACAATCCGTCGCATGGCCGGAGAACATCGCCTTCTTCAGCCGCCTAAAGAAAGCTAATGGCTTGAAGCTCGGGTTAGTGAGTAACGAGGGGAGCGGCATCACGGAAAATAGAGTCGGCAAATTCGGCCTGCGCGAACTGGCCGACTTCATGATTATTTCGCACTTTGTCCACATGCGAAAGCCGGATCGTGCTATCTGGAAGCTGGCACTCGATCTCGCCCAAGTTACTCCCGCGGAGGCCATCTACGTGGATGACCGCGATCCGTTCGTGCGCATTGCCGCTGAACTCGGCTTCACCGCCATCCAGCATGTGTCTCTCGAAAGCACGCGCGACAAATTTCGAGAGATTGGGCTTATCGTCGATTAGAAGCTGGTTATTTTAATAGTTTGTTGACTCCATCCCAGTCGACGACGTTCCACCAGGCGGCTATATATTCCGGACGGCGGTTTTGATACTTCAGATAGTAAGCGTGTTCCCAAACGTCAAGGCCGAGTATGGGCTTGTTGCCGTCCATCAGCGGGCTGTCTTGATTGGCGCTCGAAATGATCTCGAACGTGCCGCTTGCGTTCTTGATGAGCCAGGCCCAACCTGAGCCAAAACGTCCGGTCGCAGCCGCATTGAATTTCTCTTTGAAGCCGTCAAAGCCTCCGAAATTCGACGTGATCACGCTCGCGATATCGCCCTTGGGAGCGCCGCCGCCGTTTTTGGACAGCAAGTTCCAGAAGAGCGAGTGATTGGCGTGGCCGCCGCCGTTATTCCGCACGGCGGTTTTGATCGAATCAGGAACCGCACTAAGATTGTTCGCAAGCACTTCTTCGATCGTTTTGCCCTGCAGAACAGGCGCCGATTCAAGCGCTTTGTTGAGATTGTTCACGTATGCCGCGTGATGCTTATCGTGATGGATCTCCATTGTCAATTTGTCAATGTGGGGCTCAAGGGCGTCCGAGGGGTACGGAAGGGGGGGAAGGGTGAATGCCATAGTTCTCTCCAAATCTTGGATTCTACTGCCGCCTTCTAGTTTCTCTAATGATGCGAGCGGCCCATCGCCTCTATCTCAAGCGGCGTAAACCGATCGACCGCCGACAGTCGTCTCCAGCACGCGAAGCCGGCTTTCAGAGGCATGCCATTCGAAACGCACGAGATCGGCCTTCTCGCCCGGCGAGAGCCCTCGCAAGCGCCCGGCGATCCGGCCTGCCCGGGCAGCGTTTACCGTGGCCATGGCCAATACAGCGCTCAGCGACTGCCCCGACAGGCGAACTGCATTGCCAATTGCCGAGTCCATCCTCAGCGCAGAACCCGCCAGGCGCGAAGTGCCGCGCATAACAACACTGCCATCGGGTCTCAGCTCCACGTTCACCTGGCCTAGCTTGTAGGGTCCAGGCTCGCACATGGCCGGCATCACTGCGTCCGTTATCAGCACGCTGCGCTCGGGTCCTTTCGCGCGCACGGCAGATTGCAAGAAGACCCCAGGAATATGGATCCCGTCCACGATAAAGCTCGCGTTGAGCCGATCTTCCGCCAACTGATCCCATATATAATTTTGCGTCTTCGGAAGCGTGGGGTGCGCGGCATTTCCCAAATGGGTGGACATGGTCGCTCCCGCGTCGGCCGCCGCTCGAATCTGCTCTTTGGAGGCCTTGGTATGTCCAATGCTCGCGACCACGCCATGGCGGACAAGTTCGCGTATGTAAGCTGGCGTCTGCTCCCATTCCGGCGATACCGTCACAACGTGGATCATTCCGCCGGCGGCGTCCTGCCAACGGCGGAATTCCTCGGTATCGGGGGCCCTTATGTGCTCCAACGGGTGCGCCCCACGCGGACCGTTCTCGGGCGAGATATGAGGTCCCTCCACATGAAAACCCTCGATGGCCTGCGCTTCGGGCATCCCAGTGCGTTCAAACTCCGCCTTCGCAGCCAACAGATTGCGCAGAGCACCCGTGATCCGCTCCTCTGGGCCTGTGATCACAGTTGGCAGTACACGCGTCACTCCGGTTTCGAACAGCCTGCGGATGGACCCCGCAATTGCTTCGTGCGTCGATGCAGGATCGTTGTAATCCACGCCCGCGAAACCGTTCACCTGGAGATCAATGAACCCCGGGGCAATGAAGCCGGCAACATCTCCAGCGCCGATCAGGTCATCGACTCCCTGGATCGTACCGCTATATCGAATCTCGATCGCGGAGCCGGATCCCACCGCTCTTCCGACTTGTTTTCCCGTCGTGAATTTCGCATCATCCTCTGACATGAATGGCCATCCTTGTTTTTTACACAGTTTACGCACAGCGTGCGCGTCATAAATGCGGGCAGCCGCAAGAGATAAAACGTGTTGAAAAGCCCGCTGCGAGGCCGTCCGCGATGTGGCGTCCGGACCTGAGCTGTTGTACAAACTGTATAGATCCGGCGCGGGTCCGGCATCGGCAGATGATCTCGGGGGAGGTGGCTGCTGGTGCGGTTCTCGCGCCAGACATAGGGAGATTGGGATTGGGCTTGCGTTTACGCGAGCCCAAGAACGCAGGGCAGAAATCAGATCGGCCGGTCCTCCGCTGGCTGGATACGAACGGTTTCTGCCCTGTATGTCTTTCGATCAGCTTCCAGCTCAAACTAACTTGTCAGGCTCCTACCGGCTCTTGAGCGCCGGCGATCGCGGTCAGCCAGCCGAACTCGTCATCGACCGCTCCTTGGACGATCTGGAAGAACCGCGATTGAATCGTTTCCGTGATCGGCCCGCGATGACCCTTACCCACGCGCACCCTATCAACTGACCGGACGGGCGTCACTTCGGCGGCAGTGCCCGTAAAGAAAACTTCGTCGGCGATGTAAAGCATTTCCCTCGGAACCAGCGCTTCGGTTACGGAAAATCCGAGCTGGGCAGCGATCCTCACCACTGTATCGCGCGTGATTCCCGGCAACACAGAAGCGCCCAGCGGGGGTGTCACGATCTTGCCGTCCCGAATGACAAAAATGTTTTCGCCAGAACCCTCGCTTACAAATCCGGCGGAATCCAGGGCAATGCCTTCGTCGTATCCGTTAGCCTCCGCTTCCATGCGGATCAGCTGCGAGTTCATATAATTCGCCCCGGCCTTCGCCAAGGCCGGCAGCGTATTGGGAGCAAGCCGGTTCCAGGAGGAAATACACACGTCCACTCCGTCATTCACCGCTTCCTCACCCAAATACCGGCCCCAGGGATAACACGCCATGTAAGTTTCGATCGGATTGTTTTTGGGCAGCACTCCCAGGCCGCCGTATCCGCGCAAAACAATCGGCCGAACGTAACAGGCGCTCAGTTTGGAATGGCGTATGAGATCCACCATCCCGTCTGTCAGTTGCTCGACGGAATAGGGTACATCTATGCGGTAAATCTTTGCCGAATCCAGTAGACGGCGCATGTGATCCTGCGCACGGAAGAGGGCCGGCCCTTGCTTTGTCTCATAGCAGCGAATGCCTTCGAATACTGAGCTACCGTAGCTCACGACGTGGGAAAGAACGTGAATTTTCGCGTCATTCCATTGAATCAGCCGGCCGTTGTGCCAGATCTTCTCAGTAGCATGCAGCATGCTGCGATTATAGCGACCGTGGCGCGATGGCCTTGTCATCCGATGGCATGCGGCGAGGGCTCTCTCCGTGCAACCAAGCCCGTTGCGCCTTCAGTTTCTGCACGGCGCCGTACGGTACATAAAAGCGCTTTCGGCACTCATCGCAGCGGACCGGCCTCATCCCGACGGTCCGCATCAGGAGATCGATAAGGTTCTTGCTCCTTGAGCGCCGGACTTCATGCGATTTGCAGCGTGGGCACATTTCCCCTCTTTTTATTTTGCGTGCCGCACAATTTGACTCACTTCGCGGCTTTTTGTGTCTTATCGGCTGAAAATCGCCCTCGCGCGACTCGAAGCCGCCAGTATCAATGAAGGCGATTTGGCCGGAACCCGTTCTAAACTTGAATGAAGGCCCACCGTGTTTTCTTTCCGCGCCCTACTCTTGCAACACGGCTACTGGCTGGTGTTCGTTTATATAGTGGCGGTCGACCTCGGTATGCCAATCCCGGCCGACCCGCTGTTGCTGATCATGGGCGCCCTCGTCGGCGATCGCAAATACACGCTCTTGCCGTCTCTGCTAACGGCGGTGGGAGCCGCCATACTAGGCGACCTCTCGTGGTACGAGATTGGCCGGTATAGAGGACGGTCCGTGTTAGGCCTGTTATGCAAGCTTTCGCTGGAGGCTGACACGTGCGTGCGAAAAACCGAATCGGCTTTCACCAGGGGCGGCAGCGCCACGTTGCTGTTCGCGAAATTTATCCCGGGCATCAGTATTCTTTCGATGGCCATGGCCGGCATCACCCGGATGCCGCGATGGAAATTTCTTCTCGCGGACATAGCGGGTTCTGCTCTGTGGTCGGCGACCTATCTTTTGCTGGGCCGTCTTTTCTACCGCCAGGTCGACCGCATCATCGCCTGGCTGGGTTTGTTTGGCAGTCGCGCCGGCGTCGTTTTTCTGCTTCTGATCTCCCTGTATATCGCGGCAAAATATGGACAGCGCCGATGGTTTTTGCGCAGGCTCAGGACAGACCGGGTTTCTCCAGAGCAGGTTAACGGCTGGTTAGAGGCAAATTATCCTCCGCTAACGATTGTCGATCTCCGGAATCCAGTTGAAATCGAGATGGACGGCCTCAAAATTGCGGGCGCGTTGGTCTTGCGGCCGGACCAGTTGCGCTCGCGCTCCGGCGAGATTCCTCGTGACCAGGAGATCATTCTTTACTGCAGTTGACCAAACGAAGCCACCAGCGCCCGTGTGGCGCTGCAATTGAAAAAGGCTGGAGTCCGGAGAGTACGGCCTTTGGCGGGCGGTTTCGAATCCTGGCGCGCGCTAGGCTTGCCCACCGAGCAGGTCGTGCGCGAACTAGCCTGAAAAGCCTTGAGCGCCTGCAGAGTTCGCGCTGAAATCCCGCTTTGAATCTGTTTTCCAAAATTGCGCATCATGGGTAGAGTGGATGTTAACGATCTTTCCCGCCTCCTTCTGCCGATTCAGCCCGATGACCACGTGCGGCCGGAGAAGGACGATGACGCCCTCTACACGTTGGTTGAATACGGCGACTACGAATGTCCGAATTGCGGCATCTTGTTTGTGGAGCTAGAGCAGATGCAGACCGAGTTGGAGGTGACTCTCCGCCTAGCCTACCGGCATTATCCTCTTTCCGGGATCCACCCTCACGCTCAACTCAGCCGCTGAGGCGGCGGAGGCCGCGGCGGCGCAGGGCCGCTTTTGGGAGATGCACGACCTCCTGTTCCGGAACCAGTCCGCCCTTCGCCTCAAGGATCTACGCCGGTACGCCGAACAACTCTCGCTTGACACCGGGCGCTTCGTAAAAGAGCTGAAGGATCACAACTATGATGAACTAGTCCGGCACCATTTCAAACTGGGTGTGCAAAATGGCGTGTACGCCACACCCGGGCTGTTTATCAATGGAGTGCGTCTGCTGGATCCGTTAACCTCCATCCGGGCTCACATGCAGAAGCTTATCGATGAGAGCGCCCTCCCGGTATCCGAGCACGACCGGATTGACTAAATCATTATTGCTTAGGAGTCATTTTTATGGCGAGACCAGTAATCCTGACGGTGGATGACGATCCCGACGTCCTGCGCGCCGTCGAACGCGACTTGCGGCGTAAGTACGGGGAAGTCTATCGGATTCTGAAGGCGGCTTCCGGCAAGGAATGCATCGATCTGCTGCGGCGATTAAAGCAGCAAGGCGCACCTGTGGCGCTACTGCTGGTGGATCATCGCATGCCCCAGATGAACGGTATTGAAACGCTTCTGGAAGCCATCCGTATTTATCCGGATGCGAAGCGCGTTCTTTTAACCGCTTACGCCGACACCGAAGCCGCCATCAAGGCCATAAACGAGGTTCAGCTTAACCACTACCTTCTGAAGCCGTGGGACCCGCCTGAGCAATTTCTGTATCCCGTGCTCGATGACTTGCTCGAAGACTGGCAGGCCAATTACCGGCCTCCTTTTGAAGGTGTTCGTCTGCTAGGCACCCGCTGGTCCTCGCACTCTTACGAGCTTCGGGACTTTCTTGCGCGGAATCAGATTCCATACCAGTGGCATGACGTTGAAACGGTCAATCAGGATCCGCAGACGCGCGCCCTTACCGAGCAGCTTCCTTCCGACCCTAAACTTCCGGTGGCATGGCTGCCCGGCGGCGAGGTTTTGCAGGACGCTGTTCCGAGCCTGCTGGCAGGGAAACTCGGGCTACAGATGCGGGCTGGCCTCGAGTTCTACGATCTGGCGATAGTCGGCGGAGGCCCGGCGGGTTTGGCTGCTGCCGTCTACGGCGCGTCGGAAGGGCTGCGCACGGTCATGATTGAGCGAGAAGCGCCCGGCGGACAGGCCGGCTGCAGCTCCCGAATCGAGAATTATCTCGGTTTTCCGTCTGGCCTGTCCGGTTCCGATCTCGCGCGGCGGGCCGTCACGCAGGCGCGCCGTTTCGGAGTCGAAATAGTATCGCCGCAGGAAGCTACTTCCCTGCGCGTAGACGGGCCTTACCGGCATGTGAAGCTGAGTGACGGGAGCGAATTTTCCTGTCACGCTTTGGTGCTGGCGATGGGGGTGCAATGGCGAACGCTTGGGATCCCGGGTGTGGATCGACTGCAGGGAGCGGGTGTTTACTATGGCGCGGCTTCCAGCGAGGCGATCTCTTGCCGCGATGAAACGGTGTACATTGTGGGCGGGGCTAACTCCGCCGGCCAAGCCGCGATGTTTTTCTCCAAGTTTGCGCTGAAGGTGGTCATGCTGGTCCGCGGACCCTCGCTTGCAGCGAGTATGTCGCAATATCTCATCAACCAGATCAAGGAAACCGAAAACATCAACGTTGAGTTCCGGACGCGCCTAGCGGAGGTGCACGGGGAAGACCGGCTGCAATCCATCACGCTCTCCTGCGACGCCAGTGGAGATAGCTACGAAGTCCCGGCGACCGCCTTATTTATTTTCATTGGCGCCGAGCCCCGCACCGGTTGGCTGGATGGCGTTGTCACGCGCGACGAGCGCGGCTTCGTACTCACGGGCCGCGAGCTCATGGCGGACGGCAAGCCCCCCAAAGGCTGGAGTCCCGATCGCGAGCCGGGGCTTCTTGAAACAAACGTTCCGGGCGTGTTCGCCGTAGGCGATGTCCGTCACGGCTCCGTCAAGCGCGTTGCATCCGGCGTTGGCGAAGGCTCCGTGGCCATTCAGTTTGTTCACCAATACCTCAGCAAAGTGTGATTATGAGCGCCGCCGAGAATCCGCCACAGACGATTGCCCATCCCAGCTTCGCCGATATGCGATCCATTCAGGCTTTTGCCGATCTTTCGGAAGACGATTTGCAATGGCTTTGCGAACACATGGTTCTGCTCGAATTTCAAAGCGGCGATATCATTTTTCGCGCCGGCTCGCCCGCCGACCGGATGTTTGTTCTTTTCGAAGGAGAAACTCGGGGCGAGGGGGAAGGTCCCGGCAATGAGAACAGGATTTACGTTGCCCGGGCAGGCCGCATTACGGGAATGCTTCCGTTCTCTCGCCTCACTACGATTCCGATAACAGCAAGAGCGGTGGTTCATACCCGCGGCGCCTACCTTCACAAGGACTATTTTCCTGAAATGCTCGAGCGCATTCCCGTGCTTCAGCAGCGCCTGGTCGCAGTTCTCACAGACCGCGTTCGCGAAGCCACGAGGTCAGATCAGGAGCGGGAAAAACTAGCCGCGCTCGGAAAAATTTCAGCCGGGCTCGCTCATGAGTTGAACAATCCGGCTTCTGCCGCCCGCAGCGCGGCATGTGCCCTCGGCGAGGCCGTGGAACAGTTTCGCAAAGCCAATATGCAACTCGGCAAGCGAGAACTTGAGCAGGCTTCCCGGCTGTTTCTCTCACGGCTGGAATATGAATGGGCGAAAGAGGCCGGCCCGCAGAGCGCGCTCGATACGCTGGAGCGCAGCGATCGTGAAGAAGAGTTTGTAGACTGGCTCAACAAACACAAGGTTCAGGATTCATGGAGGCTGGCCGCGGCTCTGGTAGATGCTGGTTGCACGCGACAGACTCTTGAAAGCGTAGCGGCAAACGTCCCTCCGGAGGCTCTTAGCGATTGCCTTACTCGACTTACCGCGTCCTTTAGTATCAGCCGGCTGGTGGAACAGGTTCAGAGCAGCACGTCTCGAATCGCGGAGCTGGTCAGGGCGATCAAAGAGTACTCCTACATGGACCAGATGCCGGAGCAGGAAGTCGATATCCACGACGGTATTGAAAATACGCTGATCATGCTGGGGCATAAACTTAAGCACGGCATTGAAATCATCCGGGAGTACGACCGCAGCATCCCGCGCATGACTGTTCGAGGAAGCGAACTGAATCAGGTTTGGACCAACCTGATTATCAACGCGGTAGATGCCATGAACGGAAAGGGCAAGCTCTCCATCCGTACCATTCACCGGCTCAATGCCGCTGACGTCGAGGTCATCGATAACGGACCCGGGATCCCGCCAGAGATTCTTCCGCGTATCTTTGAGCCGTTCTTTACCACCAAGGGAGTGAACGAAGGCACCGGGCTTGGCCTCGAAACCGTCTATCGCCTGGTAGCGAATCATGGCGGCCGGGTAACGGTTGAATCCAAGCCGGGCGAAACCTGTTTCTGCGTGCACCTCCCCTTGCGATCAAAAAACACCTAGCAATACGGGTTCGACAAAATCAGGTCTGACACAATTTCGTAGTCAGCGATGAATTTTTCAACCTTGTCTCGTTTCCCGGTCCTTTTGGCCGCCAGTGCCGCCCTCTGCGCTCCAGCCGGAAACCTTGACTACGCGAATAGCCGGTGGCCCGCGGCCTGGATCAGTTTCCCCGGCGCCGACCCGCAAGGCTATGGCGTCTATCATTTCAGGAAGACGTTCACATTGGAATCCCAGCCGGACAAGTTCGTCGTTTTCGTCTCCGGCGATAACCGATACCAGCTTTTCGTCAATGGAACGCTGATCTCGTGGGGGCCGGCGCGCAGCGATCTCTATCACTGGCGCTATGAAGTGGTGGATCTAGCATCTAAGTTGCATCCGGGAGCGAATGTCCTGGCCGCTGTTGTGTGGAACGACGGCCGGTTCCGCGCCGTCGCCCAGAACACCAATCAAACCGGATTCATGCTGCAGGCGGAGGCATCCGAATACTGGTCTGTGAATTCGGGCAAGTCCTGGAAGTGCATCCAGGACAAAGCCTACTCGCCGCTGCATCTCGCGCCGAACCAGATGATTGGTTATCAGGCCGTTGGAGCGAACGAACGTCTGGATGCCGCCCAGTATCCCTGGGGCTGGGAAGAGCCGGGCTTCAACGACGCAGCGTGGCTTGCAGCGGCTGAAATCAGCAGCGCCTCTCCGCGCGACTCACAAGACGCGCCGAATCGCTGGATGCTGGTAAGGCGCTTTTTCCCGCTGGAAGAGCTGACGCCTCAGCGCATCGCCGGCATCCGCAAGGCTGACGGCATTCAGCCTCCGGAGGGCTTTCCGCAGAGCGTGCATCCCTTTACCATTGCCCCGCATTCCCGAGTCTCATTACTTTTAGATCAGGCCTATCTGACGACAGCCTATCCGGAGCTGACGGTAACAGGCGGCCGGGGAAGCACGGTGACTCTGCGCTACGCCGAATCGCTCTATGAGCCGCGGCCGGCCGGCAGCCATCAGGAGCCCCTCAAGGGCAATCGCAACGAGGTGGAAGGAAAGATTTTTATCGGCCGGTCCGACGTCTTTCTACCCGACGGCGGCGCGCATCGCATCTACCGACCTCTCTTCTGGCGCACGTATCGCTATCTCGCGTTGGATGTCGAAACGGCTGGCGCTCCGCTCACCGTCGAAGATCTTCGCGGTCTGTTCACGGCCTATCCCTTCGACCGCAAAGCACGCATCGCTGTTTCTGATCCTGCCGTCGACCAAGAGATCCAGCAGATTCTCAACACCGGCTGGCGCACTGCCCGGCTGTGCGCCCATGAAACTTACATGGATTGCCCCTACTATGAGCAGCTGCAGTATGCCGGCGACGCACGTATCCAAATGCTCGTCTCGCTTTTCACCAGCGGCGACGCGCGCCTTATGAAGCAGGGCATTGAAGCTCTAAACTCTTCGCGCACCGCCGAAGGCGCCACATATAGCCGCGCACCTTCCAATCTGCAGCAGTACATTCCGCCCTTTTCGCTTTGGTGGATCGGCATGGTCCACGACTACTGGATGTATGTCGACGATCCTGACTTTGTCAAAAGCATGCTTCCGGGCGTGCATGCCGTACTTTCGTTCTTCGCTGCGCACCAGAAACCGAGCGGCTCGCTGGAACGGATGCCGTGGTGGAACTTTGTCGATTGGACGCAGACCTGGCGTGATGGCGTGCCGCCGGCTGATCCGGACGGTTCTTCGTCAGCTGCGCTCGATCTGCAACTTCTGCTCGCATATCGCTGGGCCGCGGATCTCGAAAACGCGCTGGGTGATAGAGGGTTGTGGCAAGGTTACTCGGATGCCACGGCACGCCTTCGGACCACCATCCTAGAGACCGATTGGGACGCGGCGCGCGGATTGTTTGCAGATCAGCCCTCCCACAGCACGTTCTCACAGCAGGTAAACACGCTGGCCGTTCTGGCGAATTTGAAGCCGCCACACGAGGACTTGCAGTCAATCGTTACGAAATTGCTTTCCGACCCTTCACTCGAAAAATCATCCATCTACTTCCGCGCCTATACGAACGCGACTCTCCGCCGCGCCGGTCTGGGCGATCGCTATCTCGATAATCTGGGACCCTGGCGCGCAATGTTACAGCAGGGCCTAACTACGTGGGCGGAAACCGATATGAGCGACACGCGTTCCGATTGCCATGCCTGGGGGGCAAGTCCCAACTTTGAAATTTTTCGGACTCTCGTTGGTATCGAGTCCGCAGCGCCCGGCTTCCGCGCGGTTCGTATCGCGCCCAATATCGGCGCCCTGCGACGGGTGAGCGCCGCCATTCCGCACCCTCGCGGTGAGATCGCCGTGGATCTTACGAACGACCATGGCTTGAACGCCGATGTCACTCTGCCGGAAGGCGTGACGGGCGAATTTATCTGGGCCAGTGCACAGCAATCTCTGCACTCCGGCAAGAATCACATCACCTTTGCTCCGGTGAATAAGTAGTTCCCATGCGGCTATATGCATTACGCATATAGCCACATAGGATATAGTGTGGCTATGCGCAAACCGGAGAATCCAGAGTTCCTGCTTCCTCTGCCTGCCGGCACCTTTCACATCCTTATGAGCCTCGCAGAAGAAGACCGGCATGGCTACGGCATTATCCAGGATGTCGCGGCGCGGACCGGGGGTGCCTTGCGGCTGAGCGCGGGTACTTTGTACCGCTCTATACAGCGCATGCTGGAACAGGGTCTTCTGGTGGAAATACAAGAACGCCCGGATCCGGAGCTCGACGACGAGCGCCGGCGCTACTACCGCATCACTCCTTTGGGACGCTCCGCGGCTAAGGCCGAGACTTCCCGTCTTTCTCAACTTGTCAAACTGGCGCGCGCGCGCGGATTCGCACCGGGGAGAGCCTGATGACCGTCTATCGTCTTCTTCTTTTTCTGTATCCAAGTGCGTTCCGCTGGCAGTATGAGCAGGAGCTTTGCAGGCTGTTTTCAATCCGCCTTCGTGATGCAGCGAATCCGCTGTCCCTCTTTCTCCTCTGGGTGGAGACCATTATCGACGTTATTTTGACAGCCTTGCAGACACATTGGGACATACTTCGCCAGGACCTCCGCTACGTCCAACGAACGCTTCGCCGCTCCCCTGGCTTTACGATCACCTCTATCGTCGTGGCCGCGCTGGGAATCGGCGCGACGACGGCGGCGTATACGATTGCTGATCACGTTCTGATTCGTCCGCTGCCGTTTCCAGATTCGGGCCGGCTCGTTGAAGTGTGGGAAAACATGTCTCCCGGAAACTACAAAGAGATGGAAGCGTCGCCCGCCAATTACCGCGACTGGAAACAGATAAGCAAGTCTTTCAGTGGCATGGCCGCCTCTCGCGGGCTTTCGGTCAGCATGGTGGGAGTGGGCCAGCCGGCGCAGATCGAAGGTGCTTCGGCCACGGCAGATCTTTTCCCCGTTCTCGGGGCGAAAGCGGCGCTCGGGCGTCTCTTCACTCCGGAAGAAGACCGGCCTGGCGCGCCGGGTACCGTAGTGATTAGCGACGCCTTTTGGCAACAGCGCTTCGCGGCAGATCCAAACGTCATAGGGAAGCGGTTGCTGCTGGATGGAGAGCCTTTCGTCGTCATCGGCGTAATGCAAAAGCACTTCGATTATCCCCGCCGCAACGTGCAAGTTTGGACCACTATGCGCTTCGTCAACGGAGACTTTGAAGACCGCAACGACAACTACCTTCACGTTCTAGCAAAGCTGGCTCCGGGGATATCCGTCCAACAGGCGCGTTCGGAAATGCAAGTCATTTCTGAACGCCTGAAGCGAGAATATCCGAAAGACAATGATCACGTCGGCGTCACAATCAACAATCTCCGTGACGAGGTGTCAGACCGCTCGCGCCTGATGTTGATTGCATTGCTGAGCGCCTCCTTTTGTGTCCTGCTGATCGCGTGCACGAATCTCGCGAATCTCTTAATGGCGCGCGCCCTTTTCCGGAGCAAAGAAGTAGCCTTACGGAACGCCCTGGGCGCCGGCCGCGAACGCCTGGTCCGGCAGATGTTGACGGAGAGCCTGATGCTGGCGATGTGCGGCGGACTGCTGGGAGTGCTTATCGCCGCTGCCGCCGTGCCGCTGCTTTCCAAACTGGTGCCGAACTCTCTTCCCATCGCTGAGACTCCTTCGCTCGACTCGCGCGTCCTGCTGTTCTCCCTTCTGCTGACCGCCCTCACAGGCATTTGCTTCGGCGTGATTCCCGCTGCCTGTGCCGCGCGCGATGCGAGCGCCGGCGGTCTTCAAGAGGGATCGCGCCAAGGCGTGGGCGGCCGTAAGGAGCGCCTTCGCTCTACGTTGGTCGTTGCGGAAGTCGCCATCTCCTTCATGCTGCTCATCTGTTGCGGCCTTTTGGTTCGCGCGCTCTGGCAGCTGGAACTGACAGATCCGGGATTCCGTGCGCAAAACGTCTTAACGATGCGAACGGCGCTCCCCATGCCGAAATATGAATCCACCGTGCGCCGCACGCAGTTCTATACGTCGGTTCTGTCCAAAATCAGAGAACTCCCGGGCGTTGTCAACGCGGGTTACACCAGCTTTCTGCCGATGGTCAATCCGGGCGGCATTTGGCCGGTGACTATCGCCGGCCAGCCAGAGAACCGAGACCGCGCTTTTCATCAAGCCAGCCTCCGCTTCATCACTCCGGGATTCCTGGAAGCGATGGCAATCCCACTTCTGCGCGGCCGCACGATTCTGGAATCCGATACAGATAGAACGCAATATGCCGCGGTCGTCAGCAATTCCTTTGTCAAACAATATTGGCCGGATCAAGATCCCATCGGGCGGCAGTTCGAGTTTGGGTTTGCCACCCGCACCGTCGTCGGTGTCGCCGGCGATGTCCGCGTCCGAGGCCTGGAACGAACGAGTGAGCCGCAGGTCTATCTTCCCTATCGCCAGGTGCCTGATAATTATCTGGTCTGGTACGCGCCCAAAGACCTCGCTATTCGTTATCGTTCCGGCGGCGTAAATCTAGTCCCAGCGATTCGCAGGATTATCGCCAAAGCGGATCCCGAACAACCCGTGTCGTATGTTCAAACTCTCGCAGAGGTTATCGAGGATGAGACTGCGCCTCGTCTGACGCAGATTCGCGTGCTGGGTGGATTCGCTGTGATCGCAATCCTGCTGGCCGGAATCGGCGTTCACGGCTTACTCTCCTTTTCCGTCTCAAGCCGCTCTCAGGAAATCGGAGTGCGGAGGGCCGTGGGCGCTCAATCGGGAGACATTCTCGGCATGATTCTGCGCGAAAGCCTTCTGCTGGTCGTCACTGGAATCGCGGCCGGAATCGCCCTCTCTTATGCTGCCGCCCGCAGTCTTGAAGCATTACTACAAGGCGTTCACGTATTTGACCTGCCCACCTATACGGCTGCTTTCGCTCTCGCTTTGTGCATGACCCTGGTCGGCAGCTTTTGGCCGGCTTTGCGGGCACTGCGAATCGATCCTATGCTGGCAATCCGCGCCGAGTAACTTTCCTTCCCGGAATCGGACATTTGATTCATTTCCGGTCACTTTATTTAGAAAATTCTCAGGAACCTTTCGGCTCTTCGCACGTATTTTCTGAAAAGGCGGCGGTGCGCGTGCAGTAGCCATCTACATAGCCACCGCAAAAAGGAGTACGCTGCGCATGTCGCTCTGGGCTGATGTTCGATTTGGAACCCGCACGCTCTGGAAGGATCGCGCCTCGCTCAGCACGGCAATCCTGGCGCTTGCCCTCGGCATCGGAGCTACTACCGCCATCTTCAGCGTTATTGACAATGTTCTGTTGGAGCCGTTCCCATATACGGACGCTCAGCGCCTGGTCGTCATCCAGATTCACGATTCCACCAGCACCGAACCGTACGGCCGCGGGGCGTTCCAACAGCCTGAATTCGCTGATCTCCGGGAGCAAACGCACGTTTTTGATCGCTCCATCGGCGTTCGGCAAGATCCGGTTCTTTGGACAGGTTCGGGCTCGCCGGAATCCTGGAACGCCGCCAGTACCACAGGCAACACGTTTCAATTTTTGGGCGTGCCTCCGCTCGTGGGCCGGATTGCCACCCCCGCCGATGCCCGGCCTGGCGCACCGCCGGTTTTTGTGATGAGTTACAAGCTTTGGCAGAAGCGCTTTTCGGGTGACTCGTCCATCGTAGGCAAGTCCTTCACCCTGGACGATAAGCCGCGCACGCTTATCGGCATTATGCCGAAACGCTTTGCCTGGTGGGGCGCCGATCTCTGGATTCCAATCCAAATTGACCCCGCGGTCACGGATGCCTCCGGCCCCTATTTTTCCTTTCTTGGACATTTGAAACCCGGCTTTACCATTAAGAGCGCCGAGCCAGATCTCCGCATCGTCACCCAGCATCTTTCGAAGGTTTATCCAAAGAACTATCCGAAGAAATTCGATGTTCATCTCATAACGTTGGCCGATAATGTCGTCGGCAAATTCCGCGAAACGCTGTATACCGCTCTGGCAGCAGTTGGCCTGCTGCTGCTCATCGCTTGTGCCAACGTGGCCAATCTGCTGCTCGCCAAAGCAACTGCGCGTGAGAAGGAGTTCGCCATCCGCACCAGCCTGGGCGCCGGGCGCTGGCGCGTCGTTCGTCAGTTGCTGGTTGAGAGCATTCTGCTTGCGTTCACGGGAGCGGCCTTCGGCTGCCTGTTTGCGTGGCTGGGACTTAAGGCGCTCATCGCCGCCCTGCCTGCCTTCACCTTTCCGGACGAAGCCGTGATGAGCCTGAATCTCCGAGTTCTTGCGGCCACCGTCGTCATCGCGATGTTCACCGCTCTCTTGTTCGGCCTAGCGCCGGCACTGGGGGCTTTCACACGTAATCTCAGCGAGCCGCTAAAAGCCGGCGGCCGCGGCAACAGCGGCTTCCGCCGCGGGCGCATGCGCAACGTCCTCATCATCTGCGAGGTTGCGCTTTCTCTCGTGCTGCTTTCCGGTGCCGGGCTCATGCTGCGCGGCTTTTTTCGTGAAGTACAGGCAGATCTAGGCCTGCAGGTGCAGCACCTGGTAGTCACAGACATCGCGCTGAACAAGAATTACAAGACCGCGGATCAGCAATCCCGATTCGTTCGTGAACTGACGACCCGCCTTGAAGCAATACCAGGCGTAGCAAGCTCGTCCGCCGCGATTGACTTCCCGCCTTTTGGAGGCATCAACACCGATTTCGAAGTCGCCGGCAAAACGCACTCCGAAAAATGGAAGGGTCAAATGGGCTTCATCGACTCCAAGTTTTTCCCGACGCTTGGCATCCGTCTGTTACGCGGCCGCTTTTTGACGGAAGATGACGTCATCAATAAACGCAAAATGATTGTCATCAACGAATCCATGGCGAAGAAATATTTTCCAGGGGAAGATCCCATCGGTAAGCAGGTTGAGCTTCTTCGCTTGAAGGATGCGCCGCTGCCCGTTGCGAATCCCTGGTTCGAAGTCGTCGGCGTGACCTCAAACGTCAAGAACAATGGAGTGAAGCAGGACATCGAGCCTGAAGCGTATGCGCCTCTTACGGTTACCGGCTTCGGCGAGTACATCGTGTACCTGCGGGCCATTGGCGACCCTGCTCCATTTGTAAAGCAGCTCGAAGGGACCGTTCTTTCCTTGGATAAGAGTCTGCACCCACAGAACACCAATACGATGGCGATTGACCTCGACAAATTCGAATACGCGCAGCCCCGTTTTGTATTGCAAATCTTTTCGGTCTTCGCGGCGGTGGGCCTTATTCTCGTGGCAGTGGGCGTCTACAGCGTCGTGTCCTATACTGTGTCGCAACAGAATCGCGAGATAGGAATCCGCCTGGCCTTGGGTGCAACGAGCGCCAACGTGCGCCGGCTGGTCATAGTGGGAGGCATGCGGTTCATCCTTGTGGGAGTCGGGGTCGGGCTTCTAGCCGCCTTACTGCTGCTGCGCCTCGCCAAGAATCAGATCTGGGGTGTTTCGACGTATGACCCGATCACTCTCCTGGGCGTCATCAGCCTACTGGCCGTGGTTGGTATAGCTGCATGCTACTTGCCATCGCGCCGGGCGACGCGCGTTGACCCGCTCATCTCGCTCCGCTACGAATAAACCGCGGTAGCTCAAGCAGTGATCGTAAAGCGAAAGCGCATGTCTTCACCGAACCACTGTATGTAGTTGGTTCCCCACCCATTGTTGAAAAGACTAAAGTGGAGGCCTTGGGAGATATCCGGCTGCTCGTCTGAGAAGTAGATTGGCGATTGCTCCCCAAGCGAAACCACCGGCGCATCCAGCGTCTCAATGGAAAAACTGCCTCGCGAGTCTTTGTATTGGACGCTGTTCGCCAGCGCATGCATGTGCCGGTTGCCTCCGCGAACCACCTCAAGCGGGGAAACGGCCTCATCCACCTTCTGCAGCATCCAGTTCTGCGGCTCGGGAGCCTTGGGCCGATAGGTGAGCCACATGGCCTCCGGCAGGCGATTCGCGATCTTGCCGAACCAGTAGAAATGAACCTGAATACGGGGCTCCGCATTGGGCAGAATTACTTCCAGATACATTCGATCGGGCCACGCCACCAAGCCGCTATGCTGGCTGGCCGCGTCGGCAATTTGTAGTTCGGCTAGCATCCGGTGTCCGTCGGCATTCTCGCCTGCCCAAGAATTTATAAGGGTAGGTGCCCATTTCCGGCTCAGCGCTCCGAAATGCTCGATGTTGGGCTTTCCAAAATCTTTTGGCGCCCAGTCGGCTTTGCTCGTGACATAGCTGGCGAGGAAACGGTCGTAATCCTCCTTCGATAGCGTCTGGTAAGTGAAGAGAGCGAGCGGGTGATCTGGCGAGGCCCAGTCGCGCCCGCTCGATTTACTTCGCAAAGTTGTTACCGCACCAGTCTTGGAATCGAACGCCACGCTGAAATGTGTAGCGTCGATCTGTTCATCCGGCCGGCACGCTTTGAGGCCGGTCACGGAAGGCGGAGCCGGCTTGAGTTCAACGAGCCGTCGCGCAGCCTCCTCGCGCAAATGTGCAGGCAGGCTCGAGACGCCTTGATCTATGTCGTCGCGCTTTTCCTTCCAGCTTTTCTCCACAATACGGTAATGCGGCTGATCCAGCACTGCTGCTAAATCACGCGGCGTGTAGTGATTGAAGTCGAGCCATGTCTTCGTGTCGGTACCCCAGGTATGCTCCGCGGCCAAAGCGAATCTGCGTAACAAAGCCACATCCGTTGGATCTCCGGCTTTAAACTGCCCGCCGGCGATCCACCCTTGGCGGAGCCGCACCACTTCCCGGTAGCGAGCCACTTTCACCGGATCGCTGGGTACTCCGTAAATCCAGGTATCGCCGATTTCTTGCGTCACCACGGGAAGCGCGGCTCGAAAATGATTCACGGCATTGGCGATCTCGGTGAGGTTGGAGGCCGTGACGCTGGCATTCGGAAACCGGCTCCGCAAGCCGCTATATATTGCGCTGATCTCAGCGACTGTATGCGGACCGCTGTTGTCATCACGCACTTCAATCGCTACGGCGAGATCGGATCCTGGAACCTGGACGATTCCGCCGTAGGCCTTGCGATGGTACATCATCACAAGCGATCTGCCGACTTTATCTTTCCAGATGAAAAGCGAGGGCACGTCCGGCGGTGTGCTGGCCGAGTTGACGCCGATATCCAGAAACGTCACGCCGGCGTCGGCAAGCGGTGCAACCAGGCCCCGCGTATGGCCCGGGACGTCCGTCATCTTGGCGCCGGTGGTCGTTCGCCCGAAACGACGATCCAATGTTTGTGACAGCCCGATCGCGCCGGTGACCATGGAGGCGTCTAATAGCTCGGTCTGCCAACTGAATGGTAGCGCGTGCCAGGCGATACTCCCTTGTTGGACTGCTTCCTCCATACGTTTGCGCTGTTGAACGTCGGCCTGTTCGAGGTATTCGTAGAGGAGCCAGGACCCGGTGGTCCAAACGTACCGGTCTTCGCCGGATTGGCGCATGGTCTCACTGATCCGGATTGCGAGCGGGTAATATTCATCGAAATATCTGCGCATTACTCCGGCCTGGGTGTCAATGAACCCCAAATCGAAATGACACTTGAACATCACGAGCACGGTTTTTACATCTTGCGGCGAGTCCTGTTCCTTGCCGGTTGCCGGCCGCCTGGGCCAAAGCATGCCGCCTGCCGCCAAGGCCGCGCCAACAAAATCGCGCCGCTTCATCATCTAATCCCGCGCCGGGCTAGAAAGCACCCCGAGATATGGTCATTGACAATCCCGGTTGCCTGCATCCAGGCATATACGATCACCGGGCCGACAAACTTGAAGCCGCGCTTTTTCAAAGCCTGAGAGATTTCTTCAGAGAGCGAAGTCTTCGCCGGAACGTCCTCGGGTCTCCGTCGCTTATTCAAGATCGGCTTGCCGCCGGCCATTCTCCACACGAAAGTCGAGAAATCCTCGCCGGCCGCCGACATGGCAAGATAGGCCTGGGCGCCACTGATCGTCGCCTCGATTTTCGCGCGTGAGCGGACGATCGCGGAATCGTTCAAGAGCCGTGCGACATCGGCGGCGCTAAAGTGCGCCACGATCTGCGGATCGAAGCCCCGAAAGGCCTGCCGGAAAGCGTCGCGTTTCCGCAGGATCGTTATCCACGACAGCCCCGCTTGAAAACCGTCAAGCATGAGTTTCTCCCAGAGCGCCCGGCTATCAACCTCCGGTACACCCCACTCCTCGTCATGATAGGCCCGCAGCAGAGGATCATTTTGTGCCCATTCGCAGCGGCGGCGTGCCGCGATTCTTTCGCCCATACAGTCAATTTTTCATATTCGTCGTTTAAGATCGGCAGATGTCCCTTTTGCATGTCATTGTTCTTGCCATCGTGCAAGGACTAGCGGAGCTTCTGCCCGTTTCGAGCTCGGCTCACGTTATCGTAGCGGAGAAGTTGATGGGCCTCGATCCCTCCTCACCTCCGATGACGTTGCTGCTGGTCATGCTCCACACCGGCACCATGTTTGCGGTCATTCTGTACTTCTGGCGTCAGTGGCGCAAGACATATTTTCAGAGCGCGGCCGCTTTCAAGAAATTTGCCGGACTTGTGATTCTAGCGACAATCCTGACGGCAGTCATCGGCGAAGCCATTAACAAGATAATCGAAAAAACCGCCTTTCGCGGTCTCCCGCATGCCGAGCTTGAGGACCTCTTTGGTCATCTGGAGATTATCGCTCCGGCGTTAGCGGCGGCCGGTATCTTGATTCTCGTTGCAGGCATGGCCGAAAAGGGAAAACCGGCCCGGAACGAGGCCGAAGCAAACGAGATGAACACCAAGCAGGCATCTCTCATCGGCGCTGTGCAGGGATTGTGCCTGCCTTTCCGCGGCTTCTCCCGCTCTGGCGCCACTATTTCGACCGGCATGCTGGCGGGCGTGGCAAAGTCGCGGGCAGAGAGCTTCAGCTTTGCCCTGGCGGTGGTTCTGACTCCCGCCGTGGTCGCTCGTGAAGCTATTCGCCTGGTGCATGCCGAGCATTCCGGCGGAAATGCCGGGCTGGCCTCCGCGGCGCTCCCGAGCCTTCTCGGCGCCGTTTTTGCGTTCCTCGCCGGTCTGCTCGCGCTGAAGTGGCTAAGCCGCTGGCTTGAGGGCGGCCGTTGGTATCTCTTCGGTATCTATTGTCTGGCGGCTGCGTTAGCCGTGGAGTCGCTCCACTTGGCAGGCTTTTGAGCGACCGGCCAAGCGGCCCAACCCAGGCAAATAGCCACCAAGCCGGAAAAGACGGCTGGCGTTGCCGTCATGTCGTCTCCGGCTGTTCTACGCGAGTTTGGAAAAGCTCCAGCAAGCCGTTCCACCCATTGGGCGCATCAACGGCCATGCGCATGGTCTCCGCGCCCTCGCCATGACGCCAGAAGTAGCGGTGTTCCAAATCTACTCGGGTCGTACCATCGAGCTGCGGCGTAAAATTCACTTCCACTTCACTTGACTTGGCCAGGTCGGGTTCGTATTTCCAGGCCGGGGCTGATCTGCCAGGCCATCACGAAGCGTCGTGGCGGCTCCCAGACCAGTACTTGGCCCCAGTCACATTCCGAGCCGTCCGTCTGTTCGCTATAACAGCGTCCGCCCCGGCGCCCTTCGATGATGGCCTTCCGCATCGGGGAATTCCCGATGTGATGACTCCGCGGCCACCAACTGTCAATTCCGTTCGTGAATACCCGAAACGCATGCTCGGCACTTGCCTTCACTGTGACGCTCTTGCGAACCGGTATGTCGGTGGGGTACTCCGTTGCGTCTGTCATGATTTCGCCTTAGCGTGTGGCTTCTCCACTTTCGTTTTAAATGCGATCAACGCCTGAGTCCAGAACTGATCGAAATACTCTCGGAGCGTATCGAATCCCTCCGGGTTGAGCCGGTAGAGCCGCTGCGTGCCCGCGCTCTGGTTCACCACCAACTTGGCCTCTTTCAAAATTCGCAAGTGCTGCGAGATGGCGGGCCGGCTGACCGGAAAATTGTGCGCGAGTTGGCCAACCGGCAGGGGACCACCGAGCAGGCGGTCTAAGATTGCGCGTCTTGTCGAATCGCCGAGAGCATCGAGCTGGAGTTCTTGGTAAGAATTCACTTACCGTAAGTATATACTTACGGACCTCAAAGGAATTCAAAGATTTTCGAAATCTGCCTCAACGAAGTGCGCATCAAATCAGCATTTCCCGCGCATATCGCTGGAAGTGCCGCCTGCCGCCGGCACGTAACATTGAAGCGTGTAATCCATGACCATCCGATTGGCGTTAAATCTCC
Source organism: uncultured Acidobacteriaceae bacterium (assembly GCA_963705805.1). Classification (GTDB taxonomy): domain Bacteria; phylum Acidobacteriota; class Terriglobia; order Bryobacterales; family Bryobacteraceae; genus Bog-105. The sequence continues at coordinate 88,911 of CAVPKW010000010.1, forward strand.
AACCAAGCGTCCGGATTGTCCGCTTCATGCGTTTGATCCACCCGCGGGGCAAGCCGTCGCGATCGCGTTGATAGTAGAGCGGAATCAATTCCTCGCGAAGAACCCGATATAACTCATCACTGTCACGCTTGTCGTGAACGTCCATGTTCGAATGAGTCCGGCCCGTTCCAATGGCGAAACCGTTGAGGCCATCGTAAGCCTCCGCCCACCAGCCATCCAGCACTGATAGGTTCAAACCCCCGTTCAGTACTACCTTTTGGCCGCTGGTGCCTGATGCTTCAAGGGGCCGCCGTGGGTTGTTGAGCCACACATCCACACCTTGCACAAAGTGACGTCCCACGTTAATGTCATAGTCCTCGATAAATACGAACTTGTCGGCAAATTGCAAGTCACTCATCAGTTGCGCAATCTGCTGTAATACGCGCTTACCGGGCTCATCACGCGGATGCGCTTTACCGGCGAACACGAACTGCACCGGACGCTTAGGATCATTCACCATCAGCGCCAGCTTTTCGATGTCTTCCAGAATCAGATTGGCCCTTTTGTAAGTGGCAAATCGGCGCGCGAAGCCGATCGTAAGTGCGTCCGGGCTGAACAAACGGCCAAGGCTCGCTACTCTATGCCCAGTCTCGCCGCGATTCTTAGCTTGCTCCACCGCGCGCTGCCGAACAAAATCGATCAAGCTCGATTTCAAGCTGAGATGAGTTTCCCAAAGTTCGCCATCATCGACATTTTCAATACTGGCCCAGGTACGAGCTTCTCCGCTGAATTCCTGCCAACCTGGCCCCAAGTGCCGATCATAGAGACGTGACATCTGGGGAGCAAGCCAGGTGGGAACGTGTACGCCATTCGTGATATGACCGATCGGTACCTCGTCGGCCGGCTTGCCGGGGTAAAGTCCGGTCCACATCTGCCGCGAGACCTGTCCGTGAAGCGCCGAGACAGCATTGGCGCGGTGCGAGAGCTTCAAACCCAGAACAGTCATGCAAAATTCTTCTTGCGAGTCGTTCGGATTCTCGCGGCCCAGCGCCAGCAGTCCATGTTGCGAGAGCCCGAGCGCGTCTCGCAAAGGGCCAAGATGCTCCTCTGTGAGTTCAGAGTTAAATCGGTCGTGCCCGGCGGGCACCGGAGTATGAGTAGTGAAAACCACCTCGCGGCTGACCGCCGCCGCAGCGGTGTCAAAACCAGTCCCTTCCTCCTGCATGCGGTCGCCAATCGCTTCCAGGACGGCAAATCCGCTGTGTCCCTCGTTCAGGTGAAGCACCCCTGGCGTGATTCCCATGGCTTTGAGGGCCCGGAAGCCTCCCACTCCAAGCAGAAGTTCCTGGCGAATTCGGACTCGCTTGTCTCCTCCATAGAGCCGGGAGGTCAACTGCCGGTCCTCAGGGGCGTTTCCGTCTACATTCGAATCCAACAGAAACAGATCGCAGCGGCCAACTTTCAATCGCCATACTCTGGCCCGAATTGATCCGCTTCGGGTTTCGATCTGAACGGTTACCGCGACGCCGTCCGCTCCGATCGCGGCCGCCATCGGCAATTGGTTCACGTCTGTTTGAAGGTATTCTTCCTGCTGCCATCCCTCCCCATCGAGGCGCTGCCGGAAATAGCCTTGCCCATAGAATAAACCTATACCGATTAAGGGAATATCAAGATCAGACGCGCTCTTGATGTGATCGCCCGCGAGAACGCCTAATCCTCCGGAATAGATCGGAAGTGATTCGTGCAATCCGAACTCAGCGGAGAAGTAAGCTACGGGACGGGGTCGAAGAACGCCGGCGTGCGTGGCTCCCCACGTTCGATCAGCTCCAAGATATTCTCGCTGTCGTCGATACGCGTAATTGATTCGGCTGTGAAGCAACAGCTCTGCCGACCGGCGCTCGATCACCGGAAGCGGCAGCTCAGAAAGCAGCGCAATCGGGTTGTGGTTTAATTGGCCCCAGCGTGCGGGGGCCAGATCACGAAACAGAGTGTGCGAGTCCTGGTCCCAACTCCACCAAAGATTCCGCGCCAGAGACCAAAGACGTTCCTGAGCGGGTGCGATAAATCGATCCAGGGTGCGAGCTTCGCTGACCACAGGGGCCACCTGCGCAGCCGCTTCCACAAGCATTCGAATTTCATCTTCCCGGAAGATGCGTACTTCGGTTGTCTGGACAACAAGGACGCCCTGCAGAACTCCTCGATCAATAATTGGGACGCCGAGAAAGGACTGGTAAGGATCCTCGCCCGCTTCGCTGAAATACTTGAAGCGCGAGTGGTTCGCCACTTGTTCAACAGCAACGGGACGCACCTGCTCTGCGACGAGCCCGGCAAGACCCTCGTTCAATGCAAGGCGAAGAGTGCCGATACATTGGGGGCGCAGTCCTACGGTTGCGGCCAACACGAGGTTTGCCCGATCCGGTTCCAGCAAATAGGCTGAACAAACATTGGTTTGGAAACGGCGGCTGATCAGCTCGACGACGTGCATGAGCGTCTCCGCGGATTTTCCGCTTTCCTCTGTCAGCCTGCTGATTTCCTCTAGAGTGAGGACTTCCTTCGCAGTAAGTGTTTCTGCCTGTGGTGCCAATGCCTGTTTTTTCCTTTTCGTCCTTGCTCAGTGCCGATTGCGGTGCTGCATCGTGGCACGGGCGAACCGGCATTCCTTCTTCGGTGACAGATCATCGACGCGACGCGGCGTGGTCTACCTGATCTCCGCCAACGGTGAATGTTGAGCGGCAAAGGGCAGATCCTCTTCAGTCTAAGCGCATCGCGTTTACGAATCAATCGTGCTTGCCGCGCAGCCGGTTCGCGGGCAGGGGTCTCTCAACCGATCAGCTTGCGATAGGCGGCGGCAGGGGACGGGAGATGACGCAAGCGTTGATACCGCCGATTCCCATGGAGAGCTTCCCCGCCAGACCCGGCGCGGCCTCGCAGGAGACGTCGAATACAAACCGGTCATGGACATCGCGAATAGCGGCATTGAGTTGCTTCTCAACAAGCGGCGTGGGGAAAAGCCGGCCTTCTTCGTAGCCTAGATATTGGGCCGTAAGTTCCCAACCGCCGCCCGCGCTCATGCCGTGACCGAATGTTCCCTTTCGGGCGGTGACCAGCACCGAATCAGAAAAGAGAGAGCGGAAACTAGCAACCTCAGAGAAGTCACCCGGCGTAGCCGTCGCATGGAGATCCCAACTTGCTATGTCGGCTGTGGTAGCGTTTGCGGCGGTCAAAGCCTGCAACATGGCGGCCTTCGGGCCTTCGCTCGAAGGCGTGATGATGTGCTCTGCGTCAGAGCTGACACCCACTGCCAGTGGCTCCATGCCGAGAGGCTGAAAGCCCCGGGCGGTAAAGTACTCGAAATCGCCAACGATCCAGACGACCGCTCCTCCCGCTATATGCGTGCCTTGCAGGCCGGTTAGCGGAACGGAGAGTTGCCCGTTGGCAGAGAGCACTCTGGCGCTGTAAAAAGATCCGACTAGCAGAGGATGCGGCGGGGGGTCGGTCGCGCCCACTACCACCGCCTTCGCATCTCCGCACTGAATTGCGCTCATGGCCAGCCGAAGGGCCACGCCAAAAGTGGAGCAAGCCGCAACCGGCGCGAAGGAAAGACCGGTGATCCTGCCCAGAATGGAAATCTGCGCCGCGGGCGTGTTGTGAATATTCCAAATCACGTTCGCGGAAACGTTCCACGGCGGTTCCGGCGCATTCCATTTTTCCTGTAATTTGACCCTGCGTTTCTCCTTTTCGCGAATGGCGTGCAGCTTGCCCGACTCGACGGCGCCCTCAATGGGAACGCCCTCTATTTCGGCGAGCTCGGCGAGATATCTTTTGAGCTCGGGCGAACGTGCAATCCAATAGCCGCACCATCGATCAAGCACGGCCTCGTGATCTTCCTCAGAAGCGTTTTCCGGGCGGCTGGGAACGCCCGCCTGCCGCTGTTGCTCCGGCGCCGACTGCTCCAGATAGGCGCGCAGCGCCGAGTTGTTCTCTACCCGCATCCAGAAAGCATTCCAGCGCGCTTGCGCTCGGTGCAATCGGATGCTTGCCTGGTACACGCTATCGAGACTGCCCAACCCGGTTCCGACATACACATGAGCATCCGATCGAAGCGCTTGTAACTCGGCCTCAATACCCGGGTTCTGCTCGAGCGCCTGGATGAAACAGCCCATCGCATACTGGGCAGGCAAATCCATTTTCTCTTTCAGCTTCTGGTAGTGCCGAGGCGCGAAGCGCTGGCCGATCCAGTCCTGATAATCCGCGAAGCGAAACTCCGGATTACCGACCAGAAAATTGTTCGGTCCGAAGCCACAAAACGGGGACAGCCAGCTTTCCGAGGACCTTAGATTTTCCTTAAAGGCCTGCATGTTCGGGGACTTCGGCGCGATAATACCCCAACCGAAAACCCCGACCCTTACCGGCACGCAAGCCTCGCGCACTCACAACGTTTGTACCCGGCCACTAACTCCGTTGATCTCAAGTGGCATGATACCGCGAGACAGCGATCAGCCCCTTAGGTGTTATCCGCCGCCGTTTGGGGCTGCTTTGCGGTCTTGTTGCGGCGGAAACGCGCCAATCCAACGGCAAACAATCCACATCCCAGGAGGGCGCCGCAGGATGGCTCGGGAGTGGCCACGGTTGAAACCTTTACAATCATGTCGTTGTAATCGAGATCCGTGTTCGACCGAGGCAGATCTTCGCCGCCGAGGTAATACGTTCCCGCCGGCTGCTGAAACAGGGCGAAATGCTGGAATCCGGCATCAACCGGTCCGTCGTTCTGCGACTTCGCGAACGGATTCGAGATGATCGCGTTCAGATTGGAATTGGTAAAGTACATGTCCTCGTTCACGCCGTTATAGAAGAAAAACCCATATTCGGCGGAGGGCGTGAAGTTGATAGTTTCGCCAGCCGGCGTGCTGCCCGAAAAAAGAATCTGGTACTGAGAGGGGTTCTGGACGTTGTACCATCCGAGGGTTTCGCTAGACGCATCGGCTGAATTCCGTCCCAGCAAAGTGATTGTGGCCGCGCCATTGCTGGTGAGGTAGAAATCGCTAAAGGCTTTTCCGGTCGACTGACCAAGGTAGGGGATGGCGCCCGGTTGATTGGAGACTGCGCAACCGCTGCCGGCCTTCGCGAGGCAACCGCCGACGTTCTCGTTCGTGCCATCCCAAGATGAGTTGTTCCAGTAAGGCTGATTTGGGGTCTGTTGCGATGTCGCCCAGGGTTGATTGCTGATTTGCGATGCTGTCCAACTCTGCCACACGCTGCCTGCATGCGGATCTACGACCGTTACCGGGTCGGCGAATGCCAGGCTGGTTCCGGCAAAAAGTAGGCCAGCGAAATAAATCAGAACGCGAAGTCTAAGTGCCATTTTTTCCTTGATCGGGGATGAAATTGTGAACTAATCCGAAGTTAAGGGAAAAGCGGCCCAGACTAAATTACCCGGCGGGGAGTAGGTGTATCAGAACCCCTTATCGGTACTGGCGAAGGTCGGGGTAGCTCTCTCTTGGCGGGTCGGAATAGAATCGGTTCATCAGGAGGGAAATCACATGCCCGGTAACAGAAATGCGGTACAAGAATGGCGGCGCGATTATTGGCGAGTGTAACCGGCCAAGTACTTACGGCGAATACGAAGGATGTCCCAAAAAGCGGTGAAAAAGTCCGTGACATGGACCTTGGAACCAGCGATATCCACCCAGGTCTCTAATGGGTACTCATAGACGGCCGTGTCCGCTTTCCTTTCGCTGCGCCAGAGGTTTAAGTAGCGGGCGATGATCTCGACATCGAAAACCCAGCGAGACAGGAAAGGCTCCGCAAAGACACTACGTGTTTCCGGCCGCACCCGGAAGAGTTTGGCCCCGCACTGAGTGTCGTAAATTGGCGTGCGAAGCATCGTGGAGACTGTTGTGGCGAAAATTCGACCGAGGTAATGGCGTACAGCTCGGCGCTCCACATGGCGGCCCAGTAGTTTTACCCGGGCGCCGAAGACCATTTCAATATCTGAGCGGCAAGCCAACACCTGCAAAAACCTGTCGACGGCATCGAGTGGTGTGGCCAAGTCCGCATCCCAGAAGCCAACAATCTGGGAATGAAGCATATCGATAGCGTGAAGGATGCCTCGGCGCACCGCCTCCGCCTTGCCGTTATTCCGTTCACTGGTCAGAATGGAAACGTGATCTTCGCAGCTGAGCCGCAATTCCTGTAGCACAGCGAGCGTATTGTCGCTACTGCCGTCATCAACAAATAGGAGGCGCGCTTGCGCACTGTCCTTAACGAACTGGCGGAAACAATCCGGATTCAGCCGGTGGGCTTCGTTATAACAAGGAATGACAATACAGACAGCCGGCGCCGCGGCAACCTCCAGGGCGCGCGGCTCAATCATGCAGTGGCAACTTCACAGTCTCACCTTGTTCGGCGGAGCGTCGCGCGGCATCGAGAATTTCACTCACAACTATGTTCGTTTTCAATGAGGACGGGCTATCGCCTTCAGAAACTTCGCCGCGAATTACCGCTGCCAAATAGTGCAAAGGGTCGTCGTACGGAGCCTGAATGGCCTCCGGGGACGTGAGCCGGGCTGTTTTTTCTCCCTCGCGGCGGACCTCGATCTGGTCCCGAAGAACGGTCTTAGCGTAGCCGGTGCGGCCGAAGACGTCCATGTTCTTCACATCAAACGGCCAGTTCCAGGAACCCTGAACAATAGCGACGGCGTTTGGATAGGTCAGGATTACATTTGCTTCATCGTCGACTTTTGGATACAGGTCCGGCTGCAGGTGCTGCGTAACGGCAGTGACCGTTTGCGGCGCCTCGCCATGCATGAGCCACGTCATCAGATCCGCACCGTAGCAGCCGAAGTCGTAGAGCGCCCCGGCGCCGTTGAGCTTGGGATCCGTCAGCCATGCCAGGAATTCAGGCGAAACATGGATCAGTACAGGGCCGCGGTGACCATCGCGAATCACCACCTTACGGACATCGCCTAGTGAGCCCTGCTGGAGGAGGTCGTATGCCCCCTTATTGCTGGAGTACCAGGTTGTTTCGTAGTCAACCAGAACGTGAATTTTGGCACTTTGGGCGGCGTAAGCGATTACCTGGGCATCCTTATAGCTGACCGCCATGGGCTTTTCCATCAGGACGTGTACGCCCTGTCGGGCGCAGGCTTCGACGGCTTTGGTGTGATCGAAGGTGCTGGTAAAGATTAACGCTGCCTGGGGATGGGTTTTTTCCAGCATCGCGTCGATGCTGACATAGTAGAGACTCGGAGAGAGATGATAGCGGTCGGCGTACGTTTTGAAGAGTTGCGGATCAGGGTCGGTGATTCCGACGATCTCGACGTCGGAGCGATGGAGCGCACCGCCGGCTGGCACCAAGGCCCCTCCGGTGAGGAAACCGGCAACGTGACCGTGCGCGAGACCGATGATGCCGATGCGAAGAGGGGCCTTTGGCTGCGCGATGGCAGCGGTAAGCGTCAATACTAGAAGAAATCCGGCGTTTATGATTTTCATTCTTTCTTATTATGCAGTTGCTAACTTTGTCCGATAGAGGCACAGGACTACACCTAGGTCCGGTGGGCGGATCAGCATGCGAGGTTTGATCGTTGTAGCCGCTTTTCTCGTGAGCTGGCCACTTGCGGCCCGAGGAGTTTCCGCCGCAGAGAACACGCAGATCAAAAACGACGCTTTGGATGACGGCTTCCAAGACATGTACAACCTGCAATTCGACGCAGCACATGCAGCATTCCAACGATATGAGCAGCTTCATCCGGAAGACCCGATGGGACCGGTCTCAAATGCGGCCGCTTTTCTCTTTTTTGAATTCGACCGCATGAACATTTTGCGGTCGGACTTTTTTGTGCGGGACAAGACTCTCCTGAACAGCAAGAAACAGCAGCCCGATGCCAAGATAAAAGCAGCATTCGAAGCCGAACTGGCGAAGGCGAGGCAACTGACCAAACGGAAGCTACAAAAGTCGCCGGGCGATCATAACGCGCTACTCGCGAAAGCGATGGCGACCGCTTTGCACGCGGATTACGCTGCGCTAGTTGAGAAGCAATACTGGAAAGCGCTAAACGAGATCAAGCAAGCGCAAGCGGAAGCACAGCAGTTGTTGAAGATTTGTCCGGACTGTTACGACGCCTATTTGCCGGGAGGGGTTGAGAATTACCTCCTCAGTCAAAAGGCGGCTCCGACCAGATGGCTGTTGAAATTGACAGGCGCCCAGACGGACAAACAGACCGGCATTGGCGATTTGCGGATAGTGGCGGAAAAAGGCCATTATTTCAAGCCTTACGCGCGGGTGCTGCTGGCGATTACAGCCCTGCGTGACAACAACAAGCAGGAAGCAAGGCAACTACTGGTGGATCTGGGAGCGAAATTTCCAAAGAACGATCTGTTCCGCGACGAGTTGAAGAAAATGGATTCAGGCAATCACGGTTGCGGCTGAGTCAATTGACAAGAAACGGAGCGATGAAGGCAGTTCAGCTACACGGTTATGGAGGGCCAGACCAACTGCGGTACGAAGATGTACCAGAGCCGCGGCCAGCCAGCGGCGAAGTGCTGGTGAAAGTGTTGGCCACTAGCGTCAACCCGGAGGATTACAAGCTGCGGAGCGGAAAGTTGAAACACACGATGCCCCCGCAGTTCCCGGTCCTTTTGGGGCGTGACATGGCCGGGGAAGTGGTGGAAACCGGGGATGGCGTCGCGAACTTACAAACAGGCGACCGGGTGATGGGGCTCGTGAACCATAGCTACGCAGAGTTCCTGACGGCGAGAGCCGATACATTGACCCTCATCCCCGATGGACTGGATATAGAGCAGGCGGCTGTAATCCCGTTGGCGACCTTGGCTGGAGCGCAGCTGATTGAGCTTGGTATAGGTCCGGCTCGCTGCCAGACCATTCTGGTTACCGGAGCTGTCGGGAGCGTCGGACGGACGGCGGTGTTTGTAGCGAAGCAGCATGGAGCGAGAGTCATAGCGGGAGTACGAGGAACGCAGAAACAGAAAGCGCAATCCATCTGCGCCGACATGATGATAGCGCTGGATGATAGTGATGAAGTGGCCGCGATGCCGGACATCGACGCGATCGCCGATACCATCGGCGGTGAAATCCTCGGGAAGCTCTTTCGGCATGTGAGGAATTCCGGCGTGCTGGCCAGCGTGTTAGGCCGGTCCGAGTCCGCGGAACAGGCTGGGATCCGTGTGCGGGAAGTATCGGCGCACCCGGATGCAGAGCGGCTGGGGAGGCTCGCGATTGACGTAAGGAACGGGGATTTAAAGATTCCCGTCGCGGCGAGGTTTGCGCTTAAGGACATCGGCAAAGCGCACCAGTGGGCAGAGAAGGGCGGCTGGAACGGCAAGATTCTGATTGTGCCTTAGCCTATGCGCTTCTCGTGTATCATCAGATGCTGCGGACGGGCATGCTGACAACGTCGTCCACCTGCATGGCCTCCTTGACGACGAAAGGCTCCGCATACCTTACACCGATTAAGTTGCCGTAGAAGCGCGCAATGGAGGCCAACCGTTCTTCCACTTCGCTGTGCGGGGGGAAAAGCTCAGACGCTGTGCCGGCATCGCCGTATTGCGAAACGTAGCTGAAAAGAGCGGCCATACGACGATCAAACTGCCGCGAGATGTCGACTACAAACGAGGGCGTGACGTTCGCGTATAAGGAAGAATAAAGGATTTTGAAAGGCCGATGCGGCGCCACATCTTCCTCTAACCTTCGCAAACCGGCGAGGAAGCAAGATTCGTAGCCGATCTCGCAAGCGCGGTAGTGGTCGGGATGCCGCCCGGTCCAATACGGCAGAATGACCACACGCGGGCGCGCGCGGCGGATGACGCCGGCCAAGGTCATTCGGGCGCTGATGTTATTTTCGAGACGCGCATCCGGCCAACGAAGATTCTGGCGCCAGGCGAGCAGGAGATGGCCGGCGGCGGTTTGGGATTCCTGGATGCGAATTTCAGGCGTCCCGCGGCTGCCCATATCGCCAGCTGTAAGATCAAGAACACCGCTGCGATAGCCGAGTTCCGTCATCCGAACCAGAGTGCCGCCGCAAGTCTGTTCGATGTCGTCGGGATGAGCGGCGATGGCTAGAACATCGAGCGGGCGCAGATTTTCGAACTGCTCATTCGGGTCATGCATGGCACAGGATCAGTAGGAGTATCGGCCGTAGCGCCGCCTATTATCGACGAAGATCCGAACCAGCACAACGCCGACAAGAAAACCTCCCACGTGGGCGAACCAGGCGATGCCTTGGGCTTGTGTCGTGCTCGCAAGAGAGCCCAGACCGCTCACCAGCTGGAGGAAAAACCAATAGAGAAGCATGAATGCAGCGGGAATTTCGAAGGTGGTGATGAATACCACGATGAAGATCAGCGTAACAACCCGGACACGCGGGTAGAGGATCAGAAAAGCGCCCATGACACCGGCTATCGCGCCGCTGGCCCCGATGGTCGGAACCGGGCTGCCGAAGCTCGTGACGAGCTGAACCAGCGCTGAAGCCATTCCGGAAAGAATATAGAAGACGAAGTACTTGCCCGATCCCATGGCGTCCTCGAGATGCGATCCGAAAACCCAGAGGAACCACATGTTGCCAATGATGTGCATCCAGCCTCCATGCAGGAACATGGAGCTGAGCAACATGGTCAGGCGAAAGTGATCGGGTACCAACCCATACGTTTCAAAGAAAGCATCGCGCGCGTAGACCGGTATCGCCATTTCGTAGAGAAATATGAGTACGTTTATGACGATCAACAGCAACGTGACCGCCGGCGTGGACTTTCTGAGAAGGAGTACGCGAAGAGGAATCATCGATGGGGGACTACGGCTGATGAATTTGCCACTTCCAAGCCTTCCAAAATGGATTGGGCCGGACGGCGCCGGACGTTTCCCGAGCGGGCAGCCTGAATGAGCCGGTTCACTTCTGCAAGGGCCGGAACATGTCCACGCGCGCCTAGGCCGGTACAGTTCAAAGCGGCTGCGGCGTTAGCGAATTCCAAGACCGAATCCATAGTCATGCCGGTCAATGCCGCATAGCAGAAAGCCCCGTGGAAGACGTCGCCAGCGCCCGTGGTATCCACGCAGTGGACTTGGAACGCGGAGGAGTAATGCCATTGCCCTTTATCGAGCGCCAGCGCGCCACAGTCGCCGAGCGTCATGGCGGCAACGCGCATACCATATTCTTCGTGCAGGCGGGACAGGGCGGTGAAAGCATCCGCTTCGCCGGTCCATTTGAGAGGCCAGTTTGATCCGGCAACCAAGTAATCTACGTTCCTTAGCACGGCTTCAAAGCCCGGATAGAGGCTATCTACGTCCAGGGAAACCGGAATTCCCTTCCGGCGCGCGATTCCCGAAGCGTACTCGGCGGCTGCGATGTCATAACCGTCAATGTGTATGAGCCGCGAGTTGAGGATGTCCTCCGGTTGAATCTCGGATGGTTCCAGGCGCAGGCAATCGGAGCGCTTCCAGAGAACTGTGCGCTCCCCGGTGCGCTCATCAACGATGATGTACGCGGTCTGGTTTGCGCAGCCCTGCCGGACGATGAGGCCCGTGGTGTCTACGCCGGTCCCTTCGAGACTCTCGCGCTGGATCTGGCCGCGCAGGTCGTCGCCCACTGTACCTATGTACTTCGTTCGCAGGCCCAGCCGGGAGCAGGTGACAATTGCGGTGGCAACCTGACCGCCAGGACTCAGCAACTCGCCGTGAAACGGGACTTTGCCGGCATAGGGCGGAAACTCGTTCACCAAAAGGAGGGTGTCAGTCGCGTTGAGGCCTATTCCCAGAACATCAACCGGATTGCTCATGGCGCACTCTTCCCCGCGTTTAGAAACCGCTGGTCCAAGAGAGCCTACTTTTTGTTGATGGATGCCGGAACTTCGTACAAATAAATAGTGTGAGTATCGCCGTAGTGCCCTTCTGTCTCCGATGTGGCAATCGCAGTCCAGCCCGCGATCGGGTAGTCGTAGGATACAACGCGCGTTTTGGGCTTGAGATAACGCTCCAGGTTGGGGCGCAGTGTGTCGTTCGCGCTCGTCGCCAGATAGAGAGTGACAACATTGGCCGGACTGAGATCTATCCGCATAAAATCGCCGTGGATGATTTTGATGCGTTTAGAGAGCCCTTCTTCGTTTACAGAGGCAGCTGCCCTTTGAGCGAGATGGGACGAAATCTCGACGCCTACACCTTTGACTTTATAGCGCTTCGCGGCCGCTATCAGGATTCTGCCGTCGCCGCAACCCAGGTCATACAGAGTTTCGCCGGGCTTAAGCTTCGCCACGGTCAGCATGCGATCAATCGCCTGCTCGGGCGAACCTACGTTTGGCGCCAGATTGTTCTTGAACTCGTCCACGTCTGGCTGCTGGCCATAGGCTACAAAAGCTATTCCGAGCAGCCAGGATAACGACACCAAAGCCGGAATGCGGCAGTGAGCCATCCTTACTCTCATAGTTCCACTCACCCTAATGCCTAAAGTCTATCGCGGAATAGGATCGTAGTGACAACTGATGAGCCTAACGGCGAGGGCCCCAGTCTCACTGGAATCCTTGCGGAGCGGGAGCCGGGTGGGAGACCGCCGCAGCGGTCGCGACCCCTTTCTCGCGCTTGAACCGGACGATACGGCTGACCATTTCGCTGGTCGAGAGCCAAAGGTCGCGCGGCTGGGAGATGGTGTATTCGGTGCCCTTGAATGCCCGGATGGGATGGCTGATGGAGTCTTTCCAAGGCGAGGACTGTGGATACAAGTTGTAATTCATGTAAAAGACGGGGCACTCGATATTTGCGATGCGCCGGAGGTCGTCTTGGGGTACATCGGCATCCAGCATAACTTTTGGACCGGCGAAGACGACCGCATCAGGATGGGACGACGCGCCTACTTCCTTCTCTATCAGGGTTTGAAGGAAAGCGGTTTCGCTGTGTTTTTCGCTCAAGTGCTGAAGATCGACAGTTCCAAACTTAACGGTTTGAAGCGCGCGCCCCAAGGCGGGGAAGTCGATTTCGTCGGCAGTGTCCTGCCGGTAGATGACCCGGGATTCAACCATACTAAAGGCAATCAGGGAGATGTGGCCTACATGAGGATCGCGCTGAATGGCTTTGAGAATACTCACGAGCGCCTCGGTGTCGCTGCGCTGCATAGCCGTCGAAAAGGGATCCTGAGGAGCGAAATTGACAAGGAGCTTCATATTCAGCGAATCTTCCGTGGCATGCGCCGGGCGCGACGTATCGTTCACAAAAGGCTCCGGATAGGACTCGGCAATCTGATTGGCGCGGATGAAGAGCGGCATGGGCTTATCCTTCGCTGCGAGTTGGGCTTCGAAGTCCCAGTTGGCTGAGCAGATATGCTCCGATCGATCGCGCATCAGCCAGTCCACGTGATAAGCGCCCTCACCAACATCGATGACGCCTTGCAGAAGGGCCGCGCCCTTGGCATTGTCCTCCATTGCCGGGACATTGAATCGCTGAATGAAATACGCCGGATGACTTGGATCGGCTTGCGAATAGACCCGGAATAGCACCGTCAGAATCTGCCCGTTGCCCGCGAGCTCGTTCAAGGGGATCGTAACATCAAAGCCGGGGTGAAAGCGCAGGTCGAATCCTAGTCCAACCTTCCGTGCAGTAACGGTACAAGGAAGCTCTTCGCGTTGTTCAGGAGAAGAAAGGATTGCTACATCCGACGGTAATAACGTCACGCGTTCGCCGGGTCGAGACGGCTTCAGCATGTATTGAGATCGAGCCGGCAGGCAGGAAAAACACGCCGCTGCAAGGCCGATAGCGACGGTCGCCAACCGTCGTAAGCGACCGGCACTCGTAGCCCCGCTAGCTGGCGAACACGATCTCACACGCAGCGGAATCATCTTTCCCCGAACAGTTAGATACAGCGCCGCCGAAAGCAGCTCACTGGTTTCATCATTATGCCTCAATTTCAAGTGACAGATGCGAAGATTCTGTGAAGGATTAAACCGGGCTCACATGGGCGCTACCGCAGAAGATACGGACGGCGCTCTTCGGTGGATTGAATCCACACGGGTCCCGTGCCGGCCCGCTGTGATACAGTTCGGATGATTATGGCCTCTCGGAGCGTTAACAAAGTTCTACTCATTGGGAATCTGGGGCGCGATGCCGAGACCAAATTCACGCCTTCCGGAGCCGCTGTGACGCGCTTTGCCATCGCGACCACGCGAAGCTGGAAAGACCAGCAGACCAATGAGTGGAAGGAGGAGACGAACTGGACGAACGTTATCGTCTGGCGCCAGGAAAATCTGGCCAATTACTTGACTAAAGGCAAGCAGGTTTACGTGGAAGGCCGGCTCCAGACACGCAGCTACGACGACAAGGATGGCAAGAAAGTCTACGCGACCGAGGTGGTTGCGGACGAAGTAATTCTGCTGGGTGGGCGCGGGGATGCGGCCGCCAGTTCCGAACCGGGCGGACCCCCTCTGAAACGCGGCGGAACTCCGAGCCGCGGCAGCGGAACCGAGAACGATCTAGGCGGCATGGGCGTAACGGATGACGACGTTCCGTTCTGAGCATGCCGGACGCGCGAGACCATAACACCCCACACGCTCAGCCGGACCAAAATCCCCAAACCAACCCTCCTCGGGAAGAGCACATGCTCTACTGCCCAGTCTGCAGCCAGCGTTTAACCCAACGAAATTGCAAGCTGGTATGCGAGCGCTGCGGGTACTACATGAGTTGCGCCGACTACTATTGAGCCGGGAAAAGCTCCCACTTCTGCTTATCGCCGCCCCAGCACGTGTATTGATCGATGGCCGCTCCGTTCGCGAGTGAGGCATCCCAGACGTCCAGGCACAGACCGCTGTTCAGCGGCTTTATATTGAAATAGCCGTCGGAGGTGGGCACCATTTGGAATATCTCATTCGTGCCGCCCCAGTAAGGCCATTGTTGAAGCAGCGCATTGATTTGGGTAGCAGACTCGCCACCGCGAATATCGAGCTGCATCCCGCTCAGCTTCACCGTCACCTCGTAACCACCCTCGACCGAAGTAAACCGGAAGGTCTGGTTCGGGCCATTCCAGCAATCCCACTGCTGGGCCGCATCGCCCTTGAATGTTGCCGTCAGGCCGCCCCGCAGTTCCAGACATTTGCCGCTCTGCCTTGACACAATGTAGACCCAGCCCTCTGGAATAGTTGGAGGAGAGGGTTGGGGCGGGGTAGCGCTCACTTCGGCCGAGTCGGGATTCACCATAAGACTTGTCTCGTCGACTGCTTCAAAATCGATCCCGGTCAATTTGGTCAACTGGTGCATTTCGTCGTCATTCCACCGCGGATCCATTGTTCCGGAAATGTGCCAGGAAGCGCCATTATCGGCGAGGATCATCCCGTACTTCTTCAAAGCGGCAAGAATCACCTGAACATGCGGGGGAAAGGAACTGATGTTGACACTCGCTTTTAGCCGGAATCGCTGGCCCATGGGAGGGTATTGCGAGCCGCTGAGGCTGGACGCCTCGTGCCGGGCGGGCCAAATCCAGGTGTTTCGCGTTTGCGGGGCAGTGAAGCGGATCGCGTGGTCGATGTGCCCGGCCAGTATTTCGTCGTATCGTACGAGTCCGGAAAAGATGGGCAGACCGGCGGCGTCCGCTGAAGTCCAGCCTGCAGGCCGCAACTTGTTCGAGTTCAGCGGGAAAATGGCTCCCGAGCCTCCCGCCCAAGATCCGGGCGATCCGGTCAGATTGAAAATTTCATACAAGATGCAATTGTCTTTGTCGATGATCAGCGAGTGGCGATCGCCGGTGCTGTCTGGACCATCCTCGATGGGAGGGTTGTCAGGGATGGGATAGGGGCCTGGATCGCCGCCATAATAGAACGGAACCGAATACTTGGGCTGGCTGCCTGGAACCAGGGCGTATTGAAAACCGCCAGCGGCGCCCCAGTCTGGATGAAGAACAGCGGCGGGTCCGATCGTTTGAACGTAGACACTGGAGTTCGCCGCCACTGGCAGAGAATCGACGGGTGCGTTCCAGACATTATTTGCCGGAAAAACGTCGCATTTCCCAATGGTTGGGGTTTGCGCCAGTAAGCATTTCGCCGAAAATAACAAGAGCGTGAAAGCACACGGATATCTAATACAATCTCTCCTTCAAAACAATTAGGCAAATTGATTTCTCGAAGAGAATAACACAAAACCCCGGTCGGCGCTATAGCTTAATTATAATTTTTTATAGAATGAGTCCGGTTGGGTGAAATGCATGGAAGCGGAGATACTAAAGGTCGCTGTCCAGCAGAGCACCGGTACAGATACCACAGGTTGCCAGCGCGGATAGGCCGCACAGCAGGAAGAAGGAAAGGAGGATGGACCAAATCGGGTGGGTCTCGCCGTCCGGAGTCTTCATGCTGATCCTCCGTGCAACCTCGGGGCCATCTGGCGAACAGCCCCAGAAGGGCCGTTTTACAGCCTTTCATGCGCTTTCGTATGCCTTTGAAGTCAATCAGCATTGTTTCGCTATCCATCTGGATTGTGGTATCGGGCGTGCAAAGCCTCGACTCGCTTTTTTACGACACAGTTAACCGCAGTACGCGTCAGATTGCGAGGAGTATTACATTTTGAGCGCCGGAACAGCACTTGTAACGCCTCAGGCCGATCTTCCGAAAGTTTTACTTGCCGACGATCATCACCTCATTTTGGATGCTCTGGGGGCGATGATGAAAAACGAGTTCAACGTTCTCGCCGTTGATAACAGCCAAGCCTTCGTCGAAGCGGTGGAGACATTTCAACCCCACGTCGCCATTTTGGACGTAAGCATGCCGGGTGGCGATGGCTTCGTCACCGCCCGCAAAGTGCTTGAATATAAGCCATCTTTGCCTATCGTCTTCCTTTCAATGTATGCAGATTCCAGCTATGTCGAACAGGCGGCGCAGGTCGGCGCGAAGGCCTATCTTTCAAAGCGCGCGCCTGCTCAAGAACTCATTTCGGCCATTCATGCCGTCCTGGAGGGTGAAACACTGCTTCCCGCCCCCGAAACACAAGAGTCTCTGGGTGGAGCTCAGGCCGGGAAGACCGAGTTGACCGCGCGCCAGCGCGAAGTGCTTCGCTTAATCGCCATGGGCTCTAGCGCGAAAGACATTGCAAACCAACTCAAAATATCAGTCCGCACCGCCGAATTTCACCGCGCAGCCATCATGCAGCGCCTTGGACTCCATTCCACGGCGCAAATGACCCGTTACGCCATTGCGAACGGCATCGCATAAAATCCACAAACCTCCCCGCTGGTGGCCGTGAATAAAGACTGGCAAGGCTACTTGGCCGCCAGTACGATTGTCGCGTTTCTGGCGTTTGCGCCCACGCCGGCCGCCGCGCAGGATGCAGGCGCTCCGTATCTGGACACCAGCACCCGGAAAATGATGAGTTCGACGGATACGATGTTCGCGATAGCGGCCGCGCAAGGCGGCGTAGCGGAGGTGCGGCTTGGCGAGTTGGCGCTTAGCAAGGCCGGTAGCCACCTTGTGAAGGCATTTGGACAACGCATGGTTGATGATCACAGCAAGGCGAATGATCGATTGAAAGATCTGGCGCAGAAGCAGAATATGACGCTACCCGCTACGATGAGTTCAAAGGATCAAGCGCTTTATGAGAAACTGCAGAAGCTATCTGGAGCGGATTTCGACAAGCTTTATATGAAATCGATGGTGAAAGACCACGAGCAAGATACGAAAGAATTCAAAAAAGAAGCCCGCAACGGCAAGGATCCTGAGCTTAAGAATTTTGCGGCGCAGACACTGCCGGTTCTGGAAAGCCACCTAAGTGACGCACGGTCCACTGTATCTCAGTTAGGAAGCGGCTCATAATAAAAGCGGCCAAACGTCTTACTTCGTTTCCATAAAAACTCGTAACCTTCTCAGCCCGCACGTGGTCAGTAACTGCGAGGTCCGCTCACTATGTTGCGCCTTCTGCTGATTATCATTCTTTTCCTACTCTTGATTGGATCTCTTCCCAGCTGGCCTTATAGCAGCGGGTGGGGATATTATCCGAGCGGCGGCTTGGGCCTACTGCTTATCATCGTCTTGGTGTTTCTCCTTGTAGACAGAAGATCGCTGCCGTAACCATTGCCCGGAACAGTCTCCCTCGATGAAACCGCCCTGCTGTTCCGCCGATCCAACCAGTAGAGGGGACAAGATTGAGATAAGTACCAAACTCAACGGTAAGCGAGTGGCTATCCTGGCGACAGACGGCGTGGAGCAAGTAGAGTTACTGGAACCCAGGAAAGCTCTTGATGAAGCCGGGGCCAAAACCGATCAACAGGTGATCGTTGATCAGGGCTTGATCACTAGCCGTAAACGTAAGCACCGCGCTCAACACACATCGCACATAAAGCACAGCGAGGGAGCGCATACGCACCTTCCCTGACGCATGATGAGAAGGTGCAGACGCTCGCTATTGACGTTGGCGGAACGAAATTCACGGTTGGGGCCTTTGACGGCGAACGATTAGTTCTGCGGGAATCCCGGGCCACAGATCGAGAGGGCGGTCCGGCGTGGATGTTTTCGCAGATCGAGCAGATCTTCGCCGCTTGGCTTCGACAAGGCTTCCAGCCGGCGCGATGCGGCATCGGATTCGGCGGTCCGGTCGACTTTCCAAGCCAAACCGTAACGTTGTCCACTCACGTAGAGGGCTGGGCAAATTACCCGCTGATAGAAAACGTCGAGCGATTGGCGCACGTGCGTGCGGTGATCGACAATGACGCGAATGTTGGTGCATTAGGCGAGGCCCTCTATGGCGCCGGTCGTGGCGCGGATCCGCTCTTTTATATGACCCTCTCCACTGGTATTGGCGGCGGAATCATCGCGGGAGGCCACGTCTATCGGGGCGCTAATTCGTTCGCGGGAGAAATCGGACATATCAACGTTGTCCCAGACGGGCCGGATTGCCTATGCGGATCGCGTGGCTGTTATGAGCGGATGTGCTCAGGCCTGTGGCTGGAGCGCGATTTCGGAAAGCCAGCCCAGGAACTCCTGTTGGATGAGCAGTTCGCACGTCGATATGTGGTGTATCTGGCTCGCGGCCTAAAGGCAGCATTGATGTTGCTGAACCCCGCGCGCATTGTGATCGGAGGCGGCATAAGTAAGGCCGGCCATCACTTGTTCTACCCTCTGCGGGAGGAAATCGGCCGGCAGATGACCGCCTGGTCAAGAGCACAGAGAGAGATAGTTCCCGCTGAGTTGGTTGACGATAGCGTCCTTTACGGCGCATTGGCGCTGGCTTGCGCCATCCCATGACTCAAGTTTAATCTGCGGCACTCGTATTTTAGGCAAATAAGTGCCTGCAGAACGCGTCTTACGGGCAGGTATCAGCGAGGAACATAAGACATGAAATCACTTAGTAGACCATTAGCGGTTGTTTCGATTTCTTGTGGGCTGGCGCTCATTGGCACAGTTCCGCTGGCTGCCGCTGGAACGGCATATTTCCAATACGATCATGATCACGACATGTTCGGTGATCTGCGGGGCTTAATTCAACGTACGCAGACCGATCTGGAAAGCGCAGAGCACAACGCACCCAATGACCATAAACAACGCGACCGGTACAGGAACGCCCAGGAGCATTTATCTGATTTCGACCGCCGCTTGACGCACGGCCACTTTGATAAAGGCGACCTTGATCACGCTATCGGTAGCGTCCGGGATATCCTCGATCACAATACGCTGCTTGCGTCCAGTCGCGATGCACTCCTCCGCGATATGGAGGATATGCGCGTAGCACGCGACCGGCATTAGCTCTCTGCCCTTTGCTCTTGCGCCGTACCTGCAAGGCCGAGGTCCGCGGCGCGGGCCTGCATCGCATCGATACAGAATTTGATATGCTCGTCGAGCGGAACACCCAGCTCCTGGGCGCCGCTGAAAATGTCTTCCCTGTTTACATTGCGGGCGAAGGCTTTATCTTTGAGCTTCCTTTTCACAGAAGGCACATCAACTTCAAAGATGCTGCGGCCGGGCTTGACGTACGAGCAAGCGGTCAGGAAACCACTCAATTCATCGCACGCGAAGAGCGCGCGCTCAAGTAATGAGACACGCGGAACGCCGCTATAGTTCGCGTGCGAAAGAATCGCCCGTCGGATTTCCTGGTCTACACCGCGCCCGGCGAGGATCGGCTCGCCGTTCATCGGATGATCGGGCGCAGCCGGATGGATCTCCCAATCGAAATCGTGCAGTAAAGCTGCTATTGCCCAGCGCTCACGATCTTCTCCGAATTTATCGGCATAGGCGAGCATGCAGGCCTCTACCGCAAGCATGTGTCGGCGCAGAGCTTCGCTCTGCACAAATTCGCAAACGGTTTCCCACGCTTCGTCGCGTTTCATGAACGAATATGGTTTATGACTCTTCGATTTTGATGGAGTTCACCTTGTCGCCCTGCCGTATGGCGTTCACGACATCCTGACCTAATCGAACCTCTCCAAAAATGGTGTGCTTTCCGTCCAGCCAATTTGTAACGACATGAGTGATGAAGAACTGGCTGCCGTTAGTGTTCGGTCCGGCATTGGCCATGGATAGAGAACCTACCTTGTGTTTGTGCGGGCTGCCCTTGGTCTCGTCCGCGAATTGATAACCCGGTCCGCCCCGGCCTGTGCCGGTCGGGTCACCGCCCTGGATCATAAAGTCGTCGATGACGCGATGAAAAATGGTGTTGTCGTAAAAGCTGTCCCTGGCTAGAAAGACGAAATTGCTCACGGTTTTTGGTGCATCCTTGGCAAAGAGATCGCAGATGATGGTGCCGCGTGAAGTGTCGAAGGTGGCGGCGTATTTCTTTGACGTGTCGATTGTCGTGGGCGGTGGGGCCGAATATTGTTTGCTCATCTTGTCTCAGTGTAGGGTAGCGCTGTAGACCCTTTCGGAGTTTCGTAGTTTTACGAGCTTGTCGCCGTAAATCCCAGTGTAAGAAAAGCCGGAGCCGCCGTTGTGGCGCATCGGAAGCGCCATGGCTCATTCGTAACGCAAAGCTTCTGTCGGGTTCAGTTGCGAAGCGCGGCGGGCCGGTAGGAGGCCGAATCCGACGCCGACCACAAATGAAACCGCGAACGCGATGAGGACTGAAAGCAGAGAAATGGGCACGTGCAGGGCGATCGGAAAGCCGACAGCCAACCGTAGCTGATTAGCAAAGAGACGTACGCCGATTGGCAACGCAAGCCCGAGAACAATGCCGATGGCGCCCCCCGTGAAACTGATCAGAACCGACTCCACGAGAAATTGCAGCAACACGTCCTTTCGCGAAGCGCCCACGGCCATGCGGAGGCCGATCTCGCGAGTTCGCTCGGTTACCGTCACCAGCATGATGTTCATGATGCCAATTCCTGAGATGACGAGAGCGATAGCCGACACGATAACCAGGACAAGGGTCAGCACGTTCGCAACCTTGTTGGCTGTCTCAAGGAAGGCCGTCAGATTTTGGACACTATAGTTCGCGCCTGGGCGGTGGCGGCTTTCCAGAATCTGGTTGACTTCACTTGTCACCAATGGCACGTCTGCGGCTTCGCGAACTTGGATATAGACCGGCTCGATACGCTCGAACGGCACGAAGTACTTCATCACCGTAATGGGAATCAAAATGGTTTCATCCGTGATTTCGCCTTCGTTGAAAGTGCTGGTTTTCTCCCTGAACGTCCCTACCACCGTGAACTGCAGCTTGTTAATCTTGATGACCTGATCGAGCGCCGCGTTCAGATTCCCGAACATCCGGATGGCCAGCTTTTCACTGAGCATGGCGACATGCTCCCGCAGGGTCATGTCGCTTTGGTCAAAACTCCGGCCGCTCAAGATGATCAGATTACGAACGTGCGCATATTGGTCGTCGACGCCGTCCAGCGTAACTTCGCGAATCTTCCCCCTTATTACAATTTCGGTGTTGGTACTCATCACGGCTGAGGCCGCAATAATTTGGTTGGCCAGTTGAGTCCGAATACCTTCCACGTCGGACAGCTTCACGAAGTCCGCTTGCACTTGGGCAGCGTTCTGGCCGCCGGTTTGGTAAGAAGCAAATACCAGATTTGAGCCGATGCCTCGGATCAGGTCGAGAATGAGGTCTTTGCTGGCCAGCGAAATGGTCACGACCAGGATGACCGATGCGTTGCCGATGATCAGACCAAGAGCGGTCAGAAAAGTACGAAGGCGGTTCGCCTGCAAGGCTTGCAGGCTGAAACTAACGGCCTCGGTGAGGTTCATCGCGTGGTCATCGGAAGCAGCTCCGTTCGCAACCGGAAAGGTCGCGCCAATGCGATCGGTGGATTAACTGCCACCGGCTTGCTTGAGCAACCGGAACGCCTCGTCGCGAGACGGATCATCTGCGGTAATCGGCGATTGCAGATACTTCTCAATTAGGGCTCTTGCCTCATCCAGATCACGCTTCTGCTTAATTAGCACATCGGCATGGGCAAACATCACTTTGGGTGAATCGGGCGCGATCGTTTCAGCCTGCGCGAATACAGCTTCACTCTCTCGAATTTGGCCTTCTCCAGCTAGCAGACGGGCGAGTTGAATCAGGTGGCCGAGGCTGTTAGGGGCGACTGCCACCGCTTGACGAAGATGCTGCTCCGCACTTGAGTATTGCTTTTGCTTCTCGTCGAGTTTTGCCTTGTCAAACAAACCTTCCGCCGGATCAATTGCCGCAATTCGATTCGCTATCCGCTCCGCCTTGCTGTAGCCGCCGCCCATGAAGCCCGGAGCGTTCAGATAATAATCAAACAGGTCGTCCAAAGCGTCAGAATTCTTAGGGGCGAGTGCCACAGACTTTTCGAAGGCCTGCCGCGCTTTCGAAGCCAGACCGGGCGCTGCCAGCAAGTTGGAGGTCTCCGCGCGCTTTCCGTAGGCTCGGCCCAGCCAATCCTCGTATTCGCCATTGGTCGGGTCCTCCGCGACGGCCCTTTCCAGGTACTCTGTAGCCTTTTTTAAGTCGCCGGACATCAGATAGTCGCGGCCAATCAAGAAATTTGTTGCGGAATCGGAGCTGCGTTTGTCCAACAAGCCGAGGGAGCCGTTATAGTCGGTCCGGTTAAAAAGATCCTCGGCATGAGAAAGGTCCGCTCCCCATGCAGTTGCCGCAAAAAGAGCGCTCCCGCCCCATATTGCCAGCAACTTGCGCAGCATGAATACGCCTTTGTATCTCAATTTCAAACGCCAAAACATTTTAACTAACGGATGCCGCGCAGGTGCTCCAAGTTGCGGAATCGAGCTTTCCGGCAGACGGGCTCTACTCCGTTCGTATAAGCTAGATGACGGCTCTGTGAACTAATGTAGTATTGATTCAGAAAAAGCTTGCTTTTTGAAAGGTAATGGGATCTATGCTTGCCCAGTTACGACGTTTGCTAGTTGTGAGCGGTTTCCTTCTGTCCGCGGCCGTTTTCTCTTGGGCCCAGACGACAACGATCGAGGGAGATGTTAAAGATCCGACCGGCCAGCCCCTTAAAGGCGCCCTGATTGTACTTGATCGGACGGACATCAAGGGTCACTATCAGGTGAAGTCAGACAAGAAGGGCCACTGGCTCTACACGGGCCTGCCTTTCGGTACTTACGATATCTCCTGCGTAGTGGACGGCAAGCTGATGGACAAGGTCAGTGCTGTGAAATCCAAGTACGGCGAACCGACTGAAGTCAATTTCGACCTTCACCAGGCCGCTCAGGCTCAAGCGGCTCAGCAGCAGGCCAACGCCGGCGGCCAACTGACGCAAGAACAATCGCACGGCATGTCCAAAGAGCAAAAAGAGCAGTACGAAGCGCAGTTGAAGAAGAACGAGGAATCGATCCGCAAGAACAAAGCGCTAAATGA
Source organism: uncultured Acidobacteriaceae bacterium (assembly GCA_963705805.1). Taxonomy (GTDB): domain Bacteria; phylum Acidobacteriota; class Terriglobia; order Bryobacterales; family Bryobacteraceae; genus Bog-105. Next base: position 112,635 of record CAVPKW010000010.1, read on the forward strand.
TGCCTATAGCGCCGGCCAGGATGCTTATAAGGCAGCTGAGGCGGATACCGATCCAGCGAAGAAAGCCGCCGACTACCAAACGGCTGTCGACAACTACAACAAGGCATCCGAAATGGATGCGAACCAAGTGGCAATCTGGGACAGTCTGGGGGAAGCCTATTACGGATTGGGGTTGACTCAGACCGGTGACGCCAGAACAAAATCATTGGACGGAGCTATCGACGCGTACAAGAAGGGCTTGGCGATTAAGCCGGATGTTGCGAATGTTTACATCCAAATGGGCAACATCTATGGCGCCGAAAAGAAGATTCCGGAGGCGACGGAGGCTCTTACAAAGGCCGCTCAACTGGATCCTACCGTGGCCGCCAAAGCGAACTTCAACATGGGCGCCACGCTGGTTAACAGCGGCCAGCCAGAAAAAGCGGCTGAATTCTTCAAGAAGGCAACAGATGCCGATCCAAAGTATGCCGAAGCCTGGTACCAGTACGGCAGCCTTGAAATGATGCAAGGCAAAGTGGATCCTAAGACGGGGGCGCAGACGTATCCCCCGGACACGGCGACCGCCCTTAAGAATTATCTGCAACTCGAGCCGACTGGCAAACATGCTGCGGAAGCGCAAGCTATGTTGGAGGCGATGGGTGAAAAGGTGCAAACCAATATCCACAATCCGGCCGCGACCAAGAAGCATTAATCTCCCGGGCCGTTCCAGTACGTGTAGCATCAAATTAGATAGATAAAGGCGCAGGCTCAGGAGGCAACGAAGCCTCCGGGCTTTCTGCCCTTGCATCATGTTCCGCGCGCTACTAGAAATCCTCTTCACGATAGTCGCTGTAATAGTCGCCCGGGCCGTGCTGAGCAGCGTTCTGAAAAGCATGGCAAAGGCGTCACTAGGCGCTTTCCAAAACCGGCAGCCGAACGCCGGGCCAGATCAGCGCCGTGCCGAGCCTCAGGCGCCCACGGCGCCCGGCGGCGACTTGCATAAAGATCCGGTTTGCGGAACCTATGTAGCCGAATCAACGTCGCTGAAACGGAGAGTAGCGGGCCAAAGTTTTTTTTACTGTTCGGAGGAGTGCCGCGACAAGCACGCCACCGCTGTCAAGTAATCTCGGCGCCCGTGCTGCTACAAAGAAGGAGTGAATTGGGCAGCGGTTGGAGCCGTGCTGATGGCGCTGGCGGTGGGTTTGGGCGCTTTCGGGGCCCACGGACTCAAAGCGAGACTGGACGCCTATGCCCTCTCGGTTTATGAAAAGGCCGTCTTCTATCACTTTATTCATGCCCTGGGGATTCTGATTGTCGCGGTCCTGGCCCGCACCGCTGCCATAACTCCCAGCGCCCAGACGCGCGTCGGATGGCTGCTGCTCCTGGGCATCCTTCTCTTTTCCGGCAGCCTTTATGCGTTGGCTGTTTCCGGCGTGCGGATTCTGGGTGCGATTACGCCCATCGGCGGTCTGGCTTTTATAGCGGGATGGGTGCTGCTAGCCTATGAGCTGCTGCGTGCTCCGCGCGGCTGACAGCGGATGCTGATCAGAGTGCGATCGCCCAATCCGTCAGGTAGCTGGTAGCGGCACAAAATCTCAGCAGTCACACGGTACTCTTGCGCTTCACGCAATTCGGCTTCCACCTCCGGGCCTTTGTACAGTAAAAGCCGGGAACCCTGCTTGAGGGCTTTGCTGAAGAGATCTAAAAGACGATGAATAGGCGCAACAGCTCGGGCGGTGATGATTTCGGGCGGCTGGTGTAGAACCGCCGCCTCGGCGCGTTCGGCGGCAACGCGCACGTTGGTCAACGCCAACGATTCCACAACCGAGTCGACAAACCGGGCCTTCTTTTGGATCGACTCTGCCAGCGTAAAGCGAATATCCGGTAAAACGACAGCCAGCGGCACACCTGGGAACCCAGCCCCAGTACCGGCGTCTAGAACGCGCCTGGCGCCGCAAAAGTGCGGCCACGCGGCGACCGAATCGTAGACGTGCTTAATGGCAGCCTCATGAGGCGTCATGATGCGCGTGAGGTTCATGTACTCGTTCGCTGATGTGACCAGTCGCAGATGCTGAGCCCCTTTGTCCACAAGCCGATGGCGGTGCGGGATGTCCAGGGGCAGTACCCGCGCGAGTTCCTCCTCGAACTGCACACTTCATCATGACATTTGCCGGATAACTGGTCGCTTCCGCCGTACGCGAAGATAAGGGTGAAATGTTAACAGCAGGCATTGTGGGATTGCCCAACGTAGGAAAGAGCACTCTGTTCAATGCGGTAAGCCAGACCAGAAAGGCCATGGCCGCGAACTATCGTTTCTGCACAATTGAACCCAACACTGGTGTTGTTACGGTGCCGGATGATCGTTTGGATGTGCTTGCGAAGATGAGCGGATCGCAGAAAATTATACCGGCAGTTTTTGAGTTTGTGGACATAGCCGGGCTGGTAAAAGGCGCCAGCAAAGGGGAGGGTCTCGGCAATCAGTTCCTAGGCCACATTCGCGAGGTCGACGCGATAGTGCAGGTTGTGCGCTGCTTCGAGGATACGAATATCGAACACGTGATGGACACGGTGGATCCGGTCCGGGATATAGAGATTGTCAACACGGAGCTGGTTCTGGCGGACCTCGAATCAGTGGAAAAGCGAAAGAACAAACAGCAGAAGGCGGCCAAGAGTGGCGACAAGAAGGCGCTGGCGGAAGTGGAGCTTCTTGAAAAGCTGGAACCACACCTGAATGCCGGCAAGACTGTCGTCACCCTTGATTTGTCACCGGAAGAAAAAGCGTTAGTGCGAGGCTTCTTTCTGCTGACCGGGAAGCCTACTTTGTTCGCTTGCAACGTGGCGGAAGGCGATCTTGCGACGGCGGAGTCGAATAAGTTCGTTCGGCAGGTGCAGGATTATGTTCGTGAGCATCACGATACCAGCGCAGTGGTGGTATCGGCCGAGATCGAATCGGAGTTGGTAACGCTATCGCCCGAAGAGCGTCAGGAGTATCTCTCCGGGTTGGGTGTTACCGATACTGGAGCGAGCAAATTGGTCCGGGAGGCGTACCAGTTGCTCGGTCTCAGAACCTTTCTAACCACCGGTGAGAAGGAAACGCGTGCCTGGACGATTCACGCAGGGGATAAAGCGCCGCAAGCGGCGGGGGTGATTCACTCCGATTTTGAAAAGAGCTTTATCTCAGCCGAATGCATCACCTACGAGGACCTGGTCCGCGCCGGTTCATTCGCCCGCGCGCGCGAACTGGGCAAGCTGCGAACCGAGGGCAAAGAATACGCGATGCAGGAGGGAGACGTGGTGGAGTTCAAGACTTACGTATAGGTAGTGGCTCTAGACTCACGTCAGCTGGCGGAGCGCCGCTATCCTCATGTGGTGTGATTGGACCGGCATCGCAGGAACGGACCCGCGGTGTATCCTCACTGAAAGCGCTTGGCTCTGACGCTGAGGAGGTTTACCATGAAACGCTACGTGATGATCGCTCCGGCGCTGCTTGTGTTGAGATTGTTCAGCGTTGCCCTGTTTGCTCAGCAATTCGTGCCCGAAATCCGATATCAGTCGGTCCCCAATTTTCTGAAACTGCCTACGGATCTCTATTTGGGCGAAGCTGCGGGTATTGCAGTCAATTCCAAGGGACACATCTTCGTCTTCTCACGCGGCAACACGACCGGGCCGGCCTACGGCGCTAGCGTGGCACAACTGCTCGAATTCGATCGCGACGGTAAGTATCTCCGCGAGGTCGGCAGAAATTTATATGCCTGGTCCTACGCGCACGCTGTTCGAATCGACAAGAACGACAACATCTGGGCCGTGGATAAGGGCTCCGACATGATCGTCAAGTTCAATCCGGAAGGGCGGGTCGTTATGGTGTTCGGCCGGAAAAAAGAGGCTTCGGACGAAAACAGCGGCCCGTGGACCCACGTCAATCCTCCGCGCCCGGCGGTGAACGGTCAGTTCCGGCAACCTACTGACGTGACGTGGGACCAACAGGACAATATTTTCATCAGCGACGGGTACATCAATTCGCGCGTCGCCAGGTTCGACAAGAACGGCGATTGGGTAGGGCAATGGGGCGAGCCGGGAAAAGGACCGGGTGAGTTCAACACGCCCCATAGTATTGCGGCAGATGCCCATGGCGATATCTATGTTGCCGATCGTGGCAATCGCCGCATCCAGGTATTCGACCACGATGGCTCGTTCCTTCGCGAGATGAAGATCGAGGTGCCAGCTCCGGCAGACGCACAGCCATGGATGGGTAGTCGTCCCGGCCCCGCCACATCACCGACCATGCAACCAGGCTCGCCCTGGGCGATCTGCATCACACCCGGCCCGCAGCAGTACCTGTATGTCGCGGATGCGTTTCCCGGACGCGTTTACAAACTTTCATTGGATGGCAAGGTGCTTGGGATGCTCGGGCGATCGGGCCGGCAACTGAAGCAGTTTGGATGGATACATGAGATAGCGTGTCCATCGGAAAACGAGATCTACGTCGCTGAGCTACTGAATTGGCGGATACAAAAGTTGATCTTGCGTCCGTAAGAATGTCACGAACCGTTCTGCGATTCCCGCGAGAACATCGGAGCACCCGGCAAGAGGGCCAGACCATGAGGTTGATGAGCGCTTTAGCGGTCAGTCTTTATCTTGCGTGAAAAGCTCAGAACGATCGATATCCTCACCCTTAAAGATGACGGAATGGATGTGCTCCGTATTCGAAATGTCCTGTAAAGGATCGCCGTCCAGCAATATGAACGTGGCGTCGTGGCCCTTTGCAATGAGTCCGATACGATCCGCGGCGCGAAGCACTTTGGCTGCGTTGTACGTCGCCGCCTGCAGCGCAACCGCCGGGGGAATGCCGCTTTTCACCCAGAGTTCCATTTCATGCTGAACAGTTGGGCCATGGATCACTGGCATGTTGCCCGCATCGCTGCCTGTAATAAGGAGTACCCCGGCCTTGTAGGCGCTCATCAGGTTTTGTTCCTGGCGCTCCATAAGTGGCTTCATGGATTCCGGCGAAACACGGGTCTTCTCTTTCTTCAGCAGTTCGCGCGTGGACTCCAGCAATTCTGCCGGGCCTACTTGCTGGAGCATCGATCGGTCCAGTAGTTCCGGATTCCCGGTCCGCAGATCGATTAAACCTTCGAACACGCTGAGCGTAGGATCATAAGCGATTCCTTTCTCCCGCATGGCAGCAAAGAGCTGCTCCGGGATCAAATCGACCATTGAACCGTGTTCGACGCTGTTGGTGCCCGCCGCGACAGCGTCTCTCACATCAGCGGCGCTCCCGGTGTGCGTTGCGGAAGGCAAACCATCGTGCTTCGCTTCGGCGATGATTGCGTCGTAGATGCCAGTATCAAGGCGATTGAAGAGAGCCCAATCGGCATACCCGGCATCCAGTACAGCCTTGATGCCGTCTACTCCTGCCTTCTTCAAAGCATCAACTTGAGCTCGCGCCTCGACCGCCGACGAAGGCTCGCGCAGAAACTGCGCTCTCGCAGTCTTTCGAATTGACTCAGGCATGTACTTCAGCAGCTCTTCAGGGTGTCCGCCCTCTGCCGTGAAAAGAGGTCCACAGGCAAACATTTGCGCTCCCAAATATCTGCCGGAGTTGACCTCCTGGCGAAGCTGAAGAGACTGATCCAGAAAGTCGCCGGTGCTTCTCACGGCGGTGACGCCGCTATAGAGGTAGGCCGCTAAGCGCCGTTTTAGCTGTTGTGGATCGGCATACTTAGAAGTATCTTTGAAGACTCCGCCCGGCGCCCCGATGTGCACGTGCATATCGATCAGGCCGGGCATCAGAGTTTTTCCGGATGCGTCCACGACCTCGGCATCCAGCGATTTTGGATCGGCGGGTGGCGTGGTGTAGACCGCGGCGATCTTGCCCTGCCGGATCAGCACTGCGCCATTCGAAATCAGCTTTCCGTAGCCAACAAAAATCTTCGCGTTCTGGTAAAGTACGCTCCGGTTCCGGGCGGTCTGGCGCCCCAGAATGCGCGCCTGATCAATGTTTTGCCTGGTCCGCGCCTGATAAACACCCATGATGAAGAAAGGCGCGAGCACGCCGAGAATCCAAAGCTTCGCCCGGTTCGAGATCTTTTCTTCTTTTTCCCAGCGAAAAAGCTTCATGCCGACGATCAGCGCGACTACGAGCGTTATCAGCAGCCCGGCAATAGACGTGACGTTCGCGCCCAGCCCTGCGCCGCCGATCATCATCGATTGCATCCCTTGATAGAGGTAAGTAGCTGGCATAAATTGCGCCACTGATTGCACCCAGACCGGCATAATGCTGACAGGAAATGTCGCTCCGCTGAGAAAGAGCATCGGAAGGTAAAGAATCTGCGTCAGAATGCCGGCTTCCTGCGCGGAATTCACCACGGCCGCGATGATCATTCCCATTGACCGGAAGGCGACCACGCCGATACAAATGAACACGAATATCGCCAAGAGATTGTGCGGCAGGGGCATATGGTAGAGCCCCTTTGCGAACAGAAAGAACAGCACGACTACCGGTAGGAACCCGGCCAGCCCCGCGACCAGAGAGGCCACGATTATGGGGCCCGCGCCCACCGGCGTAACTTTGAACCGCCGAAGAACGTTGGTTTCGCGGTCCTGCACGGCGCGCATGCCCGCGCCAAAAAAGCCGTTGCCGAGAACGCCAATGATGAGCACCATGGAGATTACCTGGGCCATGGCGTCGCCGCTCTCTTTGCCTCCGAACAATTGAGCAAAGAGGAAAAAGAAAACGAGCGGAAACAAATAGCTGAAAAATAGAACGGACCGGTCGCGGCCCATGAGACGCAGCGTACTTGCTATCTGAGCAACATAAGGTCGCATTTATTCGCGAAGCCTCTTCCCGGTGAGTTCGATGAAAACATCTTCGAGCGTCGGACGCTTCAGGTGAATATCCACCAGCGTTAGACCGCGCTGGTCGATCCACTTAACCAGCTCGACGATGGTTGCAGCCGGGGAATCCGTCTGCATGGAGAGTGCGCGTCCTTCATCTCCCACCACATGCTTCTCGGCGCGAAGTTTCTCGGGCAGCTCGCCAATGGGAAGCACGTCATTTGTGCTGATTTCGACCAGGGTCTGGCCTAAGACACGCTGCTGGATCTCGCGCGGCGTGCCTAGCTCGATGATCTTGCCCGCATCGATAATGGCCACTCGGTCACAGAGGCGCTCCGCCTCCTCTATGTAGTGCGTGGTGATCAGGATGGTCCGGTGACCCTCTTTCAGCTCCTGAATGATGCCGTGGATTTCGTGTCGAACCTGCGGATCGAGGCCAGTTGTCGGTTCATCCAGGAACAGGAGTTCGGGGTCATTCAGCAACGCCAGGGCGAGTGCGACTCGCTGCTTTTGCCCGCCGGAGAGGGATTTATAAAACGCCTCCTTCTTCTCCCAAAGTTGCAGACGCTTCAGCACCTGATCTTTATCGGTGTGGCGATCATAGAACGCATCGAACAGATCCAATGCTTCATGGACGCGCATTTTGTCCGGCAGATTGGTCGCCTGCAGGCAGACCCCAATGCGGCTCTTAATCTCCTTATTCTGCGTGGCCGGATCGAAGCCGAGGACGGAAACCTCGCCACTCGTGCGAGGTCGAAGCCCCTCGAGAATCTCAATGGTGGTTGTTTTCCCCGCGCCGTTCGGACCCAACAAACCGAACACTTCGCCCTTTGCCAGTTCGAGATCGATTCCGCGCACGGCTTGGACATCGCCATAGGACTTGTGAAGATCCCGGACTGAGAGCGGCGCCGAATCTGTCATGTTCTAGAACAGTATGCAACACGGCCTGGCGGTTCCGCGCCGGTTTGGATGAATGGCGCAAATTCTGTGATGAACGGCAGTTAAGTTACATCGATTCGCCCCGGATCAAGTCGACGAATTGTTCCCGTTGGCGGGCCAAGTGAACGTTCGACCCGTCAACCAGCAATTCACAGGGGCGTGGCCGTGAATTGTAGTTGGACGAAAGCGCGAAACCATAGGCGCCTGTCGTCCGGATCGCAATCAAATCGCCGGCTTCTACGGGCGCAAGATCACGGCCGCGCGCGAAGAAATCGCCCGTTTCGCATACGGGTCCGACAATGTCAGCACGGAATCGACGTTCGTCGGCTGGCCGCCGCACAGTCACGATTTCGTGATGGGCCTGGTACAACGCGGGACGGATGAGGTCATTCATCGCGGCATCGACGATAACAAAATTCTTCTCTCCGTTTCGCTTCAAGAGAAGCACTCGCGTGAGAAGCACGCCCGCTTCTGCCACAATAGATCGCCCTGGCTCCAGCGTGATAGTCACGTCCAGTCCTTGGAGTCTCATGCCTAGATGTTCGATGAACGACCTTATGGAGACAGCTCGGTCGCCAAGACGATAGGGCACGCCGAGGCCGCCGCCAAGATCCAGATACTGTATTGGAAAGCCCATCAATCGCAGCTCCTGTACGAGCTTCGCAGCCTTGTCGGCTGCTTGCAGCAGGGGCTCGGCATCAAGAATCTGCGACCCAATATGGCAACTTACGCCCTCCACACGTACTCCTGGTAAGCGCGCAGCCTGGGTATAAATTGCCTGCGCCGCGTCGATGGGGATCCCAAATTTGTGTTCCCGGAGCCCGGTGGAGATGTAAGGGTGAGTCACTGCGTCAACGTCCGGGTTGACACGAATCGCAAGAGATGCCGTCTTTCCCAACTCGACCGCCGCCTGCGAAATCCATTCGATCTCCGTTTCGGATTCGCAGTTGAAGCTATGGATTTCCTTTTGCAGCGCGAAACGGATCTCTTCGGGAGTCTTTCCTACTCCGGAGAACACCACCGAGCCCGGGTCACCTCCGGCCCGCAGGACGCGAAATAACTCCCCGCCGGAAACGATATCGAACCCTACGCCTTCAGCTGTGAGTACGGCTAGAATTGCTAGATTAGAATTCGCCTTTACCGAATAGCAAATGCGGTACGCCAAGCCCTCCAAAGAATCTTTATACGCGCGAACCTTGGAAAGGATACCGCGCTTCGAATAGACATACGCCGGAGTGCCGAACTTGTCAGCGAGCGAAGTGAGGGGAACGTCATCACACGCGAGCACGCCCGCCTGGTAGGTGAACGGATCGTTCATCATCCGCTAAAGCACTTGAAACGCCATCACCGTCTGATCGTCAGTCAGGGGAGTCGAGCCGCGGAACCCGTCGATATCTTCAAAGATCTTGTCGGCGATCTCTTGCGGGCTCTTGCCGAAATTGGCGACAACTATCTTTTCAAGCCGCTCGCGGCCGTACGATTCCAGATCACGTCCAATCGTTTCGGCTTCGCTGAGTGAGCCCGCTTCTTCTCCCAGCTGGTCTTCGATGCCGTCCGAATACAACAACAGCAAATCCCCCGGTTTGGCCGCAATCTTAACCTGCTCGTATTCCTGATCTCCCAGCAGCCCGATAGGGACACCCTCGACGTGAGAGTCTATGACTCTACCATTGCGAAACAGGATGGGAGGGAGGCTGCCCGCGCCTGCTATCGCAAACGTTCGCCTGGCCGCCGTCCAAAGAACAAGCGAAAGAGTCGCATATTGGGCGTCCACTTTGCGCTCGAGCAACGCATCGTTCAAAGCTCTCATCAGTTCAGTCGGGCTGAGGCGTCGCGGAGCCAAAGTACGGAGCAAACCCGATATCAGCGCCCCATATAGTGCGGCCGCCGCGCCTTTCCCGCTCACATCGCCAAAGGCGAGGAGCATGTAATCCTCCCCATTTGAAAAGAAATCATACAGATCGCCGCTGATTTGCCGCGCGGGACGGCTCTTCAATCCAACTTCAACGCCTGAGATGTCTGAGATCGTGCGCGGGATCAGGAGGGACTGCAGCTTGTAGGCTGCCTGCAGATCCTCGTCCATGCTCTGCTCGCGCTTCGCAAGTTCCTCGTACAACCGTGCGTTTTCTACAGACGTGGCGATTTGGGGCGCCAGCAGGGTGAGCGCGCGCACATGATCCTCAGTAAAGAATCCTATGCGGACGCTCTCCAGATCCATCACCCCAATTACCCGGTCATGAAGTACAAGCGGCACCGCTACCTCAGACCGAATATCCGAGTGAGTTGGAATATATCGCGGGTCCTGGCTCACATCGGCTACCCGGATAGCTTGTCGAGACTCCACTGCCGCGCCAGTGATACCCTGGCCAATTTCGATGTTCTCGATCGTCGTTTTTTCGTCGTAGCGTTGGCTGAAGCGGCAGTGGAGCAGGTTGCGGTGCTCTTGCACCAGGAAGATGCTGAAGGCGTCGAAAGCAATCAGCGCTCGGACGGTGAGGGCGATCTTCGTCAACAATTCATCGATTTCAAGAATCGAGCTGAACTCCTGCGAAAGGTGCGCCAGAACCCGGAGCATCCGGTTCTGCCTCTCTACACGCCGGTAGAGGCGAGCATTGTCAATTGCAGTTCCCACGCGGCTGGCAATGAGAGCGAGCAACGCGCGATCCTGTTCTGAGAAGGCGTTAAGCCTGGTAGACTGAAGATCGATTACTCCGACTAATTTGCCGCGGATCAGCATGGGAGCGGTCAGCTCCGCTCGAACGGCATCGAGTGCATTCAGATAACGAGCGTCAGTCCGAACATCGCGCACCAGGATGGGATGCCGGGTCGCGGCGGCCGAACCGGTAATTCCTTCGCCCAGTTTGATAGCCAGGCTTTTTGCGACTTCATCCCGATGTCCAATGGAATAGCGCATCTTGAGGCTATGCGTGCGCTCGTTGTAAAGCAGGATTGCGAACAGCTCGTAGGGGATTACGTCCTTGATAATCTCCGCCACGTTCGCAAGAAGACGATCAAGATCAAGAGTTTCAGCTGTGACCATGCTGACTTCCAACAGGAAGTCGAGCAACTCCGCGCGTTCGCGGAACCGCACCTGTGTCTTGCGAGGGGAAGCCATTAGTAGGTATCCGGATTGCCGCCGGGAATGTGCATTGCATTCAGGTGTTTTGGGGAGCCGGATGGCTCTCCGCCGGCGAGTTCAGTCAAAATGGCTACTCCAGCGCTAGTGCCAATGCGCGACGCCCCTGCGCGCACCATGTCACAGAGACTTGTAAGTGTCCGGATACCTCCGGACGCTTTCACACCGATAGAGCCGCCCACGGTTTGCCGCATCAATGCCACGTCGCCAACCACAGCGCCACTGCCGGCAGAGCCCGTAGACGTTTTGACGAAGTCCGCGTTGGCCTCCACTGCCAGTTGACAGGCGGTAGTCTTCTGTTCGTCCGTCAGCAAACCGGTCTCAAGTATGACCTTGAGGATTGCGCCTTTCGAATGGGCCAGCCGCGCCACTTGCGCGATCTCGTCCCTTACCACCGCGTGATCCTTCGATCGCAGCGCACCGATGTTCTGAACCATGTCCAATTCGCGCGCGCCCTGAGTCAACGCCAATTGAGCTTCGGCCAGCTTGATATGGCTCTGGTTTGCCCCCAGCGGAAATCCAATCACCGTGCAGACGCGCACGGGTGAGCCTGCCACAGCCCCGGCGGCGAAAGGTACCCAATAGGGATTTACGCAGACAGCCGCAAAAAGCGCGTGTTTCGCTTCCCCACAAAGCCGTGCGATATCCTCCGCCGACGCGTCGGGTTTCAGCAGAGTGTGGTCAATCAGTGAGGCAACCACCGCTGCATCTGCCAGGTTGTCGTTAACGATCACTGCTTTAGAGGGGTCAGGCAGCCCGATTCTAGCGCCTGGAAGACCTGCGTTCGTCAAGCATAACACGCGAAGTCGGCACCTCGCGCCCGCTCATTAAAATGCGGCCTGAAAAAACTCATTTGAAATACTAGGTGTCTTATGAGATTTGGCACGGCAATGTTATTGTGCGCCCTGGTCCTTTCCGTTCCAGTCTTCAGTGCAGCACAAGAACACCAGCCTACGCAGGTCCCCCGGCAGCAGCAAGTAGAAGATACGGCTACCGTGGAACACGGACGAGCGCTTTTTAGGTCAACATGCGGCTTCTGTCACGGCGAAGACGCCACGGGTTCTCGGGCGCCCGACTTGGTTCGCTCGCCAGTCACGCTGCATGACGATGCCGGTAATTTGCTGGGACCGGTTATTCGCAATGGGCGACCGGATAAGGGCATGCCTAGCTTTTCGACGTTGAAAGACGATCAGATTGCCGCGATTGTGGCTTTCCTTCATCATCAGGCCAACGCAGCGCTCCATAGCGCACATGTGCCAGGAGATTATCCTCTCTCGAAGCTATTGACCGGCGATGCGGAAGAAGGCAAAGCTTTCTTCTACGGGGTCGGCGGCTGTTCCCAATGCCACTCGGTTACCGGAGACCTGGCCGGCATATCCAAGAAGATGTCGCCTATTGATCTTCAGCAGGAAATGGTCTACCCGTCCGGAAAAACAGTGACGGATAAGGCCTATAAGACGGCCGCGGTGACGCTCGCGGATGGTACCCGCTATGAAGGCAAACTGGTCCTTTACGACGAGTTCAACATCGGCATGATCTGCCAGGATGGATGGTACAGATCCTGGCCGATGGCAGATGTCAAGGTGGAAATCCGTGATCCCCTCAAAGCACATCGCGAATTGATGGAGAAGTACACCGACGCCGAGGTTCATAATCTTTTTGCTTTTCTGGAGACGCTGAAGTAGATGAGGAAACTCACTTGCGCTGTTTTTCTTTTCGCTTGCTTGGCAACTGGCGGATTTGGCGCTGACGAGGGGCTAAATCCTCAGGACTTACTCAAGCGCTTGTCAACGGATTGGCCCACATTCAACGGCGATTACACGGGGCAGCGTTACAGCCAGTTGTCTCAGATCAATCAGGATAACGTTCATCGGCTCACCCTTGCGTGGGTTATTCTGCCTCAATCTGGTGCTATTAAATCCAGCCCTCTGATGGTGAACGGCATTTTGTATTTCACGACGCCGGATAACGTATGGGCTGCCGACGCTCGAACCGGACATATCATCTGGCATTACTACCGGGAATCCACGGGCGATCACATCGGGCAGCGCGGCGTGGGAATGTACGGCGATTGGCTCTACTTCGAAACTCCCGATAGCCATCTCATTTCGCTGGAAGCCAAAACCGGGAAAGTGAGGTGGAACATTGAGCTCGCCGACCCGAAGCTTGGCTATTTCGCCACCATGGCGCCGCTGATCGTTCGAAATCATGTCATTGTCGGCGTTTCAGGGGACGTTACGGACATTCCCGGTTTCCTGGCGTCTGTGGAGCCGGAGACTGGAAAACTAGAGTGGAAGTGGTATACGGAACCCCAGCCTGGCGACCCGGGTTCGGAGACCTGGCCCAAGGGAACCGACGCTATTAGTCACGGCGGTGGCATGACCTGGATGACGGGAACGTACGATCCGGAGCTCAATCAGCTTTATTGGGGCATCGGGAATCCCAATCCGGTTCTAAACGGCGACGTTCGGAAGGGCGACAACCTCTATACCTGTTCCATCGTTTCATTGAACCCTGATACCGGCAAACTGAACTGGCACTTTCAGCCTTCGCCGCACGACACGCATGACTGGGACGCTGTGCAAACGCCCGTGATTTTCGATGACGAATATAACGGAGTGCAGAGGAAACTGCTGGCGCAGGCGAGTCGCAACGGCTACTTTTTTGTGCTGGACCGGACCACCGGTGAGCACATTTTGACATCTCCATTTATCCAAACGAATTGGGCTAAGGAAATCGATTCCCGAGGGGAGCCCATCCCGAATTCGGAGAAAGAGCCGAAACCGAATGGCACGCTGGTTTCTCCAGGATCGGATGGAGCTACCAACTGGTTAGCTCCTAGTTTTGATCCGGCGACCGGCCTTTTCTATGTCAGCGCCCGGCGATTGTTCAGCATTTTCTACATGACGGCGGAAGGAAAGCCGGAAGGCTGGGCAGGCCGCGACCGCAACTTGTGGGCCAACTCGATGCTGGAAGCAATCGATTACAAAACGGGGGAGATCCGCTGGCGGCATGAGCTCGGGGAAGGTGAAGGAAGCGCCGGCATGTTGACAACGGCCGGCCGGCTCCTTTTCACTGCTGACAACGAGAATAATGCCATGGCGCTCGATCCGAAGACCGGCAACGTACTGTGGCACGTGAACTTGGGCGCCCGGATGGGAACCGGCCCAACTACCTACGAACTAGACGGCAAGCAATATTTGTTGACGCCCGCCGGAAGCATGATTCTGGCGTGGGTGTTGCCGAAAGAATAGCGGGGCGGCAACTTCCCGGAGCCGGCCGGCGTCGAAACAGCAAGCTCCCGCTGGAAGCATGCTATTCTGGCGGCCAGCCAGCTCTAGTGTATGGTTTGCGGAGCCTGCTTCTCGCAATTTTGCCGAGCCTGGTGCTTTCGTACCCGGTCTGTGTCGCCGTGGCCGGCGCGATGACACGCTGAGGAGTACTGCACCAGCGTATGTTCGAGTTTCTTTTCAAATATCCGCCCGCGGTTTTCTCCAAGGGAACTTTCGTACTGTTGAGCGGCTGGCCCAGATGGCTCCTGATAGCGGCCAGCTTCGCGCTGACAGCCGCCGTTGCATATATTTTCTGGCGGAGGCGCGCCCGTTTCTCAACTCGCTTGCGAGGCTTCCGCCCGCTAATTCTTTGGGGATTGCAATCCTCGCTGCTCCTGCTGCTGCTGCTGCTGCTGTGGGAACCGGCTATTAGTGTGACGGCGCTTCAACCTCAAGAAAATATTGTGGCCGTGGTAATCGATGACAGCCGCAGCATGGGCCTGAAAGACGTGGGCGCGGCGCGTCAGCAACAAGCGGTAGATCTGTTGAACGGTGGCCTTCTGGACAATCTTCAAAAACGGTTCCAGCTTCGCCTGTACCGGCTGGGAGATGGAGTGCAGCGGATCCAGAACATTGCGGGCCTCCGCGCCGACGAACCTGCCACCCAGATTGGGCTGGGACTGCGGCAGCTGGCAGATGACGCCGCCACTTTGCCGATTGGCGCTGTTGTGCTCCTCAGCGACGGCGCCGACAATAATGGCGGCCTGGACGCCGAGACCATGGCTGAGCTTCGCCGGCGGCGCCTCCCGGTCAATACCATCGGATTTGGCAGGGAACAACTCGCGAACGATATTGAACTCGATGGACTCGACGTTGCTTCCAAAGCCATGGATGGATCGCGATTACAGGCGCAAGTCACCATCCGGCAAAACGGTTTTGAAGGACGGCGCGCCCGCTTGGTACTCACCAGCGGCGGTTTAGTGATGGCTAGCCGGGAGGTGACGCTGCAGCGCGCGCCCACGCAGTTGGAAACCCTTGAGTTCAATGCAGGCAAGGCGGGTGTAAAGGACATTCAAGCGCGCCTGGATCCGCTGCCGGGGGAGGAAAATACCCAGAATAACCGGCTAACCCGCGTCCTTTCGGTTGATGATTCCAAACGCCGGATTCTCTACGTGGAGGGGGAACCCCGCTGGGAATTCAAGTTTATTCACCGGGCAGCCGAGGATGATCCGGGCTTACAGATGGTTTCCATGCTGCGGACCACCCAGAACAAAATCTACCGCCAGGGCATTTCCACGCCGACGGAGTTGGCGGATGGATTTCCTACCAAGCCGGAAGACCTCTTCGCTTATCAAGGCTTGATCTTGGGAAGCATCGAGTCCGCCTTTTTCACACCTCTGCAGCAGCAGATGATAAAGGATTTCGTGGATCGGCGCGGCGGGGGTCTGCTTTTCCTCGGGGGCCGATGGGCGCTCTCAGACGGCGGTTATAACGTCGCTCCCTTCAACGAATTGCTGGCCGTAAATCTGCCTGCCGGCAAGAACAACTTCCAAAGGACGTTTGTCGCAGCTGAACTGACCGATGCCGGAAAGAAGAGTCTGATCTGCCGGATTGACGACGATCCGCAAAAAAGCGCAGACCATTGGGAAGTGCTGCCCTATCTGGCGAATTACCAAAACGCCGGTAGCCCAAAGCCGGGGGCGGTGGTGCTGGCAAACGTCGACGCCGGTGGCCGGCTGCCTTTGCTGGTGACGGAAAACTACGGACGCGGAAGATCCGCTGTCTTTGCCACAGGCGGAAGCTGGCGGTGGCGAATGCAACAACCCGCCGCCGATACCAGCCAGGAGACTTTCTGGCGCCAATTGCTGCGTTGGACAGCCGGCGCAACGCCATCGCGGGTGGTGGCTTCTACGTCCAATCCGGTGCTCGAAGACAACGGCGCTCTGGAAGTGAGGGCCGAGGTTCGCGATTCCTCTTATCTGCCCACGGCCGGCGCAGAGGTGAAAGCCCATATCCTCGCCCCCGATGGGTCGGCTGGGGACATTCCGTTGCGGCCCGATCCGCTCACGCAAGGCATGTATGCCGGCAAATGGAGCGCTGCCCAGGCCGGGTCGTATATTGCCCAGGTGTCCGCGCGGCTCGGCGCTCAAGATCTGGGAAGCGACGTCGTAACATTTCGGCGGGAGAATGGAGTCGCTGAAAACTTCCATCGCGAGCAAAACAAAGAGCTGCTGGAGAAACTCTCCGAGGAAACCGGTGGCCGTTACTACACTCCGGAAGATGCCCGTCGCCTAACGCAAGAGATCTCTTATTCCGAAGCTGGAATCACAGCGCACGAAATGAAAGACTTATGGAATATGCCGGCGGTTTTTCTTCTTGCGCTGCTGCTGAAATCCGCCGAATGGCTGCTCCGCCGTAAATGGGGTGCGGTTTGAGGCTCATTATTGTGCTCTTTCTAGCTTCCTTTGCGGCGCAGGGGGCTAACTATTTTGTGATCGTTGCCGGCCTGGGAGGATCGGCGGAGTACGACAAGCAATTCGCGGACTGGGCAACGGAGCTCGATCATCAGTTCCGCGCAAATGGGGATGATACGCATGTGGTCACGCTCAGCGGCAGTGGCGCAACCAGGCCGCAAGTCCAGCAGGCACTCTCTCGACTGGCCGCGGAGACCCAGGTGGATGACGCTTTCGCGTTGTTTCTGATTGGTCACGGTTCGTTCGACGGCGCCGACTACAAATTCAATCTTCCCGGACCTGATATCACGGCGTCAGAGCTGGCGGCGCTTCTGAACCGCATTCCAGCCCAGCGGCAACTCATCGTGAATATGACCAGTTGCAGCGGAGCCTCGCTGCCTGCGCTTGCCAGAAAGAACCGGATCGTGATCGTGGCTACCAAGTCCGGCAACGAGAAAAATGCAACAGTCTTTCCTCGCTACTGGCTGGACGCATTACACGATCCCACCGCTGATACCGACAAGAACGGCAGCGTTTCGGCACTTGAAGCATTTGAATACACCGAGCAGAAGACACGCACCTACTTCGAAGCGGAAAAACTCCTTGCGACGGAGCACCCGATGCTGACCGACACGGGGAACGCGGTTGCCGTGCGTGACCCGAAGCCTGAAAATGGCCAGGGCCTCCTTGCTGGCAGCTTTATTGTGCTGCGCCCGGAGGAACAAGTGGCAAAAACAACCGGCCCGGGCAAGCAGAAGCTAGTCGCCAGGAAAGAGGACCTCGAAGCGAAGATTGATCGTCTCAAATACCAGAAAGCGGCCATGAATCCGGAAGAGTACAAGCAGCAGCTAACTGCGTTACTTCTCGATCTGGCGCGCACGCAGGCGGAGATTGACCGCTGATGCGCTTTACGCTGTTGCTGGCCCTACCGGCGCTATTGTCCGAGTCTTTGTCAGCTTCAACCGCCGCTGTGCAAACCTGCCGCGACATGCGGCATCACGGCCGCTTGACCGAGGCGCAGGCATGCTTCTCAAAACTGCTCACAGATCCAGATTCTTTCGTGCGCGCGCAAGCCTATGCGGGCCTTGAACAATTTGAAGAAGCCAACGTTGAGTTTCGTACCGCTTACAAGAGCCAACCGCGGTCGGCGGTTGTTAAAACCGCTTGGGGAGATCTGTACCTTGCGCATCATCAGCCCGGTGACGCCGCCGGGCTGTTTGAAGAAGCAGTGGAAGCCGATCCGAACTACGCTCCGGCTTATCTAGGGCTCGCCCGCGTCGCGGCGGCCGGCTATGACAAGCGAGCGGCGGAGCTTGCGCATGAGGCTCTCAAGTACGATCCGAAAATGTCGGAAGCGTATGAGCTTCTGGCATATCTGGCTCTAGAAGACAACGATCCCAAGTTGGCCGCGGAGCAAGCCCAAAAAGCACTGGCAATTTCAGACGAAGCATTGGACGCCATGGCCGTCCTTGCCTCAATCGATTGGTTGGATGGCCAGTGGATGAACGATAAACCTCCTCAAACCGACTGGATGCCGCGTATTCTGAAGGTGAATCCCGCCTACGGAGAAGCGTACGCGACGGGTGCTCACTTCTTTGAGATCAACCGGCGATATAAGGAAGCGATCGCCTTTTATCGATTGGCTTTGGCGCTGAACCGCAGTCTCTGGTCTGCGCGGTCTCAGTTGGGTGTGAACTTGATGCGCCTTGGATTGAACGTAGAAGCCAAGCAGCAACTGGAACTCTGCTACGCGGCCCGTTATCGCGATGCCGAAACAGTGAATTCGTTGCGTTTGCTTGATTCGTTCGCAAATTATGAAACCTTCAAGACCAGCACAACCGAGCTGGTGCTAAACAAAAACGAAGCTTCCCTGCTGCGGCCGTACATCCAGCCCGAGTTGGAGCGCGCGGTAACAACCTACCAGCGAAAATACAAGATGACCCTGCCGGGTCCGGTACGCCTGGAAGTCTATCCCAATCACGATGATTTCGCGGTCCGGATACTGGGCCTGCCAGGACAGGGCGGCCTCCTTGGCGTAACGTTTGGGCTGGTCGTCGCGATGGATAGCCCCTCTGCACGGCCCCCGGGAGAGTTCAATTGGGCGAGCACCATGTGGCACGAACTGAGCCATGTATATGTGCTCACGGCCACTCACAATCTGGTGCCCCGCTGGTTTACGGAAGGCTTGGCGGTTCATGAGGAAGGCGCGGCTTCGGCGGATTGGGGTGATCGCTTGACGCCCGAAGTCGTGGAGGCTTTATGGAAGAAAGAACTGCTTCCGGTGCTCGAACTGGATCGCGGCTTCGTTCATCCTCAATACCCGGCGCAAGTGCTCGTCTCCTACTTCGAATCCGGCAAGATCTGCGATTACATCGTCGAGAGATGGGGAGACGACGCAATTTTGGGAATGATCCATTCCTATGCCGATCGTAAGACGACCGCGGAAGCGATCCAAGACAACCTTCGCGAATCGCCGGCCGTTTTCGATAAGGACTTTTCCGCATGGCTCGATCAGAAGACCGGGGAAACCGTTCGTCATTTCGACGAATGGAAACAGGGCATGAAACAGGCGTATGCGGACTTGCAGAACGGCAAGAAGGAAGACGCTCTGCGGCAGGCCAACGCCGTTCATGGGTATTACCGCGACTACGTGGGAAATGCCAGCGACTACGAATTAACGGCAGACATGCTGATAGCGAAGGGCGATACCGCTGGCGCCATCAACGTACTCGAGCAGTACCGGGATGCGGGTGGCACCAACGTCGAAAGACTTGAGAAGCTGGCGCATCTCGAAATTGATAAGGGCCGTTCCAAACAGGCCGAAATAACGCTGCGCAAGTTAAACTACGTCTATCCGGAAGAGGCGGAAACGCACCGGATGCTAGACCCGCTGTTGTTAAAAGACGGCAATCCGGCCGGAGCCGTCCGGGAAGCTCAGGCCGTGCTGGTTCTAAAGCCCCCCGATCTCGCGGAATCCCATTACGAGCTGGCTAAGGCATATCAGGCGGCAAATCGCTTGAATGAAGCCAAGGATGAGGTGCTCGCCGCTCTCGAAGCAGCGCCGGATTTTAAGTCAGCCCAACAGCTCCTTCTTCAACTGAGTCAATAAGTAAATTCATGTCCACCATCACAACCACACCGACCTTACTTGACAGCGCCGAAGTCAGAAGCCGTGTGAAGCGCTTTCAGGATGTACATGCGGCCATTGAGCGGGAAGTACACAAAGTGATCGTTGGTCAGAATGACGTGATCGAACACGTGCTGATCTCGCTTTTTGTCGGTGGACATTGCCTGTTAACCGGCCTTCCGGGGACCGCGAAAACGTTGCTGGTGCGCACGTTGGCAGGCACGCTTGGGCTGAAGTTCAACAGAATTCAGTTCACGCCTGATCTGATGCCCTCGGATATTACAGGAACGGACATCATCGAAGAAGATCCTGGCACCGGTCACCGGACCTGGACTTTTGTGTCCGGGCCGATCTTTTCCAATGTGCTGCTCGCCGACGAAATTAACCGGACGCCGCCTAAAACGCAATCGGCCCTGCTGGAGGCTATGCAGGAGCTCTCCTGCACCGTTCGCGGGCACCAATATAAAATCGATGCTCCTTTTTTTGTTCTGGCTACCCAGAATCCCATCGAATTGGAAGGCACTTATCCGCTCCCTGAAGCGCAGCTCGACCGTTTTCTTTTCAATACAGTGCTGGATTATCTTACAGCCGAGGACGAGCTGAAAGTTGTCGACCTGACTACAACCACGCATCTGCCGCAAGCCGAGGTCGTAACCGGCGCGCAAGAAATACTCGATTTCCAGCAGCTGGTTCGGATGACTCCCGTGGCTGAATCCGTGGGCCGGTACGCCGTAGAGCTTGTGCGCGCCAGCCGGCCGGGACCGGACGCCGAAGCGCCGGACTTCATCAGGAAATATGTAAATTTCGGAGCGAGCGTCCGCGCCGCCCAGTTCCTGGTACTTGCCGGCAAGGCCCGAGCGCTGATGCACGGCCGTTTTCACGTCTCCTACGAAGACATTCGGGCGCTTGCTATCCCCATCTTGCGGCACCGCGTGCTGCTAAATTTCCATGCTGAATCAGATCGTCTTAACTCGGACGAGATTATCCGGCGTCTGCTGGAATCGAAGGGTCCGCCCCGCGATTGAATTGACAAGGCTCGCGTTGAGGTTGAAAGAGTAAGGGAGGCTCCCTGCCGGCAGAAGTCACAAATCGCTTTCTTGATCCCGCTGTCCTGGCCCAGATTTCGAGCCTGGATCTAGTGGCAAAGACAGTTGTAGATGGCTTCATCGCCGGATTGCACCGTTCGCCCGACTTTGGCTTTAGCCAGGAATTCGCGGAGTATCGCGCCTACACGCCCGGCGACGATTTGAGGCATGTCGACTGGAACGTATATGCTCGCACGGAACGCGCCTACCTGAAGCGCTATAGGGGCGAGACCAATACCTCCGTAATGGTTCTGCTGGACGCGAGCGGCAGCATGGGCTTCGAATCTACCGGCGTTCCGAAAATCGCATTTGCGAAGTACCTGGCTTCGGCGATTGTTTACCTCGCAAATTTGCAACGCGATGCTGTCGGATTGATCGTCTTCCATGACGACGTGGCGGATTTTGTGCGTCCTTCATCCCGCCAGGGGCAGCTGATGCGTTTGCTGCATGCCATTGATCAGGTGGCCTTGGGCAGGCGAACAAACTTCAGCAGGCCGTTTTTTGAGCTTCAGCAGTTCTTAAAACGCCGCGGCGTTACAGTGCTGATCTCAGATTTCTTCGAGGATCCGGCCACCATCGTCCAAACCGTAGAGCCGCTGCGGTTCCGGGGAAACGAGCTGATCTTGTTTCACGTGCTCGATCCGCGCGAGCTAGACCCCCAAATAGGGGATGCGGCTCTGCTAATCGACATGGAGAGCGGGGATGCAATTGAGTCCACGCCTGATTACGCGCGTACCGAATACCGCGAGAAGATCAACGCGCATATCGAGAATTTACGATCGAAGGCGCAGGCTGCCGGCCTGGACTATTTTTTCCTTCGGACAGACCGGCCTCTTGATGATGCGCTTCGCGAGTACTTCAGCGTTCGCCAGGGGAGGATGTAATGGGCTTTTTGTCCCCCTGGTTCCTGGCGGGGATTTTGGCAGTTGGGCTGCCTGTCTGGCTGCACCTCCTTCGTCAATTCAAGCGGACGCCGCAGCCCTTCAGTTCATTAATGTTCTTCGAGCGCCGGGTGCAGAGTGCGGTGCGCCACCGGCGTCTGCGGTATCTGGCCCTGCTTGCACTGCGGGTGGCGCTGCTGGTCTTGCTGGCACTGGCGTTTGCCAACCCGTTCGTCAACCGGACGTCAACGCTGGCTAGACGGCGCACGCTCAACGTTGTTGCGATTGACCGCTCCTTCAGCATGTATTCCGGCGCGCGCATGGAGCAGGCCCGGGCGCAGGCGCATCGCATTCTGAACAGCTTGCCGCCCAATCAGCTCGTCCAGGTGGTGGCAGTGGATTCGCGCGTTGAGGCCCTGACGCCTGCCGACATGAACCGCGGCGCTGCGAATGCCGCCGTAGACCGGTTGCTGCCTGATGACAAAACAAGTTCGTTTGGCGAATTCGCCCGCTCGATGCGAGCCATGGACCAAAACTCGGGCATGCGGCTGAACGTCTATTTTGTCAGTGATATGCAACAGAGTTCCATGCCGCCAAACTTTCGCGACCTGCAAATGGGGCCCCACACGGCCCTCAAGCTCTTCCCTGTCGGAGCGTCTAAGACGCCCAACTGGGCAGTCGAGAATGTCACAGCTCCCGCGCGCCTCTATGATGCGGACCACACGCGGGTAACGGCGACAGTTGCTGGATGGTCTACTCCGCCCGCTGTTCGAAAAGTGTCTCTCCTGCTTGATGGCGGGGCGGTTGCTTCGAAGGATGTCAGCGTGCCTGCGGGCGGCGCCGCGCAGATCGAGTTCAACGGCTTCGAAGTCGCCTACGGAAGCCATCGCGGAGAAATCCGTCTGGAAGAGGCCGACGATCTTCCGCAGGACGATTCGTTCCTGTTTTCTATCGAGCGATCAGATCCTCGTAAAGTCCTGTTCTTGTACGCCGATGGCCGTCCCCATCAGGCTTTCTTCTACAAGGCCGCGCTTGAATCGGGCGGCAATACCGGACTGTCCCTTCAAACCATGCCTGTGGAAGAAGCGGCGGGTAAGGATTTCTCGAAATATGCGTTTATTGTTCTCAACGACGTAGGCGATCTGGGCTCGAAGCTGGCGGATGCGATCTGCTCGTATGTTCAGCGCGGCGGTGCTGTCCTAATTGCCCTTGGGCCGAAGACCGCTCGCGCTGGCCGCATCCCTCTTTCGAGTGATCGGTTTGGCGAAATCGGCCAGGCGCAGGGTGCAGGTTTTGTAGATGGGCAAAGCCGGGCGCTTGCATTCGCGGGCCCGTTTGCGAACGTACAATTTTTCGAAACCGGCGAGCTCACGATGAAAGCCGAGCCCCGCATCCTGGCGAAACTTGCCGACGGCTCTCCACTGCTGCTGGAACAACGGATGGGCGAAGGACGCAAGCTGATCTTTGTTTCCACGTTGGACAATTCGGTCAGCGATTTCCCACTACATGCGTCGTTCCTGCCATTTGTGGTGCAGACTGGACAATATCTCGCGGGCTATGAAGAGGGCATCTCAAGCGTCGTTGCGGGAAGTCCCGTACTCCTGCGGCATTCGAGAGGCCAAGATACGGCTGCCGACGTCATCGGACCGGACGGCAAGCATGAGCTCTCCCTGTCTGACGCGACAACGGCCCTTAGCTTTGACCTGGACCGCGCCGGTTTCTACGACATTCACGCCGCCGACGGCCGCCATTCGCTGGTCGCGGTGCATGCCGACAGGCGCGAATCGGATCTTACGGCGGCCCCGACTGAAACTCTCGATTTATGGCGCAATACTGGGGATACGGCTGTGAGCGCTGAAACGGGATCCATTGAAAAGCAGACCACCCCTTGGACTTTCTGGCGATACGTAATGATTCTGGTTCTGCTCGCAGGATTGATTGAATCGTTTTTTGCCAGTCGCTATCTAGCTGAAGAAAGGCGAGCAGCATGACCGCACTCGGAGATTTATACGCGTATCTACGAAGGCTGGAGCGGAAGCTCCGCGTCTTACTGGCCTCCCGAGGTGCTGCCATTGTGGCGGGTTCGGCGCTGTCCCTTACACTCCTTCTCGTCTGGATTGGCAATCGCTATGAGTTTGCGCATCAGGTTGTCTTCCCGCTGCGCTTCCTTCTTTTCCTGTGTCTCGCCGCGGCGGTAACCCTCGGGGTAATACTTCCGCTGGTTCGCTTCACGTCCAGGCGGGTCACGGCCCTGGCGGAAAGGCAGGTCCCCGGTTTTGAGCAACGGCTGCTCACCGTAACGGAACATCCGGACCGGACGAATCCCTTCCTGGAGGTTGTCGCGGAGGATGCGCTGCGTATTGCAAAGGAAAACAGGATCAACGAACTCGCCTCTTCACGCCGGCTAGTGGCCTATTCAGGCTCAGCCGCTGTCGCCGCGGCTGTTCTGGTTTGGCTTATCGCCGCTGGTCCGGGTTATTGGGGCTACGGCGCGTCGTTGCTGTGGACCGGAGAAGCCAACCAAGCCAGACGTCCCCTCTACGACATCGTGGTGCATCCGGGAAATAAAACCGTACGCCGCAAGTCTGATCAACTCGTTACGGCCAAGCTCATGGGATTCTCTTCACGCTCCGTGACTCTCTATGCTAAATATGCGAGCGCCACAAAATGGGAGCAAATCGCAATGCAGCCGGCGCCCGGAGAAAATGGGTACCGCTTTGTGTTCGCGGCGCTCTCCGAGCCAATCGAGTATTACGTTCAGGCAAACGCCGCCAAATCGCCCCATTACCAGTTGGCCGTGAAAGACCTGCCAAGCGTTAAGCGTGTGCGGGTCACGCTGCGCTTTCCGTCACAGCTTGGACTGCGTGACGTGGTGAATGATCCTGGCGGAGACGTTCGGGCCGTGCAAGGAAGCCGCGCGGAGATTTCCGTCCTTACAGATCGCCCGCTGGAACATGGCGTCCTCGTTCTGGACGATGGATCTCAAATCAACCTAACACGGACAGACGGCGCGGATGGCGCAGGGAACTGGTTGAATGCGACGCTGGCTGTCGAGAAGGACGGCGCCTATCACGTAGCTGCCATCGACGGGAACGAGGCCATCCGTATCAGCGACGACTATTTCATTGAGGCAAAAAAGGACGAGCCGCCCAGCGTTCGGATTCTCCATCCCGGCCGCGATCCCCATGTCAGCCCTATCGAAGAGGTTCCGGTCACTGTGGAAGCGGCCGATGATTTTGGCTTAGAAGGACTGGAGCTTCACTACTCGGTCAACGGTGGCCCGGAACAGACCGTTTCTTTATTGAAAGACAAGGGCGTGAAAGAAGCGCAGGGAAGGACGACCCTCTATCTCGAGGATTTTAAGCTGGTGCCCGGCGACATTGTCAGCTTCTACGCAAGCGCGAAAGATGCCAACGTCGTCTCTCGAAGCGACATTGTGTTTGCACAGGCTGAGCCATTCGATTTCAAGTTCAGGCAGTCTCAGCAGGCAGGCGGCGGAATGGGAATGGGCGGAGGCCAAGGCGACGATCTCATTTCTGAGCGCCAGAAGCAGATCATCGCCGCTACCTGGAATGAACTGAAAGGACCTGCTAAAGATCACGCCGCGGTTGAAGAGGATGCGCGGTTTCTTTCTGATCTGCAAGACAAGCTGCGGGCGCAAGCGAAAACCCTGGCCGATCGTATGGGCAATAGGGAACTCACCGGAACGAATCCCGAATTCGAGAATTTTTCCAAGATGATGACGCTCGCATCGTCCCAGATGGCCGATTCCACCAATGCGCTGAAGCCCGGCAAGTGGCAGGACGCGTTGCCGCCGGAGCAGAAGGCGCTGCAGTCCCTCCTCCGCGCCGAGGCCTTATTCCGGGATATTCAGGTTGCGTTCGGTCAGGGCGGCGGAATGGGCGGCAGCGGCGCACAGCGCGACCTCGCCCGCATGTTTGATCTAGAACTAGACACTTCGAAGAACCAGTACGAGACAGAGCAATCCTCGTCGCCATCCGGGGGAAATCAGCAAAAGGCAATCGACGAGGCCTTCCAAAAGCTGCAGGAGTTGGCCCGGAGGCAGCAGGAACTCGCCGAGCAGCACTCGCCTTCGCAGCAGGCAATCGACCAGCGTTGGCAGGAAGAACAACTCCGCCGCGAGGCCGAAGATCTCCGCAAACAATTGCAGCAGCTGTCCCAAAATGCCAGTAATCAAAGCGGCACGCCTTCCGGGGAATCGGATACCTCTCAATCGACGGCGGCAGGAGGCCGTGCAGGCAGAGCCGGCCGCGGGCAGATGGATCAAAAGGACCGCCAAATGGAAGCAGCCATGCGCCAAGCCATGCAATCCTTGCAGCGGGCGGAAGATGAGATGCGCCGGTCTGTTTCAGATCATGACTCCACGGCCCGTCAACGTGCAGCCACACAGCTGGCTGAGGCCCAGAACGCATTGAATAACGCTCTTCAGCAGCGTGCCGGAAGCTCGGTGTCTGATTTGGCTGATCGCGCCCAGCAGATTGCGAGTTCTCAGGAAGATCTGGCTCGCCGGATGAAGCAGTTGTATGGGCGGCAGACCAGTAAGGACGGGGTTGAAAGCGAGTCTTCGTCGACACTCGGCGGCGAGAGCGAAATGCCTGAGATGAATGATCCTGAAAACCCTCGCTACGGGTACGGTTACCGGCGGCGTTACTGGTCAATGGACATGAGTCCCCGCCGTCCGGCGACGGAACAGGAGAAGTCTCTTGCGAACGAAAAAGACAGATTGGCAGAGCAGTTGCAACAGTTGCAGCGGCAGATGCAGCAGCAGCAGCAAAGCCTTTCCGCCACTCAGCCGGCGGCCGCTTCGCAATTGCAAAAGGCGCTTTCTGATGCGGAACAGAAAGAACTCGCACTTCGCATGCAGAAAAACGCCGAGTGGCTTCGAAAGGGCTACGGCGACCGGAATGTTGGGATGGAGGACAGCGTTACTGCGGGGGTGCAGGAATTAAGCCACGACCTCCAAGGCGTCCAGCAAACTCTGAAGGCCAACGGCGCAGCCAGGCAAGATGGTACCGATGGTGGAAAGACATCAGATGCTCTCGCGCAGGTTGAGTCTTTGCGGCAAATGCTGGAGTCCGCCCAACAGCAGAGGGCCGGAAACCAGCAACGCGGCGGCGAGGGCCAGCAATCTGGGCAGTCACTACGCGGTGGCGCAAGCCAGAATGGATCATTCGTACAGTTTGGCGCCGGCAATCCTGCCCTGGACCCTAATAACATTGACGATACGATCCGCGAGCTCAATGCCCTGCGAAACCAGCTCGGAACAAAGGATCGCCCGCTCTATAACTACATCGACGGCACGCTCGGGTATCTCAGGGATCTGAAGGCCAATCCGGGCGTGCTGCAATCCACCATCGGCGATGACGCGGTCGCAAGCCTGGAACGTCTGGAAGTCGAACTCAGCCAACGGGCGGTACAGCGCCAGACTCTTGGCGCGCGCAGCGGCGCCCGAGAGTCGGCTCCCGAAAAATACCAAGACGCAGTAGCGGAGTATTTCAAAAAACTCAGCCAGCCCAAGACAAACTAGCCGCCGCCTGTCATTTTTGAAAAGCATGGCAATTTCCATAAAAGATATTGCCCGTCTGGCTGGGGTCTCGCACTCGACGGTATCGCGGGCTTTGAGCAATAGCCCCCTTATCCCCGCCTCAACGTCGGAGAGAATTCAAAGGATAGCCCGCCAGCAAGGGTACACGGCCAGCGCGGTCGCACGCAGCCTCGTGACGCGGAAAACGCGCGCTATCGGTATCGTCGTCACCACGATTGCCGATCCTTTCAACGGCGACGTGGTCGCGGGCATTGAGCACATCGCAAACGAGCAAGGCTACTCCGTAATATTGGCCGCTTCACAGGCTGATCCCGAGCGCGAAGTTTCGGTCGTCCGCTCCTTTCACGAGCGCAGAGTGGATGGCATTCTCGTGGCGTCATCCCGCGTGGGAGCCCGCTACGTTCCACTTCTGCTGGACCTCAACGTTCCCATTGTTCTGCTGAATAATCAGCACCCGGATGAATTCGCCTATTCGGTCGGGATCGACAACATCGACGGAGGCTTTCAGGCAACCCGCTACCTCGTGGAACTGGGCCACAAGCGGATCGCGTACGTCGGAGACCGCTGTGGATTGCAGTCTGACGTTCAACGCTTTCGCGGCTACAAAAGAGCGTTGCACCTGGCGGAACTGCCGCTGGCGCCGGAACTAATCACCTACGGCGACGGCAAATCGGCAGAGGGCGCTCGTTGCGCTGCGCAATTACTCGGATTGGATAATCCTCCCACGGCGATCTTCTGTTACAACGACATGACCGCGCTAGGAGTTCTCCAGGAGGCCTGCCGAAGAGGCTTCTGCGTTCCGCGCGATGTTTCGGTGGTGGGCTTCGATGACTTATTTTTCGCGTCGCTGCTTCACCCATCGCTTACGACGATCCAACAGCCCCGTGAGATGCTGGGCCGCCGTGCAATGGAAATTCTGCTCTCCTTGCTCGATTCGCAAACCGCGGAGAAAGCGGCGAAATTCAAAGGCCAACTCATGCCGCGCGAATCCACTGCGCCTCCGGCTACCAATCGATTGAAGAGGGGAAAAACTCGGCAACCAGATCCTGATAATAGGGCATGATCTCCTTCACGTTCGGACGCTCCGCGCCTTTCGAGTACAGGTCGTATGGATTGAAAGCCCGGACGGACTCGAACATCTTCTCGTCTTGCTCGTTCATCAGATGGCGATAGGCCCCGTGCCGATGTGCCGGGTAGAACGAGTGGTACCGCAGCATGTATTGCGCCGGTTCCGGCAGGTAGTTCCGGGTCACCGTGTAGATGTATTCGTCGTGTCCCCAGGAAAGGTGCACTTTGTCTAATCCGCAATTCGGTTCATAGATCCCGTATTTGGTTTGATACTCGGCAACCTTGCTGTCGGGATTCGCGGCAAAGAATTCAGGGAAGACAATCTGGTCGGAGTACGCGCAGCCCACCGGGAAGGTATCTCCCACCACGGCCCATTGCGGCTCTCCGTAGAGGCACAGGACTTTACCTAAATCGTGCACGAATCCCGTCAGCACAAACCACTTGGGATGGCCGTCGCGCCGGATCGCCTCCGAAGTCTGGAAGAGATGCTCTATCTGGCTAAGATCGGTATCCGGATCGCTGTTGTCCACTAGAGTATTCAGGTAGTCAGCCATCTCCCAAATGCTCTTCTTCCCGCGGATCAACGCGCTGTATTCTTTCTTTTTGCCTAATACAAAATCCAGCGTTTGGAATGCATGATTTTGCCGGTAGAACTCCGTCACTCCGGGATTCGCATCCTTCTCATATTGGCGGAATTCATTTTCGGCTTTGTCCTTCTTATAGCGGCTGGCGACGAAATCGTCCCATTCATCCAGCTCCTTCATGGGAGCCTGACCTGAGAGGTCTTGATTCAAAGCGGCAGTTTCCATTCTCTATGAGTCCTTTACCCCATTATGCACACGTGTGCACGTACGGGCAACAACCCTTGCTCTTTTCTGAAATAAGCCTTCAATCGCTTCTGCCACAATGACAAAATGAGCTCGGGTCAACTACTTTCCGATAAGGAATTGCAGTCTGCCCATGACATTGAACTCGCCAGGCTGCTTGAGGGCGCTCCCCATCAATGAAAGCTCTTTCGTCCTTCTTTTGCCTTTTGGCTACTCTTTCTTTAGCTCCAAAGGCATTGCCGCGACAACAATTCGCAGATGTCGACGCCATCATTGACACGGCTGTGCAAACCGGTTTTATCCCAGGTGCCGTTCTCGCCATCGGGCATACAGGGCAAGTCGTTTATCTGAAAGCATATGGCTCGCGCTCGCTGCTTCCGGCGCGCGAGCCGATGACGGTCGACACGATCTTTGATGCCGCTTCTTTGACAAAGGTAATTGCGACCACGCCCTCTGTAATGAAGCTTTTTGAGCAAGGCAAGATCCGCTTGAATGATCCCGTCACGAATTATCTGCCGGAATTTCAGGACGGAAAAAGCGATATTACAATTCGCCTCTTAATGACCCATTTCTCGGGGCTGCCGCCCGACCTTCCGCTGCTGCCTCGTTGGAGTGGTTATCAGACAGGCATTGAAAAGGCCCTGCACGCGCGGCCGATTGCGCCGCCGGGCGCGCGCTTCCTTTACAGTGACATCAATTTCATCCTGATGGGCGAGATCGTACGGCGCGTCTCGGGCGAGTCGCTGGCCCAGTTCGCCAGGGAGCAGATTTTCGCGCCGCTTGGCATGAACGAAACCGGCTTTCTTCCAGGAGCCGCATTGCGCTCGAGAATCGCTCCCACCGAAATTGACCCGGATACCGGCGCGCCCCTCCGCGGAGTTGTCGATGATCCCACCGCGCGCTATATGGGCGGCGTCGCTGGCGATGCGGGCGTCTTTACTACTGCCGCGGATCTTGCCAAATATGCCGAGATGATGCTCGGCATGGGTGAGCGCAATGGTGTCCGCTTGTTCAGCCCTTTGACGATAAAGGCGTTTACCGAACCCGCCAGTCCCGCGGACCAACCCATCTTGCGAGCGTTGGGATGGGATATGGATTCTCCCTTTTCCAGCAACCGTGGTGAGTTGTATCCCATCGGTTCCTTTGGCCACACTGGGTATACCGGCACATCCCTTTGGATGGACCCCACCACGAACTCATTCGTAATCTTACTCACCAATGCCATCCATCCTCACCGTGGCCACTCCCTCAGTTCGCTCCGCTGCCGAGTCGCAACGGCAGTAGCAGCGCAGTTTGGGATCTTAACCCCGAACACAGTGACCGTAACCGGCTACGTCGACACTATTTCCGGAGCGGGCGTTCACCGCGCGATTAATCGCAACGCTGCGACATTGACGGGTCTTGACGTCCTAGAGCAGAGCGGCTTCCGGGAACTTAAGAACAGACGCATCGGCCTGATTACGAACCAAACGGGCGTGGATCGCCAGGGCCGTCGCAATCTCGATCAAATGCTCGCCGCCGGCGTGACCGTGACAACCATCTTTTCTCCTGAGCACGGTCTCAGCGGCAACCAGGATTCCGCGGTCAGCGATACGAGAGACGCGCCCACCGGTTTGCCGGTCGTGAGTCTGTACCAACCCGATCGGCGCCGCTTAACAGCCCAGCAGATGGAGGGCCTGGATGCCGTCGTCTTCGATATACAGGATGTCGGCTCGAGATTTTACACCTACTCCTGCACCATGCTCTATGCTCTTGAATCCGCCGCCAAGGCCGGTAAACCGTTCTATGTGCTGGACCGCCCCAATCCGATTACCGGCACGCACGTGGAAGGCCCGGTCCTGGAAAGCAGTCTTGAATCCTTCACGGGCTGCTATGACATCCCGCTGCGCCACGGAATGACGTTCGGCGAAATCGCGACGATGGCGAACGCCGAGCAACATTGGGGTGCAGATCTGCAAGTGGTCCGTATGATCGATTGGCAACGAGGCGATTGGTTCGATTCCACCGGCTTGAACTGGATCGATCCATCGCCAAACATGCGGAGCCTCAACGCGGCCCTTTTATATCCCGGACTGGCGTTGCTGGAGGCCAATTCGAATTATTCGGTTGGACGAGGTACGGACTCGCCATTTGAGCAGATCGGGGCTACCTGGATTCAGGGACAGAACCTGGCGAAGTTCCTGAACTCTAGGTTTATTCCGGGAGTTCGAATCTATCCGACGAAGTTTTCGCCGGTTTCGTCAAATCTGGCGGGCCAGTCACTGGAAGGCGTTCGTTTCGTCATTACCGATCGGGAATCGTTCGATAGCAGCAGGCTGGGGATCGAACTGGCGGCAGCAATTCAAAAACTGTATCCGGGGAAGCTGGATTTGGAAAAATGCCGCTTCCTGATCGGAAGCCGACCACTCATTCAGCAGCTGAACTCAGCGGATCCGGACACTTATGCCCTCTGGTCCGCTGCGCAACTGGAAGCGAGCCGCTTTGCTGAGCGACGAAAACCGTATCTCCTTTACTGATCCGATTTACTGATCCGAGCCTCAAATTATTGACCGTCAAACCTCCATTGCTTGGGCAGTGTGTTTTGATTTACTGCCCGGCGGTCTTCCGCGCCGTCTCGGCTCGGTTGGAGTGGCAGCCGACGCTTCGCTCGGATTCTCGGCGTCGGCCTCTTCTGTCGCGCTAGCGTCCTTGAGCCAAGACGGCGGCCGTCCACGGCGCCTTCCCCGGCCTCGCGCCAACCTCTCCAGCGTCAAAATCGCTTCCTCTATCTGTTCTCGCTCGAGTCGGAGCTCGGCGAGCATTTTGTCAACATCCAAAATGGCAAACCTCCTTTGAATGTTCCCGCCCGGAACTGTACGAACTCCTCACCTTAATTAAGACGGTTTATGACGATGAGGATTTACAGGAAGTTTACTGGTTGTTTGTGCAGATATTCAAGGGAACAGGGTTTATCTCAAAACCCATTAGTCCTAGTAGTACCATCGCATTTTGGAGCACTTATTGGCAAACTCGCCCTAGTTTGTTCACGAACCCTGGTCACGCTTCTTTCTCCAGAAGAAGTAGAAAGGAATGCCCAAGCACATGAGGCCTAACCCCATTAGCGATTCTCGGGGCCGCGTCTGCAATGTGCTGAAAAGCAGCAGAGAAGCCACCGCCACAAATAGTACTGGGACAAACGGATACCAGGTTACACGATAAGGCCTCGGCAGATTCGGTTGCTTGCCGCGCAAGACAAAGACAGATGCAGCCGTCATCAAATAAAGAATCCAGCTGCCGAAGATGACGAAATTGTACAAATCGTCGAACCACCCGCTCAGCACCACAATGCAGGACCACACACAAAGCATCAGCATCGAGTTCCCGGGGGTCCGGAATCTCGGATGAACCGCCGCGGCAATGCGGAAGAATAGACCATCACGCGCCATCGCATAGGGCACGCGGCTTCCTGAAAGAATCGACCCGTTCAGCGCGGCAAATATGGAAATCAGAACCGCAATGGTAACAGCGGCGGCCGCGGCTCGCCCGTAAATGCTCGACATCATTTCCGCAGCCACGCGGTGACTCGCGGCGACCTGTTCCGGACTCAGGACGTAGAAATAAGCAACGTTGATCGATATGTAGGTTGCAATCACTGCGAGCGTCCCCAGAATCAATGCTCGGGGCAAATTCCGTTGAGGATTGCGGATTTCAGAGGAGACCATGCTGACGTTGTTCCAGCCGTCGTAAGCCCATAGTGCGCTGACCATCGCTGCGAAGAAGCCAGCCAAACCGCCTACGCTCGAAATATGCGCCGAGAAGTGGCTGAAGTCGCCTTTCCGTGACAGCAGCCCTACGGCTATGACACCCGCGATCAGAGTCATCTTGATCGCGGTGACAAATACCTGAACATTACCGCCGGAGCGAACTCCCGTGAAATTTACGCCTGCCAGGATCAAGATGAGGGCAATCGCCACAAGCTGGCCGTAGTGAATCTCTAAAAGGCTTCCTCCCGGTCCAATATGCAGAGGTATTACCGCTATCGAAACGCCTAGGATCGGGTAAAAAGCGGTCAGATATGTGTAAAACCCGGCTGCGAGCGTGGCGATCGATCCGCTCTTCGCAACCCAGAACTGTGTCCAACCATACAGGAAACCCCAAAACGGGCCATACGCGGCGCTCAAATAAACGTACTCCCCGCCGGCTTCCGGCATAGCTGCTGCCAATTCCGCGTACGTTAAGGCTCCGAACAAGCTCAGGACTCCTGTCACCAGCCAAACGACGAAGAGGGTTTTGACTGAGCCTACATACCGGATCATCGCGGATGGAACCAGGAACACACCGCTCCCAATGACGGTGCCGATCACGATGGAAATAGCGCTCCAGATACCCAGGACACGTTGCAGGCTTGGCGCCTGTTTCGCCCGCACGGGAATCGCTTCCGCCGCGTCTCTCGAATTGGTTTGCTCGTATGCCATTACTTATGCCGCTGCGCGCTCGCCTTGGCTTCGGTCCAGCGTTCGGGGAAGTACCAGACTGGCGCCGTATCCAACCAGACAAGTGGCGGCCGAGCCGATCAGGACGTACCAGGTGTAAGCGACGTGCGCCCGCAGCAGCAAGGTTGCTAGAAAACCGGCCGTCATCCCGATGATTGCGGAGGCTTCGCCCGGCCGCTTGGTGAGCATCCCCAGAAGAAAAACGCCCAAAAGTGCGCCGTACAGCACGGACGCAATGGAGAGCCCCGTTTCGAGCACGCTCCCCAGTGGCGAGCCGCCAATCCAACCCCCAAAAGCATGGCACCCCAAAAGGCGGTGGCCCAACGCGCCAGTTTCAGATAAACGGGTTCCGCATAAGCGGGCCGGAGCGGTTTAACGAAGTCCATCACAGTGGTCGAGGAAAGCGCATTGAGTGCGGCGCTCAAGTTAGACATCGCCGCTGCCAGGATGGCCGCGATCACCAGGCCCGCAACGCCCACGGGAAGGTGGTTCCAGATAAACTCCGGATAGGTTCGCTCCGGCACGCTCGGGGGCCGCAGCCCCGTCTCCCCGTAATAGACGTACAGCAAAACGCCAATCAAGAGAAAGAGCGTGAATTGCAGGAACACAACCGCCCAGCTGGCAAACAGCGCCGACCGGGCGTCTTGCTGATTTCTGGCCGATAGCAGGCGCTGAACCAGCAATTGCTCGGTTCCATGGCTGGCAGTCGTTAGGAAACAGCCACCGAGGATTCCGGCCCAGAAGCTGTATGGACGCTGGAAAAACGCGGGAGCCAGCGAGCCCGCGAAATCGAAGACTTGGAACTTATGCGCCGCAGAACCCAGCTCGGCAACGTGCGGCCACCCCCCCGGAATCAGGTGAAGGATAACGAAAAAGCTGGCCAGCGCACCGCCGATATAAAGGATCATTTGAACCACGTCTGTCCATATCACCGCCGTCATGCCGCCTTGGAAAGTGTAGAAGAGCGTCAAGCACACAATCACCACAATGGATGACACCTCTCTGGTCCCGAGCACCACCGACACCACAATGGAGACCGCAAATACCCGGACCCCTTCGGCCAGTGCGCGCAGCAGCAGAAACGTACCGGCGGTGAATTTGCGCACGTGAGGTCCGAACCGGCGCTGCATTAATTCGTAGGCCGTGTACATCTCACCGCGGAAATATTGCGGAAGGAACAGGAGCGAAATGACGATTCGGCCGAGCAGATACCCGAGGATCAACTGCAGAAACTCAAAATTTCCCCGGAACGATAGGGCCGGTGTGCCGATGACCGTCAAAGTGCTGGTTTCAGCCGATACGATGGAGAACGCGATTGCCCACCAAGGCGCGCTGCGGCCTCCCAGAAAATACTCCTTGAGATCCGCCTGCTTTTCTTTGAACCGCGCGCCGAACCACGTAATGAAAACCAGGTACGCCCCGATGACCGCCAGGTCCAAGACATGCATGGAAACGGGATGATAACACGCCCCGCGCCCAGCCGGGACGGAATGCCGTTCACCGGGGCTTCGGGGAACAATTGCTGCCAGTCCGCATCTAAAGTAGTAGAAAGGTTGCGGGTTCTAGCCCATTTCGTTATACTCCGGCTTTGCGCGTGATGTACCTTAAGTGCTGAGTTGCACTATAGTTTTTTCAACCTTCGGCGAATGGTAGATTTGCAGAAGATCCGCTTCCAGAAATAAAGACGTAGAATTCCTCTGAGGGAGGTCGTTGTGGAGTTACGCTTTTCAAGAGCGGTCCGGACGCTAATTGCATCCAGCACTCTTACTCTTTTTTTGAGTTTGGTGGCAACACCAGTGGCCAAAGCGCAGGACGCCGGCCAGGCGGCTGCCGGACAGGGGCCGCAGAAGAATTATAAGGATCGCGGAGAGTACGATCTCTACTCAAAGATCACCCAGACGCAGGACCCGAAAGAGCGCCTGCAGTTGCTTCACACCTGGGAAGACAAATACCCCCAAACGGACTTCGCGAAAGAGCGCTTGGAGTATTTCGTCGCCACGCTTTCGCAACTGGCTCCCACTGATCCGACGGTGCGGCAGCAGCTGATTGACAAGGCCAATGAACTGCTCAAAACCGATCCCAAGAATTTTCGCGCAATGTATGCAGTGTGCTTGTGGGGGCCGGCCGTAGGAGGCGCTAGCCCTTCTCCGGATTTGCAGAGTCAGGTGCAGACCGCGGCGCAAGGCATTATTGACAACATTAATACGCCGTTCGATCCCTCTAAAAAACCGGCCAGCATGCCGCAAGCCGATTTCGATAAGGCGAAGAACGCCACCCTGGCCATTGCTCATAATGCGCTTGCCTGGGTAGACGCGTCCAAAAAGGACTTGGCGGGCGCTGAGAACGAATATAAGGCGAGCCTCCAGGCCAACCCCGACCAGGGAAATACTGCCGCCGCTTATGCGAAAGTGCTGTACGACGACAAAAAAACAGCAGACGCGCTGTTTGAATACGCACGCGCCGCCGAGTACACTGGCCCCGGGCCAGCCGTGCCCGCCGCCGGCCGCACCCAGTTGCTCGATTTTTACAATAAGGCTTACGAAGGATTCCACGGCGGCAAAGATGGGGCGGACCAGGTTCTAACCCAGGCCAAAACCGATGCGCTGCCACCCTCCGGCTTCAATATTGTCAGTGCGAACCAGCTTGCGAACCAGCAGGCCGATCAGATGAATCAGAGAATTCAGTCCGATCCAGCCTTCAAAATCTGGTACGCGGTGCAGCAGAGTCTCCAGAGTAAGGGCGATGCCTTCTTCAACAGCGACGTGAAGGATGCCGAAATCCCTGGTGGCGCGGAAGGTGTGAAGTATTTCAAGGGAACTGTTATCTCCCTGGACCCCCCCAATGCCCCAACGAAGGTGGTTCTCGGAGTCGAGAATCCGGCAACGCCAGATGGCACGCTATTGTTCTCGAAGCCGCTGCCTGCTGAAGCTCTCAACACCGTCAAAGTTGGCAGCCCGATCGAATTCTCGGGCGTTGTAGACAGCTATACCGCCAATCCCTACATGTTGACATTCAAGGATCCCAGTATTAATGGCGTCCAAACAACTGCGCCACCCAAGAAGGGCACGGCACGCCACCACCACTAGACAACTGGCAAAGAGGCCCGAGCCTTTCTCCTCGGGCCTCTTTTTGTTGCTCTCTGAGCAGTCACATCTTATAGCGGCCTAGATCCTCGTCGTTCAAGTTTTCCAGCCACTTTCTCAATTCCTCGTTATTGACTTTCTCGGAAACCGTTGCCGAGGTCCGCGAGGACTGCAGCACCTTGTCGTCAACATAGATCGGGCAGTCATGCCGCAGCGCCAGCGCTAGGGCATCGCTGGGCCGTGAATCAATGCTGATCAGCCTTCCTTCCCGTTCCAGCCAAATAAGAGCGTAAAACGTGTCGTCCTTCAATTCGTTGACCACGACCTTCCTGATCGAAGTATCCAGTCCCATGAGGACAACTTTGATCAAATCGTGCGTCATCGGCCGCGGGGTCGTTACCTTTTCGATCTCGAGTGCAATCGCGTTTGCCTCGTAGATTCCCACCCAAATCGGCAGCAGCGAATCACCCGTCAGATCCTTCAGAACAACGATGGGCATATTCGTAGTTGGGTCCATCATCAAACCCCGGATTTTCATTTCTACTTCCATGCTCGCCTCTCCTCTTTACTTCGACTATATGCGACTAGGCGGCAGTTCGCTCGCCGGCAAGGCTGTTCGGACCGGCCCGCGTGACCAGCACATCCAGATATTGCCCCGCCAGCGTTGCGTTCGCAGCCGGCTCCGGAAGATTCGGATCAACAAAATTCAGCGTTTTGTTTTGCGCGGTTCGCCCAATCCATTGTTTAGTAGCCAGATTATATCCCTCCACGTGCACCTCTTCGGAGCGTCCGACGTAAGCCGCGTTCCGGCGAAGCTGGATGGCACGCTGCCGTTCCTGAAGAATCATGAGGCGGCGCGTTTTTTCCTCCTCGGGAATGTGATCCTCATACTGCAACGCCGAGGTATTTGGCCGTTTCGAGTACTTGAAGATGAACATGGAGTCATATTCAACCTCGGCCGCCAATTGCAGCGTCTCGTTGAAATCCTCCTCGGTTTCGCCAGGGAAACCGACAATAATGTCGGTAGTGATCGCGATGTCACGCCGGCAGTTCTTTATCCAATCGATGCGCCGCCGGTAGTCATCGAGCGTATAGAGACGCTGCATTCTGGCAAGCAGGCGTGTCGAGCCCGACTGCACCGGCAGATGAACGTGATTGCACAGGATAGGGTTCGCTACAATAGCATCCACGATCCCCTTCACAAAATCGCGGGGATGAGACGTGGTGAATCGCACTCGCCGGATGCCGTTGATCTCGCCCGTCGCAGCCAGCAAACGCGCGAAATCCCATCCCCCCGGTGAGGGATCTCGATAGCTGTTGACGTTCTGTCCTAGAAGCTGTATCTCGCTATAGCCCAAATCCGCCAGGGATCGCGCTTCGCTCAGAACGCTTTCGCTGGTGCGGCTGCGTTCCGGTCCGCGCGTGAATGGCACGACACAGTAAGCGCAGGCCTTATCGCATCCTTCGATGATCGTGATATAGGCTCGATGAGGGTTATCACGCCGCGTAAACGGCGTATCGAACGTTTCATTCGTATCCAGGCTGAGTCCCGTCACGCGCCGGTTGCCCGCCTCCAGTTGCACTAGCAATTCAGGCAGCTTCGTATAGCTCGCCGAGCCGGCCACGAGGCTCACGTGCGGAGCGCGCTCGAAAATGCGTTCTCCCTCCTGCTGGGCTACGCAGCCGAGCACGCCGAAGATCTTGCCTTTTCCTGCTTCGCGCTTGAATTGCTGCAGCCGATGGAAAACCTTTTGTTCCGCCTTATCGCGAATGCTGCAGGTGTTGTAGAGGACAAGCTCAGCCTGCCCCGGCTCCTCCACCTGTTGGTAGCCTTGTCGCAGAAGCGTACCCACGACCTTTTCGGAATCGTGAGCGTTCATCTGACAGCCGAACGTTTCTATGTAAAACGTCTTCATCGAAGTGCACGCTTTAAAGGGGCGCCTCAGCCGTGAAGCAGCTTCATGAACCAGCCGATACCGAACAGAGCCAGCATGAAACAGCCAAAGCAATACAAGCCATAGCGCACCCGCTCGCGATCCGTTCGTTTTGTCACGACACCCAGCACGACGCTCGATAGCAGAGCAAATAAGATAGATACTTCAAAATGATCAAGCTGCCACATAGTGCTGCCTCTACTCCTTTTGACGCCGGGTAATCTCGTAAGCGTCGACAATTGCCAACAGATTCAGCAAGCCGGCCATGACCAGAAACTTCGAGCCGTAATCCGCATTATGGCTGGCCTGATCGGGCGGCGCGTAGCCGAACCAGACTGCCACGAAGTACATGAGACCCGCCGATAGATCACTAATAAATCCTCCGAGTTGAATTGCCCGCGAGAGGACATCGCCCGGCGCGGCTCCAAACTGGAACAGAGGTCCCCGCATCATCACGCCGATGAGGAAAGAGGCCAGAACCGCGGCGAAAATAATCGCTGCGCGGCCGCGGCGCCCCAACAGCAAATGACCCGCCCCCGGAACGAACCACGCGAGCGCGAGCGTCAAAAAAGGGGAACGAACTGGCGCAGAAGGGGCTGCGCCCGTAGAGATGGCAGGCATCTTCTAATTTTACCCGTAGCGGCCGCAGGCCTTTCGCGCTCGTGCGCTGGCTTACCTGTTCGGCTGGATTACAATGAAAAAGTCCACCCAACCTTTGCGGATGTGGCGGAATTGGCAGACGCGCTAGATTCAGGTTCTAGTGGGGGAAACTTCGTGGAGGTTCAAGTCCTCTCATCCGCACCAAACGAATCAATCAGTCGCGAGCTGTGCTCGATCCAGTGTGATACGCGTTCCTCTTGAGGGTAGCGCGAAGGGTAGCGAAGATGAGGGGAGTTTTAGGGTTCTGCTCAACCAGGAACCAGCTTGTACGCAGAAACGCTTCGCTCGCAATGTTAACATTCGCTTGGCACCCGATTAGAGATGTCCAGGGGAGTCGAGGTGAATCCTATTTGCCACGGCGACGGTCGATCTCAGCTTCGATCACGCGATCAATTTCATCCACCAGACCGCTTACACATTCCTCGATCGGTTCTAATTCCTTTTCGATCGCGGCAAATTGACGGAATGAGTCCAGCCGATTGGATGCGGTATCAACATCTGCGACACGCCGCTCAAGCTCACGCACAAAGCGAATATCATACGCCGGCACGAATGCTGCCAGCTGGGACCACGACTACGCGTCTGCAAACCGATTATCCAAGTGGACTTTTAGGAGTCCCGAAACAGACTCGTCGGTGGGAAGACTTTGTGAGCGTAACTCCGTAATGACTTTTTCGAGAAGAGAACGGTCGTTGAAATACGACCAGGCTTTGGATCCGGAAGAATTTTGTGCCTCGCTGGTCAGTTTTTAGTGGGGCGATTGCGATCCTTGCCGGAACCGGATGCGATCGTGCTGCACGATCCACAGCTCGCCATCAGCGCTTCGTTCCTGCAGCGCCGTCGCGGTCCGTCTAACATAGCTGAGCACTGTAGGCTTGTCCTGAGTTTTGAGCCTAAGCACGATGATCCCGGCGTACTCGTCCGGTGGATAGGCGCGGATGTTGCTGAAATCGAGATCGAGCGTGATTAGGATTCTGTTCTCGGCGCGCACACGGTTCGCGATCGCCTCGTCATCCGCTCCCGAGAGCGATTCATCCCAGACCGTCTCGGCTCCGAACCCTTGCTCGCGAAAAATTGACGCGGTCTCGACAGGAAGATTTTCGTCAACCTTGAACTTCACGCGCTCAGCTCGAGCGGAAGATCGGCCGTGCTCTCGCGGGCCAATTCAGCCGCATACGCCAAAGCTGCATCAATATCACGTGGCTTCAATGAAGGATAGCTCGCAAGAATTTCTGAACGATCCACTCCTGCCGCGATGTTGTCGAGAACAACGGATACCATCACTCTGGTTCCTCGGATGCACGCTTTCCCGTGGCAAACACGAGGATCTACGCTGATCCGCTCTCGCCAGTTGTCCATCCTTCGATTCTACGCACAATCCCTCCTCCTTACCAGGTTTGGTATCGGAAATGGTAGCGCTTACGGCTGGAAATCGCGGTCAATCCGGCGAGTTCGGGAAAATGCCGCAAGTGTCAATTCCATACGAAGGACTCCATTGGGGAATTGTGGGTTAAGAATCCGAGCTCTTCAGGTTCTAGTGGGGGAAACTTCGTGGAGGTTCAAGTCCTCTCATCCGCACCAAAGTCATAAAGATTTCTTCCTGCTGCTCCGGCTCACACCGACGGGCGAATGGGTTCTTGCGCGCTTGGATGATTCCTGGAAGCGCGCCGATAATTCCGAATATCAGGAAACAGTATTCGGCGCTCGGGTTCCGCATTGGAGTGGACTATCTCGTGTAGCCCACGACTCACTAGACTCGCGCGAGGCCCCAAAGGCCGCCATATCAGCAACGACCAAAGCATGGATCTGATAGTATCCTAATGCCTGCGGGCAATAAGGAGACCGGATATGCGTCATTGCTTCACAGCCCTGCTTTTGTCCGGCGGGGTCTTTCTCTTACCTGCACTTTCGTTCGCTCAAAAAGTTCAGGTTGACTACGCCCATGGGGAGGACTTCTCGAAATATAAAACGTACACCTGGGTAAAGGAACCTAACGTTGAGTCGCCTAATCAATTGGTAGAGCAGCGGATCGTTGCGAGTGTGGATGAGGTTCTAGCGAAGAAGGGTCTGAAACGAGTGGATAGCGGTGGTGATTTGGATGTCGCCTACCAGAGCGCGGTTACCCAAAAAACGCAGTTGACCACAATGTCCACCTCGACTGGTATGGGTGGCGGCTGGGGTCCCGGTCCTGGTTGGGGTCGTGGGTGGGGTGGCGGCATGAGCTCGGGAATGTCAACAACCACATCGAGCACTATTCCCGTTGGCACGCTTGTGATCGATTTGCTCGACCCCGGCGCCAAACAACTTGTTTTCCGCGGTATCGCTACCGATACTCTCAGTTCCAAGCCCGAGGCGAATAACAAGAAGATCGCCAAATCCGTCGACAAGATTTTCGAAAAGTACCCTCCGAAAGAAAAGAGCTAAAGCCTCCCCGCGCCGCGGTGGTCGCTCGTGAACGATGTCGTGTTCCGGTGCGTTTAGATCAGCTAACATCTAGCTGAGAACTGCTAAAACGTGAAGAAGTCAATTGGCGACAATATTTTTCCGGAGAACATGAGTTTCACGGATGGCCTCGCCCTTCTAAAGCGCGCCGGCTATCAAGGGATTGAGCTCTGGCTGGGGGACCGCCAGTGGTTTCAAATGAAAACTACCGACGCCGAATTGCGCGCGCTTTTCGGCCAGATCCAGGACGCAGGGCTCGACGTCTCCGACGTCGCCAATTCGCTCGACTGGGATGAAAATGTCTCGGCTCGCGATCCGGCGAAACGAGCCGCGGCATTCCGGCACATCGAAAGGCAGATTGAGGCCGCCCAGATTTTCAAGTGCGATGCAATTCTGATAGTCGCCGGATTGGTGACCGCCGATGCACCGTACAACGAAGTTTATAACCGCACGGTCGACTCGCTTCAGAAACTCGGAGAGGTAGCCGGTAAGGCCAAAGTGAAAATCGGCGCGGAAAACTGCAACTCGGAGCAGAAATTTCTCTTAAGCCC
Organism: uncultured Acidobacteriaceae bacterium; assembly: GCA_963705805.1. Classification (GTDB taxonomy): domain Bacteria; phylum Acidobacteriota; class Terriglobia; order Bryobacterales; family Bryobacteraceae; genus Bog-105. The sequence continues at coordinate 154,944 of CAVPKW010000010.1, forward strand.
GCGCGAGTTCTATACTTTTCTGAACCAGGTCGGCAGCCCCTGGATCGGTATCCATCTCGATGTCGGCAACATACACGATACCGGCTTCGCTGAGCAGTGGATTGAGATGCACGGCCCGCGCATCACGCGCATGCACATGAAGGACGTTTACAAGCATCGGGGCCGCTGCGGGCAGGAAAGCGTCTACACGAATATTTTCGTCGGTGACAACAATTGGAAAGCCATTCGTGGCGCTATGACAAAGGTCGGCTACGACGGCTGGCTGATCGCGGAGATGGAAGCCAAATATCGCTATGCGCCCGATCAGCAAGTGTATGACACCTCGGCTGCGCTCGGCCGGCTGATTTCTGGGGAGCTGTAGCGTTGGTGACGCGCCGTCAAGTTCTGGCGGGAACGCTAGGCCTGCCGCTCGCTTTGCACGCCGGGTCGCCGGCCCTCTCCAGCCGCCCGGAAGGGCCGGTCCGAATTCTGGCTGAAGATGATTATTTGTCGGAAGAGTCTGCCGCGGGTTTTGAGATGCTCCTCCACAGCAATCGTCATGTGTGTGTAGATGGGGCGGCCCTCATTATCGTAGCGGCTTCCCGTCGTCTCGCGCCGGGTCAGGCGCTCCAATTACGTGGACAGGTTTGGGCGGGCTCCTGGTTGTTGCTTGAGAGTGGATTGTGCTTTTCGCGCCAGCGCGAATGGGCCGAACAAGCGCAACTTCTACGAAATGCATTCGGGCTTAGCGTGTCGCCGCCTGTCCCGGTCTCAGGGCACGAATGGAGCGGCCGCTACATCGCTTACTCTTGGCCCATCCGCAGACTATTAAGAACTTTCGCAGCAGTGATACCGGTTTCTGCGCCCCGGGCTGAGTATTGTGCGCGCTTGAACGGAATGCCCGTGGCAATCAGGCGCGCCATTGGAAAGGGCGGCATTATCTTCTTGGGGTCTATGTTGGGACCTGGTTTACGCGCTCAAGAGGCCGAGGCGCATCAATTGGGAGCCGCCATTCTGAGGTCTGTCTTCAATGGCTCGGGTTGATTTGGCAGCCATTCAGATTTTCAAGAAAACCTTGCGTCTGTACATCCACCAGAGCATCGCCCAGTACGTAAGCAACACGGCGCCGCCCAGCAGCAGCGGCTCCAGTCCCACACCCAAAACCTGGAATGGTCTCTCGCCCAGGTGGATCCGGAAGCTTTCGGTAATAAAATCTTCGAACAGGTGCGCGATGAGGTAGGCCGCAATCGAATTCATTCCGACTACAACCAAGGGAAAAGCCCATTTCCGGTAGCCTTTCACGTCGATGATCCAGCTAAAGATCGCGAGAAAAATAAAACAGGCCCCGCCGCTGAATAGTGTCCAGCTTGGTGTCCAGATACGCTTGACAATCGGGCAGATGCCGGGGAAATGTAGCAGCAGCCCCAGAGCGATTCCCGCGAAACCCGCTGTGACAAGCCGCTTGAGCGGGATCGCTGGCGCGGAAGCGCGCAACCAACGGCCGGCCACCAAGCCAAGAATCATCGTGCCAAGTGTGGGAATGAAACTGAGAGTGAGATACCCTCCGTCGTTTGCCACGAATGGCGTGGTCCTGGGAAACAGATTCAGAAAGTGCTGGTCAAACGCATTTCCTAGGTTACTGTTCTTGTTCCAGTGAGCGGCGAATCCCGTGAAATTGTGGCTCCAATTGGCAGGAACGCCTACCACTCCGTAGTCGAAATTCACTCCTGGCAAGGGATACAGGGCCCACGCCAGCCAATACCCGGTGAGAATCAAAGCGAATGCAGTCCATTGCCACCGCGGCGACCGAAACCCTAACAGAAACAGAAACGGGTAACCTAAACCAATCTGCGTCAACGTATCTTCAAACGTGAAGTACGTATGCTGGCTGTGAATAGACCGTAAGAAGATCCCCAGCGCGATGAGGAGGAATGATCGCCACAACGCATGCACAAACATGTGGTTGAACGTCCCGCCTCTTCGTAATCTACTGGCGATCGAATAGGGTAACGCCACTCCTACCAAAAAAGAGAACCCGGGTTGGATCAAGTCATGCAGCGAGCAGCCTGCCCATTCCACATGTGTCTGATTGTAGGCAAGCACGCTCCAGAACCAGTTGCCCGGATATGCGTGTGACACGCGTGCCAGTTGCAGCACTTCTGCCATCATCAGGACCATCACGAAGCCGCGATATGCGTCTACCGGAACGTTGCGCGCTACTGCTTGCTGGCGGGCAGGGGCGATGATGTCAATCTCTGGCTGCTGCTCTGTTGTAATCGCGGCGTCTTTCATCGAAACCTACCAGTAGAACTTTAGCGCGAACTGAATTTCACGCTGATCGTTCTGTCCGTCGCGAGTTGAGGTAATTGTCCCGAACGACGAAGACGTGTAGTCGAGCGCACCAGGGGCCGGAGTAACGCCGTTGCCGCCGAAACCTGGTAGCGAGAAATTTGGTGTATTCGTCAGATTGAAGAATTCCGACCGGAACTCCAGGTGCGTTCTCTCGGTGATCCGAAAGCTCTTAAATATCGAGAAATCTAAGCGGTGGTACCCAGGGCCGTAAAATTGCGTAGGAGCGCCGCCCAGCGGCGCGTAATCCGATTGGCCAATCGTAGTCGCCACAGGCGGACTTGCGAAAGCTGCCGGGTTCAACCATTGATTGACATTATGCGGACCTGCAGTGACGCTCTCGCCTGGAACCGTCAAGGCATTGCAATAAAAACCGGAAGTGGTTGCGATAGCGCACGGTACGGTTCCTGGTTGGCCATCCTGCAGCGTCAAGATCCAGTTGATGCTCCAACCCCCCAGTACTGCATCCACAAACCCGTTGCTGTTGCTGAGAAACTGCCGGCCATGGCCGGCAGGTAGGTCATAGGTACCACTTAAGTGGAAGACCTTCGGTATATCGAAATCACAGAGGCCGTAGTCTCCTTGAATGCCAAAACCTGGCAGCAGAGGTGCCCGGAATAATGTGAGAGCAGTGCCGTTGAGCACATCCACCGCGTCTGTGCGGCATTTCGACCAGGTAAAGTTCGCGAGAACGCTTAGGCCGGCGCTGAACCTGCGCTCGTAATTGATCTGCAGCGAGTTATAGAAGCTGTCTGCCGCAAAGCTGGTGTAAGTGAAGCTGGTTTGGAAGTCCGGATAAGGCGAGTAATCGAATGCGTTGAGCCCGGGAGGAAGTATCTGGCCTGGGGAATTCGCATTAATATAGACGCCGAGATGACGGACAGTGTTACCGACATATGCCGCTTCCACAGTGTTATTGGGTGTGATTTGGTACTGCAAAGTAAAGTTGTAACCTTGCGTATAGGGCGTCTTCATATGGTAATCTTCACCCGTAAATGAGACGCCGGCAGGTTCTACTGCGGCCGGCGTCAGCGGAATTGCCGATAGTCCGGTCTCCAATGTGCCGATCTGGCCATTGGGATATGTGACTGGCGCGTTGGGTGTCAAAATCGAATACGACAGGCTGTATTGAAACGGGAAGTCAACATAGGTTTCAACTACGGAATTCTCGAATCCGCCAAAGAAAATCCCATATCCGCCGCGGGCGACAAGCTTCGGCGTCACCTGGTATGCGAATCCCACACGGGGGGAAAAATTGGTCCACTGAGAATGCCCCAATCCTGGAACGGTGGAGCAGACAAGGTTGATGTTGTCAGTTTGAAGTGCGGCGTAGAAGTCAGGAGATAGCGGGGTATTGCAGCGTTGCTTGGTTATGAGGAATTCAGAGGGACTAGTTGATCCGGACGGAAGAAAATTCGACTGTGCTCCGTACCGTTCGATAAGCTGGCCGAAATACTCCCAGCGCAAGCCTAGGTTGATTGTCAACTTCGAGGTGACTTTGAAATCATCCTGGAAATACGCTCCATTATAGTTGTGTTTCTGGTCGGTGTTGGCTATGTTCGATGCCTGGATGCTGTCGGCGCCCCCAACGTCGTCGGCTGCGCCCGGGATGCCCGGCGGTGTTAGCAGCATCTGCGCCAATCCAGTGTTGCCGTTGCTATAAGTGGGCACTTCGGTATACAGTCCGCTAAATGAAAACGCGCCGCGGCCTTGTGGCGGCTGCAGTATCGAAAACCGGAGTCGCTGGTACTCAAATCCGGCTTTCAGCGAGTGACGTCCTAATTGCTTTGTGACATTTTCTGTTAACTGAAAAGTGTCGCTGTATTCCGACGATGGCAGGTAATCATTGCTGCCCAGCCGGTTGAGGCCCGTGATGGTAATCCCGCCCAGGCCGCCGTTTAAAGGAACCTGTGGAACGCCCTGGATACCAAACTGAGCGGGAATCCCGAGCGTGTTGGCGTTTGGCTGCAGCCGTGCGCTGGCAATGCGGTTGAATCCAAAGCGCAGTTCATTGACAAAGGTCGGTGAGAAAAGGTGGGTTTCGCTGATAACCGCGTTGGTGGCAGTTGCGGTCTGATCGCCCGCATAAAACGCCCCACCGTCTGCAATACCCGGGAAAGGTCCGGGAATGAATTCCGGATTATCGGAATAGCTCACGCGTCCGAATATGCTGTCTTTTTCGGTGAGATTCGCATCGATACGAATGTCGAACTGATTCACGGTGTTTTGCAGCACCGGATTAGTCGCGAAGTTATTGAAGAGTCCCGGATTGTTGGGAGCGGGGTAAAGGTTCAGCAGGTTGATGGCATTGGGATCCAGCCGGCTGGCGGGAAGAATGTTCCCCGGAAAGGGCTCCCGCGCGTACCCCACCTGGCTTCCGGCGGCCATGCCGGCGCAAGGAACTGTTATTCCTGTAACGGTATCGGGCACGCCGCAGATAACGGAACGCGTTGTGGAAGGATCAAATACTTGCCCCAGCGCGGTTGTTTGCCCCAGTACATCCGTCTGCGTTCCGCCCTGCGTCAGTAACTCCGACAGATTCGTGTAGCCGCTGCTGCGCTCAAGCGCAGTGGGAACGGTGTTCACCGAGGGTATCGCCTGCCGGATGCGCGTTCCTTCGTAGTCTCCAAAGAAGAACAGCTTGTTCTTTAGAATGGGGCCTCCGATGGTCGCGCCGAACTGGTTCTGGCGGTACTCGCCCTTTGGTATGCCGCCGGAATTCTCAAAGAAGTTCGCCGCGTCCAATGCGTCGTTGCGTAGGAACTCCCACGCGTTCCCATGGAATTGGTTGGTTCCGGATTTTATGGTCGCGTTCAAGATCGCGCCGGCTGAGCGTCCGAATTCGGAGCTATAGTTATCCGTCTGAATCTTAAATTCCTGGATAGCGTCTACCGGCGGTCGAACAGCGTACGCAGTACCGTTCAAGAAATCAACCAAATTCGCATTGTTGTCGATTCCATCCAACAAATAGTTGTTTTGGGCCGGCCGTTCTCCATTGGCGGAAAAACTACCGCTCGCGCCAAGCCCACGCGTGTCCTGCTGGCCCTGAGTTACTCCCGCGGCAAGCTGGGCAAGGAAAGTGAAATTCCGTCCGTTGAGCGGCAAGTTGTTAACGGACTGTTGATTGATCACTTGTCCCACGGAAGCGTCTTGCGTTTGCAGAGCAGGCGGCTCGCCAGTCACCACCACCGTCTGCGTTATCTGACCGGGAGGAAGCACTACTTCGACGATCACCCGTTGTTGCACATCCACAGTGATGCCCGTATGCTCCACCCGCTGAAATCCCTTGAACTCCGCTACAACGGAATAATGACCAAGCTTGACTGGGGAGAAGGTATACTCCCCTCCTGCGCCGGATACAGTCGTGGCCACCTGTCCCGTGTCTTGATTTGTGAGTGTTACCGTCGCGCCGGGAATCACGGCGCCACTGGTGTCTTTAACAGTGCCGAGAATCTCTCCGGTATCCACCTGGCAGAAGGCGGATGGCGGTAAAGCGTAAAATGCGAGGACGACCGTTACTACGCGCAAATTGCTGAGCGGGAGTCTCATCGTTCGAGTCTATCCCTTTCTGTAACGCACCGGGAGGGCTGCCGCTCAGGCAGTTCTCACTTCACGATTTCGCCATCAGTTCCTTCAATCTCACAAACCCCGCCCGGCTCACCGGAACCTGCGCGCCGCTCGCCAGCACAACAATTCGGGTGTCCTTTGTGTAGGGTTCAATGTTTCGCACGCATTCCAGGTTCACTACGTAGGACCGGTGTACCCTCACGAAGCGCTCGGGATCGAGCGATTCCGCCAACGCCGAAATTGTCTGATGTTTGAGATAGTTCTTCCCTTGGCTATGTAACGCTACATAGTCGTCCTGCGCTTCGGCGTACTCCAGATGCTCGGTTGGAATGATGTGCACCCGTGTGCCATCCCTCACCACCACTCGTTGCGCATATTGCCCCGGCGGGCGGGCCGCATTCTGCAGTTCTGCCACGTTCACTCCGGCGGTTGCTTCTTTCAGCCGCCTTCGCACCCGTTGCAGAGCCGTGCGGAACCGTTCCAGGTCGAATGGCTTTAGAAGATAATCCACTGCGGCGGCATCGAACGCTTTCATCGCATATTGATCGAAAGCCGTAACGAACACGACCGCCGGTCCATTTCCAAGCAGCTCCAGCACTTCAAATCCATCCAGTTTGGGCATCTGCACGTCCAAGAACAGTAGATCCGGTTTATGCTCCCCGGCAAACTTCACAGCCTCTAAGCCATTGCGGCATTCTCCGACAATCTCAATGTCCTCCTCGCCGCTCAGATATTCCCGAATGACCTGGCGCGCCAGATCCTCGTCATCCACAATCAGCGCCCGGATCATGCTTGCAGCCTTTCTTTGCGCTCCGCGCAGGGCAGGTAGAGCGCCACGCGGTATCGCCCTTGGTCTACCTGAATTTCCAGGCGTGCTGCGGCGCCATAGCGCGCTGCCAATCGATTCCGCACGTTCACCAGCCCGAAGCCGCTCTTCCCCATCACCGGTGCATCCGCATCGAACGGATTTTCCACCGTTACTTCCAGGTGTTGTCCATTCCTATGTCCTGTCATGGCAATCTCGCCGCCGTCAACCAGCATTGCAATCCCATGCTTGATCGCGTTCTCTACCAAAGGCTGCACCAGCAGCGGCGGCACGTCACAGTCCGCACATTCGGCATCGAAATTCTGAACTACGCGCAAGCGCTGCCCGAACCGCACCTGTTCTACATCCAAATAAGACTTTGTGAGGGCCAGTTCCTCGCCGAAGGGGATACTGTTCCGTTCGCCGAGCCTTAGCGAGCTACGCAGAAATTCGGAGAGCCGCACGCACATATCCCGCGCCCTGACAGGATCCACGCTGGTCAGAGCGCTGATCGAATTCAGGCTGTTGAAGAGGAAGTGAGGATTGATCTGCGCTTTAAGCGCCTTTAATTCGGCCTCGCGCGATATGATCTCGGCGCGCCGTGAGGATTCCGTTGCGATCCATAAACGGCTCAGCGCCACCGCCAGTATGTAGATCAGCCACGAAATGCCTCCCAGCATGGGTACAGACGGCTCGAATCTCGCCCTAATCCCCGGAAAAAATTGATTCAAGACCATCACCCAGGAATGCGCGAACACAAGAACGATGGCGCTGGCACACACGGCCGCGATAGTGGGATTCAAAGCCAGTTTCCATCCGCCTGTAAACCCCGGCGGCAGCGAGCGCGCCACAAACCATGCGGACAAGCACACTAACGCGAGCAAAATGGTTACCGGAACCGCGATAACCGACGTCTCTCGCCAGGACAACCGTCCCGAAGCCGACAAGGCAAATCCAAGAATGATTGCTACTGGCACCCAGACGGCAGCATAATTCAAAAGATGCTTCCAGCTCTTAAATAACGGATGCATCTCGCCTCTCTAGTTTTCAAGCTCGATCGCGCTGAACGCCGAGTAGCCTGTAATCTCGAGCACTGGCGCATCCTGACCGGTATTGGGCGGAATCGTTTTATCTTCCAGCGCGCCTAGGACACTCAAGGCGCTCATGTTCACGCGCCAGGTATCTGGAATCCGGATGTTCACCGCCCCGGCGATCGCCTTTACTTCGATCGTCGCCGATCGGGTGGCGCTTCTGATCTGCGCCCGGCGCAGATCGATCTCGACGCTGCCCATGAAATTTGTGATAGCGCCGCCCTCGAAATTTTCGGTTTCCACCTTGCGTTTGATACTGCCGAGAATCGCCGCCCCGTTTAGCTGGGACTCACTCGAACCATCGCGCGGCGCTCCGGGCAATGGCCGGGCGCGCGTGCCTCGTTCCAAGGTTTTCACGAGCAACGCGCAGCCCAGAAGGATCAACAGCAGCGCGATGGGCCAGCTTGGGTCCCTGAGCCGCACTGCGACGATGTGCAGCGTGAGCAGCAAAAGGAGCGCGCCGGCGCATACGATAAACACTCCAAAGACTCGCTCCGCGGAGTTGCGCGCGTGGAATAGCTTGCCCGTTCCCATGGCCACCAAGACCAGCGGCCACAGTGCCCAGACATTCCGAATCGGCAGCCAGCCCAGGCTGCTCAAAAAGAGCAAAATCCCTGCAGCTATAAGAACGACAGAAGCAAAAAGCGGCGGAGCGTTCTGCCTCCGCCGCCTTCGCAGGAACATCTTCTCGCGCTCGCTGAGACCCGAGTAACGCAGCCAGTCGTCCTGTTCGTTCGGATCATCGCCGGGCATTGCGGGCGGTCTCCTCCTGCGTCCCCGGTTGACCGCTCCCGGATTGGGGCTGCGATTCAGAGGGCGGTGACAGCTCGCTGAGACCAATCAGCATCAAAGCGATCGGCCACAGGCTCTGAATCTTGGCCAAGGAGAGAAATCCGAGGGCGGCGCCCGTCACCAGCAGCAATCCCGTCAGAATCAGTACGACCGGTCCTGCCAGGCTAGCGTAGTCGAGCTTCCAATTCGTAAGTCTTTCGCGTTCCATTGTTTTACTTGATGTCCTGCCTTGATTTCGATCGTAGGCGGTTACGTTTGGGTGCGCAGCAGCAAATCGGCGAATTGCGGGTAAATGCCGACGAATGACGGCCTGGATCGGCTTATTCGACGGTCACGCTCTTCGCCAGATTACGGGGTTGATCGACGTCGCAGCCACGGCGCACCGCGATGTGATAGGCCAGCAGCTGAAGCGGGATCATTTCAAGCAAGGGCAGCAGCAGTTCGCGTGTCGCCGGAATCGTAATGACGTGATCCGCCATCCTGGCGACTTCATCGTCGCCTTCACACGCGACCGCCACTACTTGACCGCTCCGCGCTTTTACTTCCTGGATGTTCGAAAGAGTCTTTTCGTAATGCACCTGGCTCTCTTCCGATTCCGGATCACGCGTGGCGAGCACGACGACAGGAAGATTCTCATCGATAAGCGCATTTGGGCCATGTTTCATCTCACCCGCCGCGTAGCCCTCTGCGTGAATGTAAGAGATCTCTTTCAATTTGAGCGCGCCTTCCAGGGCGATGGGGAAATGAATTCCACGGCCGAGATACAGGAAGTCCTGCGCCCGGAAAAGATGCTTGACTAATTCGTCATAGATCTCTGTCTGTGCCAGAACATGCTCCAGCTTGCCGGGAATCTGGCTCAGCTCCTGCATGAGCGCTGCGGAGCCTTCTGCGCTCAGGGTCCCGCGCGTTTGTCCCAGATACATGCCCAGAATAACCAGGGCAGTCAGTTGCGAGGTGAACGCTTTGGTGGATGCCACGCCGATCTCCGGGCCCGCGTGCGTCAGCAGCGTTCCCGAAGCCTCGCGGGTGATCATAGATCCCACCACATTGCAGATCGCCAAGGTCTTCGAGCCTTTCTGTTTCGCTTCACGCTGGGCGGCGAGCGTATCGGCGGTTTCTCCGGACTGTGAGATCACGATCGTCAGCGTATGCGGCAGAATGATGGGGTCGCGGTAGCGGAATTCGCTGCCGTAATCCACTTCCACCGGAAGCCGCGCAAGGCGCTCAATGAGGAACTTACCCGCAAGCCCGGCGTGCCAACTGGTTCCGCAAGCGACGATCTTCACCTGCTGAAAGCTGCGGAAGTCCGCCTCGGAGATGTTGACCTCGTCCAGGAACACGCGGCCACTCTCCTGGCCAACCCGGCCGAGCATCGTATCGCGAATGGCGCGCGGCTGCTCAAAAATCTCCTTGAGCATGAAATGCTTGTATCCGCCCTTTTCGGCCATCACCGGATCCCACAGGATCCGCGAGGGCTGCCGCCTGACAGTCCGCCCGTCGAAATCGGTCAGCCGTACTCCCTCCGGCGTCAAGACCGCTACGTCGCCGTCGTTCAGGAAAATCATGTCGCGCGTGTGGCTGAGAATGGCCGGCACGTCGGAGGCGACAAAGAACTCGTCCTGTCCCAGCCCGATGACCACCGGAGGGCCGGATCGAGCTGCCACGATCTTGTCCGGATCCGTGCTGGAAATGACGCTGATGGCAAACACGCCGGAGATCCGCTTCAATGCCGCGCGTACCGCGTCTTCCAGGCTCCGGTCGAGGTATTTCTCTACCAGGTGGGCGATGATCTCGGTATCGGTTTCGGTCTTGAAGATGTGGCCTTCGGCAATCAATTCCTTTTTCAAGGAAAGATAGTTTTCCACGATGCCGTTATGCACCACCACGATTTTTCCGTGGCAATCACGATGCGGATGAGCGTTCTCTTCCGTGGGACGCCCGTGTGTGGCCCAGCGCGTGTGCCCGATCCCATAAGAGCCTCGCAGCGGCTTATTGCGGATGGCTTCCTCCAGATTGTGCAATTTTCCGGACGCGCGCCGCAATTCCAGGCACCGGTCGCCGTTCAACACGGCGATCCCCGCCGAATCGTAGCCGCGGTATTCCAGCCGCCGCAAACCATCCACGATTACCGGCACCGCATCGCGGCCGCCGACGTATCCCACAATTCCGCACATACCTTACTCCAGAATTTCGACCCGGTAGTCCTCAATGACAGGGTTAGAGAGAACATCGCGGGCAATTTCATCCAACGTTTGAACCGCCGAATCCCGCCCGATCCCGTCCGCCACTCCGATTTCGAAGTATTTCCCTTGCCGCACGGAAGCAATCTCCTTGTGCCCCATTCCGTTTAAAGCGGAACAGATGGTCTGCCCCTGCGGATCCAGCACCGTTGGCTTCATCGACACATAGACGCGCGCTTTCATAAGAATCTCCATTATGGCCTCTTTGCCGTTCGCCCCAAGGGCCGGAATGCCCCTATCTGCTTGTTTTCATGACGCAAACAATTTTCAAGAAAATGTTTGGTATAACCGATGAGAAGGCAAAGCGCGAAAAATTAGCCGTCCAGAACGCGGCGCCGGCCGGGGTTTCCTATCGTCAAGATTTGTATTCTCGCCAGTAGTAGCGCAGGCAACTCGGCGCTGATCGCTACCGATCGCACTCGCGTGCTGGTCGACGCCGGGCTGAGCCGCCGCGAAATCAAGAAGCGCCTGGCGGCGGTGGGAGAAGATATCGCGAACCTGGATGCTGTGCTCGTGACGCATGAGCACAGCGACCACACCAGCGGTCTCGCAGCCGTTGCCAAAGCGGGAGGCAGCCGTCCCGTCCCGGTCCATCTTACGCACGAAACAGCCCGGTTCATTGACTGGGGAGAATGCGATCCGGTGGTGGAAACGTTTCAGGCCGGCTGCGGGTTCACCATCGGCGATTTCGATATCACCAGTTTCACCATTCCCCACGATGCGGCGGACCCGGTCGGTTTCACTCTTTCGTCGCAAGGAATCAAGGTGGCTATCGTCACCGATCTCGGCTATGTTACGGATTCGCTGCGCGTTCATCTCCGCGGCGCCGACATGGTTGTCCTGGAATCCAATCACGATTTGGAGATGCTCCGCGTTGGGCCGTATCCCTGGGGCGTCAAACAGCGGGTCATGAGCCGCCGCGGTCACCTTTCGAACGAGGTTGCCGCCAAGTTCATTCAAAATGACCTCGACACGCGGGTCTCCACTCTCGTGCTAGGCCACATCAGCGAGCACAATAATCATACGGAATTGGTTAGGAACCTGGCCCTGAAAGCCTTGAATGGCCGGCTACTCTTCACCAAGCTGGTGGTCGCCGAGCCGGGCGTCCAATCGGAAGTATTCTGCTACTGAGCGATCCTGCGGGCATCTAGCACATTGATCTTGAGATGATTGCCCGTTATGCACGCCCGCAAATGGCCGCGATCTGGAGCGAGCCGCGCAAATACGAATATTGGCTCGAGGTAGAGCTGACGGCCTCCGAGGCGTTGGCTGAACTCGGCGAAGTTCCTCTCGAAGCCGCCCGCTCCCTGAGGGAGCATGCCGCTTTCGATCTCGAGCGCATTCGGGAGATCGAACGGGAAGTGCGGCATGATGTCATCGCCTTCACCACGGCCGTTGCGGAATCGCTGAAAACGAAGGGCGCCGGGGAGCTATCGCGCTGGCTTCATTTCGGTTTGACATCAAATGACATTGTCGATACCGCCCAGGCCCTGCAAATTCGCGATGCTTCGCAATTGATTGTGCAGGATCTGGCCGATCTCTCGGGGGCGCTGAAGGAGTTGGCGTTTGAGCACAAGGACACCGTGCAGATCGGCCGCACGCACGGCATGCACGCCGAGCCGATCACGTTCGGACTGAAAGCTGCCCTCTGGTGGGACGAGATAGAGCGCCATCGGAAACGCTTTTTGGCGGCGGCGGAAGACATACGCGTCGGCAAGATCTCCGGCGCGGTGGGCACTTTCGCGCACATCGGTCCCGAGGCCGAGGACAAGATCTGCATCCGGCTGGGCCTGAAGGCTGCCCCCATCACATCTCAGGTACTCTCTCGCGATCTGCACGCCTATTACCTGGCGACCTTGGCGGGCATCGCCGCCAGCCTGGAGAAGATCGCGCTTGAAATCCGTCACTTGCAGCGCACCGAAGTCCGCGAAGCCGAAGAACCATTTGTCGCCGGCCAGAAAGGCTCTTCGGCCATGCCGCACAAACGGAATCCAATCACCTGCGAGCAGATCTGCGGCTTGTCCCGCGTAGTGAGGAGCAACGCACAGGCGGGCTTCGAAAACGTTCCCCTCTGGCACGAGCGCGATATCTCGCATTCCTCTGTCGAGCGCATTATTCTGCCCGATTCGACCATTCTTACCGATTACCTCCTGGCGAAAACTACCTGGCTTATTAGTGGTTTGCGGGTCAATGCCGCACGCATGCGCCGGAACGTCGATCTCACAAAAGGGCTGATTTTCTCGGGACAACTGCTGTTGGACCTGGCCGCCGCCGGCATGTTGCGCGAGGACGCCTACCGGGTGGTGCAACGCCATGCGATGCAAGCCTGGGAAGAAGACACCGATTTCCGTGCTGCGGTCGAGGCCGATCCCGAAATTGGGCGCTATCTTTCCCCAAAACAGCTCGGTATGACCTTTTCGTTAGAGCGCCAGCTCACACAGATAGACGCAATTTTCCACAGAGTATTCGGAATAGACTAGATAACTAAACTCTCTGCCAACAATTTCTTATAAGGGATTTCTAGATTTTCGTTTAAACTGTATTCGGGCAATGGCGTCCCATTATCATGACGACCCCAGGTCTGAGAAAACCACCGGGCAGGGAACGAGAGCTTGCAAGAGTCTTGCTGGTTGACGACGATGTCACATCGCGGTTGACCCTCAAAGCGGTACTGGAAGCAGGTGGCTACTTTGTCGATGCCGCCGCCTCCCTCGCCGAGGCGGTCGGCAAGCTCGACGAGCGCCAGTATGAACTCGTGCTGAGTGACCTGGAGATGGAATCGCCGGAAGCGGGCCTGGAAGTTTTGGCTCATGCCCGTTTGATGGATTACAAACCGGCGACGGCGATCCTCACAACGTACAGGAACAGACGGCCGAACTTGCGCAATCCGGTCTTCATTAAGCCGGAAGATCTGCCCGGGCTGCTGGGCAAGGTCGCCGACCTCATCAGCCATCGCGCCGCCCGCATTGTCGAGCGGCAGATGAAGCAGGCCTAGGTCCGTTCCAGGCCGATGCGTTCGATGACCGCTTCGTAGGCATCCAACCCGTCCCGGAAAAAATGATCGGCTGCCGGCACCCAATCCAGGTGCTTGGGTTCCGGTACGGTTTCGTAAAACTCGCTAAACTCCTCTCTAGGCCCGAATTCGTCGTTTGTGCTCTGGATGAAGTACTTCGGGACCGTGACATGGTAAACAAATTCGCGATCCTGGAGGCGCGTGGGAAAGCCCGCCGCGACCACCCGCCGGATGGAGTTCCCGCGCGCCGCAAGGCGTAGCGCGACCCGCGAACCGAAAGAAAACCCGCCTGCAAGCATCGGCAGACCCGGATAGCGGCTTGCCAGGACCTCTAACGCGATGCGGGCGTCCTCTGTCTCGCCGACGCCCCCGTCATAGGCGCCTTCGCTTTGATTGACGCCGCGATAATTGAACCGCAGCACCACGCAGCCGGTCTTTCGAAGACCGCGCGCCAGGCGATAAACGACCTTATTATGCATCGTCCCACCGCCCCGCGGATGGGGATGGCAGATGACGGCCGCTTCTAACGGAGCCGCTCCCTCAGGTTCTTCGAGAAGTGCTTCCAGTCTGCCCGCCGGCCCTGCCAGGAACAGCGACTCAATTCGTCTGGGCATCAGCTCCTGCTTGGCATCAAGCTGGTGTGGCTTAGTTTGTGCGGTAGTTGCTGAACTGCATATCAATGCCGAAATCTTTTCCACGCAGCAGGGCAATCACCTGCTGCAGCGTGTCGCGGTCTTTGCCGCTCACCCGCACCGAGTCGCCTTGAATGCTGGCCTGCACCTTTAGCTTGCTGTCCTTAATCATCTTCACGACGTCTTTGGCTTTCTCCAAAGGAATGCCCTGCTGCAACGAGATCTCCTGCCGGACGCTGCCGTGCGTTGCTTGCGCGACCGGCCCGTAGACCAAGCCTTTCAGCGGAACGTTGCGCTTGACCAACTTTTGGCCGAGGATCTCCGTGATGGCCTTGAGCTTGAACTCATCCGAACTGGCCAGCTGAATCTTGTTTTCCTTCTCCTTCAATTCCACCGAAGACTTGCTGTCCTTCAGGTCATAGCGCGTCTGCACCTCTTTGGCGGTTTGCTGCACGGCGTTCAGGACCTCATTGAGGTCAATTTTGGAAACGATGTCGAATGTGTTGTCAGGCATTGACCTAATCCTAACCAAAGCCTTCAGCGATCAGCCCGGGGCCGAGATTACGCCGGGGTTTCAGAAGTCTTGAATCGGAGCCGGAAGCGTAAGCGCCCTTTGCCGTCGGAAGCGAAAACAAACTCTCGCGGGCGGCCAAATCAATAGCACGTCAAGAAATTCTGCGAAGAAAATTCTCCGAGTCTGTGTTCAAGAATCTATTCTCTTCAGCGATGAGCCAGAGCCAGCAGGACACGTTCGGTCAATTCTTCTATCAGCGCGGGCATCGCGCTGTCGAGCGCGAGCGTTACGGCCGCGCGGACCGTGTTGCGGTCGAGCCCGGTCGCTGCCTCCTGTGTGCCGGCGTTCGCCTTCGCCCTTTGTTCGAGAAGGCTCTGGACGGCCCCTAACAGCGCGGAGGCTTCTAGCGGCTTCCGCAGTATTACATCGGCTCCCGCGTTGCGGGCGTCCTGCTCATCGAATTCATCTGCCTGTCCGGCGGCAAAGATGACTGGAACGTGCTTGTAAGCGGCTTGTGAGCGAAGGAACCGCGCCAGCTCGAAACCGTTCTTGGTGGGCAAAAAGACGTCTGCAATCAGTAGATCTGGATTGACGTCCGGCAGCCGGCGCAGCGCCGTCGCGCCGTCGGTCACGCTGACTACCTCAATGCCCTGGCTGCTAAGGATCTGTTCAGCTAAACGCAGGGCCTGCGGGCTGTCGTCGGCCAGCAGGATCCGGCTCATCGTAGTCTAACTTGCTGAGGAAGCATCCTTATTGTTGGGGCGGCACCGAATTCGAATTCGTGCCCGCAGTACCCGTGGCCGCGCTTGTAGCGGGTGTGCTGGCAGGCGTCTGTGGCGCGGGCTGCTGAGCGGGTTGACCGTTCTGATCCGATTTTTTCTTCTTCTTAGCCAGTTTCTCCTGCTTTTTCAGCTGCTGCTCGCGGTACTTCTTCAACTCTTTATCCCGATTGGTCGGCAGGGGTTGATTGGCGGCAGCTGCTGGAGTGCTGGCGCCAGGAGGCGGCGTAGTGCCCCCGCTTCGCACATCCTTCCCCTTCTCTAAAGCAGTGTCGCTGCTGCTCACTTGGGTGGCAGTGACCTCCGTTGTCCCGGAACCCGCGCCCGACGCGGCCCCGTCTACGGTGCTCGTTCTCGGTACGCTGACCGGAATGGTTCGTTGCGGATCAGTCATGGTCGGGGCGCCCTCTTTGGCCGCGTGCGCCACGTCAGGTCCGCTCTTCATCCAGCCCATAGAGCGCCCCACAAGGCTTGGTTTTTTGTAGTTCGCTTGCTCGAACTTCTCGCGGTCAAGCGCGGCCTGGTCTACCGCTGGGACAGGTAACTCCATCTCCTCGAGCCGCCTCTTGGCGTCCTTGGCTCGATCGCTGAGCGGATAGTAGCTGACGATGCGTGAAAACATTTCGCCGGCCTGCTGCCGGAAGCGCGGTCCCATCTTCGAATAGGCATCCCCCGCTTCGTATAGCGCCTCGCCTGACTCGCTGAAGAGCGGATACTGATCGACCAGGGCATTCAAGCGGTTCGCCGCGGCAGGATACATATCATGCTTCCAGTAGTAGGTTCCAACCACGAATTCGTGATCGGCCAGGCTCTCCTGAATATCCCGCAGCCGCTGCGCCGCTTGGGGCGCAAATTTGCTGTTCGGAAACTGGATGAGCAGCTGCCGGCACTCCCGTTCGGCCTGCAGAGTTTGCGTCGGATCGCGGTCACTCTTGTCCATTCCCTTGTAATGGATTTCGCAAATCCGGTTCTGCGCTTCGGCAGATTCTTCCATGTTCGGGTAGAAGAGAATGAAGTCTTTGTATTCTGCTTCAGCCTGCGCCATGCCGTTCGAGCCCCCCTCGCGGTACCAGCTGTCGGCGATAGCCAGCTTCGCCTTTGCCATATACTCGCTGGATTCATACGTGTTCATCAGCGTCTGAAGAGAAATGCGGGCGGTTTCATAGCGCCCTTTCTCGATATCGTGCGTGGCCTCATCGAACAGCACCTTATCGGGTTGCTGCGTATTCTTCGTAATGGGCGTGTCGTATTTCTTGTGCATGCAAGAAGCAAGCAGCCCAGCCGAAAACATGACGACCAATGCTCTGCGTGACAAAATGCTGCGTAAAACCATATCTTCTAGACCTTGACCGAAAGCGCCTCGCGGGCCGCTTGCTGCATGTGGCGTACCGCAATCCCTGGATCTCCTGAATGAAACACCGAAGAACCGGCAACCACCCAATCTACGCCCGCCCGCGCTACGTCCATAATGTTTTCCTGTCCGACCCCGCCATCGATTTCGATAGCGAAGTCCAGTTTACGCTGGCTGCGCTGCCGCGCCAGCTCGCGAACCTTATTTAAAGAGTTCGGAATGAACTGCTGGCCGCCATAGCCCGGATTCACGCTCATCACGAGCACGTAATCCACAATGTCCAACACATTCTCAAGCAACCCGACGCTGGTTGCAGGATTGATGACCACCCCCGCCTGGGCGCCGAGGTCCTGGATCATGTGCAAAGTCCTGTCCAGGTTGCGGGAGACTTCGTAATGCACGCTGACGCAATCAGCCCCGGCTTTGATAAAGATAGGCGCATAAGTGTCCGGATCCTCAATCATCAGGTGATGATCGAGTTTGACGTCCGTAACCCGCCGGATGGATTCAGTAATCGGCGTGCCCATCGTAAAATTCGGCACAAAATGACCATCCATGATGTCTACGTGGATCATGGTGACGCCTGCTTCTTCCACGCGCCGGATCTCTTCGCCCAGGCGCGTAAAGTCCGCGGCAAATATAGAAGGAAGAATTTGAAGCACTCAACGACCCGTCAAATGGCTTTCAGATGTCCGGGCGCTCGCCCGAACCCGGCCGGTTAATCGGCGGCAGATACCGCTGCCCCACCACCCCGTATTCCAGATCGCCGGCCGCGCCAGATCGTTCTTGGACGTCCGTGACTGGAACTTCTTGATCGTAACACTTTATAGGTACGCAGCTCACCGTGAAAAAACAGCTAGCCCAGACCCTTGTTTTTCAGTAGGCGATCAAGACCGCCGGATCATCCGTAGTAATCCCATCTACTTTCGCGTCGATGAGCTTGTCCCATACTTCCGGTGTGTTCGCCGCGCCGCGATGCCCGTGCACCGGGATCTTGGCGGTGAGCGGCATAAGAAGCCGAGATCTCTCTCTTTGACATCCTACATATCAGGCGTTAATATGTAGAGTGTCTGGGAGAGAGATGCCGGCCGGAAAATCCGATCTTTTGCAGGGCACGCTCGACATGTTGATTTTGAAGATTGTCGCGCTTGGTCCGATTCATGGGTACGGGATTTCGCAGCGCATCCGCCAGATATCGCAGGAAGTCATGCAGGTCCAGCAGGGCTCGCTGTATCCGGCGCTGCACCGGTTGGAGCGGCGTGGTTGGCTGGAGGCCACCTGGGGCGAGTCCGAGAACTCGCGGCAGGCAAAGTTTTACAGGCTCTCGGAGAAGGGGCGCCAGCAGCTGAAGGAAGAGGCGTCGAACTGGCAGCGGCTGGCCGGAGCCGTGGCGTTGATCATGCAGACCGCGAAATAGGCGCTTCCATGAAGTGGATCGATTTCTTCGTGCGCAAACATCGTGTCGAGAGGGAGTTGGATTCGGAGATTCGTTTCCACCTGGAGGCCCTGGTAAAGGAAAAGACGAGGGCCGGCCTCTCGCCCGAGCAGGCGCGCCGCGAAGCCATGCTTGAGTTCGGTGGCGGCGAACAGGTCAAAGAAGAGTGCCGCCAGGTGCATCGCATTGTGTCGATTGAGACCACGCTGGCGAATCTCAAATCGGCGTTTCGTTTCCTCCGCAAGTCACCCGGCTTTTCTCTTACTGTCGTACTGACGTTGGCCTTGGGCATCGGCGCCAACAGCGGCGTTTTCTCGGCAATCGACGCAATTCTGCTGCGTCCCTTGCCGTTTCCGCATGCCGGCCAACTGGTCGAGCTGCATCAGTACGATCACACGCTGAAGCGTCCGCCCAGCGTCCTTGCTCCCGTCCGCCTCGAGGAATGGAACAAGCTGAACTCCACCTTCCAAGCCATCTCGGGCTATTACACGGAGAACGTCTCAGAGACCTCCGGCGCGCTTCCCGAACGTATCGAGCGGGCGCTGGTAGCGCCGCGCTTTTTGCAAGTCTTTGGAGTAGCTCCGCAGTTAGGTCGCGATTTTACTCCTGCGGAAGAGCGTTTCGGGGGCCCGGATGCAGTCCTGATCAGCGACCGCTTCTGGCGCAGGCGCTTTCATGCCGAGCCGAGCGTTTTGGGAAAGACCGTGCGCCTGGGGCGCGCTGCGTTTCAAATTGTGGGTGTTATGCCCGCAAGCTTCCGTTTTCCCGGCGATGATGTGGATCTGTGGATCGCGGTGCCGATGGATGCGCCATATGCCCAGGACCGCGGTTCCACCTGGTTCACCGCCGTTGGGCGGTTGAAGCCCCGCGTCACCATTGGGCAAGCGCGCGCCGATTTAGACGTTGTACAGGCGCATTTAGCCGGGCAGTTCCCGAAGACTGACAAAAACCTCTCCGCTGTCATTCAGCCTTTGAAAGAGACCATTGTCAGCGGATCGCGGCGATCGCTGTGGATCTTGTTCGGTTCGGTTTCATTGCTCTTATTGATTGCGTGCTCGAACATCGCGGCGCTGCTGTTATCGCGGACGATCGAGCGCACGCAGATTTCTATCCGCTATTCACTAGGAGCATCACGGGCATCGGTAATCGCCCAGCTGTTGACCGAAGCTTTCGTGCTGGCGCTTTTGGGAAGCGCGGCAGGGCTGGCAATCGCGGCGGCCGCAGTGCGTGTTTTTCACTCACTGGCGAAAGCCCTTCCCCGCGTGGAGGAGATTACCCTTGATTGGCGCTTGGCCCTTTACACGCTTGCTTGCGGCATTCTCGCGACACTGCTGTTTGGCTTGATACCGGCGCTGACGGCCTCGCGACGGTCCGTGTCATCCTCGCTTGCGCAGAATAGCCGCACCCAAGTGTCGGCAAGGGTGCCCGTGCAATGGAGCCTGGTCGGCGTGCAGGTGGCGCTGGCGGCCACGTTGCTGGTGGGAGCCGGTTTGCTGCTGCGCAGTTTTCAGGAACTCGGGCGCGTTTCTCCGGGATTCGACGCGCGGCATGTGCTTACGCTGCGGATTAGCGGCAGCTATGGCGAAACGGCCGATCAAAAAGCGATGAATCAGCGTATGTTGCGGACGCTGGAAGCGCTGCGCCACTTGCCAGGCGTAGAGTCGGCCGGTCTTTCCGTGACTCTGCCGGGCGCGGCGGACCAATATCCGAACGAATTCAAAATCACGGACGCTGCGGTTGCGGCAGACCGGCCCATGACCGGTGACGAGAAGGTGGTTTCCTCTGGCTACTTCGCAACCATGCGCATTCCCATGCTCGCCGGCGAATCCTGCCAGGACAATATGCTGTGGGACAAGGTGGTAGTAAATCGCAGCTTCGCTGACATGGCTCTCCCTGGACAGTCCGTAGTGGGTCATCACCTGGCATTCGCGAACTTCATTCCAACAACGGGGCCCGCGGAGATCATCGGCATCGCTGGCGATGCGCGCGAAAACGGCATGGGCGAGCCGCCGGCGCCGACCGTTTATTGGTGCTCTACTAATGGCGTGCCCGACCCGTACTTTCTGATTCGCGCGCATGCTGATCCCATGTTGCTGGCCAATGCAGCGCGCCAACGGATTCACCGGTTGGAACCCAACCGCTCCGTGTTTGATGTGATGCCGCTACAGCAGGATCTGTTCGACAGCACTGCGGAGAACCGTTTTCGGACGCTCTTGTTGAGCGCGTTCGCGCTGACCGCAATTTTGCTGGCCGCCATGGGCCTGTATGGCACGCTCAGCTACCTCGTTTCTCTGCGGCGTCGCGAAATTGGGCTGCGCATGGCGCTCGGCGCGGTTCCTGGACAAATCCGCAAGCGCTTCCTCACGCAGGGCCTGCTGATCTCTCTAGGCGGCTGCCTGGTGGGATTGGCTGCTGCCGTGGGGCTTTCCAGGGCGCTTGCCGGTATGTTGTATGGTGTCTCCACGCTGGATGCTGCCACTTACGTCGCAGTCATTCTGGGCGTGCTCCTGGTTGCCGCGCTCGCCGCAGCGATTCCAGCCCAGCGTGCCGCTCGGCTTGATCCCATCCAAACGCTGCGCCAGGAGTAGCTCATACGCCCGCCGCATGGCGGCCAGCCGGTTTTCCTGATTCGGTTTTCCTGATATCGTTAAATCCTGGAGTCGCGATTGGTGGTTAGTTACTACGAGCTCATGGGGGACCGGTTAGCCGAATATTAGGCCAGGCGCTGCTGGTTTGCAGCGCGACCGCGTGGGCCGTTGCGCCGCACGCCCCACAACCCGCCCAAGACCTTACGACCCTCACGTCACTGCTGCAGGTGCATCGCCTCACAAGCAGCGAGGCGAAGCTCGGCCATCCAGTCCATTTGCGGGCGGTCGTTACTTATTTCGATTCGGCCGATCCAAACTTGTTCCTGAACGACGGGACTGGGGGCGTTTGGGTCGACTGGAATCCAGGCGACGTGGTGCCTTCCGCCGGGCAGCTGCTGGACGTGCGGGCCGTCACGACCGTTACGGATTTTGCTCCGGATCTTGCCCACGCCACATGGACGGTACTGGGCCAAGCCCCGCTGCCCGTACCGCGCCATCCGTCTTATGAGCAGATGGCCAGCATCGATGAAGACAGTTCGTGGGTAGAAGTGGAGGGGATTGTAAGGCAAGCGGAACATCTTCACCACGACGCGCACCAGAACATGCTCTGGATCGAACTCGCGATCCCGGGCGGCCGCGTCGGTGTTCAGATCCCGTGGCAGGGCGGCGTGATTCCTTCCGGCCTGACGGACGCCCGCGTCCGCGTGCGCGGAGTCTGCGGCGCGGATTTCAGCGCCAAGGGCCAGCTCGTGGGGGTAGTGATTTACGCGCCCAGCCTGGAACAGGTTTCAATTCTGGAAGAACCGCAAGCGGACCCCTTCGCCGGTTCTCCGGCTCCCATCGGGCAGTTGCAGAAGTTCGGGTTTCATCATCCACTGGGCCATCGCCTGAAACTTGCCGGGACCGTGACAGCGGTCGTGCCCGCCAGTGGCTTTTATCTTAAAGATGACTCGGGCGCGATTTTCGTCAGTTCCCAGCAAAACATTGCGTTGACACCTGGTGACCGCGTAGAGACGCTGGGATTCATCAGCATTTTTCGGTCTCGGGTGACGCTGGAAGACGGCCTCTCCAGAAAAACCGGCGCGGGTCCACGCCCCGCCGCGGCAGACGTAACGCCCGAGCAGGCGGCCAGCGGCCGGTATGATTCCGATCTGGTAAGGATCGAAGGCGAAGTGGTTGGCGAATCCCGGCCGGCGAAACAAGCAGCCTTGACTGTGGAGAATGCCGGAACTCTTTTCCGGGTCATTTATCTGGATGATCCGTCCAGCGCTGCGAAAATGCCTCAGACCGGTTCTGTTATCCGGGTCAGCGGCGTCTGCGTCGACGAGGCAAATGCCTCGGGGCAGATTGTTACTTTTCGTATTTTTGTGCCTCGCGGCGGCGTGGAGTTGCTGCGTAAGCCGCCCTGGTGGACCCTGCGCCGCGCACTGACCCTTATTGGCCTCCTGGCGGTCGCCACTCTGCTTGGGATCGCGTGGATCATGGCCTTGCGCCGACGCGTTCGCGAGCAAACGGAAACTATTCGCCAGAAACTGCATGAGGAAGCCGCGCTGAAGGAAGCGGCCCAGGCGGCGAGTCTTGCCAAAAGTGAATTCGTCGCAAACGTCAGCCATGAGATCCGCACGCCCATGGGCGCTATTCTCGGCTTGACGGACCTGCTGTCGCGGACGGCTCTCGATGAGGAGCAGCGCGAGTACCTTGACACTGTTCAATTCTCGGCGGAAGCCCTGATGCGCCAGCTCAATGATCTCCTCGATTTTTCGAAGATTGAAGCCGGCCATTTGGAGTTGGAAAACACATCTTTCTCGCTTTCCGCCGTGGTGGGCCGCGCCATGGATCTCGTCTTGCCGGAAGCTGGCCGGAAAGGGCTTGCCACCAGTATCGACATCCAGCCCGATGTCTGCGACGAGGTCACGGGCGATCCTTACCGGCTTCACCAGATTTTGCTCAATCTCCTGAGCAATGCCGTGAAATTCACGGACCGGGGTTCCGTCGCGCTGACTGTACGGAGTGCCGCAGCGGTCGGCCCGTCTTGCCTCGTGCAGTTCTCGCTGGCGGACACAGGTATCGGCATTCCCCTTGAATCGCACGGGTGCATTTTTGAGTCTTTCCAGCAGGCCGACGGCTCGACCACCCGCAAGTATGGCGGTACGGGTCTCGGACTGGCGATCTGCACCCGCCTTGTGGGCCTTTTTGGCGGCCGGATCTGGGTCGAGAGCGAGCCAGGGAAGGGAAGCCGCTTCCATTTCACCGCCCGCCTTCCCCCCGCGGCGTCCGCCGAAGAGGCCGGCAGTAGGGACGGCGGCGCGCTTACGTGTTCCGGATGATCGCCGCGGCGTAGAAACCGTCACCCTCCTCGCGGCCCGGCAAGCGCCACAACGAGCGCTCGCAGCGCACATTGACCTGCTTTGCCAGGACCTGCTCAACCGCCAATTCGTTCTCTTCAGGCTCGAGTGAGCAAGTGGCGTAAACGAGTCGTCCGCCCGGGCGCAGGACCGTCAGCGCCTGCTCCAGGATCGCCGTCTGCCTCCGCTGGAACCGGGCCAGGTCGCCTTCGACCAGCCGCCACTTAATCTCGGGATTCCTGGCGAGCGTGCCTGTACCGGAACAGGGCGCATCGATAAGGATCGTGTCGAACGCCACATTGAAAGGGAGTGGCTGGGTTGCGTCCAACACCACGCGCGGACAAACCGGCGGTATTTCGCGGATGCGATTTTCGCTCACGTCGCAAGCCACTGCCAGCTTCAATGGCGTTTCAAGCGCCTGCAGGGTTTTATTGCCAGGGGCGGCGCACAGGTCGAGATAACTTTGACCTGTGGAAAGACCCAACAGTGGGATGATTGACTGCGAACTGATGTCTTGCAGACGCACGCCGCCGGGCAACGCCGAAAGCAGTCGATAGGCCCCCGCCACCTGCGTGGGTTCCGTTTTCATGCCAGGCGGAAACGAGACCCCCGGAGAGGCGCGAATGTAAGCAAGCGGTTCCCGCAGGGCAGCCTGAGCGATGCCTCTCGCAGCTTCGCGGCCGAATTGGCGATCCCATCGATCCAGCAGCCAGGATGGGATGGAAAGCTCGGTGGCTTCATCGGGCCATGTGACCGGTTCGCGGGTCACTTTCCGCAGGACGGCGTTCGTCAGCCCAACCGCGGCGCGCTTGCGCGTTTTGATGAACTCTACCGAGTCGTGGACCGCCGCATGTGCCGGAATCCGTTCCAGATAACGAAGCTGAAATATCGCAGCCCGCAAGGCTATCAAGACTTCTAGATCCAGTTGCTCACTGTGCCGCCCTGAATAAAGCCGGATCAGGTAATCCAGCTGCCCCTGATGGCGTAGGCACCCAAACACAATCTGAACGGCCAAGGCGGCATCTCGCGGCGTCAGCCGGCGACTGGCGTCGCGCAGCGCATCGGAGGCATAAGCTCCGGCCGCGACCGATTCCAGCACATCGAATGCGACTATTCTCGAGGGTGAAATGGCCCGCATCAAACCCCTGGTCACAGGCATCAAAGATTTGTTATAGGCTTTACGCACCAATGGATTAAAGCCATTTTTGGTGTTTACCCCGTTGCGCGCCCTATGCTAGCATGCTAGTAGCCTCTGGGGTGCAAGCCCTGCGGGGTGCGCCTCGGTACTTCCTTCACGGAGCAAACAAAAATTACTACATGAGCTTTACCGTTTTTCTCGGAAATCTCCCTGTCTGGGTGACTGCCGACGATATCAAATCGTGGCTGTCGTCCGAAAACTTGGTCGCCGACGCGATCAAGGTTATACGCAATCCCGAAACTCAGGAATCAAAAGGTTTCGCTTTCATCGAATCGCCGAATCAGGAAGAGATGAACTCCATCATCCGCCGGTTCGATCGCGCACCTCTCGAAGATCGGCTTCTCCGTGCCAACCCTGCCCAGCCGCCGAAATCCGGTGGCAAGGTCGTAGGGAAAAACGCTCCGCCTCCAGATCGCAGCAAGCGTCCTGTCACCGCCGGCGCTGCCGCCAACCCGCTCCAGCGGAAAAGTTCCAACGGCCGTCGCGCGACGCAGTCTCCCGGCCGCCAAAGTGCTTTTGCTGAGGAACTCGCCAAAGCTCTCTAGCCTGGCAACGCACACGTTGTCAGATCATTCCAAAACGAAAGCTGGCAGTTCCTCAGTGAGTTCTCCCCTCCTCCCTTCCTAAGTTGCAATCCTTTCTGGTCTCTTAGTGATATACTGCGCTCCGTTATCCGCGGGATGATGCTGCGCACCGCGGTTGTGGTGTGCCGCCCGGCGCGTTCTGTCAGCGCGTGCCGTGACGGGATGTGTTGCCTTGAAACGATCGAACTGGGAAGTTCTCTTTCTTCGTCTTTGCTTCCTTGCCCTCCTGGGAGCACTGTCTGCCGTCAGTAAACCTTTTGGGCTCCCGGCCTGGATCGCCTTATGGGTGGGGGTGGTCGCCGCCGGACTGGCCATCGCTCTCGGCGTGCGCTTGCGCCGCGCCAGTCTGGCTGCGCTGTTGGGAGGATCCGTCGGAGCGGTCTTTGGGGCCGTAATGGGCCTGCTGTTTGCCTACCTGCTCGGCCAGAGCGCGCTCATGAACGGCCAGACGCTGCAGTTCGTTCGCACTTCAGTGCCTTTTCTTGGCGCTTATAGCGGGATGCTGGTAGGAATCGCGAAATCGGAGCTCATCGATTTGAGCTTTCTCGGCGTTAGCGGCGACCGCCCGCTTTCGCTGGCGCTCAAACTTCTGGATACCAGCGTTTTGATCGATGGGCGCATTGCTGACATCGCCGAGTCTGGTTTCATGGAAGGAAAGCTGATTATTCCGCAGTTTGTGCTGAATGAACTGCAATTCGTCGCTGACTCGGCCGACTCCGCAAAACGCAATCGAGGCCGGCGCGGCCTCGACGTGGTTCAGCGGCTGCAAAAGATGGCCGGCATCGATCTGGTGATTTCCACGCAGGATTTCGGCGCCATGCGCGAGGTGGATCTCAAGCTTATCGAAGCCGCCAAACTCCTCCGCGCCAAAATCGTCACCAACGACTTCAACCTCAACAAGTTGGCCCAGGTGCAAGGCGTCTCCGTCCTGAATATCAACGAACTGGCGAACTGCCTTAAGCCGGTTGTTCTCCCCGGAGAGATGATGCGGGTCTTCATCTTGAAGGAGGGCAAAGAATATAACCAGGGAGTCGCCTATCTGGACGACGGCACTATGGTTGTCGTCGACAATGCGCGCCGCCTGATCTCAAAAACAGTGGATATTACAGTCACGAGCGTGCTTCAGACCACCGCGGGAAAGATGATCTTCGGCAAGTACGATGAGCGCATGCACGTCTCCGGAGCGGAGCATCGTGGCGCTGCCACGTCGGCGAGTTCAGCCGCGATCTAGTCCTACTTGCGGAAATTCGCGTTATATTTCCCGCAACCTAAGATGCTGAAACTGAGCCGGAAGCGTAAGCGCCCTTGACTGCCCGAATTTCTGCGACTGTATTAGCTATCTCGAATACGGGACCGGCCGGACTGCTTCCCAGGCATGCATTTGCAGATAGAACCGCCGCGCAATCGGCCACCGCTCCCTCGGCACTCCAAAATTGGGCCGGGGATCCTCGTAAGCATTTCCTGATTTGGACCAATAACCTAGCTCCGAAAGGGGCTGGCTGTTAAACTCGGTCACTTCTTTCCGGTCCACTAGGTCAAACATTCGGATCAATTGAGCCGCGGGCTTAGGTGCGGGGGCCGCGGGCTTAGGTGCGGGGGCCGCGGGCTTAGGTGCGTGGGCCGCGGGCTTAGGTGCGTGGGCCGCGGGCTTAGGCGCGGGGCTCTCATCCGTCGCAAGCGCGACCACAACAAACCGCTCGTCATAGCCATCATAGGTGGCGGGCGAGAACTGGCATCCACTGATTCGCATAGGCGCTGCCAGGGGAAATGCAAATGCGGCAGGTCCTTTCCAGGCAGTGTAGAAGAGCAGCGCCGTCTCCTGGCCGTTCATTCCGAGAGCCACGTGATACTCATGCTTCATCGCGGTCCCTTGCAGCAAGCCATCTTGCTGCGACCAGGGAACGCCAGGATTCGTCAGGTCAAACACGGTGGTGCTATGGCCTTGGCCAACCGCCAGGTAACGGTCCTCGAATATAGCCAGCATCCGCACCGGCCCCGAACTCCCCGAGGCCAGAGTGTTCCGCGTCTTTTGGTGCAGGACTTCAATCTCGCCGGACGAATAACCGTTGACCTGCCAATGTTCGCTGGACGCGATCGCGGTTATTTCGCGGACCGCGCCGGAAATCCAAAAGGAGAAAATCGTGAAAAGGAGGGCAGACCTGGCTGTCTTTTTCATCCCCACCCGCGACAGTCTAGCATTTCATCATGAATAGTCCCAGATTCTTCGAGACTTTCCGGCAGGACGTGCTCTATGCCTTGAGGATGATGGGCCATAAACCCGCCTTCACCGCGATGATTATCCTCACGCTGGCGCTTGGTATCGGAGCGAATGCCGCTCAGCGGACACGGACCTGCTCCCGCCGCGCTTCTGGCGACCTGGGTGACCAGCCGCGAGGGACTTGAACGCTACGCCCGCGGCGCCCTTCCGGTAACGGATGACCGGCCGCGCATTGAGTATGCAACTTGGGTACGGCGCGGAGAATTTGCGCGAGTGTTGCCGGAGGTGCTTGCTCTCCGAACCGAGCCGCCACTCTTGAACGCAAGCGGGCCGCTGCAGGCCGACGTTTCCCGCGAAACCAATAATCTTTTCGGGTTCTACGAGTCTGCCCTGCATGCCTACCGCCGTGAAAAAGATCTGTGGTGGAGTTCTCTCAAACCCGTAATGGAAAACGATTCCGCCAATCCCTACTATCAATGGTTTCTGAAAAGTGCGCCCGAATAATGGAAGGCGCATCGTGATAAGCAGACACTTTTCTATGTTTGAAGAGAGATCATGTTATGAAAACACAGGCCGCACGGCGTAAATCGGTGCGCTCTCCTCGTAAACCCGCCGCGCCGCGCCCTGCACAACCTCCGGCAAACAAGCCGAATCGAACCTGGCTTGCAGGAGCTTCCGTTCTCCTCGCGCTAATCGCTGTGGCCGCCGTCTGGAAATGGCAGGATCGTACCGCGGCCGGGACAAATCAGATCAAGCAGCCGGAACGTCGCCAGCAGGTCTCCTTCGCACCGACCATAGCCAATATCGCCCGCTTTACAGATGCTGCTCCCGAAGGCATGGCCTGGATACCGGGAGGCGAGTTTTCCATGGGCGCGCAGGATCCTCCCGGGATGGAGATGGATCAAGTCGGAATGAACGCAACGCGCGACTCGCGGCCCGTCCACCGCGTCTACGTGGATGGCTTTTACATGGATAAAACGGACGTGACCAACGCCGAGTTTGCCCGGTTCGTCAAAGCAACTCGCTATGTGACAGTAGCGGAGCGCACCCCTCGCGCCGAAGATTTCCCGGGAGCGCCTCCGCAGAACTTGGTGCCCGGCGGCGTTGTATTTTCGCCCCCTGACCATCCTGTCTCACTCGATAATCACTTCCAGTGGTGGAGCTATGTGCCTGGAGCTAACTGGAGGCACCCGTCCGGTCCGAAGAGCGATTTAAAAGGCAAAGAGAACGATCCGGTGGTCCAAGTTGCGTACGAAGACGCAGCGGCTTACGCGCACTGGGCTAAAAAGCGATTGCCTACCGAAGCCGAGTGGGAGTTTGCCGCCCGCGGCGGCCTCGCCGGAAAGCCATTTGTCTGGGGCGACGAGTTCCGGCCCGGCGGAAAATGGATGGCGAACACCCATCAGGGCACGTTCCCAACTAAAGATACGGGCGAGGACGGCTTCGTAGGAATCTCGCCAGTCGGTCAGTTCCCGCCTAACGGATACGGGTTGTACGACATGGCCGGCGATGTATGGCAGTGGACCAGTGATTGGTACCGGCCTGACTACTACCAGCAATTGGCTCAGCCCGGAGGAGTGGCGCGCAATCCTCAAGGGCCGGAGTCCTCCTTCGATCCTGCGGAGCCCAACGAGCCGAAGAAGGTTCACCGCGGTGGCTCCTTCCTCTGCACAGACCAGTATTGCTCTAGATATATGGTCGGTACCCGCGGCAAAGGGGAGGTCAGCACGGGAACCAATCATCTCGGCTTCCGCTGCGTCATGACCCGCGAACAATGGACAGCCGGAAGCTAATGGGAGTCGATGGCGGCCGAAGGTTTCAAAACCAGGAACTTATTGATTTCATTGCCCTCGATTCCCGCTGAATCCGTCCAATCCGCTGCTCGACACTACACCAGCACTACACGGGAGGGAGCCAAAATGCTGGTCTGCCAGCATCCGGGGCAAATCCAGTGGAGCAGCTCAAACAGTATATATGGACGAGCCGCGGGGCCGGAGCTTGGAACGCGGTGGTGCTGCTGCGAGGCTGCGCGACCAACGTTAGGAGGGCGGCTGCGCTATGGCGAAGGATTGCCTTCGAAACGGGGACCCTTGCCTATGAGCGCCGGACTTTTGAACGAGGATCGATGAAAGGGGTCGTCGTGGGTTATTGCCTTTGCAGATCTGCATAGACGCTGCACGTTGCATTGGCAACAGTTTCCCAGGAGTACCGCTGATGGGCGTACTCACTGATGTCCTGGCGTGTCTCATCCAGGCGGCGATAGAGTGGACTTTCAAAGTACAGCTCAATGGCCCGCGCGAGGTCAACGGCATCAGCTGGTCTACAGAGAAACCCGGTCCTGCCCTCCACGATGTCCTCCCGGAGAGAGCCAACATCTGTTCCAATTACCGGAAGACCGAAGCTGTATCCGAGCAGAAGGACACCGCTTTGGTAGATATGAGTGTAGGGCAGCACGACGACATCTGCCGCCTTGAAATAAATTTCGGTTTCCTCATCGGGAATGAAGTCCGCCCGGAGTATGATTCGCCCGCTGGCGACGTCGTCGTGCATGCCTTCGAGGACCGGCTTCCAGTATTCCTCGCACTTTTTCGGTCTGCCTGCGACGATCAGACGGTAATCGTCTCGCCCCGAGGAGATCTGGTGAAATGCCGCTACGAGATATTCGAGCCCCTTGTACGGCGCGATGTTGCCGAAGAAGAGAATTGTCCTATCGCCGTGTCGAATTCCCAGCCGCTCTCGCGCGGCACCTGGACTGAGATCTGTACGCGGCACGGAGTTGTTAATGCCGAACGGAATGACCGTTACGCGAGCCTCTCGTTCGCCGAATTCTTCGATCAGCTCGCGCTTCATCTTTTCCGTGTGAACGAAAATGTGATCGGAAAGCCGGTATTGGAAACGCAGCGTGAGACGATTGAGGCGCGTGTCTCCAGAATCTCGCCTGCCTTTGTTGATGTTGTGTAACGTGAGAACGATCTTCTTCCGCAACAGTTTGTAGTACAGCATCAGCACCGTCCGGTCGAAGAATTCAAACTTGTTGTTCCACAAGATGTGAAAGATTCCCGGCTTAGCGGTTGCAGAATAGCGAAGGAGCCGCAGGTAGTACAGCAACACGCGTGAAGCTTTTGTCGCGAAGCTCGCATCCGGCTGCTGATCGCCCCGCAAGTTGAGAAAAGTCACGCCAGTCGCGCCGTGAAAATCCGGGTAATCGAGTTCACTGCTGCCGATCACGTCGATTACCGTCCCACCCGAGATGAGCGCCGTTGCGATGCCAAACGCGTAGGGCCGGTCTGCGCCGCCAGTCAGCAAGGCTACCGCCATACGGTTTCTTCCCGCGAAGCGTTCGTGGCCGGCTTCGGTGCCCGAACGGCCGTTGACTGTTTGTGAGAAGCCCTCGCCAGCTATCGTACTCACCACATAAGATTACTAGGCTGCAAAAATCGCCGAGAAGAAGCCGACCAGCCCAGCACGTACTATTACTAGCAACACATAAGCAAGTCTGGATATGGTCATAAAAATGTTAAAATTTTTCGTTGATTTCTTATAGCTACTGCACTAGATTGAAGAGAACCAATCTCCCTAGAATAGAAAGTTTTCGATGACTGTAAGGACTATTTTGCTCTTTGGGGCGCGCCTGTCAGCTGTGATACGTACAACCAGCAGGCATGCTCAAGCCACCGCCGGACGGTGGATCGTCTGTTTCACGCTCGCGACGCTTCCTTCGTGGGCAGCTTGTACGGTTAATGGCTCGACCCTGACAGCGGCCAGCCCAGCGCAAACCGACGTAAGCGACTGTTTGCCGTTGCTTGCTCCAGGCGACACCATCGTGATCCCGCCAGGGAGCGCGACATGGACTTCCGAACTGAACATTTCGCTCGCCAGTTTCGGGCAGGGGACGTTTTATATAACGGGCAGCGGAACTGCGAGCAGCGGGGCTTCGACTTTCGGCGCCGGGACCAGCACCACGACAATTACGGACAATGCCGGCGGCAACCCTATTCTTAACGTTACGCTTGGGCAGGGTCAGACCTTCGAGCTGTCTCTGCTGAACATCTATCCTCAGAGCGCGAGCACACAGCTGACTTCGGCAATTTTCGTTGTGGGGACGTGCAATTCGAGCGGATGCCCGGGCGTTCGCATAGATAACCTCAATTTCGGCAGCACGTGGTCGGAGGGAGGCAACGGTACGCAATCATCTTGGTTGATCCGCACGGACAACGTTTTCGGTGTGTTGGATCACAATACGATCGGCGCGGGAAGCGGAGTGACGCTCGGGAACATTCACCACTCCAGCTGGCTAGGGGTCGGCTCGTATGGAGACAATTCGTGGTCTCAACCCGACTCGTTCGGGACGGCAAATGCCCTGTTCTTTGAAAACAATTCCGTTAGCACGAGCTTGATGGCAGGGATACAGGACTGCGATGAGGCTCCGGGGACGAGCGGAGGCGGCTGCCGTATCGTTGTACGCTACAACCAGTTCGTAATGTCGGGCGGGTCAATGCTGTACTTTCATGGAACGGACTCAACCGACCGCGTGCGAGGCGGCCGTCAAGGTGAGGTCTATGGGAACACCATCACATGCACGAGCACAACTACCGGTTGCGTCACAGGCGCCAACCTGCGAAGCGGCATAATACTGAACTACTCCAACACATACAAGACTAATTCGGGCTCCTGGTTTAATAACCTGATGGAGCTGGATGAATACAGAACGTGGGCGAGTTTTCCACCATGGGGACGCTGCGACGGCACCGGGACCTATGATAATAACGACTCGATGATTTATGCCTCGGGCACGATCAAGTCAGTCTCAACGACCGGCGGAACGCTGGTGATCGGCGACAGCAGCCAGAACTGGTCGGCGAGCCAATGGGTAAACAACGGCGATCCTTACTCAATTGTGGACACCACGAACTCGGCAGGCTACGAGATAACCGGCAGCATATCGAATTCTATCAGCGCGTCAAGCTATAGCCAGGACTATTATGACGGCCCACCAGCTATCAATGTGGGTGACAGCTATCAGATCCGGCGGGCATCCGCCTGCATCGATCAACCGTCTCGAAGCGGGGGCGCCTATCTCTCGGGTACCACGCCGTCGCCGACAGGCTGGGTCAATCAGTCGGTTGATCCGTCTTATGAGTGGAACGACAACACTTCAGGAGCTACAGTGTTTCACGGGGTCGTTGGATCAGATACGGCTAAGATCAGTGCCAATCGGGATTACTACACCCAGACCAGCCCCTTTACGGGAGCCAGCGGAACAGGAGTAGGTTTGCTCTCCGCGCGTCCATCGGCGTGTACGCCTAAGGTGGCCTATTGGGCAACCGACGAGAATACGCTCTACCAATGCACAGGGACGAATACCTGGACGGTCTACTACACGCCTTACACGTATCCGCATCCGCTCACGCAGTCGTTAAGTGCTGGATCGGGAACAAGCCCTGCGCCGCCGACAGCACTGGCGGCAATTGCTCATTAGCGTTCTGAACGCAGCGTAGTGAATGCTTGGTTGGGCGCGGTCAGCTGCAGCATCGCTGACCGCGTCTCACAAGCCAACTTGCCCTGCACTCGCAAGGAGCTGAGCTGATCAAAGATGCTGTCCATGATTCTGGCCGTGAGCAGAATCTGCCTGTACGGAATGGGCACGGGACCGTCTTCGCGGATGGAACGATAAAAGGATTCAATCAAATATTTCAAGCCGGAATCCATGTGAAAGTCGCGGTTGAGGAATAGCCCGGCATTTCCGAGCAGATTCGCGAGATATTGTTTCGCGAACAGAACCGGGGGAAGAAAGTGATCGGCATAGCTCTTGAATTTCTTGCCACGCAGCCGCAGCAGAACCTCGTGGTTTTGATCCAGCACGAGTCCATTCTCAGGACCGTAAATGCGGAACTCATGAACCGGCGGCTTCATCTGTGAAGAGAAAGTAAAGTAGGCGGTTGTTCGCTGATCCTCCGCGATGACGACACGCAGTTCATCGACGATCTCAGTCTCTCCGATACCCTTTAGCAGCGGGCTTACGAAGCCGTAAGCCATCACTTTGGGATTGGGGCCTGTCAAGTATTCCGCGATACGGGCGATCCCATGGCTAATAATGTTGTGTAACAGTTGTCCTGGCAGTTTGCGGACCCAATGCTGTTTGTCCCCTAGGAGCGCCCGTGCGTAACTGCGATCCGCCAAGTCGTAGCAGTAATAGCTCTCCATGTGGACCGGAGCGCCCCCCAAATAGCCGGTGTCAACCAGCGCCCGGGCGTGGCGAGCAACGTGACTGAACAGGTAGTTGTGTCCAACCGTCAGCTTGAGACTCTTTTGCCGCGCTAGCTCCACAAGTCGATCCGCTTCGCCGGCACAAGCGGTGAAAGGCTTCTCGACGTACACATGACAGCCGAGTTCGAGACATAGCCTTGCGATCTCAAAGTGACTCGCCGGCGGCGTCGTGATATGAACCACGTCGGGTCGCATCTCGCTCACAAGTTCCGCCACATCGCTGAAATACCGCTTGATGTGAAAGCGTTCGCAGAGCTGACTGGCCATCAGCGGCTCGCGATCGCAGACGCCGGCAATCTCACAGTCTTTTAGCTGTTGGATGTGTAGTGCGTGGGCATCGGCGATTTTGCCGCATCCCACAATTGCGACCTTAAGCATGCTGCTTGCCCGGCTGCTTACCTGATTCGCAACTGCGGAAGTAACGTTGTAATGCCTCGGCAGTGGGCACAACTGGCGTCCAGCCGAGCCGGATCTTCAATTTCTCATTGCTGTATCGTGTCTTCTTCCACTCCGCGTACCATCGCCGCTGGTTAAAGGCCGGCGGTAATTGTCCGTTGGACCATTGCGAATACTTCTCCCACAGACAGCAGAGTGCGTGGCTGACGCCGCGAGGCACGTAGATCGATTTGAAGGGCCTCACGTTTTTCTTGTACTGACGCAGGAACTGACGGCTGGACGGCAGGTCATCGTCGACAACATTGAACACTTCGCCTTCGACTCCTTTCACCAGGCCAGCCAGGACAATTGCCTCCGCGCAGTTGTCAACATACGTGAGCGGTATAGTGTTCGAGCCGCCCAGATGGAGAAAGAGCCCGAAGGTTCCGAGGCCGACCCGCCCCGTGATTTGGCCCTTGCCTGCGCCATAAACGCTGCCCGGTCTGACCACGACGCATGGGACGCCAAAGTCGCGCGCGTAGGAGTTGACAAGCTGCTCCTGCTTGACCTTGGCAAAGCAGTAGGCGTCTCCCCGGAGTTCGGGGTATTGTTCGACAGGACAGCTTTCATCCAGGCGCGGCGATTTCTGACGGTTGCTGTATACGGTGAACGAGCTGACAAGTACAAATCTCCGCAGGCACCCACATCGGAGACTCGCCTCGAGCAGGTTGCGCGTGGCGACCACCGAGTTCATGAAGGCATCGGGGAACGACTTTTCACCCGTTCCAGCCGCAAGGTGAAACATGACCGCCGCGCCGTTGCATGCCGCTTCGCAGTCCGGACGCGAGAGCAGGTTGCCTTGGAGCACGTCGATTCGCGCCCGGCCGGCTCGATGGTGGATGAGGGCTTCGATAGCGCTCAGGTTACTGGAGGGCCGGACGAAACAGGCGAGGTTACGAAAGCCCCGCTCAAGCAGAGCTTCGAGGACGCGAGCGCCTATGAAACCGGCTGCGCCTGTGATCAGGATCCGGTCGTCCGGGCCGATGAGGAAGGAATCGCCGCTGACATGCGTTGAGGCAGCGCTCGCGGAGCATCCGTTTTGTTGCTTTGCTGTCGCGGAATCCATTAATTCAATACCGCTGCTGGTGACTCATGCACCCGCAGCCATTGTTCGAGAACAACCAGGCTGAACAGGATTTTATGGTTGTCATGCCGCCCGGAGGCATGCTGCTCGAAACAGGTCGCGAACTGCGTTTGCATGAAGGTACCGATAGATCCTGGAGCTGCTGTCGAGTAGTGTGTCGACAATGTGGCCGTCGATCGTGCTCCGGAACCAGTCATCCACGACGTTGCCGGCGAACCCGCGTTTTGGTCGTTTGAGGATCGAACCGGGAAGATAGGCTCGGCACACCTGGCGGTGTAGCCATTTCCTGGATCCATTTCTCACCTTAAGATTCGCCGGCAAGCGTTCCACGTACTCGACAATCTCGTTATCCAGGTAAGGGACTCGAAGTTCGAGACTGTGGGCCATGGAGAGTTTGTCGGCGTACATGAGAAGTTCGTCCGGAAGAGTGGATCGGACCTCAAGGAACTGAAGCCCGCCGAGTTCGTCGGTATCGGACATGAGATCGGTCATGCTTTCCCAGCATTCCAATATCGTGTCGCCCGAACTGGGCTCGAGCAGCCCGTCCTGGAAAAGGCCGTCAACCTGCTCGCCGGAAGGATCGACAGAACATGCTGATACCTGCGCATCCGATCAGGGATTGCCAAGGGAATACGCTCCACGCTTGAGAGTCTCGTTTCTTGGCAGAGTGCCGATGCCAAGCAGATAACGACATGCGTATCCAACCCGGCAATCTTGCCCACACAGTGCCATAGCGGACGCCGAGATGGCGGCGATATCCGCCAAACAATTCGTCCGGCCCCTGTCCGACCAAAGCTACTTTGACGTCTTGAGCGGGCTCGTTCGCACACGAAATACATCGGCACAATCGAGGACGCCGCGATAGGTTCTTCCAAAGAAGCCGACGATCTTCGGCAGTGTCTCCTCGAAAATCGATCTGTGTAATGCGTGACGGCGGTATGCTTCGACCCCAGGATGCGAGCCGTTTCTGCGCCGTCCGCCAATTCGTCGTCAGCAAAGACTCGAGCCGTATCCTACCGTGTATGTCGGCCAACGATCGCCGTTAAGATTCATCAACGCAAGCAGCAGTCCGGAATCGACACCGCCGCTTAACAGCAATCCAACCGGGACATCGCTGATGAGCTGGCGCTCGAATCGCCCGCTTGTAAAGGGCAAGCAGCTCCTCGGTGGCTTCGCGCCGGCGATTTGGCGGTGCGAAAGGAGTTGGCTTGAATCGGTACCACCGGCTTCAACTCATAAGAACCATTCTGGACGGTCAGCTGGTTCCCGGAGCGAGCTTGCGGATGCCTTTGAATGATCGTGTGAGGCGAGGGCGTATAACGGTAACGCAGGAAAAGGTTCAACGAAACAGGATCGATGTCCGGCTTCATCGTCATCGCTGCGCGAATAGCGCGCATCTCTGAACCGAAAAACAAGCGATCCCTCGATCGATTCGGTAATAGAGGAGTTTGATCCCGAATGGATCTCGGGCGAGAACCAGCCGTCTTTGCCGAACGTCCCAGATGGCTAGGCCGAACATGCCGTTGAGGCGATTGAGCACCTCATCGCCCCATTGCTTGTAGCCGTGGACGATCACTTCGGTGTCAGAGTTCGTGCGGAATACATGGCCGTGCGCTTCGAGTTCGCTGCTTGAGCTCAAGAAAGTTGTAGATCTCGCCATTGAAGACCACCCAGACGGATTCTTCCTGATCCGACATCGGCTGATGTCCGCCTGCAAGATCGATGATCGAGAGCCGGCGAAAACCGAATCCGAGCGGTCCGGCGATGTAGTAGCCTTCGTCGTCGGGGCCTCGATGGATGAGACGTCCTGGTCATCGCTTCGATGTCCCGGCGCTGGACCGGCTCTAAGATGCCGGAAGTTATATTGTCCGCAAATGCCGCACATAGGGATTAGGTGTGAGTGAGGGATTCACTAGCGCTCGTTATTTGCCACGTTGAAGTTGTCCAGCCTCCTGAATGTTACGAGGCACTTGAGGATGGCCCGAAGCTTGGCTAACTGCTCTTTGCGATGAAAGGCCATCAGCTCGCGCGAAACCGGGCGCGGTTTGTGGCAGAGAAATGCCCAACAGTATCCGAATCCGAGAACGAATCCGCCGACAAGGAGAGGCTGCCGGGTCGTTTTGTACGCCACTCGGAACATTTCCCAGACAGGATGCCCGCCCATGTAGTAGTCTTTCTGCCCGTACGAGAACAAAGAGGAGAGAATGCCACGGCTAGCTGTGCCCAAGCGCCGCTGGTGGAAAAACCACTTCTCGCGAAATGATTCGGTTTTCCACCCCATCATGCGGGCAGTTATTACGGCGATCCAATCGATACCGCCCGCGCGGTGTGGAACATAACCGCCGATCTGTTCCCAACATTGCCGGCGGAATAACTGGCACTGACCGGAGACGTGAGTGCGCCCTTCGAAGCTGTCCTTATCTGAGCTATAGCCGCCTTCCTCTCTGAAGACTGTTCCGGCAACACCAAGCTTAGTATCGCTCGCAAAGTTTCCGAGCAGAAACTCGAAATGATCAGGGTCAAAGGATATATCGCCATCCATGTTCCCGATAATTTGGTACTGAAAATCCTTCACTCTTTCGTACCCGGCATTGAAGGCCCCCACCTTCGCGGCAAAACTGCGATCACGCCGTTTTGGCATCTCGACCAGTTCGATCCAGGAATACTTCGTCAGGTACGGCTTTACGACTTCAGCAGTGTTGTCTGTCGATCCGTCATCCACAATCACCCATTTGAGTGGCAAAACTGTTTGGCGAACCATCGACTCCAGCGTCTTTCCGATGAAAGCCGCCTCGTTGCGAGCCGGCGTGACCAGAACGTAGGAAAGCGCGGGCGGTGCGGCGGCGGCTAGCTCGGCAGCGTATTGCGGATCAGAGCTAACCATCATCGCGTCTCCATGCAGAGCCAGTAGCAAAGACTCCTGAACATCTGTGATTGACTCCAGCGATGCATCGGAGTCTCGTCCCAGCCGAAATGGAGTTGTCTGCTTCTAAACGATCCATCCGGCTTTTGCCATACAGTGAGAACCTGATCAAGCACGATCGACACGGCACGGTCCAAGTCCGGGAACTGGCCACTCAACAAGGTACCAACATTGATGCACTCGGCATAATCGTACAGTTCCCGGCGGTATACGGTGAGCCGCGGAGCGCGCGAAAACGGCTTCGGCAAACCGTGCTCATCGAATAAGTTTTTGACGTAGTAGCCGACTCCTTTTTCGATTGCCTTTCTGCAGGCTGGGTTACCGGTCAGGATGTCGATCTTCGATAGAGCTTTCAGGACGAAACAAGTGTGAAAATGATCGATGAAATTCCTGTCACCGTCATTAGCGTAGTACCATGATCCATCGGGGTTCTGGCATTCGAGGACGAAGTTCAAATTTCTTTCGGCAGCCCTTCGATATTTCTCTTCCGACAAATCTAGGGCAGCGCTCGTCAGAAGAAAGGCCCGATAAGCATTGGCGTTTACGACACACACCGAATCTTTCGGATCGGGAGTATAGGAGCAGGTCGACGCAGTGGCAGAGGTCTCGCTGTCCTTATAGTCATGCAATGCGTGTTCGGCGATGGATCGCATGATGCCAA
Organism: uncultured Acidobacteriaceae bacterium; assembly: GCA_963705805.1. GTDB lineage: Bacteria > Acidobacteriota > Terriglobia > Bryobacterales > Bryobacteraceae > Bog-105. Next base: position 193,794 of record CAVPKW010000010.1, read on the forward strand.
ACCATTTATCATCCCCGTCCATCTGATAAGCCTGCTTAAAAGCTTCATAGACGTAAGGCACTGTCGTTATGAGAGGCGTGCCTTGCTTGATTGTTCCACGCAGCGTTTCCCAATTAAAGGGATATCCCCAGCAGTAATGTTCGTAGCCCTGGCACCGAGTTTGCTCAAGAATCTCAAGAAACCGGACAGCTTGCTTGTAATATCTCTTTTCTTTGAGAACTCGTGTAAGAAAAAGGAACCCCATCGCGTAATGCGCATCGGCTATGGGGAAACGCTGTGGTTTCCAAAAAAGTTTCCTCGCCGAAGGCACGAATGCCTCGCAGAGGATCATGGGAGCTACTGCCACGGTTCCAATCAGTGGTTTCCGATAATAGAGCGCCTTCGCGCTTTGGCCCAGGCGACCAGCATAGAAGCTCTGGAAATCGTGGGAAACTTCCCCGTATTGATCGAGCCAATCCACAAAGCGGAGTACCGCCGCTTGCATCTGTTCGGCTTGGGCAGTTGGGGCTGTAACAGTCATGAGCATTTTTTGCTGGAGAGGAACGGGGCGTAAGCTACACCCTAAGCCGGCAGCGTTCAGGGATTGGGCGAGACGCGAACATCCGGCCCGTAACATGCGCCGGGATTGAACGCTAACACAGGGCCAGTTCCGTCAGACGAACCTTTCATCACTTTAAAGTAACAGTCTTCAGCAGGAATGGTAAACGCGTGACCGCCGGTTCCCTTAATATTTCCACTGATTACATCTGGCCCAATAGGCGGCCAGGCCTTCCCGGCAGGCCACCACGAAGGCGCGGATGCGTAATAAAGAGATGCAGGAAGATGATTGTTGGATGGAACCGGATTCGAGTAGGGGCTCTGCGCGCCGGATAGGGCGCTGGGAACCTCAGCGAGCACGAACCGGCTGGCCGCATTCACCGCGTCGTAATTTCCCCAGCGCATGAGTGTGACTCTAACGCTATCGTCATCCGGTACAGTGACTCCGGTACTGGGATCTTTGTCCCCAAAGCCCAGGGAATAGATTGGCGTACGCTGCCGCCAGAGCTGCCAACCGGAAGGATATATTTCATACACCTTTTGAACTCCGGTAGTGCCCAGAACATTTCCAACCACATTAAAAAATCTGGCTTTGGACTGAAGCACCACGGACGCGAGATTGTTCGTGCAAGGGCCGTACGTTGACGTCTCGTAGCTCGCTCCCCCGATACGGCATGCAGGCAGGTCACCCGGGATGTAGTTACGAAAGATCGTGTCTAAATTGTGCGTGCCGTGAAAGACATCTGCGTAGATCTGGTTGAGATGATTACCCTCCCACAGCATCAAATCCGCTCCCGCGGTATGAGCGTTGGTGGAAGCGAGAGCATAGCCACCGGCTGTGTAATAGTTCAGAATATTGAAGTTATAACCAACCACCGAGTCTTCGCACGCGCCGTTCATCATTTCCGGAGACGCGATGCCCTGGAATATGTTGTTTTCGATGAGAAGGTCACTACCCGTGTAGCACTCGATGCCGTAACTGGTGCTCGCCGCATCGGCGGTCAAAAAGAAATAGCTGTCTTTTACAGTTACATGCTGCGACATTTGTATTTCGATATGGGCTCGAGTCGACTTGATTCCGCGAACGCGCTCAACCCAGCAGTTCAGACAGTTAAAGATCTCGATTCCAATGGTATTCTTGACACCGCTGTCGTCTTGGGATAAATTCTCTATCCCAACATTCTTCACCGGCGCGCTAGACCACCAGGCCTGGGGAGCGGAATTATGATCCCAGTTCGGCATATAAAGGCCTGGCGAGATCATCACGGCAACATTGGGACCCGAACAGGTTGCGCCAGGTGTAGTCTTTGTTCCACATCCGGTAACGGTAACGATTTGGGCTTGATTCCTATGAAGACGCTGGGCGCCGCCGCCGTTCTCCTGTGAAGAACAAACAAGTCCGGCAGGCTCGCTACCCGCTCCGCTGTAATCACAGACCAGCAGAGAACCATTATCAGAGATGTCATCCTTCTGATCTAAGATGATCGGATTCCCGACACTGAGATTGAGAACGCCCGACAGGGTGATACGCGTTGCGCCCGGGCTATACCCCGCTGACCAGTCGACTAAGTTCGACGGTCTGCCTTTCCAGTTGAGATCTGCGCTCTCTACACAGATGTCGCTCCAGAACCCCATGCAGGAGTTGTTTCCTGAGAATACGAGGAAGGTTTGGTTCGCGCTCTTGCCCCTAAGCGCAATATTTCTGGCTGGCGCCTTGATGACTATTCCACCGTTCAGATAGAAAGCGCCGGCGTCAAGCTGCACATATGTGTTCGGCGGACATGTGGCCAGGGCCTTATTGATAACTGCCGGAGAAGCCGGCGCGGCGCTTGAACCGTACGGAGAAATCGTCCGGCCGCATTGCTTCCATGAAGCCGAAGGAATGCCGCCTAAGACGCCCGCGTTCGACCAGGCGATCGCGCGGGACGGCGAAAGAATTCCGGACCAAAGCTGCTGTCCCGAAACGCGTGCGTATCCGCTGACGAAGAACAGAAATACCAGCAAAACGGAGAACTTGATTCGCATGCCTGCAAGCTATCGGCGCTAGACTAGAAATTAGTGGGGCTAACCGGAATAGACGGGATTCTGCGTCTGCTCATTCGAAAGAGAAGCCGGTCATGGAATCGCAGCAAGGCCCACTTGAGTTGAGGCAAGCGAATCTGGGCTCTGCGCGCAAGCTGTAACCCAAAAACAGGTTTTATCCAGGAGTATTTCCAGGGCAACCGCGGCATCTCGAGTCCTCCTCCCAACTCGCGTGCGACCGCTTGCATTTCCTCGATTAAATCCGGCCTCTCGGGGTAAAAGAAAGTTAGCCAGTTCTCAATGTACTTCACGCAAGCGGCGCGCACGCGCGGCGCATCCTCTAATGAGCGAAGGTAGCCAATATGCAGTTGCATGGACCGCCATTGCGCCTCCCGCTTGCGATTGGAATTGCCTATGTAGCTGAGGCTGCCGGCGCCGGAGGCGCGGTAATACACGCGAGCGCCCGGCACAAATCGCACGCCGTCGCTTTTCAGAAGCACCCGGCAAAAATACTCGCCGTCGTCATCGCCCAATAATCTTGTGTCCCACAGTCCCGCCGCTTCGGTCAGCTCGCGGCTGACGAGCCAGGTTGCAGTCTGCATGTGAAGGTTCTGTCCCATCTTGCGCACCAGCCAATCTGTGACCGGCAGATCACACCACAACGGAGTCGGAACAAACTTTGCGCGGTAATGCCGATACTGAAACTGACCCCAGCCGCACGAGATCAAAGCTCGCTTGTTTGGGGCCTGCTTCACCACGGCCATCTGGCGAACGATTTTGTCAGGGGACAGAAGATCATCGGCATCGAGCCACTGAATGTATTCCCCGCTGCTCAGACCGAAGGCCGTATTTCTCGCCGCTGCGGCTCCCTGGTTTGCTTGCGTAATCACGCGGACTCCGTGCGGTTCAAACTGCCGGGCGACATGCGCGGTCCGATCTTTCGAGCCATCGTCCACAACGATGATTTCCTTAGGCGACCAAGCCTGGGCGATCGCCGAACGCAGGGTGTCGGCAATCCACTTCTCCGCGTTGTAAGCGGGGATGAGGATCGAAACAAGAGGTCTCATGGATTGTTACACCACACTACTCGCCAGCAGTCCATTTTCCTGGTGCGAGACAACCGTCAACTCAGCTCGCGATTCGGCATCAGCGCCATTGCCCGCGTTCAAAAGACCGCCCTGGCGAACGCGAACTTGAGGCACGACGGCAATTGCAATCAAGAACGCAATCCACATCGTGCTCGTGGACCTGAAGCCGGCCTCCGTATAGCTATACACGACCGCAACGACGAAAAGAGCTAGTTTTAACCTGTTCATTTCCGGTTGGATACGAAGTGTCCTAATGATGGCGCCGTAGCCAGTCACGATGAGGGCAGCCAATAGACCTACGCCTATCCAGCCTAAATTCAGATACGTTTCGATATAGCCGTTGTGAGCTTCATTGATGCCTGCAAGGAGCGGTCCTGCGGCCCAAATCTGGCTTAGTCGATGGCCCAGCCAAAAGCTGTCAAAGCCGGTGCCCAAGAGTGGCGAACTCGCGAAGCGCAGAACCCCTGTCCAGATTTCCGTCCGGCCTGTAAGCGTAGGGTTTCTTCCCAGCTTCTGGAGCGCTGCGCCCTCGCCAACATGAAGGAATAAAACGGCGAAGGCGGCTCCCGCGATTCCGAGTACCATGGTATGCACTACCGCCGGCTTGCGTGCCGTCTTGAGAAACGTTGTTGCCAGAATCACGAAACTTCCCATCACGAAGCACGATAGAGAAGTCATGGAATCCGCTGATGAGAACAGCCACAATAGGAGCGCGAGAAATATGCCGTTGGCGATCAGTCTGCGCTTTCGTTCCCGGCCTCGCGGCTCGCGTAAGACGCCGAGAAACTGCCATAGGATCCCTAGTCCGTATACCAGACAGATCATGCCGAGCATGTTCTTGTCGGTCCCGACTCCGGAGACAAACTGCACTCCAGTCCATGAGTCATAAGACCGCGACAGTCCTGGATAGTATTTAATGAGCAGGATAGAGCTAGGAATCAGTAGAAAGCCCACCCGTGTTACAACCGTTTTGATCGCGCGCAGCGGATCCGGGCTAGTTAGGATAATCGCGACCATCGTGATATCGCCCAGCAACTTGATCCAACGCTTGAATGCCACCTCCGGGTAATCAGACCAAACAACACTTGCTGCACAGTAAAACACAAAGACAAGCAGCGTTGCGTTCGCACGCAAAAACCGGCTGACAGCAGCTTGCCGGCCCAAGAGCACCACCACGCCGGCGACCTGGAGGCCCAGATAGACGACACGATCGAAAGGGCTGCCTTCCATCAGGGCCTCTGGCGACATCGCCGGGCCGCCGAACCAGCTCGAGACGGGCCGCGACCCGTTAATCAACAACCATGCGATGGGAATCCACAGCGCCTGCGAGGGCCGGTACTTACGGTCGCGGTTGAGAAAGAACAATCCCCAAATTCCGAAACTATAAATGACTGTAGCAACGAATGGGGGCATCGGGAGCTCGCCGCCGGGACGTCACCCGGCGTATTCGATCATCGGCCATCCAAGAACAGCCGCTGGACAAGTTCCAATGAGAGCAACTTGTGGATTGCGGTGGTGTGGTTTTGGGTTCCAGCGACATGGCTGTTCACCATGCTTTCAACATTCTTCCTATTCAGATACGGGCGCGACAGCGTCAAAGGATCCAGCAGCATCTGGCGTACGTAATCTGCGAGTTGGCCCCGGTACCAGATCCTGAAGTGAAGCGATTTATGGTGGCCCAGGAATAGCCGCTCCAGCCGCAGCGCAGAAAGAAAATGATCGGCGCGAGCCACCGGCTGTGGCATTCCCTCGTCGTAAGCGTACTCGGCTTTGAAGGTAAATTCCTGGGAAGCGCGCGCAAGAAAGGAAGCCACCCGTCCGCCGTTGACACTTACACCGCGATCTGAACGAATTTTCGCCAGAACCTGGCTGCCTTGCTGAATCAGGCGCAGCCGGATATCCTGGTCCGCGCTCTCCTTCGGAGCGCGGTATACAGCTCGAACGAACTCGCTATCCATGAAAGGAGACCGGACGGTCAACTGGCTTTGTTCCAATGCAAGGATCCCGTGGTGATACCAAGGCGACTGCCGGAATGCGGCAAATGTCACCGGGTGTTGCCGCCGCAAAGCGGCATAGGTGTTCTGCGCCGCATGAACGTCGGAAAGCCAATCCGGATTGAAGATGCCGGCCGGGGGTTCCATGGCCTTGAACATCACAGCATGCCGCACAATCTCGCTGCCATAGGTGCCCACGATTTTTGCAGGCGTGATTTCGCGAACCTTTTGGCTGAGGTATAAGTCGGGCGCCCTATAGAGGTCAACCGTGCCCTCGGTCAAATGGATGGCGCGCTCGGCATAACCAGCAAATCCTTTCAGAAACTCGTCGCCAACTTCTATGACTTGATGAGGCTGGCGGCATATCTCCGCGATCTTCCTGCCGATCCGTACATCGTACGTATCGCGAAGCTTACTGCCAAAAGTATAGCTGGGAAGTGACCCGGGCGCGGGCGGATGGCACGCTAGGATGACTCGCGTGTCGAGCCCCCCGGTCATCGCGATTCCTAACTGCTGCCGCCCCGCGAAATACCGGGGAAGCGCGCTCGACAGAACCGCACGCAGCTCCTCGTAATATGCGTCCGGCTGCAGCGGAGCCTGTTCCTCCCATTCACGCGGATCGAAGTACGTATTCTTCGATTCCAAGCGCCCGGCTTTAAACGTCCAAAAGGAGGCTGCCGGCAGTACATGAACGCCTTTGAAGATGGTGCGATTCTCGAGAACACAGCTGCAGGCAATGAACTCGCCAATGCCCTGCGGATCACCGGTCCGAAGCTGCGGGAGGGCAGCTAAAATGGCCTTCGCTTCGGCCCCGAAGTAGAAACCGTCCTTCGCCTCATGATAGTAAAGCCGGTGCATGCCGTACCGGTCATTGAACAGCGTTACGTCCCCACGCGCACGATCAACATTGAGCCCATGAAACATTCCGTTAAGATTCCGCACAAACCCTGGATCGTCTTCGTAAAGGTGAACAAGATAGGCGGATTCCGCCGGGCCGATTTGGTGACCCTGACTCCGCAATTGCTGGACCCTGGCAGGATCCGGATACTCTTCACCAGAAAAGAAGTGGCAAACATCTCCCTTCTCGTTAGTGAGGGGCATGGCATCCGAAAACGAACCCTTGATAGCTGTCCAGCCAAGATATAAGCCCAGCGATTCGTCCGCCCACGTTCCACTGCTGTAGAAGGTTTCGTGTTGAATCGCCTTGAGCATGGCGGCCAACTGTGCCTTCGCACGAGAGAAAGGCTGTTTGGTGATGAGGCCAACGATTCCAGGCACGGTGTTCTTGAAGAAGGATCAGAGCTGCGAAACTGGCGAGGTTGCTTCCGTAGGCTCCCGTTGGACAAACGGCCCTTCGAGAGCGGTCTGGTACGCCGCAAGCAGATTCCCGACCGAATACTCCCACGCGAGCTTCTGTTGCACTCTCTCGCGCCCGATGGCGCCCATTCTTTCGCGCTCTGAGGGGTTCTGTAACAGCCACAAAATCTTGTCGGCAAAATCCGGCACTTGATTTCTTTTGTCTGCGTAGAGAGACACCTCTCCGGCACTCGCCCTACCTTCTTTCAAGTCAAATTGAACGATAGGCTTACCAAGAGCCATGTACTCCATGATCTTGATCATCGTGGAAATTTCGTTCATTTCACAAGGCCTGTCGGGATTCACGCAAACGTCCGCCGTTGATAATGTCTCGAGCAACTGCTGGTCCGGCACCCTGCCGGTGAAGTTAACCATATTGCTCAGGTCCTTGTCCTGCACCATTTTCCGAAGTGCCGCCAAGCCCGGGCCGCCGCCAATACAGGTGAATTGGATGTCGCGATGACCAAGATTCTTGAGGTACAGCGCTACATCGAGTAAGATGTCCAGTCCTTCCTGGACGCTCATGGTTCCGACGTAGGCCACGAGATACCGTTTCCCATGCTTTAATGCCGGGTTGGGCGGAACGAGCTTAAACGTCGACAAATCGGGGCCATTGCGGACAACGAATACTCGCGCAGGATCACGGCGCCCCCGGCCGATAGCGATGTGCCGGTAACTTTCGTTGGTTGACATTACCACGTCGCTACAGCGGTATGTCAACGCTTCCAGCCAGCACTGGAGCTTATAAAACAATCCCCGTTTGTCATATTTTGATAAATACAGCTCGGGATTTGCATCGTGCTGGTCGAATATATATCTCACCCCAAGCAGCTTAAACGGCAAGGCCACCAGAAAAATGTCGTCCGGGGGGTTACAGCCCTGCATGATCTGGAACCCTCCATGAAAGTAGATCCACCAGGCGTAAACAAACTCCCATAGCAACGCGCATCCGTACTCGCAAATGTATCCCAGAGGGCTGTTTCCTTCTTTAGGCATCGGGTGCCGGTAAATGTGAATGCCGTTGATAATTTCGCGCCCGTGTTCATAATTTCTGCCGCGCGGGCACAGCACGGTAACCTCATAGCCATTCTTCTGAAGAGCACACGCCTCCTTCCAAACACGCGTATCGAAAGGAACGGGCAGGTTTTCGACGATGATCAGAACTTTATGCTTCATGGTGGTTTGGCTTTACAGTTTGCTCAAATAAGTACTCAGCGCCCGTTCCCGTACGGGGCTACCAACAGATGCCGTCGTATTTTCCTTCCTCGCTTCGCCGAGGCGTAATTCGTACGAAATCGACAAGAACCTGGTCACCACGCAGGCGGTCGGGTACACTCTTGAACTCCGCATCATTGTTGCCGATTACAATCGTTTGAGCGTGATCAAGGACTTCGTCGATGTCGGCTACCATGAGCCTGGATATGTGCGGAATACGGTTGAGAATGAAGTCTCGATTCGCCCCGACGAGACTCGCAATGTTCACGTTCTTATCGTAAAGCCGCAAGTCATAGCCTTTGCCGATCAGACGCTCTGTTAGTTCGATCACCGGGCTCTCCCTCAGATCGTCTGTTCCGGCCTTGAAACTGAAGCCTAATACGCCGACGCGGTTACGGCCCTTTTCGATGATTAAGCGCAGGCCCCTGTTGACCTGCATTTCATTACTCCGCAGGATTGAATCGATGATTGGGAGTTGCAAGTCGTGAGTCTTGGCCTGATAGGCAAGCGCGCGTAGATCCTTGGGCAAACAGGATCCTCCGAAAGCGAACCCGGGCATAAGGTAAGCCGGCGAAATATTGAGTTTTTGGTCTCGGCAGAAGATTTTCATGACCTCGTGAGCGTCGATGCCAAAAGACTTGCAGACGTTGCCGATTTCGTTCGCGAAGCCGATCTTGAGGGCGTGCCAGCTATTGTCGACATACTTGACCATCTCCGCAGTTCTTAGATCCGTGCGGAGCAGCGGAGCAGGTATGGCAGCGTAGAGGCGTGCTAAGAGATCCCCGCTTGCTTGGTCCAATTCTCCGATCACGGTTTTCGGTGGGCAATGGAAATCTTTGACGGCAGAACCTTCGCGCAAGAATTCGGGATTGTGGCAAACACCGAAATCAATTCCCGCCTGCTTGCCGGAGGATCGTTCGAGGGCCGGGATAACAACACTGTCCATTGTGCCCGGTAAAATCGTGCTCCGGATAACGATCGTATGCCAGGTAGCCTTTTTCTTAAGCGCCTCTGCGATTTGTTCGCACACCCGTTGGACATAATGCAAGTCGAGATTGCCGTTCGATTGACTTGGCGTCCCCACGCAAACAAAAGACAGGTCGGTTTCCCGGATACCCTCAGCTGTATCGGTGGTGGCGCGTAATCGACCGTTCGGGACGGCGGACGCGATGATCTCGCTTATGTCGGCTTCGATAATGGGACATAGGCCATTGTTGATCAAATCCACCTTGGTTTGAACGGGATCGACACCTACGATGTCGTGCCCGCTGCCGGCGAGACATCCCGCCGATACAGTGCCAACATAACCTAGTCCGAAAATGCTGATTCGCAAAGTGTTCCTCTCTGTTGCTCGCTACCGGGCGGGAAGGCCCGGAAACGTTTATGGACGACAGGTGCTATTTTGAGTCGTGATGGCAACCGGTCGCGCAGGACGGCGTTGCTTTAGGACGTAACGGAAAAGCGGCCGCGTGTGCCTCGTCAGCTCTCCGCTACCGTTTGAAACCTGCGGCTGTACCAGTTTCTACGGAACTCGCGGAGGGTCGACGCCAATGATTCGGGAAGGCGATCGACCAGCCTGTGATGCAGCCCGAGGCGGAAGGCGGCCTTGCCGATCGGGGTTAGCGGAACATAGTACCGGGGCACATCCGTGCGCTGAAACCCGTTGACTTCCTTGAAGTGACTTAGGCTATCACCCTGCTTGTTACCGTACGTAAAGTTCTCGTACACCAGATAAGAAATGCCACGCGCCGCGCATGCACGAACCGCCTGGGCTATCAGAGCATTGGTTGGCGCTTTGTCCTTGTGCTGCACCATCGACAAAATGTGAACCAGACACGCCTGCCTGCATTTCTCATCGGTAACCAGCTTGGCGAAGCCTATGATCTTATCGCCGAGAAACGCGGCGACAAAAATGCTTCTGTCGGAGAATGTTCTCGCATATTCGCGGGCCGTGTCCTTTCTCATCCCATAATGAGGAAACCGCCTCCCCTGACGAACCGGTGTTTCATTGTAGATCTCGCAGATCGCTTCAATAAGCGCCTCGCTGAGGGGGATCTCGCGAATCACCACCCCTTTTTTTTCCGCCTGTCGCGCCCGGTTACGCGGATAGGAACGAATTTGGTTGTTCCACCAATTCTCGAAGGTCGACACCGGCAATACGGCAAGATTGTCCCACTCCATCGGATACGAATACTTCGGGATCGTTTCCGGAATCGGCTGCAGAAACGTAAACAGGTCGATGCGAGTTCCGCAGGACCGCAGGCTCGCCAAGACGGCCTCCGGATCGTCTGGAAACTCGTACTTATCTCCGTCCAGACGTGCGATTTTAATAAGCCGTCCGCTAACTCTGATATCTTTGCCGGCAATCTTCATTGGGCTTCCAAGGCTGAACGTTATGAGAATCTGTTCCTTACATTTGAACGGGTGCGGACGCTAGCTTTCAGCTGCCAGCGGCCAGCTTCAAACCGAGAAGGATTTTGGGACGCAGCGCGTCATCATCAGTTATTCACGGCGATTTGCGCTGCGGGTTGGGTGTTTTCGACGAACTCAGATATCGCTGCCACGACGCGTTGCTGCTGATCTGGTCGCAGTTGGGGGTACATCGGAATCGAGAGAATCTGCGGAGCGACGCTTTCCGTAATCGAGAGCGAGCCGGCCTTGCAGCCCAAGCTTTCATAGGCAATTTGCCGATGCAGCGGGACCGGATAGTGAATGGCGGTCCCAATATTCACTGAGTTCAAATACTCGATCAGCTCGTCGCGATTCTGAACCCTCAAGACAAACAGATGATAGACCGCGGTGGCCCAGGATGGTTCGTACGGCAGAATCACTAGACTAGCCGTCGATGCAAACGGCCGCCGGTACGCCTCGGCGAGAGCGCGTCGCTTCGAAGTCCATTCTGGAAGATGCCGAAGCTTCACGCGCAGAATGCCCGCTTGAATCGCGTCCAGGCGGCCATTATAGCCTTCGATCTCGTGATAATACTTCCGCGATTGACCGTGATCCCGCAGCAAACGCACTTTCCGGGCGAGTTCGGCATCGTTGGTCGTTACTGCACCCGCCTCGCCGCACGCGCCGAGGTTCTTCCCCGGGTAGAAACTGAAGGCGGCGGCGAGACCCATCGATCCAGCCTTCCACCAGCGATTCTGCGCTTTTGAGAAGTAAGTGGCCCCATGGGCTTGCGAGGCATCTTCGACCACAACCAAGTTGTATTTCCTCGCAACTTCGAGGATTCGGTCCATGTCGGCCATTTGTCCGTAAAGATGGACAGGCACGACTGCAACAACGCGTCTTTGGGATGTTCTATGTATCAGCGCTCCGGTCATCGCGTCGAAGCTACACTCCGTTTCCAGGTGCTCGGCGAGTTTCTCCGGGTCCAAGTTGTAGGTGGTCTGATCAATATCCACAAACAGCGGGAGCGCACCAGCCTGCGAAATCGCCTCGGTCGTCGCAATGAAAGTATTGGCCACGGTGATCACGGCGTCGCCCGGGCCAACTCCCGCGGCCAGCAGCGCGAAACGCAAAGCATCCGTGCCGCTGCCGACTCCTACGCAATGACTGGTTTCGCAAAACTCGGAGAATTCGCGCTCAAAGGCCTCGACCTCCGGGCCGCCGATGAATGCCGCGGCTGCGAGTGCCGAGTCGAAAACCTCGCGCAGCTCTGTCTGCAGCTCTGCGTGCAAACTGACGAGGTCAAGAAAAGGAATTTTGTGGGGTCTGGACATTATCGTTGCTCGCATGCCCGCTGCGAAGATGCGCCCGCCGGCTGCGTCCTCGCGTTGGAACCTTGATCAGGTGTAAAGAAACGCAGCCGGATCTCAGTGAGCGATTCAAATACCTGGTACGAGCCGCCGCACGCTTTAGGCTTCAGGTTATGGGACTGTAGTAGGATCGGCGCCCCGATCCCAGCCGCATGTGCGGCCTCGACGTCTGAGAGTTTGTCGCCGATCAGGAAGCTGGCGGCAAGATCCAGATTGAAATCTGACTGAGCATCCAGTAGCATGCCGGGATTTGGCTTGCGGTCTCGAGACTCGCATTTATAGAGCCCTTGGCCGAACTCCGGATGATAGGGACAATGGTAAACCTGTGCGATGTGGACGCCGTGTTCTAGAAACCGTTGTTTCATCCAGTCCGTCAAATGCCGGAAGTCGGCTTCCGAGAAATAGCCGCGCCCGATGCCGGCTTGGTTCGTCACAACGATCAGCAGGTAGCCTGAGGCCTCGGCCGCGCCGCAGAGCTCAAAGATTCCGGGAGTGAATTCAAACCGCTCGGGCCGGTCGACGTAACCGGTATCGACATTGATCACGCCATCGCGATCGAGAAAGAGCGCCTTTTTGCGGCCAGATCTCATACCCCAGATCTCATACCTAAGACCGATCGCTTCCGTTCGCTTTCACCACCGCGCGTTCAACCGCGTCGCACAGAGCGTGCCCGGCCAGAATGTGGCACTCTTGAATGCGTGGCGTCTCTTCGGACGGGACCTGAATCACCACGTCAGCAACCTCTCGCAGTGGGCCGCCCGAAGCCCCGGTGAACGCAATCCTGAAAAGACCCAGCCGGCCGGCCCAGCGGAGGGCTTGAATCACATTCCGCGAACTGCCCGATGTACTGATGCCTACCGCTACATCGCCGGGCGAGCTCAGGGCGCGCAACTGCCGCGCGAAGCATTCTTCATAACCGTAATCGTTCGCGATGGCGGTTAGCGCCGAAGTGTTTGCATTCAAGGCGAGCGCGGGTAGCGGGTCGCGCTCTCTCAAATAGCGCCCGAGAAACTCGGCTGCCAGGTGCTGCGCATCGGCCGCGCTACCGCCATTTCCAAAAAAGATTGCCTTGTGCCCCGATGTATAAGCCTGAATCAGGGCCTCGGCGGCTGCGGTGAGCGCGGGAAGCGACGTTTCAATAAAGCCGCTGTGGACATCGAGGCTGCGGCTCAAGTTGCTAAGAATGGTGTCTTCGAGCGGAGCCCGCGCTCGTTGGCCTGCCTGCAGATGTCCGACGCTCACGCGCCGACCTCGTGCCCGGCCAAGCACGCCTCGTCCTTGAGAGCGATCGCCTGCGGCGTAAGCCTGCTTCTCCACCAGCCGGCCATCTCGCTAACCGTCTGTGCGATACCGATTTCCGGCCTCCAGGGACAGCAATCCTGGAATTTCCTGATATCTCCGGCAATGACCGGCTCGTCACAGGTTCGCACCAGGGCCGGATCCTGCCACACTGTGAATGGTTTTGAGACATTCAGCCGGATCGCCTCGATCAGCTCCGCGCCCGAATGAATGGCCGTGCCTCCCAGGTTATACGCCTGACCCGGACTGCAGTGCTCGGCGGCGAGCCAAAGTCCGCGCACCATGTCACGCACATCGACGATCGCGCGGCGAGTCGCTAAGTTCCCGACCGCCACCGGCGACGGCCGAATGCCAAGCTCTACCTCGACGGCTCTCCTGGCAAAATCGGAGCAGATATCGCCCGTCTTACCTGGGCCGGTCGTGTTGAAGATTCGGATACGTAACGTCTTCAATCCGTAGTTCGCAAAGTATTGTGCAGCCAGTAGGTCCTGGGCCACCTTGCTCACGCCATAGGGATGCAGCGGCCGCAGCCCATGCTCTTCGCGCACCGGCAGATCTGCAGACGCGACGTTGCCGTACTCGGCGCTAGAGCACGCGACCACGATCACCGGGTTGATGCCGGCGGCGCGCACGGCCTCCATCACATTGATCGTGCCACCGGCATTGGTCAGCATCGTGTCGAGCGGCTGCTCCATCGACACCGTCGGATAACTCTGCGCTGCCAGGTGATAAATGCGATCGGGCCGGAACGATGCGACGGTTTCAAACATCCGCTCCGCGTTACGCACGTCGCAGTGCTCAAAGGCGCCGCTAAGGGCCGCGTTGTCAGGATTGCGGATATCGGTGCCCAAAACGGTGCACCCGCGCTCGAGGCAGTATCGCGCAAGGTATCCGCCGATAAAGCCTGCAGCGCCCGTGATCCAGACTTTCATGGTGCTCCCTCGCTTGCCCGGCGGGCATGGATTTCGGCAGCTGCCAGCAGTGCCTGCGCGGTCTGATAGCGCTCCGGAGTGCCAATATCCACACAATTTCCAGAGTGAAAAAATGCTCTGATCGTGAAGCTAGCGCGAATCCAGGCTGGGAATACGTCGCGTTCGAGCGACGCCGGAACGTCGGGTGGAATTTCAAACAGGATCTGGCTCCTCAGAGCGTAAATCCCTGCGTTGAGGTAACGCCCGGAGCCGTGACCTTCTTTTTCGAGGAATTCGAGGACGTTGCCCGCCTTGTCTGTCGCGATGCATCCTGAATCGCAACGTTCGTCAGCGGGAACGGCGACCAGTGAAACGTGCGCCTGCGACTGAATGTGCGCGGCGCTGAGCTGATCCAGATCGACATCCGTGTAGCTGTCGCCGTTCATCACCAAACAGTTTGCCGTCCGAACCTCCCCTGCGGCATGGCGGAGCGCTCCGCCCGTTCCAAGCGGGAAGCGCTCGTCGGAGTACGCCAAATCCAGGCTGCCGAATCTTGTTCCCAGCTGAGAACGAATTTCAGTCCCGCGATAGCCGGTGGCCAGGATCACCCTGTCAAAACCATGCCTTTGCAACTGGCTCAGTAGGAGTTCGAGGAATGGGCGCCCGGACACCGTCATCAAGGACTTGGGTGCTCCGTCAGATACGGGACGGAGCCGCGTTCCGGCGCCGCCACACAGGATGATCGCGTCCTCTCTGTCAGGCATACACCATCGAGCGCGCTTCGCTGAGCGCCTCATCATAGGTTGGCTCAGGTTCATATACGATCACCTGGCTGCCCCTATTCAGAAAGCTGAAGGGAACGCATAGCAGTTTCTTCAGTCGCAGCCGCAGCTCCTCGCGGCACTCCGGAGGCACAAAGAAAAGCATGAACCCGCCACCCCCGGCACCAAGAAGCTTTCCACCGAGTGCGCCTGCGGCCCGCCCCGCCTCGTAGATCTCGTCGATCTCCGGCGTCGTGATCCGGTCCGTCAGACTCCGCTTGATCCGCCATCCTTCATCGAGCAACTGGCCAAAGTCGCCTAAAGAGCGGCTGGAGCTGGTCACAATGCTCTCGGCTTCATCAACCAGTTGCAGCATGAGCTCTAGCTCGCGTTTCTTGGAAGGGGTCACTTTAATCTGCTCGGTGGCAACGTCCGAAGCTGTCCGCGAAAAACCCGTGAAGTACAACGCCAGGTGCTGCTCGAGTTCCATGAGCCGCATATGCGGGACCACAATAGGCTTCACATCAATCAAGCCATCGGGACGAAAGTCGATGCGATTAAACCCGCCGTACGCTGCGCTTACCTGATCCTGGGAGCCGACTGCCTCGCCGACCAAATCCTGCTCTACGTAAATCGCATCCGCGGCAAGCGTATGCTTGTCCCGCATTTGATTCCTTAACGCGTATAGACCCAGGAGCAATCCGACTGTGAAGGCCGAGCTGGTACCCAAGCCCGTTCTGGCCGGTAGGTCGGCAATGTGATGAATCTCGACGCCGCCTTCGATTCCGAGGAACTGGAGGCAGCCGCGTGCGGAAGGATGCCAGATTTCAGAGTTGGCCTTTACGTTTTCAATGCGCGAGTAGGATAACCGGCTGTGGTAGTCAAAAAACGGCGGCAGCCATCTGCATGTCACATAACAGCACTTGTCGATCGTCGTCGCCAGAACAGATCCGCCGTAGTCGCGATACCAGACCGGGTAATCGGTGCCCCCTCCGAAGAACGAAATGCGGAGAGGTGTGCGCGTAATGATCATCGTTTTCTGCCTGACGCGAAACCCACCCTAGCTTGCCGTTCGCAATTGGGCCAAGGCAAACGAGCTTTGAGCGGCGGTACTTCAAACCGTACCGAATCAATTAGGCAAGCTACCGCCATCTGGGTCCCAGTGGTCGCCCTGCGGTTCTCAGTTTCGGTGGGCAGTTCACTCTGAAGCAGTTTCGTGGCCATACCCCCGGTCCAAGAAGAAAAATCAGCTGGTCAAGCACTTTAGACAATGGTCGCCGAAAGTGGAGCACCGAACAGGTCCCAAGAGACTCTGCGTGAGGTTTGGATTTGCTCCCAATTTGTGAGACTAAATCCCGAGCGCGCATGCCGGACTCGGACTTCCTTTCGCCGTCCGAATGCAGAGCTCGTCAATTGCAAAAGATTGGCCTCTATCTTGAGGCGGGTGCGGGAGCCGCGAGAGATCGGATCACATCACCATTTACCCTCCAACTCTCGGATGTTTTTTCGAATATCGGCTGAATGCAGCCCGATTGCCGCTGCGCGTCGTTACCACCCGCCGGGTGGCAGCGCGGCGATGCCAGCGGCGCGCAGATAACCCTTGCCACCGGAACCAGCAACCCGAGTGAATTCTTTCGATCAAGCGAACATCCTAGCCTGTTTCACAAGTTTCTTTATGTAGGCAAGCTATTTGACACCGTGAACACTCGAAACCGAGCGGCGACCGTAAGGGAGTACCCATGGCCCTTCGGGCCGCAGAACGAAATGAAGACGCGGCAGGCCATTCACGTGAAATCAACAATTTGGACCGCGTCTTCAACGGAGCTTGTATGTGCGGAGCATAAAGGAATTTTAATTACCGCTCAAAGCCAACACCTAACCAAAAAAACCGCCATCCCAGTCATTCAACCACCCGCCTCCGCCCGAGCCTCCAAAATCGCCCGATTCCCGCTACAAACCTCGCAATCACACCCACCGCGCTCCATCGGCCGCGGCATATTCCCCACGCCAGTCGGCCCCAAATGCCCGGTCCCCAGCGCCTTCTCCTTCTCAATCAACTCCAGCCAGGTATCCACATAGATCCGCTGAATTCCCATCCCGCCATTCGCCAGCATAACCGGGTCCTTCGTCGACCACAGATACTCCGGCGGCACCGGCCCCACAAAGTTAAATCGCCGGTAAACCATCTCCGGCGGCGGTAACATCCGCTGCCCGGCCCGAATAAGTTCGTCATTCGGCGGATGCAGGGTAGTAACTGTCTTCCCATCCTCGACAGTAACTTCAATCCACTGATCCAGTACCGCAATCTTACGCTGTTTCTTCGGATGTAACTGCCCTTGAAACAACATCTGCGCCGCCGTCTTCGCCTCCGCCGCAGCCTTCGCATGCGCCTCGCCAAACGGGTACTTCTTCGTAATATCGCCCAGCGCGTTTCCCTTCGCCGGATCAGACGGCGCTTTGGGCATCAATTCCAAAATGTCCCGCTTCAACCGCTGGATATTGGTGTCCTTCTCAAGCCCTTCACGCACGAGCCTCGCCATTCTGTCATCCATCCGCATCCTGTCCTTTCGCAAACCCTGCACTGCATTCCAAGACCGGTAAAACGCCCGCTCCGCCGTGGTCTTATACCGCTGCATCAGCTCAAACGTATGCCGGCGCTCTTCAGTCCAGCCATGCGGATCGTCCCCGCACTCTTCCACCGCCGCCTCTTCGGCCTGCAGCACGCGCCGCTCGGCGCGTTTCATCAGCCACTGGTTCAAAATCAGCTGATCCACTAGCGTATTTTCGGCATGACCCTCCGGCTGATACTCCTCGCGCCATCCCTTTTCGATCTCGTCAAAATCTTCCCGCCGCTCATCCGGCAGAATCAGGCCCGGCCGCGCCCGCATCCCATGCGTAGTCGAGTTCTGGCTCGACCGTGCCTTGCCATCGCGCGACTTCGGCCCGCCGCCTTTGCCTTGGCCCACGCCCGCCTGTCCCTTCTTCCGCCTGCTCGCCATCCGCCCGAGTATCCGCACCTCCACCGTTCACCCCATCGCCGAAACCACGTCCAACTCATTCATTCCAAGCCGGAAGAAAATTTCCGCCTATCCGCCATCGCCGCTCTTGCGCACCCCGATCCGTCTATCGCGAAGTTCGTTCGGCAGAAACCGGCCTCCGGCTCGGTAACCCGCCAGCCGCATGATGTACCATTCCTAAATTCGGCCTCGCTGTTATATGCCTTTTTCACGAACCCATCCCCAGCCCAAGCCCCGCTGCGCCGCGTTCATCATTTCTTCGCTGGCCCTCCTCGCCGCTCCCCTCGCAGCCCAGCCGGTCGATCCCGCCCTCTACAGCGGCATGCGTTGGCGTCAGATCGGCCCCTTTCGCGCCGGCCGCGTCTCCGCCGTCTCCGGCATCCCCGGCAATGACGCCGTCTACTACATGGGCACTCCCGGCGGAGGCCTCTGGAAAACCGTCGATGGCGGCGTAGTCTGGAAGCCCATCTTCGACGAAGAGCACGTGGCCTCAATCGGAGCCGTCGCCGTTGCGCCATCGAATCCAAACATCGTCTACGTTGGTACCGGAGATGTCAGTCTCGTAGGGGGCGCCGTCAACGTCGGCAATGGCGTCTACAAATCCCTCGATGCTGGCAAAACCTGGCAGCACATCGGGCTCGAAGGCACCGCTCACATCGGAACCATGTGGGTGGATCCCCACAACCCCGACATCGTCTTCATCGCCGCGCTTGGACCCACCTTCACCCCCAGCCCGCAGCGTGGCGTCTTCAAAACCTCCAATGGTGGCAAGACCTGGCGCAAAGTCCTCTACAAAGACGACGTGAACGGCGCGATTGATGTAGTCTTCGCGCCCGATAATCCGACAATCGGTTTTGCCGCCTTGTGGACCCACTACGTCAAGCCCGGCAATCCGCGCGCCCTCATTGAATCCATGAACGGCGCCGGAATCTACAAGACCATCGATGCCGGAGAGACTTGGACCCTCATCACCGGTGCCAAAAACGGTTTGCCCACGGAGAAGCTCGGCCGCATCGGCGTTGCTGTCGCGCCGGGAGGCCGGCGTGTCTTCGCCATCGTGGCCGTGCAGGGCGAAGCCAACGGCCTCTATCGCTCAGACGACGGTGGCGCAAACTGGCAGCGCATCACCACGGATGCGCGCGTTCGCGGCAGCGGCTACTTCAGCCGCGTCTTCCTCGATCCTAAGAATCCTGACGTGGTCTACGTCGCCCAAACCTCGCTCTACCGTTCCGATGACGGCGGCCGCACCTTCATCTCCTACAAGGGCGCGCCCGGCGGCGACGACAATCACGCGCTATGGATCGATCCAACCAACCCCGAACGCATGATCCTCGCCAGCGATCAGGGCGCCACCATCAGCCTGGATCGCGGCAAGTCCTGGAGTTCCTGGTACAACCAGCCCACCGGCCAGATCTACCATCTCTCCACTGACAATCGCTTCCCGTATTGGGTCTACGGCACGCAGCAGGATAGCGGCTCGGTCGCCACGCTGAGCCGCGGTGATTATGGCGAGATCACCTTCATGGATTGGGATCCCGTCGGCGGCTATGAGTTCGGCTACATTCTCCCGGACCCGCTCAATCCAAATCTCGTCTATGCCGGCGGCCCCGGTCGTGGCCTCATTCGCCTCAACCGCGCCAATCGCCAGGTTGATACCATCTCGCCGAACGTCAGCCGTGATAGCGATTACCGCCTCGCCATGAACCCGCCCCTCGCCTTCTCTCCGCAGGATTCGCAGGTCTTCTACGAAGGCACTCAATTCCTTCTCGAGACTCGCGACGGCGGCGTTCATTGGAAAGCGATCAGCTCTGATCTAACCAAAAGGCCGGATGCCGTCGCCCAGAACGAACAGGTCAAGGATGAAACCGGCCAGGAGCAGCGCCAGGACCAGGAGGACATCGCCAGGAAACCGCGCAAGAAAGAGGAAGAAGAGACCGTCCGTCCGCCGGATCGCAGTTCCATCAACACCTTCTCGCCCTCGTCCGTCGCCGCGGGCGTCATCTGGGCCGGTACAACCAACGGATTGATCCAGCTCACCAAAGACAGCGGCGTCAAATGGCAGAACGTCTCGCCTCCCGGCCTTTCAAAGTACGCCCTGGTCAGCATGCTCGAAGCCTCCCACTTCGTCGCCGCATCGGCTTACGCCGCTGTCGATCGCCATGAGGAGAATGATTTCCAGCCGCACATCTACCGCACGCGCGACTACGGCCAAACCTGGCAGCAGGCTAACGACGGCATCCCGGAAGGCAGCTTTGTCCGCGTCGTCCGCGAAGATCCCACGCGTAGAGGGCTCCTCTATGCCGGCACCGAGTCCGCCACCTTCGTCTCTTTCAATGACGGCGATCACTGGAGCCCCTTGCAGCTCAACATGCCCACTACATCGGTGCGCGATCTCGTCGTCCATGGAAATGACTTGGTCGCCGCCACCTACGGACGCGCCTTCTGGATTCTTGACGGCCTCGCTCCCTTGCGCCAGATCGACGCTAACATCGCGAGTTCGCCCATCTTTCTGTACCGGCCGGATAAAGCGCTTCGTGTCGCTCTTGATCTGAATCAGGACACTCCGCTCCCGCCCGAAATGCCCGCTGGCGACAATCCGCCCAATGGCGCTCTGATTGATTACTACTTCAACTCCGCTCCTGGCCGCGACATCAGTCTCGGCATCTATGACTCCACCGGTCAACTCGTCCGCGAGTTCTCCAGCAAGCCGGAACCGCCCTCTAACGAACCGCCGCCGCCCGTCCCTGATTACTGGGTCGCGCGCCCTGAACCGCTTCCCAAGTCCGCCGGTATGAACCGCTTCGTGTGGGATCTCCACTACACCGCGCCGCCGGTTCTGCGTCACGAATACCCCATCTCCGCGCTCTACGAAAACACTCCCGGCGAGCCGCAGGGCGCGCTTGTCACGCCCGGCGCTTACGAAGTCCGTCTTGTCGTCGATGGCCAGACCTTCACGCAGCCGCTCGAAGTCGGCATGGATCCGCGCGTCGACGTCTCGAATACCGCTCTTGAAGAGCAGTTGGCCCTGGAGAAAAAGACTCTCGCTCTCGTCGCCGCCAGCTACGGCCTCTACCAGGAGGCCTCGCACCTCCGGGACGCTATAGCGGACCGCAAAACGCAAACCGGAGATCTCAAAGACTTCGATCAGAAACTATCGAAGCTGCAGGGGTCGGTGAATGCCGCGGGCGGCGGTGGGGCAGGGAAGCCGAAACCGGCGTTTGCTCTCCTGAATCGCGAGTTGGGCTCTCTCGCCACCACTATCGAAAGCGCCGATTCCGCGCCTACTCCCGCCATGCACACCGCCTATGAAGATTACTGCCATGACATCGCTACTGTTGTGAAGGGTTGGAATGATTTGCTGCAGCGCAGTCTGCCGGCTCTGAATGACCAACTGACAAAGCAGCAGCTAGCCCCGCTTCCGAGTTCGCCCCTCGCCGCTCCCGCCTGCCAATGACACCCGTCAAACTGGTACCTACTTGCGGAAATTAGCGTTATATTTCCCGCAACCCAAAGATGCTGAAACTGAGCCGGAAGCGTAAGCGCCCTTAACTACTCGAATTTCTGCAACTTGGGACTAGACTGATAGTGAGGGAATCAGACATGTACGAACCACAACCGCAGGTTTCAGCCTGGGATAAGCTCAGCGGGACCACTGCCCTGAACGCTCAAGGCGCGGTCGTCATCAAACAGACTTACCTGCTCTTCGGGCTGGCCGTCTTCAGCGCTATTGCCGGAGGCTATGTCGGAGCCACCTCGCAAACCCTCGCGCGTTTCTTCTCCGGCTGGCTAGGCTGGATCGCCGCACTGGTACTGCTTAATGTCGTTCCGCGCATCGCCATCGCGGTGCGGCACAACCATCAGCTTGGAGTAGCCGTCCTCGTGTTCGACGGCTTCATCTCAGGCATCGCGCTTTCGCCGATATTGTGGATCGCTCGCACCATTGCGCCGTCCCTTATCTTCGTCGCTTTGTTCATCACGGCCTTCGTGTTTCTCGGCGTTACGGTTTACGTCATGACCACGCGTCGCACCTTCTCAGCGCCGCGGGGCCTCATGGCGGGCATCTTTTTCTCTGTCATCGGAGCGATGATTCTCAACGGCTTCCTCCACATCGGCTTCGTCGGCATCCTCGTCGCCGTCGGCATCGGAGCGCTCGGCGTGTTCACCCTCGTCTACTCCACCAGCGGTATTTTGCGCTCGCCTGACGCCGATAGCCCCATCCCCGGCGCGCTCATGCTCTTCGCCGGAGTGTTCAACATCTTCGTCGCCGCTCTGAATATCGTGCTTCGCTTGCTCGGCGGCGGCCGGCGCAGCTAGACGAAGCCAATTATTCCCCCGGAAAACTTCTAGCGCACCCTCCCGCCTCGCGGGCGTATCGTTAAAATATGGCGATTAACCTGACTGTTAACGGGCGGCCCTCTTCCGTTGATGTGCCGCCCGACACCCCGCTTTTGTGGGTCATTCGGGATGTCCTGAACCTGCATGGAACAAAGTATGGCTGCGGAATCGGTCAGTGCGGCGCTTGCACTGTCCATCTCGGCGGAGCAGCCGTTCGCTCCTGCCTGACTCCCGTTTCTGCCGCTGCCAACGCTCATATCACAACTATTGAAGGCCTCTCGCACGACGGTCAACACCCTCTGCAGCGAGCCTGGATCGAAGTCGATGTCCCGCAATGCGGCTACTGCCAGGCCGGTCAGATTATGTCAGCCGCCGCTCTCTTATCCAAACATCCGCATCCCACTGATCAGGACATCAACGCAGCCATGAACGGTAACCTCTGCCGCTGTGGAACCTATCTCCGCATCCGCGAGGCTATCCACAAGGCCGCCGCGATGCACGCGCAAGGAGCCGCTTAGTCATGTTGACTCGCCGCGGGTTTCTCCACGTTTCCGCTTTAGCCGGTGGTGGCATGCTGATCGGCGCCTATATCGAGCCTCTCGCCTCCGCGCAGCAGCATCCCGCGCAACCACCGCTGCACCCGACCGATTTCATGCGCATCGCGCCAGACGGCAGTGTCACTCTCCTCTCCCGTAATCCGGAAATCGGCCAAGGCATCAAAAACATGCTGCCCATGCTGATTGCCGAAGAGTTGGAAGTCGATTGGAAGAGCGTCAAAGTCGAACAGGCTGACTACAACCCGAAATACGGCTTGCAGTCGACTGGTGGTAGCCGCGCCGCTTCCAATAATTTCATTCCCATGCAGCAGGTCGGCGCTGCCGGCCGCCAGATGCTGATTGCCGCCGCGGCTAAGAAATGGGGCGTGCCCGAATCGGAATGCTACGCCTCCAGCGGTCGTGTCTACCATCGCAAGACGGACCGCTCGCTCGGTTATGGCGAGCTCGCCTCTGTCGCCGCCACTCTGCCGCCGCCTGATCTGGACTCCGTTAAGCTCAAACCCGCATCCGAGTACAAGATCATCGGCATCCGCACGCTCGGTGTGGACGTCCCCGACATCGTTACCGGCAAGCCGATCTACGGTATCGATTTCACTCTCCCCGATATGCTCTACGCCGCGTATGAGAAGTGCCCGGTCTTCGGCGGTAAAGTCGTCAGCGCGAATCTCGACGAAGTAAAGAAGATGCCCGGCGTTCGCGACGCTTTCGTTCTCGAAAGCCCCATCGAGGTTGGTCCGGTTATGAAAGGCGATCCTGGCCTCGAGCCCGGTATCGCCATCCTCGCCGAAACCTGGTGGCAAGCCCAAACCGCTCGCAAGAAATTGAACGTGAAGTGGGACGAAGGCGAAGCCGCTCAGCAGAGCAGCCAGGAGTTCGCTCAGCGCGCGCAGGAATTGGCGAAGCAGCCGCCTCAGCGCACGCTCAAGAATGAAGGCGACGTCGATCAGGCACTGAAAGGCGCGTCGAAGACCCTTGAAGCCGCCTATTCCTACCCGTTCATCTCGCACGCCCCGCTCGAGCCCAGAACCTGCAGCGCGCGTTACCAAAATGGCAAGTTCGAAATCTGGAGCAATACCCAACAGCCTGCCCGCGGCCGTGACCTGCTTGCTAAGATTTTGAGCGTTTCGCCCGGCGACATCACCATCCATCTTCTCCGCGCGGGCGGCTCTTTCGGCCGCGGTTTAACCAATGACTACATGGTGGAAGTCTCCGCCATCGCGAAGAAGACCAACGCGCCCGTGAAGCTGCTTTGGTCGCGCGAAGATGACATGACGCATGATTACTATCGTCCCGGCGGCTTCCACTTCCTCAAGGGCGGCGTCGATTCCTCCGGGAAAATCGTAGCCTGGAGCAACCACTTCATCAGCTACGGCGAAGGCGATACCTTTTCTCCGGCAGCCGCCATCTCTCCCAGCGAGTTTCCTTCCGGCTTCGTGCCCAACTTCGCCATGTATTCCTCTGTCATGCCGCTGCGGCTGAAGACCGGGGCTCTCCGCGCTCCCGGCGCGAACTCCCAATGCTTCGTGATGCAGTCGTTCATAGACGAATTAGCTCACGCCGCTGGCAAAGATCCCTTGCAGTTCCGCTTGCAGTTGCTGGGCGAAGCCGGACACGACATCGTGCAGGCCGCTGCCAAGCCCAAAGTGGAGAATGAACCCGCAAACACGCGCGCCGCGGCCCAGCCGCAGGCTTACGATGCCGGCCGCATGCGCGCCGTAGTCGAGCTCGCCGCCGAGAAATCGGGATGGGGCAAGCGCAAGCTGCCGAAAGGCACTGCCATGGGCATCGCCTTCCATTACAGCTTCCAGGGCTACTTTGCGCATGTGGCGGAAGTCGCTGTCAGTTCCAACAAGGCTGTCAAAGTACATAAGGTGTGGGCTTGCGGCGATGTCGGAAGCCAGATCATCAATCCGAGCGGCGCAGAAGCCCAGGTGCAAGGCGCCATTATCGATGGGCTGAGCGAGTTAATGCATCAGGAGATCACGCTCGAAGAGGGCCATGTGGTGCAGACGAACTACAACACGCACCAGTTGCTGCGCCTCACCCAGGCGCCCCAGATTGAAGTGTATTTCCCCAAGACAGACCACGCGCCTACCGGTTTGGGCGAACCCGCGCTGCCGCCTATCGTGCCGGCCGTTTGCAATGCCATCTTCGCCGTGACGGGCGAGCGCATCCGCGCGCTCCCGCTAGCCAACAGCGGCTATACGTGGGCGTAGCGAGTTAGACCTTTTGTAGTTTACTCACGCGCCCTACTTCTACCCACTCGACAACGAAGATGTTGCCGTTGTGATCGAAGCAGGCGCCGTGTGGGCAGACGAATTTGCCGGGTTTGAAAGCGCTGCGGTCCATCTTTCGGACTTGTTCCCAGGTGTGCGCCGCTGAGTCGTCGCCCAGTTGCTCAATCACTTTATTGTTCTTGTCCAGCAGCGTCACTCTCGCGCCCAGATCGGGAACCACCGTCTCGCCCGACTTGTAGAAATCGAAGTAGCAGGGAAGACTGGTGCCGTCGATAAATGCGATATGCTCGCCCGCCAGCGTGAAAGTTTGTATGCGATGATTTGCGCGATCCGCAATCATCAGGAACGGTTCAGGGCCCCTGTCGTCAAGAATGATGCCGTGCGGGCAATTCAACTGGCCCGGTGCGCTTCCTGGGCCGCCGAAGGTACGCAGGTACTTACCATCCTTGTTATAGACGTTGATATAGCTTGATCCGTAGCCGTCGCCCACATAGATATCGCCGTTGGGCCCAATCGCCAGGTTCGTCGGGCTGTACTTTTTCTGGCTGCCATCCGGATTCGGTTTGTATGCCTCTGATTCGCTCGGATATCCAAGCGTGAACACTTCTTCGCCATTCAGCGTCGTCTTCACCACCAGGCCGCGTTTCGTGTCGCACAAATAAAGAAACTCGGTCGAACCTTCTTTCCGGATATGCAGACCGTGCGCGCCGCCCTTGAACTCCTTGCCCCAGCTTTTGATGAACTGGCCGTTCGCATCGAACACCACCATCGAATCGCTGCTTTCGCTCGCGGCATTCACGGTGTGGTGAATGTAAATCCGGCCCTGTGAATCTTCGCATACGCCATGCGTATTGCCGTATTTGATTTGCGGCGGCAAGTCGCCCCAGTCGTGCGTCACTTCATATGTATAAGCGCCGGAGCCGAGAACTGGCTTAGCCGATCCGGATTTGTTCATCGCTCCCAGAATAAGAGGAGCGCCGCCTCCAACCGCAAAGAGAAACGAACGCCGCGTTTTCATCTCTACGCCAGCACGTTCTGATTAACCACGCCGGCCACATCCGTTAAACGGAAATGCCGGCCCTGGAACTTGTAAGTCAGGCGCGTGTGGTCGATTCCCAGGTTGTGCAGTACAGTCGCCTGCACGTCATGAATCGGCACTGGATCGGAGATCGCGTTATAAGAGAAATCATCCGTTTCACCCAATACAAAGCCGCGCTTCATGCCTCCGCCCGCAAACCACATGGTGAAGCAGCGCGGATGATGATCGCGGCCGTAGTTGTCCTTCGTAAGATGGCCCTGGCAATACACCGTCCGGCCAAATTCGCCGCCCCAGATCACGAGCGTGTCGTCTAGCAGGCCGCGCTGCTTTAGATCAGTGACCAGTGCTGCCGATGCCTGATCCGTTCCGCCACATTGCAGCGCCAGATCGCGGGGCAAATCGTTGTGCTGGTCCCAGCCGCGATGATAAAGCTGAATGAATCGAACTCCGCGCTCTGCCAGGCGGCGCGCCATCAGGCAGTTCGCCGCGTACGTGCCGGGCTTCTTTGAATCCGGTCCATACAGCTCGAACGTGCTGGCCGGTTCTTTCGACAAATCAGTCAGTTCCGGAACCGAAGATTGCATCCGGTACGCCATTTCGTACTGCGAGATCCGCGTCGTCACCTCCGGATCGCCATAGCTCTGCTCCGTGATGTGATTCAACTCCGCGAGCGCATCGAGCATCGTACGGCGCGTGTCGCTATCAATTCCGTCGGGGTTCGCCAGAAACAAAACCGGGTCGCCCGAGGCCCGGAATCGAACGCCCTGATACTTGGATGGCAGAAAACCGCTCGACCACAGCCGCGTGAAAAGCGGCTGATCCCGATTCAAAGCGTTGGCCTGCGAGATCAACACGACAAATGAAGGCAGGTTCTGGTTCTCGCTGCCGAGTCCGTAAGTCACCCACGACCCCATGCTTGGGCGTCCCGGCTGCATGAATCCGGTTTGGATGAACGTGATGGCCGGATCATGGTTGATCGCGTCCGTGTTCACTGTCTTCACCAGCGTGATCTCATCGATAATCTTCGCGGTGTGCGGTAGAAGCTCGCTGATGTAAGTCCCGTTTTCGCCCGCGCGATTGAACTTGAAGATCGATGGCGCGATAGGCAGTGAGTTCTGGTTGGAAGTCATTCCGGTGATGCGCTGGCCCTGCCGAACAGAATCCGGAAGTTCGGTGCCGGCGATCGCCGCTAACTTCGGCTTGTAATCGAAAAGGTCGATCTGCGATGGCGCGCCCGATTGATGCAGGTAGATGACGCACTTTGCCTTGGGCGCGAAGTGCGGCAGATCGGGCAGGCCGCCGAATGCCGCGTCGCTTTTCACTGGCGCATCGTTGGCCAATAGTTTAGGATTCAGCAGAGAAGCGAGCGCCATAACGCCGATTCCTTTACTGCTGTAGCCGAATAGCTGCCGCCGTGTCAGCGCGAGTTCTCGTTCACGGATAAGATCCATCCTGCGCCTCAGTTCTTCGTTACCGCTTCGTCCATATTAAGAATGGTGCTGGCCACCAGCGTCCAGGCCGCCAGTTCGGCCGGATCGTCCTTCGGATTCCGCATTGATTCCCCGATTACCACCAACTTCGCGGCGCCCGCCCGGTCCGAGTCGTAGTGGACAATCTGATTTTTATAAAGTTTTTCGAGAATGGTAAGTTCCTCCGGCGAAGGATCCCTGTCCGTCGCCAGCCGGAAGGCAAAGCGGATGCGGTCCGTCTCGGTAGTTCCGCCTTCCTTCAGGTCGCGCTCGGCCAGCGCACGCGAAGCTTCGACATAGGTCGGGTCATTCATCAGCACTAACGCTTGCAACGGCGTATTAGTAACGCCGCGCCGCGCCGTGCACTTCTCGCGGTCCGGCGCATCGAAGGTGTTCAACGATGGATAGGGAACGCTGCGCTTCCAGAAGGTGTACATGCTGCGGCGATACAGATCGGCTCCATGGCTCTGCAAATAGGTTTGCGCCGAAAAATCGCCGCCAAACGCCATCTCTTCCCACAATCCTTTTGGCTGATAGGGCAAAACGCTCGGGCCGCCGATCTGGTTGTTCATCAATCCACTGATCGCCAGCGCGTTGTCGCGAATCATTTCAGCAGGCAAGCGAAAACGCGGACCGCGAGCCAGCAAGCGATTCTCAGGATCTTTTTCAAGCATCTCCGGCGTGACCTTCGATGCCTGCCGGTACACGGCCGAAGTCACGATCAGGCGCTGCATTGCCTTTACGTCCCAATTGGTTCGAATGAATTCGGTGGCAAGCCAGTCGAGCAGGTCCTGATTGCTGGGCGGATCACCCTGGGAGCCGAAATCTTCGCTGGTTTTGACTATGCCGATGCCGAAGTACATTTGCCAGAAATGATTCACGGCTACGCGCGCGGTAAGCGGGTTGCCTGGATCGACCAGCCACTTCGCCAGCGTCAGGCGGTTGCGCGGAGCGTCTCTGGGAAGCGGCGGCAGCACCGCCGGAGTATTTGGCTCCGCTTTCTCGCCGCGATTGCGATAGTCGCCGCGTGCCAGGATGAACGTGTCGCGCGGCTTGTCCATCTCCGCCATCACCATGGTCGAGGGAATCTCTAAATTGAGTTGATCAAGCCCTCTATTCAGCGTGGCGTAGTCCGTGCCGAGCTGCTTCTCCGCAGGATTACCGCCCTCCTTCAGGAAATAGCTCCGAAGCCATTTCTTCTGATCTTCGGAACGCTTGTCGGCTGGAATTTCAAGAACGTCATGCAGCGGACCCAGCAATCCGAGTTGATAGGCTTCACCAGCGTACATTCTCCGGTTATAGAAGCGTAGGTCGCCCAGCTGTCCTTTATAAGGCGTGCCCCAATCCTTATTGCCGGTCTGTAATTCACCTTTGTCAAAAGATGCGGGACTCATCTTGTCGAGGACAATAGCGGTCTTCACATCGCGCCCATCCACGTAAATCTGAATGCCCTTCGCGCGGCCTGAACCGTCATAAGAAATTGCGACGTGATTCCATTCCTTTAACGTAACGCCTTCGGTAGATTTCACTTCTATTCCTGAATCGGGGCCGTCGCTGCGCAAGCGAACGATCACGTTGCAGTTCTCGTGATTGCAGTAATCGAGCGCGATCTCATATCCAGGACCGGCTTTGGGCGATTTCTCATAGCGCTGCAGGATCTCCATGCCCGACGGCCCGTCGGCTCTTACCCACATCGCGACAGTGAATGGCTTTTCGGCAGCCAACGCTCCGGCACCGCCGAACGAAACCTGCGGCTCTTCATCGAAATCCCCGGCGCGGCCAACGCGGCCATCCGTGAACGGAAGCTTGCCGTTAACTACTTTGGCGATGGAGGCGGGTTGCAGCCTGTCTGCGAGTGAATCGTTGAATGCGTATTCTGCGGTCAATCCGGACGACGGCACAGAGACCGGAATCTCGCGCTGCTGCTGTTCCCAATTCGATCCCGCCGCGGCGATTTCGTCATCCTTCTCTTTAATTGTCTTGATGAGCAGAGCCTTCATGGCGGCCTGTTGCGCATTCGGCATCTGCAGAAACGGGACGGCGTTGCCCTTATATCCATCGAGACCTTTTTCCGGCACGCTGTTAAAAAACGCGCCGAAGCTGTAGAAATCCTTCTGCCGTAAAGGATCGTATTTATGGTCGTGACAGCGGGCACAGCCGAGGGTGACGCCCAGCCAGGTCGTAGATGTCGCTTCAATGCGATCGAAGATGTACTCGTTCTGGTATTCCTCTGGAATTGCGCCACCCTCGAAGTTGATCATGTGATTGCGATTGAAACCGGTCGCGATCACTTGAGATTGCGTAGCATGCGGCAGCAGATCTCCGGCAATCTGCTCCACGGTGAACTCGTTATACGGCATGTTGCTGTTGAAGGCTTGAATCACCCAATCGCGCCACGGCCACATCTCACGCGCGCTATCGATGTGATAGCCATGCGTGTCGGCGTAGCGTGCAAAATCGAGCCATTGCATGGTCATGCGCTCGCCATAGTGCGACGAAGCAAGCAGCCGGTCGACGACCTTTTCGTAAGCGTGCGGGGATTTGTCGCTCAGGAATGCATTCAGCTCGGCGGGTGTAGGCGGAAGTCCGGTGAGGTCGAAGGTGACCCGGCGCAGCAGTATCGCTTTATCGGCTTCGGGCGAAGGCTCGAGGCCTTCTTTCTCCAGCTTCGCGAGGACAAACTGGTCAACGGGCGTCCTGACCCAAGCCTTGTTTTGAACAGCGGGCAGATCCGGACGCTTCGGCGGAACAAAGGCCCAGTGCGTTTCCCATTTCGCGCCGGAATCGATCCAGTTTTTGATAATTTCAATTTGCGCGGGGGTCAGCTTGCGGCCGGAATACGACGGCGGCATCCGCATCGCCACGTTCGGATTACTGATCCGCAGATACATTTTGCTCTGCGAGGAATCCCCGGGAACAATTACTCCTGGCTTGCCGAATGCGCCGTCCTTGGTGTCAAAATGCAGACCCGCCATGCGGTGTTTTTCATCGGGTCCGTGACAGGTGAAACAGTTGTCGGAGAGAATGGGCCGGACCTGGCGGTCGAAATTGATGGTGGTTGGCGAGGCTGCGCTCAGGAGCTGAACAGCGCATAAAACCAGCGACGGAACGGCAAAAACTCTGGTTCGCATTGGTGGCCAAGCAACCCAATCAGTATATCGACTTACAAGTTATTACGCTCCTCCCAGATTTTGTCCGCCGCGCGTAGAGCGAGCGCGCCGATAGTGGAAGTGGGATTGACGGCCGCGCTGGTTACGAACGAGCTTCCATCGACGATGTACAGATTTTTTATGTCATGGGCGCG
Organism: uncultured Acidobacteriaceae bacterium; assembly: GCA_963705805.1. Lineage (GTDB taxonomy): Bacteria > Acidobacteriota > Terriglobia > Bryobacterales > Bryobacteraceae > Bog-105. The sequence continues at coordinate 224,696 of CAVPKW010000010.1, forward strand.
ATTTGAGGCGTTGACCACGGACTTGTTGGGATCGTTTCCCATGCGAGCCGTTCCCATCAAATGGTATGCCGGTGTTACGGGGCCACTATCGAGGATCTCAATCGCGCCAGCCGCTTCGAGAGCCTGACGGGCCATGCGGTCGCCGTGCTCCAGCAGTTTGAGGCTGTTTTCGCCATAACCATAGACCACGCGGGGCGCCGGTATGCCGCTGGTGTCTTTCAGATCAGGATCGATCTCAACGCGATTGCGCTCCTCAGGCAGATCTTCGCCCATGACGGTGACGCGGATCACGTGAGGGAAGCGCTGTTTCATGACGCGGTGATGATCCGCGCCCCACGGAACAGGTTTATTCGCAAAGCCTCCCCACGCGCGATGCAGGGGACCGAACCCGCGCTCCAGCAGCAGGGTATAGCCGCGGGCGAAATCCCGTTTAGGGTCCGTCTCATAGAACTGCTGGCTCATAGCTGGAATTCCAAAAGGACCGTCATAGGCGTACATCGGAGCTTCGAACACGCCTTCCAATGTCCGGAAGGGATGAATCATGAAATTCTTGCCGACCAGCCCGGAAGAATTCGCCAAGCCATTCGGAAACGGGCTTGATTTCGAGTTGAGCAAGAGGCGCGGGGTACCGATTCCGTTGCAGCAAACCACCACGACTCTAGCGAGCTGCTCATGAACGGCGCCCTCGCGATCGTAGTAGACGGCGCCGCGCCCACGGCCTTGCGGGTCGACGGTGATTTCACGCACTCGCGACCAGGGCTTGACGACGGCTCTCTTGCGAATCGCCTTCCGCCAGTAGGTAACATCGGTGGATGCTTTGGAGCCTATCGGACAGCCAAACATGCATTTTCCGTGAAGGCCGCAGGCCGGGCGCGCTTGGTACTCCTTAGAAACGATGGCGTTGTCGGAAACCCACCAATACCAGCCCAGCTTGTTTAGTCCGCGGCCGATGGTTTCGCCCAGCACTCCCAGGGGCAGAGGAGGCGTGGGCCGGGGCGAACGCGGCGGATTGGCGGGGTCGCCGGAAAGTCCAGCCACGCCCATCTCGCGATCGTTCGTGTCGTAGTACGGCTCAAGATCGCGGTAGCGAAGAGGCCAATCCGCGGCGACGCCATCGAGCGAGCGGGCGCGGAAATCGGAGGGGTGAAAGCGAGGGAAGTGCGCGGCCCAATGATGCGTGCTTCCCCCCACCGCATTGAACATGAGAACGCCGGGTGGGTTCGCGCCCGTTTCGGCCACCGGATAATCTTCCCAGCGCCTACGAATGTTCGGACTGAAGTTAAAGGCTCCGCGCCGGATCTGAATTTCCCAATCCGGACGCGTGGACGGGTAATCTGCAGGATGGATCCAGCCGCCTTGTTCCAGACAGACTACCTTCGCACCCAGATCTGTCAGCCGTTTGGTGAGAGCCGCGCCAGCCGCTCCGGAACCAATGACCAGGACATCTGCGATTGGCTGCGGCATGACTAGAGCTGACCGTCGCCATCATCGCGGTAGAGTTTGGGTTTGCTGCGAACTGGATCAAGCACTGAATCGTCGAACGGTTTCATGTGCGGGCCGGGATAATCGGTCGGATAGAACTCGTAGTCAATCAGTTTCCAGACCGGGGGCTGGGTGTAGTAGGACTCATACACGTAATCGCGTAGGGTGGCAAGTTCGGCGGGCGACTCGTTTTCGAAATGGGTCATTGCCGAGACTGCTTCTTCGTTGGAGAGCTTATCGAAAGGCTTTTGGAATAACCGGAAGGCGATGTTCTCCAGGGCATTCAGACAATTACCGATTTGATCTGCGATGGTTGGTTCGCGCTGCATCAATTTTTCGAGGTAAGTCATTCCGCCCGCGGCGCTTGCCGATGGCATTCCATCACCCGCCGGAATGATTACGTCCATAGACTTGAGAAGCGTGCCCTGCTGTTGTGAATTAAGAGCGGCGGCGCTGATAGTGACCAACCCGATGCTTTGGGTAATGAAAGTACGACGGGTCGAGTTCATCAGCGTCATTGATTGTATTGTTTTCCAATCAAGCTTGTTTCGATACACTCAAACAAAAGAAGCGTGTAGGGTGTTTGAAAAAACAAGAGCCATCGTAGTCTTCGCACTCCTGTGCCGGGCGATCGCGGGCGCGCAATCGAAGACCGAGACAGATCAATTCCAAAGCGAAATCGCTCCGATTCTGAAGCAATCCTGCGTGCAGTGTCATGGCGCGAGCATGGCGATGGGCAAGCTGCGGCTGGATTCGGAGGCGGCGATTCTGCGGGGCGGGGCTTCGGGACCGGTTATCGTGCGCGGGAAGAGTTCCGACAGCCTGCTGGTCAAACGCATTTTGGGTTTGACGGATGGGCCGCGCATGCCGATGGCCGGGGATCCGCTTTCGCCCGATAAGGTGACGCAAATCCGGGCTTGGATCGACGCGGGTGTGTTCACAGCTTCGGAATCGAGCGCGCCGCCGGCTGCAGCGCCGGCTGGAAAAAATACGGAGCCATCGCCGGTATTCGCGACTGGCGTGCGGCCAATTCTGGCGGCACGCTGCTATACGTGCCATGGGCCCGATGTGCAGCAAAACGGGCTGCGCCTGGACTCATTAGCTGCAGTTTTGAAGGGCAGCGAGTCAGGCAAAGTAATCGTGCCAGGCCACAGCGACCAGAGCCGCCTGGTGCGGCGCCTGATGGCGGAGGAGCGGCCACAGATGCCGTATGGCGGACCGCCGCTCTCGAGCGATCAGATCGCCATTATCCGCCGATGGATTGATGCGGGCGCGCCGGGTCCGGATGGCACGACACCGGTGGCGATGGCGAAGCCACTGAAGCACTGGGCGTACGTGAGGCCCGTAATGCCGAGCATTCCGCAAGTGAAAGATGCCGCGTGGTGCCGGAACCCAATTGATAATTTCATCCTGGCCAAGCTGGAGACCGAAGGACTGAAACCATCGCCCGAGGCGGAGAAAACGACGCTGTTGCGCCGCGTGTATCTGGATCTGATCGGCTTGCCGCCGACCCCGAAAGAAATCGATGATTTTCTGGCGGACAAGAGCGCGGATGCGTACGAAAAAGTAGTGGACGGGTTGCTGGCGTCTCCGCATTATGGAGAACGGTGGGCGCGCCCGTGGCTGGATCTTGCGCGTTATGCCGACAGTAACGGCTATGAAAAGGACCGGCTGCGCACGGCGTGGGAGTATCGCGACTGGGTGATACGCGCGCTGAACCAGGACCTTTCCTTTCGCGACTTCACCATTGACCAGATAGCGGGAGACATGCTGCCGAATCCGACTCAGGATCAGCTTATTGCGACCGGTTTCCACCGCAACTCGATGGTGAATCAAGAGGGCGGAATAGACGTCGAAGAATATTACTGGTACAGCCAGGTGGACCGGGTGAATACGACGGCGTCGGTTTGGCTTGGTTCCACGCTCGGCTGCGCGCAATGCCACAACCACAAGTTCGATCCGTTCACGCAAAAGGATTACTATCGCTTTCTCGCGTTCTTCAACAACGAAGAATATAAGATCGCAGACGATGGCGACCACTGGGCGGAGGAGCCGGAGCTCGAACTTCCGACAGCCGAGCAGAAAGAGCGCAGCGGCGTACTGCGGGCGCAGATTGCTCAGCTCGAGAAAGTGCTGGATACGCAGACCCCGCGGCTGGATGCAGGGGAGAAGTCATGGGAAGACCAGATGGCGCGCGCCGGGAAGCAGTGGCGCGTGCTGCAGCAGGCGGCTTATAAATCCGCAGGCGGCGCAACGCTGAAGGCGCTTTCGGATGGGTCACTACTTGCCACGGGCAAGAATCCGCAAGCCGATACGTACACGGTGGAGGCGAAGACGGATGCCGCAATGATCAGGGCGCTGCGGCTGGAAGTGCTGCCGGATGCCAGTTTGCCGCACGGTGGTCCGGGACGCGATGCGGAGGGCAATTTCTTCCTAAGCGATTTCGACATTGAGGCTGCTGCGGCGAGCGATCCGCAGACGAAGCGGCACATTGTGTGGAAGAAAGTGACGGCGGACGAATCGCAGGAGGGCTACAAGGCGAAGAACCTGACGCGAACAGAGCCGGGGCTGCGAGGCTGGGCCATTGATGCGAGTGATCCGACGCCGGTCCCGCGGCAGGCTGTATTTGTTCCCGACAAGCCATTCGGCTACGCGGGCGGGACGGTGCTGCGGATCACCATGAAGCATGAGATGCGCCATGCGACGCGCAATATCGGACGCTTTCGATTGTCGATCCTCTCCGATGAAGCAGCAGGAGATCCGGAGTTTATCGTTGGTTTGCCTGCCCGGCTGCGGCCGGTTTTGGAGGCGCCGGCCGGTCAGCGCACGCCGGAGCAGCAGCAGGAACTGGCGGCGGCGTATCGCAAGGTATCTCCGCAGTTGGAGCCTACGCGGAAACAGCTTGACGATCTAGAGACGCAATTGCAGAAGCTGGGAATCGTGACCGCGATGGTCATGCATGAGAAGCCCGGATATGCGCGCCCGGCAATCTATAGCCGCGAGCGCGGCAGCTTCATGAGCAAGGGGGAGCTGGTGTACGCGGATGTTCCTTCCGCGTTGAATTCGCTGCCGAAGGACGCCATGCCGAACCGGCTCGGATTGGCGGAGTGGCTGGCGAGCGATGACAATCCGCTGACGGCGCGAGTGGCAGTAAATCATGTCTGGGAGAACATCTTCGGACACGGCATTGTGGAGACGAGCGAAGACTTCGGAACACAAGGGGACCCGCCTTCGCATCCGGAATTGCTCGATTGGCTGGCGACCACATTCATGCAGGATGGATGGAGCATGAAGAAGATTGAGCGGTTGATGGTGACCTCTGCGACTTACCGGCAATCTTCGCATGTGACGCCGGAACTGCTGGCGCGAGATCCGTACAACAAACTTTATGCACGCGGCCCGAGATTCCGGGTAGAGGCCGAGATGGTGCATGACATTGCGCTTTCCGCGAGCGGGTTATTGAGCGGCAAGATGTACGGACCCAGCATGTTTCCGTATCAGCCGGAAGGCATTTGGGATATTCCGTATAACGACGATAAATGGGCGGAGAGCGAAGGCGAGGACCGGTACCGGCGGGCAATCTACACGTTCATTCGAAGAAGCGCGCCGTATCCGAGCCTGATGACGTACGATGCGCCCAGCCGTGAATTCTGCACGGTACGGCGGGTGCGGACCAACACACCGCTTCAGGCGCTAACGGCGCTGAACGATCCCTATTTCTTTGAGGCGGCGCGAGCGATGGCAAAACGGATGATGGCAGAGGGGGGCGCCAGCGCTGCGGACCGGGCCACGTATGGATTTCGCCTGGCGGTTTCACGTGTTCCCACACAAAAAGAACTGGAAAGCATTTTGAAGTTCTATGAGCAGCAGCTTGCGGAAGACCGGCAGAAGAGCGCGCAGGCCGATCCAGAGCTGGCGGCATGGACGATGGTGGCGAATGTGCTGCTGAACATGGACGAAACGATCAGCAAGGAGTAAGCGAGATGAACGAAGAACTGCTGCGAGCCGCGACACGACGGCACTTTTTCAAGCAATCAGGGTTTGGCATCGGCGCGGCGGCGTTGACGAGCCTTTTGAATACGTCCTTGTTCGCCAGTGAGACAGCGATTGACACGGCGAATCCGCTGGCTGCGCGGCCTCCGATGTTTCAGGCGAAGGCGAAGAGCGTGATTTTCCTGTTTATGGCGGGCGCGCCCTCGCAAGTGGATCTGCTGGATTACAAACCGACGCTGCAGAAATACGACGGGCAAAATGTGCCGGCGGAGTTAACGAAGGGCGAGCGGTTCGCTTTTATCAAAGGGACTCCTAAGCTGCTGGGCTCGCCATATGAGTTTCAGCGCTGCGGCGAGTCAGGCGCTGAGATTTCCGAGCTGCTGCCGCACCTGCGGCAGATCGCAGACCAGGTGACCATTGTGAAGTCGGTGCATACGACGCAGTTCAATCACGCGCCTGCGCAGATCTTCATGAACACCGGATTCCAGATCATTGGACGGCCGAGCATGGGGTCGTGGATGACATACGGGCTCGGCAGCGAGTGCAAAGACCTGCCCGGATTCGTGGTGCTGATCTCCGGGGAAAATCAACCAGACGGCGGGAAGGCATGCTGGGGCAGCGGATTTCTACCGACGGTTTACCAGGGCGTGGAATTCCGCTCGCAAGGCGATCCGGTGTTGTTCCTGACCAACCCTGATGGCGTATCGGAGGCGACGCGCCGCGAGTCTCTCAACCTGCTGAAGAACTTGAACGAGGCGCACCTGGCGAGTAACGGCGACCCGGAGATTCTGACGCGGATTGCTTCGTACGAGATGGCGTACAAGATGCAATCCAGCGTGCCGGAACTGGTGGACATCTCAAAGGAGCCGGCCGCCATTCATGAGCTGTATGGGACGGAGCCGGGGAAGAAGTCTTTTGCGAATAACTGCCTGCTGGCGCGGCGGCTGGTGGAGCGCGGCGTGCGCTTTGTGCAGCTCTATCACCGGGGCTGGGACAATCACGGGACGTCCAGCCATGACGACATTGTGAACCGCCTGCCGAGCCTATGCCAGGAAACGGACCGGGCGGCGGCTGCGCTGGTGATGGATCTGAAGCAGCGCGGCTTGCTGGACAGCACGATTGTTGTATGGGGCGGGGAATTCGGAAGGACGCCGATGAACGAGGCGCGCAACAATTCGAAGTTCCTGGGCCGCGATCATCATCCGCGCGCGTTCACGATGTGGATGGCAGGCGGCGGGATCAAGCCCGGGATTACGTTGGGCAAGACCGATGAGCTTGGGTATAACATCGTTGAGAATCCGCTGGACGTACATGACCTGCACGCGACGATTCTCCACCAGATGGGGATGGATCACACCAAGTTGACGTATCGTTTTCAAGGCCGCGATTTCCGATTGACGGATGTCGCCGGGAACGTGGCGCAAGCGTTAATAGCATAGGAGGACGGTTTCCGCGGCTTGCTACAGTGACACTTCGGCCACCAAAATTTTCAAAACGAGGATAAGAGCGTTGCAGCTTGCAGCCGGAGTGGATCTGGGCGGAACCGCCGTTAACTACACCTTTTTGGATGGCGAGGAGCAGTTTCTCATTCAGGAGTTGTGCGAGCACCCGTCGAGGGCTAGGGAAGGGCCAGAGATCTGCCTCCAACAGATTGCGGACGGTCTGGAGATCGCGGCGCAAGAAGCCGGTGTCCGGCTTAGCGATATAGACGTAGTCGGCCTGGATACGCCGGGTCCCGCGAGCGCGACCGGCGTGCTGAGCGCGCGGGGCTCGACAAACTTCGTGCATCCGCATTGGGCAGGATTCGACATCCGCGGGGGTCTTGCGGACAAGCTGGGCAAGCCAGTTATCTACTTGAACGATGGAAATGCGGCGGCGCTCTGGGGTCATTTCGTGCTGTTCGGCGCGGAAAGCCGGGCCACATCGGTTTCGGCAATCATCGGCACGGGACTGGGCGGCGGGGTGGTTCATGAAGGCAAGTTCGTGCAGGGCAGAAAGGGATTCGGCGGCGAGCTGGGACATGTGTTGATTCCTTACCAGACGATCCGGGGAATTGACGGACTGGAGCCGGAATGTAATTGCGGCCGCATCGGGGACCTGGAGTCTCTGTGCTCCCTTACTTCCATTGAGAGATGCCTTCTGCCGTTTTTTCTGGGAAGAGACGTGGACCATCAATTACACAGAACGGGCAATATGCGCCAGGCGGCCAGATTGGTGAGGGGCTTGGCCGATAGCGGCGATGCGATGTGCAAAGAAGTTTTCCGCGTTCAGGCGAATGCTCTCGGGTTGTTTCTGGATGCGATGGTGAATGTCTTCGATCCGGATGCTTTGATCATTGGCGGCGGGGCTCTGGAGACGAAAGAAGAGTTTCAGCGGTGGTTCATTGAGCAGATTCGCGCGGTGATGCCTACGCAACGGCTAGAGCAAGCGGATATTCCCATTCACGTGATGCCGAACGGCGACACCGCGGGCTCGCGCGGCGCGGCCATTGAGGCGCTGCAGTTCGCGCGACGCAACGGTGTGTTCTAGCATGCCTATGCTCGACCGTACGGCCGGTTATAACCGCTTTCTTTTGCTGGTGGCGGGGCTCGGGGGCCTGCTGTATGGCGTGGATGTCGGCATCATTGGCGGCGCTTTGCCCTATCTGGAGGCAACCTCCGGGCTGAATGCAGGGCAGCTTTCGATCATCGTGGCGGCGGTGCTGCTGGGCAGCGTGATCTCGACGCTGTTTGCCGGGATGCTCTCGGATTGGATGGGGCGCAAGCCGCTGATGGTGCTGAGCGGCCTCACGTTTGTGGCGAGCATTCCGATGATTGCGCTTTCGCACGGCTACGGGCCATTGTTTTTCGGCCGCTTGTTGCAGGGCGCAAGCGGTGGATTCATTGGCGTAGTGGTGCCGCTGTATCTGGCGGAGTGCCTGGCGGCGTCGAGCCGGGGGAAGGGCACTGGCATTTTTCAATGGCTGCTGACGCTGGGCATTGTGGCGGCGGCGCTGATCGGCATTTACTTCAGCTATCGCGTGGAAGAAGTCACACGAGTTGCCGATGCCGCGACGGTATTCGCCTTTAAAGACCAGGCATGGCGCCGCATTTTCTGGGTTTCACTGCCGCCGGGGATTTTATTCGTGATTGGCAGCTTGCTGGTGACGGAGTCTCCGCGCTGGCTATTCCGCCGCGGGAAGAAAGAAGCTGCTGAAGCGGCCCTGCTGCGCTCCCGAGGCGTGGAGCAAGCGCATGCGGAGATACGGGAGATGGAAGAGACTCTTGCGGCGGAAAGAGAAGAGGCCTCGGCGGGCGCAAGAGTCAAAGAGTCACTCTTGCACCGGAAGTACGTGATTCCGTTTGTGCTGGCTTGCGTCATCCTGTTCTGCAATACGGCTACCGGCATCAATTCGATTATTGGGTACAACACCAATATTCTCTTGCAGAGCGGCCTTTCCGATGTGGCGGCCCATTGGGGCTATGTTGCGTTTACGCTGGTGAACTTCCTGATGACGATCGGGGGCGTGATGCTGGTGGATCGCAGCGGGCGGAAGTTCCTGCTGACGCTAGGTACTGCGGGCATTATTCTTTCGCTGGCAGTTACGGGCGGCCTCTTCCGGCGGACGGAAAAACAGCACGTCGATCGGCGCGACGCCATACAGGCGCTGGTCAGTCCCGAGCAAACACTCACGCTCCGCTTCGATGGATCCGAGGCGGACAGATTGTTGGCTGCGAAGGGCGATGCCGCACAAGCTATTAATCCGGGGCGCGCGGCGCTGACCATCATTTATAGTTACGGCGATTTCACGGCCGCGACGAATGTAGCGCGTTCCGACGAAGCGGGAGCGGCGGCGGTCCAGATTACCCGCGCCAGATGCGTGCCGGCGAATAAGCTGGAAGCGTTCCTCAAGAATCCGTTTGCGAACGTGGATCAAGCCCGCACGGCGCCTTTGAAGATTGACAAGGCTCTGATCAGCCCCGTGCCGGAAGCGCGGAATGGCTGGATAGTCGCGATCGCCCTTTATGCGTTTATGGCGTTCTTCGCCATCGGGCCGGGTGTATGTGTATGGCTGGCGCTTTCAGAATTGATGCCGACCCGCATCAGGTCAAACGGCATGAGTATCGCGCTGGTCATCAACCAAATTGTTTCTACTACGCTCGCGGCCATCTTCCTGCCGGTTGTGAGCAATTACGGATACTCGACCATGTTCTTTGTGTTCGCCGGTTTCACGGTGATCTATTTCATTACCGCGGTGTTTTTCCTGCCCGAAACCAAGGGAAAGACTTTGGAAGAGATCGAAGAGTACTTTGAGGGTTCCAGAAAGAAAGTAGCTTAGTTCTCACGGCTATACACTGTATAGCAAGTGTGCTATACAGTGTATAGTGACGTCTGCAAAAAGTACGACTGACAGGATTGCCCAAGGCGCTTTAGGGATCCTGGAAGACAAAGGCCCAGACGCGGTGAGCATGCGACGGGTGGCGGAGCTGGTGGGCATCACGCCCATGGCCATCTACCATCACTTTCCAAGCCGGGAGGCGCTGCTCAACACAATCACGGACCGCGAATTCCAAAAATTTCTTGGATACATGGAAGCTCGCCCGCAACGGGGCCCGGTAGAAGCGCGCCTTATCAGCTCAATGGAAGCATACGTCGACTATGCTTTCGACAGGCCTCGCATTTTTGATTATGTTTTCGCTCAGCCACGGCCTGGGGCCCGGCGCTATCCGGAAGACTTCCGGGCGCGCCGCTCGCCCACGCTCACTCCAATCGCTGACCTGATTGAAAAGGGAGTGCAATCGGGCGCGCTGAAGAAAGACGATATTTGGGAGGTTGCGCTCAGTTTGTGGGCGCACACTCACGGCTACGTAACGCTCTATCGCGCAGGACGATTCAACCTTTCGGAAGACGATTTTCGAACGCTACTGCGGCGCTCTCTTCGGAGGCTCATTCATGGACTCCAAGCGTAAAATTCTAACGACTGCCGTGGCGGCGGTAGCGGCAAGCGCAACTGCCTATTTCTACGGTACAGGCCTGCATCCCCACTGGTTTCTCACCTGGTTGGCGCCGCTGCCGATCCTGTTTCTTGCGCTTCGCTCGTCATGGAGATCCGCAGGGGCGGCGGCATTCCTGGCATTTGCATTAGGCGGCTTGAACATGTGGAGCTATTACCTCACCGTGTTCGCGCTGCCGGTCGCATTGATTGTGGTGGTGTTTTCCTCCGTCGTATTCACCGCCGTGATTCTGGCTTTTAGAGCCTTTGCGATGCGCGGACAGCTTATTCGGGCGACGCTCGCCGTGCCCGTCATCTGGGTAGCGGTGGAATATTTGTCAGAGTTTCGCTCGCCACACAGCACCTTCGCCAATATCGCGTACACCCAGATGGACTGCCTGCCCGTGCTACAGGTGGTTGCCATCACCGGCATCTGGAGTATCGCGTTTCTTCTTTTCCTCCTGCCGGCGGCTATTGCCGCGATAACTGCGCCGGTTGAAGCGGCGAGGGAGAAGAGGATGATTGCGCTCGGAACAGCAGCGGTTTTCGTTGTCACTTTGGGTTATGGAGCTTATCGTCTTCAAAACGGACCGGTTGGCACGCGCATCACAGCGGGGCTGATTGCCAGCGATGTCCGGCAGACAATTTTCGCGCAAGGAGCAGGGTCGATAGAACTCGTTCGCCGTTACGCGGAACATATTCCCGAACTCGCGCAGCAAGGGGCCCAGGTCATTGTCATCCCTGAAAAAATTGGACGCTTTGGGCCGCGGGAGATCCAACAAGCGGATGAAATTCTGGAAAATGCGGCGAAAGCAAATCACGTCACGATCGCGGCGGGATTCCTGCATTTGCCAAACCTGAATGAGTTGCGGCTGTACTCCCCCGGCGGCACGTTGGAAGCAACCTACGAAAAGCACCACATGCTGCCGGTGTTTGAGAGTGATTTGCTGCCGGGTACGGCGCGCGTTGTAGTGGAGCGGCCTTCCGGCAAGTGGGGTTTGGCCATTTGCAAGGACATGGACTTTCCTTTGCTTTCGCGCCAGTATGCGGAAGACGGAGCGGGGCTGCTGTTAGTACCTGCCTGGGACTTTGTAGACGATGGCTGGCTGCACGGCCGGATGGCTGTGCTGCGCGGGGTAGAGAGCGGCTTCAGCATTGCGCGAGCGCCAAAGCAGGGAATTCTTACGTTGACGGATGATCGCGGACGGATTCTTGCGGAGCGGGACAGCGGCTCCGCGCCTTTTGCCAGCGTTGTCGCGACTATTCCGGTAAAGAATGAGCCAACTTTCTACGCGCGCACCGGCGACTGGTTTGCCTGGGCCGATCTGGCGCTGCTCGTAATCCTATATGCCTGGCCAAGGCGGCTATTTGTGAGCCAGCAAAGTTGATCCAAGAAGTGAAAGACCGTTCCACGCGATTTGCGCGCCGATGCATATCAGGATAAAAGCAACGGGGCCCGTTGGATGGAAGTCGTCGACGCGCCCCGCCAAACCTGGTCAGTCCAGACGGATTACGATAGGACAGTTAATGGAAAATCCGGCGCTTCCAAAAGGCTTCCCTCCGGGCCCAGTCAACAGGCCATCCTGGACATAAGTGAGAATCTGGAACTCCTCCCGCAATTGTTGCCGGTAGCCCTGACTTACTGCATCGGCCGTCCACTCGTACAGATTTGCATCCCAGATGGGACTGTAATCCAAAGCGATCGTCGGTATTCCACCCAGAGTATTGTTGGGGCGGTGGCCGTCCGCGAGGTCCGCTGAAAGACCTTGCCTCTTAGGATTGGGGCAGCCGTCCAGCTCCGCGCCGTTCGTTGCAATAAAGATCCGTTCGATGGGACTGGAGAAGCTGTCGTCATTCCCTAGCGGAAGAGTCGCCTGCAACGGCGCGTAGGTACTGTGTTCGATCGCCGCCGATAATGGAATGCTAGCATCCATCGAAACATACCAAACCGGGCGGCCGAAACTGAATCCGTTGATCAGATTCAACGTGACCGTCATATTTACAGGATCGATGGCTACAACCTGATCATGCACTTTGCTGTAATCGACGTTGCCGTTCGGGAAATTGATCTGGCTTGCCGGGACGCCAAAGGCGACGATGGAAGCGTTATAAATTGTTCCCCCGTCGTTAAGAACGCGAACCAAAGGGCTGTAATTCTTGTCTCCTATCGAGCCGGGCTGCGCCGACACGGGAGGAAACTCAGCACCCGATGGACCCGGGACGATTTTGCGCACCGGGCTGAAATCGACAGTGCCTTTATCGAAGATCAAGTCATTGCTGTTATCAAAATTCGCTGTTCTCGCGCCGTTAGCGGCGTAAGTGAGCTTTGCCGAGTAGTTCAAGCCCAGCTCAGCAGCCACGCCCTGATCGTCTACGTCGGTCAAAATGTACCAAACGTTTTTCTTGCTTCCAGCCATGTAACCTAAGTAGAGCGGCAGCGTGATTGTGCCATTCGCGGCGTCAATCGTGCCTGATTTCAATAGCTGTTCGGGTCCTACCAGGCTTGGATTGACGGTTGATGGCGGGGGACCAAAATACGACAAGTGTACCTTTGTTCCGATATTGGCTGGCGCAGGAAACACGTTACAACCGGGGCCGGGGCCGATGGGACCCGGTCCAGGGCCCTGCGCATCATTGAAATCGCCGGTTTCCAGCTTCTGTAGTTCCGGAGCCTGCGGCTGTGGGCGCTTGTGCGTCTGCACCATGATTTGACCGGTCGCGGCGGGGGGTGCAGCCGGAGCAACTTGCACTGGTGTTTGCCCAAAGAGGGCTCCAGCCAAGGTGGCGAACAACAGCAACCGGGGTACTTCACGGATCTTTTCTGCAATGTGTTTCTCAAAACTGCGAGATCGCAGAATGGTTTTCATCTCTTTCTCCTTTTCTTCTTCAAAACGGGCTGCCTAGTCACTGTTTCCGAAATTCCTTTACGTTTCGTCCACACACGCTCCCTGACGGTCGCCGCTCGGTTTCGAGTGTCCACGGTGTCAAATAGATTGCCTACATAAAGAAACTTGTGAAACAGGAGACTGGAGTGCGCTTTTGAGTTTTCGCTTGAAACGCACATCTCCACTTTGCTGTGAGGCGGCATCGGCTGCCACGTCAAATGTCACAGGGATTGCACTGTATTTTTCTTCAGGACCGTCAAAGACCTTTCGGGGATAATGCAAGCAGGCAAAACACGCGGCGATGGTGAAGGACCTTCGACAACAGTACGAAGAGAGCGAATTAATAAGCCAGATATGCGCGGGCAGAAAAGATCTTTTTTATTCTCTGATTGAGCCGTATCAGCGCACCGTTTTCTCTGTCGCTCATTCTGTGTTGAATAATGCCGCCGATGCGGAAGAGATCGCGCAGGAAGCTTTCTTAAAAGCGTTCAAGGGCTTGGCAAACTTCCGGGCCGAGGCTAAGTTCAGGACCTGGCTGATTCAGATCACGTTGAACGAAGCGCGGGCGCGCCTGCGCCATACTCGCCCGGCGTTGTATTCGTCGCAAGATGAAGCCTTGATGACTGAGGCCGGCGATTACGTACCCAGAGATTTCGCCGATTGGCGCGAAATCCCGAGTGAAGCACTAGCACGCAAGGAGTTGAGGCAGACGATCGAACAGGCACTTCACTCTCTTCAGCCCATGTATCGAGAGGTTTTGGTTCTTCGCGACGTTCAACATTTAAGCATCGCGGAAACGTCCCAGGTGTTAAGCATTTCAGAAGCGGCCGTGAAAACACGCCTCCGGCGAGCAAGATTACAAATGCGGGAGGCGCTTGCGCCGGGGTACGATGGGAGCTGGACGACGGAAGCGAAGGAGTTTAAGAGTGTCAGGCCCTGGTGACGTCAAAGGCCGATTGCGTTTATGAAAACCTTGGTCGTCGAAATCAGTTGCGAGGAGGTTTGGCAGCAGATCTCCAACTATCTTGATGCGGAAGTCGAGCCGGACCTCAAAGCTCGTATGGAGCTTCACTTTCAAAACTGCCGGCATTGCACGGCGGTTCTCGAGGGTACGCAAAACACCGTTCGCTTGTTAGCCGACGGGGAGTGGTATCCGCTGCCGGCCGGATTCGGCGAACGCCTTTTTGATCGGCTGTCGCCGGAGTTCTGCCAGGACAAGCCTTAGATTCTTGAACACAGAATCTGAAAATTTTTTTCGCAGAGTTTCTTGACGCGCTATTGATTTGGACGCCCGTGAGAGGTTGTTTTCGCTTCCGACGGCAAAGGGCGCTTACGCTTCCGGCTCCGATTCAAGACTTCTGAAACACATCTTCCACAAGTTCCGGCTTTTGGTCGGGATTGTCAATAAACAGAACGATTCGCCAAGCGCGGTCAGCGCCGCGCCGCCAAACTTCTACATACCGAGTGCGGCTCATCTGCATCGGACCGCCGGCTTTGGGACGGCGCGTCATCTGGTGCCACCCGTGTTCGACAGCGAGATTTCCGGCGATCGAGATACCGATAACGATCGGAGTCAACTCAACATCGTTGTCGCGAAATAGTTTTTCCAGTCTCGCTCGCAGCATGGTTTTTGCATCTATGCCCCAAAAGGTGGGCAGCCCTCCGCTCATGTCGGTGAAGTTATCGGCAAAGAGCGCCAGGATCCGGTCCACTTCGCCGCTTTTGTAGCTCTCGCGCAACTCAGTCTTGGCTACGTTGATGGCATAGTGATCATCCAAGACGCACGCTCCTAAATTTATTGGATTCCCGGCCCGCGCATTCAGTCAAGCTTTCGCGGGCAGATCATGGCAAAAAAAGGATCGATTTTGTCTCTTTTAGCCGTTTGCCGACTCTTATGCGAGTGAATGGCACCCGCCCTGGCTTCATCCAATCTAATCCGAATTTTGATTGTTGAAGATCATCCGGTTTTCAGGGAGGGTCTAAACATGATTCTCTCTTTTCAATCGGATATGAGAGTGGTCGCACAAGCGGGGACATCTCGGGAGGCAATTGCGGAATTCCGGCTGCACAAGCCAGATATCACTCTTATGGATCACCGGCTCCCTGGAGGAAGCGGTACAGATGCCTTGATCACGATTCGCGGGGAGTTTCCGCTCGCTCGCGTCATCATGCTGACGACAATCGACGGGGATCTGGTGATTCGACGCGCGCTCCGCGCGGGCGCCGCGGCTTATGTGCTGAAAAATACTCCGCAGAATGAGCTGATGAAAATCATCCGCTCCGTGCATCGCGGGCAGAAGCACATTCCGGCGGAAATTGCGAGCAGGCTTGCAGAGCACTTGAGCGAAGATAATCTCACGCCACGCGAAATCGACGTATTGAAGCTGATTCGAGATGGCCACCGCAACAAGCAGGTGGCGGGCCGCCTTTCCATCGCTGAAACGACGGTCAATTTTCATATCAGGAATCTAGTGGACAAACTGCGCGCCAATGACAGAACGCATGCCCTAGCGATCGCCATACGCAGAGGGGTGCTGGAGGTTTGATTCGTACTGGTTTGAAGTCTCACCTGAAGAGCTACACGAAAACCGAACAAGCCTGAGCTCATCCTGACCCGCGACTTCCGAGAGGCAGCGGATGAAACGTGACGAACCTGCCCTGCGGCGCGCTGGGGAACGTGTCATAGTGCTACGTAAGGGATCGAAGTGGATAGCATTTCGACAGCAGGCCGATGAAAACGTGGCGCGTGTTCCTCTACGCGGTCTTGATCGCCGGGACTGCGATGGCTCAGCAACAGCGCGAGCCTGAGAAACAAGGCTTAGAATCCTCGCCGCAACTGCACCAGCCGACCGGTTCTAAGAGTCAGAAAGCCGCCGATCAAGCCCAAAAGCCGCAAGCGCAACTGCCTGAATCCGCCTTGCCGCCCGCTCCGAATCTGCCTATTGAGACGAGTCCTTACGGCAATACGCCGCCGCCCATTCTCGTTGCTCCGCCTCCACCGGAACCGCCTCCGATCTCAAGCGACGCGCGGCCTCCCGGCCTTCGATCTGCTTCGGAAGTGATCAAGGTTCTTTTGGGGCTTGTGTTCATGTTTGGGCTTGCGTATTTGGCCGGAGATCCCAGGGTCCAGGCTCTCGAAGACAAGCTTCAGGTAGCGCAGGTCGTTACCGCTGGCTTGCCTTTTGTGTTTCTCGGCGTGATCGCTCACACGCGAAGCGTAGGCATCCTTTCGGAATCGGTGTTGTGGGAACTTCGGCCTCTGCTCGCGCTCGGCCTGGGTTGGATTGGGTTCACCGCCGGGTGCCGTTTCGACTCCAAGTTGAACGAGTCAATCACGCCGGGAGCAAGCGCTGTGAGCCTCATCACGGCATCGGTGCCATTTGCCACTATTGTTGCGGCCTGCGTCGTTCTGCTAGTCCGTGTCGAGCATTCGCCCGCCAACGCCAGTTTCCTGAGAGATGCGCTGATGCTGGGCACAGCAGGCGCCATGACTGCTTATAATGCGCCGAGACTTCTGCAGGCTCGCGGCGCTAACGAGAACTCGGTAGATCGTGTTGCGTCCATCGTCACTCTGGAACAATTGGCCGGCTTCATCGGTTTGTTAATCGTCGCAGCCTACTTCCGGCCGCAGGACAGCTCCGTGACGTGGCGCCTTCCGGGAACCGCCTGGCTATTCATCACGCTCGGAATGGGGACAATGGTGGGCGCCGTGATCTGGGGCATGCTCGCCAAAGTCAAAGCAGGTCCGGAGTTCACGGTGCTCATCCTTGGCTCTGTTTGTTTCACAGGCGGAATGGCCAGCTTCCTGCGCATTTCGCCGCTTGTTGTGTGCTTCATTGTGGGACTCATCCTCGTGAACCTTCCCGGTAGTTCCAAGGATCAGATACGCGAGGCTCTCGAGCGAATGGAACGGCCGATCTACCTACTGTTCCTCCTGGTGGCGGGCTCGCTTTGGAACATGACCGAATGGCAAGGATGGGCTCTCATGATCTTGTTTGTCCCAGCTCGTCTCATCGGCAAATGGCTCGCTGTTAAGCTATGCCGCAAGCGCCTTCCGGGCGGATTATCAACCGATGAGCGGCGCAGCCTGATCTTCTCGCCAATGGGGGCTCTCTCCATCGCGATCGTTGTGAATGCCCAGGATCTGTATTTCGGCGCTGCCGTCTCCTGGATGGTGACAGCGGTAATAGGCGGAGCAATCATCACGGAGGTTGTGGTGCACGTTGCTTCACGCCGCAACCCGATCACGGAACCGCACTTGATTGGCCTTTCGTGATTTTCGATGCGTCTTCTATTTCTCCTTATTCTCGCCGGCTTGATGCAAGCGGCGCGTTCCTTTGCCCCTGATACTTCGCTCGGAGGCGGGGCCGCCGGAACAGCGCTGGCTTGCGGTTACCTGTTGCTTTCCGCCTTTCTGACAGGTTCTATTTTCAAAACGCTGCATTTGCCTCGGCTGACAGGCTACCTTGCCACAGGTATTGTGGTCGGCCCGCAAGTGCTCAACCTTGTCAGCGCGCCGATGGTAGCCAATCTTCAGATCTTCACCGGTATCGCAACCGCGCTGATTGCCCTTACGGCAGGAGTGGAGCTTGATTTACGATCGATGAAGCCTCTTCTGAGGAGCATCAGCTGGCTCACCGGGATCGCCGTTTGCGGTACAATCCTGCTGATCAGCCTGGCGGTGTTTCTGCTTCAAAGCAGATTGCCGTTCCTGCACGGGCTCCAGACACTTCAGATTGCGGCTGTTTCGGTAGTCTTAGGCGTAACCATGGTCGCCCAATCGCCGGCCGTCGTTGTCGCGCTGCATTCAGAAATGGCGTCCGAAGGGCCGCTTACACGCACGGTTCTTGGCGTAGTTGTGCTCTCAGATCTCCTGGTTATCGTGCTGTTCGCCATTGTCTCTTCCATTGCGAAGAGCTTTCTCGGATCCAGCACCGACGCTCTGCACACCGCGGGGGCGCTCGCGTGGGAGGTACTTGGGTCCATCGTAATCGGCGCTCTTGTCGGACTCGTGATTTCGATTTACTTGCAATTTGTGAAGGGCCGCTTCGCCCTATTTGTCCTTGCGGCGGCGTTCCTGGTTGCCGAGGTTGGCCAAAGGATTGACCTGGATCCGCTGCTGATCGCTCTCGCCGCGGGCGTTCTCATCCGGAACGCAACGACGCACGGTAAGCGCGTGCAGGAAGAGATTGAAGCCTCCTCTCTGCCGGTGTATGTTGTTTTTTTTGCTGTGACGGGCGCCACGGTTCACATTCGCCAACTACTGGTGGTGGGCGTTCCCGCAGCGGTCTTGATTCTCACGCGCGCAGCCGGCTTCGTCGGCCTGGGAAGGATTGCCACAGGTATTGCGCAGGCTCCTGACGTGGTAAAGAAATACATCGGATTCGGGTTGATGCCGCAAGCGGGCCTGGCTCTTGCCCTGGCACTCCTCTTCGTGAAGACCTTTCCCCGGATCGGAGGCGAAGCGGCGGCGTTGGTCTTTGGGGGAGTTGCGATCAATGAAATGCTCGCACCGGTTTTATATCGGTTTGCTTTGGTCAAGAGCGGCGAGGCTGGAAAGTCCGAACACCTGAAAACCACGGAGCCCGTCGCCATAGCAGCCGGACATTAGACGTCTCTGCAAAAAACGAACCTTTCGCGGCAAATTGGCGTATTAAAGTTCATGCAATTCCGGCACCTTTTCCGGCGGCTGGCGCGGGCGCCGCTGTTCTTTGCAATTGCAGTGCTTACGGTGGCGGTGGGCATAGGGGCGAACACAGCCATTTTCAGTGTCATCGAAGGTGTTCTGCTCAAACCACTGCCGTACCCCCACCCGGAAGAGCTGATCGAATTGGATCATAATGCGCCGGGCATGAACATCAAGGACGCCGGAGCCGCGCCGTTTCTTTACTTCACATATCGCGATGACGGCCGCGCATTTCGACAGGTTGGCCTGTGGGACGATGACTCGGTCAGCGTAACCGGCCTGGCCGAGCCCGAGCAGGTAGATGGCGTGGACGTGACCGACGGCGTGCTGCCGATTCTGGGCGTTCAGCCGGTGCTTGGCCGGCTGTTCTCGCGCCGGGACGATTCACCCGGCAGCCCGGAAACGGTGGTGCTGACCTTTGGATATTGGAAGGCGAAATTCGGTGGCGCGCGCTCGGTGATCGGGCGGCGGCTCGTGATTGACGGCCGGGCCAGGGAAATCATCGGCGTCCTGCCTCGTGAATTCCGGTTCCTGGACAAGAAACCAGCCCTGATTCTACCCATGCAGCTCGATCGCAGCAAAACGTACCTCGGTAATTTCAGCTATCGGGCACTGGGCAGACTCAAGCCGGGCATCACGATCGGGCAGGCGAGTGCCGATGTCGCGCGCATGATCCCCGTGGCCCTTCGAAGATTCCCTCCATTCCCGGGCTATAACGTCAAGATGTTCGAAGAAGCGCGCCTTGCCCCGAGCTTGCGACCGTTAAAGCAGGAAGTGATCGGCGAGATCGGTAACGTGCTGTGGGTTCTGATGGGAACTATCGGCATGCTGTTGCTGATCGCATGCGCGAACGTAGCCAATCTGCTGTTGGTAAGGGCAGATGCGCGTCAGCAGGAATTGGCCATCCGGGCGGCGCTCGGCGCAGGCTGGGGGAGGATCGCTCGCGAGCTGTTATTGGAAAGCGTCAGTATCGGCCTGGCTGGAGGCGCCGTTGGACTGGCGCTGGCATACGGCGCTTTGCGGCTGCTGGTCTCGATCGCGCCTGCCAATCTCCCCCGGCTTGACGAGATCTCTATTGATGGCCCGGTGCTGCTATTCACGCTCCTCGCTTCCGTCGCGTCCGGGGTCCTGTTCGGACTCATCCCGGTGATCAAATACGCTGGGCCGCATCTCGGAACCGCACTCCGGGCAGGAGGACGCACGTCCAGCCAGAGCAGGGAGCAGCATCGCGCCAGGAACGCTCTGGTAGTCGTGCAGGTTTCCTTAGCGCTGGTGCTGCTGATCGGCTCCGGGCTGATGATCCGCACCTTTCAAGCTTTGAAGCAGGTTCAGCCCGGCTTCACTAAGCCCGAAGAAGTGCAGACCCTCCGCATTTCGATTCCGGAAACGCAGGTGAAAGATCCGGCCCAGGCGGTTCGGATGGAGCAGAGCATCAAAGATACGATTGCCGCCATACCGGCCGTTTCATCGGTCGGGCTTACGACCATCATTCCCATGGAAGGCGGCGGATGGCACGATGCAATTTTCGCCGAGGACCACGTCTATTCCGGATCGCAGATTCCACCCATTCGCTTCTTTAAGTTCGTCTCGCCGGATCTGTTGAAGACCATGGGCAACCATCTGGTTGCGGGCCGCGATTTCACCTGGACCGACATATACGAGAAACGGCCCGTAGCGATGGTTTCCGAAAACCTGGCTCGCGAGCTCTGGAGTAATCCGGCGACAGCGATCGGCAAGCGCATCCGGGAGAGCCTCAAGGCGCCGTGGCGCGAAATTGTCGGAGTCGTAAGCGACGAACGTGATGACGGAGTCAATGAGAAAGCGCCGAAGATAGTGCTCTGGCCTATTCTGATGGATAACTTTGAAGGCAACCAGCCGTTCGCGCAACGGACGCTGGCCTTCATGATCCGAAGTAGCCGCACTGGTTCCAGGAGCTTTCTGGATGCGGTCCGCCACGCAGTCTGGGCTATAGACCCGAACCTCCCACTGGCGCAGGTTCGGACTCTAAAGGAGATTTACAACAAATCCATGGCTCGGACGTCGTTCACCCTTACCATGTTGGCTATTGCCGGCGCGATGGCCCTCTTGCTCGGAGTGGTTGGGATCTACGGCGTTATCTCGTATTCGGTTTCGCAGCGAAGGCGCGAGATCGGTATCCGGATGGCGTTGGGCGCACGAAGGGAAGAATTGACTCGGATGTTTGTCGGGCACGGGCTGCGACTGGCGGTTATCGGTGTCGCCTGCGGTCTAATGGTGGCGTTCGCGCTCATGCATCTTATCGCATCGCTGTTGTTTGAAGTGAGCCCGGCGGATCCCGTGACATATGGCGTCGTTTGCGTGGGACTGATAGGGGCGGCCACGCTTGCCAGTTATGTACCGGCTCTGCGGGCGGCAGCGGTCGATCCCGTTGAGTCGCTCAGAGCCGAGTAATCGGCCTTTTGGCTCTAAAATATGGTGGATTGCGAAGCACGTTTTCGCTACGCTTCTGCCGATCGAGTCATTTAGATCAGATTTACTAATCTCAAGGGCCGATTCCTCCGATACGTAAGGCGTGGGGACCCTCTGTCTGCCTTATGCTACTGACCCAAGTGCCTCATTTCTTGAGGTGTCGTTATCTCTGCGGGTGGCGGAAGTGGTATCCGCTCTCTCGCAGGCACTTGATCTTGGGTCCGGCGCTACCCGCTGGCACTCCGTGCGCACCTGCATTTTGGGGATGCGCATCGCCGCCGAGCTTCGGCTGAACGAAGAGATACAAGCGGACTTGTACTATGCGCTTCTGCTCAAAGATGCCGGGTGCAGCAGCAATGCTTCTCAGATCTATAACGCTTTAGGTTCCGATGATATCGTGGCGAAGCGCGATGTCAAGAAGACGGACTGGACCCGGCTAAGCTGGGAAACGCTCGAGTACGCCCTCACTCACGTCGCTCCTGGTAAACCATTTCTCGAACGGGCCCGCACGATTCTGCGGGTTGCTTCTCAGCAGAAACAGCACGCGCGCGAGGTCACGGCCATTCGTTGTGAGCGAGGTGCGGCGATGGCGCGGCTTATGGGCTTACCCGAGAGGACGGCGGAGGGCATTGGCGGACTCGACGAGCATTGGAACGGCAACGGGAATCCAGAGGGCCGGCGAGGGGCCAGCATCCCGATCACTTCTCGCATCATGTTGCTGGCCCAGACGCTCGACGTTTTCTATACGAGTGCTGGCGCGCGCCAGGCGCTCGAGGTCGTTCAGGAGCGCAGCGGGACGTGGTTTGACCCCGAAGTCGTTCGGGCGGCGCGCTCCCTCGCTAAGCAGGAAACGCTGTGGAGCCGTCTGGAATCCGATGCCCCGTTATCTATGGCTCTCGCTTTAGAACCGGGTCAACGAATGTTATCGGAAGGCGATATCAGTCTCGATGCAGTTTGTCAGGCGTTTGCCCAGATCGTCGACGCCAAGTCGCCATTCACGTACAACCATTCCAACGGCGTTGCGAATGCCGCTGTTGCGATTGCCAGGCAACTGGAGTTTGCGCCCGCTCGCGTTCTATTTATTCGCCACGCGGCGCTCTTGCATGATTTAGGCAAAATGGCGGTTTCAAACGCCATTCTCGAAAAGCCCGGAAAACCCGACGAAGCTGAGTGGCAAGCTTTGCGCGCGCACCCGGCGCATACCTGGACGATTCTCCGCTCGATCAGTGGCTTCGAGGAACTGAGCGAAATCGCAGCTTCTCATCACGAAAAGTTGGACGGCACGGGCTATCATCGCGGTCTGACATCGAACCAACTACCCTTGGAAGCGCGAATCCTGGTAGTCGCCGATATTTTCGATGCCCTATCCGCGAAGCGGCCCTATCGGGACGCATTGCCTCTCGAAAAAGTCTTCGGGATTATGCATAAAGATGCCCCTCACGCTCTAGACGCGAGCTGCCTGGAGGCTCTGCAGCAGTCCGGCATCCGTTGCGATCAGTCCTTCATCGATCTCCACACGCTGCAAAAGGCGCTGACGCAGACCGACCGTGCATCGCGTCCCGCAACACAAGAGACTGTGTCACTGGTTTTGAGATAAGCCGATGGGGTCGACCACTAGAACTGAGGGTTCTTTCGTGTTTGTGATGAATCGACGCATCCTTGTTGTTTTTCTCGGGTTTGTGTTCGCGATCCGCGCGCATGCAGCCGATGTTTACGGCGCTACCCCGACGGCGCAGACGATCGCTTTAGGAGGCATCTATCTCGGTTCGACCGGCCCCATCGATGCTCTCGCCTCGAATCCGGCCATGCTCACCTCGATGGGCCGGCCCTACTTGGAACTGACTGGTATGGGTGTCCTGGCGGGCGGTCAATTTCACAACTCCACGCCTTATATCGGAACTCTGGAAAGCAACGCCGGCGTTTCCGGCTCAGCCGCATTCGGCCTGCAAATCCCTCACACCCGGCTCAGTGTCGGCGTGGGGGCCTTTCCCGTGTCCTTGCTGGCGGATCGATGGACGTATCGAGATGCACCCGGAACCGCTGGCGCTTCTTACGGAGTTCAATCCAACAAATCGGCGTTTCTCGCGCTTCAATCGTCTGTAGGTTTCGGTTGCCAGGTTTCGCATTGGCTTGCAGTGGGAGCTGGGATGGGAGTGATCGACAATCTCAATACGCTGGAAACGCCCTATGTTTTTCAAACCAATCCAACGCTTGCCGGCCTGAAAACGCTCTTACATCTGCATACGACGGGAATCGGATACAACGGAACGTTTGGGGCACTCGTACAGCCGACGCACCGCTTGGAACTGGGCCTCGCTTACAAAACGCGGACCACTGTTCGTTCCACCGGCGATGCAAGCGGCAACGCTTACGCTCAATTCGCCGCTCTGGGGCTTCCCTTTGCGTCTGACTTCCACTACAAAGCCGAAGTCGACAATGTGTTCCCTCAATCCACATCGATCAGTCTAGCTTGGCAAGCGCGGCGCCGGCTTCTTACCTATTTGCAAGGAGACTGGCTAAACTGGCGTGGAGCATTTGTCCAATTGCCGGTTCACCTGACGGATGGTAACAACGTACTGCTCAATTCCCTCCTCAACTCGACGTCGCTTGACGATTCGGTCCCGCTCCATTGGAAGAATCAGTGGACCGTCCGATCCGGTTTTGAGGTTTCCGTACGCGAGTCGGTCAGCCTGCAAGCAGCGTATTCCCACACGAACGATCCGGTGCCATCTGCTACACTCACGCCCTTAACGGCAGCGATCATGAGCGATGCTTTGTCTGCGGGGATTGCCTATGAAAAGAATCGGTATCGGCTGCAGCTGGCCTATCAAGCGGATCTGCCTCATACCGCCACCGTGGGCACAAGTGGTTTACTCGCAGGCGAATATAGCAATACTCGTACCTCGCTCTGGCTCCAAACGGTCGCCCTCACAACCGGTATTCGCTTCTAGTCCTCGGCACTCGCGATTGGAGACGAACACTCCGGAGTTCTTTGAATTGCTGTCCGCATGCAGGTGCGAAGCTGGTATCCGGAGGGCGGTAGTCTCCTGTATCTGAAATTCCTTTATGCTCCGCACATACACGCTCCCTTACGGTCGCCGCTCGGTTTCGAGTGTTCACGGTCTCAAGTAGCTTGCCTACATAAAGAAACTTGTGAAACAGGAGGCTAGCCGGGCTTGATCGCCGGGCGGTTCTCTGCTGTGCCGGCGGCGGTAAAGAAGTCTCGCGAAACAGAAGGCTGACTGGATCTGGGCGAGGACATATAATGCCCCGGTGAATCGCAGAACTTTCCTGGCCAGTGCCGCGGCCGGAACGCTTGAGTACGCTGGTCCACTATCCGGCGCCGCTGGCCGGAATATTCCAATCATCGACACGCATATTCATCTGTTCGACGTTACGCGTCCGCAGGGTGTCCCGTGGCCACCCAAGGACAGCCCGATCTATAAGAGCGCGCTTCCGGCTCGCTACCGCCAGGTGGCCGCGCCGTACGGAATTGTTGGAGCGATTGAGATTGAATGCAGTCCGTGGCTGGACGACAACGAGTGGGTTCTTGGCGTGGCCGCGAAAGACCCCATCATTGTAGCGACGATTGGCGACCTCGAGCCCGGAACGCCCGGATTCGGCAGGAATCTGGAGCGTCTTCACAGGAACCCGCTGTTTCGAGGCATTCGTTATGGAAACCTCTGGGGCCGCGATCTCGGCAAGGAAATCTCGAGGCCTGAGTTTATCGCGGATCTGAAACTGCTGGCCGCGGCGGATATGGTTCTTGACACCGCGAACCCCGACCCCGCGCTGATGCACGCAGTTGTTCTCTTGACTGATCGCATTCCCAATCTAAAGGTCGTCCTCGATCACTTACCCGAGTTATCTATGCCTTCTCATCCCGTTGCGCGCAGAGCTTGTGACGCCGATCTGCAATTGCTCGCGCAACGCCCGCTGGTGACTGGAAAACTTTCGGGTATCGTGCGGGTTGCGGGAGGCCGCGTGCCGCTCGATCTGAATTTTTATCGTGACCGCCTGGATCATATTTGGGCAACGTTTGGGGGCGATCGGTTATTTTATGGCAGCGATTGGCCCAACAGCGATCAGTGGGCGTCCTATTCAGACGTTTTTCGCTTGGCGCAGGAGTTCATTTCCTCGAAAGATGCGGCAACCATTGAGAAGTTCTATTGGAAAAATTCTCTCAGGGTCTATCAGTGGGTGAAGCGCGATGCGAGGCAACCGCCTGTGAGCTGAGGACCGCCTCACGCTCGCAGCCGGACCTTCAGAAACTGCCCTGTATACGACTCTCTGCACGCGGCGATGTCCTCCGGCGTGCCCGTCACCACCACTTCGCCGCCGGCGTGGCCACCTTCCGGGCCGAGGTCGATCACGTGGTCGGCGGTCTTGATCACGTCGAGGTGGTGCTCGATCAACAGGACGGTGTGGCCGGCGTCCACCAGCCGGTTCAGACATGCCAGCAGGCGCTCCACGTCCGCCAGGTGCAGCCCCGTCGTCGGCTCGTCGAGGATGTAGACGGTGTGCTTCGACACGCTGAAGCTTGCTCAGCTCCGTCGCGATCTTGATGCGCTGCGCCTCGCCGCCGGAAAGCGTGGTCGCCGACTGGCCCAGGGTCAGGTATCCGAGCCCCAGATCGTTCAGCACTTCGATCTTCTTGCCCACCGCCGGCTCGCCCGCGAAGAACGCCACGCCTTCCTCGACCGACATGTTGAGCACGTCGTCGATGGTCTTGCCGCGCAGCGTGACCTCCAGCGTCTCGCCGTCGAAGCGAGCCCCCTTGCACGCGCCGCAGGTCACTTCGACGTCGGGCATGAAGTAGAGCTGCGTGGTGATCACGCCTTCGCCCTGGCACTCCTCGCAGCGGCCGCCCTTGACGTTGAAGCTGAACCGTCCCGCCTTGTAGCCGCGCTCGACCGACAGCGGCGCTCGCGTGAACAGGTCGCGGATGGCGTCGTAGAAGCCGATGTAGGTCGCGGGGTTCGACCGGCTGTTGCGTCCGATCGGCGACTGGTCGATGTTGACCACCTTGTGCACGTGCTCGACGCCGTCGACGCCAGTCGTGCTCGCCCGGCAGCGTGCGCGTGTCCACCAGCCGCTTCCACAGCGCCTTGTAAAGGATCTCGTTGATGAGCGTGCTCTTGCCCGAGCCGGACGCGCCGGTGATCGCCACCAGCTTGCCCAGCGGAAACGTGACGTCCACGCCTTTCAGATTGTTCTCGCGCGCGCCGCGCACGATCAGCGTCTTGCCGTTGCCCTTGCGGCGCCGCTTGGGCGTTGCGATCGACCGCTTGCCGGAGAGGAACTGCCCGGTCGGCGACGCCTTGCAGGCGAGCACGTCATCGAGCGTCCCCTGCACCACGACCTCGCCGCCGTGCACGCCGGGCCCGGGACCCATCTCGACGATGTGGTCGGCGGCGCGGATGGTGTCCTCGTCATGCTCCACCACGATGACGGTGTTGCCGATGTCGCGCAGGCTTTCGAGCGTGGCGATCATCTTCACGTTGTCCTTCGGATGCAGGCCGATGCTCGGCTCGTCGAGCACGTAGAGCATCCCCATCAGCCCCGAGCCGATCTGCGTCGACAGGCGGATGCGCTGCGACTCGCCGCCCGACAGCGTGCCGGAGCGGCGATTGAGGTTCAGATAGTCGAGCCCGATGCCCAGCAGCAGCTCCAGGCGGCCGCGGATCTCGCCGAGCACCTGCCGGCCCGCGTCGGCGCCGCGGCCGGCCGGCTTGACGCGTGCCCAGGAACGCGTGCAGCTCGTCGAAGTGGAGCTGGCCCACGTCGTGGATGGTCTTGCCGGCGATGGTGAAGAGCAGCCGGGTCGCCCGCACCCGCGCGCCGTTGCAATCGGGACAGGTGTGCTCCACCATCACCTTGTCGAGCCAGGCCTCCATGCCGGAGTTGGCCTCGCCGCGCTGCCGGTAGCGGCGGTAGTGCCGCTCGATCCGCCGCGCGATGCCGCCGAAGCCGACCTCCTTGCCCTCCGAACTCGTCGCGCTTGACCTTCGCCTCCGGCGGCAGGAGATGCACGCATCTTCTTGCCGTCGAGGCCGTTCAGGATCGCGTTGCGCACCGTCTCCGGCAGCTTCTCCCACGGCGTCTCGAGCGAGAATCGCAGCGCCTTCGCCAGGCTGTACATCATCCGTCCGTCCCAGGTGTCCGGGTTGTACTTGAACGCCTCGCGCACGAAACAACCGCCGCGGATGCTGCGCGCCGGGATCGGGCACCAGCAGTTCCGGGTGCGTCAGCTTGTGGACGCCGAGGCCGCCGCAGGTCCGGCAGGCGCTCTCCGGATTGTTGAACATGAAGTACTCGGGCTCGATGTCCGCCGTAGACGAAATGATGCGTCGGGCTGCACAGGCCCTTGTAGAACCGCTCGGCCTCCGCCTTGCTCGCGCCTTTGAGCGACCTGAATCTGCATGCAGCCCGTCACCCACCAGCAGCGTGGCGGCGATCGCGGCCTTGATCGCCTTTTCGTGCTTCTGGCCGACCACGAAGCGGTCCACCACCGCATCCATGTCCTTGACCTTCGATCTCGTCGAGCTCGACCTCGTCGGAGATGTCCACGCGCTTGCCGTCGATGATCAGTCGCCGGCAGCCCTTCTTGCGCACTTCGGTCAAGACGAAGTCCAGCTCCTCGCCGTACGACCTTGAACACCGGCGCGCGCAGCTCGATCTCCGCGCCTTCCGGCAGCGACAGGATCGCTTCCAGAATCTGGCTCGCGCGTTCGGCTGGGCGTCGGCTCGCCGGTGCGCGGGCAGTGCGGCTCGCCGATGGTCGCGAAGAGCAGGTTCAGATAGCTGGCGATGTCGGTCATGGTGCCGACGGTCGAGCGCGGGTTGCTGGCGATGGTCTTCTGCTCGATCGAGATCACCGGGGACAGGCCGAAGACGAAGTCCACGTCGGGCTTGGCCACCTGGGCGACGAACCGCTTGGCGTAGCTGGACAGCGATTCCATGTAGCGCCGCTGCCCCTCGGCGTAGATGGTGTCGAAGGCCAGGCTCGACTTGCCCGAGCCCGAGAGCCCGGTGACCACGATGAGCTTGTCGCGCGGGATCTCGACCGAGATGTTCTTGAGGTTGTGGACGCGCGCGCCCTGCACGGCGATGGTGGTGCGCGCCGAGCGGCCGTCGGCGTAGCCTTGGCCTTACGGCATCCTGAGCTCATCCGTCGGCCTCCGCAGTGTAGAAGAACGCCAGCTCCTGCACTTCGACATTGCTCTTCTTGGTGAGCTGCACCGGCGTGGAGGCCTTGCCGATCAGCCCCTGGTCGGCCAGGTACTCGCACGCCGCCGGTGACGCCGCCGACATCGAAGTTCCGCTGGAAGTGATCCTCGATTTCGGTAGCACGACCGCGCTTCGCCGACCTCGCGCAGGTGATCGATCACCGGCGCGAACAGCGCAGGCGCGCGCTCGGCCAGGTAGTCGTCGATCGCCTCCAGCGCCGCCTGCACGTTCTTGCGCGTCTTCTTGCTGTTGAGCAGGTCGGCGTAGATCGATCTTGAAGAACGCCGGGTTCAGCTTCATCGCCTGCGGGATCACCTCGCGATCGGCCAGCAGCCGCGCGCTCGATCACCTCGATCTGCGCCAGCGGGGTGGCCGCGTAGAGGATCCAGAGCGCGGTGTAGTCGAGGTCGCCGCGGGTGAGGAACCACTTGTGGGCCTTGTAGATCGCCGGCAGCGCGCTGCGTGGCCGCGGCCGAGAAGCTGCACCTGCGTGTCGCGCTCGCCGATCTCGCGCAGCCGGGCGCAGAGGTCGGCGATCGTCTCGTCATGCGTGTAGAGCAGCCGCCCCTTGGCCAGAAGCGAGTGCATGAACGAGTTGCGGATCGATCCTTCCACCGTCTTGCGGAACTCCGCTCGCGGCATCGAGGAGGGCGTGCACGTTCACCCCGTCCGCGTAGAGCGCCAGGCCTGCCTCGTCGACCTTCTTGTCGTCGATGGTCACCAGCACCAGGTCGATGTCGGACTTCGCCCAGACCGTGTCGTGCGACAGGCTGCCGCAGAGGATCGCGGCCAGGACGGAGCGGTCCTGCTTCACCTGCTCGACCAGCACGTCCAGCGCAGCCGTGAATTTCTGCTGGATGTTATCGGGCGTAGGGGCAGGCTGCGGCCGCGAATTCTTTCTCATGCTTTTGATTTTCGCGGACTCAAATCGCCGCGGCTAAGGATTATAGTATGCGGCAGGGAACGGCGCTCAGGAGAGAAGCGCAAGAAGCTGACTGACATTCGCCAACTTCAGCGGGGCGTCGGTTACTATCGCTTCGCCATGGTGCGTTCCTATCAGCGACCCGAAGAAACGGTCTCGCGATTCCAGGCCGAACAGGTAATCGCTGACTCCCAACGGGATGACGCCAAAATCCTTCGCCGTTTTAGAGAACTGCGATTCGTGCAGCCGGATCAGCTCCAGTTTACGTGCGTAAACATTCGATATATCGACTACAAAAGACGGCCGCGTGAAGTGATGCAGTAAGTAATAGAGGAACACCGCCGGCTTATGAGGCGGATTCGGATCATCCGATTTGCGAAGCGTGCAATGCAGCGCCGAGTTGCGCACTATTTTTCCGGCCGCCGCATGGTCCGGATGCCGGTCCTTCCAAAATGGAGCGAACACCAGCTTAGGCTGATGCCGTCGAATGACGCTCGCGAGCTGCTTGCGTGCGGCGGGGGAATCGGCAACCGCGCCGTCTGCCAGGTTCATGCACTCACGCACATCGGCGCCGACGTAGGCAGCCGCCCGTTCGCCTTCCGCTCGCCGGTCCTCGGCGGTTCCTCGGGATCCCAGCTCGCCGTTTGTGAGATCTACGATTGCGAAGCTTACTCCTTGGTCGTTCAAGAGCAGGGAAGTGCCGCCTGCGCCCCATTCGACATCGTCAGGATGCGCGCCGAATAATACAACATCGACTGGCATGCACCAATGTTAGAACGCTGCAGCTGGATGTGTACCCTATTCAAAAGGGAGCGCTAAAGTAGGAATCTCGCCGCCCGTGCTGCTACAGAAACTCCGGAGCGGGCCGGCCGTTAATTTGGCACCAGTCCGGAACCGAGGCAAGCCTGATCGAGGCTTAGAGGGAGTAGTTGACACGGGGCCTTGCTGAACATATCACCTTGTTCTTCGCGCGTTTGTTGAACAGTTTCATGACCTATCTGTGGATGACAGGACTGCCATTCTTGTTTTCGTGCGGGAACTTAGGTCCGACCTGGCGACGGATTTCACTCGCGGGGTAAAAGACCTGCGCCGCTCCTCTTTTTGAGATCGCGAACGTTTACCGGATCATCAGATTATTCTTGCTGGCGTTCGCCCGCGGCAATTTCGATGTCGGCGTTCAAGGCAGCGCGCTCGGAGATCAAGAGACCGCTTCATCCGATGTGCCCGGGCGCGCAGCGCAACACGCACACGCAGTGTCATCCCTAATTTCCCGTCGAATTGCCTACTCGGCCCTTACGCGAATATCCCTTTATTCGGATTAATCCGGGCTTCGATCTGCCTTAATTCTTGTGGAATTCGCTCATCGATTTTTATACGCTTTGATGTTCCGCAAATCACGAATGAAGTCCGAATCCCCACCTTACGAACCTGTGTATCACTTCTCCGACCCGCATTTATTCCTGGGGTTTATCGGATCGCTGGCGCGCCGGACGCTGATAGCTCCGGTTAAGAATGACGAAAAATTGCGAAACTTGTACTTCCCGGGTTTCCGCGTCACTCAAAGCAAGCCAACTCAGAATCAACTCCTAAACGCGTACAAGAGGGAGATTTTGCAGCGGCGAAATTCGCAATTGGCGAACCTCCTTTCTAAGAAGTGGATCGAGGCGCACTCTGATTTGACATCAGTGGCCCTCACCAGTATCGGGATTGCGACGGAAGACCCTCTCGCAGTGAACAATTGGCTGGAGAAAGTACACGAGAAACTGACGCTGTCTCAAGGTGGTGAGGAGACGGTTAGATGCGTTGTCACAGCCCTTTCGGAACGCTTTCCTCCCGACGATGTCCGAATCTTCGTGTCGATCATTGGGCACGGGCAGGATCAGGGGTCCCTTCGGAATCTTGTCGAGAGTGAGTTGCAAAAAGCAAGCAGATCCACCCCGACGTTGTCCGTCGAGAAGGAACGTCTTGAGGCGGAGCTATCGTCCGCGCAAAAGCTCTTGAAAGAGGCGCAGGAATGCCGTGATCAGTTGAACGCCGCAGCGGATAAGCGCGTTGCCGAGCAACAGAGTGAACTGGACGAACTCTTGAAACAGCTGCCTGCGGCGGAGTCACAGGTTGCCGCGGCACGATCGGAGATTGATCAGTTATCGACCGAGATTGCCAGGACTACGAAGGCATTGCACGAACGAAAACAGGACCTTGAGCAGCAGCAGAGCTTCGCATGTGACCTGTCTGAGAAGGTTACGCAATCTAGGGATCGGATCATGGGAGCCTCGGAAACGCTGCGGAAGCAACTAGACGAAGCCGATCGACAGATCGAACACCGGAGCGGTGCAGTCCAGAGCTTGCAAGCACAGTTCGAACGCCTGCATAACCGCACCGAAAATACGCAAAGCCCAGAACCGTCCGCCAACCCAGCGGAGGTCATCCCAAGTTTCGGATCAGACGGGATCGACAACAATTCAATATGCTATCAGGGGATCCAGAGAGTTTTCCGAAATTGTGTTGTTGCGTTCTTGCGTGAGCGCCTGCGGCGGATCTACCCGGAGGACCACATCTCACGAGTGAAGAAGCTGTTCGGTGAGCAATGGGACAAGGCCGCTCAAAATGCGGCGACCTCGAGGGCAATTGGTGGAACAGCAACAGTCATTCGTGACGACTACGACCTGTTGGGAACAAACCACTTCTTTGAGGTTTTCGATAGGTTCTACGACAAACTCTTCACCGTGGAGGCGGGGCAGCCGTCTCATCTACCGAAGCCGGTTAAGACGAAGTTTCTGGGAAACCTTAAAACGATTAAGGACGGCAGGGATCCGCTTTCCCATCCTGTCGAAGAGGAGATTTCATTTGAGGAGGCCCATCATCTCCTGATAGAGGCAAAACAAATTCTTGCTTGGCTGGGGTGCGAGACTCCGGCTGCCGAGCTCTCCGCGTTGGCGACGAAATTGGACGGAGGAGAAGGTGAATCGCTGGCGATTGTGAGGCGGCTTCCGAGTGAGGACAGCATTTATCAGGAGTTTGTCGGAAGAGGCACGGTGCTTGGCGAACTAGCAGCGTGCTTCGCGAATCCCGATAACAGGAGATGTCTATTGGCAGGAGATGGCGGGAAGGGTAAATCTGCTGTCGCCTACAGGTTTGCGCAGCTCCTGTCGTCTGAGCGGGGAAATTTCCAGCTGGTTATATGGCTCAGCGCCAAACGCCACCAGTTTCAAAACGGTGCAATCAGTGCGATTGATCTCCCTGACTTCGCAACTGCTGAAGAGGCCATCGATCGACTGCTCGGCGAGTATGGCGCCACCGCAAGCGACCTCAGCGGAAGCCCTGAAGAGAAACGGCGGCTACTGATGGAATATCTAAATACCCTTCCCGCTTTTATTATTGCCGACGACATAGATTCTGTTCTCGATGACTATGAGGTAGTGAGCCTGTTCACCCACGAAATACCGCACACACGCTCGGCGGTTCTTGTAACTTCCAGACGTGACATCCCAGGAATCCGCAGTTTCGTCCTGAAAGGGTTTGACGTTGCTGAAGCAGCTGAATTCGTCAGGTCTCGGGTTAGACTATACGGATTAACTCTTGCCACTTTCACCCAGGCACTCATCTCCGAAATAGTCAAGGTGACGGATGGGTCTCCACTCTACATGGATGACTTGTTGCGCTTGGCATCCATCCTGGATGTGCGGAGCGCCCTAAGAATGTGGGCCGAAAAGAAGGGGGACGAGGCTCGAAGGTATGCCTTGCAGAGAGAGCTGGAACAGCTCTCGCCGGAGGCCAGAAGAGTCCTAATCGCAGCCGCGGTTACTGACGATCCGATCTCATTCGCCGAGCTGGAATCTGTGCTGCACCTCGCGGAAGAACGCCTGGTGTTGGCGCTGACCGAACTTCAGACGTTGTTCCTTTTTCCGAAGCCTCGCACTGTGGAAGGCGAACAGCGATTTCAATTAAATCTGAATACGAAGAAACTCGTTCGCTTGGTTGAATCTGGCAGCGATATGTACGCGCGGATAGAACGAGAGAGCAGAGCGCTAGCCGGCAAGCTTCCTAAAGCAGGACACGGAGTTATCGGCTCGCTTATCCGGCAAGCATTGCTTAGATCAAATGCTCAACAGCATTCTGAAGCTGAGACGATTCTCATCGACGCCATCGAGAAATACCCAAACGAGGCGGACCTTCGGGGCTTTCTCGGACGCGTCTACAGGCACGTAGGTCGGATCTCCGACGCTCGGGCGCAGTTCGAAGCTGCATCGAAGATGAAAGGGAGCAATCGCCAAATGTTCCTTCAGTGGGTGAGGATGGAGATTAAGGCTACGGAGTGGTCTAAGGCCATCGCAGTTGCTGAGAAGGCTCTTAAGCTGGATCCTGGTTTTTACGAGATGATCGAGAGGAAGATTTACGCGCAACGGCAAGCGGGCTTCGATTTTCATCGAGGTCTGCATCGTGAGAAGGCTGAAAAGGTCTGGGCGGACGCCGTACACGAGGGTTGCCGCTCAATAAAAGCACCTGAGGACCTCGAAAACGGCGCACGTCAGCATAACGCATCTATGTTGTGTAGCATTGTGATCTGCCTCGGCATGCTGGGGCGATTCGATGAGAGAGATAGGTGGCTTGAACGATGGGAGAGGGAACACCCAGACGATCCTGAAGTGGCGCGCGAGAAGGAATTCCTTCGAAAAAGGAAAAACAGTCTTTATCTCCGTGCCGTGTAGTTCGTTGCGCCCAAAATCGCAGCAACGGCTAACGACTCAGAGCCAACCCTTGCCTAGCAAGCCAAAGACTAATAGCCGATAACAGGTATTATGTAAACTAACAAGGTATAAATATACTTCGCTAATCCACGCACTGCTACGATGGTTCCGGCGTGACAGGCTGGCTAGTTTACTTTTTCTCATCGCGATCTTCCTGATTCCAGTCTGCGGATTTAGCGCTGGAGAGGTCAACCTCAGTAGTAGTCATACAGGTATTGCTCCATTCGTGTTTGGCGTCGGGACTGAAGCAGGAAGACACGCGGTCAATGTTGCCAAAGCCATCGTCGTAGTCAACAGTGATTTCCAGGCGAACCACGTGCGGCACACTGGGATCGTATGCGGGTGCATCTTTTGGAAGAAGTATCGAGAGATAGTAGGGGTTTTCAACCGATACCAAGGAATGTTTAAGATCAATAATCTTTCCGCGAAGGAGTATCGGGCCATGGGCCACGCCTTGAATGTAGGACGCTGTACATTTCACAAGAATCGCGGCTATTCTGCCTTCATTTTTTATTTTGATACCCAAACCACCAAATTGCAGCGGGAATGGTGCGCTGTCGTATCTGAGCACAGCCCGCTGTTGAGCAACATTGGTCTGATCCATCGTTCTCAACTGCTGCTTTGCCGTGCAGGCATAATAGCCAGCGGCGACAAATGCACAAGCCGTGAACCAGCAAAGCAATATTTGCACTGTAAGGGAACGTTTCTGAAAGGTATGGTTGTTTTTTTGGTCGGTTCTGTACTGTTCTTTAAGTTCTTTGACGAAATCAGCGATAACGAGACTAGGAATCGGCGGCTCTTCCTTGCCATCCTTGGTAGTATCTTCCTCATCGAATTTGGCGGCTTTTATATGTTCGTCGGCGCGCTGGGGTAATGATTTCTCCAGGGCGCGGACTAGTCTCTTAAGGAGACTCGCGTTTATCGGGTCCAAGGTTTTCGTGACATCATAGCAGCAACATTTACCATGCGGTCACCTTTACTTCGACTGACTCTCTAAAGAAAACACGTAGGAGAACTTCTTCCGCGGCCTGATCCGTTGTAACAGCCTCTTCGTTGACGCGAAATGGACGCTCTGCATCGGCATTCAGATGTAGAACTAACTTTCTAATTTCGGCAGAGGCAGACGGAGTATAGACCGCCTCAACTTCAAGACCGCTTAAATTGAGACTAACCATCAAAGGCTTGCCAGACTTGGCATCCGAAACCATTACCTTGATTTGGTGCCCATTCTTTTCCTCATGCCGTGCCTCGCGCTTGTATAGTTTCTTGAAACTCTCGATGGAAGCTTTGATTGCCTCGCATAGATCCCGCCACATTAGTTCCCGATGTTCGTCTAGGAATTCTTCTTGGTTAAATCGCCGCTCAACCCAATTCACTGCCTTATCCCTGCCTTTACATTTCCATATCGCCGCTTTTACTAATGTATAATTCGTGCCACGATGGAGTATGGATGAGCTTCTGAAAAAAGACCTCGTGGAAGGCCAGAAGGCTTTTGACCGTTTTGATGCGCTAGTAGGAAAGGTGCTCTCCGTGCCACGCGAAGAAATCTTGCGGCGCGATACAGAGCACAAGCGTACAGCCCACCTACGCGGCAAGAAGCGCGGCCCCAAACCTAAGCAGCAGGCCGTTTCCCGCGACCCTGACGCCTAGCTTCCTTTTCAGAAAGCTTCCTGCTTTTGCTCCTCCTTCCCGGTTAATTGCTTGTAGGTCAACCGACGACCGACAATCTGATTGCAGAGACTGTCAAAACGTTCTGCCTCGCTGATCTTCGAACCGTCCGCATGTTTGCGATGGTTGTAACGAAACGATTGCTCGTCTACATAGCGGAACAGATGGAACGGTTCGACACTCACGTAGGTACCTCCCAGATCGCGCTTCAGTAAACTCCAGAAGTTCTCCAGTCCGTTCGTGTGAATCTGACCGTTCACATACGTTTCCGCGTGGTTAATCACATCGTGCATGTAATCTCCACCCAGGCCGAAGTAGGAACGCAATTCGTCAGTGTAAACGTGTGAGCCGTGCTCTACGTTCTCATGGACGGCGGGCACCACGTTTTCGAAGCGGCTGTTGTCAATGACGCGGGCGCGGATGTGACCGCCACGCTGCAAGATACCTTGCACACCGATCTTGCCGACAACCCCACCACCAGCGCCCAGGAGCTTCTTGGCCTTGGCACTTTTGTGCATATTCCGCGCTTTGCCGCCGATGTATGATTCGTCAATTTCGACCTCGCCGGATAGCTTGCCGCCCTTGCGGTCATCCTGCATCGCAAGACGAACCCTGTGAAGCATGAACCATGCGGTCTTTTGAGTGACGCCAAGATCGCGGTGGATCTCCCACGAGCTAATTCCGTTGCGGCAGTTTGCGATGAGCCACAATACCGGAAGCCACTTGTCGAGACCGATGGGCGAGTCTTCCATGATCGTGCCAACCTTGATAGAGAACTGCCGTCTCGGATGCCGGTTGCTGCACTGCCAGCGCTTCTGATTCGCTAGAAAGCTGACGTGATCGCTTCCACATCGAGGGCAGCGTACAACGCCAGTCGGCCAACGCTTTGCAACTAGATAACGAATACATGCATCTTCGTCCTTAAAGTACTGAACCGCTTCGAGTAATGTTTTCGGGCCGTCCATCTTCGCTGGCATACTTTAATCATAGAGCGAACCAGCGTATTAGTCAAGTATATTTATACCACTTCACAGCCCGCTCTCAGCTGACCTTCATCACAACAAACGTCAAGTCGTCGTATTGATCTGCGTCGCTAATCCAATTCCTGAGCTCCTGTGAGATCTGCCCCGACATATCCTCCACGCTGAGAGGAGCAACACGGCGGATCAGATCCTTCAGTCTGTCCTCGCCGAATTCTTCGGCATTCGGATTTAGCGCTTCCGTGACGCCGTCCGTGAAGATCACAAGCACGTCGCCTGATCGAAGATCTACTTTCGTCTCTTCGTAGTTCGCATGTGGAAACAGGCCGATGATCATGCCTCCGGCCGACAATTCTTCGATCTGCTCGGCCGCCCCGTTCTCTGTGGCTCTTCCCGAGCGCAACAGATAAGGAGGATTGTGCCCGGCGTTCACGTAATGAAGCTGCCGGCTCTCTTCGTCTACTTGCGCGTAAAAAAACGTCGCATAACTGTTCGATCCGGTCGACCGGTAAAGAAAGCGGTTCATCCTCGCCACGATCTCGGGTAAGGAAAGGCCGCCGTCGGAGGAAAGAATACGGAGCGAGGCCTGCAGCACAGACATGATCAGAGCCGCGGCGATTCCCTTCCCCGCAACATCCGCGAGTGCGATTCCGATACGATGTTCCCCAACTTGCAAAAAATCGTAGTAGTCGCCGCCGACGCTGCGCGCGGGTAAGCTAAAGGCAGCCAAAGCTCCCAAGGCTGTTTGAGGCGATTTTTCCGGCAGCAACCGCTTTTGCACTTCCGCCGCAAGACTCAGATCCCGGCGCAGTTTCTCCTGTTCTACTACGCGGCCGGTAAGCCGGGCATTCTCCAGCATCAGCGCGAGTTGTTCCGCGGAGGAGCGCAACGCTTCCTTTTCGACTACGCTGTATTCGCTGCGGCCCACGGGCTCGCCCAGCAGCAGAACGCCAAGGATTTCGTTCTTCGTGCGTAGAGCAACTGCGAGCCGGGCTCCCGTTTTCCTGAGCGACTGAATTTCATTTGCATGTTCGCCGTTCTGCTCATTCGCCCAGCGGAGCCATGTATCGAAATCGCTCTCTGTGATAGGTAGTGGCGAAGAATAAGACCTCAGCCGCCGAACCAAAAACCCGTTCGCCGGAAATTGACCTTCCGAAGCGCTCGCAGGAGGAGCGGCGGCAACGCAGTGGTACTCGTCGCCGCCGGAATTCTCGAACAACATAATCGCTTCTGACCTGAATCGTTCGCGCAGTGTCGAAAGCACCACCGTAAGCGCATCCGCAAACGTCTCAGCTCTCCGCGTCGCATCCACAAATTCCGTCAAAAGCCTTCCACTGGATACGTCGGCTTCCTCGTCGTCGCGGGAAACCAGCCGTGACACTCCGGCAAGTGCCTGTTTGAAGCCGCGTTGCGTGCTTTGCCACATCGAACTTGGCTCGTTTCGGATAGCCACCATCGGTGACAGCAAACTCGCCCGCCATGCCGGGAAAAATGAGGCAGCGGCTGCGACACCGGCAACAATCGCCGTCGATGAGACGAATGCCATAGGATCCACCGTCCGGATAATGGAGAACGCTGTCAAAAGCCAAACCGCGATAGCGATGGCCGCCGCGCCTATCGCCATTGCGTAGACCGCCATCTTCAATCCGCCGCCAACTACCAATCGCAGGATGTCGCTGCCAACCGCGCCGAAAGCCATGCGGGTGCCAATCTCCACCGTCCTTTGGCGAACGGAATAGGCCACTACTCCATAAATGCCGAGCGTCGCCATCAGCAGCGCCGAGCAAGCAAAGAATCCAGTCATAAGGGAACTGACCCTCTGCAGCGCGACGGAGTCCCGGATAATCCCCTTCACGGTTTGCACATCATAGATAGGCTGCCCCGGATCTACGGCGCGTATCGCGCCGCGTATCTCGGCCAGGAGGTTGCTTGGAGCAAGTGGAGACCGTACCACAAAATGCATCGGATTCCAGGAAACCGGGCCGGCCAAAAGGTAGATCTCCGGCACCGTCGCGTCACCCAGGCCGGAGTTCCGCACATCTCCGGCCACGCCAACCACCTGGAAGCGCGAGCCATTCGGCGTGGACAAGCGGCCGTAGCGCCCCACGGCATTTTGGCCCGGCCAGTAGTATCTCGCAGCAGCCTGGTTGATGTCTGCCAGAAGCGGATTCTCTCCCGTGTCGTGTTCGTTGAGAACGCGGCCCTGCAGGAGAGGAATCTTCATTGTGCGGAAATATCCAGGGCTGGACGGCAGGAAACTGACGCGCTGCGCTGCTTTGGCTTCTAACGTTCGCCCGTCCGGAAAGATGGTGGTGCTGTAGCAACAGCCGTTCAGTGGAACCTGATTTACGAAAGCCGCGCTGCTGATTCCGGGCATGCCCTGCAGCGCTCGAAGCAGCTTCTTCTGGTACGCCACCAATTTCGACGAATCCGGATACTGCGTCTCCGAAGCAGTCAGTTGGAAAGTCAAAAGATGATTGGGGTCAAAACCGGGCCATTCGCCAGATAACCTGTTTAACTGCGCAATAAAGGTCGCGCTCACGGCCAGGAGGGTGAACGCGAGAGCGATCTCGGTGATTACCAGCGATTGGGACAGGCGCCGGCTGCGCATGCTTGCCGAGGCACGGACACCGTCGCTGAGCACTTCGTTGGGCGCGGTTCGCAGGGCCTGCCAGAGCGGCGCCAAACTGCAAAGCATGCTGGTAAGACATCCAGTTAAGACGGCAACTAAGACGATGGTCCAATTCAGCGTGATCTCGTCTGCGCGGGGGATATAGTCCGCGGCAACTGTGATCACGGCGCGCACCAACACCCAACTCAATCCAACTCCGAGCGCCGCGCCGGCGATGGAGACCAGCAGTCCTTCCGCGAAATACTGACTAACGAGCTGCCTCTGAGCAGCGCCGAGAGCGACCCGCACCGCTGTCTCCCTCGCTCGAGAGACCGAGCGGGCTACCAATAAGCCGGCGACATTCGCGCAGGTGATCAGAAGCAGAAGACCGGCCGCGGCAAGCAGCAGAAGCAAAGTAGGCTTAATGTCGCTGCTGACCACATCTCGCAGGCTTTCCAGCCGGGCGGTGTCTGACCCATGACTCTCCGGGTGCTCGCGCGCAATTTGAGCGGCGACATGCTTTACATCAGACTCAGCCTGGCGAAACGTCACCCCGGGCTTGAGCCTTGCGTAGCAGAAGTAGATGCCTTGGCTGCGGTCCTGTTCTTTCCCGTGTGGATCGAGCGGAACCCAGATTTCGGCGTGTGGACCGCCGCCGGATGGCCACAACACCGGCAGAATGAACCATCCCGGCATAACTCCCATGACCGTGTACCGGCGATCATTCAAGGTAATCGCTTTGCCTACGATGTCAGGGTCGGCGCCCAAGCGATGCCACAGGGAATTCGAAATAACGGCTGCGTACGCGCCGGTAGGCTCGTTCGAAGGGCTGCGAAACCATCGTCCCCTAACCGGATTGACGCCAAGATTCCCGGCGAGCGTAGGAGTCACCGCCACGCCCTCAAGATGCTGCGGCTCGCCCGGAGAGCTCAGGTTGAAATCATCAGGCGCGAACCAGCCGAATACGTCAAAGCTATGGGTGCGAGCTTGATAATCCAGTAATTCGGCGTATGTCAGCGACGACTTCAACTTCGGTTCGCTCGAACGCGCGCCGTACAACGCGACGAAGCGATCGCCATCCCGATACGGCAAAGGCTTCAGCATCACGGCGTCGATTACGGTGTAGATAGCCGTAGTGGATCCAATGCCGACAGCTAAGGCGATGATCGCCAATAGCGCTATCCCCTTCGCGGCCTTCCATGATTGCCAGGCTTGCGACAGGATCGAAAGCATACGGTCCAATCATAATTGGGGTAAACTCAACATTCGTGTTGCCAGCCGCAAAGCAGCCTATCCGGCGGTGCCGATCGTAGCCGAGCAGAAGCTGGATACCAACGGATTGTGGGCCTAAGCGCGGCGGATCGATGGGGAGCCTGGAGTGCAGGCCGAGGCGGAAATTGCCGTTAAAGCGCAACCTCGCAGATTCCATGATCTAAACTAAGGATCGATCCTCTTAAGAAAGAGCGTCGCTGCGGGCCCGTCAATCTCCCTTCTCTCCACTGATACAATTGCCAGTTATCTGACCCCTTGTAGTGTTCTGGTATCCTCTTCGCGATTCTTGCAGATTCCATGGAGGCACTCTGAGAATGAAGATCCATAACGTCGGTCGATGGGCGCTCCTTTGTCTGCTCATCGCGACCCTGGTCGCAGGTTGCAAGCGGAACGACGCAATCTCGCAGGCCGAGAAGGCGGACAAGATCAACGGTGTCGCCGTTCCGAGCATTGAAGAGACGAAGCAGATTGCCCAGGAAGGGTTCATCTACGGCCTGCCGCTGGTTATGTATTACACCTCGGCATACGAGTTGTTTGTGGACCCAACTTCGGGCCAATTCAAAGCGCCTATCGGTAAGCTCACCAACGAAGCGCGGGTATTTACGTACAAGGATACGGCGGTAATCACGCCGAACAGCGACACGCCGTACAGTCTGATGGAGGTCGATCTGCGCGCCGAGCCAACAGTCGTATCGGTCCCGGCCGTCCCAAAGCCGCGCTACTATGCGGTGATGCTGACCGATGCAAACACCTTCAATTACGGGTACATCGGGAGCAGGGCTACGGGGCCTGGAGCCGGCGACTACATGATTGTTGGCCCTGACTGGAAGGGAGAGACGCCTCCGCACATCAAGCAGGTCTTCCATTCGAGCACGCCATTTTCGGCAGTGGTTTTTCGGACCCAGCTTTTCAATGCAGCGGACATGCCGAACGTAGTGAAAATTCAGGCGGGCTACAAAGTGCAGCCACTCTCCGCGTATCTCAAGCAGCCGGCGCCTCCCGCGCCCCCCGCAATCAACTACCTCAAGTCCAATGCCGACATTGCGAAGTCGCAGTTCTTCGAGGTCCTTGATTTTGCGCTGCAATATGTCCCTGCCAACCCAGAAGAGGCGGGGATTCGCGCGAAGCTGGCGAGCATCGGCATCGGCGCCGGCAAGCAGTTCGACATGAAGGACCTTTCGGTCGAGCACAAAGCCGCCATCCTGCTGGGGATGAAGGCAGGCGATGATGCGGTTGAAAAGTACATTGCCAGCGGAGGAACGAACGTGAACGGCTGGCAGGTCAGCTCGTGGTTCGGCGACCGCGCCTTCTACAACGGC
The DNA here is from genome assembly GCA_963705805.1 of uncultured Acidobacteriaceae bacterium. Taxonomy (GTDB): domain Bacteria; phylum Acidobacteriota; class Terriglobia; order Bryobacterales; family Bryobacteraceae; genus Bog-105. Next base: position 266,912 of record CAVPKW010000010.1, read on the forward strand.
GACTGGCTCATGCGGGCTGCTGCGGCCAAGGCGGGAATCTTCGGCAATGACGCGATCGAGGCGATGTATCCGCAGACCCGGGTCACTGCCAGCGGAGAGACCCTCGACGGCAGTAAGCACAACTACACGCTGACCTTTGCCAAGGGCCAGTTGCCGCCGGTGAATGCATTCTGGTCGGTGACAATGTATGACGGCAAAACCCAGTTCCTGATCGAGAACTCGATCAATCGCTATCTGATCAACTCGCCGATGCTGCCGGGGATGAAGACCAATCCGGATGGATCGCTGACGCTTTACATCCAGAAGGACTCACCTGGTAAGGAGAAGGCGTCCAACTGGCTGCCCGCGCCGGATGGTCCGATGTACCTGGTGTTGCGCTTGTACTGGCCGAAGGAGAATCCTCCTTCGATTCTGCCTCCGGGCAAGGGCACCTGGCAGCCTCCACCTGTTGTCGCTGTCTCCTAGAGAAATTCGGGATAATGCGCACCAGTCTTTCACATAAGAGCAGCGAAGTGCAGGAAAAACGGGATTGTCGGTAAGTTCGGGCTCAGCCCTGGGCTCAGCCCCGACCCGCGAACGCCGCGCTTTGGTTCGTCCGTCGGTGGAAAACCCAGCTTGTGTTCAACGACCACTAAACAAGACGAATATTGTCCCTGATGACCAAGTATTGGATAGACCCCAATCTTTTCGTCGCGGTCATGTGGCCCAGTCTGTCACGATTCGTTGTCATACTCCGGTCATGGCCGTTCAGGAGCCCAATCCGGTTCGATGGTCGCGGTCGCCCCAGTCCTCAAGGGAGTTCCGCTCGAACCTTGAGAGGCTACTTTGCGGCTGACGACACGAATATTGGGTTTACTCCTAATTGGGCCGTTTTCGTCTATACGGGAACCGGCTGCGCTAGAACACGTATCATCTTTTCAGGCGGGAGGCGCCGCCAGGAGGGACGAACATGCCCGAGGTCATGCCGGATTTGCGACTTGCGCTTCGCATGTTGCGCAAGAGCCCGATACTGATTCTCGTCGTCGTCCTGTCGTTGGGACTTGGAATCGGCGCGAACACAGCCGTGTTCAGCGTCGCAAATGCGCTGTTTCTGGAGCCGCTACCCTATCCGCACGCGGACCGCCTTGCGATCCTATGGCTGCGCTCGCCCGGTATCGGAATTCCGCAGGATTGGCCCTCGCCCGGCGAGTACATCGATATTGTCCGGCAAAATCATGTATTCGAGCAGACTGCTTTGGCGATCGGCCATGCTTCGATACTGACGGGTTTTGCCGAACCGCAAAGAGTCGGAGTAATTGAAGCTACCTCGAGCCTGTTTCCTTTGCTTGGCGTAAAAGCGCAACTTGGACGCACGCTTCTTGCCGAGGAAGATATTCCCAACAAGCCGAAGGTAGCCGTTGTCACGGATGGATTCTGGAGACGATCTTTTGGAGCGGATCCAGGAATTCTCGGGCGCAGCATCATGCTCGGAGGCCAGCAATACACAGTCGTGGGCGTCCTCAGCTCCAAATTTCTTCTGAACCATGAAGTGATGCCCACGGTGGGAGGCATCGAAAAGCCCGATATCCTGGTACCGCTGCCGCTCGGAGCCGATGCAGTCAACCGGCGCGGAGACGAAAACTACAACATACTGGCTCGGGTGAAGCCTGGCGTTTCCATGCGGCAGGCTCAGTCCGATATTGATGTGATTGCCGCCGGTATCCGGAAGAAAGATCACCGGGATCGAACCTTTACCGTAAGCGTAGTTCCGCTGCTGGAGCAGGTCGTCGGGAACGTGCGGCGCACCGTGTTCGTGCTGCTCGGCGCCGTTTCTCTTGTTTTGTTGATCGCCTGCGCGAATGTTGCGAACCTACTCTTGTCGCGTGCCATCACGCGGCAGAAGGAAACCGCTGTTCGGCTCGCCCTGGGGGCCAGCCGGAAGCGGCTCATACAGCAGTGCCTCGCTGAAAGCGTTACCCTCGGCTTAATTGGCGGAGTGGTGGGCCTGTTCTTCGCAGGCGCCGGTTTGTATGCAATTCGCGCGTTCAATCCGGGCAACATTCCACGGCTTGAAACCATAGGTATCAACGGCGCCGTACTGCTCTTCACCATAGGCATTTCGCTAGCCACGGGCATTCTCTTTGGTCTTGTGCCCGCTTTCCGCGCGGCGGCAACGGATTTGAACACCGCCTTGAAAACAGAAGGACGGAGTTCGCAGTCCGAAGGCGGCCTGGATGTGGCGAAGCATCGCTTTCGGAGCCTCCTCGTGATTTCCGAAATTGCGCTCTCCCTCATGCTCCTGGTCGGCGCAGGCCTGCTGATTCGCAGCTTCCTGCGTCTGGAGCATGTTCCTCCAGGCTTCAACGCGGACAAAGTTATTTCAATGCAGATGATGCTCTCGGGCCCGCGCTATAGAGACAATGATCAGGCCGTCGCGAATACCTACGCGCTGATAGAAGAACAGATCGCGCGGCTGCCGGGAATTATAAGCGAGGGGGCCGTCTCGGTCCTGCCGCTTACGAACGCTGTTTCCTGGGGCGGCATGAAAGTGGAAGGTTATGTTCCGCCGCCGAGTCAGCCCGAGATACAGTTCGATTTGCGAAGCGCCTCTCCGGGCTACTTCCGCACAATGGAAATACCGCTGAAGCGCGGCCGCGTATTTGCGAGTTCAGATACCCCGAAAGGCGAGCCCGTTGTTGTTATCGATCAGAAAATGGCCACTTTTTTTTGGCCTGGCCAGGATCCCGTAGGAAAGCGTGTGAAATTTGGCAACGGACCACTCGACAAAGACCCGTGGCGGCGAATCGTCGGCGTGGTGGGAACCGTCAAGCAGTACGGATTGGATGTCGAGTTGCGCATGGTAATTTACTTCCCTCACTCCCAATTTACAAACAATGCCATGTATCTTGTTGCCCGCTCAAACGGCGAGCCTGACGCTCTCGCGTCGCCTATGGCGCGCGCAATCCATTCAGTCGAACCGAGCGCCGCAATCTATGAAATCAAACCCATGCGCCAGCGTGTAGCCCTTTCGCTTGCCCGCCAGCGCTTTTCCATGGTGCTGTTGGAGGCGTTTGCACTCTTCGCGTTGCTTCTTGCGGTGGTCGGCGTGTATGGCGTGATTTCTTATCAAGTGGAACAGGCCACGCGCGACATTGGCATTCGGATGGCTCTTGGCGCAAGACAAAAAGACGTTCTCGCGCTGGTTCTCGGCCAGGGAGTGAAGCTCGCGGCGATCGGCACTCTCCTCGGACTCGCGGCAGCATTGCTCCTCACGCGCGTCATGGCGAGCATGCTGTTCGGCGTGAGCGCCACCGACGCCGCAACCTTCTCCGCCGTAGCTTTGATTTTGTTGTTTGTGTCTGTAATCGCCAGCTTAGCCGAAGTTCGTCACGATTTGGGGGATTGAGGGCGATTTTTTGAGGCTAGCTGGCGCTAAGTAGTTTGCTTTCAGCAGTAGATTTTTGAAAACCGATGTAGTGCAGACCAAGTCTCTTGAACAGCGTTCGGTGTCATGACAAGATCGAGCCAGAATGTTTTTGCGTTCGCATCGGCGCGACAAGGATGGCAAAGAGCACAGCTATTGGTCGCTGGTCGAGACGGTGCGCACGCCGGAGGGTCCGCGGCAGAGGACTCTGTGCTATCTCGGTGAGCTGAACAGTTCTGCGCAGGCGCGCTGGCTGAAGACGATTGAAGTTTTCAACGAGCAGGGCGAAGCGCAGCAGCTAAAGCTGTTTCCGTCAGAGGTCGAGCTACCGGCAGACGATCCGCAGGTAGCGCGCGTACTGCTGAACAAAGTGCGTCTGGAGCGCACACGCCAGTTCGGGTCCTGCTGGCTGGGCCTGCAGTTGTGGAGGCGACTCGAGTTGGATCGCTTTTTCGAAGCGAGTATCGAGGAGCGCGCGGCCGACGTGCCCTGGTCGCGCATAGCAGCAGTACTGGCCATCAATCGTCTCTGTGCGCCGGGCAGCGAGTTAGCCATCGAGCAATGTTGGTATCCCTCGACAGCCTTGGATGATTTACTCGGGATTACTGAGGGCAAGCTCAACGACACTCGGCTATACCGCTGTCTGGACCGGATGCTGCCGCACAAGAGCAAACTCGAACGGCATCTCAAGCAACGTTATGGCGAACTGTTCGGGGCTGAGTTCGACGTGCTGCTCTATGATCTGACGAGCACATACGTAGAAGGTGCGGCGGAGAAGAATCCGATGATGCGGCGCGGCTACTCGCGCGATCATCGCCCGGATTGCGAGCAGATGGTGATCGCGCTCATTGTCAACAGCGAAGGTTTCCCGTTCAGTTATGAGACCTTCGACGGCAATCGTGCTGACGTGTCCACGATGGAAACGATTCTCCGTATGGTGGAGCGCAAGTACGGAAAGGCACGGCGGATCTGGGTGATGGATCGCGGCATTGTGAGCGAGGCGAATCTGGCAGCCATTCGCAAGCGCGGCGGCCAGTATCTGGTGGGCACGCCGCGCAGCCAGATGAAGCAATTTGAACAGCAGCTGCTCCAAGAGGATTGGACGCGAGTGCGGCCCGATGTGGAAGTGAAGAAGGTATCGATTCCGCAGGGCGAAGAGACCTACATTCTGTGCCGCACGGCCGGCCGCAAGGAAAAAGAGAAGGCCATCCACAACCGTTTCTCTGCGCGCATGGAGGAGGCATTAAAGCGCCTGGCCAAGAGCATTGAGACCGGCCGTCTGAAAGACCGCCACAAAATGGAGCGCCGGCTGGGACGCATTCAGGCTGGCCATCCGCAAGTGAGCGATCTGTATGAGGTCGCTTTCCGCGAGACACGTGAGGGCGTTCGCTTGCAGTGGTCCATCAAAGAGGACCGCAGGCTTTGGCACGGTCTGCGCGAGGGCGCCTACATGTTACGCACGAATCTTCAGGCCGGCACAGCTGAAGAACTGTGGTCACGCTACATGCAGCTGACCGAAGCCGAAGCGTCCTTCCGGGCGCTGAAAAGTGAGCTCTCGATTCGGCCGTTATTCCATCAACTGGAGCCGCGCGTGAAAGCCCACGTGCTGGTCGCCTTTCTCGGCTACGCTTTGTGGGTCACGCTAAAGCATCTCTTGAAGTGCAGCGCCCCGGCGATACCCGGAAACCATGCTGCCAGCGCCGCTTCATTATCGGCAAGCAAGGCGTTGGCGCTGCTTTCTACTTTGCACAGTGCCGATATCGTTTTGCCCACCACTGACGGACGCGAGATCCGCCTACGCCGTATCACGGAATCCACCGCCGAACAGAAATCGCTGCTGCAGCAACTCGGTCTCACCCTGCCCGCGCACTTCGAACTCCATCGTAAATGTAGTGCAGACTCGCCGATTGCCTGGGCTGATTCTAAATGACTTAGCTGATTTCTAACCCCTTTAGTGACGAACTTCGCTTAGTTCCCGCGCTTCGGGCGGCTCGGGTGAGTCCCTTGACAGCGTTGCGGTATGAATAGCCGGCGTTAAGACCGGCTCAAAAGGAATAGTGCAAATTGCACTAAAGCGTAGGTGGCCAAGAGAAGAAGCAGCACTCGATGTCGCGCCGCGAAACGTCCAAGTCTTTCGAACAGGCTCTCGTCGTAGGCGCTAACCGGCAATCGATCCATAAACCGGCTGAGGTCGTCGGCAAGGTGCTCCACATGCTGATAGCGGTCTATGGGGTCGGCTGCCAGAGACTTGTTGGCTATAGCCGCCAACGGCTTTGGCGCGTCCGGTCCTATGAGGTCCTCCAGAATCGCGCCAAGCGAAAAGACATCAGCCCGGCCATCCACCGGCTCAGGCTGTTCCCCTCCCTGTTCCGGCGCCATGTAACGAGTTGTACCGGCACCCAGGCCTGCAGCCCTCAAGGGCGTGCTGGTCAACCATTCGGCCAGGCCCCAATCGATTACAAAGACCTCGCCGAATTTGCCCACCATCACGTTTTGCGGTTTTAAATCGCGGTGAATCACGCCGGAGTGATGGGCAAACGCGATCACTTCACATATTTTCTGGAAGACGCGCAGACGTTCATAAAGATTCTTCTCACGCGCCAGAAACGCATTCAATCGCTCGCCAACCACTAGGCGCATGGCGCAGTAAACGCGTCCATCGGGGAGCCGGCCAGCGTCATAGATGGGGACGATCCCCGGATGCTCGAGGCGGGCTAAAGTCTTCGCCTCATGAAGTGCGTCGTCGTCGGGAGTGTTCCGGTGGAAGCCTGGCTGCACTTCCAGCACCTTTAAGGCGACGGTTCTCTGGAGTTGCGTGTCCCACCCGCGGTAGACAACTGCCATTCCGCCTCGCCCAAGCTCGTCGATTATTTCGTAGCGAGTCGCTGAAACTTCAGGGTGTGCCATCATCTGGCGAAGGTGGTCAATCGGCTGGCTCATTCGCGCGTATTCAAGCTTAACTCTGTCGCGGCGACACTATCGATGATTCCAAAACCGGCGTGGCTTGGCTCGTGCCGCAAGCTTTCTGCGTGAAGTAGCGCCGGAGCCTACGTCTTTGGATACCCAGGATCTGTCTTTATCTCGAGAATCTGCAGGATGTGGCGCTGCTCGTGTGTTGAGATCGTCAGCAAAGCCTGGTAGGCATCCATGCCCCATTGGGGAAAGGCATGGCTGCGCAGATCATCATTTGTGGTGCGCGCGTATTCAAGCATCGTCACGTGCAGTTTGTCGAAGGTAGCGAGAGCCTGATGGATATCCGTCACTTGATCTTTGGGTTCTTCCGACTTTGAGGTTTTCTGCCGGTCGGTCCGATCGATTCCATACCAAAGCACCTCGGCGTCTGTGGCCTGCTGCTTCCCTTTCGACGGCGGTTGTTTCAAAGCAGTCTGGAGTGAGTCCCAATATCCGGGCTCGGCGATATTCAGGTGTTCCACAACTTCGAGAATCGTCCACCTGCCCGGAGCGATCCTGTAGTTGAGTTGGGCCGGCGAGAGTGACGACACTTCATTTGCGAGCCAGATCTGTGTCATTTGAAGATGCGCGACAACGTGCTGCCTGTCCTCTTTCGTCATGCCCCCCTGGGCGGCCGCAGCAAGGGCTATCAGTGAGAAGAGTGCTGTTATTCGAAGCGTTCGCATAGACAAATTCAATGCCGCATGGTATTTCATGACCATCCGTCCACAACGTAGAGGCGGGAGAAGTCTGATGTAGTGGAATACGCATAAGCTCCCGCATCGGGCGCGGCGACAATGCCGGCGAGGCCGGCGAAACCGGGCGTCTCGTCGGGGCTGACAGACTTCCACGGCTCAATCTTTCCGGTTTCCAGATTTGTCTTCACAATCTGATATGCGGAGCCATGAGAGACCAGGGAGAATAGGTCATCTCCGTTGCTGCTCCACGCGACAGGAAATGCGCCCTGAAGAGGAGGGACGTGATCCGCTTGCTGGTGGCCGAGTTCGAAGACTTTCATCTGGCGATTGGCATCCAGGCCTGCGATCCGTTCTCCGTCTGGAGAAACGGCCGGGAAGTCTAAATAAGGAACTCCACTCATGGGCGCCAATCGGCCATCTGAGATCCGTTGCGTGTAGATGGCAAGTGACCGTCCCGGAAAGTTTCCTCCGACCAGCAAATCCCTGTCGTGCGGAAGAAACTTCGCCCATTGATAGGAGAAGCCACCCCCTTGGACCTCCTGACGCGCCGTGCGTCCGATAGCCGTCAGCGTCAACCTGCCGCGGTCCCGCGGATCGATGCTTACTACCCAGGCTTCGTCGGGAGAGATGGCAAGCCCGCGTCCCATGCCGATTTGGGTCGTGCATCCTAACTTGTGGTCGTGTAGATACGCCGTGTAGTGTTGGCCGCCGCCGTCGCCGCCTTCGGTGAACAGAACAAATCTGCCATCCGGCGAAATGTCATCGACGTGTGATGCATCGAATCGGGAGAGATCTGTTTCCGCCCCGTCATTGCCGAACTTCGCAGCCATAGTCGTGCGCATCTCATCGGAAGCGATAAGGAAGCGCCCATTCCCCGAGATGTCAAGAATCCTCAGCGAAGAAGGCGTATTCGAAACTTGCCGCACCGCCCCGCTTTCAGAAGCTGCGTATAGAGTTTCACGCGAGCCGATTTTGCTTGCTGTAAAAAAGATCTGGCTACCGGACGAGGACCACGCAAGCCCTTCAACACTGTTCCACTCGCCAGTCACCGCCCTTGTGCGGCGGTTCCTGTCGGCGATTCTTACATCTCCGGCGCTATCGTCGCGAATGGGGTGCTCAATGAATGCAACCTTGTCTCCTTTTGGCGAAACGCGCAGGCAATCGATCCATCCTTGCGAGCTGTAGACCTTATTCCCGGCAGGGAATTCGACTCGAGATTCAAGTCCTACCCGCCGCACCAGGGCAACATCGCCCTTTTCGCGGGCCCAATCCAGAAACGACACTCCCTGCGCAATCACTTCTGGTGCGCCGCCAGCCAGCGGAACCCGTAAAACGCGAACCGCGCCATCCAGTTCTTGCGGGTCGGAAACTTCCATTGCAATGTCTCCTTCCGGAGAAACCGCGGCCAGGACGCCGGGAGCGAAATCCAAATCGCGCGAGGTCAAAGTTCTCAGGTCGACCTGGTATGTTTTCCTCTTTCCGCTATCCCATTTCGCGCTGTAGAGCACAGCTTCAGAATCGGGGCTAAAGCGAGCAGTCCCCACTGAGCCTGTCCGGAATGTCACTTGGCGGAACGCAGGCTTTGATTGGGCTGTCACCACCCGGACGTGTAGATATACTGCTCCCAGCACAACTAAGCTGACGACCGACCAGGCCGCCGCAATTATGCCTTTCCATCGGGAGAACCTGCGGCGCTCCAAAGAAGAGTGCGGTAAAACCGGCGTCACGGACCCGAACATCGCCGGGTCGGCCGCGGCGCCTGCAGGCACGGCTTTCCTGGCGTCGCTATCCTCTGTCTCTGTTACGGGACAAATGAAACGGTATCCTAATCGCGGTAGCGTTTCGACGTATCGCGGCGCTTCGGCAGCATCTCCTAACGCCCCTCGCAGCCTGTTGATAGCGGTATTAAGGCCGCTCTCGAAATCGACGAAGGTTCCCGCCGGCCATAGCTTTTCCCGAAGTTCTTCACGGGTTACTAATTCACCCGGTCTCACCAGGAGCGCATGCAGCACCTGAAATGGCTTGGTTTGCAACCGGATCCGAACACCATTCTTCCGGAGCTCTCCCGTCTCCGTGCGCAACTCGAACGCGCCGAACTTGAAGATCTGTTTATGTGAAGCTCTCCAGGAAGGACGAGGGACGGCCGGCGCATCGGGACCTGAGAACGCTCCCATGCCGCCCCGTATCAGCACTGTGAATGCCAAGCGGCCTAACGCCGCAAAGCGTTCTCCAGCATGATCGAACAGGTATCCGGCACTTGGCGGATGACACACTGTGTCTGATTTCGCAACGCGACTGTTGCGAAATCGATCACTCGGAGCATCCATCACGATATCCGCAATCGAGCCCGAAACACGCTTTAGGTCAATTGTTTGTTGTCCGGTTTTCGGGCAAAAGGCTTGTCTGAGGTTCCGCACCGGGTTTGGCAGCCCTGATGCTGTTCCGGACCTGGATACCCACAGCTTGGACTTCGGCCTGTTCTGCTTCCCCAAAGCGTTGATCCTTTCTCAATACTTCCGCGTATTCCTCGAACCATCTCGATAACTCCGGATCGTTCGGGTTCGTGGCAGCCTTTTGGAAAGCAAGCGCTTTCCCATAGGCATCTTCAGCCGCGTTGAGTTGGTCGGATGCGCGATACACGACGGCCAAGTTACGCCACAACCGCGCCTTGTCAGGGCTCTCCAAACCCGGTGACTGTTCCTGAATGCTTTCGGCCCGGAGATAAAGCGTAATCGCTTCGCTGTATTTCTTCTGATAGAAAAGTTCTGCCGCTATATTGCAGAATGATGAAGCGATATCAGGATGGCTTGATCGCAATGTGCGCTCACGGATATGGAGCGCCTCTTCATCTATCGCTTGCGCTTTCTTGTGATGACCTTGAGCCGATTCCAACGCCGCTATGTTCACAAGCGTGGCGGCATATTTCGTACTTGTGGGACCTGCGGTTCGGATCCAGAAATCCGCAGCTTTCTGGTACAAACCGCTCGCTTCCCGATATCGTTTTTCCGAGGCCGCGACTAAACCCAGATTGTTCCAAATAATGGGCAAAACCCGGTCGTCGGTCGCGGGCTGGGAGGCAAGTATCTTCAAAGCCTCCAAATCGTGCATTCGAGCGGCATCCAGCCTTCCCGTACTTCGCTCAACGATGGCGAGATTGCCGAGTGTTTCAGCGAGTTTCGCATCAACACAGCCAGGATCGCTCCTGCGGAGCGCTATCGCCTTAAGAAGAAGCGGCTCAGCTTCAGACCACTTTCCGAGCTGCACGAGTGTAAGTCCCTTGTTGTTCATGGCGATGGATCTATCGTCAGCACTAACAAAGGCCAGGGAATTTTCAATTGTGAGCGCTTTCTCGCTTTTGGATAGGGCATCCGCATACTTTCCCATCTCGAAATTAAGCAAAGCTGAATTCGTAAGCGCCTTGGCAAACTCAATGGTCTTTTCGCCGGACGATCGCTCCATAATGGCAAGAGCCTGCTCGTAGATGGGCGAGGCCTCGTTGTAATGGCCTTGCTCCGAGATAGCTAGTCCGAGATTACTCAAAACAGATCCGGCAACAGGTGTATCAGCGGCGTTTCGTTTTTCTAAATCGGCATAGGATTCCCTGAGCAGGTCTTCGGCCTCGTGATACCGGCCTCGTTTCTCGGAGAGCGTGCCCAAATCGCTCAACGCGATCGCAGTGGCCAGGTTCTGCGGCTCGTTTAGTTTGGCGCTGATGGCGAGCGCCCGGCGGTAGTCTTTCTCAGCATCTGCAAATCGGCCTTCAGCCTCATGTACTTCGCCCAATTGATCCCACAGCGTGGCCGAGTCGGCGCAAGCCTGATCAGTGAACGAGGTGAGCGCGGCCTGAAGCTGCGATTCGGCCTCCTGGAAAGAACCCTTCTTGTAAGCCGCGGTTGCCTGCCCGCTAACCACAGAGAGCGACGGCCCAGACTCGCACGCCAGAGCCAATGAGGAACTCGCCAATGCAACGAGGCAAAGGCGTAACGCGATTTGCAAAGAATTTGTTAAGATCGGGCGGCTGAAAGCGGAACAATCCATAATTGGCCTCTTCCGATCCTGAGGCTAGTTCCGGTTACTGCCGGATTCAATGGATTCCTGCTAACGGCTCTCTTACCCAAGACTTAATTGCCCAAGCGACTCACTGGGGCGCTGGCAACGCGGCGGCGTTGCGGGAACATTCAAAGAAAAGTTACATATCCCTACGAACTAAACCTTGTCGAATACGTCCTACTCTTCTATCTCGTCCCAAACACTATGGAACAAGCGAGACTCTCCGGGCATCCCGAAACAGATGATCGCATCATACGCTTCGGTGCGTTCGATTTGTGTCTGCCAACGCAGGAACTCCGGAAGCACGGGGTTCGCATACGGCTGCAAGGCAAGCCTTTTCGGATTCTTTGTGCTCTGTTAGAGCAGCCAGGCCACGTTGTCACCCGGGAAGAATTGCGGGCAAGGCTCTGGTCATCGGATACGTTTGTGGATTTTGAGAGCGGCCTGAACACGGCGGTTAACCGGTTGCGGGTGGCGCTCGGGGATTCAGCAGACAACCCGAGCTATATTGAAACCCTCGCGCGCATCGGTTATCGCTTCATAGCCGATATCTCGTCAGAGCCGCTTGGCAATAAGGTTGAGCTCGGCGCTTCTCAAACGGCATTTGCGCCGGCCGTATCCATTGGCCTAAGAATCTCTGACCCGGTCATATCATTGCCTGAAGCTGCGCTGCATGCCCGCCGCCGCTCTCCGTGGCTCTTCGCGGGCATCGTTTCCGCCCTGTCTGCCGCTCTGGCGATCGCATGGATTGCCCGAGCATATCGTCCAGCGCCGTCTTTTCATCAACTTACATTTGGCAGGGAATATGTTTCGAACGCTCGGTTCTCGCACGATGGCAACATCATCTATGACTTTCAGAAAAGTCGCGGCCACGGCAAGATCACGATCTTCGATGCCCGCACCTCGCAGCGTCGTGATCTGGCTTCTGAAAATGCCTGGCTAGCGGCACTCTCTCCTAATGACGAAGCGCTGCTGTTCGTCTACAGCGAACCGAACCGCATGACATTGGAGAGCCGCCCGCTTCGCGGCGGAACGCCACGCGTAATCTCAACGAATGCCATGGCCGCCGATTGGGCGTCGAACGGCACATTGTGCGTCGTCACTGCCAAGGATTCGAGCTATTCGATAGAGTATCCGCCCGGCAAGACAATTTATAGGTCGCGCGGCTGGATTGCCGACGTGCGCGTTTCGCCCAACGACAAGCAGATCGCATTCTCAGAGCATCCGGTGGAAGGTGACGACTCCGGACAGGTAATGGTCGTGAGCTCGTCGGGTCAATCCCGGGTTCTCAGCGGAGGGTGGGCATCCCTTCAGGGCTTGGCGTGGCGTCCATCCGGACGGGAAATATGGTTTACTGCCGCCCGAACCGGTGTCGACCGTGCCGTCATGGCCGTTGGTCTCAGCGGCAAAACCCGCCAGGTCGCGCAGAATCCCGGCAGCCTGCGCCTTTTGGATATCGCTCCTTCAGGCAATGTGCTCCTGACCCGAACGGCCCAGGAGATGACGATGCTCCTGGGCAAGCTGGATCAGGAGACAGCGCAAGATATCTCCTGGCTGGATTGGTCGCGAAGCGTCGCAATCTCGAGTGATGGCCAAGAAATTCTCTTCGATGAAAGCGGTGCCGGAGGCGGGAAAGGCTACAGCGTTTACTTATATAAAGCTGGCCCCGGGCCGCCAATGCGGCTAGCCGCGGGACTGGCTACGGATTTATCGCCGGACGGTCACTGGGCTCTTACTCAACCAGCCAGTGACAATTCCAAGCTGTCGCTTATCTCGGTTGACGGCAATGGAACCAGTATCGTCAAGGGGAATGGCGCGCCTTACCGTTGGGTCCGCTTCTTTCCTGACGGTAAAGAAATTCTCTTTGCTCGCTACGGCGAGGCTAGCGCGCGGATTTATCGTCAGCTTTTGCCGGACGGCGAGCCCGTCTTGGTCAAAGACGCGTTCAGGATGGACGACCCTGTAATTGATCAGCAAGGTCTTCTTGCTGCCGGCTATTCCGAGGATTCGAATATGGAGCTTCTGAACCTCATTAACGGCAGCGTACGTTCCATTGCGATGAAGAAACATGTCTATCCCGTGTCGTTTCTCGATAACAAACATCTGCTGGTCCGTAGCATGTCGGATGAATGGACTACGCTCGATTCACTGAATTTGCAGACCGGTGAATTAACTTCGTACGGCGAAATCCACACGTCTATTCCGGGAGGGCTCACTACTGTTTTTCCCATGCACATCGCGGCAGACGCGCAAACGTTCGTTTACTCCAGGTTGCAAAGTCTCTCAGATCTCTTTCTGGAATCCGGGTGGCGATAGCAGCACTACCAGCGCGCCGCTTGGCTGAAGCCGAGTTCGCTGCTGAGCCACTGAACGAGCTTCGCTTTGTAGAGCTGCGAGACCCGCGGATCTCCCTCCCACCATCGAACGCCGTGCCCCGCTCCTTCCACCGGGAATAGCTCACAGCTCGCTCCCGCCGCGCGCATCCGATTGCACATGGCCGTCGATTGTTGAAATGGGACTAGAGGATCAGCGGTTCCGTGTATCAACAGGAACGGCGGCATATCTCGTCTCACAGAGTCAATGGGAGACAGGGCAGCCAGACCGGCTAGGATGAGAGGCTCCCACGCTGTGCCGATAACCGAATTTCGAATCTGCGCCGGGATGTAGTTGGAATCTTTCAATAAGCTCACTAGATCCATTGGCGCGTAAAGCGCAGCCACCGCTTTGACCGAGGCGCCGGAACTGGCACGCAGGGCCGCCATCGCTGCAAGTTGGCCTCCGGCCGATTCCCCTATCAGCGCGAGACGGTTCGGATCGACGTGGAACTCGGTCGCGTGAGCTCTTACGAAACGAACGGCGGATTCAACATCTTCAACCGCCGCGCCAAACTGGCTCACGTTTGTGGCAAGGCGATAATCGATTGAAAACCAGGCAAAGCCGGCTTCGCTCAAAGGCTGGAACAAAGGAGCGACATCGGTTCTGCGATTGCCTGCAACCCATGCGCCGCCGTGCACAATGATTACGCCCTGAGCATTTGTCGGAGTTTCCGGAATGGAGGCATCCATTCGCAGGCTCAGGCCATCGACATTGGAATATTCGATGTCGGTTTTCCGATCGAAGGCTGCTGCTTTTAAAGAAACTGCCATAAAGACAAGGCACGGGACCAAAGCCCGGCTTTGGGCGGACATTATGGTTGTTGGATGTGCAACGGACAAGAGCGGTTGCCACTACCCTTTGGCGGCTTCTGCGATACTACTCCTCGAATGGTGATTCCAATCTCGCGAAAGATCGGAATCTCCATCCTCCTGCTGGCGGGAGCGCTGGCGGCGTACAACGCTCCCAGCGACGATTTCCGGTTCGCCATTATTGGGGACCGGACGGGCGAGGCGCAGGCGGGAGTCTACGAAGAGGCGTGGCGGGAGACTACCGCCGACCATCCGGATTTTGTCATAACGGTGGGAGATACGATCGAAGGCGAAGACGATCTCACCATGGACAGCGAGTGGCAGCGCGTGCTCGAAATGCTCGCTCCATTCCGGAAATATCGAACCTTCTTCACGCCGGGAAACCACGATGTATGGTCGATCGCTTCTGCCTTGGCGTTCGAAAAATACACACGGCATCCGCTCCACTACAGTTTTAATTACCGGCAGGCACACTTCGTCGTGCTGGACAACAGCCGCACTGAGCAGCTGCCCGCGGAAGAGATGGCCTTCCTTAGAAACGATCTCGAAATGAACCGCAAGCAGACGGTCAAGTTTGTCTTCTCGCATCGTCCGTCGTGGCTGCTCCAGGTGGTACTGTCGAATCCCGGTTTCCCTTTCCAGCAACTGGCGAAGAAGTACGGCGTACAGTACGTCATCGCCGGCCACCTGCATCAGATGCAGCACTATCAGTTGGAAGGCATCACGTATCTTTCAATGCCAAGCGCAGGCGGCCACTTGCGGGGTTCCAAGAAATATGAAGATGGTTGGTTCTTCGCTCACACCCTTGTGACAGTGGATGGCCAAGCGGCTGATTTTCAAATCAAAGAGTTGGCCGCCCCTTTCGGCCAAGGGCGTGTTACAGAACCAGCGGCGTGGGGACCGGTCGGCCTTGAAACTTCATCGAAGTAAATCCTCAAGCCGGATTTTGGTCTCAGTGCCAGCATCGCGATACTTGACGATCACGGGCGTATAAAGCGACAACCCCCAATCCTTGCCGGGCCCGGATGTGATGTTGCGCGAACCGGCGACAACTACAGCCTCTTCGGGAATGATAAGCGGCGCATCGTCGGTCGCGCGATGGACCACTCCGCGCACCAAGTCATACACCGGCGTGGAGCGATTCAGGATCGTTCCGCTGCCGAGAACGGCGCGGCGCTTCACGATGGTTCCTTCGTAGACACCGCAATTCCCGCCCACCAGAACATCGTCCTCGATGATGACCGGCATCGCACCGACCGGTTCCAGTACGCCGCCGATCTGGGACGCCGCCGAAATGTGGCAGTTGCGCCCGATCTGAGCACAGCTTCCGATCAGCGCGTGCGAATCCACCATGGTCCCGTCGGCTACATATGCGCCGACATTGATGTACATGGGCGGCATGCAGGTAACGCCCCGGCCCACATAACAGCCGGTGCGAATACTCGAGCCCCCGGGGACGAGCCGAACGCCATCCGCCACGCTCAACGATTTGAGCGGATAGGTGGATTTGTCGAAGAACTGAGCGGGACTGGCGTTGCTGGATACGGCAACAATTTCACCCATCCGAAAGCCAATCAGGATGCCTTTCTTGACCCAGCTATTCACGCGCCAGCCGCCCGATTGCGATGAATCCAATTCTGCCGAACGAACTTCGCCCCTATTCAGGAGGTCGAGAAAAGTGGTAAAAAGCTGCCGCTGCGGATTGGAATATGCTTTCGGATCCTCTTCGTAAAGCCTTTCAATACTTTGGATTAGCTCATCATACTTCAAGCTTTAACTCCAGCTAGCAAGCCAAGCGATTCGAGCACCGTTTCGATCTTTTCCTGCGATGCCCGCGCGGGTGGCACCATCGGGAGGCGCCAGACCGGCTCAAGAAGACCCATGCGCGCCATGGCAAACTTAACCGGACCCGGGCTGGTCTCTACAAAGTTGACCTCGAGCAGGGCCTGATACCTCCGCTGGAGCAGGCGGGCACGCGTGAAATCGCCATTCAAAGCGGCTAGTGTTAATTTCTTGAATTCGGCAGGTATCTCGTTCGAAACGACTGAGATGACTCCACGGCCCCCGAGGGCGGCAAGCGGTAAGGCCACAGCGTCGTCGCCCGAAAGCACAAGGAACGATTCGGGAACACGCGCCAGCACGCTGGCCATTTGGGAGATACTGCCGGATGCTTCTTTCACCCCGAGAATGTTGGGGATTTCCGCCAAACGAACTAGCGTGGCGGGTTCGACGTTGACCGAGGTCCTCGATTGAACGCTGTAGACGATGATCGGAAGATCAGTCGATTCGGCGATGGCTTTGTAATGCTGATAAAGGCCTTCCTGCGTCGGTTTGTTGTAGTAGGGGGTCACCGAAAGGATGCCGGAGACGCCCAGCTTGCTCAACTGGCCGATCAGCTCAATGACTTCGCGGGTGTTGTAGCCGCCTGCGCCGGCCAGAACCGGTACGCGACCGCGCGACTCCTCAACGGTGATTTCGACGACGCGCAGATGCTCATCACGAGACAGCGTGGGGCTCTCACCCGTCGTGCCGCAAGGGGAGAGGAAATCAACGCCAGCGTCGATCTGACGCTTCACAAGCGAGCGAAGAGCTTGCTCATCCAGCGACAAATCACGACGAAAGGGCGTGACCAACGCCGTTCCACAACCGGTAAACATAAATCCTCCTGCGGCAGTTGCTAACCGCGAGCGGTCCCGAACAGAACGTCTTCAAATGTATAAACACCCTTGCGGTCCAGAACCCATCTGGCGGCTTTGAGCGCGCCGCGCACGAAGCCTTCACGGTTGCGCGCTACGTGCCGCAAAGTAATCGTATCAGCGCTGGAATCAAAGCCGATTTCATGGGTGCCAGGGTGCTTCCCTGCCCGGCTGGCGCTGACGTCGATCGGGCGCGCGTAACCGCGGCGGCGCATGGTCTCCACCACATGCAGAAGCGTACCGGAAGGAGCGTCTTTCTTGGCGTCGTGGTGAATTTCCCACGCCCACGCGCCGTACTCCGATTCTTGGCTCAGAAGCTCGGCAGCCAAACCCGCCAGCCGCCGGAAGATCGCCACGCCGGCAGAGAAATTCGGACTCCAAACCAGGCCTGTTCCCTCTTCTATTACGGAATGCGTGATTTCGCTTAAATGATCATGCCAGCCGGTGGTGCCGGTGACGGTCTGGACCTTCGCGCGGGCCAGCGTTTTCAGGTTATCGACAACCGTTTCGGGGGTTGAAAACTCAATCGCCACATCGATTCCAGAGAAGACTTCTCGGGTGATGCCGACGGCGGACCGATTGTTTCCGGCCGCCAGAATCATTTCCACTTCGAAGCCGTATTCGGGGGCAAAGCGCTCAATGAGGCGGCCCATTTTGCCGTAACCAACCAGCGCGAGTCGTTTGGTTGAAGTATCCACCTTATCAGTCGATCACACTCAGGCAAAAACCGCTGGATCCAGCTCCTCGAAAAATTCCCGATGCAACGCAGCCACCGCATCTGCAAGGTCATCGTCAGCGATAACGAAGCCCAGGTTGAGCAGCGAAGCGCCCTGAGAAATCATCCGGATATTCCGGTCGCGAAGCACCTGGAAGGCACGGCCCGCAATGCCCGGAGTATGGCGGATATTCTCGCCCACCAGACAAACGATGGATTGGCCGCTTTCGATGCTGACCTCCGAGAATTGCCGCAGCTCTGAACAGATAGAATCCAGATTTTCGGAATTGTCGACAGTGAGAGAAACGCTGACTTCGGAGGTGGACACCATATCCACACTGGTGTCGTGCCGTTCAAAGATCTCGAAAATGCGGCGCAGGAAACCATGCGCCATCAGCATCCGGGTGGAGCGGATGTTCAAGATGGTGATGCTTGGTTTGCAGGAGATGGATTTCACGGCGTTCCGGCACGGAACCGCTTCCGACGTGATTCGCGTGCCTTCCACTTCCGGCCGCCGCGAATTCAGGATGACGACAGGAATGTTCTTCTCGATGGCAGGAAGAACCGTGGCCGGGTGCAGCACTTTCGCGCCGAAGTAGGCGAGTTCAGCAGCTTCCGCGAACGAGATGCTTTTGATACGACGACCGCCGGGTAGGATCCGCGGATCGGCGGTGAGCATTCCATCCACATCCGTCCAAATTTGGATCTCGTCAGCTTCGACTCCCGCGCCCACAAGGGACGCAGAATAGTCAGAGCCGCCGCGCCCAAGAGTTGTCGTATGGCCATCCGCGGTTGAGCCGATAAAGCCGCCCATGACGACCACGGCGTCCTGGGCAATGGGCCGCACATTTTCGGCAAGAAGCGCGAAGGTCTGTTCAAGGAGCGGTTGCGCCTGGGTAAAACGGTCATCGGTGAGGATGACACGCCGTGAATCCACGTGCTGGCTCGGCAAGCCGGCCGCGCGGAAGGCGAAGCTGACGATCAAGCTGGAAAGGCGCTCGCCGACGCTGGCAATCGCGTCCATCGAGCGAGGCGAAAGCTCACCGACAACCGAGAGGCCCTTGACGAGCTCATCGAGCCAGTCGAAATGCGCACGAACGTAACGGTCCAGTTCCGCGGCATAAGGGCCGGCGACTGCCAGCCCATGCGCAAGATGATAGCTGCGGAGCTCGTCTACCAGCGCCAGTGCCTGCTCACGACGTCCCGCAGCCGCTTCCTGAGCGGTGACCAGCAGCTTATTCGTGGTCTTGCCCATGGCAGAGACAACCACAATGGGGTTCCGCGATTGGAAGCGCTGAACAATATTCGTTATGCGGGAAATGGCTTCATGCGATTCGACGGAAGTGCCGCCGAATTTCATCACGATCATTAGAAGCTAGTCCAGGTAACCTTCCGAAACCATGAGCTCGGCGTTGAGAACGGCAACTCCAGCCGCACCGCGGATGGCGTTGTGCGCACAGGCGATGAATTTTATGTCGAGCACCGGGCATTCGCGAAGACGGCCAACAAATACGGCCATTCCGTTTTCCCGACCGGCATCGCGCCGCGGCTGCGGACGATCATGCTGTGACATATAAATGACCGGCTGAGCGGGAGCGCTGGGGAGCTTGCGCTCCTGAGGAGCGCCACGGAATGCTTCGATGGCGTCGCGCACTTCCGCTAACGCTGGTTTGGAGGAGAACTCGACCGACGCGGCAACGGTATGGCCATCCAAAACAGCGACCCGATTACAGTGAGCGCTCACGCGGGCATTCAACGGAACGAACAGGCCGTTCGCCACATCGCCGAGGATTTTCTGCGTTTCCGACTGCATCTTTTCCTCTTCGGAACCGATGAACGGAACCACGTTCGCCAGGATGTCCGTGGACGATACGCCCGGGTAGCCGGCGCCCGACACCGCTTGCATGGTGGCAGCCAGGATGCGCTGAATGCCGAAGCCGCGAAGGGGAACAAGCGCCATCGTAAGGGTAATGGTGGAACAGTTTGGATTGGTGACGATCATGCCCTTCCAACCGCGATTCTGCTGCTGGTGGCGAATGATAGAAAGATGCCCGGGATTGACTTCGGGTACAACCAGCGGAACATCCGGCTCCATGCGATGATTCCGGGAATTAGAAACGACGATATGACCGGCTTGAGCAAACTCACGTTCGATCTCCGTCGCGACGGATGCATCCATCGCGGAGAAGACCAGTCGCGGAGCGTTGCGCGGGTGCGATTCCGAAACTTCAATTTCAGCCGCAGAGGCCGGCATTTCGCCGTCCAGACGCCAGGCAGCGGCATCCCGGAACTTTTTGCCAGACGAGCGGTCACTCGCGCCGAGCCAGGTAAGCCGGAACCAGGGATGGCCTTCCAAAAAGCGGATAAAGTTCTGGCCGACCATGCCAGTCGCGCCCAGAATGCCTACGTCAATCGTTCTCATGTTCGTCATCAAGTTACCGGGCGAGCCTTTCCACAAGCTCTTTATAAAGATCGATAGATTCGATCAGCTGCGACTTCGGGATGCGCTCTTCGGTAGTATGAGCGACGTGAATACTGCCCGGGCCTAATAGAAAAGGCTCTCCCCAGGCACCTTCGAAGGCCGGAATGTCAGTGGTAAACGCGACCACTGTAGTTGCGAAGCCCTCAAGCGAGCCGAGACGGATAGCGGGTATCAGCAAGACTTCCTGCGCCTCAGTTTCGGGCGCGGCAGCGGCGGGAATCCGTTGGCGCAACTCCGTTACGTCGCCGACGACGCGGATGAAGATCTCGGCCTGGGCGTGATCGGGGATGACATTGGGGGCGCGTCCGCCCAATATGGTGCCTATATTAAGGGTGGCCGGTCCGAGGACCGGATCGACGGGAAGCTCCACGCGGCGGATGCGATCGAGGGCGCTCAGAAGCTTTTCGATGGCAGATTCACCGAGTTCGGGATAAGCGGAGTGAGCCATGCGGCCATGCGCCGTGATTTCGTACCGGAGCGCACCTTTGGACCCGAGAGCCAGTTTGTTTTCGGTTGGCTCGCCGTTGATCAGAAACTTACTGCCGCGCGGCTGCTTTGCCGCAGCAAAGGCGCCTGCGCTGTTACGCTCTTCACCCACGACGAACAATAGGCCGAAGTTGCGAACCGCGGCGGTCAGAAGGCGCTCGGCGGCGGCGATCATGGCGGCTATGATGCCCTTGGTATCGCAAGCTCCGCGTCCCCAGATACACTCATCGTCTTCGCGCGAAGGGATGAAGGGAGGCACGGTGTCCATGTGGGTGGAGAGCACAACTGTAGGCTCGCCAAAGCGGATGAAGAGGTTATCGCGGCCTGCTTCGACGGGCATTCTCTCAATCCGGCCGCCATGACGATTGGCGAGCTGGCTCAGATGATGGAACAGAAAATCCGTGAGTTCCCGCTCGTCGGGTGTTATCGACTCGATGTCAATAAGTTTGCGGGTCAACTCGAAGACTTCCATTGTTATTCCGTGGGTCCGTTAGCGCGCTCTATTACGAGTTAAGAGGACGCAACGGGTAGGGAAAGGACGTTGAAAGTGTCAGAATAGCAGAGCCAACAAGTAAAGGCGTTACGGGCTCTTGCGATCCGTCAATTGATTGGGTGTTTCTAGGCTTCACTACCGGCTTGCTGCATCCTATTTCGGGGATAGACCACGTTCTCGCAATGGTTGCGGTCGGTTTTTGGGGAGCGCAACTCGGTGCTCCCGCGCTAGAACGTTTATTACTGTCTGACGTTGACGAGGCGACTTACTGCAGAGGAAGACGTGTAAGGCGGCTGAGCCGTTATATCAATTTATACTGAAGATCGAGTAGATGAGCGACATCGCCCCTTACTCCATTAAACAAATAGCAAATGTCGGACTTTTTCTTAGGCGACTTCAACGCCCATGCTGCGGCAGGCGCCCTTCACTTGCTCGATTGCGGCATCGATCGTGAAGCAGTTAAGGTCAGGCATCTTGATCTTCGCGATTTCCTCGACTTGCTGCCGCGTGATGCTTCCCAGCTTATTCTTGTTCGGCTCGGCGGACCCCTTCGCGATTCCGACCGCGCGCTTGACGAGAACCGCCACAGGCGGCGTCTTCGTGATGAAAGTAAACGACCGGTCCGAGTAAATAGTAATCACGACCGGGATAATCAAGCCTTCCTGCTCTTTCGACGAGGTCTTCGCGTTGAACGCCTTGCAGAATTCCATAATGTTGACACCCTGCGGGCCCAACGCGGTTCCGACCGGCGGAGCGGGAGTCGCTTTGCCGGCGGGGATCTGCAATTTCACCTGTGCGGTAACTTTCTTTGCCATATCTTTCTCTTCCTATATCTTCTCGACCTGCAAAAAGTCGAGTTCCACCGGCGTTGAACGGCCGAAGATGGTCACCATGACGCGCAACGTATTGCGCTCGCTGTTAACGTCATCCACCTTGCCGGAAAAATTCGTGAAGGGGCCATCGATGATCTTTACGGTCTCGCTCTTCTCGAACGTCATCTTGGGTCGAGGACGTTCCGCGCTCGAAGCCTGGCGATAAAGAACCGCGTTGACTTCATCGGCAGTCAGCGGCACTGGCTTGGTTCCGCCGCCGACAAAGCCGGTAACGCGCGGCGTGTCCTTTACGGCGTGCCACAGTTCATCATCCATTTCCATCTCGACCAGAACATAACCCGGATAGAGAAGGCGCTTGCTGGTGACTTTCTTGCCGTTCCGCAGTTCGATCACTTCCTCGGTCGGAATCAAGACCTGGCCGAGGCGGTCTACAAAACCAAACGCCTGGGCGCGGCTCTTGAGAGACTCCGCAACTTTGTTTTCGAAACCGGAGTACGCATGAATGATGTACCAGTGCTTGGTGTGCGCCGGATCAGCCTGTTCCGGTGGCGGAACGGCTGGCTGGGAGGCTTCCTGGCGAACGGCCTCCTCTTCCTGTACAAAGCCGTGAACGCCATCGCTGCCTTCGCGATGAATTTCTTCGGCGGCGGCGCCTTCATCTTCTTCGAGCGGGTCTGCCTGGTCATGCTCCGGCACGTAGGACGCCTCGGACGCGGCCGCGTCATCTTCGCGCTGCGCAGCGCCCTCTTCGTTCTCAAATATCTCGTCAGGCATGGCGTGTGGACCCACTTGCATGTGCCTCAAACGGCACCTTAGCGATGCGTAAAGGCGTTAAGAATTCTGGTGATAACTGCATTGACTGCGTTGTCGACTACAAAGAAGTAGGCGGCAAATAAGAAAACGGCTGCGATGACGACTCCAGTAGTGGCGCGGACCTGATGCCAATTGGGCCAGGTGACGCGGCGCATCTCAGCTCTAACTTCATCGATATAAGCCTTCGTTCGTTGCGGGAAGCCTACCGCATTTGTCATTCCCATCTCAAATTAACCACAGTGGATTCGAAAACATTGTTATTGGAGAAGGTTGATGGCAGGGGCAGAGGGACTCGAACCCCCAAAGGCGGTTTTGGAGACCGCTGGTTTGCCATTAGCCTATGCCCCTATTTGCCGGCTAGAAGCCTCTCCAGACTAGCAGAAAACATACTATTTGGTTTCCCGATGCGGCTGGTGCTTCCGGCAGAACGGGCAAAACTTCTTCATTTCCAAACGCTCCGTGGTGGTGCGCTTATTCTTGGTCTTGCTGTAGTTCCGGTTTTTGCACTCATTGCACTGGAACTGAATGATCTCACGCGGCATGCTGTGCCTGTTCCCTTCCTAACCTTCCGAACTATTCCAAAATCTCCGAGACCGTGCCGGCGCCGACCGTCCGGCCGCCTTCCCGAATGGCGAAGCGCAAGCCTTTGTCCATGGCCACCGGCGTGATCAACTCCACTTCCACCTGCACGTTATCGCCCGGCATCACCATCTCCATGCCTTCCGGCAGCTTCGCGACTCCCGTCACGTCTGTCGTCCGGAAGTAAAACTGCGGCCGGTAGCCATTAAAAAACGGCGTGTGCCGGCCGCCTTCTTCCTTCGACAACACGTACACTTCGCCCTTAAACCGCTTGTACGGCTTGATAGTCCCCGGCTTCGCAATCACCTGCCCGCGCTCCACATCGTTCTTTTCGATGCCGCGCAGCAGCAGCCCCACGTTGTCCCCGGCGCGCCCCTCGTCCAGCAGCTTCTTGAACATTTCCACGCCCGTCACTACCGTCTTGCGCGTCGCCGCAAAGCCCACGATCTCCATTTCCTCGCCCACTTTGCAGATCCCCTTCTCGATCCGCCCCGTCACCACCGTGCCCCGGCCCTGGATCGAAAAAATGTCTTCAATCGGCATCAGAAACGGCTTGTCGATCACCCGCTCCGGCATCGGAATGTAGGAATCCACCTTCGCCATCAGCTCGTCGACGCTCGCTTCCCACTTCGCTTCCCCGTTCAACGCTCCCAGCGCGCTCACCCGCACTACCGGCAGATCGTCCCCCGGAAACTGGTAGCTCGTCAGCAGCTCCCGCACTTCCAGCTCCACCAGTTCCAGCAGCTCCGGATCGTCCACCATGTCCACTTTGTTCAAGGCCACCACGATGTACGGTACCCCGACCTGCCGCGCCAGCAGAATGTGCTCGCGCGTCTGCGGCATCGGCCCGTCGGTGGCCGCCACCACCAGAATCGCCCCGTCCATCTGCGCCGCCCCGGTGATCATGTTCTTGATGTAATCGGCGTGTCCCGGGCAATCCACGTGCGCATAGTGCCGGTTCGCCGTCTCGTACTCCACGTGCGCCACCGCGATCGTGATCCCGCGCGCCTTCTCTTCCGGCGCGTTGTCGATCGAATCGAAGCTCCGGAACTTCACCTTCGGATTGTGCTTCGCCAGCGTCTTGGTGATCGCCGCCGTCAGCGTCGTCTTGCCGTGATCGATGTGCCCGATCGTCCCAATGTTGACGTGCGGCTTGCTGCGGTCAAATTTCTCTTTCGCCATATAAACCTTACTGTTCTTCGTCCTTGCAGGGGAGAGACGTATTCTCGTGGGCGGCTTCGAGAAACGCGCGGCCCAAGGGAGTGCAGGAGACTCTTGTTATACGCCCGAACTAGATGATACCACGGGCCGAACAGCAATATTCGGGCGCCAGACATAATCGGGTGCGAGTCCTAAGCGCCTGGGTTCTGGGGGCTGGAGCCGTTGACCGGGATTGAACCGGTGACCTCGTCCTTACCAAGGACGCGCTCTACCATCTGAGCTACAACGGCCTGACAGATGCCGGAAATGGTGGACAGGGAAGGATTCGAACCTTCGTACCTCGCAAGGAGGGACAGATTTACAGTCTGTTGGCTTTAACCACTCACCCACCTGTCCGAAATAAACAGCCGTTCGGCGCCGGAGGCGTGGAACCGACCCACACGAGAATAGCATAACCGCTTTTTGCCGAACGAACTTCGCGCAAGCCAATTGGCTTCGTTTTTTCAAATCGTCGAAGCGATGGTTTCGATCTGCCGAAGATGATTTAAGTCGTGTCCTGCCATCGTTTCGATCAAGGTTCGGAAGACCATCTGGCCACGCTCGGGATGAGAGACCGGTTTCGAGAGTGTATCCTCCTTCACGGTTTTGAGGAGGTTGATGTTCCAGGCTCGAAGAGCGGCGAGGGATTGAAGGGCGAGATGGGGGTCCAATTGGGAGTATGATCTGGCCCAACCGTCCTGGCTGAAAGGCTGAATCATGTGGTGGGGTTCGGCAAGCGCCTGACGGAATCGGAAACCGAAAGCTATTTCACAATCCGCAAGATGACAGATGATTTGTTCCGCTGTCCATTTGCCGGGAGCCCAACTCTTTTTCAGACCATCCGGACCGAGCGATTCGGCCAGAGTGCGAAGCCGTTCCGGCGTTTCACTGATCACGCGCAGCGGGTCGCTGGCAGCGGTATGGGCCGCGTATGGATTCGTCGCCATAAACAATCAGTATGACTCTTTCAGCGTGCCTTTGCGCTTAGCGATGTCGAGAAGGGTGGGATAGAACTGCACGAAGGTGGTATCGACAGCACC
Source organism: uncultured Acidobacteriaceae bacterium (assembly GCA_963705805.1). Lineage (GTDB taxonomy): Bacteria > Acidobacteriota > Terriglobia > Bryobacterales > Bryobacteraceae > Bog-105. The sequence goes on from CAVPKW010000010.1 coordinate 292,537, forward strand.
GTGCTGCTGGTGGCAGGTGTAGCAGGACGCCTGGCGTGGAATGGGGGAGGCCGATTCTGCATTCTGGCCAAAAGCGAAGAAAGCCCACTGGCCAGGCAAGCGCGAGTCCTTCACGTGAACCTCAACGTCCTGCACCGCGCCCTGGAAATGGCCTGACTGATTGATGGATCCCCTGCTCTGGGCCGCCCTGATCTCCAGAACAAGAACCGTGCGGTCAGGCCATAGACCGGTGGCCGTGAAGGCGCGATACGAACCAGGGTTTACAAAGACGTTGTCGAAGGAAGGTTCACCCGATGCGTTCGCACTGTAAGACATACCTAGACCGGAGCTCAGATAGACCCACTCGCGGTAATTCTGCGGGCGGAGCATGCGGTTATCGGAGGTGAATTGCGGGACGCTGCCGGGCGAGGAATCCGGCAGCCGCGCCCAAAGGAACAACGCAGCCGCGCCCAGACCGCAGAGCAAAGAAAGCGCCGTGCGCACAATTGTGGTCGTTTTTCGTGGAGAAGGCAAAAGCGCTCTAAGTGATTGTACCTGTTACGATGAGGGATCCGAAGCGCTGTGCGATGATGCTCCGAACTTCAACCGGCATCCTTGCCGATATCGTCCATCACAAGCAACAGGAAGTGGCTGAACTGCATGAACGCGCCGCGGCGCTGGAGCAGCAGGCGCACGAGCGGAAGGGGCGGCCGCGCGATTTCGCGGGGGCGCTGAGAAACAGCTCACCGGCGATTATCGCGGAGATCAAGAAAGCGTCACCGAGCAGAGGCATTTTGCAGCCGGATTTTCATCCGGCTTTCACTGCGCACGCTTACGAAGCCGGCGGCGCGGCGTGTTTGTCGGTCTTGACTGACAAAGCGTACTTCCAAGGATCGCTGCATGATCTGGAGGCAGCCCGGGCGGCAGTAAGCCTGCCCGTGCTGCGGAAGGATTTCACCATCGACCGGTTGCAGGTCTTTGAAGCGGCGGCGTATGGGGCGGACGCGATTCTGCTCATCGCCGGTATTTTGGAGGTTTCTGCGTTACAGAGTCTGCGCGAGCTCGCCACGAGCCTAGGGTTAGCCGCATTGGTCGAAGTTCACAATCAGGATGAGTTACAGAAGGCGATTGACTCGGGCGCCGAGATCATCGGCGTGAATAATCGCAATTTAGAGACATTCGAAGTTTCCCTGGATACTTCGGTGCGGTTGAGTTACTTAATGCCGTCGCACGTGATTCGCGTAAGCGAGAGCGGGATATACAGCCGCGCCGACGTCGAGTTACTCCGCGATGTAGGATTCCAGGCGTTGCTGGTGGGCGAATCGCTGATGAAAGCGAAGGATCCAACGGCGGCGTTGAAGGCGTTAGTGCAAGCGCAATGAACAGAGGCGCCGAAATACCGTTTGTTGTCAAAGTCTGCGGAATTACCAACGAAGAAGATGCGCTGGTTTCGGCGGAAGCAGGCGCGAACGCGCTTGGATTTAACTTCTACGAGAGGAGCGCACGATATATCAGACCGGAAGCGGCGCGGAACATCGCGCGGAATTTGCCGGAAGGAACGCTGCGGGTGGGAGTTTTCGTCAACGCCTCCGAGGCAGCGATTCTGCAGACTACCCGAGAAGTAGCGTTGGACGTAGTGCAGTTGCATGGCGAGAACGCGGCGGCCGTACAGCTTCGAGTTTGGCGAGCCGTCGCGGCCGGGCGCGCGATTCCAAAAGGTGAGGTGACGCCGGAAGCCTACTTGCTGGATGCTTACACGCCGAAGTACGGAGGCTCGGGCAACACGTTTGATTGGAGGTCGGCTGCGAGTTATCCAGGACGCTTGATTTTAGCGGGCGGCCTGGATGGCGCGAACGTTGCCGAGGCAATCGAGGCAGCGCGACCGTGGGGAGTGGATGCATGCTCGCGGCTGGAGCGGTGCCCCGGCAAGAAAGACGCGAACAGGGTTCGAGAATTTGTGAGCGCCGCCCTGAAATCGCTTGGCCACCTGGACGCGAGGACGGCGCAGAAAAGATAAATTATGAATTCGCTAACTCTACCTGATGGAAAGGGCCATTTTGGGCCTTACGGGGGACGCTATGTACCCGAAGTCCTCATGTCGCCGCTGGAAGAGCTGGAGCAGGCGTACGCGTCGGCACGCAACGATCCGGCGTTTCAAAGCGAACTCAAGGAGTTGCTGCATCACTATGCGGGACGTCCGACCCCGTTGTATTTTGCGAAACGCCTTTCAGACCGGTTGGCGGGCGCGCAGATCTGGCTGAAGCGGGAAGACCTGCTGCATACCGGCGCGCACAAAATCAACAACTGCCTGGGTCAGATTCTGCTGGCTCGGAGGATGGGGAAGAAGCGCATCATCGCGGAGACCGGGGCCGGCCAACACGGAGTGGCGACGGCGACAGTATGCGCGCTCTTCGGCCTGGAGTGCGTAGTCTATATGGGCGAAGAAGACATGCGGCGGCAGCGGCTGAACGTATTTCGGATGCGCTTGTTAGGAGCCGAGGTGGCAGCCGTGGCGAGCGGCAGCCGGACGCTGAAAGACGCCATCAGCGAAGCGATGCGCGACTGGGTGACGAACGTCGCAACCACGCACTATCTATTGGGATCGGCGTTGGGCGCGCATCCCTATCCGATGATGGTGCGCGACTTTCACCGAGTGATCGGCGAGGAGACACGCGCGCAATCGCTGCAGCAAATTGGGCGACTGCCCAATGTGGTGATGGCGTGCGTAGGCGGCGGGAGCAATGCGATTGGAATTTTCTATCCCTTTGTAGGCGATGCTGGAGTGAAGCTGATTGGAGTGGAGGCGGGCGGACGAGGGAACCGGCTGGGAGAACATGCGGCGCGTTTCAGCGGAGGGTCGCCGGGCGTGCTACACGGGACATTCAGCTACCTGCTGCAGGACGAGCATGGACAAGTCGGTTTGACGCACTCGGTTTCAGCGGGTCTGGATTATGCCTCCATCGGGCCAGAGCATGCGTGGCTGCACGATGAGAAGAGATGCGAATATGTTTCAGCCAGCGACGGCGAAGCGCTGGCTGCTGCGAAGGCACTGGCACGGACGGAAGGCATCATACCGGCGCTTGAATCGTCACATGCAGTGGCGGAAGCCATGCGGCGCGCGCCGGATGAGCCCGGATCGGTTTACATCGTAAACGTTTCGGGGCGCGGAGATAAGGATATCGATATCTACCGCGAGAACATGCCGGAATTGGATACGTAGGCAGAGATGGTACAGACGGCAACGCGCATCGGAAACCTCTTCGCAGAAAAAAGAGCGCGGCGGCAGAAGGCTTTTATCGCTTATCTGACGGGAGGCGACCCGAGCCCGGCACAGACAGTATCGCTGGTGTTGGCGCTGGAACGCGGCGGCGCGGACCTGGTGGAGCTGGGTGTTCCCTTCTCTGATCCAATTGCCGATGGACCGGTGATTCAGCGGGCATCCGACCGCGCGCTACGGGCGGGGATGACGTTGACGGGATTACTCGAGATCGTGCGCGAGATACGGTGCAGCTCGCAGATTCCGCTGCTGCTGTTCAGTTATTTAAATCCGCTGCTGCGATACGGCTTTGAGAAGCTGGCGAGAGATGCGGGGGAGGCGGGGATAGATGGCGCGCTGATGACCGATCTTTCCGTAGAGGAGGCCCACGAACCGGTCAGGCAGCTGAGGGCCCACGGCCTTGATACGGTTTTTCTGGCGGCGCCGACCAGCACCGAGCGGCGGTTGAAGCTGGTTGCGGAGCATTCCTCCGGTTTTGTTTACCTGGTGTCGCGACTGGGGGTAACAGGAGAGCAATCCAGTTTATCGGAAGCGGCGGAGCCGCTGGTGCGGCGAATGCGTGAATGGACCAGCCTGCCGCTGGCGGTGGGTTTTGGCATCAGTACGCCCCAGCAGGTGGCGGAAGTGGCGCAGACGGCGGATGGCGTAGTGGTAGGAAGCGCGCTGGTCAGGTGCATTGAGGCGCATGCAACGGAAGCCACGCTGGCGGAAGAAGTGGAACAGTTCGCGCATTCCTTGACAGAACCGCTACGGCGGTCCTAGGCAAAGGGGTGCATGAACAAATCACACATGAACCAATCACATGAGCAAAACGCATGAACAAAACAAGGGGAGAAGATTTGGCGCGATGCCGCGAGCTCATCGATCGAATCGATGTGCGCCTGCTGGAACTGCTGAATGAGCGGACGGCCATTGTGGAAGAAATCGGCCGAATCAAGCAAGCGCTACAAATGGCGATTTATGAGCCCAAGCGCGAGGACCAGGTTTTCGCGAACGTGCTGAGCCATAATCAAGGCCCGCTGCCCCCAGAGGCGGTTAAACGATTGTTCGAACGCATTATCGATGAAATGAGAAACGTGCAGAAGCTGAAGATCCTGGACAGCAAGCCAGGCCAAGAAGAGAAATCATGCTAGTGGTCATGCAAGAGGGCGCCACCGAATCCCAGACCGAGACGGTGATCGAGCGACTGGTGGAGATGGGATTCACGGTGCACCGGTCTACGGGCGTTCTTCACACCGTGCTGGGCGGAGTGGGACCGGTGGACGATTTTGAACCGGCGACTTTCGAAGTAATGGAAGGCGTCAAAGAGTGCCACCGGATTGTTTCGCCGTACAAGTTGGCAAGCCGTCATTTCAAGCCGGCCGGGACGGTGATCAAGGTAGGCGCAGTGGAGATCGGCGCGAATACGGTTGTCACCATGGCGGGACCTTGCAGCGTGGAGAACGAGGACCAGATTGAAGCGTCCGCGGAGGTAGTAGCTAAGTCGGGCGCGAAGGTGATACGGGGTGGTGCATTCAAGCCGCGAAGCTCGCCCTACAGTTTTCAGGGATTGGGTGAAACGGGCTTAAGAATTCTGCGCGCAGCGGCGGATCGCCATGGCTTGTTAGTGGTAAGCGAGGTAATGGACCAGGTTCAAATTCCGCTTCTGGTGCAATATGCGGACATCCTGCAAGTAGGCGCGCGGAACATGCAAAATTTTAACCTGCTGCGGGAGTTGGGGAGGGTCCGCAAGCCGGTTCTCTTGAAGCGAGGGATTGCGGCGACGATTGAAGAGCTGCTGCTTTCCGCGGAATACATCCTCTCAGGCGGCAATTACGAGGTCATGCTGTGCGAACGAGGCATCCGGACCTTTGAGACGAGCACGCGCAACACAATGGACATCGCAGCTATTCCGGTGCTGCAGCGTCTGACGCATCTGCCGGTGATTGCCGACCCCTCGCACGGAACCGGCAAACGAGATTACGTTCTTCCCATGGCTCGCGCGGCGGTGGCGGCGGGCGCTGACGGATTACTGGTGGAAGTACATCCGGATCCCGACCACGCGGTGAGCGATGGCGCACAAACGCTGCATCCGAAGCAATTCAGCCAGATGATGCAGCAGATACAAGCGGTGGCGACTGCAATCGGCAGGGCGACCTGAAGCGCGCGCTATGAATAGCGTTGCTATTGTGGGCGTGGGATTGGTGGGCGCCTCTTTCGCGCTGGCGTTGCGCGAGGCGGGCTTCGCGGGTGAAATCACCGGCGTCAGCTCGCCGCCGGCCATTCAAGCCGGCGTGCGCAGAACAGCGATCTCGCGCGGAATCGCGCTTGAAGAGGCGGCGCAGACGGCGGACCTTATCTATCTGGCGCAGCCGGTCGACCGGATTCTAGAGACCATCGAAAAACTGGGCAGCCTGGCCATGCCGGATTGCCTTGTGACGGACGCCGGAAGCACGAAAGCAGCCGTTGTAGAGAAAGCGCGGGGCTTCCTCCCTAATACGCAATTTCTGGGCGGCCATCCATTAGCCGGGAAGGCGCAGCGCGGGGCCGACGCAGCCGACGCCGGCCTATTTGCGGACAGGCCATATGTGCTGACGCCAACAGGAGAGGAATCGGCCCAAACGCGCAGTTTCAGGGAGTGGCTTGGCCGAATTGGGGCGCGAGTCGTAGAGATGTCTGCCGAAGAGCACGACAAGACGGTCGCGCTGACCTCGCATGTACCCCAATTGCTATCTACGGCGCTTGCGGCCATGTTGTCGGGGCAGGAAAACGATCAGATCACGAAGGTTTTTGGTCCGGGGCTGCTGGATATGACCCGGCTCGCGTTGAGCGATGGGGAGGTGTGGAGAGGCATTTTGGCCAGCAACGAAGCAAACGTCAAAGCGGGTCTGGATTTGCTGATCGCCGCCGTGATGGATCTCCGCAACTCGATTGGAAAAAAGGACCTTATGGACATTTTCCGGCGCAGTTCGAGCTTCGCGGAAGCCATCCGTAATATTCCTTACAGTCAGTAGGGTTTTGGTACTAATTTCGACGCAAGCTCGCAATTTTTCCTGTGCTTTGGCTGACCAACTGAATATAATCGGAATTCAACAAAGGATTGTTACTGTGACTTCCCTCGCAGCGGCTGTGCGGAATGTGTTGTTGTCGGCTCCGGAAGTGAGCCGGTTGAGCTCTATTCGCAGGACGACATCGCTGTTCTCGCAGGGTGAGATCGCCGATTCGGTCTATTTCATCGAAGATGGGCTCGTCAAGCTGACTCGTACGAATAACAGGGGCGGCCGGATCATTTTGTCTATCTGCGGACCTGGCCAGATGATTGGCGAGGAAGTTCTCTCAGGAGACGCACCAACTTACTACACCGAAGCCGAGATTCTTTCTCAGGCCACTTTGCTGCGCATGCCAAAAGAGGCAATGGAGCGGATTGTTCATAGTAACCCCGATGTAGCAAGTTCCGTTATCAGCCTTCTATTGGAACACAAGCTGGCGCAGGCGCAGAAGGTAGAATTACTGTGCCTGCACGACGTCGAGTACAGAATATTGTATTACCTTGCGGAGCTTTCCAAACTGGTGAAGCCGCTGGAAGACGGCGAGGGCTACCAACTGCCGATCACGCAATTGGAGCTGGCGGACATGATCGGGGCAACCCGGGAAACGACTTCCACTACTCTTAATCAATTGGAGAGGCGAGGATTAGTCAAGCTTTCACGACGGCTACTTACTGTTCCTTCACCGGTTACGTTGCGCAGCGCGGCGATGGAAAAACTGGCTCCGACAAACGGCAACGCGGCACATACGCAAGTTACAACGTAACCCAGCGCGTATTCCCAGAACTGCAAGTACTAGAACTAACAAGTGGCGGAGATCAAAACCTCACGAACGAGATTTGTTCTTGATGGGAGAGGCGCTATCTGTTACACTTCAATGCAGATTTTTCGATGCTAGCTGGTTGTATTCCTGCGAGCCCAAAAGAATTAGGGGGCTCCACGTCTCCTGAAATCTTTGGCATGGGCGGACTGGCATTCATCCCGCATCAGATTACAGGAGATCAGTAGTGAGAGAAAAAGGTGTTGTGAAATGGTTCAATGCCGCGAAGGGTTATGGATTTATCCAGCGCTCGAACGGCGATGATGTGTTCGTGCACTTCTCGGCCATCCAGATGAACGGATACCGAACGCTCGAGGAGGGTTCGGAGGTCGAGTTCGAAGTAAAGCGTGGGCCCAAGGGCCTACAAGCGGAGAACGTGGCCCATCCGTAGTTAACAACTACCAACTAGCAAAACATTAAGCCGCCGCGGTCGAGGAGACGCGGCGGCTTTTTTGTTTGGGCCGGCGCGAAGGGTTACGCTATTGAACATGCATGCCAGCGGCCGTATCCAGCTTGTTTTCCTGGCCGGCACCTGGATTACCGGTCTGGCGAGCCAAGCCTTCTGTCAGGGCACGCTGGTTCGACAAACGCCGCAATCCGCTACCACGGATTCAAGCGGCCATCTTAAAAAAGGCGATGCGGCTTCGGCAAATGATACAACGGCGCATGGCTTGGTTGTGCTGGCCGACGGTTCGGCGCCAATGGAACTTGTGGAGATCTACGGCGGCTGCGGCGGAATCCAGAAGCTGATCGCTATTGCGGATTCAAAGGGACGGATCAGCTTCAACCCGAGCGTTCTGACCGGCGACGCGACCAAAGCGAAGGCCTGCGCGGTACACGCCTCACTGGATGGATACCGCTCCGAAACGAAGCCGCTGACGGACACGAATCTGAAGTCTGGCGGAAAACTCGGGAAGATCGTTCTGCAGCCGTTGTCGTCCAGCGCGGACGGCTTGATCAGCAGGGCGGATGGAGAGGCGAACAAGGCGCAGAGAACGATGTATGAGAAAGCCCTCGACGAGGCAGCCAAGCAAGATTGGGCGAATGCGATCGCCTCGCTCGAAAAAGCTACATCGGCTTACCCGGGTTATAGCTCCGCATGGCTGAGCGCCGCGACTTGTGGGAGATATGCGAGGATCGCTACCAGGTGCGTTCGACGATCCTCACGTCGCAGCTACCGGTCTCACGCTGGGACGAACAGATCGGAGATCCCACGCTGGCCGACGGCATCCTCGACGGCTAGTTCACAACGCACATCGCATCGAGATGCGTGGAGATTCCATGTGCAAGAACTGAGGAAAGGCGAATGCATAACAGCGTATATGGTTTGCGCACTGACCCTGGGTTCGCTACTTTCCGGTTTGTCCGTCGTACGGACAATAATCCGGAAACAGTCTTCAAAATCAGCAAAACCATGCCGACTACTCTCAACCGATGATCGGGCTAGCAGACATGTTCATTTGGTGTCCATACGTTGACAGTCAAGATGAAAAGAGCTACTCTGGCTCATGTATTCTTCGAGATCGATGGAAGAACCCAATACAGACGTGATCCAGGGCACGCTAGATATGCTCATTCTGAAGACGCTCAGCCTTGAACCCATGCACGGTTTTGGTATCGCTCGGCGGATTGAGCAGATATCGAAAGGAGTTTTCAAGGTGAACCCCGGGTCGCTTCTTACCGCATTTCAGCGGCTGGAGCGCGTGGGCTGGCTGGATTCGGAGTGGCGTCAAACAGAAAACTCGCGCCGAGCGAAGTTCTATTCGCTCACTCGTTCAGGCCGAAAACAGCTTGAAGTCGAGACAGCCAACTGGAACCGCCGCGCGTCTGCGATAGCGCGTCTGCTGAAAGCTGAGGCATAGACATGTCCCTTTGGCGTCAGTTCACTCGCGGCGTACGTGTGCTCGGAAACAGGACCGATGCGGATCGGGACATCGCTGATGAGGTACGTCACTATCTGGAGGAGGCCACGGCCTGCTTTGTGGCAAGAGGGATGTCCCCCGAGGAGGCGCGGCGCGCCGCACTGCGGGATCTAGGCAGTGCGACCGCCGTCCAGCAACAAGTCCGCGGGTACGGGTGGGAGAACCTGATCGACACTTTCGTTGCCGATTTGCGCTATGCCGCGCGCCGGCTGCGCAGCAACCCTGGGTTCACGACGGTCAGTGTACTTGTCCTCGCGCTCGGAATCGGAGCCAGTACTGCGATTTTTAGCGTGATCGAGGGAGTGCTGCTGAAACCTCTGCCGTATCCGCATTCGGAGCAGCTTGTTGCTCTGCGGCATACTGCGCCGGGCTTGAACATTCCAGACCTGAACATGGCGGCGTCGCTCTATTTGACCTACAGCGACGAAAGCCGTGTGTTTCAGAGCGTCGCTATGTGGAGTGGGGATTCCTGGACGGTCACGGGGCTAGGCGAGCCGGCGGAGGTGCCGGGATTATCGGTGTCGGATCGTTTTCTGGCCACGCTCGGTATTCAGCCGGCTCTCGGGCGCCAGTTCACGACAGCCGACGAAAATCCGGATGGCGAGCGCACAGTAATGCTCACGGATGGGTACTGGCGATCGCGGTTCGCGGGGAATCGCAGTGTGGTCGGGCACCGCATTCTGTTGGATGACAATGAGTACACCATCATCGGCGTCTTGCCTCCCTCGTTCCAATTCATGGATCGAGAGATCTCGCTGATCGCCCCCTTCCGATTCCGGCGCGCGGACATTCACCTGATCAGCTTTTGCTGTCAGGGCTTTGCCAGGCTCAAACCAGGCGTGACGATCGCGCAAGCTAATGCGGACGTAGCGCGAATGCTGCCCATTGCTGCGCAGAAGTTCCCCATCAATCCGGGGTGGAGCCCGAATGCGTTCAGGGACGCACGTATCGCCCCACGCCTGCGGCCGCTGAAGGACACGCTGGTGGGTAACATTGGCAACACGCTATGGGTGCTGATGGGGACCGTAAGCATTGTGCTGTTGATTGCGTGTGCGAATGTAGCCAACCTGCTCTTGGTGCGCGTGGACGGCCACCGGCATGAACTTGCGATTCGCGCCGCGCTGGGAGCGGGGATGGGTCGCATCCTGAGAGGACTACTGCTGGAGAGCGTACTCTTGAGCCTTTGTGGAGGCGCACTCGCGCTATGCCTCGCTTATAGCGCGTTGCGCATACTCGTTGTCTCGGACGTGCCGAATTTACCACGTATTCATGGCATTTCGGTGGATCCGGCGGTCCTTGCATTCGCTTTTGTGGTTTCGTCCTTAGCAGGTCTGCTCTTCGGCCTCATTCCCGCGCTTAAGTATGCGCGGCCACAGCTTTCAACTGGGCTGCGTGGCGGCGGTCGATCCCTGACCGGCAGCAGGGAACGTCAGCGTGTTCGTGGCCTTCTCGTGGCTGTGCAAGTGGCCTTGGCAGTCATCCTGTTGATCGGGTCTGGTCTGATGATCCGCACCTTTCGCGCGCTCCGCCACGTCGATCCCGGATTTTCCGGCGCACCAGAGTTGCAGACGATGCAGATTGGAATTCCGGAAACACAGGTCAAGGATCCGGAACGAGTTGTTCGGATGGAAGAGGCTATTCTCCGTAAGATCGAAACCGTAACGGGTGTTTCCGCGGTTGCGGCAATCAGCGATCTTCCGCTCGCTGGCGGTGAGAACGATCCGATTTATGCGGAGGACCACCGTTATCGCGAAGGTGGCATTCCTCCTGTGCGGCGGTTCAAGTACGTATCACCAGGCTACATTTCAGCGATTGGCAGCTATCTGATTGCGGGCCGCGATTTTACTTGGAACGAACTCTACAATGGAACCCCAGTCGCCATCGTTTCGGAGAACCTGGCGCGCGAGCTTTGGGGCAGTCCCCGCGCGGGCGTCGGCAAGCGCATCCGCGTCAAGCTCAAAGACTACTCGCGGGAAGTGATTGGCGTGGTTGCGAACCTGCATGACGATGGCATCGATCAGAAGCCGCCAACGATCGTCTACTGGCCACTGTTGCAGAAGAATTTAGGAGACGGTGACACGGTGATCCGCGGCGTCTCATATATCATCCGCACTCCGCGGGCTGGATCAACAGCATTACTTCCCGACCTCCAAAGAGCTGTGGCGAGTGTGAACGCGATGCTGCCCATTGCTGGTGTCAAGACGCTGCAATCGGAATACGAAAGGTCTCTCTCTCGTAGCTCTTTGACGCTCGTGCTCTTGGCCATCGCCGGTGGCATGGCGCTCCTTCTGGGAGTGGTAGGAATCTACGGTGTGATTTCCTATTCGGTTTCGCAGCGTACTCGGGAAATTGGAATACGGCTCGCGCTGGGCGCCCCTCCAAGGGACGTAACAAGCCTGTTTGTGCACCAAGCTTTGGTGATGTGCGGTATGGGGGTGATCTGCGGATTAGTGGCCGCACTCGTGCTGACAGGCCTTATGAAATCGCTGTTATTTGAGGTAAGCCCAGCCGATCCGCTCACGTATGTGGCAGTGTCTGCCGGATTGACGGTGGCCGCGCTCCTTGGAAGCTATCTGCCGGCCCGGAGAGCGATAAGAGTTGACCCGGTCGAAGCTTTGCGGGCTGAGTAGCATCGTTTGTCGCGCCTGACGCCGGACTTCAAGTGTTGTGTCCGTACGGCAATACGGACGTTTATTGCCGAAATCCGGAGCGCTAATCGCGCTCCGGCGTCGCTGTGGGCTGAGGCGGGACAAGGACTGCCGCCCCTTTCCCCGCGCCCCTCTCTCCGCATGCGGCGCTCTTCCTCCGCTTCGCTCGGACACGTTCTATTGACGAATCCGAACACTTCTTGCACAATCGAAGTGCCAGCGTCGCTACGCTCCGATGGTGTTCGGGATCATCCCGGAATACCGTTCGGCTTCGCTCCGGAACAAGCGTTCAGCTTCGCCGGAATCCCCCGGTGCAACGGTACTCTTCGAGTGGCAGTTCAGCAGACTTCCTAATGGCCGAACCCGGCTTAGACAACACATCGTGCTCAAGGGTGAAAACGCCGCCGAGTACCTGGCAGAGATGCAGCAAGCGTTCACATCCAATATTGCGGAGGGGATGCGCAAGGTTGCAAGCGCGATCGACCAGGCCAACGCCATTCGCTGTTAGGAAAACGTAACCGGGCTCAAACTCGCGCCAGGGCGCTTGTTCTTTGAATGAAGCGTTAAGGTGAGTACATGCATTACCGGAAACTTGGAAGTACTGAGGCCGAGGTGAGTGAATTGGGGTATGGAGCCTGGGGCATCGGCGGAAATCAATGGCTGGGCGGGGAGGACGACGAGTCGATGCGGGCGTTACATCGTTCGTTCGAACTCGGGGTGAACTTTGTCGATACGGCGCTCGCGTATGGAGACGGGCATAGCGAACGCCTGGTAGGCAAAGCGGTTCGCGAGACCATTCACAGCATTCATGTGGCGACAAAGGTACCGCCGAAAAACCGTATTTGGCCGACTTCACCCGGTACTCCCATCTCTGACGTGTTTCCTTACGACTACATCATCGAGAGCACGGAGGAAAGCCTTCGAAACCTGGGCCTGGAACAGATTTATCTGCAGCAGTTCCATGTCTGGACGGACGCATGGGCAGACAACGAGGAATGGAAGCGAGCGGTAGAGAATCTCAGGTCGAGCGGGAAGGTGCGGTACTTCGGCATATCTGTGTCGGAGCATGATCCGGATTCCGCATTGAAAGGCGTGGAGACGGGACTTTTCATGTCGGTGCAGGTGATCTACAACATCTGGGAGCAGAGCGCCGAGGAGAATCTAATTCCGCTCTGCCAGAAGATGAAGGTGGGCGTACTGGCGCGAGTTCCGCTGGACGAGGGGGGACTGACTGGAACGATTACGGAAGACACCCAATTTAAGCCCGGCGAGTTCCGCGAATCCTATTTCCGGGGTGACCGCAAGAAACAGGTCGTGGAGCATGTGAAGGCGCTGGAGCGGGATCTGGGCAACACGCCAGCGACGCTTCCGCAGATCGCACTGCAGTTCTGCCTGTCTAACGAGGCTGTGACGTCAGTGATACCCGGAATGCGGCGGGTTTCGTCGGTAGAGAGCAGCGTCCAAGCGGCCTCCGCAGGAATGCTGGATGAGCGTACGCTGGCGATTCTGGGCCGTCATCAGTGGAAGCGGAATTTCTACGATTAAGTTTAAGTATGCGGATTGCAATTTTATCCGACATTCACGACAACTTGTGGAACTTGACGGTGGCGCTGGACGGGACGGCGGGCAGCGATGCGCTGATTTGCTGCGGTGACCTGTGCTCGCCATTCGTGTTGGATGAACTGGCAAAGTTCACGCGCGACATTCATATTGTTTTCGGCAACAATGACGCCGATCTGTTTCGCATCACCGCAAAAGCAGCGAAGCAGCCAGCGACTTACGTTCACGGCGAGTTCTTTCAATCCACTTTTGACGGCAAGCGGTTTGCGGCCAACCACTTTGACTACATCGCGCGGCCAATGGCCAAATCGGGCGAGTATGACGTGGTTTGCTTTGGGCACAACCATGAATTCGAACTTTCACGGCAGGGCGCGTGCCGGCTCATTAATCCGGGGCCGATTATGGGAGCCAAGTTTTCGAGCGGGAAGTGGGAGAATGTGACTCCTACCTTCGTTATTTACGACACGGCGACAGATACGACAGAGGCATTCGGGTTGAATCCTGGAAGGACTGGAACGGTGCGGATGGAGTTATAGAACACTTCGTGAATTGTGCATTTGAAAAGGCCCCGTGGTACCGGCTGGGGTGACAGGTCGGTCCTTCACAACCCACGAGAGATTTTTCAAGTGCTGCCTCTACATGAGGTTACAGTCGTTTCAGACGTTACAACCATTCCCGCGAGTTTAGAATCTAGACGCAATGCCTGTAAATTTGATAGCTGAGCCTGAAGATGGCGCCCAGGCCCGACACGGCTGTTCCAACGGCGCTACAGGCAGACAAAAAGTGGTGAATCTTGGAACCAATGGTGTAAATCCACCAGTCCTCGCATAGCGTAACAGACGGTAGCAAGATCCACGAAGCTTTACGAGCCTCTTACAAACGTCTACCATGGTGGTCTGTGGTGATGGAGCTAAGCTCATAGAAAACGCTTGACATCACTTGCGGAGGAGACTAAACTACCCGAAATTTCACTAGTTTTTAATCGCGAGTAGTGCCCTTTTGGGATTTACGTCCTGGGTAACGGAAACGATTGAGAAAGCAGATGTTATTCTGCCTGATCTCGCCCTGGAAATCCCCATACCCTGCATCTGTTACCTACAAACGGTCGGGCAAGTGCAGACAATTACCATGTAGAGAAGGTCACGATCCGCCGATACATGGCATGGAGCATTTGTTCTGAAACGGAAGATTGGAGCTAGAAAGGCAATGGCAGCACCGGCACAACCGATACGTGAGGCGGCGGCAGAAATCACGCAACTTGCCACCGATGTTTTTGAGGACGCGACATACGCAATCGCTTGGCTGAACGAGCCCAATATGGCAACGAGAGACTTGGCGCCTATCAAACTCCTGGAACAAACCCCGAACGGCTTCGAAATTGTCAAGAACGTCCTTCTCCGGATACAGTACGGCGTTCTGACGTAGATGACAGTCATACGGCTTTGCACCCGAAATCACAGAAAGCTTGATGGAGTCGGGGCAAGCGTAACCGGGGGACGCTGGAACTCAAAGGGCAAGACGGTAGTTTACACGGCCTCCTGCACGGCGTTGGCCGTCTTAGAGGGCTTGGTTCACATGAAGACCCTTCCTAGAAATCTTCTGCTCCTGAAAATCGAGATACCGACAACGCTTCAGATAGAAAGAGCGCCACAGCCAATCACCGACATCACACTCTCACAGCAATTGGGAGACGAGTGGCTGAATGCGAACGAGAAACCGGTTTTGTCCGTGCCGTCCGTTATCGCACCATTACAACGCAACTATATCTTGAATCCGGCACACAAGTTGTTCGAAGCGATAGCGATAATTGATGAGTCGCCTTTTGTCATGGATTCCCGTCTTGTCGGACATCTTTCTGAAATGCTGGTGGAGGCTGACGCTCCGTAAATCAGCTGTTCAGTTCACCAGACACGGCAAGCATTCGCGCGCATCATCGGCTGGCCGACCTTACAACCGAAGGCTTCGCCGAATTGCGGCAGGTTCGCGACCACGCCGTTGATACGGTACTCGTCAGGGGAGTGCGGATCAATCGTGGCACGCATGCGCTTTGTTTCGGGACGCTCGTCGCCACAGGCCCACTGGGCCATGCCGACGAAAAAGCGCTGTTCGGGAGTCAACCCGTCGATCGGTTGGAGATTCTGCCCGGCAGTGTCGTGTTTCCAGGCGATATAGGCGAGCAGCGTACCTCCGAGATCGGCGACATCTTCGCCGAGGGTCAGGCTGCTGTTGATATGGATGCCGTCGACCACAATGTATTGGGCGTACTGATTTCGAACGCAGGAGACGCGCTCTTCGAAGGCTTTGGCATCGGCGGCCGTCCACCAATCGCGCAGGTTGCCTTGGGCATCGAACTTACGGCCCTCATCGTCGAAGCCGTGGGTGAGCTCATGGCCAATCGTCGCGCCGGTGTTGCCGTAGTTCGGGGCAGCGTCGAGCTTGGGATCGAATAGCGGAGGAATTAGCACGCCGGCGGGGAAATTGATGTCGTTCATCTGCGGATCGTAGTAGGCGTTTACGGTGGGGGGCGACATGAACCACTCGGCGCGGTCGACAGGCTTGCCGATTTTGGACAAGTCGCGATGCTGCTCGAACTCGGAAGCGTGGTCGACGTTCCCAGCGAAGTCATCCGGCTTAATGATGACGGTACTGTAATCGCGCCATTTGTCCGGATAACCGATCTTGTTCACGATGGAGTGCAGTTTGGCGAGCGCCTGCTGCCGGGTGGGCTCGCTCATCCAGGTGAGATCTTTGATGTCGCGGCCCATTTCGGCCTCGATTTCAGTGGTGACCTTGAGAGCATCCTGTTTGGTCTTCGGGGAGAAGACACGCGCGACAAAGACCTGGCCGAGAGCGTCCCCGAGCTGGCGATCGACCAGACGGGTGCAACGCTTCCAGCGGGCCGGCATCGCGGGAGTCCCGCGGAGATATTTGCCGTAGAACTCAAAATTTTCGGTCACGAACGGAGAAGAAAGATAATTCGCTTGCGAATGGATCAAGTGCCAGCGGAGATAGGACTGCCATGCAGCCACGTTTTGTTGCTGCAGCAGCGAGTTGAGTTCCGTGAAGAATTTCGGCTCGCTGACGTTGACGGTATGAATTTCGGGGGCATGCAGGACGGTCAGATAGGCATCCCAATCGAACGACGGGACGGCCTGGCGCAGTTGGTCGAGCGACATCTTGTGCTTCAGATTGTAGGGATCGCGCTTTTCGACGCGAGTGAGTGAAGCCTTTGCCAGGGCGGTTTCGGTGTTCATGACAGCCTTAGCGTCTGATTGCGCATCCGCAGCGGATTCGCCCTGCAACTGGAGCATGCGCTGAACGTGCTCGAGATAGCGCTGGCGGATCTCTTGCGATTTCGCATCCGTTTTTGTGTAGTAATCGCGATCAGGGAGGCCGAGGCCGCCAGCTTCAGCGGAGGCAATCATCCGGGACGAATCGTCATAATCCTGGCTGGACTCGAAGCCGAAGAGAACGCCGCGGTCAATGCCAATGCGATGCTGAGAGCCGACGTATGTGGCAATGTCATGGACGCCGCTGAGATGGGCGATCTGCGTAAGAGCAAGGTCCAGCGGTTTCGAACCAGCCTGCTCGATGGCGGGCTCGTCCATGCAGGCATGGAAGTAGTCGCCGATCTTCTGCTCATTTGGCGTGCGAGACTCTCCAGCCTGGGAGGCGCGGAGGATGCCCCACAGGAAGCGCAGATTCTCGTTCTCCAGTTTGGCGTAGACTTCCCAGGAACCCTCGTCGGCCGGGATGGGATTCAGCTTGATCCAATTGCCGCACGAGTACTGATAGAAGTTCTGGCAGGGATCGGCTGTTTTGTCCATGAAGGTCGTATCGAGGACGGGCGTGTATGGCAGCGAGGTGAGCGGCGTCTCCTGCGCGAGAGCGGTAGCGGGCAAAAACACCGCGAGAAGAAGCAGAGCAATTCGCATGAAAGTGATTGTGACAGATGGAAGATAGAAAACGGGTCACACCTGACCGCGAAGCCAGGTCATGTATTTCTCAAGGCCTTCGGCTATGGGGAGTGCGATAATTTCCGGCGTTTCGTAACTATGCAGTTGGAGGATGCGGCAACGAAGCTCCTCGAAGCGAGGTTGGGTGGTCTTGATGAGCAGAAGAATTTCCTCGGCGCTTTCGACCTTGCCCTGCCAGCGATAGAGGCTGCGGACGGGAGGAAGGATGTTGACGCACGCGGCGACATGGCCGTCGATCAACGCGGCCGCGATGCGCTCGGCTTCTTCATTCGTGCCGCAGGTACAGAGAACTACCACAGAATCAGTCATGGAAAACCGGATTTTACTGGACCTTTCGTTCAAACAAGTTTATAAAGATATGTGAGGAATCGTTCTTGATGCTTGGCAACTATCTCCGCCCCGTTGCTGCTATCGCGGCGCTGGCGGGACTTGCGGCATACGCAACGATCATGTTGCGAGGTCCGCAGGGGTTGAGCGCCCTAACGGAAAAGCGGCGCGAGATTCGCACTTTGGAAGAGCAGAATGCAAACCTTCAGCGCGATATCGAGGCGAAGAAGCTTCGGATCGAGAAGCTGAAGACCGATCCCGCAACGCAGGAGCTTGAACTGGAAAAGCTCGGTTTCCTGCGCGCGCACGATACGCAGTTCAAAATCACTGGACAACATCTCGCAACGGATTCGGGCGCGGGCAACCTGGCTAACGAAAGCTCGCAGCCGCCGGCTCATTAGAAGATCCAGAGCCGCGAACGAGCAGGGCCGCACGAATGGCTTCCGCGACCAGGCGTATGGTTTCTTCTTCCGCCAACAGAAGACGATGGGGCAGCCAAAACGCGTCGCGGACGCAGGCTTCGGCGATCGGACACGGCAGAACCCGGGAATTTCCACTGTGGAACGCAGGGTTTTCATACAACGTATGCGGATAAAAGGGCGTGGAAGGCACGCCGGCAGCGGCGAGCCGGCGATGAAACTCATCACGTGAGACGGCCGCGCCGGCGCGAAGACGGCCCAAGAGAAGGTAATGGCTATTTCGGGTGACTTCGGGCAGTTCCGGCTGCCAGGCAATTTCCTCCACGTCGCGCAAGGCCGCCTTCAGCAATCGTGCATTTGCGGTGCGGACGGTGATGTCTTCATTCAGGCGCTCAAACTGGGCGAGGAGTACAGCGGCCTGCAGGCCAGTGAGCCGGAAATTCGTGCCGAGGCGAGGGTGGTGATAGAAGCTTGAACCGGTAATACGGCCGCAGTTAGCGATGGAGCGAGCTTTTTCGGCAATGTCTTCCTTCGAGGTTACGAGCATGCCGCCTTCTCCGGAAGAGAGCACTTTCCCGTTCTGAAAACTGAAGGATCCCACAAGGCCGAAGCTCCCAGCCCGGCGACTGTTCCATTCCGAGCCGTGCGCATGGGCGGCATCCTCGATGAGCAGGAGATTGTGATCGCAGCAGAGGTCCGAGATGGCGGCAATGTCGCACATGACGCCGCCGAAGTGGACAGCGAGAACGGCTTTCGTACGCGATGAAACAGCCTCGCGGATGCGTTGCGGATCGAGATTGAAGGAGTGTTCCTCGATATCAACGAAGACCGGCGTGGCGCCGAGGCGGGCAACGGCGCTCGCGGTCGAGATGAAGGAAATGGCTGGAACGATCACTTCATCGCCGGGGCCGATGCCGAGAACGGCCAAGGCCAGCTCCAGGGCGACGGTTCCGTTGAATGCGCTGATGCCGAAGGTGGAGTGCTGATAGCGGGCAAAGCTCTGCTCGAACTCAGCGACAAACGGGTGAAAACCTCCCCATTGGGGGCTTTCGAGCACCATGCGAAGCAGCTCGGCCTCGCGCTCGCCAGCCTGCGGCCAGGAAGGGATTTGCATGGAAACTGCTCCCAGTGTAGACAATCGGCCGAGCTAGGGGCGCGTGTCAGAATCGGGTGAGATGTCGGTATACGACGAACGCAAAGAAGATCTGGAGCGGTACGAGTTCATGATGGGGCGCGACCGCGGGCGACTGGCTGTGACGCTGGATTGCATTACTGACGCGCTGGTGCTGGTGGGCCAGCACGGTGTCTACTGCCAGAGCGTCAGACAATTTGGCAAGCCGGCGATGGACATCCAGCTCATTACGAAGAGTCTGATCGACGCAAAGGAATTGATCACCAGCGTTCTGGAATTAAAGGCAAAGCGTACGAAAGAGGGCTAGAGATTTTGTAAAAACGGATTGCGCTGCTTCTCGCGGCCGATGGTGGTGGCTTGGCCGTGACCCGGAATGACCGCGGCGTCTTCGGGGAGGCTGAGCAGGCGCGTTTTTATGGAGGAGAGAATCTGGCGCGAGTCCCCGCCCGGCAAATCTGTTCGGCCGATGGAGTCCCGGAACAGGGTATCGCCGGCGATGAGTTTGTTTTCCGCGGGGATCCAGACGGAAACGCTACCTGGCGTGTGGCCGGGTGTTTGAATGATCTGGAAATCGGCGGCGCCGAGGTGGAGAATCGTTCCGTCGGACGCGGGGATATCGATTTCCGTCCGCCGCGGGGTTTCCACGCCTAGCCAGCGCGCCTGGGCGTCGAGCATGTCCAACAGCACGAGGTCGCGTTTATCCATATAAACGGGCGCGTTGGTCAACTCGCGCAATTTTTGAGCGCCGGCCACGTGATCAATATGAGCGTGAGTAATGACGATGGCTTTTGCTTTCAGCTGGTGTTCGTTCAGAATGCCGGTTATCTTTTCGATCTCATCGCCGGGATCGATCACGATGGCGTCGCCTGACTGCTCATCGCCAAAGATGGAACAATTGCACTGCAGGATTCCCACCGGCAGGATGAAGTGAAGCATGGCGCGCTATTTCGAGTGTAGCGGCGCACGGGAAGCGGAAATTGTGATAGAGTGCCGCGGTACGAGGGAGGGTCCATGAAAGTTGGAATAGCCGGCGCCGTTCTGGCAGCGGCGGCGGTGGGCGCTTGGGGTCAGGCTTTTGACCCCAACACGCCCGACGGCGCCATGGTGGCACAGATACAGAGCGAAACCGACGGGGCGCACAAGCAGGCCTTGCTGGAGGAGTTTGTGCAGAAATTCCCAGCCAGCAAGGAAGCGGGTTGGGCATGGGGGCAACTGCAAGGGGATTATCTGCAGGCGCAGCAATATGACAAGGCGCTGGCGGCTGGCGAGAAGGCGCTGGCGAGCGATCCCAATGCAACAGAGGTCGCCTATAACAACCTGAAAGCGGCGGAGGGGAAGAACGACCCGGATGCCATTGCGAAGTGGGCGGACGAGACTTCGAAGCTGGCCCGAAAAGAAGGCGCCGAAAGCAGCGATAAGGCGCGAGTCGACTACGCGAAGCAGGTTGATACCTATACCGAATACGCGGTCTACGCGGCCTCTTTGAAGACGACGGATCCGGCGAAGATCGTGACGCTCGTGTCAGGGCTGGAGCAGAGGGACCCACAGAGCCCTTATCTCAGTAAGGCCTACGGCCGATACCTGAATGCGCTGCAGCAGACCGGACAGGGAGATAAGGCGGCCGCGGAGGCGGAGCAGGACCTCCAACGGGACCCAACGAACGAGGACGTGCTGCTGTTTGCGGCGAACTACAGCCGTGAAAAGAAAGACCAGGCGAAGACGCTGAGTTACTCACAGAAACTGGTGGAGGTGATGCAGACCAAAGCGAAGCCGGAAGGGGTCAGCGACGCGGACTGGCAGAAGAAGAAGGACACGTTGCTCGGAGTGGCGTATTGGATGGAAGGAGTGAGCTACAACGGGCAGCAGCAGTATGCACAGGCGGACAAGGCCTTGCGGCAAGCGCTGCCGTTAGTGAAGACCGACCAGCAGCTGCTGCCGATTGTTTTATTTCAGCTGGGGGTGGCGGATTTCGAGGTGGGGAAGACCACGAAAAATCGGGCGATGCTACAGGATGCGCTTAAATTTTCGCAGCAGTCGGCGGCGATGAAGAGCCCCGTACAGGCCGAAGCAGCCAACAACGTAAAAACCATCAGCCGGACTGTGGGGCCCCACAAATAGCAGTTAATGCGGCAGGATATCGGACCCTTTGCTACGGCGAGCAAGGCGAGCGGCGTAGCACAGGCCAGTAGTGGCAGCACCGAAGAGGATACACACAGGGATCGCCAAGCCACGGACGATCGAAGGAGGCTGCGCGAACATTTTGCAAAAGCCGACCGCCAACGAGACAGTTCCCAGACTGCCGGCCAGGAAGCGGGTATTCCACAGAGCTTCGGCCGCGAACAGAAGTACCGCGACGGCCGTTAGAGCGATACCGACATGCGTAGGCGAGTGGCGCGCCAGGAAATAGCCTCCTGTTACAAGAGCTGAGCCGCCGAGGATCCCCGGATAGATGCGGCCCGGCCAAATCAACTCGCAGTAGATGCCGAGGGTCCCGAAGACGGCGAGAACGAAGCCGACGTTGGGGCCGATCATCGCTCCGGCAGTTCCCTCCGACAAGTTAGGACGGGTAAAATTCAGGCACGGCGGCGGTCTTCTCAATGAGCAGATTATCGTCAGCCAGGCGAAGGGGCAATTCGAACCAGAAGGTAGAACCGGGTTCAGGCGTGTTATTGCAGGTGCCCAGGCGGCCGCCCATGATGTGGACAAGCTGCTTGCAGATCGCCAAACCAAGGCCGGTGCCGCCAAAACGGCGGTGGGTACTACCGTCGGCCTGAAAGAACGCTTCGAAGATGCGCTCCTGAAGAGACTCCTCGACGCCGATTCCGGTATCGATCACTTCGCAGCGGACATTTTTTCCACCCGCGGACAGTAAAAGGCGCACATGAACGCCGCCGCTGAAAGTGAACTTGACGGCGTTTGCGATCAAATTGGTGACGATCTGGCGGAATCGGACGCTATCGCCATAAACGATCGCTGGAAGATTCGGATCGACTTCAAAGCTGAGCGAGAGATTCTTGGCGGTCGCGCGTAGCCGCAGAAGCTTGACCACGGCCTTTACACTCTCACGCACATCGAACGGCACGACATCGATAGCAAGGTGACCGGCGTCGATCTGGGAAAGATCCAGCAAATCGTTGATGATGGTCAGCAAATCGTGGGCGCACTGGTTTACGGCATCCGCGTATTCGCGTTGGTCGGCAGTAAGCTCCGTACTCTGCAGCAGGCTGACCATGCCCATAATGCCGTTCATGGGCGTTCGCAGCTCATGCGATGTATTGGCGAGAAACTGTTCCTTCAACTGAGTGGCCTCGCGGGCGAGACGAAGGGCAGTGCTGAGTTCTTCGTTCTTCTGCTGCAGGGCGCTGGCAGATTCCAGGAGGCGCTGCTGGGCCTGCTTACGCTCGGTGACGTCGCGAGCGATGCTCTGAACGCCGACCGGATGGCCGCGCCGGTAAATGACTCTGGAACTGACCTCCAGATGGCGGACGACCCGGGTTTTTGTGAGGACGGGAAGCTCCTCATGCTGGCTGTTGCTGCCGCCGAGATGGGCTCGAATGATATCCAGTATCTGGCCCCGAGCCTCCGGGACTACCAGCTCTTCAAAGCTTTTGCCAAGGACCTCCGCGCGGGAATAGCCAGTGAGATGCTCCGCGGCGCGATTCACAGCGAGGATTTTGCCCTGAAGGTCGTGGAGTAAGATGACGTCGTTAGCGTTTTCGAACAGCTCGCGATAACGCTCCTCGCTCGCCCGAAGCGCTTCCTCGGTGGCGCGGCGAACCGTTTCGTCGTAAATGAGGAGGATACGAGCGTCTTGTCCGCGAAAATCGAATGGGCACGAAATCAAGCTGGCCACGACTTCCTTTTTCTCGGCGCTAACGTGTACAACCCGCCCGGCCGAGCCCGCCGGTTTCCGGAGCTCGGCGGCTAGCGAATCGGCATCCGTTCCAGGAATAGTAGCGAAAAGATCGGGGACCGCAAGAAAACGCATGCCATCCCGATGGTGGCCGTATAGGGCGCAGGCGCTGCTGTTCGCGTCTAGAATGCGGAGAGAAGAAGCGGAATAAACGATCGCGGGAATAGGGTAATCAAGAAACACCCGCTCATAGGAAGAGGTTTGTGCCTCGAGTTCAGCAATACGGTCTTCCAATTCGGCGACGCGAAGCCGCCACTGGTCCGGACCCAGTGCCTGAACGCCGGAAATTTCCGCAGTAGACATATGTTGCCCGCCAGCTTTGGGCCATTTCCAAGACCCAATGTAACAGCGTTTGGCAATCCAAAACCTGCCGCCTCTTCCACTGGGGACGCCGGCGGCTTCGTAACAATCCAGAAATTGACGATTTACTCAGACTGTAACACCTTTATAAAGCCTCCCGCAGATAAAAACATTTGGCGCATGGACTGTTTTAACAGTCAATTCACGGCTAACACATGGAAACGCAATCTTACTTAAAGAAATTGGTATCGGGATTGAAATCAGATGCCTATTACAGCCCAGACAACGATCCAATTCTTTTGGCAGGACCCGTCCATTTGCAAGGATTTCCGGGCCGGCGTTTCGCTCCACAGCCACACGATGTATTCGGAGGAAAGTCTCGACGTCGTGCCGCGCTACACGGCTAAGGTGCCCTATGTTGGCAGCGCAATTCGTTGCCAGGCAGCAGAATATAGGGCAAGAAAGGGCAAGAGTTTCGATTTTGGCCACGCTTTCTGGACGCCACCGCTAGCTCCCCGGCAAGCGTACCGGCTGGAGGAAAAGCAGATCCAGCGCAAATTTCAGTTGCCGGCGCTGGTCTCCCTCACCGACCACGACGACATTCAGGCGGGGCGGCTGCTGCGCGTGCTCGACCGCTTCCGGAAGACCCCGATATCAACCGAGTGGACTATTCCGTTCGGGAATACGTACTTCCATCTGGGCGTACACAACATGCCTCCGGGAGAGGCGGCGGCACTCATGGCAGAGTTGAAGGCGTACACTCGTGATGCGCGCGAGGAAAAGCTAGCTGGCCTTTTGGACATGCTGGAGGCGCAGCCTGAGACGCTGTTGGTTTTGAACCATCCTTACTGGGACGAGAAAGGGATTGGGGCGGCACGGCACGAGGAAGCGCTGTTCCGGCTGATCAAGCGGCACGGAGAGCGTATTCACGCGCTGGAATTGAACGGCCTGCGCTCATGGCAAGAGAATCAGCAAGTGATACGGCTGGGGCGAGCGTGCGGGATGCCTTCCCTCTCGGGCGGCGACCGTCACGGGCGGGAACCTAATGCCATTCTCAATCTGACACGCTGCGAGACACTGGCGGAATTTATTCACGAAATCCGGCGTGAGCGCAGGAGCCACGTGGTTTTGATGCCGCAGTATCACGAGCCGCTGAAACTGCGGGTGTTGCAGACGATGGTGGACGTCGTGCGCGAGTATCCGGAAAACTCGCCCGGCCGCCGCACGTGGGGAGATCGGGTTTTCTACCGGGACCCCGTCTCCGGGGTGACCTCGCCCATCACGGAAATTTGGACTGACGGTGGCCCAAGCCTGGTTAGACACTTTGTAAGGGCGATGAGGCTGCTGGAATGGCGGGGCGTGCGGTCCGCCCTGCGGATCGCGCTGAATGACCGGGAGCCCGTCTGGTCAGACCAGCGGGCGGCAGTCTAAATGGAATATGTCCGGGCTGCGTTCCTGCCCGACACGTTTCACGAGGTAAACGGCGTCGCGCACACGAGCCGGCACTTCGAGGCATTCGCGCGACGGCGGCAGATCCCGCTTCTTAGCGTCCACTGCGGTCCCTCGAAGGAAACAACGCAGGATGGCGTGGTCAGAATCCTGCAGTTAAAGCGCGGTCCAGGGCGCGTGGGACTGGACGCCAACCTGGAATATGATCCTTTCCTACTCCGCTACGGCAATGCGGTCCTGAAGGAAGCTAAGGAATTTGGCGCGGAAGTAGTTCACATCACTGGGCCTGGGGACATGGGCTTCATCGGAATGTATGTTTCCTGGCGGCTGAAAATCCCCTTGGTTTTCGCATGGCACACGAGCTTGCATCAATACGCCGGACGGCGGCTGGAACGACTGCTGGTTTTCACAGGCCTCCAATTCAGCAGGAGGACCGGCCATATAACCGAAAAGCTTTCCCTCCAAATTCTGAAAATCTTCTATTGCAGGGCCAAAATTATCCTGGCGCCAAACCACGAGCTGATTGATCTGCTGAAGGGCTTGACTGGCAAACCGGCGTTCCTGATGCCGCGGGGCGTGGATACGAGCCTTTTCTCGCCATCGCGGCAAACTCGCATGACGGGCCCGTTCCGGATCGGTTACGTGGGGCGGCTGACGGCGGAAAAGAACGTCCGGTTTCTGGCAGAGCTCGGAAATACGCTGCGAACGCTGGGGCGAGACAATTTTGAAATCATGATCGTGGGCGAGGGACGCGATGAGCCCTGGCTGCGAAAGAACGTCCCGAACGCGATTTTCACCGGCGTTCTGCGCGGCGAGCGCCTGGCGGCGGCCTATGCCAACATGGACCTGTTTGTCTTTCCCTCCACCACGGACACGTTCGGCAACGTCATCCTGGAGGCGCTGGCTTCAGGCGTGCCGGTAGTGGTCACGAGTGGCGGGGGACCGAAGTTCCTGGTTAAGCCAGGAGAGAACGGATATGTGGCGGCCTCCGACTGGGATTTCATCAGCTTTGTCAATAACCTGATGGCCGATCCGGAGCGGCGGAGGCGCATGCGGGATGCGGCGCGGCGCTGCGCTTACCTGCAATCCTGGGACAGCGTGTTCGAACGGGTATACCAGACCTACGAGTCTTGCCGGCCGGCATCTCAAACCGCGTTGAGCAACCCGGCTCCTTTGTTATCCTCACGGTTGCATGGGCGGGGTGGTTCTTGACGGAAAGAAGATCAGTGGCGAAATTCAAGAGGAGCTTCGGCCTCGCATTGAAGCCCTGCGTGTAAACAAGAGACCGCCCAGTCTTGCGGTCGTTCTAGCCGGCGATGATCCCGCTTCCCAGATCTACATTCGAAGCAAGATCAAAGCGTGTCATGACCTGGGAATCCGGAGCATCGAACTGTTTCTGCCGGGCGATATCAAGACGGAAGCGCTGATTCAAGAGATCCTTCCCCTGACAGAAGATCCCGCGGTTGACGGCATTTTGATCCAGATGCCGCTGCCGAAGCAGATTGATTCGGATTTGGTCACGGGGTACGTGGACCCGAGCCGGGATGTGGACGGTTTCGGCATCTACAGCCTGGGATCGCTGGTGGTGAACGACCCGGCTCCGCGGGCATGCACGCCGGCCGGAATTGTGGAGATGCTGAAGCGCTACCGGATTCCGATTAAGGGCAAGCACGCGGTAATCGTGGGGCGCAGCAACATCGTGGGCAAGCCGATGGCGCTGATGCTGCTCCACGAGAATGCAACGGTGACCATTTGCCACTCAAAGACACAAAATTTGGCGGAAGAATGCCGGCGTGCCGACATCCTGGTGGCCGCCATCGGCAAAGCCGGAGCAATTACCGCGGAGCACATCAAGCCGGGAGCGGTGGTAATTGATGTAGGAATGAACAGAGTTAAAGAACCAGATCTGGTGAAGCGGCTGCTGGGACACGATGCGGCCCGCATGGAGGCGTTCAGCAGGAGCGGGAGCGCGCTGGTGGGCGATGTGGAACCCAGGCCGATGCTCGAAATGTCTTCGGCATACACGCCGGTGCCGGGCGGGGTCGGCCCGCTGACCATTGCAATGTTAATGGCCAACACCGTTCTGCTGGCGGAGAGGCGCCTAAGCAGAAAAGACCCGGGATGGTGAAGGTTGGGCTGACCGGCGGCTACGCCAGCGGGAAGAGCTCCGTCGCGGCGGAACTGGAGCGCTTGGGATGCCACGTGATATACGCGGACCGGTTAGGTCATGCGGTGCTGGAAGCAGGCAGCGACGCATATGAACAAACGGTGCGAGAGTTTGGCAGGGACATTCTTTCGGAGGATGGAACTATCGATCGCAGGAAGCTGGCGTCTATTGCTTTCGCGGATGCCGCACGGCTGGCGGCGTTGAACAGTATTGTTCACCCGGCGGTATTCCGGTTGGAGGAAGAGATGCAGCAACAGTTCGCCACAGAAGATCCCGAGGGCATCGTAGTTCTGGAGGCCGCGATTCTGATTGAGACTGGTCACTATAAGGCCTTCGACCGGTTGATTGTGACGTTCTGCAGCCTGGAAGCGCAAATTGCGAGGGGAATGTCGCGAGACCATCTGAACCGCGAGGAAGTGCTGGCAAGAGTGGAAAAGCAGATACCCCTTGAAGAGAAGCGGAAATACGCCGATTACGTCATTGATACGGACGGGCCGAAACTGGAGACTATGAGGCAGGTACGCAGCGTGTACCAGCAGATACGAGAAGGCGCCGGCCGCTCCGCATGAGATTACGAACGCTGCTTTGGGCTGTGCTGCTGCTGTTTGGCTTTGTCTGGCTAACGTCGCGGACAAGTTGGAGCCTGCGGTCTCTTTCAGCGCCGTTTTTCCGGGCCGGACTGAAATGGACGGAGCCGGTGGCCGTCAAAGGCGCAGGCCATACTGCGGAGGAGCAGAACAACATCGATATTTACAGGCCGGCCAAGCTGGCAACGGTTTACATCACCAGCACGGCCGTCCGGCGCGATTTCTTCTTTCAGCCCGTCTCCACAAAGGACCTGGGATCCGGCTTTCTGGTCAACGATGCCGGCTTTATCCTGACGAACTTCCATGTAGTCTCAGGCAGCAGCCGCATTCAAGTAACTTTGTCTGACCAGAGCCAATACTTCGCCACAGCCCTGGACGTCGATCGTTCAGACGATCTGGCGCTGATCAAGATCAACCCTAAGAAGAAGGTAACTTTCTTGCGGCTGGGCGATTCGGACCGGCTGGAGGTAGGCGAAAAAGTGCTGGCGATCGGCAATCCCTTCGGATTGGAAGGCACTCTCACGGTCGGCGTAGTGAGTTCGATCGGGCGCGAGTTCGACAGCGAAACCAACCAGCATTTACAAGGCATGATCCAAACCGACGCGGCCATCAATGGCGGAAACAGCGGCGGCCCGTTGCTCGATTCGTCGGGAGAAGTGATTGGCATCAACACAGCGATTCTGGGCCAGACGAACATAGGGATCGGCTTCGCTTTGCCGATCAACCGGGCAAAAGCGCTGCTAAGCGATTATCAAGCGGGACGCGTGACGGAGAGACCCAGGGTGGGGGTCAGCACGGAGTACGTGGCTGGCGACCTGGCCCGCGCGCTGGGCCTCCCGGAGAGCGGCGGATTGTTGGTACAGGAGGTGATTCGCGGCTCCTCAGAGGATTTAGCCGGCGTGCGCGGAGCGCGCCAGGTGGTGGACATCGGGAATGTCGAATTGGGCGTGGGCGGCGACCTAATCACCGCAATCGATGAGAAGCCGATAGGGCGCGAGGATGCGCTGGTGCGAACGATCGCGCAGAAACACGTCGGCGATACGATCTTGCTCACGATTTATCGAAACGGCAGGACACGAAACCTGCCGGTGAAGCTGGTTCGCGCGCCGGCCGATGTTAATTGACGGATTCAACCGCTGGAAACAAACGGACTGAAGTTCGTTTGGTAATCGAAGTAGTCGACGCCTTCGGCGCGTTTCAGGAAGTTGACGACGGCGTAGGTTACGGGCGTCATCAGCGTTTCGTAGACGACTTTGATCACATAACCGGAGATGATCAGTTGAAAGAGTACGCCGACGGGCCGCAATCCGTAGAACCCGACAAAGATGACGATGGTTGTATCGACGGCCTGCCCGACGACGGTAGAGCCAACGGTGCGGGTCCAAAGAAAACGGCCTTTGGTCAACAGCTTTAGTTTCGCCAGAGTGAACGAATTGGCAAACTCGCCGCTCCAATACGCCAGCAGACTGGCGAGCACGATACGGCTGACCGGCCTGAAAATCGTGGAGAAAGCGACTTGATCGGTGTACTCCGGCGCGGGAGGAATAATCACTGCAATGTAGGTGAGTGCGACGAGGATAAACGAAGCGAAGAAGCCGTACCAGATGGCGCGGCGCGAAGCGGAGTAGCCGTAGACCTCAGTAAAGACATCGGCAAAGATGTATGTGATGGGGAAGAGCATCTGGGCGCAACTGACTCGAAGATCATAAGGAACTACCGGCCGCAGATTGATAGCGAAAAACTTCGCGGCGATGATATTCGAGACCAGAAGCACGGTGACGAAGAGCGTAATCAGGGCGTCGAGATATTTGTAGCGATGATCGCTCTTAAGGAGCGAAACAAGGCTACGCTTCTCCTCGGTCACCGGCATATTCATGAGATGCACCGATTATAGGCGCCGGCGCGTTTCAGAACTCGAGAACGGCAAGCTTGCCGTCGGTGATGAGGCGGTCGCCCGTAGCGTTGGTGGGGTTGGGCGGCAGGCCGCTTCTATCGACCAGAGAAAACGCGCGAACGCGTCCGGTAAACAGGAGATCATTGACGACCTTGATCCGCTCTTTGTCGATTTCCGGATCAATGCCGTGAGTAAACGACCGGCCCTGGCGCGAAAACGTGATGCTGATATCGTGCGTGGCGGCTGCTACCCAGACCGGTTGCCCATTGAAGCTCTCCTGGGAAAGCCAAACGCGGATGTGATGCCGTTTGTCGAATGTGTCATTCTGCTTTTCAAACGTCATGTCGGGCGGTCTTCCATCGAGAAAGAGGATGGATACAGGCGCTTCGGCATAGCCGCGGTCTTCAATCATCGCCCGGGCTGTTTCGAATTCGGATGCGCGGTTTCTCTCCGCGGCTTGAAACCAGCCTGCTTCCTGAAATGCCGCCTGAACCTGCGCCGCAGCGCCTATGAACATCAGGTTGGTGATGTCGGAGGGCGCCGGCGGACTCTGCGCAACCGTGCGGACGGGCGCGGAGGCAACGAGTTTGGCGAGAGCGGCCGCAGGCTTGACGGCAGCCACATTTGCGGCCACCGGCGGCCACTCCCAAGGTAACGCCTGTGTCACCTTCAATCTGAGTTCCACACCGGGCTTGAAATCGATAGATGGATCTACCTGCTTCACTAACGCGCTCTTCACGCCGGAGAGGATTTGGGCGAGACCCTGGTTCTGGTTCGCGAGTTTGTTGATGCCCTGATCCATGCGTGCCCCAAACGTTTGTGATTGGGTGATGCCGGTGATCAGACCGGAGCTGTCCACCGTTTCGCGAGCGTTATCGACCGACTCGAGAACACAGTGAAGCGACTGGGAATTACCCTGGCGGCTAGTAACCCTCGCGAATTGGATGCCGAGAGTCGATGGCTGTTCCTGCGCATCGGCGGTGGCGGCTTTTGCCGGCTTGGCATCCGCAGTAACGCCAGTCAAAGTGGCACCGGCCGGAATAACAATGGCTCCGTTCACCAAGACGGGCGCAATGATGACGCCCGAAACGGGCTGACCGGAAGGCTTCTCGCTGCTGGCCTCAGAAGTGAGACGTACTTCCAGTTCGGTTCCTACCGGCACGACAGCAGCACGAACCGCGCCGGCGGCCAGCAGGGGGAGAACGACAGGAATAGCAAAGCGAAACTTCATACGGATGAACGGAAACTACTGAACCTTCTCTAGTTATAATCGGATGGTGTTGCGCGCTCCAGCAGCCTGTCTCTTAGCCATCCTAGTACTTTGGGGATGCAACAGCGGGATGAAAAGCCAAGAGAAGGTGGAGTCAGCGATCATGGAGCGGCTCCGCACGAGTACCGGCCTGAACGTAAATAGCCTGGACGTTCACACGACTTCGGTTGCCTTCAAAAATAATAAAGCTTACGCGACTGTGGCGTTTCATCCTAAGGGCGATCCTTCGGTGACCAGTGGGATGACGATGAAGTACACGCTTGAATTGCGGGATGGGAAGTGGGTTGTAGTGAATGTAGCAGATTCCGAAGGACATGGGATGCCGGGGCATGGGGCTGCGGGCGCAGAGAATCTGCCGCCTGGTCATCCGGCGGTCGAGCCCGGAAGCGACGGGAAACCTCAATGAAAACGGTGGCGGTACTCGGCGGGGGGCCAGCCGGAGCGACTGCGGCCGAACGGCTGGCTCGCGGTGGTTTGAAGACGATTGTTTTGGACGAGAAGCTCGCCTGGGAGAAACCCTGCGGGGGTGGAATTACATTCAAAGCGTACTCCCAATACCCGTATCTGTTAGAGAACGATACCCCCAAAAAGCTGGTAACCGATACTATGCTGGCGGCTCCCAAATCGGGACCATTTCGGATGTCGTTGACGCGGCCGCTCTTGATTTACTCGCGCGTGGATCTGAACGGCATGCTGCTTGAACGCGCCGCAACCGCCGGGGCAGCCATTGAAAAAGAGCGCGTGTTGGGGCTCGACCGCACCTCGTCCGGATGGCGCATTCGAACGCGCTCCGGCAACCTGGACGCCGACTACTGCGTGGTGGCAACCGGTGCACGGAATCCGCTGCGTGATGTGGGGACGCAGTATACGGCGCAAGACACTATGTATGCGCTTGGCTATTGGGTTCCGAGCGACCAAGCCCACATAGATATTCAGTTTCTTCCTAACTTAGAAGGCTATATCTGGGTTTTTCCACGAGCCGGACACCTGTCGATCGGCATCTGCGGCAAAGGCGAATCGGCCCAATGCCTGCGGGCGCGCCTGGAGCGCTACATGGAGGAAAAGGGCATCGCGCGGCGAGATGCGAAGTTTTACGGCCATATGCTGCCAGCGCTCGAGTCGCGGGGCTGGCGCAACAACCGGCTTTCCGGGGACGGCTGGATCGCGGTGGGGGACGCAGGCGGATTGGTAGATCCAATTACGGGCGAGGGGCTGTATTATGCCGTTCGTTCGGGCGATCTCGCCAGCCAGGTGGTGTTGAACGGACAAGAGGCGGAACGCACAGCCGAGGCCTACCGTCAGATGATTACACGGGACTTTGGATTAGACCTGACCTACGGCGCCGGACTGGCCAAGCGGCTGTTTTGCGGAGCGATCTTTTTCGGCGCAGTGCCCAGCCGCATGATCGATTTCATGAAACGCAGCCCTAAGTTCTGCGAGATCATGCAGGATCTTTTCGCGGGCACGCAGCCGTACCTGGAACTCAAGAACCGCCTGCTGCGCAACGTCAATACGACGCTGCATGAAATTCTTATGAGCTTCCTGTTTCGCAAGCTAATCCTGGGCGAAACGAGGGTATGAACGCGAGCCAGTCCGAAGTTCTTTTCGAGCGGGCCAAGCAAAGTATCCCGGGTGGAGTGAACTCGCCTGTCCGGGCATTTGGCGGGGTGGGCGGCACGCCCCGTTTCATGGCGCGAGGCGATGGCTCGCGTATCTTCGATGTCGATGGAAATGAGTACATCGATTTCATCGGCTCATGGGGACCACTGATTCTGGGTCATCGCCCGAAGCCGGTAATCGACGCCATCGAGGCGGTGCTGGAACTAGGGACGAGCTTCGGCGCGCCGACCGGCCGCGAGGTGGAACTGGCCGAGTTGATCATTGATGCCGTACCGTCAGTGGAGATGGTGCGACTGGTGAACTCGGGAACGGAAGCGTGCATGTCGGCGATCCGGCTGGCGCGCGGATTCACCGGGCGGGACCTCACCGTCAAGTTCGAGGGCTGCTATCACGGGCACGTGGATTCGCTGCTGGTCAAAGCGGGTTCGGGTGTAGCGACGTTGAGCCTTCCCGATACGGCGGGCGTGCCGGCTTCTTTTTCGGCAACAACCATTGCGCTGCCCTACAACGATCTGGATCGCGTTGAGGAGACCTTCCGAAGCCAGGGCGAGCGGATCGCATCTGTCATCGTGGAGCCGGTTGTGGGCAACATGGGATGCGTGCCTCCGCAGCCCGGATTTTTGGAGGGTTTGCGGAGGGTAACGGACCGGTACGGCGCACTCTTGATCTTTGATGAGGTGATCACCGGCTTTCGCCTTCAGCCGTGGAGGCGCGCAGGAACTCTACGGGGTAACACCGGACCTGACCACGATGGGCAAGATCATCGGGGGCGGCTTGCCCTTGGCGGCGTACGGCGGCCGCGCCGACATAATGAACAAGATTGCGCCCGCCGGCCGTGTTTACCAGGCGGGAACACTCTCGGGCAATCCGGTAGCGGTGAGCGCTGGTATTGCCATCCTTAAGTATTTAGAGGCGCACCCCGAGGTGTATGACGCGCTCGAAAAATCAAGCGCGGCGATGGCCGCGCACGTGCCGGCGGGCGTTTGCGTCAACCGCGTAGGATCCATGCTCACATTCTTCTGGCAAGCGGGGCCGGTTCGAAATTACGAAGACGCGAAGAAGTCAAATACCGCGGTCTTCAGCAAGTTCTTTCACCACTTGCTCGAGCGCGGAGTATACTTTCCGCCGTCGCAGTTCGAAGCGGTTTTTGTTTCGGCTGCGCATACGCCGCAGGACATTGAATACACGACGAAAGTTATCGGCGAATTTGCGGCGGCGGCGTGAGTAGCGGAGACGCAAGCGGCGAACAGCCGAGGCGCGTCTTAGTAACGGGGGCGGCAAAGCGCATCGGCCGAGTAATCGCGCTCGAGCTTGCGAGGCGGGGATTCCTGGTAGCCCTTCACTATAACAACTCTCGGAACGAAGCGGAGGAGCTGGCGTTGGAATTAGGCGGCGCGCCTCTCTTTCCGGCCGATCTGGCCAATGTGGATGAGATCCGGCGAATGTTTCGGGACGTCCGTAAGAACTTCGGACTGCTCGACTGCCTGGTAAACAACGCCGCGCGGTTTACGCGTATTGATCCGCTGGAAATCGGCGAGGAGGATTGGGATTTTATTCACGATGTAAACCTGAAAGGAGCCTTCTTCTGCTGCCAGGAGGCGGCGCTCCAGATGAAGGCCTTGGGTCATGGCCGCATCGTGAACATCAGTTCGCTCGGCGGCATTCGCCCGTGGGCACAGCACGCGCACTACTGTGCGTCGAAGGCGGGCATGATCATGCTCACGAAAGCGTTAGCCAAGGCCTGGGCTCCGGAAATTGCGGTGAATTCGGTGGCGCCCGGGGTCATTGCTTTTGACGACGTCGATGAGAGAACGCAGGCAATGCTCGACGCGACCCCCATGCGGCGGCCGGGGACGGCGGAGGAGGTGGCCGATGCGGTTCACTTCTTTCTCACCGCTCCTGATTTCATTACGGGGCAGACGCTGGCGGTGGACGGCGGGTTGAGCCAGCGCTAAACTGGCCCATTCGCTTCAGAATGCCCGGCCTTCGAAGAACGCGTCTCGCATGTGGCGGATCGATGGAGGATCGGTGAAGACAACGGAGATGACATCGAAGCGAACCTGGCTCCAGGCGACCCCGGCGCGCGTGACGTAGCTGCGGGCCGCGCGGAGAATATGTTTCTGCTTCTCGTCATCGATGGCGCGATCAGGACTGCCAAAGTCCGCGGAGGCGCGGGATTTGACTTCTACAAAGACGACCGTTTCTCCCTCGCGAGCGACGATGTCGATTTCGGAATCGGCGCCGGGGCGGTAGTTGCGGGCGACTACCCGAAATCCGGAGCGCTCCAAATAGCGATGAGCGACGTCTTCCCCGCGGCGGCCTAAGGCGAGGTCCGGTTCCAGGACTTGACGCTGCTTTCTTTGACGAAGGGAGTCGCCAAGCTTCCACATCAGCTGGCTGGGCCGGAGAGGCCAGCCGGGTCTTCTTTCACTGCTTCCAATCGCCATTCGATCACCTTGCCGCGGATCAGATAACAGAGGTAAAACTCCCAGAAACGCCGGAACCAGCGCGAGTGGTTCACCAGAAGTTCGAAACCCAGGTATCTCCAGAGAGCAAGTAGCTTCACCCGCGTCGAAATCTCACGGAAACGAGCCTTCGAGTAGTATCCATAGCCGCCGTGACCGGCGCCGAAGTAGCGCAGCGAGAAGCTGTTCAGATGCCAGCGATGCGTTGGATCGCAGAACGAGCTGAAGTCGGTGTAGTGGGGCGTCACAATCACGGCGTGCCCACCGGGCATGAGAAGGCGATGGAACTCTTCTACGGCGCGGATGACGTCGGAAACGTGCTCGATCACGTGAATAGCGCGAAGCTCGCGGAAGGAGTTGTCGCGAAACGGAAACGGAAACTGATCAAGATCGCCAATCACGTCGGCGCTGGTGTTCGGATTTCGATCGATGCCGATCGCGCCGGGGTGCTTATTGATGCCGCAGCCGACATCCAGAACGGGAAGCTGCCGAGGCGGATTCCGCTGTGCGGCGGCAGCTTGGGCCTGTTCGCTTATTACTCCAGAGACTGCAGGCACTGCTCCAGTGTATCGATGGCGAAATCCGCTTGATCACGGTTGATCACGAGGGGCGGGCACAGGCGAAGCGTGTTCGAGCCGGCGCCCAGGATCAGCAACCCATGCTCAAACGCCAGAGTTTCCATGCGGTCGCGGAGTTCGGGAGCCCGCTCCTTGGTTTCCCGATCGCGCACCATTTCGACGCCGATCATGAGGCCAAGACCCCGCACGTCGCCGACGAAGCGGAAGCGCTCCGGCCAGGATTGCATGCGGCTTAGCAGGTAACGGCCCATGGCAGCGGCGTTCTGAATGAGGCTTTCTTCCAGCAATTCGACAGTAGTTAAGGCTGCCGCAATAGAGACGGGATTTCCACCAAACGTGGAAGCGTGGGCCCCGGGCGGCCAATTCATGACTTCCGCGCGAGCAACGGTGGCGGATAGGGGCATGCCGCTGGCGATGCCTTTGGCGAGAGTAACTATATCGGGCGTTACGCCAAAATGTTCCGAAGCGAACATGCGGCCGGTTCGGCCCATACCGGATTGCACTTCGTCATGGATCAGAAGAATGCCGTACTTGTCTGCGACGCGCCGCAGTTCTTCGTGGAATTTCTTGGGGGGAACCAGATAGCCGCCCTCGCCTTGAACAGGCTCGACGATAATCGCGGCGACTTCCTCCGCCGGAAGAATGGTCTTGAATAGCTGCTCTTCCAGCACCTGGACGCATTCGACGTGGCAGGTTTCGGGCTTCTGATTGTAGGCACAGCGATAGCAGTATGCGTACGGAATATGATGAACCGGGAGCGATGGATGAAAACCGCGGCGCTGGGTCACCTTACTGGCGGTGAGCGACAAGGCGCCCATGGTGCGGCCGTGAAACGCACCGAGGAAAGCGATGAACTTATCGCGGCCGCTGTGATACCGGGCCATCTTAATGGCAGCCTCAACCGCTTCCGCTCCCGAGTTGCCGAAGTAGACGCGGCGCGGCACGCCGCCGGGCGTCAAGGCAGCTAGTTTCTCGGCAAGCCGGACCATACTTTCGTAATAGAAGTCAGTCCCGGACATATGCAGGAACTCGGCAGCTTGCCTCTGCACGGCTTGAACAACCTGCGGATGAGCGTGGCCGGTGGCAACAACAGCGATACCGGCGGCGAAATCAAGAAAGCGATTACCGTCTACATCCTCGACGACTGCGCCTTCCCCTCGCTTCATCACGAGAGGGTAACCGCGGGTATAGGAGGGAGAAAGGACGGCCTGATCTCGCGCGATGATCTCTTTAGCCCGGGGACCCGGAAGAGACGTCACGAGAGAAGGGAGAAGCGTATGAGGAGCGATGTGCGTCAGCATAGTCAAAAACACCTCGGATTACTACAGGAAACAGGAACAGACAGAAAGGCCGCAGCGACGGCGGCTAGTCAGAACCGAAGAGCGAAGGACGGGTGCTGGCTGGAATCGCCATACTTCCACTGTAATCGAAAATGAGTGACGCCACCGTTACAATGGGGCCATGCCTGAGGAAAAAACATCCTCACCCACTTTTGAAGCGAGCCTGGACGAGTTGGAGCGCATTGTCCGGGAACTGGAGAAGGGCGACCTTCCGTTAGAACAAAGCCTGGCGCTCTTTGAGAGCGGCATGAAGCTGAGTGCGCAGTGTAAGCAGCAATTGGAAGAGGCCGAATCGAGGGTCGAAATTCTGATGAAGAAAGGCTCCGAGGTTGTGGCAGTCCCGTTCACGCCTGATAAGGCCGGCAAATGACCAGCGTGGAAGAGAGCGGCCTGCGCGAACATCTGGCAGAGCAGATCCTGGTCATCGATCACGTGCTGAACGAATGGGTACCGGGCGAGAAGGTGGATCCGGGGATTATTCATCGGGCCATGCGCTACAGCTTGTTTGCCGGAGGCAAGCGCATCCGCCCGGCTCTGGCTATTGACGCCGCGCGCGCGGTTTCCGATTCGCCTGACGGAGTAGAAAACGCCGCCGCGACGCTGGAACTGATACACACCTATTCGTTGATTCATGACGACCTTCCGGCGTTGGACAATGACGACCTGCGGAGAGGCCGGCCGACCTGTCACAAAGTGTTCGGAGATGCCATCGCGATTCTGGCCGGAGACGGGCTGCTGACGCTGGCGTTCGAAGTGTTGAGCCGGTTGCCGCTGGTGGACGCAGAGCGGCGAATCCGGCTGGTGGAGGAGTTGTCGCGAGCCGCGGGAACCGTTGGCGGAATGATCGGGGGCCAGGTGAATGACCTGGAAGGCGAAGGAAAGAGGCCGACCCCGAGACTGCTGGAATCCATTCACCGCGCAAAAACGGGGGCGCTCCTGCGGGCGAGCGTGCGAATGGGCGCCATCTATGCCGGGGCAACGCACGAAGAATTAGCGGCGATATCGGAATATGGCCGGCACATAGGGCTCGCTTTTCAGATCATTGACGATGTGTTGGACGTCGAGGCGCCATCGGAGACGCTGGGGAAGACGGCCGGCAAAGATGAGGCGCAGCACAAGATTACCTTTCCTGCCGTGTACGGCTTGGACCGCTCGCGCGAGATGGCGGAGGAGGAACGGCTGGCCGCGCACATCGCACTGCGAGATCTGGACGACCGCGCCGATCGGTTGCGGCAAATTGCAGACTTCGTAGTGCAACGAAAGGCCTGAACCTTGGCAATAGCTTCCGGAAAACGGCGGCTGGATATGGCGCTCGTTGAGCGGCAGCTTGTGGAATCGCGGCAGAAAGCGCAGGCCCTTATTCTGGCCGGTAAAGTGACGGTCAATGGCCACAGAGCGGCTAAGCCTGGACATCCAGTGGATGATGCAAGCAACATCGCTGTCGAGCAGCCGCTGAAGTATGTAAGCCGCGGCGGAGTCAAGCTGGAGTTTGCGCTGGAACACTTCGTTATTCGCGTAGCAGGCCGGGTCTGCGTCGACGTGGGGACTTCAACCGGCGGGTTCACGGATTGCCTGCTGCAGCAGGGCGCCCGGATCGTTCATGCCGTAGATACCGGCGCGGGGCAGATTGACTGGAAGCTGCGCACCGACCCGCGGGTGGTGCTGCACGAACGCGTAAATGCCAGGTATTTGACCTTCGAAGAGATCGGCGAGTCAGTGGACGTGATTACGTGCGACGTCAGTTTTATTTCCGTGACGCGGCTGATACCGGCTTTGGCCCCATTACTGGCGGATGACGGCGATTGGGTGACCCTGGTTAAGCCCCAGTTCGAGGCCGGGCGGGAAGCGGTAGGAAAAGGCGGCATTGTACGAGATGCGGCGGCACATCGATTTGCCTGCGAAAGAGTGGTGCAGGCGCTCGACGCCGCCGGATTTACAAGCCGTGTCATTGACAGCCCAATTTTGGGCGCAGAGGGCAACCGGGAGTTCCTCTTGCACGCGCGTAAACAGCAGGCCCCGGAGAGGCCGTACTGAAACACTAGCCGCGCTACTCTGTTCTTGGTACCGAGCGCGACTCATGCGGCAGATCAAAACCGTCGGAATCATCTCAAAACCTAACATGGCCACGGCCGGCGATATCGTTTGCGGCCTTGCGGCTTGGCTCGACGAACGCGCAATTGAATACCGCTGCGACCGGCACAGCGCCGAATATTCGGGACGCACCAAGTTCTACTCCAGGGAAGAACTGCCGATCGGCGCGGACATGGTTATCGTTCTCGGCGGCGACGGAACACTGCTTTCCGCGGCACGGGTGGTAGCCGGCATGGACATTCCCCTTTTCGCCGTGAATTTAGGTCATCTCGGGTTCCTGACCGCCATTCGCGTGGAGGATCTCTATCCCGAGCTCGACCGGGCGCTTCGCGGCGAGCACCGCATTGGCGTGCGCCGCATGTTGGATTGCGAGATTGTGCGCGGCGGAGAAAGCATCGCGAAGTATTCGGCGCTGAACGACGTCGTCATCACGAAGTCAGAGCTCGCCCGCATGATTGACCTGGATACCCACGTCGACCGGCATTTTGTAGCGGCCTATAAAGCCGACGGGCTGATTGTTGCTACGCCGACCGGGTCGACCGCTTACTCACTATCGGCGGGAGGGCCGGTTATTTTCCCATCGGTGAATGCCTTCTGCATTACGCCCATTTGCCCTCACATGCTGACGAACCGGCCCGTGATCGTACCGGATACCAGCGTGATCCAGATCCTCATTCACGGCGAAGAGGGACCCTACTTGACGATTGACGGCCAAATAGGCGAACCTCTTTCCAAAGGCGATCTCGTTATCTGCCGCTCGTCCCCGAAGACGATTCAATTGATTCGTCCGCCGAAGATGCTTTTCTTTGACGTTCTAAGAGAAAAGCTCAAATGGGGAGAACGCTAGATATTAATGCGGTTTCTGACTAAAGTCTCGTTGACCACCTGGATTCTGATCGCGCTGGTTGCAGGCATTTTGATTGGCGTTTTCTTCCCGGCCTTTGCAAAGAGTCTCGCGCCGGTCAGCAATATTTTTCTCCGGCTGATCAAATCCATTGTCGGTCCGCTGCTGTTCGGAACTCTGGTGTACGGCATTGCTTCCTGCGGCGAGCTCAAAACCATGGGCCGCATCGCCCTGAAGTCAGTCATCTACTTTGAGCTGGCGACCAGCGTTGCGCTGGTAATCGGATTGACCGTTGTGAACGTGATGCAGCCTGGCGCGGGGCTGACTCTTACTGGCGAAAACGCGGCTTCCCTGCCCGCTTTAAGCAAGCCTCTCTCACTCAGCGCCGTCCTGGAGCATGCCGTACCGAGCAACATTTTCGAATCCCTTGCGCAGAATGACGTGCTGCAGATGGTTATCTTTTTCTTCCTGTTCGGCGCGGCTTGCTCAGCGGCGGGCACGAAGGCTCAACCTGTGGTTGACTTCGCGGGATCCGTAGCCGAAGTGATGTTCCGCTACACGAAGTACGTCATGTACACGGCTCCATTTGGCGTGGCTGCGGCGATTGCCGTCACCATCGGTCAGAAGGGCGCGGGCGTGCTGTACGGGCTGGGCAAGCTGGTGGCGTCTCTTTATCTGGCGGAGGCATTGTTTGTCGTTCTGGTGATGGGGGCGGCACTCAGCATTGCGCGCGTTCCACTGGCGCGATTCGTCCGGGCGGCCCGGCAACCATTCCTGCTGGCTTTCTCGACGGCCTCGAGCGAAGCGGCTTTGCCGCTGGCTCTGGAAAACATGGAAAGGTTCGGAATCCCGAAGCACATCGTAGGTTTTGTGCTGCCGACAGGCTACAGCTTCAATCTGGACGGTTCCACGTTGTATCTGGCGCTCGCTTCCGTGTTTGTGGCGCAAGCAGCCGGCGTACACATGCCGCTTGGTACGCAGATCACCATGCTGCTGACCTTAATGCTCACCAGCAAAGGCGTGGCCGCCGTGCCGCGCGCCGCGCTGGTGATTTTGGCGGGAACGCTGGGGACCTTTCATTTGCCGCTGGAAGGCATTGCATTGATTCTGGGCGTAGACGCTTTGATGGATATGTGCCGGACGTCGGTAAACCTGCTCGGCAACTGTGTCGCAACGGCAGTGGTGGCGCGCTGGGAGGGCGTGAAACTGAGCCCCGTGGGGGCGGAAGTGGAACTGGAAGTCCAGCAGGCGTAGGCAAGTCAATCCGGGTGCGCTTATCTTCGACAGACCACCGGCTCAATTCCCGTGGCGTTGCCTGTACTTTCATCGACATGCACAACCACCCCATGGAGTTCTATACCATGGCGGGCGGCCTCCATGCGTCCGGCCAGTCCGGTTAGAAAACGCCGGATAATCGTGTCCTTCTCAATACCGATCACCGACTCGTAGGGTCCTGTCATTCCGGCGTCCGTCTGATAGGCGGTGCCGCCCGGGAGAACACGTATATCGGCGGTTGGGATGTGCGTGTGGGTACCGATCACCGCCGTGACGCGCCCGTTTAGATACCAGCCCATCGCCACTTTCTCACTGGTCAATTCGGCGTGAAAGTCGACGAAGCGGATCTTGATGGCGGGATCGAGCGCGGCCAGAATCTCATCGGCCTTCCGGAAAGGACAATCGATGTTGGGCATGTATGCGCGGCCCTGTAGATTGATGACGGCGTATGGCACGCCACTGCGCGCTTTGGCGCTGAACACACCCGCGCCGGGCAAGCCGGGAGGATAGTTCGCAGGACGCAGCAAGCGCGGCTGATGATCGATATAGTCGTGAATTTCCCGCTTATCGAAGCTGTGGTTGCCGCCCGTGAGGACGTCCAAGCCGAGCGCCAGAAGCTCTTCGGCAATCAGAGGCGTGATGCCGAAACCACCGGCACTGTTTTCGGCGTTGGCGATGGCGAGGTCGATCTTCAGTTCCGTGATCAGGCGGTTCAGATTCTCGGCGACAATTCCGCGGCCACCCGAGGCGACGATATCGCCGATAAACAGGATATTCATTAATTCAGGAAGGTGAGACGGAGC
Organism: uncultured Acidobacteriaceae bacterium; assembly: GCA_963705805.1. Taxonomy (GTDB): domain Bacteria; phylum Acidobacteriota; class Terriglobia; order Bryobacterales; family Bryobacteraceae; genus Bog-105. Next base: position 334,220 of record CAVPKW010000010.1, read on the forward strand.
GTTCCCTTGAGAGCTTCCCGTCTAACCTCCGTCATTGACCCCAAATACGGCAGGGGGGAATCCTCCGAGCACCTTTAGGCTTCTCCATGGCATTCGGAAACACCGGAGCATGCACACGGGCGCTTAATTCGAGTGGGACTCCATGACATTGACTATCGGATCAATTTTTAGGAGGCCGGAGGGGACGCTCTCGCGGGGAACGTTACTTGAGAGGATAGCAGAGAAGAGGGTCAAAAGCGACCGTTTTTCAGTAGCTTTTTTGGCTGCTCACTGCTGCGATATGTCAAAGACCTGGACTTTCGACACGTCCGGGGTGCCGGTAAAGATTAGCGACTCGCCGTCATTCCCTTGCATCATCGGAATGTACCCATCTTTATCCCGCGGAACCGCGACCGCCACCCACGTCTTGGAGTTTCGGTCAAGCTTGTAGAGCACGTTGGGATAGCCTTGTTGTCCGCCCACTGGATACGTGAGAACGGCGAAAGCCTGCCCCGACGGTGTAAGGGTGAAACTCTCTACAAGGTAGCGGCTGCCGGGCTCAGCCGGAACCGGTGGATATGAGCCCAGAATCTGCATACTTACCGGGGAAAACTCCACATACACTGCAGCTCCGTTGAACGCGGGCGGCGCGTACCACCCAATGCGGTCCTGGTTGGCAACGAGGTAACCCGTATGGGCTCGCAATGGGCTGATGGAACTCACCGGCAGTGCTGATGCGATGGGCCTGCCGCTCGCGTCGAAGTGGCGAAGGGCATCCCGGCTCGGGTCCACCTTTCGAAGCCCGTCGGCATTAAGCTTGACCTCGAAGCCGACCGTCCACACCGTACCGTCCGGCGCGACGCTCAGTTGGCAGGGTCTGTACGGGGTTGTACGGATGATTTGAACGCTCTGACCGTTGTCCGTGATGCGCGCCAGAAAGGAGCTTTGCTGTCCCTCTCCGGAAGTCGCGTGCCCCGCCGCCCATATCGTGCCGTCCGGCCCTGCCGCGAAGTCGTCGAAGCGAGTGTGATTCGCACTCGGAATTAGAATCAGCGAGTTGAACACTGGATTGCCCGATCTATCGAACTCCCAAAAGGACGGAGCGCCAGGGTCGTCGTCAATCAAGATTAACCAGTCATTGCTCCACTTCGTCCGATGATGCGGGCCAAAGTCGGACGGTAGACTGAGATAGTTCATCGCCCGCACCGATTTCAGCACGGCCTTTATCGAGCCTTCGCCAGGGCCGGCGAAGAGACCAAGCCCAAGAGACAGAAGCGCCGACCCAACGAAGAAACAACAATTTGGCGCCATACGCTTCGCCCCTTTCAGTCTACGATCATCCGTCAAGACAACTTTCTCGCGGACCGCTTTCATGTACCGCGGAGGCGTTCTGCGATCTCTTTTTCGGAAATCGCACCCTCCTTGATGACGCGCCAATAAGGTTCGGTTATGTCGACGGTGGTAGAGCCGGGACCGGTGCAGAGGCCACCGTCGAGCACCAAATCCAACCGTCCATCCATCGCCGCGAAAAGGTCAATGCCGCTGCAGATGGTTGGCTCGCCCGAAAGGTTCGCGCTGGTCGCGATCACAGGATGCCCCGCCTTCTCGATGATCGCGTTCAGGACGGGCGACTTGGTCTGCCGCATCGCCAAACGGCCCGTATTTCCAGTCACCTTCAGAGGCACCTTGGCGGCGGCCGGAACAATGATCGTCAAGGAACCGGGCCAGAAGTGGCGAGCCAGGATAAAGAAGCGGCTATTCAATTCTTTCGCGAGATCTTCCGCCATTACCACATCGGAAACGGCCAAGGGCAGCGAACGAACTGTATCGCGGCCTTTTGAAGCGAAGACTCGCCCTACTGCATGCAGGTTAAACGGGTCGGCCACAAGAACGTACAAGGCATCGGTAGGCAGACCGATAATTCGGCCACGGGAAATTTCATTCGCCGCGCGTTCAACAGCTTCAGGCGACGGATTCTCTCTATCAATCTCGATTAGGTCGGTTGCCACGTCAGAAGAAAAGCGTGAACGATTGCGGTATTCAGCATGGCTGAATACTCCGTAAGTTTATCGTTCGCCGAGTGCCTCGGCAACCTGGACTGCCATTTCATAGCGGCCGAAGGGGGCTGAGAGTTGGGCGCCTTGAACGATGTGTCTGACGCGCGAGGTCATCTCCTGGGCAATCGCGATGCCTTCCCCGCGAGCTTTTTCAGCGCTGTCGGCGCGGCGCATGCGCTCCATATAAACCTGCGGGACAGGCACGCGCAACTCATTGACCATAAACTCGGCATTCCGGTAACTTGTGAGCGGCCAGATACCGGCAATAATGGGCAATTTATACTGCTCTGTGTTCCTCAGGAAGGCTTCCAGCAAGTCCAAATCGAACACTGGCTGAGTGACGACATACTCGGCGCCGGCTTCTACTTTCCAGGCGAACCGGCGCAGCTCTTCGTCCATATTCAACGCGCCCGGGTTCGCGCCCACTCCAATCAACAGCGCCGTTTGGGAACCAATAGGATTGCCACCAATATCGAGCCCCTGGTTGAGATTGTTGACGATGTTAGTTAATCCGATGGAATCGACGTCAAAGACGGCAGTAGCATCCGGGTAAGTGCCCATACGCGGCGGGTCGCCGGTGATGCAGATGAGGTTGCACACTCCAATGGTATGCGCGCCAAGCAGTGACGACTGCATGCTCAAGATGTTGCGATCCCGGCAACAGAAGTGCAAAACGGCCTCGATGCCGACGTGCTGCTGGATCAGGTGACAGGTCACTTCAGCGCTCAGCCGGGCGCTGGCTCGAGGGCCATCCGGAACATTGATGCAGTCTATGCCGTTGTCTTTGCACAAGCGCGCTCCAGCGATTTCCTTGGAAGCATCGACGCCGCGCGGCGGAAGTATCTCGACAAATGCCACAAATTTGCCCGCTGCGAGTTTCGCGCCGAGCTGCGATTTTTCAGCGACGGGAATTTTAGCCAGCCGCTTGACCTCGGGCTTGCCTTCTTCGATGACAGTTACCGCCGTTCGATGCCGGACAGGCTGTAGAGACCTGACCTCGCCGCAAATCTGCTTGATGTGCTCGGGGGTGGTACCGCAGCAGCCGCCGATGACGCGGACGCCGGCTTGCAGGAAGCGGCGGGCGTATTGCGACATGTATTCCGGAGAGCAGAGATAAATGTTTCGGCCTTCTACGGTGGCCGGAAGACCGGCGTTCGGCATGGCGCTCAATGGTTTATCTGTGAGCAGAAGCATCTTCTCAACGGTTTCGAGCACCACCTTCGGACCGGCGGAGCAGTTGACGCCGATGACGTCGACGGGCAGTTCGTGCAGACCTCTGGTGAAGGTCTCGACGCTGGTTCCATCACGCAAGGTACCGTCGTCATTGACCGTTACCTGGGCCATGATGACCATTTCATCGCCCGCCGCCTCGCGAGCCGCGAGAATCGCCTCGCGCAACTCGCTCAGCTCGTAGAAAGTTTCAAAAACGATCAGGTCAATACCGGCGCGCAACAGACATTCGGCCTGCTCTCGAAAAACGGCGCGCGCCTCGGCAAACGACATGGGGCCGAGCGGCTCGATTTGCGTACCGAGGGGACCCATTGCGCCCGCAACGAATGCTCTCTCACCGGCCGCTTCGCGCGCCAGGCGAACGCCCGCTTCATTGATGGCACGCAATTTCTCCGCGAACCCGAAGGCGGCGAGCCGCACGCGATTGCCACCGAAAGTGTTCGTTTCAAGAACCTCGGCCCCGGCGCGCACGTACTCCTGGTGGATCTCTTTCACCAGCTGGGACGAGGAGAGATTCAGCTCGTCGAAGCAGCGATTGATGAAGATTCCTTTGGCGTAGAGCATGGTGCCCATGGCCCCGTCCGCAACAATGATCTTCGATTGAAGCTTGTCGCGAAATTCCGCGGCACGCGTCTGGATAGTAGGTTCAGTGACAGTCATAGGACACAGGTCGGCAGCGCGATACAGTCCGCCAACCGACCTTTCTTGAATTTACCGATTGTAGCGTTATTCCGCTCTCCGCCGCAGGTAAACGGCATCTCCGGCTTGTATTTTGAGGTATTTGGCGGCGCTCTGCTGGTTTATGCCGAGTTCGATGTAACCGGAACTGCCGAGGTAGGCGAAGCATAGGTTCCCAGGAGCTTCCCCAAACGTCGCGCGAGATTCCGTTATCTGATGGCTGCCTGCGGTGATCTCGAACCGGCCATCGCCAAATTGCGCGGCTGCAAAATTTGTGATGACGTTGCCGAAGCGGTCTGTACTCAGAACCCTACCGGACCAGACGCCGGGCGTGCTCTGCTCGGGATAAAGGCCGGGCAGCGTCTGAACAGAATCGCACAAGGGGCCGACTCCCTCGGGCGATACGGAACGGCCTGCGAGCGCGGCGGCAACCGGCGCGAAGATGTCGCGGCCATGAAACGTGCTGGACGGGGATTCCAGCCATAGTTTTCGATTTGCTATCTCGCGGATGCAAACTTTGGAGTGACGACTCAGCAGCAAGCTCAGGACGCCATTGTCGGGTGCAACAAAGATTTGTTCGCAAACTTCGGCGACGATGCCGCGCCGCGAGGTTCCGACCCCGGGATCGATTACTACGATATGAACAGTACCAGCCGGAAAATACGGCGCGGCCTGGTCGATAGCGTAGGCTCCGGCGTAGATGGAAAAAGGCGGTATCTCGTGAGAGATATCGGTCAGGATTGCCCCAGGGCAGCGCGAGAGCAGAACGCCTTTCATGGTTCCGACGTAGTGATCGGCAAGGCCGAAGTCAGTAGTGAGGGTGATCAGGGGTGTAGGTACGGTGGACGGCATGCGCTGCTAGAATTGTAGTGAAACCGCGTATTTTTGCCTGCTGGGGCCCAAGCACGCGTACTTACTCCTTTGTTGTACTTCGATCACAATGCGACCACGCCGGTTGCCCCTGAAGTAGCGGCCGCAATGTCGGTAGCGGTCCGGGATTTTTTCGGGAACGCTTCCAGCACCCACCGCCACGGACAGGCGGCGCGCCAGCAACTGGAAAACTCAAGGCGAAGCCTAGCCGGATTTCTCTGTGCATCCCCCGCGGAGTTCGTTTTCACAAGCGGGGGAACGGAATCGAACAACCTCGCCCTGTTTGGAACACTGCGGAGTTCGAGTCGTCCGCGTCACGCTGTGACGACCACCATCGAGCACCCCTCGGTGCTTGAGTGCTTCCGGCGCCTGGAGCGCGAGGGCGTCGAGGTTTCCTATGTGGCTCCTGATGATAAGGGTTTGGTGGACCCAAAGGCTATTGCCGCTGCGATCAGGCCTGAAACCGTGTTGTTGTCGGTGATGCACGCGAATAATGAAGTCGGAACGATTCAACCGCTTGTGGAGATCGCTGGCATCGTGCGCCAATTACGCGCGGGCGGGCAACAGATCTATCTGCATGCGGACGGCGTTCAGGCGTTAGGAAAAGTTCCGATCGATCTGAGCCAACTCGGCGTCGACCTTTATTCGATTAGCGCCCATAAGGTCTACGCCCCGAAGGGAACCGGCGGTCTTTACGTCCGCAAGGGAACGCCGCTAGCAAGCATCCAGCTAGGGGGCAAGCACGAACGCGAACGGCGCGCCGGAACTGAAAACGTCCCAGGGGCAATCGCTTTCGCTCGCGCGATCAGCTTGTGCTCAGCCGGCGATGCGGTTCGCCTTGCCGCGCTGCGTGATCGCTTCGAGTCTCAAGCGCTTTCTGCGGTGGATGGCGCTGAGCTGAACGGCGCCCGCGACCGGCGATTGCCGAACACCAGCAATATTTTGTTTCACGGTGTCCCGGCGGAGGCGCTGGTGATCGCCCTTGACATGCATGGCATGGCCGTCTCGACGGGCTCGGCCTGCAGCAGCGGATCCATCGAGCCGTCGCCTGTTTTGCTCGCGATGGGACGCAGTCAAGCGGAAGCGCGGTCCAGCGTTCGATTTTCTTTCGGACGCGATAACACGGTGGAGGAAATCGACAAGCTTGTCGAGAGCGTGGTCACAAGCGTTCATCACTTGCGCGGTGGCCTGCGGCGAAAATTGACGCCTCCTGAGGTGCAGCTTGTCTGAATCCGCTCCCATTGCAGTGGCGATGTCGGGAGGCGTGGACAGTTCGGTGGTGGCTGCGCTGCTTCATCGGGAAGGCCGCCCGGTGGTGGGCCTGACCATGCAGCTATGGAATCAACGGCGCTTGCCCGAGCTCACGCCGGAGGGCGGAGCCGTGGGACGATGCTGCTCACTCGATGACGTTTATGACGCGCGCTATGTCGCGTCGTTGATTGGAATTCCCTATTACGTCGTGAATTTCGAGGAGCGCTTCGAAAGGCAGGTTGTAGCTCCTTTTGTGCAGGACTATCTTGCCGGACGGACACCGATTCCCTGCACCTTGTGCAATAACTTCATCAAGTTCGACCAATTCCTGGAAATGGCCGACGGCGTGGGCGCGGAGAAGATCGCGACGGGCCATTATGCTCGATTGGACTTCAACCAGAGTTCCGGACGCCACGAGATGCGAACCAGCTTGGACGCCGGTAAAGATCAGACCTATTTTCTGTTTGGCCTGACCCAGGATCAACTAGCGCGGACGATGTTCCCGCTCGGCGGAATGGTGAAGACACAGGTGCGCGAATTAGCGAAAAAGCTGCAACTTCCGGTGGCCGGGAAGAACGACAGCCAGGAAATATGCTTTGTGCCGAATGGCGATTATGCGGCGTTCATTGACGCGTATTTCAAAGAACAGGGAATTGATCCGGCGCGGGCAGAGGGCGAGATCGTGGATAGTGAAGGCAATGTTCTGGGCCACCACGCGGGCACGCATCACTTCACAGTTGGTCAACGGCGGGGTTTGCGGATTGCCGCCGGCGAGCCGTTATATGTCATCTCGACCCAACCTGATTCACAGCGCGTGGTTGTCGGCAGAAACGAGGGCCTGATGCGCGGTCGCCTATTGGCCCGCGATGTGAATTGGGTTTCGATCTCTGCGCCCGGTGAGCCACGGCGCGCGCAAGTGAAGATCCGCAACAAGCATCACCCGGCTCATGCGATGCTGCTCCCCGGGGGGGATGATTCGCGAATCGAAGTGCGCTTTGACGAGCCACAACGCGCGATCACTCCCGGTCAGGCAGCCGTGTTCTATGACGGCGATCTGGTGCTTGGCGGCGGCTGGATCGAATAAACTGCCCAATTGGCCCAACAGAAGAACTGGCTACAGATTCGCGCCGAGTATTACGTCGCAGCCGGGCTGATGAGCGCTCTCCGCTACTTGCCGCTCAACGCCGCAATTGGCGTGGCCAATGCCGCTACTCGACTGCTTGACACAGCGATACCCAAGCTTCGCCGGGTTGCCATTATCAACTTGTCTTTCGCGTTTCCCGATCTTGACGAAACGAGGCGCAACCAGATCGCCGATGGCGTGTTCCAGAATGTCGGCAGACTTCTCCTGACGCTGGCGCGGTTTTCGGATATGACTGCGAGTAACATTTCCCAGTGGATCCAATACGAAGGCCTCGAAAACTACATTCAAGGAAAAGAGCAGGGACGCGGCATTCTGGTCGCCACGGCCCATCTCGGCAACTGGGAATTAAGCGCCTTTGCCCATGCGCTGATGACGGAACCGATGAATGTGATGGTTCGGCCGCTAGACAATCCCTTGATTGACCGGATTGTTGAAGAGCGGCGTACGCGTTCCGGCAATCAGTTGCTGTTCAAGAAAGATGCCGCCCGGGCCGTCATACGGGCTCTCAAAAAAAACGAGGCGGTCGGAATCCTGATAGATCAGAACACGACACCAGCGGAAGGCACATTCATTAATTTTTTCGGCAAGCTCGCATGCGCCGGATCGGCCTTTGTGAAGCTTGCTCACCACACCAAGGCGGCCGTGATTCCCGGTTTTGCCCTTTGGGATGATGCTACAAAACGCTATGTGCTGCGTTTCTATCCGGAAGTGAAGATGACCGATGATGAAGCCGCGGACACCCAACGCATCCATAGCCAGTTCGAGGCAATTATTCGCCAGCATCCGGAGCAGTGGATGTGGATTCACCGCCGCTGGAAGACCCGGCCGCCCGGCGAGCAAGCGCTTTATTGAAGCCCTCAACGCGGCCGCGCGATGGGACGCTGGTCCAACCCGAGCACGGCGACAATTATCCCGGACAGGGCAGCGGGAATGGTGATGGAGCCCGTGTAGCTCAAATATTCGTTGCCATCGCGGTCGCGAAAGGTGCTTAAGTGAATACCGAATGCCTGATCAAGCTGCTGCACTGTGCCTCGCACGCGCAGCGTCCTGGCAGGCAGATTTTCATCGACGATGGCAAGGCCGTATTGCTGGAGGAATGAAGTGACGGAGGCGACATCGGAAGGATCGGCGCCCATCACGCGGGCCGCCTCCTCGCGCGAAAGATGTTTAAATTTTCCCGACAATAATTCGTTTTCCAGCGTGGCCGACGAAGCCGGCCGCCGCAAGACAATGGTCACCGTGATCGTTTCGTTCGGGTCGGCAGCGCCTAAAGCGCTATTTTCGTGCTGTGGAGCGCTGCCGGGCACGTCCACTCTGGCCTGGCCGCTACTGGCTGGAGCCATTACCGCTGCCCGAACCCGTCCCTCCGCCGGCTGGCGGCGGAGACGAAACGCCGCCGAGGGATAAGGCGTTCAGAATCGCACTGCCGTTCGGGCTTCCCAGTCCGGTGCACGGATCCCACCCGGGTCCGGCGGCGTAGAAGCCGAGACCGCTGTCGTCGTTGTTTCCTTGTGTGATGTCCTGAAACACCGTTTCTCCCAACGGGTAGAGCTTCGGATTCAGGAAGCCGACAGGCGACCCGAGTTTTTGGTTCAGAAGCGCGACGAGACCGGCCCAAAGCGGAGCGACCGCGCTGGTTCCACCGATCACCTGATTCTGGCCGTCGACGAGCACCTGATATCCGGTGGAGGGATCCGCATCGCCAGCGACATCCGGGACGCCTCGGCCTGCGAAGTTCGTCTGCGGCTGCGCCGGAACACCCGCAGAACTCTGATAGCTCGGCAGCGCAAACACCGTGCTGACTCCGCCGCCTGTTGCACCTTCGTTTGCAGCCGTTTCATTCCAGACTGTTTCGGAGGATATATTGCTTCCGGACCCTTGCAGGGTTGTTCCTCCACATGCCAGAACAAAGGGGCTCGCCGCCGGAAAGTCAACGTTCAGCTTCCCGTCTTTCTCTCCATCGCTGGAACCGTTGTCGCCTGCGGCAACGGTAACCGTTACTCCCAAGGTCGCCGCATCCTGCAAGGCGGCGTTCATCGCAGTCTGTGATTGCGCGGTCCACGAGTCTTCAGGGCCGCCCCAACTGATGGAGACCACAGACGGCGTTCGCGTGGCATCGTGCACGGCATCCGCGATGGCATCAATGAAGCCCTGATCCGTATTCGGCGCGAAGTAAACCGCGATGTTCGCTCCCGGTGCTACCGCGCCGGCCACTTCGATGTCTAACATCACCTCGCCATCGGCATCCGTACCGGGAGTATTCGTTCCGCCATCCACCGAAATGGCGGTGACGTTGGGGGTAGGAACGCCCAAGCCCCCGAAATATGTGCTGAGATCAGCCGGGCTATAGCCGCCACCGAGCTCGATGATCGCGATGGTTTGTCCGCTGCCATTCAGACCGGTGGGAAAGTTATACAGGGCGGCGATCTGCGGGGGAGTGTAACTGTTGGGAGCCGCTGCCAGCGGGCGCAGCCTAAAGTGCGGCGTCGCGACCGGGCGATTGTCAAGCCCTAGCACGGCGACGACCGCATTCTGAAGCTCCACGGGAACGCTAAGGGATCCGGTACGGCCGCGGAAAGAATGTCCAGCCGCCGTTTCAAAACATGCCAGACTGGTGCCGAATGCTTTTTGCAACGCCGTGACGGTACCGGCCAACCGCACCTGCCGCTTCCGAAGGCTGCTGTCTGCGACAGTCAACTGATATTCATGGGCGAATTTCTCCACTGTCGCCACAACGCTGGGATTCGCGCCGAAGCGATCAGCAAACTTATCCCGCGCCATTGGAATATGCACACCGTGATGAGGCGTTACCGGCGGCTGTCCATCCTTGCGGTGCAAGATCAGCGTCACGACAATCGTTTCATTCGGGTTGACCGTTCCGATCTGTTTAGCATTCCGCGGCGGTCGTTTCTCGCTACCAGGAAGCGTTACTTTTTTTTCGAAAGGCATCGTTGGTTCTCCTTGGACCAGACTGGGCAGCGACTAGTGTATCTCCGAAGTTGTTTTCACGGATAACCCCGCAGCGTAAGCGTGCCTTACAATATGCGCGAGTGCTGACGGCGCGCGATATCGAGATTCGTTCCCTTTCCAAAAACAGCGAGTTTGCTGAGGTGGTCCGATTGCAGCGGGAGATCTGGGGCTTCGACGACCTTGACTTGCTTCCTTTGCGCTTGTTCGTCGTTGCCAGCAAGATTGGCGGCCAGGTGCTGGGCGCCTTTGATCGATCAAAAATGATCGCGTTCTGCCTGTGCATTCCCGGGTTGAAGCCCGGCGGCAGGCACTACCTTCACAGTCACATGCTCGGCGTCGTTCCCGAGTATCGCAACACCGGACTGGGCAGGGCTCTGAAGTTCAAGCAGCGCGAGTATGCGATGGCAAGCAGCGTCCACCTGATTGAGTGGACCTTCGATCCTTTGGAGATCAAGAACGCGTTCTTCAACATCGAGCGGCTGGGAGCGATCGTCCGCCGTTATGTTCACAACCAATATGGAACCACCTCGAGTCATCTGCACGGCGGGTTGCCGACGGACCGTCTGGTTCCGGAATGGTGGATCGAATCGCGCCGCGTAGAAGCCTTGGTCGCAGGCGAACCGCTGGAGAGGAGCACCGTGCAAGAACGGATTTCGTTGCCGGCCAACATCGCCGAAATTCGCCGCGACACGCCCCTGGAGGCTCGCCACATTCAGAAAAAGATCGCCGGCCGCTTTGACGAGTTTTTCCACAGCGGCCTTGCGGTCATCGGATTCGAGAAGACGGAGACAGCTGGGACATACTTGTTAGGTCCATGGGAATTAAAGTAGACCGCATCATTCTGCGGCAAATTCGCATGCCGCTGGTTCACTTCTTCGAAACCAGCTTCGGCCGGACTCAGCAGCGCGACATCATCCTGGTGGAGGCGGTAGCGGACGGGGTTTCCGGCTGGGGAGAAGTGACCGCGGGCGAGAATCCTTTCTATAACGAGGAGTGGACCGGCTCCGCGTGGCCCCTCCTGATTGATTACATTGCGCCCGGTATCCTCCACCGGCCTCTTGAGTCAGCCGCAGAAGCAGGAGCGCGGACGGCCCATATCCGCGGACACAACATGGCTCGCGGGGGCGCGGAGGCGGCCATCTGGGATCTGCAGGCGCGTCTCAACAATGAGCCGCTCTGGAAAACAATCGGCGGCGGCGCGCGCCAGGAGATTCCTTGCGGAGTATCAATTGGAATTCAAAACACAATCGATGAACTGCTGGCAAAGATCGATGCAGAGCTCGCGGCCGGATATCAGCGCATCAAGATGAAGATCAAACCGGGCTGGGATATTGATGTGATCCGGCAGGTGCGCGAGCGGTTTCCCGCCATTAAGCTGATGGCGGACGCCAATTCAGCCTACACGCTGGACGATATCGATCGCCTCAAGCGAATAGACGAGTTCTATTTAATGATGATTGAACAGCCGCTGGCGCATGACGACATCATTGATCACGCCGTCCTGCAAGCGGCCCTGCAGACGCCGATCTGCCTGGATGAGTCCATTCGCTCTGCCCATCATGCCGAACAGGCGATCCGCCTGCGGGCTGGGCAGATCATCAACATTAAACTCGGTCGAGTGGGAGGTTTCGCCGAAGCCAAACGCGTTCACGACGTCTGCCAGCAGCACGCCATTCCGGTTTGGTGCGGAGGAATGCTGGAATCCGGCATCGGACGCGCCCACAACATCGCTCTCTCTACGCTGCCTGATTTCGTTCTGCCCGGTGATATCTCAGCCAGCAAGCGCTATTGGGCGCGCGACATTATCAGACCGGAAGTGGACGTCTCCTCGCGAGGAACAATTTCCGTTCCCAATGGTCCAGGCCTTGGCTACGAAGTGGATCTGGAATATCTGGAGAGCCTCACTCAACGCCGGGAAAGCCTGGAATATAGTTGACGCTCCTAATTCTTGGGGCCTACATTTTCCGTGCGGCCGGCCAAGGGCTTTACGGTGGGGCCGCCGCAAACGCCCACCCCGGTATTGAGCAGCGCATTCAGTAAATTAAACATGACTGCGTAAACAATTTGCTCCGTCACCGGTTGCCGTCCCGGCATGCGGAAAGCGCTCGGCAGCTCTTTCGCTATCTGCAGGCGTACGGCCCGCGGCAATGTGCGCCCCCGCCTGTCGCGCTGATTTGCCAGCGAAAGAGGCGTTTGCAACACGGCTCCTGATTTTCCATCGACGTAAAACTGGCAGCGCGAGAACCAGCCTAAGTTCCCTGGATCGGCGGCATCGAACAGGAGCAGCGGAGCCTGCCGGTCGGCGGCGGTTAGCTCCACCTCCATGATCCGCTGCTGATCGTCGATCTTGCACTCGAACCCCGCCTGCTTGGCGATATTTCCGACAATGTCGGGATCTATCTCCAGCAGTAAATATTTATTTTGCCCAGCCTCGAGAACTTGCATTGGCCATTTACATTCTAGCCATTAGTCTCAGCCGCCAGGCCGCCACGCAAATTTCCCGCGAAAGAGCGATAAATGTCGTGGTCTGCTTGACTGAATTGCACGAATTTCACCACGCGCACCGGGCCGGCGTGTTCCCGGAGCCAGTCGGCGGTCGTTTTCAACGCGATTTCCGCCGCCTCCGCAATCGGGTACCCATAGATGCCTGTACTGATGGAAGGGAAGCTGATCGTCTTGACGCCGCGCTCCGCTGCCAGATTCAGGCACGTCGTGTAGCAGGATGAAAGCAGTTTGACTTCTCCATGCCGGCCATCGCGGTACCTGGGACCCACCGCATGGAAAACGTATTTCGCAGGCAGCCGCCCTGCTGACGTCACCACGGCGCTCCCCGTTTCGCAGCGGCCGATCCGCTCACGCACTTCATCCAATTCAGCCATAATCTCCGGACCACCGGCGCTGTGAATCGCGCCGTCTACTCCGCCGCCGCCCGCCAGTTGAGAATTTGCGGCGTTCACAATGGCATCCACTGCAATCTTCGTGATGTCGCCCTTTAACAATTGCAACTGGCACAAACCGAACCGTATAACGAAATCGGACGACATGCGGAAGGCCTAAAGAGAGGCCGATATGGCCGCCAGCAGGAAGCTGACGCTCGCTTCGGTCGCTAGCGGACCCATGGTGCCGATACGAAGAATCTTGCCGGCCACTTGTCCCAAGCCGCCCGCGATTTCAATGTTGTACTTTTCGAGGAGCGTCTCGCGCAGCTTCGCTTCATTCACGCCGGGTGGGGGAAGCACGGTGGTCAGGTGCCAAATGCGGTCGTGCGGGCTTTTCACGAAGGGCTCGAAACCAAGCTTCTGCAGTCCGGCTACAAGCTTTTCGCCGGCGCGCCGGTGACGCTCGAAGCGGTTCCGCAGTCCCTCTTCCTCGATCACCGCCAAGCCCTGGTGCATGGCGTAATACAACGGCGGCGACGGCGTGTGTTGATAAACGAATGGCGGTTCGAAATACTGTGACATTAAACGCAGGTCGAGGTACCAAGTGGCGGGAAGATCGGCGCGTTTTTCGAGTCGATCCCACGCTGCAGGCGAAACCGAAATCGGCGAGAGACCGGCCGGGCAGCTCAGGCCCTTTTGCGAGCAACTATAGGCAACGTCGATTCCCACCGCATCCAACTCAACAGGCATGGCCCCTAACGAGGTCACGCAATCGGCAATGACCAGCGCGCCGTATTTGCGGGCTGGCGGGGTGATATTCGTCCCGGATTGATAGGCGCCGGTCGAGGTCTCCCCTTGCACAAACCCGACCACATCCGGCCGCTCCCGCTCGATAAAAGCCGCGGCCTCCTCGGCGCCGAACGTCTCGCCCCACGGCCTCTCCAGACGCACGACCGTTGCCCGCTGTCTCTGCCCCATCTGCGTCATCCGATCGGCAAAATGACCGGCGGCAAAGACGGCAAATTTTGAGCCCGGCAAAACGAAGTTAGCAACTGCGCATTCCATGGCTGCGCTACCGCTTCCCGGCGTCATGAACGTCTTTCGATTCTCGGTCCCGAGCACGTGGCGCAGTCCAGCCTGTATTTCCCCCATGACCTCCAGGAAGTAGGCATCCCGAATGCCCACAATCGGCTGCGCCATCGCCTCATAGGCCCGCGGATCCACCAGCGAAGGGCCTGGTCCGTACATCAGGCGCTTGGGCGGCGCGATGCGCTTCGTTTCAGTTGTCACCATTTCTTCAAATTATCAGGAAAGGCCGCGGTTTGATAACAGGTGGTTTGATAAGCGAAGAAGACAGGACTTTAGCCGCTGATATACGTCTGCAACTGTTCGATCGTCTTCTCGTGAGACGTAATAATCCACTTCACCAGATCGCCGATTGAGACAACGCCCAGCGCGCGTCCCTGCTGATCCACCACTGGAAGATGCCGGACACGACGATCCGTCACCATCTTCATGGCCTCATCCACCGTGCACGCCGGGCTGACTGTGATCGGAGGCGCATTCATGATCTCGCGCACTTTCGTATCGCGCGAGGAGCGGTTTTTCAGAATGATTTTACGGGCGTAATCGCGCTCCGAAAGCACTCCTACCGTCGCATCTCCCTCCATCACCAGAAGGGCTCCGATCTCTTTATCGGACATTATCTGAAGAGCTTCATAGACGGTCGCGTCCCCGCTGATGGACCAGATTTCCCCGCGTTTTTCCCGCAAAACCGACTCCAACGTATCGAGCACTTTCATTTGGCAAATCCTTCGAAACGGCAGCGTGGTTTTCCGGGCCACGCTGCTCTGTCCGGAGTATATGCCGGTCAACACCGCAAAACAATGGGCAAAGCGAACTCTGACCCAATGGTCCATTGAGGCTCAGCAGTATTGGATATGGTGGGCCCTACAGAACTCGAATCTGTGACCTCTACCGTGTCAAGGTAGCGCTCTAACCAACTGAGCTAAGGGCCCTCGGGACCGCGCAACCTCCAAAGTAACACGCCCGTTCCCCTACCTGGAGTTTCTGCGACGTAAGCGCCAAAGCCGTCATCAATAGGTCATGCCAACTGCGTTAATTACCGGCGCTTCCGTGGGACTCGGACGGGAATTCGCAAAGATCTGCGCTCGTGATGGCCACGACGTCATCGTAACTGGGCGATCCGAACCTCAACTCGAGAGCCTGGCTGCCGAAATTCGCCAGGAAACCGGCCGCAAGGTTGTAGTCCTCGCCAAGGATCTCGCAAAGCCCGCGGCTTCCCGCGAAATCTTCGAGGAAGTCACTCGTCTTGGCTTGAAGCTTGATGTTCTTATTAATAACGCGGGCTTTGGGCTCCTGGGCCTCTTTTGCGAATTGCCGGCTGCCGGGCAAGTGAACATGATTCAGGTCAACATTACTGCTCTCACTGAACTGACGCGCCTTTTTCTGCCTGAATTGATTGAGCGCCGTTCCGGCAAGGTGCTGAACGTAGCTTCCACCGCCGCGTTTCAGCCCGGACCGCTCATGTCGGTTTACTATGCCACGAAAGCTTATGTTTTGTCTTTCTCCGAAGCCCTGAGCAATGAGGTCCGCGACTCTGGCGTCACCGTCACATGCCTTTGTCCGGGGCCGACAAAAACCGAGTTTGACAAGCGTGCAGGAGCGGCCAACAGCAAGTTGTTCGAAGGGGGCCGCGCCATGCCCGCGGCGACCGTGGCGCAGATCGGGTATGACGCGATGAAGTCCGGGAAGCCGCTTGTGATTGCCGGCGGCCGGAACGCGTTGATGGCGTTTCTGGTTCGTTTCGCGCCCAGACAATTGACGGCATCGATGGCACGGCGCTTTCAGGAAGCGGCATAGAAGCGCCCGAAGGCAGAAGCGGTTAAGGCTTGCGCGACACTGGAGTTCTGATCTTTGCTCAATGCTGCGACTTCGTTCCGCTTCCAGTCTTCTGCAGAGCGCCTTTCAGCACTTCCGCTCGCGGCGCATGCTGCTGTTTGAAAAAACGTTCAAAATTTCAAGAGAAACACGCGTGCTGGACGTCGGCGGCTCTCCTGAAATCTGGCTGTTCGCGAGCATTCACCCGCGGTTGACGGTGATCAACTTGCCGGCCGCTCTGCGCAGCTCCGGCGAGGGAGTGGCGGTGCTGGCAGGCGACGGCCGGATGCTGCCCTTCCGCGATGGGAGTTTCGACATCGTCTTCAGTAACTCCGTCATTGAGCACGTGGGCAAGCGCGAAGACCAACAGCGCTTTGCCGATGAAGTTTCAAGGGTAGGCCGCCACTATTGGATTCAAACCCCGAACCGCAATTTCCCCCTGGAACTTCACCTCATGATGCCGCTGATTCATCGCCTGCCGAAGCGGCTCCAGAAGGCCATCGTCCGGCGCTTTACAGTTTGGGAAATGGTCGTGAAACCGACCGAACACGAGCGCGCTTTCTACATCGATCATTTTCTGAACGACATCAATCTGCTCGACGCCCGTGCGCTTCAATCACTGTTTCCGCAAGCACGCATTTTGACTGAACGGACGCTGGGATTGACCAAATCGCTGATTGCCGTTCAAGCGTGACTCCACGCTTGCCTTCCCAATCCGATTCTTGTAATATGCAACCTAGAGGTTGCATATGGTCATTTCCGAATTGAATAAAATCGAGCGCTCCATTGTGATCGACGCCCCTCGCAGCCGCGTCTGGCGCGCTTTAACCAATATTGAAGAATTCTGTCAATGGTTCTCCGCTGACACCGCTAGGAAGCAGGGCTATTTCATCCCTGGAATGCACCTACGCCTGGTCTGCACGGACGAGACGTCCAAGGATGTCGCCGTCGATATGGAAGTCGAAGAGGTAACACCGAAGCGCGTCTTCTCGTGGCGCTGGCATCCGGGCAGCGTACAGCCCGGTGTCGATCATTTAGAAGATTCGATGACGCTTGTGACGTTTCTGCTCGAAGATGTCCAGGGCGGCACGCGGGTGACTGTCTTGGAAACCGGCTTCGATAAAATTTCGCTGGCCCGGCGCGCGGTTGTCTTCCGTGAGAACACGGCTGGCTGGGAATATCAGATGAGCGCGCTCGAGAAGTACCTGCGTGAAAAAGCATAACTTATCACCTGAAGCTTCAGCCGCTGTTTTCAACGCGCTTGGCGATGAGATCCGGCTGCACTTAGTAAGGCGGCTTTCCAGGGGCGAGCCGCTCTCCATCACAGAACTCGCGTCTGGTACAAGGCTGACCCGCCAAGGCGTAACCAAGCATCTGCGCGTGCTGTCGGGCGCAAAGCTGGTTCGTTCGCGCAGGCAGGGGCGGCAACAGTTCTGGTCGTTGGAGGCGGCGCGGGTCAGCGAGGCTCGTCACACGCTCGATCAAATCGGCCGGCAGTGGGAGACTGCGCTGTCACGCCTCAAGTTATTCGTGGAGAACGGTTCATAGAGTTCAGCCTGTGCTGTAACGTAAGTCAGTATGCGCAGTTTGCGGTTATCCGCTTTCCTGGTTCTTGCAGCCTGTTCCGTCGTCACCGTCGCCCAGGAACAAGCGCCTTCTCGGCACCTGTTCTTTCAAGTCGTCGCCGGCAAGGAATTCAGCGCTCCGCTTTCCGGGCGCCTTCTCATTTTCCTGAAGGCCGGATCCGGCGACGAGAAAGTGGATACCAGTCCTTTCGATCCGAAAGAGGTCTCGGTTGCGGCCAAAGAGATTCAGGATCTTTCGTCCGGACAATCCGTCGAAATCGATACTGATGACGTTGCCTATCCAGCGGGCTTTTCACATCTGCCGCCGGGAAACTACGAAGCTCAAGCAGTCTTAGACATCGATCATTCGTATAACTACCGCGGCCGCTCGCCGAATGATCCGGTAAGCGCCGTCACATCCTTAAAGTCCTTCATGCCGGCCAACGCTCCGGAGCCGACTCTGACCTTGAAAATGGCAGCTCCGGCCGCCAATCATCCAGCCGCATCGAGCGATCAGTCCGCCGCTGCCGAAATCAAGAAGGAAGACTTTACAAGCCCCGCTCTGACTCAATTCTGGGGCCGGCCCATTCATCTTCGCGCTTTGGTTCTTGAACCGCCGGAGTATAAACACCAGCTGCAGAGGCGCTACCCCACCGTCTACTTCACGCACGGATTTGGCGGGACGCTTGAATATCTAAGGCCCGTCGCGGAGATGCTGTATCACCGGATGGCAGAGAACAAGATGCCGCCAATGGTTTGGGTTTTACTGGATGAGTCTTGTCCCACCGGAACACACGAGTTCGCCGATTCCGTCAACAACGGGCCGTGGGGGCGCGCGCTCACTACCGAATTTATTCCTTATCTGGAATCGCACTACCGGCTTGATCGCCGCGCCGGCGCGCGCTTTCTCAACGGCCACTCCTCCGGCGGATGGGCGACTTTGTGGCTGCAGGTCACTTATCCGAAAATCTTCGGGGGTACCTGGTCCACTTCGCCGGATCCCAGCGACTTTCACGACTTCACCGGGCAGGACCTTTATGCACCGCACGCGAATGTTTATCATCGGCCCGACGGCACGCCCTACCCGCTTGTCCGCATGAACGGGAAAGTTGTGGCGACCTTCGAGGACTTCGCCCGCCTCGAGTCGGTTCTCGGCTCTTATGGCGGACAATTGGCTTCGTTCGAATGGGTGTTTTCGCCGAAAGGTCCCGACGGACGCCCACTCCAAATGTTTGACCGGATTACCGGCGACGTTCATCCGGAGGTCGTCCGTGAGTGGGAAAAATATGATATCTCCCGAACTCTGGCTGAGAACTGGTCGTCGCTTTCTCCCTGCCTGAACAACAAAATCCACGTGATTGTTGGCACTGCGGACACCTTCTACCTCGACGGAGCCGCGCACCGGCTGAAGGCGGTTCTAGATTCCCTGCACGCCAATGCCGAAGTAACTTTCGTAGAGAACCGCACGCACTTCGACCTCTACCGGATCGGCGACGATCCCCGTGGACGCTTCGATCAGATCGCGCAGGCAATGTATCAGACGTGGCAATCAAATACGCAGCGTCACACCGCTGCGCCTAAGCCCAATACGCGGTAACGGCGATAACCACGCCGATCAGCGCCGAGACGACGCCTCCCACGAACAGCGGTTTGCGTTTGGTCAGGATCGAAAGTGACGAGAGCACGATCGCCACTTCGAGGAACACTTCCCCGATGTGAAAACGGGAGGCTTCGCTGCCGGCTTTGTTCCTCTCTTTCTCCAAGTCGCGCGCCTTTTCTTGAATTTCAGTAGACTGCTGCTTGTATTTGTTCGAATCCTGAGCGTACTTTTCGATTACCGCCGCGTTAACCTTTGCCTGCGAAAGAGTGTCCTGCGTCACCTGAGCCACGTACCGCCGGATATCTTTGGCCTGATAGTACGCCCACTGGTCCGAAGCGAGCTGTTGATTCAACAATTTTTCGGTGTTGTAATGCTGGCCCAGCACGGAAATGATGGCCAGCAGAGCGGCCACCATCGCCATGGTCCCGGCAACTGTTTTATCGAACGGGTCTTGTGCGTGCTGGACATGCTCTTCCAATTCCTCATTTGCCGACATGTGGACAACCTAGCACGGTTTATCGGCCACGATCGAGGATTTCCTGGCTTCTTCCGCCATCTTGGAAATCTGCCGAACCAATCCGCGATAATTCAGGTCGGTCAATGTCTGGAAAGGAAACCAGCGCCCGTCGCGCCACGAAGAGTAATACCAGCGGCTGAAGATAGCAAGCTGTTCTAATTTGTTTCCGCTCGTATCCGGCTTCGCCAGCACGCTAGAGAGTTTGTCTCGTATTTCAAAATCGAGAGACCGGCTGTGCGATCGCTCAGCCGAGAAATCGAGCGTAACAGGCTCCTGCCAGACTCCCCTCAACATCGGCCAGAGCCTTACTTCCATGGGTCCGGCGGACGCGGTAAGAGCGACCCCGTTAAAATCGTCCACTGCCCGGATAGCCGGGTCGCGCGCGCTGCCCGCGCTCTCGACTTTTTCAATGCGCTTTTGGATCTGGCCTGCCTCTTCAAACTCGAGCTGCTCACAAGCCCGTTCCCGGGCAAGTTTCAGAGCGGTCAGCGAATTCTTTCCGTTGGCCGCCAAAAACTCCGCCACGCGTCCTGCTTCGCTGGCATATTCCGCGGCGCTGACCGCACATTGGCAGGGCCGCGCGCATTGATTCATTTCGCCATAAATGCAGCCGGGGTGCTCGGGATGGGGCGCCAGCGTTTCAGCGCACCGCCGTATTTGGAACAGGCCCAGCACTTCCTGCTCGTAGACCTGAGCATCATCGCGAGTCCGGAAAGGACCAAAGAGCGCGCCGCTATGGCGCGGGATGCGGTTGGCCAGTTCCAGGCGCGGAAACGGATCGCTCGCTTTCAAACCGACGAACCACGGCATCCGCAGCTTCAGCGTTCTCTGGTAGTCATCCGGAAAATGAGTTTTGGCCAGTTCGTAAAGCAGCAGCCAGTTCTCCAGCTTTGATCCTGTTGGCCAGCAGCTTGCATTCACAATTCCTTCCCGAAAGCTTCCCCTGGGCGCGCCGGAACCGGAATGCGCTGAAAGCAGTAAACGTAACAATCTGCGAGGCAAATTGATAGACCAGCCGAGATGGGGCCGCGCGGCCGCCATGGTCAGAAGATAGATGCCCCGCGAGGCGGGCAAACGGGTTATCCTCTCTCTAAGGTCACTCGCATCGGCTCTAAAGTGCAAAGGTGGAGGAAGTCTCACGACAGGATAGTGCGGTTTCACTCGAATTGTACAGATAAGTGTCCCGCGTTTCCCCTAATGGACTAAGCACCTTATTGGCGGCCCACCCTTGACACGAATCCCGTGCAGTCTAGAATAGGTGTTATTTCGCTATGCAGGCTTGTCAGCACGAGCGAACCGAGTTCCTCTACCGGCGTGATGGCGTGGATTATGTCCACTGCCTCGATTGTGGTCAAGTTTTTGAAGCCGAGGATCTGGATTCGGTTCCCGTTTACGAAGACGAAGAAGAGAAGCCCAAGAAGCGCCATTAGGGCTTCGTTTCTATTGTGCCATCGTCATGAGATCCTGAAGCGAGTTGGGGCATGCCCTCTCTGACCCGCGTTTCACCGCTTCAAAGAAGCACGTTAAAGGCTCCCCTCCGAATTGTTTCCATCGGCGGAGGCACGGGGCTTTCCACCCTTCTCTCCGGGTTAAAGAAACATGTCAGGGCAGCGAATCAGATCGCGGAACCAGGCGCGCCGGTAGTCGATATCACGGCCGTCGTCACGGTTAGCGACGACGGCGGGAGTTCAGGCCGCCTTCGGCGCGATTTCGATATTCTGCCGCCCGGCGACATCCGTAACTGCATGACCGCGCTCTCTGAGGACGAGCATCTCTTATCGCAATTGTTTCGATACCGTTTCGCGGGCGGCCGCGGCCTCAAAGGACACAGCTTCGGCAATTTGTTCCTCACCGCAATGCATCAGATCACCGGTGACTTTGCCAGCGCGGTCAAGCTCTCTTCGGAAATCCTTGCCATTCGAGGCCGTATATTTCCTGCTACTTCCGCAAATGTGACGCTCGAAGCTGTTTTGCAAGACGGCTCCATCGTGCGCGGCGAGAGCAAGATCAGCAAAAGCCGCAGTCCTATCCAGCTGGTTCGCCTCCTGCCCGAGGATTGCGAGCCGCTGGCAGACACGCTCGATGCCGTGAAGAACGCGGACCTGATCACCATGGGACCGGGCTCGCTCTATACAAGCATTGTTCCGAATGTGCTGGTGAAGGGGGTTTCCGCCGCCATCCAACAATCCTCTGCCATGAAGGCCTATTTTGTGAACCTGATGTGGCAGCCGGGTGAAACGGTCAACTACTCCGCTTCGCGGCACGTCGCAGTCATTCATGAACACGCCAGCTACCCTTTGATAGACACCGCTGTGCTCAATGGAGCGCCGATACCCGAGATGCTGCGGCGAAGATATGCCCGCGCTCACGTGCGGCCCGTAGAAAACGACTTTGATGAGCTCTCCGCGATGGGCGTAAGAGTCGTCACTGCGGATCTGGTCTGCGATACTAGCGCGCAGCAAAAGAAAATCCGGCATAACCCGGCTGCATTAGCTGACGTGGTTATTGATCTCGCCAGCCGGTCCCGCGCGCTTCGCATTCGCGAGGCGGCATTGATGGCCCAACGAACAAAAGCTAAATGAAATCACCCGTAACCGTAGTCATCCTGGCCGCTGGGCTCGGGACACGCATGAGATCGGCCAAGGCCAAAGTCCTCCACGAAGCGGGCGGCGAAACCCTGCTCAACCACATCATTCGCGCAGCGTTGCAAGTCGCTCCCGCGGAACGCATTGTCGCGGTTGTCGGTCATCAGGCGGCGCAGGTTCGCGATAGCGTCAAAGTTCCGGGCATCCGTTTCGTGGAGCAACCCGAGCAGAAGGGCACCGGCCATGCTGTTTTTTGCGCTCGTGAAGCCATTGAACAGAATCAAGGGCTCCTGCTCATCCTCAACGGCGATGGTCCGCTGCTGAGGGCGGAAACACTGGCGGCGCTGATCGATCGCGCTTCTCAAGATAATCTGACCGGCGCGGTCATCACTACTTCCATGGAAGATCCTACCGGCTATGGCCGCATTCTCAAAGATGAGCAGGGCACGATCGCGCGTATCGTCGAACAGAAAGCCGCCTCGCCCGGCGAACTCGCCATCCGGGAAGTCAATCCGGGACTGTACTGTTTTTCCGCCGCCCCTTTCTGGCGGCATGTCGGCGAAATTGAGCCTAACAACACGGCTCGCGAGTATTACGTCACGGATATGGTGGAGATTTTGCGCCGCCACGGCCATCTGGTCGCGCCGTTTTTCGTTCCGGATTCGACGGAACTGCTCGGCATTAACACGCGGGTTGAACTTGCCGTGGCGGATAAGATCCTGCGCGCCCGTAAAACTCGCGAGCTGATGCTAGCTGGCGTCACCATCGAAAATCCCGACACGGTGGTTATCGATGTCAACGTCGAGGTCCAACCCGACTCCGTGATCGAACCGAACGTTCACCTTCGCGGTGAAACGCACGTCGGCTCGCTTTGCCGCATCGGCACCGGCTCCGTACTGCGCGATTGCGAAATCGGCAACAGCGTCACCGTCCTTCCTTACGTGGTCGCGGAGGCGTCCCGTATCGGTTCCAATTCATCCATTGGCCCGTTTACGCGATTGCGTCCGAATGCCGAACTCGGTGAGGAAACGCATGTGGGCAACTTCGTGGAACTGAAGAAAACCCGCCTCGGCAAAGGTTCCAAAGCAAGTCATCTGGCCTACCTCGGCGACGCCTTCATCGGCGCCGGCGTCAACATCGGCGCCGGAACCATCACCTGCAATTATGACGGCGAGAAGAAGCACACCACTACGATCGCGGACAATGTGTTCGTCGGCAGCAACTCAACGTTGGTTGCTCCGCTGGAAATTTCCGAGGGCGCTTATATCGCAGCGGGCTCGGTGATCACCAAAGCCGTGGAGGCTGACGCGCTGGCCTTAGGCCGGGCTCGTCAAGTGGATAAGCCGGGCTGGGCAAAGCGCCGCCGCGAGTCGCGCAAGAAGTCTGAGTAGCTCCCCGCTCAGGTGGTCTTTGGGGGATGCACCGGCGGCCGGATCTGAATCTCGAGAGCAACTTCTCCTTCCGGCATGTGCTGATAGCGCACTGTTACTCGCGACTTCAATTTCAGCGCGGACTTGTTCATTTTGGTTTCCGGCTTAATCAAAAACGTGCGCTGCTCCGGCGCGCGCCCCACCACGTTGCGCGAGACCGTCACGTGCTGGTCATCCAGTTCCGTCACTGTTCCGGCAAAAAATAGATGCCGCGAAGCGGGCGGCGGTGTTGCCTGGGCAGGTTGTTGCGCGTCCTGTGCCCGCGAAAGAATCGTACCGGTTGTCAGCAGAGTAAAGAGCACAACGGCGAGCGAATGCCGCATTAGTAAGCTGGGACGCATCTGAATTTACAGGTGTAACACAGACTGCCAACTCTATGACGAATGGCCGTTTACAGAACGGTACTCGGGTGGTACAAATTAGGGATTTTTAACTCGCCGATGGCGATCAATTCGCCCGAATGTGACAAAGCACGAACCAGCGGCGCGCCGGGGCGCACCACAAAAGGCGATGTCCGAAAATCCCGTCCCTGCCGGATGCGGGCTTCCACGCTGATATCGAAGTGCTCAGCCGGAAAGTCGTCAAGCAACCGCCCCGCCCCAATCACAGCCTCGCCCAGCTTGCCGTTGGTAAGCATCCCGGCCAACTGCTCCAGCGTCTTGGCTTGATCCACCGTAAACTCGCCGCTGCGCGTCCGCCGTAGCTTGCTGAGCAGTGCTCCACAGCCAAGTTGTTGCCCTAGGTCGTGCGCCAGGCTCCGGATATACGTGCCGGCCGAGCAAGTGACCTCCAGTTCTACTTTGTCGGGCGTCAGCACCCGCGCGTCTAGCTTCTTGATTTCGACTTCAACGGGTTGCAGGTTGACTGGAGTCCGCTTTCGCGCCAGTTTATAGGCCGCGATGCCCTTTATCTTCTTGGCTGACACCTCCGGCGGCATCTGTTGGGACTTGCCCAGGAATGAACGGAGCGACGCATAGATCTCGTCCGCATTACGCGGAGGCGGAATCCCGGTCGAATGCGCGTCCCCGTCAAGATCGTAGGTGTCGGAGACCATCCCTAATGTGATCTCCGCCTGGTAAGTCTTGTCCCGGCCGCCGAAGAACTGCGCAAGCCGGGTCGCTGGCCCGGTCACCAACACAAGCAAACCGGTTGCCATGGGGTCGAGCGTTCCCAGGTGGCCCACTCGTTTCGTGTTCGCCAGTTTGCGCCAGCGGTTCACCACATCGTGGCTGGTCAAGCCCTGAGGCTTATCGATAAGGACTGCACCGTTCATGCGTGATTGCCAAAGAAGCGCCGGCGGAAAGGCTACGTTAGTCTGAGATTATACGGTTGTCCGCGTCCTGGCAAAGCAACACGGGACCGGCGGCAGGGACGAGAACCACTTGGAAGAAGAAGTACTTGGAAAAGCATATGATTCGCGTCTGATGCGCCGCCTCTTGCGGTACATGAAACCCTACCGCATGGTCGTGGCTGCTTCGCTGCTGCTGTTGCTGGTCGATTCTATTCTCCAGATTATCGGACCTTTGCTTACAAAGTTAGCAGTCGACCGCTATCTGGTGCCTGTCAAGCACGCGCAAGTGCTTCCTTTCCTGGATACATGGCTATCGCATAACCGCTGGACAGGTATTTCCCAGGTTGCTTTGCTTTATTTCGCTGTTGTCGTCCTCGCCTTCTTCTTCGATTTCGGCCAGACCTATCTGATGCAATGGACCGGCCAGCAGGCGATGTTTGATCTGCGCCGCGACCTGATCACCCATCTGCAGGCGCTCGATATCGCGTATTTCGACAAAAATCCGGTCGGCCGCCTCGTCACTCGCGTCACCACCGATGTCGACGTTCTCAATGAGCTATTCGCGTCGGGCCTGGTCATGATCGTCGGTGACATCCTGATGCTCTCCTTCGTGATTCTGGCGATGCTGCGCCTGAGTCCGGGAATGACCGGCCTGATGCTCGCCGTAATGCCGGTCGTGGTGCTCGTCACTCTGCAGTTCCGGCGAACGGCGGCCCAAAGCTACCGGCGCATTCGCGTGGCTATCGCCAAGATCAACGCATATCTTCAGGAGCACATTGCCGGAATCGTCGTGTTGCAGCTCTTCAATCGCGAGGAGCGCAGCAAGAAAGAGTTCGAAAAGATCAATCGCGATCACATGATCGCGTTCAAAGACTCCATCACGGCCTACGGCTGGTTTTACCCCACGGTCGAGTTCCTCGGAATTCTCGCGCTGGCTCTAATACTTGCTTACGGCGGCTTCCGTATTCGTGGCGGCGCGCTCACTCTTGGCATTCTAGTGGCGTTCTTCCAGTACGGGCTGCGGTTCTTTCGCCCCATCCAGGACCTCAGCGAAAAGTACAACATCCTGCAAGGCGCCATGGCCGCTTCCGAGCGCGTTTTCAAGCTGCTCGACACAGAACCTTCCGTCGTTTCCTCCCCCGAGCCGATTCCTTTCCCAGAGGGGGCGGTCGACATTGAATTCGATCACGTCTGGTTCGCCTATAACGGCGAGGATTGGGTGCTAAAGGACGTCAGCTTCCGCGTCGGGCCCGGCGAAACCGTGGCTATCGTCGGGCACACCGGCGCGGGCAAAACCACGCTGACCAATCTGCTCCTTCGCTTCTACGACGTGCAGCAAGGCGCCATCCGAATCGCCGGAATCGACATCCGTGATTTTGATCTCATCGATCTTCGCAGTCACTTCGGCGTTGTGCTCCAGGACGCCTATCTCTTCACCGGGACTCTGGAAAGCAACATTCGCCTCGGAACGCCGCGCATCACTTCCGAAGATGTCCGCGCCGCCGCCGAACAAGTGAATCTCCTCGACTTCGTCGAGGAACTTCCGGAGCGCTTTGATACAGCTGTCCGCGAGCGTGGCAACGGCTTCTCGACAGGACAGAAGCAGCTTATCAGCTTCGCCCGCGCCCTGGCCCACGATCCGCGCATACTGGTCCTCGATGAGGCCACGTCCAGTGTGGACACCGAAACCGAACTTCGCGTGCGCGAAGCCTTGACACGGCTTGTCTCCAACCGGACTTCACTGGTGATCGCGCATCGTCTCTCCACAATCCAGCGCGCCGATCGTATTATCGTGATGCACAAGACGCGCTTGCGCGAGATAGGTTCCCACCAGGAACTTCTCGCTCAGCGGGGCATCTATTGGAAGCTCTACCAGCTTCAGTACAAGGATCAGGAAATTGAGCGTAGAGAAGAGTTGGCCCCGCAGCAGTCTTAAGCCCCTGCGTCCTCCCGGCTTTGCTGTCCGTACATTCGGTGGCCTCAAAGTTCGGCAGAAGCTGGCCATCCTGCACAACATCTTCTTCTTCGTTCTGGCGGTTTCGGTCTACCTCTCCGTCATCCCCTTGTTTTCGCAGCACATCGACGCCGCTCGTGAGCGCGAGCTGCGAATGGTCTCCGAGATCTTCGGCGCCGAGCTGCCCATGGATCGCACCCGGCAGTCGCACGATCTGAGTGTCTACGATTTTCGGGAGGGGCCTGCCGGCGGGCTTGATCTTTCAGCGGAGGGCATGGCTTTCTTGCTTGACCACCCTACGGAAACCTGGAAGCAGGGTAACCACACTCTTTTCCGCCTGAGCAAAACGCCCGGCCAATACCGCCGCGTGAGCCTGTCGTCCGCTTTCTATGACGACGCGCTCCGCCAGGCGCGCTTCAGCCTCTTCGTCGCTCTCGGAACCATTTATCTGCTTTCCATCCTCGTGCTTGAGTTCACCATCATGCCCCAGTACGTGTATCAGCCGTTGCACGTCATGCTCAACGCGGATGAAGCCATCCTGCGTAACGATCGCGAGAATGAGCTCATCAAAGAAGAGTTCATTCTCAATGACGAAATCGGCCAGATCATGCGGTCGCGCAACGCCATCGTCGCGCAGCTCCGCCGGCAGGAAGATGATTTGGCCCAGGCGCTTCAAAAGCTGGAGGAGCAGGATCGCCTGGTCAGCCTTGGGCTGCTCAGCACGAGCGTCGCGCATGAACTGAACACTCCGCTTGCTGTTTTGCAGGGCTCTATCGAGAAGCTGCTCGAGAGCATCCGCGATACGCACACCCTCGAGCGCTTGGCCCGCATGCTCCGCGTGACCCAGCGTCTGCGCAAGATCAGCGAAGGACTAGTCGATTTCGCCCGGGTCCGCAAACACGACACCGAGCCAGTCAGACTGCGGAGCCTGATCGACGAGAGCTGGAATCTTGTCGCCATCGACGAAAAGGCATCGGCAGTCGATTTTCAGAACCATGTCAAGTCAAACCATACCGTCTTGGGCAACCCCGATCGCCTGGTGCAAGTGTTCGTCAATCTTCTGCGCAATGCGCTCATGGCGGTCTCCAACCGTGGCGTCATTCGGGTGGAATCCAGGTATCTCCTGCGCGGCGGCCAGAACTGGGTCTGCTGTACCGTCATGGATAACGGACCCGGCATACCCGCGCACGTCCTGCCGAACCTCTTTGAAGCATTCGTGAGTACACGCCTGGATGCTCGCGGCACCGGACTTGGCCTGACGGTGGCGGAGGGCATTGTCACGCAGCACGGTGGAACGATTTCCGCATCGAACCGTCCGGATGGTGGAGCGTCATTGGAGGTGCTGCTTCCGGCAGCCGCATAGGGCCACGAAGGAAGCCCGGAACGATAGATGAGCGAAGAAACTAGCATCGCGGCCACTGGAACGGTCGATATTGCCGTCCTCGACGATGATCTCGATTTCCGCAACTACATTGAAGATCTGCTGGGCGACGAAGGCAATTTTACCGTCAGGACCTTTGCCCAGCCGCGCGATCTGATCGCATCGGCGGAGACGCAGGTGCCCGACATTCTGCTGCTTGATATGAAAATGGGCACCACCAGCGGCGAGGAGGTCATTGAGCAGTTGCTTGCCCGCTGGCCGGACCTTTGCATTATCATCATCACCGGCTTTCCATCGCTGGAGAGCATGCGCGCAACCTTCAAGCTGCGTGTGTTCGATTATCTCGCCAAGCCTTTCTCGCTCGCGCAGCTCCGCCAGACGCTCGCCAACGCCATCGAGCAGTTCAGCCTGGGCAGGACGCCGCAAGACCGTTTGCGGGAGCGCCTTGGTCACAGGATCAAGCTGCTGCGGGTAGAGCGCGATTGGTCGCTGAAAGACCTCGCGGCAGCCACCAAGCTCAGCGTTTCGCAGATCAGCTCCATTGAACGCGGGACTAATTTGCCGAGCATCGAAAGCCTTCTCGCCATTTGCCGTGCGTTCAACCGCAAACCCTCTGAAATTCTTGCCTCGATCGACTTCTAAAAATCCCGTCTGTCAAAATTGAGACGAGTCCAGCGAGCCTCTCTCTATGGGCGAGATAAAAGCTCGAACAAATTACAGACTGAATGATCCCTTCGCGCCGCTTCCCACGTCCCGCAAGTGCCGTCGTGCTGCTCCTTGCGGGCTGCTTCGCAACCGCTCAACAACCCGGAAAAAGCCCCCGGATCCTGCATCCCGAAAAACTTACGTACCGCGTGGAGTGGCGTATGCTCGAGGCGGGAGAAGGCACGGTGGAGTTGAAACCCGGACCCGGCGCGAGCTGCCATCTCAGCCTTGATTTGGCCAGCGCCGGCCTGGTCTCACGACTTTATAGAGTGAACGACTCCTACAAGGTCTCTACCAACGATCACTTCTGCGGTGAATCGACGGTCCTCGATGCCCAGGAAGGCAAGAAGCACACGGTATCACGGCTGAATTTCGACAACACCCATCACAAAGTCAACTACGAAGAACGCGATCTCATCAAGAACACGACCACCAGGAAACAGTTGGATATCGCGCCTTGCACCCATGAAATTATGGGTGCGCTCGCCGCGCTGCGAACCATGGACCTTGAGCCAGGCAAGACGGCGACGATCCCTATCACGGACGGTAAGAAAATCGTGTACGCCAAAATAGAGGCGCAGGCCAAAGAGAGCATATCCATTGATGGAAAGAATTATTCCACCGTGCGCTGTGAGGCGTTTTTGTTCGATAACGTTCTATACAAACGAAAAGGACGGCTTTTCATCTGGATGACGGACGACTCCGAACGCCTCCCCGTTCAGTTCCGTCTGCAGATGGGCTTTCCCATCGGGAACATATCGGTTGAAATGGTAAAAGCGGAGAAGCTTTAGCAAACGCCAGAGGTAGGGGCCGCTGCAACCTTCTTCCCGCAGTCGTGCGTCATGATATTTAATATGAAGTTTTGCCGCTGTCTGCTCCTGTTATGCCTGGGCGTCGCGCTGCAGGCCCAGACGGAAATGCAGATGAACGTGCAGCAATTGGTTGATTTCGTTCGCTCCGAAGTCGCTCTGCGCCAGCACACGGACAAGCAGATAGCGGCATACATTAAGAAAATTCAGCTCACCGAAAAGCTGACCGACAAGACGATAACCGACCTGGTGGCGCAAGGAGCGCGACCGAAAACCGAGCAGGCGCTGCAGGAGCTTCGCGATCAGACGGCCAATATGAAACCGCCTCCCCGCGACGCCACCTATTCGCCCGCAACGGCGCCGGACCAAACGCTGTCGTCGGCGCCGCCCACGGCGGGTATCAGCTCCGCCGCCGCGCCAATTCCGGCGCCGGACTCCGTCAAACAGCAGCAGATCCTTGATTTGATGCGGCAATATGCCATGTCGTATGAGCAAAACCTCCCAAACTACATCTGCGTCCGTGTCGATCGCCGCTATGTAGATCCGAATGCCGGAGACTCCTACCGCAGCCTCGGCACCGTTCTTTCGCGGGTCAGTTATAACGAGGGCCAGGAAAAATACAAGGTTTACTCCGTCGCCGGCAAGCTTGTCGACACGGATATGAATGGGGTAACCGGCGGCGCCAGATCACAGGGCGAATTCGCAGGTCTTATGCGCAGTATCTTCGAAGAAAAAAGTGAGGCTGAATTCGGTTGGGACCACTGGGGGAAGCTGCGCGGCCGGATCATGGCCGTTTTCAACTACTTCATCGACAGCGGGCACTCCAGCTACACCATTGAATATGGTGATTCTCCGGGCGACGAACAGCGCATCGTCACCGCCTACCGGGGGCTCATCTACGCCGATCCGAATACAGGCGAGATCGACCGCATCAAATTTGAGGCAGTCAATATTCCGCGAAGCTTCCCTGTCCAGGCGACCACTGAAACTCTTGATTATGATTTGGTAGACATCAGCGGCACACAGTTCGTACTGCCGCTGCGGTCTCTTCTCCTGATGAGCGCCGGCCGCCAACATTCGAAGAACGAAATCGAATTCCGCGACTATCGGAAATTCGGTACGGAGTCCACTATTAAGTACGAAATGGACCCGACCGCTCCTCCGCCCGCTCCGCTTGATTCGAGCAAGACCGACGAGCAGCCCGCGGCTGGAAGTCCGGCCCCGGCTCCCGCTCAGCCTGCACAGAAAGCGAAGCCATCCGACTCGAATCCCTGGACGCTGCCTACGCCGCCGCCTCCGCCGCCTCGATAGCCGCTAGCGTTCGTTCCAGGGCCGTGGATCTATTCGTGTCGTCTACGGCTACGACATGCGCCTCGGGGGTCGACGGACGCCAGCGCGCCAGCATCCGTTCACAGGCGTATCCATTAAATACCGAAACCAGCGGGATACGGGCGGCCGCCGCCACATGCTGTCCCGCCGAATCGTATCCCACATAAAGCTTGCTCTGCAAGATATGACTGGCGAAGGAAGCGTAGCTTCCCTCATGCAGATGGAGATGTTCCGGCGCGCCGAGCCGCGCCGTCAGCGCCGTTACTCTGTCCCCCTCTTCGCCGCCCGCGCCCCGATCCAGCAGCACCGGACGGTTCTTCCGCAACAACGCCGAGAGTACCTGGTATTCAAACTCGTCATCCACGCGTTTGTTAGCGTTCTCGCCCACCCCCAAACTGACCGTGATGTCCGCAATTCTCGGTTGCGTGGCCGGCGCGATGTAAGGATGCGCGTTCTCTACCTGGAACACTTCCGCGAGCCACTCCGCGGTCAGTTCCGGAAGCGACGCCTGCAGCGCGCCTCCAAACGCCCTGCTTTCGAAAAAGAAATAGCGCGCATCATCGCAAACCGGGATCAGGCCCAGTTGCGTCAGCCGCGAATCCGGATCAATCACCACGGAACTGAGTTCCTCTACCGCAACTTGCAGTTCGGCGGCCGCCAGCAGCCGCTCGCGCAGCGGGCCGGAGCGGCCATACATGACGGAGATCGGCACAATCCGCGAATCCTCCGCAAACATTTCGGCGTTCTTCTCCGGACCAACCAGACAGATCTCGGCATCGGGAAAACGCTCCTTCGCGGCCGCCAGTGCCACGCTCGTCACAGCCACATCCGCGCCCAGCGTAACGCGCGAAAGCACGAAGACACGCTTCACTTCGCCGCCTGGAAAAGAACGGACTTGGCGAATATTCCGGTAGCGGAGCAACAACTGATCGAAATCGTATTCGGGCAACGCGCTTGCGATTACGTGCGAGAACAATTTTGCGTAAACGTCGCAAAGCGCCGGCTCGAACAAATCTCCCAGGGTTTCAATTACAATTCCGAACAGCGCCCGAGTGGCGGCTGTCGCGACAAACGGATCTTCTTCATCCAGAGCGCGCTCGAGCAAATCGTCCAGCGAGCGTGCAGGCCACGTGCCTTCTTTCAGGCAAGCGTCGAGAATCTCGCGCGCCAGTTCACTCGCCGGTATACTTGCCAATCAGTAATCCCAATTTTCGCTTCGCTTCCGCGGGTATCATCTTGCGATCCGTGATAATCGCGTGCTTCAAGGCAGAACCGCATTTGCACGTCCGGGCAGCCTCTAGCGTTCTCACAATGTACCGCACAAGCTTACAGGCGTTCTCGCTGTTTTTGTTCAGATTTTCAATAATCTGATTCACGGTCACCGCATCGTGCTCTTCGTGCCAGCAGTCATAGTCGGTGACCATGGCTACGGTCACGTAGCATATCTCGGCTTCCCGCGCGAGCTTGGCCTCCGTTAGGTTGGTCATGCCAATAACGTCCATGCCCCAACTGCGATAAATATTCGATTCGGCCCGCGTCGAAAACGCCGGACCTTCCATGCAGAGATAGGTTCCGCCAAGCTTGCTATGAATCCCTACCTGCCCGGCTGAGGCGTGCGCGACATTGGCGAGCTGAGGACAGACCGGGTCGGCGAAGCTGATGTGGGCGACAACGCCGTTCCCAAAAAACGTTGCGATGCGATTGCGTGTCCGGTCAAAGAACTGATCGGGAATGACGAAATCAAGCGGAGCATGCTCTTCCTTCAGAGAACCGACTGCGCTGAGCGAGAGAATGCGCTCCACGCCCAGCATCTTCATCCCGTAGATATTGGCTCGGAAATTTAGTTCCGAGGGGAAAACCGATGCCCGCGCGCATGCCGCGACAGAAAGGCCACCTCGCGGCCTTCGAGCTGTCCCACGATATAGGCATCCGATGGCTCGCCAAATGGAGTGTCCAGCCGCAGTTCTTCATGCGCCTCAAAACCCGGCATGTGATATAAGCCGCTTCCGCCAATAATCCCGATTTCTGCTCGCTTGTCCAAAAGAGGAGGCTCCTTCTATTTCTGTATTAGTTCTAAGAGTACGCCGCCAGTCGAAGATGGATGCACAAACACATACATGTGTCCGCCGGCTCCGGGACGCGGCTCGTTCAGGAGGTGGGCGCCGTGTGTTTTTAGTCGCGCTACCGCGGCGCTCAGGTCGTCAACTCGTAAGGCGATGTGATGCAATCCCGGTCCCCGCTTCTCTATAAACCGTGCAATCGCCGAATCATTGCCGCTAGCTTCCAGCAGTTCAATGCGCGATGCGCCGGCAGGCAGCATCGCCACCTTCACACGCTCAGCTTCCACCATTTCGCGGCCAGCTGACTGTATACCGAGCGTTGTCTCGTAAAAACGCAGGGCCTCGTCCAAGCTTGTAACCGCGATCCCTAAATGATCGATCTCCACGCTCGTCGCCGTTTTCGCTCGAGAGTTCTGCCGGCCTCGGGTCTGAGCCACATCGCGTATTGCGGCCAAAAGCTCGTCGATTCCCTGCCCCTCGCTCGCGATCACTCGCCGGATTGGCGCGGCGGCTGTACCTCCCGCTTCGTTGGCCACGCTCTGCATCGCCCGCAGATCCTGTTCCAAGTTGTCTGCGCCGGGCAGATCGGATTTGTTGATCGCGAACACGTCCGCGATCTCCATCATCCCGGCCTTGATCGCTTGCACATCGTCGCCCATACCCGGCATGAGCACCACCACCGTTACGTCTGCCAGCCGCGCAATTTCTATCTCATCCTGGCCAACGCCCACGGTCTCAATCAGCACCACGTCGCGTCCGGCTCCATCTAACAGAAGCGCCACTTCCAGAGTCGTCCGCGCGATCCCGCCCAGACTGCCGCGTGTGGCCATGGAGCGGATAAACACACCCGGGTCGCCATGATGATCCTGCATGCGAATGCGATCGCCAAGAAGCGCGCCGTGGGAATAAGCGCTGCTCGGGTCGATAGCGATTATGCCGACCGTTTTACCTGCTCCTCGCAGATGCCTGGTCAATTGATTCACCAGCGTGCTCTTGCCCGCCCCCGGCGGACCGGTGATACCGATCATCAACGCGCGGCCGGTGTGAGCGTATATGCCAGCGACTAACTCGCGGCCTACCGAAGATTGGCTCTCCACCAAAGACACCGCACGCGCCAGCGCGCGCACGTCGCCGGACAGGATTCTTTGCCGCAGAGTTTCTACCGGAACAGTCAATCTACTCTTTTAGCAGTTGGCGCGCAATGACCAGCCGCTGAATCTCGCTGGTGCCTTCGCCGATGGTGCAGAGCTTCACATCGCGGTAGAACTTCTCGACCGGATAGTCTTTGATGAAGCCGTATCCGCCGTGAATCTGCAGTGCGGCATCGGCCGCCTTCACTGCCATCTCGGACGCGAACAGCTTAGCCATGGCGGATTCACGCGTGACGCGCTTCCCTGCGTCTTTGCGCGCTCCCGCGGCATAGACCAACCAGCGCGCGGCCTCGATGTCCGTTGCCATGTTGGCCAGCTTGTCCTGGATCGCCTGGAACTCTGAGATAAACCGCCCGAACTGTTTGCGGTGCTTCGAATACTTGAGCGCGGCTTCGTAAGCGCCTTGCGCGATGCCGACCGCGAGCGCCGCGATAGAGATGCGGCCGCCATCCAGAATGCGAAGACTATCCACGAAGCCTTCGCCGCGCTTGCCGAGCAGCTGCGTCTCCGGCAGTTTGCAATCCGTGAACAGAACTTCGCCGGTCGCGCTGGCGCGCATGCCCAGTTTGTTCTCTTTCTTGCCCACCCGGAAGCCCGGCGTTCCCTTCTCCAGGACGAACGCGGAGATGCCGTGCTGCGAAGCCGCCCGGTCAGTGACCGCCATCGCCACGCAGACGTCGGCGTAATGCGCGTTGGTCGTGAAAGTCTTGCCGCCGTTCAGCACCCACTTGCCGTCCTTTAAGACCGCGGTGGAGCGCGTGCCCGCCGCATCGGATCCGGCCTCAGGCTCAGTCAGCGACCAGCAGCCGATCCATTCCGCGGTCGCGAGCTTCGGGACGTATTTCCTGCGCTGCTGTTCGTCACCGGCCAGGTAGATGTGGTTCGTGCAGAGCGAATTGTGCGCGGCAACAATCAGCGCAACGCTCGGGTCCACGCGCGCCAGCTCTTCGATCATGATGGAGTAGTCGATGTAGCCCAAGCCCGCGCCGCAGAGCTCTTCCGGGAAGATGGCGCCCATCACGCCCAACTCGCCGGCTTTCTTGATTACATCGAGCGGGAAAATCTGGTTCTCGTCCCAGTCGAGAACATGAGGCGCGATCTCGGCTTCCGCAAAGTCGCGGATCGCCTTGCGGAGCTGTGTCTGCTCCGATGAGTATTCGAAGTCCATAGAATGTTTTCGTCCGGTTAGACGATGCTTTCCACATCTGATGCACCTGGTAGAGCGGCTTCAGAAGACTCCTGGAATCTGTCGCCAGCTTACCACCCGTGATTTCCTCATCACGCAAAATGAAAACAGATGGTTTGTGTCACGCCCACGTCGGCGGAAGAACTGGCTCGCACGCTGAAAGAAGCAAGCGCAGCGTCTCAGTCTATCGCCGTAGGCGGCAACAACACCAAGCGATCAATGGCCGGCCCGGTATTGCCGGCGGATGTGCGCCTTTCCACCGCGCGTCTCGATCGCGTAATTCAGTACGAGCCAAACGATCTCACGATCAGCGTGGAAGCGGGCATGCGCTTTTCCGCTTTGCAGCAACTGTTGGCGCAGCATGGGCAATTAGTGGCGCTCGATCCGCCGTTTTCGGAACAGGCCACCGTGGGAGGCGTGGTCGCATCGAACGGCAGCGGTCCCATGCGGCGGCTGCACGGTACGGCGCGCGACCTGGTAATCGGCATGAAATTCGCTATGCTCGACGGCAGAATCGCAAACAGCGGCGGCATGGTAGTGAAGAATGTTGCCGGACTTGATATGGGAAAGGTTCTGATAGGAAGCTTCGGAACGCTCGCGGTCATGACGAGCATCAATTTCCGCCTGCATGCGATTCCTGAACACACGGCAACCTTTCTCTTCTCCTCCTCCGATCTGGACTCGGCCATTGACCGGCGCAACGGGCTATTGCGCAGCGTGCTTCGTCCTTTGGCGATAGATCTGCTCTCTCCGCCGGCCGCCGCGCGCGTGGGGCAGCGCGGATATTTGCTGGCCGTCCGGGCCGGTGGGAGCCGTAGAGTGCTGAATCGCTATCGGCACGAGCTGCGCGACGGCGAGAAGCTCGAAGACGCGGAGGATCAGAGCTTCTGGGCACAAATTCGGGAATTTCCCGCTGACTTCCTTCGGCGCCAGCCGGGAGCCGTGATCGTGCGTGTTTCCACCGCTCTCAATGAAATCGGCTCGGTGTTCCGGTTGCTGCCGGGAACTCTTATTTCACGCGCCGGTTCGGGCGTGACGTACGTCTATGCTACTTCATGGCACAGCGTCGACAACTTGCAGCGCACCGCGGCCGAAAAAGGCTGGACAGCCGTTGTGGAATTCGCGCCGGATGAGCTTCGTAATGACAAGAATCTGTGGCTGACAGGCAGCTGTGCGGGCGATACGGAAGCGTTTGCCATGATGAAAAAGATTAAAGAGATGTTCGATCCGGGCAATATCCTCAACCGCCTGCGCCTCTATGGCCGCCTCTAGCACTCTGCGGGTGGTAACCGAGGGTCCCGCGCAAGCCGACCTGGACAAGTGCGTGCACTGCGGGCTGTGCCTCAACGCTTGTCCGACGTATCGCGAGCTGGGGCTGGAAATGGATTCGCCGCGCGGGCGAATTTACCAAATGAACGAGGTGGCAAACGGCGCACCGGTCACTCCCGGTTATATCCAGCACCTCGATTTATGTCTCGCGTGCCGCGGATGTGAATCGGCATGCCCGTCCGGGGTTCCGTATGGCCGCATGATTGAAGCGGCGCGGGCACAGCTGAAGTCAGCAGAACAGCCGGGCTGGTGGGCGCGGCAGCGCAGCCGGTTGATCTTCGATAACCTGCTGCCTTCGCGGACCGCGCTGCAAGCCGCCGGCGCCACGCTGTACGCCTACCAGGCATCGGGTATCCAACGCCTTGTTCGCGCCTCCGGTATCCTTCGGCTGCTCGGGAAATTGGGAGATGTCGAGGCGCTCGCGCCGAATGCCGAGATACCGTTTTTCTACGGCCAGGTCGGCAAGACGTTTCCCGCCATCGGAGAGCGGCGGTATCGGGTAGCTTTCCTTGCCGGCTGCATCGCCAATGTGAGCTTCGCCAGGCTGAACGAGGCCACGGTGCGGGTTCTGCAGCGGAACGGCTGCGAGGTGGCGATTCCGGCTGCCCAGACGTGTTGCGGCGCGCTGCACCTGCATTCCGGTCTGAAGGACAGAGCACAGGCGCTGGCGCGGAAGAACCTGGATGCGTGCCCAAGCGAAGAGTTCGACGCCATCATCACGAACGCCGCCGGGTGCGGGTCCACCCTGAAGGAATATGATGAGCTGCTGGACGGCGACCCCGCTTATCGCGAGGCCGCCCTGCGATTCAAAGCCAAATTGAAGGATGTGACG
This sequence comes from uncultured Acidobacteriaceae bacterium, assembly GCA_963705805.1. Classification (GTDB taxonomy): domain Bacteria; phylum Acidobacteriota; class Terriglobia; order Bryobacterales; family Bryobacteraceae; genus Bog-105. The sequence goes on from CAVPKW010000010.1 coordinate 371,903, forward strand.
GAATTCCTCGCTGGAATCGAGCTGAACCGGAATATGGGGCCAGTCGAAGCGATTGCGACCTACCAGGACTCGTGTCATTTAGCGCACGGCCAGAAGATCCGGACTGCGCCGCGGAAGCTGCTGAAAGCCGTCCCCGGGCTGATCTTCCGGGAAATGCCGATGGCCGATCTATGCTGCGGGAGCGCTGGTATCTATAACATTCTCCAGCAGGAAATGGCGATGCAGATTCTGCGGAGCAAGATGGATCACGTAAACGGCACGAAGGCCGATCTGATTGTCACGGCAAATCCGGGCTGCATGATCCAGCTGGCCGCAGGGGCACGCCTGTTCGGCACTGGACAGCGAGTTGCGCACGTCGTTCAAGTGCTGGACGAAGCATACGGAAATTACCAAACGAACTTCGCATCCCACTAAAGTGACGAATATGAGGGAACGAAGCCAGATTGGCTTCGTTTTTGAAACAGGAAGCTTTCCATGCGTTTTGCGTTTCGTCAACTAAGGAAGAGCCCGGCGTTCACAATCACGGTTCTTTTGACTCTAGGCTTGTGTATTGGAGCCAACACAGCGATCTTCACCATTGTGGATACGCTCTTCTTTCGCCCGTTGCCCTACCCGGAGCCAGACCGGCTGGTGATGATCGGGATGCGGCAGCAAAAAGGCAGCGCATCGGCGATGCAAATGAGTCAGGACGGGCTGGAGTGGGAGTTAATTCGCGACCATGCCAGCTATTTGGAGGCGGCCGTCTATCCGGGTGGGGCGAGCGGCGTGAATCTGTTCACCGGCGGTCACGTGGAGTACGTCCAACAGCAGCGAGTGAGCGCCGGCTTCTTCCATGTCTTTGGAGTCTTGCCGCTCATTGGACGCGAGTTCACGCGGCAAGAAGATGTGGATGGCGGCCCAGCGGTTGCGGTCTTGAGCTACGGTTTGTGGCAGCGGGTCTTCGGGAGCGGTCCCTCGGTGATCGGCAAGAAAGTGGATGTGCGGGGCGCGCCCTACACGGTAGTCGGGGTCATGCCACGCGGGTTCCGAACGGATGCGCCGGTCGATATTTGGACGCCGGTGCGCGCGTCCCGGCATGGCGAAGGCGGGGGAACAAACTTCCAAATCATCGCGCGTTTGAAACCCGGCGTGAGTATGGCTGAGGCGAATGGACAGTTAGTCTCTGTTACCGCAGATGCGATGAAGATGCTTCATCAGCGGGAAGGGGTTTCCACGCGGGAGGAGGCTGTTCCATTGCAATCAGGTTGGACCCAGGATGTCCGCAAACAGGTTTATCTGCTGTGGGGCGCGGTGGGTCTGGTGCTGCTGATCGGTTGCGTGAACATTGCCGGTCTTCTGCTGGCGCGCTCGGCGATCAGGTCGCGGGAGATTGCGACGCGAATGGCCATCGGTGCGAGCCGTACCCGCGTGGTCGCTCAACTGCTCGCGGAAGCGGCCTTGCTGGCGGTGGGTGGCGGCGCGCTCGGCTTGTTGATTGGACAATTGGCGCTGCGTGGTTTGATCAGTCTGAATCCAGGGGCGTTCAGTATCTGGGGCACGGTCGAGCTTGATTGGCGGGTACTGGCTGTGATGATGTTCCTCTCGCTCGCCACCAGCGTGTTATTCGGACTGTTTCCCGCATTGGAAGCGACGTCGGTCGATCTTCGCTCCGCTCTCGCCGAAGGCGGACGAGGCGCTGCCGGAGGCCGGCGTGTGTGGAAGCGGCAAGCATTGGTGTTCCTCGAGGTGATGCTCGGGGTGGTGTTGGTGGCCGGCGCCGGTCTGCTGGTACGTACGTTCGCGAAGCTGGCGAACCTGGATCCGGGATTCAACCCAAATCACGTCTTGACGGCTTCGCTCTCTCTGCAAGATGCGCGCTATGCAACAGCTGCCGCGGGAGCACGATTGTTTCGAGAGAGCCTCGGTCGAATCCGGCAGATTCCTGGTGTTGGGTCGGCGGCGGTCGCATTGAGTGTACCGTATCAGCGGCCGCTGAACGATGGAGCTCGAGTGGCCGGAGGCCCAGAGGCTTACGAGCTGACAAACCTGACGTATGTCACGCCCGGGTTCTTTGAAGCTCTCGAAATTCCTAAACTAAGCGGCCGTTTGATTCTCGATTCGGACACGGCGAATGCCGAGCCGGTAACGGTCCTCAATCAGGCTTTCGTGAAGCGCTACCTGCGCGGCCACGGCGATCCGCTCGGCGCGGAGCTGATTTGCGAGGGTAAGACCTGGCGAGTCGTAGGCGTGGTTGCCGATGTCGAGCACAGCACGGCCGGTTGGGGCTCACCGGCTCCGCTGGAGCTGATGCCACAAATGTATGTGCCAGCCGACCAGGTTCCCGATGGGCTCTTCGCCATGGCGAATGTGTGGTTCTCACCCAGCTGGATTGTGCGGACGCACGGGACGATTCCGGGCATACAAGAGCAGATGCGCCGCGCGCTGCAGACAGTGGACCCGAGACTGCCGTTTTCTTCCTTTCACACGATGGATGAGGTGAAGAGCGCGACGCTGCTGGACCAACGCTATCGCGCGATGCTTTTTTCGGCGCTGGCCGTGCTGGCAGTGCTGTTGTCGGCACTGGGAGTGTACGGTTTGGTGGCGCAATCAGTGACGCAAAGGACCCGCGAAATGGGTATCCGGCTCGCGCTGGGAGCTACTGTGCGGGATGTTATCCGATCGGCGGCTGCCCCGGGCGTTTTCCTTTCGGTGGCAGGCATTGTCACCGGATTGGTTTTGGCGGTGTTTACGAATAGTTTGCTGAAGAGCCTGCTCTGGGGTATGCCGGCCAGCGACCCAGTTACTTTTGTGTCCGTTGGATTAGTGCTGCTTCTGGTTGCGGTGATTGCTAGCGTGATTCCGGCGCTGCGGTTAGCGCGGTTGGATCCGGCAGTGACGCTACGGGACGAATGAAGATCGGCGCCCTGGCCGACAATCTCACTCCGTTCGCAGCGCCTGAATCACGTCGATTCGGGCTGCGCGCGCGGCAGGTATCACCGAGGCAATCACGGCCGCAAGCAGCAGGATGAGGGCCGAGCTGGCCACCGGCAGCAGGCCGGGCATTTTCAGATCTGCCAGCAGAGCGCCCGCCAGGTGCGCCAGCGCATAACCGCAGGCAACGCCGACAGCAAGCCCGGCGATGGCCATGGCCGCGCCTTCGGTGATGACGCGCATCAGCAGACTGCGCGGCTGCGATCCAACGGCGAGCCGTATGCCAAATTCCCGTGTGCGTCCACTGACAGAGAATGCCAGCACGCCGGCGACCCCGACCACCGCAATCAGCATCGCCACTGCCGCAAAAACGCTGAACACCACAGCATTGAGCCGATCTGTTGAGAGCACTTCCGCGCGGACGTCTTCCAGGGTAGCCGCGCGCTCCACCGGCTGGTCCGCGGACATTTTGTGCATGATACGGGTGATGGGCGGGACCAAAGCATAAGGATCCGAGCGCACGTGAACGAAGAGACGGCTTCCTCCCAGGGCTCGCTCCTGATCAAAAGGATGGTACATCGTCATGGCCGGCCTGGGCACAACGTGCACATCGTCCATGTCGGCCACCACGCCGACAATGCGCCGCGACGCGGTGCTCATAAAGGGGACGGCTTTCAGGATCGGGTCGGTCCACATCACGTGATGGTTCAGCGCATCGCCCTTGGGGAACATCCGCTGCGCTACGCTCTGGCTTACAATCGCGACGAGTTCGCCGCCGTTGCGGTCGGCATCGGTGAAGTCGCGTCCTTCGATGATCGGCAGGCCAAGTGTCGCGAAAAATCCGGGTGAGATGATTCGAACCATCGCACGGGGACTTTCCTCACCCGAGGCCGGCACGTGCCCGTCGGCCGAAAATTCGAGTGCGAAGTCGTCTTCATTATCGCGCCACGGGACGGAGCTGCCGACAGCAACGTTCTGAACGCCGGGCAATGCACGGATTCGCTGCGCCGCTTCCCGGTAGTACTCCACGATCTGGCCGGGCGTTCTTCCCACATGCATCACGGGCACGTCGACTGCGAGCACATGATGCGTGTCGAGACCGGTCTGCGCGGCCTCTAGCGAAAGCAGCGTTTTGACGGTTGCACCGGCGGACGCCACCAGCACGAACGAGGCGGCGATCTGAACGACCGCGAAGACCCTCAATTTCCGATTGGCGACACCCGTGACGCGACTGCTGCCGCTGGCTAGGCCAAAGCCCTGGGCACCTCCCGCCGACGGCAAGCGCGGAATGAACGCCAGCAGCGCCGCAGCAACCACGGCAAGTCCAGCGCCTACCCAAAGCATGCTCGGATCGAGGGTGAGGTCGAGAGCCCGAATGGAGAATCGGGACATGTAACGCGCGAGAACGGCCACCATCGGGCTGGCGATCAGTATCCCGAGAAATGCCCCGGCGCCGCACATCAGCAGGCTCTCCGACAGCAGAGTGCGACGCAAAGCGCCGGTGCTGGCGCCCAGCGCCGCCCGGATGCCCAGCTCGGCTTCGCGGCGCACACTCCGAGCCAGGACCAGGTTGGCGACGTTTGAGCAGGCGATGACGAAGACAAGTACCGACGTTGCCATCAGCACCAGCAGTATGGTCCGCGCTCCTGAAGTGAGCTGGTCGCGCAGCCGCACCGCACTGATTTGGAAATCAGCTTTGGCCGGATAGGCTTCCGGATGCTCGCGCTTCATGCGGGCATATACCGAACGCAACTCCGCGCGCGCCGTTTCCAGATCCGCGCCCGGCGCGAGCCTTCCGAACAATTCGGTCATCCGGTGGATTCGGCTGGTTACCATGGTCGCCGACAGGTGATGCGAGCTGGTCACGACGTTGCCGATGATTTCCGTAGCCGCGGGGTAAGGGACGCATGGCTCCAGGACGCCCACGACGGTGGCGCTGCGCGCATCGATGAATGAATCGAGCCGAACGGTTTTGCCAATCACCGTGGGATCGCTCTTCAACGTTGTCGACCAGAAACGGTAGGTCAATACTACGGCGCCCGCAGCGTTGGGACCGTCATCGCGCGCATCCAGCAGCCGGCCGAGCACGGGGCGCAGGCCCATGACCTGGAAGTACGACCCACCAACCACTCCGGATCTAACCGAGCGGGGTTCTCCGAGCCCGACCAGAGTGAAGCCAATCTCGGAGAAATCGCCGAAGGAGCTCAGCGTTTTCACGCGCGAGCGCAAGTCTACGACCTCCGGTATGGAGAAGGTCTCGTTCTCAGCTCCGGCGGCTGGCGCGCTTTGGCGGATGTAGATGAGCCGGTTCTCGTCACGATTGACCAGAGGGCGCAGCAGCACAGCGCGAACCAGGCTGAACATCGCGGCATTCGCTCCGATTCCGAGAGCCAGGGTCAGTGCTACCGTTGCCGTGAGGCCTTTTGAACGGGCCAGCGAACGGACGCCGACTTTCAGCTCGCGCAGGAAAGACATAATGTTTTCGATCATGCGGGTCGCCCTTCTTGGGAGGATCTTTGGCAAGTCTATCGCCACTGCTATGGCTTTACAAACCAAGGGCGTTGGCTTTCCGGAGAGATCGGGCTAGTGTTCGATTCCGGAATTCCCGCGTTCGGAAAGGACAAGTGGCCGCCGGCTGGATTTATTCGAGGGCCTTGCGGGATCATAGTCGCCCCGACTTTATCCTGGTAGAGAGAGCGCCCGCCTGCGGGTCATGAACGCGTCTAGTCTCAAACGCATCTACGCTCAAGGGATGCGCACCGTATTCCGCAAGTACGAATGCGCCCGCGGAAGCTGTAAGAACAGAAAAATCGACCGGCGCCTTGATGCCCAGGGCAACGGTCATTGTGAGCGCGAACAACAGCAGCATTACTCCGCTAAGCAATGCTGCGATCCGGGCGCTTGTCCTGGACTTACTCACGGGCCTTACGGGAGTATAGTTGCCGTGACTTCCAGTTGCATTTGGTGCTTTGACGCTACGTCGTCGGAAGAAAAGACGACGGTCGGCCTCTTCAGCTTCAGGATTACAAAAGATCTCCACTGATTTTGACGGATGATGGGGTGCCCCGCGTTTGACGGATCCTCCAGCAAGCTGCTTACCTCCGCGGCGAGCTTGAGAGACAGCCCACCATCCAGTTCTTTTATGTTCGAGCAATCAAAATTGGTTCCGACGTCAATTTGAGTCCACTGTCCGGGAGAGATTGCGAACGGGACTTTGCTGCCCGTACGGATTGAGTTGTCCCCGGGCTCGGTTGCTACCTGCATCGAATAGGCGCGGGAATTGAGAACTTTACCTCCTTCTATTTCCTTTACCAGGAAATCGAGCCGGTAAAACCTCTGGGGTTCGTTGTTTGGCTTGTCCTGGGCGAGGCACGTGGCCGCCACTAAAGCGAGCGTCAAGACAAGCGCGCCGCAGTCTTTTATCATGGGCATGATTTCTCCTTAGTTGCTTTCAGCATCGGCGGACAACGGTGTTATTTGAAGCGTTTGAATGCCAATAGGGGAGTCGCTTCCACGAAAACTCGTGAAGGCCTCCGCAGCTTCTTTCGGGTTGCGGTCGACAAGGCGAACCAAAGCAAGTTCCTCTGTCGTCAAAGGTTCGCGTATTGGAAGTTGTTCCGGTTTAGCCACCAGCCGCCGGGATCGCCGATGTCTGGAGGCGGCGACCAGTTGAGGCGCAGAGTTGACCAGCAGCCCCGGCACAGGACGATTGGGCATGGCAGGCTTCTGTTTTACAGCGAGAACCGAGGTTTTCGGCCCGGATAGCTGCCTGGAGCGCACAAGGACGAACAGGCAGAAACAGAGCAAAAGCGCGAGACCTGCGGAGGCGAGGGGCCGGAAACAGGCCCTCCTTCTTTCTACTCTCACTGCGAGCGTTCGATTCAGAATCCGCTCTTCGAGACCGGCGAGCGGCTCTGCCTGCGAGTAGGCGTGGAGCGCGTTCTCGAGGATGGTCTCGAGCGTCTCACGATGGTTATTTTCCATAAGAGCTGCCCATTCGCGCGGCCAGTTTGGCTTTCAAGATCTGCCTGGCTCGCTGAAGCCGCGTTCGCACGGTCCCGTCCGGCACGTCTAGAATACGCGCTATCTGATGCGAGCTGAGTTCGTCTAGCGTGGCGAGCACAAGCGGTTGGCGAAGATCCCGAGGCAGCGCGTCAATCAGTTTGTGAACGAATGCAATCCAATTCGAAGCCGACGCCATCTGCTCGGGCGTTTCGCACGGAGAAGGAAAGTCGGTTTCATTTGTTTCGGTCCGCCCGTCCGGACGGCGATCGATGGCTATCCGCCAGGCGATGCGAGCCAGATAGGCGGGTTCGTCCTTGACCTCCTTCCAAGCACCGGACCGGTAGAGCTTCAAGAAGGCTTCCTGGGTCACGTCCTCCGCGTCTTGGGCGTTGTGAAGCACCGAATATGCAATTCGGAAGACCAGTCGCGATTGCCGCCTGACGAGCGCGGCAAAATCTTCATTCGACGCCGTTTTCTCCCGGTCGTTGACCAATGCCGCCTTCCCGCCACTGATCTGTTGCACGAGCTCCATCACGTTCCTTTTAGCACTTACACAAACTAAGACCGGAGGCGAGGGCGGACTGTTCATTTATCTTTTGGAACACTTGCCATCTAGACGGAAGAGGCGTTTCGAACGTTGTGCCGCAAGCGAAGATCGGTTGGCCTGGGAAACGAATTTTCAGATTGTTCTCAGGAATGCGATCAGCGCCTTCTAGTCTTCGGCGGAAAGATCGAGCGGCTCGCCCTCGGTGCGACAGAGCGCTACCTGGACCTATTCAGGTTCGCTGTTTGCCCTTCTAGTCTCCTGTTTCCGAAATTCCTTTACGTTTCGTCCATACACGCTCCCTGACGGTCGCCGCTCCGTTTCGAGCTTTCACGCTGATGAACGATGAGTTGGCGTCAAGAAACTTAAGAAACACGAGACTAGCAGTGTCAGAAACCGACACGCCCCGCGCGAACCAGCGCAGAAAAATCTGGCGAATGGCCAGCGGCTTGAGCAGCGGCGTTGATGTGCGCCTGCGCTCTCAATTCCGGGAATGGAAGACCGCCCCTCACAAGCCGCCCTCTTTCATAGAGCAACTCATCCAGGGTACCGTTCAACAGCAGCTGATAATTCCAGGGCTGAGGATTGGAAACAGTTGCGCCAATTTGGCTGTCGAGCGTGGTTGTGCAGTTCCTTGTTAAAGCGTTGTACCATTCGGGCCGGTTTCTTAACTTGTTCAAGTAATTTACATAGATAAGAAACACAGTGCGCGCGATTTCCGGCGACAGGGTGGTGCGGTACAAATATACTTCCTCATGCTTCCGGTAGTTCGTGCGGAGGCGGATGACGTCTCGTTCATCCGCGGCGACAAAGATTAGCTCGTACTGCCGGAAAAATCCAAGGACGGCTGAGTAGTCCTGACCGATCTTGTAACGCGCCTCAATGGAGAAGGCGATGTGGCCGCTATTTCCAAAGTCGAAGCTGACAATCGGATGACCGATCCAGCGCGGCCCCCAATTTGTAAAGAACAGATCAGCGGCTCGAAGCTGAGACAGATAAACGACTCTATCGCTCCAGCAATTCGCGTAGTCGGTTTCGGTTTGATAGTCGCAATTGCGGAGATTATGGATGGTGACGCGATCTCCATCGATTTGAGCCCAGGCCGTGCGGGCAACGTCCTGCTGCCAATTCCCGATGTTAGAAGGCTCCAAGGTGAACCACCACGCCAGGACGATGCAGAAGCATGCCAAACACGAAGCCAGGCGCAAGAATCGCGCTTTCTCCGTCAGAAGGATAGTGATGATTGCAGAAACGTAAATTATGGCTACCGGGATGCGAAGCGCGGGAACGCGAAAATCGATGTAAAGAGCGGCCAATGCCCACGAGCTGAGCAGCGCGAAGATGAACCATAATGTTACGGATACAGTCGCGCGTAGACTTTTGAAGCGAACTGGCGATGACGCCGGTTCGCGAAGGTTCTGAGACGTGCGTGAATTATAGCCTGACCCCAGAAGACGAATAATCGCACCGGCGCGGCGAGATCGGTCAGCTGCATTAAGATGTAGAAGATCGAGGCGTTATAATACGATCGCCTAGCGATTGCAGCAGGTCTCTTGGAATGGGAGGTGGCGCCCAATGAGATGGTGGCAGCGGTTCTTGCGACGAAGACAAATGGAAGAGCAACTCAATAAAGAACTCCGCTTCCACCTCGCCGAGCACGCAAACAATCTGATCGCGGATGGCGAAAGTCCTCAAGAAGCTTGGAGGAAGGCCCAGCTCGGTCTCGGAGGCTTCGAGCAAGTCAAGGAGAATTGCCGGGATGCGCGTGGTACGCGTTTGATCGAGGAGATGCTCCAGGACTTCCGCTACGCCGTTCGGATGCTGCGTCAAAAGCCTGGCTTTACGGCCGTAGCCTTATTGACACTTGCGCTCGGCAGCGGAGCGACAACGGTGATGTTTAGCGTCACCAATGGCGTTCTTCTAAGACCTTTGTCTTATCCAGAATCGGATCGGTTAGTGAGCCTGCACGAGCGGACGGAGAAATACGGCACCGAGTGGTCATTTGCATATTTGAATTTCCTCGACTGCAAACGCGAAAGCCGATCCTTAGGATCCATGGCAGCTTGGCGCTACAGCGGAGGGGTTTTAAGTGAACCGGGCGAAGCCGACTTTGTTTCCGGCCGTCAAATCTCGGCCGACCTTTTCTCGGTTCTTGGCATTCCTCTTCTACGCGGGCGCGCCTTTCTAAGCGGCGAAGACCGGGCTGGAGGAACGCCCGTGGCGGTCATCAGTTATCACCTTTGGCAGAGCCGGTTTGCCGGAAATTCCGGAGCCATCGGTGAACGTCTGGTCTTTGACGGCAGACCGTATACCGTCGTCGGCATCGCACCTGCAGGCTTTCGGTTATCGGGAGGAGTGGATGTCTTTACTCCGCTGGGCCAAAATACCGCGCCGACCATGCAGAATCGCGAAATGCATCCTGGCATTAACGTAATCGCGCGCCTTCGACCGGGAGTAACCCTGGCTCAGGCCCAGGCTGAATTAGCGGTGATTGGCCGGCACCTCGCTGAACAGTACCCGAAGTCCAATGCGGGCCACGGCATCGGCGCAGAACCTCTCCGTCAAGAGATCGTCGGAGACGTCCGGCCTACCCTCTGGCTGTTGTTGGGCGCCGTGAGCCTTGTGCTGCTGATTGCGTGCGTTAACGTAGCCAGCTTGTTGCTGGCGCGCGCCGTTTCGCGCGAGCGCGAGTTGGCGGTGCGCGTAGCGTTAGGGGCCGGCCGGGGGCGCCTGATCCGTCAATGTCTGACAGAGAGCGCTGTCCTCGCGCTTTGCGGAGGCGTTCTTGGCATCTTGATGGCAGCGGCCGGCACCCATCCGTTCGTGACTTTCTGGCCCGGCGGTTTGCCGCGAGCAGAGGACATTCATGTGGATTGGCGAGTTCTGCTCTTCGCAGTCGCCGCTTCATTATTGTGTGGACTGCTCTTCGGTTTGGCGCCGGCTTTGCGTGCTCCGACCAGGCAACTCGAACAGACACTTCGTGCCGGCGCGCGGACGCTGGCAGGCAACTCGCGTCGTCTGCACAGCGGATTCGTGATAACGGAGATTGCAATTGCGGCTGTACTGTTGATCGCTGCCGGAATGCTGGGTCACACGCTCCTGCGGATCGCATCAATCAATCCGGGCATCGATCCGCATAACGTGCTCGTTGCGCGAGTGGCGCTCTCGTCAGACGCGCTGGCGAGTCCGGGACGCATACGGGCCACTTGGCGGGACGTTCTTGATCGCGTGGGCCAGACGCCTGGAGTTCAGTCGGTTGCCGTTGCGGATGTTGTCCCGATGGGCGCCGACACCGAGGAAATCGGTTACTGGACCACACCGGCCGCGCCGCCGGCGAATCAGATAGCGTTATCACAACTGAATCTGGTCACGCCCAGCTACTTACAGGTGATGCGCATTCCGCTCGTTCGAGGCCGGTTTCTGGATGAGCAGGATCGCAGCGACAGCGAACCTGTCATCGTTATCGATGAAGTGTTGGCAAAGCGCGCATTTCATGACAGCGAAGCAGTGGGTAACCGGCTATGGCTGCAATTCCTCGGCCCTGCACGAGTCATCGGCGTCATCGGGCATATCCGGCACAAGGGGCTCGACTCCGACGACGAGGCCAAAGTGCGCGAGCAACTCTACCTCCCGTTTGCTCAACTACCGGACCCGTTTTTGCGGCTCACCTCATCCGGCATGTCCCTTTTGATACGGACCAGCGTCCCGCCCCTGACTATCGTTGAGAGAATCCGGCAGCAAGTCCGTGGAACAACTCGCGATCAGGCTATCTATGATGTTCAGACAATGGAGCAGATTATGAGCGGTACGCTTGCGAAGCAGCGTTTTCTCCTGCTGCTATTCGCAATTTTCGCCGGTTTGGCACTGCTGCTTGCCTGCGTCGGCATCTATGGCGTCCTGGCATATCTGACCACTCAGCGGGCGCCCGAAATCGGCGTGCGAATGGCGTTGGGAGCCAGTTCCCGCGAAGTTATGCGCCTTGTGTTGCGGCAGAGCCTCGGCATGACTCTCGTAGGGACTTGTGTGGGCTTAGGCGCCTCTCTCGCAGCGGGCCGTCTTTTAGAACAGCTTGTCAATGGAGTGCGGCCCGGAGACCCACTGGCCTTCGCGACCGTGACTCTTGTCCTGCTCGTTGCCGCTCTAGTGGCGAGTTTTTTACCAGCTCGCCGTGCAAGCCGCATAGACCCAATGAAGGCTCTCCGCCAGGAATAACACGGTATCCGGATCACCAGCTGAATGTTCCGGAATACTGCACCCGCCGCATAGCGCCGCCGTTGCTCTGAAACGCAATGCTGGTTATCTGACCCACGTTCGAATCCGTGATGGAAGCATTTGGAGGTCCCAGGTTCGCGTGGTTCAGGGCGTTCGTCGCATCCAGGCGCAAGATGAACTTGATCCGCTCGGTGATGCTGAACTGCTTCATGATGGAAGCGTCCAGATTGACGAAACGGGGCCCTTCCAATGTGTTGATGGGATAGTTGCCGAAGGTATTGGGAGCGGGCAGCTTGTAGGGTCCGGCTGCGCCCGAAGCCAACTGCGCCTGGGTTTCGCCCACGATCCACTGGTTGCGATTAGGGTTCGCCACGTAAGGACTTCCAGTCCCCACATCCGGAACCGCGTTCGGCCCAGTATAGGGCTGACCAGTACTTGCCCCTGACGGATACGTCGCCGGATAGGCGCCGATGGTTGGCATGAAGAGCAAGCCAGTGTAATAGGAGACGATGCCGCTAACGTTCCATCCTCCCAGCACCGCGTCCACGACCCGGTTCGTGTTGGATCCAAACTTGCGGCCGCGTCCGAAGGGAATGTCGTAGTTATTCACCAAAACTAACTGCTGGGCCGGGAGGCCCACATTGCCGTATCCCAACGGACGATCATACAAGAATGTGTAGTTAGCGGAAGGACCATTGCCGTCGCCTTGAGGCGATTGATAGGTATAGTTGCCCTGCAGCGTGTAGCCGGCCAACGCCTGAATCTTGAAGATTGCCTGGAACGAATTGTACTGGCTGTTGGCGCAGTTGCAGTAATTGTCTACCGGCTGAGTCCAACCGTAGTTATACCTCGGGCCCAGCAGACCATCGAAGGGTCGCAGGAAATTCTGATTACCGGTATATCCGGGCAGAAAGTAGACCGGATTATTGTCGAAGTCGTTGCCGTTTCCAAGCGGTCCGTGGCGTCCCGAGTTGCCGACGTAGCCGGCTGTGACGGAGATCTTGTTGGTCAATTCCCGCTGCACCATAAAGTTATAAGCGTAGGCGACAGGCATGGTGAAAATTCCGGGCCTGGTCTTGGATTCAATTGCATTCGGCCCGGTGCCTGGCAGGACAATCGTGCCGTCTGCGTTGGGAGTTAGACCGGTGTAGGCCGGCGGACCCTGCGCTAGTGTGAATACGTCGCAGAAGTTGTTGCCGCAGACCGCCGAGGGGCTCAGACTTTGGTTGGCCAGAACCGGCGGATTCTGCGTGACATTGTGGCCGAAGGTAGATCCGAAGGTTCCGAGCGAATACGTCCAACCGTAGCCGGCTCGGATCACCGTCTTTTTGCCTAACTGGTAGGCGACGCCCAGCCGCGGAGCAAAATTGTGCCAGTTCATGGCCTGGTAGCCGTGATTCGAAACTAGGCCTATGCCGAAGACATCCAATTGACCGGTGTTGAGGTTCAGCTCCGAACCGTTGCCCGGCGCGTTGACGGTCTCCGGAAATACCATTTCCCAGCGCACTCCGTAGGTGACTGTCAGCTTGGAGGTCGGACGCCACTCGTCCTGGCCATACCAGAACAGCCGCTTCTGGCGCTCCTGGGCATCCAGACTCTCGCTGACATACCGGTTGAAAGTCGAGACATCGCCCAACAAAAAGCCCGCCAGGGCCAAGCCGTTATTGACAGACCCGTTCGCACTCACCAGGCCGGTCGTGTTGTTAGTGAAATTGAGCTCGCCCGCGCGGTGGTTGTCACTCGGCACGCGCAGATTTAAAGCGTAGCGAACGTCCCCGCCAAATTTGAAGCTATGCTTACCCACGATGTGGCTGATATTGTCCACGAACTGGTATTGCCGCTCGTTTTCGTCCAACGGGCAGTTGCACTGGTTGATAGTGAGTGAATAGCCCAGCTGCTCATTGCCGCCGTTCGGATTCTCGATGTTGAACGCGGGCATGCCGGACGTTTCGATGCTGGTATTCAGGCCCGGAATCCCCGCCTCGCTGGGCAGGATTGCTGCCAAACCCGTTCGGGACATCGGTGACATGGTAATGCAAAAAGCCAAAGCGGAACTCGTTGATCGTATTAATGCTCTTGGTGTAAGTCCAGCCGGCCGCAACGCTTTGATTCAGCGCTTGCGAACTGCCCGCGTAATTCGCGTTGTTGAAGTCGGGACCGCCGGCGAGATTTCCGAACGTACCGGGCGCCTGCTGAGTAAATCCCGCATAACTGTAGCGTCCGAAAAATGTATTCTTGTCGTTCAGGTAGTAATCCCAACGAGTATTCCAAGCGTTGCCGCTGATAGTGTCTGTACCGGTTCCCGTGTAGTTGTTGTAAGTCGCATTGGGACCGCCGGTGTTAGGCAGCGGGAAGTAGTTCATGATCGCTAGCGCCTGAGGGTTCAGCCGGCCTGCCGGAATATCGTTTCCTGCGAACGGAGCGCGGCCCACTCCGCTGCTTTGACCTGTCGCCGGATCATAGATCTGGTATTGGCTTCCCTGGGCGAGCCAATCGCTTAAATTGCCGCCGCGCTCGGCCGGGGTCGGAACGCTGGTCAGAATGGATCCCCCTTTGAGGTTGCGGGTCAACTGGGCGTCACCGAAAAAGAAAAGCTTGTCTTTTATGATGCGTCCGCCGATCGAGCCACCAAACTGATTCTGGTGCGTGGTAGGCACTCCCGCGGTGGTGTTTTCGGTAAACGGATTGCGGCCGAAATCCTGGAATCCGGGCGTATTGAGGTAGAGGTATTCGAACGCATCGCCATGGAAGGCATTCGATCCCGACTTGGTGGAATAGGTGAACAGGCCGGCCGCGAACGAATCGAATTCTGCATCAAAGGCCTGGCCCGATTGCTTCACTTCGGCAACCGAGTCAAAGGTCGGATTAATAACGATGATGCCGAGGATCGGATCCTGGTTGACCGTTCCATCCAAGTAATATCCGGTCATGTAAAACGGCAAACCATCGGTGTAGCTCTGTACACTGCCTTGGGGGTTCTCGTCTGAGGCGTGCCCAAACATTGTTCTCACCGTTCCCGGATTGAGCAGCTCGAAAGCCTGCAGGTTGCGACCGATGCTCGGCAGCTCAGAGATCTGCTTCGCGGTGAATGTCTGGGCAACATCGGCCTTATCCGTTTCCAGAAGAGGCGCTGCCGCCGTGACCTCGACTTGCTGGCTCAAATTGCCGAGCTGCAACGAGGCATCAAATTTTGTCACCTGATCCACCTGCACGGTCAGCTCGTTCGAAACTACCTTTTGAAAACCGGGCGCCTCGATTGTGACCGTGTAGGTATCGGGAATGAGCTGGCCTTTTGTGTATTGGCCAGACTCATTCGTGCTCACCTCGAAAGACGTGCCCTTGGTCACGTCAGCGATCGTGACCTTTGCATTGCCGACGGCAGAGCCACTAGGGTCTGTGATCGTTCCGATGATACTTCCGAAGATCTGCTGAGCGTTTGCGCTCGAGACTAACGCCAAAGCGAGAACAAAAGACAGCAGGCACGAACGTATACCGGTAACTCTCAACATCGCTGATGACCCCTTATCGTTACTTTGGATTTTCAGGCAAAAAGTGGTATGAGACAATATCCACTTTCGGTAATTTCTGTATAGCCACTATAATGGCTTCTATGAAACGTGCAAGCACTGTCTCGCCTGTAATTTCTGTCGATCGGAAAGGCTCGAAACCTCTCCATAGGCAGATTTACGATGCCTATCGGGCGATCATCGTCAGCCGCGATCTATATGCGGGCCAGCAGGTTCCGTCAAGCCGCATCCTGGCGGACGAGTTGGGGATTTCTCGCATTCCGGTCCTCAATGCCTACGCGCAACTTCTGGCGGAAGGCTATTTCGAAAGCCGCACAGGCGCGGGAACATTCGTCTCCAGTTCTCTGCCGGACCAGCTGACGTCTTGCGATTATCGCGGCACCGGGCTCACTGAGGCTCCCTCGGGGCCTCGGCTGGTTTCGCGGCGTTCCGCGCTTGTTAGCGGGCGCGAGAGCAGGCCGTTGGTGCGCGGCTGGGGAGCGTTCAGCGTAGGGCAAGTGGCCTTTGATGATTTTCCATTCCAAATATGGTCGAGCCTGGTCGCCCGGCACTGCCGAAACCTGCGCACTCAGTCGCTTGATTACAGTGATGCGATGGGTTCTAAAGATTTTCGAGAGGCGATTGCGAAGTACCTTCGAACCGCGCGGGCCGTACACTGCGAAGCCCGGCAGATTATGGTCGTCAGCGGTTCCCAGCAGGCGCTGGAAATCTCCGCTCGTGTCCTGGTTGACCCGGGGAGTTCCGTATGGATCGAAGAGCCAGGCTATCCCTTCCTGCGATATAGCCTGATCATGGCCGGTTGCCGTCTCATCCCTGTTCCGGTCGACAACGATGGGCTGGTTGTGGCTGCCGGGATCAAGCGATGCCGCAAAGCAAGGGCGGCGTACGTCACGCCCTCTCATCAATACCCGCTTGGCGTGACCATGAGCGCTTCGCGCCGTCTCCAATTACTGGACTGGGCGCAAAGCTCCGGCTCTTGGATCATCGAGGATGACTATGACAGCGAGTATCGATACGAAAACATGCCTATTGCCTCTTTGCAGGGGCTCGACCACAACTCTCGGGTCGTTTACATTGGCACTTTCAGCAAAACGCTGTTCCCTTCCCTGCGCCTCGGCTACATGGTCATTCCGCCCGACCTTATCCATCGCTTCGCAGCCGTACGCCGCGCCATGGATCTTTTTCCGCCGCACCTCTTTCAGGCGATACTCACGGATTTCGTGAGCGAAGGTCATTTCGCCCGCCACATCCGGAAAACACGGCTGATTTACAAGGAGCGGAGGAGCGCGCTTGTCGACGCGATTCGAAGCGAGTTCGGCTCTTCACTGCAGATAAGCGGCGGCGAGGCGGGTATGCATCTAGTTGTAAAACTGCCGAACGGGCTGCGCGATCAGGACGTTTCGACCCGCGCCGCGGCCCAGAATCTTTGGCTGCTACCGCTCTCCCCTTGCTATCTAGGCAAAGTCCCTCGCGAGGGATTTATTTTAGGCTTTGGGAGCACAAAGGCGGCAGAAATGCCGCGCGCGGTGCGGCGAATGCGCGGCGTGATGGCGGGAGCGTGATATCGGGTATCACTTCAGAACCAAGTGGCGCGGCGGTAAGCAGGAACCGAATCCCGCCTCTAAACGTCCACATTCCATCGATATGAGTCGGCTGCCGTCGATGTTTTTCGGAGTAACCTTCGTGGCAGTTTGTACTTGTTTCGCGCAAACGACGAGTGCCGATCGAGTAAAGACCGATCCGAAAGATCTTGAAAAGATGCTTGCGTCGGGTCGGCCTCGGGAGATCGCTTGGGCATCTTATACTATCGTCCGTCAAAATCGTCGGGACCTCGCGCCAAATCTGGCTGCGCTCATTGCTTCCCACCAACAGCTCAGGCCTGCTGGGGAGCGTGGCCCCGTGCCGGCGGAGGATGCTGCGATCCTGGCGGTCGCCGACGCACTGATTCAACTTGAGGCGAAACTGGCCGCCGCGACTGTTATGCATCTCTATCCTCAGTTCCCAGCGCAGACGATAATCCTCCTTTCGCGAGCGTCAGACAACGTCGCGCCGCTGCTAGAGATTTTTCGAACCACTCCGTCGCGCGATCTCTGGCTAGCATCCGGTAATCTGCTGGCGCTTCATCCTCCGCATGAGTTCGTCTATTCTTTGCTGGACGGTTTCACAGTGACTTTCGTGTTTCACGTGTTCTCAGGCTCGGATGAGAAAGGGATCCCGGAGGTCCACGAGGGCTGCGCGGGAGATACCTACATGGTCCCTGATGAAGCTTTTCGAGATTGGCCAAGAGCTAGGATGTATAGGCTCGTCGCCAGTACTGAGACTCCACCGAATACGTTCGCACCGGGCATCCATCCGGTTGGCTTCCGCTATTGGGAGACCACCGACTATCGAAGCGACTCATGGGCCGACGGCAATTGCTCTCCCGAAGCGAGCAAGTTTTGGCGGACAGGCCTACTGGCCGAAGTGCAAGGGAGGGACGCCGACGATTTTCCGCTCGAGCCGAAAACAGAGGAAATTGTGCGTTATAGCACGCCGGGAGCATTCGAGAACCACGTGAGGGACACCATAGAGGAGCAGTCAAAGGTATTTGAAAAGGTGCTTCAATCATTCATGAGATCCGGTACTCTTTCAACTCTGGACGCGAGAGCGCTCCATCTGAAATGCCGAATTCAAGTACAAGATGAGCGGCCCTGGCCGCACTCTCCTTTGCCTGCACTGGAGGGCAAGTGGTGTACGCCTGCGCGCCCCGAAACTCAGGGCGTGGGAATTCCGGAGTGATTCCTGCACCGGAACTTGCCAGGAAACCGGGAAATAGCTCAGAGTGGATATACGGAAATGACCTCAAGTGGTTATTTCCATCTGACCACCTTTTGTTTAACATAGAAGATGTGGGTGGCACACTTCTTCTCTGCCATTTCGACGGCGCATTTGTGGCTCTGGGGACGGCCTGGACCGGGTCAAAGCAAATCGAGGACTAAGGACTATGAAAGTATTTGCAATTCTCGCTATGATTGCGTTCTCCATTATCGGAAATAACGTCACCGCCGGTGCCGGAGATACCAGCCGCACGTCGCCTATCTTGGTCGAGCTGTTTACTTCGGAGGGTTGTTCCAGTTGCCCTCCCGTGGATGCCTGGGTGCAAAAACTAGACGCTTCTCAACCCGTTCCGGGCGCGCAGCTGATTGTCATGAGCGAGCATGTGGACTACTGGAACCACGACGGGTGGAAGGATCCATTCTCCTCAGTCTCGCTGACCGAGCGGCAGGAATCCTATGCCCGCGCGCTTGGAATCAGCGAGGTATACACTCCCCAACTCATCGTCGATGGGACGGGGGAATTGAAGCTTAGCGACGCGGAGCGGACAAGCCAAATCTTCCAGAAGGCCGCCGTCGCTCCGATGGTTTCTGTACGTATCGACTCGGTCAGCGTTGAAGGGAACAATCCGCCGGTCCTCGAAGCGCGGGTCGAAACCGCTGCCAATTCCGGAGCCCATGACGCCGATGTGTACCTGGCGGTCGCTCTCGACCACGCGGAGTCTCAGGTCCTACATGGAGAGAACGGCGGGAAGCATCTGACACACGTTGCGGTGGTGGAGTCTCTCAAGAAGATCGGAAAGCTGGAGCCGGGAAAAGACTTTAGCCAGGATTACAAAGTGAAGCTCAAGTCGGGCATGGACTCCTCTAATCTGCGAGTCATTGCTTTCGTTCAGGAATCCGGCCCCGGTAAGGTGCTTGGGGCGGCGTTGCAGAAACCGCCGCTGAAGTGATCTGGCGACGCTTTATCTTGCCAAAACTGGTGGCTACTCTCCTGTTTCCGAAATTCCTTTACGTTTCGTCCATACACGCTCCCTGACGGTCGCGGCTCCGTTTCGCGCGTTCACGCTGATGAACGACGAGTTGGCGTCAAGAAGCTTAAGGTCGCGGTAGGGACGATCATCGCTGATCGCCCCCCGCACAGATCCGTACGTGCGCTGCTCACGCATACGGCTCCTACCTTGGATGTGTGGCGTCGAAGCGAACGCTTGGATAGGGATGCACGATGCGCGGATAAGGCACCCAGCGGTCGAACATCGGGCAGTAGCGGTCCCAGCGCATCCGCCTTTCGCTGCGGCGGCCTACTATCTTCCACCACAGCCAAAAGAGCCGATGTCGGAACCGCCCGAGCGTCGCGCTGTTGCCCGGTACCGCATGGTATTGGTAATAACCACGCTGCACCCTTCCCAGCCACTCGCCGACTTGCGCTAGCGGATGATGCATCCGGCGTCGAAGCTCCTGCTTGAGTTGCTGCAGTTTCGCTCGCATCCGTTTGCTCGCCGTCTTGCGCCAGACAATGAAGCGGCCCTTCTTAGTCCCACAGTAGTGCGTGAATCCCAAGAAGTCGAAGGTCTCCGGTTTTCCCTCACCACGTTTGCCGCGGTTGGTTTCAGCGCTTCGCCCGAACTCGATGAGTCGCGTTTTGTCCGGATGTAGTTCCAGCCCGAATTTCGCCAGCCGTTCCCGGAATGCGTCCAGGAACCGCTCGGCGTCCTCGCGGTGCTCGAAGCCCAACACCAGATCGTCGGCATAGCGAACGGCAATGACTTCGCCCCTCGCCCACCGCTTGCGCCAGGCATCTATCCACTGGTCAAAGACGTAATGCAGATAGATGTTCGCTAGCAACGGTGAAATCACCGCTCCCTGCGGAGTCCCTATCTTCGTTTCCGACCATTCGCCTTCCTCGCTTACTCCCGCCTTCAGCCATTTATGGATCAGACGATGAATCCGCGGGTCGGCTACGCGATGCTGGACAAACTTCTCCGTCCATTCGTGGCTCATGTTGTCGAAGAACCCTCGAATGTCGGCGTCCAGAATCCAGCTCACGCGCTTCCGGCAGATGCCTACATTCAGTGCGTCTAGCGCCTGATGCGGGCTGCGACCGGGCCGGAACCCGTAGGAGAATCCTTTGAAGTCCACCTCATAAATCGCATTGAGGATGGTCACCACCGCCTGTTGAACAATCTTGTCCTCCAGACTGGCGATGCCCAACGGCCGCTGCCGGCCGTCAGCCTTCGGAATATAAACTCTCCGCGAGGGTTGTGCCCGATACGCTCCCCGGTGCACCCGGCTGTGCAGATCAGTAATCCGATCCTCCAACCCGGTTCCATACTCCCGCCACGTCACGCCATCTACTCCCGGTGCCGCTTGCCGCTTTAACGCGTAAAAGCTTTCCCGTAGCAGATCGACGTTCAAATGGTGAAGCAAAGCCGTGAACCGTTCTCGCTTCCTTTCCTTTGCTGCTTCTCGCACACCCCGCAATCTCTGGGACACGCCGACCTCGCTCTGCGTCGAGAGCGTGTGTGATCGCGAAGTGTTCTCCTTGGTTCGCTCTCTTCCCTCCCCAACCTCCGCAGCCAATGGCTCGGCTTTGTTCGACTGGTTCACAGGTACTACAGAGCGATCCGACTCCTCGGCATCGTTCATGCGGGCCGTTTGGCTTCTGCCTTCTCCCGCCGGACTGTGCCGCTCGTCGCGGCCAGTCGATGCCGAGGTCTCCCGGTTCTCGTGCATGCAGTTTCTCAGCGTGCTCGGGGTCTTCGACTACGCAGGGCTGACCAACGGCTCGCGCTATCGCCGCTGGCCATGTTGCCTTCTCCTTCTGTTCACAGGATCGGCGCCCCGAATTAGTTTTACGAAGCTCAATACCCGGCCCACCGATACCTCTGTCTACGCTTCACCCGCCGCCTCACGACGGCGAGTGCAAGACTCAAGGCCAAGATGGTTCGCTACTCCTTTCTTGTAGGACTCTTTCATTCCCAACTACATGCCGGTTCATCCCGGCGCACAAACAGGAGACTAGCGTTCATACGTCAGTCCGCCAGCTGCCCTCAGAGCTGCTTTAGCCGTATCTTGAAGGGCATGGAAGTACATTTCACGCCAAGAGCAGGAAGCGCAGCTAACGAGGATCGCCACCAAGGCAGGCACCCGCGTTCTGGTTCCCTCCTGAATTAGACGAGTGGATTTTTGTTGTTGACAGCGGCGGAGTCCCTGATTTTCAACCGAATATTTTTTCGCACGAGCCCCTACTTTCGCATTGAAAGCCACGCGCGCGCGATGCGAGCGCGGACGAATTTCCTAGAAAGGTAACCTGCGGATAGCCCATCGTAAGAGAGGCCATACCGCGTGACCACGTTTTCCTTAATTGCGATCCTGCTCACCCTGACGGCCCTGCTGGCGTATCTGAACGACCGTTTTCTTCGGTTGCCGGAGACCACCGGTTTAATGGCTTTATCGGTCATTCTTTCCCTGGCCCTCATCGCGGCTGGCGAGGTGGGGTTGCCGTTGCGGGTTCGGGGCGCCGCCATTGTCAATAACGTCAATTTCAGCGAGGCGCTGCTGAATGGGATGCTCAGCTTCCTGCTGTTCGCTGGAGCGCTTCACGTAGACCTTGATGAGTTGCGGGAGCAGAAAGAAACGGTCGCGATTCTGGCGACAGTCGGAGTGTTCATCTCAACCGCGTTGGTGGGTGGCGCGAGCTGGTTGCTCTTCGGCTGGCTCGGGCTTGGAGTACCGTTGATCGCCTGCCTGACATTTGGCGCGCTGATCTCGCCCACAGATCCGATCGCGGTCATGGGCGCACTCAAACTGGCGGAGGCGCCTCTTTCGCTGACGACCGAAATTGCCGGCGAGTCGTTGTTCAATGATGGAGTCGGCGTTGTGGTTTTTCTGGTGATGTTCAGGTTGATGATAAACGGCGCCAAGAGCTTCAGTTGGGAGCATACAGCGCTCCTCCTGCTAACGGAAGTGGGCGGTGGACTGGCACTGGGGCTTGCTCTGGGCGGAATCTGTTTTCTGATGCTCAAGCGCGTGGACAACTACAAAGTCGAGGTCATGCTGACCCTCGCGCTGGTAAGCGGCGGCTATGATCTCGCCGCGGCGCTGCACGCGAGCGGTCCGCTGGCCATTGTGACGGCAGGGCTGCTGATTGGAAACTATGGCCGCAACCTGGCCATGTCAGATCAGACGCGAACGAATTTGGACAATTTTTGGGAGCTTCTCGACGAGATTCTCAATGGGATACTGTTTGTCCTGATCGGGCTCGAGGTTCTGTTGCTCGAATGGCAGCCTATCTATCTGCTCGCGGCGGCCTTGATGATTCCCATCGTGCTTGCGTCCCGGCTCGCCAGCCTTGCCGTTCCCGCGGCAGCTATGCATCTGGCCAAGCGCGGAGGATTACGCGTTTCGCTGCTGACCTGGGCCGGCTTGCGCGGGGGAATCTCCATTGCACTCGCTCTCACGCTGCCACCGGGGAAAGAACGCGACGTGCTGCTCGTTGCGACATACCTCGTGGTGGCGTTCGCGATTCTCGTGCAGGCCACGACTATGCCATGGTTACTGCGAAGGACCCTGCATGAGAATCCCTCGTAAACTTCCGCGAATTCGAATGAGCTGCCGGAGCCTATGAAAGCACGGTTTAGAGATCTCGCGACTCGCTATTCAGCGATGGTGTGGAGCCGCGGAGGACTCAGTTGGAAGGACCTCATCAAACAGCTATGGGCCCGCAGTAGCGAACACAAACTACCCGACCAGGCGGCGTTACTTTCCTTCTATTTCCTGGTGGCTTTCTTTCCGTTGTTGTTTGTCCTTTCAACGCTGATCGGATTCATCCTGGCGTCCCAGACCGGCACTTATATCAAGTTGCTGCACTACCTAGACCACATCATGCCTCGCTCCGCTTTCAACCTCTTGACCAGCATGCTGAAACAGATCATGTCCGGGGCAAGCAGCGGGAAACTGTCGTTCGGAGTGCTGGTTGCTTTATGGACCGCATCATCCGGCGTGGACGCATTGATTGAAGCGATGGATGTCGCCTTCGAAGTTCCGCGGATTCGATCATGGTGGCATCGACGGTTGATCGCGATTGCGTTGACACTTGGCTTCGTGGTCCTGTTGGCGGCAGCTTTGGTGTTTCTATTCGCAAGCAGCGAGGCGGCGCAAGTGATTAATGAAAGACTGCCCATATTGGGCTCACTCGGCCACCTCTCAAACGTCGTTCGCTGGCTTGTCGCGTTGCTGCTGCTATTGCTTTCGATGACGCTAATCTACGGATTCGGCCCCAATCTCGACCGAATGCGCTGGGAGGGAGTTCTGCCGGGGGCCTGTTTTGCTTTAGTTTGCTGGTCAGTAGCTTCCTTGGGCTTAAGGCTTTATTTAAACACCTTCGCTTCGCTAAACCGGTCGTATGGATCGCTTGCCGGGGTGGTGGCGCTCCTATTCTGGCTGTACCTGTCCGCCGCCGCGATTGTGCTCGGCGGCGAACTCAACGCGATCATCTGGCACGCTTCGGGTAAACAGAAACGATTAGTACGCGAGGGGTCCGCCTTGGAACAGCCTTAGCGCACGGTGCGCTCGACCGTCAAGGGCGCCTGCAGTTGGAAAGTAAGAACGGCCTCTGAGGGGATCTTTACCTGCTGGCCGTGCGTGAACATCTGGACACCGACACCCGCGCCGCCACCAGCAAGGGCACCGATGCCCGCGCCTTTGCCGCCGCCTGCGATTCCGCCGATAAGCGCGCCCGCGGCTGCGCCGATTCCCGTACGAATCCCCGTCTGCTTGCCGCGCGACTTTCCCTCCTCCGTGTTGGCGGTGCTGTCCACGCGATAAGACCGCCCGTGATAGCTGACGCTGACCACACGAACCTCGAGTTCACTTTTGCCCTTGAAATGACCCGCCTGCGAGGCGTTCGCCAGCAAGATGGTCACGGGCGCGCCGGAGGGGATCACGGTGCGCCCGTTGCGCTCGAGCGGTGAATTCAGGGTCGCGCGAAACGTTTGTCCGGGACCGTTGGTTTTCGAGTCGATGGAGTCAATCATGCGGATAGTAAAGCTGGTTCCGGCAGGAATTGTGACTTCTACAACGCGTGGCGGGGGCGGAGTGGCGGGGGGCGGGGCCGCTTCGGGCTCAGGTTGAGCCGTCGGCGGCGCGGCTTCCGCTACCTGAGCGGCGGGTGTTGGCGCCGGGGCTTCAGCGGGAGCCGACGGCGGGGGCGCGGATGGTTGTGCCGTGGCGTCAGTACTGGTATTGGCAGGCTGACTGGCCGCCGCGGCGGCATCTACCTTTAGCTGATCATTGACGCCTTTCACCCCGCTGGTACCGTTGGCGACCTTCATGGCCTCCAGCTCGATATCTGAACTGGCGACGTTCCCGCTCAACGTCACCGTTCCGTCTTTCACGGCGACGTTGATGCTAGCGGGCTTGGTAACGGGGTCGTTGTAAAGCTTCGCCTGAATGTCGGTGGTGAGAGATTGATCGCTCGCCGATTTTCTGCCGCAACTGACCGCCAGGCCAGCCAACACGGCCGCAGTGAGCATCAACGCTTGCTTTCGGTTCATATTTCCCTTTCAGAATGCCGTTTCGGACGTCGTGGCGAAAAAGCCACTATGCGCTGCCCCGCATGAAGAGCACGCCAGCGAACGGTCTACACCTAGTCATTTTCTCAGAGTTCGACCCGGCGCTCAAAGCTACAATGAGAGTTCAGGGGCTTCATCCATTAAGGAATCCATGGCAGAGGACACGGCCACTCTTCATCAGGCAAAGACGGATCAGGCGGCAGCAGGACACAAGCACGAACCACAGCGCAATACGTTGGCGGAGTGGGTGGTCACCATTCTGCTTCTGCTGTTCGGAACCACGACGCTGGTACAGGCTTTCGTGATTCCGACGGGGTCCATGGAAGACACGCTGCTGATTGGCGATCACCTGCTGGTTGACAAGCTGGCGTACGCCCCCGCCGGCAGTTTCAGCCAGCACATTCTGCCCTACGAGGCTCCCAAGCACGGCGACATCATCGTATTTCGATATCCGGCCGATATTTCGCAGACATTCGTGAAGCGCGTGATTGGAGTGCCGGGCGATCACATCAAAGTCGTGGACCGGGTGGTTTACCGCAACGGAGTGAGGCTGAACGAACCATACGTTTATCACAAGATGGGCTATGGCGCGGGTTCGAGTACTTTTCCCGGGGAGGCGACGCCCTACGCGGATCCACAGCATCCCTTGCAAGGCATTCTGCAGGCGGACATGCTGCAGCATCATCTCGAAAACGGCGAAGTGGTGGTTCCACCCGACAACTATTTCGCCATGGGCGATAATCGCGAGAATTCGCTGGATAGCCGCTACTGGGGCTTCGTTCCCCGCGACTACATCATTGGAAAGCCGGTGCTGATTTACTGGTCATACCGGGCTTCAACGGAAGACCTGGCCGGCAGTTCCGTGAATTCCCTGTTTAATCACGCGACGGATCTGGCGGAACATTTCTTCACGCGGACCCGTTGGGACCGCACCTTTAAGCTGATCCGCGGATTTCCCGATTCGCGCTTATCCGACCATATACTGCCCGACAATCCAGGCTCGCCAAACCCCTAAGGAAAGCGCCACGACCGGCGATCGCCTACCGGCAGCACCGAAGTGGACGCCCTTTAGACTAGAGGATCTATGGCAAGTCACCGGTACGCCCTGATTATGGCGGGCGGCCGCGGCACCCGTTTTTGGCCGCGCAGCCGCAAGCGGAACGCGAAGCAGGTCTTGCGTTTCTTTGGAGAACGCAGCCTGATTCAGCAGACGGTAGATCGCTTAAAGCCCATCATCCCGCCCCAGAACATCTGGGTGGTCACGAATGATTTCCTGCAAGGCGAAATCCGCAGCCAGTTGCCCGAAGTGCCTAAGCAGCAGATCATTGCCGAACCGGCGCAGCGCAACACGGCTCCCTGCATTGCGCTGGCGGCCCATATTCTGCAAGAGGCCGATCCTGAAGCGATGCTCGGCGTTTTCCCCGCCGATCATCTGATCCTGAAAGAGGCGCACTTCCGCAATTTTGTGAAGGCGGCGTATAAAGCGGCTGAAGTACACGATGTGGTCGTATTGGGAGTACAGCCACGCTGGGCAGAAACCGGGTATGGGTACATCGAATTTCCGAAGGCCGCGCGCTCCGGCGGGAATGCGGCGCTGGCGGTCAGGAGCTTTCGCGAAAAGCCGAACGCCAAGACCGCCAGGCGGTTTGTAGCGCGCGGAAATTTCTTTTGGAATGCCGGCATGTTCTTCTGGCGGGCATCGGCCGTGCTCGACCTGGTACGGCGTCACCAGCCGAAAACGGCGACGTTACTGGCAGGATTGCCGTCATTCGGCAGCCCGTCCTTCCAAGGGAGCCTGGCAACCACCTATCCGCTGTGCGACAACATCTCGGTGGATTACGCGATCATCGAGAAGGCTTCGCAAGTGGCGGGCATCGCGATGGACGATATTGGATGGAACGACGTTGGAAGTTGGAGCGCCGTTTATGATCTGGCGGAAAAAGATAAAGACGGTAATGCCTCGCGGAGCGAATTAATCGCCGAAAGCAGTAGCGGCAATTTCGTGGATGCGGCGAAGCCGGTGGCACTGGTCGGAGTGGAAAATCTGATCGTTGTGGACACGCCCGATGCGCTGTTGATAGCGAGCCGCGCCAATGCGCAGGACGTCAGCAAGATCGTGAAGACACTGGACGCGAAGAAGCGCGACGAACTCTTGTAGAGGGAGAAGACGGCCGCTAAGCCGGGGGCTTCGCGTTTTTGAAAACCTTCTTGAGGGCGGCGATGGCGCGATCCACATCCTGCTCGGAGAGGATATAGGGCGGCAGGAAGCGCAGAACGGTGTCGTGCGTGCAGTTGAAGAGCAGCCCTTCCTTCATGCCATCGAGCACCAGCGACTTACACGGAAACGTCAGTTCCATACCAATCATCAATCCCTGTCCGCGGACCTCCTTGACAAAAGCGAAAGCGCGCATGAGCTCAGTCAGCCGCATGCGGAAGTAACCGCCAACGGCGTTGATAGAGGGCAGCAGCTCGTCGAGAATGTCGAAGAATTCCAGCGCCACGCGGCAAGCGAGCGGTCCGCCTCCATAAGTGGAACCGTGCATGCCGGGCTTGATTGTCGCGGCGGCTTTTTCGTTCGAGATAATGGCGCCCAGAGGAAGGCCGCAAGCCATCGGCTTGGCCACGACCACAATGTCCGGTATGACGGCGGGATCCGGCAACTGGTAGGCGAAATAGGCACCGGGGCGGCCGACGCCGCACTGAATTTCATCGAAGACAAGCAGCGCGTTGAAGCGGTCGGCCAGTTCGCGAGCACGGCGCGCGAATGCCTCCGAAACCGGATAGATGCCGCCCTCACCCTGAATGAATTCCAGGACGATGCCCGCGGTGTTTTCGGTAACGGCGGCTTCGAGGCCGGCCATGTCGTTATGCGGAATGAAGCGCGCCCCGGGCAGCAGCGGCTCAAAGTCTTTGCGGTACTTCGGCTGCCCGGTGACGGAGAGCGCGCCCAACGTACGCCCGTGGAACGAATTTTCGAGGGAGATAATCTCTGTCTTGTGCGGCGACAGCGAATTCCCGTGGGAGCGGATCATCTTTAGCGCGCCTTCCATGGACTCCGCGCCCGAATTGCAGAAGAAGCTCCGGTTGAGGCCACTCACTTTCGCGAGACGCTCGGCCAGCCGGCCCTGGTACTCGTGATAGTAAAGGTTGGAGCTATGCAGCAGCAGCCCGGCCTGTTGGCGGATCACTTTGGTGATTCGCGGATGGGCATAGCCGAGCGAGTTAACGCCGATGCCGCTGATCAAGTCAAGATACCGGTTTCCTTCCAGGTCGTAAACGTAGCAGCCTTTTCCGCGGTGCAAGGCCAATGGGTAGCGGGCATAGTTCTGGAGCAGGTAAGCGCGCTCCAAATCCACAATCTCTTCGAAAGGAGAAGTCACACGGGGATCGGCTGTGGTAATCGCGGACATATTCTCATCATAAGGACACGCGGCATCGCGTCTACTTCAGCACGTAATCGAACTTGACCAGACCATTGCGGTAGTCGAGCGTCAGGCGAAACATCGCAAGAACAGGCATGCCCAGAATACCGTCCATGCGAACTTCCGAATGTTCGGGCGAGTTATTCAGATTGATGGCGTTCAATCCGATGTTTCGCTGCCGGTAGACGGAAAACTCTATCAACGCCTTGTCAGCTTCGAACACATGTTTCACCTCTCCCGAAATTCCGCGCATCCGCATGTAGTCATCGTTGTGAATTTTCGTGGAAAGGCGGGCAAAGGTGGAGTCGACCAATGAGCCGGACGATCCCGTATCGAGCAAAAAGAGGCCGGAAGTTTTTCCGTTCAGGCGGGTGGAAACCATCAGAAAGTGACCGAAGCGAAACACTGGAGTAAATCCGTTCTGGGCTGGCCCCTTCTCGCGATCATAGCCTTGCGGATTGGGCGGCCGCGGGGGCTGCGGCCTCAAGTGCAACAAGTGCTTCTGAAAGTCGAGTTGAATCAAATAATCGGAGAAAACATCGGTGCCGATGAAACCATCCTCGTCGCCGGCAACCCTACCTTTCCCGTTGAGCGCCTCGACAACACAGGCTTTGTAATGGAGCGGCCCGATATGACACTCATTTGAAACAGAAACGAAGCCGGTTCTGGAGCCCTTGTCCCCAATTCCGTGCGTTTCGGTCGAGCCGAGGTGTTCCAGACCGGCCCTGTCGATAGTCGCTTGACTCAGGAGAATGCCGCTGGCGCCGGTATCAAGCAATAAGCGCATCGGGTGCGCATCGCCAATGGCAAATTCCACTCCAACACCGCGCACCCTGGTGGGGGAGTCATGCAACTCGTAGAGCCGCACTTCCTCCTCCTTCGGTTCGCCGATGAGCTCGAATGCTTTGCGCTGATTCAAGTCGCCTTCGACGATGTCGTGGGTTGTCACGTACATCTGATAGTTGTGGTAGAGCCAGGGGTGGGCGGCGGCAAACGGAGGCAACAATTCTTTAGTTTTTTGCGGGGTAAGGTAATCAAGCCAGGTGCGGGTGATGAGCGCGTCATCCGGATCCATTTCGTGAGCCAGCATGCAGCGGAGACGGGCGCTCCGGTACATAGAGGCCGCCTTATACAGGCGCGAAAGCCCGAAATAGGCTCGCGCGGTTGTGTTCTTCAGGTTGGCAGCCGCTACCCAGAGCTTTTCGGCTTCAGGCATGTCGCCCATATAAAAGGCGAATTCGCCGCGAGCTGCCATGACTTCAGGAGAGTCGGGAAAAGACAGCGCTTCCTGGGCGGCGAGATCGGCGGCATCGTCGACTCGACCTTCGTAAACGAGGGCGGAAAGAAGCGCTGCATGAATGACAGGATCCGGGGGAGTCTTTACGGCGGCAGCCTGCAGCAGCGGGATCGCGGTCTTGTAGTCAGCTGCCCTGTAGACCGCAAGTGCGTCAACGGGTTCGGCCTGCGCAAAGACGCAAGAGGCCAGAACGGCGCCAAGTGCGAACGCTCGAGGCAGGCGCATCGGATGTCTTGGGTATGCTAACAGAATTTACGCACTAGCGGAGTGGAAGTTACTCATCAGATCAGTTCTTCAAGCCTGTTTTCGACGATCCGGCCAGAGTCAAAGTGGCGCAGTTTCAGTAAGCCGGCGAAAGCCATTTCTACCGCCTTGCGCGGCATGAGACCGACTAACTCGCTCTCTTCGATTTCGACGTCCAGCAAGGCAGCCAGCCTTTCTACTTCCGCGTACACGGCATGCACCGGGGTTCGTTCGAAGTCTGTGAGGTTCATTGACACTTGAACAAGCCCGCGGGACGGCAGCGGCAGGCCGAGAGCTTTGACCTCCGGCATGCCCCCGGTGCTGGCGCGGATCTGCTTCGCGATCGTCTTGGCCACGTCCAGACGCGTGGTCTTTAGATTGATGTTGTAGGCGATGAGGAATTTGCGCGCTCCTACGATGACGGCGCCTGCAGTGGGATGCAACCCGGGTCCGCCGATATCGGGGGCGTCAGCCGTATCGACAAGCGCGCTGTCACGCAAGCCTTCGAACTGGCCGCGGCGGACGTCTTCTAGTTGTCTGCGATCCGGCCGGGCCGCTGCCGCCTGATAAAAGTAAACCGGAATTCTCAGTTCATTCCAGATCCGGTGGCCTGCGCGGCGCGCCAGGGTCGCACATTCCTCGATGGTGGTCGTACCCAGGGGAACGAAGGGGAGCACATCCAAGGCTCCAAGACGGGGGTGGACGCCGCGCTGCTGATTCAGATCGATGAGTTCCGCGGCTTTGGCGGCGGCGCGCACGGCAGCTTCCAGAACGAACTCGCCGGCGCCGGCGAAAGTAATCACGCTGCGATGATGATCAGGATCGCTAGTGCGATGAAGAATGAAAGCTCCGTGGACGCTGGCAATCGCGGTTTCGATCGCATCCACGGTGGCGGTATTGCGCCCTTCAGAAAAATTGGGGACGCATTCCACCAGTGACTCAACCCGCAGCGTAGTTGGTCCTCACTTTCGAAGCTGAGCGGCTGAACACAATTTTGCCATCTCGCAAGGCCAGATTCACGCTATTGACGGCGAGACGCCGGGGAATCTCGCGGTAGTCGGGTACATTCAGCACCAGCAGATCGGCCCTTTTTCCCACTTCCAAGCTGCCGGTAGAATGCCCGATTCCGATGGCGTGCGCGGCATTGATGGTGGCCGCCGCAATGGCCTCTTCCGGCGTCAGCCGCAGGCGCAGCACCGCCAGGGCAATCGCCATCTGCATGCTGAAGCTGGGGGTGTGGGCCGGCTCATAGCCGCTCGAAAGGGCGATCGCGCCACCGGCATCGGCAATGCGGCGCGCTGCATCGCCACCCTGCTCTTCAAGCAGCTCTTTGTTCGGAGAGAAAACGGTGAGGATGGGAGCTTCCGCGAGCGTCGCACACTCCTCCTTCGTGAGGTTTGAAGGGGAATAAACCGTGCGCGGCGCGGCGCGGCGCAGAAGATCTGAAAGCGCATCGGCAGATCCGCCGGACCAGAGCAGATTTACACCGAAGCGCTTCTCGCCGGCTGCGGTCCACACGCGATCGCCCAGGCACGTATTGGAATCCAGGCCAACCTCAACGGAATGGGCAAGGTTCCTCTGCCGTAAGAATTGGAGGTTCGCGTGATAATCGTCCGGGGAATCGTCCACATCGCCGAAAGAGTCAATGCGCCACGCCCGGACCATGCGGACCGGGTGTTCACCGAACTCTGCAAGCTGCTTGAGGACCGATACGTCGGAGCGGAAGCCACCTATGCCGGCATTCGCCTTCACCTGTAGATTCAGCGTGCCGTGCGCCAGGCAAGAGCGCATGAGCATAAGGCTCTCTGAGCAGAAATCGGATATTTTCTTCGGTTTGTGCGCGCGCCGGGCGCCGTTGGCAGTAGGCATGAGATTGAGCCGAAGACCAGGATCCACGAATCCCGGCATGACTACCGCGCCCTCGACTGAGAGCTGTAGCGCACCGCGCGCTTCTTTCAAATTTTCAACACGTCGTGTGGGTCCGATGCAGGCAATCAGACCATCGCGAATCAGGACCGAAGCGTCCTCAATTACGCCCAGCTCGTGGAGCGCTTTCCCCCGGCGCAGGCCACTTGGACCGCGAAGCGTTAACAGCTGCTTGGCCCCCCGAAGCAGGAGTAGGTCAGGCAAGGCAGAAGAGGTTATTTATTGGAACAACTAACTATACTAACTATTGCTTATTCCGCGCAAGATGGCATGGTAAGAAAGAAAATCCAGCAGAAAAGCAAAGAGCGTAATTGCAATCGCTACTCCCGCCAGCACCTTCCAGAGGGTTTCGCGAGGAGTGCCTGGCAATCCTGGAAGACCCGCTACCAGCCCGATGATAAAACCGCCGATAAATCCTCCAACGTGCGCGGCCATATCTACGCCGGGAACCAGGCTAAGCAATAGTCCGAAAATCAGCCACTGGCCGTAATGCGCGCGCACGGCCTGCGTGATCGGGTCGGCGCGCTGTCGTAAACCCATCGCCAGCATGATGCCGAACAGGCCAAAACAGGCGGCTGAAGCTCCCAGAGACAGGCTGCCGGGCGACCAAAGGAGGCTGCACAGGAATCCGGTGAAGGTGGAAAAGACGTAGGCGACGATGAATCTCGCGGTTCCGTAGAATTGCTCGGCCTCCGTCACCAGGATGAATAGCGCCCAGGAGTTCATGGCTATGTGCCAGAAGCCGCCGTGCAGAAAACCGGCGGTAATCAATCGCCACCACTGGCCAGCGTAGATCAGGGGAGCGTATTTAGCGCCAAATACGACCGCGACCTGGCCGCCGACTGCGGCCGATTTCGTGAGCTGATAGCTTACGATGACCTCGGCCAGATAAAAGGCAACGTTGATCACCAGGACGATAATGGCGGTCTGGTTCGCCCGCGGCAGGAACGAAGCCGCAAATTGACCGGCACGGAGGTCGATGGCCCGCGGCCCAAGTTGCATATTGCAATAGGGGCAAACACGGTCGGAGATGGTAACGAAGGCCCGGCAGTTCGGGCACATGCGGCGCTTTTCCACGGCTTCATTGTAGCGATGGGGTTTAGGGAGACCTGTTAACTGCCCTAGGCTTGGCGTCCCTGATGACACTCAGTTAAGTAATTTATTAACTGTAAGTGACACACACAAAACTATTTATATTGCAGCAACGGTGGAGAGTCTCACATACGTATGCCACGGCTTGTATTTACTTTTTTTATAATTTTATTCTCTTGCATAAAAACTGCTTGTGGGCTACCGTGGTTTCATACGGTGGCGAGACGCGGGCCTCACCGGGCTTGGCGCCAGTGTCGCCTTAATCGTGATTATGAACCGGCTTCAAACCGTCGTTTTGCTCATTGGGGTGGTTGTGAACAGCACCGCCTGAGTGAGCCTCACGAATGTGAATCAGGGGCCACCCGGCGGGATACCGAACCAGCCAGGTGGCCCTTTTCATTAATACACCTTACGCGCAAGCGACTTCAGAGGGAAATTTTCAAAACAGGCCATGTCGTCCAATCTGCTTTCCGGCGCTAAGATTCTGTTGAATTGCCTGGTTCGCGAAAATGTCGATTGCATTTTCGGCTATCCGGGCGGCGTCACTCTTCCGCTCTACGACGCGCTCTATGACCACCCCATCCGGCATGTCCTGGTTCGGCACGAACAGAATGCAGCTTTCGCAGCGCAGGGTTATGCGCGGACGACGGGGAAAGTAGGCGTGTGCTGCGCAACCTCGGGTCCTGGCGCAACCAACCTGGTAACGGGTCTTGTCGACGCGATGATGGATTCTATTCCGATCGTCGCGCTCACGGGCCAGGTGTCAACGAAGCTGATGGGCAGCGATGCGTTTCAGGAGGCGGACACATTTGGCATCACGCGCTCTGCCACGAAACATAATTTCCTGGTGAAGAACATCGCAGACCTGCCGCAGGCGATTCACGAGGCTTTTTATATTGCCGCGTCGGGGCGTCCGGGACCTGTGCTGGTGGATGTGACCAAAGACGTCTTGCAAGGCAACGCACACTATGCGCCGATGACCGAGATTCATCTGCCGGGCTATAAGGTTTACAGCGAAGGGCACAGCGGACAGGTGCGCCGCGCCGCCCAAATGATGTGGGAGGCCGAGCGGCCATTCATTTATGCCGGAGGCGGCATTATTGCGGCCAATGCCAGCGAGGAATTCCGCGCGCTGGTCGAAGAAATCGATGCGCCCGCCGTTTGCACGCTGATGGGCCTGGGCGCGCTGCCCGGCGAACATCGCAATTTCGTCAGCATGCCCGGTATGCACGGCAGTTATGCCGCAAATATGGGCTTGTCGAATACCGACCTTATTATTGCGCTTGGCGTGCGCTTCGACGACCGCGTCACAGGCCGCCTGGCGGCTTTCGCGCCCCACGCCAAAGTGATTCACGTGGATATCGATCCGGCGGAAATCGGCAAGAATCGCCATGCGGATCTGCCGATTGTCGGAGATGTAAAGCGCGTGATTCCTAAGCTGACCGCCGAACTGAAGGACCTGGCGCCGGCGATGCAGAACAAGCATGCGGCCGCGCGCCAGGCGTGGTGGACGCAGATTCGCGGCTGGAAGGAAGAACACCCGTTGGTTGCCGATAAGGCACAGGACGAGATCAAGCCGCAGCATCTTATCGCGGAAATCGATCGGCTTTCGGGCGGACGGGCAATCGTGGCCAGTGACGTGGGCCAGCATCAGATGTGGTCCGCGCAGTTGATTCGCTTCAACGAGCCGCGGCTGTGGATCAATTCCGGCGGACTCGGATCTATGGGATTCGGTCTGCCTGCAGCTATCGGCGCGCAGTTTGCCCGGCCTGACAAGCTTGTGTTCGCAATTGTCGGCGACGGCGGTTTTCAGATGTCCATACCGGAACTCGCCACCATCGTGAATCAGTCGCTGCCTATTAAGATCATCGTCATGAATAACGGCTATCTCGGAATGGTTCGGCAATGGCAGGAGTTGTTCTACAACAATCGCCTGAGCCAGGTAGAGCTCAGCTCGTTTCCCGATGCCGAGAAACTGGCCGGCGCGTATGGCTTTAAAGGCCGGACTGTGGAGAACGCAAAAGAGTTGCCGGCAGCGCTCGAGCAGGCGGTTTCCGAGCCCGGGCCCTATCTGTTAAACGTCAAGGTGTCTCCTTTTGAGAACGTTTTCCCGATGGTGCCCGCCGGCGGCGCGATCAACGAAATGGTTCTGCGCCAGCCGCAGCCGGTTGAAGTTTAGTACGGAGCGAGCGATGCAGCAAATCATTTCTCTTCTGGTGGAAAACAAGTTGGGCGCGTTGATGCGCGTGACGGGTCTGTTGAGTCAGCGCGGCTACAACATTGAAAGCCTGACCGTGGCTCGAACGCTTGACCCGACGCTTTCCCGAATGACCATCGCGGTCGAAGTGGAGCCTAATATCCGGGCGCAAGTGATTAAGCAGATGAACAAGCTGATCAACGTGCTGCAGGCGACCGATGTCACCGACGGGCCGGCGATCAACCGGGAGCTCGTCCTGGTGCGCGTGCGAACCAGCCAGCAGAACCGTTCGGCGCTGCTGAAAGAGGCTGAGATTTTTCATGCTCGCGTGGTGGATTCCACCACCGAGGGCTTCGCCCTGGAAGCGACCGGCGACCCGGAGAAGCTGGATGGTTTCATCGACGTGATCAAGAGCTATGGCGAGATCGAAGTGACGCGCTCCGGAATGGTTTCGATGTCGCTCGATAACAAGAAACTCCGGCTCTCACCGCCCGTGCCGCGCGGCGCGGCATCGGAAGAAGTTCTCGAGTTGCAGAGCGCGGATTAGAGTCTCGCCCTGCGGGCCGAATTATTACAAAAGGACAGCTATGCCAAAGCGATTCTATGAGAAGGACGGGAGCCTTGTTCCGCTCCAGGGGAAGACGATTGCCATCATCGGTTACGGCAGCCAGGGACACGCGCACGCACTGAATTTGCGCGACTCCGGGCTAAACGTGGTCGTGGGCTTGTATGCCGGCAGCAAAAGCGCCGCAAAAGCGAAAGCGGCGGGACTGCAGGTTTTAAGCGTCTCAGAGGCGGCCAAGCAGGCAGATATCGTTATGATTCTCCTGCCGGATCACGTACAGGGCGATACCTATAGTAAAGACATTGCGCCGCACATGAAAAAGGGCAAGACGCTCATGTTCGCGCACGGCTTCAACATTCACTTCAACGAGATCAAGCCGCCTTCCGATATCGACGTCTCGATGATTGCTCCGAAGGCCCCGGGGCACCGCGTCCGCGAACTATTCACCGAAGGCGTCGGCGTACCCGCTTTGGTCGCGATCGCGCAGGATGCCTCAGGGCACGCGCTGGAAACCGCGCTGGCGTATGCATTTGCGCTGGGTTGCCTCAAGGCCGGGGTAATTGAAACCACTTTCAGAGAAGAGACCGAAAGCGATCTCTTTGGAGAGCAAGCCGTGCTGTGCGGCGGCGTCAGCGAACTGATCCGCGCGGGCTTCGAGACACTGACCGCGGCAGGCTATGCGCCCGAGATCGCCTACTTCGAGTGCCTGCACGAACTCAAGCTCATCGTCGACTTGATCTACGAAGGCGGCCTGGGCTACATGCGCTACTCGATTTCCGATACGGCAGAATACGGCGACTACACGCGCGGTCCGCGAATTGTCACGGCCGAGACCCGCGCCGAAATGAGAAAGATCCTCAGCGAGATTCAGTCGGGCGAATTCGCCAGAGCCTGGTTAGCCGAAAATCGCGAGGGCAGAAAGAAGTTTCTGGCCATGCGCGAAGCGGCGAAGGATCAACCAGTGGAACGAGTGGGCGCAGAGCTACGCGCCATGATGCCGTTCCTGAAGAAGAAAAAGGAATCTGGAGTGCCGGAAGAAATCGGCGTGGGCGTCTAGAACGCCCTACAAATCAATTCGCTGCTCTCTGTGGCGCGTGAGGTACCAGCACGGGCTGTCACCCATGTGAGGAAAGAGCGAGTTGACGCAAGTCTGATCCTGCGGATCTTCAAGCAGGAACTGGGTCTTGTGGTTCTTCTGCGGGACGGCGTCATAGGGCTGGACCGTTACGGTACCGAATGGCGCCCGTTTCGTCGCTATCTTGTATCGCAGGACGCCGTAATCCAGGGCATACGCTGCTACGACCAACAAGACCGAGAGCAGAAAGATGCGTTGGAACAAGCGCTTCAGAATGACGCGCCCGGGCAGCGGCGACGCGCCTGTCCGCATCTTAGCCATTCAGAATAGTACGAGCCAGCTCTGGCTGGTGCAAGTGAATAATGCCGCGACGCAAGGCAAGGGTAACGGCATGAGTGCGGTCCTTTGCTCCCAATTTGCTCAGGATGCTTTGCACGTGCGCCTTCACCGTACCGGGCGCTGTCCCCAGAACATCGCCCACTTCCTTGTTGCCGAAACCGCGCGCGACCAGCGTGAGAACCTCGACTTCGCGCGGCGTGAGCGCAACCTCCGGAAAGAACCCATTGAGCTGTTCCGTCACTTCGCTGGGGATGAAGCGCTTGCCGGCGTGCACCAGGCGAATGGCGCGTATCACTTCGGTGTGAACCATTTCTTTCAGGAGATAGCCGCGTACACCGGCTTCCAGCGCACGATAGATGTCCTGGTCGCCATCATAGGACGTTAGCGCCAGGATTTTGGCCGACGGGAACTCGCTTCTAATCTGGCGCGTCGTCTCGATGCCGCTTTTGTCCGGGAGGCGAAGGTCCATCAGCGTCACGTCCGGCAGATGCTGTTTGTACAAGCGAACCGCTTCGGCGGACGTATTGGCTTCCGCAACCAGCTGCAGATCTGCCTGAGTGGATAGAACAGCTGCGATGCCCTTGCGTACGAGATCATGGTCGTCAACCGAGAGAATGCGGATAGGCCGCGCGGATTCCATGTGCACCTTATCTTAATTGATGTTCCGCCGGGGCGTTAGCGTTACTATCGGCGATTTTGGGAGCCTCCAGCCGCAAGGAGATCGAAACCCTGGTTCCTTTGCCCGGAGAACTGGTGACCGTAATTCCGGCGCCAAT
Organism: uncultured Acidobacteriaceae bacterium; assembly: GCA_963705805.1. Classification (GTDB taxonomy): domain Bacteria; phylum Acidobacteriota; class Terriglobia; order Bryobacterales; family Bryobacteraceae; genus Bog-105. Next base: position 409,418 of record CAVPKW010000010.1, read on the forward strand.
TTCCGCAGCGCGCTCGCGCATTCCCAGCAGCCCAAAATGCCTTAACGCCCGCGTCGGGCTTTCAACAAAACCAACGCCATCGTCTTCAATGATGAGCAGCAGCATCCCATCCTGAAGTTTGAGATCGATGCGCAGCCGGATACCCTGCGAATGCTTTGCAGCGTTGGATATGGCCTCCTGGGCGATTCGCAGCAGTTGAAACTCTACTTCGGGCGCGGAGCGCAGGGAGATCCGCTCCACATCCAGCACGAGCGATACAGGCTTTCCGGCCATTGATTTCTGCGCCAGTTTCTCCAGTTTCTCCGAGAATTCGAGCGAACCTGGAGACATCGCCCTTAATCCCCATAGCGACTGGCGGGCTTCGGCGGCACATTTGCCGGCGTCCTGGATGATGCCGGCGAGGAAGTGTTTCTCTTTCGAAGCGGGGAGTCTGGTCCACAGGGCTTGCATCTGCATCGTGATGCCCGACAAGCCTTGCAGCAGCGTGTCGTGCAACTCGCGAGCGATACGGCTGCGTTCCGCCAGCACCATATCAAAGCCCAGCTTCAGGCGCCGGATGCGCAAGCGGTACCAGCCTGCGAACAGCAAACCAAGCAGCGAGATCAGTATCGGGAAGAACCACCAGCGCTGATAGAGCTTCGGCTCAACCAGAAATTTGAGGGCGGCCGTTTCCGAGCTCCAGACACCGTCCGCGTTTTGAGCCATCACAAGGAAGCGGTAGTTGCCCGGCGGCAGATTCGTGAAGAACGCTTCCCGCCGGCCGCCGGCATCTGTCCAGGCCTTATCGTAGCCGTCCAGGCGGTAGCGGAAAACCACTCTCTCCGGCGCAACGAAGCTCAGACCGGCGTAACGTATTTCCAGATTATTGGTTTCCAATGGCTTGAGCTGGAATCCGTTGCGCGATTGAATGCGGCGGCCGTTTACCAACACCGAAGTTATGGCCACCGGCGGAGCGATATGGCTGCTGCGGAGATGGTTAGGGTCTATCATCACCAGTCCGCTGGTTGTGGAGAACCAGAGGTGCCCATCGCGCGTCCGGCAAGCCGCAGGCTGCACGCCCGCGCGGCACTCGAAGCGCAGTTGACCGGTGCTGAACGGCAAGCTGGATACCGCGTGAAGGGCGCCGTCCGCGAACGCTTCCAGCTCCTGCTCGCTTACCCTGAAAATGCCTTTGCTGGAGGCCAGCCAGAAGTTGGAGTTGTCGTCTTTCAGCATGCTGTAGATGCGATTGTCGTATAACCCATCCTTTACGCGAACATGCGAGATGATGCCGTTCTTCCAGCGCAACAGACCAGACCCCAACGTTCCCATCCAGACCTCGTGGTGCGCCAGATCCAGGTAATAACAGTCAATCGGGTGTGAGATATCGAGCGTACGAGTGGCCGCCCGGTTATCACGCAGAAGATAGAGGCCCGGAGCGCCCACGCTGGCGAACAAACGAACAGCGCCGCCACCGTTCAAGGCCACTACTCCGCTCTTGTCGGAACCCGGTACGACGTTCGCGCTCACAAAACGCCTACCGTCGAAGCGGTCCAGACCGTGATCGGTGCCGGCCCACAGCACATCCTGGGCATCTACGAACAAAGCACGTACCTCCTTGCCAGAAAGGCCTTGCGCAGTGGTGTAAGCGGCGATCGGCACGCCATGCCGCAGCCGGCTGACGCCCTTCTTCGTTCCTACCCATAAGTCGCCGTTTCTACCCCGCTCCAGGCTAAGAACGGTGTTGTCGATCAGGCCCTGCGACTTCGTGACTGCGTGAAAGCTCCGGCCGTCGAACGAATTCAGACCCGCTCCAAGCGTGCCTATCCAAAGGCGACCCTCGCTGTCCTCAATCACGGGTCCGGGGTCATTGTTCAGCAGCCCTTGGTTCGTCGTGTAGGGAGTGACCTTCCCGTCCGTGAACTGATCGAGCCCGTCCTTCGTTCCCGCCCACAAACTTCCTTCCCGATCGAAATAGAGCGACAGAACCACACTATGAGAAAGCCCGTCATGCGTGCGGTAGACGCTGATTTCACCATTGCGGACCCGGCTGATGCCATCGTCGGTGCCGGCCCATACGCTGCCGTCGGGACTCTCCGCGAGCGAGGAGACCGCATTATCGGGCAGACCGTTGCGCGTTGTGAACCGGCGCGAGCCGTTCCGGCGAATCTGAACAAGACCCGCAGCGCCGGCCCACACGCTGCCGTCCCGAGCGCAGAGGAGAGCGGAGATCTTCTCTCTAGGCCCGATCGCCGAATCCGAATAATTTTCGAAGCGAGAGCCGTTCCAACGGCTCAGCCCGAAGTTCAGCCCGGCGGCCCAGCGCGTGCCATCGGTCGCCTCGCAAGTAGAACGAATGCCGCCCGGCAACCCAGCCGCGGCTGAGAACGCGCGGAGGTGCTCTCCGGCAATTTGTGTCAGACCTTGCTCGGTGCAGACCCAAACAGCGCCTTTCGAATCCGCGTCCAGGCAGAATGCGTTGTCGTTGGAAATACCGTCGCGCGCCGTGTAGCGACTTAACGATCCATCGGGGCGAATGCGAGCAACGCCGCTACCCACGGAGCCGACCCATAAATCGCCGGCGCGATCTTCCAGCAGCGCGCGGATCAGGCTTTGATGCAGAACGGAGTCGCCTTCGTTGAATTCCCGAAAGTGCATCCCGTCAAAACGGATGAGGCTATCTTGCGTACCCAGCCACAGGAAACCATCGCGCGTCTGCAAAATGGAGTAGATGGTGGGTTGAAATAGCCCTTCTTCCTGGCCCCAAATGCGGTGAGCATACTGCGTGGGGGTCTTACCGGAATCCAGCGCGAAAACAAGAGAGGCGGAGACAACGCACAGGATCCAGCAAGTTGGGAAGCGCATTAGCAGCTTGCTCAAAGTGGGTAGGCGCACTTCACCGGCACGTAGGTTACGGCCGCCGCGGCCGGTTTTCGCGATAGCCGAACTCCAGCCAATGTTTCGCCGGGTTGACCTTGGCTGCGGCTACATCAGGATTGGCCTTGAGATAGGCTTCCCCGTCGAAATTCTCGGGCGTTTTCGTTGGACGGACAATGTGATTCTTGGGTGTGGCGTGCCTTATCTGCGACCTGGCTACTTGCACTTCGCCTTGCATGTTCGGTACGGGCTTGCCCGTACTTATATTGATAAGCTCGCGATAGTAAATAGGCCCGAGGAATGGCGCCGAAAGCATGGGAGTGTAGTACGTGCAGCCTTCAAAGTAGTAGTGCGTGACCTGGCTATAGCGCGTGCGACTAATGTCCTTCTGCGCCGCGCCGCCGTGGAGCAGGTTGGCCGCCCAGATAAGCGCCTGCCCTTTCCTGGCATGAAAATGCAGCGGCTTCAGATCGAGAGCGTCGACAATCGCTTCCCACGCCCTCTCATAGGCCGGGTAGTGATCATAGACGTCGGGTCCCTGCGTATTGGGGTTGATTCCCAGATGCTCATTTGTGTAGATCGGCAGCGTCTGGGACCCTGGATAGTAAACTAACGGTCCATTTTCCGAGTCGATATCCTCCAGGGCGACCCAAACACCGCACATGAAACGTTCCGGGATAGAGCTGAAATGCACACTGTCGGTGTGGAAGTGCTGCTGGGTGCCAACCGGGAAATTGAGCGTTTGAAACGGAAACGGCCGACGTCCATAAAGCTCTGCCAGCAATTTCAAGATGGCGGGGTTGGCAGCGATCTGCTTGACCGCTGGCACGGTCTGCCAGGCGTCCTGCACGCGGAGGCTGGAGACGGCGCCATTTCGCCAGCCTTCCCAATCATATTTATCGTTGAGAGCGCTGATGATCGCCTGCGCCAGAGCATTGAAGCCGTCTGCGGGAAAATCGATCACGGCAAAACCATCCTGGCGAAGCCTGCGCGCCACGTCCAGCGTTTCCGCCGAAACGCCCTTCGCCGCAAAGAGCCTTTCAAAAAGCGGCGACTCCACGTCCGGAACACCCGGCAGCGCGTTGCCAACTGAACTCATCGTTTGCGCGGTTCTCCTTGAAGCCAGAACTGGTTTCGGCCCATTCTCGCACGCTCATACTATGCCGAATGGCGTAGAAAACGGTAGTCCTTTCGGCAGTCGCGCGGCTTGGCGGCAAAAGCGTATTTCTGGTTTCAGCGAGTCGGTATCCGGTACTTTCGCTCTCCATGAATACAGATTCAAATCCGCCAATTAGTTCTGAAACCGAAACACTTGAACCTCTGCCACCCCGGAGCCCGGCGCGCGCACGCAAACGATGGGTGATTTGGATAGCAGTGCTTTGCATCGTCGCAGGCGGCGTGTTTCTGCTCTCCCGGCGCACCGCGGCGCAGAGTTCCAGCGCGAGCCAAGCCGGCGCGGGCACCAAGCGTGGCGGCAGAGGGGGAGGGGGCGCCATTCCGGTGTCGGCGGCCACGGTAACGAAGGGCAACATGGGCGAATACATCGAAGCCATCGGAACAGTTACACCGGTGTACACAGTCACGGTCACCAGCCGCGTAACGGGCACCCTGGTTGAGATTCACTACCGCGAAGGCCAGATGGTTCATAAGGGCGACCTGCTGGGGGTCATTGATCCGCGGCCTTACAACGCAACTCTTGTTCAGGCGCAGGGCCAATTCGACCGCGATCAGGCACTGTTGGCCAATAGCCGGATCGATTTGGATCGCTATCGGATGGCGTACGGGCAGCATGCTGTACCGGAACAGCAGGTCGCCACCCAACAAGCCACTGTGAAGCAGGACGAGGGCACGGTCATGCTCGATCAGGGAAATCTCGACTCCGCCAAGGTCAACGTCGATTACACCCAGATCACTTCGCCTATCGATGGGCGAGTGGGATTGCGGCAGACCGACCTGGGGAACATTGTGACGGCGGGCGGTACTACGCCCATCGTGACCATCACGCAAATCACGCCTATAACCGTGATCTTCAGCATGGCCGAAGATTTTATTTCGGATGTAGTGACACAGATGCGGGCGGGCCGCAAGCTTCGTGTCGACGCTCTCAATCGCGATAACGAGGAAGAACTGGCACAAGGCACCGTCCTCACGCTCGACAATCAAATCGACCCAACCACCGGAACCGTCAAGGTGCGGGCGATCTATCCGAATAGAGACAACAAGCTGTTCCCGAATGAATTCGTCAACGCCAAACTGCTGGTGAAGACGCTGATGGGCGTGAATATCGTTCCGAATGCGGCCATACAACGAAACAACGAAGTAGCGTACGTCTACGTAATCAATCCGGCCACCAAAGTGGTTCAGTCCAGAAATGTGACGGTGGCCACTACGGACGGGCTGAATTCGGCTGTTAGCGGCGTTGCGCCCGGGGAGATTCTGGTCACGGACGGTTTCGACAAGCTGCAGGATGGCACGAAGGTAGTCGTCCGCGCATCGCCTGGCGCGGCAGCCCCCAATCAGAGCGCAAACGCAGCTCAACACAAGCAGCACGCGGGAACAGCGCAATGAATCCTTCGCGGCCCTTTATCCTGCGGCCGGTCGCCACTTCGCTGCTGATGGCTGCCCTGCTTCTGATCGGCGTCGTTGCCTACAAGCAGCTTCCCGTTTCAGCTCTTCCTGAAGTGGATTACCCAACCATGCAGGTGGTCACGTTCTATCCCGGAGCGAGTCCATCGGTTACTGCGTCCGCCATCACCGCGCCACTCGAGCGTCAACTCGGCGAGGTGCCTGGCTTGAACCAGATGCTGTCGACCAGTTCGCAGGGCGCGTCCGTAATTACCCTGCAGTTCGTGTTGAGCCTAAATATCGACGTAGCGGAGCAGGAAGTGCAAGCTGCCATCAATGCGGCGCAGACTTACCTTCCCACCGATCTTCCCATGCCGCCGATATACAGCAAGACGAATCCGGCGGACGCGCCTATCGTCACGCTCGCCCTGACATCGAAGTCCATGGCCCTGCAAGATGTGGAGGACTACGCCGACACGCGATTGGCGCAAAAAATCTCTCAATTGTCAGGAGTAGGCGCGGTCACAATCAGCGGTGGCCAGAAGAAAGCGGTTCGTATTCAGGCGAATCCCACGCAATTGGCGGCTTACGGATTGAACCTGGAAGACCTGCACAACGCCATCACCACCACCAGCCTCGATGCCGCAAAAGGCAGCTTCGACGGGCCGTATCAAAGTTATCAGATCAACGCGAATGACCAGTTGCTCGATGCCCAGGATTACGACAAGGTCATTGTCGCGTACAAGAATAACGCGCCGGTGGTGCTCAAAGATGTCGCGAACACGACCAATGGAGTGGAGAACACGAATCAGGCCGCGTGGATGAATCAAGTCCCGGCGGTGATCGTGAATATTCAGCGGCAGCCGGGCGCGAACATCATTCAGGTAGTAGACCGGATCAAGGCTCTGCTTCCCAAGCTGCGCGTGACCATTCCCTCGTCTATAGACATTGCCACTTTGACAGACCGCACCATCACAGTGCGCGCTTCGGTCGCCGATGTCGAATTCGAGCTGCTGTTGTGTATCGCGCTGGTGGTCCTGGTTATCTTCCTGTTTTTGCGGAACCTTGCCGCCACCTTCATTCCGAGCGTAGCGGTTCCCTTGTCGCTTGTCGGCACATTCGCCGCCATGTACATGCTTGGCTACAGCCTGAACAATCTGACCTTGATGGCGCTTACCATCTCCACCGGATTCGTCGTGGACGATGCCATCGTCATGATCGAAAACATCATGCGCTATGTGGAGGTGGGCGAAGCGCCGCTGGAGGCCGCGCTGAAAGGCGCGGAGCAGATCGGCTTCACTATCATGTCGCTGACAATCTCGCTGATTGCGGTGCTGATTCCGCTGTTGTTTATGGGCGACATCACGGGCCGCCTGTTTCGCGAGTTCGCCGTCACGCTCGCGGTAACCATCATCATCTCCGCGTTCGTTTCACTGACCCTGACTCCGATGCTGTGCGCGAAATTACTGCGGCATAAGAAGGACGCGGCTGAAGGGCGGTTTTACAAAGCATCCGAAGCTGTTTTCGAGAAGACGATCGCCTTCTACGGCCGCACTCTCGAAGTCGTTCTCAGGCACCGCACCCTTACGCTACTTGTGGCGGCAGGAACATTGGTGCTAACCATCTTCCTGTACGTCGTGATCCCGAAGGGCTTCTTCCCCGTACAGGATACGGGCGAGATTCAGGGCGTCAGCGAAGCCGATCAGAGTGTTTCTTTTCAAGAAATGTCGAAGCTGCAGCAACGCGTAGCGGCGGTACTGCTGAAGGACCCGGCGGTGGAGAGCCTCTCGTCGTTTATCGGAGTGGACGGCACAAATACCACCCTCAACTCCGGGCGCATTCAAATCAATCTGAAGCCGCTGGCGCAGCGAAACATCAGCGCCTCCGACGTAATTCGACGCGTCCAGCCGAATTTAGCGAAGATCGACGGCATTACCCTCTACATGCAGCCGGTCCAGGATCTTACCGTTGAGGACATCGTCAGCCGGACTCAATTCCAGTACACGCTGGAGGATCCCAACCAGGATGAACTGTCGAGTTATACCGCCGCTTTCGTCAATCGGCTCAAAGGCCTTCCGGAGCTTGCGGACGTGGCGAGCGACCTTCAGACGCACGGCCTGCAGACCTCGCTGAACATTGACCGCCAAACAGCAATGCGAGTCGGCATCACCACTCAAAGCATTGATACCGCCCTCTACGATGCCTATGGGCAGCGGCAGGTCTCCACGCTTTTCACGCAGCTTAGCCAGTACCACGTCATTCTCGAAGTTCAGCCTCAGTTCCGGATCAATCCCCGCAACTTGCGTAACCTTTTCATTAAAACGGCCACCGGCACGGTCTCCGTTCCATTGAGTACGTTCACCACAAACGCGAACTCCTCAATGCCCATCCTAATCAGCCACATCGGGCAGTTCCCAGCCACGACCGTCTCTTTCAATCTGGCGCCGAACGCTGCCCTGGGCAACGCCGTAGATGCCATCCGGCAAGTTCAGAAGGAGCTGCAGGCTCCGGCGGCCATGCAGAATTCCTTTCAGGGCACGGCGGAAGCCTTTGTCGCATCGCTCACCAACGAGCCGCTTCTGATTCTGGCCGCGCTCGTTACGGTTTACATCGTCCTGGGAGTTCTGTATGAAAGTTACATCCATCCGGTAACGATTCTCTCTACGCTGCCTTCGGCGGGTGTAGGAGCGCTGCTCGCGTTAATGGTGTGCCGCGAACAGCTCACCGTGGTCGCCATCATCGGCATCGTCCTGTTAATCGGCATCGTGAAGAAAAACGCCATCATGATGATCGATTTCGCGCTGGACGCCGAGCGCCAGGAAGGCAAGACGCCCTATGATTCAATCTTTCAAGCTTCCCTGCTGCGTTTTCGTCCCATCATGATGACCACGCTGGCGGCATTGTTTGGCGCAGTCCCTCTGGCGTTTGGTAGAGGCGTTGGTTCTGAGTTGCGGCGGCCGCTGGGCATTACCATCATCGGCGGCTTGCTGCTGAGCCAACTGTTGACGCTGTACACCACGCCGGTCATTTATCTCTTCTTTGACGAGATCGCGTCGAGAGTATCCAGCTGGCGCCATCGCCACGGGAGGCATGAACCGGACACGCATGTCCAACCCCCGGCAGCGCCGCCTTCGTCCACTCCCTTACCGGAGCCGCAGCAATGAGTTTGTCGTCTCCATTTATCCGGCGTCCGGTAGCCACCGCGCTCCTTACCGTTGCAGTCGGACTCTCCGGCGCAGTGGCGTTTCGGCTTTTGCCGGTTTCGCCGCTTCCGCAGGTCGACTTCCCGACTATTTCCGTCTCCGCGGCGCTGCCGGGCGCCAGCCCGGAGATTATGGCGTCCTCGGTCGCAACGCCGCTGGAACGCCAATTCGGGCGCATTGCCGCAGTGACCGAGATGACTTCATCAAGTTCGCTGGGCCAAACCAGCATCACGCTGCAATTCGACTTGAACCGCAATATCGATTCGGCGGCACGCGATGTGCAGGCGGCCATCAATGCCGCTCGCAGCTATCTCCCCGCCGATCTGCCCGGCAATCCCACCTACCGCAAAGTAAATCCGGCGGATTCGCCCATATTGATCATTGCGCTTACCTCCGATAAGCTGCCACCTTCCGCTCTATATGATGCCGGCTCCACGATTCTCATGCAGAAGATTTCGCAGATCCGCGGCGTCGGGCAAGTGGTGGTGGGCGGCAGTTCCGCTCCGGCTGTGCGTATCGACCTCAATCCAACCCAGATCAACCATTACGGGTTGAGCCTGGATACGGTTCGCACCGCCATCGCAGCCCAGACCGCCAATCTAGCGAAAGGATCGTTTTCCGACGGACACAAACAGTGGCTGATCGATGCCAATGACCAATTGCTGCACGCGGTGGATTATCAGCCTTTAGTCGTCGCCTATAACGGCGCCCCGGTGATGCTCCGCGACGTGGCAAAGGTGACGGACTCAGTTCAGACGGTGCGTTCGCTCGGCCTTGCGAACGGAAAGAGAGCAGCGCTTCTCATCATCTTCCGGCAGCCGGGAGCCAACATCATCGATACGGTGGACGGTATTAAGGCCGCGTTGCCCCAACTACACGCCAGCATCAATAAGGCCATCGACATGACCGTCACGTTAGATCAGACAGTGACGATTCGCGCGTCCGTTTCGGATGTGGAGCGGATGCTGCTGATCTCCGTCGGGCTGGTGGTGATGGTGGTTTTTCTATTCCTGCGCGATGGACGCGCCACTTTGATTCCTAGCGTTGCGGTGCCCGTTTCCTTGATCGGCACGTGCGGAATCATGTACCTGCTTGACTATAGCATCGACAACCTTTCACTCATGGCGCTTACCATCTCTACCGGCTTCGTAGTCGATGACGCCATCGTTGTGCTCGAAAATATTACGCGCTATCGCGAAGAAGGTATGAATGCGATGCAGGCGGCATATCGCGGCGCGGCTGAGATTGGGTCTACCGTTTTTTCCATCAGTGTTTCGCTGGTAGCCGTTTTCATCCCGATTTTGCTCATGGGCGGCATCGTGGGGCGGCTGTTCCGCGAATTTGCCGTCACCCTCTCCATCACCATCCTGGTATCCATGGTGATCTCTCTCACCACTACCCCGGTTATGTGCTCACGATTATTGGCGGATGAGCGCAAGCACGGCCGGTTTTACAATGCCGGCGAAAAGTTTTTCGTTTTCATTCTCAAAATTTACGAGCACAGCCTTGCCTGGGTACTGCGCCATTCCTTCCTCATGCTCCTCGTGACCATCATCACGCTGGGGGTGAACGTGTATCTCTTCATCATCGTGCCAAAAGGCTTCTTTCCCCAGCAGGATACCGGCCGGATGAATGGGAACTTCATCGCAGATCAGGACACCTCTTTCCAGGCCATGCAGAAAAAGATCGTGCAGCTTGCCGCCATCGTGTACAAAGACCCGGCGGTGTTGACCGTGCAGGCTTTCACGGGCGGTGGGGCGGGCACCACAACGAATACCGGGCGCACCTTCATCACTCTTAAACCCCTGAGCCAGCGCAACGTCACAGCGGACCAGATCATTACCCGCCTGCGGCCGAAACTGACCGCCGTGCCGGGTGTGACGCTGTACCTGCAGGCCTCCCAGGACATTCGCGTAGGAGGCCGGCAGAGCGCGGCGCAGTATCAGTACACGCTGCAGAGTGACAATCTGAGCGAGCTGATGACCTGGGCGCCCAAACTGGTGAACCTGATGCGGAAGATGCCGCAGCTCACCGATGTGAACAGTGATCAGCAGGACCGCGGGCTGGAAGCGAACCTGGTGGTGGACCGGGCTACCGCCTCGCGGGTGGGCGTCACGCCTCAAACCATAGACCAGGTTCTGTATGACGCATTCGGCGAGGAAGAGATCGCCAGAACATACACTTCCATGAATCAATATTTCGTCATCATGGAGGTAGACCCGTCGTTCTGGCAGACGCCGAATGGCCTGAATTACGTTTACGTTCCTTCCAGTACGGGGCAACCCATTCCGCTCTCGGTTTTCACTCGCTATCAACCTGCCACAGCCGCGCTTTCCGTGACCCATTCGGGCGTATTTCCCTCCGTGACAATTTCGTTCAATCTCGCGCCCGCCGTCGCTCTAGGCCAGGCCGTCGTCGCCATTAATGCCATGGAGATGAAAGCCGGCATGCCTACCACGATCAACACGAACTTTACCGGCACAGCCCAAGCCTTTCAATCGTCCCTCGCGAACGAGCCGCTGCTGATAGCGGCCGCCCTGGGCGCCGTCTACATTGTTCTCGGCATTCTCTATGAGAGTTTCATACACCCCGTCACAATTCTGTCCACGCTGCCGTCTGCAGGCGTCGGCGCGATCCTGGCGCTCCTCATCACGAAAACGGAACTCAGCATTATCGCGCTCATCGGGATCATCTTGCTGATCGGCATCGTGAAAAAGAACGCCATCATGATGATCGATTTCGCTCTGGAAGTGGAGCGCCGCGACCGTAAGCCGCCGAAGGAAGCGGTTTTTCAGGCGTGCTTGCTGCGCTTCCGCCCCATCATGATGACGACTATGGCTGCGATGCTTGGCGGACTTCCGTTGGCGCTCGGCACTGGCATGGGTTCCGAACTGCGCCGTCCGCTGGGCATCACCATCGTGGGCGGCCTCATCGTCAGCCAGGCGTTGACGCTGTACACCACGCCGGTGATTTACCTATACATGGATCGTTTCAGCCTGTGGTTGCAAAGTATGCGCGGAGGCCATTTACCGGAGGCGCCCGCCGAAGCCGCCGGCTAAGAGGAACATTGCGATGGAGATGCATTACAAAATCACAACCGAGGCGCACCCCGCGCAGCGCTCAATTACGCTGTTGCTAAATGGCAAATTCAGCGAGGATGCCATCCCTGAATTGGAGCACTCGATCATGGAAGCTCGTGTGTCACACGAAAAGATTTTTATCGATCTCAGCGAGGTCACGCTAGTGGATCGCAAAGCGATTCAATACTTCTCCACAACGGCCAGCCAGGACATCAAGCTGGTGAACTGCCCTATTTATCTTAGGCGGTGGATTACCCAGGTGAGCAACGATGTCGAAAACTAGGCTTATCAAAAACGGCTCGCCGCTCATCGCTATCACGTTGGCGCTATTGACAGCATGCAATCCCGCCCCGAAGTACTCCAAACCGCCCACGCCTATACCCACTGCCTACAAGGAATCCGCGCCGGATCAGTTCAAAGAGGGTACGGGTTGGAAAGTAGCAACTCCCGGCGACGACAAGATTCGCCCGAAGTGGTGGGAGATGTACAACGATCCGCAGCTGAATAAGCTTGAGGACCAAGTAGCCGTCTCAAACCAAACCGTCAAACAGGCGGAGGCGAATTTCCGTGCCGCCCGGGCGCTGGTTGTGTCGGCGCGGTCCTCTCTCTTCCCTACCATTGGCAGTTCAGCTTCTTATGCGCGATCGCATTTTCCCAGCAGCAACCCCACGAACAGTGCCGCCAGCAGCGGCAGGACCCTTAACAATTACGACATCGCGGCGGACATCTCATACAGCATCGACCTGTGGCACAAAGTTCGCAATACCGTTGCGGCGAATAGCTATTCGGCGCAGGCTAGCGCAGCGGATGTCGCGACCGCGCTTCTGAGCACGCAGGCGGAGTTGGCGCAGGATTACTTCGAAGTTCGAGCCCTCGATACGGAAGAAGGCATCCTGCAGGACACGCTCAATAATTATCGTCAGGATCTGCAGCTCACTACCGCACTATTTAGCGCGGGCATCGATTCGGATGAGGACGTTTCGCAAGCTCAGACTCAACTGGACACCGCAACGGCCCAGGCCACTGATCTGAGAGTCGCACGCGCGCAGTACGAGCATGCGATCGCGACATTGATCGGCAAACCGGCGGCGGCCTTTTCCTTGGAGGTTGCTCCGTTTGTTCCCAGCCCGCCTTCCGTCCCGGTTGCCTTGCCGTCCGTACTGTTGGAGCGGCGGCCGGACATCGCCGCCGCCGAACGCCTCGTCGCGGCCGCTAATGCGCAAGTTGGCGTTGCCCGCGCCGCCTATTACCCGTTAGTGAACTTGACTGCGAGCGGCGCCTTTGAGAGCGCTATCTTCTCCAGTTGGTTCACTTGGCCGAGCCGCATGTGGTCGCTCGGCCCCAGTTTATCCCAAACTCTTCTTGATTTCGGCGCGCGCCGCGGCGCGGTGGAGCAAGCCGAGGCTTCCTATGACAGCTCCGTAGCTGCCTACCGCCAGGCTGTTCTTACCGACTTCCAGGCGGTGGAAGACAACCTGTCCTCGCTCCGATTCTTGTCGCAGGAGGTGTCGGAGTATGACGCGTCCATCAAATCCGCTTCGCACTATCTCGATCTGGCGCTGACCCGATACAAAGCGGGTATTGACGCTTATCTCGACGTGGTTCTTGCTCAGAACAGCGTGCTTTCGAATCGCGAGACACAGGTGCAGGTTCAATTGCGGCAGATGGCCGCAAGCGTTTCGCTGGTTATGGCCTTGGGTGGCGGCTGGGATGCCTCTCAGCTTCCGAAATACGATCAGTTCCTGACGAAGCCGCCTAAATGGTCGCCGCAGACCGCGCCTGCGGGCCCGCCCCTGCCGCCTGCTCCCGCTAATCCGCCTGCTGTACCGCCCATCCAATTGCCCTCGGCGCCAGCAGTTTTATTCAACTCTCCATCGGGAGAACAAGGGCAACACTAAGGATCTGTCTAGAAATAACCTGACCATCAATAGTGGTTCCGAGGCTGAATTTCGTAGTTCCAGTCGCCGTGGAATTTGTCGCGCTGGATCTTAACTTGTTTGAGTTCCTGATCGGAGATTTTGATTCCAGCCGGGTAAGTTTCGGTATTGAGTTCGGCGTGGACTTTGAGACCGGTTGCTGTGGTTGTACTGGCGATAAGGCTGACGATCGTTTCGAAGCTTCGCTGCGGCTTACCTCGCCAGTTCTGGCTGATGTAGGAGAACAGCCGATGCTCGATCTTGTTCCACTTGCTGGTGCCTGGCCGAAAATGGCAAACAAAGATTCGTAAGCCGGTTTCGTCGGCTAGTTTTTGTAGCGCGACTTTCCAAAGCCGCAGGCGCGAACCGTTGCTGCCTCCAGCATCCGCGGTGATCAGTAAGCGGGTCGCGTTAGGATAAGCGGGCTGTCCCATGGATCGCCACCAGCGCCGGATCGTCTCCACAGCAAATTCTGCGGTGTCATGGTCCATGCCCACGCTGACCCAGCCGTGGTTGCGGCCTAGTAGAACGTTTCAGTAAAACGTATACATATTAATTGATGGTCAAAGCCTCGAACTTCTTCCAACGGTGAACGACCGGAGCGGCATTGATTTCCTCTATGCCCTTAAGGATGCGGTGTTGAAGTTCCTCCCAGGAGTTCACCCGGATGTGGTGCAGGAACGTCCGAGCCATCTTGCCGAACAGGGTTTCCACGATATTTAGCCAGGATCCGTGCTTGGGGGTAAGCACATACTGGAACCGATTCGGCCGCGAGGCCAGAAAGACTTGGGTCTCTTTGGAAAGGTGGGCTGAATGATTGTCCAGGATCAGGCGGATCACCAAGTCCGCCGGGTAGTAGGCGTCGAGATCTTGCAGCAGGGCGATGAATTCGCGGCTACGATGCCGGCGCTCCACGCGCGCAATTACGTGTCCGTTGTGCAGGTCCAGCGCAGCCAGAATCGAGCACGTTCCGAGGCGTTTGTACTCGTGGTCACGACCGATAGTGGAATGCTGGCCGGGCGTCGGAGGAAGGTCGGGCGCGGTATTGGCGATCGCCTGTAAGCCGGGCTTCTCATCGATGGAAACGGTCACCAGCACCGGGATCATTCCGCCGTTCTGATTCTGTAGCGCGACCTCCTGATAAACCAGCAGGACTTCGCGCATTTTGGCTTCGAATTCAGGATCGCGCCGCTCTAGATAGTACGTCACCTTCTCCGGATGCAGCGGCTGTTCGGCGAGAATTCTATGCACCGTCGCTTTGGCGGCCCGGGCCAGCGACGCATATCCTGCCCTGCGGGGCGTGTTCCCGCACATGCCGGGCCAGCGCACTGCGCGTCCATAACTCCGCCGCATAGCCGAGATCTTTCGGTTTCGAGCAGGCCGCATGCACCACCCAAGCCTTGGCCTCTTCGGTGATCGCGGGCTCTTTGGGGCGGTGATAAGCGTCTTTCAGCGCAGCGCCGCAACCCACCGCCAGCGCCTTGTTGATCCATTTATCAACGCTCTTGCGGGTCATGCCCACCGCCCGCGCAATCTGCGTAACGTTTTCGCCGGAATGGTAACGCAGCATCATGCGCGCCCGTTGGGCTTCCCGCCAGGGCGCGGTCCGCGAATCCCGCAAACTCTTGAGCCGTTCGAGATCCTCCTCGCTCAGGGTCAATCGCGATCGCTTCGACCTGCCCGCCACACGCTTAGTCTAGCATCGAACATGCCAATGTGTTTATGTTTTATTGAAACGATCTACTAGGTCATAGATGCCGTACGGAGTGGCCCGTCCGCATTCCGCATCGACGAAGTCGTGGATCCTGACTTTTTCGGGATTGCCCCTCGGCCTCAGTTCCTTCCCGTTATTCTTGAAATCGCCTACCAGTTCTTTCTTCCTTGTGTCTACCGAGATCACAGGCTGGCGCCGTCCCAGACTCCATTTCACTTTTCCGTTCAGGTGTTCGAACTGAGCGTTCCGATCCGGGTGGCTGGCGCCTTCTGTCGTCTTCCGGTTGGCCTGCAAGCTGTAACCCAGTTCATGCAGCAAATCAGCCACTACCTGATGGCTGACCTCATGTTTCCCGCGCTTCAGTTCCGCCGTTAGTTGACGGACGCTCTTGCACGTCCAGCGCAGCGGAGCTTCCGGATCTCCCCGCGTGGTCGATTCCAGCAGACCCTCCAGATCCGATTTCATGGAGCCATCCTTCTCCACGGCCTTCTTGCGGCCAGCGCCTTCCCGGCGGATCCGGCCAGCCGCAAGCAAGCTGGGATCTCTTAACTCGGCCACCCCTTGACGGATGACCGGCCGTGAAATCCCAACGGCTTTGGAAACCATCGAAATTCCGCCCCTGCCAATCACCTGACTCTCGGCGGCAGCCAGCAGACGCCTCGTTCGCTCATCCAAAACCGGCGTCAAGGCCTTGAAGCGTGCAGCGATTGCGGCGGCGTCTTTCACTAATCACAGTATGTCGCAAAACATTATTATTTGGAAATGTTATTTATAGACAGATCCTAAGAGTAGGAGCAGCGTTCAGTCTGAAATCGCCGCTCGAAATGCCCGTCCAATTTTTATGAACACAGAGGAAACCGCCCTTCTTCGGAAACAGCTAGCGAATGCGATGCGCGGCCACGAAGCCCATATCGATTTCGAATCGGTGGTGCGCGACTTCCCGGCGGATGCGTGTGGTCTCAAGCTCAAAGGCGCGCCGCATACCGCCTGGCAGTTGCTGGAGCACATGCGCATCGCCCAGCACGACATTTTGGAATTTTCGCGCAACGCCCGCCATCTGTCGCCTGCATTCCCGGAAGGATATTGGCAGGAGAGCGAAGCGCCGCCTAGTGAGTCCGCCTGGCAGGCCAGCGTCCGAGCTTTTCAGAAAGACGCCAAGGAATTAGCGGAGCTCATCAATCACGGCGACCTGTTCGCACGCATACCACATAGCGAGGGACAGACGCTTCTCCGCGAGGTATTGCTGGTTGCGAATCACAATTCCTATCATCTCGGTCAGCTCGTTTTTCTGAAGAAGATGCTGCCAGGTAAAGCCTGAGTTTCCGACAAAAAAGCACTTTCTTGTTTGAAGTCCCCGGCATTGTCGTATAATTTAGGGGCGAGAGTCTCATGCTTTTCCTTACGCAGGGCGGCATTCTTATTAGCGTGGCCATTTATGGCCCTGCCTGAGACCCACGTACGGATTTTTTTTCGAGGGCCACCGGCGGGAATTCCAGCCGGTGGCCTTTTGCTTTTTGCAGGATGAAGTTTATTGTTGGTTAACAGAACCACCCCAGGACAGCGATTTTTATGAAGATCTTCACGTTCGACACCACGCTTCGTGACGGCACGCAAGGTGAGGCGGTCTCTTTTTCGGTCGAAGACAAACTGCTCATTGCGATGAAGCTCGATGAACTTGGCATTGACTATATCGAGGGCGGCTGGCCGGGCTCAAATCCGCGTGATAAAGAGTTTTTTGAGCGGGCCAAAACTCTCAAGCTGAAACACGCTCGTCTCACCGCCTTCGGCGCTACGCGTTTCGCCAAGAATGCCGTGGAGAAAGATCCAAACGTGGCGGAGCTGTTGCGCGCGGAAACGCCTGTCGTTTCGATCTTCGGAAAGACCTGGGATTTCCACGTCCGGCGCGCTTTGGGCATCACGGAAGAAGAGAACCTTCAGCTCATCTCCGACACCGTCTCTCATCTGAAGAAGCACGGCCGCGACGTGGTCTACGACGCCGAGCACTTCTTTGACGGCTACAACGCCAATCCGGCCTACGCACTCAAGACCCTCGAGGCCGCCAGCAACGCAGGCGCGGATGTGCTTTGTTTATGCGACACCAATGGCGGCAGCTTGCCGATGCAGTTGGCGGAAACCGTGGGGCAGGTTCGCCGTCGCTTCGACAGCATCCTTGGCATTCACTGTCACAACGATTCCGAACTGGCCGTTGCCAATACGCTGATGGCCGTGGAAGCCGGCGTCACCCACGTCCAAGGGTGTATCAACGGATACGGCGAGCGCTGTGGAAATGCAAATCTTTGTTCTATCCTGGCAAACCTGGAACTGAAGCGAGGCCACAGCACAGTTGGCCGCGACAACCTAAAAAATCTCGCGAGTGTGGCGAAGTTCGTGGCTGAGCTAGCCAACCTCCCGCTGCGGCGAGACCAGGCCTTCGTGGGGCCCAGCGCGTTCGCGCACAAGGGCGGAATCCACGTAAGCGCGGTAATGAAGGACGCCTCTACCTATGAGCATGTTCCGCCTGAGAGCGTCGGCAATCGCCAGCGCGTCCTGCTGAGTGATCTATCCGGGCGCGGCAATATTGCCTACAAGCTGAAGCAACTGGGTTTCAAGGACGCTTTAGCAGAAACGGCCGGACGCGAGATTCTGCAGCGCATCAAGCAAATGGAGCATGAAGGGTACGATTTCGAAACATCGGAGGGAACGTTTGAACTGCTCGTTCGCGAGGCTGCTCATCCGGAATTCCATCCCTTCGAAGTAGTGAGCTACGAAGTCTCTACCAAACTGCAGTGTGGCAACGATGAAACCGTGACTACCGCCAGCGTTACGCTGCGGGTTGACGATGCTGTGCACTCGCATACCGCCGCTGGTCATGGCCCCGTGCATGCTCTGGATATCTGCCTTCGCCGCTGCCTTGCTGCGATTTATCCCGCGATCACAAGCGTGCACCTGACTGACTACAAAGTCCGCGTACTTGACGGCAAAGGCGGCACCGAATCAAGAGTGCGCGTACTCGTGGAATGGACGGATCACCGGCGCAACTGGGCCACCGTCGGCATCTCCGACAACGTCATCGACGCAAGCTGGCGCGCTTTGGTCGATGCTCTCCGTCTTGAATTGATGCGGCTGCTTGAAAAAGATGAGTCTGCTCAGCTCAACGTTCGCGACTACAGTTGGGCCGTTTAGCGTCGTAGAATTCCTACATGAAGGCTGTCGTTGCCGATCCTGTCGGCGGCCCCGAGAATCTTCTGCTCATGGACCTGCCGACGCCCGAGCCGGGCGAAGGCGAGGCTCTCATCAAGCTGGAGGCCATCGGCGTCAACTACATCGACGTTTACTTCCGCAAGGGCTTCTATAAGGTTCCGGAAACTCCCGTGAAGCTGGGGAGCGAGGGCGCCGGAATTGTCGCCGCCGCGGGCAGAGGGGTCAAGTTTCACCTTGGCCAGCGTGTCGCCTACGCGCTGGCGCGGGGTTCCTATGCCGAGTACGCGCTGGTGCCCCAGCACCTCCTAGTTGAACTGCCTGGCGCAGTCCGTTTTGAGGACGCGGCGGCGGTGATTTTGCAAGGCATGACCG
Organism: uncultured Acidobacteriaceae bacterium; assembly: GCA_963705805.1. GTDB lineage: Bacteria > Acidobacteriota > Terriglobia > Bryobacterales > Bryobacteraceae > Bog-105. The sequence continues at coordinate 428,325 of CAVPKW010000010.1, forward strand.
CCCACTATCTCACGCGCTCTACCTTCCCGCTGAAGCCCGGGCACACTTGCCTGGTTCATGCGGCAGCCGGTGGGGCAGGTCTCCTTATTGTGCAGATGGCGAAAATCGCCGGCGCTATCGTCATTGGTACCTGCTCTACTGAGCAGAAAGCCCAACTCGCAAAAGAACACGGGGCAGATCACGTGATCCTTTACACCGAGCAGGATTTCGTTGCCGAGACCAAGCAAATCACTGCCAATGCGGGTGTCGATGTAGTCTACGATTCAGTTGGCAGAACAACTTTTCATAAGAGTCTCGATTGTTTAAAGCCGCGGGGCCTGATGGTCAGCTTCGGTCAGTCCAGCGGCGCCGTCGGCGAAATCGATCCGCTCACTCTTAGCCAGAGAGGCTCTCTCTTCCTGACCCGTCCCACGCTGGCGAATTATGTGAGTGACCCAGCCGAGATGCAGTGGAGAGCCTCCGACGTCTTTCAATGGGTCGCCGAAGGCCGCCTGCGCCCTCACATCTACCACGTATACCCGCTTGCGGAAGCCGCGCAGGCGCATCGCGATTTAGAGGCGCGCAAAACGACCGGCAAATTGCTGCTGAAGCCATGAAGGATTCCTTTGACGGATCACGGTGAACACCAGCATCGCCGGGAACGGCTGCTAGCCGCGTTGCGGGGGGCACGGGCGAGCGCCTTCCTTACCACGGCCTTGCCCAACGTCCGTTACCTTAGCGGGTTTACCGGAAGCAACGCCGTGTTGTTAGTGGCGCCGGAGCGCGCGCTCCTGTTTACGGATCCGCGCTACCAGACGCAGGCGCCCCAGGAATCGGACTGTGAAATCAGAATCGCCAAAGGCCCACTGGCGCCGGAGGCGGTCAAATGGGCAGGCCGCCTAGGCGTCACCTCCCTGGCCTTCGAGCAAAACCGCATCTCTTTCGAAGAATACCTGCAACTGAAAGAAGCCGTCAAAGGTGCCGGAGCCCGGATCCAACTCAGATCGTTGGCAGGCTTGGTGGAAACGCTCCGCATGGTAAAGTCGCCGGCGGAGGTGGCTACCATCCGTGCCGCCGTCCAACTGAACTCGGCCGCCTTGGAACAGGCGTTGGAACACTTCACGGCGGCGATGACGGAGGTTGATTTAGCGGCAGAGCTTGAATATCGCATGCGTCTGCTGGGCGCAGACGGCGCCGCTTTCCAGACCATTGTCGCGTCCGGCCATCGCAGCGCTCTACCCCACGCCCACCCGACCGACCATCCTATTGAAGCCGATCAACTACTATTAGTGGATATGGGCGCGAGCGTCGCCGGTTACGCCAGCGACATGACCCGTACCCATGCCGTTGGCAAGTTGGGATCGAAGGTCCGGCGCATGTATCGCGCCGTACTCGAAAGCCAGCTTGCTGCCATTGATGCGGTAAAGCCAGGAATTCTTTGCGCCAGCGTCGACCGGGCTGCCCGGGGGGTGCTGCGTAGCCACGGCTTCGAGCAGTTGTTTATTCATTCGACGGGGCACGGGCTTGGCTTGGAAATTCATGAACGGCCGCGAATTGGCCGCAAGGAAAGGACGAAGCTTGAAGCGGGCATGGTCGTCACCGTGGAGCCGGGCGTGTATCAGGAAGGACTCGGTGGTATTCGAATCGAAGACACGGTGGTTGTCACGGCCCGCGGCTGTGAAGTACTCACGCCGACCGGCAAAGAACTGGTTGTACTCTAGACCGGCACTTAGTTGCCGGTGCGAATAAACATGACAATTGAAGAGATCAGACAATTAGTTCAGCTTGTGCGCGAAAGCGGCATCGCGGAATTGGAGGTGCAATGGGGCGAAAACCGGGTGAGCATCAAGAACGCGGGCCCGGTCACCCAGGAGTTCGTCGTTCCTGGCGCAGTGCCAGCCTTTGCCTCACCGGCCGTGGCCGGCCACGCGCAGGCTCAAGGTTCGCCGCCGGCGGCGAGTTCCGCTGGTGTCGAAGAGGAGCGCGATATCGTAGTCAAGTCTCCTATCGTCGGAACTTACTATGACGCTCCTTCGCCTGACGACCCGCCGTTTGTAAAAATCGGCGACAAGGTCGAGCCGAAACAGGTTCTCTGCATAATCGAATCGATGAAGCTAATGAATGAAATTGAGGCTGAGACAGCCGGCACCGTGGTTGCCAAACACGTAGAGAATGGCCGCCCGGTGGAATATGGCGAGTCTCTGTTCACCGTTCGGCCGCGGTAATTACTACCTGAAAATGTTCCGTAAAATTCTGATCGCGAACCGGGGCGAAATCGCCCTTCGCGTAATATGCGCCTGCAAAGACCTCGGTATCAAGACCGTTGCCGTATATTCCGAAGCCGACCGCTACAGCCTGCACGTTCGCTTCGCCGATGAAGCTATATGCATCGGTCCGGCAAAGAGCACCCTCAGTTATCTCAATGTGGCCTCGGTGATGAGCGCGGCGGAAATCACCAATGTGGACGCGGTGCATCCCGGTTACGGCTTCCTCAGCGAGAATGCCGATTTCGCCGAAGTGTGTGAGCTGTCCGGTATCAAGTTCATCGGTCCGCGGCCGGAAGTCATCCGCGAGATGGGCTTAAAACAGCGGGCCCGCGCCATGATGGCGGAAGCCGGCGTTCCCATCCTCCCCGGGTCGCCGGGCCTGCTCAAGAGTTCCGAGGAAGCGCTCGGTCTTGCTGCGGAGATAGGTTACCCCATTATGCTGAAGGCCGCGGCGGGAGGCGGTGGGCGCGGCATGCGCGTCGTGCGCGCTGAAGCGGAGTTGCCCGGCCTGCTGGCCCAGGCGCAGTCCGAATCCGAAGCCTCTTTCTCCTGCGGCGACGTGTACATGGAGAAGCTTCTGGAAGCTCCGCGTCACATCGAATTCCAGGTCATCGCCGACGAGCACGGAAATGTTGAAATTCTGGGCGAACGCGAATGCTCCATTCAGCGCCGCCACCAGAAGCTAATTGAGGAATCGCCGTCTCCCTCTGTCCCCGACGGGCTTCGGACCAAAATTTCAGAGGGCGTGCGCACCGCCATGAAAGCCATCGGCTATACCAATGCCGGTACAGTGGAATTCCTCATGGATGAGGACAAGAATCTGTACTTTATTGAAGTCAACGCGCGCATTCAGGTGGAGCATCCAGTAACTGAGTTGGTGACCGGTATTGATCTGGTGAAGTCGCAGATCCGGATCGCGGCGGGTGAGGACCTTTCGCATGTCCTTTGCGGTCCGGTCACGCTTCGCGGGCACGCTATCGAATGCCGCGTGAATGCGGAGCATCCACGAACGTTTGCCCCGTCACCCGGCCGCATCACGGGGCTGAATCTTCCCGGCGGCATCGGCGTGCGCGTCGACACGGCGGCTTATACCGACAGCGTGATTCCTCCCTACTATGACTCCCTCATCGCCAAGCTCATCACCTACGGCAAGGATCGGAACGAATCGATTCACCGCATGCGCCGCGCACTTAGCATGTTCGTGATTGAAGGCATCCACACGTCTATTCCACTTCACGAACAGATTCTCTGCGATGAGGATTTTGTCGCGGGCAACTTCGATACTACGTTCTTTGACCACTTTACATTCCGGGAGCGCAACTCCGGCACTACCAGCTGACCTTAGTTTGCCAACATTTTCCCTAGTCGTTTAGGCAATCGTTACGGTTGCACTGCCACCACATACGTCAAAGTATGTCCTTTGTAGTGGCCGGTCACCTGCCAACACCCTTCCGATGGAATGCGTGCAGCAGTCATGATTGCCGGTGTTTTGCCCGGGACAAACACTGCACTCGCAGAGGCGATTGCCACCGAAGGACTGTCGCCATCAAGGCGTGTAGCCGTGACGATAAGCTGTGGCTGGGTCTCCTCGTGTGCGTTGAAACCTTTACTCCAAAAGGTCAGCTTAGTGAAGTAGCCTCCATTTTTGTCCACATTACCCTTGGAATGCCACACGCCGCCCGCTGGTAGCAGCGTCCATAGCGCGTCCGTACCATACCAATACTGATCATTTGGTGTAACAATCCCGTCGTATGGCGCAGGCGGCCGGAACGGGGGACTGGAAGGAACTGTGATAACGCAGGTTCCTGCCGCCGAATGCGCAAGCAACGGAACTATTAGTGGAGACAGCAAGAACACCGATCGGCGAAGCATAAACATTCTCCTTCCAACTTTAAACCTCGGTTCGAGAGTCACAATGATCAAACGATCGAGTTTCTCGCACTCGCGTCATTATTATAGGTGAGCATACCGGTGGTTGCGACGCGGCCCGCAGTTCCCCAAGACGAGGACTTTCTATTCGAGTTGTATTGCGCCGTACGCGCAGCGGAGTTCGCTCTCCTGCCGCTGCCGGATGAACAGCGCATGCATCTGCTCAAGATGCAACACACCTGGCAGAGAGACGCCTATGGGGCGGCGTATCCCGGGTCCGGCTACGAAATCGTTTTATTGAACGGCGAGCCGGCGGGCCGCATTTGGGTTGCGCGACTGCCCGAAGAGTTGCGGCTGGTGGATCTCGCGGTGCACCCGCGGCTACACAATCAAGGTATCGGCACGGTTCTTTTGCAGCGCCTGCAGGCGGAAGCCGCAAGGTCTGGAAAGCGTGTATGCTCTTCGGTATTCCGCTTCAATGCCGGGTCACTTCGATTTCACCAGCGGCTCGGCTTCCGCGTTATCGCCGAGAATGAAACGCGACTCGAACTTGCCTGGGCGGCGGACGCGTCACAATAGCAAGAGTATATGACGCAAGCTTCGATCGACGAATTGAAAAGAGTGGCGGCGACTAAAGCAGCCGAAGAAGTAACGGACGGCATGATCGTGGGCTTAGGCACCGGTTCCACCGCGTTTCACGTAGTGGAGGCGCTGGGCAAGCGGGTCGCCGGCGGTTTGCGGATCATCGGCATTCCCACCTCGGAAGACACCGCGGTGCACGCACGTAAGCTCGGAATCCCGGTTTCGGATCTCGGAACTCACTCCCACATCGATCTGACCATTGACGGTGCAGACGAAGTGGAACTTGGCAGTCTGAATCTTATTAAAGGACATGGGGGCGCGCTTCTTCGGGAAAAGATCGTTGCTACCGCCAGCCGGGCGCTGTCGATCGTCGTGGATGAAACCAAGCTGGTGGAGCACTTGGGCTCGCGCTTTGCGGTGCCCGTAGAGGTAGTTCCGTTTGGCTGGCAGACAACAGCGGACCGCGTTTCGCATCTCGGAACCAAGCCGGAGCGGAGGCTGCTAAAGGACGACGATCCTTTTCTGACCGATGGCGGCCACTATATACTGGACTGCGCCTTCCCCGCCCCGATCGCTTCGGCTGCTACACTTGACGGCCAACTTAAGGGTCTCGTGGGAGTCGTTGAACATGGCCTTTTCTTGAATATGGCCTCGAAGATTTTCGTGGGAAGGGCAGACGGCGTCCAGGTCATAGCGCGCAACCTATAATCGGATCATGAATCGCAACGAGTGGATCACGTCTCGTCTGAACGACCCGGTTCGAACTCAAATCCATTACGCCCGCAAAGGCATCATCACTGGTGAAATGCAGTACGTCGCGCAACGCGAAAGGCTTGCGCCGGAAGTCGTTCGCGAAGAAGTGGCGCGCGGCCGCATGATCATCCCGGCCAATATTCATCACCACTGCCTGGAACCAATGTGCATCGGCATCGCTTCCCAGTGCAAGATCAACGCGAACATCGGAAACTCGGCCACTACCTCCAACATCGCCGCGGAGCTTGAAAAGCTCCAATACGCCTTGAAATACGGCGCTGATACGGTCATGGATCTGTCCACCGGCGGCGACATCCCCAGGATTCGGCAGGCGATCATAGACGCCTCGCCAGTTCCAATCGGAACCGTGCCGATTTATGAAGCGTTGAACCGGGTGCGCCGCGTGGAAGACCTCAACCTGAGCGTCATGCTGGAGGTCATTGAAGAGCAGGCTGAACAAGGCGTGGATTACATGACCATACATGCCGGCGTTCTAGTGCAGTATGTGCCGCTCACCACGAAGCGCATCACCGGCATTGTCAGCCGTGGCGGCGCCATTCTGGCCGAGTGGATGGTCAAGAATCATAAGCAGAATTTTCTCTACGAGCACTTCGACGAGATCTGCAGGATTTTTCAGAAACACGACGTTAGCTTTTCGCTGGGTGACGGTTTGCGGCCCGGATGCCTGGCCGACGCGAGCGACGCCGCGCAGTTTGCCGAGCTTAGGACGTTGGGCGAACTGACCAAGAAAGCTTGGGGACATGATGTTCAAGTGATGATTGAAGGGCCCGGTCATATCCCTTTAGATCAAATAGCGTTACAGGTAGAAAAAGAACGCGAGATGTGCTGCGAGGCGCCGTTTTATACGCTGGGACCGCTCGTCACGGACATCGCGCCAGGTTACGACCACATAACCTCTGCAATAGGGGCTGCCATGATCGGCTGGCATGGGGCCTCGATGCTCTGCTACGTCACGCCGAAGGAGCACCTAGGGCTGCCGAACCGCGAAGATGTCAAGCAAGGAATCATTGCTTACAAAATTGCCGCTCATGCCGCGGATGTGGCGCGTCACCGCCCTGGCGCTCGCGATAGAGACGACGAGCTGTCGCACGCGCGCTTTAACTTCGATTGGAGGCGTCAGTTTGAGCTTTCGCTCGATCCCGAAACAGCCGAGGCCTATCATGATGAAACGTTGCCGGAAGAAGGCTTTAAGGAAGCAGCGTTTTGTTCCATGTGCGGGCCGAAATTTTGCTCGATGAATCACTCTTCGAAGACGCAGGACTTTACAGAGGCAGATGCTGCTGAAGTGCTGGCAGCCTCCGAGGGAGAGTTGGTTAAGATCGCGCGAGAAGCTGTCTGAGGATTATCACGGCGGAAAGCACGAGCAAGGCGCTGAAAAGCGCCAGCATTTGGTAGACAAGCAGAACAGGCGCGAGCGTAACGGTAGCAAGATCCTGAGTTGGATGGCTTGTCCACCAGTGCCACAGCACGCCGAAGTTAGAGCGGTTCAAGCCGCCGCCGTAGTACGGCAATAACTTCGCAAAATAAGTGGCCGCTGCAATCCAGCTGGAAACCAGAACCAGCGCGGCCGCGATCCATCTACCGCCTTTGCTCCAACGCGCGAGCCCGGTAAAACAAAGCGCCCAGATGCACACGATCACGCCCTGCGCGTACCAGGGCTCGGCGAAACGGGAAACGCCTTGCGAACTGGCCCACGTGACGCAGGTTTGGTAGATGAGGCTCAAGGCGAAGCATCCGCAGGCCGCCCATAGCCAGATTTCCATTTTTTGGATGCATCTCCAGAAAACAAGGTAGACAATCAGAGCCGCCCGCAGCAGCCAGATTTCCAAGGCAAGAGTGAAGCGCGAGAAGGACAGGAACGACCAATTGCCGGTCCACAAAGACCAGCGGGCGAATTCGGCGTTGCTTTGCAGCCAGTCAATGTGGGGAATTGCCGCGAACGCTTCGCGCCAGCCAACGCCGGCCACGCTTTGCTGGGTTCCACTCAGGCTGCCGTAGAGCGCGAGGTTGCGGCCATACCAGGGTCCCGACAGAGTCAGGACGATCAACACGCCAACTGTTATGGCGGTCCAGCGGACGGTGCGGTGCAAGAGCAGCCAGATCAGCAGTGCCCCGAAAACCGGCACGAAAGAAAGGAAGTACGCTTTGCTGACCAATCCCAGGGCGAAGACGGAGGAAAGCAGCAAAACATTTCGGCTCGTGGGTTCTTTTACCGTCCACGCCAGCGAGGCCAAAAACCAGGCGGTGACCGGAATTGCAAAAGCATCATTGCCGACATGCGCTATCGCGGCCCAAATCATTTCCGTCTCGAAGACGCACGCGAGCACCGCCAGCTGCAGCGGACCGTGGACATTCAGCAGATATAGGAGCCGCATCAGGGCAAAATAGAGGATGAAGCAACTGATGATCGTGCCGCCTAAGCGCAGCACAAGGATGCGCGACGGGAGGGCCAGGCCGCCCAGCATCCTATCGAACGGCGCATACAGCATGTAGGCCAGGGGCGCTTGCTGGGCTTCATAGTTTAAGAAGTTCGAAGGCTCACGGCGCGCTGCCGCGGGTATATGGAACAGCGCGTTCATCCGGCGCCGTTTTTCGGCGTCGCCCAGCGCCGTCCACCCTTCGAACGAAATGCTGCCTGGCACGCTTGCGCTCAGCAGGCGGCTGAGCGGAGTCATCTGGAGCGAGTCGCGAATTTCTTGCGAGACGGTGGTCTGGCGTAGCACCGGCAGCCGCTGGGCAAGAGAGACCGATTCGACATAGCCGTAGTGAACCGGCTCATCGAACCCTTCCCATAGCGGCAGGGCGCAAGAGAAGAGGAGCCCATTAGCGAGGCCCATCGCGAGGACGAGATGCCGCAAGCGCAAGTGACTCAATCGATGTCCGGCTTGACGTTCATGTGATTTCTGATCTCGGCGTCGGGAGGACTAACTACACGGTCTAGAACCCGGTCGCCCAAACTGAGACCTGAAACGATCTGCACGTTATTCGTGTCGCTGACGCCTGTGGTCACCGGCGTCCAGACGATGGAAGTTCCCACCAGCTTGAACACGCCGTCTTTCCCGTTCATGTTCCGCAGCGCCGCTTTCGGAATACTCGGGGTGTCTTTCGCAACTTTAGAGATGATAGTGGCGTTAACCGTCACGCCGGGCAACAGGTCGTGATTGGGATTAGTGACAATCGTGCTGACCTCTCCAACGGTGCGCGTACCCAAGGCGATGACTTCGGTTGGCAGTTTGTCCACATTGCCCCACCAGGCCTGCCGGGGACGTGCGTCCCAGGTGATCTTCACCGGCATACCCAGCGCAACGCGCCCTAGATCGGGCTCGTCGACGTAGACGATCACCTTCACCTGGTCGATGTTACCGACCTGCGCGACGAGTTCGCCCGGCTGCAGGTAGGAACCCACTTTCAGGTCGAACTGATAGACCGTGCCGGCCATAGGGGCCACCACTTCACCGAGCCCCACTTGGTGCCGCGCCGACCGAACGGCCGCCTGAGCATCCTGCAGCTTAGCCTGCGCCACCGTTTTGTCGGTGGCCGTGACAAGCGTCCGGAGCTGGTCCTCTAGCGTTCGCAGTTGCAGCTTTGCGCGATCGAGGCTGTCTTTGTCGTTCTGGACCTGGACTTTGGTGGCGGCGTGGCTCTGCAGCAGCCGCTGGTCCTCGTCGTGAATACGTTGGGCAACTTCAATGGCTGCCTTGGCGCTCGCGATCTTATTATTTAGATCGGCGATTTGGGCATCCTTACCGCCTTGCCTCACTGCGGTAGCTCCCGCCCGCGCTTCCTCCAGCAGCTCAAGGGAGCGCGCGAATGCGGCCTGAGCCACCGTCGTGTCTAAGCTTACGAGGGGCTGCCCGGCTCTCACCGCCTGCCCGCGTTGCACCTCAATCCTTTGTACCGCGCCGGACGTCTCGGCCCGGGCGGCAGCCCACTCCGCCGGCTCTACTTTGCCATTTGTCGAAACGGTGCTCTCAATCGTATTATTAACCCGAACCGTGACAAAATGAACTTCGGGGTCGGAGCCGTTGCGGTCCAACGCCCACCACACTAACAGCGCTATAGGCAAGATCAACAGCCACCAATATCTCTTCATCTGACGAAAGTGCGCGGGAGTCCCGTCAACATTTTGACAGACACGCAGGATTGGCTGGTCACTTCGGGCGTCGGCGCTTCCTATCTTTTGCCCGTTTAGCTAGACTGGGTCTTTAATGCCGCGTTTCCGTGTGTACCGGATCAAGGACGCGCCGGGGGAGAGCTTCCGCTGGGCGGCGCACGTCGGGGGCTTAGCCTTGGTCAAAACCAAAGACTATGATCCTGCCGAGGAAATCGAGGCGGCCACACCCTATGCCGTCTGGAAGACCCTGGCAAGGGAAGCACAACCAATCCGACCCGGAGATCTACTCGAAGAACTTTCCGCCGACTGCTCCGCAATCAAATTGCACATCGCGAAGTATATTGGCTTCGAACCGGCGCAATGGCTTGTACCCGAACCGAAGCCTGAGGTCCTTGTTCAACCAGTTCTCAACCCGATTGAGTCCATAAGTCCGAAGCCGGAGCTTCATCAGTAGGCAGTACGCCGCTCCACGAATTCAAGATGACAGAGTCTGTGGGAACACCCCCGTTGGGTGCAATCGCCTTAGTGAGTTACGTCCCAGACCCGTTGCGGTCTTTTCTCTCCGAACTGCGCCACCGTTTGCCTGGCGTCCATGTTCCGCAGCCCCATGTGACTCTGCTTCCGCCCCGGCCCCTGCGCCAACCCGCCGAAGTGGCGTCCCGGGCGATACAATCAATTCTCGACAGGTTTAGCGGTTTTACCGTCGAGTTGTCCAGGGTTCGCCGCTTCCCGGAGACCAATTTTCTCTACCTTGACATTACTGAAGGTAGCGGCTCCATTCACGAGCTTCACCAAGCGCTGAACACAGGCGAGCTTGCCTACCTGGAGCGCTTCGAGTTCCGGCCTCACCTGACCTTGGCTGGTCCCTTCCGCGACGATGAAATCGACCAAATGGGCGAACGGGCCGAGGCCGCCTGGCAAGCCAGTTGCTGCTCGCGGCGTATACGAATCGAGGAACTTGTCTGCCTCTGGCTGCCGCCGCATCGTAATGGGCGCGATTGGGGCCGTTTTCGGTGGTACCGTCTGGGCAATGGAGATGGACAGCGCCAATCGATACAAGGCGCCCCTCTGGCCTTTACGACTCAAACATCCTGAGTTGGCCGGTGCCCGCACGTTTCTGTTTGGCCTTCTCCAGCATCGCCAGAGCTGAGGCGCCCACCACGCCCCGCAGTTCCGTCGCAGTGACCGCTGCCCGCGCCAAAAAAACGCGCTGGCGTCCGGCCCCGGCGCGCGGCGGCGTGATGATGTAACCTTCCGGGGGCCATTCGAGTAGGTTGTGAGACAGAATACCGTCGAGTCGAGTGGCGTCGCGCAGCGTGAATCGAGTCCAAAGTCCAGGCACTTTGGGCCGTCGCTCGAATAGATTGTGCTGAGCAAAAAGGTCGACCTTCGCCGGCTCGGAGACGAAGCAAAGAGCTTTCACGTCGGCGTAGGGAATGCGCTGCAGGCTGCCATCCAGCGACATGAACTCAATTCCGTTGTCGAATAAATAGGTGGACGGGTTGACTACGCCTTCCAGGGGCTGGCGGTCAAACCGGTACAGAACGACGCGTTTCGCAGTGCTGGGGGGCAAAGTGTAATTAGATCACTGTATGTTTCAAACAATTTTGGGCGTATTGTATCATTGGCTCAATGACGCGGACGACGCCGTTCGACCAGAAAGCGCGTTCTTACCTGCACTTCTGCCGAACCGAGAAAGGTTTATCGCTCAATAGCTTAGAAGCGTACAGGCGCGACCTTTCCAGGTTTGGCGCGTTTCTGGAGAGCCGGGCGCTTTCGTCCGTGACCCTCGAGATCTTGCGCAACTATCTGGACCACCTTCACGCCGCCGGTTTGTCCAATCGATCGATCGCGCGGCAGGTGACGACACTGCGGACATTTTTTAGCTATCTCTTTGAAGAAAATAGCCTGGAAAGCAATCCAGCTGAACTCTTACCAGCTCCAAGGATTGGATCAGGTCTTCCGAAGTACCTCGATCTGCACGCCGTGGATGCGCTCAGCAAGGCGCCTTCAGAACAGGCTCCGACTGGCTTGCGGGATCGGGCCATGCTTGACATCCTTTACGCCACGGGACTGCGGGTGAGCGAGTTGACGAAGCTGCGGGTCTCCGACCTGGACGAATCAGCCGGAGTGCTTCGGGTCATCGGCAAGGGAGACAAGCAGCGGCTGGTTCCAGTGGGCCGAGAGGCGTTGCAGTCAGTGGCGCGGTACGTTCAGGATCAACGCCCGCACCTCCTGAAAGGGCGGGTGACGCCTTATCTGTTCGTAACTGCGCGCGGGACCGCGATGACAAGACAGGCATTTTGGAAACTCTTGCGCGGTCATGGGAAGAAAGCGGGCATTTTCCGGTCGCTCAGCCCGCACGTCCTGCGGCATACCTTCGCAACGCACCTGCTGGAGGGTGGCGCCGATTTGCGCAGCCTCCAAACGATGCTGGGTCATGCCGATATCGGCACTACCCAGATCTATACGCACGTCATGCGTTCACGGCTGCGGCAGACCGTTGACGAGCATCATCCCCGCGCCGCCCGGCGACCAGAATCCTGGCGGCGGACTTCGCCGTGACGAGGAGCCAAGAGCTATGAGCGACTACATGTTCATGCTGGACAGCCACCTAAACGGCGAGCAGAGTAAAGCCTTGGTGCAGATTCGTGACGCGGCCGAACAGGCAAATTTGAACCTGTTTCTGACAGGCGGCGCCATGCGCGACATGATGGGCGGCTTTGCGATCCGTGACCTGGACTTTACTGTTGAGGGAGGAAATCTTAAATTCTTCAAGGCCGTGGCCCAGAAGACCGGAGCCGAAATTCTCTCCCAGGACGAGCTTCATAGGCAAATGGAGCTGCGTTTCCCCGGCGACGTGAATGCGAGCCTGGCAATGGCGCGTCAGGAGAAATATGTGAAAGCCGGTGCAAAACCGCACGTGTTGCCGGCGACTATTCATGAAGACTTGCGTGGACGTGACTTCACTGTGAACGCCATTGCGCTTTCATTAGGCAAAGCTTCCCGCGGCCTGCTCTTGGATCCCACAAATGGCCTGGGCGACCTGGCGCGCAAAGAACTGCGGGCAGTGACCAATTATTCGCTGTACGATGAGCCGGCCCGCATCCTGCGCATGATCCGGCTGCGCTCGCGGCTCGGCTTCGCCATAGATGAACGCACGATGAGTCAGTACCGGAGTGTGCGCGATGCGAAGCTTGAGACCAAGATTCCGGCCACGGCTCTCGAACATGAATTGCGGCAAATCGCGCTCGATCCCCTGGCGGGCGAAATACTAAAAGGTCTGGAAGAGGAAGATCTGCTTTACGTCTTTTCTCCAGCTTTAGCCGGTCCGAAGCTGAACCTACAGGGCTTCCAAAAGCTTCAGAAAGCACGTCAATCGCTCCCGTTCGGAATCGACATTGGAGCCGACTCCTACGCGCTGTTCCTCTTCCTCTTGCAGGAGAAGCTCAGCGCGAAAGAACGCGCGACCTTAGCGAAGGCGGTCGGAATACCTAGAGCGGAGCTGGATGCCGCCTCAAAGCTCGAAGCCAAGACGGCGAAGGTTGAAAAAGAGATCGCCGCTGCCAAAATCAGCCGGCCGTCCGCGCTTTACTCGATTCTGAAGAAGGTGCCCGGGGAGATCCTGCTCCTCCTGCTTATGCGTTCCGGTCAGCGTCTGGTATTGGATCGCGTGAAAAATTACTTACAAAAATACTTGCCTGCCGCCCAGGAAGTAACTGAAAAAGACGTGATCGAACGGGGCGCCGAACCCGGCACGCCAAAGTTTCTCAAGCTACACCAGCAAATGATCGCAGCCCGGCTGGATGCGCGCCCGAAAAAGGTGGTCATTGAGGAGCCGCCTCCACCCCCTCCGCCATCCGCCCCGGGGCGCCGGTCTGCCAGCTTCGGCCGCTGACCGATTTTTTTTCACGGATCTGCGGCGGATCTTTCTCGAATCTTTGCGGCCTTTTTGCGATACTCTAGTATGTAGATGGACAAAGCTCTATCGGCTGCGGAGCTAAATAAGCTCCAAAGCCGCTATCTCCACGGAACCCTCGTCGAGGAATTACAGGACGACGAGTCCGTCTTCTCAAAACCGGCCACCGGAATTCTCAAGTTTCACGGGATATATCAGCAGGACGACCGGGATTTGCGAAAATCCGGCACGAAGCAATACTCAGCCATGGTTCGCGTGGGAGTTCCGGGCGGTGTCCTGACGCCGCAGCAGTATCTCACTTTAGACAGATTGGCGGAGTTGGGTGACGGAGGGCTGCGCATCACGACGCGGCAGGATATTCAGTACCACTACGTTCCCAAGGGGCGCCTGCGGGAACTGATTCAGGGCCTCAATGATAACTACCTCAGCACACTGGCGGCTTGCGGCGATGTCGTCCGAAACGTCATCTCCTGCCCGGCACCGTTTGAGAATGAACAACGAAGGGAATTGCAGCCGATCGTTCAGTTTCTCTCAAAGGGACTCAAACCGAAGACAACGGCGTATTACGACATCTGGATCAATCGCGAACGGGCGGTGAGCGCCGAAGAGGCTGACGAGGTGGAACCCCTGTATGGAGCCACTTATCTGCCACGCAAGTTCAAGGTCGGCTTTGCCTACGCAGGAGACAACACGACAGATGTCTACGCGAATGATATTGGGATCATTCCGCAGTATGAAGCGGGAGAGTTAACCGGCTTTACGATTTTGGCGGGTGGCGGAATGGGTCAAAGCGCAGGAGTAAAAACGTCTCATCCGCGCTTGGCAGATCCAGTTTGCTCCATTGGCCCTGACCCTCGTCAGCTACTTGAGATTGTATCGGCAATTGTAACTATTCACAGGGACTTTGGAAATCGCACAAACCGCAAAATGGCACGTCTCAAGTATGTAATGGATGAATGGGGTGTACCTAAGTTTAAGCAGGAGCTAGAGAATCGGGTTGGCCGGCAGCTCGCGCCGCCGGTGTTGATCGATTGGCAGCGTTCAGATGATTACCTGGGTTGGCACCGGCAGAAGAAAGACGGCGAAGGCCGTTCCGTGTGGTTCGTCGGTGTGCGCGTGGTAAGCGGACGCGTAAAGGACTTCGACGAGAAAGCGCGCGTGAGGACGGGATTGCGTACCGTGGTTGAGCGCTACGGCCTCGAGGTTCGGCTTACCTGTCAGCAAAACCTTTACTTGACCGGTATCCGGGATCAGGACAGAGAGGCAATTTCGATGCTTCTGCATGAGCACGGAATTACCGATGCGGCGGATTTGCCACCGGTGCTGCGGCATGCGATTGCGTGCCCTGCCCTGCCGACCTGTGCGCTTGCGATTACGGAATCCGAACGTATCATGCCGGCACTCGTCGCGGAGATCCAGGCGGAGCTGGACGCCGTAGGGCTCGGGCATGAAGTGGTTCATCTGCGAACCAGTGGATGTCCGAATGGCTGCTCACGCCCCTACACCGCGGAAATAGGCATTGTTGGTGCGAGTGTGAATATGTACACGATCTACCTGGGCGCTTCCCCGATGGGCACACGCCTTGGCACCATGTTTGCGCAGAATGTGAAGCGCGAGGAGCTGACTACTTGGCTGCGGCCGTTATTTAAGTACTACCGGGCTGCCCGCCAGGTGGATGAATCCTTCGGCGATTTCTGTCACCGGATTGGCACTCAATCTCTCTGGGAGGTCGCAGTCGGCGTGGCAGCTTAGTTGGCGGCGGAGGTGAAATCGGATTCCTCGCCTCCGACATGCTGGACGGCCGTCTGTAAGCTTGGTCGCGGACTGATTCGGTACATCACCTGCACTACTTTACCCACGTAATCTGCGTCCGGATTATAAAGCCGGAGCTTTCCGACCAAGTCCCTGTTGCGATAAAGAGGACTCCTGCCGAGGTTTGAGGCAACCGTGTCCAGGCCCGCCCTAAGCGTTGGAAAGGGCTGAATCCCGTTATTCCATCCAAAGATATTGTTGTTCCGGTACGCCTTTCCGCCGCCCGACTCTACGACCGAGATACTCGGTAGTAAACGCCAGTCCAGATGGTTGCGGTCAGCGGCGCGCACGAAATCCTCCGCAAGATTCGTGATCGGACAATGCAGGTGCGCGAAGAACCTTTCCAGGCGGATGGTGCGAGGATCCGGCGTGGACGTGAGACAGGAATGGGAGGCTTTCACCTGGCTACCTGGCGCCGCTGCCGCGCCGCTCTCCATTGCGATCGTCATCGGCAGGATCAGAAGACCGCCGGCTATCGTGAGCTGCTTCGCGAAAGGACCTACCCTTTTTCGAAGGCGGCTATAACGAACGCGCATACATATATAGTATCAAACATATGGCATAAGCCTGGACTCGTCCCAAGCCAACCGGCTCGTATCCGGCAAATCATATATACGCTTTTGGAATCGGTAAAGGCTCTTAGTGTATACTAATTGCCCGGTTGCTGAGGTGGAGTTTTTAGCTCAGGAGTGCTAAGGACCGCTAAACTCCTGCGCGGGAAAGCGAACCGCCGTCCAAACTCGTCAATGAGATTTACCTGGCAGTCATATTCGCCGGGCGCAACCGCCGGAAGCGAGACTTGCAACCACACGGGCAGCGTCCCTGCGCGCGTTTCGCTGAGCCGATTGGCCCGAACGGGCGGAGATTCAAAAACCTTCTTGCGGTTCTGATAGAGCGCCAGGCTCGCCTGGACATCTGCCCGGCGGAAATTCGCGGGCAGGCTAGCTGGGATGATGGGGTCATAGACCTCAATGTAAGCAAATAACTCATGCCTGGAGTGAAAGACCCTGGTGACGTTTGGCACCAGCTTCTGCCCGTCATCAATCAGCGGGTTTTGCGCCAGCAATTTCTTGCTGTTCTTAACACCCGCTACCTGATCGGCAACGGGTTCGCGCTGGCTGCTGAGAATGAGAGAGCTGATTTTGAGGGTCTTCACGGCCTCCAGATCCGGAATGGCGAATGGCGCTTCGAACGTCCCGACCTTTCCCTCGCCGTTCTCGCGAGCGACGAAGCGCAGCTTGTAATCGCCGGGAGTCAAAGTGACGCCGGTGTCATACTGAATGCTCTTCTGGGTGACCTGGCCGGCGACGTCGGTGGTGACTTTCAGAGGTATGGTGTCGCGCACAGTGGCAGCGGAACGACTGCGGGCATCGAATACTTCCGCTATGAAATCAAGCTCGGTAGCCTGTTTTGCGCCCTTGCCGTGGAAGACCAGCGCGGAGCCAGGGATCTTTACCGAAATGGGCACGAAGTACTTGTCTCTTGCAACGCGGAAGTAATCGACTTCGACGGCGATGGGCAGATCCGTCACCGGGTTGTCTGAAATCAAGGCCTGGGAGAGCTGAGCTTCCTTGTCGGAGTCGCTCATGTGCCGAAAGGTAGTGGGTCCATAGTAGCCCTGCCGGTAATCGAGTTTGGCGTGAAGGTCGGCGAGGCGCGGCGAAAGCTTTACCTGGATACGCCGGTAAGCGCCATTAAGAGCACTGTTGGACGAGACATAACTAAGGATGTAATAGCTCGAGAAATCCTTTTGAACCTGACGCATACCTTCCGTCAGGTCGTTGGAATCCAGGAGCGCCTTACCCCCCGTATCGAGCGCGAGGGTCGCTAGGGTTTCCTGCTGGTTTACAAAGTTGTTGCGGAGCGAGTTCTGGCCGGCTCCGCTGTAGAGGTTATTGCCGACCGCGCCTTGCTGGGTAGCGTCTCCGCCCGGGACCAAAGCGCTCAGACCGCGCGCGTCGATCGGGTAGAAGGCGACGTTGGCCCGGACGGCGGTATTCACCGTGGCGCGCAACTGCGACTGATTGTCAACACCATTCTTTTGAATGCCGCTGGAGATGTAGACCAGCGCTTTCTTTTCCGGGTATTGACCGAGCGTCCGAGCGGCATCTTCGAGGGCAGCCAGCTTGAGATCGGCGTTGAAAATGTTGAATTCGGTTTCGTCGGCCACAAATTGGCCACTTTGATCTTGCGCGTCGGCGCCTTCGTCTGCGAATGTTGCATTCTCGCTGGAATCGCCTACGCGGAATTTGTTTATTGTCGCGATAAGCAGATCGCGGTCAGACGTGAAATCCTGTACCGTTTTCAGTTCCGTACCGTAGGTCATGATGGAGACCATGTCGCTGGCGGTCATTTGACTCGTGAGGAACTTGACGGCCGCCTCCCGGGCACGAATTTGTTCGGCAGGCTGCATCGATCCGAAATCGAAGAAAAGAATCATGAGCCGGCGATCCTGATATCTCGAGAGCCGGTCATTTTTCGCATGTGAAGCTTCGGCTGCCGGGCTGTACTCTTGATGCTGCTCAGGTGCAAGAACCTGATCCGGCGGCGGCAGAATTTGATCGTTCAGTTTCTGAAGGTCCACCGCCTGGAGCCTTTGCAACTTACCGTCTTCATACACCAGGAAATCCTCTTTGGTCAAGTTCTCTATGGGTTTGCCGTTCCGGTCTAAAACCGTCACGTTGACGATGACTACGTTCGTGTTAATGGTGAACTTGGCCGTTTGCGGAAGGAGGGGTTGCACCTCAAGCAGCGCGGCCAACACGAGCGCTGTGACTCTCAAAACCGGAGCCTCACGACTGCATCCATCGTTCGCATTGCGCCGGCGCTGCTCGGCAAGCCATAGTTTACGGCGTTTACAACCGTATACAGGTTGGTGTAATTGACGTGGTTCAACACATTGTTCGTCTCGACGCGGAACTCCAGGCGACGGCGCTCGGCGAAGGTAAAGGAACGGGCAAACGCCAGATTGATATTGAAAAGCCCTGGGCCTGGAATGGTATTGCGGCCGGCATTGCCATACTCGTC
Organism: uncultured Acidobacteriaceae bacterium; assembly: GCA_963705805.1. Taxonomy (GTDB): domain Bacteria; phylum Acidobacteriota; class Terriglobia; order Bryobacterales; family Bryobacteraceae; genus Bog-105. Next base: position 446,668 of record CAVPKW010000010.1, read on the forward strand.
GGGCGGGATTACGGAGCTGAAAGCGAGGAGGTTGAAGAAACCGTTACTCGTCTCAATCGGTAAGCCGGTGGCTTCGGCTCGTCCACTGCCAATCCCGCCAGTCTGCGCAAGCTGTGCCGTGTTGCCGAGAACGCGCGCGGTAAGGGGTGTGCCGGTTTGCGCCGTGATCCCACCGCTCAACTGCCAATCTTTCAGGAGGCGTCCGGTCCTACTTTCAGGAGAGATGTGCGAACCCGGGGCGCCCACAGGCGAGGTATAGACGAAGGTCATATTGAACTCGTGACGTACGTCGAAACTGGATAGACCACGTTCGGCCTCAATGTCAAGCCAGTTTTGGGCGACGGTATTGCCCGCCCCGCCAAAGGTGGAAGAGTCGTCGATCGATTTCGCGAACTGGTAATACGCGTTGAAAGAAAGACCGTGATTGAAGCGGCGAATAGCGCGAAGCTGCAAGGCGTTGAAGATGGAGTTGCCGACCGGCTCGTCATAGGTGAAGCCGACGGCGTTGCCGAGTTGCGCGCGCTCGGCGAGAGCGAGCGGGCTTCCCGGCGGTAACTGGTTCGGCAGGATGCGGACATCCAGATGCGTGCCCTTGGTGCCAAGATAGGTAGCTTCGACAAAAAACCCTGCACCGAAATCATGCTGGATGCTGGCATTCCAGGTTCCGGCATAGGGCGTGCGGTAGAAACGATCGATCGCAAAGGTGTTCGTGATCTCCTCCGGCGAAGTGGTCAGGAATCCTCTATTCAGCGTGAGCAGATTGCTGGTGCTCGTGTTCACTGCATTCGAGATAGCGAAAGGTGGTTGCTGGGCAAGCTGCCCGGCGAGAGAGATGTAGGCCTGCTCATTGTAGTAGATGCCATAGCCCGCGCGAACAACGGTCGACTTCTGCGTCCACGGCAGTTTCCAGGCGAGCGCCACGCGGGGAGACCAGTTCTCGTGATCGCCGTTGATTAGGGCAGAAGGGAACGAGCCGGTGGGAGTTGCCGGGTTCTCCGGTGTTACTACAGCGACGCTCGAGAAATCCGGGCCGATGTCAAGATTCGCCATGCGACCGTACTTCTCAGCCCAGGGCGAGAAGTATTCGTAGCGAACCCCAAGGATGAGCGTCAGATTCGGCCGGGCTTTCCATTCATCCTGGGCGTAGCCGGTCCATTGATTTTGTAGGAAGTAGTTGGACTCGTTGCCGTAACGGATGGAGCTCGATTGTGGATAACCAAGCAGAAAATCCGCCAGATCATAGCCCGTTCCGGATTGGGCGGTACAGCCTACGCCGCTAGGCAATTGGCAGTTGGGGCCGGTAAGCTGGCTGGTGGCAACGCCGGTAAAGCTGAAGGTGCCGCGGCCGTTTGGATTGGTCACGGTGCTGAGGTCGGCGCGCGTGTAACCGCCACCGACAGTGATGCTGTGTAGTCCTTTCAGCATCGTATAGGCTTCCGTAAAGCCTTGTGACTGGTTCCGGGTGAGCGACGCAGTAGAATCGCTCAACGCTCCGAAGTTGGTGAAGTTCAGCGTAGGCGGTCCATAATCCAGGGGGTTGGGAGAAGTGCCGGGGATGCCAAGTTCCGTGGCGACGTCTGGCAGCTGGGAGAAGAACGGCGTTACGTTTGACACGTTGCGATTGAAGCGTACCTGCGCATTGCTGACGGCATTGGTGCCTATATTGCGTGTCCAGCTGAGCGTGACGTTCGTGCCATAGCCGCTGTTGGTATCCGAGTAGCCGAAGGGCTGCGCAATGGTGCCATCCCGGTTTTGATATTGGAAGTTGAGGGCCAGGCGGTCCACTTTCGTGATATTGCGTTGCAGGCGGAAGCCGACGTTGTCGCTGTTGCCCGCTTGCGCCGTTTCGAATTGATAGTTATTTGCGTTGCCTGGCCCTGTTGGCAGGGGGTAGAACCGCAACAACCCTAGGGCGATTGGGCTCAGCAGACTCGTGGGAATGACGTTTCCAGCGAACTGGGTTTGGGTACCCGGCTCGAAGATCCTAACCGGCACGCTGGTGGCATTCGTGCCGAGCGATTGCGTAGCCTGCGAAAAGTCGCCGCTACGTTCCGCCAGAGTGGGAACGGTCTCAGTAAACAGCTGCGGAGTGCGTGCACGCGTTCCGAAGTACGTGAGAAAGAACTGCGTACTGGGATCTTTTACAATCTTCTTTAAAACGAGCGGGCCACCCACTATCAGGCTGAAACGGCTCTGCGCGTAGGCGGCTTGCGGAATATCGAGACCGGTAATGGAGAACGGCTTGGCATTGAGCGCGGAATTCTGCAGGGTGAAAGAGAGCTGGCCGTGAATCTGCTGATTGCGGCGGCGGAATTGACCGAATGTAGCACCGGCGGTTTGTCCGGGGCGGCGGCCTCCAGGTCCGCCGAAGCGTCCGCCCCGGCCGCCAAAGCCTCCACCGGGACCCCCGAACCCACCCCCGCCGCCTGGGCCACCGAAGCCTCCACCGTTTTGGCCCGGAGCACCTCCGAATCCCGGCGCAGTGGGGTTGCCGCTGACGGCATTGATTCCGCCGAGGAATCGCATATCGGGTCCCGAATCGGCTTGTACGCCCTGCGCCAGGCCGGGGCTCAAGCTGCCGGACACCAGAAACGACTCATTACTTCCCTGGCTGCCCGATGGGGGAGTCACGATGCTCTGCTGCTGAGACTCCAGCTCGTTTTGCAGTTGCTGGTCGACCTGTTGGTTCGTCTGGCCGGATCGCCCACTGGCGCCACCCCCGGCCGGAGCGTTCGCGCCTGCATTATTACCGCCTCCCGCGCTGTTGGTCCCCCCCGAAGATGGACCCCCCTGTGCATTTCGCCGCGCCGCGAACTGCTGGAGGCGCTGCAAAGCCTGCGACGGTTTTAACTGCAAATCAAAAGTGACGGGGCCCTTCGCCATGGCGAAGTCGACCTCTTTTTTGAGCGTTTCAAAACCGAACATATCCACCGCGGCCGACCAGTTACCGGTTGCAACCGGAGGAAAGGTGAAGTGGCCGTCCGCATCGGTTACGGTTGAGAGAGTCTGGCTGCCCTGCGTGATGGTGACGGCAGCGCCCGGTATGGCCTGACCGCCAGATTTGACATAGCCGCTTTGCGCCCAGAGCACGCTGCTGAGGCAGAAGAGAAAACACACCAGTAGAAACAAGCGCGACAACGGGAACCGCTTTCCAAAGAGTAGACCTTCTTTCTCTAACGATGTCCTCGCGCCAACCGAGGTTACGCGCGGGTGCAAGTTCGCGCATTGAGTGTATCTTCAGATTTGATAGCTTGAAGCCAATGCCTCAAGATCTGGAAACTCTGAAAGCCGAAATAGAGGCGCACCTGGAACAGGCGGAGCTGCCTGTTTTCTATGGCTACCATCGCATGCCTGACGCTCTGGTGCAGGTTTCGTGGGACACTGAGCGACAGCCCGACTACAAGTTGTTTCTGCGTGCGGCGCGCCAAGCCGGAGCCAGGGTCATCATCTTCCATCAGGAGGCGCTCTCAATGGATCAGATCGACGACGCGTTGGATCGCTTGGAAGACAGCGAGTTGACACGCGAGGAGAAGCGCAATTACGAGACCCGTTTGCGGCAGTTGCAAGCCTATGAAGGATTCACCTGTTCGCTTGAGCTGTCCTTTGTCCTCGACGGGCGCGTGTATATCTTCGAACAGCACACTGACTGGTATGAAGCCTTCGCCGACACGGTGGCTGAGATCGAGGCGAGCGTAGAGGGGGAGGAGGAGGACAATGAGGACGGCTCACTTGGCGGATACTTCTCGAACAATTGATGGGTTCCCACGATAGCGCGCCAGCCTGGACGCGTCCGGCGGCTCGCTGGCTGCTTCCTTCGGCTCCCCAGGACGTCATAGCCCGTCTGCAGCAGGCATTGGGAATAGAACCATTGGTCGCAGCGGTACTTGTCGGCAGAGGGTACGCTGGGCCGGAAGAAGCCCGGGGCTTTCTGTCGCCGAAACTGGCGGGACTGCATGATCCCTTCCTGATGCGCGACATGGAGCGGGCCGCGGCGCGCGTGTTGAGCGCAGTGAAGGCGCGCGAGCCGATTCTGCTTTACGGCGATTACGACGTGGACGGAACGGCATCCATTGTCATATTGAAGAAAGCGATTGAAATCCTTGGAGGGCTCGCCACCTTTCATGTCCCCCACCGCCTGAAAGAAGGGTACGGTATACGCAGGGATGTGCTTGAAGTGGCCGCGCGGAGCGGCGTGGGGCTCGTCGTCAGCGTCGACACCGGCATTCGCGCCGGCGAAGCGGTGCGCCACGCCAACGCGCTGGGCATGGAGGTGATCGTGACAGATCATCATCTGCCTGAAGCGGAGCTGCCGCCCGCCTTCGCGGTCTTGAATCCGAACCGGAGGGACTGCGAATATCCGAACAAACATCTGTGCGGCGCGGGTGTCACCTTCAAGCTGGTGCAGGCGCTGCTGGCAATGAGCGGAATGCCGGAAGCTCGCCGCTCGGCGCTGCTGGATTCGTTTCTTAAACCCGTGGCGATTGCAACCGTGGCAGATATCGTGCCGCTTATAGAAGAAAATCGTATCATCGTTCAACGCGGCCTTTCAGGGCTCCGGCAGGTGCGGAACATAGGTTTGCGCGCACTGTTGCGCGTGGCGGGATTTGACGACGGCGAGTGCCCTTCCGCCCACCAGGTGGCGTTCCGTTTAGCCCCGCGCATTAATGCGGCGGGGCGCATGGCGACCGCGCGCGATGTTATTGAGCTGTTCCTGACAGAGGATGCCGCCCGCGGACGGCAACTCGCGGAACAGTTGGATGTTTTGAACCGTGAGAGGCAGCAGGCCGAGACCGGGATTGTGGAGGTAATCCTGAAGCAATGCGAAGAAACGCCGTTTGATGCGAAGTGCGCGGCGCTCGTGTTCGCCGGCGCCGATTGGCACCTCGGTGTGCTGGGCATTGTGGCAAGCCGCCTCGTGGAGCGTTTCAATCGCCCCGTTTTCGTCTTGAGTGAGGCCTCAACACAAGACCACGATGGAGGCGCATTCCTTTCGGGCTCAGGCCGCAGCATTCCAGCGTTCCATCTATTGGAAGCGCTGGAGGCAATGCCGGAGTTATTCATCAAGTGCGGCGGCCACAAGCAGGCTGCAGGCCTCACCTTGCGCGCGCAGGATCTGGAGAGTTTCCGGAAACGGTTCGACGAATTCGCGGGCAAACGGTTAACCGCGGACGATCTCCGAACGCAGTATACGGCGGATGCCACGGCGCCTTTTTCGCAATTGAGCGAGCGGTGCGTAGAACAGGTAATGTCGCTTGGACCCTTCGGTTTTGGAAACTCTGCGCCTATCTTCTTTTGCGCTCGAGCGCAAGTGGCGGCCCCACCGAGAGTGCTGAAGGAAGGCAAGCATTTCAGCTTGCCGTTGCGACACGAAGGTCGTTTGTTGTTCTGTAAGGCCTGGAACTTCGCGGATCGCGCGGAGTTGTTTGAGCCGGGGGCGAAACTTGACGTGCTGTTCCAGATTGAAGACGACCCAATGTCTCGCAAGCGCGGCTATGGGTGGTGGTGTGTTTCCTTGAAAGATGTCCGGCCCAGCTCTTAGAATGGCCACGATGGCGTTTGCTCCGATCGATACGTTGATAGAGGCCGCGCGGCAGGCTCGCGAGCGGGCGTATGCTCCATTTTCAAAATTCCGCGTTGGAGCGGCGTTGGAAGACGAAACCGGCCGCGTGTTTACCGGCTGCAATATCGAGAGCGCAACGTACGGGCTGACGATGTGTGCCGAGCGAGTGGCGGTATCCAAGGCGATCTCTGAAGGCACCGCGACGATAGTACGCGTGGCGGTGGTGGCAGATACAGACGCGCTGACTCCGCCTTGCGGCGCTTGCCGGCAAATTCTGTGGGAATTCTGCAGCAACGCCGAACTGATCCTGGCCAACCTGAATGGCAGACGAGAACAACTCTCGATGCGGCAAATTTTCCCTAGGCCATTCGACGCAACTTTCTTATGACTACCGGGTGTGATTCTAGACCTGATTAAGGCAATTCTGGCTTAGAGCCTTGCGTGGCCTCCAACACCCTATTACGACCGAGACATTCCGGAGGTCCTTTAGGATATGAGGTCGAAGCAGGTAGTTGCGAGCGTCGTTTTTGCTGCGTTGCCGTTTGCGGGCAGCATGGGCGCGACGTCGATCACGTCCACAACGTACGCCCAATGGCTGCAGAATGAGACGGGCGCTGTTGAAGTTTTCAGCCCACCCTCGAGCGGCACCTACAACACTTCCGCGGGCATCACCCTCAACTCGACTCATCCGGCGGCATCGTTCGTATACACGGGCCCCGATAATGGAAGCTGGCAGCTCTCAGCGGGTTTGTACACTTCCGGTGGCCATAATTATCCGAGTTTGTTCGGAGCGGCCGATGGAAAAGGGAATATCACCATAACGATGCCATCTGCAGGTGAGAATGCCATCCTGCTCAGCCTTGGAACCTCCGGCAGTACCGTGCTCTCTGTAAACCTCTCGGATGGCGAATCGTTTCAACCGGCCGCGGGTGTCTTTGGCCTCTCTATCTCTCATGACATCAGTTGGCTGACCATCTCGACGACGTCGGGATCGAAGCCCCTCATAGATGATTTCTACTTCGGAAGCAGCACTTTGGCGCAGGATGTGACGCAAACGCCCGCAGTGGAAAGCGCGACGTTCGCGCTCATCGGTGGCGGCTTGCTTATTCTCATCGGCGGCCGGCGCAAGTTGTTCGGTACGCGACCCGAATAGAGGGTTACTGTATGGCCCGCGAGACGAGCGCCCGATCAACCAGGGGCCAACCCTAGCGTTCCGGCCGAAAGTCATTGGTGCAACGCTCGTCGTCCATGAAGGTTCGAGGCCCGGGGAGTAATTGAGCCAGCTTCTCCTCCGTCTGAAGCTGCCTTTGTGTCACTTCCCCTTGCAGCAGAGCCGTAATCTCCTTTCAATACACACCCACTTCGTAGCGAACATCAGCTCGTTAGGATGACAACGACTGCTCCAACAAGAAAGAATGGTCGCAACTCGCTCTTGTGATTTTGGGTGACACGAGTTTTTGGGAAAATAAATTTTTTGGCCGAATCATTTCTGGGCTCCGCCGCATCTCACGCGGTTAGAAAGGGAGAGCCTGGCTAAGCTCTTCCGGGGTTGGTAACCTGTTAACTCAGGCAAATGGGATGCAGGGAATGTGCCCTTCCGAAAGCATTTCTCTCCGAATCTGTCCCTCCCCAGGGACGACCCGCCTCAGCCCACACTCCAGAGTTCCATAGGTTCCCACTGTTCTGAAAGGAGGAATTCCGTCTTCATGTCTCAAGCAACAAACACATTTGAATCGCTACTTAATCAGGAGCGCGAGCGGCTCCGGCGACAGGCAGGGCTCGTACAAATACGGCATTTTAGGCGGCCGGAAGAGCGGGCATTCACGGCACAAGAGCGTGATCATGTCACCATTCTCTTCGGTGGACTTACGTGGAAACACGAAAAGCTGATAAAGGCGGTCTTCGAAGGAAACGGCTATAAGTGCGAGATCATTCCCACGCCCAACGTTGCTGCCTTTCAACTTGGGAAAGAATACGGGAATAATGGCCAGTGTAACCCTACCTACTTTACCGTAGGTAACTTGGTTCAATATCTTCAAGGTCTTGAGGCGAAGGGCATCTCGCGGCAGGATATCATCAACAACCACGTATTCTTCACAGCTGGTTCCTGCGGCCCGTGCAGATTCGGAATGTACGAAGCGGAATATCGTTACGCGTTGCAGAATGCGGGCTTCGACGGTTTTCGCGTGCTGCTCTTTCAACAAAACGACGGCATCAAGGCGGCCTCCGGCGAACCGGGGCTCAAGTTCACCGTTAATTTTGGACTTGGCATGTTGAATGCCTTGCATCTGGGCGACACGATTAACGATCTGATCTTCCAGATTCGCCCGTTTGAGGTGCAACAGGGCAATACGGAGAGAGCTTTTGAGGAGGCAGTCGGTGGTCTCTGTACGAACCTGCGCGACCGGCACCCGTTCGAATTTATGGAAGACGCGCCCAAATGGCTGACATCTCGAGTGGGCAAGAAAACTGTGCTCAAGAATACTGCCAGCGTCTTGGCCAAGGTCTACGACCACTTGTACGGGAAGGGGACCCTGGAAGCGCTGGACGCATGCCGAGAACGGCTGAACCAAATAGAGGTCGATCGCCTGCGCGTGAAGCCCATTGTGAAAATCATCGGCGAATTCTGGGCACAGACCACCGAGGGCGACGGCAACTTTAATATGTTTCGTTTTCTGGAGCGCGAAGGCGCTCAAGTGCTGGTCGAGCCTATTGCTACCTGGATCGCTTACATGATCTACCAGGTGCGCATGAATACGGTGGACCGCAAGCGGCTAAATCTCAAATATAGAGATGCGAAATGGTATGAAGTGCATAAGCATGCCGTGAACGAACTGAATTTCAGGCAGAAATGGCTCTCGTTGGTGGCCGGCGAGGCGATGTGGACGTACTTCTATCACCGCGTAACGGATCGGCTTGGCGGTCTGAGTCACCATCTGGTTCCTCAGAGGGAGATGGCGCGCCTAGCGCATCCTTACTATCACACGCTAGCGCGAGGCGGCGAAGGCCATCTGGAAGTTGGCAAGAATGTTTATTACACCGAGAATTATCTTTGCCACATGGTTCTCGCTCTAAAACCGTTTGGCTGCATGCCATCCACGCAATCTGACGGCGCTCAATCGGCGGTGGTCAATCACTACAAAGACATGATCTACCTGCCGATCGAGACCTCGGGGGAAGGCGAAGTCAATGCCCACAGCCGTGTACAGATGGGTCTGGGCGAGGCTAAGGCAAAAGCCAAAATCGAATTCGAAACCGTTCTGAAGTCCACGGGCAAACGGTTAGAGGATATCCGCGGCTATGTGCACGACCATCCCGAGTTGAAAAAGCCGTTTTATCGCGTTCCACATCGGCCAGGCATCGCCGGAACAGCCGCCCAGTTTGCGTTGCACGTGAGCGATCGGATGGATCGGAAGCGCTCCAGCTTTGCCGTCTGAGAATCGACGAGGACAACAAGGACATGGGGGACCAGAACGCTCGTTTCATGGTTGGCCTGGATGTGGGCTCGACCACTGTCAAAGCGGTCGTTGTTAATCGAGACGACGATCGGATTATCTGGCAAGATTATCAGCGTCACGAAACCAAGCAGCCTGAGAAAGTGCTGGAGTTCCTGGAACGCATGGAGCGGGATGCTGGAATCGGCCGGCAGAACACGCGATTGTTCATGACCGGGTCAGGCGGCGGCAACCTTACCGAATTCGTTGGGGCGAAGTTTGTTCAGGAAGTTACGGCCGTAGCGTTGGCGGTCGAAAAACTGCATCCTGAGGTTTACTCGGTCGTCGAGCTCGGTGGGCAGGATGCCAAAATCATCGTGTTCAAGGATGACGACGCCAGTGGCCGAAAGAAGAAGATCCCGTCGATGAACGACAAATGCGCCGGCGGCACTGGCGCAGTTATCGATAAAATCAACGCTAAACTAAAAATCCCCACGTCGGAGCTGTCGAACCAGGGCTATCAAGGGATTAAGCTTCACAAGGTCGCCGGTAAATGCGGCGTCTTCGCCGAGACCGATATCAACGGCTTGCAAAAAGAAGGCACGCCCCCTGATCAGCTGATGGCGTCCTTGTTTGAGGCAATCGTTCTTCAGAACTTGAGCGTCCTGACGCGCGGGAACACACTTCGGCCGCACGTGCTTCTGCTCGGTGGTCCGAACTCGTTCATTCGCGGTATGCGCGAAGCCTGGCAGGCCAATATTCCACGCATGTGGAAAGAACGAAATGTCGAGATTCCCGAAGGAGCAAAGCCGGAAGAGCTGATCAAAGTACCCGAGAACGCGCAGTATTTTGCCGCGCTGGGGGCGGTTGAATTCGGAAAGGACGAAGACGAAGAGATAGGCATTTATCGCGGTACTGAACAGCTTATTCACTACATCAACGTCGGCCGCAAGGAAGAAAAGGCGCAAGCAGGCGGCCACGCCCTGGCCAAAGGCGACGACGAGCTCGCTGTTTTTCGGAATCAATACCGGCGCAAAAAATTCGTTGGAGCTACATTCGCCCCGGGCGAGACAGTAGCGGGCTTTGTCGGAGTAGATGGAGGCTCCACGTCTACCAAGGCCGCGTTTCTTTCAACCGAAGGTGAGGTGCTCTCGAAAGCCTATCAGCTCTCGAATGGTAACCCGATTCAAGACACCATCGAGATGTTTGACAAGCTTCGTGAGCAGGTGGAGGGACAGGGAGCGAAGATGGATGTTCTCGGCGTCGGCACCACCGGATACGCAAAAGATGTACTGAAAGATGTCCTCAAGGCTGACGTAGCGCTCGTCGAAACCGTTGCGCACACGGAGTCGGCAGTGAAGTTCTACGACGATCCCCATGTGATTGTGGATGTCGGCGGCCAGGATATCAAGCTGATCGTATTAAAGAACGGGCGAGTCAAGGATTTCAAGCTGAACACGCAATGCTCGGCTGGAAATGGATATTTTCTGCAAAGTACGGCGGAAGGCTTCGGCCTGAAAATCGAGCAGTATGCCGATCTGGCATTCTCTGCCGGGTCTATGCCGCTCTTCGGCTACGGCTGCGCAGTGTTCATGCAGTCCGATATCGTCAACTTTCAGCGGCAGGGATGGCGGGCAGAGGAGATACTTGCAGGGCTTGCCGCGGTGTTGCCAAAAAATGTGTTTCTCTACGTCGCGAGCATTCCAAATCTGGCGGCGCTGGGTTCCAGGTTCGTTCTGCAGGGCGGCACGCAGAACAACCTGGCGGTAGTGAAGGCCGAGATAGACTTCATTAGATCCAGTTTTCGCGCGGCCGGCAGGCAGCCGGAGATTATTGTTCACGAGCACTGCGGTGAATCGGGCGCCATTGGCGCGGCGATCGAAGCCCGGCGGCTTTGGCAGAACGGGAAACAAACCACATTTATCGGCTTGGATGCCGTAGAAAATATTCGCTATCGCACAACGCGCAATGAAGACACCCGCTGCTATTTCTGCAAGAACAACTGCCTGCGAACCTTTATTGATGTTGACGTAAACGGCGGCGATGGCGCGGCAGCCGAACCGTTCTCCCAGGCGCCCCCTGTAACCAGCATCTACGTCGCTCCTGAGACCGTCAGCCTGAAAGCCGCGGCTGAACCGCTCGTACAGATTCATCTCTCTGCGAATTCAACGGAGACGGTGAAACTGCCCGAGCCGAAGTTTCAGGAGCGCAAGACGAAGGTCCCCTTGCGGGTCGGGGAACGGCGGCTCATCATCGCCACGTGTGAAAAGGGCACCGTCGAGGATACGGACGAGATGAGGGGCATCAAAGCTGGACTCGATGCGAAGCGCGATGCGTATCCAAACTTCGTCGATCTCGCTGCCCACGAAGTCTTCCGAATGAGGACCGTCAAGAACGTCTCTCATCCTTTGCCCGATTCATGGACGTGGCGCAAACCCGTCCGTAGCCGGATCGAAAAGATGAAGCGACGCGGTGACTTTCGCGTGGGAATTCCGCGTGTCCTCAACATCTACACCTACGCGCCCGTGTTTAACGGCTATTTCCAGGCGCTCGGACTGAAGAGCGAAAACATCGTTTATTCCGATTACACGAGCGGCGAACTCTACCGTGCCGGCGCGACCCGCGGTGCAATCGACCCCTGCTTTCCATCGAAAATCGGCGTTGCGCATACGCACAATCTGATCTTCCTCAAGAGCGCGAAAAAGAAGCTCGACGCGATTTTCTTCCCCATGATGGACGTGTTAAGTTCGCCGCTGGTGAAACTCACCGGCATTAATGCATGTCCGACAGTAACCGCGACGCCAACCACCGTCAAGGCGGCCTTTACCAAGGAGACGAATGTCTTTGCGGAGCACGGCATTGAATACCTCAGTCCTATTATCAACTTCACCGACCGCGCGTTGTTCGCTCAACAAATGTTTCAGTGCTTCGGTCCTCTGTTCGGTCTTTCTGAAGAGGAAAATAAGCGCGCGGTAGAGATCGGCTTTGAGCAGCTGGAAGAATACGAAACCGGTATCCGCCGCCAGGCTCGGCGCGTGCTCGATCAACTCGAAGAGGAAGACCGTATCGGCATTGTAATGCTCGGCCGTCCTTATCATCACGACCCCGGTCTCAATCACGAGATACTGGACGAATTTCAGAAACTCGGCTATCCCATCTTCTCGCAAAGCACGTTGCCTTTGGACGAAGATCTTCTCGATCGCTTGTTCGGTGAAGAGGTCCGCTCAGGAGCGATCAGCCACCCGCTCGAAATACAGGATGTTTGGAAGAACTCCTATTCAGCGAGCACAAATCACAAGGTTTGGGCGGCTAAATTTACCGCGCGCCATCCAAATCTCGTGGCGCTCGAGGTGTCCAGTTTCAAGTGTGGCCACGATGCACCCATTTACGGGGTCATCGAGGGAATTATCGAACGTTCCGGAACTCCTTATTTTTCCTTTAAGGATCTGGACGAGAATAAACCCTCTGGATCAATTAAGATTCGAGTCGAGACCATCGACTATTTCCTGCGCCGTTATCGCGACGACATCATTAAACGCCGCGCAACGGAGCGCCAAATTGAGGCGCAGCTTGCGGAATACGAACGTTCTCTGCGGCCTGAATCTGCTGAGCCTCTTGCCCTCTCCTGCGCTTCCTGACAGAAAGGAATGTATCTGTTCCGATGCCTACGACAGAACTAAAGACAGCCGGGGCTCCCGACGTACCTGTCCGCGCCCTACTACGGACGGCTCCGCCCACCGCTAAATTGACGCCGCTGCCGGAACCACTGCCGCTGCCAGAGCCTGTCTTCCCGCAGTACCCGGAGTTACTAGGACGAGACAACTTTGTCGAGCACGATTTCCGGACGCAGCGACGATGGAGTCCACCGCAGATTTATAAGGCCATGCGCGGTTGGATGTTTCCTTGGATGAAATCGCGCATTTTACCGGGAGAATTCCAACCGATTGTTGCTTATCTCTTTACCGAATATAAGTGCAATCTCGATTGTCACTACTGCTGGGCCTTCGATAATCGCGTGAAAGGCATGACTGAGGAAGTCGCCCGGCGTTCGATCGATTGGCTTCATGAAACCCCATGTCGCGTTTTGGCTCTCATGGGGGGCGAACCACTTCTGCGGCCACAGTTCGCACACAAAGTTGTGTACTACGCGGCAAAGAAGGGCTTTTGGCCCTACGTCTCGACTAACGCGCGGCTACTACGGCCCGATGTCATTGACCGGCTGGCTGATGCCGGTATGGCTACCTTCAACTTTGCTGTGGACGTGGTGGATGAAAAGCCCGGTCTGCCCAAAGCGCTAACGCCCATCCGACCGTACTTTGAGTATTTGGTTAAGAAGCAGTACTCCTACGGGTACACGGTCTTTTTTAACATCAACATCACACGCCGCAATATGGACGACGTCCGTCAACTAACGGAAATTGCGCATGAGCATGGCATTGCCACCGATTATCACATCAACGAATCGCCTCTGATGGACCAGCCGGATTTTAAGCACATCGACAACAACGATACATTCATCCACAAGGAGGACTGGCCCGCGGTCGATGAACTTGTGGACTGGCTTGTGGAAAAAAAGCGGCAGGGTTACGGGATGCCCAATTCGTCAGCGCGGCTGCTCGAAATGAAAGAGTTCATGCGAGGTAAAGTGCAGGAGTGGAATTGCCGCGCCGGGCAGAACACACTGATCATCCGAACCGACGGCACACTTGCGCCCTGCTTCCCCATGTACAACGTCAGCCATGACTGGGGAACGATTGAGAAGCCCAAATTCCACTCTCAACAGCTTCGTGATATGAAGCAGGAATGCCAGCCTCATTGCTTTTCGACCCTCAACCACATTGTTGCCTACTGTTACAACGACACGCGTATCATTCGCTGGCTGCTGCAACAAGCGGTGCGGGGGTTCCAAGGGGTAACAAATTTCGAATGACGAATGCCCGGAAAATGCACAGACTAGGGCGCGAACGGAACGCCAAATACCGGTGAATCTGATTACTGCCCGGTGCGTGCGCGCCGCAGCCATGCAAGTGCCAGAGCGAGCGTCATCAATACAGCGGTAAGCCGAGGGGCGGCTGGTGGAGAATCACGATGTTTGCCCGCCATGACAGCGGCAATCTGAAGAGCGCCCAAGAGCGGTACTTTCGGACGAGGAGCCCGATCGCGCCACTGACTTCGAGAATGCCGGTAAGTAGCGAAACCATTGCCCGATTCCGATCTGGGCGAACTCGTGACCCATCCTGGGCACACCGATCAGTTTGATACCGCCGGCCCACGTAAAAACGATTGCCAGAAGGACTGGCAGAATCCAGGCCAGGATATCGACAGAACGCTCTCATGTCCAGCACCACCTTCCCCTATGTAGCAAACTTCTTACGGTCCAGTCAAGTAGCCCGCTACATCGGGTGTCCGCTACATCGGGTGGACTTTCCGCAAAGGCCGCGCATCAGCTTAGAGCGGCATGCTACTTTGGTTGCTGATTCCATGGCCTGGTTCACGCGACAAAAGCCGTCCGTTGACGACAGCCCTCCTAACGATGGCGAAAAAAACGTGCGAACAGAGGGGTTATGGCAGAAATGCGACGCCTGCGGCCAGATTATCTGGCGCAAATCGATTGAAGAAAATTTGTATGTTTGCCCGAAGTGCGGCCACCACTTCCGGATCGGCTCGAGAGAACGGCTGAATCAGTTATTCGACAATGGCCAATACACCATGAAGGACGTGGATCTCCGTTCTTCAGATCCACTGAAGTTCGTTGACTCCAAGCCTTACACGCAGCGGCTTCACGACATGGAGAAGGCCACAGACCTGCCCGACGCGGTGATTTGCGCGAGCGGTACTTTGAACGGCCGTCCCGTAGAGATCTGCGCGCTGGAACTGAAGTTCATCGGCGGAAGCATGGGCGCCGTGGTCGGCGAGAAAATCACGCGTTCCATAGAGCGCTGCTTGGAAGAAGAGAAGCCCCTCATCATCATTTCGGCTTCGGGCGGCGCCCGCATGCAGGAAGGCGCTATCAGCCTGATGCAACTGGCGAAACTCTCCGCCGCGCTCATGCTGCTGGATGAGGCGCGGCTGCCCTACATCAGCGTCATGACTGACCCGACCACCGGCGGCGTAACGGCTAGCTTCGCCATGTTGGGGGATCTGAACATTGCGGAACCAGGAGCCCTGATCGGCTTCGCAGGGCCGCGAGTAATCGAGCAGACGATCCGGCAGAAACTGCCCGATGGATTCCAACGCAGCGAGTTTCTTCTTGACCATGGCTTTCTGGATGCAGTTGTGAAGCGAGCAGATCTGCGAAGCTACATTTCCAACGCACTTGGCTTTTTCGTCGACTAAGCTTCCTTCGGCTTGTCGGCGAGAATGGTAGAGGATGCTACAACTCTCCGGAGCCGGAAAACGGTTCGGACACAAGCTCTTATTCGATGATCTCGACTGGCTGATCACGCCCAGGGAACGCGCCGGGTTGGTGGGCGGCAACGGCACGGGCAAATCCACGCTGCTAAAGGTGATCGCCGGTATTGAAACCCTGGATTACGGAACGCTCTCCGCGATGAAAGGTATTCGTATCGGCTATCTGCCGCAGGATGGCTTGACCATGAGCGGCCGAAGTGTGTTCGGCGAATGCATGAGCGTTTTTGCGGGCGTGAAAGAGCTTGAACAGGAGTTGGAGTCCCTTACGGCAAAAATGAGCGAACTGGATCCAGCCGGAGAGGAGTATCAGCAAGTAGCCGACCGGTTCGAGCGCGCCGACAGCGAGTTTCGGGCCCACGACGGCTATGCAATCGAAGCTCAAGTGGGCGCTGTCCTGGCTGGCCTTGGCTTTCGCAAGGAAGATTGGTTGCGTCAAACAGAAGAGTTCTCCGGTGGGTGGCAGATGCGGATTGCGCTGGCTCGCCTGCTGCTGGAGAAACCTAATCTCCTGTTGCTGGATGAGCCGACTAATCATTTGGACCTGGAGGCGCGGAACTGGCTGGAAGAATACCTCGGCAATTACGAGTACGCCTGCATCCTGATTTCACACGATCGGTATTTCCTGGACGTAACCGTAGAAAAGATCGTCGAGATCTGGAACAAGAAGGCTCAGTTTTATACGGGCGGCTACGAGAAATACAGGTTGCAAAAAGCAGAACGGCTCGCACAGTTGGAAGCGGCGTACAAGAACCAGCAGGATAGAATTCAACAGCTCGAAGCCTTTATCAACCGATTTCGGTATCAAGCGACGAAGGCTAAGCAGGTGCAGAGCCGCATTAAGGAACTGGACAAGATCGAGCGCATTGAGCTGCCGCCTGAAGAGAAAACAATCCACTTCAGTTTTCCGCAACCGAAGCCAAGCGGGCGCGTGGTAGCGCAATTCCGGAACGTCGCTAAAAGCTACGGTGATAAACACGTTTTCAGTAAAGTGAACTTCATGATCGAACGCGGCGACCGGATTGCCCTTGTCGGCGTAAATGGCGCCGGCAAGTCGACGCTGATCAAACTGCTGGCGGGTACCGAGGCCCTAACGGCCGGCGACTATACGCTGGGGCACAATGTGGACCCGGATTACTTTGCCCAGGACCAGTACAAGGAGCTGAACCCGCGCGAGCGTGTCCTTGACGATTTGCGTGAAGCTGCGCCGCGGAGCACCGAAACAGAACTGCGCAATCTGCTCGGCTGTTTCCTGTTCAGCGAAGACGACGTGTTTAAACCTATCGGCGTATTGTCTGGAGGCGAGCGGAACCGGTACGCGCTAGCGCGAATGCTGCTGCATCCTTTGAACTTCCTGCTGCTGGACGAGCCCACGAACCACCTCGACATCCGGGCCAAGGATGTGCTCTTGGAGGCGTTGGAGAAGTTTACCGGTACGGTTGTTTTCGTTTCCCACGATCGTTATTTCATTGAGCATCTAGCGAATCGTGTCTTCGAAATAGCCGATGGAGAGGTACGAGTCTTCCCGGGCAACTTCGCCGACTATTTGTGGCGGAAGGAGGGTGGCGCCGAGAAAGTGCCGACCATCAGTGATGTGCTCATCGGCGTTCCGCCTGCGGAGCCAATTGCGATCTCCGCTCCGCCCGCTAAAGCGAAACGCCTCAATCCGATCAAGCTGCAGCAAATGCAGAATCAGGCACAGGAATTAGAAGACCGGATTGCCGAATTGGAATCGCAGATCCAGCGATCCGAGGCGGCGTTCTCGGATTTCGCGGGGGCGGATGAAGCAACGCGGCTGTCCAACTTGCTGGAGAGCCGGCGCAGCGAATTGGCAACGGCGATGAGCGCGTGGGAAGAGCTTACACGCGAGATTGAGGCGACGGCATAGCTGCGCCCGTTTCCCTAAACCAAGTGCCCGTAGAAGTTCACTGAACATAGAGAAAACCCGCGGGAGACGGCAACTGGCAGTCTTTAACGCCTGACGCGGCTTCGATCGGGTTCGATCCGGAGCTGATACGAACCCAATGCGCGATCTGGCTGCCGGAACCGGAAAGGCAAGCGAGAGGAATGTCCGCGGTGAAGTCATCGTCGACGCCGGACACGTCCAGATCGACCTGCCCTCCAGAACGCTCGAGCTTTATCTTGGGGATTCCGGTGCCGTAGACCCATGTATCGAAGAAAAGAGTGAGCGTGCGATCGGGCTGGCCAGGCGGCACAAATTCGGACGCAAGGCTCCTGAACTCGTCGTTCGTTACCGGTTTCGTAGAGTACTCGCTGAGCAGACGGCGCTGCATCTGTCTGTAACCCTCGTCTCCAAGGCGCTGCCGCAGCATCTGAAGGATCCAGGCGCCCTTCTCGTAAGTGACAAAGTGCCATCGCGCCGGGCCCGAAGCCTCAAGAATGCGCTCTCCGAAGTCGACCGGCCCTGCAGACTCTACAGAGCTGCCTTTGTCTTCATAGGTCAAGTCTTTGCGAAACGCCATTAACAACTGCTTCGGAACTTCCGGCCCCTTCTCATGCCCCAGAAACTGCAGGGCTGAATCGTTAGCCATCGCTTCCGCCAGCCACGCCGAGCGATAGTCCGCGGGACGGACCATGTTGCCCCACCACTGATGAGCCATCTCATGGGGCAGCAGCAGTTCGGAGAAGAAGGAATCCATGCGCGGGTTGCGAAGCGCAGGAGGCCGGTTCTCCGGACGTATATAGGACATTGACGAGAGATAAATAAGGCCCGGGAAACCTTGGCCGAAATATCCTGCGATCGGCGTGATGGAAAGCGTATGCCATGGAATCGCCTTCCACTCCTGTGTATAGTAATCGAGGGTCTTCGCCGCCTCGTTCAAGAGATCGGGCCCAAGTTGGGCAGATTCTGTCTTCTCGGCAAAGCAATCGATTCTATATGGGCCTTGCTCCATTGTGGTTTTCTCAAAATCACCAAGGTTGAAGCCGGCAATTGGAACGGGTTCACGGGTTTGCCGCCGCACGGTTCGCACCTCGCCTGAGACGTCATCGCTCACCGGTTCGCCAGTCGCGACAAGCCGGAGCTGCTTCGGGCAATGAAAAGTGAGATCGAAATTGGCCATAGTTGGCGAGATGGAGGGATACCAGGCGTTTCGGTCATCGACAAAGTATTCTCCACTGCCGGTCTGCCGTATAACCGAGCCTTGATATTCGAGCTGGACGGTGTGCTCTGTTCCGGCCGCTAAAGCGGAAGGGGCGATGACGAGGAAGGTATCAGCCACTTTTTGCTGTGTATAGGCGTCGGGGTTGTGCTGGAATATTTCCGCGCGGGTGCCGTCAAGGAGCGCGGATGCAACCACCAGCCGGTGCGACAGACTAAGGGCAATGACCCTTCCGCCGTCGCGAGTCACTTTTACATTGAACTTCGCCCTCACTTTAATGCTCAAATCAGGTTCGACGGTGGTCTCCATTCGGTAGTCCTGAATACGCGCCAACGGTGGGATATAAGGTGCCGCGTGGCGCGGCCGGAAACTGGTCCAGAGCTGGAGGACTGGCGAGCCGTCCTTACCGAGTACGGATTTTCCGGCAGAAATGGGTTCAAATTCTCCGGGATCGTAGGAAAGCTCGAATTGGCCCAAGTGTTGGCCCAGCAAGAAGGAATAGAAGAAGCCATCTTCGGGTTTGTGGGAATCGAGCAGCGCTCCCACCAGACGCACGTCCATTTGAGCAGTGAATTGGCCCAGGAGCGGATTCACCAGTTTAGCGAGGTTGGACGCGGATTCGGGTGCCGGGTGAAGGGGATGATCCTGAATCTGCTCAAGAAGTTCTCTTGCCGTGTCGTCCGAAAACACAAAGAGCGCGCCCGTAAAATGCTCATCGAGGTTCGGTGTCTTTGCGAACATGGCCAGCGAAGCGCGCTCGCTGGCGCGATTCGGCAGAAGCAACACTTCGGCGTCGCCCGCTTCAACCCCCTCCGTGGTGAACACAGCCGCGACACATTGGCCGTTCACCGGGCTGGCGAACGAGAGCAATCCCTCCGTCAGGTAAATTTTGATGTCTCCACGGGTCAATGTGAGTTCACGAACCCGGTATGTCTGCGCTGGATTGATCGACATCTGGCGCAAGGCGGCTGCGAGATCGGCAGCGCGCGGTTCTGCTGCCCTCGAAAGCAACGGGCTGAGGCAAACAGCGCAGCAGAGTAGCCTGAGAAATCTCACACAGCAAACTTCATGGCTTCGTTCCGTTACTTTAACTCGGGGCTACTCACAGTGGCGGGGTCCTGACCCCAGTTTTCGCGCACGATGCCGGTAGGATCCGAGTAGAAGGTGCGGCGGCCGGTGCTTCCAAAAGCCTTTGGTACAGCGACAACTGCGTAACCCTGGGCATTTTGGGTAACCGTAAAATTGTATCCGCTCGCGGAACCCGCCGCCAGGTTAGCCGGAATGAGGCCCGCCGCCTGCGGCCCTTCCTGCGCACCGGCGGAGGTGGGCGGGCCGAGCTGGTTCAGCGTAGTGGCAAACTGACCGAACTCCGACTGGTACTGAATCTGCGCCTGATTAATGGTATGAAGTTCCTCAATCGCCGCCATCTCCTGCGCGTGCATGCGCGATTTGCTCATTTGAGGCAAGGCAATGGACAAGATAATAAGGATGATTGCAATTACGATCAGAAGCTCAATCAGGGAGAAGCCGGATTCACGGGAGGAGCGCCGGCAGCGGGCGCGAGACGACAACAGCATACGATTCACATGATACGACGTACTTCTCCGGCTTAGCGTTGTGACGAATGGCGTAATTTCAGTCTGGAAAGCGCTTAACAAGATTGTCAATGGCTCCCAGCCGTGACCAGAGACCCGGCAGAAGGTCCAGCTCCAGTGCGTTCGCTCCATCCGAGAGTGCACGGTCTGGAGCGTCGTGCACCTCGACGAAAATACCAGCCACGCCAACTGCGGTTGCGGCGCGCGCTAGTGGCCCGATGAAGCAAGGTTGACCGCCTGAGGAACTACCCGCGGCGCCCGGTAATTGAACGCTATGTGTGGCATCGAAGACCACCGGGTAGCCCGTCTCAGCCATAATCACGAGGCCCCGCATGTCCACCACCAAGTTGTTGTAACCGAAAGAGGAACCACGCTCGGTCAAGATGATCTGATGGTTTCCGGTGCTGGCAATTTTCTCGGCTGCATGACTGAAGTCGGCCGGCGAGACAAATTGGCCCTTTTTGATATTTACGACGCGTCCAGTCCTTCCAGCCTCCACTAGGAGATCGGTTTGGCGGCAGAGGAAAGCCGGGATCTGGAGGATATCCACCCACTCTGCGGCGACGGCTGCTTGGGCCGGCTCATGAATGTCCGTCAGAACAGGGATGCCGAGCCGCCGGACTTCCGATAGAATGCGCAGTCCTTCGACCAGGCCCGGGCCGCGGTATGAACTGGCGCTGCTGCGATTCGCCTTATCGAACGATGCCTTGAAGACATACGCGCCCACCATCTGGCGGATGGCCCTCGCCATTTTGAGTGCGTGCTCTTCACTTTCAATGACGCATGGGCCCGCGATCAGGGCTAGAGCGGACCGGTTTGAAAAAGTAACCTCGGCCGGACCCTCGCCGGCGCGGAGTACGATCATTGCGCGTGCGAGAACTCGGGCGCGGCGACTTGGCGGCGGGTTTTCTCGTCGCGCTGTGTCAGAGCAGCCTTCAGGAATGCGGTAAAAAGCGGATGGGGCTCCAGCGGCTTGGATTTGAATTCGGGATGGAATTGGCAGCCCAGATACCAGGGATGATCAGGCACTTCGCAGATTTCCACATAGACACCATCGGGTGTCTGGCCGGTGAGGCACATGCCATGCGCGGTCAGAACGTCCTCAAACTCGCGATTGAACTCATAACGATGGCGATGACGTTCACTGATTTCCGTCGCGCCGTATGCTCTTTCCGCGAAGCTGCCTGCGGCAAGCCGGCACGGATAAGCGCCCAAACGCATGGTGCCGCCAAGCTCATCCACGCCTTTGAGTTCGCGTAATTTGTATATAACGCGGTAGGGAGCGGCGGGATTAAATTCAGTGGAATCGGCGTCCTTCAACCCGCAGACGTTACGCGCATACTCTACGACCATAGTCTGCATGCCTAAGCAAATGCCGAAATAGGGGATCTTTTCTTCGCGGGCGCAACGAATGGTGTCGAGCATCCCCTGAATGCCACGCTTGCCAAAACCGCCAGGTACCAGGATGCCGTCGAAACGAGTCAGGTATTCGCGGCAATCCGGATATTGCATTTGTTCCGATTCGATCCATTCGATATTCACACGAGCCTGGTGCGCGATCCCAGCGTGCAATAGCGCTTCTTTCAAGCTCTTGTAAGAATCTTCGTACTCGACATATTTACCCACAAGCCCGATGCTGACCTCGGTAGCGGGGTTGTTCATACGCTCGAGCATTTCCGTCCAGCGCGAAAGATTGCGTGGGCCGGCGTTGATGTGCAGCAAACGAAGAAGGCTTTCATCCACTCCTTGATCTGCGAATACCAGAGGGATTTCGTAGACAGATCGCACGTCCTTGGCTGTAATCACACCGCTTACGTCGACGTCGCAGAACAGCGCGATTTTTTCCTTTACCTCATCCGGTAAATGCCGCTCAGAACGGCATAACAGGATATCCGGTTGGATACCGATAGCCCGCAATTCCTTGACGCTGTGTTGAGTGGGCTTGGTTTTCAACTCCTGCGCGGCAGCGATCCAGGGTACCAGCGTGAGATGCACGAATAAAGTGTTGTCACGGCCTTCTTCATGCCGCATCTGGCGAATCGCTTCTAGAAAAGGAAGGGATTCGATATCGCCGACTGTACCCCCGATTTCGACAATTGCGACGTCTACGTCGGCGGCCACTCTACGGCAGGCACCTTTGATTTCATTCGTCACGTGCGGAATCACCTGGACGGTTTTTCCAAGATAATCACCGCGGCGCTCGCGTGTGATGATGTTCTCGTAGATGCGCCCCGATGTGAGGTTATTGCTCTGCGTGAGCGGTGCATGTGTAAAGCGCTCGTAATGCCCGAGGTCGAGATCCGTCTCAGCGCCATCGTCCGTCACGAAAACTTCGCCGTGCTGGAACGGGCTCATCGTTCCGGGGTCAATGTTGAGATAGGGGTCGAACTTCTGGAGCGTCACACGGATCCCGCGGCTTTCGAGAAGGCAGCCGATCGACGCGGCCGCGATTCCCTTCCCTAACGACGAAAGAACACCACCAGTCACGAAGATGTATTTAGGCATGAGGTTCAGAGGAAAATCTAGCCGCAACCGGCGAAAAAAGGCCGTTCACCCGCTCCAGATCTTCCGGCGTATCCACTCCCAGCGATTCGTAGTCGGTTTCGACCACTCGAATGCGGTATCCGTTTTCGAGAGCGCGCAATTGCTCTAGGCGTTCGGCCTGCTCCAGGGGGCCGACCGCCAGATCCGGATAGCGGAGCAGAAAGTCGCGGCGATACACATAGAGACCAACGTGCTTGAAGAACAAGCGCAATCCACTGCGCCCGTCGCGCTCGTACGGTATCGGACAACGTGAAAAATAGATTGCGTCGCCCGATATGTTCGTAACCACCTTCACCACGTTGGTGCTGACGATATCCGTGGGATCGACAATCTGTTTTTTGAGCGTCCCCATTGAGACGGTCTCGTCGTCCTCCATGGAAAGAATGGCAGCGTCAATGGCGGCCGGGTCGATGAGCGGCTCGTCGCCCTGAATGTTCACGAAGATCGAGGCCGATTCGGAGGCGGCGATTTCAGCGAGGCGATCCGTACCAGAAGGGTGATCAGCGCGCGTCATCCTGACTCGCGCGCCAAATCCTCGGACGACACTAGCAATGCGCTCGTCGTCAGTGGCGACCAGGATTTCGTGGAGATATTGGGCCCGTTGAGCGCGCTCCCACACGTGTTGCACCATGGGCTTACCAGCGACTAAGGCGAGAGCTTTTCCAGGGAATCGAGAGGAGGCAAACCGGGCGGGAATTACGCCTAAAATCCGTGTCCGCACAACTGAGTGTAGCACGGGAAATTGACAGTCCAAAACAAGAACAAGACTACGGCGGGAACATCTAAAACCCCATCAGATGCGGTGCCGGGCACGCTCTCGCGAGGGTTCCGGTTCGGCAGCGCCCAAAAGGGCATCCCTGACTGACGTATCTATGCTCCGCACGTGAAGATCTTGCTGTGGGAAAGGAATCTCGATGCCCGCCTCGTGCAGCGCCTTTGCGATAGCAACCGATACATCGCTTTTGAGCCGGAGCCACGTTTCCTGACGGGCCGACCAGAAACGAAGCTCGAAGTTCAGGGAGTTATCGCCAAAGCCAAGAAAAAAGGCCACGGGTTCGGGATCCCGCATCACTCCGGAATTAGACTCCGCCACGTCCACGAGCAAGCGAAGGACACGTTCGGGATCCGAACCGTAAGCGACCCCTACTGTCACGTCCACGCGCCGCCACGGCGATGAGAGAGTCCAATTGATCACTTGATTTGAGAGCAAGTTGCTGTTGGGCACAATCACTTCCGCACCCTGGAACGTTTGCACGGTGCTGGAGCGGGCGCCGATTCGCTTGACTGTACCGACTAGTCCGCCCACCTCGACGACATCATCGACGCGGATGGGTCGCTCGAAAAGCAGGATCAATCCGGAGGCGAAATTATTGACGACATTTTGCAGGCCAAAGCCCACGCCCACGCCTAAAGCGCCAGTGATCACAGTGAACTTGTTCAGGTCTATCCCAGCAGTCGCCAGAGCCGCGAACAGAACCAGCAGCATGAGAGCGTAGTAGGTGACCTTTGAAGCGGCGAACGGCAAACCCCGTCCCAATGAGAGCCGCGAAGTCAAGACCTTCTGCAGCCCGAAGCTGATACCGGTGGCGAGAGCGTATCCAGCCAGCAGGATCACGATAACGGACAGTACGCCTTCGAGCGTAAAGTTAACTCGCCCGGATCCGATCGGGTATTGAAGAATGCTGGAGACCATCTTTGTAAAACTGTCGTGGATGGTAAGCAGGTACAACTCGGATCTCATCCACAACAAGAAGGCCGAAAAAGCCATTAAGCGCTTGCCCCAGACCTCAATGATCCTCCGGTGTGCTTCTGGCATAGAGGCCACGCGTTTGCTCCGCAGTACAACGCTCAGAATCAGATTCAGAATGTGAACAACGCAGTAGAGGGCAGCACCCGTAAAAGACCCTAGCAGTATAGCTGCCGCCAGGACCTGCGATAAGGCCACGAACCCGAAAATATTAGCGGCTAAAGACGCAGACAGAAAAACGAATGCGAGCCATATACCGGCTTCAAGCCGCAGCAGACTCCGCCCGGGCGCGCGTAACTGGCGGGTCCGCACAGACCAACCGAACCAAGCGAGAGCGACTATGGTGCCCAGGATTGCCAGCGCAAAGAGCTCACGCTTCAATACCGGCGTAAACGGCGTCAGCAGACAGATACCGTCCAGCAGGTTGAAAGCGACCATCGTGTACAACAGGGGCCGCATCTCCGGCCCGATCATAAGGGGCAGTAGGCGCAACGCCATGATCAGGCAAAGTAGATAGACGAAGAGAAAAACGCCGCTAGGGGCTAATGCGGTGTGCCCCACCACGCCCAGCATGGCCGATACGAGCCCGATGGAAAACGGACGCTCGAAGATCTTCGACGCCTGTAAACTAAGTTCCGGTTGAGCCCCCGAACCGGCGTAACGCTTGAGTTTTAAGCCCACTAGTAAGCCCAGAACATAGAGGGCCAGAACAACTAGGACGACGGTCTTGTTCTCCCCCAAGAAAGCGGAGGCGCTTACGAATTCTCGTCCAGCGGAGCGTTGCATGATCGTGGTCAAAGACTGATCCAGCTTGCGCGCCTCGCGGGCCTTCCAGAGCGGATGGCTGTCCCTTTCCAAGACGCGCCCGCGCAGCCGCTCCTCAGCACCACTCAGGCCTGTTACCAGGTCGGAAATCTGCTTATCCTGCTGTGACACCTGGTTCTGAAAAGTCAGTACAAGATTGAGTTGGTCCCTGGCTTGCGCGCGGGTGTTTTTGATATTCTCCAACTCCTGCCCGACGCGCTCGACAACAGCCTCTATGCCTGTGGTCTCGTGGATCTGCTCCCATGTGGCCTGCCACGCCACCTGCTGTTCGTCGAGCAAACGAATCTGCTCTTCAAGATTCGCGGCACGCGCTGTTAGAAGTTTGCGCTGTTCGGTATAACGCTGGCCCAGAGCTCGCCAATACACGGCTTCGTCCCGCAGCTCCAAGGTGTTTGGCGTGCCTGTTAACATGTTCTCCACTTGAACTGCTCGGTCGTGGATTTCCGCGGCCTGGGCCTTTGCCTCGCTCAGCGCCGCGTTCAGATCCTGGGCCGGCGTTAGTTGATTGGAAATGTTGTCCAGGAGGCGATCCAGCGTTTCCGCGCGCTCTGCAACCTGCGGCAAAGGAATCGCGTGCTCATTGGTTGAAACGGCAGGAGGGGCAGCTGCGGGAACCGGTTCCGGCTTTGTCTGATTTGCAATGGCAGTCCCGACCTTAAGCGGCGCCTGCGCCAGGACAAGCCATGGCGATAGCGCGAACCATGCCAACAGAAGCGCAGCGGCATGCACACTTCCGCCGCAAAGCTTCAGGCGACCGTGCGTTAAGACCGGGGTGGTTGATGCCAGATCCGGACTCCTCTCAGCAAAATGTGGGATAAAGAACTTACAGTCTACCTTTCTTATGACGACTTGGGGCCGCATGCACGGAAACCGCGGCGTTTTCTCTATACTGAGGTCGTGTCTTTCAAGTTAGGCATCGATTATCAGCCGCGTGGAGACCAGGTCGCCGCCATAGAGCAGCTCAAGCGCGGTTTGTTCGATGGCGAGAAGCATCAAGTTCTACTAGGCGTCACCGGTTCGGGCAAAACGTTCACAATGGCGAAGCTCATTGAGGTTGCCGAACGGCCCGCTCTGGTTTTGGCCCATAACAAAACCCTCGCCGCACAGCTGTACCACGAGTTCAAGACATTTTTTCCCAAGAACGCCATCGAGTATTTCGTCAGTTACTACGATTACTATCAGCCCGAAGCCTATATTCCGTCGGGTGACATTTACATCGAAAAAGAAGCCACCATCAACGACGAACTCGACAAGTTGCGGCTATCGGCAACCCGTTCTCTATTCGAGCGGCGCGATTGCGTGATTGTCGCCAGCGTCAGCTGTATCTATGGACTCGGCTCGCCGGAAGCGTACTACGGCATGCTCCTGATGCTGGAAAAGGGACAGCACATTACGCGGAAACAGCTGCTTCATCGGCTGGTAGAAATCTTGTATGAGCGCAATGATCACGATTTCCGGCGCGGAACGTTTCGAGTGCGTGGGGACGTGATCGAGCTCTATCCAACCTACGACGACAACGCTTATCGGATTGAACTCTGGGGCGATGAAATTGAGTCGCTCAGCCAGATCGATCCGTTGCTCGGTCAGATCAAGCAGACGTATCTCCGGTTGCCGATTTATCCGAGGACCCATTACGTCATGGATGCGCCCACGCGGGACCAGGCCATGCAAAGCATTGAGAATGAACTGCAGTGGTGGCACAAAGAGCTGGAATCCAGAGGCAAGCTGATTGAGGCGCAGCGGCTGTACCAGCGCACCATGTTCGATCTTGAGATGATCAAACAAATCGGGTACTGCCATGGAATCGAGAACTACTCGCGCCACTTCTCAGGGCGTTTACCCGGGGAAGCGCCCCCAACCCTGCTCGACTATCTACCGAACGATGCGCTGCTGTTCATAGATGAAAGTCATCAGACGGTACCCCAGCTGCAAGGTATGTACCACGGCGACCGGTCGCGCAAGGATGTTCTGGTGGAATACGGCTTCCGGCTGCCTAGCGCGCGCGATAACCGGCCGCTCGCATTTGAAGAATTCGAAAATCGGGTGAATCAGGTGGTATACGTCTCCGCCACGCCTGGCCCGCACGAACTGACTAAATCGGCAGGCGTTGTTGTGGAGCAAATCATCCGCCCCACCGGGCTTATCGATCCTGAAATCGAAGTTAGGCCAATCAAGGGCCAAGTAGATAACCTGCTGCACGAAATCCGAATGCGAACGGAGCGGAATGAGCGGGTGCTGGTAACGACGCTGACCAAGCGGATGTCGGAGGATCTGGCCGAGTATTACGGCGAAGTGGGAGTAAGGTGCGCCTACCTCCACTCGGAAGTCAGTACGCTGGATCGTATCAAGATCCTCCGCGATTTGCGGCGAGGAATATTCGATGCCCTCATCGGCGTGAACCTTCTTCGCGAAGGGTTGGATCTGCCCGAAGTCTCCTTGGTGGCGGTTTTGGATGCTGATAAAGAAGGCTTTCTGCGATCAACCGGCTCCCTGATTCAGACGATTGGCCGCGCCGCGCGCAATATTTATGGGCGCGCGATCCTGTATGCGGACGTTATTACGGAGAGCATGCAGCGTGCCATGGGAGAGACGGAACGCCGCCGCGCGATTCAACGTACTTACAACGAGGCGAACGGGATCACGCCCCAGTCAATTGTCAAGCCGATCGATATGAGCCTGATCGCCGTGGCGGAAGGCGATTACATCACTGTTCCCCTCGATGAAGAACCAGATGCCGATCTTGAACTGACTCCGGCCCAGCGTGATGCGCTCATCGCCGAACTCGAGCTTAAGATGCGCGCTGCCGCAAAGGTGTTCGAGTTTGAGAAAGCCGCGCAGTTTCGCGATCGAATGAAAGCTCTGAAAGCGAGCGCTCTCTATGAAGAGCCAGTTGCCAACCGGCCTGGTGATTGAAGGAAACTCCACAGGATCAGCGGTGTTGCGGCTTCCGAGAATCGCGGAAGATCTTGGTCCCATAAAATCGGGCTCCTTGCGAATTGCGCGCCGCATATCCAATTTTATGCGGGCCGGCTATGGGGTCTCCGCCTACGAGGAGTTGCAGGCCGCGCGGATGGTGCTGCTGCGCGTGCCGGATTCGTCGGTCGAGCGGATTGTCGCCGAGTTAGGTGGATCCGAACTCGATTTTGGCGAGCTGGCGTTCGTGCTCTGCGACACGTGGCTCACGAGTGATGTTCTGGATCCGCTGAAGCTCTTGGGCTCCTCGGTTGCCACACTCTCCGCGCGCGGTAGCCATTTGAATCATTTCGCCGTGGAAGGTCAGCCGGCCGCCGTACGCCAGATCAGGAAACTGCTGGACCGCAATGATGCCCAATCTTTCGAACTGCGTCCAGGCACGAAGGAATTGTTCTTCGCGGCAGATTTGCTCGCAACGGCGCTTCCAATTCCGCTGTACGTGGCGGCTCAGCAGGCGCTGCGCGTGTGCGGCCTTTCCGGTAAACCCCTCTTCGCGTCGCTGGAAGAAAGCGCGCATGAGATGTTCCGGGCTTTTTACGCGGGCGCGCGACTCAACTGGGGTGGTCCCCTGACCGAGTGCTCCCCCGCCCTGGCGGAACTATACTTGGACGCTGTGCGGCAAAAGTGTCCGGAAGTTGCCGAAGTGATCGATGACCAATTGCCGCGTGCAAGACGCATAATGACGCGTTCCCGGCAGGAGGATTCAGCAGACTCGCATTCCGGCTGATGGCGCGGCAGGTAAGTGCTTATTCCCGCGCGGCTCTGCCACACTCACATTTGGCGATGCAAAAACGTTACCAGTGGAAGTTGAAACGGCGCGACCTGGTCCTTGGTGGGGATCGCACTTTGCTAATGGGAGTGCTGAACGTCACTCCAGACTCGTTTTCGGACGGCGGCAAATACGCGGACCCGGACCGTGCCTTCGCCCGGGCCATCGAATTGGAAGACGAGGGCGCCGATATTCTGGATCTCGGCGCCGAATCGACCCGGCCGGGATCGCAGCGCGTTACCGAAGCCGAAGAGTTGCGCCGTTTGATCCCTGTTCTGAAGCGTTTGCGAGGGCGCTTGACCATTCCGATCTCGGTAGACACTTATAAATCGGGAGTCGCTGAAAAAGCTCTGGAGCACGGCGCGGAAATCATCAATGATCCGACCGGAATCCTGCTGGATCTGCAATTGCCGAAAATGGTGACCAAATATGACGCGGGCCTGATCATCAATCACATGCGCGGAACTCCCGAGACCTGGGCTAAGCTCCCGCCGTTGAAGGATCTGATGCATTCCATTGGCATCGACCTGGAAGCGGCGGTGCATCGGGCGCGTCAGGCCGGTGTTCAGAAGAATCAAGTGGTAATCGATCCTGGCCTGGGCTTTGGAAAGCGCCGCGAGCAGAATTCAGAAATTCTTGCTAATTTAGGCATCCTGCGAAGCTTTGACCTGCCGATTCTGGTCGGGCCCTCACGCAAGTCGTTCCTCAAAAAGGAGGCGGACGTGTTAACGGAATTCGCGACCGCTGCCGCCGTTACGGCGAGCATCCTGAACGGCGCGCATATTGTGCGCGTACACGATGTGAGGGCGATGAAAAGCGTTGCGGAGGTGGCGGATTCGATACGGCTGGCAGCGGCCTACGATGCGGATCAGACGCCTGTTCAGACCTTTTGGCAGCGCGGACAATAGTGCGTCCCGCGCTGCGCCAGCACAATCCGTTTGATGGGCGTACCGCAGCGCGGGCACGGCTCGCCGGTACGGCCGTAGACGCAGTGCAAGTCCTGGTAAACGCCGCGTTCGCCGCGGGCATTCACATAGTCTGAGATGGACGACCCGCCATGCTCGATAGCCAGATTCAGGATAGCCATAAGCTGGTGATGCAGTTCCGCAGCGCGCTTGCGCGAAAGACGATTGGCCTTTGCGCGTGGGTGGATGCGAGCCACAAAGAGCGCTTCATCTGCGTAGATGTTTCCTACCCCCGCGATGAAGGACTGATTTAGAAGCAGAGGCTTGATGTAGCCCGTATGCTGATGCAGTCTCGAGAAAAAGTCATCAAAGCTGAGCGTTAGCGCATCTGGCCCACGGCTGGCCAGCCCGGCAGGAGGTTCGAGGAAGTATTCGAAACGTCCGAACTGGCGAACATCGTCATAGATAAGGGTGCCGCCGTCCAGCGTCAGGACCGCTCGGGCGTACTTGCTGCGCTTGCCATTCCAAAGAAGTTTGCCCGTCATTCCCAGGTGAACGTAGAGAACACCGCGGTCGAGATCAAAAAAAATCTGTTTGCCAAGGCGCCTGATACCTCGAATGGCCGCCCCGGTGAGCCCACCAAGAGCGGCGGCGTGATCGCCGCGCGTCACTCTTTGCGAACTCAGCTCAACGCTTAGAATCCGCGCGCCAATCACATGCCTGGCAATCGAGCGAATTACGGTCTCTACTTCAGGAAGTTCAGGCAAGGCTCACGAAATTTCTATGAAAACATCGCCGTCGCGTACACTCACGGGAAAAGTCTCGACTTTCATGTCTTCATCGGAGTCATTAAGACCGGTCCGGCAGTCGAACTCAAAGCTGTGCCATGGGCACACCAGGTAATTTCCATTCAGGTTGCCTTGGCCGAGCGGGCCGCCCGCGTGTGGACAAGCGCCGTCCACACAGTGCAGCTTGCCGTCAACATTGCAAAGCGCGTACGTAGCAGTTTCCAATTCAAATTCGACAACGGTGCCGGCAGGCAATTCCGCGAGGGGCCTCACTCTAACCAATGGCATATTCAATACGATAACGGTAGCGCGGCGAAAGCTGTCGAAAGCTCGTTGGACTTCCCCTGTCCGGCTCCATTTTTTGGCTCACGAGATAACCCTCTGAGCCTGAAGGGTAAGAGTCTGCGCAGATCGAGTCGGCGTTATGCGCGAGTCGCGCGCCGTATGTTCAAAGTCAGGAGGATGTTAGAGACGAAATAAGGAATTTCAAGGTAATGTCATCGTAACGAGCCGATGAGCCGCAGCGCTACGTTGAGCCAGCAGCCAGCGGTGGGAGGAGTTATGAACACTACCCGTAAAAATACTATTGACGTAAGATCAGCAGTGAGATGTCTGGCACAGATCTCAACACTGCTATGCGTTACGAGCTTGCCGCTTTTCTCTCAGCTGACTAGCGGAAACATAACCGGAACCGTATACGACCCTGCGGGAGCGTCGGTTCCCGGCGCCGCGGTGACAGCAGTGAATACGGCCACCGGAGTCAGCACTGCGACCACGACAACGTCCAGTGGCGACTACCGGTTCGGAAATCTGCCGATCGGGACGTACACGATCACAGTTGACGCGCCGGGCTTTACGAAGGCCGAGGTCGGAGACATAACTGTCCAGCTAAATCAGACGGTTACAACCAACATCAAACTGGCAATCGGGACACAGTCCACAAGCGTAGAGGTGACTGAGGCGGCCGTGCCTATCGACACCACCACCGCTCAGGTGCAGACTACCTACAATGCCAAACAGCTCGCCGACCTTCCTTCCGCGAGCAATGGCTCGGGGGTTATCAATCTCTCGCTGTTAAATGCAGGTGTCACCACTACCGGCGGCGCCGGATACGGAACAGGGCCATCCGTCGGCGGCCAGCGTCCCACCAATAACAACTATACGATCGAAGGAATAGATAACAATGCCTTGAGTGTGACCGGCCCCATCGTCACCATTCCCAATGATGCGGTATCCGAGTTCAGTGTTCTGCAAAATCAGTTTTCCCCGGATTTCGGCCACTCCTCCGGCGGCCAGTTCAACCAGGTTGTAAAGAGTGGAACCAACGAGTTCCACGGGACGGCGTACGAGTACTTTCAGAACCGCAATCTGAACGCCGCAGACAACCTTAACTACGTGCAGGGAAATCCCCTCCATCCCCGCTTCGACGACAATCGCTTCGGCGGGAATTTTGGCGGTCCCATCAAGCGCAACAAGCTGTTCTTTTTTGTGGACTACGAGTACAATCCGCTCGGCGGGACGAATTCGACGTTTTACTATGCCCCAACCGCCGGAGGATACGCCACGCTGGGAGCGTTGCCTGGGATCAACCAAACGAATTTGGCACAATACCAGAAGTATCTCGGGACGGCCGCGACCGCGGCGAATCCCGCGACTTTGCCCTTTGGCGCGCCCGTTCAGGTTGCTCCAGGACCCGGCAGCAACGAGAGCCTCGCCACAGGTGTCTTCGCGCCAGGTGGAACGGGCGCGGTCACAATTCCGGTGGGGACCATATCCTCTTCGCTGCCCAGCTACACAAATGCCGAGGTCGGCGTGGCCTCAATTGACTACAACATTTCAGATAAAGATTCAGTGCGGGGACGGTTCGTTCTGAATCGCACAGGAACAATTGACGTGACAGGTTTTCCCGCGGTGTTTTTCGGTATCCAGCCGACCAACGCCTATCTCGCCACGTTTTCGGAGTATCACACTTTTACGCCTACTCTGATCAACGAGTTCCGATTCGGATACAACCGCTTTAACCAGCAGTTTCCCGTTTTTGGGAATCAGTCGTTTCCAGGTCTGGACGCATTTCCAAACATTGACGTTTATGAGTTGAACGCTGCCTACGGTCCGGATCCGAACGCGCCGCAATACACGATCCAGAACCTCTATCAGCTCACAGACAACGTGACGTGGACGAAGGGAAATCACAGCTTTAAGTTTGGTTTCGATGGATGGAGCGCGATTTCGCCTTCGAGCTTTACCCAGCGTTCGCGCGGAGATTACGAATGGAGTTATCTCTCCGATTACGTCTTTGATAACAATCCCGACGGAATCGCCCAGCGCGGGCTTGGGGACGTTACCTATTACCAGAATCAACAGCTCCTGGGATTCTACGCAAACGACAATTGGAAAGTCACGCCGAACCTCACGGTCAACCTGGGATTGCGGTATGAGTACCTGACCGTTCCACTTACCGAGAACACACAGGACCTAAACGCCAGTGCAGATGCCCCTGGGCTCATCGCATTCAAGTCGCCGACAGCCCAAACCACGAACTTCATGCCGCGCGTTGGTGTCGCGTATTCGCCTGGGAGCAGCGGCAAGACGTCGATCCGCGCGGGCTTCGGCATTACGTACGATGTGCTCTATGACAATCTGGGAACTACGACCTTACCTCCACAGCTCAGCACGACGGTGGATGTAACCGGCTTGGACCAGACCGGATTCCTGGCGGGAGGAGGCATCCCTGCCAATACGTCTGTCGCGCCTCCGGAAGGCGCCGCCGCTCGCGCAGCTACATCGGGATTCATTCCGAACCAGCAACGCCCCGAAGCCTACAACTGGAACTTCGGCATCCAGCACGAATTCGCCGGAAACTACGTGTTCGAGACCAGATACCTCGGAACTCGTGGTTTGTATCTGCCAATTCAAATTCAGTTGAACCGCCAACCGACGGTGAACGCTTCGAATGCGCTACCGGTGTTTTTCACCATGCCTAGCCAAGCTACGTTGGATTCGCTCACAAGCACCTTAGGCGGACTTCAAACCGCATACAATAACGGCGGCTATATCGTCCCTGCCTATGCCGTGAATGGATTTAACGGCCCCGGCCCGATCACCGCTTTCATGCCGCAAGGCAATTCCAGCTACAACGGATGGTCCAACCAGTTGAGCCGGCGTTTTTCCAACGGCCTGCAATTCCAGGGTTCTTATACCTGGAGCCACAACATAGACGATTCCACGGATGCGCTGAATGCGACCGTACTGGCCCCGCGCCGGCCGCAGGACTCGCAAGACCTTCGCCCGGAGCGTGCGTCGTCTCTGCTTGACTATCGCAATCGTATTGTGCTTCAGGCGCTCTATGACGTCCCCTTCTTCAAGAACCGGAGTTGGTGGCTCAAGAACGTGGTCGGAAACTGGGAAATCGCGCCCGTATACACCTACCAATCGGGGCAGCTTGTGACGCCGCAAAGCGCGGCGGATTCGAATTTGAACGCCGACAGCGCCCCAGACCGCGTGATGATCAATCCGGCAGGGAACCGTAGCCTGGGCAGTGGGGCAACCCCCTTGACCAACAGCGCGGGTGACACGGTAGCCTACCTGGCAACCAATCCGAATGCGATGTTCGTTACCTCGCCAAGCGGCACGCTACCGAACGGCGGACGCAGTCTGCTAGCGCTCAACCCTATCGACAACATCGATCTAACGCTGCTCAAACGGTTCGCCATCACCGAACGCTTCAGGCTGGAATTCTCAGCTCGCTTTTTCAACATTCTCAATCACCCGCAGTATACGGGCGGATATCTAAACGATGTGGCTCCATTCGGCCCCGGTGGAAGCGGAGGCGGATATGCGGCGGGTACCGCGGCAGGGAATCTGGCGCGATCCGCAATCGAACCCAACTCGAGTATTTTCGAGCAGTGGAGCCAGGCCTTCTCGAGCAATCCCAGGTCCATGCAATTGGCGCTGAAGCTGACCTTCTAGAGCGGTGTAGTTAAGAGCCGAAAGGGAGCCGCGCCGCTTGAAACAAAGATGGTGCGGCGTCTCGCCGCGAGATTCTCGACCTAAATTCACGGCCCATTTCTCGACGCCCACTCGACGCTCCTGACCTGCTATCATCCGCTGTTGGTAATGCCCGGACTTTTCTGCCGTTGCCTCTTTGCCGCGCTAGTGGTGTTGGCGGTTCTTCCGGAGACCGCATCGGCTCAGATGACGGCCTCAATCTCCGGAAAAATAGAGGATGCGTCCGGCGCTGGCGTAGCGGGAGCAACCGTCACCGAAACCAGTCTCGACACCCGAACCACGCGCGCGGTTACGACAGATGAGGCTGGGGACTTCCGGCTTCTGTCCCTGCCGCTGGGTCCACAGGAGCTGCAAGTCGAGAAGCGCGGCTTCAAAACGGAAGTTCGGAAAGGCATCAACCTCGAAGTAGGCCAGCAGGCCGTGGTGAATATCCGGCTCGAGATAGGCGAATTGATTCAGCAAGTGGCTGTATCGGGAGAAGCTCCCGTGGTCAACACGACAACCTCCCCCATATCTGGAGTTGTGGGCGAGCGTGAAGTAAAAGATCTGCCCCTCAACGGTCGCAGCTTTGACAATCTCATTACCCTCAACCCGGGGGCCATTAACTACAGCGCGATGAAAAGCCCATCCACCAGTACGAGTAACGGCAACACGTTTACCGTCTCGGGCCGGCGCACGTCCGACAACTTGTTCTTGTTGAATGGCATCGAGTACACGGGATCGAGCCAACTCGCGATAACGCCCGGTGGCGTGAGCGGTGAGCTGCTGGGCGTAGATGCCGTCCGGGAGTTTAACGTGCTGACCGACACTTATGGCGCCGAATATGGAAAACGCGACGGCGCGCAGGTCAGCGTCGTGACACAGTCCGGAAGCAACTCGCTGCACGGAACGCTATTTGAATTCCTGAGAAACAGCGCGCTCGACGCTCGAAATTTTTTTGCCCAGACTTCCGCCCCTCCCTTCCGGCAGAATCAATTCGGCGGCTCGCTAGGCGGTCCTCTCAAAAAGAATCGGCTCTTCTTGTTCGGCAATTACGAAGGATTTCGACAGGCGGAGACGCTCAGTAGCGTCAGCGTCGTCCCGGATGATCAGGCCCGGCAAGGTCGTTTGCCGAACGCCTCAGGGGTCTATACCCCGGTCCCAAACCTGAACCCGGCTATGTTGCAGTACACGCAAATGTGGCCCCAAGTTAATGGTCCGGAACTGTTCGCGAACGGCGTGCCGAGCGGCACTGCTCTCTCTTACAACAACCCCCGGCAGAACATCTTTGAGGATTTCGGTACCTTACGAACGGACTACGTTCTGGGGAATCGAGACACTCTTACGGGCGCGTATACGATCGACAACGGGGACAGCCTGATTCCGCTGGCCGATCCGTTATTCGGGTCGTACACCACGCTCCAGATGCAGGTTGCGAGCCTGGAGGAAACCCACATAGTATCCCCTGAGATTCTCAACACATTCACCGCTGGATTCTCGCGCGCCGCTTTCAATCTTGATTCTTCCCTCTTGGCTTCCTTTCCATCCAGCCTTTCGTTTGTCACCGGAGGAGGTCCGGGCGGAATTGTGATTGGGGGGGGCGCCACCACCACCGGCATCGCGGCTTTGACCTCCGCCGGTCCCAATAATGCGGCCGGTGTCTGGAACCGCAGAAACCTTTTCACTTATGAGGACAGCCTGCAGATCAGCAAAGGTCCGCATCAGATCAGCCTCGGAGTTTGGTTTCAAAGGATTCAAGACAACGAAAACAGCGCGTCCCGTCAATTGGGTCAAGCCACCTTCACTAGTTTGCAGACATTTCTCCAAGGCACGCTAAGTACGTTTCAGGTCGTGCCGGATCCGAATGAACTGGGCTGGAGAACCTTTTTCGGAGCCTGGTATTTCCAGGACGCTATTAAAGTGCGCCCTAATCTCACCATTCAGCTCGGCCTCCGGCATGAGTTCACCACCGGCTGGAACGAAGTGTCCGATAGGGCCGCCAACTACCTCGTATCGAATGGCGTGCTTGAAACGAATCCACACGTGGGCAGCTCGGTATTTACACAAAACAACGCGATACGGCTGTTCAGCCCGCGTGTTGGTTTGGCCTGGCAACCCTTTGAAAATGGAAAGACTGCAATCCATGCGGGATTTGGGACCTATTACTCACTCATAGACAACCTCAGTTACCTGCTAAATTCCCTGCCGCCATATAACGGCTCCGCGTCCTATTCAAAAGTCCCGCTGCCGTCGCTCCTGCCGATCGCGCCGGGCGTGGCTCCTCCGCCCTCCTGCGGGCCTGGCGTGCCGATGCCATGCACGATCTTCGCACCCCAGGGAGTGCAGTCGAACGCAAAGACGCCAACGGTCGAAGAATGGAACTTTACCCTTGAGCAGCAGCTCAGCCAGAATACGGTTCTTCGTGTAGCCTACGTAGGATCGTTCGGATTTCACCAATTATTGAGTGTGGATCCAAATACCATTCCTGCTCAGACGTGTTCAAGTCCGAGGGGCTGTTCGTCGGGAGGCGTCGGCACTGTCGTTGGCCACGTGCCGGAAGGCGCGCAGTACATACCAATCGGTACCCGCCCCAATCCTTATCTCTCCGGCGGCTTCTTCTGGTACACCGAGGGCAACAGCAGCTACAACGCCCTGCAAGCGGACGTCAGCCATCGCCTCGCTCACGGCTTGCAATTTCGCGCGAATTACACATGGTCCAAGAATCTGGACATGAATTCCGGTCTGACAGGCGCGCAGGCCAACAACCAGGCTCAAATGATACTCGACCGGAACGATTTGCCGCGTGATTGGGGGCTGGCGTCACTGAATATTACCAGCCAGGGAAGTATCTCGGCCAGCTATGAATTGCCGTTCGGCCACGGTCAGCCATGGCTGGGCGATGCCCACGGATTCGCCGGAAGATTAATCAGTGGTTGGCAATTGAACGGTATTGCTAATCTCCTAACCGGCTTCCCGTTCACGCCCCTGATCGGCTCAAATCGATCCGGCGATGGAGATACTAGAAATCCTGACCGGCCTTCCCTGAACGCTTCATTCACCGGACCCGTCGTATCAAACAATCCGAACCAATGGTTCAATCCGAACGCTTTCGTTCTGCCAACTGCTGGCACGTACGGAAATCTGGGCAGGGGCGTCTACACCGGGCCGGGACTGGCAGATTTGGACGTATCCTTGTTCAAAAACATTGCACTTTCTGAGAAGCTCAACTTGCAGTTCAGATCCGAGTTTTTTAACATAGTGAACCACGCCAACTTCGGCACGCCAAACTCCACCGTCTTCGCGAACGGCACGATCAGTGCATCGGCGGGCTTAATCACTACTACGGCAACCAACTCCCGGCAAATTCAATTGGCTTTGAAACTGATTTTCTGAGGCGTCACGCCGCGTTTGCAAACGCGCGCATTTCCTGAAGGAAACTGATGGGCACGCGCACGTTGCCGTTCATTCCCGTGCCGAGATCGATTTCCGGTTTTATCGTGCCATGGAAGTCAGAACCGCCTGTCGGCAAAAGCTGCAGTTCTTTCGCAAGCTGCCTATAATGTGCCTGCATGGTCGGGCTGTGTTCAGAATGATAAACCTCTAAACCCAGCAGGCCCACTCTCTTGAAGTGAATCAGTAGCTCCTGTTCGGCAGTCCGCGAAAAACCCAGGCGAATAGGATGAGCGATCGATGGAATTCCACCGGCTTGCCGGACAATCTGGATTGCTTCTTCTGTTGTTTTGCTCTTACGCGGCACAAAGGTGGGTGCCTCTTCTCCCAAATAACGCTGGAATGCTTCATCAGAGCTCTTTGCGTATCCCTTCTCGACCAGAATTCGGGCGAAGTGGGGCCGCCCTGCCAGCGAGCGGCCACGCGCCTCTACTTCCTCAAGGGTGACATCGACACCGCGCGCCTGCAGAGTCTTGGTAAGAAGGAGATTGCGCTCGCGGCGCTCGCAGCGCTCGTGTTCGAGCCACGCCGTGAACTCATTCGATGGGTCTGCTTTGACAAAGTATGCCAGCAGATGAAGCGAACGATGACTCTTCTGGCCCTCCAAGTACAAGCGTGTGTTGAGTTCAATCCCGCGTATCAGGTCGAGGCCGGCTGCCTGCGCATGCGGCGCCGCTTTTTCAAAACCGGCGAACGTATCGTGATCCGTAATGGCGAGAGCTGCCAGGTCCGCTCTTCTTGCAAGCGATACCAGCCCGGCGGGGCTCAGACTACCGTCCGACTCATCGGTGTGAGCATGAAGGTCAATGTATTCTGCCGCTTGCGACGACTTGAGACGTTCCAGCACTGACACTATTGTTTCTTGTACTCCGCATAAGTCTCAAACACCAACGTCTCCCCGCACACATGAGCCACTAATCTACCCGCTCCCAAGCCTTTTGCCTTCATTTTGTTTTCGAAAAAGATTGCGCCATCTGTGCTGTCGCCCGGATTTAGTTTTGTTGGCACGAATGCGATTGCGGAGGCAACTTCCGCGGCCTTCACGCCTTTATTTACAAATTGAGCCATTGCCGCTTCCCGCCGCTGCTCGTAGCCGTTTGTGGATCGGAAGTTCGAAAGCGCGTAGATGGTGTTCTCATACAGCAGCTGCAGTTTGATTACGTCGTTGTGATCCGCCTTCGCTAAGAGAGTCTCTACTACGTCATCGGCAGATACGGTTTGCAGCACCGATCCGTCCTGACGCACGAAAGTGAAATCCTTCGGCCGGACCGTCCAGGAAACGGCCCCTCCATTTGTGACCGTAACCTGCGCGACGTTGTACTCCCGAATGTGGGGCGGAAGGCTGGCGAACATGACCGTGATCCCGCCTCGTGTTAGAGCATCGTACTCCAAGCCGTGTGACTGAAATGTTGTTGGCATCGGAAGCCCGTGCCCATTGTCCTGGAGAGGCGAATCGATCGGGGCTGGGTTAACCGGGGCTGGATTAGAGGTGTTGGCGGTGTTTTGTGCGGGTGCCACTTGCCCCGGTGTGGGTTGTGATTGTTTCTTCGCGCCTTGTTGGGAAGGCCACTGCCCGGCCTGCATCTGTGGGTTCCCGCAACAGGTTACAAGAAGCCAAACGAATACAAATAGGCGCACATACGCACTCGTGCCGTACGGAACCCTGGAACGCATGAAAGACCCACCTACATGATAAACGGTATTCCTTCGTTGGGTCTGAACGTAACTTGGTCTACTCTCCGTCGATTTCAATCCCGGCTTCCAGCTAACCTCGCCGTGAGCAGCCAGCGCAAAATGCCAGCTGGCTGCGCGTGAAAGCTCTCAACATCCACGCGCAAAAAAGCGCCTTTTTTGAAGTCCAATCGAAGCTGGCGGCAATTGAGCAGATAACCTGTGAGATTTTCGAAAAGCGGATTATGGCCCACAAGCATTAGTGAAGCTTGATCCCGGTGACCGCGTATTTCCTCCCACACTTGTTCCACTCTTGAACCTGGTGTGAGGGCATTGGTTTGTAAGATTTTGTCCTTATAACCGAGAACTTCTTTTGCAATTTCCGCGGTTTGAATCGCTCGCTTAAGAGGGCTGGAAAGAATCAGCGTAGGTTGTACTTCGGCTTGAACGGCAGTCTGCAAGACCTGCCGCAGTTTCTTTCTCCCATCCCTCGTCAATGCCCGATCGGCGTCGCTCGCGCCGACACGCCCTTCTTCCGCAACTCCGTGCCTCAATAGATGGACCTGCATGACCCAGTTTCGCCTTTCATTCTGTCATACTGGTCGCTTCATGGCCGCCAGTCGGGACACGAAAGACCGCCTCCTGCTGTGTGTTGCGATCGCCGCCGCTGCCCTGATTCACGTGTCCATTGCCGCCAGCCAGATCTTCCTGGGAGTTGGGATAGCGCTCTTGCTCGTATTCCGGCGCAGGCTGGAATTCCCGCGCATTTGGATTCCTCTGCTGTGTTTTTTCGCCTGGACCATCATCGCGGACTCATTATCCCCGGATCCCTGGGGTGGCCGTGCGCAGATTCGCAAGTTCTTCGTCTTTCTGTTCATCCCCCTGATTTATGGCGTATTCGCCCGCCAATTCGAAAAGCTTTACTATTTGATGATTGCCTGGACGATCGTGGCAACCGCATCCGGCTTGTGGGCAATTGTTCAATTCATCAAGAGTGCTCACACTTCTTACGCAGCCTACGTTGAGCGCCGCATTACGGGCTTCGAGAGTCATTGGATGACGTTCGGAGCCTTGCAGCTGAGCGTGCTTTCGCTTTTATTGGCTCACTTCTGTTTCGCGAACCGCCGCATGCCGCTCTGGGCATATGCCGGCGCGGGCGTCCTTTCCGCCGCAATTATTCTCGGCGGTACCCGAAGCATATGGCTGGCTGCAATCCCGTCCATGCTGTACCTGCTGTGGTTCTGGCGCCCAAAGATGATGCTCGCCGTTCCTCTCCTGATCCTAATTGCCTTCCTGGCTTCTCCACACAACGTCAAGGAGCGATTCATTTCGTTCGTCAAGCCGCAGGAGAACGTTGATTCTAACCGTCATCGCATAGTGGTGTTCCGGACTGGGCTAGAGATGATCAAGGCTCATCCTTGGTTTGGGATCGGCCCGGAAGAGATTGGCCGCAACTTTGACCGCTACGTTCCCGCAGATATCCAAAGACCGTTGCCGGTAGGTTATTATGGGCACCTTCACAACATTTATTTGCAATACGCGGCGGAGCGCGGCCTGCCCGGACTCGCCTTTATCCTCTGGTTCATAGGCCTCGCTGTTTATGACTACTTGCGAGGCATCTTCAATGAGCGTCGCCTTGCCGCCGGGCCATCCGAGGTTCTATTCGCTTTGCACGGCGCGATCGCAGTGGTCATCGGTGTTTTAGTAGGGGGCATATTCGAGTACAACTTAGGCGATAGCGAAGTCCTGATGATGTTCCTATGCGTCATCGCAATTGCTTACAGCGCCCTAAAACAGCGCCATCACCCAGAGTTGTCTTCGAAGGGCTTCAATCCCAACGCCATTACGGTCTCGAAATAGGGCGGCTCTGTTTCGCGGTGCACCACCGCCGTTTGAACGCCCGAAAAACCGGCATCGCGCAAGTACCTTTGTAGCTCCACTTCCGTGAAGCCAAGCCAAAGATCGGCGTACATTTCGCGCGCTTCTTCGCAGTTGTGCCGCAACAGATCCAGGATCGCTATCCGGCCGTTGCGCTTCAGGATTCGGCTCGCCTCCGCAACCGCCCGCTCCGGGTGAAGCGCATGATGCAGCGACTGGCTGAAAAATGCCAGATCTACTTCTCTGTCGCCGATCGGCACGAACTCCATGTCGCCCATCCGGAACTCCAGGTTAGTCAGCCCATGATCATGCGCCAGTTTGGCGCCGAACTCCACCATGCGCTCGGAACTGTCAATCGCGATAACCCGTTCCGCGCGCCGTGCCAGCAATTGCGAAAACGTCCCTTCTCCTGCGCCCAGATCCGCAATGACCATCGGTTGCAAGAGGGAAAGCAGTATTTCGGCCAGCCCTTTCCACGACCGCCCCGGCAAATATTCGCGCCCGAAGCGTCCTGCCAGCGCATCGAAATAGCTGCGCATTTTGTCCTGGCGATTTCCCAGAACCAACTGCAGCGCCTCGCGATCTTCGGCAATCTCGGGAATCTCATCCTCGCTTTGTCGCAACAGGCCAAGCAGCGCTTGCCGGTCATGTCTCGCGCTCAAGCGGTAAAAGATGTTCTTCCCGGTCCGCCGGTCTTCCACTAATCCGGCCTGCTTGAGATGCGATAAGTGAGTCGAGATCTGGCTCTGGCCTTTCACCAGGATTTGCTGCAGTTCGGCGACTGACAGTTCTTCCCGCTCCAGCAGCATCAGCAGGCGGGCGCGCGTGGGGTCTCCCAGCAGTCGTAACGCCTTCAAAATATCTGCCTTCATACCCATCAACATATCAAGATTATTAGATATAATACTTGAGGAGGTTGCTCGAAATAGATGACTGCAACGCTGAACCAAGCCGCGGCCGAATACAAGGTCGCTGATCTAGCCCTGGCCGAGTGGGGGCAAAAGGAAATTTCCATCGCCGAGCAGGAGATGCCCGGACTGATGGCGATTCGACGGAAATACGCCAAAGAGAGGCCCCTTGCCGGAGTGCGGGTCACCGGCTCCCTGCACATGACCATTCAGACTGCGGTTCTGATTGAGACTCTTGTAGATCTGGGCGCCGAGGTCCGCTGGGCGAGCTGCAATATTTTCTCAACGCAAGACCACGCAGCTGCCGCCATCGCTGCGGCTGGCGTTCCGGTATTCGCTTGGAAGGGCGAGACGCTCGAAGAATACTGGTGGTGCACATATAAAGCGCTCAGCCACTCTAACGGCAAGGGGCCGCAATTGATTGTGGACGACGGCGGCGATGCCACGCTGCTGATTCACAGGGGCTATGAGCTGGAAGACGGCGGCGATTGGGTCAACACTGCCTCGAGCAGCGAAGAAGAGCGCGTGATCAAGCAGCTGCTGAAGAAAGTTCATGCTGAAGATCCGCAACGCTGGCACAATATCGCGAAAGAGTGGCGGGGCGTCTCGGAAGAGACCACCACGGGTGTGCACCGCCTGTACAAGATGCAGGAAGAAGGCAAGCTGCTGGTGCCTGCCATCAACGTCAACGATTCCGTTACCAAATCAAAATTCGATAACCTTTATGGCTGCCGTGAATCGCTGGCGGATGGAATAAAACGCGCGACGGACGTAATGATGGCCGGCAAAATCGCTGTCATCTGCGGATATGGCGACGTCGGTAAGGGCTCGGCGCACTCGCTTCGAGGCATGGGCGCGCGCGTGATCGTAACCGAAATCGACCCGATCAACGCCCTGCAGGCGGCTATGGAGGGCTTCGAAGTCACCACCATCGAAGATACGCTCGGCCGCGGCGATA
This sequence comes from uncultured Acidobacteriaceae bacterium, assembly GCA_963705805.1. GTDB lineage: Bacteria > Acidobacteriota > Terriglobia > Bryobacterales > Bryobacteraceae > Bog-105. The sequence continues at coordinate 490,190 of CAVPKW010000010.1, forward strand.
TATATGTGACGTGCACAGGCAATCTGGATATCGTCACGCTGGAACACATGCAATACATGAAGGACCAGGCGATTGTCTGCAATATCGGCCATTTCGATAACGAAATCCAGGTGGACCGCCTCAATGCCGCCCAGGGGATGAAACGGACCAACATCAAGCCGCAAGTCGACATGTACACTTTCCCGGACGGCCACACGATCTTCCTGCTGGCCGAAGGACGATTGGTGAATCTCGGCTGCGCGACCGGTCACCCCAGTTTCGTCATGAGCAACAGCTTCTCCAACCAGACATTGGCGCAGCTCGATCTCTGGAAGAACCGGGACACGTACGCAATCGGCGTCTATACGCTGCCCAAGAAGCTCGACGAAGAGGTCGCTCGCCTGCATTTGGAGAAGATCGGTGTGAAGCTTACTACCTTGACTGCGAAGCAAGCTGAGTATCTTGGCGTGCCGCCCGAAGGGCCGTACAAGTCAGAGCATTATCGCTACTGACGGGTCGCCAGTTGTTCGACTATACGACCGCGCATAATTAAGGGGACATAACGATCAACAAAAAGGCAGCAGATAGGACCGGATCAGTTGAGGGTGTGACTGCATTTCCCCAAAGACTCGCGTTAGCGTGGCGAGTAGTGCATCGAGGCCACCGAAGAATCGATTGTGCGTGCCGTTTTTGCGGGTGTGCTGCCACAACCGTTCGGTAGGGTTCAATTCCGGCGAGTAGGGTGGCAATTGATGCACTTCCAGCCAGTGGCGGTTGGACTTGAACCAAGCCCAGACCTCAGCATGCTTGTGGTAGGAGGCGTTGTCCTGAATCAGAATCGCTCCTTGGCGGCGGTAGCGGCGAGCGAGTTGTTCGAGGAAGCCGAGATATGTGGTCGCATTGAAAACTGTGTCCTGGCGATAATCGAACCGCGTGCTCCAAAGCTCGATGGCGCCGAGAATTTTCACGTTCTTACGTTCTCCTGTCACGGGGATTTCCGGTGGACACCCAACGCGGCTCCAGGTGGTGTGGAGCGTCGAATCTTGCCGGAAGCTGGCTTCATCGGTGAAGAGGAGCGCCCAGTGTCGCGAGCGGGCTTTTTTTTAAGCATGGGATAGATGCGGCGATGCCATCGGTCTTGGGCTGCGGCATCCGCGCGCGCCAACACACGGCGCGGCCGTTGCACCGAAAATCCCCAGCTATGAAGCAATTTGCGCACATGGCCGGGATGATACTGAACACCGAACTCCTCCTCGATCACCCAGGCAATCATAGGCGACGTCCAGATGCCGCTGTCTAGACCGTAAGAGACCGGACCGCTGTCGAGAATGTCGCCCAACTCTTGTTGTTGCTTCTCTGTCAGTTCCGAGGGCCGACCCGACCGATACCCTTCCAGCAGACCATCGACTCCCTCAGTTTGATAACGCTGCAGCCACTCAGACACCTTGGATCGCGGCGCCTGCAGGATCTCCGCCAGTTCGCCACTGGTATGTCCTTCCGAATTCAGCACCACGGCGCGTAAGCGCTTCGCCACACGGTAAGCTCCGTCTCTCTCCGCTTCCTTGCTCAGCCGATTCAGCCGCTGATATGTGCTGGGATGCAACCACAACAAGCGTGGCACCATAAAGTCTCTGAAACCAGTATGTCACACATGTCCCTTTACTTATGCGCATCCGTATAGTATCTCCGAAAGCGCGGAGATCATCAGTTGGCCCGGATTGTCGGACGTCCAATTGACCTCGGGAATATCGTCTATTGTGATCGCCATCGCGATATTCCCCCGCTTCGAAAAAACGATTCCTACGTCGCTGCGCAGGTGATCGAGCGCTCCGGTTTTGTTTGCGATCGTTAGGTCTTGCATATCGCGGCCGATGCCGTCGTGATCCCGCTGGCGCTTAAGTATCGTCAACATCTCCGCCGAAGAGGCCTTGTCAACCAACTCGCCGCGATAGAGCTCTTCCATTAGCCTCACCATTTCGTAGGGGCTGCTGCGGCCCAGGCCCCATTTTTTGTTTTCGGCTTTCGCCCCCTCAATGGTGATGCGTGGCTTGAACGATGCAGATTGGCTTCCTCCAATCTTCCGCATAACGCGCGTCTGTTCGAAGCCGAGTTCTGCCATGCGCGCATTCACGGCGTTGCCTCCGATACGTTCAAGAAGCATGTTGGTCGCTGTGTTGTCGCTCATCGCGATCATGAGGTCGATCACATCGCGTATGGGTAGCTGATCGCCATCCGTCAGCTCTTGCAAGATGCCGCTTCCGGGCACTTTTTCGTCCGCGGCCAAGGGCAATTGCTCGGCAAGATTCAGCTTGCCATCGCGGGCTTCCGCGTAACACTCCGTCATGATGGCGAGCTTAATAGTGCTGGCCGTGCGCACAGGCAGTTTGCCATCCAGGCTGTAACTTGCTCCCGTGTCGAGGTTTTTGGCATACAGCGTCACATGGCCTTGGAACCCTGCAAGCTTTGCTTTAATCTGCTGATCCAGTTTCGGAAGCTCAGGGCTCTGCGCAAACAAGCCGAGCGAAACCGCAGCCAGAGCAACCACAATTGTTTGGAGCACTCCGATCGTTCTCCTTAACGCCTACTTAAGCACGGGTGCCCCGCCAAAACGAAGCGCAGGGGCCAATCCACGCACTCCGAGATGCCAATACGAGGCGTTACTCCAATTTCAAACTCAGGCCTCTTACGCCAGCGGCGAATGGTCAACGTGCCGCGGTCCAGCCGCTGCCCGTACTGCGCGCGTGTAATCGCCAGGGCCTGCGTGAGCTTGCCCGGTCCGTTTGCCAGCCCGTTAGCGGGTCCGCGCCACTGCCTGCGTTCGTACATCTGGGAGAGTCCGGCTAGCGGCTCCAGCGCGCGAATAAGGACGGAGCCGGGCTCGCCCTCACGCTCGGCAACAACGTTCAGACATTCGTGCATCCCATAAATGAAGTACACATAAGCGTGGCCGGCGGGGCCGAACAGGATTCTGGTACGTTCGGTTCGGCCGCGGGAGGCATGCGCCGCGAGATCGCTCAATCCCAGGTAGGCTTCCGTCTCGACAATCATGCCCGCCGTCCCGTTATGAACCAGAACCCCGGAGAGCAATTCGCGCGCGAGCTGATCCGCCGCGCATTCGAAAAAACGAAGTGAGAGAGGCTCCGTTTGGTGCAGCAAGCGGCGTAGAGGAATGCGCTCTCCAACCGGATTTCCGCTGGATTTTTCAGTACGAGACAAGCTACGCTAGAACGTTAGCATGGCTTCTTGATGAGACTGTTCACCGCTATTGAGTTGCCCGAGGAAAACCTGCTGCGGCTGGAACGCTTGTTGAGTGCGCTTCGCCCTGAGGCCCTGATCAATTGGAGTCCGCTGGATAACCTGCACGTTACTGTCAAGTTTATTGGAGAGTGGCCGGAAGCCAGGCTTGACGAGCTCGCGGAGGTTCTCGCCGGCCTGGAACCGCGTGAACCGTTCGAGATAGAGATTCAGGATCTGGGCTGGTTTCCCGGCGAGAAATCGCCGCGCGTTCTCTGCGCAGGGATAGGCGAATCCGAGGCGTTGCGCACGTTGGCTCATGAGACCGAAGAGGCGCTTGTGGTGTTGGGAATTCGTCGCGACAATCGCGACTTCTCTCCTCATCTGACGCTCGCGCGCATTAAGCACACTGTTCCCTTGCGGCGTCTGCGTGAAAGGGTAGCCGAACTGCAGCCCGTGGCGCTCGGCAGCTTCGTCGTGAGACAGTTCGCGCTTTTTCGCAGTGATCCCGGATCGAATGCGAGTGTCTATCGGAAGCTGCGCCAATATCGGTTTGAATCCGCGTTGGCCGCTTCCTAAACAGATTTTCGATCTTCGTAAGATCGATAAGTGGCAGCGAGTCCCTCCTTCCTGACCCTGGCAGTCCTCACCATGGCCGCTTATTTTATTGGCGGTTTGCCTTTCGGCTACTGGTTTGTCCGGCTCACGGCCGGGCGCGACATCCGGACGATGGGGAGCGGCAACATCGGAGCGACGAATGTTCACCGCGCCTTGGGCCGAAAGGCGGGCCTCATTGTACTGCTACTGGATATAGCCAAAGGCTTTATCGCCGTCTGGATTGGCGGAGCCACGACGCACGGGAATGCCTGGGCCATCGGACTGGCCATCGCCGCTGTCATGCTGGGGCACTGCTATCCGGTCTTCCTCAACTTTAAAGGCGGCAAAGCCGTGGCTTGCTTTATCGGCGCATTTCTCTATGCGGCGCCGTTGGCGCTTCTTGCCGTCACCGTCGTATTTGTTCTGGTAGTCGCCCTCAGCAAATACATCTCGCTGGGATCGATTGTGGGAGCCGCCGTCTTTCCCTTGGCAGTTTGGCTCATTGGCGGCGCACGCTTGCCCATTCTCCTCGCCTCTATCTTCGGGGCGCTTCTGATCATTTACCGCCACAAAGCAAACATCTCCCGGCTACGCTCCGGCACCGAACACGCGTTTTCTTTGAAAGGCAGGAAGGCGTGAAGCGCCTGGCGGTGCTCGGCGGCGGCAGCTGGGGCACCGCGCTGGCCATTGCACTGGCTTCTCGTTTTGAACAGATCCGGCTTTGGGCGCGCGATGCTGATCGCGCTGCTGACATGCAAGGGCACCGCGAAAACCCACGCTATCTGCCTGGGTTTCGCTTTCCCGCTAACCTCCTGATCTGCCATGACATTGGTTTCGTTGCCGAAGAGGCGGAACTGGTCCTCTGCGCGATCCCGTCTACCTACCTGCGTTCGGTGCTTCTCACTGCTAATCCGTATGTACCGCGCTCCGCTGTGATCGTCAGCGCGACGAAGGGCATCGAAGAGGGTTCCTTGTGCAGGATGTCGCAGGTGATCGCTGCGGTTCTGGGGGATCTTCAAATTGCCGTTCTCTCTGGCCCCACATTCGCGAAAGAGATCGCCGCGGGCGAACCCGCTGCCGTCGTGATTGCGTCGAAGAGTGCGGATACTGCGCGGGCGGCGCAGCAGGCCCTCGCCACGTCCGCGCTGCGCCTCTACACCAGCGCGGATGTGATTGGGGTCGAAATCGGCGCGGCTCTGAAGAATGTCATCGCAATCGCTTCAGGCGTTTGCCACGGCCTGGGCTTGGGCAGCAACAGCGCGGCTGCGCTCATCGCGCGCGGCCTGGCTGAAATCACGCGTCTGGCTGTCGCCATGGGCGGAAATTCGCGGACTCTCAGCGGGCTGGCGGGCTTGGGAGACCTGGTGCTCACGGCAACGGGCGATCTGTCGCGCAACCGTTACGTAGGCCTCCAGATCGGGAAAGGCCGGAAATTAGCCGACGTACTCGGCAGCATGCAAATGGTGGCGGAGGGAGTGACCACCTGTCGAGCCACGCACCAGCTTGGCATTGTTCAAAAAGTGGAGCTGCCCATCACTGCCAAAATGTACGAAATTCTTTATGACGGTAAAGACCCCAGGTTGGCGATACGCGAGCTGATGGAACGCCCGTTAACCAATGAATGAAGTCCCTTCTACGGCCGCCCCTTCGCTGTATAGGCGTAATACCCAATCATCGTTTTGGCATCCACAATCGTGCCGTGCCGGATCAGTTCGCCCACCTCATCTTTCGCGAACCAGCGGACTTCAATGCGCTCGTCCTCCATCGGCTTTTGATCGCCTGGGGTAAGTTCCTTTGCGACGAAAAGGTTCATCTTCTCCGCTACGTAACCGGGGCTTGCCCAGAATGACGCCAGATGCTTCCATTGCTTGGCCCGATATCCCGTCTCCTCCGCGAGTTCGCGCTTGGCGGCTTCCAGGGGCGACTCGCCGGGATCCAGACGCCCGGCCGGCAGTTCCCATAAGTAGTCTTCTGCGGGCAGCCGGAACTGCTTCACCAACAGAATTCGCTCCTGCTCATCCACTGCCATCATCACGGCCGAACCGGGATGGCGCACGATGAACCGGTGGATCTCGAAGCCGTCCGGATCATTCGCAACCTCCTCTGCCACTATGAACAGCTTGTTCTTTAACACTTCCCTGGAAGAAATGATCTTCATCCCTCCAAGGTACGATTTTGATGCTCTGAAAGAACATTGTTGACAGCCGCGCATCGGGGATCGATGATTTTCTGAAAGGAGAGCGCTTGTTCCGAACCGTTGCCCTGCTGTGCGCGACTGCGCTTTCCTGCTGGCCTGCTGCGGACGGCGCCGCTCCTAACGACTGGCTGATTGTTCCCGGTAAGCGCATGGGACCCATCAGCCAGAACACGACGCGCGCGGATCTGGTTCGCTTCTTCGGCGCGAAATACGTCGAAGACGACTACGTCTCGCCCGGCGGCGATGCGGACCCTGAGATGGGAACAATAGTACACCAGGACGATTCCGGCATTGAACTGCACATCTTGTGGCGCCAGGCGAAGCCGGATCCGCGCGTGAACCTCATTGTGATCTGCCCTGGAGCAGGCTCCGGAACAGCCTGCCGCTGGCACACCGCCGAGGGCATCACAATCGGCACGCCCCTAAAAACGCTGGAGCACCTGAATGGGCGGCCATTCAAACTGATGGGCATGGATTGGGATTATGGAGGAGCAGTAGTCTCTTTCGATCAGGGCCGTCTGGAAAGCCTTCGTCCGAAGTGTGGCAGCATCGCTCTACAACTGGAGGAAGGCTCTGGCGATGCGAGTGAGCAGCGAGCAACCTGGATCGACCAGATTTCCGGCGATGGCGAATTCTGGTCGTCGGATCCCGCCATGCGCGGAGTCAATCCCGCGGTGCAGTGGATGACTATTTCCTTTGAAGGTTGTGGAAAAACTCAGTCTTAGAAGGTCTTGCGTTGCTTGCGGGGACAAAGCCCAAGCTGGCCGCCATCCTGCGGAGACGCACACCTGATACCCGATCGAAGATCGCAAGCTCTGGGGATGTTCACTCGGAGCGCAGCGTCTCCGCCGGATCCACGTGTGTCGCCGCAACCGAGGGTGCGTAGCAGGCGACTATACCCACGACAACGAAAATCCCGGCCACGCTTATCAGCGTCGCCGGATCATGAGTGCTGATACCCCAAACCTGGTTCGCAATCAAGCGCAGCAAAACAAAAGATAAGAGCAAGCCTGCCAGGATGCCAGCAGCGACGAATCGCATTCCCTTCCCGATAACGAGCGCCTGCACATCGCGGGACGTCGCGCCTAAGGCGAGTCGAATACCCATCTCCCGTCGTTGCTGCGAAACGGTATAGGACATGATGCCGTAAAGGCCGGCGCTGACCAAAACCAGCCCCAGCGCCGCAAACACTGAGAAGATTTCGAGTCCGAAGCGCGGTTTGGCATACTCTTCCTCTTCGAGCGCCTCCTGCATGCTGCGCGCGTGCCTTACCATAGCGATGCTGTCCAAAGTGAGCGCAGCGCCTTCTACTCTTTTTGCAACGGCTCGGGGGTCGCCCATCGTCCGCACAATCAGCGAGAAGCCTCCAAATCCCGAAACGGTGTACGGAATAAACGCTTCGGGAATTATCGGCTGCCGTACGCCTCGGTTTTTGAAGTTACTGGTGACGCCAACGATCTCAACCCACGGATTGGGAACAGGCTCCGGCAAATGGGCGAGTGTGATTATCTGGATTCGCTTTCCGACCGGATCCTCGCCACGGAAAAACTTGTCCGCAAGGGCCTGATTTACTACCGCGACCATGCGCTTTTGCACAACATCCACTTCGCTCAGATTGCGCCCGTGAACTAAGCGAACTCCAAGCACGCCAAACAGCCTGGAATCAATCAATGCGAACTGCCCCTCAGCCTGACCGGAGTGAGCGTTATTCAACGTGGCAAATTCGGTCGAAGCCCCTGCGAACGGCACCGCGTCACTGGTTGTGGTGACCCCAAACACCCCGGGCAGCCCCTGAAGTGCAGTCGTCAGTCCTCCACGGAAACGCGCTTGCTGCGCCACAGTGCGTTTTGCTTTTGTGAGATAGATTTCCGCCATAAGCAGGCGTTGCGGATTGAAACCGAGATGCACCTCGCGTTCATGTAGGAAGCTGCGCATCAACACTCCGGCCCCAGCTAGCAGCACCAGCGAGACAGCCACCTCGCACACAATCAGGAGATTGCGTATTTGAGTACGGCGGAATCCGCTGTGTTCACGGCCTCCGGATTTCAGTGATTCATTCAGATCCCGGCGCAGGCCGCCCAGTACTGGAACCAATCCGAAGAAGATTGCCGTCGTGACCGCAACCGCAACTGCGGCCGCCAGCACGCGCACGTTCAGACTGATCACCGCTTCATCCGGAAAGATGTCATGCGGCAGCACGGTTATCAAAAGCTTGAGTCCCGCCCAGGCGATCGCGCAACCCGTAACTCCGCCAAGAAAGGCGAGCAGCCCGCTCTCAAAGAAAAGTTGGCGCGTCACTCGCAACCATCCCGCCCCCAGACTGGCGCGGATCGCGAACTCCCTGGCGCGAGTGTTTACTCTTGCGAGCAGCAGACTCGCCACGTTGCCACAGGCGATCAATAACAGCAAGCCGACCGCGGCCAACAACGTGTATAAGGTACGTCCCACTCCTTCAGTCGATGCGTCCACAAAACTTTGCAGGTTCACCTGGAATTTGTCCGTGTAGAGATTGGGTCGATACAAGGGAGCGAGCCGCTCGGCGAGAAGCTGTATTTCGTGATCGGCCGTCTTTACAGGGATGCCCTTTCTAAGCCGTCCCAGCAAATAAAACCACGGAGGCTGTAAACCGGCTTGCCCGCGTATCAGTTTGACGGGTATCCAAACATCTGCCGACCATAGGCCGAAGCGTGGCGGCATTACCCCGATCACCGTCCTCGGCGTGCCATCCAGAGTCAGCACTTTGTCGATGACGTCGGCGTCGCCCGCGAATCGCCCTTTCCAGAAGCCGTAACTCATGACGCAAACTGGCGTCGCCCCGGGCTGCACGTCAGATGGAGTCGCGTATCGCCCGAGCCGCGGTGCAACGCCCAAGAACGGAAACGTATTGGCTGTTACCAGCGGGGCACTCACAGACTCGGGCGCTCCTCCGGCAGTCCACAGCGCGCGATTAGCGGTAACGCCCATCACGTCGTCGAAGACACGGCTTTGTTCCTTATAGTCGAGGAATTCCACCGCCGGGAAAACAGTTCGATCGCCCGCTTCGTTGCTCGACAAGTCGTGAATGACAACAGAGAAAATGCGCTTTTGGTCTGCGTAAGGAAAGGGTTCCAACAGAACGTTGTCAATTACGCTGAACATCGCCGTAGTAGCGCCGATACCCAGCGCCAGCGTCAGTATCGCCACGATGGTGAAGCCGGGACTGGCGCGTAGCACTCGCGCTCCGAATTTCAAATCGCGCCATGCATTCTCAAAGCCCGCGAAGCTCCACACGTCCCACGCAGCCTCTTTAAAGGAAGTGCGATTCCCAAATTGCCGCTGTGCCGCCATCGCCGCAGGTATCGCAGCCGAGCCTTGCTCTTCGAGCGCCCGTGCGCGCAGTTCCACGTGCAGGCGCATCTCCTCATCCATTTCCGCGAGACGCTTAGTTCTACATATCAGAAAGGCAACGCGCCGCCTGAATTCATCCAGCCTCATGGGACCTCCCAAGCAGGTTGAACAATGCGATAGATGGCTGCGGTCACGCGGCTGTAGCGGGCAAGCTCCAGTTCCAGGCGCTTGGCGCCGGCACGAGTGAGGTGGTAATAGCGCGCACGCCGGTTCTCCTGCGTCTTGCCCCACTCGCCGGTCAGCCAACCTTTCAAAAGCATTCGCTGAAGCGCTGGATACAGCGACCCCTCATCGACGCGCAGAATGTCTTCCGACCGCTGCTGTATAGCGTTTGCGATCTGGAATCCGTGCAGTTCGCCGCCCGATTGAAGCGTCTTCAGAATCAACATATCGAGCGTTCCAGGTGGTATCTCATCACGGGTGGCAGGCACAGACATGACATAGACATTCTATGTCACTTCGCCTGGCGAGTCGAATCGACGGCTTCCGCCCCCTGCCTTGTCCTGCACCAACCCGGAAAAGTGTGTACTATTTTGCTCATCTGGAGTACCTTAATAACGGGCAGCGCCGTCAGGCCACGCCGGCGCTCTCGGCCAGTGCCAGAATGGGCTGCCTTGGGGGCAGTTTTGAGCACGACAGCCGCACCAGTGAATGAGCGTGACCTCGCGATCAAGCCGCGCGTTCTCATTGCAGAGGATCACCAGCTTGTCCTCGAGGGCGTCAAGCGCATCGTGGAGACGGAGTGTCTCATCGCCGGAACGGCAACAACTGGTCCGGAGGTGCTCTCTCTAACCGAGGCCCTGGACCCCGATGTGGTCCTTCTTGATATTGCTATGCCGCTGCTTAATGGCATAGAAGTGGCGCGCAAGCTCAAGGCGTCCCACCCGGATACGAAAATTATCTTCGTGACCATGCAGCTCAATCGCGACTACATACGCGAGGCCTTCGACGCCGGCGGCTCTGGTTACGTTGTCAAGCAGGCTGCCGCCTCGGATTTAATAGCGGCAATCCGAGAGGTTCAACGCGGGCGCTTTTACCTCTCGCCGATGCTCTCGGAGCCAAATGGCGGCACGCCCTCCGCTGAAGAAACGCCGGCGCGTCTGTTCAGATCCTTAACATCCCGTCAGCGGCAAGTCTTGCAGTTGGTGGCCGAAGGCAAGCCGGCCAAGGAAATCGCGGGACTTCTCAACATCTCGGTAAAGACCGTTGAGTTCCACAAAAAGCACCTCATGCAGGAACTGAAGCTCCGCAGCACTGCGGAGCTCATACGATACGCCGTCGAGCACCGCTGGGTGGCCTCCTAGTTCTTTGTCGCCGGTCAATACTATAGACTGGCCATGCATGCGGATTTACCCAGGGAGTTTCTCGCCGGCTGCGGCATCGCTTGTCCTTCTGTCCGGTACGCTTGCCGGTTGGCCCGGTCAAAGCATGGCGCAAACCGCCCAGACCGGCGCGATCCTAGCCGCGCACCCACCCATGGGATGGAACAGTTGGGATTCCTACGGCCTGTCCATCACCGAGGAAGAGTTTCGCGCAAACGCCCTCTGGCTCAGTCAGCATCTGCAAAGCCATGGCTGGGAATACGCCGTCGTCGATGAGGGCTGGTATCTGCAGAATCCAGAGGCGAAAGCCGGAAGCTTCCGCTTCACCATGAGCGCCGATGGCATATACTTGCCGGCTGTTAATCGTTTTCCCTCAGCCAATAATGCCGGTTTTAAGCCGCTTGCCGACTGGACGCACAGTTTAGGCCTCAAGTTCGGCATTCATATTATTCGCGGCATACCGCGTGAAGCCGTTGATCGGAATCTGCCCATCGCCGGTTCTAATTTTCGCACCGCCGATGCAGCCGACAAAGCGGATACCTGCCCTTGGAATTCTGACAACTACGGCGTCACGGACACGCCCGCCGGTCAGGCCTATTACGATTCCATCGCCAAGCTTTACGCGAGTTGGGGAGTCGACCTGGTCAAGATCGACTGCATTGCAGCCAATCCCTACAAAGGCGGGGAAATCCGCATGTTCAGCGAAGCGCTTCAGAAGACCGGCCGGCCCATAGTTCTGAGCTTGTCACCCGGGCCCGCTCCCTTGGACAAAGCGCAGGAACTGCGCCGCTATGCCCAGATGTGGCGTATTTCGGGAGATGTGTGGGATCACTGGAAACGGTGGCCAAAGCAGAATTGGTCGGAAGGGCTGCTCGGCCAGTTCAGCTTGACGGCGAAATGGGCGCGCGACGTCGTGACAGGACACTGGCCGGATGCCGACATGTTGCCGATCGGCTATCTGGGACCGCGTCCCGGTGAAGGCAAGCCCCGGCCGACCGACTTCACATCGGACGAACAACGGACGCTCCTGACTCTTTGGTCCATTTTCCGTTCGCCCCTAATTATGGGAGGCAATTTGACCAGAATGGATGAAGCCACTACGGCATTGTTGACCAACGATGACGTACTGGCGGTCGATCAGAATTCCTCGGCGCATCGCGTCGTTGTCAATACAGAAACGCAAGCTGTCTGGATTGCGTCGCAAGACCCTGGCCATCGCTCGTATCTGGCGCTCTTCAATCTCGATGACCAGTCTCAGACGCTGGAATACAAATGGGCCGCCTTATCTTTAAGCGGCAGCACTTACCAGCTCCGCGACTTATGGGAACACAAACAGTTGGGATGGTCGAATGGGGTCAAGGTCACGCTTCGGCCCCATGCCTGCGCCCTTTATGAGCTCACCGAAAGAAGGTGAATCCCTCGCTAATGCATGACCCAGCCGCCATCCACGTTGAGCGTCTGCCCAGTCAGGCCATCACTGAGTTCGGCGGCGAGAAAGAGGCACGTCCGTGCAATGTCGATCGGCAGAATGCGCCTCTTCAGGCATTGCAGCTCCATCCAGGCGCGCACTTGTTCCTCTGAAACGACGGTTTTTTCCGCGTCCACCAGGATGGCGCCCGGAGTGATGCAATTGACGTGAACGTTGGATGGTCCGGTTTCCCGCGCAAGCGCCCGCGTTAGCCCGATAACGCCGCCTTTCGAAGCCACGTAATGCGTCAGTCCTGCCATGCCCAGGTGGAACGTCACGGAAGAAATGTTCACTATCTTCCCCGCCCCCCGCGCCAGCATGTCCGGTAGCACCGCCTGGCTCATATGGAACATGCTCTTGAGATTGATATCCTGCATTTCATCCCATTGCGCCTCCGTCATCTGAGTAAAGTTCTGCCTGGGATAGATGCCTGCGTTGTTCACCAGGATGTCAATGGGGCCGAATTCTGCTCGTGCCGACGCAACCGCAGACTCAATAGCGGCGCGGTCTCGCAAGTCGAGACCCATCGGCATCACACCATGGCCCATCACCGCGACCGCTTCGGCCACGCCTCGATTTTGCTCCTGATTGCGGTCTAGCAGAAGCAGATTGGCTCCATGACTTCCGAATAGGTGAGCAATCGCCTCGCCTATCCCGCTTGCGGAACCGGTTACAACGGCGGTTTTCTGGCTTAAGAGCAAAGACACTTCTTCCGAAGGAACATCTTACTTCTCTCGCTTACCCCGTTTAGGGGGTGTCTTCGGCTTACCTGGCGGGCTGACTTCGGCCACTTCTTTGCGCGTGTGCTGCAGGTCGAGTGTATGCTCTTTACGCACTTGTGCATCCCGCTGCTCTTCGGCCTCGCCTTTGGCTTCCACCTCACGAAACAAAACCGCCGAGTGCGCCAACATGTTATACCGATCCTTCCTTTTTACGGAGTTCGGCTCGGTATGCGACGGATCTCGTGTATCGACAATTACCTCCCAGCTGCAGCCTTTTGTGCCGGATGGCATGTAGAAGTCAATGTTTTCGTGATGGGGATTCAGGCAGAAAAGAAACGTGTCGTCGCGTATCAGCTCGCCGTAGCGATCTACATCATGCAAGGTGCGGCCGCTAAGCCGTACGCCCAGGCAGCGCACCCATCCGGCGTTCCACTCCTCCGGCGTCATTTCCTCTCCGTCCGGCCGATACCAGCAGATGTCGCGCACTTCCGCGCCGTCTACTTGCTGCTTATCTACTGTGCCAGGGCTGATCTTGCGATCCTGGAAAAACTTGCGCCGCCGCAGGTTGGGATGATCCCGGCGAAGGGCAATCAGCTTCGTCGTGAATTCCAGCATCGCCTTCTTGCCGTCATCCAGGTCCCAGTGGAGCCAGCTGATTTCGTTGTCGTGGCAGTAGGCGTTGTTGTTGCCCTGTTGCGTACGGCAGATCTCGTCGCCTCCGCATATCATTGGCACGCCTTGCGAGAGCAGCAGTGTAGTAAGAAAATTGCGCTCTTCGCGTTGCCGCACTTCCACGATTTTGGGGTCATCCGTCGGGCCCTCTGCGCCGTGGTTCCACGAGTGGTTATCGTTCGCGCCGTCCTTGTTATCCTCGCCGTTCGCCTCGTTGTGCTTGTCGTTATAGCTGACCAGATCATTCAAGGTAAAGCCGTCGTGAGCCGTGATGAAATTGATGCTCGCTGACGGGCGGCGCCCATCGTGCTGATAAAGATCGCTGCTGCCCATAAGGCGGTAGCCTAGTTCGGCAAGCTGGCCGTCATCGCCTTTCCAGTACCGCCGCACAACATCGCGATATTTACCATTCCACTCCGCCCACAATGCCGGGAAGCGGCCCACCTGATACCCGCCCTCCCCCACGTCCCAGGGCTCGGCGATGAGCTTCATTTTGGAAAGCACCGGGTCTTGATTAATAACGTCGAAGAATGCCGAGAGGCGGTCCACATCGTGCAATTCGCGCGCTAGCGCGGCTGCCAGATCGAATCTGAATCCGTCTACGTGCATGTCCAGCACCCAGTAGCGCAGGCTGTCCATCACCATCTTCAGTACTTGCGGATGCCGCATGTTGAGCGTATTGCCGGTTCCGGTATAGTCCATGTAGTAACGCGGGTTGTCCTGCACCAGGCGGTAGTAAGTGCTGTTGTCAATTCCCCGGAAACTGAGCGTTGGCCCCATCTGATTTCCTTCGGACGTGTGGTTGTACACGACGTCCAAAATCACTTCAATGCCGGCTCGATGGAACTCGCGAACCATCGTCTTAAACTCGCCGATCTGCTGGCCCATATCGCCGGAGCTCGAATATTTCGCCGTGGGCGAGAAGTAATTTGTGGTGTTGTACCCCCAGTAGTTGTGCAGCCCCTTATCGAGCAGGATCTTGTCGTCCAGAAAATCGTGCACGGGCATCAATTCAACGGTTGTGATCCCCAACTTCTTGAAGTAGTCGATCATCGCCGGGCTCACCAGCCCGAGATACGTGCCCCGCAAAGCCTCCGGGACGTTCGGATTGATGGCGGTCATGCCCTTTACATGCGCTTCGTAAATCACGCACTCATGTAGCGGGATCTCGGGCGACCGGTCATTCTGCCAATCGAAATGCGATGTCGTGACCACGCCCTTCGGAGCCCCCGCGGCGTCGTCCCCCTGGTCTATGCTCAAGTCGCCGTCCGGGCCTCCCAGCTTGTAGCCAAATACCGGATAGTCCCAGTTCACTTCGCCGGCGACAGCCAGCGCGTAGGGATCCAAAACCAGCTTCGCCGGATTGAAGCGCAGGCCGTTCTTCGGGTCGTAAGGGCCGTGAACCCGATACCCATAAAGTTGGCCAATGGTCAGGCCCTGAACATAGCAGTGCCACACGTGCCCGGTGCATTCCGGGATCTCGATTGTGTCGTGCTCGGCGTCGCCAAGCTTGTCGAAGAGGCAAATTTCGACTGCCGTTGCATTCTCTGAGTACAGCGCGAAGTTGATGCCCGTTCCGTCCCAGGTAGCCCCTTGCGGATAGGGCCTGCCCGGAAATATTTTGTTTGCCATTGAAGTCTTGTGAACCCACTCTCTGAAAGGTAACTTCCGAAGCAGCTACAAAGCGGAGATGATAGCAGGCGAAGCTTTGTTTCGTCGCAGCCTTGCGGCCGCTGTTCGTAATACGGTTTAGGTTTGGGCGCATGGAGCGGCAAGCGTCCATCGTAATTCTTCAAAATAGATTGAGTCGACTTTCCTGATCGGTGCACAGAATGGATCTACATCAGCTTCAAGTGTTTCAGGCCGCGGTGAGACAGGGGAGTTTCACCCGCGCGGGCGAAGAGCTTCACCTGTCTCAATCGACAGTGAGCCAGCACATCAAGCTGCTCGAAGACGAGCTGGGCTGCCCGCTCTTCCTGCGCGTTGGCAGGCGTGTAGTGGTCACCGAAGCGGGACGCGTATTGCTTCAATACGCGGAAAGAATCTTTCGCGACTTCCAGAACGCCCAGATGGCTATGCGCGAGATGAGCGCCTTGAAGCGCGGGACCGTACGTCTAGGCGTTGGACCCACGACGCTCACGTATCGCTTGCCGCGTACGCTGGCGGAGTACAAGCGCAAGTTTCCCGGTATCGAGCTGGTCGTTCTGGCCGGTACCACCGAATTCCTGATCGAGGCCCTCCGATCTGACCATCTGGACTTGGCAATCATCATGTCTCCCGCGCCACATCTCGGCCTCACCATGACTCCGCTGGGGCTTGAGGAATTGGTCTTGGTGTTGAACCGTGCACACCCGCTGGCGCGCAAGCGAACTCTGGAGCCCCACGACCTGTCGTCACTACGCTTCATCCTCTATGGAAGACACACCGCCATGCAGAACCTGATCGATCGCTACTTCGAATCGCTCGGAGTGGCGCCCCGAATCACCATGGAAGTGGAAAACAACGAGGCGATCAAGAGTCTGGTTCGCCTGGGCCTGGGCGCCTCGATCCTTCCATCCTGCGCCGTATCGAATCGTTCGGATACCGAACTGCGGGTGCTGCGCGTAAGAGGTCAGCCCCTGAAACGGCAGCTCTATCTTGCGTCTCTCGACGCCGAGGTTCTGCCGAATGCGATTCGGAAGTTGGCCGAAGGAGTAACAGCCGCTCTTAAGTAGCCCGCTAAGGGGGTGCCGGAATAGTGGTCAGTGACGGTGCTTTGCTTGTTGAGGGCGTTACGAAGCAACCAGCAAACGAGACTGATCAGTAATAAGAACCCGGCGATCCCAACGGCGTGATGGGCGACGCCATCCACCACTACGTCTACACAATTGTCGACGCCCAGCAGCCGTTCAGCGATCCAGCCCGCGGCTGCAAAAGCCGCAAACAGCGCTCCACCGATTCTCAAAGGCGAGTATGCCCGTGTGCGACTCAGCAAAATGAGGGATGGCATAGTGGCGGCGACCACAACCAACTGCATGGTCTCGATTCCCAGGTTGAATGCCAGGATGCTGGCGATACGCTCCCACCGGCCGAGTCCTAATTGCCCGAGTGTCGTAGCGAACGCTAGTCCATGAATCAGGCCGAAGAAAGCCGCTATTCCGGCCTCGCGTCCGGGGAAAAGTGGGCGGAGCGCGTGAGCAGCGGAGAGCAGAATCGAAAGAGCGATGAGCACTTCAATTGGGCGGCTGGGCACGCGGACCAGTCCCACGCCTGCTAGCGCTAGTGTGATCGAGTGCCCGACAGTAAACGCTGTTACGACTCTCAAAATCTGCGCCAGACTATGGCGTACTCCAGCAAAACCGGCCCAACGACAACTGGCGACTGTGAGTGGTGCGGGGAGAAGCAGCGCCAGTAAGAACAGAAGATGGTCAGTACCTTCGGCGATGTGCCTGACGCCGAGACGGAATATGCTTGCGAACCCGACGCTTGTGCCGCGCGAGACGCCGGCGCCTGACCACCATGTGCTAGAAGTACGCGGGACTGAACCAGCTTCGGCTTGCACGTAACTCAATTCGTAGAACGACTGATTCTCGTTTCGATTCTGCGCAAGGATGCGGATATTCGGGTCGCGCGGCACCAAACAATTCAGGTAGGCGGCTATCCGGCTTTGGTGATGGTTTTCGAAAACTAGTTTCCGGTTGGAGCCTCCAGCAGGCAAATTCGCACTGAACTCGATTTGAATCTCACCGCCGCTCGAGAGTAAACGCGGCATGCCCGAGCCGTTTAGACGTTACGTTTTCTCAACACCACTCATCGTAATTACCGATCAAATAAAGTGATCTTATCTATTTGACAGATTAGTAGATTGGGGGTATGTTATCCGGGACGCTAATCGCTGACGGAGTTTAGCTTTGAAGACTCCGGATAGCCACGTTGCTTTCAGGGAGGTATCAGATGACCCGGGTGTTCCGGCAGTTCTACGTATGCGTTTCGTTGGCCATCGCAATCGCGCTTTTGGTTGGGTTGCCGCGCATCGTGCGATCGCAGACAGTTGCGTCCGCGGAAGTCAGCGGCACCGTGACGGATGTGAGTGGAGGCGTCATCGTGAACGCCCAAGTCTCCATGACGGAGACGGACAAACAGATCGCGCACTCCACGGTCACTGACAATAAGGGCCGCTATGTGCTCCCCAACCTGCCGGTGGGACCTTACGTGCTCGAAGTAAAGGCCAACGGCTTCAGGAACTACGAACAGACGGGGATTGTCCTGCAGGTGAGCAACAACATCGAAGTCAATGTCACATTGCAGGTCGGCTCGATGGCGGAAAAGGTGGAAGTGAGCGCCAACGCGAGCATGGTCGAAACCAGGGAGAATTCTGTCTCCCAAGTCATTGATCAGCGCCGCATCAATGAGTTGCCGCTCGATGGGCGCCAGGCGACGCAATTGATTTTGATCTCGGGCGGCTCGGCGTACGGCGACGCCGGCGATACCGGCAGCAAGACATTTTATAGCGCGACCAGGATTGCGGTAGCGGGAGGACAGGCCAACGGAACCACCTATCTGCTGGATGGAAGCGACAACACTGACCAGATGTCCAACGTCAATATGCCTTTCCCGTTCCCGGATGCGCTGCAGGAGTTCAGTGTCGATACCAGCGCTGTGTCGGCGCGTTTCGGCACCCATCCGGGGGCCACCGTGAATGTGGTCACCAAATCCGGAGCGAACCAGTTTCACGGAGACCTTTTCGAATATCTGCGGAACGGCGACCTCAATGCCCGCAATTTTTTCGCGCCAGTGCACGACACCCTTAAACGCAACCAGTTCGGTGGCACGGCCGGGGGCAAGATCATCGCCGACCACCTGTTTTATTTCGGCGGTTTCCAGGGCACGGAGAACCGTTCCAATCCGCCTCAGTCGATCGCCCATATCCCCACCCAGGCCGGCGTAGACGGCAACTTCAGCACGCTCGCCTCAGCCGCCTGCCAATCGAGCGGAAAGCCTGTCACACTGATAAACCCCGCCACTGGGACGGCGTTCCCTGGTGCTCAGGTTCCGGCAACCATGCTCAACCCGGTCGCCCTGACGATTGCAACCAAATACTTGCCGATAAACTCGGCTAACCCCTGCGGCCAGGTCACCTATGGTATCCCTGTTACCGGAGACGAGCAGCAATATATTGGCCGCATCGACTGGATTCAGAGTTCTAAACAAACAATATTTGGAAGATACTTCCTCGACAACTACACGAATCCCCCGACTTTCAACGGCTCCAATCTGCTGACGACCACGGCGCCCGGCAATTTTGAGCGCGCGCAGTCGGCCACCATCGCCGACACATATACTTTCGGCCCGGGAACTGTCAACACCGCCCACGTCGGCTTCAACCGCGTACGCGATAACCGCGGCCCAACCGACACCCCCATCAATCCCACGCTGCTCGGGGTCAACATGTACAGCGCCGTGCCTAACTTTCTGCTGCTCACTATCAGCAACGCGTTCAGCACATTCTGCGGCACCTGTGCGCCGGGACACTTCAATGTGACGAGCTACCAGGTGGCTGACGATGTGGACCTCATCCGCGGGCGCCATTCCATGGGCTTCGGCTTCAACCTCATCCGCATACAGAACAACACCATCTCCGGCTTCGACGAGAATGGAACGTTTTCCTTCAACGGCTCGTTAACCAACCTTGCCCTCGGCGACTTCATGATCGGGCGCCCGAACGACTTCCAGCAGACTAACGCGACCCCTGACGACCTCCGCCAATGGGTGATGAGCTTCTACGCCCAGGACAGCTTCCAGGTCTCCTCGCGCTTTACGGTGAACTATGGCCTGCGATGGGAACCGACGTTCCCCGATCCAGACAAATACGGGCGCGGCGATTCCATCAGTCTGCCTGCTTTCTATGCCGGTCAGTTCAGTACTGTTCACCCGACCGCGCCCGCCGGCCTGTTCTTCAAGGGCGACCCGGGCATTCCCGCCGCCATGTGGAACGGACACTTGCCGAACTTCGCGCCCCGCGTGGGACTTGTGTGGAATCCGCACGGCGATGGCCGGGACACCCTTCGCGTAGGCGCGGGCATCCTCTACGACTCCACCGAAACCTGGTTCAATGAGCGCGAAACAACCAACCCTCCGTTCGGGAACAATATTGACGTCCCCACGCCCGTCGGCGGTTTTTCAAATCCATGGTTGGGATACGCGGGCGGGAATCCCTTCCCTCAACATGGAAACCTCTTCTTCCCCTCTGCGGGTGTGTACGTGAACATGCCCATCAATCCCCAGCCCACCTATATGAGCCAATGGAACGTCACCTATCAAAGGCAGTTCGGCGGTAACTGGCTGGCTTCTGCAAGCTATCTGGGCAACGCGACCACCCACATTTGGATTACCGGGGAAAATAATCCAGCGGAGTATATTCCTGGAACCTGCAGCGGAAAGCCTTGCTCGTCGACCAGCAACACAAACAAGCGTCGGATGCTCTATCTGGCCGATCCCACCCTGGGCGCAGCCTACGCAAGTATCGACACCATGGATGACGGAGCGGTCGCACATTACGAAGGCATGCTGTTATCGGTCCAGCATCGTTTTGCGAGCAACTATACCTTCCTTGCCAACTACACCTACTCTTACTGTTTGTCGGACTACGATTTTGGCGCGGCCTTGGCCACCCCGGCGAACTCGCAGCCCTTCGATCGCCATGCCGATTACGGTCCTTGTATCTCCGATACCCGCAACAACTTCAACCTTTCGGCGGTGGCGATCAGCTCATGGAAGGGCAGCAATGTGTGGGCCAGGCGCTTGCTGAGCGACTGGCAACTGGCTCCTCTCTTTCACGCCTCCAGCGGCCAGCCGCTGACCGTGACGACGGGAAAGGACCAGTCCCTTACCGGGTTGAACAATGATCGCCCCGTGCAAGTAATGAGCGACGTCTATCCGGCAAACCAGGGCGTCCAGTGGATCAATCCCGCCGCCTTCATACCGAATGCGATTGGACAGTTCGGCGATGTCGGCCGGAACGCCCTGCGCGGTCCAGGCACCGTAAATCTGGATGTGGCGTTCAGCCGGATTATCAATATCACCGAGCGCTACAAGTTGGACGTGCGGCTCGATGCATTCAACATATTGAATCATCCCAACTTCGTAGGCGCAATCTCGCCCGCCGGGCTCGTGGCGGCCTTCACCACCATGAACACAAACCTAAGCTCTTCATCGTTCGGACAGGTGCAAGCCGCATTCGATCCGCGGATTCTGCAGTTCTCGATGAAACTATATTTCTAACCACGTACTTTTCGCTTTCGCCCGTTGTCGCCGCACTTAAAAACCATTAATATAATAGTGAAGAATCTTAAATCTGTCGATGTAGCCTATATTGCATTTCGGCATCTAACGTTTAGGCGGTGATTATTGACCTTCGCAGTCCACGACAGGGCAGATGAGTTTCGAATTGAGCTCATCGGAAAGTTTTCGGGCGAAATCGTTGAAGCTGTCGCCTCCAGCTGGAAAAATGCATTGGCAGACACGCTCGTGCGCCGACTCATGGTAGATATTTCGAGGCTGAGCGGGTATGACCATGCCGGACGCAGGCTCCTGCATCAGATGTATCAGCACGGCACCCAGTTTGCCGCCGGAAATCCCGTAGCCCTTGCGTTTTTAAACGAAATTTCGATCCCCGAACGGCGTGGGCCCGCATCTCTGCAGAGCATCAGCGAAGGCCCGGCCAATTCGGGAGACCGCCAGGCATTGCCCCTCTGGCGGGCGCGAGCGGCGGGCTCGAAGTAGCCGCAACCAAACGTATTCCTCCAGCGTCCAGCGCCCTAGTGATCCATATCCTACGAGCGACTCGGCGCAGGTTTTTCTTTTCGGCGCTGTCTGTTTTCGCCGGCCGCCGGCTCCACGCGCAGTTTACGCCCGCTTCGCCGCCGCAGGCGCAGCCGACCTTCTCGACCGACGTCAAAGTAATCAACGTTTTCGCGACAGTTCGCGACAAACAGGGGCAGATCGCGCGCAATCTGACCAAGGACGACTTTGTACTGGAAGAGGACGGCCGTCCGCAAACTATTCGCTACTTCTCCCAGCAGAGCGATCTGCCTCTGACGCTCGGGCTGCTTGTCGACACCAGCGGCAGCGAACGCCGCATGATCCCGCAAGAACGCGACGCCAGCCGCACGTTCCTGGAACAGGTATTGCGTCCTGACCGCGACAAGATTTTCCTCATTCACTTTGATCGCGAGGTGGAACTGCTGCAGGACATGACTTCTTCCCGCCAACAAATGGAAAAAGCCCTGGATTTGCTGCAGCAGCCGGAATGGGGAAACGGCGGGGGCCAGCAAGGCGGAAACGGCGGCTACGGGGGCGCCGGCGGGGGACAGGGAGGCGGCTACGGTCATCATCATGGCGGCGGTGGAACCGCCTTGTATGACGCGATCTATCTCGCGTCCAACGACATGTTGAAAAAACAGACGGGACGTAAGGCGATTATCTTGCTGACGGACGGCATGGACAACGGGAGCAAAGTTTCCCTGTCGGAGGCCATCAGTTCATCCCAGCACGCAGATGCGCTTGTCTACTCGGTTCGTATAGCGGACGAAGAAGGCGGGATGAACCCTGGCTTCGGATCTCCTGGCATGGGACGTCACGGCGGCTGGGGTGGCGGAGGCGGCATGGGTGGCGGTCATCGGGGCGGCGGGAGCTCCGCTTACAGACCTGACGGGAAGAAGATCCTGCAACAGATCTCCAAGCAGACCGGCGGTGGCTATTTTGAAGTCTCGAAGAAGAAGACCGTTGACGAGATTTACAGCCAGATCGAGGAAGAGCTCCGCAATCAGTACAGCATTGGCTATACCTCAGACCGGCCCGAAAGCGACGGCGCTTTCCGCAAGATTGATCTCACGGTCAAGCCCAAAGGATTCATCGTTCAGGCGCGTGAGGGCTACTATGCAACGGCTGGAGGCGCTTCATCGTAGGCTGGAAATGTGGCCGCCGAACGAAGCAACCTTGCATCGCTCGTTGGCGATTTTGAAAGACATGGCGGCGATGTCGCCGTAGTTTCTCTTAGCGGGCTGAGACAGCGCAGAACTTCCTACGCACAGTTGGCTGCTCTCTCTCGCCGCTTCGCCGCTGAGCTTGTTCGCCGCGGCCTCTCTAAAGGCGATCGCGTGCTTCTCTGGGGCCAAAACGGCCCGGAATGGGTCGCTGCTTTCTTCGGTTGCGTGCTGCGCGGCGTGCTCCCCGTTCCCCTCGATTACGCCGGTACGCCCGAGCTCGTGCGCAGAGTTCACGCGGAGGTCTCGCCGCGGCTCATCGTCGGCGACGAAGGGAAATTGCAGGCACTGCGATTAGACTCTCCCTGCCTCTTTTTCGAAGATTTCGAAAACAGCATCACGACAGACCAGCTTTCCGCAATCCCTGACCTTAACGGCGGCGACCCCTTGCAGATTGTCTTTACTTCGGGCACTACCGGTGAGCCCAAAGGCGTAGTGCACACGCACAAAAACGTGCTGGCGAGTCTCCTCCCTATAGAGCGGGAAATGCAGAAATATCTCCGCTATGAGCGTTTTTTTCACCCCATTCGTTTTCTGCATACCTTACCCTTAAGCCACGTCTTCGGGCAATTCATGGGATTGTGGATTCCACCCTTGCTCGCTGCCGAAGTTTATTACGAATCCAGGCTGGTTGCCGCCGAAATCGCCGAACGCATTCACCGCGAGCGCATCTCCGTCCTCGCCGCGGTACCGCGCGTCTTGGACCTCATGCGTTCCTACATGGAGGCGCGCTTTCCCGATCTCCCGGCGCGTCTCAGTGCGTCATCCGGCATCAGTGCATGGCGGCGGTGGTGGCGTTTCCGTCATATCCATCGGCTGTTCGGTCTTAAATTCTGGGCTTTTGTCTGCGGCGGCGCTGCGCTCTCGCCCGAAGGCGAGCAATTCTGGAATGCGCTCGGTTTCCTGGTCGTGCAGGGCTACGGCATGACCGAAACCACCGCGCTCGTGACTCTAAATCACCCGTTCCATCCAGCGAGCGGAACCATCGGGCAAGTGCTGCCCGGTCGCGAAGTGCGGCTCGGCAGTGACGGCGAGGTACTGGTCCGTGGTGACACCATCTCCGATACCACCTGGCAGCGCGGAGGTCTGCAAAAGCAGGAAGCTTCCTGGCTCGCCACCGGTGACTTGGCGGATTTTGACAAGCACGGAAACCTGCGCTTCAAAGGCCGCAAGAAAGACGTTATCGTCACTTCATCAGGGCTGAACATCTATCCGGAAGACCTCGAGGCGGCGCTGATGCGGCAACCCGGAGTAAAGGCGGCCGCGGTGATCGAGATCGAGGCCGGGCACAATCCGGAGCCGCAGGCGGTTCTCGCGCTGCAAGGCTCCTCCGATGCCGCGCCGGCGATCGCCGGAGCGAATCGTGAGCTCGCCGAATTCCAGCAAATACGGCATTGGATTGTTTGGCCGGACCCGGACCTGCCCCGCACCTCCACCGGAAAGGTCTTAAAGCGCGAAATCGCGAGGCGGATCGCCGACGGTGATATTGGCCCCGACGCTTCGAACAACCGCTCCGGTGAGCTGAATCTGGATAGCCTGGGCCGCGTCGAATTGCAAGCGCAACTGGAGCGGCAGTACGGCGTTTCACTCGACGATGCCGCGCTTCAAAACGTGAAAACCCAGGAAGACGTTCAGGAATTGGTGCGTAGCGCATCTCCAGCGGCGGCAGAACAGCAACGCCGCGGTCCGGAGCACCGCTATCCGCACTGGCCCTGGAACCCGCTCCAGCAAGCGCTCCGCAGCGCCTTCCTCGAAGCCATCGCCATGCCGCTGGCGTGGTTCCTCGCCAAGCCGCGCGTCCGGGCCCGTATCCGCGAGTGGCCGCGCCAGCCTGTATTGATCGTCTGTAATCACATCACTGCCTACGATGCTGCCTTCATCCTGTACGCCCTGCCGGGCCGCCTGCGCCGCCATGTTGCGATTGCCATGTCGGCCGAGATGCTGTTCGACATGCGGCTTGGCCGCAATCAAGGGAATTGGTTCGTAAATCTGGTGGCCCCGATTGGTTACTGGCTTGTCATCGCCTTGTTCAACGTGTTTCCACTTCCACAGGTGAGTGGCTTCCGGCAAAGTTTCAGGCACGCCGGCGAAGCCATGGATCGCGGCTATAGCGTGATTGTCTTTCCGGAAGGACGGCGCTCCGATGACGGTACGCCGCTGCCCCTCAAAGCCGGCGCCGGCTTGCTTTGGAAAGAGCTGCAAACTGCCGCTCTGCCTGTTTATCTGACCGGTCTCGGCGAGCTGAAGGTGACAAAAGAACGCTGGT
Organism: uncultured Acidobacteriaceae bacterium; assembly: GCA_963705805.1. GTDB lineage: Bacteria > Acidobacteriota > Terriglobia > Bryobacterales > Bryobacteraceae > Bog-105. Next base: position 515,057 of record CAVPKW010000010.1, read on the forward strand.
TCCGCTCCGGTAAGATCACGGTCACGGTCAACGAGGTCCTGGCGGCGGATACCAGCGCTTCCCCGGAAGAGCTGACCGAACGCTTGCGCCAGGGCATCTTCGGCGCAAGCGGCCAAGTCAGCTCTGAAAAGGCCGTTTGATCTGGTTTGCAATGCCCTTGAAGAACGGGCCGCCAAAGATACCGATCGCCAGCGAGGCTCCGAATAGCCCAAGGGCTTCCAGGCTCTCCCGCCCTTGGCGCTCCCAGTAAACATCTTTTAAATTGAGCCAGAGCGCAAACTCATCGAGTGTCAGTGCGGCTCCCACCCCGAACAGCATAGAGGTGGCGCGTCCCGTCCAGCGCCACGACTCGCTCGAACCGGTGCCAATTTCCATCAGCCAGGCGTAGCCGACCAGAAGCAGTAACACAATGCCCCAAACCAGGTGATGAATGTGGCGGCCGCCCATGCTCACGTTGTGAAACGGTCCTATGTCGTAGTGGATCGCCAAGGTGATACCGCGCACCACCGCCACTGCCACGAAAAATCCTAGCGAGGCGAGAAACAAGCGCTCCCGGCGGGTCTCACCAAGCTGCCGCCGATAAATCTCCCGCAAGCTGGTCCGCGAGACGATCGCACTCAGCAGCAGGAGAATTCCCCCGATGATGAGCGGTCCAAGCCAGAAACTGCGGTGCGTCCAGTGCATTCCTTTCCTTAGACCTTACGGATTGCCTGAATGAGACCCGGCACGGTATGTGGATTCGCCTCGGCGGTAATGGGCAGGCCGTATCTGCGCACGTTGTTCGACGTGATTGGTCCGAGGGTCGCGATTTTCACGGCGGCTAGATCTTCGCCATCTATCAGAGTCAGAAGGTTTTCCACAGCGGAAGAACTTGTGAACGTCACCCAATCGGGACGCTCCTCTCGAAAAACGAAAGGGGCGCGATCTCTGGCTTCCGAGGGGATCACATTCCGGTAGGCCTCCACTACATCGACTGTTGCGCCGCGCTTGCGAAGTTCGTTTGGCAGAATCGCCCGTGTGACGGCTGCGCTTGGAATCAGAACGCGCCGCCCGCGCAGTTCTTCGTTTCGAAAAGCATCGGCCAGCGATTCGGTCACAAATTCCTGCGGGGTCAACGAAACCGTAAAGCCCTCTTTTTCAGCCGCTTCCCGCGTGCCGTTACCAATGGCGGCAACGCGCGCGCTATCCCTGTTGCGTATAAGCGGCAGCTCAGCCGCAAAGAATCTGACCGCATTGGCGCTCGTGAAAACAATCCAGTCGTACTCACCGTACTGCCCGGCGGCTTCACGCAGCGGACCGGCATCGGCCGGTCCCACAATGGCAATCGTGGGCAGCAGGATGACCCCAGCGCCGAGCTCGCGCAGTGGAGCGGCCAGCTCTTCGGCCTGGTGCACCGCGCGCGTAACCACAATCCGCTGGCCGCTGAGCTCACTAATCTTCGGCATTGGCCAGAACGCCGGCGGCGCCGCGCGACAACAGGTCGGCGGCTATCTGCCGGCCCAGCTCCTCCGGATTTTCGGCGGGCCCTTCGGCGTGCGCGCGGAGATAACGGCGTCCATCCGGTGAGAAGACGACTGCGCGGACGCCCAGACTGGAGCCGCATAGTTCGGCATACGCTCCAATCGGCAGCTGGCACCCTCCTCCCAGAGCTTGGAGCGCTGCTCGTTCGCAAGACACGGCCGTGCTGGTTGGCTTGTGATTGAGATCCGCGGCGCGGCAAATCGCGAATGCTTCGTCCTCCACGCGTGTTTCAATCGCTAAAGCGCCCTGCCCCGGCGCTGGGCAGATCTGATCGGCGGAAAAAAGCTCTGCGATTTCATGTTCGAGGCCAAGCCGGCGTAGCCCCGCCGCCGCCAGCAGGATTGCGTCATATTCGCCCGCATGCAGCTTGCGGAGCCGCGTGTCGACGTTGCCTCGAATGGACTGAATGTCGAGATCGGGCCGAAGCAGTAGCAGCTGAGCTGCGCGCCGGCCGGAGCCGGTGCCGACACGTGCGCCTTCCTGCAAATCCCGCAGCTTGCTGCCGGCCAATGCGTCTCGCGGATCTTCGCGTTCCGGGATAGCCGCGATGATTAGCCCTTCGGGTATCTGTGTTGGCAGGTCCTTCAAGCTATGTACCGCCAGGTCGATGATGCCTGCAAGCAGCGCCTCTTCAATCTCTTTCGTGAAGAGACCCTTACCCCCGGCTTGAACCAGCGACGCCGTCTGAAGGTGGTCGCCGGTGGTTTTGACGATTTCGATGCGGGTGGGAACGCCGGCGCCCTCCAGCCGGGAAGCGATGTGGCGCGCCTGCCAGAGTGCCAGCTGCGAACCGCGTGAACCGATCACCAGCGGTTTGGAGACTCCCATCAACGCAGCCGGAACATCCGGCGAACCGCCCGAACGAATTCTGCTTCGCGCGCCTCTTCCCCAGCCTCTTGCGCGGCTGCCTGGCGGCGCATTTCCGAAATCGGTCCGTGGGCGATTTTATTGACGATGCCTCGCGTAAGCGCGTCCAGAGTTTCTTCCTGCTCGAGCGTGAGCGCGCCGAGCCGTCCTCGATAGCGTGCCAGAGCTTCCTTGCGGATCGCCTCGAGCTGCTCCTGCAGGCTTACGATCGTGGGCGCTACGTCCCGCTGCCGCAGCTTCGCCTCTAGGCGCGCTACCTCTTCGAGAACAATCGCTTCAGCCTGCTCGGCCACTTCGCGCCGCGCTTGCAGGTTGTTGTCGGTCAAGCGCTGCAGATCGTCGATATCGTACAAAAAAGCGTGCTCGACATCATCCACCAGCGGATCTACGTTGCGGGGAACAGCGATGTCAATCAGGAACATCGGCTGGTGTTTCCGCAGATCAATGGCGCGCCGCACAAGCTCATGCGTGAGAACGTAGCCCGCTGCGGCCGAGGATGTAATGACGATATCCATCTCCGCCAAGCGCTGCGGGAAAGATTCGTAAGGGATCACCTCGCCTCGAAAGATCTGTGCCACCTCAAGGGCGCGTTCATGCGTGCGGTTCGTAATGAAAATCTCAGTGGCGCCCGCTCGCAAGAGATGGCGCGCGGCGCCTTCCGACATCTTGCCGGCACCCACGATCAGCACGCGCTTCTTGCTCAAAGAACCAAATATCTCGCGGGCCAGTTCTACGGCCGCATAGCTTACCGAAACGGCGTTTCGGCCAATCTCGGTTTCCGAGCGGACACGCTTCGCTACCTGCAACGCTCGCGTCACAAGCATCTCCAAAACCGTGCCGATGCTCCCCTGATCGCGCGCCTGGGCGAATGCCTGCTTCAGCTGGCCCAGAATCTGCGGCTCTCCGACAATCATGGAATCCAGGCTACTCGCCACGCGAAACAGATGCCGGATGGCATCTCGGTCTTCGTAGATATAGAGGTGCGGCCGCACGGCTTCGAGTGAAACACCCTCGCGAGCCGAAATCACCGAATCGAAGAGGGAGGCGGCCGGGCATTGTTCATCGAGAGCGGCCGTGATCTCAACCCGATTGCAGGTGGAGAGGATCAACGCTTCTTTGGCGCCCCGATCCAGCACACGTGTGAGAGCGGCTGGAATCTCCTCGGTTTGAAAGGCGAGCTTCTCGCGTAACACGACTGGCGCGGTCCGGTGATTCAGACCCGCGAGCGCGATTCTCATTTGAACCACGCGCTCCGCAGCCCCACATGGGTAGCCCACGTAACCACCGAACAGCCGAGGACACTGACGGCCAGCCACGCGATACGGCGGCCGCGCCAGCCGGCGGAGACCCGCAGGAAAATCATGGCGAGATAGAACGCCCAGGTAAAGAGGAAGAACGCGATTTTCGGATTGCGAATCCAGGCCGTCCCATCGTCGATGAAAGCCCAGATGACGCCGGTGACCGTGCCGATGGTGATGAAGACGAAGCCGGCGTTCATCGAAATCGAGATGATTTTGTCGAGCGTGGCAAGCGGGGGCAGCCGATTGGCCGAAGGCATCACACTCTTTCGCTTGAGCTGGCGTTCCTGCAGCAGATAGTATACGGAAGCCACGGCGGCAAAGGTTAAAGTAGCGTAACCAATCAAGACTGTCGCAATGTGGATGATCAACCAGACGTTCCGAATGTCGGGGCTGCTCCAAGGCGCAACCGGAAATTCGGTCGCGCCGATGAGTGTCATGAAAAAAACCAGTGGAAAAATGCAGATACCGAAGATAGCAATGCGGTAATAGGTGTACCCTAACAAAAAAAGTACAGCTATGAGGAAGGCGCACAGCGAGCTTGTTTCGTAGAAGTTTGCGAGCGGAAGGTGGCCGGCTTCGGCCCACAGCTCAACGATGGATACGAGATGAAAGACCGTCCCTGTTCCGAAGGCTATGATTGCCGGGATGAAGAGACGCGTGCTCTTTCTGAAGAGGTAGATCAGCGCGTACAGTAGTCCGCACGCATACAGTGCCGCGGCTGTACGCAGCCAGATGACGCTCATACGAGGGAAGCTCTCCTTCAGTATAGGGCGAAGTGTTTTCAGCGCGGCGGCACACACCAAGTAGTGATTAGAGTCATCCCCCGTTAGGCTGGTGGTCCAAAAGCACCACCTGATTCGTACATAGGGTACTGGAGTTTAAAAGAAATTCATGAAGGATTTCTTGACTGGTAAGAGAGCAATTGTCACCGGGGCATCCAAGGGCATCGGATTGGAGGTCGCACGCGCGCTCCTTATGTCAGGAGCCGCTGTGATGATTTGCAGCCGCGGGCAAGAGCATCTGGATGCCGCTCTGGACGATTTGCATGGCAGCGTCCCTGGAGGCAAAGTCGCGGGTCATGTAACGGATGTGCGCGACAGCGGCCAGGTAGCGGCGTTTTTTGAGTTTACGGATCGGGAACTCGGCGGCCTGGATATCTTGATCAACAACGCCGGGTTGGGCGTCTTCCGGGCCACTGCCGAACTCACCGTAGAGGAATGGGACCGGGTGGTCGGCGTTAACTTATCGGGCGCATTTTATTGCAGCCGCGAGGCGCTCCGGCGTTTTCAGGCCGGCAACGGCGGCTTCATCATCAACATCAGCAGCTTGGCGGGCAAAAACCCAATTGCAGGAGGATCTGCTTATAACGCTTCGAAGTTCGGCTTGAACGGCTTCAGTGAGGCGATGATGCTGGATCATCGCGGCGACAACGTCCGGGTGAGTTACATCATGCCCGGCAGCGTGGACACACAGTTTGGAGGACATCTGGAGAAGAGAACCGATTGGAAGATCGCGCCGGAGGACATCGCGGGGATTGTGATCGGCATTCTTAGAATGCCGGCCAGGACACTTATTAGCCGCGTTGAGGTGAGACCTTCCCGGCCGCAGAAGAACTAATCAGAAAAGCCCGAAGGGAAAAAATCTCAATAACTCTGCATGGATCGATTAGTACTGACGATGAAAGGAAGTAGGAAGCAGCTTGGCAGTCTTTGGAACCTGGCTTGCTCCGTGTTGTGCGTAGGCCAACAAGAACGATTTGCCGGGACTGCATGCTCTGACAAGCGGCATCACTCGGTGGACGAGTACGAGGAAGGAACGTTTATATGAGCCGGCTCCGCAAAGTGCTGGATCCTAGCCGAACAGGGAAGGATGCTGAGAGTCTCGAAAAGAAACTGCTGAAGCTCATCGTTGGCCAGGATGAAGCAGTAGAGCAGATTGTAAACATCTACCAGATGCACCTCACCGGGCTTTCGGCCCCAGGCCGGCCGGTGGGTAACTTTTTGTTTCTGGGTCCTACCGGCTCGGGTAAAACCAGAACAGTGGAAGCCACTGCTGAAGCGTTGCTCGGCAATCCACGCGCGGTAATCAAGATCGATTGCGCAGAGTTCCAGCACAGCCATGAGATCGCGAAGCTGATCGGTTCGCCTCCCGGCTATCTGGGACATCGTGAGACGCATCCCTTGCTTAGCCAGGAAGTGATCAACCAGCATCACAGCGAAACTGTAAAGCTCAGCTTCATCCTGTTTGATGAGATCGAGAAAGCCAGCGATGCACTCTGGAACCTGCTGCTCGGGATTCTGGACAAAGCAACCCTGACGCTCGGCGATAACCGTAAGGTGGATTTCTCGCGGGCGATGATCTTCATGACCAGCAATTTGGGCGCAAGCGAGATGAGTTCGCTGGTGAGTCCAAAGCTGGGCTTCCAGCGGGCGTTGTCTACTCTGCAGCCAGTGAAGATGAATGAAGAATTGGACAGGAAGATGTCCAAGACCGGCATCGATGCCGCCAGACGGAAGTTTACCCCCGAGTTTATGAACCGCATCGACAAGGTAGTCGTTTTCAAGTCCCTTGGCGAATGCGAGTTGCGCCGGATATTAGATCTGGAATTGGGACAGGTACAGCAGCGGATACTGATGTCGCCGGCGGAAAAATGCTTTGTTTTCACTGTGTCGGAGACTGGCAAGAACTTTCTGCTGACCGAAGGTACAGACATAAAATACGGAGCACGGCATCTCAAACGGGCTATCGAACGCTATCTGGTTCACCCGCTCTCGAATTTAATGGCGACCAACCAGGTGCTGCCTGGCGATTGGGTGCAAGCCGATCTCGATCCGAATCAAGGCGCGTTGCTCTTCACCAAAGAAGCGGAAGGCCTGGAAATCCAGGCCATGGCAAACATGATGGGTGAAGACTTCCGGATCTCTCCAGCCGTAATGGCGGCGGGGGCGCAGGCCGAGATGGCCAAAACGGTTTCCGCCGGGAAATCCTCCAAGAAGTAGGTCCTTTCTGCTACAGCACGGGCGCTAGAGGAACACGCGGCGCGAAAAGGCGTACGCAAGCGTGGCACGCGTTCTCTGGCGCGCTCTTCCTCCGGATTATGGCCAGGAGTTGGCCGCAGACCGAGTAAAGCAGCGGGCCCACAACGCATGGGATCCCATATAATGGATCCAGAGACCTATGGCTGTTCCGGAAACCACCGCCGTGCCGCTTTTCGACACAACTTTCAATAGCCGCGCGGTTATGGATGCCATACGCAGAATCATACATGCGCTACAAGTAGGCTCACACGCCTCCCAAAAGAGTATCGGCATCAGCGGCGCACAACTCTTCGTGCTCCAGATTCTAGCGACCGGTGGGGTTATGTCGGTCAATGAGTTGGCGGCCCGTTCCTGCACCCATCAAAGTTCTGTCTCCGTAGTCGTCGGCCGTCTCGTTGAAACCAAGCTCGTCAAAAGAGCAGCTTCAGCTGCGGACCGCAGGCGTCTCGACCTTTCCGTCACAGCGGCCGGACGCCGTCTCCTGAAATCTCGTGTTGTTACGCCCCAGGAGCGCATTATTGCCCGCTTTGGCTCGATTAGCGCCGGCACGTTTGCTCGACCTTCGTCTGCTGCTTGAAGAAGTTATTACTGAAAGTAGCTTCGATTCCGGGCCCATACCCATGTTCTTTGAAGGGAGCGCCGAACTAACCTCCCCAAAGAATCTGAAGAAGCGGTACCGGGCCCAAGTTCGTTCGCCCAGAACTCAAGTGAACACGAAAACAAAATAGGAATGAATACAACAAAATAGGAATGAATACGCCACTTTTGCTTGCCGATCGTTCCACCCTCAAAGAACTGGGCGACTTCACTACAACAATTCGCGTAATACCGATTACTCTCATCGCGATGTTGATCGGTATTTCCGCCTCCTATGTTGCTTGGTTCCTGCTGAAACTAATCGGCCTGTTTACGAACATCTTTTACTATCAGCGTTTCGATACGGCGTTTTCTTCCCCGGCCGGCAACCATCTCGGCGTGCTTGCCATCGCAGTGCCGGTGATTGGCTCGCTGATCGTGGGCGTGATGGCGCGTTATGGATCGGAGCGTATCCGTGGCCACGGTATACCCGAAGCGATTGAATCCATTCTGATGAACGGCAGTCGAATTCATCCCAAGCTTGCCGTACTGAAGCCTGTCTCGGCAGCCATCTCCATCGGCACGGGCGGCCCCTTTGGCGCCGAAGGTCCGATCATTATGACCGGAGGCGCAATCGGCTCCATGATCGCGCAATTTTTCCATTTGACCAGCGCTGAGCGAAAGACGCTGCTAGTGGCGGGAGCGGCGGCCGGAATGGCGGCGACCTTTGCGGCTCCGCTCTCGGCTATTTTGCTTGCCGTCGAGTTGCTGCTTTTTGAGTGGAAACCTCGCAGCGCCATCCCAGTCGCACTGGCCAGTGCCGCCGCGGGCGCCGCACGACGCTACATCCTCGGACTTGGACCCCTGTTCGCGGTTCCAACGCATCCCGTTTTTATCGGACCTGCCGGCTTAATTGGGTGTGTGTTGATCGGGATTGCCGCCGGAGGACTATCGGCCCTTCTCACCGTCGGCGTCTATGCTGCTGAAGACGCATTCCACAAGCTTCCAATTCACTGGATGTGGTGGCCGGCCATCGGCGGTCTCTTTGTCGGAATAGGCGGCCTGATATTTCCGCATGCCTTGGGGGTTGGCTACGACACTATCGGTGTGCTGCTCAAAGGCGATGTGGATCTCAAGTTTATTTTCGGCGTGCTGCTGGTGAAATCGGCAATTTGGATCATCTCGCTTGGTTCAGGCACCTCCGGCGGCGTGCTTGCCCCTCTTCTGATGATGGGTGCCGCTCTAGGAGGACTGTGCAGCCTGTTTCTCCCGCAGTTCGGCGTGGGATTCTGGCCACTGGTTAGCATGGGGGCGATTCTCGGAGGAACTATGCGATCGCCATTCACGGGAATTGTTTTCGCCATTGAGTTAACGCACGATCTCAACATGCTGCTACCGCTGGTAGTTGCAAGCTTTCTCGCCCACGGTTTCACCGTACTTACCTTAAAGCGCTCTATCCTCACTGAGAAGATCTCTCGTCGGGGCTTTCATCTCACCCGTGAGTACTCTGTCGATCCGCTCGAAATCCTTTTCGTTCGCGAAGTGATGCGCACGAATGTAGTGGCTCTGCCGGCAACCGCCACGCTCCAGGAGGCGCACGAACTGGTTCGCCCTGGCAGAAAGCCGCATGGGCAGCATGTGTTCCCCATCGTCGATGGAAATAAGCGTTTGTTGGCCGTGATCAGCCGCAGCGATCTCTTGAAGCTCCTCGAACAAGGACATAACCTTCAAGAGCCGCTTTCATCCATCGCATACACGTACCCAATGGTGGCTTTTCCCGACGAGTCGCTGCGGGCCATTGTTTACCGGATGTCGGAATCCGGTTTCACGCGTCTTCCCGTAGTTGATCGCGCAGACAAGGAGCGGCTCATCGGGATGGTCTCGCTCGCCGATCTGCTGCGCGCCAGGGGGCGCAATCTGGAAGAGGAGCGGACTAGGGAACGCGTGTTCCACCTTCGCCTGCCCTTGGGCCGTCGTAGGGAATCAGATAAGGTCGCCAGCCTCTAACATATCGGAGTCTTTCTCGCACATAGCGCAGTTCAGTTTATGGCCGATGAAGCGTAAGCGACCTTCTTCGGTCAAAACCCATTCTCTGTTGGTCCACGGCGGAGCGTGACGAACGTGGCGCGTATGGCCACACTCCAAGTCGGCTACCCAGTCACCGTGTTGGTCCACGTGAAATGCCACAATCGCTCGTTCCAATTAGGCCTCTTCGCTAAATTATCCCCCTTGATTTTGGACCATAGCTTATTCGAAAATAGAGAGGCGAACAAATGGCGAATATAAAAGGGCTCCAGCTGCTTGATGAACGCTGGAAGGTAGCTTCCGAACTTCACCTATTACATAAAGAACCAAAGCTTTCCTCTCTGCAATTACGTGGGTTAGAAGGAATTTTTTGTTGGGGTCTTGCGCGTGGCGGAATAGCCGAAATCGATGGCCGGCGATCGTCCGGGCGTATGTCGATTTGCCTTCATATTCTCGGACAAGCCACCGGAAAAGGCGAGGTTTGCGCGGTCATAGACCTGCACGACAGTTTTGATCCGGTCTCAGCCGCGGCAGCCGAAGTTCGTTTGGAAAAAATCGTCTGGGTACGCTGCAAGGGCAACGCTGAGCATGCCCTTCGTGCGGCAGACCTTTTGCTGCATGCGGGCGGCTTTGGAGTAGTGTTGCTGGATTTGTGTGAAGCAACGGCTCGGGTGCTGAATCGGATTCCCCTATCGTATTGGTACAGGTTTCGCCGGGCGATCGAGAACACGCCCACGATTTTGCTGGTATGCGCAGAATCTCCTCAGGCAAGGTCTTGTGCCAGCAATAACATACAAGTCAAATCAAAGATATTCCATTGGTCCGGCCAAGCGCCATTCCTATTCTTGCGCGGGATAGAAATGCAGGCGCTGCAGCAGAAGGTGGCGGCCATCCGGCCTGAGCCCCTGTTACTCAAAACAATCGCTTGATATGTACGCGTGCCTTCACCTGGCCGCCACCGCGGCTGGCCAATCATTATTGGATCTGACGCTCCAATTTTCTCCTGTAGTGGAGGAGCTGACGGAAAACACGGTCGTATTTTCAATTGCGCCTTTACGAAAGCTGATAGGTTCGCCACATCAGATTGCTTCAGAGATCTGCCGGGCCGGCTATGAGCGAAAACTGCAGGCAAACCTTGCGATTGCCTCAAACCCGGATGCGGCGATTTTGCTGGCGCGGAACTTCCCTGGCGTCACGCTGGTCACGCCGGGCGAAGAGCGGCTGAAATTGGCTTCGCTACCTCTGGCAGCGCTGTTTGCCCACGATATTCCTGTAGACCCGTCTCTGCCGGACATTCTGCTGCGCTGGGGATTGAAGACGTGCGAAGATCTGGCCGCATTGCCCGAACGCGGAGTGGCCGAACGGTTGGGCACCGCGGGAATCTATTTCCGCAATCTTGCTTCCGGAATAGTGCAAAGGCCCTTGCGCGTGGCCGCCGAAGCAACTAATTACGAAGAGCGCATGGAGCTGGAGCATCCGCTGGAAATGCTGGAGCCGCTCCTGTTTCTGCTGGCACGGGCTTTGACAGAATTATGCGGCCGGTTGCGGTCCCAGTCGCGGGCGGCGCGATCGGTAATAGCGCAACTCGAACTGGCAGAACAAACTCCGTACCGCTGCGAACTGGAATTTCCGATACCGCTGGAGGACAGCCGCACGATGCTCAAACTTTTGCAGCTTCATTTAGAACGGCATTCGCCTGGCGCGCCAGTGCGGGCTTTTTCGTTGCGCGTGGAGCCTGTTGAGCCGAAGCGCCTGCAAGGCGGAATCTTTTTGCCGCCTACGCCTCAGCCCGACAAATTGCAGCTCACGCTGGCGCGGATTGCAGGCATGGTGGGCAAAGAGAACGTCGGCACGCCGATGCTGCTGAACACACACCGGCCGGATGCTTTTCAGATGACGGCACTCCCGTTCTCCTCCACACAGAAAGATATCGCTGAAGAAAATCCAACCGCAACCCTACGTCTGGTTATGCGGCTGTACCGGCCGGCGCTGCATGCGCGTGTGCGCGTTGTGGAGTACGCGCCGAAAGATGTCCTTGCGTCCGTTGTGAAAGGGCATGTTCTTCGCTCGGCCGGACCATGGAAAACGTCAGGAGAATGGTGGGCCACCACCGCCTGGAGCCGCGAAGAATGGGATGTGGCTCTGGATGACGGAGGGCTGTATCGCATTTACCAGGAATCGCCGAGCGGCGAGTGGTACGTGCACGGAGTATACGACTAACTTACCGGCGCGGCCGCGCCAACGGCTGGAACGACCGAGATTTGATCAGCCAATTTTTGGCTGACGCGAACGGGCTTCGTTTGGCCGCTGATTTGAACCAGCATCGATGAATTACGAGTGCCTGCCTGAACGACAATTGCCGTTCCGGGCCGAAGCCCCAGGCGTTGCATATCGCGAAGTCCGGATGGATCGCGGTCGGACACGCTGCTAATGAAAGCCGGAACTCCGCAAGCCCATTGCGCCAGGCGTACTTCCTCCCGCGCGGGTAAGGCGCCACTCCGTTCTGGAATGGGATGTCCGTGCGGATCGGTTTCAGGATCTTCCAGTTTCGCCGCTATGCGGTCTTCCAGTTTCTCCGAGATGAAGTGTTCGAGCCGTTCGGCTTCCTCATGGACCTCATCCCAGCCGTAGTCGAGAAAATCGTGAAGGAAGCGTTCGAGCAGCCGATGGTGCCGAATGATCTCCAAAGCTCTTTTCTTACCGGCTGCGCTCAACCGCGCGCCGTGATGTTTTTCATATTTAACAAACGCTGGTTGAACAGAAGCCAGCTTCTGCAGCATTCCGGTCACAGAAGCGGCCCGGACTCCCAGGCGCTCAGCCAGTGCGTTACTGGTTACTTTGCTCTCTTCCGCGCCGCCGAGCTCCAGGATGGCCTTGAGGTAGTCGTCGACCGATTCAGTGGCGTTCGCTGGGTTTCCTTTGAGCATTCCGAATTAACAGTGTATCCAGGATTCGCGTATTGTTATATTTAGGTTTGCCTAAATTTATTGCCCTGCTGATCATTTCCGGTTGGATACTGCTGCCTACCCCGGCGCGCGCCCAAGGGGAGACGACGAGCGCAATCTCGGGCCATGTAAGGGACCGGACTGGCGGCCCTATTGCAGGAGCAAGCATCATCCTCGCTGGAACGGACAACGGAGTAAAGCGAAGCTCCGAAACAGATAGCAGCGGCCATTTTAGTTTTCCGCAGCTCAAGCCGGGCATCTACACGATTCAGGTATCGGCGCCAGGGTTCGAAGAACAGCGAAGCAGCCCGGTGGCCGCTGCCCTGGGCCGCACGGAGTCTATTGACTTCGTGCTCGAACTCCACGCTGTGAAGCAGAACGTAGTCGTAACTGGAGAAGCGCCGCTGCTGAATACCGAGAATCCGAACACCTCCACCACGCTCTCGGCGCGCGCGCTCGAAGATCTTCCGAATCCAGGCGGCGATTTGACCTATCCGCTGCAATTTGCGGCGGGCGCTCTTATCAATACAGCAGGTAGCGGGAACGATTTCGTGGGAGGCACGAATGGATATGGGAACGTAGAATTCAATGGGCTTCCCGCGCTCGCGAACGGGTACATCGTTGACGGTTTGGAGACCAACGATCCACTCACAAATCTGAACAGCGGGCTATCAACCAACCTCGTGCTCGGCCTGAATTCCATCGCCGAAGTTACGGCCAATACGTTGTCTTATGCGGTCGATCAGGGCCGCTACGGCGCTTCTCAGGTAAACTATGTGACCAAGTCGGGAACAAATCAGTTCCATGGCAATCTATACGAACTCTGGAACGGCTCTCGATTCAACGCCGCCGATTTTTTCACAAATGCAACGTCCGGCAACCACAAGCCACGCTCTACGGTCAACCACTTCGGAGGAAGCATCGGCGGCCCTATCCTTCATAACAAGCTCTTTTTCTTTTTCGACTCGGAGTGGGTCCGAATCGCTCTCCCGCTCGTCAGCGCAACCACTGTCCCTACGCCAGCATTCGAAAGTTACGTTCTGCAACAGCTTCCGGCCGGCGGGCGGGATGTCGTGACCGGGGCAGTCTATCCTGCGCAGCCGGAACTTGTACCCTTCTACCGCAAAATGTTTGCGCTTTACGGCAACACGGCGGGAACGCCATTGGCTGTGCTGGGATGTCCTTTCAACAGCAATGGAAGTGTTGCATCGGGCGCTACTCCTAACGGCGACGGATGCGCGAACCGCCAAAGCGTTTCTCACTCCAGTACCGACCATGAGCAGGTCCAAACGGGGAGGGTGGACCATAACATCAACGAAAAGAACACGACGTGGTACCGGTTTCAATACGACGGAGGTTTGCAAGCGGCCTATACGGATCCCATTAATTCGCTCTTCGACGCCATTTCGCCGCAGCCGCTCTATTCCTTCGCGGCTGGATACACGCATGTGGTTTCGCCCACTTTAGTCAACTACTTCAATCCGGCATTTTCCTGGTACGAAAGCCTCTTCGGACCGGCGAACTTTCAGACAACTCTCGATGCTTTCCCCATCGTTCTTCAGGGCAACGGGGCCAGTGCGCCTTTCACAAGGTTGGGTGGCCTGGACAACACCTGGGTACAAGGTCGCCGGGCGTCAAGGTTTTTTCTCAATGACAATCTAGCCTGGAGCGTTGGCAAGCACGAACTTCGGTTCGGCACCAACACGCGCATCTTTCGCTTGAACGATTACGACTTCGGCGAGGGCACGGTCCCGACCATCACATACACCGATCTGCCACAGCTCATCTACGGCGTTGCCTCCACCGCGACCCAGACCTATCCGCTGGCCTACTCGCAGCCTTTTAACTTCCTGAATTTGGACCTCTATGCGCAAGATACATGGAAACTAACGCCGACACTGACCTGGACGCTTGGCCTGCGATCGACAAGCAACTCAAATCCGCTGAATCCTCACAACGCGATCGCACGCCTACCGGGCGCATTCGATGCAATTTCACACGATGTCAATCAGCCTCTCAGCTCGATCATCCAAACAAATCTCGGGAATGTCTTTCAAGCCACGCCGCTCGCCATCCTGCAGCCGAGAACCGCCATCGCGTGGCAATTGAGGCCTCGCACGGTCATCCGCACCGGGTTTGGATTGTTCAGCGACCTGTTGCCGGGCAGTGTCGTGGATACGGTCGGCAATAATCCGCCCTATGTGAATACTTTTCAGGGAGGACTATTGGGAACGGTCGGTGGACTCGCGATCGCGCCAGGAGTTTCGAACAGCGCCGTCGATGCAACCGCAGCAGCGAATCAAACGTTCCAATCGGGCTTTCGGCAGGGGACGCTTTCCTGCGCTTCGCCGGACGCCAATCCCAATGATTGCTTGCAACCGGTTTCGATTACCGCCGTGCCCACCGGCAAGCTGCGCGCGCCCTACTTCATGCAATGGAGCTTTGGGGTTGAGCAGCAGTTGAGCGCCTCTGCGAGTCTCAGAGCACAATATGTCGGAACGCGTGCCGTGAACCAACCGTACACGACTCAGGTAAACGGATTCCAGACGGTCTGCCAAGGCTGCTTTTCTCCGTTTCCGTATGGCCAGCCCCTCGATCCTCGATTCGGCGCCGTGACTCAGCTCAGCACGGGCGCCAATAGCCATTACAACGGGCTGCAGCTCACGGCCGAAGAGCGCCTGAGCCACGGTTTACAGGCTCAAGTGAACTACACCTGGAGCCACTGCATCGACACCGTCTCAAACGGAGGATTTCTGCCCTTCTCGGCGGGCGGCATCCTTTCTCCGCTCCCCGGCGATCTCGCCCGGGACCGCGGCCCGTGCGACTACGACATTCGCCACAACCTCACCGGCAACTATGTTTATCGCCTGCCCATAAGAATTCGAAATCGGATACTCGGCTATGCGCTCAATGGCTGGGAAGTCTCAGGCACGGCATTCTGGCATAGCGGCGTTCCATTCTCGGTTCTCAGCGCCACCTACGCCGCCAACGGGAACGGGATCGTTAACGGGAGTGGCGCTCAATACGCGAGCGTTGTCCCGGGCGTCCCGCTTTACGAACACAACACGATTCCGGGCGTCACCCAACCGGGCTCCATTCAATGGCTGAACCCTGCTGCCTTTGTTTCTGCGGTCGATCCCAGTACCGGAGCGTGCGTGGGCGGCGATAGCGCCGGCTCCTGCCAGTTTGGTAATCTCGGGCGGAACGCGCTGCGGGGTCCGGATTTTCTGTCGAGCGACTTCTATTTGACCAAATGGTTCGCATTGACCGAACGCCTGAAGCTTCGGGTCGAAGCGCAGTTCTTCAATGTCTTTAACCATCCAAACTTCGCTCTTCCGACGAACGTCATTGCGGGAGTCCCGGGAAATGCTTCCACCCAAACTGGCTTCGGCGCGCTGACCTACACGACATCTCCTCCCACCGGTCTTCTTGGCGTCGGACTGGGAGGAGACTCTTCTCCGCGCATGATCGCCTTTCAAGCAAGGCTGGAGTTCTGAAGCTGCGGATAGCGCCGTCAGCCGATTTGGAGCGAAGCGTGAAACTCGCGGGGTAGCCGCGTGGGACGAAACTCGCGATTCAGCCAGATGTGCCTGGTGAATCCCTCGGCCAGCAGGCGATCGGCTTCACCAGAGCGGATTTGATAGGCAAACTCGACCATTCGCGCGTTGGATTTTGCAATCTCCGTGTACACTACAATTTCTTCGTCATAACGCGCCGGGGAGAGATAACGGCAGTTCGCCTCTATCACCGACAGATAGAGGCCAGCCTGCTCCAGATCCTTGTACTTGAAGCCGCGCGCCCGCACCAGCTCGACGCGCCCGACTTCCATCCATACCAGGTAGTTCGCATGATAGACAATGCCCATCTGATCCGTCTCCGCATAGCGCACGCGGACACGGGTTTCGTGTTTTGGCGATCCCTTGGACAGCGTGTCCACTCCCTAGCCTCTCTGTGACTATAACTGTCAGCAGCCCTGTTAGCATTTGAGAATGCAGGTGCAGGTGCTGTTTTTCGGCGTCCTGAAAGACATTATCGGAAAAGCTGAAGAAACGGTTGAAGTTTCCACCGGAAGCACGTTGCAAGACTTATTCGAAGGTTATGCCGAACGCTTTGGAACCCTGCGCGACAGGCGTTCGTCGATTTTACTTGCAAGGAACCGGGAGTTTTCCACGCCAGACACCGTATTGAACGAAGGGGATGAGGTAGCCTTTCTGCCCCCGGTAAGCGGCGGCTCGGAAAAAGTTATTCACGATCCTTGCGGGCACCTTTTTTCAATAACTCGCGACGCAATTGATTCACAGCGGCTTGCCCAGGCGTTACAACGTCCCGAAGACGGCGCGGTCGTGGTATTTGAGGGTGTCGTTCGGAACAACACAAAAGGCCGTGAGACGCTCCATCTCGAGTACGAGTGTTATGAAGAGATGGCGCTGGAACAGATAGCGAGAGTGGGCCGGGAGATAGCGGGGCAGTTCGACATTAGCCGTATTGGCATTGCGCATCGTTTGGGGCGACTGCAAATTGGCGAAGCGAGCGTCGTAGTGGTCGCCACTGCTCCGCACCGGAAAGCGGCCTTCGCGGCGGCTTTAGAAGGAATCAACCGGCTCAAGCGCGAAGTGCCTATCTGGAAAAAAGAATTTTACGCCGACGGCGCCGTCTGGGTAGATGGCGAATGGGACGACCGCTTGCTGTCTAGCGCCGCACCGAATGAAGCCTTGTAAGCATGGGCGGCCGCGAACTCCGCTGCCGGTTCTTTTCACAGCGGCCCTCGCCTGCACGCCGCTGGTGGTAGCGCAATTCAAACCCGCCAATCCGGAACCCCAGCGCCAGCTGGCGCCGTTGCCACAGAAGGAACCGGGACAGCCGCCCATTTTCTCCGTCAAGGTCAATCTGGTCCGCTTGCTGGTTTCCGTGCGCGACTCGTCCGGGGGCGTGGTTGGGAATCTGAGCAAAGACGATTTTCGCGTCCTGGATAGTGGCGTGCCGCAGGAGATCGCGGTATTTGAGCGCAACACTTCCCTGCCCTTGTCCGTCGCGATCCTGATTGACACAAGCGGTAGCACGGAAAGAGATCTGCATGGAGAGGAGGACTCGGTGCTGCGGTTTTTGCCGTCTTATCTGGCTGCTGGCAACCCGGCCGATACGTTCGCCCTTTTCAGCTTTAACTGGCGAATCAACATGGAGGTGGACTACTCGCGCAATCAGAAGCGCGCGGAGCACGCTTTGCATGCCCTTCACGGCGAGGGTGGAACGTCCATGTATGACGCTGTCTACCTGGCGAGTGACACGCTTGACGGCCGTGATGGCCGGCATGTCATGGTGCTCGTAACTGACGGCGGAGATACGACCAGTTATAAGAAGTACCAGGATGCGCTGGCCGCCGCGCAAAGAGCGGATGTAGTCCTGTATCCGATTATCGTGGTCCCGATCGCGAATGATGCGGGCCGCAACACCGGAGGAGAGCATGCGCTCGCCACGTTAGCCGTCGCGACCGGCGGAAGGATCTTTTATCAGGAAGGCTATGAGCGGCTGGACGAGGCCTTCGGTCAAATCATTGAGGAATTACGCACGCAATACGTTCTCGGCTTCTATCCCAGCGGGGTTATTGAAGAGCCGCGGCGCTACCATCCCATCGCGGTGCAGGTGCCGAAGCCAACGCTCCGGGTAAGCGCTCGCAGCGGTTATTACGAGCCCTAGAATCAGCGGCTTCGCCGGATGATGTGCTGAAGTGAAATATATGGGCAATTTTCTGGACGCGGCGATTGAGATCGCGCGCGAAGCGGGCCAAATTCTCCTGGCGCATCAGGGTGTCGCCTTCGAGCTCAAAGGCGACTATGATCTTGTTACAGCCGCGGACCGTGCCAGCGAGCATCTGATCATCCAGCGTTTGAAGGAACAGTTCCCCCAGCACGGAATTGTGGCGGAAGAGGGCGGACGCGCGGAGATGGCGGCAGAGCTCCGCTGGTATGTGGATCCGCTAGATGGCACAACCAACTTCGCGCACGGCTTCCCCATGTGGAATGTCACTCTGGCGCTGGCCCAGCGCGATGAAGTCATAGCCGGAGTGGTGTATGATCCGCTCAATCGCGAGCTTTTCGCAGCGGAGCGAGGCGCCGGAGCGCGTCTGAACGGCGCGCTCATCCGTGTAAGTAAGGCTCAAACCCTGAATGACTCCCTGGTTGCTACGGGATTTCCCAGCCGACGGCGCCATCAGAACGTAAACATTCATTTCTACTACCAGCTCGCGATGCTGAGCCACGGCGTGCGCCGCGGCGGATCGGCGGCGATCGACCTGGCCTATACGGCGGCCGGGAGATTGGAGAGTTTTTGGGAATTTGGTTTAAACCCGTGGGATATGGCGGCGGGTACCTTACTGGTGGAAGAAGCCGGAGGCAAGGTTTCCGGCATGCGCGGCGAACCGCTTGACCTGCACGGCCAATACGTGTTCGCCAGTAATGGGCTGATCCATCAGGAGACGCTGAACTTGTTTGCCGAGATCTTCGCGGGGCGGTACCAGCATGAGATGCCCGGGTTGCCCGCCCCGGAGTGGGAACTGCAGAATGGCTGAACCGCCAGCCGTTCCGCTGACTTTGGAGGGCGCGTATGCCATGCACCAGATGTTCCGTTTCCGCCGGGCGGAATGGCGCGCGTTAGACGAGGCAAGCCGGCAGCGAACTCTGGCGGAAGCGGTCGGGCATCTGCAGGAAATTGAATCCGGCGAGGCCAACGGACACCCGCAGCAATCAGCGCTGTATTCACAGCTGGGCCACAAAGGCGACCTGATGCTCCTCCATTTCCGGGACTCACTGGAGCAGCTGCATCGGGCGGAATTGAAGGTCAGCCAGCTAGCGCTTTCCAGCTATTTAGAACCGGTGCACTCCTACCTTTCCGTTGTGGAACTTGGGCTTTATGAGTCTTCTGCCAAGACCTACGCGCAGATGCTCGAGCGTGGTTACGAACCCCATTCGCCGGAGTGGAACCAGGGAATAGCCGAGGTCATTACGCGGCAATCCGCCGCTATGGCGCCCCGGCTCCATCCCGAGATTCCCAAATTCAAGTACCTTTGCTTTTATCCGATGGACCGCAAGCGCGGCGAGTCGAAGAACTGGTATATGACGCCCATGCCGGAACGGCAACGCATGATGCACGAACACGGGCTTATCGGGCGCCGCTACGCTGATTCTGTCCGCCAGATCATCACGGGTTCGATCGGTTTCGATGACTGGGAGTGGGGTGTCGACCTATTCGCTGATGATCCGCTCGTCTTCAAGAAGCTTATTTATGAAATGCGATTTGATGAAGTGAGCGCCATATATGCGCTATTCGGATCTTTTTACCTGGGATTTCGGACATCGGCGGTAGATCTCCCTCGCGTTCTCGCCGGCGAGCTACCATGAACCCGCGCTAAGCTGTTCGAAGGAGCAGACTGACGGTTTCAAACTATTGAGAATGGTACGCTTAGTTCGTAAATGCGTACTGTCGACCTGATTCACCGCAAGCGCGACGGCGAAGAGCTTGCTCCAGAGGAAATCCAACACTTAGTAGATGGATATACTCGCGGGGACATTCCCGACTATCAAATATCTGCCTTCCTGATGGCTGTTTACTTCTCCGGCATGTCAGACCGTGAAGTAAGTGCTATGACCGAGCTGATGATCAACTCCGGTTCGGTAGTGGATTTATCATCCATTCCGGGAATCAAGGTTGACAAGCATTCTACGGGGGGAGTAGGCGACAAAACCAGCCTTATTGCTTCTCCGATAGCGGCGGCGGCAGGAGTAGTGGTTCCGATGATTTCGGGACGCGCGCTCGGACACGCCGGCGGAACGCTTGATAAATTGGAATCGATTCCCGGTTTTCGAACAGACCTGACAATTGACGAGTTCCGGGCGCTCCTGGAAGAGCACGGCCTGGCTTTTATTGGGCAGACAGCCGAAATCGCCCCGGCGGATGGCAAGTTTTATGCCTTGCGCGACGTGACCGCGACCGTCGAGTCGGTTCCGCTCATCGCCACCTCTATTATGGCCAAAAAGCTGGCGGTGGGTCTGGATGCGATGGTTTTGGATGTCAAGGTCGGATCCGGCGCTTACATTAAGAAGCAAGTGGAAGCGCGCCGGCTGGCTCAAATGATGGTCGGCATCGGCCGGCGCCTGGATAAGCGAGTGCAGGCATTGATCACGGACATGAGCCAGCCGCTTGGATATGCCATCGGCAACGCGCTCGAGGTGATGGAGGTCTCTCAGACCCTGCAGAACGCCGGCCCTGCCGATTTGACGCGACTTTCGTTGGAACTCGCGGCGCGGATGATCTTTCTTGGCAGGATTACCAAGACTCTCGACGAAGCCCGCGAGCTGGCGCAATCGAAGCTGCTGGACGGCTCCGGTTACGCGAAGCTGAAAGACGTGATTGCGGCGCAAGGCGGAAATCCACAGGTGCTCGACCGGTTCGAATTGCTGCCAAACGCAACCGGCGCGCGGGAAATCACCACTACCCGCGGTGGCTACATAAGCGCGATCGATGCCGAGTTGATAGGGCAGGCGTCATCCATGATCGGTGCAGGACGCCACACCAAGGACGATGTCATCGACCCTGCTGTCGGCGTGATCCTGGAGGTCAAAGTCGGCCAGAAGATCGATGCAGGCAGCATTCTATGCCGCATCTACTACACCGGCGAAGAGCACCTGGAAGGCGCCGCGGAACTGGTGGAAGACGCGTTCAAAATTTCGCAACAACCCGTGGATGAGCGCGATCTCATCCTGGAAGTTGTCAGCTAGCGCGCAGCCTTGATGGCGAGACTGGATGGCCTGGTTGGGCTGGTTGCCATCATTGTTTGCGCCTACCTGTTCTCGACGCAACGCTCGGCCATACAAAAGCGCGTCCTGATTTGGGGGGTGATTCTGCAGTTTGCTTTCGCCTTCCTGGTGCTGAAGACCGCCTTCGGGAAGCTGTTCTACGGCATCAGCCTCGTCGTGAACGCGCTGCTGAATTATACGGTGGCGGGGTCGAGCTTCGTGTTCGGCGGTGAGCTCGGCCAACGTACACAGCATTTCGGGGTGATCTTCGCCTTTCAAGTGCTGCCTATCGTCATCTTTATCTGTTCGCTGTTCGCGATTCTGTATTACGTCGGTGTCATGCAGGTGTTTGTGAGGAGCATGGCGGTATTCATGCAACGGTTCATGGGAACCAGCGGCGCGGAATCCACCTCCGTGGCTGCAAGCATCATCATGGGACAAACCGAAGCCCCGGTAACCATCCGCCCGTTTCTGGACACCCTCACAGAATCAGAGCTTTTTACAGTCATGGTGAGCGGCATGGCGCATGTTTCAGGCGCCGTCATGGCGGCCTACGTCGCAATCGCAGGCGTATCGATTGCGCATTTACTGACGGCCGTGCTGATGACCGCGCCTGCGACGCTTATGCTGGCAAAGATGTTCGTCCCTGAAACAGGCGACCCGGTTACGCGCGGCACGATTCGCATAGAGGTGGAAAAACAGGGCATAAATATCATCGACGCGGCGGCGCGCGGAGCCGGCGATGGTTTACAGCTGGCTTTAAATATCGGCGCAATGCTAATAGCCTTTCTGGCTTTGATCGCGATGATCAACGGCGGACTGGGCGTTGTGCATTCCTATATTCATTGGCTGCCGCCCTCGCTGCAATCGATCCTCGCGATCCTGTTCGCTCCGGTGGCCTGGGCACTCGGCGTTGCCTGGAAGGATTGCGCTACTGTGGGCAATCTGCTGGGCACGCGCATGGTATTGAATGAGTTCGTCGCATTTGTCGATCTTGGCAAGGCGAGAGCGGCGCTCGAGCCTCGTTCTTTCGTCATCGCCACATTCGCGCTGTGCGGCTTTGCGAATCTCAGCTCCATCGCGATACAGATCGGCGGCATAGGCGCTCTGGCGCCCAGAAGGAAGTCCGATCTCGCGCGGCTCGGCCTGAAGGCGATGTTCGTCGGGACGCTCGCGAATTTCATGTCGGCGTGTATCGCGGGCCTGTTGCTGTAGATCGACGTTCGAAACGAATATGCAGACGGCGGCGCGTCACATTCAGGTTCTTACTTCGGCGCGCCCTTCCGTTGGCGTTGTCCTAGGAAGCGGTTTGGGAGCGTTTGCCGAATCCCTTGAGAATTCTGTGCGTATTCCTTATTCGGAGATTCCCGGCATGCCGGTTTCCACCGCCATTGGACATGCAGGTGAATTGGTCATCGGCACTTTGCCATGGGTATCAGGCGATGCAACGGAGATAGCGGTGATGTCTGGGCGCTTTCATCTGTATGAAGGCTACTCGGCGCGCGAGGTGACGAGCGGGATCCGCCTATTCCATGACCTCGGCGTCAGGAAGGCTGTGCTGACGAACGCCGCCGGGGGCATTAACGTCGAGTTTTCCGAAGGTGCGCTGGTCCTGATCTCAGATCACATCAATTTGCAGAACTCCAATCCGCTAGTGGGCTCAAATGACGCGCGGCTTGGTCCGCGCTTTCCTGATATGACCGAGGCTTATTCGGCCGAGCTGAGGCGCATGGCGCACGACGCGGCGCGTGAGTTAGGCATCACGCTCCACGAAGGAGTGTACGCCGGGATGCTGGGTCCGAGCTATGAAACTCCTGCGGAGATTCGTTTTCTTCGAACAATTGGAGCGGATCTGGTGGGCATGTCGACCGTTGCAGAAGCGATCGCCGCGAATCATCTAGGGCTGAAGGTGCTCGGCATTTCGTGCGTAACAAATCTTGCGGCTGGCCTGACTGGCCGCAAGCTGGTTCACGAGGAAGTGCTGGAAACCGCCGAGCGCGTTTCCGGCACTTTCCTACGGTTATTGCGCCAACTGATTCCAAAGCTGGCAGCGTTGTGACGAGACCGGCAGAAGCCCTGGTGTTGTTTGATATTGACGGCACCCTGATGCGCGGGGCCGGGCAACAGCATAAAGAGGCTCTGGTCGAGGGCATCCGCAAGGTGACTGGTCTGGCCACTACGCTTGAAGGGGTAGCAACTTCGGGCATGCTTGATCGGGATTTGATCACGCAGATGCTTCGTGTTAACGGCGCGAGCGAACGGCGCATCCGAAACGCATTGCCTCAGGTTGTGCGAGAGTGTCAACACCTCTATCTCACAAACTGCCGCCTTGATTTATCGCCATATCTATGCGCCAGAGTTCGCGAGACGCTCTCTGAATTACGGTCAATGGGCGCGGTCCTCGGGTTGGTCACGGGGAATTTAAGCGGCATAGGCTGGCGCAAACTGGAGCTTGCCGGCCTACGCGAATATTTCCTGGTAGGCGCCTTTGCGGAAGACGGCAGAACGCGGGCGCGCCTGGCATGCGTGGCGGCAAGGCGCGCAATCAGAGAGAAGCACGTGAGCAGCCGCCCACGCGTTTCTCTGATCGGCGACCATGCGAACGACGTTTTGGCGGCGAAAGCGAACGGCTTTCGAGCAGTTGCGGTGGCAACGGGCCTTACACCGTTTGAGGAACTGGCAGCACATGAGCCGGATGTTCTGGTGCGCGATCTGAGCGAACTCGATCTTTCGAATCTTCTTTGATGTCTTCCTGCCGTGTCAAGATGAGCAGTTACGGCATGAAAATCCACGTCGTAGATTCGCATACGGGAGGAGAGCCGACGCGCCTGGTGGTGGGCGGCGGCCCGGACCTCGGCGGCGGCTCGGTCCGTCAGCGGCTGGCGCGCTTTCGAGAGAATTTCGATCATCTTCGCTCAGCGATTGTGAACGAGCCGCGCGGATCGGACGCTATTGTCGGCGCTCTTCTCTGCGAGCCATCCGATCCTCAGTGCCAAACAGGCGTTATCTTTTTCAACAATGTCGGCTATTTAGGAATGTGCGGTCACGGCACGATCGGCCTGGTGGCAACGCTTGCTTATCTCGGGCGGGCTAAACCGGGGTCGATTGGCATCGAGACGCCGGTGGGCACCGTCGCAGCCCACTTGCACGACTCCGGCGAAGCGACTGTGAGGAACGTGCCCAGTTATCGGCACGCGAAGGACGTGACCGTGAATGTCGACGGCTTCGGACCGGTAACTGGCGACATCGCTTGGGGAGGAAACTGGTTTTTTTTAAACAAGGGCGAGAGCCCGATTGAACTTTCATTACGCAAGCTGGACGAGCTGACCAGTCTGACCTGGCGCATCCGTCAAGGGCTGGAACGGGAGGGAATCACGGGAGCCGAGAACGGCCTCATTGATCACGTGGAGCTATTCGGCCCTGCGCGAGATCCACGCGCGCACAGCCGGAATTTTGTGCTATGTCCAGGCCGCAGCTACGACCGCTCGCCTTGCGGTACCGGCACGAGCGACAAGATGGCTTGCTTGTACGCCAATGGCAACTTGAAGCCGGGCGATAAGTGGATTCAGGAGAGCATTACCGGCAGCCTGTTCGAGGGGCAGATCGAAATCTGCGATGGCCAAATCATTCCGTCTATACGCGGTTCGGCGTTTATTACCGCGGACTCGCAGCTTGTCATCGATGAGCGCGATCCGTTCCGCTTCGGCATTCCCGCATGACTCGTGCCAGCCACGATGTGGTTATTGTAGGCGCCGGGATCGTGGGCGCCGCTTGTGCCTATGAACTCGCCGCGGCTAACCTGCATGTCGCCATTATCGAGGAAGCTCAAGCTGGCCAGGGCGCGACGAGCGCTGGAATGGGCCACCTCCTGGTTTTGGACGATTCGAATGCCCAGTTTGAGCTGACGCGCTATTCGCTTGCGCTTTGGGAAGAGTTCTTCCCTCAGCTTCCAGACGAGGCGGAATTTTGGCGCTGCGGAACTGTTTGGGTGGCCGCGGATGAAGACGAATTTGCTTTCGCCGCGCGGCGATGCGACTACTACAATCGCAATGGAGTGCGCGCGGACCTGCTGAATACATCTCAGTTGCTCACGCTTGAGCCCAACCTCAGGCCGGGGATTGCAGGCGGAGTGCTCGTGCCGAATGATGCTTCGCTGGTTCCTTCCGTAGCGGCGCGTTTTTTGTTGGCGAAGGCACGGCAGAAGGGCGCCGACATCATAGAGGGCGCGAGAGTAACTCACCTGGATGATGAGGGCGCCTACCTAAGCAATGCGGCCAGCTTTTCCGCCGACGCCTTCATTAACGCCACCGGCACTTTCGCCGCTAGCCTCACGCCCGGTTTGCCGATCCGCGCGCGGAAGGGCCATATTCTGGTGGTGAACGCCGGGCCGGGCTTCGCGCGCCACCAGGTGGTAGAACTCGGCTACCTTAAGAGCGCGCATGCTTCCGAGGAGCGGGATTCGGTCGCCTTCAATGTTCGACATCGAAAGAACGGCGACTTGCTGATTGGCTCGTCACGCCAGTATGGCGTGGAGGATCCGGCCGTCGAGCCTGAAATGGTGCGGCGCATACTGTGCCGGGCGGTTGAATTCATGCCGGCGCTAGCTTTCGCGCCGCAGGTGACAAGCTGGACAGGTTTTCGAGCGGGAACGCCGGACGGCCTTCCCCTGATTGGACTCTGCCCCGGTTATCAACGCGCGTACGCCGCAACGGGACACGAAGGACTGGGCGCAACCACTGCCCTGGCTACCGCGCGTTTGCTTGCGGATGAGATCCTACAACGAGTACCTGAAATCGACCCGCTACACTTCTCGCCGGCGAGATTTCGAACGATAGGAGATAAGAGATGCAATCCATAAACTGGCAAGGCGTGATTCCAGCCATCACGACGCCCTTTAAGGCCGACGGCGCCATCGACCACGACTTTCTAGCGAAGCACTGCCATTGGCTGATCGAAAACGGTTGCACCGGCGTGGTCGTTCTGGGATCGCTCGGCGAAGGCGGTACGCTTCGCTGGGAAGAAAAGACCTCCGTGATGGATACGGCCGTCAAGGCCCTTAAGGGAAAAGCGCCCGTGGTGGCAGGCATCTCCGCGTTGAGCACGGCGGAAGCGGTGGAACTGGCGCGGACTGCGCAAAAAGCAGGTTGCAGCGGACTCATGGTGCTGCCGCCCTATGTTTACGTAGGCGATTGGCGCGAGACGAAAGCACATGTCGGAGCGGTGTTGAAGGCTACTCCGCTTTCGTCGATGCTCTACAACAATCCCATCGCTTATGCGACCGATTTTCTTCCGCAGCAGGTTGCAGAGCTTTTGAGTGAACACGCTAATCTGCACGCCATCAAGGAATCGAGCGCGGACATCCGCCGCATCATTGCGCTGCGTAGTGTTGCCGGCGGGCGGCTTACTATCTTCTGCGGAGTCGACGACTTGATCGTGGAGGCCGTGTACGCGGGCGCGACAGGCTGGATTGCAGGCCTCGCGAACGCCTTTCCGCGCGAATCAGTCGATCTTTTCACTCTTGCGGTGCAAGGGCGCAAAGAAGAAGCCTTCGAGCAATACAAGTGGTTCCTGCCTCTGCTACGTTTTGATGTCGTGCCGAAATTTGTGCAGTTAATCAAGTACACGCAGGAATTGGTCCATATGGGTTCAGGCGCCGTGCGAGGCCCGCGGCTGGAGCTGACCGACGACGAGAAGGAAACCATCCGCCGGACGGTTGGACATGCGTTGTCTTCCCTTCCCGCGAGCACGCACAGTTCCCAACCAGAAGAAGCGCATGCACGCAGATAGCGCGCACTCCAGCGTCGACACAATCGACCGCAACCGCGGTTTCGTCCGCGAGTTGGGTCTCTTCGATTCCTCCATGATCGTCATAGGCGCGATGATCGGCTCCGGTATTTTCATTGTGCCGGCTGACATGGCTCGCAATATCGGAAGTCCCGGCTGGCTGCTGGTGGCATGGGTCTTTACTGCAGTGGTCACGGTAGCGGCGGCACTCTCATACGGCGAGCTCGCCGCCATGATGCCAAAGGCAGGTGGCATGTACGTGTACCTGCGCGAGGCTTTCTCGCCGCTCCTCGGCTTTCTTTACGGCTGGACGCTGTTTACCGTAATTCAAACGGGCACCATCGCTGCCGTTGCCGTGGGCTTTGGCCGCTTCACGGGAGTGCTTTGGCCGGCGATCTCAGAAACGCGCTATTTGATTCCGCCCATTCATCTATCCAGAACCTACGCCATTTCGCTTTCCACCGGACAACTCACCGCTATTGCCGTCATTGTGCTGCTCACCTGGACCAACAGCCAGGGAGTGCGCTACGGCAAAATTGTTCAGAATCTTTTCACATCGGCCAAAGTGATCGCGCTGGCTGCGCTGATCTTGTTGGGATTGATTTGCTGGAAGGCGGACGCGGTGGCGGCTAACTTTCATCAATTCTGGACGCCGCGCGAAGTAACGCCCCTCACGGCCAGTCTTTCAGCCCTGACTGGCTTTGGCCTGTTCGCAGCGTTGTGCGTCTCGCAGTCCGGCTCGTTGTTTTCGGCGGACGCCTGGCATGATATCACGTTTGCCGCCGGCGAGGTGAAGGACCCTGGCCGCGTGATGCCGAGAGCGCTCGCCATCGGCACTATCAGCGTCACTGGACTTTATCTTCTGGCGAATGTCGCTTATCTGCTGGTGCTGCCGTTGGCTGCCATTCAGCACGCGCCGGCTGATCGCGTTGCGACGGCGATGCTCCAGGTAATTTTTCCGGGCTGGGGCGAAGTGCTCATGGCAGCCGCCATCATGATTTCCACGTTCGGCTGCATCAATGCCCTCGTTCTGGCCGGACCGCGCGTTTACTACTCTATGGCGCTTGATGGCCTTTTTCCGAGGCAGGCCGGCACGTTGAATCGGGCGCATGTGCCGGGTTGGTCACTCGCGCTGCAGGGCATCTGGGCGGCCGCGCTCGTTTTGCCGCGAACATTCGATCCGGTCACGAACACATATGGCAGCCTTTACAGTAACCTGCTGGACTACGTCATATCGGCGGCGTTGCTGTTTTACATCCTGACGATTGCAGGCGTCATCCGGTTGCGTATCAAGCGGCCAGATGCGGATCGTCCCTACCGCGCGCTCGGGTACCCCGTGATGCCGCTCATCTATATCCTCGGCGGGAGCGCCGTTCTCTATTGCTTATTCGCCTATCGGCCGGCGAGCACCTGGCCGGGGCTCTTGATTGTCTTTTGCGGACTACCGGTGTACTGGATCACCCGTTCGCGCGCTAACCGCTGATCGGGAAGCTTAGGACGACGCGGTGGCGTTTTGCCTGGCGACATCGAAGAAGGCTTCGATCTCCTTTACCTCATCGAGCGAAAGACAGAAGGAAAGCGCGCCGATGACGCCCGCTACCTGGTCAGTGCGGCGAAGTCCAACGATCGCGGCCGTGACGGCGGGATTGTGCAGAGTCCAGGCAATCGCCACCTCGCCCGGAGTACGCCCTTGCCGCTTCCCGATGCGCCGCAGAACCTCAACCAACTCCAAATTGCGGCTCAGATTGGGCTCCTGAAAATCTTTGTCTCGAGCGCGCCAGTCGTCCTTCGGGAGATTCGTTGCGCGCTCTTTGGTCATTTTCCCCGCCAGCAGACCAGCCCGCATCGGCGAATACACAATCAGACCAATGCCGTTCTCGCGCGCGAAGGGCAGTATCTCAGGCTCCGCTTTTCGCACCAGGAGTGAATAAGGAGGCTGTAGCGAGGTAATGGGTGCAATCCTCTGCGCCCGCTTCATCTGCTCCACATTGAAATTAGAGACGCCAATCCAGCGAACCTTGCCCGCCTGCTTCAAACGCGCCATTTCGGCCCAACCTTCTTCGATGTCAGAATCCGGCTCAGGCCAGTGTAATTGGTACAGGTCAATGGCATCCAGTTTCAGACGCCGGAGGCTATCCTCGCACTCCTTACGGATCGAATCCGCTTTCAGAGAGGGGAAGATCTTTGCGTTCTCATCCCAGCGCCGCTCGCACTTTGTAAATACATAGGGCTTCTTAGAAACGTCCCGTAGCGCCTTGCTCACGACCTCTTCAGAATGGCCCAGGCCATACACGGCTGCCGTATCAATCCAATTGATTCCCGCATCTAGCGCTGCATGAATTGCGGAAATTGAGTCCTGATCGTCTTGCGCACCCCAGCCAAACTGCCAGCCGCCTCCGCCCATCGCCCACGCACCGACACCGAGGCGCGTGATTTCCAAATCGCTGTTCCCGAGTTTTCGAAGTTCAATCATAGAGAGTCAGTCTTCCGATTTCATTGTCTACGACCGCAACTTATGGCCGGGCTGGGCTGGGCGGGATCATCTCCACGAGTGGCGGGACATGATCTATTGACCGCAAAGAAATCCGGTAATGGCCCGGCGCACAGGAAGGAAAAGGCGCTCCACGGTAAAACGCCAGGCCATATTCCCAATCACGCGATAGCCACACGCTGCAAACCTCGGCCTGCCTTGCTTTTAACTCGTTCCATAAGACGCGAGCGGAAACCCGGCGATCCATCCGCGGATCATCCACAGTCTTGAGATAAATTCCGCCTGCGATCACGCACAGCGCAAGCAGCGCGGTGAGCCAAGACCGTTTGCCCAGAATGAGCGTGGCAACGGGCAATGCGATATAGAAGACCTCAGTGGCGGAGACCCCGGCCATCTTCACGGGAACAAGCTTGCCGGCTGCCAACGCTTCTGGCAAGAATAAAGCGATCAGCGGAATGCATGCGATAAGCAAGGCGCTAGGCAGCAGCCAGAGACGTGATAACTCCGCCGGGCTCTTTCTTTCGAAATGCGCGCCCAACAGGGTGAAGAGGACCGGCATCAACGGGAGCAGATAGCCCGGCAGTTTGTTCAACGAAACGCTGAACACAATGAAGCCGAACAAGAACACGGTCGCGAGAAAACGCCGCCGGCCGTCCCATGCCTGACCGCGAAGACCAAGCAATCCCAACAGGGGCGTCCATGGAAAAAGAGCAGCCAGCAAAACCGGGACGTAATAATACCAGGGCTGAACATGTAGTAACGCGGCCGAATAGAGACGTTCGAAGTGGTGCTTGATGAAAAACTCCTCGATGAATGCGTAACCATTCCTGGCGTAAACCGTGACGTACCATGGCGCTGCAACAAGAATGCAGCCAGCGATGGCGATCCACCACTTCCGCCACATCGCCCGCAAAAACCAGGCGAACGGAAGGGCGAGGGCGATCGGCACCAATCCCTTCGCCAGGGCCCCAAGCCCTATACAGACGCCTATCCCCGCGAACCTGAGGTTTAAGCGTCCGGCGTCGTTGCCGCAGTCGACCAGCGGCAAAGTGATGAAGACGGCCAGCGAAAAGAATACGGCCAAGGGCAGATCTGTCAGGCAGAGACTGCTTTCGGCAACCCAGCCGGCCGAGGTCGCCAGCAGAGTGCTGGAGACCGCCGCAGCTTCCGTACCGAATTCCCTGCGCAGCAGCTCAAAGAACGCAGCAAGAAAAAAAAGGCTGAGCAACGCCACCGGAAGGCGCGCGGAGAGCTCCGCGTTGAGCCCGGCTTTTGTCCCCGCAGCCGTCATCCAGTAGAGGAGAGGCGGTTTTTCAAACCAAGGGGAACCCCAAAGTTTAGGTGTAACAAAATCGCCAGTCTGTGCCATCGCGCGTCCGATCGCGGCGTACCTGGGCTCGTCCGGCCCCAGCACGCCCACGCCGTTCAGATCGTAGAGATAGAAGCAAGCAATGCCGAACGCAACGGTGAGCAGCGGAAGATAGCGGCGGAGCGGAGACAATCCCCAGTATAGTGAGCCTATGCCAGGTCGCCTGGAGGGTATCGATGTGCAACACTGATACAGAAACATGCGCCAAATCACGTCGCGCAACGCTTCGCTCATCGCGGCTCTGGCGATTGCACTCTGCTTCGGCCTGCGCCTCGTCTCGGCTGCCGACGCGGGCGCTCCCGTTCTGGATAAGCAGCGGCTCGAATCGTATCTACGCTATGCGGAAGGCTTCACGTCAAATGTAAACTTCGTCATTGACGACCCTACTCCCAGCCCGTTTAAGGGCTACTACCGCGTCACCGTACACCTCAGTACGACCCAAACCAAGTTGGACCGAATCTACTATGTAAGCGCGGATGGACAGGACTGGTTTCCGGGCGCAATCTGGAACGTGAATGATAACCCATTCACCGACACGCTACAGCATCTACCGGCTAACGGGCCATCTTTCGGGCCGGCCAATGCAAAGGTTTCTCTCGTCATTTTCAGTGATTTCGAATGTCCCTATTGCCGTGCGTACGCCACTACTATTCGCGAGAATGTAGCGCAGAAATACCCCACCGACGTCCGCGTCATTTTTGAAGATTTTCCTCTCCAGAGCATTCATCCATGGGCCTTCGCCGCAGCCGAGGCCTCGCATTGCATAGCCGCCCAAGAGCCGGAGGCTTTTTGGACCTTCCATGATTGGACTTTTCAGCATCAGCAGGAAATCAATCCCGCTAACTTGCGCGAAAAAGTGCTGGGATTCGCCAAGGACCAGAAGCTTGATGCAGCCGCTATTGCGAGCTGCATCGACACGCACGCCATGGCCGCCGAAGTAAATCAGAACTTAAAAGCAGGGCAAAGCCTCCAGCTCCAACAAACGCCTAGCAGTTTCGTCAATGGCCGCGAGGTCGCGGGATCGGTGGAGTGGACCACCCTGGATAATATTATCCAGATGGAACTCAAGCGGCCCGCCAGCGTTCCGGCGCCCCCGGCGGAAAAATGCTGCGAAGTTACCATGCCAACAGCGCTCAAGAAATAACGCCAGCGAAATAATCATTTCTGGCTCAGGCCGCCGATATGGGATTGTGGGGTGCGATCTTTCTGCTTCCCAAACTTGAACCATCGGGATACACTCATTTGCTAGCGACTCCGGACAAATCCATGAAGACTGCCGGTACAGAACCTTTCCGGCTCCCTCCTTTAATCCTGCATCCTTTTTCGAGTTCCGAAGATACGTCGGTCCTGGTGGAGAGTTCGCGCGCAAGCCTCGCGCTCCAGGGATTTCTGCCGCACGCTGGAACGCCTGTCGAGTGTCTGGACAAGCAGCTTTTGCGCGGCCGATATGCCGAATTGAGAATGCTCTTCTACATCGGCAAAGACGTTATGCGATGGGCCGATCAATGCACCGAGACCGCGCTTGCTGCCAGCCATCCTGAAAGCTGCGGCATACGGCCCGAGACATTCTTCGTCCTGTTGGTCCACTTCACGCCGCCACACGTCCGCGTCAAGCTGGAGGCTTGGGGTGTGCTCGACTTTACTGCTCTCTTCCGGCGCGCATGCGGCCTGCATTCCGTTTTTCAGGAGCTTCCTTCCCCGGAAATCCTTTCCGCCGAGTTTCTCAGACGTTATCATCGCCAACTGGATCAGTGGTTTGAAAATCGCCTCAAAGAGTGCATATTCGATAACCCTGAGCCAGATCAGTTCTTGTTTGAACTCTACGCGTCCGGCGAATACGCCATGATGCTTGAGGAGAGCTGGGGCGATTCCTCGGCAGGGCCGGTTTAGCCGCAGTTTCAGGCTCCGAAGGCAACTTTATCGAGAGTATGCTAAGAGCATGCTTCTGCCTAAATTTGTGCTTGCCCGACAGCATTTCCCAGATCGCGCCATCCCCAACATTCGCCAGCACATCCGGACGGAGCTTATTGATTCCGGCATCGCATCGCAACTTCCCAAAGGCAGCAGCGTGGCTATCGGCGTGGGCAGCCGCGGAATTTCAAACATTGCCACTATCGCCCGCAGCGTGGTCGACTTTTGGAAAGAGCACGGGGCTCAGCCCTTCATTTTTCCGGCCATGGGCAGCCACGGCGCGGCCACCGCCGAAGGGCAAGCGGACGTCCTGGCCCACTACGGCATCCATGAGGCAACCATGGGCGTGCCCGTAAAGAGCTCGTTGGAGGTCGTTCCGCTGGGCCGGACACCTGAAGGCATTGAAACCTTCATGGATAAGAACGCCTTTGAGGCGGATGGCGTGTTCCTCGTCGCCCGCGTCAAGTGGCACACTGACTTCTCCGGGGCGATCGAGAGTGGGCTTTTCAAAATGATGGCCATCGGTCTCGGCAAGTTTGCGGGGGCGCAGCGTTACCACACATTTGCCTATCGGATGGGATTGGAAAAGATGATCCGCAGCGTTGGGGCAAAGGTCTTCGCTACCGGCAAGATGCTAGGCGGCGTTGCCATTCAGGAAGGCGCGCACCACGAGACCGCTGGGCTGGTCTGCGTTCCTACAACCCGTGGCCTCGAAGCAATGCTCGCCACAGAAGAGCATCTGCTGCATCAAGTGAAGTCATGGAAGGCGAATCTCCCGGCCCCGGAAATCGACATCCTAATCGTCGACGAAATCGGTAAGAACATCAGTGGCGCCGGCATGGACACCAAGGTCATTAATCGTAGCGTGAACGGGGAGTACAATGCGTTTCCAGGCCTGCCGGTCGTCCATCGGATCTACGCGCGCGGCATCAGCGAGCTCAGTTATCACAGCGCCGTCGGCCTTGGAATGGCGGATGTGGTACATGATCGCTTGGTAAACGACGTTGATTGGAAACCGACGTACATTAACTCGCTTACCGCTTCGACACCAGCCTGCATTCGGACTCCAATTCACTTTCCGAGTGACCGTGAAGCCCTTTTGAGCATCGCGCCGACCGTCGGAAAGAACGACCTCACGGATGTGACCTTTTGCCGGATCCACAACACGCTCGAACTGGTTGACCTGGCAGTCAGCGAAAACCTGATTCCGTCTCTGAACGCTAACGTGGAAATCGTCTCCACGCCGTTCGAAATTCCCTGGGACCAAGATGGCGATCTTGGTGATTTCGCCATCAACGCCCACTCCGCCGCACAACCGCACGCGATGGCTTAACAGCGGCGGACACTGCGCACGTGGGCTGAAATGGCTATTCACCAGAAGACGTCGGGGGCGCCTTGGGTTCCGGCCACACATGATCTTGCCCAGTTACGTGCGGCCGTCTCGAGCTGCCGTGGCTGCGAATTGTACGCTCATGCCACGCAAGCGGTTTTCGGCGAAGGGCCTCCGGATTCCCGGATTGTTATGGTGGGCGAGCAGCCTGGTGATGAAGAGGATCAACGCGGCCATCCCTTCGTCGGACCATCCGGCCGCCTCTTGAACAAGGCCATGGAGGAGGCAGGCCTGGACCGGCAAAAGATTTATGTCACCAACGCTGTGAAGCATTTTAAATTTCTGGAACGTGGCAAGCGCCGGATCCACGCCAAGCCGAACGGTATAGAAATTTCTGCTTGCCGGCCTTGGCTCGAAGCCGAACTCGCATCGATTCAACCGGAATTGGTTGTCTGTCTGGGCGCCACTGCCGCTCAGTCCCTGATGGGGCGCGACTTCCGCATCATCGCGAATCGCGGCAAATTTTTCTCACATCCTTGGGCGAAGGAATTGATGGCCACCGTTCATCCGTCGGCCATTCTTCGCATGCCGGAGCGCTACGACGAGGAGTACAAGCTCTTCGTTCGTGACCTCCTCCTTGTCGCCGCCCGCATGAAACAATTGCGCGCTGTCAGTAGCGCGAAAGCTTGAGTGCTAGTTCAGCCCCGCTTTCCAGCGCTCGATGAGTACGAGTTGTCTCTTTACCTGCTCACGTTCCGGAGAGTTCGGTTCCAGCCGTAGATATGCCTCCAGGTCAGCCTTCGCTGCCCGATGATTCAATTGCCGCAGGTGTACAAGGCCCCGATGCCGGTATTCTTCGGCGTAATCAGGGGCCGCTTCAATCAGCAGATCCAGCACCTGGCGCGCCTTATCGAAAGCCTCGCCCCGCAAGTAAATCGCTTTCAGATTACTGAGAATTCGAACCAGAATCTGGCGCTTCGTGACCGCGCTGAGCACCGCCGGATTCGCCCGGACATCCACCCCAGCTCGCTCTTTGGCCAGCGCGCAACAATCGGCAAAGGAAAGGATGCGGCCGCCGTGGAACGGGTCCACCCAGTACCGCGTCTCGGCATCTTCGTAAGCCACAATAAAGTGTCCCGGCAATCCAACGCCGTATACCGGTCGCCCCAGCCTCCGTGCGACCTCCATGTAAACCAGCGAGAGCGAAATGGGGATTCCCAGCCGCCGCATCAGCACCGAGTTCAGGCAACTATTGCGGGGGTCGTAGTAGTCCTCCTCGTTTCCCCTGAACTGAAGAACGTCAAATAACAGTTCGTTGCATCCCTTTATAAAATCAAGGCCGCTGGCATCCGGAGAGAGCTGCGAACGCACCTGATCCGCCAGGCTATCGAGACGGAAGCCCGCCGCGTCGGTATCTAAACCCGGAAATTCGATGCCGGCGATTTCCAGGGCAGCAACGTCCAGTGGAACCGTTGAGCGATCGTTGCGAAGAGCATCGATAAGACGCTGCACGCGGATTAGCTTACCACTTGTTTTAGTAGCTCGACCGGCTACCCGATAGACACCGGTCCGCAAAGTATTACGTCACAGCCGGAGCGCGTTGCAAGTCCATCATGAGATGCAGATTCTTGTTTTTTTCAAGGTGGAATTGAAAAGCGTAGCTGTGATCGCAGTCTGGTTGCTGGCTGCTTCTTGCAGCTCTCACCAGAACCAGGCGGCCCCTGGCGCTGCCGGAGGTTTGTCGGCGAATATCAGCCTGCCGGATTACGGTCCCCGCATCGGAGTGGGCGTCCGCACCGGCTCGCGCGCCTGCATCGCAATTCGCAACTCAACTCTGGCTCCGGGCGCGCAGATAACGCTCGTATCGGCCATCGCTCCCCAGTCGTTCACTCCAGCCACCATCAGTGCAATCTCGCCAACGCCATGTCCCGTCACTAATGAGGTGGATCCGGCCGCTTCCAATTACAACGTGGACGGTTCCACTAATCAGCTTCCCAAGCTCACGCCGCTCATTGCTGTCGCTCGAAACCCATCCGTGTTCAATACGAACAATAACAATGTGCAGGCGGATCTTGACCAGAACGGGAAAACGGAGACCTTCCGGGCGTGCAGCAGTGCAGATGGAATTCATCTGACCGTTTGGTCCGGAGCGCCGCTGACTGGAGCGATCCTATGGCGCGGTTATTATTACGAGGCCGGAAATCCCGGCACTGCGCCCGCTTGTATTGCGCAAGAGATCACCGGACAGTAGGCAGGCCGGTGATGCCGGAATGACTCTTGGTTGTTTTCAAATTGGGTAGAAATACCGTTAATAAGCCTAAGGCCGGCAGGAAGGAGCATACGCGATAGACGAAATAAATACTCGTTACGTCGGCCAGTTTTCCCAGCACGGCCGCGCCTATCCCGCCCATTCCGAAGGCAAATCCGAAGAAAACACCAGAGATCATTCCTATGTTCCCTGGCACCAGTTCCTGTGCATAGACGAGTATGGCGGTAAAGGCGGATGACAGAATCAGCCCGATCACCACGCTCAGGACAGCAGTCCAAAAAAGATTGGCGTACGGCAGCAACAGCGTAAATGGCAGAACGCCCACAATGGAGCACCAGATCACCAGCTTGCGGCCGAAACGGTCACCTATGGGTCCACCGATCAAAATGCCCAGGGCTGCTGCGCCAAAGAATAGGAACAAGTAAAGCTGAGAGCTTCGGATGGAAACATGAAACTTGCTCATCAAGTAGAAGGTGTAATAACTGGATACGCTCGCCAGATAGAAATATTTTGAAAAGACTAATGTGATCAAGACCGCGATGGCCAGCGAAACGTTCTTCCGGGGTAAGAGATCGTCCCGTTCCTGTCTGCTTCGTTTGGTGCGGCCTTTCCTCAAGGCATGCCCCTTGTACCATGCGCTGACGTTCCGCAGCACCGCCATGCCGGTGAGCGCCGCAAGCGAAAACCATACAATGCTCCGCTGGCCCCTCGGCAGTACAACAAAGGCCGCTAATAGCGGCCCCAGGGCGGTTCCGGCATTGCCGCCGACTTGAAACAGAGATTGGGCCAATCCGTGTTGTCCACCGGATGCCAGGCGCGCCACGCGGGATGATTCCGGGTGGAACACGGAAGATCCCATTCCAACGAATACTCCGGCCAGCAGAAGCATTCCGTAATTTGGGGCGAACGCAAGAAGCATCAATCCAGCCAGGGTAAAGCCCATTCCGAGCAACAACGAATAAGGATGTGGACGGCGATCGGTATACAGTCCGACCAGCGGCTGCAAGAGAGAGGCTGTGAGCTGGTAGACCAGTGTGATCAAACCGATCTGGCCGAAATTGAGATGAAATGAGTTCTTGAGTATCGGATAGATGGCTGGAATAAGCGATTGCACCATGTCATTCAGCAGATGACAGAAGCTAACGGCTGCGAGGATGGAGAAAACGGTCTTCTCCTGAATCGTTGGCTGGCCGGGAGCGTCGAGCGTCCCCGATACTGTCTGTCCGCTCATTTGCTTCTTTCCTGCCAGTGTAATGAACTGGTGGAGGTGTCATGAGCGAAGTCACCCTGTTCTCCGCGGAATCGGTCAGCGGATTCCTGCATCAACCCCAAGAATCTTTGAACAAAGGGCTCGTGCTCACGCATGGCGCCGGCGCGAATTGCAAAGCTCCGCTGCTGGTCGCAATCGCGGAAGCCTTTGCGTCCGCTGGATTCTGGGTGCTTCGCTGTGACCTGCCTTTCCGGCAACGCAAGCATTTCGGTCCGCCTTCGCCAGGCAACGCGGCAAATGACCGGGAAGGCCTGGCGCGGGCAGCGGAGGAAATGCGGCGAGTGGTAACCGGCCGCGTGTATCTTGGTGGTCATTCGTATGGCGGACGCCAGGCGAGCATGCTTGCCGCCGAAAATGAAAACGCCTGTGACGGCTTGTTGCTGCTCTCATATCCTCTTCACCCTCCCAATAAACCTCAGGCGCTCCGGACCGCGCATCTTCCGAACCTGCATGTTCGAGGCCTTTTCGTACATGGAACAAACGATCCGTTCGGCTCTTTGGAAGAAATCACGTCCGCGGCTCGATTAATTCCGGCAAGTACGGAAGTTACCGGCATCATCCGGGCGGGTCATGACTTGGCGCGCGGAAAGTTCGACATTAGGGGCCTGGTCGTCCAGCCCTTTTTAGCATTGATGAACGCGCCGTAGAGCGCATGCGTCAGCGAGTCTTCATAGCAATCTCTGGATCGAGTTTCGCCGCCAGAGTCAGCGCTCGCTGCGCTGCGGTTTCATCGCCCTGTCGCCGCAAGGCCAAGCCCAGATCATAATACAGAATCGCGGAGAGCGGATCGACCTGTAGGCCTTTGTGAAAAAGGTCGATTGCCGCCTGCTGCTGGCCAGCGGAGTAAAGCGCCGCGCCCAGGCTCTCATAGGCGGCGATCATATCGGGATCCAGTTCGATTGCGCGCCGGAATGCCTCAATCTGATCCGTGGGTTGCTTCCCCAAGGTCAAACCTAGATCAAACTGCGCCGAGGCGTCTTTGGGATAGGCCTCAACGGCGAACCGCAGCACCTCCGCGGCTCGTTGAACATTTCCCGCCTCTCCTAGAGCCGTGCCCATCAGAACCAACCCTCTCAGAAAATACGGATAGATTTCGAGCGCTTGCTGATCTTTGTCTGCAGCACTCTTCCAATCGCCGCGCTCTTTCAATGCGGATGCTTGTTGAAACAACTGATCCGCTTCCCATTTAAAATTTCTGGAAAGGCGGTGAAGGATGACACAGCGGTCACCCAGATCCATCGCCTCGCTCGTTCCACCGTATGGCAGTTTTGCGGCAGCGGCTGCAAGCTTCGGATCCATCTGGGATAAATCCATCTCTCCAATAAAGCCGCCGCCGGAGGCGGTAGGATCCATGGACATCTGACGGGCGACATCCTGGAAGGACTCGCCCTTCGACATGCGCTGGATCGCTGCCTCTGCTTTATTGCGATTCTCAACGACGATTATCCTCAGGAACTCACGCTTCGGCTCGATCTCCGAGGCGAGATTCGGAGCATGCTGCGCTACTGTGATTCGGGCTTCAGGGTGAACGCGAATCCAGTGGTCCGTCAGGCGGAACGAGTTCTTCTCGATGGATGGCATGTGACATGTGACGCAGCCACCGGCGGTGTTGACAGGGCATATGCCGGCGTGCGGTTGGTTTGATGCGGAGTGGCATTTGAGGCAGGTTTGCTCCGACGTTTCAACCACCCGCGGCGAATCCTCGTGGGGATTGTGGCAGTCCGTGCAACCCAAGTTTCCCCCGCTCTGAACGAAGCATTCCGAGTTACGCAACGCTGGAACTTGGCTCGACACCAACAGATCGTCGGGCAGCGGGTCCGATTCATTGCTGAGCCCCGTATGACACTGGGCGCAGATCTCCGTACTTGCAGCGCCGCGTAGAACCTTCGGCATCACGGCCTTCTGCGAAGAACTTCCCCCTGTGAACGCGCTGACGTGATCTGCGGCTGGGCCGTGGCAGCTTTCGCATCGCACTCCGCCGTGTTGGCCAGCGCCCAAAGTGCCCGGTTGTCCGTGGCAGGTCAGGCACCGGCGCTCGAAGCCGGGGCTGAGCACTCTCCCTAGCGCGTCAGCGTAGTCGGCAGGTTTCTTAACGGTGAAGCCCGGCGAAAGCACCAACCCGCCCTTATTCGAGCAGGCGTAACGCGCTTCGATCAGTGCAGAGCGTTCAAGGGGAATTCCATCGACACTTTGAATGCGCTGCAAGAAGCTAAGGCCATGCCGGGACCCCCCAACCATCGCCTCAACCGGCAGCACCGATTTACCGCTGTTCGGAATAGATACCGAAAATTCGAGGCCGCCGGCGCTGCGGCTCACATCATACAGCAACGCGGGGTCAGGTCCCTCTGTCTTCTTCGCCTCGAATTTAGGGGGGATGACCGAGGCCACGGCGCCATGCCAGGTATTCGCCATGGCTGTTTTCGCCTGGGTATCGGCGATGTTTTTGTGGCAGCGCGCGCAAACTTGCGGTCCCGCATAGCTTGCTTCGTTGGAC
Organism: uncultured Acidobacteriaceae bacterium; assembly: GCA_963705805.1. Taxonomy (GTDB): domain Bacteria; phylum Acidobacteriota; class Terriglobia; order Bryobacterales; family Bryobacteraceae; genus Bog-105. The sequence continues at coordinate 555,037 of CAVPKW010000010.1, forward strand.
TCAGACGCGAAACTGAAGCCAGCGATAGTAAGCAGCAACAACAATAGGCGCATAATTACTTCGACGCTTCAAGCGTGATGCCCATCGCCCGGCGATAGCGGGAAATAACCGCTTCTGCCTTCGCGTTTTCGTTCCGCAACAGGTAAGCGTGATTCAGCAGCTCCACCGCCTGTTGCAGAAGCGGGTCCATTTCCAAAGCTCGCTCCAGGTGCTTCGTTGCTTCCGCGGCGTTGCCCTCGTCCAGCAGCGCGACCGCCATATTTACTTCGTACGGAGCGTAATTGGGCCGCAGCGTCAGGGCTCTCGCAAAGCGCTGCTCGGCCTCAACCGGCTGCTTCCCTTTCAGCAATACTGTTCCCAGCGTGGTCAGGGCCGCTGAATCGCCCGATAAATCTTTCTCCATCCGCATCAGCATCCGAAAGCCCCGGATGACTTCGTCTGGCGTGCCGCTCTCGACTCCCGCCGTTACGAGCGCCAGCGCCAAATTGCGGTCACGTACTTTTTGGCCGGGCTCGCGCCACGCAACCAACGCCGCTGGCGGCGCTGCTAAGGCCTCCAGCTCAGGCCGCCGCGAAATTCGGTGGTCCGTGAACGCGGTGTGACCTCCATCCTTTGCCGGCCGCTGCGGCATATGGCAGGCGATGCAATCCCGGCCCGGCGCGGCATGGGCACTCGTTAGCGTCGCTGCGTGGCACGTTAGGCAGCGCTCGCGAAAGTATTCTGCCGGTCTAGTCGGTGTCTCATGCGGGTTATGGCACGTCCCGCACCACAATCTTCCTCCACTGCTCCGCGCGCACTTACTCATCGCCAACTGCTCCGAATGGCTTATCACCTTGATGCTTGTTTCCGGGCCGCTCTCAGCAACATAGACGGTATAAGCATCCTCAACTCGCTCACCCGCGCGAAAGTCCGCAATCGTCTTACCCGGATTCGGAATGCGCACTACGCCGGCGAGGTGACATTGCTCGCAAACGCTATCGCGCTCCGCTGCGGCCAGTTTAGTCGGATTGATAATCGTTCCTGGCACGGGGTTCTTAAGATGCCGCTCCGCATCTCCGTGGCAGCGGTCGCACTGGAGGCCCATCCCCGCAAAGGCCGGATTCTGGTAACTATTCAGCGTGTCTGGAAGAGGCAATGGCTTGCCGGAATGACAAATCAGGCACTCCTCCGTAACGGGGCGCGAAAAGTCTGGAGCGCTTGCATCTTCATACCCCGGCGCCATGTCCCACAGCCCTCGCTTCGTGTAGTACGAAATGGGAGATTGAAAAAGATGATTCCCCACCTGGGCGAGGAAACCATAGGCGTGGCTACCCGAGCCCACGACGTACTGAATTTGCAGCCGTTCTGCTTCGCCGTGCCGTTCCAGGGTCTGCCACATTTCGGAACCGATGTTCTGGCTAGCGAAACGCGTGCCAGACGAGGCATGTTCAAAACTGCCCGAAGGCTGCTGAGCGCTCGCTACCGATAACGAGTGAGCCATCGCCGACGTCGCAAACCCTTCCACCTCCTTCGGATGGCATGGCGCGCATGGATGCATGGCGGCTGTGGCTTGGATGAGAACAGTCGATAGAGCCAGTCCGGCGTGCAAACCGAAAGCGTAACAGAAACCCGGCCAAACCTCCCCAGCATCCCTTCCCAGCCTGCTAGTACCTACCTGCGGAAATTCGCGTTATACTCCCCACAACCTAAGATGCTGAAACTGAGCCGGAAGCGTAAGCGCCCTTTAACTACTCGAATTTCTGCAGCTTGGTGCTAGGAAGCAGTTCGCCGGCCGTCCTGAACAGTCTTCATTTCCACGCCCGCTCCGTTCCGTTTCCGTTTCGCATCGATGATTTCAGGAATGTCGGGATCCGCATCCTGCCAACTCTTCAGAAAAAGCCCATACGCATCCCTGGCTTGCTTCACGTTGCCGTTTCGCTCCCAGGCTTGCGCAAGGTGATATCGAGCGAAAGGGTAATTTGGGTTCAGGCGGAGAATACGCTCATATTCTGCGATGGCCCCATCAAATTGACCTAGCTCCAGGTATGCATTGCCGAGGCAGTCTTCATACAGGTCCAGTCCGGAGCTAGGCGGCAGGTGGCGAAGAGCTTGCTTGAAATGTGCAAGCGCCTCGTCAGCTTCCTTATTTCTGAGCGCAATTACACCGAGATAATATTCGTGGCTCCGCAGCTCATGGCGAACGCCCCGCTCAGGATAAGGCGAATTCTCAAAGAGTCCCGCCTGAAGCCGCGCTGCTTCTGCTGAGTCGCCTCGATCCAAAGCAAATAGCAGTGAGTTCCAAACCGCTCCAGGCGCATATCTCATCTCATTCCGCGCCGCTTCTTCCCCCGGCGGGAAGTCACTCTTTCTGCGGTATACCTGCGCGATGCTCCCATATGCCACCGCGCGTGCCTCGCTCGCTTGTGCGACATCGATATAACGCTGGTACTGGCGTATGGCCTCCCGATACCGTCCCTGTTGGGCATAGACGTCCGCCAGATGAATGATCGCCGGTTCAAATCGCGGGTTTAGAGTCAAAGCGACCCGGTATTCGGTCATCGCCTTGGCGTACCACCCGGACTGTTGATAGGACATCCCGAGACTGTCGTGAGCATTCGGCTCCTTGGGAGCCAATTCCACATAGCGTTCGTGCGCGGCGAGAGCGTCATCATAACTTTTGAGCCCTAGGAAACAGATGCCAAGCACGTTGTACAGATCTTCCGCATCGGGGTCCCTTAGCAATCCCTCTTGGATGACCTTGATCGCCTCCTGTGGCCGTTCTTCTCGAAGCAGAAGCCGGGCCAGTCTTGCATAGGCCTCGATTTCCACAGGATATTGTGCAATGATCTGCCGGAAAGTGCCAATCGCGGTTCCGTAATCTTCGCGTGCAATGGCGTACCACGCGGCAACATAGAGCCGGTCCTTCTCGGTAAGACGGCTGGATAACTGGAACGCTTTTTCCAGGTATGGCTTTCCTTTTTCCGGCAGGAAATCAGTAACCGAATAGGCGTAGCCTATTCGCGCGTAAGCCATTGCGAATTCGGGATCACGCTCGATCGCCTTCTGCAAGAGGCTGACAGCTTCGGAGTTTTCAAAATTTTGCGCCTTACTGACCCCCAGGGAATAATACCGGTAAGCCTCGAAGTCCTTGGTCATGGCGTCTGCCAAGGTCGCTTTTTTGGCGCGCTCCAATGGCGCAGCTCCCAGATAAGCCGCCAGTTTCAATGACAAAAGGTCGACTTGCCCGAGAATATCGGAAGGCCTGTCAACCGTGAACTGGTCGGCGGCCAGCAATCGTCCGGTGCCGTATTCAAAGAGCTGAACATTGATCAGAAGGCCTTCGCCGAGAACCGCGAAACTTCCAAGCATCACAGCTTGCGCACGAATCTTGTGTGCGACGTCGAACGCCTCGTCCAGCGTCACCTCGCGCGCGGACTTGTATCCGGCTTTCGCCAGCAGCATCTGAAGCTGCTGACGGCTGAGCACGTTGAGCTGGTCTGAATGTGCCAGATCGGCGATGAACATATCTGCCAGGCCTTCGCGCAACCAGTTCAGATCTGCTTTCTGGGACTGGTTTTCAAAATACATAACGGCCAGCCCCTTCTTACCGGGAACGCGCGGCAGGGTTACATCCACGCGCGTTCTGCTTGAAAGAAAAAAAACCAGCCAGCCGACAAGCAGAACTGCCGCGACCGAGACGGCAAGAATCGCCCGGCGAATCATTCCATTCCAAACGCGGGCAACCTTTCTTCCTCCTGAAAGTTTGCCCGCCGGAACTGAAGCCATCGGCTCGGCCGTTATACCTGGAGTCTTCTCCGGCGAGGCCGCGGGAACGTACTGCCGCTCCACTTCAACGCTGCCGATGAACCGATAACCGACTTTGGGGATCGTTTTGATGAATCGCGGATGGCGTGAGTCGTCACCGAGCGCTTTCCTGATGTCCGCAATGCACTGAACCAGCGCGTTGTCGGTAACCGCGGTGTGTTGCCAGAAAGCCTCGATCAGCTCTTCTTTGCCCACCAATCTTTCGTGGTGATCCAGCAGATAGAGCAACACGTGGAACGATTGTTGGCGCAGGTATTCTTCCTTGCTGCCCTTCTTTACAAAGCCCTGCGCCGAATCGATTTCGATGTCTTCGAGACGATAGATGGATCGAGCTGCCCCGCTTGGAACCATCCCTTGAACGCTGAACTCCGGGAGAGTAGGGCGCCGCTCAGTGCCCTGAAGCATTTGGGCGGAGTATATCACGAGGTCGACCTTGCGAGGGATATCCCGCGCGTAAGGTTGCTACCCCACTGGTTTCATTGCATTTCATAAGGATTTCACTTTTTTCTCACTGATTCGATTCGTTTCGGAGCTAAAGTTGAACCACTTTTGGGAATTCGCCGGACTCCGGCGCTAGTCAACCCATCACCTGGTCTTTTGAGAGTTCGACTCGAAATCTAAGGAGCTTATATGGGGTGCTTTAGGATCTTTTCGCGTGAAGTGCAGTTGCGTGGATTTGCAGTTTTTCTGGCTTTGTTCGCCGTAGTCTTGCTTTCTCCTCTGGCGATGCGATCTCAGGCCTTGCAGGGGATGAGCGGCACGGTGACAGACTCAACGGGTGGCGTGGTTCCTAATGCGACCGTCACGGCCACGAATGACGCAACCAATGTCTCCAAAACGGCAACCACGAATTCGGTAGGCAGTTATGCCTTCACCGATTTGATCCCTGGTATATATACGGTCAAAGTGGAAGCGCCCGGATTTCAGACTTCCGTCCACAGCGGAGTCGGCGTTGAAGTTGCCAAAGTTTCGACTGTCGATGCGGTTCTTACGACGGGCGCCGTAACCCAAACAGTGGAAGTGAAGGAAAATGTAATCGCGCTGGATACAACGCAGCCAGACCTCGGTACGACCATTGAGAACAAAGTCGTACAAGAGTTGCCGAACCAGGTCAGTGGTGGCCGCGGCCGCCAGATTGATCAATTCGTGTTCCTCGCCCCTGGTGTCACCGGCGGCACCTTCAGCAAGCGAATAAACGGCGGCGTCGACTTTGAGAGCGAAGTGGTCTTTAACGGCATCCCCATGGCGCAATCGGAAACACAGGGATTCCAGACAATTTGGAATCCGCCCTTTGAACTGGTGAACCAGTACGATGTCTTGCGCTCCTCCTTTTCGGCTCAGTATGGGCTGGCCCAGGGAGTGATCACCTATAACACTGCCTCCGGAACCAATCAGTTTCACGGCGACGGCTTCGAGATTATCCGGAACAATTACTTCGATGCTCGTGGCCAATATAATCCAACCGTCCCGATCGATCACGAAAACAATTACGGCTTCAGCCTCGGCGGTCCGGTCGTGATTCCCAAGCTATACAACGGAAGGAACCGGACCTTCTTTCACGTCAGCATGGAGTGGTACATAGAGAATCAAAGCGACACCAGCTTCGTTTCCTTGCCGACAGCCGCCGAGAAGGCTGGCAATTTTAACGGTGTCGCCACGATCTATGACCCACTGACCGGACAGCCGTTCCCGAACAACACCATTCCGACAAACCGGTTTAGCCCGCAATCAGAGAGTCTGTTGCAGTACATGCCAAACCCCAGCCTGCCGGGTCTCCTCAATAATCAGCAATCGCTCCGTGGTGTTATACCCACGCGCCAGAATCCGTGGGGCTTTACGATCGACCATAACATCACTGACAAGCAGTCGATCCATTGGGCGCAGTGGCGTGACAACCAGAGCTCGTACGCAACTGAGACGGGCTCGCGATTCCCCGATTCAAACCCTTTAACAAGCAACACCTTCAATCCGGATCTCGGCACGGTGTTCATCTTGAATTACTCGAATGCTATCTCGCCGAACCTGGTCATGACGGCGGGCGCGAGTTGGCTTGGCGAATTAAATGACCAGATCAGCCAGCGGACCACCAACATCGATTTTCCGGCAGCGCCCGGGGCGCCACAGGTTTCTGGCATCTTCTTCACCGGCCCCAATAATCCGTCAGATCTCGGATCGCCTTGGATTCAATCCATCAACCGCAAGCTGGGTTGGGTTGCTGAGAACAACTGGCTTTGGATTAACGGCAAACACACTCTCAACATCGGTGGTGAGTTTCGCAGAACTTACCAGGACGACAACGAATGCCAGAAGTGTGCCGGAAGCTTCACTTACAGTAATAACGAAACGGCCAACCCAGCCGATTTGACCACCGGTAACGCGTTCGCCAGTTACCTCTTGGGTTTGGTCGACAGCGCGAACCGTACGGGCTCGCAGGAATTAAAGCTTCGCAACAAGGACTTTTCGATCTACATTCAGGACGACATCAAGTTTAGTCCACGTTTCACGTTCAACATTGGTGTGCGTTGGGACATTGCGGTTCCGTTTACCGAAGTGAATAACAACATCGTCTACTTCAACGCCGACATTCCGAACCCGGGGGCGGGAGGAAATTACGGGGCAGCCACGAAGTTCGGCGACTGCGTGGGCTGTGCGGGAATCACCCGCGCCGCGATTCATTTCGGTCACTTCAGCCCCAGGGGCGGCTTTTCTTACAAGTTAAACGACAAAACCGTTCTGCAGGGAGGGTTTTCCTGGAACTTCCTGGACGGTGGCGCGTACGAGTACGGCACCAGCAAGGTTGCTGTCAATTACGGCAACTTGCTTCTCGGCTCCTTCAACCGTAATTCTACGGGAACTACGGCGCCTGGGTTTGGTTCCTGGGACACGAATTTTCTGCCCGATCCCGCGCCGGTTCCCTTCAGCCCAACGCTGGGCATTGGAACCCAAATTAATGCATTCTCCCCGGCCCTGGATGGCGTTACCCCATATGACATAGTCTGGAGCCTTGGAATTCAACGCGAACTCCCGTATCAGATGTTTGTGTCGGCATCCTATACCGGGAATCGCGGGAATTACCTGCCTTCGCAGTTGAATCCCATCAACCAGCTTCCTCCACAGTTCCTGGCGCAATACGGCAGCCAGTTGGGGAATTTAGCAACCACGGTACCGGGTGTGCCAATTCCTTACCCTGGCTTCGTCAGCGACTTTGGGTCGAGCGCAACCGCGCTCCAGGCGCTGCGTCCCTACCCGCAATATGGCAACGTTTTCAACAATTTCGACAACACTGGGTCGGCGTTGTATAACGCCATGCAAATCCAGGTGGAAAAGCGCTACACCAGCGGACTCAGCTTTCTGGTTTCTTACAACCTGTCGCGCATGATGTCGAACACCAATTCTGGATTCACCTCCTTTGCGAATGCATCGTTGAACAAAAACAACCAGAAAGCGGAGTGGACTGTGGACAACAATGATCAGACCAATTTCACTAACATCGCCGCCACCTACGAATTGCCCTTCGGCAAGGGTAAGCGCTACATGAATAAAGGCGGCGTTGCAAACTTATTCTTCGGTGGTTGGCAAATCAGCCCGCTTTTCACCTACGGGACTGGCACCCCGCTCTTCAGCGGCACGGGCGGCGCAGTGTACGTCGCCGGAGATCCGCTGGGCAATGGCTGCGCGCCGTGCAACCGTGCGAATGTCGTGTCGTATAACAACATGCTGTTCTCGTACAATAATGTCAAGAAAGGACTGCCTGTGATCAATGCAGCCGATTTTAGCGATCCTGGCCCCTGGGTTCTAGGGACTGCGCCTCGCGTGATTGGTCAGTTGCGAAACCAGTTCAATTCCAACGAAAATCTGGCATTCGCGAAGTACTTTCCTATCGGAGAGCGCTTCCGATTCAAGCTTGAAATCGAATATTTCAATATCTTCAATCGTACTGTTTTTGGCGGCCCAGACGAGAATCTCAATGATCCGAACTTCGGAAAGTCGATTAACAGCCAAAGCAACAATCCGCGGCAGGGCCAGGGGCACTTGGCCTTCAACTTCTAACTTTGCCCGGAATCGGCGCCACGCACCGATTCCGGCTCTTATTCCTGCTGAGCCTTATCGTCTGAAGAGCGTGACCCGACCAGCGCCGTGTAGCGTTCGGTCTCCGCCTGCGCTTTGTCCGTTAGTCCGCGCCTGCGATAGACCTGCGCCAGCATGAAGTGTATAGGTGCATTCTGCGGTGCAAGCTGAGCGCTCTTCTCCAGCTCCGCTTGCGCCTTTTCCAGTTGACCCAGGTGCGTGTAAGCTTTTCCAAGGTCTCGATGCGCGCGCATCTCATCCGGCGAGATCTGAAGCGCTTCTAGAAGGTAAGGCACCGCTTCTCCTGCGCGGTCTGTATTAACGAGCAGGCTGCCAAGATCAATATAGGGGCCCGAATCCTTCGTTGTTGCGCCGGCCTCCCATGAGATCGCTGTCCGGTAAGCGGCAACGGCATCCGCGGTTCTGTTTAGTCCTTCGTAGGATAATCCAAGGTTATCTTCGGCTTTGAGGCTCTTCGGGTCTAGTTTCAGGCATTGAGTAAAGACCGAGACCGCCTCATCGAAGCGATTCTCATTATATTTTGTGCGGCCGAGATAGTAGAGCGCCTGGAAGTTATTCGGGTTCCACTCCACCGACTTAGTGAACCACTTATCCGCGTCCGCGTAGTCCTGCAAGAGCACATAGTCGCCCGCAACGGCCTCCAAATCATAGGCGCTCGGCGTGCGGTATTTGGCGCCCTCGGTGTATTCAGTCAGTGAAGATTTGGCGTTTTTCTGCTTAAAGAGAATATACCCGAGTAAGTAATGGCCATCGGCCGAGTTTTTATGCACCTCCAGATAGCGGCGAACCACTTTTGCCGCATCGGCTAGATTGCCGGACTCAACCAGTGACCGCGCTTCCGCCAAAGGATCATCCGGGGCGGAATGGCTCCCGGCCAGAGCAGCGTAGCGTCCCGTCTCGAGCGCCGCCTTTTCCGTCAGTCCACGCTTGCGATACACCTGCGCGAGGAGGATGTGCCCAGGGGCGCTTTGAGGACCTAGCGCAACGGCTTTTTCGAGTTCCGTCTGCGCGTTTTCAAGCTGATTCGAGAGCAGGTAGGCCTTACCCAGTTCGCGATGGCCTTGTGGATCTTGTGGAGCGAGTTGGACGGCTTGAACAAGATAAAGCACGGCCTCACTAGCCCGGTTATTCTCAACCAGAAGAGTACCAAGGTTAAGGTAGGCGCTTGCCTCCTGCGAATTGGCTCCAATCGCCGCGCGGTAGGCGGTCAACGCCTCATTTGTCTTACCCAATCTCTCGAACGAGAGGCCAAGATTCTCCTCTGCTTTGGCGTTCCCCAGATCAAGTTTCAGGCATTCCTCAAAATGCTGGATCGCTTCCTCAAAATGCCTCTCGTTGTACTTGGTACGCCCCAGCATGTAGAGTGCGAGAGCGTTCTTGCGATCTTGTTCGAGCGATTGCGTCAGCCACTTATCGGCATTTACGTAGTCTTCGAGCAGGAAGTAATCTCCGCCGATCACTTCGAGATCGACGGCGCCGGGGCTTCGATAGCGTGCAGCTTCCGCGTACTCGGCCAAGGAAGGTTTTGGATTGTTTTCTTTAAAGAGAATGTATCCAAGCAGGTAATGCCCGTCGGCGGAGCCCGAGTGCGTCTCAAGGTATTGCCGCGCCGCGCTCTCTGCTTCGCTCAGCCTCCCCGTATCTAACAACGACTGCGCGTCCGCGAGCGTCATAGTAGCCGTCGAAGGTGTCTGGCCTGACAACACTGCGGCCAGCGAGAGTGCGCCGAGCATCCACACGGTGTTACTTTGGTTCCTCAATCATTACAACCTGATCGGCTCTTACACTTTTCAAGGTCTGAGTTTTCCCGCTCGGCCACTGAATATCTATCTCCTTCGCGGCGCCGTCTCCCGCAAGGCCGAAATGCAAACGTTTGTCGCTGGATGAAAGATAACTACTTGCCGTGGTTACCGTCGCGTACTGCGCGCCCTGTGAAGTAACCACCTTGGCGACCGCTCCAATCCCGTCGCGATTGCTCTTGTGACCGGTAAGCGCTAGCGTCAGCCAGTGATTCTGGTTCTGAGTCTCATTGTGGAGAATATAGGCGGGACCCCCGTTTGTAGTGACCACAGCATCCACCCGTCCATCATTATCAATATCTCCCGTCGCCAGTCCGCGCGCGACCCATTTCTGTTGAAACACGCTGCCGGAACGCGCCGACACGTCTTCAAAGCCTGTGCCCGTATTCCGTAAAAGCAGCATCGGCTCGCGATAGCGGAGCTGAGGGAAACTCTGCTCAATGGTGTCAAGATCATGCCCTTGGGCGATCAGCAGATCTTTCCAGCCGTCGTTATCGTAATCGAGGAAGCGCAACCCCCAGCCGGAATGCAGCAGAGTGATCCGGCCCAGCCCGGAAGCCTGCGTCACATAGGTGAAACTGCCGTCGCGATTGTTTTTGTAGAGCGCGTACTTCTGGTTCGCCAGGTCGTCTACCGCCAGGTCCGGATACCCGTCGTTATTGTAATCTGCGAATTCGGTTCCCATGCCGGCATAGGTCTGCCCGTCTTCATCCACAGCTACTTGCGAGGGCAGCCCTACTTCTTCAAACGTGCCATTCCCCTTGTTGTGATAAAGAAATTCAAGCATGGAATCATTGGCCACGAAGATATCAATGTGCCCATCGCGATCATAGTCCGCTACCGTAATGCCCAAACCCTTTCCCGGCTTTGAGATGCCAATCTGCTCTCCTATCTCGGTAAAGTGTCCATTGCCGTCATTATGAAAAACCAGCGGCGTCATTGGTTGGAAGGTATCGGGATGGCAGTAGGCGCGGCCGCCTTCCCGGTGCTCCCCGCAGTAAATATCGTCAAAGTCCCATTTCAGATACCGAAGGACAACCAAATCCAATAGCCCGTCGTTATCCAGGTCAACCCACGCCGCGCTCGTGGACCAGCCGCTCCCGCCGACGCCGGCTTTTTCCGTTACGTCGGTAAAGGTTCCATCTCCATTGTTGTGATACAGCTTGTTGCCTCCGTAGGCCGTCACATAAAGATCTTCATAACCATCGTTGTCGTAATCGCCGGCGGCTACGCCCATACCGTAACCGGCGCCTTGGAGACCAGCCTTCTGCGTAACGTCTTCAAACGTGCCGTCGGGTTTCTGATGATAGAGCCGGTTCCAGGATTCAGGGCCTTTTTTCTGGGGGATCGTTCCGATGGGCGTAGGATCCGCAAGCGGTGCGCCATTGACGAAAAAGATGTCGAGCCGGCCGTCGTTGTCATAATCAAACAGCGCGACACCCGATCCCATCGTCTCAATCAGGTACTTTCTTGAAGTGTGGGAGGCAAGGCCTTTAAAGTGCACGCCGGCTGCTTCCGTGATATCCGTGAATGTACCGGCTCCGGTAACGCCCAATACAACGACACTCGAGCACGCCGCCAACCCGATCTTGATAACGCCCCTCAACTCTACCTTGGTTCCTCTATCACGATGTACTTATTAAGCGAGACGTCCTTAACAACCTGAACGGTTCCCGATGGCCACCGAATGGTTAGCCGGTCTACGGCGCTGCAGTTGCCGAGGCCAAAATGAATACGCGGATCATTCCGCGAAATATAACTTCCGCCGCTGCGCACTTCTTGGAATTGCTGCTGCCCGCACGCCTCGATGGTCACCTTGGCGCCAATCGCATCCCGATTGCTGCGCGTTCCGCGCAGCCTGATGCCAAGCCACGCGTTCTGGTTTACCGTGTCATTCCTCAGCAGTACCGGTGCGCCCGAAATCGGCAGGATTGCGAGATCCATCCTGCCATCATTGTTGAAATCTCCCGTACAGCCGCCGCGATAGGAAGCGGTTAGCTTCGCTGGAAATGAGAAAGCCAGCGCCGTTTTTTCCCCCATACTCCGAAAAATCGTGACTGGCTCGTAATAGTCCCGGTCGGTTGGATACACGTGCCCGTTAGCCGTCCAAAAATCTTGCCGGCCGGAGTTCTCAAAGTCCGTTAGGCCGCACGCCCAGCCGAAATACGTCGAGGTCGCAGTCGCGAGACCTGTTTCGGAAGCAACCTCCTCGTACATGCCTGATTTATCCTGGCGAAAAAGCGGAAAGTAGTCCTTATTGAACGTGGTGATCAGCACATTTGTGCGCCCGCTTGTCCCATAGTCGCCGGCCGCCACTCCCATGTTCGACTGAACCCGGCCATCCGCATTAAATGCTACTCCGCGATCAAGCGCCGCCTCCTTGAACGTCCCATCCCCCTGGTTCAGGAAAAGGTAATTTGGATCTGAGTCGTTCGCGACAAAGATGTCCAGCTTGCCGTCCCCATTAAAGTCGCCGGTTACCGGCGTGAAGCCATGAGCGGGCGGCGCGTTCGCGATGCCGGAACTCTTGCTGACGTCGCTGAACGTGCCATCGCCATTATTGTGATAAAGGACGCTCTTTTCTCCCTTCATCCCGATGGGACCGCAGAAGACATGCTGTCCCTGATAATCGCAGACCGGGGCCGGATCCGCGAAAGGAATGGAGTGAACGTCTATGTACCCGGTTATAAAGATGTCCAGCTTGCCATCTCCGTCAAAGTCGCCGAAAGCGCTTCCCGTATGCCAGGCAATGCTTTGTCTTAATCCCGCGCTTTTGCTCACGTTCGTAAACGTGCCGTCGCCGTTGTTTCTGTAAAGGAGATCCTGCCCAATGGCCGTGATCAGAATGTCGGTCCATCCATCGTTGTCATAGTCGGCTGCGTTCGCGCCCGTTCCCCAAAAGGGATTACTGAGTCCGGCCTTCTCAGTCACGTCTTCAAAATGGCCGCCGCCGAGATTATGGAACAGGTAGACCGCGCCCGCTGCCGCTGAGGGCGTCTTGCCCGCCAGCAGACTCCGCAACTGATTCATTGTCCCGCCGTTTACGATCAACAGATCCATCTTCCCGTCGTTGTCATAGTCAAGCCACGCCGCTCCGCTGCCATTTGCCTCCGGAATCCAGCGCTTTTCAGGGCCACCGCAGCGCATGACTGCCCGAATACCTGCCTCGCCCGCCACATCGCTGAAGGCCAGCTTGTTGCCGGGCTCTCCATGCAGAAGGACCATAGTGCAAAAGCCTAATGCCACGGCCGTAACCGCAATCCCGAGGCTCCCCTTTTTCAAACCCTCCATTGTGAAGCACGCCCGCCGGACATCGAAGTCTTATAGTGTATCCATGGCGCTTTGTTCCGCCGCCCGTTTTGCCCTCATTCTGTTCATTGCCGGAACAGTATCACCCCTATGGCCCCAAACGGCTTCCCATGGGTCTGAGGATCGTGGCTCCGAGGATCGCGTGGAATCGCTGCACGCCGAAGCCAAGGCCGCCGAAGACAGTGGGGACTTTCCCACGGCCATCGAAAAATACCAGCAGATTCTGAAGCTGCAGCCCCGTCTGGCGCCTGCCTATAACAACCTCGGCATCCTCTATTTCAAAGAAGGCGAGTTTCGCGAAGCCGCCGACACGCTCGAGCGCGGGCTCAAGGTCGATCCGCGTATGAGTTCCGCGAACGCCCTCCTCGGAATCTCGCTCTTTCAGATCGGCGAGTACGCCAAGGCGCGCCCTCCGCTGGAAGCTGCCGTGAAAGCGAATCCGGCCGACCACAATGCGCGGCTCTTTCTGGTGAACGACCTCACAAAGCTAAATGACTTTGAAGCCGCCGCCGTTCACCTCCGCCAGCTTGCCGCGCAGGAGCCCGGCAATCAGCACGTCTGGTACCTCCTAGGCAGGGTATACATGCAGCTTTCGCAGCAAGCCTTGGCCAAAGTCAATGAGATCGATCCTAATTCGGTTTGGGCGCATGAGATCTCAGCGGAGCTCATGGAAAGCATGAAGAATTATGACGGCGCCATTGTCGAATGGAAGAAAGCCATTGACGCCGCGCCCCGGCAGCCGGGCGTGCACTTCAAGCTGGGCGATCTCTACTGGACTCTTTCCCAATGGGATAATGCCACCGAGCAATTCACTATAGAGAAGACCATCGATCCGCGCAACTGCATGGTCGATTGGAAGCTCGGTGACATCCTTCTGCAGAAAAGCGTCGATCCGGAGCAGGCTCTCGCACAGGTGGATAAAGCCCTCGCAGCCTGCCCCGGCCTGATGGAAGCTCGCGCCGACCGCGGCCGCTTGCTTTTGAAACTTCACCGCGATCAGGAAGCTATTCAAGAGCTCCAGGCGGTTGAAAAAAACGATCCAGCGGAACCCAGCACTCATTTTCTGCTTGCCCAGGCATATCGCGCCACCGGCCAGACCGGCGAAGCTCAAGCCGAAATGAAAACCTTCAGTAGCCTGGAGGGAAAAGCGCGGGCCGCTACGGCGGAGCGCGCGCAGGAAGTGATTAAGAACAGCCAGTCCTCCCACTAGTCCCGTGTTTCTTGAGTTTCTTGACGCCAACTCATCGTTCATCAGCGTGAAACGCTCGAAACGGAGTCGCGACCGTCAGGGAGCGTGTATGGACGAAACGTAAAGGAATTTCGGGTCGCGGTAGGGACGATCATCGCTGATCGCCCCCCGCACAGATCCGTACGTGCGCTGCTCACGCATACGGCTCCTACCTTGGATGTGTGGCGTCGAAGCGAACGCTTGGATAGGGATGCACGATGCGCGGATAAGGCACCCAGCGGTCGAACATCGGGCAGTAGCGGTCCCAGCGCATCCGCCTTTCGCTGCGGCGGCCTACTATCTTCCACCACAGCCAAAAGAGCCGATGTCGGAACCGCCCGAGCGTCGCGCTGTTGCCCGGTACCGCATGGTATTGGTAATAACCACGCTGCACCCTTCCCAGCCACTCGCCGACTTGCGCTAGCGGATGATGCATCCGGCGTCGAAGCTCCTGCTTGAGTTGCTGCAGTTTCGCTCGCATCCGTTTGCTCGCCGTCTTGCGCCAGACAATGAAGCGGCCCTTCTTAGTCCCACAGTAGTGCGTGAATCCCAAGAAGTCGAAGGTCTCCGGTTTTCCCTCACCACGTTTGCCGCGGTTGGTTTCAGCGCTTCGCCCGAACTCGATGAGTCGCGTTTTGTCCGGATGTAGTTCCAGCCCGAATTTCGCCAGCCGTTCCCGGAATGCGTCCAGGAACCGCTCGGCGTCCTCGCGGTGCTCGAAGCCCAACACCAGATCGTCGGCATAGCGAACGGCAATGACTTCGCCCCTCGCCCACCGCTTGCGCCAGGCATCTATCCACTGGTCAAAGACGTAATGCAGATAGATGTTCGCTAGCAACGGTGAAATCACCGCTCCCTGCGGAGTCCCTATCTTCGTTTCCGACCATTCGCCTTCCTCGCTTACTCCCGCCTTCAGCCATTTATGGATCAGACGATGAATCCGCGGGTCGGCTACGCGATGCTGGACAAACTTCTCCGTCCATTCGTGGCTCATGTTGTCGAAGAACCCTCGAATGTCGGCGTCCAGAATCCAGCTCACGCGCTTCCGGCAGATGCCTACATTCAGTGCGTCTAGCGCCTGATGCGGGCTGCGACCGGGCCGGAACCCGTAGGAGAATCCTTTGAAGTCCACCTCATAAATCGCATTGAGGATGGTCACCACCGCCTGTTGAACAATCTTGTCCTCCAGACTGGCGATGCCCAACGGCCGCTGCCGGCCGTCAGCCTTCGGAATATAAACTCTCCGCGAGGGTTGTGCCCGATACGCTCCCCGGTGCACCCGGCTGTGCAGATCAGTAATCCGATCCTCCAACCCGGTTCCATACTCCCGCCACGTCACGCCATCTACTCCCGGTGCCGCTTGCCGCTTTAACGCGTAAAAGCTTTCCCGTAGCAGATCGACGTTCAAATGGTGAAGCAAAGCCGTGAACCGTTCTCGCTTCCTTTCCTTTGCTGCTTCTCGCACACCCCGCAATCTCTGGGACACGCCGACCTCGCTCTGCGTCGAGAGCGTGTGTGATCGCGAAGTGTTCTCCTTGGTTCGCTCTCTTCCCTCCCCAACCTCCGCAGCCAATGGCTCGGCTTTGTTCGACTGGTTCACAGGTACTACAGAGCGATCCGACTCCTCGGCATCGTTCATGCGGGCCGTTTGGCTTCTGCCTTCTCCCGCCGGACTGTGCCGCTCGTCGCGGCCAGTCGATGCCGAGGTCTCCCGGTTCTCGTGCATGCAGTTTCTCAGCGTGCTCGGGGTCTTCGACTACGCAGGGCTGACCAACGGCTCGCGCTATCGCCGCTGGCCATGTTGCCTTCTCCTTCTGTTCACAGGATCGGCGCCCCGAATTAGTTTTACGAAGCTCAATACCCGGCCCACCGATACCTCTGTCTACGCTTCACCCGCCGCCTCACGACGGCGAGTGCAAGACTCAAGGCCAAGATGGTTCGCTACTCCTTTCTTGTAGGACTCTTTCATTCCCAACTACATGCCGGTTCATCCCGGCGCACAAACAGGAGACTAGGGCCGGCCCGTAATAGACGTTGAAGAGCAAAGGAGTTTGGAGATCCATGCGAACGTTCTCCCTGCTGTGCGGCCTCTCTATCGGCTTTTTGACCTTGCTGGCGGGGCAGAGGCCGTCCGCAGCGTCTGACGAGGCCCTGATTCGCCAGCTTGTTCAAAAATATGTGGACGCTCGTCAAGAAATGGATTCGCATGCTGTCGACGAGCTCTTTACGCCCGATGCCGACCAGCTTGTTTCATCGGGAGAATGGCGAAAGGGTCGCGCCGCCATTGTGCGCGGGACTTTGGCGACATCCCAGCGAACAGGCGGAACGCGTTCCATCACCATCGCGTCCATCCGCTTCCTGGAGCCGGGCGTAGCGATCGTGGACGCGCACTACGATCTGACTGGAATGAAGAGCGGCCAAAGCCGGCATATGTGGTCTACATTTGTCGTAATTAAAGACTCGGACGGGTGGCGGATCACTGCAATTCGGAACATGCTCCCCGCCCCGCCGGCCTCGTAAGCCGCGCGGTTGGTCGTGATAATCCTGGAGAAGACATGGCGCAAGTGAAAGCGGCTCCAAAAATTTTCGACGTCGTGATCGTGGGCTCCGGCGCCGGCGGCGGTGTCGCCGCGCAGGTGCTGGCAAATGCCGGCGCGAAGACTTGCATGCTGGAGGCCGGCGCGTGGTTCGATGCAACCAGGCAATCGAAGATGTTCGAATGGCCTTATAATGCCCCGCATCGTGGCGCGGCAACGCATGAAATGCCATTGGGCTATTTTGATGCCACTCTGCTGGGCGGCTGGGAAGTTCCTGGAGAGCCTTATACGAATGCGCCGGGCTCCAGCTGGATGTGGTGGCGCGCCCGTATGTTGGGCGGCCGCACGAATCATTATGGCCGCATCTCTCTCCGCATGGGGCCGTATGACTTCAAGCCTTACAGCCGCGACGGCAAGGGGTTCGATTGGCCGATCACGTATGAAGATCTCGCGCCCTATTACGACAAAGTCGAGGAATTGATCGGCGTCTTCGGCTCGAATGAGGGGCTGGAGAATACGCCGGATGGCACGTTTCTGCCCCCTCCTGCGCCGCGCTGCCACGAGAGAATCATCCAGCTGGCCTCTGAGAAGCTCAAGATTCCCTGTGTGCCATCGCGCCTGGCCATTCTCACGCGCCCTCTGAATGGCCGCCCGGCGTGTCACTATTGCGCGGAGTGCGGCCGCTCCTGTGGCGTGAACGCGAACTTCAATTCGCCGGGCGTGCATATTTTCCCGGCGATGAAGACCGGCAATCTCGAAGTCCGCGCCAACGCCATGGTCCGGGAAGTGCTCGTGGGCTCCGACGGCCGCGCCCGCGGCGTTTCATACGTGGATAAAACGACGCGTTCAGAGATCGACGTGCGCGCTAAAATCGTCGTGCTTGCCGCAAGCTGCTGCGAAACGGCTCGCATCATGCTGAATTCGAAAAGCGGTCGCTTTCCGGACGGCATCGCAAATTCGTCGGGCCTAGTGGGCCGCTATGTCATGGATACGGTGGGTTCGGCGGTGAGTGGATACTTGCCTATCCTGCAGGACCTCCCTCCGGTAAACGAAGACGGCGTGGGCGGCATGCATCTCTATATGCCCTGGTGGTTGTACAAACAGCAGAAGGCAGGCCAAGTTCCCTTCGCGCGCGGCTACCACATCGAAATCGGCGGAGGCCGGCATATGCCCGGTGCGGGCGCCTTGGGCGGCTATGCGCAAGAATTCCTCGACGGTGGATACGGCCGGTCACTGAAGCAGAGTCTGCGCCGGCTCTACGGCGGCGAGGTTCATTTTGCGGGTCGAGGCGAGATGATTCCTAACAACGACAGTTATTGTGAGATCGATCCGGACGTTGTGGATCAATGGGGTATACCGGTACTGCGATTTCATTTCAAATGGAGCCAGGACGAGTTGCTGCAGGCCAGACACATGCAAGAAACATTCAGAAGCTTGATCGAGACGGCTGGCGGCATTGTTACCAGTCATTCGGGCGCCCAGGATAACTGGGGCATCGAACACGGCGGCCAAGTGAAGCACGAAGTCGGAGCCACCCGCATGGGTGACAATCCCAGGACGTCTGTTCTAAACCAATACTGCCAGGCCTGGGACGTAAAGAATCTGTTTGTGACCGATGGAGCGCCCTTCGTCAGCAACGCTGACAAAAATCCAACTCTGACGATCTCTGCTCTTGGTTGGAGGACCTCCGAATTCATTGTCGACCAAGTCCGAAAACTGAATGTGCAGGTTTAAGTCGTGTATCGGCGCAATCTTTGCCAGACTTGCGGTTGCAATGGCGGGGCAGTATAGTGTCAACGGTAGACGGTTCTTCTGGAGGCTGAGGCATGGCTGAATGGCAATATGTAACCAAGACAGTGCACTTTGACGACGCAACGTTTGGTGACCAGTTGGAAGATGTTCTAAAGGAGTATGGGGAAAACGGGTGGGAACTCGTTCAGGTGCTGCCTCCGGCCCTTGGGAAGGGTCACCTTCTTATTTTCAAAACAGAGAAACCGTTCCTGGAGACCGATTAATTTGTAATAACTCAGTGCGGACTTTGGCGGCCGACCTGGCTCTGCCTGCATTCGCTTTTCAATTTGCAAATTTCTTGCTTTCCGGTATCCCTGTTTCTTATCCGTTTGAGGCTGCCGACTACCTTTCGATTCAGCGACTTCCACGTTTCGAAGGGAAGACTACAGCCTCGTACGGGCAAGTGAATCCGAGCTAAAGTCATCCGCGTTCAGTCGGAGCGTTTGTCGATCCAGGGACCCATCGCTTGTTGGTTTCGATCAGCAAAGCACTTGAAGACGGGTATTCGGGAAATGCAACGGAAGCGATTCCGTCGGCGTAGAATACCAAGGAGGGCGTACGGGATGAAATGCGCCGTTCTGAGTTGTTTGGTGTGCAGTTTGCCGATGGTGGCGGATTCGCCGGGAATTCGCCCTCGGGCGGATGCGGCTAGTTATCCGGCTAGCGGCAACACCGCGAACTTTTCTATTGGCGCTTACGTGGTGCCACCCGACCAGGCAAAGAAGATGTTCAAGTTCGACCTGACTCACGCCGGTTATGTGGTGGTGGAAGTAGGGGTGTTCCCCGCTCCGGGCAAAGATGTAGACCTGTACCCGGCCGACTTTACGCTGGCCGTAGGCGATGAGTTGGTGGGTACGCGTCCGGTGACGGCAGACACTATTGCCGAAATCGTAGCGGGCCGGCCGGAGCCGCCGAAAGTAGGTGCCCCCGGAGGCGTGAACACTGCCGCTGGTGCTTCCATCGGACATGGTTCCTATACCGACCCCGTAACTGGACGCAGGGTAAGCGGGACTGAGACTTCAACCGACGTAGGGGTGGGTGTGGGTGGTCCGGCTCAGATGCCGTGCCGAACAACCGTTGATTGCGAGGACATGCCGAGAACGGCCACGGCGCCCCAGATCACTCCATCGCCTACACAGAATGCCAACATGGTGGCGCAAGAGCTGTGGGAGAAGTCACTGCCCGACGGAAAGACTGCGCATGCTGTGGCGGGATATCTCTATTTCCCGAAGCCGACCCGAAAGGCGAAGAAGGCCACTTGGGAATTCCGGTATGAGAATGCGGACGGCAAGACGCGGCTATCGTTAGCTCGATAGTTACTTTCCAGGCAAGGATGAGCGCTATCTACAAGTATTCCGGAAACTTCTCCCTAAGGATTTGTAAGGGCTTACTGCCAGTGTCTACTCGGCTTAATTGAACTTTTCAATCTCCGATAACGGTGTTTTCCGGGCAGAACGCTGAGCCAAGAATACTATCCGAATCGCCGGCTGTTCGGGGCTTAGCCTTGCAATAAGCTGTCAAAGAAGATCGCGTCCCATTGTCATCGAGGCCCACATGCGGGAAAATTGTCCTTAGAATGCCTGAGACGCCGCTTACCCGGGAACAAGCGACCAAACTGCTAGCTACATCTGAGCCGGATATCCGCGCACTCGGTGTACAGCGCCTTGCCTTGTTCGGTTCCGTTGCGCGGAACCAATCTCGCCTCGACAGCGACGTCGACCTGCTGGTCCAGTTCTTCCCGGGAGCGAAGACATACAGCCGCTTTTTAGCTCTTTCCGAGTTGCTCGAAGCGCGTCTCGGTTGTAGGGTCGAGCTCGTGACAGTGGAAGCGTTGTCTCCGTTCCTGGGGCCGCGTATCCTGGCGGAAGCGGAAGATGTGCTTCGAGCCGCGTGATTACCTTCGCCACATTTTGGTCGAGGCAGACTACCTGATAAACCAAGGCGCTGATCTCTCTGTGGACCGGTTTATGGCGGATGAGACACTTCGACGTGCGTTCGTCCGGAGTCTGGAAATCATCGGAGAGGCGGCGAAAAAGATCCCGGATGATTTTCGAATACGATATGCAGGCGTTGAATGGCGTGCCATGGCCGGAATGCGTGACCGGCTCATTCATGATTACTTCGGCGTCGATTACGAGCTCGTGTGGGATGTGGTCCAGAACCGGATACCAGAGCTGAGGCGCCAGATCGCATCGATTCTCGACGAATGAAACCGGTGTACCAGCCCGCTTAGGGACGGCATGTCGCAGCGTACCGCGGCATGACTGAAACAGGTACATGGGGACCTCCGGAGAGGTCTCGAAGGTTTATCCGCCGCGATGCCCGCTACACTCGCCGACAACCCGGCTTTGTCAGGAATTCACGGCAGAATACATGCCTTAAAGAAACGCTCGGCGAGGTCGGTATCGAGTTGCCGGAGGCGCTGGTAGACATCAACGGCTTTATCGCGCCGTTGCTCGAAATAATAGCCGAATCCAAGGGTGTACCAGGCTTTGGCATTGTTCGGATCAATGCTTAATGCCTGCTGCTCCGCTTCTACTGTCTTTTGATATTGTGACAGCATCAGATACGCGCCGCCGAGGTTCCTCCATGACGTCGAGTCATTCGGCGCAAGGCCCACGGCTTGCTCGAATGCCTCGAGCGCTTTCTCGTATTGGCGAAGATTTGTGTAGATGAGGCCCACTTCATTCCACGTGGCTGCATCCTTTGGCTCAAGTGCAAGCGCCTGCTGTTCAGCGATTAGGGCCTTATCGAATTTGTCGAGGCCTTCGTAGCTAAGCGCAAGATTTTCCCATGCAAAGGCGCTGCTTGGATCGATCATTACAGCTTGCGAGCTTGCATCAACCGCTTCGGTGAACTGGCGCAGTTGCCTATGAGCTTCACAAACGGCGGTCCACGGCAAGGCACTCTTTGGATTCGCCTTGGTCCACTCTCCCCCGAGTTCCAGCAGACCTATCCAGTCCTCCTTGTCTTCAAGAGAGATCCATCTCGAGACCCAGTCAGGCTGAACGCTACCTGTCTGGCTTAGCGGGTGCTTCGGCAGATCCGCAATCCAGTCTGCGGGCGCCGCAAAGTTAAGATTCTGACCTTCCGAGATATAAAACGTAGTGATTCCAATCAGCCGACCCTGCTCATCGAACAGCCCGCCCCCAGACGAGCCTGGCGAGATAGGTGCTGTGGTCTGGATGTAGCGCATACCCGCCATGGTTCGAAGCGATGAGATCAGGCCCTCGCTCAGAGTAAGTTCGAGGCCTCTCGGAGCACCAATAGCGAATACGCGGTCGCCGATATGGATGCCGCGAACTGGACCCAAAGTGACCGGAGGAGCCGCGAGTCCGCTGGCTGACAACTCACAGAGGTCGCGCTCGGGATCGGCGTAAAGCAAGGTGGCGGGGAAGGATCGTGAGTTATAGTGGACGGAGATCGCACCGCCCGAATTCACAACGTGGTAACTTGTGACGACCCTACCGGGTGCGACGACGACTCCGCTTCCAAGGACAGCAGGTTTCCCCTCATCGTCGGAGACATTCACCACAACTACGCTATGCGAGACAGTGGCGAACAGCTCTTGGGGTGTCTCACATTGCGCCAACGAAATGCCAACCGCTGTTCCGATGACGCAAGGAATGATCCTGAGCAGAGGCCTGGAAGCGACAGAACGCATTTAGTGCCAGAAACCCGTCCGGTAGTGCGGCGCCGGCCGAGAGATTCTCCTTCAGAAATGCCCTTAAGGGCGCCTCTTGCAAATCTGGCTGTGCTCTGGGGATACTTCGGCCCGCAGCTTCCGGAGGCCGTTTTGCACGCGCCCCAAGCTATTCGCGGTGCTCAGTTGGCACCTCCTCTCGCCACCAACATCTCCGCGAATCATTTGCGTCCGTTCCCACTGGAAATTCGGTCAGCGTACATCGCAGGCGCGCCGCTGCTTCAGTAAGGGCTGCGATTCCATCGCATGCGTCCGCGTAGGGGATCGTGTATCTCCGGCACATTCCATGGCAGCGAACGCGGGTCATCCTGCCGTCGAAATCCGTTTGCCAGTCCGCTTCGGCGCCGCATTTTGGACACGGCTTTCCGCCGTCGTATGGGTATATAAGCCTGATGTTCATTGAGTGCGCCCTCCTTTGGGCACATACATATAGTCGCTTGGGAACTGTGTCTGTTCACCGTGCCCTTTCATAATCCTGACCGCGGCGGTTAAGTGGCGTTTCTGGACAAGTGCCGAATGCGTCACAGCCCATTGGCGCCTTCACTCGGAGGTAACGCTGTTTGCCGAGCATTACCATCGCATCACGCCGATTGTGTACGCAAAGGTAAATGGGGCGAGCAAATCGAAGCATCGCAATGATTCCATTGCTCGGATAACAACCTGACTCACTCGATCGTGGCACCGCCCGAGCCTACTCGAATGCTGATCAATGGCCCGCCGCCGCGAATCTTACCCTCTATGTGATGCCGGGAAAAACCGCTGCGGACCGTCATTTCCGGAACCGAGATGTTGCCGCTCTCGGATTCCGCATCTATGTCGTAGCCAGCACCTGGTACAAGCCTCACGCTGATACCGCCGGAGTCTGCTTTCGCGCGAATCGGAGCGGCAACGGTTTGGCTGAGGGTAATATGGCCGGAGTCGGCCTGAACGTCCAGCGCGCCGTTCACATCTACAGCATCGATTCCTCCCGAATCGACACGCGCAAACACCGCAGCTTTCGCGTTTTTGATATGCACACCTCCGGAATCAGCTTCTGCATGAACCTCAGATCCAACATCGTGGATTTCGATTCCACCCGAATCTGTTTTGCAGTCCACCCGCCCATTGATACCTCGAACCTCGATCCCTCCTGAATCGGCGCGGGCCCGAAGCTCAGTGTTGCTTGGAGTTTCAATTTCTAGGCGCATGGAAATGTTCCTCAATAAGTTACGTTCGTGGACATAGCCGACGCGCACCGTGTTGCCGTTTTGTTCGATTGGCGGGTTGCGTTCGAGCTTTCGAAGTCGCCCGTACACATCATCCGAGCTGAACCAGCCGTGCTGCACCTTGAGGATCGCATGAATGCGCACGAATCCCGATGGGCCTGTGGCCACGGTAATTCCACCGGAGTCCGTCTGAACGTCCAAATCTACTGGGCCAGAAACGGTAAGCGACCTGTCGAATGACCCATCGGCTTCAGCGGCACTCAAAACTCCCCCAGCGACAAGCGCGGTCAAGCCTAGCACAAAGATCTTCATCGACTAACTCCTTTCAGGGCGCCTCTGGGTGAATACGCATCACAGAGTGGAAAGTTCCACTCGCGTCAATTGGAATGGAGCGCCCGATTGTTAACTCGGCAGACGGACCCGAAAGCACCGTATTTGTTGGAAGAACTTGCAGCAGAGAGGGCAATTCGGCTACGTCGCCAATTTGGTAAGTGAGACCTGGATCGGGTTGATTGCCGCCAGCTTCGCGGCCGCGCCCTCTCGAAATCAGGGGAGCGCCGCTCATTTGGCGGTAACTCTGTAGCTCAATCTCGACCCGCGGAGCACCCCGATCGTATTGGTAAACCCTTCCCAACCACATCGGATCTATCGCGGACCGCCCAATTCCGACATCATCATTCGCAAGCAGTGATCATCAGCAGGCTGAGCGGTCGCGGTGATTTCAGCACCGGGATCGATGGCCGTCAGCCAAACCGCCCTTGATCTGATCACAGATAAGAGCTATGCTGTTATCGATCATCGATAGCTGCAATGAAGCCCAACGATCTGTCCGGGGCGATCACGGGGATCGTGGCCCCCTCGATGGGCTAAGGTTATGCGTTTCCTAAGGCGAATGCACTTGCGACTCCGGGCGCTGTTCTTCCGGTCGAAGGTGGAAGGCGATCTAAATGACGAATTGCGTGACTATGTGGAGCGCGAAGTGGAGCGGCAAATTACCGCTGGAGCCTCCCCGGGGGAAGCGCGCAGAGTGGCTTTGGCAAGCATGGGCGGCGTGGAACGCGTAAGAGAGGAGTGCCGGGATGCCCGTGGCGTGCGGTGGGTGGAAGCGGCCGCAAGTGACTTACAATTTGCATTCCGCACGCTTCGCAAGACACCGGCCTTCACCGTTACCATTGTCGCGGCCCTGGCATTTTGCATCGGGCTCAATGCTGCCATCTTCTCGGTGGTTGATACGGTGCTGTTTCGCCCCTTGTTTTTCCCGGATCAGGACCGGCTGGTCTCGGTCACCGAAGGCGTACCCGCTCTGGCGTTCCCTGTGATGCCGTTTTCCTGTCCCGATTATCTGTATGTTTCAGCGAACAACCGGTCCTTTGCATCCACGGGAGTCTACCGGAACCGGGAGTACGAAATCGCCGGCGTCAGCCAGCCGCGACGCATAGAGGCCGCGCGCACCTCGGCGTCACTGTTTCAAGTTCTTGAAGTCTCGCCGGCTGTGGGCCGGGTGTTCACTCGCTACGAAGATGATCATTCGGCGCAGGTTGTTTTATTGAGCGACGGCCTCGCTCGAAGTTTGTTTGGGACACCGCAGGACGCGATTCGCCGCACAATTCTTCTCGATCGGATGCCGTATGCAGTTATCGGGATCATGCCACGAGCATTCTCTTTCCCGATACGCGGATCACGCTTCAACGGCGATCCTGCTCAACTGTTCGTCCCCGTCTCCTGGGATAACGAAGACCGGAAAGAAACGGTCAGTGACTTCGATTACAGCATGATCGCTCGATTGCGGCCGAACGTGACGGTCCAACAGGCAAATGCGGAAGTCCGAGGTTTGATCAAACGTCTCGCCGAGAATTATCCGACAGCAATAAAACAGATGCTGCAGCACCTTCCGAACTTCTCACTGGAAGCCCAGGTGGTCCCTTTTCGTGAAGAGTTTACAGGGAATGTCCAACGCCCGCTGATGCTGTTGCTGGCGGCGGTGGGAGTCGTCCTGCTGATCGGCTGTGCGGATGTTGCCAACCTGATGTTTACCCGCATGGCCGCACGACGAAGGGAATTTGCGGTTCGGACCGCTCTGGGTGCAGGATTTTGGCGGCTTACACGGCAGACATTGACAGAAGGGCTATTGCTTTCCATCGCGGGCGGCGCAATCGGCCTTTCTTTGGCCTTCTGGACGTTGCCGCTGCTGATTCATTTTGCTCCAGGCACGCTGCCGCGAGCGAATGAAATCGGTCTGAACTGGCGGATGGCAGGTTTCGTGGCCGCAGTCACCCTGCTCACACCAATTATCTTCTGCGTGGCGCCGTTCGTGAACACGATGCGTACCATTGCCGCAACTCAGCTGCACGGTGAAGGGCGAACAACCACCCAAAGCAGGCGCGAGCGGCTCACTATGTCGGGCGCCGTTATCGTTCAATTTAGTCTTGCGTTCGTTCTGCTGACCACGGCCGGACTACTACTGCGCAGTTTCGTGAACACAAAAGAAACGAATCCGGGGTTCGAGCCGGAGCATGTTATCAGCATGCGGATTACTCTCCCGGGTGCCACGTATAAATCGGCCGCGCAGATTACGAGCTTGTTCAATCGGTTGCTCACACAAGTAGGAGCATTACCCGGTGTTCGGCAAAGCGGAGCGATCTCCGATCTTCCGATGGGTTCGAGCTCGAATGTGATTCTCACAGCCGAAGGTCCCGCCCGGCACACCGAACGAGCGGATTATCTTTTCTGCCTGGGCGATGCTCTGCGCACACTGGGCGTGCGTCTGCTGGAAGGACGTTTATTCGCGCCCGATGACTACGTTGGAAAGATACATGTCGCAGTGATCTCGGAGGGGCTGGCAAAGCGAATGTGGCCAGACCAGAATCCGATCGGCAGGCATATCAAGTTCGGCGTCGACGATCCAATGAATGACCAGCCATGGTTGACCGTGGTTGGCGTTGTCGCAGATGTAAAAGCGACGCTGACGAGCAGATCTCCGCGCTTGCTGGTGTTTACGACTCCGGCAGACTGGATGAATGCGATGAACGTCATCGTCCGGACATCCGGGAATCCGCTTTGGATGGCACGAGAACTGCGGCAACAGATCACCAAAATCGATCCTAATCTCGCGGCCGGGCGCATCGAGACAGTTGATGAAATCTTGGGTGAATCCTTATCAGCGGAGCGCTTTCGGACCTGGCTGTTGACCTGTTTTGCTGTGGCGGCGATGTTGCTCGCAACGCTCGGAGTCGGTGGCCTCCTTGCCTATAATGCTGCGCAGCGTATGCAGGAGTTTGGCGTGCGCGTTGCTCTGGGAGCAAAACCGAGTGACCTGGTTGGCTTGGTCCTGCGGCATTGCTTGCGACTCTCTGGTACGGGAGTGATGATAGGAATAATCGCGTCGCTCATTGTCGCCAGAACAATTTCTGCTTTGCTCTACGATACGAGCCCGCTTGATCCAGCGACCTTCGCAGCAGTGTCTTTCACCCTGATACTGTTTGCACTTGGCGCCTCCATCATTCCGATTTGGCGCTTGATTCACATTGACCCCGTCGTGTCGCTGAGGGCCGAGTAACAGCAGTAATGCTGTCCACGGATGGCCAAATATCGCTGACAGGAGTATTTTCCCTGGTGTTGATCAGTTGACTAGATCTGCTCATGCTGCCCCTGTGTAAACGCCTACGTGTCCAAGTTGCGGGTAACGGCGAGTGTGGATCTAACGTTTTTGTTCACTCGCTATAAAGTCGGGTTGTCTGCCATTGAGATCGAACGTAAGGTTTCCAGCGGCCTTGACGCGCCATTCGAAGTAACCGGGCTTCACAGTCGCAAGTTCACGGTGGTATGCATAAGACGCGTGAAACAGGATGCGCATCATGTGACAAATTCGCGCACCACAATGGAGGCCACCGTCAACATCCAAGGGCAATGCTGGTAATCGAAGATTCTTTCAATTCGACCGTCCGGCCCCACATTGAGTCTAATAATTCCCTCTATTTCCCAGTTACCATCTCGGAGGTTGAGGAGAACGATCGAGGGCTCCGTTTCCACTTCGCCCAGTGCCAACCGCCAAGTCTGACGCATACGCTCGTAGACACCTAAGTAGCCCGAGTCGGCGAAGCGGCCCGAGAATCGATCGGCAACGAGCAGGCGGGCATCGGCGCTGATCAGTTCGCGCAGCCCATCCCAATCCCGGCGATTGAATCTTTCGACATAAAGATGAAGTATCTCTCTGTTCTCGGGCGTCGATGCGCGTGGCGGCGCGGGCCGGCTTCCGAACGACCACAGTTTCGACCTGCCGCGATTGAGAGCAGCCTTGACGCCGCCCACCGTCGAATCGACAAGCTCGGCGATTTCCTCTAACGAACACTCGAAGACATCCTTCAGGAGCACGCACGCGCGCTCTTTCGGCGGGAGATTCAGGACAAGATGCTCGATGGCGGGCCCGATGGCCGGACCGGGAGGTTCGCCCGGTTCGACGAAATCCGGTTGTGCCGCCGCAGCTTCCGCTTCCTCCCGCACCCCTCGACTCCGTAGAAAATCGATGCACTGATTATGCGCAATGCGAAACAACCATGGCGTCAAAGGACGGCTCTCATCAAAAGTTTCCAGGCGGCGATAGGCGCGAAAAAGGGCGTCTTGAACTACATCTTCGCCATCTGTAATCGATCCGAGCATACGGGAACAGTATCGGTGCAGCCGGGGCCGGAGGTGGCTTATGGTTTCGAGAAATGCAAGATATCGAGCCTCAAACTTCCCGATGTCTTCCATGGACTCAGAACGCTCCTTCGGATTTGTCTATACACCCAAACGTCCAGACTGCTCAGCGCTCGTCGTACTCGTCGTGGCAGCGCCACCAGACACCTGTCTCGTTCCGTCCCTTGGGAGCGCGGTCAAGCCATTGATACATGCCCCACAGAGTATCGATCCCACGAGCATAGGTCGAATAGGTGTCGTACACGGCGCCCTCCTCAAGAACGAATGCGCTCATGCCCGGTCTTTCGCGGTATAGGTGGCCTCATCAGTTCCCGTCATGCTTGCCATAGTGGCGACGGGTCCTTCGGATCCGCGCCACTCTCCAATCGACCTTGCATGTTGCCACGCCGGTTCGCGCCGGTAGTTGTATTCGACCCCCTCACGTTGTTGCTCCTCGGTTACTGAGGCGGTGAAATCGAAGTTAAAGTCGCCGCCGAACGCGGATGCCCACGGGAATGTCCATCCCATCCGCCGCTTATATGCTTGCAGTTTCTCAAGCGGTGCGCGCGAAACCGCCCAGAGCATCACGTCGTGCTGGGTCAAGTGCACAACGATCCCATTGAAGCCGTCCGCGATTGACGAGCAAGTTGGACAACCCGACTTGTAATCGGGCCCAAACATGAAGTGATACACGAGAAGTTGTGAGCGCCCCCGGAATAGGTCCGCCAGCGATGAGTTTCCCTCATCCGTATCGAATCGATATTGCTTATCGACCCGAACCCAGGGGAGTTCCTGCCGAAGCCGCGCTAGTTCGTCACTGCGGCGGGTCAACTCCTTCTCCGACTTGAGCAGCTTTAACCGTTCTGCGAGCTATTGTTCACGTGTCGCGGTTTGGTGTGCCGGCATTGCTTTCTCTCAATTTATCGAGTTTCTAAATACTTCTTTCCGGAACTCCTGTTCGTTAACACATCACATCACTTTCGTCACGCCCTCCGGCGTGTAAGCAGCGAATTGCCGTTCAAGTGCCCTGGCTATACCACTGTGCCAACTCTCCGCGATCGGCTGCGACATGGGATCAGGGAAGATGTCCTCCTCACCTTTTTCCATTCCGTCGAGGATGGCCCGCGCGACTGACTCCAGAGAAGCCTTCGGGATGTCGAGGCCTCGAGTCATGTCGGTGTCCACAGGGCCAGCGAACACTGCATGCACTTTCAACCGTCCTGCCCAAAGAGCCCGCAGCGATTGCGTCAGCGAGAACGCAGCAGCCTTGGAGATCGAATATGCCGGACTGAACGGCACGCGCTTGCCAATGCCGCCAACGACAGGACGTTGACGATGGTCCCCTGAGAGCTAGCCAATAACGGCAGAAAGGCCTGCGTCACGCCGTTCGTACCGAAGAGATTGACGGCAAGATGCCGTTCAATGCCGGAGCGATCGCTAACGTCATCATGAAGGTCGATGCCTGCGTTGTTAACCAGGATGTCGAGAGATCCGACGTTCGCGACAGCTCCCTGAATCTGCGCCGCGTTAGTTACGTCGAGGATCAAAGGCACGACGCGCGCATCCGAATGTGCAAAGAGCTCTCGCGTCCCGGCATACACGCACTTCGCGCCTCTTTTCAAGGTTTCCTCAAGCAGGGCCCGCCCGATGCCGCGATTGGCGCCAGTAATCAGAATTGTTTTGTTTTCGATTACATTCATATAACTGTCCTCCGTGCGGATTCAGTGAACCCGCACGAATGCGATGCACATGTGAAAGATGCCGCTCGCTATTAGCTCGGGCCGGAGCCGAGGTCGTCAGAGTGTCCAGCTTCGAGTCGCGGCCACTGGGCGATGGGGCGTCCGCCCGGCCATTCGGGTTGCCAAGTGGGCGCGCCAGTGCTGGTCCGAGTATAGGTGCACTGTTGCGGCCATCCGGCCGGGGAGTCTTCCCAGTTCTCCTGCCGCCCGTACACGGTCAAGTCGAGCAAGTGATAGTTGTTGTCCATCACCTCGACACCACGCGCCGTCGTCCAATGAGTCTCGAAGACTTTGGATCCTTGTCGGAGATAGCAAACGATGTGCATCCTGCCGACCCGGCGTCCAACCAGGAGGGTGTCGAGCGAGCCCTGGGCTGAGTACCAGGGCACCTCCCAAGCCATGAATTCGCGATAACGGGCGCTCTCTTCGTACGGACCTTGGCAAAACACCGCGAAGGTGACGTCGCGAGAATGAAGGTAGGACAGCTCGCGGACCTGCGTGGTGACCCAGGTGCACCCTTCGCACTGCTCCGGGGCCGGCTTGCCGGTGTGCCACATGAAGTAGTAGGCCATCAGCATCCGGCACCCCTCGAACGTGTCCAGTAGCGTCACCGGGCCATGCTCGCCGATGAGCGGTATGGCACCATCCACCTCGACCATCGGCAGCCGCCGGCGAGCCGCCGCGATTGCATCGCCCTCGTATGTGTGAGCCTTCTCTCGAGGCCGCAATGCGTCCAGCTCGGCCTCGAACGTGTTCCGATCGACTATTTTGGGCGCTGCAAGTTGATCGCTTATCGTATCTTTCATCGTTCTTTCCCTTGCTATCTCGATGACGCTTTCTCTTCTGCGGCACGCTTCCTGGCGGCTTCTTGCGGGTCCGTTATTATGTCTATCCACTTCGGATTCGGCGAGGCCTCGTTCTCGTAGTTGTCGTGCCAGTTCCACCACTTGTACGGAGGGGTTTGCAGGTAGCCCTCTGGCGAATCCTCCCAAGTCTCTTGACGGCCGAGCGGCGTGATGTCGAGGTAGCTCCACGTAGTCCCCATCGCCTCGTCGCCGCGGTTATTGATGAAGTAGGTGCGGAAGATCTTGCCCTGGTCATCGCAGATGCATACATTATGGCCGTGCCACTCGTCCACACCGAAATCTTTGTCGAAGCTGTCTGTAATCGTGTACCACGGCATCTTCCAACCCATTCGTTCCTTCAGGCGCTGGATATCGTTCTGGGGCGCCCGCGACGCCCACGCGAGTGTAGTGTCACGAGCGTTCAAATGAGCCAGGTGCGAGACCTGATCGGCGCCCAGCGAGCAGCCGCGGCAGGCGTGGTCGGGCCAGCCGAACACACCGGGCTCGAAGAAGGCGCGATACACGATCAACTGACGGCGGCCTCCGAACAGGTCGAGCAGGCTTACCTTGCCCTTGGGCCCCTCGAATTGGTACGCCTTCTCGACGGCCATCCACGGCATCCGCCGGCGCTCGGCGGCGAGCGCGTCACGGGAGCGGGTCAAGGCCTTCTCCTTTACGAGGAGCTGCTGGCGCGCAGCCTCCCACTCCTGCGCCGACACGATGGGCGGCGTGTTCTTTGGAAGATTCCCTTTCAGCTGCTCCATGTCTTTCTCTTTGTTAGTTGTCATCTTATTTCTCCTGTCCTTTCTGAAACAGACCGAGACGATTCGCTGTGAAAAAGTTTCTGAATTTAGCGATGCACACCGCCAGAATTCCACCCGTAGATCCGGCTCCGGCGATGATTAGTGCTGCGCTTGCGATGCATGCTGGGCACATATTCGGTTCTCCTCTTTGAAATTCGTACCTCCGTCTACCACTACGGTGCCGAGGCAAACGAAGATACATCTTCCCGGCGGGATGCGGCATTTGAACCTGATCGATCGCGCGATGGGAACCACCCTGCGCCGGCGAAAACCGTCTCACTACAAATGACCGTTTAAAACACACCAATCTGTTCCGCCGCTCGCCACAGTTTGCCAGTTCTTGCGCCTCGGCGCAATTAGGCACACATGTGTTCCTAAGCGAACTAGTACGGTATGCCCGCGATTTTCGCCTTTATGCGAACGTTTTCATGTTGAATTGAATTCTCTTCGGGGTAGCAAGTGCCAATCATCATTGGTTGCGAATCATAGGCG
Organism: uncultured Acidobacteriaceae bacterium; assembly: GCA_963705805.1. Taxonomy (GTDB): domain Bacteria; phylum Acidobacteriota; class Terriglobia; order Bryobacterales; family Bryobacteraceae; genus Bog-105. Next base: position 587,055 of record CAVPKW010000010.1, read on the forward strand.
AGTCCGGGTCTCGAAGGTGTACCTCGCCAGTCACGTCCTTGCTATGTCGTTTTGCCCAGCCGCACACACCTCTGAGTGGCGCGATGATAGTCGTTCCAAGTTTGCTCAAGGAATACTCGACAGCAATCGGCCTAGATCTCGTCACGCGCCTGACGATCAGTCCTTTGGATTCCAGATGGCGCAGATTCCTGGTCAGCATACGCTGGGAAACGCCTCCGAGCTGGCGGCGCAATTCTCCGTGTCGATAGGGCCTCTCTTGAAGTGAAAACAAGATCTTAGGCGTCCACCTGCCGATAAAGATTGCGCTGCGGACTTGCGACGCGTGCATCCTCTTCATAAATTTGCAATTCCATTTGCAATTACGGCGGCGGGGCAAATGAGGATACGTCCTCTCGGCCGCAGAGTTAGGTGCCAATTTCGAATTGTGAGCCGACCAGATCCGCGCAGCCACTTGAAAATCGTCTAATCGGGTTCAAGTCATCGGCTCGAAACCTCGCCGTTGGTACCAACGGAGAACTCGGAGAGCCCGAAGCGTATTCCACCGACTTTGCCCACCCACGAGTTCACGGAAAAGAGTGGCTGTACCGTCGTAACTGGCATCTAACAGCCACCGGCCGTCGGCCTGTCGTTTGCTCTCGACGACGCGAACTGCATCGGGAATACGCGCATCGGGCTGAAACCCTGCGGCCCGGAGGTAGTCCAGAGCGCGGAGGATGTCGTAGTGGTAACGAGGCGGGAAGGCGAACTGGAGGAAGTCTGGATTCGCGACCTCGCCGGTAGAGAGCCGCCGGTAGAGAGCCGCCGGTAGAGCGCGCGCTGGAGAAGGTACAGCTCGCCCCGCTGCATGACTGCTGTGATTTCCGGCGCGAGCCCGACAGCGCTTGTATTCGAGCACCCCTCCAGCACACTAATCGTGGTGTGGAACGAAGAACGGGTGCTGTTCGGCGCTTCGCAGTTCCAGCCGCCGTTCTCGAGCTGCTCAGCGGCGAGACGACGCGCGAGTGTCTCCACCGGGTGGCTGAAGTATGCTCCCACGGCGAGTGCGCCTCCGTTGATGCACGGCTCAACTTCGCCCTCGAAGAACGTGTTCCCGCCGGTTTCCGGTGCACGCAAATCCCAGCAGCCTCCCTGGTCGCTCCACCGTAAGCCCGACTCTAAACACACAACTGCTGCCTCTATAGCGAGGTCAGCGGGGTCGAGGCCGCTCGCCCGCAACATCTGCATTGTAAACAGGGTCGTCAGCCAAACGGGAGCACCATCTTTGCGCCACGAACCATCCGGGTGTTGGCGGGCGAGAATGTCAGCGCCGAGACCTTCGCAACCTCTGCGGGAGAAGCATCCGTCAGATCGCGCATCCCTGCCAACGTATGGCCGGGTCCGAATCCAGCAACCAATCGACGCTACCCATGGCACGATGAGTACCTAATCCAGCTGCGAGATGATGCTGGCGTCAAGAGTATCCGCTTCAACAGATGCTGCACAGGATCGCTATCGGCAAGCGGGGCAGCATTTACCGATGTTCCGCTCACTTGCTAAAAAGTCGGGTTATCGGAAGATGAGTCAGCCTGGAGCGGATTATTGCAACTAACTGACGGCAATCGCGGGTAGCCGCTCCACGCCAGAGCGTCGATCAGTGATCATAATTCTGAATATAAGCGTCTCGCGGCATGCCCAAATGACCTACGCTCTGGCGAAGACGCGCGGCTGCATCGCGCGTCATTCGGCCGCCCGCCACCACCAGGTACGGGCCGCTTCCTTTTGGCGAGAAAACCTCTGCGCTCAAGCCAGGATGTTTCTGATTGATGGATTCAGCCATCTTCTGGGCAGCCGCCTCGCTTCCATAGGTATACAGCACCAACCGCCAGACTGCGCCGTTCTCTCCCGTGCCGGTCACTGGCGCGGTCACTGGCGCGGATGATCGCGGCGTCGCGGGTTTTCTCGCGGCGTTCGCTTCTGGTGACAGCGTTCGCGTAGCCCATGCGCTCTTGGTTCCCGTCGCGGCAGCCGTCGCGGCCGGCGGCCTTGCCTGATTATGATGGCGCACGAATAGAAGAATGAATACCACGATGACCGCTGCTGCCCCCGCGTACGGCCAGATCGCTCGCCGGCGTCGCCCCGCCGGCGCATCTTCCCGCGCTTCACGTTCCCGCCCTGTTTGTGGGCGAGGCAAGGGCGTAGCATAGAGGCTTGAGACCGGGTGCGGTTCCGTGCCCTTTTCGAACGCCGGTACCACGCTGCTCGCCCGCGGCGTTCCTCCTGCTCCAACCGCGGCTGCCGCGGCCAGTCCTTTCTCCGGTGCAGCGACAGAAGGCTCCGGCAAAACCGCCGCGCTCTCTTTCACTTTCTCTTCCGCATGCCTGTTATAGACCCGCGTTATCGCGTCGAGCGTACCACGAGCATGCGGATCTGGCTTCACACAAGATTCGATGATCGCCGCAAAGGGCCGCGGCAAACCCGCAACCGCCAGGTCCGCGCCGGGCGTATAAGGACTGCCCTTCAATGCTTCAAACAAGGTTGCGCCGAGGCACCATACGTCGGCTGCACTCGTTACATTCTGCTCGACGCTTTCTGGCGCGAGGTACTTTGGCGGCAGGGTATCCAGCGGCGACAGCTGGTTGATGCGCTTCACGCCGGCAGTGGAGAGCTGGACGCAATCGCCCGTCGCGACAACTTCCTCCGGAGAAACTCGCCCATGCACAAAGCCATTCGAGTGCAACGTTCCCAAAGCATTCGCTAAACTCGTTAGCACTTCACGTGCTTCTTCTTCGGTAAGGACGCGCTCGCGCAGCACGCCTGCCAGGTACTCATCCGGCATCGGCAAGACCAGGTACTCGACCGGTATGTTCGTGACGACCATCGCGCCCGCTCCCAGAGGCGAGCTCAAGCTCGGCTGGCGCAGTTGGCTAAGTGTCTCCCACAGTGCGGCTTGCTGTTGCCCGTTGTCCAACTCTCGGGGGTAGAAGTTCGCGAAGGCTTTGAGCGAATAGTCGCCCAGGATTCGCACGCGAAAGCGGGCTCCTGCTTCGTCTGCATTCAGCATCTCTGCGAGTTCGTACCCACCGTCTAGAATGGTGCCTTTGAGGCTTTGCCAATCGGGGCTGGGGATGGGGTGTGGTAGCGGGGCCATCCCGCACTACTCCGCGTGAACCGGCACGGTCAATCGAGTGTTTTCCCACTCCAGTACCAGGTCTGCAGTGCTATTGCCGGTTTTTTTCCATGAGATTGTGAACTCTTGTACAGCGGAAGGAAGCGTCTCTTTTTTCATATCCACGCGGGCAAGATCCTGATCTTGGTTGTATTCGGTGCCCCACTGACCGGTTTGCTTGTTGATAATGAGCTTCCACGCGCCTGAGGAGGGCAAAGAATATAAGGTGTATTTCCCTGCGGGAACATTCGCCCCGCCAATATTCAAATTCACGGGCGTAACAAGCGCGGTAGCTTCATTCGCGCCTGTCCGCCAAACCTGGTCGTAAGGTACCAGCCCTCCCATAACCTTTCTTCCGTGCATGAAAGGCCGATGGTAAGTGATGGAAATCTGCTTTCCGTTTAATGTCACATCAGCTGTGCCCGGCGGACTCGCCATTTTCTCCTGGCCGTATACGCTCATCGAGACTGCGGCCGCCAGCACGGTCAACTGAACTGGGATTGCTCGTAGCGACATTCTTCGTACCTCTCAGTTCAAGATATCAGTTGAGAAAATACGTCGCTTCGGCATTCTGGCTCGTGACTCTTTGTTACTTTCAGCTCGATCTATACCGTATAAGTACTATGTCACTAATGTGTTTCTGGCGGTTTCAAAGAGATATGGACGATGCGGCTAGTGCTATTCCCGATGATTTTGCCGACGACCTTTGCAAACGCTATCAGGACATGGAACGCGCCCACGCCGTCCACTTAGACATGTGTGAGCTGATCCTGTCGTCTACCGATTCTCCGAGACGCGAATGGGTTCAGTTGCCTGCTCCGCCGGATCCTGGTAAACCCTGAAGCGCCACGATTTATTCATACCGTAAAGCTTCCACCGGATCGAGCCGGGCCGCCTTCGTCGCTGGCCAGATGCCGAAAAACAAACCTGTTCCCGCTGAGACAATCAGCCCCAGCGCTGCCGCCCAAAGAGGAACTGATGTGGGGAGGCCCGGAAAAATTACTCGCGTCAAGAGCGAAACGAGCCAGCCGAACGTCAATCCCGCGAGGCCGCCCAAGCCCGTCAGCACAATGGCTTCCAGCAGGAACTGCAAGGTAATGTCCGACCGTCTGGCCCCGATGGCCTTCCGGATGCCAATTTCTTTGGTGCGCTCGGTGACTGAGACCAGCATAATGTTCATCACGCCGATGCCGCCCACCAGCAGTCCCACAGAGCTGAGTACAACCATCGTCAAAGCGACGATAGATGTGATCTGCCGAAAGTCGCTGACCATCTGTTCTGCGGTGGACATGACAAAATTATCGGGCTTTTTGTAGGGTACGCGCCGGTCGACGCGCAGAATAACGCGAATCTGATCTTCGGCGCGCGCCATCTGGCCAGGCAGGGCTGTCACTGACAAAAAGTTCTCCGTGGCGGAAGGATAGTTCTTCTGCATCGTCCAGTACGGCAGCAGAACCCGGTTATCCGGCTGGCCGAAGACTGACGCGGGCGGCTTGTTCATCGACCCGATGACTTCGTACTCCTGGCCATCGACCAGGATTTCTTTCCCGATTGGGTTTCCATCCGGAAACAAACCATGTTCCAGGTCCGCCCCTATAACCGTGACCGGCACGCGGCGTCTGTCCTCCTCTTCGGTAAAAAAGCGGCCCAGATGCATGTCTACTTGGCCCCCTTGTGCGTACGCCGGCCCCACTCCCTGCAGGTTAACGCCGTAAATCACGTTGCCTCGGTACTTGGCGTCGATAATCCCGCCCACCAAGGCGGCAGGAGACAAGAGAATTGTGCTCACTCTTTCGCACGCATCGCAGTGTTGCTTGATGTCCTCCGCGTTCTGATACGTGAGGGGTTTACGGGTTCGTTCCTCCCCCGTCAATCCCGAAGTGCGAAATCCAAAAGCGAACTTGAATACCATGATCGTGTTCGGGCCAAAGCTATGAATGGCGTTCTCGATGGTGGAATCCAGCCCCGTCAAGATGGACCCCACGCCGATAATGGTTCCCGTTCCCATCACCACGCCCAGTACGGTCAGCAGCGCCCGCAGCTTGTGCGCCTGGATGGTCTGCATGGCAAGCGACATCGCGTTCACAAGTGCCCGCCAATTCATCGTTCTGTCCTCAACGCCTCAATGGGATCCAGCTTGGAGGCCTGTGTCGCCGGATAGATACCGAAGAACAGCCCGACAATCGCCGAAAGCCCCACTCCCATGATCACCGAGGTCACCGGCAGCGACATCGGGACGGAGGCGGTATTCCGAATTACGGCTGCGATGATCCACGCAAGAATCACGCCGATCAGCCCGCCCGAAGATGCGAGCATAGCCGATTCGACAAGAAACTGGTTCAGAATGTCGGACCTGCGCGCTCCCAGAGACTTGCGGATCCCGATCTCATGCGTTCTCTCCGTCACCGCCGCCAGCATGATGTTCATGATGACAATCCCGCCCACCACCATGAACACTGAGACCACGCCTACCGCAGTCGCCGAAATCGCCGCGGTCAATCGCTCCCATAAGCTCACGAAAGAATCGGAAGAGATGATGGCGAAGTCATCGTCCTCGCCGGGACGTAGATGCCGGAACACTCGCATCAGCATGCGGCTCTCATCCTCGGCCTGTTCCAGATGCGCCTGATCGATGGCCTTCGCCACCAAGTTCATGCCTTGCGATGTCCCGTACTTCTTAAAGAACGTATCCACTGGAATCATCACAAAGTTGTCCTGCGACTGCCCGAAGACGCTGCCCTGCTCCTTGGCGGTTCCGACTACTTCAACCGGGAAACCGTCGATCTCGATGGTCTTCCCGATCGGATCGCGATTTGCGAAGAACTGCTTCCGGACATCCGCCCCGATAAACGCGACTGGCGCGTGGCGGCGCTCTTCGCTCTCGCTGATCCCGCGTCCTTGGTCGATCTGTATATTATTGAGATCAAGGATGTTGGCGGTAATACCGCTTATTTGAACGCCTTCGTCGGTCTGCCCTTCGAACCTAACCCGGCCGCTGCGCTGGCTGATAATCCCTAAGCCTCGCAGGAACGTGGTGTTGTCTCGAATGAACTCATATTCATCCTTCCTGATCTGGGGATTGCGCTTCGACATCAACATGAGCTTCTTCGGGTTGAAGCCGACGAAGGCCATGCGAATCATCTGAAAGCCGTCAGCGCCCATGTTTGAAACCTTCGTAGCAATGTAGAGATTCATGCCGTGAATCAGCGCGGTTACGGCAATAAGCGTCGTCGTGGCGAGAATGATCCCGAGCAGCGTCAAAAAGCTGCGCAGCTTGTTCTTATTTAGCGAATCTACTGCAATGCGCGTGGCTTCCCAAAATGAAGCGCTAGGCCGGTACGACCTCGTATTACCCACAGGATGCTCTAGGCAGACGTAAGTGTATCAACTTGAGGTTGCCGGGCCTCATGCTCCTTTAACAATTGCTCCATCCAGTCCAGCGCAATTCCGTCTACCCAGAAACGAGGCCGGGAACGGGCCAGAAATCCAAGGTGGCCTCCGTGCTCAGTCGTCAGAAGTTCAAGGGCGAAGTTCGTTTGGAAAACGGGGTTGTCGTAGATCTTAAACGGAACGAGCGGATCGTCTTTGGCCGCAATCACCAGTGTCGGTACCCGAATCAGGTGCAGAAAGCGAGCGGCTGACTGCGTCCGATAGTAATTCTCGGCGGTCCCAAAGCCAAAAAAAGGAGCCGTGAACCGGTCGTCGAATTCCCATATCGACTTCACTTCATCGAGCCCTTTGGTGTTGTAGAACTGGGGCGCGAGCTGGCTCTTTCGTCTGATGCGGCCGCGCAAGCGATCGAGGAAACGCCTCGCGTACAGCGAATTCGAGGGCTTGTCCATCTCGCGTACGCAGTCCACCAGCTCGAGGGGGGTAGAAACCGCCACAACACCCGCAAGGAAGTTCGTTTGGCAGAATTCGCCAGCCAGCTTCAGAGCCACATTTCCGCCCAGCGAAAACCCCACCAGAAAAACCGGCCCGATTCCCCGTTTCCAAATCCGCTGGATAATTTCCTGCGTATCGCCCGTGAGCCCGGAGTGATACATCGTCTCGGAAAGCGTCTCCGTGTTGCCGCACGTGCGCATGTTCAGCCTATGGACGCCGAAACCGCGAACCAGGGCTTCCTGAGCGAAACTGGCGATATAGCCGGCATCCGCGGAGCCTTCCAGCCCGTGCAGAAAAACGACCTGCCCTCGCGCAGACGGTTGCGGCTGATGCTCAAACGCAACAACCGTGGTCTTTGAGTCTATTGCGTAATCCCTGCGTACCGCGGGAAATCGCGCCAAGTTTATGTGTCGCCGCCAGAAATTACCGGCAATGGTGAGAAAATGCGGATTCCGCCACAGCGGTTGGAACCCGCGCTGGATGTCTGGCCGCAACTACGATTTTAGCGGCAGACTGGTCTCTACTGCACGCGTTCGCTTTTGCGGCTGAGGTCTTCAGAAAGAATGATGGCTTCGGCTAATTCACGCATGGGCCGCCGCAGGCGCCGGCTTTCGTTCCGCAGCCTGAGATACGCCTCTTCTTCGGTGAGACTGTGGCGGGTCTGGAGTATACCCTTCGCTCGCTCCACGATCTTTCGAGTTTCGAGCTGACGTCGCATCTCCGCCGTCTCTGCCTGCAACCGGATGTTCTCTTCGGCCAGGAACGATTTGGTGATGGCTCCGCCCATTTGTTCGCCTACGAAAGTCAGCAGGGCAATTTCATCAGAGGTTTGCTGATGCGGCTGCCGGTGGTGTACGTTGATAACGCCAATCACTTCACCGCCGCTCACCAGCGGAACAGAAAGAAAGGCTTCGTAGGTGTCTTCGACAAGACCCTGGAAACGCTTAAAACGGCTATCAGCCCCTGCGTTGGAGGAAAGGGCGACTACCGAGCGGTGTTCAACGACCCATCCGGTCACGCCTTCGCCGACCTTCAAACGGATATTGCCGAGATCTCCCTGGTGAGGTACTTGGGATGCCCGCAAAACAATCTCGCTTGTTTCGCGCTCCAGCAGGTAAACAAGGCACGCGTCACAATCAGTGACTTGCACGGTTAGTCCGACGATCTCTCCCAACATCTCGTCCAGCGAAACTTCTGAACTGACAATGTTGCTGATTCGGTGAAGGAGCCCAACAAGGGATGCAGGGGGTTCCAAAGGAATAGCTGTCGCCATAACGAAATGTAAAACGTTTGCGCCAGCTTCTCAAATCAAAATTATTGATGCATTCTATGTACAAGAATTGATGGGATTTAAATCAGCACCAGGGCTTGCTGTTCCTCGCCTGTAACGGTCGCTAAATGTTCGCCCACGAACACATTCACTTCAGACCGGATGCCGAATTCAGGCAGATAAATGCCGGGTTCGATGGAGAAACAGCTGCCAGGGATAATCGCGCGATCGTCATGTGATTCGAGATTATCCATGTTCGCGCCAGTGCCGTGCACTTCCGTGCCGATGCTGTGGCCGGTTCGGTGGAAGAAGTAGTCGTTAAATCCCTTTTCGACAATGTGCCCTCGGCAGGCATCATCGACTTCGTATCCGGCAATGTTCTGACCAGTCTCGATCCTCTTTATCACGAAATCGGAGGCGGTCTTGCGGGCGTCGCGCACAATTTCGAAGATGTTTTGGATCTGATCGGGGACGGACGTGCCGCAAAAACCTGTCCAGGTCACGTCGTAGTAGACGGCAGACGGTTGATCGAGCTTGCCCCAGAGATCAATCAGGACAAGGTCGCCGCACTGGATATGCGAAGTCCTTTCCCGGCTCGGCTCATAATGAGGATCCGAGGCGTTCGCGTTCACGGCGACGATCGGCCCGTGGTCCGTCACCATGCCCGATTCCCCGAAGCGCTGGCGAATGAATTGCTGAACTTCATACTCAGTAACGGTTTCCTTCGCGTGAAGCCGTTTTCCCACGAACTCGAACGCATCGCGGCGGGCGCGGTCTACCCGCTTCCCTGCCTCAACATGCTGAGCGTATTGTTGCTCGGTCCAGCGCGCTTCAAAGAGCTGAATTAAGTTCGCGGAGCTGACGACTTCAACCCCCGAAGCACGTACAAGTTCGATCGTGCCCGCATCAACTAGGGAGACGTATGGGATCGCGCAGTTGGGCGAATACTGCATGGCGACTCGAGATGACGCGAACAGCATCTGTTGAAGCTTGTTTTGCTGATCAGTCCAGCTGGCGTAAATCCGCTTTTCACCAGATAGGCTATCGAGGGCGCCGCTCTCAATCCGGTGAACGAGTTTCCGCGGTTCGCCGTTTGCCGGGATGAAGTAATACCAGCGGCGCGAGGGCTGAATACCGTCAGGAATATTTAAGATGCGATAGGCGAGCGGGTCGCGTCGATGATGATCAAAAAACAACCATCCGTCAAGTGAGTTATTACGCAGGGCTTCCTGGATTCTGGCGGTAATCATTCGATAAGAGTGATTTTACGCGCTGCCGAGTTTGGCCAGCTTGGCCGCGCTGGGCGGCGGCGTCAACAGACTGACGAAAACCAAGCTCAGAAGCGATGCCAGAAGAGCAGGATAGACACCGTCGATGCCGCCGATTCGGCTCTGCCACGCCGCTGGCCCAAACTGTTGTGCCAACTCCCACCCAACCGTGATTGCTGTTCCCAGCACGATAGATGTAACTGCACCCGCAGTGGTCGTCCTGCGCCAGAAGAATACCGCCATGACTGACGGCGTGACCGCCGCGCCGTAAACAGTATACGCGTACAAAGAGGCTTTCAAGATGGATTGGAACTGCGTTGCTTGCAGGATCGCGAAGCAGCCGAGCAAGATGACGATCAGTCGCGACACAATCAGTGTCCGGCGTTGCGTTGCTTTCGGATCGATGAAGCGCTGGTAAACATCGTGGATGAGGTTGGTTGCAGGTGAGAAAAGATAGTTGTTCGCTGTGGATATAACCTTGGCGAAAACGCCGCCTAGGAGGATCGCGCCAAGAATGCTCGGCAATGCTTCACGGGCGGTGAGCGGAATGATTTCCCGCGGCCGGTCGGTATGCAATTTCGAACTCGCAATGACCGCGAGAGCCACCAGCAGAGTCTCCAAAGTGACCGTGCCAATGATCCAGCCAATGACCGATTTTTTCGCGTCGCTTTCAGACCTGGCGGAAAAGAACTTCTGATACATCCCCTGATTGCCAATGAGCAGCAGCATGGTAGGCAGGGCGAGGCCGATAGCGCCAGCCAGGTTGTAGTTGCCAAGCACCTGGAAATGGGTTGCGGGAAGTGAATCACGCACCACCTGCCAACCACCAACTCGTCCAAGCAGCACAGGGACGGCGACGATAACAGTGGCGGTGACAAGCGACCCGATCACCAAATCCAGATACGCGATCGAGGCCATCCCCGCGGCAGCAGTAAAGAAAATGACGAACCCAGCGATGATATAGAGACCGGTCGTTCTTGGAAGCGCAGGGAATATCAAGTGTAAGATGTCGCCACCGCCGATGAACTGATAGCTCGTAATAATGGTGTAAGAAATAACAATAGCGATCGTGGCGAGGACTCGCGCGGCGGCATTATAGCGAGCTTCGAGGAGGTCGGGTACCGTAAACTGCGCGAAGTGACGAGCGCGACCGGCAATTACGGCGATAAGGAGCAACCCTAGCCAACCGCCAAGTGGCTGCCATAGAGCTACGAAGCCGTTTTTGTAAGCATTTTCCGCACCGGCGAGCAGGCTCCCTGCACCAATCCACGAAGACAACAGAGTGAACACCAGCACAGGCCAACTGAGGGTTCTGCCGGCGACCAGGAAGTCCGCTTCATTCTTTACCTGAGTGGCTTTATAGGCAGTTATTCCGCATAGCAGCAAAACCACCAGCGACACCGTGACCACATAGATCATGAATGGACCATAGTAGCGGGCTGGCGAACGGCGACGAACTATCCCATTTGCAAACTTCGGTTGGAATTGAGGAACGGCGGCGGCGGATACCCGATAAGGCAATACTGATCAAGAGCGAATAACACCACCGATTCCAACCCATACGACTGCGCCAAATCCGCTTCTTTCATCCAGGATGTCCAGGCGTCACCGATGCCCACGAGGTGGCTGCGCTGGGGGTTCGTGAACCCTTTGGCGGAGCTTACAGAGATAGCAAACCCGCTCTGATCAAGATTATTAGCCGAGGTGAAGGAGAAGTCCTCGGTCTTGAGGCAGGCGAGGTTCGCCGAGGTCCAATCGGGATTTGGATAATTGACGAGCTGATTCAGAGGCGTATCGTTCGTGTCTGCGGGGTACAGCACCTCAAACCGGCAAGAGGAAAATTGGGCTTGCACCGCGTCGCGGATAGCCGCCGTGTAGGCACCGATCAGAGTAGGAAGAAAGGCGGTTTCGTTGGGATAGAGTGCCGGATCGACCGTATTGCTCGCTATTGTTTGCATTGCGGCGCCATACTTCGCCTGAAATTGCTGCTGCGTATAGGCATCGTAGAATGTCATCCCCACACCAGCCTTTGGGAAATACCACCACTGCACCTCGCCGAACTGCAGGTATGGCGTCAAACCCGCCGCACTCTGCAGAGCTGCCATGTCGAGGTACGCTTCCATCCAGAATGCGAGCGATACTGGCGAAAAATTGGTCTGAATAGCGGGTGTGTTCAGAACAACGGCGGTCCCGTCCGGATATCGTTGTGCAATGCCCACACTCGCCGAAGGATCTCCGTTCATTAGCTCCGTACTGAACGAAGCGACCACTTCAATGCCATAGCCCTTAAGAGCCGAGAAATAAGCCACATGCCAATCGCGCGCAGCCCGGTTGATGCGAGGGCTTGCGTCAAGGTCTGTTCGCCAATAATCCGCCGCATTAATTAAGGTGTTGTTCAGAGGATCGGTTGTATCCAGGTCGTACGCATCACCATCAACACCTCCCGCAAGCAACGCCGATGCAACGACGGACGCCAGATTTGTTCCATTTGTCCACGGCCCGAGCTGAACACTGATCCCATTGCCGTCTGTCCCCATAGCGCGAGCCGTGATAGTAAGCACACTGCCATTGGCGCTTGCCCACACCAGATTGGTTCCAAGATTGATCAGACCCACTAAAGCTTGGGTGACCGTCTGGGGAGTATCATCCACCAGAATGAGATGTTGGATCAAAGTTGGGTCGGAAGTTGAAGTGGCGGCAAGAGTCAGGCCAAGATTCGGAGCACCGCTGTACCAGTCGGCGGTGATTGTGAACGCCGCCGATGCATAGATGGTCCCGGTTCGTACCAGTTCATAAAACCAAAGGGCGCCTGTGTAGTGATTCAAACGACCCTGAAACCCCAGCTTGTTGATTAACCAAGCGGTTCGCTCTGCAGGGAGAGATTGTGAATGGTAGGTATCCCAGTCAGTGGCCAGGGCTAATTGCGGCTGGGGCGTGACGTCAGGCAAATCAGTTGACGGGTAGGCGATCTCAAGGAAATCAAAGTAGAGCCCGGCTCCCGCCGGACCTTCGTGAGTGAGGGTGACAGTGTGACTGCCGGCTTGCATCGTTCCTAGAGGAGTGCGAATCAACACGTCTTCGCCTGCAACGTCTAAATTCAATTGAATGGGTGGCAGTGCGTCGACAACGATATTTGCGGTCGCTCCGGGTGAGAGAAGGCGGGTTCCCAGAAAGAGTTGATGCGGAGCAGTTTCGCTGTATGTGATGGTGCAGTTATCACCCGGATTACTTGTGGCATGAATCCTGCTTCCGGAGTAATTACCCGCTGAGAGCGTCCAAACCCCGTTATACGAAACGGCTGGGTCCGTATCTTCTATGCGGCGGCTGCCAGGACCGGCAACGGCATACTGCCGATTGTTGCCACTTACGCTCCAGTTTGCAATCGAGACTTGAAACTCTGTTTGCTCGAACGAAGCCGCCTGCAGGTCGGCTGCCCAAGTCCACCGCAGCTTGCGAACCCGATCGGTAGGGATACCCTGCGCCTTCAAAGCACCGAAATCGATGGTGATCTGGTAGGTCGATGGGAACTGGCCGCCGCTAAAGGCGGCTGAAGGCTGCTGCCAGACTAGCGCGCCATTCTCGGCGAAGCCATAAACCGTGATTCGATTACCGTTCGCGCCGGAAAGATTGTAGTAGGGCGCTCCTGGGCTTTTTAGATTCCAGGTTATGCTTACCGATGGCCCGCTACTTGTGGCACTGAAAGTCTGGTTGAGTGCATTGATGTCGGCGGCTATTCCTGCAGCGATTTCCGGCAGACCGTCTGTCGCCAGAACCGTGTAGTAGTGGTGCGTCTCAAGAAGCGCCAGACCAGCGCGTTGACCAATGCCCGGCGAAGTGATCAGAGTCATTGTTGCTGAAGCCGGCACGCTGGTACCAGCCACCGGTACAGCCAGCGGAGCAAGTTCAACGGGATATATAATTTCGCCAGAACTATCGTCCGGAGTCGCCCAGATTCGAAGACTGTCCCAAGCCACGATAGGCACAAGGTTCGACTCAATAGGAATGCAGCCGCTGCGGGACTCCTGGTAAGTCAACACGAGTCCGCTGAGGTCGCCATCGGGCAAATTCCGGAGCGCTGGATGCTCAAAGACGTTATCGCGATTCCATTCGACTACAGCCCAGTCAAACTGCTGACGCCATTTCCCTGAGATAATAAAGCCCAAATCGCTCGCTTGACTCATTGCCGCCACGGCGGATGGCGTGAGGAAATAACACTGCAAATCCCCACTCGGGGTTAGTTTGTAGATTTGTTCAGACATGGATTTTAAAGGCGAATGGTCACAGTGAGATCTCGCCCTGGGCTGATGGATGCGGGACCGTTCGGCACAATGTTCAAGGTCACGTTTATGGTGAGCAGGCCGGATTCCAGCAGTGGGGGCAGGGCGACACCGTCCAGGACGTTCGAAGTTGTCGCATTTGCCGGAATGGTTACGCTGCAATATTCAGTGGCGTTTTGTAAGACGTCAATAGAGATCGTGTAGCCAACGGGAGCCTGGCTTACTGAGGCACGTATATCACGCACCGCATGCGCCGCTTCAACGACTAGAGGAGGAACTGCGTTTTGCTGCGTAGCGAGGTACCCGCTCACCTGCAAAGAGAACTGCCCGCCAGAGAGGGTCCGCAGGCCGCCTTCAGGGCCTGTTGTGTAGCAGAGTTGCGCGGCTTCGCTGTCCCCGAAGGAATTAGTTACGAAGAACTGCGCCGCGCAGATACGGGCGTCCGGCAAGCTTGAAGTATGTATGTAATTTATAGAGCTACGGTTTTCAAAGAATCCGGCAGCAAAGGGCGCAATGATTGTGGAGACGTTAAGATGCAGGACAGCGTCTCCCTGAGCATGCGCAGATGCTGTAGATGACAATATATTTCTGACAACAGTGTAGATATTCCCGGTCGCATCTACTGAGGCTACCGTCATCAGCTCAGAGCCGATCTGGATGACAGTTCCGGGATTCGGGTTCGCACCTTGAACCAGTTGAACGGTCACAGTAGTTTCGTCTATCGGGGCTGCTAGCGCATAGGGAGTGGGAGTCGATAGTTCATTCCAATAAAAGACCTGCAGCGTTCCGCTGGTAACGGACCCAGTGTTGGAGAGATCATCGAATCCGACCTCATTCAGTGTCAGATCCCCTCCCCCGGGCGCGGCAAGAAAAAAATTCGGGACGGGCGCGATCCCAACATCGGGCTTACCTCCCCCAAGGGCCCAGCGCGTTAGAGGACACAGGTCCGCGGAGGCCTCAAGATTATTTACGTTAGCGGAGCGCCCTGAAATCTGGATGGCGGCACCGCTCTGGTAGGGAATTTCAAATAGAACGGGACTAACATTCGTAATGGCTGCGAACTTCCAGGACGCATCGGCGATTACGAAGCTGCTGCTTGCGTCCGGAGTTACGGACCACGCGGGAGCCACAGTCAGCGTAGTCTGGCTGTTTGTGGAGATAGAACGCTCCTGCCCGGAGCCCGTCCCTTCAATGATTCGAGCCACTCTGCCTACATACGCGAGGGCCGGAGCACCCATATCATCCCAACCGATGCTGGTTGCAGAAAAAATAGTGGCTGGAAACGGCCCCGCATATTCGTAGCGGTAATAAAAGTTGGCGTGATCGAAACTGGCGTCGGGCGCTCCGATGGGCTGTGGCGCCAATCCGGTGTCAGTATAGTTCAAGCCAAGCGGAACAGCAGTGGCAATTCTGTAGACCAACTGCGGATTTGTGCCGCGATAAACGTTGAAAGAGGACGACGTCGCCGGGAAACTGAGCCCCGTTAGCGTAACAGCATTTGTGTTTGCGCCTGCCGGAACGGGGGCAGGAACGGTGAAGGAAAGAGGACCCTCATCTCCTGCGGCGTCGACGGCCGTCACCCCGTAATAGAGGTTGGCCCCTCCTGAAAGAGTTCCGCCGGTCACCGAGAACTGAGGCGAGAGACTTAGCAGGGGAATATTTGTAAAGTTTGGATTTGGCTTAACCGGTTGCGAGAACTGAATGGTGAGCGTGTCTGTCGCCGCTCCATCGGTTTGAGCTTGAATGTTTTCGGCGACTTCGAAATCAAAGAATTCAAAGCTGCCGTTCGGACTGTTGTGGGCGGTGAGTCCTATCAGCGGACGGGGAGTCTGAACTTGGGCTCCTGGCTGACGCCCTGCACCCATCAGCACGGCTGGGTTGTCGCTATACCAGGCATCATCGTGGATTTGCGCCGCAATCGTGACGAGTTCATAATTCAGCGAGGGCGAGAGTTTTGTCACGCGGAACGGCGCACGCGTGAAGCCTTCCTTCAAATAAGTGAGGGCGATAATATCGCCCGGTCTTACTTTCAGGGCACGAAAGCTAGTTTGAAACTGAACGAACAAGTTCCCTTTGGTCGATTTGTCAAGCTGCCTGAGTAGAACTCGTGTCGCCTGGCTGAAATTAGCGACGCCAATTGCAGTCGATTGGCTGCTTATCTCGTAGCCGATGAGCGCGGAATCATTCGCGTCCACGACTGACAAGCTGTCTTGCTGGTATTCGTTGGACTCGTCTTGGAACTCAACGCTGAGACGGTTTGACGTTTCCGCAATCGTGCGCGCGCTAAGCCGAACAGTGGAGCTACCGTTTGGATTTCTGACTATTCCGGAGAAAGGCGCGGACGCGTCACTGAATTCATACGCGGGCCAGCCGCCAAGCAGTGGTTCGGCACTGTTTCCTCCGTCAGGGAGGGATGGCTGTTGAGCGGCGAGTGTAGTTTCGGGAAGCAGCTCAAGAAGCCCGGTGACACCATAGCGCAACATGAGGCTGGAAGCGACGCGAATGCCGCGGATAACGGTTGCGGCGCTCTGCCGTTTCGTCAATATGAGATTACATTCGTAACGTGGAACCTGCAAAGGGTTGCCATTCAGATCCGTGGTGCTGATCAGTTCTTGGCAGAACACAGCCGAAGACGCAAAGAGGGAGAGGTTCAGATCTGCAGTGGACCAGCCGCAGCGCCGCAAGGTGTCTAGGAACTTGTTGAAATAGGGCAGCGCTGAGAGAAATTTGAGTGATAAACGGGCGTAGGTAGCCGAGGTACGAAAGAATTGGGACCTGAGGATGGTTGTTTTGGTGTTGAAAAACACCTTTTTCGCGCTCCGGACACACTTAGGCCGCAGTCAACCGCGGCAGCCTCCATAAATTGAAGGCCGCTGAAGTCATGACGAACTGCCAGGTGACCTTGGCTAAACCGCGCAGCTTGGTTTTGCGCATGCCGCCGGTTTGCTTCATCCAACCAAAGGCCTTCTCAATGAGCGGGCGTTTGCGCTGGCTGGTTCGATAACTGGCATGTCCGGTCGTGCGGTCATCGAGAGCGCTGCCGCCGGGCCGGTTGGTATTTTGTGCTACGTGCGGTCGCATGTTCATGGCGCGCACAGTGGCCACAAAGTCCCGCGTGTCATACGCTTTGTCGGCGCCCACGGTGATCGGTTTCCGCTGCTTGCGCCACCGGCGGTGCAGCATCAACAGCGCCGCATCCCGTTCGGCGGTGCCATCGGCGTGCGTCAGCATCGCA
Source organism: uncultured Acidobacteriaceae bacterium (assembly GCA_963705805.1). Classification (GTDB taxonomy): domain Bacteria; phylum Acidobacteriota; class Terriglobia; order Bryobacterales; family Bryobacteraceae; genus Bog-105. Next base: position 604,135 of record CAVPKW010000010.1, read on the forward strand.
TCCACAATCATCCCGTTGCGATTTTCCAGCAGCACATGGCCGAGATAACCTAACCGAGCCTCCTGCCCATGGCCTTTGCGATAGAGTTTGGCGTCCGGATCGGTCTTGGACGCATGCGTGTCGTTGGTCCGCTTGTCGCCCCGGAACTGGCCCGGTGTGTCATCGCCGCCGTCCTTCTTCTGAAAGCTTTTCTGACTCGCCCAGGCTTCGATCAGCGTGCCATCGACGGTAAAGTGCTCCTCCGACAAATGCGGCTTGGCCTGCTCGAGTACGCGCGCAAAGAACGCCCGCGCCACGTCCTGGTTCAGGAGCCGTTCCCGGTTCTTGCTGAACACCGCGTGATTCCACACCGGTTCATCCAGTTCCATTCCCACAAACCAGCCGAACAGCAGATTGTAAGTCATCTGCTCCATCAGCATGCGCTCGCTGCGGACCGAGTAAAAGATCTGCAACAGCACCGCTCGTAGCAGCCGCTCGGGCGGCACCGACGGCCGGCCTGTCTTGGCGTACATGCCGTCGAACTCCCGAGCCATGCCCCGCAAAACCTCGTCCACCAGCTTGCGAATGGCTCGGAGCGGATGGTCTTGCGGAACCCGCTCCTCCAGCGATACGTAGCTGAACATTCCCGACTGCTGTTGATCGTCTCCTCGCATACGACAATCATGCCCGCAAATGTTTTAAAACGGAAGAGCCTCAGGATGAGTTTTTCAACAAGTTCCTAGAATCACCCAGACCGGGTTATTCGTGAAATTAGTAGCCTGGAAACTGCCATCCGGATTATAGATGTCAAGTTGTATCCCCTCCAGGAGCACTTCGACATTCGGGAGAGATCGGCCGCTGCTAATACGGTTCGGCACTACCACCGACAAGACGGACATGCTGCCATATGGGTCGCCCAGAGGATTGCCGCTCGAGTCAGTGAAATCAAGGTTGAAGTTACCCTGCCGGGTGCCTGTTGTAACGACAGTAAACCAGCCTGTCGTAGTCATGTCTTGTCCCGCGACCGCTTGAGGAATCTCGATGTCGTTGACCACGACCTTCAAGACGCTGTTTATTACGCCCATGCCCAACAGGGCTTCCATATGCGTAAGGTTGCCGTCATTGCGCGAAAAGATAACGGGCGCTTTAAGCCATCCAGTTCCGTACACAATCGGCACCGGGTCGTTGTACTTGGCCGCGTTATCCAACAAAGGAGACAGATGCGAAATCTTGTCGCCTGCCGTGCGCACGAGGATGGCTGAGGGGACGAATTCGACACCTCCGAAGCGGCGTGTTACGTTTCCTTGCGCATCTTGATCGAACATTCCGCGCTGGACGCATTGTGTTCGCGAATAGTCACATGAAGTGAAAGCCTGTCCGGCGTTCAGATTGCCTACGCCGCCCGAAACATCCGCCGAGTAGCCGCAGCGGAAGAAACGCGAATATCTTCCGAGATTTCCTCCGTTCGCAGCTTCGTTACGTTGATCAGGCGTAATAGGAAAATTCCACGGACAAGACCGTTGAATGCGAACCTCGGGAACTGGAATACGCTGCAAGCTCAGCTTGTTTGTGAAGCTCAGTGTTAGTGAATCTTCCGCAATTTCATCCGGATCTCCAGCGATGCCACGGAACAGAACCGTGCTTTCGGTCGTAACAGTCAGGGTAGGCAGGTCGGCGAAGGCGAAGTAGACACTCAGTTGCGTGCCCTTGAAGCCTATCTCGGCGTTTATCTCCGACATCGCTGAATCCGCATTGGCAAGGACAAGCGAGAGCTGCGAGATGCCGTCCATGGCGTCGTCGGCTGACAGTTGCAGGTCGAAGAGATTGTGCTTGAGAACGCGAGAAGAATACGCGTTACCGCCGAAGACGATCGAGTGAGTGCTCCAATATTCGACGTCACCGGAAGGCAAAACACACTGAAAGAACAAGAGCGGCGTATCAGCCTCGGCTAGTTGCTTGACCTCGTTAATGGTTGCCATGTTTTCAGTCCTGGATAGGGGTTTCTATGGTGAAAGCGGTGGCAAACAGATCCGGCGCTTCTGCCGTGACCGGCAGCTGATCGACACCCCAGTGAGCAGCCGGATAGACGCCACCATTGGATGTGGTGAACCGGTACCGGGAAGGCGCAATCTGCGCTTCCAGCTGCAAGCCGTAGAGGGTAATCTGCTGGCCTGCCGACAACTGAACGCCAACAGTAAACGTCTCACCGGCATCACTCAGCGAGCCGGCCGATACTATCCGGCCCCACTCCGCGGCAACTGAATAGGTATTGACGGCTTGGGATGCTGCACCGAGGCGCAGGAGGCTGAGTTGCGACGCCTGCGCGCTAGCCACGTATAGAGAGAAGCAATACTGATCGCCGGCAGGGATCGCCAGCGTTTGTGTGATCAGCGCGGACGCTTGTCCAGCGTTCGTAAGTACGAAGGCGCTGCTGCCTCCGAAGGGATCAGCTGCGCTGCCACTAACCGTAATGAAACTTGACGTGTCCCATGCGGGGTTTGTTAAATCGGCGCTCGCAGACAGCATGTTGTCCGTTGGATCGATAAACGTGAAGGCGTGAAGCGGCCCGGAGCAAGCGGCGAAAAAGGACGTCAGCGCTTGCAGGTCTGACGAAGGCAGGGCGTTGTAAGCGAGTTGCCACACCAGCTTGCGGGCCGCGGGATCCGGAAACAGAATCATGTCGCCGCTTGGAAGAACGTTCCGGATGGTACGGACCAAGCGTGTTTTCCGAATTGGATATTGGGCGAGAGCCCCGCTAGAGAGCTGCGGGAAGAAGAGATTAGCCATTGGTTTCGATGACCCCAAGAGAAGTCGAATTCACGTCGACTCCCACACAGTCGCTGATGAACCCAGGGGCGCCGAAGCGGCAGTTCGGGACGAGTGCTCCACTGTACGGATCAGGAAAATCGAAAGTGGAGTAGTCTCCTTGTTGTGCGATAAAAAAGGCTTCCAGCTGTTGCATCTCTTCGTCATTGAGAAGCTCGAGCCGAATTTGCCACTGCCGTAAAGTTCTGGCTTGCGTGAGGTAACGTTGATCGGTGCCATCCAAGAACAGAATGACTTCAGCACCCTGGCCTGTATTAATGCCAAGCGGATACTGAGTTACGGATCCTGTATTCAAAGTGGGGAAGGTCGCCACGTCAGATCTCCGCGATTACATCGTTGAGCGAGCTTGAATTCAGAAGTGCCTGCTTAACAGACTGCACTATCTGGCTGCTTTGGTATTGGGCAGTTGGCGTGCTGACAGCGACGATAGAACTCTGCTGTGGACTTGCAACTCCGAGAGGGCCCGTTTGCTGGGCAGAATTCCCCGTGGTTCCGACATATAGGGTCTGCTGCTGCGATTGGGGCAGTTGAAATTCAACGAGAGGAGGAGGCGGGTTCTTGCTGCCACCGCTGAAAAGATGGGCTATTCCCGAAATCAATCCTCCGATACCCCCGAGACTACCCAGCAAACTAAATCCGCTGCCTCCCGCCGCACTCGCTATACCGCCCGAGGCGGTCTGCTTCAGCAAGCTGCTCCACTCGCTTGTGGAAGCCGGCGCATTGATACGCGAGTTGGACGGCGATCCAAACTGGATGCCAAGCGGCGCGCTTTTGGCATTGAACGCGAGGCTGGTCAAGTCCTTGCCAGCGCCGAGCGCCCCGGAGCTTGTATTAGAAGCGGCGCTTGAGGGAGAGAGCGCCAAGTTGACCAACTGCGTTACTGAGAGCGGCTTAGCTCTTGTCGAGCTGTTCGCTCTGAGTCCTGTTACTTGATTTACAACTGTTTCAAACAAATTATTCACGTTGGCCATATTGCCTCTCTGCTTGCCACTCTCTCTCCAGGGTCAAAATCGCTTCGGCGCACTTGGAGTCCATTGAGAAAAGAGCACCGCCGCCCAGATCCTTCCAAATGAAAAACTGTTCTAGAAAATGCGCACTCCGGGCAGAAATGATCGACTTCGGGCACTGAACCGAGAACAGGCGGCCGCGCACCCACACAGCTCGGGCATTGGGAGGTGCATCGGACTGCAGGAATCCGCAGTTTCGCGCCTGCGCCAGGCCGCTTGTACGACAAGGATCGCATTTCCACGCGGCCGGCGAAGAAAACTGGAAATGGAATGCGATTAGGAGTTTTTTCGTTCTTCTTCGGAGAGCTCCGTTTCCGAGCGGATAGTTGAGATAACCTCTTCCAGCAATTTCTCCGGGCCCTTTTCAATCAACAGGTCGACATTCGCAGGAAGGCCGTCGATAGACAATCCCTTCACTTCAGCCAAACCCCATTCGATATAAAGCCTGCGAGCCAATAGATCGGCTAAAGCAGCCTGCAACTGATCAGCTGTGTCACCAGCGCGAAGAAACTCGTTCTTCAGAGTGACTTCGCGCATCCGGCGAGTGAGATCGATTCGCTGGGAGAGCGAAGCGCGGCGTATAGCGAAGTGGACACCGGGCCATGATGAGCTTTCGCGCCAGACAAGGCTCGAGTAGGAATAATTTTCAAGCGAAGGCGAAGTAGATTTCGTCATTTGAGATGCCTTGTGCGAGGTTGTTCTTGAACTGCCATTGAAGCCTGGTTTCTGAATCGTCGAAGTCTGGAATTTCGGGGACGATCTGAGGAATGTAGATGCCCATCAACTGTCCTTGCTGCTGGCCCAGCTGCAGCATGGCCGCCACTGGCTCTCTCTGTTTCGAGGCGGCGTACAAGGCATTTGTTTGCGCATCGTCTTGGGCAAACACGGTGAGCTGCGCCGCGACCTGCCTGGCCCCTGGGGCGATGGCGCGCGGGTAAGAGGATCCGTACTCCTGGTTCCGAACGTCAAGGTTATTCTTCACCGCAATGGCGGCCGCGGTTAAGGTAAAGAACTCATTTGAGCCACCAAGCCAGATCTCGCCGAGATGGCCGGGAACAATGGAATAATCGAAGGCGGCGAGGGCGGGTTCGACGGGGAAGCCCGACAGGCCAGCAGATCCAGGCGCGAAACTGGCGGAATCAAGCAGATCACAGGCCGGCCCGGAAAAAGCAAACTCGTGGTAATCACCATTCACAGCTATCTGGAGCAAATCGACCGCCGCGCCGCAGACGAACCGGCTGACCGTGGCAACAGGATCCCAGTAATCGTACAGAGTCAGGCTCGGTAAAGCAGTTCCCAACGGGTAGGATATGGTTGGGGCAAGCAGCGCATTTGCCGGAGGGGCGGTTGAAAATGGCGCGTTCACGTTAATCGTTAATGGATCTACAATGCCGGTAACAAAGCGAATTTCGTTGCTGAACGAAACTGACGAGCCGATTGACAGCCCGTGGGGCGCTGTTGTGGCGATCTGAGTGCCGTTATCAGCCCCGCTGGCGATGAGACCGGAACTCAACACGGGTGAACCTCCGAGGGCTGATTGGAAAAGCGGTCCGTACGCCGGTTGGCCGCTGGCAATCCACGAGGTCAAATAGGTGCGCGCCATAAAGGCGGTGTTTCGGCGCGAAGTCGGAGAGGTCCCAAGGTAAGTGCGCGAGCCGGTTTTGTCGAAACGCCGAAGATGTTGGAGAACCTGCTGCGCCTGAAGGTGAACCGCGGGAAACCGGTTAGCGGCGGTAACGGGCGCTGCCTGACCGTAAGCGGCCTCCAGCGCAGCGTAAAATCGATTTGCATTTGACGAAATGTAGTTACTCATGAAATGTTCCTAGGTGAGGCTTACGTTCAGGCTGCTGGTTACCTTTGCCGACTCCACGAATCCAAGACCACCCACCTTCGGCGGCTGAAATTGAACGTCATATTTTCCAGAGAAGAAAAATCCATCTCCCCAATCGCCGATGTTGGCCCGCAAGACTTCGCATAACGCTTCGACATAGAAGTGAATCCATTGGTCTACTTGCGTCAGCAGATTGGCGCTTGCCCACACTTCCGCAACCACGGCCACGGTTCCCGAAAACGACCGGAATTTCTCGACTTGCGTGTTCTGGATACCGGCGCAATACAGGCAGACCCGCGGATAACTTAACTGAATATTCTGGTCTGCCAAGTCGGGGCTGGCGGAACTCAGAACCACTTGAGCAACACTGATCACAGGGATTTCGTATGGACCGGCCGAAGCGAGCGCTGCAAGTTTCTGTTGAAGCGCATTGCCGATGCTGAGTAAGTTGCTTACTTTAGTGGCGGCTAAGAAGGAGAGTGGAAGCATCTGTCAACCTCGCCGAATCTGCCTGGAAAGCGTGATATAGAAGTTAGGCTGTTGACCATCGATCGGATCAGGGCCTTCCACAAGCCCAGTTGGCGGCAGCTGCCAGGTGTAGCCGACTGGCAATGGAGCGTCATTCTGAAGTGTCAGGCTTTCCTCGCTGGAATTGGCATAAACGTTCCAGCCTACGGCGGCCGAGGGAGCGTCGAGGACGCCTTCCGCCATGGCAACCACCACACTGGAGTTGTCCGTTAACACCAATCCATTAACTGGGCTCAGGGCGCCTTCCTCGCCAAGGGCATCTACCCAGGCAGTCTGAATGAACATCCCTTGGCCTGGGGCGGTCCCGGTCTGAACAGAAACAAGAGGAAGAGCGGGTCTCGGAAGCGGTTTGTAGACTATGCCGGCGCCTGAAAGAAAAAATGCGTCCGCGGCGCGCTGCGTTTCCTGTTGATACTCGGTGAGCTTGGCTTGAAAGCGCGTATTCAACTGGACGTTATAAGCTTCCGCGAAGAATCGCGCTAAGGAATCGACGCAAAGCCACCGCTGAAGGGCCGGGGTTACCACGACGGTGGAGAGGCCCAGCAGGCGCCGGTTCAGCCATTGCGGGTCGGAAGCCCCAACATTCAAAAGCCAAAGTAAAAGACGGTCGCCGGTCGCAGCGACAGCAAGATTGATCTTCGTCTGAACGTCAATTCCGTGCGATGCGGCAACTGAATCGAGAGAACTCTCGTATTGGAGGAGGTCGTCCTCGGTGACTATGTCAGCGTCAGTGAATAGCGCCATAGTTGATCACTTCTTCGAAGCAGGCACCTTGCTTTGAAATTGGGGCTGATTCTGCGATTCCGGGTCGGCTACGATAGCGACCCGAACGCGCTTTGCCATCTCGACCTTCGCGGCGGCATGCCGGGCCGCAGTCTGTTCCGCGCGATAGCGTGTTTGCTCTTCTTCCGTTGCAAGCGCTCCGCGGCCTTCGATGATTGTCTTGGCTGCGTTCTCACGAGTCACTTCAGAGATGACACCAGGCTTGCCGCCGTCTGAGGTTTCGAGGCTGCATACCAAAGCGTATGGTTCGGCGATAGTTGCCTCTGCCTCGCGAAGTTTTTTAAAGTACTGTTTGAGATCCATTAGTCACTCCCAAAGAAAAAGGGGAGCCTCAAGGCTCCCCAGGGTAGAAACGTTCTGCAGTTGCGCCTAGCTATTTAGCTGAACGGCGAAGTTATTACGCAATACGCCGGAGCCGTAAAGAACATCCACCGTGAACTGCTGTGACAGTGTATTCGGCTGGTAACTCATGACTATGCGAAGCCCAAAGTTACCCATTTCCGCATATTCAGCAACGGCGCCGGTACCGGGAAGCGGTTGCGGAAGCCGGCGAACCACCAGGCCGATAGCATCCCGCGTGAACGCCAGGTTATGCGTGTTGGGGTTGGCCGCTCCGCCGGTAGTTTGAACAAACTGCGATCTAAAGATGAAGAAATCCTTCATCTTGCCGACGTTGCCTTCAACCAGCGCTTTGAGACCGGCTTCACCCGACGAATAGTACTCGCTGAAGCGCGGAATCTGGCGGATCTGGGAGTACGCGTTAGAATCCACGACCAGGTATTTTGGAGCGGAGGCTGGAACCTTGGCGCTAAACAGAGCGGTTTCGGCGGAGTCGATGACCGCTTCGGTTACCGCTGTTCCCGCTGTACCGACAGGCGTATTGCTTGAAAACTGGCTATACAGGCCAAGCAGATCCGTCTCAATTCGCTCCGCGATCGCGATCACCGCAGGCTGCATATAGGCCTTCAACAACTCAGGAAAGGCTAGCGCCTTGGTGACATCGGGAAGTTGGAATGATGCTTCCGCGTGAGTACTGAGAACGATTTGCGCATTTCCCAGGTTGGGGTTTTGCGGCTGAACCGTTCCGCCTTCCGCGATGTTGTTCGCAACAAGCACCGGCGGAATAGGAACGTTGACCGTGTCACCGGCATGCGCCAGTACGGGTTCATAGTCCCGATTCACGAGATTGCCCATAATGAGGTTTCCCATCAGGGCCGGGAGCGCGTCGGCAGCAACCAGCTTGACGATCGCGTTTGCCAAATTGGCAGATGTAATTGTTGACATAAAGTCTCCTAGAAAAAGAGCGGCACCGTGAAGTACCGCAGATCCCTACAGCGAATGCGAACGAATGCACGCGCCACAGAGAACTGCGTCTGCCACCGTTGTACGGCAACAGACGCGAGCCGTGGCACCGTCCGAAAATTAAGCCGGACGCTACGCGCCACGTAAAGCCTGGGACGCCAAACGCGAAATGTGTTGACGAACGCGTTCCAAGTCTTCCTTGTTCATCCCAGGCTTGATCTTGTCGATCTCAATGCCAGGTCCGTCCGCTTGGGTATTCCGGACAGGCGCGGCCGCGCCACTGCCGCCCGCAATTCTGGCCGGCAGTAACTCGGGATTTTCCTGCACGAAGCCGGCGAGATAGTCCGAAAGCGGCTTTGCTTCGGGGCCCCTGCCCTGGAGGCGGCCGTCTTCGGCGCGAATGATTTCGTCCTTGACGGCTTTAAACGCTAAGTCGACTTTCAAAACTCCCAGGCGCTGCAGCTCGCTGCGTATTTGCGAGTTCCGGTCGGCTTCGTCCGCCATCGCGCGAGCTTTGCGGTTCTCCTCAACCAACTGATTCAAACGCGCCTCCAGGCTTTCGCGGCGCTTTCGCTCCTCCTGCAGCTCGGTTTTGTAGGCCGGCTCTGCCCGGCGCTGCTCCGCCGTAACGAATTCTTGAATGGCCTGACGCACCACATCCCGCACATCCGGGGCGCCCGTCGGCTCCTTGTCGCTGTCGATCTGTTCTGACATGATTCCTTTCCGCTACTTCATCAATTGCGCCTGGATCTCGCGCGCAATCTGATCCTTCGTCTCTTGCCGCGCGTCGCTAAGATATTTGAACGCGAGGCGCTGGAAGATCTGGCACTTCAGTGTCGGCGAATCAATGCCCAACTGAAGAAGATTGGTTGCCTGTTGCAATTCAGCACCGAAGTCAGAAATGTCCAGTTCATCCAGGCCGGTGATTGAAAGAGAAACACCATCCTGGCGCGCCTCACTGATGGCGCACGCGATTCGCTTAATACAATCCTTGACGGCCGCTCCGTAGCCACGCAGGACCTCTTCCGTGATGGTGAAATCAAGTTGTTTGCTGATGGCCGATATGGCATGGCCGCTGTTCATTTCGCCGGACGCCTGTGACAAATAGCAAACGCGGTAGATTTCCTCTTTTAAGGTTTCCAGATTCGCGGCGGCAATCTGATAGACCTTGCCGTCCGGCTCAGTCCAGCCGAATTTATCTCCCGGGCCGAGTTGAATGAAATAGCTTTCGCCTACGATCTGATCCCATTCGCGGTCCGTGTAGATAACGGGCATCGCGAACAGGCCCATGGTGATCGCCCAGCCGAGCGCGTTTGATTTATTGAAGTGCTCCAATTGAAGGTGGGCGGCTTTGTTCATGAGCCACAACCCTTCACTTACCTGTAAATCAAAAAGGGGAACACGCTGCTGGCGTGCGAATCCGTGGGTTCCTTCCGCAATGAGCTGGATGGACCCCGGTGTTTCTGAATTTTCCTGCCGGCGATACGTTCGATAATGGGTCCGATCGAAGTAGTACCAGCGGGTTTCGCGAGCGATGGATGATGAGGCGACGCTAGCCTGACGCTCGAGATTGTGCCGGATTACGACCCAGTCATACTCGCCGCGCTCATCACGGCTCCAATTGATGAGTTCTTCGGCTTGATAACGGACCAAGAAAGCGCGTGAGAGCCCGGCCTGATCCTCTTCGGCGCGGTTCTGCGGCTTTTCCGACGCGTGTGGGAAGTCAACGAGAACGTGACTGCGGCCGGCGACCAATGCGTCACTGAAGCAACGCCGGAAGAAATCGGATAACTTGGTGCCTTGGCGATCGCAATCCTCAGCAAATACAGTCAGAAAATCGCGGCCGGAGGGGAGGCCGTCTTCCAAGTAGAGAGTCGGTTCGCGACGAAAGAGGGTGGCGGCGTACCAATCGATAATTGAGCCAATGTAATTCTGGTAAAACACCCGGTGCAGGCGCTCTCCATAGACATCGAGCGGCTCTTTCTGGCGCCGCAGGAGATAATTTGCCGAGTGATCTTTGAATTCCTGGCCGCCCGTATAAAGGTCGCGATACATTCGCAACAAATGCTGGCGACGCTTGAATTCGGGGTGCTCCCGGTCTATGTCAATCATAATCGGAACCTCTATCGTGCTCAAAAGAGCCGTTTGTCCTTTTCACCCGCTCGCGCCTTGTCACCAAACATCGCCCAGATCGCATAACCAAGCGCGTCAGAGAGATGGGTACGGCTGGGATCGCTGGTCTTGTCTACAATTCCTGAGTCCGGCTTGAACATCACTTCTTCGAAGTCTTTGATCAACTCGTTACAGCGTGGATCGATCTCAAGACGTACCTCGCCAAGAACGTTGGTTAGCAGGCCGTTGACTTTTTGTACGCGGCTCAGAACGGGCGGATTGCCCGGTGGCACGCGCAGTTTCACGTCACGGAAGCCCGCCTTGTACAGAGAGTTCTGCAGTATGGTGTAATCCGTCATTCCCGTGGTGTGCATATTGCGGCCGCTCGCGTCGCCGAAAATCTGAATACCAGCGGAATGGCCTTTGTATCTGTTTTCAAACTCCAGGCAAGCCTCCTCTGTGGTCGCCCGGCCCAGCACGATTTCATCAATAACGGCCAGCCGATCTTCATGGCGCTGCAAAACGACCGAGCTCATGGGCGCGACGTTGAAATCCAGCGCCCAAAGCAAAAGCCGCGCTGGATCGTATTTATGCCGCGCCAGATGAACTTTCCGGTCAAAGCAGTAATAAACTCGATCCGCTTTGCTGTTGAGGTATTCGCCAAGTACTTCTTGCTGATAGAACTTCGGGTCATAACTGCTTTCCAGGCGCTCGTAGTAATCGGGCGTCATTTCGAGCAGAAAAAGATTTTCGAAGGGCTTTGCCCGAACGCAGCCGTAGCCCGCAACCGGCTCGCGCACAAATTTTTCGTAGATCCAATCGTGGCCTTGCGGCGTCCATACGCCGAAGCCGCATAACTTCTGAGCTTTGGGATCACGCAGGCGAGCTTCGAGCCTAAGCCAAGCTTCCTGGCGGGCATAGGAAAGCTCGTCAATCGCAAACCAGGCCAAGTTGGTCCCGCGGAGCCGCTCAGGCTCTTCGAGAGAACGCAAGAGAACCACCGAATCCGGGCCGGAAATGGTTAATTCGCCGTCGGCTTTCCGAAGCTCGTAGTCAAGATCCTGTCCTTCGATAGCACGGAACAGACTGGTCAAAGTCGCATCGCGCAGCATCGTGAATGTTGGCGCCGCCAAGAGGCCCTGGCGAGACCTATTGATAAATGCCTGGCGAATTGCCTCGCAAACCAGCGCCGCGCTCTTGCCGGATCCAACTGGCCCGGAGAAGCCCTTGATTCTGGTTGGGAGAGCAAGGAACTGCGCCTGTGAAGGAAGAGGCTTGTAGACGCAACACAGGTACTCGGAGAGATCACCGAGAGCGCTGTGCTGGCAGACCGAATCTAACCTCATCCGCACACGAAGTTACAAGCCTGGAAGCGGAATGAAGTAAAAAAACCGACCTAAGCCGCCAGAAACACGGCAGATAGTTTTTTCCGGACTCTTGTGATAGGAGGCCTGTTCAGGCGCAAATCACATCGATCGCCTGATCCTCCGCCTGCAAAGCGCGGAGAGCGAGTGTCAGGTCGCGTGCCTGAAAGGGACGAGGCACGATTTGTGTTCTAGAGCCAAGCCACTGGGAGCTAGTCTCCCTGGCATCGGACAAAAGGACGGCGAGCATATCCGGAACACGCGCGCGAATCTGGGAAATCAGGTCTTGATTTCCGCATCGAGATTGGCTGTTTGCAATGACCATGACGATTTCCGGCCCCCAGCATTCGAAAAGCTCAAGAGCGACCCCTGGAGTTGCAGCTTCGAGAATTCGGTAGCCTTCAGTAGTGAGAGTCTTGGAGATCAGTTGCCGCACCGGATCGAACTCCTCACAAACCAAGGCGGTCCGCTCGATCTTCGTGTTTGAGGAGTGACGACTGAATTCCGTTTGCGCAAATCGTGCGGAGCGGTCCTCAAAGCTCTTCATCTTCGCTAACAAAGTGGTTCGTTTGATATTGAGCAGGCTCGCGGCCCGGGCTTTGTTCCCTCCCGCTGCGGTCAATGCTTGTTCCAGCAGCGAGAGCTCTAGCTGGCCAACCACCTCATCGAAATCCAGGCCGTCGCTGGGCAGAGTGATCAGAGGTCGGCGGCCGGATGCGCGTTGTTCAGCACGAACAGGGCGCCGGCGCATGAAGTCGTCGGGAAAGAGCAACTGCCGGTCTCCGCTCAATGCGGACGCCATCTGGACCGCATGTTCGAGTTGGCGTACGTTTCCCGGCCATTCCAGCGACTGCAAAAACTGAACGGCTTCGGTGCTGATCTGCTTGGCGGGCAAGTCTTCTGCCAAGCCGATCTTATCGAGGAAATGCCCGAGCAACAAGGGAATGTCTTCGCGCCGCTCACGAAGAGGCGGCAAGTGTATTGGAACGACATTCAAGCGATAGAAAAGGTCTTCCCGAAAACGGCGTTCGCGGATGGCGTTTTCCAGATCCACATTGGATGCCGCGATAACGCGCACATCCACCCGGATAGTCTCGGAACTGCCGACTCTCTGAAACTCCTGTTCCTGGAGGACGCGCAGAAGCTTGGCTTGAGCATCCAATGGCAGATCGCCGATTTCATCCAGGAAAATAGAGCCTTTGTTCGCCTGTTCGAAGCGTCCGATGCGGTTGCTGTGGGCGCCCGTGAAGGCACCTTTTGCGTGACCGAACAACTCGGTCTCAATCAGCGCTCCCGGCAGAGCCGTGCAGTTCACTGCCACCATGGGACTCTGCCACCTCTGGCTGGCGGCGTGAATCGCTCGAGCAATGACTTCTTTGCCGGTTCCGCTCTCGCCCAAAATCAAAATAGTGCATCGTTTCGCGGCGACCAGTTCGATAATGTCGCAAATCTGTGCAATGGCCGGACTCTGGCCAATGACGGACTGGCGCCAATCGAGATTGTTCAGTTCAGAATGAGGCACAGGGCTGATCCGGATTGAAGTGTCGAAAACAGCAGTCAACCTGCATGGCAAACCTGATTACCATCCGACGCGCATGGTTTGTGGGACTGAATACGAATAGTGGTGGAGGCGCCAGGAAGCGGAAGGAAGGTAAGGCCACACCCCATCTCGGATCCTTCCCATAGTCTGCGGGGTAGCCGTAGCATAGTCCTACGCCCTCGGTCTGGAACGCCGCGCTTTGCCGCCTAGCCGCAATTGGCATGCATGAGTTTTCGGCGGCCTTTTAAGAAAGCTTTAGGACTCCTCGCTGTTCTTTCGCCTATTGGCAAAGCGTGCCAACCATGATTCTTGCGCGGCTTCCTCAATTTGATGGTTGGCTTCTCGCTGCCAGTCGGCCAGTTTCTTGTCGCGCAGGTTAGCCAATAGTTTTTCGTTCTGCTCCAATATGAGAAGCCGACGGCGTTGCTCCAGGATCAACTCAAGCGTCTTTTCGAGGGCTTGCTGGAAGTGGACCGCCCGGGACTGCAGGCCGACGATATAAGCGGAGAGGGAGCGCACGTCCAGAGTGTCGAGCACCTGCTGTTGCTGCAGCCGGCAGCAGGCATCTAGCCGCTCCTCGGCCGTGGTTGCGAGTGACCTCCTGAGGCGCTCTTCCTGCCCCAGCAATTCCTTGAGCTTCGCCTCGGCTGCCTGCAGCTGCGCGCGCCGAACGCGCAGGGCATGCTCCAACCGGAAATGAAAAATTTTCATATTGGCGCGAGAGCGGCGGAGATTTCTGAAAGAGCCGCTAGTGTTTCGGCTTGCGAAGCTCTTTCGTGTGGGCCTTGACGCAAAAATCCAAGGATGCGCTCGTGCGCCCGAATACTCAGATCCAACTTGGGATTTGATCCGGAGACGTAAGCTCCTAACTGGATCAGGTCTTCTGAATTGTGATAGCAGGCGAGCGCTTCACGTACTTTTTGAGCCGCCCGCATTTGCTCCGGATTCGTCACTTGTGAGGCGATCCGCGAAATTGAGGCGAGAATGTCGATGGCGGGATAGTGGCCAGCCGTCCCCAGTTGCCGCGACAGCACGATATGCCCGTCCAGCGTACTGCGTGCGGCGTCGGCGATCGGCTCGTTCAAATCATCGCCCTCCACTAAGACCGTGAAGAAGCCGGTGATGGTGCCGTTGCGAAACGATCCGGCGCGCTCGAAGATTCTGGGTAGCATAGCGAATACCGAGGGAGTGTAGCCTTTCTGGCTGGGAGGCTCTCCGGCGGCGAGGCCGATTTCCCGCTGCGCCATGGCGAGCCGCGTTACCGAGTCCATGACCAACAGCACGTTCTTGCCTTGATCTCGAAAATACTCGGCGACCGCGACTGCGACAAAACAGGCACGAACCCGCAGTGGCGCTGGCCGGTCTGAAGTAGCGACCACAACCACCGATCGCTTTCGGCCATCCGGGCCAAGCTCGCGGTCGATGAACTCGCGAACCTCACGATTACGCTCTCCAATCAAGGCGATGACACTCACATCGGCCGAATTCTGGCGAGACATGCAGCCAAGTAGGGTGCTTTTCCCCACGCCGCTGCCACCGAAAATTCCGATCCGCTGCCCCAATCCGCACGGTAGTAAGCTGTCGATCGCCCGAATGCCCGTGATCAGCGGCCGCGCTATGTGCTCGCGTTGGAGTGGACCAGGAGGCTCAGCAAACAGATCATAAGCTTCCGCCGCGTCTATCGACGGTCCATCATCGATAACCTGGCCAAAGCCGTCGAGTACGCGCCCTAGCAGTCCTGGGCCTACTCGTATTCGCGCGTCTTCTGACCGCGCGTAGATGAGATTGCCGGGTTCGAGTCCGCTGATTTCCTCCAAAGGAACGGAAAGAACACGCCCATTGCGGAACCCGGCGACTTGGCTGCGAATCGTTCTGCCTTGGGCCGTTTGTATCTCGCAGAATGCGCCGATAGGAGAAGCGGGTCCCAGAGACTCGACGATCAGACCCGTAACATCCGTGACTGTACCTTTCCAGCGGTATAAGTCCTTTGCCTCTAGCTCACATCGATATTTTGACAAGTCGATTTGCGCTTCCGTATTCATCGAAGTGCCATCCTGTCAGTAAATCCGCGCTGGATTTCTTGAAGTTGGGTCTCTACCGACGCATCCAATTCACCGGCGTTTGTTTCGAAGATGATACCGCCGGTCGGCAGCCTCGCATCAGGGATAACAGCGATAGGAGGCGTGCCATTCGTCCGGACAAGGCTTGACTCCACAGCGTGGACGCCGCCGGGCCAGACGCGAACGCGAAGCGTTTCCCGGCTTTGCAGCTTCTGCAAAGCGGCATGCACGATGCCTTGAATCGAATCAGGATCTGATGTCAGCTCACGGTAAAGAATCCGGCGCGCCACTGCCAGGGCCAGTTTCACAACCTCGCACTCCGCCTCATTGCGGACTCGCCGCTTCAGACCGGCAAGTTCGCCCATTATTTGAGCCAGCCGGTCGGACGAATCCTTGACTTCTGCTGAAGTTTCCGCCTTGGCTTTTCGGAAACCTTCTTGAAATGCTGTTTGACGAATCTCGTTTAATTCGAATTGCCGGGTACGTTCCAGCTCAAGTCTTTCACTCTGCGTGTCGCGGGGGGCGGCTCCGAAATCCCGCACCGCACCGTTCGATGAAACCCGCAGTCCCCCCGTGGTGGCATGAGGCCCCAGCCATGCAACAGGCTGAGCAGTTTGATCAGGATTTGCGATTCTACAGGACATCTTCGACGATTCCGAAAAATCGCATCTAGACGGCTTCTTCTTCCAGCCAATTTCGAATCACATTTGCGGCAATCACAGGATCTTTGGTCACCGTCTCACGCAACTGTTGCCGAAATGTCTCAACGCTGTTCGTCATGGCGGGGAGTTGCAACTCGCTGCCGGCCCCCGGTAATTGCTCGGAATTCGATCCTTTGGAAAGTGCCATCGCCGATTCGGCAATCGCCGTGGAGCGTCGCACGAGCGCTACCGATTTCGACCGCCGGACAATCAGGAGCACGACAATGGCGACCACTCCAAGCGCCGTGGCGCCGCCCCCAAGGAGCACCCGCTTATCCTGGAGAAGGTTAATGGAGAGTTTGGCAGGGTTCGTTAGGGGCGCGGCATCTACCAGCCCATCTAAATCCTGTTCAAACGGCAGACTCTCAATGACAAGCTGATCGCCACGCTGGGGATCAAATCCGATGACGCCGGAGACAAGGTCGTGGACGGCTTTCAGACGCTCGGGCGCCAGAGGCACCATGATACGTTTTCTCAGCGCCCCTTTGCCTTCCCAACGAGATTCTTGATCCAATAAGACTGAAGCTGAGATACGCTTGATTGCACCTCTCGGGGTTTTCACCTGGCGGACCGTCCGCGAGGTCTCATACGCATTATTTTCGGTGCGCCGTGACATTCCGGAGCCGCGTGTAGTTGGGAGGACCGCGGGTCGAGGTAGATTTGAAGGTGTTCCCGGCACGCCAGAGCTTGGTGCTGCACCGGCTAAATCTTCGGATTTCTGTGACGTAACCATCACCGATCGCGAGGGATCGAAGGTCTCGTCTGTTTGCTCGCTAGTTGTCAGATCACAATCCACCGACATTCCAACGCGGAATCTGCCCTCCCCCAGCAGTGGCTCAAGAGTTGATTCCACCTTAGTCATCAGGTCTTTTTCCACTTGGCGTTTGTATTCGAGAGTCGCGTCCGAGTTATCGCCAGTGTCGGCCACCGAGCGTTTTGGCCGGCTCAGCAAATCCCCGCGCATATCGACTACAGATACAAATTCGGGCGTCAGGCCCTCCACGGCGCTCGCTACCAGATTGATGATCGCAAGGACATTCTGATCGCTGAGCTGCGCGCCTGGCCGCAAGGCGACAAGAACGCTGGCCTTGGCCGGTTCGCGCGCATCCAAAAAGACAGAATCCTTCGGAAAACTGATGTGGATCCGCGCCTCTTGAATTTCGGTCAACGCTTTCACGGAGCGCTCCAATTCCCCTTCCAGCGCTCTGCGGTAATTCACATGTTCGGTGAAATCGGTAATTCCAATGTTTGTCTTGTCGAAGAGTTCAAAGCCAATGCGACCAGTCCGCGGCAGCCCCGCCCCCGCCATCTCCAGGCGCAATTCGTTCACCTTGCCTTCTGGAACGAGGACCGAAGCCCCCTCGTCGGCTAAACGATAGTCGACCCCGCTCTCCTTTAGCTTCTGGACTATCGCAGCGGCGTCTTCACTCGCCATCGCCGAAAACAATGGGCGGAATCCGGCCTCGTGCCGCCAATGCACAAAACCCGCGAGACTCGCGATCGTGAGTATCGCGGTGAATATGATGACGACGCGCTGCGCAAGAGAAAGCGAGCGAATCAGTTTAAGAAGTTGATCCATTCTTTACCGGAACTCGGATCAGACTTGCATCTTCATGATTTCTTCGTACGCCGACACGACTTTGTTTCGCATCTGAAGGAACATCTCCAAATCCAGCTCCGCATTTTGAGTTGCCAGAACGGCAGAATGTAGCTCTGGGGTGCTACCGGACACGAATTGTTGGACTGCCGCATCACTGGCTCCCGCCGAGCGCTCGACTCCCTGAATCGCAGACTGAAGCACTTGTTGAAATCCTCCGCCCGTAGCAGCCCCATTGTTTTGTATCGGCTCGATCGCCCGAGGTGAAGTAATGGCGGAAATTGGCAGTGACATAGCTATGACTTGAACAAGTCGATCGATCGCTGAATCATGTCCTTCACGGCTGAAATCGCGGCCACGTTCGCCTGATACGAACGCGACGCGCCAAGCAGGTCGACCATATCCTCCGCGGGGTTCATATGAGGGAGCGACACGTAGCCGTCTTTATCGGCGTCGGGGTGTCCGGGCATGTATCGCCGGTCGGGTTCACTGTTGTCTACAGCGATCTCACTTATCCCCACCCCCTCGGACTGCGAATCCATTTGCGGCGAGAGAAATGCCGAGAAAGGCGATGCAACGTCCTGGCTTTCAAATACCGCATCGCGCCGTCGGTAGGGCCCTCCTTCCGCGGTGCGAGTTGTATCGGCGTTCGCAATGTTCTCGACTAAGATCTCTGCTCGCGACCGCTGGGCCGACATGCCGGAAGCGCTTACCGAAAGACTCGAAAACAGGCTCATGATCCCGAACTTCCACCCTCGATTGCCATTCGAATGCTCTTTAGCTGCGACCGCAGCAGATTCGAAGCAATGTTGAATCGAAGTGCGTTTTCGGCAAGCAGGCGTGCCTCCCGGTCCAGGTCCACATTGTTGCCATCATTTTTCAAAGTAAGGCCTTGCACTTCGGTTGCCATCGGCTGTGCAGGGTTGTTAGCGCTTTGAAGCTCTGCCTCGAAATCAATATCTTTGGTCTTGTATCCAGGAGTATCGGCGTTGGCGATATTTGAGGAGACCACTTGCTCACGCATGCTTAGCAAGGTCATGTATTGATCTAGTTCGCCGGAAACTGAGTCCAACATTCTGCCCTCCGGAGGAACCGATGCAAGTAGAGGGCCATCTTGGCGTGGCGTGCGTTGGCTACTTAATGTCAGAGCGCGACAGCCGGCAGCGGAACATGCGAACCCCTCGCTGGAGGTTCAGGCTTCGATGCGCCAGGTATTCATCCCATCTTTCTTTGATCGGTAACCCGCACTCGACGCACTTACCCGGAGCAGCGCGGCGGTATGAGATCGCGTGACGCGAGCGAGGTGGAGGCATTCCTGAAGAAACTCCAAGGACCCCCGGAATACGCGCTCACGCACTTCCTCATTCTCTTGACCTCGCAGCTCTAGAACCGTGTTGCGGCCGTGTTCCACAATAGCGATCTGAGCCGCAGCAAAGTCGCCGGATCGAATAGCTTCCTTCAGGTGCGCGCAGAGAGCGCTATCCATTGGCCGCCTTATCGTACTGTTGCATGTCTAGAAACAAGTTCGTGACCTCGCTGACTTGGCTCTGAAGCAGCGAGATTGTCGCATCGGCGTTAGACATCTGAGTTGTAAGATTCTGCTGTAACTGCGATATCCGGCTCTGATCGTCAGAAATTTGCGAGCCGATCGTCGAGATTTCGCCGGAGACCGATTGCGACGCATCCGCTAGCATGCCGGTAGTTGGATCGCTGACGCTGCTGATTATATTGTTCGCAGCCTGCAGAAAGCCTCCGCCATTCTCGGATCCGAGAAAAGTCAAGACGTCGGCAGCCGAATTGCTGGCCGCGCTGGAGAACGCAGACGAGTCCAATTGGAGGTTCCCATTTTGATCGAAGGTCAGTCCCAAATCGGACAGTGACTGGACACTTCCCGATCCGGACGTGTAAGACGCGATGCTCTCTAGCGCCGCCTGCAATTGGTAAACAACACTTTGTCCACTGAGGGCGCCGCCATTCTGTCCGCGATTTGTTGTTAGCTCGCTCGTTAGCGCATTGTAAGCGGATACAAATGCGCTTAGGGCGTTGCCGACACCTGCGGCGTTTTCTGAGACATTGACGGTGGCGCTTCCCGCCTTCAGAAGGTCCAAGCTGAGGCCGGGCGACACCGTAACTGTTTGGGAGTCTGAGTTTACCGTCAAGGACGAACCATTCAGTTGGTAGCTGACATTGGAGCCTGTGGCCAAAGTATTCAGCAGGTTATTTGTGCCATCATTCAACTGAACTGTGTCGGGTGCGTAATCCAGACTTTGGATGGATAGCCGGTAATCCGGTGCGGAGGAGCTACCCACATTCACGACCGTGGCCTGCACGCCCGCCCCGCTCGAGTTGATCGCCTGGACTAGGCCGTTCAATGTTCCGCCGGCATCCGAGATAGAGTAATTTTGGCCGTTGACGCTAAGAGTGTAGGTAGAGCTTGAATCGAGGTTTGCGGACGAGGGATCTGTTACCGTTGTCAATCCGTTGGAGCTAAGAGTACTGGTTCGGCTTCCGATATTCAGAACGTTGATGGAATAATTGCCGGGCATGGCCCCTGAAGACAGGGAAGCAGTGGCGACTGAACTGTCGCTGACACTAGCTGCGTAAGCTCCCGCGCCGCTTGCGCTATTGATTCCATCGAGCGCTGTCTGCAAGCCCTGAAAATCAGAGAGCAGGGTTTGCAATTCACTTTGCTGACTGGCCAGCGTCGACTGTTGGCTCTGTAGCTCCTGCACGGGAGCGGAAGCCTGGCTGACAGCGGAGGTGATCACCTGCTGCAGTTGGGCAGCGTAAGTGCTGCTTCCGTTGAAACTCGGCGTGCTGCTGGAAATCGTCCCCATAGGCTAATAGGAGCGGGCTGATCCCGAAGAGATCAGCCCAAGTTCAATTGTTTCGACTGGGATTAGCCCTGCAGCAGCTTTAGAACAGCCTGCGGTTCCGCATTCGCCTGGGCAAGGGCGGCGATGGACGTTTGCACCAATACCTGCGATTTAGTGAGGTTAGCGGCGTCTTGCGCCACGTTCGCATCTCGGATATCGCTCTCGCTTGCCGAGAAATTCGTAATCTGGGAATTTGCCAGATTGATAGCGTAGTTCAGCGTGTTCTCTCCTGCGCCGACGCGTCCTTGAACCAGTCCGAGCTGTTGGATTGCGCTGTTGATGGCGGTGATCGCGGCGTCTGAGTTTGCGGTGTCGGAAGTCGAAGGACTATTTGAGCTGTAGGTCGTCGGCGTATTTGAATTGAACACGCCGGAAGCAGCAGTATCGTTATTGTTATCGTTTACCGAGAAGCTGTTAGTGCTGAAAAACGAGATGCCGCCGGTACCCGTGAAGTTCTGCACTGCGTATACACCGATGCTTGCCGTCTGCTGGTTGATTGCGGCGATCGCCTGGGCAAGGGTGACGCCATGACCTATTCCCACGGTAACGGTCTGGCCTCCCGAGGTTATTTGCAACGTATCCGTCTTGCCCGCCGACGGCGCAGCATAAGCAACTGCTGGATCGTAAGAGTACAGAGAGGTATTGTCGGTGGCCGTGTTCGCGGCGTCATTTGTTATTGCATTTGTGGCATTAGTGGTGCCATTGTCTTGGGCCGTGAACGCCACAGTACCGTTGAACTGGAGCGTGCCATCGGAACCAATGCTCGCGGTAACGCCGTATTGATTCAATTGGCCATTCAAACTACTAAGCACCTGATTCGCCGTCAGTCCGTTGGAAGTTGCCGCCACCGTTGCAGTGACTGCGCTCTGACCGTAAATGTTGAATGTAAAGCTCTGGCTGCCGGTTCCGGTAAGAAACAGCGCCCCTGGTCCATTTAGGCTTTGGGTGTTTCCGCTGAACGCAACACCGCCACCCAGCACGTTCGTTCCATTCAGTTGAAGACTGGTCGCGTCAACCGCGTTACTGGTGCCGCTGAGGTCAACCGTCACGCTAGCGTTGGTCGCGTTGTTGGCGCCTCCGATATAAGTGGAAAGGGTCTTGTTGAATGTACCGCCGGAGTTGAGGTTAATGTTGCTTGCCTGCCTCGTTATTTCCGAGATGAGGCTTGAGTATTCTTGATTGAGCGTCTGGCGATTGCCTGTGAAAGTGCTCGACGCCGACTCGGTTGCTAGCGTCTTTAGGCGGTCGAGAATGGTTGAAATATTGCTAAGGCCGCCGTCGATAATCTGCAATTGACTCGTGGCGTCATTCGCGTTGTTTACGCCCTGGGTCAGTTCCGCGATGTTGCTGCGGAGACCGTTGGCCACGGCTAAGCCGGCTGCGTCATCGGCGCTGCTATTGATGCGATAGCCGGAGGTGAGTTGCTGGATGGTTTGGCTCTGCAATTGATTGTTAAGGTCCAGATTTGTCTGGGCATTAATGGAATCAATGTTAGTCTGAAGTGAAATCATATCTTTCCCTTGTTAGTTGTTGGCCTCGCCTCGCGGCTTTCGTTTTGGCCCCTACAATTCATGTCGCACGTTTCGTGCCGAACTCTAGCCTTTTTTGACTCTCCGATACCCGCCGCCGGGCTCTTCCGTATCGGATTATTCCGTAAATGGTGAAGCAGAAGGAGCCCGGAGCTGACGGCGCAATCCACCAGTTCTTGCCGTGCTCGCAAACGCTCGAAGTGCTCGGCTATGCCCTGCAAGACCTGGCGTCGTTCGTACTCCACTCCAGAATCTAAATCGGAGGTCTGGCAACTCAACAAGGCGCTTGCAACCTCCGCTTCGAATCGCGGGTGGTCGGCCACCGTCCAGGCGGAAAGTATATTCTCCGCGTATTGCGCAACAGTCATCACCGTTGTCTCCCCGCTCTACATATCGCGGATCGCGAACGATCTTCGACAAAAAGTGAGCGGGAAGCGGGTTATCCGAGAAAGCTGAAGAGAGAACGATTATCGAGCGTCCCGTGCGCCGACAACGCCGCATCGAGTGCAGTCTGGTCCAAGCTGAGCTGGGTCGCTGCCGCAGCTACATCGGTATCGCGAACGCTGCTGAGCGCTTGTTGCAGGTTCGTAATATGCAAAGTTGCGTCCTGGTTTGCCTGCTGGATCCAGTTTTCTACATTTCCGTAAAACGTAGACGCCTGCCCTAATTGTTGGACTCCTGCTTGTAATTCCGTCAAGGCCGTTTGCACGCCCGCCTGGTTGGCGCTCTGCAGCGCTTGGCCGAGATCGGACACCGCCTGAAAGATGCTACCCGAAGAGGACGCAAAAATCTGCTGGGCTGTCATATTCGGAACGGTCTGTGACCCGTCGGCGTTCGTCAGAACTGCGGTGTTCGAACCCGTTGAATTGGACACGAACCAGCCAGGCGTAGTCGTATCAAAGGAATAGGGAGCGGTGCCGCCGGCGTCGCCGCCAAAGATATATCGCCCCTCCACCGTCGTATTAGCGATCGCTACCAGTTGCTGTCCGATCGCTTGCACCTGTTCGGCCAAGGAAGCCTGGCTGGCGGCGGATGTACTGCTGCTCGCACCCTCGGTCGCAATGGAAACCAGCTGGTCCAGTAGAGTAGAAGCCGTTTGAAGAGCTCCGTCCGCCGTTTTCGCTACTGTCTGGGCCGTATTCAGATTGGTCTGCACCTGGGTAATCTGATCAATGGAGTTCTGGTACGCCAAGATAGGCCCCACAGCCGAGGGATCGTCCGAAGCTTGGCTCACGCGGACGCCGGATGATATCTGCAGAGTCGCTTGCGTGACCCGATTCTGCACGTTATCAAGGTCTGCTAAAAAACTCGCGTTCGAGGCAAAGATACCGGCAATCACTGGCTTTCGTCCTTACTGAATCTGCTGCATCGAAGTCATGAAGTATTGCAGCGTATTCCCGATCGTGGCAATCGCTTGGGCGGCCGCTTGGTACCCCTGTTGAAACTGCAAAAGAACCGTCGCCTGATCATTCAGGGATACGCCGGATGCCTGGGCACGCAAGTTCTGCGCCTGGGTCAAAAGGTCCGTCTGCGTCTGTTGCGCGGAAGAAGCGTTTGCGGCAAGGGCCCCGACGCCAGATGCGATGTTTCCATAGAACGTGGTCGCGCTCAGGCCGCCAAGCGTCGTAAGAGCGGTGGTCGCAAGCTGCGAGAGTTGGGTCGCGGTTCCGTTTGCTACGACAGGAGGGCCCGCTGAGATCGCTGCTAACCCGCCCGCCGTGGCGCTTGGATCTATCGCTAGCGAGCCTGCCACCGCGGTTGGCGTCCCGGAATTATACGTGAAGAGACCCGTCCCCGCTACACCCGTCGTTACTTGTCCGGCCGTTAGCAAACCGTTTACCGAATCGGCCACAGCTTGCGCGAGCTGGTTCAGGCTGCCTTGTTGAGTCCCGTCTCCTATTACGGAAGGCAAAACCGCATTGCGGAACTGCAACAGGCCTCCGAGCTGTCCTTGCGTGATCAGACTCGTCACATCCTTACCGCCGGACGTCAGAACCTGGGCGTCGGGCGAGGCATTGGGATTCGTTGATCCTCCGGGCTGAGCGTAGTTTAGGCTGATTTGCTCTTGGGTTTGTCCGATCACAAGAGGCACCTGGCCTCCCATGAACACGGTCGCCGTTCCATCACTCTGAATCTCCACGTTGATAGGAACAAGGTTTGATAACTGTTCCAAATTGTTGTAGAGCTGGGCACCCAGTCCAGCGTCACTAGTCCCGCCACTCCGAATCTGGCCGTTGAGAGTAGCGATTTGTGCCGCCAACTGGTTGACCTGGTCCACCGTACTCGTCAGCTGCTGATCGGCTTGCGAACTGATCTGCTGAACATTCACGGCCGCCTGGTTGAATGTCTGGGCCACGCCTTGCGCGGCCGTAATAACCTGTTGCCGCGCAGTCGTATCGGACGGTGTTGTCGCCCACGCCGAAAACGCGGAATAAAGATCGCTCAGGGCCGCTGGGATCCCAGCTGTTCCAGATACATCAAAAACCGACTGAAGACTTTGCAGGTTGGACGATTGTTGAGTGGCAGAACCGGCCTGCTCATTGGCGCCCCACACGGCTTCTTCGGCGTAAAAATTACGCGAGCTTTGTGTTCCGGATGCCTCCACGCCGCCCCAGAGATCGGAAGAGGGGCTGAATTGGGCCGGTGTGAGAGTCAAAGCTTGCGAAACATATCCAGGCGTCGAGGCATTCGCGACATTGTTTTGTACAACGCCCATCGCCTGCTCAAGTACGTCGAGCGCGCTAGCTGCCGATCCCAGTGCCGCAAAAATAGTAGACACGATCTCTACCCTTCGAGTCGAAGCGCGCTGCCTCCGGATACGCGTTCAGGCGTCCCCCCCGGCCCGTACGTTCCGGTTCTGAGTCCACCTGCGGATCCTGCCTTCCAATGGAATTCCGCAGCTGAGTCCAGCAGCTTTTGTGCGGTCTCAGTGCGTCCTAAAAGCGTCCGGACGACCGGCAAGAACGTCTTTGTCTCCCGGTAGTCACTCCATCCCGTTCTCAGACCCTGCAACAGTTCAGCGGTCTGTTCCAACAGCGAAGAGCAACCGGCAAAATCTTCGCCCATGGCGATCAGCAGAGTCGCTGCGCACTGCAAGCTCCTATCCGCCTGGCTTAGTTTCTCTCCGGCTATTTCGGCGTTCACATCAACCCTGAATCGAATCCTGCACAATTGCGCGCGTTATATCGTTCACGTTCACTTGGTACTGTCCCGAACGAATCTGCGCTGCAAGTGCGTTGAGTTTGGCTTGCCGGTCCGCGGGCACTCCCTTTGCCAGCGCCACCAACGTGCTGGCATTTGAAAGACTCACCGTATCCCCTGCCGATCCGTCCGTAGAACTCAGTGGGGCTGTTCCCTTAGCCGCCGGACTCTGCGACGAAGTAACCGAGGTTTGGCCACCCACGCCTTCCAGCGTCGAATGATTGACTTGTATGCTCATGGCTTAGGGCTTATACGTCTCCTCCGCCTGTATCGACTGCTTTCGCTAATAGGGGGAGATCTTCATTGCTTTTTTCGGCCATAGGGAAACTCCGGGACAGCTCGTGAACCTTGACAATCAGCCTCACCTCGCCAGCAGGAAGCCGCAGTACCGTGGCGATTTCCGGAATCGAGGTACCCCGCCGATATAAGCGGAGCACTTGCCCTTCCTGGTTCAAGTGAACACTTCCGGTTTCAGAAATCCAATCGGTATATAAAGACTTCGTCTTTTCCAGGTTGCTTTGTACATCCCGGACTGCAGAAATGTTCGTCTTGATCTCTTCTATCTGCAGAGCCAGCTCTTCTTTGCGCACGGCGTTAGAACCGAGGCGTCGCATCTCCGCCTTTGCCGAAACAAATAAACCGATACAAACGCCCAAGCCAGCGCATGTCAGTAAACACGTGAGAATCGGCAAAACAAAGGCAGTTTCCATCATCATCTTTCTCGTTGACTCCATGGCTCCCGGGTCTAGACAGATTTCTAAAAAATGCCCTTAGTCCGGGGCCACTTATGCTCCATGTAGGCGCGCAGCCGCAAGATACCCTGAGCGCGAAGCTGCGAGATCCGAGTAATATGAAGATCCATAATGGAAGCAATCTCTCGGAGGTTCAATTCTTCTTTGTAATAGAGACTGAGTACGCTGCGTTCATTCTCCGGCATTTTTTCGATTCCCAGAGAAATAATCCGCTCGAGCTCCGCCCTTTCCAATGTCTGCGCGGGTGATTCGGCTCCCTCATCGCCTAGGAATTCGACGAGATTCACCTCCTCTCCATCCTCTGTCAGGCGCATGCTGCCGAGCGATACGCCACGGAGTTCAAGCATCCACTCGTCATATTCCGCCGTGCTGAGGCCCAGTTCCGCCGCTATTTCAGCTTGCGCGGGAGTGCGCTGCAGCTTTTGTTCCACAGTGGCGATAGCATCCTGCACTTGTTTCAGCCGTTTGCGCTTGTGAGTTGGTATCCCATCCAGCCCGCGAATGCTGTCCAGAATGGCGCCCCTGATTTTGAATTCCGCATACGTCCTTAGCGAAGCGTTCCGGCCAGGATCGAAGTTATCGACCGCCGCGAGCAGACCGACGATTCCAGCCGAAATCAGATCATCCAACTCCACGCTCGACGGCAGTTTCTCGTGAATCCGCGATGCAATCCAGGTCACCTGAGGTAAATGCTCCAGAATAAGTTCTTCCCGTTCTTCTGTCGACCTCTCTGCCGGTGCGTACGCGTACATTTGATTTGGACTCTGCGATCAGGCGGCGCCAACCGCGGCGCGCTTGCGCTCCACTGCTAGCTCTTGCATCAGCCCTGCGATCGAAGCCTCCCGAAGATCCTCCGGTATCTGCTGACCATGGCCAATAAAAGACACGGGGATTCGTAACCTAATTGCGAGTTCGACCGCACCGCCGGGGTTGTCCACTTCGTCCCAGTGCGTCAGGATGAGCTTGCTGGCTCGGAAAGGCCTGAACTGCTCGATGGTGCGCATCCCGACCGCAACACGCATCGTCGCCGGAAGCACGAGATGTGCATCCACCTGACCTTCGCGGGCGAAGTGCGCCCAGTCCGCTGCGTCCTGCATGTCACCGGGACCGTACCCCGGCGTATCTATCAGAATCAACCTGCCTGCGCCGCGTTGGTTCACCGCGCTCGCCAGCGCCTGAGCAGTCCGCGCGATTTCAAAGGTCGCGCCCGCGATTCGGGCGTATCGCTGGAGCTGTTCCCAAGCGCCAACCCGAAAGGCATCCGTCGAGAAAATGTCGACAGGCAACCTGGCCTTGAGACCGTATTGTAGTGCCAGCTTTACGAGCGTTGACGTCTTCCCGGCCCCCGAAGGCCCAATAAGCATCACTACTCGCGAACTCGTTCCGGGGCAGCCTAGTTGGGGGGCAACGCGGATTCGCTCTCTGAGTTCTGAGACCAGCGCCCGATCAAGCCCGCCGGCAAAAAACGCTTCCTTGACATTGTGCAAGTGTCGCCCATTCTTATCTCGTTCCGCCTGCCATCGCACATCGACCGCGGCGAGAATCTCCTCGGCAAATTCTTGCGAGAAGCCGGCGGTTTCGAGAAGGACCGTCAACTCTTGCTGCTCGGCGCTCCGTCGCAGAAAGGATCCGGCAGGTTGAGTGCGCTGCAGAGACCGCCCGATCGTTTCAACCTGCCTCCGCAAATCCGCCAGTTCATGAACGAATGGATTATCATCCCGATCATCCTCTTTCTTCGCGTCCGCTTTCGGCTTAGGCGCCGGTTCTCGAACCTCGCGAGACACACCGAAAACAACCTCGTACGCGCCCAGATGCCGAAGCTCCTGCTCCGTTTTCTTTGAATTCATCAGCATGGCGTCCGGTCCCAGTTCCTGCCGCGCGCTCTCCATCGCATCCTGAACGGACTCTGCAAAGTAAGATTTGATTCTCATGGTTCCTGTCACACCTTTCCTAATGACAAAATCTTGACGCCAGGAGGCACTTCATTGTGCGCGATTGGGAAGACATTCGGCAGCGAGGATTCCACCATTTGACGCAAGAAATAACGCGCTCCTGAGCTTGTGAGAATAACGGTTTGAATGTCTCGCCGGTCCAGTTTGTGCTCAATCCGGGTAACCATCTCGCGAACCACCTGTGGCGAGAGAACAACGATGCTGTTGTGCTCTCCGTGCTGCAAACCGGATTCAATGGTTTGTTCTGTTGAGGAGTCCAATAAGAAGGCCGGCAGTTCGCCCTTTGGGTTGAGATACGGCTTCACGATCGTTCTGCGAAGGCATTGCCTGGTGTACTCGGTAAGGAGCACGCTGTTCTTCGTGGTCGCCGCCGCCTCGCTGAGTCCCTCGAGAATCGAAACCCCGTCGCGTATGGAAACTCGCTCTCTGAGCAAATTCTGTAGCACTTTCTGCAATGCTGATAGCGAGAGCAGTTTGGGAACCAAATCTTCCACTAGCTTGGGATGGTCGCGGACAACACGGTCGCAAAACGTCTTCGCATCTTGCCGGGAGAACATTTCGCTCGCATACTGGCGCACCATTTCAGAAAAGTGCGTTCCAATGACATTGACTGAATCGACAACCGTATATCCCGCTAAACGCGCCGCATCTACCTGATTCGCCTGAACCCAGAGAGCCGGTAACCCGAATGCCGGCTCTTTTGTGTGCTGCCCGGCGAAACTCTTGTCTGCTTTGGCGGTCGGTACGGCCAATTCACACCCTGGCAGTAGCTCATAGCGCCCTATTTCGGTCCCTTTGAGCAAGACCAAATACTCTCGGGATCGCAGACAAAGATTGTCCGTAACTCGCACGGGCGGAAGCAGAAATCCCAGGTTGGTGACAAATTGGCGGCGGATCGCGGCGATCCTTTTCAACAAAGGCGATGCCTTCCCGCCCGCCACTAGATTGGCAAGCCCTATGCCAACCTCAATTGCCACCGGTTCCACCTTAAGAAGGGTTTCAAGATCTTCTTTCGGGGTTGCGGCGGCAATCGTCGTTTCTTTGTTTACTGCCTTGTCAGATTTTTGACGTTTTATCCAGCCTGCCGTGCCCAACGCTCCACCCATCAGGAGAAACGGAATAGTCGGTAGCCCAGGAAGCGCCGCCAGTAAGAGTAAAACGCCTCCCGAGAGCAATAACGGCTCGTAGCGTCCAAAAAGTTGATTCTGAAACTCCTCTCCAACACGATTCTCTGAAGAGGCGCGCGTGACGATCAGGCCGCCCGAGACCGAAATCATAAGCGCCGGGATGACCGTGACCAAACCATCGCCTATGGTCAAAACGGTATATGTCTGAAGCGCTTTCTTCAGCTCCATCCCGTGCTGCAGAACACCAATGAGAAAGCCCGCGATGATATTGATGCTGGTGATCAAAATACTAGCCACCGCATCGCGCTGTGTAAAGCGCGATGCGCCGTCCATGGCCCCATAAAACTCAGCCTCCGCGCTGAGCTGCTTTCGCCGCTTGCGCGCTTCCGCTTCGTCGATCAGCCCGGCGTTCATTTCCGCGTCAATCGACATTTGCTTGCCGGGCAGCGCATCCAGAGTGAATCGCGCTGCCACTTCAGAAATGCGGACGGCGCCGTGATTGATGACCACGTATTGAATGGCGATCAGGATCAAAAAGATCACGCATCCTATGACGTAATTCCCGCCAACGACGAAGTTTCCAAAGGCTTCAATGACATAACCCGCCGCCGCCGTGCCGCTGTTCCCGTTCAGCAGAATCAGCCGCGCCGAACTGACATTCAAGGCCAGACGAAACAACGTCAGCAGGAGCAGCGTTGTCGGGAAGACGCTGAAATCTACTGGCTTCAGAATGTACATCGTGACCATCAACACAATTACCGACATCGCCATATCAAGCACGATGAAGATGTCCAGCAGAATCGACGGCATCGGCATGATCAGCGCCACCACAATCGCCAAAACAGCGACAGGCACCGCAAGTTCACCGGCCCTGGGCAGCCGCACCCCGGCAAAATTGTTTTTCGTTCGAGTAACCGGTATGGCTGGGGATGAGGTCGACATGGTCGAAAACGGTTATCCCTGCAAGTTCCGGCCCATCAACCGGTAGACATAGGCCAGGATTTCGGCGATGGCGCGGTAGAAGGCCGGCGAGATGGCCCGTCCCACCTCTGTCGCGTCGTAAAGGGCCCGCGCCAGGGGCGCGTTCTCAATGACCGGAACCTGATTTTCCACGGCGATTTGCCGGATCCGCAGCGCCAGCCAGTTCCGCCCTTTCGCCGTCACCACGGGAGACGCCATCGTGTCGCTCTCATACCGGATCGCCACCGCAAAATGGGTTGGATTGACGATGACCGCCGTCGCCTTCGGCACTTCGCGCATCATCTGTCTGCGCAGCAGGTCGCGGCGCAGGCGGCGTATTCGCGCCTTCATCTGCGGATCGCCTTCGTTTCGCTTATTCTCTTCCTTCACCTCCTCCTTGCTCATGCGCATGGCCTCGTTGTGCTTCCGATATTGCCGGAATAAGTCCACCGCCCCAAAAAGAAGAAAGACTGCCGCAGCTTTCCAAAACAGCATTTGGATCGCGTCGCCCACCGCTGCGGCTGCGGCGGCGATACCCTGCAGTGGAAGCCGTAACAAGCCAGGCCCCTCCGCCCCAAAGAAAGCATTCATCACCGCGGCCATGACCCCAGCAGGCATACCGCCTGTACTACCGCCATACTGTTCTGGGAAGGCAGCTGTTTCAGGCGGGAAAGCGGATTGAGCCGGTCAAACTTCGGCGTGAGCCGCTGGAAGCTGAATCCCAGTCTCGTGATTCCCAAGTGCGTCACAAGCGAGGCGGTCAGCACGATGCCCATAACCTTGAGCAAGGGAATGGCGCACTCTTTCGCAACGCCGCCAATCAGACCCGGCCATTCCGCGGGTCCTATCTCGCTGCTCATGCTGCGGTCCAGCAATCTCGACAACAGGATCCGCATGTGGCCAGTCCCGTCGCTCACAAGCCCTCCCAGCAATGCGGTGAAGGTTAGAAACTGTACGGCCCCGACCATGGCTGCCGACGCAACGAACTGGCCCTCTTTCCGCGCTTTTTGCAGACGCTGCGCGGACGGCTTTTCTGTTTTAGTGCCGCCCGAAGAAGCCATTTCGCCCTAGCGCAGTATCGAACCGCGGATCACCTTGAATACTTCTTCCGCATAAGAACTGTATAGGTTGGGCGCCACCGCCAGCAGCGATACAAGCAGCAGAAGAGTCATCATTATTTTCATTGGGAACGCGTGCATTCCCATGTGAAGCTGGGAGCTGATTCTTCCCACCAGCGCAAGTGCGATTTCCGCCATGAGCAACAAGCCAATCACGGGGAACGCCAACCGCACGCCTGTCGTAAAAAGGCCCGCTCCCACCCGAACGATGGCTTGAGCCATGTTCGCAGTAGCAACAAATGCGCCTGGCGGGTATTTAGCCAGGCTATACGCGAAGGTCGATAGGACCATGCGATGCAGTCCCGTGGCAAAAAATAGTAATCCCGCCAGTAATTGCGCCATCACGGGCAGCACGTCGGAATCGGCTTGCGTCGTCGGGTCCACGATGGATGCATATCCGAACCCCGCCTGCAGAGCCAGGACGTGTGCTCCGAAAGTCAGCGCCTCGGAGAGAAAGCCGACCGTCAGCCCGATCGCCACGCCCAACGCGGCTTCCGAGGCAAGCAAGGCCGCCACTACGCCAAGAGTGATGTCTGCCACATCAATCCTCGGCCACGCCGGAAAGAGCGCGATCGTCGCCGCTAGCGACAGCACAACCCGGGCCACGCCGGGACCGGCCTCTTTGACCGGTAGCGGCACAAATACGAACGCCCCTGTAATGCGCGCCAGTACCAGCGCGAACGAAAGCAATGTCGAAAGCGAGACTGTCAGCTCACCGTGCATACTGGGCAAGATTTCCCAGAATGGTCACTGCGTAGGCCGTCGCCTGTTTCAGCATCCACGGCATCAGCACCAGAAATCCCGCCAGGCAGGAAGCAAGCCGCGGCACATTACTGAATACCGGATCTTGCATAGACGTTGCGATTTGCACCAGATTGATGATGATTCCCAGTGCGAAGGCGATCGCCAGCAGCGGGGCGCAGATCCAAAAGGCGGCCATCACCGCCTGTCCAATAATGTGTACCGCGAGTTGAGGAGTCATACGAAGCTAATAAGGCAGAAAGCTTTTCATCAACGAGCCGACTACCAGGTTCCAGCCATCCACCAGCACGAATAGAAGGATCTTGAAAGGCGCCGAAACCATCGCCGGTGGCAATTGCATCATCCCTATAGACAGCGTGATCGAGGCCACTGCCATGTCGATGACTAAGAAAGGCAGGAAAAGAACGGCCCCGATTTGAAAGCCGGCTTTCAACTCCGACAGAATATACGCCGGAATAAGAACTCTCAAGCTGATATCGGAAGCGTTGTGCGGCGGAGGTTCTTTCGATATTTCGACGAAGAGCCGGATATCTTTCTCCCTCGCAAACTTAGTCAGAAATTTTCGAAGCGGTATCGACCCCTGTTCAACCGCCTGCTCGGCCGTGATATCGCCCTTTTCGAGCGGCTGCCAGGCCTGCGAGTAAATGTCCGAAAAAACAGGCTGAACGATCAGAAGTGACAGAAACAACGATAGCCCGATCAGAACTTGATTGGAAGGCGCGGTTTGAGTGCCAAGCGCTTGACGCAGAAAGTGCAGGACAACCGCGATTCGCAGAAACGGCGTGACGCACATGATCACTGCCGGAAGCAGCGTGAGAAGAGTGAGTCCTAGCGCAATTTGCATCGGCATGCTGAGCGTAATGCCGGCCCCGGCGTGCGAAGCGCTGACTCCAAACGAACCCAGCACCGCGTCTGCCGCCGGCAAACCGTTCGGCGCGGCGAGTAACAAGATTGCCGGTCTCAGGCGCTTGTACATTCGTCGTTTTCTCTGTCGGCGGCATCCGGAAATTGCCGCAGCGCGGTAACCTGCGTGCATCCGGATGGCGAGACGCCGACAAGCATGAGCTCGCTCCTTACCTGAATCAGGAAGAGCGTATGCTGCGCCGTCAATAGTGTTCGATCCAGAATCCGAATCTCCCCGTTTCGGCCCGCGGCGCGCGGCCGCAATCGCGAAAACCTCGCCAGTCCGCTCCTTCGAAGCAGAAAGAGCGTGCTCGCTAGAAGCGCGAGAACAATGAATACCGCGGTGATCTGCTGCCACATGGGCTCAGTGAGGTAGTCCGCAGTGCCGCACAATAATCTCTGCCCGGAATGACCCGAGGACTAGCTATGGATCAGGTTCAAAAGGTCTTGATCCATTTGATTGGCGGTGGTAATCACGCGGGAAGCCGCTTGGTACGCGCTCTGATAAACAATCAGATTCGTGAACTGCGTTGCCAGGTCCACGTTCGAACTTTCCAAAGCCCCTCCCAAAATGGCGCCCCTGCCACCGGTCTGCGGCAAACCGATAGCCGGAAGCGCGGTGCTGCTCGTCGTCGCAAAATTATTGTTGCCGGCGTTTTGCATCGAGTTCGGATTTTCAATCGACGCTATCGCAAGCTGCGCTTCCACCTTCTGCTGGCCATTCGAGAAAGTGGCGACTACGGACCCGCCATTCTGAATCGAAACGTTCGTGAGTTGAGCCGCCAATACTCCATCCTGCGTGCTGGATGCTAAGCTCGAAGGCTGCGCATATTGAGTGAGTGTTGGGGTCGTGCCGGCGGAGCCTGTGTAAAGATTCCAATTGACAACATTGCTCCCGCCGCTTCCCACAGTTGCCCCGTCAGCCAAGGCCGGCACCGTAATGGCGATGGGCGAGGCGGCCGAAGTAGGGGATTTCATGTTCCCATTGCTGTCGAAAGTAATGCTACCCGTCGCCAATGGTGTACTCGACGCCGTAGCCAGATCGCTACTGGGTAGCGTCACCTGGTAGCTCCAGCTGCTGGGCGTCGTTGTACTCTGCGTGAAGTCGATTTCCAGGTTGTGCGTATTGCCCAGCGAGTCCACCATCTGCACAGTTGTCGACCAGGTGTTCGGCGTTGTCGAAGAGCTCGGCGGCGCGTTCAGATTCGCGTTGATAGAGAGGCTCTGCGTGGCCTCCGGCGGCAACACCGCGCCGGTTGGCAAAACGATGCTCGTGGGGGCGCCGCTCGAGATGATTGCGCCCGTTGAGTCGGCCAGCCATCCTTGAACCGTTTCCCCCGTCTGGGTCTGCAGTTCGCCGGTCGAGTTGACAGTGAAGTTGCCGTCTCGGGTGAATAATTGTTGCCCGGACGGGCTGTTAACCACAAAAAACCCGTTGCCCTGGATTGCGGTCGATAGCGGCGCAGAGCTGCTTTGAATCGCGCCCTGGCTGAAGAGCGTGTTGCTGATCGGAACTCCCACTCCCAGGCCCACCGAAAAACCTGCGCCCACCCCGAGATATTCGCTGAAAAGATCCTTGAAGTCGGTGTCGCTTCCTTTGAAACCGGTCGTATTTACATTAGCCAGATTGTTGCCTGTGGCATTGATGGCCTCTGATTGGGCCTGCAGCGCCGATAGCGCGATAGAAAACGTGCTTGACATTTAAGTTCTCGCTCCTAACTCAATCGTGCGGGTCTAGAAAAGCGACCCCGTTGCCGGGTTGCTCGTGGTGTCCTGATTACCTGTGCCCGATCCGGTTACTGCTCCCGTCCCCGTGGTACCGTCGGAATTGCTGTTCGTCGGATCCTGCGCGCCGCTACTCGACTGTGCCGCCGTTCCACTTGTCGAAAGACTGGACGTTCCGTCATACTTCGTGCTGATGGCGTCCAGATCCTGCCGCATCGCCAGATTTTGCTCCACGTCGCTGAACTCCGCAAGCTGCGTCACGAACGTTGTGCCGTCCACGGGCTGGGTCGGGTCCTGATTCTTGAGCTGCGCAACTAACAACTGCAGAAACGTAGACTGATTCGCCAGGCCGTCCGTGCCGTCTGTCGATGTCTGGCTTGAGTTATTGGAAGCTGAGTTGCTTTCGGCTGCCAGTTGCTGATAGATAGAGTTAGAACTACTGACTGCTGACATAAAAGATCTCCTTATCGGTTGAGGTATTGTTCGTTTGCTCCAGTTCTTCCACCCACCGGGGCTTATCGCCATTGCCGCCGTTTTGCTGTTGTCCCGAACTGCCGCCATAGGAGTTGCTACCGCTCGACGGCGACCCGTCTTGTTTCGCTCCGCCCCCACTTGCCGACGCCGTCCCCGCCGGCGTCCATGCTTCTGCGTGGAAATGCTGAGACTCCAGCCGGTTCGTCAGCTCCGGGATGTTGTCCTGTAGCGCTCGTGCCAGTGTTGAATCGGAGCTTTTGACACTTATGGAGAGTTCTCCGCCGCCTTCCAACAGCCGGATATCCACCCGCTGATTTTCACTCCCTACTACCTGAACGTGCGCGCCCCGGACAGGCGCCGTGGTCTGCGTCAATTCCGCTTCAAAAGTATTCCGCGGCGCGGAATGCGTTTCCTGGCTCTTGAGGGCGTTCGGCTGCAGTTGCACGGCCTCTTGCCCATCCGCGAGAAAGCCCTGTGCTCCGCCGTCTGAAAGATCCCGTTGCCGCTGCTCCTGCGAGGGTGCGGCGACCGCCTGAACCAACGTCTCTGAACGGATCGCGGACGTTGCCGCCGGGGAACTGCTGCCGCCTCCATCGTTATCGGTCGCAGCGAGAGGCCGCGCCTGGTCGTCGCCATTCACTGCTATGCGCATCGCGAAGGCAAGGTTCGAACTGTTTTGGCCAGGATTTAAAGCGGCCGGCAAACACGGTGCGCCCGCTGAAGGCGGCTTGTGAGTTGCATCTGCCATCTGCGATCCTGTCGCTTCCGGCGGTTGTATTGTTATCGCCGCACTTGGCGCTTTCGAAGGTATCTCGGCCGGTTGCGCTGGGTCCTGCGGCTCGTGCTTGTCCGCCCGTTTCGCAGTGTCGTTTTTTGGCTCTCCACCGATGCCGCCGATTCCAAAGCGCAGAAACTTTGTATCCGCGGCGTGGACTGCAGGCGATAAACATGCCTTTGGGATTCCAGCGTTCTCGCCGCCGGGAATTGACTCGGCCGCCTCGACACAGGAATTCAACAGTGCGCCGAAAGTAAAGCTGCCCCGAACGCCGTGCACTCCGGCGCCCGCGACGACCGGCGCCGCGGAGGGGGAAGAGTTCGCTCCTGATACGATCGGCATGTTTCACCGCTCGCAGTTGCACTTCGCCTTCCAATTGCTCAGTCGCGCTCCTGCCCGCTTGATTCGTTTCCACGCAGGCCTAAACGCGTCAAGAATTCGAACAAGACCGCCGCACAACGGGCGAGATATTGACGCTATGCTCGCGCGTCCCGATCTGCTTCTCCGCCGCCTGCCACTTATATCGCTCTAAATCATTTGAATTCGAGTTTTTTGAAACGCTGGCGAGCCGCTTGCATAGAACATGCCGCATGGATACGCTAACAGCCGCCGCCGCCAGTGGTCTTCAATCCCGTATGGATGCAATGGACATGCTGGCGAACAACCTTGCGAACACTTCTACCAGCGGTTTCAAGGCCGATCGTGAGTTCTACAGCACCTATTTGTCGCCGGAAATCGCAAACACGATGGATCCCTCCGTCGGGCCTTCTCCCGTTGTGCAGCGTCAATGGACTGACTTCGCTCAGGGCACGCTCGCCAAAACCGGCAATGCCACCGATCTCGCGCTCTCCGGCCGTGGCTTCTTTGTAGTCCAGGGTCCCGATGGTCCTTTATATACCCGTAACGGCGCATTCCACGTTTCCCCAAAAGGGGTGCTGGTTTCCGCGGGGGGCTATTCTGTCCAGCTGGCGGGCGGGCAGACGCTGCAGCTTCAGTCAGCCACTCCCATTCAAGTCGCGCCCGACGGGCAAGTTTCTCAAGACGGCCAGACGCTTGGCCAGATCGCGCTCGTTGACTTTACTGACCCGTCGCAGCTCGCCAAAGCCGCCGCCGCATACTTCCAGCCGCCGGATCAGGGTATCAAGCCCACGGCGGCGACCAACGCTCAAATATTTCAAGGCAACCTCGAAACCTCAAACGCCTCGCCGGCTGAATCCGCGGTTCGCATGGTTTCCTTGCTGCGCAATTTTGAAATGCTGCAAAAAGCGGCAAAAATCGGAGCGGACATGAACCGTCAGGCAATCGAGGAAGTCGCTCGCGTCGGTTCTTGATTCATTCCTAAAAGGGAGAAACCATGGTACGCGCACTCTACACTGCCGCCAGCGGCATGACGGCTCAGCAATTGAACGTCGATAACATCGCGAACAACCTCGCAAATGCGAATACGACGGGATTCAAAATGCGCCGCGCTCAGTTTCAAGACTTGATCTATCAGAGTCTGATCCAGCCGGGCGCGGCCGCCGGCCAACAAACAACCATACCGGCGGGCCTGCAACTCGGGCTCGGAACCCGTGCGGCCTCGAATGAAATCATTTTCACGCAAGGCGCCTTCACTCAAACCAACAATCCTCTCGATCTGGTCATTCAAGGTAACGGGTTTTTCCAGATTCGCCAGCCCAACGGCGATCTTGCGTACACGCGTAACGGCACTTTCCAGCTCGATCGCAACGGCAACGTCGTGGATAGCAACGGCAATCCCCTTGAACCCCAGATCACTTTGCCGAACACCGCTCAGAACGTCACGATCGCCCAGGACGGTACCGTCAGTTTTACTCTTCCAAACCAGACCGCCACTCAAAAAGCCGGCCAGATACAGCTCGCGAATTTTCCTAACCCGGCCGGACTCAACGGCATCGGCAATACCCTTTTCACTGCCACCGATGCCTCTGGCGATCCGCAAGTGGGCGTTCCAGGCGGTACGGAGGGTCTCGGCACGCTTATGCAGGGCTACTCCGAACAATCCAACGTCGACGTCGTCGAAGAATTCGTAAACCTGATTCAAAGCCAGCGCGCCTACGAAGCGAACTCGCGCGTAGTGAAAGCGGCCGACGAAATGTACCAGCAGATGAACCAGATCACGCAATGACGCTGTTTCTTCTCTTTGCGCTCGCTCAGCCGCTGGCGTGCCATCCTATTCAAGCTGATTCCATCTATGGCCGGGACCTCGCTGCGGCCGTGCCGGAATTGGCCACGCTTCCCCCGGATTTGCCATTCGGCCTCTCGCCTATTCCGGGCCAATCGCGTGTTTTTCGCGCGGCGGAATTGCATCGCATCGCCCTTGCCAACCACATCGTTGCGAAAACGCTGCCCGACATCTGCTTCGCTTGGACCGTCAGCGTTCCTGCTCAAAAGGATGTTCTCGCGGCCATCCGGAAGACACTGGAAAACCGCGTATCTCAAGTCGAAATTGTCGATCAGAGTCTCGTGCCCGCCCCCGCCGGCACAATCGTCTTCCCGCTCTCAGGGCTCTCTGGAGAATCGGATCGGCCAGTCATTTGGCATGGTTACGTGCAGTATGCGGGAAACCACCGTTTCCCCATTTGGGCCCGTGTCCGCATCACTGTGAACGAATCGCGGATTGTTACCACGACCGACCTCTCGCCCCAGGAACCAATTCGGGCAGACCAGATCAAGGTCGAGTCTTACGCGGGTCCCATTCCCCTGCATCCATTCGTGGCTGATGCCTCGAAGAGCGTAGGCTTCGTTCCTCGTCGCTATATCCCAAGCGGTTCGCCGCTCACCGAAGACATGATTGAGCCGCAACCCGAAGTCGAGCGCGGTGATGTCGTTGAAGTGATCGTTCAGAACGGAGCAGCCCGCGTCGAAGCGAAAGGCATCGCGCAACAATCCGGCGTCACCGGCGAAGTCATAGGAGTGAAAAACGCCAAAACGGGGCGTCCCTTTCGCGCTCGCGTCGAAAGCAAGGACGTCGTGGTTCTGGTCCCCGGTGGTCTGACCGAGCTCGCTCAGGAAGGAAGCGCTCGGTGAGACTCTGCCTCTCACTCTGTCTGATCGTTGCCTTCGCCCCTTACCCGTCCAGCGCCCAGACTTCCAGCAAAAAGAAGGTTCCGGTCCAACCGTCGGCTCTCGATCAATACGTTGAAGAAGCCCACAAACGGGCTGCCTCGGTTACCGAGAGTCCGGGCTCGCTCTGGTCGCCGCCCGCCACTCTCGGCGACCTGGCGGCCGACGTCCGGGCCAGAAGTGTCGATGACGTAGTGACCATCGTCGTGAACGAACAGGCTTCCGCGGTATCCGTTGGACAGACGAAAACTTCCCGAACCTCCGCCGCGAACTCGTCCATCACCGCCGCCGCTGGCAAACTCCCCGCCGCTGGCGCGCTGGCGAACTTGTTGACCGCCAATACTGCTACATCTCTCGATGGAGAAGGCACAACATCGCGTCAGACTACCCTCACTGCAATGATCACGGCCCGCGTGGTCGATGTTCTGCCAAACGGTTATCTGGTGATCGAGGGCACAAAAACCGTTCTTGTGAACTCTGAGACCCAGATCATCACGCTGCGAGGTGTTGTGCGCCCAACCGATCTTTCCAACGCCGACACGGTCCAATCGGGCAACGTCGCCCAGCTTGAGCTCAAGATTAATGGCAAGGGCGTGGTCAACGACTCCATCCATCGGCCAAACGTCCTCTATCGCATTCTCCTTGGCCTCCTTCCTTTCTGATGCGACTGATGAAGCTCGGCCTTCTCCTTTTTCTGGCTGCTTTGCAAACGGGCCACCTCGCTGCGGATGACGAGCACGGAGTGCGCTTGAAAGATCTTGTGACGGTCGAAGGCGTCCGTACGAATCAACTCGTTGGTTACGGCTTAGTCGTGGGCCTTAATGGCACTGGCGATCGCCAACAAACACTGTTCTCTGCGCAAAGCCTCACCAATCTTCTGCAGCGCATGGGCGTGAGCGTTTCTCCTATCCTCATTACCGTGAAAAACACCGCCGCGGTGATCGTAACCGCCACTCTGCCTCCGTTCGCCCAGCCCGGTGAGTCCCTCGATGCTACCGTCGCGGCGATCGGCGACGCGTCCAATTTACAAGGCGGCTTGTTGGTCCTGACTAGCTTGCGCGGAGTAAACGGACAGGTATACGCGACCGTGCAAGGTCCGCTCATCACCGGCGGCTTTCTCGCCGGACGAGGCAGCGCGAATTCCCAAACCGTTAATCATCCCACCGTCGGAAGAATTCCGAGCGGCGTTTCGGTAGAGCGGCCCAGTCCGTCGCTTCCTCTGGGCAACGTCATCAAATTGCAGCTGAGAGACGCGGACTTCACGACCTCGGCCCGAATTTCCGCCGCTGTCAATCGCCATTTCAGCTCGACCGCCATCGCGCACGCCGACAACTCGGGACTCGTCACCGTCAACTTGCCCGCCCAATTTGCCAATCGCCCAACTGAATTCCTGGCCGAATTGGAATCCATTGATGTCGAACCCGATCAACCTGCGCGTGTTGTCGTCAACGAGCGCACCGGTACGGTCGTGCTTGGCAATGGAGTGCGCATCCGTCCGGTTGCGATCATGCATGGAAACCTGAGAGTAGAAATTCAGACTCACCTCATTCCCGTGCCCACCGGACCCTTTTCATCCGGTCCCGGGCAGCTTATCCCCGAGACGAGCGTCAGCGCCAAAGACGAGAAGTCCCGCAACGTTGTCTTGAAAGAAGGAGCCACCGTCGAAGAACTGGTTGAGGCGCTCGCTTCCATAGGGTCTACTACCCGAGATGTAATTGCGATCCTCGAAAGCCTGCGCGCCGCCGGAGCGCTCGACGCCGAACTGGAGGTCATCTAGCCCATGCAGCCAGTAGATTCACTCGCTTTGGCTTCACCTGTCCTCCCGGACGTTGCCGCCCCCAAGGCTCGGCAAGCTTCATACCGCCGCCCAACAGTTCGAGGCACTCATGATTGGCGAAATGTTGAAAGCGGCCCGCGAAGATAGCCAAGGCGGCTGGCTCGGTGAAGACGCCGATAGCGGCTCGGAATCCGCTATGGATCTTGCTCAGTCGCAATTCGCTTCTGGCCTGGCCAGTCGTGGCGGTCTGGGGCTGGCTGCCATCATTGAGAAAACTATGGCGCCCAAATCGAGCGAGGCTCAGAACGCTGCCGAGAAGCCCGGCGCGACCTCCGCCGGCTCATCCAAATAGTGTCCGTAAAAAGGCTGGCTGAAGTTCACAGTCGGTGCGGCCACCGTTGGTTGCTTACATTCGCTGCTCGCGCCGGCGCTGTCGGCCGCAACTTTGTGCCATCCCACCAGCAGCGTCTCAAGCAGATTCCGCACCTCATCCAGCGCCTCGCGGTTTTGGCCGGCGTGCGCCTCCAACAGCCGCTTGTGGAGATAAAGATAAAGTTGTTCCAGCCTTCGGCTCAAATCGCCACCTCGCTTATGGTCGAGCGATACCAGCAGCTCCGTCACAATATTCACTGCCTTTGTGATCTCCTTTCCTCGACCGCTGATATCGCCGGCTTGCAAACACGCCTTCGCCCTGCAAACCGCCTCAATTCCGCCTTCATAGAGGGCCACCACCAGGGCCGCCGGGTCCGCGCACAAAATGCTACTTTCGCCGTAAGCCTTGTATTGATCGCTATGCGCCAAAGACTTCCTCCGCTATCTGTATCGCAAACCAACGCATCCGGTTAGAGAAAAATCTCATGTGTTTATGCTCCTTCCACCTATGGCCGCTTTTCGCGTGCCCGCCACCTTAAGACTCTCTTTCCACCCAACCGATACGTTCCGTGAGAGGCTCCTCGCACACGCATGTTTTCCATCATCGGGATTGTTGTCGTTATCGGCGCCATTCTTGGCGGCTACCTCCTCGAACACGGCAACGTAAAAGTCCTCGCTCAGCCCGCGGAGTTGATCATCATCGTGGGCGCCGCTATAGGAACGCTGCTGATCGCGAATCCTCTTCCGGTAATCATGAGTATCCTAAAAGGCATTCTGGCTGTTTTCAAGCCCGCCAAATACAGCAAAAAGCATTATCTGACCACCTTGCGAATGCTGAATGACCTCTTCAAGCGCGCCCGCAAGGGTGGCCTCATCAGCCTGGAATCAGACGTCGAGGAACCGGACAAGAGCGAGGTTTTCAAGAATTATCCGGAAATCATGCGCGATCACCACGCCATCGAGTTTATCTGCGACACGCTCCGCACCGCCATGTCGGGCACCGTCTCGCACTTCGATCTAGACCAGATGGTTGAACTGGACCTGGAAGTTCATCACAAGGAAATCGCCCAACCCGTCAGCGCTCTTTCAAGCGTGGCCGATGCTCTGCCGGGACTGGGGATAGTGGCTGCCGTTCTGGGCGTAGTCATCACCATGGGGTCTCTCGGCGGTCCGCCTGCCGAGATTGGCAAAAAAGTGGCCGCCGCCCTCGTCGGAACGTTTCTGGGCATTCTCTTGTGCTACGGGTTCCTTTCGCCACTCGCCGCCAGCATGGGCCGGTGCAACGAAGCCGAATCCAACTACTATCACTGCCTCCGAACCGGGTTGATCGCGTTTGTCCGGGGCGCCGCGCCGATCCTCGCGGTTGAGTTTTCACGCCGCTCCATACCGGCCGCCGTTCGGCCCGGCTTCAAGGAAATGGAAGAATCGTTCCGCGGCAAAGTGGAAGCCGTGGCAGCCTGACCATGCCGATCTCCAGCCCACCAATCATCATCATCAAGAAACGCAAGGCCGAACATGCCGCTCATCACGGAGGTGCCTGGAAGGTCGCCTACGCGGATTTCGTCACCGCCATGATGGCTTTCTTTATCGTACTTTGGCTCATGACCACCAGCCAGGAGGTCCAAAGGTCTATCTCGGGCTACTTTCGAGATCCCAAGGGCTTCGGCACAAAGATGGGCAGTTCTCTCGGCGGCAGCGGCGAAAGCCTCACCATCACAAAGTCCAATATGAATCTGCTAAAGGGCGAGATAGAACAGACATTGCGGGAGACTCCCGAGTTTGCCAAGCTCAAGGATCACGTCCTCATGACGGTCACGGGCGAAGGCCTGCGAATCGAATTGGTTGAGACGGAGAAAGGTATGTTCTTCGAGAATGGCCAGACTACTCCTACCCCGCCGGCCAGGGATCTTCTATGCGGTTTGGCCGCCCAACTGGGACACGTAAGAAATTCCTTAGTAATTGAAGGCTACACCGACTCAACCGCCTTTGATAGCGTCGTCTATTCCAATTGGGAACTCTCCGCCGACCGCGCCAATGCGGCCCGCCGCGTGATGGAAGCCAATGGCTTGCATCCCCACCAGGTCGCTGAGGTCCGAGGTTTTGCGGATCAGCGGTTGAGAGTTCCCGAGCGCCCCTCCGACGCTTCCAATCGCCGTATCTCCATCGTGGTCGAGTACGGACAAGATGCGATGCCCTCCGTTTCACGCTTGCCACCCCTTGCGCATTCAAACCAAGCGCCTGGCGGTCAGAAACACGCACCCTAGCCAAGAGTCG
Source organism: uncultured Acidobacteriaceae bacterium (assembly GCA_963705805.1). Classification (GTDB taxonomy): domain Bacteria; phylum Acidobacteriota; class Terriglobia; order Bryobacterales; family Bryobacteraceae; genus Bog-105. Next base: position 647,426 of record CAVPKW010000010.1, read on the forward strand.
CGGCCCCTTTTCGGCCACTAACCTGCACCGGTTTCTGCCGAAATGCCGCTCCGCCCTCTTTATACTTCGGCTCGCTTGTGTCTTCAGCTCGTCATAACCGCTCTCTTGTTCGCAAACCTGGGCCTTTGCGCCAGTTCTGACGGAACGCCCGCCGCGGGCGTCTCCGCCACACAGGCCTCGTTTCAGAAACAGCAAGACTCTCTTGCAGCGCAGCGTCAGTCTTTACAGCGTCAATATCGTGACAAAGCCGTAGCTATGGAATCCACTGACGATTTCATTTCACCTTTTCCGCCTCTTCCCCAGATGGACTGTGCTCCGTTGTCAACGGACGAGATATCGGCTCTCATCGAATCCGCTTCAAAGAAAACATCTCTGCAGCCGGAAGTGCTGCATGCGGTCATGAAACAGGAGTCGGCATTCAAGCCATGTGCGGTTTCCGCCAAGGGAGCCCAGGGCTTGATGCAGCTGATGCCTTCGACAGTTGATCTACTTCACGTCGCGGATCCTTTTGACCCAACGCAAAATGTCGCGGCAGGCGCCGCATTTCTGAAACAGTTGCTGGATAAGTACAAGGGCGACCTGCGGCTCGCGCTGGTTGCTTACAATGCCGGCCCGAACCGGGCCGGCGCTCCGGAATCAAACTCATTCCCGGACGAAACGCAGCAGTACATCGCCAATATCTTTGCCGAACTCGGCTCGCAAACGAGCAAGGCGCCCGCTACTGAGCCGCCAAAATAGAACCCGCGCAGCTTCCCAGTCCGATCCGCGCGAATCCCTCTCGTTCGCAGTACCCGGTCAGAATAAGTTGATCGCCGTCCTCGAGAAAACTTCGGCTCTCGCCGGAGGACAAGCGCAGTGGTTCCGCGCCCTTCCACGCCAGTTCCAGCAGGCAGCCTTGATTTTCCTTCTCCGGGCCGGAAATCGTACCGCTCGCAATGAGGTCGCCCGCTCGCATCGGACATCCGTTCGAAGTGTGATGCGCCACCATTTGCGCGAAAGTCCAGTACATGTCTTTGAACGAGCCCCGGCTCAACCGCACCGAATGCGTCATACGAGTCGTTCGCAACCATGCCTCAACGGTGATATCAAACGCGCCCGGAATTCCTTGTTCCAGGTAAGGCAGCACGGGAACGTCATGCTGGGCCGCCTGCGTGCGAAATGGAGCCAACGCCTCCATCGAAACGACCCACGGCGAAACAGATGTCGCGAAATTCTTCCCTAGAAACGGCCCTAGTGGCTGATACTCCCACCGTTGAATATCTCGTGCCGACCAGTCGTTCACCAGGCAAACACCCACCAGGTGCTGCTCAGTCTCGCTGATGGGAATGGGATGGCCCGGAACGTTTCCAAGCCCAATAAACGCCCCTATTTCCACTTCATAGTCCAGTTCGCGTGAAGTGCCGAAGCTTCCCTGCCCCAGTTGTCCGCAAGGCCTTCGGATCGGCGTTCCGCTGACCATTATTGAAGACGATCGCCCGTGGTATCCGGCCGGTAGATGTTTGTAATTCGCCGGCAGGGGATCATTGGGCCGGAACATGCGTCCCAAGTTCGTGGCGTGGTGAATAGAAGCGTAGAAATCTGTAAAATCGCCGATCGCAGCCGGCAGCAACATCTCACAATCCGCCTGCGCATACAGTGTTCGCCTGCTCGCACCCTCCGCCAGCGCGCCGCTCCACGCCCGCCGCAAATCCCGGCGTTGTACCGCCGAGAGCGCCATATAGCCGTTGAGAGTTTCGCCAGCGAGCCATTCGCTGGCATCTAAAATAAAGTCGCCAATCGCAACCCCGGTCCTTGCTAGCCGCGAGCCCCGCGCCCGAAAAACGCCTAGCGGTAAATTCTGAATCGGAAAATCGCATCCACTCCGATTCGCCGATTCCACCCAGCTGCGGAGCTTCGGGTCATGAGTATCGTCAACCGGCAACTCCACTTCTACGATTCCAGCCACGAGAGATAGTAATCGGGATCTTCGACAGCCACTGCCTCGCGGCTCACGTGCAACCCGCGAAACGTGTCTACCATGACGGCCAATTCGTTCGTCTCCTTCTGTCCGATGGATGCTTCCGTCCGCCCCGGCTGCGGGCCGTGCGCCAAGCCATCAGGATGTAGCGTAACGGAACCGTATTCAATCCCCTTACGGCTCATAAACTCTGAATTGGCGTAGTACAGCACTTCATCAGACATCACATTCGAGTGTGTATATGGAGCAGGCACGGCGTCGGGATCGAAATCAAAAGGACGCGGGCAGAACGAGCAGACCACAAAACCGTCCCCTTCGAACGTCTGGTGTGTTGGCGGCGGGAGATGAAAGCGCCCGACGCGCGGTTCAAAATCCTGGATATTAATCGCCCATGGGTAGTAGTAGCCGTCCCATCCGACTACGTCGAAGGGATGATACGCCAGCATCATCTCGGTCAACACGTCTTCCTTCTTGACCAGCAGCTTGAATTCGCCCTTCTCATCGTGCGTCTCGAGGTCTTGCGGGCCCCGGATATCCCGCTCCGAATACGGACTGGACTCCATCAGCTGCCCAAATTCGTTCCGGTATCGTTTAGGCGTTCGCACGTAACCCCGGCTTTCAATAATCAGGAGGCGCCGCTGCGGCGAGCTGAATCGATAGCGGTGGAGAATCCCTCGCGGAATGACAACGTAGTCGCCGCCTCGGAAAGGCAGCCTGCCAAACCCCGATTCAAGAACTCCCTCGCCTTCGCTGACATACACAATTTCATCGCCCTGAGCATTCCGGTAATAGTGGCTGACTTCCGCCTCTGGATTCACAATCGACAGAGAAACATCGTTGTTGAAGAGAAGCGGAGTTCGATCGGCAAACACATCGCCCTTTTGCTCCAGGCGCTTCGTTCGAAAATGCCGATGTCGCAAAGGTTCGGCCGGAGCGGCCTCGTGCTTGAGCTGCTTTACGCTGCGAATGGCCCGGACCGCGGTTGGCCGTCGCGCGTGGTACAGCAGCGAAGACGGGCCCACGAATCCCATATTGCCCATTAACTCTTCGGCGTAGAGTTCGCCATTGGGCTTCTTGTAGATCTTGTGTCTTTTGGACGGTATGTGTCCGAGGTGTTGATAAACCGGCATTCCAATGTACCTTTCGCCTATGGCATTCCGCTGTTGCGGATCGCAGTCGCAGTGCTCCAGATGTCCCGCCCCAGCGCGTTCAATTGCCCGCGTGTGATGTCCGCCGCTACCGCCTCGTGGGCGGCCCTGCCATTTTTCTGCCGAATCGCCTCCACAATCGGCTTGAGCAGCGTCTCGATATCCCTGGGCACTGCCTTTGAGCCGCTGGCAGCCAGATAAACCAGGCGCGTCGATCTCTCCAGCACTCCTCGCACCGCCGTTTCGATCTCCCGATTATGAGTCATGCGTGCAATCTGCAAATGAAACGCCTGGTTGGCTTCAATGACCGTGTCCAGCGAGGGCGACAATTCCGCCGCCTCCAGCGCCCTTCGATAGAGCCGCTCCAGTTCTTCAATTTCACCCGGTTCGGCGCGCAGCGCTGCGACTTCTGCGGCCATCCCTTCCAAAAGAATCCGGAGTTCCAACAAATCCCGCACACCGCGAAAACTCAGCTCCGGCACCAGATAGCCGCGCCGCGGCACCACTTCCAGCAGTTGTTCGTTGTGCAACCTGTTGCATGCTTCCCGGAACGGCGTCCGCCCGATTTCGTAGCGTGGCAGAATCGCGCCTTCGTTTAGGAAAGTGCCTTCCGGAAACTCTCCGTGCAAGATTCCCCTCTTTAGAAGCTTGTAGGCCCGATCCACCAACGTGCCATCCAGCATAAATATATCTTGAGTATACTTGTAATCGGTGGAGCATATACTTTGCTTTTGACAGATACGCTTGTTCCTGCCCACATCCAGGCGTTACGGCCCTATGAACCCGGATTAACGGCGGAAGAGCTGAAAGAGCGTTTTGGCCTACAGCGAGTGATCAAGCTCGGCTCGAACGAGAATCCACTGGGCGTCTCGCCTCTCGCCGTCGAACATGTCCAACGAAATCTGACACAGCTCTCGCGCTATCCGGATGGCGGTCTTGCCCTGCGTCGGAACCTCGCTGAGCGCTTCAGCACCCGGCTTGAAAATGTCATCGCGGGCGCGGGCAGCGAAGGCATCATGGCCAACATCGTCCGCACCTTTCTCAGTGACGGCGACGAGGTTTTGACAACGGAAGCTGCCTTTCTCGGGTTTCAGGTTCTTGCCCGAAGCCGCCAGGTCTTCTATCGCACGGTTGCTTACCACAACTGGCGCTACGATCTTCCCGCACTCGCGGATGCAATCAGTCCGAGAACGAAATTGATCTATCTCGCGAATCCGAACAATCCGACCGGAACCTATTTCACGCGAGAAGAGTTTGAGCGTTTCTACGATCGCGTACCGGAGCGGGTGCTGATCATCCTCGATGAAGCATACTTTGAGTTCGCCGCGGGTCTCCCCGCCTATCCCGACTCGATGGGCTACCGCTTCGACAACGTGATCACGCTTCGCACGTTTTCTAAAGTTCACGGCCTTGCTGCCGCTCGCATCGGATACGGCTTCGCGCATGAAAGTCTGATCTCCGTTCTGCTGAGGGTCAAACTGCCGTTCGAACCGGGTGGCATTGGCTGCGCGGCGGCTCTCGGCTCGCTGGAAGACTCAGCCTTCATTCAGAAAACGCTCGAAAACAATACACAGGGCTTGGCGTTCGTCAGCCGGTCATTGCGCGACAGGGGGTACCGCGTCACGCCTTCGGCCGCAAACTTTGTCATGCTCTCACTGGAGTCCGAGCCAGAAGCGGAAGATATGTTCGATTCCCTGCTCCACGACGGCATCATCGTTCGTTCATTGAAGGCCACCGGCTTGCCCAGGTGCCTTCGCGTCTCGATCGGGACAGCCGAAGAAAACAACCTATGTATGGCCGCTTTTGAGCGTGCCCGAAAAAATCAAGAGGTTCCATCCAATGCCGCAGCTTACTGAGCAGCAGGAAGCAAAGCCTGCATCGCACCACGATTTTCTTCCTATACATGGGACAGATCACATTGAATTCTACGTCGGCAACGCCAAGCAGGCCGCGTACTTCTACCGCGCCGCCTTCGGCTTCAGCCTGATCGCTTATAGAGGACCGGAGACCGGCGCGCGCGATTGCGCCTCGTACGTTCTGGAACAGAACAAAATTCGCTTCGTTCTCACCACGCCACTGCAACCATCCGGGCCAATCGCAGACCACATCCACCGCCACGGCGATGGCGTCACTTCCATCGCGCTTTCGGTGAACGATGCGCAATCGGCATGGGAAGAAACTACGCGGCGAGGCGCGCGCGGCGTCTTATCTCCCACTACTCTCCAAGACCCGAACGGCAGCGCCGGCCTTTCCTCCATCGCTATCTACGGCGACACGGTCCACACGTTTGTCGACCGCGCCAATTACCGTGGTGCATTTCTTCCCGGCTTCGCCCCGTTTCCTCCCGCCGATGCCCCGGCTCGTCCCACAGGCCTACTGCATGTCGATCACATCGTCGCGAACGTAGGCTGGGGCCAGATGAACTCGTGGGTGAAGTTTTATGAGGAAGCGATGGGCTTCCGTATGTTCAAGCACTTCGACGATCAGGATATCTCGACCGAATATTCGGCGCTGATGTCGAAGGTAATGGCGAATGGCAATGAGAAGATTCGCTTCCCGATCAACGAGCCGGCGGAAGGACGGAAGAAGTCTCAAATCGAAGAGTATCTCGATTTCTATGGAGGCCCCGGCGTGCAGCATATCGCCATGGCGACCGACAACATCGTCCACACGGTCACTCGCCTGCGCGACCAGGGCATCGAGTTCCTCTCGATTCCGACGGCCTACTACGACGAGCTGACCAACCGGGTGGGCAGGATCGACGAACCGGTGGACGACCTGGCCCGGCTGGGAATCCTCGTGGATCGCGATGAGGAGGGCTACATGCTGCAGATCTTCACCCGGCCGGTCGAAGACCGTCCCACGCTTTTCTACGAAATCATCCAGCGGAAGGGCAGCCGGAGCTTCGGAAAAGGCAACTTCAAAGCCCTCTTCGAGGCGATCGAGCGCGAGCAAGGCCGTCGCGGAAATCTCTAATTAGCATTTTTACCAAACGAACTTCGCACCAGTTAAGTTGTTAATAATAAATAACTTAACTGGAAATAGCGCCTGAGCGCTTAATGCGGGCACCCAGGCTTTCGGCGATTCCAATGGCGCCCAGCCCCGCGATGAGATGCAAAACACGATAGACTTCCGGCGTGGTGCTGGATCCCAAAAGCCGGCGAAGCGACATGCCGAAGGCAGCGACGATAAAACCCCAGATGATGGCTCCCCAGATCAGCCCAGGATTCACCCTGGCGCGAATGCCGAGAAAAGCCAGGATCCAAAGAAGCACCACAAGAAGCACGCCAAGCTGCATGTGAATCCGCACAAGATTTTCGGTGTAATCGACTCCGGTCCAAAAGAGAATTCCGAGCACGATCAGCGCCAGGCCGATCAGACGGACAAGGTTCTGGATAACGAGAGTCGCGGTCTTCATGTTAGAGCTCTTTTGTTTGTATCACTTGCTGTCGATGCGGGCCGGTCTGGTGAGACAATAGACTGATACCGAGGTTAGTATTTTTCGAATGAGGGTTGTACCAGGCCGTAGGCCGCTGCTCGTGTGTCTGTTGATCGCGGGCAGCCTCGCGACCCTTGCCGGTTTGGTGTTCGCGCAATCGGACGCCGATACCCAGCATGCTTCGCAAATTCGCCAGACGTACAACTTTCGTTTTGGTCCGGATAAACCCTCCGCGCCTGGGAACGCCATGACGGTCAGCCATGATTTCATCTCGCCCGGAGCGTTCCCCACGGCGGAATATTGTGCCGGATGCCATCCTCAGGCGTATGCCGAATGGCGTCAGGCGTTACATTCGAATTCATTTCGGACTCCGTTTTACCGGACAAGCGTGAACATCCTCATGCGAACCAAGGGCATCGAGTTCACCCGGCATTGCGATAGCTGTCACAATCCCGTCGGTGTTCTCTCGGGGGCGCTCACTCAGAATTCGCAAGTCGACCGGAAGTTTGATTCCGATGGCCTTACTTGCATGACTTGCCACTCGGTGGACCGGCTGCAGCCCACCATGGGGAATGGCAGTTTCGTCATGGGTATACCGGCTGTCATGGTGGACGAGAACGGGAAGCCGCTTCCCGGCATCGTTCCCGACGCAGAGATCATGGCGCATCCTGACCGGCATGCCAAGGCGGTAATGAAAGATTTCTATCGCACACCGGAGTTCTGCGCGGCCTGTCACAAGGCAAATCTGCCTGATCCACTCAATGATTACAAGTTCATCCGGGCGTTTACGGTTTACGACGAATGGCAGAATTCGAAATTTTCGAAGCGTAATCCGCTGACCTTTTACCAGGCTGATTTCACAACTTGCCAAAAATGCCACATGATGCGCGAGCCTGCCGAGAAAGAAGAATACGGCGCGAAAAAAGGTACGTTCGCTTCGCATAGATGGCCAGCGGGTAACACCGCCGTTCCTTTTTACTACGGTTTTAGCGAACAACTGAAGAAGACCACTGAGTTCCTAAAGGCGGGGATGTACCTTAACGTCGACCTCTTTGGGATCACCAGGGAAGCTACCGGCGAGATGGCCGCCCCGCTAGGATCGGCGCCCGTGAAGCTCGCGCGAAACGAAGTCATCCAGACGCTGACTGTCATTCAAAACAAGAACATCGGCCATTCACTCATCCCGGAAGTGCGCGACCTATATGAGGCGTGGGTGGAGTTCGATGTCAAAGATTCCACCGGAAAGGATATCTACCACAGCGGATTCCTAAAACCGGACGGCACTCTTGATGCGGGAGCGCACAGCTTCACCAACAGACCCGTGGACAGCCAGGGCAATTTCGTGGACAATCACAAAGTCTGGACGATACACTCCGTCGCCTATGACAACACGATTCAATCAGGCCGCTCCGCGCTGGTTAGATATGAGTTCCGCATTCCGGCCGATGCACAGGGGCCGCTCTCGATCACGGCACGCGTGAACTATCGGCACTTCCGGCAGAGCTATCTGAACAACATTTTCGGCCCGGACCATCCTGCTTACCCCATCGTCGAGATCGCTTCGCGCACACGCTCGTTCAATATCGGAAACAATCCTCCGGGCGGACGCGAGGCTCAGGACAACGCCGACTGGATGCGCTGGAATAACCTGGGCATAGCGTATCTTGACCAGTTGCAGTATGCCGATGCTCTGCACGCGTTCCAGCAGGTCGTCAAGCTGCGACCGGACTATGCGGATGGCTTCATCAATATCGGCTTGCTGAATATCGAATGGGAAAAGTATCTGGCTGCGCAAGCGTACCTGGAGAAAGCCCTGGTTCTTAGTCCAAACAATGCTCGCGCTCTCTACTACCTCGCCTTGGTTGAGCGCCGCGAAGGCCGTAGCGATCAGGAAATGGCGGATCTGGAAAACGTCGTTGAGCAATATCCACAGTCACGCGATGCGCGCCGAGAATTAGGCATTTCCTATTACCAGGAACACCGCTACGAGGATGCCCGAAAAGAATTCGAAGCGCTGCAGGCGATTGATCCCGACGATCTGGCCGCGCATTACAATTTGGCCGTATTGTATCGACGCATGGGACTCAAAAAGGAAGCCGCCGCGCAGGCCGCTTTGTTTGCCACCAAGCAAGTGGATCCCGGAGCGCCGACGTATTCGCTCGATTACTTGCGGAAGCACCCGGAGATCTCGAATGAAAGCGTGCCTTGGCACGTGCACAAGGATCCGGCGCTGGGGACCGAGTCGGCGCAAAGTCGCTAACATTTCAGAGGATAGAATTTGTATCGTAATCGACGCCGATTTCTCCGTTCACTGAGCCGCACCGCAGTTGTACTACCGTTCGCGGACGTGCTTGCATTGGCAACTCCCTCGGCGCAGCAGCCGCAGCAGATGCCCGGACCAACCGAGCGCAGTTACAACGCTGTAGCGCGTCCCGCTGCGAAGGGACCGAAATCGCCCATCGAAGGAACACCTTTGGGAGTGAGCTTCGTGGACGTAGTGAAGCAAGCCGGTCTCGCGGTCGAAACGATTTACGGAGGCGTCGGAAAGAATAAGTATCTGCTGGAGACCACGGGCTGCGGATTGGCGTTCTACGACTACGACAACGACGGCTGGCTCGATATTTTCCTGGTGAACGGCTGGCGGCTGGAGGGTTTTCCGGCGGGTAAGGAACCGCGCTGTCACCTGTTCAAGAACAATCGTGACGGGACGTTCACGGATGTCACCAAAGGCTCCGGATTGGAGCGTCGTACGGGCTGGGGACAGGCATGTTGCGTCGGCGACTACAACAACGACGGGCATGATGATTTGTTCGTCACCTACTACGGGCAGAATGCGCTTTATCGCAACAACGGCGATGGCACTTTCGCAGACGTCACCAAAGAAGCGGGACTGATTCAGCCGGGAGCAAAGACGCGCTGGAACACCGGATGCACGTTCGTGGATTATGACCGCGACGGCCACTTAGATCTCTTCGTCGCAAACTACGTTGACTTGGATTTGAAGACTGCGCCGCCACCGGAGGCGGGACCCTGCACCTACAAGGGCCTGCTGGTGGCCTGCGGCCCTCCTGGACTCCCAGGCGGAAAGAATATCCTTTACCACAACAATGGGAACGGCACGTTCAACGATGTCAGCGAGCGAGCCGGCATCTGGAAGACCAAAGGGACCTATGGCTTGAGCGTGGCCGCCTCTGATCTGGATAACGACGGATGGCCAGATATCTATGTGGCGAACGACTCCAGCACGGCAACTTTGTATCAGAACCAGAAAGACGGCACATTTGTGGATATCGCGATTGAAGCCGGCGCCGCGTTGTCACCCGAGGGCAAACCGCAAGCCGGCATGGGAGTTTCTATTGGCGACTACAATCGCGATGGCAACCTGGACGTCGTAAAAACAAATTTTGCCGGCGATACCGATTCGCTATATACCAATCTTGGAGATGGCAGCTTCGAGGACCGTACCTACCCGAGCGGTCTAGGCGTCAATACTCGTCTGTTGGGCTGGGGCGTAGGTTTCTTCGATATGGATAACGATGGCTGGCTGGACATTCTCATGTCGAACGGTCACGTTTATCCTGAAGTCGACAAATCCAATGCCGACCTGAAGTACGCCGAGCACAAGTATCTCTACCGGAATTTGCAGAATGGCAAGTTCGAAGATGTGACGGAACAGGGCGGCCCCGGCATTATGGAGCCGGCGCCGGCGCGCGGTTGCGCTTTTGGCGACTACAACAACGATGGCTGTATTGATGTCGCAGTGAACTGCGTGAACTCGATCCCACAATTGCTGCGATGCGATTCGACGCTGAAGCGGAACTGGATCAAGATCAAGCTGGTGGGAGTGAAATCAAACCGGACGGGGATCGGCGCCCGGGTCACGGTAGTGACGAAAACAAAGCCGGACGCGCCGAAAGCGCTGACACAGATGGATGAGCTGCGCAGCGGCGGCAGCTACTTTTCCCAAAACGATCTGCGCATGCACTTTGGGTTGGATCAGGCAACCAAAGTGGACTATGTCGAGGTGCGCTGGCTGAGCGGGCAATTGGACAAATTCAGCGACCTGGAAGTCAACCGCCTGTATACTCTGCAAGAAGGCGGCAAGATCTTAAAGAGCGAGGAACTGCAGCCGGCAAGAAAAGCCTAATGCGCTTCCTGCTTCTGCTGACGCTCGGAGCGACTCTGTGCTCAGCGCAACAGCGTTGCCCGTGGATGAACGAAGCAACGGCCGCGGACATTTTAGATGGCGCGGCAAAGAGCTCGACGACGAAAGGCGCATGTGAGTTCCGATCGCCAAACGGCGAACTTCGTATTGAGGTCGTGGTAACGCCGGCAGCCGCTCAGCAGATCGCGCGATCGAAGCGAAAGTGCGGACCAAACGCGAAAGACCTGACGACAATCGGCAATGAGGCGGTCGTGTGCACGCGGCATGATATCGAACAGGTGATCGGCCGTGTTCGCGACCAGTTTTTTAACATCACTCTGAAGATGAAGGTAGCCAAGCCAGAAGAACGATTTGAAAAAATCAGCCTGGCTGCGGAGCAAGTCTCCGGCAACCTGTTCTGAGCTATTGAGAGCTGACTTTGGCCGCCCCCTCGCGCAGCTTCCTTTGCTTCTCCTGGTTCTCCGCGGCGCGAATGCCGGCGGCGCGATTAAAGGCCTCTTCGGCAGCCGCTTTGTCTCCTTTGCGGCGTAAGAGAAGACCGAGGGTGTTGAATGCACCCGCGTCATTTGGATCAAGAGTGGTGGAATGACGCAGGGCGTCGATGGCGCCTTCCACATCCCCCTGTTCCTTCAAGACCGTACCGAGCTCGAACCAGGCCTCCGTGTAATTGGGCCTTTGCTGCACGGCCGCGCGAAGATGCTCAACCGCTTTGGCCGGCTCGCCCATATCGACGTACGCGAGGGCCACGGTGTAGTGCGCTTCGATGATGGAAGGGTCCAGCTGCAGCGCGCGTTCGAGTTCGGCGGTGGCGTGCTTCAAATCGTCGCTCTGCTTATACGCGACCCCGAGATCATAGAACGCGGAGGCGGTGTCCGGGTGATCGCGCGTGACTGCCGAGAGCTGCTTGATGGCTTCTTTATAGTCGGCAGCCGCGATATAGGCGTAGCCGACGTTCACCTGAACCTGGACATTGGCAGGCTCCTGCGCAAGGATCTTGCGGAACTCGCGCAGCCCAGCGGCCCAGTCTCCCGCGTAAACCAGCACCATGCCGTAGTTGTTGCGAACAAGGTTGTTCCGGGGGTCCAGAGCAACCGCTCGAGTGTAGGCGTCGCGAGCCTCTTTGTACTGCTTCTGCTGGCTATAGGCGAGCCCTAATGCGGCCCAGAGCTGCGCATTGCCGGTCAGTTGCCGCCCCGCCTTCGCCAGTTGCACGGACGCCTTTGCGTAATCGCCTGCAGCGTTGTAGGCAGAGCCGAGACGATAACGGTATTCGGCGTTTGCGGGAGCAAGAGCGACGGCTCTTTCCAAGGCTGAAATCCCGCCGCCCTCCTGCTGCATGACCAGCGCCACTCCCAGGTGATACCAGGCTTGCGCCATCTTGGGATCAAGTTCGGTCGCCCGCCGGAAATACGGCACAGCCTCAGGCGCGCGGTTGGTAGCGGCGAGAATGAACCCGATCTCATCCTGATACACCGCCGATTTAGGGTTCAGCAGAGTGAGTTGTTGAAAGTCCGCCAGCGCCCCGTTTGGATCCCGGGCTGCGAGTTTCTGCCGCGCATCGGATTCAAGCTGCGGGATTGTGCCCGGTGTCTGCGCGGCGGCTTGTAAACAATAGACAATCCAGGAAAGATAAAACGCGCGGCGCAACAACTTCATATATGTTAGCGCTGAAAACCCTGCCCGCGAAGCACCTTACCGGGCAGTGCATTAGTCGCTTTGCCGTGATCGATGACCGGCACTCCGTTGACCAGAACGTACTCCATGCCGACGGAAAGCTGGTTGGGGGTTTCGAACGTTGCAACGTCGCGGATGGTTTCCGGGTCGAATACAACTACATCCGCCCACATTCCCTGTTTCAACACGCCTCGCTCCGTCAGACGCATGCGCTGCGCGGGAAGGGCGCTGAATTTACGAATGGCATCCGGCAGCGTCAAGAGATGCTCTTCGCGGACATACTTACGAAGAATGCGAGGAAACGTGCCGTAAGCCCGGGGATGCGGGTGCTCGCGGGCGAGAATTCCAGTAGGAGCGGTGCCTTGCGAGTCATTGTCGACGGAAACCCACGGCTGCTGCAAGGCGAGGGCGACATCCTTTTCGGACATGCCGAACACCGCGACGGAGATGTCCGGATCCTGGATCAGCAGATCAAAGATTGTGTCGATGGGATCTTTCCCCTCTTCCTTCGCAATCTGCTGAAGCGTCGTCCCCTGCAACGGCAGAAGCTTCTGATTCTGTACGACGCTGATGAGAATGCCGTCGGGCCCCGGCACTTCGAGCCACTCGTTGTCCCAGCTCGAGGCATCGGTTTCCATTTGTTTGCGAATCCGGACTCGAGCGGCTGGGTCCTTGAGACGTTCCACCATCTTCCTGTCTCCGCCATCATGGGCCCAGGGTGGAATAAAGGCCGAGAAAGTATTGAACCAGGCTGGGTAGGCGTAGGTGTCCGCTTCGACATCGATCCCGGATGCGCGCGCTTTATCGATGCGATCCACTATCTCGGGCATGCGGCCCCAATTCTTCTTGCCGGCCGCTTTCAAATGCCAGATCTCAATGGGTATGTCTGCCTCGCGCCCGATGCGGAACGCTTCGTCGAGAGCTGCATCGATGGCGTCCCCTTCGCTGCGCATGTGCGTCGCGTAGATGCCGCCGAATTTTGCCGCTTCGGATGCCAGCGCGATCAGCTCGCCGGTGCTGGCGTAGGGCGCAGGCGCGTACTGAAGCGCAGTGGAAACACCCACCGCGCCATCCAGCATCGCCTGGCGGACCAGCGCTTTCATTTGCTCCAGTTCAATGGCGGTAGCAGGCTTATCGGCGTCGCCGATGACATAGCGGCGCACCTGCGTAGCTCCCACGTAGCTCGCGAGATTGATGCCCATGCCTTGCCGCTGCAAACGCGCAAAGTATCCGCCGTACGTCGTCCAATCCGGCTTCAAGCCGTATGCACCCAGTCCCGTGGAATCCAGCGAAAGGAGGCGCCGATTCAAAGGAGCGATGGAAGTACCTTCACCGGTTATTTCCGTCGTAATGCCCTGAAAGATCTTCGACGGCAAATGCGGATTCACCAATATGGAAGCCTCAGATTGGCCCAGCATGTCAATGAAACCTGGGGCAACGACCAGGCCGCGCGCGTCGATCACTTTGGCAGCGGTTGCATTGCGGAGAGCGCCGATTCGGGCGATGCGTCCATTCACGATGCCGATGTCGCCTGAATACCAGGGCGAGCCTGTGCCGTCGATAACATGGCCGTTGCGGATGACGACGTCGTATTTTTGCTGCGTGGTCTTTTGCCGCGCGATGGCGTTGGACGTAAGCAGCAGAGCGATCAAAACGTTCTGGAGTGTGTGAGAAACTTGTCGCATGCCGACACGGCCTGGCAGCGTGGGAAGCGCGATTCTTTGGATGTTCGTGCTCTCGCTTCTTCTCTTTTGGTTACCCATTATTGGTCCGATGATTGCGGGTTTTGTGGGAGGCCGGAAAGCCGGAAGCCTAGGAAACGCAAATACTGGCAGTGATCCTGCCGGGAATTGTGTTCGCCGCGCTGTTGTTTTTTCTGGGCACCATGCTCACTCTGTTTCCGTTGATCGGAGTCATCGCCGGGGCTGGCGGCCTGGTACTCGCTTTCGCGCATGTCGGGCCTCTCCTGATCGGCGCGATCATCGGCGCGGTGGTTTAGGCCTGCCCCATGATTTCGCGGATGTAAAGGAGATTGCGGCGCATGTCGGCTTCCAGCGTGTCCGGGTGCGCATCCGTTTCCAGATTGGCGTAGCCGGAAAAGCCGATCTCGCGAATGGCGCGAATAATGGGTGCAAACTGAATGTTGCCTTCGCCAAGGTAATGCGGATTGTCCTTCAAGTGGAACTGGCAGATGCGATCTTTGCCCAGCCAGCGAATTTCTTTGAGGACGTCAAATCCCGCCACAGTCGAATTGCCGACGTCATAGTAGACGAGCACGTTCTTCGAGCCTGACCGCTCCATGATCCGGACATTGTTCTCCGCGGAGATAGTGTCTTCAATGCCGAGAATCACATCCGCTTTCTCGGCCTCCGGAGCAAGCTCGCGAAGCGCATCGCCCACGTAATCCATCTCGGCAGTTGTCAGGAGCGCGCGCTTGCCAAAAAACGGAAGCAAGAGAACTTTGGTGTGCAGAGCGTTCGTTAGGCGGATGGAATCGGAGACCCATTTTGGCGCCAGCGGATCATTCTTCAACCCGTTATCGTGCAAGCGATCGACGCACGTGCCGTCGATCGGAATTTTGTATTGCTGCGACAGTTCCAGGTAGCGGGCGATGACCTCCGGGTTGTCGGCGGGCATCTTGTTGTCAACCAGCTTGCGTCCGAACGAGACTTGCACTCCATCGAAACCAAGTTTCGAGGCCAGGGGAACCGCAGCGGGATCGGCGCCGAGGTTGAGGTTCCAATCGGTAACCCCGATGCGGAGTTTTTCTTTGGCTCCGAAAATGAGGCGTGCGCTCAAGCCAATAGCTGCAAGAGAGCGCACAGCGGCGCGGCGAGTGAGATGCGTCATACCTGGTAAGCCGCTATTGTATCGGCCTTGGGCGGGAGTGGCGGCGTTTATAGCCTGCACACATGGGCTAACAAATGAGCCGGGGACGGACTATCCGGGAGCTAATCCAAAAGCACGCTAGATTCACTTGTCCAGTAAGCCGACAAACCGTCAACTTGGATTTGTAAAACGCTCCGCATCGGGGAGGACCCCTCTAGCGTCTCGAAACCCGCCGCCCTGGATTGAATCCCGCGGGGTGGGATTCATCGTGACGAACCTTGGAAACCGACAGTCGGGCGGTGGTGCGGTTCTTCAACAGGCGGGGGACGGCCGAGCAGTGGATCAAAGAGGACAAGCAGGCGGTGAAGATGACCCGGCTGAGCGTCCACCGGTTTCGCTCCAACGAGGTGCGGCTATGGCTGCGCTTGATCGCGTACAACCTGGGGAACCTGTGGCGGCGGCTGGCGCTGCCGAAGAGGATTCAGCACTGGTCGCCGAGCAGTTTGCGGCGGCGGTTGGTGAAGACGGGCGGCCGGCTGGTCAAGCATGCGCGGTATTATTGGCTGCTGCTGGCGGAAAGTCATTTAACGCGGCGGCTGTTTGCGAGTATGGTGCGGCGAATTGCGGCGTTGCCGGACCAGCGAGATAGAGTCTGCGGCCTGAAAGATAAACAACTGGACAAGAAAGGAGGCGGGAACGGGAAGGTGTCCGAGGAATCGATTGAAAGCGGGAGGTTGCGGCTTGGCCGACACCCAAGGAGGCGACACAACCAGTTGACCAGTACCGCTAGTACATTTTGCTGCGATGGAATCCGAAAAATAGGCTCAAATCGAATGGCTCAGGTGTACTATGAATGTGCTTCGGTCGCCAAAATGGAAAATCCCGGCTGAAGCATGGAGAATCACCAAAGGTGCATTATATTGGGAACGTTATGTTTCGGGCGGCCTTTTGCTGTACAGGGTTGCTAATTTTATGCGGCGGCGTCCTAAAAGCTGATATAGCTTATGCGAGCCTGGATGGCGGCGACTTTGGAACGGTTAATCTGTCAACCGGGGCGTTCACCCTGCTGGGCAACTCGGGCGTGACTCTCTCTGGCATGGCAGTGTTGAACGGTGTGCTCTACGGCGACTCCCTGGGAGGCAGCGGCACGCTGTATACAATAAACCCCGCGAATGGAAGTCTTACCACGGTTGGGAGTTCGGGCAAAAGCTATGTCGACTTCGGCGACACAACCAGCGGGTTGTTCGCGGAGGGTTTTGACGGCAACCTTTATTCGATCCATCCCGCGACGGGGGCAGCAACGTTAGTCGGGGCGACCAGCCCACCCTACGCGGGTGGCTATAGCTCTATCTCGCTCAATTCGAGCACATTGTATTATACCCAGGGAACTGACTTTAACTTCTACACTCTCAATACAAGTACCGGTGCTGCGACGCTTGTGGGGAGCCTGGGCGACAGTCTCGAGATGGGGGCGATGATTTTCGAAGATGGCATCCTGTACGCAGCAGAGAATAGCCCGGCTTCCAACATCGACACGATTAACCCCGCAACGGGAAGCGCCACCATCGGCCCAGCCGTTACGGGCGCTCCGAGCGTTATTTTTGGGCTCTCGCCCTATCCGGTGCCGTCAGCAGTGCCGGAGCCCTCCTCAATGCTCGAGCTCCTCCTTGGTAGCGTCCTGCTTGGGCTTGGACGCACCGTCAAGCGCAGGTTATTTTCCTAGGACCACCATCAGGGTTTACCAGATTGGTAGCGATCGCGTCCCATTGGAAAAAGTGAGTCCGGTGACGCGCTCAGATAGGACATAAATCAAGTACCGAACGTTCGCTCGTTGCGCCTGCCTGGAAAGCAGTCCGGTGCAGCTTGGTTGACGATCGTGAAGATCGCAGCATTAGCCCCGATCCCGAGAGCCAGACTGAGCACCGCTGTTGCGGCAGACCCGGGCGACTTTCGCAGATGCCGCAAAGCATGGCGGATATCTTTGATGAAATCCTCAAACCATCTTCCGCCCCATGCTCGGCGCACCTCCTCCTTCACTAGACTCGTATTGCCGAAGGCCCGCTGAGCGGCGCTCCGGGCATCCTTCTCGGAAAGCCCATTCTGCTGAAACTCCGCTGTCTCCAACTCCAGATCCGAGCGCAGCTCCCGCTCCAGATCCTGCTCCCGGTCTTTTCTACGGAACCATCGCATTTTCAGCTCTCTTCGGCCGGCCACATGACCCGCGCAATGGCGCCCGCCATTTGCTTCCACTTCGATTCTTCGGCGGCCAGCTGCTTCTTGCCTGCCGGTGTCAGCCGGTAATATTTGAATTCGCGCTTTTGATCCTTCGCCGCCGGTTCCCACTTGGCTGCCAGCCAACCCTTGCGTTCAAGACGGTGCAGCGCGGGGTAAAGCGATCCATGCTCAACCTGTTTCCGTTGATCAGAGTCATCGCCGGGGCTGGTGGCCTGGTACTTGCTTTCGCGCATGTCGGGCCTCTCCTGATCGGCGCGATCATCGGCGCGGTGGTTTAGGCCTGCCCCATGATTTCGCGGATGTAAAGCAGATTGCGGCGCATGTCGGCTTCCAGCGCGTCCGGGTGCGCATCCGTTTCCAGATTGGCGTAGCCGGAAAAGCCGATCTCGCGAATGACGCGAATAATGGGTGCAAACTGAATGTTGCCTTCGCCAAGGTAATGCGGATTGTCCTTCAAGTGGAACTGGCAGATGCGATCTTTGCCCAGCCAGCGAATTTCTTTGAGGACGTCAAATCCCGCCACAGTCGAATTGCCGACGTCATAGTAGACGAGCACGTTCTTCGAGCCTGACCGCTCCATGATCCGGACATTGTTCTCCGCGGAGATAGTGTCTTCAATGCCGAGAATCACATCCGCTTTCTCGGCCTCCGGAGCAAGCTCGCGGAGCGCATCGCCCACGTAATCCATCTCGGCGGTTGTCAGGAGCGCGCGCTTGCCAAAAAACGGAAGCAAGAGAACTTTGGTGTGAAGAGCGTTGGTTAGGCGGATGGAATCGGAGACCCATTTGGGCGCCAGCGGATCATTCTTCAACCCGTTATCGTGCAAGCGATCGACGCACGTGCCGTCGATCGGAATTTTGTATTGCTGCGACAGTTCCAGGTAGCGGGCGATGATCTCCGGGTTGTCGGCGGGCATCTTGTTGTCAACCAGCTTGCGTCCGAACGAGACTTGCACTCCATCGAAACCAAGTTGCGAGGCCAGGGGAACCGCAGCGGGGTCGGCGCCGAGGTTGAGGTTCCAATCGGTAACCCCGATGCGGAGTTTTTCTTTGGCTCCGAAAATGAGGCGTGCGCTCAAGCCAATCGCTGCAAGAGAGCGCACAGCGGCGCGGCGAGTGAGATGCGTCATACCTGGTAGGCCGCTATTGTATCGGCCTTGGGCGGGAGTGGCGGCGTTTATAGCCTGCACACATGGGCTAACAAATGAGCCGGGGACGGACAATCCGGGGGCTAATCCAAGAGCACTCTAGGAGCTTGTCCAGTAAGCCGACCAGATCGGCATAGGGGCGGTGGTCACCCACCGACCCTGCTACACCCGTCAACGAACGTGGGAAGCGCAAGCGATGCGAAGTAGGCATTGGAAAGCCCGACAGACAGGGCTTTGGCTCGCGCGAGATACCAGGGACCAAGACCGCTGCCGGCGGTATTACTCTATACGAATTTGTTCTGTTTATAACATAGTAGGACTAGAACTAGGGCATGACGCCTGTCCGC
The DNA here is from genome assembly GCA_963705805.1 of uncultured Acidobacteriaceae bacterium. Classification (GTDB taxonomy): domain Bacteria; phylum Acidobacteriota; class Terriglobia; order Bryobacterales; family Bryobacteraceae; genus Bog-105. The sequence goes on from CAVPKW010000010.1 coordinate 666,367, forward strand.
AAGTTCCATGGGGACGGCGGCCATGGCGGCAGTGGCATCTCAAACATGACCGATGAGCGGAATTTCACAGAGGTAGGAACCTCCTCCAACCAGCCTGTGTTTATTGGCGTCCCCAACGGGATTCGAACCCCTGTTATCGCCGTGAAAGGGCTAACGAGGCAGTTTTGGACTCCTTTGCTAGGATCGCGCTCGCTTCCGAGATTCGAGTGATCGTGCCTGCGAGTTCCGCGTGAATCGTCAAATCCTCTTCGGTAAAGCCTCAAGTTTTGATCTGCAATCTCGAAGTTATCAGCGTGCTTTATCACCAGGTGTGTCCAGATTGTGCGGACGTTTGCTGCCCAGCAGACCTGTGGATTCATCATGCACGATGCCTCGGAACCCATGCCAATTTGGAGATACTCTAGAGTGCCGCGCGGCGTATGGTGGGTGGGACTTCGTGCGGATTGCTGATCATCAGGAACTGTTGCGCTATGGAATATAGACGCCCTTCGACGTTTACGTTCTCAAAGAGAATCTTTGGACCTAGATCATTTTCCTTATTACTGTAAGGCATAGCCGCAGTGATGGAAGCAAGCCTGTGCATTGCCAGGAGTGATGGTGGGCAATGCTTGCGCAAGGGTCTGGTGAAGTTGTTCAACGGTTCTCGCCTTGACCCGGCGCAGGTGCTGTTTGAGTTTGGACCAGGCCTTCTCGATAGGGTTGAAGTCCGGTGAGTACGGCGGCAAATAGAGGAGCTTCGCACCGCGAGCCTCGATCATCTCGCGCACACCGTGGACCTTGTGGGCGGCCAAGTTATCCATCACTACGGTCTGGCCCGGTGTCAATTGGGGACCGAGCACTTGCTCCAGATAGCAGAGGAAGACTTCGCCGTCAGTGGGGGCTTCGATGATCATGGTGGCCACGAGGCCGACGGTGCCGATCGCGCTCAGGATGCTCAACGTTTTCCAGTGTCCCGCCGGGGTGCCCTCCCTCACCCGCTCGCCACGCCGAGCGCGCCCGTAAGCCCGGGTCATTTCCGTCGTAACCCCACTTTCGTCCAAAAAGATCAGCTTTTCCGATGCGATCGCCGAGACCGTGTTCCACCACTCTTGGCGACGCCGGCGGCCTTCTTCGGTGTCTTGCTCTTGGGCGTGGAGCGACTTTTTTTCAGTCGCAGTCCCATGCGCCGCAGAACCCTCCAGATCTGCGTGACGCCCAACTCGATACCTTGAGCTTCCCGTAGTACCCGTTGCCATTCCACCAGTGTCCGGTCTGGCGCTCGGCGCACTTGCTCCCGCACAGTTGCCTCGATCGCCTCTGTCACCCTGCTGATGGGTCAGTGCCGTTGCTCGACGCGTTCCATCGCCCCGGTCCGCCGTTGCTGGCGCGAAATCTTCTCTACCCAGCCCAAGCTGACGCCAAAGCGTTCCGCCAGTTCGCGCATCGACCCTTTCCCCGCTGCATGCGCTTCCAATACCTTGCGCCTTAAATCATTCGAATAGGATCGCGGCATCTTGCTCCGCGAAGAAACTTCAGAGCTAACTTATACTAACAAGGAAAATGATCTAACCCGTGTTCGGCGACACTGTAATTTCCATGTAGCGTCGAGATTCCAAGGAGCAAATCAACAAAGGGTGAGAGCTTTTTCTGCTTGTGAAGAGCGAGTAGCTCTTTGTGAACGTCTTCCCGCTCGTCGTAGTGGTCACGGACGGGGAACCAGTTCAAATCCTCTTACGCGGACATCGATTGTACCCGATTAGCGAGGCATTCAACTCGACCTGAGCGCCACCGCGAAGGTTATTCCCAGCGGTTCCGATCAATTCGGGGGGATTGCTCATTGCGATTATTTCTTCGGCAACACCGTTCCGTCATTGAAGGCGATCTGAGTAACGTGTACGGTGTACTTTGCGGTTCCAGCGTTGATGAGGGGAAGCATCTTATGATAAGGATCATCATCCTCAAATTGGTTCTCTTCGAAGTTATATCCTCCTCCGGATCGTGATTCTTGCTCAGCCAGGAGCTTATCATCGTCGCGGAAGCCGAACCCGTAGACCTCTTTTCCGAAGCCGTCGATCATAGAAATACGTCCTCGAAGCCCTACTATCGTTTTATTGCTCACGTTCTTGAGTCTTGGATATATCCGGACAGCATTGCTGTAACGGCTAGCTTCATAGTCCTTCTGCACCCAGTTTCCTGTGACTGAAACAACCTGTACATAGGACGAGGCGTCGAAGTCCAGCCCTTCAGTAGCGGCAGGGCTCGTTGCGTCCGCTGAGGCGGCGCTCACCTGAGGCGATGCTTGGACATGGGCCTGCGCAGCACCCTCGTGTACTTCCTTTCCAAGTCGCGTGAACCCGAATGCGACACTGCCGACCGCGACTATTACTATGACAACAAGCACTGCAAACTTCTGGATCTGTTTGTTTAGCAATCCCACAGATGCGACCAGGAGCAGAGCGCCGCATGCGCCAATCCAATATCCGTAATCGAGCCCAGCGTTCACGACGGAATCGACGTTTGTGCCAAACAAGTTTCCGGCCTGTCCAGACGCGGCAGTGTGGGCATTGAACGCAAACGTCGCACCATCCCAGACGAAAAATGCAACGAAGGCAAACGGCATCAAACGCTCGCTGATATCCATGTACTTCAGCCACGGTCAGGCAGGCCCAGCGCGTCTTTGTTCGGCTTGGCGAATCGCAGCAGCAAGTAGAAAAGTGTGGCGATTAGTAGTATCCAGGCGTAATCAACATATAAGCCACGCAATTCTATTGTCCCTAGGGCAGAAGTAATGCTGGCCCAAGGAAGAAAATACGCGACGGCAATCAGGAGTGCTCCGCCGATCTGCAGACGTTTGAGAAGCCTTTCGTCCATTTACTTGTGCCTCGCAGCGTAATCGTTCAGAAACCAGCGTTCATTGAACTCGGCGAATTGCTTCATCTCCTCGCCGAGCACTGCAAAAAGGCCGCCTTCGTACTCAGGGAATGGCTTACGCCCTTGCATGTCCAATAGATGATGAGGGAACGTCCTAATTGTGTACATCAGGTTTTGCGAATCGTATTCCTGCCCGAGCTGCTGGAAATAAGCACCCGGTAGCGCGAGCTTTTTGCGACCATATGCAGCCAGTACGATCCGTTCGAACCGCTGCTCTTTCTGCTCCTTTGCGTATTGCAGGAAAACGCGGAATATGTCCAGAGATGAAGAGTTATCCGCCACGTCAGTCAAGTCGAACACTACAGTCTTGGTATCAACCCAGCCGTCGAAGTGTGCGCGAGCGTGAACGAGATTGTTTCTGCTTTCTGAGAGGATGACTCGCGTCAGTGGCTTCTGCAAGAGGATTTGATTGTAGAGCCAAATGGCGAGAAAGCCTGCTCCTATAAGCAATGGCAGTAAAACGAAAACAAGTCGTGTAAGGTTTCGGCGAGACTGCTGTTCAGAGCAGCCATCTAGACCGCTCTCTCCTGTGGTTAGATCGATCACTCCGGGAACGTGGAGCATTTCGCTTTCCAAACGCGTTGGACAAAGACAAGGCAGCTTTTTTGTGCACCTTCGAAGAGACGGGCTGTCTTCAGACATAGAAGCGCATACGGCAGTTTACACTTGGCCTTCCGTTGTCATGAATGGCTTACACCAGGAAAGGTGAGGCGGTGGAGCGGTCGGTCTCACGCCGGAAGAGATGCTTGCGCCTTACCGCTGCCAGCGGGCTGCGCATGAGTGGCGCGGACATTCACACGGTGGCGCAACTGCTCGGGCACAAGGACCTGCGCATGGCGGCTCGCTACCAGCACCTTTCGCCGGCCTTCCTGGCGGATGCGGTGAAACGACTCGACTCGGTGTTCGGGGACCCCTGCAGCTGCTCGCGACCCACGCGGAAGTTCGGGGCCGATCGTCACCATAGCGTCACCAGAACACTGGGTGTGATAGAAGGGTGGGCAGCTAAGTCCTTTGGATTGTTTGGCGTCCCCAAGGGGATTCGAACCCCTGTTATCGCCGTGAAAGGGCGGTGTCCTAGGCCGGGCTAGACGATGGGGACGCTGGGTGAGCTTTCTTCACTTTACCAGAGGCGCCACAATGCCTGGCCAACCGCCCAGGCTGCTTTACAGAGTATGCAAATAGGCTAGGAGATCGGCTTTATCTTGAGCCGAAAGCATGTCGGCGTAGGCCGGCATCCCGTTGCCACCGTTGTTGATCTGGGCAAGAACATTAGCGTCGTTCACGGGCTTGCCGCTCTTCAGCGTCTTGTGGGTAAAGAGGCCTTTTAAGGATGGTCCCATCTTTGTCTCGTCCGTATCGACGTTATGGCAGACAGCGCACTGCTCAAAGAGTTCCTTGCCCTTGGCCGGATCGCCCTTGTCGGGCTTCTGTCCCGCTAACAAGCCAACCGCCAGAAACGCGCAAAGAAGGCCCGACCCTGCGAATATCAGTGTGTTGCGTATCATGTGCACTCTCCCGGAAAGTTCGAACGTTTACAGTCTACAACCTCAAGATTGCTTTTCTGAATCGCAGGCAACGCAAAAGCATCGAGTATGAAGAGAGATTAACGTCAGGGAAACTTAACGTTCCGCCAGCCGTCCAAAGGAGCGTCGCCGGCGGATTCGCAATGTTTCGTATGGATTGCGGGATAATCAAAAACATCCGGTGACAGATCCCGGTTTGATCCGGCGCCTTCGTATTCCGAGAGTCCAGGAAGGTTTTGATGCTCAAGAGAGCCGTTTTGCTCAGTGTCTTCGTTTCCTCTTGCTTGTTCGCAGCCGCCGCGGTTCCGCAAGACGGTGTTCCCAACATGACCACTCCGCCCAGGGCGGGAAAGGTGGACCTCTTTCCGGAAGGCGACCTCAAGCCGGGAATGCAAGGCGTTGCATGGACAGTATTTCAGGGCAGCAAACCGGAGCCGATGCCGGTGGAGATCATTGGCATCTGGGAGAACGCGTGGGGCCCGAAACAGGACATAATCGTTGCGAAGCTGACCGGCAAGGCCGAGCGGACCAACGTCGCGGGCGGCATGAGCGGCAGCCCGGTCTACATCGATGGCAAGCTGGTGGGAGCGATTTCGCTGCGCCTCAGCGTCTTTTCTCCGGATGCCATCTGTGGAATTACGCCGATCAAACTGATGCTGGACGTGCAGGAGTTCGATCAGAGCCGTCCAATCGACCGGCGCACTCCAGATAAGGTGCAATTGGCCGACACATCCGCCATGCCAAGCGGGCTATTGGCGCGCGTGATGGCGGCGGGATCATCTGGAAATTTAGCGGAGCCCTCAACGATGGCGCCGATCGCCACGCCGATTACAATGTCGGGTTTCAGCGATAGCGCCATCAAAGAGTTTGCGCCGATCTTCAATCAACTTGGGATGGCGGTAACGGCCGGGGGTGGCGGCGGCGAACTCGATTCCGCGAAGCCCGCTAAGGATTGGGCCACTTCGATGCAGCCCGGCGACAGCATTGCCGCGGTACTGGTTTCAGGCGATATGACCATGACAGGTGGCGGAACGGTCACTTATAACGACGGCAAGCGCGTACTCGCTTTCGGGCATCCGATGTTCAATCTTGGGCCGGTGGATATGCCGATAGCGAAGGACAGCATCATTACTACTTTGGCTTCCTCTTATCAGCCGACCAAAATGGGAAACGCGACGGAAGTGGTGGGCGCCTTGCGGCAGGACCGGCACAGCGGCATTGAAGGCGAGCTTGGGGCGACGGCCCAGATGATTCCCGTCACCCTGCATGTCCGGTCTTTCGATCGCGACAACAGCGTGCGCAAATCGCGCGATTTTCACTTCAACGTATTTGTGGATCAGAAATGGACTCCGTATCTGATGATGGCGACGCTGTTTAATTCTCTTTCCAACCTGAACGATTTTTCCGAGGAAGCCACTTACCGGCTTCACGGCGAGTTACAGGTGCAGGGACAGCAGCGGATCGAGTTGACTACCATGCAGGCGCCCGCGGAGACACCGATTCCCACGCCTATGTTGCTGGCCGGTTGGTGGGGCGATAAGTTTAACCGGCTGTATGTCAATTCGGACAAACTGCCGAAGCTCGATGCGGTGAATGTCACGGTGGACCTGCTGCCGGAACGGCGTATCGCGCAAATTGAATCTGCCTGGATGGCGGATAACAAAGTCACGCCCGGCACCGACATTCCGGTGAAAGTCTTCCTCAAGCCGTACCGGGGCGAGCGCCTGGAGCGGACCGTAACAGTGAAGATTCCGGCCGGCCTGAGCCGCGGCGAACATGAGATTCTGTTCAGCGACGCAGAGACCCTGAGCCGTTTTCAGAACATCGCAAGCTCGCTGAACCGGATTGAGGACGTCCCCCAGACAGTGGCCATGTTGAATGAAGAGCGAAGCAATAACCGTCTCTATGTTTCGCTTGTCGACTCGCGTCCGACCGTTTACTCCGATGAAAAGGTTCTTCCTAGCCTTCCCGCCTCCGTTCTGAATGTCATGCAAAGCGGCCGGGCAACCAACCACGAGTTCGTGAGCTCGCCGGAAAGCGCGCATGAGCAGACCTCCGTCGCCTTTGACGAGGTGGTTACGGGTAGTTACTCACTGAAGATATACGTGAACTAAAGGCTTTCTCAGATAATAATGCCTACTTATTCAGGCCCGCTCCGGGCCGCGGCCCTTGTTTTGTTTATGGCCGCGCCTCTGGTTTGCCTTGCTGTCGACACACACATTTGGGAACAATCCGAACAGGCGGAGTTCGCCCGGGGAACTGCGACCCATCTGGCAATTCGCAGCGACGGCCATATTACTCTCTCGCCGGAATTCAAGGAGCTTGACAGCACGGGAGTTCCCTATCTCTGGGCGCTTGCGCAGGATTCGAAGGGAACGCTCTATTATGCGGGCGGCGCTCCGACGGGCGCGAGCGCCAAGGTGTTTGAATTACCGCGTAACGGCAAGCCGAAAGTTTTGGCGGAAGTCTCAGGCCTGGAGGTTCATGCGCTTGCGGTGGACTCGCAGGATCGTGTCTATGCGGCGGTACTTCCCGACGCTAAGGTCTATCGCATAGATCAATCCGGCAAGCCCCAACTGTTTTTCGATCCAAAGTGCAAGTACATCTGGGCAATGTCATTCGATCGTTCCGGCAACCTGTTCGTGGCCACCGGAGACGCGGGCATCGTATACAAGGTCGACGCTAACGGCAATGCGGCAAAATTCTATGACACCCAAGAGACCCATGCGCGCTCGATGATCATTGACCATGACGGCAATCTGATCGTTGGGACCGAACCCGGCGGACTCGTGATTCGCATCACTCCCGAGGGCAAAGGTTTTGTGATCTATCAAGCGAATAAGCACGAGGTAACGGCGGTTGCGGAGCATGATGGCGTTATCTACGCCGCGGCAACAGGGAGCAAGCCGTCAGGGGCTTCGGTGACGGGGCCGCCCCCGGTTCTTCCTTCGAATCCATCGCCCGTAACCGCCGCCGGCGTTCAGCACGCGGGCACGCAGCCCCCCATAGCGCCTCCGGCAATCGGATCCCTGAGCGCCACGCTTACAGGAGGATCTGAGCTATACCGCATCCGAAAGAATGGCTTGGCCGAAAGTATTTGGAACTCCCCGACCGACGTCGCATATGCGATCGCGTTCGACGCGCAAGGCAGGCCGATGATCGGAACAGGGAACAAGGGCATTATTCACCGCATCGAATCCGACACCTTGTCCACGGAGCTGTTGAACGCGCCGCCAACGCAAGTCACGGCGTTTCTGCCTGGGCCCGATGGCGTGATCTATGCCGCGACCGGGAACGTAGGGAACGTCTATTCGATCGGCCCCTCACTCGAGAAATCGGGCAGCCTGGCAAGCGAAGTTCTCGACGCCACTGATTTTTCACATTGGGGCACCGTTCAACTGACTTCCGCCTTGAACGGCGGCGCTATATCGATTGAGACGCGGAGCGGCAATCTTAACAATCCCGAAAACAGCTGGAGTCCGTGGCAGAAAGTTCTGCAAACCGATGGAGGCGCATCGATCCAGTCACCTCCGGCGCGCTTTCTGCAATACAAGCTGACGCTTGATTGCTCCAGCTCCGGTATGTCGCCGGAATTGACCACTGTCGACATCGCTTATCTTCCGCAAAACGTCGCGCCGAAGTTACAGCTTCTCGAGATTGCTCCGCTCAACTACCGGCAGGCCCCGAGCAGTTCTTCCCTGGAAAGATCTGTAACGCCGTCGGGGTCGCCGATGACGCTGACGTTGCCTCCACTGGGCGCGAAAAGGCCCGCTGGTCCTATTTCATTAGTTGAACCGAGCGGCGCCGCCACGCTCCAGTACGCCAAAGGATTCATCACCGCGCGCTGGAGCGCAAGCGATTCCAATGGCGACTCCCTTATCTACAAGGTGGAAATCAAGGCCAAGAACGATACGTTCTGGCAGACTTTGAAAGATAAGTTGACGGATCGTTACTTCTCTTTCGACGGCAACGCCTTCGCCGACGGCGAGTACGTCCTGCGCGTGACAGCAAGCGATGCGCCGGACAACATTCCGGGCGAAGCGCTTAGTTCATCGCTTGAAAGCGACCCGTTCACGATAGACAATACGCCGCCTGAAATCACGGACACCAGCATCACGAGGAATGGCGTCAATCGTACTCTCTTGTTCACTGCGCACGACGTTCTCAGCGTCGTCGATAAGGCCCAATATTCCATCAATGGCGGCGAATGGATCGTGCTTCAACCCATCAATCTGGTAAGCGACGCCAAGGTTCTGGCATACCAGGTGAAAGCCAAAGAAAACGAAACCATCGCGGTGCGCGTGTTTGACGACAACGATAACGTGACAGTCAAGCAGTTTGCGCTGCGCTGAGCGAGATCATCTTTAGCTTCGCCGGGTCTTGATCACCACAGGCGTTCCCTCGAACCCGAACTGCTCACGCAGGCGATTCGTGAGATTCCGCTCCGCTGAGAAGTGAATATCCGCCTTGTCTGTAAAAACTACGAACGTCGGCGGACGGACCGAGGCTTGAGTAATGTAGTAGATTCGAATGTCGCTGTCAAACTTCAGCGTTTCCACGAACCGGTTGAGTTCGCCGGTCGTCACTCGCTTCGAAGCGGAGTCATAGCATCTTCGTATCGTCGAAAAGATGCGGCGGATGCCTTCAGAGTTTTTTGCAGAGGCAAAGACAACGGGCGCGTACTCGAGAAACTTGAGCTCATCGCGGATCAGGTCTGTAAACGCGCGTTTACTCTTCCCTTCCGCAGCATCCCACTTATTGACAACGAGGATCACCGCGCGCCCTTCTTCATGTGCATAACCGGCAATAGTCGCGTCTGAACCCACCACGCCTTCCGTGGCATCGATGATCAGGAGCACAACATTGGCCATGCGTATGTGCCTCCGCGCCATGACTACGCTCATCTTCTCCGGCATTTCTTTTGTTTTGCCTTTGCGCCGGATGCCAGCCGTGTCAACAAACCGGTAGCTGGTGTTGCCATCGTAAACGGTTTCGTCGACGGCATCTCGTGTCGTACCGGCGATGGGAGACACAATCGCGCGCTCGGAACCTACCAGCGCGTTCAGCATCGTGGATTTCCCTACGTTCGGACGCCCAATGATGGCGACTTTGATCCGCCGCGGTTCGGTTTCGCTTTCCTCGCTCTCTTGCTGCGCTGGCGGGCCCGGCAGAAATGGCGCTGTCACCTCTGACAGCAGATCATCCAGGCCAAGCTTGTGCTCGGCGGAAACCGCGACCGGGTCGCCGAGTCCGAGCGAATAGAACTCCGGAACCAGGTTCTCCCGGACCTTCGCGTCAATCTTATTCACAACTAGCGTCAGCGGTTTGCCGAGAGGGCGAAGGAGCCTGGCAAGGTCGCGGTCTGAGGCTGTGATCTCTGTGCGGCCGTCGATCACAAAAAGAATATGGGCCGCCATATCGAGCGCAACCTGCGCCTGTTTCAGAATTTCGCCGGGTATCAGCGCGTCATCGTTCGGAATAATTCCACCGGTATCAATCAAGCCGAAACGCTTGCCGCGGTATTCGGCTTCTCCGTAAATGCGGTCGCGAGTGATGCCCGGTTCATTACCGACGATTGAGCGCCGGTTGCCCAGAATCGCGTTGAAAAGGGTCGATTTCCCTACGTTTGGGCGTCCCACGATCACAACAGTGGGTAATGGTTCGTCTGCCGTCATCGCGCTTACAGGTTCTCACAGCGCGTGCACCCGATGCACCGGCGGCCTTCGCATCGCATGCGACCATGGAGCTTACGAATGTCAGCCAACGAAACGATCAACACTCGCAATATCGCGATCATTGCGCACGTTGACCACGGAAAAACAACGCTCGTCGACGCCATGCTGCGGCAAAGCGGTATCTTTCGCGCCAACGAGGAGGTGGCCGAGAGAGTGATGGACTCGAATGAATTGGAGCGCGAGCGCGGCATTACGATCTTGGCGAAAACCACTGGCGTGCGCTATCACGGCATCAAGATCAACATCGTGGATACTCCCGGCCACAGCGATTTCGGCGGCGAAGTGGAGCGCGCCCTGAAGATTGTGGATGGAGTGATGCTGCTGGTCGATGCCAGCGAGGGACCGCTGCCCCAGACCCGTTATGTCCTCATGAAGGCGCTGGAGGCGAAGCTTCCGCCGATTCTGGTTATCAACAAAATCGATCGTCCAGACGCGCGCATTCAGGAAGTGCTGAACGAAGTCTACGATCTCTTCATCGATTTGGATGCGGTGGAGGATCAGCTCGATTTTCCAGTGATTTACGCGAACGCCAAGGCCGGCATCGCGAAGATGGATCCTGCGGATGAGAGTGAGACCTTGCAGCCGCTGTTCGAAACCATTGTGGAACGCATACCGCCGCCGGGCGGCGATCCGGACAACGTTTTGCAGCTGCTGGTGGCGAATCTCGATTACAGCGATTACCTGGGACGTTTGGCGATCGGCCGCGTCTTCAACGGCACGCTGCGGCATGGTGATGATGTCGCGATCGCCAAGGTGGACGGATCGCTGCATAAGACCCGCATCACGAAGATGTACTCTTTCGAAGGTCTCAAGCGCGTGGACGAGACCATTGGCAAAACCGGCGACGTGCTTGCGATCGCGGGCGTAGAGGGAATCACAATTGGCGATACCGTTACGAGCGCGGAATCGCCCGAGCCCCTGCCTCGGGTGCAAATCGATGAACCTACCATCGCGATGACGTTCACCATCAACAACTCGCCATTCGCGGGGCGGGAAGGCACGTTCGTGACTTCACGCAATCTTCGTGATCGCCTCGATAAGGAACTCCTGACGAACGTTTCTATCCGCGTCGAAGAAGCTGGCGGCCCGGACGCGTTCAAGGTGATGGGGCGGGGCGAGCTGCAACTTGCCATTCTCATCGAGATGATGCGGCGCGAAGGCTACGAACTGCAAGTGGGTAAGCCCGAAATCCTGACGCGTAACATCGAGGGAGTTGTGCACGAGCCTTTGGAGCTTCTGGTCATCGACTGCCCGGAAGAGTTCATCGGCGTGGTCATTGAGAAGATGGGCGCGCGCAAGGGCAAGATGTCCAAAATGATCAACCATGGATCCGGCCGCGTGCGGCTGGAATTTCATGTGCCATCGCGCGGGCTCATCGGATTACGCAGCGAAATGCTCACCGATACCAAAGGAATGGCGATCATGAATTCTCTGTTCCACGGCTATATCGAGTGGCAGGGCGATATCGCTATGCGTCCGACGGGGTCCCTGGTGGCGGACCGCCCGGGCGTTGCCACCAGTTATGCAATTTTCAATCTTCAGGAGCGCGGCGTCATCTTCATCGCCCCCACCACCGAAGTATACGAAGGAATGATCGTAGGCGAGAACGCCCGCAACAGCGACCTGGATGTGAATATCGTCAAGGAAAAGAAGCTCACGAACATGCGCGCCTCCACTTCGGACGAAGCCATTCGACTGGTCCCGCCCAAGATTCTCAACCTGGAACAGGCCATCGAGTTCATCCGAGAGGACGAGTTCGTGGAAGTGACTCCGAAATCGATTCGTCTTCGTAAAAAAATTCTGAAAGCGAATCAGCGATAACTCGCCTAAGCCACGTCCGGGAGTAGAAAATGCTGCCGCTCCCCCAGGAACTCCTGAACCGCTTCCGCGGCCAGATAGCCGCTGCGCACAGAACCTTCCATCGTGGCGGGCCATCCGGAACGCGTCCAATCACCGGCCAGAAAGAGATTTGGGATAGCAGTCCTGTTGACCGGCCGCTTGTCTTCCAGGCCCGGCGCGGCGGAGAAGGTAGCGCGAACCTCTTTCACCACGTGCGCGCGCTCCAGTTTCGCTTCTGCGACACGCGGAAAAAAGTCTTTCAACTCTCTGATCGCCATTTCGATGACCTCCGCCCGCGGCATGGCCGTCAAGCTCCGCGACGCGCTGACCACAAGCTGGAGGTTGCGCCCGTCTTGCTTGTTGTACATCCATTGGATGGTCCTATCCAGCAGCGTGGCGTGCGGCAAATCGGTCACAGGGCGGTCGAACCATAAATGGATCCCGGTAATCGGGGAGTGCGTGAAACAGGACAGGTCGAGTCCCAGCCCGGGCGCCAAGGTCTCAACACGTTCGAAGGGGACGGCCAGAACGTAAGCATCGGCGATCATCCGCTCTCCGTTCACGATGACGCCGCTGACCCTTCCGCCTTCTATGCACAGCCGTTCAACCGGCGCCCGAAAACGAAACTGGACATCCGGATAATGCTTCCAGGCGCTCTCCGCGTACAACTCGCCGAGCGTTACCGATGGAACGCCCATCTCGTAAGAATCGGCCGTCGCCAGGAAGCCAAGCGAGAAGACTTGCAGGCCGTGAGCCGCCGCCATGCGTTCGAGATCTTCATTGATAGCGCTTACCAACACCTGACGCCAGAAACGATCGATGGCGCGGGCAGTCTGCTTCTTTTCGCGCAGCCAGTCGAGCATGCTGATGCGGTCGAGATCGGTGCGCTTTCCGTACTCGTACTTCACGCAAAGCAGACCGTTCGCCACGCTCATCTTGTCGGCAATAGAGAGAAATCGCATTTTCACGAATGACTCCGTGAAGTGTAGCGGCGCCGGAAGCAAGCCGCGCCGCATGATTGACGTGCGGCCTCCTGGTTCAATCCAATAGAACTCGCGATAGAAGTGAATATGATTCTCCACTCCCAGGCGGCGATAAAAATTCAGCAGGTTCGTACAGCACCGCAGCAGGATGTGCTGGCAGTTGTCGATTGTGGGACCGCTCTCATCAGCGGTGTTCAGCGGATAAGAGGCCGCCCGGCCACCCAGGAACGGACGGCTCTCGAACACCGTGACCGGGCGTCCCGCCGAACCAAGAGCAACGGCGGTGGCCAGGCCCGCGAGTCCGCCTCCAATTACCGCCACGCTCGGATTCGCGGACAAGGCGCTAGCTTCGCTCCGCGGCGGTTCGGGCGTAGCTGTCGATCATATTCTCCATCAGCAGCAGGCCGCAATCGCGCTCGAGCGTAAGAATGGATTCCGGATGGAACTGGACAGCCTCAATGGGCAGATCACGATGGCGAATGCCCATGATCACGCCGTCTTCCGATTCCGCGGTGATTTCCAGACACTTTGGAAAAGTTTCCCGGTTCGCGTACAGCGAATGATACCGGCCTACGCGAAAGGGCGAAGGAAGGCCCTGGAAGACGCCGCGCCCATCGTGCGTCACCGCTGAGCCTTTGCCATGCATGGGATATTCCAGCACGTTCAGCGTTCCGCCGAATGCCTCTACAATTCCTTGCAAACCGAGACAGACGCCGAAAACCGGAATCCCGCGCTTAGCTATCTCCCGAACCAGGTTGGGCACACCGAAGTCTGCAGGCCGTGCTGGCCCGGGCGAGATCAAGACGATGTCGGGCTGCTCGCGGTCGATCACTTCCAGCGCGACGGCTGAGCGGTAGGTCGATACGGCCGCGCCGGTTTGCCTCGCATAATTTGCCAGCGTATGGATGAAGCAATCGTCGTTATCCACCAGCAGCAGGCGTACGCCTTCGCCCACGCGACGCGCTTTGCGGTTATGCGGCCCGTCCACAATCGCGGGATGAAGGGCGCGGAAGAAAGTCGTGGCTTTCAGGCGGCATTCCTGATCCTCTGAGCGGGGATCCGAATCATACAGAAGTGTCGCGCCGGCAGCATAGCGCGCCATGCCGTTTTTCAAGTGAACCGTACGGATGGTGATGCCCGTATTGATGTCGCCATTCAGGCTCAGCATTCCGACCGCCCCGCCGTACCAGCCGCGCGCATCTTTCTCCAGGTTTTCTATAGCCTGCGCCGCGGCTTTCTTCGGCGCGCCAATGATAGTGACGGCCCACATGTGCGTGAGAAACGCATCCAGCGAATCGAAGCCCTCCATCAGCTCGCCCTTAACATGATCCACGGTATGGAAAAGACCGGCATACGATTCAATCAGCCGTCTGCCGATGACCCGTACCGACCCTGGCACGCAGACCCGCGACTTATCGTTACGATCTACGTCGCTGCACATGGTGAGCTCTGACTCTTCCTTCACGGAGTTCAACAGCTCGCGAATGCTCTCCGCGTCCCGCAGTGGATCTCCAGACCGCCGCGCAGTGCCGGCAATCGGGCAGGTCTCTACTCTGTTTCCTTCCACGCGCACGAACATCTCAGGCGAGGCTCCCACCAGCTGTTCGTCGCCCATTTGAAGCAGAAACTCGTAAGGGCTGGGGCTGGATTTCTGGATTCGTTGGAATAACTCAGAGGGGCTGGCGTCGAAAGGAGCGCTGAAGGTCTGCCGCAGAACAACTTCGTAGTAGTTGCCCTGACGCATGCCTTCGCGCACAGTCTCTACCTTCTCCATGTATTCTTCGGTCGCGTGGTCTGAAGTGATGTCCCCGCGTTCGTCCGTAGCCGTGCGCCGCTCGATTTGGGGAGAAGTTCGCGGAAGTCCCTCCGTGGTACCACTCTCGCCTGAAAAGTCATATCGAAATCGCTCGATTACTTCCTTCTTGCGGTCCATGAAATAAATGTCGTCGCAAAGGAATAGGTGCAAATCCTTCTGCTCCTCCCGCGGCAGACGAAGCTTGATGGGATCGAACTGCAGCAGCAGGTCGTAGCCGAACGCGCCCAGCAGCGCCAGCCGTGAATCGTGAGCGGTCCCGAACTCCTGTACCAGGGTTCGGAGAATCGAAAACGGCGAAGGCTGTTTGCTTCGCTCCTCCTCGGGAAATCGCTCCTGCATGGGATTCAGAACCAGGACAATGACGTCCGAAGAACGGAACTCGGCCTGCCAATGGGGATGGTGGCCCACCACCGGCCACAAAAGACGCAGCAGCGCTTTGCCGCGGTCGTTTAAGGCACGCAGCTGGAAATTCCGCTCGCGCCCCACAATTTCGAGTAGCGGAGCCACGCTCGCGACATCCCACCGTGAATACCTTTCCGGATACTCATAACCGGACGAGAGATAACCGCCGCGCTTCGTATCTAATTGCTTTCGAACATGGGCCAAGCCTTTGCTAAACGGAACCTTGGAACTTGTCCGGATGACGGTAATTCCGTGCGGGGTGGTGTACCTCAATTGCGGCATCGGGGCGAAACGAAAACTGGGCCTTAAGTCATCAGGATAACAGCCCTGCTATATGTTGCAATTCAGTCCTCTCTGAGCGCGGCAGGGGTTGATTCTATACTGAAAACCTCCTATGCAGCATCGCGTCATTCGCCGGGCGGCCCTGATTGGAGGCCTGATCGCGTTGACGCTTGCCATCGGCACCATCGGCTTTCAGGCTATAGAAGGCTACTCGCTTTTTGATGCCTTCTACATGACGCTGATCACGATAACCACCGTTGGTTACATGGAACTCCACCCCCTTACGCATGCGGGCCGGATCTTTAATTCTTTTCTGATTCTCTTCGGCGTAAGCGCAATGTTCTGCGCCGTCGGCGCGACTACGCAAACTATCATCGAACTCGAACTAAGGGACAGTTATGGAAAGCGCAGGAAGAAACGCATGATTGACCGGTTGCAGGATCACTATATTGTGTGCGGGTACGGTCGAGTCGGACGCAACGCGGCGATGGAGTTGCAGCGGGGGCAATCGCCATTTATCGTTTTGGACCGGAATGAGCAGCGCGTCGAGCGCGCCATGCTCGCCGGAATGGTGGCGGTTGCGGCGGATGCCACGCGCGACGATAGCCTGCGCGCCGCGGGGGTCATGCGCGCTCGCGGCTTGATCGCCGCATTGCCAAGCGATGCCGAAAATGTTTTCATCATTCTCTCCGCCAAAACCCTCAATCCGGGCTTGACCGTGGTCACCCGCGCTTCAGAGGAGGAATCCGAGGTGAAGCTTCGGCGCGCCGGCGCAGACACGGTGTTCGCGCCCTACACCATGACGGGCCATCGCCTGGCGCATGCTCTCGTCAGACCTCACGTGGTGGAGTTTCTGGAGTTTGCCGCTGGCCCTGTGGGACCCAGAATCATGATGGAACAAGTCGGCGTTGCGCCGGACAGTGCCATGGTGAGCAAGGCCCTCGGCGATTCGCAGCTCGCTCGTGAACGCAGCGTCATCGTGCTGGCCATTCGCAGAGCCGACGGCCAAATGCTCTTCAATCCCTCGCCCGATACCAAAATCCTCGACGGCGATTCCCTCATCGTCATGGGCGAACAACCGAAGTTGAACGAATTGGAGAGGATTCTCACGGGCCGAAGGTGATTTCAGCCTGCCCGGTCGCGCGTTGTGTCAAGCTATAAGCATGGCGCGCGGCTGGGAAAGCAAAGCTGTGGAGTCGCAAATGGAGGAGGCCGCCGAAAGGCGCCGCCCCGTCTCATCAGAGCGTTCCCCGCAAGTTGTGGCGCTGGAGAGAGAACGGGAGAGCCTTCAGCTTTCCCGAACCCGGGTTCTACAGGATCTTGCAGCCACGAACAATCCGAGGTACCGGGAGTTGCTGGACCGCTCGCTGAAGTTCCTGGATGAGAAGCTGGCGGCGATGGATAGAGCTAGCAAACTAAATCGTCCCGAGTAATTTGCATTCCTCCCAAACGTCCCAGCATGGCAAGCGCAATATTCTCGGTAGTAAAAAACTCGCAGGCGATCTGCTGCACTTCTTCCCGCGTGACGGATTCGATGCTCTCCAGCATCTCGTCGAGAGACATGAACCGGTCGAAATAAAGCTCCTGGCGCGCCAGGTTCGACATCCGGCTGGAAGTTGATTCCAGGCTCAGCATGAGCGAGCCTTTCAAATGGTCTTTCGCGCGCCTCAGCTCGTCGACGCCGATGAGGTCGCTTTTCAACGCCCTGAGTTCTTCGACCACAGACTTAATCACCTGCTCCGCCGTCTCCACCGCCGTCCCGGCATAGACCGTAAGGCAGCCCGTATCGCTAAAGAGGTTTAGCTCGGAGTACACGGCGTACGCAAGACCGCGTTTCTCCCGGATATTCTGAAACAGCCTGGAACTCATGCCTCCGCCGAGCACAGTGTTCAATACGTAAAGCGGAAACCTCATGCTGTGCGCCAGCGGATAAGAGGGCACGCCCATCGCGATGTGCACTTGCTCCAGAGATTCCTTTTTCTTCAACACGATTGGAGCGTGAGGCTTCGGAACCGAATCCGGCAGCAACGTATCGCCCGGTACGAGGTCTGCGAAGTGGCTCCTCACCAGCCTTACAATTTCATCGTGCTCCAGATTGCCGGCCGCTGTAATCAAAATATTTTTGGGCGAGTAGACGCGGTTGAAGTATTCAAACAGCATCTCCGGCGAGAACTTCTTCACCGTTTCCTTCGTGCCCAGAATGGGTCTTCCCAGGCCGTGGCCTTTCCAGAAATTGCTGATGAAGGTCTCATGCAGCACGAATTCCGGTTGATCGGCCTCCATCTTGATTTCCTCGAGGATGACGCCTTTTTCCTTCTCGATATCCTCTCCCCGGAACAACGGGTTCAGAACCAGATCGGCCAGAATGTCAAGCGCGAGCGGCAGATGCTCGTCCATGACCTTCGTGTTGAAACTCACCAGTTCCTTGCTTGTGAAAGCGTCAAGGCCGCCGCCTACCGAATCCACCGAACGCGCAATGTCTTCAGCGGATCTGTGCTTGGTGCCTTTGAACACCATATGTTCGATAAAGTGCGAAATGCCGTTCTCAGCCCCGCGCTCAATCCGGGATCCAGTCCCTACCCAGACACCTAAAGAAACCGAGCGCACATGCGGCATGGCTTCGGTGACAATCCGAATACCGTTGGGCAGGCATGCCCTTTCGATGATGCGGACATGAGGGCTGGTAAGAACCATATAAAGGCGCCTTTCCGAGTGTTCCGACGATACACTAAAACTTAATGGTGCAAATGCTTGAGGGCCAAAGCCTGGTGGGAATGGACCTCTCCGACTTGCGCAACTTGATCGGTCCTAAATACCCTGCCTTCCGCGCTCGACAACTATTTGACGCGCTGTACAGAAAACAAGTGGCGAATTTGTCGGATATTTCAACCTTACCACAAGCCTTTCGCAATCAATTAGTTACCTCTTACGCTTTAGGCTTGCCGGAAGCTGAGCATCGCTACGATTCGCGCGACGGCACACAGCGCTATCTCCTTCGTTTGCAAGATAACCGAACCGTTGAAACCGTGCTGATGCCGGAAGAGGTTCGCGACACAATTTGTATCTCCAGTCAGGTGGGCTGCCCCGTGGATTGTAAATTCTGTCTCACCGCATTAATGGGCCTGGAACGCAATCTGACGGCAGGTGAAATCGTGGGCCAAGTGCTTTATGTCGCGTGCCAGCAGGGGTTGAAAGCCGGCAGCAACCGCCTGAACGTGGTCATGATGGGCATGGGCGAGCCGCTTCTAAACCTGGAAAACGTGCTGAAAGCCACCCGGCTGCTTACCAATCCGGACGGAATTGGCATATCGCAAAAACGAATTACTATTTCCACGGCCGGTATTGTGCCGAAAATCGCGGAACTCGGAAGGGCTGAGATTCGCCCGAAATTGGCCATTTCCTTAAATGCTTCCCATGAAGAACAGCGCCGCAAGTTAATGCCGATCACGCGCAAGTACCACCTTGCCGACCTGATGGAAGCCTGCCGGGCCTATCCGCTGCGCCCATGGGAGAAGCTCACTTTCGAATATGTCCTTTTGAAAGACGTGAATGATACCGATGCCGACGCGCGCCGAGTCGTGCGGTTGCTCGCTCGTTTGAACTGTAAGGTGAATTTGATTGCCCTGAATCCCGGGCCCGGCATTCCATTCGCTACGCCCGATCCGGAACGGGTCGCGAGCTTTCAGCAAATCATCCGGCGCTCGGTTCCATGCTTTGTCAGGAAACCGCGTGGCCGCGATATCTACGCCGCTTGTGGGCAGCTTAAGCGCGTCGCCTCAGATCTGGTCGATATTATTTAGCGGCCGGTCACATGCCCGTTTTAGGATGAGAGGCCGTGCTGCCTTCGGTCATGTGAAGAACCCACTTGATCGCTTCGAAGTACATTTTAGTGATGTCCGGATCGTCCCAGGCCTCCGTCGTGTGACCCAGCGTCGAATAGAACACTCTGCCGTTGCCATACATCTTTGACCACGCCACCGCGAAATCATGGTCGGTCCGGTGCACTCGCGGGTTGTTGTAGTCCAGCTTCGATGCATTCAGACTCAGCAAAACGTTCACCTTTTCACGCGACCAGGACTTCGCTTGATAGATTTCATCGCGCTTCACGAATTCGTGCGGAAAGTGCCGCACCGCGGGAAAGTCCGGCTGCTCATTGATGATGGGGGCGTTGAAAGTCATCCAGGGATGCTGGTCAAACCACCCGCCGATCATCTCGCCATACTCGGGCCAGTCGTAATTGCTGTCCAACGCCGCATGCACGCCTACAAAACCCTTTCCGTCGTCATGGATGAAAGACATCATGTCGGTCTTCTGGACATCGGGCAGATCCATGTTCCCGGTTGGCGACGTAAATACCAGCGCGTCGAAATAGTTCAGGTTCTTGCGGTTCATTCCCTTTAGATCCTGTTTCGTAATCAGCTCGGTGTCGGTCCGCAGAGTCGCTTCCCAGAGGCGCGTATCGTGCCCCATCCTCCAGATAGTGGCCATGGCGTTGGGAATCGAGTCATGCTCGAAGCCTTTCGTCGCGCCGATCACCAGGATGTGCGCGATCTTGTCAGGCGGAAGTTTCGCCTGTGTCGTGGCCTGCGCCTTAACCGGCTCGGAATACCTGAATATTCCAAGCGCCAAAACCGCGGAGCAGGCAAGCAGCGTCGTGCGGCCGTATCTCATATTCACCCCCAAAGAAGGCCACGTTATCACAGGCGGCTTTTTTCGCCGGCGCGTAGTGTGACAATCTATGATCTCCAAGTGACGAACTAATCCGAGATAGGTAGAAACACCAATGACCAGCGCATCGTCTCCATCGCGGCACTTGTAGAAATTCGGTCTGCATGAAATCTTCCCAACGAGACCTCAGCCTGGGCGCCACAGCAAGCGCTACGAGCCGGCCAAGACTATGGGAAAGTATTGTCATTTCGGAGCCGAAGCTGTGGCTCGGAGCAGTGGCAGTGGCCACGCTTTTGCTGCTGTGGATTACGCAGCCGCGTTTCTACGCGGACACCATGAACTATGCCCTGAATATCATGCAGCATTCGCGCGGGCAGATCGCTCCGGGGGCTGATCCGCTGTGGGATTTCGGACATGTTTTGTGGCGGCCGCTGGGCTACGTGATCTGGGTAGCCTTAAACGGACCGCACTCCAGCGACCCCCTGACGCTTGCCGCCCATGTACTGGCGACCTTGAGCTTGGCGGCGGCCGTTGCGGCCATTTTCTTGACATATTTCTTAGCGTCGAATTACACAGGCAAAGCGTGGGTAGGAGCAGTCACCGCAATCGGGTTGCTCGTGACGCATGCCGTATTGAATTATGCGAAGACGGGAACCTCTTACATTCCCGGTCTGACCTGCCAGATTGCCAATCTGTACTGGATAGAGCGGCGCTTACGCCAAGGACGCGGAAATGAAGTCTCGACATGGCTGGTGTCAGGTTTCCTGCTTGGAGTATCGGTGGCATTTTGGTTCCCCTACTGCCTCACCGTACCCGCCGCCCTCGCCTTAGCGTACTTCTATGACTCCAAAGCAGCTGGGCGATTAGCCTTTGTGGCGCGGATTGCAATCGTGTGCGCATTGTCGGTGACGGTAGTGTACGCAGTGGCAATCTGGGCCGACCAGATCCAAACCCTTAGTGCCGCGCACAACTGGTACGAACGCTCGCAATACGGAAAATCCCAAACGAAGGGCTATTTGCGTGTTATCACGGGCGTGCCGCGCGGCTTCTTCTGGCTCGGAAACGACGGTTGGCTTTGGAAGCGCTTCCTGCTGCGGCGGCAAAATACGGGTCTTCCGCCGGTTTCTCTATTTCAACTGGTGACCCAAAGCCTCTGGAAGCTGCTGGCCGTTTATCTTGCGCTTGCGGCTGTGGGGTGGAAACTGGCACGCAGCAAGGGTCGCCTCCTACTGGGCGTGTTGGTGCTCGCGGCCGTGCCCGTTTTCATCTTCGCGATTTTATTCGAAGCCGGGCCCCCGGAGCGCTACTTGCCGGTATTCCCAATTCTGTTCCTGGCGTTCGCGTATGTATTAGGCAGAAGCGAGAGAAGGCGCCAAGCGGCGGCGGCCGTGCTGATCCTTTTCGGTTTGATGTTAGTCTGCAACTTGGCTGCTCTAAATCGCGCGGGGACGGATGCGCGCTGGGCGGTCACAACAGCGAAAGTCAAAGCGCTCTCGGAGCGGAGTTCGCCGGAAGACTTGGTGCTTTTGGTCACGTTTCAGGACGATGTCCTCCGCATGCTGGAAGAGCGTCCGTTCGCGCCTATCAACAGGCAAATTCCGCATGTGCAAGTGGTGGTGGAATTGCTCTCCCAAAGCACGCTAACGTGGCGCAAGGACGCTGCCGAAGTCATTCTTCGGCGATGGCAAGGGGAGCGGCGAGTGTGGATTTCGAAGCGCCTGTTGGCGCTTTCTCCCAAAATTGACTGGAACTGGGTGGAGGGCGACGATGAACGTGTTCACTGGACGGATTTCCCCAGTTTTTTTCGACCCCTGCTAGCGAGTCCTCCCGATTCCTCCGATGAATGCTGCGGACCGGATGGTTATGTGCTGATCCAACAGACGCCGGAGAATATAGATTACTTGGAGCGGCAAAGCACTAACCGTACCAGAACTTCAAACGTGAACTAGATTCCTTCCTCGACTTCAGTAGCGATAATCACAGTATTGTAGTTTGAAAAGCTGCGTTATATACTTTTTGGTGCAAATAGATGCTCCGGCCGCCACACGCCCGGACTCCCTTTCAGTAAGTAGGTAAAGCTTCTCATGCGCAAAATCGTCTTAACGCTCTTCCTCATTCTCGCGATCGTGCCTTCCTCTGTTGGCCAACAGCCGAAGCGGCGCGTAGCCGTTCTCGATTTTGGCTACGGTACGGTGATGACCAGCGTGGAAGCAATCTTCGGTTCCAATCAGGATGTGGGCAAAGGAATCGTCGATTTGCTGATAAATCAACTGGTTAATGACGGCACATATCGCGTGATTGAACGCAGCGCGCTCGACAAAATCATGAAGGAGCAGAATTTTTCGAACAGCGACCGCGCCAATCCCGCGACGGCGGCCAAAATCGGAGGGTTGCTCGGCGTCGACACCATCATCATCGGCGACGTGACCCAGTTCGGCCGGGACGACAAGAATTACAACGCCGGCGGCGCGGGCGGTCACTGGGGCGGCTATGGCTTGGGAAATCTAGGCATGCATAAAGCCAAGGCCGTTGTCGAAATCACGGCACGCATGGTTGACGTCAACACCGGCGAGATTCTTGCGTCGGTGCCTGGACATGGCGAATCGACCCGCTCGTCCAACAATCTGCTGGGCGGAGGCGGATCGGGCTGGGCCGGTGGCGGCGGCAATCTTGACATGGGCAGCAGCAACTTCAGCCAATCCATACTGGGGGAGGCTGTTAAGGCGTCGGTTACGCAGCTCGCCACCAATCTGGACGCGAAGTCCACCACTCTACCGGCGCCCGAGGCGCCAAAGGCCGCCGCTTTACCACCCCTTGACGGTCTGGTTGCGGATGTTGCCGGGGCCGACATCATTGTCAACGTGGGAAGTTCGGCGGGCATTCACATCGGCGACAAGCTCGCCATCACTCGCGTCGACCGTGTCATTAAAGATCCCGCAACCGGGAAGGCACTCCGCACCATTGATACTCCTGTCGGCACTCTGACCATCACCAGCGTGGATGCCAGCTCGGCTTCCGGCAAGTTTGCCGGCGCCGGGGCGCCGAAAGTAGGCGACAAAGTGAAGCGTCCGGACGCCAGTTAATTCCTGCTCAAGAACCTCCGTTGCCTTTCTCAATCCGCCTCGATACGGTTTAAACGGGTCGCCGCATTGCGCCCAGCATCGGATTGAAACAATGGCGGAACATTCAGTTGCTATAAAACGGATATGCCGCGCTATGCAGCCATCGATATCGGTAGCAACTCGGTTCGGATGATGGCCGCGGAAGTGAGCCATGGAGAGACGCATATTCTTGAGGAGGACCGGCAAGTTACGCGCCTTGGAGAAAGCGTCTTCCGGGACGGCCGAATCAGCAAAGAAGCGCTCGACTTCCTATGCGCCACGCTCGCGCGG
This sequence comes from uncultured Acidobacteriaceae bacterium, assembly GCA_963705805.1. Taxonomy (GTDB): domain Bacteria; phylum Acidobacteriota; class Terriglobia; order Bryobacterales; family Bryobacteraceae; genus Bog-105. The sequence continues at coordinate 689,917 of CAVPKW010000010.1, forward strand.
ATGTCGGCCTCCTACAGCCGTCTTGACGTAATCGGAGTGCGGGCGGTGGCGACCAGCGCCGTTCGGGACGCCCGCAACCAGCAGGAGTTTCTGCAGCGGAGCAGCACTGCCATTGGAACGAACGTCGAAGTCATCTCCGGCCCGGAAGAGGCTCGGCTGATTCACCTGGGCGTGGAAGCCCGCTGGCCAAGGCCAAAGGAACGGACATTGATCATCGATATCGGCGGCGGCAGCGGGGAGCTCATTATCAGCCAGAACGGACAACTCATCGACGCGATCTCAAAGCCGCTGGGCGCCGTGCGAGTCACCGAGCTCTTTCTCAAGAACGATCCGCCCCCCCCGGAAGAACTGCGCCGGCTGGACGCCTATATCGACGAGAAACTCGGGGCGTTCGTGAAAGAGCATGGTGTCGAGAAATTTGACCGCGTGCTGGGAACGTCCGCCACGGCGGCCGCCATTATCAGCGCGGTCAACCAGATACCTAGAATGAAGCGGGATGAGGCGGACCGCATGCGGGTGAGCGCGGGTCAAATTCGCGATCTCTACCTGAGGCTGATCGAAAGCGACCTTGCGGCGCGGCGCAAAATGACCGGGATAGGACCGAAGCGGGCGGAGATCGTCATCGGCGGTACGGCAGTGTTCACGCGGTCGCTGGACATGTTCGGGCAGCGATCTCTCTACTACTGTTCCGCGGGTGTGCGCGACGGCATCATCGCGGACTTGGCGGCCCGCGGGGTCGGCCGGGAACTATCCCAGCTTTCGCGCGAGCAGCGCTCGCTGGTAGAAAGCATGGCCAGGCGTTATGAAGTGACGATGAAACATGCGCGGCACGTGGCGTGCCTGGCGCACCGGCTGTTCGAGCTTCTGCAGCCGGTTCATCAGCTGGCTCCGCCGGCCGGCAAGTTGCTGGAGGCGGCCGGCTATCTGCATGACATCGGGCACTTCGTCAGCGGAACCGCGCATCATAAGCACTCCGCCTATCTGGTGGCGAACTCCGATATGCCCGGCTTCACTGACAAGGAACGTCTCACCCTCGCGGCGTTATGCCGCTTTCATCGGAAGTCGATGCCGCAGGCCGGGCACTCTCACTTCCAGGCGTTGGACGCGGATTCCAAGCGCGTAGTGATGTCGCTGGCGCCGCTGCTGCGGCTGGCGGACGCGCTGGACAGGGGCCATGAGCAGAAGGTTCGCAACATCAGCAGCGCGCTTCGAGATGGCAACCTGAGCGTGCTGGTGGAATCGGATACGGACGCGGACCTGGAGATCTGGGCGGCCAATGAAGCCGCCAAAGCATTTCGGGAGGCCTACGGAAAGTCAATCTTGTTACAGCGAGCCAAGACGCTGCGCTAGGCGGGGCGCCGGCCCGAGTAAGACAGCGTGTCCAGCAATTGAATCACGCGAGCGCAAAAGCGCGCTGCATAGGCCCCGGAGCCGTTGATCCGTAACCCCATTCGATAGAGGGATCCACCCACCGGCGAGAGTGCGGCGAGCGCAGCGGCGTCCTCGGTGAGCGCCAGATAGTTGCCACTGGCTTGATTGTGAAGGCCTATCGCGCGGCACGGCACAATCGAGTCCGTATTCTGAAAAAGCGCATCCCAATCGGCATTCTTGCTGATGGTGCAAACGACATCCGGGTCCTTGCCGGACCACTCCCCCCGATAGTGGAGGAGCGTGGCGTTGTTTCCGGAGTACTGCTGAACGAACTCAACAATGCGCTTGTAATTGGAACGCCAAGTGACTTGAATGAGGCCGCGGCCCCGAAATTTGAAGAAGTCAGCTTCTTGGATGAATCCGGAATCGTTCGGATCCAGGCTCGTGGGAAACACGTTCTGGGGGTACAGACAGCCGTTCCACATCTCACGCATTTGAGGAGCGGCCCGTACCAGGCCAGAACCGGCCGACGTCCCATGCGCCGACCAAAAATCATCATCCGCGAAGAACAAATCGCCCGCGAGCCTATTCTGTTCCCGCTGATTGTAGGACTGCTTTATTCCTGGTATCTCGCAAAACGCGTAGGCGAGACCTGGATATTGTTCGCGCCCGCACAATTCGGTGACCGGCAGCAGGTCCGCGCCAACCTCAGTGATGAGAATACTCATCAACGCGCTGAACTGAAGCAAATTAATCGAGGGTTGCTCGAAGGTCAGAGGAATGCAATCCCAAATCTGCTGAAAGTTCGCTTTGACGGCGGCACCAGGACCGAGTCTCTTTCCCGCCCAGTTCTGTTTTTGGGCGCAGGTGGAGTTGAACCAATCGATGAAATGCTGCCTGGTGGCTCGCTCAAAGAAGGCGCAGATATCGCTGCCGTTGGCAAACGTAACGGCCGTTGCAGGCGCGACAAGCGAAGGCGAAAGGGTCATCGACTCCGGCGAGTTTAACACGAAAGGACGCTGGGCGGCGGTATCCACCACTGCCCGATGTGAACGCGGCTGACATCCTCAGCGGGTGAGCCTCACGCGAACCTCAGTACTTTTTTCACGCCGCGGGCGACCGTCTTCCAGTTCGCGCGCGCCTGCTCCAGCCTTTTCGCTCCGGACGCCGTCAAACCGTAAAAACGCGCCCGCCGGCCATTTTCAGTGGTTTTCCAGGAACCGGCGATGAGTTTCTCGCGTTCCAACCTGTGCAAAGCCGGGTACAACGACCCCTCCTCTATCTGCAGCAGACCTTCGGAGGCAGTCTGTACATGGAGCGTGATCCCGAAGCCGTGGTTCGGGCTGTGCTCCAGAGTCTTTAGAATCAGCAGATCCAAACTGCCTTGCAAATTGTTTTCCGTGCGCTTGGCCATTGCTCTCGCCTAGATTGTTCTCGCCTAGATTTCTAGGGAAGAGTGTAGATCTGAAGATCAGGGCTGTCAAGCAGCAACGATATAGTTTCAGCAATGCCCTATCGCTCCGCTATCACAATGAAGGTCGCGTGGTTGGCCGCCACCGTCTCGACGTGCACCTTGGCCTTCGGCCAGGCGAATACATTGAAGTCGCCCGATGGGCGTCTCGTAGCAACCTTTGAAACGGTTCAAGGCAACCAGCCGGGCGCGCCGGGACAGCTTGTTTATTCAGTCACATTCAACGGGAAGCCGTTATTGGACCGCTCTGCGCTCACACTGGACCTGCAAGGGCAAAGCGCGCTCGGCCCCGAGCTGCAGATTCTCAACGCCACTCCGTCTGAGGCCGACGAGCAGTACCATCTGATCACCGGAAAAGCGAGCGCCGTGCGTAATCACTACAATGCGCTGCGGATTGATGCCGCCGAACCGAAGTCTCCGCGGCGCAAGCTGAGCATTGAAGCGCGCGCTTATGACGACGCGATCGCCTTCCGGTACGTGGTTCCCGAGCAGGCGGAGCTGGGCGATTATCGACTGACTCGAGAAAGAACAGAATTCCGGATTAGTAAAGATGCGACAACCTACGCGCAAATGCTGCCCCACTATCACACGATGTATGAAGCCGAGTACATCCGGCTGCCCATGAGCGCTTTCGGCGGCGGAAACGGTCTGTCCCAAAAAGTTCTTATCGGGCTGCCGCTGTTGATGGAGGTTCCGGGCGTGGGCTGGATGGCGATCACGGAAGCAGATCTGGAAGGCAATAGCTCTATGTATCTCGTGAATCCAGCCACATCGTGGAGCAACGGATGGTTCCAGTCGCAGCTCTCGCCTGGCGACGATCCGGAAGTAGCGGTCAAAGCCACGCTTCCCCATCATTCGGCCTGGCGCGTTCTCCTGGTGGGCGACCAGCCAGGCAAGTTAATCGAATCTAACGTGATTACCAGTTTGAATCCGGAATCCGCCATCAAAGACACTTCGTGGATTCATGCCGGCCTCACTTCCTGGGATTGGTGGAGCGGCAGCGTGGGTGCCGACGGCAAGGCCGCGTTTACTACCGCGACGATGAAGTATTACGTGGACTTTGCAGCCCAATCGGGCTTTCCTTACATGCTGGTGGATGCCGGCTGGTCGCCGCTGGACGACATCACGAAGATGAACGGCAAGGTGGATATTCCGGAACTGGTGAAATATGCCGCTGCCAAGAACGTAAAGATATGGATCTGGATGCTGGCGAAGTCAGTAGACGCTCAGATGAATGAAGCGTTTCCGCTTTACGAGAAGTGGGGCGTGGCCGGCTTGAAAATCGATTTTGTGGAGCGCGACGACCAGCAAGGCATTGATTGGTACTATCGCGTCGCGCGCCTGGCCGCGGAACATCACTTGATGCTGGATTTTCATGGCGCAACCAAACCCTGGGGCATCGAGCGCGAGTGGCCCAATGTACTTGGGTATGAAGCAGTGCTCGGCATGGAGCAATCGCGGGCGAACGGCCGCGATAATCCGTACCACCGCGTGATGTTGCCGTTCACCCGCATGCTCGCCGGACGCATGGACTATACGCCGGGCGGCTTCGACAACGTGACCCGGAGCGACTTCGTACCACGCGCGCCGCACCCAATGGTAATGGGCACCCGCGCGGCGCAGTTGGCCATGTACGTGGTTTATGACGCGCCGTTCCAGATGGTCTCCGATACACCGAAGGCCTATGAAGACCAGCCAGCCTTTGACTTCATCAAGCACGCGCCTACGACGTGGGACGAAACGCGCGTGCTGAATGGCGAGCCAGGCGAATACATTACCACCATCCGCCGCTCGGGCGATGATTGGTTCATGGGAAGCATGACGAATTGGAGTGCGCGCGAGCTGGACATACCGCTGGATTTCCTGGGTTCCGGCCGTTACACGGCAGAGATCTATGCCGATGCGCCGGATGCGGGCCAATACCCAAAGGGCGTGATGATACAGAAGAAGACGGTGGAGCGCGGCGCGCATCTGAAAATTCAACTCGCGCCGGGAGGCGGCTACGCAGTGCGCTTCGTGCCTCAGAAATAGTCTTGGCCTATGCTGCAGGACATTCGCTTTGCATTACGAGCTTTGACACGGTCGCCGGCATTCAGCGGCGTGGCGGTGTTGACGCTGTCGCTGGGAATTGCGGCGGCGGCGGCGATTTTTTCCCTGTTCTACCAGGTGCTCCTGCGTTCCTTGCCGGTTCCGCAGCCGGATCGCCTCGTGGTTTTGCACGCCAGCGGACCGACGCTGCCTGGCGGTCACTCCGAGGGCACGCCGGGCTATATTTTTTCTTATCCGATGTACCGGCGGCTGCGGGATGGCGCCGGATTATTTCAAGGATTAGCAGCGCGTTCCGAGTCGACCGTACAGGCGCTCCTGTCTGGTGGCGCGGAGCGGGTGGAAGCCGAACTGGTTACGGGCACGTACTTCAGCGTCTTGGGGCTGAAACCCGCTCTGGGAAGAATGATCGCGCCGGATGATGATCAGACCGGCCATGCGAATCCGGTAGCGGTGCTGGCTTTTCGCTATTGGGTAAAGAATTATGGCGCCGGCCCGGACGTGCTGAATCGCAAGATTCTCCTCAACGGGAATCCCTTCCTGGTGGTGGGAGTGGCTCCCGAAGGTTATGACGGCTTCGTGCCGGGACGTCCGTTCGACTTGTTTCTACCGCTTTCCATCGGGCCGCTTCTTTCGCCCGGCTGGGAGGATTTTGAGAATCCCGGGACGCAGTGGCTAAATGTGATCGGCCGCCTGAAGCTTGGGGCGTCCCGCGAACAGGCCGAGGCGTCGCTCCGGCCGGCGTGGAGCGCGGCTCTGCGCGACCACATAAAGCAGGTCGGAGTTGGGGGCGATAAGATCGAGCGCCAAACACTCCTTTCGAAGAATTTAACGTTGCTCTCCGCGGCGGGGGGAATCCGTAATCTCGAGGTGAGATGGCGTAAACCGCTGACCGCGCTGCTGGTTATGGTGGGCTTGCTGCTGCTGATCGCTTGCGCGAATGTCGCTAATCTGCTCACAGCGCGCGGGTTGGCCCGCGGCCGCGAGATTGCGATTCGCGTGGCGCTCGGCGCGGCTCGCTGGGAACTTGTGCGCCAGACGCTGGTGGAAAGCCTCCTGATCGCTCTGGCCGGCGGGCTGCTGGGGACAGCGTTATCATTCGCGCTCCTGCGCGGCTTAATCGCGTTTTTGCCGCAGGGAGGCACGCGCCAATTTCTTACCGCGAGACCGGATCTCACGGTTCTCGGCTTCAGCCTTCTCATGGTCCTCAGTACGGCGCTTCTCTTCGGCATCCTGCCGGCTTTGCAGTCCTCGCGGGTGGACCCGATGCACGCGCTTAAGGAACAAATCTCGAGCGGAAGCGGCAGCCAGTCGCGCTGGCGCCAGGCGCTGGTTGCGGCTCAACTGGCGCTCTCATTAGCCCTGCTGGCAGGCGCTGGTTTCTTCGCTGAGACCTTGATCAAACTTCTGCATCACGATTCAGGCCTGCGTCCTGACCATCTCGTCATGTTCACCGTAGATCCGCGCTTGAGCGGATATTCGGTGGATCGCGGCCAGAATTTCTATCGCGACCTGCGCCACCGCCTGGAGCAGCTGCCGCAAGTTCATTCGGTTTCGCTGGCGGAAGTCAGTCCGCTGACCCGCTCCGAATGGAGCTCGAACGTAACAGTCGAGGGCTTTCACGCGCGCACAATGCAGGATGCCATATCGGATGCCAATGCTGTAGGGCCGGGCTTCTTCCGTACCGTAGGAACTCCCCTGCTGCGCGGCCGCGAATTTGACGAGCGTGACCGCGAAGGCGCCGCGAAAGTGGCGATCGTGAACCAGACTTTCGCGAAGCTCTTCCTGCATGGCCGTGATCCGCTGGAGAAGCGCATGACCATCGGCTCAGGCCATCCGTTGGATATGGTGATTGTCGGAGAGGTGAAAGACAGCCAGAATCTGGATTTGAGGGACGCCCCGAAAGCTACGTTTTACCAGCCATTCGAGCAGGCCTACCACGGCGACAAAGAGTTGCCGGCGCACTTTTTCGTACGCAGCGCTGGCGATCCACAGACCCTGGAAGGGGGCATTCGGCGGATTGTGCGCCAGCTCGATCCCAATGTGCCGGCGTATATCAAAACCATGAATGAAGTGGTAAACTCCTCGGTCTTCACGGATCGCCTGAGCGCGTTACTGGCGCTGGTATTCGGTGTGTTGGCGATCCTGCTGGCGGCAATCGGCCTCTACGGCGTCATCGCGTACTCTGTAACTCGGAGAACGATGGAAATCGGCATACGTCTGGCCTTGGGGGCCGTTCCCCGCCAGGTACTCGTGTTGGTAATGCGTGAGGTCATGACGGTGGCCGCATGGGGCGTATTAGCCGGGGTCCCCTTGGCTTACGCCTTTGTGCGGTTGATGAGCTCGCAACTCTACGGGATGAAGGCATACGATCCGGCGATGTATTGCGGCGCGGTGGCCGTGATCGCGTGCGCGGCAGTCGCAGCGGGGCTGCTTCCGGCTTGGCGCGCCGCGGCGGTAGATCCAAAGAACGCCTTGCGGTATGAATAATTGCGCGTAGCCAGCTTAGCGGTGCTCTGCCAGGCGGCCAAAAAGAGTATCGAGAGAGTTCTTCATCTTGTTGGCGGCTCCGCGAACCGCGGCCTCTATCGCTCCCGCCTGGTCGGTTGTGCTGACTGGCTGCCGGCCGGCCGGCCGTGCCTCCAACATGCACCGTTTGTCCATTAGTCCCGGCTTATGGCTGTTTACATCACTCAAGTGAATTTCAACCCGGGTAAGCCGGTTTTCAAATCGCCCTAGCGCTCGCTGGATTTCGTCATTCACGAACTTCGTAACCTGCGCGCCTACGGAGATTTCTTTGTCGCTGTTAATCAGAATTTGCATAGCCGAGTGATTATGATATCCACGTCAGATCGAGTCTCTCAGCAGCCGTGGCCGTTATCGGGCGCGCAGCAGCAGGGGCGGGGCTTTTCGGCGGGCAGATACTTGATCAATAAAACCTCATTGCCCGCTTCGTTATAGATCAGCTCATCGGCGATCTGCTTCACCAGCATGATGCCGTATCCGCCGGGCCGCATGCCCAATTCCGAGCGCAGCGCGGCATGCCGAAGCGGATCGTCGGGCGGATTATTAAAAGCCGCGTGGAAAGTGTTCGCCGCCGCGAAGCCCTCGCCCTCGTCACGTATGTGCAGCAGGATCATGCGATCGGAGCGAACCAGCGAAACATCGATGACGCCGCTCGGGTTCAGGCGGCAGCCGTGCTCAATCGCGTTACCCAGCAACTCATGCGCGGCCAGGGTAAGTTCCTCGCCCAGCGGCTTGGGCAGCCCTGAGAACTCACCTCCCAGAAATTGACAGGCCTCTTCTTTGGATTCGAGAGTGGGGGAAACCTTGAAGCGGATCCACCGTGGTGCGGCAGATTTCATCTCTGCCAAGCCGTTTCCTTCAAAAACCGGCAGCATCTTAACTCTTGTTGGGTTCTCTCTCAAAAATTCTCTCATTGTCAAATTGGTGCTATGTTCTTAAAAGCGATATTTGTGCGGCATTTCCCTCATTTCGTAACGTTGCTGCTCATGGCTACAAGCCTCTTCGCGGCCAAGAAAATCGTCTCTCCGGACACGAGCGCCGGCAATGAACAGGTGGATATCATCGCCACCATCACTCTGCCCGAAGCAGAGGTAGCGCAGAAGCTGGGTGCGGACCCGGGCCAGGGAATCGTGCTCTTGAAAGTCAGGGTGGTTCCAAAAACGGACAAACCGGTCCAGGTCAGCCCGGACGATTTCATCCTCCTGGCGCATGACGACGGCGAACGTTCCAGGCCTTTCGAACCCAACGAGATCGCGGGCGCTGGAAGGCTCATCGTATCCAACACATCGACTGCTCCACTGAAGAAAACGGAGGGATTTGGCGGTTTTGGCGGAATGATCGGCGGAGGCAGCGGCGCCTCTCCGGGAAACTCAAAACCGGTGGCGCTCAGTTCCAAAGTGGACACGAAAAGTCCCGGAAACACAACCTTGCTGGAGGTATTGAAGGCCAAGGAACTGCCTTCCAAGGAAGCCACGGATGCGGTGGAGGGATACTTATACTTCCCGCTCGACGGCAAGCACAAGCTGAAAAATCTTGCAGTGCTCTATCGAGGACCAGCCGGGAGACTGGACCTCGAGTTTGAGCACTAAAACTGACTGAGCTGCGGCCGGGATTAGTCGGCAGCCTTCTCAATCGAGTTGATTTTCACCAGATCGCCGTCCATGCTGCCGTCGATCTTCACGTTCTGGCCGGCAAAGCTTTCCGCCTTCTTGGCGGAATCGGCCGTGAACTTCATGACTTTGCCATCGTTGACCAGAACCGGATCAGTACCTTTCTTCAGGCAACCCTCGATGCACTTCGTATTCGCGGCGCTCACGCTGCTGTGAGCTGCGCCGCAATGAGCATCGGAAATATAGCCGGTCATTTCATCTGCGAACGCCGCGAACGAGCAGAGCGCGGCGGTCGCCAAAGACGCGAAGATTAGCTTTTTCATTTGGTAAACCTCCCCTTCAGTAGTACGACCCCTATTCTATATCGGATTACGCGAGAACATTAAACTTCCAGAATTACTGGCATGATGAGCGGGCGCCGCTGCGTCTGTTTGCTGAGGAAACGCTTCAGATCCGTGCGGATTTTCTCCTGCATGACCCCCCAATCCCCGCGCTCTTCCGGTGTCGAAGTCTCCAGCGTGCGGGCAACCACGCCGCGCGCCTCTTGAAGGATGGCGGCGTTGTCTCCGGCGACAAAACCGCGGCTGACAATCTCGGGTAAGCCTTCACTGCGGCCGGAATGTTTGTTGATGGCGATTATGGGAAGAACAAAACCGTCTTCAGAGAGATGCCGCCGGTCGCGGATGATGATGTCTTCCACCACATCGTCGAGTGAGCCCGAATCAATGCATACTCGCCCGACCGTGATCTTCTCGCCGCGCCGGGCGCCCAGGTGGTCGATTTCCAATGTATCGCCTGTCTCGAGCACGAAGGCGTCTTCCAAGCCTGCAAAACGAAGATGCTGCGCAAGCATGGCATGACGCGAAAGCTGGCGGTATTCGCCATGGATGGGAATGAAATAACGTGGGCGGACCAGGTTTAAGATCAGCTTTAATTCCTCTTCGCTGGCGTGGCCGGAGACGTGCACCGGCGGCCGCATGGAGCCGTACACCAGATCAGCGCCTCTCCGCGCAATGTGGTTCATCATGCGATAGATCGCCTTCTCATTGCCGGGAATGATCCGCGAACTCAGCACCACCGTGTCGCCGGGCTGCAGGTATAGATTCTTGTGATTGTCTACAGCGACCCGAGACAAGGCTGACATCGGCTCGCCCTGCGTCCCGGAGACCACAACCGCCACTTTTTCCGGGGGCATCTGCATAATGTCCTGCGGCCGCAGCAGCGTGGAGTCCGGTATAGAAAGCAGGCCGAGGCTGTGGGCGATTTCCGTGACGTTCAGCATGCTGCGCCCCAGAAACGCCACCTTGCGGCCATATTCATCGGCGAGGTCGAGAATCTGCTGCAGCCGGTGAATGGAACTGCTGAAGCAGGAAATAATCAGCCGCCGGCTGCTGCGCGAGAAGAGTTCCTCCAGCCGGGGCCGAACAGCGCGCTCGCTTTCGGTATAGCCGGGCCGGTCGACATTGGTCGAATCCGACAGCAACAGGAGCACGCCGCGCTTGCCGTATTCCGCGAGCGTATGCAGGTCGAAGAGCTCGTTGTCGGTCGGCGTAGGATCGACCTTGAAATCGCCGGTGTGAATGACGACGCCCAGCGGAGTGGTGATCGCCAGCGCAACCGCGCTGACAATGGAGTGCGTCACGCGGATGAATTCGATGATGAAAGGCCCCAGCGTGAGCCGCTCGCCTGGCTTGATGACATTCAGCTTTGCGCTGTCCAGAAGTTCGTGCTCATCCAGCCGCCGTTCTACCAGCGCCAGCGTGAACTCCGTTCCGTACACGGGAAGATTCAATTGCGAAAGAAGAAACGGGACGCCTCCAATATGGTCTTCATGGCCGTGCGTGAGAATCAGAGCGCGCACCATATGGGCGTGCTGCTCCAGGTAACTGAAATCCGGCGTAACGATGTCGACCCCGAGCAGTTCGGATTCGGGGAACATCATGCCCGCATCTATGACAATGATGTCATCGCCGAAACGTAGTGCCATCGAGTTCATTCCGAACTCGCCGAGCCCTCCAATCGGCACTATTTGCAGCTTGCGATCAGTCATAGGAAGCTCAAGGGTATCATGCGAAAGACGGTTCTTGGCTTTCTCGAAACGATAGCCTCCTGACCTTCGTCCCCCCTTTTGTCCGAATATGGGTGTATGCGACTTGCCGCCTGCCTCTGCCTCGCTTTGTCCGCTTGGGCGGCGCCTGATCCCGCAATTCCCACCACACCCGCCGGAACCGTTCTATCCGCTTGGCTGGACGCCTTCAACTCGGGCGATCGCGCGCGATTCACAAGCTACCTGGCGAAATACGAACCCGGCCACACGGCCGAAGTCGATCGCCTTATGAACTTTCGCGATCAGACCGGCGGCTTCACTCTGATACGCATTGAAAAGAGTGAGCCGCTGCACCTCGAAGCCTTAGTCAAGGAGCGTGAAGGCAGCAATTTCGCCCTTCTGAAGCTCGATGTGAGCAGCGCTGAATCGCCCACCGTCAAAGGTCTCGGGCTTCGCGTGGTTCCCCGCCCCGCCGATCAGCCGCCCGTCGCGCGCCTTTCTTTCGACGAGGCAGTCAAGGCGCTCGACACCAAGGCTGCCGAGTTGGCCTCCAAGGATAAATTCTCGGGCGACGTGCTGGTCGCTCGCTCCGGCAAGATCGCGTTTCAGAAGTCCTACGGCCTGGCTGATCGCGAAAAACACATCCCTAACACCAGCGATACCCGCTTCCGCATTGGCTCCATGAATAAAATGTTCACCGCTACGGCCATCCTGCAGCTCGTTGGCAATGGCAAGGTCGATCTCGCGGCGCCGCTCGGCAAGTATCTGCCCGGCTATCCAAACAAGGACATAGCCACCAAAGTCACCATCCGCCACCTTCTCACTCACACCGGAGGCACCGGCGACATCTTCACGCCTGAGTACGACAAGCACCGGCTCGAAACCCGCGAGCTCACTGATTACGTCAAGCTCTACGGCTCCCGCGGACTACAGTTCGAGCCAGGCTCGAGCTGGGCCTACTCCAACTACGGCTTTTTACTGCTCGGCATCGTCGTTCAGAAGGTATCGGGCATGTCCTACTACGACTATGTGCGCACGCACATTTTTCTCCCGGCGGGTATGCACGATACCGATTCCCTGCCCGAATCAGAGACCGTCCCGCATCGGTCGGTGGGCTATCTGCGGAAGAATGGTGCCTGGGTCAATAACGTTGATACGCTGCCTTGGCGCGGCACCTCGGCCGGCGGCGGGTATTCCACCGTCGGAGATCTATTCCGCTTTGCGGAAGCGCTTACCAGCGGCAAGCTCATAAGGCCCGAGCTCTTCGCACAAATGACCTCCAAACAGGCTGGCGCCGCTCAGATGCCTGCCAGCGAAGGCTACGGGTTCGGCATGATAGTTTCTGAAGAGCCACAGGGCAAACGCTTTGGTCATGGCGGCGGAGCGCCCGGGATGAACGGCGAATTGCGCGTTTACCCGCGCACAGACACCGTCGTCGCCGTGCTGGCAAATCTCGATCCGCCCGCTGCCTCACGCCTGGCCGACTTCTTCGACGAGCGCATGCCGATCAACTAAACCTACCCCGGCATACGTCAGACTTCAATTTGCATGCTTATCTTCCTGCTGGTTTGCTTCGGCCGCGCGGGCGCGCTCTACCCAGCTCTCATAGATGTAATCGTCCTTCTGTGAGTCCCAGACTGCGCTCGGCACGGCCTGCAATTGCCCGGCTGTCACAGGCCGTATGTCATCGCCCAAGGCCAGCAGGTTGCCTTCGTTGCGGGTCATCCAGGCGCTCATCGGGGGAAGATTATTCTTGGAGAGCCATGCGCTGACTTTCACCTCTGGCATGGCCTCGATTTTCTTCTTGCTCCACTCCGGGAACTTCAGCTTGTCCTCGAGCCAGAGCTTCGCCATTCGGCAATCAGGTGGCCAAACTAAAAGCTCGGGGCGGCCACCGTTTGAGAAACGAATAACGAGATTACGCCTCTAAATCGGAGAAAAAGCCAGGCAGAGTCGTGCCGAGTGAGTATTGGCTCTCACCTACTTCTGCTTAACAAAAAATGGGCTGTTGGCTGGCCCGGTCTTTGGGTGTGTATTCAAGCCATGCTGAGGTGGGCCTCCGGGGACGGGGGCAGAAGCAATATTCACGAGATTAAGATAGTAGTTCTTACCGGTCGCGTCGTATAAGCATTGATACGAAAGCGACCGCCCTAATGCACGACCGAGATTCTCGATGACATCTCCGGCTGTTTCCCCATCCGCGCCCAATTCCACAGTTTCTAACATCCCGAATGGGACATTTAGTGGGAGAACTTTGGGACCCTTTTGTCCCGAAACGGCGTCCGCGATCAATTGAACAGTTTCCATGACCGAACGCTCGGCGGATGGGAACGTGACCGGGCCACTCATAATGGGCGAAACATCTCGAATCGAACCGCTAACTCCTCGCACTTGAGTGGGTACGATATCGACTCTCTTGTCCTGCTGCACGACCTTATACGAGCCAGGCAAACTAGCGCTTATATAGGAATTAATTACTGATTGAGCTGCCAAGTAGGGGGACGAATCGAGATCAGTCAGTGTGACGCTGAAATCACTTATGGGCCGAGCGAGTAGGGTCTTAGAGGCACCGTTCTGCGAGACAGTTATCGTCTTCAGGTCCGCCGGGCTTTCGTAGGGTGCCTCTTCGTAGTTAATAGGGCTCAGAAAATGCTGCTCGACACGCTCAAGAACTTCCGCCAGGGGACGACCTGAATTGACCGTTATGGTGACCGGTGAAATGCTTTGCTGTGAGCTTTGTCCCCGCGATGAACAAACCATCAATAGTCCAGCGGCTGCGACTGAAAGAGCACAACCGTATTCCAGGTGAAGATTGCTTTTGCGAAATCTGTTATTCATATTGGCGATTTCCTTATTTATTTACTGGCGAGGAGTATGCTAACGTCTTTTGAAAATTGTCCTTGGTCACAGTCACGAGGGTTCTCGAGAGTGTAATGGAAAGTGTATGTGTAGTGTATTGATCGTTCGAAAACCCGGGTATGTTGTTAACAATTGTCATCGCCTGCGGGAGTACGGCAGTACACGGGAACGCCGAATCTGGAAGATTAGCGCGATACCAATCGACTCCGATCTTAGTCCAGCCAACCCCATCCGGTCCATAGACATTGCCTACCCCATTCCAGCCTACATTCCAAACGCTTCCGTTGATCGCGTAAGGGCCTCCAGGATACGTTAAACCTTGAGCTTTCGCTGCCTGGTAGCATCCGTCGGTAGGGAGCCCGTTTGCTGTTTCATATACCTGGCGACCTTGGAACTTATTATTATTCGGATCCGGCGGATCATAACCGATCGTGTCTTGAAGAGTCTGACTAATTTGTAATTGCGTTATGTAATAAGGCGAGCTGCCCCAGCCATTAGGGTTGGACTGGGTGAATGGCGACAACCCTTCGCTTGTGGGGGTCAGTACGAGATTTGTCTCGATGGAAAGGGGTCCGGAAAGGCCGCTGCTGTTCATCCACATACCGTCTCCCGTATCATTGCCTTTGTTCGCAATGCCCGTGGTGGCAGATGGGAGATTGTGAAATGTCACGCTTGATACGGGGGTGTAACCGGAGCACGTGATGTCGGGGCTAGGATTCGAGGCTACCCAGATGAATCCAGTCAGACCTGAGCTACCGAATGCGCCGCTTCCTGGGTAAAAGTAACCACTAGCAGTGTACGTGAAAACAGGACAGGTATAAGCATCCGCTGGTGGGAAGACTAGAACAGATCCGGTTATCGCACCAGTTCCGGAAAAAGGAGCATAATTCCCAGTTATAGTCCAATTCCGAAGCAGAACTATCTTCGATCCATGAGCCGCTCACGTAGGTCGCTGGAATCGCGTCGGCACAGGCCGTATAAGGGGGCGACCCACAACCAGCGTTGCGGTAATCGCCCTGCGCACTTGCGACGATTGAGAACAAGCCACCAAGGAACGCGATTGCAAAAGCTCGACGGCCTAGGAATTGCGAAATCGTCATATGCAGAGGTTTGGTCCTTTATTCATGTAAATTAAAACGGCTTTTTTCCAAGGCGGACCTAACGTATCACTAAAAAGCTTGTCGGTCAACAACTCTTTTTCTTGTTTTGTGGTTAGTATGTGGTTTGTCCGGTCGAATTAACACCTGGATTGTCCGCTTTATGAAAAAGAGCGGCTGGACTGAACGTACTTGGTGTGGACAGCAACCAGGGGCGTTACAGCCATGCGGCGATGGAGCGGACGATGAAAGTGCAGGAAGTGATTTTACGAGCGATGGCCGGGAAGCTGAAGTGGTGGGAAGCGGCCGAGATCATCGGGGTGACAGATCGGACGATGCGGCGCTGGCGAGAGCGCTACGAAGAGTTTGGTTACGACGGATTGTTTCATCGGCAGCGGGGCAGGTTGAGCCCGAAGCGGATTCCTGTGGAGACGATGGAGAAGGTGTTGGGGTTGTATCAAGCGCAGTACTTCGATTTCAACGTGCGGCACTTTCATGAGAAGTTAAGCGAGAAGCATGGCATCCAGCTCAGCTACACGCTGGTGAAGAATGCCCTGCAGGGCGCCGGATTGGTGAGCAGGCAGAAGCGCCGGAGTGTGCATCGGCGACGCCGTCCACGGCGGCCCCTGCCGGGCATGCTGCTGCACATGGATGGCAGTACACACGCCTGGTTTCAGGACGAGCGTTGGTACGACTTGATTGTGATTCTGGATGACGCCACGAGCGAGATCTACTATGCCCAGTTGGTGGAGGAAGAGGGCACGCGGACGGTGATGGTAGGGCTGCGGGAAGTGATCGAGAAGCGAGGCATTTTCTGTGCCCTATACAGTGATCGCGGGACGCACTTTTTCGTAAATCCGAAAGCGGGCGAACCCGTGGACAAAGCGCGTTTGACGCAGGTAGGACGCGCCCTTCGGGAGTTGGGCATCCAGATGATTCCGGCTTATTCGCCACAAGCGCGGGGCCGCATGGAACGCAGTTACCGGACCTGGCAAGGACGGCTGCCGCAAGAACTACGGATTCGCAATCTGAAGACGAAAGAAGCTGCCAACGCTTTCTTGCGTGCGGATTACATCGACGAGTTCAACCGGCGTTTTGCGGTGACAGCAGAAGGCAAAGGCAGCGCCTTCGTGAAAACACGACGCAGAGATCTGGCTCTCATCTTCTCGATTCAGCACCAACGAACCGTGAACCGGGACAACACGGTGATGGTAGACAACCGCGTTTTTCAGATTGAGAAGACGCGCTGGAGAAACACGCTGGCTGGCTGTTCGGTTATAGTCCACGAGCATTTGGATGAAAGCATTACCATCCAGTTCGGACCGCATGAGGTGGCCCGATTTGAACCGGCCGTGGTACCCGACCAGATGCCGAAGCGGCGGCACTCTCCACGACCTGGGAGACCTAATCGCCGTGCGGCCTGAAAGGAAGATGCCTTCCCTTGGCTGGAGGCGCTGCCTCCAGACCTCCGGGATTTTTTCGCTTTCCTGCCATCCCATGCGGGATGGCCAAGCCGGAGCAGAGCGTAATCCCTCCCGCTCCGGCTCATGGTCTGGCCCCACAGTCGGCGCTCGGGTTCCATCCCTGGAGAGCCCTGTCCTCCGCTGTGGTCAAATCCAGGATACGAAACCAAACCAACCGGACAAACCACGTGCTAATAAAACCGGACATCTTGACTTGCTAACAACACAGAGGCGATTTTTAGCTTGACGTACTGGTCGTGCTGAGGTACGTTTTTAAGCGGTTCTAAAACTCATTTCGCTCCTATCTTCCGCTGTTTGGTCTGACGCGGCTGCACAGGTCGCGCATGGTTTTCCTGCCGTCTTGTTGGGGGTATTTGAATGCGGTCTGCCGCACTACGCTTGTTTGTCGGAGTGTATTTACTCGGGGCTGTTTGCCTTGCGGATTCGCCGACAGCCTCTGGCGATGAACCCGAAATTGGACGCGAAGTCGCCATCCCGCGGCATCTTCAGGACGGCGAAGAATTCGATCTCTCCGTTCGTCAACTGCTCGCCTACGGTAAGAAACTCTTCGAAGCGAGGTTCACTTCGCAAGAAGGTGCTGGACGCCCCTTAACCAAAGGGACAGGTGCCCCGCTTTCCGATCTCGACAGCCCGCTGATGTTTCCGCGCAACAATAATCGCCTTTCCGGTCCCGAGTCGAATTCCTGTGCCGGTTGCCACAATCAGCCGATCAGCGGTGGTACGGGTGATCTCTCGACAAATGTGTTCGTGCTCGGACAGCGCTTTGATTTCGTGACCTTTGATTCGTCCGATGGAATTCCAACGCGCGGCGCCGTGGATGAGCGCGGCACGGCCCGTGACTCTACAATCGCTCGCAAATTCCCGCTCGACTATTGATATGTTTGGCGCGGGCTTCTACGAAATGCTGGCCCGGCAGATCACGGCTGATCTGCAATCGACTCGCGACCGCATCGCTCCGGGACAGGCTGCCGCGTTGATTTCGAAAGGCATCTCGTTTGGCTTACTCGCAAGAAATGCAGATGGCTCATGGAATACGACCCGGGTCGAAGGCCTTCCTCCACAGTCTCTTGCCTCAGCAGATGCGGAGCATCCGCCCAGCCTGCTCATCCTGCCGTTTCATCAATCAGCCAGTACAGTCTCGCTGCGCGTATTCACGAATGACGCTTTCAACCAGCACCACGGCATGCAGTCCACGGAGCGTTTCGGTATCGGCACCGATCCGGATGGCGATGGAGTGGTGAACGAACTCACGCGGGCCGATATCACCGCGTGCACATTGTTTCAGGCCGCCCTTCCCGTGCCTACGCGGGTTCTGCCACGCAACTTTGCCGTCCAAAAAGCCGTGCAGGAAGGCGAGTCTCTGTTCAGGCAGATTGGCTGCGCGACCTGCCACATCCCAGCGTTACCGCTCGATCGAAAGGGTTGGATTTATACAGAACCTGGTCCCTATAATCCGCCCGGCAACTTGCAAACCGGACAGGTTCAGCTCATCGCCATGGATTTGACGAGCGCCGAGGACTTGCCGGAGCCGCGATTGAAACCGGTCAATGGCGTGGTTTGGGTCCCGTTGTTCACGGATTTCAAATTACACGATATCTGCCGTGGCCCGGATGATCCGAACGTGGAGAAGCTTAATGCTAATGCTAAAACCGGAAGCGCAGCGTTCTTCGCGGGCAATCCGAGATGTTTGACGCGCCGACTGTGGGCGGTCGGCAGCAAACCGAATTATTTTCATCACGGCCAATACACGACGATTCGGGAGGCCATCCTCGCTCACGCGGGCGAGGCTGCCTCTCAAGAAGGTCAATTTTCTGCGCTCAGTGCCTACCAGCAGGGCGCCATTATCGAATTCCTGAAAACGTTCCGCTCGCCTGGTTCGACTGCAGAATAAACCGATGCTTAGAGGAGGTAACGAATGATGTTGTTTCGAGCTTTACAAATCAGCGCACTGGTCATATCTGTACCGGTAATCCTCGTGGCCGCATATATTGAGCCAACGGCAGCCGCTTCGCCTGCTACAGCGGCAACGAACTCATCAAAGCAGAATTCCAGCGATATGCCTATGAATACAAGCCCGGTTGCCCCGCTGGTCATCGAGTCCGCCGATTGGACCAGTGTCTTAACTCTGGTAAACGAGAGCCAGGCTGGCGCTCATGCCATGATCAGTCTACAGGCTGCAGGGGACGATATGTCCGCTCCTGTAACGCAAACCGTTGAACTGCCAGGCCACAGTTCCACGCGACTGAGTATCCAGACACTGCTTGCGGGGCGTGGAATGGACTTTTGGGGCTCGCTAACCGTAGGGGTCCAGGAGCCGACGATTGCAAAGAATATGGCTGTGGCGGCTCAGCTTACGCTGATCGGTCGCGGGAATCTCACCGGCCAGTCCGCCGACGAAGAGTTGATCATGCCGATGATGGGAGGCAGCTTGAAAGCAGTAGCGCAGAGTCGTAAAACGCTGATCGCAATACAGAACTCCGGTATGCAGCTAGCACATGCGACGATTGGCTGTCTCGAGCACGGAAAAGTTCATCAGAGCGCTCTTTTAATCCCAGCAGGTGAGATGCGGTTTCTGCAGAGCTGTGATCCCTTCACTGGTGATTTTAGATCAGCATCGCCGGATCTGTCCGCAATCGCAACTCCCGTGGAGAATGGTGCGGAAACAGGAACACTTGATCGAGAGCATGGTCTTGCATACCAGGTGAGTTCTGCTTCCTCGGAACTGGCAGCCTTCGGCCTGAGCCTTTCTTTTGATCAGCAGCGTTTTCACGCTGCACCCGTGATCTTCACTCATCAGAGTGAATTTACGTCGCGCTCCACCGTTTTTGCAGGGATCCCGATTGGTCCTTATGATCCGTTGCCCGGCGTCGTTTTAGCTCCAGAATTAGCCCTTGCTAATTTCACGGAGGCAACACATCACGTGACCGTCAGCGACGTACTGAGCGGCGCTCCGGTGCCTCCAAAGGCGCTAACATCCGTGTCCCTGGAGCCCTACGAGGTAAAGCGGCTCAAGTTGCCTTTCAATACTTCTGGGGACCCAGGGATCGCGTCCCTCATCATTGAACAGGATGGCGCGCCCGGTGAAGTAGTATCCAGTTTGATCGACCGCGATTCGTCTGGAGAAACCGCGCTCGTCCCGCTGCCGAAATTCCTTCACCATGCCAATAATGGAGGTGGCCATCCGTGGAGCCTCGAACTAGGTACGTCCTCAACTTTCCTCATATTTAACGCCGACATGAAGCCACAACTCGTTAACCTCAGTCTGGGCACGGACGGCACCGTCTGGCATGACACGATAACGCTGAACCCGTACGAAAGCCGCACAATGAGTTTGGCCGAACTAATCACAAACGCCAACGAAAGCAACGCGGAGAAGCGTCCCGACCGGGAAATCACAGCCAGACACGGTGAAATCAGCTGGTTTACGCCAAGTCAAGCGGATGTGTTCGGACGAGTCCTGATTGCACGTCAGCAAAATGGGGGTAGAGCGCTCGAAAGCTATAGCTGCGGGTACAACATTGTGATGTGTGGCTCGTATCTCGCCGGTCCAGCCACCGCGACTTTTGCGGTTGGGTCAACGGGCACAATTGGACCGATAGCAGCTCAGACCTGCACGGCTTACAGTCCTACTGCCTGTTCGGGCCAAAGCTACGGAACGGGGGGCGGATACTCGTACTTCTGGGCTTCAAACAATACATCAATAGCTACAGTATCGGGCTCCAACACGAACCCTAGCGGCACTTTTTTGGGTAAGAGCGCGGGAACAGCAATCGGGCAAGGAACCATTGCAAACGGTACGGGCTGTGCCTTCGTAGCTGACGGAACGCTTACGGTCTATAACCCAGCTCCTACAAGCGTTCTCGTCACCGGCACGATATCGAGCGCGGCGAACAGCTGCAAGGCTGGCCAAGCCGGCTGGAAAAGAGTTGTCACGCTCCAGTTGTTGGATCAACAGGGAGCGTACTATCAACACTCGGGCACGGTCGCGGATACCATTTCTATCGGCTCGCGGAATGATCTGATCATCATCGGCACTCAGACTGGAAGCACAACCAGCAGTGCGACTGGCTCTTGGCCTGACACATATAGCGTGTGCTCTCCAGCCTGTCCAGCCTCGACGGGGGAGACTGATGCTAATCAAAGCTGGACATATAACGGAGTAGGCTTGCCGCACGTAAATGCTCTAGGAACTTGTTGAAAAACTCATCCTGAGGCTCTTCCGTTTTAAAACATTTGCGGGCATGATTGTCGTATGCGAGGAGACGATCAACAGCAGTCGGGAATGTTCAGCTACGTATCGCTGGAGGAGCGGGTTCCGCAAGACCATCCGCTCCGAGCCATTCGCAAGCTGGTGGACGAGGTTTTGCGGGGCATGGCTCGGGAGTTCGACGGCATGTACGCCAAGACAGGCCGGCCGTCGGTGCCGCCCGAGCGGCTGCTACGAGCGGTGCTGTTGCAGATCTTTTACTCGGTCCGCAGCGAGCGCATGCTGATGGAGCAGATGACTTACAATCTGCTGTTCGGCTGGTTTGTGGGAATGGAACTGGATGAACCGGTGTGGAATCACGCGGTGTTCAGCAAGAACCGGGAACGGCTCCTGAACCAGGACGTGGCGCGGGCGTTCTTTGCGCGCGTACTCGAGCAGGCCAAGCCGCATTTGTCGGAGGAGCACTTTACCGTCGATGGCACGCTGATCGAAGCCTGGGCGAGTCAGAAAAGCTTTCAGAAGAAGGACGGCGGCGATGACACACCGGGCCAGTTCCGGGGCGACAAGCGGACCAACGACACGCATGCGTCCAAGACCGATCCGGACGCCAAACTCTATCGCAAAGGCCATGGGCAGGAGGCTCGGTTAGGTTATCTCGGCCATGTGCTGCTGGAAAATCGCAACGGGATGATTGTGGATGCGATGCTGACGCACGCCGATGGCACCGCCGAACGGGATGCGGCGCTGTTGATGCTGCACCGCCGGTGGCGCAAGCAGCGGAAACCGATCACCGTGGGCGCCGACAAAGCGTATGACACGCGGGACTTTGTGGCCACTGTGCGCGCCATGAACATGCGACCGCACGTAGCACAAAATACCAACCGGCCCGGCGGCAGCGCTCTCGATGACCGCACGACCGGACATGCCAGTTATCGAACCAGCCAGCGCAAACGCCCGCTCATTGAGAAGGCCTTTGGTTGGATGAAGCAAACCGGCGGCATGCGCAAAACCAAGCTGCGCGGTTTAGCCAAGGTCACCTGGCAGTTCGTCATGACTTCAGCGGCCTTCAATTTATGGAGGCTGCCGCGGTTGACTGCGGCCTAAGTGTGTCCGGAGCGCGAAAAAGGTGTTTTTCAACACCAAAACAACCATCCTCAGGTCCCAATTCTTTCGTACCTCGGCTACCTACGCCCTTTATCACTCAAATTTCTCTCAGCGCTGCCCTATTTCAACAAGTTCCTAGTCTACAAATGCGGAGGTATAACAAACGATGGCCATTAATGTTACCAGGCTCCCGAGATTATGGATTCTCAGCGGAGCATGCGGGTTGATCTTCTCGAGCGTGCTTTCTGCACAAAATGGCTATTGTTCACAGCCTAACCTCGACACATCACTTTCGGGGAATGAATGGCGTAGCGGAAACATCATCGAGGTGTTATGGCAAGTGGGGAAAACTTCGGGTACGTGTTTCGGAATAGATGTAAGAGATCAGGGATTTCTAAAAAATCGTTTCGATATGCACGGAGATGTGAGTCTGCGTAAGCTCCTAACCCAATTGGGTCCGGCTGTGACGTATTCAACCGAGAACAACCTTGTTTATGTGCGAGTAGGTAATCGAGCAAAGGATTGGTTAGATGTAGTCATGCCGTCATTTCAAACTGCTGAAGCTCCGCCTGAAATCGTGTCCAGCAAGCTGTTTACTTGGTTAAGTGCTCAGGCCAATCCTCGGTCGGGCACAATTGGATCCGTATCATTTTCAGAAAAAGCCGAGCTTGTCCGTGCGTTTGAGATCAACAATGCGACTGTGCACGCGGCAATCACAGCCATAGTGACGAACACCGTTGGGGGCGGC
This sequence comes from uncultured Acidobacteriaceae bacterium, assembly GCA_963705805.1. Taxonomy (GTDB): domain Bacteria; phylum Acidobacteriota; class Terriglobia; order Bryobacterales; family Bryobacteraceae; genus Bog-105. The sequence continues at coordinate 712,487 of CAVPKW010000010.1, forward strand.
ATGTGGTTCACCGCGGAACAACATCCAGCTAAGCAAGCCCTCCCGGTGCAGCGATTTTGGACCATTTTGCTTTATGCAGAGCCGACGGAACTAAGCGAGTTCAGGCTGCACAGAGCGTTGGCGCCGTGAAACTGAGGTGTTCAGCCCCTTCAATAAAAGGTGCTACGGGCAGAAAAGGGCTGCCAGAGACAAAATGTTGCCGGTTCCTGGCAGCAGGCGGCGCACAGACGTGCGCGCATTGACAATCTGCGAGCGATTGCGGACTTTGTAAGTCCTGCTTTAAGGAGCTTTCGCGCCTCCGCCTTCTTGTTGGCCACCGTGCGTGGACGCCCGAGACGCGTACCATTTCTACGGGCTTGAGCGAGACCTGCAATGATGCGCTCACGTAGCACCTGGCGCTCGAATTCTGCGAAAACCGATAGCAGCCCCGCCATGGCGCGGCCTGTTGGAGTGGTCAAATCCATTGCCTCTGTTAGCCCATCGCCCATACCCGATTCTACGCCCGAAGATTTCCGCTACGAAATGCTTTGTTACTTACTTGCATCACGGGCTGCTAGCCCCGGAGCCCGCAAAGATTAAGACTGAGTATAGTTTTTGCAGTAATCGTTCTCACGGTTGGCATACGTCAGACTTCAATTTGCATGCTTATCTCCGTGCTGGTTTGCTTCGGCCGCGCGGGCGCGCTCTACCCAGCTCTCATAGATGTAATCGTCCTTCTGTGATTCCCAGACTGCGCTCGGGACGGCCTGTAATTGCCCGGCTGTCACAGGCCGTATGTCATCGCCCAAGGCCAGCAGGTTGCCTTCGTTGCGAGTCATCCAGGCGCTCATCGGAGGAAGATTATTCTTGGAGAGCCATGCGCTGACTTTCACCTCTGGCATGGCCTCGATTTTCTTTTTAGTCCAATCCGGGAACTTCAGCTTGTCCTCGAGCCAGAGCGCCGCTGCCTTAGTAAGGAAGTACGGCGCGTGGCCGCCGCCCGGAACGAATTCAGTGTCGAATGCATCCTTCGATGTACCGAGTTCTGCGATAGTCTGCTGGCGAAGCTGCTCAAACCAATCAGGACCGTGATGGGGGATATCGACAACTTCATCGCTCAGGCCATTAATTACAAGCGTTGGACCGCGCTTGGCGTTCAAAGCGTACAATACAGGTCCACGCTCCCCAAGGAAGGCAAGCGATTGGTACGGGATGCCCTGGCACATTTTGTCGCTTGAATCCCAATCACCGCCTGGGCCATCCAGATCGCCGCCGCCCGCAAGAACGCAGGCGTGTATCCGGATATCTACCGCGCAAGCAATGCTGCTGATGAACGAACCCATGGAATAACCGAGCACCGCAATACGCTTCGCATCCACATCCGGGCGGCTGGCGAGATAATTGACTGCCTGCATCACGTCGGTGACCATCAGGCCTCCCATGCGCCGGCCCATGTCTGCCGGCGTGAGCTCTTTATCGTGCTGGCTCGTCGCCGATTTTCGTTCGCTGTTGCGCTCGTATTCGCCGATGGGATCGTAGGTCACAACAACGGCGCCGGCGCGCGCGTACAGGATGCCTGCCCAATATGCGTACCAGGAAGATTTATCGCCGCCGTGGCCGTTCACGATCACGAGCGCGGGATGCTGCACAATGGTGGCGCCTGGGGCGTGATAAACAATAACCGGAACGCGCAGCCGATACGCGGTCGTATAGGATATGCGATCCGCCATCACGTCCGGAGCCGCCGGGAAGTGGCCATAAAGCGTCGCGTGCAGTTCCGGTAAAGGATCCGGGATGTGAAGGGTATTCTCGATCTGCGAGCGTAAGGCCTGCCAGTCAGGATGCGTCGCAGCCGCCGCCGAGGAGGCTAAGCCGAGAAAGAGAGCAAAAAGAAACGATCGGACCAAAATCGATGGTAGCGAGGACCGATGGCAGCGGCCGCCCGCCGCTATCTTCCCTGCCCCGCCCGCAGCTCGATGATGGCGAGTTCCGGTGGGCAGTTGATGCGAATGGGCAGCGACGAACAACCCACGCCTGCACTGGTATAGCCTTGCATCCCGCGGTGATGCCAGTGGCCAAAGGAACAGGAGCGGGGGCATTTTGCATTACGCCGCACAGCGCCTAGAATGGGTAGCCGGATCTGTCCCCCGTGTGTGTGCCCGCTGAGGTAGATGTGAATCCCGTGACCCGCTGCCGCCTCATAGATCTCAGGCGCGTGGGCAAGCAGAATCTTGAAGCCGCTCTGCGGAACTTCGAGCAGGGCTTTCGGCAGATCGTCCGTTTGGTAGTCGAACGGATCGTCCACTCCAACCAGCCAGAGTGATGCGTCGCGATGCCTGATTTCGGCGCTCTCGTTGACGAGCATCTCTACACCCATCTCCTCGAGCTCGAACGCCACTTCGGCCGGGTCATGATTCCCGAGAACGCCGAACACGCCGTGACGCGCGCGAATGCTGGCCACAATATCTCTCATCAGCGGATACACTTCGTCGCACGGTCCGCGATCTTCAAAACGGTAATCGCCCGTCAGCACGCACAGGTCAGGGCGCAGCTTGCTCAGGCTCTCCGCCAGCACTTCAGCCAAGCCTTCCGTGCCGTCGATGTGAAAATCCGTGAGGTGCAAAATCTGGAAGCCGTCGAGTTCCTTCGGCAAGTCCCGGAAGTGCATTGGTATGCGGCGCACCACTGGACTTAACGCGTGGCGTTTGCACCGGTCGTAAAACCCGGTGATCTGAAGACCGGCCCTCAGCACCGGGCGCGTAAAGTTCTCTTCTACAAACCGGTGTACCTTGCCGTGCCGGTAGGTATGTCCGAGCTTTGCGAAGTGCCGCTCTACGATGATATGCGGCTCCAGCAGCTCGGCCAGTGACTGCTGGGCAGACACAGAACGAGAGAAGCGTCTAGACTGCAATCCGTTCATAGTAAAGCCAAAACCTCAGATTCGATGGCTGCAAAAGCTCGCAGTTGGGGAGGAAACTCGCGCCGGAACGTGGGGCTGAGGCCCTTATGCTGATGGTAACGTACCTGGAGGGTTGGATTCAAAGAATCGCGTCCGATAGAAAATCACCGCGACCCAAAACAGAAGTATCCATCCAGCGGAAAACATGCGCCAGGTTTGCCGTGCATCCAGATGGATCGCAGCCAGAATGATAAAGACGTAGAAGCTGATTGCGTAATAGCCCGTGAGGATGTAGAGCATGACTCTCATCCAGTGCGGCGACCGAAGCAGGTCTCTATATTGTTTCAAGACAAGCAGTTCCAGCAGAATCGGCAGAATCGCGCCGAACAATATGAGTTGGAAGACCCAGAAATCTTTGAGGTGGGGACCCAGGTACAGGCCCGGGTCGACGCCGCAGAGGGTCGCAAAGTGAACGGAGGCGGCAGTGATTAGTCCCACAAACGAAACAGCGCCCAATACCGCGCTCACGCAATGGTAGACGTGGCTGCGGGGCACGGCCTTAGGTGCTTTATCACTTGCTTGCACAATGTACTATGGCACCACAGATTACAGTTGTATTTGCGACGAGTTTGGCGAGGACTGCTGAGGCCATACGGCCTAGCGGCACTGCTTGTCAGAGGTTAATGGGAAGCTTTCGGCCGGGGTTGTCACCTAATCGAAAGGAATGTTCGTCATACCAATCGGATGCTGCTCGCGGAGATGTTATTAGTGAGCGCCTCGGCAATGCTGGGGTGCGCTTCAACGCCAGCTCAAGCTGTGTTTGACCTTTACGGAGAAGCTCTGGCCTCCAAAGCAAGTCCAACAACGCGCCGCACCCGCGATACCGACCAGGCCATTAAAGCCATTTCAAACTACTCTCGCTGTGAATCGGCGAGCTGCGAAGATGACCTCGCGCGATTCGTCTGCGCCCTCCACCTACTTTCCCGCCTCAGCGTGAGTGAACGGCAGCAGGAATTGGGAAGGTTGGTCTATGCAGCGGCGCGGGGTGAGCACGACATAAGAACAAGCATCGACCTCCTCGCCCGTCTCCAATATGTCTCTCCTGAGGTGCTTCAGATCCGATTCATATTTACACCCGCAGGCGACTGCGGCGGCCTTAACGACGCTCTCTCAAACGGACTGGCCCTACCGCTCAGGTCGCCTCGGCCAATGGATGAAAATCCGCAGTCTGAAAACCTACCCTACAAAATTCCGAGATGGTCGCCGGCCGATTTCGCCCGGCTAAATCGGGAACTGAGCGGGGCGAAGCACGCAGGAGTGGGCGGGAGCGGGGAACCTTGCAAGTAGCAGGATCTCCCCTGTTGAGGGCAGGGTGCCAGCCTAGGGTGTAAAGTGTCCAACTCGGCGCGATACCTGCTTCTAGCGACAGTCGTCCTCCCCAGTTTCCTGGCCTTTCCTCTGGGGGCCGAAAAGATTTCGCCCGGCCTTCAGCAGTCCGACGCCTCGCAGGGCACGTGCGTCTTGAGCGGGCGAGTCTTAAACTCGCAAACGGGTGAGCCAGTACCCGGCGCGGTAGTGAAATTACGAGCCGCTGGGATTCCTGGTGGGTAACGCAATCGAGCGCGATCCGGGCTCAGGCGATGTAGTACCCGCCGTCGCGCTGCCCAAATAATCCGCGTGACAGTCCCCCACTAGCGTAGCCTGAGCTGTGCCGTCATTTGCCACTGTGAAGTTCTTCATGAAGTGCGGCCCAGCGGACGTCAAAGTGGGAGGTTCGCAGTTCGGTGGTTGGTGTACATGAATGGCATGCTCACCAGGCGGCAGATTTTTCAGGTCCAGGCTGACCGAGACACCGGAAGAATCTGAGGCAGAAAGCGTAGCGGTACCCACACTCTCTCCATGCCCGTTCTTCATCTCGACGACCGTGGATTGAGCAAAAGACGTAGCGCAGAAAAGGCTGGCAGCAAGTAAGAGGGAGAACGCGCCGCTCATGTGTACAAGGATACTCCCGGATCCGATACGCTGTACCCTCGTGCACAGCGGATCTGGTGCAGCCCTCGTAAAATTCCTTATGAAACGCAGGCAGAAACCGATTAGTGAAATAAAGCATACTACTGGCATTCATAAAAATTTCTAAAGTTCTAGTTGATTTCTTATGAATCCGTCGGGAGAATGGTAGAACTTCTTTAATCCTTATTCAGTCTTGCTAACAGCTTGTCGGATGCTCACGTTTGCAGGACTGCCCCACCCTTCAGGGGGTGGCGTAACGCTATGAACGTAGCCTCCCTTACAGAAGGGAGGGCCTTTCTTACGCAGTACAACACTTTGCGCGGGGAGAAGCCGATGAGCAGAGGCAGCTTATATCCGAGAGAGAAGCTCCATTTCAAGATCCTTGCACCATTTCGCGCCGACGTGCCAGTCGGCTTCGATCGGGCGGTCGTCGACCAGCAGGTGCACTCCAAGCTGATTTTTGATACCCAGCTTGTGCGCGGGCAAGCGCTTAGCGAGTTGGGTCAGATCAAGACTCACTTGTTGCCGGATGGACGGCACTATCAGAAGCTTGATTTCCAAAGCTGGCATATTCTGCTTCAGAACTCTGCCGGCAAAGTACTTGGATGCGCCCGTTACCGTCCTGTTACGGGAGGTTTTGAGCATCTGGCGGCCAGCCAATCAGCGATTGCCCAATCCAACCGGTACGGTCCGGTCCTGAAATTGGCCGTGGAGAATCACATCGCGAACGCGCGCAACCATAATATTCAATATGGCGAAGCCGGCGCCTGGGCCTTACGGCGCGAGATCAGAGGTAGCACGGCGGGCGTCAATATCGCATTGATGACGTGGGCGCTAGCCGCTTATCTGGGCGGCGGGATGGGAATTACCACAGCCACCCGGACGAATCATTCCGCTTCCATCCTGCGCCGGCTGGGTGGGCGCCGGCTCCCCAATCTCCCCGCTTATTACGAGCCAAAGTATGGCGCTGTGATCGAGATCCTGGTTTTCAGCCTGGCGCAGCTTGACCAGCGTTACGCCTGCCGCTTGGAGAAGGTGAAAGAAGAGATCGATCGAACTCCAGTGATCTGCGCGGCCGAGGGTAAATCAGCGCTGGCGGAGGTTCCGCTGCATACTCTTCCGATGCCCTTTGAACCTCGGCCCAGCGCTTTTCAGTACGGCTATACCGCAACCGTGCATTAGTCCTGGGGCGCTATGGCGGCAACTTCTTCGTAGGCTACCCAAAACTCCGGCAAGGGCTCGCGCGGGTCGGCAGTCGTCGGTTGGCAGATGAAGCCGTCCCTGTCCACTGAGAGAACCAATACAGTATCGGTGTGAGTTCCGATTGTGAGTCGCACTTTCTGGCCAAGGCGGGCGCGCAACTCGTGCTCCATCTCCGCTGCAGTCATTGAGGATGGGCCATTCGATTTACCCTGAATCGGCTTAGCGGAGTGAAGGCATTTAAGAAGGGTGAGAGTTGCAGAGAGACACAAGGATTCACTCGGGGAAGGCAACGCACTTGCGCGTGCCCTCCCCTAAAGGACTACATGTTCGCAAATCCGTTAGGAAGGGTGCGCGCACCCTTCCTAACCGGAACGATAAGCCTTTTAATTACTTGGCGAACTTCTTACGTCCCCACAAACTGATCCCCAACAAACCAATACCGATAAGCCCCAGCGACGCAGGCTCAGGAACGGTGCTAGGCGTGGTTGTAAAGCTGGCGCTGTATGCCACTGCAGGAATGCCGCCAGTGGCCAGGAACGCCATTTCGAACTGCTGAACCGTTGGATAGTTGGTCGATGGACTAGTGAGAAAGCCGATAAAGGGAGTCAGCGCTGTGGAAGTGGCGTAATGCGCGTCGCCGAACAGACTCAACCGGGCTCCTGTACCCCCAATTCCCTGAGTGATAACCACAGGAGAACCTACATTGGGAATACATTGAAAGCCGCTTGGCGATGAACCGGTGGTCGGGCATACCGAGTATCCGGTGGGGACTGGAATGTTGGTCAGGTCGAGATCAATGCCATCCGGGAATTGTACCCAGTCCTTCAAGTCGAACGGAGTTCCAGGAATTACAGTCGGCGCGAGCAGATTCTGGATCATGACGGTCTCGCCGGCCGTCAGGCCTGAAAATACGCCGAGTGCGGGAAGACTCGTCCTAGCAGTTTGATCGCCAGGAGGCGGATTTGAGGAATAGCCGAAATACAGTCCCAAACTAGTACCGGCGACTACGCCGCCGATGTTTGCAGTCCCGGCCCCGACTATGGCGTCCGCAAAAGCGGCTGTCGAACAGACCAGAGTTCCCGCCAACGCCAACGTTAAAAGAGGGCGAAGAAACTTCATTTAAAACCTCCTATAAAGAGTTGAGCGAAGCAAACTTGATAAGTACCCCACCCTGGAGACAGAGTCACTCAACAACCTGCGTCTTGGTCGATTTGACCTTTATTTGCACTTTATTGATACCTCGTATCTTTACCTAATCTAATAGGTGGGTGATTTGCTAACTAATTGAAATTTATAGACTTAGCTAAGAACCTCGTAATTATCGAGCTACGGCAAATTACCCGTAGAATTACCAGCCCGTAACCGATTGGCTCCGCGATCGTTGCTTTCCTTTCAAAAGGGATCTTTTTGCCGTTGTTCTAGGATGGCCCTTGGCACTCCTAAACGTCAGAGTCCGCTGGCTCATCATCGGCTGCTTATTCTTGACGAGCGCGGTGGCTTACTTGGATCGTGTCAATATTTCTGTTGCAGGATCCGCAATAGCGTCCAGCTTCGGATTGGACAACGTTCGACTTGGCTGGGTGTTCAGTGCTTTCGTGCTGGGGTACGCGGCGTTTCAGGCGCCCGCGGGAAGGCTCGCCGACATCCTGGGCCCGCGAGCGGTGCTCTCGGCTGGAGTGGTCTGGTGGGCCGTTTTTAGCGTTTTGATCACGATCATTCCCCAGACGGCGGCCTATTCCGTATTCTTACTGATCCTTGTCCGGTTTAGTTTAGGCGTCGGCGAGGCCGTTCTTTATCCTGCTTCGAATGGCGTTGTCGCCCGCTGGATCCCCCTCTCCGAGCGAGGCATCGCGAATGGCATCATCTTTTCGGGCGTAGGCTTCGGAGCAGGAATTACTCCACCCTTGATAACGCTCGTCATGGTCCACTGGGGCTGGCGAGCGGCGTTTTGGTGCAGTGCCGCTTGCGGCCTGGCCATCGGCTTGATTTGGTACATGCTCGCCCGGGACTCGCCGGCAGAACACCCGCTGATTACCCCCAGCGAAGCGGCCGAGATCGAGCGAGGAATCCGTCCCGGCTCTTCCGCGAGTGTTCAGCCCTCGCTCCGCTGGAAAGAAATTACCACCGATCCGAATATACTCGCCGTAACCTTCAGTTACTTCGCATACGGGTACGCTGCCTATATCTTTTTCAGCTGGTTTTTTATCTACCTGAATAACGTGCGCGGCTTGAACTTACGCGAGAGCTCGTACTATTCCATGCTTCCGTTTTTAGCCATGGCGACCGGATCTCCGCTGGGTGGATGGCTCAGCGACCGATGGACCCTCCGCAGTGGAGCATACGCTGGACGCTGTCGTATCGCTGCCATCGGAATGGGTTTCGCGGCTGTCTTCATCGCACTGGGAGCGCAAGTCTCTAGCGCCCGCCTTGCCAGTGTGATCCTCGCGGCCGGCGCCGGTTCCTTATACATTTCGCAGAGTTCCTTCTGGTCATTCAGCGCGGGCGCAGGCAAGCGCTCCGCGGGAGCCGTCTCCGGCTTCATGAATATGGGAGGACAGATCGGCGGCGCCCTTACGGCTTCCGCCAGCCCCGTCATCGCGAACCACTTGGGCTGGACATCGTCCTTTCTCGCTGCGGCTGTCCTGTGTGGATGCGGAGCCTTGGCTTGGCTCTGCGTGAATCCGGAGCCGGCGCTATTCAACCCGAGCCTGTTCGAGTCCCGAAGCGTGACATAATCTTGCTTTCATGCGAACCGCGATCCGCCGTCGCGAATTTATGGCCTTGGCTGCCGCGCCGCTGCTGCGCGGCGCGCCCACGCCGCTAATCAAAGAGGTTTCCGTGATCGCCACGGAGCCCGCCGGCGTCCGCCTGGTAGTGGTGAAAGTGCAGACGAACCAGGACGGCCTTTATGGCTATGGCTGCGCTACCTTCACGCAGCGTGCCGATCTCGTGGTGGAGGCAGTCAATCGCTATCTTGCCCCGTTGGTCATCGGCCGGCCCGCCAGCGCGATTGAAGACCTGTGGCACGCCATGTACAACTCGTCATACTGGCGGAACGGGCCGGTCCTCAACAACGCCATCAGCGGCATTGATCAGGCGCTCTGGGACATTAAAGGCCGCCAGGCCGGCATGCCGGTGTATCAGCTGTTGGGAGGCAAATCGCGTCGCGCAGCGCTCATCTACTCCCATGCTGCCGGCCGCGAAATTCCCGAGACACTCGATCAGGCCCGGAAATTGATGGCGGACGGCATCAAAGTAGTACGGCTGCAGGTAGGCGTTCCCGGCATGGCGGCGTACGGCGCGCCTGGAAGTCCGCCGCAGAATCCGGACGCGGCCTCCTCTGATCCTGTCTTCGATCCGGCCGCTTACACTCGCCGGACGCTGCAGCTTTTTGAAGCCGCGCGCAAAGAACTCGGGCCCGAAATCGAGCTGCTGCACGACGCGCATGAGCGCCTGCCGCCGCGCCTGGCCGTGCAATTCGCGAAGGATCTGGAGCAGTTTCGTCTCTTCTTTCTGGAAGACGCGTTGTCGCCCGAGAATCTGGACTACTTCCGCCAGATTCGCGCCAATTGCACCACTCCTCTCGCCATGGGCGAACTGTTCAACAACCCGCACGAGTGGACGCCGCTGATCAAGGACAGCCTAATCGATTACATCCGCGTCCACCTTTCGCAGGCAGGCGGCCTGACGCCGCGCGGCAGATCGCGGCGCTCGCGGAAGCCTTCCAGGTAAAGACCGCCTGGCACGGGCCGGGAGACGTTTCGCCCGTCGGCCACTGCGCCAATATCACGCTCGATATCGTCTGCCCGAACTTCGGCGTGCAGGAATGGACCATGCCGAACGATCGCATCCAGGAAGTGTTTTCCGGCTACCCGGTGCTCGAGAATGGCTCTGTTTACGTCAATGAGAAACCGGGCTGGGGAGTGGAGATCGATGAGAAAGCCGCCGCGAAATATCCGTTTGGTTCCTTCGAAAACGGCGAGCGCAAAAAGTTGAACGGCGGCTGGGGCATCGTCCGCAGACCGGACGGCGCTGTGATCAATCAGTAGCCGCGGCTATTGCGGCAGCCAGAACGGCTCCTGCGCCGCGACAAAGTCGATGGGAACCCCATGGATGAACGTCTTGAGCCAGCGAGCGCACTCTTCCATTCCGGCCTGCTCCGACGGAATGTGTCCCATAATAATCAGTCCTTTGCGCCGGTGCTCCGTGGTCGCGTCCGCAACGTACTCCACCGTCTCCCACTCCGGCGTTTCGCCGATCAGCAGCGCTTCTACGTCATTCCGCTCGAGCATCTCAATCTGTTTCGCCGATCCCGCCGCTCCAGGGAGCATGGCAACTTTCTTCAACTTCATCTCAGGATCGCCGACCGCGCGCAGCGCAACGATGTTCAACTTCCGCTTGACGTACTCCGCTAAATCCCCCAGCGTGATCTCCGGCAGCACGAAGAGATGCTCATCGTGTCGATCCTGGAATTTGTCCCAGGCCAGGGCATGCTTCATCCCCAACTGAATGCCGTCAGGCGTGCGCGCGTGCCAATTATCGTGAAATCGCCAAACCACCAGATGAAGATCCGCGATGAACTTCTGCTTTTGCACGTATACCCGATCATTTTCCTTTGCAAGCTCGTCCGTTGTGTCCAAGTGACTGTAAAACGTCGGCTCGTGCGTGATGATCAGATTTTTGCCAGAGGCCGCCGCGCGCTCCAGTACATCCATCGTTGCCATCATCGTGACGGCAATACCGCTGACCGGAGTATCGGGATCCCCGGCCTTGAAGGTATCCACAGTTGGCGTTGCCCAGGGAACGCCAACGTTCTTCTGAATGCGCTCGATGATCTGCCCGGCAGTCGGTCGTTGTCCCTGAGCATTGCCTGCGGCTGCAAGAACGACCGATAGAAAAACGGCATAGAAGCTCGTCCGGCAATTTCTCACTTTGCGATTCCTCGCGACTCATCTATATCGAGGAACTGATTGGGCGTCACATTCGCGAAATGCTGCCGCGTTCCATCGGGCCATTCGACGGTAAGCGATGTAATCTGCTTGTCGCCGCCCAGGCCAAACGTCAGCGCCAGGTCACTCTGCGAACAGTAGCTGGATCCGCTATGCACCGTCTTCCATTGCTTCCCCAGCGCGCTTTCTATGCGAACAATCGCTCCCAATGCACTGCGCCCGCACTTGGTGCCCTGCAACCGGACGGTGAGCCAATTGTTCTTATTTCCACCATCATTGCGATACAGAATAGCCGGTCCGTCATTGCTATTGATCAGCACATCCAGATCGCCGTCGTGGTCATAATCCGCGAACGCCGCGCCCCGCGCCACAATGGGGTGGCGGAAATCCGCGCCGGCCTGGTCGCTCATGTTCTCAAATTGGCCGTGCCCTCGATTGCGGAACAGCAGCGGAGGCTCCCTATATTGAACCTTCGGCTGAATTCTGTTGATATCCGGCTCAATATGGCCGTTTGCGGCGAAAATGTCATCCCATCCGTCAAGATCGTAGTCAAAGAAAAACGCCCCGAAGGTCAGGCGCAGCAGGCTCGCCCTCCCCACGGTCGAAGAAGGCGCCTCGTCGACGAAGAACCCTTTCCCTTCGTTGTGATAAAGGCCGATCATTTGGTTCGCGAAATTTCCCACCAGCAAATCCGGTCTGCCGGAATGATCGTAGTCGGCCGCATCCACGCCCATCGCGCCGCGGGCGACTCCATCCTCGCCGTACGCCACGCCTGCTTGCATGCCTTCCTCGGTAAATGTTCCATTGCCGTTATTCCGGTAAAGCTTGCTGGGCTGCGTATCGTTCGAAACGAATAGATCAGGCCAGCCGTCGCCGTTGAAATCGAACACTACCACTCCCAGCGCTTTGCTGCTGGTATCGCCCAGGCCCGCTTTCTGCGTGACGTCTTCGAACTTGCCATTTCCCAGATTGTGATACAGCTTCGAAGAAGTTCCTTTGTAGGATTCAGGCGTGCAATAAGACTTCGTCGCGCCATCGAGCGAACACCACAGGTCCTTGTCCTTGCTCCATGTCACGTAGTTTGCGACAAACAGGTCCGGCTTGCCGTCGCGGTCATAGTCAAACCATGCCGCGCTGGTGGCGAAATTGACGTTGTGAATGCCGCTCTCCGCGGTCACGTCGCGGAAGTGCCCGTGGCCCTGATTGTGGAAAAGATGATCGCCATCAAGCGCAGTGATATAAACATCGGGCAGGCCGTCGTTGTCGTAGTCGGCGACCGCAACTCCCATTCCGTACATCTCGACATCCAGGCCGCTGCCCTTCGTCACATCGGTGAACGTACCGTTGTGATTATTGTGATAGAAAGCCGGCAGATACTTCTTCGACCCCGGCGAAAAATCTTTGCCGTTAATGAGTAAAATGTCAGGCCATCCATCACCATCCAGGTCGATGAATGCGCAACCCGCGCCCAGAGTTTCCGGGAGGTACTTCTTACCGGCGGCGCCCGAATGATGCGTGAAGTGGATGCCTGCCTTGGCGGTTACATCCACAAAGCGGACACTAGTCTCGCCTCCCGCCACGCCGAAAGCGGCGACGCCGGCAGCCAGGCATAGCCCCCAACTGATCGATAGGAACTTTTTCATGCTTTACGGCAGGGCCACCGATTCGTGATCGTGAATCAGTTGCCGCTCATTATTGTCTTCCGGGCTGACCATCCGGCGCTGGGCTGTGATGGTTTGCGACGCTTCATCGGCCTTATAACGCTCAAACAGGATCTGTTCGCGATTTGCCTGCTTCTCATCGCCGAGCCCGCGATAGCAAAGCATCGCCGTGTAGTGCATTTGAATGTCTTCCGGATCGATCGCGCAGACACGCTGCAGATATCCAATGGCCTGCGCGTACTGCCTTTTCAAAAACAAGATGCGCGCGATCTGGTTCAGCACCACGCGATCGCGCGGATATTGCGCCTCCACGCGTTTCAATGAAGCAAGGGCGCCATCGTAGTTTCCGTCGGCCTTTTCGGCAAGGGCCTGGAAATAGTAAATGCGGCCAAGCGACGAATCACACCGCAATGCGTGCTGCAAGAACGGCTTCGCGGCGTCTGTCTCGCCCTCTTGGATCAACGCTCTAGCCACATTCAGCCAGCCGTCTGCATAGCCGGGATCGGCCTCTGTCACCTTGCGGAAAGCAAACTCCGCGCCTTTCAGATCGCCCTGCAGCAGCAGCCCTATGCCCCAATCGTTCCAGCGTTCCCGCGCGTCGCGCGCTGTAATCGTGTTCCAGAGCGGCGGCTGCGGGGACACCGGAATCGAAACATTCGCTTCCGCGAGAGTCACAATCGGGAGATTCGGAATGCGGTCTGTGATGCGCCCTGAGACGTCCGCCGGAATATTCTTCGGATCGAAACTGAATTCACGGCTGTCGTGATCCGCCGCCAGCAGCAGCGAAGGCTGCCAGGGCTTCGGGACACCCGCATACGAAAAATGCGTGTAATACCAGGAAAACTTGCGATAGTTCAGCGTGGCCTTGAAGTGGATCTGGCCCTTGGCATCCTTCGGCACATTCACCAGGTAATGCGCTACGTCAGCCGCGCCGGGTGGAATCAAATGTGCATAAAGTACGGACCGCGTCTGCCAGGCATTGCGCTTGTTGATCGGGTTGCCGGCCGCGTCGAGCTGATAGGAGCGGTAAAAATGCGCGCCGGGTTCTACAGGGCCTTTGCCATCATCCTCCACCCTCCCACTCCAGAAAATCGGTTTTCCGCTGTCGTCTTTGGCCTCCAGCTCTAGCCAGACATCAAACGCATCCACCGTGCCGCCGGGAAAGAAGTGGCCTACCTTGCGCGTTCTCACAACCACATCCACGCGCACCGTCCCGCCAGGCTGTAGCGTGGCGTGGGAGAGGTCAATGGGCGCGGCAATTGCGCCTACGTTACGAATGACTGCGGTCGTATTCTGTTCCGCTTCTTCGCCAACCGCGAACGATGTGTTTGCCTGCGGCTCTCCCCCGCCCCGGCGCACCATCTCCGTCTCGCTTTTCCGATGCTCCAGTGGACTGAGGGCAAAAATGTCGACCGTCACGATTCCCGATTTCAAAAACGCCTCGGTTCGAGCGAGCTGCTGATTGTCCTCATTCACGTAAGGCACGGCCGTGTTGGCACCGGGGAAAAAATGCGAATGCACCTTCCCATTGATATTGCCCGGATCATGCGAATCGACGAGCGGCATATGGCAACCCATGCAGTTGCTCGGCTTTGCAGGGTAATAAAAAGACCGCGCCCCTTGCCAGGAGACACCGCTGGCCTGCCAGTTGTCGTATTCGTTAAATCCTCGAAACCAGCGATACTGATTCACCGGAACATCCAGATGTACTTTGTGGCACGTCGCGCAAAATTCCGAACTGGTCCGCATGAAGGGCTTCATGAACGTGCGTCGGTGCGCCTCCGGAGCTGCGTAGGTGACGAAACGTTCCAAACCCCTGATCGCTGGATTCGAACTGCTGGCCACCTCGTGCAGCGGAGGGTAAGACATCACAAAATCGCCGTTGCCCATGCTGCCGTCGACGTGCACGATGGAATGGCACGACATGCAGCTCAAGCCTGCCTGCGCTTCCGGTGTATCGATCTGATCTTTAATAGGCCGATCAAAGCGTCCGTTGAAAAATACGGCGTGATCATGACAGCCCGCGCACCACTTGCTCGGCTGGGTGCCAACAACCGACTGCATATATTCCACCGATTTCCGGTAGAACTGATTATTGAAGCTCGCAAAGTGGTGGGCCGAGGCCTTCCACTGGTTGTAAATGTCCTTATGGCATTCGCCGCATTTCTTCGATTCCATAAAGAAGGAAGAAGGCACGATCTTGCCGTCCGACGTATTCGCGGCGGATGGAAAGAAAGGGCTCTGCGGCCCGGCGCCTTCCTGCTGCATCGTGAGCGGGACCACGAGCGAGTTCACAATCTTGTCATCCGGGTGGGCCCGGAGCCAGTCGGCCAATAGGGCGATGCCAACAACCGCGGTGGCCGCCATCGCAATCTTGGCAATTCGAAAGTTTGCGCGGCGCGCAAACAGCACGGCAACCGCAACCAACCCGATTGCGGCGTGAACCAGGAAAACGCTCTTGTGATCGCGCGTATTGCCGATCACTGCCAACAGCACGCCGGAGGCCGAGGCCAGAAGCGTGTAAATGAAGCGTCGTTCCACCTTGGCGAGCGCCACGGCGGCAATGCCAACGGCAGCGCCTAAGCCGACATGCAGCAGCAGATTCGCAACGTTAAAGGCGGTGGCCGTCGGAAACGCAGCTAGCATTGCGCTGTTTACGAGTAAGATTGCCAGGGCAATGGTGCAAAGAGAGGTGAGGCGGCGAGTCAACAGCTAATCTCCGGTGTTGCTCGCAGCCAGAGGGCGGATAAGTTCCAACGCAGGCCGGGTCAGATATTCGCGGATGTAGTTCTGGTGCTCGCGGTCATTAGGGAAATGCTCGTTTTTCTTGTATGGATACGCGCTCATCGCATGGAACGGCAGCGGCGTTACGCTCTGCCCGAACGCGGTATTCGGGTCGGCGTCCTTTGCCCATCCATCCACCAGCAGCAGGAAATCGCGCGTCCAGCCTTTTGGCAGAGTCGGCAAATCTCCTGCCGGATATCGCAAACGGAGTTCATCTCCGGAACCCATGATCACCATCCGGTCGTCCGCCTTTTGAACCAGCGGCGTCACATCTCCGTAGCGCGTGTAGAAGCCGCGCGTCGGGTTCCACTCCGTAGTTTCGCGCACTTGATCATAGATGAATTGTTCAGGCTGCTGGCGGGTCGGGTCGATCACCGCCTCCGAAAATCCCCGGAAATGAACGTCAGCCGCTTCGGCGTTTATGGGTGTGAGACGAATCTGTGGCGCCCTGGAGTCTTCTGTTAGAAAAATCTCGTCCCAGTACACGCACAAATTCGTGATAATGCGAACCTCACGCGAAGCCGACAGAAATTTGCCGGTGAGATCCACCACTATCGTCTTCGGCTTTCCTGAAGGAATGCCCATATCTTCCACCACCGTCCTCCAATGGCCGGCTGCGTCCTTGACCTGCAGATAAGGGAAAATCAGTCCTTGCCCGTTTTGGGAAGCGCCCAGGAACGTGCTGCCGTCCGCCCAATCTACCCAGCCGTTTAACACCAGCGCGGACCGGTTGCTCTGCGCGGCGTTGCCGAAATCCAGATCCAAAGTATGCAGCTCCGCCTCGCCTGCCGTGTTGTGGGCGAACGCCACGGGATACATATGGTCAAGCTTCGCTACTCCCGCCGTGGCGTCCACCCCGCGCGCGTCCGTCGCGCGAGCCGGATGAATCTTTTTAGTCGCGCCGAAAAGGCGAAACTCAGGGTAGGGCGGTGACTTAAATTTGTCATTCGTATAGATGTCCACATCGGCCGGATGGTCAACCGCAATCAATTGCACCTGGTCCAGATAAGAGACTTCGTGCAGCTCTTCCGTAATGTGAATGCTGTAGGCCGCGTTCTCTGCCTTCAGCGCGGAACCAGGAATCTGGATATATTCGTCGTGATCTACCGGGAAGTAGTTGCCGTCGCCGGAACTCGCGCCCAGCGGCGCCACGCCCAAAACGTCAGTTATGAATTCGAACCGGCGCCCATTCCACGTGAAGATCATAGGGCATGACCCGGAGAGGCGCTGAGCCTCCGTGATACTCAGCGCCCCTTCCCCCTTCTGGTGCGTTTCGTTTTGGATGAGGCCATTCGGCCATGTGATGCGAATTGCATCAATATCGGCCCGGCCATCCGTGGCAAACGAGACAGGCACGCCCTCATAGACGCGCTTGTCATAGTACGCGCCGGATTTCATTTCTACTGTCGCTCCCGCCGCCTCTTTTAAATTCTTGACTCCTTTGATCTGTAGTGTCATCCACCTTTGGTTGGATGACTCGTTGAAAAAGATGTGCAGTGCGCCGTCGGCGGTCAACTGCGCGTAGTCCTCTCGGCTGTCGCCGTTGAAATCGGCGCGAATATCCGAAGGAGCGGTCTCGGAACTGTTTGTTTGAACAAATTTTCCGGAGGCGTTGATGACCGTTTGCAAGCTCGGCGCGTAGCTCACCAGGTCCAATAACCCGTCGTGATTGAAATCCTGCGCATCCAGCCTTTTTGCGCCTGCCGGAATTTCAGGCATATTGCCAGCCGTGAAGACGCCGTTCAATTGATCGGTGTAGAGCACGGCGGGATGATCAGCATACGAGACAACAATGTCTCTCGCCGCTGTATCGCCGCGCACAGCTGTCAATACGGCGCCCACCGCTTCGCCTTTCACAAACGGGAACGCCGCCGTTTTGTCTTCGAACCTGCCATTGCCGTTGTTACGCATCAGGACCGAATTCGGCCCGAATAGAAGCGCATCGAGATCGTAGTCATGGTCGTAATCAACCCACAGCGCTTTCGTGACTCCCGCGGTGTTCGGCAGGTCCGCATATTTGGCGAACGTGCCGTGATTGTTGTGGAAAATGGTCGCCCCGGCACCGGTAATGATGCACAGGTCCGGGAAGCCGTCATTGTCGAAATCGCCGGCAGCGATATCGCGGACATCCTTCAGTCCTTCCAGGCCGGAGTTCACCGCTTCCGTGCCATGCTTCAGCAGAACAACTCTTTCACGCGACCACACCAAAAGATCGGCGTGACCCGAATTTTCGGTATCCAGCACGAGCATGCCGGTCGATTGCGGATCCCATCCCGAGCTGACCACCTTGTCGGAGTACTTTATCGGAACGCTGGCGGCCGACGGCCGCGACTCCGGCGGATCATATAGCTCGGCAAAGAAGCTCCATTCCATATCTTCCGGAACGGCTGCGCCTTCCTGGCGTTTCTTCGCTTCTTCAAATAACTCGCGCTGCTTTGGGGCATGTTCCCGGTCTCCCGAGCGCTGGTACAGCGTGAATAGCTGAAAGTGCGGACCAGCCAAATCTGGATTGAGTTCTTCGGCTTGCAGGAATTCGGCAAGAGCGCCTTCCAGATCGCCTTTCGAACGCAGCACGGCGCCAATGTTGTAATGCGCCACGGCATCACCCGGCGCCAGGCGAGCCATGCCGCGCAGTTGCTCCAGAGCCTTGTCGTAATTGCCGGCGTGTTTATAGACAATGCCCAGATTGAACCAGGTGTGAGGAATCGTCGGATCCTGCTGCTGTGCCTTCAGCAGCTCGGCAACACCGGCATCGGTTTGCCCGTTGTGCAAAAGCGCGAGGCCGTAATTGATGCGCTCGCGAACCGAATCCGGCTTCAAGTCCAGCGCCTTTTTCAACGCCTGAACGGCCTCCGCGTGCGTATCGGGGTTTTCGTAAAACGCTTTGCCCAGGTTGCGGTATTCCCACAACTGCATCGTGGCGGTCGGGATTTCCGCGGCCGCCAGAAATAACACGAAAAGCCCGGCTGCGCAGCCAATGGTACGGCAGCCAATGGTACGAATGTTAAAGGCCTGAAGCGGCGAAAATATCGACATCCGATGATTAGAATGCAATGCTGCTGAACGAAAGCGCAATTTCTCTTGCCCGCCGAATTCGCGCCTGCGAAATTTCGTCGGTGGACCTAATAAATCTACACCTGAAGCAAATCCAGAGTATCAACCCCGCAATCAACGCGGTAGTGGAGCTGCTGGCTGAAACAGCGCTGGAGGAAGCGCGCGAGGCCGATGCGAAACTCGCGAGCGGCGCGCCCTGCGGCCCACTGCATGGAGTTCCGATTTCCATTAAAGACTCGATTGATGTCCGCGGAACGAAATGCACCGCGGGAACGCTGGGAAGACGAGACGCTCGGTGCGCCAGACGGGATGCAACGCTGGTGGCGCGCCTCCGCGCGGCCGGCGCCATTCCGATTGCCAAGACAAATCTTCCTGATCTGTTGTTCTCATTCGAGAGTGACAATTTGATTTACGGGCGCACCAACAATCCATACGATCTGACGCGGACACCCGGCGGCAGCAGCGGCGGGGAGGCGGCCTTAATCGCGGCGTGCGGATCGCCGCTCGGCTTAGGCAGTGATTGCGCCGGCAGCGTTCGATTGCCCGCGGCGTTCTGCGGAATCGCGGGCATCAAGCCCACCAGCGGACGCTTGCCCCGCACCCGCCACGTACCTCCTTCCGGCGGCTGGGTTGAAGCGCTCTGGCAAATAGGGCCGATGGCGCGCTGGACCGAAGACCTGACCCTTGCGATGGAACTCCTCGCCGGCGAGGACGGCGAAGACTTTACCGCGCCTCCCGTGCCCCTGATCGAAGCGCCCGAAATTTCAAACCTGCGTATTGCCTTTTTCACCTACAACGGTTTCGCGAAATGCAGTCCGGAGATCGTGGAGGCGGTTCAGCGGTGCGCAAGTTTCCTGTGCGTTCAGGGTGCCACGGTTGAGGAGTGCGCGCCTCCAGGCATAGAGGACGCTTACGAACTGGAGCTCGCGTTGTTAGGCGCCGACGGAGCGGACGGAATCGATGCATATCTTGAAGCTGTTGGCAGCACGGAAGTACATCCGTTGCTGATCGGCTTCGTGAATCACATGCGGCCGCGCCGCGCAACCGCGGCTGAGTTCGCCGGAACTTGGCGTCAATGGGATGAATATCGCGCTGGAATGAAGCGCTTCTTTGAGAAATACGATGCCGTGGTCTGTCCCGTTTACACGCAAACCGCTCTACAGCATCGCGAGTCACTGTGCGAGACCGCCTTTCAAGGCTTCAGCTACACGATGGCCTGGAACGTCGCAGGCGCGCCGGCCGCGACCGTTCGCTGTGGCGCGCATCAAGGCCTGCCGGTGAACATTCAAATAGCGGCCAAACCGTGGCGCGATAAGACTGCCCTGGCGGTATGCCGCGAGGTGGAGAAGCAGTTCGGTGGATGGAAAGCCGCCGCGCTAACCGGCGGGCACGAACATCACATCCACCGGTGAAGGCACATCGCGCTTTTGGCCGCTGTCGCTGAGCCGGCCGGTTTTTGTATCGATGCGGTAAAGTTCCAGAGTGTTGGTGTCTTGGCCGCCGGCAATCAAAAAACGGCCTGACGGATCAATGGCAAAGCCGCGCGGAGTCTTGGCCACTGGAATAGTCTGGATGAGGTTGATCTCGCCGCCGGAAGGCGAGACCGCAAAGACCTGGATACTCTCATTCCCGCGATTGGAAGTGTAAAGATAACGCGCGCCGCGGCCCAGCGCGATCTCCGCGCCGGTAGTCTCCTCATTAAAGTCAGCTGGCAGTGTACGGGCGCTTTGAACGGGTGTCATGCCGCCGCTAGCGGAATCATGCGCGTAGACCGTGACCTGCGGCTCCAGTTCATTGATCATGTAGACGAATTTGGCATCCGGAGAAACGGCAAAATGCCTGGGGCCGAGCCCGGGCGTAACAGCCACAAAGGGAGGATCGTTGGGCGTGAGCGTGCCGCGGTCGCTATCCAGCCGGTAAAGCCGTACGCGATCCAGCCCCAGATCGACGGCATAAATCAGATTCCCCTCGCCAGTGGCCACAAAATGCGCATGGGGGCCTTCCTGGCGTTTGGGATTGATGCTGGAGCCTTCAGCGGAAGCCAGCGCCGACAGCGTGCCGATGCTGCCATCCGGCTGAATGGGATAGGCCGAAACCGTCCCGGTCATATAGTTGGCAACCAGCAGAACCTTGCCCGTATTGTCCACCGTCAAGTGGCAGGGCGCCACGCCGCCCGAAAATGCGCTATTCAGCGAATGCAGCTTACCGGTTTGGCGGTCTATCCGAAAACTGGCTACTCCTCCTTCCGCATCGCCCTCCAGTTCGCTCACCGCATATAAATGGCGGAATTCCCGATCGGTCGTAAGATAAGACGGATTTCGAACCGCGCCCACCAGGCCGATGGGTTCTAAACTTTCAGCATTCCCGTCAAACTGAAAGGCATAAACACCTTCGCCATAGACGCCTATGTAAACGAAATATTTAGGTTGATCCATGTCGTCTAAAGCATGTCACTGCCGGCCCGTGGGCTTAAGCTCAGGTTGCGCCTGCGCCGTCTGATCCGGAAAGGGCGGGTACCACCGTGGACGCTCATTGCGCTGATGGCAGGTGAAACAGCGCACTTCAGGATGCCCTTCGAAATGGTCTTGATCGATGGCCGCCGCCATTTCGATCATTTTGCGCGCAGTCTTCTTTTCCTTCTTTTCGTCCGAATCGAAATGATGTTCGACGTGGCAGAATTCGCAGTCTTTCCCAAGGGCCCATGCGAAGTAGCGCATGTTATCGATGAACTCAGACGTGGGCAGCGATTTCAGAGCGTCGGTTTTTACGTTCTTGAAATGCGCGCCGGCGGTTTCCTGGGGCTGGCGGAGCGGCTCGCCCGCCGAATCGGGCTGCTTCAGAAGAACGTACGTATTGTCGTACGCTCTCGCTTCTTGTGTTCCTGTTATGTGGAGAGTAAGCGTCTGGCGGTCGGGCGAAAGCGTATAGGTGCGAGTGAACTTATCAGGCTCGCCGGCAATCTCGCCGGTCACTACCACGCTATTGCTGCCGTCCGCTGTACCCGTCAGGCGTGTGGGAACACCTTCAAAGAATCCCATCGACGGCTTGCCATTCATGAAGAATTTGAGCGTCTCGCGCTCTTCGCCGAAAGGACGGACAGCGCCGCTCAGATCCGTGACTTCGAGCGCATTTTCCTTCGTGCGTCGATTAAAAACCGCATCCTGCTGGCTGATGATTGCGAGATAAGTCTTAAGGGGAGGACCGGTCAGCTTGCTTTGTTTGAGGTCGGCCTTCCAAACGCCGCTAAGATCGGGCGTCTGTGCGAACGAAAGAGATACATAGAAAAGCGGGAGGACAAGTAGTTTTCGCATGAATTGGCAAGAGTATAGCAATCACGGCTTGGTTTGTTTCGTTTTCTTCTCGTCTTTCTTTTCTGTTCCGGGCGGCAGCGGTTTGACCTTCCCCCAAAAGACGGTGCAGTCGTCCGTCACATCGTCCCTGTGAGGAAAAAGTTGATCGAGGTGCATCTCGTCAATAAAATCGTCTTTACAGTTTTCTACCGTGTAAAAGAAACCGGACTGGATCATCTTCTTGATGTCCGCTTCCGAGACGATGTGATAGCGAGCCTCCAGCGCCGGAGGCAGCGAGAGCTTATGCGAATAAGAGAATTCGAAACCAGGCGGCGGCGTACGTTTGAGGATGAAGTAGACAAGTTCGTCGGCCATGAACTTCCCGCCCGGTGGCGTAACCTCCTTCACCTTCCGGGCAATGTCTTCGTAGTCGTACCAGGTAGTGGAATCGCGGTCGTCGAAGAGTGCTTTGGCGAGAGTGAGAGCCACGATCACGGTGAGAATCGCCAGCGGCCACGCCGGCCGGTCTGGGTTGAACAGACGCGAAGCGCCCGCGTAAAACCCGGCGGCAGCGAGGATGCCCAGGAAAGGGATCACGAAGACGAAGTACCGGCCGAACGTAGGGTGTGCGATCGAAATGTAAACTCCCAGAGCCAGCGAGAGCCACGCGGCAAGGTAGAACGGAGCGCGCTCTTCACGGCTCCAGCCGCTGCGCTTACGGATAAAAACGAAGCCGCCGAGCGCCAGCAAGCCCAACAGCAGAGGCTGCGCGGAATAGAGCCAGTCTGAGAGAACATCGACGTCGTGGCTGCTGGCGTCGCCCCAGTTCACTCGGCGGAAGAGCGCCTGGTATTGCACGACATTGAAAAAGGTTTGTTGAGGCGCCCGAATCAACAGCACAACTTCCGGCGCGAACGGGATGATGGCCGCAAGGACGAACACAGCCGCCTTCATCCAGCGGCTACCAGCGCGATTGGTGAAGAAAATCCACAGCAGCAGCACCGGCACGGCGGGCGCGCAGAGAAGAGTTGAACCCGCCGCGGCGCCCGCAAACAGCGCGGAGAAAAATGCCGGCCAGAAACTCTTACTCTCCACCGCCCGGAGCGCGAGCCGGAAGGCGGCAGTCACGCAGAACATTCCGCTGCTGTAGGCCTGGGCGGATGTACCGAACTGGAAGATGTCGCAATCCAGGCCGACAAGAATGAGAACGAGGACGGCGCACGCGAAACGCCAGCGCGGCACGGGGAAGCGGCGGAAAACGAATTCAGCCGCTAGGAACGCCGCGCCGGCGACAAAGAGGGCGTCGAAGATATGCGGCGAGCGCCAGGTGTTGCCAAAGACGCGTAACACCGCGGCATTGAAGTAGGCGTTCAGCAGCGTTTGCGGAAAACAGAAATCTATATAGGGCGTTTTGCCAACGTTGATAAGCTGCGCGGTCAAAAGGTGAAAGCCTTCGTCCCAAACAAAGGCCATGGTCTGCGAATACACCACCAGGCCGGCGGTGAGCAGCACGAACAGGCTTGAAAGTAAAACAACCGGGCGCCGCAAACGCTTGAGAAGCCCTGCTTGAGCCGCCCGTTCCGTGATGGGGGGTTCCAGGCTCATCTTCCTACTGGCTTGAGCTCGCGAAGCGCTGATGGTAATTCGGGTAAGCCGGTTTCTCAAACGTCGGAGCCGGATTTTTCTTCAGAAGTTCGAGTCCAACCTCGACAGAACGCTCCAACTGCGGATCATGGCCCTCGCGCACGAGCTTTGGATCCTGATCCACTTCAATGTCGGGAGCAATGCCATGGTTTTCCACTTCCCAATCTCCTTTGAGCCCATAAAAAGCCCAACGAGGGGCCGTAACGGAGCCGCCGTCCATAAGAACTGGGTACCCTCCAATACCGACGAGGCCGCCCCACGTTTTCATGCCAACCAAAGGACCTAGACCGGCCTTACGGAAGTACCAAGGCATAGCGTCTCCACCCGAGCCTGCAAATTGATTGATGATCATCACCTTTGGACCGTAGATCGCCTGGCTGGGATCTGTGACGTCCTCTCCTTCCCGGCTGGTGATTCGACCCATCGGACGCCGTCCTAGATAGTCGATGATGTAGTCGGCAACATCGCCGCCGTGGTTGTACCTCTCATCGAGAATCGCGCCTTGTTTGCCGATTTGGGCGAAGAAGTAACGGTTGAAGCTAGTGTAGCCATCGAGCGCGGTATCGGGCAGGTGGACATACGCGAGTTTGCCGCCGCTCAACCGGTCGACAGTTCGGCGGTTCCCTTCAATCCACGCCAGATGGCGCAGACTCGCTTCACTCTCAACCGGCACGACAGTGACTTCGCGCGATCCGCTGCCGTCAGGGTTCGGGCCGACGCGGAGAACAGTCTGCTTGCCGGCCGTTTCTTCGAAAAAGCTATAGAGGTTCTGGGTTGCCGGAACATCACGGCCAAGGACTGCAAGCAGATATTCGCCCGCAACTACGTTGACGCCTGGCTGCGTGAGGGGCGCCTGCAGATTGGGATTCCAGTTTTCGCCGTCGTAAACTTTCGCGAACCGGTAACGGCCGTTTTCAATCTTGTAGTCTGCGCCAAGCAGGCCCACCTTGACGTGCGGAACGTCAGGCTGGGTTCCGCCTCCCACGAACATGTGGCCTACAGTGATGTTGCCGAGCATTTCAGAAAATAAATAGTTCAGATCCGAACGGCTGCTTAATTCGCTAACCCAGGGTGAGTAAAAAGCCTCGGCAGCTTTTAGATCCAGTCCGTGAAAGTGGGGATCATAGAAGAAGTCGCGCTCAATGCGCCAGACCTCCCTGTACATCTGATTCCATTCCGCGCGGGGATCCACGTAGACTTCCATGTCCGCCATTTTGAGAGCGCCGTCACCCGCTTTGGCGGGCGCCTCCGCCCCTGTGATGAACCATTGCTCTCCCTGGCGATAGAGCATTTTTTCACCATTGGCCGACAGGGTGAAGACTGTAACTCCACCGATTACAAGGTCGGTCTTGCGCGTCTTGAAATCAAACTTACTGATAATAAGCTGGCGAGGACCCTCATCGAGCTGGACGATCGGCCCCTCTTGGACATAAATGACGCCTTCCTTGCCGGGCGTTACCGCGTAATAGTTCTTTTCCGGAACCGGAACAGCGAGAATCCGCTGGCTGATGTTATCGAAGTCAATGCGAACATCCGGTGGGGCTTCTTTCTTCTCCTCTTTCGAGGTATCGGCGGAGCCGTCTTTTGTTTTGTCCTTCTGACCTTCATTCTTGGCGGTCTTTTCCGCCGTCGCGTTTTCGTCATCGCTCTGCGGAGCGAGCGGCGAAGGCAGATCTTTGCGGAGAACTATGACGTAGACGGCGCTCGTAAGAGGATGTCCGATGCTCGACATGTCGATCCACCCGCCACTCAGACCCACGTTCGTACTTGCAAGGAAGTAGAGGTATTTGCCGCTCTTATCGAAATCAGGTGCGGAGGCGTCACTCAACCCGTCGGTCAACTGCGTGGTTTTGGAGCTGGCAAGCGAGTAAACGGAAATAGCGTGCAGGTAATTGTGTAATTGCCTGGCGTAGGCAATCCATTTACTATCCGGCGACCAACGCGGGTTCATCTGATAGCCCGGGCTATCGAATAAGTCGGTGTCGACATGCACGGGAGTCTTCTTGTCGAGATCGACATACCAGAGATTCAGCCGCTTGTCGATATATGCGATTTTCTTGCTGTCAGGCGACCAGACGGGTGAGTAGAAGAAAGAAGGAGGATTGCCCAGATTAATTTTGGTGACCGTGCCGAGGCCATTTTGATCTCGGATGTGGAGAGCATATTCGCCGGATTCATCAGAGAAGTAGGCGATGGACTTGCCGTCGGGCGACCAAGCCGGATCACGGTCGGCGGCGGCAGGACTAGCCGTCAGGTTGCGAATATCACCCTTCTCGGCCGGAACCGTAAGGATTTCCCCATGGGCCTCGAAGACAGCGCGCTGGCCGGACGGCGACAGTGCTGAGTTCTGAATCATCTTATTCGTGATCTTTTCGAAGTGCGGACGAACCTCGGCAAGATCTGCGGAGACGCTGATTTGTACGGGACGAGTCTTAAGAGACTTTAGATCGAGAACATACAGTGAGCCGAACTGTTCGTAGACTATCGAGTTCTGCGATGCCGTAGCCGACTCAAAATCTAGGCCGTCATTCTTCACGATTTCAGTAACTCTTCGCGAAGGAATGTCAAAGCTCCAAAGGCTGACCGGGCCGCTGCGATCGGATAAGAAGTAGATTTTCTTGCCGACCCACATCGGATTGAAGTCGTTTGAATTTTCGCGCGGTATGGCAACAACGCTGGAATCGGAAAGATCGGCAAGCCAGATCTTGAGGGTTTGGCCACCCCGATAGCGCTTCCAGGCCTTCTGCCAATGAAAGACAGGCTCGTACGCGATGTGGGTGCCATCAGAAGAGAAGGATCCATCTTCAGCCATTGGCAGCGGAAGAGCCTCCGGCAGGGCGCCGCCTTCGACCGGAAGCGTGTAGAGCCGTCCGCTGTCGGCGAAGCTGTCACGGCGGGAATTGAAAAGGACATTCTTGCCGTCCGGAGTCCAACCGACAGCGACGTCCGGACCCGGATGCCAGGTTAGGCGGCGCGGCACCCCGCCACTGGCAGATACCACATACACATCCACATTGCCGTCGTACTCGCCGCTAAATGCAATCTGTGAGCCATCCGGGGAAAAGTGCGGATTGAACTCGCGGCCTGCGCCAATTGTGAGACGGCGCGCCTCACCCCCCTCGCTTGAAACAACCCAGATGTCGTTTGCATATTCGAAGGCGATTTGCGTCTGGCTGATGGCGGGATTGCGAAAGAGAAGGGGTTTCTCAGGTTGCGCGGCGAGGGAAGCCGCCGCGGCAACCGCGCTGAACAAAAGTAAGACGGCCCTTAGCATACACGGAGTTTTGCACACTGGCGCAATCGCCATCCACCCGGTTTGACGGAAAAGAGGCCGCTATACTGCCCAAGTGAGCTTTTCCAATTGGCTGCTGGCAGACCTACGCCTACCGAAAGGTATTCACAGCAGTCCTGAGGCGAAGCATTCCTGGTGGCGCGTAATGTGCTTGACCGGCGTTGATTATTTCTCCACCCTGGGGTACCAGCCGGGCATCGCGTTTCTCGCCGCGGGATTCCTTTCGCCGATCGCCACGCTGGTTCTGGTCGCCGTAACCCTCTTCGCCGCGCTGCCGGTTTACTACCGGGTAGCCGAAGCCTGCCCCGACGGACAAGGCAGCATAGCCATGCTCGAAAGGCTGTTCCCGCGCTGGACAGGCAAGAGCCTGGTTTTAGTTCTGCTGGGCTTTGCAACCACGGATTTCATCATTACGATGACGCTCTCGGCGGCGGACGGCGCCAACCATTTCATAGAGAATCCGTTCACGCCGCCTTCCATGAAAAACCAGATGGGCGTAACGATCGCTATCCTGGCGATCCTTGGCCTGATCTTTCTTAAGGGCTTTAGAGAAGCGATCCACCTGGCGGTTATTTTAGTTGCGGTCTACCTGGCCCTTACCATGGTTATCTCAGGTTATGCCTTGTGGGAATGCCTGCGTCACCCGCACCTCTTCGTCCATTGGAAGGAGGCGTTGTTCGCGCAGCATGGCAACTGGCCGGTGATGCTGGGAATTTCGCTGCTGCTGTTTCCGCGGCTTGCTCTCGGGCTTTCGGGTTTTGAGACCGGCGTTGCAGTCATGCCGCTCATCCAGGGCGCGGATCTGGCGGAACGGATTCGCAACGCGCGCAAGCTGCTGATTACAGCCGCCTCCATCATGAGCGTGTTCCTGATAGCAACCAGTGTTGTCACAACGCTGTTGATTGAGCCGGACAAGTTCAAGGAAGGAGGGGAAGCCAATGGGCGCGCAATGGCCTATCTGGCGCATCGCTATCTGGGAGATGGCTTTGGCACGCTGTATGACCTCAGCACCATTCTGATTTTGGGATTCGCGGGCGCATCGGCAATGGCCGGCTTGTTGAATCTGATTCCGCGTTATCTCCCGCGCTTCGGAATGGCTCCTGAGTGGGCGCTTGCCTCCCGGCCGTTGGTGCTGGTGTTCACAGGCGTCGCCTTCACCGTGACCATCCTCTTTCATGCCAACGTTGACGCTCAAGGCGGAGCTTATGCCACCGGCGTTCTGGTACTGATCACCTCTGCCGCGGTTGCAGTGACCCTTACCATTTGGAGGAAACCGCTGCGCTGGCCATTTCTCTTGGTTTCTCTGGTGTTCGTCTACACAACAATCGTTAACATCCACGAACGGCCGGAGGGCTTGAAAATCTCCACATTCTTTGTCCTGGCGATGGTGATCACCTCACTAACATCCCGGGCATTGCGGTCAACGGAGTTACGTATTCACGGCGTGCTCTTGGACGATCAAGCGAAACAGTTGCTGGCCGAGGATGAAGACCAATTGATCCGGCTGGTGCCCCGCAAACCCCAAGCAGAAACGGAAGACAGCCTCGACCAAGCTGACTGGGTAGTCCGCTACATGAACAATGTCGCCGCAGTCGAGCGAATCTACTTCTTCGAGGTAGAGCGCGGCGACGCCTCCACGTTTGAAGATACTTTGCGGGTGACCGGCGAACGCATTGGGCGGCACTCCATTCTGCGGGCCCGAAGCCCAGTGGTGGCAAATTCGATTGCAGCCATGCTGATTGATTTGGAGAGGACTACCGGGAAAGTGCCGCACGCCTACTTTACCTGGAACGAAGGAAACCCGGTAGGCAATCTGTTCCGCTTTATCTTCCTCGGCGAAGGAGATACCGCGCCGATTGCCCATGAAGTGCTCCGCCGCGCGATTTCCGATCCGAACCGGCGGCCGGTCATTCACGTGAGCTGAGCGCGCCCTCCAAATGGACGGGCCGATACTAAGACCATGCGAATCGGGATTACCTGTTATCCCACCTACGGCGGCAGCGGCATTGTGGCCACGGAGCTCGGGCTGGAGCTGGCGCTGCGCGGGCACGAGGTGCACTTCATCACCTACGCGAACCCCATCCGGCTGGACCCTGATACGCCGGGCATCTTCTATCACGAAGTGGAGGTTTCCAACTACCCCCTCTTTCAATATCCGCCGTATTCGTTGGCGCTGGCTTCGCGTATGGCGGAGGTGGCCGAGAGCCGGCGGCTCGATCTGCTGCACGTGCACTACGCCATTCCCCACTCGATTTCGGCGCTTCTGGCGCAGGAAATGGTTACCGGGCGCAGGCTGCCGTTCATTACCACGCTTCACGGAACCGACATCACGCTGGTGGGAGCGGACCGATCGTATTTTCCAATCACTAAATTTTCTATCGAACGGTCTGACGGGGTAACGACGATCAGCGAGTTTATGCGGAAACGGACCGTCGATTTCTTCGGGATCCGGAAGCCGATCGAAGTGATTCACAACTTCGTAAACTGTTCGCTCTATAAGCCCGATGAAGAGGCCCGGCGAAAGGGGCCAAAGCGTATCCTTCACATTTCGAATTTTCGGCCGGTGAAGCGGGTAACGGACTGCGTCCGCGCTTTCGCAAAGGTCCGCAAGCAAGTAGAAGCGGAACTGGTCATGGCTGGGGACGGGCCGGACCGCGGGGCGGCGGAGCAGCTTGCGCGGGAACTGGGCGTGGAGGAAGAAGTACGGTTCCTCGGAAAGCAGGACCACATGGAGCGGCTAATCCCCCGCATGTACGCTTTGCACTTGCCTAGTGAAACTGAGGCTTTCGGATTGGCGGCGCTGGAAGCGATGGCGTGCGGAGTGCCTCCGGTGGCCACTCGAGCCGGAGGAGTTCCCGACTTAATCACCCATGAGGTGGATGGGTTCATGGAGCCGGTGGGCGATGTGGAGGCGCAAGCCTCCCGGCTGATAGAACTGCTTAGCGATGAGACTATGCACCAACGGATAGCCGAGGCCGCGCGGCACACCGCGCTGGCCCGGTTCTGTACGGACCTGGTTATTCCGAAGTACGAGGCCTACTATAAACAGGTGTGCGAGGCTGGTGGAACTTCGTTGCCGCCCACGGTGTCCAACAAAGTAGCGGGCGCGTAAATGCGCTAAGGTTAATTCTGGCGATGGCGCATTCTTTGTCGGCCAATTCCGACATTCTTTCCATCTTGGCGGGCGCGCAGGCGGGAGTTTCAGAAGAGGACGCTCGTATCCTGCGCGGTCTCCGGGCAGGCATTGAAGAGGCGTACGAAGAGCTGATCAGACGGTATGAGCAACCGGTTTACGGCCTTGTCTACCGGCTCCTGGGAAATCAGGCGGACGCCTGCGATGTGGTGCAGGACGTGTTCTTGAAGGTTTTTCGCGGCGTAAACTCGTTTCGCGAGCAAAGCAGCTTGCGCACCTGGATCTATCGTATAGCCGTGAATGAGGCGCATAATCAGCGGCGCTGGTTTGTGCG
Source organism: uncultured Acidobacteriaceae bacterium (assembly GCA_963705805.1). Lineage (GTDB taxonomy): Bacteria > Acidobacteriota > Terriglobia > Bryobacterales > Bryobacteraceae > Bog-105. The sequence continues at coordinate 742,719 of CAVPKW010000010.1, forward strand.
GCACTCCCGGCACGAGGTTTCGATTGAAAGTGAGGGAACTGGAAACAGCTATTCGCTGGAGTATGCGCCCGATCCGGGACGCTCACCGCTCGAACACGCCATGAACAGCGAGAACCGGACGTTGATTGAGCAAGCGCTGGCAAAAATCAACCCGGTATTCCGGACAGCCGTCGTGCTGCGGGACATTCAGAATCTGAGTTACGAAGAAATTGCGGAGATTCTCCAAGTGTCGCTGGGCACTGTCAAATCGAGAATCCTGCGCGGGCGCGAGGCTCTACGGCGTGAATTGACGCAGCAGCCCGGGCGCGGGCTGGCCGAAGCGATGGCTTAGGACGAGCATCGCTACCTGTGCATGGAGGGTAGTGTTTCTGAGAATGGAAGAGCTATGACCTGCTGGAGCGTAAAGCGCCGGAGTACTGATTACGTCGATGGAAGGCTGCGGAAGACCGACCAATCCAAGATCGAGGCGCACTTGCGGGAGTGCGAAGTTTGCGATGACGAAATCGGCGAGATCCGCACAATACGTTCGTCTCTCAATAGTCTGGAAGAAGCAATTCCTCCTCCGTTCCTGAAGACGGACTTGCTGGTGGGAGCTTCCAAGCAACGGCAATTGATGCTCGAAGAGAACGGATCGCGACGGCGCCGGGCGTGGCACAACTGGAAATTTCGCATGAATGGGCTGATGCGGCCGATGACGATTCCCGCTACCGGCGGCGTGCTTTCCAGCATGCTGTTGTTCAGCGCTTTGGCATTGGTCATCAGCACTACCACTCGCCAGGTGACTTACGAAGTGCCGGTGATTTACGAAGACCGTATGGACGCGAACCTGGTGCCCATGGAGCTCCGGACTTCGGTTGTTCTAACCCTGAGCCTCGATGGCAAAGGCCGCATTACCGATTATGCGGTGCGAGATGGATCGGGCTCTTATGTGGGCGACGTTTCACGCCTGCAGTACAACAACATCGCTCTTCCCCAGTTCCCGAGCGTCTTGGGTTTGGCGCGCCCAACCAGCCGGGACATCAGTATTTCCTTCATACCAATGCTTTTCAGGCCGTAAAAAGGCTCCTCAAGCGCCCGGCTCTAAAGTCTAGTTGACCTCTACTGAACAGCGTGCGAAAGTGCAGCAATGAACACTTTTGTGAAGCTGGGCTTTCTGCCGCGCGGGATCGACCTTGCGTTGCTAATATTACGCGTTTGGATCGGCTTCGCTCTGTTTCTGCGGCACGGACTGGAAAAAATTACGGGGTTCGCCGGGATGGCAGCTCATTTCCCTGACCCGCTGCATATCGGAGCGGTTCCTACCCTGGCATTCGCGTTGTTATCGGACGGCATCTGTTCGATTCTTGTGATTCTCGGGTTCGCCACTCGCTGGGCGACGCTGGTTATCATGATCAACACGTGCGCAGCGTTTGTATTTGTGCATCGACTGGCATTCTTCGGACCACGCAACGGCGAATTACCCTGGCTCTTTTTCGGCTGGGCGCTGACTCTATTTCTTGCCGGCCCTGGACGGTTTAGCTTTGATGGCCAATAATCTGGCGTGATCAAGGAAAGGAGGTTCAATGATACGAGCCTTTGTCTTGCTGGTCTACTTCAGTAGTTTCTGTCTCGCCCAAGGCGGCTACGCGGGACCTGGACGGTATGTGATTGTCAACGTAAAGTCCGGCAAAGCGCTTGAACTCGCGCCGAACTCCGGCGTGTTTCAAAACAACGTGAATGGATCGAGGAGCCAGATCTGGAACGTGAGCAATACCGGCCCTGGATTGGTGAGCATCCGCAATGAACAGAATGGCTGCGCCCTGACCCCCGGCGGGCCAGGTAACAGCACTCCCGTACGCTGTGTCCCCCCTGGCCGGGGGCCTCACATGTGGAGCTTACAACCCGGAAAAGACGGCAATCCGCTGATCGTTTCGCAAATCGGAAAGGTGCTCGACATTCCGAACGGGAGCAATAACGCCGGCGCTCGCGTGCAAACTTACGACAGGAACGGCGAAAACAATCAGAGATTCGTTTTCCAGCGAGCTTCCATGCGGCCTGGGTTCGGCCGCTAATTGCGAGTCCGGAAGCTGTAGTCCTCGTCATTACGGGTGAGGTTCGGACTGTAATAGGGGTCCGCTGTAATTACCTTTTCCCATTTCAGGCGCATGCTCTCTACTTCGAGCGGATGCGGAACCAGGTCCTTCGAAGTTTTCGACAGCGCCTCGTGATGATAGAGCTGGGCATGCGGCGTAAAGAGAACGCGGTGACCGATGTCGCCGATTTTGAGTGACAAGTCGATGTCGTTGAACGCTACAGCAAAATCGGCTTCATCAAAGCCGCCGACCTGCTGGAAGACGCTGGTTTTGGTCATGAAACAGGCACCGGTGATGGCGCTGACGTTGCGGATCACGTCGGGAAAGTCGAAGTAGTGGCTGACATTGCCATCCAGGCCCTTGAACGCGTGCCCGCAGTTGTCGTAAAGGCCCATGACGACGCCGGCATGCTGAATACGGTCATCGGGATAGAGCAGCCGGGCGCCGACCGCGCCCACTTCCGGCCGCATGACGAGTTCCACCATCGCCTCCAACCAATCAGGGTCGATCACGGAAGTATCATCGTTCAAAAAGAGCAGGACCGGGGAGTCGCACTGCCTGGCGGCTTCATTATTTATGGCGCTGTAGTTGAACGCTTTGTTTCGCCAATCGATGTACCTCAAGTTCTGGTGCTTTGTCTGGAAGCCCTGGACGAGTTGTTCGATGGCGCTCTGCTTTGAGTTGTCAATCACGACAACTTCGTAGTGCGGGTAGGTCGTTTTGGCGAAGAGTGTTTCAAGATTGGTTCGCAGGACATCGACTTTGCCGCCGGAAGGGATGATGATGCTGACGCGTGTGCCCTCCGGAATGGGGTAGCGCACGCGCCAGCGCCCTGCGACGCGGCCCGGCTCCACGCCTAGGGCATCGCCCGTCCGGCTACAATGAGCGGCGATCGCGCGTTGCGCGGCATCGAGAGCATACTGCTTGTTTTCAATGGTGGTTGCGGTAGAGCCGGCGGTAGCTCGCCAATGATACAGCACCTTTGGGATGTGGACAATGCGATTGGCCTGCTCCGCCGCCCGCAAAATGAGATCGTAGTCCTGGCTGCCATCGCATTCCGGATTGAGCCGGCCAATTTTTTCCGCGAGATCCCGGCGCAGGACGAGAAGATGGCAGATATAGTTTTCAGACAGCAGTAAATCCGGAGACCAATCCGGCTTGAAGAACGGCTCAAAGCGGCGTTCGCGGGCATCGATTTTGTCTTCATCGCTGTAGAGGAAGTCGGCTTCCGATTCGCGATTGAGCGCTTCGCAGATATAGGCGAGGGCGTGCGGCGCAAGCGTATCGTCGTGATCGAGGAAGCAGACGAAATCGCCCGTAGCCAATTCCCAGGCGGCGTTGCAGGCGCCGGAGATGCCGCCGCGCTCCGGCTGAAAGACAATCTTGACTCTTTCGTCCTGCGCGGCAAAGCGTTCCAGAATTTCGCGGATCTGCGGCTGTGTAGAACAATCGTCCGCGATGCAGAGGTGCCAATTGCTGTAGGACTGAGCCAGAACGGATTCGATGGCGGCGGTAAGTTCCGCGAGCTCGGTGTTAAAGACCGGCATCAGGATGCTGATTTCCGGCCGGAATCCCAGGCTCAGCAGTTTGAGTTCGATAAGCTCGTCGTCCGGTTTCTCGAATTCCTTGATCCAGCGGTCATAGTCGGACGAGTAGCCTTTCGCGTGATCAATGCTGATGGCGGTCCTCAGATCCGCCACCACCTCGCCTTTAGAAACAATCCGCAGCGTGACCGTATGCCTGCCGTTGCGAAGGGCGGCGGAATCGAATTCGAGAGCGAAGCCCGCCCGGCCGGTCCGGTCGAGATCGGCGTGCTGTTTTTTGACGTCGGGACGTGGAATAGATGGCTTGGTTTCGAGCAGCGGGAGACCGGGAATTTCCACCTGAACGCTATCGACACCGTGCTCGGCCAGACACCAGCCGCGGACGCTGATCAATCCGCTGCGCGGCTTTTGGTCTGACGCTTTGGGCTCGTCGCAGACCAGGACCGAATTATCGCGTCCGCGAACCATCACCGTATCGCCCGAACCGGAAGGCAGGAAGCGGGAAACGAACTGGCCGACGGTTCGAAGCGTCCTCCACAGTCTCCCGGTAAGCAATTCCATCAGGATGCGATCCAGCCGGGCAATCGATGTGTCGTGCGCCGTTAGCTGGTCCTGCTGGTTCTCGAGCATGTCAAGCGCGCGCGCAAGCTGGCGTTGCACGACGCGCATTTCGGCTCGAAGCTTTCGCAGGGCCTCATTTGCGGCCTCCAATTGCGCTTCGAGCGAATCCTGCTGGTTCATCATCCTAGACGATAGCAAGCACGTAGCCGATCATAGAGGGGCACGCATGCACGTGATCAGGCGAGTAAAACGCGATTTGTTACGCGTGGTGAAAGGCGCGATCAGGCGTCGCACGGACGCTTTGATCCCAAGCGGCGAAACCCGCCAATACCGGGCGTGGATCAGGCGGAGGGCGGCGTTCCGCGTCTCGTTTTACAACGCGCCGCTGCGCGCGGGGCTGTTATCGATATTGACGGCGGTCTGGGACGGAAGCCCGCTCTCGTTTCTGAAGGAATTGGCGGAAAGCCTGGAGAGCCAAAACGAAAAGGGGACCTGCGAGTGGATCATCCTCGACAACGGCTGTTCGAACAGAGAACTGACCGGCTATCTCGACAAGTTGCGGAGCCGGGATTGGATACGAGTGATTCGTTCTGAAGACAACATCGGAATTATTAGAGCTCTGCGTCTCTGCCTGGAAAGCGCCGCCAGCCGGTACGTCTTGCCGGTGGACGCCGATGATTGGATCTATCCGGATGCCTTGCGAGTGATTACTTGGAACATATTGGAGGCGGCTTATCCGCCGCTACTGTACACCGACGAAGACAAGATCGTTGGCAAGAAGTTTTACCAGCCCTATCTCAAGCCCGGCTGGGATCCGGTTCTGCTCCTTAATTCCGCTTACATCGCGCACTTGGGAGTCGTGGATCGCAAGCAGGCTATCACGCTAGGGGCATACAGCGATCCGCGAGCAGAGGCGAGTCCGGATTGGGATTTGTTTGTGCGTTTTCTGATTGCCGGACTGCCGGCCGTACATATTCCCGAAGTCGTTTACAGCTGGCGAGTGCATGCCCATTCGACGGCGGACGATGCGGCGTCCAAGCCTCGAGTAGATCAGTCCCAGCAAGCGGTCCTCCAGCGTTATCTGGATTCAAGAGCAGATGGAGGAGCGTTCGAGATCCGGAATAGTCCATTGCTGCCCGGCGCAGCGCACTGGCATTTTGTGAGCAAACACAAACGCGGAGTGCCGATTCAGACCGTTCTTTTGCGTCACTCCGGCGGCGGCCTGGGCGTACACGAAAGCGCGCAGACGGTTCGCGCGATCGCCGCGCGGGATGGCTTTGTTCAGTTTGTGGGCGAAGACGTCGATATTGAAAATCCGGATTGGATCTCCGAAGTAGAAACCATCTCGGCGCTTTGGCCGGATGCCGTGATGATAGGTGGCCGGATACGAAACAGAAAAGGGATCATCACGGACGCGGGACGTTATTTCGGCGTCTGCGGCGTGTGCGGCTGTCCCCACCGGGGAAGGTCCGCGAATGATCCGGGATATTCGTCTCAGATCTGGAAGCAGCGTTCGGTCTCGGCTGTCTTCACGCAGTTCGCGGTAGTGAAGGCTGGGTTTCTGCTGGAAGCCCTGGACGAACTTCCGGCCGGCGCCTCGCTCGCCTTTCTTGGGGCTTGGCTGGGTGCGGAAGCGTGGCGCAAACAACAGCGAGTGGTGTATTCACCTTTCCTGAGCGGCGTTTCGGAGGTGGACTGGGAGCCGCTTTCCTCCGCGGACGAGCAGGAACTGTTTATGCAGCAAAACCGCGATTTGATTCCGGATCACCGCTTCTATCCACGTGGGCTCTCGCTGACAAAGGGCTTCGCGTTCGGCGACTCCGAATACGCGCCGGCCCCGGAGATGCCCTACGGCGAGCACGTTCTACACTGAGGGTTGCCGCGAAGATTGGGGCAGCACTTTCTTGTCCGACACGGGATTTTGGATCGTCTGGCGTCCGCGGCGTGCGGCGAACATGCCGCGCGAGTCATTGAGATAGGACCGGGCAAGGGCGCGCTAACCAGTCATCTGTTGCCGCGCACCGACGAGTTGCACGCGGTGGAACTGGATGCGCAACTGGCCGCTCGCCTCAAGACGAAGTTTCCAGGTGAGACGAAATTGCATGTGCATGCGGCAAGTGTGCTGGAGACGGACTTGGCACAGTGGGGACCCGCTGTGCTGGCCGGAAACCTGCCGTATTACATTACCTCGCCGATTATCGAAAGATTTCTGGCGCTGGATGAGCGATTTCCGGCAGCAGTTTTTCTGATGCAGTGGGAAGTAGCGGAGCGCCTGCTGGCAAAACCCGGCACGCGCGACTACGGCTATCTAACTGTTGCGACGCAACTGTTATGCGATTTGGAACTTGTGTGCAAAGTGCCGCCGAGCGCTTTTGTCCCACCGCCAAAAGTGGATTCTGGCGCGGTACGGTTTCAACGAAAGGCGCAGGCGCCTTCGGATCTTCAAGCGCTGTTGCGGTTCGTCGGCCGATGTTTCGCGCATAAGCGTAAAACGCTGCGGAACAATCTGCGGCCCTTCTACGGCGAGCGCGCAGACTCGCTGCCAGAAGCGGGGCTGCGGGCAGAGCAACTCGCCGTCGAACAGTTCGTAGAGCTGAACGCCAGGCTAAATTCTTAGCTCTCGTACACTGATATTTCATGATTCGCGCCAAGCGCGCGATCGAAAGACTGAGGAGGGTCTAGCGTGCCGCGAGTTCTGGTAGGTGTGGGCGGCCTGCTAAGCGATCCCGCCGTTTGCGTGATCCAAGACGGCCGGATTGCAGCCGCGGTCGAGCAGGCCAAGGTCTCAAGGCAGGAACGGCTGGGTACGTTTCCGGAAGAAGCGTTCGCGCTCGCGTTAGAAGTAGCACGTGTGGACGCGAGCGAGATCGGGTGCCTTGCGGTGGCGAGGCCGTTTTCGAATGGGGCGGAGAGCGAGGCGCAATTGTCGCTGCGCGCGCGCCTGCCGGAGAGCGAAATCGTGGTGGTAGAGCATCATCACGCGCATGCGGCGTCGGCTTACTACGCTTCGGGATTTCAGGATGGCGCGGCGCTGAGCGTGGACCGCGCGGGCGATTTTCGTTCGGCGGTGCTCTTTCGCGCGCATGGTAACGAGCTGACGCCGGTACGCGAGTTGTACTTTCCGGACTCGCTTGGCGACTTGTACAACCGGGTAACGGAGTTGCTGGGATTTGAGCCGCGAGCCGACGAGCACAAGGTGCAATGGCTTTCGGCCTCGGGAGAGCCCATCTATATCCATGTGTTCCGCAGCATTCTGCATCGCAGCGGGACCGCTTGGCCGCAGATGGATCGCAGCTACTTCGACGCAGACCGGCTAACGCAGGGCGGATTCAGCTTGCGGTTCTATGAAGAAACCGGCTTGGGCCGCAACGAGCCGCTACCGCCGAAGGTAAAAGCCGATCTGTCGAGCAGCCTGCAGACGGCCGTTGAAGAGGCTTTGGTGGCGACGCTTGCGGCGGCCGACAGGGTATCTATCGCCGGGGGACTGGCGCTCAACGCGCTACTGATCCGCGCTTTGGAGCGCCGGTTCGAGCATGTCTTTGTACAGCCGGTAGCGGGCAATGCGGGCACCGCATTGGGCGCGGCGCTATATGCGTGGCACAACTTCTACCACAATGCGGAGCGCGTCCCATTCGATACGTTGTGCCTGGGTCCGGAGTATTCCGCCGAGCAAATCAAGAAAGTTGTAGAGAACTGCAAGCTGCGTTTCCGCTACCTGCTGACACAAGGCGAACTCATTGAAGAGGCAATTCGCGCGCTGAGCGACAACAAAATTGTCGCGTGGATGCAAGGCCGCATGGAGTTCGGGCCGCGCGCTTTGGGCAACCGCAGCATCTTGGCTTCGCCGCTGAATCCGTTCTCCACCGAGAATTTGAACGTGTACATCAAGCATCGTGAAAGCTTTCGAAAGTTTGCGGCGTCCGTCCCGGAGGAAGTGGCGGGCGAGTATTTCGACGTGGGCCCGAATGCGCACTACCTGGCGACGGTGGCTCAGGTAAAGCCGGCGCATCGCGAGACTTTTTCGGCAGCGCGGCTGGGCGGTGACCTGATTCGCGTTCACACCGTGCGCCGAGAGACCAATCCGCTGTATCATGCGCTGTTGACGGCGGCAGGCAACGCGACAGGGCTGCCGGTGCTTTACAACACGAGTTTCAACCTCTTCGGAGATCCGCTGGTGTGCACACCGCGCGATGCGGTTCGCAGCTTCTATTCGTCCGGCATTGACGCGCTGTTTGCCGGAAGCTTCTATTTGGAGAAATAGCTAAGGGTGCTTTTCGTTGCTGAAGTAGGTCTTGATGCTTTCTTCAGCGACGCCGAGGGACCGCGCGAGGGACACCTTGGCAACGTTGTACTGGTACTGGGCGGAAATCAGGTTGTCATTGGCATCGGCGACAGCCTGCTGCGCCTGCACCACCTCAACCGTATTGGTTACACCGGCAGCGAAGCGATCCTGCGATTGCGTCAAGCTCTGGTTCGCCAACTGAACGTTGCTTTGCGCGACATCCACCTGCTGGGACGCCGAATTCAGATCGAGCAGCGCGCTGCGAACTTCGTAATCCACCTGGCCGCGCAGATTTTCGTATTCATTGCGGCGGTTTTGCAATTCGGCTTCGCTGGTTTGGATGTCGGAACGGATGCGGCCGCCGTCAAAGATCGGGAAATCCAGAGATCCGGTGGCGTTGAAAACACCGTGCGAATCAGTGAATAATCGCAAGCCTGTGTCGCCGTAGTACCCCGAAAAAGTGAGTTTGGGATAGCGTTCAGCGCGCGATGACGTCAAGTCATACTCGGCCCCTTTTACGCGAGCCTGCGCTGCCTGCAGATCAGGCCGATTGGCGTACGCCTTGTGAAGGGCGTCCTCCAGCGACACAGTCGCCAGAGGCACGGATGGCGAAGGATCGGCGACTGTGAACTGCTGGCCATTGGGAAGGCCGATGACGCGGCCAAGGGTGAGCTTGGACTTTTCAAAATCGTTGGTAACGGCGACGAGCTGCTGCTGGCGCTGTTTCAATTGGACTTGAGAGCGCAGGACATCCAGACCGATGGCGACGCCCGCGTCGTGACGGCGCTGAGCGTTGATGTAGACAGCCTGATCTGCGTCGATTTCCGCCTGCGTGGCAGTGATTCTGGCGGCATTGGCGATGATCTGCAGATAAGCATCGCCTACGGCTTGAACGACCAGATCACGCGCATTCTTGACAGATAGAACGGACGCTTTTTGATTTTGACGGGCAGACCGCAAATTGCTGATTAAGGTGTAATCGAACAAAGGCAGGGTGAGGCTCGCCTGCACGCTCTGATAGGAGTACGGCCCGACGATGACGGGGATCTGAAAGCCTAAGCTCGGCGGGGGACTGAAAAGAAATCCAAGAGCCTGCAGATTCAGCTGTTGATCTACGACGGAGATCTGGCCGTTGATATTCGGCAGCAGGGCCGCGAGCGCGCGCAAATGCTGGGCACGAACTTCGGCATCGGCTTGCTGGCTGGTGAGGAATCCCAAGTTGGCCTTGAGACCGCGATCGAGCGCATCCGCTAACGTCAGCGGAATGGGGTTAGCGGTCGCGGCGCCCTGAGGCACGCTGCCCTGATAAGTAGTGTCGCCGGACTGCGGTGGAGTAATCTGCGGGCTGACGGTTCCCGTCGCTGGAGCGGCAGTTGCGGCCGAAGTGCCTCCTTGACCAAAGACCGACGGCGTGACCGCGAATAAACACGTCAAAACCCATGCACAAAAGTGCTCTGACCTATTCATTTAATCTTCACCGAACTGTGAACGGGCCTCCCACCCACAAGCGTTCGATGCAGTCATGCGCCGATTCGCACCATGCGGCCCGAAAATATTTAAGACCTTAACTTCTTTCAGAATACCGGATGCCCCGAAGGAACCGGCCGCGAAGCAGCTATCAGAGATTGCGCTTCAGGAAAGAGCAGATCTCGTAGCCGGTGAGGTACTTGAAAGGAAATTCGCCCATGGTGTAGTGGCCGCAGGGAAGAACTTTCACGTCATGGTCCCAGTTGTGGCGCCGCGCTCCTTCGATCACCTGGCGCGAAAGATGAACCGGAAAGGTCGTATCGTAACGCGAGTACATGAATTTCGAGCGCTTCTTTTGCGCCGAATAGCGTTCCCAGTAGCTGGGCGGGCTAATGCAGGCCCAGAGTTGGCGAAGGAGCGGCAGATCGATGGCCCCTTCCAAACTGTCGCGGATATGCCGGGTAGAGAGACCTTCCCAAACCACGTCGGCGACATACGTTGAACAGTGATTAAACATGTTCACGCGAATGCGCTCATCATGCGCGCTGGCGAGGAAGGCGTAGCAGGATCCGAGACTGGTGCCTACGATCGCGAAGTCTTCGAAGCCCTGCTGCTGGAGCCAATCGAAGCAGGCGCGGCTATCGATGACGGCCTGCCGCGTGGCGTCAATGGTGCGGCAGATGTTCGAGGAGACGGCGTAATCGGCACGCGCGAGGGAAGCCGGCATCCGCGCGTCGTGATAGGGGAGGCTGAGACGGAGGGTAGAAAGGCCGAGGCGCTGCAGACCGGCGCACAGCGCGTTGTGCTGCGGGAGCTTTGCGTTCCAGTGCGGGAGAAGGACTACGGCTTTGCGAGATCCTCCACCGCGCGCCGGGAACCAGAGCGCACGAACAGTATTATTCTCGTGATGTGGAGTTTCGACGGGCGAGGTAAATTCCAGCCAGCCGCCATTCAAGCTGAAGGCGGGCGGTGTTTGATAGCCAAAGAATTTCGGGCTGTTCGCGATGATGTAGTTATTCAGGCGAACCAGATAGTCCAGCGGGTCCGCACCTGTCTCGACATTTTCCACTCCCGGCCAACGCGACGCCCATTCGAGGCCCAGTTCAAACGGCCGCACAACGCGGTCATTGGAGCGATGGCAGAGCTGGTTCTCCCAACGGTAGATCCAGCGCCGGTATGGACGGGAGACGGGACTCAGCATGGACCTCATGCGAGAGGGAGCGGACAGAGACGGCCGGCGCGCAATAGGATCCGATGCATGCAACCACATTTTAGCCTTGCACGCAGTGGCGCGGCGACCGGATGCCGCCGCGCCCTGTTGGCTAGGCTTCGTAGGGGGCCGTGGCGGACTGCGGGGGCGGCACGGCCGGGGAAAGCGTGATGGAGTCGGTCCGAGTTTTATCCCATTCCTGAAACGCCAAGCCGTGTGACTCGAAGAATGCCCGGACTTTGGTTGAACTCCAATTGAGGATATCTTCGAGTATCGGGACTAGAACGCTGCAGGCGTTCTCGCTGAGGATCGTCCGGCTGGCGATAGGCGTGAGGTACTTGTTCTCCGACACGGCAATCGTGAGACCGTCCAAACGATTCACGTGCAGCATCACGTGGACGTCGGAACTGCCGTCGCCGACGTACACCAGGCGATCGGGCCCGATTTGCATCTGCGTTCGCAGCCGATCCACAACCGCGACTTTGCCGTAGCCGGCGGGAAGCCGGACGATGGATCCGATTTCGCCGGATTCCGGATGATAGCGGAAGCGGGTTCCGTGGATGTGATCCGGCGGGACAATTCCTTCGAGAGCGGACTGGATGACTTCCTCCGGCGCCGCGGAAACGACGTGAAACGAGAAACGATTTCCCTCCAGATCCTGCAGAAGATCTGAAAGCAGCGGAATGTTTTCTTTCAATCGAATCTGCTTGCCGACGGCGGCGAGATCTTCTTTTCGAACACGCCGAAATTCAGGGTCATGAAGGAGCAGGTAAGTGAGTTCCCCGCCCTGCTGGACAAGATGGGTCTGTGAAAGGCCCTGCACCCGTTCATCGAAATTATGAATGCCAAGAAGGTTGCTGAGAGTGAGTCCTGAATCATTGAAGCTCAGGGTCTGATCGAAGTCGCTTAAAAATAAATACTGTTTAGCCAAATAAGCCATAAGACCGTCCTTTGGTTTGGATTGCGGAACTAAAGAAAAGAGGAACGCTGTTCAATTACTCGTGGGATCTGTAGGCGCTGCCTACGTAATTCTTCAGCGACGGGGCAGGAGGGGCACGTGTACGTGACGTCCGGTCATACGATTTTAGATGGATTTGGGGGATGGCGGGTTGCGGAGATGCGGCGGAAACCTGTAATGTCCAATTCGCTGCGCGGCTGGCGGAAACTGCCAAACGAACTCAATGCGGGACGTGGAGGAGCGCGTTCGCGGATAACCGCTGTTTTATTCTTCTTTGGAATGAATGAGTTAGCAGGGATTTGGAGCGGCGGGCGGGGGCGCGAGGCGGGGATACTCGGGTCGAAGAATGACGACCAGAGAGAAAGCCCCGGGACGCAAGGGCAAGGGCGGCCCCAATACGGCGGCAGGCAAGGCGCGGAGCAGCCGGAATTCGACCAAGCATGGCGTCAAAGCCAAGAACACGCTGATCCTGTGGGACGAGACGAAGGAAGACTTCGACGAAACGCAGCATGGGTGGCAGGCGGAGTATGAGCCGGAGGGCTACGCCGAAGAGCGGCTGGTGAAGCAACTGATTCTGAACGACTGGTTTCTGCAACGGGCCACGCGGCGGCTGCAGGAGGCGGAAGCGGCGGTGATGGATGGCAAGGTGGATCCGCTGAAGTGGAGCGAGCAGAAGCGCGGCCATCTGCAGTTGATGCAGCGCTATAAGACCACGGCGGAGCGGGCATTTTACCGGTCATTGACGGCGGTGCAGGGTTTGCGAAAGGACAGGATGTTTATGGATCGAGAGCTGAAGAAGGCGCAGGAACACGGGAAGCGGATCACGCAGTTGGAGGATGGGATGGAGAAGATCGAGAAGTTTCTCCAGCCGCCGGTGAATGCGGGGCCTTTGGGCGATATTACGAAGAAATACCCGTTTGGCGAGGCGCATGCGAAGGCCGCGGCTGAAGCGAAAACGGCGGCGCAAATGTTGTTTCAAGGCCAGTTACACCCGAAGAAACAACGTAAGATTGCGGTACTGGATCAGTGGATTGAAGTTACTGTCGAAGACGCGAAGACAGTTACTACGCTGCATCCGCCGAATGATGAACTTATTAAGGCAGGACAGCGGATGTTACCGCCTCCGGAGATGGTTTACCGGCGATTTAACTTTGTGGGGCCGGTGCCGCCGGAGTATAGGTGGGCGACGAAGGACCCGATTATGCTGGCGAATGGCGGGATGGGGATTCAGCGGATGTATGTGGATACCTGGCTGGAGTTGATTGAGAGGGAGAAGGCGCTGGGGACCGGGCATCTGGGGCCGACGGGCGTGGGGAATATGCCGCGGCCGATGGAACGGGGCGGGTGCGATTGCGAGGTTTGTAGTGGGAATCGGGCGATTTTGGAGGCTCGGGGGGTGGTGATGGAGAAAGTGTAGTTGGGGAACCGTCACGCTCTGTCTCGATTAGGCCCGGCGACGGCGACTTGGGAGTAGCCGGATACTGGCCGACTTCTCGTTCCTGATCCGTTAATGCTTCAAGTTCTGGGCTCCAAGACTCGTGCTAGCCGTCAAGAACCGACGCGAATCAGGTTGCCGCCACGAAGCCGTCGCATGTCGCTTCCGAAACGAACTACCTTGAAATGCAGTATTTACGAGCATGGCTTTCTTTTCGTCCGGAGGAAGAGGCTAGAGTTCCCAATCCCCGGGAGACCAGACACTTTGACCGGCGTCGTCTCGAGCTGCAGTAGAATCTTGAATCAGCAACAGCAATAGGCTCTCGAGGCGAGTCTCTGGTGTTGAAGACCGTCGTTCTTGGCCGGGTTGTGAGGGAGAGAGATGGCTGAGCGCCACCAAGCCGCCGCAGGGCCGTCGGATTACTCCGGTCTCTCCAATTTTACGGTCGAGCGCGACCTCGGGTCCGGCGGGATGGGACGCGTTTCTCTCCTGAAAAGTAATTCCACTTGCTACCGCTTTGCGGTCAAGTTCTGTAAGTTCGATGAACCGGCGATGCGGGCGGCCTTCGTACAGGAACTTCTTCTCTGGATCGATTTGCCGCACCACCCTTATTTGGCACCTTGTTACTTCTTCCGCAGTTTGGGCGACGGCGTCGCAATCTTTTCCGAGTATTTTGAATCCGGCTCTCTCGCGGATTGGATTTCCGATCACCGCCTCGGCACTGTGAAAGAACTTCTCGATATCGCACTCTGCACTGCACGTGGCCTTGCTTTTCTGCACGAGTTAGGTTACGTGCACCGCGATTTCAAACCCCGCAATGTCCTCATGGAAAAGAATGGAACACCCAGGATTGCTGATTTCGGACTGGCGGTCCCTGGCTTGTTGGTCAACAAGTCACAATGGAACGTGCCTGGTGGCATGACTGCGGCGTATCGATCGCCAGAACAGGCGGCATGCACTGCGCTCGGGCCGCCCACCGACATGTGGAGTTGGGCGGTGTCAGTGCTTGAACTGTTCGTTGGCCAAGTCACCTGGCTCGATGGACAGGTTGCGGGCAACGTGCTGGAGAAGTATTTGACGGGCATTCCGGGTTTAAGCACGCTGGTCATCCCTCAGACTCTCGTCGAGATCCTGCGACGTTGTTTCAAACAGAACCCGGACGAACGCTGGCAAAACATGGATAAAGTTGCTGACCGTCTGAAGGGGGCTTATGAAAGTCTTTCCGCTGTAGCTCCGGTTACGATTCTGCCCGAGGCGTCATCTCCAGCTCCTCCACTGCGTCACATCGATTCTTCAAACCCGGGCGTGGAGTGGTTCTCGCCCGACTGGTGGAACAATTTGTTGTGCGCACGGGATGCCCTTAACGTCGGACCCCGTAAACCTTTGTACCTGCCGGTGGGCTCGAGAAACGGAAGAGCGCTGGCCGATCTCGTAGCGTATGCGGAGATCGAGGACGATCTTCGGCGGCTTGCCGCAACTGACGCCGGGCTGCGCGGAAATCTCGTGGCATTCTACGGAAATAAGGGCAATATTCATTTAGCGCTCGGCGACTGTTCAAGAGCCATTGAGGTGTTCGATCGGGCGTTCGTTATCGGTCGAGAGCTGATGTCAGAAGGCGACCGGCACGCGGCTGACCTGCTCCTGTCGATCTACGCGAAGAAGGCTGTTGCGCTCAATATGCAGGGCGATATACCCGCAATGGGGCGAATGTTTGAGGAAGCCGACGCGGAGCGCTTGGCCGATCGTTACATCAACCCTGACGCTTTCGCCTTTTTTCAGTTGCGGCGCGCTAACTACGCGAGCCGGTCGGGGAGAAGAGAGCAGACGTACGAGATTATAGATTCTGTAATTTCCTCGCTGCTGGCCAAGGACTCGCAGGACCTGACTGCGCAACGTGCGCTCTCATTGGTGTTCGCGTCGAAGGCAGAGATCTCCAATCAATGGGGGCGCAACACCGAAGCCTTGCAGCTGCTCGACCGCGCAATCGAGATATGCGAGGACCTGCTCTCGACCGTATCCGATAGCACAGCTCGCGATGATCGCCGGACCGTCGTGAGCGATTCAGCGAAGTTTCGGACTTTACGGGCAAGCATTTTGGTCGCAACCGGACGCGCCGAGGAAGGAATCCCGGAGATACGGCTAGCTCTGAGAGATCTACAATCGCTGATTCACTCCGGTGAGACGCAACACTCATCAGAATGGGGCGCCGCTCTCACTACACTGGCCACTGCTTTGCTTCGCGCAAATCAGCTCAATGAAGCTATTGAAGTCTACGATCAGGCGATCCAGTACCTGGAAAAGGCAATAGCTATGCAGGGGCAGGAGGACCTTGAACTTGCACTTGCTAGAACCTGCATCAACAAATTTTCGTTGTTCACATGTCAAATGGACTATCATTCTCAAATTTCCCTGCTTGACCGCGGCATTCAAGTGATGGAGCGCTGGCGTAGCAGAGTGAGTTCTCGTGAACTTTCTTATGACCTCGCTCGAGCCTATGACAATCGTGCGCTCGTTTATCTGGGACATCGTGAATATGAGGCAGCACTCCAGATGTGCGATAAAGTGGTTGAAATTTACGACGAGTTGGCGGCCGAAGGAGACTCGTCAGATCTTCAAGGCGACATCGCCTGGGCGCACGTAAACCGGGCATATGTCCTCTTTTTCACGCATCGCATTGCTGAATGTCTCCGCGAACTCCGCCAGAGTATGCCGGTGCTCATCAGTGAGGAGAGCCGGACTCGCCGCAAGGACTTTGACGAACTTATCGAAAGGGTACGCAAGTTGTTTGGCGATCGCGATTGGTAGATTCGCACACTCTCACGCTTGAAAGGATTGCGTCATGGACCCTATCGAGATTAAAGCGATCGAGCTCCTTCAACATGCCAACAGCGACTCCGCCCCTGAGGATCTGAGGGCGCTGCGCGGCTGGTCTTACGCCAACCGTTTGTGGAAGGGCGGAATGGGAGCCGTCGCGTTGGTGCGCAAACAGGATAATTCCGTTTTCGCAGCATTGAAGTTTCTCTTGCCTGCAGTTGCCCTAATGAGTAAAACTCGCGAGCTGTTTTTTCGCGAGGTAACCAACATGAAGGCCTTGCACCATCCGAACGTCGTGGCATTACTCGACGCCGGATCGGACGGCGATACTGTTTTTCTGCTGATGGAATACTGCGACCGCGGGTCGGTTTCTGATCTGATGCAGCAATCCGGCGGAACGCTGCCGCTCGACAAGGCTCTCAACGTCACATTCGAGGTCCTCGATGCGCTCGAATATGCGCACAATGCTGTCATCCCGAATGTGCGCCTGGCAAACGGGACCTATGGTGTCGGGCGCGGTCTGGTGCATCGCGATATCAAGCCTCTGAATATGCTACTGCGCTCGCACAATGCATCTGTAATAACCAAACTCGCCGATTACGGTCTCGCCAAGGCATTCAACCTCGCAGGTCTGAGCGACATGACGAGGGCAGGATCTTACGGAGGCACGGCTCCGTTCATGCCTCGACAGCAGGTCGAGGAGTACTTGTTTGCCAAACCGGAGGTCGACATCTGGGCCGTCGCCGCATCGCTCTATTGCATGCTTACCGGTTACACTCCTCGCGATTTCTCGATCGACTCCGACGCACTAACGGTCATTCTCCATACCGCGCCGGTTCCGATCAGCCAACGCGGAGCTGCTATCCCCCCGCGTATAGCCGAGCTATTGGATTCAGCGTTAAATGATCAGACCAATTTACTCTTCCAGGACGTGCCGCATTTCCGGAACGCTCTCCGCACGGGCACAGAATAAGAAAGATGCTCGGTATACGGATTTCGCTTCGTGAGATTGAATGTGTGTTGCCACTTGAAACCGAAGGAGACGAAATTTGTCTTACCGTGGCCGGGACAGCCGGTGAGGGAGCCCGAATTGTACGTGTTCTTCCCGAAGACCCGGTAGACGACAGCAACTACTGGCGAACCCGCGCCGGCCGACGAGTGTTGCCTGCACTTACAGTGTTTGAGCGAATGATCCCGGACTCCGTTGTTGCCCTGTTACGGTTCGGGCTGCTTGTGCGGAATGGCGGAACCTACGCAGACGCCATGATGGGCGCGGCCGAGGTGACGGATAGAATTACTCAGCTAGTTGCTACCAACGGGGACAAGACCCTTGCTCTGTTGCAGTACTTGCAGACAGCTGGGCCAGAGCTTAGGGCGCTGTACCGGGACCCCGCAAAGCAGCGGATCCCATCCAGTCATGAAGAGGTCGGGATCTGGAACATACAATTTACCGTTTCCGGTAACGAGTGGGAGGACGCGCTGTTTCCACTTCCTGCGTTCAACAGTACTCGCACCGAGACCGGCCGGGCAGTAACGTTGAACTATGAATTCTTACATGACCAAGCGAAATATCGCGTAGTCTTGATCATGGAATCATACCCCATACTGGGAGGCTAAAACTTCAGCATATCGGTTGGCGTCGAGTCCGCTGCGTCCACAGATTCCTTCCCGCATCGTGAAATTCTTACGCTAGATGCGGTTTGTTTGCAAAACAGTATCGCTACCGATAAACGCTAGTACCTTATCGGAGGCGGCGCGGCGATTGTGGTCTGAAAAAAAAGGCGAAGTACGGGCGGCGGCGCTTTCGATAAGGCCGTTTCATGTGAGTCGCTTGCGTTTGCGGCGGACGCGGCCACTCACGTGCTTATTGGGTTTTCAATAGTGTTTTTCTTGACAATGCGACACTCAGATCCGCGCGTTACGCAGATGAAAAGCATTGCCATGGCCCAATCATAAGGCACATCCTTCTTCGAGACAACGCCCCTATCGGCAAGACGCGCCCCTAATCGACTCACGCGCAGCGTCCGTCGCGCGAGCGACTTACTTGAAACGCCCATGCCATCCGCAATCCCTGCGGTAAAAGGGGAAGTTGTAAGCGCTAACACGGTTGACCGAACGCTCGTGCTTCTTGTACAGCTTGCTCTTTCAGGGCCAGTTACATCCGAGAAACAGCGCAAGCTTGTGGCGCGGGGGCATCTAGGGCCGACGGGCGTGGGAAATATGGGCCGCGGCCGATGGAACGGGGCGGGTGCGATTGCGAGGTTTGTATTGGGAATCGGGCGATTTTGGAGGCTCGGGGGGATAGGTGATGGGGCGACACAGGTCAAGCGCCGAGTCCGTTGGGCAGCATGGTCATAGAGCCGAGCATGTCGCGCTTGCGTCCATCTTACGCAAGGCGGCAATAATCCAGCGTTGGACTACTTGCACTCCCACCTCCGCCTTGGCTTTGTCCCGGGCGCGATAGGGCCGCGCCGGAATGATTGCCACAGCGTAGTGCTCGCCCCAATCGCGCTAGGTGGAATTTAAATCCGGCTCGTAAGCTTCCGCGAAGTTGTAGTTGCTGGCCGCTGTGGAAACAGCGTTCGCTCAAGCTGCTCGTCATTCCAGTCGCCGGGCAACGGCCACATCACGTTGGCCGCTTGCGCCGCTGACACGTAGTCGTGCACTGTGCTCTGCGAAATGCATCACCGAAGCCAAGCTACCAGGGATGCCTGATTCGTGGAACTGCGGTAAAACAGCGTTTAAATAGGATCAAATTCTTCAGGCTCAATGTCCGGGACTTTATCGAGAACAGCTAGAAATTTCTCGCGGTCTCCACGCGTGGCCCGTTCGCGAAGTCGCTGCAAAGCCGCAAATTGGTCGGCAAATGCAGACGCGAAAACCTGTTCCACGGGAATTTGCTGAGCTTCAGCAATGCTGCGGGCCTGGTCGTATAACTCTTCCGGAACATCAATGCTTACAGTCATGCGGTACTCCTTAGAATGGCCAATATCTCCGAGGGCGTCTTGACTCCAATGCCGAACCGAATCACTCCTTCAAAGTCTTTCGAGTTGTGCGTCACGATTGTCGCCCCACACTGTACCGCTACCTCCAGAATACGCTCGTCATCAGGATCGCGCAAACTAGGCTGTAGCCTCTGAACGAATGGCAACAACGCCGATGAGGCGAGCACGTAATCCAGGAACACGTCTATTTCCGCCTCAGTTAGGCTGGTGACCAACCCAGAACGCTTCAGGACATCTTCGCAGTCAAGAGCCAGGGCGACCGAAACGTTCGGCCGAAATCGGCCTTCGGCCAACAATCGGATTAGCTCGAATGATGCTCCCCACTTTGAGCGCAAGCCGGCCACCAGTACGTTGGTATCAAGTACCAATTGGAGCATCAGCGCTCAACCTGAGTGGTCGATACGGCTCGCCGTTTGCTGGCGGCATACTTCTGCATCACTTCTTGCATTGAAGGGCGCTTGGTTGTCAAGGACAATGCACAGACATCCGACCCGGGAAGTTGCTGAAAGCCGAGCAGTGACCAATACGCACGCAGTTTGGCTTCGGCGCGCGCCCATCCTGGAATCCGTTTGTCGCGACTGCTTCTCCTATCGTCGCCGGAATGCCGCAGTGGGGCATCTTTCAGGAGTTCATACGGAGCTGGAAGACAAGCAACTATGCCATTGAAGCGAACCCATTGATCATCAGTTGTGCCGCGTAAAGACCGTATCCTTGGCCGCGGTATTCCGGTTCGATTCGAATGCGGTCCAGAATAAGGAGGTCGCCAGAGAATGGCTCAAACGTCGACTCAACCCATTCGGTATACCAGGACTCCTTAGGATCGATGAGGTCGACATACAGGGCCGTATCTGCGCTCCGCGCATCCAGAACGTCGAACCACGAAACCCCGTCTTCTGATGCTTCTCCGAAATGTACAGAATATGCCGAAACTTTGCCAATACGGATGTCGTCATCCGCCTCGGGGTTCGGAAGGAGGATCTCGCCCTCCAGATCCGTTATGTAGGCATCCGGCTCAACACTACTGTCCCAAGTGGGTGAAACGCGGGCTTTGACTTCCAGATGTACGGATGCAAGCTCGATTTCTTCAATTCGATCCGCTAGTTTCGAGCGGCGGGGTCGATGTGTCGTTTTCTGCTTTGTAGAAGGCATGCTACTTCACTGTCAAACGGTTTTGTAGGCGCTTTTCCAAGTAGGCGCACACGCGTGCGGCAACAAGATTCGCGAATTCATCCAGCCCGACTCTTGAGTGTTCGGTCGCATCGATATCATCACTATTGTCGATGGTGGCATCCACTGCGTCCTCGCAAATCTTGAGTTTCAGTTCGGAACGCTGATCGGCATTACTTCGGAATGGTGATCGGCATCCCTCGGGCAGGATGGATCGGACTTCTTTTGCCTCTATCGGAAGCCGGAGCTTTTCAACCCTTCAAAGGGCAGTCTCAAGACCTGGATCGGCTTGGTTTACGCGAGCACCGCGCAGTGGCCGAAAGCGGAAGAGGAGTTTCGCGATGAGACCAAACTGCAGCCGGGTAATACGGAGGCCGCCTATCGCCTGGGAACGGCCTTGCTGCAACAAGGGAAGGCGCGAGAGGCACGCACGGAACTGGAACGCGCCGACCGATTGAGACCGGATATGCCGGAGACGCTTTATTCACTCGGCGAAGCTGAGTCGCTGGACGGCGACAATGCTGCGGCCGAAAAGGCTTGGCTGCACTTGCTCGAGATCGAGAAGGAAACTTCTCTCGCAGCACAAACACATTTTGCGCTCGCCACGCTTTACCAGAAAGAGGGTCAGGCTGTGAAAGCGCGGAGCGAGATGGAAGAGTTCCAGAAACTGCAGAAGACGGTTCCGCAATAACGGGCTACGGTCTCCGGGTCTTTAGTCCATAAGCATGCGGGTGAAATACGTGTACAGTTCGGCGACGGTCTTTGCCTGCTCCTTTAGATCAGCGCCGGCTCCGTGGCCGCCTTCGATGATCTCGTCGTAGAAGAACGGTTTATGGAACTCCTCCATCCTGGCGGCGAATTTTCGCGCGTGTACGGGGCCGACCCGATCGTCCTTTGTCGTGGTGAAAATCAGGGGCTCGGGGTAGCTCACGTCCGCTTTTAGCTGGTTGTAGGGAGAGATCGAGGCGAGAAAAGCACGCTCCTCCGGGTTGCTGACCGAGCCGTATTCGCCTGTCCAGGACGATCCGGCGGCGATCTGCTCAAAGCGCAGCATATCGAGCAGCGGAACCTGAATCGCAATGGCGCGCCACATCTCAGGATGCTGGGTCATCTCGACGCCCATCAGCAAACCGCCATTCGAGCCGCCGACAATGCCCAGACGCCGGGGCGAAGTGATGCGGCGGGCGACCAGATCGTTGCCGACTGCCGCGAAGTCGTCATAGATGCGCTGCCGATGGATCTTCAGTCCGGCCTCATGCCAAGCGGGACCAAACTCGCCGCCGCCTCGAATGTTGGCGAGGACGAATACTCCGCCGCGTTCCAGCCAGAGTTTGCCGACGGTGGGCGAGTAGCGCGGCGTTTGGGAAAGCTGAAAACCGCCATAGGCTGTCAGCAGCGTTGGATTTGTACCGTCGTACTTGAGGTCATTGCGCCGCACGACAAAATAAGGCACTTTGGTTCCGTCCTTTGAGATCGCCTCCAACTGTTCGACCACGTCACGGGAGGCGTCAAACTGGGGCGGCAGTGTTCTTGCTTCCCGGAACGTGACGGCCGCGGCATCGCCGAGCCAAAGCGATGAAGGAGTCAAGAATCCTTCGAGCGAAAGAAAGAACCGATCGTCAAGCGAGCTGCTGGTCTTGATCTCTACGGTCCGGTTGGCGGGTATATTTAGCCTGTTCCGGGTCCAAGCGCCATCCGCACTGAGGCTATAGACGTAGGCACGCCCTTGGACATTTTCGAGCGTGGTCAGGATCAAGTGATTCCTGGTGGTGGCCAGATCCTGGAAAAACTCGACGGCGGTCGGAGCAAACACAAGGCGGGGCTTCAGGTGAAGCGGGTCTTTCCTGACGGCTTCGAGATCCAGAGAAACTACCGAGCCCGCAGCAATCCTGGCGCCGCCGGGTTCCCAGTCCTGGTTGATGGTGACGATCAGCTGGCCATGAAGCAGGTCGTCTATGCTCGACTTAAGCGGCAACGGAATGCGCTTCACGCCAGAGGGCGTCAGCAGCGAGGATTCATCTTCGAAAAAGTTCAGCCGGCGGTCGAGGATCTCGGCTTGACGCCCCTCGCCGTCGTTTAGGGTTTGGGCCGCGGCCCGCATGTCGGTCTTTGCGCCCCGATAGACCTCTTTGGCCTGGTCGAGCGGTTGACCACGTTTCCAGACCTTAATCACAAAGGGATATCCCGAAGTGGTCATGGCGCCGGCGCCCCAGTCGCGTGCAACCAGCAGCGTGTCTCGATCGAGCCAAGACACGACCTGTTTGGAACGGGGCAGCACAAAGCCGCCCGCGACGAACTTGCCGGTCTTGAGATTGAACTCACGCAATGTATCGGCATCCTCGCCGCCGGCCGAGAGCGCAACGAGGCACAACTCGTCTCCCGGGTGGAGGCAAATGCGCCCCTTCTGCACCCACTTCTCCTTGTCCTGCCGGGCGAGCGCATCGTAGTCCAGCAGAGTCTGCCAATGAGGCTGCGCCGTGAGGTAATCCGCAAGCGAGGTATGACGCAGGATGCCCTGGACATGCGCGGCGTCCTGCCAGGTGTTGCAGACATCCTGGCCGCAGAAGTCCGGCATAGGCAGCCGCTCCGGCGATTCGAGTAGCTTGAGCGCCGCCGCTTCGAACCCAGCGAAACGTGGATCGGTCTCCAGCACCTTGGCAGAACGTTCGTTTTCGGCCTTCACCCAAGCCATCGAGCGTTCGCCCGTCACATCTTCGAGCCACTGATATTTGTCGACCGGTTCGGAGGACGTTTGCGCGCCAGCTCGCGGCCACGCAACGGCAAGCCCGGTTATGGCCAGGAACAACAGCGAAGTCCACCTTGTCCCAAAAGGCATGCGTGTCCTCATAGACAATAAGTATGGCTGCTCCGCTGCCATTCGCATCCTGGCGCGAGGTACCGTGTATTCAATGGTTCAAAAAATCGGACAACACGCGGTTGTTATCGGCGATAGTATCGCCGGGCTGCTGAGCGCGCGCGTTCTCGCGGATTTTTTCGAGAACGTTACGGTAGTGGAGCGGGAACACTCGCACCGGGCCGCCGCTCGCGATCACAATCCTCGCGGCCAGCATGCACATGCCATTCTGGCTCGCGGAGAGCAGATTCTCGCACCGTTGTTTCCGGGATTCATCGAAGAACTCGTCGCGGGCGGGGCATTTCAAGCGGACATGGGCGCGGCCGCGCGCTGCTATCAGTTTGGCGGGTACAACGTCCAGCACCCGACGGAACGCAACACTTGCATTCAGACGCACGCTTACCTGGATTGGCATCTGCGGCGGCGCGTGCACTCGCTGCCGAACGTGCGGTTTCTTTCCGGAGTGACGGATGTGCATCCCATCGTGAACGGAAAAACGATCACAGGCGTCGAAATGGAGGACGGGAGCGGTATCCACAATCTCGCGGCGGATCTATCGATCGGCTGCGCGGGCAGAGACTCCGCCGCGCCTAGATGGCTGTTGGAATTGGGGTTTGAGCCTCCTCCGGTCAGCGGCATCCGAGTGGATCTGGCGGGCAGTATCCGGTATTACAAGCGCGCTCCAGAACTGCTGCCGGGCGCAGAGATGCTGCTGATCTACCCGAAACCGCCAGACGGCCGCAAGTTCGCCGCGCTGCTGCCGGTGGAAGGAGACCGCTGGGTTTGCATGCTCGGCGAGGGCGGCAGCCATACCGTCCCGGAGAAGCCGGAGTTTCTTGACTTAGCGAAGAGCCTGCCTGTTCCGGACGTATATAACGTGATCTCACGGGCGGAACCGCTCTCCGCTCCTGTCCCGTTTACGTTTCTCGGATATCTCAGAAGGCACTTTGAAGACCTGGCCAGCTTCCCAGAGGGCTATCTGGTAATGGGAGAGGCCGTTTGCGGATTTAATTCCGTCTATTGCACAAGCATTACGTCGGCTGCCCTGCAGGCTGAGGTTCTTTCCCGGTCGCTCGAAGGGGGAATGGACGGCACGCTGGCGAAACGCTATTTCCATGGGGTGGGGAAAGCGATAGACGCTCCCTGGAGGCTGTCGGTGGGCGAGGACAGCCGGATTCCCGGAGCGCCAGCCTATGCCAAACCAGGCGAGAATCTTTTCAATGGCTTTCTGAGCCTGGTGCGGCGCGCGGCGGCTCGCGATACGGCCGTGCACGATGATCTTCTGGACGTGATGCACCTGCTGTCGCCGATGAATGCGCTGTTTCAGCCAGCCACTCTCGCGCGCGTCCTGCGGGCGAACATGACCTTCTGAAGTTGCCGCATGCTATCGTGCAAAGCAAGCCCTGCACGGTGCGCGCAGCTATGCCACCCCTTGTCACCGAGACCGCATTCACGGTCGAAACACAAATTGTCACGTTCCCCTCGCTGAGCCTGGAGTGCGGGGTGCGGCTGTTGAATGTTGACGTCGCGTACGAGACTTACGGAACGCTGAACAGGGAGCGCTCGAACGCCATCCTGGTGCTGCATGCCTTTTCAGGAGACGCGCACGCGGCGGGAATCAGCAAAGAGACCGGGCAGCCTGGCTGGTGGTCGCCGATGATCGGTCCTGGACTGGCATTCGATACGGACCGGTATTTTGTGATCTCATCGAACGTTCTGGGCGGCTGCCGCGGGACGACCGGGCCGGGTTCTATAGACCCAAGTTCTATCGACACGGGCAATGGGGAACGCTATGGCATGCGGTTTCCGGTGATCACGATCGGGGATATGGCGCGGCTGCAAAAGATGCTGGTGGAACACCTGGGCATTGAACGGCTGCTGGCTGTGGCGGGCGGGTCGATGGGGGGGATGCAGGCGCTGGAGTGGACGGTGGCGTATCCGGATTCCGTCGCGGCTGCGATTCCGATCGCGGCAACCTCGCGCCACAGCGCTCAGCAAATCGCGTTTAACGAGGTAGGCCGGCAGGCTGTGATGGCAGACCCGGACTGGAACGAAGGCAATTACTACGAGACGAAGCCGCCAGCGCGCGGGCTGGCGGTGGCGCGAATGGTGGGACACATCACCTACATGAGCGACGAGTCCATGCGCCAGAAGTTTGGGCGACGCCTCAGCGACAAGGATGCCTTCGGATTTGATTTTTCAGTGGACTTCGAAGTGGAAAGCTATCTGCGCTACCGGGGCAGCCAGTTTGTCAACCGCTTTGACGCGAATTCCTATCTCTACATCACGAAGGCGATGGACTACTTCGATCTCTCAGCGGGCCACGGGTCGCTATCAGAGGCTTTTCATCGAACGCGAGCGCGCTTTCTGGTGCTGAGCTTTACTTCCGACTGGCTCTACCCGACTTACCAATCGCTTGAAACGGTCAGCGCGCTGCGGAGCCGCAATATTGATGTGGCGTTCTGCGAACTGAACTCGAACTACGGTCACGATGCTTTTCTGGTTGAGGCCAAAGAGCAGAGCGAGATGATCGCAGGCTTTCTGGATAGCGTTTACCGGGGCCAGAAGCAGGGCAGGCCGGCGGAACATGCCGCGCCGCCCCCCGCCTCAAGCCCCGTTCGGCTGCGGCCGGATTACGCCATGATCGCGGAGATCGTGGAGCCCGGCTCGGGCGTGCTTGACCTGGGCTGCGGCGAGGGCGAATTGCTGGCGTGGCTGCGCGAGCAAAAAGGCGTGCATGGGCGCGGCGTGGAAATCGACGCGAACCGCGTGCGGCGGGCGATCGCCCGCGGCGTCTCGGCGTATCAGAGCGACATCGATCAAGGACTCACCGATTACACGGACGGCGCGTTTGATTTCATCATCCTCAGCCAGACTTTACAGGAGACCCGCTATCCGCTGCGGGTGTTGCATGAGATGTTGCGCGTAGGGCGGCATGGGATTGTGGCGTTTCCGAATTTCGGGCATTGGACCACACGCCTGGCGCACCTGGTCAGCGGCAGCGCGCCGCGCACCAAGCTGTTCCCTTACAAATGGTATGAGTCGCCGAACCTGCACTTTCTGACGGTGGACGACTTCGTGCAGCTCTGCCGCGACCAGAACTGGATGATTGAGCGGCAGATCTTTCTGCGTGGCGATAAAAGGGTGCGATGGCTGCCGAATTTATTTTCCGAGGTTGCCGTTTTCTCCATCAGGCGCGGCGCTTGAGGCAGTCTCTATACTTGGAGCCGTGAGGAGCAAAACTGTGTTATCCGCGGTAGACGACTACACGCAGAAGAATGAATCGCGCTTCCTGGACGAACTCTTCCAGCTTTTGCGTATTCCAAGTATCAGCACGCTGCCGGAAAACAAGCGCGACGTAGCGGCCGCCGCGCAATTCGTGGCGGACGGGTTGCGGCGCGCCGGAATCGAAAACGTAGACGTGATCCAGACCGCGAAGCATCCGTTGGTGTACGGCGACTGGCTGCACGCGCCTGGAAAGCCGACGGTGCTCTGCTACGGCCACTATGACGTGCAGCCGCCGGATCCGCTGGAGCTTTGGAAGACGCCGCCATTCGAGCCGAGCATTCGCGACGGCAACATCTACGCGCGCGGCGCATGCGATGACAAAGGCCAGATGTACATGCACATAAAAGCGGTGGAAGCGCTACGGGCAGTGCATGGCGGAAAGCTGCCGGTTAATGTAAAGTTCCTCATCGAGGGCGAGGAGGAGGTGGGCGGGGAATCGATTTCAGAGTACGTACCGCGGCACCGGGAGAAGCTGAAGGCGGATGTGGCGCTGGTCTCGGACACCGAGCTTTTTGCGGACGGCATTCCGACGCTGTGCGTAGGCTTGCGCGGGCTGATTTATATGGAGATCGAAGCCAGCGGAGCGGCGCGCGATCTGCATTCCGGAATGTATGGCGGAGCGGCTCCGAACGCGGTTTACGGGCTGATCGAGCTGCTGGCGAAAGCCAAGGATGCGGACGGCCGCATTTTAATTCCGGGAATTTACGACGAGGTGACCGCTCCGGACGCAGTGGAAGTAGAGAGCTGGAAACACCTGCCGTTCACGGACGAAGCCTTTCTGGAGCACGTGGGGTCAAGGGCGCTGACGGGCGAGCCAAATCAATCGGTGTTGGCGCGCATCTGGGCGCGGCCTACCTTTGAAGTACACGGCATTGCGGGCGGGTTCACGGGCACGGGAGCGAAGACGGTGATTCCCGCGAAGGCGACGGCGAAGGTGAGCCTTCGCCTGGTGCCCCGGCAAAAGCCGGGACAGATCCTCGCAAGCGTTCAGAAATGGGTCAAAGAAAATACTCCGAAGGGAATCAGAACCGAAGTGCGGGTGCTCAGCGCCGGACCGGCCATTCTAGTGAATCCGCATCACCCGGCCATGGATGTCGCCGCGAAAGCGTTCAGCGAAATGCTGGGAAAGCCGACGGTGTTCATCCGCGGCGGCGGCTCGATTCCGATTGTGGGTGAATTCGCGAAGGAGCTGGGGATACCTACTGTTCTAATGGGCTTCGGCCTTCCCGACGATGGATTGCACTCGCCCAATGAGAAGTACCGCATCGAGAACTACTATCTGGGCATTCGCACCATCGCGCGGTTTTTGGAAGAGTACGGCGGGACCGCGTGATAAATTGAAGATTGATGCTGCCGGACCTTGCTCTTGCGCTGCGTCTTCAGGCGCTTGACCGCAAGATAGCGAGTCTCGAGAACGAGATCGCTATTCTTCCCAAACACACAGCCGAGATCGAAAAGAAGGTGGACACGCACACGCGCCGGCTGGAAGCGGACCGCGCGGCATTGGCGGCGAATCAACGCGACAGGAAAAAGCTGGAAGGCGACATCCAGCTTCACCAGCAGAAGCTCTCCAAGCTGAAGGACCAGATGGCGCAAGCGAAGACCAACGAACAGTATCAGGCCTTCCAGCACGAGATCGCGTTCGCGGAAGGCGAAGTGCGCAAAGGGGAAGATAAGATTTTGGAGCTGATGGAAAAATCAGAGCCTCTGGAAAAGAACGTAAAAACGGCTGAGAGCGAGCTTCAGAAAGAACAACAGCAAGTAGAGGCGGAGAAGACGCGAGCGCGCGAGCGCACGGCATTGGACGAGAGAGAACTCGCCGAGACGCAGATAGGCCGCAAGTCCGTGGCCAGCGAGATGACCGCGAATTTCTACAAAGAATACGAGCGTCTTCGCAAGAAAACCAAAAACAGGCCCATCGCGGACGCCACCGAAGGCCGCTGCGATGCGTGCCAGATCGCGCTCAGACCGCAGCTGTTTCAGGACCTGCGCCGGGGCGATGAAATCATGTTCTGCGAGAGCTGCGGCCGGATTCTTACTTATAACCCGGTGGTGGACGTGTCGAGCGACATCACGGCATCTCAACAGATCGCTTAGCAGCCAGGGGGAAGCTTTCCTTCGCTACAAGTCTGTTCCTACAAACCGGGGAAGGCGGTTTGATATGCTCTCGGCTTCGGGCGGCCGGGAGGCTGATCGTGATCGCACATTCTCCGCGGGAGGGTTCACTTTATGAGGGTCTTCGATAGCCCCGATATTCGCAATGTAGCGTTAATCGGGCACGGGCATAGCGGCAAAACCGCATTGGCTTCCGCCATGCTGTTTACGGCCAGCGCCACAGACCGGCTCCTGAAGCCCGACGAAGGCAACACGGTGACGGACTTCGATGAAGAGGAAGTTGCCAGAAAACTCAGCATCAGTTCCGGAATTGCGGCGTTTGCCTGGCAGAAGACCAAGCTGAACGTCATTGATACTCCGGGCTACAACATGTTTTTGAACGATACGCGTTCGGCGATGGCGGCGGCTGACGGGGTCGTGACGGTTCTAGATGGCGTGGCGGGCGTCGAAGTTTCGGCGGTGAAAGTGTGGGGGTTCGCCGAGGAGTTCGCGTTGCCCGCGGCGATTCTGGTGAACAAACTGGACCGCGAGCGGTCTTCGTTCGATCGCGTTGTCGCGAACGCCCAGGAGAAATTTGGAAGAAGCGTGATTCCGGTGCACCTACCGGTGGGAGCGGAGAGGAATTTCACAGGCATCATCGACCTGATCCGGATGCGCTGCTGGTCTTATACGGCAGGAGGCGACGGCAAAGGCAAAGAGGGCGATATCCCGGAGGCATTGAAAGAGGCTGCTTCCGCCGGCCATGAAGCGCTGGTGGAGATGGTCGCCGAAGGAAATGACGAGCTGCTGGAGGAGTTCTTCGCGACGGGCACGCTGCCGTGCGACCACCTCATCAGCGGGCTGCAGCAGGCGGTCAGGGATCGCCGCATATTTCCAGCGCTTTGCTGCTCAGCGGCGCAGAATGCGGGCGCGGACCTGCTGATGAGTTTTCTGGCGGAGGTATTTCCTTCACCGCTGGCGCGGAATGGACTGCCCGCCGTCCAGAACGGTAAAGAGATTGAGAAGTCTATCACGCCGAACGAGCCGCCGTCCGTTTTCGTGTTCAAGACCGCAGCCGACCCGTTTGCGGGCCGCGTCACGTACTTCAAAGTGATGTCAGGCACGGTGAAAGACGACGCGCATCTGACGAACGCCCGCTCCAACTCGAACGAGCGCCTGGGGCATATCGCAACGCCGTTCGGCAAGACCATGCAACCCATTGCAGAGCTGCGCGCAGGGGATATAGGCGAGGTGGCGAAGCTCAAAGAAACTCTGACGGGCGATACGCTTTGCGAGAAAGATAACTGCGCGACCTTTCGGCCGGTAGAGATACCGGAGCCTTCCATCGCGTATGCCATTTCGGCGAAGACGCGGCAGGATGAAGACCGGCTCAGCACGGCGCTTTCAAAAGTGCTGGAAGAGGATCAATCGTTGCGCTTTTACCGCGATGCGCAGACGAAAGAGTTCCTGCTGGCGGGCAACGGCCAGCAACATCTGGAGATCGTAGTGAGCCGTTTGAAGCGGCGCTATGGGGTAGAAGTGGAACTGAAAGCGCCGAAGATTCCGTATCGGGAAACGGTGCGCGGATCGGCGAGCGTGCAAGGGCGGCACAAGAAGCAGACGGGCGGCCACGGGCAGTTCGGCGATTGCTGGATCCGGCTGGAGCCGCTGCCACGGGGCGAAAAATTTCAGTTCGTGAACGATATCTTCGGCGGCGCAATCCCGCGGCAGTATGTGCCCGCGGTGGAAAAGGGCATCCTCGAAGCCGCCGAACAAGGATTCATGGCGGGCTTTCCGGTGACGGACTTCAAAGTCACTCTGTATGACGGTTCTTATCACGACGTAGACTCTTCCGAAATGGCCTTTAAGCTGGCTGGACGGAAGGCCTTCCGCACGGCGATGCAGCAGGCCAAGCCGGCGCTTCTGGAGCCGATCATGCGGGTGGATGTAGAAACGCCTGTCGAGTTCGCGGGCGACCTGATGAGCGATTTCAACGGGCGGCGCGGCCGCATTTCCGGCATGGACCTGAAAGGCGGGATGCAGTCGATTCACGCGCAAGTGCCGATGTCAGAGATGCTGAATTATCAGAACGATTTGATCTCAAAGACACAAGGGCGCGCGTCATTCCACATGGATTTCGATCACTACGACTACGTGCCCGCGGCGCAGGCGGAGAAGATCATCGCGGCCGCTAAGACGCACATGCACGTGGACGAAGAAGAGTAGTCTCCCGTATCTGAAATTCCTTTATGCTCCGCACATACAAGCTCCGTTACGGTCGCCGCTCGGTTTCGAGTGTTCACGGTGTCAAATAGCGCCGTCAGCGATCGAAAACGGCTTCGAACAGGCGCCGGGTTTTGGTTTGCAGCGAGAGCAGGTCTTCATCCAGGCCGGCGGCCTGCAACTGTTTGCCGGTCCAGCGGGTCAGCAGTTCGGCAATCATTTGGCGCTGCCCGGGATCGGCGGGGATTTTTTCTTCAGCGCGGCCGGTGACTACGCGCAGAGCATGCTCGAGAGCGCGGAAGAAGGTGGTTGCCTGGAGAAGAAAATCCGCGTCAGCGCGATCCAGGTGGCCCATTTTCTCGACCACATCGATGCGCTCGGGGGTATTGAGGCTTTTGTAGAACATTCCGGCGCCCTTGAGGCGCAGGTACATCAGGATGAAATCGGCATCGTAGTAGCCGCCCTCGGCGGCTTTCAACGGCGTGATATGGCCTTGCTCGCGCTGGAGCTTTAGACGCATCTGCCGGAGGTTGAGCTTGGAACGGCCACTCTGGCCGTAGCGACGCCAATCGACCTTTTGGAGTTCGGTGAGGAACTCGGTGGCGCGGTCCGTATCGCCGGCGACGGCTCGCGCCTTCATGTAAGCGATCCCTTCCCAGGCCTCCGCCTTGGTCGAGAAGTAATCCACATAGGCCGATTGGGTCTGGACGAGCATGCCTTCGCGGCCATTGGGGCGCAAACGCGTGTCTATGGAGAGGATCGCGCCGTCGCCGGCATAGGCGCTGAGGATCTCAATCAGATGCTCGGCAACGCGCGTCCAAAATCGCTGACGCCGTATTTCGGAGTCGGGAATGATGAACAAGAGGTCGGCATCGGAGGCCAGATCAAATTCGCGCATACCGAGCCGGCCAAGCGCCACCACCATCATTTCGTCCTGGTGCTCCTTGAACGGGCTTTCCGGGCTGGCGTGATTGCGGGCGTGCGCGAGACCGCGCTCCAGCGCGATGCGATAGGCGCGGGCGATCATGAATTCGCCAAGGGCGGACGTGGTATCGAGGGTTTTGAAGACATCCTCGGGAAGGCACATGCTTCCGACCAAAATGCGAAACATCTCGCGGCGGAAGAACGACCGCAGGCCGTCGATATCATTGAGCGGCGCGGCCAAGCCCTCAAACGGCCAGCGGCGCGTGGTTTCGGCGGCGCGGCGGATCTCTTCGAGCAACTCCGGATTGCGGGTGAGTTGTTCGGAAAGATATGGGCTGAGCTCGAAGACACTAATCAGCCACTCGGCGAGAACCGGATGAGTATCTACCAGATGAAGATCGGGAGAGCCTTTGGGCAGGCTTTGCAAGAAACCGGCGAGCTGATCTTCGGATCGCAGCATTCCGCGCCGCTGCAGCCACTCAGAAAAGTGCGCCACTGAACCGGCGGCATCGCGAAGGGTATCGGGGGCAAAACGGGCATGCGGGGCGGCTGGGTGGACGGCAGGCGGCTGGGGCGCGGGCGCGAACGTGGCTGGAAAGGACGGCGAGGGTCCATATTGGAGCGGACGCTGCGCGTGAACGATGCGCTCGTAGATCGTCTGGACGTTCTCCAGGTGATGATTCAGTTCCCGGAGCAGCTCCGCGGAAGCAGTGATGGGGGATTGGTGCGACTGGGAGAGCTGAAACATGCGGCGGGCCATGCGCTCCAGATCGGCAGGATCGGACGGGAGGGCATGCGTTTGCCGGTCGTCTTCGTATTGCAGAAGGTGTTCGAGATTACGCAGAAAGCGATAGGCGTGAGCCAGCCGCGAGTACTCGGTGGTTGAGAGAATGTCCTTGTCGTGAAGGCGGGTCAGCGCGAGCAGCGTACCGCCGTTGCGGACCCAAGCCTCACGGCCGCCGTGCAGCCGCTGGAGGCACTGCACGAGAAATTCGATGTCACGGATGCCGCCGCGCGCGAGCTTCACATCCAGCTCGTCTTTGCGGAGCCGCTTGCGGGCAAGTTTTTCCGTGATGCGCTCGCGCGTGACGGACATCGTCTCGATGGTCGAAAAATCGATGCTCGTCGAGTAGATGGCGGGGCCGACAAAGTCGAGCATCTCCTGCCCCAGCTTCTCGCCGCCGGCCACGACGCGGGCTTTCAGAAGCATCTGCAGTTCCCAGTCGCGAGCGCGCCGCGCATAGTAGTCTTTCGCCGCCGCGAGCGACATGCAGACTTCGCCGAGACTGCCTTCCGGGCGGAGGCGGAGGTCCACGCGATAGCAAAGGCCGGCAGCGGTGTAGGTGGAAAGGACGTTGGTGAACCGATTCGCGATCTTCTTGAAAAATTCGCGGTTGCTGATTTTGTGCGGGCCGGAAGTTTCCCCGTTGTCGCTGTACAGAAACATGAGGTCCAGATCAGAGCTGAAATTCAATTCGCGACCGCCCAGTTTTCCCAGCGCCAGAACCGTAAAAACAGCCGGAGCGCCATCCGTTTCTGAAAGCGGCTCACCGTAGCGGGTGGAGATCTCGGCCGCGATCAGGGAAAGCGCGCGATCGAGGATCGCGTCCGCGAGATTGGACAGTTCCTCGGTTATTTCGGAGAGCGTGCCGCTGTGCAGGCGATCACGCAGGACCAAACGCAGCAATTGCTGGCGGCGAAAAAGCGCCAGGTCCAGCGCCGTGGGAGCAGTCACTCCGCGAACATGCAGAAACATCGCAAGAGCGGTCCGGTAATCGTCCAAAGAGAGCGCGGAATCGACGTTCCTGAGAGAGAAGATCCAGTCCGGGCTGCGCAGCAGCTCTTCGGAGAGAAAACGGCTGGAACTGAAGATAATGATCAGCCACAGCAAATGGTCCGGGGATTTCTCGACGGCGTTCCATTCCGCCGGATGGCGCGCGGCAAACTCCTGAATGTAATGGGTCACGCGCGACGGATCGCTAGAAGCATCGATCAGCTCATGCAATGCATCTGTGCTTAACGGAGGCGCTTGAGCTTGAAAGCCGGATGCGCGCAAGGCGTGGAAGGGTTCAGCAACGGGGAATGACATGGCCCGGACAAAGCGGCTCGCGAAAGCCGCCTAGACAACAAGGTCTATGCCTCTGAGTATAGCGTTTGAAAGGGAAATCTCCGGATTTTTTGAGACAAAAGCACCTGTCCCAAGTGACAGTTCCCAGACACCCGTTTTTGAAGTCAACTAGAAGACAAGCGAAAAAAGACCTTGAGGCACTAAATGATCGCAAAGGAAGCCAAGAAACTCTTGTCGGTCGTGCTCAGTATCGTTCTAGCCACCGCTTCGTCCCAGTTTGGGTTTGGATACCAAGCTCCAGCGCCAAGTCCAGCGCCCGCGACTGACACTGGAAATCCGACCGCAACCGCTCCTATGACCGCGAGTGAACTTCAGGGATTGGTGGCGCCCATTGCCCTGTATCCGGACGCACTTGTCGCGCAGATATTGGCGGCCGCGACGTTCCCTGACCAGGTAGCGGTTGCGGACTACTGGGTGGAGCAAAACAAAAGCCTGACTGGAACCGCCCTGACCCAAGCGGTCGATAAACAGACCTGGGACGCCAGCGTCAAGGCACTAACGCAATTCCCGCCGGTTCTCGACAACCTGGCGAAGAATCTCAACTGGACTTCTTCTTTGGGCGAGGCTTATCACAACCAGCAATCAGACGTGATGGCGGCCATTCAGGCATTGCGCGCGCAGGCTAAGGCTGCCGGCAATCTCAAGTCCACTCCTCAGATCACCGTGCAGGAGCCTGCGCCGCAAACTATTGTCATTCAACCCGCGAATCCGCAGATTGTGTATGTCCCGCAATACAATCCGGCGGTGGTCTATGGCACGCCCTATGTCACTCCCGGGTACAGCACCGGCGACTTAGTAGCAACGGGCCTTCTATCGTTTGGAGCCGGCATCGCGGTGGGAGCGGCGATGAGCGGAGGCTGGGGCTGGAATTCCTGGGGATGCAATTGGCATGGCGGCGTGGTCGTCTACAACCACAATAATTTCTACGGAAATACTGCGTGGCACGGCGGGTATTACAACGGTGGCTACCACAATGGCTACGGTTACAACAACGCGTACAACAGAAACCTCAGCAATAACTACAACAGGAACATAAACAGCAACTACAACAGGAACGCGAATAGGAACGTGAGCGGGAACAACGTCAACAGACAGAGCGCTCAGAACTTCGGCGCCAGCCATCCCTCCGCCTCGAATTCGTGGGCCCAGCATGATAGCGGCGCTGGAAGATCCGATGCCTTCAGTGGCATGAGCGGGCATTCCGGCGGATTTGGCAATTCGGGAGGTTGGTCATCGAGGGCAGAGAGCAGT
Source organism: uncultured Acidobacteriaceae bacterium (assembly GCA_963705805.1). Taxonomy (GTDB): domain Bacteria; phylum Acidobacteriota; class Terriglobia; order Bryobacterales; family Bryobacteraceae; genus Bog-105. The sequence goes on from CAVPKW010000010.1 coordinate 777,996, forward strand.
CGCGGCTGGGGGAGCATGCGCTCCAGTGGATTCAGCGGCGGCCGGTTTGGCGGTGGGGGGGTTGGCGGAGGTGGATTCCGCGGCGGGGGCGGTTTTCGGCGGTAAAGCCGACAGAAGTCCGGTGGCGAGGAACGATGACATGGCAGATTTTGGAGGAATGCGTATGTTGGACCTGGTTTGGAACCACCTGGTTTGGAACTATAGGATTCCGGGCTCACGTTTCTGGGCGACGGTTACGCTGTTAGCGCTGATTGTCTGGCTTCCCGCATGCCAGAAGCCGGAGAAAACCACGGCCGAGAAAACTGCGCAAAAAACCTTTGCGTCACCCGCGGAGGCAGGAGCCGCGTTCGTAGAAGCCGCGAAAACCGGTGATCAGGCTGCATTGCTGGCGATTTTTGGTCCAGACGGCAAGGAGGCCCTGTTCTCGGGCGATCCGGTGAAGGACAAGGACGCTTTTCAGGACTTTGTGGCCGCATATAACCAAATGAATCGCTGGGACAAGATCAAAGTTGGCGGGGAGATCCTCTACGTAGGCGCGGACAATTATCCTTTCCCAATCCCTCTGGCGCAGAATGCCTCAGGCCAGTGGTATTTCGACACCGCAGCAGGCAAGGACGAGATTCTGGCGCGCCGCATTGGCAAGGACGAGCTGACCGCAATCGAGGCGTGCGGCGCTATCGCCGACGCGCAGCACCGCTATTTCAACCAGACTCACGATGGCGACAAGGTGAAGCAATACGCTCAAAAATTCGTAGCCGACGAAGGAAAGCAAAACGCGTTATATTGGCACGTTCCAGAGGGTCAGACTGCAAGCCCGCTTGGCCAGCTTGGCGACTTCGCGAAAAAGGCGGGTTACACCAATGCCGGCGACAAGCCACAGCCGTTTGATGGCTACTACTTCCGGATTTTGACAAAACAAGGGGATAAGGCTCCGGGCGGCGCGAAAGATTACATAGTGAACGGAAAGATGACGGGTGGATTTGCCATTCTGGCCTATCCCGCGGAGTACCGGAACTCGGGGATCATGACGTTCATGGTGGGCAAGGATGGCCTAATCTTCCAAAAAGACTTGGGTGAGAAGACCAACGATATCGCCACAGCGATGACGGAATACAATCCGGGCGACGGCTGGGAACAACAAAGCATCGATTAAGGACGCCGTCCCCCGTCAGGATCTTTTGCTCGTGCGAAGTTGGCGCTTGTACGACAGGATCACGCCAAAGAGCAATAGTCCGGTGAGGACGGGCCAGCGCAGTGACGGCTCGGGCACGATGGTTGGCACGAAAACCGCGCCGTGCGGGCTTACGCCGGTATAGATCGGCGTAACGGCGCCCGTACTGGTATCCAGACTGCCGAATTCGTTGCCGACGTCGATAAATGAGGAATCCATCGGCAGACCTGTGGCGGTCACTTTGTACACCGTATTCGCTCACGTATCGGCGTAGAAAAACGTCCCCTGGCTAGCAGTAGGAAAGATGGTGTCATCAGGCGAACCAGCGCCGACACCCTTCAACGGAAGGTAACTCACTGTCTGACTGGCGGTTCCCGGGTTGTGTATGAAAATGATGGTTTGGTCTGCTTCGCCAGTCAGCGCCAAGTCGCCGTTCGGCATGAGGATCAGCGAGTCCGGATCAGTAATAGTGCCTGCGTTCAGGAGACCCTTGACCTGCAGCGGCGATGCCAGAGGGGTGGTCAGCGCGAGCAAAATCGGATCGGTAGGGCTCGCCGGATTCGTCTCGCTCAGGAAGGTCATGCCCTTACTGAACTCCGCGTCGTCAAATCCACGGTTCGCCGTATTCGTATAGGTACTGCCGTAGGTATAAAGCGCGGTTGCGTTCGTGCCGGGGTTGATAGTCGTGAGCGTTGAGTTCCCATCATTATTCTGCATGGCCCATACCGTACCCGTGGGATCAATCCGAAGGCCATCGACGTTCCCCGCGATGGTCCACTGATGCTGCACGGTTCCAGAGAAGCTGTAGCGAACCACAGTGCTTGCTCCGCTAGAGCCATCGGAAGCCGCGCCATTCTGGTACGCTATCCAGAGCGAACCAGCGCCATATAGGACCGAATCGGGGCTTGTCGCTCCTATCGCGCCACCGGTGGCGAAAACGGATTCAGTGAACATCGTGGCTCGCGCAAGCGTGACGTCAAAAATCAGGAGAGCTGCGGTAACCACAAGACCCAGCCGAGTGTTCATATCTTCCCTCCTCCCTTGGGTAGGATAGAGGAGTTGTATTACGACAGTGTGACGTGACAGCCGTTGCTGAACTTCATCGTGGGGCGCGTTTAACTGGAGAGATCGCAGAAGTGTTTCCGGGCGGCCCCTTAAACATCGGTTTACTTGACGGCTCAAAACTTCTGTCTCCGCGGTCCCGACAGCATATCATCACGTGGCTGTCCGGCAACGGCCAGCATCAGAGCATAAGCTAAGGTAAATCCGACTCCCAAGAGGGCCATATCGGCAGCCACCGGATAAAAGCGCCATGAAGGCGCCATCATCAGGGTGAGATCTCCAAACCATACCCTTTCTCGAAGACCGGCCCAGACGGCGAACGCAACAAAGAAGATCGTTTGCCCCCTCCACCCGAAGCGGCGCGCTACTCGCCAGGAAATGAGAAGGAGTATCGCGCTCGCGAACGCTATGGTCAAAAACAATAGCGGCTGCGGAAAGAGCGAGAGCGGATTCGGAACATCGACAATCCGGCTTTGCCACCAACCCATGAAAAAGTCGAGCTTGAACTTGACAAGCTCGGCAACAGCAAACAGCGTGGCGCCTGCAAGTGCACCCGCCACGCGGAGCAACTTTGCACCGGTGAGCAGGACTGCGCCTCCGAAGCCCGCCAGTGATATGCATAGCCACAGCACAAATTGTGGCTCCATGATGGAACGAGCGGACAATCTCTCCCCTGCAGCTTCGAGCGCAACTCTCAGTTCCCAGGCCGTTGTGAGAACTGATGCACCAAGCGCCGCAGCAACCAGAATTGCTATTGCCACCCCCATTGGATGGCGGCGGACGAACCGGCTCGCCCGGTACCAGAGGCTGTCTTCGTGGGCGCGCACGGGAAGATTTTCGAGGTGCCGTGCCAAATCCTCACTAAGGGATTCGACCGAGCGATAACGGCGCGATGGTTCCTTGCGCAGCGCCGTGAGCAGGATGCAATCGAGGTCTCCCCTGAGTCGCTTCCGGAGCCGGTTCGGGTCGCCCTCCCTAACCTCGCTGACGGCTTCCAGCGTAGCCGGCGTCTCACTGGACCCCGCCTCGGGCTGCTCCTCCCGCGCCGCGACGAGGTCGCTCGGGCGCGTTGGCTCCTGTTCCGAAATGACGCGCGCGATTTCGTGTATCGCCGCACTCAATAACCGGTAGGGCCGGTGGCCGGTCAACAACTCGTAGAGAACCACTCCCAAGGAGTAAACGTCCGTGAGAGTAGTGATCGGTTCACCTTTCACCTGCTCCGGGCTCGCGTACTCCGGTGTCATGCCGCGCAGCAGGGTGAGCGTGGCATCCAATTGCCGGGTCTTTCCCTCTTCAACAACCCTCGCGATTCCGAAGTCAAGCAGCTTCACGGTCCCGTCAGGCGTGACAAGAATGTTTCCGGGCTTCAGATCCCGATGTACAACCAGGCGCTGATGAGCGTAGTGCACGGCTTCGCACACGCTGCGGAACAGTTCGAGACGCTGGCTGATATTCAGCTTACGCTCGTCGCACCAGCGGTTAATCGGGCGGCCCTCAACATACTCCATGACGAAGTAGGGAAGGCCATCTTCCGTGCTTCCGCCGTCAATGAGTCTCGCGATATTTGGATGATCGAGCGAGGCGAGGATCTCGCGTTCGTGACGGAACCGGTCCAGGATTTCCGCACTGTTCTCGCCGGGCCGAACCAGTTTGACCGCAACCAGCTTGCGATACGCGCCATCCGCGCGCTCAGCCAGATAAACCGATCCCATGCCGCCGCGCCCGATCTCACGAAGAATCCTGTATCCACCTATCTTCCTGCCCTCCATGCCAATCGAGGGATTCAGCACAAGATCGAAGGCCCGCCCGGCTGGACCCAGCAGCGGACCTGCGAGCCATTCCGGGAGCCGCTCGCGCGCGCTGAGCAGCCGCTCCACTTCCTGCCAGATGCTCACGTCGCCGTGGGCTTGTTGCTCCATAAACCTGTCGCGGTCGGCGGGCTCCATTGCAACAGCGGCTTCATACAGGGTGCGAATTCGATGCAAGAGTTCAGGAGTCATACCATGTCCCTCCGGTGGGGTGTATCATAGCTCTTTCTTCGAACTGCTTAGCGCAGCCGGCGCGCAAAACAGCTCAAGTTTCCCGTTTCATCGAAAATGGCTGAAGATTCTCATACCATCACTGGTCTTCTTGACGACTGGCGCAGCGGCCAGCAGGAGGCCGGGCGCCGGCTAATGGAGCTTGTATACGGCGATCTGCATCGAATCGCTGCTCGGGAGATGCGCCGCGAGCAGGGGGAACATACGCTCCAGCCGACGGCGCTGGTCCACGAACTCTATCTGCGGCTGTGCGGCTCTCAGGCGGTCGACTGCAAGGATCGCGCCCATTTCTTCGCCCTGGCAGCCCGGCAGTTGAGACGCGTGCTGGTGGATTACGCGCGCAGGACCCGGAGTGAAAAACGCGGCGGCGGACAAATCAAGGTTTCGATTTGGGACGGCGACGGGGCGACCTGGGCACTCAATGAACGGGTGCTTGTCGTCGATGAGGCGCTGGGCCGTCTTGAGGCGCTCGATGAGCGTGCGGCCAGGGCGATTGAAATGCGTTTTTTCGGCGGATTGAGTGAAACGGAAGCAGCCGAAGCGCTGGGGATCTCGCTCGCCACCTTAAAACGAGATTGGGACTTTGCACGTGCCTGGCTCGCCAGCCAATTTACATAGCCCGGTGCGCTGGCGTTCCCGAAGCGCTGCCGACCTGAGGTTGTTAACCCGATGCTCATCCGGTTACCCCGTCTTCCAAGCCGCGTCCGGCCAATGGTCCGGATCGGAAAACGATAACATTAATGCTGAACGCCAGCATTGAGCCCTCCGCGCGGAGCCCGGCACCGGGTTCTTGCAGGGCCGACTATGTAGCTCATCTCAGTCTTTGAGGCCCGATCGCGAGGGATTTGCCCATGCTGATGACATGTCGGCGCTTCTTCGGGCACCGCATTGGTGAGAGGTGTTATCTTTAGGCCGCTCTCGCTGACCACCGCATCAGGCAGTTCGCCGCGCGCGGCCAAGCCGTCCACTTCATCGAGAGACTGTTTAAGCAACGTGACCCTGCCCGCCACATAGGCATCACCCTCTTGCTCGATTGGCAGCGACAGGCTTTGTTGCGACCGCAGTTCAGTGAAATGCGAAGGCTCAAGAAGATACGCGTCGAAGTCTTTGAATTGGCGGCTGCCCGTCACCCAGACATCGCCTGCACGGAGACCATTCTTCAACTCCGTCAACGCACACAGTTCATAGAAACGGCGGTCGATTCCATCATCCGTGACCACATAAGGTCGCCAACCCTGGTTGATCCACTCCAGAGGCGCGTTTTGGGGAACAGAGCGGCTCTTGTCCCGATTCATCGCGCGAAGGATGTTGACCGCCTCCAGCAATGGCCGAGCTGCGGGAGCCGCACGAAACTCAAAGATGTCGAGCATGGCCGCCGTGTACCGACGCATCTGCGGGAAGCCATTTGAGACGAGGCCGAGAAAATCGAAGTCCTCGGGTTGCGCCAACTGTTCCTTGAAACTCATCCCTGTGGTATCACGGCTTGCCCTTCTCTCGCTGGCTGCCGCTGCCCTTGCCGGCTTGACGGGCATTTATGGCGTGTCAGTGCGGGCCTCCTTTGCCAGATCCGCACTGGCGGGACGGGCGAGATCATCGTCCGTCCGCACCAGAAGTCGGTCGGTTCCCCGACTTCATTGGTGAAGGTATAGTGTTGGCAATCTACGCTGTCGCTGGACGCATCGTATTCCGACTGCGGCTCTCGCCTGTGTCCCGCAGCGAAGGACAACCAATTTCGTTGGGCTTGCACCGGGGAACCAAAGACTGCCAAACCATGGTAGATCCGCAACATTCAGCCATAGATCCTGCGTAGTACGCAAGGGTTTTACGAATCTGCGCGTAGTTTCCGGATAATAGCGCCAGGTTTACGAAAGTCGGCCAAAGTTTTTCAACAGCATCGTTCGTTTCCGCAACGCAGCCTCATCAGCCTTTCGCTGAGTGCTTCGGCGATAATGCGCTCATTGAAACCCAGGGAACTCCCCGTTGGAGTGACAGGTATTTAGGTTATGGTGTTGGGCGGCGAAAGATGCGCGTGCCGCCCTTATGATTGTTTATTGCGGCAGCTCTTCGCTTAATTGCTTGCGCACCACATACTCGGCGTACCAATCCGGCCAGTTCGCGTCGGATTGGCCTGTCCGTTTCTCGTGCTGCTCATGGTCCTTCGCTGCGCGAATCATCGCCTGGGCCAGATCGTGCGCCGATGCATACGTTGTGTTGCCTGCGACGCCCCCAGCAAGCCGCTTCGTCACTTCCTGTAGCAGCCAGCCATTGCCGTCCGGATCGCTGAAAGAAACAAACGAATAGTAGCTGAGACGCTCGGGGTGCGGCCCGGTCACTCGCGCGCCGATCGAGGAAAACCTGCAAGCCGTTCCGGTCTCACAGTGAAACACCTGGCTCGCATCGACGCCGTGTGCGATGAGTTCGCTGCGCGCCGCCTCGATGTTGGAGACGGCGAGGAGCATTGCCTGTGCCGAACCAGGTGCAGCCGACGTGAGGTTTACTCCAAATTGGATCGAGCTGCCGGAGCCGGGAGGCGTGAACTGGACCAGGGGGAAGTTGTCACCGGCGGCGCGGTCGGCATCCAGCCGCCATCCGAGCCTTGAGTAGAACTTTTTGCGCGGTCGACGTCGGAAACGGGGATGGCGACCACCTCAAGCTTCATATCGAGATCTGCAACGCTCGTACTTCTCGTCTCTTCGTTTTTGCTTACTTCTTTCGTGCTCATTGCGGACTCACTGTCTTGTGGGGATGGCGGCCGTCCTCATAGCACTAAAGGATCGAGGCAGCGGGGCCATACCAGCTGCCCACGGACGCGTCCTGATTCCCAACTTCATTCTTAAGCGACGCTTCCCGCCTGCTTTTTAGCCGGGCGAGGCATCGGCGTCACCCCGACCTGCTCCTCCGCCGTATACGGCGCTCCATAATACGGGAAATCCTTGCGAATGCGCCCGCGGTCGGGAGCAAGTCCATCGACAATTGGCGTATTGGTCGCCAGCGTCAATATCACATCCATCACATCGTCGCCGAGCGCGCGTCCATTGAAGCTGGCCACCTCAAATGCGGCGGACGTTCCAAGCTCGTAAGGCAACGCGTTGGGACAAAGCCGTGCAGCGATCAGCTTCCCGTATTCACCCGGGTCCGCCGCCGAACCGGCATAGGTCGTGATCTTCTCTGCAAAATCCACGATCCACTTCGCGAAGCGCTCTAGATCTTCAGACGGAACCGACGCATTGAATTGTTCTTTCACCTTTTGATCGCTCGGGTCGTTCAGGAAGAGATGCGTAACCATAGGCAGGCCCCAACGCGAAACTTGTACCTCCGGCGCATGGCCAAGGAGGGAGATCGTCGCCCATGCGTTGATTTTTCCCTTCCCAATCAGTTCGCTCGGCACCTCCAGCACAATCGCCGTAACATTCCGCCTCGCAAAGGGATTCTGCTGATGCAGAAAGGCGTCCCCATCGTAGCGCTGGTCCTTATAGAAAGCAGTCATAAATGTGCCGAATCCAGCATTTGCCGCAAATAGGTCTGGAGCAATCCCAACATACGCACGAAGACCCGAATTAGTCGCGATCGAACCGGTTTCACCCTCAACCAGACTCTCTCCGGCGTCGCCACGAAGAGCATCGTCACCCGTCGCCTTCCGCACCACAAACGGCTGAATGTGAGTATGCTCACCGCCATCTGCGTGTCGTGGTTCACCAAACCTGAACTTGAACGTAACCTCTTCCCTCGCATCTCCGTTCAGGTCGAACCGGAACGCGTAGAGCCCTTCTGGATGAAGCGTATCCGGAGCCGATAATCCCACATCCGGATTCACGGTCATCGCCATTACCGTCTTGCCCAAGGGGCCGTCAAATAAATAGAAGTCGCAGAGGTTGAGGCTCGGATCTTCCTTCGCCAGTTTGGTATCGAAATGATGTGACATACAGAATCTCCTTGAAAAGCAATTAGCTATCGGACCGCTCCCCCAAGATGACCAATGGAGACCAAAGATCACTGAATACCCACGCCTTGCCCAATAGTCCGGCGGTTCGTCCTTCGTAACTATTCTCTACGGTTTAGCCACGAAGAATGGGGGCTGCGAAGGGAGCGCCCGTCAGTCCGCCATCCACCATCAGCTCGACCGCGTTGATGTACGACGAATCGTCCGAGGCAAGAAAAAGCACAGCCTTGGCCAGATCTTCCGGCTCGCCCCAACGGGCAAGTGGAACCGTGGAAGAGAAGAAGTCGGAAACTTTTGCGGATTCCTCTGCCGTGGCATTGGCGCGCGGCCCGCGCTTCCAGATGGGAGTTTTCGTCGCTCCAGGGGCCACCACGTTCACGCGAATCTTGCGCGGTGCAAGGTCTGCGGCGATGGATCGCGCCATCGAGACGAGTCCGCCTTTCGTGGCAGCGTAGGCAGCCAAGCCTGGTTGACCGAGATAACTTTGCACCGATCCGTTGAAGATGATGCTGCCGTTGTCATTCATGAGAGGAGCGGCTGAATTGACGGTAAAGAAAGCACCGTTGAGGTTGGTGTGGACTACCTTCTCGAAGATGGCTTCGTCGGTCGTGCCAGTCGGCGTCGTGCCAGAAATGCCTGCATTGGCGAAGACGATGTCAAGTTTGCCAAAGTCTTTGGCGAGTTCAGCGAAGAGCTTCTTGCGGTCCTCCGCCACCGTAACATCGGCGCGATAGCCGTGCGCTTTCGATCCGAGTTCGGCGACCGCGTCATCCAGTGTCTGCTGATCGCGACCTGTAATTGCGACTTCCGCGCCTTCAGAGATGAAAAGGCGGGCTGTGGCCAGGCCGATGCCGCTGTTGCCTCCGGTAATGAGAGCCTTCTTGCCTGCGAGCTTCATGATTCCTCCTGGATGATTGGCCATCGACCAGATGGTCGTCATATATTGTGACAGGATGGTCATCTAGAGATGGAGGATTCGAGAAAAAAATGCGCTACCCCGCCAAGGAAACCGCCGCCAGTCGGCTGCGTTGATCGGCGGTGTTGTGCTGGCTCACGCAGTGCAAAATGGGTAACGCTCGGAGGAAATTCTCAAGAGTGTTCGCCAGAAAAAGTAAGTTGATGATTGTCAATTGGCGCCAACAGGTCAACGCGCTCATCGAACCGCGCCTCGCGGCTGACCCGAGAAGCGACCGCAGGCGCTGGGGCGTAGAGCTCGCCGTTAGCGTACGATTCTTGACGCTTGGTGCAGTGACCCCTTTAAAATCGCCGATGCCATCGCCATCGGAATCCAGGTAAGCGCCTACCGAAACACAGTAGATAATCGCGTTCTTGTACCAGAGGTCATTGATCATGGCGCGCTCAAGACGCGCGGTCCGGGAGGCGAACGACGGTCAGCCAGAAGTCTTCAATCAGGCGGATCTTCCTCAAGAAATCCTCCATTTGAACGGGCTTCGTCAGGTAGCAGTTCGCGTGGTTGGCATAGGCTTCGCGAACGTCCGCCTCCAGATCTGAAGTGGTCAGCACAATAACGGGGATCCGCTGCAGAGCAGGATCTTCTTTCACCTCTGCCAGGACTTCGCGGCCGTCCTTCTTCGGAAGGTTGAGGTCAAGCAGAATCAAATCGGGTTTCTGAGTGTTTTCGTAAACGCCCTGCTTTCGGAGAAACGCCATTGCTTCCTCGCCGTCCTCGGCAACGGACAATGTATGCGCCAGTTTCCCCTCGCGAAATGCTTCCTGCGTGAGGAACACATCCCCCGGGTTGTCCTCAATTAACAAAATGTGAAAAGAGCGGTTGTTTTCCGGATTCGACACTCTCAATGAATGATACCGTTCGGGCAGAATCCTTTCGGGCGATTTACGGCACGTTCCGGGGCGGCGAGGAAGCCTCCGCGCCCCTCAGGATCGCCTGCACCTCTTCGCGCTCGTTGAACAAACGCTCCCTGGCCGTTCTATCACTCCTTCGCGCCAGTCCGAAATAGGCAGCGACCGGATAGAAGAGGCCGAGCGCCACCGAAATCCAGAGATTTCGCGTCGCGGTCCAGAAACCCCAGGCAAGAAGCAGGAACCCGGCCGCGCGCATTCCATTCTCGACCAGGCTGAGCTGTTTAATCTCGACCGCTTCCATATCGAACCAGCTCAGCAACTGAACCGGGTCAGTGCGCTGCCGAAGACGCTCCAGGCCATTTGCCAGCCGGGTGTTCCGAAACCAGAGCAGCAGAGCGACGGCAAGCTGCCCGAACAGCAGCAGAGCCAAGCCCGGCTGCAGGCTGGGCCAGCGCGTCTGCCACAGCAAAGCGCCGATCACGAGGGCGATGACTACGGCAGACCGGATTCGCGTCCGATTTCGCGCGCGCACAGAGAGAAGGAACGAAGCAACGCGCTCGACAGCGGCCTGCATGCAGCGATGGTACACAGGTCTGAATCAGAGAACCTGTTTGCTTTGGCCAATTCCCCTGAGCGCAGCTTGGCCGACCGGTCAAACTGCCCGAGCCAGGCTTTTCCCCTTGCACTTCGACAAGAAATTTTGTATCTTTAGCTCAGTATCTCCTGTAGAAGTAGAGGGGGGCACGTGGAACGCCGCGGCTGGGTCAAGGCGCATTGGGCAGCATCCGAGAACAACCGCCGCGCGAAGCGCTACGAGCTTACCCAAAGTAGACGCAAACAGCTCGAAACGGAAGAGAGCGACTGGAAGAAGTTAACGGCCGCCATCGCCAAAGTGTTAGGGATGGCATAGGAGCGCGCGATGCTCAGTGACGTCTTGATTCGCCTGCGAGCCCTGTTCCGGAGGAATGCCGTCGAGAGAGAACTCGAGCAGGAACTGCGATTTCATCTCGATCGGCAAGTCGAGAAATACGTTCAAGCGGGCCTATCGCGCGAGGAGGCGATGCGGCGCGTACGTCTCGAATTTGGCGGAGTAGATCAAGTTAAAGAGGAATGCCGGGAAGCGCGGGGCGTTGGCTTCCTTGAAACGCTTGCGCAGGATGTTCGCTACGGCTTTCGCATGCTGGCGAAGAATCGCGGATTCACGGCTATTGCCGTGTTGACGCTTGCTCTCGGCATCGGCGTGAATACCACAATCTTCAGCTTTCTTAATGCGCTATTGTTCCGGCCGCCGGCAGGCGTTGAGGCTACGGATCGCCTCGTCTCCGTATGGAATCGCATGACGGACGGGCACGAGATGCAGTTTTCCTACCCCGATTACATTTATTTTCGGGACCACAATCAGGTCTTCTCCCGCTTCATCGCCTACAGCAGCGACCCGGACCGAGCCAGTTGGGCGCGCGCGGGCCAAAGCAGTCTGATTGGGGTGCGGCTCGTCTCGGGAAATTATTTCCCGGCGCTAGGCGTCAGACCGATCCTGGGGCGCGGATTTCTTCCCGAGGAAGATGCGACCCCTGGCGCTCATCCGGTTGTGGTCTTGAGCTACGGATTCTGGCAGCGGCAATTGAACGCCGATCCGGCTATTTTGGGCAAGACTTTGACGTTGGCGGGACGCAGCTTCACAGTGATTGGCGTCGGACCCGCGAATTTCGCCGATCTCGAACCAGGTTTCGAAACCGACGTCTGGGCGCCTCTTACGATGCAGAAAGAAATCATCCCCGGCAACGATCTGCTGCAGCTGCGGACCGGATATTGGATCTTTGCCGTAGGGCGGCTCAAACCGGGCATCACAAGAGAGCAAGCGCATGCGAACATGAGCGTCCTGGCGCGGCAGCTTGCGCGCGTTCATCCCGACACAAACAAGGGCTGGGACGCCGCGGTTTCATCCCTCACCGGCCTGGAGCCAGAAGTGCGTGGCTACGTTGCCGCCTTTGGCATACTGCTGATGGTTGTCGTAGGAATGGTGCTTCTCATCGCGTGCGCCAACGCGGCAAATCTGCTGCTGGCTCAAGCGCCGGGGCGTGTACGGGAGATGGCAATTCGTTCAGCCATGGGAGCCAAACGTTGGCGGATCGTGCGCCAGGTACTCACGGAAAGTACGCTGGTTGCGCTGGTGGCGGGCGGAGTTGGGATCGTGTTTTCTTTCTGGGCCGAATCGATGCTTCTTGCCTTAAAGCCGTCCATGCTTTCCTTTATTCACTTTGATCTTCCGCTCGACTGGCGGATGCTTACGTTTGCCGCGGGGGTGTCTGTTGCGACAGGCATCATCTTCGGCTCCGCGCCAGCCCTTTGTAGCTCAAAGGTTGACGTGGCCGCCCGGCTCAAGGACGAAAGCGTGGGCGGCTTCAAGAAGTCCCGCATCCGGAGCGTCCTGGTCGTGTTGCAGATGGCGGTTTGCCTCGTTTTGACGATTGGAGCAACTCTTTGCCTGCGCAGCCTTCTGAATGCGCGTTCCATGGATCCCGGGTTCCAAATCAAGAATCGTCTCGCGGTTGAGTTGGACTTGCGGATGCTCGGCTTTACGGATTCGCGCGCCAAGACGTTTTATTCGCAGCTTCTCGGCCGCGTTCAGGCGCTGCCCGGAGTGCTCTCGGCAAGCTTCACGGACTATCTGCCCTTGGGTTTCGAGAGAACCTCTCAAGGATTCAGGATCGAGGGCAAGCCTGCCGATGAAACAAAGAACGTCGAAGTTGGCGCGATGTCTGTTGGCCCAAGATATTTTCAGGCGATGGGAATTCCTTTGCTGGCGGGCCGGGAGTTTGGCCCACAGGACAACGACAAATCGCCCGAAGCCGTGATTATCAACGAAGTAATATCGAGGCGCTTTTGGCCAGGACAGGATCCCGTCGGCAAATTCATCTCCACCCGAGAGGACGCAAATCACAATCCGGTCTGGAGCGAGATTATCGGAGTGGTCAAGACGGGTAAGTACCGCAGCCTGCGTGAGACGCCTGAACCGTTCCTCTATCATTCGTTCCTGCAAGCGTTCGATCCGCATGCGACGCTCGTCGTCCAGACTGCCGGGGATCCCAAGGCAATGCTTCCCGCAGTTCGCCACGCCGTCATGGATTTCGATTCCGCGGCCCCCATCGTCCAGGCGCAAACAATGCAGGAGTACATGAGCGTTCCGCTGTTTCCGGCGCATTTTACGGGTATCCTGCTTGGCGTTTTCGCTGGTCTGGGCTTGCTGCTCGCGATGTCCGGCCTCTATGGCGTGATTGCGTACTCGGTGGCTGAGCGTACGCACGAAATTGGCATCCGCGTCGCTCTCGGAGCTGCGAAACGCGATGTATTGCACCTAGTCGTAGGACAGGGCGTCAAGCTGTCGCTTGCGGGCGTCGGAGTTGGACTTGCATCAGCGCTCGGCTTGATGCGCCTGATTGCGAGCCTGCTCTATGGCGTGAGTCCGGCTGATCCGGTCACGTTCGCGATTGCCCCAGTCTTGCTCCTGTTGGTTTCCATGCCGGCCTGCTACCTCCCAGCGCGGCGGGCCATGCGCGCCGATCCCATAGTCGCGTTGAGATACGAATAGGACGCCGCGCCCGCCGCGCAGCGATGGTACACAGGCCTGAATCACAGAACCTGTTTGCTTTGCGCCATGCTAGAGATAAGTCGATCACCCATAATGTTTCTTCCGCTCCAGTCTTACGGGATTTCTCGCCGGGCTTTCGTCCTCATGCCGGTTGCATTCGGGGGATTTGTCGCGCTGTTCCGCCGCCCTGAGCGCCCGTTGCCGGATGACGCAATCAATGGAGGTGGCGCCGAAGTTGCGGTCTTCCTCTTTTCGAATCGGGGTCAACGCGAAGGGCTAGTATCGCTTCGCAAAATCAGAAAGAGCGACGCGGAGTGGCGGAATCAGCTATCTCCGGAGGAGTTCGCGGTTACGCGAAGGGGCGCAACGGAACTAGCCTTTACCGGCCGCTACTGGAACTGTGACACTCCGGGCCTTTATCGCTGCGCCTGTTGCGCAACGGCGCTTTTCCGGTCGGCGGACAAATTCGATTCAGGAACCGGGTGGCCGAGTTTTTCCGCGCCGGCCGCGGAGCAGAATATTTGTACCGCGAACGATGAGAGCCTCAACCTGGAGCGGACTGAGGTACTTTGCCGCAAGTGCGACGCACACTTAGGGCATGTCTTCGCGGACGGTCCCGCGCCCGCGGGGCTGCGCTATTGCATCAACTCTGCCGCACTGCGGCTGATTGTGTCATGAGCGGTCGAAGCCGCTCATCCTCCTAGACTTTTCTGGGTCCGGACGGAACTGGACGAGCCGGCCGGCGCATACCGCACAGCCGGCCGGGCGGCGGTTCGCTCGCTTTTTCTCTTGATCTCCACCAGACGCTCAAGTGCGCGCAACGCGCGACTGACGAGCTCTCGCTCTCCGCGTAACTCAGCAATGCGTTTGTCTATCTGACGCAAGCACAGTCCTCCTGCTGCTGGGTTCGACAACCCGGCCCTTATTGACCTACTCTACTAGTACTGGTACGTACTAGGGTACCATCACTCGTGCTCATAAGCACCCGGAAAATACCCTTGGGCCAGACTTTGCACAGGTATTATTTCTAGTGTAAGATTTCTTTGTCAAGGGTATCCACTAGTTAAGAGAATCGCGAAGACTCCACGTGAATCTCAGCTTGAGCGTTTAACCCTATGAAAGCGACCCATCTGGAGCGTGTTTCCTGCCGGAACCAGCACGACTTTCTTTGTAATCTGGTCTCTAGCCAGATTCGTTTCGGCACGGCCTACCTGCGGGAGGCGCTTACCGCGCATGCAGAGAACCGTCATGATTATGCTGAGCTCGCCAGGAATATGGCCTTGAACGCCTACGCAACGGCAACCCGCCTCGCGAAGCAAGTGAATATAGCCGCCCCACAGTCCAAAATCGGGGCCCAGCTAAGTGCGTTTGGCGATGAAATCAGGGCGATATGGCCGGTTGGGCCTCGGCCTTTCCGGGAAATCGCATAGCGCTCATCCGGCCACAAGCCACTAATGGAGTATCGCGACACCATCCGTAGGCAGTTCCAAGCATCCTGCCCGCAGTCGATACTGCTCATCGGCAGCAATCAGATTCGTTGAGGCGCCGCAGACCGGGATTTCCTGCTTGTTATTCGCCAGATTGCATACAACCTGCACCCGGCCGCGTTTCATCACCAGCCATTTCGCGCGCGAGTCGAATCGGACTTCCACCTTGGTCAGGCGGCCATCAGTCAGGTCCGCGGTGGAGCGCCGCAGCGCGATCAGGCGTTTGTACCAGTCGAGCATTTCAGCATGCGGTTCACGTTCGATCTCGTTCCAACGCAGCTTCGAACGCAGAAACGTCTCCTGATCCTGCGGATCCGGAATCTCTTCCGGCTTCCAGCCGAACGCCCTGAACTCATTGCCCCGCCCTTCCGAGACCTGGCGGCCCAAATCAGCATCGTGCTGCGTGAAATATTGAAAGGGCGAGGAGGCCGCATACTCCTCACCCTGGAACAGCATGGGTATGAAGGGGGAAGTAAGTACCAGCGCGGCGGCCATTTTGGCGCGTCCGGGGCTCACCAGATGGCAAAGGCGGTCGCCTTGCGCACGGTTTCCGACTTGATCGTGAGTTTGCGAATAGCCCAGAAAGCGATGACCGGAGAGGCCGACCACCGGCCGCCCGTGCATGCGATCACGATGAACGGAGTAGATGCCGTTATAGACGAAAACCTCCTTTAAGGCTTTGGCCAATTGATCCAAGCTTCCGAAGTCTTCGTAATAGCCATTGCGCTCGCCGGCGAGGACGGCGTGCAAGGCGTGATGGAAATCGTCGCTCCACTGGGCATCCATCCCGAGGCCTCCGCGTTCGCGGCTGGTAACCAGGCGCGGATCGTTCAGATCACTCTCGGCGATGAGCGCCAGATTGCGTCCGAGCTGCGAGGCCAGCACGTCCACTTCCGCGGCAAGCTCTTCGAGAAAGTGCACCGCCGACTTGTCGTAGAACGCGTGCACGGCATCCAGCCGTAGGCCGTCGAAGTGGTAATCGCGCAGCCACATCAGCGCATTGTCCACAAAGAACCGGCGCACTTCATGGCTGCCACGGCGATCGAGATTCACGGCCGATCCCCAGGGAGTCTGGTAGGCGTGCGTAAAGTAAGGGCCAGACTCATTGACGTAGTTCCCAGCCGGGCCGAAATGGTTGTACACAACGTCGAGCAGCACCGCCAGGCCTTTCGCGTGGCAGGCATCCACCAGGGCCTTCAGATCGTCCGGCCTGCCGTATTCATGGTGGGGCGAATAAAGGTCCACGCCGTCGTAGCCCCATCCCCAGGCGCCTGAAAACTCGTTCACCGGCATGAGCTCGATATGGGTGATGCCAAGAGCCACCAGGTAATCCAGCCGCTCTATCAAACTGAGAAACGTTCCCGCCTTGGTAAACGTGCCGACGTGAAGCTCATAGATGATGGCGCTCGCCAGCGGCCGAGCCTGCCACAAATCATCGGTCCAGCGGAATGCCGAGTGATCGACGATTTCAGAGGGACCGTCGACGCCTTGGGGTTGGAAGCCAGAGCGTGGATCCGGGACGGGACGGCCGCCGTCGAGAACGAAGAAATACTGCATTCCCGGCTGCGCTTCTGCCACATCGCCCTTCCACCAGCCCCGCTCTTCGGGCTGGAGCGGGTAGAAGCGCTCCGCTATCTTGACTTGAACATTGTTGGCGCGCGGCGCCCAAACCTTCAGGGTGCGCATGCGCTTACAACTTGACCAGCAAAGCAATCGGAAGTGGCTTTAGAAGGCCGGCGAGCGGAACTTTTCCGCCGTTTACCGTTGCGCGGGACAACTCGTCCCGCCATTGTCCGGAAGGGATGTGAAGATAAGTGCCGTCCCAATCGCCCCGATTCCAAACGAGCCGGGGGGTGACGGCGATGACATCTTCGCCGCGCATGAAGGCAACCACATGGTCCGCCTTCGAACCGTGGGCAGGCAGAGGCGTGTAGTTCCCTTCACTGCCGAAAGACCGGCTACGCTCGCGGCGCACTCGAAGCGTGTGATGCAGAGTCCAGAGCTTCGGCAAGCCTTCATCGATGCGCTGCCATACCTGACAAGGGCTCAAGTGCTGCAGTTCAGCAAGCAAGCGCCGGCGCAGAGCGTAATCGACCGGCCGCCGATTATCGGGATCCACCAGGCTGAGATCCCACAATTCGGTTCCCTGGTAAGTATCGGGCACGCCGGGCGCAGTCAGCTTCCAAAGCAGCGCCGACAAAGAGTTGATGCGACCCGGCAGCACCAACTGTTCCGCGAAGATGGCAAAGTCTCTGCAGAAGGCGTCATCCCGATAGATCGCTTCAATGAAATCGCGAGTGTTCCTTTCGAATTGCTCGTTGGGCGAAAGCCAACTGGTGCGCCGCTTGGCTTCGCGCGCCGCTTTTTCCATATAGAGAAGCAGGCGTCCCATTTCAATCGGCCAGGCGCCGAGCATGGTCTGATACAGGAAATATTCCGTGTCACGATCGGGCATATCGTTTTTCCGGTACTTCTCACTCATGGCGGACCAGCGGTAAACCGACTCTCGCCAGATCTCCGGAATCTCCGATAACACGTTGATGCGCGCTCGAACGTCTTCGCTGCGCTTGGTGTCATGCGTGGAAGAGGCCAGCATCGAAGCGGGACGTAATCTCTGAATTTCCGCGCAGAATGCGTGGAACTCGCTGGGCGAAACTCCGAAGCGCCCGGGATCTCCTCCCACTTCGTTCAACGAGATCAGGCGGTTGTACGTGTAGAAAACAGTGTCCTCCACACCCTTCGCCATCACCGGGCTGGTGAACTGTTGAAAACGCATCACGAATTCAGTTTCGAGGGCGCCGCGAGTGCGCAGCAGAAGAATATCGCCGAGAAAATCGAACAGATCAGGATCGAGTTCCGGCCGATTGAGTTTTGCCGCTTCAATCGCTTCGCGAATGTAGCACTGGTCGTCATCCGCGATTTCGTTGCGTTCCGGAACCACATAAGTGCGATATACGGGAAAACAGGCCGTGAGCTCGCGGACGGCCCGATGTAAGTCCTCGCGAGTATAGTCCCGGCGGTCCCGGCGCACTTCGGCGATGTCACGCAAAAGGGCAACGATGCGGTTGACATCGCTGCCCAGCAGTTCACGCAGCACCTGATGCTTCTTGTCGCGGCAGACCTCGCCGTAATTCACGGGCTCGCCCGTGAATTCGCTATAAAGCGATGTCATTGCGTCTACATTGTGCTGCGCCACTTGCAAGCCGGCGGCCTGATTCAGAAACTCGTAACCGGTTGTGCCGTCGACCGGCCACTCGGCGCGAAACCGCTCTCCCGGCTCCAGGATCTTTTCGGCCACGATCCAGACGACGCCGCTCGCTTCTTTGCGCAAACGCTCGAAGTACTGGCGCGGATCGCGGAGGCCATCGGGATGATCAACCCGGATACCATCCAGCACGCCTTCGCGAAGCCAACACAGAATGAGGGCATGCGTGTCGGCGAAGACCGGCCAATCCTCCACGCGCAGCCCCACCAGCGTGTTTACATCGAAGAAGCGCCGATAGGGCAGCTCTTCACTGGAAGTGCGCCAGGATGCGAGCCGGTAATTTTGCTGCTCGAGAAAATCGTCGAGCTTGTTTTCGTCACGATTAAAGTCCGCCAGGGCGTTGTCAACCGCATCGCCGATGAATGGGACTTCGTCGAAGAGCCGGTTTAACAGCCCCCGAATGACCTCCTTATCGCGATGTCTTGCAGTAACGCTGGCGCGATCAGTCAACGTCGGCCCGGGCAGGCGCTTCAGCGATTCGGCGAGGAAAGCCAGGTAATCGGACCCGGTGTCCGCGGCCGCCTTCGAAAGAACAGCAGGGATTGAACGCGGCGAGGCGGGCAACTCGTGATCAAAGTATTGCACGTAGAACTCGCCGCTTCGCCGCCTGATTCTTATTTCCCCTCGCGACAGGGCGCGCCCGTAATGATCACCCAGAATAGGGACCAACAGCTTATTGCGCAGCCGTTCATCCGGCGACTGCCAGTCGATGTCGAAGTAAATCGAGTAGCGGCTGGAAGGACCGTTTTCAAGAACATCCCACCAGAGCTGATTGCGCCGCCCGCTGATGGCCATGTGATTGGGAACGATGTCAAGCACCTGACCCAACCGGCATGCGCCGAGGCGCAGAGAAAAGCGTTCGTGCGCCTCCGGGCCGCCCAACTCATCGTTCACGCGGTGGTGATCCACCACGTCGTAGCCGTGCTGGCTTCCCGGCGCTGCTTGCAGGTAAGGCGAGGAATAGACGTGCGAAATCCCTAGCGCCTGCAGATAATCCGCGACCTCCGCAGCCGCATCAAAGCCAAAGCCCGCATGCAGCTGCAAGCGATAAGTCCCTATAGGAATACGTGGCACGTAATACTAAGAGCGTATACCTCTGGACATGGTTTCACCTCACCAGCCCGGCCGTTTAGACGTAAAGTGGAATTGAGTTCAATGCTTTACGAAATTCAAAACAGGCCCACTGCGCAGAATGCCGCCATACTGTTGCATGCGCGAGACAACGTGGCGATCGCTCGCCTGGCGCTGGATGAGGGCCAGGAACTGGACCTGGGAACGGCGAGTCTTCTTACGAAGGGTGCGATTCCCGCGGGTCATAAAGTCGCGATACGGCGGATTGCGGCCGGAGAGCATGTGTACCGCTATGGCAATGTGATCGGCTTCGCCACTCGCGACATCGAAGTGGGCGAGCACATTCATACACACAATCTCGGTTACAAGGAATTCGAAGACGAGCGAGTCAATACGGAACCGCCCGCGATACATGCCACGCAAGGAAGGGCCGCCACGTTCATGGGTTATCGACGCCCTGACGGCCGAGTCGGCACGCGGAACTACATCGCGATTGTGGCCGCCAGCAACTGCGCCGCGTACACGTCGGAATTGATCGCGCAGAGTTTTGCCGGCGAGCTGCTTCCGCCGAACGTGGACGGCGTAGTGGCCTTTCCGCACGGTGAAGGCTGCGGCATGTCAATCGGGCCAGACTCGGAGCAACTGGAGCGCACCTTGCGCGGCGTGCTGGATCATCCCAACGTTTCCGCCGCGCTGATTCTGGGGCTGGGCTGCGAGGTCAACCAGGTGAGCCATTATCTGGGTCAGGCGAACGGCTCAGCGGCATCGACTCCCGGGACACTGCACGGGCTCACGCTGCAAGAATCGGGCGGCACGATGGGCGCGCTCGATGCGGCCAGAAAGCAGGCGCGGCAATTCATTGAACGCGCGGCCAGCGAGCAGCGAACCGAGGTGGCGGCATCCGAAATTGTGCTGGGCTTGAACTGCGGCGGCTCTGATTCTTTCTCCGGCATCACGGCGAACCCGGCGCTGGGCTATTGCTGCGACTTGATCGTGGCAGAAGGCGGCGCTGTCGTCCTGGCGGAGACGACGGAAATTTTCGGCGCCGAGCATCTGCTGGCGCGGCGGGCGCGCAACCCAGCCATCGCACGCAAGCTGTTGGATACCGTGGGCGGATACAAGACCTATTTGCGGCGTTTCGGCGGAAGCTTCAACGACAACCCGTCGCCCGGCAACAAGGAAGGCGGCCTGACAAATATTCTCGAAAAATCGCTTGGGGCGATCGCCAAGGCAGGCAGCACCACGCTGGAAGATGTAGTCGATTACGCCGAGCGCATCCACCAGCGCGGCTTCATTTTCATGAACACTCCAGGATACGATCCTGTCTCCATCACGGGCCTTGGGGCCGGAGGAGTTAATTTGATTGCGTTCACCACGGGCCGCGGCAGCGCGATTGGGTTTCCAAGCATTCCGGTTTTGAAGATAGCCAGTAATTCATTCACCTACCGGCGCATGCCGGGCAACATGGATGTGAACGCCGGACGCATTGCGGACGGGGACGCTGCGGTGGAAGAAGTGGGTACCGAGATTTTCGAGGCGCTGCTGCGAATTGCTTCGGGAGAAAGAACAAAAGCCGAACGGCTGGGCCACCATGAATTCGCGCCGTGGAAAATCGGCCCTGTTCTATAGAGGCCGCGGCCTTATCGGCGCCTTTATTTGGGCGCGATGCGGAAGAAGTAGATGGTCATCAGGGCGCCGGCCGCGATGACGATTCCGCGGATCACTTTGGGCGGCGCATGCCGGGCGATCACAGGACCCGTGTAGCCGCCTCCAATCGCGGCCGCCATCATGGCCAAGGTGGGAATCCAGTCCACGCGATGGGCCGTGATAAAGATAAGCGCGGCAATCGTATTCAGCGCGCTGGCAAGAATCGATTTAATGCCGTTCATTCCATGGATGTCGCTGAATCCGTATAGCCGGAAGGCAGAGAGCAGCATGATGCCGATGCCTCCGCCGAAATAGCCGCCGTAGACTGAGATGGGAAACAGCAGCATGAGCATCAGCGCCTGATTCGCATGCAGCCGGCCGCGCAGCGCGATGCTGACCTGCGCGCCGAAGGCGAAAAGTAGCGTGGCAAACAACAACAGCCAGGGCGCTATTTGCCGGAACGCCCGATCGGAAGTGAACAAGAGCAGGGCGGCGCCCAGCGCTCCGCCAATCAGGCTCACGACGAACCACGATGGAATTCTGGACTCGTCGAGCTGCCGGATTTCACGCCGGTAGGATAACGCCGCGGTCATGGAGCCGGGAACCAGCGCAACCGTGCTGGAGGCGTTGGCCATCACCGCCGGAACGCCCGCAAAAACGAGCGAGGGGAACGTGAGGAAACTGCCGCCTCCCGCGATCGAATTGATAGCGCCGGCCATGAAGGCGGCGGCGATTAGCAGGAGAAAAACCATCAGCGTCCAGTGTACGGGTCCGCGCTTTATACACTGCTAGCATGCGAGTCCGAAACGCTTTCGCGCTGGTTACTCTAGCGCTTGTCTCCACTCTTACGCTTGCCCAAAGCGCGAAGAAGCCGGTGTCGATTGACGCCATGCTGTCGTCCCAGCGCGTCTGGCCGATAACGCCGGACTGGGCTCCCGACGGCAAGACTTTCGCCTACGACAAAGGAGACAGCATGTATCTCTACGATGCCGCGAGAGGCAAATCACGCGAGTGGTTTCAGCCGGATACTCTGAAGAAGGCCGCTACGCCCCCTGTGCTGCCCAAAGAATTCGGGTGGACCAACCGCCGCGTTTCTTCGGGCTCATACCAGTGGTTTCCCAATAGCAAGGACATGCTGGCGTCCGCCAACGGCGACCTTTTTGTCGTGCATGCCAACGGCAAGTTCGATCAGATCACGAAAACCGACATCGACGAAGAAGATCCGAGGCTTTCGCCGGATGGCAGCCAAATTCTCTATCGCTGGAAGTCGAACCTTTATGTCATCGATGTGACGACCAGGCAAGTGAAACAGTTGACTTCGGACGGCAGTCCCACTTTGCTGAACGGCAAGCTTGACTGGGTCTACCCCGAAGAGCTGGATCTGGGGACGGCGGCCTGGTGGTCACCCGATTCCAAACAGATTGCCTACTTTCAGTTCAATGTGAAAGACGAGTTCGTCTACCCGCAATTAGATCTGTTGGGCGAACGCGCCCTGAGCGAGCCCGAGCGGTATCCGCAAACGGGCACGCCGAACGCCGAGGTCAAACTCGGAGTGATTTCTCCGCAAGGTGGAGAGACGAAATGGATGGATCTCGGAAGCACGCGTGACGCCCTGCTCGCCCGCGTCGCGTGGCTACCTGATTCCTCGCAAATCGCTGTCGAGCGGCTCAATCGCGTGCAGAACCAACTCGATTTGATACTGTGCGACCCCAGCAGCGGCTCCGTGCATTCTGTTCTGCATGAGCAATCCAAAACCTGGATCAACCTGGCCGGCGAAAACCTGTTCTTCCTTAAATCGCGGCCCGAGTTTATATGGACCAGCGAGCAAAGCGGGTTCCGCCATATCTATCGCTATTCGGACAAGGGCGAACTGCTCGCGCAGTTGACCAGCGGCAAATGGGTGGTGACGAGCATCTCGGCGATCGATGAAGCGAATCAGCGGATTTATTACATGTCCAACGAGATCAGCCCGCTCGAGAGGCGGCTGTACAGCGTAGGCTTCGGCGGCGGCGACCGCCAGCTGGTGACCAAAGAAGAAGGCTCGCATACCGTGCATGCCAATCAGGATGGGAGCTACTTTGTGGACACATATTCGAACGTGAAGCAGCCTCCCGAAACATTGCTAAAGAAAGGCGACGGCGAGCAGGCCGCGGTGCTGCAACCCGCAGACAAAGAGGCTGAGGAGTATGACCTCATCGCTCCCGAAATCGTGCAAGTGAAGACGGCCGACAGCATTGTTCTCTACGCGCGCCTCCTGAAACCTTTAGGCTTCCAGCCGGGCGTGAAATATCCGGCGATCGTGTACGTTTACGGCGGACCGGGAGTTCACATTGTGCAAAATGCCTGGGAAGGCCTGGGATGGGAGCAGGTGCTTGCCCATCGAGGCTACGTCGTCTGGACGCTTGATAATCGCGGTTCCAATGATCGGGGCGTGGCCTTCGAAGCTCCGATTTATCACGAACTGGGCAAGGTGGAAGTAGCCGACCAGCGCCGCGGAGTCGAACACTTGATTGGAATGGGTTTCGTTGATCCGAAGCGCATCGGCATCACCGGTTGGAGTTATGGCGGCTATATGACCATCCACTCCATGCTGTTTGCGCCGGACGTTTTCAAGGTTGGGGTGGCGGGCGCGCCCGTGACGGATTGGCACAACTACGACACCATCTACACTGAGCGGTACATGGGGCTCCCGCAGGACAACGCGGAGGGCTATGACGCCAGTTCAAATGTGAAGAATGCCGCCAAGCTGCAGGGCAAGCTGCTCATCGTTCACAACATTGAAGACGACAACGTACTCTTCCAGAACACCATGCAGATGGCCAACGCATTAGAGAAAGCCGACAAGGAATTTTTCCTGCAGGTATACCCGCTGAAGACGCATGGGGTTAGCGGAGCCCTGCGCAGGCCGCTGTACCAGGAAATGACTGATTTCTTCGACGCGCATCTCAAGAACGGGCAGTAGTTACAACAACGGACGCATGTGTCGGAAGGACCGGGAGCGATCCCGGTCCTTTACCATTTCAACAAGGCTACGAGGCGGGAGGAAACGCGAACAGATCCATCAGGTCACTGATCGCCGGAGTGTTCACCGGCACGTACTTGCTGACCTTTTTGTCGTATTTCGGGTTCGGCAGGTTGTCCCTGCTGCGATTCGTTAGCGGGTCAACGTACCAATTATGCTCAATGAACTTGAGAATTGAGACGTGGTCCGAATAGTTGTGAGAAATGTGTCCGGGCTTCGTAAAGAACGAAACGACGAGCAAGGGAATACGCGTGCCGTCTCCGAAGAAATCCAAAGGCTGCACGTAGCCCGAATCATAATAGCCGCCGCCTTCATCAAAGGTCACGAAGATAGCGGTGTCCTTCCACAGCTCCGGATTCGCCTTCACAGCGTCGACGATCTTCTTCGTGAACCCTTCGAACAGGTTTAACTTGGAGGACGCCGGGTGACCGTCTACAAAGGCGCTCGGCTTGACAAATGAAACGGCTGGAAGCGTACCTTTTGCAATGTCGGTATACAAATCCGCTGTGTCTTTGAGGGCTTCTGTGCGGACGGTCTTGTTGGTCATGATGGATGTTGAATACTGGAAGAAATTGCAGATATTGCAGTACGCGTCGAGAGGGTCGAGATCGTAAGGATCCTTTACGTACCGGTTAAATTGGTCGCCGTAATACTTGAACGAAACGTGACGCTCCAGCAGGGCGTCGCCGATGTTCCGTACGCTGGAAGGCGGAATCGTGAACACGGTGTTATTTTTATTCAGATCCGTATAGGCGTTCGCTCCATTTCCGAAATAGCCGGGGTTGTAGTTATTCAGCAAGTAATAGTGTCCCGGCGCGCAGTTCGGATCGATCCTGCCCGGCAGCGAACCCAGGAAGTTTAAAACGGAGGTGACGCCGGGGGCATCGGAATCGGAGCAGTTACTGTAGGTGCCGCCGCCATAGGACGGAGCGCCGTAAGAGCCGCCGCCGTAGCCGTCTTCGGTGTACCAGTTGTTCGTGCCGGGGGCCGCATTGGGATTCTCAATTTCATCCACGACGCCCGCGTTTGGCGTTCCGGCGGCCACGAGTTGATTGTGCGGGGGGATGGCGGGATTCCCGTCAGCATCACTGAACCAGAGGGCATCGCCGGTGCCCAGCATAATATGGTTGGCGCCGGTGCCGCCCATCACGGCCTGGTGATAGTTGTCGCTCATTGCATAGGTGTCGGCCAATTCCTTCAGGTACGGGGCGTCGCCTTCGAGCACGTTATAAAACGCCATCGAGGTAGAGCCCTCACCCGTTGACGCGCCGGTAAACTTCTTAGATTGCGGCAGGCCGTTGGTGCCCGCACCGACCGTCACCTCTACCCAAGGAAAAAGGTCGGCCTTGCAGCCGCTCGCATTCCATTGATCCGAATAGTATTCGTTGCAGTCCAGTTGCTGCCACATCTGATAGAAACGATGCACCGGGCTCGCCGCGTATGCGTCGTAAGGGAATGAGGCGGAGGTGAGTTGGAAGGGTCCCGGCGGCAAATCGTTAACGTTAAGGATTCGCGTATCCGGAATTTTGCCAGTCAGTCCCGTACCGCCGGTCGTCAGGTACTTGTAGTAGCCCGGGGCGAGGCCATTCTCAGCAGCCATCGCTGCCGCAATGGTAGAAAACTTCGGAGTTGTGGGGCCGCCCACGATTGGCGGGGGAAGTGTTTCGTAGAGCGACTTATCCATAGGACTTACTTGATATAGATCGGCATGAGTATCCGTCGCCATATTCTGAACAGCAAGGGAGTAATTGAGGCCGGGGGAGCCGTCCTCCTGAATGATTTGTTTGGATAACAGGTTATCCACTGTTTGTCCGGGCTTAGGCTTATAAGTCGCGAAGATGTGATCGAAGGTTCTATTTTCGCCGATGATCACTATCACATGCTTGATAGGCGTCTTCGTATTCAAGTCATTGTCGCTTTGAGCCATCGCGCCGGCTGGTGCGAGCAGTTGCGAAAGCAGCAGCGAGGCGGACGTGAGGGCTGCTGGGACTTCCGGCCAAACTCTGCGCCGGTGTTCTTTAGAGGGCATATTTTCTCCTGGAGTGTGATACAACCGCTCCCGAAGATACTGCCCTAAAGTTAATAACGTATGAAGGTTAATTGGAAAAACACGCCCGGCGCCCTTATGAAATCTTAGTTCATAAACTGTAACGGGATCGTCAATTCAGTTACGTTTCAAACAAGTTATGCGCGAGCTTTGCTGGGCCTTGATACCGGAAGTTTTACGGGCAAGGGCGCCCAGGCACGAAAGTAGGTCTCGCTGAAAACTTCGTTTCGGGCACTCCCGTGTTCAATGCCGAACCACACATCAAGGCCGGCACCCAGGCAACGCGCATCCTGAACGCTCAATACCTCACCGTCTGGGCGGCGGGTTGATTTCCGATTTGACGGCGTCAATGAGCCGCAAATTAAGCGCAACTGAGCACGAGTCGCGCCCGAATTCAGTGTGCGAGACTATCAGACACTTTCCGGTAGAAGATCATCAAAAGCGTTGTGCCGCCATCGATCCAGAAAGCCGCCCCTGCTGATTGAGCTTTCGCTCGAAGCAACTTACGTCACAAATCCGCGTCAGAAACCCCAAAAGCCGCGATTCCAGAATGTCTATAAACTATTGAAAACTTTGGTCGGGGCGGGGCGATTTGAACGCCCGACCCCCTGCGCCCAAGGCAGGTGCGCTACCAGGCTGCGCTACGCCCCGACGAATACAACTTTCCTTGAGTCTAAAACACTTCTGAACCGAACATTCATTTCCAAAACCCGCTCTCGGTCTCAAAACGTATCAAACCCGTATCAAAACCCGTTTACTGCGGCCAGTCTGTTCGATCAACTGCTCCACCATTTTCCCCGGAGCGAGTTCGCGGCGCTGATCAGAAAACACAGCGCCGAACGGGGCGCCAAGGGTTTTGGCTGCTGGACGCAGTTGGTCTCGATGCTGGTCTGCCAACTTGCCCACGCCGACTCGCTGCGCGAGCGAGGATCTGTTCTATACGGCGCTGCAGCGGTTCGGTCCTTTAGCGCGCAATTTTAGAGGGCATGCCGTATCGTGGAGAGAATGGCGACCGTTTCTGCCATCATTCCCACGTGGAACCGCGCGGATCTTCTTGAATCGATTCTTGCCAATCTCGCCGCCCAATCCAGGCCGCCTGAGCAGGTGATTGTAGTCGACAACGGCAGCACCGACGATTCGCAGCTGGTCGCCCGCAAGCAGGGCGTGGATCTGATCGTTTTTCCTGAGAATCGCGGCTTCGCCGCTGCCGTAAATGAAGGTATCCGGCGCGCCCGTTCGGATTGGGTTTTGATCTTGAATAACGACGTTGTGCTGGAGCCTGACTGGCTTCGCCGGCTGCTGGCAACCGCGGAAGAGACCGGCGCGCAGTTCGCTGCGGGAAAGCTGCTGCAGATGCGCGATCATCGCCGCCTCGATGGCAGTTGGGACTTGGTCTCGCGGGCCGCCTATGCCTGGCGCTGCGGTTATGGCCGTCCGGATGGCGCGGTCTGGTCGATCAGGCGCGAAATTAGCTTCGCCCCCATGACGGCGGCGCTCTTCCGCCGCGACATTTTCGATCGTATCGGCCATCTCGAGACGCGCTTTGAATCCTACTATGAGGACGTCGATTTCGGCATACGCTGCGCGCTCTCCGGTATCCGCGGGGTCTACGAGCCGGCGGCGGTCGCCATCCACATGGATAAAGGCAGCCTGGGGCGGCGAGGCCAGCGCGTCTACTACCTGAGCGCCCGCAACCAGCTTTTGCTGCTCGCTAAACACTATCCTGCACGGACGCTCCGCCGCTTCGCCTGGCCCATCCTGGTGGGACAACTTCTCTCGGTCTTCGCGGCTGCCCGCCAGGGGCATCCTATTGCTGCTATCCGGGGCAAATACGACGCGCTGCGCAGCTGGAACGAATTTCGCGAGCATCGCGCGGCCATTTCCGATCCGGCGCAATTCGACCAGGCGGCCCGGATCATCGAAACCGCGTTCGCGCAAAGCGAATCTGAGATCCGCCAGCTGCAAAAGCAAATTGGCTTCGATATCTACTGGCGGCTCTACTTCAGCCTGGTAAGGTCCACTCCGTAATCATGCCCGGCGCCGCAGCCATCAGCATCATCACCTTCAACAGCGCCCCCTACATCGCCCGCTGCCTGGAATACGCTCTGGCGCAGGACTACGCAAACAAGCAAATCGTCGTCGTCGATAATGCCTCCAGCGATGAAACGGTTTCGATTCTAAGCGGATTCGAAGATCGCGTTCAAGTCATTTACAACCTCGAAAACACGGGCTTCGCAGCCGCGCAAAACCAGGCCATCGCGGCTGCTCGCGAAGCTGAATTCATCCTGACACTGAACCCCGATCTGCGCCTCACGCCTTCGTTCCTGAGGAACGTCATTGCCGCCGCCGGGTCCGACCCAAATGTGGGAAGTGTCTGCGGCAAGCTGCTCGCCATGAATTCCGATTTCGAAATTCCCGCCAACCCCATCTTCGATTCCACCGGCATCTATATGACTCCCAACCTGCGGCACCTCGATCGCGGCAGCCGCATCGCCGACCACGGCCAGTACCAGCGGCTCGAATACGTCTTCGGCGGCACCGGCGCCGCTTGCCTCTATCTGCGCCGGATGATCGATGACATTTCCATCCTGGGCGAGTTCTTTGATCCGGATTTGTTCGCTTATCGTGAGGACGCCGATGTCGCCTGGCGCGCGCAACTGCTCGGCTGGAAATGTCTTTACACTCCGCTTGCCGTCGCCTATCACGTGCGCAGCGTGGTACCCGAAAATCGAGCCGGCCTGCCCGCGTTCATCAATATGCATTCGGTCAAGAACCGCTGGCTCCTCCGGATCAAGAACGTCACCGGGGATCTTTACCGCCGGCACTGGCTGTCTATCATGGCGCGCGATGCTATCGTGATCGGTGGCTGCCTGCTTCGCGAATTCGCCTCTCTTCGCGCTTTTTTGCTTGTGTTCCAGTGCTGGAGCAGAGCCTGGGCCAAGCGCCGCGAGATCATGCAACGGCGCCGCGCTACAGATGCTTATATTGCCGGTTGGTTCTCCTTTGAGCCCGTCAGTTATTCCGCCCCGCCTCTTGACACCGTCCAGATACGGAGAGAGAACATCGCGACGCGCTAGCTGGTTCCCGTCTCGCCCGTTGTCCGGTTGTTCCATGACTCCAGGCTCAAGATCGGGAGTCGAGCCGAATCGGTCCCGAATGACTCCGGGCAGCGGCCGCCGCAAGCCAGTTTCGTCCAAATATCTTGCGATTAAGTTCTAAAAATGGCCAAAATTGCAAGAGAGAAAAAAAGCAATTAAAAACAAATTGACTATTGTTGATAGTCCCTTTACCCTAGCCGAAGTTCGTCACGATTTGGGGGATTGAGGGCGATTTTTTGAGGCTAGCTGGCGCTAAGTAGTTTGCTTTCAGCAGTAGATTTTTGAAAACCGATGTAGTGCAGACCAAGTCTCTTGAACAGCGTTCGGTGTCATGACAAGATCGAGCCAGAATGTTTTTGCGTTCGCATCGGCGCGACAAGGATGGCAAAGAGCACAGCTATTGGTCGCTGGTCGAGACGGTGCGCACGCCGGAGGGTCCGCGGCAGAGGACTCTGTGCTATCTCGGTGAGCTGAACAGTTCTGCGCAGGCGCGCTGGCTGAAGACGATTGAAGTTTTCAACGAGCAGGGCGAAGCGCAGCAGCTAAAGCTGTTTCCGTCAGAGGTCGAGCTACCGGCAGACGATCCGCAGGTAGCGCGCGTACTGCTGAACAAAGTGCGTCTGGAGCGCACACGCCAGTTCGGGTCCTGCTGGCTGGGCCTGCAGTTGTGGAGGCGACTCGAGTTGGATCGCTTTTTCGAAGCGAGTATCGAGGAGCGCGCGGCCGACGTGCCCTGGTCGCGCATAGCAGCAGTACTGGCCATCAATCGTCTCTGTGCGCCGGGCAGCGAGTTAGCCATCGAGCAATGTTGGTATCCCTCGACAGCCTTGGATGATTTACTCGGGATTACTGAGGGCAAGCTCAACGACACTCGGCTATACCGCTGTCTGGACCGGATGCTGCCGCACAAGAGCAAACTCGAACGGCATCTCAAGCAACGTTATGGCGAACTGTTCGGGGCTGAGTTCGACGTGCTGCTCTATGATCTGACGAGCACATACGTAGAAGGTGCGGCGGAGAAGAATCCGATGATGCGGCGCGGCTACTCGCGCGATCATCGCCCGGATTGCGAGCAGATGGTGATCGCGCTCATTGTCAACAGCGAAGGTTTCCCGTTCAGTTATGAGACCTTCGACGGCAATCGTGCTGACGTGTCCACGATGGAAACGATTCTCCGTATGGTGGAGCGCAAGTACGGAAAGGCACGGCGGATCTGGGTGATGGATCGCGGCATTGTGAGCGAGGCGAATCTGGCAGCCATTCGCAAGCGCGGCGGCCAGTATCTGGTGGGCACGCCGCGCAGCCAGATGAAGCAATTTGAACAGCAGCTGCTCCAAGAGGATTGGACGCGAGTGCGGCCCGATGTGGAAGTGAAGAAGGTATCGATTCCGCAGGGCGAAGAGACCTACATTCTGTGCCGCACGGCCGGCCGCAAGGAAAAAGAGAAGGCCATCCACAACCGTTTCTCTGCGCGCATGGAGGAGGCATTAAAGCGCCTGGCCAAGAGCATTGAGACCGGCCGTCTGAAAGACCGCCACAAAATGGAGCGCCGGCTGGGACGCATTCAGGCTGGCCATCCGCAAGTGAGCGATCTGTATGAGGTCGCTTTCCGCGAGACACGTGAGGGCGTTCGCTTGCAGTGGTCCATCAAAGAGGACCGCAGGCTTTGGC
Source organism: uncultured Acidobacteriaceae bacterium (assembly GCA_963705805.1). Classification (GTDB taxonomy): domain Bacteria; phylum Acidobacteriota; class Terriglobia; order Bryobacterales; family Bryobacteraceae; genus Bog-105. The sequence goes on from CAVPKW010000010.1 coordinate 808,929, forward strand.
ACGGTCTGCGCGAGGGCGCCTACATGTTACGCACGAATCTTCAGGCCGGCACAGCTGAAGAACTGTGGTCACGCTACATGCAGCTGACCGAAGCCGAAGCGTCCTTCCGGGCGCTGAAAAGTGAGCTCTCGATTCGGCCGTTATTCCATCAACTGGAGCCGCGCGTGAAAGCCCACGTGCTGGTCGCCTTTCTCGGCTACGCTTTGTGGGTCACGCTAAAGCATCTCTTGAAGTGCAGCGCCCCGGCGATACCCGGAAACCATGCTGCCAGCGCCGCTTCATTATCGGCAAGCAAGGCGTTGGCGCTGCTTTCTACTTTGCACAGTGCCGATATCGTTTTGCCCACCACTGACGGACGCGAGATCCGCCTACGCCGTATCACGGAATCCACCGCCGAACAGAAATCGCTGCTGCAGCAACTCGGTCTCACCCTGCCCGCGCACTTCGAACTCCATCGTAAATGTAGTGCAGACTCGCCGATTGCCTGGGCTGATTCTAAATGACTTAGCTGATTTCTAACCCCTTTAGTGACGAACTTCGGCTAGAGGCGCATGAGCTGGCAATTCTTTCGGCTTAGGCTCGCAACCGCTCAAGTCCGGAGTGGCTCCTGCTCGATGCGATACGGAGCTTTACGATGGCGTACCGTAACCGCGCGTTTTGTTTCCTGACGATCTTGACGGTTGTCGGACCTATGTTCGACACGCCTAATACTGCGAGCGCTCAGACACCGCAGTACGTTCCCGTTACCACGGATTCCCTGAGGTCCTTGGCCGAAAACCTTAAGCAGGACCTGCAGAATGGATCGATTCTGTTGGCAGACGTCATGGCCTGCAGTTGCGGCTGGCCCTTTTAGGCGTACTGAAAGAAGATATGTCCGCCAGCGTTAGCGCGCTCGAACAACTGCCGGTGGTGGACAAACCAGCGCCCCAGTTAACGTCCGGATTGGTGCCGCTGGCCGACAAACTGATACAGGCGCTCGATGAACCGGATTTGGGTTCCGCGAAAAGCTATTCGGAGCAGCTCGCTGTCCAGATACACGCGCGTCATGAACTATATCGCCGCGAGCAAATCGAATCCGGCGCGGGGGACATTGACGATGACGATACGGCATATCTAAAACTCACCCGCCAACTACGAGAGTCCTTGCAGAAAGGCGACATAGCGGCGGCAGCCGTCTTAGCGGCTGAGGTGCAGAGCGCGGGAGACTTGCTGGTCGCCAAAAAAAAGCCGCCTCGCATAAGCACGGTCAGCAAAAACATCTACAATATCAACGACGCGCTTGGTCGCGCCGCCTTCCTGCGCAAAGACTACCCCGCAGCATGCGATTATCTTCTGAAAGCAGCGGATACTCCGGGAAAAAGTCCGGCGTTGCTCAGCTTCGGGCCAGACCTTTGGTTGGCCCGGGCCCTACTGGCACAAGGCTACAAGGATGTCGTTCTCACTTTCCTTCAACAATGTAAAGCGTTTTGGTCGCCCCCGCGCCTGGATGAGTGGATTTCTGTTCTTGAAAGCGGCGGAGTCCCCGATTTTCGGCAAAACATTTTTTCTAACGATCCGATACTTTCGCGTTGAAGGGCGAGCATAGTGCCCGAGTGTCCGGCGGCGAGCAGCCACCGAACGGACGACCTCAACCGACGAAATAGTTGACCACTGAGACGACAGTATCGAATATCGTGGCCCTAACGGAAGAGCGCTTCTTCCCGCGCCTCCTCCATTGCTGATCCCATCAGCGCCGAAATCAAGAAGCGCAGAATACAGGCACGAGATCCCGTAACTTCTCTGCTCAAAGTGCCAAAAAAAAACGCGGCCAGAGCGGGGAGGCGGCTGTCTGTATAATTCGTTTCTTTACTTGTCATGCGCATCGCTCTGCTTGGCACGCGCGGCATCCCCGCGAAATACGGCGGCTTTGAAACCTTTGCGGAAGAGATTTCGGTCCGGCTGGCGGAGCGCGGGCATGACGTCACGGTTTATTGCCGCGAACGTCATCAGTGCGCCGAATACCGCGGCGTCCATCTGCGGTATCTACCCACTTTCCGGCATAAGTATTTCGATACGGTCGCTCACACCGGCCTATCTACCCTCGATCTGCTCCTGCGCCGCTTTGACGTGGTCCTTTACTGCAACGCCGCCAATGCTGTCTTCACCTTCTGGCCGCGCCTCGTCGGCATGCCGACCGCTCTTAACGTCGATGGCCTCGAGTACCGCCGGAAGAAATGGAATCAGATTGCGAAACTCTGGTATGTTCTGTCGGAGTGGCTCGCGACATTTTGCTGCTCCGCCGTGGTCACCGACGCCGCAACCATCCGCCAGTACTACATGGAGCGCTTCAGCAAGCCATCCACTTTCATTCCCTATGGCGCTGAAATCGGCAAAGTCGCCGAAACGGAACAGGTCCGCGCCCTCGGTCTGGAACCTGGGAAATACGTTCTCTACGTCAGCCGCCTGGAGCCCGAAAATAACGCCCTCCTGGTTCGCCAGGCTTTTGAGCGCGTCCGCACCGATTACAAGCTCGCGATCGTCGGCAACGCGCCCTACGCCGCCGAATACATTCGCCAGGTGAAAAATACCCGCGATCGGCGCATCATCTTTCCCGGCGCCGTCTACGGCGACGGCTATCACCAGCTGCAATCTCACTCGGCTGTTTATGTTCAGGCCACCGAGGTCGGGGGCACGCATCCTGCCTTGCTTGAGGCCATGGGCCGCGGCGCTCTGGTTCTTTACCTGGAAACGCCTGAAATGGCCGAAGCGGCTGGTGATGCCGCTATCGCGTTTCAACCCGATACAGAGGATCTTGCGGCAAAGCTGCAGTGGGCGGTCGATTGTCCGGAACAGGAACGCGCCGATTGGAGCAGGCGCGCTGTCGAGCGCATGGAAAAGCTCTACAGTTGGAAGGTGGTAACGGACGCCTACGAATCATTTTTTGAAAAATTGGCCTCACTCCCATGAACGAATCCTTCGCGCTTAACGCCGCCGCGGTTACCGGGCCTTCGCCGGTCGATTTCGCCCGCCCGCGCGCCCTGCCCTATCGCTCCTGGGTGGAAGTCTCCCGCGGCCAGATCGCCGCCAACTTTCAGTCCATCCTTCAGGCCGTCGGTCCGGCCATCGAGGTGATGCCGGTCGTCAAAGCCGATGCCTATCGCCATGGCGCGATTGAAGTCTCCCGCACGCTGGAAGAAACCGGGGCCCGCTGGCTGGCGGTTAGCAATACGGAGGAAGGCATCGCGCTGCGCGACGCCGGTATTCATACCCGCATTCTTGTGATGGCGGACTTTCTCCCCTTCACGCGCGAGGCGATGCTGGCTTATCATCTGACGCCGGTGATCCATTCTCTGGAGGATCTCGCGGAGCTCAACCGTCTGGCCGCAATCCGCGAGGAGAAAATTGCCTGCCACCTGAAGATCGATACTGGCATGGGACGCCTTGGCGTACGCGCTGATGCCGCCACCATAGGCGCGGCCATCCTGGCCGCCAGGAATCTGGAGGTCGAAGGCTTGATGACCCATTTTGCCTCCGCTCAGAATTACCAGACCGGACAAACCGAAGAGCAGATGGCCAATTTTGACAAGGTCGCCGAAGGCTTGGAGACCATCGGTGTTCGTCCGTCGATTCTGCATCTCTGCAGCACCATTCCCATCGCCTACGCCCGCCGGCAGGCCTGGAGAGCCATGGTACGCCCCGGTCATGGCATCTACGGCTACGTCTCGCCCGTTCGCGGACAGGCGCAGGCCAAAATCGTGAAGGTGAAGCCGGCACTCACCTGGCGCGTCTCTGTTCTCTCGCTGAAGGATATTCCAGCGGGAGCGCTTATCGGCTACGGAGGCATGTTCCGCGCTGCCCAGGCGATGCGCATCGCAGTGCTGGCGGCAGGTTATGCGGACGGCATTCCGCACAAGCTTGGAAATCGCGGCAGCGTCATTGTGAACGGAAAACTCGCGCCCATAATCGGCGCGGTCTCCATGGACCTGACCACCATCGACGCGACCTCTTCGCCGGAACTCAAGGTGGGCGACGCGGTAACGCTCCTAGGTTCGGAGGGCGCCGCAAGTATCGACGCGCAGCAGATCGCCAAGCTCGCCGGCACCATCTCCTACAGTGTGCTGTGCGGCATCCACGCCCGCGTCAAACGCATTTACGTCTAACAAATCTGGCATTAGCGGGGGCGGTTGGGCATATAATGAGCCAGTCCGGGAAGCCCACAGCAATGAGGTAAATCGAGTTGCTTGGAAAGCTCGAGTACTTTGATAAAAACCGGTCTGTCAACAAAAATGTGGCTTGTGGCTCGTGCCATATGCCATATACCGGATTCGCCAGCCCCATCTCGTCACTAAACGCGATTTCGTATCCCCTTAGCCCGAGTCCTTCCGATAGGGGACTGGCAAAGACCATCTCTTTCAGTAAACCCACGCAAAATCGCCTCAAAGCAGAAGTGAACAGGAGGCCACGAAAATGGCTACAACACAGCAGATAACACAGTCAGGTTTGCCGGATGTCCCTCGCGGGATGGATCTTCTCAACCATCAAGGGTTGAACAAAGGCACGGCATTCACGGAGGAGGAGCGAAACAAGTTTGGCTTGCACGGACTTCTGCCGCCTCACGTCGAGAGCCTCGAGGAGCAAGCAGTACGCGCTTATGAGGCCTACAAGCGAAAGGACGACGACCTGGAGCGGCACATCTATTTGCGCGCTCTGCAGGATACCAACGAAGTCCTCTTCTACAGACTCCTTCTCGACCACATTGAGGAAATGACTCCCATCGTCTACACACCGGTGGTCGCGCTAGCGTGTCAACAGTTCAGTCACATCTATCGAAGGCCCCGCGGCCTATTCATCTCTTACCCGCTGCGTGACTCTGTCCCGGCGCTGTTGCGGAATCGTCCCAATCCGAAGGTCGACGTAATTGTCGTCACGGATGGCGAGCGCATCCTGGGCATCGGTGACCAGGGCGTAGGCGGACTCGGCATCCCGATCGGCAAGCTTTCCTTGTATACGCTCATCGGTGGGATTCGGCCGGAACGGACGCTGCCGATCGTATTGGATGTGGGAACCAACAATGCGGAACGACTTAAGGATCCTGAATACCTCGGCTGGCGCCACGAACGGATTAGCGGTCAAGCGTACTTTGATTTCGTCGATCAGTTCGTTCAGGCGGTGAAGCAGGAGCTTCCCGAAACCTGTCTGCAATGGGAAGACTTCGCGACTCCGCATGCTCGGCCCATTCTTCAGCGCTACCGCTACGAATTGCTGACCTTCAACGATGACATCCAGGGGACGGCGGCCGTCGCCCTGGGAACGGTTCTGGGCGCAGTCAAAGTGACCGGAAAGAGTTTGAAGGATCAGCAGATCGTCATGCTTGGAGCGGGTTCCGCCGGCATCGGTGTCGCCGATGGGTTGCGTGAGGCAATGAAGGGCGAAGGGCTATCGGAAGAGGAAGCGCGTAGCCGCTTCTGGGTCATTGACAAGGATGGCCTTCTGCATTCGGGGCGAAAAGACCTTACCCCGGAACAAAGTGTCTACGCCCAGCCTGAGGAGCGGGTGTCCGGATGGCCGCGAACCTCCAACGACACATCGGCCTTGCCGATGTGATTGGAAAGATCGAAGCAACGATCCTTATCGGTCTTTCGACCGTTGGCGGTGCTTTTTCGGAATCGATTGTTCGGGAAATGGCGCGCAAGGTTCAGCGGCCAATCATTTTCCCGCTATCCAACCCGACTACGAAATCGGAAGCGAAGGCCGAGGATTTGATTCGCTGGACGGACGGGACGCGCCCTGGTGGCGACAGGTTCTCCTTTTGCACCGGTGAGCTACAACGGGCGCACGATTCCGATCGCACAGTGCAACAACGTCTTCATCTTCCCCGCCATGGGACTTGGAGTTGTCGCGTCTGGCGCTTCGCGAGTAACCGATGCGATGATGCTGGCAGCGGCCCGAGCGCTCGCCGGAAATTCGCCCGCACTCAAAGACTCTTCTGCGTCTCTGCTACCTCCTTTGACTGACATTCGGAGGGTGGCTGCGGAAATCGCGATAGCGGTTGGCATGGAGGCGCAAAAGGACGGTGTTGCTCCGAAGCTGCCCGAGGACGAACTTCGTAGGCGAGTAATGGCAGCGCAGTGGAATCCTGCCTACTCAGCGTTGGGATAGCAAACGCGATGAAGACGCGAGGCGTGGTGGCCAGAAATCGCCTGATGGTCCTCTGGGGCGCGGCTTGGGGCCGCCGCGAACCCTTAGTTATCCCTGGCATTGTGCATCAACCATTCCACGAGCATGCCGGGACCGAAGCGGAGACGTCCTGAGATGACGATTAGTGAAAACACGATCAATCGGTTCCGAGTCGAGGAGGACACTTTGGGAGCCGTTCAGGTTCCGGCCGATCATTTGTGGGGCGCACAGACCCAGCGGTCTTCCATCAACTTCCCCATCGGGGTCGAGCGTTTTCGCTGGGGCCGTCCGGTCATTCGAGCTCTCGGGATTCTGAAAAAATGCGCTGCTCTCGCCAACGGGGAACTGGGCCAGCTTCCCAAGGAAAAAGTCGACCTGATCGTGCGTGCTGCGCAGGAAGTGATCGACGGCCGTTGGGACGGCGAGTTTCCACTGGTGGTGTTTCAGACTGGTTCTGGCACGCAGACCAACATGAACGCTAACGAGGTGATCGCCAATCGCGCGATCCAACTTGCCGGCGGCGTGGTTGGCTCGAAGAAGCCGATTCATCCCAACGACGATGTCAATCACAGTCAATCATCAAACGATACGTTTCCAACCGTGATGCACATCGCCACGGTTGAGGCAGTCGAGAGTGTGCTGATTCCTTCTGTGAGTGAGCTCAGGGACACACTCGGCGCGAAGGCGCGGAGTTATGGCGACATTGTCATGATAGGGAGGACGCATCTTCAGGATGCGACGCCGCTGACCGTCGGCCAAATGATCTTCGGCTGGGTTGGGCAGCTCGACCAGGCACTCGACGGTATTCGCCAATCGCTCCCTGGTGTGTACGCGCTGGCGATCGGAGGCACGGCAGTCGGAACGGGGCTCAACGCCGATCCACGCTTCGGCGAGACGGCCGCCCGGAGAATCGCGGAGGAGACCGGCAAGCGGTTTGTTTCAGCTCCCAATAAGTTTGCCGCCCTCTCAGCGCACGATGGCATGGTGAGCGTGAGCGGAACGCTCCGCACGCTTGCGGGCGCGCTCATGAAGGTAGCCAACGACGTTCGTTGGTATGCCTCTGGTCCGCGGGCTGGTTTAGGCGAACTCAAGATTCCAACTAACGAACCAGGCTCGTCCATCATGCCGGGAAAGATCAACCCGACCCAGTGCGAGGCCCTCACGATGGTCGCGGTTCAGGTGTTCGGCAACGACCACGCCGTGGCGTTTGCCGGCTCGCAGGGCAACTTCCAGCTGAATGTCTATAAGCCTGTCATGCTGCACAACGTTCTGGTGTCGAGTGAACTCCTCGCCGACGCCTGCCGCTCCTTCTCCGAGCGTTGCGCCACGGGGATCGAGCCGAATGAAAAGCGGATCAAGGAGCATCTAGACAATTCGCTCATGCTGGTGACAGCCCTCAATCCGCACATCGGATATGAGAAAGCGGCAAAGATTTCGCTCACCGCATCCCGGGAGGATATCAGTTTGAAGGAGGCTGCTCTTAAGCTCGGTTTCCTCACCGCGAAGCAGTTTGATGAGTGGGTGCGGCCGGAAGATATGACTCGCCCGCTGGGCGTGCAAAGTTCACATTAGCCGAGGCGTGACAATACTCACTACCCTATTGCAGTGAGTACGTCACGCCGCCAGTGAATTGGAACGAGTTCTTCTTGAACCCCGGCGGCGGATTGTTGATGAAATTCTCCACGCCTGCTAGGGTCAGGCCAAACCGATGATAGACCGGAAAAGTCAGGGCCGCATTGGCAAAAGCGGAGTAGGCATGGCTGTTGTTCCAGGCCGGAGTGTAGCCGCCCTGCTCATCGAACACAATGCCGTGTGGGAACTTGTACAGGTAGCTCTCGCCGAACACGGAGCCGATCAAGCTGTTATTCAGGCTGGACATGTTGAACTGCTGGTTGATGTAATTGACGCTCGCCTTAACGTCAAATTCCTGCTTGTCATTCTTGAAGACCACAAAGCCCAAACCGCCGCCGTAATTCTGCTGCAGGTCAAGGCCTTGCGAGAAGCTGTGATCGAAAATTGCCGTTACAAAAGCGAACAGCCTCGGTTTCAAATACCAATCCTGTTCCGCAGATGCGTGATAAACCGAAGTCTTCACAGATGGTGTTCCCGCCTCACTCACCTTGCCGTATGCGTCGGTGAATCCGAGAATGGTTCGGCTCCGCAAATCCGCCCAGTCTTCACCGGGCACCGACCTCACCAGGTTGACGGCCGCCGAAACGTTCGTGCTCTTTTGTGTCGATTCCGTAAGTGATACACCGGCGGTCACCCCGCCCGCCCACCCTTGAAGGAAGTTTTGCCGCTCAAAGGCTTTCTGAAAGGTCGCTTCGTCTACAAGTTGCGCCACATTCGTAACCGGAATCGTTTGCGGGGAAGCGGGCGGCGCCGGCGCTACTTCCACCTTTTGATCTGTCATCGCAACCGTTCCCTGAGGAATTTTCGCCTGGTCCTTGGCGCCGCGCAACCGCACTCCGGGTGGGATGGCAGCGAACTTCGCCGCCGAGCGCAACTCCTGGACCTTGCTCCACTCGACCGTCACGCTACCAGCAGCGTCACTTTTAAAGACCACCGAATCGCCCTTTGAACTGACGAGGTGCCCAATCAGCTTCTCGCCGTCCTTAAACGTAAGAACATCGGGCCCCGGAGCCGCTGGTCCCGACCCAGCGGCCTGACCGTACACGCTGCCAGCGATCAAGCCAAAAAGACTTAAGATTTTTGTCCGGTTTGCGGTCCGCATAAAGTACCTCTTTTTTTGAAGCATAGGCGTAGAGGATGGAAAGCAACTTTGCTGACACATCGCCGTCTTTGGACTACTTTCGCAAGGCTAACACGGCCTGCTGCTTCGATACGCCCCGATCCCAAATTCGGACAGTGAAGCGTGTGAAAAAGCTGAAATAGCTGGGCGGCAGCTGTGGAACTGGCCGTGCTTCACCTGAGCGCAGCGGAAAAAAACAAATGAATTCTTTCGCCCGGGACATCGCTTATGCCTGTCGCACCCTGCTGAGGCGCCCTCTCTTTACCGGCATTGCGATCGCCTCTCTCGCGCTGGGCATTGCTGTGAACGCAACGGTATTTTCCTGGGTGGAGCGCGTTCTCCTGCAGCCTATGCCGGGCGTCTGGGATCTCGGCCGGATTGTCTCCATTAAGACGGTTGCCCCGAATGGGGATCTGCTTGATTCCTCTCTTCTCGACGCCCAGGACTTCGCGAAAGAGTCGAAGGCGCTGGCCGGCATCATTGCTTTTAGCCAGGAACCGCTGTACATGGGCGATCTCGCGAATGGCCGGCGCGTCTGGTCGCAGCTGGTTTCCGGCAATTTCTTCGATGTGCTCGGCGTCAAGCCCATACGCGGCAGGACCTTTTCGGCGGAGGAGCAGAAGGAACAGCCGGGTGGGCCAAATGTGGCAGTCATCAGCGAGACATTGTGGCGCAGCGACTTCCATTCGGACCCGGGGATCGTCGGCCGGCAAATCGAATTGAATCGTCACTCCTTCACGGTCATTGGAATCGTTCCAGCGGCCTTCAAGGGCGCAATGAACGGTTTGCAGTTCGATCTTTGGGTACCCGTCTCGACGGTTGCCGAGCTGACCGGCTCGGAATATTGGCCCGCGGACCGGAACGCGCGCCCACTGGCCTTAATGGCGCGTTTGAAGCCAGGCGCTACCCTGCAAGAGGCGCAGACCGAGATTCGCCTCATTGCGGCTCGCTTGGCAACAAGTTATCCCGACACCAATCGCAATCTGGATGCCGCCGTGATGCCCCTCGCCGATTCGCCGGACGGCGTGCAGCGCATTTTTGGCAAGTTGCTGCGGGTGCTATTTGTGATCGCCGGGGCTGTGCTGCTGATTGTCTGCGCCAACGTAGGGAATCTACTGCTGGTCCGCGCCACCGCGCGCACGAAGGAGTTCGGCATTCGAGCCAGTCTCGGCGCCAGCCCAGGGAGGCTGATCCAGCAGCTCTTCGCCGAAGCCCTGGTACTCGCCGCCGCCGGCACCGGTTTGGGTTTGATTGCATCTACGTGGCTGGCGCAGGCCCTTCTGCTGTTCACGCCAGTCACCGAATTGCCTACCGCTAAGCCCGCGGAAGGGCTGCATGTACTTGGCATTCTGTTCACTTGTGCGCTGGGAGTTCTGGCGGCTGTCCTGTGCGGCCTCGCTCCCGCCTTCCAACTCTCCCGCCGCGGAGTACAAGACGCTTTACGGGAGGGTGGCCGCTCTTCCTCACCGGGCAAGCGCCCCACCGTGCTGCGTGGCGCGCTGGTGGTCTGCGAGCTTTCCCTCACGCTGCTGGCCTTGATTGGAAGCGGCCTATTCATCCGCAGCTTCCAGAAGGCCCGCGCAGCCTATCCCGGCTTCGAACCTGCCGGCGCCCTCATCGCGGGAGTCGACCTCTCACAGGTCCCGTTGCCCCCGGCGGGACGATTGGCGATGTTCCGGCGCCTTCGCACCCAGCTCGCCGCAATTCCGGGCGCGACCGCGGCCAGCCTCTCAGACAACGTTCCGTTGGCGCTCAGCGGCGGGGCATGGGAAGAGATCTCCGTTAACGGCTACACGCCAAGCCCCGGTGAAAACATGAAGCTCTGGCGGAATATTGTATCGCCCAACTATTTCGCCACTCTCCGCATCCCGTTTCTAGCGGGCCGCGATTTCACGGATCGCGATACGTTGACGTCGCAGCCGGTAGCCATCGTGAACGAAACCTTTGTCCGGCGCTACTTCGCAGGCCAAGGCGCCGTGGGCCGAAAATTCCGCCTGTGGGACAAAGACTTTACCATCGCAGGCGTCGTTCGCGATAGCAAGTATCTGCAACTGAACGAGCCGTCGCGCCCTTATTTCTATCTTTCATTAGGGCAATTCCACCGGCCTGGCGACGGGATCGCGATAGAGCTTCGAACCCTCGGCGACCCGGCCCGATTCGCGCGGCTGATTCGCTCGACCGTCCGGTCCGTCGATCCGAACGCGCTCGTCTACATCACCACGCCCTTTGTCCATTTCATGAGCGCCGCCTACTCCGCCCAGAAAGTCGGTGCAGTTGTGCTGACGCTGCTGGGGGCTGTTTCTTTGCTACTCGCCGTTCTCGGGCTGTACGGAGTCATGGCGTTTTCCATCGTTCAACGGACGAATGAGATCGGCATACGTATGGCTTTGGGCGCCCGTCCCGCGCAGGTCTTGCGTCTCGTGATGACGGAAGGTCTGTGGCTGTGTCTCGCCGGCATCGCGATAGGGCTGATATTGTCTATCACCTTTAGCCGTCTTGCCACCGGCGCGTTGTACGGCGTGGGCCGCAACCACTGGATAATCTATCTCTCGGCCGCATCGATATTGAGTTTTTTTGCCTTGCTGGCAAGCTGGCTGCCCGCCCGGCGCGCGGCGCGCATCGAGCCGATGCGGGCCCTTCATTGGGAGTAAGATCAACGAATCGCTCCCGCCGCCGTCTAACGTTCAGAGTACAGTCGCGTGTTACATTTGGGGGCAATCCCCTACTAGCGGGAACATTTGCGCGTTAGGCTTCGTCTGGAACTCGACGAGGAGATCTCTGTTTGAAGAAAAAGTGGAAAACGCTCATCTTGGTGGGCCTGTTTGTGGTCATCGCCGGCGCTGTTTTTGCGAGCATTCGCTTGGGCGAGCGCGGCCTCGTGACGGTCCAGACCGGTAGGGTCGGACGCATGGACCTGGCCTCGATAGTGACGGCTTCAGGTGAGGTTAAGCCTCGTAATTACATCAACATAGGCGCGAATACCCAGGGCCCGGCGCCGATTACCGCCATTTTCGTCAAAGAAGGCGACCATGTCAGGAAAGGCCAGGTTTTGGCCACCCTCGCAGACGTTCAGCCGGCGGCCGATCTGAAGGCGCAGCAGGCCGCGCTGAATTCGGCGCTGGCGGATTCAGCCGCCGCCGAAGCCGCCGAGAAGTCGTCTGATGATAATATCGCCGTATCTCAGTCACAGGTCGATTATTCCAAGGCGGACGTAGCACAAAAAAAGATCGATCTGGACCGCAGCCAGCAGCTCTTGAACGAGAAGCTCATCGCCGCGCAGGATTTCGAAGCCAAGAAGGTCGCCTATGAACTGGCGGTTGCAACCCTGCAGGAATCGGTTCGCAAAGTGGCTCAAGCGAACTCACAGAAAACCCAGGCCGCCGCTCAATTGACGTCCGCTCAGCGAAAAGTGGCGCAGGAGCAGGCCATGGTCGCCCGCTCAAACGACGTGCTCGCGCAGTATGATGCCGTTGCACCGCTGAATGGTGTCGTAACCAATCTGCCGGTACGAGCCGGTGAGACCGTCGTCCCTGGCATTCAGAACTCGTCGGCATCTACCATCATGACCATTGCCGACATGTCCATCATCACGGCCGAAGTGAATGTGGACGAAACCGATATTGTGAGCGTCAGGCTAGGCCAACCCGCGGACGTCACCATTGACGCCATTCCGAATCGGACATTTAAAGGGCGCGTAATCGAAATAGGAGACACGGCAATCGTTCGTTCAACGGGGGTAGCGGCTTCGCAGAGCCAGACATCCAGCCAGGAGGCCAAGGATTTCAAGGTGACGATCGCGCTGGATATTCCGGAGGACCTGGTGCGGCCCGGCCTGTCCTGTACCGCAAAGATCACGACAGCGACCAAATCGCGGGTGCTCGCGATCCCCATCCAGGCCCTTACGATCAGGACAAAAGCGCAGGTGAATCCGCCCAAGCCGGGTTCCCGCCAGCAGCTTGATCCCGCCGCGCAAAAGGCGGCAAATCAGGAATTGCAGGGTGTTTTCGTAGTAAATAATGGGAAGGCCGCTTTCCGCCAGGTAGATACCGGGATCAGCGGCGCAACGGATATCGAAGTACTGAACGGGTTAAAAGACGGTGATCAGATCGTAAGCGGCAGCTATGAGGTTATCCGCACCATTCGCAACGACGCTAAAGTCAAGATAGACAACAAGCCCCCGCCGATGCCCGCGGCGAGCTAGCGCGCGGCTTCATCGTAATCAGGATATGCCAGCCTTGGAAGCCGTTCAAGAACTCACTCCGAAGGAGCGCGAAGAGCGCGGTGAACAGCTGCGGACGGAGGGGATCGTCATCCGCACGTATGACCTTTGGAAAACTTATATTATGGGCGACCAGGAGATCCACGCTGTATCGGGTGTGGATATCGAAATCCGGCGCGGTGAATACGTCGCTATCATGGGGCCCTCGGGTTCCGGAAAATCAACGCTGATGAATCTGATCGGCTGCCTCGACACACCTACCAAGGGGCTGTATTATTTGAACGGCAAACTCGCCAGTGATATGGAAGACGACGAGCTGGCGCGGATCCGCAACAAAGAAATCGGCTTCGTTTTTCAGACTTTTAATCTGCTCGCCAGGGCCAGCGCGCTGCATAATGTGGAGCTGCCGCTCATTTACGCGGGAGTGCCGGCGCAGGAGCGCGGGCAGCGTGCTCGCGAGGCCCTGCGCTCGGTGGACCTCGAGCCACGAATGCATCACAAACCAAACGAACTCTCAGGCGGACAGCGGCAGCGTGTGGCCATCGCGCGCGCACTGGTCAACCGCCCCTCCATTTTGCTGGCAGACGAGCCGACCGGCGCCCTCGATAGCACCACCGGGAACGAAATTATGATGCTTTTTGAACGTTTGTATCAAGAGGGCAATACCATCGTGCTCGTGACCCACGAAGCGGACATCGCCGCGCATGCACATCGTGTTATTCACATACGTGACGGTAAAGTGGAACGCGACGAAGCGACGGTTCGGCCCCAATTATAAATAAATAGGCTCAATAATAAATAAAGGGGAACGACATGCCTTGGGGAACGCCTGTTCGCCCGGATGTTATGTTGAATTTGAGCGCCCCAGCTGATAGTTGAAAAATCTCACTCTTACATGCCTTTGAACAGCCGCTGTTTTACGCCATGACGCTCAATCGAGACGCTGAATCCAGTCCCGCGGAAACACCTGTACGAATCCTCATGGCGGAGGATAACGTTATCAACCAACGCGTCGGCAAGTTGATTCTGCAGCGGGCTGGCTTGGACATTGATCTGGTCAGCGACGGAAGTGAAGCTGTGGACGCTCACCGCGCGAATCCCTATGATTTGATCCTCATGGATTGCCAGATGCCGACGATGGATGGTTTCGAGGCGAGCCGCCGCATTCGGGATCTTCCGCAGAAGCAGCCCATCATCGTCGCCGTTACCGCGAACGCGCTGGTGGGAGAGCGGGAACGCTGCCTGAACGCGGGGATGGATGATTACCTTTCCAAGCCATTCCAGGCGGAACAACTGGTTGACGTGGTGGCCCGCTGGGTCGCTATCCGGCGCGCTGCGGCGGTTTCAAGGACGCCAGAAGAGTAATAATCCGAACAAGACAATCCAGAGGAAGTCGAGATAGTGCCAGAAGAGCGAGACTCCGTTCACCACGGCTCTAGTCTTCATCTGGTACCTGGGACCGCTCGCGGGCTCGTGCGTGCGAGCCAGCAAATAAGACAAACCGCCTAGGCCCGCGAGGATGTGCAGCCCATGCAGGCCGCTGAACAGAAAAATGAACCATGAGTGGGGATTGTGCGCCAGCACGACACCCGAGCGCAAGATCTGCAGCCACGCCATCAATTGACCCAGCAGGAAGAGGACTCCGAGCGCCGTGGTCCAGGCAGCTAGCCTGAAAAATCCGGGCTGATCGTTATCCGCCAATCTGCGCCGCGCCAGCTCCAAGATGACGCTGCTCGTCAGCAGCAAACAAGTTGTGGCCCACAGCAGCGGCGGAACATGAATGTGGCCCCAGAACTGCTTATATTCCGAGCGCACGACGAACACAGCAATCATTGCACCGAAAGTCATGGTGACCGTGGCTAAGACTACACTCAGCGTCACCATCGATAGGGAGTTCAACTCACGCTGGCGCGCTACAAGATCGGTTGCACTCTGCACTTCAATTACTATGATGCGCCGACCCGGTTCAGCTTTTCTTGTACATTGAGGAGATATGTTTCCCTGGATTCATCGTCTAGTTTTATGCGCCGCCGTTTTCACTTGCGGGATCCCGGCGTTCCCTGCCGCGCATGCCGGCGTCGATAGCCGGTTGCGCGGCGGATTCCGGAATCCGGAGCAGGCAGGCTGGATATTTGTGCATCTGGAAGGCCCGCCTTCCTCGATCGGTTTCCAGCACGGTTACCTGCTCACGCCCGAGATCGAGGACGCGAAGGCCGCTATTGAACTCAGCACCACGCATGAAGTGAAGCACACCTGGGCTGAAATGCGAACGGTTTCAGAGACGATGCTCTGGCCGCAAGTTCCGCAAGAGTACCGCGAAGAACTGCAGGGCATGGCCGATGGTCTGAAGGCGCACGGCTCGAAAATTGACCTGATGGATTTATTGGTCATGAACGCCTCCCAGGAGCTGCCTTACTACTACGACGTTCTGGAGCGCAGCAAAGGCAAACCCGGCACAGTCAAAATTGGAGATCATTGCAGCGCTTTTGTGGCAACGGGCGCCTACACTAAAGACGGCCGCATTGTCGTTGGGCATAACATCTGGACGGACTACGTGACGGGCGCGCGCTGGAACATGATATTCGACATCGTTCCCGCGGCGGGGCATCACATCATCATGGATGGCACGCCCGGGCTGATCCACAGCGGCGACGACTTCGGCCTGAACGACGCCGGCATATTGATCACCGAAACGACGATCTCGAACTTTCATGGATTCAAGAAGGACGGGATACCCGAGTTTGTGCGCGCCCGCAACGCCATGCAGTATGCCGGCTCGATTGACGATTTCGCCCGCATCATGGAACTCGGCAACAATGGCGGCTATGCGAACACGTGGCTGGTTGGCGACCGCAAGACGAATGAAATCGCGCGCCTGGAACTCGGCTTAAAGTACGTGACACTCGAGCGCACCAGCGACGGCTATTTCGTTGGCTCGAATTTCCCGGTCAATCCGAAGCTGCGCGCGGAAGAAACAGATTACACCAACGATCCGAATTTCGGCGACGAGACCCGGCGGCGGCGCTGGGAAGAGCTGATGGCGGAGAACAAGGGCCACATCGACGTGGAGCTTGGGGAGAAATTCGAGACGGACCACTACGACGTGGTGACGAAGGAGATTGATCCCAGCGAGCGAACGCTTTGCGGGCACATCGACCGTTCGAGCCGCGGGATGAAAGGCTGGCAGGATCCGTACGCTCCGGCAGGAACGACGCAAGCGAAAGTCACCGATAGCGCGATGGCGGAGAAGATGTCATTCGCCGCCGGCATGGGTCATCCCTGCGGCCTGGAATTCCATGCAAAAGAGTTTCTGGCCGCGCACCAGGAGTTCGCGTGGCAGGCGGGCGAGTTGAAAGATCTGAAAGCGAATCCCTGGATTGTGGTCAGCGCCCAATCTTCTCAGCAAGCCGCGCTGAGAGTCCCTTAGCCCATCTACCACTTCCCTATTGGGCAATTCCGCCTGTAACTCTACAGGCGGGCGCGAAGTCCAGTACGAGAGATGGTAGGAACAGCAGACATCGAAGCCGACATCCGCAAGATCGTTTGCGGGATTAGCGGCATTCCGGAAAACTCAGACTCGCAAGCGGATCTCTATCTCGATCTTGGCGTCGCGTCGGTGCATGCACTGCAGCTTCTTACCGAGCTGGAAGATCACTTCGGAATCCAGATACCGGACGACCAGTTTGTGGAAGCGACCTCCATCGCGAATCTAGTAGAACTGGTAAAGAGCCTTGCTCGACCGAACTGACGGGAAGTCACTGCGTTCAGGTTTTCTGCGGCACGCCAACTCACGGCCGAAAGCGCCGGCAGCCGCTGTTCGGGGTGTAACGCGCTCTTACGGTGAATTGCAAGATACCGCGAGCCGGTGGGCGAACGCGATCATTGGCGCGTCCAACGACCGGCCGCAGCGCATCGGACTGTTTGCTTACCGCAGCGAGGTTTCCTATACCGGCGCCCTCGCAGCTCTTTTCGCGGGCGCCGCATTTGTTCCGCTCAATCCGACCTTTCCAGCCGATAAGACGCGCGCCATGATCACGCAGGCTGACCTCGACGCGATCATCGTGGACAAGACGTGCGCGCCGCAGGTCTCGAACGTGCTCGCGGGAGTTTCTGTGCCGCTGCTGCTGACGCCGGAGCTCGAAGGGCCAAAATTCGATGGCGTCGATGTTCGCGTGATGGACCTGGAGCAGCTCAAGCGAACCGCCATCCTGGGCCAGCTGCCGCCGCTCACGTGCGATGACATTGCCTATCTTCTGTTCACTTCCGGAAGTACCGGGGCGCCCAAGGGCGTGCCGGTCACGAACGGCAATGCCGTCCACTTCATGGAGGTCATGTCCGAGCGGTACGGGATCACGGCGAACGATCGCTTCTCGCAGACATTCGACCAGACGTTCGACCTCTCCGTCTTCGATCTGTTCATGGCCTGGAGCAACGGCGCGTGCGTCTACGGCATGTCGACGATCGAATTGCTTGCCCCAACGAAGTTCATCAACAAGCATGAGCTTACCGTCTGGTTCTCGGTTCCTTCCCTGCCCTCGCAGATGATCCGGCGCAACACGCTGACGCCGGGAAGCATGCCGACGCTGCGCTGGAGCCTGTTCTGCGGCGAGCCGCTGCCGGCGCGCACGGCGCAGCTCTGGCAGGAAGCTGCTCCCAAATCAATTGTTGAAAACCAATATGGACCGACAGAGCTCACGATCGCATGCTTCGTTCACCGCTGGGACCCCGAGCGCTCGCCGGCAATTTGCCAGAACGATGTGGTTCCAATTGGGCGGCCCTACCCCGGTCTGAGCGCGATGCTGGTGGACGAGAAGCTTGCGCCTGTGGCGGATCGAGAGCCTGGTGAACTCTGTGTCAGCGGTCCGCAGACATGCCCCGGATATTGGCGCGCTCCCGACAAGACGGCCGAGCGCTTTGTAGAGCTGCCGGTTTCGCCCTACGAGACGCGGCGGTTTTACCGCACAGGCGATCGCGCCGCGCGGCTGGAGAGCGGCGAATATATCTTTCTGGGCCGCGCCGATTTTCAGATCAAGATTTTGGGGCATCGCGTCGAGTTAGGCGAAATAGAAGCCGCTCTGCGGCACGATTCAGGAGTGGAACATGCCGTCGCGATTGGCTGGCCGTTAGACCAACTCAGCGCGGACGGGGTGATCGCGTTCGTGTCGGGCAATGCGCTGGACGAAAGCAGAATACTCGAACGAGCCAAGGAAGTCCTGCCTCCGTATGCGGTTCCACAGAGGCTGATCCTCATAGACCAGATGCCGCTGAACGCCAATGGCAAGGTAGACCGGCGCGCCTTGCAGGAGCAGCTTGCTAAACAGCCACCGGCGATCGTTCGCTCTGTTGGAGGCTCATGATCTTGCGTGCCGGGTTGCCTGCGACGAGGGTGTTGGCGGGCACATCCGTCATCACGCAAGCGTGGGCTCCGACAACGCTGTTCCCGCCG
Source organism: uncultured Acidobacteriaceae bacterium (assembly GCA_963705805.1). Classification (GTDB taxonomy): domain Bacteria; phylum Acidobacteriota; class Terriglobia; order Bryobacterales; family Bryobacteraceae; genus Bog-105. The sequence goes on from CAVPKW010000010.1 coordinate 827,502, forward strand.
ATGGTGACGCCGGGGAAAATAACCGCGCCGCTGCCGATCCAGACGTTATCGGCGATCTTTACCGGACGAACATCGTCGGCGTTTGCGGGCGAGCCAGCGCGCCGCAGCTCAGGATCGAGCGGATGGCCGGGAGAGTCAAAGATGGTTACGAAGGGCGCCAGCCGGCAATCGTTGCCAATGGAAATCTCTTTCCCAATGGTGAATGCGCAGCCGTGACCAATGCCCGAGTTGTTACCTACCCGCAACGCCGGGCTGGGACTGTAGCGTACGGCGAACGAGAAGCTGCATTTGCCATCCACGAGGACGTTATCGCCCAGAACAATCTCGCCGTTGCCCTGGACCCAGTGAATGTAGACTCCCGTGTGCAGGTTGCGGCCATAACTCTTGCAGTAGGCCTTGAAGAGCGGCTCGCAGACGAAGACGCGATAGAACCCATACCAGACCTGGCGGATGGCAACAAATGCGAAGAGCAGCGGCGCGACGAGGATGCGCGGAGCGGGAAGGCCGAAGTTCAGCAGGGCGCGACGGAAGCGCCGCACTGCCACGGCGAACCAGTGATCAGATGTCGCGAGCGAGCGGTACAGGGACATAACGACAGTTCTTCCATCATTGTTGCAACAAGCTGCTAATTATGACCGGACACGCCAGAACCGGACTTGGCGGCGGCATCGAGGCGGGCTTGCGCCTGACTGATGTTAAGGATGGCAGCCTCCGAATCTTCCTTACCTTTGGCGGCCTTGAGCGCGGCGTTGGCTTCGTCCAGCCGGCGGCGGGCGGCGTCGACCTGAATGTCGGGGCCGAACTCAGCACGCTCGGCGAGCACGCGAACGTTATTGTCTAAGACCTCGACGAAACCACCGTCCACCGCCAAAAACTTCTGGCCGGACGCGGCAGTGTAGCTGATTACACCGGGGATGAGCGCGCTCAACATGGGAGCGTGGCCGGCGAGGATGCCGATGTCAGCCGTTCTGGCCCGGCAATTCAACCTGAGTGACCTGCTCATCTACGAAGAGGCGCTCCGGTGTAGCAAGCTCTAACTTGAAGGTATCTGCCATGCTGCGGCGGCGCCCCGCTATTCTTTCATGCGCTGGGCAGCTTCGAGAACATCTTCGATGGCGCCCTGCATGTAAAACGCCTGCTCGGGCAGAGCATCGTGCTTTCCATCCACGATTTCCTTGAAGCTCCGGATGCTGTCTTCGAGCTTGACGTACTTGCCGGGGCGGCCCGTGAATTGTTCGGCAACATGGAACGGCTGCGACAAGAAGTTCTGCAAACGCCGAGCCCGACCCACGATCTGCTTGTCGTCATCGCTCAGCTCGTCGATACCGAGAATGGCGATGATGTCCTGCAGATCCTTGTAGCGCTGCAGGGTCTGCTTTACACGCTGGGCGACATCATAATGGTCCTGGCCGAGGATATTGGGATCGAGAATGCGCGACGTGGAGGCAAGGGGATCAACGGCCGGGTAAATGCCCAGCTCAGAGATGGCGCGGGAAAGGTTGGTGGTCGCGTCGAGGTGAGCGAAGGTGGTGGCCGGCGCGGGATCCGTGTAGTCATCGGCGGGCACATAAATAGCTTGCACGGAGGTGATGGAGCCGCGCTTGGTGGAGGTAATGCGCTCCTGCAGGTCGCCCATTTCCGTGGCCAGATTCGGCTGATAACCGACGGCTGAGGGCATGCGTCCGAGCAGCGCGGACACTTCCGAACCGGCTTGGGTGAAGCGGAAAATATTGTCGATGAAGAGCAGCACGTCCTGCCCTTCCTCATCACGGAAATATTCGGCGACGGTCACGCCGGTCAAGCCGACGCGAAGGCGCGCGCCGGGCGGCTCGGTCATCTGGCCGTAGACGAGGGCGACTTTGGATTTGCGCCAATCGTGCGGATCAACGATACCGGATTCCTGCATTTCAAGCCAGAGGTCATTGCCTTCGCGAGTGCGCTCACCGACACCGGCGAATACAGACACGCCACCATGCTTCATGGCGATGTTATTGATGAGCTCCTGAATGATGACCGTCTTGCCGACGCCCGCGCCGCCAAAGAGGCCGGTCTTGCCACCCCGGAGATAAGGCTCGAGAAGATCGATGACCTTGATTCCGGTTTCGAACATTTCGAGCTCGGTGGATTGCTCGTCGAAGAGGGGCGCGGCGCGATGAATGGAGGCGAACTTGCCGGTTTCTACGGGACCCATGTTGTCGACCGGCTGGCCGAGGACATTGAGGACGCGGCCGAGCGTCTGCTTACCGACCGGGATAGTGATGGGAGCGCCGGTGTCGAAGGCTTTCATACCGCGCACCAGACCGTCGGTGGGTTCCATAGCGATGGTGCGGACCCGGCCTTCGCCGATGTGCTGCGCGACCTCGGCAATGACATTGATCTGGGCGGGGACATCAAACCCGTCGCTGGTGACTTGGATCGCGTTGAAGAGCTTGGGGATGTGATTTTCGGGGAATTGAATCTCAATAGTGGGCCCGGCGACCTGTACGACGTGCCCTTCGGCTACAGCTTGTGTTGCCATAAGTCTTTTTTCTTTCCTACCCTAGAGCGGCGGCGCCGCTTACAATTTCGATAATTTCGCGCGTGATGCTGGCTTGACGAACCCGATTGAGGTTGAGCGTCAGTTGCTGGATCACGTCGCCGGCGTTAGAACTGGCGGCATCCATGGCCGCCATGCGGGCGGCGTGATAAGCCGAAATAGATTCGAGCAAGGCGCGATAAATTTCCATTTCCACGTAGCGCGGCAAAAGGGCGCGGAGAAGCTCGGACGCGGGCTGTTCATAGATGTAATCGATCTGGTCGGCCTCGCCTTCGGGCAACTCAACGGGAAGAATTTTGCGCAGCACGATATTGGGCGCCATGACATTCTTAAATTCGTTGACTGCAAGATAGACGGCATCTGTCTCGGCCTCGCGGTACTCGCGGATCAACTTGTCGGCAATTTCCGCCGTTTGAGCGTACTTCGGCTTGTCGACGATGCCGATATGCTCAGCGGTTAAGTTGAAGTTTCTACGGCGGAAATAATCCCGCGCCTTGCGGCCAATGGCCTCAACACGCAGATCGGCACCGCTGCGCTCTTCAACGAAGCGCTGGGTCATGCGGAAGAGATTGGAGTTGAAGGCGCCGGCCAGGCCGGTATCGCTGGACACCACGACCAGCCGGATGCGTTTTTCTTCGCGAACCTGAAGCAGCGGCAGCACGGCGGCATCCTGAGCGGTTCTGGCGGCGGCAGCGACATTGCGGAGCATGCGCTCCAAGATGCGCGCATAGGGCCGCGAGGCCAGAGCGTGTTCCTGGGCGCGGCGCAGCTTGGCCGCCGAGACCATCTTCATGGCCTTGGTGATCTGCTGCATGTTTTTGACGCTGCGTATGCGGCGCCGCAAGTCGATTAGGCTTGGCATGTACTAGGTGCGATCGGTCTGAACGGTGCGGCGAGGATGAACGGCGGCTCCTAAACGCGCACCGGCGCATTTTCCGCGGCGGGCTGCGGGCGAGCTCCGTTGGGATTCGCTGTGCTGTCGCGCCCTTCAGGCGGCTTAGGGCCGGAGGGAGCGGGGGCTGCGGGCCTGGCAGTCTGGAATAGCTTCTTGAACTCGGTCAAAGCGTCCTTGAGCTGCCCTTTAAAATCGTCATTGAGCTCTTTCTTCTCGCGGATGGCCTGCAGCAGATCGGTGTGGCGGCCGTCGAGATAGCCATAAAGCTCGGATTCAAAGCGGCGTAACTGCTCGAGCGGGAGATCGTCGACGAAGCCGTTGGCGCCGGCGAAGAGGATGCAGACCTGCTTTTCGACCGGAATGGGCGAGTACTGCGGCTGCTTGAGAAGCTCGACCCAACGCTTACCGCGGCTGAGCTGGTCCTGCGAGGCTTTATCGAGATCAGAGCCGAATTGCGCAAAGGCTTCGAGACTACGGTACTGGGCGAGCTCAAGGCGCAGGCTGCCAGCGACCGAACGCATGGCCTTAATCTGGGCACTGCCACCAACGCGGCTGACCGACAATCCGACGTTAATGGCAGGACGCACATTCGAATTGAACAGACCGGTTTCGAGGTAAATCTGGCCGTCGGTGATGGAAATCACGTTGGTCGGGATGTAAGCGGAGACATCACCGGCCTGGGTTTCGATGATGGGCAGGGCGGTAAGGGAACCGCCGCCTTTTTCGTCAGACAGCTTAGCGGCGCGCTCGAGCAGGCGGCTATGAAGATAGAAGACATCTCCCGGGAAGGCTTCGCGGCCGGGCGGCCGGCGGAGCAGCAGCGAGATTTCGCGGTAAGCAGCGGCGTGTTTTGAAAGATCATCGTAGACGCAGAGAGCGTGGCGCTTGGAATCGCGGAAGTACTCCCCGATGGCGCAGCCCGCATATGGCGCAATATACTGCATCGGCGCCGGATCAGAGGCGGTGGCGGCTACGACAACGGTGTAATCCATGGCGCCATGTTCTTCGAGGATGTGAACGACCTGAGCAACAGTGGAGCGCTTCTGGCCGATCGCCACATAAATGCAAATGACATCCTGGCCTTTTTGATTAATGATGGTGTCGAGCGTGACGGTGGTTTTGCCGGTCTGGCGGTCTCCGATGATGAGCTCGCGCTGTCCCCGTCCGATGGGCACCATGGCGTCAATGGCTTTGATACCGGTCTGCAGGGGCCGCTTGACGGACTGGCGGTCTACCACACCGGGAGCAAGCCTTTCGGTGGGACTGAAGCCTGAGGTCTCTATTTGGCCCTTGTCGTCAATGGGCTGGCCAAGGGCGTTGACGACGCGGCCGATCAAGCCTTCGCCGACCGGGACGGACATGATACGACCGGTGCGTTTGACCTGGTCACCTTCCTTGACATTACTGTAGTCCCCCAGCAGCACAGTGCCGACCTGGTCTTCCTCCAGATTGAGAGCAATACCGACGGTTTCGGGCCCGAAGTCGACCAGTTCACCAGCCATTACGTTCTGAAGTCCGTAGACGCGGGCGATGCCGTCACCGACGCTGATGACGGAGCCGGTTTCAGACACGTTTGCGACAGCGTCGAAATTCTTGATTTCGTCGAGGAGTACACGCGTGATTTCATCTGCTCTGATTTGAGCCATACTTTGATTCCTTCTAGAGGCGCGCGGCCAAGCGCTGGCGCATATCCTCAAGTTTGCCCCGGAGCGAGGCGTCATATTCCTTGGAAGCGACACGCGCGCGAACTCCGGCGATCAGCGCGGGATCCACGATGTAATGCGCCCGGATGTATTTGCCGAGGCGGCTGCCGAGGACGCGCTCAATCTCCTCGCGCTGCGGCGGAGCAAGCGCTTTGGCGGAGGTGATATCGGCGGGTATCCAGCCGGTACGCTCGTCTGCGATCAGTTCAAAATTTTTCTGTATCGCTCGAATCTCTCTAAGACGCCGGTGCGAGACGACGACCAATAACAAGTTGCGGACGAGGCGATGCAGGCCGAGCTCATCGGCCAGGCGGGCGATGACGTCTTTCTTGCTAGACTTGCCGACGGCAGGCGAAAGAAGCGCGAGCTGGAGAGGTTTAGAATTGGCGATGAGGTCCGCAGCGGCCGCCAATTGAGCGCCGGCATCGGCCCGCGACAGACCGGAATTCGGAGCGAAAACAGCTTCCGCAAAAGCGCGGGCGTAATGGGAGGCGAGAGCGTCCGGCATATCAGTTCCTCCCCCCCTCTACTAAGTTGACGAAATCATGAATGAGCTCTTCGGGCTCTCCGTTTTTAAAACGATCCTGCAGGCGGCGCTCCGCAAGACCAAGGGCGAGCTGGGCAGTGTGGCGGCGCACCTGAGAGGCAGCTTCGCGGGTGAACGCATCAATTTCGTTCGCGACGTTGCGGTGAATGTGATCGATCTCAAGCTGAGCTTCATGGCGGAAACGTTCGTGCTCACGAGCAAAATCACGTTTCGCCTGTTCGCGGAGGCGGCGCACTTCGTCGGCGAGCGTGGCCATCTTGCGATCAATTTCCGAGTAGCGGTAATCGGCCTCCAGCTTCAGCCCGGTGGCATCCTTGATTGCTTTCTGGATATCGGCCGAACGCGCATTGAAGAAGCGCGGAGCGTATTTCATGACGACGTATCCGATAACGGCGACGAAGATGCTGAAGTTGATAATTTTCCATATGGTAACGGCGTCCAACGCGGCGACCTCTTGCGACCTGGTCTCCTGGGCATACACAGGGACGACGCCAGCCAAAAGGAACAAGGCGGCCAAGAGGCCCATCAGGGCAAGGTCGCGGGGGCGCGGCAGGGAGGCAAGGATGCAGCGCAGCCTTTTGAAATAATGCATGCTTTTCAAATGAGGCATCAAGCCGCTCTCCGGGCAGTAAGTGAATCTACGATGCGGCTGCTGATCTCTTCGACCCGCGTATCGACTTCCGCCTCGGCGCGTTCGACTTCGCGGGCGATGCGGGCGCGTGCTTCCTGGATCTGGAGCTCGGCTTCGACGCGAGCCTGGGCTACCACCTGCGCCTGCTCGGCAGACCATTGGCGGCGGAGGGTTTCATGCTCGTTGTGAAGCTCTGCGCGCGCAATCTGCAGGGCATGTTCGAACGCGGCGGTTTTCTTGTCGGCTTCTTCAAAAGCACGACGGGCGAGTTCACGTACTTCTTCGGTCTGACGGCGGCGTTCTTCGAGGATCCGAGCGAGGGGCCTAAAAAAGACGTACTTCAGGTAGAACGTCAGAAAAAGGAAAAGGATTATGGTGGGTACTGCGTTCAGCAGCAGTTCAGCCAAGTTCTTTAGCGTCGTTTCCATGCAGAGGCGATGTAAGGGTAGGAGCCCGTAGTCCCCGGCTCGGACCACGAGCGCACTACGGGTATGATGCGAACATCCCTAAAGAAATACGCTAGCATAGCGCATTTTCAGGGGTCAACGCGGGTTAATCGGGAACCCAGGAACAGCTTAGCGGATTTCCGGGGTTCCACAGCGGCGGAAAATCCGTGTACACTTAATTAGGTATACCATTTGACTCTTTTCCTTTCCGAACCTCAGGCGCGGGTCAGCGCCATCCGTTAGTCCGGCATGTATCCACCCAGAAACTTCCCGCCGCGCCGGCCTAAAATCCGAGAGAACGTGAACGAGGCTATCCGAGCACGAGAGGTGCGCGCCGTCTTTCCGGACGGCACGGCCGAGATCATGCCAACCCCGGCAGCCGTGCGAAAGGCGCAGGATATGGGGCTGGATCTTATTGTCATTGCTCCGACGGCAGAGCCGCCCGTGGCTAAGGCCATGGATTACGGGCAGTGGCAGTACGAGCAGAAGAAAAAGCAGCACGACGCCAAGAAAAAGCAGCACGTCATCCAAGTAAAGGAGCTGAAATTCCGGCCGAATACGGACGACCACGACTACGAATTCAAGAAGAATCACGCGATACGCTTCTTGAAAGACGGCAATCGGGTGAAGGCCGTGGTGCAGTTCCGGGGGCGCGAGATTGCACACGTCGACCTGGGACGAAAGTTGTTACTGCGCTTTGCTGAAGACCTGACCGGCGTGGGCGCAATTGAGGGGCAACCCCGACTGGAAGGGCGAAACGCGCACGTGATCATCAGCCCCGTTAAAGTCAGCGCGCCACCCAAAGAAAAAGTCGAGAAGCCGAAGGAGCAGCCTCCGCCGGCAGGCGCAGCGACGGCTCCGGCTTAGGCGCATTTTCAAGCGGCATTCGCTAAACATTCCTCTTCCGCTAAACATTCGTTCCCGAGAGCCGCAGTTTCCGGCGCGTTGGATGCGCCGGGGATGAGCGACTGGTCCCGATATGCCTCTGCGCGAGGGGTGTTTTCGCTTTCTTTGACGGATGAAAATTCAGACCCAATCGCGGAAGCGCCGGCAGCGCGCTGCTGGCGCTCCTGCTGGATTTGGCGAAGCTGCGCGGTGTCCTTTTCGCGCTGGCGACGAAGACGGTTTTCCTGAATGCTCAGGTTATTGAGCTGGCGCTGATAGCGCAGAAAAATATTGGCGTCGATCAGGGCGGCGCGAACGGCTGCCTTCGGTTCGCCTGGGAACTGGCCGGCCGCTTCCAGGCGGCCGATGGCGTAAATGCCGGCTTCCAGAACGGGGATGCGAAGGAGACGCCACTCAGTGTCGGCAAGAGACTGGACAAGGCGGTGCTCCGTATCCGTGGCAGGCTGCCATTCGGCAACGAATCCGGCAATGAGAGCGGAGTAGGCGACCGCATCGTCATCCGGCAGAAGGACGGTACGGCCCGTGAGGCCGGTTTTGACGGCGTTCAGGGAGCAGATGGCTTTACCTTCGTCGGAGGTGGGGCCGGTGGAGAGTAGGGCGTTGGCTCGGTTGGCGGCAAGCTGGGCGTTGGATGGGCTGGGCGCGGCGGCGGTGTTGATGTGCGGGTTGTCAGGTCGCGCCTGGGCGCGATCGAATTCCTTGGCTTCGGGTTGCGCTTGAGCGCGATCGAGTTCCTTGGTTTCACGTCGGATCTCTTTGGTTTCACGTCGCGCTTGCGCGCGACGGATCTGGCGAGCGGTCATGGGCGGCTCCTATAAAAGGGATGGCTCGCGCAGCAGGAGTCTGCTGCGCGAGCCTGCCGAACCATAGCACACGATTGGGCTGAAACGAACTTTGGCGAGGCTGACATCCGGGGCAAATGATTGCAGAAATGGGAGAAAGGAATCTTTTCGTGGCGCGTGACTGGTGAGCGGGCGGGGGCGAAATATCGGGTACACCTCTATTTCGAGAAATGCCTCATCTTGAAGCACGCAAGTGCGAATCGATTGTTCGTTTTAATTCTGCAAGCGACTTGCGGTCCGACAAATCGCTCGTGGGGCCTTCTATCCCGGGCGCGGCAATTTGAACATAGCGCTGCGCCGACACGTAGTCTCCCCTCCGCGCAGCGATCTCCCCCTGGGCCAAAGCAACACTCGCGCTGACGGTTGAATCGCCGCTAAGTTGGGCAACGGCATTTGAATCGATAGCTTGCAAGAGCTCTGACGCTTCCGCCAGCCTGTTGAGGCCTATGAGGCAAATCGCAAGCGGGTAAGAACATCCGCCGGTTAGTCCAGCTCGCGGCCCAAATGCGTGTTGGGACAGTTGAAAGGCTTTGCGAGCGTTCGCCTCGCCTTCGGCATACCGTCCGGAGCGGCATTGCGATAAGGCGGCGTCCGAAAGGGACCCGAGCGCGAGGAATGATGCCGGACCTTGCGCCCGGACGGCAGCCTTGTACATGGCAAGATCATCGGGGATTGCCTCGTCCCACCTGTTGAGATAGCCCTCCGCGGCTGCTCGGGTACCTAATACGGCCAAGGTGATCTGGTGATCCGTTCCCAGCTCTGTTACAAGCGTGGGGTAGATCAGATCCGTTTCTTGAATCGATTCCGCGTACTTCCGTTGCCGCATCAAGGCCATAGCCAAGTAGGCGCGGGATCGCAGGACGTCAGGCGCGTTTGGGCCATATTTCTTGGAGTAGGCGTTGATGACTTCTCGCAAGAGCGGCTCCGCTTTCGCACCCTCGTCCAGGCGGACGTAAGAGAACGCCACCATCTGATTCATGCTCGTTTGCGAGACCTCGTCGAGAGACGACGTCGCCTTGGCGTTCCGCAGGGCCTCTGCGAAGTACTTGTTCGCGGCGTGAGCGTCATTTTGCAAGATCGAGAGGGCACCCTCCGCATACGGAAGCCAGACCGTAAGGTCGTCTCTTGGCCGCGCAATCCTAGAGATTGAGATTTTCGCGTCGCGGACAAGGGATTGCGCGACCTTCAATGAACCGGGCTCATAGCTCGTGACCTCCATTACGGCCCGCTGCAATCGCAGAACGATCGCATTCTCCGACAGGGGTCCTTCACCGCGCTGGAACAGATCGACTGCACGATCATATTCCTGGCGGGCTCGCGGAAAATCGGAGCGGTTCTCAAGGGCTTTCGCTATTATGGCGTGCAGCCGAGCCGCCACCACCGGCTCGTCCTTAAATTGCGCATCGATCTGAGGAGACGCTCGATTTACGACGTCTGAGAACTTCTCCTGGGCTTTGCCGCTCTTAAATGGGTCACTCCGTCCAAGAAGATCATCCGAAAGGAAGCGGTTCATGGCAGTTGCTATGGCTCTCTGCCGGATGGCGAGATTCCGCTCCTGTGCCAATCGCAACACGAAGAAGACAACGATGCCAATCACGGCCACAAGCATCAGAGCAGCGCTGACAACAGCGCGCTTATTACGCTTTACGAATTTACCCAGCCGGTACTGCAGAGTGTCGGGCCGGGCTCTCAGCGGTTCGCCTTCGAGGTAACGGTCGATATCCTGCATCAATTCCACGACCGAGTGGTAGCGCCTTGAGGCGTCCTTCTTCATGGCTTTGAGACATAGGACATCCAGATCGCTCCAGGCGGCTTTTCCGGCTTTCACGCGTTTTGGAGAAGCTGACGGTTTCGGGGGTTCCTGCTCGCCAGTGATGAGAATTTCCGCTTCCATCGGCGTGCATTTGTCGAGATCGTAGGGAGGCTTCCCAGCCAACAGTTCGTAGAGGATCGCGCCCAGGGCGTAGACATCGGTATACATTCCAACCGGTCCACAGCGAAGCTGTTCCGGGGCGGCAAAAGCTCGAGTAAATCTCAGTTCGGTCCGTGTTTGATTTGCGGGCTCCTCCGGATTCTCGAGTTGCTTGGCAATTCCAAAATCCAGCAGCTTCGGTGTTCCGTCCGGCGTCACGAGGATATTAGAAGGCTTCAGATCGCGGTGGATCACTAAATGAGCATGGGCGTATTGCACGGCGGCACACACGGATCGAAATAGTTTAAGGCACTCCTCCGCCGAGCATCCCCGCTCACGGCAGTACTCATCGAGAGGTTTGCCTTCCACGTACTCCATTGCGAAGTAGGGTGTGCCGGTAGGATGAATGCCAGCGTCATACAGCCGCGCGATCGAGGGATGCTCCAGCTTTGCGAGGGTTTTTACCTCACGCGCAAAGCGTTCGCGAAGATCCGGGGAAGGCCAGGCGTAGCCAAGGAATTTGACGGCAACGGGCCGGCCTGCCAGCATGTCGTCAGCCAGGAAGACCTCACCCATTCCGCCATTACCGAGCGCCCGGCGGATTCGGTACGGTCCAAAATCTTCGAAAGGAGCCGGCTCGGGATAGGCGTCGAGTACCCGATTCGCAAAATCGAAGATGTCGTAATCGAGGATGCTCATTCAGTTCTCCCCCACCGCTGGCTGCATCGCCTGGCTGAGGCGCGCTTTTGCTTCCTGCCATTCGCGTTCAACGGTTCGCTTGGAAAGATTGAGCGCCGCGGCGGTCTCGCCGACCGTCATTCCCAAGAGGAAGCGGCACTGAACAATGCGGGCTTGAACAGGACGCTCGCGTTGCAGTTCCTCTAAAGCGCCATCCAGCGTGATCGCGTCCTCAGCAGGCAAATTCGTCTGTTCGGGCATCAAACCGGGGACGCGCTTTTGAGCGCTTTTGCGCCTGGCTCCATCTACCAGAATTTGACGCATCGTATTCGCGAAGACCGCGACGACCTCTTCGTAGGATCCTGATCCGAGCTCCGGCGGGTCCTTGAGCAGCTTCATGTAAGCCTCGTGGACCAAGGCCGTGGGGTTCATCGTGGGGTTTGATCCGCGCCACCTGACGCGCGCGGCTAAGAGCCGTATTTTGCCGTAGAGGCGGCTGAAGGCATCGTCCAATGCACGCTTGTCTTCAGCGGTGGGGCCGGCTTCATCATTCGAACACGAAGCCTTTTGAGGTTGACTCGATATGGCGGTCTTTCCTCCTGGTTTGCGTAATTATCCCGTGAAGGCCGACGCGATTAGCTCGCGCCTGTCTCGAAATAGTACCAGAATTTGGAGGACCTCGTAATGACCGTATTCGATAAGACTCAGTATCCGTTCCGCCCTGTCATGAGCCCAGCGTTGTTGGCCGTGCTCTGCGCGGCGATATCCATTCCGTTAGTCCGCGCGCAGGTGGAGGGAGCCGCTTCGGAACAGGCGGCGACAGCGCCCGTCCCGCCCTATGCGCTATTCGAGTATTCGACCCTGACGGGTTCGGGAAACACGATCACCGCTACCTGGGTTCCGGTGGTGAATAGCGCCGGCAACACGAGTTATAAAAATGTCACGTTGTTGTTCGATGTAGATGCGTCCGGCAACTTGACGATCGCGCCCGGTTATCCCAAGGTTATTCAGACCCCGCCTCCGTTAGTGACCTCCTTCAGGGCAGGAAAGTATGTTGGACCCGGCGATAATTCGACCTGGGTAGTAAACGTGAGCGGTCCGGGCATTACGACTGGCGGCGCCACGGAGTGGTCACTCGCCGCAGCGCCCGGGAATAATTACTATAGCTATCCGATGAGCGCGACCTGGTACAAGGGGCCAATTGCGAGCAATCCACTGGCAGCGCGACTGAAGGCCGCCGGCATCACTTCAACCGCCTGGAGCTATGGCATCGCGGGCTCAACTTGCGGTTGTTCCCAATGGCTAACCGACACTCTAATCGGGGTTAGTCAAACCGGAAACGCCCTTACCATTGTGAGCTTCACCAGTAATAGTATCGATCACAGCCAACCAGTGGATCAGATCACGTACACTCTCGCACCTTGAGGATCGAGCGCTGCTTGGATGATTTGGGCAGCCCGAACGGCTGTCCCACTCTTTCGAGAGAGTACTCAAGGGGCTACGATGATGCCGCTTCATTTCCGTGCAGTGTTCTTGACTCTATTTTCACTTCCGCTATTTGCTCAGCAGCCAAGTGGCGCTGCTGCGACACCGTCCACCAGTAAGACTGCTCCGGCCGCGAAGTATCTGACAACCGACGACGTTCTCGCGATGGTGGGCGCCGGTCTTTCGGATGACGTGATCGTCGCCAGACTTCGCCAGGAGGGCCATCCCTTTGACCTCAGCGCAGACGAGATGATACGTCTCAAGAAAGCCAAAGTCAGTGACGCCGTTGTGAAAGTGATGTTGGACCCGAAGGCGGACCTGGGATCAAGCGCGCCGCAGACGATGGTGGTTCCGCGGCAGGTGATTCCTGGCGTTACAGTCCTCAACCCTTCCGGCGCAACGCCAAGTGTAGGATCGAACGCTGCCGGAGACGTGAATGATCCGCTGGCGCCACACGATTCCGGGATCTATCTTTACGCCAAGGATCGCGATGGAAAACCCAAGATGATCGTGCTGGAACGTGCGGCGTATCAAGGGGCAAAGACCGGCGGGATGCTGGCCACCGCAATGACGTATGGCATCAAGAAGACGAAAACAAAAGCGATCATTCCCGGCGCCCGCGCCGGCATCCGGGTGAATGATGCGTCTCCAACTTTCTACTTCTATTTCGATGACAAGCAGGCCGGTCTCGGCAAAACGTACTTCGGGGTAGGCAACCTCTCAAACCCAAACCAATTTGCACTGGTGAAACTAGAGGTCAAAAGATCAGACCGGGAAACCATCATTGGGGAGTACGGTGCGTTCGGAGCGTCCTCAGGAACTGATTCCAACGCGATGATACAGTTCAAAAGCGAACGCATCCGGGCTGGTCTCTATAGGGTTACGGTTTCAGACATGAAACCGGGCGAGTATTGTTTCCTTGCGTCGGGTGGGATGATAATGACCGGCCCAGCTGCTGCCTACGGCGCGGGAGTAACAACCGGCACTGATATTTTCGACTTTGGCGTGAGCACCGATTAACCTGAATTCCGAAATTAAGCATAGAAGTGACATGGTGTGGGTGAAACCGGGATCAGGTGGCGACGACTGAATTCAACTTCGGCGAAGTTGGGATTTGCCAGCGCAAGATGTTGTCGAACAACGCACTTCGCGTTTTCAGACCACCCCAGCTTTCCGATAGATGAAGCACCATGCGGCGGCCGGCGCGACCGAGAATGGCTCCGCAGGTCAGCCCTTGGGTGCGGAGCGTGGCCGGTTCTCGATAGGCGATCCTCCACATCGCGCTTGAGGCCGAAGACGGGACCGCCCAGATCGCGTGCACTGGTGAAGCCTCGCATCAGCATGCGCTCAGCCTGTTGCCCGGCCACCAGCTCGACATAGCCGAGGTCGGCGGTCATGGCGACGGCCAGCGGAATCCCGACCAACATCAGATGAGTATGGGCATCGATCAGCCCGGGCATTAGCGTGCGTCCTCCGCCGTCAACGATGGTGGCGTGCGCGCCCGGATCGGCCGGAATGGGCGCTACCGAAATCTTCTGGATCTTGTTACCAACGACGAGGACGTTAGTAGGCGCCGTCAGGGATTCGCTCTTTCCATCGAAAACCCGAACGTTCTGGAACAGAACCGTGGAAGCTGCTGGGGCTTGAGCCAGCGAGGAACAGGAAAAGAGTACTGTCAAAGTAGCTAGCCCGACACAGCGCATCAGCCGCAGAAGGTAATTCGACATAACATTCATCAATTGCATCGCTAATCTTCCCTGGAATAGCCGGCGCCGCAGAGTCTAGTACCAAGTTGCAGAAATTCGAGTAGTCAAGGGCGCTTACGCTTCCGGCTCAGTTTCAGCATCTCAGGTTGTGGGAAATATGACGCGAATTTCCGCAAGTTGGTGATCGTAGCCGGTGGGGTTAGCTGTGAAGATGATCTCAAGGCGCTCCGATTTTCGCGGGGAGTAGACGAGCGCCGGCCGGAAGCAGACCAAGCATGGCGAACCGGGAAGGCGCACACTCGGATAAACAACTCCATTTGATCCGCTGTTTAAAAGGGTGCGGGCAAGTATTTGCGAGTTAGCGTAGCAGGCGGGAACCGGCTCCGGCTGAAGACAATCTGCGAACGCAGAAGGGGGGTCGAGGACGTGGAACTGGGCTTCGAAGTCGGCCAGCCAGTCGTCAAAAGTCGATACATCGCGGGGAGGTTTGCCGAACGGCTCCCTTGGACAAATGACGTCGGCGAGGCGTCTTGCTTTGTGATAGGTGACTTCAGCCAGAGAGGCTTCTTGACGGCCGGCAGCATACCACGCACCGCGGGTATGGTCACTAAAGCGAGCACCTGAGTCACTGGCATGAGTAAATGCGGCGTTGACGATATGCGCACTAGGGATGCCGTACACCAGTTCGTAAGGGCTGATTCCGATTATGCCGTGCTGTTCGGCTTGGATGCGATCGTTTGTTGCGCCATCGAGCGCGATTAGATTTTGGAGATCAGCATCGTTGCGGGCCAGCTCAGCTAAGACGGTCCCGGCTTCACTGTAGCGAGAAGGAATAAGACGATGCGTTTCTGACCAATTGAAAGCGCGGGCGCCAGGGGCGGTCAACGGCCGCCGCGCCAAGAATCCAGCATGCGGCGTACCTGGACGATACCTGGTTGGCCGTGGCGGATCATGTAGTCGAGCGGCGAAACGCCGGCGAACATTGGTCCGTTATTTCCAAAGGCGATCCACTGATCCGCTAACGGCTGACCGAAATAAATGTTCAAGGCTTTGTAGATGCCGATAAAAAGAGAGACTCTTACCAAAACGTCCTGGCTGAGCTTCTGCTTATCGGGAGTAGTTTTCCAATCGTGAAATGTAGAGGAAGCGATGCCGCCCAGCAGAGCGCGAGCCTGAGCCTCTGTTAGCCGCCACGTGTCAATAAGCTTTAGAAAAGCCCTGATTGCACTGCCGCTCAACTGCTTGCGGGCTTGGGGGTTGGCGAGATCTGCCGCCTGATCGAAAGAATAACCTGCCACTTGCGGTAGTGCTGTTGCTGTGGACATGATTTCTCGGTTCCGTGATTTATTGTGGATGAAATCGAGGAGGAATGCAAGGAGTAATCGCACAGTGACCTGATGAATACCTGGCGAATGGCCCTGCGACATGCTTAGCGTACCCGTAAGTACTTCAATACAAACCGAATGTTGCGTGGCGTTGGCTGTCAGATGCCCGCGTACCAGGCGTAACCGGCTTCCGGAGAGGCGGAGCCCAAGCCCTTGCCGAGGCGTTTCAGGCTATCGGTGACGGTGAGGCGGGTGATGTATTTGACGTTCTTGTAGCCGAGTTGCCGGGGAACACGCAGTCGAAGAGGTCCGCCAAACCGGACGGGAAGCTCATCGCCATTCATGCCGTAAGTGACGAGAGTTTGCGGGTGCAACGCATCGGCCATGTCGATGCTTTCCCACCAGTCGGGTTGAATTGAACGGTAGACGACATATCGGGCTTGGGGCAGAGTCCCGACAAGTTCCAGGACGTGCGATAGAGGCACGCCAATCCATTCGGCAATGTAGGACCAGCCTTCTTCGCACGCCAGATGGGTGATTTGGCTGCGGCGAGGAAAGCTGTTGAGTTCAGCAAGCGAGAACGATGCCGGGCGGGCTACCATGCCATCGACGGCGAGGCGCCAGCCGGTGAACCTGGCTTCCTGGAGGCGCTTAAACGCCTCGCCCAAGGGAGCCACTTGGTTGGCGAACGGAGGTTTCGAAATCTGGCTGGGAGCGAACTCACGAGCCAGGGAGTGGCGAGTCAGGATTCGCTGGGCAGCGTAGGTAAGCGTTTCGCCCGGGCCGTAGATGCCAGCACCGTCGGGTGGGATGAGTCCATAACGCTGCGCAAGCTTTGTAGCCACAGCCAGCCCGGACGCGCCCGCGGTCGCGGCGAGGCCGGTAGTGATGAGTTTGCGTCGCGAGAGCTTGTTCATGCCCGCTCCATATGTGTAGCAGCACGGCCTGAGATCATCGCTCGCATACGGTTTCGGAATCCGGCAAGGCAAACCATTACGACGTGAACGATCAGAAAAACCAAAAGGAGCACAGAGACAAAGAAGTGAATGGTGCGCGCGGATTGTTGGCCTCCCAGAACAGTAACAGTGGCCGGAAAGACGGACGCGATGGCAGGGGACATAGCCAGGCCCGTCCAGATTACCAACGGGAACAGAACGAAGATAACAAACAAATACGTGAGCCGCTGAAGCACGTTATACGAACCGGCTCCGGCTTCACTCGCGGGCCTGAAGCGCAGATGGCTGGCGATTACCATGGAGAACGCTCGCCAGGAGAGGCCGGCGCGAGCGGGGATCAAATTCCGCCGGAAATGGCCTTTGAGCAATCCGTCGACGATGTAGAGTAAGCCGGTCAATACAAGAACCCAGGCGGCTTGAAAATGGAGATAACGGCTCCAGCCGTTCTGATCAGGCAGCACATAGCCGTAACCGGTGGGAACGGTTGATCTCGACGCCGGAATCGGCAGTTTGAACAGCGGAGGAGTCAGTGCGTTGCCGGTCTCGCCCCAATAGAAACGTGGATGGGAGATGAGAATTTCAACTCCGGTGACTAGCAGGGCCAGGAAGGACAGGGTGGTGATCCAGTGGGTGAGGCGGACGAGGAGGGAGTGCCGCGAAGTGACGATCGTGGCTGGTACGGCCGAGGGAGAAAGCGGCGCCCAAACAGAATCGGCCATTTGAGAAATGGTATCAGTTGGCGCACACTTTTGTGCACGTCGGCTTAACCTAACTCACGCAGCCGCTTTCCACCGGACGGGAAGTTCATGCGCTCGAGAAGCGCAATGAAAGCAGGATGCGATCGGAGATCATCGTACACCGGGTCGGCTTGGAGATAAACCATCCAAAAAGATCTTTCTTCGAATGCCTGCTGGAGTTTTTCCAGGGCCTGATCGAGTTTGCCAAGTCCAATAAAGATCCAAGCCAGTGCGTCGAGTCGATTCCGAGCTCCTGCATCTCATCCAGGATCGCCTCCGCCTTCTTGACCTCTCCAAGGCGAGCATAGGCCTGGGCGAGCGCAGCATTCGCTTGGGGCGCGCCTGAAAGCCGTGCCGCCGACTGGAAGGCGGAAACGGCTTCCCCGCACTTTCCAGCTTGGACATAGGCGCGTCCCAAGTTGTAATGAGCTGCTGGAAAACCAGCATCGCGTCTGAGTACACGCTTAAAATGCTCAATTGCCGAAGAATACTGGCGCGAAAAATAGTACGGATCAGCCGCATTCATGGCGATGGTCAAGGACAGCGGGTCCAGGTCCTCGGCGACCTTCTGTTCCTTCGCCGCTTCGTCAAAACGAAGCATCACGTTCAGGAAGGCCGCATACCAATTGTGGGCCGCGGCAAAGTTGGGCTTCAGATCGATGGCTTCCCGGAATGCACTCCCCGCCTCAGCCCAGTTCCAGTCGCACCAGAAGTAGGCGAGCGCCATGGACGCGTGGGCTTCGCCGAGGCGATCTTGCAGTTTTACTGCCTGTGCAGCCGCCGCTTTTGCCTTCGCTCCCGCTTCACGCGGCGGCAACAGCGGTACTCGCGTCTTTTCCAGAACCTCTATTCCAGAAGTACCTGCCTCGCAGATACGCCTCATGCGCCTCAGGCGAGATGGCCACCGCATGAGCGCCCTCTTCAGGCAATAGCTCAAAAGCGAGTGAGTCGGCTACTCGCCGGGCTACCTCGTGTTGAACCCGCAGCATGTCAGCCAGATCGCGGTCATAGCTTTCAGCCCAAAGGTGTGTTTGGTCGGGCACCTGGACGAGCTGCGCGGTAATTCGGGCACGGCTCTCCGCTTTGCGCACGCTGCCTTCCAGGATGTAGTCGACGTCCAATTCGCGGCCAATCTCGTCGATTCGCTTTCCACTGTGCTTGTAGAGCATAGTCGAGGTCCGCGCGATCACACCCAAGCGTTTCGGATTCATCCGTCCAAGCTCGGAAATCATTTCCTCAGTAAGTCCATCGCTGAAGAATTCCTGGTCCGAATCGGCGCTCAAATTGTCAAAAGGCAGCACTGCCAGTCGAATTTTTTGAGAAGCCCGACGCGAACCGCGGTGTGCTTGTGTTGTCGTAATGGGTACGAGAAACCGATATCCGCGCCGTGCCACGGTCTCAATGAATCGGGGATTGGACGCCGAATCACTCAGTGCCTCGCGCACACGATTAACGATCTTGTTTAGACCGGCATCGAAATCGACGAAGGTTTCTCCCCGCCAGAGCCGATTCCGCAGTTCGTCGCGGCCGATGAGCTCGCCGGGGCGCTCCACTAGGCGCGGCCAATACTTGAAACGCCTGGCCGGTCAAGCGAATCCTGATACCCTGCTTGCGCAACTCGTGGGTTTCGAGATTGACCTCGAACGATCCAAAACGGACGATTGAAGTTATTGGCATCTCCGCGTACCGACCGGGCCTAACCCGAAGCGAACAAGCCGGCCGGGAACGAATCCTATTGAGTCCCAAGTTATCAAAGAGTTGACCGGGAATACTAATCCCATGTAATTAGGATGCCCTAGTCATTGCTTTGGGGAGATCCGGGGGCGTAAATTCACTTCGAGGATTTGATTATGGCTATGATTCAGATCTTTGATGGCGACGGTGAGAGCCGTCGCGCTATCGCTACGATGCTCGAAATGGAGGGCATCAATGCGATAGAAGCCGAAAATCCAGAAAGCGGGCTACGCCAAGCCCGCTCGCTAAACCCTCAGTTGATAGTAGTAGATTTTCCCTTTCCGGGCATTAACGGCGTCGAGCTGTGCATGCAGTTGCGGGCCTCCAATCCGCAAACGTCCATCATCGTCCTGAGTCGGGGAGATGAAGTAGACAGGATTTTGCTGCTTGAGACAGCTGCGGACGACTGCATGGCGAAGCCGTTCAGCATGCGGGAACTTCTGGCGCGCATCAGGGCTCTTCTAAGGCGAGCGCGCAAGCCGCAGGAGCGGACCCTTCGTTTTGCAGAAGTAGAGATCGATCCAGTACGGCGCTCAATTACGCGCAGCGGCAAAGAGGTAGCGCTTACTCCGTGCGAGTATAAGCTGCTATTGTTCTTTCTCGACAATGTTGACCGGCCACTTACGCGCGATACGCTTTTGAATTTCGTTTGGGGCTACGAGCAATACCCGAATACTCGAACCGTTGATACTCACGTCCTGAAATTGAGAAGTAAATTCGAGCCGGAGCCATCTATGCCGCGCCATTTCGTTACGATCCACGGAGTGGGCTATAGGTTCCTGATGTAAGGCGGCCGGTCACCCAGCGACATAGACGAGGAATTCCGGATTGTCCGGCATGGAGCTGATGATGCTCTTCTGGTTGCTGAACGCGCCGTTCTTCACATCGTAGGAACGCACTTCATTCTTTTTGCGATCGGCGACGAAGAACTTGTCGCCTTTGGAATTGAAGGTCATGCCTGAGGCGCCGCTGCCATCGACACCAGGAACGGCCGCGAATTGGGGCGGAACGGTGGAGAGCGGACTGGATAGCACCTGGTCCCCGCCGCTCACGTAGAGCTGTCCATTGTGGGCGAGAAGGTGTGCCGGACTCGGAACTCCATTGCTGGAGGACAGGTAGCTGCCGTTCGCGTCATACAGCTTGACGAGACCGGCAGCCTCATCGCAAACATAGAGAGCGTTGTTCTGAAGGAGAACGTCACGGACGGAGTGCTGCACCTTTCCGTTCTGGATGTCCACGGCCAGCCCTTGGGGTGTTGAAACGGGAGTGGTGGGGGATAAATTGGGCAGCTGGCCATTTGAACAGGCGACAAAGGTGCCGCTAAAGAACGTTCCGGTGGAAGGCAGCCCCGAGGGGAGGCCGGCGGCGGCGCTGCTCTTCCCCGAGTCCAATACCTGCAGCCTGCTTATTACGCCGGTGTCCTGGTTCGAAACGTAGCAATAGCTGGATCCGTCGAAAACCAATCCATAGGGATGGAGAAGCGAATTGACGCCGCCGCTCCCTTGCGGCTCCGCGAATACTTCTTTGAAATCCCATTTCGATGCGGAGCCTTCGAAACGCAGAATAAAGTTGTCGTCGTTTTTGCCATTGACGACGTATAAATGTCCATAAGCAAAGGCAAGAGCGCGCAGCTCGGCGTTTTTCAGGTAAGCATCCGCTCCGTTCAGAACGGTTTGCTCAGTGGGATCTCCGCCGCTATCGCTATAGGCGAAGACGTTCTGGACCGGACTCTTAACCTGGGCGGAGGGTTTGCCGCCGTGGAAACTGACTAAGATCACTGTGTGCCTCCTTTTTTATCGCGTTTTATCGCGGGAGCGAAGTGCCACTGTATGGCATTTCTCCGGCCACTCGGCCGTAAGCGCTTCATTATCCGCCAGGATGGCGATTCACCACCGCAATAATCCTGCAATTCACCTTTTTCTTCGGTCTTCGCCTCCCAATAGCTTGGAAGTTATTGATAGTACATAACGCCCTCTGCGGCCAGCCACGCGCATATAGGTTGGCATCCCTCGAACAGAAACGAGAGAGACGGAGATCCGAAGGCTCTCCGAAAACCTAAGGAGATAAAGTATGAAACGCCAATTTACAAGCTTCATTCTGGCCGCGGCCCTCTCCGCTTTCGCGGGAGCCACATTCGCCAGCGCTCAGCAAAACAGAGAAACAGCGGACGTCAACTTCTCGTATCAGGCGAATAGTAAGAGCCTCGAACGAGGGACGACAACCGTAAAGGAAACCAACAGCATAGGTCTGTACCAGGTAAGTGACGACTCAGGCAATTCCGCTTTCTGGAACGGGACCAAGCAGGTCAGCAGCGATCCAGAGAAGGCGCACCTCAAATTCGCCTGCTACGGCGACGAGTGCGTTCTTGAAGAGGTAGCGATGCCCGGTAGCGACGTGGCATACCAATTGAGCCAGAAGCAGATCGATCGCCAGTTGTCTCACAAGATCGGTATTGCGACGATGATCCTGGTTCCACTTCGCTAAGTACTGTTATCCATATGCTGGCCATCAGAGCGGCGACTCTCACGAGTCGCCGCTCTGATTCTTTTTTAGTAAGTCACTTACTCTCGCATCAGTGAGTAAGCATTTCAGTAAGCACGCGTCCCGAGGATCCGCTCGGGGTCTGCACGTTGAGCATAGTCGCGAGCGTGGGCGCGATATCGTTCGGCGTGATAGCCGCGTTGTAGCGGCCGGGCTGGATTCCAGGGCCCATAAAGAGGACGGGTACGTGGCGATCGTAGTCATACGGTGAAAAGTGCGTGGTTCCTCGCATGCCCGGGACGTATCCGGGGTCGAAGACCAGGCTGAGATCACCGCTGCGGCGCGGGAAGTATCCGTTGGTCTCGGCCTGTGCGATGAAATCTCCGGTTACGCCATTGTCCAGTTGCTCGCGTGAATATACCCGGGCGACGTGAAGCTGCGGTATCGCGAAGAGCGCTTCCCGCGCGGTGCGGTAAAGGTCGCTCTCGGTGAGCGCGGTTCCGTCCGGAGCTTTGGCATTCCGGATTGTCTCGCGATTGAAGTAGATGGCCGTCTCTCCGCCGCCGGGAAGGACCCATTCCGCGTTACCGTATTTGCGGCTTAGAGCCGACTGAACGGCATCGTCCACGTCGGCGATAACATAGCCGCCGGGCATTTTTTCAGCTTCATCCTGCGCCGGAGTGGGCGCCACGCCGTGATCCGCCGAGAGAACAATGATGGTGTTTTTCAAGCCAACTTTCTCATCGATGACCCGGAATAACTTCGCCAGAAGCTGGTCCGTGCGAATCGACATGTCGCGTACTTCCGGGGCGTCGGGCCCAACTGCGTGGCCCACGTAATCGTTGGAAGAGAATGATATGGTCAGCAAGTCGGTCGCATCGCGCTGGCCCAGTTTCTCACCGGTAAGCGCCTGTTCGGCGAATTTCTCAATAAGCTCATTGCCCCAGGGACTGGCGTCCAGTTTCGCGTAAGGCGTGCGACTGCCTGCAGAAGCGTGAAAATCCCAACCCGGAAAGCCGGGCCACTTCTGCTCGACGTACTTAGCGGGCAATTTCTCCGCATTGAACTGTTGAGCCCAGTCCGGCAATTCCGGCATGTAGAACGAACTAGTGACGAAGTGTCCGGTAACGTCATCGAACCAGTACGCACCGGCGGCACGGTGGCCAGACGGAAGAATAGCGGCGCGGGATTTGATGGAAATCCCGACCACTTTCGAGTCTTCGTGGGCAACACGCAACTCATCGCCTAACGTGGTTACGAGCAAGCGCCGGGGCGAAGCGGGATCGGCATCCGTGCAAGCGGCGCCCTTTTCGTCCTGATCGCCGCCCACAATTCGCTCACTCCAGTCGCACACACTGGTGACTACCTTGCCCTCCGTGCGGTCATACCAGGTATTGCCGATGATGCCGCTGACGGCGGGCATGGCTCCTGAGAGAAAGATGCTGTGCCCAACCGCCGTGACGGTGGGGACCTGGGCATAGAAGGCGTTGGTGAAATCCGCGCCCTGCGTCATCATCTGATCGAGGCCGCCGTGATAATCCGCGCGGAAGCGAGTCAGGTAGTCATAGCGGAATTGGTCAATGATAATGGCAACGATCAATTTCGGCGCTGGAGCAGGTGCAGCAATCAGACGGCTTAGGGCGGTGAGCGAAAGGGCTAAGACGGTAACAATTGGAACCTTGCGGGGAGGCATTCGGCCTCAGAGTAGCAAAGGCCGATCTTACATGGGCGCAACGGCCTTCACGTGCGGTGATGGCTCACCCAGCCACTGAAGATTCCTGGCGGTGCTGTCGAATGTGTCGCTGGTCTTGAAGAGTTCCCACTCGCCGTATTGGGCCGCGTTTCTGGTCTTGTCGAGGATAGCGGCGATTTGTTCTTTGGTGACTTGACTGCAGGTGGTTGCCGCGGTGATGGCCTGATCGAGGATTTCGGGCGTGTCGATTCCAGTGATGACTACAGACACGGGCATACTGAGCGAGTAGTGCAGGCACTCAAGCGGCGTCACGATTTTGCTTTTCAGAATCACTTTGTCACCCATGCTTTTCATTCCCAACACGCCGATGTTGCGCTTTTGCAACCCAGGAAGAACGAGATTTCCGAAGCTTCGGAAGTGAGCATCCATCACGTTAATGGGCATCTGCACGGCGTCGAAGGTGAAGCCGTGCTTAGCGGCCACCTCCAGCATGTAGAGGTGAACGCGCGGATCTTTGTGCCCCGTGAAACCGATGTAGCGGGTTTTACCGGCCTCCTTCGACCTCAAGGGCCGCTTCGATCGCGCCGCCGGGCGAGAAAATACGATCGGCGTCTTCGAAGCGAATAATTTCATGGAACTGCAAGAGGTCGACGTGATCCGTGCGCAAGCGGTGCAACGATTGGTCCGTCTGCGCGGCAGCCGATTCTTTCGTACGGCCATCAATCTTAGTCATGAGGAAGACACGATCACGCGAGCTATTCTGGCGGAGGGCTTTCCCCATGCGGCGCTCGCTTTCACCCTGGTTGTAATCCCAGGAGTTGTCTAGAAAATTAATTCCGCGATCGATTCCGTGATGCATGAGCCGGATGCTGTCAGGCTCTTCGAGGCCGGGAAGGCCGAGATGAAAGCCACCGATGCCGATACAGGAGATCTGCTCGCAGGTATGGCCCAGGGTCCGGTAGGGAATCTCGTGTTGCGCTGCCATGCGGGTTAGATGCGGCGATGGCGGAAAGGCTACAGGCCTTCCGTCTGCGCTACAGTGTGATTACCGAAGTGGACAAGGTGCTGGAGCTGCGCGCTCTTACCAAGCAATATCCGACGCATCGCGCGGTCAACGGTATCTCCTTCGCGCTGAAGGAAGGCGAGTTTTTCTCGCTGGTGGGTCCGTCCGGGTGCGGCAAAACCACCACTCTACGGCTCATCGGCGGGTTTGAAGAGCCCACCTCCGGCGAAATTAAAATCGGCGGGCGCGCGGTCGCCGGTCTTCCACCGTATCGACGCGACGTGAGCACGGTTTTTCAGAATTATGCTTTGTTCCCGCACCTCACGGTGGAACGCAACATTGCCTTCGGGCTGGAGCGCCGCAACGGCGGGAGCAGAAACACGATTCGGGAGAAGGTAAAACAGGCGCTGGCGCTGGTGCAGCTTTCCGGCAAAGAAGACCGGAAGCCGAATGAGATCTCGGGAGGAGAGAGACAGCGGGTGGCGCTGGCAAGATCGCTGGTGCTGGCGCCGAAAGTGCTGCTGCTGGACGAACCGCTGTCAGCGCTTGACCCTAAATTACGCAAACAGATGCGTCTGGAGTTAAAGGCGCTACAGCGCCGGGTGGGAATTGCATTCCTGTTCATCACCCACGATCAGGAAGAAGCGCTCTCCTTATCTGATCGCACGGCGGTGATGAACCAGGGTGGCATCGAGCAAATTGGAACGCCGAGAGAACTTTACCGGCAGCCTGCATCGCGTTTTGTGGCCGAGTTTTTAGGAGAGGTGAACTGGGTGAACGGGGCAGGCGTACGGCCCGAGGCATTGCGCGTCTCTCGAGAACCGCCAGCTAGTGGAGCGCGATCCGTGGCGGGCGTGGTGGAGGGTTCGACGTTTCTCGGCAACTGCATTCATCTACAGACACGCCTCGCCGATGGACAAAAGTGCACAGTAGAACTACCGCAGAACGAGTGCCCGTTCGAGCCGGGCGAGGCGGTACATCTGTGGTGGCACGCCTCCGACGAATTGCACGTGCGAGCCTGAGGGATGAAGCACTTGCGCGCCGCTTTTCTGGCGCCTACGGCGACCGTGATGACGGCGTTATTTTTCGCGCCGCTGGTGATCGTACTCGCTTACAGCCTGCTGACGCGCGGAGCTTACGGCGGCGTCCTCCTGCCCTGGACAGTAGAGAGTTATGGACGCGTATTCGATCCGCTTTACGGAGAGATTTTGTGGCGCTCCGTTTGGATCGCGGCGGTCTCGACGGCAGTGTGCCTGATTCTCGGATTTCCGCTCGCGCTGTACATCGCTCGCGCAGGCCGGCGCAAGACCTTGCTGCTTAATCTGGTGATGCTGCCGTTTTGGACAAGCTTCCTGATCCGGACTTACGCCTGGATGTTTCTGCTGCGCGATACGGGTTTGATTAACAGCGCCCTGCTGGGCTTGCATGTGATTCAGGAGCCTCTGCCGCTCTTATTCAACACGGGCGCGGTCATTCTAGGACTGGTGTATGGATACCTGCCGTTCATGGTGCTGCCGCTGTATGCAACGGTGGAGAAACTGGATCCGTACCTGCTGAATGCGGCTGGAGATCTGGGCGCAGCGCCATTTGTCACTCTGTGGCGAGTTATCGTACCGCTGGCGAGACCCGGCATCGTGGCGGGATGCCTGCTGGTGTTTATTCCCTGCCTGGGCGCTTATCTGACACCAGATTTGATGGGCGGCGGGAAGACTGTGATGATGGGGAACCTGGTGCAGAACCAATTCACAACGGCACGCGATTGGCCGTTCGGGGCGGCGGTCTCACTGCTGCTGATGGTTATGGTTTTGGTGGTGACGCGCGCGCTGGCACGCACCAGCGAGGACCTGCTATGAAGCGCTTCCTAGTCATCTATGCAGGCGCGGTGTATGTCTTTCTCTATGCTCCGCTAGCGGTGCTGGGCGCCTTCAGCTTCAATGCTTCGAAGATTGCGGCGTGGCGCGGATTCACGTGGAACTGGTACGTGAGCGTCTTCCACGACGAGGCGCTGCTGGAAGGAATGACGAACAGCCTGATCATCGCGATAACCGCGACTATTTTCTCAACGGTCATCGGAACGCTAGCAGGATATGCGCTTTGGAAGAAGCGCGTTCCGTGGCTGACGAACGCGCTGTATCTCTCGCTCTTGACGCCTGAGATTGTGACCGGCATCTCATTGCTGGCGTTCTTCGAATGGATATTCCATTTCCTGCACGTGCAACTCGGGATGCATACGGTGATTCTGGCGCACATCTCGTTTTCGCTGGCGTATGTGATTATCGTGATCCTGGCGCGGCTGCGCACGTTCGATCCGGGGCTGGAAGAAGCGGCCTTGGACCTAGGCGCAAACGAATGGCAGGCGCTTTGGCGCGTGACAGTGCCTTTGCTGCTGCCCGGCATCATTGCCGCGGCGCTGCTGTGCTTCACGGTCTCCTTTGACGATTATGTGATCACTAGCCTGGTGGCGGGCGTCAACTCCGAAACGCTGCCGATGATGATCTACGCGATGGCGCGGAAGGGCGTCAGTCCGGAAGTGAACGCGCTGTCGGTGATGATCACGGTGGGGCTGGGAGTATTTATTCTGCTAGCGGGAAGGCTGGAGCAGCGGCCGTGAACCGGCGGCTGTTCCTGATGTCGGCGGCTGGCGCGACGCTAGGCTGCACAAGCGGGCGCGAGCGGCGGCTGAATGTTTATAACTGGGAGAATTACGTCGCGCGGCGGACCATTCCCGACTTCGAGCGCGAGTTTCATTGCCGGGTGCGGTATGCGACTTACGGCAGCGCAGAAGAGATGCTGGCTAAAGTGATGAGCGGCAATTCCGGCTGGGACGTGGTGTTTCCCTCGAACAGTTTTGTGCAGCCGATGCATGAACTGGATCTGCTTACACGACTCGATTACGAGCGATTGAGCAATCTGGATAATTTGGATGGGCGGTTCCGGCGCCCGGCATGGGACCCTGATCTGGATTGGTGCGTGCCGTACATGTACAGCGCCACCGGCATCGTGTATGCAAAGCAGGTGTCGCGGGCGCCGCTCGCGTGGGCCGATTTGTGGACCGATTCCTACCAGCATCGAGTGACCATGCTGGACGATCCGGCGGAAGTCTTTGGAGCGTGTTTGAAGCGGCTGGGATGCTCCATCAATTCCGGCAATGCGGCCGAATTGAAAAGGGCGCGGGACCTCGCAATTCAACAGAAGCCGCTGCTGCGCGCGTACCTGAACGAAGAAGTGCGGGACCAAGTGGTAGCGGGTGACGTGCTGGTGGCCCAGATGTGGGCGCAGGTGGCGCGGGTGGCCATGGACAATTCCTCAAAGCTGGCGTTCGCATTTCCCAGCGAGGGATTCGCCCTGTATGCAGACAATGCCTGCATTCTACGTGAGAGCAAGCATCAGGCGCTGGCGTACGAGTTTTTGAATTACCTGCTGCGGCCCCAAGTTGCCGCGGCGATCGCGATTGAGATGCGAACAGCGACGGCCAACGGCGCAGCGCGGGCATTGCTGCCGGCGGCGCAACGGGATGACACGATTCTGTATCCAACGGCGGAGACGCTGGCGCGCGGGGAATGGTTCGCGCCTTTGCCGGGACCGGTGCAGCGCTTACGCGACCGGTATTGGACCGAGATCAAATCGGCTTGAGTGTCAGAGCAAGCGCCGGGGGCGTGGTTTGGCGAGGCGGCGTTCAAGCCGATCGCGGCGGCGCACTAGAGCGGCGGCCTGGCCGTATCCAAGCGCCTGTTTTGTGAACTCCAGGGCGATAGGGTAATTTGCCTCTTCGTGCTCGTAGTACTTGGCCAGTTCCTCAAGCGCCTTGGCACGATACTCGTTGCGGCAGCCGGCGAGCTCGGTAAACACCTGTAAGGCGGCATGCGGGCGGTGCAGCTTTTTTTCAAGAAGCGCGATGTCCCAGAGAGTGCGAAAGAGCAGCCGGTCCGGGAGGCCCATACTAACGGCGCGCTTGAAAAGATCGAGCCCTTGCTGGCGTTCACCGGCGGAAAGAAGCCAGCGCCCAATACCTGCCAACTCTTCGCCGCGGCGCACGCCGGCGCGCGACAGCGATTCCGAATCGGTGCTACGGAATGCGGCGGACACAATGCCGGTAAGACAGGCGAGCGTGAGGATATCCATGGCGTTGTGGTGAAAGATGGGCACCAGACGTTGCGCTTCCTGATTACGGAGATATTCGAAGTAGACGTAGGGAATGAGCTCGCCGGGCAGGTCTCCTTCGCGGTAGACGCCGAGGATCTCCTGCTCAAGCTGAATGAGGCGGCAGTTTTCCAGACGGAGTTTCCAGAGGCGCCGCGCGCCATGCAAGAGATCAAGGTGACTGAGACGGCTGAATGGCGGCTTGTGGCGTGTGATGCGATAGCGGGTTTCCAGCAAAGGCTGGTCATAAGCGCGGCCGTTGTAGGTCACTAGAACATCGAAATCTTCAAGGTGGGCAGAGAGCGCGGCGAGAAGGCTGCGCTCCTCGGCATATTGGCGCATGAAAAACTGGCGAACCTTGAAGCCTTCGGAGGTGATACGACCAACGCCGATGAGAAAAGCATACGTCCCGGAGCCGCCGACGAGACCAGTGGTTTCAGTATCGAGAAAGGCCCAGCGAAGCGGGGATGCGGCCGGGATTTCGTTCCCGCCCACGGCGTCCAGGAAGGTGTGCGGGAGGCCGGCGAGCGCGCCGATATCGGCCGAGCCATGCTGCCTATGCGCCGCGTAGAGGCGCTCCGTCTGGAAATGCGCTCCGAATTCATTCGATACGACTTCGCCCTGTGACCATTCCTCGATGAAGCTGCGCGCTCCTGCATCAGGAGGAGGTGCAGAAAGGGGCGGCGCGCCGACCCTATTGCGGCCGTATTTGCTGCCATATTTGCTTTCGTATTTGCCATTTATGGCCGAAATACGCTCCCGGAGGCGCGCCAATTGTTGTTCGATATCGAGCATCGGGAGGTTTTACGCTATCTTTCGCCGTTTCTTTGCCAGTATACGATGGGACTGCATGTGTTCTCGCGTAGGCATACTGCTTCTCTGCCTGGCGGCTGGTTCGTTTGCCCACACTTCCGACCCAGGAGACGGGTTCGATGCAAAAGACCACTACACGAAACAGGAAGTGCAAATTCCGATGCGGGACGGGGTCGGGTTATTCACCATCATTTACGCGCCGAAGGACACTTCGCAGAAGTACCCCATTCTGCTTACAAGAACGCCTTACGGAATTGGGCCGTACGAGCCGGATGACATCCCCCATCATCTGGGCCCTTCGTCAAAATTCACCGAAGACGGTTTCATCTTCGTTTATCAGGACGTGCGCGGCCGCTACATGTCCCAAGGAACGTTTGTGGATGTGCGGCAGATGCGCGACACAATCAACGGGCCGAAAGAGATCGATGAATCGACGGATACGTAC
This sequence comes from uncultured Acidobacteriaceae bacterium, assembly GCA_963705805.1. Taxonomy (GTDB): domain Bacteria; phylum Acidobacteriota; class Terriglobia; order Bryobacterales; family Bryobacteraceae; genus Bog-105. The sequence goes on from CAVPKW010000010.1 coordinate 857,116, forward strand.
GACACGATCGACTGGCTGATCAAGAACGTTTCCAACAACAACGGGAAAGCGGGGCTGACGGGCATTTCCTATCCGGGTTTTTATACGGACTGCGGGCTGGTGCGAGCGCATCCCGCGCTGGTTGCAGCGTCTCCGCAAGCGCCCATGTCGGATGAGTACATGGGCGACGATGCGTTCCACAACGGCGCGTTCATGCTGATCGCGAACTTCACTTTTTTCACGTCTTTCAAACCGCAGAACAACCCCACCCGGCCGCCGCCTGGGAAGTCATTTGCCTACGGCACGAAGGACGGGTACGAGTTCTATTTGCAAATGGGCAACCTGGCGAACGCCAACAAGCTCTACTTCCAGAACCAGAATCCTTACTGGACGGACACGATGGAGCATACGACCTACGACAAGTTCTGGCAAATACGGAACATTCTGCCGCATCTGAGATCTGTAACTCCGGCGGTACTGGTGGTGGGAGGCTGGTACGACGCGGAGGATCTTTCCGGCACGTTGAAGACATTCCGAGCAATTGAGGCGCAGTCTCCGGAGACCTACGACAAGCTGGTGATGGGACCCTGGGTGCATGGCGGATGGCAGGGCGCGAGAGGTCACAAGCTGGGCGATATCACTTTCGGAGGCGACACAGCAGAGTTCTTTCGCGACGAGATAGAGCTGCCGTTCTTCCGCCACTACCTGAAAGGAGCGGTGGACCCGGAACTGCCTCTTGCGTATGTTTTCGAGACTGGAAAGAATATCTGGAGCAAGTTCGCGCAATGGCCGCCGGCGGAGGCGAAGCCGCAGCGGCTGTACTTCGCAGCGAACGGAAAGCTTTCGTTCGAGCGTCCGGCGGAAGCGACGGGCTTCGACGAATTTATTAGTGATCCGAGCAATCCTGTGCCGTTCTACCATAAGCCGACCCTGGAGATGGCGCGGGACTACATGGTTGCGGATCAGCGTTTCGCGCACCAGAGACCGGATGTCCTGACCTACGAGACGGAACCGCTGACAAACGACCTGACGGTGGCGGGCCCGATCTCGCCCAAGCTCTTCGTTTCGACAAGCGCCACAGACTCGGACTTCGACGTAAAGCTGATCGACGTGTATCCGGAAGACGCAGGGGATGGGATGGCGGGCTATGAGCGGTTGGTGCGCGGAGAGCCGTTTCGCGGCAAATTCCGCAAGAGCTTTGAACAGCCTGAAGCGTTTCGGCCAGGTGAAGTGCAGGAGATTCAGTTTGCGATGCCGGACGTGTACCACTGTTTTTTGAAAGGCCACCGGATCATGGTGCAGGTACAGAGCTCGTGGTTTCCGCTTACGGACCGGAATCCGCAGACTTTCACGAAAATTCCCGCGGCAAAGCCAGAGCAGTTTGTGAAGGCGACGGAGCGTGTTTACCGTTCAGGCAGTAACGTTTCCTTTGTAGAAGTGAACGCGCTGCCATAGGGAGTTGCCAGGGAAAGCGGGGAAACTTTGCCTCCCGGCGCGGGTATCTATGTTTATATGGCCCTGACCGATCTTCCGGACACACCGGAGCCCCGGCGACGCTCGCCGCTGGAAGCGATTTTGCCTTACACGAGCATATTAGTGGTGATTGCGGCGCTGTACGTGGCCTGGGTGTTCTACTCGCGGTACGAGAGCAATAAGAGCGCCGAACAGGCGATTGCGGCGCGCAAAGCGGAACAGCAGAAGCGAGTAGTGGACGAAATCTACGGATCTGGCGAGATACGATTTCAGAACTTCTCGGCCGACAATGGAGTGCTAAAGCAAGGCGAAAGCACGGAACTCTGCTATGGAGTAGTGAATGCGACGTCGGTGAAGCTCACGCCGCCAGTGGATGAGGCGATTAAGCCGATGTACCACCATTGCGTCGAAGTTGCCCCGAAGAAGACCACGACGTATACGATGACGGCGTACGACGCAAAGGGGAACAACAAATCCGTATCGCTCACGATTCAGGTGCGGTGAGGCGTGGTCAAAAACCTCGTGCCGCATTCTGCTTCTCCGTAGACCCCAAGAAGGGGTATTGCTACGACCAAGTTGCAGAAATTCGAGTAGTCAAGGGCGCTTACGCTTCCGGCTCAGTTTCAGCACCTTAGGTTGTGGGAAATATAACGCGAATTTCCGCAAGTAGGTACTGGGCTAGGAAAGGTCATTTTTGGCTAGCCGCCCCGCTATGCGCCAGTTCGGACTCCGGGACTTCCTCACGATTCAGCTCCCAAAGATAGATTGGGTTGCCATCGGGATCTTCGAAATGCGTGAAGTTGCCTGCGGAGTCTCGTACGATTCCGCCGAGCTTCACCCCTCGCTCGGTCAACGTAGCGATCGCCTTTTCGATGGGCATGTCAATCTCAAGGCCCAGCATCATGCCGCCCTTGGTCCCCGGGGCGGGATATTTCGCCGAGGCAGGATGCAAGCCTATGGTGAGTCCTTTGCCGGCGTCCACTGTTGCCCAGTGGTCGCCAAAGCGATTCGTCAGCCGCAAACCCAGCGTTTCCGTGTAAAACCGCACTGCGTTGTCCATGTTGGATACAAAAACCGTCGCGTTTCCGCCCGTAATCATCTTGTTCTCCTTCAGCCTATGATGGCTCACATAGGCAATAATGAAAAGAGCCACTTCATGGAGCCACTTTCAGATTGATTGCCTTACCGGAGATCCTGCTCGATCAAGCCTCAAGGGAGCCGTTGTACAAGCAAATCTCGGGCCAAATCGCTCAAGCGATTCGCGAAGGCAAGCTCGGCAGCGGCGCGCGTCTACCGTCCACGAGAACACTCGCCCGCATGCTTGGGATTTCTCGCAATACGGTCTTGATCGCATACGAGACTCTTGCGGCTGAGGACTTAATTCTGAGCGAACACGGCTCAGGCGCACGCGTAAATAACTGGGCGCCGGTGGGGCTGCCCACGATGGCCAAGTTGCTCTACGAGGCCCGCTATCCGGAATGCATCACGTTACTTGGCGATCCCGACGGCAACCCTCTATACCTGCGCCACGATACCCGGTAACGAATCTATTGCCCCGCTGCAGGCTTGCACTGCTCCTACTACCCCTGCTCGCTGATAGGCCCGATATCATCGGAATGGGCTCAATCATGATTACGAATCCGGACATCGATCGTTACATGCTCGCGCTTCTTCCTCCGCGTGACGAAGTATTAGCTGAGATGGAAGCCTATGCGGCGGAGCGCAACATACCGATCGTTGGGCCGGCGGTAGGACGATTTCTGGCAAGCCTCGCGATGATGACGAAGGCTCAGCGGGTCTTCGAACTTGGCTCGGCAATCGGCTATTCGACCATCTGGCTGGCTCGCGCCTGTGGCCCCGACGCTGAAGTCCATTACTCGGATGGCAATCCCGAGAATGCCGAGCGAGCGAGGGATTATTTCGGGCGCGCGGGCGTACGCTCGCGTATCCACATACATGTGGGCGACGCGCTGACCGCCTTGGCCTCTGCTTCCGGCAGCTTTGACATGATCTTTAACGATGTCGACAAGGAAGGCTATCCCGCCGTACTGGACGTCGCGCCGGATCGTGTCAAGAAGGGCGGCCTTTTCATCACCGACAATACGCTATGGAGCGCAAAAGTGCTCAACCCGCAGAGCGCCTCCGATCGCGCCATCGACCTGTTCAACCACCGGCTCTTCGCCTCACCGCATTTTTACACCACGCAACTACCGCTGCGCGATGGCGTCTCCGTCAGTATCAGGCTTTGACGAAGGTTTCTCGCAGCAATCAAATCACAGCATGCGCTGCCCGGCCGCTTTCGTGTCGTCAGCCGCCCAGGCTTTCCAATTCACGCCGAAAACTCGAGCGAGTAAGCGTATCCAGAAGAGTTTGAACGGTGGGCCAGTCCAGATGCTGACGGCGAATTGCCAGATCGTAACTGGCGCGAACCAATGGAATAAAACCGAGACCAAAAACTCTAGCGGCCGCGCGGGTTGCCAGACAGCAATCAGCGGCGCCGGAGTACACCTGCCAGGCGCCAGGTAGGTGCCCCAACACGACACGGTCAAATCCGCGAATGCTTCGAGTTCGCATCCTCAGGCGCTTTAAATGCGAGTCGAGAAGAAGCCGGCTACCGGAGCCTGGTTCCCTATTGACGATGGAAATGTCTTTGCGGATGAAGTCCTCGATCCCGTGGATACTCTTCGGATTTCCCGGCGCGATTAAGATGCCCTCTTCCCAAACGGCGTATGAGATCACGGCGACCGAGTTTCGGGGAAACATTCGTCTGATTTCGGATACGTTTGACTCGCCGCTGGCGTCGTCCCGGAGGTGGGTGCCCGCGATATGGACACAGCCCTCCTTCAAAAGCATCAGCGCCTGAGAACTGTTCCGATGCGCAAGAACCATTTCAACCCCAGCGGATTGGACGTGACGGGCGAGGATAGAGACGCCGGGATCGCATCCGGCCACCAAGATGCGGTTGCGAAACTCGCCTTCAGCATCAAAGACGCGGACCTTTATTTTGCCCTCCGTTGCGCTCTTGTTGACTACTACTGCATCTGGGGCCGGGACGTACCAGGGCACAGGAGCCGGGGCGGAGGCGACAAGGCGTCTATTGACCTGGCAAAGCTGGACGAGCTGTCCCGGCCGCGGATCGCCGTAGCCGCGCAGGAAAACAACTTGCTCTGAACGCAATTCCGGCGCATGAATGTTCCCGGTAAGAGTAAACAGGTCCTCCACGCTCGCCTCGAGAGCGCGGGCTAGCCTGAGAGCAGTGACGGTATTCGGCACATAGCTGCCGGCCTCCATCGCATAGATAGCCTGGCGGCTGACGCCGATGGTTTTGGCGAGGCCGGCGGCGGTAAGGCCGCGCTTCTGCCGAAGCCTTCCCAAATTATTCTCAACGTCCGGCATCACTCCTGCGTAAGAGCAAGTGTCTTGTTAACAAGATAGTGTAGCGTTTGCCGCGCGGGGCGATTCAAACAAGCTCATTGTCATGTATGGAATATACTGACCTTTTTACAGGACATCCCTTTAAGGAGGGTATCGAGCATGCAGACGGGCTGGTTCATGCGACCGTGCATCTGGATCGCCGTTTCTCTTCTCTATTTCTGGGGCGCTTCTCTTTCGCGGGCGCAGGGGTTCGCAGTCCTTTCGGGTATAGTCACCGATCAATCCGGCGGAAGGGTTTCAGGCGTCAGCATAACTGCAACGAACCGGGATACCGGAGAGGTGCGCCGCACAATAACCAACCAGGACGGCATCTATGACTTGTTTTCAGTACCAATCGGAGATTATGAGATTCGAGCGCTAAAGGCCGGTTTTGCAGAGGAGATCCGCACCGGGGTCCGGCTCGTCGTCGGCCAGAACGCTACGATAGATTTGACTCTACAGGTCGGCGAAACCAGCCAGCAGATCACAGTTACCGCGGACGCACCATTGGTGAGCGTCGCGACCTCCGACATTTCCGGCCTGGTGGGAGAAAAGCAAATCAAGGATCTGCCACTCAACGGCCGAAGTTATGATTTGCTTCTCACTCTGAATCCAGGCGTTGTGAATTTTACTTGGGAGAAAACCGGGGGAGTGGGCGTCTCCAACTCGACCAACGGCAACAATTTTTCGGTTTCGGGGAACCGGCCGCAGCAGAATTTATTTTTGCTGAACGGCGTTGAATTTACAGGCGCAGCGGAGAACAACATGCAGCCGGGCGGAACGAGCCAGGAGTTACTTGGCGTGGACGCGGTTCGCGAGTTCAACGTGCTGCGGGATTCGTATGGCGCGCAGTACGGCAAGCGGCCCGGAGCACAGGTGTTGATTGTCACGCAAGCGGGAACAAACAAGCTGCATGGGTCTGTGTATGAGTTCTTGAGAAATAGCGCATTGGATGCGCGTAACTTCTTCGACCCGAACTACGTTCCAGGGTTTCAACGCAACCAGTATGGGGGATCTCTCGGCGGACCGATCAAGAAAGACAAGACTTTTCTGTTTGGAAATTTCGAGGGGCTTAACCAGCACCTCCATCAAACAGGTGTAGGCTTAGTTCCGGACAACAACGCTCGAAACGGGTTTTTACCATGCACGCTAGTCAGCCCCGCGCCTCATCCGTGCCCGCCGTCGGGATTGGTGTTTATAGGCGTGTCGTCGCTGATTCCGGCCTGGCCGGCACCCACTACAGGCGCTCCGGACTTCGGAGGCATTTCGGAGGCGTTCAATAGCCCTCTGCAGACCATCCGAGACGACTTTGGAACGGTCCGGCTCGATCAGGTTTTTTCGGAAAAGGATTCGATGAACGCCGTCTACACGATTGACGACAGCGCCGATGTAACAGCGACCAGCTCGAACCTGTACAGCACGGATATCGCAAGCCTGCGAGAACAAGTGGCGAGTCTAGAGGAGACGCACGTTTTTCCCTCGACGCTGATCAACACAGCCAGATTCGGTTATTCGCGCGCGGGTTATTTCTTTACCGGAGAGCCGACGCCGAATACTCCGGCAGCGAATTTGCCGGGATTCCTGGCCGGCGACCCGGTCGGCGCCATCGTTGTGGGGGGCAGCGCAGCGTCCAATCCGGCTGCCCAACTCAGTCTGGCGGGAAGTAACAACGGCAGTAATCTGCGCGTTGCGAGAAATATCTTCACCTACGAAGACCAATTGGCCTTTACAAAAGGTAAGCACCAGATTTCAGTAGGGGCCTGGTTCCAGCGGCTTCAATCGAACGAAGTTCTGGCTTTGAGCCAATATGGACAAGCGACATTCACGAGTCTGCAAACTCTGCTGGAGGGGATAGCGGGCTCGCTCTTATATGATCCGGCTCCGACTCCGTTGGGATGGCGCGCGTTATTTGGCGCGTTTTATGCAGAAGACGTTGTGCGTTTGGCCCCTAACCTGACGCTCTCGCTTGGATTTCGCGACGAATTCACAACCGGCTGGAACGAAGCCTATGGCCGGGCCGCCACCTATACCTATCCGGGCGGGATCATCTCCAGCCAACCGCACGTTGGATCGGCGGCCCTCCTGGTCAACAATGGAAAATTCTTGCCGCAGCCGCGCATTGGACTTGCGTGGAGCCCTTTCAAGAGCTCACGGACCCTGGTGCTGCGGGCCGGCTTCGGAATATATAACGATTTGCAGGATGCGCTGGGTTACCGGACGGACCAGAACGCTCCTTTTAATCCGACTTACAGCCTTCCGAATGCCGTGATCTCGCATCTGCCGATTTTGTCTGACGCTCCGGTTCCGGCAACAGCCTTGTTAACACCCGGAGGCGTGCAGCCAGACTTGATGACGCCGACTTTGATTTCGTGGTCATTTCGCGTCGAACAGAATTTGAGCGCCAATACGGCGTTCGAGGCCGGCTACGTGGGCTCTCACGGATACCATGAGGTTATTGGCGTGGATGCCAACGAACCTTTTCCGGTCGTTTGTCCCGCCGCACCGTGCCCGGCGAATTACCCCAAGACCTTTCCCGCCGGCCTCGCAAACACGCCGGTGCCGAGCGGCGCGTATTACGTGCCAACCGCTGGCAAGGCGAATCCCACGCTGGCGAACACCTGGACCTATTTTTCCTGGGGAAACGCATCCTACAACGCCCTGCAGTTGGATGTGAAGCATAGATTCAGCCAAGGATTGGAATTTCGCGGCGTGTATACGTGGTCAAAGACTATTGATAACGGCGACTCACCAAACTCCACCACTTCGGGCGGCGAGCCGGCGCTGGTTTCCAACCCTTTCGATCTGGGCGCAGATCGTGGATTGGCGAACTTTGACGTGAGGCAAGTAGCCGCCATCAGCGAAGTGTATGAATTGCCGTTGGGGAGAGGAAAGGCCTTCCTTCACGATCTGGGCGGCTTCGCCAACGCGTTGGTGGCAGGTTGGAACATCGATTCGATCGTCAGTCTGCAAGGGGGATTCCCGTTCACGCCACAGCTCAGCTATAACCCATCGAGGAACGGCGATACCCGAAATCCGGTGCGGCCGTTTGTCAACCCGGCTTTTCAGGGGCCGGTGATTCTGGGCAATCCCCATCAATGGTTCAATCCGGCGGCGTTTCTTGGACCGCCCAACAACAGCGGGTTTTATGGGAATCTCGGCCGAGATACATTGATCGGCCCTGGCGTGGCGACGTGGAACCTGTCCTTTCTCAAGAACAATCAATTAAACGAAGCCATCAGACTGCAGTTTCGAGCCGAGCTGTTCAATGTTCTCAACCACGCTAATTTCAACACGCCGAACGCGATCACTTTCACCCCGAGCGGCGTATCGCCCACGGCAGGCGTGATTACCAGCACGTCCACCACTTCCCGGCAGATTCAATTTGGACTGAAGCTACTTTGGTAAGACCGCGACCGAACTTCTGATCGGGGGCTGATAAGATTCAATCCGCACGTTCGATTAGAGAAGGAAAAAATGCGCCCTAGGATTCGCCAGGCACTTGCGATGCTTTTGGCGGAGCGAGAGGACGACCGTGCAGCAAATCAACATCGTCGGGGCTGGAATTGCGGGCCTCACCGCTGCATTAGCGCTCCGGCGACGAGGTTTCCAAGCCTCGATCTTTGAGCGTACGTTGCAGTTCGCTCCCGTAGGGGCGGGCATTGTGCTCGCTCCTAACGCTGTCAGAATTCTCAGCGGTCTCGGTGTCGACCTCAGGTCTCACGGTTATCCGATTCTGCATCTGCGAATACGCGACGGGCGCGGACGCCCTCTGCAGACTCTGGACCTTACTCGATTGCCTGCCTCTGCCGGAGGGGCTCTGGCATTTCATCGCGTTGAGCTTCATGAAGCTTTGGCCCGTTCTCTTCCGGCGGATTCGGTGCGGTTTGGCTGCTCCTATTCCCCAGGGCTCGTGAAGGATGGAGACGTTCTTATTGGCGCGGATGGGATTTATTCGGCCGTCCGCGAGCAGCTGCGAAGTCCGGTGGGGGTCCGGTACAGCGGCTTCACCTGCTGGCGGGGAATCTGCCGCAATCCCGGGATCAAAGAGGCTTTTGAAGACTGGGGAGGAGCAGTACGTATTGGCGTTGTTCCATTGACGCAGAACCGCGTTTACGTCTTTCTTGTGCAGCCGGCCCCACCCGGACCGCCAGCTCAAACGAGTATTGCCTCGATTCGAGCGGCGTTTGCAAGCTTTGCTAGCCCAGTGCCGGCAGTTCTCGATGCACTCTCTGGAATTAAATTGCTCCAGCATGATATTGAAGAGCTCGAGAGACCGGTTTGGGGCCGCAACCGAACGGTGCTCATTGGCGATGCAGCGCACGCCATGACGCCCAACCAGGGGCAAGGCGCTTCCATGGCGATCGAGGATGCGATCGTTCTCCCGCACGTAGTCAACACTAAGGATCCGGCGATGGGGATCGCGGTTCGCAGGAACTCGCGAGTCGCGCAGATTCAGAGGACTTCGCGATGGCTGGGCAAACTGGCTCATTGGCAATCGCCGATTGCAGTCAGCCTCCGAAATCTGTCGATTCGTGGAATTCCGGACCTCGTGGCGGAGCGGAAGTACGCTCAACTCATGGGAGGGGGTCCGGATTTGGAGCGGGATGACACGGGTCTCGATTAATGGTTTTTCTAAATTAGCCGGGGGCCTGGTTTGTCTTAGCGCCGAATGACGATGTTGGCGGGCGCGATGTCATAGCCTTCATCCCTGGCGGTGCGCTCGGCGGCAGCGACCAACACCTGGTCGTCGGCCGACTTAGGCTCGCTGCACTGGCGGCGAATGACCTCCGCACCTACCTCTATCCGAACGACCCATTGACGCTTCGAGTCTCCCCAGGATACTTCTACACGGTCAGCAGTCATATTTGCAGGATCGCAGACCTTTCGCTACGACGCCTTGGGTATAGTCTATCCGCCACGGATCCGGACAGACAAGTTCATACAGCAACGGTGCCGTTCGATTCTTGAACACAGACTCTGAGAATTTTCTTCGCAGAATTTCTTGATGTGCTATTGATTTGGACGCCCGCGAGAGGTTGTTTTCGCTTCGGACGGCAAAGGGCGCTTACGCTTCCGGCTCCGATTCAAGACTTCTGAAACCCCGGCGTAATCTCGGCCCCGGGCTGATCGCTGATTTCAAGTATTCTTATTTGGCGTTAGTTGCCGATTTTCCCGCCGATGATCTCGCCCGAGACGATGATTTCGACGCGGCGGTTTTGCTGGCGTCCGGCAGCAGTGTCATTGCTAGCGACCGGATTGCTGCTGCCCAAACCCTGAGCAGTGATGCTGCCCGGGGCAAGCCCCTGCGAGATCAGGTAATCGCGCACGGCATCCGCGCGTTGTTGCGACAGTTTCTGATTGACGATGTCCCCTCCGGTGGTATCGGTGTAGCCCTGGATCGCAAGATTCAGCCCGGGGTGCGCCAGCACAATGCCGGCAAGCCTGGAGAGGGCCTCGCGCGTATTGACACGCAAATCATACTGACCGGTTTCAAAGAGAACATCCGCCATGGTGACGACCAAGCCACGGGGCGTATCGCGGGTGGCCAGAACACTGTTGAGCTGCTGGAGCAACTGAGCGCGCAATTGTTCAGCAGCCCTGCGAGCCTGATCTGCTTCGGCCTTGGCGGCGGCTTCTTTGGCTTTGAGTGCCTCGGCTTGAGCATTGGCGTTGGCGGCAGTAAGGGCGGCCTCTGCTTTCAATTGCGCTTCGCGGGCGGCCGCCAGTTCAGCCTGCCGCTGCGCCTCCGCATCAGCTTGACGCTTGGCCTCCGCTGCTTCGGCTGCAGCCTTGGCTTCCGCCTGTGCTTTGGCCTCGGCTGCAGCGGCGGCGCGCTCATTCGCTATGCGTTCCTGCTCCCGACGTTCGACGGCAAGTGCGCGGGCGTCTTCGGCGAACTGTTCGGTTTGAAGGGCCGCTGAGATGATTGTGTCCTTGTTGGCTTTAGAGGCGAGCGCATTTTCTGCCATCTGCAAGCTGGCTTCCGCCTTAGAAAACACCTCTGGAGCGTATTGGGGCGCTCCACGAGATTTGGCGATATCCAGGGCGTTGCGAGCTTCATACATTTGAAGGGGCACATTCTTCAGGTCCAGCGAGAGGGCCAAAGGATTGCCAGCCTTTTCATATTGGGAACGCTTCATGAGCTTGTAGTTTTGTACGATAAAGATCTTCCCCTTGGTGTTCTTCCGAAGCTGGTTTTCGAGGATGAGCAGTTCACTGGGCTGGCGAACGGCGGCGTAAGGCTCAGCCGTAAGAAACAACGAAAACGTCTGCAACTGGGTGGTACCCTTCAGCTTCCCGGCGCCATTTTTGTCGAAGAGCACCTCTCCGACATTGACCGCCCTACCCTCGGGCGAAACGGCCCACAAGACATAGGTAAGGAACTGGGCACCGAGTTGGAGGGGAGAAACGAGACCCTGAATATCTGCCTCAATCGTCGTCAAGCTTGGCTTGGCCTCGACCTTAGCCTGACCGCTCGCTTGGGGGACTAACCCCGTGCTTTTTAAATCAATGGTCGTCGAACCGGCACCGACCTGATAGCCGATTGCCGTGATGGATCTGCTGACGAGATCAGAGGGCGGCACCTCGGTCGACGTTTGGGCGCGGGCAGCGGCCGACAAGCAAAGCGTGATGGAAAGCAGCGATGATGCGATGGTTCGGTTCATTCTTTTTTCCTGTCGTTCCCTTGTTTCTTGTGGTTCCAGTAATTGTACTTGAAACGCGCCAGTTCGGAGGTTACCAGGCGTCGTACCAGTAGTGTTTTTAGGCGAGTTTACAACGGAACAGCGGCTATTCTGTACAAATGCAACTCATCGCTAGCTTTTGCAACAAGACTCCCGATTCTCCATCTCGCGATGTCTTCCTTGCAATCATTGATACGGCGTCAAAGGTGGCCACCCCGATTGGATTGCTCAATTGTGCAACAGAAGGATCGCCAGGAATTACCGGCTTCGCGAGGTGCCCGGGCGGTTACGTCGCCCTATCGTCGAAGTCTACGGGCCAGATGATAGTTGATAATGGATTAGACCCGGGATCTCTATTTGGAGCCTGCGGAATCGGGGTGATTCATCTTCGCACTGGGGCGGTCGTCGAGATGGAATTTGCAGTCGCTGCTGATTGAATTTAAGCGGACTCAAATGCCTTGCGTGGGCATCTGAGTCTACGCTAACTGGCGGTATAAACTAGGTTTCAGGACAATTTATGTCGACAGTATTCTTGGAAGAAATCGGCAGGCTGCAGCCGAAAGTCCCTCCTGGCCAAGAGAGTGACCAGAACGAATTTACGGGCGAACGTTTTCTGCCGGGCTATCGCGACGGATCCATTGAGCTTCAGCATTTACATCGCTACAGCTTCGCACTACAGTTCGTGATCGATAAAACCGTACTCGATATCGCTTGCGGTGAAGGTTACGGCTGCGAGCTTATGGGGCAGGTTGCGAGAGAAGTCATCGGTATCGATGTTGACGCGGCAACGATTGATCTTGCCCAAAAACGCTATACCTGCCCGAATCTCTCGTTCAGAACAGGTACCACCGACGCCATTCCTCTTGGGGATGAGTCCGTAGACGTTGTAGTCAGCTTTGAGACTATCGAACATGTTAATGATCAGAACGCCTTTTGGTGTGAGATAAAACGCGTACTGAGGAAAGGAGGCGTGCTGGTCATCTCTTCTCCAAATGCAGACGTTTATAACCGACAGCGAGCTAGGAAGAACCCATTCCACATACGGGAGCTTTCGAAAGAAGAGCTCGTACATGAGCTATCGAAACGATTCGTGTATCATCAGCGACTCTCCCAAGCTAACGTCTTCGGCTCTTTCTTGAGGCCCGCTTCCAATGAACCAGGCCCGCTTTCGGTGATTTCAGTCGATCCGAATACTCGGATACTTACCTGGCAGACAGCTAGCGAAGTACAAGATCCATTTTGCGTAGCTGTAGCATCCGACGAATTTCAACCGTTAGCTCATCAGTCGCTCTATACTGGAACCTACCCGGCTGACGCCATGCCCTCTCTGGTGGGCGGGATTGTAGCGCGTGACAGAGGGTTGCGTGACCTGGAACGCCAGGTTAGGAATTTAGAGGTGTTGCGCGATACTCAAGTGGGCGCAGCACAGCGGGAACGGGACCAAGCCATAGAAACCGGCAAGCGTACAGAAGAACACTTGCGCGGTCTGATTGCCGTCGCACTATCCGAGCGCGATGACGCAATGGAATCTGCGAAGCGAGCGGAAGAACGCTTGCTGAACGACAATCAGAACCTTCTTGGGCAACGCGACCACGCGTTGAAGATAGCAGAGCGCGTGAGGAAAACTGTTGCCGAGCAGGACGGCGTTATCAAGGCACTCCGGATGTTGGTGGACGAGTATACTAAACAGTCGCTCAGTCCAGACAAGGTGAATGGAGTCCAACGTAGTTGGTCATCGGAGAAGTGACGCTGAAAAAGCTGTTGGGATTTCGCCAATTCTGGCGTGGGCGTCGCGAACGCCGTTTGTTGTCACAGGTGATTGAAAAATTAGCTCTGTTCGACCGGAACTACTATGTTACAGCCAACCCGGACGTCGCTAGGACGGGCATCGACCCTTTAACTCACTACCTTAGACATGGTTGGCGCGAAGGACGAGCACCATCACCAGATTTCAACCCGCAGCTTTACCTTGACGCGAACCCGGATGTGGCGCAAGCCGGAGTGGATCCAGTTCTGCATTACGTTCATCACGGTCACGCTGAAGGACGCCCACGGTCCATTCGGGAGAAAATAATCCGCTCAGATCTCTTCGATCCGGAATACTACCGCACTGCATACCTTGATGTCGCACTTTCGGATTGTGAGCCGCTTCAGCATTTTGTCGACTACGGCAGGCGAGAAGGCCGCCGGCCCTCCCTAGATTTCGATCCTTGTTATTATCGTGCCTCTTATCCCGACTTACAGAGCGATGATATCGATCCGATTCTGCACTATGTCGACCACGGTCGAAAAGAAGGCCGGCGCGCTCGAGGATCCGGAGTCACTAGCCGCGAGTTGCCGCGGATTCTGTCGCAGATTCAATCGAGCGGCTTGTTCGACCAAACCTATTACCTGCGGCAATGCCCGGTCGTCCGCGAAGCCGGCGTTGACCCGCTCTTGCATTACTTCATTGCTGGCTTTGTTGATTATATCGATCCGTCGCCTGTTTTTTCAACTGCGGAGTACCTGCTCGCACACCCCGACATCAAAGCTGCGGGTGTAAATCCGCTGCTACACCTTTTGCAATCGGACGGATATGTCGATTGTGCTTGCGACGCAATTCGACTTGCATCTATCTGGCGAGAAGAGAAGCGAACTGACAAGCCAGACGATGCAATCAGTTTGGAGAGGATGGCCGGCGTCGCTTATCTCAGCCGATTCCAGTTCTGCTTCGCCGCTAGCGACTCTCCAGGCGAATATACAGTCGATGCAATCGCCGATCTTGTGTGTCGATCCCCTAAACCGACAATCGAGCGCATCGAGCCCGATGTTTCGATCATAATTCCGGTCTACGGGCAGTTACAGTTTGTAATGAGCTGTTTAGATTCTCTCAGCCGGCAGCAGAGCCGCTTTTCCTTGGAGATCATTGTTGCCGACGACGCCTCGCCAGAGATAGCGGAAACCTGGCGGCTCCAGGCGATCCCATGGGTACGTTACCGGCGGCGCGTATCCAATGCAGGTTTCATCGACAACTGTAACGAAGCCGACCAGATGGCCCGCGGCCGGTTTCTGGTTCTTCTGAACAGCGATATTCGAGTCGCAAAGAATTGGTTGGACGAGTTAATTGGCAGCTTTGAGCTATTTCCAAAGGCTGGATTGATGGGTTCCAAGCTGTACAACGATGACGGCAGACTACAAGAGGCCGGTAGTATTTACTGGCGGGATGGGAGCGCCTGGAACTACGGCCACAACGACGACCCGAGTCATCCTAAATATAGTTTCGCCCGCCAGGTCGATTATGTGTCAGGGGCTTCTGTTGCGGTTCCTACCGACGTGTGGAACCGTTTGGGCGGATTCGATATAACTTACCGGCCAGCATACTGCGAGGATGCGGATTTCGCCTTTCGGTTGAGAGCAGCTGGTTATGAGACTTGGCTCCAGCCTCTATCTCAAGTTGTTCACTACGAGGGGAAAACCCATGGGCGCGACCTTGAGAGTGGTGGAAAGGCACATCAGCGGGTTAACATGCGGCGGTTCGCCAGGCGGTGGAAGGCAACGCTGGCCAAACATCGGCCGAATGGGTTGGAGCCGGACCAAGAAGCCAACCGTGCCGTGGGCGATCGAATTCTCGTTTTGGATTCGGTGACGCCCATGCCTGACCAGGACTCGGGCTCCTTCATCACCTTCAAAATGCTGCGAGCCTTGCAGCAGATCGGATACCAGATCACCTTTGTGCCGCAGCACAGTTACGCCTACGACAAAACCTACACGAATTCACTGCAGCGACTGGGAATAGAATGCATCTACTCTCCTCACTTCCACAATATCGGCGATGTGCTCGATTTCCGGAATGATTTCGACATCGTCCTAGGCTATCGCTACAGCGTTCTGCAGGCGGCTTATGACGAAGTCCGCCGGAGAGTGCCCACGGCGCGAATGATCTTCCACTACGTCGATTTACATTTTCTACGCGAGGAGCGCGAAGCCGTTTTGCAGGGTAGCAGAAAAAAGAGAATTGCCGCAGCAATGACTAAGGCAGCTGAGTTGGAGTTAGTTGCGCAGGTCGACTGCACGATTGTGCATACCAAAACCGACAGCGTACTTATAAAGGAGCTCCTCGGTATTGAGAACATCGTTGTGTTCCCTTACATTGCAGAGACGCACAGGACGCAAGTAGCCTTTGAGAATCGTCACGACCTCATATTTCTCGGTGGATTCGCACACCCGCCGAACGTAGACGCAGTAAAGCACTTCGTGCAATCTATTTGGCCACTCTTAGCGCCGCAACTCCCCGAGCATGCTCGTTTTCTAATTGTTGGTGCTGCCGCTCCACCAGAGATCCAGTCTCTGAATGGAGGTCGTATTCTGGTGACTGGCTACGTGGAAGATCTGCAGCCCTACTTTGAAACTGCGCGCGTACTGGTGGCCCCTCTCCGCTATGGAGCTGGAATTAAGGGCAAAGTAATCCAGAGTCTTTGCTATGGGACGCCCTCGGTGATAAGCCCGATCGCAGCAGAGGGAATCGGTCTTGTCTCGGGCCGGGAAACGATCATTTCCGAGGGCGACGAAGAATTCGCCGACCAGGTGATGATACTCTATTCAGATTCCGATCTGTGGCACTCGGTGCAGGCTGCCGGGTACAAGTTTGTTGAAGAAAACTTCTCATGGGACCGTTGCCTGCAACTCTGTAGGCAAGTACTCGATGTCGCCGACGAGACGTGGCTTGCACGCCATGAACGACAACTTCGTGCCCGCCTCGATGAGCTAGTCTCCAAAGGCGGCCGACAATCGTGTACGAAAGCGCGAGCGGATTAAATGAAGGAGGAATGCCAGTGAAGGCGGCTGGCATAATATCCAAGTAATTGGACTGCGTGTCAAGACGGTCAGACTGTCACTCGAACGAGGAATTCGTTCGTTTTATTAGCGACCTGTATCTCTACATGCTGCGGCGGTCGCCGGCTCCCGAGGAGATCGATGCCTGGGTTCTGGGTCTGTCGTCGCAGAGCGTCAGCCCCTACGCGGTGACACGTGCCTTTGTCGAGTCAGACGAGTGCCAGCGCATGAATCGGGTCAAAACTTATGCCGCTCCTGGCCATTTCTACTCGCCAATAGTCAACCCGGCTGAGGGTCACGCTCGGCTAGTAAGAGCTGAGGCGGAGGCGTTCTCGGATTCCCTTCCAGGGCTGGAGATCAATCGCGGTCTCATGATCGATACCTGGAACCGACTACTGCCTTTCTTGACAGACGCCCCATTTGAGTCTTCGCCAGGAAAAGGGCTCAAATTTGGTTACGATAATCCGGCATATTCTTGGGGTGACGCGTCCGTTTTGCACGCGATGCTTCGTCTCTATCGTCCTAATCGCATCGTTGAAATCGGCTGCGGCTGGTCGTCTGCATGTATTTTTGACACCGTTTCGCGCTATCTCGACCCTACGTGCGAGCTAACTTTCATCGAGCCATTCCCACAGCTTCTGCGAGAGTTGCTTAACAACGTGACGCCGAACACGCGGATCTTCGAGTCGAAAGTGCAGGAAACGGCGCCGCGACAATTTGAAAAACTTCGTGCGGGAGACCTTCTTTTTATTGATTCGAGTCACATTCTGCGCACCGGCAGTGACGTGCATTTCGAGTTGTTTGAGATCTTACCTTTGCTCGCTGAGGGCGTTCTGGTTCATATCCACGATATATTCTGGCCATTCGAATATCCGAGGCCCTGGGTCGTGGACGAGAATCGTTCCTGGAACGAGGCATATGCCATCCGCGCATTTCTCACGAATAACAACAAATGGCGGGTGCTCTTTTTCAACGACTATTTTGTGAGATTCGAGCGCCCCAGAATCGAAGCGACATTCCCGAAATTCCTTCAAAACTCGGGTGGAGCTCTCTGGATCCGTCGCGAAAGCTGATTTGTGATAGCTGTGTGCGAGCTGGATACGTACTTGCTGGAGAAAATTTCTCGTGGGCGGCCGTCTCTGCCTGTGCAAGAAAGTGCTCAACGTCGCGGATGCGACCTGGCTTGCGCGCATGGACGGCAGGTTCGTAATACGGCTCGATGATTTCGCCTTCAAAGACGGGGAGATCAAGGCCGGTACGGAGACTAGAGGTCAAATTTAAATGATTGAAATAGACTATACATTTGCGTCTTTTGAGGATTGGATCTCGTGGACTGGTGAGAACGGGCTCTTTTGCGACTGGCAGCAAATTTCCGAACTCGGCGAGCGCATCAGGAATCGAGGATTTATCGAGCCGCTGACGCGATTAGCCGTAACACCCAGCGACATCCAACTGGACGGGGCCGCCAATTGGCGTGAGGGACTGCTGGCATTCGGTAGAAATTCTCGCACCAGGGCTGTACTGCGGCTGATTGAACAACAGTTGGAAAACCGCGAACGAACTCGTGTGACCATCTACGCACCGGAGGCGGTGACCTCCCTGGCTATGTGTCTGCGGGGGCTTTTCCCTCGTTTTCTTGGTTCCGAATATGCAGGTAGGGAAGCCGCCCAGGACGATCTATATCCAATTCCCTGTGAGGATCTGACGTGTTTGACCCTGAAGTCAAACGCCTTCGACCTGGTGACGACAAACGAGGTCTTAGAGCATGTTCCCAGTATCGATGCAGCTTTGAGCGAAATCTTCAGAGTATTGAAACCGGGCGGTTGGCACATTGGTACCCACCCGTTTCTGTTTATGACTAAGAGCAGTGTGGTCCGAGCCGAAATGATAGATGGACGCGTGAGCTTCAAAATGGAACCTGAATATCACGGGAACCCCGTAGGCGCGCCATCTTTGGTTTTTGAAACACCCGGTTGGGACATTTTAGATCGAGCCCGATCGATCGGGTTTTCCACGGCTCACATGCGATTCGTAGCCTCAGAACGTAACGGCTATCTTACGGAAAATATGGGGGTCTTTGTTCTCTGCTGTCAAAAATGATGCATTTGGATCGGTAGGGCACCATGAGTGCTGCCTTCCTTAGGAGCTTAGAGCTTAGTCTCGCCGCATCAAGACAGACCGGAATTGTTCTTCTATCCCTCGGGCTCCCGTGCCGTCTGAACGGTTTTGAACGTACGGAGAACCACGATTCATGCAAAGCTGGAAAATTAGCTCTCGATAACTATCTTTATATCCGGCACAATCCGAACAATTCTTTGCACCAGAGAGCTATGTACGAGGGGAAAGTCGTAAGCCTATTACAAGATTAAGCGCAATTGATGGAACCAGTAGTGGAAAATAACAAGAGTGGTTGACAATAAACCGCTGCTTTAGTTCTGTTAGAATTTCATCGGGTGTATTGACGTGTTCTGATTGAACAAACCATGTATAAGACATACTGTACCGTTTTTCAAAAAGCCGTCGGGCACTAATGTTACGGGCAAGAGTATACGTAGTACCACCCTCACAAGGAATAACCACATCAAACCGACCGTCAGGACGCAAAAGTCTATAGACTTCGTTTAAGGCGGCGGGTAAGTCAGGCAGATGTTCTAACACATGGATTGCAATTACACGGTCAAAATATTGCGGAGCAAAGTCTAAGGGTTGTTGGATGTCCCCTATGATAGTGGTTACCTCAGGAAACCGTTTAGTTATTTGTTGCGCCATGTCCTTACGTAGCTCAAGGGCATAATAATTCGCATTGTGCATTCGCTCATAAGCAATGTGCTCTCCGAGACCAGCACCAATTTCTAGTATACGAGCATCTTTCCGCCTCCAATTCCGTAACGGATAGCGTTGGTTAAAGGTTTCTACCAACGAGTAAGAGGAACGCGGAAGCGTCTCATGCCAAAACTTTACGAAGTCCTCACGAATGCGAGTCTGTTCCGGGGTTAGGACGGGTAGTTGTTTGGGCCACATACAATGCAGTCTAGCACCGAAAACTTTTAGTGTCTCTCACAACGGGATCCTACTTTTGCATCCGACTTTATCATCGGCCCCCGTGCCGTCGGAGTGACTTTGAACTTAGAAGAACACGGCGGCGCGGGCTCAGGAGGCGCATCAGCGACGTTTGCGGCGGGCCCCGCACCCTACGTGATCTCATGCTGTACCCATCTTGAGGACGTGTGAAACATGCAGGAATCCCTTGAGCAACTAAGCTTTTTCGAAGGTGATCAGTTTGTCGGCTAGCGACCTGTTAATATCGCGGTTTCCTACATGTAACCAAGCACCGGATGCCAACCGGATAGTGTACATAAGGACGCAATGCCTCTTCGATGCGCATAATTGCCATTATAAGGGGATTTGTCCGAGCCCGAGAGATATTCCGAGCGATCATCTGCTTTTGCACTTCATCCGAGCAGTCCATATGCCGCTGATTGCGTTTCTTCACCATGGCAAATGCGGGATACACGAAAAATCCCAAATGAGAATGCTCTTCAATATGGAAACCCGCGCGCTGCAGCGACCCACAAAGCGACTTCATCGTATAACGGCGAAAGTGCATCAACTGTTTATCATAGATATCGAACAACCGGGGCCCCGCTGGTACTTCAATCACCAGCACTCCGCCTGGTTTTAAAATCCGGAAGACTTGCTGCATTGCAGCAAAGTCGTCCTCGATATGTTCGAGCACATTGAGGAGAATAACCGCATCGACGCTGTTCGAGAACAATGGACAACTTACTAAGTTGAACTGCAGAAAAGGAATTCCAGGTAGTGATGCCGCGAGAAGCTGCAGCGGGCTACCGATGTAGTCAGCTCCGATAAGCGTAGCTCTTGGAAACTTGTCGCGTAACGCACGGAGCATGAAACCTGAGGAGCAGCCAATGTCGATAATAACGGTATCCTCGATATCGACGCGTTTGCTGAGAGCCTCAAGTGCACCTTTTCGGGAAGCGATATCGATGTAGTGTTTGTCTCCGGCTGTGTCTTCGTGAAAAGTGGTCAATTCATCCGTCCATCCGGATGGGGATGTTTCATACGAGAGGACAAGCCGTTCTTGCCCGTCCACCAGAAATGCGCTTCCGTTCCAGACACAAGTGCTTTGCGAGCCAGATGATGATGGAAACTCCAATTGCGGCAAAGACGATAACCCTTCTGCGTGCAACGTCAATGCGAACTTCCAACTTGTCGTGCGTTGGCGACAATTTCCGAGTCGTTTTCTGAACGCCAGGCTTCGATAGGGCCGCCTATGACGTTCTCCACGATGAATTTTGGGCGGTTTTTCGCTTCTTCGTAGATACGGCTGATGTATGCGCCGAGAATGCCTAGTCCAAGCAGATGTATACCGCTCATCAACAGGATAAATATAAAGAGAGTCGCAATGCCCGGCGAAAAGTCGTACCAACCGGCCGCCTTGATGATGATCAGAAGGACCGTCAACGGCAAAGTGAGTAATGCCAAGCTCAGCCCGAATTTGACCATGAAATTCAGCAGGTAGTCGGAGAACGCCACAATTCCGTTGAACCCAATTTTGAGGCTGCCAGTGAATCGGTTGTACTTACCCTTCCCGCCTACGCGAGCATCACGATCGAAGCCAAGCAGATAGGTTTTGAATCCGACTATGGCCGTCAGTCCCCTGAGGAATCCATGGTGTTCTTTGAGGGCGAGAACCTCGCGGACGACGCGACGGTCCATAAGCCGAAAGTCCCCGGTATTGCGCGGGATTGGAACCTCCGCGATGTGATTGATGAACAAGTAACCCATATGGGCAACGATTCGTTTGAGGAGCGTCTCGCCCTTGCGTGTGCGTCTTTGAGGAATGACAACTTTGTACCCGCTCCGCCAGATCCGAACCATCTCGGGAATTAAGGACGGGGGGTCCTGTAGATCGCAGTCGATGACTACGACCGCATCGCCGGAAGCGTAGCTCAAACCAGCGAACGTCGCACTCGGCTGACCGAAGCGCCGGGACAGCACGATTGCCTTTACCCGAGGATCGCTCACGCTTTCCTCGCGGATGATCTCAACGGTCCTGTCTGTGCAAGGATCGGCCGCAAAGATAATCTCGTAATCGGCGGTCACAGTCTCCAGCGCCACACGTGTGACGGCCAAGAATCTTCCGACTGTCTGCTCTTCGTTATAGACCGGAACAACGATCGATAGCATCACTTATATTCGAGTACCACTGGAACTAGAAGGCCACGCCTAAAGCAGCGGAGACCAGTGCGAATGCAAGCTTGTTGCCTTCAATGCTGGACAAGGAGACGGTTTCATTGCCACCCCACTACGGGCGATCCAGAACAATCTAGCTGATGCGATATGTCAGTTCCGGAGACATTCCTACTCCTGAACATTTGCGCAGTTTCGTCTCTAGATAGGTTGGAGACCGACAAATGCTCAGCGTAAATCGTGACTGGGTCTTTTTCCGCTGAACTCAGCAGTATCTTGTTCAGCCCGGGTTGTAATGGTATAGAAAATGAATTAGCTCCACTTGACAGGAGATGGTCCATTTTGAAGCTGCCAGAGCTCGCGATATGCACCATTTCGCGACCCTTCTCGGGGGACGCGCCCCCTATCCTGAATCCAGCGCTGATAATAGCACACGTGGTGGTTCTCGATAGAATCTGAAGCGAGGTATAGGCCTTCGTTATCCACAGGGAGGACTCCGATACCGGGAATCCAACAGGATTGTCAATTTCGGTCACAAGTACCCATGCGCTCGGTCCAAGGTCCCAAATGTAGTAAGGGCCCTCCCTGGAAAAAAGAACCCTCTGATCGAACGTCGCTGGATTGTCGGTAACAACATAGCGAACAGCCTCAAAGTCTACCGGTTCGGCTCTAGCCATGGACGCCGACTCTGCCATGTATCCACGATATTGCCCTGCGAGTTGAAGTTTGGTATCGCGCAGAAAGTGAGTTGCCCAAATGTTGGCGTATGTCTCTTTCACAACCATCACAACCGGCAAGCCCCGCGCGAGGTTTTCGAGCGGTGAAACCTTCCTGAATTCCTGTACAGACTTGAACGGAAGCAACTCGTAGAGAATCTTCTGTTGAAGAAAGAAGAAGCCAACCATGCCAGCAACGAACGCAGCGCCAACGCCTATACTCGCATTAGCCCACCTTGACGAGCGTCGGTCGAGTATTTCGTAAATCCATTCCAATGCGATCACGACCATGTAGGCAACGGCAAACCACGCTAGCACGCCGAATTTAGAGGCCGCGTAAGCATAACGCAAATGCATCAAGCAGATGGCGTATGCGGCTGTCATTCCCATCACAAATAGAGGCAAACTCCAGCACCTGCGGCGCACTAGAAGAAGGATGCCCATGACGGCCGCTACTGTTGAGATCCAGGCCAGTGTTTTCGCGTAGGGATCGAAGCTGCCTGAATACTTGTTAAACCAAAAATCCGGCGTGAGTCCCCAGTAGCCTGGAAGAACATAACGCGGATTTGAAAGCGATCCATACAAACCTTCGCCCGGCCTCATTCCTACGGGTAGGGTACCGAGCATAACTTGCGATCTGTAAAACGAAACAATCTGCACTGCATAAGGAGAGACGCAGATCGCAATGGTTATCAGAATAGCTCCCCCCATCCGCCCGAATTCACGAAACAACTGAGGAGCAGCTATTATTTTTTGAGTAAACATCGCTAATACAATGGCGACGGTGAATAACGACGACTCAGGATAGGCATAAAATCCCGCTGAGAGGACTCCACCCAACAAGATCCCGTGCCGTATCGACGGACCGGGCATCAACATCAGAATGCCTAAAACAGAAGGTATGAAGCAGATCGCAAGATTGTTATCTACACTATTTGCCCCGACGAGTTTCAGACTCCATCCGGACAACATGGCCAGCAACACGAAGGTCCAGGCCAACGGAGGCTTCAGCCGTGCCGTTTTCGCAAAGAACAAGCAAGCACATCCGTAGACGAAGAAAAGCCACCCTACGTAGCGCCCAAAGACATCCTGCGCGTCACTCTGTATGCCGGAAAGGGGAGCAAGCAGTGCAAGAAATCCGCTCGAAATAAAGCGGGCTTTCCCAAGCCGCGAGAAGAATTGGGCGGCGGCAGGCAGCCACCCTTCGGCTCCCAGCCGATACTGTTGCAGCGTCTGGCCACCGGTCATATAGGCCCAACCGTCAATATCAGGGCCTCCTGAGTAGTTTGCAAAGCCGTCACGAAGGAACGGCAGCAAAATGAGCAAAGGCAACGCCGCCAATAATAATAGCGAGCGCCAGCTTATTAGAACGAGCCGTCCATGTTGAATGGCACCCCAAATTGCTGCGCCTAGACATAACATGTAGATCAGCGGAGTGATCTGGCCGACTGTAAAACCTCCGGCAACCAGACCGCCCATCAAAATGGCAATAGAGCAAAGCGTGACGACAGGGGTAAGAACGAGAGTTGAACCACGGTCCACCTTCACGCCTAATAAAGCCAGAATGCCGCAACCGGCAAGCATGCTTATCAAACAAAGAAGTAGATAGAGAACCATTAGCAATTATCCGAATTCGCCTGACGGTGAATCAATTCCGCTCATAACGTAGCAAATGGCCGGACGGAACAAACTCACTCCTCAGGGGGCCCTTCGGGACGTTGCAACGGAAGATTAGGAGAAGACTACTTACGGTCGGATGGAGGCGGTGCACTAAGGAGTATCTTCCATCGCATTCTTGAATTGTATTGGACAATCATTTAACTATTACCACCGTCAAACGGCCCAGTGTTGCTGAATCCGCAGCAGGATCAGGTGCCGTAAGATCCTGCAAATAAAAGGTCATCCCATTGCCAACCCAGTGTCCGGTTGGTGCGGAACCCTGTGACCCGCCCCGCGCGAATAGCTTTCCGTTGGGACCGCCAATGCGAAGCTCAACCTGAGCAGCCGTAGTGCTCCAGATGATCGATGTCTCACCCACCCCCGATCCGTCAGACACAACAATCGGGTTGGGATCCGCAACCAAGGTAGTGCCAGGCTTCACAATTGCGGCGACTCTCGCAGTATTAGACGCGGACTTCGAGCATGCAGCGGAGACTGCAAAGCACGCAACTACGATAAAGACCTGCAACTTATTGGTAAATGACTGTCCCATGACCTCGCCCTGTGCTAATCATCGTTTACTGCTCGCGCCCCCACGTCTCAAATATATCCCCATTCAAATCCTAGATCGAAAAACCGGCCTTCACTGTGTCGTCGCGAAACATCTTAACCGTTTCTGCGAGTACAGATTGAGATCGTTGCCGACCAACGAAAGCTTATTTAGAATGTCACGCGTTGCCGTGATGATGTGACAGCCGATCGAATCGGCCTGAAATACATTTAGTAATTCGCGAGGGCTAGCCCAAATCAGCTCGAGATTATTGATCGCGCCCAAAATATCAACGGCCTCTCGCATGATAGGAACTGGATCTCGCCCCTGCCGGGCAAATTGTTCGTAGTCGCTTATGCCGGCCTTCCCCATGAGAGTTGGATTAGTCGTGAATCCGTCGGCAAAGAGTTTTACCTTCAAATCGGACAAATGGCTCAGTTTGATTTCCTCTCTTGATTTAAGATCCAGTCTACTACCTCTGGCCGAAAAGAAACGCTCACGTCGGGCAAAGAACTCGGACGCCGCTCTTCATAGCATGGTCAATGAAGATGGTCCGGCAACCGGCGGCGGTGCCCGCATCTACATCTCGCCAGCGATCTCCCACCAAATAGCTGCGGGGGAGCTCAACGTCATATTTTGCGGCTGCGGCAAGGAGGAGGCCTGGAAGGGGTTTGCTCAATCCGATCGCGGCTGCTTGTGCCGCGGCGTACGTCTGGCTGGTTGGTGACCACGACCCAGCAAAAACCGCGACCCTTCAAACGCTCTAGCATCCCGATCCAGAAACACGGCGCCGGTTCATTAGGAAATCAAATCGACTCCCAACGAGTCTGCGTGGCCTTCAATGCGGGATGGAACACAAGCAAATGCCAAACCACCGCCTGAAACGCTTCGGAGTGAGGCGTAACATGCGATGCATTCACGGTAGGAATCACCACCTAGGCGTCCGCAACCTTTGCCGTGTACCCGACATCCCGGCCAACAATTCCCATGACCTTGGCACCAATTGAGCGGGCGTACTGCAGCGCGGTCACCAGATTCGGGCTCACTTGCTTTTCCAGATTCCCACCACCCACCGATAACACCAAAAGTCCATCCCGGCTCTTCAATCTGCCCACTCGCAGCCAACTGTCGAAGATAGTGGCCCAGCCCTCGTCGTTGGTTCGGGCCGTCAGTTCGGAAACGTTGTCAGTCGGCGCATATATCTCTATGCCGGCGATTTCTCGAAAATCGTTCACTGCGTGAGAATGCATTCGCCGCGCTCCCACCCACTCCCAGAATGAAAAGACGCCCCTCTTCCTCGCGTATCTTCGCCAAGAGAGCAGCCATTCGCTCGAGAGCGCCGGTGTCTAACTCCTGGCAACTTCTTGAACTTCTGCAAGGAGCTCCTCGAAAAAACTCATGACTTTCTGTTTGTTTTCAATCATCTGGCTGATTCTGCGCCGTACGGGATTGTTGTGCGAGATGCACACGGCCTTCTTACAACCGCTTCACGAGGCCCCTCATCATTACTACAACTGCACAGAGTTTGGTCTCAGACACTGGCTGCGCAGATTCGACCTTGAGACAGTGCGTGTCTCAAAGAACTTCAACCCAGCGTATGCGTTATCCTGGCTGGCCTCCGAGTTGGAATCGGGCTTCGCCAGTGGTGTTTCCGATCACGCTGCAGCATCCTTCCGCGATGCGCGTTTAGGTGAGTTCATGAATTTTTGGCGAGATGCGGAGACTCGCAAGTCGCCTACCTGGCATATGTTTTATGAGCTGCCGCCGGCCATCCAAGGACAATTCGCAGCAGGGTGGGGGGCGGTGGCGAAAAAGTGTGGCACCGCAGCTGGTTGACAGTAGGAACGATGGAACAGGCTTTAGAATCGACCGCAACTTTTCCAGCTCGCCTGCGCTACCGCCGCTTACGGCGCATACACTCGACGTTCGATTCCATAGGAACCCGGCTATCGACGCCAGAGTTCATGAAGTTCGATGCCTGGGCTATCTGGTTCTATGCAGTTTGCCTTGCGGCTTTCTTAATAGCAAGCGCCTTGAATTTAAACGGATCCGCAATCAGCATTTATCAGTCGCTCTATGGGCATGGTGCTCCAGAAAAGCCAATCGTTGGACACCCACACTGGATTCGAATGGATGAGTGGGATTTCCAGACACCCGCCATTCTCAACCAAACTGTTCGACTGCATCCCTTTCGCGTCAAGAAGTCCCCTGAAGGAACCCATTCGGTTTCCCTCCTTGGCAATATTCCCGTGGCCCACGTCACCGCGATCTTCCGCCCACAATTCTGGCCTTTTTTCTTCCTTCCAGTCGAATACGCCTACTCAGCATATTGGCAGTTTAAAGCATTGATTCTTCTAACTGGAGTATTCACTTGGCTTCTTTTGCTTACCGAGTCGACGCTATGGGGAGCCACGGGAAGTCTGTGGTTTTTTTTCTCGCCATTGACTCAGTGGGCGTACTCCTGGCCTTCATTGCTTCCCGAAATGATCGGATCCATCTGCTTCGCAGTGGTGTTCGCCTGCTATCTGACGGTTGGTAGGAATCGTCTGGCGCTAACCTTGGCGGCCGTCGGATTTTCAGTTTGCGCCATCAATTTCGGGTTATGTGCATACCTCCCGCATATGATTCCGCTTGTCTGGGTGACCGCCATATTTTTTGCTGGATGGTGTATAGCGAAGCGGAGCACTATTCTGAGCAAAGACGAACTCACAAGACGGCGCATTATGGTTGCCGCTGTCACGATCGGATTGATAACTCTAATTGCAGCTCTTACTTACTTCCAGGCGAGAACGGCAATCACAGGAATTGCAGACACTGTCTACCCGGGAAAGCGCCACTTTGTTGGCGGTACGATGACTCTGCCCTCCTATCTGGAAAATTTCTTCGACTGGTTTACCAACGAGGGACACTGCCCTCTTCCACTGGGAAATATTTGCGAAGCCGCCGGCTTTCTTTGGCTTGCTCCGGCAGCGTTGTTCTGTATGGACCGTCTGAAGTTGCCACACTTTAAGATTTGTTTTGTCGCTCTGTGCTGCTCGTCCATGTTGCTGTTATCGTGGCTGCTTTTCCCTTTGCCGAAATGGTTTGGGGGCTTGCTTGCGCTGGACAAAACGGGAGGGACTCGCCCAACCCCGGCGCTCGGGCTTGCCAATGTTGCCATCGTTGCTTTGGTGATGAGCTCGTTCCGTGAGGATAAAGGACTGCAAGGAACGTCATCATTTGCAGCAACGGCGCGCCGAGTTTTAGGAGCGCTCCTCCTCGCCGCAATCCCGCTAATTCTTACTGACCGCGGTTTCCATTGGTTCTTTTCCTCATGGCAGATGGTTCTTGCCATCGCCTTTACGACACTGCTCATTTCGCTCATGCTGCATGGCAGCCAGCGCGTGTTACCCATTCTGCTTGTCGTTCCATCCGCCTTAGTCTTCGGTATGGTGAATCCTGTTGAACGTGGAATTGGAATAATTACTTCGTCGGCTATGTACCGGTTTGTTCACGCTGACCAGCATCTTCTGAATTCAAGGTGGGTCGTGTTTTCTGATTCGTTATGGGGGCCAGGATTTCTTACGGCGACGGGATGCCAGGTCTACAATGGGCTGCACTACCTACCCGATATTAATCACTTTTGGCTGTTTGCGGGGCGCGGTTTAGACGTGAATGCCTTCAATCAAGATGGATATCTGCTCATTCACCCAATTGACGCGAGTAATAAGACTTCGGTTCAGCTCATTCAACCCGGCTGGACACGCTGGAACGTGAATCCATCTGATCCAATTTTGAAGCAGCTCGGAATAAAATACGCGGCCTTCGATGAAGAGCCTTCCGATAGTATTGCCGCTCAATTAGTGCCCCTGAACGTAAAACCTGTAGACGGTTACTGGCTTTACAGCATTCCTTAGTGATTTTAAGATCCACGGCGCGCCGTCTCGGAAGGGCCCGCTTTCTTGGCACTTACGTGCAGATTAAGGAGGGTATTTGGAAGTAGAGCAACAGTGCGAATAGACTGAGTAATTTTGGCTTCCTACTGCTCCGCATCAGCTAGCGATGCTATTTTATGAGGCGTGTCCCGTCAGACGAGATGCTCTTGAAGCATCCGGAGAAGTTCGCTGATCCGGTACGGCTTGCGAATAAAGCTGCAGAGAGCGTCTTCGGCGAATTCGGAGCCAGCGAGGATCCTGCCGCGGTCGTAGGCGCTCGTCAGAAGTATTCTTACATCCGGCCTGGCCCGGCGGACTTCCCGAAACAATTCCGCACTGGAAAGTCCGGGCAGAGTGAGGTCCAGCAGGATGGCATCAATATCAGCAGTGTGCTGATAAAAGAGATCCAGAGCGTCGTGCCCGTCGCCGGCCGCGATCACGGAAAAGCCACTTTTCTCCAGAGACATGGAGACGGCCAAGCGCAGCGTGTCTTCGTCTTCGACGAGCAGAATGGTGCGGTGAGCCGCATCAGATATCCGATTTGCGGGCGCGAATTGCCGATCGGCAGTCGAGAGCATTGACCTGGTCTTCGCAAGCTGCCCAGCTTCACATGGGAGGAACAGTTGAAACGTGGAGCCTTTCCCCAGAGCGCTGACGACGCCTATAGCCCCACCATGCTGGCGGAGAATTCCCTGCACCGCCGAAAGCCCCAAGCCCCTACCCAGGGACTTAGTTGTATAAAACGGATCGAATACTTTGGCTATGGCCGAATCGGTCATTCCACAGCCGGTATCAGAGACTTCCAGGAGAACGTAGTCTGCTTCAGGCAGGCTGACTCCGCCGATCGATCGAGAATCGCGATTTAGGTGAACCAGGGAAGTAATCGCAGAGATCGAGCCTTCCTTGTCCTCCAGCGCTTCAGAAGCATTTGTGATAAGGTTCATCACAACCCGGCGGATTTGCGAGGAATTGGCGCGAACCGCGGGCAAGTCTTTGGAGAGCGAGGTTTTGAAGACGGCCTTCTTCGAAAGCGACACTTTCAAGAATTCGAACATTTCCCCGATCAAAGCGGAGAGATCCACCGGCTCGAACGCGGCTGCCTCGCCTTTCCCGCCGGCGTAGTCCATCATCAGGTTGAGAATTTCGGAGCCGCGTATGGTGACGCCGCAGATCCTGTCGAGGTGTTCCCGAGCCGGCGAATCGGTAGGCAACCCGGCAAATGCAAGATCCGCTTCGGCGAAAATGCTGCCGAGCATGTTGTTAAAGTCATGCGCGATACCCGCAGAGAGGACACCCAGGCTCTCCAATTTCTGTCGAGCGAGGACTTGTTCCTGGTTCAGCCTGTGATCTGTAATATCGATCAAGGTTCCGATATAACCCACGTGGACGCCCGCCACGAAGCGCGGGATGCCGGTGTTCATCAACCAGCGATATTCACCATCCGCTCGGCGAAACCTGGCCTCAAATTGAAACGTTCGCTGGTCCACCAAGACGGTACCGGATTGGGCTAGCAACCGGCGTAGGTCATCCGGGTGGGCGCATTGGGTCCAGCCGGTGCCGCTGAGCTGTTCGATGGTTCTGCCCGTGAAGGTTAAGCCCTGCCGGTTGCAGAACGTCAGCTGGTTCTTAGAATTCGCGCTCCAAATAATCACGGGCGCCGTGTCAGCGAGGTCCCGAAAACGCTCCTCACTTTCACGAAGCGCCTGTTCAGCACGCCGAATCTCCCCGAGATCGCGACGTAACTGCTGGTTAGCGGTGAGAAGTTCAGCCGTGCGCTCGGCCACGAGCGTTGCTAAACGCGTCCGTAAGCGCCCCACTTCCAGATGAGTTCGGACGCGGGCCAAAAGTTCCTCGCTTCGGAACGGCTTGGAGACGAAATCCACGGCTCCCAGCCGAAGACCTTCCACCCGCTCTTCAACCTCATGCGCCGAGCTGATGAACATGAGCGGAATGTCCCGGGTTTCCGGACGCGCCTTGAGACGGTGGCAAATTTCGAACCCGTCCTGCCCAGGCATGCGGATGTCCAGCAGAATCAGTTCCGGAGGCTTGGCGGAGACCGAAGCAAGCGCGAGTTCGCCAGTATCCGCCGGGCGGACGTCATAACCTTCCGCGGTCAGGATGTTGGTCAAGAGACGCAACGATTCGGATTCGTCGTCGACAACCAGGATGTCGCCCCGGCGCGCCACCACTTCAACCCTGTTCTCCGCTACTTGCAGGGGGTACCCCACATGTTTCAGAATACGCGAAGGAATTTCCGGGAGCGGGCGAGGCGAACGCGGCTGCGAGCCTGTATGAATCGCCTCCGGTACTAACCGGTACTAATAGGAAGGCGCGTAGTATCCGTGCCTCCAGGCCACACGCAGGGGAGGAGCGCCCGCGGGGGGGTTAAATCGCACCGTTACGCGGTGGTATTTGCCGTCGTCGCGGGCCTTTTCGGCGGAAAAAGCGAGCACGTAGTAGCTGTGGATTTCCTTGCTGAGCGTGGCCGCCATATCGGAGAGCTCATCGAGCTTGCGAATGCGGTAGGCGCGGCCACCGCTCTCTTCGCAAATCCTTTCCAGGGAGGCTGAGCGGTCCAGAATCGAAATGGCGAAAACGCGCACGTCGGCCTCGCGTATGAGACTCCTGATTTCGCCCTCCGTATAGCGGCTGTTGTTGTCCTCGCCGTCAGACAGGACAAATAGCGCCTTCCTCGAATGCACCGCCAATTTCATGTGATTGATTCCGAGGTACATGGCATCGTAAAGCGAGGTCCAGCCACCAGATTGTATGGTGGCGAGGCCATCGCGAATTTCGTTGACATCCGTGGTGAACGGGCACACCGGTGCCGGCCTGCTACTGAACTTCAATAGAAAAAATTCGTCTCCCGGCGCGCTAAGCCGGAGGAATTCTTCGACTGCCAGGCGCGATTGGTTGATTTTCTTTTGCATGCTGTTGCTGGCGTCAAAGACCATCCCCACAGAAACGGGAGCTTCCTCGCTGAAGAATTGAAAGATATTCTGTTCAACGCCATCGTCGAACACGCGGAAGTTATCTTTATGTAGCCCCAGAAGGGGTCTCTCAAACAGATCCGTTACGGTGATGGGAATTTGAACGAGCTTCACTTCAGAACGGATGGCCACGGACCGGCGCCGGGTCATGTCTAAGCCAGCCGCCAGGCGAGACTTGATAGAGACGTCAGGAATCTCTTCCTGAGCTTTGGCATGGGGTATGGCGACAGCCGCTATAAAAGAGAGCGGACCCATGACGGCTAGACACAACGAAAGGAGGCGATTGAGAATGGCCACACGCATAGAAAAGCGGATTTAAATCACCACGCAAGTTTATCTCTTGCCGCGCCGCCTAGCAAATTTTTTGAATCGATGGGCCTGCCGCTTAATCCTGTGCTCTAATATCCCTGCGTAAGGCTTTGGCGATAGGGTGTCGCTCGTTGCCGTCGTCTGCTGTTTTTTAAAAAAAAGGCGGCGTGACCGGAACTGCATCGACCGTATTGAGCCATACGTCCAGCAGAAGGTCAATGCGGACCTAGGGTGAACGCTTGTGGGAACGGAGAGAGGCGTTTTGAAGACATGAGTACGAAAGACATTCTGAGGCGGTCAATTGCCCATCTTCTTTCAGCATGCCTGGTGATGAGCTCACCTGGAATCTCCATCGGCCAGCCGGCTCCGAACACCGCCGCTAATCCGGGCGGCGGCCCGTGGCCCCGTCAAGTGGCGTGTACAGGGGCAACCCTAAAGGTTTACCAGCCGCAACTGAATAACTGGAAGGGCAATTTGTTGGATGGCTACGCCGCAGTTTCACTAAAGGCTCAGGGCTCGAGCGCTACATCATACGGCGTCATCTGGTTCACGGCGCGCACCGAAGTGGACAAGGTGAATCGGCTTGTCACGTTGGACAACTTCGACCTTACGAAGTATCAGTTCCCATCCACCCCGAACAACGGTTCCGAATATGCTCAGGCTATAAAAGCGGATCTTCAGTGGAGCCGGACTGTTCCGCTGGACTTGCTCGAGAGTTCGCTCGCAACTACCGCGGCCGCGGACCAGCAAAAGAAGTACGTCGTAAAAAACGACCCACCGAGAATTATCTTCAGCAGCACACCCGCCGTTCTGGCCCTGGTTGACGGCCAACCCGCGCTTGGGACTCCAGTCGATAAGTTACAAAAGGTTATTAATACTCGCTCGCTTATCATTCTTGATTCTTCAAAACATGTTTACTATTTGGGGCTGATGGATGGTTGGGTGCAAGCGGAGACGCTCGATGGACCTTGGTCCGCCGCCAAACATGAGCCTACGAAGGAGCTAGAAAAGCTAAGAGAGGGCGCGGCAGCGAACAATCAAAATCAGGTATTGGGGAACCCTGATCAGTCTCTCAAGGAGGCGTATGAAGAGGGGGAAGCTCCAACGGTTTATGTCAGTACTACGGCGGCAGAATTGCTTCAAAGCGAAGGCCAGCCGGAACTGACGCCGGTGCCAGGCACGAGTTTGCTCTACGTGTCCAACAGCGGCGACGACATTTTCATGGACACTTCGAACCAGATGTATTACATCCTGGTGGCGGGTCGATGGTTCAACTCCAACGCGCTCCAGAACGGCGCATGGTCTTACGTTGAGGCGGGCAGCCTGCCACCGGACTTCGCGAAGATTCCTCAGTACAGTCCCAAGGCGAGCGTTTTAGTTTCAGTACCGGGAACGGCGCCAGCGAAAGAGGCTCTGATTGCCAACGAAATCCCTCAAACCGCGACCATTTCCCGCACTGCCGCCGCATTGCAGGTGAACTACTCCGGAGTGCCGAATTTCCAGCCCATTCAAGACACGAATTTGACGTACGCAGTGAATACCACGACTCCGGTGGTGCAGGTTCCGGGCGGCAACTTCTATGCAGTCCAGAACGGAGTATGGTTCAGCTCGGAGTATGCCACGGGACCGTGGACGGTAGCGACTTCCATACCGCCGGCGATTTATACCATTCCGCCGAGCTGCCCGATTCACTACGTCACTTACGCGTATATCTACGGCTCGACTCCAACCGTGGTGTATGTGGGCTACACACCGGGTTATTACGGCACGGTAGTCTCCGCGGACAACGTGGTTGTTTACGGAACCGGCTGGAATTATCCATCCTATGTAGTGGCGAATACCTGGGTGCCGGCCCCTTATACATACGGGGTAGGCGCCGCATTCAGCTGGAGTGCTGCAGCGGGCTGGGGCCTTGGGTTCGGTCTGGGAATGGCGGTGGGAGCGGCATGCGGCCCGTGGTGGGGTCCAGTCGGCGGATGGGGATGGGGTTACGCTGCGCCTGCCTGGGGTTGGGGCGGTTATGGCGGTGCGGCAGCCGCCAACGTCTACGGACACTGGGGCAACACAGCCTACTCCGGAACACGCGCGGCCTGGGCTAATCCGTACACCGGCAACATCGGCCACGGAGCGCAAGGAAGTTACTATAATCCCGTAACTGGCAATAGCGGCGTTGCAAGAGGAGGCACAAATTACAACGCCTACACCGGCAACTATGAGTCTGGGGCCAGGACGGCCGGCGTCAACACGGCCACTGGCACGCGGTACGCCGGCGGCGCGGGCACGGTGGGCAATGCGTACACAGGCAACTATGCGTCCGGAGCGCGGGGGGCGACTTACAATCCCACGACTGGAATCGTGCATGGCGGCGCGGCAGGAACCGTCGGAAATGCGTACACGGGCCAATCCGCCAGCGGCAGCGAACACTACGCCTATAATCCTCACACCGGCAATGGCGTTGGAGCCGCAAACAACAACGTATACGCCGATCATGATGGAAACGTCTACAAAGCCAACGGATCGGAATGGCAGCAGCATTCCGCTGACGGTGGCTGGCACCCACCTTCGTCGAGCAACTTCGATAGCATGCACTCATCGCTGAACAGCGACCAATTCGCGCGAAGTTCAGGAGCGGATCGCTGGGGCAACTTCAGTCGCGGCGGCGGAGGCTGGGGCGGTGGAGCTCGTGGTTTTGGCGGCTTTAGCCGTGGCGGCTTCGGCGGCTTTCGGCGTTAGAACATTGAACCTGTAACCAGGCGCCGCAATTATTGAATCGGAGGCCAGTCTCCCGAATCCTCCTTGAGGGCGTCGCACATCCATTTTCACGATTGAATGGTTGCGGCGCATTGTGGCTAAATCGCAATTCTAAGTTGGAGAATATTTTGATGAGTTTGTGGCGAAGAATTTCGGTGTCAGTCTGGACTCTTCTCACGGCAAGTACGTTGTTGTGTGGGCTGGCCAATGCGCAAGAACAAGCGGCGGCTACCACCGCGCCGGATCAGACAGCGGATCAGACGACGGGCAACACCGATCCGAGCGCTGCACCAGATGACGGCCTCCACCTAGGACTGACGGGTTATCTTTGGACTCCGGGACTAAATGGGACCATAGGAGCGCACGGTTACGATGCGGGCGTGCGCGCGAGCCCAGCTCAGCTGCTTTCGCACTTCCACTTCGGACTGATGGGTAGGGGGGAAGCGCGGAAGAAGCGGCTGGTATCGACGATCGATTTCATGTGGGTCAAGCTGACCGCTAGCGAGGGAAGAGCAACCCCCTTCCCCGATGTGCCTACGATATCGGCCAGGGCCGGATTCAATCAATTTATTCTGACTCCTAAAGTTGGTTTTCGGGTAATCGATAACAAAAACTTCACCATAGACGGCCTGGCGGGGTTTCGCTACTGGCATCTTGGGACAACTCTTGAGTTCACTCCGCCGCCACAGGGTAATAACTTCTCGAGATCAGTGAACTGGGTAGATCCGGTGGTCGGCCCTGCGTTTTCAGGCACCCTTAAACGAGCTGGTTCTTTTCACGCTGGCGGGAGATGTAGGCGGCTGGGGCAGCGCAGCACAAATCGATTATCAGATCTTTGGGGGGCTCGGATTCAGAGTAAAACCCAGGGTTCTGGTGGAAGCGGGATGGCGCTATCTCTTCGTGAATTACCGCACCTCTGATTTCGTATACGAAATTGCTGAGACCGGCTTTGTGCTGGGCGCGACGTTCAAGGCCAAGTAAGCTGCCGCTGGGCGCTTAACGGGTTGAAAGTAATGAGTCCCGAACCATAAATCCCCATCACGCAAACAGCGGTCAAATTGCGCTAAGGAGGCGGATTCGCTTCAATAGAGAGTTTGATACGCTCAACGTCGTACTGCAAAATGGACGGATGTGAAAAAAGCGAGACTCGGCATGCGCGCTCTTAATTCCAGCGAGGTTGCTCCGGGGCCGCCACACACCGGTCTGTATGTGCCAGCCCGATTTTGACGGCACTTGAATGGCGAGCGCACGCATACTCATCGCCGAAGACGACGATACACTTCGGCAGGTAATGGAAGCGGTACTCAGAAAGGAGGGGTATGAGACGATCTGCGCCTCCGACGCCGAGCAGGCCACAGAGATACTGCAAAGATCGCCTCTGGACCTGATTATTACCGATTTGCATCTTCCAGGTGCTTCCGGTATTGACCTCCTCAAGAAAGCCCGCAGCATTTACTCGGAGACAACGGTAATTGTGATGACCGCGTTCGGGACCATCCAGAGCGCCGTGGACGCAATGAAAGCGGGCGCGTACGACTATCTGACGAAGCCCGTTCACCCGTACGAGCTCAAAGCGCTGGTTAGCCGCGCCCTGGAACACCATAGCCTAATTGAGGAAGTAAATCGACTTCGCATTTGCCTGGATCAGAAATACGGATTTGAAAGCATCATCGGTTCCTCCGACCGGCTAATGCGGACGCTCGATGTCGCGGCGCGAGTCGCACCCTCTGATGTCACGGTGCTAATCCATGGGGAGACGGGGACTGGGAAGGAACTCGTCGCCAAGGCAATTCACTTTCGCAGCGCGCGCCGGGACCGTCCGTTTGTGACGGTTAACTGCGGCTCAATACCACGCGAATTACTGGAGTCTGAGCTCTTCGGGCACATGCGAGGCGCCTTCACTGGCGCGGTGTCGCATAAGAAAGGAAAGGCCGAAGTAGCCGATGGAGGCACGATATTCCTCGACGAAATCGGCGAGATGCCGCTGGAGCTGCAAGTGCGGGTTCTCAGGCTGATCCAGGAGCGAGAGATCGAGAAAATCGGAGCAACGAGCCCAACGAAGCTGGATGTCCGAATCGTCGCAGCGACACACAGGAACTTAAGCCAGATGGTAGAGGCCGGAACTTTTCGAGAGGACTTGTATTACCGGCTAATGGTGGTGCCGATTGAATTACCGCCTCTTCGGGAGCGAGCCGAAGACGTTCCGGCGCTCGTACAGCACTTCTTTGCCAAGTGCAGGATCAAGCATGCGCGCGAAGAACTGAAGCTCCCAGCGGATCTGATCTGCCTTTTGGCCAAATACTCCTGGCCTGGCAACGTGCGGCAATTGGAGAACGCAATTGAGCGAATCGTCCTTTTGGCGCGAGGATCTGAAGTCACCTTGCAGGACCTTCCTGACTTCGTACAACATCGCGCGCAGCCGAGCGATGACATACTGCCCTCTTCGCTCCCCGAAACTGGCGTAGATCTCGGCGCAATGGAAAAAGAAGTAATGTTGCGGACATTGCTCAAATTCGGTGGCAACCAGTCGCGGGCTGCCCGCTTTCTACAGCTGAGTCGGCGAACCTTGGCTTACCGCCTGGAGAAGCATGGCATTTCAGCAGCGGACTTCGTACGCGAGAGTAAGAAAAGCCAGGGCTAATTGCCGCCAATCTCCTTTGCGCGGTCAGAACGTACGTAAGCGTGCGATGACCCAATAGCGAGCAAACGGACGTCAAGAGCGCACCAAAACGTGCACTTTTGAAAGGCAGCAAACAAGCTTATGACCTTAAGTTGCTGATTCTGAGAGGGGAATTCAGTACTTTTACGATGGCGTGAGGGTTGCGTTGCAAGGTCGCATGTCTTGCTTGCAATATCAGACTCCCAGCCCCAGCGCAGCACCGCAGCCTCAAGGCTCGCCAAACAAAGTAGGATTTCGAATCCGCTTTGAAAGACCGGACCCCAATCCGCGACAGATCCTCCAGCCAAGCGACGAGGAGCTTGTTCGACGGGCTCAAGACGGTGACACCCGAGCCTTTAGCGAACTCATCGAGCGGCACTTTCCAACTTGTCTAAAGCGCGCTCTGTTAGTGCTTCGGAACCGCAGTGATGCCGAGGACGAAGTGCAGAATGCCTTTGTCAAAGCCTTTCAAAACCTGCACCGGTTTCGATTCGAGGGGCCGTTCGCGGCGTGGCTCTGCCGAATTGTGCAAAACCAATGCCTGATGTTGATCCGCGATCAGCGCGAGACTACCTTCGTCTCTATTGACGCAACTACCGATTCAAATGCCCGACTTGAATTGATTAACCAAAAGCCCGATCAAGAAGACGAACTCGGCGCTGAGCAGGTTGGCAGCCTGCTTCGCAAAGAGATCTCACACGTCCCGCCGCTGATGCGCGACGTAATGCTGTTACGCGACATTGAAGGGCTATCGATGCCAGAGGTGGCGGAGAGATTGGGGTTGTCGGTTCCGGCAGCAAAATCACGCTTGATGCGGGCGAGGAGAGAAATGCGTCTTCGAGTAACCAAGTACTGCGGAGAGAGCGGTCCTCGAACACTGACCGATAAACCATCTCACAACCGGGCCGAGTACACCTACGTAGGGTAACGATCGACGGCCGCCACCGACCCATAATAAGGAGGGGCGTTATGGAGCGGGAAATGGGCCTTCAAATGGCCGCTCGTTGCGGCAAGGACGGAATTGTTGCAGAGGTCCTCTGTGATCAACTTGGTTTCGGCAGCTGCCCAGCTGCCGGCCAATCTCTCACGAGGATTGCCGAAGCCGCCGGCGGTCCGAAGATCTTCAGCCTACTGCAAAGGATTACAGACAGGGGTGCTGCGCTCGATTGGGAAGTGGATGTTGCGGTCACTCGTGGAATTCATCCGCTATTTTTTTCCGGCTGCGCCGCTGGTAACGATATTTTCGTGATCGCATGCGCCGAATCGCGTCCGGCGAGAGAATTGTGCGACGAACTTGACAGAATTATCGAAGAGTTTGGGTACGCGGATGAAAAAACGGGGCTGGACGGTCTACCCGCGGAGCTCCGCAGAGAATTATTCCGCTTGAGGCGGGAAGTAGTGCGAAAGGATCTGGATCTCGAAAGAGAGAAAATCGAGAAGTTTCAGCAGTTAGCGATGGCCGTACATGGCCTTCGCAATCCGGCCTGCAGCATTTTGTCGGCAGCCGAGTTTTTGATCGAAGACGCAGGCGAGGCGCTGCTTCAGAAGCATCTGCCCCTGCTTCAAGGGGTTGTGCGGTCAAGCCTGTTCATGCTAAAGATGATCGATGACGTCCTGGAAATTTCGGCGATCGAAGGCGGCAAAGTGAAAGTTAATACGCAGCCGACTGATCTCGTGCAGTTGATAAATGAGGCGTTCCTCCTCAGTGAGGGAGAAGCCGGGCGAAAGGGAATCGAGTTAGACTTGGCGTCCGATAGGATGCCTGTCGTCGTCAATTTGGATCCAGTCAAGCTCACCCGAGTAATCAATACACTACTAAATAACTTGATCAAGTTTTCTCACCGCGGCGACAGAATTGTAACTGAGATCAAGGTCAATGGCGGAGACGCCTCGATTTCGCTTCTGAATCGCGGACTCAGCTTCACGCCCGATCAGGTGGATACGATGTTCGAGCCGTTAAACGCCGGGCAGAACGAAAACGGCTCCAGCAGGACCGGGACCGCCTTGGAATTGGTTATTTCGCGGCGAATTGTAGAAGCTCACGCAGGGGAGATAAAGATAGAGAGCGGGCCAACAAACGGCTCAAGGTTCGTTGTTACTCTACCGATGCCAGCCAAAGCGATTGGCGAAAAAGCAGCCTTAGGAAACGACCGGGCAATCACTGCTTCGGCGGGAACTGTTTGAGCAGCTTTCCGACGGCTTTCTCCAGGTTCTGAGACCTTACTTGTCAAGCTGAGCGTCGATCGCGCTCATGATGTTCTGCGACGCGATCTGGTCGGGCTGCTCAGCGCCCCTTCCATCGCACCCATCTATAGGGCTTTCGCCCGTCGCCGATGCCGGCTTTGCCGGCTTACCTAAAAAATTCGGCCTAAACCAAACCACCACTTGGCACGGCCGTTGCTGCCGATGCTTCCTCCGATGTAAATGGGCCCGATCGAACTTTTGGTTACCAGGGCGAGGGAGCCGTCCGCAGGGAAAGTGACAGGGAGCGTGGGGTTGCCATAAACTTTAGCCGCCTCGCCGAACACGGCGACGTAGACTCCCTCTCCAATAAATGGATTCAGGCGAAAGATTTCCCGATCGTAGCCAAGCTGAAACAAGTAATACTGATTTCCCAGGAGTTCGTTTCTCCCAAACGCTCCCATGCGTAACGGACCCCCCAATGAAAAGGCCTGGAGTCCGAGGCCACTAGCTCCGAAGGTTGTGCCGCCGTCTGCAATTAAGAAGGCCGAGCCTTCTTCGCCGATCGGATGAAAGTAGCTTTGCTGCACTTCCAGAGCAGGATACCCGCCGGACCCGTCGGGCTTGGAATGGTAGTACGCGAAATTCGTAGTCTGAATGAATCCTTTTGTAGGCAGCGTGACCTGATTCTGCCCATAAAAGCTAAATCGCGCGACAGTGACGGGAGTGTGGTAGGACGTATTCGGTATAGTATCGACGCCGGTTTCGAGTTTGTAGTTGTACCAGACATACTCCTCGCCCATACGCAGTTCGGCTCTGGGGCCGAACGCATATCCCAGATCAAGCCCAAAGCCGCCGGTTCCCTGCCGGTATTCCGCGACGCGGGTGTCACCGTTATAAATATCGTAAGGAACTCTTGTCCAGAATGCTGTGGGGGCTATGAACCATTTTGTAGTCGGAGTCAAAGGATGATAGTATTCCGAGATGATTCCGTAAGTTACTCCGAAAAGCACGTCATTCCTCCACTCCGAGCGAAAGCTACCGACATTCTGGAATGTGAAGCGGGCTTCCAATCCAAACCGGACATCGTTGACATCCGAACCGTCGATGTTGATGCCGAGATTCATCCATGGCGGCGAGTAAGGCTTTTCGGTTGTTCGAATGAGCAGTCCAGTCTGGTCATCGCGGTTAATCAGCGAGTAGTTAAGGCTGTTGAAATAGCCTGTTCCCATGAACTTAGAAAGCTGGTCTTGTAAATCAGTGGTGTCGATGGTTTTGCCCACGAACGGCTCCAGCGCCGCCTCAATTGGTTTATCCACCTCCTGGTTCTGGCCGCGCACGGTAACAAATTGCGGGATCGGAACAGCTGTCTTTTTTCTGGCATCCCGCGCGGCGATGTAGCGGTTCCATTCATCCTGATTTACGGAGAGCTTGGACAGCATGGCAGCTTTCTTAGCTGCGGCTTCGTAACCCAGAGGAGCTATCTTCTCTTCGTCGTTGAAATCGCTGGAGGTGTAACCTTTCAGGTCCGCCGAGATGAGGATATCAGCCGCCTCCAGACTG
The DNA here is from genome assembly GCA_963705805.1 of uncultured Acidobacteriaceae bacterium. Taxonomy (GTDB): domain Bacteria; phylum Acidobacteriota; class Terriglobia; order Bryobacterales; family Bryobacteraceae; genus Bog-105. Next base: position 897,983 of record CAVPKW010000010.1, read on the forward strand.
TGCAGCTCGTTGGCGGCGATCATGATTTCAACATTTCTTCCTGCGGCGCCCAGTAAGGAATCATAGGTCTTGGGATTTCCTGGGCCTGTATCCAGATAAACGGCGATAACAATGTCTGCCCCCATTTCCTTCGCTACATCCACTGGCAAATTGTCTACGGCGCCGCCGTCGGTGTAGATCGCGCCCTTGACTTTTACTGGCGAAAAAATGGCCGGGAGGGACATGGTCGCACGTAAGGCTTGCGGAAGGGATCCGTCCTCAAAGACCTTCTTTTTCCCCGTGATCATATCTGTCGAAACGCAGCGAAACGGAATGGGAAGGTCGTTGAAACTCTTGAGATCGTAATACGGCAGCAGAACGCGATCGAAGATGATACTGACTTGGTAACCGGAGTTCGAGCCCGGTGGGCGCGTGGAAGCCGCCTTTGAGACCAAACTCAAGCCGATTCGGATAGGCAATACGGTCTTCCTTGCGCCGGAAGTTCAGGTCCTGGAATGGCGTTAACCCGTTCAGGACACTATCCCATTTAATGTTCTTGGTCAATTCGGCGATCTCAGCAGGCGACTGCCCCGAAGCATAGAGACCGCCCACCAAGCCTCCCATGCTGGTTCCAGCCACGTAATCAATCGGAATGTGGTGTTCTTCCAGCCATTTGATGACGCCGATATGAGCGAAACCCAGAGCGCCCCCTCCTTCGAGAACCAAGCCGATGTGTGGCCGCTGTTGGGCAGGGCCGATTACTGTTTCCGAGGTCTGCTGCGCCCATGCGGGCGCACAAGCGAGCAGCGCGATGGCTAAGGCTGATCTAAATGTCCCAGTTTTGAGACAGTGAGGGTTACACATCGAAGAGACTCCAAGAAAGACGCAAAAATCGGGTTAACGATTGAGTATATTTCACCCGACTCACCACCTCAACTGAATTAAAGAAACCGCCTCTGAGGGTAATGAGCACTCGACATCAAGTCCGTCTGAAGAGGCATCCAGCCATTTCGGCGATTCGAGCAGTTGCAGTTGACCGGCTTCTTCAAGCTGAATGCGCTGCTCTGGAGCCAGAGCTTGGCGGGAACCTGCAGCCAACCATAGTGCATATGAGTTACTATGCTGCTGGTCTATCCGGAAATGTGAGAGGAGTATACGCTTGGCGTCGGCCGGCAGGCCGGCAGCGTGGAGTCGAACGGTAGCGACGGAATTGCTGGTGGCATTGTCGTCATAATTCCAAATCAGAATGGAAAGCAGGCGAGAAGAGCGGCTCACAAGCGCATCCACATCGGGTTTCTCTCTCACACCGTTGGCGAGAATCGCGTTCACGGACACCGCACCGTCACTCTCTGCCTTTACCAAATCGCCTTGCATCAGGCCCAGCATACGGAAGACATTCATGACCGGCTTGTCTATTCCATTTGTCGCCAGACTTCGATATCCGTGGAAGTAAGGCCGATCTTCGAATTCAAAAGCCCAGGTTACAATGCCCCTGAGGTTGACCCGTTCGCGCTGAGCTATTTCGAGGATTGTCTTCGTCGCGGCTGCAACGTACGTTGGATACAAGGTACCGTTGCGGTAAGCGTTTTGCGGACCCGCGCAGGCGGCGCAGCCTTCCGGATCCGATTCACTCAAAATGATGGGAATGGATCGGAACTTAGAAAAAGAATTGACGATCTCAAAGCCCTTGGAAACGTCTTTCATCTGTTGGGAGATGCCCATTTGCACGTGGTTTTCTAGCGATTCCGGATGACCCTTCGCGTGGAAGGTGATGAAATCCAGCGGCGCACCCGCTCCTTGGGTTGCGTAGTTCTTCCCGGAATCGCAGTGCTCCAGGAACTGCTGAAGAAAAGCGGCGGCATGCGGATTGGCGGGTCCTGTAGATGCGGGACCGCCCACGCGGGCGGCGGGCATGGCGCGCTTTACGGCGTCGGCGGTATAGTCATAGAGCTTGTCATACTCCTCCGGGGTGCCTTGCCAATAACCGATGTCAGGTTCGTTCCAGACTTCCCAATCCCAACTCGCCACCTCGCGCTCACCGTATTTGGCGACGGAATGCCTGACCCATTGGTAAACGAGTTCACTCCACTTGCCATAGTTATTGGGGGGATACGCCCAACCCGTGAAGATCTGCCCCTTCGGAAAAGTATGTTGGTACGGTTCCGGATGACTGGACAGTGCCTTTGGCATGAAGCCAATTTCGACAAATGGCTTAACGCCGGCTTGCATGTATGTATCAAGAATTCTATCGACGATGGTCCAGTCATAGACGGGCGCGCCTGAAGGAGTTTCGGTGTAGGCGTTGGTGGATCCCCACTTCAGGGCGGCCGTGCCGTTGCCGGTGGTGAGCAGGTTGTGTGTCCGGATGTGGATGGGTGTGAAGCTCGCTTCCGCCAATTCGCGGATCAGCTTGCGACCGTGTTCCGTATAGGTGTAGTTCGGCTCGTCATAACCAAAGTAATTCCACACCGGCTCAAAGGGACCGTTCGTTTGGGATGCGTCTATCCGGATGGTGGTGACAGGCTGTTGCGCTACAGCGGCAGCGGCAATGCAAAATAGAACCAATCGCAGCGAGCGCACTTTAAACCGGCTCACGCGCATAAATCATATAGGAAATGGATGGCTGCGCCGGACCGGGATGGAAACTGCGCGCGTAGTCGCGAAGGGCGCGGTCTCCGGCCGTAAGCCGTTCGCGAACGCGCAAGAACTCGAGCCACGAGTCGACCAAGAACGTCTCGACAAATCTCTCCGGCTTGACGGCGTCCTGAAAGACGCCCCAGCGGATCGCGCCATCACGCATCCGAACGTCCTTCATGGCATGGACCGCGCGGGTGAATTCAACCTGGTCTCGCTCTGGTATCAGATACTCAATTGTCACGAAGACCGGACCGGCCTCGGCGCGAGGTTCAATCACTAACTGGGGTGCGGGGCGGTTGAGGTCGTAAGGGTTCAGGTCTACGGGCGCTCCTTTGGGCAATTCAAAACGCCGGGTCAACGGCACGCTTGCCAGCAAGCCTATGGCCGCAAAGAGCAACGCTCTCGACGTAGAGCCGTGCTCAGCAATGAATCCCCACAACACGCTGCCGAGCGCCATTCCACCTTGAAATACCGTCTGATAAATTCCAAGGGCGCGCGCTTGTACCCACGGGGGGATTGACAGCTGGACCGCTACATTCAAGGTGGAAGTTGTGCTGGTCCAGGCGAAGCCGCCGGCAAGCAAGCCAATAACGATGACAGGCGTGGCCCGAGCAAAGGCGAGTATCAGGAGAGTGCCCACAGACACAATTGTTGCGGCGGAGATGATGTTTTCTGGGGAGAACCTTCGACGAAGATAGGGCAGAGAGACCGCTCCCATAACCGCGCCGGCGCCCAGGCAACCGTTCAGGATTCCATATCCCATGGCGCCCTTGTGAAGATGCTGCTGCGCCACAACCGCAAGCAGCGCCCAAATACCGCTCACAAACAAGGTGAAAAAGAAAGCACGGAACAAGACTGCCTGCAGAGAGGGAGTGTACCAGGCGTAACGCAATCCAGCCCGCGTGGAACCGTATAAGCGCTCCGCCGGCAGTGCGCTCTTGAACAGAGGCGTACGCTTCCATGCGTAGAGCACCCAGATCACAGCGATGAACGAAATGGCATTTAAGAAGAAAACCGTTCCCGCGCCTGTTGTAGTAGATGCAAACGCGGCCACTCCCAGACCGCCAAGCGCAGGTCCAAGAGCTCGCGCCAAATTAAATCCGGCGCTGTTAATGGCGATGGCGTCAGGAAGTTCTTCACGAGGCACCAGTTCGGGGACAATGGCCTGCCAGGCTGGATTCGTCATGGCCGCGCCAATGTTCAGCAAGAATGTGAGCAGCAGCAGTTCCCAGGGCGAAACGATTCCGATGATGGTCAGCACGCTGAGTATCAAAACCGCCACCAGCATCCAGCTCTGCCAAAAGATAAGCAGGCGGCGGCGCTCGAAAATGTCTGCCGTGGCGCCGGCAATAAAACCAAGCAATAAAACCGGGAAACTGGCCGCTGTCTGCATGAGCGCAATCAGCAGAGGTGACGACGTTAGAGCCGTCATGAGCCAAGTGCCGGCAGTGTCCTGCATCCAACCGCCAAGGTTCGACACTATGGAGGCGATCCAGCGATTGCGAAATAGAGGATAGCGGAGCGGCGCCCAGCCGGAAGTCGTCTCAGTTTTTGTCGCGTCGCTCAAAGCTCAGTAAGGCCCGATGATAGCAGTGAGCCGAGGTGCCCCCGGCAAAGGCGGACGATTGCAAAACAGCTTTGGGGTTAGTTGCTGGCCCAGTAGGCGCGAATGCCAATGTAGTCAGGATCCGGCAGATTTCCCAGGATGACGCGGCGTAATTTGAGAATGTCCACTGCGCCTTGTTCCTGGTACAGAATTTTGCCATCGGGTGAAAGCAGTACAGTGTACGGAACGCCGGATTCCCACTTAGGGTCGAAGGCGGCCTGCATCGCATCTGTATCGGTGGATCCGAATATCAGATTACGGCCCGTGCCGTGCAATTTCTCCAACATCTTCATGACGCCGGGCTTTTCATCGGGCATATTCGCCGACACGGTGACCATGTCGAAATCCCGCAAGCGGTACATGCGCCAAGTGGTTTCGAGATCCGGAAACTCATGCACGCAAGGGCCGCACCAGGTGGCCCAAAAGTTCACCAGCAGTACTTTCCCCGTCGGATTAGCACGCAGCTTTTTGAGATCACCCGCTGAAGTGAGTTCCAGAGTCACGGGCTCGGCTTCGATCTTCGTTAATTCTTCGGCACTGCTCGCTTCCTTCGAAATCCATTTGGTGGAGCAACCAAAGACGCGGGTGTGGTCAACAGGCACGGGCTTCCCGGCCAGCAGGGCATCGATCGCATTGCGGGCGTCTTGCTTTGTGGCAAGAGACTGGCGCTGATTGTTATCCACGTGCCCTTCATACCGAAGCTTGCGTTCCTCATCAAAAATGAATACGTGCGGCGTCGCCTTCGGCCCGTAAGCCCTTGCCACCGACTGCGTATCGCCGTCATACAGATAAGGAAAATTGAAATGGCGATAAGCCGCGCGGATCTTCATTTCGTCAAAACTGTCGCTTACGTCCGTGTAGCCAAGCTCATCGAGACGAATCGCCTTGGGATTATTCGGTTCGATTGCTACCAGCGCGACGCCCTTATTGGCGTAATCATCAGCCAGTTTCTTGATCCGGCTCTCATAGAGTTGCGCGGTAGGGCAGTGATTGCAGGTGAAGACAATGACCAGCACTTTGCTGGCTGAGTAATCACTCAGTTTGTGAATCTTGCCATCAATGCCGGGAAGCGAGAAATCGGGCGCCGGCGAGCCGAGGGCGAGGGTGGGATGCGGCTCATCTCCAAAAGCCACGAACGCAAGAAAAAAAATCGCGAGCAGTCGCCTCATCGAGGTCCTCCGTCGTTCGAAATAAAGGCTTGCGAACGAGCGCAGCCGCAGCAACCCTATTGTATCCGGGTAAGATTGTGTATCCGGGTAAGATTGTGGCCCTGCTCAGGAGTCTCGTTATCGAGGCAGCGTAAACGCATAGAGCATGTCACCCGCGCCTACCACGAGGTATTGGCGGCCGTCGAGCTCGTAGGTCATGGGCCCGTTACTGACAGTTGACGTAAGACCTGCATGCCACAAGATTTTGCCGTCCTCCGGATCGAAGGCAATGAAATTGGCGGACGGATCGCCGGTGAACAGCAACTTGCCGGCAGTCGTGAGCACGCCGGAGAGCGATCCGCCTTCGCCGGGGAAGGTGTGCTTCCACCTGATCTCGCCCGTTTTGTAGTCCAGGGCCTCAAGCACAGATTGAGACCACACACCACTGTCCCGGCCTCCATATCCTTCCGGACGCGGGCTCGTGTCGGTCAAATAATAAACGCTGTAGGAGGGCGTCGCGCTCACATAGAAGAGGCCGGTTTGGGGGTCAAAACTGGGCGGCGGCCAGTTTGTAGCGCCGCCAGAAGCGGGAATCACCAACGCACCATCGGTCTTTGGCTCCTTCGCCGCGTTCGGGATAGGCTCGCCTTTCGGGTTTACGCCCTTTGACCAGTTCACGTCGATGAAAGGAGCTGTCGTGATGCTCTTGCCGTTCGTGCGGTCAAGAACAAAGAAGTACCCGTTTCGCGCCGCCTGGGCCAACAGCTTGCGCTTCTCCCCATTTATCTCGCCGTCAAACAGAACAGGCGCTTCAACGTTGTCCCAATCATGCGTATCATGCGGCGATGCCTGAAACCACCAGACCAGTTTGCCGGTATCGGGGTTCAACGCCACAATCGAACAGGTCCAAAGATCGTCGCCTTTTCGGCCCTGGCCGGCATGCACCGGGTTGGGATTGCCTGTCCCCCAATAAAGCAGGTTCAGTTCTGGATCATACGTGCCGGTAAGCCATGTCATACCGCCGCCATGGGTCATAGACTGCGTGTCGGGCCAAGTCTCGGAACCCGGTTCGCCCGGACTGGGCTCGGTGTTCCAATGCCACTGAACCGCTCCGGTTTCCGGGTCGCGCGCCTCCAGATAGCCCGGAACATCCAGCGAGTCCCCACCCACGCCCACGATGATGTGATTGCCTATCACCAATGGCGCCGGAGTCGAGAAATACTCCTGTGCAAGGTCGGCGATTTCGACCGCCCAGCGCAATTTTCCCGTATCTTTCTCGAGCGAAATCAGATGATCGTCCGGAGTCTCGAAAAAAAGCCAATTGTGATAAATGCCCACGCCGCGATTACCGGTGTGGATACCGCCCTTGCTCTCCCATTTGTAGTGCCAGATTTCGCGGCCGGTTCGAGCATCGATGGCCCAGGCGTGGTCAGGCACCGTAAAATAAAGAACTCCTTCCACCTCGAGCGGCGTTGACTTGATCTGAACTCCGAAAGGTGCGCCTCCCGGGCCAGTATTTGCGTGAAACAGCCACGCGAGTTTGAGATCTTTCACATTGCTGGAATCGATTTGCTTCAGGGCGCTGAAACGCCGTCCCGAATAGTCGCCGTTATAAGTCGGCCACAGGTTCGGCGTAGGTTTCAGGATGGCGGAGGGGTCCAGGCCTTGCCCAAGCGCACACAGCGGAAGACAGAGTAAAGAGGAAAGAGCGAGCTGGCTGAGCGTCACTTTAGAGTCTCCAGATAAGCGAGGATATTGTGCATGTCGGCATCCGTGTACTGTTTCAGCAAGGCGGCGTGCATCTTGAGAGGATCATTCACCTCTACCTTCATTTCCTTCTCGTCTTCGAATAACCAGGAATGATGTTCTCCGGACGAATCCGTCAGCGCAACACTGAAATCGTCTATGTGATCTAATGTGCCCGAGTAACTCTGTCCCGAGGTTAGCGTGACAGTTACTGTCTTTTGTTCGCGAGGGTCCGGCGGCGGCCCCGGCATCCCTGGCCAGTGTTCCGTCCTCGGATAAAGGAAGCGAGTCTGCAAGGCGACCGGCTCAAACTTAGCAGCAATGTGAGCTAAATCGCCCGTGGGCGAGTGGCAACCGGCGCAGTGCGCGCTGAAATATACTTCTCCGGCATTTGGATCGCCCGTGACGATGTTCAGAATCTTGTAGCTCATGCGATTCGCGGCGGCTTGTGTACGCCCCAGCAGGAAAGCCGCGATGTCTTTGATTTGAGCATCCGTCAGATTGCTGAAGCTGGGCATTCCCTTCCCTGGACGCCCGTTGCGAATGACGGGTCCTATCTCTTTAGCCGTACCTTGATCATGTAGAACCAGCACGGACCGAACCAGATCTGGTCCCGTAGCGCCGCCGTTCGCGTTCGAGCCGTGGCAGAAGCCGCAGGTGGCAACGAAGATCGCTTGGCCTCGTTTGACCGCCTCGGAATCTGGCGGCGCGCCGATCGCGAGAAAATTGCGCATTGCCTCCTGAACCGCGTTGTTAGCCGCAGGAGCTTGCTGTCCGGTATCGCTGGTTTTCTCCCCGGGTCCCGGAGCTCTAACGGCTGGGCCCGGATGAGGGCCGTTCGCAGCGCCGGCCGGCGGCTGCGGCGGCGCTTGGGGCGCCGGATTGTCAGGCGGCGTCTGCTGTTGGGCAAACGCAAACATACAGGCGCCCAGCAAAAAACTGCCGAGCAAACGACGGAATTTCATGTGTTGGTCCCCTGCCGAAATTAGTAGTATTGCAAACACATTGCGACAGGCCTGACGTCGCCTTCGGAGGGTCAGACACGTTGCAAGCTAGTCGGTTGTGTAATTGATCTCTAAGCGACGCACGCGGGTCATAGAAGCTGCGAGCACGGCCACTGAAACGGCGATCAGTCCGATGACGGCGACATAGACGGAGATCGGGTCTGCATTTGAAACAAGCAGCGCGATGAGCGGCGGCATGCCAGGGTCGACCGGAATCTCGACCGGGCACAGCGATTTTAAATAGTAAATGACGCTCAACTTCTTTAGGACGGAGGGCAGTACCGGATTCGCGGCTTCCCAGATCAGAACAAAAGCGGCAGGAACAATAGGATTCTTGAAGAGAAGCCCAGCGGCGATGAAGATGCTTCCATACCCTATGCAGGCGAGAACGGTCACGCCGAGATAGGCGCCTATCTGGGCGATGCCTTGGTTTTGATACAGATACTGAGAGATGGTGTTGGAATCAAATTCCAGCAACAGCGCGATGATCTGCAAGACTGTGCTCGCGGTAAAAATGACAATCGCAGCGAGTAAGCCAGCAAGGTATTTGCCGGCGAGCAGAACTTCCCGCCGGACGGGCGCCAGCAAATAGAAGTGCAGACTCTTGTCCAGCATTTCGCCGCGAAAGAGATTCATGAAGATGCCCAGGCAACCAAAGAAGATGGCAAGCCTGATGAAGAAGAACTGGAAGACGCCGGCAAAGATGTAAGTGTCCTGCCCGAGACTCACGCCGGAATTAAAGCCGGTACCGGTGACGACGCCTTTTTCGAGCCAAATAATCAGCTCGGTTCGTCCATCGGAATAGCGCAGGACGTCGACGGGCACGATCTCAAATGTGCCGGGCCTGGTGGGCAACCTCCTCATCCGGGAATACGAGACGGGAGGATTACCCAGCCTAGCCACCACCTGATCCCGGGTCATACCGGCGTGAATGGCCGAGAAATCGCTTTCCGTAAGCGGGCGGGTCATCTGGTTGGCCATTTCCCGACGGACGCCATGGAAGTGGATTTCGACTAAGGAATGAGCTAAAAACAAACCTACCGGGGCAAGCGCCAGGAGATAGATCCACAACCCTCGCTTCGCGAAAAAAGTCTTTTTCATCTCGAGCCGGATGACGGCTTGAATCTGCGTCCACCAGAGTTGTTTCATCGAGTGGCTTCCTCTGTGCCGATCAGATATTCGTACACGGAGTTCACATCGTCATCGATAGGCGCCACGGATTCAACGTGGATGCCATCCAGGACGATCTGATTCATCAGCAGGTAAAAGCGGTTTGGACTGCTGGTCTTTATAAGCAGACCGCGCCGATCGGTATGGAGGCGGGCCTCTACGACGTGGTCTTCCTGGAAGACGCGGGAAGCCAAATCGGCCGGCCGGTCGCAGCGAATGAGGATCTGCATGGGCTGATCCTGGATTTCATCCCGGACTCCCTGAATTTTTCCCTCGGCAACAACGTAACCGCCGCTCATCAGGATGACCTGGTCGGAGATGACATCCACCTCGTGCAGCACATGGCTGGAGAGGATGACATGACAGCCTTGCTTGGCGAACGAACGGAACAAGGCAATCGTTTCCGCGCGTACCAGCGGATCGAGTCCGTTTAACGGCTCGTCGAGAATCAGGATGCGAGGATTGTGGGCCAGCGCCTGCGCCAGGCGGATGCGCTGCCGCATGCCCTTGCTGTAACCGGCAGCTTTACGGTGAGCGGCTTCTCTTAATCCCACTTGATCAATGGCTTTCCAAGTGAGTTCGTCGCACGTTCCAGGATCATATCCGAACAACCGAAGATACGAGTGAATAAACTGGTAGCCGGTAAGTCCCTTCGGAAACGAGTCGAACTGGGTGCAATAGCCGACGACGCGAAATAGCTTCTCCGGCTCCTCCGGCGTCATATCCAGGATGCGAATATGGCCTTTAGAGGGGCGGATCAGGCCGGTCATGAGATTCATCAACGTGGTCTTGCCGGAACCATTCGGACCGACGAGGCTCGTGATACCAGGTGGAACCGAAAGATTTACGCCGTTGACGCCCAGCACGTCTCCGTAGAACTTGGAGACATCCTCGAAGACGATCGCGTTGTTCAACGCACCACCTCGTTGGGCTTGAGTTTGCGCATCAACAGAAGGAGGCAAACCCCCATGAAAAGTAAAAGCGCGATCCAGGCCTCGTTTGGAGAAATCCCTTCTTCGACCTGTTCCCGGAGCAGATCACGCCAGATCACCTGCACAAGGTTTCCGACATCAAAAAGATAGCCCTGCTTTGTTCGTAGAACTCCGTTGATCGCCTGTGCGAATCCGGCGCCCACAAAGAATATGGCGAGCAACAGCGAGCCGGCCGCGATGCGCCATTTGACCCAGGCGGAGAGAGCCATCGACAGCAGTGAGAGAACCAGGATCCAAAGGAGCGAGCCTACCAGGACGCCCACCGCGATCCAGGCGTTATCCGCCATCCATTGCCAACCGGAAAGACTCGCCTGCACGAAAAATATCAGGAGTCCAGGAACCCAGGTAATCCACGAAAGAATGATCAGAAGCACTGACATCTTTCCAAGCACATACTCTGTTCTCGAAAGAGGACGGCAAAGATAGAGCGTGAGCGCGCCGTTTGCCAGGTCCGGAGACACCAGGCCGGGTCCGATGAACGCCGTAAGGACAAACGAAAATGCGCTCTGGACAGACAGGTAGACCAGGAAAAACGCGCCGTTGACATTAAGAGCCAGCGCCCGGCTTGCCCGCCCTCCCAGGAAGGTAAGCGCGCTGAGGTGAGCGTTTGCGTACACGCCCAGCAAACAAAGCAGCGGAAAGAAGAAGCAGAGAACGAAGAAGGCAGTCTGGATCTTCGAACGGAACAGGTTTCGGCGGGAGAAACGGTAAAGCACCAGAAATCGGGACCAGTCAGGCGTGACAGGACCCGCATAGCCGCGGTACGTGCGCTTATAGACGGCCATCGTGGTTCTCCATCGCCTTCAGGAAAATATCTTCCAGGGTGTCGCGCCGGAAATTCAAGCGGCGAATCTGAACGTTCTGCTCGGCCGCGATGCGGTAAATGTCGCTGATCTCCACGTTTTCAGCGAGCACCAGCTTTAAGCGATTCAATGCCGCCGGCGCGCATTCGCATCCCAAAGCCTCAGCCGCCTCGACGAATCGCTCGGTCGAGTCGTATAGCTCCAGCTCGAGGAAGCGCCGGTTCAAGCGGCGTTCATTTTCCAGATTGGAATAGTGCACAACGCGGCCGTCCTTGAGGATCACCACTTCTTCGCAGGTCTCTTCCACATCGCGCAACAGATGCGAGCACAGAACGATGTGCATTTCGCGGCTATCGCGCATCTCGCGCACCAGCCGTATCATTCTTTGCCGCGCTGGAGGATCAAGCCCGTTCGTCGGCTCGTCGAGGATGAGGAGCTTCGGTCCGTGGGCAATCGCCTGCGCCAACTTGGCCAGCTGCTTCATGCCCAGCGAATAGGTGCCGAGCTTGCGATACCGAGCCTCGCCCAATCCCACGTAGAAGAGCGCTTCATGCGCGCGCTCCAGAGCTAGCTCGGCGGGCAGACCGGACAATTCCGCCATCAATCGTATGAAAGCAACCGCTGTCATATTACTGATGAACGCATCGTTCTCCGGCATATAGCCGATAAGACTGCGAATCTTCTTGGCGTCAGCGCGAATATCCGCTCCGAAGACGTGCGCCGAGCCCGACGCAGGAGGCCAGAAGCCGAGGAGCGTGTTAATAAGTGTGGATTTGCCCGCCCCATTGGGACCGAGGAGGCCGATCGTCCGGCCTGAGAAGGAACATGTGAGATCGCGCAGAACCTCGCGTTTGCCCAGGCGAACCGATAGTCCTCGAAGTTCTATGACAGGCGGCGCGGCGTTTCCGGCGGCCATTTCCGCGGAGTCAGCGTCAACCGGCTCTACGCGGCTGGCAGAGATCATTTCACTCCTTCTATTGCGTCCGTGTTTGCTGCGAAGGGCCGGAGGAAGCCGTCGCAACAGCCGCGGCGTTCGAAGCGATCAGAGGCAGCACCGGCCGGCCTTGTCCTACGCCAACCAGCGTACCTAGGTTGAAGCCCATGAACGAGCCCTTGCTGGCAGCAATGATACGATCCGGCTCCCCGTACACACAGACCAACCCAGGCTCGCTGCTCGCCAGGAGAGCCGCGAGGGATTGCTGTTGCGCCGGCGATAGCGAAGCCGAGTTCTTTAGCTGGCTCGCGATAGTTCCCAGCGAACTCGCCGTATTGTGATAAATGATCGCAGAGAAGTTCGTGAAGCTGTCGTCGGGAATCTGGTTCTGGAACTTGGGAGAACTCACGAGTGTATACCCTGTCTGGCGGTTTTGAATGGCTTGCAGGAGGTTCGCTTCGCTCGGACCCGCGAGTAGATAACCATCGATGAAAGTGTAGTATGCCGTTCCAGCGGGGAACTTGTCGTTCCGAATCCAATAGAAAGTGCGCGAGTTCACTTGCTCACTGCCCAAGACCAGCTTGCCGCCATCCGCCCCGGCACGCTCGTTGAAATGCGCCGCTATGGTAGCAAGCGTCTGTTGAAGGTGAGTGGGGTCATAGACCTCAACTGCAAGTTTCCATGCCGGAATCGGAAGCAGCGGCCCGTCTATTGCGAAGGTCGCGTCGCCGCCGATTGGAGCCGCAACATCATCCGCAAGATTGACCCCTAGTTGACTCTGTATGTTGTTCAGCTCTTGCGTCACGCGAGGATCCGCCTGCGATGCAGACGTGATGAGTTCGTTCACAACAGCACGCGGGCTCTTCATGACGGCCGCGGCCGCAAAGACGGCGTCCGGAGAGACGAAGTCGAGCGACCCCATTGGCCCGGGCGCTGCCAGCCATGAGGCGATTCCCTGACGGCCTCCGGCGAATGAAAGGTCGGCGCGGCTCTGCGCCGTACCTCCATCATCACGTCGCTCAAGCACAAGATATTGGACATTGTTGAATCCCTGCGGAACTTCCTTGGGCTTATTTACGGATTTCGCAACAATTTGTTCCATGTCCACCGCAAGAAGGTATCCGACACCATTGCCGTAGGCTTGCGAGATCCGGCTGTAGAAGGGAGTCTGCGTGAACTGCCCCGCGCCCGGCTGGGCACCGGGGTTCGCAATATTCTGCTCCGTCGCCTCCAGTTCTTGCAGATTGGGCGATGCCACAATAAACCCGTTATCGAGTGAAACGAACATGGACCGTTTATTGGCGGGAGCGACCACCTGGGAGCCGTTTACGATCTGGAGCCCGGCCTCAACCGGCACATTCTGTTGCAGATATTCCGCCAATCCCGCCTGGCGGACTTGCGCCAGAAAAATCGGCTCGCTATATTGACCTGCGCCTGTGGACGAAACAGCAAACACGATTTCATCACCGAGATACTGGCTGATAGAACTGATTTGGCTCATGGCCTGATCGAGGTCCTTGGTACGCGAGGCTGGCTGTTGCTGCCACCACTCACGAAAAACATCGCTTTCCGCGAGATGCTGGTCGAAGATTCGTTTCGCTTCCGCTACCGTCCCGCCGATGTTGGGAATTGCGGCATAGACAACCGTATTATCCGGAAGGTATTGCGCCAGGCTGGACGCATACCGGAGTCCCGGGGAAGGAATCGCTTCCAACTTTTTCTGCAGATTCGAGAGCTCATTTAAGAGGCTGAGGTAGTAGTCTGCATTCCCGCTCCAGGCGAATTCGGTGGCGATCGGCACGCTGGCAAGCCGGTAGTTCGTCGCCAATTGCTGGCCGGCGCGCAAGTCAACTGTTTTTTGAGGCTGCTTAACCTCCGCAGATCCTCTGGCAACCGCAACCCGCGATCCCTTGGTTCCGCGATTCACAGAAAAAATCGCGTTGTTGACGGGAATGAGCACATCACCAGCCCTCACGAAGAAGGTTTTTTGACCTGCATCCCGGGTTTGCACGATGACGTGGCCGCGCTCCAGGTCCACGGAGGGCCCACGCCACCCGCCGGATACCGAGACATCAGAGCGCTCCGCCATCTCGATTCGGGCACCGTTCACCAGACGCAAAATCGCTCGCGAGCCTTTAGCCGTGCGCAGTTGCTCCGCGTTTGTGATCACTGCCCCCACTTCGATAAGCGAGGAACCCACGTCAGAGACCTTGTACAACGTGCCTTCCACGCTCAGAACGGTCGCACGTACAGCGTGCTGACCGGGCAACAAGCCTTTTATCGCTCCCGTTACGCCAACCGAGATACCAAGAATCAGAGCCGCCGCCAAGGCCCACGGCGCCACGGAGAAACGATTCCGGGGCCGGGAGACTGATCGCTCCCACGCCGCCCCGAGATCCGGCTTTTCTTCGCGCGCCTCATGCAAAGCCCGGCGGCATTCAACGCAATGACTGATGTGATCTTCAAACAGAGAAACGCGAGCGCTTGTAAGTGAGTGATTGAGATAGGCGGGAATCAACGCTTGAAAATCGGCACATCCCCTGATCCGCTCCACGCGGTCGAGCAGAAAGGCGGAATCAAAGACGTTACGAAAAACACGCTTTGCGGCCTTGCGTACAACCTCATTCTCTACTTCCTCGTTGCGAATACTGGCGATGACTTGATCTAAGTTGTCGCGATTCATGGTCTGCCTCCAAAATACGAACGAATCTCTTTCTGCAACTGGCGCCGCGTGCGATGCAGCGTGACCGCCACCAGGACCTGGGAAATATCAAGCATCCGGGCAATCTGCTGATTAGTGAAATCTTCCAGGTATCGCAAGGCAAATATCTCTGCTGAGCGCGGACTCAAGCGGGCGAAGGCTTGGCGCAGGCAGTCCCGTACATCCGACCTATTCGATTCAGGTGTTCCGGTTGGAAAATCGCTCAACGGCATCGCCGGGTTTGCTTGCTTGGCCCTAATCACGTCAAGCGCCGCATTGACCGCGGCGCGACGCAGATAGCTCTCTTCATTGCCCACGGCGGCCGCCGGATGACGCCGCACCAGACGGAGAAAGATGGTTTGCAATACGTCTTCCGCGTCGGCGGCGTTGCCCGTAATACGATACGCAGTCCGGAACACCATGCCGTGATGTTCTTCGAAGAGCCGGCTGAATTCCGTCGGGTTGCCTTGAACGGTGTTTCCTCCCGTCGCGAGTTGCAACATCCCCTCCCGTCCTTCTTTCAGCACTAAAGACGCGGGGTTCGACCGATTATTACAGTGGGGCGTGAAAAGTTTTCCTCAGACGCTCTCCGGCACAACAAAAGGATCCCGATAGCCCCGGTCGCCGTCGCGAAGCAGCCGGTCTGCCTCCTCGTCGCCAATGACCTCTTGCGTGTCCGGATTGAAGTTGATGGTCCTTCCAAGGCGGTATGACACATTTGCGAGGTGTATCAGGCCGCACGAGATGTGGCCCTCCTCGATAGGCGCGTGCAAGTCCGCCTGCTTGCGGCTCGTCACGCAGTCGATGAAGTTCTGGAAGTGGGCAAGCTCATCGCCGCCGGTATGTACGGCCGGCTGCTCTTCCTGATCCGGACCCAGCCATATGCGAAAAGTAGCTGCATCCTCATCCCCCGTCGCTAAATAGCCCTTGGAACCGTAGAATATGTTTCCGACGGTGTTGTGGCTGCCGGCGCTTGGCCCGAGCTTCGGCCCATTCGGAGACTTCTCGGGCTCGTCGGTGCCAAGCGCCCGAGTTCCAATCTCCGCTTCATGATTCGTGATCCAGTGCCGCACCTCAAACGTGATCATGCGCCGTTTGCCGCCGGGAAGGTCGAATTCGAAGGAGCAATTCAGGTCGTTGGGCGTCTGCTGATCGTCATCGAACATGAAATGTCCACCCATGGCGCTAACCCGATTTGGAAAACCCAACCCCATGCCCCAGCGGGCGATATCCACCTGATGCGCGCCCTGGTTGCCGAGATCTCCGTTACCGTATGCCCAAAACCAATGCCAGTTGTAGTGAAAGCGATTCTTTGTAAAAGCGTGCAGAGGAGCCGGACCAGTCCACAAATCGTAGTTCACTCCGGCGGGAACGGGCGAGACCGGCGCGCGGCCAATGGTGTCCCGCCACTTATAGCAGAGCCCGCGCGCCATGTAGGTTTCGCCGATGGCGCCCTCCCGCATCTTCCGAACGCCCTCCTGTACGGCTGTTGAGGACCTCGACTGCGTTCCGTGCTGCACAATCCGGTTGTAGCGTTGAGCCGCCTTTACGAGTTGTTTACCTTCCCACAGGTTGTGCGAGCAAGGCTTCTCGACATACACGTCTTTCCCCGCCTGGCAGGCCCAGATCGCTATCAACGTATGCCAATGATTCGGCGTGGCGATGGAAACTGCATCAATGGACTTATCTTCCAGCAGCCTGCGCACATCGACGTAAGTTACCGGCTTCGGAAGGCCCATTTTGTCCATCTCAGCCAAACGCTCTCGAAGAACCGTTTCATCGATATCGCACAGCGCGGCAATCTGCGCGTTCTTGATCTTCGAATAATTCTCCAGATGGTCGCCGCCGCGCCCATGCAAGCCACAGATGGCGACCTGCACGCGATCGTTTGCGCCTTTGACCTGTCTCGGCCGCGCGCTCAAATTCGCCGTTCTCAAGGCGGCTAAGCCGACGGCTCCAGTACCCAGAAAATCACGCCGATTCATTTCGCTGCCTCCAGACATTGCAAGCTCTGTTCAATCAATTTCCTGGTACCCGCGACGGGCTCGCCGGCGCTGCTATCCAGTTCCATCGAAAAGTAGCCTTTATATGAGCTTGCCTGCGCTATCTGAAACATCTTTCCCACATCCACTATAAGCGTCTTACCGGTGTCGGATTCAACACCATCCTTCACATGGGCCATGTTATACGCATACCCGAACATGGCTTTTACCGCTCGCTCATTGTAGGCACTATCGTGGCCGGCGAGCGAGTTGCCGAAATCCGGCAATCCTCGGAGAAAGGGGCTGTTCACCTTCGCGATGACTGCAACCAGGAAAAATGGATTCTCCGAGATCGGGTCGTCGTTTTCGAGATTGACAACGATGTTTCGTTTCGCGCCGTACTCGGCCAGTTGTCCCAAACTGCTCGCTGCGAGATCTACTCTTGGATGGACGCCATGCCGTCCATCCAGGTGTTGGCGAACGCTCGGCGATCCCACTGCGGCGGCGATATCGATCCACTTACGGCCAGCTTGAATGGCCCGCTCCCGCGCCGCAGCATCCGGATCGTAGAACTTTTGTCCAGGCAGACCCAGATCCACCACGTGCGATCCTGCCCGTTCTACCGAAATGCGAAATTCCTCGAGATACCGCGGCTCCGTCGACTTGAAATGCGCAAGCAGTGGATTGATGTTGTGAACTCCGAACTTCGCCACCACAAAAGCGGGAAATTCTTTGAGATCCATGCCCGGCAAGGCAGAGTTCCTATCACGATTCGTGGGACTCCCAATATAAGCGCGAAATGGCCAGGAGGTCACAGCGAGGCGATCGCGAGCGTCAGCGGGGAAAGAGAGCTTTGGCTCCTGCGCCAGTGTAACTAAGGATCCAGCAGCCCACAGCGCCGGGAAGCGCTTGAGAACATCACGGCGCGAGGGATACGATCTCTTCGTGTTTCCGATATTATCCTATCCTCTTGAGGGAACACCTCGCCATGGGTTTCGCGTTATGGACCTCCGCGAGTCATTCGTCGGCTTTTTGGAAACGATCAAAACTTTTCTGCTGGCCGATTCGAAATGAAACCTAAAATGTGTAGTACGAATACGTGTACTTCCAGGTAAACGCTCTTCCCGGCTCGATCGACATGTCGATGAAGGGCTCCATGGCAAGCACGGAACGGATGGACCAAAGATTCTCATGGCTGAGAGGCCGGTCGCCCACAATCTTCATGCCGGCGCCCACAGCCCTGTTTTCAATGGTGATTTTGTAGTCGGCCGCCGTTTTGCCGAATCCGGAGAAGGCCGCGGAAACCGTATCGCGTCCCTGCAGCGCTTTTCGATACGTGAAGTCCCTGCGGCGTATCTCCAAAAGCTGCTCGTCGGTGGCGTGTTCTGTCTTGATATCGAACGGAAGCCTGACCACAAAGTCAGGACCAATGGTCTGGCCGTCAAGCACTAGGAAATTGTGATCGTAGACGCTTGTCTGGATCACCCGCCGCCCGGTATTCTCCAATTTATGTTCCAGGATCATCTCCGGCTTGCCCTTCGCCAGTCGAACAGTTTTCGTGTACCGATAGCCGTAACCGATAGCAGGATCGCTTAACTCCTGAGTGAATTGCACTGAATCCGATTGCGTGCGAACTGTCCGCTTGCCGGGGTCGACGATTTGATAAAGCTGGTACGCGTTGTACTCTCCGTCGTCTGGTTTTCTCAGCACACCGACGCCGATCTTGATGAACGTGCCGCCGGCTTTCGCCTCGTCATATCCTAGGGCCTTCTCTCCAGTCGAGAATTCTTCCACTGGGCCGGTGATCGCGCTGCAAGGGCCGGCCACTATATCGTCACCCGCCCATATAAAGTCAATCACTTTCGGGTCCGCCTTCGTGAACCACGGCCCATAATAGTTATGACCTGCGTACTCGAGGCTCTTGATGACGCCAGCCCAGTCAAACCGGGTACCACGGTAATACCCGTTTTGGGGATCGGGCAGGTAAACCTTGACCTGCAATAGGCCGTTTGATATCCCGGTCTGCGGGGGAGTCGCCGGTTGCCCGCTTGACGAGACGAGCGATAAACATGCAAGTAAAACCACAGAAAAATTTCGCGCGCCGGTCATGCGTGCAGCGTATTCTTCTCAGTCAATAGCTGATTCAAGAGCTTCTGAGTAGAAGCAGCTATCTCGCGAACTGCATTGTCAAACGCCGCCTGATTTGCCTTCGACGGCTGGTGAAATCCGCTTACCTTGCGCACAAACTGGAGCGACGCAGCGGAGATCTCCTCCGCTGTCGGAAGAAGAGCCGGGCGACGGAGAACCTTAATGCTGCGACACATAGGCGTGAAGCCATTATCCCAACGCACATTCGGCCAATGAGGATTTTTGAAATTCTCTCAATCGCGCATCCTTTGTCCCATGAATGGACACATGCGGTTGCGATTCATCAGTATTCCCTTTCTGTAACCACAGTCAAGAATTCGGTTTTGGGTTCCGCACTGATCGGCTAAATGCGTGCAGGCTGCGTTTGGTTTGGTAAAGGAGGCTGCATGGAAGCTGCCTGGAAAGAACTTCGCTATGGGGTGAGAATGCTAGCGCGAAATCCGGCGTTCACAGCTGTCACAGTGTTTACGCTTGCGTTGGGCATTGGGGCGAATACGGCCGTATTCAGCATCGTCAATTCCCTGCTCCTCAAGCCGCTTCCGGTCAAAAACCCCCAGCAGATTACAGTGCTCACCTATAGCCAGAAGCACGGGCCGCTGAATGACAACTTCTCCATTGCAGACTTTCGCGACCTGCGCAGCCAGACTTCCGCGGTCTTCTCTGATCTCCTTGGCTACCAGATTGGTCTAGATGGTCTGAGCTTCGAAGGCAAGGCTGATCGCATCGTCACAAATTATGTGAGCGGTAATTTCTTTTCAGCACTTGGACTGCAACCCGCGGCCGGACGGCTAATCCATCGCGGTGAAGGTGAAGTACGCGGCATGGATCCGGTCCTGGTGCTCAGCTACGCTTACTGGCAAGCTCGTTTCGCAAACGACCGTAGCGTGATAGGCCGGAAGATTTTGGTAAATGGCCGTCCTCTAACCATCGTCGGGGTAGCACCCCGCGGATTTCATGGCCTCTATCAAATCGTCGAGACGCAGGCATATCTGCCTTTAGGCATGGCTGGCATTGAAAACTATCCTAGCGACCTCATGGAAAACCGCGGCATCCGGAATGTATTTGCAGTTGGACGCCTGCGCCCAGGGGTGGATATCGCACAGGCGCAGGCGCTGCTAAATATTGTCGGGAAGCGTCTGGCGCAAGGCCATCCTGAAACTGAGAAGGATCTCAGCTTCCAACTCTTCCCTGAACTCCGCGCACGCCCCAGTGCGGATCCCAGCAACACAACCTTGATCATTGCTGCACTCTTCTTAGCGCTCTCCGCTCTCGTGCTGTTGCTTGCGTGCGTAAATGTCGCCAATATTCTGCCGGTCCGCGCGACAGTCCGGCAGCGCGAGATGGCCATTCGTGTCGCTCTTGGCGCCGCTCCTCGCAATTTGATTCGCCAGATGTTGACCGAAAGCGCGTTGCTCGGCATTTGTGGAGGCATCGCGGGAGTGCTGCTGGGCTACTGGGCCAGTCGCTCGCTTAGCTCGCTCCATCTCGCCACCGATCTTCCGTTGCGGTTGGATTTCGGGTTCGATTGGCGCGTATTCAGCTATGCCTTCGGCGCGGCCCTTCTCACGGGCGTTATCGTTGGTCTGGCGCCAGCTCTGCGTGCCTCCAGAGGCGACCTCAATCAGGTACTGCATGCCGGAGGACGCGGATCAGTGGCGGGACGCCACCGTCTGCGCAGTCTTCTAGTCACCGCGCAAGTAGCCGTTTCCCTGACCCTACTGATTGTCGCGGGACTCTTTACTCGCAGCCTGGCAGAAGTTCAGCGCGTTCATCTCGGGTTCGATGCCAGTCATGTCGCAAACTTCAGCATGGATCCGACGGAGATTGGGTATAGCGACGCGCAAGGCCGCGCATTCTTTGATGAAGTGCTGGGGCGAGTTAAGGCGCTTCCCGGTGTTCAATCCGCCAGCCTTGCGAACAGCATACCGATGGGCTATTACAACAACGATGACAACGTTATGGTTCCCGGCTATCGGCCTGCCTCCGGTGAGCCCGCACCGATGATCCTTTATAACGTGATCACGCCCGGATACTTCTCGACCATGGAGATTCGGCTGCTCAGCGGAAGGCCATTCACCGACGCCGACAACAAAAAAGCTGTGTACACCGCCATAATCAGTGACGCTATGTCCAAGAAGTTCTGGCCAAAACAGGATCCCATTGGGCAGGAGTTCCGCATTGCCAGCGATCCCAAGAAGACTCTGCGAGTGGTCCCCATAGTGAGCGATATTCGATTTAGCCACCCAACCGGTCAAATCCAGCCATTCTTTTACTTGCCTCTGGCGCAGCATTATGAATCCAATTCGCTCGAAACTTTGCAGGTGCGCACCTATGGAAATCCCGGTGCCATCATTCCTGAGATTGAACGCGGGATACATCCGCTTGCGCCAAACCTGCCTGTGTTCGATGTCAAGACGATGACCGAAGCCTTATACACTCTGAACGGCATGCTTGAGTTTCAGGTTGGTGCTGGACTTGCAGGCGCGCTCGGAATTCTAGGTTTGGTGCTCGCCGTTGTTGGAGTCTATGGGGTAATCTCTTATGCCGCCGCCCAACAGACGCATGAGATCGGCTTGAGAATGGCGCTAGGCGCAAAGCCAACGAACATTCTCCAGAGAATGTTAGGCCAAGGTATGCTCACTATCGGCGCCGGCCTGATTATAGGCCTTGTGATCACTGTGGCGTCTGCCAGCGTCGTCGGTAATTTTCTCATCATTAGCCCTACTGATCCGCTAACTTATGCTTCCGTGACGGCGCTGTTGACGGTTGTCGCGTTGTTCGCCTGCTACGTTCCTGCCCGTCGCGCGATGAGAGTGGATCCCATGGTGGCGCTGCGCTACGACTAAAGCGGCGAGCGGTTTCAGACCCCAAGCACATCCGCGAAAACAAAACCGTCGCGTTCGACGATGTCTCCGGTGTGAACTTGTATCGGCCGTGAAAAAACGGGAGCAGCGTACACAAAACTGTGAAACTCGCCGTTTTCGCCGCAGGGGTCTACGCCCCGGGGCAGATCGCGGATGAATTCTGCGTCAAACTCTCGCCCGGCGAACCCACGGTCTAATTTGCTCGGGTCAATGCAAGTCACCTTCGCCTTGACGCCGGCATGAATCAAGTCTTCCGCGAGGTTGCGCGTCGGTATCTCCCAAAGGGGAAATAGGGGCTCCAGCCCGGTTCCCTTCAATTGTTTCTCGCGGTACTCCCGGATATCTCGTAAGAACAAGTCGCCGAAAGCAATGCCGCTAAATCCTTCCGCAACAGCACGCGCGCAGGCGCTGCGCATCAGATCTTCATAGATTGAGTTAGGGCAGGGCCACGGAAGCTCGATTTCCCAAAGCGGCAAACCCGCTCGCTCCGCCTGAGCATGCACCAATTGCCGCCGCACAGCGTGCATCGCGACACGGTCAGCCGTTGAGTTGAAGGTTGTGATCAATGTGGTCAGTTCGAGTCCGGGTGTGCGCCTCAACAAGTGCAGCGCCCACGCACTATCCTTGCCACTGCTCCATGAAAGAGCGATGCGCTTCACGCGACCAGGTCCGCCGCGACAGCCACGTCGCGCATCCAGCGCCAATGCGGACCCTGCGTAGGAATATCTGAAACAACACCGTGGAGAATCTCGGCGATTATTTCGGCTGTCCGCGCGATCGTCATGCCGGCCCGGTTAAAGAACAGATTGCCGTCGGCAAATGCCACTTTGCCTTCACGAACGGCTCGAAGCTGGTTCCACCATCCATTCTGTTGCAGCACCGTCAGTTCTCTGCAGGTTCTCTTGAGGTCGAACCCACACGGCGCCACAATCAAATATTCCGGGTCAGCTGCTTTCACTTGTTCTGATGTGATCGCGCAAGAATGCTGTTCGGGGTTGCCCAAGGCAAGATCGCCGTTCGCGATCTCCACCAACTCCGGACCCCAGTTACCCATCGGAAAGATTGGATCCGTCCACTCCAGGGCGACCACGCTGGGCCGGCGCAGCGGCGCGGTTCTCGCGCGCAGCTTCGCCAATCCCGCCCGTTCCCACTCCACGATACTGCGCGCCCGCTCCTCTAGGCCCAGAGCATGGCCGATCTCCATAACGGATCCAAATACGCCCTCCACGGAGCCGGCGCTGACTGCCATCGTCCGCCAACTCGCCAGATTGCTGCCGCTCCGCTCTACATCACCCGGCGTCACTGCGCAGACCTCGCAGTGTGATTGCGTCAGAATCAGATCCGGCGCAAGCTCTTCAATCAGCTCCGTGTGAATGCGATACAGCGGCTCTCCGGAGCGGACTCTGCGGCGCACTTCCGTGTCGATCTCACGGCTCGTCACCGAAATGTCAAACGCCGGCTCGCTGCACCGCGGAAGTGTTTTTACCCACTCCGGGTTGTCACACTCATGCGACCGGCCTACCAGCCATTCGCCTGCATCCAGCGCACACACAATTTCTGTCGCGCTCGCCAACAAGGAGACTACTCGCAAAGCCGCGCCTTTCCCATTTCTCAATAACAGAAGTAATTTTACAAACTCAGCCCAACCTTGATGCAGACGGGGATATTATTGGCGAAAATGAGACACACCGCCGTCTTGCTCCTAACCACCCCTATGCGCCTTGCATGTAAAGGTGCGTTGGCGGCAATCTCCCAGTTCCTGATCGCGCACAACGGTAGCGTCTTGCACAGCGATGACCACCTGGACAGTGGCCGCGACCTGTTTCTTTCAAGGCTGGAGTGGGATCTGGACGGGTTCGATATCCCAATCTCCGATTTCGAGCGCCACTTCGAGCCGCTGGCCGAACGTTTCTCGATCAACTACCACCTGGCATTAACCGGCTACCGCCCCAAGATAGCCATCCTGGTTTCTGCATATGGTCACTGTCTTGCCGACCTCCTGTACCGGCACAGCGCCGGCGAACTGGCGTGCGATATCGTCACGATCATCAGCAACCACCCGATCACCAAGCCGCTCGCCGATTTTCATGACGTCCCCTTCCATCTGCTGACCAAACCCGAAGACAAGCGCCAGTCCGAGTGGGAAATGTTAGACGTACTCGGGCAGAACGTGGACCTGATTGTGCTCGCGCGCTACATGCAGATCCTGGGACCGGACTTTGTCGCCCAGTACTTATTGTCGCATGATCAATATTCACCATTCTTTTCTCCCGGCTTTCATCGGGGCGAAACCGTATCATCAAGCCTTTGAGCGCGGCGTGAAACTGATTGGGGCCACCAGCCATTACGTCAGCGCCACCCTCGACGAAGGACCCATCATCGAGCAAGACGTGGTGCGCGTTTCCCATCGCGACACTGTCGAGGACATGTTGTGCAAAGGCCGCGACTTGGAAAAAGTCGTGCTGTGGCGCGCCGTGCGCTGGCATCTAGAAAATCGCATCCTCGTCTACAAGAACAAGACGATCGTGTTCGTTTAGCTGGACGTGTTCGCGTTGCCATTGACTGTCCTGCCGTCCCAGGATCAGTCTCACTTACCGCAGGTTCTGCCCTCAAAACGTCTCCCGAATACAGCAATCTAGCTGAAAAGTAGTCCTTGCGATTTGCGAGTGAGACTCCCGCGTAAGCCTCGCCCAGAGGGAATCGGGGTTCTTGTCGAAGACGATGTTGGATCGTCCGTTGAGCACGGACCACGCGCCTAGCTCGACTTCTGCTTCCAGTTGCTGGGGCGCCCAGCCTGCGTAGCCCAGATAAATACGAAAGTTCGACGGCTCCGCACGAGAGGCAATTGATTTCTCTATCAAATCTTTCTTGCCGGTTACGTAAACATCATCGATAACCTGGGTTGCCTGGTCCGTTTCCTGGGACATTTTCAACAACGCCTGTACTGCCTCTGTTTGAACAGGTCCGCCCAGATACACGGGATCCGAGGTTGCGTGCTTGATGTTGGGAAAAGCTCGCGAAAGTGGAATCTCGGTGGGCCGGTTGAGGATGATTCCCACAGTTCCCTCATCCGGATCGTACTGCACGATAAGAACGACTGATTCAGTGAAATTAGCATCGGGTAGCCGCTCGCTTGCGACGAGAATGCGGCCGGTGGCGAGGCGCTGTTCGCGTCCATATTGCATTACCTTCGACTCTTCACCAAAGGGCAGTCCGTGCAGACAGACTCCAGCCGCAAGGATGCCGAGGACTGCGAGCCTGTACTGCATGGCAATAATTCTCGCGCAAACGAATTCACAGCCGCGCCCCTTTTACACGCAGCCAATCCTCCCGCTCGCGCTCAGGGCTCGGCACGGGGAAGGCTGTCAAGGCTCAACCGGATGCCATACTGATCATGTAGGCCAATGCTCCAGGACCCCTCGGTTGACTCGCGGGCGTACTCTCTCCCCGAAGTTCACGAGAGCGTTTCGACCTCGCACACGAGTTTCTGGAAGCGCCTGCTGGCCTTTGCGGGTCCGGCTTACCTGGTAAGCGTCGGCTACATGGACCCCGGCAACTGGGCCACGGATATACAAGGCGGCGCACAGTTCGGCTACCGGCTGCTATGGGTGCTGGTGGTTTCCAACCTGATGGCGCTGCTGCTGCA
The DNA here is from genome assembly GCA_963705805.1 of uncultured Acidobacteriaceae bacterium. GTDB lineage: Bacteria > Acidobacteriota > Terriglobia > Bryobacterales > Bryobacteraceae > Bog-105. The sequence continues at coordinate 923,343 of CAVPKW010000010.1, forward strand.
GACGCTCAGCTCACGCCTGGGAATCGTTACGCGTCGCGATCTGGCGCAGGCCTGCCGGGACGAGTATCCGAGAGCTGTTTCCTACGTGCTCTGGATTTTGTGCGAGCTGGCGATTGTCGCCTGCGATCTGGCGGAAGTGCTGGGCGCGGCCATCGGCCTGAACCTGCTGTTCCGCTTACCGCTGCTGATCGGCGTGCTGGTCACGGCGGCAGACACTCTGCTGGTGCTGTGGTTCACGCGCCTCGGCATCCGTGTCATCGAAGCATTCGTACTGGTGCTGATTGCGACTATCGCGGGTTGCTTCGCCTTCGAAATTCTGCTGGCCCGGCCGGATTTGCCAGGCGTGGTCACGGGCCTAATACCGCGTTTGAATTCGCAGAGCATCTATCTGGCGGTCGCCATATTTGGCGCGACGGTAATGCCGCACAACCTGTATCTGCACTCCGCGCTGGTGCAGACCCGGCAGATTGGCGTAACGGGAAAAGAGAAGCGCCGGGCCTGCTGGTTCAACCTGCTGGATTCGTCCATTGCGCTGAACTTCGCGCTTTTCGTGAATGCCGCGATTCTGGTTATGTCGGCGGCCGTGTTCTTCAAGCGCGGCATTATCGTGACGGAAATCCAGCAGGCGCACCAGTTGCTGGCGCCGCTGATGGGAACCGCGCTGGCGAGCGTCCTGTTCGGCGCGGCGCTGCTTTGCTCCGGGCAATCCTCCACGCTTACCGGGACGATGGCCGGACAAATTGTGATGGAAGGCTTTCTGCACTTCCGTATGCAACCGTGGTTGCGGCGCGCCGTGACGCGCTCCCTGGCAATCATCCCGGCCGCCCTGACCATCTACTTCGCAGGCAGCCAGGGAACGGCGCAGCTCATTGTTTTCAGCCAAGTGATTCTGAATATGCAACTGCCGTTCGCCGTGATTCCGTTGGTCCATTTCACCAGCGACCGCGAGCGGATGGGCGAATTCACCAATGGCATATGGTTGAAGGTGGCATCGTGGGCGTGCGCGGCTTTCATTTTGGCGCTCAACGCCTGGCTGTTATGGGACCAGTTTCGCGACTGGTCGGCCGCAAGCGGCAGCTACCGGCTGCTGGTGATCGGGGCCTGCATTGCAGGTTCGCTGGCATTTGCCGCGCTGTTGATTGTAGTCAGCTTGTGGCCCTGGTTCCGGCGGATGCCGAGCACTCCGGAACAGGTCAGCGTGAGCGTCGGGAACGAACCGCAGGAAGCTCTTTCAGCTCGCGCCTATTCAAGAATCCTCGTGCCGCTGGATCATAGCGATTCCGATCGCGAAGCATTGGGTAATGCACTGGCTTTGGCAAAGATGTATGAAGCCCGCATCATTCTGCTGCATGTGGAAGAAGGCGTAACCAGCCAGCTTTTTGGGGCGCAGGCTTCCACGGCTGAGATCACGGAAGGACAGTATTATCTGGCTCGAATGGAGGACGCACTCCGTCGTCAGAACGTCGGCGTGGAGGTCGTCGTGCGGTATGGAAGCAGCCCTGCCCATGAGATTGAGGCCGCTGTGCGCGATCTCCAGCCCGACCTGGTGATCATGGCTTCGCACGGACACCGGGGCATCAAAGACCTCATTTTTGGGACAACCATCAATGCAGTGCGGCATCGCGTGCAGGTGCCGATGCTTATTGTCAGTAAATCCCGACGATACAAATGACTGAACTTACAAGCGGAAGAATCCTGGTAACAGGCGGCGCGGGTTTTATCGGCAGCGCATTAGTCTGGGAACTAAATCGCCGCGGCATCACGAATATTCTTATCGCCGATTATCTCGGGAAGGACGACAAATGGAGGAACCTGGCCGCGCTGCGCTTCAGCGACTACATCGAGGCCGACGATCTGCGGGCGCTGATACGCGAACAGCCGCATTGGTTGAGCGACGTCGGCGTAGTCTTCCACTTAGGCGCTTGCTCGTCTACGACCGAGATGGACGCTTCTTACCTGATCAGAAATAACTTTGAGTACACCAAAGCGCTCGCGCACTTCGCAATGGATGGAGGACGCCGGTTCCTCTACGCGTCTTCCGCAGCGACGTACGGCAACATTGCGGCTGCGATGCCGGAGTCTTCGGATCTCAACAGATTGAGGCCGTTGAACATGTATGGATACTCGAAGCATCTGTTCGACTTATATGCCGAGCGGAGGGGGATTCTGCCGGCTATCACGGGCTTAAAGTACTTCAACGTGTTCGGCCCGAATGAGAACCACAAAGGCAATATGCGCAGCGTCGTGAATAAAGCCTTCCATCAAATCCGGGAGACGGGCACTGCACGACTCTTCAAGAGCTACCGGCCCGAGTTCCCGGACGGGGGCCAGCGGCGCGATTTCTATTACGTGAAGGACGCAGTCGCCGCTACCGTCTTCCTGGCCGAGCACGTCGACGGAGGCGGCCTTTTTAATATCGGGTCTGGTAGCCCGCATACTTTTCTGGATTTGGCGAGCGCAATATTCGACGCGCTCGGGCGCGAGCGCGATATCGAATTCATCGACATGCCGGACTCCCTGCGCGAGAAGTATCAATATTTCACTTGCGCGAACACGTCCAAACTCCGGGCTGCTGGGTTTAAGAACAAGCCTACACCGTTGCACGATGCGGTGAGCGACTACGTGCGGCATTACTTGATCCCGGACAGTCGTCTGGGGGATGAGTAACGTCGGTTAAAGAGAGGACAACTCCATGCTCTGCCCGAGCGAGTCGAGCAACCGGCGCTCGGTGATGAATGTCGGGTTGGGCCATAGAGATCTGTAGGAAGTATGACGCAGGCTTGACGATTGCGGCTTGGTATGATGAAGACGCAATTCAGGTTGCATCCTGTCCGCGGAAAGGGATGATCCCGCCTGAAGGCGCCTTCCAGCACCGAGCATTGACCTCTCTTCGGCCCGTCAAAGCGGACACCGGGCAGTTAGAAGGAGGAATAATGTCTCGTCAGCTACCCGAGAAGCCCAATCTCGAACATCTCAAGAAGCAAGCAAAAGAACTGCTGAACAGGACGCGGCAGGGCAAACTGGCGGATGCGCAACATGCGCTAGCCAATGAGTACGGCTTCCCCACTTGGGCGAAGTTGAAGGCGCACGTGGAGGCGCGTTCGCTTAGTCCGATGGAAGCGCTGAAAGCGGCGGTCTGCGACAGCGATGCGCTGCGAGTAGGCGACGTGCTGAAACGTTATCCCGAGCTGCGGGCGACGATCGACGACCCGCTGCCGAATTATGGTTTTGGCCAACAGGCGTTATTTGCGGCCGTGCAACGGAGCGATAGGCCGACTATCGATGTGTTGCTGCAAGCAGGCGCGAATATCAACAAGCGGACCGAATGGTGGGCGGGAGGATTCGGCGTGCTGGACGATTGCGATCCCGAAATGGCGCCGTTCCTGATCGAGCGCGGGGCAGTGTTGGATGCGCATGCCGCAGCGCGGCTGGGAATGACGGCGAAACTGCAGGAGATGGTGACGATTAATCCAGGCATCGTGCACGCACGCGGCGGAGACGGACAGACACCGCTGCATTTCGCCTCCACCGTAGAGATTGCCGGGTTCCTGTTGGCGAACGGAAGCGAGATCGATGCGCGCGATATTGATCATGAGTCGACGCCGGCGCAGTACATGCTGCGCGTGGAGCAAAAGCGCCACTACCCGCAGGACCGGCAGGACGTCGCGCGATACCTGGTGTCGCGAGGAGGCCAAACCGATATCTTGATGGCTGCGGCCCTCGGCGATGCGGAACTGGTGCGGCGGCACCTGGATCGCGACCCCGGGTGTATCCGCATGAACGTGTCGGAGGAGTGGTTTCCCAAGCAGAATCCTCGCTCGGGCGGGACGATCTACATCTGGATGCTGGGCGCACACCGCACGGCTCATACGGTAGCGCGCGATTTCGGGCACGAGGATGTTTTCCGCTTGCTGATGAAGCATACGCCGGTTGAGCTCAAGCTGGCACTGGCGTGCGAACTGGGCGATGAAGGGGCATTTCAGGAACTCCTGACGAAGCGGCCCGGCCTGGCAAAGTATCTGTCAGACGACGACCGGCGGAAACTGCCGAACGCGGCGCAAAGCAACAACACCGAAGCCGTGCGGCTGATGCTCGAGGCGGGTTGGCCGGTCGATACCCGCGGAGAAATGGGGGCGACGGCGCTGCATTGGGCTGGCTTCAACGGGAATGCGGAGATGACCCGGGAGATTCTACGGTTCCATCCGGCGCTGGAACTGAAATCGGAAGAGCATCCGTCGCCGGCATTAGGATGGGCCGTGTTCGGATCGGGGAACAGCTGGCGCCGGAACACAGGGGATTTCGTCGAGACGGTGCAAGCGTTGCTGCAGGCGGGGGCAGCGCCGCTGCCATCTCCGGAAGACTTAGAGCCTAGCGAGGCCGTGCTGGAGGCGCTGCAGGAATTCAGGCCGGACTGAGGCCTTTTAGTCGAACCGAGCTGCGATACGTAAAATAAGCTGTTCCCTCCGGGAATCCCGGCTACCAGCGATTTCTGCTGCCGCCGAAGTCACGCTGGTGACCCGCGCCGGCCGTTTGGGAGCGTTCACGGCGCTCCGGCGGACGAGCCTCATTCACGACCAGGGCCCGGCCCATCAGCGCACGGCCGTTGCATGCCTGCACGGCCTGATTAGCGACCGCATCATCATTTATTTCGACGAATCCGAATCCCCTGGCTTCGCCGCTAAACCGATCCCGCAGAATATTGACGCTCTCTACGTGAACACCCGCCTCTTCGAAAAAGGCCTGCACGTCCGCTTCTGTCGCTTTGTAGGGCATATTCCCCACGAACAGTTTTGTCACTTGTGACTCTCTCCTGACTGTTTGTTCGGAAACCGGCATCTAGACTGGGCGATCGACGGGGGGTCACTCCAAGAGGGAAAACCAAGAAGTCCAAACTCTCTCTATCGTCCCACAAAATTTCTCAATCGAAAAACGGCTGCTATATCCGAAATTCTACAGGCATTTGGAAGATTCAGCTATTATCGCGGCGTAATCAGGCCGCCTAGCTTGTTGTACGAATTAGCTACTTGCCTTGAAAACCGCGTCGAATACGCTTCCAGATATTTCAGGCCTGAGCCTGTGTTGTAGATGACAACCTGCTCTTCGGGCTTTAGGAAACCCGACTGTACGAGACGGCGGAATGCCGCGATACAGGCACCACCTTCCGGAGCTGCGAAGATTCCTTCTTTTTCCGCCAACAGTACGCCTGCATCGAGCATTTCCTCATCGGAGACGGAAATGGCAGTTCCGCCGCTTTCTCGAATAGCACGTAAGATTAGGAAATCGCCTAACGCCTTCGGCACCCTGAGCCCGCTCGCAACTGTGTAGGCATTTTGGACGAAATCGCTGGCCTCGGCCCCGGCTTCAAACGCACGAGTGATGGGATCGCAGCCGGCCGCCTGCACCGCGATCATTTTGGGACGCTTTGAGCCAATCCAGCCGAGTTCTTCAAGCTCGGCGAAGGCTTTCCACATGCCAATGAGGCCGACTCCTCCGCCGCAAGGATAAAAAATGGCGTCGGGCAGCCGCCAGCCTAACTGCTCAGCGAGTTCGTAACCCATGGTTTTCTTACCTTCGACGCGGTAGGGCTCTTTGAGCGTGCTTACGTCAAACCAGCCCTCCTGCTGTTTTCGTTCAGCAACAAGCCGCGCGCAGTCGCTGATGAGGCCGTCTACCAGCGTCACCTTTGCGCCAAACACCTGGCACTCCATCAGGTTGGCTTGCGGAACATCTTGCGGCATGAAGATGTATGCCTCCATTCCTGCGGCCGCGGCGTAGGCTGCCAAAGCACTGCCGGCGTTCCCGGCAGAGGGAATGGCCAGCTTGCGAACACCCAGCTTCCGCGCCATAGTTATGGCACAGGAAAGCCCGCGCGCCTTGAACGAATCAGTTGGGTTCCGGCCCTCGTCTTTGATCCAGAGATTCCCCGCGCCCAAAAATCGCTCGAGGGCCGCGGCTCTGCCAAGGGGAGTCCAGCCCTCCTGAAGAGTGACGGCTTCGTGAAGGTCGGCAGGCAGGACGGGTGCGTAGCGCCACATGCTGTCGACAGAAAGTTCCAGATCATCTTTTCGCCAGTGTGCCGCGACGGCCGGCAGATCGTAGACAACCAGTAGCGGTCCGCCGCAAGTGCACAAGTTGATCAAGTGAGCCGGCGGGAATTGGTTTCCGCAACGGCTGCAAACCAGTTGCGTCGGGGCACCCATGCTCCTGCCACTGTAGCGCCTCATAGAGAAAGTCAGTCCGGGTGAACCGCTGTGCTATCTTCGGCAGCAAAATTCAGCCACGCGATTGCGGTGGCGAAAATCCTTTCGCTGTGCAACAATATGAGCACAATCAAAAAGTGCTTCGAAGGAGTGCACGTGCAGTATCCGCTTAGTCGGGACGAACACGCTGCCATGGCGCGATACCTGTCAGGTATTCGTAAACAGCTTCAAGACGTTTCTGATCTGTTTACGGCGCGTTACGGCAAAGACAGCAGCATCGCGGAGATAGCGGTGAAGACACTGGTTTCGTCGACGTTGCTCGAACACGAACTGATGCTCCTGGAGGCGGATACCGAATCCGCGGTGGAGTCAGAAACAGAACAGATCACTGCGCGATCCTATTAGTCAGTGCAGATGCGCCTTTTTCGCTGCGTCCTTTGCTTGGCATCGCTTGCAGCAGCAAGCCTCTGCAGCGCACGGGAGATGGTCTGTCTTAAATCCGGTTTCTGTCTGGAGGCAGATTCACACTCCATAGCAGACGGCACGGTTGTGCTTCATGTGGGCGCCGGCACGTTGGAGTACGCCGCCGGCGATATCGCCAGCCTCGAACCGCTTGCCGAGAGGAATATAGCTGCAAGCACGGTCCCTTCCACCGCGCGGGTGCACCTCCTCACGACCGAAGAACTGCTTTCTGAGGCGGCGAAAGAAGAAGGCATCTATCCGGAACTCGTCCGCAGTGTCGCTAGAGTCGAGTCGAACTTTCGCCAGAAGGCGGTTTCTCAAAAGGGCGCCGTCGGTCTGATGCAGCTTATGCCGCTGACAGCGGCTGGTCTCGGAGTGGACGCGGCAAAGGCGCCGGAAAACGCGCTAGGAGGGGCCAAGTACCTCCGCGCGTTGTTGCTGCGCTACCATGGCGACTCTGCGCTTGCGCTGGCGGCGTATAACGCCGGACCCGCGGCCGTAGACCGCTTTCACGGCGTCCCGCCCTACGAAGAGACCCGCAATTACGTGGTGAAGGTGCTCCGCGAGTATCAGCGGCAGCACAGGCTGCCTGGAACCACAAAGGACGTGGCGGCAGCCGTACGTTAACAGGCTTATTTCCACGGACTCGGTCCGGTTTTTGCAGGCCCTTTTGGGGAATCCAAATGCAAGTTGAGACTGCTCTCTTTTTTGAATCCCTTGAGCAGATTTATGTTCGCGTTTTTCGAAGTGTTCGGCCACGGATGTCCATTCCACAAATCTCCGTCCGCTTTCGGGAATACGCAAACGCGAACAGCCGGATCCGATTGGAGGGCGGACGCCTCACGGTAGATATCAGCGACGTGTTACAAGGCGCGCCAGCCCCGATTCACGAAGCGCTGGCGTTCATTCTCATTTGCAAGCTCTATCGAAAAGCGCCGGAGAATGGGGTGCTGGCCCGGTACCGCCGCTATCTCAACCGGGCTGATATTCGCAGAACCCTTCACCAGGTGAAGCAACAACGCGGACGAAAGGCATTTCGCGACCCCAAAGGATCTGTCTTCGACTTGCGCGAAATTTTCGATGATTTAAATCTGAAATATTTCAATGGCCAGATAGTCCAGCCGCAACTCGGCTGGAGTATGCGCCCATCGCGAACCACCTTGGGTCACTACGATCCTTCGCACAATGTTATCGTTCTCACGAGCCTCCTGGATTCCGACTCGGTACCCGAACTGATTGTACGGTTCGTGATGTTTCACGAAATGCTGCATCTTTGCCACCCCACACAACATAAAGGGTCACGGCGTTGCGTCCACACCAGGGAGTTCAAGATGGCAGAGCGGCGATTCGAGGGGTACGATGAAGCGAAGCATGCCCTTAAGGCGTTTGCGGAACAGAATCGCTGAAGGCGCGCGAGGAGAAGCCTTAGTTATGCAGCCTGTGCGGCAGTTATGCAGCTTGTATGGCGGGGATCGATCCGAGTACTGTGCGCATATCTTCCAACCGGCTGATTAGAGCTTTGACCGCCAGGCAATGGAAGCCGATGCAGCACAAACCGTAGCTTGCCTGAGCTTGAATCACAGCGACTGAGAACTGCATTCTCAGCCAGAATAGGCGAGTGACGAAATCGGAGCTATCTTCCAGCGACTTTGCCGCTAAAAAACGCGCGGCTACATGAAGCCGCTGAAAATCGACGATGATCCGGTTCAGGTATTCTTTAAAGATTTTGAGCCGGTCGCGGCGCAGCTTTCGATACAAGGAAAGGTCAAAGCCAGGCTGGCGGGATAGAAAATCGAAGTCCTCGTCGTTGAAGAGACCCCGCATCGGATAGTAGGACGAGCAGGAAAAACCCTCCAACCACTCCGGGGATATGTCATCAACCTTACAAGTCTTGAACAGTTTTAACAAAACTGGAAGAAGAAAACCAAGTGTCAGTCCGAGCACGACAAGTGGGGTCAGCACGAGCGGGGAATTCAAATTTATCTCCGTAATGAACACAGTAGCGGATTAGAAGTCCACTTTCAAGCCCTCTCCGACATTTTCTTTCAAATGAGACATCACTAGGGTAGCGAAGGGCAAAATTCCCAGAAATAAAGAGGTTATCTATCGCCGGGCGGCTCTGAGGAGCGCCGTGTTCATAGCCTCTAACTGGCCAATCAGCCGGCCCTGCTCCTCCGCACGCCAGCTGTGGCCGATCCGAACGCGCGCAGTTTCGCCTTCGGCGTTCAGCAGTAAGAGCCAATAAATAAAACACGCGATCAATATGATCGAAATACCGTTGCTAGCAAGGCGTAAAATCTCGTGCGACCAGAAGCTTCGGAGCAGAAGAAGCACCGACTTAGAGGCGAAATAGACCACGAATCCTACGCTCAAAATAGCCAGGTTTCTCGGCATTTGCACCGGAAACCAAAGAATAAACAGCAGAATTGATACGAGAGCCAGCAGCGCTATCGTCGAAATGACGCGCTCTATCAGAAGGACTGCCAGTACGGCACGAGCCAATGGATCGGCCGTGCCCCTGACCCCCGCGACAGCGTATTCTGGACGGGCAGTAATCAATGCGATTAGAACGGCGGCTGGGATCACCACATTCAGAACCCGCTTGGAGAACCGTAGAATCCCGGGTAGAGTCACTAAGATAGCCTTCACCAATGCGTAAACCATCCAAAGTGAAAGGATCCAGGCAACCACCCGCAAAGGGATCCAAATAATCCGGTAATCCAGTCGCCCCGGCGATATCCGTTCGATGAATACCGCTGAGAGTGCGACCGATGAGGAGAACACTTCAAATAAAAGAAATATGGAGAATGCCCGGTAAACGCCGTACAACCGCAGGGAGAAAATGCGCACAATCAGAGCAATCGTAAGGAGTGTATTAACGATTTGTACCCCGATCGAAAAGAGCATTCGTTGCTGGCCAAGCTCCCCTTTGGCATAGTATGGCAAACACGCCAGCCCGCGACCACTGAATCTGGCGGATAGCAATACTTAGTTCAGCAGGGGCGGTGCGTCTGGCGCTGCCGCGTCTGGGCGATTAATTGTTAAGTCTGGATAATTACTCAAGCGCTAGCTGTAGTGCTGTTCCAGCGCGGCGGCGATCTGCGGCTTTTTGGAATTGGGATCCGGAATAGGCGGATCCTCGAGCGAGGAGACAACCTGCGGCTTGCGCGAATTGGGATCCGGAATAGGCGGATCCTCGAGCGAGGACACAACCTGCGGCTTGCGCGAATTCGGATCCGGAATGGGCGGATCCTCGAGCGAGGACACAACCTGCGGCTTGCGCGAATTAGGATCCGGAATGGGCGGATCTTCGAGCGACGACACAACCTGCGGCTTGCGCGAATTAGGATCCGGAATGGGCGGATCTTCGAGCGACGACACAACCTGCGGCTTGCGCGAATTAGGATCCGGAATCGGCGGATCCTGTAAAGCCACAGTTTCCGTGTTCAGGAATCCCGATCCCGATCCAGCGATCAGACGATCCTGGTTTTTTGCGAGCAAGCTGCCCGCCAGAGAAAGAGAAATAAATATGCTCAGAACACCAGTTTTCATAGGTCGGCTTCAGGTACTTTTCCTTTTGGTTTTTTGCTACTCTCGAACGTAACGATAGCTTGCTGCTTCCCCCCTAAATTGCAGGGCCTAGGACGTTTTCCGCCAACGGAACGTTATAGTTCTACCAGTACTGCGGTACCTTGCCTGAGCCACATATCCGTGTATCATTAAAATGTATCTTTTGAATGACACGGCCGACCCTACAGCTAGAGAAAGAGGAGGCGGCGGTTCAGGATCTTTGGGCCAGGGATCTTGTACAGATTGAAACCTCCTACGGTCGCCTCGTCTACCTTGTCAGCCTCCGCGACCCAGACACTGGCCGGTATGAACACTACGGGTCGGCGGCTGGATCGGCTGACTCGAATTTGATAAGCCGTACACTGCGACGCATCCATGAGTCCATTTTTAGAGACTGGGTTACGTTTACACTTGAGCGTAAGAAATCTGACATCGATTTATACATTAGCGGTATCTACCAAGTGGATCGATCAGAACTCATTGACGCGTGGCTGCGCTTAACTCCATACAAAAACCTTGTTCCAGGCTCTATTCAAGGTCCGGAGCGGCAGAAGCACGTTTCCGATTTTGAGGCCATATTAGGTCTCCTTAAGAACGTGTATGGCGTCGCTTCGCCAAATCCAAGCGCATAGCAACTCCAACAATCTGTCCAATCACATCCGCTTCCCCCGGGTAGCGAAAAAGCTCCGCGGTCACTGTGGATGCCGAGTGAGCATGAAGCATGAGGAATCCCGACTTTTCCGTGCACCAGCCACAGCGATAGCCATTCCGGTGTTCCACGAAATAAATAGGTCGCTCGTGCTCATGGCTCCAGCCCGTAGTGGCGATCCGCCGCTTGGACTCATCGATTTGAACGAAGGACCCGGGTGTCAAGACCGGGTACATGGACCAGTCATTTTCACCGATGAGGCCGTACCGATACCGCCGGTCGAGTGACCCTAACAGGGCAAGCGGCAGTTTTCCCCAGCGCTGAATTTGCCGCGTCAGGATGGAAGTGCGGCTGACGTCCCAGTTGGAATCGAGTTCGATTGGCACTTCGAATTCCGAAGTCGCCGAAGTCTTGAAATCCACGGGTCGCGTTGGATTGAGCGACAAGGCCGCCGCGTCTTTGGCGAGCGCATCTATCTCGACGCCATACCAGCCCAGCACGGCCGAGAAGGCAAGCCCATAAATAGCGCATATGGAATAGATCCGAAAGACCGACGGCACCGTATCTTTATTCTCGATGTCTGCCAGTCGGCTGAGACCAATCACGAACTCGGGATTCCCATGCTCTTGCGCAATCTTATGACTTGCTTCTTCGATATCTCTGTACTTCAAGCGAAGACGTTCGCGAATACGTCTTAGTTTTCGTCCTGCCTCTGCCATCTTCCTCCCAAACTTCGAGTCACCTTGAACCGGCCGCCGCCTACAGGGCCGGGAGGGGCGTTTGTTCCGATTTCGGAACAAACCTGTCAATTCTACCACCACCCTCGTCTATTACTAAATCTGCTTTATTAGGGGCAGCTTGGCAGAATCCCGCAAGGTGTATGATTGCGAACAGGTAGTGTCAGCAGGCGTTCTCGCCTCAACCAGAGGCATCTGAGACGATCGGGAACCAGGCATGCGCCGAACATCAAGCCAAGTCATTGCGTTTCAAGGGGAAAACGGCGCCTTCAGTCATTCTGCAGCTGTTAAGCTGATGGGAGCCTCCGCCCGTGTAATGGCATGCCCTTCTTTTCGCGATGTTTGTGAAAAGATCCAATCCGGCGAGGCCGCGAGCGGAGTTTTGCCAATTGAGAACACACTTCACGGAAGTGTACATGAGAATTACGATCACCTGCTTGAATATGATTTTTTTATCTCAGGTGAAACCAGCATTCGAATCTCCCACCAATTGATCGTCAGGCCGGGCGTAAATTTTCGTAGCATCAAACGAGTGTTCTCACACCCGGTAGCCTTAAACCAATGCAAGAACTTCTTTCAAAGGTACCCGCGAATTGAGGCTGTTCCGTACTACGATACCGCTGGCAGTGTTAAACTACTGAAAGAACAGGACCTGCCAGATGCGGCTGCGATTGCCTCCGAAAGCGCAGCGAAAATCTACGGCGGCATCGTCCTCAAAGGCAACATTGAGGACAACCGTCAAAACTTTACGCGATTTTTTCTGCTGACGAAACAGCAATATGTTCAGAATCCGACCGGTCCCTGGAAAACATCCCTCGTATTCTCGACCCCAAATATGCCCGGCGCGTTATTCCGCGCCATGGCCTGTTTCGCATTGCGAGACCTCAATCTCACCAAAATCGAATCGCGGCCACTTCGGGGAAAGCCTTGGGAATACTTGTTTTACGTCGATCTACAAGGAAACCAGGTGGATGAGAAGGTCCAGAAGGCGCTGGCTCATCTCGGAGAGATGACACAATTTATCAAGCTCTTGGGTAGCTACCGGCCCACTCCGTGAGCGGATCCGGTAGGCTGATTCGCTGCGATCGAAAGACTTAAATATCGTAGTAAAGCGCGAACTCGTACGGGTGAGGCCTGAGCCGTATAGCCTCAGCCTCCGCCTTTCTCTTGTATGAAGTAAACGTTTCGATGAGCTCTTCGGAGAAAACGTCGCCTTTCGTGAGGAAAGCGTGGTCTTCCTCCAGGCACGTCAGAGCCTCATCGAGCGAACCGGGCATGGAAGGCACTTTCTGCATCTCTTCCGGCGAGAGATCATAAATGTCTTTATCCAGCGGTTCACCTGGATCGATTTTATTGATAACCCCGTCAAGGCCTGCCATCATCATGGCGGCGAACGCCAGATATGGGTTGGCTGCCGGATCCGGAGGCCGAAACTCTACACGCTTGGCTTTAGGGCTGTTCGAGTACATCGGAATACGAACTGCGGCGGAGCGATTTCGCCGGGAGTACGCCAGATTTACAGGCGCCTCGAAGCCCGGCACAAGACGCTTATAGCTGTTCGTTGTAGGAGCGATGATCGCCGACAACGCTCTGGCGTGGCGCAGCAGGCCGCCGATGTAGTTCAGCGCCAGCTGGCTCAGACCGGCGTAATTGTCACCCGCAAACAAAGGCTTGTCCGCCGCCCACAGGCTTTGGTGCGTGTGCATTCCGCTGCCGTTGTCGCCAAACAGAGGTTTCGGCATAAAGGTGACCGTTTTCCCGTACTGATAGGCCACATTGCGGACGATGTATTTATACAGCATCATGTTGTCCGCTGACTTTACAAGAGTATCGAAGCGTTGATCGATTTCGCACTGGCCGCCGGTCGCGACTTCGTGGTGATGGCATTCAATTGTTATTCCGCACTCGATCATAGTCGCCACCATTTCGCTGCGGAGATCCTGATAATGATCGGTGGGAGGAACCGGGAAATAGCCCTCTTTGTAGCGCGGCCGGTAGCCCAGGTTATTATGTTCGCGGCCTGAGTTCCAGCGGCCTTCCTCAGCATCGATGAAATAAAAGCCGCTGTGCTGGTTCTGGTCGAAGCGGATGTTGTCGAAAATGAAAAATTCGGCTTCCGCGCCGAAAAAGGCGGCGTCCGCAAGGCCGCTGTTCTTCAGATAAAGCTCGGCCTTTTTCGCGATCCACCGGGGGTCTCGATCATAGTGTTGCCGAGTGATGGGATCGACGATATCGCCCAGCATCACGATCGTGCGGGTTTCTGCGAACGGGTCTATGAAGGCCGTGGCCGGATCCGGGATGATGAGCATGTCACTCTCGTTGATGGCCGCCCATCCACGGATGCTCGAGCCATCGATTCCGAACCCATCTTCAAACGACCCTTCGTCGAGCATGCTGATCGGGTAGGAGATGTGCTGGCTCAGCCCGGGCAGGTCAGTGAAGCGTAAATCGAACTGCCGGGCATCGTTCTTCTTCGCAAGGTCAAGGACTTCTTGTGGCTTCATATTCCTCCAGAATTTTAATGGTTGGGTCCGAAGCACCGTGCTGTCTGACGCGGACGCAGGAATTGCCCGGAAGCCGCTAGAATATCGCACTTTGGTTGATAGTCCAAGGTTCCGATGTCCGAAACTGGAGATATCCATGGCGTTCAGAACAAGCGTTGAGAGCGGACAGATGCAACTTTCGCTGGGGCCTGAACGGCGTGTTTTCCAGGTCAGTGAACTGAATTGCGCGGTACAGCGGCTGTTTGAAGCCGACTTCCGCGGCATTTGGGTGGTGGGTGAGATTTCTGGCTGCCGCGCTGCGAGCAGCGGGCACTACTACTTCTCTCTCAAGGACGAGCAAAGCCAGCTCAAGTGCGCTTTATTCAAAGGGTCCGCACGGTTCGTCCGGTTCAAGCCGCAGGATGGGTTGGCGGTGATCGCCCGCGGCAACCTGGAAGTATACGAAGCGCGCGGCGAGTACCAACTCATTGTCGAATTGCTGGAACCACAGGGCGCCGGGTCCCTGCAACTCGCTCTTGAGCAGCTCAAACGCAAGCTCTCCGCGGAAGGACTGTTTGACGCTTCCCTGAAGCGCCTCTTGCCCAGACTGCCACGCCGCATCGGCGTTGTCACTTCGCCGGACGGCGCCGCGCTTCGTGACGTTCTGCATGTCCTGGAGCGTCGCTTTCAGGGACTGCATATCCGCATTTATCCCGCGCAGGTGCAGGGAGAGGGAGCGCTGCAGCAGGTTTGCGCCGGCTTGGGGTTTTTCAGCCGGACCAATTGGGCGCAAGTTGTCATCCTGGCCCGCGGCGGAGGCTCGCTTGAAGATCTCTGGACGTTTAACGAAGAAGCAGTGGCTCGCGCCATCCGCGCTTGCAGTGTGCCCGTTATCTCGGCGATTGGACACGAAACGGACTTCACGATCGCCGATTTTGCCGCCGATCTTCGCGCGCCCACGCCATCTGCAGCAGCCGAAATCGTTGTCTGCACCAGAGAAAGTCTCCTGGAGCAGATCGCCGGTTGCCGGACGAAGGCTGTGCAGGCAATTCGCTACCGGCTGCTGCAGGCCGCACGCGCGCTTCATCAGGGCGGCCCGGAGCGGGCCGCCCGGCCCTTCCATCGGGCGATAGCCAAGCGCTCACAGGCCTTGGATGAGTTAGATTACCGGCTCCGCGGCTTGCAGCGGAATTTGCTGGAAGCCCGATCGAAACGTTTGGCTGACCTGAACCGGCGCCTGGCGGCAGCGGATCTGCGCCTGCGATTCGCGCGAGACCGGCATCGCAACGAACGGCTCAGTGAAAGGGCAGCGAAAGCCATGCAGGTGAAGCTCTGGCAGGCCCTGCGCCGGCACGAATCACTCCACTTGCAACTCAGCCAGATCAGCCCTTTAGCCGTTCTCGGGCGGGGCTATGCCATCGTGCAAAACGCGGACGGACACGTGCTGCGATCCGCCGAGGAGATTTTGCCAAACGAACTTATTCACATTCGGCTGCATAAGGGAGAGCTGGATGCGGCGGTGACCTCCACGGACCGGGAGCGTCAGCCGTGAAACCTATACTGAAGATTGGAACCAGCCTTCATTCGCCGCGCCGTTTGCCTTCTTAGCGGTGGTCTGGATTCAACCACTTGTCTGGCGATAGCCCAGTCCGAAGGCTACGAGTGCTCTTGCCTCTCTTTCGACTATGGCCAAAGGCATAAAGCCGAGCTAACCGCCGCAGCCAGAGTGGCGCAGAGTCTGGCGGCCAAGGAACATCGCACAATCACCTTCGATTTGCGCCTTTTTGGAGGATCGGCGTTGACCGGCAGTATTGAGGTGCCAAAAGATCGTCAGGACGCCGAGATGTCGAACGGAATTCCGTCTACGTATGTGCCGGCGAGGAACACGATTTTTCTGTCTTTTGCGCTCGCTTATGCCGAAGTGACAGGCGCTTCGGACATTTTTATCGGAGTAAACGCGATTGACTACTCCGGCTACCCCGACTGCCGGCCGGAATTCATTCGAGCATTCGAAACAATGGCCGATCTCGCGACCAAGGCAGGCGTCGAGGGCCAGACGCAGATCAAGATCCATGCTCCGCTGATGAAGATGACGAAGGCGGATATCGTTCGCAAGGCGATGGAGCTCGGAGTCAACCTGGCCCTGACATCTACCTGTTACGATCCGGATGTTCACGGGCGGCCCTGTGAGCACTGTGACGCGTGCATTCTAAGACGTAAAGGATTTGCAGAGGCGGGCGTTGCCGACCCGCTTCTGGCCGATCTCTGACGCTGCTCGACACGTGAAAATATCAGAAATTTTCTATTCGATACAGGGGGAAGGCATGCTGGTGGGCGTGCCTTCCGTCTTTGTTCGGACGTCGGGGTGCAATCTCCGCTGCGTCTGGTGTGACACTCCATACACTTCCTGGAATCCCGAGGGAGCGAACCTGGCCGTCGATGACATTCTGCAACAGGTACAGTCATTCCGCGCGCCGCACGTCGTGGTTACTGGGGGCGAGCCGATGATCGCGCCGGAAATCGTATCCCTGACCTGCGCGCTCCGCGCAGCGGCTCTTCACATCACCATTGAAACGGCCGGTACCGTCTACGCCCCCGTTGCCTGCGATTTGATGAGTATCAGCCCAAAGCTCGCGAACTCGACGCCGCATACGCGCGAAGATGGCCGTTGGGCGGCACAGCATGACCGATTGCGGTGGCAGCCGGAAGTTCTGCGAAGACTCACAGCGGACTTCCGGTATCAGCTCAAGTTCGTGGTTTCTTCCCCGGAAGACATGCAGGAGATTGAGGCGATCCGTTCTGAGATCGAAGCCGACGCCCAACACATCGTGTTGATGCCGGAGGGAACGCAGCGGGATGTTTTGCAAAGCAGGTCGCTTTGGCTGGCTGAAGTCTGCAAGAGCAGAGGGTATCGCTATAGCCCGCGCCTGCACATTGATCTTTGGGGTGATAAGCGCGGTGTTTAAAAGACCGCCGGTAATCTCTCGAACGCTCAGATAGACTGGGATTTGAGAGAGATCGATCCGAAGGTTCGCGTGGGCGCAGTCAGTTTTCTGAACGCCGTCCCTCTGGTGTGGGGAATGCTGCATGGACCGCAGGCGGCCGAGGTTGATCTCAGTTTCTCGATTCCTTCCACATGCGCCGAGGAAGTAGAAGGTAACAGCATTCAAATCGGTCTTGTGCCGGTAGCGGAAGTCGCGCGGCAAGGTCTCGAGATTGTGCCGGGCGTTGGTATCACCTGCCTGGGCGCGGTTCGCAGTATTCTGCTCTTTTCGCGGGTCTCGTGGCGGCAGGTGCGAACGCTCGCCGCCGACTGCAGTTCCCGGACCTCCGTGCAGCTGGCAAGAATCATACTGCGTGAAAGATATGGGGTGGAACCGTTTGTGACGTCCGCAGAACCAGTGCTGCGCGACATGCTGTCCGGTGCCGACGCCGCCCTCATCATCGGCGACCCCGCCTTGCGGGTGAACCCCGCTGAGAGCCACCTGCACTGGCTGGATCTAGGCGCCGAGTGGCTTGCATTGACCGGGCATCCGATGGTGTTCGCCGCATGGGCCGGCAAGCCGGGAATTCCCGTCGATCGTCTGACGGCCATCACCCGCGCATCTTATGATTTCGGAAAGGCCAATCTCACCGATCTTATCGATCGCGAATATGCCAGCCGGGGGATAACTAGAGAGCTGGCCGACCGTTATCTTCGGAACCATATACGCTTTGAAATAGGCCGGGCCGAACATCGAGGCTTACAAGCTTTCCTTGAACTGGCCCAATTGCAACCAACATTGGCACAGCGCGCCTGAGAGGGGACACATGATTACCCGGAAGCAAGCAATCGATCTGTTCCAAAGCGACGATCTGATAGGCATCGGCGGAGAGGCTGATGCGATCCGCCGGAAGC
The DNA here is from genome assembly GCA_963705805.1 of uncultured Acidobacteriaceae bacterium. Taxonomy (GTDB): domain Bacteria; phylum Acidobacteriota; class Terriglobia; order Bryobacterales; family Bryobacteraceae; genus Bog-105. Next base: position 941,342 of record CAVPKW010000010.1, read on the forward strand.
TCCATCCCGACGGCGTCGTCAGTTACATCATCGACCGCAATATCAACTACACAAATTTCTGCACTGAATACTGCAGCTTTTGCGCTTTTTACCGCCCTCTCGGCCACAAAGAGGGCTACATTCTGCCAAACGAACTCATCCTTAGCAAGATTGAAGAAACCATCGCGCTCGGCGGCACCGGCATCCTGATGCAGGGTGGCCTGCATCCAGATCTGAAAATTGAGTGGTACGAGGACCTGCTCCGGACGATCAAGTCACGCTTCGACATATGGTGTCACTGCTTTTCGGCGCCGGAGATCGTGAACATTGCAGAGGTGAGCAGGCTTTCTCTGCGCGATACGATCGCGCGGCTGCGCGATGCCGGCCTGGATTCCATTCCAGGGGGCGGGGCGGAGATCCTGGATGAGGCGGTCCGGCATAGGATCAGCCGCTTGAAGTGCTCGGTGCAGGAGTGGATCGACGTTCACAGAACCGCTCACTCGCTCGGAATGCGAACGACCGCCACCATGATGTTCGGCACGGGCGAAAGCATTGAGCAGCGAATGAACCACTTTGAGATCGTTCGCCAGATTCAAGAGGAGACGGGCGGCTTTACCGCCTTCATACCGTGGTTCTTCCAGCGCGAGTATACGTCGTTGGGACGCTTTGTGAAGCACGAAGCGACGGCGGTTGAATACCTCAAGATGCTGGCGCTGTCGAGGATTTACCTGGACAACATTCAGAATATTCAAGCGTCCTGGGTGACCCCGGGTTTAAAGGTTTGTCAAGTCGGGCTGCGTTTCGGCGGAAACGACGTGGGAAGCATCATGATAGAGGAGAACGTGGTCTCGGCCGCCGGCACGCACCACAGCGCCACAGAGGAGCAACTTCGCCGCCTGATTCGCGACGCAGGCTTCATTCCAAAGCAGCGGGACACGCTTTATCGAACGTACTTCCTGAATTAGCTGGCTTCAGTCGACTTTTGCGGACGGCTGGCTTTGATGCGCTTCATATCAAGCGATTTGTTCATCCACTCGTCCGCTTCCTGCGAATCGGCTTTGGCGGCCTCAGGCGAAGTTGCCAGAGCGGCCTTTTCGCGCAGCAGAAGATTGACGTAGGACATAGCGTCCTCGTTTTCCTTATTGATCGTGAGCGACTTCTTCAGGTTGTCGATGCCACTGTCGATGAGTTGAGCATATTTATCAGTCAGTTCGTTACGCGTCTTCACATCGGGAAGCGGACCCGGATTATCGGGCCTCAACCTCTCGTCGACACGCGCGGTACTGATAGGACCTAGAGCCTCGGCATAGTCAATGACGCCGAGATAGTAATACGCTTCGGCATCTTTCGGATCGACTTCGATCCTGCGCTGATTCCACTTGCGCGCATCCTCAAGAGCCGCCAGCTTCTGCTCGGGACTGCCGCCGGTCGCGGAATTGTAGGCCATAGCGGCCATTGAGGCAAGCGCCAGGGAATTGCTGGGGTCCTTTTGCAGGACCTTCTGAAACTCCTGCTTCGCCATCTCGTAGTTCTTCTGGTTGTCCGGCGAGTCCGCGCCCGGCACCCACTGGATCATATAGGACGTTGCCAGGTAGAGCTGGGCGTTTTGGTTTGTCGGATCGAGAGTCACCGCCTCTTTAAAATGCTTGACCGCCTCGGCATAGTGATTGTTCCGGTACGCTTGCACGCCTTGATTCATCTGGTCGCGAGATTTCAGCTTATCGCACCCACTTGCCAGCACGATTAGTACGGCACACAACGTCAGCAACAACCATTTTGACTTTCGCATTGGTGTAGGTCCTCTCTCGCTGGGATACTACTGCCCTGCTTCGACTTTGGGGGTCATGATACCAACTTTGTCGAGGCCAGCGCCCTTGGCATCGTCAATTACCTGGGCCACATAGCGGTAATCGACATCCGGATCACCTTTCACAAAAACCACTTTTGTCGCGCGGGTCTTGAAGACATCTTCCAACTTGGCCTGAAGATCCGCCTCCTTTATCGGCTGCCCATTGATTTGAAGAGTGGCATCCTTAGCAACCTCAATGACTACGGTTGGGTCTTGATTAGGAGGGGGCGGAGGTTGGTTGGGCGGCGGCGGTTGAGGCACCAGCGTATCCAAACCGTGTGGGGTTAGGGGCGTAATCACCATAAAGATGATCAGCAGCACGAGCAACACGTCAATCAGCGGTGTAACGTTTATGTCCGCCTTGGCTCCTCCTTTGGAGCCGCCAACTGCCATTGACATAGAAATATCCCTTTCAGGTAAATTGTTTAAAGACCTAAGCTGCCTTTTTTGTTCTTGTCCTGGATGTCTTCAGTTATCAAGCCGAGCTGATCGACACCGGCTGTACGGAGATTGTCGATCACCTCGGTGACAGACGCAAAACGCGCCCTGGCATCCGCTTTAATGTAGACTGTTTTATCAGAACGGTTGGTCTGCAGATCCTTTACTTTGCCTGCCAGCTGATCGGGCTGAATAAGCATGTTGCCTGGACTGAGGAATGCTTTGCCGTCACGCGTGATCGCGATTAAGACCGCATCTTCCTTGTCCGCTTCCTGCATCTTGATATCGTTGTGAGTCTTGACCAGGTTCACGGTCTGGCCCTTCGACAACATGGGCGTGATGACCATGAAAATGATCAGAAGCACGAGCATCACGTCCACCATGGGGGTGACGTTAATCTCGGAAACAACCTCGGGAGCTTTAGGTAGCTTCATTTTAAATTCCTCGCAAAAGAACCGTTATAACCACTCGAGAAGGTGAGTCGCCTCTACCAGGTTTAAGAAGGGAGCAGATTGAATCCGCTCCCGTTCCATCGATTCAACTCGAGTAAGCTTTGGGCAGCAAACGCCAGCGGCTACTTGGCCGCCACCCTTTGTGTACGCTTCAGGAAGTAGTCAATGAGCTCGGAGCTGGAGTTGCCCATCTCCACATCGAAAGCTTCAATGCGGTTGCTGAAGTAATTGAACATCCAGACGGCCGGAATAGCCACGAAGAGACCGACAGCCGTCGTGATGAGAGCTTCAGAAATACCGCCGGCGACGGCGCCCAGACCGGTCGACTTGGAAGTCGAAATCGATTTGAACGCATTCATGATGCCGACGACCGTTCCGAATAGACCAACGAAGGGCGCGGTGGACCCAATCGTCGCGAGGCTGCTGACGCCGCGTTTCAGCTCGGCGTGAACGATGGCTTCGGCGCGCTCAAGGGCGCGGCGCGAGGCTTCGATCTCTTCGCCCGGGATCTCGCTGCTCATCTGATGAGCTTTGAATTCCTGCAGACCGGCCACCACAACCTTAGCCAGATGGCTCTTATTGAAACGGTCTGCAATCTTGATGGCCTCATCGAGCTTGCCTTCGCGCAGAGCGCCAGCCACGGCCGGAGCAAACGCGCGGGACTGCTTGCGAGCCGCGTTGTAGGCGATGACCCGGTCGATCATAACGCCGATAGACCAGGCCGACATGATGAACAGACAGGCGACCACCAATTTGGCGGCAACGCCCATATTGCCCCATACCGAGCGTGGGTCGAAGCTAATTCCTTCTGATTCCTGGAATAGCCATAATGCCCATAGTTGAATTTGTAAAAGCATGCTTATCTCCTAAGTTGAATCGAACTTCTCAAAACCCTCACTGGCTCAACGTGAAGTTCACGATGATATCAGTGACCACTTCCACCGGTTGACCATTCAGCAAGGTTGGCCGGTATTTCCACTGCAACACGGCTTCTTTCGCGGCGTTTACCAGAAGGGGATGGCCGCGAATCAGCCGGAGGTCTTCAATATTCCCCTCTTTGCTAATCACGGCGGTGAACTCAACCGTCCCCTGCACGCGGGCCGATTTCGCCAGGGCAGGATAGACGGGCTGAACTCTGCGAATCAAGTTGGCTTCGGCCACTTGTCCACCGATGCGCACGGGACCCGAGGGAGCTTTCGCCTTGGGCGGCGGCGGAGGCGGAGGCGCGCCCGGAACACCACCTAAGACGCCGCCGATCACACCTCCCACTGCTCCGCCGGCCTCGCCGGTTCCACCGACGATACCGCCCGTGTCAGGCGGCGGCGCAGCTTCTTCGATGTGGTTGATGTTCTTGGGGATGACTTTCGGCGCAATCAATTGGTTGGCGATAAACTGCCGGACCACCGGCTTGGGTATCACTTTCACGGCCGGCGGCGGCGGCGGTGGCGGCGGCGGCGGTGGTGGTGGAGCCACCAACATGCTTCGCAACTGGGCACTCGGCAAAGCCTGCGTGTAAATCAGCGGAATCAGGATAAAAACCCCGATGATCGCGATCTGCAGCGCCAGCGAAATCACGACGGTGACTGGCTTTTTTGTCTTTTGCGTTCCGTCGACAAACGTTTGATCAAACATGCAAGTTCCCTCGCTCCGGGACCGCCGGGCGGCCCCATATTCAAATCAATGCCTACCCAACCAACCCATCCTACTTCGTTCCGGCTTTCACCGGCTTCACAGTCTTGACGGGCTTTGCCACGCTCCGCGCGCGGCTTTCTGCCATCGCCGGGCGGCTGCCGCCTCTCCTGCGCCGGTCCATCATGTTCTGCCAGAAAATCAGGATCGGGCTCGCGATGAAAATCGAAGAGTACGTTCCCACAATGATTCCAACCACCAAAGCGAACGAAAAGCCATTCAACACCTGGCCGCCAAACAAGAATAACGACAGCGCGGTAAGAAACGTAAGGCCCGAAGTCAACACCGTCCGGCTTAGTGTCTGGTTGATACTTGTGTTCACGATATCCGAGAACGACCCGCGCATCTGCTGCATACGAAGGTTTTCACGAATCCTATCAAAAGTGACAATGGTGTCGTTCATCGAGTAGCCAACCAATGTCAGCAACGCAGCGATAACAGTCAGATCAATCTGCTTGTTGAATAACGAGAACAGCCCAATGGTGATGATCGTGTCATGAAAGACCGCTATCACAGCGGCCACGCCGTAGATCCATTCAAAACGGAACGCGATGTATACGAGCATGGCTGCCAGCGCGATCAAAACGACATTAATCGCCTGCTGGCGGAGGTCCGCGCCAATCTTCGGACCGACAAACTCAAAGCTGCGGATGTTGAAATTCCCGGCGAAACACTCCTGTTTGATTACATTCAGAACCTTTGGAGCGACCCCGGGAACAGCGGCCAATTCATCAAGGCTCCGGATGAGACCGGAGCGGGGAGGAGTGTCGCGGTAGGTAGTGATCGCGGAGGCAAGCTCTTGCACCTGATCATCGGACAGAATAACCCCGGCCTTGGTCAAAGGATCGCGCAAGCGCTCCGCGAGCGCGACATGTCCAGCGGTATTCATATCGAGCTTGCCGCCCGAATCGGGGTTAAAAGCCGCATTGAGCGATGCAATCATATCATCGCGAGTAGCTTGCAGGGCCTGATCAGACCGCGAAGCGGGCCGGTCGCTACGGGTACCGGTGGAGATCAAGGCTTCCTGCGAGCCGCTTACTTCCTGTACTTCAATCTCGCCCGGCACTCGTTTGTGAAGAGCGGCTCGTAGCTGGTCGGCAGGCGGCCGCTTAATGAAATTCACATCCATCAGCGCGCCACCAGTAAAATCAATACCGTACCTCGGTCCGCCCTTTATCGCCAGGCTGACAAGGCCAGCCAGGGTAAGCAGGAGCGACAGGCAGATGAACGGCCATTTCTTCCCGAGGAAGTCAAAATTCGTTTGCTTGAAGATTTCCATCTAACTCTAGGGGCCGACATCTACGAAGAATAGACACCGGTCTGTTATAAATGTTCCCAATTCTGCCGCCGAACCGGCCTTTCAGGCGGTTCTATATACGACACGGCACTGCTAAATACTGAGAGCGGCGACTCGCTTTGGTCCCGATAACTCCCAGTCGAAGATTACCTTGGACACGAAAACCGCGGTAAAAACGTTCGCAGCCAAGCCAATCACAAGAGTGACGGCAAAACCCCTGACCGGTCCCGACCCGAAGAGGAACAGGATGGCGCAGGAGACGATAGTGGTGATGTGCGTGTCGACGATGGTAAGGAAGGCTTTGCTGAATCCATTGTCGACAGCGGGGATGACGGCTTTACCTGCCCGCAACTCCTCACGTATTCTTTCAAAAATCAGGACATTGCTGTCCACCGCCATACCGATAGTGAGGATGATTCCCGCGATACCGGGCAGGGTGAGCACCGCATCAAAGTAGCTGAGGCACGCAATCAATATGACGGCGTTCAAGATAAGGGCCAGAGTCGCGTTGATTCCGCTTTTCCTGTAGTAAATAAGCATCGCCACGATCACGGCCAGCACGCCGGCAATTCCGGCGAAGAAGCCATCGCGAATCGAATCGGCGCCCAGCGAGGGCCCGACCGTCTCTTCCTGTTCATAAAGGACTTGAGCGGGCAGCGAACCTGCTTTCAGATTAAGAGCCAGATCCGTGGCTTCCTGCTGGGTACCGGCTCCTTCGATGACTCCCTGATCGCTGATCTGGTTCTTGATGGAGGGAGCCTCCAGGACGCGGTTGTCGAGCACAATGGCGAGGCGCTGTCCGACGTGCGAGCCCGTATAGGCCGCAAAGCGCTTGGCCGCCTCCTGGCTGAGAACGAAGCTGGTATCCCAGGAACCAGGCATTTGGCTTTGCTGCGGGTGCGCGTCGCGGATATCGGGGCCGCGCACCACCGGCGTGCTTGTCACCAGGTAAACGCCGCCGCCCTTGCCGCTGATATCGGAAGCGCCTATCAGCTTGGTACCGATGGGTAAAACGCCGCCGTTCTGCGCCAGGGCTTCGTCGCGGCTGGCGTATGGACCGCCTTTTACGTCATAGAGTTCCAGCTTGGCAGCCGTCTGCAGGATCTGTTTCACGCGCCCCGGATCGTCCACGCCGGGCAGTTGCACGAGCAACTCCGAGTCACGGTCTTCGCGACGCTGCTGCACCGTCGCCTCGCTCAAACCCAGCGCGTTGATCTTCCGGTCCAGGGTGTTCTTGGTGTCGGTCAGCACGTCCTGCCACATCTTCAACGCGTCGGATGGCCGGAGCGTCAGGCGGTAATCGGTCGCGTTGACGGGTGTTATCAGCCATTGCGACAGGTTGTCGCTGACCACGCTGCGGAAAGTGCCCGCTTGTGTGGCGGGTACGCCTTTCACGACAATGGCTACCTTGGTGGCGTCCTGCAGGGTCTTGGCCTCTTCCACGTAGGCGTCCGAGTATGTCACGTTCGACTTGCGGAACAGCTCTTTCAGGCGGTCGCTATCGACTCCCGCGGCGCCATTGAAAGCGTCCTGCTGCTGCACCTGGACCACCAAGTAGGTTCCGCCACGGAGATCCAAACCGAGATGAATGCTGTTATGCCAGTTGGCAACGAGTTGGGCCTTGCTGGTGGGAAGCCCGATGATGCCGAAAATACAGGCAAGAATGACAGCGACGATAACAAAAAACTTAAAGCGTAGATGGCGTTTCATTTCAGTGCAATGTAGCGTGTTTCAGTATTACTTCTTGGCCGACTCCTCCGTCGCAACCACGCTGGTGACGGCGCTGCGGGAAACCTGGATCTTCAGGTTATCCGGCTTTACGCGAAGAACAAGGCTATCATCGTTCACCGTCAGAATGGTGCCGATAATACCGCCGCTGGTGACTACCGTCTGGCCATTTTGCAGCGTCTTCAGCATCTCCTTCTGGTTCTTCTGCTGCCGCCGCATGGGCATGAACACCAGGAAATAGAAGATGGCGATCATTAGTACGATCGGCAAAACGCCGCTCAGCATGCTGGTCGGCGAAGAGGCAGGCGCGGTCTGTAGGAGAAGAAAGAAGTACGACATACGGTGCTGTTGTAGAGTATTGAATTAAGTATCCGCCCGGAAAGGCGGCCCGCTTTCGCGAGGAGCTTGCAACAATTTCCGTGCCGCCCGGCAGAAAGGGTTACCTTTCCATGAGCGAACCCGTTGCAAAGGACCTTATATATTCGGGGAACCTACCAACTAGGATAGCGTGTCTTATTTGCCGCATGATGTCAAGGAAGTAGTGGACATTGTGCAGGGTAGCAAGACTGGAGAATAGGATCTCGCCCGACATAAACAGATGGCGAAGATAGGCGCGGCTGAAGGTTTTACAGGTGTAGCAGCCGCACTCCGGATCCAAAGGCTGCTCATCCTCCATATAGCGCGCCTGTTTGATGACCACTTTTCCTTGCGACGTGAAAAGATATCCGTTCCGTGCGTTGCGGGAAGGCAGTACGCAATCCATCATGTCGACCCCGTGCGCGACGTATTGCGGCAACTCCTCCGGCATGCCGACGCCCATGACGTAGCGCGGCCGGGCGGCCGGCAGCAGGGGCGCCGTGACGGCAACCATCTCCTGGCTGAGATTGCGGGGCTCGCCGACCGACAAACCGCCGATCGCGTAGCCGGGCGCATCGAGCTCCAGCAGCGCTTGCGCGCAGGCCTCGCGCAGATCCGGGTACATGGAGCCCTGCACGATGGGAAACAGCGCGGCATGCAGTCCGGTTTGCCGCTGCAGGTAATGCCGGTAGCCCGCCTGGGCCCAGCGAATGGTTCTTTGCATGGATTCCAGCGCCATTTCGCGCGTGGCCGGATAGGCCAGGCACTCGTCGAGCACCATCATGATGTCGCTTCCGAGAGCGAGCTGCACATCCACGGTGCTCTCGGGCGAGAAGAAATGCGCGTCGCCGTTCAGATGCGAGTGGAACAGGACGCCTTCCGCGGTCACTTTGCGGAGCGCGTCCAGGCTGAAAACCTGAAATCCGCCAGAATCGGTGAGGATGGCGCGCGGCCACGCCATGAAGCGATGCAGGCCTCCGAGGCGCGCAATCCGTTCATGGCCAGGGCGCAGAAAAAGATGGTAGGTGTTGGCGAGGATGATTCTGGCGTCAAGATCAGTCAGCAACTCGCGAGGAGCAAGGCCCTTAACCGTGCCCTGCGTTCCGACTGGCATGAAAACGGGGGTTTCGATCGTGCCGTGAGCAGTGTGGAGCAAGCCCGCGCGAGCGCCAGTCTCCGGACAGGTGGCCTGAACCTCAAATCGCAAGGCGGACATGCAATCTTATTGTGGGGCACGGAGGTTGATACGTGTGCCACGGACAGGCGCTGAGGATTAGCCGTTGAACGCTCTTAGCACTGTTAGGATAATTAAGCGAATGATCAAGAGCCATTTCCTCCTTTCGCGAGATTGACCGATGATTGCACCAGACGGCAGCCGAGCTGGTGGGAGGTGAGATTTACCTAAATCTTTGAATACCTTGGCCTGTTCCTGGCTGGCTAGCGGAGACGGGCCATGCGCCAGACGCCCACATTTGCACTAGAATTGCAGAAGCAATTCATCATTCGGAAATACTGATGGCGTACGTTCCGGGATTTCAGCACGATATTTTCATCAGTTACGCCCACGGCGATAACCGGCAATGGGTGGAGCGTTTTCTCGATCGCCTGAAAAGCGAAATCAAACCGCGGCTGGGTATCGAGCCCGTCACCTGGGTGGATGACGAAAAGCTTCGCCGGGACCGGGATTTCCAGCGGGAGATTCCGGATTCGGTCGAACACTCGGCAGTGTTTCTGCTGCTTCCTTCGCCGACTTATATCCGGTCGCGATACTGCGTGGAAGAGGAATGCGCCGCGTTCCGCAGGACCCTGGAGGCGCGCCGGCAGCGGTTCCAGACGAAAGAGTTCGCGAATTCGCTCTTTGCCTTATGCTGTCCCATTCTGGCTGTCGAGAACAACGAGCATCGCGAACTGTTCCCCGGAGCCACGGATATCCCGTTTTGCGATGGCAAGGAGACGTTCAGGGTTGGCGGCAGACGTTTCGAGGAGAGCTTAAGCAGGCTTGTAGGCGAGCTGGTGGAGTTGCTGTGCAAAATGCGCCATCATGCAACGCCGGTATTTCTCTATCCGCCCGCCGCCGATGGGGAGCTTGCAGAGGCCTACAATGCTCTCGCCAATGAGCTGGCCCCGGAAGGCTATCGCATTTTGCCCGAGAGAAAGACCAACGTCGAGAGTCAGCTGCGGGAAGCCGCAATTTCGGTGTTTTTGCTCGGCGAACGTTACGATGAGACCGCACGTGCGTTGATCGAAGTGGCGAGTCTCCTGGGAAAACGCTGGGTTGTTTGGCGCGCTCCGGAAGCGAGGCAAAGCGCTGATCTGAAGCAGCGAGCCTTTTGTAAGCAGGTGGAGCAGGACGACTCGCCGCAGAAGGTATTTCTCAACGAGACCATCAACCCCATCAAGCTGAAGGAAGAGGTATTCGCGCTCCTGCGGCCAAACGGCCGGGCGAAACCGTCTTCCGGCAAGCCGAATGTGTTTCTGATTTACAACTTGAAAGACGCGACGGAACAAGATAACGCCGGTGCCATCCTGCTGAACTATTACAAAGAATTTGAGTTTGCAACGCCCGAAGATCCTAGCCAGCGCACGGCCAGGCTGCGGGATTCCGATGGAGTTCTACTGATCTGGGGCAACGCCGATGAGGATTGGTGGCGTGGCGAATTTCAGGCGGTGGTACAAACCGCGCGCGCAAAGAGCCGGGGACTCTGTCTGTTTGATCCTCAATCCGGGAAAACGGAGATTGTTCAGTTGCTGCGCGAGCGCCTGACGGATTTCAGCATTGCCGAAGAGTTCGGCAAGTTCGATCCCGCGCGGCTGGAGGGGTTTTTCGATCCCATCCGGCAGCGGTGGCAGGAAGCCCGTGTATGAGCTTCGCCGCGGTTCTCGCGCGTCTTCAGCAAATCGAAAATCCTTTTCCGGGGCTGCGGCCTTTTGACACATCGGAAGCTCACCTGTTCTTCGGGCGCGATCAACAGATCGCCGAGCTGCTGAACCGGCTGGAGCGCCATCGCTTTGTCGCGGTGGTGGGCCTCTCCGGCTCTGGCAAGTCGTCTCTGGTTCGCGCGGGGTTGATACCGGCATTGCGGCGCGGCCCAATTGCGGAGGCAAAAGCTCGCTGGCGCATTGTGGTGATGCGTCCGGCGGGAGCGCCGTTTGCGAGTCTGGCGAGCGAGCTGAAGAGGCAAGCGTTCGATCCTCAGGGCCTTCGCCAAAGCAGTCACGGCCTGGTGGAAACAGCTAAGCAGCTTGGCCCGGACGAAAGCCTACTGCTGGTAGTGGATCAGTTTGAAGAGCTGTTCCGCTACAAAGAGCAGGAGGGGCTGAGGGCGGAAACCAAGCGGACTCGGGTAGACTCCGCCTCGGAAACTGCCGAATTCGTTCAGCTCCTGTTGACGGCTAGCCGGCGTCTGCCGCCGATTTTCATCGTACTCACGATGCGGTCGGATTACCTGGGCGATTGCGCCGAATTTCGCGATCTGCCGGAGAAACTGAATGATTCGCAATACCTGGTTCCCCGTCTGACACGCGAGCAGCGGCAAGAGACCATCCAAGGGCCGCTGGGTAGAGTGGAAATTTCGCCCAGCCTGCTGCAGCGCATCCTGAACGATACCGGTGACGAGCCGGATCAACTGCCGGTTTTGCAACATGCGCTAATGCGCACCTGGGAATTCTGGCGCCGCGCCGATCCGGATCACACGCGAAGAATCGAACTGGTCGACTATGAGGCCGCGGGTTGTTTTGAGAACGCCCTGAATAACCACGCGGACGAGTTGCTGAAGGGCGTGGATGAAAAGATCGCGGAGCGCATCTTCAGGCGTCTGACCATTCGTGGCTTTGATAACCGTGAGCGCAGAGATCCGGCGACCTTGGCCGAACTCTGGGCGGTCAATGCTGCGGACACTCCGAAAGCGCGGCAGAAAGTCTGCGATGTCATCGATCATTTTCGCAAGGGGTCAGCCGCCTTTCTGGTACCCAGGGCGGAACAGGTTCCGGAGTTGGCCCCGGACGATTATCTCGATATCACGCATGAAAGCTTGATTCGCGAGTGGGCGAAGCTAAGGCAATGGTTGAACGAGGAATCGGAATGGCGGACCAGGTTTTTAGGGATCGTCGGCGATGCGCGTTTATGGGAACGCCACGGCGGGAATTTGTGGCGCGATCCGGAGCTGCAAACCGCTCTCAATTGGTGGCAGGCCGCGAACCCGAATCCCGTCTGGGCTGAGCGGTACAGCACCGAACCGGGCAACGCCGATTTCGAAAGCGCGCAGAAGTTTCTCGAACACAGCCGGCGGGCGCGCGATGACGAAGCTCGGCGGGAGCGCATGCGCAGGAAACGTAGGGCGGCGCTGCTGGTGGGCTTCACCGTCTCTGTCGCTTTGCTTACCATGGTCTTCTTCATTCTGACGCTCAAGATGCGGCGGGCGGACAGGAAATCCATCGCGCGCCAGTTGCTGGCGGAATCTTTTTACGACAGTACAAACCCGACCAAGCTCCAAGACAGCATATTGCTGGCTGCGCAATCGGCGCGATTCGAACCGAATGAATTGAATACGTACGCTCTCGAGCAGGGCCTCTCTGTGCTGCAGAACCCGGTGGTCGGACTCCAGACGAAGGATCCAATCCTGACGGTTGCGTTCAGCCCAGATGGGCAATATATTGCGGCTGGCGGTTGGGATAAGATAATCCATCTTTCCAGGAAGAATGGAATCGAGGCTGCACATCTCGACGCTAAGGGCGTTGTGACGTCAGTGGTTTTCACCCCGGATGGGAAGTATCTGGCGTCAGGCGCTGATGACGGATTCGTCCGGATCTTCGAGGTGGAAAGTAGAAAAGAGATCTGGCGCAGTGGGCTTTTGGGAGTCGTTCGGAAGGTCGCTTTCAGTCCCGATTCGCGCTATGTAGGCGAGGCCAGTGATTACAGTGCCTCAATTACTGCCTGGAGAGATCCCCATGCGCAGTCGATTTTCCTTCCGCAAACTGAAGTTCAGAGCATCGTTTTCAGTCCGGACGGGGCGCATGTAGCGACAGGCGGCGTGGACAAGACTGTACGCCTGTTTGATATGAGAGGTAAAGAAGTCTGGCCGAAAAAAACGTTCAACGGTTCCGTGCGAAGCCTTGCATTCAGCCCCCATGGCCGCCTCGTGGCAGCCGCAAGCGACGACAAGACGGCGCGCGTATTTGACGCAGAAAACGGCCGCCAGATTTGGCTGGTGCTGGAGGAGCGCGGCGTGAGGTCCGTGGCATTCAGCCCGGATGGGCATTTCCTGGCAACGGGCGGCGCGGACCGGACAGCCCGAGTGTTCGACATCGGGAGCGAAGACGCGTCGAGCGCACTTGCTGCTCCTAACCGCGCGGTTGGAGCAGGGCCCAAAACTCAGGATCAACGGCGGCGTCCACCTGAGGTTTCTCACTTGAGCCACGATAACGCGGTTAACGCGGTGGCGTTCAGTCCGGACAGCGGCCGGTATGTCCTGACGGCGAGTGACGATTCCACAGCTCGGCTGTTTGAAACGCTCACGTCGCGCGAAGTCACAAGGCATGTCCATGCCGGAGGAGCGCTCGCGATTGCTTTCAGTAGCGACGGTCAATACATTGCTACGGCCGGCGTCGATGGAGTAGTCAGCATTTCGAACACCAGCGACCATTCAGAAATGATGAATATTCCGGAAAAGCCGGACGAGGGTTTTGCGCAAATGAGCGCAAGCGTCGACGGCCACTTCCTGGCAACTCTCAGTTCGGATAGTACCGTGCGTGTTCTGGATCTTAGTAACGCGAATGTGGTATGCGGCCCGTTTGTTCCCCGGGGTGCAAGTTTCTCCGATATTGCGGTTAGCAACGGTGGAACTCTTGTGGCAGTGGGCGGCGAGGCAGGGCTGGCAGCGTTTCAGTGTGACGCCGGGAAGCAAGTCGGTCTTCCGCGGTTGACGCGCGCTGGCGTCGTCAACTCAATCGACATGACGCCGGACGGAAGATACGTGGCTGCTCTCTTTCAAACTGATAACACGCTGCAGGTCATTGACGCCAGCAATGGAAAGCCGCAGTGGAGCAAGCCTTCGAAAGACGAGTTAACCGTGGTGGCGTTCAGTCCTAGTGGAGCTATGTTGGCGGCAGCCGGTAAAGGAGAATCCGTCAGCATTTTCCGCACTTCATCAGGAGAACCGGTGGGCAGGAAGCTTCCTCATAAATTTGAGAAAGCTTGCATGGAACGCCTCTTCAACCCCTGCCAGGTTAACTCAATTACGTTCAGCTTTAACGAAAAATGGATCGCGACCGGCAGCAATGATCTGACTGCTCGGCTATACGATATCCAGGAATCTCGCGAGATAAGAAGATATGCGCATCCTAGCGACATAGTTGCGGTGGGATTCAGCCGCCACGATCAGTACCTGGCCAGCGCGAGCCGCGATCTCACCGGACGAATATTCGAAACGTCGACTGCCAGGTTAGCCTCCACGATGCCATTGCAGTCATTGGAATTCTTCCCGATCGGCTTCACCGGCGATGACAAGTACGTGATAGGGGCATCCACAACGGGCAGTCTGCGGGTGGTGCGACGGCTGTGGCGCGCAAAAGACCTGGCTGATGAGGCGTGCACGCGCTTGCAGCAGCGCAAGATTACACCGGAGCAGTGGCGCCAAATCGCCAGCGGCAACCCACCTGAGACCTGCCCAAACAGGCCGTAAGGCGCCGGGCCTCGGCCCGGACCCGAGGTCTGAATTCCGCATTCGACGCTGGCATCCGTTTGACACGAGCCGCGAAGGGTGACCGAATCGGATCGCTTGTTACGATTGAGTCTAATCCCCCTCTGATGGCGCTGCGCTTCCACAACACTCTTACGCAAGGGCTCGAGGTTTTCACCCCGTTGCATGACAATACAGTCCGCATGTACACCTGCGGGCCTACCGTCTACAACTTTGTCCACATCGGCAACTTCCGGACGTTCACGTTTCAGGACATTCTACGGCGATGGCTACGTTATCGCGGCTACACGCTGGACCATGTCATGAACGTGACCGACGTCGACGACAAGATCATCGCGAACGCCGCCAAGCAAGGCAAGTCGATAGATGACTACACATCGGTGTATACGCGGGCGTTCTTTGAAGATGCGGCGGCCTTGCGCTTGCAACAGCCCGAGAACGTAGCGGCCGCCACGGCGCACATTCCGGAAATGGTGCAGGCCATTGAGCAACTCGCGGCCAAAGGTTACACGTACACCAATGAAGGCTCCACGTATTTCCGGATTTCGAGCTTCCCGGACTACGGCAAGCTCTCGCACAATGATTTCAGCGGCATGCGGAGCGGCGCGCGGGTAGACCTGGACGAATATGACAAGGCCGATGGGCGTGATTTCGTGCTCTGGAAAGCGCGCAAGAACAACGAGCCTTTCTGGGAATCGCCGTTCGGCGATGGACGCCCTGGCTGGCACATCGAGTGTTCGGCGATGGCCATGGGCTATCTGGGCAAAACACTGGATATACACGCCGGCGGAGTGGATCTCATCTTCCCGCACCATGAAAACGAAATTGCGCAATCGGAAGCTATCACGGGAGCCACGTTCGCGCGCTTCTGGCTGCACTCGGAGCACCTGCAAATCGAATCGCAGAAAATGTCGAAATCGCTCGGCAACTTCTATACTCTGCGCGATCTGCTGGAGATTGGCTATCAGCCTGAGGCAATTCGCTATTTGCTCGCATCGGTTCCCTACCGCAAGAAGCTGAACTTTACGTTTGAGGGTCTGAAGGCGGCCGCGAAGGCCATTGAGCGCCTGCGTGACTTTGAACTTCGCGTCAGTTCAAGCAAGCTGCCGGCAGGCCGGAACGAGGCGATTACGGAGCGCTCGGCCGATGCCATCCGGGAATTTGAAGCGGGCCTCGACGCCGATCTCAATACGGCGGAGGGCTTGGCCGCGATTTTTGAGTACGTGCGCGCGATGAATACCGCGCTCGACGATGGCCAGTTCCAGGAAGAGAACCGCTGGGATGCGGCACGCGTTCTCGAAGTATTTGACACCATATTTGACGTTCTCAAGCCGACGGATCCAGCCAAACTGCCCACAGCGCGTCTGCAGGATGGGCCCGCGGGGCTTTCGGACGCAGAGGTTGAAAACTATATCGAAGAACGCACGCAAGCCAAGAAGAGCAGAGACTTCGCCCGAGCGGACGAAATCCGCGACTTGCTGATGAAGCAAGGCGTTGTGCTCGAAGACACTAAAGAAGGCGTTCGTTGGAAAAGGAAATGAAGTTCGAATCTGAAGTAGTACATGCGGGGGACCGCAAGCGCCAATGCGCCGGGTTGCCTATACCGGCCACCACACCGATCCATCTTGGGACGACGTATTTCTATGATTCCTCGGCGACACTCGACCACGTGCTGGGCCAGCCGGATGAGGGTTTCAGCTATGCCCGTTATGCAAATCCTACCAACGTGGCGCTCGAAGAACTCACTACGCAATTGGAGCGCGGCAGCGGTTCGCTGGCCACGGCGTCCGGCATGTCCGCGGTTCAGATTGCACTGCAGGCGGCGCTGCTCGATAGGCCACATCGGGTACTGGCTTCGAACGCCATCTATGGCGCGACTATCGGCTTACTTGACCAAGTTCTGAGTCCGTTCGATGTTGATGTCGCCTACACCGACATCTTCGACTTCGGTCTATTCGAGCGCGCGGTAGAAGAGAAGAAGCCGGGCTGCATCTTCATCGAGGGCATTTCGAATCCCCTGCTGCGTGTCGCCGATATCGCGCGAATTTCGGAACTGGCGCGCGCAGCGGGAGCCGCCCTGGTAGTGGATAATACGTTTGCCACGCCCATGCTCATGCGCCCGCTGGAAATGGGCGCGAACATCGTGGTGCATAGCGCGACGAAGTATCTGGCGGGACACGGCGACGTATTAGGCGGCATCGTGGTGGGCGATGAACCACACCACCAAGCGGTTCGCATGCTTTCGCGCCTCGCCGGCCCGGTGTTAGGCCCGTTCGAGAGTTATCTCACCATGCGCGGGATCAAAACCCTGGCACTGCGCTTTGAACGGCAGTGCGCGAACGCCAAAAACCTCGCCGAGTGGCTCTGCTCTCATCCTGCCGTCGACCGTGTATACTACTGCTCCGATCGAGCGCATCCGGATGCGGAAGTCATTGGCCGCTCCTTCGCGCCCGGGCTTTACGGGGCGATCCTGAGCTTCGAAATCAAGGGCGCGGACAAAAATGCCGTGCTCGGCTTCATGGACCGTCTGCGGATGATCGTGCCCGGCACCTCGCTGGGCGATGTCCATACGCTCCTGCTCTACCCGTTCATCTCTTCTCACCGCAACGTCGCGCCCAAGATGCGGGAGCGGATGGGAATTCGCGAGAATCTGGTTCGGGTGGCAGCGGGGATTGAGGCCGTGGAGGACATAATGGCTGACTTGGAGCAGGCTCTGAAGCAGGCTTGACAGAGTACACTGATACTGTCCTGGGATTCTTTCCGGGACGCTTCGAGTGCGAATAGGTGTTTGCGCATCAACGACAAAGAATACGACTGCTTCTAGCCTTCGCTGACTCTTTCCTTACGCTGCTGGCCTTTGAAGCGGCGTACGTCACGCGCGTCCGGATTGGACTCGAAAGGCCGTTCTTCTTCCCGCCCGGCACACACGTGCTGATGCTGATTTTTTGCGCGATCGTGTGGGCCTGGCTCGGTTCGGCGCTGCGCATCTACGAGTCGATGGATTCAGGCAGCACCAGCTACGCGTTGCGGCGAACGGTCCGGCAGACGATTTTCGGCACCGTGCTCCTGGTGGTTTTTCACTATTTAGTGCGCCCCGACCCGCCGATGAGCCGTAGTTTCCTTACGCTGTTTTTCTTCTATGACCTGTTGCTGCTGGCGCTCTTCCGCTGGTCGTCGCCCGGCCTGATAGGCGCGTACCAGCGCGGCTTCGGCACGCCTTACCACCTGGTGATTGTCGGCAGCCAGAAGAAGCGATCGGCCCTTGCGGAAATGCTGCAGAAGGGTTCTCCGTACCGGATTGCGATCACGGCGCAACTCACGCAAGACGAATGCGCCGATAAGCTGCCCACTCTGCTGAAAGAACGCATCGTCGATGAAGTGATCTTCGACGTCGACAGCAGCAGGTTGGAGGCCTTAGAGGAAGTTTTTCTGCAATGCGATGAAGAAGGCGTGCGCACGCGCGTCGCGGTCGGCTTTTTTCCGCATGTGAACAGCGACATCAGCTTTGACCGGGTTGGCGACGCTCCCTTGCTCACCTTTTCGGCAGCGCCGCTTGACGATGTCCGCCTGTTGCTAAAGCGCTTTTTCGATGTTGTTATTTCAGCCGTTGCGCTGGTGGTGTTCGCTCCGCTGTTTGCGGCGATTGCCACTCTGATTAAGCTGACGTCCAAGGGGCCCGTGATCTACTCGCAAGATCGCTGCGGCTTGAACGGCAGGAAATTCGTGATGTACAAGTTCCGTTCCATGGTGCGGAATGCAGATGAGCTAAAACCACAGCTTCAGCATCTGAGCGAGCGCGACATCGCCTTCAAGATTCCACGGGATCCGCGCATCACGTCAGTGGGACGCTGGATCCGCAGATTTTCGCTCGATGAACTGCCTCAGCTTTGGAATGTTCTGCGCGGCGATATGTCGATCGTAGGCCCGCGGCCCCCGATCCAGGAAGAAGTTAACCGGTACGAGCGCTGGCAGCGGCGGCGCCTACGGATGCGTCCGGGCCTTACGTGCCTGTGGGCCGTCTCCGGACGCGATCAGATAGACTTCGTCTCCTGGATGAAAATGGACATCTCTTACATTGAGAACTGGTCTTTGAAGCTGGATTGGTCAATTATGCTGAGAACCATTCCGCACGTTTTGGCTGGCAAGGGCGCGCACTAGCCCTTCCGTTAGCGGCGGGCATCCCCTTTCCTATGCATCTTGTACCGACAAATGAAGAAGTGATCGCGCTGATGCGGGAAACAGGCGCCTTACGCGATGGACACTTCGAATATCCGAACGGCATGCACGCAAATGAGTATCTGCAGGTTGCGCTGGCCTTCCGCTATTACCAATTTGCCAAAATCCTGAGCGTTGGCCTCAGCCGCCGGCTGCGCAGCGACAGCGAGATCCGCGCGATTGTCAAAGAACTTTCCATCGTATGCCCTAACACCGGCGGCCTTCCGATTGCCTTTGGAGTTTGTGAGGCATTGCGGGCGCGGCAGGTATATTGGGCCGAGCAGGATACGGATGCGTCGCCCATGCGCTTCCGGCAGTTTATCGAGCCCTCGAAAGGCGAGAAAGTCCTGCTGGTAGACGACATCTTACGATCCGGACGGCGGCTGAAAGAACTGAAAAGACTTGTAGAACAGTCAGAAGCGGAGATTGTGGGCCTGGCCGTGGCCGTCTATCAGCCCAACCCGACGGTAGAAGACCTGGGCGATCTGCCATTGCTTTATCTGGCCAAAATAAACCCGGTTTATTACAAGGATTCGAGTTCCTGTGAGCTCTGCAGGAAGGGGGTCCCGGTGCAGAAGGTCTGGACGTAGTTTTCCGGCACAAGGCGGCGCAAGAGTAAGAGAGAAGATCGCGGCGCGCGCCCCACATTCGTTCTGAGAATTCTCCGGAACGCCATGCGCACCTTGGTTCGAGCCGTCATTCTTTGCAGCTTTGCGGTGTTGGCTTCGGGCGGCCACGCCGGGGCGCGGGCCGAATATATGGGCGGCACGAGGTCAGACATCACAGCAAACGATGCAGGCGATATTCAGACCGGTGACAAAGTCTACTTCATTTTTCTTTCCAAACGGACGCAAGTCAAGGTCCCTTACGAACGCATCAATTTGTTGGAATACGGGCAAAAAGTGGACCGGCGTTATATCGCGGCGGTCGTGATTTCCCCGCTTTTCATGCTGGCGAAGAAGCGCGAGCATTTCCTGACCGTCGGGTTCGAGGACGACGATGGCCAGCAGCAAGCCATGGTCTTCCGCGTCAACAAGGACGATATTCGCCTTACGCTGGTTTCGCTGGAGGCGCGAACAGGAAGAGAAGTGCAGTATCAGGACAACGAAGCGCGGATGGCCGGAAAGGGATGATTGATTTCAGGGGACGCGCTGCTGCACTCGCAGTTCTCGCGGTCATGGCCTGCGGGCGGTCCGCTTTTGCCCAAAAGAGCGGGGCTGATTCCGGCATAACAAGCTTGCTGGATATCAGGCGCATCTACGTGGCGCAACTGGTGGGCGGCGTGGAGGCGGATGTACTGCGGGAGCTCATCATAGCGGGTATCGATAGCACGAAATTATTCATAATGACCGACAATCCCGAACGGGCGGACGCTGTTTTGAAGGGAGCCGCGGACGATAAGGCGTTTACCGACAGCTTCGATATGGACGACAGCGTGAACACCCGGCAGAATGGCGGAAAGTACGGATCAGGAGGCTCATCAAAATCTGCCAATACGTTCCCCGGCCTGTCGGCTGGAGACAACGAATCTATGCACACGAAGGAACGCAAGCATGAAGCTTATGCCACGGTGCGCCTGGTCAGCAAAGATGGAGACGTTTTATGGTCCACCACCCAAGAAAGCCTGGGAGCCAAGTTCCGCGGCGCGGGGGCGGATGTAGCAGCGAAGATCGCACACCAGCTCACGCTGGATTTTGATAAAGCGCGTCACAGCGCCGCGGGCGCGGCGCCTCCGGCGAAGCCATAGCTAAAGGGTCTGGATTCGGTCTTTTCGTATTGACTTCAAACGCCCGATCAGTTTGGCGGAAGAAGAGGCTTTGAGGAGAATTTCATCAACCAGCGCCGCTTCCGGCAAAAGCGCGAGCCTTTCGGAGCGATCGCCTGTCAGCAGAAAAACATGCATCGCAGGATCGAGCGCCTTCAGCTCGCGAACCGTGCGGAGTCCCGATTCTTTATTGGGGAATCGCAAGTCGATAATCGCGCAATCGGGGCGTTCGGAAGTGGCCATTCGTATAGCCGATTCACAGTCAGGCGCTTCGATCGTCTCGAAACCCTCCTGGATCAGCAGCATGCGTCGCAAGCAGAGTTGATCTTGATCATCGTCCGCAAGAAGAATTTTCATAATGGCAGAGACGCCGCTATTTAGCGAAATCAATTTGAGCAATCACCAAGCTCGGAATGACCTGATTCCAGCCCTCGGGAACAGTATCAAAGGGCAGGCGGAACGCGCGCGTCTGGCCTGGATTCAGGGGTCCGCTGGGGCTGACGATCGCCAGCGGCTCGCGGTGGATCTCACGATTATCCATGCCGTAGAAGACGCAATACACCTCGACGCGCTTCAAGGTGACAGGTCCCTTATTCGTGATCTTGCCCTGCACTTCCACTACCTGCTGCTTCATGAAATTGTCGGTGGCTTGCATAGTTACGTCGCTGAGCCGCAGGTTCGGCAGATACGCCCGCGCCTCCGCGGAAGCATGTCCGCCTTCGGCAGGTTTATTGACCGGACGCCTGAGATAGATGGCAGCGGATGCCAGGGCCAGAACCACTACGATGCAGACTGTGATAAGTACCGAGTTGCGCGCCGTTCGTGTTGTCGCCGACGAGGGCATGGCCTAACAGCAAGTCTAAAACAGCCAGACTACTCGGGTGCGCTCGAAGTTAGATGTGAAACATCGTTCCGTGGAGAGAGTCACATTACTGACTTTAAGAGATGCCCCCTGGACTGAGGTCCAGTCTGGCTTCGAGGATTCAACCATGGCACTATTCAGCACAAACGAATTTCACTCTCTCAAGGATCTGTTCGTCAATCAGATCGAAGATCTTTACGACGCCGAGAACCGGCTGACCCAGGCGCTCCCTAAGATGGCGCAGGCAGCCTCTTCGCCCAAGCTAAAGCAGGCTTTCCAGTCGCACCTGACTGAGACGCAAGGCCACGTTTCGCGGCTCGAAACTATATTCCGCGAAATCAATGTCGAGCCTAAACGCGAGACCTGTCAAGCTATGAAGGGCTTGATTGCGGAAGGCGAAGAAATGATCGACGCGAAAGGAGCTTCGGATGTAAAAGACGCCGCCTTAATCGCGGCCGCGCAGCGCGTCGAACACTATGAGATGTCGGGTTATGGCAGTGCGCGGACATTTGCCCAGCAATTGGGTCTCACGCAGGCAGCGAATTTGTTGCAGCAGACTCTGAATGAGGAAGCCGCCGCCGATAAAAAGCTGACTCAAATTGCGGAAGCATCCATCAATCAACAGGCTGCGGCCGCCAGCCGCTAGTCTCACCGGCTCAGAGCCGGTTTTAACCGGCTCCTGTACTTTGGACATTCCGGCAGCGTTTGGTGGCGCGGACGATCTTGTCGTCTGCGCTTCAGAGCGCGCCGGACCTGCCTTCACGGGATTGGCCTCTACATAGCGAATTGCCTTCTGTAGCTCTTTGTCCGAGCGGATCCAACGATCATAGGATTCGTCCTGCCAAAAGGCATTAGCGGTCAGACATAACAGACGTTTCGCACGTCTGGCGGTCGCTCCCTTGAGCCATTGCAGAATGCGTGACATGCATACCTGTGGCGTCCAGATCACGTGGACGTGATTGGGCATGATCACATAAGAATGTAGCGCGTACCATTGCTTGACTGAGGCTCCATATTGCAGAGCTTCGACCAGCATTCCGGCAACACGCCTGTCCTTGAGCCAGACTGGCCCAAAAGTGGCACGGTCCAATTGGCGATCGACAGCAAGAAAGCCCTCTCGTGGCCCCAGCTTGCCGGCCTTGTGATGCGAAAACATGCCTTGGCAAGCTGCCAGCCAAACGGAATGTCACGAACACCGGTACGTCATCTGGCACCCAATGGGGAAGCGCCTTCGCGAGTCGATCATAGGGTCGAAGGCAGACGGCAAGACCGTCGCCCCACCTGGAGAAGTGCTCCGGGCCCATCCACTCTCTCGGGAAATGTCCAAACTCATGGAGCCGGTTTAACCGGCTCCGCCTAAACCTTCCTGGCGACAACACGCAACCGGCGATAATCGGCGTGCCAGGTTCCATCTATAAAAAGAACCGGCCGTAATCGCTCAGCAACTTCTGCCAGTGCCTGTTCACGCTCACGCGCGGGCAGGGGATCAAAGTAATACGACGCAAACTGCCGCAGCCAGTTCGCCATCCCTGATTCGCCTTCGAGCATCGTTGGCCGCTCAAAGAGAATAGCGGACCTCACCTCAAGATGATTGGCTTCGAGGATACTGGCATACTCGCCGATCGAGGGGAAGAAAGTCCTGCGGTAATCTTCGAGCTCGAGGCCGCGCTTGTGAAGGACAAGCGCGATCGCCTCTTCGATGTGATGGATATTTCCTCGGCCCCCGAGTTCCGCCGCGAGCCGTCCCCCAGGGCGCAAAGCTCGCGAGATCGCAGATGCGACCGCGTTCGCATCCACCATCCAGTGCAGAGCGGCGTTCGAAAAAACAGCGTCGAACTGGCTTTGGAAATTCATCTTCGCCGCATCGCCCAGGACGAACCGCAAGTGAGGATAATTTTGCCGAGCCTGGCCGATCATCTCCGGGGACGCGTCCAGGCCCACCACTTTTGCGCCTCTTTCCGCGATCTGTTGCGTCAATTGACCTGTACCGCAGCCCAGATCGAGCACCTGTTCGCCCGGTTTGGGGTCCAGCAGGTCCAAAACGCCTTCGCCGAACTTCCAAACGAAAGCGTGCCGCGCCTCGTAGAGCTCCGCATCCCAGGCGTTGGGCATCGGCATCAATTTACGATCACTAGAGAAGCGGACGGACCTTGTAGAGAAGCAAATACACTACGACACCCGTGACACTGACATACAGCCAGATTGGGAGCGTCCACTTGGCGATCGCGCGGTGACGAACGATTCGTCGGCGCTGCCCGCGCGTTAAAGTGATCACGGCGAGAAAAGGGACGGTCGCAGCCAGGATGGTGTGCGTCCCGAGAATCCAGAGGTACGTCGTGCGAACCCAGCCGGGCTTATCGAACTTCACGCTGCCGACGTTGTAGTGATACACGATATAGCACACCAGAAAAACACTCGAGACGGCGAAGGCCGTCCACATTACTCTCTGATGCGCATCGATTTTCCTTTGCCGGATCAGAATGAAGCCGATAATCAACAGGATGCCGGCCACGCCGTTGAGCGTGGCGTTCACGACCGGCAGGTCATGCACGCTAAAGTAGGCGAGCGGCATCATAATGATCTACGCAAGAGGCTGATATCCCGAAGCAACTTCGGCGTTTCATCATAATCGCCAAGCGAAGAATAATACCCTCTGATTTCGCCGTGTTTGTCTACGAGCATAAATTTCGTACTGTGCTCGATCTTTCCCAGCACATCTCCCACATGAAACGTCGTGTACGCGAGCAAATGCACACAGGCGGGAGAACCAGTCAAAAAAATCCACTGTGGAGTCGCTCCCCCGTATCGCTGTGCAAAGGCATTTAATACCGGTGGTGTATCGCGGGCGGGATCCACCGAAATCGATACCAGCCGAACATCCTGATATGGGCGCATGCGCTTCTCAATCCGATGCATTTTCGAGCTCATCAGCGGGCATGCCGCCGGGCATGTGGTGTAAATAAAATCGACTACCCAAACCTTACCGGCCAGCGCGCTGCTATCGAAGTACTGACCATTCGAGTCGGTCATCTGAAATGAAGGAACTTTGCCATAAGCAGGCAATTTGCTTCCGGGGTCCGTACACCCTATAGAAAACAGCGCCGTGGAGACGGCAAGGAAAATTCTAAGGTTAGGTCGAAAATTCACAACCGGATTGGATCAAGAACCATCAACGCGTACAACACGGGCAGATAAACCACGGAAGTAAGCAGAACGCGGCGCGCGCGCACTTTCGTGCGATCAAGTGAAACGCGAATCCCAGAGTACAGGAACAGCAGACCCATCGCAATCGCGCCTATCATGTAGACCGTTCCCGTCATGCCCATCCACTTCGGCAGGATACTGATCGGGATCAGCAAAATGGAGTAAATCAAAATCTGACGGGCGGTGGATTCGCCATCGGGTTCCACTACCGGCAGCATGCGAATCCCGGCGCGCGAATAATCCTCCCGGTACATCCAGGCGATGGCGTAAAAATGGGGGAACTGCCAGAGAAAAAGAATTGCTCCTAAAACCAGCGCCTCCGCCGTCAGTTTGTTTGCGGCGGCGGCAAAGCCAATTAGCGGCGGCATGGCGCCGGGGAATGCTCCTATAGTCGTAGACCACCAGGTCTTCTGCTTGAGCGGAGTGTAGATAAACAGGTAGGACGCCAATGTGGCGATACCAAGTCCAGCGCTCAGCCAGTTGACCCCAAATCCCAGTTCGAGGCCGCCCGCCACCGCGAGTCCTACCCCGAACAAAAACGCCTGAGTAGGAGTGAGCCTTCCGGAAGGGAGCGGCCGCATCTGCGTACGCCGCATCCGAGCGTCCGCATCGCGCTCATACCATTGATTGAGGGCGGCCGTGCCAGAGGCGATCAAGGCCGTGCCCATCATTGTGTTTACTACAGCCCACAAGCTCCAGGAGCCCGTGTGCCCGAAATAGTAGCCGATTGCCGTGCTCATCGCGATAAGCCACGTAATGCGGGGTTTTGTGAGCTCGATGTAGTCTTTCACTCTGAGTGATTTACGAAAGGGGATCGGAATAGATCTTGAGTTTATCCCAAGCCGATTGGCAGCGCCTGACCAACACCCACAGTGTACTCCTTCTCGTTTGACAAGAAAACGGATGCTCAACTCGGATGCTCAACTCGCATTCGCGCTTTGGTCTAATAATCCTGTAACCCATGGCATCGAACCTTGTTCCCATCACCGTCGCGCATGGCGACGGCATCGGCCCCGAGATTATGGCGGCCTCGCTTCACATCATGAAGGAGGCGGGAGCGCGAATTCAGATTGAAACGATTGAAATCGGCGAAAAGGTTTATTTGAGCGGCGGCAGTTCCGGCATTGAGGCGAATGCATGGGAATCGCTTCGCCGCACCAAAGTCTTCTTCAAGGCGCCGATCACCACACCGCAGGGCGGCGGCTTCAAATCGTTGAACGTGACAACCCGCAAGGCCCTTGGCCTGTATGCAAATGTGCGGCCCTGCGTGTCCTACGCCCCTTACGTTGCCACTAAGCATCCCGGCATGGACGTAGTGATTGTGCGCGAGAACGAAGAAGACCTCTACGCCGGCATCGAGCATCGCCAAACGGATGAGGTCTATCAGTGTTTGAAGCTGATCAGCCGTCCTGGGTCGGAGAAAATCGTGCGCTACGCCTTTGAGTATGCCCGTCGAAACAACCGCAAGAAGGTGACATGCTTTTCCAAAGACAACATTATGAAGTTCACCGATGGCCTGTTCCACAAGGTCTTCGATGAAATTGGCGCGGAATACCCGGAGTTCGAAAAGGAGCACTGGATTGTAGACATCGGCGCGGCTAAGCTGGCCGACACGCCTGAGGCATTCGATGTCATAGTCATGCCGAACCTTTACGGCGACATTCTTTCGGATGTGGCGGCCCAGATTGCCGGCTCGGTGGGTCTGGCGGGCTCGGCAAATATCGGCGAAAAGGCCGCGATGTTCGAAGCCATTCACGGCTCGGCGCCGCGCCGCGCCGGACAGAATCTGGCGAACCCTTCGGGTCTGTTGCATGGCGGTTTACTGATGCTGGTGCACATAGGCCAGCCGGAGATCGCCGAAGCGATTCACAACGCGTGGCTGAGCACGCTCGAAGACGGCGTGCACACATACGACATCTACAACCAGGGCATCAGCAAACAGAAGGTGGGGACCAAGGAATTTGCCGAAGCTGTTGTGGCGCGCCTCGGACAGAAGCCGCAGACGTTAAAACCGGCCTCGTATTCGAAGTCCGCCGAACACACCGTACACCAGACCCTGCGCACTCCTGCTCGAGCCAAAAAGCAACTGGTGGGCGTGGATGTTTTTCTGCAATGGAATGATCGCAACCCGGTAGCTTTTGGCAAGCGCCTCGAGCAGTTCAATGGCGAAGGCATAAGGCTGAAATCGCTCAGCAATCGCGGAGTGAAAGTCTACCCGGATGGTTTTGAAGAGACTTTCTGCACCGACCATTGGCGCGCCGCGTTCTTCGCCGAGCAGGATGGCGATCCGGTGAAGCATCAACAGATCGTTGATCTGCTGGACCGCATGCAGAAGGCCGGCCTTGACTTCATCAAGATAGAGAACCTTTACACTTTCGATGGCAAGAACGGCTTTGCCGCGTAACACGAACAGGGCGATTGAATGAGCGACGTGACGCCGGCCGGGAAAGCGCTTGTCGGCGTGATTATGGGCAGCAAGTCCGATTGGAGCACGATGCAGCGCACCGGCGCGTTGCTGGAGGAACTGGGCATCGCGCATGAGCGCCGGATCGTCTCCGCCCATCGAACGCCCGATTGGATGGTGGAGTACGCGAAGACCGCCGCCGCGCGCGGGCTTGAGGTCATCATCGCCGCCGCTGGGGGCGCGGCGCATCTGCCCGGTATGGTAGCGGCTCACACCACTTTGCCGGTGCTGGGCGTGCCCATCAAGAGCAGCGCTCTGAACGGCGTTGATTCCCTGCTCTCTATCGTGCAGATGCCCGCCGGCGTCCCCGTAGCTACGCTCGCTATCGGCGATCCCGGCGCAAGCAACGCGGCCTTATTGGCGGCGGCTATTTTGGGCAACAAATATCCTGAAATACGGCAGCGTCTTCAGAACTGGCGGCAGCGGCAAACTGACTCTGTGCTGCAGGACCACTCGCTTTGAGCGGCGGAGACAGGCAGCCAATTCTTCCGGGCTGCGCGATTGGGGTCCTGGGCAGCGGCCAGCTTGGCCGCATGTTCGCGATTGCGGCCCGGCGCATGGGCTATCGGGTCCATACGCTTTCACCGGATGAAGATACGCCAACCGGCCAGGTCGCCGATGTCGAGGTGAATGCGGCTTATGAAGACCTGGACGCGGTCTGCAGGTTCGCGAGCGCCGTATCGGTAGTGACATTTGAATTTGAGAACGTACCGGCCAAGACAGCCGAGGCCGCGGCTCGCTGCGCGCCTGTGCGGCCGAGCGGCCAGATCCTGCACATCACGCAGCACCGTCTGCGCGAGAAGACCTTTCTCTCGAAGTCCGGACTACCTGTAACAGAGTTTCGACACGTAACACGGCTGGACGAACTCCAGCGCGCCGCGTGTGAGATCGGGCTCCCGGCCGTTCTCAAAACGGCTGGGTTCGGTTATGACGGGAAGGGCCAGTATCGAATTCAAAACATCGCGGAACTGCCCGCGGCGTGGATGGCCGTTGGCGAGAACGAGGCAGTACTCGAAGCGTTCGTCGATTTCGAGCGCGAGATCTCCGTCGTCGCGGCGCGCGGCGCGACCGGCGATTTCGTCCATTACGGCACCATCGAGAACCAGCATCGCAACGGCATACTCGACATTTCGATCGCGCCTGGGCGCGTCTCGGAAAAGATCAGGGACGAAGCGGTCGCCATCACCCGCTCCGTTCTCGAGCAACTGGACGTAATAGGCGTCCTGTGCGTGGAATTTTTCGTTCGGAAGGATGGCAGGCTGCTTATCAACGAGCTGGCGCCAAGGCCCCACAACTCGGGACATTTCACGTTTGACGCGAATATCACGAGCCAATTTGAGCAGCAGCTTCGCGCGGTTTGCGGCTTGCCATTTGGCGCCGTCACGCAACTCGCGCCCGCGGCCATGGCGAACCTGCTCGGCGATCTTTGGGCCAGCCGTGAACCGGATTGGGCCGCCGCCGCCTCGATTCCTGACGTAAAATTGCATCTCTATGGAAAGCTGAACGCCCGTCCCGGCCGGAAAATGGGACACTTAACGGCGCTCGCTGGCAGCACGGAACAGGCGCTGGCGGATGTCCAGAGGGCACGCGGCATGCTTGTCCAAGAGCCGGTAAGCGAACCCGCCCTGTAAACTGAAAGCTGCGGAACCAAGCCTCGGCATTTCGCCTAAGACCATGAAAATCTGCTATTTTGACGCATTTTCCGGCATTAGCGGAGACATGAGCGTGGGGTCTCTGATCGATGCGGGGGCAGATTGGAACACGCTCGAAGCGGCTTTGCGCAGCTTGAATCTCGACGCAAAATTCCATATTGAGAAGACCTCTCGCAAGGGTATCGCGGCGTCGAAATTTTCAGTTGAATTCACTGGGCAGAGTAAGCATCGCCACCTCCCGCAAATCGAAAAGATCATTTCCGCAGGCGAATTGTCCCCTCGTGCGCGGCAAAATGCGCTGTCGGTATTCCGCCGGCTTGCAGATGCCGAGGCTAAGAGCCACAACGTGCCGGTCGAGAAAGTTCACTTTCATGAAGTGGGTGCGGTGGATTCCATTTCAGACATTGTGGGCGCCTGTGTCGCGCTGGATCTGCTCGGCGTAGAGGAGGTACACAGCTCCCGCGTCAACGTGGGAAGCGGCACAATAAACACCGAACATGGCGTCCTGCCGGTTCCCACGCCTGCCACCACGGAATTGCTGAAAGGCCGGCCAGTCTATTCATCGGGTCCGGAGACGGAACTCACCACGCCGACCGGGGCCGCGCTCCTGGCAACGCTTGCCACGGACTTCGGCGCTCTCCCCTCCGTGCGTATCCTGGCGCAAGGCTTCGGCGCGGGCGACAAGGATTTTCCGTCACAGGCGAATGTGCTGCGAGCTCTGATTGGCGAGCGGACAAGCGCCGCCGAAATCACTACGGTAAGCGTGCTGGAAGCGAACATCGACGACTCCACGCCACAGGTGCTCGGGTATGCGATGGAAAGGCTCTTTGAAGCGGGCGCGCTGGATGTAACGCTCACTCCCGTTTTCATGAAGAAGAGCCGTGCGGCGATGGTGCTCTCCGTGATAACGCGGCCGGAATTGCTGGATGAGCTCGCGGGCATCCTCTTTGCCGAGACCAGCACGCTCGGCATTCGCATCTTTCAGGCCGAACGCCGCGTGCTGGCGCGCGACATAGCGGAAGTGGAAACCTGTTATGGGAAAGTACGAGTCAAATACGCTGAGACCGGCAGCTTTGCACCAGAATATGAGGACTGCCGCATAGCCGCGAAGGCGCACGGAGTCGCGCTTCGCACAGTAATGGCAGCGGCCAGCGAAGCCTTTCGCAGACAGACGGCAAATTGAAATGAGCAAGGGCAAGTATTACCTCACGACACCCATTTATTACGTGAACGCGGCGCCGCACGTCGGCCACGCATATACCACCATCGCGGCGGAAACCATTGCGCGTTTTAAGCGCATGCAGGGCTATGATGTAACGCTGACAACCGGCACTGACGAGCACGGCACCAAAGTAGAGCGCGCGGCTAGCGCGCAAGGCAAGACCCCCGATGACTTCGTGGGCCTGATCTCGAACGAGTTTCGCTCACAGTGGCAGAAGCTCGATCTGCAGATTGACCGCTTTCAACGCACCACCGCGCCGAATCACGCCAGGCTCGTCAACGCTCTCTTTAACGCCTGCCGCGACAACGGTTACATCTACAAGGGCACCTACACCGGACTCTATGCCGTCGTCAGTGAGTCTTTCGTGAACGACGCGAAGCCGGGCGACATTGACCCGGAGACTGGCAAGCCGTATGAAGAGCTGACGGAAGAGAATTATTTCTTTAAACTCTCCTCGTTCACGGATCGCCTGCTCGAGTTCTATGCGCAGAACCCGGATTTCATCCAGCCGGAAATCCGCCGTAATGAAGTGCTGGCCTTCGTGAAGCAAGGCCTGGCGGATCTTTCCATTACTCGCACCAGCATTCAATGGGGCATCCCGGTGGAGGCGGATCCCGCTCACGTCTTTTATGTTTGGTTTGATGCGCTGACGGCCTATATTAGCGCCGTCGAGGATCGCAAAGAAGAACTGTGGCCGGCGGATCTGCACCTTATCGGTAAAGAGATCCTGCGCTTCCACGCGGTTTATTGGCCGGCGTTCCTGATGGCGGCAGGATGGCCTCTTCCGAAGAAGGTTTTCGCGCACGGCTGGCTGCTGTTTGAAAACGACAAGATGAGCAAGTCGCGCGGGAATATTGTGCGCCCTTCGCCGATCGCCGACGTGATGGGCGTGGATGCGCTGCGTTACTTCCTGCTGCGCGAAATTGTCTTCGGGCAGGACGGCAGCTTCAGTTTCGACGCCCTGGTGGGCCGTTATAACTCCGACCTGGCAAACGGTCTCGGTAATCTGGCAAGCCGCACGTTGTCCATGATCCAGCAGTATCGGGAGGGTGTTATTCCGGCAGAGGCAGGCGAGCACGCCATTGCGGAGATTGCCACGAAGGCCACGGCGGCGGCGCTCGAGGCCTATGAACACTTCGAGTTTTCACGGGCGCTGGAACAAATCTGGACCATCATCTCGGCCGTCGACAAGTTCATCGTGGAACGCGCCCCGTGGAAGCTGGTGAAGAACACATCCGAAGAGGCGCCTCAACGCTTGGACGAGACGCTTTATACGGCTGCCGAAGCTCTGCGATTGGTCGCCGTGCTGGCAAGTCCCGTATTGCCCCATTCGGCGCAAGCCATCCATCAGCAACTCGGCTTTGTCGAGCCACTGAGCAGCATTGAGAGCACAGAATTGCAGTGGGGACGCCTACAGGGCGGTCAGCGCATTGGCGCCGTCGCGCCGGTATTTCCGCGACTCGATGCCAAGCCAACTATAGAAAAAATGCAAGAACTGGAATACGTAGAAAAGAACCGTCAGGCGGCATTGCTAGGCAAGCCTGCGGAGACCGCAGTCGCACCGGCGCCTCCAAGCGAAGAAGAGACAGGTCTGATTTCCGTCGATGACTTCGCAAAAGTCGATCTGCGCGTCGGCGAAGTGAAGTCGGCCGAAAATGTGAAGGGCGCTGAAAAGCTGTTGCATCTCAAGGTGGATATTGGCGAGACAGAACCGCGGACAATCGTGGCCGGACTTGCCCTTGCTTACAAACCTGAGCAGCTCATTGGCCGCAAGGTGGTGATTGTGGCAAATCTTCAGCCCCGTAAACTGCGCGGCCTTACCTCGCAAGGCATGATTGTGGCAGCAAGCGTGGATGGCGGTCTGCCGGTTCTCGCCGGATTCCTGGAAGATATCCCCGCGGGCGCTCGCCTGAAATAACGCCGCGCCGTGGAACTCGTCGATTCTCATTGTCACCTCGACGACGCGCAGTTTGCGGGAGATCAATCGCAGGTAATTCAACGCGCCCGCGATGCGGGTGTGAAGTACATGCTCTCCATTGGCACCGGCGATGGGCCGCCTGACCTGCAGGCCGCGGTGCGGATCGCTGAACAGTATCCATTCGTATTTGCTACCGTGGGCGTGCACCCCAACGATGTGTTGAAAGTGGACGGGGAGACTTTCCTAAACCTGGAGCGTCTGCTGCCGCATCACAAGGTCAGAGCCATTGGCGAGATCGGCCTTGATTATCACTGGGGCGTCCCGAAAGAGTCGCAAGTTCCGGTGTTCCTGAGGCAGCTGGAAATCGCCGCAACAGCACAAATGCCGGTTGTGATTCACACAAGAGATGCCTGGGACGACACGCTCGACGTTCTTCGCCGCTACTGGGCATGGAATGATTTGCCGTGCGTCATGCATTGCTTTACTGGTACGCCCCAACAGGCGCAAGAATGCCTGGACCTGGGGTTCTACCTCGCGTTCGGCGGCGTCTCTACGTTTCCGAAGGCCGCTGAGATCCGGGAAGCTGCGCGCATCACTCCTGCAGGCCGCTTGCTGCTGGAGACCGACGCGCCCTATCTTGCGCCCGTACCTTTTCGGGGCAAACGGAATGAACCGGCGTTTGTGGCGCAAACCGCCGAGGTGATCGCACAGGTTCGCGGCGTTACTCTCGAGGATCTCGGGAAGCAGACCACCACGAATTTCGAGCGCGTGTTTCAGGTCTCGAATTCAAACGGAGCGCATTAGACCAACGGTTACACTGAGGATGCCGCTTGGCCACAAAGACATGTTGAGCAAAATCCGGCAGTCTATTACAGCGCGCGAAGCTTTTGATCTCGTCAAACCGGACCTGCAGGACGTAGAGCGCGAGATCAGCGTCGAATCCGTGGCTTCTGTCGACGCAATCACCACTATCAACCAATATCTGCAAGCGGGCGGCGGCAAGCGCCTACGGCCCGCGCTGCTGCTGTTGTGCACGCGGTTGTTTGGCGCCGCCAATGATTGCGCCAAGCGGCTGGCCGCCGTTGTGGAGATGATTCACACGGCCACGCTGGTTCACGACGACGTGATCGATGTAGCGAAGACCCGGCGCGGTCGGCCTTCCACCAATATCGTCTGGGGTAATCATACTTCGGTCCTCGCCGGCGATTGGCTTTATATGCAGGCGTTTCAAATCGCGTTGCGCGAGCGCAACTTTCACATACTCGACCTGCTTATCTCGCTCACGCAAATGATGGTGGAGGGCGAACTGTTGCAGCTCGACCGGCTGCATCGAATCGACATCACCGAAGCCGACTATATGGAGCTGGTAGACCGGAAAACCGCGAGCCTGTTTTCGGCGTGCGCGTGCCTGGGCGGCGTGGCGGCGGGCGCGGATGAAGCATCCGAATCCAAACTGGGCGAATTCGCATGGAACCTCGGCATGGCTTTTCAACTTGTCGACGACATTCTCGACTTCACCTCCACCGAGAAGATTCTGGGCAAACCGGCCGGGAACGACCTGCGCGAAGGCAAGGTCACGCTGCCGATGATTTATGCCCTCGAAAGAATGTCGCCGGATGAAAGGCTTGGCGTGGAAACAGTCATAAGCGACGGCAGCTATGAGCAGGTGCCGTTCATGCACATTCTCCAGATATTGGAACGCCACGACACGATCTGCCGCGCCTATGATCGGGCCCACAGCTTCACCGAGAAATCGCGGCAGGTGCTCGCGACTTTTCCCGAGAGCCCGGCGCAGCGGGCGCTGAACTCGATTATCGATCTGGTGACAGAACGCAGCTCCTGACGGCTACGGCGCTAGAAGCTGGTTCCGGCGCCTGTTAGGCCCCATGCCCGCAACCACCTGGGCATGGTTGACAGCCGCCGTGAGCGAGACACCTCCGATGCTGTTTCCGATGAGTGTCGGGACGAGATAGCCCCAAGCCACTGCTCCCCAGGTCTTAGCTCCTACCATCACCAGGAACAACACTTCCACGGCGCCCGCAATAATATGAGTGAAGTTGGCCAAGCCAACAATGTAGGTCAGGATGACAATGACGGCAATGCGGCCATGCTGGTACGCCGCTCCCATCCAGACCACCATCGCGATCAGCCAGCCCGCGAAGATGCCGCGCAGGACAGCCGTTCCGAATGTTACATTCGCGGCGTCTTTCGCGAGCGAGAGCATAGCGCCCTGCACATCGCGGCTGAACATCGGCGTATTCCCCGCTACCCAGGCGAAAAGGTGAGCGCCAACCATGTTCGCAATCAGTACAACGGTCCAGAGGCGCACAACCGCCAGGAAGGTGGCTAGATTACGGCGCGAAAGCAGCGGGATGATCGCCGTCAGCGTATTCTCAGTGAACAACTGCTGCCGCCCAATGATGACAATCAGGAAGCCGAGCGGATAGCCAATACGGACAACCAGCGGCGTCCATGATGCGTGCGGCAGATAGGCGCGAAAGAGCGCCATAGCCACAAACGAAAAGCCCATCGACATGCCCGCGGCCAAACCAGACCAGGCGAGCGCCGACACAGGACGGCTTAGTTCATCTTCACCGTCGTACCGAATGGCCTCGTGGACAACGTGCGCGCGGACTGAAGTTCGCTCTTCGGCTTCCTGCTGTTCTTTCTTGGTTAAGTCCGGCGCGGCAACGGCATCGTCGTCGCGCCCTTCATTCTCTAAGAGCATGCGTGCGCCTCTCCACGTCTGAGCACGGTGCGCGCGTTCCGGTTTCGTCCGGCTTCAGCCAGTCTAAAACCAGCAGGTTAAACCAGTTTCTGCTTGCGAATGGGCAGTTCGCGAAGGCGCTTGCCGGTGGCCGCATAGATGGCATTGCAGATAGCGGGAGCCATCGGCGGCACGCCCGGCTCGCCCGCGCCGGTAGCCAGAGCTCCGCTTTCCACCAAATGCACGTGCGTCTCGTAGGGCGCCTCGTTGATGCGCGCCACTTGGTAGTTATTGAAGTTGCTCTGCTGAATACGGCCATCCGCCGCGGTAATCTCGCCCAGCAGCGCGACACTCGTGCCGAACACGGCCGCGCCTTCAAACTGCGACTTGACGCGATCGGGATTGACGGCGCTTCCGCAATCGACCGCGATATCGACGCGCGGAATGCGAAGCTTGCCGCTGGAATCCACTTCGACCTGCACCACCGCTGCCACATACGTGAGGAAGCTTCGATGCGCGGCAAAGCCCCAGCCCTGACCGCTGCCCGATTTCTTATTCGCCCAGCCCGACCGCTCAGCTACCGTTTCCACAACGTTGCGCAAGCGGCCTGTATCGACCGGGTAAGCCGAAAGCGGTTTGCCGTAATTCGCATACTTGGTTTTCTCGCCCTCAAAATCAATTTGGCGGGGAGCGCCGAGAGCTGCCAGCCAGTAGGCAACCGGGTCCTGGCCTGCGGCAGCGGCTAATTCGCCCATGAATGATTGCACGCCGAAGGCGTGATAGATGTTCGCGACCGAACGCAGCCAGCCGATACGCACATGCGCTTGGGCTGGTCCATTTTCGGCGCGGATGTTCGGAATATCGAACGGCAGGTCGATGATGCCCATCGAGAGTTCACCGAGACCGCCATATGTCTCCTTCTGATCGAAGGTGGATCCAATGGGTGGAAAAACCGTGCGCACCAGCAGAGCCTGCGGTTTGCCTTGCCCGTCAAGCGCGGCCTTGAAGTACATGCCAGAAGTCGAATGGTAGTAGTCGAAGTGAATATCTTCTTCGCGCGTCCACGAAATTTTGACCGGTTTGCCGACTTTCTTTGACAGGATCGCCGCTTCGGCAACGTAGTCGGGCTTCGATTTGCGTCCAAAAGCGCCTCCCAGCAGCGTCACATGACAAATGACGTCCTTCGGCTGAATACCGAGCGCTTTGGCAACCGTTGCCTGCACCGCTTGCGGGTCCTGAGTTGCGGCCCATGCCTCCACTTTGCCGTCGCGATATTCGGCGAGCGCGGCGGGCGGCTCCATCGGAGCGTGCGCCAGCAGAGGCGTGTAGTAGCTGGCTTCCACGGTCTTGGACGCGCCGGCGAATGCGGCATCCACGTCACCTACGGACCGCGCGACTTTCTGGGGCTTGCCGGCGGCTTCGAGCAGAGATTTCCGGTAGGAATCCGAATCGTAGATTGCGTTAGGGCCAAACTCCCAATCGATCTTGAGTTTCTTACGCCCCTGCGAAGCGGCCCAGGTATTGCCGGCGATCACCGCGACGCCGCCCAGCGCCTGGAACCCATAAGGCGGCTGCGCTTCCTCCATCACGACAACCTGCTGCACGCCTTTTACCTGCTTCGCGGCCGTGTCATCAAAGCCCTTCATCTTGCCGCCCAGCACCGGCGGCCGCTCGATGGAAGCGTAAACCATGCGGGGAACCTGAGCATCGAACCCATACATAGCGCGGCCCGTGCACATGTCTTTGAGATCCACGCCGGGCACGCCCTTGCCGATATAACGAAAATCCGCCGGCGTCTTCAACTGCACCTCAGACTCTTTTGGCATGGGCTGTGCAGCGGCCAAGGTGACCAGTTCGCCAAATCCCAGCGCCCGGTTGGTAGGCACGTGAATGACCTGATGATTGCGCGCCCGGCACTCGCCGGCAGCCACCTTCCACTTGGCGGCGGCTGCCCGTTCCAGCATCAGGCGCGCGGTTGCGCCGGTCTGGCGCATGATCATGTAGAAATCGCGGATGGAGCAGGAGCCATCCGTGTCCTGCGAACCGTACTTCTCGCTGCCGACAGCCTGCTCAACCCGTACACGCGACCAATCCGCATCCAGCTCATCGGCAACGACCATGGGCAGCGACGTGCGAATGCCGGTCCCCATCTCGGAGCGATGTGCCACGATGATCACCGATCCGTCCCTTTCGAGACCCAGAAAAACGCTGGGACTCCAGGCCGTTTTGGCCACGTCAAGCTGCGTAGCAATCGTGCCGGCGGACGTCACGCGCGCCGCCAGCACCAGCGCGCCGGCTGAGAAAACTCCACTGAGAAAATCCCGGCGGGAGGCAACTCGAATCTCGTTCATGCTTTCGCCTCCGCAGCCATCTTAATCGCCTGCCGGATACGTTGATAGGTTCCGCAGCGGCATATGTTGCCCTGCATCGCCTCGTCAATGTCGTGATCGGCTGGATGAGGTTTTGTCGTCAGCAACGCCGCCGCCTGCATAATCTGGCCGCTCTGGCAATAGCCGCACTGGGGGACATTTATTGCTTCCCAGGCGATTTGCACGGGATGGTCACCCTTCACACTCAGGCCCTCAATCGTGATGACTTCCTTGCCGGACAAACTCTGCATCGGCATCAGGCAGCTTCTGGCGGCCTCGCCGTTGATATGAACCGTGCATGCGCCGCAGATGCCCATGCCGCAGCCAAATTTGGAGCCAGTCAGTTGCAACTCGTCCCGTAGATACCACAAAAGCGGCATTTCCGGATCACCCGCGAACTCGCGGGTAGTGCCGTTTATTTTCAGCTGGATCATCGGCGCTCCTTTTACGTAACTGGTATTTTATCGCCGGCAATGCCGGCTTTACGGCGCGCCGCTTTGCTGCAGGAGTTTAGCTACCAGTCCGGTCCATCCGGTTTGATGATTGGCCCCCAGGCCTTTGCCGGTATCTCCATGGAAGTATTCATGAAAGAGCAGGCAGTCGCGAAAATAGGGGTCCGACTGGAACTGCTGGTTATCGCCATAGATGGGCCGGCGTCCGTTGCGGTCGGGCAAAAATAGCGCCGAAAGCCTGGTGGAAAGCTGGCGTGCGGCCTGGTGCAGCGTGATCTTTATCCCGGAACCGGTCGGAAATTCCACGCAGAAAGACTCGCCATGGTAATAATCGAGCCGCTGCAGCGCTTCAATAATAAGAAAGTTCATTGGAAACCAGATGGGCCCGCGCCAGTTGGAGTTCCCGCCAAACATTGCGGTCTCGGATTCGCCAGGTTCGTAAGAAACTTTGAACTCCCGGCCATCAATGGGCAACGTATACGGATGGTCCTTGTGATAACGCGAGAGCGAGCGGATGCCGTAAGGCGACAGAAATTCCGATTCATCAAATAAACGGCGGAGAATACGTTCCAGCCGGGAACGGTTCACCATGGAAAGCAGACGGCGCTGTTCCACGCCTCCCGTAGTCATGGAGGCCAAGCCCTCAGTCAGGTCATGGCGGTTGTCAATGAACCACTGCATGCGCTTCTTAAAGCCCGGATGACTGTTAACTACGATGCTTTCTAGAGTGTCTGTCGCGAAGAGGGGCGCCAGTCCTACAAGCGAGCGCACGCGCAGCCGCACGTAGTTGCCTTCACCCAGCAGAAGGCGGTCATAATAGAACCCGTCTTCTTCATCCCATAGCCCGCTTCCTTCGTGATGGTTGACCGCATCGGCGATGTGAAGGAAATGCTCGAAGAACTTACTTGCGATGTCTTCGTAGGTTTTGTCATGGAAGGAAAGTTGAAGGGCTATCTTGAGCATGTTGAGGCAGTACATGCCCATCCAACTCGAGCCGTCTGACTGTTCCAGCACCCAGCCGGAGGGCAGCACCGCATTGCGATCGAAAATGCCGATGTTATCCAGACCCAGAAAGCCGCCTTCGAAAATGTTGTTTTCTTCCGAATCCTTGCGGTTGACCCACCAGGTGAAATTCATCAGCAGCTTGTGAAAGACGCGCTCCAGAAATTCGAAATCGGCTTTGCCTTTGATGCGCTGGTCGATTTTGAAAACGCGCCAGGCAGCCCAGGCATGCACGGGCGGATTCACGTCACTGAAGTTCCACTCATAAGCGGGGATCTGGCCATTGGGATGCATGTACCACTCGCGCAGGAAGAGCGAGAGCTGGCTCTTGGCAAAATCCGGATCGACGGGCGCAATCGCCACGCAGTGAAACGCCAGATCCCAGGCGGCGTACCACGGATACTCCCACTTGTCGGGCATCGAAATGACGTCCTCGTTGAAGAGGTGCGGCCATTTACTGTTGCGGCCGCGCAAGCGCTGCAGCGGAGTCGGCGGCATGGTATTGTCCCCGTTCAGCCACGTCTCAACCACAAAATGATAGAACTGTTTGCTCCAAAACAGGCCGGCAATTGCCTGTCGCTGCACTTGGGTACACGCTTCGCTAAGGCCATGAGAGAGGTGTGTGTAGAAATCTTCTGCCTCGCGTATGCGAGTTTGAAAAATTCCATCGCAACTCTCCCGGGCAAGATCTGGCAATGACGCGCGCGATAGCCGGAAGCGAAACACCTGCTGCTCGCCAGGTTTTAGGTTCAGTTGATACACGCCGCATGCTTTCGTGCCCTCGTGCAGCGAGTTGACAGCCTCTTGGCGGCCGCGCATGACGTAGTCATGAAACGCGTCTTTGTAGTAGACATTTCGGCCGCGCCATCGCCATAAGCGTTCTGTATTGGTCTCGTTCTCGGTAAAGAGCAGGTCCGGAGCGCCATCGCATTCCAGCACAAAGCTCCCGAGTGCGGGATGCTCGGCTAGAATCTCGTACTGTTCGCTCCTCCTCAGGCGCGGTTTTTGCGCCGGATCAAACTTCGAATCCCAGGACCAGGTGTTGCGAAACCATAGCGTCGGCAGCAGAGTAAGATCGGCGGGAACAGGGCCGCGGTTGGCAACCGTAATGCGGATTAGAATGTCATCGACATCGTTCTTGGCATACTCTGCAAAAACATCGAAATAACGATTCTCGGCAAAGATGCCGGTATCTTCCAGCTCAAACTCCGGATCGAGCCGCGTTCGGCGCGGGCCTCTTCGGCGAGCCGGGCATACGGGAACTCGCCTTGCGGATATTTAT
Organism: uncultured Acidobacteriaceae bacterium; assembly: GCA_963705805.1. Taxonomy (GTDB): domain Bacteria; phylum Acidobacteriota; class Terriglobia; order Bryobacterales; family Bryobacteraceae; genus Bog-105. Next base: position 980,943 of record CAVPKW010000010.1, read on the forward strand.
ACAGAGCCTTCAGGTACGAATTGGTTGGCGTGGCATCCAGATAATAATAGAGTTCCTTAACATCTTCGCCGTGATTGCCCTCACCCCCGGTCAATCCGAACAGGCGCTCTTTGAGAATGACGTCACGGCCGTTCCAAAGGGCCAGCGCAAAGCACAGGTACTGATGGTTGTCGCAGATGCCAAGCAGGCCGTCCTCAGTCCAGCGATAAACGCGCGAGCGCGCGGCATCGTGCGGAAAGTACCCCCAGGCGCTACCGTCCGGCGAGTAGTCCTCTCGAACCGTTCCCCAGGCGCGCTCCGCCAAATAAGGGCCCCAGCGCTTCCAGTGCCTGGTGCGCGCTTCCGCTTCGGCGAGACGTTGTTGTTCGGCAGTTCTGATGGAGGGCATGCTGACGCTAATATTACTTTGCAACCTCTGTCATAGGACGGTCATCCGCTTTCGGTCAGAGTTTCCCATTCTCTCCAACTGCCCTTAAGCCCAGCCGTCGGTGTGCCGGAGAGTTATAGACTCAAAGGTTGAGGGGGGACAATTAGTCATGGCAAAAGACGGTATTTCAAGACGTTACTTTTTCTTCGGGAGCGTGCTTGCAGGCGCGGTGCCCGTGGCTGGATTCGGCAGTCAGGCCTCCTTGAAAGCGCTCGGCTACAAGTCGCCGAATGAAAAGCTGAATATTGCCTCGATCGGCGCGGGAGGCAAGGCCCGCAGCGACATCTATGCCTGCGCTCAGACCGAAAACATTGTGGCGCTGTGCGATGTCGATGATAAAAACGCGGCGGCGACCTATGAACGCTATCCCAACGTGCCGAAGTACAAGGATTACCGCGGCATGCTCGATAAAGAGGGCGCGGGCGTCGACGCCGTCATTGTCGCAATCCCGGACCATATGCACGCCGCGGCGGCGCTGGATGCGATGCAGCGCGGCAAGCACGTCTACGTGCAGAAACCGCTGGCGCACTCGGTTTGGGAATGCCGCGAGTTGCGCAAGGCGGCCCAGAAATTCGGGGTCGCGACGCAGATGGGCAACCAGGGTTATTCGAACGAAGGCACGCGGCAATGCGCCGAAATGGTGTGGTCTGGCGTAATCGGAAACGTCGCCGAGGTGCACGCCTGGACAAATCGCCCGGCATGGCCCCAAGGTTTGGCGGCCTTGCCGCCTACCTCCGCCCCGCCGAGTTATCTGGACTGGAATTTGTGGCTGGGCGTAGCCGAAGACCGGCCTTACAGCGAAGATTATGAGCCGTTCACATGGCGCGGCTTCTATGATTTCGGATCCGGCGCCCTGGGAGATATGGCATGCCACATCCTCGGCGCGCCGAACATGGCATTGCGGCTGGGCGCGCCCACGGCTGTCGAATCCATGAGCCAGGAAGGCAAAAGCGATTACTACTATCCTGCGAAATCGGTTGTAAAGTTCGAGTTTCCGGCCCGCGAGAACATGCCCCCGGTGACCATCTTCTGGTACGACGCCATGCGCGAAGACCAACCCACATTCCCGAACGCCCCGCAGGGCCAAATTCTGGGAGACCTAACGCGCGCGCGATGGGGCAACGATAGCTGGGATATTGAGCCGAAAGAGCGGCAGATTCAGGGACACGTCTTCAATGAAGGGTTTTTTCATCCCAAGGAAGAGGAGCCAACGCCGCCCCGCCGTACTACGCCTGAGTCGCAAAAGCCCATGACCGAACATGAGCGCAAGCTGGCTCAATGGATGAGCCTGATTTCGAAAGGCACCAACGGAAGCCTTTTCGTCGGCGACAAGGGCATGATCACTTCCGGGACGTATGGCGAGTGGACCAGGCTGCTTCCCGTGGAAAAGATGCGCGACTACGAATTTCCGCCGGAGATTTTGACGCGTTCGCCCGGGCACTATCGCGACTGGATTCGCGCGTGCAAGGGCGGCGCGCCAGCCTGCTCGAACTTCGACGTGGCTGCGCCATTCACCGAATGGGTAACGCTCGGAGCCATTGCCTTGCGCTTGAACACTCGTCTTGAATGGGATGCCGACAAGATGCGCATCACAAACAACAAGGAAGCCGATCAGATGCTGAAGCCCAAATTCCGTAAGGGCTGGGATGTGAGCGTCTAACTTCCAGGCTGCCAAGGCTCTTCTATACTGAAAGGGTTTATCCCGTCATCGGACTGCGATTGCCTGGAGGTATGCCCTTGCCTTGGTATGACATCGTTGATCCACACGATCCCAGACTGGACGAGTTGGCGCAAGAGTTCCATCTTCACTCGTTGCATATAGAGGATTGCCGCAGCGCTAACGAGAGGCCTAAGGCTGAGTGCACCCACCACTATCTATTCGTCATTCTTAAGACTTTGGACTTTTCCGGAGACGAAATCCAGTTCCCGACCGTGTACATGTTTATCGGTAGCGAATTCTTCATCACCGTCGACAGTACGCCGAGCGCGGACGCAACCGCACTGCAGCCGGTCCGGAGGGCAAACCCCGAAGAGAAACCAGGCAAACTCTTCTACCTGGTCTTCGATCACGTCGTAGATGGCTACTTCAATGCGATCGACAAATTCTCCGATCACATTGACGAACTGCAGGATCGTGTACTTGACTCCCCCAATCCTTCTGTTCTTCAGGAGATTTTCGGTCACAAGCGGAATCTGGCGGAGGCCCGGCGACTGCTCGTAAACACCCGTGACGTTTGCATCTGTGTGCAGCGCGAGTCGGAAGCGTTGATCGGCGATGAACTCCGGCCATTTTTCCGGGATGTTTACGACCACATCATCCGGAATCTGGACTCCGTCGAGACCGAACGTGATCTGCTCACCAATACCCTGGACGTCTATCTCTCGAGCGTGGCGAACCGCACCAATGAGGTCATGCGGGTGCTCACCGTGGTGAGCACGATTGCATTACCTTGTCTGCTCATCTCGAGTATTTACGGAATGAACATTAAGGGTATTCCCTTCCTCGAGTCTCCCTACGGCATGCTCTTCGTGACAGCGGCAATGGTTCTAACAACCGGAGTCTTGCTGGCGGTCTTGAAGAAGTCCGGCTGGCTTTAGAGAGCCGAAAGCGGTCTCACGTCCATTCACCCAAGCGCATAAGCGGCTCAAAGTGGCCGTCTGCTGTGATGCCGTCCACGTTCATTTCCGCGGAACCAATCATCCAATCGACGTGAATGAGACTCTCGTTCGCGCCTTTTGCCGCAAGTTGGCCCGGGTCCAGCGCATCGCCGTCTCGCAGGCAGGTGCTGTAGGCCTGCCCCAGAGCGATATGGCTGGCGGCGTTTTCGTCGAATAGCGTGTTCCAGAACAGGAGACCGCTTTTCGCGATGGGCGAGGAATGCGGCACCAGCGCCACTTCGCCGAGACGGCCTGCCCCGTCATCGGTCGCAATCAGGCTCTGCAAAACTGCTTCACCCTGCGTCGCGCTGGCTTCCACAACGCGGCCCGCCGCAAAACGCACCTCGATATTCTCGATCAGCATGCCCTGGTGGGAGAGTGGCTTGGTCGCGCGCACCGTTCCTTCAGTGCGGTCCTTATGAGGAGTGGTGAAAACTTCTTCCGTGGGCATGTTGGCGATGCAGTACTGCCCGTTGAGGGCGGTGGTGCCGCCGCCCAGCCACAGGTGGTCGTCCGCCAGGCCGACGCGCAGGTCCGTTCCAGGCCCGCGGAAATGCAGCGCGGCGTAGCGCCGTTCGTTCAGGAATTGCGCACGCGCCTGCAGGTTGGCGTCGTGCTCGCGCCACGCGGCCACCGGGTCCGGCTGATCCAACCGCAGGGAAGCGAAGATTGCTTCCCACAAGTGCGCGAGGGCATCGCTGGCAGGTTCGTTCGGGAAGACGCTGGCCGCCCAGGCTAGCGTTGCACACGGCACGATCGTCCAGTTGATTTCGTGCCGGGTGATGAGTTCCAACGGAGCGCGGCTGGCCTTCGATAGGGCTAGATTGGCGCGCGATACTTTCTTCGGATCCTGGCCGGCCAGTAGGGCGGGATTGGAGCCCGTGATGGCAAGCCGCGCGGCGCCGCTCCGGTAGGCAACCGCAACCGCGTCCTGCAGCCACTGGGCGGCCTGATCGAAGCTCTCATCGGCAGCGTAGCGGAAGCGCAGCAGCGTGGCTTCCTCGTCAGTAAAGAGCGTGGTCACCAGCGAAGCTCCCGTTTTGTAAGCCTGCTCGACGATGGCGCGCGCCAAGGGAAGCGCGTCTATCGGCGCCGTCATGACAAGTTCCTGGCCAGCCTTGAGTCCTAGACCAACCTGGACTGCCACTTCTGCCAGGCGGCCGAGAGTCCGGGGAATGGAAAGCGCTGTTTCGCTTTCGGATACGAGTGTGGTGCTGATCACTCCCTTATCTTCGCAAGAAGTATCCGCTCACGGCTTTGATCCTTGCCACACTGCTCTCGTTGTGTGTTTCCCCTAGCTCTGTGCTATTCTCGTAGGTAGTTTTTCAAGCCATTTTGGGAGGCTGGGCCGGTTTCAGCAGGCTTCAGCCGTTTGTACCAGTCAAAATTATGAGCCAAAAGCCCGGTAAGAAGTATGAAGCCGCGGCGAAGCAGGTAGAGGCCAAGCCATATCAGCTTCCCGAGGCGGTTAACCTAGTCCAAAAAATCAAATTCACCAAGTTCGACGAAACGGTGGAGGTGCATTTGCGTCTCGGCGTCGACCCGAAGCATGCCGATCAGATGGTGCGCGGTACGGTTGTGCTGCCCAACGGCCTCGGCAGATCGAAGCGGGTACTGGTGATTACTTCCGGCGACAAGCTGAGGGAGGCTCAGGAAGCGGGTGCGGATCTGGTAGGCGGCGAAGAAATGGTCACCCGCATCCAAACGGAGAACTGGACCGATTACGACGCGGTTATCGCCACGCCTGACATGATGCGCTCGGTGGGCCGTCTAGGTAAAGTGCTTGGGCCGCGCGGGCTGATGCCCAACCCGAAGACCGGGACCGTAACGACCGATGTCAAAACGGCGGTACAGGAAATCAAAGCCGGCAAGGTCGAGTTTCGCGTCGACAAGACGGGCGTGATTCATGCCCCTGTCGGCAAGGTTAGCTTTGCCAGCGACAAACTGCTTGAGAACACGAACAGCCTCATTCAAGCGGTGATTAAGGCCAAGCCGTCGGCAGCTAAGGGCAAATACGTCAAGAGCGCGACCTTGTGCTCTACGATGGGGCCCGGTGTGCATTTGGACGTGACTCCGTTCAATGCCCGGACTGCCTGATAGCCCGCAGATGAAATAGATTCGGCCGAGGAGAGACTAGCGCCCATGAAGGACAAGGACGAGAAGAAAAAAGATCTGGAAGATCTCAAAAAGACGCTCGCGGAGAACCAGAACATCTTCGTGACCGGCTACGAGAAGTTGACCGTCAGTCAGGATTACCGGCTGCGCAAGACGGTTCGGGATGCCGGCGGCCACTATAAGGTCGTGAAGAACAACCTGGCTGCCAAGGCGTCTGAAGGAACTCCGACGAAGGATTTGCTGGGCGACTTGCGCGGTATGACCTCGCTTGCCTACACCGCCAAAGATCCCGTGGCGCTGGCCAAGGCGCTGACGAAATACGCCAAGGAGAACGCGGCATTTACCTTCAAGGCGGGCATGGTGGAAGGCCGCGTGATCGACATCAAGGCGATCAGCGAACTGGCCTCGATGCCGCCGAAGGAAGAGATATATGCCAAGCTTCTGTTCCTGATTAACGCTACGGCCACGCGGTTGGTCACTTCCGTGAACGGCGTGGGCCGCAATCTGGCGGTAGTGCTGGAGCAGGCGGCGAAAGAGAACAAGTTCCAGCAGTAGGTTAGGCGGGCGCAACATTTAGCGGCGAAGCTAAGTCCTGCGTTTGCAAGGTTTTTATTGGCGGTCGATTCCGCCGGCAACGAAGCAGAGAGTACGGTAAGGAGTAGAAGAAAATGGCGGATATCAACGCAATTGCAGAACAGATTCAGGGTTTGACCCTTCTGGAGGCGTCACAGCTGGTAAAGCTTCTCGAAGAGAAGCTGGGTGTGTCGGCGGCGGCAGCTTCGGTGGCAGCAGCCCCGGCCGCGAGCGGCGCGGCGCCGGCCGCCCGGCAGCCGAAGAGCAGACTGAGTTTTCGGTGGTCTTGACGGCCGTGGGCGCCAACAAGATCAATGTTATCAAGGCGGTCCGCGAAGTTACCAGCCTGGGTCTGAAGGAAGCCAAGGACTTGGTGGATGGCGCGCCGAAGCCCATCAAAGAGGGCGTCAATAAGGACGAAGCCGAAGCCATCCGTAAGAAGTTCACTGACGCCGGCGCAACCGTCGAGGTGAAGTAAACGGGGTTAAGTAAACAGAAGGTGAAGTAAACTTCATTGCCCCTGGTGACGGGGCCATTGATTTCAGCTTTGATTCGGCCAGCCGCGCCGTTTGACGCGGTTGGCCTGATGTGTGTTATAGTTTATGTAGACGTCAAGCCGGGACGGTCCAGCATCAGATTTGTGGTTTCAGTTTCCTAAAGTTCTCCCGCAGGCTTTTACAGGTCGGCGGGGCTTTTGCATGCCTAAATTGGGCCCCTTTACTTTTCAGATCGCTCTCTTCCTCATTGGAGGCCTGTCCGATCTCGCTGTTCTGCACTCCCGGTCCACACATATATTATCGTCACCCGCGTTCTTTCTCAGCCCGCTTTTCTTCCGCGCGGCTGCCTTTTTTAATGCCGCGCAAGCGTTTAGCAACGGAATCGCCTGATTCGCCGCTAAATTGATTCACCGCTCGAAGTGCCGGACGGCTGAAGGCTGCGGTCTGGCCTGTGTTTCGCGATTGCTGAATGTCGTCATCGTTTCATTGGTTTCCTAAAGGACAAGCGTAGATGCCAAATGTGTCAAACGGATCTCTCCGCGAGAGAGTCGATTTTTCGAAGATCAAAACTTCGATCCCTATTCCGAACCTTATCGAAGTACAGAAGCGCTCCTATGAGCGTTTCTTGCAGATGGACCTGCTTCCGAAGGAGCGCGAGGATGCCGGTCTTCAGAGTGTTTTCAGCTCCGTTTTCCCCATCTCCGATTTCCGCGGCTTGAGTCAGCTCGAGTTCGTGGACTATTCCATCGGCAACTGGGAGTGCAAGTGCGGCAATCTCAAGGGACTGCACCACCTCCGCACCATTTGCCGCAATCCTGCCTGCGGCGCGGAAATCCGCACCGATCCATTCCATGCCGGCGATGTGCTCTGCCACAAGTGTGGAACCTTCAACAAAAACATCGTCACCTTCTGCAACCGTTGCGGCGACCCGGTTGCCCTTCAGTTGAAATACGACGTGCCTGAGTGTGAAGAGCGTGGCATGACTTATGCTGCGCCGCTCAAGGTGACCATCCGCCTCACCGTCTACGATAAAGACCCCGAAACGGGCAATAAAACCGTTCGTGACATCAAGGAGCAGGAAGTCTTTTTCGGTGAAATCCCGCTGATGACGGAGAACGGAACCTTCATCATCAATGGTACCGAGCGCGTGATTGTTTCCCAGTTGCACCGCTCGCCGGGCGTGTTCTTTGAGCGCGTCCAGACGCAGGGCTACTTCCTGGGAAAAATCATCCCGTACCGCGGCAGCTGGGTTGAATTCGAATACGACAACAAGAACTTGCTTTATGTCCGCATCGACCGCAAGCGAAAGTTCTACGGAACCGTGTTCCTCCGCGCGCTCGGCCTCAAGACAGATTCCGACATCATTCGCGCGTTCTACAAGCTCTCTCATATCGGCTTGAAAGACGCCAAACTGTTCTGGACCGTCAACGACAGCCTGATCGGCATGAAGCTGTCACACGCCATCACCGGCAAGAACGGCGAGCAGGTAGTGCCCCAGGGCCGCAAGATCACGAATTCGGTTTTCCGCGAAATCCAGAAGGCCAAAATCGAGCACGTCGAAGTGGCGATCAACGACCTCGAAGGCGCCTATGTCGCCAGCGACGTCATCGACATGTCCACCGGCGAAGTTCTTACCGAGGCCAATCACGAACTGACCGCGACTGCGGTCGGCAGGCTGGCCGAAGCGGGCATTGACAGCTTTGAGGTCTTCTTCCCGGACCGCGACGACGCCGGTAACGTGATTTCCGCCACCCTTCGCAAGGACGGCGTCAAGAGCCAGAATGACGCGTTACTGGAAATTTATCGCAAGTTGCGCCCCGGCGACCCGCCCACTCTGGACACCGCCACGCAGCTCTTCCAGGGTATGTTCTTCGATGCGCGCAAGTATGATTTCTCGCGCGTCGGCCGAATGAAGTTCAACATCAAGCTGTACGACAAGGCGGACGCAACACCGCTCGACCGGCGCACGCTTGACCAGAAAGACTTTACCGACACAATTCTCTACTTGTTGAAGCTGCGCAAAGGTATCGGCGCCGTGGATGACATTGATCACCTCGGCAACCGCCGCGTCCGCGCGGTGGGCGAGCTGCTCGAAAATCAATTCCGCATCGGCCTGGTTCGCATGGAGCGAGCCATCAAGGAAAAGATGTCGGTTTACCAGGAGATGTCGACGGCTATGCCGCACGACCTGGTGAACGCCAAGCCCGTTATGGCGGCCATCCGCGAATTCTTTGGCTCCAGCCAGCTTTCGCAGTTCATGGACCAGACCAACCCCTTGTCGGAGATTACCCATAAACGGCGTCTTTCCGCGCTCGGGCCAGGCGGCCTGTCGCGTGAGCGCGCCGGCTTCGAAGTCCGCGACGTCCATCCCACGCACTATGGCCGTATCTGCCCTATCGAAACGCCGGAAGGTCCGAACATCGGCCTGATTTCGTCGCTCTCGTGTTTCGCCCGTATCAACGAATACGGCTTTATCGAAAGCCCCTACCGCCGTGTCCGGGAAGGCGTGCTGGTCGACGAGGTCAAAATCCTGAACCCCGGCGACACCTCGTTCCGCGTAGGCCAGATCCTCCCGCGCGCCGATATCGATAAGGCCAACCATTCGCTCAGCGCCAGCAAGCAGCACGCCGAGAACGAAGCTTACTCCGATTACCTTTCAGCCTGGGAGGAAGACAAGTACATCATTGCCCAGGCAAACGTGCGGATCGACGATAAGGGCCGCATCGTAGATGACCTGGTCAATGCCCGCCAGGCCGGGAACTTCGTGCTGAAGCATCGCGACGAAATCGAGTACATGGACGTCAGTCCCAAGCAGCTCGTCTCGGTCGCGGCAAGCCTGATTCCCTTCCTCGAAAATGACGACGCCAACCGCGCGTTGATGGGTTCGAACATGCAGCGCCAGGCAGTGCCTCTGCTGCGCGCCGAAGCTCCTTATGTCGGAACCGGCATGGAGCGTGTGACGGCGCGCGATTCAGGCGCCGTGGTTATCTGCAAGCGTGCCGGCATCGTGGATTCCGTTGACAGCGAGCGCATCATCGTGCGCGTCGAAGGCGGCGCCCACGAAGGCCAGATGTCGCGCGAAGTTGGCGCCGATATCTATCAGCTCACCAAGTTCAAGCGCTCCAACCAGAACACCTGCATCAGCCAGAAGCCGATTGTCCATCAGGGTCAAAAGGTGAAAAAGGGCGACGTGTTGGCCGACGGGCCTTGTACTGAAGCCGGCGAGCTCGCCCTCGGGCGCAACGTGCTGGTGGCGTTCATGCCATGGCGCGGCTACAACTTTGAAGACGCCATCGTGGTCAGCGAGAAGCTGGTCAAGGATGACTACTACACTTCGATCCATATTGAAGAATTCGAGATCGAAGCGCGCGATACCAAGCTCGGCCCGGAGGAGATCACGCGCGATATTCCGAATATCGCGGAGAGTTTCCTTCGCAACCTCGATGAAAGCGGCATTATCCGCATCGGTGCCACGGTAAAGCCGGGCGACATTCTGGTCGGCAAAGTCACTCCGAAGGGCGAAACGCAATTGACCCCTGAAGAGAAGCTGCTGCGAGCCATCTTCGGCGAAAAGGCCGGCGACGTGAAGGATGCCTCGCTGTACTGCCCGCCGGGCATTGAAGGCACGGTTGTCGATTGCAAGGTTTTCTCCCGCAAAGGCGCCGAGCTGGATGAGCGTTCGAAGCAGATCCTGCAGCTGCAGGAAGAGCGGCTGCACCGCAACCTGGAAGACGAGAAGCGCATTCTCAGCGATGAGCGCGCCAAGCGTCTGGAGCAGTTGCTGCATGGCAAGGAATTGCTGGCCGATCTGCACGACGAAAAGACCAACAAGAAGCTGCTTTCGAAAGAGACGCCGCTCACCCGCGACGTACTCGAAAAGCTGCGCGCGCGCGATCTCAAGCGTATGCGGCTGAACACGAAAGATATCCGGCTGAATGAGCAGATCGACGAAATCGAAGAGATGACTTCGCGTCAGATCGCGGTTCTCGAGAAGATCACCGAAGAGCGCGTTGCGAAGCTGCGCAAGGGCGATGAGCTGCCGCCGGGCGTTATCAAGCTCGTCAAGGTATACATCGCCATGAAGCGCAAGCTCTCGGTCGGCGACAAGATGGCCGGCCGCCACGGTAACAAGGGCGTCATCGCGCGTATCGTTCCTGAGGAAGACATGCCTTATCTGCCGGATGGAAGTCCGGTGGAAATCGTGCTGAATCCTCTCGGCGTGCCGTCCCGTATGAACGTCGGCCAGATTCTCGAAACCCACCTCGGTTGGGCGGCTGAGAAGCTCGGCCTGCACTTCGCAACACCGGTTTTCGACGGTGCCGCTGAGAAGGATATTAAAGCTCGGCTTTCCGAAGCCGGCCTGCCGCCATCGGGCAAAATCACGCTGCATGACGGCATGACCGGAGCGCAGTTCGAACAACCTGTGACGGTCGGCTACATCTACATGCTGAAGCTGAGCCATCTGGTCGATGACAAGATCCACGCCCGCTCTATCGGGCCGTATTCGCTGATTACTCAGCAGCCGCTGGGTGGCAAAGCCCAGTTCGGCGGCCAGCGCTTCGGCGAAATGGAAGTCTGGGCGCTTGAAGCTTACGGCGCTGCTTACATTCTGCAGGAATTGCTGACCGCGAAATCCGACGATGTGTACGGGCGCGCCAAAATTTATGAGGCCATCGTGAAGGGAGAGGCCGCGGCCGAGCCCGGTGTGCCTGAGTCATTCAATGTGCTGATCCGTGAGTTGCAGAGCCTCTGCCTTGATGTGGAACTGATGAAGAAACCGCGCGAGATGCAGGACCTGGCGCACGCGGCGGATTAGCAGCTAAGTGTCGCGAGCGGGGCGAACCTGGTGCCCCACGCCCCGTTTCGCGCTGTGTATAACCGGGCCCGTACTGAAAAGGTATTTAAGGACAATTCATGTATCGTTCCTCTCCGTACGACAGAGCCAATTTAATTGCCGACTTTGATTCGATCCGAATCAGCCTGGCATCTCCGGAAAAGATCCGGAGCTGGTCACATGGCGAAGTAACCAAGCCGGAGACTATCAACTACAGGACCTTCAAGCCCGAGCGCGAAGGCCTGTTCTGCGCCCGGATCTTCGGACCCGTAGCAGACTGGGAGTGTCTCTGCGGCAAATACAAGCGCATGAAGCATCGCGGAGTGATCTGCGATAAATGCGGCGTGGAAGTGACCCTGTCGCGCGTGCGCCGCGAGCGTCTCGGCCACATTGAGCTGGCGAGCTCGTCCTCGCACGTGTGGTTCTTCAAAGGCCTGCCCAGCCGCATCGGTTACCTGCTCGATATCACGCTCCGTGAATTGGAGCGCGTCCTTTACTACGAAGCCTTCGTCATCATCGATCCGGGTGAAGCCACGGGCCTCGTCATGGGTGAAGTGATCAGCGACGAGCGCAAGCGCCAGCTCGATCAGGAGTTCCCCGGCAAATTTGTCGCCATGATGGGCGCCGAAGGCGTGAAGGAACTGCTCAAGAAAATTGACGTCGAGTCTCTCAGCCAGGAAATCCGCGAAAAGATGAAGACGGAAACTTCAGCGCAAAAGAAGCTGAAGTACGCCAAGCGTCTGCGCGTTGTGGAAAGCTTCCGCAAATCCGGCAACAAGCCGGAGTGGATGATCCTGGACGTCATTCCAGTGATTCCACCGGAACTGCGCCCGCTGGTGCCGCTGGATGGCGGCCGTTTCGCTACCTCCGACTTAAACGATCTCTATCGCCGTGTCATCAACCGCAACAATCGCCTGAAGAAGCTGATGGAGCTGCATGCGCCCGACGTCATCGTGCGCAACGAAAAGCGCATGCTCCAAGAGGCTGTAGACGCGTTGTTTGACAACGGCCGTCGCGGCCGCGTGCTGCGTGGCGCCAACAACCGCCCGCTGAAATCGCTCTCTGACACGCTTAAGGGCAAACAGGGGCGGTTCCGTCAGAACCTCCTCGGCAAGCGCGTCGATTATTCCGGCCGCTCGGTAATCGTCGTTGGTCCGGAGCTCAAACTGCACCAGTGCGGTCTTCCGAAAAAGATGGCGCTGGAGCTGTTTAAGCCGTTCATCTATCATCGGCTGGAACAGCGTGGCCACTGCACCACCATCAAGCAGGCCAAGGAGCTGGTTGAGCAGCAGGATCCGGTGGTTTGGGACATCCTCGAAGAAGTCATCAAGGATCATCCCATTCTGCTGAACCGCGCCCCCACGCTGCACCGCCTGGGCATTCAGGCGTTTGAGCCGGTGCTGGTGGAAGGCAAAGCTATCAAGCTTCATCCGCTGACCTGTACCGCCTTCAACGCCGACTTTGACGGCGACCAGATGGCGGTTCACATTCCGCTGTCGCCCGAAGCCCAGATTGAAGCTTCCACGCTGATGCTCGCTTCGAACAACATCCTGTCGCCCGCGCATGGAGCGCCTATCGCCATCCCCACGCAGGACATGGTGCTGGGTCTCTATTATCTGACCAAGATGCGCCCCAATTCCAAGGGCTCCGGCCGCACCTTTGCCTCGATGGAAGACGTCTTGATCGCGCTCGAAATGGGCGAAGTCGAAACGTTGACCGCCATCAAGCTGCGGCATACCGGTAAGGTTATCGACTTGACGAAGGCTTTCGATAACCAGAACATCATCTATACCGAGCCGATCGAGTTCAAAAAGCAGTATATGGACACGACCGTAGGCCGCGTGATTCTGAACGACGTTCTTCCGAAGGAGATGCCGTTTATCAACGGTCTTCTGAAGAAGAAAGGTCTCGGCCAGTTGGTGCAGTACTGTTATCTGAAGTTCGGATTGCAGATCACTGTGCAGATGCTGGATGAGATCAAGAAGCTTGGCTTCCTCTACGCCACGCGCGCCGGTATCTCCATCGGCATCGACGACATGGTTGTTCCGGAAGAGAAAGCTGGCCTGGTGCATGATGCCGAAAAGCAGGTGATCGAGGTTCAGCAGCAGTATCAGGAAGGCGCCATCACGCAGTCTGAGCGCTACAACAAGATCATTGAGATCTGGTCGAAGGTCACCGAAGCGATCTCGGACAAACTCTTCAAGAATCTGGAAGAGGACGACCGCACGGGCCGTATTCTCAACCCGATTTACATCATGGCCGATTCCGGCGCCCGCGGCTCCAAGCAGCAAATACGCCAGCTTTCGGGCATGCGCGGCCTGATGGCGAAACCCTCCGGTGAAATCATCGAGCAGCCCATTACCGCGAACTTCCGCGAAGGCCTGGATGTGTTGCAGTACTTCATTTCCACCCACGGCGCGCGTAAGGGTCTGGCCGATACCGCCCTCAAGACAGCGGATTCCGGTTACCTGACGCGGCGCCTCTGCGACGTGGCCCAGGACGTCATTATCACCGAGGACGATTGCGGTACAACCGACGGCATCTACGTTGAGCCGATTATCGAATCGGGCGAGATCATCGAACCGCTGCGCGATCGTATCGTGGGCCGCGTGGCGCTCGAGGATCAGCGCGACTACGAAAACAACGTGATCGTCGAAGTAAACCAGGAGATCACCGAAGAACTCGCCAGTGCGATTCAGGCGGCCGGCATTGAGCGCGTGAAGATTCGCTCCGTGCTGACCTGCGAATCGAAGCGCGGCGTGTGCCGCCTCTGCTACGGGCGCAATCTCGCGACCGGCCGCATGGTCGAGCGCGGCGAAGCCGTGGGTATCATCTCGGCTCAGTCCATCGGCGAGCCTGGCACGCAGTTGACCATGCGTACGTTCCACATCGGCGGCGCGGCCACTCGTATCAGCGAGCAATCCACCCAGGACGCCAAGAGCGATGGATTCGTCCGGTTCAACAACGTCAACACCGTCCGCAACAACAAGGGCGATTTGATTGCAATGAACCGCAACGGCATCCTGATCCTCGTGGACGATAAGAATCGCGAGCGCGAGCGCTACCCGATCGTCTACGGCGCCAAGATCAATGTTGAGGACAATGCGGCCGTCAAGGCCAACCAGGTTCTGCTTGAATGGGATCCTTACACGTTCTCGATCCTGACCGAGGTCAGCGGAACGGTTCACTTTAAGGACCTCATAGACGGCGTAACCACGCAAGACCAGGTGGATGAGATCACCGGCAACATGCAGGTGGTTGTCACCGAGTCAAGCGATGAAAAGCGCTTCCCGACCATTGTCGTCCGCCCCACCGGCGGCAGCCGATCCGAAGAAAAGCGTTACCTGATGCCGACTCATGCCCACCTCATGGTGGCGGACGGCGAAGAAGTACACGCCGGCGACGTGCTCGCAAAGATTCCACGCGCCACAACCAAGACCAAAGACATCACGGGCGGTTTACCTCGCGTGGTGGAGCTGTTCGAAGCCCGCAAACCGCGCGAGACGGCCATCATTGCCGAAATCAATGGAACCGTGAAGTACGGCGAAGTCACCAAGGGTATGCGCAAGCTGTATATCGTAGGAGACGACGGCGTACAGAAGGAATACTCGCTTCCGCGAGGAGTCCACATCAACGTTCAGGAAAGTGAGCGCGTGCGCTCGGGTGATCCGCTGATGGATGGCCCGCGCAATCCGCACGACATCCTGGCCGTGCTCGGCGAAAAGGAACTGCAAAAGTACCTGGTGAACGAAATCCAGGAAGTCTACCGCCTGCAGGGTGTGAACATCAACGACAAGCACCTCGAAGTGATCTCGCGCCAGATGATGCGCTGGGTCCGCATTGAGGACATTGGCGATACCGAGTTCCTGCCCGAAGAGGTGGTGGATAAGTTCAGGTTCCGCGAGGAAAATACGCGCGTGATCGAGGCGGGCGGCCGTCCCGCAACCGGCAAACCGATTCTGCTCGGAATCACCAAAGCGTCGCTATCGACCGATTCGTTCATCTCCGCGGCCAGTTTCCAGGAGACAACGCGCGTGCTTACCGAAGCCGCTATCAACGGCAAGGTCGACTACCTTCGCGGCCTCAAGGAAAACGTCATCATGGGCCGGCTCATCCCGGCCGGCACCGGTATGGAATACTACCGTCGCGTCAAGATCGCGGGCGAAGACGTGGTCGAAGAGGAGCCGCTGCCTGAGCAGGAGGTTTCTTTCGCGGAAGGTCTGCAAGACTACTCGGACGAAACACCCGGCATCTACACCGGCGGACTTTCGGATGACTTGGGGGCTGAAGAGGCACTGAGCGCACCCGAAGAAATCTAATCGCGAACCAAAGTATACAATCGAAGGCGGCCTGCGGGCCGCCTTTTTTTGTTTCTTAACGTGGTATTGTCCTTTTCACTCCCCAGGGGCAGGAGGACCGCATCGGCAGCTTTGTCAACACTTCTTTGGCGTGCGATGATCTGGAAGCTACTTACCAGGAATTTAAGAACCGCGGCGTCGAGTTCACCGCTCCACCCACCGAACAGCCTTGGGGCAAATTCGCGGTTTTCAAAGATCCAGATGGAAACAGCCTTGTGCTCAGTTCCAGTGGTTGATTCGCCCGGTCTTCCCTATTTGGTGTTCTATATTTGTGGTTGATTGTCGAACCTGCCTAATCTGCTGACGCTCGTTCGGATCTTCCTGGTTCCGCTGCTCGTGGCGGCATTGGTTCAGCAGAACTTCAGCATCCATTGGAACGGCCGGATGTTCATTGCCAATGACTCGTTGGCATTGATTCTGTTTCTCGCGGCTGCCCTTACAGATCTGCTGGACGGCTACTTAGCCCGCCGGTGGAAGCAGGTGACCACGGTCGGCACGCTGCTGGATCCTGTTGCGGATAAGCTATTAATCTCCGCCGCGCTGATTTCTCTGGTCGAGATCCGGCTCCTTCCGGGATGGATGGTGATTCTGATCATCAGCCGTGAATTCGCCGTGACCGGCCTGCGCAGTATCGCCGCGAGCGAGGGCTACATCATCAAGGCGGGCGAACTCGGCAAAACCAAGATGATCACACAGGTAGCTGCAGTCTCGCTGGTGATGCTTTCCATGCGATGGGCGGCTATCCGGCCCTTCGGCTTGGCGGCGATGTGGTTGGTGGTGATTTTTGGCTTGGCCAGCGCAGTGGATTATTTCCGTAAATTCTGGCACAAAGTCGACACCAGCATCAAACTGCGGCGTAGGCGCGAATTGATTGAGTTGGAGCGCCAGAAGCGCCGTCTACGGCGCGCGGAAAAGAAGGAGGAGCTTCGGGAGACGGCCGCACGGGGCGCAGCGGCCTCTATTCACCGCGAAGGGTGAACTGAGCCAGCGCCAGGGGCGCGGCGGAGGGAACAATTTCGTAGCGATCCTTCGTAAAGACCACGGTACGCACTTGGCCCCGAGGCCCTAGTCTTCCCAGTAGCTTGCCGTTAAATTCCACGCTCAAGCCGCCCGCATTGCCTGCCCGCACAAGAGCTTTTTCATGCCCTTCCAGCACCTTGATCTCAGACGGCTTGAGCGTACCGGTGAAGATTTCCTTCCCGTCTGCCGCGACCGAGAGCCAGGTGGCTTCGAGAGCGGACAATTTCAATTCAAAAAAGTTGGACGGCGGTAGCGACGCCTCGGCAGTCATTGTCGCTGGAGCCGCTTCTGCCTGCTTTTCAGTAACGTGGTTTTCAGTAACGTGGTTTTCGGCAACCGGCGGGTGTGCCGGCTGAACTGCGTGCGTCTTCTTCGCAGCAGGCTGCTTTGCAACACTGGTGACGGAATTCACGAAACTGGCAATCGAGGCATGCAACCCGGCTCTGGAACTCTGCCACATGGCGTAGACGGTCGAGCACGCGATAACCATCCCGGCAAGCGAAGCAAAAGAAAGAAACCACCGCCTGTTGGAGCGGCGCGGGCGGCGCAGCCGGGACACTTTTGGCGCAGCCGTATCCCCCTGTCCCGGTACCAGCGGCTCCGGGATCGTGCTCGCGGCGGCCTGAACGGCCGGCGCCAGCAGGCTGAACTCTAACTTCAGTTCGTTGGCGAACTGCCTGACGAAGCTTTTATAGAAAAACGCCGAACTCATGCTCCCGAGCTCGTCGGCTTCAATAGCCCGCAGATTCTTGATGGATATTCGCGTGCGTGCGCTTACCTCCTCAAGGGTAAGCCCCCCGCTAGTGCGCGCGGCGCGTAGGCTCTCTCCGACTGACTGCATAAAATTCCTGGGCGACCAGTGGTTGAATTGTGGTGTATCGCTATAATACAACAGTCTTTTGAAGGGCTGATTTGTCTCCGGCCCGCCATTTATTTCGACGTCCTGATCGTTCAACCCGCTTTCTCAATGCATCTTCCTCATCGGATGAACCGGCTTGTGGCTTTACGCTTGGTGCTTCCATCTGCGACGCTCCTGACACTAGGGTTATTCCTATCACCTTCGGCCGCATTTGGCAACTCCGAAAGCTCGAATCCGTTTCAGGGCGCAGCTGCGCTCGCATACGTCCGCCATGCGGTCTCCTTCGGCGAGAGGCCCTCCGGTTCGGAAGCAATTGAGAAGCTACGGCAATGGATCGTTTCAGAACTCAAGCCCCTGGGCGGCCAGCTCTCCCAGGATTCCTTTACAGGGCACACACCCGCAGGCCCAGTGCCGATGGTAAACATCATCCTGAAGTTTCCCGGAACGTCGGGTCATGCCATCGTCGTGTCCGGTCACTATGACACCAAGCGAATTCCGATGGTGCATTTCGTGGGCGCGAATGACGCCGGCTCCTCCACCGGCTTCTTGATCGAATTTGCGCGAGTTGCCTCCAAACTAAAGCGCGCCGATGACATTTACGTTGTCTTCTTTGACGGCGAAGAGGCGGTTGGAAACTGGAGCAACGTTGATAGCTGCTACGGCAGCCGGCAGCTTGTTGAGCGTTGGTCGGGCGACGGAACTCTTGGTCGCATCAAAGCGCTGATCAACGTCGACATGATCGGTGACAAAGATCTCGACGTCATGGACGATACGAACTCCTCCCAATCTCTAAACGCGCTCATGTGGAAGGTTGCGGACAAAATGGGAAACGGGAAGTATTTCCTTCGCAAGGCGGCCGGGATCGATGACGACCACATGCCGTTTGCCGATGCTGGCGTAAACGTCTTGGACATCATCGATTTCGACTACGGCGCCGGTAACCGCTATTGGCACACCGCCGAAGACACCATGGATAAGTTGGGCGCGCACAGCCTCCAAGTCATCGGCGATGTCGTCGTCGGCATGGTGAACGAGCTGGAAGCCAGGGGCTCTTAGCCTCATCTTTTTTCGCGCAGGTCTTCTACCATTTCATCTACCGAAGCGACTACGGCCTCCGGAGCTTCGGCCGGTATGCCGTGATGGCTGTATTGAATAACTTCCTGTGTCCCGCGGCTGGAAAGTTTCGCCAGATCCGGCTGGAACTCGTGTACCCATAGATCGTGGTACGCGTCGATAGCGGCCTGCACTCTAGGGTCCGGACTCGATCCGGTCATTCCGGCAGTTAACACAGCCAGTGGGCGGTCACCAAGAGTTCCGGCGGCCCGAAGCTCCCGAATGTCTTCCTCCCAATTGCAGCCCTCGCTGGCAGACGTGACAATCGTCTTAGGCTGCAGCGTGAGCGACAGCTTTTGCTTGGAGAACTGAATCGCGAGGCGCAAGATACCCAGCACGCGCAACACCGGGAAGACGACGGGAACCAAAGCGCACGCCAGCGGCTGAATACGCTGGGGATAGTTCGCGAGAACGCCGAAGATCTTGCTTGGCGAGTAGCGCATTTGACCTTCTTGCATGGAGTCCACCAACACGACTCCCGCCACGTCCCCCGGATACAGTCCTGTGTAAACTCGCACGATCGCGCCTCCAAAAGAGTGCCCGACCAGAATGTACGGCGGCGGGACGTTGATCCTTCGCAGCAGCTCGTGCAAGTCTTCAGCGCTTGCTTGAGCCGTGAGAGGCATCGGTCCGGGATCGCTCCAACCTAACCCGGCTCGATCGTACCAGCACGCCCGCGTTAAGGTCTTTATGCGGTTTTGGATCGACTGCCAGCCATCACCCGTTCCACTCGCCCCGCTTACGAAAATGACTGCCGGGCTGCCTTCACCGGAGCAATCGACGTTCAAGGTCCGGCCGCCCATGTCTACGGAGTGCCCGCCTCTTGGAAAACGCCTCCTATCCAGACGCTCTCCCACCCGTTCGTAGACGATTCCCGCCAGGATAAGAACCACGAGAGCTAAAGCAAGAGCTTTACCGCGGTTCGGCAATGGAATCCGGGAGGTTTATGGTTTGGCTGACGCCGTTTGCGCCGGCTTCTTGTTGAGCTGGGCGTCCATTACAAGCTTCATGTAACTCAGCGTGATGGGACCGTTATAGCGCTGGCCATTGATGAAAAGCGTGGGTGTGCCCTCCACGCCGGCCCGGTCGCCATCCTGCACATCACGAACGACCGTCTCACGCACTTCCGTCGAATCTATATCGGTCTCAAACCGGTTCAGATCCATGCCGGTCGCTTTGGCCATCAGCAAAATACTCTGGCGCGAAAGATCGTCGTGGTGCTGGAACATGGCGTCGTACATGAGCCAGAATTTGCCTTGTTTTTGAGCGGATAGCGAAGCCGCCGCCGCGAGATCGGCCTGCGAGTGTATCTCCAAAGGGAACTGTTTGTAGATCAGCTTGATCTGGGTTGGATAAGCGCGCAAAAGCGCGTCGATCTGCGGCGCAGCGGCGGCGCAATACGGGCATTGGAAATCAGAAAATTCGATGATCGTAATTGGTGCGTTCTCAGGACCTTTGACAGGAGCGCCGGCGACCGGGATCTTCACTGGATCCTCTAGCAGTTTGGTCGGCTGGGCGTTGGCCCACTTTGAAGCCTTTGCGGCCGCGATAGCGTCCGCTTCGCTCTTGCCTTTCGCGATCGCATCCACCATGGCCTGAGCCAGGCCGGTGCTGTAGGAACAGGCCGGATCCACCACTCGGCATTGCGCCAGTTTCATTCCGCAGCCACAGGAGCAGTCCTGCTCGCGAAGAATCTTCAGAACGGCGACCTTCTGGGCGGCTGAAAGCTTCGTTAGATCAACCCCCGGAAGAACCTCCGCCGTCTTCCAGTCCTGCGCTATCGCCAGTGCGGCGCCGAGCAAGCACACGCCGAAAGCGGCGAATGCACGCCGAAGCGATTCGTTCATCCCTTTATTGTACGAGCTACGCGCCGCGCTGTGTCATGTTGAAGGAATGAGGGCTGCCGTTCTCCTTTCGCCCGCGCCCGTGGCCGCGCGGCCTTTGCAGATAGACGACGAGCCACGGCCGGAACTGACACCCCGGCATGTACTTCTGAAAGTGCGCGCCTGCGGCGTCTGCCGTACGGATCTGCACATCACCGAGGGCGAACTGCCGCAACGCCGGCCTCGGCTGATTCCCGGTCACCAGATCGTAGGCGACATCGTAGAGGGACGGGCCCCGGATTCGCCGGTGGGCGCGCGCGTGGGCGTTTCCTGGATTGGCGGAGTAGACGGAACCTGCCCTTATTGCGTTCGTGGGCTGGAAAATCTTTGCGATTCACCTGACTTTACCGGCTACACGGTAAACGGCGGCTACGCGGAATATGCGGCCGTGCGCTCGGATTTTGTATTTCCCCTGCCCGGCAGGGCTGGACGATTTGCATGCCGCTCCTTTGCTGTGCGCAGGAATCATCGGCTTTCGCAGCTTGCGGGTCGCGGGCGTGGAACACGGTGATCGCGTCGGATTATTCGGTTTTGGTGCATCGGCGCATTTGGCGATCGCGGTTCTGCGCGCCTGGGGCTGTGAAATCTACGTTTCCACGCGCGGCGAATCACATCGCAAACTGGCGGAGTCACTGGGGGCCAAATGGGTTGGCACTGAGACGCAGAAACCGCCCGTACCGCTGGACCGCGCCGTCACTTTTGCTCCCAGCGGCGATGTAGTAGTGGCTGCGCTGAGCAGTCTTCGCAAAGGTGGCGTCGTGGCGATCAACGCGATTCATCTCGATCGCATGCCGCAGTTCGATTACGACACGCTGTTGTGGGGAGAACGCCAGATACGCAGTGTCGCTAACATGACGCGAACCGATGCCCGCGATTTCCTGGGCATCGCTGCGGAGATTGGCCTGAAGCCGAAGGTCACCACGTTTCCATTGGATAAGGCGAATGAAGCTTTGGCGGCGATCAAAGCGGACTCAATCGATGGCGCGGCGGTCATTGTTCCCTGAAAGAATTGAAAGGATAGAGAGATGGAAATCGGTTTTGTCGGACTTGGAAGAATGGGCACGGGCATGGCGCGCAATCTCATGCGCGCCGGTCACCAGCTCAGCGTCTATAATCGCAGCCGCGAGAAAGCGGAAGCGCTCGGCGGTGAGGGCGCGCGAATCGCCAGTTCGCCGGCGGACGCTGCGCGCGGCGCGCAGGCAGTGTTCACAATGCTCTCGGAAGACCAGGCGGTGGCCGACGTCGTCCTTGGGGAAAAGGGCATCGCGGCCGGATTGAAGGAAGGCGCGGCTCACATTTCGAGCAGCACGATCAGCACGCAGTTCGCGCGCGAGCTCGAGGAAGAACATAAAAAACGGAAGCAGGTGATCATCAGCGCTCCCGTATTCGGCCGGCCTGATGCAGCCGAAGCGAAGAAGCTGCTGGTCATACCTGCGGGCGACAAACGGGCTATCGAAATATTTCTGCCGTTGTTTGACGCCATCGGGCGGCGGACCTTCGTCGTTGGTACTGAGCCGTGGCAAGCCAACGCGGTGAAGCTGTGCGGCAATTTCATGATCGCGAGCATGTTGGAGTCGTTCGGCGAAGCCTTCGCCGTCATGCGAAAGAGCGGCATTGACCATCATGAGTTCCTCGAAGTGATAACCAGCCTGTTCGGATCTCCGGTGTACGAAAACTATGGCCGGATTATCGCCAACGAAGAGTTCGAGCCAGCAGCCTTCGCACTGAAACTCGGGTTTAAGGACATCCGGCTTGTGAGCGAAACGGCCCGCGAAGCCAACGCGCCCATGCCGTTCGCCAGCGTGCTGCGCGATCATCTGATCTCCGCAATTGCCAATGGCCAGGAAGACTTAGACTGGTCCAGCATCGCTCTGGTTCCCGCCCGGAACGCAGGGCTGAAGCCGGAAGGATTGAAAGCTAGCTCGAAAACCGTGTGATGACCCACTTTTGCTGAGCAGGGTCAAAAGCGAACGAAACGCTGGCGTCGAATTCCTTGGGGCTTGGCTGTCCGCTACACGTCACGATATGGTCTAAATCGATCTCGGTAGGATGCGAGCTTTGGTCCGGCAGGACGAGCGTGTACTCGCAGGCTGGACTGTTCTTCCTGACGTAAATCATCCAGTTCTCGGCCTTGTTGTTGTAATGCAGCAGAGAATTCGCCAAATCGGGATTCAAAGAGGGAATGGCGGGCTTCGGAGGGCTACAGGCGGCAAGGAAAAGAATGGCCGCAAAGCCGGCAGCGCTGGCAGTCTTAGTCACAATCGTGTAGACGCCCTTAAGGTAGCAGATGTGACTTAGTGAGTGCTTCCGGCGATTTAGGCTGAAGGCGGAAAACTTTGAGCGCCATTGCTCCGAAGAGACTTCGCATGCGCGAATCGCGCACGAACATGTACTCGAGCGCACGCACGGAGGCGGGAGTCCGCCAGCCCGGATCGCGTTCTTTGCGGCGAGCGATGATCCCGGCCAAGGTGTCGCGGGGCCGGGTGCGGAAATCATCGAGCATGGCGGTTTGATGTACGCAGGAAATCGTGCAGAACGGAGCGCATCCTTTTGGCTTAGCGGCTTCGCGGATCAGGTCTTCGCGCGTGTAGCGCTCGAGCGGAATAGCAGGGTAGCCGCGCTGTTGAGAACAGTAGTGAACGAGGCCTTCTTCACAGATGTAAAGGAAGCGGCCGCCTGCCGGACAGTGCCATGGATTGGGCAGGCCGCGGATGGTGTTGCGCTGGAACGCATCGAGGTGCGCGAACGAGAACAAGCCACCACCTAGCCCGAAGATGCGCTCATAGACATTCATCTGGGTGGCGTTGAGAGGCGCCAACTGGCCGCCTCCATCATGCAGAATGCCGACGGTGCTGTTGAAGCCGAGTTCGCGAGAGCGTTTGGCCACTTGAAACGCGTCCTCCGGCTGATTGATCCCGCTGCCGAGCACGGAGTTAATCGTGACGTCGAAGTCAGCGTATTGCGCCAGCCACTCCAGTTTCCGGTCCAGCACTTTGAGGCTCTTCTTCGAGACTTCATCGGGCAGAACGTTATCGATACTGATCTGCAGGTAATCGAGCCCGGCGTCGTTCAGGCGTTTGATGCGGTCCGGCACCAGATAGTAGCCGTTAGTGATGATGGTCGCGATGGCATTGCGGTCACGCACGCGGCGGATGAGGAGATCCAGGCCGGGATGAAGGGTCGGTTCGCCGCCGCTGAAAGTAATGATGCTGGTACCAAGCTCGCCGAGCTTGTCAATACGGCGCAACATGTCGGCGGTCGGGACGGGAGGCGAGTGCTTATCGAATTCGTTGCAATACGTACAGGCGAGGTTACAGCGGCGAATGGGAATGATCTGGGCGACGATCGGATGGTGCGGAGACGCCATCGCGTGAGCAAACATGCGCGCTTCCCGCCAGCGCCTGCGCGATTTGAGCAAAGCACGCATCCTACTCACATGATTACACTGACAGCATGCGAATCAGGCTGGGCATAGCCGCGTTTTTCATTGCCGGGACAATAAACACGCAGAGTGTCTCCCCGGAAATGCGGGCCAAGGATCTGGTTTCGCGCATGACGTTGGAAGAGAAGGTGTCGCAAATGCAGGACAACGCGCCTGCGATTCCGAGGCTTGGAGATGCCGGCGTACGACTGGTGGAACGAGGCGCTGCACGGCGTAGCGCGCGCGGGCCTGGCGACTGTGTTTCCGCAAGCGATCGGCCTGGGCGCGACGTGGGACACGGACCTGGAGCACCGCATCGCCGAGATCATTTCGACGGAGGCCCGAGCCAAGTACAACGATGCGATCGCGCATGGCAATCACGCGCGCTATCACGGGCTGACGTTCTGGTCGCCGAACATCAATATCTTTCGCGATCCACGGTGGGGACGCGGGCAGGAGACATACGGCGAAGATCCTTATCTAACGGGAAGGATGGCAGCCGAATTCATTCGAGGCATGCAGGGCGACGATCCGCATTACCTGAAGACAGTGGCAACTTCGAAGCATTTCGCCGTGCATAGCGGGCCGGAAGAATCGCGGCATCGGTTCGATGCCGTGGTCAGCAAGCAGGACCTGAACGATACGTATCTGCCGGCATTCCGCGCTACGATCGAGGCGGCGGAAGCCCAATCGATAATGTGCGCCTACAACGCCCTGGATGGCGCGCCCGCATGCGCGAGCGATTTACTCCTCAAAGACACGCTGCGCAATGCCTGGCATTTCAAAGGATATGTGGTCAGCGATTGCGGAGCTATAGGAGACATCTATCGCGGACATCACTACGCCGATTCTATGGCGGAAGCGGCGGCGAAAGCGGTGAAGGCCGGCACCGATTTAGATTGCGGAACCGAGTACAAGACTCTGGTGGAAGCAGTGCAGAAGGGCTACCTGACCGAGGGCGATATCAATCGCTCCGTCGAGCGCTTGTTTACGGCGCGTTTCCGTCTGGGCATGTTCGATTCGCCCGAACAAGTTGCCTTTTCACGAATCGGTATGGACGAGGTTGCGTCCGAAGCGCACCACGCCGCGGCGTTGAAGGCGACGGAGGAGTCGATGGTTCTGTTGAAGAACGAGAACCATATTTTGCCGCTCGAGAGCGTACCTAAGAAGATCGCGGTGATCGGTCCAGCGGCCGATGATCCGGACGTGATGCTAGGCAACTACAACGGCACGCCCAGAAATATAGTGACTCCATTGGAAGGAATCAGGCAGAAATTCGGGGATAAGGCGGAAATTGATTTCAAGTTGGGAAGCGTGTATGCAGAGTCTTCGATGGCGCTCATCCCGGCGGACGCTCTCAGTCCGCCGGATGGCAAGCCACGCGAGCATGGAATAGCGGCGGAGTACTTCGACAACGACAAATTGGCGGGGCAACCGGCGCTCTCGCGAGTGGAGCCGCGAGGATATTTCGTGTGGGCGATGCATGATCCGCAAGTGATGAGCGCGCTGCCGAACCCCACGTTTTCGGTTCGCTGGCACGCCATGCTGAAGGTTCCGACAAGCGGCGATTACCAGTTAGGCATCGGGCGGCAGGAGTGCGATACCTGTCCGGGAACGAACTCTACGCACCTTTATCTCAATGGCCAACTCCTCCTGAACGAGACTCGCAAATCGTATGCAGGGAACCAGACTTTCCGAAAGCTAGTCCATCTGGAAATGGGACGAAAGTATGAAGTCAGATTGGAGTATGTGCAGCGCGAAGGCGGATCGGGAGTGGAATTACTGTGGGCTCCGCCAGCCGAGCCGACGCTCAACGAAGCCGTTGACGCGGCGCAACAAAGCGACCTGACCATTCTTTGCATCGGACTCAACTCGCGGCTGGAAGGCGAGGAATCGCCGATCGAGATCCCCGGCTTCTCGCACGGGGACCGTACCGATATCGCGCTGCCGCAAGGGCAGGAGAGACTGCTGGAGGCGGTACTCAACAAGGGCAAACCGACGATTGTTGTTCTGATTAACGGGAGCGCTTTGGCGGTGAACGTCGCGAAACAGCGGGCAAACGCGATTTTGGAAGCGTGGTACGGCGGCGAAGCGGGCGGCACGGCGATCGCCAACACGCTGTCGGGCGACAACAACCCGGCAGGACGGCTGCCGGTCACGTTTTACGAATCGGTTGAGCAGCTGCCGCCTTTCGATGATTACGCGATGAAGGGGCGGACGTACCGCTATTTCAAAGGGCAGGCGCTCTACGCGTTCGGTTACGGCTTGAGTTACTCGGAATTCCGCTACGCAGAGCCTTCTAAGAAAATCACGGGAGGATCGAAGGTTGAACTGAGCGCGCAGGTGACGAACACGTCGCGACGCGACGGGGATGAGGTGTCGCAGCTTTATCTGACGGGTTCCCAGGGAGTTTCGCTGGCCGGTTTCCAGCGGATTCATTTGAAGGCCGGTGAGTCCAGAGTGCTGATGTTCGCGACGGATGCAGACGAGTTGAAAGGGAAGACCTTCAGCATTGGGGGCGGCCAGCCGACAAATGCGCCGCGATAGCGAATTCTTCAACGATCAGGAACTCGAACTGGTCTACATGTCGCGGCGGCTGCGCGAGGCGCTGAAGGTCGAAGACCTTCTTACCGACGCAGGCCTCGACTATCTGGTAGAGACCGGGACCTACACGGGCGGACTGCTGATCAGGCGCGACCTGACGGGAGCATTCTTCTATGTCGCGCCGGCAGATGTGACACGGACGCGGGAACTCTTGGCGGCGAATCGTTATAAGCCCTACGAGGCCGATTAGCTTTCGAGGCCTGAAGTGACAGGCTCGCAGCGCCGCAGGTCTTCGGCCATTTGTTCGGGCGCGGTGTCCGCGAGGAACGTGCCATAGGCGGTCTCGATGGTTGCAAGGTATTTGAGCTTTGTGGGACTACGCTGCAAAGGCAGGAACTGGACGTGGAAGTGATAGGGCGGCTCGGTTTCGCGCAGAGGCGCCTGCTTGACGGGCATCATCAATGGCATCAAGAAGCCGAACAGGTTGTCGTACTTTTTGCGGATGACGCTGATGGCGCCTGCAAGACTGGTTTTCTCTTCGTCGCTTAGATCGATAAGCGTTCGGACGTGACGCCGCGGATAGATAAGAACCTCGGCGGGGAAGCGGGCGGCGTATGGCACGAAGGAAACGAAGTGGCCGTCGGCGGCAATAATGCGCGACGCCTGCTTCAGCTCTCCTTCGAGCAATTGGCAGAAGAGGCAGCCGCCGTTGTGCGAATCCGCGTAGGCTTTCGCCGAAGCCAGCTCCTTCTCCACGGTGGGCGGGATGAAGGGAAAGGCATAGATCTGGCCGTGCGGATGGGGCATGGTGACGCCCACCGCCTCGCCGCAGTTTTCGAAGACGGCGACGAGGGCGATGTCGGGATTAGAGGCGTGCTCACGCGTGCGCCTGGTCCAGAGGTCTACGACTTCGCGCCAGTTCTCCAGGCTGAGCTTCGAAGGAGGCAGGGCGTGTTGCGGCGAATAGAGGACCACGTCGCAAGCGCCGCGCGGCGAAGTCGCTGCGAATAGACCGGGCTCCGGGACGAAAGCGTCCGCATCAGGCGAAAAGGCCGGGAAATCGTTCGGGTAGAGATAAACATCGTAGTTTTCCGGAACGCGGCCCGATCCGGGATCAAAAGGGCACCAATTGGCCGGCATCTGGGGCCGATTCTGCCGACTGGTAGTAACCGCTACCCACTGCTGGAGCAGAGCGTGCCAACGAAGCTGATGCATCGGATCTATTGACTCGGTTGGCCGACCGGGAAGAGGATAGTGTTGCTGCTGACTCCATGCTGCGTGAGGAAGAGCCGAGCCTTTTTGTCGGCCGCAAGATCAGCCGGCAACAGTATCCGTACCTGGTAGACCCCTATGGCGCCTTCCGGCAGAGTTGCGGATTCTACCTCCGCGGAGCGGCCGTTTACGGTGGCGCTCACCGGCACGAGAACCGGGGCGGCCGCCCCGCCGAAGGGGACACCTTCGATGGCATCTGTTTCAGGATCACCTACATCACCCAGGCCGGCTGCCCAAACGGTAAGAACTTCGCCCGGAGAAGCAGGATTGTCCGTAGTGACGGGCGCGTCCGCGGCGGAGTTGTTGTCGCCGGCAGCGTGCAGAAGAATGCCGATGCGAGGTTCTGTGCCGGTGAAGGCAAAGAGGCCGGGCGAAGCGGGCGCCAAGGGGACAGCGATCGGATTCGAGATCAGCGGCGCAGCATCGGGGCGCTCGGCGCGGATATAGAGGTTGGCGCTAGAAGCGCTTCCGATAGTGTAGGGAAGCTGAGCCTGAATCTCCTCCGGGGAGATGGAGAGGAGCGGGAGGGGAGCGCCATTGAAGACGGCCTCCACTCCGCCGAGTTCCAGCGGCAACGACGCATCGCCATCCTGCTGGGCAGATTCAGAGCGATAACTCAAGCCCGCACCCTTGATGGTGACCAACGTACCGGGAGCGACCGGTCCCGCGGATAAGGCAGCGGAGTTGAGAAGAGCTCCGGGGGCAAGGGGAGCATCAGAAGGCGTGAAGATCAGAATGCGGCGGTCCAGTGAATCGGCTACATATAGGTTGCTTCCGTCAGAAGCTAACGCGGCGGGAAGGCGAATCGTATCGGCGCGTGGGCCATCCGCCACATCGGAGGACGTGAAATCGGGCTGGCCGAGGACGACGTCGGCAGGCTGGTCGCTGCTAGCCGGGATGGAATTCCAGACCAAGACGCGATGCAGCCCTGCGTCTCCCACAAAGACCCGCTTGCCGTCAAAGGCGACGGAAACGGGATTGACGAGGACCGCAGCGGAGACTCCGGAAGACTCGCTCCTGCCAAGAACGAGATCAGGCCCGGGTTGAACTCTGGAGGCATCGCGCCAGATGAGCACATGACGATGCACCGGATCAACGATCAGAACTGTTTTGCCGAACGAGCTCACGCCGGCGACGCCGGGGATTACGGCCTGGGCGGCGACTGCCAGCGGAGCGAAGCCACACAGGCTGCAAGCGCCCGAAGGATAGGCGCTCATGTCTTCTTTGGGGCCGGGAATTCTAGCGAGGTCAAACGTCAGAACATGATTGGAGGCGTCGGCAGCATAGAGGCGGTTGGGAGCGAGCGCGAGCGCGATGGCAGAGACGCCGGCTTCACGAGCCGAGAAGCTGGATTGGCCAATGACGGCACGGGCGGCCTGGCCGTTCTGAAAATCGGCGGCTTGGAGCGACACAACGAGCAACAGGCCGAGCAACGCGCAACGAAGCATGTCTTCTTCAAATGTTAGCGAAAATCCGCCCGAATCATCTATCTTTTCCTACGTTTATACGTGGCTGTCACGCGAGTAGCGATACCGCCGCGCGCGGCGAAGTCGCCGACCACGGTGGCTTCGATGGGATCCGCAGCCTTCACTACGTCAGCGAGCATGCGGTTCACCACGTTTTCCTGGAAGATTCCCAGGTTGCGGTAGGCGAGAGTGTACATTTTGAGAGATTTCAATTCCAGGCAACTACGGAAGGGCGTGTAGATCAGCGTCAGCGTTCCGCTATCCGGAAGACTCGTTTTCGGGCAGACGGAGGTGAACTCCGGCATTTCGATTTCGATCTGGTATTGGCCGAACTGGTTCGGCCAGGTTTCGATGTCCGGAAGTTCGGCCTTCACGCCGGCTTCGGCATGCTCGTCTGAATACTGGCGCGTTTTTTTCATCTGGCCTGAAGCCGGTTGGCGAGCAAATCCAGAAACAGTCCGACGTCGGTAACGACGCCAACAGCCTGGCCGGTGCCGCGATCGCTTACTTTCGTAGGAACGGCGGGATTGATGTCGACGCACACGATGCGGACCCAGGCGGGCAGCATGTTGCCAACGGCAATAGAGTGCAGCATGGAACTGAGGCAAAGGACAACTCCGGCACCGCGTAACTGGGCAGCGTAGGCGTCCTGCGCCGCGTTCATATCGGTGATGACGCCGGGAAGCGGGCCATCGTCGCGAAGGCTTCCGGCGAGCACGAAGGGCACACCGGCTTTCACGCACTCGTACATCACGCCTTTCGTCAGCCGCCCGGACTCGACGGCCTGGGGGATGCCTCCGGCGTGATAGATGGCATTAATGGCGCGCATGTGATTGCGGTGACCGTGCTGTTCGAGCCGGCCGTCGGAGGTGCGGACGCCGAGAGAAGTACCGAGCAAGGCATTCTCAATATCGTGGACAGCCAGCGCGTTGCCGGCGAGAACAGAATCGATCCAGCCGCTGCGGATGAGGCGCGAGAGCGGCTCGCCGCCGCCGGTGTGGATGACGACGGGTCCGGCTACGGCGACGATTCTCTTCCCTTCCTCGCGAACCTGCCGCATGATAGCGGCGGTCTGGCCGACGGCGGTCTCCACCTGCCGCTCGGAAGAGATTTCGTTGCTCATGAAAGCGAAGGACTGGCGGTCACGCTCCTTCGCTTCGGGGACGACGCGAATGCCTTTCATGCCGACGACGACCATGTCGCCGGCCTCAATGTCGCGCAGGCGGCGGCAGACGGCGATGCCGTCTTTGACTACGATCATGGCATCCATGCGCTGATTGCGCACTTCCAGCCACTGGGAGTTATGCCGCACCAGCGTGCGCTGATTCGTGGTGGAGTAAAAGTCTTCCGGGGCGCAGCGATCGCACTCAGCGGGTTTGAGCTCGACCGCTCCGGAGTCGACCGGCGCACAGCCGAGGCCGAGCAGCACGGTCAGCATTTTTTCCATCTGGTCTTCGGAAGCGGCTTCCACGCGAAGACGCAGGCGCGACGGCTCGCTGTTGGTGCGACCGATGGAGAAGTTCTCGACCTCAAAGCGGCCGCCGAATTCGACGACGGCATCGAAGATTCGCTCCATAATGTGCGAATCGATCAGATGGCCTTGCGCTTCGACAACCTCAGAGAGGGGCAGTTCCGCCAGGGACAACTCCGCCATCTACGGGTGGGTGAGGAAGACGGGCAAGCCTTCCTTGCTGGTGTAAGTTGGGCGATAGCGCTCAGTATTAAACATATTGGCGACGTCGACGCGACGCGGCCCGAGCTTCGGATCAGGGATGCCGACCATAGCGAATTTACCTTCGTTAATGGCAGCCATCAAGCCGTGCTTGTGAGAGGTGATGGCGTCATACGCCATGGTGCCAAACGTGGTAGCGACCATGGTGTCGAGGAAATCCGGCGCGCCGCTGCGGAGATCATAGGTGAGATCGCTGACTACGGTTTCGGCGCCGGTCCGAGCGATGATCTCATCACTGAAGGCTTCCGAAACGCTGAATTTTTTGCGGTGGCCGAAGGCATCGGGCTCGCCATATTCCTTTACGGTGTAGCCTTCCCATTGGGCGCCTTCAGACAGGATGACCAGAGCATAGTTGCTCGGATTATTGCATTTATCCGTCATGATCAGGTCAATCATGTGTTCCAGATTGAATTTGTGCTCGGGAATGCCGCAGCGGAGCGAGGTGACATAAGCCGTGTAGAGCGCGGTGTAGCCGGCATCGCGGCCGAAGACGCGGAAGATGCCGACGCGTTCATGCGAGCCGACGGTGGTGCGCTGGCGCTGGATGGCATCCATGGCGCGCGAGATGGCGGTGGAAAAACCAATACAGTATTCGGTGTTGCGGACGTCATTGTCCATCGTCTTGGGAATGCCGATTACGGGAAAGCCTTTCTTGTCCAAAACGGCCGCGTAGCTGAGCGTGTCATCCCCGCCGATGGCGACGAAATTGTCGATGTCGAGCCTTTCGAGATTCGACAAGACGCGCGGGGTCATGTCATAGGTGGTAACGGGCACATTGTTAACGACCGTCTCGGTGGACGGGACATCGCCCGGCTTCAAAAAATCCGGAAGCGTCTTCATTTTCGAGGGATTGGTGCGGCTGGTGTGGAGGAACGTGCCGCCCGTGCGGTCAATACGGCGCGTGTTCTCCCTGGTGAGGGGAAGAACATATCGCTGAACACTCTTGGGATCGTCGAAGTTGAGATCGGTTAATCCTTTCCAACCCAGGCGAATTCCCGTTACTTCGTGGCCGTCGGACGTAGCGCGATAGACCACGTTCTTGATGACTGCATTCAGACCTGGAACGTCCCCGCCGCCTGTCAGAATGCCAATTTTCTTTCCCGGCATGACTCTCCTGTGAATAAAAAGCGCGAGATTGGACTATCGCTTTTATTGTATCTTTGGGAACGCTTCAGGCGGCCCGCTGGAGTTTGATGCGCTGTTTGCGGAGCTGGTCACGATACTCGGGATTGGAGTGCGCGGCCTTGGACTCTGCGCGACGGAGATCCCAATAGGCCACTTCTTTTTCGATTTCTTCGATTGAAAATTCGAAGCCAAATTTTTCAGGATCCATCACCTCGCCGTCTACTTGAAGATCACGATAGAGCTCCACGGCGTGCGAAAGCTGGATATTGCGTTCGCGGCGGCGCTCTTCCTGCAGGTCTTCCAGCTGCGCGGTATCGTTTTCGCGCTGGCGGCGCAGGCGTGATTCCTGCAGGCTCAGATTGTTGAGATCTTTGCGGTAGGAGAGGAAGATTTGTGCTTCGATGAGTGACTTGCGAACGGCCTCGTCTTGCTCGCTCGAGAACTTGTCCGCCAATTCGAGGCGGCCGATGGCGTAGATGCCCATTTCCAAGGACGGGATGCGGAGCAGACGCCATTCGGTGTCGGCGAGTGATTGCACCAGGGCTTCTTCGGCATCGGTTGCGGGATCCCATTCGTCGAAGAAACGCTCAATGTGTTGGGTGTAGGCTTCGGCATCGTCGCCTGGCAGCAGGACGGTGCGGCCGGTGAGACCGGTTTTGACGGCGTTCAACGAGGACTTCGATTTGCCCGATTCGGTTTTTGGACCGGTGCTGTGCTGGGCGTTGGCTTGGTTGGCTCGGACTTGTGCTTCAGAGGGCACGAGAAACTCCTTTGCGATAGAGACTGTAGCATGCCGAAACAAGCGTTTGGAGCTAAGTTGTTGAGGGGGTTGGGGAAGTTGCTTGTGACTGACGATTTTGGGTGAGGTGGAATTTAGGGAATTTTTGGACAGGCCGTTAGGCAGCCATGTTTGTGGCGAACTCGCACGATGATTTCTCTTGTGTCGACTTGGCTTGAGAACGTACGGAGCAAGGTTCATACAACATAAAGGAGGTTATGTCGTAGTATGCGTGGGGAGTGGTGGTGCCGGAGCTTCCGAAGGCAGTACCGCAAATGGAAATTCAACGACTTTCATAGGCAACGCGGCTTTGCCAGAGAAGATGTCTGAAAAACCCTTGCGGATAATAGTCTGCTCCGTCTCAATATTTTCATGTGCTATCGGCACATAGCTTACTTTTCGAATCTCGTCCTTGTCGAACTCTGTGTACCCTACAGCAATTGACATTTCATAAACGAGGTCTGTAAAAAGCTCGCTGCGCTGATTGAGGTAAACGGCTTCTTCCGCCTTGTCCTTTGGATAGGGAGATGCCAGATGATCATAGTAGGATTTCCACGCCGACCGTACTCGTCTAAACTTCGGGTTCTGCCTGAGGAACCGTCGGTCTGGCGTGTAGAATTCAACATCGATTAGGTTAAGAGCTTCGATATGGTGCGCCGACAGTCGAGCGCCGCGAGTAGCCATTACAGTCCGAAAGACGTTGAGTCTTCTAGCGGCCTTCTCACGGCGACGTTCTAGAAATTTCTGCGCTTGAACTGCAAGAATGGGTCCTCCGAGTGTAGCTACGATCAACGCCCCATCACTGAATATCGACATTTTCCCCGCTCCTTCACGCCGTTAATGCTCGATATAGCGTAACCCTGTTTACGGAGCTCGGCCACATCTTTGCGGACGGGAATTACGCGGGCGATCACTATCTGATGGGCTTGGCCTTACGCACATTTGGACCTTTGGTGCGCGGTCACGCGGGCTTTAGTCCGCCGCGTGACCGCGCACTCTTCTTCGCCGCTGGCGTTGGTTGTGACCGGCGCGGCGGTTGGTTCCCATTGCGGCTCCCAGTATCCGTTTGATGCAGCTCTGATAGCCCCTACCGTTGGCTTCCACCACTTCCGCATCTCAGTGTGGTGGGGTGAAAATTTACGGAATTTGGATGATGGCGCGACTGAAAGGAACATCTGGGTCGTTCAATGAGGGTCATGGCAAAACTTATCGATCAGTGCTTGTGTCGCTTCCTTGATTTCTGAATGATAGGCGGCGGCAAACGCACGCTGGGCAAACGCGCAGGCATCTTTACCGGATCGACCGCGAAGCTCGCATAATAGAGCCTTCATCAAAAGGATCCTTGCCATTTGGTCGCCGTGCACTTGCGGGTTGGCGTGCCACAAGGGCTCTAACTGTCGTTCCGCTTCACGACAACAATCCTCCGCTTCTTTCATGCGCTGCGTGTCGCCGTAAAGACTCGCCAGGTTGTTCAGCGTAGTGGCCACAGCAGGAAGATAGGCCTCCGGGTTCGCTTGCGCGAGGCCGCGGCGAATGGAGAGCGCCTCCCCATAAGCTTCCTCCGCTGCTTTCATGCGCTGCGTGTCGCGGTAAAGAATCGCCAGGTTGTTCAGCGTAGTGGCCACAGCAGGAAGATAGGCCTCCGGGTTCGCTTGCGCGAGGCCGCGGCGAATGGAGAGCGCCTCCCCGTAAGCTTCCTCCGCTGCTTTCATGCGCTGCGTGTCGCGGTAAAGATTCGCCAGGTTGTTCAGCGTCATGGCCACAGCAGGAAGATAGGCCTCCAGGTTCGCTTGCGCGAGGCCGCGGTATGTGGAGAGCGCCTCCCCGTAAGCTTCCTCCGCTGCTTTCATGCGCTGCGTGTCGCGGTAAAGATTCGCCAGGTTGTTCAGCGTCATAGCCACAGCAGGAAGATAGGCCTCCGGGTTCGCTTGCGCGAGGCCGCGGCGAATGGAGAGCGCCTCCCCGTAAGCTTCCTCCGCTGCTTTCATGCGCTGCGTGTCGCGGTAAAGAATCGCCAGGTTGTTCAGCGTCATGGCCACATCAGGAAGATAGGCCTCCGGGTTCGCTTGCGCGAGGCCGCGGCGAATGGAGAGCGCCTCCCCGTAAGCTTCCTCCGCTTCTTTCATGCGCTGCGTGTCGCTGTAAAGATTCGCCAGGTTGTTCAGCGTCATGGCCACAGCAGGAAGACAGGCCTCCGGGTTCGCTTGCGCGAGGCCGCGGCGAATGGAGAGCGCCTCCCCGTAAGCTTCCTCCGCTGCTTTCATGCGCTGCGTGTCGCGGTAAAGACTCGCCAGGTTGTTCAGCGTCATAGCCACAGCAGGAAGATAGGCCTTCGGGTTCGCTTGCGCGAGGCCGCGGTATGTGGAGAGCGCCTCCCCGTAAGCTTCCTCCGCTGCTTTCATGCGCTGCGTGTCGCGGTAAAGACTCGCCAGGTTGTTCAGCGTCCCGGCCTCAGCAGGAAGATAGGTCTCCGGGTTCGCTTGCGCGAGGCCGCGGTATGTGGAGAGCGCCTCCCCATAAGCTTCCTCCGCTGCTTTCATGCGCTGCGTGTCGCGGTAAAGACTCGCCAGGTTGTTCAGCGTCCCGGCCACATCAGGAAGATAGGCCTCCGGGTTCGCTTGCGCGAGGCCGCGGTAAAGTGTCAGAACGGCTCTATAAGCCGCAATCGCTTCCTGAAACTGGTTCTGCCGCTGGGCCAAATACCCGTATTTGAACCCATATTCAGGGTTTCGCTCCAGATGCCATGCTTCGCGATGGGCCTTCAATGCCTTAGCCCAATCAAAACGAAGTTGGTGGATCGTACCTAGTTCAAATAAATCGCGCGCGAGTTGGCCCACTTCCCCGCGCCGGACCTCTACCTGTTCGGCCTTGACACGGAGGGCTCCTTCGAGGTCGCCACTTGCAAGTAAACTTGATAGGGCCTCTTCGCCAGGTTCCGATTTTCGTTCGCTGACTTGCTTCTTGAGCTTTCGTAGTTCCGCAGTGAGTGTTTCTATTTGTGCGCGTGCAGCCTGCTCCTGTTCCCTGGCGAGGCGGCCTTCTTCCAGTGCGCGGTTTAACTCGCCTTCGACGAGCTTGCGGATTACCGCGGTGTCGTCGGCTATTTGAGGAATGGCTTTACATTTTCCTCAATGCCCCGCAGTTTCGTCTTCGTGAAATCCTGGAAGATGAGCTGCATCTGTTTCCAGGCTTGATCGTTTTCGGGTTTGGCGATGAGGGCTCGGAAGGTTTCCTGGAGACGCTCAGGGAGCCGGGTGGTGAGCTCGGAAAGGAGGGCATCCGGTATTCCGCGGGTCTGCAGCGTTAACGCTAAACTTTTCCGCCGCATCGCCCTACCTTGGGCATCGAGGCGCTCCATGGTAAGCCGAAAAAGCCCATCGAGTCTTTGCAGTACGAGTTGATCTGGCGTAATGGAGGAAAGATTTAGGGGCGGTCCCGCTGCGAGGCAGCTCTCCCAGTTGGTGAACCAATCGTCAAAACCGTCCTGACGCATTTGAGCATGAATGTCCGCAAGGCTGAGACGAAGAGTTTCCCTGTAGACGCCCTCTAGCGGAAGCGACGGTTCTTTCAGTTTCTCAGTGAGCGAATCAGTGACGTTGTCCAGTAGTTTTTCACCGGCTTTTTCACCAAACTTTTCAGCGTATTTTTCGACGAGGTCTGCTGCGGACGCCCCGATAGCTCCGCCGAGCCAGCCGCCCAGAGCGCCGCCAAGCGGCCCGGCAATTGCCGCACCAAGTCCAGCCGAAGTAACGCGAATGGCTGGATTAATCCAAGGATAGGCGCGGAGTGTGTTCACAGGCGAACCGGGCTATATCGATCATTTCCTCTACTTTAGTCCTTAATTTCACTTCAAAGGTGGGTGAATTTGTATCGCAAACTAGCAGGCCGCTCGCGTCTGCTCTCCCCCGCGCAGCATGTTGCCGCTCCGAATCACGTTTGGACGCCGGCGTCGATCTGCTTGCGGGCATGTGTAATCTGCTGCGCCGTGAGTTTCTTCTTGCGCCCGAATTTCACGCCCCGCTTTTTCGCGGCCTTCGCGCCGGCGCGGGTGCGTTCGCTGATAAGGCTGCGTTCCAGTTCGGCGAGTACGCCGATCATCTGCCACATGGCGCGGCCTGTCGGCGTCTCGGTGTCGATTGCCTCCGTCAGTGACCGAAATTTCACCCCGCGCTTTTTGAGGTCGTCGAGCATGGTTATCAGGTCGAGCAGACTGCGGCCTAATCGGTCCAGGCTCCAGACGATGAGCGTCTCGCCGTGTTCGAGTTTCTTCAGGCAACGGAGAAGGGCAGGACGCTTCGTCGTGGCTCCTGATAAGCCGTCGTCTTTGAAAATGGTTTTGCACCCGGCCTTCGTCAGGGCTGCGAGCTGCAGGGCAGGGTCTGGTTGTCAGTCGATACGCGGGCGTAGCCGTATTTCATCGGTTTTTAAGTGGCTCCGCGTCGTGCGGGTCGGCTCCTGCGGCTTGTAGATCGGTCACGGGCAGGCCGAGACTGTCTAAAGCCATCAACGCTAGATCCGGCTGCACGTTGGCGTGGGCGAGTTCCCCTAAGGCGGCTGCGATGCCTTGAAGCCGCAAATTTATAATCCGGCGTTGACTGCGCGGATGAAGCCGAACGGTTCGACTGGTGCGGGTGCGGAGCCGTGCTTTCATGCGCTCCATTTTGCACTAGACACATGCAACATGCCAAGCCCTTTGTTTACCGGCCTTCCGGCTATGATGCAAAACTTCCCCTTTGTGAAACGGAGGGTCACTTGATGAGAGCGTCATAGACGTTATGCTCGCCAATCCAAAACCACACCTACTCGTCGGACAACTTGACAGCCAAGACGCGGTATTTCAGCGTCACCCGCGCCGACCAGATTTCCTGCCCGTTACGGTCGCCGAGTTTTTTGAATTGCAGGGAAGGGTGTTGCGGATTGTTTTTTTAGCAAGGCGAACTGTTTATCGGCCCGTGCGCGGATGTTGGCGGGCAGGGCGTGATAGTCGTTCCAGAAATCCGCGCTCGCGCGGTGGATCATTACGCGGGCCGCTTAGAGGGGTTGTGTGGTTCCGGCTTTGTGGTCGGCCAAGGCGCGATTAATGCGGTGGTCGATGCGCCCGGCGTCAAGATCGGCCTTAAGCTGCGCGTCGATAGGCTGCGGATGGCGCTGGTCAAGCCATACGTATAGCTCTTCAATCTGCTGCGGCGTGAGCGCGTCTATCGCGCGTTCAATTTCCTGTACCGTGTTTAAATGCATGGGCCTCTCCATCATTTTAGCGGCGAGATTGGCACGGCAGGGGCATTGGGTTCAATGGTTTGCGCAAAGGACCCCTTTGTGCCACGCTCACCGGCTTCGAAAGCCTCCGTCTTCATGCACTTGCACCCATGGCGTAAGTCGGTCCTCCGATAGTGTGATGGTGCGAATGTATTTCGTGAGCAGGGGCTTGAGATCGGCGCAACCTGATGCGTACGCGCCTGGCGCTGCGGGAGTATCAGAAGGACGTCAAGAATCGCATCGTAGCGGCGATCAACTGTTATGGCTTGCGAGATCGCGAGGACGATGGCGATCTGTTTCGCGGCAAGGGACGAGCGCACGTCTTCGATTTTGACCCGCGGAGCTGTCCTTTCCCGAGAGAGGGGACCAGTCTCAGTTGCAGGCTCGCCTCCTCTCTTGTGTTGTCAGGTTATTCAGCTAAAAGGGCGCGCACTGGTCGAGCTTTCCTTTGGCAGTGTTAGAGCCTCCCGTGATGGAGGAGTTACCAACGCAATCCAGGTTGCCGCCGATCTTGTTGCTGAAGATCTGCGTTATCCCGGAATTCAGCAGAACCGAAAAGTCGTTAGTAACCGTGTTGTCGTCAATAATCGTGGTTCCCGTGTCGCCTTGGACCGACACATAATCGTCAATAGTGTTGTTGGCACAATTCCCTCCGCCAACCTCGATGGCCTTAGGGTTATTGAGCAGTTGCAGATAACCGCCAATGTGGCTGCCACAGACCTGGGAATTCGGCGCGTCAGCCCAAATTGCGGCAATCGATAAGTAGCCACCAATCTTGGTGTCCTCGATATCGAAACCGGCATGGCTTGATTCGATGTCTACCCACCCTCCGACTGAGGCGTTGCGAAGCGTCAGACCGCCACCGACAGCGCGGATGTTTCCGGTAACACCGCCGGCCACGAACGT
Organism: uncultured Acidobacteriaceae bacterium; assembly: GCA_963705805.1. Lineage (GTDB taxonomy): Bacteria > Acidobacteriota > Terriglobia > Bryobacterales > Bryobacteraceae > Bog-105. The sequence continues at coordinate 1,019,780 of CAVPKW010000010.1, forward strand.
GCAGCTCTCCCCTGCGTCGACGTGCAGGTCTCCTTGATAAGTGCCGTGGTAAATGCCGTTGCAGACGCCGTTAACGGGTATCAGCGCTGTCTCTTGAAAACTCATCGTCAAGAGCCGCTGCGCAGGTGTTCCCACGCCATTGTTTGCAGTGATTCGAACCCTGGAAACGCCGGCCGCGGTTGGAGTGCCCTGAATGGTGAGTGTTCCAGTCGCGTAACCCTGCGGGTTCAGATTGGTGTATGTGAAACCAGGCGGCAGACCTTCCACGTCAAAGTGCATGCCTTGACCCTGATCCGGGCTCGTGGGGTTGAGCGCTGGATTTGGTTTTGTAGACAGGCTGGGATATCCCAAGGTCGTGACTGCAAACGAAGACTTCGCACCGACGTACATGGTGGCTGTGCTTGGGCTCGTGAAGTAAGGCGCCTCGTCGATCTCCAGCGTTAGTAGTTGCGACCCCGTTCCACGGGAGTCAGTAGCGGTCAACAGCACTGTGGTCGTGCCTCCGGTGCCCGCGGCGGGCCCACCGGTGATAGTCGCCGGATTTCCACCCGCGAACGTTAGCCCCGCCGGCAGGGTAACGCCGCCGGCATCTACCGCTGGGCCGTCGCTCTTGATCTCGAAAGATCCAAACGTTCCGGCTGTAAACCTGGCAACGTCCGGCGTCAAGAAGCCAGGCGTGTCTCTGACGTTCACTGTGAAATCGGTCAACGAAGCCACCGAACCGAGAGCCACAGGCGCCAAGATGAAGGAAGAGGAGCCCGAGGTGCCCGCTGGCGGCGTACCACTCAACACGCCGGTCCCATCACCATTGTCATGAAAGCTTAACCAGGAAGGCGCGTGGCCCTGCACGTTGAACCAATAGGTGACGGGCGTAATCGCGCCGGTAGAGACTAAGCGCACGGAATTGGGAACTCCCGCTGTAAATGTCGTAGTGGCGGGCCCCACTAACGTCGCTTGCGGCGGCGAGCCCAAATTGATAACGAAGGCCTGCGTGACGCTACCCGTCGCATTGGTCGCGGTAATCCCACAAGGCGCGTTCGACAAGTTAAGGCAAGCAGCGTTCAGCCCTGACCCGTCCGTGCCTCGGATCGTCGCGGTTCCGTTTCCGTTGTCCGTAAACGTCAGCCCTGTAAACACGAGCATATTCGGATCGATGGACAAACTTATCGGCAGGTCTCCCGTGGTGGTCACCAGGAAATTCACAGGGAGTCCAGCTAGTCCGGTAAGCGTCGACGGGGAAGTTATGGAAAGCCCCGTGATGACATGCATGGTCACAATTTGCTGGGCAGAGCTGAAGTCGTTCGCAGCCGAGAGATTCATCTGATAGGTTCCCTCAGGAGCGCCGGTGTAGGCCAGCGATGCTGCACCCGTTCCCGGCTGGAAAGTGAAACCTGCGGGCAAACTGCCCCTCAAAGAGATGGCCGGAGCAGGACTGCCGGCCACGGTAATCGAGGTTGTCGAATTTCGACCCGTTGTGAAATTGAGTGTTGCGGAACTGGTGAAGGCGGTCGTCTGAGCGAGCGAAACCGTCACCGGATTGCCCGCGACATCCTTGAGCGGGAAGCTGGAGGAAACGTAACTCAAGCACGCGTTCACGTCCGATACCGAGCTCACGCCGGTCGCCTCGTCCGCCGGGCAGGCCTGATCGGTTGCCGCGGGCGCTCCCTTTGTGCTGACGAAATTCCTGCCGATGCGAGATGCCGTCCATTTCGTGCCGGACCAGTCCACATAGTGGATGCTGGCGATCATGCTTTCGCTCTCCGGACAGGTTGCGCCGCTGTTGCAGGTCTCTACAAACCATCCGCCGTAGGTCTGCGCCGTCCAGCTGAGGCCGTTCCAATCCTGATATGTGAGCGTTTCGCTGCCGGCGGCGTTTCCTCCCTGAGGGGCGACAGCGAAGCCCAGATCCGTACCGGGCCGGTGCACCGGGAGGGCCGCCGTGCTGGGCATGCCTCCGAGGGTTTGCGCCACGAAGGTTTCGGTCAATTTGTAAGTGCCGAGACCAGTGGTGTCCGAGGCGAAGGCGGCCAGATCCGGCCTGGCATTGGTGACCTGCGTGAGAATGTCACTGAGATTTTTCAGGTCCTGAACCGTTTGTTCCTGGCTGAAGGCTTGGAAGCCGGCACTCACGCCAATCGCGACGGCGATGAGAATGACGGCGGCCGGCCCAGAAACAATGCTGGCGAACCCGAGCTCAAATGCTGCTTCGCCACTTACAACGGCTAGCAGGGCAGTCGCTTCCGAGCCAACGCCTACGACTTGGAAAGGGAGACTCGCAATGATTGAAAGCGAGAACGCGGTGGCTAGCACCGAAGCCGCACTCAATCCGATTCCGAGCACTTCGCCCAAGTTAAGCTGCGTTCGTGCGACGAGCGTCGCGAAGTCCGGGTTTGTCTGCGCCGGTTTCCCATAGGAGTTCTTCATTCCATACAAGAGAAAATAGCTGCTCGCGGGAACGGGTGGTCCTCCGAACAGTTGGCTGAGCGGGTCGCAAAAAGGGGCGCCGTTGTAGGATAACCCGTACTGGGTTGCAATGTCGGAATCCAGCTTGAAGCCGCAAGGGTCTTTCTGCCAATTCTGATATTCGTTAATCGCGGAGGTGTATTCTGCAATCTCGTTATGCTGGACCAAGGTCTGCAGCCACGTATAGAGGGTTTGCTCGTGCTGCGATCGCTGCGAGGCGGACTTATTGATGATGGCCCGCAGCCCGGCAAATATGGTCGCTCGAATCGCGCTGCGCAGGTCGGTGCGACCTTCGTCGTATATCAGGTGCGCGTCGGTTGCAGGCAAATTGTGCTCAGCAAGGTAAGCGGACACCGCATCCGATTCCAACTGGTAGAGATCGGGAGCGAGAAATAAGCCCCCGGGACAGACATTCTGAATGATCGCATTGGCCTGGGAAGGGTGACAGCCCCCTGTCACAATCTGCGCCGACGCCTGGAAGGGTCCGCTGCTCGATCCCGAATTGAGCCCGACCCCGCTGTCGAGCCACGAAAGCGACGGCAATAGCAGAATCGCTAGCAGCACCGCCAGCGGTCGATAGATGACGGACCGCACAAGGCGGCCCACTCTGAGTGCGCCGGATCTGTTTCTCTCGTGGTTCGATTTCGTTCCGCATGGAGTGGCCATCAAGGTCATCCGGTGGCAAAGAACGTTTACGGCGAAGGTAGACGGGTTAGTCAATGTTCGGTTCATAAGATCTTTCCGAGGTCAGTGTCGAAGGTAGGGCCGCGATGGAAATCGCGCAATAGAAGCCAACTGAAATCGGGATCAAATCGGTATCAATATCTAACTAACAGCAACCATTGATAAAACAAGGGTGCGGCGTCTGGCGCGGACGCTGGAAAGGAGTATACTTGAGTCTCCCGATGTGAAAACCGCGGCCAAAGTGTTCCGGTTCGAGCGCAATGAGCTGGATCTAGATCGCTATGTCCTTCGGCGCGCAGGGAAACGGCTGCCACTATCGCGCATGCCGATGGAGTTCTTGATCCTGCTGCTGGAGCGGCGCGGCAGTCTGGTTACGCGAGAGGAAATAGCGGCACGCGTTTGGCCGGTACCCGAGTCGGTTGACATCGTTCAGGGCATCAACACCGCAGTAAACCGCATCCGCTCCGTGCTCAACGACGATGCGGCGAAGCCGCGTTTCATCGAGACGGTGGTGGGGAAGGGCTACCGGTTCATTGCGCAAGTAGAGGAGATCGACGACGGCCCCGCGACATCGCTCGCGGCCACAACGGCCGCTCCGGATGCGCTAACATTAATTCCTCCGCAAATACAGCCGCTTCGCGATTTGGCAACGCCAGGCTCGCCCGCTGGCAAACCGAGAAATCACCCCCGCATGGCTGCGATCTTGGTCCTCGGAATGGCCGGTCTGACGCTGGCCGCGATCTTAACGCTCCGGAATCGTCCTGAACCTCTCACCTCCCGAAGCAGCATCCGCTCTATTGCTGTTCTCCCACTGCTTAATCTATCGAAGGACGCCGATCAGCAATACTTTGCCGATGGCGTCACTGACCAACTCATCACAAGTCTGGTACAGAGCACTTCACTGCGCGTAATCTCCCGCACGTCAGTGATGCAGTACGAGAACATCCGCAAGCCCTTACCCGAAATCGCCAGCGCCCTGAAAGTGGACGCGGTAGTGGAGGGTTCGATTGAACGGCGCCAAGGCCAAGTCCGGATTGAGGCGCAGTTATTGGACGCAAAAAGCGATCGGCACCTGTGGGCGCAGAGTTATGAAGGCAGCGAGAGCGGCATTTGGGCCTTGCAGGATCAAATCACGCGAGATATTGCCGAGCAGATTGCAGCCAAACTTCGGCCTGCGAACGAAACGGATCACAGTCATAATCGCCCGGTAAGCTCCGCGGCCTACGAGGACTACCTGCGTGGGGAGTATTGGTGGAACAAGCGCTCGCCGGAGAGCCTAAAAAAAGCCGCCGGATATTTCCAAATGGCGATTGACGCGGAACCACAGTACGCTTTGGCCTACGTCGGCCTGGCCGACACATACAACGTGATGAGCTTCTACGGAGGCCCTGCGCCCTCAGAATCCTTCCCCAAGGCGGAGGCTGCCGCGAGAAAGGCTTTATCTCTTGATAACCGGCTGGGAGAAGCGCACGCAGCGCTGGGAGACAACCTGTTCAGCTATCACTGGGATTGGGCTGGCGCCGAGCACGAATTCCAAAGCGCCATCCACCTGAATTCCGGCTATGCTCCTGCCCATCATTGGTACAGCGAACTTCTTTCCGTTTTGGGCCGCCACGACGAGGCCATTGCGGAAATTGAACGAGCCAGGCAGCTTGACCCCCTGTCGCTGGCAATTAACCAAACTGTCGCAGGCGCTTTCTATATGGCGCGCCGCTATGATGAAGCAGCCTTGCAGATGCAGAGGGCCATCGAGCTTGAACCCGGCTATGCATCCGCGCATAATATGCTCGGCTGGATCTACACACAAAAGGGCATGCACAACCAGGCAATCGCCGAGTTTCGGCGCGCCGTAAATCTGTCAAATAACTCTCCGGGAGACGTGGCCGCGCTTGGCTGGGGCTACGCCGAGGCGGGCCAGCGGCGCGAAGCACGGCAGATTGCGGCAGCGCTTGAAACGCGTTCTCATCAGCGTTACGTCTCTCCCGATGCTCTCGCGCGGCTTTACACCGCCATAAACGAGAAGAACTTGGCTTTCGAACGGCTCGAGGCAGCTTACCGCATGCGAGTCGACACCCTCAACAATATAAACGTTGAGCCATGCTACGACAGCCTGCGATCCGATCCCCGGTTCCAGGCTCTTGTCCGCCGAATGAACTTCCCGAACTAGGAGCCGTAGTCACACACGACTCTTCTTTCGCTTCCATTAGCTCGCCTCCGTCTATTGTGCGCGCAGGAACTTCTGGACGCGTCAGATCCATAATTATTCGCAACTATGAGGGGGTCGGACAAAATTGGGTGCAAACGTAACAACGCTTTTTGCAAACGGCCTTCTTGATGGACTTCGAACCCGAGAAACGTGATGCGATGTAAGCTCATGTGGGCGATTGCTTCTCCCGACGGTCACGATTTGGCACTTAGCGGGCACTCGCTAAACAGCAACGCGTGGCTCGTTGAGACTTTCTAACGCTGGAATCTCCGAGGCGTCCTCGTCCAATCGCAAAGCGAAACACATCTCAGGCCGGGAAGGGAGTTTAGGGAAGACCCGTTCTCAGATCCGCCGCTTTTTCCAACTTCCGCGCGCGAACACAATCAGGCTGATGACCGTCATGACCGTGTTTGCCACAGGTATGGCGGTGAACACGCCATCGACACCCAGCGGTGTACGGTTCGCCAGAAACCAGCCGAGCGGTATCTCGCACAGCCAGAAGCTGATGATGTTGATCATGGTCGGCGTGACGGTGTCGCCCGCGCCGTTGAATGCCTGTATCATGACCATGCCGAACGCATACGTCAGGTTGCCGTAGCCGATGATGCGAAGACAATTGGCCGCAAAATCCGACACCACTGAATCGGCCGAAAAGAACGACACGACGAAGCGTGGCGCGAAGATCAGCACGGCCGCGATGGCAACCAGGTAGATGGCGTTGTAGCCGGCAGTGACATAAACCGCGCGCTCAGCCCGTTCGGGCTTCTTCGCGCCGAGGTTCTGGCCGACCATGGTGGCGGCAGCGCCGCTCATTCCCCACGAAGGAAGAACGACGAACATGAAGATGCGTATGCCGATGGTGTAGCCGGCCACCGCGAGGCTGCCGAAAGTGCTGATGATGCGAACCAGCACAAGCCAGCTGGTATGCATAATCAGGAACTGCAGAACGCCTGTCGAAGACACGCGAATCAGTGATTCGATGACATCCGGCACCAAGCGCAGATGCCGCGCGGCGAGGCGCACGCGCGCTCTTCCGTTCGTCAGCACCCAGAACTGATACAACACGCCACAGGAACGGCCAATCAGCGTAGCGACGGCCGCACCGGTGACGCCAAGCTTCGGGAATGGCCCCACGCCGAAGATGAAGCACGGATCCAGAATCAGGTTGATCAGGTTCGAGAACCACAAGACGCGCATCGCGACCGACGCGTCGCCCGCGCCCCGAAAAATCGCGTTGTTCAGGAACAGCAGCATCACAACGGCCGTTCCCCCGAATACGATCTCGGTATAGCGGTGACCGCCCGCGATAAGCATGCTGTCCGCGCCCATCAGATTCAGTAGTTGATGGGCGAAAATCATACCGGGAATGCCCATGGCGAGCGCGATCCCGAGCCCCAGAAAGATCGATTGCATCGCGGCAGTAGCGGCGCCTTCCGGGTCTTTTTCGCCAGTGCGCCGCGCGACCATGGCCGTCGTCGAGAAGCTGACGCCGAGCGCGACCGAAAACACGAGCGTCAGCATGGATTCCGTCAGGCCGACAGTGGCGATCGCATTCGCTCCAAGGCGTGTCACCCAAAATATGTCGACCAGGGCAAACAACGACTCCATGAGCATCTCCAGCACCATCGGAATCGCGAGCAGGAACACCGCACGGCTGATTGAGCCTTGCGTGAAGTCCTGATGCGTTCCTTTGATCGCCTCGGCGATGGTCTGCCAAACGCCTGCACTCGGCTGGGCGGATATTTCGGCTTGCATGAACGGCTCCAGTTCGCGCCAAGAGAGCGCGAGGTTTACTACACAAGAAAAGTTGGAAGGCTTACGCGATCACGACGACCGCAGCTCCCGGAAAGAGCCGCGTGGTTAGGATCCGCGGGTCTTGGGCTGTGGTCATATCGATACGCATAGACGTAGGTCGGGACTAATCCCGTAGGATTACTATAGCTGCCCCAGATTCCAAAAGCAAGTGGGCGCGCACGATTTTCGACTCACACAAAAACAGCTCTTGACGATTTCCCCCACAGCTTGGGTTGACAGCTCACACAAGCTGCCGCATACTAAGGTAAGATGTCAACCCGAGATGAGAAAGAACGCCTTGCGTTAATACAGGGTACCCTCGATCTGCTGATCCTTCGCATTCTGCTTTTCGGTCCGCAGCATGGACAGGGAGTCGCCCGCGCGATCCAGACGAATTCCGAGGAAGTGCTGCTTGTCGACCACGGCGCGTTGTATCCGGCTTTGCAGCGCATGGAAGCGCAGGGCTGGATTGCCGCAGAGTGGGGCGTTTCGTCAAATAATCGCCGTGCACGGTTCTACACGTTAACGGCGAAAGGCCGCAAGCGCCTGACTCAGGAAACAGGCCGCTGGCGTACCATCTCGAACGCCATGGGCCGCATCCTCGATCTCGAAAAACTTGAAACCCAGGAGGGCTGAATGTTTGGCCGAAAGCGCTCGCAAAGCGATTTCTCCGATGAACTTCAATCGCACTTACAACTGGAGATCGATCGCCTCCGGAACGAAGGCCTGAGCGAAGAAGAGGCCTATTGGACGGCCCGGCGCGCGCTCGGAAATCTCTCCGCCGCGGGCGAGCGTTTTTACCACAGAAGCCGCTGGCTCTGGCTGGAGCACACGTTCCACGACGTCCGCCATGCGTTACGGCGGCTCCGCCGCTCTCCAGTTTTCGCCCTCACGACGGTTCTCACGCTGGCTCTAGGGATCGGTGCAACGACTTCCATCTTCACTTTGGTCCACGCCGTCCTGCTTCAGTCCCTCGCGGTTTCTGAGCCGCAGCAGCTCTATCGGATCGGTAAACAGACGCATTGCTGCGTTTGGGGCGGGTATAACCAGTACCAGGAATTCTCCATTTTCTCGTTCGAACTGTACCGTTACTTCCGCGATCATACTCATAATTTTTCGGAGCTAGCGGCCTTCGAGGCCGGAGGAACAGATGTGGGGGCAAGGCGCGTCAATCGCCCCGAGCCCGCGCACACTTACCGGGCGGAGTTTGTGTCCGGCAATTACTTCGCGATGTTCGGCGTGAATGCGTACCAAGGACGCACAATTACTAACAACGACGACCACGCCGGAGCCCAGCCGGTAGCGATGATGAGTTACCGGTTATGGCAACACCAATACGGGCGCGATCCATCCATAATCGGCGGCGTATTTAACCTCGATAACAAACCATTTACTATCATCGGAATCACTCCTCCCCCTTTCTACGGCGACAGTCTACGTTATGTGCCGCCCGACTTTTTCCTGCCGCTGGCGACCGAACCGTTCGTGCAGGGCGACAGCTCGCTGCTGAATCAGCCGGACGGCGCCTGGCTCGATCTGATTGGCCGTATTCGGCCGGGCGCAAGTCCCGACGCTATTCAGGCCGAGTTACGTCTGGAACTGAACCAGTGGCTGCGCTCGCATTGGGCAGATATGGATGTGAACGCCCGAAAGCTCCTTCCGAAACAAACCCTGTATCTCAGTCCCGGAGGCGCCGGAATCGTCAGCATGCGCGAGCAGTATGAGCACTGGCTGAACATCTTGATGCTGGCCTCCGGCTTTGTATTGGCCATTGTTTGCGCCAATGTTGCGAACCTGATGCTGGTACGGGGCATGGAGCAGCGGCGACAAACCTCGCTGAGCATGGCTCTGGGCGCCCAGGCTCTGCGTTTGTTGCGGCAGCCGCTGACGGAGAGCCTTGTGCTTTCGATATTGGGCGGCGCGGCTGGACTGGCGGTCGCATTCGCCGGCACGCGTTTAATTTTACGTTTTGCGTTCCCGCCGATGGAAGGCATGGCCAGTGTGCCGATCCACGCATCGCCTTCGGTTCCGATCCTGCTATTTGCGTTCGCCGTGTCGCTGATCACCGGCGTCGCCTTCGGGATCGCGCCCGCCTGGATGGTAACGCGCGTGGATCCGATAGAAGCGCTGCGGGGCTCAAGCCGCTCAACGGCGAGTAGCGGTTCTTTGCCGCGGAAGGCGTTAGTGATCTTCCAAGCAGCGCTGTCATTGGTACTGCTATCGAGCGCCGGACTGTTGACAGCCGCGCTACGAAACCTGGAGAACCAGGATTTTGGTTTCGACCAGGCGAGACGCACCCTCGTAGGGATCGATCCGCAGTTGGGTGGGTATCGGGTCGATCAATTGGATACGCTCTACGGGCGGCTGCATGATTCGTTTGCGGGGATGCCGGGTGTTGCTTCGGTATCCATGTGTATGTATTCGCCGGAAAGCGGAGGGGATTGGAACCACAGCATCTACGTGGATGGACAGCCCACTCCCGGACCCAGTGAAGACAATGGCGCGGGTGTGGACCGCGTGACGCCTGGATTCTTCGAGACGATTGGCAATCCGGTCGTGGAAGGTCGAGGTATCACCGAACAGGACACCGCAAATTCGCCACACGTGGCGGTAGTCAATGAAGCCTTCGTCAAGAAATTCTTCCGGCGCGAGAACCCGATCGGCAAGTTTTTTGGTGACAGCGATCCACGAGCGAAGCGTTTGTATGAAATTGTGGGTGTCGTAAAGGACGCGAGCATTGTCGACAATGCAGGCAAACCAATTGCGCCATTTTTCTTTCTCCCCGAGGCGCAATATACCGTCTATCCGAAGCCCGAGGACACCCAGAGCGATTCGCTAACGCATTACATGCACGACGTCATCCTTCTGCTGAAACCGGGCGCAACTGTATCCAGCGAACAGATCCGGCGGGTCATGGCATCCATCGATCCAAACCTGCCCGTGAACTTGATCCGAAGCCTGCGCGATCAGGTTGCCGGCGCTTTCACGCAGCAGCGTCTGATCGCGCGTTTGACTTCCCTTTTTGCGATTCTGTCGGTTGTCCTGGCCGCGATTGGAATCTACGGCGTGATCGCTTACAGCGCCGGCCGGCGGACCACTGAGATCGGCGTGCGAATGGCGCTGGGAGCGAATCGGCTCGACGTGGTCGGATTGGTTCTCCGCGGCGCAATCGCATTAATTCTCCTCGGCCTGCTCTTCGGGATTCCGCTGACCTATGGAGCGGCCCAGGTCCTTGGAAATCAGCTCTACGGAACAAATCCGTATAATCCGATGGTGACGGCTGTCGCAATTCTGGCGTTGTGTTCTTCAGCGCTGATCGCTTCGTTTATTCCGGCCCTTCGCGCCAGTTTACTTTCCCCACTTCAAGCGCTGCGAGACGAGTAGCGCGCCTTTTGGCATTTACTGCCGCGCACGAATGACAATTTTGCCGAACGGTCCTCGATCCAGCTGTTTGCAGGCTGCCAAGGCATTCTCGAACGGATAAACCGTGTCGATAACAGGACGCAGCTGCAGCTTCGCGAACTGCCGATTCATCTCTTCGAAGGCGCTCCGCGATCTCGGTAAAGCCCTGCAGTATTCCAATCATGGTAATTTGCCCGCCTGACCTGATGGCGGCAAGAGACCGCACAAGACTGCTGCCGCCGCCGGGAGGTCTCAAGCTCGGCCCGGAACTCCGCCGACTGGCACCGGCTGATTGAGTTGCGTTCTCTGGCGGCACGACGAAGAGCAATCAACCGAACGTGTGCAGCTCTACAGAGCCAGTTGGTACAGGAACGTAACACTTCAAAAGATCAAAACGAAACCCCCTTTCACGTCCCGGAACGGTTCACGACTCAATACAAATAGGATCACCAAATAATCTTGGTTCGGGTAATCCCCAAACCGGAACCGGCACAACAAACGCCCAGGGACTGTACGGATAACTATTACGACTTTTCGTCGGCCTGCCCAACGAGTACTGGCGAAACTGATGCCCTTTAACCGCGGACGATGAGTGGGTTACTCTAAAACGAATCTGGTGGATGCGATCGCTCCGGCGGCTAGCAAAAACGACCAGTGCCCTGCGTAGGCATCCAGTTCCAGGTGATGCCGCACCAGCGCATGCAAGGCTGTCGAAGCTTTTGCGCGTGTCACAGGCGGTCAGGCACAGATAGACGGGCACGCTGGCCGGCAGATGCATCATGCCCGCAACACTTCCGGCACGGCGCGTAACATCGTGAGGTCCACGCCCGTGCTGATTCGCAGCCGCTCTCCCGTCGCCAGCACCAGCTCCAAGCCCGCTTCTGTCGCAGCCTGCCGCTGGGCCGCTTCTGTTTTCCACCAGCGCAAATCGCATCCGCTGCTGGTTCCGAAGCCGTTTGCGCCGAACATAAATGGATTACTCGCTAAGCCCCTGCTCCGCGCAATCCAGCTTAAGATCGGCCGACGGAGTCAGTTCTGGATCGAGAATCAATGCCTAAAGATTCGACGCCACTCGTCGATATGTATTTTGGGGAGTCTAGAAGGGCGGTCTATCTGGTCCGGAAAAGAGGCCCGGCGGGAGGTCGTTTGCTTAGCAAATTCAAACTGGTTTTGCTGTTCCTGATCGTACCACTGCTGTCCTTCTTACTCCTCAGCAATAGCCTGTCGAAACTCGAACGGGCTTGGAATGACGCGCTTCCAAAAAACATTTCTACCGAGAGACTACCTGAATTTCAGCTTTCTGAGGCGTGTGCAAACGTGGCTCTTCGCGAAGCCGTCGATATAAATGCTGCCTGCTCCGCTTATTCGAATATCCAGGTACTCGAAAAAGTAGCCTTTTCTCTAGGAGCACTGCCCATCCTGCTTTCAATCTTTTTGGTGATCGCGGGTACTGGCAGCAAAGTCAATAGAAATGTCCTTCGTATTGTCTTTCAGCCGGGTTTCGTAATATCCACCGTCATAATTGCCATGTTGCTCTTGATTCAGGGCGTCTTGTTGGGCGGTACTGTGCTCTACGCCTTCTCTGAAGGTACGAGGGATGACAAGTTTTATTTTTACGCCGCCCTTTTTGGGGTGATAGCGCTGGTCGGAGCATACTTCACTCTGAAGCCGCTTTTTGGCAGCAGAAAAGCTGCTGCTTCAGTCGTCGGCAGATGCGTTCACCCGGTCGAATATCCTAAGCTATGGCGCTTCATTAAAGGGCTCGCAGACAACATGGGTTCGGAGTGCCCACACAACCTCATCCTTGGCCTTACGCCCAATTTCTTTGTGACGGAAGCCGATGTATTTTGCATCGGGCAGAAGCTTACCGGAAGAACGATGTACCTTTCCCTTCCGTTATGCCGGATCCTTACAACCAGCGAGTTGTCGGCCGTAATAGTGCATGAGTTAGCCCACTTCAAAGGGGAAGACACCGCATTTAGTCTAAACTTTTATCCGATCTATCGGGGTACTGTGGCAGCGATTGATGGTGTTGCCCAAACAGCCGGGAAGATTACCGCTTTAGGAAGTCACATTCCAATCAGGGGCGTCGGGATGCTGGCCGTCGTGGGCGCCTTGACACTATGCCCTTCCATATTCATGCTCAGGTTTTTCTTGGAGTGCTTCGCCTCGGCGGAGAGTGCAATTAGCCGAGAGCGCGAGCTTACCGCGGATTCCCTTGCCGCCGCGAGCATGGGCCCGATCAGCATTGCATCAGCATTGTTCAAGATTCATGCTTTCGCGGGACTTTGGCCATGCCTAAGTTCGATTTTGCGCGACGCGCTCTTAGCCGGTTACGTTGAGATTAACGGAGAAACGCAATCGGCGCAAAGGCTTTTCGCCAATCTTTGCGACACGTTTGCATTCATGGCCAAGACTCGAATCGAGGAGGGGACCTCTCTGGATGGTTTGGACGCAACGACTATTCCGCATCCGACCGATTCGCATCCACCCCTGAACGTTCGACTTGCGGCACTCGGCAAGAGTCTGTCCGACTTGCGTGCAGACGCACTTAACGTGACGCCTGATGTGCGGTCTAGCACCGTAATAGATAACTACCAAGCAATTGAATGTGACCTGAGCCAAGTCGAGCGAGCCATTTTGGGGCCTAGACAGCCATCACTCGAGCAACCTGGTCTCGCCGCGTGAGCTCTGCGGTTATTCTGCGGGCTCTGGCAGAGCCATGAATCCGGGCTCATGCGAGCGGTTTCGGTCGAGTGATATCACATCTGAAGAGTCGATTGCGGTGCGTTTCCGAACGTCTTGCAACACTTGCGGCAGTCAGCGTTCGTGATCCCGGCCTCTAACACGATCAGGAGCCCTTGGCACCGCTCGACAAACCTCGGATTGGTACTCGCCGAGCCATGAGGGTGGATATGCTGGCGATGTGCCAGAATCGGTAGGGACCAATAAAGTTGGACCGCTTATGTTAGCCAATGTCTCTATACGCGGCGCATCGAACACGCTTGTATATCGATCCTCTAATGGCGGAATGTGGATAGTAAGACATACCTATTCGCAAGCAGGGCAATTACCAACTGCCGGTCCGTTTTGGGTAGTCGTGCCATATGGTGGATCTCTGGATGATGCGCTCAGGATTGTGGAGCGATAGTTCCCCTTTTGGCGATCTGAGTAAAACGGCCAACCTGCTTCGAGAGCCCTCTCCGACGTTTACCCTTGTTCACATCTCTCACCGGTCTTTTAGTCAGGTCAAAGAAGTGATTTGTCCCATCTGTCGACGCGCAATAGGCGTCCGACGAGGCTGCCTTTAGGGGATGACAATTTCGAGTCAGGAGCGTTTTTCGAGCGGCACCCAGGGTTGGCCGTCCGGTGAACCGGTGTAATCGGCGCGGGGGCGGATGAGGCGATTGTTGCGGTATTGCTCGAGAATGTGCGCCGTCCAACCCGACATGCGGCTCACGGCGAATATAGGCGTGAACAGATCGACAGGAATGCCGAGCGAGTAATAGGTGGAAGCGGAGTAGAAATCTACGTTCGCGTTCAGTTTTTTTAGCTCTTGGACCGTCTGCTCGACACGCGCGGATTTGTTGTACAACTCCGAGTGGCCGGTGCGTTTGCCGAGTTCTTCGCTCATCTTCTTAAGATGGATGGCGCGGGGATCGAGCACTTGGTAAACGCGATGACCGAAACCCGGGATCTTGATTTTCTTGCTCAAGTCCTCCTTCACCTTGGCCACGGCATCAGAGGCCGAAGGTGTAGATAGCAACAAGCGAATCACCGCCTCATTGGCGCCGCCATGCAGCGGGCCCTTCAGCGCTCCGATAGCGGATGTCACGGCAGAGTAAATGTCGGAGAGCGTCGCGGCGGTCACGCGGGCGGCGAAAGTGGAAGCGTTCAGCTCGTGATCGGCGTGCAGAATTAGCGCGAGGTCAAACACACGCTCCATCACTTCATCGGGCTTTTTGCCGGTCAGGGTATAGACAAAATTCGCGGCGTAGTCTAAATTCGGGTCGCCGGAGATAACAGGATCGCCTTTACGCAGACGATCAAAGCTGGTGACGATCGTGGAAACCCGCGCCATCAGCTTGGCTGCTTTTTTCTCGCTTGCGGCGATGGAATTATCGGCGGCCAGCGGATCATAGAGGCTGAGCATGGAGACCGCAGTGCGCAGGACATCCATAGGCGAGCTGCCGGCTGGGGCATTTTTCAGGAATGCGGTTATTGCCTCAGGCAGATCGCGTTCGGCGACGAGTGATGATTTGAGCTGCTGCAACTCGGCCCGGTTGGGGAGTTTACCGTTCCAAAGAAGGTAAACGACCTCTTCAAAAGTGGCGTTTTCCGCCAGTGTGTGAATGTTATAGCCGAAGTAGCTGAGAATGCCCTTCTCGCCATCGATGAAGCAGATCTTAGAGGATGTCGCGACGACGCCCTCCAGGCCTGCGGTTGCACTCGCCATCACGTATGGATTACTCCCGTTTTGATTCTATATAACCGGAGGCCGCGCGGTCTGCCGGCGGCCGGGCGAGAGATAATGACGGGTTGGTGACGACCAAATTACAGCCCTTGCCTGCTGGAGGGGAGACTGCGCCGCTGAACGACCTGCCGGGCGCGCCGCTGCCGGATGGGCTCGACCGCGAGACCCTGGTCCGCGTCTTCCGGCTGATGTATCTCTCGCGCACTCTGGACGACCGCGAAATCCTGATGAAGCGCCAGAATAAAATCTTCTTTCAGATCAGCGCGGCAGGGCATGAGGCCGTACAGATCGCTGCCGGCCTTGTCATTAAGCCCGGACACGATTGGGTTGTTCCGTATTATCGCGACCGGGCGCTTTGCCTCACTTTGGGCGTGACGGCCGAGGAGATGCTGCTGCAGGCGGTGGGCGCCGGCCGCGACCCGAATTCAGGCGGCCGGCAGATGCCCTCCCATTGGTCCTCGCCAGCGCTGCACATCCTGACCGGTTCGTCGCCGACGGGAACGCAATTTGTGCACGCAGTAGGCTGCGCCGAAGGAAAGCGGTATCTGAATGCCGGCTCCGATGAAATCACGCTGGTCTGTTCGGGTGAAGGCGCGACCAGCGAGGGCGAATTCTGGGAATCCATGAACATCGCGTGCCTGGAACGTCTCCCGCTGCTGATTCTGGTGGAAGATAACGGCTATGCGATCTCAGTTCCGGTGGAGCGCCAGACGGCGGGCGGCAATGTCGCGCGGTTGCTGGAGGGCTTTCCGGACTTGCTGCGGATGGAAGTAGACGGAACGAACTTCACGGAATCATTCCGGGCGCTCCAACAGGCGGCGGAATATTGCAGAGGGGGCCATGGGCCAGCCCTGGTGCACGCGTCAGTGATTCGCCCGTATTCGCATTCGTTGTCGGACGATGAGCGGCTGTACAAGACGAAAGTGGAACGCGAGTTGGAGGCGGCGCGCGACCCGCTACGAAGCTATTCCGAGGTGCTGCTGCGCGAAGGCGTTCTGGATCGTAATGGCATGGAGCGCATCACGCGGGAGATAGACGATGAAGTGGCGGAACTCTCGCGCAGGGTGCAGCGCGAGGCGCCGCCGGCAACGGGAACGGCGCTCGACTTTCTCTATTCGGACAAGGTGGATCCGAGATCGAAAGGCTTCGAAAAGGAACCGCAATTCCACGGCGAGCCTCGGACGATGGTCGATTCGATCAATCAGACGCTGGCCGAGGAGATGCGGCGGGACGAGCGAGTGCTCGTGTTCGGGGAAGATGTCGCCGATTGCAGCCGGGAGGAGTACCTCTCAGAAATAAAGGGCAAGGGCGGAGTCTTCAAAGCGACCAGCGGGCTGCAGCGCGAATTCGGAAGCTTACGATGCTTCAATACACCGATTGCCGAGGCGAGCATCGTGGGACGATCCATCGGCTTGGCCGCGCGCGGCTTGAAGCCGATTCCGGAGATTCAATTCTTCGATTACATCTGGCCGGCGATGATGCAGATCCGAGATGAACTGGCGACTATCCGGTGGCGATCTAACAATGCATTCGCAAGCCCGGTGGTGATTCGCGTAGCGATCGGCGGCTATCTGACTGGCGGAGCGATTTATCACAGCCAGTGCGGCGAAGTGACGTTCACGCATATTCCGGGGCTGCGCGTGGTATTTCCCTCGAATGCGCTGGATGCATGCGGCTTACTGCGCACGGCGATTCGTTCAGACGATCCGGTGCTGTTCCTGGAGCACAAAAAGCTCTATCGCGAGCCTTATAATCGCGCCCCAAATCCGGGCTCCGATTATACGGTTCCATTCGGAAAAGCGAAGACCGTGAAGCTGGGACAGAACCTGACGATCATCACCTACGGAGCCCTGGTGCAGAAGTCGCTGCAAGCGGCGCTCCAGATTGAGCAGCACCGGCGCGACACATCTGTGGAAGTGATCGACCTGCGGTCCTTATCGCCTTACGATTGGGAGGCAATCAGCGCCTCAATCAGAAAGACGAGCCGTGTTTTGATTGCGCACGAAGATATGTTGTCGTGGGGTTACGGCGCCGAGATTGCGGCGCGCATCGCGGATGAGCTTTTTAGCGCGTTGGACGCTCCGGTGGGGCGAGTAGCGGCGCTCGATACCTGGGTGGCGTATCATCCGCAGATGGAAGATGAGATTCTTCCGCAGGTGGAAGACCTTGTGCGCGAGGGCGAACGGCTGTTGGCGTTTTAGGGCGGCGATTTTTCGTTGCTCGTTACCGACCCGGTCCCAGCTGGACTGTCCTTGTGGTGCTTGTTATACCACCAGCGTTTGACATCCGGCCAGA
This sequence comes from uncultured Acidobacteriaceae bacterium, assembly GCA_963705805.1. Lineage (GTDB taxonomy): Bacteria > Acidobacteriota > Terriglobia > Bryobacterales > Bryobacteraceae > Bog-105. The sequence continues at coordinate 1,037,098 of CAVPKW010000010.1, forward strand.
ATTCCTTTAACACCTGCGAGGCGGCATCGGTACCCAAGGCGGTGCCCCAGGTCGCCAGGTAACTGGGCACACTGCGGCTGTCGGGGTAATAGGAGAGCGAAATGCCGGCCGATATGCCGTTTCCAACGAGCTCAGCATAGTTGAACGATGTGCCGCCCGAATCCGTCCGAGTGACAAGAATCCGGGTCACCGCATACCAGGTCCTGTGCATCTTGGTACCCTCCGCCAGCCGGAAATACCGCGGATCCTCGCGGAAGAGAATTGGCAGGAATCCTTCGGTGAGATAGTTACCGCTCACCTGGTCGCAATAGGAAGTACCCAGCCGGCTGGCATAGCCTTTGAATCCTTGGCCGAACTCAGGGTGCGTGTCCGCAAGTTGATACACCCCAGCGTACGCAGCGGCAAGGATCACCAGGGGATAATCGAAGGAATCCTTCGTCGCAATCATCAACTTCGCCTTTGGCGAGATCGGCTGAAATTGCGTCTTGTTCTCCGCCGTCCGATAGTTTGGCAGCACTCCGAAAATCCGTTTGTCTTCCCCGGCCGCGGTTTTGCCTGGAGCCTGTACGCCGGGTTCTTCCGACGGCGGCAGTTGTCCTGGCTGTGGCGGCGGTTTTTGTTCGGTGGGCGCCTGCTTCTGCTCCGAAGGCGTCGACTGCCCAAAAAGAATCAATGGTTCCAAAATCGCCACACAGACTAATAAAGTGAACCACCGGAGACGTTCGTTAACTAATTGGCGAAAGGCCATTCTATGCTTTATCCTGAAATTTGAGTCTGGTAGAAAGACGGTATGCGCTCCGGTTTTGTATACCGACAATCTCCGCCGGTTGATGAAAGAGCCTTCACACCGCGTTGTGTACTCAAATCGCCTCGTTTTACGTCCTATGAAGTCGATTGGAGGAAAACGCCACAGAGAGATTCGAGAGCCAGCTTCGCGGTGAGAAAACTGGAACCGCGCTTGCAGGGAAATAATCGAACAACGGGTGATATGGCGAGAATTTCAATTGAGGCGTTCCGATGATCAGGCCTGACCTTTCGCGCACGAGGCCGTCAGCTTCCACGCGATCAGCCTCGTTCAAGTATTACATTCATGACGGCGTCGATTCATGCCGGCTTCAATTGCTGGGCGAACTCACAGAAGCGCAGGTGGTGGATCTCGACGGTTGTTGGCGCACAGCCCGTACCACGCTTGGCAAGCGGCAGCTGGTTTTGGACGTCCGCGCCTTAGCAAGGGTGGACGAATCCGGTAAGCAATGGCTGGCGGCGATGGCTGTGGAAGGCGCCTGTTTCCAACCGGAATCGTATCTTCGCGGGGCAATCGCCAGCGACACTCCACTTGCAAAGCCGCCGCAGAATCCCAACCGGCTTACCCTCTGGGGGCGAATCGTCGCCTGGTTTCGCGGCTCCCCTGTCCCCACCGAATAATTACACCAACACAGTCAAGGCGGATTCCGTTCGCGTCACCGGCCGGTAAGATGTGTCCCGTTCCAGCGGCTCCCGTCCCGCTTCACGTATAAGACGCAACAGATCCTGCCTTCGCAGATGCTGGGCAGTAGTGGCTCCCGCATCGTGATAAATCTTTTCCTCGACGACCGTGCCGTCAATATCGTTCGCTCCAAAACGCTGGGCGATCTGCGCTACGCTCGGCGTCATCATGATCCAGTACGCCTTGACGTGCGGAATATTATCAAGCATCAGGCGCGCAACTGCAATTTGTTTGAGGTCATTGAATCCGCTGGTCTTCGGCAGATGTCCAAGCGCCGTATTCTCCGGATGGAACGCGAGCGGAATGAACGTGACGAATCCGTGCGTCTCATCCTGCACCTCCCGCAGCCGCACCAAGTGATCTGACAGGTCCTCCGGCGTCTCTAGATGGCCGTAGAGCATCGTGCAGTTGCTCTTCAGCCCGATGTGGTGGGCAATTCGCGCCGTCTCCAGCCACTCATCGCCATCAATCTTGTGGTCGCAGATGATCCGCCTTACCCTCTCTGAGAAGATCTCTGCGCCGCCCCCGGGCATGGAATCCACACCCGCAGCTTTCAGGCGTTCCAGCGTTTCCCGCAGCGAGATCCTGGCGCGCTTCGCGAGATACGCTACCTCCACCATCGTGAAGGCCTTCAAATGGACGCCCGCATACCGCTCCTTCAGGCCGCGGATCATTTCGCAAAACCAGTCCAGAGACAATTCCGGATGCAGTCCTCCGACAATGTGAAATTCTGTTACCGCTTCCGCATATCCCTTCCCTGCAACTTCCCACACTTGCTCCAGCGACATAGTATAGGCGTGCGGATCTTTCGCTTTTTTGCCGAATGCGCACAACCGGCAGCTTGCCACGCAAACATCGGTGGGATTAATGTGCCGGTTGACGTTGAAGTACGTGATGTTGCCATGCATCCTCTCCCGCACCCGGTTCGCCAGGTACCCGAGCGCCAGCAGGTCTGGGCTGCGAAACATCGTCACGCCATCCGCATGGCTGAGCCGCTCGCCCGCCTCTACTTTTTCGAGGATCGGTTTCAAACGCCGGTCTTCAATAACAGGAGTGTTCGTTAGCAATGTAGACATGCTCATTTCGTTATAGATAGCGGCGATGGAGCAGGATGTCCGCTGCCCAGAAAACAAAAAACAGAAAGCTGACGCAGCCGTTCACGGCAAAGAAGGCCGCATTTACCCGCGACAGATCGTGCGGTTTCACCAGGCCGTGCTCATAAACCAGCAGAAGGACGACCGCAATGATTCCCGTCACGCTCAAGGCGCCCAGGTGAAAAGAAATCACCAGGGCAAACAGGCAGGCCACCATCGCAACATGAAGAAGCCTTGCGAAGCGTAGCGCTCCGGTCAACCCAAATCGCCTCGGGATACTGTGTAATCCTTCAGCACAATCGAATTCGAAATCCTGACAGGCGTAAATCACGTCGAAACCCGCGGTCCAGAACATCACGGCGGCCGTCAACCATAGAATACGGGCGTCCAGCGTTCCACGCATCGCGATCCAGGCCGCGGCCGGCGCGATGCCGAGACAAAATCCCAGAATGAGGTGAGAAAAGAGCGTGAACCGCTTAGAAAACGAATAGAAGAAAAGAATCGCCAGGGCCACCGGCGCCAGGGCGAAACACAGAAACCCGAGCTCTCTGGCTGCCCAGATAAAGAGCATGGAGCTGATCAGCGTAAATCCCCATGCGAAGCGCGCCGAGAGAAGACCCGCGGGCAGATGCCTTCTGGCCGTCCGTATGTTTCGCCCGTCAATGCCTGCATCCAGGATGCGGTTAAAGGTCATGGCGGCGGACCGCGCCGCCACCATGGCCACCACAATCCACAAAAATCGCCAGCCCAGGCCTTGGATTGCAAACCCGCTGTCGCGCCACGCCAGCAACGCGCCGGTCAGCGCGAAGGGCAGTGCAAAGACCGAGTGCTCGAACTTAATCATGTCAAGGGTGAGCCGCAGGCGTCTCCAGAATCGGATCATGTTTGCGCTAACGTTACCATTTTAGGGGATGTCGCCTGCGTCCCTTTAGCCGCAAATTATGGATCTGCATCAACTTCAGGAACTTCTCGAGCATGTGCGCGACGGCCGTACCTCTATCGATACTGCGCTCCAGAGCCTGCGCGATCTGCCGTATGAAGACCTTGGCTTCGCCAAAGTCGATCACCACCGCGCTATCCGGCATGGCATGCCGGAAGTGATTCTGGGGAAAGGCAAGCAGCCGGACCAGGTTGCGGCCGTCGCGGCCGCGCTTCTCGCCAAGTCCCCAAACCTGCTGCTCACCCGGGCCACGGAAGAGATGGCATCGCGTGTTGCCGGCATCGCGTCCGAGACGGAATTCTTCCCCCTTTCCGGCGTGGTCCGCGTCTGGCGCGACCACACTGTTCACGGCAAGGGAAAGATTGCCGCTATCTGCGCCGGCACGAGCGACCTGCCGGTGCTAGAAGAAGCGCAGCTCACCGCCGAGGTGATGGGCAACGAAGTCGCCGTCATCTGTGACGTGGGCGTGGCTGGCATTCACCGCCTTCTACATCAGCGCGAGCGCCTCATTGAAGCGCGCGTCGCCATCGTCTGCGCCGGCATGGAAGGCGCGCTGCCGAGCGTCGTCGGCGGCCTCGTCTCCTGCCCGGTGATCGCTGTCCCCACCAGCGTCGGCTACGGCGCCAGCTTTCAGGGCCTCGCCGCATTGCTCGGCATGCTGAACAGTTGCTCCAGCAACGTGACCGTCGTCAACATCGATAACGGCTTCGGCGCCGGCTACGTGGCAAGTCTGATCAACCGGCTATAAGGAGCGGCGATGAGAACTGCTGCGGCGATTCTGATTGTTGTTGGCCGACTGTGCAGCGCGCGTGGCCAGAATCCGATCTACAAGTCGCAACATTTCGTTGTGTATCCCGACCGCGTGATAGAAGGCGAATAATCCGCTCGCGCGCGGTCGTCGACGGAGATTGAATCGAGCTACCCGGTTTCCGAGAACACAGATCAATTCCGACCGCCAGTCCAGCAGTTCGATCGCATGATTGTAGTCAGACGTCAGTTGTGCTCGGCCCGGCTCTGATCGAAAATCGAATTACAGCAATGTTCCCGCAAACACCGCCTTGGCCACGGTAAAGTAGATGATGATCCCGGTCACATCCACCAAAGTGGCAACAAAGGGCGCGGAAGCACTCGCCGGATCCAGCCGGCAAAGTCGCAGGATGAACGGCAGCATGGAACCGGCAACGGTTCCGAATATTACGACGCCCAGCAGAGACAAGAGAATCGTAAGCGCGACGAGCACGTAATACGGCCCGTAAGTCGGAGATACCGCTTGCCAAATGACGATTCGCAGAAACCCTATCACGCCGAGCAATCCGCCCAACGCTATCCCCGCCATCGCTTCGCGGCGAACGACGCGCCACCAGTCCCTCAAACGCACCTCTCCGAGCGCCATGGCGCGAATCATCAAAGTGGTCGCCTGGGATCCGGAGTTGCCTCCGCTGCTGATCAGCAGGGGAATGAACAGTGCGAGCACCACCGCTTTTTCAATCTGATGCTCATAATGAGCCATAGCGGTGGCGGTCAACATTTCGCCGAGGAACAGGATCACCAGCCAACCTGCGCGTTTGCGAAGCATTGCGCCGAAGCCAGTATCGAGATAGGGCCCGTCCAGAGCTTCCATTCCGCCGACTTTTTGCATGTCCTTTGTATCTTCTTCGCGAAGCACATCGATCAGATCGTCGACGGTAACAATGCCTTTCATGCATCCCTGCGCGTCAACTACTGGAATCGCTTGAATGCCGTGCGTTAAAAGCAGGTGAGCCATCTCTTTCTGGCCGGCAACGTCGGACACCTGAATGACCTTGGTGGTCATTACGTCCGCGACCGTTTTGCCCGGATCAGCTTTCACCAGATCCTTGAGTGAGACGACTCCCATCAGACGCTGATTCCCGTCGAGCACATATGCGTAATAAATGGTTTCCACGTGACTCAGTTGCTGCCGAAGATAAGTGATCGCCTCGACGATCGATTCCTCGGGACGAAGGCGAGCGAACCGCGGGTTCATCAACCCGCCAGCCACGTCCTCGCGATAGTGCAGGAGGGCCCTGGCTTCTTGCCGGGTGTTATCGTCCATAAGTCCCATCACATACTCGCGCCGCGTCTTGGGACATTCCTGGATGAGGTCGGCGGCATCGTCGGGTGGCAACAAACGCACGAACATCCGCCGCTCCCCCTCCGGTAGCGCAAGCACGAGTTCCGCCTGTGCTCGCGCGTCGAGGGCGAGGAAGAAATCGTCCATGTATTCGTGTGGAAGGGCTAGAAATGCGTGAGCGCGCTCAGACTTGCGGAGGCGGGTCCACTGGTCTAGCAACCCGTCAACCGGAGTGGAATAGTGTTCGATCATGCGATTCCTCTACCTCCTTTCGACCGCCGCGCCTAGAGAGTGTAGCTCAAAACGGGGCGAACAGCCCAATGACTCCCTAAGGGAGACAGTTTTCGACTCAAGCCATGTCGGATACCGGCAGTCTCTTGCGTCCTAGAAAGGGAGACATGAACATGCTGTACGCTATTCTCTGCTACGGCGACGAAAAGACTTTCGGCTCCTGGCCGAAGGAGGCGCAAGACGCGGTCATGGAGAAGGTGAACTTGGTCAAGCAGAAGCTGGCCGCGGAGCGCAGGCTTGGCCCGACCGCGCGGCTCTTGCCGACCACGACCGCGACCACCTTACGCAAGGACCGCGAGCCACCTCTGGTGATTGACGGGCCGTTCGCCGAGACCAAGGAGCAGCTGCTGGGATTTTACATCGTGATCTGCGCCTCGCGCGACGAGGCCCTCGATATAGCGCGTGAACTCGGTAAAGCAGCCCCTGGCGGTTCCTACGAAATCCGTCCAGTTGCCAGCTTCGACGGAGTCTTATCGAGTGGCTGAGATCGCCTGGATCGACGCGGCCCTTACGGCGGCGCGCCCCAAGGCAGTCGCTGCGCTCCTGCGTTATTTTCGCGATCTGGATATTGCCGAAGAGGCTTTTCAGGAAGCCTGCCTCCGGGCGCTGAAGACCTGGCCCACAAAGGGCCCTCCGGGCGACCCGGCAGCGTGGCTCATTTTTGCGGGGCGGAACAGCGGGATCGACGCTGCCCGACGCCGCAGCAAGCAGGAAGCTTTACCGAGCGAGGAGATGCTCGCCGATCCGATGGACGTAGAGGCCTCGCTCGCCGAGCGGCTCGACGACGAGCAGTACCGGGACGATATCTTGCGCCTGCTCTTCATCTGCTGTCATCCGGAGCTGCCGTCGACCCAGCAGATCGCGCTCGCGCTGCGCATTGTTTCCGGACTCCCGGTAAAAAAAATCGCCCGCGCTTTCCTGGTAAGCGAGGCCGCGATGGAGCAGCGGATCACGCGGGCCAAGCGAAGCCTAGCCGCCGCCCACGTGCCGTTCGAGACGCCGGACGTGAGAGAGCGGGCTGAGCGCGTCTCGACGGTCGCCGCTATGATCTACCTCCTCTTCAATGAAGGCTATTCGGCGGCAGATGACACCGCCCCCGCGCGCGCAGCGCTTTGCGAAGAAGCGATTTTTCTTGCCCGGCTGCTACTCAGGCTCTTTCCAAACGAGGCCGAGTTGATGGGTCTGACTGCGCTGCTTCTTTTGCAGCACGCACGCGCACCGGCGCGGTTCGACGCGGCCGGGTCGATCGTCCTCCTGGAAGATCAAGACCGCAGCCTGTGGACGCGGCCGATGATCACGGAGGGGCTTGCGCTCATAGATAAGGCATTACTTCATAACAGCCCTGGCCCGTATCAAGTGCAGGCGGCGATCGCAGCGCTGCATGCGAGAGCCGCGCGGCCCCAAGACACCGACTGGGCCGGAATTGATCTGCTGTATGCCACGCTAGAGCGGGTGCGGCCGTCCCCGGTCATTACTCTTAACCGCGCCGTAGCAGTCTCCAAGCTGCACGGAGCGGAGGCGGCGCTTGCCATGATAGAGCCGCTGGCCCCGCAGCTCACGAGCTACTTCTACTTTCACGGGATGAAAGGCGCGCTGCTGATGCAGCTCGGCCGCAACGAGGAGGCGCATGCCGCCCTGACACGGGCCATCGCGCTCGCGAACACGGCGACGGAAGCGGCTCATATCCGAATGCACCTGGACCGCCTAACCAAAGAAGGCGGATCGGCCGGCGATCTCAAAATATCGAAATAGCTCTCAAAAACTCTTCCACCGCCGTCGGCGCGCCGTTTCCTGATTCGTCCTTGGGGTGAGCTCACAGATGTGGGCATCAACGAGAGAAAAGGAAACGTCAAAATGAATACCACAGCAGAAGAAACCGAGAGAAGCCGCGCGGCAACGGACGAGGCACAGATTCGCGCGCTGTTAGACGATTGGGCCGATGCGCACCGCGTGAAGAACGCCGATCGCGTCCGCTCATATTGCGCCGAAGATATGGTTCAGTTCATCATGGCGCCGCCCCTGCAATACACCGGCGCGGACGCGTGGGACCGGAAGGCGTGGTTTTCCTCATTCGAAGGGCCGATCGGATATGAGGTTCACGACTTGAAAATTGTGACGAGCGGCGACATTGCGTTTTGCCACTTTCTGAATCACCTCAGCGCAAAGTCGGCGCAGTACGGCGCATTCTTCGCGATGTGGAACCGCGTCACGCTTGGCCTTCGCAAGAGCGACGGTAGGTGGCTGATCGCGCATGTCCATTCGTCCGTGCCGTTTTACATGGACGGCAGCTTTAAAGCGGCAGTTGACCTCCAGCGGTAGGGCGCGGATTCAGCGCTTCAGGTCCGCGTTCGGCTGTATAGTCTATTTTCAGAGGCCGCAGGTTTTCATGAGAAAGATAGCAGCGATGATGGCGCTGGCGACGGTGGGTGCCGTGGTGCTGGCTTTTGCATGGAAGCCGGCGCAACCGGGAACCGGAGGCGGACAGAGTTTCCACGAGCCCATGCCTCCGGGACCGAATCCGGACTCGCAATACCGCTTAGGACCGGATTCGTTACCCCAGAAAGGTGTCCCGAAGGGCGAAATCCGGGGACCTTATCATCTGTCCAGCCAGGTCTATCCCGGCACTCAACATACTTATTGGGTATACGTGCCGGCGCAATACAATCCCGCAGTTCCGTCATCGCTGATGATCTATCAGGACGGCCAGGCATTCAAAGACGAGAACGGAGATATGCGGGCACAGAACGTGATGGACAATCTGATTTACCGGCGCGAGATTCCCGTGATGTTGGCAGTTTTCATTAATCCAGGGCGCACACCTGAAGAGGTTGAGCCCTCGCCGCAAACAGGGTGGGGCGACGGCACAACCAACCGCGTCACCGAATACAACACGCTAGATGACAAGTACGCGCGGGTGATTACGGAAGAACTGATGCCGGTGCTGTACAAGGAATACAACATTTCAAAGGACCCGGAGCAACATGGAATCGGAGGATCGAGCTCGGGAGCGATCGCGGCTTTCACGGTTGCCTGGGAGCGTCCAAACGATTTCCGAAAAGTGTTGAGCAACGTGGGCAGCTTCGTCGATATCCGGGGCGGCTATGTTTATCCGGAGCGCGTGCTGGCGGCCGAAAAGAAGCCGATTCGCGTCTTTCTCTGCGACGGGCGCAATGACCATCGGGGCTTTGGTCACGACGGCGTTTACGACGAGAAACGCGATTGGTTCTACCAGAATGTGCAGCTGATGAAAGCGCTTACTCAGAAGGGATATGACGTCAACTACACGTGGGGCATGAATCTGCACGGTCAGAAATTCGGCGGGGCGATCTTGCCCGATATGATGCGATGGCTATGGCGCGACGGGCCTGTGTCAACCGATCCGAATGATATGGTGGAGCGTGCATTCCGGCAACCGGCCGCGGGCACGAATGCCGGGCAGGTGAGTCACTGAATCCGCCATGCCAAAAACACAGGCGCATAGACTGCCAGAAGAAGTCCTAGTGTATCCAGTGAAACCGCAATCTCGATAATTCCGTCGCTCGTTCAAAAGTGGGGTTATGCTTGACCGCTATTCAGCCGGCAAGCTTCCAAAGGAGTCACAGAATGAGGTTGGGGTTTCTAAGCGTACAATTTTTCAGAGGATTAGCGCTGCTTACTCTAGCGGTGCTATTGCTACCGCAAGCAATCTGGCCACAAGAAGTTACGGCCGCTATCAACGGAATAGTGACGGATCCCTCCGGGGCAGCAGTCGTAGGGGCCAAAGTAACCGCAAAGGATCTGGAACGCGGGACAACTTTTCCGACGGCAACAGATGGGCGCGGGTTCTACAGCCTGCCCCGGTTGCCCGTTGGCCAGTACGAGGTGCGAGTAGAGAACGCTGGTTTTCAAGCCGCGATCAAACCGGATGTGGCACTGCAGCTGAATCAGAACGCCAGAATCGACTTTCAGCTACAGGTCGGAAACGTGACCCAGACGGTGGAAGTAACAACCGCCGCTCCGTTGCTGCAGACAGCATCAACACAATTGGGAACGGTTCTCGACTCGCGCACGAACGTGGCCTTGCCGCTGGCGACACGCAACTACGTGCAACTGACGCTGCTTGCACCCGGCGCAGTCACGACAGATCCCTCTGAATTTACCGGTCCTCAGGCTACCTTCAACGGCGGACGGCCTTACATCAACGGGAATCGCGAGCAGGCCGACAACTTTCTTCTAGATGGTTTGGACAATAACCAGGTGTCCGAAAATGATGTCGCTTATGCGCCCAGTCCAGACGCCATCCAGGAATTCAACATGATCACCCAGAATGCGTCTGCCGAATTCGGCAACTTTATGGGCGGCATTATCAACGTGAGCATAAAAAGCGGCACCAATGCATTTCACGGCGATGTCTTTGAGTTCTTCCGCAACGATAAGCTGAACGCAAACAACTGGGGCAACAACTGGAACGGATTGCCGCGGCCGCTGCTCCGCTGGAATGAGTTCGGAGGCACTATCGGCGGCCCCATCAAGAAGGATAAGCTTTTCTTCTTCGCCGATTACCAGGGATCGCGCTTCGACCAGCCCGGGACCAGCAGCGCCTTTACGGTCTTAACTGCGGCCGAGCGGAAGGGCGATTTCTCCCAGGTATTGGCGCAGCAAGGTACGCAGCTCTACTATCCGCTCACAATAGGTACGAAGAATCCGATACCGATCCCCGGCAATAATCTGGCAGCCGCCGGGCTGCTCAGCCCTCAGGCCGTCGCGATCATGAGTTCGTCTACTTATCCCTTACCAATAAACGGCAACCTGATCAACAATTCCGTCAACACGACCCACAGCGCCACGAACCAGGATCAGGGAGATGCCAAGGTCGATTGGGCGCCTACCGAGCAGGATCATGTATCTGGACGATATTCGCAGGGATACATCTCGAATCCCACAACAAACAGCATCCCGCTGCTGTACAACACAGAGAACACGTATCCGACGTACAACGGCGTGCTGGATTACACGAAAACATTCGGCCCAACTTTTGTGAATGATGTTCGAGCGGGCGTGAACTATATTCCCGTCGTTACCGGCGCGCTGAGCGGCACGGGTATCTCGGCTGCCAGCGTGGGTATCCCGGGAGTTCCAACCAACACCCTTCCGGGATTTGTCTTTACCGGCGGGAATCTAGCGAGCCTGCCTGCAGGTGTTCCCGCGGCCTTCGGTAATCCGGAGATCTACCAGGAGTTCTCCGACACGGTTATTCAAGCGGAAGACACCGCCATCATCACGAAGGGCCAGCACACGATGCGCGCCGGCTTTCAGGCATTCCGCGAACGGATCAATACCTTCTATTCGGGCAACGCCGGTATTGCCGGCCAGTTCGATTTCAGCGGCCAGTACACAGGACTCGCCGAAGCGGATTTCATGGCAGGCTTACCGAACGAAGTACAAGGGGGGATCGCAGGCGGCACCTGGGGACAACGTTCCACTATCTACGCAGCTTTCTTCCAAGATGATTGGCGTGTGACGAACAAGTTGACCCTGAATCTGGGGTTCGCTGGGAATTGCACACGCCTTGGGTGGAAGTCTTCAACCGGCAAGCGAATTTCAATCAAATAACCGGTGCGTTGGAGTTAGCCGGCCAGAACGGGAACAGCGCGGCGCTTTACAACCAATACAACGGCATAGCGAACTTTCAGCCGCGCATTGGTATCGCATACAGTCCTACAAACAACACCGTGCTGCGCGCGGCGTTCACTACTTCTAATTTCCTGGAGGGCACGGGAACCAATCTGCGTTTAACATTGAACCCGCCTTTCGCGACGGAGCACAACATCAACTACAATCCGAGTACTTATCCTTCGACGCTCGCCCAAGGCTATACACCATTTGGCGTCAGCACGGCCGGGAATATTAATTATGCCGGCGTTTCCCTGCGCGTCTGGGACCCGAACGTCAGGCCGGCGGTATCCAATCAGTGGAACCTCAGCATTCAGCGCCAATTTGGGAATTCGACTACGCTGCAGGTCGGCTACGTTGGCCAAAACAACGATCACCTGATGGTGCCGATTTGGATGTCGCAGCTCTATCTGTCGCCAAACGGGACGATCTCGCCCGGCTATCTCGGCGGCAATCCGACTTTGCTAGGTGAAATCGGAAATGCGAAGTTGACAGAGTCAAACGGCATCCAGAACTACAATGCCCTTCAGGTTTCAGTAGTAAGACGCCTGAGCGAGGGATTGGAATTTCAGGCGAACTACACATTTTCCAAATGCTTGACCGATTCGATCGGATATTACGGCGGTTATGGGCAAGCGCAGGGTGATTACTACTACTGGCAGAACTCGTACAATGGCCGCGCTCAGTACGGGCCATGCTATTACGACGTATCAACGCATTCAACGGCTTCATTACGTATGACCTTCCATTTGGCCGCGGCCGCGCGTTCGGCAAAAACATGAGCAAAGTTGCAAACGCGTTCGTCGGAGGTTGGCAGGTGAACGCGATTCTAGCGTTCCGCGGCGGTTTCCCGCTCACCATCAATAACTCCGGGATTGACAATACTGGAACCAATAACCCCAACCAGTTAGCGGACTGTATCGCGCCGGGGACGGTCTTTGGCGAGCAGAGTTCCCCGGCTGGCGGTTATCAATGGTACAACCCGGCGGCCTACGCACCGGAAGCGCCCGGACACTTCGGAACCTGTGGCGTGGGCACGATTCGAGGGCCCGGGTTGCATACTGTCGACTTAAGCCTGAGCAAGCTCTTCGCGTTTACCGAGCGACAGAACCTGGAGTTCCGGGCGGAAGCGATCAACGTGAGCAACACGCCCATACTGAACGGGCCGAGCGACGCCATAGCGTCAAGCACGCTGGGACAGGTCAGAAGTTCACAAGGGGAGCGAAACATTCAGCTCGCGCTGAAGTATAACTTCTAACTCTGAGGGGCGCTCAGTTTTCTGTGCGCTTTCCACGCGTCCGTGCGTTCGCGGATGTAGGCCTTGTAGTCGCTGTTGGTCTTCAACTGCGTGATGGCCCGGTATGCCAGAGCGGGCTCGGCGGGAACTGGAAGTTGCGAGACAAGTTCGGCGTGTATCATCTGCAAGTGAGAAGGCCTATCTTCGTCCGGGCTCCGCGCGGGGGCGACAGGGACTGTGACGCCCTGCAAGGGATCGTCCGTACGGGGCGCGGACAGCGTGAAGGCGGCGCCGAGGTCAGAAGCAGCGGCATCGCGGGCGGTCAGCGAGGGCAGGTTCCAACGTACTTCGATTGTTTTCAAAATCGACGTATGGTCGAGCGGCATCGCGCTGTCCGGTACCCGAAAAACGGCACCCTCCGCAATTAGCGGCGATACAAGGACGGCCGGGACCCGCACGCCGAAGCGGGTGAAGTCAAAGCCGAACTCGCCGGCGGAATTATCGGGCGCGACCGCACCGAGCGGCGGCGGAACATGGTCATAGCAGCCGCCATGTTCGTCGTAGGTGACGATCAGCAGCGTGCTGTTCCAGGCCGGCCCGCTCCGCAAGGCGTAGTAGACGTCGTAAATAAGCTGCTCGCCAAGCGCCACGTTGTAATTGGGGTGCTGGCTGTTTCCGGCGGCGTCCCAGCTCGGCTCCAGAAAGGTGAAGGGCGCCAGTGAACCGGCTGCCGCTGCCGCTTTGAAATCCGTGAAAAGGCCAAAGTGGCTTTCGGCGGCGTTGGTGACGTCCGGAAAGTTGTGGCGAGTGAGCGGATCCTCGTCATAGCCGTAGATCGCCCAATTGATGTTGTTTGCAGACAGCGACCCGAAGATGCTAGGGCACGTGAATGTTTTGGTGTTGTCGTCCATGTGGCCTTGCGAAGTCGCGGCGCACACGAATGCCCGGTTCGGTAGAGTCTCAGTAGGAACGGAGCTAAACCAGTGGTCACAGACCGCGTAGCCGCGAGCCAGACCCGAAAGAACGGGCAACATCTCCGGAGGGAATACCGCCATGATGCGGTTGGCAGTGGTGCCGGGGAGTATGGACCGTTTCTCGCGAGTTTCCCAACCAAGCGTGTAGCTGAAGTCGTTCACGAAACCGTTGTTGGCGGCAACCGGCGGCACAGGGGCGGTAATATTGCCGAATAGCTGCGAGTTGGTTGCCGAATAGCCTTCCCCGGGGTCTGCGCCAGGCGTGAAATAGGCATACTGATCGCTTGGCTTGATATTGAAAACCGCAACAGCCGAGCCATCCGCCCCGGGATTGGTTTCCTTGCCGGTGAGACCTTCGAAGGGCTGACCGGCCGTCGATACATTGGCGCTATCCGCGTACAGAAAACCAAGCATGTGATCAAAAGACCGGTTCTCGAGCATCAGGACTACGACGTGATTCACGGAAGCAAGCTGGCTGCCGGGCATATGACCTCGAGACCACTATATCGGGCTTAGAAGCGCAAGCCCTACGAGAGGATTAGCTATTCCACGCCTTGTGGCGTGCACCGGCGAGGCGGTGATGCAAAGGCTGAGGTGAAAGCGCCGACGGCGCGCGGCGCTTCCCTAAACGACCTCACCCTGGGAGCGCCGCACAAAGGTTACTTTGGCGATCCGGGGCCGGTCGGAGTGCCAACCGGAAGCGCGCTGCTGAGCCATGGCGCGGAGATCACGGTGCCGCTAACGGACGAGCATGCGGCGTTGGCGGGGCCGGCGGTGCATCCAAACCAGTTTTCAGTGGCCTCGACGCTAACCGCCGTGAGAGCGTCGATGGCGACCGCCGGCGGGATAAACGAATTCAGGTGAACGTCGATAGGCGAGGGCCCTGAGATCGGCGATGGAATATTGACCACCACGTCATAGGCTTCATCCAAGATAGTATTTTTCGAGATCATGGTGCCGGTCATCGGGGCAACCGAAAACACGTTGATGCCGGTCGTACCAGGCGTAGCGGCATCCTCGGTATCAGCGAGGTTGCCGGAGATGTAGTTTTCGGTGATGAGATTGTCATTGAAGTTCACCGCAGGCGCGTGCGCCGGAACTCCGTCAACGCCCGGAGCGGCGTGGTTGTGCATGGTGACTCCCGGTAGGCCGTTACCAACGATTGTGTTGCCGACTATTACGTTGCCGTATGTGCTCGCGCCAGGCCCGGGAGCGAAGAGGCCGATGCCAGCGCCAGCCCCTGGCGTGGCGAGCCCGTTAAAGCTCGATAGGTTGTTGCTGACGGTGTTGTGATAAACACCGAAACTCACCATCGCGCCGGTCGAGGGCGCGGGGGGATGCGACGGCAGGGTGATTCCGCAGTCGAACGAGTTTGCATAAACGATGTTGGCTGTGATGAGGTTGTCGTGAGTGGGCCCGGTTTCGTCACTAATTAAGATGCCGCCCGAGTTGGCCCTGGAGGTGCTGTTGGCGACGATGGAGTGATCCACACCCATCAGGTGAATTCCCTCGCCACAGTCGTCGCCCTCATTCGTTTCAAAATCGGGGAGGCCGGGGCAGCCGCCACCCGGTTTAAGACTCAAATTATTATTGACGACATTGACATTCACTATCGTGACGGCGGACGCGCTAGCAACGAGAATCCCTTCAAAATTCGCGTGCTGGATGGTGAAGCCAGTAACTACCACGTTGCTGACGCCGGGCTTAGGAGCACTGGCAGTACCGTCGATGAAAATGCCGTTGGATTTGCCGGTCGCGTCGATGATGGTGGTAGGACGGCCAGAGCCGATCAGAGAAAGCGACTTACTGATGATTACATCCTCCGTATAGGTACCGGGCTCCACATTTATGATGTCCCCGGCGGCAGCAACACCTACTGCGGCGTTTATGGTGGACTTACAACCTCCCGTGCCACCCGGGTTCACGCATAGGGTGGCGGCAGATGCAAACGGGGCCAACCCGGTAGTGAACCCTAACGTCAAGACAACAAGAGCGTGGCGCAGTAACTTCTCTTTGTTTCGCTGAATCACGTGGCCTCCTAAGGCTTCGAGCTTTTCAAACTGGTAAAGAAAAACCGGCGATGCCGGCTTGCGTAGCAGATATATGGTACTACCGCAGAGATACCTGGGAAGAATGCCCGAGTCCGCGGCGACTACTTCACGAGCGCAAAGGCGTAGAGTGTATCGCCGGCGCCTACCACCAGGTATTGGCGGCCGTCCAGTTCGTATGTCATGGGCCCGTTGCTGACGGGCGAACCGAGGTGGAAGTGCCACAGGATTTTGCCGTCGGCCGGATCCCAGGCGATGAGGTTGCCGGAAGGATCACCGCTGAAAAGCAGTTTGCCGGCAGTGCTCAGAAACCCCGAACCCGCCGTACCGTGGCCTGGGAAATCATGCGACCAGCGGACCTTGCCGGTTTGATAGTCGATAGCCTCCAGAACCGCGTGAGAGTAAAGAGTTGAGCCATTCCCGCCATAACCTTCGGGCTTTTCTTCCGTGTCGGTCAGGTACGCGAGACTGTAGCCTTTCACGGCGTTGACGTAGAACAAGCCGGTTTCAGGGTCAAAGCTGGGCGGGAACCAATTCGTGCCGCCGCCGGCGGGGATGTTAAGAAGCGCGCCGTCGGTCTTGGGTTCCTTCGATACGTTGGGAACAGGCTGACCGGCTGCGTCAACACCCTTCGACCAGTCCGCGCCCACAAACGGCGCACTTACAAGATCTTTACCGTCGGTGCGATCCAGGACGAAGAAATAACCATTGCGGGCCGCCTGGGCGAGCAGCTTGCGCGGCTTGCCTTGCCATTCGCCATCAAACAGGACGGGCGTCTCGACATCGTCCCAATCATGGGTGTCGTGAGGCGAGGCTTGGAAGTACCAGACCAGCTTTCCGGTGTCCGGATTTAGCGCGACGATGGAGCAAGTCCACAAGTCCGCGCCTTTGCGGCCCTGTCCCGCATAAACAGGATTCGGATTGCCGGTGCCCCAATAAAGGAGATTCAGCTCGGGATCATAGGTGCCGGGGATCCATGTCATGCCGCCGCCGTGTTCCATGGCGCCTTCATTGGGCCATGTTTCGGCGCCGGGCTCGCCTTTGCGAGGCTCTGTGTTCCAGCGCCATTGCAAGGCTCCGGTTTCGGGGTCACGCGCCTCGAGATAGCCGGGGACGTCCATGGCATCACCGCCCACGCCGACGATGACATGGTTCTTGATGACCAGGGGAGCCATGGTGGTAAAGTACTGCAGCTTGACATCGGCCACTTGCACTTTCCAACGCTCCTTGCCGGTTTTCGCGTCAAGGGAGATGAACCAACCGTCGGGCGCCATGAAAAAAAGCCAGTTGCCGTACATGCCGACGCCACGATTGCCTTCCAGGTGACCGCCGTGATCGACCCAGCGGTAATGCCAGAGTTCTTCGCCGGTGCGTGCGTCAATGGCCCAGACGTTATCCGGAATTGTGAAATACAGAATGCCGTTGACCTGTAGCGGCGTCGACTTTATCTCCGGACGTCCTATGCCGCGCAGCGATGTGACGTTGGTGTTGTACATCCAGGCCATCGCAAGGCGATCAATGTTGGATTGATTGATCTGTGAGAGCGGGCTGTAGCGACGGCCGGAATAGTCGCCATTGTAAGTGGGCCAAGTGTCGGTGGGGGATTCGAGCAGTTTCGCCGGATTCAGCACCTGCCCGGCGGCAAGGCACGGCAACAGGACCAGCGCGGCCAGTGAGAATTTCATTTCAGTGTTTCGAGATAAGACAGGATGTTGTGCACGTCGGCGTCAGTGTACTGAGCAAGCAGCTCCCGATGGCCGGCGAGAGGATCCTTGATTTCTATCTTTACTTCGCTGCGCGGCCAGGAGTGGTACACACCGGCGGAATCATACATTGAGACGTTGAAGTCATCCAGCCGTTTGAGAGGGCCGGAGACGGTCTCGCCGGAGGGAAGGGTAACAGTGACCTCGATGGGCACAGGCGTCTTTTCGCCATTAGAACCGATGGTGGAAGACGGATAAAGGAAAAGCGCCTGCAGATCAGCCGGCTCAATTCCAGCAGCGATATGCGCAAGATCTCCGGTAGCCGAATGGCATTGGACGCAGTGCTGGTCAAAGAAGGCTTTGCCCTCCGCGGCGTTGCCAGTGACGACGTTCTGGATCTTGTAGCCAAAGCGATTGGTGGCCTCTTCTACGCGGGCGTGGAGGAATTCGGCAATGTCATACATCTGAGAGTCAGTGAGGTTTGGGAAGGCTGGCATGCCGCGATCCGGACGGCCTTTGTGCAGAAACGGGCCTATGAGCTCGCCCTTTTCGTCGTGCAGAACGAGCGTAGAGCGGATCAGGTTAGGCCCTTCGGCGCCGGTGGCATTTGAGCCGTGGCAAAAGCCGCAGGTGGCGGCGAAGATTTTCTGGCCGCGGGCGGCGGCGGCTTGATCAGGCGGCGGAGGCAGACCCAGAAACTCGCGGCCTCGCTCCAGGCGGGACTGTGCGCGCGCCGGTTGCTGAGCAGGGGCGCTCTTGTTCGGCGTTTCCGAAACTGTCGGATTCGGTTGGGGATTGTTCTGCTGCGCGGCCAAACCGAAAGCAAAGCAGAGCACGGAGACCAGAAGGCGGCAGTTCGAAAATCTCATTTCCCGAGTCAAGCGCTATTGAATGGCCCAGGCGAGACCGTCAGTTCCCTTTCCCGAGTCAATGAGCTTGTCGAGTTTCCACTCGGGGATGCCGATGGCGGCAACCTGGTGACTGGAATCGCACGAAACATAGGCGACTTTGCCGTCGGGCCGAACCAGCACTTCCTGCGGAGCGCGAGGGACGTCAATGGTATGGACGACTTGCCATTCCTGGAGATCCACGACTGCGACTTTATTCACGGGCGGCACCGCCACAAGCAGATAGCGACCATCGACAGTAGACGCGGTGCCATAGCCCGTGCCGGGAAGGGGAACCCAGTGGGTCACCTGGCCGCTGGTAGCGTCGATTACGGCGAGTTGTGGTTTGGTCTGATCTGAAGTGAAGATCCACTTGTCGTCAGGCGACACGGAGATGCGCTGGGTTTCCTTCGAGATGGGAATAACCTTGATGGTCTTGCGCGCTTCCATGTCGAGGACAGACACGGTACCCGGACCGACGTTAGCGGTGTAGCCGCGGCGCCCGTCGTGCGAGAGAGCCAGCATGTGCGACTCCGGTTGATCTGTAGGGATGACGCCAATGATTTTCAAGGTCTTGGGGTCAATGACGCTGATCGTCTTGTCAAGTTCGGTCGTCACATAGAGCATGCCGTCTTTCGGGCCGAAAACCGCGCAATGCGGCCGGACGCCGTGACCGAAATCGACGTCGTGTACGACTTTGCCCTGCGCGATATCTATGACGACCATGTTGTGGCCGTCTGTGCCAGACTTGCCGACTCCGGAGTTGCCGTAGATGGGAACGTAGGCCAAACGGCCGTCGGGCGAAGCGGCGACCTCATGGCCCGTGGTGCCGCCCTCCGGCACGTCTGCCTGCTGCTGGCCAGCTGTATTGAAGACATGGAGGCTGCGATCGCCTTTGCAGGCGACAAGGAGAAGACCCGATGCAGCACTGTCCGATTGCGATTTGGAACTGGCGACAATGACGGTCATAAGGATTGTAAGCAACAAGAAGGCGGACGCTTGAAACCACTTTATCGATCGATTGCGTGACATATATTGATGACCTATTTCGATTAGCCTGACGAGCGGCTCCGGCGCAACTAAAATATCACTTTCGCCTCACCCGCTTCCACCAACGGGCGGCCGAAGCGACATGCTATAGTCTTGCCGAGATTTGACCTTTGAAGAGAAAAAGCGTGCACTGTTACCAGAAAACACTACTGTTGGTGCTGATCCCGGGATTATTGGCGGCGGCAACTGGGGCGAAGCGGGGGATGCAGAACGCGCGCCCCGGCGATGAGGCAAACGCGCCGGGCCCAGCAGCCGGCGAACATCCCAAAAAACCAGAGACGAAGGCGGAACCGGCCACGGAGGAAGAGAAGCCTTCGGTTACCCATCACAAGATCACCGTGCACGGACGAAGCATTGAATATACCGGCACCGCCGCGCGCATGCCTATCCGAAACAACCAGGCACAATTGGAAGCCCAGATGTTTTACGTCGCGTACACCGTAGACGATGGGGGCCCCCAGCGGCCGCTCACATTTGCCTTCAACGGCGGCCCAGGATCGGCAACCATCTGGCTGCACATGGGAGCGTTCGGACCGAAGCGAGTGAAGCTGGATCCGAATGGATTCATGCCTCCGCCGCCGTTCATGTGGGAAGACAATCAGAACACCCTGCTGGACCGGAGCGACCTGGTATTCGTGGATGCAATTGGAACGGGATACAGCCGCGCAACGACAGCGGAATTAGGCAAGAAATTCTGGAGCGTGAGCGGCGATATTGAAGCATTCGGTGAATTCATCCGGCAATATCTACAGAAGAATTCACGCTGGACATCGCCGCTATACCTGGCGGGGGAAAGCTACGGGACAACGCGCGCGGCAGGGCTTTCGGGATATTTGGTGGACCATGGCATCGCACTGAACGGCGTTGTCCTGATCTCGACGGTCTTGAATTTCGGGACCGTGAGCTTCACGCCCGGCAATGATCAACCGTACGTAATGTACCTGCCGACGTATGCCATGACGGCGGCATACCATCACAAGCTGGCGCCCGAACTGGCCAAAGATCCGGAAGCGCTCAGGAGCGAAGTTGAGAAGTGGGCATCGACCGATTACCTGCTGGCGCTGGAACAGGGCGACAGCTTGCCGGCGGCGGAGCGGGAAGCGGTGGCCGAACGGTTGTCGCGCTACACGGGCTTGACCAAGGAGTACATACTGCACTGTAATCTGCGAGTCGATCTTTCGCATTTCGATACGGACCTGCTGAGAGACGAAAGCAAGATGATTGGAAGGCTGGATGGCCGCTTTACCGCGGTGGAGGCGGAGCAGACCGAACAGAATCCGGATTTCGATCCGAGCGAAGCCGCCATCCGGCCGCCATACACGGCCGTCTTCGGGCAGTACGTCAAGCAGGAATTGGGCTACCAGAGCGACTTGACCTATTACGTGCTGGGCGGAGGAATTGGCCGTTGGGATTTCCA
This sequence comes from uncultured Acidobacteriaceae bacterium, assembly GCA_963705805.1. Classification (GTDB taxonomy): domain Bacteria; phylum Acidobacteriota; class Terriglobia; order Bryobacterales; family Bryobacteraceae; genus Bog-105. Next base: position 1,057,969 of record CAVPKW010000010.1, read on the forward strand.
GACGACCGGATGGTCAGGTTTCGCAGATACCGCACCGGCCCTACGCAAGGCGTTCGCCAAGAACCCCTACATGCACGTTTTCATCGCGGAGGGGATGTATGACGCGGCTACTCCATATTTCGCCGTGGATTATACGTTCGACCACATGGGCCTGAGCCCGGCGGCACACAAGAATGTGAGCCGCGATCACTTTAACGCCGGCCATATGGTTTATATCGATGACAAATCCATGGCCAAGTTGAAGCAAGACATCGACCAGCTTTACGAAAAGACCCAAACAAAATAACACCGGAAAATTGTGGGTATCCTGATTTGATACCTGCTAACCGCAGGGCGCGCGCACATCGGCTTTTGCGTCAAGGTCGCGGAGGAAAACTAAATAGAAGTCTCCGTTCCACTCGATCTTTACCGTGCGGCGATCGCCTCCCGCACCACAGTTTTTCAGCTCTGCATCTTCAGGAATTTTCACGATAGGGCCTAATGCGGCCATTCCGGTTTTACCGGGGATGAGGAGCATTGCCAGAATTTCTTTTGAAAGCCTGTACCAATCTTGGCCCAACAGATCATCATCCAGTTCAGAAATTGAAAGGGCATCGGCGTTCCACATATCCTGCTCTCTGTACTGACGCCAAAGGCAGCCTTTTTCTATCAAAAAAGGACGATGGGCGGTTGGCCGTGAAAGCTCAGAACTAAAACAATCTGCTTACAAGCCGCCCGACCCAGAATTGGCCGTTTGGAAGTCTATCTAGAGTGCGAGCCTTCGTGAGGGGACAATCGAAGCGGCGTTCGGGAACATCTTCCTCGTTTTTCGTGCTGCTGACCGCTATGGCGGTGATTGCCATGCTGTATCTGGGCCGCGACGTGGCTATCCCGTTTACCTTAGGGGCTGCTAAATAATAATATGTACAATCAAACGCTCGCGGCTCATGAGTTGCGAGGCAGGAGAGTGTAGTTCCAGTTGGGGTGGGTTCTATGCCTTTTCAGGCGTAGTTTGTCGATGTCTTCGTCCGGAGTGGCAATACCGGTCTCGTACTGGTTGGTGTCTAGAACGGCTTTGACTTTTAGACCGCTTTTGGTATGGGTGCCGCCAATGAGGTTGATAACAGTTTCAAAGTTAAGCAACGGTTTGCCGCGCCAGTTCAGGCTGATGAAAGAGAACAGCCGGTGTTCGATCTTGTTCCACTTGCTGGTGCCCGGCGGATAATGGCAGACCGTGATAGCCATGCCCGTTTCATCACTGAGTGCCTGCAGATGGAGTTTCCAGGCACGCTGGCGGTTCCCGTTGCTGCCTCCGCTGTCGGCGCAGATGAGCAATCTGTCCGCTCCCCGATAGTGCCGTTTTCCGTCCAGACGCCACCAGCGCCGGATACTCTCCACGGCGAACTCGGCCGTATCGTGAGTCACTCCAACATTGACTACGGCTCTGTCGCGGGCGATATCATAAGCCCCGTATGGAATCGCCTTGCCCTCGCCGAGGTGCGGAAAATCGTGAACCGATACCTCGTCAGCTTGGCCTTGGGGAAGCCATCTGCGACCCGCATTTTTAAAGGCTCCGACGAGTTCCTTCTTCTTTGTGTCCACCGAGATCACGGGGGATCCGTCTCGCCGGAAGTTCTTCACCTGGCGGTTCAAATACCGGAACTGCGCGTCACGATCCGGATGCTGCGCTCCTTCACGAGTCTTCACGTTTGCCTGTAACGTGTAGCCCATATCCTCCAGACAACGGCCTATTGTCACGCTGCTGACCGGATGCCCCGATCGGGTCAGTTCCAGAGCGATGGTCCGCGTGGATTTACTGGTCCACTTCAAAGGGCTCATCGGATCGCCCGCCGTGGTCTCCTCGACGATCTCCTTGAGCCGGCCCATCAATGCGGGATCGCCGTCCTCCACTTTCTTCCGCCCGCCGCCGGGATTCCGCACGCGGCCCGAGGATGCGCTTCTCAACCTCGCGGCGCCGCTGAGATCCTTGACTCCCTGCGTAATAGTCACTCGTGACATTCCCGTCAGGCGTGCCAAACGAGTGATCCCGCCCCGTCCCAGATCGAGTGCCCTCTCAGCCACAAAGAGCCGTGCCTGATACTCATTCAACGTTCCAAGAACCTTCATCCAGATCTTCTCCGATGAAGCCGTTGAGGTATGGCGACCCACTACATAAAACATAACCTATGTCTTATGCTTTGTACATATTATTGTTTAGCATGCCCTTAGCTCTGCTATTCAGCTTTCTATTGACTCCACCCGTGGCGTTGGTGGAACGCACAAAGCTTGGCCGCCTGCCATCAGTGGTGCTCGTCATGCTGCTTGCGTTCTCTGCCTTCGGAGCGCTCGGATGGGTAGGCGCAGAGCAACTTACTGGCATTTTGACGCAAGTGCCGGAGTATCAGGCGAACATTCAGAAGAAGCTAGATCGGCTGCGGGCGCCGGGCTCGACACGCCTTTCGGAAGCCATTGAAAGTATTGACGCTATGGCGACGAGCCTGTCGCCAGAGACGGCCGCAGCGGCGAACCAGAGAAAGGGACGAGCACCCGTTCCGGTGGAAATCGTGCGGCAGCATCCAAGCGTGCTGGATGGCTTGAGTGTGGTTGGCGGCTCGCTTGCGGGCTTCGTCGCAACCGCGGGCGCTGTGCTGGTATTCACCCTGTTCATGCTGCTGAAAAGAGCGGATTTGCGGAACCGGCTCTTTAGCCTCTCTGGGCTGGGCCGCATCAACATGGTTACCGCTGCGATGGACGACGCCGCGCGCCGAGTGAGCAGCTATTTGCTTTCATTGCTGACAGTGAATTCCTGCTTTGGCCTCTTGATCGGGACGGGTCTCTATTTCATCGGCCTGCCATATTTCGTGTTCTGGGGTGTATTGGCGATTTTCGTTCGATTCGTGCCCTACCTGGGAACGCTGATGATCGCGGCGGGTCCGTTCGTGCTGTCGCTCGCGGTATTCGACGGATGGACCAAGCCATTGCTGGTGCTGGGATTGTGGGCATCAGTCGAGGCAGTCATTACAGGATTCGTCGAGCCGTATTTGTATGGCTCGCGAACCGGGATTTCGTCGTTGGCAGTGCTGATCTCGGCTGTGTTCTGGACGGTGCTGTGGGGGGCGATCGGCCTCGTGCTCTCTACCCCTTTGACGGTTTGCCTGGTGGTGCTGGGGAGGCATGTGCCGCAGCTGGAATTCCTCTATATCTTGATGGGGGATGAGCTGGTGCTCGCCCCGGAAGCGCACTATTATCAGCGCTTGCTTTCGCTGGACGAAGACGAGGCACGCGAGGTGGTGGAAGGGTACACGAAGGGTAAAACGGCTGCCGAAACATTCGATACGCTGCTCATTCCGGCACTCTCCCTTTCTGAGCACGACCGGCATGAAGGCTCTCTTGGCGAAGACCAACAGCGGCTTATTTATGAGACGACACGAGACGTCATAGAAGATCTCAGCGATAGCACGGAGCAACCGCCGGAAGCAGCCACTTCAGAAGCGGATTCCGGCCTTTCAATCCTGTGCGTTCCGGCGCGGGATGAAGCGGATGAGCTGGTCTGCCTGATGGCAGCGGCGGTCTTACGGCCAGCGGGATATAACGTGAAGACGGCGCCAGCGGGACTCGTGGGAGACTTACTGGCGGCCGTAGCCCGAGTGCGGCCGGATGTACTTATCGTGTCAGCATTACCGCCTTTCACGATCAGCCATGCGCGATCCATTTGCCGGAAAGCCCGGCAGCGGATCAAGAATCTAACAATAATCGTGGGACTCTGGAACACTAATAACGATCAAATAGCCGCGTCACGAGAGAGGCTTGGCGCCGGCTGTTCCGAATATGTGGTGAGCAGCCTGCCGCAAATGGAACTGCAATTGAAATTCCTGACGGAGAACAGCAGCGAGGAGACCTCGCCGCACACGGAGAGCTTGGAAGAACCGGTCGGCGTGGGTCAGACAGTACCGGTTTCAAAAGGCTGACCTGGGCCTGTGCGCGGCGGAGCCTCGTTTATGGCGCTACGGAGCAGATCTCTGAGACTTGCCGCCTGACAACCAGCCCAAAAGAATTCCTCCGTGTCCGAATCGTAAGCCAAATAGTCGGCGGTGGAATCGGTTTTGGCTAGTAGCTTCTCAAGCGCGTCGAGGAGATCCCCGTCGCTGGACGAGCTCACATTTTCGACCGTATCAGAGCCTGCCGGGGCGCTGAGAGGACGATTGTAGATCAAAACGACGCGCAGCACGTCCCGAAGATTATCTCCATATTCGCAGCCGGAATAGAACTGCATCGTCTCGGGCTCGTAGCCAAGTTCCAGATCAATGAAGTCCGGATGGATAATGAGCTTCTCAATAGCATTCAGGAGTTCTGTATCCGAAAGCCACCGTGGATCTGCAGCATCAGCCGGCAACATCGTAGCACCCTTATAAAGAAATAGACGAGAAACAATGCAACGAAGTGTCGCCAACTTCGCGTTAACTCCCCAGGAATCGCGTAAAATTGCTTAAATTTCTGGGGAATCAGGCAGTTCAAAGAAGGAAACTTCGGGGCGGTGCCCGGAATCACCTCATTATGAGCACAACCATTGAGACAGCGGCTACGAGCGGAACCCTGAAGGTAGGCGGAGATTTGGAAGTGAATCGGCTGGGCTTCGGCGCAATGCGGCTGACCGGCCCCGGAATCTGGAATGAGCCGAAAGACCCGGAGGAAGCGCGAAAAGTCCTGCGCCGGGCTGTAGAACTGCGGGTGACTTTATCGATACGGCGGACTCCTACGGTCCCGAGGTGAGCGAGCGCCTGATTGCCGAGGCGCTGCATCCTTATCCACGCGATCTCGTGATCGCAACCAAAGGCGGCCTGACGCGGCAGGGACCGGACAGATGGCAGCCAACGGGGCGCCCTGAGTATTTGATTCAGTGCGTGGAGATGAGCCTGCGGCGGCTTAAGTTGGAACGGATCGATCTTTATCAATTGCACCGGATCGACCCGGCGGTCCCGGCAGCGGAATCGCTCGGGGCGTTGGTAGATCTGCAGCGGGCGGGCAAGATACGGCATATCGGCCTGTCTGAAGTAACGCCGCATCAGATTACCGAGGCCCGGAAGACCGCGCAGATCGTCAGCGTGCAGAACCGCTATAACGTGGCAAACCGCGAACATGAGAAAACGTTGGAGTACTGCGATGAGCACGATATTGCGTTCATTCCCTGGTCTCCAGTGGCAGCCGGCAAACTAACCAAGAACAGCGGGCCCCTGGAGCGGTTTGCGAAGCAGCACGACGCGATTGTTGCGCAGATCTCTCTTGCTTGGCTGCTGCACCGTTCGAGGGTTATGCTGCCCATTCCCGGCACCTCCAGCGTGAAGCATCTTGAAGAGAACGTTGGCGCGGCGGGACTGCGCTTGAGCGAGGAAGACTGGAAGAAGATCGAGAACGCCGCCAAACAGTGAAGGCGGAGGGGCTGTCCAATGCTACCTTGAAGGCAATCCGTGCATTCAAGGTCCTATTTAAGATGCAGTGACAGCAACTGCGCCAGAACGCTCGATCTGCATGACCGCGCGCTGGCTTGCCCGGCGTGCGGAGACCTTCTGGAGGTGGCGATTGCGCCGCCAGCGGAGACCACGGCCGATCTAAAGCAGCGGTGGCTGCAGCGCCGGCTCTCTTTCGATCCGCGGGACCTGAGTGGCGTCTGGCGGTTTCGAGAATTTCTCCCCGGCGCATATGCGCCGAGTGAAATAGTCACCCTCGGCGAGGGAAACATCCCGCTGGCGCGCGGGCAAAAATGCGCGGCGTGGGCGGGCGTGAAAGACCTTTGGTTCAAGCATCTCGGCTGGAACCCGACAGGATCATTCAAAGACCTGGGCATGACCGCCGGTATGACGGAAGCCAAATTTGTGGGGGCGAAGGCGGTGGCGTGCGCCTCTACGGGAAACACGGCAGCGGCGTTGGCGGCCTATGCGGCGCGAGCGGGTTTGATTGGACGCGTGTATTTGCCGGCCGGACAGGCATCGGCAAACAAATTGGCGCAGGCAGCCGATTTCGGCGCCGAAATTGTACAAATTGAAGGCAGTTTTGACGACGCATTGAACAGGCTGTTGAACGCTAACGATCCAACGCTATACTTCCTCAATTCCATCAACCCATTCCGTATCGAAGGCCAGAAGACAGCGATGTTCGAACTGCTGGAGCAGCTGGAGTGGCGCGCGCCGGATTATCTGGTTGTTCCGGGAGGCAATCTGGGTAATTCATCATCATTCGGCAAGGCGTTTATCGAACTGAAGAACTTCGGTTTCATCGACCGCGTTCCGCGCATGATCATTGTGCAGGCGCGAGGAGCGAATCCGCTGGCGCGAATGTGGAGCGCGGGCGCTAGCGAACTGGAGGCCGTCGCATTTCCTGAAACTGTGGCAACGGCGATCCGGATAGGCAATCCACGCTCGTGGCGGAAAGCGCTGCGGGCGGTGGAGTTCACCGGCGGGCTCGTCATGGATGTAACGGATGACGAGATCGGAGAGGCCAAAGCGCTGATCGGGCACGATGGCATAGGCTGTGAGCCGGCATCCGCGACGACGCTTGCCGGTATCCGGAAGCTGACGGCTGAAGGAAGGCTGGATCGCGATGCAGTGATCGCCGCGGTCCTTACCGGTCATGCGCTCAAGGACACGGACTACATTATTAAGATTCAGCAGAGATACGCTGCGGCCGACGTCCCAGCCGCCTTCGCGCGCTGAGACGACACCATGCGCATTCCCGCGGAATTTGAGATTCGGGTACCAGGTTCCATCGCCAACCTGGGGCCGGGCTTTGACACGCTGGCAGTGGCGGTGCGCCTGTACTTACGACTCAATGTTCGAGTGTTGAGCGGCCAAAACAAACTGCGTTTTGAGTTCAAGGATTGTCTGGTCGATGGGGAAAACTATATCGAGCGCGCATTTCGCTTTTTGGCAAAGCAGCGCGGCGGCAATTTCCCTTCCCTGTCGGTGGAGGTCCACAGCGAGATCCCGATGAAGGGGGGCCTGGGCAGCAGCGCGGCGGCGACTGTGGCGGGCTTGCGCCTCTATGAAGCAATCGCCGGGCCATTGCCCGCGCCCGGATTGCTGAACGCCGCCTGCGCACTGGAGGGGCATCCGGACAATGTGGCGGCGGCGCTGCTGGGAGGGCTGACGATCAGTTGCCAGCTGTCCGATCGATCTGTGTTCGCAGTGCGATTGCAATGGCCGGAGAGGCTCGCGTTCGTGGTGCTTACGCCGGAGTTTTCGCTATCGACAGCGTCATCGAGAGACGTATTGCCGGAGAGCATTCGCCGCGAAGATGCAGTCTTCAACCTGCAACGCGTTGCGCTGCTTCTGCAGGCACTGCAAGGAGGTGAATTTACGCTGCTGCGGGAGGCGCTGCAAGACCGGATTCATCAGCCCTTTCGCGGCTCGATCGTGCCGGGCCTCGAGGAGTCGCTCGCGCTGGAACATCCCGATCTGCTGGGCGTCTGCTTGAGCGGCGCGGGGCCGTCTATTGTGGCGCTCGCGGAGCGCAACCTGGATGAGGTGGAACACTTGCTGCAAAGCGTGTTTGAAAGAGCGCAGGTGCCATTTGTGATCCGGCGACTGATGGCGCACCAGGAGACGGAAGGAATCTTCGACCGCAGTCCTGCGGGGGCGGTCAGGCTTTAGCGGAACGTATTTATTGACTTGTTAATTTCGCTGAAGCAACCGCCAGTTTGCCAAGCTGGCATTCCTCGTGGACGGCCCGCACCGCTAGATCCAGATTATCGAGCCGCACAATGATTCCGATGGTAAGCTCGCTGGAGCCCTGCGCGATCGCTATGATGTTGATGTTTTCGCGCGCAATCGCGGTGAAGACGCGGCCGGCGAGACCCGGCATGCCGCGCATGCCCTCTCCGACAATGGCGAGAAGGCCGACCTTTTCATCCACTTGAATTGGTTTTAGGTAGGAATGCGCAAGCTCGATCGAGAGATTGGATTCCAGCGCTTCCAGCGCCAGCGCCACTTCCTGCTTGCGAATAAGAAAGCAGAAGCTCTGGCGGTAGCTGGAGCTGGTGAACACCAGGATCTCCACGTTCGCGAGAGCCAGGGCATCCAGCGCCCGGGCCATGAGGCGCGTTCCACTCAGGGCGGCGTTAGCGGGCTCCATGGAAACGAGCGCGACGTTGGACATCGAGGTGACTGCACGCGCGCCTTTCGGTTCGTCGAAGTGCGAGACGATTCGGGTACCGGGCTTATGCGGCGCGAAACTATTCTTGCTCCAGACCGGAATCCGTTTTTCGACCAGGGGAGCGAGCGTACGCGGGTGCAGGACCTTGGCGCCGTTGTATGCGAGCTCGGCGGCCTCGGCGTAGGTGACTTCGTCCAGGACCGCGACGTCCGCCACGAGACGAGGATCAGCGGTCATAATTCCGTCGACGTCCGTCCAGATCCAGAGTTCCTCGGCGTCGAGCGCGGCCGCGAGGATGGAGGCTGAAAAGTCGGAACCGCCGCGGCCGAGGGTGGTGGGCCGCCCATCGATCGTGGCTCCGTTGAAGCCTGTCACGATGGGTACGCCGCCTGTCTCGATACTCGAACGGAGCTGTTCCGCGCAACGCTGGCGCGTAAGTTCCATCTGCGGAGAAGCGTTGCCGAAAACTGAGTCCGTGACGATGATGTCGCTGCCATTTACGGAGTAGGCATTGATACCGGAGCCCTGAAGGTAATGGGCAAGCAATGACGAAGACAGGCGCTCGCCGATGGCAACTGCTTCATCGACGGAGCGCGGCGGCCGCTCACCCAACATGAGTATGCCTTTCGCAATGCGGCTGAACTCGGAAACCAGACCGTGCGTGGCAAGCGTGGGAGCCTGACACGACGCCGCATCCTCAAACAGTTCACGGCAGGTTTCGAGATGACGGTTTAACAACAGATCGAGATCGGCATCCACTGCGATGCGGTCTCCGAGCTCGGCTTTACGGAGGGTTTCAAGCAGCAGGTCAGTAATCCCGGACATCGCGGAAACGACAACTACCAGGGGACAGCGGTGGTGCTCCGCGATTATGCCGGCTGCAACCCGGATCCTTTCGGCGCTGCCCATACTGGTGCCGCCGAACTTCATAACGAGTAGATTGTTCAAGTTAGATCCATTATCGATGGTAGACGGAGCGTGGATTGGTTGCCGGTGGGACTATGGGGACCAGAAAAAACTAGGTCAAATTAAGGGCATAAATATACTTGACTCAGCAGGCGTATTGGGCTAGAGTGTACCTATCGACACGGAACCCAAGACACTGCAACAAGCTACAGTGTACTTCGCCGATGCGGACAACTGCATTGGGTTCCTTGTATCACGCCGCTGGCCGGATGAGGTAGTCAGGTGCCCCCGTTGCAACGCGGAAGGTGCAACCTATATGCCCACGCGCCGGGTCTGGCAGTGCAAGAACCGGCATCCCAAGTCCCAGTTTTCGATCAAGGTCGGTACGATCTTCGGGGACTCGCCGATTGCGCTGGACAAATGGCTCATGGCGATGTGGATGGTTGCCAACTGCCGTAACGGGGTGTCCAGCCACGAAATCATGCGCACGGTTAGCGTGACCCAGAAGTCAGCATGGCACATGCTCCATCGCATCCGTCTGGCCATGAAAGAGGATCATCATGGCTATATCGGCAAGTTGGGCAGCAAGGAAGGCGCACCGGTCGAGGTCGATGAGCCGTTCGAGGGTGGCAAGGTTGCGAACATGCACAAGAGCCGCGTGAAGGCGATGCGTGAAGCAGCCCCGACCACTGTCGAAGAAGGCTAGGAGAAGCCGCGCTATGACAACAAGACAATCGTGCTTGGCATGTTCGACCGCGAGTCCCGGCATGTGCCCGCCAAGGTCGTCCCCAATACAAGCGCGAGACGTTGCAGAAGGAAATTCTAAACAACGTCAAATATAATGTCAATGGGCAGAGTGCATACGAACTCGCTCGAAAACTTCTGGTCACTGATGAAGCGGAATCTATCAGGCACATATGTAGCGGTCGACCCGTTCCACTTAAATCGTTATCTGGATGAGCAGCTTTTCCGATTCACGGTTCAATAAGGTCGTGTCACAGGCTGTTGGAAGACGATTGACGTATGCAGACTTGACCGGTCAGAGTTGAAAAAACAACCCTTCTAGGAGGCGGCAGGGCCGGGGGAAGCGCGTTTAGGTTTTCGCTTCGGCCCCCGCCGTTTGGGATTCAATGCAGCTTGCTTCTCATACTCCGCTTCACGGCGGAGTATTTCTGTTTTGGGTACAGAGAGGACGCGAGCGACCAGGTTCGAGAAACGAGCAAACTCTGAAGACGGTTTCACAACCACATTCTACGCGATCGCTGCTACGATGGCCTTGCATTTCGAGATGTTCTTGAAGACGTTACCGACATACGAAGACGCATAGCTTTTAGTGATTTCCGCCGTCATCTTTTCTAGATATGCAATCAATAGATCGGGAACGCGCTTCAAATCGGCGACAGTGGTCTCAGCGTCGAAGAAAGTTGACGAGACTTCCCTGAAGATGAGATAGAGTAGTACGCGATTTCCATGAATGGCGCATAGCTTTTCCTTCCCGTCACGCTTCTTTTGCTCAAGCTTGAGAAGCACGTCCACCACCCGAAGCATCTCCACTGCCCGCCACATCTTCTCTGCTGTCAGAGAGGAATTAAACAAGATCGTATAGGGAGGCTTTGAAGTGTCTTCATAGAACCGCCCAATCGCTTGCTTTGCGTTGACGGCGTGCGTTGCGTCGGATTGGGCGCACGCTAACGCGATCGTAGCCTCTTCAAGGGTGCACCCCTTATCGGGGGATGGGGGTTGATCCCCTGTGCGATAGGCGTATTCCTTCCCCAAGGATAAGAGAAGATCGCTACGCAAACGGGCCTGCTCCCTTATCGAGAGCAGCAAAATCCCGTTTCTCAATCCTGTTTTGGGTATTAGCTGCGCGAGTCACTTCATTCGCAAAGTCAGGCGGACAGTTCTCAAGAGAGATTAATCTCACCATGACATGTGCATTCGTCGCGGACGCAGCCGAGGTCGAAGAGGCCAAGGCAGTCAGAATGCTTCCGACGGTCTGTGCTCCGTTGATAACGCTAGCACCCTTACAGTCGAAAACTCCGCTCCCCCTTGACTTGCCTCCTAACGGCTGCTTGTCCAGCTCTGCGCAGAGGAGAGTAATTCCATTATTGAAGTATAGGAAGTGGTCAGGTGACGTATTGATCGTCTCTACGATCGCGTCATTCACATCTGTACTTCCCTTAAACCCACGAATGTTCTTAGAGTAGAGTCTATCGCCGTACTTTGCCCAAGAGGCCAAATCTGCAACGTGGACATGTCCATAGTAGGCGGTGTATGGATCGGTGACCTTGCCGAATTCATGAAGCATGATGGCAAGGTCAACGGACGATCCCATTGCGCCCTGTTCTACGATGTCATGTAGTTCTTTCTGCTTCAAAACCCGAAGGGTTACAAGGTCTCCATCGTCGTTTAGCTCCGTAAGAAGCGTGTCGAGTGGGGCCTTGACCTCGACAGAAAGAGGTTGCTTGCCCGTATATGCCACCATAAGCACGAACGTGACTTGAGAATCAGACAAGGCATCCTGAATATCTGCAGCCTGCGCTTGCATCTTCGGGCCCAAGAGAGAAATCTTGTCCTCCAGAAAATGATTAATTCCCTGAATGAACTTTAATACCGAGCCGAGATCAACAGAGCCGTTCCCGTCGGCAATCCACTTAGACTGGACAAGATATGCGATATGTTCGGTTCGATCAAAATAAAATGCGTCGATGCCATCATCTTGAAATTCGTCAACCACCGACTTTGCGCCGGTCACGTCATCAGTTTTGGCAACCGCCGCAACCGCAAACGCAGCTAGGGCGCGGCTCAGAAAATGGCTTTCGCGCTGCGTTGCGTCCGTGGTCGTTACATCGGCCATATCAATGGTGGCTGAAAACCTTGCGAGGCAGTCTTTCTTGATATGACCAACTTGAATAATACTCATCGGGGATATTCTCGCTTGCTTGGGTAAGAAACCCATCATACGCGGCCCCCATCAGTGCCCGAAATAGAGACACATGGGAGGCTACCAGAGTTGCTGAGTCTGGTATATTATCGCCAAATTAAGCAGGCGCCCGGATTTGGCCGTTTCGAAGAGACCGCAAATCATTATGCGTAACAGAAGGACTAGGGCCGCAGTCGCATTTGAAGAGTAGTCGCGAAAAACCAAAAGAGCTTATGTATAGCGTGAGCCGGACGGCCGGCGGCTTTTGTTGTTAGCCCAGTTCTGATCCTGTAGCTTGCATTTGCCACCAGCTTTGTGTAATTATTCAATATAATGAATAAAAATACACTACGGCACTTGTAATGGCCACTTCCTCCTATCAGCCCGCATCGCAAGCGCGCGTAAGCAGCTTGCGGCACGATCTCGATCTTTCGAGCGAACAGCTGCGGACGGCGCTGGATCTGGCGCAACAGCTGAAGCAATCGCAGCAGCGCTATGCGGCGGCCCTCAAGGGCCGCTATGTGACGCTATTGTTCGAAAAGCCGTCGCTGCGCACGCGGATGACATTCGAACTGGCGATCAAGCAGCTGGGCGGCGATTGCGTGACGCAGACCGGAATGATCGGCCATCGCGAGCCATTGAAAGATGTAGCGCGGAATCTGGCGCGCTGGACGGATGCGATTGTGGCGCGCACCTTCGCCCAGGAGACCGTGGAGGAACTGGCGCGCTGGTCCGGCCTGCCGGTCGTCAACGCCCTTACCGAGCTATACCATCCCTGCCAGGCCCTGGCTGACATGCTGACCCTGAAGGAACAATTCGGCAAGCTGAGAGGGCTGAAGCTCGCGTATGTCGGCGATGGCAACAATGTGGCGCACTCGCTGCTGCTGGAGTGCTCGCGATTGGGAGTGAGCTGCTCCGTGGCAACACCAGAAGGGTTTGAGCCGAAGGCTTCCATCGTGGCCCAGGCCGAGCAGTTCGCGTTGGCGACGGGCGCGCATATTGAGCTCACGAGCGATCCTATAGAGGCCGTCCGATCCGCTCACGCGGTCTATACGGATGTGTGGGCCAGCATGGGCCAGGAGTCAGAGGCCCAAGAGCGGCATCAGCTGTTTGCGCGGTATCAGGTTAATGAAGAGTTGCTGTCGCATGCGCGGCACGATGCCATTTTCATGCATTGCCTACCGGCTAAGCGCGGGCTGGAAGTGACCGATGCCGTAATGGAATCGGCGCAATGCGCAGCCTTTGATCAGGCCGAGAACCGGCTGCACGTACAAAAGGCCATTCTTCTTCTGCTGCTGCAGTAAGCGGCACAGAACCTTATAAGAGCCGGACGAACCAGGCCCAGAGGCGCGGTGCGCCCGCCTGAGCGCGCTCGTCGGAAGCCGGTTTAAGAGAAGGAAAATGAATAAAGTAACAGCAAAAAAAGTAGCGCTGGCCTATTCGGGCGGCCTGGACACATCCATTATTATTCCCTGGCTGAAAGAGCACTACCGGTGCGATGTGGTGGCGGTGTGCGGCGACATCGGCCAGGGCGGCGAAGAACTCGATGGCTTGAGGGAGAAGGCTCTTAAGACCGGCGCTTCCGAAGTCTACGTAGAAGATATGCGCGAGGAGTTCGTAAGCGAATATCTTTGGAAGCTGGTACGCTCGGGCGCGGTGTATGAGCACAAGTACCTGCTGGGGACGTCGATTGCGCGTCCCCTGCTGGCCAAGCGGCAGGCGGAAGTGGCGCTCAAGACGGGTTGCGATGCTCTGGCGCACGGCTGCACGGGTAAGGGCAATGACCAGGTACGTTTTGAGCTGACCTACAAAGCGATCGCGCCGCACCTGAACGTGATTGCACCGTGGCGCGAGTGGGACATCGTTTCTCGCGAGGACGCGATTGAGTACGCGAAGACGCACCACGTTCCGATTGCGCAATCGACAACGAAAATATATAGCCGGGACCGGAATATCTGGCACATTTCGCATGAAGGGGGCGAGTTGGAGGACCCGGCAAACGCAGCCCCCGAGCATATCTGGATGCTTTCCAAGAGTCCGGCGGAGGCGCCGTCTAAACCGGCGGAGGTGACTATCGGCTTTGAGGGCGCCAGGCCGGTATCGCTGAACGGGCAGCACCAACTGAGCGGCGTCGCGCTGCTGGAGCAGCTGAATGAGATTGGCGGCGAGCACGGAATTGGGCGGATTGACCTGGTGGAGAACCGCTTTGTCGGGATGAAGTCGCGCGGCTGTTACGAGGCTCCCGGCGGAGCGATTCTGATGGCGGCGGAACGTGAACTGGAAGCGCTGACACTGGACCGCAATACCCTCCACTACAAGCAGAAGCTGGCGCTGGATTATGCGGAGATGGTCTATAACGGCCTGTGGTTTACGCCTTTGCGGGAAGCCCTGGATGCATTCTTCGCCAGAGTGGCGGAGCCGGTGACGGGCGAGATCACGATGCGGCTGTATAAGGGCAATCTGGAGCCGGTGAGCCGTAAGAGCCCGAATTCCCTCTACAGCCTGGATATTGCCAGCTTCACGATGGGAGCGAGCTACGACCAGAAGGACGCGCTCGGCTTCATCAACCTGACCGGCTTGCCCATCAAGGTGCAGGCGTCACTGAAGAAGTAGCCATGAAACTTTGGGGCGGCCGGTTTGAGACTGGGCCATCGAAGGTGTTTGAGCAGTTCTCCGGTTCGTTGCACTTCGATAAGGCGCTTGCAGCGGCGGATGTGGCTGGTTCCCAAGCGTTCGCGCGAGCGCTCGAGAAGCAGGGCATCCTGACTGCGAGCGAGCGCCAGAAACTGGTGCAGGCATTCGCAGAGATCGGGCAGGAGGCGCAGGATCCGGCGTACTTCCAGGGCGCCGGCGACGAGGACATCCACACCTTCGTCATTCGCAAACTGCAGGAGAAAACAGGGGCGCTGGCGGGAAAGATCCATACCGGCCGCAGCCGCAATGAACAAGTGTCGCTGGATGTGCGGCTGTACCTCCGCGGTTGCGCCGATACAATACTCCAGCAACTCACGGAATTAATGGGCGCCCTGCTCGATCTGGCGCGGAAGTATCCGGACGCGGTGATCCCGGGCTATACCCACCTGCGGCGGGCGCAAGCCGTCTTGTGGCCGCATTACCAGCTGGCTTATTTTGAAATGTTGGCGCGCGACTACCAGCGCGTGGAGCAGAGCCTGGCGCGTATTAACGTACTGCCGCTGGGATCCGGCGCGCTGGCAGGCAGCGGTTTCGCGTTCGACCGGAACGAGATTGCGGAAGACCTCGAATTCGCGGCGATTACGCGGAACAGCTTGGACGTTTCCGGCGACCGTGACTTCGCGCTGGATTTTCTGTATGCGTGCAGCGTGATCATGCTTCATTTGAGCCGGCTGGCCGAAGACTGGATCCTCTACTCCAGCGAAGAATTCAATTGGATGACGCTGGGCGATGGAGTCACAAGCGGGTCCAGCCTGATGCCGCAGAAGAAGAATCCGGATTCGCTGGAGTTGATTCGTGGCAAATCCGGCCGCGTGTTCGGGGACCTGACCTCGCTCTTCGTGACAATGAAAGGTCTTCCCATGACCTACAATCGCGACATGCAGGAGGACAAAGAGCCGCTGTTCGACGCATTCAATCAGACTTCGGGATCATTGGCGATGGCGAAGGCGGTCGCCGATTCGGTGGTGCTGAACGCGGCGAAACCCGCAGCGGCGGCAGAAGAAAGCTGGGTGGTGGCGACGGACCTGGCGGAAGAACTTGCGCGAAACGGCGTGCCTTTCCATCGGGCGCACCAGATTGTGGGGCAACTGGTACTGGAAAGCCTTAAGATCAGCAAGAAGCCCTCAGATTGGACCGGCGAAGGGCTGGCGGCTTTTGCAGCAGAGTTCAAGCCGGAGATGCAGCGCCTCTTGGAACCGGCAGAAGGCATGAAGAGCCGCGAGTTGCCCGGCGGCACCGGTCCGAAGGCCGTGTCGACCGCTTTACACGAAGCAGAACGGCGTCTCGCGACGATGGCCGAGCGCGTCACCCGTTCCTTATGAACAAACATTTCCGCCAGGGCCAAATCCTCAAGATCATTCGCAGCAAGGAAATTTACACGCAAGAGGAATTGGGGCGCGCGCTCGGCCATTTGGGGATTCAAACCACCCAGGTGACGCTCTCGCGCGATATGCGGGAACTCGGCCTGGTGAAGACGCCCGAAGGTTATCGAAATTTGCCTATGGAGCCTTCCTCAGGACCGGAATTGGCGGATGTTGTCAACGAATACCTGCAGGACATGCGTATGGCCCAGAATCTGGTGGTGTTGCGGACTTCGCCAGGCAATGCCAATTCGCTCGCAGTGGCAATCGATAAGGAGGAATTGGATGAGGTGGTGGGAACCATCGCGGGCGACGACACCATCCTCGTGATTGCCCCGGACAAGGAAACAGCCGAAAAATTCCGGCGGAGAATGCTCGAATTGATCTCGTCGTAAGGACTAATGCCGGTGCGGTCCGCTTCCGTGGTCATGCACCTTCGCGCGCTCCGTGGCCATATGACATCCGTTGTCCGATAAAACGCAGGGAACATGCTCAAACTGAATGGTTGAATGGTAAATCCCGAAGCCGCACAAGATCTCGTTGATGCATTTCAGGATCTGCTCGCTCGAGGAGGGCGGCATATCTTCAATCAGGACATGCGAGCTGAGCGCATGAGTACTTGATCCTAAACTCCAGATGTGCAGGTCGTGAACGTCCAGAACGCCGTCCACTCCGCTCATTGCCTTGGTTACGTCTCGCAACTCGAGGCCGCGTGGAAGCCCTTCCAGAAGAATGTTAAGCGACTCCTGAATGACATCCCAGGCCGTGTATAAGATGAGGAACCCGAGCGCAATAGAGAGAATCGGGTCGAAGTAGCTCCAGCCGGTATAACGAATCGCGAGAGCGCCGAGAATGATGGCGACCGCGCCCACGGCGTCTCCGAGCATATGAATGAAGGCCGCACGGATGTTTATGTCGCCCTTTTTGCCGCGGTTCAGGCCGAGCATGATTGCGCCATTTAGAACCAGAGCCAACGCCGCGACCCACATCATCACGACGTCATTGACCGGCTCGGGGTGAATCAGGCGAGTGACTGCCTCCCAGAAGATGATCAAGGAGATCACGATGAGCGTGGCCGCATTCAGGAAGGCTGCGATGACTCCCGCGCGTTGGTAACCGTAAGTCTTGAATTGATCTGCGGGCTTGCCTTGCAGATACAGGCCGACTGCGGCCAGCAGAAGCGCGAGCGCATCAGTGAAGTTGTGGCCGGCGTCGGAAAGCAGCGCCAGACTGTGAGACCGGAAGCCGGCAAACACTTCAAAAGCAGTGAAAGCGAGGGTCGCGACCAGCGAAACGTGCAGGATCCAGCCTGTACTGTTCGCATGATGATGGTGAGCCACGCCCTATCGCCTCTTTTCACTGTACGATAGCGAAGGCCGGCGGAGGTCTACTCTAGGGCCTATTGGGGCGGATTTTGCGGCTTTTCTCCAGGTCGATACAGCGATGGGATCTTTTTCTGCGAGGGCTCCTGCTGCTGGGCGTCTTTCTTCCGATCGGCAACTTCTTTGGCAGGCGTCAGGGCGTCACGCTCCTGCTTTTCCTTGGCATCCACCGCCTGGAGATCTCCGCTACGTTTCTTGGCATCTTCCGCGGAAAGGTCACGGCTGTCGCTGGTGGTATTAATGGCGTCTTGGAGAACAAATTTGTAGCGATCCAAATCCCGCAGGTCGCTGTCTTCGATCTTCTGCAGCCTGGCGAGGAAATCCTTTTCCGCGTCGCCGACCGCCAGCATTCCCTTATCGATGGCGCGGTTATGGCGAAGGGCGTCGTCTGAGACCGAGTCTATGGCCTCGATTATCCTGCTGTAATCTTCCAGCGTGTTGTGAACGAAGATACTGCGTCCGGGCTTGTCCTTGGACAGGTACTGCTCCACCAGATCCATTCGCTGGCGAGCGAAATGAACATACAACAGGAGCCGGTCATTCGGGTCCTGCGCCTCGCGAATCTGCTCTACCTCATTGGAGGTAAGAAAATCGCGGTCCTGGGCGATAGACACAGAGCTGGCCGAACAAATAACCAGAAGAGCGGCCGCCCACTTCACTTGCTCATTACTCCGTCCAGCAATTTCTCGTGAATCTGCTCCAGTTTGCGGCTGGTGAACTCGGCCCACCCACGGCGCTGAACGGAAAGATCGTCCATCAGGCCCGACAAGCGCCGCTGGAGATCGGCGACATCCAGCTCGGCCTTCTTGTAGAACCTGCCCTTGTGCGCTTCTTTCAGGGAGTCGACGCAAGTGCCCAAAGCCTTGGTCATATTGTCGAGTTCCGCGTCCCCCTTGTCGATGTCGCCTTTATGGTAGAAATCGCGCGCCTCCTCGAACGCGGCGTTGGCGAGCAGAAGCGCTTTTTCAGAGCGCCTGTGAGGATCCGATTCAGCCTGCAGCCCGGCAAGCAGCGATTGCGCAGGCAGCGTGGACGCCACGAACAAAAGAACAATACCCGCCTCCAGCAATCTGGCCGGCAATACCGGAACTGTCATCGATTGGCCTCCTTCTCCAGAATTCTGCTGCGCTGGCGCGCGATGAATTCCTGGTCCGGGAACTTTCCGTCACTCATAGCGAGAAAACGTTGATAGCTCTCAATCGCGGGCTTCACCTGGTGCAGTTTGTCATAAATCATGGCCCGGAAATAGAGATCCCCCGCATTTTCCGCTTTGAGACTACGTACTTTATCAAGGGCGGCAAGAGCTTGGGGATACTCTTCCGCCATAAGGAAGGCGGTGGCGGCCTCATTCCAGGCTTTCACCGAATCTGGTCTTACCTGCGTTGCCGCAATAAACTGATTCGCGGCCGTCACGTATTGGCGTTTATCGCGATAAATTCGCCCAACTGCCATGCGCAGATCATAATCGCCCGGATCTGTGGCCAGCGCCTGCTCGAGAATCGGCGCGGCGGCATCAGGTTGATTATTTTGCAGGTAGGCGGTGGCAAGGGAGAGGCGGTTGGCAGGAGTCGGCGAGATATCAACCGCCGCTTTGAAAGCAGTCACGGCATCAGACGGCCGATTCTCCGTAAGGTAAATGCGGCCCAGCTCCTCGCACGCGCCCGGGTCGTTGGGAAAATCTTTCAGCAGGGGAACGGCATCCTGGCCGCGATTGGCTTTTGAAAATGCGGCGGCCATCTCCAGCAAGTAGGATTGCAGGTTCGGATCGAGCAATGCGGCCTGCCGGTAGTGCGGTAAAGCATCGTCCAATTTGCCCTGTTGGGCTAAACTCTGGCCTAAACCAAGTTCAGCGGCAGCTAGCTTGGGGTCGACGCTCAGAGCCGCGCGGTACGCTTCAGCCGCTGCCGAAGGGTCTCCCGATGCGAGTAGCGCATCACCCAGATACCGCACGGGGCGGGCCTGATCGGGTTTCTTCTGCGCAGCCTGCCGCAAAAGCGGAATGGCATCCGTAGGATTGTGGTCCCGCACATAAAGGATGCCGAGATTGAGTTCGGCCTCATACAGGCCAGGCTTCAAAGTCAGCACGCGCTTGTAATTTTCTGCAGCCTTCTGATCCTCTTTCAAACCGGTTTCGGAAAGTGCGAGATAGAAAAGCGCCGAATAATCCTGCGGATCCGCCGAGGAAAGGCGCGAGAAGACGTCTGCAGCCTGCCGGTAATCCTGACGCTCCAACGCCTGCAAACCGCTCGCCTGGGAACCAGCTTGCACGGGGGCCGTTTGCGGAGCGGATTGCCCGGCGGCGGACAGCAGAAGCGCGAGAACGGCACAGGCGGGCATCATCATACCCTTTGCGCACTATTTTACCTACGTTCTAATCAGGCCGTGCCGGCGGCCTCATTCGAGGCTGCGGCGGTAGCCTGGCGGTGCAGATGGGTCATGCTTACACCTTCCAGGGCAAGGGCAATAAAGCCGATGACGATCAGCGGGATGGTGACAACGCCCCATAAGATCAGAGAGAAGCGTTTCGCGCGCGCCGTCGCGAGCCCGAAAATGATCAGGGTACGAGCCGTCACCCATTGGAACGAACCCAGGTTGCCGGGAGCCTGCGGAATCACGCTGCTCAACCGCAACAGGACCATAATGACGAAGGATGCCGTCCAGGGAACATCCAGCCGGTTTGCCTTTACCAAGGCAAAAATGGGCAGCGTTTGCGCGAGCAGGTAAGCGCCACTGATAAGAAACGCAAGGTACAAATAGCGAGAGTGGCCGATCAGGTGCAGATCCTGTATTAAGGTATTGAACCAGCGCGGCCATGAGATGCCGAAGACAAGATTTAGCGATTGCTGTTTGGCATACATTGCATATGCAAGGAAGAGGCCCAGAATGATGATGAGGCTGCCGAGCACGTAGCCGCCATTCACCAGTACGCCCGGCAAACGGCCCAGGTGCAATGCGACGAAGAAGCAGGCCATCAGCCAGATTCCGTCAAACAGCCGTTCGATCAAGGCCGAAGCGAAGGTAACGGAAAGCGGAATCCGCGTGGTTTTGCAAAGCAGAAAACAACGAATGATTTCGCCCGCGCGCAAGGGGAGAATTTCATTTCCCAGCAGACCCACATAGATCGCCTGCACTGCGTACCAGAAGGAAAACTTCTCAATGGGACGAAGCAGCACTTTCCAGCGCAAGCCATGCAGCAGGTAAACCGAAATATCGCAGGCGACGGCCGCCGCGACCCACTGCCACTGCATGTGTTGGATTTCGCCCCAGATATGTTCGAGGTCTGCTCCGCTGAGCACCCAGCACATACAAATCAGAGCGATGATATTCGTGGCAATTACGACGGCCCACGTTCTGAACCTCTTGCCAGGCTCAGCAGCCCTTGGCGATACAGCGGTCTGCGTGCTCAAGCAACCCCATGATAGCTCTCAGTTTAAGAAACAAGCCTCCGTGAGAAGAGTGGTAAAAGAAGGAGTTACTTCACTATTTCTTTCGGGGAAGCTTGCATGGCGTTGACTATCACTAATCTCTCCAAAACCTATCCGAACGGCGTGCGCGCCCTCAGGAATCTGTCCCTGACAATCGGCAACAACATGTTCGGACTGCTGGGTCCGAATGGCGCAGGCAAAAGTTCGCTCATGCGCACTATCGCCACTCTGCAAGATCCCGATACAGGAACGATCCAACTCGACAAGCTCGACGTTCTCAAGCAGAAGGACGAGATTCGCAAGATCCTCGGCTATCTTCCCCAGGAATTTGGAGTGTACCCGAAGATGTCCGCCATCGACATGCTGAACCATCTGGCGGTCTTGAAAGGAGTCTCCGTCGCCAGCGAGCGCAAGGAGATGGTGGAAGCCCTGCTTCAACAGACGAATCTTTGGGAAGTCCGCAAAAAAGCCTTATCCACTTATTCCGGCGGCATGAAGCAGCGCTTTGGCATTGCACAGGCGCTGCTAGCAAATCCCCGGCTCATCATCGTTGACGAGCCGACCGCAGGGCTCGACCCAGCAGAGCGCAACCGCTTCCTCAACCTGCTCTCGTCCATCGGCCGCGAAGTCACTGTCATCCTTTCGACGCACATTGTGGACGACGTTCGAGAACTCTGTTCGCGCATGGCCATCATCGCCTCCGGCCAGGTGCTGCTGGAGGGCTCGCCCAACGACGCCCTCGCCGCCCTGGACGGCCAGATCTGGTCGCGAATCGTTGCGAGCGACGACGAAGTGCACGCCCTCGAGTCCGAGCTACATGTAGTCAGCACGCATCTCGTAGGCGGCCAGCACGAAATCCGTGTCTTTGCCCCAGCCTCGCCGGGTGCGAACTTCCATTCCGTTCCCCCAGGGCTTGAGGATGTGTATTTCTTAAATCTTTCGCGCCACGCCAAGAACTAAGGGCACCGGTAAAGGATATTTCAATGGCCATGTTCTGGGAGTTCTTTACTTTCGAGATCCAATACCGGCTTAAGAGCATTTCCACGTATGTCTACTTCCTGGCGTGGTTCGCTTACTCGTTCCTGAGTGTTGCGGCCGAAGGATTCGGCCCGGTTGGCAGCACCAACGGGAAGATCCTGCTGAATGGTCCCTACGCTCTCTCTTATATCGACTTTGGCGCGTGCCTCTTTGGAGTGATTGTGATCGCGGCCATCTTCGGCACGTCGATTCTGCGTGATTTCCAGCGCGACACGTATCAAATTCTATTCACCAAACCAGTCTCCAAGTTCGCCTATCTTGGCGGCCGGTGGGCAGGTTCCTTCGTGACCACGGTTTTCGCCTTTTCGGGGCTTCTGTTCGGAACGTGGTTAGGCACTTTCGCCCCATGGGCCGATCACACGCGGATCGGGCCGAATCAGATCTGGTGGTATCTTCAGCCGTTTCTGTCGGTTGTGGTGCTGCAGATCTTCTTCATTGGCTCGCTCTTTTTTGTTGTAGCCGCTCTCACCCGCAAAATCTTGATCGTCTACCTGCAGGGTGTCGCGTTATTCATGCTCTACATCATTCTGATAACGGTCTTTTCTGCCACTCGTTCGTTAGAGCATTTCTGGTCCGGCATTTTCGATCCCATTGGCTTTATCCTCATCGACAACATTACCCGCTACTGGACCGTAATCGAAAAGAACACGCTTCTGCTCCCTTGGGATTTCGGCGGCAACTCGCCCGGCGTCTTCCTCTATAACCGTCTCTTGTGGACCGCGGTCGGGTTCCTTTCGCTGGGTGGACTGTGGGCCTTCTTCCCTATGTCAGTCGAAGCGCTGACGGCCCGGTCGCAAGGCAAAGCGCGCTGCCAAAGCACGCCTACGGGACGTTGAAGAAGCGCGCCCCATACGTTCGCTCGTCGCGGCCGGCTTGCCGCGCGTGCATCAGATATTCGGTCCGCGGCGCTTCCTTCGCCCAGTACCTCTCACTCACGCGTCTTCGCATCCGCACCATCACGCGTGAGATTCCATTCTGGGCGATCCTCGGCCTGCTGATCGTCTTCGCGGTCAATAACGGGCAATTCGCCGGACGAGTCGGCGATCAGAATGTCTGGCCGGTCACCTATCTCATGCTGCAGGCCGTGGAAGGCAGCGCGACGCTCTTCTTCTACATCGTGGCAACGCTCGTACGCCGCCGAACTCATCTGGCGCGAACGCGACAATCACTTCGACGGTATTCACGACGCGCTGCCCATGAGCGAGAACTACTGACTGGCTTTCCAAGTTCACCGCCATCGCGCTCGTCGAAATTGTGCTGCTCGCCGTGACGATGCTGGTCGGCATCATGATGCAGACCATTGCCGGCTACTACCACTACGAGCTGCTTCAATACTTGAAGGAGCTTTACCTCGTCACCTTCCCGCAGGTGCTGGGATTCGCTCTTTTCGCTCTTTTCGTGCAGACCATGGTCTCCAACAAGTTCGTCGGCCACGGCATTGTGATCGGCAGTTTTCGTCCTCGCAACCGATCGCTCTTCAACTTCGGTTGGGAGAACACCCTGTACCTGCCTGGCGCGACGCCGCCATACACTTACTCGGACATGAACGGCTACGGACACTTCGTGCCGGCGCTCTTCTGGTCCATCACTTATTGGGTCTCCATCTTCGCCTTTCTCGGCGTGGTGTCCATCGCCTACGCGCGGCGCGGCGCGGAGGACTCGCTCGGCGCGCGCACTCGGCTGGCGATTCGCCGCGCTCCGCGCCTGGCTGCCGGCAGCCGCGCTTCTTCGCCTGAGCGCCGCCGGCTCTGGCGTCTGGTACTTCTACAACAGCTCACGTTCTGAACGAGTATCTGACTGCCAAGGATCGCCGTCACATCCAGGCCGGCTACGAGCGCGACTTCAAGAAGTATCGAGCTTCTTCCCCAGCCCAAGGTGACGGCCGTCGACGCCACCATCAACATCTATCCCGAGCGCCGCTCCTTCGACGGTACCGGCCGCTTCACGCTGCAGAACAAGTCCGCTCAGCCGATCTCGGAGATACACCTCACCGACGAGCAGCGAGTCCGTCTCGAACGTTCAGTTCGACCGGCCGTTTCCACCTGGTAAGCCGAGCCGCCCGCGATCTCTACTCCATCTACGCGCTCGATCAGCCGCTCGCGCCTGGCGAGGTTCTGACTCTCACGTTTTCAGTCGGGCACACCACGCGCGGTTTCCGCGATGGAAACGAACTGGCCGAGTTCGCCTACAACGGCACCTTCTTCGACGCCGGCTACTTTCCGCAGATCGGTTACGATCAGGGCTTCGAGATCGACGATCCGCGCCGGCGTCGCGAAGAGACATCTTCCCTCCCTGGAGGAGATGGCGCCGCGCGGAGATCCCGTCCACTCCCGCATCAATCTCTTCACCCCGAACTCCGATTGGATCACCTATCACACCGTGGTGAGCACTTCCGGCAATCAGATAGCCATCGCACCAGGCTATCTTGCAACGCACCTGGCAACAGGGATGGCCGCCACTATCTACGAATACAGCATGGGGGCTACTCACATCCTGGATTTCTACGCCTATCTCTCCGGCCGCTACAAGACTCGCAAAGAAGCTCTACTCGGGACCCAACGGCCGCGTGAATCTGGAGGTCTATTACGATCCGGATCACACCTACGACATCGACGACATGCTCGCGACGTTCGCAGGGCCGGACTCGACTATTATCAGGCGCACTACAGCCCTTACCAGTTCACGCAATACCGGATCATGGAGTTCCCGCGCTACCGCAGTTCGCGCAGTCCTTCCCGAACACCGTGCCGTTATTCGGAAGGCATTGGCTTCATCGAGCCGAATGCTGCACAAGAGACGATGTCGATCTAACCTATTTCGTCACCGCTCATGAGCTCGGACATCAATGGTGGGGCTCATCAGCTCGATCGGCGCGCAGGTGCAGGGGTCCAATATGATGTCCGAAACCCTCGCGCAGTACTCCGCCTACATGGTCATGCAGCAGAAGTACGGCAAGGACTATATGCATAAGGTGCTGCGCCATTTCCTGGACCGTTATCTGCGCGGCCGGTGCGGGCGAAGTTCGCCATGAGCCTCCGCTCGCCCTTGGTGCAGCGCGAGCCTTACGTCTGGTATGAGAAGGGCGGCCAGATCATGTACACACTGGCCGACTACATTGGCGAAGACAAGGTGGATCTCGCGCTCCACAATTTCCTGATGCAATATCGCTACGCTAATGCCAACAACCAGGTGGACGCGGTGAACCACTCGCAAGACGTAGACGACGAACCCTATCCTGATACGCGTATGCTGGTCGACAGCCCTCTGCGCCCAAACTCCGCCCGAGTTTGCAATACCTGATTGACGACGGGTTTAATCGCATCGTTCTCTACGACAACAAGGCAATCTCCGCGGTCTCCCAGAAGACACCGGACGGCAAGTACAAGGTCACGCTCGACGTTCAGGCGCGCAAGGTGCAGGCCGACGGCAATGGCGTTGAATCTCCCATGCCACTCGCCGATTACATCGATATCGGCGTCTTTACCGGTAAGAAGGATGAAGAGAAGCCCTTATACATGCAGAAGGAAAAGTTCACGCAGGAGCATCAGACGTTTTACCATCGTCGTCGACCAGGAGCCCACTCGCGCCGGCATTGACCCTTACAACAAACTGATCGACCGCATTTCCGACGACAACATGATCAATGTGACGAAGAAATAGAACAAAAAGGCGCTTCGAACACTTCATACATAGAGCCCCATGGCGCGCTTCGCCTTGCGCATAGTGTCCTGCGCGATGGGAAGAACGCGTTCGCGGCCTTGCGCAAGCACGCTGTCTATGTAAGCAGGGTCAGCGCTGATTTCGCGATAGCGGGCCTGAATGGGCTCTAACCGGGCAATCACGGCTTCCGCGACCCGCTTCTTAAAATCGCCGTAGCGCATGCCTGTTATCGACTCGTTTGTAAAAGACGGATCGCAAGCTTGCGCGATGGTCAAGAGGTTCGCGATGCCCGGACCCATGTCTTCCACATCAATTGCAGGTTTCGAATCCGTGGTGGCGCGGGCGATCTTTTTCTGAATCGTCTTGGGCTCATCCAGCAGTGCAATCGCGTGACCTGAACCAGGCGCTGACTTGCTCATCTTCTGCGTTGGGTCGTCCAACCCCATGATGCGCGCCCCTATGAGAGGCAACTGCGTCGCAGGCATAACAAAGGTTTCGCCATACAACGAATTGAAGCGCTGGGCAATGTCACGGGCGAGTTCCAGATGCTGGGACTGATCTTCGCCAACGGGGACGATGCTGGCCTGGTAAATGAGAATATCGGCTGCCATCAGCACCGGGTACTGCAACAACCCGTCACCGACGGTTTCCTGCTGGTCCGCTTTGGTTTTGAATTGCGTCATGCGATAGAGCCAGCCCAGCGGCGTGACGCAGGTGAGAAGCCAAGCCAGCTCGGAGTGGCCCGAAACGCTGGATTGAACGACAATAGAAGACTGATCGGGATCAATACCCGCGGCGATGAACAGAGCCGCCGTCTCGCGAATTTTAGCCGACAACTCGGCCGGTTCCTGGTACACCGTGATGGCGTGCAGGTCAACGATGCAGAAAATGCTTTCGTAGCGGCTTTGAATCTCCGCCCAGTTTTTGAGCGCTCCGAGATAATTGCCAATGTGAAGCTGACCGCTCGGCTGAACGCCGGAGAGAACGCGTGCCTTCATGAATGTAGCGAACCTTTATCGTAAAGGATGACGCCAAGAACTTTGGAAAACGCCAAGCGCGGAAATCGCGTGATTCTGGATGTGGAGAAGTTGGTTTACGGCGGCGAAGGCCTGGGCCGTCTGGACGGACAGGTGGTTCTTGCGCCGTTTGTTTTGCCGGGCGAGCGAGTTTCCGTGCTTCCAGAGCGCGTGAAGACAGGCCTGCTGCGTGGAAAAGCGCCCGAAATTCTGAGAGCCGAAGCGCAACGGGTGGAGCCGCGCTGCGAGTATTTCGGCACATGCGGCGGCTGCCAGTACCAGCATGCCGCGTACGGCTTCCAGTTAGCGCAAAAGAAACTCATCCTCAGAGATACCCTGCAAAGGCTCGGCGGCGTGGTTTATGAAAACGAGATCCCGATGATAAGCGCCGAACCCTGGTCATACCGGAACCGCATTCAATTGCACTTTGCGGAAGGCAAATCGGGCTTTCACATAGCCGGATCGCATGGACTCTGCCCAATCGACCACTGCCACATCTCTTCACCGGCTCTGGTGGAGGTAATCGCGCGTTTCAGCGAAGCGGTGAAGCTGCCGGCTTGGCCGAAATTCCTCCTATCCCTGGAAATCTTCACCAACGAAAAGGAAATCCAGCTCAACATCGTAGATTCGACCCGGCCGGTCGCGGCGCGTTTCTTTGACTTCTGCGCCTCTCTGATTCCTTCGCTCGAGCGAGCGCCAATTGAATACGCGGTCGCGGGCTTTAGGCTGCGTATCAGTCGAGGATCTTTTTTCCAGGTCAACCGGTTCCTGACGGACGCGCTGGTAGAAGAGGTGCTACAGGATGCCGCCGGAGAACGCGCGGTCGACTTGTACGCTGGCGTGGGCTTATTTTCGCTGCCGCTGGCAAGACGTTTTTCCCGGGTGGACGCAGTGGAACGCGGCGCATCCGCCTTCCGCGATCTGGAAGCGAATGCAGCGGCGCACGGCATGAAAGTGCGCGCGGCAAGAATGTCTGCCGAAGACTTTCTGCGATCGCTCGCCGCCGCGCCGGAACTGGTGGTTGCCGATCCTCCTCGCTCCGGTCTGGGAAGCGAAGCAACGGCCGAACTGCTGCGCATCAAGCCTGAACGGCTTACGCTGGTGAGCTGCGATCCCGCTACCATGGCGCGCGATCTAAAAAAACTTGTTGCGGAATACAGGATTCAGCGAATGAGCCTGATCGATCTATTCCCGCAGACCTACCACTTCGAGACCGTCGTGCATCTCGAAAAGAGTTAAACGGTTTGCGGCTTCCGGAAGGACTGCGTAAGTCCACGCCATTTCCGCGCAAGCAATTCGCCAAATGTGAGGGCAATGGCGAGCGCCAGAAGCGCGGGCCAAAGCTGCCAGGAAGCGTACAAACGCCGTCCGCCCGTGTCAAAAGCAGAGTCGGGAACGGGATCGTATCGCCCTCCGGTCAGGTTCGATATCTGTTTTAGAAGCGCCTCATTTGTGCCGTAATCATTAAGCTCGGGCTGCTCCCTGTACAACCCGATTTCCGGAAACGCACTTGAATCCTCCAGCGGCCGGATGCGAAAAAGGCCATGTGCCTCGCCAATATGCAGCCGGCCTTCGTAAGAGCGCGAAGCGACCTTGTGCACGTTGACGGGCTTTTCGAAACCGTTTGGGCCCAGCGCGAAGACGGGCGGAATGACAGGGGGTTCCGGCGCTTCATTCGCAAGGCGATACGTGACAACGATGTCGCCGTCAGCCGGATCAAACCGCGCATGTGCTTCGCTCGTGTCAGTGTGTGAAAGCAGGTCGCGGCTCACGTTAATCCAGAACTTATCGAAGCCAGGCCATGAGACCCAGTCCTGAGCCCAGCGGCTCTTGGCATCCGAAGTAAACACGGCGGCGCGTCCCAAACCGTATTGCCAACGCACATAGAGCGGGTCTTTGCGCTGCGTATCAATGCCGAGTATGGTCTCCGCATCTGGTTTGGACGTGAAGCGCACATAGCCTTTCAACGGCGGCGCACTCTCCATCCCCGTATCCTTGAGAACTTCGGCCTGTTGTTCAACGATAGGGCTCAAAGACCGCTCCACGGCAGTAGACCCGCTGTAGTCCTGAACGTCTTTCAAGAGAATCTGCTCCAGACCCTGCGGCTCATTCAGAAAGTAGCTGCGCCCTCCGGACGCTGCGGCGACCTTCTCGAGATAGCTGCGATTCACATCCTGGCCAAGGCCCACGGTGGAAATAGTCACATCGTGATCTGCCGCTTCTTTTGCCAGATCCATACTGTCGCCTTCTTCCGAGATGCCATCTGTCAGCAGGACGATGTGCTTGTACGTTGCCGGTGAAGGAAGCACTTTATGGTATGCCTCGGTGAGCGCCGGTGCGATCTGCGTGCCGCCATCAGGCGTTATTCCGGAAATCAAATGCTTGATGAACGATTTGTCTTCCGCGCGACGGATGGGCACCGCCCACTGGAAGGAGTTGTCAAAGATGAGCACGCCGATGGTGTCCGTCGGCCGCAGATGGTCTACCACTCCGATGGCCGAGAGGCGGGCCAGTTCGATCTTGCGGCCTTCCATCGACGATGACTTATCGATAATGAGAGCGACGCACGTCCCTTCGGGCGTTCTTGGAGGAGCAATCTTCGCGGGTAGCGCCCGATCCAGCGCGTCCATCTGCTTGTCCTCCTTATAAGCCTGCCGCTCGCCGCCTATCAACAACAGGCCGCCGCCGGCTTTTACGTAGTCTTCCAACTGGCCCTTTGCGGCATCACGGATCGTGTTGAGATCCAGATTATTCAGAACGACAAGCTGAAAGGCGGAGAGATCGTGTCCCAGTTCCGTCGCGTCTCGGCTAACATCGAAATCGCCTTGCGAGAAGGCTTGCAGCAGATTACTATCGGCTCCGGCCGGATCCTGCGAGAGATAGAGAATCCTGGCTCGGCGAAGCTCAATCGCCCGCGTGAATGGCAGTTCGCTTCCGTCGCGTCCGCGAATACTGCCGACAATAGCCGTTACACCGCTGGAGTTAACCCGTGCATGTACGCGAATCGGATTGATGCCGGGGCTCAGCTCGATGTCGCTGGTTCCCAGAACCTTGCCGTCGGCGGAGAGGATGACGGTCGCGCGATTGCTGACCGGCGAATCGAGACTGAGGTCGATGGGAATTTGCTCACCCGCGTATGCCTCGCGTGGCATTGAGACAGATTCCAGATGTAGCCCGGAGGCCGAGCGGCCGGCAAGCGGGATGGTATCAACCGGCACGCGCAACTGCTGCAGTTCGGCGATAGCGCGCGCCGCGCTTCCTTCGTTCTCATTGCCGTCGCTGATCAACAGCAGGCGCGGAAGGTGCTCAGCGGGAATCGCCGCCATGCTGCCGGTCAGCGCGGCTTCCAGGTTGGTGCCGCTCGCGCCGGCGGTTTGGACAAAGTGCGGACCGGTGGCCTCCCCCGCTGAGAGCGGACGCGTGCGGCTGGCAAAAGGCACCACGCGCAGCCAATTCCCGCCTTTATTCCGATCTATCTCAGCAACCAGAGAATCAGCCCGCGAAAGATCCTGGGCGGAGATGCTCGCCGAGGTATCTACCAGCGCGACCAGGCCAGTTCTTACCCTGGGAAGGGTAATCACCGGTTCGGCGAAAGCGAGTAAAACAGCGGCGAATGTAAGCCCCTTGAGCAGCAGGTTCCAACGGCGCGGCGCGCCACGCCACGAATACGCGATCCAAGCCAGCGGAATGAGAACCAGCAATGCGGCAGCGGGATGATCGAATCTCATTTCGAGACCAGTTCTTTCACAGGCTCGGCGGAAGTGAACCGGCGGCCTGGCGATGACGAAGCGGACTGGCGGACCTTACTACGCCTCCGCGGACCAAAGAGCATCCATTCCAGGAGCAAGCCGAGAGTTCCAAGCAGCGCCAGCGATTTCCAGAGATCGATGGACGAGCGCGTAAGACGAGTGAACGTGGGCAATCCTTCCGGCACAGCCGCCGGGATTTTCCATTGATAGCGGGCCACGTCGGGCAGAGTCAGCGATAGCACGCGCTTGCGCCGCCCAGACGAAACGCTGATTGTGGCCGGCCGACTGACAAAAAGCTCCAACGTGTGGTCGCGCACCGTGAAAGGGACAGGCGCGCCACGTTCATCCGTCAGATGGATGAGATCTCTTTGTTCCCCTGGGTCCAGTGAGAATGATGCTGTCCCCACGTGCCCGGCGATGACTTCCCATTCCTGAAAAGCGCCGGGGGAGAGCCAGCGGAGGAGGTTGGCAAAAAGGAGCGGAGTGGTCACTTCGAATTTGAGTTGGCCCGCAAGAGGATCAAAGCCCACGACCGCCATTTGAGGCCGGCCCTGGCGAGCCGGTCGTACCACCACAATGGGCCCTTCAGCCGCGCTTGCCACTGCAGTGTCTCCCTCAAAGGTCTGAAAGACTTCGGCCGTGGAGGCGGGTAATTCGTGAGTGCGTAGACCGGAGGTCAGATCGCCTTCCGAATTCCATGTCTTTACAGAAAGCTCGTTGATGGTGGACTTCACGGGCAGTGGCGAATGGGCGGCCGAGGGTTGAATCCAGAGACTTGGGATGAGGGGCGCGGCGCTTGGCGAGAACTGATCCAGAACCATCACGTCCGCATCGGGGCCGGGTTGGTATTTGCCGGGATCGGAGATTGCGAGGCTCAGGCGATGATTCGCAGAGAGCACCGTTTTCAGAATGTCCGGACGAGTCGTAAATGCCGCAATTCGCAGCGGGTGGTTGCGCGGCAGATAGAGCGACGCGGTATTGTCGCTGAGCAGATTATCTTCAGGAGTAAGCCGCGCGGTCAACTCACCCGTCACATTCGTCATGAAATTGTACTCGAGAACGCGCTCTTCGCCGGGCTTCAGCAAAACGCCTCTCGGAGCAAAGGCCGTTCCCGCAAACTGCGTACGAAGCTGAACGGCCCGGCTGTCGGCGCTGTAGTTATGAATGGTGACGAACGCTTGCCACGTGTGCTCCTCATCGGCGCCTCGTTTGACCGCTAAGGCGCGGATCCCGCAATTCTCATTACGGGAGGCAACGGTAATGACCCTCAAATTGTCCATGGGAGGCGTGGAAACCTCCTGCCGGTCAACCATCCGCGGCCCGATATACACGATTTCACCGCGCCGCCCTCCCGACCAGGTTTGCGCCTCCTGGGCATAGGCGAGAGCCTGTTCAGCATTGAAACTCCCATAGTCCGGCTGTGATTCCGCCAGAACCGTTGACAGCCGCGCGCGATCAGAGGTAAAGGAAGTAACCGGCGTGGTGAGTGCGCCGGCGCGAATCAGCAAAACGCGATCACTCGCGGGCAAGGCGTGAATGAATTGCTGGGCCTTTTGTTTCTCCAGATCAAGCAGACTGCCCTTCCCGGCGTCTTCCGCTGACCAGGCGGATGTGTCCAGAAGCAGGACGTGATCTCTCCCGCGCCGTTCGCGGCTGCCCCACTGCAACTGGCCCAGTGCCAACAAAAGCAGCAATAAACTCAGCAACTGCAATACAAGGGACCACGGCTCGCGCATGCGCCGGCGGTTCTGCTGCTGTTCGGCGATCGCACCCGGCGTCCAAAAACGCAGCGTGGAGACGGTCTTTTTGCGCTTGGCCCGGTCTAGAAGATAGAGGAGCGTGACAAGGCCCCCCAGCACGCCGAGAAGCGCGAAAAATTCGCCGGCAGTGAAATTCAGGAAAAACATCCCGCTGTATTAGACGCCCTCAATCATCATGAGCGGTCCAAATATAGCGTCTTCGATAGGCGTACGGGTGGAAAGACCGGCATAACGCCCGCCGTTGCGCGCAGCCACCTTCCTTATCTCGGCAGCATGCGCATCAAACGCTTCCGTATAAGCTTCACACCCACGCCGGTCGACGATCATTTTCAGGTGCGTGTCCGATTCCGCGTCCACCAGTTCGACTTCGCCATCGAGCGATGGCTCTCGATCCTCCGAACCCCACAATTGAATGAGCAGGAGCTCATGTCCGAAATCAGCCAGATATTGCAGCGGGCGGAAACAATCGCCATCATCCAGAAAGTCGGAAATAATGATGGCGACGCCGCGCTGCGGATAGGTGGTGAGATATTGGCGCGCGCTCTCAAAGTAGTTCGTCTTTCCGCCGGCCTTCACTTCCCGCAAATAGGTTTCGGCGGGCTGAAACCGGTGCCGTCCGCCGCTGCACAGAAACGGGTCCAGCAGGCGAGTGGAAAAGGGTTGCAAAAGTATGCTGTCCAGCCTCACCAGGCCAACATACAGCAGCGCGGCCGCCAGCCTTCGGCCGTAATCGAACTTGCTTGGCTCCCCAGGCGCGCCGCCCGCTTCCATGGAAGCGCTGACGTCTAACAGCAACCGCACCGGCACTCGCGGCTCAACCTGGAACATCTTGAGGAAGAGCTTTTCAAAGCGCATGTAGGCCCGCCAGTTGACCGCCCGCAGGTCATCGCCGTGATGGAAACTTCGGTGATCTAGGAATTCTTGGCCCGGGCCTGCGAAGCGCGAGGAATTATGCCCGCCGACCAGGCCGCTGAACGATTTCTGCCAATGCAGCGTGAGACGTTCCAGGCGTTCTAAAAAGTGGCGATCGACGAGAGGCTCAGTCATCGGCCGGCTTGCTACATCAAAGCCCGATCACCGGCGCCGTTGAGAATTTTCTGCAGGATTGTCTCGGGCGTTTCGCCGTCGGCATGGGCATCGAAATTCAAGATGATGCGGTGGCGAAGGACTGCGGAAGCAACCGCGGTCACATCCTGAATGCTCAGGTGCACCCGGCCCCGAATCACGGCCAAAACGCGCCCGCACTCTATCAGGGCTTGCGCGCCCCGCGGCGAACTTCCGTAGCGGATGTAACGATTTGTAATCGCCGGCGAACCGGCCGCGCCGGGTTGCGTGGACATAACCAGTTCGATGGCATAGTCCTGCACGTGCGGCGCGACGATCACCTGCCGGCAAATGGCTTTGAGCTCGGCGATCTGATCGCGATCCATGACCGGGCGCAGCTGCTGTTCTTCCTGTTTGGTGGTGACCTCCACAATCCGGTTCAAATCCTCGCGCGAGGGATAAGTAACCAGGATCTTCATCAGGAAGCGGTCCAATTGTGCCTCGGGAAGAGGATAGGTGCCCTCCATCTCGATAGGATTCTGCGTGGCCATGACCAGGAAAGGAGCTTCCAACGAGTAGGTATTGGTTCCGCTGGTGACGGTGCGCTCCTGCATCGCTTCGAGCAAAGCGGATTGCGTTTTTGGCGTCGCGCGATTGATCTCGTCGGCGAGAACCAGATGTGCGAAAACCGGGCCCGGTTGAAACCGGAGGCTCTTATGGCCGAACTCGTCACTCTCCATGACCATGCTGCCCACAATGTCGCCGGGCATGAGGTCCGGGGTGAACTGGATGCGGGAATAGCGGAGGTCCAACACCCGCGCCAGCGTACGCAGGAGCGTGGTTTTCCCCAGGCCGGGCACGCCTTCCAAAAGGACGTGGCCCCCCGCGATGAGGCAGATCAGGACACCTTCTATGACGTCCTGTTGGCCGACGATTACCTTTCCGATCTCTTCGCGGACCCGCAGTATATCGGCGGTAGCGCGTTCGATCAACGCCGCATCGGCGTTCAGTATCTCTGCCATTCCACAATTCTACGGGAGTGGGCTTCAAGTGCGGCCGCGACTCCCCTAAGATTGAGACGCGAAGACCATGTTTGTCGGTTGCACGCCAAGCCGCTCGCAATGGGCAAGGTACAAGGCGCCGTAGCTCTCGAGAACGTATTCTTTCGGGGTAAAGCCCAGCCGCCGGGCCGTGGCGTCGATCCAATCGCCTGGGCCTTCAATTTCAAGGAAATCCCCAATGGGCGTTTCATCCAGGGTGACAACGCCAGGCGACGGGTTCTCCGAGGTTACGAACTCCGTCCGGTATTTTTCGTAGCGGAAAGACGGACCGTATCCCAGATTCGCAAAAATGCGACGCATGGCCTCTCGCGACCCGAAAGTGGTCTCTATTTCCTCGCGAACCTTGTACGCACCGGGCTCGCCGCGGCCCTTCCAAGTGAGGACAGATTTGTCTCCGGCCTCGCGAAGACGCAGAAGCACGCCCTCCTGCCGGAGGCGCTGATCAGCAGTGTCATAAAGGGTGTTGGCTTCGAAGAGGCGTGGAACGGAAACCCGCAGTCCTGCAGCGTGGAGGCGTTCCAGGATATCCGCGGCGCGCGGAATCGGTATTTTGACCTCAGTCTCGAAACCCTTAGGCATGGACGATGAACGCGGTAAGCGGTGCTAATGATTTTCTCACCCGTATAATTGGGAAGGCCAGAGCGCGCGCCCGTAGCTCAGTTGGATAGAGCGAATGACTTCGAATCATTAGGTCGGGGGTTCGAGCCCCTCCGGGCGCGCCAAGCGAGCACTACTGTGAGGAGACGGTCGTGAGGGGCACTCGTGTACACAGGGCGATTATTGGGGTAGATAAGTCGGTGGATTAATCCAATTGAGCTTCTCTACGAGTTCTTTTCGCACGTGCCTTCCTGCCAATCTTGCGACGGCGCGAACCGTTCGCCATGACAGCGTGGGGCGATCCAGGTAAATGGTCACTCCCGACAGACGCGTGGTATAACGATTCAGAAAGCCGCCGGTTGCCCCGTATATCCACAACTTGTGAACGCCTTCCTGGATAAGTTGCTCGATAAGGTAACTCCGCAGGAGCGTTGAGACGGAGTTGGATTTCTGGTGAACTTGTACGTCACCATTCGTCGAACGTTTTGTATCGTAATTGAACTGATCGACTAAGACGCACCGGCCTAATTCCTTCCATCCCATGACGGCTGCGATCCATTTTCCGCCTTCAGTACGCAAGCCCGCGAGCATCCGCTTTTCTGCGCTTATTTCGGACGCCATGTTCAAAATGCGTTCAACATCTTCTTCGGATGCTGCGAATTTCGTCTTGTCGGATAGCATCGCTACCGCCGTTCTGAATTCGGAGACGTCCATGTTTTGAACATAGTACTGATTGCTATTTTGGCTGTACCCACGGTATTGACGAATATGCTTACGGGTGTTGGGTCCCAATGCCTTTTCAAAATCCTGGTATGAAGAGGGCAACGAAAGAATCGGGTGAAGCTCACGCGGCTCCTCAAAGCGATGTACGTCGTGCGCAGAAGCTATCTCTCGAACCGTGTCCACGTCGCGGCTGTCTCGCGCCAGTGTAATTCGCAGCGCGCCAATTCTCTTGGAGCTGAGCCAGGCGGATAGCGCCGTCCTGAGCACCCAATCTCGATCTTCCTTGGTACTGGCCACGGCCAATTCCAAGCTTTCATCGACGAACACATAACCCGTCGGACTTCCGCGGAACATCATCTCCCACCCATACACGATGCCGGCGATTTCTCCCATTCGCCTGACCACCACGACACACGGCGCCCGGTACGGCGCCAATGCGGCAAGAAAGAAACCAGGTTGAAGCGTGTCCGGGAGATCGCGAAAAAGGCGCCGCGCTTCTTTGTCCAGGGCCCTAATTTTCTCCGGTGCAAAGATGATTTCAGCAGACCGGGATGCATCCAATGCATACAATCTCGGCTCGAAAAGCCTGCCGGCGCGGGATTCGCCTAGAAGCATGTTCTTCCAGAGCATGAGCGCGCCGGATATTATTTTTTGTTCAAAAACTCATCGGCAAACGCGACCGAATTACAAACTAAAACAAGAAGATTCACTAGCATGTCAGGGCTTTTCGAACGACGGTCGGAAGCCCACGTGGCGGTCAAACAGAGAGAGCAACGTTCGAGAAAGCTCATGCTTTTCCAACTTCATTCAGCTTACGTTGGTTCTTGCAACAAATTTATCTGGGAATAATGCGTGGAATTGTCGTGAGATGGTTGGGGATCTCTCGTGCATGCGCTCTCCGCGGCGCTGGGATGGATGGGAAGTCGAGGGCGTTGTGCAGGAAGTATCGCGATTAAGAGACGAGTAGGGGAGTCTTGGCAGTCGGTTAGCTATCGCCGGCCGCTTCGCAGTTCTGCCACAACTGCCAAAGGCGTGAGCGGTAGGCCGAAAAGCCGCCCTTCCAGTGAGAAGTTAGGCTTCTTTTGTTGTGTTCATTTGCGAACGGCGCTGTTCCGGTATTGGCTTGCCCTGTGGTGCAAGTTCAATGCCTTCGCCAGATTAGGGTGGAAACATAATTGCGCGAGTCGTGCACATTGACAAGGAGGTTGCGTGTTCCAGGATCTGCGTTTTGGCGTTAGAAGCCTGCTGAAGCAACCCGCATTTACCTCGGTTGCTGTGCTGACGCTGGCATTGGGCATTGGCGCCACTTCTGCCGTTTTCAGTTTGATTCAGGATGTTCTCTTAACGCCGCCGCCATACCGCCATTCCGAGCAGCTTGTGCTGATTTCACCTGCTCGAGCCGACGGCAAGCAAATGGGACAGGCGCAAGGCTGGGCAGCCGAGCAGTGGATGGACTGGCAACGGAATTCCAGGTCTCTCGCAGGCATCGCGGCCTACGACTGGTCATTCAACTTCTTGGTGCTGCGTGATGGCAGCGAGTCCCTGGAAGGAATGTGGGTCACTCGCGACTACTTCCGTGTAGTCGGACTCCAACCATTGCTGGGCCGGACCTTCACCGATTCCGAGACCACTTTCCGGCCGAAGCCCGTTATCATTCTTGGCTATAACCTCTGGCAGCGAAAGTTCAACGGCGATCCCGCCATCATTGGAAAGAAGATCAGGATAAGCCGCTGGGACACGCCTCCCGAAGTAATCGGCGTAATGCCGCCGGGCGTCCGCTTTCTTCCCTCGCCGACAACCGCGCAGGAGCCCAATTACAACCCCAATGCGCTGGTGGACTTTTGGATTCCGGCAGCGCCCGATCCTAAGAGGCTGAAAGAAGCCGGGTGGAATGTGGTCGGGCGTCTGCGAAACGGTAAGACACCCAATCAGGTGGAGGCAGAACTTGCTGTAGCCGCGTCCGGGGAGGGGCGAAACAACCGGGACTTCGCAGGTATCGTTCCTCGAGTGCAATCTCTCACTGCGGAGTTGAATCGCGACGGCGGCCGCATCTTATGGCCGCTTCTCGGCGCGGCTGCTTTGGTACTCTTGATCGCTTGCGGCAACACGGCTTCCCTGATGTTGGTGCGTGGCCTGCAACGGCAGCAGGAGTATGCAGTGCGGAGTGCATTGGGAGTGCGCCGCGCTGAGCTTTTCTGGCAGGCGTCGTCAGAGAACTTGATCGTGGCTCTCTGCGGAGGTGTATTGGGTGTGGGCCTCGCATTCGGAATTACAAAGTTGTTCAAGCTGATAGGCGGCCACGCTATCCCGCGTCTGGACGCAGTTTCAACCGGTTGGCCCATTCTGGCGTGTGGGCTTTTCACGGCTTTGTTATCGGCCGTTTTAGCCGGACTCGTTCCTGCATTCCGCGCGTCCCGGCTTGATCCCGCGGAAGTTCTGAAGAGCGCCGGTCCGAAAAGCAGTACAGGGCGGGCAGAGCGCCGTCTCTTGCGAGGGGTCGCAATGGCCCAGACAGCGCTTACACTGGCGTTGCTGGTGGGCGCGGGACTCTTGGTCCAAACAATGAACAACCTCTCCAAGGTGCAACTGGGTTATGACACGTCACACATCCTGACCATGAGTGTCACGGCGGTACAAGGCAATCGGGACGATTTCCACCGGCATGCTTTGGAGCGAGTCTCTGCGCTTCCCGGCGTGCAGTATGCTGCCTTCGCCTGGGGCGTACCACTCACCGGGAATAACTGGCCCGACATGGTCGATGTCGAAGGGCAGCCGCTGGTCAGCAAGGAGAGTGACCGGCTCTCATTTCCGCTACGGTCTGTAACGCCGGATTATTTCAAACTGATGGGTATCGCCATCCTGGATGGGCGCGGCTTCCGTTCTACAGACTCCGGCAAGGAGACGACGGTGGCAATCGTCAACCAGTCCTTTGCTGACCGTTATTTCCCACGCCAGAATGCGATCGGCAAGAAGCTCTGGCTGGATGGCCGCCAGCGGCCGTCGACGCAAATCATCGGCGTCATAGCTAATAGCCGAACCGGCGACTTGACACAGAAGCCGCAGCCCGAAATCTATCTTTCCTTCTGGCAGGCAGGTGCGTTCTCCAAACATCTGGTCATCCGAACCGCGGCGGATCCGCTGGCGCTTGCCGCAACTATCCAGCATGAGCTGCGGCTGGTCGATCCAACCGTTGCCGTGGAAAACGTGAAGACTATGGACGAAATCCGCGGCGACTCTCTGGCGTCGCGTACTTTTGCGACTCAGCTATTGGCCGGCTTTTCGTTAGTAGGTAGCGTGCTCACGCTGATCGGTATTTATGGGGTGCTCTCGCTATCGGTAGCTTCGCGCCGCCGCGAGATCGCTATTCGCGCTGCCATGGGCGCCCAGCGCCGCAATATCCGAAACCTGGTGTTCGCAGAGGGCTTTCGCGTGATCGCTGGCGGCCTGATTTCTGGTGTAGCCGCGGCATTCATTTTGGCTCAGGTTCTCAGATCGTTTCTGTTTCACGTGGAGCCTACCGACCCGGCAACTCTGCTCATCGTGGGCGCGTTATTCGCTGCCGTCGCATTGCTCGCCTGTTGGGTGCCAAGCCGCCGCGCTGTCGCAGTTGATCCCGCGGAAGCACTGCGCTACGAGTGACCCATGATAAGGGATCTTTCTCTTCTGTTGAGGCAAACGATCGAAAGGGAACTGCCAGTGCTTGGCAAGCTCACCGAGGAACGTGCTTCGATGCCGCGAGGCCCCGGCAAGTGGTCACCGAAAGAAGAACTGGGCCACCTGATTGATTCAGCCGCAAATAATCATATTCGCTTTGTGCGCGCGGCGCTGGACGCTGAGTTCAGTGGACCGGGATACTCACAGGATGACTGGGTGCGTCTCCACGGCTATAGCGGCATGCCTTGGGAGACCATCGTGAGCCTCTGGTTTCAATACAACATGTTTCTCGCAGGTCTGGTAGAAAGAATCCCGGAAGACCGGGGAGGAACGCCGTGTTTCATCGGTCCGAGCCCCGCGGTAACGCTTCAGTTCATCATCGAGGATTACATTTTGCACATGCAGCACCATCTCGATCAACTCCTCTCCCGCGAAGTCATCACGCCGTATCCTCGAGAAACCAATCGGGGCATCTAGGTACCTACTTGCGGAAATTCGCGTTGCATTTCCCACAACCCGAGATGCTGAAACTGAGCCGGAAGCGTAAGCGCCCTTGACTACTCGAATTTCTGCAATTTGGTACTAGCTACTTTCCGTCGCAAAATACGACGACCGGCCCCAAGCCGGGAGAAGAGTGAGTAGGCGGAGTAGTGCTGAAACATTTACTATTGATCCTGTCACTGGTTGTATCTCATAGGACGGTTAGCGCCCAACGTGTCCGCGGCGCAAGCGCAGATACGAATGACGGCAGTTCTGCGGAACTGGCTGCTCAGCCGTGAAGGATCGACCATATCGGCCGAAGACCGCCGGGACATATCGAGGAGTCATATCGAACTCACCCCTGGCGGGAGCGGCATTGCGCATATGCAGCGGGCCTATTCGGCGACGCTGCGGTTGCTGCTGGGCATTTCCGTAGCGGTTCTGCTGATTACGTGCGCCAATATCGCTAACCTCCTGCTCGCGCGTGGAACCGCTCAATCGGCTGACACTTCCCTACGGCTCGCGCTAGGAGCCAGCCGTTGGCGCCTGGTACGGCAATCACTGACTGAAAGCCTGACGCTGGCGGTTGCTGGCGGCGCCATCGGATTGTTTGTGGCGCCGGCCGGTATCAAGCTGCTGATCGCGTTGTTTTTTCGCGGGACCGATTATGTGCCTATCCAGACCTCTCCAGATCTGCGCATTCTCGCTTTTACGATGATTCTCTCGTGCGGGGCGGCCGTTGCCTTCGGGTTGCTGCCAGCGCTCCGCGTGAGTTCACAGGCCGGTCCTGCGATCAGGCATGCGAGCGCTGGCCTCAAAGGTTAGCGGCTAGCGCACCGGTCATTCGGACTGGGTGCAATGCTAATTGTCGGCGAAGTGGCGGTTTCCCTAGTCGTCTTGGCCGCAGCCGGTACATTTGCTCGCAGTCTTGCGAACCTGAGTGGGCAGCAATTCGGCTTTGATCCTGAGCGAGTCCTTGTGGTAAACATCGATACGAGTCACTCCGGTTACGACTACAGCCAACTTGAACGGCTCTACCGGCAAATAGATTCCCGGCTGAATTCGCTGCCCGGCGTGAAGAGCGCGAGCTTGTCCTATTACAGTCCGTTTAACGATTGTTGCTGGGGCTTCAGCGTCACCGTTCAAGGCTATATGCCGAAACCGGGGGAAGACGCGCATGCACGCCTGAATCGAGTCTCGCCTGGATATTTTCAGACGCTCGGCACTAAGGTTCTCATCGGCCGCGCCTTTGATGAGCGCGATGCGCCGGGCTCGAAGGGAGTCGCGGTCGTAAATGAGGAATTTGTTCGCCGGTACCTGCCGCGTGAAAATCCAATCGGCATGCGGTTTGGCGTCGGCGGCGAAAGCTATGCGAGTGATCTTGAGATTATTGGCGTCGTTGGAAATGCGAAATATGAGAGCCCTCGCGAGGAACTCATGCCGATGGCATTCTTGCCTTTGCTGAATGGAAGAGCTGGTGCATCGGCTGTTTCTTCCGGATCGAATTTTGCCAATGTGATCGAGGTGCGGTCAGTGGGCCGGATGGAAGCGATTTCAGGAGAGGTACGCCACGCCCTTGCCCAAATCGATCCGGGCCTGCCGGTGCTGCGCGTCCGCACGCTTTCGGACGATATCAGCCTGATGCTGAATCAGGAGAACGTTGTTGCCGCTCTCGCGATGTTCTTTGGGCTGGTGGCGCTCTTGCTGAGCTGCCTTGGGCTGTATGGGCTGATGGCTTATTCGGTTCAGCGGCGAACAAGCGAGATTGGTATTCGCATTGCGCTAGGGGCACGCCGCGGTTCCGTGATCGGGATGGTGGTCCGGGAGGCTCTCGTCCAGGGCTTCATCGGCATAGCGATCGGTATTCCCGCCGCATTCGCCGCCGTTCGACTGGTTGCACATCAGCTGTATGGCGTTAGCCCGAATGATCCGAAGTACTCAGCCGCGGCGGCTCTTGTTCTTCTTCTGTGTATTAGTCTCGCGAGCTCAGTGCCGGCTCTTCGCGCTTCCCGCGTCGATCCCTTAATTGCGTTGAGGTACGAGTAACTTCTTGGGCGCTCAGGTTCGTGACCTTGACTGCCGATCAGGCGCCGGTCGGTGGAATGCCTCTTGACAGAATTTGTAAAAGTGTGCAAACTTCCTATAGCTGTCTATAGAAGAAGGCTGCCTTGGCGAGGGCTAAGACCGACATTCTGCAGGGCACTCTGGCGTTACTGGTGCTGAAGACTCTGCAGCTGGGCCCGATGCACGGTTGGGGTATCACTCTTCACATCCAACAGATTTCAGATGAAGTACTGCGAGTGGAGGAGGGTTCGCTCTACCCCGCGTTGCACCGCATGGAGCAGGAGGGCTGGGTATCGTCCGAGTGGGGCATCTCCGAAAATAACCGGCGCGCCCGTTATTACCGCCTGACGGCCGCCGGAAGAAAACAGCTGGCTGCGGAAGAGCTGCAATGGCAAAGGCTGACAGATGCCGTGGGGAGCGTGCTTAGTTTCGTCGCAAGCAAGGCTTGACAGGAGGTTTTCGATGGGATGGGTGCGTCGAGTTCGGGCTTTGTGGAAGCGTGATCAGCTTTCTAACGAGCTGGATGAGGAGTTGCAGTTTCATATAGCCATGCGAGAGGAGATGAACGCGCGCGAGGGTATGCCGGCACAGCAGGCGCGCCTCGATGCCCAGCGCCGCTTTGGAAACGCGAGTCTCATCAAAGAACGCACGCGCGAAATCGATATTATGACGCTCGGCGAGACCGTTCTTCAAGACGTTGAGTTCGCGATCCGATTGCTGTTGAAACATCCTGGTTTCACTACCCTTGCGGTTGTGGGCCTGGCAGTCGGCATCGGCGTGAACACGGCTGTGTTTACGGCGTATAAGGCTGTCATGTTGCAGCCGCTGGATGCGAAGGATCCACGCCAGCTTGTGAGCCTCTATCGCAGCAGTCTGCACGAACCATCGGCAGCCGGGTTCAGCTATCCGGATTTCGAGGCTTACCGCGATCATAACCACGTCTTCTCAGGTCTCATAGCGACCGCGGCCGATGAACTTGCCCTGACGGGAGTGCCGGGCGTATCAGCCGGAGGCGGTGCAAGAGGCGGCGGCATTGCCAGGGCCTTTGGGTTTCGTTTTCCAAGTATGCTGAGCGGCGAAGCTGAATTTGTGCGAGCCGAAATGGTCTCGAAGAACTATTTCTCCATGCTGGGCGTAAGTGCCATCCGCGGGCGTGTTTTTCAATCCCGGGATGTGCGTGATCTGGACGCGCATCCTGCGGTTCTCATGAATGAAAACTACTGGCAGCGGCGCTTTCGTGCCGATCCGAAATTGCTTGGCAAAACCCTTAAATTGAATGGCGCCGCGTTTACGCTTATCGGCATTACGCCCCACGATTTCATGGGGACCAACGAGAACGTGCCTGATCTCTGGCTGCCGATCCGGCTGAGCGAGCTGGTAAATCATAACTCGGGCTTCTTGCACGATCGGGAAGATATCTGCTGCCGCTTGTACGGACGACTTGCTCCGGGCGTGACGATAGGCGCGGCTCAAGCCGAGATGAACGTACTCGCGGATCAGGTCCGCAGCCTCCATCTGCCGCATTCCGAAGGCAGCAAGCCTGTCGCGATCCACTTGTTTCCCGGATCTCCTTTCGGAGTGGCTCAGGATAGTGACCAACGTATCATCATGCGGGCGTTTCGGCTGATTCTGTTTGCAGTCGGGCTGGTATTGCTGATCGCGTGCGCGAATGTCGCCAGCCTGCAATTGGCTCGTTCGGCGGCGCGACAAAGAGAAATAGGAGTTCGCCTGTCGCTTGGCGCAAGCCGTTTCCGTCTCATCCGCCAGTTGCTCACCGAGAGCGCCCTTCTCGGGCTGCTGGCCGGTGCGTTCGCGCTGGTGATCACCTATTGGGTTTTGCGAATTCTCGTAGTCCAAATATCTGCCGCTTTGCCTATCGAATGGGGTTCCTTGGCGCTACATGTTGAGCCGGATATCCATGTCTTTGCTTACGTCTTCGCGATTTCGCTGCTGGCCGGCGTTTTGTTCGGGTTGGCGCCTGCACTCGAATCATCCCGGCCAAACCTTTCGTCTGCACTGAAAGAGGAGGGC
Source organism: uncultured Acidobacteriaceae bacterium (assembly GCA_963705805.1). GTDB lineage: Bacteria > Acidobacteriota > Terriglobia > Bryobacterales > Bryobacteraceae > Bog-105. Next base: position 1,101,661 of record CAVPKW010000010.1, read on the forward strand.
GCGAGATTCGGTTTTCGTCTAGGCTATACACGGCTGCGAGATCTCCTCGTCGGCATTCAGGCTTGCGTGTGCCTGTTTCTGCTGGTTACGGCAGGCTTCCTTATCCGCGGTTCTATGCGATTGCTCGCAATCAGTCCAGGTTATGAAATCAAACGTGTCGTCGGTCTCGACATCAACTTTCCTGAGGGCGTCGGATACACTCCCAAAAAACAGGAGGCCGAGCTGCGCCGGCTGCGCGATTCCATCGGGCGAATGACAGGTGTCAGATCCGTGACCGCAGGCGGACCGACTGGCGGCCTCCGGATTGCCACCGTAACTCTCGATGGCGCCAAACCCGTGTCGGACATCCGGAGACGTACGCTCTACTACAACTTCGTTGCAACGAACTATTTCGAAACTTTGGGTATCCCCATTACACTTGGGCGAGGTTTTGCCCGACAGCAGACGTTATCACCCACCGATGTGATCCTGAGCGAGTCAGCTGCAAATCGGCTTTGGCCAGGCAGGAATCCGATTGGACGAAAAATGGTGTTCGATGTGACGGGTCAATATCACGGAAAGGATGAGCTGATTCCGCAGAGTGCCGCTTATGAGGTAGTGGGAATTGCTAAGGACACCCGTCCGGTTCTACCCTGGGTGGACTCGAGCGCGGCCTACTTGCCTCTTCCGTTGGATCACTGGAATGGCCAGCCTTTTCTAGTGCGGACGATAGTCGCGCCTAAAGAGTTGATGGCTGATATCGGGCGGCACATACACTCAGTCGATCCGAATCTAATTGTTTACGCCGAGACGCTGGGAGACCTGCTTACAGCCGCTCCCTCGTTTGTTTTTTCGCGCTTGTCGGCGATGTTCTCAACGATTGTTGGAATACTCGGTCTAACGCTGGCGTCGGTGGGCATATATGGCTCAGTCAGCTATGCCGTCGTACGGCGGACTCGCGAAGTGGGTATTCGCATGGCCCTTGGCGCGAAAAGGAGTGACGTATTGAGCCTTATTCTGCGCGAGAGCACGCGGCCGGTACTGTTCGGATTGCTGGCTGGGCTACTCGCCGCCGCTGGTACCTCTCATCTGTTGAAGGCACTCCTGTTCGGATTGAGTACTCTCGATGCGGTGTCATTCATAAGCGTATCCACGTTCTTTCTGCTGATCGCGCTGCTGGCTGCATATGTCCCGGCGAAGAAAGCGACGCGGGTAGATCCGATGGTGGCTTTGCGATACGAGTGAACAGCCCCTCCCTGTACACCTTTGGCGCGGCCAAAGAACGAAGTGATACACTCTCCTTTGGATAAGCCAATGGTAAGCTTCGCTGTGCTGGTCTCGCTGCGCATTATGTTGTCCAGAATTAAAGGCTTTCTGAGACACGAGCAGGCGGACGAGGACCTTGACCGTGAAATCAAGCAGCATTTAGCGATGCTTGCCGATCGATACGTACATCAGGGATTGAGCCGGAAGGAAGCTTGGAGTGCGGCGCGACGGCAGTTTGGAGGAGTGACACAAATGAAGGAATCCATTCGCGAACGCCGAGGGCTCCCATGGATCGAGGGCATCTTACAGGATGGAACGTATGCCTTGCGCCAACTACGCAAGGCCTTCGGTTTCACTCTTGTTGCTGTTTCCGTCCTCGCCCTCGGGGTGGGCGCAAACACTGCAATATTCAGTGTGATCGACGCGGTCTTGCTGAAGCCTTTGCCGTATCCAGGGCCGATCGCCTGGTATGGCTCGGCGAAACGCTTAAGGGAAACTCAACGGATCAAGTGACGCTAACGCCGGACTTTCTAGACTGGCGAGATCACAATACCGTATTTACGGCGATGGCGGCGTTCAACGTCATGACACGCACGCTAACCAATACTGGCGAGCCTTTGCAAGTACACACAGCCAGGGCATCCTCGACGCTACTGCCTGTACTGCAGGTTCAGCCGCTTTTTGGCCGCAACTTCTCGCAAAAGGAAGACCGAAAGGGCAGCGATCAAGTTGCGCTCATTTCGTACGGTCTCTGGCGGAGAAACTTCGGGGGCGACAGGAACGTCCTGGGCCGGCACATCACGCTCGATGACCGTCTATACGTGGTGATCGGGGTGCTGCCGCCGTTGTTTTTCTTCCCCTCCACCGGCTCGATGGATGTGATCACTCCGTTGGCCAAGAACGAAGACACGGAAATGAAGCGCGGCGGCGGAATAACGGTGGTCCACGAGGTCATTGCGCGGTTGAAGCCTGGAGTTACACTCGAGCGGGCTCGTGTCGAAATGGAAGCCCTCGAGTCGCACATTGCACCCCCTTCGTTTATGTCCAGGCTGAAAATGGCAATCAAGGTCGTCTCTTTACGGACGCGATTCGTCGGAAGCTTGCGGGCATCCTTGTTCGCGCTGCTGGCTGCCGTAGGCTTTCTCCTGCTGATGAGTTGTGCAAATCTGTCCAACCTGCTCCTCAGCAGAGCGATAGCAAGACAGCGGGAAATGGCAATCCGTTCGTCTCTTGGCGCCTCTCGCGCGCGCTTGGTCAAGCAGCTTCTCATCGAGAGCATCGTGCTTGCCATGCTTGGCTGCCTGGCGGCCGTGCTTCTTGCTTACTGTAGCCGCGGAGTCCTCATGCGTCTTTTGCCGGAAGGCATCCCCGGGCTCGACGGGCTTTCTCTCGATTGGCGGGTTCTCTCATTTGCGTTGCTGAGCGCCCTCTTCAGCGCCATCGCCTTTGGATTAGGACCTGCTCTGCTCAGTTCCGCCAGCCCGATTTTCCAAGGCCTTGCCAAGGGGGGTCGCTTTGTTGTTCTCGGCGCGCGCCGTCAGCTGCTTCTGAACGCGCTCGCCTCCTCTCAGGTAGCGATCGCCATTGTGCTGTTAGGCGGCGGCGGACTCATGTTGCAGAGCTTCTGGAATTTGCGATATCACGACCTGGGATTCCGGACGGAACACCTGGTGACAACGGAGATTCATCTCAGCGGGGCAAAGTACGCGGACCCAGCCGCACAAGCCCTTTTCCTCCGGCGATTCCTGGGCAATGCGAGTGCGCTGCCTGGCGTAGAAGGCGTTGCTGTGGGCAACTTGCCACCTGGCGAGGGCCACGCCACGAACGGGTTTGCCGTTGAAGGGCAGGCGCAACAGCCTTATGGTCATAGACCGACAGCCAGATCCTATGCAATCAGTGCCGGTTACTTTCGCGTACTTCAAATTCCGCTTTTGCAAGGGCGTGACTTTTCTCAAGAGGACAGCAAAGGACCTCGCGTCGCCATGGTCAGCGAGACGTTTGTGCGGCGGAATCTCCGAGGGCAAGATCCGTTGGGAAAGAAGGTGCGTTTGGAAAGAGACGACCCGTGGAGCGCCATCGTAGGAGTTGTCGGCGACGTAAAGACCGGCGGACTCGTTTCCGGTCCCGAGCCGGTCATCTATCTTCCGTATTCGCAAGTGGGGACGATGAACGAGGACGTAGGAATTCTAGTCCATACCGCGATTGCTCCCACTTACATCGAGTCTGAGTTGCGAAGGCAGATTGCGCGGCTGGATTTGCAGCAGCCTATCATTGGTATGCAAACCATGGACCAGCGCTTGAATGAATCAGTTGCGAAGCCGCGTCTCGCGGCGGTGTTGTTGGGGTGCTTTGCGACACTCGGTCTCATACTGGCGAGTGTGGGTCTCTACGGCGTAATGTCACTTTTGGTGCGAGGGAAGTTTCAAGAGATCGGAGTTCGCCTGGCCCTCGGCGCTCGTCCCTACGACGTACTGTGTATGGTGCTGATGCGAAGCATCCAAATTATCTCCACAGGCATTGTGGTTGGAATCTGCTGCGCGTTCTTTCTTACTCGGCTAATGCAGAGCCTCCTCTATGGCGTGTCCGCGTCCGATCCGCTCGTTTTCTGTGCGGTCACCGTGTTCTTGATTTTTGTGGCTTTGGCGTCGTCGTATTTCCCGGCTCATCGGGCCTCGCAAATCGATCCGATGGCAACTTTGCGCGTCGAGTGAAGGTCAGACGGCCTGCATGTCCGACTGAAGCAAACCAGGCGACATACTGATTTCATTTCACATCACAGAGGAAGGGGAATCTTTGAGCAAAGCGATCGATAACTTAGAGGAGGCCCAGAAACGGGCTAGGGCCATGCGGTCTGAGGTCGGCGGCTTTCCGTATCTGGCCGAGACCTTGCGGCGGGCAGGCGTGACACGGAACTTCTGGTTCTTGCCCGCATCCGAAGCCTTTTTCTGACCAATGACGGACCAATTGTGACCCAGGCTACGCCATTAGCAACAGGCACCATGGACTTACCACCATTCAACCGCGACCGCTCATTGCGGCATTGCGGCCTGATCAGGCCGGGGAGAGCACCTTCTCCGAGTTCCTGGCGGCTTCGTGGCGCCGGGGTCGTGCGTTATGACGTCGATTTCACGGCGCGAACGGTCGCATACTACGGGTGTAATGGGGAGGAATACGTCGAAGCCTATCCCGCTGTCGAGGTCGATCAGCGCTGATGTCTGCCTGGTAACGCGCAACCATAGATAGCTAGGCAGGGGATACTTATGAAGGGATACTTATGAACAGGCACATGAAATATGCGGCGCTTCGAGTCGTTGCAGCCGCACTGGTAGTGCTCTCGCTACCGCTTGCCGGTAGAGCAACGGAAGCGAATGAAGACGTCCACGCGATCAAAGATCTGATTGCAAAGTACGCTCTGTCGGTCGACACGGCGGACACAGCGATTGCGGACCAGATCTGGTCGCACGCACCGGGCGTCACGTTCATCCATCCACAAGGCGAGGAACACGGCTTTATGCAGATTGACGCCGACGTTTATCGCACGTTGATGGGTAGCAAGTTCTCAGAGCGGAAGCTCACCCCGGAAGACATCGTCGTGCACGTATATGGCGACGCGGGATGGTCCGAGTTCCGTTGGGATTTCTTTGCGAAAGTTAGGAAAGATGGGAGTGCCTTTCATTCCCAAGGAAGAGAAACACAGATTTATCACCGGGAAAACGGTCAATGGCGAATTGTCCACGTTCACTACTCCAGTCAGCGGTAATTTGAAAGGCCTCTAAGCCCGCTCAACCGGGTTAGAGATATATGCCATCTGTTGCACGTCCGACGATCCTTGTAACCGGAGCCCGCGCCAGCTCGGTTCTCTGATCGCGAATCAGTTAAACGCCCAAGCAAAGCTGGTTCGCTTGCTGGCGCGCAATCCTGAAAAGCTTCGCGCGAACCAGCAGTTCACAGTTCAGGAGTTCAGCACTCTTCGCACCAAACTCGCGCGCTTTCTCCTTACCCGACTTCCGCATTGTCCTTCTTGTTGCGCCCTACGGTTATAACACAGTAGTACTAGGGTTGTGCTCGCGAAAGAGGGGTATACATTAGATGACACCATGTCCAACCACCTTTCGAGACGCAGTTTCAGCAAAACCGTGGGAGCCGCCGCGGCGAGTGCGTCCGCCTTGCCCGCGCTGGGATCCCTCGCCCCGGTGAACGCATGGGCGGAGGGCTCTCCGCGCGATGACTTCTATGGATTCCCCAGCACTTTCCGTTGGGGCTGCGCCACCGCCGCGTACCAGATAGAAGGGGGCGTCAATGAAGAGGGACGCGGCAAGTCGATTTGGGATACCTTCTCTCATACTCCCCGCAAGGTTTACGAGGACCAAAACGGCGATGTCGCTGACGACGATTACCACCGCTACACGGGAGACATTCAACTCCTGAAGGACCTCGGGGCCAAGATCTATCGCTTCTCTATCTCCTGGCCGCGCATCTTTCCCGACGGCGACGGAAAGCCGAACGAGAAAGGCATCGCGTTCTATGAGCGAATGGTGGACGCTATCCTCGCCGCCGGCATTGATCCCTTCGCTACGCTCTTCCACTGGGACCTTCCCCAATCGCTCCAGGAACGCTTCGGGGGCTGGCAGTCGCGCAAAACGGCAGAAGCCTTCGGCGAATATGCCGGTTACGTCGCCTCCCGCCTTTCAGATCGCGTACACAACTTTTTCACGATGAACGAGTTCTCCTCTTTCATCGATCTCGGCTACCGGGTTGGGGTGTTCGCGCCGGGCTTAAAACTTGCGCCGAAAGAGCTCAACCAGACGCGCCACAATGCGGTGCTGGCGCACGGACTCGCTGTCCAGGCAATCCGCGCCAAAGGCCGCCCAGACACGAAAGTAGGTCTCGCTGAAAACTTCGTTTCGGGCACTCCCGTGTTCAATGCCGAACCACACATCAAGGCCGGCGCCCAGGCAACGCGCATCCTGAACGCTCAATACCTCACCGTCATCATGGAAGGCAAATATCCGGACGAGTACCTGCGGCGCGAGGGGGCAAACGCCCCGCGCTTCACCGAACAAGATCTCAAGATCATCGGCAGCCCGCTCGATCTCATCGGCGCCAACATCTATAACCCCACCTTTGTGCGCACCAGCGACTCCGCTGAGGGCTTCGCCGTCGTGCCTCCGCCTGAGTCTTACCCGCATATGGCCTCGCCCTGGCTCGCCATCGGTCCGGAAGGCCTATATTGGGCCGTGCGGCATCTTGCCGAGATCTGGAACGTCAAGGATATCTACATCACCGAGAACGGTTGCTCTTCCTCCGATGTCCCGACTTCAGACGGCCAGGTCTACGACACCGATCGCGTGATGTTTCTTCGCAACTATCTCATCAATCTGCACCGTGCCGCTACTGAAGGCTACCCGGTAAACGGCTATTTCCTGTGGAGCCTCATGGACAATTTCGAATGGGCGGACGGCTACAGCAAGCGCTTCGGCATCTATTACGTAGACTTCAAAACCCAGAAGCGGTATCCGAAACTGAGCGCGCACTTCTATAAGGAGGTAATCGCGCGCAATGGCGTCGTTTAGCGCCATGCTTATGTCCGTCAGGTTGCGTGGTCCGTCAAATCAGGGGGCCAGGTTATCGTCGCGGCTTTCGGACCGCGGGGCCCAGAGAAATGCAGCGGTCTTGATGTCATGCGGTACGACACGGATTCTTTGCACGGCGAATTTGGTCCTCGGTCTCGTCTGGTTGAAAGTTCCAAGCAGATGCACCAAACACCATTTGGAACCGAGCAGCAATCTCTCTATTGCTACTGCGTGGTCGAATAGCGGGTTTTTTCCTTAGACAGATCTGATGCCAGACGAATGCGACCACACTCTTCCGATCCTGGACCACGCTCTCGATCAGCCATCTGCCTTCACCGCTGCCGCGTTGATGGAAGATGTTCGCCGCAACCGGAGGCTCGAGGACGATGCCATTCCGCCGGTTTGCATCCTCGACTTTGATGGAGACCTGACGGACTGGCTTGCTCAACAACGAATCGCAAGGCGCTTTCCCGCTTGGGCATGCTTTCACACGTCGATGTTTGCACTAGAACTCGAAGGCATTCAGTGCGGTATCATCGCGCGAACGATCGGTGGTCCGTATTCCGTGTTGATTGCTGAACAGTTGCAAGCTGCAGGAGTCAAGCTTACAGTTGGTTTGACATCGGCAGGCCGCGTAGCTCCCGACTTGCCGCTTCCCTGTCTTGCGGTGGCAGCGAGCGCGATACGCGATGAGGGCACCTCGTATCACTATTTACCTCCTGGCACTGAAGTCACGTGCCCTACGCCGATTGTTTCGCTTCTCGAACGGGAGTTGAAGACTACCGGCCGGGAGGTCTACAGTGGCAGGTTCTGGACAACCGATGCTCCGTACCGCGAAACCAGAACTCAGTTAGAGAGATGGGCAAACAAGCGCGTGTTAGCGGTCGAGATGCAAGCCGCGTCTCTATTTGCGTTTGGTACCGCCCGGCAGGCTTCGGTCGCCTGCGTGGCAATGATCAGCAACGCTGTTGATCATTCGGGCGAACAATTCGATACAGGTTCAATGCTCAATATCTTTGAAGTTCTAAGGGCAATTGCACGCGCGGCCCGAGCATTTCTTGACGGCGCCGGGTAGCACGCAAGCGTTTACATTCCGTGATCTTTCATCTTAATTAATTGGCTGATACTGAGAACGCCGAAGCCCTCCGATTGCAGGCGGCGGGCGTAATCGGCGGTTACGCCATGATCGTGAAGCTGAATCAAATCGGCCGCGGAAGCATTCGTGTACCCTAGGGCGTCGAAGGAGCGCAGGAACTCCGCGTCGATGCCGTGCGAGTGCAGCTGGACGATCTCGTCGACTGAGAAACTCTTGTGATGCGAGCGAGCTGCCTGCCCCGGGAGCTCAGGGGGAACACCTTGCTCATGCAGACTGATCAATTGGCTGGGATCGCGTATAGCAACGCCGCTCGCCGCGAGTTGCTGTACAAAGTCGGGCGAGACGCCGTGATCATGAAGCTGGATTAATTCGTTTGCAGTCACTTTTGCGTGCAACGCTTCCGACATGGCGTGCACATATTGCGGATCAATGCCGTGGTCCTGAAGGGCCATCGCGGAGGAAAGAGGTTCATCCACGCCAGCATCCTTGGCGGAACGCACCAGGCCGGCGTCCGTGCCATGGTCGTGCAGTTGAATGATCTCATTGGCTGAGAGGTTAACGCCTGATTCGCGCAGATGGCGCACGAAATCTGGCGACACGCCATGATCATGCAGGGCGATCAAGTCGCGAGCATCATTCGTGGTTTTGAACTGCGGACTCATCTCACGGATGAAGGAGGCATCGACGCCATGGTCCTGCAGTTCGGTGACGGAAGCGGCGGCCAGGGAGTAGCCGCCGAAGCGGAGCGCCTCCAGCAAGGAAATCTGCACGCCATGATCTTTCATTTGGGTAACATCTTCGATGCTCAGATGCTGCGAGGAGAGCCGCGTCACCTGGCGGAGATAGCGATCATCCACTCCGTGATCAGTCAGCTCAATCACATCCTCTACGGACTCCACGCAGCCGCAGGCAGCGCGGAAGTCGCGGGCAGTGGAGATGCGGAAGTTACGGATTGCCAGGTCAAACAGTTGATCTTCGCTCACTTCACGGAGACCGATAGATTTGAGTTCGCCAACGAATTGCGGATCGGGTTGAAAAGTCATGGGCCCCGAGCCCACGCCCAAGGTGAATGAACCTTTGCAATACAGGGTCCCCGCATCACGGCGGATGCGGAAGGCGACGTCGCCGCCTAAAATGTCAGCGCGCTCCAGCCCTCGAAGACTGGAAAGCGGCACGGTAATGCTGTGCGAAATCGTATTGGTGCCCGCGCGCCGAGTGAGGGTGAGATTTACGTTCTCGCTGCCGATATTTGGCAGGATCCGCCAACGGTATTCCGGCTCTGGTTCCGCGGCGCGCAGGAAGGACGCCAGCAGAATTGCTAGGAGAACCAGCCGGAGGGAATTTTTCGAAACGTGCTTCATATCGCGCCTCTGCATCCGAGATTCGGAAAGTATACGAAACCGGATAGCGGAATGTTCGAAAAAGTCTGCTTTTAGCTTTGCCGCAACGCGGTCGCGGGATCGACTTGAGTGGCTCGACGGGCCGGCCACCAGACGGCAAATAGGGCCGTCGCGATGAGCACGACCGGAATGACGCCAAATACCAACGGATCCCAGGCCGTTACGCCGAAAAGGAAACTGGCAATTTGCTTGGCCAGCGCGAAGGCTCCGGCGACCCCCAAAACGACACCGACCAGGGCAAAGAGCATTCCCTGGCGTATCACGAGAGCGCGGACATCGCTCCGTTCCGCGCCGAGCGCCATGCGAATGCCGATTTCCTGAGTCCGCTGCTCGACGGAATAGGCCATCAAACCATAGATTCCGATGGCGGCAAGCAGCAGGGAAACGCCGCCGAACACGCTCATCAGAAGCATATGAAAGCGCTCGCGCGAGGTGGAGCGTGAAACCACTTCGTCCATTGCGCGAATATCGGAAACCGGCAGCCCGCTGACCTGGCGCAATTGTTCCTCTACTGCCGGGCGGAGCTTCATGGGCTCGCCACGCGTGCGGACTACCCAGGCCAGCGGCGTCAGCTCGACGTTCAGCGCCTGAATCGCATCGGTTGCCTGGCCATTTGGGATGTACATCTCAGGACCCGGATTCTGATTCAAAGAGCCATCACGCTGGTCGGCCACAATGCCGATGATTTGCCGCGGCTGCTCCGCGTCAAGTTGCGGCATCATTCCTTTTCCAATCAGGATGCGGTCCTGTAAGGGATCACTCTTTGGCCAAAAACGTTTTGCCATGGATTCGTTGATGATGACGACCGGCGCTCCTGCGTGGTTGTCGCGCTCCGTGAACGACCGGCCGCGCACTATATGGATGCGGAACACTTCGAAGTATCCGGGAGAGACGGTCTTCCAGCCGCCGCCGCCGTGGAACGGCCCGTCTTTCAAGGGCCGACCCATCACTTTAAACGGCAATCCGTAACCGCCCTCCAGCGGTACACAGCAGGTGGCGCTGGCTAGTTCCACTCCGGGGATGGCGTCCAAGCGTTCCACGGCCTGTCGAACCAGCCGCTCAATCGCGGCGCTCGTTTGGTAGTCTTTGCCGGACAGCGACATGCGCATGGTCAATACATTCTTGGTATCGAAGCCCGGCTTCACGGCGTAGATTGCGATGGCGGTGCGGATCAGCAATCCTGCTCCCACAAGCAGAATTACCGCCAGCGCTACTTCGGTGACGACCAAAATGGTGCGCGCCTTGTTTTGGCGGAAACCACTTCCGGAGCGGCTTGCGCTCTCTTTGATGGTGGCGCTCAGGTCGGTGCGGGCGGATCGCCAGGCTGGCAACACGCCGAAGATCAGGCTGGTGAGCAGCGTGATGACCAATGTGAATAAGAGCACGCGCCAATCAAGCGACACCAGGCCGCCGTCGATTCCCACGCGAGGCAGATCGGCTGTGTTTACCGAAAGCAAGGCACGGATGCCGACTACGCCCAACACTAATCCGAGCAGAGCTCCGGCAGCGGCGAGCAACAAGCTTTCTGTCAGCAACTGGCGTACAATTCTGAATCGGCCTGCTCCCAGAGCCGCGCGTATTGCCAACTCTCTTTTACGTATTTCCGCACGCGCCAGTAGTAGGTTGGCAACATTGGCGCAGGCAATTAAAAGCACGAATCCGACTGCCGCAGCCAGTACCCAGATGGACTTGGTGGCGCCCTGGACGAGGGAGTCCTTTAAAGAGGCGGCGTCGAAGCTGTCACCGTGTTCCAGGGCATCTGGGAATTTTTGGCGGTAGGCGGCGGCAGAGGCGTCCAACACCGCCTTGGCCCGCTGCAAACTGACGCCATCTTTCAGCCGACCGGCCGCATTGAAGTAATGGCCTTGGTCGCGCGTGTTCGGGTCGAGTTGAAATGGCACCCATACTTCCGGGGCTGGGCCGAAGTCCTGAAAATCGAACTGCGAGCTGATGACGCCTGTAATGACATGCGGTTCGCCTCCCAACAGCATCGTTTTGCCGACAACGTTGGGATCGCCGCCGAAGCGGCTTTTCCATAGCCCCTCCGCGATCACGACCACAGGCGAGGAGCCGGGAGTGTCTTCCTGTGCGTTGAAGGGGCGACCTACGAGAAACGGTGCGCCAAAGAGGCGAAAGTAGGCCGAACTCACTCGTTCTGAGCGAAGCTGCCGCGGAAAATCACCACCCGTCCAGTTCATAATGCCACCGCCGAAGGCAGCGACGTCTTCCACGATCGAGGTTTGCTGCGCCCAGTGAGCGAACTTCGCGGGGGAAGCTCCCTGGAAACTGCCGTGCGGCGTTTTGGTCTCAAAGATGACGATGCGATCGGCTTTTGGAAACGGCGGGGGCTTGAGAAGCACCGTGTTCACGAGGGAGAAGATCGCGGTGTTGGCTCCAATTCCGAGGCCGAGGGCGAGTACTGCGGTGAAGGTGAAGGAACTACCGCCTTGCCGGAACATGCGGATGGCATGGCGAAGATCACGCAGGAAGGTTTCCATGAAAAGCCTTTTCGCTTAGACGCAGTGTTTTGGAGGAAAGTTCCTTTGAGGAGCAGCCTGCTGCCGGACTATGATTTAGCTGCCGCGGCCAATTCCGGGGCGGCTCGGCGGCGGCGGCCACTCAGCAGATAGATGGCGGCGCGCAATTCCAGCAGCGGGTCATTGGACGGTTCGATTCCGTCGACGCGGGGAATGGGGTCAAAAATGATGACTTTCTCTTCGTGCTGGCTGGCGGCGACGGGCTGAGTAAGAATCAGTTTGCCGAGGGTAACGACGGGCCGGTCCTCGGGCCAATGAACTGTCGCGTCATCCACCGCAAATCGAAGATGGTATCGAACTGCTTTGACGAGGTCTTGCGCTAGTGCAATCAGTTTTTAATCAGAAGGAATGGGCATGATAGATATCCATGCCAAAGGTATCCCACTCCCTGCGCGGGTTGGAATCCGGCGAGACAGTGCAGGTTGGCCGGCTGCTGGACCTGCTCACCCGAGTTCGGTTGTGGTCGATATCCCTTTTCCGTTACTGCCGCTGGGATTCATGGTGGTGGCTAGCTTTTGATGAACGCCAACAGGTCGGAATTGATCGTGTGCGCATGCGTAGTGGGCATGCCGTGCGGGAAGTCCTTGTAGGTTTTGAAGGTTGCCTTCTTCAGCAGCTTAGCGGACAGCGGGCCGGCGGCGACATAGGGCACGATCTGGTCGTCTTCGCTATGCATGACCAACACCGGGATAGTGATCTTCTTGAGATCTTCGGTGAAATCGGTTTGGGAAAAAGCCACAATGCCGTCGTAATGGGCCTTCGCACCGCCCATCATGCCTGGCGCCACCAATTTTGGATGATGGCCTCCGACGCTTTCGCGCCCGGACGGTTGTAGCCGTAGAAAGGTCCAGCCGGCACGTCGCGATAGAATTGCGAACGATTGGCGGCGAGCTGCGCCTGCAGATCATCAAACACTTTCTTGGGAAGACCGAGCGGATTGGCCGGCGTTTTCAGCATGAGCGGAGGCACCGCACTGATCAGCGCTGCCTTGGTCGCGCGGCTTTCGCCATGCCGACCCAGATAGTGCGTCACCTCGCCGCCACCGGTGGAATGGCCGACATGGATCGCGTTTTTCAGATCGAGATGCGACGTAAGGGCGGCCAGGTCGTCGGCGTAATGGTCCATATCGTGGCCGTCGCCGGTCTGGGTCGAGCGACCATGGCCACGGCGGTCATGGGCGATAACGCGATAGCCGTGATGCAGGAAGAACAGCAACTGCGCGTCCCAATCATCGGCCGAGAGCGGCCAGCCATGGCTGAACACGATCGGCTGGCCTGAACCCCAGTCCTTGTAGAAGATCTCGACACCGTCCTTGGTGGTGATGATGGGCATGTCGACTCCTGTGTGAGGCGTGGCTACCGTCCCAATTAGAGCACATCTAAGCTATCGCCCTTCGCGCGGTTTGGAATGGCAGATATATTTTCGGTTTGCAGCCAACTATTGACCCGCGCCCGTCGTCTAAAGCCCGAAAGCGAGGCGCAAAAGGTGAAGGAACAGCGTGACGGTGCTCGTAGTGTGCCAGCCATGGAGAGCCTGCTGCAGGATCTGCGCTATACGTTCCGCACGCTGGGGCGCGATGCCGGATTCACAACCTTTGCGATTCTGATCATCGGCCTCGGTATTGGTGCAAGTTCGACAGTGTTTAGCGTGCTAGACACGCTGCTGGTTCGCCCGCTGCCCTTTAAGGATCCAGGCAGTCTCGTGTGGATCGCAAACCGAACTACAGAAGAGGGGGACTTATCCGGCCAGACGGTGCAGGTCGGCCGCCTGCTGGACCTGCGCGAACGGAACAAATCGTTTTCCGATATCGCCGGATACTTTGCGTTTTACGGAGTGGGCGACAGCGCGCTCACCGGGAACGGCGATCCAGAGCGGCTGAGCAACGTGCCGGTATCGCAGAACTTTTTCCCGCTGCTAGGCGTGCAGCCGCAATTGGGCAGACTGTTCAGCGCGGATGAGTGCAAATGGAACGGACCTAAAGCGGTGCTGCTGAGCCACGGGTTGTGGGAGCGGCGGTTCGGTTCCGATCCGGGGATTGTGGGAAAGCCAATTACGCTCGACGATGCAGCGGTGACGGTGGTGGGAGTGTTGCCTGCCTCCTTCGATTTTGGAGCAGTATTCGCTCCAGGCGCACAGGTTGATCTTTTCTCGCCTTTTGCGCTTAGTAAAGAGACGGACCGATGGGGAAACACTTTGGCGCTGGTGGGGCGGCTGAAGCCAGGCGTCAGCATTGCGACCGCACAGGCGGAGGCGAGCGTACTCGGCGACCACATTTCAGACGAACACCCTCGCCAGAACTGGCTGCATCCCAAGCTGAGTTTCCTTGCGCAGCATGTGAGCGGGCGGCTGCGCCCGGCACTGATCGTGCTGGCGTGCTCGGTTGGGGTGGTGATGTTGATCGTGTGCGCGAATCTTTCGAATCTCTTGCTGGCGCGAACGGCGACACGGCAAAAAGAAATGGCGATTCGCGCGGCAGTGGGCGCTGGACGGTGGCGCCTGATCCGCCAATTGCTTACGGAGAGTATTGCGCTGACTTGCTGTGGAGCGTTGCTGGGATTGACGTTCGCAATAACAGCGACACGGGCGATGGCGCACCTGACGGCCTTTAACATTCCGCTGCTAAGCAGCGTGCGGGTGAACGTCGGCGTACTGGGCTTCACTTTGTTGGTAGCGATATTGACCGGCGTGGTGCTGGGGCTGGCGCCGGCGTTGCAGGTTTCCGCCATTCCTTTGAACGCGTCGCTCGGACAACGAGGCTCCAGCGAGAGTAAGGGCCACAAGTGGATGCGCGGCGCACTGGTGGTCTCTGAAATTGCATTTGCGTGCGTGCTGTTGGTAGGCGCGGGATTGCTGATGCGAAGTTTCGTGCGCGTGCTGGACGTGAATTTAGGGTTTCAGCCGGAACGTGCGGCAGCCTTACGGATCGATCCCAGCAGGCGGTATTCGACACAGGCGCAGCAGAACGCCTACTTCGACGAAGCGCTCCGCCGGGTAAGGTCGCTGCCGGGAGTGCAACTGGCAGGCTTGACGGACGTCTTACCGCTGGGACACAACCGCAGCTGGGGCGTGGGGGCAAAAGGGCAGGTTTACAAGGACGGCGAGTACCCCGACGCTTTCGTGCGCATCGTCAGCGACGGTTATGTCAGAGCAATGGGCATGACTCTGAAGAAAGGCCGCGATTTGACGGAGCGCGACACTCCGGCCAGTACGCCCGTGATCATCGTGAACGAAACGCTGGCGCGCAGGCTGTGGCCGGGGCAGAATCCAATTGGTCAGATCATCCTGGGCGATTGCGGAGCCGATCGACAGGTGGTTGGAGTCTTTGGCGACGTGCGGCATGTGGCGCTGGAGCAAGGTTCGGGTTCCGAGATGTATATCCCGATACGGCAGTGCCAGGATTACGGCATGGTGGACCTGGTGGTGCGATCTACGCTTCCGCTCGCGACACTAGATTCGCACGTGGAGGCGAGCCTCCGGCCGATTGAGCCAAGCTTACCCAAGGGAGGCATGCGGCCTTTGGAGGAACTGGTGGACAGAGCGGTCTCGCCGCGACGGTTCATTGTGCTGATGCTAATGGGATTTGCAGGCTTCGCGCTGTTGCTGGCGTCGCTTGGAATTTACGGAGTGATTTCGTATTCAGTCAACCGCCGGACGCAGGAAATCGGCGTTCGCATTGCTTTGGGCGCCTCCAGCGGCATGGTGCAGGGAGGGATCGTGACACAGACTTTGGGGCTGGCACTTATGGGCATGCTGGCGGGGGTGATCGTTTCCGCAGCCCTAGCGCGGTCGCTGAGCGGGCTTCTCTTCGGAGTAACCTACGGGGACCCGATGACGTTTCTCGCAACGGCGGCCGTTTTGATCACGGTGGCGGCGCTGGCGGGTTATTTCCCCGCGCGCAGGGCATCACGAATCGATCCGATGATCGCTCTTCGCGCCGAATAGCGTCTACAAGCCTCGCGAAGCAGCCAGCTTTACCTGCAAATGCGCGGATTGATCTTCGATCACGATTTGACCGTTTTCGATTCTCACGTCATCCACTTTGCGAAAGTTTTCGGGTACGCGCGCATAAAACAATAAAAAGCGGCTCTTGATTGTCGATTTGGCCGGGAGCCACCGATAAGTGGGCGTGTCAAACATAGGGCCGGCGGTGACGACCTCCCGGCGGCCGATATCAAACGGCTGCGTACTGAACTCCATTCCACGCGCGAATTTGCCGTTTGGAGGATAGTAGCCCCAGTACTGGAGCCACGGGTAATCTGTACGCTTGAACAGATAGCCAAAGATCAGATGTTCTTGGAGATTGATGGCGGTGACCCATTCCACGGTACGCGTGGGATCAAGCAGCGTGGCGGCATGGTCCAGGTAATGCGGATGATCCGGAGTCTGGCGCAGATCGACGATTTTACCGTCCAGACCTTTACCATCCAGTGCAGGCGCCAAGGGCCACGTGAAATCCTGTCCAGAGGCCAAACGGCGTTGGACCTCCCCGTTGTCCATGGTTTCGTAGGGACGGGTCCGGGACCGCGATCCAGAGAGATCCACGACGGTAACGCCGGATTCGAGAAATGGCGGCCCGAGGGTGGCATGCTCGGCCCAGTTCACCGGACGATCAAAGCCTAGCGAACTCTCCAGACCGCTTTCCACGTAGATGACATTTTCGCCGTCCACTGCCTGGAAAGTGCGTGTGAAGGATTCCTGAACAATCGGGAGCCTGGCGGTCATTGCGACGATCGTGCTGGACCCCTGGCGCTCAGAGTGGACATCAAAGGTTTCCGTGTGCGCTTCGCCGTGGAAGGGCAAACCCGCGGCGCGTTCTTCGGCTGAAGGAGCGCCAAAACCATCCACGCAGACAAAGTGCCCGGTACCGCCTTCGAAAGTCACGGGGCGTCCCAGTTCCCGTTCCGCGCGCATTGGATTCCAAAGAGGGCTTATTTTTTCAGTGTCATCCGCGAGTACGAGGTTCGACAGAGCGCTGCCCTTTACCATGATGGTCAACTCCAGCTTGCCGTTGGAAAGAGTAATGGAGGGATAACCCTCAAACGTGCCGTGCTGGGCCGCTGCCGGAGACAGGCATGCTACGACGCAGGTAAGGATTCCCAGGAATTTCAGATTTCGCATGTTCCGCGCTCTCACCGGGTGATGGATTGTTCGTAGTTGTGGGCGACCAGGAACATCGTTGCCTCGTCGAAGTGCTCTGTAAAGATCTGCAGGCCGATGGGCAAACCGCCCGCCGATTCTCCACAGGGAACAGACATGCAGGGGACACCGGCTAGATCGCCCGTCAGCGTGTAGACATCTGAAAGGTACATGGCAAGCGGGTCATCGATCTTTTCGCCGATCCTGAAGGCGGGGAAAGGCGAGACAGGAGCGACCAGGGCGTCGACCTCCTCGAAGGCCTCCCGAAAATCCTGCGTAATGAGGGTGCGGACTTGTTGCGCCTTCTTATAGTAGGCATCGTAGTAGCCGGCGCTGAGCACATAGGTACCAAGCATGATGCGCCGCTTCACTTCCGGCCCGAAACCGCAGCCCCTTGTGGCGCGGTACATCCCGGCGAGCGTTTCGGCTTCCGCGCGGATGGTATAGCGGACGCCGTCATAGCGCGCCAGATTTGAACTCGCCTCCGCCGTGGCGATGATGTAGTAGCACGACAGCGCGTATTTCGTGTGAGGCAGGCTGATTTCGCGAATTTCGCAGCCGAGCCTCTCAAGCTGCTTGACGGCGACCGCGATCAAGTCGCCGGTTTCGGAACTGAGGCCATCGAAGTACTCTTTCGGGAGACCGATCTTCGTTCCGCGGATGGGTTCGCGCAAGAGGGCGTGATAGTCGTCGACGGGCGCGAAGGCGGAGGTGGAATCGGCCTCGTCGCGGCCTGCCATGACGCGTAGTACGGTAGCGGCATCTTCCACATTGCGAGCAAGGGGGCCAATGTGATCTAAGGAACTGGCGAACGCAACCAAGCCGTAACGGGAAACGCGCCCGTAGGTAGGCGTCACTCCAACTACGCCGCAGAAGCTCGCGGGCTGGCGGATGGAGCCACCCGTATCGGAGCCGAGCGCCGCCACCGCTGTTCCCTGCGCGACCGCGGCTGCAGAGCCGCCACTGGACCCTCCCGGTACACGATCAAGCGCCCTGGGATTCCGGACAGGACCGAAGGCGGAGTTTTCGTTTGAGGAGCCCATCGCGAACTCATCGCAGTTTGTCTTGCCGATGATGATGGCGCCTTCCTGTTCCAGCCGCTCTACCACGGTAGCGTCGTAGGGAGGGATGTAGTGGGTCAGCATGCGGGACCCGCAAGTAGTTCGCAGGCCCTTGGTTACGATTACGTCCTTGACCGCGAGAGGAACGCCCGCCAGCGACCCCAGATAGGCGCCCTCAGCGATCGCCGCATCGACTTTGGCCGCAGCAGCCAGCGCCCGCTCCGGCGAGAAGGTCAAGTATGCGTTCGTCCTGGCATTCTCAGACTGCGCGAAGGCGAGCGCGCTGTCCGTCAATTCGCGCGCCGAGAAGCGCTTATTCGAAAGTCCTTCGCGGACGGAGCGGACTGTGAGCGAGGCGATGTCGTTCGAGAAACTCACTATCTCTCTACGACCTTAGGGACCTTGAAGTAGCCGTTGCCGGTCAAGGGCGCATTCGCGAGGGCTTCTTCATTACTGAGCGGCGGATGCGGAATGTCTTCGCGCAGGGCGGCGGTTTCGTCCGCATCGAAGAGCACTTGCGCCATCGGCTCGAGATCAGAAGTGTCCAACTCATTCAACTGATCAATGTGCGTCAGGATCTGCCCCAGGTCATGGGACATGCGAACTACTTCTTCATCGGAGAGCCGCAGATTCGCCAAGTCAGCGACGTAGCGGACTTCATCATCGGTTAACCTCAAGCAGTAGCCTTCTTGCGAGAAAGTTGATATACCTTCTTTAGCACAGGGTCCAGAATGGCGTCGGCTTCATCGGCGGCGGGGGCCTGAGACGCGAGCCCATCGCGCGATTCGGCGCGCATCGGCTGGCGGCGCGGAACAGCGATGCGAAACTCGATGTCGCGAATGGCATCGCTTCCGGTTACCTTATGCACCCTATCTAAAATCTGTTTCGTCAAGGAAAACAGCTGCTTTTGCCAAATGGCATCTTCTACCTCGACCACCAGCGTGGCGCGAACGAGCGTCAACCGCGAAGTATGCGCGGCAATGGCCTTGCCAACGGCCGCCGGCCATATGGCGCGGGCGACATCATCATCGGTCAGGAGCTTTCCCGAATATTTGTTCGTTTTTATGAGCCGGACGGCGCGTTCCATGGGACGAGATACGAACTA
The DNA here is from genome assembly GCA_963705805.1 of uncultured Acidobacteriaceae bacterium. Taxonomy (GTDB): domain Bacteria; phylum Acidobacteriota; class Terriglobia; order Bryobacterales; family Bryobacteraceae; genus Bog-105. Next base: position 1,120,814 of record CAVPKW010000010.1, read on the forward strand.
CAGGATGACTGCCGGGGGAAGCGATTAGCAGTGTAGCACGCTACGCGTAGTTCGCTACGCGTACTTCGCTACGCGTGGTTCGCTACACCTCATTCGCTACGTCTGGTTCGCCGATCCTAATTCCGAGCGGATCGCATCCGCAATCCGGCCGGTCCATTTCTCAACCTCCGCATCTGATTCGCCTTCGATCATCACGCGCGCCAGGGCTTCCGTTCCGGAGAAGCGCACCAGGACGCGGCCACTTTCCCCAAAGGCGCGTTCCGCTTCCTGAATTTCGGCTTGTACGGAGGTAAGCTCCGCGAGCGGGCGCTTTGTCTTTACGCGAATGTTCACAAGTTTTTGTGGGAACTTCTTGACCGCCGCGGACAGGCTGTCGAGCGATTGTCCCGAATTGCGGACGATCTCAAGCAGTCGCAATGCCGTCAGGAGCCCGTCACCCGTGGTGGCAAGCTGCGAAAAAATCACGTGTCCGGATTGTTCGCCACCGAGGACCGAGCCGCGCTTGAGCATCTCCTCGAGCACGTATTTGTCGCCGACCGGCGTGCGAAGCATCACGATGCCTTGTTCCTCCAAGGCTTTCTGCAGGCCGAGGTTGGACATAACCGTCGCCACGATGAGATCGCCGGGCAGTTTTCCGGCGCGCTTCAAGCTAGAACCGGCCAAAAAGAGGACCGTATCACCGTCAACTACTTTGCCGGAGGAGGAGACAAAGAGCGCTCGGTCCGCATCGCCATCGAAGGCGATACCCATGTCGGCGCCTGTTTCCAGCACGCGTTGCTGCAAACTCTCGAGGTGCAGCGATCCGCAATTTAGGTTGATGTTGCGGCCATCGGGCGACGTGGAGAGCCATTCGACCTGCGCGCCGATTTGATCAAACAGCCGCGGAGCAATCTGGGTTGCCGAGCCATTGGCGCAATCGATCACCAGACGCATGGGAAACCGGCCCGTCACAGTGCACGCCAGGTAATCGGTATACAGATTGTCGAGGGACGGATCAATTTCGAGCGGCAGCGCGACCGGCTCCTCGGACGTGGGGAGCCATTGCGCCATAAGCTGCTCCAGTTCGAGCTCCACTTCGTCGGGCAGTTTGTCGCCCGAATGGCTAATGACCTTGAGACCGTTGTCCCAATAAGGATTGTGTGATGCCGAGATCATTACGCCCGCCATAAAGCGGCGGGTCCGCGTCAAATACGCGACGCCGGGAGTGGTGATAACGCCTGCGAACCTGACGCCCACGCCGACGCGCGCGAGGCCACCCGCTACTTGCTCGGCCAGCCAGGGGCCGCTTTCGCGGGTGTCCATTCCAATTAATACCTCGGAGGATTCGCGGGCCGCTTTCGCTTCCCGGATTACCCATGTTCCAAGCGCGATTCCCAAGGCATGCGCCGTTCTTGCGTCCAGCGGCGGTTCTCCCGCGACGCCACGAATGCCATCGGTTCCGAATAATTGCCTTGATGAAATTGCCGTCTCCAAAAGATCCTCGCCAGACTTAATGGTAGCCGCATGACGGCTTCGACCGGCGGGGCGGATTGGGAGGGCGGTAAGATGGCGAGATTTCCAGGCGCGTGACGGGGCTCGGGATTAGAATCAAAGCTTCAGATGAATATCTCGGTCAAGAGCGAATATGCGCTCAAGGCTGTTTTCGACCTTGCGGTCCAGTACTTTGCGGCTCTACCCGGAACTGCGATGGCGCCTATCAAAATCGCCGATATCGCCCGACGCCAGAAGATCCCGCAGAAGTTCCTGGAGTTGATTCTAGCGGGCTTGAAGCAAAATGGATTTGTGGATTCGCGGCGCGGAGCTGAGGGCGGGTACCTTTTGGCGCGCGCGCCCGATGCGATTACGGTGGGCGAAGTGCTGCGAGCCGTGGAGAATCTGCGGGTGGCCGGCGGCAAGAACAACGAAGATCCGTTTGCCGGAATTTGGGAAAGAGTAGATGCAGCGATGTCCGATGTTCTGGACGGCACATCTTTCGGAGAGCTCGCCCGCGAGTGGCAGCAGAAAAATACAAAATACGTCCCCAACTGGGAAATTTGAAAGGAAACCGCGTGGTTTACCAGGACAATTCATTCAGCATCGGCCATACGCCGCTTGTGAAATTAAATCGAGTCGTCAACGGCGCGAAAGCCACCGTACTGGCGAAGGTAGAAGGCCGCAATCCCGCTTATTCCGTGAAATGTCGGATAGGCTCGTCCATGATCTGGGACGCGGAGGAGCGCGGCTTGCTTGGCCCCGGGCGAGAGATTGTGGAACCTACCAGCGGCAACACCGGGATCGCACTCGCGTTTGTCGCCGCAGCGCGAGGGTATCCCATTACCCTGACGATGCCGGACACCATGTCGCTAGAACGGCGCAAGGTGTTGAAGGTGCTTGGCGCGAAGCTCGTGCTGACGGAAGGCGCGAAGGGCATGAAGGGCGCGATCGCCAAAGCAGAGGAAATTCAGGCGGGCGACCCGGAGCACTACTTCCTGCCGCAGCAGTTCAAGAATCCCGCCAATCCGCTGATTCACTTTCGCACAACGGGGCCCGAGATTTGGGAAGACACAGAGGGAACAGTTGACGTGCTGGTGAGCGGGGTGGGAACCGGCGGTACCATCACCGGTGTTTCGCGTTACATCAAGCACGAGAAGAAGCATCCCTTGCTATCGATTGCGGTGGAACCCACCAATAGTCCTGTGATTTTGCAGGCGCTAAGACACGAGGAGCTAAAACCCGGCCCGCACAAAATTCAAGGTCTCGGAGCAGGCTTCATCCCCGACACTCTTGATTTGACAATCGTCGATCGGGTGGAATTGGTGACCAACGAAGAATCCATCGAAATGGCGCGCCGCTTGTCGCGGGAAGAGGGCATATTGTCCGGGATCTCCTGTGGCGCCGCGGTCGCGGCTGCCGTTCGAGTGGCACAGGAACCCGAGATGGCCGGGAAGAATATCGTGGTGGTTTTGCCCGATGCCGGTGAGCGGTATCTGAGTTCAGCGCTATTCGAAGGGATGTTCGATTAATTCGTTCCGGTTAGTAACGACAATATTCGGGAAATAACCCGCCGGAAAGTAACCGGGGCGCACCGGGAGCCGTTTAATAGGTACATCCCCGTAACGAACGCGGGCGCTCACCCCTCATACCCGAAACCCTGAGCGCCCGCCCTCTCAAGCACGTGAGGTCTCGCCAAGAAAAGCAATTTATGTATTAAAACCGTATTAGATGTACTAATACTCTGACATTTCGTACTAATCCATTGATTAGCCAAATCTAAGCTCGACGCAGACGGGTGCCCCGGTGATGCCGGGCATCTTTATTTTTGGGGCACGAATTCGCGGGTGTCGGCATATATAACATCTGGCCGAAGTTCGTCACGGTTTGCGCTCGGAATGATCAAGATGCATGATTCAACAGGCATAACAGCATCCTTTCGCCAAACTGAAGCACCGCTCAATGCATTTAATTTAAGCAATTCATGCGTGAAACGCGCGCGGTGCCTTCCGCCGGTCCAATTACCGGTTTCCCGACTCTAGAGTAAAATCCCGGGGCTCTATTTGACAGGCCGCGAGCCGTGGCGCAGCTTCAAGTGGCCATGGAGTTGGAGCGATTTTGGTTGAGAAAATCGGCGACAATCCACGCGGCTCCGGCTATCGCCAGGTTTTCCGCGTTGCCAGCCCAATTCATCAGCTTATGCGGATCGGCAAAAGGAGCTGGCAGCCACACCAGCAATCCGAAGCCGATCAGCATCGCGGTTAGTAATCGAGACGCTAGAAAGGCCGAACGTCCAAAAAGCAGCGCGACGGCGGCGAGCGCCAACGCAATCGTGGTGGTTATCGCCCAAAACATTTGTCCGGGAGGAATCCATTTCGGAACGAAGCCTGCCGTTCCAGAAAGATAAACGAGTTGTTCGAGGGTGAATGAAACAACGCAGACCCCAAAGAATAGGTATCCAATCCGACCCAACCTTGCTGCCCGTTCCGCATCGCTTCGATCAAACGACGCGTAAACGATCAGCGCCACCGAGACCAGAGAAAATTGTTCGAAAAAGTTAGCCCAACGATCAAAAATCCGCGGTTTCGCAGCGATGTGCGGCACCCTGAGCAAGGCAAAAAGAAGATAGATGGCGCCTAAGGCGAAAGCGCCAGCTCGCGCTGTTCTGGGCCATTGAATCGCCAGGCCGCCGAAGAGCTCGATCGCAGCGGCAATGTATACGAGAATCTCGCGGTGAGGAACGTTCCCAAGCGACCGGATCTGTTGCCAACTGTTAAAGTCATGCCAGACCAAAGCGATGACACCAAAAGCGACGGCCGCCAATCCGTACACATGACGTCCGAGATAGGGTCTCATCGTCTCACTCTCATATAATCCGCCGGCGCCCGGCCATCGTCAGGGCAACCAGCGCAAACGCGACCTGCGGGTAGGATCGAGGACGACCAGCTCTGGCGTCCCTCTGATCAAACCTGTTGCAGAAAGCGACTGTAGGGAACGATCAGCCAACGGTGTAAATTGCGTTTCTAACATCCAGTGTCCTTGAGAATGCCGAGCCAGACCAGGTAGGGACCGTCTGTGCGGATCGGAAGTTGCGGAAAGTTATTGGCCAGATCCAGCGTAACCAGAACGCCAGCTTCACGCATGCCTGCCGCTCGATAGCTTGCAAAGGCAGGCTCCGCCTCTTTAGCAATAGCTTCAATGCTGTTCGCTCTTACCGCGAATATTTGAGCGACCACGATGCCTTGAGCTCCGTTCGGTTCTGTGACGGGATCAACAGCCGATAGAATCTTCACGCCATGTTCGGAATTCAGAGGACGAAGCAGCATCACGTTGTCGGAGTCAGTGATGAGATCATTCAACGTTTTCTTATGCTCTTTCCAGACGGAACAACCTGAAAATCAGTCAAACGAGGCGAGGGTTCCGTAGATACTTTTGCAGTGGGTTGAACGGACTGAGCAACTGTCAGATTGCGAGCTGCAACGACAGTGAGAAGCCCGGTTGAGAACCGCATTAGCATGGTCCCTGCCGTTTTGTGAGACACCTCCACAAATTAAACCGAGCAGTGGCTTACTGCAATAGCCACTTTGGTGTCTTGCGATGTGCCACTGAAGGGTTGAGGCGATGCTATTTACTTTCACCTGGCTCCGCGAGCAAGTCACCCAGCCGATCAAGTCTTCTTTCCCAGATAGAACGGCGATCGCGGATCCATTGCTCCAAAACAGTAAACCCCGCAGGTTCGATACGGCATGTCCGCACTCTTCCGGTCTTCTCGGTGTGAACCAGCCCGCTTTCCTCCAATACCTGCAGGTGTTGAGCCACGGCTGTCAGAGTGATGCCCAGGGGCGTTGCCAACCGGGAGACCGAAAGGGGCCGTTCGCTGAGCTTCTCCAATATGGCCCGGCGCGTAGGATCGCCGAGAGAGTGAAAGACGCGGTCGACGCTAACTTTTGGGCTGGGCATCACTCAGGCTGCGCCGGCGCGGCCGGCGGCTATCGCGCTACTTCATTGCCCAATTGGTCGAGCAGCTTGCGCCATCCGGCTTCGCGGATTTGAGGACCATCCGCGCCTTCAAAGAACGCTCCCTGATGGGTGCAGATGAGGTCGGTTCCGTTGTCCGTCGGCAGAAACTCGAACGTGACGAGCGAGGCCGAGATGCGCTTATCACCGAGGTCCATAGTAGTCGCAGTTACCACGCGCCGGCCGGGCACGATGTCCTGATAGCTTGCCTCATTCGTAACAGCAACGCCCTTGAACGGGGTGCCTTCCTTGAAACGATAGATGAGCCGCTCGGCGCCGCCAACTCGAAAATCCATCTCAAACTTCTCGATCTGGTGGCTGTCGCCTTCGCCAAACCAGCGGCGCTTTTGAGCAGCGTCGGCGAAAGCAGAGAATACGCGTTCGGGCGGCTTAGGATAGCTGCGCTCGATGACGAATGTGCTGTGAATAACCGATTGTTCTTGCATGGTTTCCTTTTTTCAAATAGTGAAGTGGTAGCTTCAGTATTATCCGGGAAAGCCACGATTGTCAAGTCTAGACTTCAGTATTTCTTGGGCTTTTAGACTCTGTTTTCGACTGGTCGAAAGGCGTTCGCCGTGAGATCCCCGAGAAGCTCATGCCAGGGATGTTTGGGGTTCCGCTCGACGTCTGAAACCATGGCCTGCATCTTGGCGAGTACGGGCGGCGCGGCTTCATCGTAGACATCGCCCTGCAAAAGCTGCAGGACATCCAGGCGATAGCGGCGGTCGATGATGAAGTAGGTAAACAATACGTTCAGGCGATAGTAGACGTTGATGAAGTCGTACCAATTTTTCGTCCCGCGTCCGATCGTGGTTTCAAAAGTTTGAAAGCTGGCACGGGAAAAGTCGTTGCGCTCGAGAGCGCCGAGAATGTCGCGATGCGCGAAGCGGGCGCTATTGAGCGCGATGCTGACGCCGGTTGAAAAAATCGGATCGACGAAGCGGCCGGCGTCGCCCACCAGCATGAAACGGTCGCCGCAGATCTGTTTCATGGAGTAGCTATAGTCGCCTTCCTCCTTGAGACTCCGGATCTGTTTGGAGCGGCTTAACGCTTCCGCAAGCGCCGGGCGGGTGGCAACCGCATTCCAGAAGAACCTTTCGCGGTCCTGTTTCGAGCCGGCGAAGTGATGCTTCTGCGTAACGACACCGATGCTGGTGATCGCCTGCGTGATGGGGATCTGCCACAGCCAGCTGTTGGTGGTGGGCAAGAAATGAATGTAGATATAGTCGCCGTGCTCGCTGGATTTGGCGAGAGCCAAGCGATCGAAATCGCTGAACCAGGTGTGGATGGCGAACTGGTCGAACATGGGGTCTTTGACTTTCAGCTTGAGCTGGTTTCCCAAAAGCGTCTGACGCCCGCTTGCGTCCACGACCATGCGAACATTCACAGCCATTTCCCTACGGCCCATCATGAAGCGAACCGACGGCTGCTCGGAGGAGAAATCAACGCCGCTGACTCTTACTCCCTCATATACGGCCGCTCCCAGCTTGTGGGCGTGCTGGAGCAGGAGCAGATCAAACTTTCCACGGTCGACATGGTAGGTGTAGTTCTTGTTCACACCCGCCTGCTCGCGCTCCGCGAAGCGTACTTCGGCGTGACAATCCGGGGCGAGACCTTCCCAGTCGTGGTCGTAAGGTCGAGCATGTTCGTTGGCGGTCCAAACAGCGCCGAATTTATGAGGGAACTGCGCTTCCTCCATCTGCTCCAGGAAGCCTAAATCGTTGAAGACCCGCGTGGAGGACGGCACCAACGATTCACCGACATGCGGGCGTGGAAAGAGCTCTCGCTCGAAAATGACACAACTAACACCAGCCTTTGCGAGATAGGCCGCCAGCGACGACCCCGCGGGTCCTCCTCCGATGATGCCTATATCGAAATCCGGTTTTACGGTTGGCAATTGCGTGTCCTTTCGTTCGAAATCACTCTAACGCATCGACCTGTATGCCACAAGACCTGTCCGTTACAGTAAGCTAGAACGTTCCTCGCGTATGCCCAACGGATCGACCCCGCCCGCCGTATCCGTGCCGCCGATCATGCGGCCCTTCCTGCGTTTTGCCCGAATGGAGGCGTCGGGCGGCATTCTGCTGATGACGTGCACGGTGGTGGCGCTGGTTTGGGCGAACTCGCCTTGGGCCGCCTATTACCAGACATTCGGTCACGCGCACGCGACGGTCGGATTCGAGCGGCATCTCCTTTCAGAAAGCCTGCATTTCTGGATCAATGACGGCTTGATGGCCTTCTTTTTTTTCCTGGTTGGCCTGGAGATCAAACGCGAGATTCTGATTGGCGAACTGTCCTCCATTCAGCAAGCGGCACTGCCAATGAGCGCGGCGATGGGCGGCGTGGCCGCTCCAGCGCTTATCTATTGGGCCATCAACCGCGGCCTACCGAGTGAAAACGGGTGGGGCGTCCCAATGGCAACGGACATCGCCTTTGCCTTGGGAGTGATGGCGCTGCTGGGCTCGCGCGTCCCCACCTCTCTCAAACTCTTTGTGGCCGCCCTGGCGATCGTCGATGACATTATCGCCGTACTGGTGATTGCGCTGTTTTATACCGAGACGATTTCCTGGATCTATCTGGAAGCGGCGGGCTGCTGCCTGGTGCTGGCTATTCTGGCGAACAAGACTGGCATTACATCGACTCTGATTTATGCGCTCATCGGGGTCGGGCTGTGGTTAGCAATGCTGCAGTCGGGGATTCACGCCACGCTGGCGGGCGTTCTATTGGCGTTCACCATTCCGGCGAGGACGAAATTAGATCCCACTTCTTTTCACGCCAACAGCAGCGGAATTCTAGAACGATTCAAAGCCGCCGACGATCCTGAGGTGCAGTACTTTTCTTCCGCACAGCAAATAGCGTTTCAAGAACTGGAGGAGCAGATCGACGCCGCGGAACCGCCGCTACAGCGGATTGAGCACGGACTACAGCCGTGGGTGACGTTCTTTATCATGCCCCTGTTCGCACTGGTCAACGCCGGCGTTGATCTTAGAGGCTTCAGCATCGGCTCGCTGCTGCATCCGGTCACGATGGGAATTGTGCTGGGCCTGGTGATTGGGAAACCGCTCGGCATTACTTTAATGTCGTGGCTGTTTGTGGTGACTAAGATGGCGGCGAAGCCAGCCGGCCTGTCGTGGAAGCAGATACACGGAGCCGCATGGCTCGGCGGTATCGGGTTTACCATGTCGCTGTTTATCGGGGCGCTCGCCTTTGGCGAAAGCGAAGCGCTTGCGACAGCGAAGATCGCGGTCATGCTGGGCTCGGTGATTGCGGGAGCCGTAGGATCTCTGATACTGAGGCGGCAATCCGCAGAGAAACCAGCTCGAAGCTAGACCCACCAGGGGGCGGCGGGCAACTCACGGATGATGATGCTCGTTCAGGAACTCGGCGGCTTTGGTGAGACCTTCGTCGGGCGACATCAGGGTGTCTTCGTGCTCGATCGAGAGCACGTAATCGTAGCCGTACATGCGCAGCGTGGAGATGAATTCTTTCCACCAGCCGTAGGCGTGGCCATAGCCGCAGGTGCGGAAGATCCAGGCGCGGTTACGCTCGTCGGTGTACTTCTTGGTGTCGAGCACGCCGGTCTTGGGCAGGTTGCAATCGTAGATCTGGGTGTCCTTGGCGTGCACGTGAAAGATGGAATCGCCCAGCACGCGGATGGCCTTGATGGGATCGATGCCCTGCCAGAACATGTGGCTGGGATCGTAATTGCAGCCGACGGTATCGCCCGCGATGGAGCGCAGGCTGCAGCATGGTTTCGGGGCTGTAGGCGACGAAGCCGGGATGCATCTCAATGGCGATTTTTACGCCGTGATCCTTGGCGAATTTGCGCGTGCTTCGTCCAGTACGGCGTGACTTTCTTGTCCCACTGCCAGGCCAGGAGATCGAGATACTCCGGCGGCCACGGGCACGTGACCCAATTCGGAAATTTGGCCGTGTCGCTGTCGCCGGGGCAGCCGGAGAAATCGATGACGACGGGCACGCCGAGCTTCTCGGCCAGCTCGATGGTCGTGCGGCTGGTATCCTGATAACTTTCGCGACTGCGGGTCCGGATGCAGCGGATTGCCGTGGCAACTCAGCGCGCTGATGGTGAAGCCATGTCATCCAGCTTCTTCTTGAATTCTTTCAGTTCTTTCGCGTGGTTGAGCAGGGAGAGCTTGCAGTGCGGATCACCGGGGTAATTACCGGTGCCGAGCTCGACCGTGGTGATGTTCAGGCTTTTCAGCTTCTCGAAAACTTTCTCGAGAGGAAACTGCGATAGCAACGGGGTGAAACATCCAACTCTCATCAGCGAAAGAGTATCACAGAGACTTGGACCGCCACAGCAGCCAGGTGAGTGCGATAACGAAGCCGAGAGCGGCCTTGTACTCCTGGTTTCGGCAGTAGAGCGCCCATGAGAAGTTCCCTGCCCCTTCATTCCATTTGGCGACCGGCAGGAAGCGGCGTACACGGGCAGCGTAGGCCGGATAGCCGCTGAAGATTTCGCGCAGATGCTGTTCTTCGAGCTCGACCGCGGGGAGATAGACGACGAGAAACACAGCGGCGAAGAGGATGGCCAGCCACAGATCGCGCGAAGCGATCACGATGCCGGCGGCCGCTACGAGCGTGCCGGCGTAAAGAGGATTGCGGATGTAAGAATAAGGCCCGCTGCTGGCCAGCCGGCGATCTTTCGCAAGATGCCCGGCGGCCCAGCCGCGCAGGACAAAACCCAGGACGGAAACGGGCACGCCGAGGAGTATGGACGAGCTGGAGGGGCGGGATAACCAGGCGAAGGCAACCAGCAGCAAAAAGCCGCAAGCCACGCGCAGGCGTTGCACAAAATCGGCATACGGCTTGGGGAACCAGTAGCGCGGCGCTGAATCGCGGGGCGTTGAATTGATAGGGCCGCCGCTCACGGCTGGCGGACCGTTACGCAGGGGAGCGAATGGTATAAGGCGGCGGCGACCTGGTCCACGGAGATTTCCGCCATGCTGGGGTGAACCTCTGCATCTCTTTTATAAGTGGTCTGGACATCAGGCGCTCGAAGGACGGTCATGCTGCTGCGGAACGGTCCGGTCTGGGCGGGGTCGGTGGGGCCGAAGAGCGCGACACCGGGTTTGCCGAGGGCGGCGGCCAAGTGGAGCGGACCGCTATCGAGACCGATAACCGCAGTGGCGCGGCGGGTGGCGTAGACCAAGCCGGCAAGCGAAGAAGTGTGCACGCGGAGATGAGCGAAGCCCGCGAGCTCATTGGCGCGGCCGGCGGGAACATTGAGAACAAGCTGGAGGCCGTCGCGGTACAAGCGTTCGCCGAGCGCCGCGTAATGCGCAATCGGCCATTGTTTGCTGTTCCAACCGGCGAAAGGACTGGCGAGGATGAAATCACCGGAGGGCAATTCGCCTTCCGCAACACCTTCGGGCAGCCAGGCGTCCCAGGTGACCTGGGTCGCCCCGGCAGCCTGCGCCAACTGCACGTTTCGCTGGATGCGATGCGGCCCCGCGACAGGCGTGGAATGTGTGTAGAACCAGGATGCGAGCGGCTCGCGGGCAACCGAATGGTCGAAGCCGAAGAAGGCCAACGGGCGGGCGATTCGGCCGGCTAAAGCCGACTGAAGCAGACCCTGAAAATCGACGGCAACTTCCGGTTGAAGGGCGCGCAGTCGGCGCCAGGAACTCCACAGCGAAACCATGCCGTCGCGCTCAAAGGGAACAAGTTCATTAATGGATGGGTTGCCTCGTAGGAGCGGCAGCCAGCGGCTGGCAACCAGCCAGGTCAGGTCACATTGAGGGAAGCTGCGTTTGAGACTGGCCACAGCCGGCAGCGCATGGATGATGTCGCCCATGGCGCCTAAGCGGATCACGAGAAGGCAGCGAGGCTTATTCAACGGGCGGAGTCTCCTGTCGCGTGGTGGCGGCGCAAAACAAAGTCGACGAACTCGGCGGAACGGCGCTGGTCGGCGGGGAGATCGTCGACAACTTCAATAGAGGCTTGTTGAGGAAGGACGCGGCGCCATTCCGCGTCGTGAGCGATGGTGACGAGATGCACTTCGCGCAGAGCGGCAATCAAAGCGGCCCTGGCGTCTGCGGAAAGGAGAGTTCCGTCGACGGCGAGCACGACGGCAAGGAGTTTCCTGTTGTTTTGCGCCAATTCCGCCACGCGTTTGGTCTGCATGGCGGTGAGCGGGTCAAACAGGCCCACCACAGCGAGCCAGTGCTCGCCAGCCGTGCGGGCCCCAATTTCATTTAAAGGAACGATTTTTCTTCGAGTGTCCACAGAGGTTATGCTCTCGTCCTAGGGTTTTTTTCCGATTGCCACCAAGTCGAGAGCCGCCTGCGCCACCATCTCCGCCGATACGGACGTCATGCAGCGGTGGTCAATGGGACATTCGCGGAGGAGGCATGGGCTGCAATCGACCGGCACGCGAATAACGCGAGTGTGCTCGCCCGTGGGACCGGTGGCGAGGTCGTCAGTTGCGCCGAAGACCGCAATCGTCGGAACTCCCAGAGCGGAGGCAATATGCATTGGCCCGGAATCATTGGTCAGGAAAACTTCACAGGCGGCGGCGAGCTCGATGAAATCGGCGAGGCTGGTGGCGCCCGCGAAGTTGATGGACTGCAGCCCGGCCGCTTCCACGGCTTCGCGAACGGACTGGCAGATGGAGAATTCTTCTTTGGATCCGAACAGGGCGACTGAGGCGCGGCGCTCACGCGCGACATGCACCGCGGCGGCGGCGAAACGTTCGGGAAGCCAGCGCTTGGCGCCGCCATAGGCTGCGCCGGGGCTTACGCCAATCACGGAGCCTGTCATGGCGGCTTCCTGAAAGCGAAGGCGGCCCAGGCGCGCGGCCGCGCCGGTACCGGAGAGTCGAATAGGTCCGTCGCCAGAGTCTTTTTGTATGAGACCGGCGCGCTTAAGGAGTTCCAAATAATAGAAGCGTTGATGGGCGGGCGTTTCGCCGTTGTCCGGCGTCGGAATGGCGTGCGAAAGCAGCCAGCCGCGGCTTTCGCGTGCATAGCCGATGCGAACGGGTATGCCCGCCAGACGCGCTAAGGCGGCGGCTTCAAAGGCATTGGGCAACAGAATCGCGCATTCGAAGCGGTGTTCCCGCAATGCGCGGGCGAGCGTCCATTTTTCGGCGAGGCCGCGCCAGCCGCGAGGCGGGCTATACGGAATCACTTCATCGCAGAAAGGCTCGCGGCCATAGAGGTCCGCTACCCAGGGCCGCGCCAGGATGGCGATGTGGGCTTCCGGAAAATGCCGGCGCAAGGCTTGCAGGGCCGGTACAGACATGACAGCATCGCCGACCCAATTGGTAGCGCGAACTAATATTTTGCGGAACTGCATCCAGAGTAAGTGCTTAATCTTCAGAATAAGGCGTACGGGTTGGCAGCGGCGCGCGTTGGGAGCGGACCGAATCGTAAAATGAAAGTGCGGATGGCTCAATTTTACGCGCGCGAAGACCTTATCGCGCGGCGGCAACAGTGGAAATCGGAGGGCAAGCGCGTCGTTTTCACCAACGGCTGCTATGACATTTTGCATCCGGGCCACATATATCTGTTAGAGCAGGCGCGATCTCTGGGCGACGTTTTAATTCTGGCGCTGAATACCGATAGCAGCGTGCAGCGCCTAAAGGGGCCGTCGCGGCCGTTCTTCGACGAAAGCGCCCGGGCAGAACTCGCACTGCACCTGGAAGCAGTAGACGCCGTGACGCTCTTCGATGAAGATACGCCTCGCGAGCTGATTGCCGCGGTTTTGCCGGATGTGCTGGTGAAAGGCGCGGATTGGTCGCATTACATTGCCGGCCGGGAAGAGGTAGAGGCAGCGGGAGGCGAGGTTCACGCGCTGCCGCTGGAGCCGGGATACTCGACTACCGACATTGCGGCGAAGATCATCGGCCGCCACCAATCCAAGAACGACACCAAAAAAGACGCGGAACCGGCCCTGGCTTTGCCGGTACGGGCGCAGTGACCCACCCGGCGACGCGAGATCTACTGCAATCCGCCGCGCGACCGGCCGAGTTTCAGTCCCTTCTGCAAAAGCTCATACGGAGTGAGCGCGGTCCGTTTTCGCTTTCCGGACTGGTGAACACGGCGAAGGCGCTGTACCTGGTGCTGCTCTATCAGGCGACCGAGAAGCCGCTTTTTGTGGTGGTGGACGGCAATAAGCAGGCGGAAACGCTGATGGAATCCATCGAAGTGTTTTTTGACCTGCTGTTCGAAGACCGCGACCTGCCGGCGCCGCAACTAATTCCTGCGCTCGACGTGCTGCCGCAGCAGCGCCTGTCGCCGCATAACGAAATTGCTGAAAAACGGGCGGTGGGTTTGTGGCGGCTCTCGGCCCAAAAGGTGCCGATCACGGTTGTACCGGCGGCAGCTGCGCTGTTGCGCACCGAATCAGCCGAGTTTTACCGCCAGCTGGCGCTGACGCTGCGGGTGGGCGAGGAGCTGGCGCTGGAAGACCTGGTGCAGCATATGGAAAGCGTCGGCTATGAACGGCGCGAGCCGGTGGAGATGGTGGGCGAGTACTCCGTGCGCGGCGGCATCTTCGACGTTTTTCCGGCGGAAGCTTCGCGGCCGGTCCGGGTAGAGTTCTTTGGCGATGAGATTGAATCCATCCGGCAGTTCGACGTGGAATCGCAGCGGTCGGTTCTGAAAGTGAACTCCGCGATGCTGCTGCCGCTGGCGGAATATCCGCGATCGCGCCCGCTGCTGCGGCAGCTTGCCGAGGCCGCGGAACAGGCCGACCTGGAATTGTCGAATCCCGGCGAAGTCTTTCCCGGCTGGGAGTTTCTAGTGCCGATGGTTCGGCCCCGAACACAGAATCTCTTCGCGCTGAACCGGGAAGCGTACGTGATTCTGGATGAGCCGGGCGCAATTGAATCGGCGGTAGATCGATTATGGCAGCGGCTGGACCATCCGGACCGCCCGGCGCCAATTGAACCGGACAAAAATTTCCTCCGCTGGGACGAGTTGGGAGAGGTGCTGGCGGATCGCACGCAGATCCGTCTGCAGGAACTGGAACTAGTGGCGGGTCCGCCGGAAGAGGACGGGCGGCGCTTCCACATTTCCACGCGCCCCTCGTTGACCTTTCAGGGCAACATGCCGGTAGCCGTTGCGGAAGCACGCAACCTGATTCAACAAGGGAACCGCGTAGCGTTTTTCGCGGCTTCGGTGGGCGAACTGGAACGTCTGGCCGATGTACTGCAGGAATACTCGGTTCCGTACCAGCTGGGTTTGGAATCGACGGCAGGTGCGCGGCCTTCTCTGGTGGAGCGCGCTTATTACGCTGGCGCGGTCTCAAGCGCCTATCTGATCAAAGGCCGCGTGCGCCGTGGGGCGGTGCTGGCAGATTCGCAGCTCGCGATTCTGGGCTCGGAAGACCTGTTCGAGACGTCGGATCTGATTGCCCGCCAACCGACGAAATCGCAACTCGCCGCCTTCGCTGCCGATATCGCGGATTTGAAGCCGGGCGACTTCGTGGTGCACACGACGCACGGAGTGGGCCAGTTTCTGGGCATCCGCGAGATCGTGCAAGGCGATCAAAAGGGCGACTTCATGTTGTTGGAGTATGCCGGCGAATCTAAGCTTTATGTTCCGCTCACGCGGCTGGACCTGGTGCAGAAATATCGCGGCGCGGGCGAGGCGAAGCCGCACCTGGACCGCCTTGGCGGTGTCACTTGGGAGAAGACGAAGTCGCGCGTAAAAGCCAAGATGCGCGATATGGCGGACGAACTGTTAAAGCTCTATGCGCAACGCCGCCTGGCCAAGGGCTTTGGGTTTTCGCCCGATAGTAATTGGCAGCGCGAGTTCGAAGACGCTTTCGAATATGCGCCCACCAAAGATCAGATCGAAGCCGTCAGCCAGATCAAGGCCGACATGGAGAGCGAGCAGCCAATGGACCGGCTGCTGTGCGGCGATGTCGGCTTCGGCAAGACGGAAGTGGCTATGCGCGCGGCCTTCAAGGCGCTCGGCGACGGAAAGCAGGTTGCCGTTCTGGCGCCTACCACGGTTCTATCGTTCCAGCACTACGAAACGTTCCGGCAGCGCTTCGCTTCCTTCCCGGTCAACATTGAATTGGTAAGCCGCTTTCGCACGCCGAAGGAGATAAAGGCGGTGCTGGAGCAATTGGCGGCCGGCAAGGTGGACGTCCTGATAGGAACGCACAGGCTGCTTTCGAAAGACGTTCAGTTTTATGACCTCGGCCTGCTGGTGGTGGATGAAGAGCAGCGATTCGGCGTGAGGCATAAGGAACGGCTGAAGCAGCTTCGCCACAACGTAGACGTGCTGACCATGAGCGCAACGCCGATTCCGCGCACGCTGCATATGTCGCTACTAGGGCTGCGGGACATGTCCGTGATTGAGACTCCGCCCAAAGACCGGCTGTCCATCAATACAGTTGTGGCGCATTTCAACGCGGATTTGATTAAGGCAGCGATTGAACAGGAGATGCAGCGCCAGGGGCAGGTCTATTTTGTTCACAATCGCGTGGACACCATTTTCATGCGCGCGGCATTTATCCAGGAGCTGATTCCGCAGTGCCGCATCGGCGTGGGCCATGGCCAGATGGGCGAAGCGGATCTGGAACGAGTGCTGCTCGGATTCATGAAGCATGAATATGACGTATTCGTGTGCACCACGATCGTCGAGAACGGGTTGGACATTCCCCTGGCGAACACGATCCTGATCGAGAATGCCGAGCGTTACGGCCTAAGCGAGCTGTATCAGCTGCGCGGACGCGTAGGCCGATCAAACCGGCGCGCCTACTCGTATCTGCTGGTGCCCGCCGATACGCAATTAAGCGAAGTGGCGCGCAAGCGGCTGGCGGCGTTGAAAGAGTTCAGCGATCTGGGTGCGGGGTTCAAGATCGCGGCGCTGGACCTCGAGCTGCGCGGCGCGGGAAACCTGCTGGGAGGCGAGCAGCACGGCCACATTGAGGCAGTGGGCTACGACACCTACGTTCGCCTTCTTGAAGAAACCGTTCGCGAACTAAAGGGCGAAGAGGTGCCGCTGGAAATCCACGCCGCGCTGAATCTCGGTCTGGATATTCGCATTCCGCCGGAATACATCTCGGACGATGCACAGCGCCTGCGATCTTACAAACGGATTGCCGATGCCAAGGATGAAGAACAGGCGCAGCGCATCACCGACGAGCTTGCGGATCGCTATGGACCGGTGCCGGATGAGGTCAGGACCCTGGTTCGATTCTCGCTGTTAAAGAGCATGGCAGAACGGGCCGGGGTTGAATCCATCGACAGGCGACAAGGGTTTGCGAACATCAAGTTCCATCAGCAGTCTAAGATCGACCCGTTCAGGCTGATGGCCCTGGTGCGCAACACAGAAAATGTGCAGTTCACCCCGGCCGGCGTACTGAAACTGCCTATCGGTACAACGGGACCGGGGGAACTGCTGGACGACCTGCAAAAGACTCTGCTGGAGCTGACGGCGGAAGCTCCAGTGCAGGTCAGGTAAATAATCTCAAGAGACGCCGATTCAGCCAGATTCAGTTTTCGGGCGTTACGGGTATGGCAGCGAGGGCTGCTTGGGTGTCCTGTTTTCCTTCGTCATGCAGGCAACCGGTGATTCGCTTTACCTGTGAGATCAACTCCTCAGCTGTTGCCTTTTTCAATTCTTTTCCTTCCCGCGACCGGACATAATCCTCAAAGTCCCGGAGCGTTCTTTTTCCTTTCTCATAGTCTCCCTTGCTGAACTGGTTGGCTGCGTCGGCGAGAATTCCTTTCAACCTATCTGAGACCTCGGAAGATCGGAGGTCCAGGTCGCTGATGTAGGTGGACATACCGTGGATTTGCCCGACCGGCTCGACTATCACTTTCGCGCTGGCGTTACCGATCGTGAACTGGGTTGGACCCGTCGCGCCCACTACGTAGACATCCACCGGGGCGCAACTCGATGGTTGGAAGAAGATCCGCGCATCGTAAGTTGAGCCGGCGCCGATATGGGCGATGGGCTGCAAACCAAGAGGCTTGCCGCCTTTCCTGGGATCGCCGGCGAAGTAGATCAGCACTCCATTGTTGGCCCCATTGGGACTTGTTACTGTCGTCTCCAGCTTGGTGCGCTGATCCAGTATCAACGGGCCTTTGCCCAGGGAGACGCTCTTGACCACGACGATCCCGGTGCCCGGCGCCGGAAGATCGCTGGTTGCCGCCGACACGTTCGCCGAAATGGCCGTTTCCGCCACCGGTGACGAGGTCGACACCGGATTCTCGACTAGCGCTGTCGCAGGAACCTCTTCGGTCGCCGCCGTGGTTGCAGCGCTCCTAGCCGATGCCGTGCTCGCGCTGCCTGTGGTTCCTCCAGTTACGACATAGAAAGGACTGGAGGTTCCGAAAACACCTACGTTATTGCTGTACGACTCTACTGGTACTTGGGCGATATTGGTGTAGACGACATACGCAGGACTCTTTGACAAACCGTGATTTGGCATTTCCGCCACGAGATTGCCATTCGCGTCGCCTATGAACGTAAGCACCCAAAATACGAAGTATTTGCCTCCATAATTCGTGGTATCCCAATTGACACTTGCACCTCCAATTGTTGGTGGGAGTGTCGTTTCCACTGGAATAATTGTTGTTCCATGCGGGCAGTGGAGACGTTGTAGAAGACGATGCGGCAGACGAGAGGTCGGCGGTGCCGATCAAGAAGCTGTTTCCAACCTCCCCTCCGGCGGAAGTGTACTCTTGACCGAAGAAGCTCACATAGACGGTGTCGCCAGCGGGGACATGCGTCAAGCTGAAGTTGTAGACGCGAGCGCTCAGCGTCAGCTGTTGGCCGGCTGGCGCCTCCATGACGCTGGGTCCGTTGGTCGAGGTTCCTTGAGTTATGGTAAAGCCCCGCATCTGATAAAACGGATCATCCTCCGGCATGAGGGAACCGCTGGCCCCCCCGCGAGGATTGAACACGACCGTGTTGTCTTGCGCGCTCCAGCGGTTGGGATGGTTAAAACCGACGTCGGGTTTGTTGTAAACGCTATTCCACCAGCTGATGTTCGAGGTATTCGCGGTGAAGGCAACGAACATCGGGCCCTCCTCGCTGAGATCGACAGGCTGGGTGAGGCTCTGGAAGGTCTGCGATAAAGGCTGGATTCCCAGCCCATAGGTGGCAAAGTTTCCGATCACAAGGGCGGCCGGAATCCCCCTCCTTCGGTCCAACATCGTAGCCGAAACCGACATTATTCGATTCCGACGCTTTGCCGCGGCCTCAATCAGCATTTCCTGGTCCTAGGGGGTGGTCTTAACTCAATGAGACCAAAGCCTCTTTAGACGGACTAGCCAAACACGCCTGGGGGCCCGTCGAGTTCGATCGGCTGGTCTTCGAGGAGTAGGTCCTCGTTCATCAATTTTGTCTGGCCGATGGTCATGTGCTCAAGCATTCCCGAGTCTGGGTCCAGCACATCCGTTTCAAGCGTTGCGACAAGGATGTCCGTTTCAAATAATGCGTTCCGAAAAATGACGGTAGCCCGCAGCCGCACACGGTCATCGAGGCGATCCTTAATTTTCAGGTAGCGCAGCCGGTCGATTGTCTTCTTTCGATCATCCTCGGTCGCAGCCTCGGTCCAGGCGATCCGATCAAGGGGCTCGGTGATCACGAAACGTCCTTTTTGACCACGGACCCAATGAAAGAAAAAACGACAGTAGAGGAGAACGTTCGCATCATCAAAAATTGGCTGACAGGCCGCCGCGGTTTGGTAAATAGGCTCGTTGGTCCAGTCGAGCAGCCTCAGTTCTCCATCCGGTCCCTCAAACGCGAACTGTTCGTTCTGGCCGGGAATCTCTAAATCTTCAATAGCGAGAAGGTTGTAGTGCGGGAAGAAACTCAACGGCGCACGACGCACGCGGCGACATTCAGATCGAACAATCAGTTTCGCTCCCAATGCCGATAGTTTGGGTGCAAGACGATCGGCTTCAGCCGCGTCGAGTTCTGTGAATGACAAGAATCCCGCGCTCTCACTCACGCGCGGATTCTTCCAGATCTTCGGAGGAGAAGCTCCGGCAGCTACTAATTTGCGGACCTGCCAGCTGTCGCCCCTGGCAGCCGCCTTTTCGACCTCGGACCCCCAATTGGACGCATCCGAAGCGGATGAGTTTGAAGCCTTCTTAGAATCCAACGATGCGACCCCGTGTACGCGCAGCGTCGCGATGGCGTGTGCGATCTCCGCAACATGTTGAAGGGGTCCACCAGGCTCGGCACCTCTCGAAATCGCGCCGGGACCGGCTTGATCCAGAATAGACTTCACGAAACCAGGAAATGAGAGGTTGTCTCTGCGAGCCAGCAAATGAATCTGTCGAAAGGCCGCGGCGACTTCTTCATTGACAGTAAAACCCGCTGCCTTCATATATTCGACTTGATCGTCGATCCCCATATACGGGTAATCAGAAGGCCATTCAAAAATATGAAACTCAAAGTCTCTCCTGCTCCCTTCCAGCCCTTTAAGGATCGTTAACGACGCCGAAGTCTGTTTCCCCGCTACCGCCTCCAGCTCCCGGGCTTTTTGTTTATTCCTCGCTGTTCCTAAACCTTCTTGGTAGATTTGGGCCAAAAGCTTGGAGCTGGCTTGGCCGCCCCATCTGGAACCATATTCCAAATGAGGAAGCGCTTCCTCGTACCGACTCAGTTTGAAAAGTGCCTGACCCGCAACTTCTTCGCACTCCCTGAGCGCTAACCTCACCCACATGTCCCATGGGTTTCTGTCGAGAACGGGTTTAAAGGACTCCATCGCCGTCGCGACATCAGCAAGCATCTCCTTAGTTCTTCCCATAGCCGCGAAAAGAATCACTCGCTCTTTCAGCGCGTCCGCATAATCACCCCGATCAAAGACGTCGTCCAAGGCCCCGCACGAATCAAACCAGCCAATCGCCTTTGAGAGATAATCTTCCCTCTCCCGCTCTCGTTCGGGATAGATCTTCAGCTGTTTGCTCAGTTGAACCGACGCATCCGCCGCAACATACGCGAAAGCCTTGGTATTCGGGAACTCGGCAAGTGTGGGGTTCAAGGACTCGACGATGTCTCGGTAGTACGAAAGCCTCTCCGATGCTGGGACCTCAACTGCTCTGAACAGCCCATACAACCGACGGACGGATTCTATCCTCGAAGGGAACCAGGTTTTTCCTCGGAATGCTTGAATGAAAAGCCGATGGGCAAGCATCGTATGCTCCCCAGATTTCTGCACGTTATGCCGAGCTGACCAAATTTCCCCGAGGTCTCCCTCCACAGCGGCCGCTAGAAACAACGACCGGTAATGATCAGGGACCAGGCTACGAACTTTGGAGAGTAAGGAGCTAGCTTGCTGGAGGTTGTATTCGGCAGAGTCAAGGTTGCCGTCATCCTTTTCCACACTTGCGTGGTCTCGAAAACGCCCAACCACCGCGACAACAGCTCTGGTATCTGCGGCGTTTTTCGCAAACATTCGTTGTACAAGTTCGTCCGCGCTATCGCGGGTCTCTTCACGTCGAGGAGTCGGGAGATTGCCGTACAAGACGGCCTGAAGAGAGAGAACATCCATTGTGACACCAGCCTCAGCCGCCACAGGCGACAGGAGTTCAAGCGCCAAGGACACGTGACTGTCGTCGTAATTTCCCACATCAAAATGAAGCCGATTTAATAGGTTCTCCAACCGTGCGAATGGTACCCGCAACTCGGTTGGCGCTGAGGCTGCATCGTAGGGTCCAGAGAGCTTCGTGAGGCGGTCGATAACCGTCAAGGCTTCGTCTTGGCGACCAATATCTAAGAGAAACCAAGCGTATAGACATCCTGCCTCAATAATGGCACCTTTCAGGAAAAGCGGGAGCTGATGGCATATGGCGCCAGAATCTATGGCCGCTAGACCATCCCCGTACGCCTGAGAGTACTTCCGCAGCGCGTTGCTCGCAGCGCCGATCTCCTCGTACGCGAGACCGAGACGCAACTCGATTCGGACCCGGTCAAGAGGGTTACTACCCGAGAACTTCTCATGAATCGTTGCGGCGTAGCGTTCTAGACGCTCCAAAAGTTCCGACTGCAATTTCGAAAAGCCAAGAAGGCAAACATAAGAATCCGACAAAAGAACATCAACTAACTCACGGAATATTGAAAGGTTAATCTCCGCGCTCCAAAGCTTCGCCGAGGGCTCGTCACTTTCCGTCGCGGCTTTACGGCTCTCGTCCAGGAACTGCCTGGCCTTCTCGAAGTGGCCCCCGTAGCGCTTTGTCCAAGCCGGATTGGGTTTCTTCTCAAGCCACCACTTGTCCAAGCTTTCAAGATCGGGTCCGCTTAGCAGGCCGCCTGTGCGCTGTGCTTGTGCGTACCGCTCTTGGGCGTCGGCCAACCGCCTCCATTCTTTGGCGTCGTGTGTCTCTTTGTTCAACCATTCCCGGAGCTGAGGCCACTGCCGAATCAGGCTTTCGTGGCTTAGATCAACGTCATATTCATCAATACCTTCATCATTACGCCCCTTATGCTCCTTTCTGACGAAGTTGCAGTCCGGCCCCTCAAACTCGCGGACTATCACATTCACGTCTT
This sequence comes from uncultured Acidobacteriaceae bacterium, assembly GCA_963705805.1. GTDB lineage: Bacteria > Acidobacteriota > Terriglobia > Bryobacterales > Bryobacteraceae > Bog-105. The sequence continues at coordinate 1,142,788 of CAVPKW010000010.1, forward strand.
CGCGAGTGCATCCCGCAATTTGAGCCAACTCGCCGATCGTGCAGCGCCTCCTGACGGCCGTTGCCCCGAACGACCCTTCAACTAACGCACAGAATATCGGCCCGACAAAGATACTCCGCTCGCCCAGTTTGATTAAGATCTCGGTGCCGTGCTTTTCAATTGCTCCCGTAAGGCCACCCGTTACCTCGTAGTCGCGGAGCGTTAGGAGTGCGGCATCGTCGGAATCGCCACTAGCTCGCGCCGCCAGCGTCCACAACCGGTTCAGCACATGCTGCATCAACGGTAGCTGGTCAGCGCGACGCGACAAGCGTTCCAACTGCGGAACGCCGCCCCCCTCCTCCCACGGCGCAAAGCCTGCCATGTCGTTAAGAGTTCGATTGACGAGTGCTGCCTCTATTTCGAATCCCATGACCCGCGCTGGGCCTCGAATGGCTTCACGGCACTCCTCACGGCTCATACGCGGCGTTAGATAAAGCCCGGCGCTGATTCGTTCTGCGAGCTTCGGAATCGACGCGCAGGCTCCCAAGTATTCCGACCGCATGGTGATAACAACACTAATTTGCGCATCGCTCGCAGAGGTGCTTTCGAGGAGCATCGCTACGAATGCCTCCGCTTCTTCCAATTGCTGATCGCTTTCGTAACCAAACAGTTCCTCAAATTGATCAACCAGCAATAACAGGTTCCATCCGGATGGTAGGTTTCCGCCCGTTGCCCATTGAACAGCGGAGCGCGGTCCGCGGCACAAGAACTCCACGTCGATCTTAAGGACTTCCTGACCAACCCTATTCAACGCCTGGGCAAGGTTCTCCATCGGCTGGACACCTGGGCGAAAATCCACCACCTTCCAACGGGAGCCGGACGGATGAAGTCCTAAATGCAGAGCGTCTAGGAGGCCGGTGCGAACCAGAGAGGACTTTCCGCTGCCCGACGAACCAAGCACTGCGAGAAACCGGGTGGAAGCCAGTCGGTCGATCATCGTATCGATGCATCGGTCGCGTCCGAAGAAGACATCCACCTCGTCACGCCTGAACGCGCGAAGACCTGGATATGGAACGCGCGTTGGTAATGTCATGCGGTCATCCCCGCAATTCGAGCTCGAATCTTGTCCAAGTCCCATTGCTCACGGCAGTGGACCCATTGAGCACCCCGAAAATCCATCCTGATGCTGGGCTTGCCCGGAGGGGGCCCCTCGCAGATAAGGGTCCGATTCAATACGGCCAAGCTCCTGACCTCTTTGCGAAAATGTGTCAAAATCGACTGGATCCAATCCAGCGTGGTGTCCCCATAAAGAAAGACAAATTTATCGCCACCTGCAAACAGTTCGTATAAGTGGGCGCGAGCATCGGACGATTTCAGAGACACAGTCGGGATGGAGGTGGTGCTATGACCGGTCTTTGGGTGTGCGACCTGAGAGTGCAGGATCGGTTAGTTTCTTTTTTTGTGGCGCGAATCTTAGCGTCTATATACGCTAAGAAGAGGAGGAGCTACTATGACCGACACTCTGCCTCAATTGGAGGCCAAACGAACCGACCTGTTCCGCCAGCTTGCCGCCGCCGGCGACTTCCGTCGCGGCTCGATTACCGCCACGTCCGGCAAGTGCGGGAAACCCGGTTGCCATTGTTCCAAACGAGATGACGCCGGGCATGGCCCTAACTTTCGTCTGACGCGCCGAGTGAAAGGCAAGACGGTGACCGAGACCTTCCGCTCGGCAGCGACGCTGCGCAAGGCACAACAGGAAGTCACCGAGTTTCACAAGTTTCAGGCACTCTGTGGAGAGATCATCGAGGTCAGCGAAAAGATCTGCGCCCTGCGCCCGGTCGGGGATACGCTGACGCCAGAGGAAAAAAAACGGCCGCGGCGATCCACGCGGAGATCACGCACGAAGTAACCACTCTGTTGAGTCGCATTTTCGCCGAACGGAAGCGGACCGATGGCATGGACCTGGAGGCGGTGGAAATTGGCTTCCGCACCGCCCTGCATCAGGCCGGGGCGACGGCTCTCACGCGGTTGTTGCAGATCCCCGAGCCTGCCGCTGAGCGGCGCCATATCACGTGCCCGTGCGGTCATCAGGCGCGCTACCGCGAACGGCGCTCGCGACGGCTTCTCACAGCACTGGGCGAGGTGGAACTGTCGCGCCCCTGGTATCTGTGTCCGCATTGTCACAACGGCCAGTTCCCCGCCGACCGCCAGCTCGATATTGAAAACCGCGACTGCTCTCCGGGCGTGCGCCGCATGCAGGCTCTGGTGGGTCAGCAGTCGCCCTTCGATCACGGCCGCGAGCAGATGAAGGTTCTGGCCGGTCTGGAAGTGACCGCCAAGTCAGTGGAGCGCACGGCGGAGGCGATTGGAGCCGACATCGCAACAGGCGAGCAGCGCGAAATCCACAAAGCCGTCCAGCTGGACCTGCCCGTCATCATCGGCAAGACCATTCCGATTCTGTGTGTGCAAATGGACGGGACCGGCGTGCCGGTGGTGAAGAAAGAAACCGAGGGTCGCAAGGGCAAAACCGACGGTCAGCCAGCTCATACGCGGGAGGTCAAACTGGGATGCGTCTTCACCCAGACGGCCTGGGATAAAGAAGGCCACGCGATTCGCGATCCGGATTCGACTACCTATACGGGAGCCATCGAGACGGCCGAGGAGTTTGGTAAGCGCATCTATCTGGAAGCCTGGAACCGTGGCTGGAGCCGCGCGGCAAAGAAAGTCGTCATAGGCGACGGAGCCGAGTGGATCTGGAACCTTGCCGATCAGCACTTCCCGGGCGCCGTCCAGGTCGTCGATCTCTATCACGCGCGCCACCACCTTTGGGAACTCGCTCGCAGGCTGTATCCCAACGATCCGCCGAACCAGAAGGACTGGATGAAAGTCCACCAAAAGCGTCTGCTCGATAAGGGGAAAATCGAAAAGCTGCTTCTCTCGTTGCGCTCGATCGAGTCAACTAATACTGACGTTCTGGAAAAGATTCGCCTGGAGGCGGACTACTTTGAGCGAAATGCCGAGCGCATGCGATACCCAAAGTTCCGCCGTCAGCATCTGTTCGTCGGTTCCGGTGTGATTGAAGCCGCCTGCAAGACCGTAATCGCTTCCCGCCTCAAACAATCCGGTATGTTCTGGACCGTCCGTGGCGCCAACTCCATCATCGCCCTGCGATGTTGTTACCTCAATGCCCGCTTCGAGGACTACTGGGAGTCCCGCCGCGCCGCTTGACTTCCACTTCTATGTCGCCCACCCTATGACCGGTCTTTATGCGCTCGTCGCAGATTTGATCGGCAGTTTCGAGATCTCCTTGATCGGCGAGGATGACGAGCCAATGGCCGGTCAGCAAGCCTCGGTTCGGTGGTTGAGGCTCGCGAACCCACTTTAGAATAGACTCCTTAAACTCTTCCAGCGTTGAGGCTGCTACATTAATCCCCTCCAGCAATCTCCTGTGGTCGGGATCTTCCTCCCCCACCTTCTTAACGTGCAAACTGAGGCCTCTCCATTGCATGATTTCGACGGCCGCAGCGGTTGCCGCATCATACTGATAGCGTTGCATATGTCCAAAACCGCGATGCGGCCCCAGTAGCTGCACAAACAGATCTGTCTTCTTCAGGGCTTCGCTAAGTTTGACTTTAAATTCCTCACCCAACGAGGTTTCTGGAATGGAAATAACCTTGACGTCCTGACCAAATTGCCCGAGATACTCCTGAACGGATCGGGCTTCCTTAAGAAGGTCATCGGTAGCCCTCGCAATTAACACATTCTTGCGAGGATTGCCCGATGCCGCCATCTCCGTGCTGGCAACGCAAGCATCAGCCTCGTCCGCATAAGAGCCGGAAGCCGGCAGGACATCAAGGTGTTCGTGCGGCGGTGGTGATTTCTCTGTCTTGAGAGCGGACATTTCCTGTGCAACGTCAGCGACGAACTTACACAGGAGACGGTGTTGGAGCGAGCTCTCATCGCTGGGCTTAGCAATACTGAAGTGATTGGATTCTGGAATCTTGACAGGGTTGCCGAAGTATCTCGTTCCCGAAAAAGGAGGGACAATCTGTTCACGCAGAAAGCCCCTAAGCGCGAAAAACGTATCTTCTACCAACTCCTTCCCGTGGAGATTTAGATGCCGAGACTCCTTTAGATTCATAAAATTCTGGTCAAGGTCGTTAAGCCACTCGTTATCCCGACCGAATTTAAGCGCATCGGCCTGAGCGTGGCCGAAGACCTTGATGATTGCGCTAAACAGATTTGCGTATTTTGAGCCGAGCGATGGCGACGCAACTAGAAACAGGCCGAGTGTCAAGCTGCGCTGTTTAAGGTCAGATTGTCTGTCAAGGATGAACTTCCTGACGACCACGCCTCCCATGCTGTGACACACAAAAATCAGAGCATTCAACTCGTAGAGATTATCGAGTTCGAGTTGCTCCCTTAATGCGTCCACTGCGTCACCGATTCGATAACTTCCGCTCATGAAATGTGTCTTATAAGTAAACGTGTAGACCCCTACCTGTTCAAGTGTTAGATTTCGGATGATCAAGTCAGGCCACGAAGCCTGCGGACCGGACCACGCGGTCGCGTCAGACGACAGGATTCCGTGGACGAAAACGACAGCCACACCGTTCCTCGCCGGTCTTAGCCAACGGCCATTCATGAGGTGAGATTATAGCGCGCCAGGATAGTGGCGTGCGGGACGTTTTCCGGACTGAGTGTGTCCTACCACTCGTACCTCGCTTGAATGCGCTCCTGGCGACAGATCAATCGGTAAATAGGTGCACCTGGTGAAGCAAGGGCGCAGGTGGTAGATCGGCCGGCGGACAGAATCTTAACGAAGGGGACGAAATCGGATACGCGAGGAGCACAGGTACGAGGCCGCTTGCAGGCAAAACGCGCCAATTGGCGGGATTGTCGGAGTGAGCTTGATGCCGCGTTTTCGATAGGTAAAACGGGCGAGAGCAGCAGGCAGAAAACCGAGCCTGATCTTGCGATAATAATAGGGACAACATATGAGATTTGCACGTCTCGCGGCCATGGGCCTCAGCTTCGCCGCGGCTGCCTCCGTGTGCATCGCCGTCGATACCGAGAAATTCACGGTGGTTGACCAGATTGTCGCCAAGGTGAACGGCGATATCGTGAGCCAGGATGAGATCCAGCGGTTGACGAAGGAACTCGGCCAGGAGCTGAAAGCGCAGGGGGCAACCGGCGCACAGCTCCAAACGGAGCTCACGGAGCGCTCCAAGAACGTGTTGCGCGACCGCATCGATGAGCTGCTGCTGATTCAAAAGGGCAAGGATCTCAACATCAACGTGGATTCCGATGTCAGCAAGTACATGGCGAATCTGCAGCGGCAGTCAGGCATCACGGACCCCGACAAATTTCATGACTACGTGCGGCAGCAGTCCGGCATGAGTTATGAGGATTTTTTGAGCGAGACGAAGAATCAATATTTGACACGTGAGGTGGTGGGAGAAGAAGTGGGGCGGCACATCACCATCACGGACAAACAGATTGAGGACTATTACAACGCGCACAAGGCCGATTTCGTCCGCGAGGAAAAGGTCTATCTGAGCGAGATTCTGATTTCCACGGAAGGCAAGAGCCCGGCCGTCGCTGCGGCGGCGGAGAAGAAGGCGCAAACCTTGTCGGAAGAGGCGGCGAAGGGTGAGCGGTTTTCCGACCTGGCGCGCGACAACTCAGACGCCATTACAGCCAAGGAAGGCGGGTTGCTGGGCGGCTACAAGAAGGGCGACCTGGCGGCGGCGATAGAGGAAGCCGTATGGAATCTTCCGCGGGGCGGCGTGACAAAGCCTATCAAGGTGCCGACGGGATGGGAGGTGTTCAAGGTGGATGAGCATACCAAGGCCGGTCTGGCTCCGCTCGCGGAGGTAAAGAGCGACATTCAAAATATTCTCTACGGTCCGGCGATGCAGCCGAAAGTCCGCGAATACCTGACGCAGCTGCGCCTGCAGGCATTTCTGCAGATAAAACCCGGATTCGTGGACACTGGCGCAGCCCCCGGACAGAACACGTCCTGGCAGGAATTGGCGCAGCTCAAGCCCGAAACCGTCACGAAGGCCGAAGTGGAACAGAAGACCCGGCACAAACGCTTTCTGTGGGTGGTTCCGATTCCCGGGACTGAGACCACCGTCACGGGAAAGAGCAGCTCCCACTAGCGGGTCTATGAAATCTCCCTACATCGACAGCCTGGTTCCGAATGAGGTTGTCACGGCGCAGTTCCTAATCCTCACAAAAGAAATTCGGCAAAAGAAGACGGGCGAGGCATATCTCACTTTGCATCTGGCGGACCGCACTGGCGAGCTTGAGGCCAAAATGTGGGACAACGTCGCGGAAGTGATGGACACCTTTGACCGCGACGACTTCGTGAAGGTGAAGGGCCTGATGCAGCTTTATCAGAACCGTTCACAATTCACTATCCATCGCTTGCGGCGGCTGGAAGATCATGAAGTCGATTTGGCGGATTACTTCCCGTGCACCGCTCGCGACGCGGAAGAGATGTTCGCGGAGTTGCAGGGAATCATCGCCGGGTTGTCAAATGCGCACTTGCGTGAACTGCTGGAAAGCGTCTTCAGCGATTCGCGGCTCGCTTCCCTTTACAGAATGGCTCCTGCTGCCAAGAGCATTCACCACGCCTGCCGCGGTGGATTGCTCGAGCACGTTCTTTCGCTATGCGTTCTGGCGCGGCTGGCCGCGGCGCATTATCCTGAGGTTGACCTGGATCTGCTTCTTACGGGCGCGATTCTGCACGACATAGGAAAAGTAGAGGAGCTCAGCTACGCCCGGAGCTTCAACTACAGCGCGGAGGGGCAGCTGCTGGGTCATATCGTGCTTGGCCTTCGCCTTTTAGCGAGCAGGTTCGACCGGCTGCCGAATTTTCCGGCGAGGCTGCGCACGCTGGTGGAACATATGATTATCAGTCACCACGGCGAATTGGAATTCGGATCGCCGAAGATGCCGATTTTCGCGGAGGCGCTGCTGCTGCATCACCTGGATAATCTTGATTCCAAGATGAACGCGATGCGGAGCGCCTTGAAGCGCGACCGTCTGCCGGAAGGCGAATTCACGGGATATGTTCCTTCGCTGGAGCGCGTGCTGCTGAAAAAAGACCGCTATCTGAACGAGAAACAGGTCCACAGCGCCGCGCCTAAACCAAGCGTCAGCGCCGAGGAGCAGAATGTGCATCAAGAGGCGAAGGAAACTGCGCCGCTACCGCGCATGCCTACGCCGCCTGAACACAAAGCGGAGCGCCGGCCGGCGCCCTCCACGCTTTTCGGAGAGAAGCTGCAGGCGGTTCTGGAGCCGCGAAAATAAGGGCGAATGATAAAATCGGGAGTTGTCAGGCTCCGGGCTTCGTGCAATGGGCGGTTGTAAACCCCGCCAGATCCGGAAGGAAGCAACGGTAGCGATTTAGCTCGTGTGCCGCGGATCACCCGGGGTCTGGCAAAGGCCTTCCTTCATTTCCTCCCCTTGATAATGATGGTTTATCAAAACGGCCAGGTTCGCTAGTCATGTACCAAGTTATTGCGAGGAAGTATCGTCCGCAATCCTTTACGGAACTTATTGGACAAGAGCATGTTCAACGCACTCTGACGAATGCGATTGAGAGCAACCGCATCGCGCACGGATACATCTTCTCGGGCCAGCGCGGAACCGGAAAAACCACTGTTGCCCGGATCCTGGCTCGCTGCCTGAACTGCATTCACGGACCGACAGGCACGCCGTGCGGTGTTTGTTCCAGTTGCGTGGAGATCAGCGCCGGAAATTCGGTGGATGTCATCGAGATCGACGCGGCGTCCAACCGCGGCATCAATGAGATGCGTGAGATCCGCGAGAACGTGCGCTATCGCCCGGCGCGTGACCGCTACAAGATTTTCATCGTCGATGAGGCGCACCAGATCACCAAAGAAGCGTTCAACGCGCTCTTAAAGACGCTCGAAGAACCCCCGGAGTGGGTGGTGTTCATCCTCTGCACCACGGAAGCGCATGAGATTCCGAACACCATCGCATCACGCTGCCAGCACTTCAGCTTTCGTTCTGTGGATTTCGCCGAAATCGTCAGCCGGATGAAGCACATCATCGGGCAGGAAGGAATCCAGGCGAGCGAAGAAGTGCTGGCGGTGCTGGCACAGGCCGGCGAAGGCAGCGTCCGCGATTCTCTTTCCGCGCTGGACCAGGCGATTGCCTGCTGCGGAAGCACGCTGCGTGTGGAAGATGTGCGGGAGTTGCTGGGGGTGTTCGACGTGGACGCGCTGCGCGCCGTGGCGGACGCGGTTCAGCGGCAGGACGGCGCCGCCATGCTCGAGATTGTGCAGGAGCTTGAACGGAATGGCCAGAGCCTGCAATATTTTTCGCGGGAACTAGCGCGTTATTGGCGTAATCTGCTGGTGGCCAAGATCGCAGGAAAGCCGACCCGTTTGATTGCCGCAAGCGATCACGACCAGCAACGGCTGCTGGAGACAGCCAAGGCGTTCAGCGAGGAAGATCTGACGCGATATCTCAACCTCACGCTGGAACTGTTCAAGGCGCTGCAATCTTCCCTGCAGCCGCGGCTGCACCTGGAACTCGGATTGATCAAGCTGGTGCAGGCAAGCCGGCTGCAGCCTATCGAAGAAGCCCTGGCCAGCCTGGGGCCAGCGGAACCCGCGCGCCCTTCTCAGGCGCCGCTATCCGCCGTTACCCGCGCGGACAATCCGCGGCCCGTAGGATTTCAAGCTCCAGCGAAAGTTCCGCCGGCGCCGCGTTCCACTCCCGTGGTGAAGGCGAGCAGCGGCGATCTGCGGCAGGATTTGCACGATGCGCTGGCAGAGGCGGGACTGAACTTTACGGCGGATGCCGTTCAGAGCGCGCAGATATCTTTGAACGGTACGGAGGTCCTGATACGGGCGCCCAAAAGCATGATGCTGGCGTTGAAGGAGCCGCAGCTATCTGCTATCGCTTCTCAAGTTGCCGGCCAAACCGTGCGGCTGAAATTCGAAGCGGAAGAAAATCTTGAGGCGCCCCCGCTGCGAGCTATGGAACGGAGTTCGAGGGAAGAGGATGATGTCCGTGAGCGCGCGCTCTCCCATCCCGGCGTGAAGCGTTTCCAGGAGCTTTTTCCGGATGCGCACGTGCGCGCCGTGCGAAATTTGAATGAGTAGAGGGTTTAATTCATGAAGATGCCCGGCAACATGCAGTCCATGATGAAGCAGGCGCAGCAGATGCAGCAGAAGTTGCAGGAGCAGATTGCGGCGATTCGTGTAGAAGGTTCCGCCGGCGGCGGCATGGTCAGCGTGAAAATGGACGGCCACAAGAATGTCCTTGGCGTAAAGATCGATCCGGAAGTGGCGGGCGATGTAGAGATGCTGCAAGACATGGTGCTGGCGGCATGCAACGAAGCCGCAAAGAAAGTGGACGAAGAATCCCAATCGAAGATGGGTGGCATGTTGGGCGGCCTCGGCCTCCCGCCAGGGCTGTTTTAAGCCCGGTTCCAAATGGGAGAATTTGCCGAGCCGCTTGCGCGCCTTATCCAGGAATGTAAACGCCTTCCGGGTATTGGACAGAAATCCGCGCAGCGAATTGCGTTTCATCTCTTGCGCGTGCCACGCGAGGATGCGGAGACATTGGCTCAGGCGATTCTGGACATCAAGGACAAACTAGGCATTTGTGAACAGTGCAATAACATCAGCGATGGAGAGCTCTGCGGCTATTGCCGCGATCCGCATCGCGAGGGGTCGCAGATTTGCGTGGTAGAGGAGCCGCATAACATTCTGCCGATAGAGACGACACGTAGCTTTCACGGGCTCTATCACGTGCTGCACGGCGCGATCTCGCCGCTGCGCGGCATTGGTCCGGAGCAGTTGAGGATCAAAGGACTGGTAGATCGTCTCCAACGCAGCGAGATTCAGGAGATCATCCTGGCAACGAATCCGACGGTCGAGGGTGAAGCGACCGCGGTCTATCTGTCGCGCCTTTTGAAGCCGCTGGGGCCGCGCGTGACAAGAATCGCAATGGGCATCCCGGTTGGAAGCGACCTGGAGTTTGCCGACGAGGTGACGATGTCGAGATCCCTGGAGAATCGGCGCGAGATGTAACGGCCATGCATCCTGATCTCGATTTCTTTCTTGAAGACGCCTTGCGTGATATTCAACCCACGTCGCTGCAGTTTGGCCGCGTGGTCGTCGAGCCGGATTACGATGTCAGCCCAGACCCTGCGGAAGCGCTTCGCTTGCGCGAACAGTTCGTCGAGTGCTTGCAAGGGCAGACGCCCGATTCCGCAGCGTTGGCTAACCACGAAGGCTTCGACGTGCCGGTTGCGGATCGTTTTCCGCTGCTAAAGAAATATTTTCGCAGGATCACATTGCACGGCGATCCCATACAGGGCGGCTGGGTGGAAGTAGCCCCGCCGGGTAACTGGATCTAATTCGTAAGAAAGTAAGGGCTCTCCGGGAGAGCCCTTGTTCCGACTTACTAAGTATTACCAGTGGTACGACACACCCGCGAACGGCTCCGACAGGGTGGTGATGGACCCAGTCTTAAGCTGTGCGACACCGAATCCGGGGGCTTCGAAGAGATGCCCCCGGTAACCGAGCCGAAGACCTATGCGATGGTTGACCGGAAGGTCCACTCCGGCGCTATAGACGAAGTCAGGCGCCACGTAAGTATTGCCTGAACCAGATCCGAAGCTGGCCGATTGCGGCGAAAATACCAGAACACCGGTGCCAGCGGTCACGAATGGCCGCACACGATGAAACACGCCGAACCGGTATACATAGGACATCGTTCCTTCCTGGGTATCAGTGGGCACGGATAAGCTGGTGCTGGTGAGGCCGAGGCTGGTGAGGTTGAGCGGAGTTGCTCCGAAACCCGCGAAGTTCTGATTGTAGCGGCTGAATGAATAATCAAATTCAAGCCCCTGATGGCTACTGAAATAAAAGCGATAACTGGCGAGCCCACCTGGCTCGTCGTTCGATGACTGGGTGACACCGTTTCCATTCACCGAGTGCTGAAAAACGCCGAATGCGGAGAGCGTAATTTCATTTTGGTTACCCTCTTGCGCTTGCGCGAGGCCTGCCAGCAGGCCTAGAGACACTACGCCCGTAAGAATGGCGTACTTCATTTTTGAAAAACCTCCAAAGACTTTCTATATTTCGGACGCATCGGACTAACTCGATGGCGTCACGATTTGATTTGGTAACCGGGAGCGCTCGTGTTACATAAGTTTGGATACCCGCCGAGGCCGCCAGGTTGCGTCGCAGTGCCAAATGAAGACGATCTTAATTTAAACAGTTCGCGCCTAAACTGATTGCACTAGCCGGTACAGCCTGAACGATTTATGGGCCTCGCTACACTAATAATAATAGTGTTAGTTACCATCTCCTCCCAGCCTGAGCGGCCAAAGTGGTTGCGCGCTCCGGCTCCCGTTGGCGAAAACTACCGCGAGTTAAAGAATCTGATCGAGCGGCTGCAATTGCACACGGTTTGCGAGAGTGCGGCTTGCCCCAACGTGGGCGAGTGCTGGAACCGGCGGACAGCAACCTTCATGATTCTCGGTAATGTCTGTACGCGCCGGTGCGGCTTTTGCGCAGTGCAGAAAGGCGCTCCGCTGGCAGTAGACTATGACGAGCCCCGCCGGGTAGCGGAGGCATGCGCCGCGCTTGGATTGCGTTACGCCGTAGTCACCAGCGTAAACCGCGATGACCGGAAAGATGGCGGCGCAGAGCTATTCGCCCTGACGATTGAAGCGATACAGCAGCAAGTCTCCGGGTGCAAAGTGGAAGTCCTGGTTCCAGACTTTCAAGGCTCGCATGCCGCGCTGGAGATCGTAATGAACGCCCATCCTGATGTGTTGAACCACAATACCGAGACCATTCCGCGATTGTACCGGCAGGTTCGGCTGGGAGCGCGTTATGAGCGCTCACTCGATATGTTGCGCCATGCGAAGCGGCTCCGTCCGCATATACCGTCCAAATCGGGTCTCATGCTGGGACTTGGCGAGACACAGCGGGAGGTGTTGCAGGTGATGCAAGACCTGCGTGACCATCAGGTGGACATTCTCACGCTTGGCCAATATCTGCGGCCTTCGCAGAAACATCTGCCGATCATCCGCTACGTTCCGCAGCAGGAATTTGACGAATTGAAACGAGCCGGACTGGCGATGGGTTTCGCGCATATGGAGGCAGGACCGCTGGTACGCAGCTCGTATCATGCCGACAGCTCGCAACAGAGCGCGGCCGCGATTCACTCACATACTCACTGAAGCGGTAAGGTGAGGGTCGCTTCACAGCCGCGGCCCTGGCTGGGGTTCGCCAAGCTGACGGTGCCGTTGTGAGCCTCGGCGATCTGCCGAGTCAAGACCAAGCCGATGCCGGATCCTCCACGTTTGGTTGTAAAGAACGGCACAAAGAGGTTGGCAGTGTTCGAAAGCCCGGGGCCCTCATCGCGAACGATGATTTCAACCGCAGCGGGCGTTCGCTCAACCCGTACAAAGACGCGGCCGCCGGCTTCCTGCGAAGCATCGACGGCATTCCTTATCAGGTTGATGAGCGCCTGTTCGAGCTGATCCGCATCGCCCTGAATGGTCAAGGGCGGAGACTCTTCAAAGAATACGGGCATGCGGGTTTCGAGGCTCGTGACACGCCGCAGCAACGAATTCAGCTCGACGGGAACGAACTTCGGCGCCGGCAATTTCGCGAGGCGGGCATAGGCGCTCATGAAGCGGCTCAGCGCCTCAGAGCGCGTCGCAATCACGTTCAGTCCGCGCGACATGTCTTCCGTCCAGTCTTCGGGGCGGGGATCGGTTTTGACAAGATTCTCAAGGCTCTGCGCAATCGATTTAATGGGCGTCAGGGAATTGTTTAATTCGTGACCGAGCACGCGCACGAGGCGCTGCCAGGCTTGTAGCTCTTCCTCGCGCAGGGGCCGGGTTAAGTCCGTAACAACCAGGAGTTGATGTGGCAAACCGCCTTCCCTGAACTGGCTGCGGCGAATGCCCCAACGACCCGCCGAACCGGCGAAAGAGCGCTGAATGGTTTGTTCCGATTCGCCCACCAGGTACTCGGCGAGCCCGAGCGAACCGGCATCCCGTGCCAGCAGCCGCTCCGCGGGCTGCCCTAACAATCGCTCGCCGGCCCGATTCACCAGCCGCAGGGTCTGGTGCGGATCAAAGGCAAAGGCGGCCACCTCAATCTCTTCCATAACCTTGCGAAGCAGCGCCGTGGCTTCCACTGCGCCCAAACGCTGGTCACGGAGTGTGGCGGCCATGGCATTGACCTGCTGCATAACTTCACCCAACGGCTCCCTGGGATTGTCAACGCGCGCGCGGATGGAGAAATCTCCTTCGCGCATGGCTTCGAGCAAGTTCGCCAGCGTGCGCAGCGGCGCTGCCACGCGGCCGCGCGCGGCGAAGGCAAAACCGAGCCAGCAGAGAACGACGAACAGGTCGAGAGTGATCTGCGTGCGCGCAGAGTGGCCGCCGAAGGCAAGCACGATGACACAAACCAAGACGGCCGGGAGGCCAGCGGCCAAAGCGAACATCAGCACGCGGGCATCGTGACCCAGCCTAAACTTTTGCGCGAAGCTCATGGACGCGCCCGGAAGTATATATATTAGAGCCCAAAGCGCTGCAAACGGCGATAGAGGGCACTGCGGCTGAGCCCAAGAGCATTCGCGGCATGACTCACATTCCCGCCGTAACGCGCGAGCGCTTTCTTGATGAGAAACTCTTCCACATCCTCCAGGCTCATGTCCTCAAGCCGTGGAGAAGCGGCAGAACCGGCGCGCAGGAACAGATCGCTCGCCTTGATGCAGTTTCCCTGGGCCATCAAAACGGCGCGCTCCACCACATGGTTCAACTCGCGCACGTTGCCTTGCCAGGGATGCTCCAGCATCGCCTGCGTCGCGTTGTGGTCAAAGCCGCCGATGTTCTTGCGGTAGCGGCGCGCGTGTATACCGAGGAAATGGCTCGACAGCGGCCCGATATCTTCGCGGCGCTCGCGCAGCGGCGGCAAATGGATCTCAATGGTATTCAAGCGAAATACGAGATCCTGGCGGAAACGGCCACTTTCGACTTCATCCGCGAGGTTCGCGTTCGTGGCTGAAATCACGCGAACATCCACGCGTTTGGTTTTAGAAGAACCGACGCGCTCCATCTCGCCTATTTCAAGAACACGCAGCAGCTTCGCCTGAAGATTCAAGGGGACATTGGCGATCTCATCGAGGAAGAGAGTGCCGGTATCGGCAAGCTCGAAGCGGCCGACGCGGTCCATCTTGGCGTCGGTGAAGGCGCCCTTCACGTGGCCAAAAAGCTCACTCTCAAAGATACCCTCGGCCAAACCGCCCGCATTGACGGTCACCATCGGTTTGTTGGCGCGCCCGGAGATCGTGTGCAGGGTTCGGGCCACCACTTCCTTGCCGCTACCGGGTTCGCCGGTGATGAGGACATTCGCGTCAGAAGGCCCGACGCGCGAGATAAGATCGAGCACCGGCAGCATGGTGGGCGCTTGCGCGATCATCGTCGGAAGATTATCGCCGCGAAGAAGCTGGTTCTCTAACTCTAGGCGCTGGCCATGGCGGATCGCCTGGCTCAGCTCCAACTGCGTCCGAACGATGGACGATAGCCGTTCGTTCTCCCAGGGTTTCTGGATGAAGTCGCGGGCGCCGCGCCGCATAGCCTCTACCGCGAGATCCACGCTGCCCCAGGCGGTCATGACGATCACCGGAAGCATGGAGTCGAGGGTCTGAATCCTGGCAAGAAGGTCTAAGCCCTCCTGGCCGGAGGTTGTGTCGCGCGTGTAATTCAGGTCGATAATCGCGGCATCGTAGTCGCGATTCTCGATCGCTTGAAGAGCCTGTTGAGGCGATTCGGCGGACTCGATCTTGTATCCTTCACGTTTTAGCAAAAGCCGCAACGCTTCCAGCACATCGGGCTGATCGTCGGCGATCAGGATGCGCATTTGCGACGGCACAATTTTCATAGTTGGTTTCTAACAAGCTGGAGTCGATCAAAACAATTCAGTCAGTTTTGTGTAATCCAGCCATCCTCAATCTGAATGATGCGATTGCCGTATTCGGCATTCTTTTCGTTGTGCGTCACCTGGACGATGGTGGCGCCCTGTTCGTTGAGCCTTTTAAAAAGCTCCATAATTTCTTTGCCCTGGCTCGAGTGCAGATTACCGGTGGGCTCGTCGGCCAGGATCAACTTGGGATTGGCAATCATGGCGCGGGCAACGGCTACCAACTGCTGCTGGCCGCCGGAAAGCTGGTTGGGGTAAAGATCCTTCTTGCCAACCATGTTGAACCGGTCGAGAGTGTCGCAGACAATGCTCTGGCGTTCGGCCTTCTTGATGTTCCGGTAAGAGAGGGGAATGTCGAGATTTTCGTAGACCGTTAGCGAATCCAGCAGGTGGTAGCTCTGAAACACGAAGCCGATGTATTTCTTATACAGCTCCGACCGGTCTTTCTTATTTAGCCTGTGAATGGGCTGATCCAGGAAGTGATATTCACCCGTCCAGGCGCTGTCATGCATGCCCAAAAGGTGCAGCAGCGTCGATTTGCCGGCACCCGAAGGGCCCATGATGGAGATGAATTCGCCATCCTTGATATCGACGTTGATGCGGCGCAAGACGTAGGTCTTAGTGGGGCCGTGTTCAAAGTACTTCTCGATATTGCGTAGAGAGATCATTGAGTTCGTTGTCATTCCGAGGGCTTATTCATAGCGTACGGCAGAGCCCTCCGGGTTCTGGCGTGAAAGCTTCGCCATCGGCGTTCAGGGTTTGAAGCGCAGATCAAACCAGACTATAGACATACGACTACTCGCTTATAAACCGGACAGGAGCCGGCGGCCGCTGCGGCGGAATCACAATGAAAGAACCGTTCGGGCACTTTGTGAAGCCAATGCGGCGCGAACTGATTTCGAGGACCCCCGCCCGGCGAACCTGGGTGCAAAAGGCCAGCACCAGCAAGAGCAACCCGATGGCGATCAGGTCGACGTGCCGGCTGATCATACCGGAACCTCCATGTTCTCTTCGACCACGCGGCCATCGAAGAGGTGGATCGAGCGGTCGGCGTAACGGGCGTAGCGCGGGTCGTGGGTCACCATGCAGATGGTTGCGCCGCCGCGATGGAGCTCGCGCAGCAGGTCCATAACCTGCTCGCCATTCTGCGAATCCAGGTTTCCAGTGGGCTCGTCGGCCAGCAGGATAGAGGGATCTCCGGCTAGCGCGCGGGCTACCGCCACGCGCTGCTGCTGACCTCCCGAGAGCTGCGAAGGATAGTGCTTAATGCGGTGAGACATCCCGACACGCTCCAGCGCCTCGTGCACCTTTTTTTTGCGCTCGCTCGAGGGCATGCCGCGGTAGGTCAAAGGCAGCTCCACATTTTCGTAAACGTTCAGGTCTCCGATGAGATTAAACGCCTGGAAAATAAACCCGATCTCACGGTTGCGGATCCGTGCACGCTCAGAGAGCTTAAGGCTTTGCACGGGCTTGTTATTGAGTATGTAGGTCCCGGATGATGGGGAGTCAAGCAGCCCCAAAATTGCCAGGAGGGTCGACTTTCCACAGCCGGACGGGCCGGAAATCGAGACGTACTCGCCCCGCTGGATATCTATGTGAATCCCCGCCAGCGCGTGCGTTTCCACCTCGTCGGTGACAAACACCTTAGTAACGCCATCCAAATGGATCAACGGATCGGATGCGGCCATTTCTGCTTGATTCCTCCCTGTGTAGTAACCAACAACTTTAGTACGCGCGGCATAGCGGTCTAGTTCAGTCTGATTCGCTGGTAGGAGTCATACTGCGACATGTCAGACAATATGACGCGGTCGCCGACTTTCAGGCCCTCTAAAACTTCGATGGTATTGACAGAAGCGCGGCCAAGCTTTACGTTCACGCGGATAGCGCCCTTGCCGTCGGGATCAATTTTGAACAGGCCGATAGTGGTGTTCGGCTCGCCTGAGACCGGACGATCGACATACACGACATCCGACAGCCGCTCAATCTCGATGGTTCCGTCGACGCTGAGCTCGGCGCGCGCGCCCTCTGGCAGCGGACCGAGCAAAGCGACATCAACTCCGACGGTGCCGTTCAGGGCGGCCGGGTCAATGCGGATCACGCGGCCTGGAATCAGCCCATTGCGGGTATCGATTGTGGCATCCAGACCGACGCGCACATCCTTCATCTGCGTTTCGGCAATCTGCAGCACCGCTTTGAGCTTGGTGGGATCCGCCACCTTCGCTAGAATAGTGCCCGCGGTCACGCGCTGGCCGACTTCGACATCCACTTCCTGCAGAACACCGTCTATGCCGGCGCGGATAGTGAGCTGATCCACCTGGCGTTTCTTCAGCTCATAGGCGGCGCTCGAACTTTCAACAATTACTCGCTGTGCTTCTAACTGGGCCTTAATTGCCTGGTCCTGAATACCCAGCCGCTGCTTTTGAAGCTCTACACGGCTTCTCAACTGATTGGCTTGATCCACAGTCAAACGCGATTCGAGATCGCTTTTCAGATTGAGGCGGGTGAGTTCGAGGTCACGATCGGCGGTCAGCTTGGCCTGGGTGTACTGGGACTGCAGCTCCGCGAACGTCGCCTCCTGATCCAGCTTGTCGCTTTCCAGTTTGACTTTCAGATTGGCCAACTGGGCCTCGTCCTGCTTCATTTGCCATTCCGCTTTTTCGGCATCCAGTTCCAGGTCGGGGTCACTGAGCACCAGGATCACATCATTGGCTTTGATTTCGTCGAGACCGGCACGCCGGACGATCTGCGCTACGCGCGAGTCCTGGGCCGCGGCAATCCAGTGAATTTCTTCCGGCTTCAAGGCGCCTAAACCGCGAACTTGCCGTTCCATGGGTCCGCGCTTGACGGTGCCCGGCCAAAGGCCGCTCATATCCACGGAGGGAGCTGCCGGTTTCAAACGCGCAAGGGCGACGGTCGCGCCGCTCAACACCAGGACGGCGATCGAAATCCAAACAATGCGCCGCACAAGACGCCTGCGAGCTACTTCTTTCCCACGGGGAACATCCATCGCCATATATTGCTATGGTCTCCGATGCATTTGGGCGGCCAGAGGCCGAATCGCGGCTAACACATTGAATTTACGATAGAAGTCCAATTCCATCTAACTTGGCCATGTCCGTTAATGGGATTGAATCGTGCGCTATGGGGCGCTTGTGATTTTGCCAAACGAACTTCCGTTGGGTTCGTTTTTGAAAAATGGCGAAAAAACGCCGCGCCCAGCGTCGGGATTGTAATCGGCATTGTAAACTGGTGCTACGTTCGACTGCTGGGCTGTTGGGAGTGATGATTCGCAGGGAGAAGTAGATGTTTCCACAGTTTGGACGGGTCGTAACTCTGGTTGTTATGACGATTCTGGTGACCCTGTTCACCTGGATTCACCAGAGAGACCAGCATCCACGAGTGCGCCTATGGTTACTGGGATGGGCCGCAATCGTAGCGCACTTTGCGGCCGCTCTACTCTACAGCTTTAAGGCGATCCCGGAAATCCTGGCGGACTGGATGGCGTATTCCACGCTGGTGGTGGCGGCCGCCTGTTTCTTTTTATCGGTGTCGGACAGCATCGCGTCACGGTCAAGACGGGCTATTTTCGGAGCGTTGATCGTGGTCCCGACGCTGGTCTATTGGACCTGCGGGGTGTACGGGTTGCAGAACGCGCCGCTCTACCGGATGCTGCTGGTTTTTATCTGCGGAGCCGCCCTCACTCTGACGTTCCTGTGGCGCTGGCAGGCACCGGGAAGCGTGCGTTTCTTGGTTCTGGCGTGCGCAACCGGGGGGTGCGCCGGCGCGTTTTACCTGATCGGCCGCGACCCGGGCTACGGCATGGACTTCCTGCTGTGCGCCGGCTTTGCGCTGACAGGGATCGCCTACTGGAGGCATTACAGCCGTTTCACTCCAGGAGTGGTATTTACATCGTTCGCTTTTCTGTGCTGGGGGCTGGTATGGCCGGTGGCGGAGACATTGGCGAGTTGGAAGGTGGCTATGCCCGGTGACAGCATCCTCTGGGACCTTCCGAAATATTTCGTGGCGTTCGGGATGATCGTTACATTGCTGGAGAACGAGCGCTCCGTATTGCAGCGCGAGATATCGGAACGAAAGCGGGCGGAGGAGGCGGCCACCGCCGCCAGCCGGGCCAAGGGTGTTTTCCTTGCGACCATGAGCCACGAAGTGCGGACCCCTATGAACGGCATTATCGGGATGACCCAACTGTTGTTCGCGAGCGAGTTAACGAAGGAACAACGCGAGCACCTGACGATGGTGAGGACATCGGCCGAGTCGCTGCTGACGGTCATCAATGACGTTCTCGATTTCTCGAAAATCGAAGCCGGCAAGCTGGAATTCGAGAGGATCGCCTTCAATCTGAACGAGTCGTTAAACGAGACGATGTATGGGATGAGTTTTAGAGCGAGGCAGAAAGGTCTCCGGTTTATTTTCGAGATTGCTTCCGGCGTGCCAGCATTCGTTACGGGGGATTCCTGCCGTTTGCGGCAGGTCCTGGTGAACTTGATAGGCAATTCGCTCAAATTCACAGAGAGCGGGGAGATTTCGGTGCGAGTGAGGAACGACCACGAGGAAAACGGCGAGTGCCTGCTGCACTTCGAGGTAGCCGATACGGGCATCGGCATTCCTGAAGAGAAGCAACAGTCCATCTTCAACCCGTTCACGCAAGCCGACGATTCCACCACGCGCAAGTTCGGTGGAACGGGATTGGGCCTGGCCATTTCAGCACGGCTGGTCGACATGATGTCCGGCAAACTTTGGGTAGAAAGCAGGGCGGGAGGCGGAAGCACTTTCCATTTCACGGCGATGATGGGAATCGCAGAGGCGGCGGAACCGTCCGTAGAAGTCTCTGCTGCAGTCTTCGCGGCTGAAGAGAGTCAATCCGCCGCCGAAGCGGATCCCGCGCCGGTGCGAGTGCTGCTCGCCGAAGACAACGCCATAAACCGGTTGCTGGCAGTAAAACTCCTCGAGAAACGCGGGTACAAGATTACGGTGACGACGAACGGGCTGGAAGCGCTCGCCGCCATCGAAAAAACGGCATTCGATGTGGTCCTGATGGATGTGCAGATGCCGGAAATGGACGGCCTGGAGGCCACGGCAGCAATCCGCAGCAACGAGGCGGGAACGCATGCGCACCTGCCTATCATTGCGATGACGGCGCATGCGATGAAGGGCGACGAAGACAGATGCCTGGACGCGGGCATGGATGCGTATGTGCCAAAACCGGTTATCGCGAGCCAGCTTTTCGAGGCGATCGAAAAGGTGATGAAAGCGAACAAGGCGGGCACCCCAGAAACTTCCCTGACGGCGCTTACGAGGGCAGTTGCGAGCTAAAGCAAGAGCAAGCCAAGCTAAATGCGGCGGCGCAGCGCGGCTTCAAATTCAGCTACCGGCAACGTGTTGAGCACATCCGCAGAGGCGAGCCAGCCGCGACGCGCGGTGATAACGCCGAAACGCATATTCTGCAGGTGCGATGGACGATGCGCATCGGTCGAGACGGTGAATTTGCACCCCTTGCGGCGGGCCGTCCGGACGAGGTGGCTGGGAAGGTCGAGGCGCTCCGGACTTGCGTTGATCTCCAGGAATATGCCGCGCTGGGCGGCCTTCTCAGCGACGCGGTCAAAGTCAAACGGATAAGACTCGCGCGACAAAAGGAGCCTGCCGGTGCCGTGGCCTAGCACGCGCAGAGAAGGAGAGTTGAACGCGCGCAAGAGACGATCGGTCATCTCGGCCGCTTCCAGATTGAAGTAGCTGTGAACGCTGCCGACGACCACATCCAGCTCCGCCAGAGCATCCTCGGCGATATCCATGGCGCCATCCCGCAGAATGTCGCATTCGAGTCCCGAGAAAATGCGCAGCGGCAAACCATCGCGGTTCAGATCGCGGACCTGGCGGGCGAAGGCGACAACCCGCTGCTCGTCCAGGCCATTGGACATGGCGAGAGCTTTGGAGTGATCTGTGATGGCGATGTACTGGTAACCCAACGCAGCGGCGGCCTCCGCCATTTCACGCAGCGACGCGCGCCCGTCCGTCTCGGTCGTATGCATGTGGAGGTCGCCACGAATATCGGAAAGCTCTATAAGAGCGGGCAGTGCGGCGGCCTGAGCGGCTTCGAGTTCGCCGCAGTTTTCCCGCAGCTCGGGTGGAATCCAGGCGTAGCCCAGGCGGCGGTAGACGTGTTCTTCCGCCTCGCCCGCCACGCGCTGGTTTCCTTCGAGGGTGAACAGACCGTATTCATTGAGCGTGAGCCCCTGTTTGATCGCGTTCGTGCGAAGAACAACGTTGTGCTCCTTGCTGCCGGTGAAGTATTGCATAGCCGCTCCAAAGCTTTCGTGCGGCAGGGCGCGCACATCGACCTGCAGCCGCTCCAGCCCGAAAGTGACGCTGGCCTTATTGGCGCCTTGACCAAGAACTTGCTGCGTTTTGGGGTGGGCGACGATGCGGCTCAAGGTTTCGGCGGCGGCCGGCCCGGTGACGAGGATATCGAGATCGCCGATCGTTTCACGGCCGCGGCGCAGACTGCCGGCAGCCTCGACCTTCTCGATGCCCGGCAATGCTGAAAACTCAGCGATCAATTCGTCGGCGGTGCGGCGGCCGAAGCTGAGCAGAAAGCACCCCGCGCTCTTGCGGTAGGCTTCGATGCTGCGGAGCACCTTCTCTTCGAGCCTGGCGCCCATGCGCGGCAACTCGCGCAATTTCTGTTCGCGGCAAATGCGCTCCAGATCGTCCACGCTCTTTACGCCGTGATGCTCATACAACAGCGCGATACTTTTGGGCCCCAGGCCTTGAATCTTGAGCAGCTCCAGTGCGGATGCCGGATAGCGGGCGAGCATCTCATCGCGACGGTCGAAGGAGCCCCGCTGGCAAATCTCAGCGAGCACTAAGGCGAGACCTTTGCCGATGCCGGGGACGTCGGTTACTTTGCGCTCAGGGTGGCAGACGATATCGGCGATGCGCTCCGGGTAGCTGATGATGACGGCGGCGGCATTGCGGTAACTGCGGATGCGAAACCCGTCTTCTGCGGCCACTTCCATCAGGTCGGCGGTTTCGTTGAGGAGCGCCGAAATTTCCTTATTTTCCACGAGAACGCTTCAGAAACCTGGTTGGAATGGGGCGGGCAAGGCCGACGCGGAAGGGTTCCACGTGCACAAGAACGTCCGCGACCCAGGGAAGAGCGCGGCGGATGGCGGTGCGAACTTCCGCGGCGATTTCGTGCGACTGACGCACGGTTAACTCCGGATCTACTTCGAGGTGGAGATCGACGTGATATCGGAGGCCGGTGCGGCGAGCGAAACACTTTTCTATGCCGAGGGCACGCGGCACGGCCAGCGCCGTTTTGCGAATTTCGCTCATTTTTTCCGCTTCGGGCATCGTGTCGAGAAGTTGTTCCACGGTCCGGCGCACGACCTCAACGGCCAAAAACAGGATGATGACACCGATGATAACGGCGCCGACGCGGTCAGCAAAAGCGAAGCGAGCCGGATCAGAGATTGTGAGCAGAACGGCGATCAAGGCAACTCCGGTGGACAGGAGATCTGTCAGATCATGCCAGGCATCGGCTTGCAGAGAAGTGCTCGCAATGCGCTTGCCGGTACGGAACTTGACGGCTGCCAGGGCGGTTTTGAGCACAATGGCGGCAAAAAGCGGATACAGGGCAAAGAGGGCCACATGCTGCTGCTCTCCGAGAGAGGTCACGCCATGCCACAGAATGGCGGCGCCGGTCAGCAGCAGTATGGCGCCGACGGCCAGGCCGGCCAACGTTTCATAGCGGCCGTGACCGTAGGGATGTTCAAGATCGGCTGGCTTGCTGGCGAGCCAGAGACCGGTGTAAACAACGGCCGAGGAGAGAACATCGCCGGCGGCTTCCAAACCGTCGGAGACAACAGAAGTAGAGCCGGCGCGCAGACCAATGAGGACTTTAGAGACCGACAGAACGATGCCCAGAGCGATGCTGGTAAGGGCAATTCGGCGGCCGAAAAGCTCCTCTTTGGTGGCGGTGCTGCCAGGATCGACTGCCATACGCTTCTTGAGAATAACGCGGGAAGAGGCTTGATCAACCAGTAGGGTGAAGCGAGTTACTTGCCGTGCCGGCGGCCCATGCTTCGGCCATCTTACGAGAACGCCACTTGCCGAGGACAACGGCATGGGCAGTAAATGCATCGCCGTTGAGAGGGTAGCCATCCGACTTGCCAGAACCGGACTTGGGGACAACGCGTCTACCCTAGAGTTGGGAGTTTACAGCTGAATACAGTAGCAGCGAGCGGGTGTAGCGCTGAAGCGATGGCGCTCTGGATAGAGGTGTTCGCGCTGAGTTGCGAGCGCCGCGATGCCATCGAACATGCGGTTCAGATCGTGTCGACAGCACCCGCTGGCGATATCGCCATGCACCGGGACACGGCGGTGGT
This sequence comes from uncultured Acidobacteriaceae bacterium, assembly GCA_963705805.1. Classification (GTDB taxonomy): domain Bacteria; phylum Acidobacteriota; class Terriglobia; order Bryobacterales; family Bryobacteraceae; genus Bog-105. Next base: position 1,166,168 of record CAVPKW010000010.1, read on the forward strand.
GGTGCAGGACCTGTTTCGGCGTGCAAGGCGCAGCCTGCTCATTTCGACCTACGGAATCTACGCCGGGCGTGAGATTTTTCGCAGTTTGGCGGCACGCATGGAGAGTGAGTCGGAAGTGCGCGTGCGGCTGTTCTTGAACATTGCCGGCGATGTTGCCCCTGCAGATTTCGCGGCAGACTTTCTCCGGTATCATTGGCCGGAAAGGGGACCGGAGGGGAGCCGACTGCCGGATATCTACTACGACGTGCGTTCCCACGCTCCGCATCATGAAGGCGAGACGGCTGTTATGCATGCGAAGTACCTCGTGATGGATGGCGAAGAAGTTCTTGTCACGTCCGCAAACTTCGCCGAGGCGGCGCAGCAGCGCAACATCGAAGTTGGTCTGCTGGTGCGCTCACAAGGCGTGGCGCGCCAAATCACGCAGTTCTTCGACGGACTTATCAGCGCGGGCTGCTGTTCGCCCCTTCGGTTCTGAAAGGCCTTACTTTGCAAGAGCCCAATTCTGCTTCTATACTCTCCGTGCGCGCCGGCGAGGTGCGGTCTGCTCTTGCTGAGGAATTGAAAGCAAGCGCAGGCGGTATCCCGTTCCAAGTGCGTTTTGTCGATTGCAGTGGCGGATTAATCACGCTCGAGCTGTGGGCCAAGAATCCGTCCCGAGGTTTAGACGAAAGCTGTGAAGACGGACGACTTGGGTGGGATTGGGAAGGGCGTAAGGGAAGCGCAGAGGTTATATCGGTACTGCCGCAGGTTTCTATATTGCACGCCTGGATGGAAGCTGGCAATGCGCCTCGGATAGGCGACATCGTATTCGTCAATCCTCCCCGTTATCTCAAGCTGATTCATAAGCTCTGGCAGCGATCGGAAGTCGGTAATCGGGCTGTTGCTTGGGAGTTCGGACTCAATGGCAATTCCTTTCACCCGGAGCTGGCGCTTGATGGAAGCCGATTCGATCAGCTTCGCCCCGCGCAGAAGGATGCTTTCCGACTCGTCGGTTGGGACGCGAGTTACCTTTGGGGTCCGCCAGGAACGGGCAAGACGACAACTCTTGGCTGGTTACTGGCCGAGTACCTTCAAGCTCAAAAGGCGAGCCGGATCTTGCTGGTGTCTTCGACCAATGTCGCGGTCGATACGGCACTTCTCAATGCTGATGAACGAGCGCAGTCCTTGTTCCCGAAGAACACTCGGCCGTCTCTTCTGCGATTTGGATCGCGCTTTGACCCCGCTAAGTATGAACATTGCCGACACCTGGTTCCTGTCCGCGACAAATCGCTGATCGATGTGTACGCGCGGCATTTGAAGGATGTTCCTTCGCCTACCGATCCAGAGCGGTACCGGATCTGGCGGCAAAGGCTTGAGTCGATTCGAGGGCGGTTTTCAGAAGAAAGGCGCTTGCTTCTCACGGCAGCGCGAGTCGCAGCAATGACCGCGACCTATGCGGTGTCCATATTTGATGAGCTGGCGAATACCGGGAAGTTTGACCTGGTTGTATTTGACGAAGCCAGCCAGGTCGGGAAGACTCATGCAATGACGCTCGCAACGCTCGGCAAGGCGGTGTTGTTCGCAGGTGACCACAAGCAGCTCTCCCCTATTGTCCAGTCCGAGAGCCCAGGAGCAAGAAACTGGCTTGGTAAATCTGCCTTCGATTGGATTGACAAGCCGAGCCTTGAGAAGGCGACGTGCATGTTGGATGAGCAGTGGCGAATGGCCCCGCCGATTTCGGGGGTCATTAGCCATTTCTTCTATGAATCAAAATTGCGAGTAGCCGATCCCGCTGCATCTGATCCGGCCTGGCTGGCTGCTAGAAGTCCGAAGAAGACTTTTCTGCTGAGCGAGAACAATGTATCGCTTGTAGACGTGGAGTCGCGTGCCCGTCCTGGCAAAGACTTTGCCGGCTATTGCTGTCCGGAATCGGCAGCGATCGTTGCCGCCATCGCGGTTGATCTACGGCTAAGCTGCCCAGATGAAGACCTGTGCATTCTAACGCCGTTCAGAGCGCAGCGCCGAGAAATTGAGAAGGAGTTGCAAGCTCGAAATGCTTCCGTTCGCCTTGTGTCGACGGTGCACCGCGTCCAAGGATTAGAGCGTCAGGCGGTAATCTTCGACCCTGTTTGTCCGAGCTCGGAGTTTGTGTCCGACGCAGGCGGTATGCGGCTGATCAACGTGGCCCTCAGCCGGGCGAAGAGCCGTTTGATTGTTCTCATGCAGAGGGACTGGATTGAAAACCGCTTCCTTCAGTTTCTTGCTTCGCGATTCCCGATAGGTCCTATGAACGAATACGGAATTTCAAAAATGTTGGGGAAAAAATTGACAGTTCTCCCGACGCGGGTCACGGATCCTGTGGCCGTGTCCGTCCAAACCGCATGTGCATCCAATAGCAAGCTCGAGCGATTCGAGGAGGTTCTCATGCAGGAGCTTCAGAGACGGCCGAATTCAGCCCAACATCGTAGGCAATGCATCCTGGATGTTGCAGCAAAAGCAGATTTCAAGGGACTAACCTACCAGGAGATCGAGCAAGCTCGTGCGCGCATCGATCAGGTATTGCCGCTGACTTCCAAGGGCGGCAAGCGTTAGTGCACAAATGGGAGGGACGGTGTACTCCATTCCCAATTTTCGACGCGCATAATTTCTACTTAACCTATCGGCTCGGTCCCCTCGCCCAAAATCTTCAGGTACGAGTTGTACGCATATAATCTTTATTCCTGCCGGAGTGTATCCGCAGGCTCTAGCGCAGATGCCCGGAGAGCGGGAATACCCACGGCAAAAAATGCCGCCACAAGGAGAATCCCCAGCGCCAATGCGATGGATGCCGGTTCCAACGGCTTCATATCAAATAACAGTTTCTTCACGTATCGCGCGCCCAGCCATACCAGGGGCATCGCCATCAGCATTCCCAATGCGGTCAGGCCCAGGCCTTCGCGCAGCACCATCGAAACCACGTCCCGCGGCATGGCGCCGAGCGCGAGACGCACCCCGATCTCACCCCGCCGCCGGGATGTGCTGTAGGCGATCACGCCATAAAGTCCCACCACCGAAAGCAGTAGCGCCAAAACTCCGAATCCCGTGCACAGCGTCGCAAACATTCGCTCGCGCTGCAGTCCTTTTGCAATCTGTTCTTCCATCGTCATTACATCCACCAGCGGAAGGTTACGATCGATTTCGCTCATCGTCTGCCGAATGGCAGGTAAAACAATCCGGGGCCGTTGCGTAGTTCGCACGACAACGGTAAGTTCCGGAGGATCTTTTTGAATTGGCAGCCACACCGCATACGGCCGCTCCTTCATTGATGTAGCAGCAATCACAGGCGCGATGCCCACAATCTCGAACTGCTGCGGTTTCGTCCCAGGAGGACCATCAGGCAATTCGAGAATCCGTCCCAGCACGCTTTGCCCTCCGAGTTTGCGCGCCAGGTCTTCACTGAGTACCGCCACTTTCGCCTCAGTGTAGATATCAGAGCGAGTAACGTTACGCCCAGCCACCATCCGTGGAACATAGAGCGGCAGATAGCCAGGCGTCACCCCGTTGATGGAAGCGTTGCTGACCGCGGTCTCGCCTGCCAGCCGCACAGTTTCCCACCAGCCGCCGACGTTCATGGGTCGGATGGACGCCATGCCCACTGCCTCCACTCCGGGAGTAGCGGCCAGTCGCTGTTCCAGATTGAAGTAGAACGACGCCAGCCGTGCCTTGTCGTAACCCGACGTGCCTGGTCGAATTCCGAATAGAACCAGGTTGCGCCGGTCAAAGCCGGGATCGGCCGCTTGAATCGATAACAGATTTCGCGCGAAAATGACGGCCGTCAGCACCAGCACAACCGACATCGCCATCTGTACGATCACCAGGACTCGCCCCGCGCTCCATTTGCGCCCTGGTGCATAGCCGAGTCCGCCCGCACCCGGCCTGACCCATATAGCCTTCGACATTCTCGATCCTTGCAAAGCCGGGAAGATGCCAAACAGAAGCAGGGCGACCGTGGTAATCGCCCCCACGATTGCCAAAATTCGAAAATCGAACGTGACTGCGACCGGTCGGCCGTCGTGCTCGACGAGAAACTGTCCGAGCAGGTTGGCCATCACAAAACCCACGCCGATGCTCAGCGCACCGCCCAGCACAGCCAGAAGGGTACTCTCCGTCACAAACTGACGCATCAGGCGAGCCCGGCTACAGCCTAGCGCTACTCGCACCGTCACCTCTCTTTGCCTCGCGATTGTGCGCGCCAGCAACAGATTCACAATATTCGTGCAAGCGATCACCAGCAGCAGACCAACCAGCCCACCCAGCACAAGGAGCGGACTGCGAAATTCCTTTCGCAGGAAGCCCAGCCCGCGATCGCCTTCGTCCAGACGAATTCGCGGTGCGGTCGCAGCGTCCTTTGGCTGCCTAGACCAGGTCGTGCGGAATAGAGTGGCCATTACTGGCTGCAATTGGGCATCACTCACTCCGAGAGCACGTCGAGCGATCAACTGAACTCCCCAGAAGCGATTATTGTTCAGCGCGCTCTGGCCTTCCGGCATATCCTCCCGAGCCCCGTGATGCAATGGCGCATAGATTTCTGTCCCATCTCCTGGAAGCAGCCCGCCAAAGCCGGGCTCCAGCACGCCCACAACCACCTGCGGTTTGTTGTTTACGTTGATGGTTTTCCCTATGACCGCGCGGTCCGAACCTAAGGCGCTGACCCAGAAGCGATGCGACAGGACCGCAACCGCGGGTGCGCCGTCGCTATCGTCGCTATCGGAAAACGATCGGCCCAGTTGTGCGCGAACCTGCAAAGTTGAAAAAAAGTTGCCGCTCACCGGGCGCTGCTGTGCCACGGTCGGTCGTCCAGCGAAACTGACGCTCACCGTATCTGTACCAGCAAATGCCGCAAGTGAGGCCCGACCGTTTAGACCCTTTCGCAATGCTCGAAAGCTGGGATAGGAAAAGAAATCAAAAATTTTCGATCCTTCCTCTTTCCACATGCTGCCGGATGCGCCGTCCGACAGCTCTCGCGGAAATCCCTGACCTTGCCAGTGCACCAGCGCGAGTTGCTTGGGAGCGGGAACCGGCAAATCGCGCCAGAGCACTACGTCCATCAAAGAGACAATCGCCGTGTTGGCGCCAATGCCGAGCGCCAACGACAGTACCGCCGCCAAAGTGATGACAGGTGTCCTGCGCATCATACGCGCACCGAAGGCAATGTCCTGCCGGATACCAGTTATCCAGGCCCATCGGCGCTCATCCCGGCACCGCTCTTTCACCTGCTCGCGGACGCCGAATTCACGCTTTGCCATCCGCAACGCCTCCTCGTGAGAATGCCCTTGGCGCTCATATTCGGCTGCCAAATGGTACAGATGATGGGCGAGCTCACGCTCTAACTCGCTTTCCATTCGATTCCAGGGAAAACGCATCGCGCTCCTTATTAGGACTCCAGCACCAGCGCAACGGCTCCGGCATAGCGCTGCCACTGTGCCATTTCTTCCTGAAAGCTTTTCCGCCCCGCCGCTGTCAGTGAGTAATACTTCGCCATCGGCCCGCTCCCGGACTCTTTCCACTCCGACTTGAGCAGCCCCTTTCGCTGCAACCGGTGCAGGGCCGGATACAAGGACCCCTGCTGGACCTGTAACAATTCCTTCGATGTCACAAGGATCCGCTGCGCGATTCCGTAGCCGTGAATCGGCCCTTGTGCCACCGTTTTAAGAATCAGCAGATCAAGCGTGCCTTGGAGCAAGTCAGTCTTCTTGTCTGTCATATTTGTCCTAGTATGCCACTCTACGTAGGTAGAATGTCAAGGTACCAAGACATTCGGCTCAGAGACTGGTCCAAGTGTCTGAAGGCCGGGACGCGCAAAGACGCTCTAAGGGCATCGCAGCCGATACTCCGTGTCGGAGATGTGTTTTACACTCGATCAAAACGGCAGGATTGTCCGTTCGAATGTGAGATGTCAGTGTTTAAGAGGCCAGCTCCCCTATCGCGCAACCGTGCGAGGCGAGAATGCCGGGAGCTGAAATGCATGGGAGCGCGAAATTTGCTTTTCTTCCTCATCGCGACATGTTGCCCGATTCATACTCGTTCGACTCAAGTGGCGCCCTCCGCCGATCTCGATTACCAGACTTTCAGGAACTCCGCTTTCCATGCCTTCAACGCGAATTACGAGCAACTGCGCGCCGAACGCATCTTGCGCGCTGAATCTCTGGGAAAACTTGTCTTCCAGAGAGAGGCGTCTGGAGAAAACACGATGTGTGCTCATCGGATTCTGACCGAGACAAAATGGCTGCTGAGCGCCACTGCCGATTTTCAACGGATCGACCGTCGGCTCGACGCGCTCCAGAAGGTCATTGATCACGCAGAACTCGAGGACTCCGCGGCTCGGCAAGATCCAAGTGACGGCAGCTGGGGACGCTGCTATACCGAATGGTTCTTTAAGGTGGACGCCACCTACGAACATCTCAACCAGGAGTCGACACGCAACCAAAGTCCAAAGTTGCGCCTCCGCCTATTGGACCGAGTAAACTCTCCCGCGAAGCTCAGAGAGTATTTTGCGAGTGTTTCCACGTCCAACATTGCCCGGGACGGGGTCGATCACCGCCGTGAACTCAATGAATCAATGGCCGACCTCATGCGGCTCATTTTGCAAGACCAGCCGATCGCCTACCATTGGGATCCCCGCTTGAAACCCGTTCTCATGGACATCATTGATCATCGTCTGCGAAATCCAGAGACCGGCTGGTGGGGAGAACGCTATGTTGTCGATGGGCGCGCCGAATTTGTTGACTATTTGAGTCTGACCTTCCACATTGTTCGTTATCTCAACGGAAACGTCCCTGACCTGCAGCGCATTGTTGAGACCACCCTCGCGTTGAAAGACCTCAACGAGCCAGTAGGATGGCTCGACGACGGCAACTTCACAGATCACAACAATATGGATGTAGCGGTCCTCTTCCGTTTCGGTTGGAGCGCCGCCAACGCCAGACAAAGACAAGCCATGGCTGTGCACCTTCAGAGGATGCTTGACTGGTGCTTGACACAATCTTTGCAGCCTGACGGGTGGTTCGCGCATGGAGGCGACAATTCTATTGAAGAGAACACCTACTTTGGAGTTGCCTTCCTCGCCCGGATCGGTTTCTTTGATCGCAACCGGCGATTTTGGACCAAGGAGGATTTTCCCCAGGCTCCCGAGATACGCCATCGAATTATTCGCTACATCGCTGAACATCAGAACACCGGCGCGGTTGGAGGAACTTACTATGAGAATGCTCTTCGGGAGTTGAATTCTAATCTCGTATCAAGTCACGGATAGAGCATCCGTACCAGGTGAACCTGGCTATTTGATGGTTTCAGTTTTGCTCGCAGAGTTCGAATGATCCCCTGGCTTGGCGGGGCAATTTCAGCTACGCTTGGGGCATGGCAGCCGCCAGCCAGGCAGACGAGTTTACTGATGTCAAGCCAGACCGGATCACCTTCGTAGAGCAGAGCGCGGCGAGCGTTGCGTCGACGGTATCGGTCGACCTGAAATCTGCTCTAGAAGCCAGTTGGCAGGACAGATTGGACCGCCTGGAAGCCGTGCTTGACGCCGAATCCAGGGGTCGCCCTGCCCTGGAGAGTGTGCATCTGAAAGCGCTTGTGCAAGCTGGGCGGGAGCTGGCGGGGAATGGCGGGCTAGGGAAGCTCTGTGAATTGATCCTCGATCTTTCGTTGGGTGCGGTAAGAGCGTCGCGCGGCGTCGTGATGACGCGTGAGAAGGAAGGGGATCTCACGACTCGCGCGATTCGCGGCGAGGGCCTTCGGATCAGCACGGCTGTGCGCGACCTCGTTATGCACAAGGGGAAATCGTTGGTGGTCCGCGACGCCCGGCTAGATCGGGATTTCGGAAGCCAGCAGGCCATCGTGGCGCAGGAAATTCGAAGCGTCCTGGCGGTCCCGCTGCAAACTGATGAACGAGTGATCGGACTGCTGTATCTCGATTCGCCCGATCTGGTTCGCGAGTTCACGTCTGAAGACTTGAGCCTTGTCACGGTCATGGCAAATATCGCTGCCATTCGCATCGAGCACGCCCGGCTGATGGAGCAAGAGCATGCGAGAAAGCTGTTGGCGCGAGAACTTGAGCAGGCAGCCGAGATTCAGCGCCGGTTGCTACCTTCCCAGGCCCCGGAGATCGCAGGCCTTGACTTGGCAGGCTATAACGCGCCGTGCCGCACTGTTGGCGGAGACTATTACGATTTTCTTCCGTATTCGGATGGGCGTGTGGCGCTCTTGATCGCCGATGTCTCCGGGAAGGGACTAGGCGCAGCGCTGTTGATGTCGAGCCTGCAGGCACGTGTTCAGGTGCTGTTTGAAGACCCGGACCTACTTGCCGCACAGGTTTCCCGATTGAATCGCAGTATTGCGGCGAACTGTCCGGACAATTGTTTCATCACGTTTTTTGCGGCGGTGTTCGATCCCGCCAGCAGTCAGCTGGCGTATTGTAATGCCGGGCACAATGCCCCGCTATTGCTTCACGCCAATGGTGAAGTCGAGCCGCTCGACGCTACGGAGGTACCACTCGGCATTATGCGAGATGCCGTCTATGAGCAGAGGGCCTGCCGCCTGAAACGCGGCGACGTGCTGGTTCTCTTTAGTGATGGAGTGACCGAGGCTTGCGGGCCAGATACGGATCAAGAGTTCGGTGAACAGCGCCTCATCGCTGTGGTGCAGGGGAAACGGAACGACGCCTCCGCGAGCCTCGTAGAAGCAATAAACGCGGAACTGCTGTCGTTTACACGGGGAGCGCCCGCGGCAGACGATGTAACGCTGGTGGTCGCGCGCCGCTGCTAGCGGCGGTCGCGGTGAACCCGCGAGCGCGCCAGTCGCCTGCCAAGCCTGGCCGGGCGGGTAGCGGGAGGCGCGTTTGGCGTTCATGCCTTCCAGGTATCGATCTCGCTATTTGCTTCTAGGCGAGCACTGTTGTTGCTTTCGGCAATTCTGCCTAAGCCATGACTTCGGCGCGATGGCCCTGAGTCGGCTGATAGCTACCAGCTGGTGCGCGGACCGCGGTCGCCAATCGGTTCCACCCGTTGATCTGCACCACCGCGAGTGTCAGATTTACAATCTCCTCTTCGCTGAAGTGCTCTCTCACCCGCCGATACAACTCGTCCGGCACATCTTTGCCAGCAATTAGCGTCAGCTGCTCCGTCCATTCCAACGCGGCGCGCTCCCGATCTGTATAAAATGGCGTTTCTCGCCATGCATTTAACGCATACAGCCGCTGCTCGGTCTCGCCCTGCGCTCTCGCGTCCTTGGTATGCATATCAAGGCAATAAGCGCAACCGTTAATCTGTGAGGCTCGCGTTTTCACCAATTCGCGCAACGCCGGCTCGAGTCCCGAGTTCCCGAGCGGCGCTTCCAGGCCATACATCGCATTTATCACTCCACTGAACGCTGGATCGGTCAAGTTGATTCTGGGTTCTATGTGGCGCGTCTTTTTGTCTGCCATGTTGTTTTCTTCCTCTATCTCTCTCGACGACATGGCACATGCATTTGTGATGGGCGGATCGAATTTTGTACCCTGAATTTGGTGAGCTCCCTCAATCTTCAGCAGTTGAAGTCCGCCGCCTCACCCTCCGAACGCAAGCGCCTCCTCTCTCTCGCCTACGGATATCTCGGAAGTCTGGTTGAGAGTGAAGATATTGTGCAGGAAGCTCTTTTGCGTTTGGAGCAACGGGACCACGCGTCCGTTCGGAATGTAGAAGCTTGGCTGACCACCGTCGTGACCCGCCTGTCCATCGACAAACTTCGCTCCGCGCAACATCGGCGGGAGGTATATCCTGGCGAATGGCTTCCGGAACCTGTTTTCAGCGCTCCTGACCCGGAACAAGATGCAATCACGCGATCGCGCCTCTCTGTCGGCCTCTTGTACCTACTCGACAAACTGGAGCCGGAACAGCGCGTTGTCTTCGTCCTACGCGAGATCTTCGAATACTCTTATCAATCGATCGCCGAAATCGCTGGCAAATCTGAAGCCGCTTGCCGCCAGGCGATGGTCCGTGCCCGTACTGCACTCGACCGCGGCAAGCAAGCCCCGCCTGTCGGTGGAAAGATTGCCTCGTCCATTGTGACTCGCTTCATCGACGCGCTGGCACATGGCGACGAGAAGGAGCTACTTGGGATCATTGCACAAGACGCTGTGTTGGTCGCAGATGGCGGCGGCAAAGTGCCGTCGATTCTCAATCCGGTGTATGGGGCCGATCGTATCACGCGGTTCTTCCTGGGTTTGCGAAGCAAGTATGGCGTATTCGAAGTACGACCGACTACTGTAAATTCCGGCCCCGGTATGCTGTCTTTTCGCGAGGGACAACTCGTGTCTGTTGCGTCCGTGTCTATCGAGAACGACCGCATCATCGCGATCTATTCAGTGAACAATCCCGACAAGATTCACGCTGACCAGCAATCGTATACATTTTAGATTCAGTCGTGGCGAGTTCCACACCATGTTGTCCTGGGACATTTTGCAGGAGTTGCGAGAGTGCATTCAGCAGCGGCGCATCGGAGCGGGGCTGTCGCTGCTGGAGACTTTGCGCGATGAGTTCGACGCTATCGCTCCGGGCGCGTGCCACGCAGGGTTGGCGCTCGGGTGCCTGGCGCAGTGGATCGACGTCGGTTTCGACGACGGAGGGATGCTGGTGGAATTGCTGGAGCGCTTTCCCAAAGGCGCGCGGCAGCTTCTGGCATTGACCGATTACGTGCAATTGCGAATGGCCGAAGCGCTGGTTGCGATGCGGCAGGAGAACCTGACAGACGCCTTAAGGCATCTGGACACCGTACTGGCGATCAGCGCTGAAATGGAAGATCAGAGGCTGGCGTTGACGGCGACCTTGTGGAAGGCGCGCTGTTTACGCAAAGCGGGGGAGTACGACCAGGCGCTGCAGATCACCCGGCAAGGCATCGCGCTGGCAGCGGCATTACGGCTGCCATATGTAGCGGCGATCATGCGAACGCTGGAAAGCTGGATGGTCTTTCAGAACGGCGAGCCGAAGGAAGCGACCCGAATCCTGCAGGAGGCGGAAGCGGTTCTGCGCGATACGGACGATTTCATTACTTTGGGAAATATTCAATCGGCGTATGGAAGAATCGCGTTGCGGGAGGGCCGCTACGACCACGCGATGCAGTATTTCGAAGCGTCGATCGGGTATTTCCAGCGGCGTCCGTCGCTTCAAGGATACTTAGCCCGCTCGCTGACAAACATGGCGCAGGCGAAGAGGTTCCTGGCGCTGCAGATCAGGCGCAACATGGACGCGAGATGGGAACGGCGGAAGCAGGCGGACGCCGCCGAGAAGCAGCTGGACCGGCGGGACAAAGCGGGGCAACTGGAGCGCATGCACGAACTGCTGAAAAGCGCCCAGGAACATCTGGGGCGAGCCGACGTCATCTACCGGAAGGTTGAGAACCACCACGGGGCGGGCAACGTTGACGTGAGCCTGGCGACGATCTACCTGGATCTGGGGAATCTGGAGCAGGCCGATGCGCGGGCGGGCGACGCGTTCGAGCTGGGCTCAACGAAACAGGACCATCTGCTGATGTGCCGCGCAAGGATTGTGCAGGCGATGGTGGCGAATGCGCGCTTCGAGGAACAGATTGAGGAGAGCGAAGATCCAAGCCGCTTCGCGCAATTGGCGCATGACTGCGCCAAAGAGGCCATCGCTTTAGGCGAGCGAACGGAGAGCCGCAGGCTGTTGGCTCAAGCCTACATCTGCCATGGCATGACACTGGTGAACGGCTTCTTCAGCAACAGCGAGGCGGCGCGAGCGTGCTGCGACAAAGCCGAATCCTACATTGGATACGACCGGCAGGACGCACTGTGGCACGAGGTGGAAATCCTGCGCGATCGGGTGCTGCACGCGGGGATGGAAGACCCAAACCTGAGAGCGTGGTCACAGGGCGAAGTGGGTGACAAATCCCTGCAACAAGTGGTTGCGGATTTCGAAGAACTGCTGATTCGAAAAGTTTGGGAGCATGAGGGACGCAAGGTTTCGCGGGTGGCGAACCGGCTGGCCGTTTCGCCGAAGAAAGTCCGGCGAGTGCTGCGGCATTTGGGCCTGCTTTCGGAACAGGCCTGAGGGATGGAGCGGTAGTCCATCATAAATATCAGGACTCTTATGGGCATGAAATCTTCTACTTTGCCTCTTTCGGCAACGCCACTCAGCACCAACAAGCATTTACTGCGGTGGGTTGAAAAAATGGCGGAGCTGACGAGGCCCGCGGCGATTCACTGGGTGGACGGATCGCAGGAGGAATACGACGGGCTGTGCGCTGAAATGATCAGCAACGGCACATTCATCAAGCTGAACGAAAACCTGTGGCCGGGCTGCTACCTGGCGCGATCGGACAGGAGCGACGTAGCGCGGGTGGAAGACCGTACATTCATTTGTTCGCTGTCAAAAGAAAGCGCCGGTCCGACTAACAATTGGGTAAACCCGTTCGAGATGCGGCGCACGCTGAAGAACCTGTTCAAGGGGTGCATGCGTGGCCGCACAATGTATGTGCTGCCGTTCAGCATGGGCCCGATTGGCTCGCCCATGGCGCAGATTGGCGTGGAACTGACCGATTCGCCGTATGTCGTGGTGAATATGCGCATTATGGCGCGCATCGGGCTACCCGTATTCCGGGAGATCGATAAAGACAGCAAGCGAGTCGTGCCCTGCATGCATAGCGTAGGCGCACCTTTGGCGCCCGGTCAAAGGGACGTGCCCTGGCCGTCGAACGAGACCAAGTACATTGTGCATTTTCCCGAGACCCGGGAGATCTGGTCTTACGGTTCAGGCTATGGCGGAAACGCCCTGCTGGGCAAGAAGTGCTTCGCGCTGAGGATTGCGTCCAACATCGCGCGTGACGACGGATGGATGGCGGAGCACATGCTCATTCTGGGAGTGGAAGATCCGCAAGGCAAGAAGGCCTATGTAGCAGCCGCGTTCCCAAGCGCGTGCGGCAAGACTAATTTTGCGATGATGATTCCGCCGGAGGGCTTCGAGGGATGGAAGGTCTGGACGGTAGGCGACGACATCGCCTGGATCAGGCCGGACGAAGATGGACAACTCCACGCTATTAATCCGGAGGCAGGCTTCTTCGGCGTGGCTCCCGGCACGTCGCCCAAAACGAACCCCAACGCGATCGCCACGCTTTCGAGGAACACGATTTTCACCAACGTGGCGCTGACGCCCGATGGCGGCTTGTGGTGGGAGGGATTGACGGACGAGCCGCCGGCGGAGTGCATCGATTGGCAGGGCAAGCGATGGACGCCACAGATCGGGAAGGAGACGGGCAGAAAGGCGGCGCACCCCAACGCGCGCTTCACGGCGCCCGCGTCGCAATGCCCGTGCATCGATCCGAACTGGGAAGACCCCAATGGCGTGCCCATCAGCGCCTTTATCTTTGGAGGACGACGGGCGCATACCATTCCGCTGGTGTACCAGGCGTTCAACTGGAGCGCGGGCGTGTATGTGGGGGCGACCATGGGCTCGGAAACCACGGCAGCGGCGGGCGGAGCGATCGGCAAGGTGCGGCGAGACCCGATGGCGATGCTCCCGTTTTGCGGCTATCACATGGGAGATTATTTCCGGCACTGGCTCACCATGCAGAAATCACTGAGCGCGACGCCCAAAATTTTTCACGTGAACTGGTTCCGGAAGGATGAGAAGGGACGCTTTCTGTGGCCGGGATTCAGCCAGAACATGCGGATTCTGAAGTGGATTGTGGATCGCGCTGAAAGCCGGGCCAGCGCGAAAGAGACGCCCATCGGCTGGATGCCGCGGTATGACGACATCCGCTGGGATGGGCTTGAATTCCCGCGTGAAAAGTTCGCGGATCTGCAGGCATTCGACCGGGCCGCGTGGCGTTCCGAAGTGATTGGGCACGAAGAACTGTTTATCGATCTGCACGATCACCTTCCGCCCGAGATGATTTACGAGCGCGAGCTTCTAATATGCCGCTTATAGGCGGCGCCGGGCTTTCGATTAGGTTTTCTACATTAAGCCGAGTTTAATGTGAACTTCAGGATTCCTTCACACGGGTTTTGACACTATAGCAGTGGAAGCACAAAGTGCTATCACTCAGTAGTAAATTAAGGAGATTTCTCAAGATGAAGAAGATCATGATCGCCGCCCTCGGTCTTTCCCTGCTCTCTGGTACCGCCGTATTCGCTGCGCAGAACACCTCAACCAGCAGCGACAGCACGATGAAGAGCACCCACAAGCACAAGAAGAGCAAGAAGACCAGCACGACGGCTACCACCAGCACCACCTCTAAGTAACGGATTTCTAGTTAGCCGGCTATCGGCTGGAACGCGGTTTCAGGCTCCTTCGGGCTGGAAACCGCGTTTTTCTTTTGGAAACTTAAACAGCAGGTAGGCAGAATTACGAGATACGGTGACTTCGCAGACGAATTGGCCGCGAGGAAGAGGAGCGAGCGCCTTTTGATTCGCGGCGGAATTCCAGAATCAGGTGCATGACCAGGCTTTCAATTTGATCCCGAATTTGAAGGAAGAATTCCTCATCGCGGCCTACGGGATCTTCCACCTGCCAATTCCGCACATCCGCGTCCGCCGGCAAGAAAGGCACACGGAATCCACTCAGATTGACGATGGTGTGGAAGCTGCCAAGATCGACAGATTCGATGTGTTTTGGAAACTGATCGTCAATCTTGATGTTCTTGGCCTCCATGACCCGTTTGGTAAGAAGCTGAATGATAGGAGCGGGAGCCAAACCGGCACTTTCCGGTTCCATGACATCGGAACCGTAACGCCGCGCGAACCCTTCCGCCATCTGGCTGCGGCAGGAATTGCCGATACACAGGAACAAGACGCGCTTCACGAATTATCAGTGTAGCTGGAGTCGCAGCTATGGCGAACTTTCGCGACAAAGCGCTCGTGGACATATGTATCGTGGCTTAGTTCGGGATGAAAAGTGGCCACCAGGTGCCTGCCTTGTTCGACGAGGACGGGAGAGTGCTGGTATTCTGCCAAGACCTTGACGTCTGAACCGACGCGGCGGATGATGGGGGCGCGGATGAAGACCGCCTCGGCATCCCGGCCCTCCAGCTGGATGCGGGCGATGCGGCTATCAATCTGCCGGCCGTAGGCATTCCGTTCAATGGTCAAGTCCATCAAGGAGAGGGAGGGCTGCCGCGGATTCAATACCTCGCTCGCCAAGAGAATGGCGCCGGCGCAGGTTCCAAAGATCGGTTTTTCGCGGCCGAATGCCTCAAGCGGGTCAAAGAGCTGCTCCTCCTCGAGCAGCTTCAGCATGGTCGTGCTCTCACCGCCCGGCAGCACCAGGCCGTCGATTCCGGCCAGACCGGCGGCGGCACGAATCTCCGAGGCATCGGCGCCAGCGCGTTCGAGGGCAATGCGATGGGCTTCAAAATCGCCTTGCAGCGCCAGCACGCCGATTTTAGGCCGGCTTCTTTTTTTGCGGCCGTTTTCTTCTACCATCCGCGCGTCTGCAGCAGCTCGGACGATTCGAGCTTAGAGATTTCCAGGCCGGGCATGGCCTCGCCGAGCTCTTCGCTGGCTTCGAGCAATTTAACGGGATCGCGATAGTAGGTCGCGGCTTTGACGATGGCCTTGGCGCGGGTCTCCGGATCAGACGATTTGAAGATACCGGAGCCGACGAAGACCGCTTCGGCGCCGAGCTGCATCACCAGCGCGGCATCCGCCGGAGTCGCGATACCGCCAGCCGAGAAGTTCGGCACCGGAAGCTTGCCGCGCTCGGCCACGTATTGCACCAGCTCCAAAGGCGCCTGAAGGTTCTTCGCCTCATGCACAAGCTCCTCTTTGCCCAGAACGGTGAGCTGCTTCATTTCCTTCACGATGGTACGGATGTGGCGAACCGCTTCGACGATGTTGCCGGAGCCGGCTTCGCCCTTGGTGCGTATCATGGCAGCGCCTTCGGCGATGCGGCGGAGCGCCTCGCCGAGATTGCGGGCGCCGCAAACGAATGGCACTTTGTAGTCGTGCTTCGCGATGTGGTGTTCTTCATCGGCGGGCGTCAGCACTTCGCTCTCGTCGATGTAGTCGACGCCCAGCGCCTCCAGGATGCGGGCTTCCATAAAATGCCCGATTCGAACTTTGGCCATCACGGGGATGGAAACGGCGGCCATGATGTCGCGGATGATGCGAATCTGCGACATGCGGGCGACGCCGCCTTCTTTGCGGATATCGGCCGGCACGCGTTCGAGCGCCATCACCGCCGAAGCGCCGGCCTGCTCCGCGATGCGGGCCTGATCGGCGTTGACGACGTCCATGATGACGCCGCCTTTAAGCATCTCCGCAAGACCGACCTTCAGGCGAAAGTCCTCTGTTTCAAAATTCATTTACGCTTCTCCTTTTCTAAACCAGCGCAGCGGCCGGCTCCCAATTCAATTCCGAGATTTTGGTTTTCAGGGCGTTGTGCGCGGCCTCGCCGAGCAGACGAATACCATGCGTAATCTGATCCGGGCGCAAACCTCCGAAGCTAATGCGCAGGCCGCGCGGGTGCGCCGGGCCGGCGGAGAAATAGCTGCCGGGCAGGAAAGCAACGCCAAGCTCTTCCACGCGCGTCAACAAAGCCTGGGCAGTGAGCGGAGGCGGCAATTCCACCCAAAGATTCATTCCGCCCTCGGGCTTGCTGAATTTCGCGCCGGGCGGCAAATAGCGCGCGCAGGCGTGCCGAACGGCGTGCAGGCGCTCCATCCCGGCAAGGCGCGTGCGCTGCAGATGCAGAGCGAGCTCGCCCGATTCGGCGAAGCGCAGCAGCACCGCCTGCGAAAGGTGGTCCGAATGAAGATCACTGATCTGCTTGGCCTCAACGAGATGAGTGACAACCGGACGCGGAGCGAGCACCCAGCCCACGCGCAGGCCGGGAAATGAGACCTTCGAGTAGCTTCGCAGCAGGATGGTATTGCCGCTCTCATCCAACTGTTTGAGAGAGGGGAGGTCGCGGCCTTCGTAGCGAAGTTCGCCGTACACATCGTTTTCAACGAGGATGCAGGCGAACCGCTGAGCAAGTTCGACAACGCGGCGTCTTTGGTCCAGCGGCAAGGTGACACCTGTCGGATTCTGGAAATTCGGGGTGATCACGAGCAAGCGCGGACGATGCTGGCGGATGAGAATCTCCAGAACGTCGATGTCCAGGCCGCGATCATCTATGGGCACGGGAATGATGGATGCGCCTGCGCGGTGAAAGACGCGCGGCAGGCCGTGATAGACAGGATCTTCCATCAGGACCTTCTCACCGCTGGCCGCGAACAGGCGCGCCAAGAGATCCAGCGCCTGCTGGCAGCCGTTCGTGATCAGGAGGTCGTCAGAAGCGCGGGCGATGCCGGCCTCGCCGGCACGTTCGAGAAGGTAGCGCCGCAGGGGCGGGTAGCCATACGCCGAGCCCAGCTGCAAAATGTCGACCGCTTCGGGACTATCAATTACTTCTTTCGAAAGGCGGCGAAACTCGGCGAGCGGGAACGACTCTTCGGCGGGCCGGGCACTCGCGAAACTGATGGCGATGTCTTGCGATGGAGAGCCTTCCGGTTCCAGCGGCGGCAGGATGCCTTCCCAAGCCAGTTGAGCGGCGGACGGCGTGGTTTCAGGATGCGCAATGAAGCTGCCGCGGCCCACGTGACCCTGCAGCAGGCCCGACTGTTCCAACAGAGAGTAAGCGGCCGCAACCGTTGCCCGGTTTAAGCCAAGCTGACCAGCCAATTTACGGGTGGCCGGGAGCTTTTCGCCCGGCTGCGCCAAACCGCGCTCGATGGACAAGCGAATGGAATCCGCCAGCTGCCTGTACAGCGGCAGATCCGACGCGGGGTTGAGCGTGATTTGCGACGCACTGAGCACGGACAATTTCAGCGTACCAGGGTTCCGACCAACTGGGCCATTATAGTCCAAATTGGCCTATCCCCGCCACTGGTGGGACGCATAGCAAAGGCAGCGAGATAGGCTATAGACTGTGAATCGCCGCATAGCACGGCTTTGGCCGGTTACGATTGGCGCCGCATTGCTTTTGTGCTTTGCTCCTTTCGCGATGCGCGGGCAGAAGAGAAAGAATGAGGAACCGAAGCCACAGATTTTGCCGCTGCCACCGGAGCCTCCGATGGCGCTCAAGGCGTTCACCGATTCGCTGGATTTTCATATCTCGCCGCTGTTGAAAACGGGCGGCCTGGCGGCGCAGATCCGGCAGAGCCTGAACGATTTGATTCGAGATACGAAGGGCGAGACTATTATCAAACTGCGGGCTTTTGTGGCGGGCGCGGGAGACGCCCGCAGAGTGCAAGCCGAGGCAGGCGAGCTCTTCACGGAACACAAGCTGCCGTTACCGGTGCTGAGCGTCATACAGGTTGGCGCGTTGGGAGATCAGGCCGCAGAGGTAGTGATAGAGGCGGTCGTTTCCACGCGCCGGACGCCGAATCCGAAGGGGCTGGTTTTTTTCTCAGGGCAGACCGGCAGCTCGCTTCGAGAGGCTTTGAACCGGCTGAGAGAGTCGGTCGGAGCGGCGTCGGTTTCGGCCGAACATGTACTGACGACAACGTGCTTTACGGGGCGCTTTGAGGGAGATGCGGCGGTGCACAGCCTGGTCGAAAGCCTCTTCCCGAACAGCGCCGTGAATGTGGTGCAGGCGCTGCGCGACCCGCAGGACGATGCGAGCATGTGCGAGGCCGCGGGGCAGCCAGAGCAGCCGCCGGCGGCTGGCGAAGTGGTGCTGCTGAAAGCGAACCGGGCGGCGGTGGTGCACACGCGCGAGCTCGTATTCACGGGCCTGCAGCTTTCGTTCGGCAGCTATCTGGATGACGCGCATGAAGCGCTCACGCGTTTGCGGCGTGCGGCCGGGGCGCTGGGGAGCGTGGAGGCCCCGGTGGAGGTGAACGTGTTCGCGTTGAACGCGCCGGCCGGATCGGCATTGCGTAAGACGACCTCCGTTCCGCTCAGCGTGTTTACCGTGCAAGAGCTTGAGGGGCTGCCGGCGATGGATGCAACGGCCGGGGTAGAAGCAATTCTGGCGCCCGACGTGACCGCGCCGCTGGAACGCTAAGCCCGATACAATTTCCCCAGATGAAGACACCGCTGATCGCGACCTTTGGCGAAATCATGCTGCGCTTAAGCCCGCCGGGTTTCGAGCGTTTGCTGCAATCGCCACGCTTCGAAGCCACCTTCGGCGGAGGTGAAGCAAATGTAGCGGTGGCCGTCGCGCAGTTCGGGGCGCGCAGCCGGTTTCTGACAGTGCTTCCACCAGCTAATGCACTGGCCGATGCCTTCCTGGGCGAGCTGAGGCGCTTTGGGGTCGATGAGCGGCATATTGTTCGCGGGCCCGGTCGAATGGGAGTCTACTTCGTGGAAACCGGGGCGAACCAGCGCCCATCGAAAGTTCTTTACGACCGCGCCTGGAGCGCTATGGCGCTGGCCAAACCCGGCAGCATCGACTGGGAGAAAGCGCTGGAAGGAGTGACGTGGTTTCACGTGACCGGCATTACTCCGGCCATCAGCGCATTCGCGGCGGAACTGACGCTGGAAGGGTTAAGGGCGGCGCGCGAGTCGGGTGCGCAGATTTCGTGCGATCTTAATTACCGCAAGAACTTGTGGAAGTGGGGCAAGGCGGCGTGCGAAGTCATGCCGGAGGTGGCGAAATTGGCAGACGTGTGCATCGCGAACGAAGAGGATTGCCAGCACTGCCTCAATCTGCAGGTGGATATCGACGTGGAGTCGGGGAGTTTGGAGCGGCAGAAGTATGCCGAATTGAGCGAACGGGCGCTGGCGGAATATCCGAATCTCAAGATGCTGGCGATCACGCTGCGCGAATCAAGAAACGCCTCAAACAATGGCTGGTCGGCCTGCCTGAACACCCGGGAGCGGTTTGTTTTGAGCCGGCAGTATGAGATCACGCATATCGTGGACCGCGTGGGGGGCGGCGACACTTTCGCGGCGGGCCTGATTTATGGCCTGACGCATCTGCATTCCCCGGCGGAAGCATTGGAGTTCGGCGTAGCGGCGTCCTGCCTGAAGCATTCGGTCCCGGGAGATTTCAACCGGTTCAGCAGAGAAGAGGTGGAAGCATTGTTGGCGGGCGGCGGTTCAGGACGGGTGCAACGCTGACGGCGGGTATAATTCCACATAGGCGATCCCTTCATGCAGTTTAGTAAGCCGACCATCGTTGCGGCTGGGTTAAGCGTAGCGTTGTGTCTGCTACAGGCCCAGACAGCGCAGCAAACTCCCGCAGCCACCCCTGCTCCGCCAGCCGGCGCGCAGACAGCTGGAAAAAAGACCACAGGCACAAGCGGCGCAGTTGTGCCGATTGCGCCGGAGCGTGACGCGAAGGACGTAAAAAGCGACCAGAAAAGCGATCAGGGCTCCATCCGCGTCTCGGTGAACGAGGTCATCGTGCCGGTGACGGTTACGGATGAAAAGGGCCGGTTTGTCTCCGACCTCAGCGAAAAGGATTTCCAGATCTTTGAAGACAACAAGCCGCAGGAGATTCGCTACTTCACGCGGGAGCGCAGCCAGCCGGTGGTGATCGGCTTTCTGGTGGACATGAGCAATGCGAGCAAGATTCACTGGAAGAATTTTCAGGATGCCAGCATTGAGCTGATACAGACTCTGCTGCCGGGCGATCCGAAATACTCCGGGTACCTGATCGATTACGCCGGGGACGCGGAAGTGTCGGTGAATACCACGGACGACCCGGAACCGATGGTGGAGAAGATCCGGAAACTGAAGCCGGGCGGCGGCTCGGCGATGTACGATGCGGTTTACCTGGCGTGTACCAGCAGGAAACTGGTGACCGGTGAGCCGATAGAGCCGCGGCGCATCATTATCATCGTCGGCGATGGGCATGACGACGCCAGCAAGCATTCTCTGGATCAGGTCATCGAACTGGCCCAGCGCAATCTGGTGACGATTTATTGCATCAGCACTGAGGCCTTCGGCTTCACAAATCAGAGTGATGCGAACCTGGTGCGGCTGGCGACGGAGACCGGCGGCCGGGTGGTTTATCCGCTGGGCGATGTTTACAAGGACACAGACGGTTATTTATCGCATCCTTCCGACGACGGCAACTATGCGCTTACGGTAGGTACCGGCGCCTACCGGTCTGTGGTGGACGGCCGCATGTATCACGCGGTGGCGGATATAGCGGGTGAAGTGACCATGCAGTACATCATTCGCTACGTGCCGGACAGCCCGAGCACCAAGTCCTACCGCAACGTGAAGGTGGTGGTGGACCTCAGCAACGTCAAAGTGCGGGCGCGCCGGGGGTACTACGCGAGCAGTATCACTCCGTAGCGCGTACGGTGTAGAGCGGAAGGGTTCTTGGGAAAAGGAAGGGGAGAAGGTATGCTGAGGTCTGGATTGTGTTTGAGATGTCGGCACGCGTTCTCCGGTTCGGCGATTATGCACCGCAAGCGGCGCAATATTCGCTGCTGTCAGCCGACCTTCCGGAACGCGGCGTTCAAACCATCGGCGTGCTGCTGTTAGATTCCGCGACCGACACACTGCATGTGCGGTTGCGGCGCGATTGGGAGCTGATCGCGTCGGAGGAAGACGCCGAGGTTTTGGCGGCGCTGGAAGACGATCTATTGTTCAAGGCCGTGGAATCCGGCGGCCTGGCGCTGCTGGAACGGCTGGAAGACTGGGCCTCGACATCGCTGCGCCTTTCCGATCGCCAGGCGGTAAAGGTGCGGGATTTCGAGCGAACCCTCAATGAGTTGTACCGCGAACATGTAGGGGCGCAAGTACTGCCGTTCCGCACGCATCTGCCGCGCTATTCGCTGGCAGTGGCGGCGGGACCGTTCCTGACGAATCCGGAGGATGTTGCGGCCGAAGAGTGGCTGGAAACGCCGGCGAATCTGAAGTTGGACCCAGATATGTTCGTGGCGCGCATCCAAGGCCACTCGATGGAGCCGAAGATTCCGGACGATAGTTTGTGCGTGTTCCGGCGCGGCGTCACGGGTTCCAGAAACGGCCGGCTGGTCTTAGTTCGAAATTCAGAACTGGCGGATGACAACCAATACACGGTGAAACGCTACCTTAGCGAAAAGGTTGTGACTGAGGATGATTTTACGCAGACGCGGATCCGGCTGGAGAGCTTGAATCCCGCCTATCCTTCCTGGGAACTGACGAAGGATCCCGAGAAATATCAGGTGATCGCCGAGTTCGTGCGAGTGCTTTCCTGATCGTCGCGCCGATCAGCGGCGTTTTTGCCGCCTGCCCTCTTTTCCGGCGTATTCCACGACGGCAAATTGCAGCTTGCGCTCGACGGTATCGGCGCGATCGAGGCGCACGCGCACGCGATCGCCGATGGAATACATTTTGCGGCTGCGCTCGCCAATGATCTGGCGGCCATTTTCGTGATAGCGGAAACGATCGCCGGGAAGCGACTCGATCGGCACGAGTCCTTCCACGAAGAGCTCGGTGAGCTCCACGAAGAAACCGTACTTGGTGTTGCTGATGATGAGCGCATCGAATTCGTCGCCGACGCGGTCCTGCATGAAGTGGACCTTTTTCCATTCAACGAGCTCGCGTTCGGCCTCCG
Source organism: uncultured Acidobacteriaceae bacterium (assembly GCA_963705805.1). Classification (GTDB taxonomy): domain Bacteria; phylum Acidobacteriota; class Terriglobia; order Bryobacterales; family Bryobacteraceae; genus Bog-105. The sequence continues at coordinate 1,188,658 of CAVPKW010000010.1, forward strand.
CGGCGCGGCGCTCCGTGAACGAAGTGTCGGCGCCCAGTTCATGCAGTAAGCGGTCTTCGAGAAGGGGCTGCCCGGTGGCGAGTTGATGCGCGAGAACGCGGTGAACGACCAGATCAGGGTAGCGCCGAATGGGCGATGTGAAGTGCGTGTACGCGGGAGAGGCGAGCGCGAAATGGCCTTCGTTGAGATTGCTGTAACGCGCCTGTTTGAGCGAGCGCAGCATCAGGTAGCTGAGGATGCGCTCCTCCGGCTTACCGGCAATTTTGGCGATGAGCCGCTGGTAGTTGCGGGACGAAATGTCAAAATCCTCGCGGGCCATCACGATGTCGCGGCGGATCTTACGGCCGTCGCGACGCTTGTCCACCACCGGAAACTTTCTGACGGGAATCGCACCGATTCCAAGCGAATATCCGAAGTGCGCCGCAATCTCTTCAAACTCCATCACGCGCTTGCCTTCAGGCCGTTCATGGATACGGTAGAGGGCGGGGATGCGCGCGGCCTGAAGGTGTCCGGCCACTGCCTCATTGGCGGCAAGCATAAACTCTTCGATGATGCGGTGGGCAATGTTGCGCTCGGCGCGCGTGACGCCGGTCATCTGGCCTGAGAGGTCGAGCTCGATGTTGCTCTCAGGCATATCGAAATCGATCGAGCCGCGCCGGGCGCGCTTGCGATTCAGAATCAGGGCCAGCTCGCGCATGAGCTCAAAGCGGCCGGCCAGACGGCCGTAGCGTTCGCGCATGGCCGCGTCGCCTTCGAGCAGACGGAAAACGTTAGTGTAGGTCATGCGTTCCGCGCTGCGAATGATGCCGGGGGTGAAGCGCTGGGCCACGACATCGCCCCGGGAATCGATCTCGAGCAGCGCGGAGAGAACCAGCCGGTCCTCCTGCGGGCGCAGGGAGCAGATATCGGTAGAGAGCTCGACGGGGAGCATGGGAACGGCGCGATCCGGAAAGTAAACGCTCGTTCCTCGCAACAGCGCCTCCTGATCGATGGCGCTGCCGGGCTGGACATAATGACTCACGTCGGCGATGTGCACCTGGAGCGCAAAGTTGCCGTTGGGAAGGCGATCCAGCCAAACCGCATCGTCGAAATCGCGGGCGGTTTCGCCATCGATGGTCACGATATCGAGACCGCGGAAATCCTGGCGGCGCCGGATCTCGGCGGGATCGATGCGGTGAGAAATTCTTGCTGCTTGTTCTATGGCAGCGGAGGGAAATTCGTGCGGCAGATGATGCTTGCGAATGATGATCTCAACATCCACGCCGAAGTCATCGGGGTATCCGAGGATCTCAATCACGCGCGCGACGCCCGGCTCGCCCTCTTCGGGAAATTCGAGGACTTCGGCGTTGACGATCATGCCGTCGAGCTCTTCAACGGAGCTAATTTCGCGAGAGGCAACACCCACCCGGTTGGCAGGCGCGGCGCGGCGCACCGGCAGTTCCATCCCTTCGGGCACCTGCAGCCACTGCTGGATACGATCATCCGAGGGCACGACGAAGTTACCGCGCTTGCGAATGCGGAATTCGCCGACCACGGTGACATGCGCCCGGCGGAGAATGCGAATGATCTCGCCCTCCGCCCGGCCTTCACGGGCGGCGTGCGTGACGTGCACAAGGGCGCGGTCGCCATGCATTCCTTTGGCGGCCTCGGCGGGCGGCAGAAAGATGTCGCCTGAAACGTCTTGAATGGCCTGATCGGGAATTAGAAAGCCGAACCCATCGCGATGCACCGAGAGGCGGCCTGCCACATACTCCGAGTTTGCTCCGACCGCGATGAAATGGCCGGATCGCAGCTCGACCAGCAGCCCATTGCCGGCCAGCCGGGCGAGCGCCTCTTCGAGCAAGTCGCGATTTTCACCTTGCAGATGCAGCTCGCGAACCAGCTGCTTGTAGGTTGCGCGCGCATGCGGGAGTTTCCGGATATGTTCGAGCAGGCTGGCATCGCTCAGGCGCCTGGACACACCGCAATTATAGGCGGCGCTACCCGCTATAGTGGCCAACATGGAACTCAAAGCCGTCCGCATGGCGATCCCCGAGAACGGAAACCTGATTGTGGGACAGAGTCACTTCATCAAGACCGTCGAAGACATCTATGAGGCGATGGTGAACACCTCGCCGCATCTGCAGTTCGGGATTGCGTTCAACGAAGCGTCTGGCGATTGCCTGACGCGTTTTGACGGGAACGATGAAGAATTGAAGCGGAACGCCGTTCAGAATGCGACGGCGCTGGGCGCGGGACACACCTTCGTAGTGGCCCTGCGAAACGGCTTCCCGATCAATGTGCTGGGGCGGATCCAGGCGGTTCCGGAGGTAGTGAACATTTTCTGCGCGACGGCAAACGCGGTGGAGATTATTGTCGCGGAAACCGAGCAGGGCCGCGGTGTTCTCGGAGTGATCGATGGCAGTTCGCCGAAAGGCGTTGAAGACGAAACGCACGCAAAGCATCGGGTGGAACTACTGCAGAAGTTCGGATATAAGCGCTAAAGAACGGATAGGAGTGCCCGTTCGCGAAGGCCCGCTTCTGTCACACTAGCGATTTCCAAATCCACCATCTGGTTCGGCTCGCGAACCGACGCTAACTCGACTTTCAAGAAATTCGTCGTGAGGGCGATGCCGCGCTGTTCCAGTGTGACGGCTGGAAGCTTCCTGCCGATCATGCGGCGGCGAAACTCCAAATTTTTGCGATCTGAGAGCTCGCGCAGAAAGCGCGTGCGTTCGTGGCGCACGGGAATCGGAACTGCTTGCCCCTGTTCTGCCGCGAGGGTGCCGGGCCGCTCCGAGTAAGTGAAGACATGCAGATAGGTAAAGGGCTGCTGCTCGATGAAGAGAACGGTTTCGGCAAACTCGACATCGGTTTCGCCAGGAAAACCGGTCATGACGTCGGCACCGATGGCGGCATCCGGCATAAGCCGGTGGGCGAGTTCGAGCCGCGTGGCGTAATGCCGCGTGCGGTATTTGCGGAACATACGCTTCAACGCGGCGTCGGAGCCGGATTGCAGCGGCAGGTGCACATGATTGGCGATGCGCGCTTCGGAGGCCACCAGGTGCAGCAAGGGCTCCGTCCAATCCATGGGTTCGACCGAGCTGATACGAAGCCGCCCGACAGGAGCGCCGGCAAGGATGGCGTGCAAGAGGTCGATAAATCGCAGGCCACCGGGAAGATCGCGGCCCCAGCGGCCCAGGTTGATGCCGGTGAGGACGACTTCGCGATAGCGAGCGGCGAGTTCGCGCATCTGCGCCACCACGCTTCCGATCGGGGCGCTACGGCTCGGGCCGCGCACGCTGGGAATAATGCAAAAAGAACAGCGGTTGCTGCAACCGTCCTGCACTTTGAGGTTCGGACGGGTCCGGTCCTCGCGAGTATCGCGCACGGGACTGGCGGAGAAGCTGCTCTGGGAAGACATAGCGGCGAGCAGCACGCGGCTGTGATAGGGTTCGCTCTCGTTTCCCGGAATGTCAGGCGCGACAATGCCGGCGAGCTGGTCTTTGTGCGAGTTGCCGATGACCCAGCGAACGCCGTCCAGGGCGGCGAGTTCTTCCGGCGCGCGTTGCGCGTAGCAGCCGGTCACGGCGATATCGGCTTGGGGGTTGTCGCGATGGCAGTTGCGAACGGCGCGCCGCGCATCCACGTCGGCCCCGTGCGTAACCGTGCAGGTGTTCAAGACGACGAGATCCGCCGCAGCAGCCTCACGTACGGGCAGGAAACCGCGAGCGACGAGCGACGCTTCAATGGACGCACCGTCGGCCTGCGACGCCCGGCAACCGAAACTTTGAACAAAAACCCGTTTCAAGGGAACTGATCCCAGTGTAAAGGCCATGCCGATGAGCGATACTGAGATTTGCCTGCGCGGTCGGGCAACCGCTGGATTTGCTCGCTTGCGAGCGATCGAGAGGAAAGTCCGGTCTTCCCAGGGCAGCATGCCGGCTAACGGCCGGGGGGTTGCGCTGAAAGCGCAAGCTACGGACAGTGCCACAGAAAATATACCGCTTGCCGGTCTCCGGCGAGTAAGGGTGAAAAGGTGCGGTAAGAGCGCACCGCGGTTCGAGCAATCGGGCCGGCAGGGAAAACCCCATGTGAAGCAAGACCAAATAGGGGAGGAGGAGCGGCCCGCTCCGTTACAACTTCCGGGTAGGTTGCTGGAGCCGCTCAGTGATGAGCGGCCTAGAGGAATGGTTGCCGCCCGCTCGGCGGAGAGCTCTTCGCTGGCGGGTACAGAAACCGGCTTACAGACCGCGCAGGTTTAGTGTTCTTAAGGAAGACCAGGTAACGTTTGACCGGCGACCGGCGTTATAAACTGGGAGTTTCCGATGGCGATCAGCAAAGACCTTCTGGATATTTTGGTTTGCCCGGTGTGCAAGGCGAAAGTCTTATTGAAGGAGGACGGCAGCGCGCTGAAATGCGTGGAGTGCAATCGGGTGTATCCTATCCGCGATGAGATCCCGATCATGCTGAAAGACGAGGCCACCATCGAGGCGTAGTTCGCCATGGGCATTCTGCAGCAGCTGCCACAAGAGGCGCGAGTAGCAGTCATACGTTTGCGCTCGCTGGGCGACTGCGTTCTGACGACGCCGGCGCTGGCGCTGTTGAAACGAACGCGGCCCGACCTGCAAGTAGGCGTGTGCGTGGAGCAGCGTTTCGCGGCCATTTTCGAACAAAATCCAGCGGTGAGCACGATCCTTGCGCCGTTGTGGCAGGCGGTGCGGCACTGGAGGCCGCAGCTATGCGTGAATCTGCATGGAGGCTCTCGTAGCCAGTGGATAACGGCGCTTTCGGGCGCCCGGCGGCGGGCTGGTTTCTCGCACCACAGCATGACGCTCGCCTACAATTTGAAGATTCCGCGCGCGCAACACATACTGGGCGTGAACCGGACGGTGCATACGGCTGAGCACATGGCTTCGGCGTTTTTTGCGCTGGGCGTACCGGTTCAGGAGGTACCGCGAGCGGAGCTGTTCGCGACGGAACCGCCGCTGGTGGGCCGATACGCCGTATTGCACCCTTTTGCGTCCGCGCCGGAGAAGCAATGGCCGGCCGAACGCTTCTGCGAGATTGCGCGGTATCTGAAGCTCTGGAACATCACGCCGGTGTTCCTGGCGGCCCAGCACGACAACACCACGGCCTTTGGCGCCCACCAGGTTTTCCAAGGCTCGCTGGGCGAGGCGAAGAACCTGCTTTCGAAAGCAATCGCCTTCATCGGCAATGACAGCGGACCGGCACATATCGCGGCGGCATTCGGGGTCCCGAGCGTGGTGCTTTTCAGCACGTCGAATCCCGCCATTTGGGGACCGTGGCGAACGGATTCGGAGATCGTCGTGGCGCCCGACGGCATGCAAAAGGTAAGCGTATCGCGTGTCATCGCGGCCCTGGAACGGCTGCGCGTATTCGAAGAGGCGCACGCTTGAAGGAATTGCGCCGACTGCTGCGCTATGCGCGGCCCTATCTCCCGGCGCTGCTCGCCTCGGTCATCTTCATGGCCATCGTGGGCCTGTCACAAGGCCTTCTGGTGCGGCTCATTCCACTCGTATTCGAGCGCGTGCTGGATACCAGCGCGCCGGATAAGCCCGCGCTCCTGTTTGCTCTTCCGCACACGCACTTTCGCCTTTACCTGGACCAGGTCTTTCCCCGCTCGATCCACAACATCTGGACGATGGTCGCATTTGGCATCATGGCCTGTTTCACAGCCAAGGGCGTGTGCGATTACTTTGGCAATTACCTGATCAACTGGGTCGGCGTGAGCGCCATCATGGACCTCCGGCAGGAAGTATTCGATGGGATCCTGCACCAGGACGCCCAGTTTTTCGAGGACGAGACCACGGGACGCATCATGTCGTCGGTGATGAGCGATATCGACCGTATTCAGATCTCGGTTTCCACGATGCTGGCGGATTGGCTGCGGCAGATTTTTACGGCGCTGTTTCTGTTGCTGGCGATGGTTTCGATCGATTGGAGGCTCTCGCTTATCAGCCTGTTCGTGTTCCCCATCGTGGCGCTGCTGACGAGGCGGCTGGGGGGCCGCATTCGCCGCACCACGCGGCACGCGCAGGACATGGCCGCGGGTCTAACCCAAATCCTGCAGGAGACCATCACCGGACACCAGGTAGTGAAGAGCTTCGGAGCGGAAGATTTTGAATCGAAGCGGTTTCGCCTGGCGGCGCAGCGCCTTAGAACCGGCAATTTGAAGTACGTCGCGCATCAGGCGCTGGCTTCGCCGATTATCGAAATTTTCGGGGCCCTCACCATCATCCTGCTGCTGTATCTGGGCCGCCAGCAGGTGAAGAGCGGGGTCATGACGGCGGGAACTTTCACTGGTTTCGTGCTGGCGCTGGTTATGCTCTATGAGCCCATCAAGCGGCTGACAAACATTCACAATATTTTCCAGCAAGGCATCGGCGCCGCGCTGCATGTGTTCAAGTACCTGGACACGCAGCCGGATGTCATGGACCGGGCCAACGCGGTGAAGCTAGAGCGTTTCGAAAAGAGCATACGCTTTCAGCAGGTTCGTTTCAGCTACCCCACGATGCCGGACCGCGTAGTGCTGGATAGCATCGATCTTGAAGTCAAGGTGGGCGAAGTGGTGGCGTTGGTAGGGCCGAGCGGCGCCGGCAAAACAACCCTGGCGAACATGGTCCCGCGGTTTTACGATGTGCTTTCAGGATCCGTTCAGATAGACGGCCATGACGTGCGCGATATCCATCTGAGCGATCTGCGCGAAAACATCAGCATCGTCGCGCAAGACACATTTCTGTTCAACGACACGGTCTTCGACAACATCGCCTACGGCCGCCCCGATGCCAAGCCGGACGAAGTGATCGCGGCAGCACGGACCGCGCTGGCCGATGAGTTCATCCAAAGATTGCCAGAGGGCTACCAGACCCAGATCGGAGAGCGGGGCACCAAACTGAGCGGCGGCCAAAGGCAGCGCATCGCGATTGCCAGAGCTTTGTTGAAAGACGCGCCCATCCTGATTTTGGACGAGGCGACGTCGCACCTGGATACCGAATCCGAGCGGTTGGTTCAGCAGGCCCTGACTGCGCTGATGAAGAAGCGGACCGTGCTGGTGATCGCACATCGACTTTCCACCATTCGCCAGGCAAATAAGATCGTGGTGCTGGAGAACGGCAAGATTGCCGAATCCGGCACGCATGAGGAGCTGATGGCTGCGCGCGGTCTCTATCATCGCCTGCATGAGCTGCAGCATACCGACGCGAATGTAGTGGCGGGATAAGGATTCAGGCTGAAGTGAGTTCGCAAGGCGCCCCTGCAACGCCCGTTCGCAGCATGACCGGGTTCGCGCTGCTGCGGCGGCAAACCAGCGCCGGAGAGCTCAATTGCAGCTTGCGGGCCGTAAACCATAGGGGCCTCGACATCCATTTCCATCAGAGCGGCGAACTGGCTGCCTTCGAGAACGCGATGCGCGCCCTGATCAAGCAGCGGGTGATGCGCGGACACGTGGACGTGCGGGCCTGGATTGAGCGGCGGGATCCAGCCGAAAGCACCCGCTATGACCAGCGGGCCCTATCGCATTACATAAAGCTATTCCGGCAGGCTTGTGATGATTTCGGGCTCGACAGCAAGCCGGATCTCAGCACTCTACTGGCGCTTCCGGGAGTGGTGACGGCTGTGCAAGAAGCCGGCGCGGACCCTTTCGAGAAGGCCTTTGAAGCGGAGCTGATAGCGGCCCTGGCAACGTGCCTGGAGGAATTAAATGCCTGCCGCGAGAGGGAGGGCGAAGCGCTGCGAACGGAACTGGAGGCGATCCTGGGAGATGTGGAAGGCGCGCTGCGCTCCATGAGCGGCATTCGCGAGAAGGCGCTGCCGCATTTCCAGATCCGCTTACGGGAGCGGCTGGCAGAATTGCTGAACGGCGCTGGTTTGCCGGAAGCACGAATTGTGGAGGAGGCGGCGCTGCTGGCCGATAAATCAGACGTGCAGGAAGAGCTGACAAGGTTGACGGTGCATACGGAAGAGGTGCGCCGGATGCTGCGGGCCGGGGGAGAAGTGGGCAAGCGCCTGGACTTTCTGCTGCAGGAAATGAACCGGGAGACGAATACGACTCTGGCGAAGAGCGGGGGAGCGGGCGAGCCCGGTTTGGAGATTACCAACCTCGCGCTCGGCATCAAAGCTAATATCGAGAGAATGCGAGAGCAAGCGCTGAACCTTGAATAGAGATTCAGTCGAAGACGCAATCGCGGTCGAGGGTCGATCACACGAACCCATGACAACCATCTTCATTATCTCGGCGCCGTCCGGTTCTGGAAAGTCGACACTCGTTTCGCGTTTGCTCAGCAGCGATCCCGGGTTGCGATTTTCGGTGTCCTACACGACCCGCCGCCTGCGGGGAACGGAGAAACCCGGTGAGAACTATATCTATATCTCACGGCAGGATTTCCTCGATCGCATTGGACGGAACGAGTTCCTGGAGCATGCCGAGGTTTTCGGAAATTTCTACGGCACCAATCGCGAGGCGCTGGAACATGCGCGGAACGAGGGCAAAGACCTGATACTCGACATTGACGTGCAGGGTGCGAGACAATTAAAACAACGTATCCCCGAGGCGGTCACGATTTTCATCCTGCCCCCCTCGCGAGATATTCTGGAGCAGCGCTTGCGTGCGCGTTCAGAGGATACGGAAGAAGTCATTCAGCGCCGGCTGAGAGAGGCTGCGGAGGAAATCCGCAACTATGAGAAGTACGATTACGTGATTGTGAACCACCAGGTTGAAGAATCGAGCAGCACGCTAACGGCGATCATTAAAGCGGAACGGGTCAGGCGGCTGCGGATGGAAGAAAGAATCCGGCCGATTCTCAAGAGTTTTGACGATTGGCGCTCCTCATTGTTTTCAGACGGATGAGGACAGAAATTTCAGTTTGGGAAATGGAAAGAGAAGATGGCAGATAGACCGAGAACGAACACAATGTACAGTATTCCCGATGACGAAGCGGGAAGTACCTACCGATTCATCATCGTCGCCGCAAAGCGTGCACGCCAGTTGCAAAGTGGGCAGCGCAGCGTTCTGCCGGCCACCAACAAAAAACCGACGGTGCTGGCGATGGAAGAAGTGCGGCGGGGGCTCGTTCCGTATGCCGACCTGGAGCTGGAGCAGCTAACCGCGGCAGAATAGGGAGCGGCCATGCGCGTCGTACTCGGCGTGGGCGGCGGAATCGCAGCGTACAAGTCGGCTGAGTTGGTGCGTGCGCTGCAACAGCGCGGCCACGAGGTGCAGGTTGTGATGACGCGCGCAGCGCAAGAGTTCATCCAGCCGCTCACCTTCGCCGCCCTCACAGGCCGCAAGGTAATCACAAGCCTTTTCTCCCAGGGGGCCGGAGAAGATACGCTAGCCAGCGCGGTGGAGCATATAGCAGTCGCGCAGGACAATGACGCATTAGTCGTAGCGCCGGCAACGGCCGATCTTTTGGCCAGGTTTGCTTACGGTCTGGCGGACGATTTCCTGACCACGCTTCATCTGGCGTTCACCGGACCCGTGGTCTTGGCGCCCGCGATGAACACAGCGATGTGGTCGCACCCCGCCACACAGGCGAGCCTGCAGATTCTGGGGCAGCGGGGCTGCGTGATCGTAGAGCCGGACGAGGGCTGGCTGGCTTGCGGCAGCATCGGGGCCGGGCGCCTGCCGGACCCGGCGCGCATCGCCGATTGTGTTGATTCCTTCACTCGCCGGAAGAGAGATCTGAACGGCGAAACGATTCTCGTCACCGCCGGCCCTACCCAGGAGGCGCTCGACCCGGTGCGCTACGTGAGTAATCGGTCCAGCGGCAAAATGGGATACGCCATCGCAAACGCCGCAGCCGAGCGGGGCGCGCAAGTGGTGCTGATCTCGGGACCGGTGAATATCCCGGCTCCGCACAACGTTCAATTGATTTCCGTGCGGACCGCGCAGGAGATGCGAAGTGCCGTGCTGGATCATCTGGACGAATCAAGCATCATCATCAAGAGCGCAGCCGTTGCCGATTATTACGTGGCGAACATTCCGCGGCAAAAGATAAAAAAGACGCCAACGCGGCTTTCGCTGGAGCTTGATCCCACACCGGACATTCTTGCCGAAATAGGACAGCGGAAGGGAGACCGGCTGCTGGTGGGTTTCGCCGCTGAGACTGAGAACCTCCTAGAGGAGGCGCGCCGCAAAATGCTCTCCAAGCACTGCGACATGCTGGTGGCCAATCTGGTTCGCGACGGTCTCGGATTCGAATCGGACCGGAACGAAGTTGAGATCATCACACGCTCGGGAGAAATTGTCCACGCAGGACCGGCGGAAAAGAAGGAAATCGCAGAACGCATTCTGGACCAGGTTGCGATTTTGCGTCTCTCTCTCCGCGCGGTGGATACGCCCGCCTAACCGCCGGACATGACGCGAGAGCAAGTCCGCAGTTATCTGGAGCTTTATCGCGATCTTGGCTTCGACTCGGTTTACAAGCGCGTTCCAGCCAGCGCGGAGAGAGAAAAGTCCGCCGTGGAGGCGAGCGCGGTTCCGGCAGGAGCGGCATTACCTGGCCTCGCGCCGGAAAACGATACCTTAGACCAGATCCGGCTGGATATTGGCGATTGCAAGCGCTGCCGCCTTTGCGAGGCGCGGCATAGCATCGTCTTCGGCTCAGGCAATGAGCGCTCTTCGCTGGTGTTCGTCGGCGAGGGACCAGGCGCGGAAGAAGATGAGCAAGGGCTGCCGTTTGTGGGACGCGCCGGTCAGCTGCTGACACAGATGATAGAGAATACGGCTGCGAAGGAAGGCATACCCGTACGCCGCAGCGACGTATACATCTGCAACGTTGTGAAGTGCCGCCCTCCGGAGAACCGCACGCCGCTGCCGGATGAGATGGAGATCTGCGGGCAATTCCTTTTCCGCCAGCTTATCGCGATCAGGCCGAAAGCTATTTGCGCGCTGGGCGCGACCGCGATGAGAGCGCTGCTGAACACCAGAGAAGGCATTACGAAATCGCGGGGCAGGTGGCATAAATGGCACGACATTCCGGTGATGATTACCTATCACCCTTCTTACCTGCTGCGCCAGTACAACCAACAGGCCAAACGCGAGGCTTGGGAAGACCTCAAGACGCTGCTTCACTTCGTCTATGACTAGCGGGGCAAGCGCGCGGCCACCTCTATTTATCAGTTTGGAAGGCACGGAAGGAAGCGGCAAATCCACGCAGATGCGGATCCTGGTGGAGCGGCTGCGGGCAGCCGGCTTCACCGTGACGGAAAATCAGGAGCCGGGGACTACGCACATCGGCCAACAGATCCGCCGGATCTTGCTCGATCCGGCGAATCAGGAAATGGCCGCCATGACGGAACTGCTGCTGATGTTCGGGTCGCGCGCGCAGGCCGCGGCTGAAGTGATCATACCGGCTTTGCGGAGGGGCGAGATGGTGGTGAGCGACCGTTTCACAGACTCCACACTGGCTTATCAGGGGTATGCGCGGCGGCTGGGCTTCGACACCGTTCGCGAGGCGCACAGGCTGGCGCTCGGCTCCCTCTCTCCTGATCTCACTCTCTACATCTCTATCGATTTGGAGACAGGCCTGCAGCGCGCGCGCCGGCGGAACGAGGAGACGCAGAAAGGGGCGCGGGAGGCCCGCATCGATGCGTATTCGATCGAGTTCCACAGGCGCGTCGCCGAAGGCTATGCGAAACTCGCTGAACTGGAGCCGGGACGTTTTCGAATCATCGACGGCAGCGGCAATCCGCAGCAGGTGGCAGAGCGCGTGTGGAGCGAGGTGTCGGCGGCCCTTACACAAATCGGAAGCTGAGAAAATAGGAAGAGGAATGCCTCCCTTCCCGAATTTTTACGGCAACGCGCCTGTCGCGCAGGCCCTCTCTCAGATGATTCAAGGCGGCCGCATCCCGCAAACCATTCTCTTGAGCGGGCCGGAAGGATTGGGCAAAGCGACACTGGCGCGGCGTTTCGGTGCGGCCTTGCTGGGCTCACCGGAGAAAATCGAACGCGACGACCTGAGCCTCCCGGAGAATCTGGAAGCCATCGCGCAGCGCGAAAAATGGGCGGCCGAGAAGCGCGCGGACGATCCACTGCTTTTTTCGACGCATCCCGACTTCATCACCTTTCCGCCTGATGGTCCGCTTCGACAGATCACCATCCAGCAAATGCGCTCGCTGCGCCAGCGAGCGCCGTTCAAGCCCCTGCGCGGGCGCTATCGCATCTTCGTCATCGATCATCTGGAAAGGGCAAACGAACAGGCAGCGAACTCGCTACTCAAGGTACTCGAGGAGCCGCCCGAACACCTGATCATTCTTGGGACCACGGAGAATCTGTATGATCTACTACCGACGATTCGTTCCCGGTCACTGGTGTTCCAAATGGCGAGGCTTTTGGATGGTGAGATGCGCGAATTCGCGATCGCGCGAGGGCTGACGGACAGTGACGCTCGTGCCGCTTTGTCCGAAGGGTGTCCCGGAGTGGCGGCCGCCCTCGATTTGGATGAATTTCGCGAGCGAAGAGCGCTGCTGCTCGCAGCGTTCGAATGCGGCGCCGGCCTGGCGCCTTTTTCCACGTGGCTTCAAAGGTCTGAGTCTTTCAGTAGCCGCAAAACAGAAAAGCTCGAAGGCTATCTCAAACTTGGCTATGGGCTGCTCGAAGATATACTGTCTTCCTTGCATGGAAGGGCGCCGCTGCGCAACCGTGATATTGAAACGCGTATAGTGAAAATCGCACGGCACGTCTCATTCGCGTGGATTGAAAGGGCTGCCGCCATTCTAGACGAGCTTGTCCTGATGGTCCGCAGAAATATACAAAAAATGGCAGCGCTAGACGCTATGATTATAAATTTGCGTAACTATGCCAATGGCCTGGGCACCTAAATGGACAACATGGCCACGCCGCTTCGGCGGTTTACGTCGACACATCTGGTAAATCACTGAGGTCACATGACAGACGATAGGAGTTTGGATTCACTAATTCGAAAACCGGCCCGCACTGGGCTGCTGGACGCGAAGGAGCCGAGCCGGCGTCCTCCCACCGTCAAGAAAAGCACCCCCCCGGATCAGACCAACGCAGAGCAGTTTTACTATTCCAAGCAGATGCAGGGAAAAACGCATATGGTTGTCATGTTGACAGACGGCGAGCAACTGGAGGGCGTGATTGAGTGGTATGACCGGGACTGTCTGAAGTTGAACCGCATCGACGCTCCAAACCTTTTGCTCTACAAACACTGCATTAAATACATGTACAAGGCGGACCCGGAGTGACGCTGCCTACGTATTCGAACTGTTCTTGGTCTTGTCTTTGAAGGCGAGACGATAGGCGCGGCGTTCCGCCGCTTCGGCAAAACGGCGCTTTTCCTCTTCTGTCTCAGGAACGATGGGAGGAAGCACGACGCGATTCCCTGCCCTGTCCAAAGCAACAAACGTGAGGTAAGCGGATGAAGTGTGCCGCTGTTGGCCGGTTTGCAGGTTTTCGACCCAAACCTTGACGCCTACCTCCATAGAGGTGCGAAAGACGCGGTTGACCTGCGACTTCAACTTCACGAGTTCGCCGATGTGGACCGGATGGAGAAAAGTCATTTGATCTACGGAGGCCGTCACGACGGCACAGCGTGAATGGCGAATGGCCGCAATGGCGCCGCATAAGTCCACGAGATGCATGACGTGACCGCCCAGCATGTTGCCCAACGTATTGGTGTCATTCGGCAGGCAAATCTCGTAATATTCGGAGCGGGAGTCACTCACAGTACGGCCCGCCCGGCGGTCTTCGGTCTCCACTATGATTACTTTCGGGTCTGTGCTCGACATGAACCTTTTCGGCTATTCGGGAAAGCGGGCGAGGTAGCTTGTGCAGAATGCGCGCATCTGGGCGCGCGTGCACACGTCGAGCGGGTCAGGGTCCAATAATCCTTCCGTTACGCTAAAAATCACTTTGTACCAGCGGAGTGGCGCATATTCCTGCTCCTCCAGGCAGAGGAGCTCCAGCGAGTTGGCAGTGCGGTTGAGTAATTCGAACCGCAGACAGGATGGCGCTTGAGGATCCGGATGATGACCGCAATCACCCCTGGAGTAGCCGTGATTGCAAAAGCGAAACCGGGCGCTCTCGGGAACTTCGCAGGGCGGCGTGGCGGCGTGACAAAGTCCGTTATACTCTTCCAACAGCGGCAAGCGGGCGCCTGGGTGTTTCGGCTGTCGCGCTACGTGCTGCGGCTCAAAAAACGGGCACGGCATCCTGTTCCAGTATACGAGCCATCACGCTTCGGGCGGCGGCCAGGGCAAAGATTCGACACGGCTCCACAGCAGGTCGATACGATGGTTCGGATTATGACTGCAAATTTTCGGACACCTATTCATAGGACGATCTGCGCGGTAGCGCTGCTGGCAGGCGCGCTACACGCTGAGGACCTATCCGCTCACTGGGAAGAACTGACCGGAACGGATTTCCTGAAAGCCATCGAGAAGAGCCAGGGAACCTGCCTCTTGCCGTTCGGAATCATTGAGAAGCACGGACCGCAATTGCCGCTGGGGACGGATCTAATTAACGTTCGCTATGTCGCGCTGCACGCCGCGGAAAAGGAATACACAGTGGTCTTTCCTCCGTACTACTTTGGACAGATCTTCGAAGCGCGGCACGAACCTGGGACCATGGCCTACAGCGCGGTTCTGCAAATGTCCCTTCTGCAGGCCACCACCGACGAGATGGCGCGCAATGGTTGCAAGAAGATCCTGATCTTGAATGGCCATGGCGGCAACGAGAGCTTCCTGCCCTACTTCGCTCAATCGCAACTGGCCACCCCGCATGATTACGTCGTCTACCTTTTTACGCGTGGCGCCATGCCTCCCGGCCGCCCTGCCATAAAGACCAAAACAGACATGCACGCGGGTGAATCGGAGACATCGCACACTATGATTTCGCGCCCCGATCTGGTGCACGTGGATCGCGCGAAAGAGGAATCAGGCGCGGATCTTCAGCGGCTGGATCTCCCCGACGGCGTTTATACCGGCATCTGGTGGTACGCCCGTTTTCCGAACCACTACGCGGGCGACGCGTCGGCCGCCAATCACGCGCTGGGAGAGTTCGACATGAACGCCTGGACCAACCAGGTGGCCAGCGTGATTAAAGCGATTAAAGCCGACGAGGAGTCTCCCAAGCTGCAGAAGGAGTTTTTCGAAGAGGCAACCCATCCGTTAGAAACGAAGCAATAGGAGAGCACGATGTTAGTGGTTCACATTCATATTCACGTTAAGCCTGAATTCGTGGAAGCGTTTCGCGAAGCGACCCTGGTAAACGCCCGGCATAGTATTGAGGAGCCGGGCATAGCGCGGTTTGACTTCGCCCAGCAGGCCGACGACGCCAATCGGTTCGTCCTGGTCGAGGTCTATCGCAGTGCGGACGCGCGGGCGCGCCACAGGGAAACAGCGCATTACCTGACCTGGCGCGACAGTGTTGCGGATATGATGGCCGAGCCCCGAACCCCTATCGAGTACCGCAGCGTTTTTCCACAAGGCGAGAACTGGTGATTCGTTTCGAGTTCGCCACGGCCGGGCGTATTTTGTTCGGCCGAGGCACTCTGACGCAAGTACCTTCCATCGTGCGCGAGTTCGGCCGGTCCGCGCTGGTTGTGACCGGTAGCAACGCCAGCCGGGCGAAGACCTTGCTAGAGTCGCTGGCGGTTGCCGGGATTCAGAGCAAAAGCTTTGCCTGTTCCGGCGAACCGACGTTAGAAATCGTCCGGGCGGGTGTACGCGCGGCGAAAGACTGCCATCTGGTGATCGGTTTCGGCGGGGGCAGCGCAATGGATTGCGCTAAGGCGGTAGCTGCGCTTGCCGCCAACTCGGGTGAGCCACTCGATTACCTCGAAGTGATCGGCAAAGGGCAGATGTTGGAAAATGCGCCAATGCCATTCGTGGCGGTTCCCACCACCGCCGGCACCGGGGCGGAGGTGACCCGGAACGCCGTCTTAGAGTCGCTCGAGCACGGGGTCAAGGCCAGCCTGCGCAGTCCTCTGATGCTCGCCAAAGCGGCGGTAGTGGATTCTGATCTGACACTGAATGTCCCTCCCGAAATAACGGCAAGCACCGGCATAGACACATTGACCCAGCTCATAGAGCCCTACGTCTCAAGCCGCGCGAATTCGTTTACAGATCTGCTTTGCCGCGAAGGACTGGGGCATGTAACCGCATCGCTGGAGCAGGTTTTTTTCACAGGCAGCGACCGAGCCGGCCGAGAATCCATGAGCTACGCCAGCCTACTCAGCGGTCTCGCTCTCGCAAACGCCGGTTTGGGAGTGGTCCACGGCTTTGCAGGGCCGCTGGGCGGCCTGCTGCATGCGCCCCATGGCGCTTTGTGCGCCGCCATTTTGCCGCACGGCATGGCGGCGAATGTCGCTGCGTTGCGGCAGCGCGGGGAGAATCATCCGGCGCTCGCAAGGTATGGCGAGATCGCCCGCATTCTCTCCGGCGGAAAAGTGGATCAGCCTGAAGACGGCGTGCGCTGGGTGGCCGCCTTGTGCCAACGGCTTGGTATTCAGCCTTTGCGCCATTATGGGCTTACGCCTGGGCAGATCCCGGCGCTTGTGGGCAAAGCGTCCCAGGCGAGCAGTATGAAAGCAAATCCGATTTTGCTTACCAACGAGGAACTGACTACGGTGGTGGAGAGCGCTTGCGGCTGACTTCACCCTTTTCCACGCTGGATGTCGGAACTGGCAGCCGCACGGCATGATGGCGACCAATTTTACAAAACCTTTACGTTTTGTTGGGGACGCATATCGTTGCGCCTTGCGTTGATTGAGACATGACACGAAAGTCTTCACTTCGAATTGGATTAATGGTTGTCTCGATCGCAGGGGCGGCCTCGGCACAAATTCCGTTTCTAAGGAACGGTTCGATTTTGGATTCACTGCAGAGCATCACCGCCTCGACGGTGCCGTCGAACGGAGATTTGAATCCTTACGGCGTGGCTTTCGTGCCTGCCGGTTTTCCCGCGGGTCCGAACATTGCGGCGGGTGACGTACTCGTAGCGAACTTCAATGCCAGCAGTAACGTTCAAGGGACCGGCACGACGATTGTCAGCATTTCGCGAACGGGGCATCAGTCGCTTTTCGCTACTTCGCCCCTCATCGGCCTGGACACGGCGCTCGGCGTCCTGGCGCGTGGTTTCGTCATTGTAGGGAATCTGCCGGTGACATCCGGGACTCCCGGGCAGGGGTCGCTTCAGGTCTTCGATCGAAACGGAAACCTGGTTGCGACGTGGAATGACCCACAGCTTCTGGACAGCCCATGGGATCTTACGATCAGAGATGAAGGATCGACCGCGCAAGTGTTCGTGAGCAACGTGCTGAGCGGGACGGTTACGCGACTGAATCTCACGATTGGTAGCAGCACGGTGACGGTTGTCAGCGAGAAACAGATTGGGTCGGGTTTCGGTCATGAGCCGAATTCCGCTGCGGTGGTAGTGGGACCGACGGGTTTGGCGTACGATCCATTTTGCGACACTTTGTACGTCGCCTCTACAGCGGACAACGAGATTTTCGCGATTCCCGACGCGGGCGACCGGACCACGAGTGCGGGTCGTGGGTATGTGGTGTTCGCGGATCAGAACCGGCTGCACGGTCCGCTTGGATTGACTCGCACTCCGGATGGACACCTGATCACTGCAAACGGCGATGCAGTGAACCAGGGTGGAACGCCGAATGATCTGGTTGAGTTCACGCCGGAAGGCAGTCTCGTTGCAACCTATCAACTGGATGGCGGAAACCCGGGCGCGGCGTTTGGAGTGGCCAGTACCGCTTGGCAAGGAGCCATCCGCTTCGCGGCGGTGGATGACAATCTGAACACGCTAACGGTCTGGACGTTACGGCCGCTATTCTTCTAGGCCGTCCCAGCCATAACATAAGTAGCTCGGGAGCATCTACTGGGCGTGACGGCAAAGCAGCCGGTGAAGCGCGCCACAGTCGGGCAGAATCAAAGCAAATCCGATCCTGCCTACTGTCGAAGAATTGACGGCGGTGCTGGACAGGGCTCTCTAGTACGATCAAATCGGAGCCCCCGCCAACGCCAGCCATGGCAAGCGAAATCAAACCCCTGGATCGGACCTTCTCTACCATCAGCGGCACGCCCGTTGAGCCGCTCTACGGCCCGGAGCAACTCGGCGACTTTGACCCTGCCCGCGATCTCGGAGCGCCTGGTGAGTTTCCCTATACCCGGGGCATCCACCGCGACATGTATCGGGGCAGGCTTTGGACCATGCGGCAATTTTCCGGATTCGCTACGCCGGAAGAGACGAACAGACGCTACCGGTATCTTCTCGCGCAGGGACAAACCGGTCTCTCGGTCGCCTTCGACCTTCCCACCCTTATGGGCTACGACGCGGACCATCCGATGAGCGAAGGCGAAGTGGGCAAGTGCGGTGTCTCTATCTGTTCGCTGGAGGATATGGAAACGCTTTTCGGCGGCATCCCGCTGGGCGACGTTACAGTTTCCATGACTATCAACTCGCCTGCGCCGGTAATTTGGGCGATGTACCTGGCAGTCGCGGAGAAGCAAGGCGTCAATTGGCAGCTACTCGCCGGCACGCTTCAAAACGACATTCTGAAAGAGTACATCGCGCAGAAGGAGTACATCTTTCCGCCTCGCCCCTCGATGCGGCTGGTCACGGACACGGTGGAATTTGGAGCTCGCCGCATACCCCGTTTCAACCCCATTTCGATCAGCGGATATCATATCCGCGAGGCGGGTTCCACTGCCGCGCAGGAGCTTGCGTTCACGCTGCGGGATGGACTCGAATATGTTGACTGGGCGCTCGAGCGGGGCCTCGAAATCGATGAGTTTGGGCCCCGGCTCAGCTTCTTCTTCAACGCGCACAACGATTTTTTCGAGGAGATCGCGAAGTATCGCGCGGCGCGCAAGCTGTGGGCGCACCTGATGCGTGACCGCTATGGCGCGCGCGGCGAACGTAGCCTCAAGCTGCGCTTTCATGCGCAGACCGCCGGCTGCTCTCTGACCTGGCAGCAGCCGTATAACAACGTGATGCGAACAGCCTGGCAGAGCCATGGCGGCGGTGTTAGGCGGCGCGCAGTCGCTCCACACCAACTCGCTCGACGAAGCCTACGCGCTGCCCAGCGAACAGGCCGTCACACTGGCGCTCCGGACGCAGCAGATACTCGCATACGAAACAGGCGTGACGAATACGCCCGATCCGCTCGGCGGGTCTTACTTTCTGGAGAGTCTCACTCTACAACTGGAATCCGCGGCGAAAGAGTACATCACCCATATCGATCAGCTTGGCGGCATGATACCCGCGATTGAGGCCGGCTTCCCACAACGTGAAATTGCCGCCGCCAGTTACCGCTATCAGCGAGAGGTGGAGGATGGCGAGCGGGTGATTGTCGGCAGTAACCGTTTCCAAACGGATGATCAGCCCATCGAACTGCTGCAAATCGACGAGAGCGCCGAACGTCATCAGAAGGCCAAGCTAGCCCAGCTGCGCAGCCGCCGGAACGATGCCGCCGCCCGTAACGCGCTGGAGGAGCTCAGCCGGGTTGCCGCGGGCAAGGTGAATACTATGCCCTATATTCTGGACGCCGTCCGCGCGAACGCTACTTTGGGTGAGATCTGTGATGCCCTCCGCCAGGTCTTCGGTTCTTATACTGAAACGGCACGGGTATAAGCTTCAGTCATATGAAAGACAGGTCCGGAAACTTAGTTCTCCGGACCCTGGAGAGGAACTGAAGAAATGAAGAGGAATTCTAATAAAGGCGTGATTGGCGCCGTTTTGATTGGAATCGGATGCACCTTGACAGCCGCCGGCCTTGCGCTCGTTATACCCGCGTGCGCAAGCTGGTCCGCCGAATGGCTGGACCAGGTTTTTCGCCGCGGCCGTGACCGCGTCGGAGACGCCGCGAGTACCATCGGCGACTTGGCCGGACGCGCCCAACAGCAACTTCAGCACCATGCGGGAGAAGCTGCGAAGAAAGCTCGAGGAGCTACCGCTGTAGCGGCTGGGGCGCTGGAATCCGCGGCGCGGCACGTTCGCGAACAGGTTTCTTAATTTTGGCCACTAATCGCCTTGAGATTCTGCAGCAGATGATCGCGCAGGATCCGGACAATTCCTTTGCCCGCTACGGTCTTGCGATGGAGCGCGCCAACAGCGGCGATTTTGAGAAGGCGGTGGCGGAGTTTCAGACATTGCTTGCCAAGGATGAGAGCTACGCGGCGGCGTATTTCCACGCGGGACAGGCGCTGGAGAAGCTTGGCAAGATAGACGAGGCCCGGCTGATGTATCAAAAGGGAATCGAGGTGACCACGCGCAAGGGTGATCTGCATACTCGCGGGGAGATCGAAGCCGCGTTGAATATGCTGCCCCTCTAGCGCCGGAGCGCATGGATATTCGCGGTTGGGATCTGCGCTGCCGCTCAAGCGAGTGCGCGTCCGATCTGAACTGGGCGCCGACGCCGCTTTTGGTAGAGACGGCAGAACACCTTGAACCGGGCGTGGCATTAGATCTTGCTTGTGGTACGGGACGCAACTCACTTTGGCTCGCTGCCAACGGCTGGAGAGTAACGGCGGTCGACGGATCTTCGAACGCGATTTCGATTCTTCGAGACCGCCTAAGGGAGCTCTCCCTTGAAGTAAATGCGCGTGTTGCCGACTTGCAACAAGAGGAATTCCGCATAGGGGTTGCGGCGTGGGATCTGATCGCTATCTGCTTCTATCTGCAGCGCAATCTCTTTGAACCAGCGAAACAGGGTGTAAAACCGGGAGGCCTGATTGTCGCGACTCCGCATTTAATCGAGACCGGCCAGGAGCCGACGGCGAGCCGTTTACCTCCCGGCGAGTTGCGCACGTATTTCAAAGGTTGGGAGATTCTGCATTACCACGAAGGAAAATCGCGGGATCCAGCGCATCATCGGCCTTCAGCCGAAATAGTCGCGCGCCGGCCTCCGGGCCCGCCGTCGTGGCGATAGATCACGCCGCCCTTCATCACGAATGAGACGCGCTGCACAACTGTGATGTCCTGTAGGGGATTGCCGGAAACGGCGATGACGTCGGCGAAGCAGCCCGGCTTCAAAGCTCCAATCTGCCCTTCCCATCCCAGCAGCTTCGCGCCATTCAGCAGATCCGCCCGCAATGCCTCCAGCGGCGTCATGCCGTTCTGCACCATCAGCACAAGTTCACGCACCTGTGTTCCGTGCGGGAAGGGTCCTACGTCGGAACCAACCGCCATCGGCACTCCAACGGCTAACTGGCGCTTGAACTCGCGCGATTTGAATTGCAGGAGGTCGCGCATGAACGTGCCTTCCGCCGGTGAAGCCGGGTGATCGGCAAAATACTCCAGGATGGTGAAGGTTGGCACGGCAAAGATCTGCTTCTCACGCATGAGGCGCATGGTTTCATCACTCAGCTGATCGGCGTGATCGACTGAGGCCACTCCTGCCTGTGCCGCATACAGCGCGCCGGGCTCGCCCGTTGCATGCACCGCCACGTGCTTACCGACTCGGGCCGTCTCATGCACCGCGGCCTCCAATTGCGCTTCCGTGTATTGATACGGAGTCGAAAATTTGCCATCGCGAAGAGAGTCGGGTCCGGTCTCATACATCTTGACGAAGTCGGAGCCTTCCTTGAGCTGCTGGCGGATCACCTCCACAATCTGCTCCGCATTGTTTGCGTAGGTCGCGTTCGAGAGGACGTGCTGCGCCGGATTGAAAAGAATGGCGTCTTCATGGCCGCCAAGAATGTCGATGGCATTTCCGCTGATACGAAGGCGCGGGCCAGGCGCCAGTTTTTGGTTTATCGCATTCCGCACCGCTGTGTCGGCAGATCCGGCGCCTTCGGTTCCCATGTCGCGCTCAGCTGTGAATCCGGCGTTGAGATCATCACGCGCCGCCAGGAGCGCCAAAATCGTTCGCTGGGGAACCGATTCTTCTACAGTCTGCAGATCCTCCGCGCCGGGATGAAGGAACAGGTGGACGTGCGCATCGATGAGGCCCGGCATTAGAGTCGTGTCGCCCAGGTCAATGATCTGCGCGCCTGCGGGATGCGTCACGCTGCTGCCGACTCCGGTAATGCGCTCGCCGTCCACAAGCACCTCGCCCGGAGCGATGATTTTCCCGCTCTCGACGTCGAGCAGGCGCGCTGCATGCAACACGATGGACCGGCTTGCCGTCGCACTCTGCCCGGCAAGAGCGAGACTGGTTCCAGCGGCCGCGCACAGCGCGACCAGCGCGAGCATTCGGATCATTTGCCGGATCATCTGTGAAGTTTACTGCACGCTAATGTACGTTGAGGTGCATCCGTACTAAAAGCTCACAGTCTATTGCGAAATCTTCGCCAGCACCAACTCGAGTGGCTGTTCAGCCGGACTTATCGCTTGCTTGCATTCTCCTGTGCGGGCGCGCCACAGTTTTTCAGCAAGACCCACGTTCGCTTCGATCGCGTCGTTTTCCTGAACTGCTTTGACCTGGCGCCGTAGTTGCTCATCGGCCGTGTCAGCCAGGTCTTGAACAGACTGCGGGGTTCCATCGGCGCTACATTGGCGTAGGCCATCCACCGCCAAGTGCAGGACTTCCAGGCTTCGCTCATACCGGTCGCGCATGCTGAGGCCGCGGCGTGTTGGATCCAATTGAAGTACCTGGCGGCACAGTTCGAGATGCGTTCGAAGCTGCTCGTTTCGGGGATCCAGCCGGAGGGCACTCCGGAAATCCTCCTCGGCCGCACGGTACTTCTCTGCTGCAAATTCAACTTCGCCAAGGCCTGCGTAAGCGTCCGCGTTGCGCGGTTCGTAGCGCAAGATGTCTCGAAATGCGTCCGCGGCGTGTAAGGGCGAACCTACGGATAGATAGAGAGGAGCAATGCGTTTCAGAATTCGGACATCGCCGCCGGCTTCGTCCTGAAGAGCAAGGAGCTCAGATAGTAAATCCTTTTTTTTATCATAATGAGCCAGCGTGTCGATCAGTTCCAGGCGCGCCTGCCGTCGATGCCCGGCGGCTCCATCCGGCCATTGGTCGTAAATAGCACGATGGTAATACGACTCGGCCTGCGCAAGTCTACCTTGCTTTACTAGCACGCGAGCCATCATCAGGTTTGCCTCACCGCTAACAGAGTCTCGTTGCAGCACCTCGCCGAGAATGGATTCGGCCTCTTGCAGCTGCCCTGCCTTCAGCAACGCAACCGCGAGCGCAATCGCATAGTTCGCTTGCTCACCCGTGACTGATCGCGCGGCCCGGAAGCGGTCGATTGCGCGCGAATAGTTTCCCGCTTGCTCGAAGCGTTGTCCTTCCCTGAAGAGCCTCTGTGCTTCTTTGTGGCTCGCCAGTCGTTCTTCCCTGGCAAGAAAACTATCGATCACGGAGAAGCCTGCGATCGCGAGCAATATCACCAAGAACGTTCCGGCGACGGATCTTCCGTTCCGCGATATCCTCATCTCAGTTCTCGCTTGCGCCCTCGGCTTCGAGAGCTTTCGTCAGGCCGTACGATTTCAGAATGCTATCCAGTGTGATTACGCCGACCAGCCGCCGCCGGTTTGCACGGCTGACGACCGGCAGAACGTCGCGGCCGCTTGCGCCCATCCGTTCCAAGGCAACGCCAAGAGGGTGATCGGAATGTACATAAGGGAACTTCGCGCTGGTACGACGATCCTGAGGAGAGCAGCCATCAACGAGTTCCGCCAATGTCTTGTCGGCCCATCCGTGCCCCAACGCGCTCTGCAACTCCGCTTTGCCGATTACACCGCACACGCCATCCCGGTCGGCTATCGGCCAGGCATTTAATCCGCTGCGTCCCGCTCGATCGACTGCCTCGGCGACCTGCATCTCCGGCGAGAGTACTTCCGTAGCAGGCTGCATTGCCTGAAGAACTTGGATCCGGCCACGTTGCGAACGCGGCTCGGAGGTGGGCAAATAAACTCCCTCCTGACGCGCCAAAGCTTCGTAAATCGGCTCTCGCTGCAATCTGTATGAGATGAAAAACGCGATTAGATTGGAGATCATGAGGGGAACGATTATGGTGTAGTCCCTCGTCACCTCAAAGACCATGATGACGGAAGTAAGGGGAGTACGCACGATGCCTGCAAACGCGGCGCCCATCCCGACCAAAGCGTACGCGCCCGGTTCAGCGGTATATGCGGGCAGCAAAGTATGCGCCACGCTTCCAATTGAGGCCCCGATCATCGCTCCGATGAACAGGCTTGGGCTGAAGATCCCGCCGGCGTTCCCCGAGGCATAACAAACCGCGGATGCGATGATTTTGAGCACAGCGAGAACCGCGACGGTCCTCAGTATCAGATCTCCATTCAGAACGTTTTCGACGTAGTTGTAGCCAACCCCCATCACGGCCGGAGCAAACCATCCCATTAAGCCGACCGTTAAGCCCCCGGCTACCGGCTGGAACCAAACCGTCCACTCCGGCAGCCGCATGAAACGCTCACGCAGTGCCAGCAGGAGTTTGACGAAACAGACAGATCCAAGGCCGCCGGCTACGCCTAATACGGCATAAATGGCGAACTCCAGCGGATGAACAAGCCTGTAGCCGGCGACGTGAAACAATGGCTGATCCCCAAGAATCAGGTGGAGTACCATCCACGCAGTTGCGGAACTCACGACTACCGATCCAATCACCGGCGCGTGAAGATCCCCCATGATCTCTTCCAGAGTGAACAATACTGCGGCAATGGGCGTATTGAAAGCTGCTGCCAGAGCCGCGGCGGCTCCCACCGGCACTAGCGACCGCAATTGCTCCTTGTTGAGTCCCAGGCGCCTGCCGATCACCGAAGCGAGCCCAGCGCCTATCTGAACCGATGGACCTTCGCGCCCGAGCGCAATGCCGCTCGCCAACGACGCCGAGCACAGGAAGAATTTGCCAACGACCGTGCGGAATGCGATAAATCCATCTTCGACGTAGAGTGCAAATTTCGTCTGCGGCACTCCGCTGCCGCGCGCCAGGGGGAAATACCGGTACAGCAGATAGCCCGTAATCAAAGAGCCCAGCGTAGGAACCAGGATGCGCCGCCACGGTGCTCCCCCCGCCGGATACATACGCGCCGCCAGCCGGCCCGTCACGAGGAGAAACGCCACCACTACGAGCCCAACCAGTGCGCCTAATACGACGCCAAGCGCCAACTGATCGCGGCTTTGCCGCAACAACTGACCCCTTTCGCCGAGTGAAGCACTTTTCATCTCAGCAAAAATCGACATCTGTTAGACACTCACCACTGGACAGTGAGACTGGCGAATTATCGTATAGGTGTCCGAATGTAGGCGGCCCCACAACGCGCTACGGCCGAGCACGAGGACGTCTGAAGCAAATCCCACAGCAAGGTCGTAAACCACCTGGCAAACCGAACCGGAGCCTACCACGATCTCCGCTTTTATGCCCAGCTCGCTCAACAAATCTTCGATCTCCCTTCTCGCGCGGTTCACGAGCGGAAGCTGGGGATCCCGCATCGCAGCGTCGACTAGCATGCCTCCCGCCGGTTTAGTGACGTGGATGACCAGGAGCAGCGCGCCAAACGCCGAAGCGAATTGCGCGGCCCAGGAGAGAGCGCTTCGAGTGTGAGGTCCCAGATCAACCGCGCAGGCGATCTTACGAAAAGAAAGTGACTGCCTTGGCGCCGCGTCTTCTAGATGAACACCAGTCCAGACTGGGCAATCGGAGTCATGCAGCACCTTTGCCACAACGGAACCCAAAAGAAACCGCCGAAACGGCCCGTGTCCATGCGTCGGCATAACGATCAGACCGGCCTCCTCGGCGCGAGCAAGCTCCACAATTTTCCTGGCTGGATCGCCTTCTAGGAGCACCCGCGTCACATCGGATCCTCGCAGGTCGCAATTCAAGCAAGATTCCAGCCGGGTTTTCAACCAAAGCGTGTGTTCAATGCTTCCCATCGGAGGGCCCTTCATCCCCTCGCTTCCAACCAGAAAAGGGTCATGTTCTACGTGGAGCATGATTATATGGGAGTGGAAGCGCGAGGCGATCAGTTGGGCGTACCGCGCCGCGCCCTCACAGCGATCCGAGAAATCCACCGGCAACAACATCTTCTTTAAGCTAAGCATCAGAAGATACCCGGTTTTTGTAAACGTTTCGCACTGTTCGTGGCTGTTCGCCCACCCTGAATACGAACCAGTCCCTGCGACAATTCCAATATATAGCGCCTACGGCTTGGGAAAACGGAGCATACTAGCAAGACGCCGCTATCCGCGTCATGACGCCTCTACCAGCTTTTGCACACCGGGCGCGATTTGCACGAGAATATCCCCTACTCGCTTTCGGACGAAAGGTGTCACGACGGCCAGATTGCGCTGCTTCCAATCCGCGGGTGGCGGATTGCCGGAATCGAGATAATCAAGCGCCTCTTCGCCTGTCTTGCAAAGCGCGCTCACTGCATCGACTACGGGAAGGTCTGGCGTCAACAAACTCTCCTGCTGAAATGCCGCCCGGCTGTTCGACGCCGCTTGCGCCCATGTCGTCAGCTCTTGCCGCAGGATGGCGCCATTGCGCTGACCTTTCGGCGCAGCCAGATAGGGATCGACCGCATCCCGAAATTCTCGCGCGGCATCGCTCTCCGGCGCGATCGAATCTACCAACTGGTTCAAAGGGGAGATCGTGGTGTACCGCTCCGCATGTCTCGAATAGCCTTTCACAGGTTCCAAGATTGAAGCCAGCGAATCGAGCGGCTGATAGGGAAATGGGCCGGCTAACCGCTGCCGCATGAGCTCAGGCCCGGTGCGCTGCGTTAAGCCGAACCATTGCAGCCAGCGGTTTGTGACTTCTAAACGCGCGTACATCGACGGCACGCTGGTGATTGCCTCGGGCGACCAGAATCGTTCGGCGATCGCAGCCAGCCTCGGCCAGAGCCGCGAGTCCACAATTTCGCCGGTAGCAAGTTCTTCCCACATTGCGGCTTCGCCGCCGAGAATCAGCTTTTGTTGTTCCGGACTGAGATCGGTGGGTGCTCCCGGCGGTGGGCCTGCCTCGTTTTGATCGTCCTCGCGCGGCCCTGGAGCCGGTGGCGGAGTTTTTAGAGGATCGACCGAGTAGTGATAGGACGCCGGATACATCAGGTCGAGATAATAACCTGCTGAAAGAATGCCCTGATAGCCTTCGCGCGCCGCCTGCCATAGAGACTTCTGGCCGCGCCATGACTGGATCACGACAGACTTCGGCAAGTCCGGCTGGAGCACTTCATCCCACCCGACCATGCGCTTGTGGTGCTTCATCACTATCTTCAGCACGCGCTGGTTGAAATACGTTTGCAAAGCTTTCCCGTCGGCCAGATGATGTTTCTGCATGAATGCGCGTACTTGCGGGCTATCATTCCACTCCGTCGGATCTACTTCGTCGCCGCCGATGTGGAAATACTGATCCGGAAATAAGGCCGCCATCTCGCCGATGAACCGGTCCAGAAACTTATAAGTAGACTCCTTCGTAGGGTCCAGCAAATGCGACAGAATGCCGTATCCGCCTCCAATTTCGTACGAACCGCCGTTGACTCCAAGAGTTGGGTAGCCGGGCAGCCAGCTTTGTGCATGTCCTGGCATGTCGAACTCCGGAACAATACGAATACCGCGGTCGCGGGCATACGAGATAATTTCCCGCACTTCTGCCTGGGTGTAGTACAAGCCGTTGGAGCCGTATTGCTGTAATTTCGGGTACTTCTTGCTCTCAATGCGGAAACCTTGATCGTCGGAAAGATGCCAGTGCAGCACGTCGAGCTTGACGGCCGCCATACCGTCTAGAGTCCGCTTGACAACATCTACTGAAAGAAAATGCCGCGATACATCCAGTGAGAGACCGCGCCACCCGAATCTCGGTTCGTCCTGAATGGTAACCGCCGGCGCAGAGAATCCAAGCCGCGCGGTTCCGCCGGCGGTCGTGTTTTGCTGCACAAGCTGCAGGAACGTCTGGATCCCTCGCAGCGCACCTAGAGGTTCATCGCCAGAGATCCGAATGTGGCCGCTGGACACTTCGAGCGAATAGCGCTCATCGTCTCCCAGTTGCTGCGGCGGCTTATGATCCTTGCGTTCGACAACGATGTTTAAGACGGCCTGGGTTTCAGCCGGCAAGACGTGCGGCAGCGTTGGTATCCCGGTCTGCCGGGCCAACTGGTAAAACAGGCGCTGGACGGCTGCCTGGACGCGCGCATCTCTGGCCCCGGCGCCTGAAATCGCAACGGAAAAGCTGGGATCAATAGGTACCGAACCGCTGCCGGCCGTGACGCTCGCAGGCCATGGCATCAGTGGAAAATGCGCTGGGCTGGGCATTTGTCCCCATGAGGGAACACTGCAGCAGAATGCAACAAGAGGAAGGAATTTGGAAGACGCGGGCGACCCTTTGTTCAAGGACTTAGCTTAGCGCGGGAGACGAAAGCAAGAACGGCGACAACCCTAGCGATATCCGGCCGCCTGCAAATCGAAGAGCTCGGAGTACTTGCCCCCGAGCGCGACCAGTTGCGAGTGTGAGCCCTGCTCAACAATACGTCCGTGTTCAAGCACCAGGATCCGGTCGGCCATTCTTACGGTCGAAAACCGATGAGAGATCAACACCGCCATCTTGCCGGACGTCAGGTCGGCGAAACGCTGGTAGACTTCGAACTCGGCGCGGGCGTCCAGACTGGCGGTCGGTTCATCCAAAATCAGGATTTGCGCATCACGCATGTAGGCTCTCGCGAGGGCGATTTTCTGCCATTGCCCGGTGGAAAGGTCCACTCCCCCTTCGAACCGTCTCCCCAGCATCTGGCGGTACTTGTTAGGCAGGTTCCGCACTACATCGGCAGCCAGGCTCTTGCTGGCAGAAGCTTGAATCCGCTCTTCATTTTGCAGCTCATCGATTCTTCCAAAGCCAATGTTCTCAGAGACAATCATGTCATACCTCATGTAGTCCTGGAAGATGACGCCGATCTCATGACGGAGCTCATCCACGTCGTACTCGCGGAGATCTATGCCATCCAGCAGGATGCGCCCTTCGGTGGGATCGTAAAGCCGCGCAAGCAGCTTCACCAGCGTGGTTTTGCCCGCGCCGTTCTCACCCACCAGGGCAATCCGTTCGCCCGGATAGAACCTGAAATTAACATGATCGAGGACTTTCCGGCTGGATTCGGGGTAGGCAAACGAGACGTCTTCAAATTCAAAGCCAGTTCGAATCGGGCGGGGGGCCGACAGGGCATCCGGCGGGGACGATATGGCTGGGTTCGTTTGGAAAAAATCGAATAAGTCCTTGATGAATAGGGCCTGTTCCGAAATGCCAGCCAGTCCGGAGACTAAACTTTCCATGATGTTACGAGCGCGGGAGAACGCGCCCACCATCAGGGTAAGATCGCCTACCGTGAGACCACCAGCTAAAGCTCGCAAAATGATTAGGGCGTAGGCGGCATAGTAGGCGCCGGTAGGAACCAGGTTCAGAAACGTGCCGTGGATAGCCCGATGAACAGCCAGATGCTTGTTCTCAGCATAGAAACGTTCAAAGAGCGACCGCGAACGCTCGACAAGATGTTTCCCCAGGCCGAAGATCTTGATCTCTTTAGCGCTCTCGTTACTGGCTCCGAGGTAGCGGAGGTAATCTAATTCCCGGCGCTCCGGAGTGTACCGGAACAGCATGGAGTAATTCAGCATGGCAAAGCGTGTTTCACCCAGAAACACCGGAATCGTGGCCGCCAAGAGAAGCAGCAACAGCCAGGGATAGTAGAAAATCACGGCCGAAAGCATCGAGAGGAGCGTGAGAAGTTGCTGCGCCATGCCAGCTAAGCCGGCAAGCATTCCCAGGCGTGCCGTGGTTTGCCGCCGGGCGCGCTCCATTTTGTCGTAAAAGACCGGATCCTCGAAAGCGACCAAATCGAGCGAGGTTGCATGCTCCATGAGCCGGATGCTGACGTGGTTCGTGAAGCGGTCGCCCAAAAGGCTGTCCACCAATGAGATGAAACGCCCTAATGTGTCGGCTCCGACGGCAAGCAACAGCTCCAAAATCAGCAGCTTCCAGATGGTTCTGTGATCAAAGGGCAGATGCCGGATAGCGCGCACCACCAGGTCGATAATGAGCTTTGAAATCCACAGGGTCGCCAGCGGAAAGAGCGCTGCGGCGATCCGTAGCAGGAGGGTGCTGATCGTCAGGGCCCGGCTGGTCTCCCAGACCATTTTCAGGAGCGGCGGCACGTTCCGGAGAGCGTCCAGCCGCTGCCGCCAGGTCTGCGGCGGCTCTGACGACGGGGTCGGTCTGGGCCTCATTTAGCTGAAACCCGGACGATCGTGGCGGCCGCCAAAAGAAAATGCTCATTCTTCTGAATGAGCATTTTTCTTCCTGTAACCAGGCCTCCGGCTATCCGGAGGTTACGTTTGATGGGAGAATCAGCTTCGACGGCTTCGCAACCGTCAAAACCTGTTTGTGATTGGAGTGTAGGGCCAGCGGGGGGTGAAGTCAAGGGCATTTTTCCCGGCATGCGAGAGCAGCGTGTAAGTATCGCTGAACAAATCATTTATCGTCTAAGATGTTTTTCAAGAGCCTGTGAAAAAGGCATTTAGATGCTGTGGGAAACATGTGGACTTCAAAACGTAAACACCTTTTTTTGTGTAACTTACAAGGAACCGCCGTCATTCGCTCGTGAGGTGTAGAGTGGTCATTGCCTCCTCAGATTCGAGCGTTCCGTAACGCCGCCGATAGATCCGCATGCCCGCGTAGATGAGCCCGGCGAGAAGGCAAAGCGCCGATAGAATGAGGCTCAAATACGCGATATTCAGCAGCAGTTGATAGAGGGGTTTTATGGGGCTCGGAGGCGGCACATCGTTCCATGTAATCTTCGCTTCATACTCCACGCGGCTTAACAGAGTGTCAGCTTCGCGGTCGGTTGCGTCGCCGTAAATAATAGCCACCAGCACGCCCGAGCGCTTCACGCGCAATCCCGAAATATTTTTGAATTCGACCGCGTGTAATCGCGCCATTTCAGGAGTGGCGTAGTAGAAAATTGCCAAACGAACTGGCTTGGCACTCTTGTCAATTCTGTATTCGGCAACTTGCGCTTCCGCCTCTTCGTTGAAGCCGGCTTTAATGGACGCTAACTCTGGAGCGAACGCCTGCAATGAGACCGGTCCCAACACATAACGCGCGGAATTTGAAACAAGTCCCTGTCGCGGCAGGAAGGATAGGATGGCCGGAAGCGAGGTCTCATGTTTACTAGGGAGAACTTTTCGCACGCTCTCCACTTCCGCCGTGGATGGTTTCGCTCCCGTAAAGACAAGCACGTAGTTGAAGTCTGAAATCACCAGCCGTTGCGACTCCTCCGTACAGAATGGAGCCAGGTTGCACGCGCGTCCGTCCGGTGAACGAAGCCACTCCCAGGCAGCTAGCGCGCCGGTGAGATCTTTCATCGCATATGCGGTGATGGTTAGCTTGCCGTGCTTGCTTGTTTCGATGTGCTGCAAGCCATATTCTTGCCAGAGCCTTTGATCGTCCGCGAAGAGTGACGTGGTGAAAAAGAGAATGGCGAGTGCTAAGCCGCAGCGCCGTGACATTTTTTGTACTTCTTTCCGCTGCCGCAGGGGCAGAGTTCATTTCTGCCAACCTTCGGAGCTTTGCTCGTGCTCCGCGGTTGACCGCCGCCTTCGCCGCCAGAAAGTTGAAGCTCGGCGAGTTCCTTATCTTTCTTGCGCTGGATATTGCGCGTGAGATCGATGACCGACTTTTGCGCCTCGCGCTGCCTGGCTTCCAGCTCTGCGGGAGACTCGGTTGGGATTTGCGCTCCAGCGCCGTCGTAATCCTCATCCGGCGGCTCCGGATACGGCAGCGCCGGGGCGCCGGTTTCAATGCGCATGAAGAAGAGAAACTTGATGGTCTCATCCTCGATGCGGTCCATCATGTCCTGAAACATGGTGAACGATTCCTTCTTGTATTCGATGAGCGGATCTTTCTGCCCGTAGCCGCGCAGTCCGATACCTTCCTTCAGGTGATCCATTGACAGAAGGTGGTCTTTCCACTGGTTGTCGACCACATTGAGCATGATGATTCGTTCGGCTTGGCGAAGATTCTCGGGTCCGATCATCTGCTCTTTCTCGTCGTAGCGCCCGGCGAGAAGATCGTTCAGAGTCTGCTCAATCTCGCGGCGATCGATGCCGTTCAGCTCTTCGATATCGACTTTTGCCCCGAACTGGTTCAATACCGACGTCTGCAAGCCGTTCAGATCGTATTGGTCATAGTTCACATTCTCCGGACAGAACTGATCGACAAACGCGCCGACGATCCCGCGAACGATATCCATCATCCGCTCCTTCAGGTTTTCGCCTTCGAGCAACTGCCGCCGCATACTGTACACGGCCTGCCGCTGCTTGTTCATCACGTCGTCGTACTCGAGGATGTGCTTGCGGGAAGCGAAGTGTTGAGCTTCGACAGCTTCCTGGGCCGCTGCGATCCGTTTGGTGATCAGCTTGGACTCGATCGGCACATCCTCTTCCATGCCCAGCCGCAGCATCAGGCCCTGCATGCGCTCGCCCCCGAAGATGCGCAGCAGGTCATCTTGTAGCGAAAGATAAAAGCGGGAACTTCCAGGATCGCCTTGGCGTCCAGCGCGTCCACGGAGCTGGTTATCGATGCGCCGTGATTCGTGCCGTTCCGTGGCAAGGATGTGCAAACCGCCGAGCGCAGTCACTTCGTCATGCTCGGCTTCGATCTCGGCCTTTATCTGCGCTTTGAACTCGGCCAACTCTTCGGCCGTCATGGTCTCCGGCGATTTTCCCAATTTCCGAAGGCGATCTTCCAGCAGGACGTCCGGGTTACCGCCGAGCAGAATATCCGTCCCGCGGCCCGCCATGTTGGTGGAAACAGTAACTGCGCCTTTGCGGCCCGCTTGTGCCACGATATGCGCTTCGCGCTCGTGATTCTTGGCGTTCAGAACCTCATGCCGCACGCCCATCTTCTTCAATATGCCGGACAGTTTCTCGGATTTTTCAACCGAGATGGTGCCCACCAGTACGGGTTGGCCATTTTCCTGGAGCTTCTTGATCTCCACTGCCGCGTTGCGGAACTTCTCCTCTTCAGTGCGATACACGAGATCCGGATTTTCGATGCGGATCAACGGCTTGTTCGTTGGAATGACGGTGACTTCCAACTTGTAGATTTTGTTGAACTCGGTTTCTTCCGTATCGGCCGTACCGGTCATGCCGGCCAACTTCTTGTACATCCGGAAATAATTCTGGAAAGTAACGGTGGCGAGCGTCTGTGTTTCGCGCTCAATCTTCACGCCTTCTTTGGCCTCGACCGCCTGGTGCAGACCGTCGCTCCAGCGGCGGCCAGGCATCAGGCGGCCAGTGAACTCGTCGACAATGATGACTTGCCCTTCCTGCACCACGTAATCGCGATCACGCTGGTACAGAATGTGCGCCCGCAGCCCCTGCTGCACGTGGTGATTCATTTCAATGTTCGCCGGATCGTAAAGGTTGCCGGTATTGAGCAACTTCTCAACCTTGAGGACGCCTTCTTCAGTGAGCGCGACGCTCCGGTGCTTCTCATCGACGGTGAAGTCGCCGGTCGTGTAAGACTGTCCAGGCTCCTTGCCTTCGATCACTTCACCCCGCTCCAGAAAAGGAATGATGCGATTGACGCGATAGTATTTGTCCGTCGATTCCTCGCTGGGTCCGGCAATGATCAGGGGCGTACGGGCCTCGTCGATCAAGATGGAATCCACTTCGTCGACTATGGCGAAGTTGAACTCCCGCTGGACGTAATCTTCCAGGCGAAATTTCATGTTGTCGCGCAGGTAGTCGAATCCGAATTCGTTGTTAGTTCCGTAAGTGATGTCGGAGCTGTACGCTTCACGCCGCTGATCGTCATCCAGATCGTGCACGATTGTGCCGACGTTCAGGCCAAGAAAACGGTGAATGCGGCCCATCCATTCGGAGTCGCGGCGCGCCAGGTAATCGTTCACTGTGACAATGTGCACGCCCTTGCCTTCCAGGCCGTTCAGATAACTGGGCAGCGTGGCGACCAGCGTTTTGCCTTCGCCGGTCTTCATTTCCGCGATCCGCCCGCGGTGCAGATTGACTCCTCCGATCAACTGGACATCAAAATGGCGCATTCCGAGCACGCGGCGGCTGGCTTCACGGCAGACCGCGAATGCCTCAATCAGCATGTCATCCAGCTCGGCGCCGTTGGCAAGGCGCTGTTTGAATTCCTGCGTCTTCGCGGCTAAATCGACGTCGGATAAATTTTGAAGGGCCGGCTCGAGATCGTTGATCGCGGCGACAATCGGGTGTATGCGCTTGATTTCGCGGTCATGTTTCGTGCCAAATACTTTGGCGAGCGTACTATCGAGCATAGAGAGGCGGTTTAATTTCCAGTGTAACTGGAATGCAGGACAGGCTTGTATCTCTTTGATGCGGTTCGACTCCGGGGAGACTCGCCTTCAGGCGACGCGCGACGCTTGCCGGCTTTCTTCCAACAGTCTGCGCCCGCAAAGACGCTCCAACACCGCGACCGGCGCATTTCCCGGATCAGCCATCGAATTCCGGGCGACAATGAACGTCTGTTCCAACGCATGTTGCCCGGAGTGGACGGAGTGCGGCAGCACGTCTGTGAACGTCAACCAAGTTGATCCGGCAGGAAAATCAAACCGGTATTTCGCGCAGTTCTTTTGAAAATCGCCGTTCCTCTTCAAGTAATCGTGGAAGCGCAGCATAAAACGGTCATACGGCGACCGCGCTACGAACGGCAGGCCGAAGCTCTTCAACAGGCGGGCAGATTGAGTCAAGAGCTTCCCGCCGCTGGCGATCTGTTGGAGCCCGGCTTGGCGCGCATAGTGTTCCGCGACTACAGGGAAAGGATCGGTGGTGACCCAATTCCGGCTCTTCGAAGGATGAATGTTCGTGAAGACCCGTAAAATCAAATCGCCATTAGTTGGCCGAGATGGAAACGCGTCCGTGTGAATCAGGTCATTGCGCTTATTCAAGGGCAGGTTCCGGTCGTGTTCCTCGAGCGGCCGGAAACTGGCGTAGTCGAGCTTCCAGGCGCGCGAGTATTCGGGAAGCAACCCGGCCGCGAACTCAACTATCATGCGCGAGTACTCACGCATGATCTTCCGTAGGCGCTCTGATTTCTCCGCGTCGATCTCAATGCCTGTCACACGATCGCTCGCCGGCCGGTACGCGATGTTCTTGTGAACTGCGCCGCCGGCAAATTCGAGCCCGCGGAGAAACTCCTGCGCATCGATTGGAAGTTCGAATGGAGTGGCCGGAAAAAACAGAACATTTCCCGTTTCCAAGAATGGCCGGTAGTCAACGGCAGGCGAGACCGGCCACTTGTCAATGGTGACTATGTTCATTTTCTTCCCATTATCTGCCGAGCCGTGCAAAGGTTAACGCGACGCTACAACCGTGTGCTTGGCCATGGGCTTCAAGATGTCATCGATGAGCGCCGGCGTTTTTTCCTCGCGGACCAGGCGCGGATATTTGACTCCATCGTGATAATCGATCTTCACAACCTTAAAGAAGTTCGCATTTTGCAAAATCAACTCGACCGGCGGGCCGCTGCCTTTGGCGTCCCGTATCGCCTGGCGCAGCAGATCGTCGGTTTCCGCGCGCCCGTTCACAGCGACAATCTTCATGCCTGGGCCGAGTCCGGCGTTATATGCCGGAGAGCCTATCAGCACGTCGCTGACGGTGTTATCGTCTACCGTGATACCGAGCGAGTACCACGCGTTCAATTCCCGGCCGCTGGATTCTTCGGCGTGTATATAAGGATTCGCGACGTCGCCGTATTCGATCCGATACCCGCCTCCTGTGATTCCGCCGAGCGGAGCGCGCGGAGACTTCGAAGTAAGACGCTCATGAAAGAATGCCGCCCAATCGTAGGGCTCAATGGCGTTGAGAGCCTGCACCAAATCGTCCAACGTATACGGTAGAACTTTGGGCGGCGTGTCGCCGCCCGCTCCATAGAAACGGGCGCAAAAGTCGTTGAGCGATCTCTTGTTGTTCGACTTCTGGCGAATCATGGTATCGACTTCCAGCCAGATCAACTCGCCCTCGGAATAGTAATCGACGGAACGGCGCCAGTTATCCCAGGACGTATTTGTGTCGTAGAGGATTTGAGCCGATACTGCCGTGTCTTCGAGATCCCGCCAGGTACGGCCGGGCCGATGATCCATCTCGGCAGCCGAAGCGGCCAGATAACCTTTGTATTGATCTGAAGTCCAGATTCCACTGCGAGCGGCAAGCACGTCACCCAAGTACTGCGTGAGGCCTTCGTAAACCCAGAGCAGGTTGCCCTTCATGGGCTGTTGATAATTTGAAGTCGCCAAGCCGGCCGGTCGCCGGTACTTTCCATTCCACGAGTGGGTGAACTCATGCGGCAGCAGGTCTCCGGCGAGCAGCGTCAGATCGTCATCCAGATAAGTTGTCGCATCGACTCTGTCGTCGCTCGATTGGTGATGCTCCAACCCGAAGTGCGCGACGCTGTCGCTCAGCGTCAGTAAAAAATGATAGCTGGTGTAATGGCGGGAGCGGAACAGCGCGCCGGTTTCCCGCACCAGGTTGCTGAAGGCGTCCAATTCATCCGAGCTGATATTCAAGTCTTCAGGACCATCGGCCGCCACATCAAGGTAGTGCTTGGGGGTTATCTCCGCGGCCAAAGGAATTTCCTTGAAAAAGCGTCCGGCGAGAACAGGCGAATCCACCAGCATGTCAAGCGGCACGGGTTGAAAGTGAATGACACTTCCGTCAGTCGATCTTGTCGTCAACGCCGTCCCATACTTCCAGCCATCCGGCAATTTCAGCGAAGGCTCAAACAGCACAGAAGATGCCGATCTTCCGGCAGGGTAAAGGACCAATTCATTCCAGCTCAAGAGCGCGAGATTGGGACTCGTGGAAGCACCTGCCGAGTATCCGGAGGGCGCAGCCGTGGCAAGAAAATCGAGCTTCGCTTGAAGGGTGTCCACGCCCGGTGGGACGGTCAAGTGAAGCTCGAACATATTGACTTCATCCCGATGCCAATAAAGCACTTGGTTGTTGGCAACAAATGTAATTCCAGTGAAATTGTCGACGGGGCCCGTGGGGCCGTGCTCACCCGGAATCCACTCCGGGAAGACTAGCGAAAGAGGGCCCGGCTCAACCGGTATGCTGATTTGGGCCCGGAGAAACTTCCGCGGGGCGTCGGTGAGATCAATGGTGATCTGAAACGGCCGGCTCGTTTGGGCTGAGGTGAGGCAGGCCGACAGAAGCGCGAAAGCGATCGCAAAGAGTTTCTGTTGCAATCCACATGATAGGGCGTGCTCTTGCCCGGACTGAAACAAAAGAGCCGGCCCCAGTTTGTCGTAGGGCTTGCGCCTGGGGAATAACTCTTATCGTTACGATAGGAGTTGCCTATAGGCACGCCGAACAGTCTTACTCATGGAGATCCATCAACTTCGTTATTTCTGCGCCGTCGCACGCACCGGCAGTTTTACGCGCGCCGCCGAGCAGGAAGGCGTTGCGCAGCCGTCTCTCTCGCAGCAAATCCAGCGGCTGGAAAGCGATTTGGGCTCAATGCTGTTCGATCGTCTGGGCCGCGGCGTTCAATTGACTGAAGCGGGCCGCGCGCTGCTGCCGCAGGCTAAGGAGATCCTGTTGCAGTTGAATAATGCTCGTACGGCTTTGGAATCGGTGCGCCGCGGCGTCGCCGGCAGACTCTCAGTCGGCTGCATTCCGACAATCACTCCGTACTTTCTGGCTCCTCATCTGGGCGCTTTCGTAGCAAAATTCCCGGAAGTCGATCTGCGTATCGTTGAGGAGATCACGCCGAAACTCGTGGAGCTGCTGCAGGCGGGTGAGCTGGATCTGGCGGTGATCAGTCCGCCCGTACACAATGCGGATCTGGTCTGCAGCGATCTGTTCCGGGAGCCTATCCGGGTTGCGCTGGGAAAGACTCACCGGCTGGCGTCCAAGGCGCACATCAGCTTGCCGGCTTTGCGCGAAGAACGTTTGTTGCTTTTGAAAGAAGGGCACTGCTTCCGCGACGATGCGTTAACCATTTGCAGCCGCGCCCGAGCGAACTTTGTTTCAATCTTCGAGACGAATCAGTTCTCTAGTATTTTGCCCCTGGTGGCCGGCGGGTTCGGCGTGTCATTGCTGCCGGAGATGGCCATTCCAGAGGACGCCCCGTGCGTCTTCTTGCCACTCGAGCGCGAGGCATTCAGAAGAGTAGGTTACATCCGCACTCGACGCCACGGCGTTGGGAGAGCGGAGAAGGCTTTTATTAAATGGCTGCGCGAAATATCGCAAGGCCGAGTTTCAAGAGGTATCACGTTTGAATTTAACGCCGCCCGCCGCGCTCGTTCGATGGGATCCCAAATGCAGCAAACCACGCAGGCAGGCAATACAAGAACAACCAAGCCCGCCAAGCGAAACCGGTTGCACAGTTAACCCAAACGATTCGATCACCAAAGAAGAAAAATATCAAAATCAGTGCGAGTATCAGGTGGATCAGAACCCGATAGCTCTTGTAGCTCGCGTCCACAACTCGGCCGCTGATCTCATCCCTGGTGATCGCGAGGATAATGAAGGCCAGGATCGCGAGAACAAACGCCAGGCTCACGTCCAGCGCACCCCACCATTTTGGAAAAGCTGCCGTCTTCCTCGACAAGCCCGCAGCCAAGGGGAAGACCAAAGACACGAAGAAGACGATGGCGGACGCAACAGCGAACACGCGACTCCAGCGGGACTTAGGCTGAACGGGGAGGGGAGAATCCTCAGCCTGCATCGGCAGAGGGCCGGTACTCCGGCCATTTCAAACTCGATTGTCTCGCCGCCATCCAGCTTCACTGCAGTACAGAAACG
This sequence comes from uncultured Acidobacteriaceae bacterium, assembly GCA_963705805.1. Taxonomy (GTDB): domain Bacteria; phylum Acidobacteriota; class Terriglobia; order Bryobacterales; family Bryobacteraceae; genus Bog-105. The sequence goes on from CAVPKW010000010.1 coordinate 1,227,378, forward strand.
GGCGGGGGAACATACGTGCCATCTGTTACGGTCTCCATTGGGCCGTAATCACGGAGCATTACATTGAACGGCCCACTTGGAACAGGGAGCCAGTTCGCCAGGGGAACTCCAGGCGGGAGTTCAGCCGCCATGTAAATCGATACCGAGCCGTCTGCCTCGGTTACCAGCCCGGGAGTGTATCTGGCGACAAGGTACGTGTTCGCGCGGTTCGGTACAAGAGTGATGGATTGGGGGAGATAGGCGGTGAGGGACCAGAACCGGCTCGCTGCGGGCTGCCCGTTCTGCGGGAAGGTGAGGACGTAAGTATGCTTCTTCCCGTCGAGCGCCGCGCCTTTGTTATCTACGAATGTCTGGTAGTACGCGGCGGTGTCGGCGCCGCTGCCGTATTGGATGTACTCGGTTATCGCCGACCGGTCAAGAAACGTGTTGCCCCAGTTACCGATGTTCGCGAAGTTGATCCAAGTCGTGTGCGGAAGTACGTGCCCGAGGTAATCGGCAATGATCGCAGAGTGGGCCAGCTGAGCGCCCGCGCTAATGAAGGGGTTAGAGTTCTGTGAGTCAAACAGGTAGTTGAATTTCTCCGATAAGACTTGCTCGGACGGAGACAGCTTTGGGGTAGTGGCAGACATCACCGCTCTCTGAAGTATTGTGAGGAATAGGGCGGGGTTACTCACGATCAACGTGTCGGCGATTCCCTTGATTGATGTGGCGAAATCGGCCGTTGGAATGACCCTGGTGGCGCCGCTGGCCGGATCCGCCAGGTATTCGCTGAGACTGGCAAGCCGTAGCGACGCACGGAACGCAGCGGCTTCTGACATCTGGTTCATGCCGGCTGCCGAGTAATTGTCAATCCTGACAATAAAACCGAAGAAATTGACAGGAACCGGCAAGGCGGTGACGCCGGACGGCAGCTTCCCGCTCCAGTCCGCTGATGTGAAAGCAAACTTCCCCGGCGTCGCTGCCGGAATGCCTGACTCGAAGATGTCTCCGTAAGCATCCAGCGCGAGAATGGAATAATTGGCGCTCGCTGGCGGGATGGTTACTATCACCGGCTCTGTCTGGACGTTCACAACGGCGTTGGCATAGATCGTGTCATTGTCGGGAGCAGCCACCACATGGTTGATGGGACCTATCTGGCTGGGTCCAAACAGATGGTTGCAGGTGGGCAGAGACCATTGGAGATAGGTGAACCAGAGTGGGTAAAAATGCTCGACGTACTGCGTTGTGATCGCAAACGCATCTGTCGGTTCGGCCTTCTGAACTGCCGGGAGCGAGTGAGAGTTAGCGTTCGCTTGTTGAACGCAACTCCCCGGAGAGGACGCGGACAGCGTTTGTGCTAGGGCGGTCTCGGCAGAGTTCGACTGGGCGGCCAAACGCGTCGGCGAACAGAGTGTAAACGACATACCGGCAATGAGGAGAAAGCTGGCTCCCGCCAAGGCGCCAGGACGGATCGTGGCCAAGAGAGATTTATGTTGCATTTTCTGGATTTCGCGACGGAGCATAACACTGACCTACAGCGAGTCAATCTTTATTAAGGATATAAAAAAATGAGGTGTAAAGAATCCCTCATTTATCAGCAACAGGTGTGACCGCCGCGCCATGCCGCAATGCCTTCTTTGAACAGCACAGGCAGGGCAAGCAGGGCGGCTAGTGGATCGAACCACTCAACGTGAAAGAGCGCGTTCGCGGCCAAGCCCGCCAGCGTAACAGCAGCCAAATAGGCACAGGCAGCGGACTGAACCGCATCGGCCGACAGAGCGGGGTTGTTATCCCGAACAGCTTGCTTTCTTTTCAGCAAAGCCAAGATCGGCATAGCGACAAGAGCGGCAAGAGTTACGCCCATGCCCAGGGGACTTACTTCCGGACGCAGCCGCAGTACCAGCGTAAGAGCAGCTGTGGCAGCGACAACAGCGGCGAGTATCAACAGAAGCGCACCGGCTGCACGGCTGGCCCGCTCTCGCGAAAGGCGAAATTTCGGACTGTATTGCAACACCACTACGGTTGCCGAAAGCAACTCGACAAAACTGTCAGAACCGAATGCAAAAACAGCAGGACTGCGCGCCCTTGCCGCGGCATACAGTGACAACCCACACTCGATCAGCATCCAAACAATGGTGAACGCCTGAAGCCAGAGAACGGCGCTGGACGGGTTGAGAGGCGTCGCAGCACAATCTGGTTGGTGCGATCCAATCTGGACCAAGTCCGCCATAAGAAACATTCTCTCTCGCCCGAAGAACCTGAACCGCTCAAAATGGGTTGGCGGCAAGGGCTTTCAGTTTGGCATTGTAGAGCCGGCCGGATTGCAGGCGGACGCCATTTTCGAGCGTAATGACGTATTCGCCGTGGAGGGCGCTCTGGAGTTCCTTGATGCGGCCTATATTCACAATGAGGGAGCGGTGAATGCGCGCGAAGCGCTCAGGATCAAGAGACTTCTCCAACGTGTTCAGAGCGACGTGGACGAGGTGTGCTGCGCGGCCCGCGTGAAGCTCGACGTAGTTTTCGGCGGCTTCGATCCAATCGATATCTTCCACGTCCACGAAGACAGTCTTGCCGGCCGACCTTACGGCCAGACGCTTTAAGTAGCTGCGCGGCACCGCAATGGTCTCGAGCAGAGAGATAATCTGGCGAGTATTCTCATCGGCCGGCCGGGCAGTCAAGCGAGTCTTGGCGCGCTGCAGTGCCCCGGCGAAGCGTTTTTCGGTGACGGGTTTGAGCAGGTAATCGATAGCGTTGATCTCGAATGCCTGGATAGCGTATTTGTCATGGGCGGTAACAAACACGACCGCGGGCATGCGGTCCGCGCCGATCTCGCGTACGACCGAGAACCCGTCCATTTCGGGCATTTGCACGTCAAGGAACACCAGATCCGGACGAAGATCGCGAATGGCGGAAACGGCTTGACGCCCGTCATTCGCCTCTTGAATAGCGGAAATATCCGCGTCAGCCGAGAGGAGCATACGGAGCCCTTCCCGCGCGAGCGGCTCATCGTCAACGATCATCGCCGTGAAAAGCATGCACCTCCATAAGCTCCATGTCTGAATCGGCTGGCGCAACATGAAACGGCAAGATCATGGTCACCAGGGCTCCCCCCTGCTCGCCATTTTCCATCGTCAATTGCGCCGCATCGCCATAGAGCTGATGAAGCCGCGCGCGGGTATTCGGCAAGCCGATACCACCGCCGGATAAACTAGAGGGCGAGAGACCGGGTCCGTCGTCAGCCACCTGGATGTGAAGGCTCTCGGCGATGCGCGCCGCACTGATCCGTAGATGGCCGGCGGCGGATCTCCGGCCGATGCCATGGCGGATGGCGTTTTCCACGATCGGCTGCAGACCCATTTGCGGAACGGCGGCATCCAGAACGGACTGATCAGCCTGAATTTCCACGCGGAGACGATCCTGGAAACGAACCTGCTCAATGGACAGGTAAATCTGCAGACATTCGAGTTCGCGGCGCAGAGACACTTCCTGGGCATCAACATCTTCCAGGACACAGCGCAAAAGATCACCGAGGCGGCCGAGCATCTCTTCGGCCTGTCGCCCTTTCTGCTGACGCACCAGCACCATGATGGCGTTTAGGGTGTTGAAGAGAAAGTGAGGCTGAAGCTGCATTTTCAGCGAGCTCAACTGTGCCCGGACAAGCTGCGTTTTCAGCTCAGAAGCATGCAGTTCGAGGCGTATCGCGTCGCGCTGGCGTTCCTGATAGCGGCGGTAATAGGTGACCGCGTACTGCGCGCAAAGAACTACCCAATAGGTCACGATCGAGTTATGAAAGTCGACCACCAGCAGAATGGCAAAGGCGCTCCAGAATGTTTTCATCATGGCCTGGGCGATTCCCAGCAGAGGGAAAGCGATGCTGCACAGGGCCAGGTCGACAATTGTGAACACAAAGCTGAAAACCAGATGAAGAGCTATCCGGCGCCCCCAATTGCGGCGTTCTATAGGGAAACGGCGCCCTAGCCAAAGCACGCCGGGAAGCAGGCACGCGAAGATGTACATGCCAATGAGCCACAAGAGCAGCAACTCCCACCAGGGCGTGGGGTCATGCCCGAAACGCGCCTGCATCAGGCCCTCGGTAAAGAAGTAGAGGGCCAGTAACGTCGCGCCAAGGAAGTACGCCAGGAACTTCTTGAAGCCTTGTCTGAGCGCATTTCCCATCAGGCCGTAGGTTATCTCAAAAGCGCGCGACGCTATCCCGGAATTTGACGAAGCGGACGGTTGGTTGAATGAAGTGACCTTTTGGGGTGGCGAGGAGTAGGCTGATAACAGATGCTACATGGAGGTGGCACGTGCAAGACGAATTGCAGAAACCGGCGCGCCGGGGATTCATGAAGGCGGGGGCAGCCGTAGCCGCCAGTATGGCGACCGCAGCATCCGCCAAGAGGGTCGTGGGAGCAAACGACAAAATCCGCATTGCAGTAATTGGAGTGCGCGGGCGCGGATGGGACCACGTAAGGGGGTATCAAGGGATACCGGGCGTGGAGGTCGCGTACTTTTGCGATATCGACGAGAACGTTCTCAGAAAGAGACTTGCCGATGCCGAAGAAATGGGCATCCCGAAGCCGCAGACGTATATCGACGTTCGCAAGCTGATGGAAGACAAGAACGTCGACGCAGTTTCCATTGCAACGCCGAACCACTGGCATTCACTCATCGGTATCTGGGCCGCGCAGGCCGGCAAGGATATCTATATTGAAAAGCCGTGTTCCCACAACTATTGGGAAGGCCGGCAACTGGTCAAGGCCGTGAATAAGTACAAGGTGATCTGCGAGCATGGCAGCCAGTGCCGTTCGAGCGCAGCGATTCTGGCCGCCATGGACCAGATGCGCTCCGGCGTGATCGGGAACGTGTACATGGCACGCGGGCTCTGCTACAAGTGGCGCGACACGATCGGCCATGCGTTCCCGGAGCCCGTACCGGCGGGTGTCGATTACGATCTATGGACGGGTCCGGCGCCGCTGAAGCCCTTCACCAAAAACCGGTTTCACTATAACTGGCACTGGATTTGGGACACCGGGAACGGCGATCTGGGAAATCAGGGGATCCACGAAGTGGATTTGGCCCGGTGGGGCCTGGGAGTGGGCTTGCCCAACAAGATTACCGCGATCGGCGGTCATTTCATGTTCGATGACGATCAGCAAACACCGAACGTGCTGACGGTTGCTTATGAATTCAGAACGCCGGAAGGCCTGACCAAGATGATGAACTTCGAGGTGCGGGGCTGGATGACGAATCATGAAGCGGGAATCGGGACGGCGGAGTTTGGAAGCGGCGACGTACCGGAGGCGGGGCTGACTGCGACGGCGAAGTCCGGTAATCACCCGCAGAAGGGCCTGGGGCCGGCTTCTGGGAAGCCTTCCACCATCGGCAACCTTTATTACGGGTCAAAGGGCTATCTGGCCATATCCAACTACGATTCATATAGAACATGGCTGGGAGCGGACGGAGAGCCGGGGCCTTCGCAGCACACTCGGACGAGGAACGAACACTTCGTAAATTTCATCGACTGTATGCGCAGCCGCGATGCGCTCGCGGTGCATGCTCCCATTCAAGAGGGGTATCTCTCGACGAACCTGGTGCACTTGGCGAACGCTTCCTACCGGCTGGGGCGGACTATCCCATTCGATCCGGAAAAGGAAGAAGTTATCAATGATTCGGAAGCGGCCGAACTGCTGAAGGGAACCTACCGGTCGCCGTTTATCGTTCCGGAGAACGTGTAGCGCCGAGTGGCGGAACCGCTTTGCGCTTCGTTCCAGGCAAAGATTCATGAACAGATCGAACGGACGGAGCATTTGCTTGCGATGCTGCCGCCGCAAGATCTCGCGTTTACTCCTGGCGCGATTAGCAAATGGGCCGCCGCGAGGCTCTTGGGCCACTTGCTCGAATGTCTCGCGGGATTCTGCGCAGTGCTGCGCGCTGTGAATCCGGACAAGCTCGCACACTTTAGCAGTCTTCGTCAACGGCAGGTGAACCACGAATGCCCGCTGCCCGAGGCGCGCGAACGGATAGCTATTTATAGGGTTCACATCGACGAAGGCTTTGCCCTGCTGCGGGACGCCGACATGGCGCGACGAATACCCACGGTCTTCGTTACGGACGGTGAGACTGTGCTAACTCTTCTTTTGGCCAACCTGGAACATTTGATCAACCACAAGCACCAGTTGTTCACTTACTTGAAGCTAATGGGCGTCGAGACGGGAACGCGCGACCTCTATCACTTCCGAGATGAGCAATAGGCGCGGGCAGGCCCCGTTGAAGGCGAGCGATATGATCGCTCACTAGACGACCTCACAAGACAACATGGCATTCGCAACCAAATGGATCGCGATGGCGCTGAGCGCAGTGCCGCTCGCATTCTGCGCCGATTTCAGGCCGCCGGGTATTCCGCTCGTAGTGCATGATCCCTACTTCAGCATCTGGTCCATGGCAGACCATTTGACCGATGAGCCAACCAAGCATTGGACCGGGACCGTCCAATCGCTGAGCAGCCTGGTGCGGGTGGATGGCACGGTTTTTCGCATCATGGGGACGGAACCGTACGGCGTGCCTGCTTTGCCACAGACGCAAGTACGGGTTCTGCCGACCCACACCATTTACGATTTCGAGGGCGTTGGCATTCACGCAACGCTGACGTTTCTGACGCCGGCGCTGCCGCAAGACCTGGAAGTACTCTCGCGGCCGGTGACCTACCTGGCCTGGCAGGTCCGTTCAGTGGACGGAAAGACCCATCACGTCGAGTTGTATTTCGATGCCGGAGCACAGATTGCCGTCAACACCATGGAGGAGCCGGTGACTTGGGCGCGCTATCGAGTCGGCGATCTTCAAATCTTACGATTAGGAACCCAGCAGCAGCCAATTCTTGCGAAGTCGGGAGACAATCTGCGAATTGATTGGGGATACTTGTATGTCGTCGCGCCCCACGAGCCGGGCGCGGCGGAGGCCGCAACGGTGCGGCCGGAAGGTATGAAAGCGTTCGCGAACTCCGGCGGAGTCGGCCTGCCGGACGACTTGGAAATTGATAAACCGTACGCGCAGCCATTGCCAGTGCTTGCGAAATCGTTCGATCTAGGCACGGTGGGAGAGACCAGCGTAGCGCGCCACCTGATGATTGCATACGACGATCGCTTTTCCATCTCGTACTTGGAGCGATGGCTACGGCCGTACTGGCGGCGAAACAATACGGGAATTGCGGCCCTGTTGCAGACGGCGCTGAATGATTACGACTCGCTGGAAAAGAGCGCGACGGCCTTCGATCATGAACTGATGGCCGACCTGACACGCGTGGGTGGAGACGAGTACGCGCGGCTGTGCGCCCTGGCGTATCCCCAAACGCTCGGGGCGCACAAGCTCACAGCCGACATTGACGGGCGGCCCCTCTTTTTTTCAAAGGAGAACTTCAGCAATGGCTCGATAGACACGGTCGACGTGACCTATCCGAGTTCACCGTTTTTCCTGCTATTCAACACTCGGCTGCTGGAGGCGCAGCTACGGCCGATTTTCGAGTACGCGAGTCTGCCGCGCTGGCGCTTTCCTTTCGCGCCGCACGATCTGGGCCGGTATCCTTTGGCGAATGGCCAGCAATATGGAGGCGGCGAGCAGACCGAAGAGGACCAGATGCCGGTGGAAGAGAGCGGCAACATGCTGCTGATGACGGCAGGCATCGCGCAAGTCAACGGAAATGCCGATTTTGCCAAACAGTATTGGTCCTTGCTGACCAAATGGGCCGAATACCTTCGGGCGAAGGGTTTCGACCCCGAGAATCAGCTTTCAACGGATGACTTTGCCGGACATCTGGCGCATAACGCTAACTTGTCAATCAAAGCTATCTTGGCGCTGGGCGCCTACGGCAAACTCGCTGGCATGCTGGGAGAGGCGCAAGTCAGCCAACAATATTTGGCATCGGCAAAAGCGGATGCCGTCCGCTGGGCGCAGGTAGACCGTGACGATGAACATTTCCGGCTGGCTTTTGATCGGCCTGGAACTTGGAGCCAGAAATACAATTTGATTTGGGATAAACTGCTGGATCTGAATCTTTTTCCTGAAAAAATCGCCGAAAAAGAGTTGGCTTTCTACCAGGCCCATCAGAATACGTACGGGTTGCCGCTGGACAATCGGGCGGATTACACCAAGCTGGACTGGCTCACCTGGAGCGCCTCGCTGGCTGGATCAAAGGGTCAATTTATCGATTTATTCCACCCCGCGTACCTGTTTGCCGACGAATCGCAAAGCCGCGTGCCGCTGACCGACTGGTATGACACAAAAACTGGTAAGCAGGTAGGATTTCAAGCTCGCTCCGTGGTGGGTGGCATTTTTATTGAGATGCTTTCCGATCCGGAAATTTGGAAAAAATACGCGCGGGCCGCGGCGCAACAATAGTAAAGAACCGAACGAGTTTGGGAGCAACATACGGATGGTGGCGGTTCACAACAGCCGCTAGACTACAGCCAGTGAAGCAGCGAAGCCGTTGCTTTCAACTTTCTACGTTCGTAGAGCATCAAACAGCATGAGTCATTCCCTGGAGGTTTTGAATGGCGGCAGTTATCGATGAATTCATGCGGCAGCAGTTGCTGGACCGCAAGCACAAGTTAGAGCACGCCATGGAACCGGATGGGTCGGGACGGTTGCGGTTGCTTTTGGAAGAGGTCGATAGTGCGCTATCGCGGATGGAAGATGGCTGTTATGGCATCTGCGAATCATGCCACGAAACGATTGAGTACGATCGCCTGATTACTGATCCTTTGGTGCGATTTTGCCTGGATCACCTCAGCAAGGTGGAAAGAGACGCATTGCAGGACGATCTGGAATTGGCGGCGCGAGTGCAACGCGGCTTACTGCCGCCTCAGAATTTAAACCGCAATGGATGGCATATCTGCTATCACTATGAGCCTGCCGGCGTGGTTAGCGGCGATTACTGCGACGTGATCGACGTGGGCGAGGCGGGACTCTACTTCATGGTGGGAGACGTATCCGGCAAGGGTGTTGCGGCTTCCATGCTGATGGCGCATTTGCATGCCATGTTCCGAACGCTGATTTCAGTGGGACTGCCGCTGAAGTCCATGCTGGAACATGCGAGCCGAGTCTTTTCCGAGAGCACGTTGCCGAATCAGTACGCGACGCTGGTCTGTGGCCGGGCCTTGCCGGACGGCAGCGTGGAGATCTGCAACGCGGGACATCCCGCCCCGCTGCTGGTGCGCAATGGGTCAGTGACTATGCTCGAGCGGGCTGATCTGCCGATGGGAATGTTTCGCCGCGAAGAATTCTCGCTAAGCGAGTTGCGGTTGGAGGCGGGACATGGAATGCTCATCTATTCCGATGGCGTTTCTGAGGCGCTGGATGAATCGGGCGCGGAGTATGGCATTGAGCGGCTGCATCGGCTCATCGGGCAGAAGCACGTCGAAGGTCCGTCCGCGCTCTTGAACGCTTGCCGCGACGACCTGGCAGCTTTTCGCCGCAACGTCCCCAAGGCCGATGACGTGACGCTCTTTGTGCTCGGAAGGGATGGCGTCGCCGGCAACTTCGATCAGTTACATTACGTTCGAGCTTGATTCTCTGAAAAATGAAACAACTTTAGCGCCGGAGTTGCGCTCGGTCCTGTCACCGAAAATCAACATAATCGAAATTATTTATTAGGGGTTACAAGCACCTGGGCCTTATGATCGGATAACATCTTCAAATTATTACCGAGTTGGTAAGCCGGCACTCCGTCCCGTGTCGAAATTGAGCACTTCGAAAGGGAACATGCGAGTACAAAGCTTCAGGTCACTGATTTATCTGTTCCTCGCCGCTTCTTTGGGCTGGGCACAAGCATCGCCGAGCGACGATCAGAATCCTCCCGCCCAGCAGGCTGCTCCGGCAGCAGCCCCAGAAGCCACGCCCGCGGCGTCCCCAGCGGCTCCGGCGCCCACCCCTCCGCCCCCACCCAACGTATTTTCTTCTTCCTCGGTACGCCTAGGCGGGATCGATTTCAGCGGGTACGTGGATGGTTATTACACTTTCAACGACAATCATCCGGTGGATGGGCTCAATGGCCTCTACAACTTCAACGACCATACCGACGTTGATCTGAACATGGCGAAACTGACCGCCAGTCTGGACGGAACGGTAGGGTTTCGGGTGGACGTAGGCGGCGGACGGGCGTTTCAACTCATCCACACGCCGCTGCCCGACCCAGCCGCCTTTCGCAACATAGAACAGGCTTACATCAGTCTGAAGCCAAAGGGATGGAAGGGCGTGGAAATAGATTTTGGAGACTTTGTTACTTCGGCTGGCGCCGAGGTTATAGAAAGTAAGGATAACTGGAACTATTCGCGATCGTTGCTGTTCTCGTTGGCCGTTCCTTATTATCATTTCGGAATCCGAAGCTCCGTACCCATCGGTAGCAGTCTAACGGTTGGCGTACAGATCGTAAACGGCTGGAACGCCATCGTAGACCAGCATGGAAACAACATGCAAACAGTCGGGATCGTGAGCGCGCTTACGCGGAAGAAGTACACCTGGAGCAACAACTTCTATGTTGGCCAGCAATGGACGCCCTCGCTCAACCTGAGCGGAAACCGAAACCTATATGACACCACGCTGCTGCTGACACCGACCGATAAATTCAATGTTTATATTAACTACGATTACGGAGTTCAGCATGCACCTGCTTTCGCAGCTTACCACTGGACAGGCGTGGCTCTCGCCGCTCACTTTCAGTTGACGAAGAGGATCGCGGTCAGCCCGCGCGCTGAGTATTTCAACGACTCAAGCGGTCTCGAGACCGGGACCGTTCAGAAGGTGCACGAGATTACTATAACCGGGGAATACAAGTTACTTGACGGGTTATTAGCTCGCGCTGAGTTTAGACATGACGGTTCGAACGTCCCATACTTTACCCACGGGCTGCAGACAGGCGTGTCGCAGACCCAGACTACGGCAACGCTTGGTGTGATGGCGTTTTTCCCGGTTAAGCACTGAGTTGATGAAAAGGCTATTTGAAAAACAGAAAGGAAATGCATGGCAGAAAATAACTCTGCGGAAATGAAACCCACGCTGGGTCTCACTGGTTTGACTATGAACGCTATGGCGCTAATTGCGCCAGGAGCGTTTTTGTGGCTTACGTTTCAGATTCAAGCGAACACGGGCGTCACGGCGCCCTCCATGTGGCTTGGGATCGTTCTGGCCCTTCTCCTCTGCCTGGCGACCGCCGTTTGTTATGCGGAGATGGCCAAGCTATATCCGGGAACAGGTAGTTCGTACTACTTTGCCGAACAGTCTTTTTTGAACCACGCCAAGGTCTGGAAGTACGCTCGCCTCTCAAAATTTATAGTCGGCTGGGGCTCGCACCTCTACTACTGGATCTATCCGGGGGTGATGGTGGCGGTCATGGGTGTCTTATGCGGATACCTGGTAGGGACCATCTGGCCAAACTTCATGAGCGCGTCTACTCCGGGACCCGCGTTCATGGCTGTGGTCGCCGTGGTGTTCTCTTTCCTGATTGCTTACATCGCGCATCGGGGCGTCAATGGATCAACGTCGGTAAACATCGCCATCAACGTGATTCAGATTTCGGCGCTGCTGGTGTTCTCCGTTATGGCGCTGGGCTTCCGGACGTCTCATCCGCCGGGGAGCGTAGCGTACCAATTCGATTCCATCGCCGGCGAAGCGTACACTTACGAATTCGCTACAACCAAGACCGTCAGTAACGGTCAGGCCACTGAAACCATCGTTCGCGACGCAAACGGTGTTCCGCAACCGAAGCTGGATGCCGCCGGCAAGCCCGTTCCGTATCGCATCAGCTATCCAGAGAAGGACGACAAAGGCGCTTTCCTCTCTCACCCTTCTGCGGGCTCGGTAGTGGGCGTGCACGGTTTCGGTTGGGTTTTTGTGCAAGCTACGGTCGCCATCCTGATACTCGTCGGCTTCGAATCGGTAACGGCGATGGGAGGCGAGGCGAAGAATCCCAAGCGAGATGTGCCGATCGCGGTTATCTCATCCCTGCTGATCCAAGGGGCTTTTTGTTACCTGGTGGAGTACTTCGCCGCTAACTACTTCCTGAATAGCGGATATTCGATGCAGAGCGCTTCGGGGTCGGCAGCTCCCATCGGCGACATGATGGTGGTGGTGGGCGACGCGATCTTCGGCCAGGGGCACGGCCGAACCTTCATGCTCGTGGAAGCGTTTACCGTATTCCTCGCTATTATCGGCACGACGCTCTCCTGCATGAATACCGGCGCCCGCGTGACCTACGCCATGGGCAAGGACCAGGAACTGCCGGATCATTTCGGGGCGCTCCACAACTCTAACCTGACTCCGCACCGCGCGATCTGGACCCTGGCTACCATTTCGGCCGTGGTCGGCGTAATTGGCGTTTCCATCTTCTTAGGTGATGGCGGCGCGCCTACGGACGCAACCATCGCGGCTCTGCCTCACGGCTTTTGGTCCACCTTTGGTTACCTCTCGCATGACAAGATGGCGGCGCTTCCGAACACCCTATTAATGGTAACGCTGGCTTCCAACTTCGGAACCTTCCTGCTCTACATGCTGAGCTGCTTTACCTGCATGGTGGCTTATCATCAGCATCCGAAGTTTAATTTGTTGAAGCACTTTCTCATTCCTGTATTCGGCTTGGCTGCCAACTTGGCGTGCATGGCGTTCTACCTGATCGGACCGTTCATGGGCTATGGGACAAAGATGGAGCCGCTTCTCGCTTTGGGGATCGCGCTGGTTTGGGGCATTTATGGCGCAATCTACTTCTTACGGTCCAGCAAAGTCTCCGGGCGAACCACCCTGATTACGAAGGAGGGACAGGCCGCAACGCCTTAGTCAGAGAGCCAATCATCGCGCGGAGAAGGGCGGGCTGACGCTTCGCCCTTTCTCCATTTTCGGGATCCCATGTTGGACGTTGAGTACGCACAAATAACCGATCCCGGCCGGATCCGGGAACACAATGAAGACTATCTGGGCTTTGTGCCTGCCGAATCGCCGGAAGAAGCTCATGCGCGCGGTTGGTTATTCGTACTGGCGGATGGCGTTGGCGGCCAGGAACGCGGCGAAGTGGCGTCCAGGCTCGCGGTCGAGAGCGTTACCTCCGGATTCCGAACAGCGACCCCGGGCGAACCGCTAACGGTGTCCCTGCCGCGTCTGATTCAAGCCGCCAACAGCCAGGTATTCGAGTCGGGGCTTGCGATGCGCCACGGCAGCCGCCAGATGGCAACTACGATCGTGGCCTGCGCTTTGCGATTCGATCGGGCAACGGTAGCGCACGCAGGAGATTCCCGCTGCTACCTGATCCGGCAGCACTATGCCATAGCTCTTACCCGCGACCATACGATTTCAAACGAGCAAATGCGCTTGGGACTCGTGACCGCGCGGGAGGCGGAACGCGCCGTGACCTCGCACCTCTTGAGCCGCGCGCTCGGCAACGATATGTTCATCAGCGTGGACACGAGCGAGAATCAAGTATTTGCCGGAGATGTGCTGCTGCTGTGCTCCGACGGGCTTCATCACTCCGTGGCTAGAGACGATATCGCGCGAATTGCAGGAAACGGCGCGGACTTAAAGCAGGCCGCAGCCGAACTGATCGCGCTTGCCAAGCAAAGAGACGGCAGCGATAATATAAGCGTTCAATTAATACGCGTTCGGAGTGTCGAGCGCGTAGGAATGTATCGCGGGAGGCACTACAAGATTCACTAGCGTTGAGGCTCGCAGGAGCCCTCAAAGATGAGTCCGTGCCGCCAATGAGCTCACTTCACGCAGGCGATCGGCTGGATAACTACCGAATCGAGTCTTTAGTGGCTCGCAGCGGAATGGCTTCCATTTTCCGCGCTGTCGACCAGCGCTCCGGCAAGGTTGTCGCGCTGAAAATACCTCACCCTGAAGTGGAGAGCGATCCCGTATTCTTCGACCGGTTTCATCGCGAAGAAAACATAGGAACGAAGCTGGATCATCCCAGCGTGATGAAGGTGATCGCCGATCCGGATCGCAGCCAGGTCTACATGGCGATGGAGTGGGTGGATGGACAGCTGCTGCGTTCCATTCTCAAGGAATCAGGCAAGCTGCCGGCGGAACGCGCCACCAAGATTGCGCTCGGGATAGCAGATGCGCTTGAATATATCCACAACAATGGCGTGGTGCACCGCGACTTGAAGCCGGAAAACATCATGGTTGGCGACGACGACCGCGTCAAGCTGATTGATTTTGGCATTGCGGGGCAGGAGGGCGCGCGCCGCCTGACGTTTTCAAAGCTCTCGCAATTGATGGGAACGCCCGATTATATTTCGCCGGAGCAGGTGAAAGGCAAACGCGGCGACGCTCGCAGCGATGTCTATTCACTGGGCGTAATGTTATATGAAATGCTCACCGGACAGATGCCGTTTCGCGGTCCGAATCCATTCGCGATTATGAATGACCGTCTGCTGAACAATCCGGTGCCTCCAAGGGAGGTAGAAGCAAGCATCTCTCCTGCAATACAAGAAATTATCTATCGCGCATTGGAACGCGATCCACGGAACCGGTATTCCAGCGCTCGCGAGTTTGCCTGGGATTTGCAGCATCAGGATGAAGTGGGCGTTTCCGAGAGGCCCGAGCTGACGAACTGGAGGAGGCGGCGTTCGCCCTGGCATCGGAGAATCCTCTTTTACGCAATGCTGGCGGCCATACCGCTGGCCGTGTTTGGGCTACTGATGTACGTAGCACGTCACAGTTGAAGCCTGAAATGAATCGTGGGACCGTTATTGGCTTCCTCATTGTGGCGGCGTTACTGGAAGCGTCCGGAGACGCCATTGTCCGGATCGCGCTTCACAAGCCAGCGCCAGCAATACGTTTTGCTCTTTTTGCGCTAGGGGCCGGGTTACTGTTTGCATACGGCTGCGTGGTAAATGCGGCGCCTTGGGACTTCGGTCGCCTGTTGGGTCTCTATATGGTTTTCTTCTTCACCATCGTCCAGTTGATTTCGTGGGCCGGGTTGGGACAGACGCCAAACAAATCAGTGCTGGTAGGCGGCATTCTTATCATCGGTGGTGGAATAGTGATCGCGCTTGGGGAGCCATGACCGCAATCAGCGGACGATAAAGTCGTCACGATGCGTGACGAACTCAGGATAAGCGCCTGCGCCAAGCTCGAAAAGATCTATCCCTTGGCGCTCCGCTTCCGGCCCAACGCGCAGCGGCAGGACGCGATTTAACAGCCAATTCAGGCAGTAAGTCAGCGGCAGGATGAATCCAAGCAATGTGGCCGCACCGACCAACTGCGCGAGGAATTGGCCATCGTTGCCGGGCGGGAACTGCCCGAAGATGCCGACGGCAAGAATTCCCCAGACACCGCCAATGGAATGGACCGCAATAGCGCCGGCGGGATCGTCCACTTTCATCCGCAGCTCGATTATTTCGACGGCGACGATCACGGCGGTGCCGGCCACCAAGCCAACGGTTACCGCCTCTGGAGGCTTCATAAAAAGAGCGGTGGCGCTGCTAGCCACCAAGCCGCAGATCCAGCCGTTTGCCGTTAGAGAGGCATCCGGACGTCCGAAGCGGACCCGCGTGATCAGCAGCGCCACCAGACCGGATGCGGCGGCCGTGAGGGATGTGTTGACGACGATCAAAACACATTGGCCGGGCTGCGCGCCCCCAAAAAGCAACGCGCCGGCGCAATTCAGTCCGAACCAGCCGACCGAAGCAAGCATGCAGCCAAACAGGACGACCACAGCATTGTGGCCCGGCATGGCCATTGGCATTCCTTCTGCGGTGAATTTACCGCGCCTGGGGCCGAGAAGCCAAGCGATGGAGAGCGCCGTCATGCCTCCTACCGCATGAATGCAGCTAGAACCCGCGGGATCGATGAAACCGCGTCCAAGCCCGAATTGAGCTCCGAGTTGGGAGAGCCAGCCACCCGCCCAGACCCAGTGGGCAAATAGCGGATAGCTCCAGCCGGCAAGCAAAACGGTGGAAGCACAGCCCGCGCCGAGCCGCCAGCGCTCGGCCCCGGTGGAAACCGGAATAATGGCGGCCATTCCCACCATAAAAAGCTGCAAGACGAAAACGAGCGATTTGGTGGCGCTGTCGACGTTGAAGCCCGCCAGAAACAGGGGCCCTGAACCGAGCCAATCCCAGGCTTTTCCACCTGCGTGGATGACGTGCGCGGGCTGGCCGCTCACGCTCTGCCACGCGAAACCGCACGCAAAAAAGGTGAGCGCGGCGATAGCCGGCAGACAGAGCGACGCAAGAATTCCATGAGCCGCATTCCGCGAGCGATTCAGTCCGGTATTGATAAGGCCAATCCCTGCCGTCGCTAGAGGGACCAGGAGAATGGCGATGAAGCTCAACGCGGCTGAAGACCCGAGCACGGACAGTTGGTCGTCACCGGTCATTCGTGCGAACTCCCCGGCCGCCGAACCGTGGGGGGCAGGTGATGCCTCGCAAGCAGGAGAAAGCCCGCAGCCTGAATGGCCATGCCGGTCAAAACGAAAACGGTCCTGGAAGGTAAAGAATGGAGCAGCACGATAGCGGCGAGCACAAGAAGCCAACCGGCAAGCAGCAGTAAGAGACTCGCGATCCTCAAGAGTACACCTCTGTACAAGCTTGACGCGAACCGTGAGGGGAAGACAATGTGCCCGCGCAAAATAGCACAGCGAGTGAATCAGCAGACGGAGAAGCTCTTATCAGCCGGATTCAATAATTCGATTGAGAGCGGGGTCTGGCGGAAGGTACTCTTGTAGAATACTTACCCGCTGACAACGCAAACAGAGCACTGCATCCTTTGATGTTTTCGAAGCGCTCTGGACAAACTCGCCCACGTTGAGCCTGTTTTCGCTTGCGCCAAAAATTGCCGGCCAGTGGCGGCTTCAACGAGGACCTACAATGCCGAACGAATTACACGACCGGTTGGCTCTTTCGTACGCGGAGCTCGAAGAACTGAACCTTCGCGCGAAAGACCAGCGCAAGAAGCGCGTCCCGGTCCACCAGATCACTGAAGAGCGAATCAAATATCTCACGGACGAGAAACGAATTAAGGCCGTGACTCTTCTGTTCAGCGACCTCGAAGGCCGGCTACACATGCTCGATTACGACAAGAAGTTCTTGGTCAAGAGCTATGACAATCTCACTTTCGACGGTTCATCCATTCGCGGTTTTACGGCCCAGCGCGAGAGTGATTTGCGCCTGGGGGTTGATTGGGGCGCCTTCTACTGGCCGCCGTCGGATGTCTTCGGGCCGGACAAGGTGTTGGTTTTCGGCCACGTCATCGACAAAGACGGCACGCCTTATGGCGCTGACCTTCGGGGCGTATTAAATGCCTACGCCAACAGCGTGTACGAAAAGCATAATTACACCCTGAACGCAGCCAACGAAATTGAAGGCTTCCTATTCCGCGGCACGGATGCGGAGAAGCTATACAACCAAACCAGCAGATTCGAGTACGTGAATACCGGCGGATACTATCACTCGCTTCCCGGCGACACGCTCCGGTTGTTCATCGACGCGGCGGCAGAAGTGCAGAGAGCGATGGGCTTCGAGAATGAGAAGGACCATCCCGAAGTTGCTCCTTCGCAGTTCGAGATCAATTACAGCTACGCGGATGTGTTGACCGCGGCCGATCAGATTCAGCTCTACAAGCTCATCTGCCGCCAGGTCGCCACCAAAATGGGCCTCACCGCCTGCTTTCTTCCCAAGCCTGTAGTGGGGGTCAACGGAAACGGCATGCATACCAACGTTTCCATCACCAGTAATGGAAAAAATCTCATGTGGGACCCGAACGGCGATGAAAGCTTAAGCAACTTCGGTTGGGACTTTATCGACCGGATCCTCACCCACGCCAACGACATTTGCCTGCTTCTGAACGCCAGCGTCAATTCGTACCGGCGGCTGGATCCGCATTTCGAAGCTCCCAATCAGATTAAAGCTTCGGCGGTGGACAGAGGCTCCATGGTTCGCGTTCCCATCGGCAATGAACGCAGCGCGCGCGTCGAAGTTCGGTCAGTGGCCCCGGATGCCAATCCCTACCTGGTGCTGCACTCAATCTTCAAGACGGGTATCGAAGGCTGTATCGCGAAGACGGATAATCTTCGCGCTGCTGCCCGTTATCTTCCCGACAACATCTATGATGCGATCGACAACTTCCGGAACGCGGAATGGGCCGCGGAGCTGCTGGGCGATGACGTAAGGGGCCGTTACGCAGAGCTGAAGCAGACGGCCGCGGACCGTTGCCCGAGATTGCTGGGAACAGTGGTCAAGACTCCTGAAGTGCAGTACCACCACGAGGTCTACAATCAGTTCCTCTGGAACCAGTTTTAGGCGAAGCCCGAGGGCGTCAATAAACTACGCGATCTTGTTTTGTTCCTTTTGAAGCCAGGGAAAAACGCGGCTGCACTGGCGGGTAACGCGCACCCGTGACTCGGGCCGCCGCATACTCGCCCACTGCCGGGCCGTGTTTGAATCCATGCCCCGATCCGCCTCCTACGAACCAGACATTCTCCAACTCGGGATGACGATCGATGAGGAAATCGCCGTTGGAAGTGTTCTCGTACTGGCAGACTCTCGAATCAACAACCGGCGCGTGAGCAAGAACGGGGAAACGCTCCCTCATGTACTCCCGGGCGGCTGCGATTTTCTCGGGACGAACAAAATGCCCTGCGATGTCTGGATCAATCGGTGGACCATGCAGGTCAAAGGCAACCTTGAATCCGCGCGCTTCGAGATCGGGAAATCCGTACATTCTACGGCCATCGCTAAAATCAAGCCATACCGGCATAGCAGGGGGCGAGAAGCGCAAATCGCCGGGGGGAATGCCGAAAAACAAAACTTCCTGGCGAGTCGGGAAGATGCGGTCCGCCAGAACTTCCGGAAACATTTTGGCGAGCCAAGCGCCACAGGCGAAGACGTAGGCATCTACCGTGATGGATTCACCGCTCGAAGTTGTGATGGCTCTTAGCACTTCTTTAGCGCGCGGCGTTGCGATGGCAGCTTGTCGGTAGGTTCCACCTTGCGCCTGGAATCGGTTGACAACCGCGGCGACGGCCTGACGCGCCATGAGTGCACCGCTATCCGGCTCGAAAATAGCCACGGTCCCGGGCTCGGGACGAATCTGCGGATATTGCCGCTTGAGTTCGGCTGCCGTGAGTTCCTGGAACGGAATGCCCAGCTTTCCCAGCGTCGCGCGGCTTTGCAACGCATACTCGTTATCGGGCTTCGCCATCCAGAGCACGCCGATTCGCCGCAGAAGATTCGCCTCTCTCTTACCGAAAAAATTCTCCCAGAGCGGGAGCGAACGCTTGGCCATGCTGGAGTACACTTCCTCCGGCCCGTAGGAGCAGCGAATGATACGCGTCTCCCCGCCGGAGCTCGCGCGGCTGCTGGCCGGTCCGTATTGATCCAGAAGAGTGACCTTGTGCCCCGCCGCTAGCAGATAATAGGCGGTCCAGGCGCCGAAGACGCCCGCGCCGATTACGGCATAGCTTTCACGAGGAGACAAGAAGCCTATGATAGTATCGCCTTCGATCCGGAGAACATGGCAAACGGCCCGCTTAACAAAGGCACGCTGAGCAAATACGAGCGCGACGGCTTTGTGCTCGCGAAGACGATGTTTTCGCCAGTCGAGATTGATCTTCTTCGCCGCGCTTCCAAGGAGGATCGGCAGCTCGACCAGCATTCGTTTGGCAGAGGCGACGGGGAAGGCGGCACAGTCAGACTCTCGCTTTGGAATCACCCCGGAGACACTATCTACGGCATGTTCGCCCGCTGCGAAACGATTGTGAACTCGGCCGAAATGCTGCTGGAGGGCGAGGTTTATCATTACCACTCCAAGATGATCATGAAAGACGCCAAGGTGGGCGGTGCGTGGGCCTGGCATCAAGATTACGGCTACTGGTATCAAAATGGCGTTCTCTTTCCGCTACTCACCAGCGCCTTTATTGCGGTCGATCCCGCAACCCGGGAGAACGGCTGCATGCAGGTCCTTAAAGGATCGCATCAAATGGGCCGCATAGATCACGTTTTGACGGGCGACCAGGCAGGCGCCGATCTGGAACGCGTGCATGAAGCCGAGAAAGTCCTGGAGTTGGTCTACGTCGAAATGGAGCCTGGCGACGTTCTGTTCTTTCACTCGAACCTGTTGCATCGCTCTGACCAGAATCGCTCTGATAAACCGCGCTGGGCTATGATCTGCTGCTACAATGCGGCGCGCAACAATCCATACAAGGAAGCCCATCACCCGCGCTATACGCCACTGCAGAAAGTGCCTGATGCGGCAATTCTCGAGGCCGGAATGCGTCGCTTTGGCGATTCCAACGCGGAAGTCGCCTGGTTGGACGAGGCAAAAGACAAGAGCGCGCGAAGTCTCGCAAAATCGGGCGGAAAAGCATAGGCCGCTACGCCTGCGTCAGCAGATTTCGCGAGGCTTCCTTCAGACCGGTTCCGCTAAGTTGTCTCGCACGCGATTCATCGATCAGATAGCGGAGCTTATTCGCAGCCGCTGCGTATGAAAGACCCTGTGCGTGGATATTTGAAATGCAATTGCGCTCGGAATCCGTTCTGCCGGGGCGTGGCTGCCACGTCAGATACACACCGAGGCTGTCAGGCGTGCTCAATCCAGGCCTTTCTCCGATGATCACAACTGAGAGATCCGCCCCAAGCAGAGCGCCCGCGCAATCGCCAATCGCGACGCGGCCCTGCTGCACAATCCAGATGGGATTTGCTTCGCACGCCCGGCCTGCAGGCTCGCGGAGGACTTCTTCGAGCAGCGGAATCGCATGCCGGTGAACAGCCAGCGCCGAAAGCCCGTCCGCGACCAGGAAAATAATCGCGCGCGTGCCGCCCATCTTCGCTAACTCCGCAGTCGAGTTCTCATCGAGGATGCGGCCTTTGTCGGGACGCAGAATGTATTCATGCCTATCGCGCGCGGCGCTGCGAATAACGCGCGCAGGCCAATTGCGCTCCGCCATTTCCTGCATCAGCGAAATGCCGTCAAGCGGAAAATGAACCGCATCCCGCGCGCGGGCGTGCGCCAGCCGGAAATCGAGCAGCGGCCTGGTCGGCAAGCTATCACCCGCCGAACCCAGTTCTACCCGCGCCAATGTGTAGTCACTTAATCTCTTCATGCTTCCAGCAACCCAATCATCTCCGGCAGAGCGGGACGGTGGCTTTCCAGCCAGTTCTCAAACTCCGGCGCGGGGCGCAAGCCAAACACCGAGCGCAAATAGAGCGCGTCGTGAAATGAAGTGCTCTGATAGTTCAGCATAATGTCGTCCGCGCCCGGCACGCCCATGATGTAATTCACTCCGGCAGCGGCCAGCATCGTCAGGACGGCATCCATATCATCGTCATCCGCCTCCGCGTGGTTCGTGTAGCAGATATCACAGCCCATGGGCAGCCCCAGCAGCTTCCCGCAAAAATGATCTTCCAGGGCCGCGCGCAGAATTTGCTTACCGTTGTACAGGTATTCCGGCCCGATGAAACCCACCACGGTATTCACCAGCATGGGCTGGAAAGCGCGTGCGGCGGCATAAGCTCGGGCTTCGCAGGTCTGCTGGTCCACGCCATGATGGGCATTCGCCGAAAGAGCGCTTCCCTGCCCGGTCTCGAAATACATCACCTGGTTCCCGGCAGTGCCTCGCTTTAAAGCTTGCGCCGACTGTTGGGCTTCGCGCAGCATCGCCAAATTAACGCCAAAGGATGTGTTCGTCGCCTCCGTCCCGCCGATCGACTGAAATACCAGGTCAACCGGCGCGCCCCCTGCGATCGCAGCGATTTGAGTGGTCAGGTGAGCCAGAACGCAGCTCTGCGTCGGTATGTCGTATCGCCGGCGAATGGTATCGACAAGAACAAGTAACTGTTTGACCGTCTCCGGATTGTCTGAGACAGGATTGATGCCGATAACCGCATCTCCGCTCCCCAGCATTAAGCCGTCTACGATACTCGCCGCGATTGCGCGCGGGTCGTCGGCGGGATGATTCGGCTGCAGCCTCGTGGACAGACGTCCCGGAAGCCCGACGGTTGTCCGGAAGCTTGAAATAACGTGGATCTTGCGAGCCACTTTGACCAGATCCTGCTGGCGCATCAGCTTCGATACCGCGGCAACCTGTTCCGGCGTCAATCCCGGCGCAATTTGTGCTAGCGTGTCGCCCTTTACTTCGTTATCAAGCAGCCAATCGCGGAATTCCCCGACCGTCAAATGCGAAATGGGCGCGAACGCATTCTCATCGTGTGAGTCGAAAATCAGCCGTGTGATCTCATCGGCCTCATATGGGATCAGAGGCTGACTCAAGAATTCTTTCAGCGGCAGGTCTGCCAGAGACATCTGGGCCGCTACTCGCTCCTCGGCGGTTTCGGCCGCGATTCCGGCCAATTGATCGCCAGACCGGAAGGGTGTCGCTTTGGCCAGGAGACTCTTCAGGTCTTCGAACGCGTAACTCCGTGACCCGAGCATGGTTCGGTAGCGGCTCATGCCTCTTGAACGGCCTCAGACGCCTTACGCGCCTCGGCTTCTTTGACCGCGAACTCTTCTTCAGGCGAAAGAATGAGCTGTTTGCGGGCATACGCCGCAAAGTATAGTAGCCCGCACGCAAACCAAACGGCGGCGCCCCACGCACCGGGACGATAATCGGGATTGCTGAAGAGAGCGGCGAGCGTCAGAACCGAAATCGCGATTGCGATCAACGCTCCGGCAATCCCTAGCGGACTCTGAAAGGGACGTTCTATCGACGAATGGCGCAAGCGAAGCACAATGAACGAAAGCATCTGGAAGATATAGGCGAGCACTGCTCCGAAAACGGCCATGTTCAGCAAAACACCCGCTACGGGACTGTGTTGCGGAAGGTATTGAATCAGCAGCGCAGTGGCGAAGCCCAGCGCTGAGCCGGCCAGCAGCGCGCGATACGGCGTTTTGCGCTTGTGATGAGTAATCGCGAGCCAGGGCGGAAAATAGCCCGCGCGCGCCAAAGAAAATATTTGCCGGCCGTAGGCGTAAATAATGGCGTGAAAGCTCGCCAGCAGGCCGCTGCATGCAATCAGCGCCGCTATCCTGGTCTGCAGCCCTTCGCCCAGAATGGTCTTGAATCCCAAAAAAAGCGGCTCATTGGATTTTCCGACTGCCGTGGCCCCAGGCGCGATCCCGGAATTAAGAGTCAATACGGTAAATGCGAACAGAATGAGCGTCGCCAGAGCATATAGGATGCCCCTTGGCATGCTGTGGCCGGGTTGATGCGACTCTTCCGCCGCAAGCGGCAACTGTTCGATACCCAGATAGACCCAAAGCGCGAACGGAAGACAAGAAAAAATTCCCGCAGCGCCATGTGGAAGCCATCCGGACCCTTCCAGCGCCCACCGGTGCAGATCAAAGTGGGGTAACGCGGCAATCGAAAACCACGCCAGTACCGCCAGAGCGCACACTGTGATAACCGCTGATACCCCGAACGAAACTTCCACGCCGATAATGTTCAGCGCCATAAACAGGACATAACAGACCAGCCACCACAAGGGCGCCCAGCCAGGAGGAGTATTAAAAATGGCGCCGAGATATCCTCCCACGCCGACGACGATCACGGCGGGAGTGAAAATATACTCGATGTTCTCAGCCAACCCCGTGATATACCCGCACCACGGTCCCAGTGCGGTTCGCGCAAACGAGTAGGCCCCTCCCGCATGCGGTAGCGCGGGGGACATTTCCGCCAGGCTCGCGCATAGGCATAGATACAGCACCGTCATGATGACAAGTGCTGCCATCAATCCTCCGAAGCCGCCCGAAAGTAGTCCGAAGTTCCACCCAAAGAAGTCTCCGGAGATGACTGCTCCCACGCCCAGCGCCCACAGATAGAACACGCCGGCGTGCCGCCGCA
This sequence comes from uncultured Acidobacteriaceae bacterium, assembly GCA_963705805.1. GTDB lineage: Bacteria > Acidobacteriota > Terriglobia > Bryobacterales > Bryobacteraceae > Bog-105. The sequence continues at coordinate 1,251,178 of CAVPKW010000010.1, forward strand.
ATCCGCTGCGCGCAAGCAGATCGCGCGGCGTTTCCCGATAGGATGCCGAACTCCAGGACGCTTTCAAACAGCTACTAGACTCGCATAGAAGAGACTGCGCGATACTGTCGCCATGCGCTCTTGCCTGTTCGCCGCCTTCTTCGCGTGCGCCGCCGCGCTGCTCGCCGATTTCACGCCGAAATGGAACCAGCCGCTGCCGCCCTACCGGGTGATCTCAAACATCTACTACGTCGGTACGAACAATCTGGCCTCTTTTCTAATAACCACGCCTGCGGGAGACATTCTCATCAACCCTGACTATGCGGAATCCGTACCGTTGATTCAATCGAACGTGAAGCAGCTCGGATTCCGATTCTCCAATATCAAAATCATTCTCATCAGCCACGCGCACGACGATCACGCCGCGGGCTGCGCCCTGGCAAAGAAGTTAAGCGGAGCCAAGTTGATGGTAATGGATGGCGACGTAAAAGAGATTGAGAGCGGAGGCGAAGGCGATTTTCAGTATGTGCAGCGCTGGCCGCCGGCGAAAGTCGATCGAATCTTGCACGACAGGGATCAGGTCATCCTCGGTGGAACCGTGCTCACGGCATATCTTACGCCCGGCCACACAAAAGGGTGCACCACATGGACGACGCGAGTCAAAGATGGCGGGAAGCAATATAATGTCGTGATCGTCGGAAGTCCCAACGTCAACCCCGGATACAAACTCGTTCACAACAGGCAATATCCGCAAATCGCCGCGGACTACGAAAAAACCTTTCAGGTGCTCGCGGGTCTTCTCTGCGATGTCTTCCTGGGCGCGCATGGCGTTTATTACGGCATGGACGCCAAACTCAAACAGCTTCACTCGGGAGGCGGGAACCCATTCATCGATCCGGCAGGCTATCAGGCCTATGTGAAGGAACGCGAAGCGGCCTTTCGGGCCGAGTTAGCCGCCCAGCAGCAATCAAGTAAATGACACTTAGGATCCAGCTAGGCAGTCTTGCTCAATTTCTGTCCGGTGACCGCGTGAACGCCTTTTCTCTTCGCTGAGGCCCAGCGTTTCTTTGCGGCAAGCGAGATTCTCTTTCTTCCTTCTTCGCTGAGACGATTTGATTTCGCGGTCGAATCGGCCTTGGCCGCGCTGGATTTGCCCGGGTTTGTCTGGGTCGCCTCCGTGTTGGACATGCTGGATTCACCCGCGACCTTTTTCGAGCCGCTTGACTCAATCAGAGATTTCGCCTGCTTCACGGCCGCCTTGGCCGTTTCGAGTTGCTCGCGAATAGGCGACGGCCGTGTGCTGTACCGCTTCAGAACATCTGACAGCAGCGTTTCTATAATGCCAAGCCTCTTTGAGGCTTTCTTAGCTTTCATGCGTTCTTTCTCCTCCGTCAGTCAAGCTCTATCGTATTACGAGCGGGAATGTCCAATTCTTCAAGCGATCGTATCGTCCAAGGGGGCGACGCCGGGACGACTATGGCTATTGTAGAATGCCGCGGGCGCTTTAAACCCCTTCGCCAAAACAGCGCCTCTCCGCTTGAGTCATCGATTTGACGGCGACTCATGGCACTGCAAATCGCTCGCACGCGAGCCACACCGCCAGAAAACGGCTCACCGGACTGACACACGTGAACAACGCCTCCACTGCTTTTTACAACACCTTTACATATCTCTGCGCGACGAATAGTTCACGGGCAGCCAAAATTAGATCATTAGCCAGAGACAGGCGGCCAACCCATGCCACAGGTGGAATGTAAGTCTTACAATCTCATTTCTGTCAAAAGATCTGCCATGGCTGCGTGTTTTATTATGCTCCCCGCGATCATTTTTTATTACATTCTCCTCCGCCATATTGTGACCGTACCGATCGCCGACGATTACTACGCCCTGTTTAACTTTCTTAATCATTTGGCTGACGCGCCGAGCTTATCCGCCAAGGCCTATTACTTTCTGGTTGCTCAACACAATGAATACAAGCTTTTCTTTGAGCATGCCTTGTTCTGGGCTCAGGTTCGGTCTTCCGGCTTGATTGATCTAAGACTGCTGTGCATCACCGGCGATACCTTCGCGCTCTGGTTAACCCTCGTGCTCTGGAAGATATTTTTGCCGCATCACGCTGATACAGCTACGCGTCTGATCTTTTTCGCTCCGGTTCCTTGGTTGGTTTTTCAACTGCAGTACGCGCAAACGCTCAACTTTGCCATGGGAGCGCTGCAGAATTTGCCCGTCCTGGTCTTTTCTATATCGACGATTTACCTTTTGCTTCGACTGACGCGATCGGCGTTCTATGGCGCGCTCGCGGGTCTGATACTGGCTGTTTCGTCTTCCGGTAATGGCCTCTTGATCATCCCAATTGGCGCGGCAATTCTGGCAATCCGCCGCAGATATGGCCGCCTTTCCGTTTGGGCGGCAAACTCGGCTTTATGCCTGATATCGTACTTCTACGGATATAGCCCCGTGTTTTGGCTGAGTCCATTCCACTCACCAGTTCCGCCAATATCCCGGCTTTGGCAGCCCTATTACGTCATCTGTTTTCTGGGTAGCGCGGCTGCATACCCGCTCCGGTCGCTCAGCCCGGTGTTGGGAATCGCAATTTGTGTTTTCTTCATTCATATGGCGCGGCGTGGCTATTTCCGCAGACGTCCCGAAGTCGGTTACTCGATATGCTTCGTGATACTAACATCCATCGCCGTTGCCGGTTTCCGCTCTAATTTCGGGCTCATCTCAAGCACATCGTCAAGATACACGATCTACTCTACATTGCTGCTGATCTTTGCATGGTTTGCGATAGTCGACGAGCACCTTGTACGGGAATCAAGGCTAGCTTGGCGCGTTGCTGTCGTCGCTAGCGCGGCTGCAGGCTCAGTCCTATTCTCAATTGCGATGGATGTGTGGGGTCTCCGTTACCTGGAGAGACGTAACCACGACCTCATCATCGGGATGAGTTTGTACAAACATAACTGCGATCAACAAACTGGCGCCGGACCGATTTTTCCACCACCGAAGTCAAAGCAGGACCAGGAATTCAATGTGCGCGTAAGAGGGGTCTTAAAGGACTCTGTACGGCTCGGCATTTACCAGTTGCCTACCTACTAGGACCGCATCTCAATTCTGGTCCGGCGCAGTCGAGCGAGCGTCACAGCTTACGTGTGATTTAGGTACACATACAGCGCCGAAGCGCACTGAAAAGACGATCCGCCGCGCCATTCAATGGTTTTGGTCTCATCTATCGCTGCAACCGCCCGTGCAAATACAGCAGTCGCAATCGCGGCCGCCATTCGGATGAGCGAAGCTCCCACGCAGGAGTGCGGTCCAGCGCCGAATGCTACCTGTCCGGCCGCGTCTCTTGTTATGTCCAGGTGGTCGGGCTCCGGGAACTCTTTGGGATCCCGATTGGCCGATGCTAGTAACAACTTCGCGCGTTCGCCTTTACTCATCTGAATACCAGCAACGCTCACGGATGCCGTCGCTTCCCGCGAGACCTTGCGCGCGAGGCCCGCATATCGAAATAGCTCCTCGATGGCTCTCCCAATCAGCTCGGGCTGAGCGCGCAGCCGCGCTAACTCGACCGGATGCCGAAGCAGCGCCAGCCATGCATTCACCAGAAATGCCGGGAGAGTCTGCGATAGAGCCACGAATGCCGGTCCTCCCATCGGGATCGCACCACGCTCGAAGTATTGCTTAAGCTCCGCATCGGCTCTCCCGGACTTGCTCTCAACACTTGAATCGGAGGAATCGGCTGTAGCTTGAGATACCCGCCGGGCAAGGCGTTCTAGTTTCGCGGAGTCCGCCGGACGGGCTCCGGTCACGGTCATGGCTGTTAAAAGACACCACGGCCAGGCAAATTCGCTCGCGATCTCGATCGGAGCATTTCTCGGCAGGTCATCAATAAGCCTGAAAGCTAACGGTTCAATGCGCGCTCGCCATTCTGCCAGTTTTGCGGCTGAGAGCGCCCTTCGGATTTCTGCTCTAGTGCGCAGGCGGACGTCGCCAACGTCCGTCTCGGCCTCATGTCGATCGCGCAGCACCAAGCGAGGTTCACGCAGCGCAGCTAGAACATCATCGTATTGGCTCAGGACCCAAGTCTGGCGCCTTTTGTCGTAAAACGACGGCCGTGGCCGGGGCGGCAGGAGCGGATCCGCCGAGACACCGTCGAGCTCAGTCTCGAGACCCAAAACAGAAGTGCTCTTATCTGTGCAAGTAGGTACTACGGCCTGCTCATCCATTTTTGATACTCGCGCGTGTGTCGCGACTCCAGACTCACCTCTCGCCCCGCAATGAACATCTGCTTGATGTTTGTCTTCGCCTGCATCGGATCGCCGTCAGTGATAATCAAGTCCGCCAATTTTCCCTTTTCAATCGAGCCAATTTGGTCTCCTGCGCCAAGGATTTCCGCGCTGTTAATAGTTAGCGCCTTCAGGGCCTCATCGTGCGGCAGGCCGAACGCGACTGCCTGCGCCGCCTGAAACGGTACGTTTCTGGCGAATTCCACATCGAAAGTGCCAAAGCAGATCTTTACACCGGCTTTGTAAAAGTCGTTCGGCAACGTGTACGGAGCGTCATACGGATCGTCGTCACGCAGCGGCAGCTCAAACGTGTCGCCCAGCACCACCGGAATATTGTGCGCTTTCAGCAGCGGTCCCATGCTGCCAAGTTCACGCGGATCGGCGATGATGATGTGTACTTTCTCCCGCTCTCCGAACTCCACTGCGTCCTTGATCATTCGTTCCCGCTCGGCGCGCACAAACAGCGGCTGCTTGCCGTCAATAACCGGAATCATCGCTTCCAGCCGCACGTCGCGGCGGAAATCCGGCAGGCCGGCATTTTTCGCTTTCTCATAGCGGCGCGCTTCTTCGAAAAACTCGCTGATCTTTTTCAACTGCTCTTTATAGCGTTTCTCCTGTTCTTCGAAGGTGCTCTGAACAGCCTGAAATGCGGCATAGCGCGAGCTAAGGCCAAGCTGGGGAAATAACATGTCCATCACAACACTCGGCTTGACTGCCATTTCCTCCCAGGTCCAGCCTTCCAGGTGCATTAACGCCCCCTGGCCCGTGATTATTGTGCTCTGGCCGTCACGGCCGCCGCGCGCTCCGCTTCCGGGAAGGCTGATTACGCTTGTTATGCCCGCCGCGCGTGTCACCTCAATATGCTGGCTGGAAGGATTGAACGCAACTTCCGCCCTCACTTCCGGGTTGAACATTCCAATCTCATCCAGATCCACCGTGTCCCGCAAAGACTCGATCTCCGCCAGCCCGACATTCGTCGCCGCGTTGATTAAGCCGGGATATAACTGCAGGCCATGGCCGTCGATCACTCGTGTGCCCCCGCGCGCGCCCGGCTTGACTCCCACCTCTGCGATTTTTCCGTCTATCACCAGCACGGAGCCATTGGGAATATCCGGGGCAGTCACGGGATGGACGGTGACGTTACGAATCAGAACAGAATTGTCAGCAGCCTGCAAAAGCCCCGCCGCGACCAAGCTGAAGCTGGCGGCCAACAAATGTGCGATCTTCATTTACTGAACCGCCTCCATTGGGTTGGAACTGCCATGCTGCGGTCCCGGCCGGCGCGCGGCCGGAGTTTGCTCCGCCTTCAATTTGTCCTCTAGCGCCTTCTTCTTTTGCTGAAATCCCGGCCGTGATTCCAGGTCCTTGTCGCGGTCAAAATACTCGTGGCCATCAATCCAGACCTTTTGCACCTTCGAAAAATTGTCGAGCGGATCCTTGTCCAGCAGAACCATGTCCGCCGACTTCCCGACTTCGATCGAGCCTACCTTGTCGTCGATCCCGAGTTGTTTCGCAGGGTTTATCGTCACCATGGCAAGCGCTTCCGTCTCATTGAGCCCGCCGTAGCGCATCACCTTGGCCGCCTCCAAATTCAAGTGCCGCTGCAGTTCATCCGAATCTGAATTCAACGAGACCAGCACGCCCTTCCGTTGCATGATGGCCGCGTTATAAGGCGTAGCATCATAGGCTTCAATCTTGAATGACCACCAGTCGCTAAAGGTAGAAGCGCCGGCTCCGTGCTCCGCAATCTCTTTCGCTACCTTGTACCCTTCCAGCGCGTGCTGGAATGTGCGGATCTTGAATCCGGTCTCATCGGCGACGCGAATCAGCATCAATATCTCGTCCGAGCGGTAACAGTGGGCATGCACGTAACGTTTCCCTTCCAGCACTTCCACCAGGGGTTCAAGCCGCAAGTCCTTTTTCGGCGGAATCGGGTGCTCGCCGCGCGCCACGCTCTCGTTGTATTCCTTCCATTCGGCCTGATAATTCTTGGCCTCGGCGAAGCTTTCGCGAATCACTTCCTCCACGCCCATGCGCGTTCCCGGGTAGCGCCGTTCGACGACTGGGGCGCCTCGGTTGAAGAAGTTTTCCTGTGGATATCCCTGCCGCTTCGGGTTCTCGCCAAGCGCAAATTTGATTCCCGGCTTTGCGCCTTCAAATAGCATTTCCTGCGCGGTCTTGCCCCACCGCAGCTTGACCACTACCGTCTGTCCGCCAATCGCGTTCGCGCTGCCATGCAGCAGGTTCGAGACCGTCAGGCCGCCGGCCAGAGCGCGATAGATGTTGATGTCGTATGGATCGATTACGTCCTTGATGTTTACCATTGAGGAATCCGAAACCGATCCTTCGTTCACCCCGCCCTCGATCGCCGTATGGGAATGGCAGTCAATAATACCGGGTATCAGGTATTTCCCGGTTCCGTCCACAATAATGCCGTCGGCCGGAGCGCTGACGTTCTTGCCGATGGCTGCGATCTTGCCGTTCTCAATCAGCACGCTCCCGTTCTGAACGGTGCCTTTGGTTACCGTCAACACAGTTGCGTTCCGAATCAGAATCGTTTCGCCGCAAGCGCTCACGACGGCCATCGCCGCCGTGAAGCCAAGCCATAGACAGCATCTCATTCGTTTTCCTCCCCAATGTTTGTTTGGCCGGCCGGGGCGCCCGGTGTCCCTTCGCGGGTCGAAGGCTCTTTCTGCAGATCCTGCGATGGCTCAAACTGTTGCCCATCCACAAACACATACTGCACGGTTGTCTTCTCGTCGAAGGCGCTGCCCTTAGTCACAACCAGGTTTGCAATCTTGCCTTTTTCGATGCTGCCGAGGCGGTCTGATAAGCCATAAATATCCGCTGCGCTCAGCGTAAATGCCTTGATCGCGTCCGTCTCCGAAAGCCCGGCGTCGATTGCTTTCTTCACAGCTTTCTTCAGTGCCGGAGCGCTGTCCACGCCGTCCGAATAGAATGCGAATTTTACGCCGGCCTTTGCCAGCATTCCTGGAACGGCGGGGGCTTGGGCGCGCATCTCCAGGTCGCGGTAATTGGTTTGCTCAGCCGGGTCCGCATTCTTAGGCTTTTCTGGCCATTTCAGGCTGATGAGCAGCGGGACATTCGCTTGCTTCAACTCGTCTATCCGCCGGTACGCTTCATGCAATCCGTAGACAACGAAGGGAGTCTTGATCTCCTGTCCGAAGAGCAACATCCGGTCGATCTGCTGCGCCTCGTCGGCAGGCAGCAGAATCCGCGGGGATTCCGCCAATCCTTGGAGCTCGTGATCATAACCAGGGCGGCGATTCCCGCCGGGATGCTCATTGTAGATCTGCGTGGCTTCCCGATACTGATCTAGGTCCAGGTAGAGCTGGCGGACGTACGCGATGTTGCCCATCAGCGACGTCGGATAGCTTCGGCCGAAGCCTCCCGGCGCTACCCGGAAAATGATCTGTTGTCCTATCGGCTGAGCTACCACCATGTCGCGGCCTCGCTCGCCGGCGAGGTCAATCATCGCTCCCAACCCCTCAAAGATGCCCTTATCGGGGAACGTTGCGGCAGTCGTGAATCCCGCCGCCCGCGCCGCTTCCAGCCTGGCGTCGCTGGGATCGACAAGATCGGCTGCCCGCTGAAAAGCATATGTCTGCGGCCGGTCTTCGGGACCATGCGCGCGTGGCTCCGGCGGAGTTTGCGGCGCGGCGGCGGCCACGGCAGTAGCCGCTCGATTGGGTCCCGCCGGTGGCTGCGCATTCGGAATTCCCCAGGTGCTGAGGGCGTCTATGAAGCCCGGATAGACCGTGAGGCCCGCGCCGTCGATCACCCACGCGTCGGGCGGGATCGTCACGTTCGCGCCCACTTCCTGTATCAGTCCGGCCCGCATCACGACCGTCCCCTTTGGCAAGTCCTCGCCGCTCACCAGGACCACGCGCGCGTCCTTGATAGCAATGGCAGAGGGAACGGCCGCCTGCGTCAAAACGGCGGTACATATAGCGAAGGTAAGAAGTAGATATTTCATCTGGATGGAAAGGAAGTCACAAGGATTTGCTAAGAGTGATTATTGTGGCACATTCAAGCGGAATTCGTTAAGCCTCAGTTACTTGCCGCAGCGGATTTCTTGCTTTGCCGCTTTACCTGGCATACGGATGGAGCGCTTGCGTGCTAGCGTGCCTGCATGAAATCAAGAAAACGCCCGAAGGCATCCATCACTGGGCCCGTGCTCAGAGACATGCTGGATCGCCAAAAGGCTGATCGCAAAGCTGAACTCCAGAACGTAACGGTGGAATCAAAACCGGAGCCTGCTCCTGACCTCTATCAGGACGGGGGTGGCGGCTATAATCCCGATTTCACCTTTCCTCAGGAATAAGAGGACGGGCAGGCCCCGTGCCTGCCCACACATTTCTGGTCATTCGCTAAACTGATCCTTCAGCAGTGACCCAAAAAACTACCTACCGCGAGGCCGGCGTCGATATTGACGAGGCAGATCGGGCCGTCTCGCTCATCAAGCGCTTTGCCTCCCGGACTCTGACACCGGGTGTTGTTACGTCCATCGGAGGCTTTGGCGCGGGCTTTTCACTCAAAGGCTGGCACGATCCTGTTCTGATCAGTTCCGCCGATGGAGTGGGAACCAAACTCAAAATCGCTTTTGCCACCGGCCGCCACGATACTATCGGCGAAGACCTGGTGAATCATTGTGTCAATGACATCGCCGTCCAAGGTGCTAAACCGCTTTTCTTCCTCGACTATTTTGCCGTTGCCAAGCTCAATGCGGCGGTGTGCGGAAGCGTCGTGGAGGGCATCGCGCGCGGATGTAAAAGGAATGGCTGCGCCCTGATTGGCGGTGAAACGGCTGAAATGCCAGGCATGTATGCTGCCGGCGAATATGACCTGGCAGGCTTCATCGTGGGCGCGGTAGAGCGCCGCCAGATGCTCACCGGCGAAGACATCGAGCCAGGCGATCTCCTGCTCGGTCTTCCTTCGCAAGGCCTGCATACCAATGGCTATTCCCTCGCTCGTAAACTCCTCTTTGAAACTGCCGGCCACCGCGTAGACCAACAGCTTCCGGATCTTCCCCTCTCCATCGCTGACGAACTGTTGAAGACCCACAAATCCTATCTGCATCCCATCCAGGCGCTCCACAATGCGCGGCTGCTGAAAGGCGCCGCGCACATTACCGGCGGTGGTCTGACTGACAACATCCCGCGCATTCTTCCTCGTACCTGCGCAGTTGAAGTGGACCCAAAAACATGGCCGGAACAGCCCATTTTCAAGCTCCTGAAGAGTATCGGCTGTGTACCCGACGAGGATTTCCGGCGAACCTTCAATCTCGGAATTGGCATGGTGCTGATTGTCCCGCCAAAAAAAATTGGGTTCGTTTCCCAAACTCTTAAGCGGCTGCACGAACCCTTCTACCGCATTGGGCAGGTGGTTAAACAGCGAGCCAGACAGCCGAAGGTTATCTATCTGTGAGCGCCTCGTCGCGGAAACGGCTCGGGATCTTGCTCTCCGGCCGTGGCTCCAATTTCGAAGCGATTGCACAGAATGTCCTCAGCGGCCGGCTCAATTGTGAAATTGGGTTCGTTTTTTCAAATAAGCCCGATGCGCCGGGATTGGCCCGGGCGCGCGCGCTCGGTTTCCCCACGGGATGCATCCGTCCAGCCGGCATGGATCGGGCTGCTTTTGATGCGCAAGTGGCTGATTTGCTTAAACAAAATGACGTGGACATAGTTTGTTTGGCAGGCTATATGCGATTGTTGAGCGGTGGCTTCGTTTCTCAATTTCCGCAGCGCATCCTGAACGTCCATCCTTCCCTGCTGCCCGCGTTCCCTGGCCTCGACGCGCAATACCAGGCCTTGAGCTACGGGGTGAAAGTAACGGGTTGTACGGTTCACATGGTGGACGAAAATCTGGACAGCGGCCCCATTCTGCTACAGGCGACCGTGCGGGTCCTGGACGGCGACACGGTAGAAGCGCTGTCTTCCAGAATTCTGCTGGAGGAGCATCGCATTTATTCAGACGCCATCGCCTGGATGTTGCAGGGCAATTACTGCATACAGGGGAGGCGAGTAATCAAAACTTGAAAGCACTTATCCGATGTTGAAATATCTTCTAGGCGCGGTTGTTGCCATCATCCTGATTGTTTTTGGCTTTTTCTGGTTCTCCGGCAAGAAGGCTCAGATCAAGCTGGCCAGGCCCGTTGCGGCCATCGGCACATCCACCACGGTGCTGGTGCAGGTAGACGACCCGGCGGGGGTCAAGGGTTTCTCGGCCTTCGTTGAGCAGGATGGCCAAAAGCAGAGAGTTTTCGAAGACAACAGCCGCTCAAAGCAAAAGGGCGTCGTCTACACCTTCGAGGCCGGCAAGAAGCAAGCGTCGTTTCTGAAAGAGGGTCCAGCCAAGCTCATCCTGCGGGCGAAGTCAGATGACTTCCGGGGCGCGACCACCACCGTCGAAGAGAACGTTCCCGTCGTCCTTAAGCCGCCGACGATTGTCGCCGATGGCCGCCAGCATTACATCAATCAGGGCGGCTCGGAGTTGGTCGTGCTCGATCTGGGCGGAGCCTGGACGGAGGCCGGTGTTCACGTTGCGAACTACACCTCGGGCAGCTTCGCCATGCCTGGCCAGCCCGATTCAAGCAATCATCGCTTCTCGTTGTTTGCCTATCCCTGGGATGTCTCGTCCGAAACCATGCCAGTTGCCTTCGCTCGAAACGGCGCTGGAACCGAGGTCACCACGACGTTTTGGGCGAAGGTCTTTCCGAAGAAATTCCGCTCGAGCAATATCGAGCTGAAGGACAGCGAGTTGCAAAAGGTCGTAGCAGACCTGGACCCCGAGGGCACGGGAAGCCTCATCGATCGTTTCGTCAAGCTCAACCGTGAGATGCGCAGGGCGAATGCGCAGCAGATTTACGAAATGCGGAACAACACCGAACATCGCATCTTGTGGAACGGCCCTTTTATACCCATTAAAGGTGCGCGCGAGTCTTATTTTGCCGATCGCCGCAGCTATTACTACAACGGCAAGAAGGTGGATGAGCAGGTCCATTTGGGATACGATCTCGCGGCCACCACGCATATGCCGGTGAAAGCTGCTAACTCAGGCAAAGTGATCTGGGCGGACCGCCTCGGGATCTATGGCAATTGCGTCGTTCTCGACCATGGCTACTCGCTCGAGAGCCTTTATGGGCACATGAGCAAGATTGACGTAAAGGTTGGCGATATGGTCCGGAAGGAGCAAGTCATCGGCATCAGCGGCTCAACCGGGATGGCCTTCGGCGATCACGTTCATTTCAGCATGCTGGTCGACGGTTACCAGATCGACCCTAAGGAATGGTGGGACGAGCATTGGATCCATGATCGGATCCTAAGCAAGATCGGCCCCAACGCGGATAAGGAAACAGCCTCAGCCGCGCCGGCAGCGGCTGCGGAGCCTGTACCTGCCAAGCACCATAAGCGGCGTGGTCGCTAAAAATGGATTACTTTTTCTCTTCGCCTTCGCTGCCTTCGCGAACAGCCTTAAGGCGTTCTTCGCGGCGAGCGGCGCGATCGGCAGCGCGCTTGACCAGCTCCGAGCCAACCAGTTCAAGCTTGGCGGTCTCGGCGCCGTCGCCTTTGCGCCAACCCAACCGGACGATGCGGGTGTAGCCGCCGTTCCGCTGATGGAATCGCGGTCCGATCTTGTCGAACAGCTTCTCCACCGCTTCCGATTTGGTCAGAAAGGCAGCGGCTTGCCGGCGCGCATGCTGGCTGTCTTCCTTGGCGAGCGTGATCATTCGCTCCACTAGTGGACGCGCAGCCTTCGCCTTCGGAACGGTCGTCGTGATCCGCTCCTCTTCAATGACATTCGTCACCAGGCCGCGGAGCAAAGCCCGGCGGCCACTGAGATCGCGCTTGAGTTTTACCCCGGCTTTCCGATGACGCATGACTTATTCTTCTGCTCCGGTATAGTTGTCCAACCCGAATTCGGAAGGCGAAGCGGGAGGCGCACCGCCGACCAGGCGGCCCTGCAAATCGAACTTCATGCCGAACGAAAGACCCAGACCGGACAAAATTTCCTTAATCTCATTCAGCGACTTGCGGCCGAAATTCTTCGTGCGAAGCATTTCGGACTCGGTTTTCTGCACCAGATCGCCGATGGTCTGAATGTTGGCATTCTTGAGGCAATTGTACGAGCGAACGCTGAGCTCGAGTTCTTCCACCGAGCGATTCAGCACTTCGTTCATCTGGTTGATAGCGCGCTCTGCCGGCTCTTCCGCAACTTCTGGAGTCTCCTCGAAGTTGATGAAGATCGTCATGTGGTCCTTCAGGAGTTTAGCGGCTTGGCCGATAGCGTCCTGCGGCGAGATCGCGCCGTTTGTCCAGACTTCGATCGTGAGCTTGTCGTAGTCGGTATTCTGGCCCAAACGAGCGGCCTCGACCGTGTAGTTCACTTTGCGGACGGGCGAATGCACCGAATCGATCGGGATGTAGCCGATCGGCAGGTCTTCGTCGTAGTTGCGGTCGGCGGAAACGTAACCGCGCCCGCTCTTGATCCGCATTTCGATATCTAGCTTGCCGCCCTCGCCCACCGTCGCAATGTGCAGATTGCGGTCGAGAACTTCGACATCCGCGTCGGTCTCAATCTGGCTGCTCATCACTTCGCCCGGCGCTTCCGCGGTAAGGCGCGCGATGTGCATGCCTTCGCCGGACATCTTGAACGGAACCTGCTTCAAATTCAAGATGATGTCGGTGGCATCCTCAACTACGCCAGGAATGGGACTGAATTCATGCGAGACGCCTTCGATGCGTACGCCAGTAATGGCCGCGCCTTCAATGGAGCTCAACAATACCCGGCGCAGGCCTGTACCGATGGTGGATCCGAATCCACGCTCGAAGGGCTGTGCCGAGAATTGGCCGAAACGCTCAGTGAGCGTTTCGGTGTTCGCGACTAAACGCTTGGGCTTCTGGAATCCTTTGAACATATTTTTCTGATCTATCCTCTTCGTCGATTTATCGAAGCGGTTACTTCGAGTACAGCTCGACGATAAGCTGTTCGTTTAACTGAATCTGCACTAACTCTTCACGCTTGGGTTGCTGCAACACTCGCGCCCGTAGCGCTTCGCGGTCCACTTCGAGCCATGACGGGCTGGGAGTATGAGCCGTGGCATCGCGCGCCCCGAGAATGCTCACGTTATTGCGGCTCGTTTCGCGGATCTCCACAACATCACCCGGCTTGACCGTGTAGGAAGGAATGTTTACCTTACGGCCGTTCACCGTGACGTGGCCGTGCCGTACCACTTGCCGCCCTTGCGCCCGGCTGGTTGCGAGGCCCATGCGGTAGACCACGTTGTCGAGACGCCGCTCCAGCATGGAAAGCATCAATTCGCCGGTAATACCCTTTTGATTCACCGCCTTCTCATAAAGGTTCCGGAACTGGCCTTCCAGAATGCGGTAATAGCGGCGCGCTTTCTGCTTTTCGCGCAGTTGCAGGCCGTAGCCGACGATTTTGGCTTTTTTATCCTTGCCGTGCTGGCCAGGAGCAAAATTGCGCTTTTCGATAGCGCACTTCTCGGTGTGGCAGCGCTCGCCCTTCAAAAATAATTTCATGCCCTCGCGCCGGCACAGCCGGCAAACGGGGCCACTATAACGTGCCAATCAATAACCTCCCAAGAGACGCGCGACTTGGCATCGCGCTGGTCAGGTGCGGTTTACGGCCGGCAGGCCTTCTTCCCGCTTACGTGATTACAACCACGGGCAGCCGTGGACTGCCCAAAACCGGAAAAATCAAATGATCAGACGCGCCGCTTCTTGGGCGGACGGCAGCCATTGTGCGGGATCGGCGTCACGTCCCGGATGGAACGGACTTCAATGCCCGCGGTAGCCAGCGCCCGGACGGCCGACTCTCGCCCGGAACCGGGACCCGCGACGCGAACTTCAACGGTGCGAAGACCCGACTCTTTTGCTTTATTTGCAGCGGTCAATGAAGCCTGCTGCGCGGCAAACGGAGTTCCTTTACGGGAGCCGCGGAAACCCAGCGAACCGGAACTCGACCATGCCAGGACGTTCCCCAGCGGATCAGTGAAGGTGATGATGGTGTTGTTGAACGACGCCTGGATGTGCACCGTCCCAAACGGTACGTTCTTCTTTTCCTTCTTCTTGAACGACTTTTTCTTCGTCGTTTTTGCGGGTGCCTTCGCCATTTACGTCAGATTCTCCTAGGTCTTCCCAGTCGCCTTCTTCTTATTCGCCACGGTTCCCTTGCGCGGGCCCTTCCGGGTACGCGCATTGGTGTGAGTGCGCTGGCCACGGACGGGCAGGCCGCGGCGGTGCCGCAAACCGCGATAAGAACCCATTTCCATCAGGCGCTTGATGTTCATGGAGGTTTCCTTGCGGAGGTCGCCTTCGATGGCGCCTTCCCCTTCGATCAGGTTGCGAAGGTGGTTCACTTCCTCTTCCGAGAGATCACCAATCTTCTTCTCCGGGTCCACTTGCGCCCGATGGAGAAGCGACAACGCTCGCGTACGTCCGATGCCGTAAATATAGGTCAGCCCGATAGCTGCCCGCTTTCTCGCTGGTAAGTCGATGCCTGCAATACGCGCCATATAACTCTCTCTTTATCCCTGCCGCTGCTTGTGCTTGGGGTTCGTGCAAATCACGCGGACCACGCCTTGCCGGTGGATCACCTTGCACTTGTCGCACAATTTCTTAACTGATGCCCGTACCTTCATGAGTTACCTTTCCGAAATGCCCACGGCGGTTCGTTCCGCCTCCGCCGCGATTTGAACCTTCCCATCATGGCCGGGACAGAACCCACGGTCCGTTATCGGTCACCGCCACCATATGCTCAAAGTGGGCCGAATAAGAACCATCCTTCGCCACCGCTGTCCATCTGTCCGGCAGCACCTTCGTGTCGGGCTTACCGGCATTCACCATAGGCTCGATCGCCAGGACCATGCCCGGTTTCAGCCGCGGATTCTCGCCGCGCCGGTCCACGTAATTCGGAACTTGCGGCTCCTCGTGGAGCGACGTTCCGATGCCATGCCCGACAAACTCCCGCACAATCGAAAACCCATTCGACAACACGTGCTTCTCAACCGTTCCGCAAATATCAAACAAGCGATTACCCGCCCGCACCCGGTCAATCGCTAATTCCAGACTCTCTTCCGTAACCTTCAGCAGGCGCTTCACCGAGTCATTCACCTCGCCGACCGCTACGGTAACTGCCGAATCCCCGAAATAGCCATCCAACTGGACCCCCGTATCGATCGATACGATGTCGCCCTTCTTCAGCTTGCGCTTGGCCGAGGGCATTCCATGAACCACTTCCTCGTTTACCGAGGTACACAGCACATACGGATATTTCGTACCCGCCGCCTGCGAATAATATCCTTTGAACGCCGGACGGGCGCCCGCATCCCCGATCATCTTCTCAGCAGCCAACTCGAGATCCCGCGTGGCCAGGCCCTCCACCACCATGCCCTTCAGATCCTGCAGGATCTGATAGACCAACAAGCCGCTTTTGCGGAGCTTTTCGAGTTCTACTGCACTTCTGCGAACAATCACTTCAAGCCACTCGGCGCTACGCCGATTTCCGCTGCTGCGCGTACTATCAATCCGGCTTCCGTCAACCCCCGCCAGATCTCCTGCATGATCTGCTCCGGGGTCGCTTCCGCCGCCTTGATGTCCAGCATCTGAACACCAGCCTCGCGGAAAAATTTCAGAATCGGCAGCGTACGGGAATCATATTCCCGCAAGCGCTCCCGAATCACCGATTCCCGATCGTCCTCGCGCGTTACCAGCGGGGTTCCGTCTAAGTCACAGATTCCTGGAACCTTAGGCGGGTTCGTCGTCAAACTATAGAGGGTTCCACAGAGGGGGCACTGCCGACGGCCACTGAGGCGAGCTACGATCTTTTCGTAGTCAACCATCAAGTGTATCACAACCGGTCGAAACCCGTGCAACTCCAATAACTTCAATAACTCTTGCGCCTGGTTCACGGTGCGGGGATACCCATCCAGGATCATGCCAGCCTGGCAATCCGGCTCGGCGATGCGTTCTTTCACAAGATCGTTGACGAGTTCATCCGGCACCAGCTTGCCGGCTTTCGTCAGCCGTTCCGCCTGCTGCCCGATTGCATCGCCGGCGCTTATGTGCTTTCGCAGCATGTCTCCGGTCGAGATATGGGGAATTTTCAGCCGCTCCCGCAATAACTTAGCTTGCGTACCTTTGCCGGAGCCGGGCGATCCGAACAGGATCAGAACGGGCGCGCCAGGATATTGAATGTCGGCAGCCAATCGTTTATGTGCCGGTCAGCTCCGGCGCCCGCGAACACGGCCGGAACGCGGCGTAAATCCTTCGTAATGCCGCATGATTAACTGCGCCTCAATCTGATTGACCGTATCCATCGCTACACCGACAACGATCAGCAATGACGTGCCGCCGAAGTAGAAGTTCACTCCCAGGCCATCCAGCAGCCAGCGCGGGAAATGCGCGTCAATGAAGTTGCCGACCAGCGGAAGCCGCTGAAGTTTAATTCCCGAGATCATGATCATCGGGATGATCGACAGAAGGGAAAGGTAAAGACCGCCGACGACAGTAATCTTCGACAGGATTTTGTCCATGTACTCAGCGGTATTCTTGCCGGGGCGAATACCCGGAATAAAGCCGCCGTATTTTCGCATGTTATCGGCCGCTTCGTTCGGGTTGAAAATAATGGACACGTAGAAGAAGCAGAAGAAGATAATCAGAACGATGTAGCCGAGATAGTAGAGCGGCGAAGCCCCGGAAAACGCGCTGAACATATTGCTGAGCCAGGGGCTGTTTTTGACCACCGGAAACTGCAGCGCGGTCTGCGGCAGGGCGAGCAAAGAGGAAGCAAAGATGATAGGAATCACGCCGCCCGCATTCACTTTCAACGGCAAGTGTGTCGATTGCCCACCCATCATCTTGCGCCCAATGACCCGCTTGGCGTATTGAACCGGAATACGGCGCTCGCCGCGTTCCACCAACACGATAAACGCGACCACCGCGACCATGACGATGAGAATCGCGAGCATCTGCAACACCGGCCATTGATGGGTGACAAACGTGTTTGTGTAGATCTCGCTGATAGCCCGCGGAAGACCTACCACGATGCCGACGAAGATGATAAGCGACATGCCGTTGCCGATACCACGGTCGGTAATTTGCTCACCCAACCACATGATGAACGCCGAACCCGCCGTAAAAGTCAGCATGGTCATGAACAGGAAGGTGATGCCGGGATGCAGCACGAAATTGCCGTCTGAATTCTGCAGCGCAAAGGCGATGCCGATCGACTGGACCACGGCCAGCGCCACGGTGAGATAGCGTGTCCACTGCGTGATCTTGCGGCGTCCGAGTTCGCCCTCCTTTTGCAGCTTGTCAAGTGTGGGGATGACGACGGTCAGCAACTGCAGAATGATAGAGGACGTGATGTAGGGCGTGATGCCGAGAGCGAAGATACTCATGCGCCGCAGCATGCCGCCGCTGAACAAGTCGAAGTACCCCAGAAAGCCGCCCGCGGCGCTATGCGTGAAGAACTCCAGGAAGCGATTGGTGTCGATCCCCGGCGTGGGGATGAACGCGCCAACACGGTACACGGCCAGCAGAGCCAGCGTGAAGAGCACCCGATTCCGGAGGTCCTTAATCCGGAATACATTGGCGAGAGCCTCTAAAAACTTTGTCATGATTCTTTCAATTCACTTCCCTGCCCTTGGGGAGCGATCCGGCTACTTCTGTTCGGATTCAGAGCTAGGAGTCTGCCTGGCGAGAACTTCAGCGCTGCCACCGAGCTTCTGGATTTTATCGAGGGCTGACTTCGAGTATACGTGAGCTTGCACGCTGATTTTCCGGGTCAGTTCGCCGTTGCCCAGAATTTTCAAACCGGCGTTCAGCTTTTTCACCACACCCGCGGCCATCAGCGATTCAGGAGTAAAAGCGTCGCCTTCGAGCTTCTCGAGCACGCTCAAATTGACGATGGCGTACTCCTTCTTGAAGATGTTCGTGAAACCGCGCTTCGGCAGGCGGCGGTGCAGCGGCATCTGGCCGCCTTCGAACCCGCGCATCTTGCTGTAGCCGGAGATCGACTTGGCGCCCTTGGCGCCGCGGCCCGAGTATTTTCCGCGGCCGCTGCCCATGCCTTGACCGATCCGCTGCTTCTTGTGTTTTTGGCCCTTCGGAGGGCGCAGATTGCTTAAATTCATCCCTGTCCTGGCTCCCTGGCGCCTATTCCTTGACGATCTCCAGCAGATGCGGAACCTTCTTCACCATGCCGCGGAAAGCAGGCGTATCGGGCCGTTCCACCACCCGATTAATTTTGTGAAGTCCCAGCGACTTCACGATCTTCTTATGCTTGAGCGGCGTGCAGATGGGGCTGCGCACCAGTTTAATTTTGATTGTTCCGTCGGCCATTTGCACCACGCTCCCTACAGCTTCTCCACCGGAAGCCCGCGCATGTCCGCGATGGCGTGCTTGTCGCAGAGCTGCTCCAGGGCGTTAATCGTCGCCTTCACTACGTTATGCGCGTTATGCGACCCGATAGACTTCGTCAACACATTCGGAATTCCCACCGCTTGAATGACGGCGCGCACCGGACCGCCGGCAATCACACCCGTACCGGCGGGAGCCGGCTTCAGCAGCACGAGCCCGCTGCCGAACCTCCCGAGGACCGGATGCCGGATGGTTGTTTCGAGGACATTGACCTTGCGCAGATTTTTCTTCGCCGCTTCAATCCCTTTCTTAATAGCGGAAGGAACTTCCTTGGCTTTCCCGGTTCCATAGCCAACTACCTTTGCGCCCGGATCGCCGACCACGACCAGCGCCGAAAAACTCATGTTCTTACCGCCCTTCACCACCTTCGTGACGCGGTTGATACTGACGACCTGTTCCTTGAGGTTCAGGTTGTGCGTGTCGATACGCTTGGCAGTTCCATTCAATGCCATCTAGTTAAAACTCCAGTCCTGCTTCGCGGGCTGCATCGGCGAGCGCCTTGATGCGGCCGTGGTAGAGATAACCGCCACGGTCAAAAACCACTCTTGTAATACCTTTCTCTTTCGCGCGTTCGGCCACGGCTTTGCCGATCAGCTTGGCGCCTTCCACATTGCCGCCCTTGCCGCGCATATCCTTTTCAGTGGAAGCCGCCGACGCCAGCGTATGACCCTGTTGGTCATCGATCACCTGCGCGTAGATGTGATTCACGCTCCGGAACACCGCCAGGCGTGGACGATCCTGCGTACCGGACATCCGGCTGCGAATCCGCTTATGAATGCGGAGGCGAATATCACTTCTAGAATCCCGAGCCATTTACTTTGCTCCCGCTCCTGTCTTGCCGGCTTTCTTGCGCAGCACTTCGCCGGTGTAGCGCACGCCCTTGTTCTTATACGGATCAGGCGGCCGCAACGCCCGAATCTGGGCGGCCACGTGACCTAATTCCTGGCGATCATAACCAGTGAGAACCAGGTGCGTTTGCTTGTCAACCTTCAGATCGATACCGTTGGGCAAAACGTATTCGATGGGATGGGAATAGCCGAGCGTGAACGTCGCGATATTGAGCTTTACGTCCGCGCGGAACCCGGTTCCGACGATATCGAGCTCGCGCGTGAAGCCCGTTGAAACACCTTGCACCGCATTAGCAGCCAGAGCCCGCGTCAGCCCGTGTAGCGCAGCCAACTTGTCGTTGTCCCGCACCACCTCCAAGCGGCCGTCCTTCTGCTCGATCCGTATCCCCGCCGGAATCGGCACCGTGAGCTTGCCCTTGGGTCCTTCGACCCTCAACTGCTCACCCAGCGTAATTTTGACCCCTTGCGGCAGGGGGATCGGCTTCTTTCCTACTCGTGACATGGACTCAATTCCTTACCAGATCTGACACAGCACTTCGCCGCCGACGCCTTCCTTGCGCGCGGCCGCGCCCGTCATGACGCCTTTCGGCGTGGTCAGAATGTTGATTCCCAGACCACCCAGAATGCGCGGGAATTTCTTTGCTCCCTACATACACCCGGCAACCCGGCCGCGAAACCCGCTCCACACGCGATATCACCGGCAAATTCGCAGGCGTGTACTTCAGGTACAGCCGGATATACTTCTTCGCGCCCTCTTCGGTCAGCTTGAAGTTGAGAATGTAGCCTTCCTCTTTGAGGATGCGGGCGACCTCGTTCTTGAGCCGCGACGCCGGCACGTCCACTTTGGCGTGGCGCGCAATGAGCGCGTTTCGCACCCGCGTCAACATGTCGGCAATGGGGTCTGCTGTCATTGTGAATTACTCCTCAGCACCTTTCATTCCTTGATCGCGCTACCAACTCGCCTTGGTGACGCCCGGTATCTCGCCCTCGAGCGCGAACTTCCGGAAGCAGATCCGGCAGAGCTTGAACTTCCCGATGAACCCGCGCGGCCGGCCGCAGTTCTTGCAGCGATTCCGCAGGCGAACCTTAAATTTCGGCTTCTTCGCTTCTTTGGCGATTTTTGCAGTAGTTGCCATGTAAAACTCTTTCTTATTGGCGGAACGGCATACCCATGTGCCGAAGCAGCGCCAATCCTTCCGCATCCGTTTTGGCGGTGGTGGTGATGGAGATGTTCATGCCCTTCGTCTTCTCCACCTTGTTGTAGTCGATTTCGGGGAAGATCAATTGATCCCGCAGCCCCAGAGTGTAATTGCCGCGGCCGTCGAACGATTTCGGCGACACGCCGCGAAAATCGCGGACGCGCGGAAGCGCCACGTTCATCAGCCGGTCCAGAAATTCGTACATGCGATCGCCGCGCAGCGTCACCATGCAGCCAATCGACATGCCTTCGCGCAACTTGAAGGCTGCAATGGATTTCTTCGCTTTGGTGATAACCGGTTTCTGGCCCGCAATCGCAGCCAACTCGTTCACCGCGCCGTCCATCAGTTTGCTGTTGCCGGTCGCTTCACCCAGGCCAATGTTGATAGAGACCTTCTCGATCTTCGGCACCGCCATGGGGTTCCCATACCCGAAATCCTTGGTCAGAGCGGGGACCACGGACTTGTGATATTGCATGCGCAGGCGCGCTTTGCCGCTCTGCGCTTTCGGCGCTGCAGCCTTCTCTAACGCCGGTCCCGCATCCACGCTCTTCGAGGCGCGCGGCTTCTTCTCCCCTGCGGCCGGCTTGGCAGGTGGCTTCTGTTGCGCCTTATTCTCTTTCTCTGTATTTTTCGCCATGGCTTGCCTACTTCCCGTCCAGCGTTTCGCCGCCCTTGCGCGCGACTCGCACCCGCCGGACGCTTCCTCCGAACGTTTCGCTCTTGTATCCAACACGCGTCGGAACGCCGCCCGCAGTCAACACCATCACATTCGAAACGTCGATTGACATCGGCTTCTCTGCAATCCCGCCTTTTATCTGCTTCGAAGGATTCGGACGGGTGTGACGCTTGACGAGCATCACGCCTTCCACCGTGACTCTACGGGAGAAGCGATCCACTTCGAGCACTTTGCCCGTCTTTCCCTTGTCGCGGCCGGCGATCACGCGAACCAGATCGTCCTTCTTGATCTTGACGCGCACCGCCTTGCGCTCGCCGCGCTCCTGGCGGCGTTGATAGGCTACTTTCGGCATGGCTTAGAGCACCTCCGGAGCAAGCGAAACGATCTTCATGAAGCGTTTGTCGCGCAACTCGCGGGCTACCGGCCCGAACACGCGCGTGCCGACCGGCTCGCCAACGTCGTCGATCAGGACCGCGGCGTTCGAATCGAAGCGGATATACGTTCCGTCTTTGCGGCGCGTTTCTTTGCGCATTCGCACCACGACGCAGCGGACCACTTTGCCTTTTTTAATCGCGGAATCCGGCGCGGCTTCCTTCACGCTTGCCGTGATCACATCGCCCAAACCTGCGCGAAGCCCAAGGTCGCCGCCGCGCGGCAAGATGCATTGCAGCTTGCGCGCGCCGCTGTTATCGGCTACCTCCAGCATCGTTCGCATCCCAATCATGACGTTTTCTCCTGTTTCAATCCACGCCTAACTCGCGCTACTTCTTCTTGATGGTCTTCTTCTCGCGCGTGTCGGCGCTGCCTTGCAGAGCCGGATGCTCCACGGCCACCTGCACGGCGCGCCGGATGACATCCGCCCAATGACCAGCGCTTCAAACGGCTCAGCGGCCGGCACTCCACGATCCGGACGACGTCGCCCACCTTGGCCGTTTGCTGCTCGTCGTGCGCATAAAACTTTCTGCGTTTGCTGACAATCCGCTTGTAGACCGGATGTGGCACGCGGCGCGTTACTTCCACAACGATGGTCTTGGCCATCTTGGTGGAAACCACTTCGCCGATTTTCTCGTTCTTGTGCCTGGCCTTCTCACTTGCTTGCTCTACTGCCGCCATCTTAATTTCGCAAATCCTCTATCTACTTTTTCTTCTTCTTGTCCGCTGGTTTCGCCGCAGGCGGCGGAGGCAGCACTTCACCGGCAGCCGCCTTCTCATTCAGCACGGTCAGAATGCGGGCACGGTCCTTCTTCAAATTCCGGTACTTCTTTAGCCCTTCGAGCTGGCCCATTCCCATTTGGAAGCGGAACCGGAACAACTGCTCCTGCGCATCCTGAACCTGGCGCTGCAGGTCGGCGACATCGATGCCGCGAATTTTATTTGCCTTCATGATTCGTCTAGACCGCCTTCCCGGTTTCGGCGGGCTGGTTGCGCGACACAAACTTGGTCGGCACCGAAAGTTTCATCGCCGCCAGCCGCATGGCTTCGGTGGCCACGCTCAGCGGTACGCCTTCCATCTCAAACAGCACTTTGCCCGGCCTGACGACCGCCACCCACGCCTCCGGCGCGCCTTTGCCCTTTCCCATACGGGTTTCCGGCGGCTTCTTGGTAATCGGCTTATCCGGGAACACCCGGATCCAGACCTTGCCGCCGCGCTTGATGAAGCGCGTCATGGCGATACGTGCAGCTTCAATCTGCCGGTTGGTCACCCAGCCGCAACGCAGCGACTTCAGCCCGAACTCTCCGAAAGACAGCGTCGAACCGCGCCAGGCCTTGCCCGTCATGCGGCCGCGCTGCTGCTTACGGAACTTAACTTTCTTCGGCATCAACATAGCGGTTCTCCTATAGCAAGCTGCGCGCGCTTACTCGAATTCCTTCTCCGGCTCTACGGGCGGAGGCACCGGACTCGCCTGCTCCTCGCTCGGCGGCTGTACCGACGCTGCACTGGCCGGTCCAGACTGCGTCGGAGGCGTCTGGGTTGGACCCGTATAGATCGGCTGTCCCTTCCAGGACGGACCCTGCGGCGAAGCAAGCGGCGGAATAATCGGCGACTGCGCCGGTTTCGGCAACTCGCCGGGGCTCTGCTGCAACGCGGAACCCGTTTCCGAATGCACCGCTGCAATCGGCCTGCGCTCGCGATCGTCGCGGCGGCGGCGGCGCGGCTCGCCTTCGTTGCGGAGCGAGTTGCGGCGGTTGCCGCCTTCCAGACACTTCGCCTTTATAAACCCAGACCTTGATTCCGATCACGCCGTAGGTGGTGTACGCCTGGCTGAAACCGTAATCGATATCGGCGCGCAAGGTGTGCAGCGGAAGCTGCCCCTGCAGATACCACTCGCTGCGCGCGATTTCCGCGCCGTTCAAGCGGCCCGACACGCGAACCTTGATGCCCTTGCAGCCAAACCGCAGCGCCGAATCGACCGCCTTGCGCATGGCGCGGCGGAACGCCACGCGCTTTTCGAGCTGCAGCGCAATCGATTCGGATACCAGCTGCGCATCCAGCTCCGGCTTGTGCACTTCCTGAATATCGATGAAGACTTCGCGCTTGGTCTTCTTGGCCAGATCGCCCTTCAGCTTCTCGATTTCGGCGCCCTTGCGGCCGATGATGATGCCGGGACGCGATGTGCGAATGGTGATGCGCAGCTTGTTGCCGGGCCGGTCCACTTCAATCGAGCTCACGCCGGCCGCCTTCAGCCGGTCACGCAGTGACTCCTTCAGTTCGAGATCTTCGTGCAGCAGCTTCGCGTAATCCTGCTTGGCAAACCAGCGCGAGCGCCAGGTCTTGGTGACGCCCAGCCGAAAGCCGTACGGATGTACTTTCTGACCCATGCTTTAGACCTATTCCTCTTCCTGTTCCGCTTCGGTGCGCTCGCCGACCTTGACCACGATATGCGCCGTGCGGCGTTGATAGCGGTAGGCGCGGCCCATCGGAGCCGGCCGGATGCGCTTCTGCCGCGGGCCTTCGTTCACGATACGCCTCCGTCACGAACAGCTTGTCCACGTCCACATCTTCCGATTTGTTTTCAGCGTTGGCGATGGCTGAGCGCAGAACTTTTTCAATCGCCGGGCGCGATCCGCTTATTGGTCGCGCTCAAAATATTGATGGCCTCGCCCGCCTGCCGGCCGCGGATCATATCCACCACCAGCCGCGCCTTCTGCGCCGAAACGTGCATATAGCGCGCTTCCGCCTTCGCCAGACTTGGGATATCGTGAGCCATTTTTATTTCGCCGCCTTTTCGGTGGACTTCGCGGCGTGTCCCTTGAAGGTGCGGGTGGGCGAAAATTCGCCCAGCTTGTGCCCCACCATGTTCTCCGTCACGTACACCGGAATGAATTTCTTGCCGTTGTGCACGGCAAGCGTGTGCCCGATGAACTCCGGAATGATCGTCGAGCGGCGCGACCAGGTTCTCACCACGGATCTTCTGGGGCTTCGTGTTCATCACTTCCACCTTCTTCACCAGGTGGTCATCCGTGAACGGCCCTTTTTTGAGCGATCGACTCATGTGCTAGTTCCTACCTTGCCCTTAGCGCTTTTTCGCTTTACGCGTCACGATCCAGCGATCGGTCCGCTTGTTATTGCGGGTCTTAAAACCGCGCGTCGGCTGGCCCCACGGCGTGACCGGATGACGGCCGCCGGAGGTTTTGCCCTCGCCGCCGCCATGCGGGTGGTCCACAGGGTTCATCGAAACGCCGCGGTTGTGCGGCCGGCGTCCCAGCCAGCGGCTGCGGCCCGCCTTACCCAGCGACACATTTTCATGCTCGACATTGCCCACCTGGCCAACCGTCGCCATGCACTCTACCGGCACGCGGCGCGTTTCGCCGGAGGGAAGCTTCAGCAGCGCAATACCGGCTTCTTTTGAAACCAATTGCGCTTGTGCGCCGGCCGAACGGGCCATCTGGCCGCCTTTGCCCGGCCGCAGCTCGATGTTGTGAACCACCGTGCCGGCTGGAATATTCTTTAGCGGCAGAGCGTTCCCCACCAGAATGTCGGCTTCGGGGCCCGACGTTACCAGGCGGCCTACTTCCAGACCCACCGGGCAGAGGATGTAGCGCTTCTCGCCATCCACGTAGTGGAGCAGCGCGATGCGCGCGGAGCGGTTCGGATCATACTCGATGGCCGCGACCTTGGCGGCAACACCGTTCTTATCGCGTTTGAAATCGACGATGCGATAGGCCTGCTTGGCGCCGCCGCCGCGAAACCGGCTGGATGTTCTCCCTTGCGCATTGCGGCCGCCGCTGCGATTCTTCCCTTCCACCAGCGACTTTTCGGGCCGGTCTTTGGTGATATCCTCGCGCGTGAGATACGTCTGGAAGCGCCGCGTCGGCGTTGTGGGGCTAAAACTCTTGATAGGCATGACGTGCTGCTTCGTTCCTTATATATCCGCGTATTCGGGCACTTTTTGCCCGGCCTTCAGGCGCACATACGCCTTCTTCCAATCAGACGCGTAACCCGTAAAACGCCCGCGGCGCCGCAATTTACCCGCGTAGACGCTGGTGCGAACTTCGGCCACCTTCACGCGGAATACCGCTTCCACCGCCTGCTTGATTTCAATCTTGTTGGCTTCCGAATGCACTTCGAAGCACAACGTATTTTCCGTTTCCCGCTTGTCGTGGCCCTTCTCGGTGATGAGCGGCCGGCGGATGACATCGTAGATATTCATTTAGGACAATGCCTCCGAAAGCTTCCTCGCGGCCGTTTCGCTCAAAAGCACTTCCTGGTACCGCAGCAGGTCATACACGTTCACATCGCGGGTGGGCACCAGCTTTACGCCGGGCAGATTCCGCGACGCCCGCGCCAGATTCACGTTTTCGCCGGATTCCACCAGCAAGACCGTCTTTTTCGCCTGTAAGCGGCCCAGCGCCCCGGCCATGCTCTTGGTCTTGTGGTCGCCCAGTTCGAAGGCCCGCACGATACGCAGCTCGCCATCCCGCAGCTTCGCCGACAACGCCGAACGCAGCGCGCCGAGCATCATCTTGCGCGGCAGCTTGTATTCATAGCTGCGCGGTTGCGGCCCGTGCACCGTACCGCCGTGCCGCCACAGCGGCGAACGGATGGAGCCTACGCGAGCGCGCCCCGTTCCCTTCTGCTTCCACAGCTTCCTTCCCGAACCCGAAACTTCATGGCGGGTCTTGGTCGCCGCCGTTCCGGAACGCGTTCCCGCCCTATGGTGACGGACTGCCTCATAGAGCAGCGCTTCGTTGACTTCGGCCCCGAACACAGCGTCTGACAGCTCAATCGAGCCGACCGGCGCGTTATCCAGATCCACAATATCTACACTCGGCATGATCCTTATTCCCTGGCCTGATTCCTAACGCTTCGCCCTGCGAACCATCACATAGCCGCCATTCGGCCCAGGCACAGCCCCGCGAACCGCGATTACGTTGTCCTCAGTGTCCACGCTCACGATTTCCAGATTGCGCACCGTCACCTGATCTGTCCCCATCCGGCCGGCCATTTTCATGCCGGGAAACACGCGCGAAGGGAAGCTGGATGCGCCAATGGATCCGGCTGCGCGGTGAAACATGGAACCGTGCGACGCCGGGCCGCCGCGGAAATGGTGGCGCTTCACCAGGCCCGCGAAACCGCGGCCTTTGCTCGTGCCGATGACATCCACCAGCTCTTTCGGCTTGAACTCTTCGGCCAAGACCCGATCGCCCTGCTTCAGGTCGCCCGTTCCCTGCCCCAGATGAAACTCGCGAGTGAACTTTACGCCCTCCGCGCCCGATTTCGCCAAGTGCTTCGTCATGGGCTTGTTCTGCCTCTTCGCGTACTCAACCAGCCCGAGCTGCACCGCGTCGTAGCCGTCGGTGGCCGGCGTCTTACGCTGCGTAACGATACAGGGACCGGCCTTGACAAGCGTCACCGGAACCACCTGCCCCTCCTCGGTGAACAACTGCGTCATGCCGATCTTTTTGCCGAGAATTCCTGGGCTCATATCTTTATCGCTCTTACCTGATCGCTTCGCTACTTCTTGCCGAACGCCTTGATCTCCACATCTACACCGGCAGGGAGATCCAGCTTCATCAGTGCGTCGACTGTCTCCTGCGTCGGCTCGAGGATATCGAGCAGCCGCTTGTGCGTACGAATTTCAAACTGCTCTCGCGACTTCTTATCCACGTGCGGCGAGCGCAGAACCGTGTAACGGTTCTTGAGCGTCGGCAGCGGAATGGGTCCGGCGACGGTGGCGCCGGTCCGCTTGGCCGTATCGACGATGTCGCCAGTCGATTGGTCCAGAATGCGATGGTCGTACGCCTTCAGTCGGATGCGGATACGTTCTTTCATTTTTCTGTTTTGTCGATCTCTCTTGAGAGCGCGGCGTTTTACTTCCGCCGCGCGCCTCAGCTTAGTTCGCGCTTATTCCAAAATCTCCGAGACCGTGCCGGCGCCGACCGTCCGGCCGCCTTCCCGAATGGCGAAGCGCAAGCCTTTGTCCATGGCCACCGGCGTGATCAACTCCACTTCCACCTGCACGTTATCGCCCGGCATCACCATCTCCATGCCTTCCGGCAGCTTCGCGACTCCCGTCACGTCTGTCGTCCGGAAGTAAAACTGCGGCCGGTAGCCATTAAAAAACGGCGTGTGCCGCCCGCCTTCTTCCTTCGACAACACGTACACTTCGCCCTTAAACTTCTTGTACGGCTTGATCGACCCCGGCTTCGCGATCACCTGCCCGCGCTCCACATCGTTCTTTTCGATGCCGCGCAGCAGCAGCCCCACGTTGTCCCCGGCGCGCCCCTCGTCCAGCAGCTTCTTGAACATTTCCACGCCCGTCACTACCGTCTTGCGCGTCGCCGCAAAGCCCACGATCTCCATTTCCTCGCCCACTTTGCAGATCCCCTTCTCGATCCGCCCGGTCACCACCGTGCCCCGGCCCTGGATCGAAAAAATGTCTTCAATCGGCATCAGAAACGGCTTGTCGATCACCCGCTCCGGCATCGGAATGTAGGAATCCACCTTCGCCATCAGCTCGTCGACGCTCGCTTCCCACTTCGCTTCCCCGTTCAACGCTCCCAGCGCGCTCACCCGCACTACCGGCAGATCGTCCCCCGGAAACTGGTAGCTCGTCAGCAGCTCCCGCACTTCCAGCTCCACCAGTTCCAGCAGCTCCGGATCGTCCACCATGTCCACTTTGTTCAAGGCCACCACGATGTACGGCACCCCGACCTGCCGCGCCAGCAGAATGTGCTCGCGCGTCTGCGGCATCGGCCCGTCGGTGGCCGCCACCACCAGAATCGCCCCGTCCATCTGCGCCGCGCCGGTGATCATGTTCTTGATGTAATCGGCGTGTCCCGGGCAATCCACGTGCGCATAGTGCCGGTTCGCCGTCTCGTACTCCACGTGCGCCACCGCGATCGTGATCCCGCGCGCCTTCTCTTCCGGCGCATTGTCGATCGAATCGAAGCTCCGGAACTTCACCTTCGGATTGTGCTTCGCCAGCGTCTTGGTGATCGCCGCCGTCAGCGTCGTCTTGCCGTGATCGATGTGCCCGATCGTCCCAATGTTGACGTGCGGCTTGCTGCGGTCAAATTTCTCTTTCGCCATTTCCTTTACGTCTCCCTAGTCCTTCACTTGGTTGCGATCCCGCCCTTATTGCGGTTGATAATTTCCTCGGCCAGATTCTTCGGCACTTCCTCGTACTGCCCGAAGTGCATGGTGAAGCTGCCGCGCCCTTGCGTCCGCGAACGCAGCTCGGTGGCATAACCGAACATCTCCGACAGCGGAACCATAGCCTTGACAATGTGCGTGCCGCCCGCGATCTCGGTGCCTTCCAGACGTCCACGGCGCGAAATCAGATCACCGTTGACCGATCCCATGTATTCTTCCGGAACCGTGACTTCCACGCGCATCACCGGCTCCAGCAAGACCGGCCTGGCCTTCGAAGCCGCTTCTTTAAAGCAGATTGAGCCGCAGATCTTGAACGCCATCTCCGATGAATCCACTTCGTGATAAGCGCCGTCGAAAACCGTCACTTTGATGTTGTTCAGCGGATATCCCGCCAGGATGCCGCCTTCCAGCGCTTCTTCCACGCCTTTCTGTATGGCGGGGATGAATTCCTTGGGAATGTTCCCGCCGGTGACCGCGTTGAGGAATTCGAAATCCTTCTCCGTATCCGGTTCTACCCGCAATTTGACGCGCGCATACTGGCCGCTGCCGCCGGTTTGCTTCTTGTGCGTGTAATCGTACTCGGCGCGCTGGCGGATGGTTTCACGGTAGGCGACCTGCGGCTTGCCCACGTTGGCGGCGACATTGAATTCGCGCTGCATGCGATCGACGATGATTTCCAGGTGCAACTCGCCCATGCCGGCGAGAATTGTTTGTCCAGTCTCCGCATCGGTATTGACCCGTAGCGTCGGGTCTTCCGAAACCAGCTTCTGGATCGCCATGCCCAATTTTTCCTGGTCCGCCTTGGTCTTCGGCTCAATAGCAAGCTGGATAACCGGCGCCGGGAAATCGATGGATTCGAGAACAATCGGCGACTTGTCGTCGCAGATCGTGTCGCCGGTGATGACCGCCTTCAAACCCACCGCGGCGCAGATATCGCCGGCCAGCACTTCCTGGATCTCTTCCCGCTTGTTAGCGTGCATCTTGACCAGACGTCCCACGCGTTCCCTGCGTCTTTTGCTGACGTTAAATACGAAATCGCCGCTGTTCAACTTGCCTGAGTACACGCGAATAAAGCACAACTGGCCAACGAACGAATCCGTCATGATCTTGAAAACCAGCGCCGAAAACGGCTCGGCATCGCTCGCCTTGCGTTCCAGATGCTCTTCCGGATTGTCGAGCGCGGTTCCCCTCACCGGCGGAATATCGATGGGCGAAGGCAGATAGTCGCAGACCGCGTCGAGCAGGTTCTGCACGCCTTTGTTCTTGAAGGACGAGCCGCAGATAACCGGAAAAATCTTCTGCGCAATGGTCGCCTTGCGAATGCCGGCCGCCAATTCCTGTTCGGTAATCGCCTGCCCTTCGACAAATTTTTCGAACAGCACGTCGTCCGATTCGGACACGGCTTCAATTAACTTCTCGCGGTATTCCTTCGCCTTCTCGAGCAGGTCAGCCGGGATTTCGACATCGTCGTATTGGGCTCCGAGCGTTTCATCGCGCCAGATGCGCGCCCGCATATTTACTAAATCGACAACCCCCTTAAACTGATCTTCGGCGCCCACCGGCAGTTGAATCGGCACCGGCCGGGCGTTCAGGCGATCAGCGATGGTATCTATCGAGTGATAAAAGTCCGCTCCCACGCGATCCATCTTGTTGATGAAGCAAATGCGCGGGACGCCATACTTGTCGGCTTGGCGCCAGACTGTTTCAGACTGCGGCTGCACACCTGCCACAGCGTCGAAGACGGCGCAAGCGCCGTCGAGGACACGCAGGCTGCGCTCCACCTCGGCGGTGAAATCCACGTGACCGGGCGTGTCGATGATATTGATCGTGAGGTCGCGCCACTGGCAGGTGGTCGCGGCGGAGGTAATCGTGATGCCGCGCTCCTGCTCTTGCGCCATCCAATCCATCGTGGCGGTTCCCTCGTGCACTTCACCGATCTTGTGCGTACGGCCGGTGTAGTACAAAATCCGCTCAGTTGTAGTCGTCTTACCGGCATCGATGTGGGCCATGATGCCGATATTGCGCATTTTTTCCAGCGGGACAGTGCGAGGCATAACTTTAACTCAAACTTCTCGAGACAACCACTACCAGCGATAGTGCGCAAAAGCCTTATTGGCTTCCGCCATGCGGTGCACATCGTCTTTCTTCTTCACAGCGCCGCCACGCATATTGGAGGCGTCATTTAATTCGTTGGCCAGCTTTTCGGCCATGCTCTTGTCAGGCCGGGAGCGGGCATTCGTAATGATCCAGCGCAGCGCCAGGCTGGTGCGGCGGTTCTGCGGAACCTCCACCGGTACCTGATAGTTCGCGCCGCCTACCCGGCGCGTCTTCACTTCGAGCACCGGCTTCACGTTTTCAACCGCCTTCTTGAAAGCCTTCAACGGATCGTCGCCCGACCGCTCGCGCAATGTATCCATCGCTTGATAGAAAATCTTCTGCGCGGTGGTCTTCTTCCCGTCCCACATCATGGAGTTCACAAACTTCTCCACAAGGGTCGAGTTGTATAGCGGATCCGGAACAACGTCTCTCGGCTCTGGTCGTCTACGGCGCGGCATAGTTTCCTGTTCCTACCTACTTCTTTCCAGCCTTGGCAGGCGCGGCGGCAGCCCCGCCCTTCGGGCGCTTCGCTCCATACTTGGAGCGGCTCTGCTTGCGATTGGCTACACCCGCGGTATCGAGCGTTCCCCGCACAATGTGATAGCGGACGCCCGGAAGGTCCTTTACGCGGCCTCCGCGGATTAACACGATCGAATGCTCCTGCAGATTGTGCCCAACGCCGGGTATGTAGGTGGTCACCTCGATCCCGTTGGTAAGCCGGACGCGCGCAACTTTGCGAAGCGCCGAGTTCGGCTTCTTCGGAGTCGTGGTGTACACGCGGGTACAGACGCCGCGGCGCTGCGGACAGGCCTGCAGCGCGGGGCTCGCGGTCTTGTACCGGGTCGCCTTGCGGCCCTTGCGCACAAGTTGGTTGAATGTCGGCACGAATATCCTCTCTCGGAAATACAAAACTGGGCGCGTTTACGGCGCAGCCCAATGGCCACACTCCGCAACCGCCTAAAAATCGATAGGCCCTTCTCGGGCTTCAGGTCTTCCCTGCTGCAGGCTAAACCGCTCTAAAAGAACTGGCTTGCTGCCTTGGAACTACTGCCAGAAGGCTGATATAGCGTTATTCACCAGCCTCAACCGCGAGGGTAACTGCTTCGGATAGTGGTCCATGCGGGAGCCAACGTGACTCTCCGATACTGCTAAGAGTGTATTGGTCCAACAGCGGGGCCCCGACTTCTGGCCGGATGCCTATTCGAAAGCCAACTTTTGTGAAAGCCTGCTTCAAGCACGGTAGCGCAGAGGCCGAAGAATCAACTCGCCAAACTTTCTCAGTGTACAGATGAAATACTGGCGCTGTCAACCAGATACGACGCGGCGGCCCTGGAAAAAACCGGCTGACCGAAGTGCCTCGGTCAGCCATTAGTTTGGGTTGGAGGAGAAGTTAAACGAAGATCTTCAATTCAATACGCTTCGACCAAAAAAGCCTTAAGCCAGAATAGCTTACGCCCAAAATCCTGATATAAAGCCGTACGCATTAAATTTCTTTTAGTATGAAGTAGATAGACGATCGTGTCAAGGCAGAATTCTTGGGGACCTCAGTTTCGAAGCGTAAGGAACAAGTTAGGATGCCGAGAACAAGCGTTCCGGATGGCACTAAGAACGTGTGCGCCGAGAGCCGCTGCTCCTTCCGTTTGTTGCTTTGGCGGTTGGCATATTCGCCGCGCACTTCTACTATTTCCAGCTAAAAGACCTGTTTAGCGCTGTGCTGTTGGCCTTTTTCGCGCTGGCTGCGGCATGTTTCCCGCAGGGGCGCCGGGTTCGCCTTGCCGCCTTTTGCGTGGTCATGCTTTTGGCTGGTATTGCGACGCAAGTGACACACCGGCAGAACCGCACTCCCAGACTGAACGCCGAAGATGCCGAAGTGGTCCTGCTGGATGGCTGTGTAACAAATCCCACGGTCTTTTCACCGGAAAGAGCGCAATTCACGCTCAATCTCACGCCCACCGCGAGCATCCGGATGACGGTTGCGCTCAAAGGCGACCAGCAGCTTGCGCTGCCTTACGGCCAGCGAGTCGAAGTCGCAGCCAAAGTCCGGTCGCCACGCAATTTCCAAAATCCGGAATCATTCGATTATGCCGGTTACCTTTCCGCCCAGCATATCTATTGGACCGGAACAGTCGCGAGCCCGGAGGACGTTCGTGTCCTTCCCGGCTCCTGCGGCATCGAGGCAGTCGCCTGGCTCTATGGTGTCCGTACCTGGGCGCTCCAGCGGCTAGCCGCGCTTTATCCAAACGATCAGCACACGGCCAGCCTCCTGCAAGCCACGCTACTGGGTGAAACCGCGGGCGTCGATCGGCGGTGGACCAGCGATTTCCGGGTCACCGGAACCTATCACGCGCTTGTCATTTCGGGGCAGCACGTTTCGGTGCTCGCTCTCACGCTCCTGTTTCTCTTTCGCCTCCTGCAGATCCGGCGCGTTCCGGCGTTAGCCATCGCGATGGTCGTCTGCTGGCTCTACGCCTTCATCTCCGGATTCAGTTCGCCGGTGGTGCGCGCTGCCGGTGGCTTCACGTTGATTTTTGCCTCGAGCTATTTCTTTCGGCGGACGCGCATTCTCAACATCCTCGCTGCCATCGGGATCGTCTACCTGGCCCTCGCGCCCGATCAGCTTTTCGATCCAGGTTTTCAGCTCTCATTTCTCTCCGCCGCGGCGATAGCCGCCTTCGCCATTCCGGTGATGGAACGCACCACGGAGCCACTACGGCGCGCCGTCAAGCGTTTTGACCAAGTTCGCTACGATCCGCAAGTTGATCCTCAAGCTGCAGCCTGGCGGGTGGAGTTCCGGCTGGCTGCCGAAACGCTGCGTCTTTACACGAGATGGCCGGTGGCGCGGGCCCAGCTGATCGTGACGCTGGTTGTCAGACTAGCGGCCTTCGTGCTCGACACCGTCATAGTTTCGGCGTGCGTTCAATTCGGCTTGGCGCTGCCGATGATCAGCTATTTCCACCGGCTTTCCATTACGGGTCTCACGGCCAACATTCTCATCATCCCGTTGCTGTCACTCGTGGTTCCTCTCGGTTTCGCCACGATCATCACGGCTTGGCCTGTGCTGGCGTGGGCTACGAAGACGCTGCTGATCTGGGCGGAGCTGGTGGCTGGCTGGCACACGCGCTTGGAACCGGCGTGGCGGCTGGCCGCGATTCCTGTGAGCGTCTCGTTGGCATTCGCGCTTGC
Source organism: uncultured Acidobacteriaceae bacterium (assembly GCA_963705805.1). Taxonomy (GTDB): domain Bacteria; phylum Acidobacteriota; class Terriglobia; order Bryobacterales; family Bryobacteraceae; genus Bog-105. The sequence goes on from CAVPKW010000010.1 coordinate 1,285,508, forward strand.
GCTGGTCCTGCTGGCTGTCGCCGTCCGCCATTTCCGGTTTCTAATCGTGCCTTGCGCCGTCGTTTCACTGGCGCTTTTCGCCGTCATCTGCTGGCAGCCGTGGACGCCCTTAACCAGGCTCGGCATGCTGGAGATCACCGCCATTGATGTCAGCCAGGGAGACAGTCTGCTGGTGGTTTTTCCCGGCAACCAGACCATGCTGGTAGACGCCGGAGGATTTCCCGGCATGGAGCGCATGCGCCGCAAACCGCAGATGGACATTGGCGAGGACGTCGTTTCGCCCTATCTCTGGAGCCGGCGCATCCACCGCCTCGACTACGCCGTTCTAACCCACGGCCATTCGGATCACATGGGCGGAATGCCGGCCATCCTTGATAACTTTCGCCCTAAAGCTCTCTGGGTCGGGGCCGAACCCGAAACGCCCGAATGGAAAAACCTGGAGCGGCATGCGGCGGACGATCACATACCGATCGTTCACTTGACGAGTTCTGCCGCCCGATTTTGTCTCGGAGGACCCGGCGAAGGCCAGGTTCAACTTCGGGTTCTTGCTCCCTCGCCCGATTATGTTCCAGGCCGGCTGGCGCAGAACGACGATTCGCTCGTGCTCGAGATCAGTTATGGGCGTCGGACTGTTCTCCTCACCGGAGATGCCGAGCGCCCCATCGAACAAAACATGGTCGCCCGCGGGATGCTGCATGCCGTGACGCTGCTTAAGGTCGGCCATCATGGCAGCCGCACGTCATCTTCAGAAGCATTCCTCGATCAACTCAATCCGCAATTCGCATTCATATCGGATGGCTACATGAATCAGTTCCATCACCCCCACCCGGAGGTTCTGGAACGCCTGGCAGCGCACCACGCAGCCGTGTTCCGGACCGACCAGCGGGGCCTGATCACATTTCTGACCGACGGCAATAAAGTAGAAGTGCACAGCTTTCATTAAATGTCATGCTCGCCCTCAACTGCCGGTGAATCGGCCAGCAAGCATAGAATGAGGACGGAAGGAATCACTATGAAAAGCCAAAGCAATGGAACAGTTTTTGCGTGGTTTATTTGTGGCGCCGTTGTGGGGGCAGCCGCGGCGTTGCTGATCGCGCCGGAGACTGGCAAGAAGACCAGGCGCCGGCTAATGGGCCAAGCCGAGCTTGGACGCAAGGGTCTGCTGGAATCCGGCCAGGAACTGTTCGAAAAGGGCCGGGACCTATATGAACGCGGCCGGAAGATTGCCGAAGAGGCGGCCGAGATGTTCGAACGCGGACGCCAGATCGCCGAAAAGACGGTCCAGGACCGGGTCTGACTCCGCCCGGTGCGCATCAAAAAAGGACCGAATTGCCATGTCTGTTCTAGCTACGCCCGTCTCACCCCTCGCACCTTTCAAAAACGAGCCGTACACAGATTTCACGCAGCCTGACAAAGCGCAGCAAATGCGCTCCGCTTTGACCAAGGTTCGTTCGGAATTTGGCCGGGAATACGACTTGCTGATCTCTGGCGGTCGCCGCCGCTCCCGCCAGAAGCTCGAATCGCTGAATCCATCTAAACCTTCTGAAGTCGTCGGTATTCATCAGAAGGGCTCGGAGCAGGATGCGCGCGACGCCGTTGATGCCGCCTACGCATATTTCCCCACTTGGGCCGCTGTGCCGATGGAGCAGCGAGCCGAGTACATCTTCCGCGTTGCCGGAATTCTTCGCGAAAGAAAGTACGAATTCGATGCATTGCTGGTGGTGGAAGCCGGTAAGACCTGGGGGGAGGCGGAAGCCGATGTAGCCGAGGCAATTGATTTCTGCGATTACTATGCGCGTCGCGCCCTGAAACTCGCCAAACCTGATCCGCTTGTGCAGCTTTCCGGCGAGCGCGACGAGTTGGTTTATTTGCCGCTTGGCGTTGGCATCGTAATACCACCCTGGAATTTCCCTCTCGCCATTCTGGTCGGCATGGCGACAGCCGCGCTGGTTACGGGCAATACCATCGTGATCAAGCCTTCGAGTGACACTCCCACCATCGCCGCGAAATTTGCCGAGGTTCTGCTCGAAGCCGGCGTACCGCCGCGGGCTTTCTCCCTGCTGACAGGCAGTGGCGGAGCCATTGGTGACGTTCTGGTGGCGCACCCGAAAACTCGGTTCATTTCATTCACCGGCTCCCGCGACGTGGGGCTGCACATCAACGAACTGGCTGCCAAGACACCCAAAGGCCAGCTCTGGATCAAGCGCGTCATCGCGGAAATGGGTGGAAAGGACGCTATCGTCGTTGACCGCGAAGCGAACGTCGATGAGGCTGTCCTCGGCGTGCTCTATTCCGCTTTCGGGTTTCAAGGCCAAAAGTGCTCAGCGTGCTCCCGCGCCATCGTCGATGAAGCGATCTATGACGAGTTTCTCCAGAAGCTCAAAACCAAAGCCGAGGCGCTGACCGTGGGACCCTCCGACCAGATCGAAAACTATATGGGGCCAGTGATCAACGCACGCGCGAAAGAAAATATCCTTGGCTATATCCACACCGGGAAGAAGGAAGGCCGGCTGATTGCTGGCGGCGACGCTGCCGCCGGCGAAGGTTATTTCATCAAGCCCACCGTGATCGCCGATATCGACTCCAAGGCGCGCATTTTCCAGGAAGAGATTTTTGGTCCCGTCCTCGCGGTCACCAAGGCAAAGGATTTCGATCATGCTCTCGAGCTTGCCAACGATTCCGAATACGGACTCACAGGCGCGGTGTTCACCAGTAACCCTGCCCACGCGGAGAAGGCCAGAAAGCAGTTTTTTGTCGGCAACCTCTACATCAATCGCAAGTGCACCGGAGCCATGGTAGGCGCCCATCCATTCGGCGGCTTCAACATGTCTGGAACCGATTCCAAAGCCGGCGGCCCCGACTATCTGCTGCAGTTCGTGCAGGCAAAATCGATCGCCGAGAAGGTTGGCTAGGCGCAAACGTTATACTCGGAAAAGTAACCCCCGGCGAGAAGGGGACCAACCAGTTACAACTCTAGGGTCGAACACGATCGACGCGACGAACGGGAACCGCAAGGTTCCCGTTTCGCTTTTGGAAAATCCGTATTGGCGGAATCGCGACAATAGAACTGATGAAACTCGCGGAACGCATGCAGCGCATCGGAGTGGAATCGGCATTCGATGTTCTGGTGAAAGCCCGCGCACTGGAATCGCTCGGGAAGAGCGTCGTACATCTGGAAATCGGCGAGCCTGATTTTCCGACTCCCCCGCACATCGTCGATGCCGCCAAGCGTGCGCTCGATGAAGGCTGGACCCACTACGGCCCGACACAAGGACTGCCCGGCCTGCGCGAGGCCATCGCCCAGTATGTTTCGGGCACGCGCGGCATCGAGGTCAGCCCTGAAGATGTCTGTGTGGTTCCTGGCGGGAAGCCTATCCTTTTTTTCCCGATGCTGGCGCTCCTTGAGCCCGGCGATGAAGTCCTCTATCCCGACCCCGGCTTTCCGATCTATCACTCGATGATCCGGTTTCTCGACGCCAAACCGGTTCCCATTCCATTGACCGAAGACCAGGGATTCTCGTTTAATGTCCAGCAAGTTGGCGATTTGCTGACCGAGCGCACCAAGCTCATCATCCTGAACTCGCCGCAAAATCCGACCGGCGGCGTCATCCCGGAACAGGACATCCGGCAGCTTGCCGAGCTCATTCGCGACCGCGATGTAATGGTGCTTTCGGATGAGATCTATTCGCGGATTTTCTATACGGCGGAGGCTCCTTTCTCGATTGCCAGCCTGGCCGGAATGTTGGAGAAAACCATTCTGCTGGATGGCTTCTCGAAGACCTATGCAATGACCGGATGGCGTCTCGGCTATGGCGTGATGCCGCATTGGCTGGTAGAGGCGGTGAACAAGTTGATGGTCAATTCGAATTCCTGTGCCGCTACGTTCACGCAGCGCGCCGCCATTTCGGCGCTCCAGGGGCCTCAAGAAGATGTTGACAGGATGGTGGCCGAATTCCGCCGGCGTCGGGATTTTTTCTGCAAGGCGCTGAATGAGATACCCGGTTTCCGGTGCGCAATGCCAGGCGGCGCGTTCTATGCGTTCGCCAATGTGCAAGGAACCAGGATGGCTTCGAAGGAACTGTCGGACCTCTTATTAAACGAGGCGGGCGTGGCGGGATTGGACGGAAGTTCGTTTGGCAAAAACGGGGAGGGTTTCATTCGTTTCAGTTACGCGAACTCGCTCGAAAACCTGGCCGAAGCTATTCGGCGTATGAAAAACATCTCCCACCGTTGGGCGAACTAACATACTAGGAAGGCGATGTCTGAAAACATACCGGAAGCCAAGCACATTCGTTGGGAGGAGATCCCGGCTGAGTCCTTAAACGCGTCAATCGACCGCCAGATGGTGGTGGGCGACAAGTTGATGGTCGCCCGTATCCTTCTAAAGAAAGGCAGCGTGGTTCCAATGCATCAACACCACCATGAGCAGCTATCGCACATACAGTCGGGGGCTTTGCATTTCTCGGTTGGCGATCGGGAAGTAACGCTGAGGGCCGGCGAGCTCCTATGTATCCCGCCTAATGTTCCGCACTCCGCCGCAGCGCTGGAAGATACAATCGCAATCGACGTCTTCACGCCTCCGCGGCAGGATTGGATCGACGGAACAGATCAGTACTTGAGAGGGTGATGGGTTACGCTAACCCCTCTTCCCCTTCACGCCAAACGACGCCCCCGGTCGAGGCGCTCCTGCGCGGGGAACGCCCGGCGTCAGGTAACTGCGCTAAATCGAGCCAATGCTGCGCAATGATGCGAACTTGTTCCACACATGACTCAAGCGTCATGGGCTTTCGAAAGTAGGCATTGGCGCCGAGCGAATAGGCGAGGTCGATTTCATCCTGTAACATCGAGCTCGTAAGCATAATGACAGGCTTTCGATTCAAGTCCGGATCACTCTTGATCTGCCGCAGAATGTCAAAGCCGTCTTGCCCGGGCAGATGTGCGTCCAGAATAACGATCTTAACCGGCGGCATGCCCTCGAACCGGCCTTTCTGCCGCAGAAAATCCATCGCCTCCGCCGCAGTCGCGACCCAGTAGGCGCGCGCGCGAGTGGAGGCTTGCCGGAGCGCGGTTTCGAAGATATTGGCGTCGGCCGGGTTGTCCTCAACCAGCAGAATTTCAAAGCGCTGAGGCCGCGGCACGGAATCGTGGTCGGTCATATGGGAGCGCTGGTTTCGCGCGCCGAAAGGAACGACGTCAACCGACGCGAACGGAGACGTTTGTCTCGGTTTGATTATACTTCGCTGCGTTTCTTCGGCCCGCAAGCCGGCGGCTATGCTGAGACTTGCGAATCGGGATTCACTGCTCGACCGCTGGTTCCCTGGAGCGCGCGGCGATCAAGGCGAATGAACTGGGGGCGAATACTCTTCAGATCTTTTCGGCCAGCCCGCGCATGTGGCGAACGAAAGCGCCCGACGCCGCGCAAGTCAAAGGGCTGAAAGAACTGCGCGCCAAGCATGACCTGACGCCACTTGTAATCCACGATAGCTACCTTATCAATCTCGCGGCGTCCGCCGGTGAAATCCGTGAGAAGTCTATTGACGGGTTCAGCGGGGAGCTGGAGAGAGCGTTGATCATCGGCGCCGAGTACGTGGTTGCGCATCCCGGCAACTACAAGGGACTTACGGTGGAGCAGGGGATGCTGAATGTCGCCGAAGCGGTGGCGTTGGCGTGGCGCGGAGTGCGCGACGATTTGAAACCGCGGGCGAAGCTCACCGTGCTTTTGGAAAACACGGCCGGCGCGGGCGCACAGTTGGGCGGAAAGCTGGAAGAGCTCGCCACCATCCGTGAACTCGTTCAACCCTACATGGATATTCCCGTCGGCTTTTGCCTAGATACCTGCCACTGTTATGTGAGCGGTTTCGACGTATCGCAGGAGACAGGGCTCACTGCACTGCTGGGGAAGGCTTCCGAGATTCTGGGCTTGCAGAATGTGCCGGTGATGCATGCCAACGACACCAAGATGAAGCTTGCGTCCCACTGCGACAGGCACGCCCACATCGGCTCTGGTTATATTGGGTTAGAAGGCTTCCGGCGCATTCTGAACCATCCGAAACTGCGCGAAAAGGCCTTTATCCTCGAAACTCCCATCGATGAACCAGGTGACGATCTTCGCAACGTTACGGCACTCAAGGAGCTAGTATCCCCGAAAAAGCATACGACCCTAAAGAAATTGAGCCGAAGTGGCATCGGCGGTGGGTAGACGATCCGGACCTTTACGCCGCAAACGCGCCCGAAAAGCCCAAGTATTACGTGCTGGAAATGCTGCCGTATCCGAGCGGCAAGCTGCACATGGGGCATGTACGCAATTACGCGATCGGCGACGCTCTCGCTCGCTACATGTGGATGCGCGGATACAATGTGCTGCACCCGATGGGCTGGGATTCCTTTGGCCTGCCGGCTGAAAATGCCGCCTTGAAAGAAGGTCAGGATCCGCGCCAATGGACGCTCAGCAATATTGCGTCTATGAAGGCGCAGTTCAAGCGGCTTGGATTTGCCTTCGACTGGAGCCGGGAAATAACAAGCTGCGAGCCTGAATACTACCGCTGGAATCAATGGTTCTTTCTGAAAATGTTTGAGCGCGGGCTGGCATACCGCAAAGAGGCGTGGCTGAACTGGTGTCCGGAATGCGGGACTGTGCTGGCGAACGAGCAGGTGGTGAACGGCTGCTGCTGGCGGCATGAGACCACACCGGTGGAACAGCGCGCCATGCAGCAATGGTTCCTGAAAACGACGGCCTATGCCGCCGAGTTGCTGGATGGCATGAAGGAACTGGAAGGCGGATGGCCGGAGCGGGTGCTGGCTATGCAGCGGAACTGGATTGGGCGGTCGGAAGGCGCGGAAGTAGATTTTGCGCTGGAAAACGCGAGCGGGAAAATTCGCGTTTTCACGACGCGCATCGATACCATCTACGGCGCCACGTGCCTGATTCTGGCGCCTGAGCATTCGCTGGTGCAAGAGCTGGTCACCGATGAAGACAAGCGGCTGCAGACCAAGGAGCTGATCGACTCGACGGCGCGGCAGGGTCCGGGAGATGTGCCGAAAGCAGGCTTGTTCACGGGCCGATACGCCGAGCATCCGTTCAGCGGCGAGCGGATCCCGATCTGGATCGGCAACTTCGTGCTGATGGGCTATGGCACCGGGGCGATTATGGCGGTGCCGGCGCATGACGAGAGAGATTTCGAGTTCTGCCGAAGCTACGGAATTCCGGTGACGCCGGTGATCCGACCGGTGGACGGCGCACTGGCGGATGGCGGGGCCATGAAGGAGCCGTTCCTGGATTACGGGATTGTGGAGCGGTCTGGCAAGTGGTCCGGGCTGCCAAGTGCGGAAGCGCGGAAGCAGATGGCGGCGTTCGCCAGCGAGCACGGATTTGGAGCGGAGGCCATTACTTACCGCATTAAGGATTGGGGCATTTCACGGCAGCGCTATTGGGGAACCCCGATTCCGATCATCTACTGCGAAAAGTGCGGCACGGTTCCGGTTCCAGAAGAAGACCTGCCGGTCCGGCTGCCGGATAGCGTCAAGATTACGGGTCACGGACGATCCCCGCTGGAAGCGGTGGCGTCGTTTATGAACGTAGCCTGCCCGAAGTGCGGCGGCGCGGCGAAACGCGAGAGCGACACGATGGATACGTTTGTCGACTCGTCGTGGTATTTCTATCGCTACTGCGATCCGCACAATGACCAGGCTCCGTTTGATTCGGCGACGATTGCGTACTGGTTTCCGATAGATCAATACATCGGGGGCGTGGAGCACGCCATTCTGCACCTGATCTATTCGCGCTTCTGGACTAGAATGATGCGCGACATCGGCCTAATTCGCAACAATGAGCCGGTTAAGCGTCAATTCGCGCAAGGCATGGTGATCAAAGACGGCGCCAAGATGTCGAAGAGCTTGGGGAACGTGGTCTCGCCGGACGATATGGTGGCCAAGTTCGGCGCGGATTCGGCGCGCTTATATTCCTTGTTCGCGGCCCCTCCCGACCGCGACCTGGAGTGGCAGGAAGACGGCGTGTCAGGAATCAATCGGTTTCTGGGACGCGTGTATCGCTTTGTTACGCGAAATGCCGAGAGCGCTGGAACCGGCGACCTGACGGACGCAGATCGCCACGCGATGCGCAGACTGCATCAGACGGTAAGTAAGATCACCAACGACTTCGATTTCCGCTGGCACTTCAATACATCGATCGCGGCGCTCATGGAGCTGACCAATGATCTGTACCAGTTGGAACCCTCGCTATCTCCGGCAGCCCTTCGAGATGTTTGCGAAAAGTTGACACTCCTGCTGGCGCCGTTCGCACCCTACCTCGCACAGGATTTGTGGGAGATCTTGGGCGGAAACAGCCCGGTTTTCCGGCAGCCATGGCCCAAATTCGATGCGGAATTGGCTAAGGAGTCTCTGGTGGAAATTCCCGTTCAAGTGAATGGGAAGGTTCGCGGACATATCAACGTGCCGTTAGGGACGCCGAAGGACGAGCTGGAGCGATTGGCTAAGGAGAACGAAAAGGTGAAGCCGCTTCTGAAAGGCAAGCAGATCCTGAAGGTGGTGATTGTGCCGGATCGACTGGTCAACATTGTGGTGAAATAGCGACCTGAATCGGTACGACTCTTAGACACGTCTAAGGAATTAGATGGAGCAGCGAGGGGTTGTCTTAGCGTGCTAGTTCGAGCTGAGCTGCCGATGGATTAGGAGGAGCACGCGCAAATGTGCCGAAGGATGAAGCGCTTTGCCGGAAGCTGTTCTAATCTAAGATTGAGGCGGCAGATTGAGCACAGAAAGTGCTATTCGAGCGGAGTCTCTGAGCAAGATCTACCGCTCGGGAGGCGCAAGCATTGTTGTCTTCGAGGAACTGTCGCTGGAGGTGCGCCGGGGAGAGCGCATGGCGATTATCGGAGAATCCGGAAGCGGTAAATCGACGCTTCTGCACTTATTGGGAGGACTGGACAAGCCTTCACAAGGGAGGATTTTCTACGGCACCCGCAACATTGTGAACCTCGGGGAACGTTCGCTGGCGGATTTCCGGAATCGGGAACTTGGGTTCGTTTGGCAGAATCCGTCTCTACTGCCCGAGTTCACGGCTTTGGAGAATGTGATGATGCCGCTCCTGATTCGAGGAACGCAATCAGATGAAGCGGCGGCGAGGGCGGGAGAAGGATTACTGGAAGTAGGATTGACCGCACGGCAGCACCATCGAACTGGCGAGCTATCCGGCGGCGAGCAGCAGCGAGTGGGGCTGGCGAGAGCGCTGGCGGCGCATCCAAAGGTGCTGTTAGCAGATGAGCCCACAGGAAGCCTGGATTTCCGAACGGGCGAGACAATTATCGGGTTGTTGAACGACCTGCATCGGAGGCACGATTTGACCTCGGTGTTCGTGACTCACAACCTTTCTTTTGCGGCACGCTGCGATCGAGTTTTAGAGTTAAGGAACGGCTTTCTGCAAGCACCATCCCTGATGGAGCCGCAGGAAGCGGGAGTTGTACAAGACGCAACCCGTCTTGGCGGTGGCACTTATGTTTGAACGTTATACCGAAAAAGCACGCCGCGTAATCTTCTTCGCAAGATACGAGGCGAGCCAATTTGGAAGCCCTTATATTGAGACCGAGCATTTATTGCTCGGCTTGTTGCGGGAGGACAAAGCGCTTGCCAATCGTTTTTTGCGGTCGCACGCCGCGATCGAATCGATACGCAAGCAGATTGAGGCGCACACGACGGTTCGCGAAAAGGTATCGACCTCGGTTGATCTGCCTCTCAGCCACGAGTGCAAGCGCGTCCTGGCGTATGGGGCCGAAGAAGCGGAACGGCTGAGCCACAAGCACATCGGCACGGAGCATCTGCTGCTCGGCCTTTTGCGGGAAGAGAAGAGCTTCGCGGCGGAGATTCTGCACGAACGAGGGTTGCGCCTCTCGGCGGTACGCGAAGAAATTGCGCGGTCGGCATCGGAAAAGACATCCGCTAGCAGACCTAAGGAGAGCTCACTGCTGGCGGAGTTTAGCCGCGATCTTACCCAGGCTGCCGTTGATGGGATGCTGGATCCGCTGATCGGCCGGGATAACGAGCTCGATAGAGTCGTGCAAATCCTGTGCCGGCGTACAAAGAACAATCCGGTGCTGATTGGCGAGCCGGGCGTTGGCAAAACAGCGATCGTGGAAGGTTTGGCGCAACGCATATCGGACGGCGATGTTCCGTCTTTCCTCGCCGATAAGCGAATTCTGGCACTCGATCTTTCGCTGATCGTGGCCGGCACGAAGTACCGCGGTCAGTTTGAAGAGCGTTTGAAAACCATCATGAAAGAGCTGATGGAGAATCAGAACGCGATTATCTTTATTGACGAATTGCACACGCTGGTGGGCGCAGGCTCGGCGGAAGGGTCACTCGACGCTGCTAACATTCTGAAGCCGGCGTTATCGCGCGGCGAGATTCAGTGCATTGGGGCGACGACACCGGCCGAATACCGGAAGTCCATTGAAAAGGACCGCTCGCTCGAACGGCGCTTCCAGGCCGTAAAAGTGCCGCCGCCGACTGAGACGGATGCGATCCGCATTCTGTTTGGCATCAAAGAGCGGTATGAGAAGTTCCACGCGGTGGCGTACACCGATGAGGCGATTGAATCCGCGGTCTATACATCGACGCGCTTTATCCCCGACCGATTCCTGCCAGACAAAGCGATCGATCTGATCGATGAGGCCGGAGCGCGGGTGAAGCTTCGCCAGACGACGCTGCCCAGCGAAGTGGCGGACATTCAGAAGCGCATCAAATTCATCGTTCACCGCATGGAGAACGCCATTGCAAACCATGAGTTTGAAAAGGCAAGGTTCTACTCCGATGAGGAGCGCAAAGAGCGGGAGAACCTGCGCCAGCTTCGTGAGAAATACAACCTGGATGATACGTCAACCGGCGTGGTGTCCAAAGACGATATAGAAGATGTGGTGGCGCGCTGGACGGGCGTGCCGATGACCTCCATCAAAGAGGAAGAGATCAACAAGCTTCTGCGCATCGAGGAAGAGCTGCACAAGCGCGTCATCAGCCAGGAGAAAGCGATCTCGGCGTTATCCCGGGCAATCCGGCGGTCACGTGCGGGGTTGAAATCGCCCAAGCGGCCAGCCGGTTCCTTCCTGTTCCTGGGGCCGACGGGCGTCGGCAAAACCGAAGTCGCGCGGGCTCTCGCCGAATTTCTATTCGGGAGCGAGAAATCGCTGATTCGCTTCGATATGTCGGAGTTTATGGAGAAGCATTCGATCTCGAAGCTAATCGGCTCGCCTCCGGGATATGTGGGGTACGAGGAAGGCGGTCAGCTCACCGAACGCGTGAAGCGGGCGCCATATTCGATCATCCTGCTGGACGAAATCGAGAAGGCGCACCCGGATATCTACAATATTCTGCTGCAGGTGTTCGAAGACGGCCAGCTCACGGATGGCTTGGGCAATACGGTCGACTTCAAGAACACGATCATCATCATGACCTCGAATCTAGGAGCGCGGTTCCTGGACAAGCGCGGCCAGATCGGGTTCTCGGCGCCTTCGACAACCGGAATTCCCCAGAAGGTGGAGGACATGGTGATGAGCGAAGTGAAGCGAGCCTTCAATCCGGAATTCCTCAATCGCCTGGACGAAGTGATTCTGTTCACTTCTCTGGTGGACGAAGACCTGCTGCGGATCATAGAGCTACTGGTGGAGCAGGTCAACGTGAATCTGGTGGCAAAACAGATCAAGATCAAGCTCCTGCCGGAGGCTGCCAAGTATATTCTTGACAAGACCTGCGGCGACCGCAGCTACGGCGCGCGACCGCTGCGGCGCGCCTTGCAGAAGTACATCGAAGATCCGCTTTCTGAAGCGCTGATTCAAGGCTCGCTGCCTCGCCCTGGCGAATTAGAGATCTATGTGGGCGAGAACGGGATCTATTGCCGGGCGGTGGGGGATCTGGAAGGGCAGCCGGTAGCTGCGGGCGATGTAGAAATAGCGGCTCCCGCGGGAACCCCTTTATATATTTTCTAAATCCGATTAGCGCGGGCCTTCCGGAACGTTGTACTCGATCGTCCGGGCGCTGACCTGGTCCCCGCGGCGAACTTCGACCCTGACGCTCCATTCCCCTGCAGTGGGAAAGACCGGCTTTGCGACGTAGACGCCCGGACCGACGGACGGGGCCTTGAAGACCTTTACGTTTGTGTGATCCGAGGTCTCCGCCTGAAGCGTCACGGTGGCCAGAAGAAGCGGCTTCTGCAGATCGTCGGTGACATCGATCTCGAACGGAATAGGCGCGGCAGGCTGCAGGACGGCTTTTGGTTCAAAGCGAATGACGAAATTGCCGTCCCGCTCCGCGGGCATCAACAGGCCGGCTGTGCAAAGCAGCAGAACGAGGATTTTCACGACCCTATTTTAGTCTGACGGCGAGTGCATTACCTACAATTTCTAATGACATGAGGAAACTGCTGGCTCTCAACCGGGGCGAAATAGCAATTCGAATTTTTCGAGCTGCGAATGAACTGGGGCTTCGCACGGTGGCGGTTTACTCACAGGAAGACCGGTTGAGCCTGCACCGCTTCAAGGCGGATGAAGCGTATTTGGTGGGCGAGGGGAAGGGTCCTGTTCAGGCCTACCTGGATGTAGAAGGGATAGTGAACCTGGCGGCCCGAAAAGGAGTGGACGCTATCCATCCTGGGTACGGATTTCTTTCTGAGAATCCCAGCTTGCCGATGGCGTGCGACCGGGCCGGTATTACGTTTGTGGGCCCAAGCGCGCAGGTTTTGGAGTCGCTAGGCGACAAAACCGAGGCGCGGAAACTGGCGCAGAGCGCCGGTATTCCGGTGGTACCGGGCACCGCGGAACCGGTGGATCCGGGTAGCGGCAAGGCGCGCGAGATGGCGGCCCGGATCGGGTTTCCTCTGATTGTCAAGGCCGCGTTCGGTGGCGGCGGCCGGGGGATGCGAGTGGTGAAGTCCGCCGCGGATTTCGAAGCCAAGATGCAGGAGGCGAGCCAAGAAGCCGGCGCTGCCTTTGGAAACGCAGCCGTTTTCCTGGAGCGCTACATCCGGCGCGCGAAGCATATTGAGATTCAGATTATAGGGGATACGCACGGCAATGTCCTGCATCTTTATGAGCGCGACTGCTCCGTACAGCGGCGGCATCAGAAGGTGATTGAGATTGCGCCGGCAATCGCCCTTCCCGCGAAAACCCGCGCGGAATTGGCGGATGCGGCAGTGGCTTTGGCCCGCGCAGCGCATTATTACAATGCCGGCACTGTCGAGTTTTTGGTAGACGCCGAGACGCTGGAGTGGTTCTTCATCGAGGTAAATCCACGCGTACAGGTGGAGCATACGGTGACCGAGATGATCACCGGAATTGACATTGTCCGCACCCAGATCCAAGTGGCGCAGAGCTTGGACCTGCACGGCGACGAAATCGGTCTGCCGCGCCAGAGTGAAATTCCACTCCACGGCACAGCGCTTCAATGCCGGGTGACCACGGAGGATCCAGCCAACAATTTTCAGCCCGATTACGGGAAGATTCACACGTACCGCTCTCCGGCCGGCTTCGGAATCCGGCTGGATGCAGCATCGGCGTACGGCGGGGCGGTGATCTCCCCGTTCTACGATTCGCTGCTGGTAAAGGTGACGGCGTGGGGCAGCAACTTCAAGCAGGCCTGCCAGAGGATGGACCGGGCGCTGCGCGAGTTTCGTATTCGCGGCGTGAAGACCAACATTCCGTTCCTTGAAAATGTGGTCAATCACCCTGTCTTCCGATCGGGCGAGACGACGACATCATTTCTGGACGAAACTCCGGAGTTATTCGCGTTTCAACCGCGACTCGATCGCGCCACCAAGTTACTGACTTACCTGGCGGACGTGATTGTAAATGGCAACCCCGAAGTGGCGGCCAAGCCCCGTCCGGCCGTGATCCGTGAAGCGCCAGTACCGCAATCCGCAGGGCTCGAAGCCGCCGAGGGTACCCGGCAATTGCTGGATCGCCTGGGGCCGCGGGGATTCGCCGAGTGGACACGAAGTCAATCGCGGCTGCTCATGACGGACACAACATTTCGCGATGCGCATCAATCTTTGCTGGCGACGCGCGTCCGCACCTATGATTTGCTGCGAATCGCGGACTACGTTTCAAAGGAACTGTGGCAGCTCTACAGCATAGAAATGTGGGGCGGAGCGACTTTCGACGTAGCGATGCGCTTCCTTCTGGAGGATCCCTGGAAGCGTCTGCAAGCACTGAGGCAAAGGATTCCGAATATTTGTTTTCAGATGTTGCTGCGGGCTTCCAATGCCGTGGGTTATACGGCCTACCCCGATAACGTAGTGCAAGAGTTCATCGGGGAGGCGGCGGCGCAAGGCATTGACATTTTTCGCATCTTCGATTCGCTGAACTGGATGCCAAACATGCAGGTGGCGGTGGAAGCGGCGCTGAAGACCGGACGCGTGTGCGAGGCGGCCATCTGCTACACGGGCGACATTCTCGATCCGGCGCGAGAAAAATACTCGCTCAACTATTATGTGCGGCTCGCGAAGGAGCTGGAAAGAATGGGCACGCACGTTTTGGGGATCAAGGATATGGCCGGATTGCTGCGCCCGTACGCGGCCTACAAGCTGGTGAAGACGCTGCGCGAAGAGATTGGGCTTCCCATTCACTTGCACACGCATGACACGAGCGGTATCAACGCAGCGAGCATTCTGAAAGCTTCCGAGGCTGGGGTTCATGCGGCGGATGCGGCGATTTCATCGATGAGCGGCACTACCAGCCAACCGAACCTGAACTCATTGGTAGCGGCGCTGGCGCATACAGGTCGCGATACCGGTCTGAATTTCGAAGCCCTGAACCGGTGCTCGGACTACTGGGAAACGGTGCGGGCATATTACACGCCGTTCGATGAGGCGCCGAAATCCGGAAGCTCCGATGTTTATATACACGAAATGCCGGGGGGCCAGTACACTAACTTGAAGGCGCAAGCGGAGGCGTTGGGCTTGGGAGGGCGCTGGCCGGAGGTCGCACGCACCTACGCGGACGTGAACATGGCGTTTGGCGACATTGTCAAGGTCACGCCATCGAGCAAGGTTGTCGGCGATCTGGCGCTCTATCTCGTAAGTCATGACATGAAAGTCGCCGACCTGGAGAAACAGACCAGTCAAAGCCACGTGACATTGCCGAACTCCGTAGCGGATATGTTGATGGGATCGTTGGGGCAGCCCGAGGGAGGCTGGCCCCCCAGATTGCAGGAAATCGTGCTGCGCGGCAAGCAACCCATCGAGGGCCGGCCTGGCGCGCACTTGGAGCCGGTAGACCTGACTCAGGTGACAGCAAAGCTGAAAGAGCTGACAGGCTCTGTTAGCCGAACGGACCTGATGAGTTACCTGATGTATCCGGATGTTTTTCAAAAATTCGCGGCTGCCCGGGCACAATTCGGAGAGCTGGAAGTCCTCCCGACACCGGCCTTCTTTTACGGCCTGCAGGAGCGCAGCGAAGTGGTCGTGGAACTCGAGCCGGGAAAGAGTCTTATCATTCGCCTTTTGACGGTGGGAGAAACCAGGGCTGACGGCATGTGCCCGGTGTTCTTTGAACTGAACGGCCAACCGCGCGAAGTGGAAGTAAAGGACAAATCATTCCGCGAAGTGGCAAGGGCAAAACGGCAGGCCGATTCCGCGAAGCCGGGCGAGGTAGGGGCGCCGATACCGGGCGCGGTAACGATCTTGTATGTGGAACCAGGGGACACGGTCGAGAAGGGTGACAGGCTTCTCATTCTAGAGGCGATGAAGATGCAGACGACAATTTACGCGCCTGTTGGCGGGATCGTTGGCGAGCTCCAAGTCAAGCCTAGAGATACAGTAGAAAGCCGTGACCTCCTACTGGTCGTTGATCCTCATTCGGGCGAATCGGTAGACTAAGAGGGGATCGCTCTCGTGGGGGCGTAGCTCAGTCGGATAGAGCATCAGCCTTCTAAGCTGAGGGTCGTGGGTTCGATTCCCTCCGCCCCCCTTTAGTTTCAACAACTTACAGAGGCGCTTCAAAAACAGGTGCATCAATTGTGCATCAATTGACGCGGCGTAGGAGCCGTTATCGAGCGCATAAAACGAGCGCAAAAGGAGAGGCGATCTAGCCGCGAAGAGGGGGAATCGAGGGCCGACTGATCGTACCGGAATTAAAAGTACCGGAATTAAAAGTACCGGAATTAAAAGTTGTTGTTAGCAAGTCAAGATGTCCGGTTTTATTAGCACGTGGTTTGTCCGGTTGGTTTGGTTTCGTATCCTGGATTTGACCACAGCGGAGGACAGGGCTCTCCAGGGATGGAACCCGAGCGCCGACTGTGGGGCCAGACCATGAGCCGGAGCGGGAGGGATTACGCTCTGCTCCGGCTTGGCCATCCCGCATGGGATGGCAGGAAAGCGAAAAAATCCCGGAGGTCTGGAGGCAGCGCCTCCAGCCAAGGGAAGGCATCTTCCTTTCAGGCCGCACGGCGATTAGGTCTCCCAGGTCGTGGAGAGTGCCGCCGCTTCGGCATCTGGTCGGGTACCACGGCCGGTTCAAATCGGGCCACCTCATGCGGTCCGAACTGGATGGTAATGCTTTCATCCAAATGCTCGTGGACTATAACCGAACAGCCAGCCAGCGTGTTTCTCCAGCGCGTCTTCTCAATCTGAAAAACGCGGTTGTCTACCATCACCGTGTTGTCCCGGTTCACGGTTCGTTGGTGCTGAATCGAGAAGATGAGAGCCAGATCTCTGCGTCGTGTTTTCACGAAGGCGCTGCCTTTGCCTTCTGCTGTCACCGCAAAACGCCGGTTGAACTCGTCGATGTAATCCGCACGCAAGAAAGCGTTGGCAGCTTCTTTCGTCTTCAGATTGCGAATCCGTAGTTCTTGCGGCAGCCGTCCTTGCCAGGTCCGGTAACTGCGTTCCATGCGGCCCCGCGCTTGTGGCGAATAAGCCGGAATCATCTGGATGCCCAACTCCCGAAGGGCGCGTCCTACCTGCGTCAAACGCGCTTTGTCCACGGGTTCGCCCGCTTTCGGATTTACGAAAAAGTGCGTCCCGCGATCACTGTATAGGGCACAGAAAATGCCTCGCTTCTCGATCACTTCCCGCAGCCCTACCATCACCGTCCGCGTGCCCTCTTCCTCCACCAACTGGGCATAGTAGATCTCGCTCGTGGCGTCATCCAGAATCACAATCAAGTCGTACCAACGCTCGTCCTGAAACCAGGCGTGTGTACTGCCATCCATGTGCAGCAGCATGCCCGGCAGGGGCCGCCGTGGACGGCGTCGCCGATGCACACTCCGGCGCTTCTGCCTGCTCACCAATCCGGCGCCCTGCAGGGCATTCTTCACCAGCGTGTAGCTGAGCTGGATGCCATGCTTCTCGCTTAACTTCTCATGAAAGTGCCGCACGTTGAAATCGAAGTACTGCGCTTGATACAACCCCAACACCTTCTCCATCGTCTCCACAGGAATCCGCTTCGGGCTCAACCTGCCCCGCTGCCGATGAAACAATCCGTCGTAACCAAACTCTTCGTAGCGCTCTCGCCAGCGCCGCATCGTCCGATCTGTCACCCCGATGATCTCGGCCGCTTCCCACCACTTCAGCTTCCCGGCCATCGCTCGTAAAATCACTTCCTGCACTTTCATCGTCCGCTCCATCGCCGCATGGCTGTAACGCCCCTGGTTGCTGTCCACACCAAGTACGTTCAGTCCAGCCGCTCTTTTTCATAAAGCGGACAATCCAGGTGTTAATTCGACCGGACAAACCACATACTAACCACAGTACCGGAATTAAAAGTTGTTGTTAGCAAGTCAAGATGTCCGGTTTTATTAGCACGTGGTTTGTCCGGTTGGTTTGGTTTCGTATCCTGGATTTGACCACAGCGGAGGACAGGGCTCTCCAGGGATGGAACCCGAGCGCCGACTGTGGGGCCAGACCATGAGCCGGAGCGGGAGGGATTACGCTCTGCTCCGGCTTGGCCATCCCGCATGGGATGGCAGGAAAGCGAAAAAATCCCGGAGGTCTGGAGGCAGCGCCTCCAGCCAAGGGAAGGCATCTTCCTTTCAGGCCGCACGGCGATTAGGTCTCCCAGGTCGTGGAGAGTGCCGCCGCTTCGGCATCTGGTCGGGTACCACGGCCGGTTCAAATCGGGCCACCTCATGCGGTCCGAACTGGATGGTAATGCTTTCATCCAAATGCTCGTGGACTATAACCGAACAGCCAGCCAGCGTGTTTCTCCAGCGCGTCTTCTCAATCTGAAAAACGCGGTTGTCTACCATCACCGTGTTGTCCCGGTTCACGGTTCGTTGGTGCTGAATCGAGAAGATGAGAGCCAGATCTCTGCGTCGTGTTTTCACGAAGGCGCTGCCTTTGCCTTCTGCTGTCACCGCAAAACGCCGGTTGAACTCGTCGATGTAATCCGCACGCAAGAAAGCGTTGGCAGCTTCTTTCGTCTTCAGATTGCGAATCCGTAGTTCTTGCGGCAGCCGTCCTTGCCAGGTCCGGTAACTGCGTTCCATGCGGCCCCGCGCTTGTGGCGAATAAGCCGGAATCATCTGGATGCCCAACTCCCGAAGGGCGCGTCCTACCTGCGTCAAACGCGCTTTGTCCACGGGTTCGCCCGCTTTCGGATTTACGAAAAAGTGCGTCCCGCGATCACTGTATAGGGCACAGAAAATGCCTCGCTTCTCGATCACTTCCCGCAGCCCTACCATCACCGTCCGCGTGCCCTCTTCCTCCACCAACTGGGCATAGTAGATCTCGCTCGTGGCGTCATCCAGAATCACAATCAAGTCGTACCAACGCTCGTCCTGAAACCAGGCGTGTGTACTGCCATCCATGTGCAGCAGCATGCCCGGCAGGGGCCGCCGTGGACGGCGTCGCCGATGCACACTCCGGCGCTTCTGCCTGCTCACCAATCCGGCGCCCTGCAGGGCATTCTTCACCAGCGTGTAGCTGAGCTGGATGCCATGCTTCTCGCTTAACTTCTCATGAAAGTGCCGCACGTTGAAATCGAAGTACTGCGCTTGATACAACCCCAACACCTTCTCCATCGTCTCCACAGGAATCCGCTTCGGGCTCAACCTGCCCCGCTGCCGATGAAACAATCCGTCGTAACCAAACTCTTCGTAGCGCTCTCGCCAGCGCCGCATCGTCCGATCTGTCACCCCGATGATCTCGGCCGCTTCCCACCACTTCAGCTTCCCGGCCATCGCTCGTAAAATCACTTCCTGCACTTTCATCGTCCGCTCCATCGCCGCATGGCTGTAACGCCCCTGGTTGCTGTCCACACCAAGTACGTTCAGTCCAGCCGCTCTTTTTCATAAAGCGGACAATCCAGGTGTTAATTCGACCGGACAAACCACATACTAACCACAGTACCGGAATTAAAAGTATTGACTAACGAAGCTGTCTGTGCTAGAAGAAGCTGTCTGCGCTAGAAGGAGACGCGTGAACGCTCCAAAGCAAGGCCTGACGGTCACACTCGCTGCGACCCTTCTTCTTGGGATCTTGTTGGCGGCCTTACTGACTGACGGTACCCTGCTCCGGTTGCACCGTAAAGCCGCGATAGAGCACATCTCGTCCCTTGAAGGGAAACAACTTCCGTCCCTCTTTGCCGGTGTCCCGCCCAATCCCCGGATCGTGCGATTGCAGGCCCGTCTCGATGCCCGTGTAAAAGGTCAGAGCTGCGGCGCCCCAGGAAAGTTTGCACGCGCACTCGCGTTCTTTGGGATCCACCCTTCGGTCGTTCACGCCCAAGGCCTGGGCGAATGTGAGTGGCTTTGCGGGGCTGCCGGGTGCGGAGGGGAGCCCCTCTATGAGGCATGCGCAGGCCAGGGCTGTCATGGCACGTACACGTACGGGTATGTTGGCTCGGACTATGACACCTTCGGCGACGAAGGTGTCGGCAACCGTTGTTACGGGCTGCCGCAACTCGGATGCGGGGGCTGCTATGCCATGATTTGCCCCGACTGCACAGGGGACGGGAATTTGTAAGAAAGGCTGAAGTGTATGGCGACAAGTTGTTGTTTCTTCGTTCGGGCGGCGGCGATCCTCTCTCTTGGGCTTGGTCTCTTCGCCGGCCAAGGCTCGGAAAAGGCCGTGCTGAAATCGGTGCGTGCGATGAACTATCTGAGCGTGCCGTCTGACTTTGGCCCGCATCATCGGACGAAGTGGAGCAATAACTGGTTGATCTTGATTGACGACGACCCTGGCGATCCGTCGTTTTGGGAGTTCGATCGATCGGGCAACCCAGTGTTCAACTCGCTGATTCAGATTCCGAATGCGAACCACACTCGCTTCGACGACTTCGCGGCAGGGCCGGACGGCACGATATGGGGGGCGGGGTTCGCGACTTCCGCAGAGGGGCAAACAAGCCCCTTTCTGGCGCACATCACGGACAACGGACAGAGCGTCCAAATCATCCGCACAACTCCGTACAGGCCCTGCCAACTGAGCGTCGCGCCGGACGGTACGGTTTGGACGGTCGGCTTCGAGGCCAAGCTTACTGCCGCCGGGCATCGAAAGGTGGACCCGAGCCGGGACGCCCTTCGCCACTTCGACGCGAACGGCAGGCTCATCGCATCGGGAGTGCCCGTGAGTTCTATCACCCCGTTGCGAGCCCATACGGGTTACCTCGTTGCCAACCAGGACCGCCTTGGGTGGTACTCGCCGCCCGCATTCAACGGAGCCGCAGTGTATGTGGAGTTCTCCCCGGCAAGCATGCAGATTCTGAACTCATATCCGCCGGTTCCGGCTGCGCCCGGCAGCCAGTACCTTATAGAGAGTTTCACTCTCACACCGACGGGGCAGGCTTTCGCCGTTCTCTCTCCAGGCGCAGGCCAGTCCAGCGTTCTCTACAAGCTTGACCGAAACTCCAAGACGTGGGTCGCGGTCGCGGTCCCCCGGGATCAAGCGGGGTACATTCCGATGATGCTAGGGAATGACGGCGAGTCCCTTATCTTTAACGGCACCGCGGACGTGTCGACAGTTCAGGTCTTTGACGTATCGCAGCAGTGAGCCACGGTTACTGTACCCGTTCTCTCTTCTTGCGCTCGCCGGCCCCAATCTCGACAACCTGACCCTTCTTCTTCGGGACCAGTTCCGCGTCCCAGTCTTCAACCGCTTGCTTAAGACTCGGCTCGAGCACCTTCTGGTAGTTCTTGAGCGTGGTCGTCGCGCTCGCATGCCGGAGCAGCGTCTGCGTGTCTTTGATCTTGCCGTGCTTCTGGAAGTGGGTTCCCGTGGTGCGCCGGAGCTGCTGGAAGTTCAGGTGTGAGCTGGTCTCGCCCTTGCCGTTCTCATAGACGTCGATGCCAGCGAGCACGCCGAGTGGCTTGAGCACGCGATCGAGGTAGTTGCCCGGATCGGCGCTTCGCGGGCAATAGACGAGCTTCAGATGCCGCTCGTGAGTCGCCTGCTAAAAATTACACAAGTGCATCAATTGGTGCATCAATTGACGCTTCAAATACGCGCTGAAGGTCAGAAAAGAGCACTCACCGCAACACAAAATCAACAACTTACGCAAATCCGAACAGCCCTGGTCAGCCTTCTAAGCTGAGGGTCACAGGTTCGATTCCTGTCGCCCCTACCATTGAAATCACGCCCTTGGACGGGACGCCCGCCAGGAGCGTCCCGTCTGCGTTAATTAGTGCATTGTCTAATGCACGCCCAGGTGAGCCTCATAGGGTTGCGGGACGCCGCTACGCCCGTCTGACCAAGCGACGAAAAGGGTGTCTGACGCCGACACGAAGTTGTCGGTATAGTCGCCGAAGTTGGGGACGATTACCGAACTGGTCGAGAGCCAGTCGGTCGACTCGTTGGTAATCCGCGTGTTGCCACCCGGGGTGCTTGACGTGGTAGGATTCACATTTAGCGCACCGTAAATGTCGGTTTTCCCGGTACCGGCATTCTTGCCCCGGCGGTCATACCACGTCACATTGATCAAGCCGTCGCTGGACGTGTTTTTAAGGCCTGGCATCGTGTGCATATCCTCAAAGCTGAGGTCCGTATTGAGTTGCACCGGCGCCATCTGAATGTAATTTAAGGATCCCAAGCTATAGCTTTGCAGGAGGATGTCGCCTAACGGTGTGTTTCTGGAGTCGTTCCAGACCAAGCTCACTGCGTGGTATGGCTCACTGATCGCGATACGCGGGAAATCATTCATCTGAAATCGGTTATACCCGGGGACAACCGTCGCGTCCGTTGAGATAATGATATTCGAGTTCTGGTTGAACGGCGGAGCGCAGGGCGATTGAGGCGTGCTATCGGGATCCGGTAGGCAGGATGGTGGTATCTGGGTCACGACCACTGAGGTGGCCGCGCTGTTCACGCAATACGGCAGGCCCAGGTAATTCGTGACCCAATTGTACTCGTAGCCTACATAAACACCCCCGGTCTTCTCACGTACGGCCGGATAGGCCCCTTCCTGCTCGCAACCGGCGGGATCAGTAGGCTGAACCGTGAGGTACGGCTGGGCGTTACTCGTGCCATTCGAGCAGACAGGCGCTAACGGGCTGTCAAGGTCGCATGCAGCCATTTCGATCTCGTTTTCCGCATTGAAGGTCGTGCCGTCATACGTTTCAGTGAAATCAGTGAAGGTGACATAGAGCCTCTTACGCGCTTGGTCTACAACGAGATAGTCTTTGTCGAGAGAAGGAAAACAAAAGGTGGTGAGGGTGTTAGTCACGCCGTTGCAGTTACCGGTAGCCACAATGGTAGGCTGGCCACAGCTTAGCGTGTTTCCCGTGACCTGGCAGGCGCTTACTGCTACCGCCAGACCGCCATTCGGCATATTAGGACAGCCTGATGTGGATGAACAAGCGTAGAGGCTCGACATGTAGAAATAAGTGAATCCCGAGTTCGAATAAGTCCCCACGCTGGGGTCACCTTCCCACCGGCTACCATTGACACAATTGAGGTTCGGCAGGCCTCCAAGGTCCGTAAAGGTCTTCCCGCCATCGCTGGAGAACCCGTAACCGGTCAATTCTTCCTTGTAGTTCGGCGAGCCACATGCCGCGTAGAAGCCGGTTCCATCGTTCCATTCTTCTACGACGTAGTTTCCGGCGGCAGCTATTGAAGTCTCTGACTGACCGCCTATGTACGCTCCAGAGTTGGTCCGGTCTTCGTCAACGCTAGCGGCGTCGACGTTCGCTAACCCAGCCGACCCCGACTTGGCAGCTGACAAAGCTTCGCGATCCAACGCCTCCTCCCCGGGTCCATTCCTTTGTGGCCCGAAGCAGTACATTTGGGCACCCGAGGATGCCTGCATGGTTTTCCCGAGCTGGGAACAAAAGTCTGCCTTACTCGGGATCCTCTTCTGTGCTTTCGCCATAGTCGGCATCAAAGCCAGACTTAGAGCCGCCGCCGCCCAGACCTGGAGCATGCGACGAACCCGTAAATGGTCACAAGTTTCTTTCCTCCGAAACATACCGCCTCCTCGATTCGATCAACGCTTTCTGCTAAATGCTGCCATCCAAGTCGAAAAACGCCTCGACTTAAATCGCAATCAACAACGGGTCAATGGTAGTCTCAAAAGGATTTGAGTAATACAAGTACAATTACCGGTTTTGTTATTGAGCTGTAGGGGCGCTGCAGCCCACATCAAAATCGCATCGCCCTGAACCGGCTTCAAATCTCTTGATTGTAAAATCGCGTTTATGAAACTTCAGCGATGTTTGCTTGTGCTGGTAGCAGCGGTCGCGCTGGTTGCCGCTCAAACCAATTCCTCTCCAAAGCCCCCTGCCGGCAGTACTGCACCTGCGGCCTCCGCGAATAAAGGCGCTCTCATCGATATCAATGCCGCGAGCGCAGCGGAACTGGACACTCTGCCAGGGATAGGGCCAGAACGAGCTAAGAAAATTATTGCCGGCCGTCCTTATCGGGAAAAGAGCGACTTAGTTACACGAAAGATCATCCCGCAATCGACCTACGATAAGATCAAAGACCAAATCATCGCGCACCGGACGAAGTGAGGCAGCCCGTCCTGAGGTCACTGCCGCTTGGAGAGCCGCGAACCCAAGCGCACCAGGTGAATTGGATGCAGGAGGGCAAAGCCGCGGGGAGAGGCCCGTGCCTGCTGTGCGCCCTCGCCTTGGTTCTTGTCTTATTCGGAGATGTCGTTTTTCTCGGAGCATCCCTGGCGCCGATCGATTATCTGGATGTGCTCGCGAATCCAAACCAGACGCTCCGCACTGTCTCTTTGCTTCCGGAAAGGGCCGGCCGAACCATTTATCACGGGCAAGGCGATATTGGGGCGGCGCTATTTCAAATGGAACCGGCGCAGAAGTTCATCGCATTCTGTATGCGCCACGGCGAATCGCCTTATTGGGATCCCTATACTGCAACGGGAGCCTTGGGCCCCGAGACGTTGGTCGACCTGAAATTTGCGCCGCTCACGGTTGTGACCGCGCTGTTAGGCGCCAGTTCTACAGCACTGTCTTTTGTGCTGGTCGGCTTGTATTTCTTATCGGCGTATTGCCTGCTGCGCGTTGTTACCGTGCATCTTGGCCGCTCACTGGCGGCGGCATTTGCAGCATGCGCTCTTTTCTTCCTGAACGGCTTCGCGTTGGGCAACCTGTATACGCAGATTGGGCAACCCTATTTCCTGGCGCCTTTGTTGCTGCTGGCGCTGCTTATCGTGACGGCGCGCCCCTCACCGGCCAGCGTCGCTTTGGCGTTAGCCGCAAATGTTTTGTTCATGGCTACGACTTTCTTCCCTATTGCCGTACTTCTCGCGATAGTCGCTTACGGGTTCACCCTTTGCGTGCGAATTGCAGAGAAGCCAAATCGTTGGCGCTCAGTGCTTGGGTTGCTTGTCGCGTTGCCGCTGGGCGCTCTGGCACTATTGAGCTTCTTATACGTCCCGGTCTTTGCAGCCTATCTGACTTATCTGGACACTGTTCAGCAGTATGCAACGCGGCTCACGCCCGGCATCAGCTTACTAAACCTGATTTCGCTGTTCACGCCGAAACATATCTGGGAGTCCTATCGCGCCCTTCGGATGCCGACGGATGTTCCCGTCGGAAACTACAATCAATGGGTCCAGCACATCGGGATTGCGGGGCCGATGATCGCAATCCACGCATTTTCCGCCGCTAGAAGGACAACGTTTTGGCCAGTCTGCTGCCTGGGAGCCTTCATTCTGACGGCATTCGGACAGATTTTCGGCATCTTCCCTTTCACGCTCCTGGACTCGCTGCCATTTTTTAACTTTGTCCGGAATGAGTATTGGTCGGCGATGCTGGTTTTCGCCCTGGTTCTCCTACTGGGCTACGGTTTTGATGCTATTCGAAGTTCGAACTCGTTCAGTTACGCGTCGATTGCTCTGATTGCCGTTATTGTCTGCGCGTTCCTCGTGATGTATCGTCATGTTCGCCGTGAGCAGCCTAGAATATCGATGGTCCCTAATACGGTGAACAGTGGACTTACGGTTGACATTGACATTCCAGGACCAAAGGAGGGCTCGTTTACCGGGCCCAGCTTGTTCGGCGGGTGGGCAATCAGCAACAAGTCCCCGGTTCGCCGCGTGGCGATTGCGGTGGATGGAAGATCATACGGCGATGCTCTCTATGGGCCGCCGAGGGGCATGCAGCGGCCTGACGTGTGCGCGGTATACCGGCAAGCCGTAGGTTGTCCGTTTGTTGGGTGGGTTTTCCGGTTGGACACCACCCGATTTTCGAACGGGCCGCATACGTTGGAGGTTACTGCCTACGCAGACGGTCAGGCGATGGAAACGCGCCAGTTCACGGTCTCCAACCCTTGGATCCCTTCCTATTTGAGGGTCTTTTGGCTGATAGTGGTGGCCATTTGCCTGACGCTGATTCTTGCCAAGAAACCACAGTTTACTCAAGGGGCAAAGATCGCCGCGCTCGTGATTCTGATCGCGGAAGGCATCTTTTACATGAACAATCTCAGGCCAATCAGATCCGAGAGAGACGTGCATCTGGCTCCCGTAATCTCCTGGCTGAAAACCCGCACAAGCGGCGACCCTTCCAGCCGCATCCTCAACATCGGTAGTAGTGGCGTGTTTCCGGATTGGGGAAGCGCGCTTCAGATCCCGCAGTTGGGAGATGCGAATTCGGGTGATCTGCCCTGGTACCGTCACTTTTACCAGAGTTATATTGGCCACGGCCTATTTTTGAGCGTGGGCCTCGAACCCGGCGATACATTCTTGTTCACTGACGCCGCGCTCTCGCTCGCGGGCGTTCGCTATGTGCTGGTGGACCGGTCGATCACCGCGGCAATGGACAGAGTTTCGAGCTTCGGTTATCCAGTTGCCGCCCAAGATCCAATCCGGGTGGTATTCGAGAACCCCCATCCAATGCCGCACGCGTTCATCGTGCATCAATGGCTGAAATCGGATGAACTGCCTTTGAACTCCGGTCAACCGGGAACGATCGTTTCTACTACCGATTCGAAGCTCATTACAGACTTCAAGCGGCTGGGTGTAATGGCAGGCCCGAATGGCGGCATCGGAGCCGGCGGACCGGAAAAAGTGGAGGTGGTTCAGTATCGGCACGATTTTGTCCAACTCCGCTGTGACGCACAAGCGGCAGGCGCCCTCCTGCTGATGGATAGCTGGCAGCCACAATGGACCGCGACCGTGGATGGGAAGGCGGTTTACATCGGGAGAGGCGATGTCGCCTTTCGAGTGATTGCCGTGCCCGCAGGCAAGCACGAGGTCATCTTTCGATATCGTCCTTTGAGTCAGGTTGCCGGGGAAATCGCGAGCGTGGCTGCGGCACTGTGTATCTTGACTTTGCTTGCCGCCTGGAGTCTTAGAACCAAGCGTACGTAAGCGGGCCAAACAGAAAACGAGCAGAGCGCCAATGGCGGTCTGCTCGTAAGTCAATGTATCTCGCCTACAAGCGAGAACAGATTAATTACTGATCAATTGACGAATCAGAAGATAAGTCCAGAGAGATGCTTACTCCGGTTCCGGGCACCAACTCTGGCGTGTTACCGCTGTATATTGCAGTCAAATCCTGTGGATACCAGGGCTGGCCCGGGCCAGCCACATTGAAGATTTGACTTATGTGTTCATTGGCGTCTACATAGGCGATGTGCTGGCCGCCAGCGTCGTCAATGAAGGCGGCGAGCGTGCTTCCAGCCGCGGGCTTCGTACCACCGTAGATCTGGGTCAGATTTGCAGTGGCCCAAAGAAAGCCACCGTAATAGGAAAGTCCATTGAGATTCTGATTTGCGTCCAAATAGGCAATCCGCTGAATCCCAAAGCTATCGTTATAGGCAGCAATATGGGAAGACGGGCAGGCGGGGGTGGTGGCGGGGGCGATGGGGGGGGTGACGCACGGGATGGCGGCGGGTTGGGCCAAGTTGCCGCCGTAGGAGGCCGTCAGGTCTTGGGGCACCCAGGTAGTTGGACTGCTGTTCACCAGTTGATTCAAGTGCTGGTTATTGTCCTCATAAACGACGTGAGCGACGAAGCTGGAGTCAATGAAGCTGGCGATGGCACTGCCCGCAGCGGCTGGATTGCCGCCGTAGACCGCGGTCATATCCTGGTCGGCCCAAGTAGACCCGCCGAAATAGACAAGTTGATGGACATCCCCGTTTGCATCGATATAGCCAATGTGCTGGCCGACGAGTACAGTCTGGTCATTCCACTCAGTTAAAGCACTGCCCGCCGCCGGAACGGCGCCGTAGGCGGCTGTCAAATCCTGCGGATACCATGTGTTGAGCGCGACAGAGTAGAAGAGTTGATTAAGGTGCGCGTTGGCGTCCATATACGCGACGTGCTGGTCTCCAGTACCGTCGACGTAGCCAGTGAGGCTGGCAGCTGGTAAATTGCCGCCTCCTGCGAGGGCCGTCACGTTCTGCGGTATCCAGGACGCTCCACCCGGATAGAACGTTTGATTGAGATTGCTGTTGGTATCCAGGTAGAAGACGTGTTCGGCGCCGCTCGCATCAACAAAGGCGGTAAGCGGGCTGTCCGCCTCGGCAGGGTTACCGCCGTAGATCTGCAACAAATCCTGGTCCATCCAGGCAGTTCCACCCGGAAGGTAGAACATTTGATTCACGTCAAAGTTCGTCTCTTGAAAAAATATGTGCTGGCCGCCGTTTAGGTCGACAAAGCTAGCCAGATTCGTGTTCTGGCAAAAGGCTGATGTAGCTGCGAACAAGAGACCGACAGTAAAAGCAAGCGCTCTTGGTGCTTTTCGAAAACCCATGTAACCCCTTTTAATGTTTCAATCTAGCGCATCATTCGGCCATTTGGCCACGCGGATTAGATGATGCCAGATCTGTTAACAAACGTCAAGCATATTTTGCTTGGATTTAGCGGCTTCAGAAGCTGGAGCGCCCATCCAGACGAACCCGTTAAAGATACCCGGCAGATGGGGCGCTGGGCGGCCACTCGTAAAATCACCTATGTCGACAGTAGCGTAGCTTACGTTTAACTTAGGAATCTGCATGAACTATGGATGATAAATATTGCGGAAGGCAGCGAGGGAGCGGATTTGACGCCAGTTTGCGTCAAAGTTCGATGGATGGAGCCACTGTTCCAGGTTCCTCCTGCACGTTGGCCATTCCGTATCGAGCATGGAGAACCATGCGGTATCGCGGTTCCTGCCTTTTGCGATCATGTGCTGGCGAAAGATGCCTTCAAACTGGAAGCCGAGCCGTAGCGCCGCCCCCCGCGAGGGTTTATTCAAGGCATTGCATTTCCACTCATAGCGGCGGTACCCAAGCTCCTCAAAGACATGCCGCGCGAGGAGATACATGGCTTCGGTCGCTCCAGGCGTTCGCTGAAAAACCGGTGCATATAGAACGTTGCCCACTTCAATACAACGATGCGCGGGCTCAATTCGCATCAACGCTGCGTATCCTAGTGCCCTCCTGTGGCCGTTATCCACAATCGCAAAGAAGAGCGGGTCCTTCGAAGCGGCTTTCTGCTCGAGGGCGGCGTGAAAGTCGGCGCAATCTTCAAACGGACCATCAAACAGGTAGGTCCAGAGATACTCATTTGCCGCACCTTTGACCTGTTCCCATAGCGCGGGACCGTGCTCGGCGGCACTCAAAGGCGCCAGGGAGACATATTGCCCCCACATTGTGGTCGGCTGTGGAACCTTCGCCGGGGCCGGATCCACGCGATCTCCGACGACCTGATCTTCCTGGGTCATGGCAGGTGTGGGCTGTTACGGCAGGATGTAGAGCCCAGCGCGTGCGTCTCCTGATATGCATCCAGCTTGGCGACGAAATCCGGCCACATTCGCGCCGAATCAACACTGGTAATCCAGGTGATCGTCCGATTCGTGTTCGATGGCCGGAACGATAGATCATCCGCCAGCCGCGGCCGCGGGATCACCTTCTGTTCCGTCATGCCTAGTTCACGCGCGAGGGTGATGATGTCCCAGATCACCCATGGCTTCGAGAAATCATCAATCCGCAGCGGCTTTACGTTCCGGAAGTACCAATCCTGATACTCGCTCCAAAGCCAACCGCCAATCTCGCCATGCGAGCCGATCATGTCGCGCGCTTGAGCGAAGGTGAGCGCCAGGTTCGTCCGGCACACATCGGCAGACCCTACAGTTACAGGAACATCGGAATCCAAGATAACCTGCCATGCCTTGGGATCGTTCTCAATGTTGTATTCCTTGCCGCCTTCCGAAAGGCTCTTAAAGCCCATCGCCACAACTTCTATGCGATTCACTAGCTCCGGATCGCGCAGGATCGCGGACGCGACGTCGGTTGCGGCTCCGATAGTCAGCACTGTCAATCTATGCCGTGCCGAATATTCTTTTGATTTTGCAAGAAGGAAGTCCAGACCCTGGCTAGGCTGCGGCGTGTGATTATCGGCCAGCGGAAGACTGGATCCTTCCAACAGCGCCGGATGACTTACCATGCCAAGACGGACCTCTACCTCGTCCTTGAGAACCTCGTAGGTGGCATGTGCGGACGGAGCAGGAAGACTCGGCGCCTGCGCGGAGATAATTCCCTGCACATCGAACTGAGGGTTCAGCAGCAGATACGCGATGGCCCATTGATCATCAATTTCGTTGCCGACGTCAGTAGATAATACGACCGGAGTGCTGGCGAAAAGAGGAATCGTCAAACCGGCGAACAGCGCCAGGACCGGAACAATTCGTTCGAGCGGCTTCATGCCTGGTAAAGATACACGATCGCACCGCGTCCTGCTCCGTCTTTGTGATGTGATGAAGCCGTGGAAAAAATAAAGCTGCGCAGCCAGGAATGGTGGAGCCGCGACCGATCCGATTACTACAGCTTTGCCCGCCGGACAGCGCTGCGGGCGGAAGGCTTCAACGCTGATGTCTTCGACGGCAAGCCAGTCATTGGCATTTGCAATTCATGGAGCGAGCTGAATCAATGCAACATTCATCTGAGAATCGTGGCCGAGGCTGTGAAGCGAGGAGTCTGGTCCGCCGGCGGCTTGCCGCTGGAGTTCCCCACCATCTCGCTCGGCGAGATGTTCATGCGTCCCACCACCATGCTTTATCGCAACCTGATGGCGATGGACGTGGAAGAATCCATCCGCGCAAACCCCATTGATGGCGTTGTCCTTTTGTGCGGGTGCGATAAGACGACACCCGCACAACTCATGGGATGTGCCAGCGCGGATATCCCGGCCATTGTCGTTCCAGGCGGACCAACACTGGCGGGACAGTGGCGCGACCGCCGCTTGGGTTCGGGAACAGATACCCGGAAGCTTTTCGATCTCTTCCGGACCGGCAGGCTGGCCGAAGAGGAATGGCAGGAAATAGAAGGCGGCATCATTCGCAGCACGGGGCACTGCACCGTGATGGGAACGGCTTCCACCATGACCAGCCTGGCTGAAGCCCTGGGCATGACCTTAACCGGCTGCGCGAGCATTCCGGCGCCGGATTCACGCCGCCTCGCGTTCGCCCAAAAAAGCGGGGAGCGAATCGTAGGCATGGTCACAGAGGACCTGCGGCCTTCGCGCATTATGACGAGGCATGCGCTCGAAAATGCTATTGCCGTCGATATGGCGATCGGTGGCTCGACCAACGCAGTGGTGCATCTCCTCGCCATTGCCGGACGCCTCGGCATCGATTTGCAGTTGGATGAATTTGACGCCATTTCCAGGCGCGTTCCTTATCTCGCCAATATCAAGCCCTCCGGCGAATACCTCATGGAAGACTTCTTCTATGCGGGCGGCGTACCCGCGATCATGCGAGAAATACTGCCGCACCTGCACGCCGATGCGCTGACCGTCACCGGAAACACGATCGGCGAGAACGTGGCGACAGCGGCGTGCTACAACCGCGAGGTGATCCGGGCCTTGGAAAATCCGCTATATCCTGAGGGCGGCACCATTATCCTGCGAGGCAATCTTGCCCCGGACGGCGCAGTGTTGAAGCAAACCGCCGCGTCATCGCGCCTCTTGCTGCATCGTGGCGCAGCCTATGTCTTCGAGACCTATGACGATATGCGGGCGCAAATTGACCGGGACGATCTGCCCGTTACCAAAGACACGGTGCTCGTGATGAAAAACTGCGGCCCCCAGGGCGCTCCGGGTTTTCCGGAGTGGGGACACATCCCTATGCCCCGCGTGCTTCTGAGTCAGGGCGTCGACGATATAGTCAGGGTCAGCGATGCCCGCATGAGCGGGACCAGCTTCGGCACAGTAGTGCTGCATGTCGCCCCCGAATCCGCAACGGGAGGCCCTCTTGCGCTGGTACGCACGGGCGATTTTATCGAACTTGACGCAGAGGACCGGCGGCTTACCCTGTGTGTGCCTGAAGATGAGCTCGAACGCCGGCGAACGGCCTTTTTCAAGCCGGCACCGAAGTTCGAACGAGGCTACGGACGTCTCTTTCTGGAGCACGTCACGCAAGCGAACCTCGGCTGCGATTTCGATTTCCTCCGATCAACCAAGCTCGGCAATTAACGTTACGACTGATCGCGCCGGGATCTCCGCGGGATGGCCGCCGCCCACAGATGGGTAAGCCTTTAACTCGTCGCCAGCGCGATCGGATGTCACATAGGGCCTTACCGATTTTGCGACCACACTTCCCTGGGCCGTCTTAAACGCCAGCACGATTCGCCGCGCCCGCTCGCCAAAATTCAAATAGACCACTGCCACGCGCCTCCCCCCATCGTCCTTGAAAGCGGAGGCCATCAATCCCCGCACATCGTGCTGCGCGCCCTGTATCTCAACCCGCTGCATGCCGGGACGAACGAAGCGGCAGTAGTTTCCCAACGCCCATAACATTCGCGCGGGATAAGTCGTCTCCGGATCGCCTTTCTTCTGCCAGTCCGTATAAATAAGCCCGTCTTTGAAATCGACCGGCGAGACTGCCGTCCACCACTGCCACGCAGATACTCCAGCCAGCGTCAAATCGAGGTGAATAATCCGCGCCACATCCAAGGCAGTCTTCATGGTCAGATCGCGATGATTGCCGCCTTTGCCGTCGCTCCCTACTAAAACGCAGTATTCCGTTTGCCATAGATGCCAACTGGAATATTGCTTCATCTTTTCGCCGAGTTGCTGGCGGTTCTTTACTAATGATCCGTTGATCATGTCGGAGCCATAGCTGTGGTATCCGATGCGCCCGGATAACATTCCGTTAACAGCAGGATCACCTACGAACGCATCAACATAGTTGCCGTATTCGCTGCCCCACCTGGCGGTTGCCTTCTCATTCAGGCGCCACATGTCCTGCAGTGATCCACTTTCGAGCGCCGCGATCTGCGTAGGCAGCCTGCGCCGCTGCAGCTCCAGCGCGACGGAGCGAATGATGCGCCTAATATCTGCGTTAGACGTGCGGTTACCTTCTTGGGAATGACCCGCCCAATCCCATTGCGGCTCATTCACAGGGCTTATGTAATCGAAAGTGATGCGCTCGGCGTCATCCGGATTTGTATGGAAGTGCTCCAGAATGTCGGCAATGTAGCAGGCATACTGGCCTTCGAAGCCCGGTTTGAGATTAGTGCTGCTGCTGTCACGGTCGCAGAACGTCAAGCCATTCCGCGTCATGCGGCCGGGCGGGCTGTTTACGAAAGCCAGGAACTGCGGCACTCCACGTTCTTTCGCCGCATTAAGGAACCAGCGCTCATTCTTTTGGCGCGTCCAGTCATACTGGCCCTGAGCAGTTTCAAATGTCTCCGCGGTCCTCCATGGATTCGTGATCTCAGGATTAATGCCACCGCCGATGTTGAAGCGCCAGCAGGAGAGGCCAATACCACTCGTTTGCGAAAAAAGCAGATCCGCGACGCGATCACGGTTTTGCGAGGACCAGCCGCCCAACTTCTGCATGCTCCAGCAATCCGAAGCGCCGAAGTTGTCGATGACCTGATGCTCAGTATCGAGCAGCACCGTATCGGTTTCTGTCGAATCGCTTTGCGCGTCCGTGCTAACCGCTGCACCGGCGGAGAGAAAGGCCTTGAGAGTGTCGCGCCTGGATAACATCCCGCTAGTTTCCTATACGAGGCAGCGGCAATTCGTCTTCGTATCGATACTCGGGTTTAGGAGCAGCGGGACGGAACGCTCGTAGATGACTAACTTCGACCGAACCCGCTAAGCCGTCCAAAGCCGTCCACAGGATCTTCTTCAACGCCTCCGGATCCGCTATGGCTCGCAGGTTCAGCGCGAGTTGATGCTCCACAGCGGGATCGGCGAGAAGGTCGCCGTCCACGACGGGCTCCGTTCCGTTTGCGCAGACGCTCGCCTTCACCCAGCCGGTCGCCGTTCGATCAAATACTTTTAGGTGCGCAATAGGAATGCGAGCGCGTGTCAACGAACTTTCGAGCCGATCAAGCAGAGGACCGCATAATAGCGCCGGACTCAATGGAGTTTCGAGGCGAACAGTCGCGTGGAGGTTAATCCAACCGAGAGCAGCTTCGGCTTGTGCATACCGCTCATAATCCACCTGGAGCAGGCGAGCCCCCACCACTCTCGTGGTGTGCAACACTTCGTTCAGCCAGGGTTCTACGCCGCAGCCGGTCTTGCCGCTCAGTTGGAAGTCGATAGGAACGGACATTCGCGGCGGGCCGCCAGAGAGATCCTGCTTCGTGGCGCAAACAAGATCGGCCTCGTCAAGTTGATGAGTCACCAGATAGTGAATATCGTGGTCCGGAGAGTCGTTCTGAAGCCGGTTTGTAGCGCTGGAATCTAACAGAACGGTCAAGGGCGCGAGCCGGAACTGATCCTCATAGATCGTTTGAAGAGGACGTATAACTGTAGCGGAAAGATCAATGCAGCTGCCCACCGGTTCAGCGAAGATGACATCGGGCCAATATGCCACTAACTGCTTTGCGACGGTAATGAACTCTGAAAAGCGACAGCAGAAACAACCGTCCGCCACTTCGCGAGCCATCACTCCATGCGCGTGAGCGAGTTGAGTGTCCACAAGGCCGGCATCCTGGTCGTTGAGTATGACGGCAACACGCTTGCCACGCTGCCGGAGCAACTCAGCGGCTTTCAAGATTAAGGTAGTCTTGCCGAACCCTAGAAAGCCTCCGACCATTATCAATGTTGGGATGTCGGGATCGGACACGTCAGTGGGCCTTCGCGGCGCGCAGTCTCTTTTCCGCATCCGCCGGCCAATAGGCGCAGTCGAGTTGGAAAAAAACCGAGGTGTAAGGAATCGTCAGGGTCGTTTTGATAATCAGGATGTCGAAGGTTTGAGCCGCCTGGTCAAGCTTGGCAATGATCTCTTCGTGCGGCAAGACTTTCGCGCCGGAGTTCGCAAAGATGGAAGCCAACCGCTGGCGACATTGGTCCACGCCGGGCGCATCCTGCTCCGGTACGGACTTTAACTCCTGATCCTGATACACGATGGGACGAACATGCTGGGAACTGGAAAGCGCTGCAAGCACGCCCTTCAACACCTCAAAATGTTCACCATTTGAAAGGATCGTTTCTATACCACTCCGCGATTGCGCCGGGTATGCGGAATCTGCAACGACGATCCAGTTGCGGTGACCGTACAGCGGAAGGCGCGCGTTCAGAATCTGTCTCCAATCTTCGCCAGCTGCGGTATCCGCGGTTGCCGCGGGCGCAGCTGCCAAGGTCGATGCGGCTAACATGGTTACTATTTCCCGTCTATCCATAAGCCGTAGATTAACGTGTAGAGGATGAGTATGGAGAAAGGCAGTCACCGGCGGGGCTTCCTGAAGTCGTTCGGGGCGGCCAGCGCGGTCGGCGTCACTGCACTCTCGCTCGCTAGCAGCGGGAGGTCCGCAACTTCGGACTCCGCATCGCGAACGGACTCGGGTGAAAGCGGTGCGCGCGACATCAGCTATCCACGTACGTTTACCGGCCCGGACCTGAAGATGATCTCGTTCCCTCTAGGGGGCATCGGCGCCGGCAGCATAGGCTTGGGAGGCCGAGGCCAACTTCGCGATTGGGAAATTTTCAATCGGCCAGACCGTGGCAACGCGCCGCAGTACGCATTCGCGAGCATCTGGGTCAAAACGCCCGAAGTCAAGCCTGCAGCGCACGTTCTCGAATCGCGTATCGAAAAACCATATGAAGGGCAGGACGGCTTAGGATCGCGCAACGCGCCAGGCCTCTCGCGCCTGCAAGGCGCCACCTTCACGGGCGAGTTTCCGCGCGCGCATATTGATTTCCATGATGAGCGCTTGCCGGTGAAAATAAGCCTGGAAGCCGGCACGCCATTCATTCCGCTGGCTGCAGACGATTCCGGACTGCCGTTAGCGGTTTTGCGATACCGTGTTTCAAATCCTTCGAGCGATCAGGTTACGGTTTCAATCGCCCTATCGGTTGAGAACCCGGTGAAGGCGTCGGCATCGGCCGATGCCGCGAAAAACGATAAGCGCGTTAACGAACTTCGTGGCGGCGATGGGTTGGAAGGCCTGTTCATGCAGAATCCGGGCCTTGATGCAAATGATCCCGGGAATGGGAGTTTCGCGGTTGCCGTGCACAATACCGCAGACGGCCGGTTCACAAGTTTGCGCGGCTGGCCTGCCGGCCGGTGGTGGAACAGTCCGCTGTTGTTTTGGGATGACTTTTCGAGTGATGGCGAATTGGGGCCTGAAACGCCGCATCCAGGCGCGGTAGGCGCGGTCTGCCTGAAATACGAAATTGCGCCTGGACAAGAGCGGGAATATGCGTTTCTGCTGACCTGGCACTTCCCAAACCGAACTCCAAAACACTGCGGCTGGCAATCCCCAAAAGGCCACGAGGAGGCGAATATCGGCAACTGGTACGCGACACGCTTCCCCGATGCGTGGTCGGTGGCACAGTACGCCGCTTCCCACCTGCCCGCGCTTGAACAGCGAACGGAGTGGTTTCTCCTGGCAGTTCGCAATACCACGTTACCGGATGTAGTGAAGGAGGCCGCAATGGCCAACTTGTCAACTCTCGTAACAACCACGTGTTTCCGGACGACGGACGGCGAATTTCACGCCTTTGAAGGATCCGACGATCATCTGGGTTGCTGCTTCGGAAACTGCACACACGTGTGGAATTATGAAACCGCAACGGCGCATCTCTTCCCTTCCCTTTCCCGCTCCCTGCGGCGCAGTGCGTTTGGCTATTCCATGGACGAAAGAGGCGCGATGTATTTCCGGCAACTGCTACCGGACGGCATCGAACGGTTCGGCTACGTCGCGGC
Organism: uncultured Acidobacteriaceae bacterium; assembly: GCA_963705805.1. Classification (GTDB taxonomy): domain Bacteria; phylum Acidobacteriota; class Terriglobia; order Bryobacterales; family Bryobacteraceae; genus Bog-105. The sequence goes on from CAVPKW010000010.1 coordinate 1,322,045, forward strand.
AGATGGGCAAATGGGCCAAATCATGAAGGTTTACGTTGACTGGCAGCTCTCGGGAGACAAGAGCTTTTTGGCAGAGTTCTGGCCAAAGGTGAAACGCGCGATTTCATTTGCCTGGGTACCAGGTGGATGGGACGAGAACCGCGATGGCGTTATGGAAGGCGTGCAGCACAACACCTATGATGTAGAATTCTACGGCCCGAACCCTCTCTGCGGGATTTACTATCTAGGCGCGCTTCGCGCCGCTGAGCGGATCGCTCTAGCGATGGGCGAGAAGCAAACTGCGGCTGAGTACCACCGCCTATTCCAGACTGGAAGCGCATGGCTCGATGCCAATCTCTTCAACGGGAGCTATTACATCCAAAAAATTACCGCTTGGCCTGCGAGTGCGATCGCACCGGGACTTCGCAGTGGCATGGGAGCCGATGACCCGGAGCATCCGCAATACCAAGTGGGAATGGGCTGCCTGATCGACCAGTTGCTGGGGCAATATCTTGCCGATGTCGCGGGACTTGAACCGCTGGTCAACGCGAGATACATTCACGAAACCCTGGATTCGATTTATCGCTATAACCATAAACCAAATCTGCTGGATCACGATTGCGTGCAGAGGACTTTCGCGCTGAACGACGAGGCCGCAATGGTTATTTGCGATTACGCAGACGCCGCGCGGCCCACGATTCCCTTTCCCTACTATGCCGAGGTAATGACGGGATTCGAGCATTCAACCGCGGCCTTGATGCTGTTTCAAGGAATGACGGAGCGGGGTTTAGAGTGCATCGCCGATATTCGCCGCCGGTATGACGGCCAACGGCGGAATCCGTGGGATGAGGCGGAATGCGGCCATCATTACGCCCGCGCGATGGCTGCGTGGTCGAGCCTGCTGGCACTCTCTGGGTTTCGCTACAAAGGAGCGGTCCGCCGCGTCACCGCCGTGCCGCGAACGAATGCTGCAAATTTTCGCTCATTTTGGTCCTGCGCTACTGGATGGGGAACGTTCTCGCTCACGGGTTCGCAGTTCTCAATCACGCCGACAGAAGGCTTTCTGATCATCCGTGAAATCGAGATCCCCGCCGGTACCGGACGTATATCAACGGCGGAGCAAAAAGGCGTGGCTCTCTCTCACACGGTTCAGCACGCTGCCGGGCGGACCATGATCACTCTGCAAGACGAGTTGAGGCTCGAATCCGGCGTCGACCTGACCATTGCGGCATAGCAATGGCAAACTGGTAAGCGCGAACTACGCAATGCGGAGGAAGCAGAGTTGTCCAGAAACGTGGTTGCAATCACGGGCGCGTCGAGCGGGATAGGCGCCGCCTTCGCTCGAAAACTCGCCCCCACGCATGATCTGATTCTTATTGCCCGGCGTCGCGACCGGCTGGAAGCGCTGGGCTCCGAGTTAGCCAACGCTTACGGTACGGGAGTCGACATTCTTGATGCGGATCTGACTCAAGAAGAGGATCTGGCGGCTGCTGCCGACCGGATCGAGGCAGAATCACGGCTCGTCTTGCTAATCAATAACGCTGGGTTCGGCACTCAAGGGCGTTTTTGGGAGGCTCCGCTTGCCGGGCAGGAGCAGATGCACAGATTGCACGTGATGGCGACCTTGCGACTGACACATGTCGCGCTGCACAATATGGTTCCACGCGATTGCGGCGCCATCATTAACGTTGCCTCCGTGTCTGCCTTTGTTCGCGTTCCAGGGACAACGAGTTACGCGGCAACAAAAACCTGGATGACTGCCTTTACGGAAGGAATTTACCTGGAGCTTCGCGGTGCGAAATCGCGCGTAGCCGTGCAGGCACTTTGTCCCGGCTACACATATTCCGAATTCCACGAGACGCTAGGCATCAAGAGGGAAAGCCGCGCGAGCTCAGTCTTCTGGATGACGGCGGAAGAAGTCGTCGACGCATCCCTGGAAGGGCTGGGCCGCGGAAAGTTATTCGTGATTCCGGGATGGCGCTATCGGCTGCTGACTGCCTTTCTCTCCAAGCTGCCCTCCGCTCTTCGGTTGCAAGTGGAAGCAATCGGCGGCCGCATGCGGTCCCGGGAGTTGGAGCGTTCGTCCGCTTTTCCAAAGAAAATCAAGGCCTCCGAGTGATTCAACAGAACATGAAAAGCTCCCTATATTCTTTCCTGGTTTCCGCGCTCCTGCTGGGAGTGCTGGGTCCGCAGTTTGCCAGTGAGGTGAACATGGTGAAGGTACATGTCGACCCCTTCCTCGTGATTGGGATCTCGACTCGCACGACAAATGCGCGCGAAACGACAAAAGACGCCGTCATTCCGAAGATGTGGGCGCGCCTGCACGAAGAAGACGTTTTGACCCGCATTCCTAACCGCGTGGATGCGCACGTCATTGCCGTCTACTGTGACTATGAAAACGGAAAAGACGGGCTCTATAACTATGTCCTGGGCGCGAAGGCCAAGCCCACAAAATCTATTCCGCCTGGCATGGTGGCGCAAAAAATCGTTCCCGGAGAATATGCCGTGTTCACAGACAAAGGTGGTCCTCCGCCTCAGATGATTGTGAATCTGTGGAAACAGATCTGGTCTCTTGAGAAGCCAGGCCAGTTGGAGCGCGCATACCAGACCGATTATGAAGTCTATTACGGTGATCTTCGACCAAATCCTCCCAATGCCCATGTAGCCATATATATTGGGCTGGCGCGATAAACTCGCCTAGGTGCGCGCCAATCCACCTTTCCTGGTGACCGCCAAATGATCCCGCGCCGCCGCTGGAGGATCGCGATCCTTCTTGGATTCGGCGTGCTCGTGAATTATTTTGACCGGGTCAATGTCTCGGTCGCGCACGATGCGCTGCACGCGGAGTTCGGCCTTTCAAACGTTGCCTTCGGCTACGTGTTGAGCGCATATAGCTGGACCTATGCTGCCTTGCAATTGCCCATGGGGGTGCTGCTAGACCGCTTTGGAGTTCGCGCCATTGGCCTCGTCAGCGCCTTGGTATGGAGCATCGCCTCTTTCGCGGCCGCGGCGGCGACTGGCGTGCGCTCTTTCGTCGTCACGCGGTTGTTGCTCGGCGTCGGCGAAGCTCCCACCTTCCCAGGAAATGCAAAAGCCATCGGGATGTGGTTTCCGCGTGATGAACGCAGCTTCGCGACTTCGCTGTTTGATGCGGCCGCCAAGTTCGCGTCCGCCATCGGGGTCCCGCTGATCGGCATGTTCCTGATTCGGTTCGGGTGGCGGTTGAGCTTTGCGGCTACGGGCGTCGTCAGCTTTCTCTACTTCGCCGCATTCTATTTCATATACCGCGATCCCAAAGATGACGCGAAGTTGTCCCCGGAAGAACGCCAATACATCGAACAAGGCGGCGCAAACCCAAGTGTGGCGAGCATGCTGACTGCCCCGCCAAGCGCGCCCCTCCCATACCTCCTCACCCGCAAAAAAGTCATCGGCCTCACGCTGGGTTTCGGCGCCTACAACTACTGCTTCTATCTCTTCCTGACATGGCTTCCCAGCTATTTTTCCGCGCTGCACATGAATCTGCAGCATTCAATACTCTTCACGGGCATTCCGTGGCTTTTCGGCACGCTGACTGATTTGCTGGTGGGAGGCTGGCTGGTGGACGCGTTGGTGCGGCGCGGCTATCGCGAAACCATAGTGCGCCAAAGCATACTGGTGGGGGGAACAGTACTCGGTTTGGCGGTAGCAGGTGCGATGTTCACGCAGAACCCTGTCGTCGCGGCATTCTGGATCAGCATCTCGTTGGGAGGTCTTTCGGCGGCCGCGCCCGTCGGGTGGTCCATCCCTTCCCTCATTGCGCCGCGCAATAGCGTTGGCAAGGTCGGCGGAATACTGAATTTCGGAAATCAGATCGCGGCGATTGTCGCGCCGATTCTAACCGGCTATTTCGCTGGACCAACCAATTCCTTTTCGCGAGCATTCGCCGCAGCGGCCGTGATTTTAACTATCGGGATCTGCGGATATCTGTTTCTGCTGGGCAAGATTGAGCAGGTACCCGAATTTCCGGGGAAGTTTGCGGAAATCGGCTGAAGAAACGCGCCTACATCTGCTCGAAGCCGGCCTCTCCGGCGGGCAGGACATCGTCATCACGCGCGATCCATACGTAGAGGGCTGGTAAAACGAAGATGCTCATGATCAACGTGGCGCTCAATCCGCCCACGATCACGATGGCGAAAGGCCGTTGCGAGTCGGAACCGATGCCGCGAGATATGGCAGCCGGCAGAAGTCCCAGAGTCGCGACCAGCATAGTCATCATGATTGGCCGGAGCCGCAACACCGCACCCTCGATTGCGGATTCCTCGACAGAGTATCCGCGCGAGCGCAATTGATTGATGTACTCGATCATGATGACGCCCGTTTGGACAGAAACGCCAAATAACGCCAGCATGCCGATTCCCGATGACACGCTGAAATGAGTTCCGCTGAAGTAGAGAGCGAATAGGCCGCCGATGGGAGCGAGGCAGATCGTGATCATTACCAAAGCCGCCCATTTGAACGAGCTAAACATGGAATACAACAACAGGAAAATGACGGCAATGGTGATCGGTACGATAATCGCCAGCCGTCTATTCGCGCGCTGCTCACTTGCGTACTCGCCGGCCCAATCAATGCTGTAACCCTGTGGCAATTTGACTTCTCCGTTCACTTTTTGCATGGCTTCCTCCACGGTGCTGCCGAGATCCCTTCCGCGCACACTGTATTTGATGGCGACATAGCGGGAGTTTGCCTCGCGATATATTTGCGAGGCGCCATCCAGCATTTTCACGTCGCACAATTGCGCGAGCGAGACGCGTTCCGCGGTAGGCGAGAGTAAACGAATGTTTTCGATGGCCTCTCTTGAGCTGCGGTAAGAGGGTAGGTAACGCGCTACGAGATCGTAGACGCGCTCTCCGCGGAGCACTTCGGAAACGGTCTTGCCACCCACGGCCGTTTCGACAGCATCTTGAACATCGGAGACGTTTAGCTGGTAGCGGGCTACCTTACTGCGATCGACAATGAAGTTCAAGTTAGGCTGGCCGAGCACACGGAACAGACCAAGATCCTGAATTCCCGGGATGTGCGCCATGACATTGACTATCTGCTCGCCTTTTTGCTCAAGAGTCTTCAAGTCTGTCCCAAAGATCTTTACCGCCAATTCGCCTTTTACTCCGCTGACCGCCTCTTCGACGTTGTCGGAGATCGGCTGTGAAAAATTCCAGATGACTCCGGGAAACTTTTCCAGTTCCCGATCCATGGCGGCAATGAGCTCATCTTTGTTTTCATGGAAGACAGCGCGCCACTGGTCTTTCGGCTTGAGATCGACGAAATATTCAGTGTTGAAAAATCCTGTGGTATCGGTGCCGTCATCCGGGCGCCCGACTTGCGAAACCACTTGCGTGACCTCGGGAAAAGCGGCAACGGCAATACGGGCGCGCCTCATCAAATCAGAGCCTTCGGATGGTCCTGTACTCGGCGCTAGTGTTCCACGCGCCCAAATCGCGCCTTCATCGAGATGGGGCAGGAACTCCGAACCAATGCGGCCACTAATGAACAGCCAAAGAGCGGCAACCAGCAATGCGGCAACAGGCGTGAGAACAAGCGCTCTTCGATAGATTGCCCAGCGAAGAGCGCGCCTGTACTGGCGCACGAGAAAAGCCATCACGGGATTGTGCCATTCACTTGTTTTGCTCCGAAACAGGAAGCTTGAAAACACGGGAGCGATCAACATGGAAAAAATAAGGGCGCCGAGAAGCGCGAAGGCGACCGTGAGAGCCATCGGCCGAAAGAGCCGGCCCTCAACGGATTGCAAGGTAAAGATTGGGAGATAGGCGGTGATGATGATGCCGATGGCGTAAAAAACCGGCCTTTGCACTTCGTGTGCCGCTTCGCGAATCACTTCGAGCGGTGTTAGTTCCGATCTTTGTCCCATGTGGCGGACAATGTTTTCCACCATCACGACGGCGCCATCAACTACCATTCCGAAGTCCAAAGCGCCCAGCGAAAGGAGATTCGCTGGAACCTTGTCCAGGTCGAGGCAAATGGAGGCAAACAGGAGCGCGAAAGGAATGGTAAACGCCACAATCAAAGCGCCGCGCACGTTTCCGAGAAAAGCGAACAGAATAATCGCTACCAGGATGATGCCTTCCGTCAGATTGTGGAGCACGGTATGTGTCGTGTAGTGCACCAGGTCGCTTCGGTCCAGGAAGGGTACAACTTTCACGCCTGGAGGGAGCAGATGATTGTTCAGCTCTTTCACTTTGGCGTGGATGCCGTCGAGCGTGGAGTCTGATTCCGCTCCTTTCCGCAGTAAAACGATGCCCTCGACCACATCGGGGTAGTCGAGGATGCGGCCGTCGGCACGATGGATGGCCTTGCCGATTTGCCCGAGGCGGATCTTCGGCCCTTGTTCGACGACGGCAATCTTGTCAATCTGGAGCGGAGTTCCGTGCTGGGAGGTGAGCATTATCTGTTCGATATCCCGCGTATCTTGAACCAGGCCCACTTCACGAATGTTTATCGCTTGCTCGCCTTCCTGGATGAAACTGCCGCCCGCGTTCACGTTATTATTTGCCAGCTGCTGCTCCACCTGGCTGAGACTTAATCCGTAGGCGATCAGCTTATTCGGATCGATACGTACCTGATATTCGCGAGTGGTGCCTCCAAAGCTCACCACATCCACCACGTTCGGAACCGACTTAAACTGCTTTTCCAGAACCCAGTCTTCGAGCGACTTCAATTCCATCAGGTCGTATTCCGGATTGGTACTTTTGAGGGTGTACCAGTAGATCTGGCCGACCGGACTGTAATCGGTGCCAATTTGGGGCGTTAGCCCATTAGGAAGGGACACCTGTGAGAGCCGCTCCAGGACTTTCTGGCGATTCCAGTCGTTGTTGGATTCGTCATCGAAGATCAACATCAAGCTCGAGAGACCAAATAGCGAAGTGGAGCGCAGGTACTCCAGATGCGGGATGCCGTTCATCTGGATTTCGACCGGGATCGTGACTTGCTGCTCTACTTGTTCGGCGGCCTGACCCGGCCATTGCGTGATGATCTGGACGTAGTTGTTTGCTACATCGGGATAAGCCTCCACGGGCAAATTATGAAATGCGAACGCGCCACAGATGAGAATCACCAGGGCGGCCGCCAAGACGAGCAGTCTGTTCCTGAGGGCGGAATCCACGAGAGCCCGGATCATTAACTATGGAAGCTCCAATTCAGGCGAGGCTTTCTTCTGGCGGCTACCGTAAGCCCTGGGAACACCATTAACAACCGAGTGCTCGTGGTGGTGCAGCGGTAAGCCTCAAGCCGCAATGTAGCGGTCTAGAAAGGCGATTGGCTAGTATCGTTCAGCCATTCGGGTGTTATCTTTTGGCCAAAATAAAGGTATCTTTTGGCCAGCGCGCGGCTCGCCATTGGCATCAACACCTAGAATGGAAGGGATACTGGGAGACTACGCCCAGCCCAGTCACCCAATCATGTTGTCTTTGCTTCTAAGAGGCAGCCGCCAGTCTGTTCTGCTCAGAGCCGGTGCCATGATCGGCGCCATTGCATTTGCAGATTGGCGTATCGAAGGCGATATTCCTTTGGGGTTCCTCTATTTGTTCCCGATGCTCGTTGTTGGAAGTGCTTTGAGTCGTGTGCAAATCGCAGCGGTAGCGCTCCTGTGTACAGTGCTGACCGAGGCTTTCGACAGTTTTCCCTGGTTTAAGAACCCGGGAGCGGGGGTGCCTCGAGACATATTGGTGTTTTCGGCGTTCTTTGGCATGGGATTGTTCGTGTATGAAGTTTGCCGCAGCCGCGAGACCGCGGCGAAGCATCTCCAGCAGATTCAAAATGAAAACTACGCGCGGCGCGAAGCAGAAGAACAACTGAAATTTCTGGTAGAGAGTAGCCCGGCAGCCATTGTGGTCACCGATTCAGAGGGCATGGTGCTTCTGGCTAATGAGGCTGCGCACAGACTGCTTGCCGGAGAAGGCAGTGCTGCAAAGACTATTTGATCAGACGGGTGTTCGCACGCGCAGCCAGCTGGTCCGCATAGCCATCGAAAAACACAGCCGACTGGCTCGCAAATTGATGGCGAAAAGGGCAGCTACTCGGCCTGCTGCTTGGGGATGGCCCGGACAGCGCCGGTCGAGATGCCGCCGTCCACCAGCAGCGTTTGTCCCGTCACATAGCGGCTGGATTCGGCCGCCAGAAAAACGACCGCAGAATCAAGATCATCCGGAGCGCCCGGCCGCTTCATCGGAATGCGGTCGCTGAGATAGGCCACCCATTCTCTGTCGTCGTACATAACCTTGTTCTGGCTCGTGCGGAACCAGCCGGGAGCCAAACAATTCACCGTGATGCCATGACGGCCCCAGTCGTCAGCCAGGCTCATCGTTAACTGGCGAATGCCCCCTCTGCTCGCGCCATACGGCCCAAGCCCCGCATAACCTGCCACGCTTGTTACCGAGCCGATGTTGATGATGCGCCCATATGCGCGCGGAATCATGCGTTTTGCAACCGCCTGCGCAACAAAAAAGCTGCCGCGAAGATTCGTGTCAAGAATCGCGTTCCAGTCCTCCCAAGTGACTTCAATCGCAGGTTTTCGGATGTTCATGCCGGCATTGTTGACTAGAATGTCCATCTTCCCGTACGCCGCTTCCGCGGCCGCCGCCATGGCCTCGATGCTCTCGGGGTCACGTACGTCGAGTTCGAGAGGTACGGCGCGGCGCCCCAGGCTCTTGATCTCGCCTTCAAACTCGCGGAGCGAATCCAGAGTCCTGCTGGTGATGACCAGATCCGCGCCCGATTTTGCAAGCGCGCGCGCGAAGTACTGGCCCAACCCACGGCTGGCTCCGGTAACGATAGCTACCCGTCCCGTCAGATCGAAGAGTTCATTATTACTCATGGGACTCATGCGGCCTCGGTAGGCGACAGGATCACCTTCATCAGGTTAGGTTGACGCTCGTGCAGACGTTCAAACCACTCAGCGCCCTGTTCAAGCGGCGCCACGACGCTGATCAGCGGCTTCAGGTTAATCGCACCGCGCGCGAGCATTTCTATGCACTGCGGATATTCTCCCGCCGAGGCCGCCGAGCCCTGCAATCGGATTTGCCGGCTCACCACGGCCTGCAGCGGGATCTCGACATTCGGCGCGATATTGCCGATCAGAGTGACCGTCCCGCCTTTGCGGACCGATTCGATAGCGATCCTTACGGTGGGCGTGCTGCCAACCGCCTCAAGGGCCACATCGACTCCGGCGCCCCCGGTGAGTTTCCGCACTTCCGCCACCGTGTCAGCCGTCTTGCCGTTGATGACGAACGCGGCGCCCAGGTCTTTCGCAAGTTGCAGCCGGCTCTCGTCAATATCCGTCACGATCACCTTCGTGCAGCCTGCTTCGCGGAGCGCCTGCAGGACCAGCAGTCCAATCATGCCCGCCCCCACAATCAAGGCAGAGCATTTTTCAGGAGGTTCCGTCACAGCAACAGCATGCACGGCCACCGCCAGCGGCTCAATCATAGCCGCCTCGCAGAACGGAACGTTTTCCGGCAGCCGGTAGATAATCCGCTCCGGAACCACCACGAACTCAGCAAACGCTCCTTCACGCCGATACTCCGGGATCGATACGCCCAGCACTTGCCGGTTCTCGCAGAGATTCATTTCGCCTTTACGGCAGTATTCGCACTTCCCGCAATAGATGGTCGAATCGAACGTCACGTGCTCGCCCTGCCGAAGGCCTGAAACGTTCGCCCCGACGGCCGCCACTGTGCCCGCCGCTTCATGCCCCATGATCAGCGGTGGAATGCGGCGCCCCGATGACCCGTCGTAGCCGTGTACGTCGCTTCCGCAGATGCCGCAGGCCTCTACCCGCACCAGTACTTCATCGGGCCCCGGCCGCGGCATGGGAACATCTACCGTCTCGAGCCGCCCGTATTCGGAAAGCAACAGCGCCTTCATGACTCGAATGGTAGCAACGGGAGCTACTTGCTTATGCCCGTCGCGCGCGCCTTCAAATCAGCCAGTAGCCGATCCACTTGATCTGACTTCTCCAGCGCCTCCAGACGCTTCTCGGCATTCGATTCGCCTAGGGACATATGCCCGTGCCCAAGCGCTTCCGTCTCGCCTACCTTCATTCGCAGGCGATCGAAGGCGGCGTCGTTTTCGAACTCCTTCATGCTCGAGCCTCCCGCCCGGATAGCGAGACGGGCGCGCCGGTGCTGGGCAATCATGAGCTCCGTCTTCGCTCTCGTTTCTGTCATTTTTTGCTCCAGCCGGTGGAGCGCATCGCGCAGGATTTGAACCTGGTGCGATTGATCTTCAATCTGCTGGGCAAAATTCTTGGCGGTATTCTCATGCGTCAATGACCGCTCCAGCGCCATGCGCGCGAGATCTTCTTCCTTCTTCTGAACTGCCAGCTCCGCCTTGTGCAGCCATTCCTTCTGAGCATCCAGATTCTCTTGCTGCTTTTTCTCCAGCAGGTGCTGATCGGCAATAGCAATCGCGACCTGCGTCTTCACCTGCATGAATTGGTTTTGCATATCAAGAAGCAGTTGTTTCAACAGCTTCTCCGGGTTCTCGGCCTTATCGACCAGATCATTTAAATTCGCCTTGATGAGCGTAGTAACTCGATCCAGTAGCGGCATACTTTCTCCTTTACGATTGAGCATCCTGGCTATCCGGCGTGCCTTTGCCGTTCGGACGGTCAGTTATTCCACGAACCTTACCCAATAACTCGGACATCTGCATGCCCGAAAGGGTCTCAAAGAGCGCCGGGATCTGCGCGACCATTTGCGTCATATCGCCGGTGATCTTGTTCATGCCGGCGGCATGCCCGTCTCCCGTCGAAACGATGGTGATTTTGTCGATCTTCGAAAGCGGCGACGCGAGCGCCTTCACAATCTCCGGCAAACCAGTGATCAGCTTGTCGACAACGGCGGCCTGGTTCCATTCCTGGTAAGCCTCGGCCTTCACGTTCATCGCCTTGGCTTCCGCCTCGCCTTTCTTGAGAATGATGTCGGCATCGGCTTCGCCTTGCAAGCGAGTCGCGGCGGACGCGCCTTCGGCCTCAATCGTCATCTTGCGGCGCGATGCCTCGGCCAGCATTTCAATGCGCTGACGCTCTATCTCGGCATTCTTCAGCACCGTGGCGATCAACTCTTTCTCGTGACGCAGGATCTCGGCCTCTTGCACTTTCACTTCCTGCTCTTTCTCGATCTGCCGGATCTTCACCGCCTCCGCCATTACCTGCTGCTGCATGATATTGGTCTGAATGTCGTAGGCTTTGTCGGCTTGCGCTTGTTGGCGCTTGATGGTTTCAACGTACTGGGCGCGCCTGATCTCCAGATCGCGCTGCGCTTCGGCTTGCGCGGCCAGCGACAAGGCCTCCGCCTGCACTCGTTCCTGATCGGCCTGCGCCCGGGCCACGGCCGCCGCCCGCATCGCTTCCGCGCGCCGGATCGCCGTATCCCGCTCTGCCTCCGCCGAGGCAACGTCCGCGTCGCGTTTGATGCGCGCAATATCCGGCCGTCCCATATTGGTGATGTACTCGTTCTTGTCCCGGACTTCCTTGATAGTGAACGAAACTACCTCGAGCCCCATCTTGCTCATGTCGTCCGCGCACGTGGCGCGCATGCGATCACCCACCATCTCCGGCTCTTTCACAATCTGCTCGACCGAAAGCTGGCCGATGATGCCCCGCAAATGGCCCTCCATCACCAGCCGGATCAACCCTTCCCGCGCCACGTCCGTTTTCGTCAGGAACTGTTCCGCCGCGGTCTGGATTGATTCCGGATCGCTTTTCACCTTGATCTGCGCGACTGCCTCCACTGTGACGGCGACGCCCTGCTTGGTGTACAAGTCCTGCTGCGGCGCCACGTCAAAGGACATCAACTGCAAAGAGAGCTGGCGAAAACTCTCGATCATGGGGAAAATCACTGTTCCCCTGCCCTTCACAATTCGCGTGCCGCGCAGTCCATAGACAATCAGCGCCTCATGCGGCCCGGCCTTCCGAAACAGCGTGGCCATCGTGCTCATAAGCACTAAAAGCACCAATACCGAAACTATGGCGATGATGATGACTTCATTCCACATTGTTAATCTCCTTCGGCAATGTTTCCGAACGCAAGCGTTCTGCGCCCGGCTGGGTCATTGCTTCCCAGGTGCGTACGTACGCAATCCCTTTTTCGTAACGCGTGACGACTACTTCCTGCCCGCGTTGAATCTCCACTCCATCTGCGCTGCGCGCCGGAGACGGCCTCCGGGCGCCATCCCGCACGTAAATAAGCTCGCCCACTCCGTCCGGTCGTATCCCGCAAGAAACCTGCCCAAGCACGCCGACCATTTCGTAGTCTTCCGGCTCGAGTGGCTTTTCCTTCGACTGGAGAAATCGGAGAAAGGCCGCCAGGAACCACGCGCCCACCAGCCCCATCGCCAGTGCGATAACCAGGTCGATTGCCAGCGCCAGACCTGAATGCCGAGTCAAAATGTAGCCCATTCCGCCAAACCAAGCCAGGAATATGGCCGCAGAACTTGGATTCACCATGGCCCCCAGCCACCCTCCGGAGCCTCGCTGCCCACCGGATTTAAGCGTCGAGTGAAGATTCGCATGCCCGCCATGCACGTGTCCCAGATGGGCTGCGTGTGCGTGACCTGTTCCGTGGCCCGCTGCTCCGTGGCCGAGGTGCAGGCCTCCCAGCAGGAGCGTCGCGATGCTCCACAACGTTCCTATGCCGAAACACAACAGAAAAATGTCAGGCCAGTTCATACTGCAATCCCTCCTTGGGCGCCAAGACTTCCCATAGCCTGTCGACCAGATCCGGAGTATCCAACACCGCAGAAAACAGCAGAAAGCATTTTCTGGAATCCTCGTGCCGTGCTATTCGCAGCAGCGATTCGGCTAGCGGAGCGTCGCGCCGGAACCGTTCCGCGCCCTGGATCAGCCACAAATCCAGCTTGTCTTCCTCGTCCCGGAAATCGGTAATCAGCTCCGTCTGAAAACCCTCCGGATCGTCCACCAGGTATCCCGGATGCACTTTGAAGAATTTCGCCAGCAGCAGCCGCGTCGTGTTCGTCAGGTGCTTTCGCGATCCGTTCTCTAACTGCGACAAGTAGGGCTGGCTGATCGATTTCTTCAGTTCCTTCTTGGTGGCCGCTACCACTTCCTTCTGTGTCATCTCGCGGCCTAGCCCGCGCAAGTGCCCCTCCACCAGCCGCAGGTACCGGATTTTCTTGGCCACCGTCATATAGCTATCTGCTATTTGTATATCGCTATTTGCAATACAAAGCAACTAAAAACCGGCATGGTGTCTGTAAGTAGTTAAAAATAAGTCACAAATAGTGGCAATCACGTCCACTAAGATCTGCCGCTACATAATGAGGCGACTGCCGGCGGGAAACGGTGCACATCAAGTCATTCTTCTGCTATTCAAAAAACTTGAAGCAGGAAGCCTACGCCGAAAACAGAGCCAAGCTCTAACGAGAAAACCGATGCGGTCCGTCGTAAAAGGCTAGCCGACCCTTCTGCCGATGCAGGAATGTCTGGGCAGTATACACCCACGGTAAAGGATTCGTGTTGGATTGTCACACAGCGACCGTTCCCGTCCGGCCGAGGTCTTCAGATCGGGGTGGCATCTTCAGTATTCGTGCCTTTGAGAGTGTGCCGGCCAAAACGGTTGATGTGCTCAGTCGAATAAGGGCTGATACAGGACACGAGTTCTTCATCGAATGTGCGGCCAGGGACCGCCAGCCGTTCGAGCGCCTTCGTCATTGTGACCACATTGTGGTTGCACAAATTGATTGAACCGCTCGCTCTTGTTTGTGGCGGACTGGACTAACCGGCGTAACGCAAGATCGGAGAGGTATTCGAGCAGGAACATCGTCCGCACTCCGTATCCGAGTTCCCGAACGCAAAATAGAGTTTGTTTTTTCTGGAGTACGTGGCAAGCCGCCTCAGCACAGTGGAAGGCTTGATCTTGCCGGCTGCGAAATTGAGACCGCAACGCGAATTCCGGGTTGCCGAAAATTAACGGCCGGAGCTGACCGGACGTTTCCCGGAACGCCGTTTTGGGCTTGCTCCCCCACGGTCGGAACTCGAGCGCCAGGATCGTGCCCTTTTCAAAGGGACTGCGCCTTCTTTGCGCGCCCGGCGCGTGCCAAGAACTCCGCCATCTTCTTATCCTGAGCGGCGTGGTAAGCCCACCCTTCCGCAGTCGCATTCCAGCGATGGTCGCGAATGGTCATATCGATACCGTGGTCGATCAGGAATTGTGCCGCTTCGTAGTTCCCGCTGATGGCGCACTCATGCAGAATGCTGGCAGGCTCGTGCGTACTCCAGTCCGTATTAATATTGGCTCCACGCTCCAGCACGAAAGTCGCAATCTCAAACTGTCGGTTCATGCACGCCCAGGCCAACGCTACGTCCAGGATTTGTTGCGCGTTGGCGGGAGTCCAATGTAGGTTCCGCAAAGCGGAGGGGTTGTTGGTGGGGTAATGCTGACCGAGGCTTCCCAACCTCGGATGGCCAACCTCATCAAACCAACCCCTCACTCGCGAAAAGTCCCCTACGCCTGCCGCGTGGCAGAGATCGTCGGGTAACGGCCAAATCGGGGTCAACAGAGGGATGAGATGCGCCTTCCCATATTCCAGAGCGAACACCAGCGCGGACGAAGGAGAGCGCGTCACCCCTCGCAGGAGCGCGGGATCGAACTCCAGCAGCCGGGTGATAAAAGGCCCGCGATCTTTCAACACCGCACGCTCTAATAGCTCCACCTGCAGCGCGACACGGGATTCGCCGAGCAGATCCGGCTCTCGCTGTAGCCACCGGCTGAACTCTTGGAGGTTGTCTTCATCGTTTGCCTTGAGAAGCTCGGTCATGACGACCGTCTGCCAAGGGCTGACAATCGTCTGCCAGGGGCTTCCGTACGTTTGTGGATGTTCGACCAGGTAGTCGATGAAGCCGTTCCGCCCACGCCATCTCTCCACCCGTTCTCCAAGAGCCCCGTCGAGTTCGATACAACGGTTGAGAATGAGAGCGGCGACCGCCCGATGTTCGAACCGGCAGGCCCAGAGGAACGCCTGCGTCACCGCGGCGGCGTCATTACTGGGGTGGGCCCTCGTTGCCTCAAGACAATCCTGCACGCCGTCGTAGTCACCCAGTGCCGCCAGAATATCGAGCCTATGCGGCAGAACACCCTTGCGCGAAAGCAGCTGCAACACTCCCTTGGCACGGGCGCGAATTGCGTCTTCCCATATCGCCGAATTCGCGATGGCCCCAGCATCCAGGAGAAACTCGGCGCATTTGAGGCGGGTGAACATCTGCTCCCGGTAAGGATCGCCGCTATCGCCAAACGAGCCGGCGGCAAGACCGAGCAACGATTCTCCGGAATCGCCACGCCACGATAGAAGCGCAGGATACTCCCGAACCAGTTGCCTCAATCGTTCGACGCTGTTGTCGTGGATGGCGCGCTCCGCCTCAGCGGCGGCCCACTCCAGGCCCTTGCCTTCCTGGCGGAGCACCGCCGCGCGAAGATCCTGCCAGCCTGCGAAGCCGTATTCTCGGGCGAGCACAAGCTGGGCATCTCGCAGCGATAGAGGAAGGATCGGAACCGGCAATTGGGCGTGTACACGGGCCACGGCATCGGGGTCGCTAGCCGCCACCTGGCGGACCAGTTTCTTTGCCTGCTTCCGGATGGACTCAAAGGATGAGCGAGAGCGTAAAAACTTCGACGGGGTCACAAGACCTCCTTTCATATTTGCCGGTGTCCCGCTGATACCAGGCTGAAAGAAGGTAACGGCGCGCCTCAAACGAAAACAGGTGGGATGTTTCCCTTGCCGCGGGTAGGAGACGCCCTGTTAGCGCACTGGGCCAACTATATCCGGCTCCGCCGAGCTTGTCAATCCATTCCGCGTTACACCATTCCGCGTTACAGGCGCGGCATTTGCCACTATCGATCACGGTCAAGTTATCAATACAGAATTCTTTGGGCAGATGCACGCGGAATCGCTTTGGCGCGCTGCGTCTACCTCAAAGGCTCTAACCGCGATTGCGATCATGCAGTTAGCCGATCGAGGGCAGATCAACCCGACAGCGGTATCGATACGTACTTGAAGAGCTTCAAAGTTCCGGCGTTTCACAGCAACCCAATCACTATCCGACAACTGCTAGGTCACACCTCAGGACTCGATGACGCGTTCGTTGGGAGCGCTTATTTGGATTCGGCCGGTCCGCAACCGCGCGTTTCGGAGATGATGCGCAGATATCTTCCGCACTCGGTTTATATGCCTGGTCAGGTCCGCCTATACAGTAATTTCGGATACGGGGTACTTTGGCGCGCTAATTGAAGACGTCGCGCAGGTTCGATACGAACAGTACATGCGGACTGAGGTGCTTCAGCCATTGGGAATGCTACACAGCACCTTTCAGCAACCCTTGCCTGAACACCTGCGCCGGATGGTCCTACCTTCGATAGAGCAGACCGTTTTCGGTAGGATTCGACCGGCGGAGCTGCTCTATCCTAGAGCTACCGCCGCCGGAGGATTAACCACCAGCTTCCAGGATTTAATTCGCTTTGCGCAGTTTATTCAGAATGGGGTCCCGGTTAGCGGAGTGCCTGTTTTGCATGCCCAGGACCAATTCGGCGTGGGCGTGAAGTGGGGACAACGCTACTGGTATGCGGGCGGTGACCTGGGAGTATTCCCGCGAAGTGGCGGGGATCTATCGGCCGGTGCGTTACCCACATTTTGACATTGCAAAGACATTTACCGTCACCATGGATGAGGTTGTGACGTCCGAACCGGACGGGGTACTGAGGTACGACGGTCAACGTTGGATTCCAGTAGCTCCCCTAACTTTCCGTGTGGCAAATGGGTCGCAAGAGCTCAAGTTCCAAAAGGATTCGTCGGGAAGAGTTCAGTTCATGGATCAGTCAGCCGAGCGCATTACGTGGTATCAGAGCGGTCGGGCAGCTGTCGCACTGTATCTCGGGTTTATGGTTTTGTGTGTCTGTGCGTTGATTGTCCATCGCAGTACGGCCAGCACGCGACCGCTGTGCGTGACGGCGATCTTCATCCTGGCACACAGCATCGGCTGGCTAGCTGTCGCACTCGCAGCCGACCCGCCGCACCTAATCCTCGGTTTGCCTTGGTACCTTTGGTGCGCCCTCACAATTGGAACTATTGTGCCCTTCGTTCGGGTTTACCTTGTCATCGTAACGGCTCGAGCGGCTTTGAACAAAGCATGGCGCACATCTGTGCTTGTGTGGTCCACCGTCGGAGCCGTCGCGTTGGCGTTCTACATCCCTTTTGAGTTCTATTGGCCCATCATGCTTTGGCCATTTGCTTCGATCCGATACTGAACAACGAGTCATGCTGGACCAGCTTGCCATCGGTTCATGTGTGACAATCCCACACGAATCCTTACCGTGGGCAGTATGGAGCGAATTAGAGCGCTATTCGTGGCGCAATGCCTCCATCGGATCCACTCGCGCCGCGCGGCGGGCTGGCAAATAGGCGGCCAGCAGGGAGACTGCAACCATCGAGACAGCGGCAATGAGGATGGGCGGGATGCTCCGCGCCGGGAGATCCTGGATCAGGCTCGCGGCGAACTGTCTGCCCGAGAGCGCTATGGGAACGCCGATAATGAGGCCAGTAAAGGCCATTTCCAGAGCCTCCCGGAGGACCATGCGAGTCACATCACCGGGCGTTGCTCCCAAGGCCATGCGCACGCCGATTTCGCTGATACGCCGCGCCACCCGATAGGCAAGAATCGCGTAGAGGCCGATAGCCGCGAGCACCGCGCCAAGCACGCCGAACCAGCCGGAAAGCGCAGCGACGAGGCGCTCCGGAACGATGGACGCATCCACCTGATCTGCCAGCGTGGTGACACGGGCGATGGGCACAGCCTCGAGCAGCTCGAGTACGTTGCGGTGCACGATCTGCGTAACGGCTGTCGGCTCGATGTTGGTCCGCAGGATGAAATTCGACGGACGATCCCAATCCTGAAAAGCGTCGAGATAGATGGTGCGGTACGTAGGCTCGGTCAAATCATAGTATTTGGCATCGCCCACCACTCCTACGATCTCGTATGCTTTCGTCTCACCGGCGAAGGTGAGGTGCTCGCCAAGCGGGTTGCGGGCGGCGAAATAGTAGCGCGCCATTGCGCGGTTGATGATGGCCACAGGCGCCTGTTTTTGGTCGCCGGAGCTGAAGTCCCGGCCGGCAAGCAACGGGGTGCCAAGCGTCTCAAAATACTTCGGAGCGACCCAATTCAACGAGACGTAGCGCCTTTGGCTTGGATTCTCCTGATAGCCTTCCACGTTTACGAATCGGCTGGCTCCGGCGCCAGAGAGAGGCGTGCCCGCGCTTAACGTCGCGGAGCGGACTCCAGGAATCGCTGCGAGCCGCGCCAGCAGTCCCTGGTAGGAACGAGCCAGATGCTCGTCGTTATATCCGCTGTGTGTCGGATCGAGAGTCACCAGCAAAACGTGGTCGCGGCGGAAGCCGAGATTCATATGCTCCAGCTGGGACAGGTGGCGAACAAAAAGCACGCCAGCGCTCAAGAGCGCCACCGACAAGGCCACCTGGACGACGACGACGCTCTTTCCGAAAAGCCGCCGCGATTTGGTCTCCCCGGTTCTCCCGATTTCGCGCAATGAAAGCGCCGGGGAATGAGCGAATGCGCTCCAAGCGGGAGCCAGCCCGAATAGCACTCCGGTCAGCAAGGCGACGGCGGCAGTGAAGAGCAATACGTGCATGTCGGGTTGTACCTGGAGCGCGAGATGCCACGGCAAGCCGGGGCTTTGGCGTCCCGACGCGAGAATGCGCACGAGCGCCCGAGTGAAGGAATGGGCAAGCAAGACACCGAGAAGACTGCCGGAAGCGGAAAAGAGAAAAGCCTCGGTTGACACCTGGCGCACCAAGCGAAAGCGTCCGGCGCCTAAGGCGACGCGCAATGACACTTCATTTTGGCGGGCGGCCCCGCGGGCCAGCAGCATACTCGCGACGTTGGTACACGCGAGGAGAAGCAGCAGGCTGACCAAGAGCATCAGCACCAGCAGCGGCTTCGCGAACTCGTTGCGCAGGGGCGAGAGCCCGGCTCCGGCAGGCTCCACTTCAATCTTCAAGCGACGAATCAGCGGATCCAGACTGGTTTTGGCTCTCTCCTCGATCGTCCACTGGTAGAGTACGCTCATATCCGCGCGTGCCTGTTGAATGGAAACGCCGGGCTTCAGGCGGCCCACCAAGCCCACCCACAAGCCTCCGGAGGCAAGACGGCTGGGGCGGTGGATCATCGGCTCCAAGGCCAGCGGCACCCAAACATCCGGCGTGAAGCCTACCTGCAATCCAAAGAATTCACGCTGCGTCACGCCGATGATCGTGACAGGCACGTCATCAAGGATGATGCGCTTACCCAGGATCGCGGGGTCCTCGTCGAAATCGCTTTTCCAGTAGGACCAGCTCAGTACGGCCACTGCTGGATCGCCCAGGCGCTCTTCAGAAGCAAACAGCCGCCCGATGGCGGGCTTCACGCCAAGCACTATAAAGAAATTTCCAACGACATATTCGCCATCCACCGTTTCCGGCTCGCGGCCTTCGCGGCGCGCATAAAAGCGAGAAGGACTGGCGCCGATCAGGCCTGAGAAAACGTGGTTATGATCGCGGTAATGCTGATAGCTCTGCCAGGAGAAGCCGTTGCCGCGAGGTTCGCCGGGGTAGTGGTTGAGGAGTTCGACAAGCTGCTCCGGCGCCTGAACGGGCAGCATACGCAGCATCACTGTGTTGATGAGACTGAAGATTGCCGTATTGGCCCCGATGCCAAGGGCGAGCGAGAGCATGCCGACGGCGGTGAACCCCGGAGCTCGCCGCATCATCCGCAGGGCATAGCGAGCATCCTGCCGGAGTTCTTCGAGCGAATGGCTTTTCGACACAGGCACCATCAGCAGTGTATTATATAACTAGTACATTAGTCAATGACGCTCATGGAAGAAAACCTCTTTGTCTATGGGACGCTGCGGCGCGGATACAAACACAAGCTTGCCCTGTGGCTCGAAGGTGCCGCGGAATTCTTGGGAAGCGGCCGAGCGCAGGGACGGTTATACAGAATCGCAGGGTACCCGGGATTTGTCCCATCGGAAGCGAAAGACGACTGGGTGATGGGCGACGTGTATCACCTGAAGCGAGCGGCGATGTCCTATCGGGTACTCGACGAATATGAGGGATGCGGATCAAACGATCCCGAGCCACATGAGTTCCGCCGGGTAGTGACACGCGTCCTGCTGGAGCCGGATCTTCCGATCATGGCGTCCATTTACGCGTACCAAGGCGGCGTCCGAGACAACGAACGAATTCTCTCAGGCGATTTCCTGAGGGCCTAATCGCGGCGCGATTATCTTTGTCCCTGGTTTTCGCTGCTAGGCGGCACGATGCCTTTCAATCTTAAGTAGGTAACCATGTTTCCATAGTGTTCATCGGTGTGCGCGGTGTTGACGGAAAGCACAGTAAGCTTTGCCACATTGTAATTCATTAGTTTCACCATTTGGCTGCCTTGCGCATCAGTCATGCCAGCATATGCCTTGTTGCAGTACGCTACGGCGTCTTTCAGAGCCGCCACCAAGTCTGCCTTCGAGGTCTTGGTTTTTTCGATTCCTTTCATGGGATTCGGTTCGCCGGTAGCCATCGCGCAAAAGCCGTATTGGGCATCCGCTACGTGGCCTACAATTTGGCCAAAAGTGCGAACATCAGGCGTTGGCTTGAAAGCGTAGTTATCTTCCGGCATCTTTTCGGCGGCAGCAATTACTTCGCCGCTGACTAGTCCGTAAAAACCTCTTTCGCTGGCTGTGATTGGATTAGCCGGCGCCACTGGCGCCTCTTGCGCGAGTACGGCAACTGGCATGGCCGCCAATGCGGCCAGCACAAAATAGAGTCTCTTACTCACATGCACCTCACTGGGAAAATACGTCACATCTTAGGCCGAGGAAAATGCAGGAAGGCGCCTCCCGGCCGATGCGCTATTAGCTAACGCGATTTCGACGACGCAAGTTCCCGAAATTTCGGAGAGGGACAATGACGGGTCGCGGCTAAAGGGAGACAATGATTTGCATGCCGCGCAGCGCCGCCGGAATGTTTTTCGTCCTGCTGGCGATGGGCTTACCAATGACGGGTCTCTCGAACTGGGCATTCGAGCCACCGGGACAAGTTAATATCCGAGTTGACACGACCTTAGTCGTGATACCGGTGACCGTGACCGATGCTGAAAACCGGTTCGTCCTCGGCCTTGAAAAGAAGGATTTCACGCTTTCCGAAGATGGCGTCGAACAAACCGTGACGCAGTTTGCCAGTGAGAATGCACCAGTATCGGCCGGCTTGCTGGTGGATACGAGCGGCAGTATGGGAGAGAAGATTCAGATTTCGAGGGATGCGGTAGCCGAATTCCTGAAGACAATGGACGAGCACGATGAAGCATGTCTCATCACATTCAGTGACCGGGCACAAGTGGCGGCCGACTTCTCAAACGAGGCAAACCTGATTGAAAGCAAGCTTTCAGACGTTGAACCACAGGGACTCACTGCCTTGCTTGATGCCGTTTCCGTTGGGCTGCAGGAGATGCGAAAAGCCAAGAATACTCGCAAAGCCCTGATCATAATCTCGGACGGGGGTGACAATAACAGCCGTTATAGCGAAGCGGAGATCAAGGATCTGGTCCGTCAGGCGGATGTGCAGGTCTATTCCATGGGGGTCTTCGAGCGATTTGCAATCTTTGCCTTGAGCGCCGCCGAATTATCCGGCCCCAAACTCCTTTCGCAGCTTTCGGAGCAGACGGGAGGTCGAGTATTTTCCGCCTCGAAATCCAGCGACTTGCCGATTATCTCAGCAAGGATCGGCATCGAACTGCGCAATCAATATGTGCTTGCCTACGTGCCATCAAATCGGAAGAAGGACGGGAAATATCGTCAGGTCAAAGTCACGGTAAAAGCAGAACCGGGACTTTCTGCTTTCAAGGTGCGCTGGCGCTTGGGATACTACGCCCCATCGCAATAATGCCGGCTAACGATGCGGCAACGCCAACGGCCGGACCGCGACAGGCGGAGACATTCTCGGGGGTGCGGTGCGGAATGCTCCAACGCCTGCGTGACCCATAGATGTTCCAACACTTACGTGCCCCATACTGGGGCTTGTATAAATGTAAGGGCTTCTAAACGGCATGGATGTGAGGCCGTGGCCGTATGGGTTCGGGCGCGGGTAACTGGTTCGCGAGGGCAGCATGACGGGATACCCTGTCCCACGAGGTGAAGTTCCGTTGATCCGATTGCGGCCATAGAAGCGCGGGAAGACGTAAATGACGATTGGGATATTGCTGATTGGGAACCCGGTGAACATTCCCCAGGGTCCCAAGAAGCTGTCGCTCAGATACATGGTTCCGCTCGAGGAGCCGTAATCGGGTTGGATGAATCCAGGTACAGCCGACGAGGGCGCCGGGAGTATGAACGGGGCGCCATTAGCATCGCCGGGATCCGGATCGGCTGTGGTTTCGGAGCCCACCCGGGTCTCGGCTGTAATCGTATCGGCTCGATTGCGGGCCCATTCGGAAAAGGTATCCACCGTACCGTCCCCGTACTTCTTAACGTCCATTCCGACACCGAAGAAGAACTGATTCGACTCGTTTATCTTCTTCGGAGCCTCTCCGGCGGTTTCGACCTCAGCTTCTCCCGTATAGACCTCGAGCAGTTCGGGTTCGGAACCCAAGCGGTAGACACCCGGTTTCGGAAACCGAAGGTCGTACGTTTTGTAGACCAGAACACAGGGATTTCCCGAGGCCGCATCGTTCGAGTCGAGGATTGCCGAGCCGCGCAGGAACTCCACTCGAGTGTTGGTGAGCGCACTCGAAATCATGCGGATGGCACTGTTCTCGTCGATTCGAAGAAACACGCCCGGCGTTAAAAGTACTTCGGCACGCCCCTTTTCCGTCCGCAGGGTCGATCCTTCCGTAATAGTTAGAAAGGTTCCGAATTTCTGGTTTACAGGCGCGTCATCGAGGAAAGCTGTTCCTTCAACGTAATTGAGGACGCCCGAACGAGTCGAGACGACCGCCTGGGCGGAAAGATGGACGCAGGCGAACGAGACTAGGAGCCACGGATACAACATGCCCCGCAAGCGCATAAAACGAACTCCTTGATCAGAGCATGCGTCTTCCTCTGCTGCTTGTCAACGGTAGTATCTTCACCGGGTTCGCCCCCACCAGTCTTTCGGTCTGGCAGAATAGCCGCATGGCTCGCCGCCGTTTCTTCGTACAGGAGGTTCGCGGGGGCGCGGCCGGGTTAACGGGCGCGGAGGCGGAGCACCTGGTGCGCGTGCTGCGAGTAGAGGCCGGCCAGGTCTTCGAACTCTCAGACAATCGCGACATTTATCTGGCGAAGGTTGAAAAGGCACGGAAATCTGAGGTTGCGTTTCGCGTTCTCGAGAAACTAGACCCCTCCGGAGCAGCCTTGCGGATCACTCTATTGGCTGCGCTGATTAAATTCGATCGTTTCGAATGGCTGGTGGAGAAGACCACGGAGCTGGGCGTAACGGCGATCCAGCCGTTTGAAGCCACTCGAACGGAACGCGGGCTAGCGCAGGCATCGGTTAAGCGCAGCGCGCGTTGGCAGAAGATTGCGGTCGAAGCCAGCCAGCAGTCGCGGCGGGTGCAGCTTCCCCGGATTGAACCGGCAGTTCGTTTGGCAAAAGCGTTACAGTACGACGCGGACGTTCGGCTGATGCTGGATGAAGAATCGGCGGCGCCGCCGATTCTGACGGCGCTCCCGGAAATACGCACGGCTGCCGATCACGTCGCCCTGCTGTTGGGGCCGGAGGGCGGTTGGACCGGCGAAGAGCGAGAACAGGTCACCGCAGCAGGGTGGTTACGCTGCTCCCTCGGTTCGAATATCCTGCGGGCCGAAACAGCGGCGGCAGCGGCACTGGCCGTTATCCAGGCTGCCTGGCATAGCGGTCCGGCATGTCCAGGTAAGTGACTCAGATCATCCTCGGCACGACGGCAACATGCACCGGCCTATTGCCCACCGGCAGCAGGTCAAAAAGCGCGCCCGCAGTTTTATAGCGGTCCGTGCTCAGCGTATTCACACCGATACCGGGTATATAAATGATGGCCAGATTACCCGACCATTCATCGAGAACCAGCGCAAAGCGACTGTCGGGCGTTATACCGATGTAGGAAGGCGCTTGACCGACTTCGATGATCCCGATGACCTTGCGGGTCGCGATATCGAGGATGCAAACATCGGAACCGCCCTGGCTGGCGACAAAGAGAAAAGGGGGGGATCCGGAACAGGCCATCACGCCGGGGTTGCGGCCGGCGAGCACGGTCTGGTCGACCTCGAGCGCGTTGTACGGAAAGACAATAGCGACGGCATCCATACCTTCGCCCGAGATGAACAACTGGCCCTGATCGGCATTGAAGCAGAGGTTGTGCGGCTGCATTGCGAGGGGTAGGTCGGTGACGATTTCGAGGGTAGGAACATCCAGCGCCGTCAGCGAGCGGTCGTGATAATTGGCGGCGAGCAAGAGCCTGCCGTCGGCTCGAAAGCGGACAGCGCCGATTGCGCCGGGCATGCGGGCGTGGCTGCGCTGGGCGCTCTGCAAATCCAGAAGCTCTACGATTCCCGGAGCGCCGGAAGAGACAGCGACCACCCCATTCCTACTAATATCCAGGAAATCAGGCGTCGCGCTCAGTTTGTGACGCCGAAGGGGGTGAAGATCAGCAGGATCCAATTCGATCAGCTCGCGGGCGGAAGCCGCCGAAGCGATGAGGCGAGTTCCGTCGAGGGCGAGCTGTATGTGCGACAGCTCATCGGCGAGCCGGCGCGAAGCCGCCACATTGAGTTGAGCGTCCAGGATGTGCACAGAACCGGTAGCGGGGGTGAGGACATAGCTGCGGCCGGACTCAGCGGGCACAACAGTGGTGGGCGCACTGCCTACCGGAATCGCCTTGATCATGCGGAAGGCGGTCAGATCAACCGCCGTTATGCTGTTGTCGCCGGCAGCAGCGACCAGCGCGTAGCCAAAAAACCCCATCCGTCTCCGGCGTTCACACGCGCTGGCGAGGGCGAGCCCGCTGACCGCCAGCCACTCACGCCTGGTCATCGGTTAGAAAACGCAACCGTTTGAAAATAATACATATTGCCGAACAAACAGGAGGCTATCATTATGTTACTCTCTGAATTTGCTCCGTCATCCGTTGAAGCTCTCCATTCATGAACTTTAGGTCCGTTTTCAGTCTCATTTCCTCAGATCTTGCCATTGATTTAGGAACTGCTAACACGCTTGTATTTGCCAAAGGAAAGGGCATCGTTGTCAACGAACCTTCGATCGTCGCGATCAATAAGAACACTGGGGAAATCGAGGCCGTCGGTAAAGAAGCCAAGGACATGCTGGGACGCACTCCCGGCAACATAGTTGCCATCCGGCCGATGAAAGACGGCGTCATCGCCGATTTCAAGGTGACGGAGCGGATGCTTAATTACTTCATCCACAAGTCGCACGGCCGCAAGATGCTGGTTCATCCACGGATCGTTATCGGCGTGCCGAGCGAGATCACGCAGGTGGAAAAGCGCGCCGTGAGCGAATCCGCGTATCGCGCCAAGGCAAGCGAAGTTCACCTGGTGGAGCAGGCCATGGTGGCGGCAATCGGCGCGGGATTGCCGATTACTGAGCCTTCCGGCAATATGGTGGTCGATATTGGCGGGGGCACGACCGACGTCGCGGTGATATCGCTTTCGGGGATCGTTTATTCGCGTTCGGTGCGCGTCGCTGGCAACGAGATGGACGACGCGATCATGAATTACCTGAAGCGAAAGTACAATCTTCTGATTGGCGAGCGGACGGCTGAACAGATCAAGATTACAATTGGCTCGGCGTACCCGCTTGACACCCCGCTCAAGATGGAAATTAAGGGACGGAATCTCATCGAAGGCGTTCCGAAGACCGTCACGATCCAAGACAACGAGATTCGCGAGGCGCTTTCGGAATGCATCGCGACGATTTTGAATGCGATCCGGGTGGCGCTGGAGCGCACGCCTCCGGAACTCAGCGCCGACATCAGCGATCGCGGCATCGTGCTTACGGGTGGCGGCGCGCTGATTAAGAACCTGGACCGCCGTATCCGGGAGGAGACCGGCCTTCCCGTTTCCATTGCCGAAGACCCGCTCGCGTCGGTCGTTTTGGGAACCGGGAAGATGCTCACGGATTTTAAGCTATTGCGCCGTATTGCCATCGAATAAAGAGCGTTTGGCGCTGTCCCTCGCGGACGCTTACAGTAAAGACAGGAAGTCATGGAAGCACTATTGAGCCGTTACCGGAACTTGACGGTCCTGCTGCTGGTCGTCTCCGCGCAATTGCTCTATCTTGCTTACCAAGTCAAGACGAATCGCGATGAACGCCTGATTCGGGTTTGGGCCGTTACGGCCGTGACGCCCATGGCGGGGATTGTGGAAGCGATCCGGCAGAATACGATAGGATTCCTGCAAGACTACTTCATCCTGTTGGACGTTCGCGACCAGAACCGCAAGCTCAAAGCCGATAATGATCGGCTTCGGATGGAGAACGTCTATTACCGCAATC
The DNA here is from genome assembly GCA_963705805.1 of uncultured Acidobacteriaceae bacterium. GTDB lineage: Bacteria > Acidobacteriota > Terriglobia > Bryobacterales > Bryobacteraceae > Bog-105. Next base: position 1,348,592 of record CAVPKW010000010.1, read on the forward strand.
AGCTGTCGACCGCGGAGCACGCCCGCGCGCTGATCCTGTTTCAGGCCCAGACGCCTTCGAAAACGGTGGCGGCGCGCGTGATCGGCAACAGTACCGTCAGCGCGGCGAAAGCCGTATTTGTCGACCGCGGCTCGACCAGTGGCATAGAAAAAGGCATGGCGGTGGTCACGCCCGAAGGGATTGTCGGCAAAGTGACAGCGGTTTATCCGCTGGTTTCGCAGGTGCTGCTGGTGACGGACCCCACGTTTAAGGTCGGGATCGAGTCCCAGAAGGGACATATTCATGGCGTGCTGGATTGCAGCAGCGGCAAGTGCACGGCGACCCAGATACAGAATGAAGACAAAGTGGCTATTGGAGAGTGGTTCTTCACGTCCGGAGAAGATCGCATCTTCCCGAAGGGTTTTCCGGTGGGCACGGTGGCATCGAGCCAGCCCGGGCAGGGTATGCGAGATATCAAGCTGAACTTGAGCGGCGCGCCCGGCGGCGTAGAAGAAGTGTTGGTGGTCTTGCGGGGCGTGCACCAAGCGATTCCGATTGCGCCTCCTGAGGATTCCAGCGCCAGTATGCTCCCGCCGCCTCCCGAGATAGGCAATGACGCCGCCCAGATAGCGAAACCGCAGACGGAAGCCGACAAAATTGAGCAGAAATACGACGCCATTGGAAAGCAGGAAGGGCACGTCTACGGCGCGTTGGGTTCGAGTATTCCGAACTTCAACGTGAAGCCCGAAGCCGTGGCGAATGGGACGGGGCCAGGAACAACTGGAGTTCCGGCGGCGGGTGGAACTGTGGCGGCAGCCGGTGACACCGCGAAAAAAGCTGGCCCCAATGAAGTAAATCAGGAAGTGAAGAAGACCGCCGCAGCGCCGGCGCGGGTCAACGATGTACCTGCCATATTGGGCGAACGGCCCCCGCCGAAGCCGGCCGCGCCCGTGTCCAAGCCGGCAACAATCGAGCAGCAACCTGCCACGGACACGGGCCCGGTACTGCCGCTTGGCGCTCCGCGGCGCAAGGCGGCAACACCTGCCCCGGTGACGCAACCGAAGCCGCAGCAGCCCGACTCGGTTCCACCGCCTGACGAGTAGTAATGAACGAGACCAGCGATCAAATCCTCGTCGAGCGGCCACTACGCGAAAGCTGGTTCAACCGCTTTCAAGTGGTGGCGCTGGCGGCGCTCACGATCATTGCGGTGATCGGCAAGTTCTATTTGCCGCGGCTGATTCCGAATACGGAGTGGCTGGAGTTACCGTTGCTGCTTACCGTTTATTTCGGGTTAATGCGGCGCAGTCCGATCGCTTCCCTGCTCTTTGGAGCTTTCGTTGGCATTGCAGAAGATTCGCTTTCGCCGGCGAATCTGCCTATCGGTATGTACGGCATCACGAAGACTCTGGTGGGCTATTTCGCGGCCTCTGTCAGCCTGCGGTTCAACGTGGAAAATTCGTTCATCCGCATGATCCTTTGCTTCTTCTTCTTCTTTTTCCACGCGTTCTTCTATTGGGTTATGCGGCGCGCCTTACTCGGCCAGATTGTGCCGTTCGATCCACAGGAAACATTCGTTCACGGCGCGTTGAACGCGGTCGTGGCGTTACCTTTGTTCGCCATTCTCGATAAAATGAGACTTTCGGGATCGGTATAGCCCCCTTTCTCTTGCGGAACCATTTGTGTCATTAATCGGCATCGGCCATCGACGGGACGAACAAGTTACCCGGGAGCGATTGGTCCGCGACGATCCTAAGCAGGCCGCTAGCAAGGTGGCGATCTTCCAGTACCTCACGGTCGCCGTCTTTGTGTTTCTGATTTCGGGCTTCTGGAAGCTGCAGGTTCAGAATCCGGATGTCTACAGCGAGGCGGCGGAACGCAACCGGATCAAGAGCACTCCTATTCTGGCACCGCGCGGCAAGATTCTGGATCGCGATGGCCGCGTCATTGTGGACAACAAAGCCTCCTATTCCCTGCTGCTCAACCGGGACGAAATCAAGCTGGAGCATCTTCCCCCGATAGCAGAGGCGATGGGGCTGGATCTCGATGAGCTTGCCAGGAAGGTCCGGCGCATGGGCGGCAGTCCGCAGCTCATTATTAAGGATCAGCTCACGCGGGACGATATTGCGTGGGTAGAGGCACACCAGGACGAGAGCACGTATCCCGAGATGCAGTTGATCAAGGCCTGGCGGCGGCAGTACCCGCAAGACGGCTTTGCGGCGCACGTCGTGGGTTATGTGGGCGAAATCAGCGAATCTGAACTAGACCTGCCGCAATACCTTGATTATCAACAAGGCGACATCATCGGGAAAGACGGGCTGGAGCGCGAGTACGATCAAAGTCTTCGAGGCGTAGACGGGCAACAGCGGGTGCTGGTGGACAGTTGGGGCCGCGAGCGGCAGATGGAGGGGACGCAAGAGGCGGTCCCCGGGAAAGATTTGCATACGACCCTCGATTTGGATCTGCAGGCGGTTGCCGAACTGGCAATGGAAGACAAGCGCGGCGCGGTGGTCGCCATGAACCCGCAAACCGGCGAGATTCTGGCAATGGTGAGCCGGCCGACCTTCGACGCCAATAAATTTACGGGGCGAATCAGCCGGGCAGACTGGAACGAGATCAAGCAGGATCCGCACAATCCGTTGCTGAACCGCGCGATTCAGGCGCAACTGCCGCCCGGCTCGACTTTCAAGCCCATCATGGCGATTGCGGGTCTGGAGAGTGGCGTCATCGATGACACCACTCTCTTCCATTGCCCCGGTGGAGCCTCGTTTTACGGCCACTACTACCAATGCCACCTGAAGCGCGGGCATGGCGCTGTCAGGCTGCACCTGGGCATCGTGCAGTCATGCGACGTGTTCTTCTATAACGTCGGGAACAGGCTGGGGATCGACCGGATCGCGAAATATGCCGAACTGGCAGGCATCGGGCACAAGACCGGCATCGATCTGCCGAATGAGACTCCGGGGACGATGCCGTCCACTAAGTGGAAGATGCGGCTGTACCGGCAAAAATGGTTTGCGGGAGAGACGATTTCGGTGGCCATCGGCCAGGGAGCCGTGACGGTCTCACCGCTGCAGATTGCGGCCGCCTTGGGCGGACTGGGCGCGGGCGGGATGTGGTACAAGCCGCACCTGATCGCCGGCCAGAAGCCGGTTCTAATGCGAGAGGGTCATTTCAATCCAGACAATTTAGCACAGGTCATTTCGGGCATGTACGGAGTCGTAAACGAAGGCGGCACGGGCCGCGCGGCAGCCATACCGGGCCTGAAAATCTGCGGAAAGACCGGCACAGCGCAGGTGGCCGCGAGCGATTTGACCAAGGGCGCAAAGCTGAGGAGCGCACTGGCCAATCATGCCTGGTTTGTGGGATATGCGCCGGAAGACAACCCTCAGATAGTGGTGGCGGCGCTGTTTGAAAATGGCCAGGAAAGCTACAATGCCGTACCGATTGTTCGCGATGTGCTGAAGGCGTACTTCGACAAGAAGGCGCGCGAAGAGAACGCCGCGGCGGAGAAACAAACCGCGGATTCCCTGGCGCACCTGCACTTGCTCGGGGCGCCCGCAATTCTGCGGCTGGCTTTGCCGGAAGGGCTGCTGCAGTAGTGTACCGCTCGCTTAAGGATCTAGACTGGCCCCTGGTCATTGTGACGCTCGCGTTATGCGCGCTGGGCGTGCTGCAGATCTATAGCGCGACACTCAGCACGAAATGGCAGGATGCATGGTGGAAGCAAATTATTTGGGTGGGGACTGGCTTCGCGATGATGTGGGTCGCGGCGAACGTCGACTACCACGCTTTACTGGGCCGCGCGATATACCTCTATGCGGGCGTGGTCGCGCTGTTGCTCGTGACTGGAGTGGCCGGCAACAAGGTATTTGGTTCCACACGGTGGATCCGGCTGGGCAGTTTCACGCTGCAGACGTCGGAATTCGTAAAGATCGTCCTGATCCTGGTGGTGGCCAAGTATTTAACCGATCTCGCCGCCGACAAGCTGGAATGGAAGGACCTGTGCAAGCTGGCGGCATTAGTGGGGGTACCAATGGTGCTGGTCATGAAGGAGCCCGATTTGGGCACCGCGTTGACCTATTTGCCGATTCTGGTGTGCGGCGCCCTGATGTCCGGGTTGCGCTGGAAGTACCTGCTGATCATCACCGGCTTGCTGGTTGTGACACTACCGATCGGCTATCATTTTCTTAAGCCATATCAGAAGGATCGATTGGTCAGTTTTATCTATCCTGATCGAGATCCGAAAGGAACCGGCTTCCAGGTGATCCAATCCAGAATTGCCGTTGGAAACGGCGGCATGTGGGGCCGCGGCACAAAAGAGAGCTCGCAAACGCATCTTGGCTTTTTGCCGGTTCCGCAGACGGATTTCATCTTTTCATCGTTCGCGGAAGAGCATGGATTTGTAGGAGTAGTAATTGCGTTGGTTTTGTATTTCCTGCTGATTATGCAGGTGGTGCAGAACGCGCAAACAGCCACGGATAAAGCAGGTTTGTATATCTGCATGGGGGTGGCGGCGTTGTTGTTGTTCCACGTGTTGGTCAACGTAGGGATGGTGGTGGGCAGGATGCCGATCACTGGTATTCCCCTGCCGCTGATGAGCTCGGGAGGTTCTAACACCTGGTCGATCTTCTTGATGCTGGGTTTGGTAAACAGTGTCAGATTGCGCAGGTTTGTTAATTAATTATTCGGTCTTCCTGGCAGAAGACCGGTTCGACAGATGATGGGTCGAACTGAGATGAACCAAGATTTTCGGATTTGCTAGCGAATTTTGCTTTAAGAGAAAGCAATGTAATCGAATCGAAGACGCAAATGTTTACGAGCCAGTCTCCATTTTGCGTAGGCGGCAACAGATTTCCCCCGGCTCTCCAGGTTGGAATGGCCGGACGGGTGCAATTCCGGAGTTTTGAGTACTCTCATCACGGCCCGAACAACCGGGGCGCCGTCAAGGGCGCTTGGAGGCGGTGATTCATGAGTAAGGAGCTGGTGATTGGGTCCAATCGCCACGAGACAAAAGTAGCGGTTCTTGAGGAAGACCAGCTAGTTGAGGTCTATTTCCAACGAAAGAACGAGTATTCGCTTGCGGGCAGCGTCCATAAAGGCCGGGTGACGCGCGTGCTGCCTGGCATGCAGTCGGCCTTCGTCGACCTGGGCCTGGAGCGGGATACGTTCCTGTACGTTTCCGATTTCTTCGAAGAGAACGAAGATATCGATACGGTCGAGGAAAAGCCGCTGCGGAGCGAGAGGCGAGACCGCGGTCCAAATCGCAATTTCGAAAGGCCTTCCGCTGAGACCGCTGAGGAAACGTCTTCGGAGCCGGTAGAGACAGCGAATCCTGAGATGGAGGAAGCGTCCGAGGAGGAGTCGGGCGCACACGCCAGCGAATTACAGGCGGTTAGCACCGCGGAGCCGGCGGGAGCGGCTGAAAAGCCGGAGGGCGATCGGGGTCCGCGAGGAGAAAGACGCGGCCGGCGGTCGCGGCGTCGTCGTCAACGCGGTAGAGGTTTTCCGGAGAATAAGTATGCGCAGCCCGCTTCCGTTGAAGCCCTTCCGGAAGAAGCCGAGGCAGTGGCCGCTGAGCCACAGGAAGAAGAAGTCATTGTTCTACCAGGTGAATCGTTGGCCAAGTACCGCAACGTAGCACCAGGCTCCGAAAGGGCTTCGCGCCTGGACGCGCCCATAAATGGCCCAACAAGTCCGGCCCACCAGCCAGCGGAGACGGCGCCTGACACTACGGCCGAAGGCAGTTCGGAAGAGGAATCGGAAGAGCTGGAAGCCGAAGCTGAGGAGCTTGAGCTTGCCGATAAGATCTTCGCGCATAACGATAATGAGTCGCCGGAAGAGGTAGAGGAAAAAATCGACGAGGTGAAACAGGACCAGCCGGGTCCTGCGCCGGGGGCGGAAACTCAGTCCGCGCGAGAGACAGAACCAGAAACATTTCACGAGCCGGCTGCGAAAGTCATAGAGATCTCTTCCTTGAGTCTTCATGAAACGGCGCTGAATGAAGAGTGTGAAGATGAGGCGGAAGCCAACGAATTCGAATTGGAGGCTGCCGACGAAGGTCTTCCCGAAGTAGACGAGACCCTGGAAGATAACGCGCTGCCGATTTCAGATAGACGTGTTGAAGAGACCCCTGGGACGAGCGCCGCCACAGGCGAAGAACGGTCCCCAACGCAGACCGCCAGCGTGCGCGAACAGGGCGGCCGCTACATGCACCGGATGTCGCGGCGCATGCGGAGGCGGCGTGGCGGGAACCGGTTTGGACAGCAGCAAGAGACAGGTACCGATTCGGCCGGTTTGGGAACCGGGGCAGCCGTGGCAATGGAGCCACAGGCGAGGGCAGAGGTCCAGCGCGAGTCTGTTGAGGAGCGCTCGTCGAGTGAGAAACCGGATCGGGTTCTGCCTTCCATTTCGGACTTATTGAAGTCTGGCCAGGAAATCATCGTTCAGATCGCCAAGGAACCGCTTGGGCAGAAGGGCGCGCGCATCACATCGCACATAGCCCTGCCCGGCCGCTATGTAGTCTTCATGCCGAGCGTGGGTCATTTGGGGGTATCGCGCAAAGTAGCAAGCGAGGAAGAGCGGCAGCGGCTGAAGCGGATCCTGCAGAAACACCGCGCCGGCACCATGGGCGGATTTATTGTTCGGACGGCAGGCGAAGGCGTTCCTGAAGACGAAATTGCAGCCGACATGAATTTTCTGTACAGCTTGTGGCTGGACATCCGGCAAAAGGCGGAGAAGAAGCCCGCGCCGGCGCTGCTGCATTATGATCTCGACATCGTCCAGCGAATCCTGCGGGATCAGCTCACCGAGGAATTCAAAGCGATCTGGGTTGACAGCGAGGACATGTATGAAAACGTCCTTACCTTCCTTCATCGATTCCAGCCGGCGCTGGCTAATCGCGTGAAGATGTACACGCGGCCGACTCCTATCTTCGACGCTTTCAATATCACGCAGGAACTGGAGAAGGCGCTGCGGCCGAAGGTGTGGCTGAAGTCGGGAGGTTACATCGTCATCAATCAGACCGAGGCGCTGGTGGCGATTGACATTAACACCGGGAAGTACGTCGGGAAATCGAATCGCCTCGAAGATACGATCGTCAAGACGAACATCGAGGCGGTGAAGGAAATCGTCCGGCAGATCCGGCTGCGCGACCTAGGCGGCATCATTGTCGTTGACTTCATCGATATGGATGAGCGCAAGAATCGCCAGAAGGTGATGCAAGCGCTGGAAGAGGCGATGCGGGCCGACAAGGCGCCGTACAAGATTCTTCAATTTAACGATTTCGGGCTGGTGGCGATTACGCGCAAGCGCGTGAAGCAAAGCTTGGAGCGAACGCTGTGCTCGCCCTGCCCTTACTGCGAGGCCGCGGGCTACGTGAAGAGCGTCCAGACGGTGATCAGCGAGATCCTGGTGGAAGCGCAGAAAATCGCAAAAGCGCTGGAAGGGAAAGATGTGGTGCTGCGCGTCCATCCAGAAGTCGCGAAGGTTCTGAAGGCGAGCAGCAATCAATACCTGGAGGAGCTGGAAGAAACCTTGGGACGTCCCGTGCTGGTGACAGGAGACCCGGCCCTGCATCACGAGAAATTCGATTTGGCTTGAGGCGGCTGAGCGCTCAGGGAAGGCAGAGTAGCATTGATCCGGATGTTAGACTAGGGCGACTTCCAAAGAGTCGCCTCCGCGCCGGCATTCGCTGGGCAAACCCAATAGGAGAGATGGCCGAGTGGTTGAAGGCGCACGCTTGGAAAGCGTGTATAGGGGAAACTCTATCGTGGGTTCGAATCCCACTCTCTCCGCCATAACCTTTTATAGTCAATAACTTACTTCATCTATTTTGATCCGGTCGAGGTTTCGCCAAGGCTCCTTTCTGACATAGTTGCATCGCACAAACATCGATGACATAAAGCTGCCGCGAAATCCGTCCGCTTCCCAACCCGTACGGGACGCTTGAATAACCCCCAATTGCAAATCGGCCCGAATGTCAGCGATCCACGCTGGCATTTTCAAGAGTACGCCGAAGGGCATTTGTCCAAACGGCAGCTGAAACCAACACCGGCTACCGGGCTTTCATAATTGGTCTCTTTCGTGTCATGCAGGGATTGTTACGGGCACTTTTTTCGTAGTTCGTCCAAGCGACCGAAGTCGAGACCGTCGCCCTACACTTCGCGACTTATCCGGCCAATCTCTGCCCGTTTTTATTGGGAGGCGAGGTTGCGCAGGACTGCAGCGATCTTGGTGAGTCGATTGACGAGCCTGTCGAGCAGGCGCAAGGAGCCATCTGTTTCAGGAAGCGAGCGGCGGAACATTTCGAGGACATGCTGAGCGGTTTCGATGGAATGAAGGGCGCCTTGCAAATCGGCGGCAGCCGTGGCGAATGTAGTTTTGGGCGGCGGTAAGAGATGCCGGGGCTTTGAGCAAACGGCGCGAAACTCACGTTGTAAGTCGTTCTGCGTGAACTCAGCGTAGAGTATCGTCATTTCCGGTGAGGTGTGGCCGAGCAATTTCATGAGTGCTGGATAGCTGATACCGCTCCGAAGCATCTCGGTAGCGAAGGTGTGCCGGAACATGTGGGGGACAATGCGCCTGGTGATGCCCACTGCGGTTCGCACTTTGGTCAGCTCTGTGCGTAGAAAGCACAACAGCGCATTACGATTGTGGCGGCGAGCAAGAAGCAAGCCGTCAGGTGGGACGGTGCTCAGCGAGCGGAAGAAGCGCAGGCGATGCACGAGCTCACACACGAAATCGACTACCGGCACTAAGCGTTCGGTGTGCAGCTTGCCCAGAGGCACGTGGAGAGCCCATTGTCCAGGAGCGATGGGACGCAAGCAATCTAACGAGAGATCGGCGCACTCCCCGATGCGGATGCCGGTGTGGCGGATCAGCAGGAGCGCATTACTGGCGACGTCATTGCGGCGCAGCAGTTCTTGCTGTATAAGGCGATCCTGTTCAGGGGTCAACGGACGCGGGAAGCAGGCATCGGGCTGAGGCACGTCATCGGGATGGAAGAGACAAACCAGAGCGGGCAGGTCATGGAGCCAAGCCAGTTCCTCTGTCAGACGTCGCAGAGAAATAACATGCAGCGATCGAGAACTTTTGAACAGTGGCGGTTTCCGCGCGGAGAGCCATTTCAACCAGCCCAGAATGTGCGGGTCCCGCTGCAGTTGTTCGAGGGTTCGGACACGGGGGTGATGCTTGCTCAGAAAGCGGAGAAAGTATTCCGCCGTGGTTCGATAGCGGCCTTTGGAGGAGTCGCTCATCGAAGTGGTCACCGATTCGATAGCGGCGAAGAACACCTCGGCCAACGGATGATCGAGCGGAAGGCGGCGGCGCCGGCTCATGATTCGGATGGCGGAACGGGCCGCACCAGTTGTGCCACAGCGCGGACGTACTCCTGATAGACATCCTGCGGAGTGATGCTGACGTACACCATGGTTGTTTCGATCTGTGCGTGCCCCATCAACTGCATGAGCGCGGGTAAGCTGATGCCGGCGCGAATCATATCCGTGGCGAATGTATGTCGGAATCGATGAGGATTGGCTTTAGCAATGCCCGTTGTCTGGCGATGATGACGGAACAGAGAACGCAGGCCCGCAGCGGTCATGCGTGTTCCGCGGGCGCGTCCTTTCAGACAAACAAACAGAGCCGCACCGCAGCGAGGCGGGCGCTCCAGGCGCAGGTAGTGTTGGAGGAGCTGAACCGCTTCGGGAGCTAGTGGCAGAAGACGAACCTTATTCCCTTTGCCCCGCACGCGGATCTGCGCTTCTGACAGGATGAGATCTTCCTGATCGAGTGCCAATACTTCGCCTGAGCGCAGTCCTTGCAATAACATCAAGCCGACGATGGCCAGGTCACGGCAAGTGTGGAAGCTGCTCCAAAAGCGGGACACTTCATCAACCGACAAGGGTGTCACCACTCGCTTGGGTACTCTCACACGCAGACGTTTCAGCGCCGGACGTACGCGACCATAGCCGAGCTTGGACCGTCGCCAGTAGAACTGTGGAAAGCCCGGCGCTGCCGGTGGTACGGCCTCGGGGAATTGGCAGCGCAAAGCGCGTTCGGCCATCCACACCCGAATGTTGATGGTGCTGGCAGCCGGGCGAGGTTGTTGGTCAGCCTGATAGCGCAGATAGTCCAACAGAGAGGAACTCGTGAGAGCCTGCTCGGTCACCTCATCGGTGGAGTGGCGATCGGCCCACCAGCGTATGAAATGAGTCAGGTCGAAGGCATAGCCGCGTAGCGTGTGCCAAGCCAAGCCGCGGATGCAACACTGGTCCAGAAAACGATTGATCCAACCCACCTCGCGTCCGGTGGGCTGCGAGATCACGCGAAACGGGCTATGCGCGCTGCCCAGGTCAGCCCGATAAATCAACTCATAACTCATGGACGTGCCCTCTCGAGCAGTTCCTGAAACTGATGAGCATTGCCGCCGTGGACAAAGAAGCTGTTCGGGTCATGGCCATCGGGCAAGCCTATCCGTCGGGCAGTGATACCTTGCGCCCAAAGACGACGGGAAAGCGATTGCGATGCTCGTGGACCACTACCGTTAGCGTCGGCATCGAAGGCAAGATAGACCGTCCGGGGGTGATCGCACAGTTGCTCAAACTGATGTGCGTTGAGATGGTTTCCCAGCGAGCAGGTGACATTGCGAAAGCCGGCCTGCCATAACACGGCGTAGTCGAACAGGCCTTCCACCACAATCACCTCCGGACATCGCCGGACTTGCTCCCACAAATACAGACCGCCTTTCGATCCGGGCATAAATCGATGCAGTATTGGCGAACTCCGGACACTGCGGCCATACAGATTGCTTTCCAGTGGGAAAACGATGCATCGGATATAGCTGTCGTAGCCGGCGGCACTGATAAGACCGGCTTGTTGCAGCACCGAGAGCGGATAGCCCAACTGCGTGAGCCAGCTTCGTAAACAGCGGCCCGGCGCGTAACCGATTCGCATATGCTCAATCAACTCGGACGAGTGGATACCGCGTTGGTCCAGATAGATGACCGCGTTGTTATAGCGCTGCAGCTGAATGCGGTAAAAATCGATGACCGCATTCATCAGGGGCGCCAAGCCGCACCACTGGCGTAGCAACGCTACGGCTTGCGGGAAGTTCACCTGGTGATAGAGTTCGGCGAAACGAATCACATCGCCGCCACGGCCGCAGCCATAGCAGTAGAACAGGCCCTTGTTGGGGTCTACCAGAAAACTGGGCTTGTGATCCGTGTGCAGTGGACACAACCCCATCCATCGGCCGCGGCTAAGTGCTCGCGCCGGCTGCCAATCCTGTGCCTGCAAATACTCCAGCAGCGGAATCTGCTGCTTCAACTCGTCGAGTACCTTGCGACTCACGGACTTTTTGCCTCGAGCCGCAGCATATGGCAGAAGGCGCTCAGATCCCAGGCAAGGATGGTGGGTGCTGCAAAAAGATATTCCGCTGCCGCTGCGATTCTTGCCCAAGACCACAGGCTGAACACGCGTCTCTGTACCCAGCGGCGCAGCGTGGATGGATCGGGCAAGCGCGCTGGATCCTTGCAGTGCAGCGTTGCCTGCTCGGCAGACTCACCAGCGGCGATCCGTTCGCCGGCCTGTTGTCGGCAATGCAAGCTGTAATGCCCGAACGGCACTAGCCAGTCAGGCAAGATCGTGAACGTGGTGTTGCACTGCCGACAGAAGCCGCGCCGAATCCACATGCGTGCGTGCACGTGGTCGTGCGCTTGCCGGAGCCGCTTGCCATGACCAATGATGGCTGCAGTCTCACAAACTGGACACCGCCGCGGCAGGCGATCCAGTGGAATTACCCCGGATCACTGTTGTCTTCCGTTTCCGGCAATGCGATAACGAGAATCAGGCTGGGCGTGAAGGGCCGCTACTGACCGCTCCCGCCAAGGCTCTGATCTGCTGGCGGCCCTTCACCCTCCGCAAATCTCAGCTTTCAGTTTCGAATGGAAAAAGAATACTGCTTTGCATCGCTTGCCGCGAGCCCTCACTCAGAGGCTTTGGCCGGTTTAAAACGACTAGTCATGCTTAATCGCGCGATTGTATGCGGATTGCTACCAGCCTTCATGGGCTGGCCGTTCACCTCCACATCAACCAGATTCGGAGCAGCGGGCAAATCGTAATCCCATAGACCGTGGTGGGCCATTTGAAAGTGCCAGACACGCTTGCCCGTTTTCGCATCCAGGCAGACCAGGCTTTCGCCGAACAATCCATCCCCGGGCCGATTCACGCGTAGTGATCATCCGATGGACTGCTCAGCGGCAAGTACGCGTAGCCGAGTTCGTCGTCGGCGCTCATCATCGTCCATACATTCGCGGCCCCGGTCGTCTTCGAAGAACCGTTCTTCCAGGTATCGTTCCCGAACTCTCTCTCGTGCGGGATCGCGTGGAAGCTCCAAAGCTCCTGGCCGGTTCGAACGTCAAACCCGCGAACATCGCCCGGCGGCATCTCAGCGGCAAGCGGTATGTCGTTCACCTTCGACCCCATGACGATGATGTCAGGGCAAACAATTGGAGGCGACGACACGCCGTAAAGCCTGCGTTCCACGGGCCGGCCCAGGCCTTGCGTTAGGTCGATAGGGCCCTCATTCCCGAAACCGCGCACAGGCTTCCGGGTCTGAGCGTGAAGGCAAATCAGGTAACCGTCGCCGATGCCGAACACGACCCGCCGATCCCATGTCTGGAGGCCAGTTTTCTCAAATTGAGTTCGCGTGGAGTGGAAGGGTCCGTGCGGAATCGACGGGCGACGGTGTGAAACCCGGGACGCGCTTGGATCTGCAGCGGAAGAAATAGCGGGAGCGTTTCTCGCGAGGGGCAGGCGTCGATGGCGCGCCAGGCGTTGCCCTTGAGGCTGGCGTTGAAGAGGCCTGAAGCGTCCTCCAGCGAGGCACCCTTGGGGAAGGTCATCTTCACGTGGTTCTTGTACACCTCACCCGTGCAGATGAATCCGTCGTGAGACCACACGGGGACCGCTCTCCACTTCCACTCTTCGAAAATCTCAGGGTCGGCCTCGTGTATGATTTGGCGCACTTTCGCGAGCGTCTTCCCGCGCCAGTCTCCAACTTCCTTGATCCTCTCGTCGATTAATGCAGAGGCAGATTCCACCGGGACACGCCTTTTCATGTGCAGCTCCAAACTCGCAGCTATTTTAGCTGTGCAGCTTCTGAAAGGGGAAGCCTCTTCTGGGCGGCATCTGGTTGGGGCGATCCTTTCGAAAAAAGTCGCCGAACGACATGGCCTTTCCACATCCATACTCCCGAAAGGACAAGTACAGGGACGAAGACAAACCGAGTAGCGGACGCGTAGTTTGGAATTTGGTCGAACGGACTGTAAATGTAACCGATTATCGGAATGCCCAAGACGATGTGAATCCAGCGAACAATCGGACGTTTGGTGGCATTACTCATATGCAAGTTCTCCTTTGCTATTGGTTTTTCATACCGAACTGCTTGGCGTACTCCGCGTTCAGCCGCTGCCAGCCGAACTGCATCGCGTCGCCACCAGCGATGCGGCCGATGGGAGTTCCGCTGAGAAGGCGATCCAGAACATCGAAACAAATGTGCCAGCCCGCGGCGCCCCACGAGATGAAGCGGCGATCGATGTTGTGCCACAGCGTCAGGCGCGTGCCGCCGCCAAAGGCTTCGAGTTCCCACCGGATATCGCCGTACTCAAGCACCTCGGGAGCGTCGGCTCGCGTCACCGTTGTTACCTGCGGCCTGCCCGTTCCCACCCAGGTGAGATTCACCGTGGCTCCGACCGTAGCCAGGCTCCCATCGGCCTCAAAGGGCGCCCACTCGCGCAGATGCGCCGGGTCGGTAAGTGCCTGCCAGACTTTTTCCGGCGCGTGGCGCAGCTCTCTGACGAGAATGAGCGTCCACTTCTCTCCGTCCTTTCGTACCTGCGCCCCGCTGGCCGGACCCGGTGTGTACTGCTCGCGATCGGTCATCTTCTTCTCCTTGTCTCCCTTTTCGGTGGTGTGGATCGATCCATGCGGTCGAGGTGGCGTTTGAGAGCATCCACGTGAGCGGACCAGAACCGGCGGAGCTGCGCCAATGTGCGGAACGGCCGCATTTAGTAGCGTGCCAGCTGCGTGAGCTGAATGAGGTTGCCGCAGGTGTCCTTCAGCATGGCAATGGTCGAGCCGGTTACGTCGGTGGGCGGCATCGTGAACTCGGCGCCGCGGGCCTTGATCCGCTCGTAGTCGCCCTTGACGTCGTCGGTGAAGAACATGGCCGCGGGCTGGCCCTGCTGAAAAATCGCCTCCTGATAGGCTTTGGCCGCGGGGTTGTTGTTCAGCGCCAACTGGAGCTCAGTGCCGTCCGGCTCCTCGGGCGACGCCACGGTCAGCCAACGATATGGGCCCTGGCTGAAATCGGCCTTCTTGGCAAAGCCCAGTACGTCCGTATAGAAGCGCAGGGCCTTGTCCTGGTCGTCCACGTATATGCTGGTCAACTTGATTTTCACTTCGTTTCTCCTTTGTGACGTTCGCGGTTTGGGCCGCGTCGTTTTCTCGTTGTCTTCCTTTTCGTTGGTGTTGATTGATCCATGCGGTCGAGGTGGCGTTCGAGAGCATCCACGTGAGCGGACCAGAACCGACGGAACGGAGCTAGCCAGGCGTCGATCTCCTGAAGTGGTTCCGGTTTCAGCCGGTAGAGACGGCGCTGTGCATCCACCGTGGATTCTACGAAACCGGCTTCGCGCAGCACGCGCAGGTGCTTGGACACGGCCGGCTGCGGCATACCAAGCTGACGCTCGATCTCTCCCACCGACTGTTGGGACGAGACCAGGAGGCTCAATATCGCGCGGCGGTTCGGCTCCGCAATGACTTCGAACACAGACTCCATTCTCTTTGTATACTCGACAGAGCATATACTTGTCAAGGGATATTTAGCCGGGGCCCCCAACTTGATCGAGATGCAGATCAAGATCGAATTCTCCCGGCGTCACAGATTTGACTGCGCTGCCGACTTCCTCAACTACCCCGCAATACTCATGGCCCATGGGCCTGGGCTGCTCGACAGGGCTGATCCCGCGATAGCTCCAAAGGTCGATCCGCACACGCACGTCGCGGCTAAGCGGATGACTGCGTCTGTTGCTTTAGTCATCTTCGGGTCGGCGACATCCTCGAAGCGGATGTCGCCGGTTCCATAGAGTACGGTTCCTCGCAAGACTGGTCCCTCTCTAACGCATCACGTAGCCGCCATCCACAGAGATGGACTGGCCAGTAACATAGCTCGCAGCTGAGCTGCACAGCCAAAGGACGGCATCGGCGATTTCCTCCGGCCGGCCCAGGCGCTGCATGGGAACGAACTTCTCCAGCATCGAGTTGAGTTCATCGCCCTGACCTGCTGCGATCATCTTGTCGCTCATAGGTGTCTGGATCATGCCGGGGCAGACGTCATTCACGCGAATACCTCGCGTTGCATACTCGAGCGCGGCGCTCTTGGTGAAGCCAATCACCCCGTGCTTCGCAGCATGGTAGGTTCCGCGCCGTGCGCCGCCTATGAGACCGCCCAGCGAAGAGCAGTTCACGATGGCGCCCCTTCCTTGCTTACGCATCTGCTGCAATTCGAACTTCATGCAGCTCCAAACGCCGCGAAGATTGATGGCCATGACGCGATCGTAATCTTCACGCGGCGAATCGGCCGTTTCCGCAAGCACGTTCTGCACGCCCGCATTGTTGTACGCCGCATCCAACCGCCCAAACTTCGCAACAGCCTGCTTGACCATCGCTTCCACTTCCGCGTCATCCGACACGTCGCAGCGGATACCGAAGGTCTTATGCCCTTTATCCGCAAGCTCTTTAGCCGCGGCCTGAACTTCCTTCTCGTTCCAGTCCGCCAGCACCACAGACGCGCCCGAAGCGGCAAAAGCCTTCGCTGTCGCCAAGCCTAATCCAGAACCCGCCCCTGTTACGAGTGCTACTTGTCCTTCAAACGAAATATTCATAGTGGAAATCCTTCCTGTTCTGACTGTGATTGCCGGCATCCGTGCTCATTGCCGGCCAATTCGTCGCTGTCACTTGCCGAGCTTGTACTGCTCATCAGTGACCTTCTCCATCCACTTCACCGCCACGTTGTCTTGCTCTTCCTGCAACGCGATGTGGGTCACGGTGGTCGTCGGCGTCGCTCCGTGCCAATGCTTTACCCCAGGCGGAATCCAAACAACATCGCCCTTGCGCATGACCTGAACCGGACTGCCCCATTGCTGCACCCAGCCCTCACCATCGGTCACGATCAGCACCTGGCCAAGCGGATGAGTGTGCCAGGCAGAGCGGGCTCCCGGCTGGAAGGTCGCCTCGCCGCCAGTAAGGCGAGACGGAGACTTCGCGTCGAAGAGCGACCGAACACGAACGGAGCCCGTGAAGCGATCCGGTGCACCGATAATGACCTTTTGAGAGACCGGCGGTGTGATCGTGATCTGCGCGGAATGAAGATCTGCTGGCGATGTCTGCGCTAGGGCCAAACCCAACGGCAATAGACATGCAGCGATGAAGGTTGGCTGCTTTCGAATCATTCATGCTCCCAGGTAACGGACCAGGTTTCATTCGCATTCGCCGAGCGGATGATCAGGTGGCCGTCTTTTGTGAAATGGTAACGGCGAGGCAGGTCCTTGCCGACAAGAGCCTCGCGTGTGATGGAACCCTGCACATGGTGCGTGACGGTCTGCGCCTCTTCGTTTACGTCGTAGCTGCCGAATGATGCCTCATAGCCATTGCGGACATACTCGTTGTCCGGCGCCTTTGCCGCAGCCGGATACATGAGCTGCACGGACATGTGTCCGTCACGCGTGTAAATCAGCATGCCTTTTGGCTGAGGCATACCTGCCGTTCCGCCCACTCCGGGTGTCTCTATCCGAACCAGGCGCCATGCGCCGACGAATCTCTCTTTTGCAGAGTCGTACTTCGCGACCGATCTTGACACAACTTGCGTGTGAGCGACGTAGCCGGACGCCAACATCACAATCAGCACGCCCCAATGGATAGCTTTCATCTGGACGACTCCCGGTTGGTGTTAACGGCCGACCAGCTGCTGGTGAAACGGCGAGTAGCGATCGCCTTGCAGCTTCACCTCCGAAGATGCCTCTCCAAGGCGGTGCACCTCTTCCGCGGTCAATTCGACGCTTGCCGCCCCCAAGTTCTCCTCCAAGCGTTCCAGTTTTGTCGTTCCTGGAATGGGCACAATCCACGGTTTCCTCGCAAGCAGCCAGGCAAGCGCAATCTGTGCAGGCGCTACCTTCTTGCGCTCTGCAAATGCAGTGACCACGTCGGCCAGCGCGTGATTCGTCTTCAGGTTTTCGGGACTGAATCTGGGAAGCGTGCTGCGGAAATCGGTCTTGTCGAATCTTGTGTCCGCAGGCATCTTTCCCGTCAGGAACCCTTTGCCCAAGGGACTGAACGGAACAAAGCCGATTCCCAGTTCCTCCAACGTAGGCATTACTGTTTTCTCGGGCTCGCGGAAGAATAATGAGTATTCGCTCTGCAGCGCCGTGACGGGTTGAACCGCGTGGGCACGGCGAATCGTTTGCGCAGCTGCCTCCGACAACCCGAAGTACTTGACCTTGCCTTGCTGGATCAGGTCTTTCACCGCGCCGGCGACGTCCTCGATCGGAACATTTAGATCAACACGATGCTGATAGAAGAGGTCGATGGCATCCACCTTCAACCGCTTCAGCGACGCTTCCGCCACCTTGCGGATGTGCTCCGGGCGGCTGTTCAGGGCGCTCCACTTGCCGCCGTCCTCCGGGTTAGCCTCCCATCCGAACTTCGTCGCAATCACCACCTTCCCGCGAAAAGGGGCAAGCGCCTCTCCGACCAGTTCCTCATTTACCAACGGACCATAGACTTCGGCAGTGTCGAAGAACGTCACGCCCCGATCCACAGCCGCGTGCAGCAGCTTGACCATTTCTCCCTTGTCTTTCGGAGGTCCGTAAGACCAGCTCATGCCCATGCAGCCGAAGCCAATTTCTGAAACCTCAAGATCACTCTGCCCAAGTTTGCGCGTCCGCAAGATGTTCCTCCTCATCCTGTGGGGCGTTCTCCCCGCCCCCATTCCCACCGTATTGCGGAAAGCACGCCCCTGGCTTACACGATCCTGCTAATTCTTTGCCTGATCCTGTCTCGCGATCAGTATTTCTGCAATCACACGCAGATCAAGAGATAACCTGAAAGCAGAGCAACATCGATGCCGAGTAAACCGAAAAGCGTTGTGTCTTCTGATCCGATCGTTCTCGAAATGAGACACTCCCTCGCCCAGCGGATCCATGCCATCACCGCTAAGGCCGGAGAGCATGCGACCGCGATCCCCGAGCTTCTCTTGTATCACCGCACAACGCCCACACCCTGTTACCGGGCGTCGTATGAGCCCAGTCTCAGCGTCTTTGTTCAGGGACGAAAGCGCATCCTCCTCGGGGGCAACGAGTACGTGTGCGATGCATCGTCGTTTTTGCTTTCCTCAATCGATGTGCCTGCTCAGAGCCAGATCGTGGAGGCTTCTGAGAAGACGCCGCTGCTGGTGATGTTTGTCCGCTTCGACATGCCTGCGGTGCGAGAGGTGCTCAGCCGCGACGATGTTCCGGAAGCAAGACCTTCGTCTCAGCGCCAAGGCCTTGCTGTCGGAGAGACAACAGCGGGACTCCTCAGTGCGTGTCACCGGCTGCTCGATCTTCTGCAGGCCCCTGAGGACATTCCTTTTCTCAGCCCGCTCATCCAGCGAGAGATACTCTACCGGCTGCTGAAGACACCGCAGGCGGACCGCCTCCGCGCCATCGCTACGAGCGGCGACCTCAGCCAAAGAACGGCAAGAGCGATTGCTTGGCTTCGAGCCAATTACGCCAAGCCCCTGCACATGCGGGAGTTGGCCGACACGGCCAGAATGGGGGTGTCTACCCTGCATCACCAATTCCGCTCACTGACTGCCATGAGCCCGCTGCAATACCAAAAGCTGCTGCGCCTCCAAACCGCTAGACAAAGAATGTTGATGGACGGATTGGACGCTACTACGGCAGCGTACGAGGTCGGCTACGAAAGTGTGAGCCAATTCAGTCGGGAGTACAGCCGGTGCTTCGGCCAACCGCCGATCCGGGACATCAAAGGCCTGAAGGGGAACGGAATGGCCGAAGTCGAAGCTGTCTGAACTTCTTCTCCTATCCAAGCGTGGCGAAGTCTTTGGTCTCCGGCATCAGCTGGGCAAAGAACAGCAAGCCTGTAAAGGCGATCGCGGCGAGTCCCAGGAAGGCCACGTTGTAACCGAAACTCTTGACAACAAATCCGGAAAGAAAATTGCTCAAGAAAGCTCCCAGGCCAAGAGCAGCCTGAATGACACCCTGCAGCAGGTTAAAGCGCCCGGTCCCGTTTGCCAGATCGGAGATGATAACGACCCACAAAACTCCAAAAACAGCCGCTCCCACGCCATCCAGGCTTTGTACGGCGAGCAGGTACAGTGAACTCTTTCCAAAGGTATAGAGGATGCCGCGAAGGGTCAGCACTCCGAAACCAATCAGAAACAGCGGCTTGCGGCCCCAAGAATCGGCTAACCGGCCGGTCAGAAAAGCGACGGGGATCATGACAAACTGAGCGGCGATGATGCAGGCCGACATATAGAGAGACGATTTGCCATCCTGGCCTCGCGAGAGCAGTTCTCCTACCAGAGGCAGCATGGCCGCATTGGCGAAATGAAACAAGACGACGGAGGCGGTAAAGATCCAGAGGCATCGATCGGCGATCAGTTCTCGAAAACCCGCGATGCGGGTCGATCCGCCGCGATCGTCTTCCTCGCGGGCGGCGCGAGCGGCCACATTATCGATATCCTCCGAGCGGATCAGCGCCGCGGCACAAATGGTTCCGCTCGCCACGATGGCCGATGCGTAGAAGATCCACTGTTGTCCGAGCCAAGTGCCGACTGCCCCGGCAAGAAGAGCGAAGGTCACGTTTCCCGCATGGTTAAATCCTTCATTACGGCCGATTCGCCGCGAGAGCCTTCGCTTGCCGACAATTCCAAGAGAAATGGCCGCGATGGCTGGAGGAAAAAGAGCGGCAGCGACACCGAGCAAAACCTGCGTCAGGATTTCGGTGGCGCCATTATGTGAACGTACGATGCCAAAACAACCGAGCGCGACAACCGCAGCGCCGCCGACGATCAGCCATTTTTTATGCCGAGACCAATCGACGATCCATCCGGCCGGCCCTTGGGCCAGGACCGAGGCGATGCTTTGGGTCGAGACCACGATACCTACGCTCGCCGGGTTCCAATGGCGGGTTGCCGTCAGATAGATCGCGAGAAAAGGACCAATGCCAGTATTGACATCGGCCATGAAGAAATTCAGCCAATCGAGTGCGCGTAGGCTTCGCTGCTGGTTCTGTCTCATATTGGCAGTGATGGCGGGTCCATGACTTCTCGATCCAAGACCCGACTTACTAACTGCATAGTGCTGGCCAAAGCAAACCTCACTATTTTCCGAGTCTCTACAGCCACTTGGTAAGGCGTAGCGTACGGAATGGGAACAGCCGGCGTGCGACGACCGGGCGCTCGATTTCTGGCGAAGGCTCACGAGGGCTCTAAATAAAGGAGTCGGTTTGGGGCGCGTAATTGCCTGAGACGAGACTACAGCGGTCGTGAGATGCAGTTGTCAGTACAGGTCCACTTCTAAAGCCGATCCCGAATGTACGGACAGAACACAGAAACGTGCGTTAACTGAGACAGAAGATGGCGTAATCCGTATTGACTCGATTGATATTTGAACTGGCCGTTCGGTTGCATCTTCCGTGCTGGAGGTTCACTTCTTATGAAACTGTATCAATCGCGTATTTTGCTCGGTGCCGTGCTGGGCTGTGCGATGGTAACGATCGGCGCGGCGCAGGGCAGAAAAGGAAGGCGGGGCGGACCGCCTCCGGGACCACCGTCACAGACGGGCGTGTATACCACCGTCTCCGGTACGATCTCGCAATTCAACTATGACCCTGACGCCGAAATTGAAGGGTTTCTGCTGAACAACAATACACTGGTTCATCTGCCCCCGCCGGCAGCCATTCGTATCGGGAGTTCCATTCGCCGGGGAGACACCGTTCAAGTCGCAGGCTATGCACAGACGTCGCCCGCCGGCCTTCAGACGATCGAGGCGCAAGGCGTCCAAGACCGGACTTCGGGAAAAACATTTGCAGTGCCGCAGCCAGGGGCGGCTGCTCCGTATTCCGGTTCGGGACGCATCCAGCAGTTAAACTACGGCCCAGACGGCGCCATCAACGGATTTCTATTCGAAAATGGCACGCTGGCCACGGTACCGCCATTCGCAGCAACGAACCCGTCGTTTCTTCGAGTGGGAGCCACCGTTGCGTATTCAGGCTACGCGCGAAACACGATCAGTGGGCGAACGGTAATCGACGTACAAACCGTGACGATCAATGGCCAGCCACTCACACTCGGCATGGCGGGCCCTGGCAGCGGACCGGGTGGTCCTCCTCCTTCGCCGGCTGGTCCACGCGGCGGCCCGGGAGCCCCTCCGGTTCCTGTGGCCAGCGGTCCTGCTGAGCCGCCACCGCCGTCTGCTGCGGGCCTACCGCCCGCTGGACGAACTGACGAACCGCCTCCGCCGGCCCAGCCTCCGCAGTCCTGAGGATTTGTGAATGTACCCTGAGCGTCCACGGGTGGGCGACAATCGGACAGTGCTGCGTCGGCGTCCCGCAACAAGCAAAGGCGCAACGCATGCATACCGTCGTGCTTTCAGGATTTCTGGTGACGGCTCTGCGAATGGGTGGACAATTTGCTTTCCTGCTGGCCGCCTTGGTCTCGCTTGGGGCGCAAACCGGGCGGCCCGGCCCGCCCAAACCCCCAGGGCCGGAAACCGCCAATCGCCTCGCGGACATTCGACGGAAACTGGAATCCACCAAGGCGGTCGATGTGACTGCCGAACGCGCCCTGGAATATAGCCGCGGATTTCTCGCCAACGTGCACTCCTGCACGTGGCCGAGCATCAACAACATCTTCGAGCGGGAGCTGGTCCGAAAGGGCCGCCTTCCGCCGGAGAAATCCAGGATCGTCTACAGCGCGCTTATTTCCGGACGCAGCAGGCCGATTATTTTCTAAAGCAATCCGGCGATTCACGAGCCGCTTCGTTTCCTAAATGGGCTCGCGATTTCTACCAGCTGGCGGTGCGCGACTACGAGCGGAAGGATCTGATCGCCGCCGATGAGAACGCGAAATGCGCTGAGGAGATTGTCAAAGCCCTAGAGAATCTGGCGCAGGCTGCCAGATTGCCACCGCCATCGGCGAACTGAAACAGCAGTATCAATACCGCACATCGTCCGACAGTTCCTGGTCCAGTCTCCCCGCGCCGGCCCGCGATGTTTCGCTGCGCGGGATCAGCCAAACCGTACTCCGCTCCTATCCAGGCGTGGAGGGCGGATTTTATGCCGGTGATGATTTTCTCGGTTATGCTTTTCCGACACACGACACCGGCTCGGCGAAGACCGATGTCCCAAGCGCGGAACGAGGTCTCATCGTTGCGCTCACCCAAGAGAGTCAAAAGGCGCAGCGCTTGGTCGCGCGAGTGATTCGCGGAAAGAGCGATCTGCTGGTCTTAGGCGCTGCACCAAGTCAGAACGACGGCGCCGTCGTTTGGGCCATGAAAAGGCTCGTGGGACGCGGAGCGCCCGGTGCGGTCCGGCGCGAACTCCTGCTTTCGATTCTCGTTCTGGCGGCCCTCATGAGCATTGCCGGAACTCTGGCGTCCGGTCTCCATCTCGCTCGTGGCGTAGCGCAGATCAAGCGTGGCCTTTCCGCCCTCGAACAGAATTTTGAATTTCGCCTTCCGGAGCGCTCGGACGAATTGGGCGGAATCGGCGGATCGATCAATCGCATGGCTTCGGTGCGCCGAAAGCTCGAAAGGGAGCTCAGACGGGAAGACCGGCTGCGGGCCACCGGACGGCTGGCGGCTGGTTTGGCGCACGAGATCAGAAATCCGCTCAACAGCATCCGCCTCACCGTGCAGTTGTTGGAACGTAGACTGGAGACCAATTCCATCCGCCGCGAAGATCTGCGAACGGTTCAAACCGAAGTAGACCGGCTCAGCGTTTTGTTGAACGATTTGCTCGATCTGCAACGGTCGCGGCAGCCGCGCCCCGAAGTACAGCCTGTTCTTCCCGTTGTCGAGCACTGCATCACGCTCGTCGAGCGGCAGGCCAAAATGCAGAACGCGGCCATTTGTCTCAACAATGCCGGCGAGGAGCTGCGCGCCTTTTTCGACTTGCAGCAACTCACCCAAACCGTTGTCAACCTCCTGCTAAATGCGTTAGAAGCGTCGCCGGCCGGCGGGACGGTTCACGTTCGCACTTCCCACGAGAATGGAATCGCCAGAGTCGAAGTCGAGGACGAGGGGCCAGGGCTCGATTCCGAACAGCAGGAACGTCTGTTTGAGCCGTTCTATACAACCAAGCCGGCCGGAACCGGACTAGGCTTGGCCGTTTCCCGCGAACTCATGCGCAGTCAAGGTGGAGATCTTCGCTATGCCGCAGGTCCAACGGGCGCTCGCTTTGTGGTCGAATTGCCGAGGAAGGAATGAGTTGCTGACATGCCCATCTCAACCGTTTTGGTAGCCGAAGACGAGGACGCCGCGAGAACGTCATTGGTGGCTTTACTCGAGGCGGAAGGTTTTCGCGTTCTGTCGGCGCGCGATGGCGTTGAAGCCCTCTCTCTCACCTTGCACCAGGAGCCCGATGCCGTGCTGCTCGACATCCGCATGCCCGAGCTCGATGGCTTGTCTGTTCTGCCACAGGCGCTAGCGGGTGGATCGCATTCCACCTTCCTCGTCATGACAGCGTTTGGAGACAGTGGTACGGCCATTGAAGCGATGAAGCTGGGCGCATTCGATTACCTTTCGAAGCCGCTCGAATTTGAATACGTTCTCTCTCAGCTCGAGCGCGCTGTTGAACACCGGCGGCTCTCGCAAAGGGCAAGAGCGTCTGTTCCGGCAGAGCTGACGAACAATACTCTGGCGATGGTCGGCTACAGTCCACCGATGCAACGCGTTTACAAGTTGATCGGCCAGGTAGCAGCCTCCGATGCGACCGTGCTGGTGCGGGGTGAAAAATTCCGGCGCTGGAGCGGAACGGCGCGGCTCCGGCCCTTGTCGGGACGGCTACGATGAGAATCATTTGGATTTTTCTGGAACTGATCGAGGAGGTAAACGATCGTCTGGCAGGCGAGGTTGATTTTGCCTTTCTTTCCGGCGATAACGCAGACGACGGTTCGGAAGCTCAATATGAGACTGTGCGCGCAGCTCTCGATCGTTTGCGTCTGCCTGTCCACTCTATCGCCGGTGACCACGATCGAAAGCCAACGCCGCCAGCTTTGTATTGCCGATCTCCAACCCGGCGAATCTTGTTGTTTATAACGGCGGCATGCCACCGCTCGGGCGCTGGATGCTGACGTTTGGCTTACCCTCGCTGGTCTCCATTCTGGTGACCTTTGCCGTCCTTCGTTGGTTAGCGCGCAGGCTTCTGCAAGGCCCCCTGAAAACAGGTGTAGACGGAAAGCCTTTGTCTCAAACCGGCAAACTGACCATCTTCGGCATTGGCTTTCTTAGATTGCATTCGAGAGGGGATACCGCCCGCATGGCGCAGGTGTTGGCGGACGAGATCTGCGGGAAGACTTCGATGACAGTGCCAGACATTGCGTCGTCTGCCGCGAGATCGCAGCAGGAAGTCCGCAAATACTACGAAGCACGCGGCCTCCCGATCGCTCCGGAGGCCTCGGATGTGATCAGTCCCACTCAAAACGTCGCATCAATCCTCGCGTCGCTGCAGGACGACATCCACTCTACGTTCGCAAACCGGCAGCACGGTATCGGCGGCCTTCCTCAATCCAGGGTTGGAGAAGCGTCATCAAACGCCGCTTGTCGCGCCGACTGATACCAAGGTATCGGCCGACACCATCGTCTAATAGAGCCGCCTTCACACTTGTGGTGTCATCGCCTCAGCACCGGAAACCTCAGGAGCTATACGACCGCGCATAATTAAGGGGACATAACGATCAACAAAAAGGCAGCAGATAGGACCGGATCAGTTGAGGGTGTGACTGCATTTCCCCAAAGACTCGCGTTAGCGTGGCGAGTAGTGCATCGAGGCCACCGAAGAATCGATTGTGCGTGCCGTTTTTGCGGGTGTGCTGCCACAACCGTTCGGTAGGGTTCAATTCCGGCGAGTAGGGTGGCAATTGATGCACTTCCAGCCAGTGGCGGTTGGACTTGAACCAAGCCCAGACCTCAGCATGCTTGTGGTAGGAGGCGTTGTCCTGAATCAGAATCGCTCCTTGGCGGCGGTAGCGGCGAGCGAGTTGTTCGAGGAAGCCGAGATATGTGGTGGCATTGAAAACTGTGTCCTGGCGATAATCGAACCGCGTGCTCCAAAGCTCGATGGCGCCGAGAATTTTCACGTTCTTACGTTCTCCTGTCACGGGGATTTCCGGTGGACACCCAACGCGGCTCCAGGTGGTGTGGAGCGTCGAATCTTGCCGGAAGCTGGCTTCATCGGTGAAGAGGAGCGCCCAGTGTCGCGAGCGGGCTTTTTTTTAAGCATGGGATAGATGCGGCGATGCCATCGGTCTTGGGCTGCGGCATCCGCGCGCGCCAACACACGGCGCGGCCGTTGCACCGAAAATCCCCAGCTATGAAGCAATTTGCGCACATGGCCGGGATGATACTGAACACCGAACTCCTCCTCGATCACCCAGGCAATCATAGGCGACGTCCAGATGCCGCTGTCTAGACCGTAAGAGACCGGACCGCTGTCGAGAATGTCGCCCAACTCTTGTTGTTGCTTCTCTGTCAGTTCCGAGGGCCGACCCGACCGATACCCTTCCAGCAGACCATCGACTCCCTCAGTTTGATAACGCTGCAGCCACTCAGACACCTTGGATCGCGGCGCCTGCAGGATCTCCGCCAGTTCGCCACTGGTATGTCCTTCCGAATTCAGCACCACGGCGCGTAAGCGCTTCGCCACACGGTAAGCTCCGTCTCTCTCCGCTTCCTTGCTCAGCCGATTCAGCCGCTGATATGTGCTGGGATGCAACCACAACAAGCGTGGCACCATAAAGTCTCTGAAACCAGTATGTCACACATGTCCCTTTACTTATGCGCATCCGTATAGTGTTCAAAAAACAATAGCGGATCGTAATTTTGATAGTTTAGTAGTTACTAAGTCAAACACGCAGGATAGTATTTTCTAAAGACTCTGCGAGAAAACAAAAGGAGGTAAGTATGGCAAGCAAAAAGACAGTCATCGTAACCGGCGCCTCGCAAGGCATCGGAGCAGCCGTTGTCCACGCCTTTCTGGATCGCGGCTATAACGTGGTTGCAACCTCGCGAAGTGTTTCCAAGGCCGGCTTCGCGCCGTCGCCGAACCTCGCGCTCGTCGACGGAGATATCGGTCAGGCAGCGACCGCTGAGAAGGTCGCACAGACCGCGATCATTAAGTTCGGCTCGATCGATCATGTTGTCAACAACGCGGGTATCTTCGTAGCCAAGTCCTTTACGGACTACACCCACGACGAGTTTCGCGGTCTTGTCTCCACCAACCTGGAAGGGTTCATCTTCATCACCCGGCTCGCAGTCAAGCAGATGCTCTCGCAGGGCACCGGCGGCAGCGTGACAAGCATCACGGCGTCGTTGGCCGATAACCCCATGGCGGGCGTTCCGGCTTCGATTGCGATGATGACGAAAGGCGGACTTGACGCCGTTACCGTTAGCCTTGCGAGCGAATACGCGAAGAACAACATCCGCTTCAACGCGGTCGCGCCAGGCGTTGTCGACACTCCGATGCACAAGAACGGCCCGAAGGATTTCCTGAAGACCCTTTCACCCATGGGAACGATCTCCGAACCAAAGGACATCGCTGAGGCAGTCGTTTATCTGACGGAAGCCGGTCACGTAACCGGGGAGGTGCTGCACGTGGACGGCGGTGCGCACGTGGGCCGATGGTAACCAGTAAAGGCTCGCAGCCGGGCGGTGCTGAACGCCGGCTGCAGGACCTTGGCATTCAGCTCCCGGCCGCCCCGACACCATTCGGCACTTACGTCGAGACGGTACAGACGGGCAACCTGCTCTTCTTTAGCGGGATGCTCCCGGTTGTGGACCACAAGCCGAAGTATCTTGGCCGAGTTGGGAAAGAGCTCGATACCGAGGCTGGACGAGATGCCGTCTACACTGCGGCTTTGGGTGTCCTCGCCGCGGCCAAAAAGCACTTGGGCTCGCTAGATAGGGTGACTCGCGTCGTTCGGCTCGGAGTGTTCATAGCGACCTCTGGGGACTCCGTCGACCAGCCAAAGGTCGCGGACGCTGCCTCGGACCTGTTTCGAGATGTCTTTGGCATCGAGAAAACATCGGTTCGGCTGATAATCGGCGTTGCCAGCCTTCCCCTCGGGATGCCGATAGAACTCGATGTCATCTTCGAAGTCGCAGAGTAGCGAAAGCAGGCAGAGGCCTAGCGGTCTCTGCTTGTCGCCTTCAGAGGGTAGCTATGTCGCCGCAGTGGAATAATACTCGTATCTCTCAAGCCTCGGAATACCGGGGCTGGGCATCTAATTTTTTGAATCCGTGCATTGGTGCCGGACGTAAAACAGCTAGGAGGTGTAACCATGATTGAATCTTCTGATCTTCGGATGACGAGAATGCCGCTCAACCACGGAGGCGGCCATATGCCCGCACTCGGCTTTGGCACCCTAATTCCCGACGCAGCCGTGACGATAACTGCAACCAGAGACGCACTGGAAGCCGGATTTCGACACTTCGATTGCGCGGAACGATACCGGAACGAGCGCGAGGTAGGCGAGGCCTTGCAGGCAGGACTTGCCGCTGGGGGGATCGCCCGCGAAAACATTTTTGTTACCACAAAGTTATGGAACTCCAATCACCGCCCCGAGCGTGTCGAGCCGGCTTTCGAGGCGAGTCTGGACAGACTCCGGCTCGAGTATCTGGATCTCTATCTCATTCACCTCCATTTGCATTTCAACCGGGGGACGAGCAGGATCCGCGGGATCAAAACGGCAATGTCCTTTACGACCACGACGTGACTTTGCTCGATACTTGGAGAGCGATGGAAAGTCTGATGGACGACGGCAGGTGCCGGGCCATCGGACTCTCGGGCATCAGCTTGAACGAACTGTTGCCCATCTATGAATCTGCGAGAATCAAGCCAGCCGTGGTCCAGGTAGAAGCACATCCGTATCTGCCGGAAACGGAGCTTTTGGAATTCTGCAAGGAGAAGGGCATTGTGTTTTTGGCTTTTGCAGCATTAGGTCACGGGATGAGGCCGGGGCCGCTCGAAGGTCCAGTCATTTCGGCAATCGCCGCGCGAGTTGGAAAGACGCGACACAGGTGGTGCTGGCTTGGGCGGTCCAGCGCGGCACAGCTTTGCTTACCACGCCGAGGACTACGGCCCGCGCGCGCGAGAATTTCAACATCTCCGCCATTCCAGAAGATGCGCTTGACGAAATCAATCGAATTCAGACCAGACAGAGGCTAAATGAAGTGGTGAAAACCGGCATCCCGGGTTTCATTCCACAAAGTAGATGAACATGAAAGCGAAACCGCACCTGGAGCAGTCGATGCAAGAGGAACAAATCCGTAAAGCCCTGAATTCGCACTGGCACGCATCGGCTGTCGGCGATGCAAACGCGGAACACGATATTTACGATAACGATGCCATTTGTGACTATCCCCAGTCAGGCGAGCGAATCCTCGGACGAAGCAATTTGCAGGCCTTGCGGAGTCACCATCCCGGCAAGCCGTCCGGCTTCAAAGTCAAGCGGATTCTCGGAAACGGGGATCTCTGGATCACGGAATACACAATCACGTACCAGGGGCGACTGGCATACACGGTGAGTATTATGGAGTTCCGCAACGGCAAGGTCGTCCACGAAACACAGTATTTCGGGGATCCCCTTCCGAGGCGCCAGCCGGCGGAGGCAATGGGTTCAGCAGATCGCGTGACGCCGCGCTGAGGATGAGGAAATTTGCTTGGCGGATAGCCGACCATTGACGCCAGGCAGTGAGATTTCCCTATTGGTCGAGCTTCCGAAACGCATGATTCAGATCCACGACTCTCTCGGCCCACACAGCTCCAGGGTTTTGCCGCGGGAACTATTGTGAACATGGCCCCCGAACAGTTGGA
>CAVPKW010000011.1:0-423988 GCA_963705805.1 uncultured Acidobacteriaceae bacterium
ACTGGCAACTCTTGCAATTCTTAGCTTGGGCTTGAAAGATGGTTTTGACTACGCCGTGATGTTTCTTTTGTCCGATCGCCACCAAGGTCTTGCCATCCGGGCACAACAACGCTTGGCCACGCCCCTGCCGCTGAAAGGCAGTGGCTGCAAACTCTTTCGCAATCCCGGCGCGAGCGCACGCCCCGGCTTGCCGCGCGGCATCGCCTTTCCACGGCGCAATCAGTTCCACATTCCGCTCGGCCGTTTGTTCCACGTTGTCGCGCGTGGCATACCCGTTGTCGGCGATGATCGTCTGCGGAGTCGCCAAGCCACTCTGCTCGATCCGCTCCAGCGCTGGTATCAGTTGATGCAGATCGTTGTGATCGCCCGTCAATCCAACCGCTACGATCATGCGCGATTGCGCTTCGCTGGTGACCTGCATGTTGTAGCCGGGATGGAAGCCACCGTCGTTGTCTTTCATCTTGCGCGCTTCCGGTTCACTATCACTGACGCGCAAATCCGCCCGATTTTTCGGCGTTGTGCGGGCTTCCAGGTTTTCCAGTTCTTTCAGCGCCGCTTCGCCGCGGGCCACCGCTTCGCGCGCCGCACGCTGTTGCGCGGCTTGCCGCCGCTTGTCCATCTGCTCGTGTTCCTGGGCGGCTTCGCGGTCCAACTTCTTGACCACTTTGCGGGCCGCCCTCAGGCGTTTTTCTAATGTCCGGCGCCGGTGCAAAGAACTCTTCGCCGCTTGCGCCTTCATCTTGGTTCCATCTTGCAGCAGGGTCTCCAGATTCACCACTCCAGCTTTCTCCAGCATCGCCAGAAACTCAATGAATAGCTTCTCCAGCGCCTCCCGGTGCCCCACCCGAAAATCCGCCAGCGTGTGATAGTTCACCTCTTGGCCTGCCGCTAGCCAGCGCAGGCCCGGTTCCTGCGACATCATCCGTTCAATCGACCGTGCCGAGGCCACGCCCAGTGTGTAGCAATACACCCAGATGCTCACCAGCAGGCGTGGCGACCAACAGGGCCGGCCCGCTTCGCCCTCCCGTGTTTTGCAGTCTTTGGCAAACTGTTCCAGATTGAGCTTCCCGGCCAGTTCCCAGATCACTCGCGCCGGGTGGTTCGCCTCGATCAGAATCTCGTAATCCAATACTTGAAAACTGGTTTGCGAGCGGTCGATCGGTTTGTACTTGATCTTGCCGACCAGCGGCTTGTCGCTACTCACTCTTCTAGCGTAAATCCAGTTCAAACATTTTGTGCCCTAAATGTTCCGGATATTTTTTCACAATCCCGTGAGGGACTGTGAAAAAATCCAAGGCTGGGAAAAACCGGCGATGGAAAGACGGAAGCTTGTCATTACAGAATACATGGTTGTGCAAGTATGATTCGGGACGCCAGCCACGCCCAAGTTTCTTTAGAAATGATCCCAACCGCCCTAAATTCGTCTCCGCGAGGCAGGAGGACGAGGGGAAAAGGCCTTTATGATCTGGAATCTACTGCGCGACCGCCGGTCGGACGCGGATCCACTGCCTAACGTTGTAAGCCAAGGCGATCCACAACGCTTCCGTACCCGCCTTCACAATCCCACGTACCGAAAATTGCCTCAGCTTTTGCACTCCCTTGATCCACAGATGCGGAAACTCGGCAATTTCACAACGCTTCTGATAAAGCGTCTTCACCGCTCGACGTTTCATACGTGCCAGATAGCCGCTCATCGCCTTACTCTCTACCGGTAACTCCACACGCCGCGGCCCACCACGATAGCCGCAACACTGTTTGAGGAACTGGCAACTCTTGCAATTCTTAGCTTGGGCTTGAAAGATGGTTTTGACTACGCCGTGATGTTTCTTTTGTCCGATCGCCACCAAGGTCTTGCCATCCGGGCACAACAACGCTTGGCCACGCCCCTGCCGCTGAAAGGCAGTGGCTGCAAACTCTTTCGCAATCCCGGCGCGAGCGCACGCCCCGGCTTGCCGCGCGGCATCGCCTTTCCACGGCGCAATCAGTTCCACATTCCGCTCGGCCGTTTGTTCCACGTTGTCGCGCGTGGCATACCCGTTGTCGGCGATGATCGTCTGCGGAGTCGCCAAGCCACTCTGCTCGATCCGCTCCAGCGCTGGTATCAGTTGATGCAGATCGTTGTGATCGCCCGTCAATCCAACCGCTACGATCATGCGCGATTGCGCTTCGCTGGTGACCTGCATGTTGTAGCCGGGATGGAAGCCACCGTCGTTGTCTTTCATCTTGCGCGCTTCCGGTTCACTATCACTGACGCGCAAATCCGCCCGATTTTTCGGCGTTGTGCGGGCTTCCAGGTTTTCCAGTTCTTTCAGCGCCGCTTCGCCGCGGGCCACCGCTTCGCGCGCCGCACGCTGTTGCGCGGCTTGCCGCCGCTTGTCCATCTGCTCGTGTTCCTGGGCGGCTTCGCGGTCCAACTTCTTGACCACTTTGCGGGCCGCCCTCAGGCGTTTTTCTAATGTCCGGCGCCGGTGCAAAGAACTCTTCGCCGCTTGCGCCTTCATCTTGGTTCCATCTTGCAGCAGGGTCTCCAGATTCACCACTCCAGCTTTCTCCAGCATCGCCAGAAACTCAATGAATAGCTTCTCCAGCGCCTCCCGGTGCCCCACCCGAAAATCCGCCAGCGTGTGATAGTTCACCTCTTGGCCTGCCGCTAGCCAGCGCAGGCCCGGTTCCTGCGACATCATCCGTTCAATCGACCGTGCCGAGGCCACGCCCAGTGTGTAGCAATACACCCAGATGCTCACCAGCAGGCGTGGCGACCAACAGGGCCGGCCCGCTTCGCCCTCCCGTGTTTTGCAGTCTTTGGCAAACTGTTCCAGATTGAGCTTCCCGGCCAGTTCCCAGATCACTCGCGCCGGGTGGTTCGCCTCGATCAGAATCTCGTAATCCAATACTTGAAAACTGGTTTGCGAGCGGTCGATCGGTTTGTACTTGATCTTGCCGACCAGCGGCTTGTCGCTACTCACTCTTCTAGCGTAAATCCAGTTCAAACATTTTGTGCCCTAAATGTTCCGGATATTTTTTCACAATCCCGTCAGGGACTGTGTATGGACGAAACGTAAAGGAATTTCGGAAACAGGAGACTAGTCTCCTGTCTCTGAAGTTCGTTGACAAAATCTGGCGACACTGGCCAGAATCTCATCAGCCGTTTTGGCCCACTTAAAGGGTTTGGGCGATTCGTTTGTGACAGCGAGGTATTGCTTGATGGCAGTCTCCAGTTGCCGCACACTGCGATGGGTGCCACGTCGGATTTGCTTTTCGGTTAGAGCCGCAAACCAGCGCTCCACTTGGTTAATCCAGGAGGCGCTGGTAGGAGTGAAGTGCACATGAAAGCGCGCACGTTTCGCAAGCCAGCGCTGGATCGCCGCTGTTTTGTGAGTACCGTAGTTATCCAGGATCAAGTGCACGTCAAGACTTGCGGGAACAGCTTCGTCGATGGTATCGAGGAACTGCCGGAACTCGGCGCTACGATGTCGCCGATGGCATTCCCCAATGACCCTGCCAGTCTTAACGTCCAGAGCGGCGAACAATGAGGTTGTGCCGTGCCTTTCATAGTCATGGGTCCGGCGTTCTAGCTGTCCGGGGCGCATCGGTAAGAGCGGTTGCGTGCGGTCGAGAGCTTGGATCTGAGATTTCTCATCCACGCACAACACAAGTGCCCGGTCCGGTGGATTCAGATACAGTCCCACGATGTCGCGAACCTTTTCAATAAACAGTGGATCTTTCGATAACTTGAACGTCTCACTACGATGGGGCTGTAGAGCGAAGGCGCGCCAGATCCGGCTGACTGTACTGCGACTCAGTCCCGCTTTTGCGGCCAGAGAACGAGTACTCCAATGGGTTGCGTCTCGCGGCGTCGATTCCAACGTCAGCGTCAGTACGCGCTCCACTTCGACGTCGCTGATTTTGCGTGGCGTGCCGGGACGAGGTTCATCCAGCAGACCGTCCAGTCTCCGCGCTAGAAACCGCGATCGCCACTTGCCCACGGTCTGCTTTGTGATTCGCAGTTCCTCTGCCACGACACTGTTGTTCTTGCCCTTCGCGCACGCCAGAATGATCCCGCGATCTCTGGGCAAGTGCTTGCGAGGACTTCGGACGGCGTGCCCACCGCTCCAGATCGATCCTCTCCTCGGCGGTTAGCACTAACTCCGCCCTAGGACGTCCTGTCCGCATCCCTGCACTCCTTTGTACAGTAGACGCGATCACGTTTATTTCTTATTCAATTAACTTCGGAGACGCGAGACCAGCGAGGCTTCGCCTCAGACCGACAAGCATGTGAAGTGCGGTTGGACTGAACATCTGATTTATAACAGAGCCATGCGTGGTAAACCGGCTGAGAAGTTGAGACCTGGAACAGCACAGAGCGTGGCGGAAGTATTGCGCGATCATGTGGTGCTCGAACTGGAGGGGATCGACCGGATGTACCTCAACGTCTATGTGCCCGTTTTGCAAGCAGTGGAAGGGGTTCTGAAGTTCATCCGCATCCACCGCGGGCATCCGGTAGCCTCGACGGCGATGGTCGAACCGATCACCCGGCGCTTTGTGGAATCGATTGAGCGCTACGTCCATGACCATGACATCCCGATGATCACGTTCCTGAAGGGCCAACGTAAAGATGAAATCGCCAACCAACGCCGTGCCGCTTTTACTCAGGACGAAGGCGTCGTCTTCGTTGGCAAAGCGCAAGAGAAGTGCACCGTATATCGCACCGAGAAGCGGCGCAACCCGCGAACCCGCAAAACTTACGCCTGGATCGTGAAATCGACGGCGCTGGTCAATCACTATTATTTCTACTGTGTGGATCGCGACTTCGGGCCGTTCTTTCTGAAGTTCTGCTCCTACTTTCCGTACAATGCAAAGCTGTGCCTGAATGGGCACGAGTACGCAAAGCGGCAACTCGAAAATAAGGGGATCGAGTACCGGGCATTGGACAATGGCGTTCTCTCTTGTGCCGATCCCAAACGGTTACAGGCTCTCTGCGATGGACTCTCCGGAGAGAAGATCGAATCACTGTTACGCAAATGGCTGCGGCTTCTGCCTCATCCCTTCGTCGCCAAGGACCGCCAAGCTGGTTACCGCTATCAGCTTTCCATCCTGCAGATCGAACTCTCCCTTACTCAGGTGCTCGACCGCCCGGTAAGCGGACGCATCTTCTTCGAGGAAGTGATCCGGGAGAATCTCGACATCGGCCGTCCCAAACAAGTTCAACTTATCTTTGAGCGCTGGGTTACCAAGCGTACGCCCGGACCGTTTCGCACGCGGGTCATCACCGATGGAGTGATTCCCTCGCTCCATGTCGACTACAAAGGAACGCGCATCAAGCAGTACCACAAAGAAGGCCGCGCTTTGCGGACCGAAACCACCATCAACAACCCGCGCGATTTTTATATCGGCAAGAGCTTGCGCAACTTGCCCGCCCTGCGCAAGATTGGCTTTCAGGCCAACCGCCGTTTGCTCCAGGTCGAACACATCGGCCATGACTGCCTCCTCTCCGAAGAGACCTTCCAGAAAATGAATCGGCCCATTCAGATCGAGTCGCAACGGGCTTCCGCCCTGCGCTTCGCCGATCCGCAAGTGCAGGCCTTATGGAGCGCATTGTTGTTGTTTCAACTGCTCCCCGCCGGTTTCTCGAATCGCAATCTCCGCGAAAACCTCGCGCCTCTACTCGGCGAACAACCGGCTGACCTGACACAAGGCCGCATGACTTACCACCTCCGTCGCCTGCGTCTCCACGGAATGATCGAACGTATTCACAACAGCCATCGCTACCGCCTGACCGATCTCGGCCTCCGCACCGCATACTTCTTCACCCGCACCTACTCTCGCATCCTCCGGCCAGGGCTGGGCAGAATACTGCCCGAGCTTTCCGCTCCCAGCGGCCCGCTCCGCCGCTGCTTCGATAAACTTGACTGCGAAGTGAAGGCTTGGGTTGGAGAAGCAAAATTAGCAGCTTGAAAACTTGACTCATTTACAACAAGTTCCTCACTTCAAGACCTCTAGCCTCCCGTCAATATTGAATTATTGCGGCAACACGCCCATGCGCAGTTATGGCAGGAAGCGGTAGCCGGCTCCGTGAACAGTGAGGAAGTGGCGAGGAAGGCTTGGATCCGGTTCCAACTTCCGCCGCAAGCGCACAACGTGGGCGTCGACGGTCCGGGTATTCGGATAGGACTCGTATCCCCATACCGAATTCAAGATGACATCGCGGCTCAAAGCCCGGTCTGGGTTATTAAGGAAGAAGACAAGAAGATTGTATTCAGCGGGGGTCAGTTTGATTTCAGCGCCGCGGAATGTGGTGGTGCGGCGATCAAGATCCACTTCTACATCGGCAAAGCGCACGACTCGGGTGTCCGGAGCGGTTCGCCGGAGTAACGCCCGTATGCGGGCGAGCAGTTCCCGAGGGCCAAAGGGCTTGACCATGTAGTCATCTGCTCCGATCTCGAGGAGCAAAACTTTATCCACTTCATCGCCGATGGCGCTGAGGATGATGATTGGAGTTTGAACCCTGTCCGCGCGGAGCTGTTTGCAAAGTTCCACGCCGCTCATTCC
The DNA here is from genome assembly GCA_963705805.1 of uncultured Acidobacteriaceae bacterium. GTDB lineage: Bacteria > Acidobacteriota > Terriglobia > Bryobacterales > Bryobacteraceae > Bog-105. The sequence goes on from CAVPKW010000011.1 coordinate 6,550, forward strand.
GGGCAGCCTCAAATCGACCAGCATTAGTTGAGGCTTAATCGTAAGCGCCTTTTCGAATCCGCTCCTGCCGTCGCCGGCTAAAATCGGCACAAACCCTTCCCGCTCCAGCATGACGCCAACTGTGTCACGCAAGCTCTCATCATCGTCGATGACGAGTATTCTCTGCATCGTAGTCCATATTCTAATTCGTTGCGGAACGAGCAGGACACTCGCGCATTGATGCCGGCTCTGATTTGACGTTTTTTTTACAGCGCTATTACGTTAGGGCCTGAAATCATGCCGGAAATGAGTTCTCCCCGGCGATTCACAACACTTTTACAGGGTTAGAACACCCTCTGGCGCACATGTCGTTTACTTTTTGTATGAAGCGGGAAATTTTACGTGAGTAGCAGAAACGCTGCGATAAACGCCATTCATTTTCAAATCCGCTACAGTGCGGCAGATTCGTTCTTCTGGCGAACCGTTCAACTGTGCGAACGAATAGTTGCAGGCATTCTGCTTGTTCTGGCGGCGCCTGCTCTGTTCGCGGGCGGCCTGCTCCTCATGGTATTGTCGCGGCGGTCGCCTTTGATAGCTCACAAGCGCGTGGGCAAGAGCGGAAGCGCCATTTGGATTCTAAAGCTACGCACGATGTGGGACGATCGTCCTTCACAAAACGGCCATTTCATCGAGCGAATTTCCGACAATACTTCGGCCGAGCTCACGCCGAAGGCCACAACAGACGCCCGGGTGAAAAGCCGCTTCGCCGCTTTGTGCCGCCGGTTTTCACTGGACGAAATGCCGCAGTTGTGGCAAGTTGTCCGTGGCGAAATGTGCCTGATTGGGCCTCGTCCTTTAACTACGCAGGAGATCGCTCGTTACTACGGTCCGGATGCATTAGAGCTGTTGAGCAGGAGACCGGGAATCAGCGGTCTCTGGCAAGTAAGGGGAAGAAGCTCTCTCAACTATAAGCAGCGGCGGCGGCTCGATCTCTTTCTTATTCGAAGATGGTGTTTTCCCCTTTATCTGAAAATCCTGATCGCCACTATTCCAAGTGTCATCCGGGGTAAGAATGCGTGGTGAATTCCTCCTGGCAGGGTAAGTGATTATGCGATGCGCAATCGTGCATTACTGGCTGCTTGGCATGCGGGGGGGCGAGAAAGTGCTGGAGGCGCTTTGCCGCCTTCTACCGGATGCGGACATTTTCACTCTCTTTTACGATGAGGAGCACGTATCGGAAACCATCCGCTCTCATCGGATCTTCAAATCGTTTCTGGATCCCTACCGCAGGCAATATAGATCTCTGCTTCCGCTAACGCCGATGGCTCTGGAGCACTTCGATCTGCGCGGCTACGATCTCGTCATCAGCAGCGAGTCCGGACCGGCGAAAGGCGTTCTCACGTCGTCTCACACTCGCCATATCTGTTATTGCCATTCCCCGATGCGCTATTTATGGGATCTTTACCCGGCTTACTTGCACGAATGGACCCGATCACGCATAAAACGGATGCTGATGGTCCCTTTGACAAACTATCTTCGTCTTTGGGACTACGCCTCCTCCGCGCGCGTCGACGAATTCATCGCGAACAGCAACAATGTCCAAAAGCGTATCTGGAAAGCCTACCGGCGTTCTTCACAGGTGATTTATCCGCCGGTCGCCGTTGAAACCTTCTACTATCGTCCCCCTGACAATTACTATCTGATTGTTTCGGAGTTGGTAGCGTATAAGCGAATCGCCGGCGCGGTTCAGTATTTCACAAAGACAGGGCGCCGGCTGCGCATTGTTGGCGATGGACCTGAATACCGTACGCTACAAGCGGTTGCCGGGAAAAATGTGGAGTTCTGCGGCCGCGTTGGAGACAACGAACTGCGCGATCTATATGCCCGGTGCCGGGCAGTGCTGGTGCCGGGAGAAGAAGATTTCGGCATTGTTGCGGTTGAAGCCATCGCGAGTGGCAAGGCATTGATCGGACTTGCCAGGGGCGGACTGTTGGAGTGCGTACCCGCTGCGTATCCTGACGCTGCGTTTCTCTATCAGGATCCGACCGAAGAACAATTGAAACGCGCCATTGAACGGTTTGAACGTCAAGAATCCACGATCTCCTGGAGCGTGATCCGTACGTCGGCAGCGCGCTTCTCAGAGGATCGATTTCGTCAAGAGATGTCCGAAGTTGTTTTTGGCAGTAGGCGGCCGCAAATGCAGGACAGTTACGGCAGGGCGCTTTCAAATCGTATCTTGGATTCGGATCGAAGCCTGCTGTGCCGGGTTCACACGGAACAACTTTGAGATACTTGCGCAACTGTCTCCGGATAACGCTGAAACTTGCCGTAGTTGCTACTGCCTTTCACATCTTCGCAAGCTGCGGTCTTCCCGACCAGGCGGCGAACGCGTACCTCGGAAGCACGGTCTGCAAGACCTGCCATCCGGATGTTTGGTTCCGCTTCTTCCGGAATCCGCATTTCAAAAGCATCGCTTCCGGCAAGGAGACGCCTGAGAATACCGGCTGCGAAAGCTGCCATGGCCCCGGCAAGGCGCACGTTGAGGCACACGGCGGCAAGGCAACCATTCACTCTTTTTCACAGATGTCCTCCAAGCAGACTCTTGATGCTTGCTTGCGTTGCCACTCTGCTGCGCTGGCGCGAGCCAACATATGGCGGTCTCCTCACACTACGAACGATGTTGTTTGTACTAACTGCCACTCCATTCATAAGGCCGCGACGCCCCAGTTTCTGCTCGCCAAGAGCCAGCCGGATTTGTGCTATGGCTGCCATACCGATATACGAGCCCAGTTCTCCATGCCCTTCAAACATCGCGTGAACGAAGGGTTTATGAGCTGCACGGATTGCCATAATCCGCATGGCACATTCGCGCCAACGTGGCGCATGGCGGCGCGCCCGGCTCTTGTAAGCCAAGCCCTTGCGAACGAAGAGGCCTGCCTCAAATGTCATTCCGATAAGCGCGGTCCGTTTGCCTTCGAACATCCACCCGTGAGAGTCGAGGGCTGCGAGATGTGCCACTATTCTCACGGTTCTTCGAACTCCCGGTTATTGCGCCGGCCCGTTGTCTTTACGATGTGCCTGGAATGCCACAACGGCGCGGGCACGTTCGGGCGGACGTTGACGGGCGTTCCGGCGCTTTCTCCGGCGCATAACATGACAGATCCGAGGTATCAGAACTGCACAAACTGCCATGTGAGAATCCACGGGTCGAATTCGGATCCGCTGTTCCTTCGATGATTTTCCAAATGCGCCGTCCTGCAATCATCGCATGCCTATTCCTGACTGGAGCGTGTCTCAAGGCTCAAGACGTCGTTGCGCCAACGCCGGATAAGGTCGGCTCCAGCCGGGGCGAGGATTGGGCCGGGTACAACGTAGTCGACTCTTTCGAAACGGGCTACCGGTTTGTGAGTACGGCCGGTAATGTCAACACGTATCGAAGCACCGAGAACTTCGGGAATGGAGTGCGGCTGCTGAGCAGTTATCTTACCGTGAACTCCAAGACCGGCCATGGACGGTTGTTTGACGAAATAGTTCTGACTACCGAAGGCCTGGGCGGAGATCCGTACAGCAACGTCAAGCTCAGGGTTCAGAAGAATCGAGTTTACGAATACACTCTCCTTTGGCGGCATAGCAATTACTTCAATCCAGGACTGGTTACCGACGGAGGGGCGGGAGAGCATCTGCTCAACACATCGAACAATTTGCAGGATCAGGATCTAACACTGTTTCCGCAATCTCGAATTCGCCCATACTTTGGTTACTCGCGGAGTACGCAATCCGGGCCTGGAATATCTACGGTGCTGTTGTTTCAACCCACCGGTCAGTTCGATCCAAACGGCAACGTATTTCCCGTGTTCGCTAACGTTCAGATCGTCCAGAATGACTACCGGCTTGGAGCGGAAGTTAACTTTGCCGGTTTTACGCTCAATCTTCTTCACGGCTGGGAAGATTTTAAAGACGATTCCGGTGACAGCTTCAGTGGCACGAATACCGGCGATGGTTTCTCTCCGAACGCCGTACTAAACTTGTTTGGCCGAACGCAGCCAGACCACGGTACGAGTCCATACTGGCGCGGGACTCTGTTTCGCAACAATGATCTTTTCCAGCTCAATGCGCGCTTTACGTACACCGGAGGCCAGCGGGCGTTCGTCGCTAATGAAACAGCTCTAGGCACGAATCAGTTTGGCGCAGCGGCAAACCAACAGATCATTACTCTGGGCGATGCCAGTCGTCCTGTGACGACAGGAAACCTGACAGTAAGCCTGTTTCCAAGTAAGCAGTTCGCCATAACGGAGCAGTTCTCGATTTACAACATTCGAACGGTCGGAAACAGCGCTTATCTTCAGTTTAACGACGCAACTCAAGTCGGCAATCTACTTTATTACCAGTACCTCGGCATTCGAACCATAGCGAGCGAAACGGACGTCCTGTACCATGCGAAGAGTTGGTTGGACGTACACGGAGGGTATGAGTTTTCAGAGCGGAGAATCGGCTCCAGCGCCCAACTGGCTCTCGTCGGTACCTCGGCCACAAATCCGTACTTTCAGATAAACCAATTGAATACGGGAGTACTTGGTTTCCGAATCCGGCCATGGAAGGAACTCACAATCACCTTAGATGGCGAATTGGGACAGGCAAGCCGTCCGTTCACGCCCAAGGGGGACGGAGCCTATTCCAGTTGGGACGCCCGGATTGAGTACAGCCGAAAAAGCCTACGGCTGCTTGCATCGTCCCAAAGCGACTACAACGATACCTCGGTGACGCTCACGGCGTATAGTTCCCACATGCGGTCTTATTCCGGATCGGCGTCCTGGTCGCCGCGGAATTGGTTCTCCTTTGACGCAAGCTACTCAAAGCTGCACGTCAATACCTTGGGAGGCATCCAGTTCTTCGCCGGACCCCAGCTCTTTCAAAACCAGGTCTCGTACTACATCAGCAATTTGCATTCGGCGACAGCCGGAATCCGCTTGACTCCGTTAAAACGGGTCGATTTATATGTGGGATACAGCGGAGTGCGAGATACGGGTGACGGCCGGGCGAGCCCATTCGCTACATCTGTCGGCCCACCTCTACCAGCGTTTCAAAACGCGCAGACGTTTCCACTGACCTTTCAGGCGCCCCTCGCGCGGATGTCGGTGCTTATCGCGGAAAAAATTCGGTGGAATGTCGGGTACCAGTATTTCGGGTATCACGCGAAGTTCTGGACGGCGGAAGACTACCTGGCAAACACCGGCTACACGAGCATCCTCTGGACCTTCTGAGTGAATATCCTCTGCGTGGAACAGTTTTCAGAATTTGGAGGAGGCCAACGCAGCCTTCTAGATCTGCTGCCGGCTTTCTTCCAACAGAAGTGGGAACCACACGTACTCCTTCCCGATAACGGATCTTTTCACGCAGCGCTGCGCCAGCTGGGATGTCCTACAAGCTCACTGGGCTCCGGCACTTATTCCAGCATTCGGAAACCGCTGAATGAACAGCTCAGATATGCACGCGAGTTACCCCGCGTAATTAAGAAGATCGACGCGCTGGTCCAACAGCATCGGTTTGATCTCCTATATGTAAATGGTCCTCGGTTTCTGCCGGCCGCTGCGGTCGTGGCCATGCGACGAAACGTCCCGATTATTTTCCATTGCCATAGCCGTTTGTTGCAAGGTTCGGCGATCGCGGTCACCGGGTTCAGCTTGCGGCTATCCCGAGCGAAGGTGATTGCGTGCTGCCGGCACGTCTCTGAGCCGCTGGCGAGCTACGTCCATCCACGGAATCTCTCTATCGTTTATAACGGACTCGGCCAGCCCAGTCTCAGGACTGTGCCCCTCTCAAGGCCGATACGAAAAATTGGGGTCCTCGGCAGAATTGAACCGGAGAAGGGGCAAATCGACTTTGTGCGCGCCGCAAGAATAGTCTGCCGTGAAATCCCGGATTGCCGTTTTTATATCGCCGGCGCGCCACTCTTCTCAGGCAGTAGCTACTACAACGAAGTTGTTCATGAGGCCCACGGTCTGCCGGTGAGCTTTCTTGGATGGCAAACAGATGTTGGCCAGGTGCTTTCCTCCTTGGATTTACTGGTTGTTCCCTCAACGCCGTTTGAGGCCACAACGCGCGTGATTCTGGAGGCCTACAGCGTGGGCAGGCCTGTGGTCGCTTTTCGCTGCGGCGGAATTCCAGAGATTCTCCAGGACGGTGAAACGGGCTTCCTGGCGGCGGCTGGCACCCCCGCCGCCCTTGCGGCTCGCATACTTTCGGTATTGCGAATGGAACCCGCCGATGTGGAAGCGGTGGTGCAAGAGGCGAAAGCCGTGTGGAGGCGGAAATACAACCTTGGCGTTTATCAACGGCAGGTATGCGACTTGATTGCTGAAACAGCGCTCGTAGACGCGTTCGAAAATCGGACTGCACAAGCGTAAACGGTGGCGAGCACGGCCAGGTGAACCCATACGTACGGCCGCAAAATGTTCTGATTGAACTGAAGAATAGCCCAGGTAAACAGAGTGGAGCGGACTAGAGCGCGCAGCAAACTGGCATAAGGCTCTAGCGCAACGGCGGCCGCGCGCAAAGGGCTTCGGACAGTCACGATAAGAAACCAAATGAAAGGGAGGACTCCGATAACGCCGCTCGCGGCCAGTGCCTCCGCGAAAATGCTCATGCCTTCAAAGGGCTTCGAGTCTTCAAAGGACTGCACGGTGGCTCCGTGCATCGCTGCGATAGCGCCAGACACTCCGCCGAGACTCTGTCCAATCAATGGATGGTTTACAAACACGGCCAAAGTCTCGCTAAACGCATCTTCGCGCTGAATGACCGAATGAGCAGCCGTGTCTGAAATGCCGGTGCCGTTTAGAAACATCAGTAGCACCAGGGGATTCGATCGAATCCATACGCCCACAAGAGTAATGCTTCCTCCAATGGCAGCCATTAACAGAGCGGAAGGAAGTAAGGCCCGGATGGTGTCGTACGGGACTCGCCTACGCGCCGCCGCCTTTAGAAACGAAGTCCAGGGACGCATCTGGTACAACACCAGGTCGGCGCAAAAGAACAGAATTCCCATGCGGCTCGAGGAGAGCAGGATTCCGATGCCGGTCAACCAGGAGAGTGCAACAAGTGATTTGCTCGATAGCACTCTTGAGCCGGCATTCTTGAGTGCGCGGACGAAGACGAAACCGATCAAAAGGTAGGTGGCGAAATAAGAAGGCTCATAACTGAAGCCGTTGACTCGAGGCAGTTGACCGGTAATCCACCATTGAGTGATAAACGGGCTCTCATAACCAAGCAGGGATAGACACAACTGAAGTATTCCGAACGCCGCGATGACGCCAAACGAGTAGGCATACCACCGTATGAGAGCGCGGATGTTCAGGAGGCTATCACCGAATAACTGCACAAACGAAAACATCAACGCCAGATTGAGCGCTAGCCACAGGCAATAAGCCAGACTCTTGAGCCAGAAATCGGCAACTGGGATAAAGAGGACCATGAACAGCAACCAAACCGTCAAGGGGAGCAAGCCTAAAGTCGCGGTTATGCGCCTGCCGCCAATCCGAATGACCGCTAAAGCCAAAAGAATGGGTATAAGAATCTGACAGAATCGGAAGGTGCCGCCCGCCTGAACGATCAGGAAGAGATCAAACGAGCTCGAAAACATAATTAACACTGCGATTGTCAGGGCTGCGCGGTTCAATCGCTTAGCCCTCTGCTTCGAGCGCGACAATCATGGAGCGATTGGCGGTTGAATCTTGCCAGACGGATAGCCCGCGAACGTGGAGCGCGGCGATCATTGCCGCGACAATGAAACCGGCAACAAGAACTGACGCCGCCGCGGCGCCCTTTGGCCCTAAGGCAATAGACATGGCAAGAGTGACAGGAAGACCTGCACAGGCTCCCGCCAACATGATGCGGCTCATTAACGAATCCATTTCGAACACAAGCATGGTATGAGTGCCCAGTACACTCATGAGCCCAAAAAGAACCGGTAGCGGTGACATCCAACGCAGAAGAGCAACGGAGGGTGCAAACGAGGCTCCGAGAAAGACCCGGCAAACTGGTCCTGCGAGCAAGAGCGTGGCCAGCGATACCGCTAACGACAGGCAAGCCGTGGCCACCAGGCTCTTTCGAATGAGCCGTAGCGCCGATACGCGGGATGCGGCTCGAGTGGCGGTGATATGCGGATAGAGGGCTTGAAGCAAGGGGCTCAGCGCGGCGATACATGCTTTAATAAGCTTCTCCGCGGCCGTATAGTATCCTACCTGCGCTCTTCCCGTGGTGAATCCAAGAATGACCGCGGTGCTGGAGGTACAGAGGAAGAGAGCGGAGCCAGAAAGGAAAAGGACCCAGGTCTGTTGAAGACTGCCACGAATATCAGACCACGACGGGCAGTACCAGCGCACTTTGAAGCGGCCGAATACGAACGGGGCTGCGATCATTGCGGCAACTACTTCCACCGTCGCTTGAATGCCCGCGGCGGCGAGATAATCCCGCGGCCCTCGGACAAATGCGAACAAGAGTGGCAGAGTCAGCAGCCGCGCGGCGCCAAATGCAATTGCGGACAACTTGATCTGTTCCAACCCTTGGAACAGCCAAACCGGGAAGATTGCCGTGCCAAGAACGGACAAAAAGCAAACGGCGTACAAATGCGGAGTTTGATGGAGCCTGGGAATGAACGTAACGAGCAGGGACAGTGTCAACCCCGTAGCGAGCATCAACACTCCCTTGGCGCACGTGGTCACCCAGAATATACGGGAAACGTAAGCCGAGTCTTCGCGGTGAACAGCGATCGATCTTGTGGCGCTAAAACTGAATCCGTAATCAGTTATGAAGTCGCAGTACAAGACGATGGCTTGCGCAAACGAAATGAGTCCATAATGCTCCGGTTGCAATACCCGGACGAGGTACGGAACCGTGACCAGAGGCGCTCCGTACGTAAGAACCTGCAGTAACGTCAAGGAGACGATATTTTCAGTGAGGACTTTTCTCACGTAAGACGCCCGTTTGACGTGCTCTTAAGAACGCTCCAGAAAGCGGATAGCAGCGCCGACGCAAGGCAACAAGTTGCGACGATGATTGTCCGGGGAGGCCAACTCTTCCGCTCGGGTATAACGGCCCGGTCAACGATCTGCACGAAAGGAGCGGCCTTGGCTTCGTCGAGGCGGGCTGCTTCATATTGCTTGGCAAGTATCTCGAACAATGTCTCGTGGTATTTGACATCACGATACCGGCGCAAAAATTCAAGGCCGGCTTGGGGGAGTTGGCCCGCTGGGAGTTCCGGGCTCCCCGGCGAATGCCTGCCCTGTTCGAGCCTGGCAAGTTCGCCCTGCAGAGCACTCAATTCGCGTTTCACCGTTTGAAAACGGGGGTTGTCATCGGCAGCATAGGTTCGCATCGCTTCCACTTGCGCCTGCCGGGTCAGAATTTCCACATGCAATTGAGATAAGGATCGGACCAGCGCATCGGCCTGTCCCGTAGGCGCCACCAGCCCCGTGGATTGCTCCGTGTCTCGCATGGCAACTTCCGCTCCCGCGAGCACGTCCTTTTCCTTCGCTAGCTGCTCTTCGAAAAATACGCGCCTTTGCGATGCTTCAGTGAGCGCGACCGAGGATGTCTGCCGGGTTAACTCTTCCACATACCCTTCGGCAAGTTGCGCTGCCAGTTTGGGCGTGCGTTCTTCGACGCGAATATGAATCAAAGTATCTTTGCCGGCCTTTATGGTGGTGTTCCGTGCAAGCCGCTTGCGAGTTCCATATAGATCTCGCTGGTCATAAATTCTTTTGAGATCGAAACGCGAGATAAGCGCATCGGCAATAGTCCGGCTCTCCAGCATTCCCACATAGAGATCCGTGGGATTGTGGAATCCCAATCCTGAGAGCAGCCCCAGCGTGGATAGACCCGAAGCGCCAGCCCCTCCTGCTAATTGAGCCATCACGGAAAGAGAGGATTGAGCCTGCTGCGGAGTCAGGATGACGGCCTCTGCCGTGTATTGGCGCGGAATGAGAAAAGCTACGGCGCTCGCCACGGCGGCAGCTGCCAGCACATTTCGAATTATGATGCGTTTGGCATGAACAATGGCCGCCAGCATTTCCCGCAGGGAAATTTCTTCACGTTCCGCCTGTATAAGCTCCGCGCGAAAGTCGATGTCCGGTTGCGTCGCGGACATTTGCTGATGATCGGTTGTTATCACTACCGTCTCTCTAGTGCAGAACGCTGACCGCGGCCGCGCCCAAAGTCAGATTGCTGAATATCTGTGACCAATCCATGAAGCCGCGCAAGAAAGTGGTCTTGTTGATGGAGGTGGGCACTACGAGAGTGTCGCCCGGATACATGGGAAGCGAGTCAAAGTTTTTGGCGAATGGCCCGGAGTGGGAAGTTCGGCTCACCACAGATCCATCTGCTCTGATGATGAACATGTGGCCCCGGTCTGCTGAGTGGGCCGGTCCTCCAGCCTTCTGCAGGTAGTCTCCCACACGAAGGTCCTCGTCATAAAGAAACGAACTCTGCTCAAAAACAGAGCCAATTACGTTTGCAGTCGATGGGCGGCTGGGTACGTAGAGGCGGTCCCCGTTTTCCAGGGGCAGATCTGGCAGCGCATCCACTCCGTGGCTATGGGGTAGCACATCCAGCACGATCCTGCCGTCCATTTTGAGGGTCCGCAACCTCTCAACCAGACCGCGTTGGCTGGCAACTGAAGTCTCAGCGGTCGCAGCCTGCTGCGTTGACGTAACCCGGCTCGAAAGGTTGGAAGCTTCTTCGTTAACTTCACGCTCGAATTGACTCACGAAGTCGTCGTATCTTTTTTGCTGTTCACGCCGTGTTGACTCTCTGGTGAATTGCGCTCCATAAAGGTAGGCGCTCGAGGTCAATCCTCCGGCGCGAGTGATCAGGTTACGAAGCCTTTCGCCGGGAAGGACGGTGTAAACACCAGCCATTGCGACCTCCCCCTCCAGGCGCACCTGCTTCGGCTGTTGAGCTCGCGGAATGGAAAAATCGGCTTTCGAAAAGATGGTTACTACATCTCCGGGTTCCAGCTCCAAATCTTGTGATGAATCCTGACTGAGGACGAGTTTACCGAGGCGAAAAGGGATGATTGTTGTGGCCAATGTCGATGGGTCGGTACGCTCGACGGAAGCGTAATCCCAATCGATATCCGGCGCTGAGGGTTCAATTGTGTTTCGCGGCGCGAAGGTACGCATCGGCGCGATACCGCTGATACTCGTGGCCGCTCCGAACGATGCGTCCCCTTGCGCATTTCGCGGCTGATCGTGGTAAGCGACGGGAACTCCGTCAAACGGACCATTGACTCCTCTGTTGCTAAGGCTGGCCGATAGTGGTTGTGAGCTCTGGGTCGTTTCATGATCAGTTGATGCGAAATCTTCCTCGCGAGCGTCGGCCGTCGCATAGATGTGGTTTCGTTCTCTCCAATAATCGCGCGTGATCAGCGCCTCCTTATTTGGAATAAGTTCACTTATGCGCATGCCCGCATGCCATGGGACTCTGGCCGCGTCGGCGACATTCCCGCGCAGGGTAACTGCATTGTCAAACCGCGGCACTAAGGCTAAAACACGAATGATGTCTCCGTTCCTCAGCTCCGTCGAAAGGCCGGCGTCGTCAAGAGAGATGCGAAGAACCTTAAGCGCAGATCCTTCAGCGACGCGGTCCAGCACGATTTGTTTCCTTGCGGCGACAGGCGACAATCCATCCGCGAAGTGGAGCACCTCGCCCAGCGTGGTTCCCCGTTTCAGTTCATAAATTCCCGGGCGTCCTACGCTGCCGGCGATCGCCACCTGCGGCCCCACGGGATGAATGAAGACGACGTCGCCTGGATACAGGGGGGCGTCCTTTGACTTATCGCCCTTCACCAGTAAGTCGTAAAGATCGAACTGACGAATCGTCTCTCCGTTTCTCTTAAGTTCGATACGCCGCATGGACCCTCGCGCCGACGGACCTCCTGACGCGAAAACCGCGTTGACCAGCGTGCTGAGCGCGCTTACGGTGTAACTGCCTGGACGCCGGGCCTCACCAACGACAAATATCTGAACTGAGTGAAGACGGCCCAGCGTCACACTCAGGTCGAAATTCTTATAAAAGTGCATGAGCGAGGATTTCAGCACCGCGGCGGCCTCCGCATACCTTAGTCCGGCGACCGCGACGGGACCCGCATCGGGCAGAATCAACTCTCCGGTCCGCGTTACGATCAATCGGCGTGAGAAGTTGAATTGGCCCCAAACTACGATTTGCAGCTCGTCTCCCGGCGCAATGATATAGTCCGCGCTCACGGGGGCCCGGTCAAGAGGCGCAAATGTCGCGGGCACTTTCTCAAACAGCGATGACCCATAGATGGAAAGCGGCTGTCCTACCGCGGTGGCTATATAGCGTTCGAACTCGGTCACCGGCTCCCGTTCGTAGCGGGGTGGAGGCGTGTTGCGAGGACTGTAGTTCGATAGATCGCTCGGAACACTCACATTAGGCAATGCATACGGATTAACATCTCTCCCGTCAAGGTCTGCCGTGCGGCCAAACTCATCCACGCCGGCGTAAGGACTGGAACCGTATCTGGCCGGCGCGGGAATGCAGTCGGCCATTGGATCTCCATATTCGGCGGGTGTGCAGAAGCGGTCCTGGCTCGGACGATTGGCTAATGGCAACACTTGGTCCGGGCGGTTCTGCCCAGCCATCGCGGCGTCCGGGATTTGGGCAAAGGCTTGAACGCAAATCACGAAAAACGCGGCCAGACTTACAGCCCACCTCCGGTCGAGATTTGTATGGATCAGCAACTCTGTCATGGTGAAAACTGGATGGCCAGGTCTAATGCGCGCAAGAACGCGAACTGTGCTTATGCAAGCCATTGTGCAGCGGAAAGTCTGTTCTTACCAGCGCCAACAGGTACGAAACGGTTGATTTTACAAGCGCTTTACAAATTTGAAACCTCCGATAACTTGCATGCCGTCACTCGGGTACCGAGAACAGGTAGAGCAAAATCGACTTCTGCGCTTCTTGATTAAAGTGATATGCGGGCATGATTGAGCCGGGCGACATTTTTTGAGGACTTTGAAAGTGCGCGATGACCCACTGCCTGGATCGCCGGCCTGACAAGCCGTTCAGCGGCGGACCGATGCCACCGCCCGCGCCGTTCACCTTATGACAACTGCCGCAGGCGCTCGCAACGAATACCTGGGCGCCCTGTATGAATTGGGGAGACATCTCCTGCAGCAGGACTGCGGAATCCGGGTTCAGATTCGCGACAAATAGCGACAAAGCGTTCAGTTGCGGCAGGGATAGGTTGGGTTGCGGGAGCGTGCCGGGCGCGGGATCAGTGAAGTGTTGAGCCAACCACTCCTTAGGGTGGTGTACGTTGGACGCAGCAAGATTCGGGCCGCGCTTTGGATTACCGGAGAGCAGATTGTGGCACGAGTCGCAATGCGATGACCGAAAATATCCAATGCCCGCAATTTCTTCCGGAGCAATTTGCGCCCACTGGGACTCTTCGCCCGAGACGGCCGCAGACTCGGTACGATGGGTCGGCGTGGACAGCGCGGCCAGCGTCAATCCACCCCAAACGCCGAATGCGGCCAGTGCGCACAGGGCTCTCAACGCCCCGCTGTTCAGCCATCCAAATCCGCGGCGGCGAAGAAACGGAATGGCAAACAGGATGGTGACGGCGGCCGTCGGCAGAACGGCCGTGCCAATCACCTCAAGCGATCCGCTAAAAACTTTCAGGAGTTGAAAAAGGAATAGAAAGTACCATTCGGGCCTGGGAATATAACTTGTATCCGTTGGGTCGGCAAGGCGTTCCAGTGGTACGCCGATGAAAGCGGCGGCGAGAAACAAAACAGTAAAAGCGACAAAGATGGCGACGACGTCCCGAAAAGCCTGCATCGGGTAGAATTTCTGGTCACGGGACTCTCGCGGCGCCCTTGGAGTTATCCCATGCCTGCGGACCAGATACACATGGACCACAGTGAGCAGCACCATTGCCGATGGGAGCAACATCGTGTGGAGAGTGTAGAACCGCGAGAATGTAAGAACTCCTATTCCTTTTGTGGAGCCTGCGAGTTGGCTGAAAACGGGGCCCAGAAGGGGAACGGAAGCCATGACCCTGGTGGTCACCATCGTTCCCCAGTACGCCCGGTTGTCCCAGGGAAGTAAATACCCGGTCAAGCCGAAGGCAAGAGTTAGCAGCAGAAGAAGACTGCCCGCCAACCAGGTGGCCTCGCGCGGTTTCTTGTATGCGCCATAAACAAATACTTGAGTCAAATGTAGAAAGACGACAATGATCATCAGGCTCGATCCCCAATGATGCAAACCGTGGATCATGCGGCCGGCCGTCACGTCCCGGATGATGTAACGCAGGCTGTTATAGGAATCGCCCGGAGTCGGCGCATAGTTGAGCGCGAGCAGGATGCCTGTCAGCGCCTGGCTGAGAAATAAAAATAACGTTACACTGCCGAATACCTGTGGCCAGCCCGCTGAAGTTGGTATATCTTCCAGTAAGAATTCCCGGCATCCCGTTCCAATACCGGTTCGATCGTCCAACCACTTAGCTACTGTCCGGACACCTGCGCCCATCTTATGAATCTTTGGATCTTTGAACAGGCCCAAGCCAGAGTCGCGTGCCTTCTACTTTGACCGTATAGCGATCAAGCGGGCGCGAAGCAGGACCAGTGATCACGTCGCCGGCTTCACTGAAAGACGAGCCGTGGCAAGGGCACAAGAAGCGGTGCTTAGTGTTGTTCCAGCGGTATGCACAGCCAAGATGCGTACACAGCGGCGAAAAGGCTGCAAGCGATCCCTGCTTGTTGAGGATGACCCAGGCGCTGGTTTTCTCGTTGCGAACTCTCCAGGCGTCCACCCGGCTTCGGTCAAACGTGATTTGGTGAGGAGTTCCAGGGCTCAGCTCAGAGATATCGCCGGCATCTGACCACGCGTCGTCTGTGATTGGCCGGGGCTTTGCTAACAGGTAGCTGCCTACGGAAGCGGCTAAGGAACCGCCGATCAGCGAAATCAAGGTGCCAATTGTTCCCGCAATGAAGCCGCGGCGCCCTAAATGGCGCTTATTGACCGCGGCTTTCAGCTCATAAGACATGATTAATTCCGCTCTCTGTCCAAGCGCAGGCCGCGCTTGACAACTCGATCGTAAGTGGTTTGCCGGGCCCATGCTGTTGCAGGTTTGTAAAAGAGAGGTAAGATCGGACCCGCGGGCGTTCGCAGATTTGCGCTAGCCGGGAACTGCGTTTACAAATTGTTTACATTCCAGGAGTGCACCCACCGGAATGGGGCCGATGGAGCTCCAAAAGCCAACCGCTATCCAGCCGTTCAACTAATCGCAGCTCTGGTAAGCTATGGTTCTTCGTTTGGGTCTGGGCAGCCTCCCAATGGAACGTATAGAGAAGACCGTCTTTCTTAGCTATCGGCGAACGAACATCGCGTGGGCGCTTGCGATTCACAAAGATCTTACCCAAAACGGCTACGACGTATTTCTCGATTTTACGGGTATCGCCAGCGGCGACTTTGAAAGCGTAATCTTGGAAAACATCAGGGCACGCGCGCACTTTGTCGTGCTGCTAACTCCCTCCGCCTTGGAGCGCTGCCACGAGCCGGGCGATTGGCTGCGGCGGGAGATTGAAGCGGCGCTCGATATCAGGCGGAACATAGTACCGGTTATGTTGGAGGGCTTTGACTTCGGCGCACCCGGAATCGCCGGTCACCTGACCGGACGGCTGTCCGCGCTCAAAAGCTACAACGCGCTTCGTGTCCCGGTGGATTATTTCGATGAAGCAATGCAGCGGCTGCGCAATACTTTCTTGAAAGTGCCTTTGGTGGCGGTGCTCCACCCGGCATCCGTCCTGGCGCAGCGAGCCGCGGGCGAACAAAAAGCTGCGGCGAATGCCGCTCCAAAAGTCGAAGAGAGAGAACTGTTTGCTCTGCGGCTTTTCGAGCAAGGGTTTAGCTCGGACGATTTGGATGAGCGGGTTCGACTCTTTACGGAGGCCATTCGCCTAAAGCCGGACTACCCTGACGCCTTCGTCATCCGAGGTCTCGCCCGCCAGGAAAACGGCGATTTGAGGGGAGCGCTAAAGGACTATAGCGAAGCCATCCGACTCAAGCCGGACTTTGCCATGGCCTTCGATTCCCGAGGCATAATACGCCTCGCGACAAGCGATCTTGACGGCGCCATGGAAGACTTCAGCGAGGCCATACGAATAGATCCGGATTTCGCCGACGGCTTCCAAAATCGGGGCCGCGTTCGGTTCTCCAAAGGCGACCTGGAGGGAGGGCTGAGGGACTTCAATGAAGCTATCCGGCTCATGCCGCACTTACCTGAAGCCTTCGCAGGTCGGGGTCAGTTACTTGTCTCCAAGGGCGATGTGCAGGGAGGAATTAGAGATTTGAGCGAAGCAATCCGACTGATGCCGGACTATGCCGAAGCCTTTGCAGCCCGCGCTGGAGCCCTCCGCGACTCGGGCGATTTAGAGGGTGCGCTGCGCGACTACACCGAGGCCCTAAGGTTGGAGCCGGAGGACCCCATAGTCTTCAGCAACCGCGGTCACGTACGTGTCGAGAAGGGCGATGCAGAGGGCGCCCTGAGTGACTACAATGAGGCGATTCGGCTGAGGCCGGAGTATGCCAGAGCGTTCTCAGGTCGTGCGCTTGCTCACGTCCGCCGAAACGATCTCGCGGCCGCGATGAAGGACCTGAATGAAGCCATTCGGCTTGCTCCGGATGATGGCAACGCACGCCTCAACCGGGCCAGACTACGACGGCACGCGGGCGATTTGGAAGGCGCGCGGCTGGACGAGAGCGAAGCGCTCCGTCTTGGCTACAAACCAAATTAGACTCCCGGTGGCCATCCGGTGACCAGGATTGCCAAAGTCCTCGCCGGAGGGTCTGGATTACAACAGATCTCTATCGGTTGCGCACGATCCGGAAACCATCCCGATTCAACGCTGTTGCGCGATTCAACCAATACCCGCCCGAGCCTCCAAAATCGCCCGATTCCCGGCACAAACCTCGCAGTCACACCCACCGCGCTCCATCGGTCTCGGGATATTCCCCACGCCCGTCGGTCCCAAATGCCCCGTCCCGAGCGCCTTCTCCTTCTCAATCAACTCCAGCCAAGTATCGATATCATGAGCCTACGATAGTCGTGAAGACCTATATATAGCGACTATATAGCGACGCCCAATCGCGATTGCAGTCGCGATGACGGCCGCTAAGAAAGAGTACTAGCGAATGACACAGCGGAAGGTTTCGTTCAGCGAACGCTTGCAGCAGGTCGCTTCGACGGAGATGTTCTCCTTCATCGCCAGCTCCGCTTCTTGTTCCCGAAGTCTTAGAACATCCGGCCCGAATCAGCCGTCGCCTAAAGACCCAGGAGGTATTGATGAAAGCAGTGATCTTTCGCGAGACCGGTGAACCGAATGGCATATTGAAACTGGCAGAGATCCCTACTCCGCCTTTGGCTCCTGGCGAAGCGCTCGTCCGAGTGCTGCTCAGCCCGATCAACCCATCGGATCTGCACATGGTGAGGGGGCCCTATGGCTATCAGCCGGAATTGCCAGCCAGCCCGGGCGCTGAAGGCGTGGGGATTGTGGAGGCTGTAGGTCCGGGCGTGCAAGGTCCGATTGTTGGAACTCGCGTAGTTTTCGTTCACGTGTGGAACACCTGGCGCGAGCAGATCGTGTGCCCAGTGGACAGACTCGTGCCTGTTCCAGATGGCCTGGACGATCCAGCCACCGCCACCTCCTACACGAATCCTTTGACTGCATGGGCATTGACGAGATCAAGTCACAATCTCAAGGAGGGCGACTGGCTCCTACAGACGGCGGCTGCATCCAGCGTCGGGAAGTTGGTGCTTCAATTGGCGCAGCAGTATCGATTCAAGACAATCAACGTCATCCGGCGGCGCGGGCAGGAAACAATCATACGCAACCTCGGAGGCAATGAGGTAATCTGCACAGAAGACACGGATCTCACGGCACGCCTGCAGGAATTGACCGCGGGCAAGGGCGTTGAACGAGCGATTGACTGCGTTGCCGGGGAACTTGGCACTGAGATTGCCCGCAACCTCGCTCCCGCTGGAACCATGCTTATGTATGGAGCTCTTTCCAGCCATCGGCAGACGGACCCCGCGAAATTCACCATGCCGCTCTTCGCTCCGCGTTTTATTTATTCGACAGCGACGGTTCGCGGGTGGTGGCTTCCGCGTTGGGTGAGTTCCCAGCCGCTCGCCGAAGTGCGGGCAGCGACGAGCGATCTCCTCGCGATGTTGTCGAACGGAGCACTTACGCCGCCAGCGATTGTGCGGTATTCATTTAAGGACTTCCAAGAGGCAGTACGCCTAGCCGATGGTGAGGCTGGACAGCAAAAGGTCTTGCTGGACTTCTCCGAAAGGGCACCATAACCGGCGGAGCCTCATGGCGGACGTCGCGAACCAGGCCGTAGCGTTTGACAAATCCATGTTGACAGCTTCTTGTTAGCCTTGATCGGAGATGTCGCGGCGCAGAAGACTTGTGCGGAGCCGCAGCGCTGATCGCCGAGACATCTTCGATAAGGAGACCGTTTCCGGCTGGGCTGTTTTGAGGAGTTATTCGGAACGGCAACAATTTTGGATATGGCACCAGATAAGAAGATCTGTGTCGCGTTGGGCGGAGGGCCGGAAAACACGAGCTTTCCGGCCCAGATCATTTGTCAAATGCACTAGTGGTCGTGGTTCTCGCAGCATTCTCTGCGGTCGTCGTGGCTGTGACAAGGCGTTGCTAGGAACGCGTGTACCTCGTTGTTGATCAGGCCTTGTCCGGCAATCTGGCCGGATGCGTTGATGCCGGCAGCCGATTGCAGCATCCATTTCGAGCCGTTTGGAATCAGGTCATTCAGATCGACCATCACGCCGTCCTTCCATAAGAAAGCGTGCGAGTTGAAATCGGAATCGAACATAAAGCCGACAATTTCCCGGCTGTCGTTGATGGTTTTGCAGCAAGGATTCACTGCGGCAACAAACCCGGCCGGCAACTTAAGTTGCACGAGCTTGCGCCTTTCCGGTGTCCACAGAAAAGCTTGGGGAGAACCGTCCGCAGCCAACTCGGTGCCCGAGACGTCACCGAGTTCGTTAATGGCGGAGGCACCGGCGGGACCACTTGATGAGCCGAGGTCGATCGGCGTTCCATCGCGTTCCCAGAGGACTGCGTGGTAAACAGACGGATAAGGTGGAGGCGTCGAATTAGCGCAGACACCCGAGTTGCCCACTACCTGGCCTCCGTTGTTAATTCCGAACGCGTACGCTACCGTGTCGCCGTCTAACGGCGCGAGCTGTCGAACGCTGCCGTTCGGCTCCCAAATAGCGGCCTGAAACCGAAACCCCGCCGTTTTGGCGGCAGCGCAATCGAGGTCGTAAACATCAGTGTCCGAGAAACCCACCACTTGCCCACGGTCATTCATATCGAGTGCGTAGGAATTGTTCCCACCGGGAAGAAGTGCGAGAGCGCTGAGTTCGCCGTTTTTCCAGGTCGCAGCCAAGCATTGCAGGTTCGTGCCAAAGGCGCAGACATCCTCGCCTTGACGGCTGGGGCTTGCCGTCTCGGAGTCCACGACAGCCAGGTGCGACAGGTTAGCAGCGGCGCCCGCGCTGTCAGGACCGCCAAGCGTGCCCAGATTACGGAGGTGGCCGTGATCCCAGAGAAAGGCCGTCTGCGGGGCATTGACAACGGCTTGTGAAGGATCGCCGTTTTGGGTCGGCGTAGCTGAGCCGCCTGAGACCACGCCTTCATCATTTAAGTTGTACGAAAAGCTGTAAGGGCCACCCAGTGTGCCGAGGTCTTCAACCACGTAACGCGGGAAGCGATCTGACGCGTGTGGCTGCTGTCCCTGTTGTGCCGGCACGGGCACCGGAACCACCAGAGCCACGAGCAGTGCAGACTGGTGGAAGGTTCGGAGAAAGTGCTGTATTGTCATAGTCAGCCTCCTAGGGCTTCAATCCGACTAGCGAGGGAAGCGTGCAGGAGCTGTCATAATCTGCCAAATTTTTTTGCGGCCGCTGTATAGGCCAGAACCTGTATGATTTCCGAATCCACCCACGAGATCACGGCATTACTACAGGCTTGAAACCGGGGTGACCAGGACGCGCTCGAACGGCTGACGCCGCTGATCTACCACGAACTGCATCGAGCAGCACGACAGTGCATGGCGCGCGAACGCGCGGCCGATCCGTTGCAGACAACGGCCTTGATCAATGAGCTATATCTCAAGATGGTGGATGTGAAGCGCGTGAGCTGGCAAAACCGGGCCCATTTTTTAGCGCTCTGCGCCCGACAGATGCGGCGCATTCTTACCGATTTACACCGCGCGGGGGTGTGCCAAAAACGGGGAGGAAAGCTGACGGCAATTACAGTTGATGCATCTACCATCTGCGCGCGGGAGCCACGCCGCGACTTAATGGCGATTGACGAAGCGCTGGAACGGCTGGCACTGATGGATGTGCGCAAGGGCCAGGTGGTTGAGTTGCGATTCTTTGGCGGCCTGAGCGTAAAGGAAACGGCGGAGGTTCTGCAAGTGTCAGCCGAGACGGTGATGCGCGACTGGAAGTTCGCCAAAGCTTGGCTGTCCAGCGAACTCCAGGCTTAAAGAGGACTAGGTGCAGCAGGAGCGCTGGCGGCGAATCGACGACATCTTTCACTCAGCGTTGGAACTGGACCTCGAGCGGCGGGTTGCGTTCCTTGAGCAAACGTGTTCTGGAGATAGCGACTTGCGGGTTGAGGTAGAGCGCCTTCTCATTCACTATAAAGAAGCTGATACGTTCCTCGAGCAGCCGGCGATCGAGCTTGCCGCCCAGTCGGGGCGGACGCAAGCGAACTACGAGCCGACGCAAGACGAGATGGTTTTGCATTACCGGGTAGTCGCGAAACTCGGCAGCGGCGGCATGGGCGTGGTGTATGAAGCAGAAGATCTGAAGCTCAGGAGGGGAGTCGCGCTGAAGTTCCTGTACGACGACGGGAAGCGCGACCGTCACGCGATGGATAAGCTGCAGGCCGAGGCGCGTGCGGCGTCCGGGCTAAATCATCCTAACATCTGCACGATCTACGCGATTGAAGAACACAGGGGCCAGCCGCTGCTGGTAATGGAACTGCTCGAAGGCGAAAACCTGAGCCAGCGAGCGAAAACGGGGGCGGTCAGCATAGAGGAACTGACACGACTCGGAATGCAGGCCTGTGATGCACTCGGCGCCTCCCATGCAAAGGGTATTGTGCATCGCGACATTAAGCCAGCCAACATTTTTGTTACAAACGAAGGCCGGCTGAAGCTACTGGACTTCGGAGTAGCGAAATGGATGCAGGCGTCTGAACCGGAACAACGCTCGAAAGAAATTGCCGGCACAGTGCCCTACATGTCACCTGAGCAGTTGCGAGGGGAGGAAATCGACGGACGCAGCGATCTGTTTTCACTCGGCGTTGTGCTCTATGAGCTGGCGACCGGGATTCGCCCTTTTCAGCGAAGCAACGCATTGCTAACGATCGACGCGGTGCTATACGACAACGTGACCGCGCCTTCGAGCATGAATCCAGCTTTGTCCGCGGGCCTGGACCGTGTGATCGGGCGGTTGCTCGAGAAGGAACGCGAGCGACGTTATAGCTCAGCGGCGGATGTAGTAAGGGAACTCACGCTGCTGGAACAGCCGGCATCGCGAGCCCGACCGAGATGGAAGCTGGCGGGCATTGCAGCCACCGTTTCACTGCTCTGCGGAGTGGGTGTCCTCTATTGGGGCAGGCGCGCCGCACCGGTATTGACCGACAAAGACACGATCGTGCTTGCCGAATTTACGAATAAAACCGGCAATCCCACTCTTAACCAGACGCTGCGGCCAGCCTTGGCCGTGGAACTCCGGCAATCGCCTTTTCTGACCCTGATTTCGGAAGAACGCATTCAACACGTGTTGCGGCTTATGGCGAAGCCACCAGCTACACCCCTGAGTGTGGAAACGGCGAGCGAAATCTGCGAGAGGACGGGGAGCGCCGCCGTGCTGGATGGCTCGATCGCTTATGGGGGAAAGGATATGTGTTGAGCTTACGCGCGCAAAATTGCCGCACTGGGGAAATGTTGTATTCGGAACAGGCGGAGGCTGCGCGAAAAGAGGACGTTTTGAGTACCATCGGCCAAATGGCTCAAAGGTTCCGTAAGCGGGCAGGCGAAACGCCGACAACAATTTCGCAGCATCCGACCTGGCTCTCCGAAGCGACCACTCCATCGTTCGAAGCATGGAAATCGTTCACCGAAGGCAACAGATTGGCAATGCTTCAGGGGCACGCTGTCGCCATCCCCTTCCTTAAGCGAGCCATTGACATTGACCCGCATTTCGCGAGCGCGCTGGCAATGCTTGGCAGAGATTACAGCGCGCTCGGGGAAATGGAGCTGGCGCGAGAGTACACACGACGTGCGTTTCAAGAAAGGGGGCGAGCGAGCGATCAGGAGCGGTTCTTCATCGACTATTCCTACGACCGCATAGTTACGGGGAATCTCGAAAAAGCGTTGCAGACTGGTGAATTGTGGACCCGCGCCTATCCACGGGATGTGGTCGGCCTTACGCTCTCCGGTGCTGCTGCAAAGGTATTGGGAGACTTCAATAGAACAGTGGAGGAGAATAGAAAGGCCCTCGCGGTGGATGCCGACCAACCTTACGCATACGTCCATTTGGCTTTGGTGGCGGTTTTCCGAAACAACTATGCGGAAGCGCAGCGCTGGCTCCAGCGCGCTTCGGAACGTAAAGTGACGCTACCGGACTTTTTGATGATTCGCCACCTAATTGCATTTCTGCAAGGGAACGAAACGGAGATGGAGCGAGTGGATCTTGCGTCGGAGGGCATGTCCGAGATCCAGGACTGGATTTGGGGAGAACGGGCAGCAGTCTTGGCGTTTTCCGGACGTCTGCGGCAAGCAAGACTGATGTCGCGGCATGCCGTGCAAGCGGCTTTGGAAGCAAATCGCCGCGAGGCCGCAGCGCAGCATGAAGCCGCGGCAGCCGTTCGCGAAGCCTTCTTCGGCAATGCGGCGGAAGCTCAGAGGAGGGCGGCTGCGGCACAGAGGCTTTCGCGTGGCAACGACGCGCAATTTGGAGCCGCGATAGCTTTCGGCTTGGCGGGCGATTCGCTCCGGGCACAGAAATTGACGAAAGATCTCGAGCAACGATATCCAGAGGACACGATAGTGCGGTTCAGCTTTGTGCCAACTTTGCGGGCGATGGCAGAGATTGACCATGGCAACCCCGAGAAGGCTTTGGAATTGCTTGAGCCTGCCGCGCGCTATGAATTGGGATGGCTGGGATGCTGCTCAGTTGGTTTCGTTGGTTCGTTATACCCGATCTATGTGCGCGGTGAGGCTTATTTAGCGCTACATCGAGGAGCGGAAGCAGCGGCGCAGTTTCAAAAGATTATCGATAACCGTGGGATTGTCGGTTCGAATCCAATCGCTGCACTGGCGCACTGGAAGAGGGGCGGGGCTCTCGCGATGGCGGGCAGGAGCGAGGAGGCAAAGTCGGAGTATCAGCAGTTTCTATCGCTCTGGGGCCAGGCGGATGCGGACGTGCCGATACTTCGGCGTGTAAAGGCTGAGTATGGTCGGCTCCTGGCGAAAGCTGCTTGAAAAGTCCTATTGAACTTACCTCGGGACGCAGGAATCTGAATTTGCCAGACGCGCCGGTCTGATGCCTGACACTGCGTAATCATGTCCGAGCGATACGGAAGCAATCCACTTGGCTGATAAGTCGGCGACACGTTGAAGTGACCCCGCCGCAGCGGTTTTACCGGCGCCTCATGGAAGTGCGCCCAGTCACGCGCCATCCGGAAACTATCCCGACTCAACGCTGTTCTGGGATCTGGAATGAAAAATGCTGCTCCATCCCTCAACAACATAAAGCGCCATCCCAGTCACTCAACCCGCCTCCGCCCGAGCCTCCAAAATCGCCCGATTCCCGGCACAAACCTCGCAGTCACACCCACCGCGCTCCATCGGTCTCGGCATGTTCCCCACGCCAGTCGGCCCCAGACGCCCGGTCCCCAGCGCCTTCTCCTTCTCAATCACCTCCAGCCAGGTATCGATATCATGAGCCTACGATAGTCGTGAAGACCTATATATAGCGACTATATAGCGACGCCCAATCGCGATTGCAGTCGCGATGTCCGCTTGCGGTACCTATCGTGAAAGGCTCGTTGGGACGATCAACACTTGGGCGTTTAACGAGAGTTGAACCTTCCAATGTACGGGATGGGCGTTATACGGCCAGCTGAGAGCAAATGGCAGAATTGGCGGACGGAGGCCGACTTCCCCGGTACTAGCTACTTCTCGTCGCAAAATGGAGCGTCGGGCTCGGCGCCAAACAGAGAGAGTGGGTCAGTTTTGGTGCCAAAACATTTCCTATTGATCCTGTTCACGAGTGGCCGCACAATTAAGACATGAGCACACGACGCAAGGCACAGGGGCAACGGTCCCTTTTGGAAGGCATGGTGGACCTGGATGTGCGGGCGTTATGGGAACCGTGGATGGTAGAGGCGGATCGGCTGTTGGAGGATGACGAGTTGATCGAGGCGGTCTTTGCAGCGCAAGGAAGGCGCCACGAACATAGCGCACGGCTGGGTCGAGGACAGACGCCGGCCGAGGTGGTGTTGCGATTGCTGCTGCTGAAGCACGTGCGCAACTGGGGCTTCGACAGGCTAGAGCGTGAGGTGGCTTTGAATCTGGGCTATCGCGAGTTCACACGCATTGGTCTGGAGAAGGTGCCGGATGCGAAAGCGCTGGCGCGTATTGCGCAGGCCTTGAGCGGCGAGGTCATCGAGCAGATCCACGAGCGGTTGGTCGGAATGGCGCAGGAGCGGGGCGTAGTGAAAGGCCGTAAGATGCGCGTGGACACAACGGTGGTGGAGACCAACATTCATTACCCCACCGACTCGAGTCTATTAGGCGACGGTGCGCGTGTACTGACACGCACACTGAAGAAGATTGAGAGCAAGGCTGGCAAGTTGAAGCGCGGTATCCGTGACCGTACTCGCAGCGTGAACAAGTGTGTGCGAGCGATTGCGAATTCCAGCCGCTATCAAGGCGAAGCGGGTGTGTTGAAGCGCCAGCAACACTATCGCGGTCTGCTGCGGCTGACGCGACAGATTTTGAACGACACCAAACGCACAGTGAATGAGACGGCGTTGCGGCGGAAGCCCGGAATACGGGCCTTGCATGAAGATCTGACAACCATGGCGGAGCGGGTGCGGCAAGTGGTGAAGCAAACCAAGACGCGCGTCTTTGGAGGCGACACGCAATCCCCGGAAAAGATCGTGAGCTTGTTTGAGCCGCACAGCGAAATCATTCGGAAGGGCAAGGCCAGCAAACCGACCGAATTCGGCAAGCTGGTGCAGTTGGCGGAAGCTGAGGGCCAAATCATCACGCACTATCAAGTGTTCGATGAAAGGCCGAGCGATCGCAATCTACTGACAGAGGCGGTGGAAGAACAGCAGCGCAGGCTGGGACGCGTGCCGCATTTGGTGGCGGCGGATGCGGGCTATTACGCGCAGGCGCATGAGCGGGCGTTAGGTGAAATGGGAGTGAAATGGATAGCGGTGCCCAACCGCAACACGCACAGCCCCGAGCGCAAGGCGATGGAGAAGCGCCGCTGGTTCAAGAAAGCGCAGGCTTGGCGGACTGGTTGCGAAGGTCGCATCAGCGTATTGAAGCGGAGACATGGATTGAGGCGGAGCTTGTACCGCGGAGTGGAGGGAATGAAACGATGGGTCGGTTGGGGAGTGTTCGCCGACAATCTGATCAATATCGGCAAGGCGCTGAGCGCGGCGGGTGCGTGAGCCGCAAAGGGCCGAGTTGCCCCCTTCGCCACCAACAGTCGGCGAAGAAAGAGAACATTTTGCAACCGCGAATCGAGCGCATTGAGATTCCGGCGAATCAAAAAGAGCTATTTTGCGACGCGAAGTAGCTAGTCCAGCATTAGAGTTGCTGAGCAGCGAAGCGGCTAGAACCAGGTCCGAGCGCGGTAGCGATCGTATTCAGCACCGAAAGCGGCACGAAGGACTGAAGCCTCGCGGCGGGCACGCACAATTTGCAGCGGAACGACGACGATCAACAGCAGCATAGGCCACCACTGCCCGAGGACAAGCGACAGGCCGACTAGCAGGATGGGACTCGCGAGATAAATCGGATTGCGGAAACGCGCGTAGAGCCCGTTGGTGACGAGTCGCCGGGCTTTCGGCGTGACGGAGAACGACCGACCCAATTGATATCGCGCTATGCCCACCCAGGCGATCACGAGCAACAGAAGACACATTCCGGCGATCCGCATCGGTGGCCACGCCAGATGTGCGGTCCTTGTGACGAGAACAAGGAAGGTGACTTCAACAGCCGCGAGAACAAACAAAACCGTGCGGATCAATTGCATGGAATGACCATATCAGCATTAATCCGGTGAAACCCGCATCGCGACTGGACTCCACATGACCGGCTAGTCGGCTACTCGTTGAAGTTACCCCGCGGCAGTGGTTTTACCGGCGCCTCATGGAATTGCGCCCAGTCACGCTAGATCTCTATCGAAACTGCTCCGACCCACCCTTCCCACCACACCCTGACTTATCCGGTCGGGCACCTCCGATAGAAATCTAGCGTTTTCCAGACATGTGACGGATCGGCGTTGCGAAGCCGACTTCAGGGTACAAATCTCGGAAAGCATGTCTCCGGGAGTTCGTCTATCGCATTGACCGCTCGGACGATGCGAATGCCGCGCTTGTGGAAGTACTGGCAGCTCTCAAATTGTCATCGTCATACGTTACGTAAGTGGCTCCTGGTCCTGAAGCGGGCTAACCTTGCCGGTCTACCCATCGGCGGTACGCTTGCGTAATGCGACCCCTTCGGTATTCCATCAACGTCACATTGGACGGGTGCTGCGATCATCGCGCAATATTGCCGGACGAAGAGTTGCATCGTCACGCAGTCGAGAACCTCGACCAGGCCGAGGCCCTCCTCTTTGGCCGGGTGACTTACGAAATGATGGAGGCAGCGTTTCGGCCGCCAGCGCGGACGGGAGCGAGGCCTGATTGGATGGAACCCTTCGCCCGGACGATCGACGCGGCAAAGAAATACGTCGTGTCGAGCACCCTGGACCGGGTCGATTGGAACGCGGAGCTCGTGCGCGGGGATCTGGGGAAGGCCGTTCAGCAGCTCAAGCGAGAGTCGGGTAAGGGACTGCTCGTTGGAGGCGTGAAGCTCCCGCTGGCGTTGGCGGAGCTGGGATTGATCGATGAGTACGAGTTCGTGGTACAGCCCAGGCTAGCGGGCCACGGGCCGACGTTGTTCGCGGGGCTATCGAAGCATGTCGACTTGAGGCTCGTGAGCCGGCTGGAGTTCGGCTCGGGGGCGGTGGCGATGCGGTATGAGCCGAGAAGGTAGCCATTAGGCTTGTTAGCCCGAGTCAGCCCAAATGTAGGAGCGGCATGGAGGCCAGGAACAGGCCAACCGGGGCGGGTAAAACGCTACAGCGGCTGCAGGTAGGCGAGGAGTGCAACACCGCCGCTCAAACATAAGAACTAAAATTTTTCTGGACAATTTGTCGAATTCCGGTCTCGCCGTTCATCGTTATAGTGAACGCGGGGGCAACTAGCCCGGCTGAAGACCATTTTAAGGAGACGACATGCCGCAATATCTGGTTGCTATTCACCACCCCGACAACTATGACCCGTCCGCGGAGGGCGAAGAGATGGTCCGCGATATCGATGTGCTCAACGAAGAGATGGGGGCTGCCGGTGCCAGGTTCTTCGCCGGCGGCCTGCAATCGGCGCCCCACGCGAAATCACTGCGTAAGCAGCCCGGCGGAGAGGTGGTCATCACCGATGGACCATACCTTGAGACCAAGGAACACATTGGCGGCTTTTGGATACTCGACGCAGCCAACATGGATGAGGCCGTGGCGTGGGGACGCAAAGCCGTCGTCGCCTGCCGCGCATCGGTCGAGGTGCGCGAGTTCCTCGCAATGCCAACAGAATAGAAACTCCAACCCCAGAACACGGAGACTCAAATGAGAAAGCTCGAAATCATCGAACACATCTCGCTGGACGGCGTGATCCAGGTCTCCGGCGAAGACGGCGATTTCCCTACGGCGACTGGACCGCGCCCTATCGGACCCCCGCTGGCCGGCGGCGCCTGCGATGGCAAGATCGCGGAATCGCGCAGCGGCGCAGATAGAACGCCGAATATCGGTCCTGCAGCGGCTCGCGTTATAGGATCTCTACATACCCTTCTGTTCCATGCACGCGAATTCGTTGTCCATCCTGAATCAGCTTGGTCGCATTTTCTACTCCGGCCACGGCCGGTAAGCCATATTCACGCGCGATCACGGCTCCATGGGTCATCAGTCCACCCACTTCGGTCACCAGACCTTCGATGGATACAAACAACGGTGTCCAGCTGGGGTCCGTGAAGCATGTGACCAAGATATCGCCCTCTTCCAGGACGGCATCTTTCAGGTTCAAGATGACACGTGCGCGTCCCTCGATCACTCCGGACGAAACAGCAAGACCAACGATTGCGCCGGCTGGGAGATTTTCCCGTTTGTACTCACCGGCAACGATTTCACCGTCCGAGGTGATGACGCGCGGCGGAGTTAGTTTTTCATATGATTTGTACTCGTCTTTTCGCTTGCTGATGATCCGGTAATCCAGTTCATGGGTGCGCACTAATTCGTGAAGCTCCTCAAAGGAGAGGTAGTATATATCTTCCTTTTCGTGAATCACGCCGGCTTGTACAAGTCGTTCGGCTTCTGTCATCAAAGCCTGCTTGTAAATGAAGTGGCGAATGACGATGCCGTATTTTGGGTATTCACGATAGCCGCTGAGATTACGGACCAAGTTGATCATCCGTTTTGTTTCTCTGGCTTTTTCCTCCCCATCCGGCAATTGCTTCAAGCGTTCCAATAACTCTTGCTCTTTGTTCAAAGCCTCCTCTCGCCCGTGTTCGAACTTCAAATGGCTCGCGCCAGGCTTAAAGTTTTTGATATTGCCCAGAATCATCGGAACAAGCGTCGCCGGTTTTTCGCTCCAGCGAGGCCTGGTGATGTCGATTTCTCCGACACATCGCATTCCGTATTTGTCGAGATAAGCATAGATGGCGTCTCGAGATTGCTGTCCGCCATCAAACTGAACCAATTCCTCCAAGACAGCTGTCGTCTCTTACCTGTTGCAGGTAATCGATTACTTCCGGATGAGGACGAATCACATCGGCGACATCCAATAGCTCCAGACCCATTTCGGAAGTGATGTTGTTCGGCACAGATTGAGAAAGCGCGTCTGCTGCATTTTTTTCACCTAACCAATCCAGCATTTTTTCGTTGATCCAGGATGAAGCATTCATGGCAGTCATAATCACGCCAAAGCTTTGCGAATCAGATATCCTCTTCCTCAATTTCTGGATGTCTTCGAGGATGAAGTCGAAGAGAACCGATCCTGACTTTGTTTGGATCTCCTGTCTCAACTTGTCTATCGACGTTTGACTGCTTTTGATCAAATCGGAAACGATTTGGGGATCGTAATCGTTTAGCGTCTGAAATCCAGCAGGCGACGCGGCTGGATTGCTTTTAGTGGAACTCGGTGCTTTCCCGTCGTTCGGTAGCGCCTTTATAAAGTCTCCTCGCTCCAGAACGGTCGTCAATGCGTCTTTGATAAGCGGATCGGATTTTCCCAAGACATTGACGATGATGTCTCTCTTAGCGGGCAAAGCCAGCTCTTGCGTAATGTCAACGAACAACCTTCCACCCGCTTTAGCCATGGGTCGAGCGGCTATTAATTGGTGGAACGACAAGCCCAGCGGCTTCAAGGGGTCGGTCATCATCTGCTGATGGCCGACAGATACATAAACGTGATTTTCCCGATCATTTGCTTCGGGGATGGGGAATAACGTGGTGATGGGCCGACTCTGGACAATATAGAAGACGCCCTCCGCTAAGCACCATTCGATGTCCCGGGGGCGGCCGAAATACTCTTCGATCTTTCGGCCCATGCGCTCGAGCTGCAAAATCTGCTCATCCGTGAGCGCTTGCCGATTCTGCCGCTCGGGTTCAATCTCCTGCTCTTTCGTGCCGCCTTCTGGTAAGGCAACCACAGCCACCTTCTTGGTGGATATCTGCTTCGCGATCACCTCGCCGTTACGCACTTTATAAACATCAGCACTCACGAGGCCGGAGACCAAGGCCTCGCCGAGGCCGAAGCTCGCGTCAATGGACGACACCTTCCGGTTGGAAGTGACAGGATCGGCAGTAAACAAAATTCCTGCCGCCTGCGGGAAGACCATCTTCTGCACCACAACAGCCAGGTGGACCTTGCGATGATCGAAACCGTTTTGCATGCGGTAGGTGGTCGCCCTCTCGGTATACAGAGATGCCCAGCACTTGCTGACGTGCTTTAGGATTGCCTCCGTCCCAATGATGTTAAAATACGTATCCTGTTGGCCCGCAAAGGAGGCGGTCGGCAGATCCTCAGCGGTTGCGCTGGATCTTACTGCATAGGCATTCTCTTCTCCCAGCCTTGAGAGATGGCGGGTGAGCTGTTCTTGAATATCTGCGGGGATACCTATCTCTTCGATGAGCCTGCGAAGCTCACCGCTGAGCTCACGGATTTCATTCCGGTCTCCCACCTTCAGAAGCGATAATCGATCAAGCAGTTCGTTACTCGAAGGCGTTTGCCCGATGATCCGATTAAAGGCTTCGGTGGAAATACAAAAGCCTTCTGGGACCCGTATTCCTTCGACCTTGGAGAGTTCCCCCAGGTTCGCGCCCTTACCACCAACCAGCGTGATTTTGGTCTTGTCGATGTCCTGAAATCCAAGCACAAAGGAACTCATACGCTTAGCGCTGCACCTGCGTCACCGTACCGTGCCTCGTAACCCAGGTGATGATTGAGCTCGCCGGTCAGCATCCGCTCCACCAGCGCCTTGGTGAGTTCCTTCACCAGTCCGTTCGGCCCAATCAGGCTTCCTTCGCTGCTTGCGATGAGCTCGTCGATCAGTTCTTTCTTGATTGCCATTCGGTTCTTCTATCTTCCTCTCTTCGAGAACCGCGTTTACACAATCTTTTTTACACCCTCCTACCGATAAACGCCGCTGCATCCCTCAACAACAGGCCACTCGACTCTCTATCACTGCTTGGTGCTAAGACCTAATCGAAAAAACAAACCGCCATCCCAGTCACTCAACTACCCGCCTCCGCCCGAGCCTCCAAAATCGCCCGATTCCCGGCGCAAACCTCGCAATCACACCCGCCCCGCTCCATCGGTCTCGGCATATTCCCCACACCCGTCGGCCCCAGATGCCCCGTCCCCAGCGCCTTCTCCTTCTCAATCAACTCCAGCCAGGTATCCACATACATCCGCTGAATCCCCATCCCGCCATTCGCCAGCATAATCGGGTCCTTCGTCGCCCACAGATACTCCGGCGGTACCGGCCCCACAAAGTTAAATCGCCGATAAACCATCTCCGGCGGCGGTAACATCCGCTGCCCGGCCTTAATAAGTTCGTCATTCGGCGGATGCAGCGTAGTAACTGTCTTCCCGTCTTCGACCGTAACTTCAATCCATTGATCCAGCACCGCGATCTTACGCTGTTTCTTCGGATGTAACTGCCCTTGAAACAACATCTGAGCCGCCGTCTTCGCCTCCGCCGCAGCCTTCGCATGCGCCTCGCCAAACGGGTACTTCTTCGTAATATCGCCCAGCGCCGGCGCCTTCGCATCCGGCCTCGGAACATACTGCTCCGTCAACTTCTCAATCAGCGCATCCTTCTTCTTGAGTTCTTCGTCCTTCAATCGCTCGCCATTAAGCGCCTTATACAACTTTTCATCCATAAGCATCCTGTCCTTTCGCAGACTCTGCACCGCATTCCAAGACCGGTAAAACGCCCGCTCCGCCGTGGTCTTATACCGCTGCATCAACTCAAACGTATGCCGGCGTTCTTCAGTCCAGCCATGCGGATCGTCACCGCACTCTTCCACCGCCGCCTCTTCGGCCTGCAGCACCCGCCGCTCGGCGCGTTTCATCAGCCACTGGTTCAAAATCAGCTGATCTACGAGCGTATTTTCGGCATGACCCTCCGGCTGATACTCTTCGCGCCATCCCTTTTCGATTTCGTCAAAATCCTCCCGCCGCTCATCCGGCAGAATCAGGCCCGGCCGCGCCCGCATCCCATGCGTGGTCGAATTCTGGCTGGAGCGCGCCTTGCCATCGCGCGACTTCGGGCCGCCGCCCTTGCCTTGGCCTACGCCCGGCTGCCCCTTCTTCCGCCTGCTCGCCATCCCGCCCGAGTATCCGCGCCTCCACCGTTCACCCCATCGCCGAAACCATGTCCAACTCATTCATTCCAAGCCGGAAGAAAATTTCCGCCTATCCGCCATCGCCACTCTTGCGCACCCCGATCCGTCTATCGCGAAGTTCGTTCGGCAGAAACCGCTTCGAATAGCCCGAAGACCGCAATCCGCTGCTAGAATGCTGGTCGATGGGAAGATCATTCGGCTCACGCCTGCTTCTCACGATATTCGCCGCGTTACTGCTGTTATTCAGCCGCGTTGGCTGGAGTCCAGTACCGATGGTCGACTCGGGTGGCGGCGGCAGACACACAACGCGAGAAAGAGCACCTTGAATCGGCTGCCTCGCTATTTGCAAGCGAGTTCGACGGCGTCGTTGGACAGGCGGTGGAGTTTCTGCAGACCGAGGCTCGGCCCGCGCTGCAATCGAACACTCGATTAACCGGTCTTCCGAAGCTGATCGACCAGCTCTATTACCTTGATACGACGGCCCAGGGTGTTCCCGAAGCCAGGCGCCTGACGGCGGATGGGCTGTTCGTGCCGTCCCCTGCCCCGGAATGGATGGCGCACGGCGGGTGCGTCGTACTTGCAAGGGAACAACCGCCGGCGCTGATCGTTCCGATTTACGACGTTATTACTTCACAGACGCAAAGCCCGGCCGGAATCAGGATATTTCAGGCATTCAGCCGTCAACCGGATCGGTGCTTCGCCGCTGCTCTCGATCAGAGCTACTTGCGCAACACGCTAATTCCACAGCTGATTCGGCAGAGCTTCGGCGAGGCCACGGCAAGACAATACGACTTCGCCGTGACGTCGCAAGCCAATCCGCGCAAGGTTCTTTACGGTACAGCGATGCGCGCCGATGTGAGGAGGCCATTCTTTTCAATGCCATTCCTTCCGGCCGCGATATTGAAGCGGCCCGTTAAGGACGCTCCGGCCCCGCCTAAAGACGCCCTGTTTGTGGAGCGTATGCAGACCGCCGTCACCAGACGCCGGCCGGATCTCCTGGGGCCTGATATTTGGCAACTGGACATTGCACACAAGGGGCTGCCGCTCGCTGCCGCATTTGAGCGCACGAGGCAGCTCGATTTGCTGTTTGGCTTGGCGGTGGAGTCGCTGCTGATAGTGGGAATCGTGTTCCTCGTGATAGCAGCGCGGCGTATGCAGCGGCTCGCCGATCAAAAAATGCAGTTTGTCGCGGGCGTTTCACACGAGTTGAGAACACCGGTTTCGGCCATCGGCATGCTTTCACGCAACCAAGCCGATGGCTTGGTGACGGGCGTGGACAAGGTAAAGCAGTATGGCGAGCTGATAAACCAGCAGAGCCGGCGGCTGAACGATATGGTCGAGCAGACGCTGCAATATGCTGGAATTCAGTCGCGGCTGCGGCGTCCGGCAAAGAGTGAGATCGATCTACACCGTGTTATTCAGGAAGCGGTGGACGTCCGCCGCGAAGAACTGGCGAGAGGCGGATTCACAATCGAAATGGCGCTCGATCCGGATCTGCCTCCGCTCGCAGGGGACGCAAATTTGCTCCGGACGGCCGTCGACAATCTTCTGAGTAACGCGCAGAAGTATGGGGACGGTGGGCACTGGATTCGCGTAACCGCGAAATACGATGCACGCGAAAAAGAAGTGCAGATCAGCGTGGAGGATCGGGGCGCTGGAATCGATCCGGCCGATCAACCGGAGATTTTTGAGCCGTTCGCGCGAGGACAGGCTGCCATCGAAGCCCAGATTCCGGGCTCCGGTCTGGGACTCAGCCTGGTACGCAGCGTGGCTGAAGCGCATCGCGGCGGTGTTACGCTGGTGAGCCACCCCGGCCGCGGCAGCACCTTCACGTTGCACTTGCCGCTATGACACGCATCCTGTTTGTGGAGGATGAGCCGGCGTTCGCGGTGGGCACAATAGACCGGCTACAGTCAGAGGGCTACGACGTGGAGTGGGCCCAAACGGGTCCGGCGGCATATAAGATGGCTTCGGCGCATTCCTACGATCTCATCGTCCTTGATGTCATGCTGCCGGGCAAGAGCGGATTCGATGTTTGCCGGGATCTGCGGAGAGATGGGGTGAATGCACCCGTGCTGATGCTGACAGCGCGCGGCGAGGTGATAGATCGCGTCGTGGGCTTAAAACTCGGCGCTGACGATTATGTGCAGAAGAACTGCGAGCCGATGGAGCTCATGGCGCGCATCGAAGCGCTTTTAAGGAGATCGGGGAGTAGTGCGGGAGTGGCCGCTGGGCGGATCCAGTTAGGCGACGTACGCATCAACCTGCGCAAGCACGAAGTCACGCGTGCTGGAAAGCCCTTGACCTTGTCGCCGGTCGAGTTTCGATTGCTGGAGTATCTTCTGAAGCACCGCGGCGCGGTCGTTACGCGCGAGGAATTATTGGAGAGTGTCTGGGGCCTTGAAGGAGACACCCTTAGCCGCACCGTTGACGTGCATATCGCCGGACTCAGGAAGAAAATCGAAGCCGACTCCCGATATCCGCGGTTTGTGCTGACCGTGAAGGGCGCAGGATACAAATTAGCAACTTAATCCTTACATTCCTTACATAGATTTTGCGCGCCGAACATGCTTTCCGGGGCACGCTGTAGCTATGAAGCGGTTGATTTTATGCGTGCTCTCTCTTTTATGCGGCGCGGCTTTCGGCCGGCAGACCCCTGCAAAGCCCCAGTTCGAAGTAGCGTCGATCAAACCGGCACAGCCGATGCCCATGGGGCAGATGCGGATTGGCATGAACGCCGACGCCGGCATGCTGCGGTATACCAACGTCACCCTGAAGGACTGCATACGCGTGGCGTATCGCGTAAAGGATTTTCAGGTGGAAGGGCCAGATTGGCTTGGAAGCGCGCGCTTCGACATTGTGGCCAAGCTGCCGGAGGGCGCATCCAAGGATCAAATTCCTGAGATGCTGCAATCCATGTTGGCCGACCGGTTCAAGCTGACCGTGCATCGCGATACGAAAGAACATGCGATCTACGCGCTTGAGGTAGCCAAAGGCGGCCCGAAGTTAAAACCCGCCGAGACTTCAGTACCGGCCGACGCCCCGGCGATGACAAAATCGCCCCAGGAAAAAGCCCCTCCCGGGGGAATGCGTCCCAACGCGATGTTCATGCGGATGGATCCGGGTGGCATGCATCTGGAAGCGCCATCGGCAACGCTGGATGCTCTTGCGGAAATGATTTCGCGGTTCTGTGAGCGTCCGGTTGTGGACATGACAGGCATTCAGGGCGAGTATGCCTTTGACTTGGCGTTTGTACCGGAAACCATGCGGGGCCTGCCCCCGCCGATGGGACACCCGATGCCGCCGCCCGGGGGAGGGCCCAGCGGAGGGCCCATCGGAGGGAAGGATGGGCCTATGTTAGCTGGAGGCGAACACCCGCCAGCCGATGCCCCAACAGAAGCCGCGGGCTCCATCTATGACGCGGTAGGGCGTTATGGGTTAAAGCTAGCTCCCAGGAAGGCGCCGTTGGAGATTGTCTTCGTCGATCACATCGAGAGAGCGCCGACCGAAAATTGAGCGCCCTCCGGACCGATCGCGAAGGTCTCGAGTGGCTACCGGAATGACAACGCGACGCCTGCGTCATTATTGCTGTCTCTGCACCTTCCTGTGTTTAAGCGCCGTGGCGGCGGGTTCCGAGTCTCGCGGCCAAGTCAGTTTCAACGGATTGCCTGTTCCGGGGGCCACTTTAGCAGCTACTCAGGACGGAAAAAAATTCGTAGCCATCACCGATCAGCAGGGTCTCTATTCCTTTCCCAATTTGACCGATGGAATCTGGACCATCGAAGTGCAAATGTTCGGCTTCGCGCCCCTTAAACGGGACGTCGCAGTCGCACCCGATACCCTTGCGGCGAAATGGGAATTGAAGCTGCTTTCGCTCAGTCAGATCAAGGCCGCTGTCCAACCAGCTGCCCCGCCAACCCTGACGGCGGCCGCGCCGCCACTGAAAGCGCAGCAGCAGAACGAGCAGACTCCCGCCGCCAAGGAACCCGAAGGAGACCTTAATCAATCCGCCGCTGGTGGTTTCCTCATCAATGGCAGCGTGAACAACGGCGACTCATCGCCGTTCGGTCAGGCCGCGGCGTTCGGCAATAACCGCACCGGCGGGAGAGGTTTGTACACGGGCGGAATTGGCATAACCTTCGACAACTCCGTGCTGGATGCCAGGCCGTTCTCGCTGACCGGTCAAAACACGCCGAAAGCTGCTTACAACCGCTTGACGGGACTTCTGACTTTAGGCGGTCCGCTGCAAATCCCGCACCTGTTCAAAAACGGGCCATTTTTCTTCCTCGGCTACCAATGGACCCGGAACACCGATGCCAGCACGCAAAGCGCTCTTATGCCGGACCTCGCCGAGCGCAATGGATTCTTCTCGACACCAGTCATTGATCCAACTACCGGTATGCTGTTCCCGGGCAACACAATTCCGCAAAGCCGCATCAGTCCGCAAGCGCGAGCGTTGCTGGATTTGTATCCGCTGCCGAACTTCGCAACCAGCTCCCGGTACAACTATCAAGTTCCAATTGTTAGTCCCACTCATCAAGACGCTTTACAATCGCGCTTCACCAAAATGCTTAATGCCGCGAACCAAATCTATGGCAGATTCGCTTTTCAGAGCACGCGCACCTCGAGTCCGAATATCTTTGGCTTCCTGGACGAAACGGACAGCCTGGGAATCAATGCGGATGTCAATTGGTCGCATCGATTCAACCGGCAATGGTTCTTCAATCTCGGATATCAGTTCAGCCGCTTCGCCAGCCACGTGACACCGTTCTTCGAAAACCGTGTGAACGTTTCAGGCGAGGCCGGAATCTCAGGGAACAACCAGGACCCGATGAATTGGGGTCCGCCCAGTCTCACGTTCTCAAGCGGTATTGCGAGCCTGTCGGATTTGCAAAGCTCATTCAATCGAAATCAGACCAGTGGCTTGTCGTATTCGATGTCATGGAATCGTGGCGGTCACAACGTCACCTTTGGAGCCGACTTCCGAAGGCAGGAGTTCAGCTACTTGTCGCAACAAGATCCCCGGGGTGCGTTCACATTCACCGGAGGCGTAACAGGCAACGATTTCGCGGATTTCTTACTTGGCATTCCCGACACGAGTTCGATCGCCTTCGGCAACGCGGACAAATATCTGCGCGACTCTGTCTACGACGCCTATCTCACCGACGATTGGAGAATCGGCCCGGCGATTACGTTGAACGCCGGGCTTCGCTGGGAGTACGGCGCTCCGATCACGGAGTTGTATAACCGGCTTGTCAATCTCGACATCGTTCCGGGCTTTGCGGCCGCGGCGCCCGTTGTAGCGACCGATCCGGTTGGACCCCTCACTGGCCAGCGTTATCCAATTTCACTTGTACAACCCGATAAGACCGCTTTTGAGCCCCGCGTTGGCATTGCCTGGCGCCCTTTTCAAGCTCTTCCCTGGTAGTGCGCGCGGGATATGGAGTTTACTACGACACCTCTGTGTATCAAACCATCGCGTTACAGATGGCGCAGCAGCCTCCGCTGTCGAAGGCTTTCGCTATACAAAACAGCCCCGAGAACCCGCTCACGCTGGCAAACGGCTTTAACCCACCTCCTGGAGCCGTGTCAAACACCTTCGCGATCGATCCCGGCTTCCGGATCGGCTACGCGCAAAACTGGCAATTATCGGTACAGCACGATCTGCCCGGTTCCTGGCAGATGACGGCCACGTATCTCGGAATCAAAGGAACGCGCGGGGTTCAACAATTCCTGCCCAACACGTATCCCACGGGAGCGATCAATCCTTGTTCCGCATGTCCCAGCGGGTTCACGTACCTTGCCTCGAACGGCAACTCCACGCGCGAAGCGGCTCAGCTTCAGCTCCGGCGAAGACTG
Organism: uncultured Acidobacteriaceae bacterium; assembly: GCA_963705805.1. Classification (GTDB taxonomy): domain Bacteria; phylum Acidobacteriota; class Terriglobia; order Bryobacterales; family Bryobacteraceae; genus Bog-105. Next base: position 44,693 of record CAVPKW010000011.1, read on the forward strand.
CACAGCGGCCTGGCGGCGATACTGCTGTACACGTTCTCGAAGTCGATTGACGACGACGCAGCGCTGGGAGGGCAGGGGGGCGTTAACTCCGGTCAGGGCGGAGCGGGACAGAATTTGTTTGGCTCGGGCAATATTGCAAACGCCGGATCGGGGGCCGGAGGCGGAACAGGCGCGGGCACGCCGAGCCTGGGGATTGCGCAGAATTGGTTGGATTTGAGCGCCGAGCGCGGGCTCTCCACGTTCGATCAGCGCCATCTGCTGGCGCTGCAGTTGCAGTACACCACCGGCATGGGCCTCCACGGCGGAACGCTTCTGAGCGGCTGGAGGGGCGAGCTTTTCAAAGATTGGACGTTCGCCGCGCAACTCACCGCTGGCAGCGGTCTTCCTGAGACGCCCATCTATGCAGTTCCCGTAGCGGGTACCGGGGTGACGGGCAGCATTCGCCCGGATTACACGGGCGCCCCGCTTTATGCGGCTCCTCCCGGTCTCTTCCTGAACCCGGCAGCCTATGCGGCGCCGGTCGCGGGCCAATGGGGTAATGCGGCGCGGGACTCTATTACCGGGCCGTTCCAGCTGACAGTGAATGCCTCGTTGGGCCGCACGTTCCGGTTGAGTGACCGCTTCAACCTGGATTTGCGTGTCGATTCCGCCAATCCTCTTAATCACCCAACGTTCACGGCCTGGAATACCACTGCAAATAGCGTGCAGTTCGGATTGCCGGCCTCAACCAACGCCATGCGCAGCATGCAAACGACCCTGCGCTTGAGGTTCTGATATGCGTTGGGGTGCAGGTCCATTTTCTTTGTTGGCGTTCGTCGCCGCGGCGCAGCAGATCGGCCAAAATACTCCTGTCGGAAACCCCGGCTCAATAACTTTCCAGGCCGGAACGCAATTAGTCGTGGAAACCGTGGCGGTGAGAGACAAGCGTGGCAACCCTGTTGAGGGCCTAAGCCCGAAGGATTTCACCGTAACCGAAGACGGCGTGCCGCAGGCGATCCAATTTCTTGAATATCAGAACCTTCAGCCTGCTCCCCTCGCGCCGTCCTCCGCATCCGAGCACCTCCATATCTACGGCAAGCTTGGTCGAATGCAAATCACGCCTGAGGCGGCCGCAGACACTCGGTACAACAATCGCAGGCTGCTGGCTCTCTATTTCGATATGACGGCCATGCAGCAGGCCGATCAGATCCGCGCGCTGGCTGCCGCGGAAAAGTTCATTCGGACGCAAATGACTTCCGCCGATCTCGTCGCCATCCTGCGCTACGCAGGCAGTGCGGTCGACGTGCTTCAGGACTTCACCGCGGATCGTGATCGTCTGCTGAGCATCATCGAGACGATGATCGTGGGAGAAGGGCAAGGGCTTGACGAATCCTCAGCCGACGCCAGCGCTCCCGATACTGGCGCAGCTTTCGGCCAGGATGATACGGAGTTCAACATCTTCAACACCGATCGCCAGCTAGCCGCGCTCCAGACAGCCGCTAACATGCTAGGCCAGCTACGTGAAAAGAAATCGCTCCTTTACTTCGCCAGCGGGCTGCGCTTGAACGGCTTGAATAACCAGGCGCAACTGCGCGCCACCATCGATTCCGCAATCCGCGCGGGCGTGTCATTCTGGCCGATTGACGCGCGGGGTTTGGTCGCCGAAGCCCCTCTCGGCGATGCAACAAAAGGTTCCCCCGGCAATGTAGGGATGTATTCCGGCGCGGCTGCGCTCGCCAACACAGCTGACTTTCAACAGTCGCAGGATACGCTGTATGGGCTGGCCGCGGATACAGGAGGGAAAGCGCTGCTCGACTACAACGACTTGGCCAAAGGAATCCAGCAAGCCGAGCAGTCCGTGTCCAGCTACTACATCCTTGGGTACTACAGTGCGAACACCTCTCAGGACGGCAGATTCCGCCGTATCAAGATTTCTCTAAACACGAATTTGGCGGCGAACTTGGATTACCGGCAAGGATATTTCGCCAGCAAACGATTCAGCAAATTTACGGCAGCTGATAAGGAGAGGCAACTTGAAGATGCGTTGATGCTTCCCGATCCGATTACCGAACTCACCATCGCCATGGAGATCGATTACTTCCAGTTGAATCGAGCCGAATATTTTATTCCGATGATTGTCAAGATCCCAGGCCGTGAACTTACGTTGGCCAAGCGCGGTGGCGCCGAACACACACTCATCGATTTCATCGGCGAAATCAAGGATGCCTACGGGACGACAATCACAAATGTGCGCGACAAAGTGAACGTCAAGCTGAGCGATGCGACCGCGGCGGAATTGGCGAAACGGCCCATTGAATATGACACAGGCTTTACACTGCTGCCTGGAGACTACACGATTAAATTTCTGGCACGCGACGCGGAAACCGGACGCATTGGAACATATCAGACAACTTTTGCCGTGCCTAATCTAAACAAGGAAGAAAAGGTTCTTCCTATCAGCTCGGTTGTGCTGAGCAGCCAGCGTGTTGATCTGAAAGACGCGCTCAATCGTGCCTCCAAAGGACAAGAAATCGCCGACACCGTCAATCCTTTGGTGCAAGACGGACAGAAAATAATTCCGAGCGTCACGCGCGTATTCAACAAAAATCACTCGATGCGAGTTTATTTACAGGCCTATGAGCGGGATGCGCCTGCCGCTCAGCCGTTGGTAGCTACTGTGAGCTTCTACCGTGGACAAGAGAAAGCGTTCGAGACACAGCCAATTGAGGTCACGAAGGCATGGAATAACCGGCTGAAAACCCTACCACTCCAGTTCGACATTGCTCTTAACCAACTCTTGCCGGGTAAGTACGACTGCCAAATAACCGTACTCAATCCCGAGGCTCAGAAGGTTGCGTTCTGGCAAGCTCCAGTGATGATTGTGCCGTAGTCCGTATCGTGCGGCAGCGCTAGAGTGGGAAAGAACCTGCCATGCCGCGCTTCCCCGGTGTCGATTACATGCAATTTGATTCCTTGCTCAGCGAGCAGGAATTGATGGTGCGCCAGACAGCGCGCCAGTTTGTCGATGACCGCGTCCTCCCTGTCATTCGCGACGCCTTCAATACCGCCGCCTTTCCCAAACACCTGATCGCAGAGATGGGTAGTCTTGGCTTCTTTGGAGCGAATCTCGAGGGTTACGGATGCGCCGGCATGAACAATGTCGAGTACGGCCTCATCATGCAGGAGCTTGAACGCGGCGATTCGGGCTTGCGCAGTTTTGTCAGCGTGCAGGGCGCGCTTGTGATGTTTCCCATTCACGCTTACGGATCAGAAGAACAGAGGCAGTTGTGGCTTCCCCGCCTTCAGTCGGGCGAGACAATCGGCTGTTTCGGCCTCACGGAACCCGGGTTTGGGTCGAATCCGGCAGGCATGCGCACCTCGGCTGAAAAACGCGGCGCCGCATGGATCCTGAACGGCGAGAAGACCTGGATTACCAATGGTTCCGTCGCGGGCATTGCGGTGGTATGGGCACGCACGCCCGACGGCGTCCGTGGCTTCCTCGTGGAGCAGGGCACGCCCGGTTTCTCCACTAGCGACATCCACGGAAAGCTTTCCATGCGAGCCTCCGTCACTTCCAGCCTGCATTTTGACGATTGCGCCATTCCGCTAGCGAACGAGCTCCCGTGCGCGATAGGACTCAAAGCTACCTTGGCTTGTCTCTCACAGGCGCGTTTCGGCATCGGCTGGGGCGTTATCGGAGCTGCTATGGATTGCTACGAAACGGCGCGCGTCTATACACTCTCCCGCACGCAGTTCGACGACAAACCGCTTGCGGGCCACCAGCTTGTGCAGGAGAAACTAGCCTGGATGATCACGGAAATCACGAAAGCGCAGCTGCTCGCTTTCCAGGTGGCGAAGCTGAAAGACAGCGGAAAAGTCGAGGCCGCGCACATTTCCATGTTGAAGCGCAATAACGTCGCGATTGCACTGGAATGCGCCCGTCTCAGCCGCGATCTGCTGGGCGCCAACGGCATCATGGATGAATACCCGATCATGCGCCACATGTGCAATCTGGAGACGGTCAAGACCTATGAAGGCACCGATCACATCCACACGCTCGTCATCGGCGAGCGTGTTACCGGCATCCCGGCCTACCGTTAACCGCCGCTACTTGAACCGCTTTTCGATCTCGGCGTGCAGAACCGCAACGCCCGGGTCGCGCTCGACCACGGCTGCGTAGCGTTTCCAGAACCCGTTCGAATCGCGTGAAACGGAAAGCAACGCTCTCGTATCGGTGAGAAGCTGTTCGAGATCCCGGTCGGTTGCAGGCGGCTTCTTAACCGCTAGGGTCTCGTCAATCTGCACCAATAGAGCAGTGACGGGCCTTAGCCAGGCAAACCAGTTATCGTTGATCAGCAGTTGGAGGAACGCGCCCGGCGAGCCGATTGGCCCATATACCAACTCGTACGCGGTCCGTTCGGAATCCAGCAGCGCTTTGTGAAGATTGAGGAGAGTCTGCCGGAGCTCAGTTAATCTTGCGCGCGCGCCATTGGCGCCACCTTGAGGTAACTCCATTCGTTTTCAGATTAGCGCGACCCGCTACGACGCCACTTTGAAAACGATGGCGCGTCTTAGTTCCGAGCCTCGGCGTGGGCCTGATCCATCTTCGATATAGCCTGCTTCAGTGCTTCGGCGTCCGCCACGCTGGGGTTGATCAGCAGATATGCGCGGAGATGGTTCGCCGCGTCAGTGTAATTGTCCTTCGAAAGCGCAATCTGTGCGAGCATCCGCTCCGCTTCCGGGTAGCGGTGCCGCGTGTCCAGCTTTACCAGCGCCAAAGCGCTCTTCTGCGCCTCATCCATTCGCCGTAAATTGAAATTCGCTACCGCACTGTACCAGAAGGCAGAAGGGAACTCTATCGGGTTTAGCTCTATCACCTGCTTGCTGTAATCCGCGGCCTCCTGCCATTGGCGATCCTCAGCGGCAAGCAAAGCGAGCCGGTTAACCGGACTCACATATTTGCTGTCTGCCGATACAGCCTGCAGATAAGCCTTGCGCGCATCCGCTGTTTTCTTCTCCCGTTCGAGTACATCGCCGAGTGTGAACCAAGCCTCGGCGTATTTTGGATAGATATCCACTGCTTGCTGCAAGCGTTTCTCGGCGTCTTCAAGTTGTCCCTTATCCGCCAGCTGCTGGCCTTTTTCCAAATCCTTCTGCGCCTTTTTGGGGGCCTCGGCGGAAGTCAGGCTGATGGTCGTTCCCTTGATGTTTCCCGCCCGGTGCAGGATGATGGCCCCGATATTGGGGTCGTCCATGGATCGCCGGTTCGCCAGCTCAATCGTGTCGGAAAGGTAGCCTGGGTAGGCGGCGCGCAGTTCGCAGTTCCAGAGAGGATTCATGCCGTTCGCGCCTCCGGTCAGGCCGCCCGTTCCGCCGAGAGACTGGTTCGATAAAGGGTTCCCCGTCATCTGGCCAGGTGAGGCATCCGCCGCATCAGTATCCAAAGTCTGACTGGCGCCTACCTGTAGAGAGAACCCGCCTTTAGAGTCTGTATGCGCCTCCAGATGTACGTTGCCACCGCAAACCCGCTCGATCCGGATGTTCGAATTGGTTTGGCTACCGTCGTCGAACATGACTTTGCCCGTCAGAAAAATTGGCCGGCTGGAAAGCGGTCCGTTACCTGGGATTGAGGTTGTGCTTGTTCCCGGTATCGAACCCGGAGTCGAGCCTGGGATCGAACCGATTGTTCCTCGGCTGCCAGGGAGTCCCGCGGTTCCGGCCGTCCCGGCGGAGGACCCAATTCCGGGAGGTCCACCAGGAGAACCTTTTTGGGCCATCATCGGCAAGGCCGACAGGCTGATCGTTAAAACTGCCGAAGGAAATAAACAACGGCGGTGGGTCCAAATAGGGCGCATGGAACCTCCCCAACTGTATTGAGTGTCTCACAAAGTTCGCGGGGGCTCCCGAGTCTGAATCGTCCTCGCAACCAACACAGTAAACTCTCCAGAGAGGAAATAGTGAGAATTCGGCCAGCAATCGGTTTGAGGGCATTCGCGGTGTTTGCCCTGTACGGCGCCCTATGCCGCGCGCAGCCTGCCGCTGACGCGACCGCGGAGCGCGCCCGAGGCATTCTAGAGCAGGCAGTCGTTAACAAGAACCCCGACACGCGATTACAGGCAGTGTACGCTGTGAGTTTACTCGGCGCCCATGAGAACGCTATTCCCCGATTGGCAACGATATTGGACCAGGACAAGGACGTTCCGGTCCGGCTCGCGGTAGTCGTCTGCCTTAGTGATTTTAACGATCCAGCGGTGATCCCGATTCTTAAAAAAGCCCTGCAAGATCCGGTGCCGGAAGTGGACTTCGCGGCTGCCAAGGCGCTCTTTCATCTGAAGCAGCCGATCGGCAAGCAGGTGCTTCTGGGAATGCTGTCAGGCGAGGAGAAAGCCAGTTCGAGTTTCATGAGCAGCCAGACGCGGAAGGCTTTCAGGATGATCCACACACCCACTAAATTGTTCATGACGGCGGCGGCCGTTGCTGTGCCGGTACCCGGATTCGGCTTTGGTGTGGCATCAGTCGAGGGAATTCTGGCCGATCCCGGCGCATCCGCTCGAGCTGCCGTGGTGTTGATGCTTCAGGGACAGAAAGATGCTGCAACGAGGGATGCGATTCAGGCCGCCCTGCACGATAACGATTGGTCAGTCCGCGCAGCCGCTGCTCACGCCGTCGCGATGTGGAACGATCCGGCTTTGAAACAGGAGTTGGTACCGCTTTTTGACGATAAGAAAGGTGCCGTGGCGTTCCGCGCCGCGGCCGGATACCTCCGCCTGTCGCGTCTCCAAAAGCGCTAAAGTTTCCGACGGCGGCGAACTCGTTGTAGAAGCCACGTACGGGCTCATAGCGTAAAGCTGCCGTTTGAAAGCGTCTGGCTACACCGAAAAAAATTGAGTCGACGCATGAGAGGCTACATCGCCCCATCATAAAGCCAATGTTATGGCCCCGTTTGTGAAAAGCGGGATCGGATAGCGCCCTCGCACGCCCAGAAAGAGCGCAGACGGTAATCCTGGAGGTACTCAGTGGCGAAAGACAAGAAGAAAAAGGACAAGAAGGAAAAGACGGGCCAGCAACTCAATAACGGCGCTCCTGCCGGCGGAGCAACCTATGGTGACGGGACGCTTCTGGACAATATCACATACCTGGAAGCCAAGCTCATCCTGAAGCCGGATCGGTTCACGTCTGTACAAAGCTTCCGCGATTTCGGCAAGGTCGTTCAACGCACGGCGAAGAGCTTGGGCGTCGGATTCATGGCTGACGCCCAGGCCGGCCTGCGACCCGAAGTGCGCGAGATTGTCTTCGTCGATACTCCGGACTTCCGGCTTTACAATAATGCATTCATATTGCGACGGGGGATTTGTTACGTCGATGGATTTCCTGTCGGCGATCCCGAAATTGTCTTCAAATTTCGGCATCCTGATGAGCGTGCGGCCACGGCGCTGGATGTCCGTCCGAAGATCGCCGGGAAGTATCGGATCAAGTTCAAAGCCGAGGCCCTGCCTTTGAAAGACCAAGTGGGCGGGTACCGCATCCTTTATTCGCACAATTGCCAGTTTGGCTTGAGCCAGGTGCATGAGGCGGACCGCACATCTATGGCGACGTTGGGCCGGTCTTCCCCGCATTGGCTTCTCTAGTCAAATCAAAAGGCGAAAGGTAAAGCTTGTCAATGAGGGGATAGTCGAAGAAATTCTTCTGCCGCTCGGCCAATTGGACTTTGGCAAAGGGCAAGTGGCGAAGTGCGACATCGGCTTGTGGCGTACTCGCGGCGAGCACCAGCCTTTGGTAGGGGAGTTCGCCTTCCAGTTGCAGTTTGCCCGTAGAGAGGACGTTGCCCAAAAGCAGAAAAAGCTACTGGCACAGTTCTATGTCACGCTGCAGCAGGATGTGAAGGATTGGTTGGCGTTAGGTGTAACCAAAACGGGCATGGTTTACCGTCTGAGAGGGAACGAGCCCCAAAGCCATGAGTGATGTTGCTGGAACGCGCGCTATTAACGCTGTTGCCGGCACCACTCCTGCGTTGGCTGCGCCTTCGATTATCGAGATCTTCCCCGAGTTCCTGATCATCGGCGCCACAAGTTTCGGAGGCGTGGTGCCGTATCTTCGAGGGAGCTTGGTCACGAAACAGCATTGGATAGACGACAAGGAGTTCGTCGAGATGCTCTCCATCAGCCAGTCGCTGCCCGGCCTGAATGCTACCAATATGGCCATTCTGGTAGGACAAAAGTTGCGCGGCGCGCTCGGCTCACTCGCCGCCATCATTGGCATCTGCCTGCCAGGCGCGGCGCTCATGTACGGCGTGGGCATCTTTTATCGCCTGCATGGTGATCACGTCTGGATCACCGCCGCCTTGAAAGGCGTGGCCGCCGCGGCTGTGGGGCTGATTTTATCGACAGTTGTGCAGCTCAGTAAGAAGTCGCTAGAACAAAAGTTCGACTTCGTTTTCCTGGCGCTGACTGTAATTGCCGTCAATCGGTTGCACCAGTCGGTTCCACGTACGCTGATCGGGTCGGGATCCTCGCTATCCTGTTTCATCACCCGCGCCATTCGAAGAAAGAGAAGGTTGCCCAATGAATGAGATTCCAGCGCTTATACGAGTGTTCGCCTATCTATCTCTCCTGACGGTTGGCGGCGGAATGGCGGCGTTCCCCGAAATGAAGATTCTGACGGTTGATGTTCACAAATGGCTCACCTTCCCGCAATTGATCCATATGTACAGCGTTGGGCAGATGGCGCCGGGCCCAAACATGATGATGATCGTTGCCATAGGAGATTGGGCGGCCGGCGCCCTAGGCGCTGTTGTCGTATTGATTGCCTTTTTCGGCCCGACTGCGGTGCTTGCGTATGTGGTTGCGCGACTATGGAAGAAGCTGGAGAATTGGCCCTGGAGGACTTCCATTCAGCGGGGGCTTGCGCCGGTCTCCATCGGTCTACTGCTCGCCGGATGTTTCACCATGGCAAAAGGAGCGATTTTCGGGTTGGAGACGGCGGCCATCGCAGTTGGCGTACTGTTGATCTTGCTCCAGTACAAAGTCAATCCCGCGCTGCTTGTTCTGGGCGGCGCCATCCTCGGCACGCTCTCATTCACTTCCCAGTGATGCCGGTTGTTTGGCACAGCCTGCCGCGCCAGTGGGCAGAGGTTTAATCCCGCCAGATCAATTCGGCGACTAAGCCAGAGAAGATAGAGCCCGGGCCAGCACTATTCCGACGGCTTGTGTTGACTCGATTTGGTGCTGGTGGATGGCCTTTGCGGACAGCATTCCTCCTGCTGGTTGCCGCTGGCTCGCAGATCTATGCGCAAACGGCCGCCAGCGATGTCGATTTTAATCAAGCCTATCAAGCTCTGGCCCATAAAGATTACGACAGCGCCATAGCGTTTTTTCGCGCCGGGGTGGCGAAGCAGCCCTCAAATGCCGGCGCGCACAAGGATCTCGCTTATACATTGCTGAAAACAGGCGAGAACGAAGAAGCTCGCGATGAATTCGAGGCGGCGCTGAAGGCGAATCCGAAAGACGAGACGGCGGCGCTCGAATACGCTTTTCTGGCGTTTGAAACCGGGAAGCCGATTCAAGCCCGGCGGATGTTCGACACGCTGCGGCGGACCGGAAATCCCACGACCCGGGAGACGGCGGCGCAGGCTTTTCAGAATATAGACAAGCCGCTGGCCGATGGAATCGCGCGGTGGCAGCAGGCACTGGCTCGGGCCCCGAATCCAAACAACATTTCGACATTTAGCGAGCATTGGGAGCTGGCGAAAACGGCTGAACTGCGGGATGAGGTCACCCTGGCGGGAGAGCAGTACGAAATCTGCTGGAAGCTGAAGCCGCAGATGAGCGAGCTGCTGCTGGCGCTGGCGCGGGTTTGGCAAGCCGCCGGCCGTGTGGAAGAAGCCCGTGCAGCGCTGCTGGCGGCGTCGCGGTCGGAGCAGTCACGAACGGCGGAGATGGCGAAGGCGCAGATGGACGCCCGCTATCCGTATCCATACGAGTTTGCCGATGCCATCAAGTTGGATCCGCGAAATGTTGCACTGCGGCGGGAATTGGCCTTCCTCTACTTAGCGATGCATAAGGAGGCGGAAGCGGTAGAACAGTTTCAACAAATTCTGGCGCTGGCGCCGGGGGATAAGTTGGCACAGAAGCAGCTTGATGCGCTTCGCGGCCTGAAGACGCGCAACGAAGCGAGTGCAGCCAAGGAGAAACCAGCGGCCGCGGCGAAGGCTCCCGATGCCAAGGAAATGGGAGAAAAAAGCCTGTCGCTGGGCTATTTGCAGGATGCGATTAAGTATTTGGAACAGGCGCATGAGCAGCATCCCGACGATGCCGAGGTGATGCTGAAGCTGGGTTGGGCCTATAACCAGGCGAAAAACGACAAGGAAGCCGTGGCATGGTTCAATCGCGCCCGGCACGCCGGCGACCCGCAGATTGCCGCGGAGGCGTCAAAGGCGTATCACAATCTAAACGGCGACACGCTGCCGGTGACGACCGCGTGGGTGCTGCCTATGTACTCGTCGCGTTGGGGAGACCTCTTTAGTTACGGACAGTTGAAACGAACGATTCCGTTACCGGGGATGCGGAAGGTCAACCGGCTGGTCGCCTTTTACGTTTCGATGCGGTTTGACGGTGATGTGAAAAGCAGCCTGGAAGCCCATGCGGTGGAACCGCAGTATCTCTCGTTGAGCTCTTTCATCTTCGGGGTGGGCGCGGCTTCGAAGACCTGGCATCACTTGACCGGCTGGGTGGAAGCAGGCGAGGCTGTGAACTATCTACCTTTTCGCCATGACGAGGGCGGCGCTGTGCCGGACTATCGCGGCGGGCTGAACTATGCACGAGGATTTGGGCATTTGCTGGGGGCAAATAGCGGAATGTTCTACGAGACCGCAAATGATGCAATTTACGTAAGCCGGTTCGACAAAGACTGGTTCTTCTATTCGCAGCACCGGGCGGGCCGAACGTTTGCACTTGGCGAGGGCACGTCGCTGCAGGCGCTATTCAACGTGAATTTCGTTCACGACCTGAAGGACCAATACTGGGCCGAGACGCTCGAAATGGGACCTGGCGTGAGAATGCACCTGCGATTCATGCCGCCCCATTCCTACTTCTCGACAGACTTTCTTCGGGGAGTTTATCTGAACAACGAGTACAACCCGCGGAAGCCGAACTATAACGACATTCGCGTGAGCTTCTGGTATGCGGTGACGAAGTGAGAGTGCTGTGGCCGCTGCTGACGACGGCGGTGCTGCTTCTGTCAATCCAAGGGCGCGCGACGACCTTTCGGACAGAAGGAGGGGACGCGAAGGCGTGGGCAAAGATTCTGGGCGCCGTCGGGATTACCGAAAGCGACTCGCCACAGTCCGGCATAGTCATCATGGATTCGCGCGCGACCACGGATATTCGCGCTCTGGCCCAGCGGCATTTCGTCATCCTGGAAGGACTGGGTCCGGCGGCGAAGGCTGCAGGAATCGGCGAGACAACGGATGCAGTGGCAGTTCGGCAGATCTGCGATGTGCATGCGCCCAAGATGCAGATCATCTGGCGGCAGGCGGTGGATATTCGGGAGGCGATGCTGCCGGCAGATTTTCGCGTGCTTGCGACGGAGAAATGGAAAGGCGCGGCGGTTGCGGCTGGTAAACGAACCGCCGGCGGCGGAATTCTCTGGCTGGCAACGGACCCGGGCGCGGATGGCACGGAGCGGTATCCGTATATATTGCAAGCGCTAGCAGACCTGGGGTTGACAATGCCCTCGCGCGCGACTGGGCTCTGGGCATTTTTTGATTCGGCGTACCGCATACGCGCAGATTCGGATTACCTGGCGCGCCGCTGGAGACAGGCGGGCGTGAGCGTTCTGCATGTCGCCGCCTGGCACAACATGGAAGCGGATCCTGTGCAGGACGAATACCTGAAGGGATTGATTGAAGCATGCCATCGGAACGCGATTCTGGTTTACGCCTGGCTGGAGCTGCCGCATGTGAGCGAGAAGTTTTGGGCGGAGCATCCGGAGTGGCGCGAGAAGACTGCGGCCGGGCAGGATGCAGAGCTCGACTGGCGGAAGCTGATGAACCTGCAGAACGCGGACTGCCGAAGGCAGGTAGCTAGCGAGATTGGCAGCTTGCTGGGGCGGTTCGATTGGGACGGCGTGAACGTAGCCGAGCTCTACTTCGAGTCGCTGGAAGGCGCCGCAAATCCGGCGCGGTTTACGCCGATGAATGATGATGCGCGGCAGGGATTCGCAAAGGAGGACGGATTCGATCCGAAGGCGCTCTTTGAAGCCGGCTCGCCGTACGAGGCTGCGAAGAACCCGGCGGCGCTCCGGAAGTTTCTCGATTACCGGGCGCAGTTGGCGGCGCGGATGCAGCGCGAGTGGCTGGACGTGATGGACGAGCAGAAGCTGAAGAAGCCTTATCTGGACGTAGTGCTGACGCACATCGACGATCGCTTCGAGCCGGGCATCCGCGATGCCCTTGGGGCGGATGTGGCGCGCAGTTTGCCGCTGATGCAGGCGCATAAGAGCACGTTGTTAGTGGAGGATCCGGCCACCCTATGGGATTTGGGACCAGAACGCTACGCAAAGCTGGCGGAAAAGTATCAGGAACTGACAAAAGATCGCGACCATTTGGCCGTAGACATCAACGTGGTGGAACGATACCAGGACGTTTATCCGACGAAGAAGCAGACCGGCGTGGAACTATTCGAGTTGGTGCATCAGGCGGCGGCTTCGTTCGGGCAGGTGGCCTTATATTTTGAGAATTCACTGGAGAAGGAGGACCTGGGACTCCTGCCAGTGGCCGCTTCGCTTGCGCAAGTTCGCGAAACAACGCCGGGCGAAATGCGGGTGGAAGCGCCGGCCTTGACGAAAATCGCCTGGCAAGGACCCGCGGAAATCGACGGCGTTGTTTGGCCTCTGCGGAATAGCCAGTTTGTTTTCGTACCCGCGGGCCGGCACGTTCTCAGAACCGGAGTAACGGAGCCGGCGGTTACCGTGGCCGACTTCAATGGAGACGTCCGGACGGCAGCCGTATCCGGTGAAGAGGCGCAGCTTTCATACGTGAGCGCCAGCAGGGCGATTGCGGTTATGGGGCCACATGTATCTTCCGTAGAGGTGGATGGCGCTCCCTACTGGAATCGGGCGGGCGCCGCGTCTCCCGCCGTGAAACTGCCGGCAGGCCAGCACGTTGTTACCTTGCATGGCGACGGCGTAAGGTAGACAGAGAAGCATTGCGAAGGCATCAACTTCGCGCCCCAGAATGGTAAAGTCAATTCCTTGAGCGGGTCATCATTTTCTCAAGGAGCGTTTATTGCGGTGTCTTGTAACGGGATGCGCGGGCTTTATCGGAAGCAATCTGACAGACAGGTTGCTCGCGCTTGGACACGATGTAACAGGTTACGACAATCTTTCAACGGGCCACGCTTCCTTTCTCAGCGCTGCGATTTCCAATCCAAAATTTCAATTTGTTCGGGACGATCTGTTCAATGCCGAGCGCCTCAGGGCCGCAATGGCGGGCACCGACTTTGTTTTTCATCTAGCCGCAAATGCGGATGTTCGCTTCGGAACGGATCACCCGACTAAAGACCTACACCAAAACACGATTGTCACAGTAAATGTACTGGAGGCGATGCGTATCGCGGGAGCGAAGAACATTGTGTTCGCATCCACCGGGTCGGTTTATGGCGAAGGCGAGATTTTTCCCGCGCCGGAGAACACGCCGTTTCCGGTGCAGACGTCGCTCTATGCCGCTTCCAAGGTTGCCGCGGAAGGTTTCATTGAGGCGTACTGCGAAGGGTTCGGCTTCCGAGGATATATTTTTCGTTTCGTGTCGATTCTGGGCGAACGCTATACCCACGGGCATGTCGTCGACTTCTACAAGCAACTACGCGAGCACCCCCATCTCTTGAGGGTCCTCGGCAACGGCAAGCAGCGGAAATCCTATCTCTACGTGCAAGACTGCATCGATGCGATTCTGACGGTTATTGACAAGCGCGACGCGAAAGTAAGTATCTTTAATCTCGGAACGGATGAATACTGCGAGGTCAATGACTCCATTGGATGGATTTGTGAAGAACTGGGTGTGAGCCCTGAACTACGGTATTCAGGCGGCGAGCGCGGATGGGTCGGCGACAGCCCCTTCATCTTTCTCGATTGCTCCGCGGTTCGCGCACTTGGTTGGCAGCCTAAGTTGACGATCAAACAGGGTGTTGAGCAAACTGTCCGGTATCTCCGCAGCAATTCCGATTTGCTCGAGAAGGTTCGATGAGCCGAATTGTGCCTAGCGGTCGAGGCTTGGACTGGAAATGAAAGGATTGCGCTTTGCCGTGATCGGATGCGGCCTCATCGGTCAGAAGCGGGCGAAGGGCGCGGCCGGCCAGGCGACGATCACGGTTTGCTGTGATCTCGACCCGATCAGAGCTCAGGCTCTGGCTAAGCCGCATGGCGCCACTGTGAGCCTGGATTGGAAATCGGCTGTATGTAGCAAAGAGGTTGATGCCGTTTTCGTCTGCACGACGCACAACCTGCTGGCTCCCATCGCGGCAGCGGCAGCAGCGCATGGCAAGCACGTGCTCATTGAGAAGCCCGGCGCCTGCCGCGCCTCAGAGTTGGATGGTGTGAAAGAGGCGGCTGCGGCCTCGGGCGCTCTTGTCCGGATCGGGTTTAATCATAGATATCATCGCTCGTTTCGGAAGGCGTGGGAGATTTACCAGTCCGGGGTGCTTTCCGATTTAGTGTTTATACGCGCACGCTATGGGCATGGTGGACGGATCGGCTACGACAAGGAATGGCGGGCAGTACCCGAACTATCAGGCGGGGGAGAGGCGCTTGATCAGGGCATGCACCTGATCGATTTGGCGCGCTGGTTCCTGGGCGATTTAAAGTACGTTGCAGGTAGGGCCGCCACGTATTTCTGGAACGCCCCTGTCGAGGACAACGCATTTTTTTTCTTAGAAACGGAAGCGATGCAGGTAGCGTTTCTTCACGCAAGCTGGACGGAATGGAAGAACCTGTTCTCTTTTGAGATCTGCGGGCGGATGGGAAAACTGGAAATCAGTGGATTGGGGGGCAGCTACGGTACGGAGCGGCTGGCGCATTATCAAATGCTTCCCGAAATGGGACCTCCGCCCACTACGTTATACGAATACCCGATGGCAGATAACTCCTGGCAGATGGAGATCGCGGATTTTATTGAGGACATCAAATTGGGGCGAGATCCACAACCGGGGATATCTGATGCTCAAGCGGCACTGAGGCTTGTCGAAGAACTCTACGCGGGATTAAAGCTGTGATTATTACCAGAAGCCCTTTACGCATCTCGCTTGGCGGCGGCGGCACGGACCTGCCTTCGTACTACCGTGAGTTTGGCGGATTCGTCCTGTCGGCCGCGATTAACAAATACGTTTACATTACTCTTCATCAGACCTTCGTGGAAGGTCTTATTATCAAGTACTCACAGTTAGAACGAGTGAAAAGCCTGGAGGAGATTCAGCACCCTCTTATTCGGGAGGCGCTGCAAATGGCCGAACAGAATGCGGGCTATCTCGAGATCACGAGTATGTCCGACATTCCGGCAGGCACAGGTCTTGGTTCCAGCGGAAGCTTCCTTACGGCGCTCCTGCATGCGCTCCACCTCCACACTAAGACGATAGTTCCAAAGCACGAACTGGCAGAGCAAGCCTGTTACATTGAAATTGACCGGTTGGGTGAGGCGGTCGGCAAGCAAGACCAGTACATCGCCGCGTTTGGCGGAGTTACTTGCTTCGACTTCGCGAAAGACGATAGCGTAACCGTGACTCCGCTGAAGATCAGTAACGAGACTTTGGTCAACTTAGAAGATAACCTGGTGCTGTTTTATACGGGATACACCAGATCTGCCTCAGAAATCCTTCGCGATCAAGACGTCAAGAGCAAAACACGCGATGCTGCGATGATCGACAATCTGCACTTCGTGAAGCAACTCGGCCTTGAGAGCAAGCAGGCGTTGGAAGCCGGCAATTTGCACAGTTTCGCCGAAATCATGCATACTCACTGGGAGCATAAGAAGCGCCGTTCTAATAATATGAGCAACAGTATGATCAACGAGTGGTATGAGCTGGGGCGTCTAAATGGCGCCTTGGGCGGCAAGCTGATCGGGGCTGGAGGGGGCGGATTTCTCATGTTTTACACGGAAGATAAGACCCGGCTGCGCCACGCAATGCTGAACGCCGGTGTTCGCGAGGTGCGCATGGGGTTCGATTTCCAGGGGACAACGCTTGTGACTCAGTCTTAAGCGGAGCGTTGTCTCTCATGCTGCCTTGCGCGATTTTGTGCGGAGGCCTGGCCACAAGGCTCAGGCCCATTACGGAAAAAATACCTAAGTCCCTGATCCCTATTAATGGCAGGCCATTTATAGAGCACCAGTTGCGCCTTCTGCGGCGTAATGGTATCGCACGAGTGGTACTGTGCGTGGCACATTTTGGAGAGCAGATTCAGGAGTTTGCCGGTGACGGATCGGCTTTCGGCATGAGCATCTCATACTCGTTCGATGGCAATGAATTGCTCGGTACCGCAGGCGCCATCCGGAAAGCGCTGCCTCTTCTGAGCGGCTCATTTTTCGTAGTCTATGGAGATTCTTATCTCGTCTGTGATTATGCCGATATTGCGAATGCCTTCATGAACTCAAAAAAGCGCGGGCTTATGACTATCTATCGCAACGAGAGTCACTACGATTCGAGCAATGTTCAGGCCTCTGAGGGTATGATCCTGCGATACGATAAGCGTGATAGAACGGCTGAAATGAACTACATCGATTATGGCCTTGGCATTTTCTGTTCGTCTGTTTTTGAGAAGCTGGCGGCGAACGAAGCGATCGATCTGGCCGATGTCTATAAAAATCTGCTGGCGGCGGGAGACCTGGCCAGTTACGAAGTCAACCAGCGATTCTACGAGATCGGCAGTTCGCGAGGTATAGCGGATCTGGAGAATTATCTTGCGACTCAACCGCACGCCTCTGGCTTGATCGGTGAAAGTCGCCACGTGCGAGAGTGATGAGTTTTTCGCAGCAATTTCTCAGTGAAGTCGAAGAGGTCACAAGGAAACTCGATACCGATTCAATCGAGCGAGTGGCGTTGTTGTTGGCGAAGGTGCGTGAAGAGGGCGGGCGGCTATTTATCCTCGGTGTAGGCGGAAGCGCGGCCAATGCTTCGCATGCAGTGAACGATTTCCGGAAGATTGTGGGGTTGGAAACCTATGCTCCAACGGACAATGTCTCCGAATTGACTGCGCGTACCAACGACGAGGGCTGGAGCACCGTTTTCGACCGATGGCTTCGCGTGAGTAAGCTGAGAAGCGCAGACGCTGTCCTGGTTTTTTCGGTCGGGGGCGGAAACCTCGAAAAGCAAGTCAGCCCAAATCTGGTGACCGCCCTACAGTTCGCGAAGTCGAGAGGAGCGAAAATTCTGGGGATTGTGGGCCGGGATGGCGGGTACACTGCGCAAGTTGCAGACGCATGCGTTGTGATTCCCATCGTCAACGCATCCCACATCACTCCCCATTCGGAAGCGTTTCAAGCGATCGTGTGGCACTTGCTGGTGTCCCATCCTCTCTTGAAGGCGGCGCAAACTCGCTGGGAATCAATCTGATCTGCGAATGAGCCATCGGCGGGCGATATTCTTGGATCGAGATGGAGTGATTAACGAGCCGGTGGTTCGCGAGGGCAGACCGTACCCCCCTCCGTCGATCAAAGAAACAATCATTGTGAAGGATGCTCAGAACGCTTTGTCTCTTCTAAAGCGTCGGGGTTTTGTGCTTCTCGTCGTCACGAATCAGCCCGATGTGCGGCGCGGCACGATGGAGAAACGGACGGTTGATGAGATTCACCACTTTCTAGCGGCTAGCTTGCCGATAGATGACTTCTTCGTCTGCTATCACGACGACATTGACGCCTGCCACTGCCGTAAGCCTTTGCCAGGCCTGCTTTTCGAGGCGGCGGCGAAATATGGGATAGACCTAAGCGGCAGTTATCTGATAGGAGACCGCTGGCGCGACATAGAAGCCGGTATCGCCGCGGGCTGCCGGAAAACAGTACTGATCCAGCGTGGTTATAATGAGAGGAATTCGAAGTTTGCGCCGGATGTATGCGTGTTATCCCTGTCCGAAGCAGCAGACTGGATCATTCACCAAGAGTCGGAGTTGAACTGAGCTGCTTGTCCAATCTGTCCGTGAAGATCTTCGCCGACGGCGCGAACCTTGCCGACATGCGCAGCCTGTACCGCGATCCTTTGATTCGCGGGTTTACCACCAATCCAACTTTGATGCGGGCGGCCGGAATCACAGATTACGAAGGGTTCGCCCGGGAAGTGCTCGCCTCAATTCCGGACCGGCCCATATCCTTTGAGGTTTTCTCTGACAATTTTGCCGAGATGGAGGAACAGGCGCTCAAGATTGCGACCTGGGGAAGCAACGTCTACGTAAAAATTCCTATAACAAACACGCTGGGTGAATCCGCCATTCCGCTTCTTTGCCGGCTTTCGGAGAAGCGTGTTCAGCTGAACGTCACTGCCTTGATGACTCTACCGCAAGTAGAGCAGGCCAGTCGCGCCATGCGCCATTGCCCGGCTGGATACGTATCTGTGTTTGCCGGGCGTATAGCCGATACCGGGCGGGATCCTGTTCCGATCATGCAAGCCGCAGTGAAGATACTTGCGGAATCGAGCAATCTGGAACTCATCTGGGCGAGTCCGCGGGAAGTCCTGAACGTATTTCAAGCCAACGCGATTGGTTGCCATGTGATCACTGCGACGAACAGCATTTTGCAGAAGCTGACTCTCATCGGCAAGGATCTGGATGAGTATTCGCTCGAAACTGTGAAGATGTTTCGAGAAGATGCCGTAAAGGCGGGGTTCGCGATTTGACCGGCTTTGCGAAAGATTAGCAAAGTGCGGGGCTTTCCTTGGCTCAAAAAACTTCCCGGAAACGAGAGTTGCCTTGCGGCGCTAATTCTCCTTGGAGTGCTTCACCTCTGCTTTTTTCAATGCATATGGGGAAACAGAAGCCTGCTTGAGAGCGCGCAGGACTGCCCGAGCATCCTGCCTTCAGCGGCCTGGGCGGGCAGGACTGCCACCGCCCCTTTCTCAAAAGTCATCGATGGGGGCGCTCCAGCCTGGTTCTCAGAACCGTATTTTGCTTTAACAAGTCACGATGTGTTTCACGAGAAAACGCTGCCGCTGTGGAATCCTTACCAGGGCTACGGAGTTCCATTGATGGCGAACATGCAATCGCAGCCATTTTATCCATTGACCCTTGTATTCTCTGTTCGAGCCACGCCTCGAACCTATAGCTGGTTCGTTCTGGTCCGTCTTTACGTTGCGGGAATCTGCGCGTACTTGTATCTAAGGCTTTTCCTTTCTTTCATTCCTTCGTTAGCCGGAGGAATCACATCCATGTTAGCCGGTTATTACGTCTTGTATATAGGAGCTCCTCACATAAGCGTCGAGGTACTCTTGCCAGCCGGCCTGCTTGCAGCAGAAGCTTTATTGCGAAAACAGACCTATGGCCGGTTACTATCATTCTCCGCCGTTTTGTTCCTGGTGATGGTGGGGGGCATGCCTGAAAGCGCGTGCTTACTAATGGCTGTTGTTTGCCTTTATATAATCTTCCGCCTCTCTTCAGACCGTGAGATACGACGGCTTTGGTGGCGTAGCGCAAAATATGTTGTGACCGGTATTATTTCCGCTGTCTCTCTTGCCGCATTTCTGTTATTGCCTTTTACTGATTATCTCAGGCGCTCCTTCAATTACCACGAAACGTCCAGCGTGGCGTTCATAGCCGGGCTGGTGCACGATCCGCTCGACTTATCGGTTTTTGCTTATGTCTTCCCGCTACTATACGGTCCTCCGCTCAGCTCAACACTAAGCTTCAACTTTACCGGCCTCCGCGATTACATAGGTCTTTTGAGCGTCTTTCTGATGATGGTTGCCGTCCTAAGTCTTTTCGGCGGCTGGACGAAGCGATACAGAACACTCAACTCGCTAACCTCATTTTTCTTCGGGTTGGTGCTGCTGGCATTACTTAAGCAGTATGGATGGGGCCCAATCAATAGTATTGGCGGGCTACCTGTTCTTAACTTGATTTATTTCCCAAAATATGTTGGACCGATACTGTCCATAAGCGCTTCGATCGTTTGCGCGATTGGACTGGAAAAGTTGATCAGCAGGGAGGTCTCAACTTATGTGAAGATAATTGCGTTAGCGCTTAGTTTTGTGTTGCTGCCGTTTGCGATTTTTCTCTCGCGAGCGACTTTAACCAAGGAAGTATTTGTCGATCACGTTCCCGCGTCCTTTCCGATAACAGCGGTGACCGTGCCGGTCTGTGTACTTTTTTTTCTGAGCATCGCTCTTATCCTTTCTGAGCGTAAAGCGGGTCCCGTTATTGCCCAAAAGCAACGCGACACGAATCTGGGGATATGGATTTGTCTCCTTCTAACGGCCGAAGCGATGTGGAATTTTATTGTTCCAATGTACTTCCTCTTTAATCACCCTCCCTTCCGTTCCAGGAATCCATACGTGGGTGCTCCCTATATCGATTTCCTAAGAGATAAATCGTTCAATCATTTTCGGGTGTTCGCAAGAGAAGGTGTTCTATACCCGAACTGGGCGGCTGCGTTCCAACTGTATGATATTCGTGACCTGGATGCCATGTATCCACGGAAGTATCTTCCGTTTGTTCAGAATTTTTTATGGGGTCCTGAGCTTTCGGCGGATTTGAGGGACCGGTTCACCGGCCTGGATAGTTACCCATTTAAGGCTGCCTCGCAGAGGCGTCTCCTGCAGCTGTCCTCCGTCAAGTACATCGCGGCAGTTAGCCCCTTCAATGGCTTTCATATCGATTCTGTTGTTGACGAAATTCTGCGGCAGAACCAGGGACGCATCCTAAAGGGCAAGGAAAACTCCGTTCGGCGCGCGGATACGAGCATAAATGGGGTCGGCCGCGAATCGCTTTTCGAGCATCCTCCTTACGAGAGACTGCCGTACAAAGTTACCGTCGATCGGCAAGGCGACGGAATCCTACATTTTTTCTATGCGCTCCATCCGGCGGTTTACGACAAGGGCGGTGATGGCGTGGGGTTTACCATAGACGTGCGAGATCATTCTGGAAATGTCTCCAGGGTATTTTCGAACTACATCAATCCCAAACAGGATCTCCGGGAGCGCCGCTGGATGGATGGAAATATCGATTTGGAGAAGTATCGTGGACAGACAATCGAGCTACTACTTTCTACGGATCCCGGTCCAAAGAACGACACTACTTATGATTGGGCGCTTTGGTCCGGCTTTCACTTCGGTCCTGACCGTACGACGGAAGGGGATATTCCGTTCAAGCTTATCTACGACCACGAAATCAAGATCTTCGAATATGATGACATTTTGCCTCGAGCGGGAGTGTTTTATAA
The DNA here is from genome assembly GCA_963705805.1 of uncultured Acidobacteriaceae bacterium. Classification (GTDB taxonomy): domain Bacteria; phylum Acidobacteriota; class Terriglobia; order Bryobacterales; family Bryobacteraceae; genus Bog-105. Next base: position 66,075 of record CAVPKW010000011.1, read on the forward strand.
CGCCGACATCGAAAAGACTTCCGCCGACGTTCTTCATAAGTTGAGGGACCCGTCGCTTGATGTTTCAAAAACCATCGTCGTAGCCGCGCCAGACTTGGATAAACAGGAAGTCGAGGGACTAAAGGAAATCAACGACGGCGTCCCGAGAAGTGTTGAGCCAGCGAGGATTACTTCCTACAAATCTGAATCCGTCGATCTAGATGTGTCGCCCAATGGAAACGCGGTCTTAATGCTGAATGACACGGACTATCCAGGCTGGGACGTGTATGTTGACGGGCGCGAGGGAAAATGGTTCACGGCTAACTATATGTTCCGAGGCGTCTTACTGGCCTCAGGAAAGCATCACGTCCGATTTGTTTATCGGCCTTTAAGCTTTTATATAGGCGCTTGGATAAGTTTGGCAAGTGCCGCTTTCTTATTGATCCTGGGCTGGTTCAGCCGTTCGAAGCGGCGTGCTGAAAAATCTGAGAAAGCCCCGCTGCCGGGCTACTCCGTACCGGTATGACTGCAGTTGATGATCTCATTTGCCCAGTCTGTAAAGAACCGCGTTCGGCGAAGTTCGCCTTCGCGCGAGATGGTAACGACATATACAGTTGCGAAAATTGCGCGGCGGAATTTCAATATCCGCAGCCGAGCGACGCCGTGCTGGCATCCATTTACGCCAGTACGTACTTCCTGGGAAGCGAGGACGGCGAAGCGTCCGGCCGAGTGGCTGAGTTGAAGCGGTGGACAGCTGCGCTGTATCTCGATTCGATTATTTCCCTAACGGGGTTGAAGACGGGCCGGATGCTGGAACTAGGTTGCGGTTCCGGCGATTTCCTGATGGAAGCTCGTCAGCGCGGCTTCACGGTAGAAGGCCTGGAATATTCGCCGCACGCGGCGGCCGCGGCGAATGAACGTCTCGGGTACACGGCGGTGCAGGCGGGCTCGCTTGAAACGGCCGCGCTTCCCGCGAATGGATTTGACCTGCTAACCGCGTTCGACGTCATCGAGCATGTGCGCAATCCGGATCACGCGCTCCGCTGCGTGCACGCCTTGCTGAAGCCTGGCGGGTGGATCGCGATCGTTACGCCGTCGCTTGATAGCTGGTCCCACCGCTTTCTCGGCCGGCACTGGATGGAGTACAAAACCGAGCACCTGACCTATTTTGCGCGTGCATCGCTCAAGCGCTTACTGGCGCGCACCGGGTTTACGGATGTCCAATTTGCACCAAATTACAAAGTTTTGTCGCTGGATTATGTCTATCGACACTTCGTTCGTTATCCTGTTCCGCTGATCAGTCCCGTGCTTAAGGTTTTTCGCAAGATAGTCTCCGAGAGGATCGCGCATCAACACTTTAGGATGGTAGCGAGCGGTACGATGGCGCTTGCCAGAAAAAGTGGCTAGAAAGAAACCAGAAGCGGTGCAGAAGCAGCCGGCTCCTTGGAGCCGGCCGGTCGCTGCAGGTTGAGACGCATGGGATTAGCATTCAAGAAGCAGCGCGAGGTAATCGGCAGGGTCTTTCAGCAGTGTCCGGCCTGTGAATCGCCCTATCTCGAATACGAATTTGTGGTCGAGAGGTCGCCGGTTTGCGGGTGCCAGGACTGTGGGCTCGTTTTCCTAAATCCGCAGCCGGGTGGTCGTCGGGCGGACGAACCTGCTCCTTCAGCGCCCGCCGGGGCAGAAGAGGTCTACGAGAGAAACGCAATTGAAAGAATCGACCAGCTGATCGAATATTCAGGCCTTCAGAGCGGAGTCTTGCTGCTGATAGGAGGCGATTCACATCTCACAGAGGCGGCTGTGAACCGTGACTTCGAAGTCGTTGCCTTCGATCCTCTTCAATTTGAATCGGCGCCGGCCGAGGGCCTTCGCATACTTGCTGACGCCTGCATACTCTTCTGCGCTCTCGAAAAAATGAAAGACCCGCTCGGAACTCTCCAAGCGATCAGAAGCGTGTTGAAGCCGAGCGGCTCCCTAATGGTTATATCGCCCACTACAGACACGAGGACGGTCAAGCGATCCAAGGCGTCCTGGTGGGTGTTCAAGAAAGCAAATCTGTTCTACTTCTCAGTCGACACGCTGCAGAATCTTCTGCTGCGTGCCGGCTTCGGCGACCCGTTCATCACGGCAGACCGCGGTCTGGTTTCGCTAAACCTGCTCCGAAAAACCCCTGCCAGCAATCCGCGCGTTGAGCGGCGGTATCGCTGGTTGCGCAGCATGACACTCTTCAGTCCCTTGCTACGAAACAAAAAGTTTCGCCTCTTCGATGGAAGAACCAGGTTTCTTGTCAGACCCAAAGTTCCCACGGCCAAACCGATGCTTTCCGTTATCGTTCCTGTCTATAACGAGGCGTCCACGTTCGTGGAGCTCATCGAGGAACTGCTGGCTAAAAGTATCGAAGGAGTCGATATCGAGATCATCATCATCGAAAGCAATTCGAACGATGGAAGCAGAGAGCTCGTTATGCGGTACGGAAGTAATTCCCGCGTACGAGTAATTCTTGAAGACAAGCCGATGGGAAAAGGTCATGCCGTGCGCAAAGGATTGAAGGCGGCCAACGGCGATATCGTTCTCTTCCAGGATGCGGACCTCGAATACGACATTAATGATTACGACGCTCTGATCGCACCGCTGCTTCACTATCGCACTAATTTCGTGCTTGGATCCCGGCATAGCTCGGGAAGGAATAACTGGAAAATTCGCGAGTTCACTGATTCTCCGGGGCTGGCCGCTCTCTTCAACGCCGGACATTTGTTCTTCCTTGCACTGTTCAATGCCTTGTATTCGCAACGACTGAGTGATCCGTTCACGATGTTCAAAGTCTTCCGCCGGGAGTGCCTATATGGCCTCCGCTTCGAGACGAATCGATTCGATTTCGATTACGAAATCGTCATCAAATTGTTGCGCAAGGGTTATTGTCCGATGGAAATCCCTGTCAACTACAAATCGAGATCTATTGGCGAAGGGAAGAAAGTAACTGTGTTTCGGGATCCTCTTACATGGATTCGTGCCTTGCTGAAATTTCGAAAGAGTCCCTTGTACCAGCGGGATGGCCCAGCCCAATAAGGCTTCGCAACGGGCTTTAGAGCCGACGACCACGGGTTCCGGGCCGGCTGGGAAGACATCATTCGCTTCAAGGTATTGAAGACTCATCTGCCAAACGCCGCCGTTCGCTACGATGAAGTTAGTCCATGAACGTATCTTCCGTTGATCTGAAGAAGACGGTCAACCTACCCCGCACCAAGTTCGAAATGAAGGCGAACCTGCCTACGGCCGAGCCCAAGACGCTGGCCCACTGGGAGGGTACGGAGCTATACCATCGCATTCGGAAAGCGCGCGCCGGAAGGCCAGTTTACGTGCTGCATGACGGGCCCCCTTACGCGAACGGCAATATCCACCTGGGTACGGCGTTCAACAAGATCTTGAAAGATTTCATGGTCAAGTCGAAGACCATGGCGGGATTCGACGCTCCGTACGTGCCCGGCTGGGACTGCCACGGCCTGCCGATCGAGTTCAAAGTAGATCAGGATTTGGGCAAGCGGAAGGCCACCATGTCCATTGCGGATATTCGCGCCGCCTGCCGGGCGTACGCCGCGAAATTCGTGGATATCCATCGCGCTGAATTTAAGCGCTTGGGAATTCTGGGGCGATGGGAAGACCCGTACCTTACCATGAGCGCCGAGTATGAGGCGGTTATTGCCCAGGCATTCGTCGATTTTCTGCATCGCGGTTACGTCTATAAAGGCCTGAAGCCCGTTCATTGGTGTACCAGAGACAGAACCGCGCTTGCCGAGGCAGAGGTGGAGTATGAAAATCACGCCAGCCCGTCCATCTACGTCCGCTTCAAGATGACTTCCGATCCGGCCGTGCTTGACCCCGCGCTGGCCGGCCGCGACGTAAGCGTGCTGATCTGGACCACCACCCCCTGGACCATACCGGCGAATCTTGCCATCAGCTTCAATCCGAAGTTCGAGTACGTTGCCGTCGAGACGCAGCAGGGAGTCGTGATTTTGGCCGAGGGTCTGCTGGCTCAAGTGGCGGATGCGCTTGGCTTCGATAAAACCGTAGTCGCGCGTTTTCCGGGCGGGCGGCTCGAGGGCGCTGTTTTTCGGCACCCCTTCATCGAGCGCGATTCACTCGGGCTGCTGGGTGACCACGTGACACTGGAACAAGGTACGGGCGCAGTCCACACCGCGCCTGGCCATGGCCAGGAGGATTTCGTCATCGGCCAGCGCTATGGCCTGCCGGTGTACTGCCCTGTGGACGCCGCGGGCCGACTTTTCCGTGCCGAGGGCGCGGCCGGAACACTGCCAGAGGAACTGATCGGCAAGACTATTTGGGAAAGCAATCCCATTGTCATCAAACTGCTGGAAGAAAACGGCGCGCTTGCGGGGCAGGCTCGCCTGGAGCATAGCTATCCCCACTGCTGGCGCTGCCATAACCCGGTCATCTTCCGCGCAACGGAGCAGTGGTTCATCGGCATGGATCGCGAAGGCCTGCGCGACCGCGCGCTGAAGGCGATCCGGAAAGTGAAATGGCACCCGGCCTGGGGCGAAGAGCGCATGTCGAACATGATCGCGGTACGTCCTGATTGGTGCATCTCGCGCCAGCGTGTCTGGGGCGTGCCCATCATTGTCTTCTATTGCGAAAAGTGCAGCGAGCCGTTCACCGACAAACGCGTTCTCGAGAACATCGTCGAGAAATTCCGCATCCACACCGCGGACGTATGGTACTCCGAAACTGTTGCCGAACTGATGGGGCCTGGATGCACGTGCGCGAAGTGCGGCGGCGCGGAGTTCCGTAAAGAAACCGATATCCTCGACGTCTGGTTTGACTCGGGCTCCAGTCACCTGGCCGTGTTGACCCCCGCCAATGACCTGCCCTGGCCGTCCGACATGTACCTGGAGGGCGGGGATCAGTATCGCGGATGGTTCCACAGTTCGCTCCTGATCGGTGTCGGGCTGAAGAACGAATCGCCTTATCGCGAATGCGCCACGCACGGTTGGACGTTAGACGCCGAGGGACGGGCCATGTCCAAGTCGCTCGGCAACACCATCGAGCCGGAGGAGGTAGTTCAGCCGCAAAGGCGCTGATCTGCTTCGCCTTTGGGTGGCGTCAGTCGACTTTTCAGAAGACGTCCGCATGTCCGGTGTAATTCTTGACCGTCTTTCTGAGGCGTATCGCAAGCTGCGCAACACTTTTCGATGGATGCTGGGAAACCTGGCCGATTTCGAACCGCCATTCCATCAGGTGCCTGGCGCTCAATTAGCCGGGATGGATGCCTGGATTCTGGTGCGTGCCGAAGATCTCGTGCGACGCTGCCTTGACTGGTACGAAGAATATGAATTCCACAAGGTCTATCGAGCGGTCTACGATTTCGCCATTACAGACTTAAGCGCCCTTTATTTTGATTTCTCCAAAGGTGACCACCTTTATACAGCCGGTCCCACAGCGCCGGAACGGCGTAGCGCGCAAACCACGCTGTATCGGCTGAATTATGCGCTTGTGCGGCTCTTGGCGCCGATTCTGTCCTTTACTTGCGAAGAGGTCTGGCGGCACACAAAAGCCCCGGCTGGCGCTCCGGAGAGCGTGCACATAGATTTTCTGCCCAACCCCCAGGAGTTAACCGAAGGCTTGACGGCTGCTCAACGCCAGGAAGCCGTCCAGTGGGAGGAACTGGTGCCGGTTCGCGAGCAAGTACTGAAGGCGTTGGATCAAGCACGGGACGATAGGGTGATCGGCTCCTCGCTGGAAGCGACGGTAACGCTGGGCGCGAGCGGCGATCTCTATGATCTGCTGCAAAAGCGCGCCGCCGACCTGCCCACCTGGTTCATCGTCTCCCAGTTGGAGCTGAGACGATCTCCTTCCGGAGAAATGGAGATAACCGTGGAACGGGCGCGCGGAGACAAATGCGAGCGCTGCTGGAAATACACCCTGGATGTAGGAAGCAATCCTGATTTTCCGACGGTTTGCGCCTCTTGCGCGCGTATTCTGCCGGAGTTTCTAGCCTAAGTGCAGCGGCAAATGCAGGATCGCTGGAAGGTCGTCTGGTACCTGGGCCCCCTGGCGCTGGCGCTTCTGATCGTGGCTATGGATCGGGTGACCAAAATCCTTATTCAACAGTGGATCACGCCCTTGGACGCGATCCCAATCATACCCGGGTGGCTTCGGATCATACATACGGAAAACCCGGGTGCGGCGTTCGGCGTACTTTCCGGAGGCAACCCCTGGCTGCGTGGCGGCATCCTAATAGGCGTATCCGGGCTGGTGCTTGCGTTTGTGGCAACAGTTCTTTGGAATAGGAGGAGTTCTTTCTCAGGCGCCTTGGCGCGAGCGGCTTTGGCGATGATTTTGGGTGGCGCCGCCGGAAATCTTTATGACCGGGTAGCCTACGGCACGGTGACTGACTTCATCGAGGTCTATCACGGCGGCTGGTCTTTCCCAGCCTTCAACGTCGCAGATAGCGCCATTACAGTAGGAGCTATTCTCCTGATATTGGACCTGATGCGCCCGCGGCGTAAGCAACTGGAAGAGGCGGCGCGGTTCGGCCCCCGAACAGTAAAGCAGTAGACAATGTTCCCGATACTCTTCAAGTACGGCTCGTTTTATATCCCCACTTACGGCGTGCTGGTTGCGTTGGGTTTCCTGGCCGGCCTTACCGTTGCCACACGCTTGGCGCGTCGCGCTGGCTTGCCCGCCGAACAGATAACCAACCTGGCGGTTTATTGCGCGATGGCAGGCATTGTCGGAGCCAAGCTGTTCATGTTTTTGTTCAACCTGAGCGATTACATCCGCAATCCCGGCCAGATTTTCACGCTGGAAACGTTGCAGGCTGCCGGCGTTTTTCATGGGGGCTTTATCCTGGCGTTGCTGGTCGCGCTTTGGTACATGCGGAAACATGCCCTTCCCGCGCTCGGCACAATGGATGTCTTTGCGCCCGGCGTGGCTATCGGTCAAGCGATTGGGCGGCTGGGCTGCTTCGCCGCCGGCTGCTGCTGGGGAAAGGAATGTAGCCTGCCTTGGGGCGTGCGCTTCCGTTCTGATTTTGCTTCGCCTGTGCCGCTTGATAAGAGCCTCCACCCTGTCCAACTCTACGAATCTGCCGCCGATCTGCTCATTTTCGTCATCCTGTACCGCGGGGCAACCCGCCGGCACTCTCCCGGCCAGATTATCGGTTTATATCTGGTTCTGTACTCTATCGCCCGTTTCGTGGTCGAGTTCTTCCGGGTGCATGAGCAGCCGCTGGTTGGACCTTTTTCGCTCACTCAATGGATCGCGCTGGGATTGCTGATTGTCGGGATCGCCTTCCTGGTCCGCGGCCGGAGGGTTGCAAGGCTTCTCCAGTCGAAGCCTGAGCACCTGCACGCCTAAGCCGTCTCAAATTCTGCCAGATTTATCATCGGTAGGCCGCTGGATTTCGTTACTGGGTTCAGGGCCGGGGCCGGCGCTGTCGCGTTCACAACCTCCGTACAAAATTTTTTCATTTTGCGTCCGTCCTCGTTGGTCAAATGGTAGAGTAAGAAACCTAGTTGGGGGGCGATACGTCGTGACACTCAATGGTTTGATTGCGCGGGCAATTTGCGGGGTTGCCGCGCCTGTTTTCTTGACATGTCTGACCGGGTTTTCCGCCGCTACGCCGTCCGCGGCCGATCTGCAGCGGGAGGTCACTCAGCATGAATCCGCGGGCGATCTGACTGGCGCGAAGTCGCTGCTGCAGGAAGCTGCCCAAAACACTGGGAACAGCGCCGCAGCAGAGGATTTGGCCGAGTTTCTTCAGCGGCACCACGATCCCGGTTGCCGCGAGGCTTACCTCAAATGGGCGGCTGTGGAGACTGATCCAGGCAAACGCAAGCTGGCGCTCAGGCAGGCCGTATTGATCGACTTCATGAGTGGGCAAAAAGCCGACCTGGCGAGCGATCTGGAAAACTACCATGCCGCCGGCGGAACCGGCTTAGTTGAACCCTCCGTCGCCTCCAAACAGGTCAGCTACTCCACCGTCCTTATTCCGGGGCCACTGAGTTCGTTTGCCCGGATGGCCGCCCTCACGCCGGACCTGGATCCCGAAGAACTGCTGCCGGCGCTGGCGCGGAACGTGGTCACCAACGGCTATCAGGCATCGGGCACAGAGATGCTTGAGCAAACGGAGTACTTGCGTCTGTTGATTCGCTACATCGGACAGGCACGTGAATTGCAAGCGATGGCGAACAAGGATCACAAGATCGTCATCCCCACGTGCGACAGCGATCAGACCGGGGCCCTGCTGAAGGTTCTGGGATACAGGATGCGCGGGTCCTGCGGAGCCGACATCGTCCTTGAAACTGTGAACCCGACGCGTGCTTTTATAACGGTGGACTCGGCTTTTCCGCTGACTCAATTGGAACAAGACCTGCGCGCGAACCACAAATTCGAACTGGAATACGCACCCACGCCGGTTCCGGTACTTTACAATGCCGAGTACTGGATGGCCGCGGCTGGGCGGCCGGCCGATTTTATTGAGGCTTTTCTATCCGACCCATCTGTGTGCCGGCTGTATCTGGGCCTCTCGCACCTGGATCGTCCCACTGCCGAAGCCTTGCGGAAGCAGGCTAGCCCGGGACAATTGAAGATTTACGCGCATGTACTTGACTTTTTCGGCGGCATGTTCCAGATCAGGAATGGCGCAGCCGTGGTGCCGGGCTCGCCGAAGATCTGGGCTTCCATGGTGGGCGTCTCGCCGAATAACCCGGGCGGGTTCTTCGAAAAGCTGCTGTCTACAGATGATGGCTGGATGGCCAGCTACTTTGACGCCCTGTCTCGCGCGGAGGGCCCCACAGCCGCCTACCTGGACCAACCGCAGCGGACGAAGCGCTTCTACGATGCCCTGCGCGGCAAAATCACGAGCCCTGGGCCTGCCCGGCCGGTATTTCGTTCCACCACGGAGTTGATGCTGTTAACCACCTCCCTGCGCATCGGTCCGGATGGCGAGCCGGAGGTTCCCGGCAATCTGGACGTCTGGCGCACTTTGTTTGTGAAGCATCCTCACGGGAAATACGACGGTAAGCTGACGCGTTCGGCCACAACCTGGACGACGAAGGAAGATCTCATAGAAGCGCTGTTTGCCCTGAGCCGCAAGACCGTGGAGAACGAGCCCCTTCAAATCTTCCTGGCGCTCAATGACATTGACCGGGACCGGACGAAACCGATTTCACCCGAGCTGGCATCGCGCCTGATAAACAACTGGCGCGCTTTCGGATCGCAATACGCGGTCTTCGCAGACTCGCCTACTCTCACGGAAGCCTCCATGAACCGCTACCTGGATGTCATGTCGGCAACCGGCAGCATGCGCGCGGGCCTGTTGCAGAGTGACACGCTAGGCTCTCTGCAGGCGCTAGTCGAACTCTGGCGCATCCTGTGCAGGCAAAATTCCATTCCGCTGCAGTCCCAGGACGCCGCGTTTGCAAAGTTAATTGAGCCCTTCGGCCGAATCAAACAAGAGGGCGACCTTTTTGCGGCCGGCCGGTCTGGTGTGCACATACTGCTTGCCGCAGCAGGAACCAGCGGCGCCGGCTCACCACAGGAACGCATGGTGGAGCTATTGGTAGGGAAAATACGTCCGGAAGGCTCAAACCTTAAGTCGCCTGCCGAAAGCTTCGTGCGCGTCTTCGATGCACAGCGCTTGATCTCGTTGGACAGCCTCTTTATTCTTGACGACACTGCGACCAAGGGCTCTCCCGATCCCAAGGCGATGGCGAACATTCGTGATCAGTTGAACCGGTTGGAAGAATCCCAAACCCTGCGCGGTTCTCTATCCAACGATGAAAAGACGTCCTACAACGTCGGGTACTGGAGCCAGCGGCATATCGACCAGGAACTAAAGTGGAATGCAGCCGGCATTGGCAAGAACGGCGACAAAGATGTGCGCGGCGAGCTGGCTCCGATGTTGCGAGACTCGTTGGTAGGATTCCTCTACAGCTACTACGCGCCTAGCGGAGCGCAGTTGCTGATGACCAATCCGTTGTTCGTGCGCAGTCATGACTTCGAAGGCGGTGAGACCTCGCCGGCGCAATGGCGGCCGACAGTCGTGATGGGCACCGGCTGGCCGGCCAGCGGAGGTGGCCGCCTCGCAGGATCGCTCATTAGCCTACCCTACGCGGTAGCCGAGTCAGAACAGAACTTCCTCACGCCGCGTCACGAGCAGGCCCTTATTTGGTCAGATCTCGTCCCGCAGATGATTGTGGACGTTACGGTCACCCGCTGGCGAAATGTCACGCCTGAACAACTGCGTTGGGTATCGCTGCATATGGAACGCGGGCGGGCCCTGTTGGCGACGGCGGCGATGGACCCGCAACTGCAACCTCGCGTGCTCGATTCACTCCGCCGCTTCTCCAATCCGGCGCACGTAGAGTGGATCGGCGATCATATGCAAGTCGATTTTGCGGCCACGGTGGCGGATATACCGCCCTCTGTCCTTTATGCTCTGTCTGAAGATCCGGCTCTGAAGAATGCTGCGCCCGACGCGGCCAGCCTGGAAATTGCCGCGCTCGAAGATATGCATGATCCCGCATTGAGCCCGGCCAGCATTGCAAGCGCGTTTGGGACGCCGAAGCCCACGCTCACCCACTCCTACCGGCCCGGGTTGCTCTATTTGCGCACGTTCCCGGCCTTGATGGGTTATTCCAGCCGTATTCTCGCTGAGACCTGGGAATCCGACAATTTATATTTCGCAGCGCTAGCTGATGAGACCGGTGTGCCGGCGTCTCAACTCGATGTTTACATTCCGGAGTGGAATCGCTCCGCGATTGAAAATATTTTCGCAACGCATCTGGAAGATTGGCCGGCTATTCTGCGGTCCTTGCAAAGCGTGACAGCGAGCGTCAGGCAGCAGCATGGTACTTCGGACATAGCCGTAACCACCGCAGAGAACTAGGGGAAGAATCTGTGAGCAAACTTATCCATACCGCTGCTGTTGTCGCGACCATCGCCGTTTCCGCCGGTGTGTGGCTGCATGCTCAAGAGCCGGACCAGACCACGTTTCACGTAAAGGTGGACATGGTCGTTCTCAGCTTCAGCGTCACTGACACCAAAAGCAAATATGTGAACGGTCTGACGCCGAAGGACTTTAAGGTCTTTGAAGACGACATTCCAGAGAAGCTGGCCACCTTCGCTGAGGGCAGTCACGCCCTGATGCAAGTCCTGACAAATGGCGAAACCAAGCCATTCCATAACACTGTTGCCGGCGCGGCTGGGCCGCTGCCTGGGGATCCCAATGTGGTAGACCTGCGAGCCGATGCCACAGGCACCAGCGTCTTCGTCTTGTTCGACACCAGCAACTATATGTACCGGGGATTCGTGTATGCATCCGACGCCATCGCGGATTTTATTCGCGGACTGGACCGCTCCGATTCCGTGGCAGTATACACGTACAGCCGCAACCTGAACCGCGCGGTACTGCTGAACCGTGACCGTACGCAGGCGATAGAAGGCCTGCGGAAAGCTGTCGCCGGTGACGACTCGGCCCTATACAACTGCCTCTTGTTAACACTTCGCGATGCGTCAAAAGTTCCAGGCCGCAAAGTGGTGATCGTTTTCTCGAATGGCCCCGATAATGCCAGCATGGTCGCCCCGGATGACGTGCGCGTCGTGGCGGAAGACGAAGGCATCCCCATTTACGTGATCTCCACTTCTGAACTAAGCAAGGATCCGGTCTCCAGCACGATCTTCAAGAGAATTTCTGCCAATACAGGCGGCAAGAACTACTTCGCAAAAACCTGGCAAAAGCAAGTGGAGGCGTTCGAATCCATTCGCGAAGATTTGGGGAATAGCTATACGGTCACCTACTATCCCGCTCCTAATCCAAATGACGGATTCCGTAGAATCCGGGTAGAACTGACGCAGGAGGGCATGAAAAAGTATAAAGTGCGCGCCCGTCCCGGCTATCGGCCGCAGCGCGGCCTTTGAGTTATAGGCTCTTCATAGCGAAGACCGGGCATCCAGCAGGTCCAATTCACGTTCCAGCCGCCGCAACAAATCATCGTTTATGCGGCGGCTGTTTCGAAGCGCGATTGCCGTTTGCCGCTCGACGCGCCGCAGTTCCGTATTGACCTCGATATAAAGCTGGAATTCCCGATTTGTTGCACTCGGTTCCTCCGTATCTCCCCTGGCGATGGCGCTCAGGCGGTGCCGGTAGTGCCCCGCTATATCCTCATAGACTCCGCTGAATTCCGGATCAGTTTTTTTCATTTCTGTCAGACGTCGTGTAGCGGCTTCCAGCATGAGCCGGCGCGCTTCCGATTCTTCGCAGTTCCCTCCCTGAGCGCCCGCGAGCCCCAGCAGCCGAATAAGCGCGGGCAGAGTGAGGCCCTGCAGTACCAGAGTTACAAGGATCACGCAGTAAGTGAGAAAAATGATAAGGTTTCGCTGATGAAAGGGCGCGCCGTGCGCGATGGTGGCAGGAAGAGAAAGCGCCGCCGCCAAGGCGAGCACTCCGCGCATGCCGGTCCAGCCAACGACAAATACCTGCCGGGGCGGTGGGAGCTGCGCGTGCCTGCGACGAATGAAGCGCTGCAGCAATACGGAAAGCGCGGCGGCTGGATACACCCATATCAGCCGCAGCAAGATCAGCAGGATACTGAAGACCGCGCCATACAGCGCCAGAGTCCTGGTATTGATGCCGGTAATGTTCGCCAGAACATAGGGCAGCTGCAGGCCAATCAGCACAAAGACAAATCCATTCAAAACGAAAGTGATGGATTCCCAAACGGCATAGATCTGGAGCCTGGTTTCAGGTGAGAAAAAGTTAGTGCTGCGATGGCTAAGGAAGAGACCACAAGTGACAACCGCCAGGACGCCCGAGGCGCGAACCGCGTTGGCAGCGAGATAGACGCCGTAGGGCACCAGAATGCTGATCGTCATCTCGATGGATGCGTCTTCGATGCGGCGCTCCAGCTTGTCGACTACGAATCCGATCAACAGCCCCAAACCGATTCCCGAGACGATCAAATAAAGCAGGCGCCAGAGTGCGAATGAGATGCTCGGAGTGTCATGCCTCAGAAGCATGCCGATGCCCAGCTCCAGGGCCAGCAGGCCTGTGGCGTCATTGACCAGGCTCTCGCCTTCAAGGACGTCGACGATACGCTGTGGCAGGCCGATACGTTTGGCAATGGACGTGGCAGCCACCGAATCGGTTGTGGCGACCACCGCGCCCAGGACAAAGCCGCTGCGCCAATCGAAGCTGGGAAATATGTGAGGAGCAGCGGCGGCTACTCCAAACACGGTGAAGCCGACTAATCCGAATGCGAGCCCCAGAATGGGGGATATGTTAGTCGTGAATTCACGCCATGAGGTCAACCAGGCCGCAGAGTATAAGAGAGGCGGCAGCACCACCAGGAAGACGATATCCGGCTCTAATACAACTTGAGGCGTTCGCGGCAGGCAACTGATGACGAGTCCCGCCAGAAGCAGCACGATGGGGTATGGCGTGTTGATGCGCTTAGCGAGAGCCGCGAACAACACGACAAGCACGAGCAACGCCAGGATGACGAGTTCGACTCCATGGATATTGATCATGTCAATTGTAATAACCCAGACTTGATCTTGCACCGCGCACTGTTGGATGAAGTTGCGACTTTCAGGTGCCCTTCGCAAGATTCTCAACTTCCGGATTGCGCATTATTCGGGAGTTGTCACCGAGCGGAATTACCGCCTCGACAGAAGACCGGATTTTACCCGCCCAAGTAACTATGTAGTTCTTTAAGAACTCGGTGAACTCTTCTGCGACGGGCGAAAGCCTCCTACCACCGTTGCGGATCTGGTAGAAATCAAGGTGCACGGTTGGTTTGATCAATGGATTGATTACTAACCCTCGATTCCGGCACTCCGGCAATGTGTAGGAAGGAACGATCGCAATTCCCTGTCCGGCCTCCACCATAGCGATTTGTGTGTGGAGATAGTTCAACACAAGACTGGGTCGGTAGCCGATCCCAGCTTTCGCAAGATGTCTGTCGACGAACTGCTGCAAGGGCAGGGACGGCTGCATCGCAACGAATTTCTCTCCTTTCAGTGACGCCCACGTAACGTTGCGAGGCGAGGAATCACGCTCGGAATTTGCCCTTATCGCCATGAGAGAAAAGCGAAACAGCGGAGTTCGCCGAATACCGGGAACATGCTTAAAGAAGAAACCCAGTCCCATATCGAGTTCCCCGGACCCGACCTTCTGCAAAGTTGTGGCGCTATCACCATCGAATGTCTGAAGCCGAAGCTCGGGCCTGCGAGGACGGAATGCCTTGATGGCCTGCGCCAGCCCACCTGCTGCCCAAAATGGCGGCGCACCCACCGACAGAGATGGCCCTAGAGCATCCTTTGTTCGCGCGATGTGCGCGAGAGAACTGTCCAGTTGATCAAGGTTGCACTGAACCGCCACTAGCAACTCGGCTCCCGATCTGGTGAGGGTGACCTGTCGCGTCGTGCGTTCAAAGAGCCTGACGCTCAACTGGTTCTCCAACTCCTTGATCAACAGGCTCAATCCAGAAGGGGTGATGAACAGCGCGCCAGCGGCCCGCGTGAAGCTGCGATGCTGCGCTACCAACAAAAAGGCGCGCAGCTGGCGAGAGGTAAAGTCGATCATTAAGTAAAGCTCAACAATTGTTAACGTTTTTAAGCTTGTATTATAGGCCATCGCAGCGCTAAATCTGGGATCTAGAGGACGATTTTGAGGAATCGGTGACGGCAGTCCTTTTCCGGCAGAAAGAAATTGGAGTCATGGGAAGCAACAGTATCGTCGCTCAACAATCGATGCACTCCGACGCGAACTTCGAACAGCTTCGCGAAGCGATGATCGAAGCCAATTACATTACCCCGCAACAGTTCGATGAGGATCTGGCACGGTTGAACAATCCTAGCTCCATGATGCCCTCATCGATACTCTGGTCGGCATGGGGGAAACGCCCATGACCTCTGTTCCGAACTTGCCGGTTGCCAGGGAACTCTCTGGTGGTCAGCCTTACATGTCCGAGAGTTCTGTCCCAAGCGCCGATACTCGAACGTTGACTATTCTGGCTTTTTCCGCAACCGCCGGTGTCCTGGTGGAGTTCTATGATTTTGCGATTTTCGGATTCGCGGTAGCGAGTGCCTTTCCGGAGATCTTCTTCCCGAAGTTGCCCCCCGCCCAAGCTCTGGTGTTTTCCTTCCTGGCCTATGCAGCCGGGCATCCTGCACGCCTACTCGGTGCCTTCATTTTCGGCCACTTCGGTGATCGGTCCGGGCGCAAGTTTGCGTTCCTGATAAACATTGTTGTCGTGGGAGCCAGCACGTGTCTGACGGGCTTGCTTCCTGGCTATGCAACGATAGGCATTGCGGCGCCGATACTCCTGGTTCTTCTCCGCATCATTCAGGGAATCGGAGTGGGGGGTGAATTTGGCGGGGCTACGTCTTTGCTCGCGGAATTTGGGGCCAAACGCCGCTCTCGAGCGTTTTGGATGTCGCTCGCGAATCTCGGCCTGGCCCTGGGCATAATGGCTGCCAGCGGCATGTTCTTGCTCCTCAGAAATAGTTTCGCGACGACCGGATGGCGTGTCGCCATGCTGTCTTCCGCAATCATAGTCATTCCCGCTCTGGTAGCGCGCTATAAGCTGGCCGACTCCCCTCTGTTTGAGCAACTCAAGCGCAAGGAGAAACTTGCCCGTTTGCCCAGCTTTGATGTCTTCCGGAAACACGCGGGTTCGATCCTCCTTCTTGCGACGGTTGCTGCGTTTCAGAACTTGGATACGGTCGTGACGGGAACCTACATCGTCTCGTTCATGCATCTCGCAGGTATCCCGTTGGCCACTGCGGCGATCATCATCTTTCTTAGCCGCTTTGCCGATGTCACGGGAGTGCTGCTCAGCGGACCATTAGCCGACATTTGCAAGCGCAGAAGGCTCGCCTATTTCGCTATCGGTGCCACAACGTTGATCTCTTATCCCTTTGCCCTCGCGATCGTCGGCAGGTACGTCGTGCTCGTAGCAGTTTTACAATTTCTGATTGTGCTTTTCGGGATGGGATTGTTGCACGGGCTTGTGCCGATTCTTACCTCGGAGACCTTTCCGACAAGATTTCGATACTCGGGCACGGGTATTTCCTATGGATTGTCCGGCATTCTCGCTGGAATGATCGTGCCGCCTCTTCTAGCAAGTTTGATCGGCCCGGACGTTACTCATCACTGGCACTGTCTACCTCTCGTTTACGCAGTGTACGGAGCCGCTGCTATGCTGGCTCTGCTCTTCATTCGCGAGACACGCGACATCAGATTGGAAGATCTCGACGGTCCGGGAGTTGAGACGCGGTAAGAGACGGACTACGGAAACCGCACACCAAGCCAGTTCGCGGATGGTCGGACATCCGGAAAATGAGACTTGAGCGGCAGTCGCTGTGGGCTGATGTCCGGCAACTCGAACGTTCCGTGCGATGCCCGCCAGGTCAAGTTCAGACCTTTGCATGGTTTCAATGGTGTCTGTGCCAGACTCCCGCTAAGCGAAAAGGCCGTTCCGCCTACTTGTTCCGCTTCACCGCCAAAGGCCCGTAGGCCTGCGCCACCGGCATGATCTGCATGCTATTGACATTCACATGCGCGGGACGCGTGGCAACCCAGTGAATCGCGTCCGCGATATCGCCGGCCGTCAGCGGCTGCGTTCCTTCATAAACTGCCGACGCTTTTTTTTGATCGCCTTTGAAGCGGACCTCTGAAAACTCCGTTCCGCCTGCCAAGCCCGGCTGAATGTCCGTTACGCGCACAGCGGTACCCAGCAAATCGGCGCGCAGGTTGTTGCTGAACTGGTGAACGAATGCCTTCGCGGCGCCGTAGACGTTTCCGCCCGGATACGGCCATTCGGCGGCGGTCGAACCAATGTTGATGATATGGCCCCGATTGCGCTCGACCATTCCCGGCAAAACTAGCCTGGTGCAATAAATCAGACCGTTCACGTTGCTTGCGATCATGGCGTCCCAGTCGTCCAGATTGGCGTCCTGGGCGGGTTCCAAACCTATAGCGCCTCCTGCGTTATTGAGCAGAATGTCGATTTCGGCGAACTCTTTGGGTAAATTTGATAGCGCTTTCTCCACCTGCTCCCGCTTGCCGACATCGAACGCCAGCGGCAGGAAACGGCTTCCCAATTCCTTGTGAAGCTCTTCCAAGCGGTCTGCGCGGCGGCCTGTTCCAATGACTTTCGCGCCGTCTTTCGCGAACCGGTAAACAGTGGCGCGCCCAAAACCGGCCGTGGCCCCAGTAACGAGAATGGTCATGCTTTCAGCATAGAATTGGCCTTGTGTTAGTCTGAGAGCGTTCTCGCTGAACACGCCCAGCCTCGCCTTTTTTGGGGCCGCTACGACCTTTCGCCATGTCGCTGCAAGTCTTTCTGCAAGCTCAGATGCTCGGCTCGGAAGAATTCCTCTCCGGGCAACCGTCCGGGCCACAAGCGGAGTCTGCGGATCTGGCAGGCCGATGCGCTTGGCTCACCCTTCTCTGCGAAGTGCTTCCCCGTGCGCTGCTGGCGGAGTTGAAATTGTCCCGAATGCTCCTGGGTTCCAGCAGTGCGGAACAGTTTCTGCTGGTTCTCGCCGAAGAAGATATTCCGCGCGCTAACGAATTCCTCGCGAAAGCCTCTCAAAGTATCCGCCACCTCTCCGCAGGAATTCTACGGATGGTCTGGGCCAGCACTGAGAATTTAGGCGCGTGGCCGGTGGCTCGTAAACGCCTGGACGACGCTCTGCAGGCCGAGATCACGGCGCCGCTCGCCGCTGGGACCGAAGCGGCAAACGTATTCACACCCTTTGTGCCCGAATCCGCGGCCGCCTCGCCTTCCTATTTCGCGTCGTTAGGCGAGGACCTCCCGTCTGCTGCCAGCGTGTACTGGTCAAAGGCTGAGCCTGCGCGCTTAAGTTGGACGCAAGGTGACTACTCGTGGCCGCTGCGCGAGCAGTCCAGCATTGAGGACGACGGCATCATGTTCCCGCGGCGGTTCGCCATGGACGAATCCGGTAACATGCAAAGCTCTCTGGAAGAGCTGGCGCATCGCGCCGATGGCAGCCCGCGATGGGGCCTTCTGTGCGGCGACGTCGACCACTTTGACTTGCAGCTTCGCCGTGCCGCTTCTATCGAAGATCATATTCATCTCTCCGTTTTGTTTAAGGAATTCTTCGCCGGCGAGCTCGCTGTTCTGTGCACCATGCCGGATTTCTGGCGGCGCATCACAATTCTTTATCGCGGCGGCGACAATTTTGCGGTGCTGGGCAGTTGGGATGCCCTGATCCTGCTGGCGCGCGAGTTGCAGCGGGTTTTCGAAAAGTTTGTAGAGCACCATCTACAGGCTCTGCCCGGGGTAGAGGCGAAAACTATCAGCATGGCGATTGCCATCGCGCCGGAAATCGATTCGCCTGTTTTCTCGGTTTTCAAAAATGCCCAAACGGCTTTGCTGGCTGCCAAGTCGATGGAAGTTGGTTCACTGCACGTCTTCGGGCGAACGCTCGAATGGAAGCGCTTGGCGGACGCGGAAGAGTTGAAGGATGGATTAGTGCGGCTGAGCCGTTACTTTGGACTCTCACCCGATTACATTAACGATCTTGCCTCGGTTTATCGCGAGGCTTTCTCTACGCGTGCCGGACGCCGCGCGAAGGCGGTTCGGGTAGATCGCCCCTGGCGCACTTTTATGCGCCTTTCTCGCGTAATTCCGCAGGCGCGTGGTAAGGACTTCGCCAACCTGCGGAACGCCGTAATCACGAATCTACTGGGCACCAGATCCGCTGGCTTTAAACTGCGGCCCTCCGCCCGTATAGGGCTCGAATGGGCACGCCTGGCTGCGAACGCCTGAGCGCCGCCACGGCGCCGAAAGGAACAGAGCATGGCTGAAACCGAAGAGAAGAAGACCGAAGAACGCCGGAGTGGCGAGAATCGTCCACCTCGCGAAAACCGCGTCGGTGGCGGTCCGCGCCCTGGCGACCGGCCAGAAAATCGCGGCGATCGTGGCGGCGGTGATCGCGGTGGCCGTGACCGGGGCGCTCCTGGCGGCCGGCCCGGTGGTGACCGGCGCGGCGAGGGTCCGCCGGAAATCGATCTCGAAAAACTGATCGCCGATAGCCTCTATCTCGACAACCAGGCGCACGTTATTGTCAGCCGCATGCGCGACATGGATTCCGGCACCCGGAGCCAGCTTCGGCGTCTCTACAATGCCGTGCGGCGGGCTACGCGGGCGCCCGAAAGTGATCGCCAGCATGAATTCGTAATGGTTCGCGCCCGTCTCGCCTACACGGTCGCCCGCCACTCCCTGCGCAGCTTGGATGCCTTGGAACGTCTGCTGTTGCAGGTCACGCGCAAAAACGATACTCGTGGCTACGAGCGCTTCCGCGATCTCTTCGAAGCCATCATCGCTTACAACGAATAGCCCCGCTAGGACACACTGATGAGTTCTCACACTGCAGCAACAGAATTGACGTTCCTTGGAAAGCTGGTCCTGGAAGGTGAAATTGCCTGCCAGACCGGCTTGCACATCGGCGCGGGCAAAGGGTCGCTCGAAATCGGGGGCGCGGATAATCCGGTAGTGAAAGACGCGTTTGGCATTCCTTACATTCCCGGCAGCTCGTTGCGCGGGCGCCTGCGTTCGCTGCTGGAGCAGACGCTGGGCTTGGCGGTGCCCGGCGAATTGGTTTTCCTCTCGAAGCGTAAGGGCCAGGAGGTGCGAATTCACCAGAGTGACCGCCCGGATGATGATGTCTGCGTCCTCTTCGGGCGCAATCCGGGCCGTATGGAGCGTGTCACCGGGGATGCCATCGAAGCCGTGGCCGCAACCCCTGCGCGCCTGACCGTTTATGACGCCCCGCTGGTGGTGGATAGCATCACGCCGCAGATGCGCGAAAACCTGGACGACGAGCTCACCGAGGTGAAGAGCGAAAATGCGGTCGACCGGATCACATCTCAGGCCAATCCACGCACGCTGGAGCGTGTTCCCGCCGGTGCGCGCTTCCGCTTCCGGATGGTGCTCGATGTTTTATGTCCGGAAGACAAACCGCTGCTGGCTCTGGTGGCGGAGGGCCTGCGTCTGCTGGAGGATGATGCGCTGGGTGGTGGCGGCAGCCGGGGTAACGGCCGCATTTCGTTTACCGGCATGAATCTCGCATGGCGTGGCAAGGAGTACTATTCCAAGGGAGCGGCCGAATCGAGTCTTCTATCCGGAGCCAGTCTCGCCGGATTTCAACAACTGGCCAGCGCCGAGGATTTCGCTGAGAAACTCGCGTAAATGCAGCACGCCCTTCTGATTCGCCTTCGGCCCCTGGGCCCTTGGCGCTATGGTGCGGAGGATGGCAGCCCGGACAGCCTCGATACCCTGTATCGAAGTGATCGTCTCTTCTCTGCTGTCACGATCGCTATGCGGCAGCTTGGTCTGCTGGATGAATGGCTCGACGCGACGGTGCGGGCGCGGCGCCCCGCCATTACTTTCAGTTCACTATTCCCGTTTCAGTCGGACACCTTGTTTGCAATTCCTCCCAGCACGTTATGGCCGCCGCCCGCGAGCGCTGTTACCACGCCGAGTCCCGTATTTCTGACTAAAATCCGCTGGAAGGTCGCGCGCTTTGTGCCGCTGGCGGTGATTGATTCCCTCCTGACCGGGGAAAGCATTCTGGCGGACCAGTGGCTGCCCGATCCTGAAAGCGCCTGCCTGCTGCGCCGCGATCGCCCAAGTTCAAGCCCTCTTCGCGCGGTAACGCGGAGCAGCGCGCCGGTCGACCGCCGCGAGGGCGTTTCGCATCATACGAATCCGCTCGCCTGTGTCGAGTTTGAATCCGGCGCTGGTCTCTGGACCCTCGCCGGCTTCGGCGATTCAGCCGATGAAGCTACCTGGAGCGATCGAGTTCAAGCTGCCTTTCGCCTGCTCGCCGATAGCGGATTCGGCGGCCGCCGTTCAGCGGGTTGGGGACAATCGCAGGCACCCGAGTTTCAGCGCGGCGAATGGCCAAACATTATTCTGCCGAAAGTCGCGCGCGCTCTGCGCAATTCCACATCGAATGGCAACGGCAACGCGTCGCTCTATTGGCTGCTTTCGTTGTACGTGCCGGCGCCGGCCGATCAGATTGATTGGGCCGGCGGCGACTATCGCCTTGCTGTCCGCAACGGCCGCGTGGAGAGTCCAGTATTTCCGGGAGTGGAAAAGAAATCGCTGCGGATGGTGGACGAGGGCTCCGTTCTTGCGGCGGCCGTCGCGCCGATTGGCTCCGCTGTTGACGTTGCGCCTGACGGATTCTCTCATCCCGTATTCCGCTCCGGATTGGCGCTGTCTGTCGCGTTGCCTATCGTTGCCGCCCTTCCCCCGCCTGAAGAATTCATTCCGCAACAAGTGGAGGAACCCTATACGGAAGAGGCCGCCGGGGAGCGGCCCTGCCAGGAAGAGCCTCCGCAACCGCAGCCCGAGCAACCCAGCGATACCGTGTCCGTTGAAAACGAGGTTTTGTTGGAGCCCGCCGCGCCTCCGACAGACGTTGAGCCGCCGGAGCCCGAGCATGAATTATAAAGTGACTGCCCTGACGCCACTCCTTGTCGGCGATGGCCGCGAACTCTCACCCATCGACTACATGGTTTGGAAAGACCAGGTGAACGTTCTCGATCAGACTCGCATCTTTAAACTGCTGGCGCGCGGCCCGCGGCTGGATGGTTACCTGGCGCAGCTACGTAAAGCGACCAAGCTCGATTTCGCGTCCTGGGGTGGCTTCGCCCAAAACTTTTCACAGCGCCGCATTCCGTTCGAGAGCGCCGAATACACTCCCATCTGGACTGCCGCGCCTTCCGAATCGCTATTCATCCCGACCTTCGCCGCTGGCCTCAACGGCCCCTATCTCCCAGCCTCCGCGCTGAAAGGCGCTCTGCGGACGGGGCTGCTCTTCTCGCGCTGGTCTGCGGGCGTCATGGATCGGCTGGCGGCAGCCATGGAGAATGATCGCTTGCCCCGCCGCGCCGTGGACGCCGCCGAAAACAGTCTGGGCGCGTCGCAGGTAAGAATTATCGGCGTCGCCGATAGCAAACCGGTCGCCACGTCGGCGTTTAAGGTTTACCTTTCTCGTGTTGCATCTCTTGATACTCGCCAGCCTGGTAAGCCCCAGCTCGCCTGGAAGGTAGTCGGGCGTGGCAGCGTGCCGGCCCAGCGCTCAGCGGATGCCACGCCGGTCTTTTCAGAGATGGCCGTGCCCGGTACCGTCTTCGCAGGCCGTTGGGATGAGCGCAAACTCCTTGAAACCCACGAGGTTTCCCGCGCGCTTGGCTGGCGCTCCGTTCCCGGCCCCGGGCAGCTGGCCCAAGCCGCTAACGAGTACGCCGCCGCGCAGCTGGAAATGCACTTGAAATACGCCGAAGTAACCGGCCTCGCAGCTCTTCAGCAAAGCCTGGACAATCTCAAATCCGAACTGGCGAACGCGCAGGCGCAACCCCTGACATGTTTGCTGGCGCTCGGCTGGGGAACCGGTTTTATTGCCAAGAGCGCCTTCCTGGATACGGACCAGGAAGCTTACCGCAAAATTCTGCGCAGCATTCCGTCTTTCGGCAAAGCTATTCGCGAAAATGTGCCTTTTCCGAAGACTCGCCGCGTGATTTTCACCGGTGGCAATCCTTCCGCCTTCCCCGGCTGGGTTAAACTGGAACTCTCCAGCCAGTAGTTCTCGTAGGAAGTACTGTACCCCGCACTCGCAAAAATGGGTATACTTTGGACCCAAAGTTGCGATCTATCTCGTATGATGAGACGTATGGGTGCCTGGCCTCCGGATAGGTCAATTTCGGCCTATCTCTTTATCCAGACTGGAGTTGCTCATGCAAAACGCTATCTATAACGCGTACTTTGGCTTCTCGGAAAACCCGTTTAATATCAGTCCGGATCCGCAGTTTCTCTATCGTAGTCCCCAGCATGAAGAGGCGCTCGCGAATCTAATCTATGGCGTCCGCAGCCGTCGCGGGTTCATTGTCCTGACCGGCGAGGTGGGTACAGGAAAAACCACCATGCTCGAGTGCCTGCGCGATTATCTTGACTCGCAGCGCTTCGAATTTGCGTATCTCTTCAATTCCCGGCTGACCCCGGACCAGTTTTTCGAAATGATGGCCTATGATCTCGATCTTAAGTGTGACCGCAAATCGAAAACCGACATCCTGTTTGCCCTCAATACGCTCCTCATCCAGCAGGCCGAGCGTGGCCGCACCTGCGTCCTGATCGTGGATGAAGCTCATAACCTGGAGTGGGACGTACTCGAAGAAATCCGCCTGCTGGGCAACCTCGAAAACCGGCAAGGGAAGTTGCTGCAAATTATACTGGCCGGACAACCGGAATTGGACCGCAAGCTGGACGCTTCCAATCTTCGCCAGTTGAAGCAGCGCATCGTGCTCCGCTGTTCGCTGGATCCGCTTACGCCTGATGAGACCGCGGCTTACGTCCACACGCGCTTGGCGCGCGCTGGCATGCCCAATCAGAAGGTCTTCTCGCCAGAGATGTTGGAGGAGATCTACCGGCGTTCTCGAGGCATCCCCCGCGTTATCAATTTGCTCTGCGATAACCTTCTGGTCACCGCGTTTGCCATGGAGCAGCGCGTTGCCACCCTGGAGATGCTCGATGAGGTCTGCCACGATCTGCGCCTGGAGTGGCCCGGCTCTAATCGCGGACGCGCTCGCTCGCGTTACGGCATGACCGAGGATGATATGCAGGAGACCCCCACTCCCACTCTGGGCGATTAGTGGACGGCTTCAAATAACGCCGCGGCGCCTTGGCCGCCGCCTACGCACATCGTCACAATTCCGTACTTCGATCCCGGCCGCCGCGCCATCTCGTTCGCGAGCGTCCCCGTCATTCGCGAACCCGTCATTCCGAACGGATGCCCAATAGAAATCGATCCGCCGTTGACGTTCAGCTTTTCCATGGGGATGCCGAGCCGGTCGCGGCAATAAATGACCTGCACCGCGAAGGCCTCATTCAACTCCCATAGATCGATGTCCTTTACCGAGAGCCCATGCCGCTCCAGCAGCTTCGGCGCCGCGAAGACCGGGCCAATGCCCATCTCATCCGGTTCGCAGCCTGACACGGCGAATCCGCGATAAATCAGCTTGTATGGAATGCCCAATGCATCGGCGCGCTGGCGCGAAAGCACCAGCGTGGCGGAAGCTCCATCTGACAGTTGTGAGGAGTTGCCCGCCGTCACCGATCCCCGTCCGCTGGCCGGATCGAACACCGGCTTCAGGGCGAGCAACCCTTCCAGCGTCGTATCCGGGCGATTGCATTCATCCCGATCGCAGGTTGCTTCCTGCGTCCCGGCGCGCTCGCCGGTCTTCTTATCGAGCAAGGCCATCGTTACGGTCATGGGCGCGATTTCTTCACGGAAAAAACCCTCCTGCTGCGCGCGTGCTGTGCGTTGCTGGCTTGCCAGAGAATACTCATCTTGCGCTTGCCGGCTAATGTTGTAGTGTTTCGCGACAACTTCCGCCGTGACACCCATGACCATGTAAATGCCGGGCTTCATCTGCAGCAGGCCGGGATGTGGATCCACATCGCGCTGCACCATGCTGATGCTCTCTACTCCGCCGCCGATGGCGGCATTCGCGCCTTCCTGAATGATTTCATGGGCAGCCATCGCAATCGCCTGCAGCCCGGAAGAGCAGAAACGGTTCACGGTGACGCCTGGCGTCGAAACAGGCAGACCCGCTAGCACCGCACAGCGCCGCGCCACATTCAAACCCTGTGCCCCATGGGGTTGAGCACAGCCCAAAATTACATCCTCGATTTCGGACGGGTCGAGTTGTGGCGTCTTGCGCAAAACATCCCGCAAGCAATGCGCCGCTAGGTCCTCCGGGCGTGTCATATTGAATGAGCCGCGTAATGATTTCGCCAGCCCAGTGCGCGAGCTCGCGGCAATAACTGCTTCTCTTATAGACATCTGGTTTGGTGCGAGGGAAGCCACAGTATATACCTACATATGAGGATTCCATGCCCGAACTCGTGCGTCTCTCTCGTCAGGACGATATAGCCGTCATCACCATCGACAACCCGCCCGTGAATGCGCTGGGGCCGGGCGTTCCGGAGGGCTTGCAAAACGCCATTCAACAGGTGGCGGCGGATGATCGCGTGAAAGCCATTGTGCTGATCGGCGCCGGTTCTACCTTCATCGCGGGCGCCGACATTCGCGAGTTCGGAAAGATTGTTTCCGGTGAGAAGCCGCGCCTGACTCTGCTGCCATATCTGCGCAGCATCGAAGACTCGCCGAAGCCCGTGGTCGCCGCCATTCACGGCCAAGCCCTCGGCGGCGGCCTGGAAACCGCCATGTCGGCGCATTACCGCGTGATTGCTCCCACTGCTCAAGTGGGGCAGCCGGAGGTGAAGCTTGGCCTGATACCCGGAGCCGGAGGTACCCAACGGCTGCCGCGCCTCGCCGGAGTGATCAAAGCGTTAGAGATGTGTGCCGCGGGAGAACCGGTGAAAGCGGCCGATGCCGTTGCCGTGGGCATCGCCGACCGTATCGTCGAAGGCGATTTACTGCAGGGCGCCATCGCTTTCGCCCGCGAAATAGCCGGCAAACCGTTTCCCAAAACCCGTGAGCTTCAGGAAAAGCTGCGCGGCGCCGCGCCGATGTTTTTCGATATCGCCCGCGATCAGGCACGCAAGCGTGGACGGGGCATGCGCGCGCCGCTCGCCGCGATCGATGCCGTGGAGGCCGCTACCAAACTACATTTCGACGAGGGTTGCCGGCGCGAAGCCGAGCTCTTTGATGAGTGCCTCTTCTCCACTCAGTCAAAAGCCCTGATACACGCCTTCTTCGGCGAGCGCGCGGTTTCGAAAATCCCGGGCATTTCGAAGAACACCAAGACTTTTGATATTCGCCGCGCGGCCGTGATTGGCGCGGGTACCATGGGCGGCGGCATTACCATGACCTACGCGAATGCCGGCATTCCGGTCCTGCTCAAGGAAACTGAGCAGGAAGCGCTCGACCGCGGCATCAACACCATCCGCAAGAACTACGAGACTAGCGTGGCAAAGGGGAAACTCTCGCAGGATGCCATGAAACAGCGCCTTTCCCTGATTACGCCGCAGCTCGCTTATGACGGTTTCGAACAGGCCGACATCATCGTCGAGGCCGTCTTCGAAAACATGGCGGTGAAGAAACAAGTGTTCGCCGAGCTTGACACCATTGCGAAGCCCGATTGCGTTCTCGCTTCGAACACCTCCAGCCTCAACATCGACGAGATCGCCTCTGCCACCAGCCGTCCGCGGATGGTGATCGGGAACCACTTCTTCAGCCCGGCCCATGTGATGAAACTGCTCGAAGTGGTGCGCGGGAAAGACAGTAGCAAAGAAGTGATTGCCACTTCGATGGCGCTCGGAAAGAAGTTGGGGAAGGTGACGGTGCTCGCCGGCAACTGCCCGGGTTTCATTGGCAATCGTATGGGGGGGCCCTATCTCCGCGAAGCGCAATTCCTTGTAGAAGAGGGCGCTTCGGTCGAGCAGGTCAATGACGCTCTGTACAAATTCGGCATGGCGATGGGTCCGCTTGCCATGGATGACCTCGCCGGCCTGGATGTCGGCTGGGCCATTCGCAAGGAATTTGCGAAATATGAGAAGCCCGGCGTGCGCCAGCCGCTTGTCGCCGACCTTCTCTGCCAGCAGGGCCGCTTCGGCCAGAAGACCGGCCGCGGCTGGTCAAAGTATGACGCGAATCGCAAGCCTTCGCCTGATTCCGAAACCGCGGAACTGATTGAGCAGGCCGCCATCAGAGCCGGCATCGCGCGTCGCCACGTGTCTGACGAAGAGATTGTGGACCGCTGTATCTACGCGCTGGTGAATGAGGGAGCGCGCATCCTGGAAGAGGGCATCGCTCTTCGTGCTGTCGATATCGACATCACGTACCTCTACGGCTACGGCTTCCCCGCCTGGCGCGGCGGCCCGATGTTCTACGCCGATACGGTAGGACTCAAGAACGTTGTCGCCCGCATCCAGGAATTCGAAAAGCGGCACGGCCCGGAACTCTGGTCGCCGGCTCTGTTGCTCGTGCGCCTCGCGGAAGCGGGCAAAACCTTCCAGAGCTTCGATCAGGAGAAAGAGTCTAGCGCCCAGCCCGCTTAAGGCGAAGCGCGAACCCATTCCGGAAGTCTGGCGTCCGCAGCGCCCTGTCGGCTCCGGCGTGCCGAAAGTGCTCCGGCTGCTCGCTTCCCGTCTTTGTGTTCACCCATGCTCCCGAGTATTCGCCCGGCGGCAGCTCGAGCGTTACATCAATCGGCCCATTCCCGTCGAAATACATTGCGTATTCGCTCCCCGGCTTCGATAAGACGCGCGCGTACGCTCCCCCCGCGTGCTTCACGGCGTGAGTGTCCGGATGCAGATCTACCAGCGTGAAGGCGCGCAGGAATTCGCTCAGGACGCGAAGTTGACCGCGTAGTGCAGCACTTCCGCCCCCCGGACCGTTCGGCTCCGCGTCAGTCCCATCCTCGTGGCCCGGGCTGAACGAATAATCGAGATTGTCGAAGGTGCTACCGCCCGACAACATGAAATTCCATGCTTGCCGCCGGTAAGCATCGTCGTCCCGGCCAAGAAAACCCGTCTCATCGTATGAAAGTGCCTTCCCGAGCCCATAGTTCAACAGCACCGCATCCGGATAGGCGTAATGAAAATTGACCACGCTCACTCCTGGTATAAGCTTTCTTACCGGAAATCGAAAGTTGCAGTAATTCTGGGCAATCAGGTGCTTGTTCGGAAGGGTCTGTTCCTCGGAAGAAATCCACTCAGCCACTCGCGTCTGCCAGGCAATCGATAGCCCGTCCGCCAG
The DNA here is from genome assembly GCA_963705805.1 of uncultured Acidobacteriaceae bacterium. GTDB lineage: Bacteria > Acidobacteriota > Terriglobia > Bryobacterales > Bryobacteraceae > Bog-105. The sequence continues at coordinate 93,834 of CAVPKW010000011.1, forward strand.
ATCGACCGAGTTTGGATAACGATCGCGTGCGGGCGGCGCCACATATGGGTTGACGACATCCGCTAGCGCCGGGCGGTCTGACCAGGGCTCATTCTGGATCTCGAAGATTACGTTGTCAAAGGCATTCGCTTCCCGCACGAGCTTTCGGGTGTATCGCTCCTGAAAGCCGAGGACGTTGCCGTTGTCCAGCGTCTCTAACTTCTTCCAATCGATCGCGTCTGTACCGTTGACGTTGTTCGCCGGATTGAACGCGCTCACGTCCCACTGCCTTTCGTCATACTGCGATGAAAACAGCGTTATCTCCACCACGATCCCGCGCTTCGCCGCTCCCGCCAGGAAATCGTGAAAACGCGTAAAGAACTCAGGGTTCCATTGCCCCAAGTCAAACTTGTTTCCGCCGCCCTGGTATCCCGGAGTTTCGCTCCGAGCCCACGGAGCTATGTAGCGCCCCGCCGCGGGAGCCAGATCGTTTCGCAAGATTCCGAACGACTTTGCCGGAACTTCCAAATAGGTTCCACCGAACAAGCGCGTGTAATTCATCTCGTCCGCCTGCAACGCCGCCAGATAGCGTTGGAAATCGAAGTCGGCGTTCAATACTGCGCCGTAGTGTTCCCCGCTGCCGATCAGCGCAACAGCTTTCCCATGAAAAAGAAAATAGTGAGGGTTCTTTGGATGAAGCCGGATCGGCGCGGTCTCAGCAGGTTGAACAAGAACTAGCGCCAGCATCACGGCGCAAATTGGGCTGGTGACGTTCACCTGACGCAGCCTATCATGGGGCAGGCCCCGGGAACAGCGCGTTTCCGGGCGTGGGACTACCTGGTCCATACTCGAAGCGTATGCCACATAGGAATACAAGCGAACTCTCAGAAACAGTCTGGCAAGACATCCTCTACGGGCTGAGAGCCATGCGCTGTAACCGCTCCTTCGCCGCTGCCGCGGTGCTCACCTTGGCGTTGGGAATCGGCGGCGACACCGCAATGTTTACGGTAATCCGGGCGGTTCTGCTGAAACCGCTCGCCTACGCCGAGCCGGACCGGCTAGTTGAAGTCTCCGGCGGTGCGACCTCGATACGCTTTGACGAAATGAAAGCAGCCTCGAAATCTTATGCAGGATTGGGAGATTACTTGATGGCCGGTGGCGTTGAGAGTCTAACTCTCTCTGGCGGTATCGAGCCCGAGGTGCTGAAGAGCGCTCGCGTATCCGCAAACTTCTTAAGCATTCTGGAAATAAAGCCGTTGGTGGGGCGCGGCTTCCGTGAGGAGGAAGATACTGCGGCCGGTCCCCGGGTCGCGATGATCAGCTCGGAACTGTGGCACAGGCGTTTTGGCGGAGATCCAGCGATTCCAGGCAAGACGGCGACCCTCGCTGCGACGCCGTACACCATAGTCGGTGTGCTGCCACCCGGCTTTCAGTTCCCATTTCCCGGGGTGGACGTCTGGACCACTAGGCCGTCGGAAAGCGTAAGTGTCAACAGCCCAGTCTTGAACGTGTTCGGCCGGTTGAAGCCAGGAGTGGATATCCGACAGGCAAACTCCGAGCTTACTGTGCTGAACCGACAATACCGGAGCGCCCATCCGGGGATGCTCGACGGGAAATCGAGTGTAGCGGAGCACGTAACCCCGCTCAGAGACACCCTCGTATCCGGCGTGCGCTTCATGCTCTGGATGCTATTCGGAGCAGTGGGCTTCGTTCTGCTGATTGCATGCGGCAATGTCGCGAGTCTGCTCCTAGCACGCGCGTCTTCCCGATCCCGCGAATTCGCAATACGCGCGGCTGTCGGCGCTTCACGCGGCCGGCTAATTCAGCAATTGCTCGCCGAGAGCGTAGTGCTGGCCCTGGCCGGAGGAGCGTTGGGGGTGTTGTTGGCGAAATGGAGCTTGACCGGGATCGCGCGCATGACTGTCCTGGATCTGCCACGCGCGGGGGAGATTCACATTGACGGAATAGTGCTTGGCTTCGCGATGTTGCTTTCGATCGCGACAGGCACGCTTTTTGGGTCGGTTCCTTCCTTTATTGCTTCGCGCCCGAATCTCGTTGCAGTGCTGCGGGCGAGCGGTGAAGGAGCAAACCTAACTGGCGGTCGGCGGCTTGCACTGGGAGTAAGCCCACGGGGCGCCCTTGTAATTGGACAAGTTGCGCTATCGACGGTGTTGCTGATCGGCGCGGCGCTTTTGATGCAGAGCTTGGCTCGCTTGTCCCGTGTAAATCCTGGATTCAATCCGTCACACCTCCTTACGTTTCGCATTTCATTACCGCCGTTGCGCTATAACACCAGCGAAAAGCAAGCGACGTTCTTCGACCAGCTCGTCCGGCGCGTTCAATCGACACCCGGGGTCCGTAATGCAGCGGCAGCAATGACACTCCCCATGACGGGCTTCGCCCGGACTCCGGTTCAACTCGCGGACCAACCGCCGCGTCCGCTGAATGAACGGCCGCTTGCCGTGATTGAGGACGTCACGCCGTCATATTTCCGAACGCTTGAGATTCCTTTGAAGCGCGGTCGTGAGTTTTCGGAGCGAGATCTCGCTAGCGCGCCACTTACTGCGATCATTAACGAGAGCCTCGCCCGAGTGCTCTGGCCGGCTTATCCAACCGGCTTGAATCCCGTAGGCCAGCAAATTTTAATCGGTGCCAAAGCCGACCACGTGGAGATCGTGGGTGTCGTCGCGGACGTCCACCAATCGCTGGAATGGGATCCATGGCCGGGCGTTTTCCGCCCTTTTGATCAAAGTCCTCTTTCGTTTGCTGGGGTGGCGGTACGAACCGCGGGTAATCCTCTTCAGCTAGTCCACGCAATAAGCCATCAGGTGCTCGCGATGGATCGGGATCAGCCTGGCTCCGCGTTTATAACCATGGATGACCTGATTGAATCCGAGGGCGGTCAGCGGCGGTTGATTCTTGCGCTGCTGGAATGTTTTGGCGGAGCAGCACTGCTGCTCGCTGTGATAGGCATCTATGGTGTCATCGCCTATTCTGTCGTACAACGCACTCCCGAGATGGGCATCCGTCGCGCTCTTGGTGCGCAACGCGTGGACATTTTACGGTTGGTCGTCGGCCAAGGTCTCGCTTTAACGCTTGCCGGGGTCGCACTCGGCGTCGGCGCAGCACTGGCACTTACACGGGTCATGACGAGTCTACTGTTTCACACCAGCGCCACCGACCCAGCTACGTTCGCAGGCGTCGCGTTCCTCTTCGTCCTGGCCGCCTTGGCGGTGAGCTATGTTCCGGCGCGTCGCGCCGCCCAAATTGATCCGGCGACCGCTCTGCGATTTGGATAGACATCTCAGGCCGGTGAGATGAAGCGATTTCATCTATTCAATTGCTCGCCGAAGAATAGAGTGCCCGCAAGCCCTTCAAAGGCAATAGCGATTACCTCCCCGGCACCGCCGGTACCTGGCACACGGTCCAGCGGACGCCACTCACCCGCCTTGTACCCGCCGTTCCTTCCCGGCCCAGAACGTCTCGCGCAGCTCGCGCTTCAGAATCTTGCCGGTTCCGGTCTTAGGCAGCGCCGCATCGGCGAACACAATCACACGCGGCATCTCGAACTTCGCCAGGCGGTCTTCCAGGAAATCGAGCAGTTCCTGGCTGGTCACGGCGTGGCCCGGCTTCGGCGTCACAATCGCCGCCGGAACCTCGCCCCACTTCGCATCGGCGGCCGCCACTACCGCGCACTCCACCACCGCCGGATGCGCGGAGATGGCTTTCTCGACCTCAATCGACGAAATATTCTCACCGCCGCTGATGATGATGTCCTTCTTCCAGTCAACGATGTGGATGCACCCTTCCTCGTCTCACACCGCCATACCGCGCGGCACGTCATGCATCTGCGGATCCACAACGCTCGGCGAACGCGCCAAACATCTGCATCATCATGCGGCCGGCCGAAGTGGTCGTGTCAATCGGTTCAGTCAAACTCTTGAATCCCGCTTTCGTCTCGCCAGCCGCTCCATGAGAATCAACATGTCCCGGAGAGAGCGCGACAATCGGTCCAGCCCTCCAGACCACGAGGACATCGCCCTTGCGGAGCCGGCCGAGCAGCCGGCGAAGTTCGGGCCGGCCCCACCGCCCTCCGGAGGCTTTCTCGCGATAGATCTTTTCGCAGCCAGCCCTCCAACGCCGCGACCTGAGTCGCGGTGTCCTGGTCGTCCTTCGAAACGCGAGCGTGGCCGAGGAGCACTGCACAAATATTTCGCCAATGAGTTCAATAAAGCAATAGGGTTTTGCAACGCTCGACCCCTGAAAATCTGCCAGTCGCTCCGTTGTTGCGGAAACGCTGGTTTGCGCAAGACGGATGCTAGTCGAACGGTCGAACCCACATGGCTTGTCCACATGTTCGGCTGATCGGGCTGCCGATACTCATTTACTAGCTTTACGGAGCGAAAGGCGACTGTCGATCATCGTGGTATATATTGTCGATAGTCGTGGTGTAATCGTGCCCAAGCCGTCAGACCTGTTTCAGGGAACACTAGAGATCTCCTGATACTTAAGACCATTGTGAGGGAGCCGCTTCATGGATGGGCCATCGCTAAGCGCATTCAAGTGCTTTCCGGCGAGGTTTTATCGGTCGGCCAAGGTTCGTTGTACCCTGCGCTGCATCGACTGGAACAACAAGGCTGGCTCGAAGCCGAGTGGAAGGACTCCGAGCTTGGGCGTCCTGCGAAGGTTTATTCCTTGACGCGCGCAGGTAGAAGGCAGCTTGAGCGTGAGCTAAATAGCTGGAAACGGCTCTCGTCCGCCGTTCAGCTCTTAATCGAGACGGCCTAAAACGGAGAACTTATGCGATTCAGTCGCGTCGTCATCCATCGCGTTCAATCATTATTGCGAAGATCTCGCGCGGACACAGACCTGCAGCGCGAAATCGAACTCCATTTCGAACAGTTGGTGAAGGAGGCCATAGCATCTGGCGCGAGCGAGTTCGAAGCTCGCATGATGGCGCGCCGCCAGTTTGGACCGATGGAGAAGACGAAGGAAGAGTGCCGGGATGCGAGGCAGGTTAACCTCATCGACTACTTTATGCGCGACGTACGGTACGCGCTGCGGATGATTCGAACAAAACCGGGGTTTAGCTTACCTGCACTGCTTTCGCTGGCCTTGGGGATCGGCGCAAATATTGCGATTTTTAGTGTTGTCAATACGGTACTGATTCGCCCTTTGCCTTACCCGGAGCCGGAGAAACTGGTAGGCGTTTTCAACTCCGCAGCCTTTTTAGGCAAGGTCATAAAAGAGTGGCCGCTCTCCCTGGAAATGTACGCCGCTTACAAGGAAGACGCACACAGTTTTGAGGAGTTCGGCGTTTGGACTCCCGGCGCAGCAGCGGTCACTGGGGTGGAACAACCCGAACAGGTTGCGACTGTAACCATGACGCACGGAGTCCTTCGGGCGCTTGGTGTGAGGCCCTATTTGGGCCGATGGTTCTCCAGCGCAGATGAACTACGGGGCGCGCAGAAGACTGTAATCCTCTCTTATAAATATTGGCAGCGAAGGTTCGGCGGAAACGGTCACGTGCTGGGCCGGTTGGCCCTCATCGATTTCGTCCCTTATCAAGTGATCGGAGTAATGCCTCGGAACTTTGAATTCCTCAACCTCGCCCCTGACGTGCTCCTTGCACAAAGCGTTGTCGCCGGAGCGCCAGGATCTCATGACGCCGACTGCTCCGGGGTCGCTAGGCTTAAATCCGGCGTTAGCCTTGTGCGGGCCGATCAGGACATCGCGCGCGTATTACGGATTTGGGGCGCCAAGGCGGGTCAGGAGCAGATGCTTGAGCAGCTTCGAGTCAAACCTAACATCCATCCGCTGAAGGAGGATGTTATTGGAGACGTTGGCGCGGTTCTCAAGATTCTGATGGGAGCGCTGGCATTGGTGCTGTTGATCGTCTGCGCGAACGTCGCAAACTTGGTACAGGCGAGGGCGCAAGCCCGGCGTGAGGAATTTGCGACTCGGGCGGCGCTTGGCGCTGGCTGGGCGCGAATCGCGGGTCAGGTAATAATAGAGAGCCTCGCGCTAGCTACTCTCGGCGGCGCTGCCGGTCTTGGTCTCGCGTATGCCGGACTTCGGGTGCTGGCAACTTATGGACCGGCAACTCTACCTAGAGTGGCGGAGATATCCCTTGACGCGACAAGTATCTTGTTCGCGCTGGCCTGCTCCTTGCTATCGGGCATCTTGTTCGGATTATTAGCGGTTCTTAAATCAGGCCTGAACAGCAGACTGCAAACTGCGCGAGGCGCAAGCCAGAGTGCGGAGCAGGTGCGTGCGCAAAATGCTTTCGTGATCGTGCAAGTGGCTGTCGCTTTGGTGCTGTTAGTGGCGGCGGGGTTACTGGTTCGCAGCTTCATCGCATTGAACACCGTGAGACCTGGCTTTACTCACCCCGAGCAGATTCAGACGATCCGGCTGTTTATTCCCGAAGCTCAGATAGGGGAGCCAGAGCGAGTGTCCCAAGTAGAAGCTGATATTCTCCACAAGCTAGCCGCTATTCCTGGTGTTACGGCGGCGGGGTTTGCTACTGCGTTACCGCTTGAACTGGAATACCATAACGGCAATCCCATCTCCGTCGAAGGCAAGACACCAGTTGGCCAAATCCCGCCGAATCGAACCATCAAGTCCATTTCGCCAGGCCTCTTTGCGGCGCTCGGTACACCGCTGATCGCTGGGCGGGACTTTACATGGACGGATCTCCTCGGCGGACGGCGCGTGGCGATCGTGTCGGAGAACATGGCTCGCGAAAATTGGGACGAGCCCAGGGATGCGCTTGGGAAACACATCCGAATCAACGGAGACAGCCAGTGGAGTGTTGTGGTGGGCGTTGCTGAAAATGTCTATGAGGATGGCGTCGATCAACCGCCACCGGGGTTGGTCTACTTTCCAGGTGTTCGTCGCGGCGTTGCCTTTGCGATACGAAGCAGCCGCGCCGGCACGCAGGGCCTACTCAAAGAAATCACAGCGGAGATCCACACTGTGGACCCCAGCTTGCCACTGGCGCAAGTTCGAACTCTGAGCGATCTTTATCGACTCACCATGGTGCGCAGGTCCTTCGCTCTCGTCCTGCTTGGAATTGCCGCAGCAATGGCCATGACGCTTTCGATGATCGGAGTCTACGGCGTTCTTGCTTATGCTGTTGCACAGCGCCGCAAAGAGATAAGTATCCGCGTCGCTATGGGTGCCGAGCCCCGAACGATCAGAGCATTTTTCTTGCGGCAGGGCCTCATACTGACGTGCGTTGGCAGCGCGATTGGATTCGTCTTGGCGCGAGGACTTTCCCCCTGGATGACTTCCTTACTCTTTGGCGTTAAGCCATTTGATCCGTTAATCTATGGCATTTCAGGTGCGGTTATTTTGGCGGCCGCCTTGGCCGCTAGTTACATACCAGCGCGAAAAGCCGCATTCTTGAATCCAATCGAGGCGCTCCGCGGCGACTGAGGAGGCACCCTTCACACGCCGTGCACAAACATTCGATGCTGTTGAAAAACTCGGGTGGCTCTCGCTCGACACCACCTGTACGGGTTGCTTTCGGTGCTGTGCGCCTGTGTGACGGGCCGACTACGGACAGATGTGATATTACTGTCGCGGACTGGGCATCAAACTTTTGCGTCGCGACAGTTCCTGGGCAAAACTTGGATCGACTTCAGCCGCCATGCCTGTTCTGACCTCCGTATCAGCACTTCGGCCAGTATAGATAACCGCATCGGCGACTTGCTCCAAGTGAAAATCTTCCGGAAATAAATGAACGGGGATGTCACGGCCAATAAACTCGTTGGCGTTTAATGCCCCGACACTGGTTCCCTTTAAGGAAAGCAGGATGGGTCGAGTCGGCTCGCCTATTAACTTTTCTAGCTTCTCCGTGTTGGGATAAATACCACCAATGCGGAACACTGTATAGATCCGGCCCGGAAAGCTCTTGTCCAACAGCGACACGAGATTGGGCGTCTTGACAAATGTGTTGCCGCGCCAGATGTGGCCGGCACCGTAGATCACCAGAGCCTTCTCGTGTTTTTGCAGAACTTCTCGATTGATCACGTCCGCGGCAACCTCGTCGCGGCTGCTCAAGAAGTGAGCAAATTCTTGCTTCGTTGTTACCTTTGCCCAATCGATTGGAGAATCGCCCGCAAGCACTCTTAGCTTTAAAGCTTTCGGCAGGCGCTTGTTCAATGATCGAATCTCGGTCAAGAGTAGCGGAGGATTGTTTAAATCGGCGGTGTCCATAACAGGCGATTGCGTTGTATCTCGCCAGACCTTCTTTAGCTCCACGTCGGGTACAATCTCACCTTTGACGTAGCGATCGAGAATGTCCTGATAAAGAGAGTTGCCCCACTCCACGACAATATTACGAGCTTTCTTCGGCAAATCAGACGAACGGATCAACTCAACTTGAAGATCTCCATCCTCTTCTTTCCCGTGCCACTCGCCGACGGCGACAATGTCATATCTGTCAAAGCACGAAAGGACTCCAGCGACAACTTGAGAACTCGCTGCAGGCGATCCTTGTCCCTGAGAACTGGCAATTGCGAGCAGTAAAGACCGAAGCCATCCATGCGACAGCCTGAATCCCTGGTTGATCTGGAGATGTCGCATGCGCGAATCGGGTTGCGCAATCCTCTGATTGAACCCTTGGGAAATTGCGAGGAAAAGAGCGAATGACAATGCTATGCCGCTGAGCAAAGCAGAGAAACGTGGCGAATACCTATCAGATCCGTAGAAAGCCGGCGTGCCATCCAGTGCAACGCTATGGCCTTCGCAAAGCTCGACAGGAACGCAGACAATCGCAACCGTTTCGCGGACCAAACTTTCAAGCCAATCAACAGTGGTATGCAGAAGGAACGGGATTAAGCCGAGAGGACCGGATCCCCGGAGTATTTCACAGCATCGATCGCGAAATACTTGCATCATCTCTGTTCCGTATTGACGACGAAAGTTCCGCGGATAAGCGAAGAGCAAAAAATAATACACACGGCACAAGTGGGTTAGGTACCGAGTGCGATTCATGACGATTTCCGCTCTGCGATAACTTGCTTCGCGAGACCTGGGATGCGCTTCGCTCTTGCAGCCATGAGAGCACTCTCCAAACGTTCAGCCTCGGATCGAACAACACGATTGCCGAGAGTCGTGATCATGTAATAGCGTCGCCGCTCGTCATTTGACAAATCGGGAGGTTCATCCGATTCTTCGATGAGACCTGCTGCCAACATTCGCTTGAGGCACCCATAGAGCGTGCCGGGGCCAAGTTGCAAAGCGCCGTTGGTTTGCGATGCAACGTCCAACATGATTCCGTAGCCGTGACGCTCGCTATCCGCTAAAGCTAAGAGAATATGGAAGACCGGAGGAGTGAGCGGGATCAGATCGGGCTTAGTCTTGAGCATTACTACATCCGTTACGGATGCATATTACCACTTCAGGACCAAGGCTGGCTGAAGGGGTCGCGTTCAGCGTGGCCAGCCGGAAGTAAGACCCTTCATAACGCGTGAAAGAGGACGAAAATACCGATGGAACGATACACCTTCATTAATGTTCGTTGTGACGCTCGGTGTCCGAGAACGTCTTTCCATCGAGCTTCTTGGTGTCGTTCTCGATTAATTTCCGTGGAGGCGCGCTGCTCGTCATGATGGGTCAACAAACTCGTTCTGAATCGCTCTTTTACTAATTTGCGAAGTGACAACCTGGAAAGGAGCGTTTACAGTCGAGACGCCGGCGGTGTACTCGCCGAAGAATCGGGTGACGCAAGCCCTTCAAAGGCAATAGCGATTACTTCCCCCGCGCTGCCGGTACCTGGCACACGGCTCAGCGGACGCCACTCACCCGCCTTGTACTCGCCGTTCCTTGCCCGCCCAGAACGTCTCGCGCAGCTCGCGCTTCAGAATCTTGCCGGTTCCGGTCTTAGGCAGCGCACCATCGGCGAACACAATCACGCGCGGCATCTTGAACTTCGCCAGGCGGTCTTCCAGGAAATCGAGCAGTTCCTGGCTGGTCACGGTCTGGCCCGGCTTCGGGGCCACAATCGCCGCCGGAACCTCGCCCCACTTCGCATCGGGGGCCGCCACTACCGCGCACTCCAACACCGCCGGATGCGCGGAGATGGCTTTCTCGACCTCAATCGACGAAATATTCTCACCGCCGCTGATGATGATGTCCTTCTTCCGGTCAACGATGTGGATGTACCCTTCCTCGTCCCACACCGCCATATCGCCGGTGTGAAACCAGCCATCCGTCATCACGTGTTGCGTGGCTTCGGGCTCGCCATAGTAGCCATCCATCACATTGTCGGCGCGCACCACCACTTCGCCCACGTTCGCCATATCGCGCGGCACGTCCTGCAGGTGCGCATCCACCACGCGGATTTCGTTCCCGACGATGGGCCAGCCCGCCATCGACAGGTGGAACACGCGATCTTCTTCGTTCGCAAACTCGATGCCGCCCTTCACGCGCGATGTCGACACGATCGGACTCGTCTCGGTCAAGCCATAGCCCACCTTCACTTCGCAGCGGAAGGCCCGTTCCAAGCGGGCGATCAGCTCGCAGGACGCGGCAGCGCCGCCCAGCCCTATCTCTTTTAGGCTGCTCGTATCGAATCGCCCCACGTCAGGGCAATTGATCAGCGCGTTCGCCATGACCGGAACCAGGTACATCGACGTTGCCTTCTCTTCCGCGATCAGGCGCAAAACGCAAGAAGGCTCAAACCGCCGCACCATCACCTGCTTGCAGCCGGTCATCGTGTAAATTTGCGCTGCGCCCCAGCCGTTCGCGTGAAATAGTGGAATCGTGTGCAGCGGTACGTCGGTATCGTGCGCCGGGACGGAAGACAGCGCGTTCAGAGTATGCATGTACAACGTCCGATGTGACAGCATCACTCCCTTTGGCGTCCCGGTGCTGCCGCTGGTATAGAAAATCTCCGCAATATCGTTCTCATCGAACGAAAATGCATCCGGCCGCTCGATGCGGCCGTGCGAGAGCAATTCCTCATACGTGACATCCGCCTCGGGCGTCTTCTCATTGATGGTCACGTAGCGCCGGATCCCGGGGCACGCTTTGCGGAAGGCGGCCGCTAGTTGCGCGAAGTCGTTTTCGAATACCAGGATTTTGGCTGCCGAGTGATTCAAAATCTCAATCAATTCCATCGGCGTAAGCCTCACGTTCAAGGGCATCGCAATGGCGTGGATAAGCGGCGGGCCGTAATAGCCCTCCAGCAATTGATTGTTGTTAAAGCTGAGGTAGGCGACGCGATCGGCTCTCTCTACGTTTTCCGCCAGTAGCCCCGCGGCCAGCCGCTCGCAACGCTCGCCGAACTGCGTATACGTATAGCGTCTCTCGCCCGAAACGACGCCGGTCTTCTTCCCATAGAGGTCCACGCCGCGATAGAGGCAGCGAATGGGCGTCAAAGGGATGTTCATATGGTGTAGCGTTCTCTCTCTAGCAGGCGCTTCGCGATCTTCTTCCGCAGCGTGACCGAATCCACCGGGTCATAAACGGCCAGCTTTCGCAGCACGGACATATTGGCGCGCGTGGCATCCGCTGCGCCGCATGCTCCAATCACGTTTCTTGCGGAGATTTCAATCCGGCACATAGCGTCCCGCAGGAAGACCGCGCACATTTCTTCCGCTATGCTTCCTTTGCCGGAACGAGCCAGTTTGCGCGTGCGCAGCAGCACGGATTCCATTGTGAACGCCTCCATCACTATGTCCGCGATATGCATCAGCACCTCCTGCTGGCGCTCCAGCTCCATTGCATACTTCTGAAACGCGATCCCCATCATCATCAGCGCAGCGCTCTTGGCGTTCCGCACCAGGCGCATCTCTTCGTCCTTGTCAGTTGCTCCAATGGTTGCGGTTGACATCTCGGCGAGCAGTGACTGCGCGGCCGCCACCAGTCCGAGTTGTCCCCGCATGGCGCGCTTCAGCAGCATGCCGGTAATCAAGAGGCGATTGATTTCGTTTGTTCCCTCGAAAATGCGGTTAATGCGCGAATCCCGATATGCGCGTTCCACCGCGTAATCCTGGTGGAATCCGTATCCTCCATGGATCTGCACGCCCTCGTCCACAACGTAATCCAGTGCTTCCGACCCGTAAACCTTCGCAATCGAACACTCGACAGCATACTCTTCGACGGCCTTCAAAATCGTGCGGGAGGCACCCGAATCCTCCCAGGAGAAGCCATCCAACTGGCTCTGAATTAATCCCACGATGCGCCAGACGATAGATTCGGTCGCGTAGGCGCGAATGGCCATTTCGGCCAGCTTGTGCTGGATAGCTCCAAAGTCTGCGATCGGCGCTCCGAACGACTTGCGCTCCTTAGCGTATTTGAGGGAGATAGCCAAAACCTCCTTCGCGCCGCCGCCGGTCAACGCTCCCAGCTTGAGACGGCCGATGTTCAGGATGTTGAACGCAATAATGTGCCCGCGCCCGATCTCTCCGAGCAGATTCTCCACAGGGACTCTTACGTTCTCGAAATACACGGCTGTGGTGGAGCTGCCCTTGATGCCCATCTTTTTTTCTTCCGCGCCGCTGCTTACGCCGGGGAAGCTGCGTTCCACGAGAAACGCGCTGAATTTTTCGCCGCCAACTTTGGCGAATACGGTGAATAGGTCCGCCGCCCCGCCGTTTGTGATCCACATTTTCTGCCCATTCAGAACATAGTGCGTTCCATCAGGACTGAGATCCGCGCGTGTCTGGGCGGCCAGTGCATCTGAGCCTGCGTGCGGTTCCGTCAACGCGTAGGCCGCCACCATTTCGGCGCTGGCCAGTTTCGGAAGGTACTTCTGCTTCTGTTGTTCGGTACCAAAAAGCAACACCGGCAGCGTACCTATCCCGGTGTGCGCCCCGTGCCACCCCGCGTAGGAGCCGTCGCGCCCCAGATATTCGCCCGCAATCAACGCCGATGCGAGATCCAGTTCCATGCCCCCGAACTTTTCAGGAATCAGAATTCCGGTCAGGCCGATCTCGCCGGACTTGCGAAGTACCCGTACAGCCACGCCGGGCTCCTGGCGGCGGATCGCTTCCAGGTTGGGTTCTATTTCCTTGGAGTAAAACTCTGCCGCCGTACGGGCGATCGCATGATGCTCTTCGCTTAGATCCTCCACCGTGAAGATCGCTTCGGGCGCGGATTCTTCTATGAGAAACGCGCCTCCTTTAGTCTTGGGGAGAACGGTATCAACTGTGGCCATCGCTGCCTCCTATGCCAACTTCGGCTCGGGTTCTCTAAGCTCGGCCGCGAGCTTATCGCGCCACTCCGCGGGCACGGGGGCCGAACGCTGTGTCTTCTTGTCCATGCACGCCATCACGATAGCGCCTTGCGCCGCCAGCTCCGAACCTTTAAAAGTCCTGAAGTCCAGCCGGATGGAAGACCTGCCAAGCTTCGTCAAGCATACTTCAATCTCAATCAGGTCGTCATGCAGCAGCGCCAGCCGGAAATCGCACTCCACGTGCACGCGCGGCAACAGAAATTCGCTTTGCCCGTAAAGGAGACCGTGAGACCGCATGAACTCGATCTCGGCCGATTCGAAATACCGGAACATCGCGGTGTAATGGATGCGGCCGCTGGTATCGGTGTCGATGAACCGGATGCGGGCTTGAAAGCGGAATGGGGCGCGCGCTGGCATGTAAATCAGGATGGCACTTCGGTCGGACAGCAGCGTGCTGATAACTCTCAGCAGTACCCTTTAGAGGGCATTTCAAGAGGGCATTTTCAATTTGACAGAAAAGCGCGTTCGGATATAGACTTAACGCATTTCGCAGTCGTTTTCTAAAAGCCGCGAATTAGGAGCACGCGAGTTGCAAACAGATCGGATTTCAGTGCAACGCGAGAGTAAATCGCGACGAAAGGGGTTTTCTCCCCAGATGCAAATAATGGAGCCAGGTGACGCTGTGTTCTGGTACAACGCAGACAAGCGAACCCCTCATCAACCTGTTCCAGACGACTCGTCCAATGGCGTCTGGGTGCCGGATCCGATTGGGCCGAGGCAGGAATCAGATCAAGCCAACTTTGGAGACCCGGCTGTCCTACCTTATCACTGCACGTTGCATCCTGACGAGACCGGCAGCCTGATCGTCGTCGCGACCACAAACATCACCAGAGGCACCGATAACTCAGTGACTTTTGCGGCAGCGTCGATCAATGTGGGCGGATACGTCTGGTGGAGGAATCTGGACCCGCAGTCTGCGCACGAGCCGGCTCCGGACAATGCGGCGCAGGCGCAGTGGTTCAACAGCCCGCTAGACTCGGGCGCTCGGTCAACCCCTATTCAGTTCAATACGCCAGGAACCGTGAACTATCACTGCGCATTGCATCCGACGGAAGCGGGCAGTATCACCGTCACTGCGGTACAACAGGCCGGTGGATGACGACAGGCTTGAAAACAGGGTAGATAGAGGGAAATATGCCAGATACCGACGAGTTGATTCCGAACGATAGTCCCGAGTCCCTCGACGAGAGGAACGCAAACGCGGATGCCAACCGCCGCGACTTCCTGCATTGGGCGTTCGCCGCAACGTCCACGTTTGCTTTTTCGAGTCTGATGACAACGAAAACGGCCGAGGCCGCCGAATCCAATTGTGCACTGGCGCCCAGTTGCAAGGCGACCGTCGGCACGGAACTGAAGAACCCAGGGGAGATTCAAAGCGGCGCCGATCATGTACTGAAAGCTTTGGTGGATGTCCGGGGGCGAGACCGCACGATCACCTACTACAACGGGAACAATAGCTACGTCTGCGATCACCATAATCTGCGCGCCTACGAGGGTTACAAGGGCTGGAGTCTGAAGGCCAGCGATCGTGTGACCCCGATCGACATCGCCACGCCGGGCCCGACGTTTCGCGCGCGCGTCGGAGACACGGTTCGCGTCATTCTTTTGAATCGTGTGGACCTGACATGCTTTCCCAATACACCTTTAACTGGCGCAAACGGCGGCTGCATTGTGAGCACCCAGAACGGGCAACCAAAATACCCCAGCCAGAAGAACTTCAATCCTCCGCCCGCGAATCTCACCGACAGCTATCCGAACTGCTTCCGGGTGTCGAGCACTACCAATATTCACTGGCATGGCACACATACAAACCCCGGCGGGTTTGGCGATAACGTGCTGGTGGGCGTTCTGCCGAATACATCGATGAACACGGCGGAAATGATCAAACAGTGTCTCGACGCCTACCGCATCCTGGGCGATTCGGAGCCGCAGGTAGTCACCGATAAGTTGCGTCCGTGGTATAACCTCGCGACCAAGAATCTGGCGAAGATGGCCGCGTTACCGGGCCGCAAGGATGAGGTCGAACGCGCGGTCCATGAAAACCAAGTCAACGTGGATCACTATGAATGGCCTCAATACTGGCCGGGTTACTACCCGATTCAGTTCCACCTTCCGGAGTACACCGGGAAGCCAAACGAGCACGGACAAGTTCATCCGGTAATGGGACAGTGTCCTGGAACGCATTGGTATCACGCTCACCAGCACGGGTCGACTACTATTCAGCTCCTTAATGGCATGGCGGGCGCATTCGTTATCGAAGGCGAGTACGATGACACGCTTAAGAAGCTGGGCACGGGCAATATCAAAGAAAAAATCTTGGTGATGCAGATTTTTGCCGAGACTCCCAATCTGGTAGGCGGGAGCACGCTCTCGTTGACGGTGAACGGCCAATTGCAGCCTGTGATCAGCATGAAGCCGGGCGAAGTTCAGTGGTGGCGGTTGGTGCTGGCCGAAACGCGCGCGCACGGAATCGAAACCTGGTTCTTCCTGGATAAAACATTGCTGAACACGGTTCCGCTCAAAAACGGTGTGATTCCCGAGGATAAGGGTAATGTTCCGCAGTTTCGGGCGACGGCACATGATGGGGTTCAATTGGCTTGGCCAAATTATGTGAAACATCAGAACGATACGACCTTTGAGCTGGCGCCGGCGAACCGAATTGATCTGCTGGTTAAGGCGCCCTCGACACCGGGACAGTCGGTCCTGTTGTTTTGGCCTCCTGGCCCGCAGAAATCCACGGCAAATCCCTTTCCTCCTCCCGCCCTCAAGGACATCAACTCAATCATCGCGCTCCAAGTGAACGTAGAAGGTGCGTTGAACGGAGAAAACACCGCGTGGCCGGAAGACGAGAGCCAGTATCCAAAGTTTCCGCCTTATCTGACGGATATAAGTCCGAGCGACGTTCGGCACTATCGCACTGTGACGTTCAGCATGGAGCGCTTCAATACACAGCAGCCGGTTGTAAAGATCGACAATAAGCAGTTCAACGACGGCATCATCGATCAGGTGATGCTGCTGGGCGATTCCGAAGAATGGACACTGCTGAACACCTCAGAGGATTCGGTCATGCACCCGTTCCACATCCATATCAATCCGTTCCAAATCATCGAAGTCTTCGATCCGCAGTTAATGGACGAGCCGCAAGTGCAGCAGGCGCCGTACATCTGGCACGACGTGATTGCGATTCCGGCAGGATCATCCACGTTTCCGAACGGAAGCTCACGTTCGGCGTTTACGCCCGGCCACATCAAATTCCGCAGCCGGTTTGTCGATTATACGGGCAAATGGGTTGTACACTGCCACATTTTAGGCCACGAAGATCGGGGCATGATGCAGCTTGTTGAAGTGGTGGACAATCACACCGTCGTACATCACCATTAGTTTAAGTTCCGCGACACGGGCACGCTGGTTCAGACGTGAATCAGCGTGCCCACAGCTTCGCCGGCCAGCGCGCGTGTCAGGTTTCCCGGTACCAGGCCGTTCACAATATGAATGCGGTCGACGAGTTTGGCGCGAGTCATTAGATCAAGCACGACCGGTTCAATCGGGAGCGTTCTGAGATTCTTCTTCTTTAGCTCGGTGACGCTGATCTCTGGGATGAACGCTGCGCCGGGATTTCTAGCGGGATCCTCCTCGTAAACGCCGTCGACATCTTTCAACAAGATCACTTTTCTCGCGCCGAATACTTCGCCGACTAAGTAAGACCCTGCATCGCTGCCATGCGGCGGCAGTTTGCCGAGTGCTGGCGGATGTTCCCAGAGCGCGTACGGCGGGATACCGTTGAACACCGCGCCCCGCGCCGCGACAAGAATGGCGGGAAGCAGTTGAACGAGAAATGGCGCTTCTAGATAGACAAAGCCATGCTTGCCCAAGAGGCACGAAACTATGTACGCATTCTGAGCGGAATCTTTCGCCGTGAGCGCGGCAAGTGCACCAGTCGGCAACCCTAGGTCGAGACCCACGGATAAGATGTGACGTGAGCGAACGCCCGAACCGGTACCGATAACCATCCGGTAGTTGGGCTGGTTCTGCACGACCTCCTCGAGCAGCGGAAGCAGCGCCGAGCGTCCGCGATCCATAATTGAACGTCCGCCAATCTGAATAACATTCAGCTCTGGAAGTATTGCTGTGACCGGTGACTCGGTACGCGCAAGTACGGTCTTATCAATAAGCGATTCACGCATCAGTGGTGATTGAACGTGCTGCGCGCCCGCGCTATTGCCCGTCATTGCCCCTCCCCCCTCCCGGAGACGCCGTCTCTGTACACCACAGTCCCCACCGGCTGTCCGTCAAGGGCGGCTGTCAGCTGTCCCGGCTTGAGGCCGTTGACGAATTGAATTTCTCGAATATGGCGCGCATTCAGCATTAGTTCAAGCACGGCTCGTTCGACGATTAGATCGTCGAGATCCATACTGACGAGCTCTTCGACGCTGATACGTGAAATGTGCCGTGCTCCGCAATCCTTTTTCGGATCCGCCGTATGGAGGCCATCCTCATCCTTCACATAAATCATTTTGCGTGCGCCAAAAACCTCGGCGATAAGGAAGCAGCCCGTGTCCGTGCGCTGGGGTGGAATGCGACCCACGCCAGGATTCTCTTCCCACAGCTTGTACGGCGGCATCCCCTGGCAAATCACGGCATTTCGCTCCATCAAATAGTGCGGAAGAGTGCTGAACCCTTCGGGTTCAATGAACGGGATGCCGTACTGCGCCAGCAGATAATGTAACATCTGGGCGTTTTGCCAAGCGACGGCGGTCCCCAGCACGGTAAGTGCCCCAGTCGGTAACCCAAGATCGATGCCAAGGCTATAGATATGGCGCGCGCGTGTGCCCGCTCCCGTGCCGACGATCATTTTGTGCCGGTTCAGATTTGCCACGATCTCATCAACCAGCGGGTATACGGCGCTACGACCGCGGTCAATTATGCTTTGCCCGCCAATCTTGATCACGTTCACCCAAGGCAAAATCGCGAAATTGGCAGTTATTTCCGTGGCACGCATAACACTGCTGTCGGTAAGCGAGCCATTGACGAGCTGCTCGGTGAGCGACGTGAGCGTGGCGCTTTCACTGGCTTCGTTCATGGGTTCTCCTCATCCTCGAGAAAGTAAATGCGTGCAATTGGAAGGTATGCTTCTCGGGAAAGACTCTGTCGAGCGAGCCGAATCGGATTTCTGCCCACACCCTCAGTTCCTCAAGGGCAATGTGTCGAATAGTCTCCGGGAGCGCCGAAAAGCGCGCGCCTGCCCGGTGCCGTTCTAAGAACTCGCGCGGCGTGCGAGCCGCCGTCCACGACTGCACAATCACGTGCTCCACACTCCGGCTCGCTGACACGAGAAATTCAAGCGCTCGCTGGCGGTTCTGAATGATTTCACCAGATGCGACGCCCAACATCCGCAGCGTTGCATGTAGATGTTCTTTCAGTTGTACGTCTAGACCATCATTCGCCGATGCTGTATGGCCTAGTATCAAAGGTGCTCCATCCGCCAGCACGCGCCTTGCTTCGCCTAAGATGGAAGCCCATTCCCGTGCTCCGCTGACGACCTGAATCAACAACACCGCGCCAAAAGTGCAATCGGCAAAGGGCAAGAACTCCGCGTCGGCTTGCAGCAAAAGGCCATGTCTAGCCCCAAACTCGCGCAACATCCCGAGCGACAGATCCAGCCCCACATACTTGTCTCCCGCGTTCACGAAGGCCCTGCCGATGCGCCCGGTACCTGCGCCGATGTCAAGAATTCGGGGTTCGCGCCCTCTAGGAATGAGTGATAAGATCGCATAGCGAATCGCTTCGGGAACTCCCTCGGGAAGCCGTCGATAGCGCTCAAATACCGGCGCCGCAAGATCGAACGACACTATCGGTATCCTTTCGCCTGAAGCGAAAACATCTCGGCGTACGTACCGTTCTTGGCCAGCAGCTGGTCGTGGGAGCCTTCTTCAACGACTTGTCCTCCTCCCAGGACTACGATGCGATCGGCCATGCGTACTGTTGAGAAGCGATGTGAGATGAGCAAGGCAGTGCGTTCGCCGACCAGCGTCGCAAACCGCATGAAAACCTCATTTTCGGCGCGAGCGTCTAGACCAGCCGTGGGCTCGTCGAGAATGAGAATCTGTGTCGCGCGGATATAGGCGCGCGCCAGGGCGATTTTCTGCCACTCACCGCCGGATAACTCGACGCCGCCTTCAAATCGGCGGCCGAGCATTTGCTGATATCCTTTTTGGAAGTGCGGTACAAGTGAAGCCGCCATAGACTTTTCGGCTGCCTCGACAATCGCGCGGTGGCTAGACGCGTTTCCGTTCGGATGTTCAAGATAATCCGCGACCGAATCAATCTCCCCGACGCCGATGTTTTCATCGAACCGTAGATCGTACTGTACGAAATCCTGGAAGATGACACCAATCGCCCGACGCACGGAATCGAGATCGTATTCTCGCAAATCGAGTCCGTCGAGCAGAATGCGGCCCTCTGACGGATCGTAAAGACGCACCAGCAACTTAGTCAAGGTGGTTTTACCCGCGCCGTTCTCGCCCACGAGCGCAATGCGCTCGCCAGGCGCAAGCCTTAGACAGACATTGCGCAACGCCCAGGCCTCCGATCCTGGATAACGGAAGCTGACGTTCTCGAGCATCACGCCTTCGCGAATAGGCGAGGGAATGGCCGTCGCAGATGCCGACGAGGTAACCTTTGGCTTCATTTCGAAGAAATCGAAAAGATCTTTGAGGTACAGGCTTTGTTCGTAAATGTTGCCGGCGGCCAGTAGGACACGTTGCGATGCATCGCGGCTGCGCAGAAAAGATGCTGCGAGAAAGGTAAGCGTCCCGATGCTAATGATGCCGTAAAAAGCCCGTTCGAGAATGATCGCGTACGCCGCGTAGTAGCCAAACAGCCCGACTAGCGCAAGACTGACGGAGACAATGCTGTGCCGGATAGCAAGCCGCTTGTTCTCCGCGTAGAGCCGCTGGGCGGTGCTGCGAAAGCGCCGAACCAACCAGCGTGCGAGCCCAAAGACGTGCACTTCTTTGGCAGTGCGATCGCTGGCGCTCAGATAACGAAAATAGTCTAAGGCGCGTCGCTCGGGTGTAAGACGATACAGGAGCGCATATTCTAGAGAGGCGAACTGAGTTTCAGCGAGAAAGCCAGGCAGAACTGCGAGGACCAGAAGCGTCAGCAGTAACGAGCTATAAACGAACACACCGGCGGCCAACGAGACGAAAGTTAAGGCATCTTGAGCACCGGATAGAATCTGAGCGAGCACGCCGATGCGTCCCGTCGTTTGACGCTGCGCTCGCTCAAGGTTGTCATAAAACGCGGGGTTCTCGAAATGCTGGAGATCGAGCGTGGCGGCCTGCAAGATCAATTTTTCGCTAATGTGATTCGAGCAGAGATCTCCGAAAAGATTGTCGATTGCCATAGAGGCGCGCGCGAGGGTTTCACTTAGAAACGCAAGGAGCATTTCTATGGCGACGAGCAGCCACAGACGCGGCCAATCGGAGTGGCCTGCTCGCGCAGCTACAACAGTATCGATGATCAGCTTGCCCACCCAGATTGTGGCGAGTGGAAACGCGGAGCGAAAGACGCGGAGCGCCACGGACCCGGCAAAATATCCACGGTGAGCGGCCCAGGCGAGAAGCAGAAATCGTGGGATGTAGCTTATCGCGGCGACTCGCTCGCGCCACTTCAATGCGGTCTCCGGCCGATCTTTTCGTCCCAGCGGTTTCGAGGTTGAGCGCAAAGGCCTTTGGATCATCGTATCGTGTCCCGCGCTTGCATTAAGTCGCGGTCGACGTACTGCCGCCTCAAGACGTGACTCTTGAGTTACTGAGAAGGACGGGTTGATCTCTGACCAGCGACTTTACTGGGCAGCAACACTACGGAAAGTTCCGGAGTTTTACCCGCATTGCCGTAACCCATGCGGAATACCTCGCGAACTTTAGTACTCTTTAGAATTGACTTCAACGGATGTGGTAGTTTAGTCTGGCGATTCGGCCTCGGCTTGACTGACCAGGGTTGGGTCTCAACTATGGCCTGGCTCAAACGCAGCGACATGGAGAAAATTCAGACAACGCTTGAATCGGCACTGAGCAGCGTCGACAAGGCGGAGGAGCTGGTCTTGGGCGAGGCCAGTAAGCTCGGCTTTGACGAAGATGAGGCTCACCAGATCGGTATGGCGATTCGCGAGTGTATGGTCAATGCCGTGGTGCACGGCAACCGGTACAGCAAGAATAAGAAGGTCCATCTGGATATCGAGCGTTCTCCCAACAGTCTGACTGTAACGATTGGCGATGAGGGCGACGGTTTCGACATGACTTCCCTTCCTGACCCTTTGTCCCCCGAAAATCTGCTCAAGCAATCTGGCCGCGGTCTCTTGCTAATTCGTGCGTTCATGGACGAGTTCGACCTTCATCCCCGCCCGGGTGGAGGAACGGAAGTACGTCTGGTAAAAAACAAAGCGTAGTCTAAAACGGTATCTGTTTCATAAGAGGAGGCAGAAGTGAGTGTTAAATTGACATCCCGCCAACTTGGCGATGTCACCATAATCGACGCTGCAGGCCGCATCACTCTGGGCGAGGGCGCAAGCGCGTTCCGCGATAATATTCGCGATCTCGCCGCAAAAGGAAACAAAAAGATTCTCTTGAATTTGGGTGAGGTTTCCTACATTGACAGCTCTGGCATCGGCGAACTGGTGTCCGGTTTCACCACGGTGACGAATAATGGCGGCCAGTTAAAACTGGTCGGCTTATCGAAGCGGGTCAAAGACCTGCTGCAAATTACCAAGCTTTACACCGTATTCGAAGTCTTTGACGACGAGGCCGATGCCATCCGCAGCTTTCGTTAGCAGCTTCAAGAGCTAAGCTCCTGTCCGGGGCCGGGCATCAGGTCGTGAGATAAGTGCGTCGTGGCTCGCACTCCCTATCAGCACGAATCACGGAGAGTCACGATCGCCATGCCAGCCCCTGCCACTCAAAGTATCGCCCTGACATTCCCGGAATCGCGGCCGGTCGAAGTTCTTTTGGCCGACGAATTAACCCTCGTACGCGAGGGTCTGGCCTCCCTCTGCAACTCGATACCGGGCTACCGGGTCGTGGCGCAGGTTGGTTCGGCTGCCGCCGCCTTGGCTGAGATTGAACGGCTTCAGCCCGCGGTTGCCCTGCTTGATCTGGGATTGTCCGACTTGGCGGCCACCGAAGTCATCCGGCGAGTGCGCGAGAGTGGCTCACGCACGCGCTGCGCTGTGTTTTCTGTCAGAAAGGACCGCAAGACGGTCTTGGATGTGCTGCGAACCGGCGCATGCGGCTTTCTGCTCAAGACCTCCACTCCCGATCAGATGGCTGATGCTCTCAGCCAGTTTGCTCAGGGCGGCATCTACGTCTCTCCGCAGATCGAGGTTATGTCGTTGTTTGGCGAGCCGAATGGCAGGAACGGCGCCGAAGACCCCCTGGAAGCTCTCAGCAGCCGCGAGTTTCAGGTCTTTTCCCTGCTGGTGGAAGGAGTGCGTGCGAAAGAGATCGCCGCGCGCCTGGCTTTGAGCCCGAAGACGGTGGATACGTACCGCTCCAGCCTGATGCGCAAGCTCGACATCCACGATGTCGCCGGCTTGGTTAAGTTCGCGATAAGACGCGATTTAGCCGATATCCGCGCCTAAACATGCTATTGTGAAGGCTGCTCTCTCTGTAGGAAAGGCAGTACTGCGTCTTGACCCGCCATGAACTAAAGGAGCAACTGCAGCACGATCAGTTCACCGATGCAGTCTCCAAAATCGTTACTTATGCCACCGAAAATCGCGAACGCGTTTTTCGTCTTCTAGTAGCCCTTGCCATTGTCCTCGCCGTAGCCGGCGGCTTGTTTTGGTATTTTTCTTCCCGAAGCGCCGCCCGCGAGCGCGACTTGCAGGCCGCGTTTCAAGTGCTGGAGGCGCCGGTTGGCCCTCCCAATGATTACGCGAAGACTTTTCCGACGCAGCAGGCGAAAACGCAGGCTTCCATCAAAGCTCTCTCGAACGTGGTCGCGAAGGACGGTGGCAGCCGGCAAGGTTTGATCGCACAGTACTATTTGGGAACCTTGAAGGCGCAGCAGGGAGACACAAAGGGCGCGGAAGCAGACCTGACCAACGTTGCCGATTCCGGAAGTGAAGTGAAATCGCTGGCAAAGATCGCTTTGGCGCAGGTCTACGTTGGAGAGCAGAAAACAACTGAAGCGCAAAAGCTGCTGCAGTCGATGATCGACAAGCCGACCGATCTGGTTTCGAAAGCGCAAGCGCAGATTCTGCTGGCGCACCTTGACGAAACGATCAGCCCGCAAGAAGCGAAGGTTCTGCTGCAATCCTTGAAAACGCCGGGCCAGAGGCCGGCTGTGGATCGCGCCGTCAGCGCGCTTCAGGCGCAGATATCCAAGTAACTCCTTACCGAATGCTGGGCCGACTCCGTCTTGGTCCGCAGAATCTTCGCGGCCGGCGGTTTCCGGAGCCGCCGCATCCCTACCGCAATGATTTGCAGCGTGACCGCGATCGTATTATCCACTCACGCGCTTTTCGCCGCCTGGAAGGGAAAACACAGGTCTTTGCCGCCGGGCGGTGTGATCATTTCCGCAACCGCCTGACGCATACCATCGAAGTCTCGCAGGTCGCCCGGACTGTGGCGGCAGCCCTGCAGCTGAACGAAGAGTATACGGAGACGCTGGCGCTGGCGCATGACCTGGGGCACTCCCCCTTCGGACATGTAGGCGAGAAGGCGCTCGATCAGAAAATGCGCCGCTTCGGCAGCTCATTCGAGCACAATCTGCACGCTCTGCGCATCGTAGACGAACTTGAGGAGCGATATGCGCGTTTTCGGGGGCTGAATCTGACGTTTGAAGTGCGCGAGGGCATCGTGAAGCACTCGCGCGAGGTGCCCGCTGACGCCGGGCCGGAGCTGCAGGAATTTCTTCCCGGCCAGCGGCCGCTTCTGGAGGCGCAGTTGATCGACCTTGCCGATGAAATTGCCTACGCGACTGCCGACCTTGATGACGCGGCGATTGCCGGACTGATCACACTGGATCACGTGGCGGAGTTCGTTCCCTTTGCCGCGGAGCTCGCCGAACAGCTGGATACACAATTCCCTGGCGCGTCCGAGCGCGTCCGTTTTTGGGAAGTTCAGAGGCAATTGATGAACGTGCTGATTGGAGGGTTGATTGAAGGAACGGTGCGGGCGGCCGAAGCTGCTGGCGTGGAGACTTCGCATGACGTTCGGACGCTCGATCACCGCCTGGCGCAGTTGACGCTGCAGGCATCTGAGATCAAAGCGCAACTGCGCGCGCTACTGGTGGATCGCGTTTACTTATTTGCCAAGTTGGTGGAAGACCGCACGGCCGCGGCCGCGCAGATGAATGAGCTCTTCGACTATTTGCTCGAAAATCCCGATCGGGTCTCATCCGGTTACCGGGAGAGCCTGGCGAATGCGCCGGTGTATCGCGTGGTGTGCGATTACATAGCCGGCATGACCGACGCTTATCTGCGCCGAATTCATGCGGAACTAATCGGGGAAGCTACTCGCGGTTGACGGCGTTCGACAGTTCGGCGGAGCGCACGACGTACATCTTCTCCAGCTGCCTGCAAATCTCCCGGGCAACGCGGTCCGGCTTCTCTTCTTCGTCCAATTCGACCGTCACTTTGATGTATAGATCCACTCGTTGCATCGGCTCTGATCCGATAATACTCGTAGCTGATGTCTGAACCGATTCTGTGCAAGATCTGCGGGAAGAGACGCGCGCGGCGATCTTGTCCCGCCGTGAATGGGGATATCTGCACCATCTGTTGCGGTACCGAACGCGAGGTGTCTCTTGCGTGTCCGCTGGAGTGTGAATACCTGGCCGAGGCCCACCGGCGCGAGAAGCCCATTCCGGTGGCCGAGAAAGAGTTGTCGAATCGAGATGTCGTGGTTAGCGAGGAGTTCATCCGATCGCAGGAAGAATTTCTGGTGTTCTGTATCTACTCGCTGGTCGAAGCGGCGCTGCGCACGCCGGGCGCGATCGACGCCGATGTAATGGCCGCGCTTGAAGCGCTGATTCAAACCCAGCGGACGCTGCAATCGGGACTGGTCTATGAGACTCGGGCCGAAAACGCGATTGCGGCGGCCGTGCAGCGCGCATTCGCGGCTTCTCTTGCGGAGTATCAAAAGATACGGATGGATCGGGAAGCGCTCTCGCCGGTTCGTGATTCGGACATTTTGGCGATTCTCGTATTTCTGCACCGGATCGGCCAGCAGAATCAAAACAGCAAGCCCCGCGGCCGCATGTTCCTGGACCTATTGCGGCACTCGGTGCCGGATACAGGCGTCGAAGAGCGCGCGCCGAGCATCATCTTATGAGAGAGAGGAATTTACTCTGAAGGCCAAATTGCTCAACTGGAAGGAGCTTTCACCGGAGGTGCACCACTTCGAATTTGAAGTTCCGGGCAGCCAGGAGTTTACTTTTACGCCGGGACAATTCATCTCGGTCATCGAACCGCTGGAAGGCAAAGAAATCACCAGGGCCTATTCGATCGCGTCGCCCCGCGGCAGCAATCGTTTTGAGCTTTGCCTCAATCATGTTCCGGACGGGCTTGTCTCTACGTACCTCTTCGAATTGAGGCCCGGGGACGAAGTGGAAATACACGAGCCGCTGGGTTACTTCACGCTGCGGCACCCCGGGCGGCACGCGGTGTTCGTCGCGACCGGTACGGGTATTGCTCCGTTTCGTTCCATGCTGCTGGATTATCTGCCGAAGATGCAGCCGCAGATTACGCTGCTGTTTGGAGCGCGCTATGAGTACGGCCTGCTCTATCGGGATGAGTTCGATCTGCTGGACCGGGAATATCCAAGTTTCCGATTCCTTCCCACCATCACAAGGCCCACCGAAAGCTGGCACGGAAGGACGGGTCGCGTGCAGGCGCATCTGGATGAAGCGCTGGCGCTGCACACGCCCGGCGAGATGGCGAACATCGATATCTACGTGTGCGGCCTGAAGGAGATGGTGGACGACGTTCGCAAGAACTTAAAGCAGCGCGGATTCGACCGCAAGCAGATCATTTACGAGAAGTACGACTAAACGCTAGACCACGATCCGTTTGATCTGGGTCTGTTGATAGATCTCCCGGGTTTGTTCGAGGTTCGCGAGAGTGATGCCGGGCAGCTTGGAGGAGGCGGTGCCCGCAGCCACGCCCCAGCGCAACGCTTCGCTGAAAGGGTTTCCCTGTTCCAGCGCCCAGACCAGGGCCGCGGACATGGCGTCACCCGCGCCGATGGGCGAGAGGGCGTCGACGGAGGGCGGCAACACTTCGAGAACGCCTTCGCTGGATGTTGCCGCTATTGCACCGCGGCTGCCCAGCGAAAGCACTACTGACTTCGCGCCAAGTGACTTGATGCGTTGAACGGCTTCCACCAGTTGGGTACGGGTGATGAGGGCGGTATTCAGCAGGCGCTCGGCTTCAGACTGATTCGGCTTTACGATGGTCGGCCCGGCTTCGAGGCCATGCAGCAGGGCATCGCCGTCCGTGTCCAACAGCGTCTCCACGTTGTGCTTGGCCGCAAGCTCTATGAGTTGCGTGTAGAAGTGGGTGTCCATCTCCGGCGGTACGCTGCCGCACAGCATGAGCCATGACGCCTCAGGCAAGTGCTTTTCGGCTGCTTTGATGAGCCGCTTCTGCTCGGGCAGGGACAGTTGAGGGCCGACCTCATTCAACTTGATGGAGAGGCCCCGGCGATCCGAGATGGTGAGGTTAATGCGGATGCCGTTCCGGATCTTGACGATTTCCTTGCCGAAGCTATCGTGCGCCAAGTGTTCTTCGAACTTGCGGCCAATCTCGCGGCCCGACGTGGTGATCGCGACCACGTTCGCGCCGAAACTGGTCAGGACGCGAGCGGCGTTGATGCCACGGCCTCCAGCGGCTTCGGTGGTGGATTGGATGTAGGCTCGATCTTCAAAAACCAAGCGATCTACGGTGATGATACGGTCCAGCGCAGGATTCACAGTGAACGTGAGGATCGGTTTACTCATGCAGTTGTAGGGACGGAATGCCGATTGAAACCAGGCAAAGGGCCTTAGGAATGGCGTCTCCCGGCCGGGGTGCGCGCGCCGAGCATGCCGCCGAATGCGGCTGAAATAGTGGCGATGAAGAAGGTGGGGATCAGGCCTTCGAGGATGGTCGTGACGAACTGGTGCGGGTCGTCCATCAGCTTGGCCATTTCAGGCATTTTGGGCATGGCAACTTTCATCATCTCGCGACCTTGCGGGGTGGTGATGTAGAAGCTCACGATGGCGGCACAGGCCGCCATAACCAGAAACAGCCAGAGACCCGTCATGAGGCCGAGGAAAGCGCCGCTGCCGGGCGAGACCGACTCGCTGGAGCGGCTCTTGTAGATCCTGGTTGCGGCGTACCCTGCGGCGCACAGGACCAGGGGGCCCAGGAGCGGAGCGATCAATGCCGCGGCGCACAGGGCGACGAGAGAGATCGCTGCGACGGCCATGGTGATCAGAACGGCCCGGAGATTGCCGAAGCCGATTCGCGAGGCTCCGGGACTGCCAGTGGACGCCGCGGGCTGGGCCTGCGCGGGCGCAACTCCGGGCACAGCCAGACGCTCGATATCTTCCTCCAACTGTGGCCTGCCGCACTTATGGCAGAACCTGGCATCGTCAGGGAGCCAGGCACCGCATGTACACCGTTCTTGCACGCTTCTATTTTACGAAGTAACGGCGTTTTTACCGAACGAACTTCGCACTCAGGCCGCAAAAATGAGGGAACGAAGCCAGATTGGGTTCGTTTTTGCAAGCGGCCTCAGAGCGGCGATTAAGATAGCTAAGGGAGCCCGATGCCCAAGCCCAACCTCCTGGTAGTCTGTCCGCCTGACCATTACGTCCTACGGAACCTGGCCGAGATACGTGATTTGGCCAACATTTGTATTGGAAATGATACAGCTAGCTTGAGCGAGCATGCACCCACCGCCGAGATCATTCTGTACTCGGGGCTGACCGGGAAGACGGTGGATTTTCCCGAAGTCTGGCGGCATGCCGAGCGAGTGAAATGGGTTCATTCCCTTTCGGCTGGAGTGGAGAAGCTGCTTTTCCCGGAGTTGATCGAGAGCCCGGTACCGGTTACGAACGCCAAAGGGGTGTTCAAACGGTCGCTGGCGGAGTTTGCCGTCCTCGGAATGCTGTATTTCTACAAGCACGTGCGAACGCTGGTGGATAGCCAGCGAAAGCACAAGTGGGACAGCTTCATGGTGGATTGGCTGTCGGGCAAGGTGATGGGCGTGGTTGGGTACGGCGAGATCGGGCGGGAATGCGCGTTGCTGGCGCACGCACTGGGAGTCAAAATCTACGCGGCGCGGCGGAAGCCGGCACTTTCGCAAGAAGACCCTCTGGTAGAGCGGGTGTATGGAGCCGATCAGTTGAAGGAGTTTTTGCATGAGTTGGACGTTCTGCTGCTGGCGGCGCCATTAACCAGCCAAACTCACCACATGATTGGGGATGAAGCGTTCAGCGCGATGAAGCCGCAGGCGATTGTGATTAATGTAGGGCGAGGTCCGGTGGTGGACGAGGAAGCGTTGATACGGGCACTGCAACAGAACAAGATTGGCGGGGCGGCGCTGGATGTTTTCGAGACAGAACCGCTGCCGGCGTCGTCGCCGCTTTGGGATATGGAAAACGTGGTGATTTCGCCGCATTGCACGGATCGCACGCGCGATCCGGATTGGCTCGATCTAGCGATGCAGCCGTTCCTCGAGAACTTCCGGTATTACGTGAAAGGCGAACCGCTGATCAACCAAGTAGATAAGAAGGCCGGATATTGATGAGCCCGGTAGTGGAACAAGGAGCGGGACAGGCGATTACGCTGAACGACATTGACCGGGCGGCAGCACGAATTCAGATTCTGGCGCAGAAGACGCCGATTCTGACTTCGAAACTGTTCGACCAAGCGGCAGGCGTGGCGACGTTCTTCAAATGCGAAAATCTGCAGCGCGGCGGCGCGTTCAAGATTCGAGGCGCTCTCAATTTCCTGTTGTCGTTGACCGCGGAGGAACGGAAGCGGGGCGTGGTGACGTATTCCTCCGGCAACCACGCACAGGCGGTGGCGATCGCGGCGCATTACCTGGATGTGACAGCGACGATCGTGATGCCGACAGATGCGCCGAAGGCGAAGCTGGCAGCGACGCAGGGATATGGGCCGAAGATTGTCTTCTTTGACCGGCTACAGGAATCGCGAGAGGAGATTGCGCAGAAGATTGCGGACGAAACGGGTGCTGTAGTGCTTCCCTCGTACGACCATCCATGGATCGTGGCGGGACAAGGCACGGCAGCGCTCGAACTGATGGCGGAGCAACCGGAACTCGACGCGATTGTCGTGCCGCTCGGCGGTGGAGGATTGCTCTCGGGGACGTTGATTGTGGCAAAGGCGCTGCGCCCGATGATTCGAGTGTTCGGGGTAGAACCGGAACTTGCAGATGACTGGCGCCAGTCCCTCCAGCGGGGCGAGCCGGTGGAGATTGCGCCTCCGGCAACTATCGCGGATGGCTTGCGCACGCCGATTCCGGGCAAGGTCACGTTTCCGATCGTGCAAGCGCTGGCGGACGGAGTGCTGAGTGTTTCCGAAGAGGAGATCAAAGAGGCAGTGCGATTTCTCCTGACGCGGTTGAAGATATTGACGGAGCCGAGCGGCGCGGTGGGAGCAGCGGCCCTGCTGGCACGGAAGCTGCCGCACGAAATCGGATCCGTGGGCGTGATTCTTTCGGGGGGGAACGTCGACCTGGATGTGCTGGCTGCCATCTGCAGCGAGGCGGCCTAGAGCGTGGCTCCAAGAAACCCCTGGACAACGCTCTCTTCGCGGACTGCGTACCAGAACGCGTGGATCCGGGTACGCGAGGATGAAGTCATCCGGCCGGACGGCGGGCGCGGAATTTACGGCGTGGTGGAAGTACGCCCTTCCGTCGGAGTGGTGGCCCTGAATGAGCGGGATGAGATCGCGTTAGTGGGGCAATGGCGGTACACGGTGAACGACTGGTCTTGGGAGATTCCGAGAGGCGGCTCGCATCCCGGCGAAACTGATCTGCTGGAAGTAGCGAAACGCGAATTGGCGGAGGAAGCGGGCGTCCGCGCGGAGCACTGGCAGGAGATCGGCAGAGTGGACAACGCAAACGGCGTGAACAAAGACAGCCAGACCTTCTTTTTTGCCAAAGGGCTTTCAGAAACGCAGAGGCACCAGGATCCGGAAGAAGAAATCACGGTGGCCTGGAAGCCGTTCGGCGAGGCGGTTGAGATGGCGATGGATGGCCGGATTACTGAAGTGGACAGCGTGGCGGCGATCCTGAAGGTGGCGCGCATGCGGGCTTCCGCTAAATAAGGCACCGCAGGAAGGCAATGGATTTTTCCAGCAGCAGGTCGCGGAAAGCATTTGGCACATTCGCCTGGTGGGTGCTGGCGTACAACATCCCAGTCATCCTGTGGGGAGCTTATGTGCGCGCCTCGTTTTCAGGCGACGGATGCGGCGCGCATTGGCCATTCTGCAATGGGCAGGTGATTCCGCAGCACATGGCGACACCGGTAGCGATCGAGTTTACGCATCGAATGATGACCGGCGTGGACACGATGGCGACGCTGGCGCTGGTAGCCTGGGCATTCGCGGCATTTCCGAAGCCTCATGCAGTGCGGCGCTACGCGATCTGGTCGCTGGGGTTCCTGTTCATTGAAGCGCTGTTGGGGGCGGGCCTGGTGCTGTTCCGGCTGGTCGCCAAAGACCAGTCCGCGGGACGGGTTTGGTATCTGTCCGCGCACTTAACGAATACGATGCTGCTGCTGGCGGCATTGACCGCGACGGCTTGGCTGGCTTCCACAAGCGCGGAAAGGCCGCGGTGGGGGAATTTGGCGGGCCGGATCAAGGCCTCGCTGGCGATAACGGTGATGGTCAGTATAACGGGGGTCATAGCGGCGCTCGGCGACACGCTGTTCCCGGCGGCGTCACTGGGCGCCGGAATGCGTCAAGATCTGGCAAGCGCTTCGAGCGTGCTGCTGAAGCTGCGCATGGTCCATCCCTTGATTGCAGTGCTGGGCGCGGCTTTCCTGATTTGGGCGGCGGCGTCATTTGTTGGCGGCGAGCAGTCAGGCGGCATGCGGAGGGCGGCTTACCGGGTGATCGCTGTTACGGGATTTCAGCTCGCGGTGGGGATCGCGAATGTTTCGCTGCTGGCGCCCATATGGATGCAACTGTTTCACCTGTTGGTGGCGGACGCGGTCTGGATTGCGGTAGTGGCGCTGGCGCTGGAAGAAATGGGAGCGCCGGCGCGGCGGATCGACGCAAGGCTTGTTTCGGCTGTGTCGTGATGCGGAGGTTACGGGGCGAGTCTAGAGCCTATTTCCTAAATGCTCTTTCGGCAGGCGGCTCCCGTGAGGATCGCTTCCAGATGGCGCGTCGTCTGGGAGCCACCCGGAAGATAGATCTTGGGGAATACTAAACTAAACCCTTCGCGACTACACTGGATCTTTTCGGGTCTCATTCCCAGATGGGTTAACCTAGGCGTAGCGCCACCATTGGATCGATCCGCGAGGCACGACGGGCTGGGAGATAGCCGGCCACGGCGGCGATTGCAGCCAAGATGACAATTGTGCCGAGAAGTGTTATCGGATCATCGGCTGAGACGTCAAACAACATGCTGCTCATTGCGCGAAAGAGCCCCCAGGAGGCAAACAGCCCTAGAGCCACTCCAATTGCGGCCAGAGCCAGAGTCTGCCGAATGATGCTCGCCTGCAGACCTGTGGCCGAGGCGCCGAGCGCCATACGGATTCCGATTTCCTGGGTGCGCTGAGTGACTGAGTATTGTATGACGCCGTAGATCCCAAGCGCTGCGAGAACCAGTGCGAACCCTGAGAATCCGGTCAGCATGAGAACGATGAATCGCCGCGGCGAAATTGCCTTATCCACCATTTGCTGGATAGCTTGAAAATCATTCGCGGGTAATGTAGGATCAATCGCTCCGAGAGCGCTCCGAAGCGGGGCGGCCAGTTCAGCGGAAGGAAGCGCCGAGCGAAAAACCAGATCAACCGCAGAGTAATCGTTGCTCTGACGGATCGGCAAATATATTTCGCAGCCGGATGCCTGCTCCAGAGCGAGGTGCCGAACGTCACTCGCTACGCCGATTACTTCGCGGTCGACGTAGCCTGCGCCCGCGAGGATTTGGCCAATGGGATTCTGCCCCGGCCAGACAGTGCGGGCCAAAGTTTCATTGATTATGATGACGGGTTTACCGGGGGTGCTGTCGTGCGCGGTAAAGTCGCGACCTTCGAGCAACGAAATGCCCATGGCTTTGAGATAGCCATCGCTCGCGATGCGAACGAAGGCCCAGGGAGGCGGATGATCCTTCGTATAGGTGCGGCCTTTGGCCACCGCCGCCCAGGTTCGGTCCCCGCCCAGAGGAAGCACGTCGGTCAAGCCAGCGGCTTCAATGCCCGGCACGGCTCGGACGCCGCGAAGAACTTCATTGTAGTAGACAGTGCGCTGCGCGCGGTTAGAATATCGTGCGCTGGGATCGACGCGGAGGGCCGTGGCATTTTCGGGCTTGAATCCAATTTTGACGTCGAGCAGGCGAACAAAGCTTCGAATCAGCAGTCCCGAGGCTGCCAGGAGCAAGCACGCGAAAGCGATCTCTGAAACGACCAGAGAGCTGCGGATCCAAGCGTGATTCTTGCCCTGGCTGGAGCCACGCACGGCGTTTTTCAAGGAATCTTGAAGGGCGACCGCCGGGACTTGCAGTGCCGGGATTAAGCCGAAGATCAAGCCGGTCAGAACCGAGACAGCCGCGGTGAAAGCGAGGGCACCAAAATCGACACCTACGCTAGCGAGAAGGGGGATATCGAGGGTAGTCAGGTGAGTAATCGCCTGTGTTCCAAGTACTGCCAGCACTAAACCAATGATTGCTCCACAAGAAGACAGGAGAATGCTCTCGGTCAGGGTTTGACGAATGAGTCGAAGGCGGCGCGCGCCGAGCGATGCGCGGATGGCCATCTCCTTTTGGCGGGTTGCCATGCGAGCGAGTAGCAAGTTGGAAAGATTGGCACAAACGATTAGCATCACGGTACAGACCGCGAAGGCGAGCACCAGGAGTGCTGGACGAAGACGCTCACTGACGTGGTCCGCGAGATTACTGACAATCGGTTTAAAATTTCGGTCGGGCTCTCTGCGCTGAATCCGGGGGCTCAGGACCTGCGTCTCCGCGCGCGCGCTTTGAAGAGTGGAGCCGAGTTTCAGACGACCTATCATGGCCAATTCATTGCCTCGGTTGTTCGCTTCTTCGGTGAGCGGGTATGGCAAGAAAAGATCGACCCTGCTGGCGGGGGCGAAGACCGTGGCAAAATCGAAGGTCGGCGGCATGACGCCGATGACCGTGACTGGCGAGTCGTTCAATGTGAGGAGCCGCCCGATGACCCGCGGGTCGGAATCAAAGCGGCGTTGCCATAAGCCGTAGCTCAAGAGCACGACCTTCGGCGCATTCCACGGGAATTGGCAATCTCTGGCAGCGAACGTTTTCCCTAGCAGTGGCTTTACACCCAAGACGGAAAAGAAATTGTGAGAGACGGCAACACCTGTGAGGCGGAATGGCTCCCCGTCCCCAGTGAGCTTGTTATCGCCGGACCGATAGAACGGAGAATAGGCAGCGATGTCGGAGAAGGATCGGTTTTGACTGCGCAGATCCAGGAAGTGACCGACGGGCACGGTTTGTCCCGACAAGCCTTCGTCATCGACGTCTGTATTCGCAATCCAAACGAGGCGGTTCGGGTCGGTGAAAGGAAGAGGGCGAAGCAAAACAGCCTGAACAACGGTAAAGACGGTGGTGCTGGCGCCAATGCCAAGGCCGACAGTGAGAATCACAAACGCGGCGAAGCCGAAGTCGCGTCGTAGGGTCCGGAAGGCATAAAACATGTCTTGAGCGGCATCACTAATCCAAAGCGAAATCCAGGCGGCCCTTGATTCTTCCGATTTTTGGGTTAGATTGCCGAACCTTCTTCGCGCCGTTGTGCGGGCATCGGCTTCAGCGATGCCTTGTTCCTTCAGATCCTCCACCACCGACTCGATGTGAAATTTCATCTCCTCCTCGAGGAGCCGGTGCCGTTCACGGCGCTGGAGGAAGTAACGCAAACGGCGATTCAGGCGCTGCACAATCGAATTCATGGCGTGGTGGTCCTCTTCTTAAGCGGTGCCCATGACACGGGCGATTGCATGGATCTGCTGGCGGTAACGTTCCTTCTCGGCGTTTAATTGGTTGCGGCCTTCCGGTGTTAATTTGTAGAAGCGGGCGCGGCGATTGTTCGGCGACAGGCCCACTCTCCCGCAATCCAGCCGTTCACTTCCAAGCGCTGAAGGGCTGGATATAAAGAGCCTTCCTCCACCTGTAACATGTCTTCTGAGAGTTGCTGGATGAGTTGAGCGATCGCGTAGCCATGCAGATGGCCGCGAGTGAGGGTTTTGAGCACAAGCATATCGAGCGTGCCGGGCATGAGGTCGGATTTGTGTTTTTCTTTACCCATAGACAATCTGATTATACTAACGGGCAAAGCAAATAAATTGTTCCACAAGAGCGAGAATATTTAGTAAGACGGCTTGGGTAATATGCGATTTGTAGGCGAGAGCGCTCGATTCGAGTCGGTTCCAGAGAAACGTAAACCGCCGGGCAACTCTTTTTGGAAAATCTCCGGTAACGGCCCAGGGTAGAACCTTTAGGAGCATTTTGGCTGACAGCGGCGCAGGAGGCCGCCCAGAATGCCCAAGCACCGACGCAAGAAGAAACCGCCGAAGCGAGTTCTTGCTCTTCCAGATCTCGAACAGACGAGGTCTGCAGTCATCAACAGCCTGACTTCTATGAGCGGACAGAGAACGTACGAGCACGCAATCAACGAATTCGTCGATTGGTATTGTTCTGAACCGCGACTCGCGTTCAATCGCACAGTCGTGCTGAGATGTCGAATCTACCTGGAGCAAAGATTGTTGGCACCGACTACAATCAATCTCCGATTGGCCGCAGTACGCCGGGTTCCCTATGAGGCCGCCGACTCGGGGCTTCTCAGTCCGAGACTCGCGGCGGGAATCCGTCGCGTCAAAGGTGTTCGCCGGATCGGAGTTCGCTTAGGCAACTGGCCGATCAAGGTAGAGACCTGCTCTTGAAAGCTGTCGGCGAGGATCTCCGAAGCAAACGAAACTATGGAATCTTGGCTCTGCTCGTTGGCTGCGGTCTGCGGCGCGGTGAGTTGCTTGCGTTAACGATGGGATCTATTCAGCTTCGAGAAGACCACTGGGTAATTGTCGATCTCCATGGAAAGGCAGGCCATATCCGAACAGTTCCAATCCCGGATTGGGTCAAACAGGCGATCGACGGCTGGACCATGGCCGCCCAGATCTCCGACGGTCGTATCTTCCGGTCGATCAATAAGGCTGGCAAAATCTGGGGCGACGGCATGACGCCAAAAGTGATCTGGGAAGTCGTGAAGCGGGCGGCTCAGGCGGCCGGCATAGTTAAGCTGGCTCCGCACGACCTCCGGCGTACATGTGCGCGACTCTGTCATCTCGCCGGTGGCGAACTAGAACAGATCCAGTTCCTCCTTGGGCACGTCTCGATTCAGACGACTGAACGCTATCTTGGGTGCAAACAGAAGCTGCGTTTCGCGGTAAACGACAAGCTGGGTCTGGAGCCATAGAGTTACAGCAGGTTCAAGGGACGGATTACCCGTCCCTTGGCGACCACCCGGGATCTATCTGAAACGGCACGCTCGGCTTCCGAAGACGGCTGAAGAAAGCCAGTCTCATTGAACCAGACCGCGTCCAGAATGACTTCAAAGGGATCTTCAGGCGGCCAGGCTCCTCATTCAGATCGAAGACGAATTGCCGGTCGATGCGGCGGCCCGGATGGGGGCAGATAGGAAGTGCCTGAACCTACGATGTGAGCGGCGCGGTTGCCAGAGCCGGATCGTCCAGGTTGGCTTATCTCTTACTACCTAAGATTTCGACCGTCCGCTTTTGCATAGGCAAGTTCCAATATTGGACAGACATCAAGCTTCGCGACGCAAAGGTGTGTTCACTGCCTGTGAATGACTGGATGAGCGTTTGGTTTGGGACATGCTTTCTCTCGGTAGATCGGAATTCGTCGAGGGTTGAACAAAGGAGACCTGTGAATCTCAAAGTCGTGGCCGGAGCAATCATTACCACCGCAAGCGTCATTCCGGCGCTTGCTCAGTCCGGCAATCCGATCAATCCACCCACCAATCCGCAAACCGCATCCATGATGAGTGCATCCGAGCAGCAGAATTTGGATTTGGTTCTGAAATGGTGGCGCGAAGTGATTGAGGGACACCATACCGAACTTGCCGAGAAATATCTAGCCGAGGATTGCATCCAGCATAATCCCAATATCCCCAGTGGCCGCGCGGCCTTAGTCAAGGTCCTCAGCAGAGTTCCGGCGAAAGAACCAATGCCTGAGAAGTTGTCGCACCCGCCCGTTGTGGAAGGCGCGAAAGGCGACTTTGTCTGGTTAATTTTCGAGAATGAGGCCCCGGACCCGCAGGACCTCTCTAAGGCCTACTACTACTATGACTTCGATGTCCTGCGCCTCCAAAACGGCAGGATTCAGGAGCACTGGGATTCAGCAAAGAGAGTTTCTGGTTCGCCCGATTTTGTGTCCGCGGCCGCTCCGCCGCCCTCCACCTGGAACGCCGGCAGGCTTTCCACGACGGAGCAGCACAACATCGGTATCGCCGCAGACGACTTCAAAGTCATGTTGCAATCCGGTCATTTCGAAGTCGCCGACAAGACCATTGGTCCGACCTACATTGAGCACAATCCCTACGGTCTCAACGGCCGTGAAGCGTTCATCCAGTCTATGAGTTCCCTCCTCGGTTGCAGCCCGGGAGAGATGAAGCCCAAATGTCAATCTGATCCGTCGCTAACCCTGGCAAACGGACCCTACGTTCTGATGATGTGGCAGATCAACGACAAAGATCCTACCAACCCGATCAAAACCTACACCCGGAGCCACTTCGACGTGCTGCGCATTGAGGGTGGCTTGGAGAAGGAACACTGGGACGCAGCGAGAATGGAGCGGAGGAAGGTGGCTCTGGACGTGAGGGTTCTCAGCAGTTACTTAGGAAGCTACTCGCTTACGCTCCAATCCACAGTTGTGATTACGATGGAGGATGGCCATCTGGTGGCGCAGGCGACGGGGCAGCCGAAGCTTGCGCTCGATGCGGAGTCGAACACGATATTCTGGCTGGAGAGCACCGAAACGGCAATCGAGTTTGTGAGAGACCTGCGTGGGAAGGTTACAGGTTTGATTGTGCATCAGGGTCGAAGGGATATCAAGGCGTTAAAACAGTAGATTCATGCTCTGTAATCCGCACTGTGGCTTCGACAATCCGGTCTTCATTGGCCCAGTCGACCTGTGGATACAACACGCCGCCGGAACTGCTGTGACAAGCTGTAAGCGATGACGGATGCTGTGCTCCTGCCTAATTGGATCCCGATCACGCCAGATCTCTATCGGAGCGGCCGCGAAAAAGAGCTGACCGAAGCCGCAACGTCCGAGCCGGGGAGCTTTGGATCCAGTCATGCGCGTGAGTTGGAGTGTCTGCCCGACGGCGTGTCTGAACCTCCGCCAAAGTGACGCTCCCAGAACTTGTAACTGAGCACGACGGCCGGTTGCGCCGCGTCAGAAGGAAGCCAGAAGACCGCGACCTAGCGCCATCGGAAACGCCGAGGAATTGAAAACTTCCGCTTAATTGCAGGCCAAAGCGGACTTCCGGATCGGTCGTGGATCACGCCGGAAGTCTCAAACTCATATCAGTCCACACTGACGGCCATGTATAGATCTACCCTGCGCGACGACTCTGGATTTCCCACGGGGCCCGTCTTGAGCGTTGGTCGCACACATCCGCGCATAGCGAACCAACGAGCAA
Organism: uncultured Acidobacteriaceae bacterium; assembly: GCA_963705805.1. GTDB lineage: Bacteria > Acidobacteriota > Terriglobia > Bryobacterales > Bryobacteraceae > Bog-105. The sequence goes on from CAVPKW010000011.1 coordinate 131,992, forward strand.
CTTGAACGTCAATACCGTGACGCAGGAGCGGCGTCGGCCGAGGCGGAGAGTCTAGTTTTCAGTCGCCCAGTAACCCGCTTTTGCGTGGACTCGAAGGTCTCTGTCTTTGACTGCTACCCTGATCTTCCGGTATTTGCCGTCTGCCGCAGTATTGGATGGTGAATAGGCAATCACATAGCGTTGCCGCTCGTCGTCGAAGGCCCGGCGAATGCCGGAAAGAAGGTCGTTGTTGTTGTGGAAGTATATACCGCCGGTGGCTGAAGCGAGTTGCGCCATGGCGCTCCCGTTTTCCCAGGCGATCGTATCCTCGTTCTGCATCATGTCGACCATGGCGTGCCCGGACGTCCAATAAGCATCTCCTCCGTGGGACGGATCCATCAAGCCGGTCGAAGCCGTCGTGTAGACCCCACGGGAATCCAGTGCATACACGACGACGTTGTCTTTCTGGGCCAGACGAAGCAGTTCGTTCATTTCAGGCTGCGTATCACGGCAGTTCGAGCGCCGCTCCGGATCATCCGGGAAATAGGCGGAAGCAATGCCAAAGAGCTCGCGGCCAGGAACCAGATTGAAGCCGTCAGAGATCAAAATCAGCGTTCGTTCAGTAGGCACATCCGCCATGACGTTAATGATGGTCTTCAGCTCCTGCAGAAACGCCCGGGTAAGAAGGGAAGTGCGCTCGGCCGATGTGGCGACAAACATTTGAACCTGGCGCTTCATGTCTGAGCAATTATCCGGGACCGTGCCTCGCACGCGGACACCCGGCGCATTGCAAGCCTGCGGTGAAAAGCCGACTAACATTCGCCGTAATCGCTCGCTCTCAAATGCGATGTTCGATGCCTCGCCGTCCAGGACGCTGCTTTGGAACTTCTTGCTTCCGAGCGCCGATAGCACTAATGACGGATCACGCGTTGAATCCTGGATCACATCGATGTGGCGGCTCAAGTTCATCAGCGCGTACTGCGCCTTTTCATCGCGCTCATATTGGAAGAACGTGGTCAATGCACGGCGAGCCTGGACCACGTTGCCGAAACTGGAATGCAGCGTGTCGACGCAAACGAGGTAGGTACGGGTGGGCGAATCCGGTCCGATTCCGGCAGCGGATGCAGCCGTGGAATTCGCAGCCCCAGTGTGGACGAAGCGTGGATTGGACATCTCCAGGGAAGCATCGTACGTTTTTCGAAACGCTACGATGCGCTGCGGAATTTCATCTTCGAAGATAGTGAAATCCGACTGTTTGAGGTTTGAAACAGAGTGTCCCTTCTTGTCCGTCACAATGGCCGGGACCAGAACTTGTCTCACGTTCGCTTTGATGGTTGGAACGGTGGATGCGGCATCGGGCTGCTGACTTAAGCGACGGTGACCGTTGACCCTCCCAGCCGATGCCGCGATTACGAAACAAGCCGTGACAAGCGTGCGGAACAAATGTCTTACCGTCACACAGAGCGTGCCGCTTACATTGGAACACAGAAGCAGCGAGGCTTCGACTCAATCGGGTAGTGTCCTATTGACTCCCGTGTAATATAGCGGAACAAATTGAAGAGTTGCGGGGTCTTATATATATATATGGGAAACCCGCGAGGAGTGGCTCGGGACTTTGATGCTCTGGAAGCGCGGCGCATGGGCGCTTTGGAGTTGATGCGCAAAGGGCTGAATAACAGTCAGATTGGCCGCGAACTGGGTGTCGTCAACCAGACCGTGAGCCGCTGGCGCAAAGAGTACCGCGCGGGCGGCAAAAAGGCTCTGGCACAAGCGGGCCGAGCCGGACGCAAGCCACTGCTGGACGCCAAACAAAGCAAAGCGTTGACGAGCAGACTGCTGGCGGGTCCCGAGAAACTGGGCTACGAAACGCCGCTTTGGACGTGTGAACGGGTGGCCGATCTGATTGCGCAGGAGTTTGGCGTTCACTACCACCCCGGCCACGTTTGGCGCATCTTGCGGGGCTTGGGCTGGAGCCCACAGCGTCCCGTGGGCCGAGCGCTGGAACGCGATGAGAAGGCCATCCGCCAATGGAAGCGGATTAGCTGGCCCGCTGCTAAAAAAAAGCCCTCACGGAAGGCCGAACCATCGTCTTCATTGACGAAAGCGGATTGACGCAGAAACCGCACCGCTGCCGCACTTGGGCCCCGCGCGGCCAAACGCCAATCCTGTTTCATTACGTCAACTGGAAGAACTTGTCGCTGATGGCAGGTCTCAGCAGATGGTCTCTGCACTTCGAACTCTTTGCCGATACCGTGAAGAGTCCGCAGGTGGTGATCTTCCTCGAAAAACTGCTGCGGATCATTCCGGGCAAACTGCTCATTGTCTGGGACGGCCTGGCGGCGCATCGTAGCCGTTTGGTGCAGGATTTCCTGGCCGGCCTGCAAGGAAGAATCCATACGCTTCGGCTGCCAGCCTATGCACCGGAACTGAATCCTGTCGAATACATCTGGGCGCATCTCAAGCAGCACGAGTTACCCAACGTCTGCGCCAAAGATCTTTGGAGCCTCGGCGACATGGCACGCCACCGGCTCAAGCGCATGCGCCGCAGAAAACCCCTCCTCCTCGCCTGTTGGCAGCAATCTTCGCTCAGCTTTTGATTACGCTATATTATGCGAACCTCAATAATGTTGCGTTGATGGAATTTTTGAGCCGATACGTTCGGGCGTAGTCATCCTAAATACGATTTGATCGGCCTTCTCGCTGTCGATCAGATCTTTGAACGCCTTCAGGATAGGTTGTGCCGCCTTGTGTACGGCGGAATCGAATGGCTCTCCACAAACGGGGCAATTCTTTGGAATGGAGAATGGTCCGGATATGTACGCCCAGGCAGTCCTCTGGCTGGATTGAACGCCATCTGCAATCGACATTTGCAACTCAAAACTACAGAGGAAAGATCGGGCACGGAAAGTGCCGCTTCATAAAACATGATGCTCATTACAAAGGCGGTCTACAACACGGCGAGTTTTTCTATGGAATGGTTCGGGCAGATTCGGGATAAGTCACCTCTCCATCAGTCAAGGTCATCAGAAGCAGTCCGTTTTTTTCGACCCACCCAAACGGTATACTCTTTCGATATCGTTGTCCGTACGGCTCAGGAAACTCTGCTGACCACTTGTCGAAGTACTCTTCTTTAATCTGACTGCCGTGCGCGTAACGAAGATTCACCTTCCGCAAATTGTCGCCGTGCTCAAAAAATAGATGTCCGACCGTCATGTCATGGGCCAGTTTCACTTTTCCTGTGTTTTTGTGATATTGGTACTCGTAACTTGCGCCAGAACCTGCTGACTTCACTTCGTGGTTTGACAAATCTATGCCCGCAGCGAGTTTCTGCCCAACATCCCTTACAAGAATGGAGGCGAATACTTCCCAATCGGAAGACATCGCAGTGCTGGCAGACCGAACGCGCCGAGCGGCATATAGCCTGAGCTTTCCTTGAAGCGGACCGTACATATAGGCACGGAAGAACATCAACGCCTTCTCGAAATCTAGTTCTGTTGGAGGACCGCCAACTGTGTGTTCTTTATCGGGCATCCGCCTATGCTACGTGTTCGGTAACTTGACTGTTGTTATTGGAGAGTGCGAGCGGGCGGAGCAAATGCTTCTCCAGCCAAGCGACCACTGGCACAACCACTCCATCTCCGAACAGGTGATAGGCTTCGTTGTAGTTTCCGGGCAGTGGGTAGTTGTCTGGAACTCCCATTAGGCGAGCTGCTTCTCGTGGTGAAAGCAGACGGGAACGAACGCGATTTCCCTCAACGACGATGATGGTCTGCCTGCTTGAGCCGCCGATTGGCGTTCTCAGGCAGCCGGAGATGTTGTCGAAGCGCACTTCCGCGCGTTGTACTCCATTGCCATCCGCATCTGGCCTAGTTCGCTTGTATACTGTGCCGACGAGCATCGTGCCAATGCGTTTCGCAGCCTCTACTTTACGTCGATGTAGTTGGGACATTAGACTGAACAAGTATCTAGTTTGAGCCGGAGTGTGCCAAGCCACTCCGGCGGGCTCATCTTCTAAGATTGAGGTGAGCGTCGGCACAGGCTTGCTGGGTATCGGCAGCTTCCACCAAAGCCAACTATCGTCCAACCAGCGCGGTAAGCGCTCTCTTGCAGCCCGCAATGGCTTAGGATGCCAAGGGTCGGATGGAGCGTCAGAGACTAGTGGGTCGGGTACAGGCACAGTGTCAAGGACACCGATAACGAATAGTCTCGGGCGGGATTGCGGCACGAAACGGACAGCATCCATGACTAGCGCCCCCACTCTGTATTTGCTGTCAGTGAAGCTATTTATGATAGTTGCGAAATCACGTCCCTGATGTGAAGTTAAAGCGCCCACAACGTTCTCTAGAACGACAATCCGCGGTGCCCGCCCGTCCCATATCAAGCCTTCTATCAACGCCCAGAACGGCCGGAACGTTCCGCTGCGCTCCCCCGTCAAACCAGCACCAGACCCGGCCAGTGATAGATCCTGACATGGAAAAGACGCCCACGCAAGATCTGCTTGACCTAGCAATTCCGTCGTGCCGACTTTAGCCACATCCTTGACAACTAATTCTTGGCATGTCCCAAATCTAGCTTTGTATGCCGCAGCTTTTTTGACGCACCACTCATTGGCGAAAAGACACCGCCACTCGTTTCCCAAACCCAAGCGCCCCATCCCACCGCCAGCGAAGAACTCATACCAGGTAAGATTGTGCGTGCTCATGTCATAGCCTTCAGGAATTCCGTGAGCCTCTCCCGCGTTCGCTCAACATCGCGAAGTTCACATTCCCAAATTACTAATGCGCTCCATCCAGTTTCGGCAAGGGCTCTTAAGTTGCGTCGATCCCTGACGACGTTGCGATCGCGTTTGCCTTGCCAGTATTTCGCATTGGATGCGGGAAGTCTGCCGGCTTCGCAGCGGTGTCCGTGCCAGAAACATCCGTGGACGAAAATCACTTTGCACCTACTGGAAAAAACCAAATCAGGACTGCCTGGCAAACTCTTTTTGTGGAGTCTATAACGAAGTCCCATGTTATGAACCAAACGACGCACCAACATTTCTGGCTTTGTGTTCTCGGATCGTACGCGGCGCATTATTTGGCTGCGGACAATTGAAGGTACTGTGTCCATTGCGAGCGAGTAGCGCCTGCGGCGACGTACTTGGGATGAATTGTAGCACCTGCTGCTCTATTTCCAATTGCTCAGTAATTCTCTTATCGACCAGACGTGATCGGTGATGCCGGATTCCATTGCAGGAGTGACGCGCAGCGTCTTGTGCACACGGTAGAAGTTGTAGTGCGCAAAATGCAGACAAAGCGCGGCCCAGAGATTCTCCCATTTCTTGCTAAAGCCATTGGTCAGCCGCGTCAGGCCGCGGATCGCCATCCGCATTGTGAGGTTTTGGCGCTCGACGTGAGAGGCGCAGATTTTGTTCGGATCGGGATCGCCCAAAATCGGGATTGGAACACACTCCACTAGGTCGCCAGGGGAGTACCGCTGCTCGCCGTCGCGCGGTCCGACGTAGATTTTGATGAGTTGAGCGAAATCGACCTTATCCGATAATGTGGCATCGACCGCTGAAATGTACGGCTTGAATCCATCCGTGGTGAGTTGAAAGCTGCGCTTCGCGGTCGCGTGGCGCAGGCCTTCGATGAATATGTTCGTGGTCTGCTCATTTCTACGGCCCAGGGCAAAGGTCAGGACCAGCTTTGTGTTGCGTTCGATCGCGACAAACTTTTAGGCATCGCCGATGGAATCATTGTTCTTTTCCTGCTCACGCTTCTTCGCTTCCTTCTTTTGGACAAATCCCCAGATTTCATCCGCCTGCACGTCTTGGACGGGAACGTTGACGATGAGCCGGCCCATGATTCGCTCGCACTTCTCGCCAGCGAGCGCCAGACTGGCGCAGAATGGTGTCTCGGTGAAGGCCGGTAATACGCTCGGCACTGCGCACACTGGCTCCTTCGACGAGCAAGTGTAGAACTGGAAGCGCCTTCTCTAAAGGGATGGTCATTCCGTTCAGCGGCTTGTCATGCCCTTCGGTGTAGGTCTTTCCGCACTCGGGGCAGCGGAATCGCTGCAGGCCATTACGGTGCTTGCCAAAACGGAGGCACTTCACCTTAGGCTGGCCAGATATTCCGACAGTTTCAAGGCAGCGCCCAGTGAATCGCGGGAAGCCTGAACGGAGGGATGTGGGTCCGGGTTGTTGCGAGAACGGAATCAGCCTGTGAGGTAAGACGCTGGAGCGCCTTCAGGTCACGGGCGAGTGGATGGACTGGCCGTGCCTTGAGCGTATCATCAAACAGCAAGCGCTTGATGCTCAAAGAAAAATGGAAAAGCCATCAACGCAACATTAGGACACTACCCTCAATCGCGGATCGTCCTGCCTTTCCTTTGGGAAGGCTCCCTTCGATAACATTGAAGCCGGAGCCCACTTTGATGAAATCCACACTCGGCGCGCTGTTTCTTCTTTGCGCTGCCCTGCCACAGTCAGGCGCTGCCGCTTTGAGCTGCGAGGCCTCGCCGGCGGTGGTGGCCGCAGACCAGGCGTTGGATCAAAAGCTGGAGACCGCAACCTTCGCAGAGTCTCTGGCCCTGCAGGAACAGGCTTATCGACAAATGATCAGGCTTGATCCTCAGGACTATCGCCCGGTTCGACAATACATTCAACACGTGCGCTATGATGTGCCGGAGCAGTGGTACGCGCTTCGCGACAAGGTTGTAGCGGAAGCGCGATCTGACCCCCAAGATCCAGTTAAGGCGACGGTCGCCGCTGTGGCGATTTCAGGCAAAGACACGCCACAAGCCTTCCGCTTCCTGGACCAGGTGCTGGCGAGCGATCCCAGCTACGCGCCGGCGTACGTCGAGCTTGCCGGAATGTATAAGCGGTCGGGGAAGTTTATCGACAAAGACAAAGCCGCGACGTATCTAGGCAAGTATTATCAGCTCTGCCCCGCCGGGCGTGACGGGTATGCGATGTTCGACCTTAAACAACTCGGATCGAATGAACTGAAAGCCGAGGTTGCCAAGAATCTCCGGCAGCGCCTTGCAACGGCGACAGATCCGCAGGTGCTGCGATCGTATTCGGACGTTTGGTCTCTAGAGTTTTCCACCCTGCCAGTTACGGAGCACGCAAAAGAACGGCAGCGGATCTCAGACGATCTGGCCGGCTTGCAGCGGCTGACGGTTCCGGCTACTGCCGATTGGCTCGGCTTTTTGAGAGATGGATATAAGCAGAGCAGTGCGCCCGACGCCCGGGTCCAGGCGATCGAGAATCGCATCTCGAAAGAATTTCCCCATTCTGACCAAGCCTTCCGAATCCGGTATGACAACTGGAAAGACCAGCATCCGCAGCCAGCCGGCGAAGCCTCCGCCGCCGATTGGCAGCAGTACATGCGTCTGGCGCTTCCGCATTATCGTGAATTGATCCGGCTCTTTCCCGAAGGGTACTACCTTGGATATTATCTGGCGGAATATACGTCGCATCTGGATGGAGCGTCGAACGAAGAGATTCTGCGCGAATGCGAAGAGTATCTCAAGGAGAGCGATCTTTACCAGGGACCTTCCTCGCAGCCCCGCGAATTTGTGGCGCAGGTCCTGCTTGACCACAATTTACAGCCCGCGCGGGCGCTCGCGCTGGTTCAAGAAGCGCGCCGATTGAAAGATTCGCCGCATGAAAGGATCCCTGCCGAGAAGAGCGACTACGCCAAACCCAAAGAGATTCAAGATGCGGCGAGCGCTCAGGCAGTCGATACCGCGGAGTTTGACGTGGTGTATCTCCGCGCCTGCCGCGCCGCCGGCGATAAAGCGGCGGCCGAGGAACTGCAGCCGAGCGTTGACTCTGCGCCGCCGACTGACCCGAAGGTGATCCCATCCTACTGGCACGCCCGAGCGATTCTGGCTCAGATTGAAGGGCACAACACGGACGCGCTGGCCTTCTACCAAAAGGCGATCTTCTTGCGCGAGCCACCGAAGAAACAATACGGGAAGTTGAACGACACCTTGCTGGCGGACGCACGCGGTCTTTGGACTTCGTCGCAAGGCTCCGAGGAGGCTTTCGCGATCTGGAGCCAGCCTGGGGGCTCCAACAAACCTGCGCTTGCGGAAGGCCGCTGGGAGAAGCCGGACAAGGAACTGCCGCCGTTCGAACTCGCCGATTTGCAGGGCAAGACCTGGAAATTAACAGCACTTGAAGGCAAGAAAGTGCTGATCAACATCTGGGCGACCTGGTGCGGGCCTTGCCAATCTGAGCTCCCGCACCTGGAGAAGTTGTACGAACAAACGAAGAGCCGCCCGGATATCGCGATTCTTACTTTGAACTTCGATGAAGATCTTGGAATGGTCGAGCCCTTTGTCAAGAAGAAGGGTTACACGTTCCCGGTGCTGCCTGCCTATGCGTTTCTCGGCAACAAGATCGATGTGGACTCGATTCCACGGAACTGGTTGATTGACGCCAAGGGCAAGTGGCAATGGGAGCAGATCGGCTTCGATTCCACCGAGCCGGATTGGGGAAAGAGCATGCTTGCGCGGTTGGAGGCTACGAAGTAGCGTCCCTACCGCGCGGGATATAAGCGAGCCTGTATGCTCGCTACGCGGTAAACTGGGTTCACGTGACCAGTCGGCCAATTCCTAGAATCCTTGATCTGCTTCGCCGCCTGCTCAAGCGAGATCCGGACCCGCGCGATCCCTACGCCAAGGTTCGCGTTCCAGTGCGAAAAGGTCCAGGGGGCCGAAGCGCTGCAGTGGCGCTGCAGGAACCAGACGAATAGGAATACTCCCTCGGCTCTGCCGCTTGCCGCTTTTCACTTGATCCGGTATCGACGCATTATAGCCGCGTACAGTAATAGCCGACAATGAGCCGCGCTTCGGAGGTGTGTTCGCCTGTGGGACTTACAGTCGCGCCAGCGAGCAGTGGCACGGCCAATTAGTGCGGGACCGTTCACCAGAATACTTGCGCAGCAAGAGTAAGGAAGAAGCAAACTTTGGAATCTCGTGTGCGGCAAAGGAGCACTGGATGCCGGGCGTACTGCAGGATCTTCGGTTTTCTTACAGGGAGTTGCGAAAGAATCCGGGGCTCGCCCTCACTGCCATCCTGTCAATAACGTTAGGAATCGGCGCGACCACGGCCGTTTTCAGCGTCATTTACGGACTGCTGGTAAATCCGTTCCCCTATGAAGGCGCGAACCGCATGATTTACCTGAATGTCGTGAATGAGAGCGGGAACGACCGTTGGGTAGAACTCACAGGGCCGCAACTGAAGGTTCTGAGGCAAGCGAAGTCTATCGAGAGTCTGGCGGCGGGCTGGGGAACCTGGAATCTCACCACCACGGACGAAGATCTCCCTGAGGACGTGCCCGCGGTCTATCTCACCGCCAACTCAGGCGCCCATTTCGGTGTTCCGGCACTTTTAGGCCGCACGTTGATCGCTTCTGATGCACCCGAAGGACAGGATCCGCAGCCCGTTGTAGTCCTGAGTTACACGTTTTGGGAGCGGCATTTCAATGTCGACCCCAGTGTTGTCGGCCGTAGGCTCCAGCTTGTTCACAAAAACTACACGATTGTAGGCGTCCTACCCGCTCGCTTCACCTGGTGGGGCGCCGATGTTTACCTCCCGCTAAAGATCACGAACGACAGCAGCATCCAATATGATGTATTCGTCAAATTGAAGCCCGGCATCACGCATGCCGCGGCGAACAGCGAGTTGCAGGCACTGCTCGAGCAGTTTGCCAAGGAGACTCCCAACCACTTCCCGAAGAAGTTTCGCGTTCGGGTGAGAGGTATTAACGACTATTACGTGGAGCATCTTGGGCATTCCCTCTTTCTGCTATTTGGCGCGGTGGCGCTTCTGCTTCTGATCGGATGCGGCAACGTATCGATCCTGCTTTTAGCGCGCGGTACGGCCCGGCAGCATGAACTCGCGGTTCGCGCGGCCATGGGAGCAAGTGGTTCACGCATTCGGCAGCAACTCCTCACAGAAGCCCTGGCCCTATCACTTTTAGGCGCTGCCGGTGGCGTCCTGCTGGCCTACGGTTTGCTCCCCCTCTTCCTGAAGTGGTTGCCTGAGCAGTCATTTCCACACGCCGCGGTCATCCAGATCAATCTCCCGGTGCTCGTTTTTAGTGTCGCGATCGCTGTTCTTACCGGCGTGCTCTTTGGGCTCTCTCCGGCTCTTGAGTTCTCCCGGCCGCAAATCGCTCAACTGATGCAATCCAGTTCACGACGCTCGACCGGTAGCATCCGAGGCAAGCGCACGCACGGTGTGCTGGTCACGGGACAAATCGCGCTGACTTTGCTGCTTCTCACCTCTGCTGCTGCGGCGATCAACGGATTTTTGCAAGTTGTACACGTGAATCTCGGCTATGAGCCACACAATGTCATGTCCGTCGGGATTCCGGTACACCAGAACTCGCATGTCAGTTGGGAAGACCGATCAGTGTATTTCGAGCGGATGAGAGATCGTGTGGCTGCCATCCCGGAAGTGATTTCGGCCGGTATCTCCACAAATGCAACGCCGCCATCGAATGGCTCGGACCAAAACTTCGAAATCTTTGGACGTCCAGTGAGTCAGCAGGAGCAGGTACGCGTGAATTTCGTCAGCCCCGAATATTTCGAGGTGCTGCGAATCCCACTGTTGCAGGGCCGCGTCTGGGAGCATCCCGAAATCGTGCATGGCGCACGGCTCGCGCTCATCAATCGGACCATGGCACGCCAGTATTGGCCGCACGGCGACGCGTTGGGAAAGCAGGTGCGGCTTCCTGATCTAAAAGCGGAACCGCCATTCAGCCAGGCAGTACCGGATAGTAACAATTGGCTTGAGATTATAGGTATCGTTGCTGACGCGAGGGACGATGGGCTGCGCAAGCCCGTGAAACCAGGCGTATTCGTGCCATTCTCGCTCCGTATGGGGATGTGGACGCAGATCCTAGTCAGGACACGCGTGGCGCCGCTTAAGGTTTTGAGTCGCGTACGCGCTGAAGTGAAAGCGATCGATCCCGATCAGCAGGTGTTTGGCAAGACTCGGAATCTCGAGCAATGGATTGAACGCGAGGATGAATACGCCTATGGCCGTCTGGTTGCGGCCCTGTTTAGCGGCTTCTCTTTGCTGGCGCTGGCGCTTGCTGCAGTCGGTCTTTTTAGCGTCGTTTCCTACAGCGTGGCCCAACGAACGAATGAGTTCGGCATTCGTATGGCCTTGGGCGCAATGCGCGGACAGGTATTGCAACTTGTGATCGCCTCGACGGCACGCACCGTGATCAGCGGACTGATCGGAGGGATACTGCTTAGCCTGATCCTAAGCCGGTTTCTCTCGAAGTGGGCGGAGGGAAGCGCACAGAATCCGCTCTTCTTTGTGGCCGTTACTTTGCTAGTCGTTCTTACTTCCGGTTTCGCGGCTTTTCTACCTGCGCTCCGCGCGTCTTCTGTAGACCCGATGGAGGCGTTACGGTATGAGTAGCTGATGGCCGTTGCCGGCGTCCGGCCGCAAATCCGTGATGTACTGGGGGACCGGTAGCGCTTTCCACGCCGTGCGGGAATGGCATTTCTTCGCTTTTTGGTCGAATTCCTAATTCCATACGCCAGCCACGGATTCAACTGTGCTTTGAAAACAGGGTTTGCGGACAATGGCGGGCTGCTGTTCGCCGAGATCGGGTACGCGGCGATTCTTAACAGCATGAAGCGCTACTTCAGGTGCGCTGGCTCAAACGAGTTCACGAATTCGTTAGCAGTGACGACTTCCGCACGCTGCGGAAACAGACGCTGAAGCAAGACCGAATGAAGTTCCGGATCTAAATCCGCACAGCAATCTTTTATCACGACCAGTTTGTAATCGGAATCGCTAGCGTCCAGCAACGTTGAGAGCACGACGCCACTCGTCGCGATGCCAAACAAGACAATCGTTTCAATCTCCTTTGCGCAGAGAAGCATTTCCAGGTCAGTTCCTGTGAAGGCACTGACACGGTGTTTGGTCACCACGAGATCGGTCGGCTCGGGTCCAAGTGATGGATAAATTGCACCCGCGGCATCTTGAAAAAGCTTCTGGTGCTGTGGAGACGCTTTGATGTTGCCGAATAGCTTGTTCCGTTCGCTGACCTCTGGCAGTCCCGGCCGGAATCCGACCTGAACAAAAATCACTGTTACCCCGTTCGCGCGCGCGGCTCTGAGGACCTGGGAGGCTCGATCGACAAAATCCTGTTCCGGCTTCGCGTAGATTGAAACGATGGCTGTTTGACAATCCATCACCAGAAGAGCGGAATGAGCGGCATCGAAAGACAGATCAGTCCCCATCACGTCACAATATCGCCTTCCAGAGGGGTCGCGCAGTTTTGGCGAACGATCTCCAGTTGTTCGCTGAGCCGAAGTCGGGCTTGGTAAACAGGGTTGGCGTAGACTACAATCCGTACAGAGATCGCACGAATTCTCGGCCTTTCTCGCTCATTCGCTCCAGGTAAATGCTTGAGTGTTCGTATCCCGCTAAGTGCCGGACCAGACGACCGCCTGAAAATACGTTTTCAATCTCGAAGTTGTCGACGCTCTCCTCTCCCCAGTCACCAATTGCACCGATTATCTCCGCTTTGTCTTCCGGCAGCCCATCTATTGCCTCCAGAGATTCGATCCCATCCGTATCGGGCCGCTTCCAGCCCTGAACAGAAAACACAGTCTCGTCGCCAATGGTCCATGTTCCCAATACATGCTGACCCACTCCAAGTGATTGGCCGAGGTCAACCTGGTTGACCTCGAGAGTTAACTTTGCATTGCCGCCAAGCAACGGCGATAGCAGATCACGCGGAGCATCGCTCTGCTCTTTCAGAATCGCGTGCTGAAGCTTTGTCGTCATGATCTCGTTCAGATTGGCTTCGAGAGCTGCACGTTCGGATGCGGAAAGGGCGGTCTTCACCACAGGGTTGCGGATCTGCCCAGTATCCGATACTCTTTCTGGCTTTGCAGGCTCCGCCAAGAAAACGCGCAGCTTTGCCTGAATGGCAGCCGCATATTGTTCCTGATTGTCGGGATCAATAGTGGCGATCGCGAGCATCCATTCCGCGTACTCGGTTTTGTTGTAAATGAAGCGGTTCACCGTCGCCCGTACCCAAAAGTTGCCGGTGTCGAAAATGTCGCCGGTTTTGAAACCGTTTGTATTGCTGACCTCGGGTATGGCAAACATCTCTCCAAACGGCGCCCGCAGGTTCGGGTCAGGCATCTTCGTCGCATTCTGAGGTACTTGACCCGAGGCTTCACCTGCGACGATCGCAACACTTGTTGCGTCCCAGTAGAAGGCAGCCGCTGGGATTTTTGGGTCGCCCGCGCGGAGCAGAGCAGTTCCGAAGAGAAGAGCTATGATGCAGCGCACGGAAGCCTCTTGACGCTTATTCCCAAACTTCTGTAATAAGAATACTCGAACGGTTATCTGACCTTCAGGACCTGATGTCATAAGGCAATCAACGAGCATCGTGGCGAGAAAATTCAATTCCGTACTGGTCCGATGCCGGGTCAGTTCAGCGGCTCCTGCCCGCGCACTCCCAGTATCGCGGTATCGCTCCATCAAGAACGTCAGATTGTCCAGGCTGAAGAATGTTCCATGGAACTGTTCGCTGAATTTGGAGCACGACGACATCGATGTTTTGCTCCTCAACTCTGTCCGTGACGGGCTGGAGAATTTCACTTTTGAATGGCCGATTTGATTGCATAGCCTCGGTACCCCGACTCTCGTACTTTAAAACACGGTTATATGAGATGTCATATAACGCCGCTTGCGAGGAAACTACCCAGCTTGGGACAATACAGTTTTCGTCAGGGCAGCCGCCCACGGTAAGACCGCTGGCGATCAACTCGCTCGTCAAAGTGGTAAATGCACCTGTTTTGTCGACTGGCATTGTAGCCATCACCGATTCCCCGGTAAGCGGCACAGTATGGTTGAAGACGATGCGGCTTCCGTCTGGTGATCATCGAGGCACTGACGACAATCCATCGTGCGTCACTTGCTCAAGCCCTGTACCATCCGCATTTATGATGTAAAGGTCAGTGCAGCCGGAGGGCGGAACACTGTAAGTGCCGCAAGGGTGAGCTGGAGTGTCGTGACCAAAGACTATTCGCTTTCCGTCCGGCGAAAATGTCGGATACCACGTCTCCCAAATTGTAGGCGGAAGATTCGTGATCTGAACCATGTCGGACCCATCGGGATTTATCGTGTACAGCTGCCATGTGCCCGATTGATTGCCGACGAAAACAATCTTGCCGTTTTCGCCTGGAAAAGTGGCGTGGGCGGGAGTTACTGCTACGGACAGCGCTAGCGCAGCAAGAACAACGGGAGCTCTCAATTTCATATGCATCTCCTTCAAGGTTTCGGCTTCGGGCCCCAATTCGGCCCAACACAGTTTTGGAGATCAGGACAACCGCCCACAGTAAGGCCACTGGCGATTCTTGTAATGTTTGAGCCGTCAGCGTTCATGGTGAAGATATCCAGGCTGTTCTCCGAGTTCAGGCGGTTGCTTACGAAAACAATTTTCTTGCCGTCAGGGGAGTACCCGGGAATGGCGTCACTGGATGAGTCGCCGGGGCGTGTTAATTGCCTCAAGTCGCCGCCGTCGAGTTTCATTACATAAATGGCAGTTGGATTACCGGTATTCGTTTGACTCACAAGCAAGACATGCTCCCCGTCTGGTGAAACGTCAGACGGCCCTGCCTCCAACGGGGCAGGCGTTCGGCGAGCCGGGTTCGAACCGTCAGCGTTCATGATCCAAGCCGCAGAGACAAGCCCATCAAGCTGGCTGCCGAAAACAATTTTCGTTTGATCGGGTGTATACGTGGGGATATAACTGATCCAGAACTCGCTTGTAAGACCGGATCCCTTCGCATTCTCTTCGGCTCGCATCGTGGTGATTACCCATTGACCGGTTAGCACGGATGCATGTGCAAACACAATCGAAGCACCGCCGGGCGACCATTTACCCAAGAAAGACAGGCCATCGTTAGTCAACCGCGTCAGATTGCTCCCGTTCGCATCGATGACGTATAAGTCAACCGCACAGGAGGGTGGAAATACCCCGGGAGCGCAAAGACTGTTCGATGTATCGTGAGCAAATAGAATCCGCCGTCCGTCCGGTGAGAAGATCGGTAGCCATAACACGAAGTTCGTGGCCGGTAAGTTCGTGATCTGATTCATGCTGCTGCCATCTGGATTCATGGTGTACAGCTGCCAAGTTCCGGATTGATTGCCGACGAAGACGATCTTGCCGTTTTCTCCCGGGAAAGCCGCGCGAGCAGGGCTGCCGGTCAGCAGCACCAAGGTCGCAACGAGCGTGGTTAAGTGAGTTTTGAGGTCGCACATATTTCTCTCCTTGATTCGCTTCGCTTACTGCCGCCTACCATTGCCGCGGACTCCACCGTGGATCTGCGCCGCCCTTTTCGATCTCCTCCGGCAAGTGATGTCGCGTCTTCGACCGTAAAGCGTCCGAGGTGCGTGGTGAGGGAGAGAGCGCCAGTACTTGAGTGCACACACTTCCGTCCGCATTCATGATGAAGATCGCGGAACTGTTCGACGAAACGAGGTACTGTGCGAAAACGATGGCATTTCCGCGCGGTGACCAGGAAGGGAATTCGTTGTAATAGGCGACAGGGATGTCGAGGTCTGTCTCAGAGCTGCCGGTGAGCCTCGTAAGCTCTTCGCGGTCACGATTGATCGTCCAGATATCCGAGTTCTGTGGATTGCAGCAGTGGGTCTCGAACGCGATCTTTTCTCCGTCTGGCGACCAGCTGGGATTGTAGGCGCTTAGCTCAGTTGGGGTGAGTCGGCGAACAGCTGAGCCATCGGCGTTCATCAAGTAAATGGCACCAAGTACACCTTCCCGGTTGTAACTCTCGAAGGCGATTCTGGACCCGTCTGGCGAATAGGTCGGAGCGAAGTCAAATACATCTGGCTCAAATTCAGTAAGTGCTCTTAAATCGGTGCCGTCGGTTCGGACCGCATAGATTGCGCAAAGCCCCTCCGATGTGATTTGGCATCGTGTGAACACGACTTCGCTGCCGTTCGGCGAGAAACCTGCCGCCGTATCCGCGTAAGAGGGATCACTCAGGAAGAGATGCTGATTGCTCCCATCCGCATTCATCACCCAGAGTTGGGAAGGCACGTTCGGAGGGAACTCTGTAAAGATCAACTGCTTTGCGTCGGGCGACCAGGCTTCCCAAAACGCAGAATTAGTGGGACCAAGGTGCGTGAGCTGCCGGACATCAGTTCCGTCAGGCTTCATTGTGTAGACATCCGGACCTTGAATAAACGCGATCCGGCTTCCGCCGTCGCGATCGGATTTCGCCAAAGCGGAACCGCCCAGGGCGATTGCTAACAAAACCGGAATAAGCTTTTTCAAGAACATTCGTTTCGCCTTTCTCCGTGAAACAGCCTAAATATTGGCCAAAAATGGCCGACCGCCTCAATGCACCAGCGGTGAACTGGCGGTGAATTACCAGTGAACAGCCCAGGCTGGGATACTCTAATTCAGTTAGTATGGAAGGGCACCGTGGTCGGAGGCTCTGCTCTATGCGCGAGAGGACAAGCTGCAACGTTGTCCGCTTCGGACCGTTTCGGCTCGATATCGCGGCAGGCGAACTTTATGATCAGGATCGGCGGATTCCCCTGCAAGAGCAGCCAATTCAGCTTTTGGAAATGCTGGTCGATTTCAAAGGGGAGCTGCTGACCAGGCAGTACATCCGCAGCATTCTCTGGCCAAACGGCACGATAGTCGAGTTCGACCACAGCATCAACACCGCTATTAAGAAGTTGCGCCTGGCGCTGGGGGATTCGGCAGAGAAACCGCACTATATTGAGACAGTCGCGCGTCGAGGATACCGCTTGATGGTGCCTATAGAGCGGCTGCAAGCAAGCGAATCGTTGAAAGCGCCCCCACAACTCGAGCCTGAATTACCCATAACGAATGAGACAGGCAAAAGAGTCTCCCACTATCGTGTGCTCGAAGTCCTGGGCGGCGGGGGCATGGGCGTGGTGTACGCAGCGGAGGATCTGAAGCTGGGCCGCCGGGTCGCATTGAAGTTCCTACCGCAAGAAGTGGGAAACGACGTCCGGGCTTTGGAGCGATTCGCACACGAAGCACGCGCAGCCTCAAAACTAAACCACCCTAATATTTGCACCATTCATGAGTTTGGAGAGCACGATGGACAACCTTTCATCGTTATGGAACTGCTCGAGGGACAGACATTGCGGGACTGTATTTCCAAACAGGCACGCTTCCCGATCGATCAGCTATTGAAATTGGCTATTCAGGTTACCGAGGGTCTGGAGGCAGCCCATCAGAAAGGCATCATCCATCGCGACATCAAGCCGGCGAACATTTTTGTCACGAATCGCGGCGAAGCCAAAATTCTCGATTTCGGCCTGGCAAGAGTGGAGGCAAGGGAGGAACTCGTCCCGCATCTGACCGAAACGGAAGTAACTGCTCACCCCAACCTCAGCCGGACGGGTATCGCGATGGGCACGGCCGCCTATATGTCGCCGGAGCAGGTGCGCGGCGAGAAACTGGATACTCGCACGGATCTGTTTTCTTTCGGGTTGGTGCTATACGAAATGGCCACGGGACGGCAGGCCTTCGACGGTGAAACCGCGGCGATTCTTTACACGGCGATTTTGAATTGCGTACCCACACCCGTGTGCAGTTTGAACTCCGAACTGCCGCTCCAGCTCGAGCAGATTATCAATAAGGCTCTCCAGAAAGATCGTGAGCTGCGCTTTCAAGCAGCATCGGAAATACGTGCCGGCCTCAAGTCTATAGCCGCCAAGCTATCTCTCGAGGGCGAAAAGAGCCGCACAAAGTATGGCCAGAAAACTGCCCCTAAGCCGCTGGCCGCCGCATTAATCACACTGCTGCTGATTGCCGCTGTTACCTTCTGGTTTTCGAGAGCGCAATCGCATTCCGTGCATGGCCCCCTCGATTTGAGACAGCGGCAACTCACGACGAATTCTAGTGAAAACGCAGTTTCAAGTGAATGCATTTCCCCTGACGGGAGATACCTGGCCTACGTCGACCTGACCGGGATTCACGTTAAGCTCATCGAAACCGGCGAGACGCGGACTGTTCCTCAGCCGGACATCCTGAAGGGAATGCAAGTGAATTGGGGCATCGCTACCAATTGGGTGCGCGATGGTTCGAGGTTCATTGCCACGGCCAATGTGCAGGGAAAGCCGCCGAGCATTTGGGTGGTCCCGGCAGTGGCCGGAGCGCCTCGCAAGCTGCGCGACGATGCTTACGCGTGGGCTGTTTCGCGCGACGGCTCTTGGGTTGCCTTCAACGCCAACCCTGGCAGAGTCTTTTATCGCGAAATGTGGCTAATGCGACCCGACGGAACGCACGCGGCCAAGCTCTATCAAGGTGACGACGAGAATGGCTTCTTCGGTGCCGATTGGTCGCCGGACGGCCAGCGCTTATCGTATGTCGGAGGCCATCTGCGGGGCGGCAAGCTGGAATCGGGCGTCGAAAGCCGCCCCGCCCGCTCCTTGAAAGGCAGCCCTGTGGTCGTCAGCGGCACCAGTGAAATCGCCGACTGGACATGGTCGCCAGATGGGCGCATCCTTTATATTCTGCAGGAAGCAAGCCCGCTTACCGGGAGTTGGAATTTCTGGCAAACACAAGTTGACTCTCGAACGGGCAAGACAATTGGCCTGCCAAGCCGTTTGACGAATTGGCCGGGTTCTGCGTGCAAGATCCAACCGTGTCAGCGGACGGCAAGAGGCTAGCCTTTCGAAAACTCGCTCCCCAGGGCGCCATCTATGTTGCTGACGTTCAAGTTAAGAGTAATGGCCTCGGCGTCGCCAGACGACTAACCCTCAACGAAGGTGAGAACTATCCGTTCGCTTGGACGCCCGATAGTAAGGCTGTTCTTTTTGAGTCGTACCGCGACGGCCATTCGAGCATTTTCAGGCAATCGCTCGGCGACGATGCCGCTGAACCGATCGTCACCGAGACACGACGCGAGATCACAGGTTCCGCTACCGTGAGCCCAAACGGCAAGTGGCTCCTTTACGTACTCGCTGCGACGGAGGCTTCAGCGGCTGACAACTTGATGCGAGTTCCCATAACAGGAGGCTCACCGGAATTAGTGTTGACCGGGCATTTTTATGGGAAGCTTGCTTGCGCCCGTTCCCCGGCGAGCCTGTGCGCTCTTGCGGAGCTCGCTCCCGGCCGGAAACAACTGGTCTTCACTGCCTTTGACCCGCAGCAGGGGCGCGGCGGCGAACTCACTCGCTTCAATACCGATCCCGCTGCCGGGAACTCCTACATCTGGGATCTTTCGCCGGCTGGTACACGCATTGCAGTCCTCAAATATTCCAAAGGCCAAATTGACCTCGTCCCTCTGGACAGTCAAGCGGTGCAGCCGATCGTCGTGAAAGGCTGGAGTAGTTTACTCAGCCTTAATTGGACATCCGACGGGCAGGGGATTTTCGCCTCCAGCCAGGTGCAAAAAGGATCTGTGCTTCTGCGCGTCTCTCTGAAAGGTGACGCAGATGTATTGTGGCGACAGAGCGGGAGCGTGGCGCCTTGGAACCGGCCTTTCGGTGATCCCGGTGCCGCGCCGTTCGCCTTGCCTTCCCCGGACGGCAGCCATCTGGCGATTTATGGCTGGAACATGAGCAGCAATATGTGGATGATTGAGAACTTTTGAAGCCAACCTACCCGGCTCTACTTCCGATTTGCTCTTCGCATGAACCTTACTCGAGAGTTACAAAGGAACAAGCACGTCGCAACAGAGCGGCATGTCGACAGACCAATCCCGCCTATCCCCGGCACGCCACGCATTTCCGGCTGACCTGACTCACTCCCCCTTCCGCAACATCGGCTGAATCAACCGGAACACATCCCGCGCCACCACCTGATTCCCTTCACCATTCGGATGTATCCCATCCGGTTGCATCATCTCGGAATGCTGGTACACATTCAGCAACAAAAAAGGCATCAGCTTCAGGTGATACTCCTTCGCTAACTCCGGAAAAATTGCCGTGAACGCCTTAACATAATCCGGCCCGTAATTCGGCGGAAGAGTAATCCCCAGCAGCACAATCGGAATGCGCGCCTGCTGTAATCGCGAGATCATCTCCTGCATGTTTTTCTTCGTCGCATCCACCGGGATCCCGCGCAGCCCGTCATTCCCACCGAACTCCAGAATCAGCGCCGGATGTTCCGCAATCACATTCTCGATGCGCGCCAGCCCATCGGTCGTCAAAGCCAGCGCCTTGAGCGTACAGCATACGGGAGGGTGGCGCGTTAGACGGTCGGGTGCCTCGCCACGATCTTGCCTGCGATTCCTAGACCCTTCGCAACTACACATGATGAATAGGTGCGTGGTTGCGCCTCGTCACCCGCTCGCTTGCTGTCTGATATGCTCTCTCCTGGACATCCTAGGAGAGGGATGGCAAAGAGGCTCGATCTTTTGCAGGGGACGCTCGACCTGCTCATTCTGAAAGCAGTGTCGCTAGGTCCTCTGCATGGTTACGGCATCCTTTTGCGCATTCAGCAGATTTCAGGCGAGCGCTTGCAAATTCAGCAGGGCTCGCTTTATCCGGCGCTCTACCGGCTGGAGCACCAGGGCTGGATTGCCAGCCAATGGGGCGAATCGGACAACAAGCGCAAGGCCAAATATTATCGATTGACCGCCGCTGGCCGTCGTGCGCTGCGCTCCGAAACCGAACAATGGGACGAGATGGCGGGCGCAATCGCGGCTGTTTTGCGGGCCACACCGGGAGAAGCTTGATGCTGCGAACACGGCTTCGTTCTTGGCTACGTGCCACGCTGCACCCGCAAGCTATGGAGCGCGAAATGCATGACGAGCTGCAGTTCCACGTGGAGACGCGTGCCGAAGATCTGATGCGTGGCGGTATGGAGCGTGCGGAGGCGGAGCGGCAGGCGCGGTTGGAATTCGGTAGACTCGCGCAGACGAAAGAAGCCTGCAGGGAAGCCCGCGGAGCGGACATGTTAGATGACTTGGCGGCGGACATTCGGTACGGACTGCGACTGCTGCGCCGAAGTCCCAGCTTTGCGGCGTTGGCGGTGCTGACGCTAGCGCTGGGGATTGGCGCGACGACCGCGGTCTTCAGCGTGGTGAACGCCGTACTACTGCGCGATTTGCCTTACCGCGGCCCGGAACAGCTGGTCTTCCTTTATGAGCGGCTACCCGGGATTCCGGACGTGCCACTGGAAGCATGGGGACCAGTCAACGGAGATTTCTATGCCTGGCGAAAGGAGAGCCGTTCCTTTAGTCGGATGGCGCTATTCACAAACGATGGCTTAAACGTTTCGGTGGGAGACGCGGCGTTCCGTGTCACTGGATCGCGAGTGACCGCAGACTTTTTCAGCATACTGGGCATCCCGGAACTCGGCCGCACAGTTGATGACGCCGACACCCAGCCGGGAAGAGAACGTGTTGTAGTCATAAGCCATGCCCTGTGGGAATCGCGATTCGGCGGCGACTGCGGCGTATTGGGGAAAGAGTTACTTCTGGACGCGCGTCCCTACCGCATTGTAGGCGTCATGCCGGCCGGGTTTGCCTTTCCGCACGGCGCAGAGAGCCTGGAAACAATCGGAAAGACGACGGACATTTGGACACCATGGGTAATGACTCCGCAACAGAGGGCATCTCGCGACGAAAGCCAAGGCAACGCGATTGGACGCTTACGGCCGGGCGTGACATTGAGGCAGGCGCAGGGCGAAATCGCCGCAATCACCGCACGATTCGCCCCGCCATATCAGCAGCAGTTTCAAAAACCGCAAGGAATAGTTCGGTCGTTTGATGAAACGATCACCGGCGGGTCGCGGCGCAGCTTACTGATTTTCATGGGCGCGGTGTTGCTAGTGCTGCTGATTGCATGCTCGAACGTGGCGAGTCTGAGTCTAACTCGGGTCAGCGGCAGAAAGCAGGAGATTAGCGTGCGCACGGCGCTCGGCGCGTCCAGACTGCGCCTGCTTCGGCAACTGCTGACCGAATCGTTGTGCATTGCTTTGGCCGGCGGTGTTCTGGGGACTGCGGCGGCTGTGCTGATCCTGCGGCTTCTCGTGCATTTTCATCCGGTGAATATTCCTCGGATTGAGGAAACCTCAATCGATGGACGCGTGCTGCTGTTTACGCTTCTCGTATCGCTAACGACGGCGATGCTTTCGGGACTATTTCCGGCATGGTCCGGTTCGGGTTGCACTTTGAATCAAGCCATCAAAGGCTCGGCGACTCGCAGCGGCGTAACGCCTCTGCAAAGCGCGTTGACAATTGCGGAGATCGCGCTTACCATCGTGCTGCTAGCCGGGTCGGGGTTGCTGATCCGCAGTTTTTTGAACGTGCGCGGGGTTGATAAAGGGTTTTCCTCGCAGGCTACCGTCAGCATGAACATTGAGCTGTACGGGCGGTACGACCAATCGCAAAAGCAAAATGCATTCTTTCGCTCTTTGTTGGAGCGGACCCGAGTTATACCAGGAATTCAAGAAGCCGCCGCGATAGATCATGTCCCCCTCGGCGGCGGAGAATCAATCAGCTTGCTGCAAGTGGAGGGATACCCATTCGATGAAAAGACTTCTTTTGAAAGCCGCTCCGTGACGCCGCAGTATTTCGCCGCGATGGGGATTCCATTGCTAACCGGCAGAGTCTTCGATGATGGCGATGCGGCCGGAAGACTTCCGGTTATTGTTGTGAGCCGAAGCTTCGCTCGACGGTACTTCCCGGGGCGGTCGGCGTTGGGCAGGCGTGTCCATACGAGCGGGTTGCGAACGATTGTCGGAGTAGTGGCTGATGTGCGACAGAAGAACCTGGATGCCACGCCCCCGATGCAGATTTACCTGCCGCTATGGCAAACGGGAACGGGCTCTGCTTCCATAGTGGTGAGGAGCACGCTTCCCACCAAGCGCGTAGCCTCCGTCATCCGTGGGCTAGTTCGAAATCTGGATCCTGGGCTCGCCGTGGCCGACCCGCGAACCATGCAAGAGTTAGTCTCCGGGGCCGGCGCGGAGCGCCGTTTCCAAACGGTGGTGCTGTCGGTATTCGGAGGGATGGCGCTGTTCCTCTCGCTGGTCGGCCTCTATGCATTGGTGGCGTGGTCGGTGCAGCAGCGGACCGCTGAGATCGGCGTGCGCATGGCCTTGGGTGCACAACAGCGCGCCGTCCTGGGTCTGGTGCTCAGGCAGGGGGCTACGTTGTGGCTGAGCGGAATTGCACTGGGCCTTGCATGTGCGTGGGGACTGACACGCTGGATGCGCAGCCTGCTTTTCGAAGTACAGGCGACTGATCCGCTGACTTTTCTGGCAGTCGCCCTCCTGTTCTGCACCGTTGCGGCGGCGGCGTGTTATCTGCCCGCGCGCCGAGCGGCGCGCCTGGACCCGGCAATTTCCTTACGTTACGAGTGATCGCTGCCATCTGGTAGCCGATCCTTCGATAACTTCGCTCGGGGACACTGAGCACAACGATCGCACCTAACCCGAGGACTCTATCTGGAGTGATCCGGCGCAACAAGTCAAACGAGCAACCTGAGTTTATCCCCGGATCACTGCGGATAGAGCCTTTGCAGTGAGGCGCCGGCGTGCGGCTGTCTGGTAGGCGGTTCTGAGCCTGTTCAGCCTCTGATTGATCAATCGCTAAACTGCACTGACCAAGTCGGAGGAACCCGGAAACCCATGCGTCCCTTCGTCGCATCGTAGAGATACTCAGCGCCGGCCAAAACGTTTCTCCCGGTATTAATGCCGTCGCCGACGCGCCATTCTACCTGCGAGGGCGCCCTAGATTGGCTTGTATCTCCGGTGACGAATGAATAGTGTAGCGCCGGCTCAGCGGCCTGACCCGCTGGCGGCGCCGATATGCTCACCGCGATGCCGGCCGGAAATGCGGAATGGCTCGGCAAGTCGGGCGGGGCGTGGCTGGCACTTACCCATAGAATCATGTTGTCTACGCCGGTATCCATCAACAATGGCAAATCGGTGCTGAAGCCGTCGCCGCTGAAGTCACCCGACAAGCCGACGCTTCCGATGGGTTGTAGCCAATCCTCCCCAGTGGCGTCACGCTCGAGCGCGATGAAAGCGAAGCCCTCCGTGTTGAGCGGGGTCAGGCCAACATCGACGCCCTGAGTGCTGACGATGTAGCCATGCCTCAGATGATCCCCTTGATAGGCCAAATGCAGAAGCGGATTCCGGGACGGCCCACCGTCGGCGAGGCCGTCAATCCCAAAGCCAACGCCGAATACGCCCCCGTCGAAATCGGCTGGTCGATCAACTGCGAAGACCTCGATATGTGCGATCGGGTAATCCCCAGTACCGTTCCACGCCGCCGGGACGCCGAGGACGACGGGAACTTTAACCCATTGCCCGAGATACACGTTGCCGCTACTGACGTACTGAAACTCGATGTCCTGAGAAGGATCAAAGTTCTGGTAATCGGGACCAAGCGCTTGCCGAGGCACCAGAATGCCGACCGATCCCGTATCGACGAGAAATGCGTGCGGCGCCCCACCGCCTAGCGACGCGCTAACGTGGAAGCCCGCTGCCAGGCTCGAATTCGAAGTGAAAGGTACTCGGTAACTAATCTCGTTTCGCTGGATCACGTGTGGCTCCCTCGCTGATTCTCTCAGTCACAGAGAAGCATAGCCGACTAATACGGACAAGTGGTATAAAGCATGACAGCGGCGTTTTGCGGGACTAATCCGCGTAGCCCCAGCCTGGTCGGCATCGTTTAGTGGCGCGAAGGGGATTCGCAGCAACAATCGGATTTCTAAAACCCTTCGGCGTCTGGCAGGATCTATCCGTTAACTATTGGACTGTACATTTGAGCACCGGCATAGCACGTCCATCTGCAAGCCCGCCATTCATTGGGTACAACGCCATCCACGCGCTAAGCCAAAGTCCGGAGAAGGCGCTCAGGCGATGAATTTCGCCGACCAAGTGATCTGCGGCGCAGACGACGCTGATGCTGCCGGCGATTGACTCTCCCAGTTGATCGTAAAACCAGCCTGTGTTGCACTAGCGATCCACCAGGCGCCAGCGTTCCAATTGAAGGCCGCTGTCACAAGATAATTGCCGAACGGGGGAGCGGGCAGCGCGTGCACAAATGATATTGCAAATGATTGCAGGCCCGGTGCGATAAGTGCGCTTCCCCTCTCCTCAAGATCAAGTCCGCAGGGAATCGTTGAACCGGTCGCCGCGGTCCCTGTCCAGATGAGACCGTCGCCAACGTTACCCGAAATCCTGTTGGAACCTAACGTGTCCAGATACGCCACTAGAAAACTTTGATCCTTGATGTTTCTTGACCATGCCACTGGTGGAACCGGGGAGACGGCGGGACGCGGATCCAACGGATTCAATTCGAAGTGGTTGTTCTGGATCGTGTGACCGCCGGCTGTTGCCGAAATATCTATCATGTCCGCGCTCGAAACGAAAATCCGATCAACGCCGTCCTGTCCGGTTTGTGCGGCTACCCGCGGTTTGAAATGGTTGTTGGTAATGCGGAATGTGGTCTTCGACCCTGCCAGTATGATGGCCGAAACATCCAGGGCGAACAAGTCGTATCCTGGGGCGAACTCAGAAAAGCTGCCAGTGTATGGTGCGATAGCTGGGCCACCGGTGCCGTTGCATTCGTCGAAGTCGCATCGCGAAATTTCGCCCGTGATATTTTTGGCCCCATCGCCAGAAATTCGGAGGCAGACGTTCACGTTGTTGCGAAAGCAGCAGCCTATTATTTTTAAATTGACGATGTTAATCAGCGTGTTGGTCGTCGCAAGATGAAAGAGAACGTTCCGATCAAATTTGCAATACTTGAACTCCAAATCTCGGCAATCGATTGTGCCCACCGCACCGATTGAGACGCCGATGCCATTATTGAGGAAAGAGCACTGATTCCAGCAAAGACTCTGAACTCCGGCGGGCTCCAGGTCCACACCAGCGCTCGCGTTGAATTCGAATACGCAATCCGTAAAGTCGAGTTCCTTCACCTCCATGTTGTTCGTTGTGATGCTTACGCCATCTCTGCCATTGTGGTGCGAATGGATTCGTTCAAATTGTGAAAAGGCGATGCCATCCAGACCGAATCCGTCCGAGACAAAATTACAAATCTCGATATCGTGAAAATAAAGCCTTTCCGCATTAATAAAATAACCAAAGTACGAGGCACCAGTGTTACCCCAGAAATTTACGATGCCAGGGAAACGGTAGTTACCCTGCGTATCGGCTTGCGTATCGAGCGGACCTTCCGGATAGAGGGCTGGACCTTGGGGATAGAGCGTATGAGTGCGCACCAGTATAGTTGGCCAATGATTCGGGTTGGGGCTGCCGTCCCATTTCTGAATATTGCTCAGCAAGATCGGGTCTAAGCGTTCATAACGCGCGTTGCCGTTTGAGTCCTGTTCGTTGAGATCCGCGCGGCGTATGTATGGCACAACCGCTACGGCCTCAGCTGGAAAGACAGGCGGAAGAGAAACGGCGATGGCGTTATTGGGCGCTCCCAAACTGAGGGCTCCGAAAGTTCCGACACCCATGCCTTCATTGCCGGCAGCGTCCTGGAAGCGGATGAGGCCATCATAGGTTCCCGCCGGAAGTTGCCCCCCGGCATCCGAGGCCCCCGTCAAGAAGACGCTGGTGGTCGGTTTGGGCATCTGTGTCGGGTTGGGACGGTAGTCAGGCTCGTAGACTAGCGTCTGGTGGTTCTTGTCGCCGTCGAAAGTGATCCCAGCGATCTCTATGTTCGAGTCTCGTGGCATTCCCGCGCCAAACCACCACAGATTGGAAGCATTGATGAAAATTGGGCCTGCCATCCTAAGCCCAGTCGACGGATCCGATTTTTCCGCCAGATAAAGAGTGTTTGCTTCCTGGCATAGCTGTAAAATCGTGGCGCCCTTCCCGGCGCCGATCACTCGGAGGTTAGAGCCGAGCACAATTGGCTGGTTCGTTACCGCCCCTGTCGTGCCGACCATGTACCTACCCGGTGGCAGGCATACCGTGCCGCCATCCTTGCCCACTGAGTCAACAGCATCTTGAATCGGCACACTATCATCGGACGTAACAGTGACGCCGGAAACAGTGTTGGCGGCTCGGTCCTTCAGGTGAAGCACCTTTTGGGTGGGGTCGATCCGGACGACCCTCGTCACAAGCGCTGCGGCGGTGCCAGGTGTGAGACCAACGCTGGCGCCGGCGATTCCAATACCAGAACCCGCCGCCCAACCGTCGAGAGTATCGACCGTCAAGACGGTCGACCCCGCGTGAATGGCGCCTTTCGTTGATAGAGCTCGACCGATTGCGCCGAAGTCCCTCACATTCACGCAGCACGCCGCCGAAGGGCTGACCTTAACGCTTGAAGCGTCGAAGCGGACCTCATCGTTGATGTCACTGGGCATTTTGGCCACCTTCTCCGGCGAATCCGGCCGCCGAGCAATGATACTACTTGCGCCAGCGCCAAAGGCGGACTACTCGCGAGTAAGTAGCGCAGCATTTAGGATTCCTGGTGCTACAGCCCACACGACCAACAAATTGGCATGGGGTCAAGGAACGTTCTGGGCATTCCGTCGATCACAATCACGATTAGTCGCGAAAAATCCGCTTCACATCACCAAATCGGCTAGCACTCAAAGGGCGCTACCGACTGATGGCGTTCAAATTTGCCGTACAACCCGCTACCCGTAGAAGTGACTTGAGCGCTGTCTCGATCCTCGCTTACTCGAGAGTTACAAAGGAACAAGCACGTCGCAACAGAGCGGCATGTCGACAGACCGATCCCGCCTATCCCCGGCACGCCACGCATTTCCGGCTGACCTGACTCACTCCCCCTTCCGCAACATCGGCTGAATCAACCGGAACACATCCCGCGCCACCACCTGATTCCCTTCACCATTCGGATGTATCCCATCCGGTTGCATCATCTCGGAATGCTGGTACACATTCAGCAACAAAAAAGGCATCAGCTTCAAGTGATACTCCTTCGCTAACTCCGGAAAAATTGCCGTAAAAGGCTTAACATAATCCGGCCCGTAATTCGGCGGAAGAGTAATCCCCAGCAGCACAATCGGAATGCGCGCCTGCTGTAATCGCGAGATCATCTCCTGCATGTTTTTCTTCGTCGCATCCACCGGGATCCCGCGCAGCCCGTCATTTCCACCGAACTCCAGAATCACCAGCGCCGGATGTTCCGCAATCACATTCTCGATGCGCGCCAGGCCATCCGTCGTCGTATCGCCGCTGACGCCCTGGTTGTCCACGCGATATCTATAGCCGTGGTCATTCAGCAGATCTTGCAGATCATCTGGATAGCTCCGGCCCGCCACGCCCGCCGTCAAGCTATCGCCGAAGGTGACAATCACCGGCCGATGATCTTCCGCGCGCGAGACTCCTGCCTGCGCCTGTGGCGGCGCTGCCGAGGTATCCGCGGAACTTTGCTCGGCTTCCGTGCGTTTCTCTTCTTGTGCGCTGTTCGTGTTTCTTCCGCATGACGCCGCCAGGAGAGTACACGCCGCCAGGACTGCAACAATGGAATAGAATCCGCGTCTCCCCACGTCCTTAAGATTGACATGCGCGCCGCTACAGCCCAGACCAGTGTCATCGACGTAAGCCAGCTCTGGAAAATCATCGAAAACCCGCCGAACCGGGTCGAAATTCTCCGCGATGTAACGTTTTCCATGCCGCGCGGCCAGTTTCTTGCGATTATGGGCGCCTCCGGCAGCGGCAAAAGCACCCTGCTCGGCCTCCTCGCCGGCCTCGACACGGTCACTTCCGGCCGCATTATTCTAGACGGCTCCGATATCACGGATCTCCGCGAAGATGATCTCGCGCGCATCCGCGGCCGCAAGATCGGCTTCGTCTTTCAGTCCTACCAACTGGTCCCCACGCTCACCGCGGAGGAAAACATTCTCTTGCCCGCCGAGTTGAGCGGTTATCAGGGCGATCCGCGCCGCCGCGCCAAAGAATTGCTCCATCGCGTTGGTCTCACCAATCGCGCCGGCCACTACCCGGTTCAGCTTTCCGGAGGAGAACAGCAGCGCATCGCCCTGGCCCGCGCCTTCATTACCCAACCTCCCATTCTCATGGCCGACGAACCCACCGGCAATCTCGACAGCGCGAACGGTCAGCATGTCCTCGATCTCCTGCTGCAGCTCAATCGCGAAGAAGAAACCACGCTCATCCTGGTAACGCATGACAGCGCTCTGGCGGACTACGCCGATCGCGTTATCACTTTGCATGACGGCCGCATACTCAGTGATGAAATGGCCGCTCCCCATGCTCCCCTGCCGCAGTCTCAGGTAGAGGCATAACCGTGTCTTTCCGGACTGCCTCCAAAATCGCCTGGCGCGAGCTGCGCGCCTCGCCCGCGAAGTTTCTCTTTGTCGTCCTCGCCGTTGCCGTCGGTGTCGCGGCCCTAAGCGGAGTGAAAGGTTTCGGCTACGCTTTTCGTGGCATGCTCCTGCGCAATGCCAAGCAGCTCATCGCCGCCGATCTGCAGGCCCAAACCTGGGGAAACCTGCCGCCGGAAAAGATTCCGCGAATGCAGCAGATCGGCGCCAAGTATGGCATCCTCACGCGCGTCACGGAAACCGTATCCATGGCGGCCTCCGTCAAACAGCACATCCCGCAAATGGTCTCGGTAAAGGCCGTCGACCCCGCCCTTTACCCTTTCTACGGAACCTTTACGCTTAGCCCCGCCAAGCCCCTCCGTGATTTGCTCTGCAATGACTCCTCCGTCGTCGTCACCCCGGAACTCGAGCTGCGAATGAAGGTTTCTCCCGGTGACACCATCCGCCTGGGTGGTAAAGATTTCCTCATCACCGGCACCCTGCTCACCGAGCCGGACCGGCTGGCTTCCGGCTTCGGTCCTGGCATGCGCGTCATCATGAGCCGCGCCGCGCTCGACCGCACCGGACTGATTCAATTCGGCAGCCGCGCCGCCCAGCGCTTTCTTTTTAAGCTAAGGCCCGGCGTCGATCTGGACGCCATCAAGTCCGCCATCAGGTCTGACATTCATCGCGTATACATCAGCGACTATCGCGAGGGCAGCCCGGCCGTCGGCAAAGCCATTGACAATACCACCACTTTCCTTAGCCTCGTCAGCCTCATCGCGCTTATCGTTGGGTCCCTCGGTGTCGCCATGGCCATGTACTCGCATCTCCAGCAGCGCATGGACACCATCGCTGTGATGAAAGCCGTCGGCGCGCGTTCCAAGCAGGTGATGCAAATCTACTTGCTGCAAACGCTTTGGCTCGGAATCGCGGGCGGTCTCATCGGCGTAGCCATAGGTGCCGCGGTCCAGCGTTCTTTTCCTTGGCTCATTCATCGCGTCTTCGCGCTGCTGCCGCACGTTCCGTGGGATTGGTCCTTCAGCTTGCAGGGCATGAGCCTCGGCATCCTCGCCACTCTCCTCTTCACGCTTCCGCCCCTGATGAATATCCGCAACGTTCGCCCCAGCCTGGTATTCCGCCGCAATATGAGCGATGCCGGCGCGGAGAGCCGCAAACACTGGCGCGAAAAACTTCCCAGTTGGTTCGGCGCCCTCCTCATCTTCGCCGGTTTCTACTTCATTGCCGTTTGGCTGAGCCAGTCTTGGTTGATGGGCTCTTATTTCATCGGCGGTCTGACGGCGAGCCTCGTGGCTCTCGGCCTCGTCGCCGCTCTGCTTTTGCTGCTGATGCGCTGGCTGGTTCGCAAAGGCAGCAAGCGCCTTCCACCGCCCTTTCGGCACGGTTTCGCTAATCTTTACCGGCCCGGCAATCAGGCTCGTTCCGTTCTGGTCGCTCTCGGTGTCGGCGTCATGTTCACCCTCACTACGTTTCTGCTCCAGCGCACCGTCCTGCGCCAGGTGACGGCTGAAGGTCCCGGCCGCGAAGGTAATGTCTTTCTTCTCGATGTTCGTGATTCGTCCGCCATGAGCAAGCTCATCGAGTCTCAGACTGGCGTCACCAGCAAGGTGCAGCTCGTCGGTTATATCGTTGCCCGTATGTTGTCCAAGAACGGCATTCCGGCGGCGCAGCTCCAGCTTGCGAAGGGGCGCAAGGAAGATCTGCAGACCCTGCGTATCACGACGGCAAAATCGGTACCCGATGGTTTGGCTGTGGAGAAAGGACGCTGGTGGATGCCCGATAGCGCCCAACCTCAGCTTGCGGTTTCAGAAGAGGCGCAGCGCTCCTATCGCCTTCACTTGGGAGACCGCTTGCAATTCCAGGTGGCCGGCCGCAGCCTCGTTGCGCCGCTGGTTGCGGTATTCCACCGCGAACAGCGTGCGCCCGTCCGTTATGACCTTGTACTGCCGCAGGACGCGCTCGCCGGCCTGCCTGTCACTTACTACGGCGCCGTCCATGTGAAGCCGAAAGATATTCCGCGCGTCGACGAAGCCGTTTTTGAAAAGTTCCCAACCGTGACCGTCATGAACCTTGCCGACGTGCTCGCGCGTATTCAAGAGGCGATAGATCAGGTCGCGCTCGTGGTCCGTTTCCTTGCGGCGTTTGCCATTCTCGCCGGCATCATCATACTCTCGTCCAGTGTTGCCGGGACCCGCTACCGCCGCATCCGCGAGGTCGCGATCCTCAAAACGTTGGGCGCTACCAGGTCCCGCATCACCGGCATTTTTTCGATAGAGTTTTCCATCCTGGGCGCAGTCGCCGGCCTCGTCGGTGGAATCCTCGCGAACGTTTTCACCCGCATCATCGCAGACCGCTTCATCGATGCTGGCTTCGATTTCGATTGGCTCTCTCTGCTCCTCGTTGTATTCGCTACGGCCTTGCTCGCGAACATCGCCGGATGGCTCGCCAGCGCCCGCATCCTAGACCAGCGGCCTCTCGAAGTTCTCCGCGCCGAATAACCGGTCACGAGCTTCTGAAAAAACTTTCGATTCCATAAGCCTAAACCGCTCAAGTGGATTGCGGCTTAATCGGTCACGCCGCCACTGCTCTTTAGCTGCATCGCGCCTTTACTCTTTGGGTGTGAACAAACGCGATCTCGCACGCAGCCTCGCAAGAAAATCCCATCGTTCGCGGGCAAGAGCGGCCGATGACGTAGATAGTCTCGTACACCGCCTCTTAAAAGAGCTGAAACGTCCTCCCTCCCCTCCCCAGCCGGAGAGCACATCCACCGTGAGGGCCTTAACGCCCAAAGGAAGCCCATGAACCGCAGTGTGCGCGGTAAAGCGCTCGAGCAGCTAATCAGGAGTTTTCTGCAGGAGGGAGCGCGTATCGAAATCGACGGTCTTGGCCGCTTCAAGCTCGACGATTTCAACCAGGTCGCCTTCGAGCCAAACGGCCGCATTCGCGTATTTCTCGCCTACGCTGAAGAAGATCGCGCGGAAGTGCGGCGGCTTTACTCCGCCCTGCACAACGCTGGCTTCGAGCCCTGGATGGATCAAGAAAAGCTATTGCCCGGCCAGAATTGGCCTCGTGCAATCGAGCGCGCCATCGACCTTTCGGAGTTCTTCATCGGATGCTTCTCCCGCCGCTCCGCCGCCAAGCGCGGCTATTTCCAATGCGAGCTTGAATACGCGCTGGGGGTTGCCTCCCGCGTACCGAGCGAAGAAATCTTCTTTGTCCCTCTCCGCCTGGATGAATGTGAAGTCCCACGGCAGATCGCAATGAAGATGCAATATGTCGACCTGTTTCCGGATTGGGAGCGCGGCGTCGGCGAGTTGCTGAAAGCGATGTGGCATCAGACGCTCGAGCGCAGCAAGAAAGTGACCGTCAAAAGCTAGGTTCTTTAGTCTTTCTCGAGCTTCTTTTTCGCGTCGTGCGCGAGCTTCGAATCGGGCGCGACGCGGATCACGCGCTCGAACGCGATCTTGGCCGCGTCCTTGTTCTTGAGCTTTTCTTCCGCTTCTCCAAGCCGGAAAAAAGCTTCGGCATTATTAGGATTGAATTTGGTCGCGCGTTCAAAGCGTGCTACGGCGGCCCGGTACCCGGCCGGCGTCCCCTTATGCATGTAGAAGTTACCCACTTTGACGTTGCGATCCGATTCGAGCGGATCCAGGACAAACTTCTCCGGCGCCACGGTCTCGTCCTCTTCCGGAGGCCCGGATTCGTCCCGTGGCTGCTGATTTTGCGGAGGCGGAGGCGGCGTCGCCGGCTTCTGCTGGGCCAGAATCCAGGCCGGGAAAAAGAGCGCCGCCAGCGAAGCAAAAGACGCTCTGCGTGTCACAATTGAATTATAAAGCTGCGATGGAACTACGCGAAAAAGTTGCGCAGCTTCCTACCCGGCCGGGCGTTTACCTCTACAAAGACGCACAAGGAAGAATCCTCTACGTCGGCAAGGCGAAAAGTCTTCGCAGCCGCGTTAGAAGCTATTTCAATGAAGACCGGCTGGCGGAAGCCAAGACCGGAAGCCTGATTTCCGAAGCGCGCGACATCGATTTCATTCAGGTCGATAACAATAAGGAAGCGCTCGCGCTTGAAAACAATCTCATTAAGCAGTACAAGCCGCGCTTCAATATCCTCCTGCGCGACGACAAGACGTTTCCATACGTTAAACTCACGCGCGAAAAGTATCCGAGGGTGTACGTTACCCGCCGCATTTTGAAAGATGGCGCCGGCTATTACGGGCCCTACTTTCCCGGCAACCTGGCGCATCGCCTGGTTCATTTCATCCACCGGCATTTCAAAGTCCCGTCTTGCAAAATCGATTTGACCCGCAAGCACACGCATCCGTGCTTGCAGTACCACATTCACCGATGCTTGGGTCCATGTACCCAGGGGCTCACCACCGATGAAGAATATGCGGCTGCCGTTCGCGACACGCGCCTTTTTTTAGAAGGGCGTCATCACGATCTCGCCCAGGAACTCGAGCGGCGCATGCAAGCCGCCGCGGACGACATGCGATTCGAAGAAGCCGCTAGCCTGCGCAACCTCATCACGACTGTGCGCGAGATGGAGCAGAAGCAAAAAATGGATGCCGTCGAAGGCGAAGATACCGATATCTTCGCGTACCACGCGGAGCCGCCGCTCGTCGCAGTGAATCTCTTCCACCTGCGGAACGGCAAGATTGTGGATCGGCGCGAATTCTTTTGGGAAGACCAGGAGCACTTCAATCCATCAGAATTCTTTGAGGCGCTGCTCAAGCAGTTCTATCTGAACAGCAAGTACGTGCCCGCTACGATTCATGTACCGGCCGATTTCGAAGAACGCGAAGAGCTGGAAGAATTCCTCTCGGATCTGCGCGGGCGAAGAGTTGAGATCGTAACTCCCCAGCGCGGAGCGAAAAAGGCTCTGCTCTCATTAGTTGAAACTAACGCCAAACATAGCTTCGATCAGCGCTTCCGCGTGATGAAGCCATCCTCGAAGGCCATCAGCGAGGCGCTGCAGGATGCGTTAAATCTTGCCGAGCCGCCGCGGCGCATCGAGTGCTTCGATATCTCGCACATTCAGGGCACGGACAAAGTGGCGAGCATGGTTGTCTGGGAAGAGGGCAAGATGAAGAAATCGGACTATCGCAAGTTCATCATCCGCACCGTTGTAGGAAACGACGACTTCGCTTCCATCCGCGAAGTGATCACGCGCCGCTACTCTAAGCTGCAGGAAGAGAAGCAGCCTTTCCCCGGCCTGGTGCTGGTGGATGGCGGACTGGGGCAACTGCACGCCGCGGCAGAAGCGCTGGAAGCCATCGGTATCACCTATCAACCGCTTGCCTCCATCGCGAAGCGCGAAGAATGGATTTACGTGTATGGCCAGGAAGACGAGCCGATCATTCTCGATAAGTTCTCGCCCATCCTGCACTTGGTGCAAACGATTCGCGATGAAGCGCACCGCTTTGCGGTGACATTTCATCGCACGCGCCGCAATGCGCAGCGCCTTACATCGGAACTGCATGAAGTGCCCGGCATCGGACCCAAGACCGTGGAGAAATTGCTTCGCACGTTTGGAAGTCTGGAACGCCTGCGTCAAACTCCGCAACAGGAGCTCACGAAAGTTGTCGGCGCCGCGGCTACGAACAAGCTGGCCGCATACTTCGCCGCGAACCCCGGTTCGCCGCTGGTGCAGATCGAAACGGAATTACAAACCGGCGAGCAATCCGGCTAACAGCGCAGTGCGGTCGGCAATGCGATTGATGAGAATGCTTTCGTTCATAGCGTGCGCGCCTTCGCCCACTGCGCCGAGTCCATCGAGTGTAGGGATTCCAAGTGCGGCAGTGAAATTTCCGTCCGATCCGCCGCCTGTCGAGCTCTCTTCCAGTTCCACGCCTATCTCGGCGCCAATCTGTTTTGCCTTGCCGAAGAGATCAACGATCGCCTTCGTGCGCTCCATCGGCGGCCGATTCAAACCGCCTTCCACGTGAAGCTTGCAGCGCTTGTCGAACGGGCGAAGCGCGCGGAACTTCTTGTCAATCAATTCGGCTTCTCTCAATCGCGCGACGCGGACATCGCATTCGATACGCGCTTCCGCCGCGATCACATTCGTGCGCGTGCCGCCACTGATGATGCCGGGGTTCACGGTGATTCCGCGGACAAGGTTGGTGAAGCCGGCAATCTTTTCAATCTGGCGCGCGGCTTCTACGATGGCGCTGGCGCCGCTCGTGAAATCTACGCCCGCATGCGCCGCTTTGCCTTCAATTGAAATCGTGTACCTGCCGACACCTTTGCGGGAAGTTTTCAGCTTGCCTTGCAAACCCGTTCCTGGTTCAAGCACCAGGACACAATCGCTCTGTCTGGCTTCTGCTTCCGTCAGCGGCCGTGAGGTTGGGCTGCCGGCTTCTTCATCGGCGACGACCAGAAGCGAAATCTTCTTCCGCGGTGCGATGTCGAGATCCCGGAGGCATCGAACGGCATACAGAAAAAAAGCGATGCCGGCTTTCATATCGAGAACGCCGGGACCCCACAGGCGTCCCTTTGCATGACGAAACGGCATCGTCTTGAGCGTTCCGAGCGGCCATACGGTATCGGAGTGCCCCACGCCGAGAATCCGTCCTTCGCCGGGTCGTTTGAAATCGAGCCGCAGGTGATCGCCGAACATTCTGGCGGCGGCCATGTCGCGCGTGCTTTCGATTAGCAGCCGGACGAAGCCGGCGGGGCTCTCAAGCCCCACAAACCGGCCGATGAGATCTACGATTTCTGCTTTCTTGTCAATGGCATAGCGCAGGTAAGGATGCATCGGCTGATATAATCGAGAATCCCATGATGTCGCTGGATGTTCAAGAGATCCTCGCGTTCCTGCCGCATCGATACCCGTTCCTGATGGTTGATCGGATTGTCGAGATCGGTGACGATCACATTGTCGGCTTGAAGAACGTTACAGCGAACGAGCCCCATTTTGCCGGTCACTTCCCGGGTTATCCGGTTATGCCGGGCGTCCTGATTATCGAATCGATGGCGCAGGTGGCCGGGATTCTGGTCGGCAGGATGGCGCCGCATACACGCGGCAAAATCATGTTCCTGGCGGGAGTGGAGAACGCGAAGTTCCGCAAGCCGGTGACTCCCGGCGACCAGTTGCGCATTGAGATGAAGATGGTGCGCCTGAAGTATGCGGTTGCGAAGATTCAAGGCGTGGCGAGAGTGGATGGCCAGGCCGTAGCGGAAGCGATGCTGCTGTGCACTCTGACAGATCGCGCTCATGAGCAGGTTGCAACGCCGCAGGAGCCGCAAACGCAGCTTGCCTGAGCGCTGCGGCGCTTGCCCCGACGGATGGCGATTCACCAGACAGCAATCATAGACCCTGACGCAGACATTTCCCGGGAAGCTGAAGTCGGACCTTACTGCATCATCGGCGGCGGAGTAACGATCGGCCCACGCACTCGCCTGATCGCGCATGTGTACCTGGAAGGCAAGCTCACAATCGGCAAAGACAACGTCTTCTATCCGTATTGCTCATGCGGCGTAGCCCCACAGGACAAGAAATACAAGGGCGAGCCCTCTGAAACGCGCATTGGTGATCGCAATACGATCCGGGAGTTCGTCACAATCAATCGCGGCACCGAAGGCGGCGGCATGATCACGTCGATTGGCGACAGCAATCTGCTGATGGCTTACGTGCACGTCGCGCATGACGTTCGTATCCACAACAACACGATTCTCGCCAACGGAGTCACCTTCGCCGGTCACGTGACGGTTGAAGATTTCGCCAATATTGGCGGCCTCTCGGCGATCCACCAGTTCTGCCGCATTGGACGGCACGCGATGATCGGCAGCTACAGCGTGATCAAGCAGGATGTGCTGCCTTATTCGATCACGGCTTCGGATCACGAGGCCAAAGTCTACAGCGCGAACCGCATCGGACTGGAGCGCAGAGGCTTTACGCCCGATGAAATCGAGCCACTGCAAAACGCTTTTCGCATTCTGACGCGCGCAGGCTTGAATACAAGCCAGGCGCTGGCGCGGATTGCTGAAGACGTGGAACAAACGAACGAGGTCAAGGAAGTGCTCGATTTCATCCGGGTATCGGAGCGCGGATTCACGAAGTAGATGGCGCACCGCTATGGCATGATCGCGGGCAACGGCCGCTTTCCGCTACTGGCGCTCGAAACAGCTCAGCGCGAAGGCCACGAAGTGGTGGTGGTGGCTATTGAGAACGAAGCGGCGCCGGAGTTGGAACGCTTTGCCACAGGGCTGCACTGGATCAAAATCGGGCAATTGGGAACGCTGATCGACATTCTGAAGCGCGAAGGCGTATCGGAAGTGATGATGACCGGGCAGGTGAAGCACGTGAGCCTGTTTTCGGAAGTTACGCCGGATTGGAAGCTGCTGAAGCTGCTGACATCTCTCAAGGAAAAGAACACAGCGGCCTTAATCGGCGGAATACAGCGCGTGCTGCGGGAAGAAGGCATTGAGCTGGTGGACTCGACGCGACTGTTGAAGCCCCTGCTGGCTGTCGAAGGAGTGCTCACGCGCCGGAAACCGAGCAAAGACGAAGAGGCGGACATCCGTTACGGACGGAAGATCGCAGCGGTATTGGCGTCGGTGGATATTGGGCAGAGCGTGGCGATCAGCGAGAAGGCATGCGTGGCGGCAGAAGCGATGGAAGGAACAGACGCGATGCTGCGGCGGGCCGCCTCGCTGACGAATGGCAAGCCGCTGCGGCTGGTAAAGGTATCGCGCGGCCGGGCGCATCTGCTGTTCGATGTGCCGGTGGCGGGAGTGACTACGATCGATACGATGATTGAGACGCAGACGACCGCCATGGCGCTGGATGCGGGAAGGACACTGCTGCTGGACAAGGACGAAATGCTGAAGCGGGCCAACGCAGCTAATATCGCGATCACCGGATACGCGCCTTTGGACGAATTGAAATGAGTGGCCCCAACATTCGAGTCGCGATGGTGGGGGCCGGCGCGTTCGGGCGCAACCATGTCCGGATTCTGAGCCAAATGCCCGGGGTGGAACTGGCGGCGATTGTGGATACGGACCTGGAACGGGCGCGGAAGTTGGCGACAGAGCACGGGTCACAGGCATTCACTTCCCTTGATCAGCTGACCACACCGCCGGAAGCGGCGGTGGTGGCGACGCCGACGGTGACGCATGAATCGGTCGTAGAAGGGCTGCTCAAAGCCGGGATCGACGCGCTGGTGGAAAAACCGATTGCGGCCACCGCGGCGGCGGGAGAGCGGTTGGCGCGACTGGCAGAGGCGAACGGACGGATTCTGCAGGTGGGGCACCTGGAACGTTTCAACCCGGCGGTGGTGGCGCTGGAGCAGGCGCTGACGGTTCCTCTGTTTTTCGAGGTTCACCGGCTGAGCGTGTTCACGCCGCGCAGCCTGGACGTGGATGTGATCCTGGACCTGATGATTCACGATTTGGACATCGTGCTGAGCTTCACGGGCGAATTACCGAACGAAGTCCGGGCGGCGGGGATTTCGGTTCTCTCGCCGAAAGTGGACATCGCCAACGTGCGGCTGGCATTCCCGAGCGGATGCATCGCGAACCTGACGGCGAGCCGGGTATCGACCGAGCGAGTAAGAAAGCTGCGGCTGTTCCAGCCGGGCGAGTACATTTCGTTGGATTATCAGAAGCAGGAGGCGGTGAGGCTGGCAGTTTCGCGGATTTTACCGAACGAACTTCGGCAAAACGAGCCGGAAAGTGGCTTCGTTCCATCAAAAAGCCATAGCGAAGACGAAAATGGGTTCGTTTTTTCAAATCCCCGGATTCAGTTCCAGAATCTATTGGTTGAGCATGGCGAGCCGCTGAAACTGGAGTTGGCTTCGTTTTTTCAAACAGTGCGTGAACGGAAACAGCCGCGTGTAAGTGGGCAGCAGGCCGCGGCCGCGTTGCGCATAGCGGAGACAATTCTTGTTAAAATCAAAGAACACGGCGACTTAGTCTCAGAAACTGTCCGCCTGCGGAGCTTTGGCAATGCTTAGGCGGGCAACCTTTTCCTTCCTCAAAACGTCGTTGTAGCTATTTGGCGGTATGGCGAACGACTTCCTCACTCTGGGCGATGTAGCAGAGATGCGCCCGAAGGTGGATGGTACGCGAATGCTGCCGCCCTCCGAACGGCCGCTGAATCTTCTCCTCGAATGGCCGAAGAGAACGGGACAGCAGTGGACCGCAATCGTGACGGTATCGCTGGCGGTTCACTTCATCTTCCTCGGGATTGCAGTGCAGCTTCCGAGTCTGCTGGGGCAGCGGAGCGAGCCGGAACAGAGGGTGATCGTACACCGGATACCGCTCTATCTGCCACCGGACGTGCTGACACAGAAGGAGCCGAACAAGAAAAAGATTTCGAAGGAAATCGATTTAGCGGACCTGATGGAAACACGCGAAGCGCAGGCACGACGAAGCGCGCGCCGTCCGAGCGTAAGACATTTTGAAATTCCCAAGCAGGCTCCAGTAAAACAGGCGGCGAAGCCGACCCCACAGATTCTACCGGACATCCCGAAGGTGGCCGAGAGCCAGCCGCCGAAGCCACCGCAGCGGGGATCGCCCGCTGGTTTGACCCCGCCCGCTCCTCCGCCGCCTGCACCGTCTAACGGCCCGTTCCAGAGTATCGGGACGGATGCTCCGCCGAATCCGTATCCGACGCTACGGCCCGGGATGCTGGCGATGAGGGCGCCGGCGCCGGTACACGATGGGGACAGCGACCAGCTGTCGATCAGCGACGATTCGGCGAGTTCGCCGAGACCGAGCGAGATGGGAGCGGCGGGGCAAGGAAGCGCTCAGCACTCGGCGGTGGAGTTGAAGAGCGACGCGGAGGGGGCCGATTTCAAGCCGTATCTGCGGAAGATACTGGCGATTGTGCGGACGAACTGGCGGCGGGTTATACCGCAAAGCGCACGCGACGGAACGCTGCGGGGCCGCACGGTGGTGGAGTTCATCGTCGACCGCGACGGAAACCTGCCGAAGATCGTGATTGCGCAATTTTCGGGGTCAGAAGCGCTGGACCGCGCGGCGGCGGCCGGGTTGACCATGTCAAATCCGCTGCCGCCGCTACCGGACGATTTCAAAGGCAACCAAGTGCGGCTGGCGTTTACGTTTGCTTACAACGTGCCTCCCCAATGAGCAGCACGGAGCCGGATTCGAAACCCGCAACGGGCCGGATCCTGATCGGCATTCGCACGGCGATGATTTTGTACGCCGCGCTCATTGGCATTTCGTTCGCGCTCCTCAAGGGAACGGCTTTATGGCTGGCATTGCTGATTGTGGGGGCGCTGGCGGCGAAATCTATCGTGCATTACCTGCGCGGCCGGATCGACTAGTTCAGGAACTATGCCGAAGGAGTGGCTCAAAAGAACCATAGCGGTGCTTTGCAACCAAAGGAAGGCCTGGTAAGTCCTTTGTTTGCCATTAACAAGGCTTGGTTTGAGGATGGCGAAACGCGTGCAAGAAGGACAGCGTCGGAAAGTGCAAAGGAAGTCATGAGCAGCAAAACTACACATTTGGGGCGTGCGGCCCGCTATGCCTTAGCCGGTCTTTTAGCCGCATCCACTTTGGCGTTCGCGCAGGACACCGTTAATCCCCCTCAAGGGCAGACGACGAACGATGGCTGGAAGCATGCGGACGCGCAGAGCGAACAACAGGCGGCAGACGCAAACAATTCGGTGAACAATTCGGCGCAGGCTCCGCAGGATCAGGGCGCGCCGCAATATGGCGATCCGAATCAGGCGCCGCCACCAC
Organism: uncultured Acidobacteriaceae bacterium; assembly: GCA_963705805.1. Taxonomy (GTDB): domain Bacteria; phylum Acidobacteriota; class Terriglobia; order Bryobacterales; family Bryobacteraceae; genus Bog-105. The sequence continues at coordinate 172,960 of CAVPKW010000011.1, forward strand.
CGCAGGGCGGACAGTACCCGCAGGCCTCGGGGCAAACCGGCTATCCACAGTATCCGCAGCCGAATTATCCTCCGCAGGGTCAGCCGGGGGGCAACGCTCAGCAGCCGTATGGACAACCGCCGTATGGACAGGGCGGATATGGAGCGCCAGCGGGACAGCAAGGCGGGTATGGGGCTTATGGGACGAACCGCAACCAACAGATGCCGGCTCCGCCACCGATTCCGAAGTACTTGACGATACCAGCAGGCACGTACGTGACGGTGCAGGTGAACCAGATGTTGTCATCCGATAAGAATCGGCCTGGGGATTCGTTTACGGCAACACTGACACAGCCGCTGGTGGTGAATGGCGTCGTCATTGCCGAGCCAGGGCAGACGGTGGGCGGATGGGTTTCAATAGCGGAACATTCGCACACAAGCGGCACGGGAAAGCTGGGGCTGCAACTGATAAACCTCACGCTGGTGGATGGTCAAGTGGCGCCGGTAACGACGCAGTTCATAGCGCGTCAAGGCGGAACGACTCCGGGAGGGCAGGAAGTAGGAACAGTCGCGGCTACCACTGGAGTTGGAGCGATTATCGGTGCAGCGGCCGGTTGGGGAACAGGCGCGGCCATTGGCGCAGGAGCGGGAGCAGCGGCCGGCCTGATCGGCGTGCTGCTGACGCACAATCACGCGAGCGTGATTTATCCCGAGCAGGTATTGACTTTCAAGATAGAGCAGCCGGTGTCGATTTCGACAGTAAATGCACCGCAGGCTTTCCGGTATGTTGAGCCGGGCGAATATAATCAAGCTAATTACGGCGGGGGCCCTGGAGCTTATGGTCCGGGTTATCCGCCGGCGGCTGCTCCACCGGTTTACTATACGAGCGCTTATGGATATCCGTACTATGGGTATGGCTACGGGTACGGCTATCCGTATTACTGGGGTCCGAGTTTTGGATTCTACTATGGCCCGGGCTACTGGTGGGGCGGACGTTACTACTATGGACGCGGGTGGTATGGCGGCCGTGGGTGGTATGGCGGCGTGAGCCATTACAGCGGTGGTGGAGCGTATGCGGGCGGCGGTGCGCATTACAGTGGTGGCGGAGCCGGGCATGGCGGTGGTGGCGGCCATCATTGATGCATTAGTTAGTTGACTTAGAAGCCGGGAGACGTAAGTCTCCCGGCTTTTTTGTGTTAGTGGCGGTTGACAGGGAGTAAGCCGCACTGTGGAACGTGATCCAACCCAAACCGGGAAATTCTTTTAACTCGATAGTGCCAGCAGTGACGTCGGACTTTGCAAGAGCGCCTGTTTTCTGTTGCTGGTCAGCAGCATCAACCTCAATCTCAATCTCAACTCCCCAAAATTTGCCTTCCCTGAACCGCTTCAACATCCCCTCTACGAAAGAGTGTGGTTCTGTTCTGAACATCAACGCTAAGAGCAAGACTACGAACGGCCAAGCCAATCCCTTAACAAGATCAAGAACGCCTAACCAAATTTGCGGTGTCAATTCAGGTCCAGACCTTTCCTGCTCTTCTGATACTAAAAGGTTGCCCCGGAGCCGGTTATTTCGTAGTCTGGAAATCATGGAGGTCCATTTCTCGCCCGACGTTGAAACACGCTTGCAGCAAGTCGCCGTTGCCAATGGCAAGGACGCCGAGCAGCTTGTCAAAGAAACTGTTGCCCGGCGATTGACGAAGGACGAGCCGCGCGTGGACGACGAATTGCGAGCATTTCTTCCCCGCGCTTACAGCTTCAAAAGAATTGCCGATTACGAAACCGGCCCCGGCTCGCACATCAGCACCGAAACCGCACGCAACGCTATTGCGACTGCGCGCTTCGTGGATTGCGTCACGGCTCTCATTCCGCCGAACGGTCACACGCCGCACGCATCGGATACCCCAAAGCCCACCTGACCTTAGACCGCTTGTTTCAAATACGGTTTTGCACCATCGTTAGGGGAACTGTAAATACTGAGCCTTGCGTGTTGTAAAGCTCTGTTGCAAATCAGGCCCGGAAAGCGGCTGGTCACAGTGTTGTGTAACGCGCTTTCCCTGTTCTAGTACTACTATGTTATAAAAGAAACAATTTCTGGTAGAATTGTTTTGTGGGCAAAGATGCAGCGCCGGGCCCGCAAGAGAAACGCTTCGCGGCTTACATGGAAGGCCTGGCGCGGGCCGCGGGGCATGCCGATCGCGTGACGCCGTTGCAGCTGTACTGCATGGGACTGCTGTTGCCCGGAGAGCGCAAGAGCGTGGAACCCATGGCGGCACGGCTGGCGCCGGAGAACGTGCGCCGCATGCACCAGTCGTTGCACCACGTGGTGGCGGATGCGCCCTGGAGCGATGAAGCCGTACTGGCGCAGGTGCGTAGCTACGCGTTGACGGCCCTGCAGCAGCAAGCGCCCGTGGAAGCCTGGATTGTGGACGACACCGGTTTTCCGAAGAAAGGAAAGCATTCGGTGGGCGTGACGCGGCAATCCTGCGGACAAGTGGGCAAGCAAGACAACTGCCGGGTGGCGGTGAGTTTGTCTGTGAGCACAGCCAAGGCCAGTCTGCCGATCGCCTGGCGTTTATATTTGCCGCAGGAATGGGCCGACGACCAGGATCGCCGCGCCAAAACCGGAGTGCCGGAGGAAATCAGCTTTCAGACGAAGCCCGCCCTTGCTTTGGAGCAGATACAAGCTGCGGTGGAGCAGGATGTGCCGCGGGCGCCAGTGCTAGCCGATGCCGCCTATGGCACCGATACGCGCTTCCGAGAGGCACTCACGAAATTGGACTTGCCCTATGTGGTTGGCATTTTGTCTTCGGTCAGCGTGTGGGCGCCGGGCAAAGGAGCCTTGCCGAAGCGAGCGTCGAAAACCACAGGGCGTCCCTCGAAGCTGTTGCGCCGGGACTGCGATCATCAGCCGGGGAGTGTCAAGGAGTTGGCCTTCTCCCTACCGGCCACGGTCTGGAAGACAGTCCCTTGGCGGCAGGGAACGAAACGTCCGCTCCGTTCTCGATTTGCCGCGCTCCGGGTACGTCCCGCGCATCGCGACTACTGGCGCAGCGAGCCGCATCCGGAACAATGGCTGCTGATCGAATGGCCCAAGGGTGAAGCCGAACCTACCAAATATTGGCTCTCGACCATGCCGGCTTCTCTTGCGCTCCGCGAGCTGGTCCGTTTGGGCAAGCAGCGCTGGATCATCGAGCGAGACTACGAAGAGTTGAAACAAGAACTCGGCTTAGGACATTTTGAGGGGCGCGGCTGGCGTGGCTTCCATCATCATGCCACCTTGTGCATCGCCGCTTACGGCTTTCTGGTCGCGGAACGAAGCCGTTTTCCCCCCTCCGCGCGCGCCAGACACCTGGAGTTACCCGCCGCCACGCTTCCGCCCGGCTTCCAACCCCGCGGTTCGCCGCGTGCGGCCCGAGCGGCATAATCCTCATTCCCTCGCTACTCTGCGCATCCGCCTCGCCCGCTTCCTGTTGACGCGCCTTCCCTGTTGCCCCTTCTGCTGTGCGCTTACGTTTATAACACAGTAGTATTTAGAAGCCGGGAGATGTAAGTCTCCCGGCTTTTTTGTGTTAGTGGCGGTTATGTTCGACAGCTCGAATGTTATGTCCCGCATTGTCCCCCGCCGCTCCTTGCGCTTTCCTCCGCCCGGGCCTTCCAGACCTTCAGGATTCTGCGTTAGAAACGTATCCCGCTCCAGCATCCTCTTGCACTGAAAAGACTGTCGTTCGGGTCTGCGGAAAGTGTAACCATAAAGGTATGGGCCTGTCGCGAACGAAGAATTTTACCCTTCCCGATGGCCTTATGGCCGAAGTGGAAAAGGCCGCGCAGGCGCAGAAGCGCAGTGTGGAAGAGTTCCTGGCGGAGGCGGTGCAGCAGTATATCGATACGCAGGAGTTCGAGAAAACGCTGAGCTTCCGAAACCGCCACGCCAAGTCTCGCGGCCTAACACCTGCCGATTTACCGAGCGCCAAGGTGCGTGCGTGAACAACGTGGTTGGCAGTGGCCCCGTGTTACCTGTGATACCAACGCCCCGATTACCGCTTGCGAGTGACCGCTTTAATTTAATCTCGATTTGCTTGCGTGACGTTTGCCACACGCCTTCGAATGCGTAGCTCGCCGAAGGCAATCCGCTAGCTCATTCCTCCCGAGGAAAGAGATCCCGTGTGCTGACCTTCTGGGGATGACTCAAGGCCGTTTGTACTTTTCGGATGGAGAGGCTCGCCAGATGTTGAATCGTCTTAAGCCGAGCTCAGAAATTTGTAACGACAGGTTGAGAACCCACCTCGGGTTGACAGACTGAGTCTGGCGCGTATTGACGACTGACATTGGCCGTATACGGAGATGCGGGCGGCTCGGCATTGGAGCTGCGTTCTCCGGAGATAATTCCGGAAGAGGGCAGAGCTCGCGGTTCGGGCTACTTTTGACGATCCTAAGGCGGACGAGAGATCTGTCCTTCAGGCGGAGATTCATCGAGGGCGTGCCAGTGGTTGGCGGAAAGGTCATTTATGCACTCGGCCACAGGTTCGATTGGGAGGCGTATCCAAGTTGTGCGGAGTACCTGCTGGGCATTTGGAGATTGCGATAACCCGGTACGAGACGGGACCAAGCGCCTTGACAGGCGGCAGACGTTTCCCCTAATCTAGGCCTAGCTAGATATGCACTAGCCAGCTATGCCTAAGAGCCGCAACGATAAGTTACAAGGAACTCTGACGATGTTGGTCTTAAAGACGCTGAACACGCGTGGCCCGTTGCACGGCTATGGACTATGCGAACACATCCGTTCGGTATCGGATGAATTGCTGCAGGTGGAAGAGGGATCTCTCTACCCAGCGCTGCATCGCATGGAACAAGACCAGTGGATTTCTTCGAAATGGGAGATCACGAACAAGGGCCGCCAAGCGAAGTTCTACTCGATAACCGCGAAGGGCAAGAAACAGCTGGCTGAAGAGAACAAAAGTTGGGCGCGCCTGACTGAGGGCGTAATGCGCGTGTTGAAGTACTCGTAAGCGCGGGATTTGAAATATGCCGTGGTACCGAAGATGGCGGAACGTGTTTCGTGACGATGCACTCAGCACGGAACTGGATGCCGAACTGGCGTACCATCTCGCCGAAACCGCAGACCGGCTCATAGAGAACGGCATGCCGGAAGCGGAAGCGCTGATCGCAGCCCGGCGGCAATTGGGCAACTACACCATACAAAAGGAACGAACTCGGGATATGAACCTTGCTACGTGGCTGGATCAACTGCGTGCCGATGCAGTATATGGAATCCGGCAACTAAAACAGAGCCCCGGATTTACCGCTGTTGCCGTGCTCTCACTGGCGCTGGGGATTGGGGCAAACACAGCTATTTTTCAGTTGGTGAATTCCGTGCGGTTGAAGCTGCTGCCCGTGAAGGATCCCCAGCAATTGGTAGTGGTGGATTGGAACAAAGATTCCTCACGCGCCGGATCGTGGTCTACCCGGAGCGCGAATTTCACGTACACGCAATGGGATGTGCTCCGCACGCAACAGAAAGCGTTTTCAGACATGATTGCCTGGAGCGCGTCGCTTTTCGATCTGACAAGTGGCGGTGAGCCGCGCTTTGCACAAGGGGTATTTGTCAGCGGCAGCTTTTTTCCGGTGCTGGGTGTTGGCGCGGAATTGGGCCGGACGCTTCGCGCTGCGGATGATAGCGCTACTTGTAACGCAGAGGCAGTCATCAGCCATGCCTTCTGGCAGCGGGAATTTGGCGGCGACCCGCACATACTGGGGCGGCGGTTGAGTCTGAATGGGTATCCGGTTTCGGTGATCGGCGTGACGCCGCCATCGTTTTTTGGTGTGGAGGTTGGGCATCGCTACGATGTGGCGATTCCACTTTGCGCAGACCGCTTGATGTCGGAAGACCATAAAGGGCGGATACCGGGCCGCGCCGCCTGGTGGCTCTCGATGATGGGGCGATTGAAATCCGGGTGGACGGTAACGAGTGCCAGCGCGTACCTGACAGCCATTTCGCCCACCTTCATGCGAATGACCTTGCCGGAGGACTACAAGCCTGATCTGGCGAAGAAGTATCTCGCCAACAAGCTGAATGCCAAAGAGGCCAACAATGGCGTTTCCGATATCCGCGAAGATTCCGAAAGGTCTTTGAACTTGCTACTGGCGATAACAGGACTTGTTCTGCTGATCGCATGTGCAAATCTGGCGAATCTGCTGCTTGCGCGCGCCACGGTGCGAGAACCAGAGATTGCGGTACGGCTGGCGATGGGTGCTTCGCGGTGGAGAGTGGTGCGGCAACTGTTGGCCGAAAGCCTGATTTTGGCGGTAAGCGGCGCAGTGCTAGGTGTCTTTATAGCGTACGCATTAAGCCGAGGATTGATCGCGCTGCTCGAGACGCCGGATACTCCTACGTTTCTTTCGCTTTCGTGGGATTGGCGCGTTTTGGCGTTCACGGCCGCGCTAGCAATAGGGACATGCTTACTGTTTGGTCTGGTTCCGGCGCTACGATCGACACTTCTGTCACCGGCTGCGGCAATGCGCGCAAGCGGGCGCACAGCTACCGCCAGCAGAGAACGGTTTGGCCTGCGGCGCGCTCTGGTGACGGGACAAGTGGCATTATCGCTTCTGTTGTTGGTTGGCGCGCTTCTGTTTGTTCGGAGCTTTCACAAACTGCTGACAACGGACGCGGGGTTCAAGCCCGAGGATGTTCTTCTGGTGGGAATCGATTTCGGGAAAGCATCGTACCCTGAAGCGCAACGGCTCAGTGTTTACCGAAATCTGACTGAGCGTCTATCGGCCATACCAGGAGTGGTCTCGGCGGCGCAAGTAGGGTTCACTCCCGTAAGCGGAAGCGGTTGGGACAACAGCATCGGGCCGGAAGGCGCGCCGGCTGCTGGTAGCAACAAACAGGCCTGGTTTGATCGTGCGAGTCCTGGCTATTTCAAGACCATGGGTATCAGACTTTTGGCGGGTCGGGAATTCAACGACCAGGACAGAGTGAATTCGGCGAAGGTGGCTATCGTCAATGAAGAATTCACTCGCAAGTATTTCCATGGTGTCAATCCAGTCGGCCATACGTTCCATCTGGAACAGGGCGCCGGGAAGCCCGAGCCGCTTTTTCAGATTGTCGGCTTAGTGCGAAATACGAAATATTACGACTTAAAAGAGGATTTCAAGCCCCTCGCATTCTTCGCCGTCGCGCAAGATGAGCATCCGGGATCCGGCATGAACGTCGTGCTTCGGATAGCGGGATCACCGGGCCCGATTATTAGAAGCGCGAAAACGGCCATCGCAGGAGTCAGTTCATCTCTCAGCGTGCAGGTCAAACCCATGTCAGAGCAGTTGACCGATTCGATGCGCGGCGAGCGAGCCATGGCGATCCTTTCGGGCGCATTCGGATCGCTTGCCGCATTGCTGGCAACGCTTGGGCTGTACGGTGTGATGTCGTACATGATTGCGCGCCGAAGGAAAGAGATTGGTGTTCGCATGGCGCTCGGCGCCGATCGGCGTCGCGTGGTCCAGCTTGTTCTTAAGGAAGCTATTTTGCTCCTTGCGGTCGGGCTGGCAATGGGTGTGGCGCTTTCGCTATGGGCGGTCCAAGTGGCAGAGAAGCTTCTATTTGGCGTGCAGCCTCGCGACGCTGTGTCGCTTGGGGGCGCCGTTATAGTTTTGAGCGCGATTGCAATGCTGGCAGGTTACATTCCCGCACGACGCGCCGCAGCGGACGACCCAATGTCGGCCCTGCGGGTTGAGTAGGGCATAGCGACACTGCAAGTGGAGGGGAAGGCAGAACTCTCCGAAATGGTCTCCGATCCTGCTGGGAAGACGGTTGGACATGCCGCAGTGGAAGCCCGGCAGGCGAAGTCCTGCGCCGATGAATTGTAGTCTTCCAGCGTGCGCAGTTTAGACTAAATGACGCGGAGATTTTCATTGGGCTTAATCAAAGAGAACTCGTTCCCAAGTTCAACTTCAGCGTCATCGCCGGTTTCAACGTCGAACAAGCCTGAAAACATGCACTGCCTTCCAACTCCCTCCCATGTATCATTTCGCCATAGTCACGAACCTGCGCCGACGGCGCCATAGTCTTGAATCATATTAGTGACTACGTTCTCGGTCCGATCCCAAAATCTGGATTCGTCGGAATGCAGGATTCAACGAACGGCAACAACCTACTTGGCCCATTCAATTTTCCGCTACCCTGGTGGTAGCGAACACAGGCTAGCGGGGCCGCCGGCTGCTCACCCAGTAGCGCGGGCCGGGACCATAGCGCGCGGCTCGGTCGCCGGGGTTGGCAAGTTGGCATACGCCGAGCGATAGACATCCACAACCGATGCACCTAGTCAGGCCTGCGCGCAAACGTTGCAGTTCTGCGATCCGCTCATCAATGCGGCGCCTCCACTCGCTCGAAAGTTTCGACCAATCAGAACCTTCAGGCACGCGGCCGGGTGGAAGTTTCGCCAGCTCTGCCCCGACCTCTTCGAGGCTGAACCCAAGGCGCTGCGCGAAAACGATGAAGGCGATTCGCCGCAGCACCGCGCGCGGATACCGGCGGTGCCCAGAACCCGCCCTTTGTGAGCGGATCAAACCCGGTTCTTCGTAGAATCGCAGCGCCGAGGCCCGCACGCCGCTGCGGCGAGCTACTTCGCTGATGGTTAGCAGTTCGGCCATACCCAAGAAAAGTTCAAAAAAAACGTTGGACTTAAAGTGTACTTTGACTTGTAGTCTGGGATCGTAACCCAACGGTAGAAAGAGACTCACATGAACACCGGATATTCCGAGGAACTGGAAACGCTAGACCAGCAAGGTTCGGCACGCGATGCGGTGATCCGTCACGTCTCATCCTGGGAGGGCGTCTCCGTACATGAGCACCGGTTTGGCGGAGTCGAGTTCCGGCTCGACCGGCGCGAACTCGGCCATCTGCATCCTTCTTTCGCTGACTTGCCGTTGCCCCGCCGTGTCCGCGACGAGATGGTTGCATCAGGGCGAGCCAAACCTCACCACGTCGTGCCCGATTCCGGTTGGGTCACTGTCCCGATGCGAACAGCCTCGGAAGCGGAGAACGTAATCGGGCTGCTCCGGTTGAATTACGACCGAGCCACAAACGCGGTCGAAAAGGAGAAGAACGATGAACAATGAGAACGTCGTTCTGGTCACCGGAGCAACAGGTCATGTCGGCCGGCACGTTGTATCGCAATTGCTTCGCGAGGGCGCGCGGGTCCGACAACTGGCAAACTAGCCTTGGCGGACCGGAGAGATGAAAGGCACCCGCGAGCCGTGGCCTTTCATAACCATGGCCGGCGTCTGCTCTTCGGGCATCCTGTAAGTGCAGCAACGCTGTTGTCGATGCTGCGAAGCCGGCTACAAGGTGTTTTGCGGCGAGATTATTCGGGAGATGGTGATCCTTGTTAAATCGCGACCGGCTGGAGCGACAACTTGCCTGCCCCAATTCTACGCCGGTGGATGAGCCATTCGGCGACCGCTAAATTCGGAATCCAGCAGATCCAGGCGACCAGCGGGTAACACGTTTCGTAGGGCACCTTGCTCAGCAGCAAGATGGGAAGATATATGCGCAAAGTAATAGCCGCCGCGGTTAGCGCGTAGCTGCGAATCATCCACTCGCGATGCATTTGCACGCGGCCTCGGCGGATTAGGACGTAGCCGATTGCGGTGCTGCTGATCCATGCAGCGCCGAGTGCCAGAAACCCTCCGGAAGCCACTACGCCTGTCTGAGCATGAGAAGCAATCGGCAGGGAAGTCAGCCACCCGAAGCCAACGGCTCCGCAATAGATGCGCCCCACCCAACGATGGGCCGTAAGGGAACGGCGCCGGAAGCCATCGAGAAATTGCCAGGGGCCGGCGAGAAGCGCCACCGAAGCGAGCAGAGCATGGGCGATCAACCATCCGTGCCGGGTAACGAAGTTAGGCAGAGGCGCCGGGAATGGCACAGTGGGCAGCGCGTAGCGAAGTGCTTGCAAGCCAGTCGTCACTGCGAAGAAGGCCAGGATCGCCCAACCGGTTGAGGCGAGCTTCGTCCGTTTCCTAGGTCGCTTCTCGGAGGACATGAGCTTCTCCATGCTAATAGAACGCCCTCGGTACATGCAAAGTTCCGCCAGGGCCAGAGTGGGCGGCAGAGGAGTCCGGCATTCTTGCCGTCGCCGTGGCCGGTTCTCAGGCGAGAGATGGGCACGAGCCGATTCAGATGTGGATATTGTTCTCGTCGTCACGGACCCCGGAAGATATTTCTTGAGCCTGGATTGGATCAATCGCTTTGGCGACATTGTTCTTTTCGAGATGAAGATCGCACTGGAAGCGGTGTCGCTCCACCTCCGGCTCCGTGACACCGTTCCGCTGCGAGTAGGCTGAAAGACAGCGAATTACCGTTTACCCGTGTTCCCGGACTGAAGTGTTACCGGGCCGTACAGTCTCCTCCTCGACTGCATTGGCAAAATGCGTATCAGCGTTCGAGTTCAACAGAATGATTCCCAGGCCGTCACTGCGGTCCGGCGGCAGTACCATCGGAAAGAGTTTGGTCCAGAAGCTCGGTCAGCGCCTTGAACACACGCGGTCGTCGGGCGTCGGCGAACCTTGTCATGCCAGCGAGATATGATTCCATTGTTTCTGCCAGGCTCGCGCCCAGGCAGCGTTTCTCGAATGCACGCCTGGCTGAAATCGCTGCGGTTATTGGCTTGGTGAGCTGATCTGTACGTCGCCTTTCGGGACTTGACGGAGCTGTCCGATCGAGATCTGCAAGACACCGGGATCAAGAACGCGGGACTTCATGACCTCGTTATCTCGGACATTCAAGGCGACAAGCTTCACCGGTCCTCCCCAATTCCCGTTCCCTGGATCGACGCCATAGAGCGTTGAGCCGGATGAATCCGGAATGAGCACGTTGAAATGAAAACCGGCCGCGATTTGGCGGGTAAGCCGGCCCGTTGCCGGGTCCAGCATCCATGCTCCTCCCGGCAGGCGTGTTTGACACCCCGGCGTGCGGTCGGCCTTGCTTCCAAAAGGCTCATGGAGTAAGAGCGTCTCCCCGGCGGCAACAAGCATCTTATCCAGAGGCAAGCGCTCTTGACAATCCGGCGCTTCCCCGAACGGAGCAACCGGAACACCCGCGCCCAATTCCGTGGCTCCAGGTGATACGGTCCACAGAAATCCCGGATGATTAGGGCACGCGACATAGAAATAGAAATGACCGCCTGACCAGGTTCCGCCGGCGGCCCAATTGCCTCCGCACTCTTCTTCCGACAGCGGCAGCGCGGCCGGGGTGAGTTCCTGCACAGCTCCTGTTTCGAGATCGAACATTTTGAGCGCCGGACCGCGGAAGCTCTTTAGTTCGACTCGCCAACGTCCATCGGGAGAGCGAAGCGAATTTCCGAAGCCGTTCTCCTCATTCGATCCGGCTTCGTTCAGCTTCAACGTCGAGAGATCGAGCGTGTAATGTTCGCAGCAACCGCCTGCGCCATAACCGTCTACATATAGCTCGGAGCCGTCCGAGCCCACGAACAACCTTTCCACATGGAAATCGAAATGGATGCGCGCGACTGTTTCGAGAGTAGCGGGATCGATCAATTCGGCGACACCGGTTCGCCGCGCCGCGAGGATGAAATTTCCGGAATCCTGCGCTCTACTATTCGAAGCTCCCGTCAAAATGAGCAGACCGGCAATTGCCTGGAACAGGCGCTTCATATGTCACACTCCGGCCGCCGCCATGATATCTAATTCGCCACGCTCGGGAGCGCCCTGCAGATCAAGCCAGGCGCGATGGATCTCCGCCCAGTTCGCCATCTGCTCAAGAAGAGCCATCAGCGTTTCGCCATGCGAAGAAATGCGGTATTCAACGCGAGGCGGGATCTCCGGATAGACGATGCGCTCGACAATTCCGTCCCCCTCAAGCTGCCGGAGCTGTTGAATCAAGACTTTCTCGGTAGCAGCGGGCAGGCTTTCACGAAGGTCCGAATAACGGCGGACGCCCGGCTTGAGGAAATACAAGATTTAGCGGCTTCCACTTTCCTCTCAGCACATCGAGCGTAGCGCGAACCGGGCAATCAGCGAGTGTCATTGGAAAGTTACTATTAAAGAGTTCCTTACTTCTATCTTCCGGCATTTTGAGCATCACCGCATGCCTACTCTCCTGTTTCCGAAATTCCTTTACGTTTCGTCCATACACGCTCCCTGACGGTCGGTGCGCCAGGATAAGCCTGGTTGATCTAGTGAACTGAAAGGAGTTCACCATGTAAATTGCCTGTTCGGACATGTAGCCTAGCAAGCGCTCGGAGAGGAGACTCAACGGGTGGAGCCTTGGCATAGGCGAAGACGCGAGCCACAACGGAAGTGAACCCGATACGGCCTCGTGAAGGAAAAGGAAGGTGGCCAGTCCGCCGACTAGGATGAAGCCTGAAACCAGTAGGGAAGCAACAGGTAAGCACCTGCTGGACCTTTCGGGGTGGTTGGGGGTAGCGCGCGTCGACAGATCAGTCGAGGAACCTGGGAAGCCCTCCTGGGAGGCGAAGAGCGAACGCGAAGCGGGAATCAATAACCGTGAGCGGCCCAGAGGGTGGCGGAGAGGCTCGTAGTAGCGAAGAAGCGGGGTAATGCCTGTGGAGCGAAGGGGCCTTACGGAAGAAACGTGGAGTCAGAGGAAAGGAGAGCCGCTTGGCGGAAACGCACACTACGGGAGAACGGCGGAGCGGAGACGCGCTGCCGGACAAACTTTCTGAACTGAGACAGAAACTCGGCCAGAAGGCCAAGCAGGAACCGAAGTTCCGGTTTTATGCTTTATACGACCGGATCTATCGGGCAGATGTACTGGAAACGGCGATGGCGCGAGTGCGCAGCAAGGGTGGTGCGCCGGGCATCGATAGGGTCACCTTTGAGCAGATAGAAAAGCAAGAAGGAGGCATCCCAGGATGGCTGGGGCGGCTGCAAGAGGAACTGCGCAGGAAGAGCTATCGACCGCAGGCGGTGCGGCGTGTGTACATCCCGAAGGCGAATGGAAAGCTGAGGCCGCTGGGGATCCCGACGATCAAAGACAGGGTGGTGCAGATGGCCGCGCTGTTGATCCTGGAACCGATCTTTGAATCGGACTTTCTGGATTGTTCGTATGGGTTTCGGCCGGGGCGGAATGCGCACCAGGCGCTGGAGGAGATCCGCGGACATTTGCAAGCGGGTTATCAAGCGGTGTACGACGCTGACCTGAAAAGCTATTTCGATACGATTTCGCACGAGAAACTGCTGGCGTGTCTGCGGCATCGGGTGACGGACCGAAGTGTATTGGCGGTCGCACAAGTATTTGAACGTGCTGCCGTCGGCGAAGGCAATGGCTCGGGAACGGGAAAAGCTCAGGGCACTGACGAATGCTCGTCAGAGCCACACGCCGATTCCGCAGCTGATAAGCCGCTTGAACCGGCACCTGGAAAGGTTGGGCCAATTACTTCCGCTATGGCTATCCGCGCAAAGCTTACTGGGAGATCGACTGGTTCGTCCGAAGCCGCTTGATTGGACATTTGCAACGGCGCAGTCAACGACCGTATCGCCCACCGCGCGGCGTGCTGTGGCACGACCATCTCCAGCATTTCGGACTGGTCTCCCTCAGCCAACTCCCTCGGCGGCGGCCTGCGCATGCTTGAGGTGACTTCTTCTGGAGAGCCGGATGCGGGAAATCTGCACGTCCGGTTCGACGAGGGACGGGGCGAGCAATCCCCCGTCTACTCTACCGGCTCCGTTTCGAGCGTTCACGCTGATGAACGATGAGTTGGCGTCAAGAAACTTAAGAAACACGAGACTACTTACCAAAAAGTGCGTTCTTGCGGATCGCCAATTTCCGTGTTAACGACTAGATAGGAGAACATAAAAATTGATTACCGAATACATCCGCTATGCCCTGCCGAAGGATTGCGGCGGCGAACTGGAATCAGCATATCAACGCGCGGCGAAGTGGCTGGACCAGTCATCGCACTGCCTGGGCTATGAGCTTGCCCGGTGTACGGAAGATCCGCTTCACTTCGTTCTGCAAATTCATTGGGACTCGCACGACGGACATTTAAAGGGTTTTCGCAGCAGCCCGGAGTTCAAGCACTTTTACTCTGATGTTCAGCCTTTCGTCCCGTTTATCGAAGAAATGCGCCACTACGATCTGACAAGCGTTCACAGCAACCGAAAGGCGGCCAGCGCGTGATCGCAGTTTGTGGAGCGAACGGAACGATCGGAAGCCGGGTAGTAGCCCGCTTCGAGCGGGAGGTTTATGCAGAATCTTTTCTGGTGCAAGAGCTCGCTCCAGCAGGGGCGGCTTTCGCTGCCCCTCGGACAGGCGCCCGTATCGCATTGTGGATGCGGAAGATGTTGCGGCGGTAGCCGCCCACGCCCTGCTGGAAGATAAACATGCCGGGAAAGCCTATACGATCGCCGGCCCGGAGGCTTTGACCAGAGCGGACGCTGGAAGAGTTTGCGCGGAGAGAAAAAGAGCAACTCGCGTAAGGACCCATCTGCTTCACGCCACGGCCTCGCCTGCGGCCAACGCGAATGTTAATTCAAGCTTTTCACCTGGCGCGATTGAAAACCACTGCTGGAAAAGCGCATCGCGGAGAGCGCGCACGCTCTGAATGTCGTCATCGGTGAAAGCTCGCGGAGCCCACTGGTTAAACTCTGCGCAAGTCCAGAGCACTGCAGAAGCTCTCTCCGCATCGAAGAGACCAACAATCCTCTCTACCTGAAGGGCCTCTGGCGGCAGTGCGCCGCGCCCACCTTTGCCAGTGGTCTCCTCTATGTTCCATCCCTCAGCGATCAAACCGAAGAAGCCGCGCCGGAACGCAAGGCATGTTTCGACGGCGTAGTGCGTTAAATCGTGCAATGCAAAATGCGAAGCGTGTCTCGTCTGTTTCTGCCAGGTGACGGATCCGTCGGGGCGAGTACAGCGAAGCAGTCCTGTGCCGTCAGGCTGTTTGACGATCTCAATCTTCAATACCGCCGCCTTTCCGTTGGGCGCCATTCGAAACCTGACGAGTCGGCTTCGAAGCGCGCTGCTGATGGCCTTCGCCTCACTCTGGAAGAGAGAGTCCCCAAAGCACCCGCTGGCCCCCGTACTTAGGATTGGGGCGGTTTGGCTTGGGCGCGCACTTCCGAAATCGCCGAGAGATTATTTCGCATCGCCTGGATCCGGCGGCGACCGGTTTCGGAACCCTCCACCAAGCGCTCAACACTGATGAGGAACTCGGGCAAGTTCATTTTCTCGCGGAATTCGGCCAAGTAAGGCTGAACCTTCGCGTATTGAAAATACATTTCCTGGCAGGTGTCATACACCAGGCCAGCGTCGAGCGCACCTTTCGACACGAACGCGGCAACCATGTCCCAGTATCCATAAACCTGGAGCACGAAGCTGGTGTGCTTGCCACCGGCACTCACGATTTCGACAAACTCCGCTGCAGATCCCGGCAAAAACTCCCCACCCACGTAGGATCGTGCTTCGCGCATCACGGTCTCTCGCCGCAGTTCGTACAGCCTAAGAATCAGTTCCGCTTGCCGAATTGGATCATTGAGTTTTGTCTTCTTTTTTGCGCCCATTCTTTTCCGTTTCTCTCCTCAGCCGATGATACAGAGCAAGGCCCGCCCGGATTATGTTCGAAAAACGCGGGCCGCGAAGGCATCCAGCGAGAGGGAAAGAATTCCCGCGGCGGGATCCCAGACTGGTGAGCTGTCAGGATAGCCGATTTCCGTAATTGCAGAGCCTTCCCAGGGCCACGCTGGGATGTTGTAGACCGGGTATGCTTGCGCTCCCATATTCGCGACAACGACTACTTGCCCGGGAACGCCAAGAGCCTGGCCTGCGGTTCGGCAGTAGGCGAAGACACGCGGAGCGCTGTCAGCATCGAACTCGGGATGAAAATAGAAGAACTCCACTTCATCGCGCTGTAACGCCGCATGTGACGTTCGCAGTTGGATCAATCCGGCAACGCTTGCCTTCAGTTGAGCGTTGGCTGTGAATTTCGCGCGTTCCCACTGAACAGGATCCTGCTGCTTGGCGTTCACGTCCGTGTAACTCGTATCGTGAACATCTCCGAACTCTTCGCCTGCCAGAAACATGGGCATGCCGACCGAAGTCATCAAAATCGCGAATCCGCCGAACACGCGCTTGAGAGCCGCAACCACCGTCTCCTTAAGGGCTGCGTTCGAAGAAGCGTCCGCGCTATCAACCGCGTTACGGACGCTCTCGACGCCGCCATCGCCCAGTCCTGCCGCCTGCAGCATGGGACCAAGCACAACGTTCATCAGACGAGGCCCATCCGCAACATCGTGAGAAGTGATGTAAGGAACCGAGCACGTCATATCCGCGTAGCCGGGATCAAATTGGTGATTCCAGTCGTTCCAAACCCCTTCATTCGAGATCAAGTGCGCCACGCGTAGAGAACGCGAGGGCTCGCCGAAGACCGTGTTGATCGAGTCCGTCACTAAACGTCGTATCTCATTCCGATAGCCAAAATTCCAGATGGCATCGGTCACCTTACGGCCATTGGGATTGTTGACGTCGTTCGCGGTGGTCACAAACCGGCCGTCAGAATCTTCGGCCACAACCAGGAAAGGCTTGCCAGCGAAAAGCGATTGACTCATTGCCGTTGCGCGATCATGAAACTCCTGAACAAAATCCCAGTTGTTGATATCGGCAAAGTCATCAATGCGGAAACCGTCTACGTGGTATTCCGAAACCCAAAACTCCGCCATCTCCCCGAGAAATTCTCTAGCGGCGTAGTAGCTGCCGTAGGAAGGCGTATCGAAGCGGAACAGATTTTGGCCCCAATCTTGCCTGCTTGGGGTGGACTCCTCGTAGAACCATGGCAACGCCAGCACGGTGAGAGGACATTTTGGGGCAAACATGTTCATGACGACGTCCAACACAACGCGCATTCCCCGCTGGTGGCATACCTTGACGAAAAGCTTCCCGTCGACAGGACTGCCGATATCGTAATCGGGCGCGAAGAAGAAGCGCGTGCCGTAGCCCCAGTTCAAGGTCTGCGGGGAATCTTCGACCGGCAGTAACTCGATGCAATTGACCCCGATGGCGGCAAGGTCATCCAGATGCTTGAAGATGACTTCGTCGAAGGTTCCCAGTTCGACGAGAGGAGCATTCTCGCGCGGGTCGGACGACATCCACTTGATCGGCATCTCGTAGATCACGATTTGATTGTTCTGGGGGAGCGTGAGGGCGCCGGGAAATTCATCATCCCAGCGAAAAGCGTCTTGGACGCGTACGCCGTTGACGATCGTGAATAATCCGCGATATCCGCCCAAACGGGTAATTTCGTCAGCATAAGGGTCCGCAGCGACAATGTTTCCATTTACGACAAATTCGTATTCATAGATGCCGTTTGCCAGTGCGAGCGCGTCCAGATCGAATTCCCACCAGCCGTTAAACGTCGCGCTTGGCGTGAACGCAAGCTGGGGCCACGCCGCGGGCTTGAAGTGATCCCGATCCGATAATGCGGCAAAACGAATAGCCAAGCTGTTCAAGGCCGGCCCCGGAATGCGAAGCAATCCGGGCCGATCGGTGGGGTGCGGTTGCATAGAATCCTCAGAGCGCGTTTCAGTCTAGCAATTTTCGACTTATTTCGTGTTACGCAGTGCTTGCACGCGAGGCGTTCGGCTCTTAGGACTATCGAGGCTGAAGGAGCGCGCGTCGCCCAGCTGGTCTCTCACGTACGTTTCGGTCTCTGTGATCGCCTTGACAAGGTCCTGATTCTTGGGAATGAACGATGACCACGCAATGGACGCGGTTTCGACGTCATATTCCCAGAGCCCAATCAACCGCCCACGATCGAAAATTCCATGACTGGGGAGATCGGTCAAGCCCTCGCGCGCGTAGGCTTTCTGGCGGAATATCGGGCTGTTCAGATCGGCCGCTTCGATCAGCTCTTTTATATTTCGTTTCAGCAGGCTCAATCCGTCGAGGCTGGCAACCAAAGCATATTGCGGCTGCTTTGGCGCGTGGAAGGCGGCCCATCGGTCGCGGTCCTCCGGCATCATCAAACGCGGATCTTCTTTGGCGACGGGTTGAAGCTTCAGCGGCTCGAGCGCAGCTTTAGCCGCCTTCGCCCCAAGCGCACTGAACCATTGAAACTCGTTCGCCGTCGCGGGGCCGATCCACCGGAAGTAGCGCCGCGCCAGTTCAACCGATACTTCTTCCGCTTCCATTTTGAAGCTCTGCAGCGGGTTCGGCTTCCACAGGCAGTAGCGGTATCGCTGCTGATCGAGACGGCCATTTGCCGGCACACGCCGGATCGCCCCGCTCGTTTGCAGCTCGCCCAGCGCCAGCGGCAAAGTGGTGGTAAGGCCTTTTTTCTTCCCTTCTTCGCCCAGGCTGCGCGATGCATTCCCGGTCTTCTGGCGGATCTCGTCCGGATCCAGAGGTTTGTCTAGAGCCTTTAGCACCGCTTCACACAGCTTCTCTATCTCTTTGGTGGTGACACCCAATTTGTAGGCGACTTTCAGTTCGGCGTCGCCGAACGCCGAGGCGGCCTTTAAAGCCAGCGCGAAATCGCTGGCAGGTACGACATAAGTACATCCGCGAGCTGCCGGCAATTCATAAATCTCCAACCCGGCAACGGCCGCGTCAGTGGATTCTCGCGACTGCCGGCTACGTGAAAAGAGCGTCAGGTAGGGCGCCGCGCCACCGACCGAGCGCGCCCAACCGGTCCCGGCCAGCACTTTCGACGCGCTTTCGCCCCGCCGGCTTCCGTCCAGCCCCTGGCGATGAAACCACCAAGCCCTCAATTTCTTCGTGTCTTCCGTTTTGTTCCCTTACGAGAACGCATTTTACAGCAGATCGGCTTGATCGACTACACACCGGAAGCTTTTCTCGCCCGTCGATCATCTCTGACTTAAAATGTGAGTTCGGTCACAGGCCGCAGTTGCTTTAGCGCGTCCGAAATCTATCCGGACGAGCGGTTCCCCGTAGAAAGAGTCACTGCGATCCGGCCCCCGATACGGCGTGATCAAGAATCTGAACCGTTGGGGGGTCGTGCCTTGGAAAGGTGCTGCTAAATGTGGATCGTTCGTCTCGCTCTAGACCGCCCCTACACGTTCGTTGTCTTGGCACTGCTGATTCTGCTGTTAGGGACAGTTGCGGCTGTAACGACGCCGATCGATATCTTTCCGAAGATTGACATTCCGGTAGTCAGCATCATCTGGACGTACACCGGGTTGGCCACATCGGAGATGGAGCGGCGCGTCACTACTTTCAGCGAGTTCGTTCTCGCTACTGTGAACGACATCCGCTCCATCGAATCGCAGACTCTCAACGGCGTCTCCACCATCAAGGTCTACTTCCAACCGCAGGTGCGCATCGATGCCGCGACCGCGCAGATCAACTCCGCGGTCAATGGGATCCGCTTCCGCATGCCGCCCGGCATTAACCCGCCGTGGATTCTTCGCTTTGGCGCAGACACTGTCCCGGTTATTCAGCTCGCGTTCAGCAGCGATTCGTTGAGCGAATCGGAGCTGTACGACTATGGCCTTTTTCGAGTACGCCAGCAGTTGTCAACTGTGGCAGGGACGCTCCTGCCGGCACCGTATGGCGGTGTGTCGCGCCAGATCATGGTCGATCTCGATCAGGACGCTTTAAATGCAAACGGATTGAGTCCCATCGACATCAGCAACGCGATCAACGCTCAGAATGTGACTTTGCCGTCCGGGACAGTCAAAATCGGCGACCGGGAATACACGGTATCCACCAACAGCAGCCCGTCCGACTTCTCATTGTTAAACGATGCGCCCATCAAGTTTGTAAACGGCGCCACGGTTTTCATGCGCGACGTAGCCCATGTGCGGGACGGCTACGCGGTGCAGCAAAACGTAGTTCGCGCCGATGGTAAGCCATCGGTGCTGCTGACAATTATGAAGACGGGATCGGTATCGACGCTCACGATCGTTGACGAGATCAAGAACCGCATTCTTCCCTCAGCGCGGGCCTCCGCTCCGAAAGGCATGGAGATCAAAGAGCTATTCGACCAATCTGTGTTTGTTCGCGGCTGCGATCAACGGCGTACTGCGCGAAGCCGTCATTGCGGCCTGCCTGACGGGTCTGATGATCCTGTTGTTCCTGGGATCCTGGCGTTCCACCGCTGATCATCGCGGTTTCGATACCGCTGTCCATCCTCAGTTCACTTTGCATGCTGAGCGCTTTGGGCCACACCATGAACGTAATGACCTTGGGCGGTCTCGCGCTGGCCATCGGAATTTTGGTGGACGACGCAACGGTGACAATCGAAAATATTCACCGTCACATGGGCCGTAAACCGTTGCGCGAAGCAGTCCTGGACGGCGCGTCCCAAATTGCGGCTCCTACCTTGGTTTCCACGCTGACCATCTGCATCGTGTTCGTTTCCGTGGTGTTCTTAACCGGTCCCGCAAAATATCTGTTCACACCGATGGCGCTCGCCGTGGTCTTCGCCATGCTCGCCAGTTATCTGCTTTCGAGAACGTTGGTACCTGTCATGTCCGCGTTTCTTCTGAAGGGCGAGCAGCACGAGGTAGACCCGGCCACCGGAGTTTCAGCCGCGGCGCCGGCAAGCAAGAATTGGCTTTAATCGCATCAATGAACGCTTTAATGACGGCTACATCTGGGTGCGAACCGAGTATACCGAGCCTGCTGCGAGCTTTCATTTCGCGGCGAACAACGGCTTTCTTGTTGACAGGCGGATCATTGGATCCGCCTTCCTGCTGATGCCCTTTGTAGGCCGCGATTTCTTTCCCAAGCGTCGATGCTGGCCAGCTTCGCCTTGCATGTGCAGGGCGCCTGCGGGAACCCGGCTGGAAAGCACGAAACTGATTTTCAGCCGCGTCGAAGAGGAACTGCGGCGCGTAATACCGCCGGAGGAAATTGAACTCATTCTGGATAACATCGGGCGCCCCGCCGAGTCGTTTAACTTTGCCTTCGGCGACGGCGCTACCATCGGCACTTTCGATGGCGAGATTCTGGTCGCTCTCAAGGAGGGCAAACACGGCCCCACTGCGAAATATATCTCGGAACTGCGTCAGCGGCTGCCGCGCGTTTTTCCTTCGCTCTTGTTCTACTTCCAGCCGGCCGACATCGTGACGCAGATCCTGAACTTCGGGCTGCCTGCTCCGATCGACGTTCAGGTGGCCGGTTACGATCCCAGGAACTTCGATGTAGCACGCCAGATTCGCGAGAGAATCGCGGGATTCCGGGAGTAGTGGATTCGCATGTACATCAAGTGATGGATGGTCCCGATCTGCATTACGACATCGATCGGGCGCGTGCAGCCGAGTTCGGCCTCACTGCGCAGGATGTTTCCAACAGCATGTTCGTCTCCTTGTCATCGAGTTCTCAGGTACAGCCGAACTTCTGACTCGATCCAAAGATGGGAACGACCTACCTGGTCGCCGCGCAGACTCCGCAGATTCGGCTCAACACGGTGGAGAAAGTCGGCAACACGCCGATTCCGGTAAAAACTGGCGGGCAAGCGCAACTGCTCAGCAACTTGCTGCGGTGAGCCACTCCACTCAGCCCGTTGTCGCCAATCATCGCGACGTGCAACCGGTGTTTGACGTTTACGCCAATGTACAGGATAGCGATCTAGGCTCGGTGGCCGAGCAGGATCGACCATGTCGTAAAGGAATTCAAACAGCAGCTGTCCCCCGGAAGCGAGATCGTGATGCGAGGACAGGTCGAAAGCATGCGGGAGGCGTTCTCGCGTCTCGGCCTGGGGCTTGTCTTCGCCGCCATGCTGGTTTACCTGCTCATGGTGGTCAACTTCCAGAGTTGGAACGACCCTTTCATCATCATCACGGCGCTGCCGGGAGCCTTCGCGGGCGTGGTGTGGGCCCTTTTCCTGACGCAGAGCACATTCAACGTGCCCTCGATGATGGGCGCGATCATGTCGATCGGCGTGGCTACCGCAAACTCTATCCTGCTGGTCACGTTTGCCAGCGAGCGAATGGAACTGGGCCGCAGTCGAATGGAGGCGGCGGTAGACGCGGGCTGCACGCGGCTGCGGCCCATTGTGATGACAGCCCTGGCTATGATCATCGGCATGCTTCCCATGGCGCTCGGCCTCGGAGAGGGAGGAGAACAGAATGCCCCGCTCGCGCGCGCCGTAATCGGGGGCTTGGCTCTCGCAACGCTGGCAACGCTATTCTTCGTTCCCTTGATGTTCAGCATTCTTCGCCGGCGCCCCGCAGAAGCAGAGGAGACCACCGCATGAGCAGTATTGATGAAGTCGCAGCCAGTTCAAATGAGGTACAGCGGAAAACGGCGCCCCCGAGGCGATTCGCGCTTTTAATCGGCGCGGGTTTGGCCTTGGTGCTGGTCGCGGTAGGCATTATCCCTCGCGTCCTGAGGCACGATCGTGCGGTCGCAACCGCGGATGCGGCGAGCGCCAAGCTTCCGAACGTCCTGGTGATACAAGCTAAGCTTACTTCCGGCAGTTCCGAGTTGGAACTTCCGGGTAGCATCCAGGCCATCAATCTTGCTTCGATCTACGCGCGCACCAACGGATATGTTCAGGAGCGCTTCGTTGACATTGGAACGCCGGTGAAGGCAGGCCAATTGCTTGCCGTGATCGCCTCGCCGGAAGTCGATCAGGAACTCGCGCAAGGGCGGGCTGCTTTTGAGCAGTCCCGCGCGGCTTTGGAACAGGCGAAAGCCAATCTGGCCCAAGCGCGCGCTCAGGTGAATCAGGCCAAGGCTAATGTTGTTCAAGCACAGGCCAATGAAGAGATCGCAGCCACTACTAATGAGCGCTGGACGCGCCTGGTCAAAAACGGCGTGCTTCCAAAGCAGCAAGGCGATGAGCGTCGTTCCGCCTTCAATGCCCGTCAGGCGGAAACCAGTGCCGCAATCGCGGCGGAAGCCACGGCTGAGGCCAGCGTGGGTTCGCGAACCGCGGACATCTCAGCTGCCCAAGCGGCCGTCGATGCACAGCTCGCCAATGTGCGGCGTCTGGAGCAGATGCAGTCCTTTGAGCGCGTGCTTGCTCCGTTTGATGGAGTAGTTACCGAGCGCAAAATCGAAAAAGGCGATCTGGTTTCGGCGGGCTCCAGTAACGATCACAATCTCTTTAGCGTTGCCCAGGCCAGAATACTGCGCATTCAAATAAGTGTTCCCCAAAATTACGCTATCGATCTTCGGCCTGGTCAAGATGCACAAGTAACTCTTCGGGAGCGCCCTGGCGAAGTGTTCCATGGCAAAATCGCGCGTACCGCCGATTCGATTGCGGCAGATACGCGAACGCTGTTGACGGAAGTGCAGGTGGACAACCCATCGGGCCGCCTGCTGCCTGGCATGTACGCGGAAGTGAAGTTTACGCTGCCTCGGAGCCATCCCGTTGTGCTCATACCCGCAAGCGCCCTGGTCGTCAATGCCCAGGGAACGAGAGTTGCTCAGGTCGAATCGGACGGCCGGGTACACCTGGCCGCTGTGCAACCGGGACGCGATTTGGGAACACAAATCGAAATTCTGTCCGGTCTTGCCGGATCGGAAGAATTGATCAGCAACCCGCCCGATAATTTAGGCGAGGGCCAGCAAGTAAATGTTATTCGACCATCGCAGGAAGGTCAGCGGTGAAGTGGCCTACAGTAAAGTGCAGTGTAGCGTGCCTATTAACCGGGACGCTTGCCGCTCAGACCCCAGGTTCCTTCACTGCCAGCCAATCTGTCTGGCAGATGCCGAAAGAAGGCGGCATCCTCACGGGTTATCGAACCCCGCACGTTGCTGATGTATACCTTGAAGACAGCGTCCGGCTGCAATCGCTCGTCCGCGACGGAAAGATTTATCTCTCCCTGCGGGATGCTATCTCACTCGCATTGGAGAATAACCTGGATCTCGAACTGGAGCGCTATGGCATCCGCCTGGCAGACACCGATGTTCTGCGTTCCAAAGCAGGATTCCTGCCGCGCGGTATTCCGCTATCCGTTCGCGAGAGTGCTCCCGGATTGGGAACACCGGTTATAGGTCCAAACGGCACGCTGGGCGGCGGCGATGCACCGACCCTTACCTCGCTGATTGGCCCCGGCGTTCAGGTGGACCTCTCAATTTTTGCATCGGTGCCTCTAGCGACCGGGCCAACCGTGCCAAACCTGGAGCCACAAATCGCCGGCAATGCCAGTTGGAGCCACGAGTCTGACATTCAGAACAGTATCTTCCTGCCGAATGTCCGTTCACTGAACTCTGACACAACCATTGCGAATGTTGGATACGAGCAAGGGTTCACCAGCGGCGGAACCTTCAGCCTGTTCTTTAACAACTCGCGCTTTGATCAAAAAAACCCCTTATCGCTCTACAACCCGACGGTTACTTCTAATATCGGCGTCACCTTCACGCAGCCGCTGCTCAGAGGTTTCGGCTTTGAAACAAACCGCCGTTACATTAAGATTGCCGCCAATAATCGCCGTGTCAGTGACACCGTTTTTCTCCAGCAATTAATCGCCACGGTGTCCGGAGTCGTCCGTCTTTACTGGGACCTCCAGAGTCTTAATGGAGACGTGCATGTGCGCGAGCAGGCGGTCGCGAGCTCCGAGCAATTTCTTCGCGACAGCCGCAACCAGATGGAGGCTGGGACTTTCGCCGAAGTTGACGTGACACGCGCGCAATCCGAATTGTCGCGGCGTCAGCGTGACTTGGCCGTGGGTCGATCGCTCGTGCGCCAGCAGGAGGCCGTCGTGAAGGATTATGTCACGCGAGGTCGTGTAGACGGTGCTTTGGCGAACACTCCGATCGTTGCGACGGATCCTCTGCCCGAGCCCTCGCCAGCGGACCAGTTTGTCTATTGATCAACTCTATGCGGTAGCACTTCGCAACCGGCCCGATGCCGCTCAGGTGAAAATCCAGCTCGAAAATGCCGTCCTCAGTTTGCACGGAAGCCAGAACGGCGTGCACCCCGAACTCGACTTGGTCGCAACCGCGGAGAACAACGGTTTAGCCGGAGCGATTGAGCAGGAGGGAGCAAGTGCAGATCCTCTTCTGACAGGCGGGTACGGCGACGCGTTAACCCAGCTTGCGCACAATAACTTCCCGACCTACTCAGTAGGCGTCCAGCTCGACCTACCGCTTCGGAATCGCGCCGCACGATCGGATGTTCTCCGCGACGAGCTCACGGTGCGTCAGCAGCAAATCCGGATCCGGCAACTCGAGAAGCAGATCCGGCTGGAAGTCACCAACGCCTCGATCGCCGTCGATCAGGCCCGCGAGACCTACGAGGCCACCAAGAGCGAGCGAATATTCCAGGAGCAGACACTCGCCGCTGAACAGCAGAAGATGGAAGTCGGCGCCTCCACCAGCTATTTCGTCATTCAGTATCAACGCGATCTGGCGGCTGCTCGTTCCGCCGAAGTTTCCGCCTTGGCCAGCTATCAGAAAGCTAAGACCGCTCTGCAGCGGGCGACCGGCACGATTCTGGAGGACTATCAGATCGTCTTGGACGAGGCCTTTCGCGGAGCAGTTCAGCGAAAAAGCGAGCCACCCTCCACGGCTCCTTAGGAAGAGTTCCGATGTTCCCGCAGCATGTTATCGCACCTACGGCGTTTGCAGCCAGATTTGTTGAGTTGCTACCTGAGTACCTCCCCGGCCTCGATACGGGCGCTTTCGAGCCAACCGATCGCCGCAAATGCTGGAACAAAACGCTGAAAGCGCTGCTGACAGTCATCGGCAAGGACGATCACGGCCTCAACGTGGCTGTACAAAATCCAATGATGACGCTCCTCAAGGATCAAACTTCTGTACTGTGGCAGCGCGACGCGGCAGCGCTCTTTGCGATGACTACTGGCTGGGGAGACCGGAACGAGTTGGAGACGTCACTTGAATGGCTTGAGGCCTTCAAGTGTCCTCAGAAGCTGTTCGTTTATACATGCAGCAAGTGGCAGGAAGCGGTGCTCGATCAAATTCGCGCTGCCCTGCTCCGCTATCCGTACCATATGGAAGGCGAACAGTATCTGTTCATGAATTTATTAGGCGCTGAACGCCGATTCCATCTTCTGGCGGCAGATCTGGACCGAAGCGGCCGTCAGCCCGCCAAACATAACAGCATCTTGCGGCCCGTTCCCGGCTCGCCCTTCAATTGGAGTAGCAAACAAAAGGCATCGGAATGACTTGCCCCAGCAAGCTCGCCATGAAACAAAGACAAAACACCCCTTTGGTTCTAATACTCGCGCTGATGGTGCTCGCAGGGACCATCTTCGCGAACGATCTGAGATTGAAACACAGCCCAGTCGAAGGAGAAACTCATGAGCAGTGCTAACAGCCCCTATTTACGTTATTCGCCCTCCGTCGAGCAACCTGCCCCGAACGAGCAGGACCTCATCGACGAGCTTTCGCGCGCCATGCAGCACATCACCCGCACGATGGCGACGCATTACCGGCACGCCTATCGTCCCGTCCATGCCAAGAGCCACGGCGTGCTGGTCGGCGCCCTCGACGTGCGCGGTAATCTCCCCGAACCACTCGCGCAAGGGCTATTCGCGAAAGCGGCCAGCTATCCAGTCATTCTCCGGTTCTCCACCAACCCCGGGGACCTGCTCGCCGACTCCGTTTCTTCTCCCCGCGGTCTCGCCGTGAAGATTCTCAACGTGTCCGGCGAGATGGTTCCCTCGCATGCCGGCAACAACACACAAGATCTGCTTTGCCTGGATACAAAAGCACTCAGCGCGCCAAATCCCGCCGCCTTCCTGGATCAGGTCAAGCTGGTGGACAAGACTCTTGAAGTTTCAAGCAGCGTCAAGCAGGCAGTGTCGACTGCGGCAAGAGGCGCGAACGTCGCCTTCAACGCTATCGGCGTCCACAGCGGCACGTTGGATTCCCTCGGCCATCCCTATACGCACATCCTGGGAGAGACGTATTCCACCGTGGCTCCGCTTCGCTATGGAGACTACATCGCCAAGCTGGCAATCGTGCCGGCGTCGCAGAATCTTACCGAGCTCAGTGGAGCGCACATTGACGCCGGCGAGGGCTTCAACGCCTTGCAGGTCCTGATCAAGGAATTCTTCGAGGAGAATACCGCCCTCTGGGACATCCAGGCCCAGCTCGCCCTTGACTCCGAGACCACGCCGATTGAGGACGCAAGCAAGCGATGGCCGGAGGACAAGTCCCCCTATCAAACCGTCGCGACACTTATTGTTCATCCGCAGGACAGCTATTCCGACGCCCGCCAGATATTCGCGGACGAGCAGCTTTCCTTCAGCCCATGGCATGCTCTGGCGGCTCACCAGCCGCTCGGCGGTATCATGCGGTCGCGCCTAAAAGCGTATGAAGAAGCGCAGAAATTCCGCGCGCAGCGCAATCAACGCCTGCATGTCGAACCCACTTCGATCGAAGAAGTCCCTGCTTAAGCGCCGGAATGCGTCTTAGCCACGCACAGCACGTGCAATGACGTCGCGCTGGATTTTGGCAAACCAAATCTGCACTTGATTCAGCCAGCGTGCCCCGGAAGGAAATGAGGTAATTTCCGTCGCTCCTGCGCCAAATACAGGCGGTACGTTGCGTTGTTTCGCTCATTCTTCGCATCAAGCGGCTGCGTTAGAGCCAAACTAATGCATTACTGATGACCAATTATATGACTAAGAATCGTGGCGTTCATAAATTTTCTGAAAGTTTTGCTTGCTTTCTTATACCTCTTGGCGTCAGAATAATCAAAGTCTTCATGTTCGACGTGGCTTTGAACCCCGGATCATAGCGTGGTTCCGGGGAGAGATGAAGCGCGCGCTAGGCGCGCCTTTGCAGACCGATATTCGCGGGATGATGCTCACGAGCGTCGTCGGCGTAGTGTGTCGGGACCAAGAAAATTGAGGCGGGAGGAAGTGTATTGAACGGTAATCCGTTGTCTTCGGATACTCCGCTTTCTGCGCCGTTAGCGGAACGCAGAGCACCAAGCGGGCTGAATAGTGGGTCATCCAAGACGGGTTTGCATTCCAGTTCAGACAAGCTGAAGTGCTTTGATGATCAAGTGAATGCGCATAGCCCTCGCGTCCGTCGGTCTCTGCTTCACATCTTCGGGAATACCACCGAGACTGAGCGTCACCTCGACCGCGATAACGTTCACTCTCCGCCGAACCATTCCTTGCACATTAAGTACGAGTGCTTTGGCTTCGGCTAGGGCTTTCGTAGCTCGTCGCAACTAACTAACTACGTCATCACTGCGGCAAACAATAAATTCCATAGGTATGTATCGCTATAGGTGTCGTTTAAAGAGTTTAAATATATGAAAAGTAATTACCTTGTTACCAGCGCTTTGCCTGGACGCACAGATGCAAGGAAAATGGCGCGGCTTCGCGCTTACTTAGCGACGCCGTGTCTACCGGCGCTTCTGCTGTTGGTTGCGGGCGCTGCTATGGCCCAGACGCCACCAAGTGGATGGGTGAATGTCGTTTCGCTCAGCAGCGGTAAGTGTCTCGATATGACGGGTGGCCCCGGGGCCACTAGCCCCGGTGTTTTGGCCCAGCAGTGGACCTGCTTGGGTACATCTCAAACCAACCAGATCTTTGAGTTGATTTCAGTCTCTGGCGGCTACGAAATCCAGGTCATGAATAGTGGATTGGCAATTGGACCGGTTGATGGTGCTACGGCCAGCGGCACGCATATTGAACAGTCGTCTTACAGCAGCTCCAATACATATCAAGAGTGGATCGTAAAACCAGCTTCGACATCAGGCTATTACACGCTCAGCCCGGCGTCAGAGTCTACGTCTTGCATGGATGTTTCGGCTGACTCAGCCAGCAATGGAGCTCTAATACAGGAATGGAGCTGCTCTGGCGCAGAGAACCAGGAATGGGAGTTCGTTCCGCTCAACATCGCATCTCCGCCCACAATTAGTAGCGTCTCGCCAAGTAGCGGACCGACGGAAGGCGGAACAGACGTGACGATAAAGGGATCGAACTTTGCGTCAGACGCCACAGTGACTTTTGGTGGCACCGCCGCAACGAACGTTCTGGTTGTAAGCTCGACGGAAATTACCGCGATGACCCCTGCCGGCAACGCTGGAAACGTTCCTGTGGCAGTGACGAATCCCGGAACAACAGGTGTAAACCTGGCCAACGGTTTTACTTATGCTACAGAGCGCGCCGCTACGTCTGGATCGAGCATCACCTATGTGCAAGGCAATGATGCCACGCCGCAGAGCCCTCAGACCACAGTAGCCGTTCCTTTCACGGCCGCCCAGAATGCCGGTGACTTCAATGTGGTCGTGGTCGGCTGGAATGACAGTACCGCTACGGTCCAAACGGTAACAGATTCCAGCGGCAACAACTATGCCCGGGCGGTTGGTCCCACAGTGCAGACCGGAACCGCCTCATTGTCCATCTATTACGCTACAAACATTGCGGCTGCAAGCGCAGGAACCAATACTGTCACTGTGACATTTAACAGCGCCGCGAACTATGCTGATATCCGGGTGCTTGAGTATGCCGGAGTCGATCAGAGTAACCCGGTAGATGTCACCGCAGCCAGTTCGGGCAACAGCGGAACCGCCAGTAGTGGCTCAGCAACAACCCCCAATGGTACCGATCTGATCTTCGGAGCCAATGTGGTCCAGACGCTGACTTCGGGTCCAGGCAGCGGCTTCACTGAACGTCTGCTGACCTCACCGGATGGCAATATTGCTGAAGACCGGCTGGCCACAAGCGTGGGCAGCTACAGCGCCAGCGCACCGCTCAGTTCGTCGGGGCCTTGGATCATGCAGATGGTAGCTTTCCGAGCTTCCTCGGGGGGAACTCCACCGCCTCCGCCGTCGAGCCATTCAGTGAGTTTGACTTGGAATGCCTCCACCAGCTCAGACGTAGTCAGCTACAACGTGTACCGAGCGACTGGAACGAGTAGTACCTACTCCAAAATCGCAACTGGGGTGGCCGACCCGCTGTACACCGACACGAACGTTACTGACGGCACTTCTTATACTTATGTTGTCACTGCAGTAGACAATGAGGGCGATGAAAGTGCCTATTCCAACGCTGCGGAGGCGACCGTTCCGTCCACTTAGTACCTTCCAAAATTCATTCGAAGCGGGTCGCCAGCATCCGGCTAATTTGTCGCCTTCGATTGCAACGTTGCGCACAAAAGACTCAACCCATCCAAGAACAGCCGCTTCCTTTGCCTGGACACGGCTGTTCTAATTTCGCATGTCAATAGGACATTTCTAGTTGGCACGAATAGGGCATTATCACTGGCAGCGGCCCTAGCAGACAGTCTAGTAGACAAGAGGTGAGTGTTCTACTAGAATGTCTTCTAAGCGTCATGGCTCACAATAGCCCTATAGAAAATCGGATCGAGTTGCTTCAGGGCACGCTCGACATGCTGATTTTGCGGACTCTCCAGTGGGGATCGCAGCATGGACACGGCATCGGCCAGGCTATCCGGCAGAGTTCGGCGGATTTGCTGCAAATCGAGCGCGGGTCTTTGTATCCGGCTCTACATCGTCTGGAGGCTCGGGGCCTGATCTCGTCGGAATGGAAGAGTTCGGACCTAAACCGGCGGGCAAAGTATTACCGGCTGACCGCGGCGGGAAGAAAACAACTAGTGACTGAGCAGTCGAAATGGAAGCTCTTGGTCCGCGCGATCTCCCGCGTGATGCGTCCGGCGCAGGGAGACTAGGAAGATCAATGACGCGATGGCGCTTTTGGCGACGGAAACAGCGCGATGCCGATCTCAACGATGAGATCGCCTATGATTTGGCGGCCGACGCCGAGGAGCGGATTCGCTCGGGTGTCCCGCGCGAAGAAGCCGAACGAGCCAGTCATCGCGATTTCGGGAACGTGCTGATGTTCAAGGAGGATATTCGCGAAATGTGGGGCTGGACTTCATTGGAACGGCTCGCTCAGGACGTTCGTTACGGCTGGCGCACTTTGTGCAAGAACCCATTGTTCGCTGTGATGGCTGTGTTATCGCTCGCCCTGGGCATCGGCGCGAATACCGCGATATACAGCGTCATGGATGCGATTATGATTCGCGCCCTGCCAGTCAGGAATCCTGGCGAGCTGGTGATCCTGAACTGGCGTGCAAAACAAGAACCCGCCGTGGTCCAGAGTCACAATGGCAGCAGGTACGGCGAGCCGGGAGGCGGAATGACAAGCCCGGATTTTCCATGGCCCGCCTACGAACTTCTTCGCGAATCACAACAACGTCTTCTCGACCCTCTTCGCGTACAAGAGGGCGGGACAGCTTAACGTGATCATCCACGGGCAAGCCGAACTCGGCGACGTCGAATTCGTATCCGGCAATTTCTTCAGTGGTCTCGGAATCGTTCCGGCTGCGGGCCGGCTCATCGCCGATAGCGACAACGTCTCTGCCGGGTCGCAAGTGGCGGTCCTCAGTTACAACTACTGGCGCGCCCGATTCGCCGGAGATCCCGCGGCTATTGGCCAAACCGTAAGCATCAATAACATCCCATTCACGATCGCGGGCGTCGCCTCACCCGAATTCTTTGGGGTGACCCCTGGGTCAGCCCCGGTGTTCTACGTCCCGTTCGCGAGCCGCCCTTCGCTCGCTCGAAATTATGGCAATGAGCACGACACGATGTTCATCGATTCGCACTTCTATTGGGCCGATATGATGGGCCGTCTGCGCCCCGGTGTCACGTTGGCGCGCGCGCAGGCCGAACTCGCTGCGCGATTCCATCAGTTCGCGCTCACCTCTGCGGCTAACGACAAAGAGCGAGCTGACCTCCCGGCGCTCTGGCTTGAGGAAGGCGGATCTGGTGTCGACTCGCTGCGCCGCCAGTATTCGCAGCCGCTCTTTGTCCTGATGACCATGGTGGCGTTCATCCTCGCTATTGCCTGTGCCAATATTGCGAACCTGCTTCTCGCCCGCGCCAATGCGAGGCGGCGCGAAATCGCCGTGCGGCTCAGTCTGGGCGCGAGCCGCCTTCGTGTGCTGCGGCAGTTGCTTACGGAGAGCGTGATGCTCGCGCTGCCGGGAGGCATCCTCGGCCTGGGCGTTGCTGCCGGTGGGATTCGTTTCCTCATCTGGCTGCTCGCCGGTGGCCGCCAGGATTTCAGCCTTCGCGTAGAACTCGACTGGCGCATTCTCGCCTTCACCGTCGTGGTTGCGTTCGCTACAGGTATTGTTTTCGGACTCGCGCCCGCCATTCAAGCTACGCGCGTGGACGTCACGCCGGCTTTGAAAGAGACTCGCGCCAGCGCCCCACGCCGGCATGGACGCCATATCGGCCTCAGTCACCTCCTGGTTGTCTCGCAGATCGTGCTTTCGCTGCTGCTCGTGCTGGGGGCCGCGCTTTTTGTTCGTACCCTTGCAAATCTACATTCCGTGAAGATCGGCTTCAACCAGGAGAGCCTCTTGACGTTCAGCTTGGATGCCAGCCAGGCTGGCTACAAGGACGCGGCGCTGAAGGCGTTCTATACGCGCATGGATGAGCGATTCCGCGTTCTTCCCGGTGTTCGCGCCGCAACCGTGACAGACATGCCGCTGCT
The DNA here is from genome assembly GCA_963705805.1 of uncultured Acidobacteriaceae bacterium. Lineage (GTDB taxonomy): Bacteria > Acidobacteriota > Terriglobia > Bryobacterales > Bryobacteraceae > Bog-105. The sequence goes on from CAVPKW010000011.1 coordinate 205,335, forward strand.
TGCCGATTGGACCAGTTCGACCCACGTCATTCTGCCAGGTGCTCCCAAGCAGGAAGGTCGCGACGGCCCCGAGACATCCTATGTTTCAGTCGGCCCCACGTTTTTCGAAACGATGCAGCTTCCAATCTTGCTCGGTCGCCCCATCGACTCGCATGATGTGGATGGAGCGCCCGCTGCCGCGGTGGTCAACGAAGTCTTCGCGAACAAGTATTTCCCCAACCAGAATCCTATCGGGCGCCGGTTCGGGCTCGGCAACTCGAAGGCTGGCGACCTGACGATCGTCGGCGTGGCGAAGAACGCCCGTTACAATTCACTGAAAGGGTCGATTCCGCCCGTCGCATACATCTCTTATCTTCAGAACATCCTCGGCCGTCCGCCCATGGCCATATTCTTCGAACTGCGCACGGTAGGCAACCCGCTTGCGCTTGTCGAGACCGTTCGCAAGGTTGTCCACTACGCCGCGCCGACTGTCCCCGTTACGGGCATGATGACGCAAACGCAACGCATCGACAGCACCATCACCCAGGAGCGCACTTTCGCCGATCTCTGCACCGCATTCGCGGTCCTCGCGCTGGCGATCGCGTGCGTCGGGCTCTACGGCACCATGGCGTATGCGGTGTCGCGCCGCACGAATGAAATCGGAATACGAATGGCGCTGGGGGCCGAACGGCGGCGTATCGTCTGGATGGTTCTTCGCGAAGTGCTCGCGCTCGCCGGTGCCGGACTCGCCATTGGTCTCATCTGCGCCTGGACCGCCACGTCCACCATCAAATCTTTTGTGTTCGGGATGAAACCCACCGACCCGCTCACGACGTTGTTGGCGGCTGGAATTCTGATTGCCGCGCTGCTTTTGGCCGGTTTTGCTCCCGCGACGCGAGCGTCTCGAATCGACCCACTCAATGCATTGCGGCATGAGTAGTGCAAACGCCCCCTCGCCAAGTCTTTCGGTGCTATACTCTGTGAAACATGTTCGGCGGTCTTTTGATTCATTTCCTGAATACATAGTCCGGCCTCCAGCCGGCCCTCCAAGCTCCTCATCACCCTGTGTAAGGGCATCTGCTCCTTGTATCAGAGCGATCGCGGTCGCGTGACCGCTGTACGCGCCGATTCGGCTCGTACCTAAAAAGCTCACAAGGAGACTTTGATGAACGAAAGTAAATTCTCGATCCCATTCAAAAACCTGCGCCGCGAACCGGCAAAGGCGGTATTCTCGCTTTGTGCCCTTGCAGCCTGTTTGGCTGCACAGTCCTATCAGGGCGGGGTTCGCGGTTCTGTAATGGACCAGCAAGGCGCTGTGGTGCCGAACGTCAGAGTGACCCTGACGAACGAAGCGACCAGCGTTGGCCGGTCAACGCTCGCTACCGCAAACGGAACTTACGTCTTCAGCGACGTGGATCCGGCTAAGTACACAGTGAGCGCGGAAAGCCCGGGTTTTAAGAAGTACGAGCAAGCCGGTATCGTCGTTGGAACCCAGGAATTCCTGACTGTTGATCTCAAGCTGGAGGTCGGCAGCATGACTCAAAGCGTAACTGTCACGGAGGAAGTCCCGTTGGTCGAATCCTCCAACGCATCGCAAGGCCAGGTAATCGACAATCAGCAGCTGACTGACCTGCCGAATCTGGGCCGCAACCCGTTCATGATGTCTAAAGTCGCGCAGAATGTCATGCCGGTCGGAGATCCCGCCTACAACCGCATGGAAGACCAAAGCGGCTCGTCGCAAATATCCATTGCGGGCGGTCCGGTTCGCGGCAACAACTATTTGCTTGATGGCGTGCCGATTACAGACGCTGACAATCGCGCCATGATTATCCCCACCATCGAAGCTGTGCAGGAAGTCAAGATTCAGGCCAATACATACGACGCCGAGATGGCGCGTACCGGTGGCGGAATGTTTAATACGTTTTTGAAATCCGGGACCAACGCCTACCATGGCGTTCTCTTCGGCAGCACCCGTCAGACTGGTTGGTCAGGGAATAACTTTTTCAACAATGCCGCCGGCCTCCCCCTTCCTCCCCAATGGAATTACACGTATGCAGCTGCCTTCGGGGGCCGCGTCTGGATACCGAAGCTATATGACGGGAAGAACAAGACGTTCTTTTGGATCGCTCGCGAAGGCTACGACGATACGCAATCCAATTCTTCCCAGCTGTACACTCCCACGGCGCTGGAACGGCAGGGCAACTTCTCTCAGAGCTACGCGCCTGGCGGCGGCCTGCAGGTGATTTACAACCCTGCTTCCACCGTCATTCACCAAAATGGCACCGTCACACGCTCTCCCTTTCCCGGGAACGTGATCCCGTCCTCCATGCTTAATCCGGTTGGACTTGCTATCGCAAACACGTTGGCGAATCCCTCTTCGACCCCTGCGTATTACGGCGCGAATGACTTGACCGCGGCAGGCAGCCTCCCGGCGCGAGCTCATCAGACTACTTTCAAGCTCGACGAAAACTTCACCGACTGGTGGCACGCCAACTTGAGTTATCTGAGCTATCTCTCACTCGAACCGGGCAATACCTGGTTCAATAGCGTCTCCTCGCCTGACCAATGGCGGCTTCTTCGTAATGTAAATGCCACCCAGCTAAACAACGTATTGACTTTGTCCCCAACGGTTGTCCTGTCCATCCGCTATGGGTTCAACCGCTTTCCGAATTACGGCTATCAAGTGAGTTCGGGCTTCAATCTGGCGAGCCTCGGCTTCAGCCCCACATTTACCAACGAAGTTCTCTCCCCTACCTTCCCGGTCGTTGGAATGTCCACGGTCTATAACAGTCTGGGCGGACTGGGCACAAACAACGACTTCGACTACGTCCACTATTCGTACAATTTCTCCACCAGCGTGTCGAAGTATCTCGGGCGGCATAGCCTGACAGCCGGGTTTGATTATCGCCGCATCCACACCGCGGGCCTCGATTACGGCGCCGGCGGCGGCGATTTCAACTTCAACGGTGTCTTCACGGAGGCCACACCGGGCGGCGCGGGCGGCGCGGACTTGGCCGACATGCTTCTCGGCTTTCCCCATGACTCTTCAATTACTGTTCCTACCAACTTGAACGACTATGCCACTTACTACGGCATCTACGCTCAGGACGACTTCCGCTTGAATAGCAAAATCACTCTCAACTTTGGTTTACGCTGGGAGCGCGAACTGGGCTTGGCGGAAGAGCAGAATGGCTTGGTCACCGGCTTCGAGCCCACGGCGCCGAATCCGATTCAATCGCAAGTGAGCGGGCTGACCACCAATGGCATCGTCGAATTTGCCGGAGTCAACGGAGCGCCCACTACCATTGGCCATCCGGATTTGAACAAATGGGGTCCACGCGCCGGTATCGCCTGGCAGCTCGATAGTAAAACCGTCGTGCGCGGTGGTTACGGCCTCTTTTGGGCGCCGCCGTTTGCTCTTGGCGCCCCCATTGAAACCGCTGGTTATTACGCGACCACGTCAGAAAACTATACCGTAAACGGCTATGCCACTCCTGATGGCACACTGACAAATCCTTTCCCCAGCGGGTTGAATCAACCTACCAAAAACACGCTCGGGGCTTTGGCGGGTGTCGGCCAGAGCATCACTTTTCCTGATCCCTCGGCGCTATCTCCCCGCGTGCAGCAGTTCTCCATCGACGTCCAGCGCGAGTTGCCTTTCAATATCGCGCTTGAGGTCGGCTATGTCGGATCGCGGTCTGATCATCTCACCACTATGAGCGGCAACATCAACATCAACGCGTTGAATCCTTCTTATTTCTCCCAGGGGTACAGTGCCTTGACCCAGAGCGTAGCCAATCCCTTGTATGGAGCCGTCAGCAGCACCAGCAACTTCGGCGGACCAAGTGTAGGCCGCTATCAGCTTTTGCTTCCGTATCCGCAATTTGGGGAAGTGAAGCTCAGCCTGGATGATCAAGACCACGCAAAATATGATTCTTTGGTGGTCAAAGCACAGAAGCGGTTCAGCAACGGTCTGACTTTTCTGTCCACGTTTACATGGGCGCGCACGTTTGATGAAGGCGCCGGCGGTCCCGGAAACTTCCTCAACAATGGCGGCAACGCCGGCGTTCCTCAGAACCCCTATAATGTGGCAGCGGAATGGGCTCCTTCCTACTATGATGCTCCGCTGCGTTGGGCTACCACTTTCAGTTACGATTTGCCATTCGGCAAAGGACAAACCTTCTTGAGCTCCTCCAACAAATGGGTAGACGCCGCCGTTGGAGGATGGTCTCTCAACGCTATTACTATTTACCAGTCCGGATTTCCGCTTCAGATCACGCAAAGCCCGGACAACAACTCTCTGTTCGGCTACGACGTTCAACGGCCCAACGCTACCGGCATCTCGCCCGGAACCAGCGGCAGCGTCGAATCGCGCCTCGGCGACTACATCAATTCAGCAGCCTTCTCCCTCGCCCCAGCGCTCAGTTTCGGCAATGTTGCGCGAAGCATCGGGCTGCGCGGGCCAGGACAAGCCAATTGGGATCTCTCTCTTTTCAAAAACATGAAAATCGGGGAGAAATTCAACGCGCAGTTCCGTACATCGTTGCTGAACGCGTTCAATACTCCGTTGTTTAACGCCCCGAGTACCACCTACGGAACGGCCGGGTTCGGTGTGATCAACTCCCAGGCGAACTTTTCCAGAATGGTAGAACTCGGGTTACGCTTGTATTTCTAGCAAAGCTCGGTTGCCGGGCGCGAGCCGGTCTGTCTCTGATTTTTCACGGCTTCTTTGAGGGTCTGACAAATGCATCGTAGACAATTCTTCAGCTACTCCGCCGGATTGGCCGCAGCCTTCCAGTCCGGCTCCGTGCTCCGCGCTCAAAGCGCCGTGGAATCGGTTGCAGGCCGGGCTCCCGACTCGGTCGCCCGTGACGAAGACTTTTGGTTCAATGTCCGTCACGCCTTCACCGTAGACCGCAACATAGTCAACCTCAACAACGGTGGCGTGTCTCCCGCGCCCAAGATCGTAATGGATACCGAGATCCGTTATCTCGAAATCGAAAACATGAATCCGTCGTACTACATGTGGAACGTGCTCGATCCCGGTGTCGAGACGGTGCGCCGCCGCTTGGCGCGGACCTTCGGCTGTGATCCGGAAGAAATCGCCATCACGCGCAACGCCAGCGAATCACTCGAAATCGTCCAGCTTGGCATGCAGTTACAGCAGGGCGATGAAGTTATAACCACCAATCAGGACTATCCGCGCATGATCACAACCTGGCAGCAGCGCGAACGCCGCGATGGAATCGTTCTGAAGCAAATCACCTTCCCGGTGCCTCCGCCGAGCCTCGACTATCTCACCAAACGAATCGAGGCCAATATCACTCCCAAAACCAAAGTCATTCATATCTGCCACATCACAAATCGTACCGGGCAGATCTTCCCTGTTAAGCCGATCTGCACGATGGCGCGCGAGCGCGGCATTGAAGTCATCGTCGATGGCGCTCACGCGTTCGCGCAATTCCCTTTCACCCACAGCGATCTCGATTGCGATTATTACGGCACATCGCTCCACAAGTGGGTCCTCGCTCCCATCGGCACAGGCATGCTGTACGTTCGCAAATCAAAAATACCCAAGATTTGGCCTATGATGCCCGCGCCGGAATCCATGCAGGGCAACATACGGAAATTTGAGGAGATCGGTACGCATCCCGCCTCCCAACGGGACGCCATTACAGAGGCTTTGAACTTCCATGAGAGTATCGGCCCGGAGCGTAAAGCCGAACGCTTCCGCTATCTCCGCAAGCGCTGGTCAAACCGCTTGCGCGAACTGCCGGGAGTCAAGATACTCAACAGTGAAGATCCCGAACAGTCCTGCGCTATCGGCTTCATCAGCATCGACGGATTTGACGCTCCGAAACTGGCCAGCCATCTCTGGGAGAAACACCGCATTTGGACCGTCGCGATTGTAACGCCCGGCGAGTACCAGGGGTTGCGCATCACGCCAAACGTCTACACCACGCTTGAGGAGATTGATACTTTCTCGGACGTGATGGAAAAGATAATCCGCAACGGCTCCATTCCCAGCTAGCTCTTACTCGGAGCGCAGCGCAACCATCGGATCAAGCCTGGATGCGCGGCGCGCCGGCAGAAACGTCGCTGCCGCCCCAATGCCAGCCAGAAGCACAATAGCGGATGCCAGTGTGAATGGGTCATACCACTTTAACCCGAACAGCAGGGTACTGGCTCCGCGTCCGGCGGCGAGCGAAAGCACTGTGCCAATCGCGATGCCAATAGCCAGCAGCATTCCCGCCTCTCGCATCACCATCCCCACCACTTGGCTGCGGCTTGCGCCAAGTGCGACGCGGATTCCAATCTCGTTGCGCCGACGCGTCACGATATAGGAAATGACTCCGTAGAGCCCAACCGTCGCTAGTAGCGCCGCCAGCGCGCCAAAGAATCCGGACAGCATCGCCATCAATCGGTCGCCCACCAGCCCATCCTGAATCTGCGTTTCGAAAACCTTGAATTGGGCCATAATCTCCGGATGTTTTGCGCTGAGGCGGCGTTTTACCGAATCGATCACCATTGTGGGCGATTCGCTTGAATAAATCATGATCGCTGTCCATGAATTGTGCTGGAAACTGCGCATCTGGCGCAAAAGCCATCGGCGGCGTACCGCAACGCAGGCATGAGTACTTTGTATCGGGAATAACCCCAATCACTTCGTAAATGGTCGCAGGATAGTCCGGTTCCGGGTGAGTACGTATGGTTTGTCCAATGGGATCTCTTCCATGCATGAAATCGCGCACGAAGATTTGATTCACCACCGCGACTCGCTGCGATGATCCCGTATCGTTTTCGTTAAAGGCGCGGCCGGTAAGCAAAGGAACGCCCAGCGTCTCGAAATAGTCCGGGCTTACCCACGTGAACTTAGAATCTCCCTCCACGGTTCCCACCGGGACGCGATGCGTCCAGCTGCCGCCCAGCAACGGCACCATCGTGGTGCTCGCCGCGTCGCGCACGCCGGGGGTCGAACGCACATCCTCCAGTAAGGCGCGCTTGAATTCTTCCGGATGTTCGCGCCCGAATTTGGATTCTTGAAACCCTATGTACGCGACCGTGATACCGCCTTCGCGAAAACCGGGATTGAACATCATCAGGTTGCGGAAGCTGCGGACAAAAAGCAGCGCCCCGACCAGCAGCAGAAGCGAAACGGCAATTTGCGTGACCACCATCACCCGTTGCAGAGAAAAACGTTCGCGGCCAGTTGTCAACCCGCGCCCGCCCTCCTTCATCGCAATGACCGGATCGGCGCCCGATGCCCGCAACGCAGGGGCCGCGCCGAAAATCACGCATGTCACGGCAGCCACGCCCGCGGCGAATAACAGCACTCGCCAATCGATGCCCATCGGAAGCGTAAGTGAATAGTCCTCCGTGGAAATAGCAGACACCAGAACGCGGCTCAACAACTCCGCCAGCCCCACGCCCAGTAATGCGCCGGTTACCGCCAGAAGACCGCTCTCCACCAGCAACTGCCGAAGCAGGCGGACCCGTCCCGCCCCCAATGCCAGTCGCACCGCGATCTCTCGCTCTCGCGCGCTCGCCCGCGCCAGCAGAAGGTTCGCCAGATTGGCGCATGCGATCAGCAGCACCAGGCCGGTGATCGTCAACAGCAGCCACAGAGATGAATCGTATTGGTTTCGAAGATTGCTGACTCCCGCGGCGGCCGGATAAGCGGCGAGCCGGAATTTGCGGTACCTCTCCACGGTGCTCGAGCCGTAGCCGGTGATTTCTGTCGCGGCCATGATTCCCGGACTCTGCGCGGCCAATTGCGCGCTGGCCCGCTGCACTGTCCAGCCTGGACGCAGCCTGCCCATCACCGTCACATCAAACAGATTACGCATCAGTTGTTTCGGCTGGCAGAACGGCAGCGCAATGTCGAAGCGTTCGCCTACTGCCAATCCGGAGAACGACGCCGGAGTTACGCCGAGAATCTGTTTCAGTTCACCGTTGATGAGCAGCTTTGTGTTCGCGTTGATCGCGCGGCCGCCCATCCGGCTTTGCCAATAAGCATGACTCACTACCGCACTCGATTCTGGACACGCATGCTCATCCTCCGGAAGAGTCAGACGTCCGCGCCAGGGCTGAACTCCCAGCACCCGGAAGAATTCGCCGCTGACAAAGATTCCGGGCACAACTTGGAAATCACTGCCCTCTCCCACCGCAATTTGATCCATGCTCCACGCAAAGACGCCCGAGAAGGCCGGGTGATCGCGGCGGATCTCTTGCCATATCGGCCGCGTCAATTCACCGTAATCTCCGTTCACGCCCATCCCATGGTTGCCGCCGGCGATCTTCACCTCTGCGAGTTCTCCTGGGTTCCGGATGGGCAAGCTGCGCAACCGGACCGCATCCAGCAATTGAAAGATAGCTGTGTTCGCGCCGATTCCCAGCGCCAGTGAGACGATCGCCACCAGCGAGAATCCGGGATTGATTCGCAGCTGCCTCACGCCGTAGCGCACATCCTGCCAAATGCTTTCCAATCGGCCCATGCTGTTCATGCGGTAGATCTCCTCCCGAACCAGGCTCGGATTTCCGAATTTTCGACGCGCTGCCGCAGCCGCTTCCACGGGCGTCATCCCGCGTTCGATGTTCTCCGCGGTTTCCGTCTCCAGATAGGAATCGATCTCGCGCGCCCGTTCCCTGTCCCACCAGTCGCGCCGCAGAAATCGCCGCCAACTCATGTGTGCTCAGTCTTCAGCAGGCCGCAGCACTTGATTCACCGCGCGCACCACCTTATCCCAGCGGCTCATCTCCGCGCTCAGTTGCTTGCGCCCGCGCGCGGTCAGCCGGTAGTAGCGCGCCTTGCGATTGTTTTCCGATGTGCCCCAAAATGAGGCAATCCAGCCGCGATCCTCCAGGCGATGCAGCGCGGGATACAGAGAACCGTGCTCTACCTGTAGAACGTCTTCCGAACGCCGTTCAATCACGTGCGCGACCGTATGGCCGTGCGCCGGACCTGGCGCAAGCGTCTGTAAAATCAGCATGTCAAGCGTACCTTGCAGAAGATCCGCTTGACCCGCAGCTGCCGAATTCTTCCCCGTTAGAGCCAAAAGTTATTGTATACCACTAGAGTCTCTACCGAAGAATGCCGGCGTGTTTCCATATCCCGCGGGACCGCGAGAATGCGCGCGCGCTATGCCTGCGCGGACATCTGCTTCATCATCTGATTCATTCGGGTCTGCACTTCTTGCGTCGTTAGATCTTCCTTGTGTGTCCCAATACTCCACTGGTACCCAAAGGGATCTGCCAGAGTGCCTACGCGATCCCCGTAAAACTGGTCGGCCATGGGCCGCTTCACGGTAGCGCCGGCCTTGACGGCTTGATCAAACGCCGCATCCGCGTTTTCGACATAGAACATGAAAGACGCTGGAGAGCCGCCGAACGTCTCTACACCCTTGTTTCCAAAAGCCGGGGATTCATCCGCCATCATGATGTGTGAATCGCCAACTTGTATCTCGGCATGTCCCACGCCGCCATCCGGCGAGCTCAGTCTCATGATTTCCTTGGCGCCAAACGCGCGTTCATAAAATTTGATCGCTGCGTCCGCGCTCTTGAAAATCAAATATGGCGTTATCGAATGGTATCCGTCTGGAATTGCCTTTACCTTGGCCATGTTCTTTTCTCCTTCTATTTGTCCGTCGACGACCGCAGTTTATCACCAATTTTTTCAGCGCGGTCCACGCGAAACGGCACTCGGAAGTTACACAGTCTTTACCGAACCTCCACAACTCCCCGCCTGCATCGCTCGCAAGCTGGAATGAAGCGCAACGATGGCGCGGGTGTACTTCGAAGGAGACGTATGAAAGACACCAACGGAGATCAATTCAAGAACGGCCTTCCTCGTTGCGCAGTGATCCGCCCAACCGCCCAGGGACAAATCGACGCAATCGGCGCTGCTCATGCTCTCATCGACAACGGACTGTTTATCGGCCAGTCTCCAGCCTTCACGAAGGTCCTCCTCGATTTGGCGAACGCCGCGGATTCGGCCGTCCGCAAATCCTGATAAAACGCAAATAGCCCTAACTTGTGGAGGGCGCTTCCCGTCGGGGCGGCGGCCGGCAGAGACCCAGATCTTCGCCGGCATAAATCTTCGTCGCAAAAAAGATGATCTGGCCGGCGTGCTGCTCGAAGTGCCCAACCACCTGATAAATCGCTTCCAGCACCGACACTGGACCGGTTTGCGGGTCGATCTCGTCCAGCAGACGCGCCGGAGTCACTCCCCGAATGATTCCTGTCGCGTGGCTCACCGTGGCCTTTAGATTTGCAGACAAGTCTGCTCCCCTTATTCCCCCGCTTATCGAAAATTCGCGATCCCGCTCCCTGATATCTTCCTCTCCACCGACCCCCGCGCCAATCCATTGCCGCGCGTTCCCGCACATGTGGAGCACCAGGTTCCCAATGGAATTTTGGTGTGGCGCTCCGCGGCTCCAGATCTGGTCGTCGGTCAGCTTGCTTAAACACGACTCGATATAGCCGCTCATCTGCAGCAGTTTCTGTTCAGAATAGGTAAGGAACAATTGCGCGATCTCGGAATCCATTCAACCAGTATCCGAATCTCCCATTGACTCCTCTCCACCCAAAGGTGGATGTGCGTTGCAACCGCCGGCTGTTAAATTCGTTCGGAGGGAGTGACTGTCTCTATGGAACCGATGTTTCTGAAGGATGTGGAACGGCATCAAGGCGACGATAACTACACTCGCGCCATCGCCATGATGAAGAGCGCCGGGCCGGAATATCCGCAAATCCTGCACATGTTCTCGTTCAAAATGAAAGCGACCGCTCACCTGGAGCGCTTCACTCAAGAGATGATGCGCGAGGAGGCGCCCCTTTCTCCCGGCAAGCGCGAGTTGATTGCCGCCTACACATCCAGCTTGAACCACTGTCCGTTTTGAGAGAAGTCTCACGCCGCGGTCGCGGCGGAATTACTAGGCAGTTCGGAGCTAGTCGCGAGCGTCTTGGCAGATGTGGAAACCTCTCTCCTTTCCGAATCAGACAAAGCCCTGTTCCGCTTTGTGCGAAAAGTGAATGACGACTCCGTGTCGATTCAACGCTCAGACATCGCCACCCTCCACGCGGCAGGATTCACCGACGAAGCTATTTACTATGCAATCACGGTCTGCGCTTTGTTCAATTTCTACAACCGCTGGATCGATGCCAGCGGCGTTCATGCCATGAGCGATGAAGCGCACCGTGCGGGAGCAAAAAGATCGGCAATTCATGGTTACGCGAGAAGCTCTCAACCACCGCCCCAGCCGCCAGGCAAGTAAGTCCGCTCCCCGCCGCTCGCTGGTTTTGCTCACCGCTTGTTGCGGAGTCTTCGTCAGCTTTGCGTCCATTGTTGTATACACGTTTGGCGTTTTCCTGAAGCCGCTTGCCGCTGCATTCGGCTGGTCACGCGCGGAGGTTTCGCTCGCCTTCACTCTGGCGGCCCTCAGCGTTGCTGCCTGTTCTCCCGTCATCGGCCGCCTCCTTGATCGCTTTCCCGCCCGCCGCGTCGTCATCCCTTGCACCGTCATCTACGGCCTGGCATTTTCTTCCCTTGCGTTCCTCACCGCGCATCTCGCCCATCTGTTGTGTGTGTTCATCATTCTCGGCGTTGTCGGAAACGGAACCACTCAGCTCGGCTATGCGCGAGCAGTGAGTGCGTGGTTCGATCGTGAGCGCGGACGTGCGCTCGCCGCGGTCATGGCCGGGTCCGGCCTCGGCTCCATGGTCTTTCCTCCCGTTGCCCAGGCCTTGATTTCTGCTTATGGCTGGCGCACGGCGTATGGCGTCTTGGGCGGCGTTATTCTTCTCCTCGGGGTCCCGCTTGTCGCGGCTTTTCTCTATGAGCCGCAAGCGCGCCAAACCCAGCCATCTCTCGAAACGGAACCTGCCCATGCGCCTATCTGGCAATCCATCTTCAGCTTCCGTTTTCTCGCGATCGTGGCGGCATTGCTTCTGTTCTCTTTCGCCACCAATGGCCTAAACGCCCACTGGGCCGCGCTTCTCACCGATAGAGGCCTGCCCCCGTCCCGCGCCGCCACCGTACTTTCCATCGCCGGGTTCGCCACTCTCGCTAGTAAGTTGTCGACCGGCTACCTCCTGGATCGCTTCTTCGCTGGCCGGGCAGTTGCCGGTTTATTCGCCATGTGTGCGGTCGGCTTCCTCTGCGTTATCTATGGCCACGCCTCATGGCTCGCCTTCGCCGCGGCCTTGCTCGTCGGCATAGGTATGGGAGCGGAATCCGACGCAGTTCCCTACCTGCTCACGCGCTACTTTGGCCTGCGCAGATTCAGTGAGCTATATGGATACACGTGGTGCGTATACGCCATCGCCGGAGCCCTCGGCCCCCTGGTGATGGGAAGCGTCTTCGACAAGACTGGTTCATACCACGTCGTCCTGTTCGCATCCTTCGCAATGATCGTGATTGCAGCCACGCTCTTTGCTTCGCTGCCGAAGTACCAACTCGCCGCCGGGAAAGTGGCGACGGAATCGTAGAGACTGACTTTTGTTTTCTTGAGGGCCTGGAGGTACACCTTGCACCGGAGCAGCAGGCCCAACTTGCCCAAATGGCCACCAAGGCCTTGTGACAGCGTGTGCGGTCGGAACCACTTGGCTTCTCCACATTCGGATAACGCTGTTATCGTGTGCCCTGGAGGGATGAGGGCTCGCAGGCCCGCGAGAGTTGGCGGGAGATTCGTTCAATATCGCAAGCTTTCGAAGGACTGTGAATGGCATCGCCTGCCCAAAGCCGAAGCAGTGAAGGAGAAGAAGATGAAATTCAGCACATTTGCAGCTATTGCCACAAACTGCGCAACCTTCCAAACTTGATCCGGCAACCCTATCCAGGTTTGCTCGTAGAATCCATAACTAATCTCACATCCCGATATCAAGGAGGGCATATGAATTTCAAAAGCTCGACGTGTATTATCGCGTGTTAGTCGCGCTAACGCTCCCGGTGCGGCTGGCGGCGCAGGAATCGAAGGAATGGAATAAAGAGCACCGTCGCTACAGACTCGTAGACTTGGGCACGTTCGGTGGGCCGGCCAGTCACATTTTGCTGGGCATCAGCTTTTTCGCCGGCGTCCTCAATAACCGTGGGACTGCCGTGGGCTGGGCGGATACACCTACCCCGGATCCCTACCCTAAGTTTTGCTTCAACCCAGAATGCTTCATCTCGCATGCATTCCAGCGGCGTGAAGGTGTCTTGACTGACTTGGGTGTGCTCGCTGGCGGCGCGAGTAGCCAAGCGTCCTGGATCAGTGCGAACGGATTGGTGGTCGGAAATTCCCAAAACGGAGAAATCGATCCCCTGGTCCCCGGCTTCCCGGAGGTTCGTGCCGTGCTTTGGAGGCACGGTGAGATCATCGATCTCGGAACATTGGAAGGAGGACACAAGAGCCAAGCCGGTGCCGTTAATAACCGAGGTCAGGTCGTTGGAGCGTCTAACAATACTATTCCGGATCCCTTTTCCCTGGTGTTTAGTAACGGATTTCAGGTGCGGGCGTTTTGTGGCAAAAGGGGGAAATCGAGGATTTGGGCTCGTTGGGTGGCCCTGACGCGATTGCTCTCTTTGTGAACGAGAAGGGCCGAATAGCAGGATTGTCTTACACAAACACGACACCAAACTCCGTTACAGGCATTCCAACCGCCGACCCGTTCCTTTGGGTGCCTTGCGATCGCGATAATTGGGACAACGACGACTGCGAGAAGGACCGTGAGAGCGCGACTGCCGATGACGGCAAAATGTTGGATCTCGGCACTCTAGGAGGCACCTTCGGTTACCCCACTGCCCTCAACAATCGAAGTCAGGTTGTCGGTCAATCGAACCTGGCCGGGGACCTGACATCCCATCCCTTTCTTTGGGATCGTGGGGTGCTCACAGATCTTGGCACGCTTGGAGGGGACACCGGAACCACCAACTGGATTAACGATGCTGGAGAGATTGCGGGCAAAGCGGACTTGCCTGGTATGCTCCCTCAGAAGCATGACGCGGTTCTGTGGAAGAATGGCGTAATCAATGATCTCGGGACCTTGCCGGGTGATTCGTGCAGCAACGCGGAATCCGTCAATTCACGCGGGCAGGTCGTTGGGACGTCCGAGAATCAGGAACTTTGCTCAGTTTTCGTAGGTGAACACGCTGATCCCATGTGGGCAGGACGACCCTGACACTGAGGGCTGCGAGGCTGCCGGCGAGAGCACAACCGAAGTGGAAAAGAACCCAGCGTCGGACGCTCAAGCGCCACCTACCTTGAATCACGGTAGTCCGACGCCCAGCGCGAGATGGTGGCTGCATCTCGGGCCCAACTAACGGGTCGATGTCGCGGCTTCGTGCTCACAGCAGCGACCGTCAATAGATCTAGGCAAAGCACTCTAGTCGTACTGAGACGCTTACCGACACAAGGCGGCGATGAGGTGTCGTCGAACCGCCGGCGCCGACAGTCAATCACTTGCGCGACCGATATGGATCGGCCCGTCACATATCCGCCGGCACGATGAAACGGCTCTATCGAACGCGCCCCCCGGCCCCACCGCTTAGAGATATCCGCCGGGGCACCTCCCGATAGATCTGGCGTTTTACGATAAGGTGGACGGAGTAATCTGTGGACTGCAACGGTACGGACCGCCCCGGCCTACTTCTTTAAGATGACAGTTAGGGGAAAAACTGCTCTCCAGCTCTTACCCAAGTCCGAAAAGTTGAGCTGCTGGGCGGTCCAAGGGGGGAATATGTCGAACGAACGAGCTCCCGCTCACGGTGTTATGGAAGGAAAAGGCTCCTACAATCGACACGCCAGGATCCAAGCGGGCGGTGTGTCTTTAGCTCTGCCGCTGTTACAGGAGGCAGTTCGGAGGATCGAGATCGACCGCGGCGATCAGCCGGTGGTGGTGGCCGACTATGGATCGTCGCAAGGAAAGAACTCGCTGGCTTCCATGCACGTCGCGATTGAAACTCTGCGAGAGCGCCTGGGGCCCGATCGACCAATCTTCGTGTTCCACATCGATCAGTCCACGAATGATTTCAACACGCTGTTCGAAGTCCTGAGCAGGGACCCGGACAGATATGCCCTGGACGCGCCGAACGTATTTCCCTGTGCGATCGGAAGGTCATTCTATGAGAACGTGCTTCCTCCTGAATCAGTCCATCTGGGATGGAGCTCGTATGCAGCCATGTGGCTGAGCCACATCCCAACGCTGATTCCAGGTCACTTCATTGCGCTTCGCAGTACAGGCCGTGAGCGCGAGGCGTTCGAGCGCCAGGCTGCCCGGGACTGGGAAGCTTTCCTCTCTTTACGGGCTCGCGAATTGCGGCCTGGCGGCCGTCTCGTGGTCGTGCTCGTCGCTCTGAATGACGACGGGGCATCGGGGTTTGAAGACTTGATGGACCATGCGAACGGAGTTCTCGCGGAGTTGGTAGACGAGGGAGCGATTCGGGCCGATGAACGTGAGCGAATGGTGCTGGGACCCTGTCCAAGGCGGAGGTGCGAGCTTCTCGCGCCGTTCCAGGCCCACGGGCAGTTCGAAGACTTAAGAGTAGAACGCTGCGACCTCACCCCGCTCGCGGATACTGCATGGGCAGATTACGAACGTGACGGGAATGTGGAAGCGTTAGTGACCAAGCACGCCCTCTTCTTCCGTTCCGTTTTTGTTCCATCACTGGCACTTGCGCTCTCGGAGGCTCATGATGCCGAGCGGCGCTGCATTTTTGCCGACCGGTTTGAGAGCGGATTGAAGCGGCGTCTGACCAATCAACCGGCGCCATTGCACTCATTCGTGCAGACGATGGTTCTAGCAAAGCAGGATCGCACGTAGACCCCAACCCGGCGGCGGCCGGAGGCGTCCTGGCGATTGTCGCTTTGCATATGTTGAACTACTGACGGCTACTCACGACTCCATCTGTTCAATCCAGCCTTCGCGTCCGCGCCACTTCGCTCGGCTGATCGACCAGGGCATCTATCCGTTCGAGAAAGCGTATCGTGTGGGGCAAGCTCGCGTGAATCTCAAATGCGGCATCGTCCGGCCAGCCCGAGTGGATGTAGAAAAGGCGCGGATCCCGCGTCGAGCGAAAGGCATGAATGCTCAAGCAACACGGCTCTTCACGGGTCGGCGGAAGAATATCGCGAAGCGCCGCTTCGACCTCTTCCTCCTGCCCTGCGCGCGCATGAAACCGCGCAAAAATATATAGTTCCACACAAATGCCTCTGTCCTTTCGAGGATCTCAGCCGCAACACTTAATTATCGGTGGATGAAACCTTGTTTGAGCTCGGCGCGGATTTCGATTGTGCTGCTATGTATCAGCTTCCGAGATGATGGAACCGGATCGTATTCATCCGAATGTGAAGGGAATTAGGGTCTCTCATTCAAGTGCGCTCGCCACCAGGCCAGCCGACTTGGATTGGATCGCAGCATTGGGCCTCCAGGAACGCAGTGCCGCGCGTCAACCTAAACCTTTTCCGAGCCCGGCGGGTGCGTACCGTAGGTCAGAACGTTAGCAGGTAGGCCAGCGCGGGCACATGAAATCAGTCTCAGATCGGGTTCGGAGCTCTCGGTATTTCTGTTTAGGTCGCTTACGCTTCCGGCTCGGTTTCGGTTCCGATACATCTAATTAGCGATCCGCCCAGGGTAATGCGTTAGGCCGGCGCGCGCTTAGCGAGCCGCTAAGAGAGCCCGCAGGTGGTGCGCACACGGACCGGACGGTTTCCAGGGTAATGCGCCGGGCTTCCGAATCGAGCGTCCAGTGTGTTGCGACATAGCTGCCGGATTCATACGTCTTGGTGAGACCTTCTCCTTTGTTCACTCAGCGCGCAGAGCTTGCATCGGATCGATTGTAGCGGCACGGGCCGCCGGGAGTGCAGCCGCAAGCAAGGCAACCACCGTTACGATCGCGATGCCGGCCACGTAGGTGAGCGGATCCGTACTCGAGATGTTAAACAATTGGCTACGCAGGGCGCGGCCGAGCAGCAAGGATGCCGGTATTGCGAAGACCAGGCTGGCCGCTATCAGGACAAGAACTTCGCGCAGGATGAGGCTGGCTACCGTCAATGGTTGCGCGCCGACTGCCATTCGGATACCGATTTCCCGCGTACGTTGCGCGGTGACGTAAGCGAGGACTCCATATAGGCCGATGGCGGCGAGCAGCGTCGCGATCGCGCCGAAGCTAGACGCGAGCATCGCGATCACCCGTTCGGTGGTGAGGGTATCATCGAGCTGAGAATCCATCGTGCGCAGATTAGCGGCCACCAGCTTCGGATCCTGGTCGTGAATCTTCTCTCGAAGCATATTCATGGCCGCATTGGGCGACATCAGGGTACGCACATAAAAAGCGAAGCCGGACGGCGATCCGGCGCCGTTGCCTATCTGCGAGGCGGGCCGGAACACCGTCCGCACGACCGGGTCGCGCGGGCTGGTATGGTGGGAATCCTTCACAATTCCGACGATGGCGGCCTGCTCATCGTGGCGGCCGACATAGTGCCTTAACGCGTTAGACGCCGAGCCGAAGAAATGGCGGGCGAACGACTCGTTAACGATAGCGACCTTCTGGGTTGTCGCAGCATCGGCCGCCGTGAACTCACGGCCCACGAGCAGCGGAATGCCTAGCGTGGAAAAGTAGCCGCGTGTAACAAATGGAAGCTCGACATCCATATCTTCGTCTTCTTTGGCGTTATAGCCCGCGATGACAATGTCGCCAGTGGTGTTGTTGTCGGCTAACTCCGGGTCGGATGTAGCTGCGACGGAATGAACTCCTGGAATGGCTGCCACAGAGTCAAGGATGCGCTCACGAACAGCGACGGCTTGGGTCAAGGCGTAGCCGGAGAAGCGGGGATTGATAGAGAACGTGATCAGATGATCGATTTGTATTCCCGTATCGGCTGTGCGCAGATTGTTTATTGTCCGTACGAAGAGGCCGGCGCCGATCAGGAGTAGAAGACTTAAACCGATTTGCAACGCCACGCAGGCTCGGCGGAAGGTGAGCGAGCCGGCGCCGGTCGTCGAGCCGTGACGCCGCATGGCTTCGAGGAGATCAGGCTTCCAAAACTGTGCCGCGGGAGCAAGACTAAACAATATGCTGACGAGCAAGGTCGCGCCCAGAGTGAACGCGAGCACCGTAGAATCGAGCGAGGTGGAGAAAGGATTCCCGGAGCCGCCGTTTGAGATCCACACGGTGAGCACCTTCAAGACATTTGGCGCAAAGATAACTCCGAGGACTGCGCCCATAAACCCGAGCAGTAAACCTTCGAGCAACAACTGGCGCACCACGCGGCTGCGGCTTGCGCCCAAGGCATAGCGCATGGAAAATTCCCGCACGCGGGCGGCCGCGCGGACGAGGAGCAAGCTCGCCGTATTCACGCACGCCATCGCAAGAACCAGAAGGACCATGCCCATGATGACCAACACCGGAGCGCGCATATCCGTCCGCAGCGGAGAGAAGCCTTTCGCTCCATCGAAGAGCATCAGGTGAGTTTTGCCAAGGAACCCTTCGCGGGTGCGCGCCGTTTGAGTCTTCAGTTGCTTGAACTCTTCCGATCGAATGGAGTACCAGATCGGATCTATGGATGATTGCGCATGACTGCGCGACTCCCCGGGCTTGAGGCGGCCGATAATATTGAGCCATTGCGCACGCCGGTCTTCCAGATCGTCCCAAGCAGGAGTGATCTCGTGTTTCATGCTCATGGGGACAAAGACTTCGGGCGTTGTACCCCAAAGGGCACTCGAGAAACCCTTCGCCACAACGCCGACAATGGTAAAGGGAGTGCCGTTGATGCCTATGTTCTTGTTGAGAATGTTGGGATCGGATCCGAGATGACCAGACCAATAGTTGTAACTGAGTACCGCGACCGGGTTGCCGTCCTTCAGCGTATCGTCGCCAGGAAGTAGCACGCGGCCAAGGGCGGATTGCACGCCCAGAACCGAGAAGTAATTACCGCTTACGATTTCCGCCGGCACCGGCTCTGAACGGTTGTTCCAGGTAAACCCGACTGAAGCGCTCGCGACGGCGATGAGCCCGTTGAACGCGGGGCATCGATCGCGAAGGTCGCGATACATCGGATATGAGAAATATGCGCGGGCTGCCGGTGTATCTCCACCTTCAGAATGCGTATGGCCGGGAGCGGCTCCCGAAAAACGGAGTTCGACCAGCTGCTGAGGATTATGAACGGGCAAGGTGCGGAGCAGCGTCTGATAAAGCAGCGAGAAAATGGCGGTATTCGCTCCTATCCCGACCGTAAGAGTGAGTGCGGCCGCCAAGGTGAAGATTGGCGATCGGCGCAATTGTCGAAGGGCGTAGCGGAGATCTTGTGTTAGCGAGTGCATTCTGTCGTAGAGCGGCAATCAAGTTGCCGCGCCTTCCGGCTGTCAACTCAACTATATTCCACGCCTTGCAGGTCGATGTTTGTTCGCTTTCGAGTTCTCGTGTCCGAAAGCGAACGTCGACCAAAAGCTCGTCATAAACACCGGAACAACCATCGTTACCTTCTTGATGGTGTTCCTTATTCAGAACACACAGAACCGGGACGCGCGGGCAATGCACCTGAAACTTGACGAGCTGATACGATCCGGTTCAGCCGCTCGTAACATGATGGTCGGTCTCGAGAATTGCTCCGACGAAGAGCTGGCAATGGTAGCCGAGGAATTCAGGAACATCAGGGAGAAAGTGTTAGTCCGACAAAAAAACAGGACTATGTCCGAAAAGCAGCCGTGAAAAGTTGCGTGTCATCGATGGCGGCGGCTCCGGATGGAATGCGCTCGAAATTCCTGGCTAGTCAATTAGGGAATAGGGCGGCATTGTTACAATCGGTGGCGCGCGGCGGCATTGAGCCTTGTTGAAAGACATAATTCTTCGCTTCTTGATGGGTGGCTTTATCGTCTCTGCATTTTCTGTCCTGGGCAGTCTCTTTAAGCCGACGACGTTCGCGGGGCTTTTTGGGGCAGCGCCGTCGGTAGCGCTCGCAACCTTGACGCTGACGGTCGCCCAAAGCGGGTCTCTCTATGCCAGTACGGAAGCCCGGTCCATGGTCGTCGGGGCACTCGCGTTTTGCCTCTATAGCGTCGTGGTCGCTCTGCTGCTCGCCCGGTATCGTGTGCCGGCTTCCGCCGCGACCTTGTTGTCGACAGTTGTTTGGCTTGCCACGTCTTTCGGTCTCTGGTTTCTGTTGTTGAGATAGGGCAGGATGACAGTAAGAATCGACAGTTCGACTCTTCGTGCTACCCGGTGGTATGAATATGTGTTGCGCTTTGTTTTCGGGGGCACGGTGACAGTGGCTGCCGGATTGATTGCCCGGAAGTTCGGGCCGACAGTCGGTGGCTTGTTCCTGGCCTTTCCGGCGATCTTTCCAGCCAGCGCCACTTTGATCGAGAAACGTCAACGAGAAAAGAAGGAGCGGAAAGGCCTGAATGGGATCCAGCGTGGACGAGACGCCGCTGCTCTCGATGCGATCGGGGCCGCTATCGGGAGCGTCGGTTTAGCCTTGTTCGCGGCATTTCTTTGGAAGTTTTTTTCGCACCAGCGAGCCTGGCTGATTCTGACTGTGGGCACTATTATATGGCTTGCCGTATCCGCGGGCATTTGGAAAATCCGACGGAAACTATAGAACGCGGATAGCTAAGACGGAAAGCAGGAATTCACGTGTCAGAAAACCTTGAGAAATCTCCTAACGGCTGGAAGAGCAAGAAGTGCTTATGCAAAGTAATAATCGAGACACCAAAGGGGCGAAGAAACAAGTTTGACTATGATCCGGACTATCATCTCTTCGCTCTTGGCGGCTTACTGCCCGAGGGTTTGGCTTTCCCGTTTGATTTTGGCTTTATTCCTTCGACCTTAGGTGATGATGGAGACCCTCTCGACGTTATGGTACTGATGGATGAGCCAGCTCACGTGGGCTGTCTACTCGATGTTCGCCTTATTGGAGTCATCGAAGCGAATCAGATTGAAGACGGGAAAAAGACGGTCAACAATCGCTTGATCGGAGTGGCGGTCCACTCATACAGCCACGAAGAACTTGTATCGCTGAAGGATGTCAACAAATCGATACTTGACCAGGTGGAACAGTTCTTTGTTTCTTACAACAAAAGCCGGGGTAAGCAATTCAAGGTCACCGGACGGCATGGTCCGAAACGCGCGGCCGAGCTAGTTGCTGCGGGCATCGAGGCTTTTCAGAAAGAGAAGAAATGATCGAAGTTGGGCAATCGGAAGTCTTGCGCGTTGTGTCACTTTATTGTATAAAGTGTTTATGAGATTGCCCAAATACCTCATTGCTACGACGGAACTGCTCCTCATCTTTCCGGCCGTCCTCTTCATGACCGCGCTGTTCGTGCGCAACCTGCAACCGCTGCAATACGAGCCGGCGCACACTGCGCAGCAGATCGTTACGTGGTACGCAATGCGGCCGCGCATCGGTTTGTGGGGACTGCTTATCGCTCTGCCGCTGGCCGTGTTGGTTACCGGCTGCGGCTCGCTCTTGCACAAATGGAAGGATGAGGTTGAATTGCGGCGGGCCGCGCAGCGTACTCTCGCAGCGCTCGGCCCGCACCTGGCGACGCTATTGGTTGCTGGGGCGACGGTGGCAGCCGGAGGTGTTCTAGCGATTGTCGCTCTGCATGTGTTGACCGACTGACGGCTTCTCACGACTCCGAGAAGAAACCACCGGCAGTACTTGTCATTTTTCGAAACAAACCTGGCCCTCATAGCGCAGCACAACCTGATTTTTCTTTGTATCCACCGCGCCCCAAACAGCGAGTTTTCCCGTTGCCTCGCTAAACCGGCCCGTCCCGCCGGTGATGTTGACGCCTTCTGTGTAACTGGCAGCGTATAGTCCCGGAATGGCGGTCGGAAAACCTGTTGCCAGAGCGGTGTCGAGGTTAATCGTGTCGCCGGATTCCGTCACCCAGTGATGTTGGTTGTGGAAGGTAAGGGTTCCATCCGGATTTTCCTTCAGGCTCAGAACGGTGACGCCAATCGCGCCCTTCAGATCGCCCGTGGCGGTGCCAAACGTCGTCGTCGGGTCCAGGAAATTGGTCGAAACAGCCCCACCAACTTGAACGCATCGGTTGGTTGACTGGGCAAAAAGACATGGGGACCACCCAGGTGTAAGACTGAAAGTCAAAAGCGTGAACAACATCGTGCATTTCATGTTGAAACTCCTTCATTGATTCCTTCGCAAAAGTGGAGCGGAACGGCTAACCAACGGGCGTGTTTCGCGCAAATAATCCTGTTGTCAGAATGCTTTGAATGGCAGAAGGCGCGTCTATCACCCAGCTACTCGCGAGCTGGAGCGAAGGCAATGCAGCCGCGCTGGACGCGCTTACACCGCTTGTCCATCAGGAACTCCGCCGGTGCGCCAGTAATTACTTGCGGCGCGGACGCCGGAATCAGACACTTCAGCCCACGGCACTCGTCAATGAGGCCTGGTTGCGTTTTGATCGATCAATTGCAACCGCCGCGTTGCGAGAACCGGGCCCATTTCTTCGGCATCGCCGCACGATTAATGCGCCTGGTTCTGGTGGATTGTGCCCGGGTACGCAGGGCAGCCAAGCGTGGGGGCGCGGCAGAATGTGTCACCTTGGAAGAAGTGAAGCTGCTTTCGCCGGGTCGTGCCCCGGACGTGCTCGAAGTCAGCGAGGCTTTGGAGCAGCTGGCGATGGTTGACGAGCGTAAGGCAAAGGTGATCGAGCTGCGCTATTTCGGGGGCATGGATCGCGAAGAGATCGCGATCGCGTTGGCTCTCACGGTTCCCACCGTGAAGCGCGACTTGCGTGTGGGCGAGGCCTGGCTGCGCCGGTTTCTGGCTGATTCGGACCGCCCATGAGCCGCGAGCGCTGGCAGCGGATCGAGAGTGTTTTTCACGACGCTGTCAGCCTGCCGCCATCTGAGCGCGACCGATTCCTCACCTC
Source organism: uncultured Acidobacteriaceae bacterium (assembly GCA_963705805.1). Classification (GTDB taxonomy): domain Bacteria; phylum Acidobacteriota; class Terriglobia; order Bryobacterales; family Bryobacteraceae; genus Bog-105. Next base: position 228,186 of record CAVPKW010000011.1, read on the forward strand.
TGCATGCGCCGGAGATGGCGGCCTGCGGCGCGAGGTGGAATCGTTATTGGCCCATGATGAATCCGAGCACGACCCACTGGAGCGAGCCCTCGAGCAGATATTCGAGCAGCTTCCGCCGGGACCCGCGCAAAGCCATCACTTGATCGGCACTAAACTTGGGCCGTACCTCGTTACGGGCTTCATCGGCAAAGGCGGCATGGGGCAAGTCTTCCAAGCTCATGACAGTCGCTTGAACCGCACTGTGGCCATCAAGACTCTGGCTCTCAGCCGCACGCCCGAGAACATGCGCTGGCTGCCTCGATCAGCATGCGCGCACCAGCGTGGCCCACACGTACTTTGCCATGGGCGATTTCGAGAGGGCGCTGTACTGGTATGGCACGGGAGTAGGGTTGTACTTGGATGCGCTCGCGCTGGCTTGCATGGGGCGCGAACAGGAGGCTTCGGTTCTGCTGTGGACACGCAAGGACCGGTTTCACTTGTTGCCATCCCTCATGCATCCGCTGCAGGCATACCTCGAGGGAGATTACGCCGGCGGCATCGCTGTGCTCCGTACGCCTTCGTTTTCCGATTTCCGAGACCCCGAAATGCGGTTTTATATGGCGAGACAAGCCGCGAGACTGGGGGATCTGGATCTGGGCAACGAACTTTTGCTCTGCTCCGTAGAGCAAGGCTACTTCACTTCCCTCGCCTTGCTACGGGATCCCTGGTTTGAACCGCTGCGAGCGACGCCCCAATTTGGCCGCACGCTGGAACTTGTGAAGGCGCGCGAGGCACACGCGGAAGAGGCTTTTCGCGCGGCGGGCGGTGAACGAATCTGCGCATATTGAGGAGCGGCGAACAAGAGATGAGCATCGACGGCCCGGCGAACGGGTCTTGACTTTTTCGACGGTAAGAGTTACCGTCTGTAGTGCTACACGTTGTAGCTAAGATTGCCACTGAAGCGGCCCATTTCTGATCTTGAGCGGCAAGTCATGGATGTCTTGTGGGCGCGTGGAAACGTCACGGCCGCAGAGGTCCAGAGTGCCCTTGCTGCCACGCGCCCGCTAAGGGATTCAACGGTTCGAACCGTTCTCACTCGCCTGGAAGAAAAACGATACGCGCGGCATAAGGTTGATGGCCGCACTTTCGTTTATTCGCCAGTTGAACCGCCAGGAAGCGTGGCTGTTCGGGCCGTGAAGCAGATAATTGAGCGTTTCTGCCACGGGTCTGTGGAGTCGCTACTGGTTGGCATGGTTGATGACGAAGTGGTCGACTCAGAGGAACTGCGTCGCATCGCCGGCCGGCTGGCGCGAAAGCGTAAGTCACGGAAACGGAAGTTAACCACGGAAAAGGACGAAACCAAGTGAGTTACGCCGAAATAGGATCCTTCAGCTGGGCGTTCCTATCGCTGTGCGTTGGCGTTGCCATTCGTTCCACGTTTCTCGCGATGGTATGCGCCGCGCTGAATTGGCTGTTACGCTCAAGGCCGGCGGAAATCCGGCATGCGCTCTGGCGCGGCATGCTGGTTGCTTTACTGCTGTTCCCGATTCTCGAGATCACGCTTCCGCCGGTGCGGCATGCGTCTCCGGCGCTAACGAGAGCCCAGTCGATGCTGCTGCCGCAGTCGCAGCCGGGCTCCGTAATCACTCGCGGTGTTTCGCGTCCGATGACAATTGGCGTTCGGAGCTACAGTACCGATGCACGTCGCGTTCCATGGATGCCGATCCTGACGGGCGCGTACCTAGCGGTAGCGTTGGCCTTCGCCGTACGGCTAGCGCTGAGCCTTCGCCGCCTGAAAGGGACCGTTGCCAGAAGTAAGTTTATTGGCAGCGTTCAGCTTGTGGAATTGGTTCACGATGCGTGGCTCGAGGGCGGATCTTTGATTCGCCCGCGAGTTCGCGTATCTACAGAAGTGCATGTTCCTGTGGCGGTCGAATCCGACGCCGACGTTGTCATATTATTGCCGGACTCATGGCAGCGATGGGACGAAACGAAGTTGCGCCTCGTTATGCTGCACGAAATGTGCCACGTCAAACGCAATGATCCGGCGACCACTCTCCTTGCATGCTTCGCGACCTGCATATTTTGGTTCCATCCGCTGGCGTGGTTCTTGAAACGAAGGCTCGCGTCCTTGGCGGAAGACGCCTGCGATGAATTTGTGGTCGAGCGCGCCTCGACGCCGGAGGGCTACGCCCGCATTCTTCTGGATTTCGCGCAAGATGTCGCCGATTGGCACGGCCGCATCCCGGAACCCAGCAGCGCGGTAGCTTCCACGTCAAGGATCGAGCGCCGCATAGAACGAATCGTTACGGCTTCTGAAATTCGCCGCAGCGGCCTGCGCATCGCTCGCGGCCTTGTGATAGCTGTATTCGCGCCGGCGCTTTACTTAGCGGCGGCGGCACGGATCAATAGTACGGAGCCGCGGGCGATTGCTGCGACTGCCGATCAGACCGCACAGTTCGAAGCCGAACTAAAGACAAATCCCGACGACCTCAACCTTCGCCGCGAGCTGCTTATGTACTACTGGAACCAGAGGGAGGGGCCAAATTATATACGTGAGCTGCTCTGGATGATTCAGCATCATCCTGAAGACGGCCTTGCGTCGGCATCATACTACGTGCGGCCGCAAGGGGGTCTGGAGAATACACCAGACGACTATCGTCGCATCGCGGCAGCCTGGGAGCACGTCTTAAGCGAACATCCCGTCAGCGCAGATGTACTGTTTAACGCCGGTCTCTTCTTACAAAACTCGGATGCCGAGCGCTCGCTCGAACTCCTTCAAGAAGCAAGACAGCTCGATGCATCACACGGATCCCCACGATATGTCTATTGGAGCGCGCAAGTGTATGCCGCTGCCGTCGCCTGGGATTCGAGATCTCGATCGAACGGAATAAACCTCAGCCCAGAGTTGGCACTGCAATTGAGAAATCAGATTGAAAGCTCAACCGACCCCGCCTTGCTCAGCGCGGTAGGCGATCAGTTGGTCCAAGTTTCCAGCTATCCCGGACACATTGTGAAGGCGATCAGAGACCAGGGCTTCGACCTGTTGCAACGAGCTGTCGATCTTGATCCTACAAATCCTAGGTGGAAGGAAGTGTTGGAAGCGGCAAAATGGGACATCGTCCGCCAACGGATCAATAAGAGATTAATGCATGCGGTACCGCGCGGCGAGATTCAGATCGGCCCAAAAGTTGCAGAGGCGAATCTGATAGCGAAGGTTGATCCGCAGTATTCGCCGCATGCGCTCGCGGCTCGCATTACAGGGGACGGTTCCGTGGGCGCTCGTTAACTCTTGTAAGCTGTTCGCATATAGAAATGCGACAACCAGTCTTTCGTTGCCTTGCGGGATTTGCTGCGATCCTGGCCACGATTTCGATTACGGCCAGGACGTCTGGGGAGGACCAAAGCGAAGTCTTCTCGGCTGTTGCTTTGAGCGCGTTTACTTCGATGGAACCCATCGACGCGCATGCTCATGCCTTCAAGGTAGATCCGGAGTTCTACGACTTTCTTCGCAGGGTTCATGTACATCTGGTCGATATTGTTGTTGCGAACAAGCATGAGGCGGATTTCCCCAGTTTGGAACCCAAGATCGAGGCGGCACAGGCTTTTGTGAAGGACAGCAACGGGCAAGCCGTCCTTTGTACTACTTTTGACCCGTTCAAATTTTCCGATCCGAGATTCGCGGACGATGCCGTTAGGCAACTGAATCGGGATTTTGCCTGGGGCGCTGTTGCCGTGAAGATATGGAAAAACGTCGGGATGGAACTGACCGATCAATCCGGGCGTTTCGTCATGCCGGATGATATTCGCCTGGAGCCGATCTATAACGACATCGCAGCGCACGGCAAGACGTTGATTGCCCATTTGGCGGAGCCTGACTCGTGCTGGCAGCCACCGAACAGGAGTTCACCCGATTATAGGTACTACACCGAGCATCCTGAATGGTACATGTACAAGCAGCCGGATCGCCCCCGAAAGGCAACCATTATCCAGGCTCGTGACCACATGCTGGAAGAAAATCCTAAGCTCCGTGTGGTGGGAGCACATCTTGGAAGCCTGGAGACCGACCTGGAGGGAATCGGACAGCGGTTTGACCGCTATCCGAATTTTGCGGTGGATGTCGCCGCACGCGTGGTGTACTTGACCATCCAACCGCGCGAGAAGGCTCGGCAGTTTCTGATCAAATATCAAGATCGGATCTTGTACGGAACAGATCTGTCCTTGTACGACGGGCAGAACACTGAAACGGCAGAAAAGACATGGGAGAAGCAGTATGCAACAGACTGGGCCTTCTTTTCGTCGGACGGAACGGTGGACTATCAGGGGCGGAAAGTTCAGGGTCTTGGGTTGCCGGCGCCGGTCCTTCGCAAGCTTTACCACGATAATGCCGTTCATTGGATCCGGGGAGTCGTGCCTGAGCCCACCAGATGACAATCGCATCTACACGCATTTCTATGATCACTTGCGAGGTAGCGTGAAAGCAGATTGTTAGAATCGGCAGACAAAACGTGATGATGACGCGCCGCCATCTCCTCTGTATCGCAGCGAACGCGACTATCCTGCTCAGTCAGGCTGCGTCCGGCAGAGCAAAGAACGCCAAGAAAGTAGTTGTGGCGGGGGGCGGGATCGCGGGTCTTTGCTGCGCCTATGAACTGACGCGAAGGGGGCATGACGCGACGGTGCTCGAAGCGTCGAACCGGGTGGGCGGCCATGTAAAGACTGTCCGCGCCGGCTTGCCTGACGGCTTATACGTGGACGCCGGCGCGGAGCAGTTCACGAAGCCCGGCTACGAGTTGTACTGGTCGTATGTCCGGGAATTTAATCTGCCCTATTTACAGGATCACCGGCGTGAGCATATGTTGCGCTGGATCAATGGCCGCGTGTATTCCGAAGAAGAATTGGCGAATCCTCGCATACTTGCAGGCTTTGGTTTTAACCAGCGCGAGATAGACTTCCTCAAAGAGCATCCTTGGTGGGACGCCCAGAGCCTCTACCTCAATAAGTACGCTGAGCGAATTACCGACGAATACCAGCCCTTCGCCGCGGGATTGAACGGCCTCGACAAAATCAGTTTGAATAACTTGCTGATACAGGAAGGGGCGTCTGACGCATTCGTGCGGAGCGCGGGCAGCAGCGGATCGGCGCTCCAGGCTGTCTGGCATATTGGAATTCTAGAGCGACGCGGCGTTCCCGCATGGCCCACGCAGGTGTTTCGTTTAGTCGGTGGAAACAGCCTGCTACCCGAGACATTTGCGGAGCACTTGGGTGACCGGGTCAAGTTGAACAGTCCCGTGAGAAGCATTCGCCACAGCAACAAAGCTGTATCGGTGGAATATGGTGAGTCTGGCTCAGCTAACAAGATAGAGGCAGAGTATCTGGTTTGTTGCATGTCCGCTGTTATGCTGCGGCAGATCCCGGTTACTCCGGCCTTCGACCAGCGCAAACAGTGGGCCATTGCGAATATGCCTTATTACTCAGCGACGCGCCCGATCTTTCTCGCACGCACGAAGTTTTGGCATGAGCAGGGAACCAGTATCAACGTGGAGTTTAGCCAGCCCTCACTGGAACATGTCTGGTCAATGGCGGATGACGTCAGCACGCAGCACGGCTTGATTACCGGAACGGCACAGCCCGGGGTGATGGCCGAGAAGGCGCTTGAAACATTTCGGACCCATTACGTAGCTAAGAGCGACACCATTGAGAAGGCCATGATTGTGAATTGGTCGCGCGATCCATGGTGCCTTGCCTGCGAGACAACTGCTTACCGCCCGGGCGAGTTCACAAGGTTCTGGCCGGAGATTATAGAGCCGTACGGGCGAATTCATTTCGCCGGCGCCTACTGCGACAACCTGAATTGGGGACAGGAAGCCGCCACCCGGTCGGCAAACCGGGTAGCTAAAGCCATTGACGCCGCTTGAATTTTTCAGGAGGGTTCCTGATGGTAGAGCCACACCCCGCTGCCATCGTTTGCGGGCGGTTCCGGGGCTCTGCCCTCGGCTTCGATGATTTTAAGGATGCGCTCAAGCGCGAGCTTGGGACCCTCCTCGATGAACAGGCGCCGGTCAAACGGTTTCCAGCCGTGCTGTTCGACGACCTCTCGGATCTGGGTACCTTCCAGGTACGATTCGGCGCGAACGCGATTGATTTGCTCAATTGCGTCGCCGTGCGCGCGACGCATTAGCGCGGGCGAACTGCAGTCCATGAGCCAGAACCGGAAGCCGGCCTGGTGGGCCTCCACCGCCAGAGCACGCACGGTTTCAGCCGGAAGATACATCAGCAAACCCTCGCTGATCAGCAGCGGATGGCGCACTTCGGATGCGGCATTGGCGAGGATTCCCTGACGCTCCGAGGCGTTGTTGAGGTCCGCACTCCTTCGCTCCAGCCGGCAGTGCGGCGGCGTGCCTTCCAGCATGGAATATTTGTAGTCGAGTATTTCCGGGAAGTCGACCTCTGTCCATCGCAGGTCTGCGGGAAGGTCTAAACGCCACGGCCTCGCGTCCAGCCCGGCACCGAGACAGAGGACGCCGTCCACGCCGCCAGCGAGAGCGGCGGCAAGCAACTCGTCGAGGAAGCGCGTGCGCAAGCCTAACCCCAGCTCCATCCACTGCGGAACCGCGACATTCTTCATGAGCGCCATTCCACGATCACCGGCAAGGCGACCGGCGAAGGGATCGCGAATGAGGCCGTCAGGCCGTTCCGACTCCAGAGCCCGGGAAGCGGCAACGAGCAGCGCAGTATCACTGACGTGCTCGATATGGGTGTCCATGACTCGAGGTTAGCAGCCGGAACGACAATGTCCATGGCTGGTTTATTTGCGCGCCGTCTTATCGTGCAGCAACTTGCGGTTTGGCAGTAATCGGGCGAGAGCGACGGAGCTCCTGCCATTGCAGGACAACGTCCGCGAAAAATAGCGACAGGGCATTGCAAGCCCACACCACCGTTTCCGCAGCCCCAGCGCCGAGGTGTTCCCAGCCGGTGACACCGAGGATCACGCGCACTTCCAGAAAGACCAATGCAACCGCAAAGCTGCGAGTCATCCATTGACGATGCTGCTGAGTCTTTCCGTTGAGAATCAGAGCGAGGGCGATACCGGTGGTTAGCATCCACATGATTGCCTGCACGCCGGCGGCGATGCTGAAGGAGCGCGAGGCCCCCATTCGCTCCTGAAAGTGCTGGATGTAGAAGCCAAGGGGAGCGGCAATGAAAACGCCAGCGACATAAAAAGGCCCGACAACACGATGGAGCTTGGTAAAACGCAGGCGCAGCCGATCGGAGAACTGCATCGGCCCGAGCAAAAGGGCACAGAGGCCGGTCAGGCCATGCGGCAAGAGCCACCACTTGAAAGACTGAATGTGTGGCCATTCTGGATCTTTGGCATCGATGAGAAAGCGCTCGTTATGCCCGAGAACATAGGCCAACATGAGGCCGATGAACCCAAAGAGGAGGTACTTCGGGCGCAACCAAGAGTTGCGTTGGAAGGCCACCGGGGCTGTGGACACTTAGGGCGAATCTCCTTTATGATTTCAAAAAACACCAACCGCCTGTGCTGCGGAGAACGGCGATGAAACTGAAGTCCGCACGCTTTCTATTAGTTCTCAGCTGCTGATGAAGGATTTCATTTTGGTGAATGCACCCGTGACTTACAAGTACTGAGCGTTTTGGTACTGACCGGCAGTCGGGTCTACACTCGTTGCCTGTCAATCTCACCCGTCAACACGAAGCCACAAACTCTCAAGCCAGCCTTGCTCAGTGCCGCTCGTGAGGTTGCGTTCTTGATGTTGCAGCGGGCTGCTGGAACAAGCGCGATGGCTTGGCGGCAAAACTCCGACGGCACCTGGGGCGGTCCAATAGGTGAAAATATCGCTCGGGCGACTGGCGAGTCAGTTCGCTTGCCAGTGTCACTCAGCGTCAAAAAGCCCAGCGCAACGCGATCGTCGTATTGTTAGCGTGAAAATAACGTGGTTCAGTGGGCCCTACAAAAGATCCCTCTCCATATTGGTAATAGTTCCATCCTGCTTTCGCAGTAACGTTGTGCCCAATGTCGACTGCGACATTAGCTAGCGGCTGACCGTAGTTGTATTGGAGGGAGCCCAGCGGCTGCAGACTATTGAATTGCGGCGTTTGTCCATCGACCGACGTGATGCTATACCCAAGCTGCAGAGAAAGCCGGTGAATCGGCCTAAACACAACGGAGGCTAGACCGTAGTAAGTTTGACTCGTATAGAAGCCATAGGTCAAAAGCGGGTTCTTACTGTCGTTATAACCATTGGACGTGCAGCTTCCGGCATTTGCAACAACCGACAGCGTGGTGTCCGAATCATTAAAGCAGACAAACTCGTTCTGCAGGTAATTGCTGTAGTTGAATGCTAAATCAAGGCCGAAGCGTTCCTCTGGGGCCAGAGAAGCCGTGAACCCATAATTGCGATTATGTCCGCGATAATCGGTGAAGGCATTTCCGTTCGAATTTTGCCAGAGATTAATGGATGCACCTAAAACAGCCCACGGTTTCGGTGTGTAGTTGGCTTGAATGCGATAGCGGCTCTCTTTTCGCGACCCAATGAGTACGATGCTGTTGTCGTTGTTCGTGTTTTCCCAGTCGAAATTGAACCGGAGGCTAGGCGCCGGTCGATACCACAATCCAAGGAGTGCGGTGTAACCCTGAACGGGGATATGGGTTTCGTTGTCGGTCGTAAGGTCCAGTTGGGTAAATACCTGATCATCATACCGAAAGCCAACGCGGCCGCCAAAACGTTTCGAGGCATCCCAAACCAAATCCACTTCGTTACGTGTCCATCTCTGGTTGAATGACAATTGATCGAGTGCCGTGGTTATGCTTGGCACTGTGTTGCTGATTGGAGTCAATAACGAGCAGGCGGACGTCGCGCAGTTCAAATCCGTTTCGGTCAAAGCGAAGTTCTGGGGAATGTGAAAAGACCAAAAGCGGAAGGTTTCGACGAGTCGCAAATGTTTCGTGAAATGGAATGTTGCTCCAAAGTCGGCGACGTTCGAGATACGTTTTGCCGCCGCGGGTCCAGTATCCGTGGACTGCCGGGTGTCCGATCGTGTCATGAGCCCGTTGAAGAATTCGTCTAGAAAGGCGGTCATGTCGGCCGAACTATACGCATACGAAGCATTCATCTCCAGCCGCTCGAAATAGCTGCTGTGCAGGCTGATCCTCTCAGTGGGCATAGAAGTGCGAACTGCGTTGTTGCGGTTGTAACTCAGATACCCGTTGCAGTCGGTATTGGTCAAGATTCCGGCTGGGTTGATCAGGGGTTGGCCCGCTGGCGGCGCACAGGGCGTGCCAGCGACCGTGTCGAACGGAAGACCTAAAGCTACCGTGCCTTGGGAGCCAGGTAGAAGCGCGGAGACAAATGGCGCGGATTGCCAGGACGTGTCTCCCTTGTAATAGTCCAGGAACTGGTCATAGCTGAGAACGGTTCGTGGGGCGATCTTAAAATCGACTCCGATTCGGTAGGAGTTCAAAGTAGTATTCCACGGTTGGTATAGCAGCCCGACCGCCCCGTCGTTGAGACTACTGTAGGACCCGCCTGTCATGTTGTTGCGTGAATATCCGAATCGGAAAATGACCGGAGACAGCGGCAAAAGCGTGAGATCAACATCGTTCATCCGGCGAGTGGTTGAGAAACTGTGCGGTGAGAAGAGAACCGGCTCGTAGGGATTCGAAGTCAGGGGATTGAGAGGATTGGCCAGAAGGTCGTAGTCGAAGTAGTTTTGATCCCGCATAAAGTTAACTCGAAAGTTATACCATTTGCTCTTGTCAAACCCTGCCCGCAACGCGTTATTCGGATCTCCTCCCCACCCGAAGCTGTTGATAAAAAGATTGTCGAAGAGCACACTCTCCTGTGTAGTGGAGTGCATCAACAGGGTTTGATCAAGTATGCGCGGCCCGGTTTGCAGATTGACAAGGGTATCGTACATACCAGTGCTGCCTGTGGTGTCTGATATGCGGTAGCCCGCCTCGACCGACTGATGAATCAAGTAGCCACCGCCTTCCCACCCTTCGGGAGCCTGAGGTGAGTTGGGATCCGGAACGTTTCCGGACGATTGAGCGAGCACAGCGCTACGCGCGAAACAAATCGCGAGCGCCACCAGGCAGATTCGACGGAGTTGCAAATTCACGGCTGACCTCCTACGGCGGGCCAATCAGCAATGTTTAGCGACGACCCTTCACTTGAAAAACACAGCGCTGAAGTTTGAACCATGGATAGCCACGTGGCATAAAGTGCAGGCCTGGTAACGAGTGGCCAGATTGTGAGTCGGACCAGAGGGACCCTGCCCGGGAAACGTGTGACACTGCAAGCACAACAAATTCACCTGAACGACGCGTAGAAGGCGTGGGTTGGTAGAACCGTGTGGGATGTGACAACTTGAGCAACCCTCGGTCTTCACCGGGACATGTTCATAAACGAACGGGCCTTCTTTGTCTGGGTGGCATTTGTAGCAGACAAGATCGCCGCTCGGCAGAGTTTTAACCTGCCGCAGAATGGTTGTGCCGTGGACGTTATGACAGTCGGTGCACCTGATCAGGCCTTCGTTGACCCGATGGCGATACGGTTTTGCGAAGTCTGCTTTAGAGTTGATGTGGCATTCGTAGCAAAGATTTGGCTGCGCCCGAACCAGCAGGTGCTGCGGTTCCTTGGCATGATGAGGCGAGTGACAATCCAGACAGCCGACATCATTGCCGGCATGGCTAGATTCGGAGAAATGCCGCTGCGCGTGGCTCTCTCCATGACAAGTCAGGCAGCGGCTGCTGGCCTCCTGCTTTGACAGCCCTCCAAAACTGACGATCTTACTAACATCTCCGCCGCCCTCCACGTGCTCGGATCCCGGGCCGTGGCAGGACTCGCACCCGTGACCGTTCTGCAGCGTGGTCTTGAAATGAGGCGTGTTTTCGAAGTGCTTTGTGTAGAGGTCCTCGTGACACGTCTTGCAAACGTCCGACCCAACGTATTCAGCAGTTTTCTTGTCGGTCGTTGTAGCGGTCTTTTCTTGCGACGCGGCCAGCGCTGCCCAAGCCGGGAGTAGAAATAAAATTCCAGCAACAGCCTGCCCCAGGAGTTGCTTGTAGCATTCACTGATCTTCACAGTCAAACTCCTCGTTTAGCGCTCTTGCGTTTCCTCCGCCTGCGATGTAGCTAGCGATGCTTCAGCAAGTTCAGACTCTTAGAGAGTCTTTACATAATCAGCAATCGCTTTGGCCTGCTGGTCGTTCAGCCCTGCCATGCCCTTGTTGTGTGGTGCTTTACTCGTTGGCTCGCCTTTGGTGATATGATCCACTATTTTGTCCGCGTCCAGCGCGGTCCCTTTAAGTGCAGGTGCTTTGACTGCCGGCTTGCCTTCGCCGCTCGCGCCGTGACAACCTGCGCACTTCTTCTTATAGAGAGCCGCCCCGTCTTCCGCCGCCCAGGACACAGCGGATCCAAAAAGTAAGAGCGTTCCCAAAATAACTAAGTACTTGTATTTCATTCCAGCTCCTTTCCGTTCAAACGATTCTTGTCTTTATGCGTACGACGCTTATCTTAATGTCATTGCTTTTGAAGTTTCGACATCCGGTCTGCGATGCCAAGCGTTTTCAAAATTTCTGGCGAAGCCTCGTCCATGGCCAATGGCTCATGGCAACTGTTGCAGTCCTGGGTAATTGTCTTATCTCCCGCCGCAGTGTGCGAACCGTCATGGCATCGGAAACATCCTGGAAAATCGGTGTGGCCCAAGTTATTCGGGTAGGTGCCCCAAGAGACCTTCATATCTGGGAAAACGTTCCGGTTGTAGATCGCAAGGACTGCCTGAGCCGCTTGGTTGATGTCTTGAGAACGCTGCCTGTAGACTGCTGGATAAGTTTGCCGATAAAAACTCACCAAGGTTTGAGGCAGCTTATCCGCCGCTTCCTGGCTCGTGCTGTAGCTCGCCTTCAGCAGCTCCACACTTTTCTTCTTGATGAAGGGCACGTTTACTGGAATATCTCCCAAGGCCATTGCCTTGTCAATCGCACGATCCGGCAGATCGAACGTATGACTGGGGCGATTATGGCAATCTACGCACTGCATGTCATATTTCGGCAAAGGCTTTGCTGGATCCGCAGGGGAATCAGAATTAACAAATGTTTGGTTCTCTCCGGTCACCGTATTTCGGTACTCGACCCAAGGGATGGTTTGCCTTTTGGGGTCGGCCGTTGCAAAACGGATGTGGATGCCTGGACCAAAGTGAGCGCCGTGGATACCAGAGCTCTTACTTCCACCGACCATCATCATGAGGACAGTTTGTGTATGCGAGTTCATTTCATCGTCGGCGTATTTGTCGATTACGCGCAGCCTGACGCCCGTGAACCTCTGCGACCAATGGCAGTTCTCGCAGGTCTCTCTGGAAGGCACGAGCCGGTTGGTCTCGATCGCCGACGGAATTGGTCTGGGATAGGTGTTCAGTATAACCTCGACGAGTTGTCGAGTCCCTGATGTTTTTGCGCGGATCCAGCCGGCGCCAGTAGGCGCTACGTGACACTCGACACACTCCACTTTGGAATGCGGCGCGTTCTGATATGCCGAGAACTCCGGCTTCATCACATGGCATGTCGCTCCGCAGAACTGTGGGGTCTCCATGTGCTTAACCGCCCGATAGGTGAACTGAGTGCCTATAAGGAGATTGAGCACGGTTGTGAGGCCAACGAACCAACCCACGCGTCGCAATACAATCTTGCGATCCAGGGGCCCCTCAGTGGCGACTTCTTCGCGAATCTGGCGCCTGGCTAGATAAATCCCAATTGGGATGAGCACAAGCCCGGCGAAGAAAATCGCCGGCACAATCAGAAACACTACAATTCCCAAATAGGGATTATTGGCGTGGCCGCGAATCGTTTGCGGCAGCACAATGAGCCACGAGACAACAGCAGTGGTCACCAACGCTGCACCGAGGAGGCTCACCCAGTGTCGCGTCAGCAAGAACCACGTTGGCCTGTTACTCGCGGCATTCATAGAGTCGCTAAAGTCCGGCTAGACCTTCAAGAAACTTCCGTTATTTTAATAGATCGTGACTTTACACACCACGCCCAGCCCAGGGGGCGATCCTGCCGGAAGAGATGCCAACGAAAGGCTCTTTGATCTAATAGTTTCTTGGATTAGTGGAGCGGGCTCCTCAAAGTTGGAAAGTTGCTAAATGTTGGAATTGTGCGGTAGAAATGTCGCGGCAAAAAATTCAGCGGGACTCGGAGCAGCTCAGGCCGCCGCTGGAGAGACCATTTAAGATCTGGCGCGCGCCCCCGCCCAGCCCCCTACAATTGAACCCCGGGGAACCATGGCATTCGGAACAATTATGCGACCGTGCTGATACGGGCAGGGGATAGCGCAGGGGGACAGGCGGAATTCCGTGAACTACTGGCGAAGGGCCCTCAGAATTATCATGTGCGCGTGAATCTAGCGTCCGCTTACATGGGCGCAGGGCACTGATGAAGGATCTCATTTTGGTGAATGCGCCCTGGCCACAAGTACTGAGCGTTTTGATACTGACCGGCAGTCGGGTCTACACTCGTCGCCTGTCAATCTCGCCCGTCAACATGAAGCCACAAACTCTCAAGCCAGCCTTGCTCAGTGCCGCTCGCGAGGCTGCGTTCTTGATGTTGCAGCGGGCCGCCGGAACCCGGCCGGCGAGGTAGCATTCTCTCTTCAGCTCCTGCAACAGAAAGCTTGCGATTCCCCGGCGGCGGCAATCCTCGCGAACTTCCATGTACAAATCCGCGAACGGCTTGTTGTAGTGGAGCAAGAATCCGCCGGTTGCGACGATTTCTCGGCATAATTCCAGTACATAATCTCCCTCGGGCTCCGTTCTGTGGTCGAAGACTTGATCGTCCTTGCGCCTTGGACGAACGATCGCACCTGAAAGAGCATAATCCGTAGCGGCGTGGTCTTCGAACAGGACGACATCCGCGTTCACGGAGGTCGAGAATTCGTAAAGCATGGAAGAAAGCAGCTGGTCGTTGCTTTGGCATTCGATGAATTGGGCCTGCGAGACGGCGAGTAGCTTCCGAAACAGCTCGCTGGCCTTTTTCCTGAACGGCTGCGCGACGAAGTACTCGAATACGGTATCCCGGTCCGCCGTTAGTTCCCGGCCCTTGATCGAGCCGTAACCGACAGTGAGATCGTCCACTATTAAGAGGTACGAGTCGGTCCAACCGCGCTCATGACAAGCGTTGTATCGTATCTGAAAATTGTTTTCCTGAAGAAACAAGGCACGAAGCGACTGGATCTCCTTCAGCTCCGTCTTTCGGGCGGTTGCCGTCATTCGAACAACGTTAGCGCTTCTCTATTCTTCGCGCAGTGTCTTGGCGGGGTCGATGCTTGCAACTCTCAGGGTAGGCACGGTGGTTGCGAGAAGCGTTACAACGCCGAGCGTCAGCATCACGACCAGGATAGTCGGTACATCGTACACGGCTACGCCATAGAGCACGCTACGCATGGCGCGAAGGGCGCCCGCGCAGAGGACCAGTCCCAGGACCAATCCCAGAGCCGAAGCGGCCAGTCCCGACCTGCCGATGTGGATCATCGTTCTGCGAATCGTCGAGCCGAGGGCAATGCGGATGCCGATTTCGCGCGTCCTCTGTGCCACTATGTTGGCCACCAGAGCGAAGAGACCAACCGCGCTCAGCAACAACGCGAGCGATGCCATCGCAGCCAGGAGTGCAACCTCGATCCGCTGTGTCGCGAGCGTTGCAGACATAAGGTCCTTCATAGAGTAAAAGCCGGAGAAAGGCAGGTTGGGATCGGCGCTCGCGAGGGCACGCTGCATGCGGGCAGTCAAACCTTCCAACGGTCCGGTGGCGCGAACAATCCAGCTTGGCTGAAACCAGGTATGCATCCCCGAGAGAAATTCGGGATCGAGAATCTGCGCAGCAGGGAGATAGATTGCCTCCTCGCTTGTCAGAGGAGCCGTGCCAGGATTCAATCGGGAGGCGGCAGACAGCACGGTGTCCGCCACGACTCCCACGATCAACAGATTCTTGTTGAGGTATCGCCCGACAGGACTCGCTCCATGGAGGAACTTGCGAGCGAATGTCCGGTTGACGACCACAACAGGCTGCGCATTCGGGCCGTCCGCGTCCGTGAACGCGCGGCCCGCAAGCACCTGCATCTGCAGCGTATCGAAATAGCCAGGGGTGACATAGATCTCGTTTGTTGTAATCTCCTGTCTCGCCTGCTTTCCCTCGGGGAGGGTGACTGAGTTGAGGAGGGAACGCTCATACGGCAGCGTTAATCCGACGGCGGCATTCTGCACGCCGGGAATCTCCCGCATGGCGGCGAGGCTCTCATTGAGCAGCTTTCGGAAGGCGGCCGGGTCGTGGTACCGCGCATCATCCAGCGACGCTTTAGCGGTGATTACTCCGGTTGGATTGAAACCCGGAGGCATGGTCTCAAAGTGGATGAGCGTGCGGATGAGCAGACCGGCGGCGGCGAGCAGCACAACGGTCAGAGCAACCTCGCCGGCGATCAACGCTTGCCGGAGGCGAACGCTGCCCGCGCCGATTACCGAGCGGCTCCCGATAGAGGAGCGCAGGTCGACCTTCCGTGTGGCAAGCGCAGGCAACATGCCGAACAACAGGCTGGTCAATAAAGACAGAAAAAGAGTAAAGGCCAGGACTTGGCTGTCGAGAGGCACGTTGGCGACAGGCAGAAAATGTTCGGGCAGAAGCAGCAGCAGCCCGCGCAGTGCAAGGAAACCCACGCCTATGCCTGTGGCTCCGCCTACAAGAGCGAGCAGCAGGTTTTCGATCCAAAGCTGTCTCTGAATCTGCCAGCGCGAGGCGCCCAGCGCCAGCCGAGTGGCCAGCTCATTTGTGCGGCGCAACATTCGCACCAGGGTCAGCCCGGCGAGGTTGGCGCAAGCAATGAGCAGAATGAAGCTCGCCGCTAGCATCAGCGCCAGCACCTGAGGCCCGAGGTTATCCGTCGCCGCTTTTTGCAAAGGTACCGAGTAATATGTTATTCGCGCTCCGGACTTCGCAAAATGTTGGGCACGGCGGCTTTGGACCAGCACACGATTCATTTCGTCATTTGCCTCTTGCCAGGTCGCGCCGTCGGGCAGGCGAACGATTGCTGCAAAATTACTTGCCTGGCCTTCGCCCTCGCGGCTCGGTTGCAGAGCCGTGTACAGATCGGCATTCAAGGGAGTGGTTGCGTTCTCCGGTAGCACGCCAATGATGGTATACGGCGCGCCTTTCAGCAGAATAGCTTGTCCCAGGGCATTTGGATTTCCGCCGAAAACCGCGCGCCATAAAGCGTAGCTCAGCATTGCCGTTCCGGGGCCATGCGGACGATCCTCATCCTGCAAGAAATTGCGTCCGATGATGGGATGGAGAGCCAGCACATCGAAGTAATGCGCAGAGACCCGTCCTTCATGCACGTATTGCACATTGGAACCGGCCTGAAGGTTCACCCCGGAGCTGTGCAGGGCGGAGACAGCCGAGATCAGAGAGGGCACGTTGTCGCGCAGCAGTTCCCATTGCTCACCGTCTATCGTTCTCCGGGCATCAGACGATTCAGCCCCTGTCGTCCGCGCATAGATTGTTCCTATCCGGTCCGGATGAGCGTAGGGAAGGTTTTTCAGCAGAAGGGCGTTTACGATCGAAAAGATTGCCGTGTTTGCCCCAATAGAAAGCGCGAGAGTAAGGATTACCGTAACGGTGAAGCCGGAATTGTGGCGTAGCTGGCGGACGGCGTACTTGAGATCTCCCCAAACGGATTCCAGCCTGGGCCACTGCCAGATCTCGCGGCTTTGTTCTTCGATGAGCGTCACATTGCCGAATTCCCGGCGAGCTACCTGCGTCGCCTCGTCCCGTGAAAGGCCGTTCTCTATCAGGCTTTCTATCTCTTCTTCGAGGTGCTCTCGTATCGACTCGGCGATCTCGTTGTAGCGCCGGCGGCGGGAGAAGAGTTGTTTGAGCCACTTCATTTTGAGCCACACCATTTTGAGCCACACCACGGGAAACTCCTAAGATGGAACAACGGCGAGCACGCGCCTGATGCCAGCGAACATTTTTTCGAAGCTGGATACTTCCTGTTCCAAGTGTTTGAGGCCTGCGCTTGTGAGGCTATAAATCCGAATCGGGCGATTCGTCGCGGAGACTCCGGCTTTCGATTTAAGCCATCCTTCCTTCAGCATCCGCTGCAATGCGGGATACAAAGAACCTTCCTCGATTTGCAGCAGGTCGTTTGAAACGCGCTTGATATGCTTTGCCAAAGCGTAGCCATGCATAGGCTGCAGGCGGAGCGATTGCAGGATCATCATCTCCAGTGCGCCGGGAAACAGGCCGCGATATTCAGGATTCTTTGTCACGGGACTCTCCGGGGTTCGTTCATGCTATTTTAAACTATACTATTTATAAATAGGTATAGAACGGCCACCGAAAAAAAGCCGAAACGCTCGCTCGCGTTCCGGCTACGAGGGATAAATCGATACAGAAGTTAGTTCGGCATCAGCACGGAGTCGATGACGTACACCACACCGTTCTTCTGCATGACGTCCGAGTCAGTGACAGTCGCGGTTCCGCCCTTTTCATCCTTTAAGACGATGTTGCTGCCATCCATCATGGCGTTGATCGTGCCGCCTTCCACGGTCTTGAGCTGAGCTTGGCCGCCATCCTTCTTGATCATGGCCATGAGTTTATGCGAGGTAAGACGGCCTGACACCACGTGGTAAGTAAGAATCTTTTTGAATTGGTCCAGGTTCTCAGGCTTCAACAAAGTGTCGACGGTACCGGCGGGCAATTTGTCGAATGCCTGGTTTGTGGGAGCGAACACGGTGAAGGGTCCGCTTCCTTCCAGCGTATCCACCAGAGCTGCGGCCTTCACAGCGGCGACAAGCGTGGTCAGATTCTGTGCCGAAGACGCGTTTTCCACGACGTTCTTGTTTGGATACATGGGCGCGCCGCCAACCATCGGCACATTGCTTTGAGCAATAAGAGCTGCGCTCAATGCGGCCGCAACGCCGGCAGAAAGTAAGAGTTTTAGCTTCATAATTTAAGTTTTCCTTTTTCCAACTTCCGACAGGAGATACGAGACCGGTACTTCCGGCGGATTCGGTCGTGCGCGGTACTATGGCGGACGCGTGAGCTATCCGGATTCGGTTCGTTACCTGTACGCGCTCGGCAATGAGTTGAAGGCGGGGGCGAAGTTCGGCCTGGAACGGATGCAGACGCTGCTTGGGGAGCTAGGAAACCCTGAGCGCGGACAGCGATTTGTGCACGTGGCCGGGACGAATGGAAAGGGCTCGACGTGCGCGATGATCGCGAATGTGCTGCGGCACGCAGGAATTGCGACCGGGCTCTATACATCACCGCACTTGATGGAGCCGACGGAACGGATACAAGTGAATGGGGCAGCTTTGAGTGAAGGCGAATTCGCTCAGGTTTTTGAAAGCGTACATGAGGCTGCCGAGACTTTGCTGCGCCGGGACCAGATTGATGCGCACCCTTCCTATTTCGAGACGGTGACGGCCATGGCGCTGTTGACATTTCGCGACCGGTGCGAGGTCAGCGTCATGGAAGTGGGGCTGGGGGGCCGGCTGGACGCTACCAATGTGATCGCGCCGGAGCTGACAGTGATCACGCCTGTCTCGTATGACCACGAGTCATTCTTGGGAAACACAATTGAATCGATTGCGGCGGAGAAAGCGGGCATTTTGAAGCCGGGCGTGCCGGTGATCCTCGCCAGGCAGGAAGCGGCCGCCGAAACAATAGTGGCGCGGCGCGCGGCCGAGGTAGCGTGCGAAGTGAATAGAACGGCTGAAGTAGAAGTGGCCGATGTGCGAGCGAACGCCAGGGAATCGCGGTTCCGCATCGCCGAAGTCGAGTACGAATGCGGCCTGCCGGGTAGGGATCAGATAGAGAACGCGAAGACCGTCATCCTTGCGTGTGAACGGCTGGGCTGCAGCACGGCGGCGATTCAGGCGGGATTGCGGGATGTGCAATGGCCAGGGCGATTAGAGTTTATGTCGCAGAATCCCGATTTCGTGCTGGACGGCGCTCATAACCCGGCGGGAGCGGCGGCGCTGGCCAGTTACATTCGCGAGTTTTGCAAAGACAGGCAAGTATGGCTGGTTTACGGAGCGATGCGCGATAAGGCGATTGAGGAGGTGACTGAGACGCTGTTTCCGCTGGCGGTGAAGTTAATTGTGACAAGACCCGATTTTCCCAGGGCGCTGCGCCCGGAGGCGGTCATGAGCGTTACCAGCCATCCGAACGCCGTGATTACGGAAACCATTCCGGAGGCCATTCAAATGGCGCGGACGGCTCCGCGAGGAGCCATTGTTTTCTTTACGGGATCTTTGTTCCTAGTGGGCGAAGCGCGACGGATATTCGTAAAATAAAGTTTTCCATGAGATGGCTGCGCGGGTTATTGGTGGCAGATCCCGCGACTGTTTTGGCGACGATTTTCTTCGGCACGGTCAGCCTCATTGTGTCGTTTTTTGACAGCACGGGGGCAGTGCAAGCCCGCGTGGGCGCATCTGGGCCCAAGCGCTGCTGGTGGCGGCCGGGATCCGCGTGAGGGTGGAGGGCCTGGAGCAGGTAGACCCGAACGGCAGCTACGTTTTCATTTCGAATCACCTGAGTTACATCGACACACCGGTTGCGCTGGCGAAGGTGCCTGTGCAGTTCCGTTTTCTGGCGAAGCGCGGGCTTTTTAAGATTCCTCTGCTCGGCACACACCTGCGGCGGGCGGGTCATATCCCGGTGCCGAGGGAAGATCCACGCGCGGCGGTGAAGACCATGCAGTTAGCCGCGGAGATCATACAGCAAAAGGGAATTTCCTTATTGATTTTTCCGGAAGGCGGACGATCGCGGGATGGCGCGCTGGCGCCGTTCAAAGAGGGCGGAGCGTATATCGCGATTCGCGCAGGCGTTCCGGTTGTGCCGATGGTGATGATCGGCACGCGCGAGGTTTTGCCATTCGGGGGAGGAGTCGTTCTCTCCGGAGCGGTGACGCTGCGCATCCTGAAGCCGGTTGAGACGGCAGGCCTGACGCTGAAGGATCGCGGAGCGCTGACGGAGCGCGTCCGCCAGATGATTGCTCAGGAACTGGACGCTCAGCAGCAGCCGGTTTTTGCCAGTACGAGTTCGTCAATCTGAACGAGCGTCGGGTACCGACCCGTGTAGCAGGCGTAGCAAAAGTGATGGTCCTTATCGCGAACAGCTTCGCGCAGGCCATCGAGCGAGAGATAAGCGAGGGAGTCGGCTTCTACGAACTCTTCAATTTGCTTGACGTCATTGTTCGCGGCAATTAACTCGCGCAAGGACGGAGTATCCACGCCGTAGTAACACGGCGAGATAGTGGGCGGGCAGGAGATGCGCAAGTGGACTTCGCGAGCTCCCGCGCTGCGCACCATACGGACGATCTTGCGGCTGGTGGTGCCACGGACGATGGAGTCGTCGACCAGAATGACGCGCTTGCCTTCGAGCAGGCTGCGAACGGGATTGAGCTTGAGTTTAACGCCGAAATCGCGAATGGCTTGAGACGGCTCAATGAAGGTGCGGCCGACGTAATGGTTGCGAATGAGCGCCTGGCGGTACGGGATGCCGGATTCATCGGCGTAACCAAGGGCGGCCGAAACACCGGAATCGGGGACAGGGACCACGACGTCGGCGTCCACCGGCTGTTCGCGGGCCAGGAGGCGGCCCAACTTTTCGCGGGACTCGGCAACTGCTCTTCCGAAGACGATGGAATCGGGCCGCGAGAAATACACGTGTTCAAATGAGCAGTGCGCGGGCGCTTGCGGCGTGGTGTAGAACTCGCGCGTCATTCCTTCCGGCCCAATGATGACCATTTCGCCGGGCTTCACATCACCTACGTAGGTTGCGCCAATTAGGTCGAAAGCGCAGGTTTCAGAGGCGAATACGGTGGCATCGCTTTCGCCTTCAACGGCCAGCCGGCCCATCGCCAGAGGGCGGAAGCCGTGCGGGTCACGAGCAATGATAATGCGATCCTGGGCCAGAAATACCAGCGAGAAGGCGCCTTCGATTTGCAGCAAGGCGTCGCGCAGCGCGCCTGCCAGCGTACGCTCCCGTGAGCGGGCGACCAGATGCAGTACGACCTCGGTGTCGCTGGTGGATTGAAAGATCGAGCCATCCTCCTCCAGTTCCCGGCGCAGTTCAAGGGCATTAGTGAGATTGCCATTGTGCGCAACCGCCACCTGTCCCTTACTGCAGGCGACAGATAAAGGCTGGGCATTGCGAAGCGAAGTGTCGCCCGCGGTGGAGTAACGAGTGTGGCCGATCGCGAGCTTGCCGGGGAGCTGGTTCAGGACGCCAGGCGTGAAAATCTCAGCGACGTGACCCATTTTTCGCACGCTGTGAATGATTCGGCCATCACTTGAGGCGATGCCGGCGCTTTCCTGCCCGCGATGCTGCAAGGCATGCAGGCCAAGATACGCGAGATTCGACGCCTCTATGTGGCCGTAGATAGCGAAGACGCCGCACTCTTCGTGGAGCTTATCGAAGGGCATTTCCTCAACTTCCCAATCAGACATTTGCGTTCACCAATAAGGGATCTTGGAGGAGGTGTTCGAGGGCGTGGCCCCAGGGATCTTTCAGCTCATCGATTTGGCTGTCGATCAAGGTTTCGTTCCGGTTACGGACGACCAGTCTTGATTCGAGTGTAACGCCAATTGCGATCGCTTGTACGTTATTCCTGCCGGCTGCGGCAAAAGCTTGCTCGGGATTCGTAGCGGAAACTAACACGCGCGAGGGTCCCTCATGGAAAAGTATTAGCTCGGGCGGTAGATCGGATTCGAGCCGGATGTCCGCGCCGACGTTGTTAGATCCAAAAGAAGATTCCGCGAGGGCAACAGCGAGGCCGCCCTCGCCGAGGTCATGCGCGGATTCGACTGCACGATCGCGAACCAGTTCGCGGATGGTGGCATGCAGACGCTTTTCATAATCCATGTCGAGCGCGGGAGGCTTTCCCCACAGGGAATTATGGATCACTTTGGCATACTGGGTGGCGCCTAGCTCCAATGGATGCGGGCTTCCGATACCACCCAGCAGAACGACAGTGTAACCAGGTTTCTGGAAATGCGTGCCGATGGGCGGCGCGGTCTTCAGCGTACCGACGATACCGACAACCGGGGTAGGGAGAATGGCTGCGCCCAAGGTTTCGTTGTAAAGGCTGACATTGCCTCCAGTGACCGGAACTTCAAAGAAACGGCAGGCTTCGGCCAGACCCTCAATCGATTCGACGATTTGCGCCATGATCTCGGGGCGCTCAGGATTGCCGAAGTTCAGGTTGTTGGTGGTGGCAATCGGCAACGCGCCGACGGTGGAAAGATTGCGGCAGCATTCCGCCACAATCAGTTTCGTCCCCTCGCGAGGGTCAAGGGCGCAGTAACGGCCGTTTCCATCGAGCGACATGGCGATGGACGTGTTGGTGCCCTTGATGCGGACGACCGCGGCCTCTGCGCCCGGACCGGCGATGGTATTGGTGCGGACCTGGTAATCATATTGTTCGTAGATCCACCTCTTCGCACAGAGATCGCCAGAGGAGAGCAGCTTCTTAAGGTCGGCGCCCAAGTTTTTGCTGTGAACTTCAGGTCCATCCAGCGGCGCGGTGCGCAGAGGCTGGGTGTGCTGACGATCATAGCGGGGCGCTTCATCCGCCAGAGCGCGGTTCGGAATTTCGGCATAGACCGTGCCATGATCCTTCACGCGAAGCATGCCGTCAGCGGTAACCACGCCGATCTTTACGGCATCCAGGCCCCACTTCTTGAAGACGCCAAGAACTTCCTCTTCGCGGCCGCGCTCCACGACGAGCAACATACGCTCCTGCGATTCGGAGAGCATCATTTCATAGGGAGTCATGCCGGGCTCGCGCTGCGGCACGTACTGCAGGTCAATTTCAATGCCGGTTCCGGCGCGGCTGCCCATTTCGCAAGTGGACGAAGTGAGGCCGGCCGCTCCCATATCCTGAATGCCGACGATGGCGCCTGTTTTCATCGCCTCGAGACAGGCTTCCAGGAGCAGTTTCTCCATAAACGGATCGCCGACCTGCACATTGGGTCGTTTCTGGCTGGATTCTTCGGTGAATTCGGCGGAGGCCATGGACGCGCCGTGGATGCCGTCACGACCGGTCTTCGCGCCAACATAGATGACGGAGTTGCCGATGCCGCTCGCCTTGCCGTAGAAAATCTCATCATGACGAAACACGCCCAGGGCAAAGACATTCACCAGCGGATTGCCGTCGTAGCTTTCTTCGAAAACGCACTCCCCGCCAACCGTCGGCACCCCAAAGCAGTTGCCGTAATTCGCGATACCGGAGACAACGCCTTCCAGGATGCGGCGATTGCGCGGGCCGGTTTTCGGATCGTCCAATTTACCGAAGCGGATAGAATCCATCACCGCGATGGGCCGCGCACCCATGGTGAAAATGTCCCGCAGGATGCCGCCCACGCCAGTGGCAGCGCCTTGAAAAGGCTCAATAAAGCTAGGGTGGTTGTGGGATTCTATCTTAAAGGCAATGGCGATGCCATCCCCGATGTCGATGATACCGGCGTTCTCGCCCGGGCCTTGCAGCACACGCGGGCTCTCCGTGGGCAGTTTCTTCAAGTGAATGCGGGAGCTTTTGTAAGAGCAGTGCTCGCTCCACATCACGCTGAAGATACCCAGTTCGGTCAGGCTGGGTTCGCGGCCGAGCAGGCTGAGGATCTTGTCATATTCGGAGGAAGCGAACTGATGAGCTGCGATCACCTCCGGAGTGATCTTGCTCATGATTTAGCGGCGGCGACGTGAGCGTTCAAGAGCGAGTTTAAGACAGTCAAACCGTCCGTGCAGCCGAGGAGGGGATCCGCCGCGCGCTCGGGATGGGGCATCATGCCCATGACGTTGCGCTTGTCGTTAACGATGCCGGCGATATTGCGCATGGAGCCATTGCAGTCTTCGAGATAGCGGAAAAGGATGCGATTTTCGGCTTCCAATTCGTCCAGCGTCTGGCGGCTAGCGACATAACAACCCTCTCCATGAGCGACTGGAAGGCGCAGGATCTGCCCCTGGGTACCCTGATGAGTAAACGGTGAATCCGTGGTGACGACTTCAAGCGGTACGGGCTTGCACACGAACTTCAAACGGGAATTGCGAACCAGAGCGCCGGGCAGCAGGCCCGCTTCCGTCAGGACTTGAAAGCCGTTGCAGATGCCAACCACCAGGCCGCCGTCCTGCGCGAACTTTTTCACCGCTTGCATAACCGGGGAAAACTTGGCGATCGCTCCACAGCGCAGGTAATCACCGAAGGAGAAGCCGCCGGGGAGAATCACCGCGTCGACGTCTCCGAGGGAGCTGAACTGGTGCCAGATGAACTCCGCCTGATGGTGCAAATTCTCGGAGATTGCGTACCACGCATCGTGATCGCAGTTGCTACCGGGAAAAACTACTACGCCGACCTTCATCCGATCAGGAACTGCCCGATCAGGCGCCGCTGGCAGCCGGCGCAACGGCCTTCTTACGTGTGGCGCGCCGTTTTTCGACGGGCGGCTGACGATCACTCTTCTTTAAAGCGGGCAGAACGATAGAGGTGACGAACTTTTTCTCGCCGTGATCATCAAATTTGATTACTATGTAATCGTCGTTACAGGAAAGCACCGAGCCGAGACCGAATTTCCCGTGCTCAACTTGGGCTCCCTGGGCGAATGCCGGTTTGCTTGCCATGGGGCGGAGTATCCTCTTAGATTATTGTAACAATGTGACTTAGGCTCTGTCGAGGAGGTCCGCGCGCAGCCCGAGCGGCGTTTTGGGGCGTAAGTCCCTCAACTACTTCAATATAATGAGTGAGTAACGCGATGGAGGATCTGAAAAAGAAGCTTCAGGCAGAAATTACGGCGCTGGAATACGAGCTGCGGAACGAGCTGCCGAAGGAGATCCTAAAAGCGCGCGCACACGGAGACCTCAGCGAAAACGCCGAGTATCACGCAGCGAAGGAACGGCAAGCGTTTGTCAATGCCAAGCTGGGCCAATTACAGGCGCGGATGCGGGAGTTTTCGATGATTGATTTGTCACGAATCCCGCACGACCGCGTAGGTCTGGGATCGCATGTGGTGGTGCTGGATGTCGACAAGGACGAAAAATGCACCTACAACCTGGTGACCAGCGAAGAAGCAGACGTGTCACAAGGCAAGATTTCGACGAGCTCTCCGATTGGCCGCGGTCTGCTGGGCAAACGCGTAGGGGATAGCGTAAGAATCAGCATACCGGGCGGCGTGCGCGAAATGGAAATTCTCAGCTTGACTACCATTCACGACGCGGCGGCATCTTGAAGCTGTCATGACGTATACGCGTGCAATTGGCATCAGCGCGAACAAGATCATACGGATGATTGTTCGCGGGCTGGCGCTCTCTCGCATCAATCCCAACGTACTTACGTTTCTGGGGTTGGTTATCAACATGGTTGCCGCGGCGTTTCTCGCGTTCGGCTCCTTTCGAACGGCCGGGGCAATTATCATCTTCGCCGGGCTCTTTGACATGGTGGATGGGCGGGTGGCTCGCGAGACGAATCAGGTCACGCGCTTTGGCGGCTTCTTCGATTCGGTTCTGGACCGGTATTCGGATCTGGCCCTGCTGGTGGGGCTATTGGTTTACTACGGAACCGTCAACCGTCCGGCATACGTGGTCTTGACGGCGATCGTAATGACCGCGTCGGTGATGATCAGCTATACGCGAACGCGTGCCGAGAACATCATTCCTAGTTGTAAGGTTGGGTTTCTGGAGCGGCCGGAGCGGGTGGTTTTGCTGATCATCGGCGCGCTGTTCGATCGCATGGCGCCGGTGCTTTGGGTGATCGCGGTACTGGGAAACATGACGGTAATCCACCGCATGATTTTCACTTACCAGGAATCCAAGCGGCTGGAAGAGGCGCAACTTCGTCCGCGCTCCGTCTCAGCGTCGACCTCGCACTAAGTCAACTTCCGTCTTCGAGAATCACTACAGCAAACGCCATTTCAGTGGTGTGCGTAAGCGATATGGAGATGCGATTCACGCCCATGCGGGCGGCAATCTCCGCGGCGACGCCGGTTAGACGCAGAGTGGGACGCCCGGACGGCTCATTTGCCACTTCAAAATCTACCCAGCGAACACCACGATTCCAACCGGTGCCCACGGCCTTCATGCCAGCTTCCTTAGCGGCGAAACGGGCGGCTAAGCGCTCGGCAGAGTTAGCCTTGCTGTTGGCATAGATACGTTCGCGCTCAGTATAGATGCGATTGAGGAATCGGTCGCCAAATTTAGCCACGCTTTCGCGAATGCGGTGCACCTCCACGAGGTCTGTGCCGATGCCCAGAATCACAACTCTATCTTCGTCTAGGTGAAAAGGCGCGTAGCCGAAGAAAGCGCGGCTCTTGCGCTATTGCGCCGGTTACTCCTGGCTCTTACGGAACGCGGCCCATCGTTTCTTCTGCGCCGCAGCGATTCTCTTGCGCGCTTCCGGACTTAGAGTCCGCTTTTTGCGGGCTGTGGACGCGGGGGACGCTATCGTTTTCGCGCTGTGGGTCTTAGCGGGTCTTCCTCCGCGGCCGCCTAGCATGCCGCGAACCTGACCAATTTGTTCGTCAAGACGATTTCTCTGGGCTTCTAAGCCCTGTAACGCCGCTTCCAGAATGTCTCTGCTGGGTGCCGCGGATGCTTTTGCCATATCTATCTACTTAGTAACACAAACACGAAACAAGTTTCACTAAATCGGGCCAGTTATCCCTCTGAATAGCACATTAATGTTACCGGCCCATCGTTGGTGAGCTCCACTTCCATGTGAGCCTGAAAGACTCCAGTTGCCACCGGTAGCTGCTTAGAACGGCAAAGAGCGACAAAGTGCTCGTATAAATATTGCGCCATTTCGGGCGGGGCGGCTTCGGAATAAGATGGCCGGTTCCCGCCACTGGTATCTCCGTAAAGCGTAAATTGGGAGACAATCAATACCTCACCCGCCACATCGATTACACTGCGGTTCATTCTTCCTTCTTCATCCGGGAAGATGCGCAGTCCTACTACTTTGCGGGCCAACTTCTGCGCATGGGCGGGCGTATCGTCATGTCTGACGCCGACGAAAACAAGTAGTCCTCGACCTATCTGACCGGTGATTTGTCCTCGAACGCTCACGCGAGCGGCGGACACGCGCTGGACTAATGCCCGCATGGAGATTGCAGCACAGGTTTAGGCAGAAGTGAAGATGGTGCCGCGGCCGAGAAGCCAATCCGGATCCAAGCGGCGTTTTACATCCTTCATCGCTTCGATTTCGGTGTCTGAATACATCAGCTTAAGCAATTCGGTCTTCGTTTTACCGATGCCATGTTCCGCGGCGACGGTGCCGCCGAGCGAGACCACGTATTGCGCGAATTCGTACATCAACGATTCACCCAAGTCCGCTTCCTCGCGCGCGGCCGGCAGAAAATTGATGTGATTGTTCGCATCGCCGGCATGGCCGAAGATGGTGAACTTACCCGGCAGGACCTCCTGGCAGCGCCGCCTGTAATAGTGATGCAGCTCGCGATGGCGAGAAACCGGTACGGCAAGATCGGTACTGAACTTCGAATAGCCGTTGCGGCGTGCCATATCGGTCACCATCGCGGCAAGAGTGTGTCGAAAAGTGCGGAATCGCTCGCGGTCGCTCGCGCCAAAACCGAACCAGGACTCTTCTTCAAAAGCGCACTGATCGGCAAGCCTGCGCGTCCAGACATCCACTTCAGGGTCATCTTCGGATTGCAGGTTCTGCTCAATGAGGAGCGCGGCCTGAGCGCCGGCTGGGATTTCAAGATAATGCGGCCGCAACAATTCGAGTGAATGCCTATCAAGATATTCCAGAAGTCGGAGTTCAGGCAGCGGACGCCAAGACTCTATAGCATCCAGCGCATGGTCATCGGCCGGAAAGAAAACAACGCCACTTAAGATCGCGGTTGGTTCAGGCAATAACTGAAGCTCGGCTTCGGTTATGATGCCGAGGGTGCCCTCACTGCCGGCGAGCAGCTGGACCCACTCGACATCCGGGTGCAAATAATAACCGGCCGAATTTTTTGTAGTGGCGGGCATGCGGACCGGCGTTACCGGGAAGTCGACGCGGCTGCCTTGCTGGAGCTCTTTGGTATCTCCGTTCATGAACGTTACTTCGAGAGCGAGAACGTGATGGCGGACGGCGCCATAGTGGAAACTGCGAGCGCCTCCCGCATTGGTGCTGATGATGCCGCCTATGCAAGCAGTATCTTCGGTTGGGTTTGGACCAAAGAATTGGCGCGTGCGTCCGGCTGCCTCCTGCAGGTCGCGCAGGAGCACCCCCGCTCCACAGCGCGCACGGCCTCGATCAATCCGGATGTCGCGGAAATGTTCCAGGGAAACAACATAGCCGCCGTGCGGGACACGCGCGCCGGTGAGACCTGTGCCTGCGCCCGATACGGTGAGTGGGATGCGGTTAGAAGAGCAGTTTCTGGCGAGCTCCCGCAACTCCGACGTGTTGGCAGGCAGGAAGACGCGCTCGGTTTCGCCCGAGTAGCCAGAGGCATCTTTCAGATAAGGATCAACGGAAACGGTAGAGAGCGCCACGCTTCCAAGATAGCCCCGCGATCGCCAGACGTTTAGAAATTCGGCTGAGAGGTGACCGCCCCGTCTGAAGCAGAGCCGACCAGCGCCACATACTTCGCCATAACTCCTGATGTGTATTTGGGAGCAGGCCGGGAAAAGCGGGATAAGCGGTCTTGCAATTCTGCGGCCGGTATGTCCAAAGTCAACTGCCTGGTCTCGATATTGATGCTGATGGAGTCGCCTTCGCGGACAGCGGCGATTGGTCCACCCATCGCGGCTTCGGGCGCAACGTGTCCCACCATAAAGCCGCGCGTGGCCCCGCTGAAGCGGCCATCCGTCACCATTGCAACGCTGTCGGATAGGCCTTCGCCGACAATCGCGCTCGTCACGCCCAGCATCTCCCGCATACCGGGACCGCCACGGGGCCCTTCGTAGCGGATCACCACAACATCGCCTGGGCCGATTTTGCTGCCGAGGACCGCTTGCATCGCTGCTTCCTCGCTGTCAAAGACGCGCGCGGGCCCGGTTTGCGATGTCCGATTGAGGCCGGTGACTTTGATCACAGCACCGAGAGGGGCGAGGGAGCCTTTCAGAATGACGATACCGCCCGACTTCTTGATGGGATTATCGAGCGGCCTGATGACATCCTGGCCGGGTGTCTCGACGGTATTCCGGACCTGTTCGCCAAAAGTTTTCCCGGTGATCGTCATGGCGTCTGAGTGAACAAAGCCGCCGTCGTGCAAGCGTTTCGCGATTACCGGAATGCCGCCGGCTCTGTCCACATCGGCAGCCGTGTAGCGGCCCGCCGGCTTCAAATCAGCCAGCAGAGGAGTCCGGTTACTCAGCTCCTGAAAGTCTTCGATCGTCAACGGGATACTTGCTTCGCGCGCGAATGCCAGCAAGTGAAGCACGGCGTTTGTGGAACCGCCCGAAGCGGCGACGCTGGCGATAGCGTTTTCAATGGCAGCGCGAGTTACGATATCGCGCGGCCGCAGATTGTTGCGAACGGCGCCGAGAATGATTTCTCCGCACTGGCGCGCTGCATCGTGCTTGCGCGGATCCATTTGCGGAATCGCGTTCAGGCCCATCGGCGAGAGCCCGATCACCTCCATGACGGTCGCCATGGTGTTGGCAGTGAATTGGCCGCCGCAAGCGCCCGGTCCAGGACAGGCAGCATTCTCGATGGCAAGAAGCTCCGCATCGCTGATTCGCCCGGCTGAATTGGCTCCCACCGCTTCGAAAACATCCTGGATCGTAATGTCGTTGCCTTTATACTTGCCCGGCAGGATCGTTCCGCCATAAAGAACGACGCCAGGGACATTCAGGCGCAGCAGGGCCATCGCAGCGCCGGGGATTGTCTTGTCGCATGCCACCAGCGCCACAATGCCGTCGAACATGTGCCCGCGTGCCACCAGCTCAATGGAATCGGCAATCACTTCCCGGCTCACCAGGGACGTCTTCATACCTTCGGTGCCCATGGTGATTCCGTCGCTTATGGCGATGGTGTTGAATTCCATGGGAGTGCCTCCCGCTTCGCGTATGCCGCGCGCGACGTCCACCGCAAGCTCGCGTAAATGGTAATTGCATGGCATGGTGCCGATCCATGTATTGGCGATGCCAATGATCGGCTTCTTGAGATCTTCGTCCGTGAAGCCGATGGACTTCAGAAAGGAGCGCGCAGGCGCGCGATCTTTGCCCTGCGTGATGGTGTAGCTCTGGAGCTTCATAGAACTCCCATTAAAACAGGCTGAAGCGGTATAACGAGGGCAAAGACTGTGAGCTATGCGCGGCGCAGATGTTTGCGGGACCAAATTCCAACGCCGACGAGACCGAATCCCACGAAGAGCAGGGTGGAAGGCTCCGGGGCTGTGGCGTCCGTTGCAGAGAAGAATGAAGCGGCTGCCGGGCCGTCCGCGCCGGGCGCCAACTCCAGCGCGTAGAGCTGCTTGTTCCGTGTTCCGGTCGCCAGAATATCGCCCAAGCTGTTTACTCCGTACGCATCGTCGATTGTCCAGCCGGAGCCCAGCGGCAGCAACGTGTTTAAATCGGTGAGCACGCCGTCGGAGTAGACAAAGCCATGTTCTGTCTGGTCGCCGCTCAGCCAGGAACTCCCTACCACAGTACCTGCGTCGTTAATGCCATATGCGTAACTCTGCGATCCGCCCAGCGTTCCCAAATCCGTCATCCTCGAACCGCTCCACTCGAAGGCATGCGTGAACCCCGCGGCTATCTGGGAATTGCCTACGATAAATCCCGAGTCATTGAGGGCCATGCCGTAGCTGTTTTTCCCTCCCAAGGTGCCGATGTCGGAGATGGTGTTGGCGGTTGCGAAGAAGGCGTGAAACACCGAGTTGCCTGTCAAGCTGGTACCCGCGACCTGCCCGCTTGAATTGATTCCGTATGCCGAGCTCCATCCTCCGCCCAGTGTGCCAAGGTCATTCAGAGCGCCGTTGCTAAAAACGAACGCATGCAGTTGGTTGCTCGAAGTAATGTAGCCACCCGCGATTTGGCCTGCATTGTTGACGCTTGTGGCATAACCCGGAATACCGAGACTGGTCAGTGTGCCACCTGACCACTGCGCGACCGTCGGATTGAGGCCGCTATAGGTTGCACCCACGATCAGGCCGGAGTCGTTGACGCCCTCGGCGATTGCGTTCGCACTCAGTGTCTGGGTCTGTCCGCCCGCGAAGGTTACGGCCGCGAGATTGCCCTGTGGATTCGTCATGTATCCAACCGCAAGGCCCGAGTTGTTGATGGCGGCGACCTGCACAAGGCTGGATCCAAGCGGCGCGAGGCTTTGTACGGAATAGATAGACGCGGCGTTCGATGAGCGCAGTGCGGCGGCAAGCAGGAAAAGCGCTGCCACCGCGGCGCGAACCGGGAGCAAAGAACCAAACCGGACCGAAAAATCCCTCATGTGCCACTCTTCGGCTACTTAGTAAGAAGTATCCGGAGAACGGAGGAGAAAGCCAAGCGGACCAGGTTCTGGACTACGCCTGAGTATCCCGGTACCGTGTATGAGCCAGTGCTAAGGGGCTATTGCGCCTCGGCCAGCTTCTTGGCCCGCTGCCATTGCAGCTTGCCTCGAAATTCCTCATGCAGAGTGCTAACGGCTGCCCAGCAGTAGCCGAAGACGAACAACACCAGGAATGGGATGGCAAAGAAGTTATAAGTGTCGATGGCGAAATTCACCATGAACATGAAATAGATTCCGATGGCCAACTCGATGTAAGGGAGCCACCCGCTGCTGCGGCGGTAGGCTACCGGCTGCAATTTTACTTTTTGCGCCCCGATGGCGTATTTGGCAGTGCGGGCGAAACCCGATTTGATACCGAGCAGCGCCTCGATCACACCCTTCGAATTGCTCACGGTGAGCGCAACTCCGGCAGCCATCAGCATGGGCATGAAGGCGATGGACTTCCACCAGGTCTTCGGATAGAGCTCACGCTGCGCGTATAGATAGAAGGCGGAGATAGACCAGAAGGATGCGATGATCAACGGCAAATCTATCAGCACCATCTGGAAGACGCCCATATAGAAGCGCACGATCATAACGGGAAGCAGCAGCAGCGACACCACGATCATCAGCGGGTAAGAGATGTTGGGCGTGAGATGCATGAAGGCTTCCACTTTTATCCGCAACGGAAGGCTGGCCTTGAAGATTCTCGGCAACAACTTTAGGGCGACCTGGGTGAGGCCTTTCGCCCAGCGGGCCTGTTGGACCTGGAATCCATAGGTCTCGACGGGGAGTTCGGAAGGGCAATCGAGAGCAGGGATGTAGACAAAGCGCCAGCCGTTTAACTGCGCGCGATAACTCAGGTCGGAATCCTCGGTCAAGGTCTCATGCTGCCAGCCGCCCGCATCGTCAATCATCTCGCGCCGCAGAACACCCGCGGTTCCGTTGAAATTGAAGAACAGACCCGAGCCGCAACGCGCACCGTGCTCCAGGACGAAGTGGCCGTCCAGCAGCATCGCTTCCACTTGCGTCAAAATGCTGAATTCTTTATTGAGATAGCTCCAGCGGGTCTGCACGACGCCTACTTTGGGATCGGTGAAGTAGTGCACCGTCTTTTCCAGAAAATCGGGCGGCGGAAGGAAGTCGGCGTCGAAGATTGCGATCAGCTCACCGGTCGCAGTTTCCAAAGCCTCCTGTAGAGCTCCGGCCTTGTACCCGTGACGGTTGGTACGGTGACGATATTCAATGGGCAAGCCCGCCGCGCGATATTCGTTGCAAAGCCGCTCCGTGTAAGCATGCGTTTCGTCGTTGGAATCGTCCAGGACTTGAATCTGCAGCAAATCGCGGGGATAGCGCATCTTCGCCGCCTCCTCGAGAAGCCGTTTCACAACGAAGCGTTCGTTGTAAAGCGGCAACTGGACAGTCACCTTTGGAAGCTGCTCAAAGCGTTGCTCGGGAGCCTTGGGCAGGTTCTTTGCGTACTTCCGGTACCGGCGCACCGTTTCAAAACGATGAACACCGTAGATCGACAGAATAAAAAGAATGCCGAAATAAGGAATCAGCAACGCCCAGTCGAAAGGGGAGAGATGGTAGATGCCGGCAAACGTGTTGTCGAACAGTCCGGTCATGATCCGCGACCCAACGGTCGGTTGCGCGAAAAGAAGAATGGGGACAGCTGGAATCATGGAGAGTGCGACCAGAACTGGCGCAACTGGGACAGGCTTCCGCCCGCGTCCCAACTTGCTACCAGTGTACCGTGTTTTCTTCGATTTACGGTAGGCGCCCGAAGTGACCGGGCTTACGCTTTGGGGTGGCCCTGGTATCAGTAACCGGCGCATGAACAAACTTATTGCAAATTACCTTCTGTTGGGTGTAGGGGTGGTACGTAGCAGGAGGCGATGATGCGGGAACACATCCGGATTCTCGGCATTCTCAATATGGCCATGGGAGCGATGATCGCTCTGGTCGGAGTGGTCGTCTTCCTGGTCACCGGAAGCGTGGCCGGGCTCATCGCGGCTTCTGTTGATGGCGACCCTCACGATGCGGCGATTCTTGCGCAGATTATCGCAGGGGCGGGGATCGGCATAGCCCTGTTTTTCTGGATCCTGTCGCTGCCGTCCATCGTAGGCGGCTGGGGGCTGCTGAACTTCCGGCCGTGGTCTCGGCTACTGATGGTGGTCGTGTCAGTGCTGCACCTGTTCCATATTCCTTTCGGAACGGCGCTGGGCGTTTACGGCCTATGGGTGCTTTTCAGCGACGATGCCCGGCGACTTCTCGGGAATCGAACTGTTGGGTACGGCACACAACAGGCTTTTGCTGCGTCTGCAGGCACCGGTTCCGCTGCGACCTACCCTCCAGCGCCACCGCCTCCGCCGGTGTAAGAAGTTGGGTCCGGCGCAGCGATCAGTTTTCTTGCGGTCGAGAAGATCTCCCGAAGCATTCCGGCGGTCAGTCGGCCAGTAGACGTATTCTGTTGGCTTGGATGATAGGAAGCGAGGACGATGGGTCCGTCCCGGTGGGTCTCGAAGCGCGCTCCATGAGCGAAATGGAATCCCTCGCGGGATGCGATGAGGCCGCGGTCCTGCAGAACACACAAGTATGCATCGAGAGCGATGCCACCTAAGACCACCACGCATTGCACGCTTCTTAAAAGCTTCAGTTCGCGAACAAGGTATGGCCGACAAGCCAAAATCTCCTCGCGCGTCGGCTTGTTGCCTGGTGGGACGCAGCGGACCGGGGCCGTGATGTACGCATCCGTCAGGCGCAGGCCGTCCTGAGCCGACTCACTCGAAGGCTGATTGGCAAAGCCCTCTTCGTACAGAGCGCGATACAAAAACTCTCCCGATCTGTCGCCCGTAAACATTCGACCCGTTCGATTTGCGCCGTGCGCTCCCGGCGCGAGTCCGATGATCAACAAGCGGGCGGAAGAGTCCCCGAAGCCGGGAACGGGTCGGCTCCAATAGGGCTGTCCGCGATAGGCGCGGCGTTGTACTCGCCCGATCTTTTCGCGCCAAGCCACAAGCCGCGGGCACCGGAAGCAGTTGATCACTTCGGCGTTCAGTGTACGCAGTTCAGGCGGCGTGCCTATAAGTGTCAAACCTGCAGAATAGCGCCTTAGGGAGCGTTCCGAAGCGCGGTTATATTCCGCTTACCAGCTGATGCTGATTCTCAAAGAGAGACATTCGGCTGTAGCTGCGAGCCGGCGACTTCCGGAATCCTTCGATGGAAGCGGCCAGCGCCTGCAGTGATTGCCTTGAGAAATCCATCGGTACCGGCGTTCGAAACATAGGCAGTACATCGGCGAAGAGTTCTACGATTCCCGGATCACGCCAGCCGCGTTTGGTTTCCTGCAGCACGACGTCGAGCGCTTCCTCAGTAGACAGAGCACGTTTGTAGCAACGAGCGCTGGTAAGCGCGTCGTAGATGTCGGCAACCTGCAGGATGCGGGCGAGCAGCGGGATCTCCTCGCCACGCAAGCCGTCCGGGTATCCGGACCCATCCCAGCGTTCATGGTGATGGCGAATAATAGGCAAGACGTCCCCAAGCAGCCGCATGTGGCTGCAAATCCGCTCGCCGCGCTCCGCGTGACTCTTCATGACTTTCCACTCTTGTTCATTGAGCGGCCCCGGCTTGAAGAGAACGCTATCGGGGATCGCCACTTTCCCAATGTCGTGCAGGTAGCCACCGCGCTGCAGCGCCGCAATCTCACTGGGCGGCAGATTCATGGCCACGCCCATCGCCGACGCCATTAAAGACAGCCTCTGGCAATGCTGGCCCAGTGTCGGATCCCTTTCTTCGACCGATTGAGCGAGCGAAAACAGCACCGTTTCGGTGTCGTCCAGGGAATCGATCATGGCCTTGTGCCGTAAGCTTGCCTGGACACGCGCCCGCAGAGCCCTTGGTCTCACTGGTGCAATCAGGAACTCGTCCGCCCCGGCTTCTATCGCTCCTACCTCTGCCTCTATGTCATCGAAGCCGGCGAACACCATCACCGGCAGGAATTGCAAGCCGGGGGTCCGCTTCAGCATCCGGCAAAATTCGGTCGCGCCCATTTCCGGCGCCAGCAGATTGATGAGCACGAGATTTACGGAGTTCATGGAGATCGCCGCAATGGCTTCGGCAGTTGAAGCGGACTCAATGATCTCTTGGTCGAGTTCACCAAGCGACGAACGCATGCTCCGCCGGCTTCCTCTGGAAGGATCCACCAGCAGAATCTTTGAACGCTTGGGTGCGGTTTTCTGTTCCCCCTGCGCCGCATGCAGCGATTCCCAGCTCTCAACAGGGAAGAATCCTGCATCGTGGGGCACAGAATGACTAGCCATCAGAAGGACACGCTCTGACCCTTCTATCGACGTCAGTGGGCCCATGCTTTAGAAAATCTTCCCGGTAGGGCCACTTTAGTGAAAGGAGTAACCCGAACGCGATCCAGTTTTCCCGGAACGCAGCGCGGCCCTACGAAATTCGTCATGTGATGGGCGTTTTCTCATGCTCTAATTGAGAATTAGGCCGCGCCGCAGATGTTCCCGAACGTCTGAATCCCCTTCCAAGGAGTTTCCGCTGAGCACAAAAGTTGCACCCGATGCCGCGCAGGTACGCGAGCCTGCCGATCGCTGGACCACGACGGATGCCCTCGAGCTGTACGACGTCGCGAGTTGGGGGAAAGGCTATTTTTCGGTCGGCGAAAACGGCCACCTGTATGTTCACCCGACCAAGGAAAGCAAGCGCCGCATCGATCTGAAGCAACTGGTGGATACTCTGCAATGGCGCGGCATCTCTCTGCCGATCCTGATCCGCTTCGCGGACATTATCAAGCACCGTCTGGGCGAAATCCATCAAGCCTTCGACATTTCTATTCGCGAGCATGGCTACCAGGCCGGATACTGCTGCGTGTATCCCATCAAGGTGAACCAACAGCGGCAAGTAGTGGAAGAGGTCTTCCGATTCGGACGCGCCTACAACTTTGGGCTGGAGGCCGGTTCGAAGCCGGAATTGCTGGCTGTTCTGGCAATCGCCGACAACGAGACACCCATCATCTGCAACGGTTTCAAAGACGCCGAGTACATCGAGATGGTGATGCTCGCCAAGAAAATCGGCCGGCGCATCATCCCGGTCGTTGAGAAATTCACCGAACTGGAACTGATCGCCAAGCACGCGCAGGACGTGGGCGTGAATCCGACGCTGGGCCTGCGCGTGAAACTCGCCAGCCGGGGCTCGGGCCGCTGGAAATCATCCGGCGGCTACCGGTCCAAGTTCGGCCTTACTGTCAGTGAAGCCCTCAAGGCCGTCGAGTTTCTGAAGGAACGAGGTCTCGAATCGAGTCTTCAACTATTGCATTTTCATCTCGGCAGCCAGATTACCAATATCCGCCAGATCAAAGCGGCCGTCATTGAGGCGGCACGTATCTACGTAGATCTCAAGAAGTTGGGAACGGGTCTGACTTACATGGACGTCGGCGGCGGTTTGGGGATCGACTACGACGGTTCGCAGACCGATTTCGAGTCAAGCGTGAACTACAGCCTCGAAGAGTATGCGCGAGATGTCGTGTATCACATCCAGAGTATTTGCGATGAGGCGGAAGTCGCCCATCCCACGATCATTACCGAGAGCGGCCGCGCGGTCGCGGCGTATCACAGCTTGCTTGTCTTCAATGTGCTGGGTGTTAGCGGATTCGGCGAGGAGGAATTGCCCACGAGTATCTCCGAAGAATCGGAGCAGGCCTTAATCGACCTGTTCGAGACCTCTCGCTCAATTAACAAGCGGAATTTGCTGGAAGGGTATCACGACGCGCAGCAGGCGCTGGATTCCGCGCTGAATCTGTTCAGCCTCGGGTACTTGTCATTGGAGCAGCGCAGTCTTGCGGAGAATTTCTATTGGGCGATCTGCCGAAAGATCTTGAAGCTTGCGAGCGAACTGGACTTTTTTCCGGAAGAGCTGGAAGGTCTGGACGCGATGCTGTCGGACACCTATTTTTGCAATTTTTCGCTATTCCAGAGCATGCCGGATAGTTGGGCGGTGAAGCAGCTTTTCCCGATTATGCCGATACACCGCTTGGATGAGCGGCCAACCCGGAAAGCGGTTCTGGGGGACATTTCTTGCGACTCGGACGGTAAGGTGGACCAGTTTATTGACCGGCGCGACGTCAAGAAGACTCTTGCGCTGCACGCTTTCAACAACGACACTTACATTCTTGGCGCCTTTCTGTTAGGCGCTTACCAGGAGATTCTGGGCGATCTGCACAACCTATTCGGGGATACCAACGCTGTCCACGTAAGCTTGGATGACAGCGGCGATGTGGTGTTAGAGACCGTCGTTCAAGGCGATACGGTTCGGGAAGTGTTGGACTATGTCCAATACAATTCGCAGACGCTGCTCGACGAGTTCCGCAAGGATGTGGAACTGGCAGTTCGCGAGCAGCGCATCGGATACGAAGAAGCGGGACGCCTCCTGAAGTTCTATGAAGAAGGGCTGCAGGGGTATACGTATTTGGAACAGTAGTGGCCACTGACGCCGGAGCCAGCCCGAGCTTGGGCGAAAGACTTCGTGTCGTGCTAGTTGAACCGCGAAATCCGCTTAATATAGGTGCCGTGGCGCGCGCCATGAGCAATTTCGGATTCGTTCATCTTAGGCTCGTGAAACCCTACGAGGTGGCGTTTCGCGAGGCGCGCTCGGCGGTCGGAGCCCGGCATATCCTGGAAGTGGCGGAAGTCTTCGAGAGCCTTCCCGATGCCATCGGAGATTGCGCGCTGGTGGCCGGGACCACCGCCGCCAGCCATCGTGATCTACACCTTCCCTTATATCGCTTGGAACCCGCCACGCGGTTGATGCAGGAGCGTCTCGCCTCAACCCCCGCCGCTTTACTGTTCGGTTCCGAGAAGTTCGGCTTATCGAACGAGCACATGGCCTTTTGCCATTGGCTTTTGCGCATTCCGACGCGCGAGGAGCACGGTTCGATGAACCTGGGCCAGGCCGCTGCCCTCTGCCTTTATGAGTTGCGGCGCGATTCGGCCGCCGCTGAGCAGCGGTTTCCAGCACCCGACCGGCCGTCGGCCGCGGACGAAGACCGGCTCACGGTTCTCCTGATCGAAATGCTCAGCCACGCCGGATATATAAAAGAGCGGACGGCTGGCTCGGCCGAGCTGAAAATCCGCCGCCTGGTGCGCCGCCTCCAGATGCCCGCAGGTGACGCCGAAAGCTGGCTCGGCATCTTCCGCCAAATCCTCTGGAAGCTAAACCAGCCGGGCCCCGTTTAAGTGCTATTCTTTATCCGCATGACGAAGGTCCAGACTACTTTCAAGCTCTCCCGACCGTTAATGGATGATGACCTGAACAGTATCGCGCGCGTTCATTCCGTGTACGGCTTCCTGGGGGTCCGCGTAGCGCCTGACGGGCAGGAACTGTTCGTCGAGTACGACTTCTCGCGCCTTTCCCTTGAAGAGGTGAGGGTTGGTCTGCAAGCGAATGGAATTCCAGTGCTCTAAAGTTTTCAATTGCTTACGTCGATCAGCTACATTAAAGGCGTTACTGAACCGTGTTCTCAAGTACGAGCTTGACAGGCTTTAAAGGCTCAGCCATCCTTGTTAGGAAGCGTTGTAAATTAAGGGGCAGTACGGATTTTGAATTCTCGCCGCTGCGGATTTTCTGACGTACATTTTCGACGCAGAATGCAACTTTATATTCTTTGATCGCAAGTTGCCGGACCGCTTAATCATCCATCTATGGCCACCGCTATCACAAATGCAGCCCTACAGCGCCTCGTTCTAGTCATCACGCCGCCACGCGGTTGGATCCGGCTCGGCCTTGGCGAACTTTGGGAGTATCGAGAGCTCATTTATTTCCTTGCGATACGGGAGATCAAGGTACGGTACAAGCAGACCGCGGTAGGTGTTTTGTGGGCGGTTATCCAGCCTTTGCTGACCATGCTGATCTTTACTCTATTTTTTGGCCGGCTGGGAAAAATGCCTTCCGATGGAATCCCCTATTCGATTTTCAGCCTTTCCGCGCTAATTCCCTGGACTTTCTTTTCAGTCGGTTTGACCGCTGCCTCGAATAGCCTCGTCACCAATTCCAACCTGATAACCAAAATTTACTTCCCACGCTTGGCGATACCCATTTCGACCGTGCTTTCCGGCCTCGTCGATTTTGCTATTGGCATGGTATTGCTGCTGGTCTTTATGAGTTTCAAAGGATTCCACCCTGGCTCCAAGATGATTTGGTTTCCGGCGTTCCTCCTGCTGTCGTTGGTAACGGCATTGGGCGTTAGCCTTTGGCTGTCTGCCTTGAATGTGGAGTACCGTGATGTCCGGTATGTAGTCCCGTTCCTGGTTCAGTTTTGGATGTTCGCGACACCCATCGCTTACTCGGCGAAAATGTTGAAGGAGCCTTGGCTCACGATTTACAGCCTTAATCCAATGGTCGGCGTGGTCGAAGGATTCCGCTGGAGCGTGCTGGGTCGCGGCGACCCTCCCGGAATGATTTTGATCGCCTCTTCGACGGCCGCGCTGCTGATTCTCATCTCAGGTCTCTATTATTTCCGTCGCATGGAGAGCGGCTTCGCCGATATCGTGTAAAAATTCGGAGCGCCGCTAGCCGAACGCGCTTCCCTTTTCGACTAATGAGTACACCAGCTATTCAAGTCCAGCAACTCGGAAAGCAATATCGTGTCGGCTTGTATCGCCGCGGGTATAAGACCATGCGCGACCAGATAGGAAGCCTGTTCCGCTTTCGAAAGCCTCCCGCCTCGGCCTCGCGCGCGCTGCCGGAAAGATACTTCTGGGCAGTAAAAGACGTTTCCTTCAGCATCGCTGAAGGCGAAGTGGTGGGCGTTATCGGCCGAAACGGGGCCGGGAAAAGCACGCTACTGAAGCTTTTGTCCCGGATCACTGCGCCTACTGAGGGCCGCATAGAGGTCTGCGGACGGATCGGCTCATTGCTCGAAGTCGGCACCGGTTTCCACCCGGAATTGACAGGCCGCGAGAACATATTCATGAGCGGGGCAATCCTCGGCATGACCAAAGCGGAAATTTCCCGTAAGTTCGATGCGATTGTTGAATTTGCAGAGGTCGAACGATTTGTCGACACTGCGGTCAAGCACTATTCGAGCGGCATGTACCTCCGCCTTGCATTCGCGGTTGCTGCGCATCTCGAGCCGGAGATACTCATCGTCGACGAAGTGC
Source organism: uncultured Acidobacteriaceae bacterium (assembly GCA_963705805.1). Classification (GTDB taxonomy): domain Bacteria; phylum Acidobacteriota; class Terriglobia; order Bryobacterales; family Bryobacteraceae; genus Bog-105. The sequence continues at coordinate 268,837 of CAVPKW010000011.1, forward strand.
TTGCCGTCGGCGACGCCGTATTTCAGAAGAAGTGTCTAGGCAAGATGAAGGATGTATCGCGCACGGGTCGAACAGTGCTGTTTGTCAGCCACAACATGACGGCTGTACGGAGCCTGTGTAGTCGCGCGATCTGGCTCGATCGGGGACAGGTGCGGATGGATGGTGATTCCCAGGATACCGTCTCCAGCTATCTAAAAGATTCGAGCGCCCGGGAAACAGAGCTGGCCTGGGACGATCCCGCCTCGGCGCCCGGAAACGATGATGTCCGCCTGAATCGAATCTCAGTGGTGGCTACCGATGGCTCGGATCATATCTCCGTTGCAACACCGCTTGCGCTGGAAGTCAGGTATTGGAATCTGGGCGTCACCTCGGGCGCATTGAACGTTTCGATCGAGGTTTACAACACCGAAGATATTTGCGTCTTCAGCTCGTTTTCAAAGCCGGCCGTGTTTCCTCGCGCCTTGCTGAGCGCCCGATGCATGATTCCACCAAATCTCTTGAACGACGCGGCATACCGCTTTCGCGTGATGCTCGTTCGCAACGCAAACACCATTCTGCTGTCTCATGACGGTCCCACTGTAGAAATCAGCGATATTGAGCGGGAGGTCGCCTACTACGGCAAGTGGCTCGGCGCGCTGCGTCCCAAGCTGCACTGGTCCACCGCGGTAGTCGCCGAAGACGATCTCATGATGGTCGAGCCCTCGATGACGGGCGATCGTCGCTGACACCTCTGATCGAGAGTTGAGCAAGGAAATGAAACTAACACAGCAATAAATGACGATAAACAAATGAAGATACCCCTTATTAAGCCAGATCTGCCAACCCTCGATGACATCCGCGAACCGATTGAGGAGATCCTCGCCAACGGTCGCGTTACGAACTTCGGGCGCTACGTTCGCCAGTTCGAGGCTGAAACCGCGGAGTATCTTGACGCAGAAACGGTTACTGTCAGTTCGGGAACTATGGGGCTGCTCTTCGCTCTGAACGCCTTCGGCCTGAAGCCGGGCCAGAAAGTCATCATCCCGAGCTTCACATTCATGGCGACGGCCCAGGCGGTTTGCTATGCCGGCGGCATCCCGGTATTTGCTGAGATCGGTGACGATATGAATATCTGCCCCGGCGACCTCGAACGGCTCTTGCGTGAACACGAGAACGTCGGCGCTGTAATCGCAGTACACATGTACGGTCTGCCAGCCAGAGTCAAAGAGATCGAGACCATAGTGGCGGAGGCCGGAGAGCGTCGCGGCTCGAAGATTCCCCTCCTTTTCGACGCCGCCCACGCCTTTGGTGCATCCGTCGATCAGAAGCGTATCGGCGCGTTCGGTGACGCGGAGATCTTTTCGCTCTCCGTAACCAAAGTCTTGGTTACGGTTGAGGGTGGTCTCATCTCGACTCGCAATGCCGAGGTTGCCGAGCGCCTCCGGAAAATGCGTAATTATGGAATCCTGGCGAGCTATAACGCACACTTCCCCGGTATGAACGGCAAAATGAGTGAGTTCCACGCAATTGTCGGACTGCACAACCTGCGCCGCCTCGAGCAGCTTATGAAGCAGAGGCAGGAACGAGCTAGTCAGTATAGGGATTTGATCGAATCGAGCACCCGTTTCCGGCTCACGTCATGGCCCGAGAACGTGGTCCATACTTTTAAGGATTTCACCATTTTCGTCCCCCACGAAGGTGACGGGGCTCGCGACCGCGTGATTCGCTTCCTCGAGGAAAACGAAATCGAAACCCGGCCGTATTTCTATCCAGCGGTACACGAACAGGAACGCTTCCGGTGTTATCAGACGCGTCCGCTCCCCAGAACGGAGTGCCTCTCCCGCCGTGTCATCACTCTGCCGTTCTTCACCACAATTTCTGACACCGAAATGGAATATGTCGCCAAAACGCTGAAGCGCGCCGAACAGGAGGTTCTATGAATATTCTCGTAACCGGGGGCGCGGGCTATCTCGGCTCGGTGCTAATCCCCAAGGCTCTGGTCCGCGGACACAAAGTTCGCGCCGTGGATATCGGCTACTTTGGACTCGGCCACTTGCGTGCCCTAAGGCCGTCCATTGAGATTGTGCGCGAGGATATTCGCTCGCTCCTGTCGAATCCCGGCTCCTGCGATGGCTTGCTTGACGGAATTGACACGATCATCCACCTGGCCGCAATTTCGAACGACCCCTCGGCAGAGTTGCAACCGGAGCTGACCGAAGATATCAACTTTCGTGCCACCATTGCTTTGGCCGAAGCCGCCAAAGCCAAGGGTATACGCTTTCTGTTTTCCTCCTCCTGCTCAGTCTACGGCGACGCGGAGGGTGAACTGACAGAGGAAGGGCGGCTGAACCCGCTCTCGGTTTACGCCGTATCCAAGGTCAGATCGGAAGAAGTGCTAGTCTCTATGGCGACCGACACGTGGCGTCCCGTGGTCCTCCGAAACGGAACCCTGTTCGGTTATTCCTCTAAAATGCGCTTTGACCTGGTCGTGAATATTTTTAGTCTTTATGCTGCCCTGCACAATAAAATTCAGGTCTTCGGCGATGGCCTCCAGTGGCGGCCCTTCCTCCATGTCGGCGATTGTGCCCGCGCCTTCCTGTTCCTTGCCGAAAAACAGAAGCTGGCCCACACCATCTACAACATCTCGCATGTCAATCTGCGGGTCGTGGACCTCGCCTCTAGCTTCAAGGAGCTCCGGCCGGGAATTGAAGTAAGTTATGTTCCGATTGAGGATCCGGACAAGCGCGACTACTCGGTTTCGAAGGCGCGGATCCTTGCCGAAGGTTTTCAAACCCGCATCGATCCCGAACTTGGCGCCGAAGAAATCATGGATGCGATTGTTTCCGGTCAGATTCCCGATCCTGAATCGCTGTTTTATCGGAATGCGAAGTGGCTGAAGGAACTCACTCAGATTGGCTCACAGGACCACCGTCGCGTGGTGGACCTGATGGAGAGCTTCAACGGCGTCCGTCGCGCCTGGGCGTACTAAACCTGCAATGGAGCGTGTCGTGGTGGTCGGAGCGGGCGGTCATGGCGGCGAGCTGGTCTCCTATATTCGTGATCTCGAGATCCGCGGCTGGCATGGGTCCTTGCTTGGATACCTCGACGACACCGTGCGCCCCGGGCCCCACCGTGGCTCAGTTGTCCTTGGCGGTGCTGCGGTTTGGGAAAACCAGGAGGACGACTTCTTCAGAGACCTGTTCTACATCACCGCTGCCGGCAATAACCCGGTTCGGCGCAAGCTCGTCGCGGCGTTGCAGGCAAAGTACGGGTCGCGCCTGTCCCCCTGGACTCTGATGCATCCCTCAGCGCAGATCGGCCAGTCCGTTGAGATTGGCGCCGGTACCTGTCTTGCGCCCGGCGTCATTGTCACGACACGCACGCGAATAGGCCAGCACTGCATTGTCAATGTGAAAACGTCTATTTCGCACGACTGCAATATCGGCTCCTTTGTCAACCTGAATCCAAACGTCACCGTCTGCGGATCTGTGAAGATCGGAGATGGCGCGAACATCGGCGCGGGCGCCACAATCATTGACCACGTCAGCATCGGCGCCGGCGCTGTTATCGGCGCGGGCGCAGTCGTCGTGCGAGACATTCCGCCGCTTGTAACCGCCGTAGGAGTTCCGGCGCGTGTGATTAAGAACCTTTTGGAGCAAGCCTCTGCCTGAAAGCAAAAGCCCGCGTATCACCTTCGTCGTGCCATGCTACAACTACGCTCGGTTCCTGCCCGACTGCCTTGACAGTATTTTCGGTCAGGAGGGGAATTTCGACTTCGAAGTCATCGCCATTAACGATTGTTCAACCGATAAGACCGCCGACGTGCTCGCGCGCTACACGTGCCCTCGTCTGCGCACTCTATCGCATTTGACGAACCAGGGCCACGTGAAAACCATCAGCGAAGGACTTCAGATGGCCCGCGGGGAACTGGTCGCGCGCATCGACCCGGACGACCGCTACCGTCGCAATTTCCTGCAGCTAACCATACCGAAGTTCGATGCCTTCCCGGACGTCGCCATGGTCTATGGCAACTGTTCTTTAATCGATACTCTTGGCCGGGGAGACGGGCGCCCTTGCGATACCGTCCATGGCGGGCAGGATTTTCGAGGTAACGAATTCTGTGCGGTGCTCAAGCGTAACTTTATTTGTGCGCCCACAGTTATCGCGCGCAAACAGGCCTGGATTGCGACGCTGCCTGTGCCGCCCGACTTGGCGTTTAGTGACTGGTATTTTTCTCTGATGATAGGCCGCCGCCACGACTTTTATTATGTTGACGAAGTCCTGGCGGATTACCGTGTCCACTCCTCCAATCATCACGCCAAAATCATCCTGGACCGCACCGAGGAGCGCTCCATTATTTATCTGCTCGACCGAATCTATTCCGAACACGAAGTCCGGCCCGAGCTCGAAAAAGAGAAAAGAGCCGTGCGACGCGAGGTGTATTCGTCTCATTACGTCGATTTCGCGAACAAGTACTTCGGGGCAAATTTCAATTCCGACGCCCGGCGCTGCTATCTGAAAGCCATCGGCTACCACCCGGGCAATCTCCTGAATCCGGTTCTGCTGCGCCGCTTGTCGGCGACCTTCCTTGCGCGGCGATCATACGAGCGGCTCAAACGGGCCGTGCGGTTGCCGGTAAGCTGAGACGGTCCGGAACGTTAGCAGCAGAGTGTGCGCCTGACCCTGGGCATTCATCTGATCGCAGGCTACGAACCCATCCTGCATAACCTCATCGAAGCCGATCCCAAGAGTTTTGATTCGCTTCTTAACCATGTGCTCTCGCTCGAGCCGGGCTAGAAGCCAGCCTATGATTCGCGGATTCGTTTATTATCGTCTGTTGTGGGCTACCGGCGGGCCTCGCAGCTTGCTTTGCAATACCGGCGCTGGAAAGTGACGCTTCCCAAGAGAGCGCGGGAGAAATAACAAGGAGACGCGGATGGCCGTCAATACATCCAGAAGGGTTACATGCCTTCTGACATTTGCGCTGGTTGCGGTTTCCTGGGCAGCCGATCCGGGCGAGTGGCCCATGTACGGCCATGACCCGGGGGGACAGCGCTTTTCACCTCTCATGGCCATCACGCCATCCAATGTCTCCACGCTGAAAATCGCGTGGACCTACCGGACCGGCGATGCCTATCAGCCTAAGCATGACCGTCCGACGGCATTTGAAGCCACTCCACTTTACGTGGATGGAACGCTGTTCGTTGGCACCCCCCTGGGCCGCGTGATTGCGCTCGATCCGGTTAGCGGTAAGGAGCGTTGGTCGTACGATCCCCACATAAATAAGGACGCGGGATACGGCGACTACGCTACTCGCGGCGTGTCTACCTGGAAAGCGCCTGACGGTGCGCGGCGTATCTACATTGCAACCATAGACGCGCGTCTCATCGCGCTAAATGCGCATGACGGGAAGCCCTGCCTGGATTTCGGAGATAACGGAACGATAGATCTCCGGCAGGGCCTGCGGATTGCCGCCCGCCATTTCTCCGATTATGAAGAAACTTCGCCGCCCGCCGTAATCGGTAATGCCCTAATTGTCGGGTCGGCTATCGCGGACAACGGTGCAACCGATATGCCAAGCGGCGAAGTCCGAGCCTTCGACGTTGTCACGGGCAAGCTTAAATGGACATGGGACCCCATCCCGCAGGATCCTCACGCGCCAGGCGCGGAGACCTGGAAGAACGGCAGCGCCGCCCGGACGGGCGCCGCCAACGCGTGGTCGATTATCGCGGCAGATCCGGCCCGCGGGCTCGTTTTCATTCCCACCGGCAGCGCCAGCCCGGACTACTATGGCGGCGAACGCCTCGGCGACGATCTCTTTGCCAATTCGGTTGTGGCCCTGCGCGCCGACACTGGAAAAATGGTTTGGCATTTCCAAACCGTGCACCACGATCTTTGGGATTATGACGTGGCGACTTCTCCGCTGCTATTCGACATACACAGCGGCCATGTCACCGTGCCCGCTATTGCCATTGGTTCGAAGACCGGAAATCTGTTTCTTCTGAACCGCGAAACCGGCAAGCCCATTTTCGGCGTGCAGGAACGAGCTGTTCCGCAGAGCGACACGCCGGGCGAACAGGCGTCGCCAACTCAACCGTTCCCGGTCAAGCCCGGCCCGGTCACGCCCCAAACGATGACAGCCAAAGACGCGTTCGGCGTAACCGACTCGGATCGCCAATGGTGTCAGGCCGAGATCAGCCATCTCCGCACGACAGGCATCTTTACGCCGGCTTCGGTGGAAGGCACGCTGGTGGTCCCGGGCAATATCGGCGGCATGAACTGGGGCGGCATGGCCTATGACCCACAGAATCAGATGCTCGTGCTTCCCAGCAATCACCTCGCAACGGAAGTGAAACTGATTCCACGCGGGGATCTCGATAAGGTTCGGAATTCCGTTGGCCGCACACTGGATGGCGATTGGGAAGTTGCTCCACAACGTGGCACTCCCTATGGCATGATGCGCCGGACGTTGCTGAGTCCGCATCGGGTGCCCTGTACACCTCCGCCATGGAGTACGCTGGTTGCCGTCGACACGGTCACGGGCGATATCAAGTGGCAAGTTCCGCTGGGCTATATTCCGAGCCCGACCGCGGGGAAGAGCCTCCCGCCGGCATGGGGATCGGTCTCGCTAGGCGGCCCCATAATCACCGCCTCCGGCCTCGTTTTCGTCGCGGGCACGCTCGATCCTTCGCTCTATGCTTTCGATGTCCAGACGGGGAAGCAACTCTGGCGCGGCGAACTGCCTACCGGCGCGCGATCCACTCCGATGACGTATCAAGGTCCCGATGGCAAGCAATACGTCATAGTCAGCGCGGGCGGCCACGGGATACCAGGAATGGAACCGCTGGGCGACTACGTCGTCGCGTTCTCGCTGCAGTCCGGGTCGCAACCCTAATCTCTTGAGCGCGCGGCTGACTCTCGGCATTCACCCTGTGCGCGAAGCGTTGCGCGCCAAGCGTCCGCTTGACAAAGTCTGGATCGCGAAGGGCACATCGAGCCCACGCATCCGCGAAATTATCAACCTCTGCGGCGCCCAATCCGTACCAGTGCGCTTTGAACCGCGGGAAGCTCTCGACCGGGTCGGCAAGGGCGTCCCCCATCAGGGAGTTATTGCGTTTGGCGCCGTTCAAGGCTACGTCGAGCTGAGCGCCGTTATTGAAAGCGCCCAACTACTCCTCGTGCTGGACGGAGTGGAAGATCCGCATAATCTAGGTGCCATCATTCGTACTGCGCACGCTGCGGGGGCCTCAGCGGTAGTAGTGCCGGAGCGCCGGGCCGCCCCCTTAACGGAGACGGTGGAGCGCGCTGCTGCTGGCGCGCTCGAATACCTCCCGGTAGCGCGTGTCAGCAACGTTTCGCAAACGCTGGAAATGCTCAAGACCAAAGGTTTTTGGATTTATGGTCTCGACGAGCGAGGAACGGGAATCTATGACGAAATCGACTACGCCTTGCCTACTGCCATAGTGCTCGGCGGAGAAGGGAAGGGGCTGCATCAGGGCGTTCAAAAGCATTGCGATGTATTGGTGCGGATCCCCATGGCTGGGGAAGTGTCGTCATTGAACGTCTCGGTCGCCGCGGGGGTCGTATTGTTCGAGTGGAGAAAGCGGAACCGGCGCTGATTATTGCGTGAGCGCCAAGACCAGCGATTCCATGACCACGCGGTCGTCTTTGTAGCCGTCCCGGAATTTCTTGTCCGTGTCGTAGATCTGGGCAACGGCGTGGGCGAGACGTTCGCGCGTGAATGCGCCCGCGGTTGTCATCACTTGCTCGGCGCGGTCGCGCCACATGCGGACTCCGATGCGGGAGAAGAAAGTCAGCGCCTGCTGCGGTGAACTAAGCCGCTCCTCCTTGGCTGCCAGCGCCAGCCGGAACTGCGTGCTTAGAAACGTCAGCGCTAGCGGCAGATATTCGCCTTCCCGCACCAGGACATCGAGGGACCGAAGTGCGCCTGCGCGATCGCGTCTTCCCAAAGCGTTCACCAGCGCGAAGATCGTACTCTGGGCGGTATTGGGCACCAGCGCCCGCAGATCGTCTGCGGTAACGCTTCGCTCGCTGCCGACGAACAGCGACAGTTTTTCGATTTCTCCCGCCAGCCGGTTCGCGTCTCCCGCAACGGCTTCCAGCAGGATCGCAAGTTCAGGATTGCCCAGCCGAAGCTTCTGTTGTCTCGCGAGTTCCTGCGCTAGAAAGCGCGCCGATTCCGGAGTGAATTGCCGGAATTCTACTCTCTCCGTCGCCGGAATGACCGAATAGAATCTTTCCGCTCGCTCCATTTTTGGCCGGTCATCGCCTTCGAAATCATAGCGGCTGCATTCAAACACCAGCACGGTGCCGGGAGTGGGCTGTTTCAAGTACGCCGAAAGCTCTTTTTCCTGGGCGTTGCCGGTCTCCTCTCCATCGTCGCCGGCAACGAGCCTCCTCGGCAGCGCGAGTTCCGCGCTAGAGACCCAGATCAGCCGCTCGGCGGAAAACAAAGAAAGAGATCGCGCATCGTCGAGTACTTCCGATAGCGTTGCGCTTTCCAAATCGATCTGAGTTACCCCGTCCGCTCGAGATTCGGCGGGGAGCACGCGGCTGATGAGCGCGCGCCGGCAAAGAGCTCGCTGGTATCCCTCCTGGCCAAGAAACAAGTACGCGGACGCGGGAGCGTGTTTTGCGATCCTCGCCTGGAACTGTTCGGCCGTCATACGTTTTGCTCCGGGATGCCTCTAAAAGTCTTCAACGATGGCGCTTACCAAGTCGTGTGCAACATCCCGGCTAAGCCGATCCTCGGCTGGACCGCTTTCGTCGAAGTATTGCTGGGGATACACGGAGATCTCGTAATTTTGCCGCATGACCCAGTTGGCCTTGGAAAACAGCACCTTGCCCGTCTTCTGTTGAACCAGGTTCACGGTCAAGGTAACAACCAACTGTACGCTGGTGGCCTTTCCGGAGGTAGGGTCGAAAACGCTCGGAAAGACCTGCACGGTGTTGATTCGGCCGTTAAGCACGGCATCTGCGTCCGCCGGACTTGTCACGGCCCGGAAGCGCGTCCGTGTGTTGAACTCGCGGGCGATCGCCTGTGGTAATTCATCAGTTAGCTTGTAGCGTGTGGAAAGCGTCGAAAAGGCCGGGATCGCGATTGTATGCATGCTGGTCGGCATCAGATCCGCTTTGCCGCCGGTGTGATAGCCGCAGGAAGTAAGCGGCGCGGCCGCCGCCAAGGCTAACAGGTTTCGTCTCGTCACGAGGTGCTCGCCCTAAAATTTCGTGTCAATCCGCCCACCAGGTGCGCTGCCGCATCCGCCGTCAACCGCAGGTTATCGGCCACCACCCAGAACCAGGCCGCGCGTGGATTATTCCGGTCCACGCGTATATCGCCCGCGATTAGTCCGCTTTGGCCCGACGCGCCCACGTTGGTGGGAGCGTCTTCGTCCGGCCCGCGCACTTCAATCTGAACTGAAGCGAGCGCCTCGCCGAGTTCAGTGGCCGACAATGGTTTTCCGTGCAGAGCGGCTTCGAACTCCACCCAAAGGGAAATGCTATAGCCGTGGAATGTGGGCGCCTGTATGAGGCGCAGAGAAGGCATGGGCACCGCGCTTGCGTGTTCATCGCTCACAATTGTCGCGGCATGCCGCTCAATCCGCTGTTCAACCTCCGCCAGCGATTCCGGCGCTTCTTTGCCGTATTGCGCCAGAAGATTAAAACTCAACTGCGCGTCGAAAAAGCTTTTCTCCAGAGATCTGAATGAGAGCAGGTCGGTTGTTTGCTTATGCAACTCCTCAGCGCCTCGCTTGCCCGACTCGCTCGCGGGCTCGAAGATTTCCACCACGGATTGTTTTATGGGGCGAAACATCGCCAGGCGCGTGAGGACCAGCGCGAGCGCGCTCGCCGCCGGTTGCGCCACTACCAAAAGCCATCTGCTCTTTTCATTCGTGCCGCCGAGCAGCGGCGCCACAATCTTCGCTTCCGGCCGGCTTTCCAGGTAGCTTGTGCAATCGATAACTTTCGGGCGCCTGGCGGCGGCCTTCACCAGCGTATACGCTTTCTGCGCGCCTTCTGTCGAGCCTGCGATCACAATTGCATCGTGATTCGCTATCGCTTGTTCGTCCAGCGGGTCCACGTAGATCGCCTCGCCCTCCCGCTCGCCGAACGTGCCTTCACCGGTCGCCGAATAGGCCGTAATTTGGACGGTTTTGCAGCGCTGCAATACCTCTTCAATTTCCCTGCCTAGCAGCGTCTCTTCGCCTACCAGAGCAACTCTGGTAGCATGGGTACTCAAATCCGTCTTAGCCAATTTGATGCTCCGCCAATGGGGCCGGTGGCCTGGGCTTCCGGCGCCTCCGGAGCGAACTGCTCACGCGCATGACGATACCGCTAAACGCATAGGTACATGCGGCAGCCAGCAGAAAGGGTTGTGACCATTCCCAGATCATGAACGCTATCGCGCCTACGATCAACACAAGCAGCGGCGTTCGCGGCTTCGTGACATTAATCTGCTTCAGACTCGGGTAACGCCACGTGCTCACCATCAGCAATCCAACGATTACCACCAGCACCAGCCACACGAGGCAGAACGCGAATGAGCGGACGGGCGCTGTATCCACGTACACCACTGCCGCAATGAAACCCGCGCCGGCGGGAATCGGCATGCCGATGAAATGCTTGTGGTCCGGACGCCCGCCAGGTTTCGGTGTCGCCGTTACATTAAATCGGGCCAGCCTGACGGCGCCGCAGAGCAGATACCAGAACGCGACCAGGTATCCTGTGCGAACCAATTGGCTCTGCATGTCGAGGGCGGGCACGATCGCATAGCGAACGCCCCATACGAATGCCAGAATCGCGGGCGCGATGCCGAACGTAATCACGTCAGCCAGAGAATCCAGTTCCCGGCCGAAATCGCTGGTCGTATGTGTCATACGCGCGATACGCCCGTCCAGACCATCGAAGAACACAGCGAACCCCAACGCCTTCGCGGCTAGCGAGAAGTGGGCGTTCGGTCCGAAATCTCCGGCGCTCGCCTGCAGGGCTCCTTCAAACGCCTGCGCAATCGCCAGGAATCCTAAAAAAATATTTCCGCAAGTAAAGAGAGTAGGCAAAGCATAGGCTGCTCGCCGGGGTGGTTTCTCGGCCTTGGGGGGGCCAATGAATCGTTCGCGAATTGTCAGATCGCCCCCTCCTCCGGCACGCGTTTTGCCAAGACGGTTGTTCCAGCCGCTACGCGCTCACCTACCCTAACCGCTGCTCGCCACTCCGGTCCGAACAACACATCCACTCGCGAACCAAACTTGATGTAGCCGATTCGTTCGGCAGGCCCAAGGGAGTCTCCTGGCCGTTTGTAGCAAACGATTCTCCGTGCAATGAGCCCCGCAATCTGCCGGCAGACCACGCGCGTCGCCCCATTCTCCACCACGAGCGTGTTTTGTTCGTTTGCTGTCGACGCGGCTTCATGGCTGGCTACCAAGAATTTTCCCTTCTGGTACGTAATGCTGGTGATTTTCCCCGGAATCGGCGTCCGGTTGACATGCACGTCGAAGATATTCAGGAAGATGCTGATCCGTGTCTCGCCAGGCGCCAATTCCCGGACCGCCACCACTTTGCCGTCGGCCGGGGCCACCATGACGTCGCCTGTCGGCGGAAGGCGTTCGGGGTCCCGGAAAAAATACAAACAGAACGCCGCCAGGATGTAAACCGGCACACCTATCCAGGGCTGCAGAAAATACGACAGAACTACTCCGGCGAGAGCGAGCCCGCACGCGTAGTAGATTCCATCGGGAATGATACGCAAACCATTATTTTCTCATGGGGACTAGGCTACCCAAGTACGCCCTGGCCGACGGCATCATATGCCTGCCAGCAGCCGCTGGCCGAGCACATCCGGCAAGCCCGCCCGGTTGATCGCTGCCAAAGTTTTCTCGATGGGGTACTTCACCCGCCGCAAAGCGACGACCTTCTGCTCCGAATCGAAGATTGCGTAGGCCGCACGGGGATCAGCATCTCGCGGCTGTCCAACTGATCCGGGATTCACCATCATCACGGTGTCCGGTTCCAGTTGGAGCAAGAGTTCGCTTTCTATTCGCGGGACCGCTGGAATGACCCCCACTCTCCGGTGTAGCGAGAAAAAACCGCCCTGCAAGTGAGTATGGCCGAAGAAAGCGAGAGGCGAATCGACGAAGGCAAAACAAGGAACGGCCTCCCGCAAGTCGGTGACGTACTCGTCTTCATCGCGCGATGACCCATGCCAGATCTGAAAACCCTCCAGTGTCAGCGGTCCCGAGGGTAGGTTCCTCAGATATTCGATCTGATCCCGGCTGAGAGTGGCGATGGTCCATCGCGCCGCCGCTTGAGCCGCCTCGTTGAACCACTCCAGGCTTTCAAGGCCTGCCACTACTTTGTCGTGATTTCCGCGAATTACCGCGTGGCAATGCGCCCGTACCCAATCGACGACACGCCCGGGATCCGGATTGTAGCCAACCAGATCGCCGCAACAAACGACCTGGTTGTATCGGCCGTCCGCATCGGATAGCACGGCCTCCAGCGCCGGCCAGTTTGCATGCAGGTCACTTAGAATCAAAATGCGCACAATTACTTTTGAGTGGCCGGTAATGCCGTAACCTTTCCAAGCCTGAGTTTACATTTCCTCACCTGCCAATTTTCGGCGAGCCTCTCTTCAGTACAATGCAAGACAATGTCTCTTGTCGTTATTGGTTCCGTCGCATACGATGCGATCGAAACCCCGCACGGAAAGCGTGAGCGCACTTTAGGCGGCTCTTGTACCTACATTGCCCTGAGCGCCAGCTTCTTCACCAGGACCTCGATTGTCGCGGTGGTTGGCGAGGATTTCGCCGCCGAGGATCGCGGCCTCCTGGCGGACAAAGGCGTCGATCTCGAGGGACTCGAGCAGGTGCCCGGCAAGACATTTTTCTGGTCTGGCGTCTACTCCGCCGACATGAATGACCGCACGACGCTGCGGACTGACTTGAATGTCTTCGCTGACTTCCAGCCGAAACTGCCTGCCACCTATTCGAAAGAGCCCTACCTCTTCCTGGGGAACATCCAGCCCGTCTTGCAGAACCAGGTCTGGCAGCAGATGAATGGCGTACGGTTCGTGGGCGGCGACACAATGAACCTCTGGATCAATCACAATCGTGAAGAACTCCTGGCGGCCATTCGGCACTGGGACTTTCTGCTGATAAACGACAGCGAGGCGCGCCTGCTTGCCGGCGAACAAAATCTTCGGAAGGCGGCCGATAGGATTCTTAGCCTCGGCCCCAACACGCTGGTCATTAAGCGCGGCGAATTCGGCGCCGTCCTCTTCCGCCGCGATGCACTGTTCATGGTGCCGGGTTATCTGCTCGAAGATGTCTTTGATCCCACCGGCGCAGGAGACTGTTTTGCTGGCGGTTTCGTTGGCTATCTGGCCGAACGCGGGTTCGATTTGCGCAACGGGCATTGCGATACACAGGAACTGCACCGCGCCGTCATCTATGGTTCCGTGATGGGCAGCTTTTGCTGCGAGCAATTCGGCGTCGAGCGTTTTCGCACACTCTCGCGCCAGGAAATCGACCGGCGATTTGACGAATTCCGTCGCTTTACCGCCTTCTGATCGGGTCCGCTGCTTCCTTGAAGCCAGCCTCACCGTTCTTTTGCTGAGCGCGCTTGTGACGGTTGCCGCCCACTGGTTTTTCTCGCGGGGCTATCTCCTCTACTACGGCGACGCCATGGCTCACCTGAACATCAGCCGCGGACTCATTGACTCTAGGACTCCCGGTTACGATCAGCTCGGTACCGTGTGGCTGCCTATGTTGCACGTCATTTGTCTCCCGTGGGTCGGCAATGATTGGCTCTGGAGCACCGGTCTCGCCGGCACAATTCCAGTTGCCATTTGCTTCATGATCGCCGGGACCTTTTTCTTTCTCTCCGCCCGTGAAACATACGCCAGCTCCGCCGCCGCCGGAATTGTCGTAAGCTGCTTTGCGCTGAACCCCAACGTTCTTTATCTTGCCTCCATCCCGATGACGGAAGTTGTGTTCCTCGCCGGACTCTCGATGCTGCTGTTCGCGTTGCTGCGCTTCCGCAACAGCAGGAATGGCCGGTGGATCGTGCTTGGCGTTTTCGCTTCCTGGCTCATGAGCCTCACTCGCTACGATGGGTGGTTTCTAATTCCGTTCGCGGCTCTTTGGTTCGCCCTCAGCTCATGGCGGAACAAGCTATTCGTCCTGATCGCGTTCGCTGCATTAGCCTCGCTCGCGCCGCTCTATTGGCTCGCACATAACTGGTGGGAAACATCCAACCCGCTCGATTTCTATAACGGTCCCTATTCCGCCGCCGCTATCCAGGGTGCGAACACATACCCCGGTTATCACGATTGGAAAACTGCGCTTCAGTACTACTCAATCGCCGGCGAGCTTTGCGCCGGACCGACGCTGATTGCGATTGGCGCCTTGGGAGTTTTCTGCGCCGCGGCCAGACGTTCGCTCGCGCCAGTCCTGTTCCTCTTCCTGACTCCGGCGTTTTACGTTTGGAGCATCCACTCGGCGAAATTGCCGGTCCGCGTCCCTCAATTCTGGAACAGCTACTACAACACGCGCTATGGCATTGCCATTGTGGCTTTGGCTGCGTTCGCAGCAGGAGCCGTCATAGTGACGCTGCCGCGGCGTTTTGCACGGTACTGGTTCTTACTGCCGCTTCTTGCGGCTGTTCCGTGGCTCGTGCGCCCCTCGCCGGAAAATTGGATTTGCTGGAAGGAATCGCAGGTAAACTCGATCTCGCGTCGCGCCTGGACTGGCTCTGCGGCGCGCTTCCTGGAATCCCACCACCAAGCCGGCGCCGGAATTCTGGCGTCATCCGGCGACGTCACCGGCATCTTTTGCCGTGCCCGTATTCATCTTTCGGAAACGCTGAACATAGGCAATGGGCCTCTGTGGTTTGCCGCTACCTCGCGGCCCGATCTCATCCATCCATGCCTCTGGGCGGTCGCTCAAGACGGCGACCCGCTGGACAACTCTCTCGAATACTCGCCAGGCTCTCCTTACGTCATCGCGGCGGACCTGCGCACCTCCAGGGCTCCTGATCTGAAGATCTACGTCCTCACGAACCGACAGTTGATCCAGCCATGATTTGATCCAGTGATGATTGAAATCCCGTTCACTAAGCTTCACGGCGCTGAAAACGACTTCCTACTCACTTGGGCACGGCAGGCGCCATCCGAAAACTTGCCCGAAATCGCACGCCGCATTTGTGCCCGCAGCACCGGTATCGGCGCCGACGGTTGGATGCTCATCTGGGCCGAAGACAACGCGCTGCGAACGCGATTGTTCAACTCCGATGGGAGTGAGCCTGAAATCTCAGGAAACGGCACCCGCTGCGCCGTGGCTTTCGGTCTTCTCAACGGATTAGTCCAGGGGCCCGATGTCCTTGTCACCACGGCCGCCGGACCCAAGCGCGTACGCGTCATCTCACGGGAAGGCGGCCGTTTTCTCCTTGAGATGGATATGGGTTTCCCCCGCGTCGAAGACCTTCATGCCGCGCTTTCGCTCGCAGGCGAGGCGTTCGACGCTGCCATTCTGAACGTCGGCAACCCGCAGTGCGCCATCTTTGTCGAGGAGTTTCCCGCCAATTGGCGCGAAGCAGGTGAGCTGGCCGAGCGCCATCCGCGCTTCCCGAGTCGCACGAACGTCTCTTTCGTGCGCGTTCTCGATCGGCATACGCTGGATGTCGTCTTCTATGAACGCGGGGCCGGCGAAACCCGCAGCTCGGGCACTGGCTCCACAGGAGCCGCCGCCGCTGCTATCCTCAGGAAGGTAGCTGAGAGCCCGATTCAGGTTCAAACTCCTGCCGGGCCACTGACCGTGCGCTGGAGCGATTCGGTTTATCTGACAGGTCCGGCGCAATTAGTTGGTGATGGGAGATTTTTCGTTGAGTTCTGAGATTCTTGTAGAACCGCGCGAGCAAGTGTCCGCCCTGGAAACGCTTCGCGACCGCATTCTGAAAAAAACCGCCAAAATCGGCGTTGTCGGTCTGGGATATGTCGGTCTACCGCTCGCCGTCGAGTTTGCGCGCGCCGGCTTTGAAGTCATCGGCATTGACGTCCAGCAATCGAAGGTGGACCAGTTCAACAGCGGCCATTCCTACATCAAGGACGTGAAAGACGTCGTCTTCGCGCCGCTCGTTGGAAGCGGAAAACTTCGCGCCACTACGAATTTCTCCGTTATCCGTGAACTCGACACCGTCGACATCTGCGTGCCGACGCCCCTCCGCAAGACCAAAGATCCGGACATGAGTTTCGTCGTCTCTGCCACCGACGCCATTGCCGAGCATATTCATGCCGGATTACTCGTGATGCTCGAATCGACGACCTATCCCGGCACCACCGACGAACTTCTACTACCGAAGCTCCAGGCAGCAGGTCTCAAGGTCGGCGAGGACTTCTTTCTGTGCTTTTCTCCCGAGCGCGTGGATCCCGGCAACCCGAAATACCAGACTTCGAACATCCCAAAGGTCGTAGGCGGCATCACCACGGCCTGTACCGAAATTGGCGCCCTGTTCTATCAGCAGGCGCTCGAAACGGTGGTTCCCGTCAGCTCCACGCGCGTCGCCGAGATGGTCAAGCTGCTCGAAAACACCTTCCGGATGATCAACATCGGCCTGGCGAATGAAATGGCGCTATTGTGCGATCGCATGAACATCGACGTTTGGGAGGTCATCGACGCCGCCGCAACCAAGCCTTTCGGCTTCATGCCTTTCTATCCTGGGCCCGGCCTGGGCGGCCACTGCATCCCCATTGATCCCTTTTATCTTTCGTGGAAAAGCAAGGAAGCCGGTATCGAAGCTCGTTTCATCGAATTGGCCGGTTACATTAACGGCCGCATGCCCGAATTCGTGGTCGAGAAGATCCAGTACGCGCTCAATGATGTAGCCAAGCCAGTGCGCGGTTCGCGCATCCATATACTCGGCGCCGCCTACAAACGTGATATCGATGATGTGCGCGAATCTCCGGCGCTCGACATTATGCTGCTGCTGCAGCGTCTTGGCGCGCTTGTCACCTTCTCTGACCCTTTCGTCAAGCACATTCGCATCGATGGGAAATCCCTCGAAAACCAGGACCTTCTGCCCGCTGCAGAAACCGCCGATTGCGTCGTGATCGTCACCGACCACACCGGCGTAGATTACAGATCGGTTGTGGAGCGCAGCCGCCTCATTGTAGATACGAGGAACGCGCTGAAGGGCGTAGAGTCCGAAAAAATTGTCCGGCTCTAAGCGCCTGCCCCGGTTGGCTCCGCGTCTTCGCCGGCATCCATACCCATCTGCGAAAGCCGATAACGCAATGCATTGCGTGTCAGGCCGAGCATACGCGCCGCCTGGCTCTTATTTCCATTCGCCCGCCGTAGCGCCTCGCGAATCATCGTCTGCTCCCAATGCTCCAGCGTTTCACCCTCAGGCAGCAGCGGTGCTTGCGCCGAAGCAACCGGTTGAGCGCCTCGTGCCGCTTCAATCCGCATGTCGCCCGGCCCCAACACTTCTTCGGCTGCCAGCACTAAACTACGTTCAATCGTATTCTCGAGCTCTCTGACATTCCCCGGCCAGAAATGTGTCACCAGCCGGTCGATTGCCGCCGGGCTGATTTCTTTTGCAGAAACGCCAAGCTCTCGGGATAGTTTGTTAACGAAGTGCATCGCCAGGAACGGAATATCTTCCTTGCGTTCTCGTAGCGGCGGCACGCTGATCGGCACTACGTTGAGGCGGTAATAAAGATCCTGGCGAAACCTTCCTTGTTCGAGTGCGGCCCGCAGATCCACATTCGTCGCCGCAATAACCCTTACATCCACGTTGCGCGTGAAGTTCGAACCTAAACGCTCAAATTGACGCTCCTGCAAGATGCGCAGCAGCTTTACTTGAATATTCCCGGGCACATCGCCGATCTCATCCAGGAAAACGGTTCCTCCATCCGCCTGTTCAAATTTCCCCGGCTTGGTCGTCGTTGCGCCCGTGAAGGCGCCCTTCTCGTACCCGAACAGTTCGCTCTCCATCAGGTTCTCTGGGATGGCAGTGCAATTGATTTTGACGTAAGGCTTGGTCTTTCGAGGGGAGTGTTGATGAATCGCCCTGGCGACCATGTCCTTTCCCACTCCGCTCTCACCGGCAATCAGAACCGTGGCCCGGGTGGGCGCCACGCGCTCGACGGTATGAAAGATCTCGCGCATGGCGGCGCTGCGTCCCACGATGTTGCCGAACTGATATCGTTGATCGAGTTCTTCGCGCATCCGCAGGTTTTCGGCGCGCAAAGATTGCACGGCCATCACCTTGTGCACCACTGTCGTCAAATGATCCAAAGAGAACGGCTTTTGCAAAAAATCCGCCGCTCCCAGCTTCATCGCCTCTACAGCCGTATCCACTGAGCCGTGCGCCGTCATGATAATTACGCCAACCGCGATGCCTCGGGCTTGTAACTGTTGCACAAACTCCAGCCCGCTCATTCCCGGCAGGCGCAGGTCCGTGATGACCAGATTCGCTAACGTCGCCAGCGGTAAACCCTGTTCTGCCGACGGCGCTCCATCCACTTCGAAGCCTGCAGACTCAAGGTGCAGTTGAATCACGCGCCGGAGTTTGCCCTCGTCTTCAACAACCAATATTCGTCCCGCGCTCATGCCGATCCTTGCGTGGCGGGTAGAATTATCTCGAACGTCGTACCTTTTCCCGGTTCGCTGAAAACGTTGATGTGTCCGTGATGCTCGTCGACAATCTTAGAGACGATTGCGAGACCGAGGCCCACGCCCTGCGGCTTCGTCGTGAAGAACGGATTAAATATGTTTTCCAGATGCTGCGGCTGTATTCCTTCTCCCTGGTCTGTCACGAAGATCATCACCTCATCTTCTCTTCGCGCCGCTCTCTGCTCCACCAAGCCTCCCGCGGGGCTCGCCTGGATCGAATTCCGCACCAGGTTCCCGAGCGTCATCCGCATGAGGTCCGCATCGAATTCGAACATAAACTGCGCCTCATCGCACTTCACCACCAGCTCCACGCCTTGTTGGGCGGCCTGTTCTGCCAGTTGCCGCGCCACATCCTCCAACACTGCCCGCAAATCCGACTTGGCCGGATGGATCTCAAGCGGCCGCGCAAAATCCAGAAAATTTGACACTAGTCCATTCATCCTGTCTGTTTCGCTTAGAATGTAATCCGCCATCTCCGACAATACTTCCGGACTGGCCTTTACTGCTGGTTTCATCAGCATCTCGGCCGACGCCTTGATTGTGCCCAGTGGGTTCCGTAGCTCGTGCGCCAGCCCTGCCGTCAGTTGACCCAATGCCGCCACGCGCTCGCTTCGCCGCAGCGAGGCCTGCGTTTTTCGAAGCTCTTCATTGGACTCCGCCAGCCGCGTCGCGGCTTCTTGCGTCCGCCGCATTTCCTCCCGCTTGGCGTGCGCTTGCTGATAAACCAGAAACGCCACAATGGCGTAGAAGGACGCCCGCAGGCAAATCAGGCGCAGCGCGTCTGGTGTCAGAATAAAATCCTCGTAGTAAACAAACGCTAACGGCAAGAACGAGAAGTACGCCGCGATAGCAACGCCTGTCACTACCAGTACGCCTGCCAATTCAAAAGTCGTGGCGGCCGACACGACTGGGATCAGAAAGATCGCGTAGTAGTAGCTCTCGATTCCGTGCGTCCATCCCACCAGCAAATACGCCAGAACCATCTTGAGGACCACCGAGACGATCTGCCCGCGCGGCGAGCGGAAGATTCGCATTCGCGGTTCCAAAATCTGGAACGCCCCGATGAGCACCAGCACGATGGGCTCGTTGTAGTTTGTCTCTGGTGTAGTGAGAATCAGAACGGCTAT
Organism: uncultured Acidobacteriaceae bacterium; assembly: GCA_963705805.1. GTDB lineage: Bacteria > Acidobacteriota > Terriglobia > Bryobacterales > Bryobacteraceae > Bog-105. The sequence continues at coordinate 288,632 of CAVPKW010000011.1, forward strand.
GAACAGCGCCCACGCGAAGTCCTGTGCCTGCAGCAAGCTTCCAGCGCGCGGTCGCGGCTCAGCCGCTTCATCTGTCATTTTGTTTGCTCTATGACAGAATAAAAGGAATCCCTGCAGTCATGAGCATCGAGAATTCCGAGCCCTTTCTTTCCGCCGAAGAAACCTCTTCGCGGGAAGATTCCACATTTGCCCAGATCCTGTCGAGCTTTGAACAACAACATGCTGACGAAAGGACTGGCGGGACTGTTACTGGAACGGTCGTTTCGGTAGGCCCCGAAGCCGTTCTCATCAATGTCGGCCGGAAAATCGAAGGATCGCTGCCTCTGGCGCGCTGGCATGAAACCCAGGTGGACGAGCCCATCGTGGGCGCAACTGTTCAGGTCTCTATTGGGCCTCGGAACGAAGAAGGCTATTACGAATTATCCACTTCTCGAGTAGAGCGCCCCAAAGATTGGAGCGGTCTCCAGGCTGCCTTCGCTGAAAAACGTACCATCGCCGGTATGGTGACGGAACAGGTAAAGGGCGGCTTTCGCGTCGATGTCGGTGTCCGCGCTTTTATGCCCGCCTCCCGAAGCGGTGTGCGCGAAGCGGATGACATGCCCCAGCTTGTCGGTCAGGAAATTCAATGCCGCATCACGAAGCTCGACGTCGAAAAGGAGGATCTCGTCGTCGATCGCCGCGTTGTTCTGGAAGAAGAGCAGGCACAACGCCGGCAGCAGTTCTTCAACCAGTTTCGTGAAGGCGCCGTGGTTCGCGCCAAAGTACGCAGCTTAATGGATTTTGGCGCTTTCCTGGATCTTGGCGGCGTCGATGGCTTGTTGCACGTCGTCGACATGTCCTACTCCCGCGTCGGAAAAGCGGCAGATGTAGTCAAAATCGGCGACGAACTTGACGTGAAAATTCTCAAGATCGATCCCACTACCAGGAAGATCTCACTTGGCCTCAAACAGCTCCAGGAAGACCCCTGGACGCTAGCAGCGCGCACGTTCAATGTCGGAGACCGCGTTAGCGGCACGGTTTCCCGTCTCACCGACTTCGGCGCATTCGTGGAATTGCTTGCGGGAGTCGATGGGCTTATCCACCTCTCTGAACTCTCGTGGAACAAACGTGTCCGCAAGCCGGCCGATCTGCTCAAAATCGGCGATCGCGTCGAGGTTGTCATTCTGCACGTCAACCCGTCGGAACGCCGCATTGGTCTTGGCTACAAACAGGCTCTGGGGGATCCCTGGGATGCGGTCTCGGAAAAATTCCTCATCGGTTCTAAGATTGAAGGCCCTGTCACGAACATCACCCAGTTTGGCGCCTTCGTTGAACTCGGCGACGGCATTGAAGGCATGATCCACATTTCTGACGTCACCAACGAGAAGCGCCTGGATCATCCCAAGGAAAAGCTTGTGAAGGGCCAGTCCGTGCGCGCCGTCGTCCTCGAAGTCGATCGGGAGCGCCGCCGCATTCGACTCGGCATGAAACAGCTTGAGCCCACTACGGTGGATCACTATATCTCTGAGCATCAGCCCGGGGAGACGGTTAGCGGCCTCTTGGTTGAAGTGCAAGGCGACCGCGCACGGGTTGAGTTGGGCGAAGGAGTAATCGCCACCTGCCAGTTGAGTGACGCCAAGCAAAAGCAAGCTGGCGTGGAGCCGCCAAAGCCGGCCGCCGATGTATCTTCTCTGAGCGCTATGCTGTCCGCCAGGTGGAAACAGGGGGCTTCGGCCGACGTGCCCAGGGAAGGCGCTCATGCCGGCCAGATGCGCCGCTTTCGTATTGCTCATCTCGATCCCGCCAAACGCTTGATTGAGCTGGAGTTAGCCAGCTAAGGCAGCTTGAACGTGACCAAATCGAGATTTGCTCGTCAATCGTTCTGGTGGCACTCCAAGCGGACGTAATCAGAAATATAGCCGTGCCTGGCGCGAACCAGCGGGTGAACGAAAACGCGCTAATCCGTGCCGCGCAACGCGGTGAGCCGAATGCCTTCGAGCAACTGGTGCGCGCCTACGATCAGCAGGTCCTTCGCATGGCATTCAATTTGCTTCATTCGCAGGAGGACGCCCGCGACGTTTACCAGGATGTTTTCCTCCGCGTTTACCGGAATCTGCCGAAATTCCGCTTCGATTGCAGCTTCAGTACCTGGCTCTATCGCATCGTGGCGAACTTGTGCCTCGATCAGATTCGCAAGCGCAAGGTGCGCCGCGAAGAAGCCCAGGCAGTAGATACGGGAACCGGTGAAATAGATCGTTTCCAGTTCATCCCCGAACGGCGCGCCGATGTCGATCCGCAGCGCCAGCTGCTCAGCGCCGAAGTCAATCATCGCATCCAGGAAGTTCTTGAACAGTTAACCCCGCGCGAGCGCGTCGTCTTCGAAATGCGGCATTTCCAGGGCATGCGCCTTCGCGCTATTGGAGAGGCGCTTGGCGTCACCGAAGAAGCCGCCAAGAATTGTCTCTTCCGGGCTACGCAGAAAATGCGGACAGCCCTTGGAGAGTTCGTATGACGTGCCAGGAAGTCCAGCTGGATTTGTCACTGTATCTCTATGGCGAGCTTGATTTCGCGCGCGAAGAAGAGCTCGAGCGGCATTTGGATCAGTGCGCGCTCTGCCAGCGGGCATTTGCGCGTGAAAAGACCTGGCACACTGCCTTGAATGCTGAGCAACTCGATGCGCCGCTGGATCTGCTGGCCGCGTGCCGCCAAAGTCTGCGCGCAGCCGTTGCCGCGGAAGCAGCCCCTCGGGCGCGTGGTCTGAGCTTGAGCTGGCCTAAATTCTGGACCATCTCGACCACGCGCTGGTCCGCCCAGGTTGCGCTCGGTTCATTTCTGCTCTTCGTTGGCTTCGGTTGTGGCCAACTGATGGATCGCCATGACGTGTCTAAAGGACTTCCTGGAGTGTCCCCGGTCGCCATGAGTTTCGTGGGCCCATCCAGCACGCGCGTGCGTCAAGTGCAGCCCGACGGGTCCGGGGAGGTCCGCGTCACAGTGGATGAGATCGGTCAACAGGAATACATAGGCCGCCCGGAAGACGAGGATATTCGACGTCTATTGGTCGCCGCTGCCAAGGATTCGAGCGATCCTGCGATGCGCGCCGATTGTGTAGGCATTCTCAAAGACCAGCCCGGGACCGATATCCGCGACGCCCTGCTTTATATTGCGAGGCGGGATCCGAATGCCGCTGTTCGCATCGAAGCGCTCGAAGGCCTGCGCCGCTTCTCTTCTGACACCCCGACGCGCGATACGCTAAAGTTTGTTTTGGAACATGACCAGGCCCCGGAAGTGCGCTCGGAGGCGATCGACATTCTGGCGCCCGCGGACCGCAGTTTTGAACTCAGTCCCGATATGGTCAATACCTTGCAGCGATTCGTGCGTTCCGGACAGCCTGACGACGATTATGCGCGGGCTCGCGCCTTGCAATTACTGAGGGAAGTCAATGCTTCGCTCGATGTTTACTAGCGCGGGTTTATTAAGATGCTTGTTGAGAAAATGGACCTTCAGGATAGGCGCTGCTTGCGCCTTTCAAAACTGTCCGGCGCGCTAGCCGGCGTCCTCCTTTTGGCCGCTACTCCGCTTTTCGCGCAAATTAATCCGGCCTTTCTTGCCCGGCAAGACCTCTTTTACGTAAACAGGCCGCCCCAATTTCTTGAAGTCCAGTTCTATCCTCAGGGCAGTTATTTGGGCGTTCGCCTGGTCGACATTGACGCCGACCGCGCTGCCACCCTGAAGCTTTCTGATCCTCGCGGCGTAGAGGTCACGGGAGTACAACCGGCCAGCCCGGCCGCGGCCGCGGACATCAAAGCCGGGGATGTTCTGCTGACCTACAACGGCGAGAGCATCCTGGGTGCGCAGCACTTGGGCCGCCTTGTCGCGGAGACCCCTCCCGGGCGCAAAATCAGGCTTCAGTACTGGCGTGATGGGAAAGTAGGAACGACCACGGTCACCACTCGCCCTTTTGCCCTGCAATCCGTTCCGAATCTCGACTTGTTGATGCCTGATCCAGGCGGCGCCAGAATTAACGAGCAACTGCAATCCGCGACCGGGAGTATGTTCGATATTCCCATCCCGATAGTAATTTGGAAGAATCCGGTGCTCGGGCTCTGGTGCGAGCCGATCGACCTCCAGCTGGCTGAATATTTCGGAGTCAAGCGCGGCGTGCTGGTTCGCTACGTGGAGAAGGATGGCGTGGGCCAAAAGGCTGGGCTGAAAGCCGGGGATGTCCTCATCTCTATTGGCAAGCATGATGTGACCGCGCCGCGCGATGTCACTTCCTATCTGCGCAGCCAGCGGCCCATCGGGAAGTCGATCGTCGTGGAATTTGTCCGCGATCACAAGCCGCTGGTTGTACACGTTCTGGTCAACGAAGACCAGCAATAGGCTCCGCGCCCGCGCTCTACCGGGTCGAAGACTGAGATGTGGCCGCCGCGCCCCGCTGTTGCGGCCAGCGCTTTTGCATGTACGACCGCAAGCGCAGTATGGCCTGCGATTTCAATTGCGAAATGCGGGATTCATGCAAGTCCACAATTTTGGCGATTTCGCGCAGCGTCATCTCCTCGTAATAGTAAAGGCTGAGGACCGTTTTTTCTACCTGCGGCATCTTCTCAATGGTCTCGGCCAATAGCCGTTCCAGTTCCGCCCGCTCTACGATCTGCGAGGGCCAATGTTCATCGGAATCGGCGACGTAGCGCAATAAATCGCAGCCGTCTTCTTCGCTCCCCGCATTCTCCAGGCTGCCCAGTGTCAAACCTCTGATTTCCGTTAGCCAGTCGTGATACTCCGCCATCGAAAGGTTCAGGTGCTTCGAGATCTCCTCTTCAGTCGGGGTGCGGTGATACTGCTGCTCCAGCACCGCGATGGCCGCCTCAATAAGCTTCGACCGTTTGCGCTGTTGGCGGGGTGCCCAATCCAGCCCGCGAAGACTGTCCAGAATCGCTCCGCGGATTTTGTACTCCGCGTACGTCTTCAACTTCACGTCGTGACTGGCATCATACCGGTCAATTGCCGCGATTAACCCCACGACGCCCGTCGAAATCAAGTCATCCAGGCTCACTGAAACGGGCAACCTCTCATGAATCCTTCTGGCAATCAGCTTCACCTGCGGCAGGTGCTCCAGAATAAGTTGCTCTCGCTGGTCCCCAGAATACGGAACTGTCTGACAGGTTTCTTCTTCACGAACGGTCATTACTACCCCTATTCAGCGCTTATCCAGGCGCTCTAAGCTGCGCCCTACCTCCTTCTTCGGCAATTATTCGCCAAAACGTGAGAGTCAACCCCCTATTCCCCCCCGGAACCCCACTTCGGCAGTTCCACCTTAGTTCCCCTTACACTTTTCGTTGATAAGGACCAACTTTGGCTAAAATGACGGACAGAAGGTGCGATAAGTCCTGTGGATCATGGAACCAACGGAGAAAACCGAGGAGATTTATCTATGGGATTAAGTACTGCCGCCGCGCTCGCTCCTGAGCTCGAGGCTCCGCCCGAGGGCTCTTCGCGTGAAGCCAGAATTGCCGAACTGCGTGAAAGTTATCGCCAGGGGCGCTATCAAATAGACGCCGCCGAGCTCAGCGCCCGAATTCTGGACGCGCACCTCTATATCCGCTGACGCCGGCCAGGACACGCTCCACTATTCGTGCCGCAAGGCATCCATCGGCTGCACGCGCGTAGCGGCGTGCGCCGGCACAAAGCAGGCGAGCAATGTCGCCGCGATGATCACCAGTGGCGCTGCGAAGAACAACGGCCCGCTTGCCGTTCCCATGCCTTCCATTCGCCCGGCCAGCGCGCGTGCGGCTAACACACTGAGGCCGAGCCCAAGAACCAATCCGGCTGCCAGAATCCGGCCGGTTGTCATCAACACCAATCGCAGCACGTCGCCCGGTTGGGCGCCCAACGCCATGCGAATGCCGAACTCGCGGGTGCGATGCGCCACTCCGTAAGAGACGACGCTGAAAACTCCGGCTGCCGCCAGCATCATTCCCACACCGCCGAATACCCCGAACAGAAACGCAGCGAACCGCGGGTAGGCGGTCGCAGACTGGAGCCAATACTCCAGCGGGTGCACGAGCGTAATCGCCTGCTGTGGATCTATGCCCTTTACCGCGGCGCGCGCCTGGTTGGCTAGCGCCATCGGGTCTACCGGGGTTCTTGCCAGCACCCAAATTCCAGGCGACACGATCACGCTATACGGCACGAACACTGCGGGCGCTGCTTCCCGGTCCAGGCCTCTGTTTCGCGCGCTGCCAACCACCCCGACGACTTCGAATGAGTTCCTCAAGTTAGGCGCTTTCAGAATCACCGTAGGCAGAGGTTGATCGAATAGGTCTACGCTCACATGCCGGCCGATCGCGTCCTTATCGTTGAAATACTGCCTCACGAAATCCTGGGTTACCACCGCGACCGGACTTGCACGCAGCACGTCTTCCTGAGTGAGCAGCCGTCCCCGCAGCAGCGCCTGCCGCACCGTAGGGAAATATTCGTCGCCCACGATGTTGAATTGCGCAATCACCGGTTCGTTCGCCGGACGGTCATCCAATGTCATGCGGGTCTGCATGCCGTTCCATGGCGGCGTTCCATCTTCGCTGATGGCCGCCGCCTCTACCCCCGGCAGCGCCCGCAATCGGCTCACGATCGCCTCAAAGAAATTCAGCCGGGCGCCGAAGCGCGTGTAATTCCCCTCGCCGAGCGGAACCTCGAACGTAAGCACGTTCTTAGGATCGAATCCCAGTGTCTTCTGCTGCAGGGTGACGAAACCTTTGACCGCTAATGCCGCCCCGGTCAGCAGCACCAGCGCCAGGGTGATCTCAAACACCATCAAGCTATCGTGAAAGCGCCGGTTTTTGGCGCTTGCGCCCCCGCCTCTGCCGGTTCCTTTCAGCGTCTCGGCATGTGTGCCGGCCGATACTTGCAGCGCCGGCACAAGCCCGAACACGAGTCCCGTCAAAATGGACAGCCCCGCCGCAAACCACAGTACCGGCCATTGAAGCGCAATCACCGCCTCATGCGGAATGGAGTATTCCGGCATCAGTGCGATCACCGCCTTCACGCCCAGAAATGCCAGCAATATTCCGATCACGCCGCCGCCCACTGCCAAAAGCACGCTCTCTGTCAGCATCTGCGCCATTAGTCGCGTTCGCGTTGCTCCAATCGAGACGCGAATCGCCATCTCTCCACCGCGCGTGGCCGCACGGCCGAGCAGCAGGTTGGCGACATTGCCGCAGGCGATCAGCAGTAACAGAAGCACCGCACCGAACAGGGCCAGCAGCGTCGTCGAAAATTTGCCCAGTATCCCTTCGTTCACGGTTACCCACTGCAATCGAAAACGCTCTCTCGGGTAGAAGAACCGCGGCGCCTGCTTTTGAAACTCGCGAATCAGCGGCTCAAACTCTGCGGTCACTTGCTGCGCCGTCACGCCCGCCCGGGCGCGGTAAAAGACCTCCACGAACTCTTGTGGGCCCGGGCGTGGATTTAAGGGCGTGTACGCGTCGGCGCCGTTCCAGGTGAACCGAATCGGCAAGACGCCGATAATGGTGTACTCCGTGTTATCGAGCACGATATCGCGTCCGATCACGTCGCGGTTCCCTTGAAACGCATGTTGCCAGAACTTATAGCTGATCACGGCCACCGGCTCTGGATGCCCTGCTCCTGGAAAATCCCGCGGCAGGAACTCGCGTCCGAACAGCGGAGGCACGCCGAAAAACTCAAACATATTCCGCGAACAATATTCCTGGTTCACAACCTCGGGGAGGATGTTCTTGCCAGTAAGAATTGCCTGCCGCTGCTGAACGGCGACCGCATCCTCCATGGATCGGAGCCCGTTTTTTATCTCCCGGTATTGCGCCGGCGAATAGAGAAAGTGCCATCTCCCGGACTTCTCGGTTTGCGCTCCCAGCCAACCGATTCGATCCGCCGCCCGATACGGATAGGGGTCGATAAGCACTCCATACACCACGCTGTAGATCGCTGTCGTGGCGCCAATTCCAAGCGCAATGGAAAGCGCCGCAACCAGGGTAATGCCAGGTTTCGCCAACATCATCCGCCAGCCATAGCGGATGTCCTGTCGAAGCCGGTCCCAGAAAGCCCTCATAAATGTTCACTCTATCCCTGTTGGAATCTCCATAAACGCCTTGACCTTCGACACCTTAAGCGGTATAGGTAGAAGCATGAGGCATGACCGCGTTTATCCTATGAACTGGTTTCGGCGGCTGTTCACAAAAAAGCGCCTGGAAGCGCAGCTTCAAAAAGAACTGCAATTTCATCTGGAGCGGCAAGTCGCGGACTACATAAAGTCGGGGATGTCCGAGCCCGAGGCGCGCCGCAGCGCCGCTCTTTTATTCGGCGCACTCGAGAAAGTAAAAGAAGAGTGCCGGGATGCGCGGCGAACCAGCTGGGTGGAATCCACACTTCAGGATCTCCGCCTCGCCGTACGCATGCTACGCAAGAGCCCCGTCTTTATGCTAACGGCGCTTTGCACATTGGCGCTCGGCATTGGCGCAAATACTGCGATTTTTCAATTACTGGACGCTCTCCTTCTCCGCAGCCTGCCTGTCCCTGATCCACAGACACTTGTCCGCGTCCAGATAAAAGGCGGAAACGGATTCGGTATCAGCTCAGGTCCCACGTCGCTATCCTATGCGGTTTTCGAAGAGATCCGGCAGCTCCAGCAGGGATTCTCAGGAGTATTCGCCTGGGCGAACACCACACTCGGATTCGGCAACTCGAGCAACCAGCGACAGCTGAACGGGCTCTGGGTAAGCGGCAGAACGTTCTCGACGCTCGGACTAGTTCCCCTGCGCGGGCGATTCTTCAGTGAAACCGATGATCATCCCGGCTGCGGGGCGCCGGGCGTGGTGATCAGTTACGGCTTCTGGCAAAGCGAGTTCGCGGGGCGTGACTCGGCGATTGGCAGCACATTGCTGATTGAAGATCGCCCAAGCGAAGTGATCGGCGTTACCCCTCCAAGCTTTTTCGGCTTCGAGGCAGGCGAAAATAAACAGTTCTTTTTGCCATTCTGCTCGCTCACCTACTATCAACCGGCGGACGAAGGCCTCAGACGCCACGACGTCGCTTTTCTAACTGTCATGGGCCGTTTGAAACCGGGCTGGGGCCTCGCGAAGGCCTCTGCGCAACTCGATTCCATCAGCCCCGCTGTGTTCGCTGCGACTGTTTCGCCCGGATATAGTTCGCAATCGATTCAGAGCTACCGCGCATCGCGTCTGCTTGCTTATCCCGCTGCGAGCGGCTTACCTGGTGATGACAAAGTCTATGGCAGCTTGTGGCTGCTGCTCGGCATTACCGGGCTGGTCCTCCTTATCGCGTGCGCTAATCTTGCAAACCTGATGCTGGTGCGCGCGGCAGGGCGCGAGCGCGAAATGGCCGTGCGCCTCGCGATGGGTGCAGGGCGCCCCAGATTGATTCGGCAGCTTCTGGCCGAAGGCCTGCTGCTGGCAATGCTTGGAGCCGCCGCAGGTCTCTTCCTGGCACGAGCCTTTAGCCAGGCAATCCTCGCGTTCGTGACGACGGAGCAATACACGCCTTACCTGAACCTGGCTCTCGATTGGCGCGTGCTGGCGTTCACAGGCGCCGTCGCATTATCGACATGCCTTATTTTCGGGCTCACACCCGCGTTCCGCGCGTCGCGAACGGACCCGGGCAAGGTGCTCAAAACCGGCGGCCGCGGACTTACTGCGGGACGCGGGCGTTCCCGTCTCCAGGGCTCTTTAGTTATAGGTCAGCTCGCAGTTTCTCTCGTTCTCCTGATTGGCGCAGTGCTTTTGGTGCGCAGTTTCTGGAATCTGATTACATTAGATCCCGGCTTCCGTGAGAAAGGGATCGTCCTCGCTTCTTTGGACCTGTCAAAGTTGCAATTCTCGAATCAGCGCAATGAATCCGTGAAGCGTGACTTGCTTGAACGAATCGAGTCCCTGCCGCAAATTCAGGCGGCTGCGTCAACGACACACGTGCCGCTGGATGGGAGTAGCTGGACCTTGGGCGTACGCACAAGCGGCATGCAAGATGGATCGAAATTCACTTGGGTTAGCCCGGCGTATTTCCGCACGATGGGCATTCCACTCCTCGCCGGACGGGAATTCAACGACCGTGACACCGCAACTTCGCAACCGGTCGCCATTGTGAACCAGACGTTCGTGCGCAAGTTTTTCGGCAGCCTGGATCCGCTCGGTAAAACGTTCCGTACCATCGCCGAACCTAACTATCCCTCCACTCACTACGAAATCGTCGCCGTAGTCAAAGACGGGAAATACGCTAATCTGCGCGATGAAATTCCGCCGCAGTGCTTTGCGCCCGAGCAACAATTTCCGATCTCCGGGCCCTTCACCAACATGCTCATTCGATCTTCCGCGCCTTCCGCTGCGGTGATATCGGAAGTCCGTGAAGCGTTGAAGCAAGTGTCTCCCGGAATCCGCTCGGGTTTTGAGGTCTTCCAGACAAGCATCCAGGACGACCTGCTAGTCGAGCGCTTGATAGCCGTCCTGTCCGGCTTCTTCGGCGGTTTGGCGGCGCTGTTGGCTGCCCTGGGCCTCTATGGCGTGATCTCCTGTACCGTCTTGGCTCGCACGAATGAGATCGGTATTCGCCTCGCCTTAGGTGCGAATCGCCGCGACATCATGGTCGCTATCATGCGCCAGGCTTTCTATTTGGTGCTTCCAGGTGCTGTGGCTGGACTCTTGATGGTGTCCCTGGCGGCTCGCTGGGCCAGTTCTCTTCTTTTTGGTATCCGCCCAACAGATCTGGTCACGTTTTGCGGCGCGACAATCTTCCTCGGAATTGTGGCCGCGGCCGCAACTTTCATGCCTGCGCGCCGCGCTGCACGACTCGACCCTATGCTGGCCTTGCGCTATGAGTGAGCTTTCGCCACAAGCGCGCGTTCTACGCTAGCGCCAGATTGATGTTCTCGATAGCCTCGTCGATCTCAGACGTGTTTTTATAGCCGACCGTAACCGCGTCCACTCCAGCCACTCTGAACGCATACCGTAACGCTTCCTGCCGGTCCTTGCGCTGCGTGAATCGCCCTTCGCCCACCAGTTTCATGCTGATGACGCCCTTGCCTTCGGAGCGCACCTGCTTCACGCGTTCGGTCACTTCTACCACATTCCCCGTCTCATCCACGTCTTGCCGGCTGGCGTGTCCATTCGGGTGCCCTTGTGATTCATGCGGATCATCGCCACATCCAGCCACTCGGTTCCCGGAAATGCGCTCAAGGCTTGCAGCCCGTGCACCGACGCTCCATGCGAAAGAATCACCTTCTTCGCTTTGGCCTCCGAAAACGCGTCCTCTAATTTCTTCTGGTCCTCCGGCCACGTAGGGCTCCGGACGCAGTGCAGCAGCATGATGTCGACATATTCACTGCCGAGGTCACTTCGCAGCCGATCTATCGTCTCCTGCGGCTTCTCCGTGTCATGCGTGTTGTATTTCGTCATTAGCTTGTACGAATCGCGCGGCAGGCCTTTCAGCGCGATCGCTAGCATCTGCGGCATTCCGCCATACGAATCCGCCGTCTCGAAAAACCGGATCCCGTGATCGTACGCGTACCGCACCAGCTTCGTAAAGTCTGCCTGCCCGAGGTCGCGCTGTACCTGTCCGCTGTAAGTTCCCGTGCCGAATGCCAGCCGCGTCACCTGCACGTTTGATTTGCCCAACGTTACCCAGTCCGTCGCGCTGCCCTTCGCGGCCGTCGTGGCGCGAAGCCCGCTTCCCAGCGCCGCAAACGTACCCGCCGCAGCGCTCGACTTCAGAAAATCACGTCTCGTCCAAGGGTGCATAAAAGGCTCCTCAGGCCCACCGTATCACAGCAAGTACGGCGATTGGAAATTAGTCTGGAATTCCCGCCAGACGCTGCACAGTTTCAAACGTATCGGATTCAGCCGCGTTTTTATCCTCGCGATAGCGCTTCACCCGGGCGAAACGCAGCGCCAAACCGCTCACATATCTGGGGCTGACCTGTATCTCATTAAAGGCGATCTCTACGACAATCTCCGGCCGGACATAAACTGCATATTCGTCCCGCGAGATCTCCAGCTTCAGCAGCGCCCGTGTTTGCCACGCCAGCATCTCGTCCGTAATTCCCTTGAAGGTCTTGCCGAGCATCGCAAATCCCCCCTTCGCCGCATCCCTCGCGCCTAGATGTAGATTGCTAAGCCATCCCTTCCGCCGGCCGCTGCCCCACTCAGCGGCCAGGATAACCAGATCGAGCGTGCGGGCTCGCTTAATCTTGAGCCAGCTTTGGCCGCGGGCTCCCGCCGCATAGGCCGCGGAACGAGCTTTTGCCATCACGCCCTCGTGCCCCTGCCCCAGCGCCTCATGCACAAAGTCTTCCGCCCGCTCGGCGTCGGCCGTTACCAGATGCGGGACGATATTCTCCGAACGCGCTAGTGCCATCAATTCAGCAAAGCGGCGAGCCTGCGGTTCGTCTATGAGGGATCCTCCATTCAGATAAAGCGCATCAAACCAGAACGGCGTCATCGGCAACTTTTTTAGAAGTTGATCCACGTCCAGCTTGCGGCCGAAACGGCGCATAGAAACCTGAAAAGGCTGCGGCCGTCCATCCGCCGCCAAGCTGAGAACCTCACCGTCGAGAATGAGGTCGCGCGCCGGAAGCGCTCTCACTGAGGCAGCCACCTCGGGTACCGCGGCGGTGACATCGTTTGAGCCCCGGGAGTAGATGACAACATCATCGCCCGATTTGTGGGCCTGTATGCGTGCTCCGTCGAACTTATATTCAAGTGCCGCATCGCCTAATTCAATCAGCGCTTCCGAAACGTCTTCGGCGGTCTGCGCCAGCATCGGCTGGACGGGCCGGAAAAGCTGGATATCGAATTCATCGAGTCCTGCCTCGCCCTTCTCGAGAGCGGCCTGCGCAATCGCGGCTGACCCGCCGCCCATCATCGCCGCCCGGCGAATGCGACTGCTGGAAATGCCGGATGCTTTCGCCAATCCGTCCAGCATGATGCCTTCCAGCGCTCCTTGCCGAAGCTCGCCGAGCAGCAGCCGCATAATCCAATGCTGCTCTTCGCTCGTGGCGCGCGCAAACAACTCGTAGAGCAGCTGCCGCTTGCGCTGGTCAGACCCGGCGCCTTGTGTCGCCGAAATCTCGTCCAGCGCGCGGTCCAAATCCAGCAGCCCAAGGTTGGCGTGATCGATATGCGGGGCGCTTGCATCACGCACGGTCGCATATCCTATTCCAATCCTCCCTTGCCGCGTGGTGCCTGACAAATAAGCGACCGCGATTTCCACTTCTTCGCCCCGCAGCCTTCTCAGAAGTCCGGCCAATAAATCAATCTTTTCGAGACGCTTGCTGGTGGCTCCGATTCGGCGCGAGATCTCAACGACATCAGCCAGCAGCATAAACCGTGCTATTTGCCCGCTGTTTTGAATTGATCGTCTACCTCAACCTGATAGCCGGCGGCCAGCGCGTTCGTTTCATTGGCCATGCCGACAACTGCCATAAGTTCGCTGAACATTTCTTCCGTCATGCCCTTGCCGCGGGCCGAAGCCGAGTGTGAGGCGAGACAATACTGGCACTGGTTTGTTGCGCTAACCGCCAGGTAAAGCAACTCTTTGGTCAGAGGATCCAGCGCGCCCGGGCCCATGATCTGCTTGATGCTTTCCCACGTGCGGCGGAGCGTAGCGGGATCCTTCGCAAGAGCTTTCCAAAAATTATTAATAAAATCCGTCTTCCGCGTTGACATGATGTCGTCGTAGACCGCGCGTACCTCGGGGTTGGCGTCGGTATATTCAATCAATCCAAAAGTTGCCATATCGTTCCCGATTAAGAGCTGCCGATCAGGATGCCTGCCAAAAAGACCAGCACGCCGCCGAGCATCACCTGCAACGCTGCCCTGACCACTGGTGTGTCCATGTAGTGCTGGCGTACCCAACTGATCACAGCGAGCTCCACCACGACCACTGCGACGGCGACAGCCAGCGCAACTTGAAAATTGGCGATCAGAAACGGCAGCGTATGGCCAATGCCCCCCACGAACGTCATCGCCCCGGTCACGGCGCCGCGAATAATGGGACTGCCGCGCCCGGTAAGCGAGCCGTCGTCGGAAAGACCTTCTGCGAATCCCATCGAGATTCCCGCGCCCACCGAAGCCGCCAGCCCCACCACAAATGCATCGTGCGTCTTATGAGTAGCGAAGGCTGCGGCAAATAGCGGCGCAAGCGTGGAAACCGATCCGTCCATCAGTCCCGCCAGTCCGGGTTGCACGATTCTCAGCACGAAAGAGCGCCGCACCGCCTCCTTTTCGCTGCGCCGGACCTCTGGCGTTAATTGCGACTTCTCAATCAGTTCCGCCGTTGCCGTGTGCTGGGCCTCCGCCTCCGCCAGGTCGCCCAGCAGTTTCCGGGTAGAAGCGTCCGCCGTCTTTTGGACTGCAAGGTTATAGAAGTTTCGGGTCTCCGATTCCATGGATTCGATCGCTCTTCGCGCCGCCCCGGGTCCAATGGGTTGAATCAGCCAGACCGCCGGACGCGTCACAAAGCCCTTGACGTCCTGGCGCCGGATCAGCGGGATGTGCTCGCCGAAACGGCTGCAATAAAGATCAATCAGCCTGGCGCGGTGCTCTGATTCCTCCGCTTGCATTTCGTCGAGCATCTTTGCAGTGGCTGGATAGTTCTCCCGCAGTCCTTCCGCGAACTCCCCGTAGATGCGTGCGTCCTCCTCCTCTAAAGAGACCGCCAGCGCCAGGACCTCAGATTCGGACAACGCGTTAAAATTCTTCGCCATAGAGCTAGATTCGCATGTTCCGGGGCTGCTGGAAGAGAATAGAGGTAGCCCCACCCTAAATGTTAGACCGCATCTCCGTGCATGGCGCTCGCCAGCACAACCTCAAGAACATAAGTGTCAACATTCCCAGGAACACGTTTACCGTCATTACCGGCTTGAGTGGATCAGGCAAAAGCTCGCTCGCCTTTGACACCATCTATGCCGAGGGGCAGCGCCGCTATGTAGAGACGCTCTCGCCCTATGCGCGCCAGTTCCTGGATCAGATGGAGCGGCCGGACGTCGATTCGATCGATGGGCTCAGCCCGGCGATTTCGATTGAGCAGAAAACCACCACTCGCAGCCCCCGATCCACCGTCGGCACGGTCACCGAAATCTACGACTATCTCCGCCTCCTGTTCGCATCGGTTGGCGTTCCGCACTGCCCGCTCTGCGGTGCCGAGATCGCAAGGCAGTCGCCGAATCAGATTCTGGAGCATGTCTTCGCTTTGCATCAGAATGAGCGCATCATGATTCTGGCGCCCATCGCACGCGGCCGTAAAGGCGAATACAAGAAGGAACTGGAAGCGATTGCCAAAGGCGGCTTTCGGGCGCGTATCGACGGCGAACTGCGAACCGTTGAGGAACCCCTTAAACTTGATAAGCGCAAGAATCACACCATCGAGGTGGTAATTGATCGGCTGGTGGTGAAGCCGGGCGTTGAGCAGCGGCTGGAGAATTCCATCCAGACTGCGTTGAAATGGGCCGACGGTCTCGTCATCGTTGGCGTAATCGACGGTCCGGAACGTTTGTACTCGGAAAAACTGGCCTGTCCGAACGACGGCACCAGCATCCCGCAGCTGGAGCCGCGCTCATTCTCGTTCAACAGTCCCTACGGCGCCTGTGAAACGTGCAAGGGCGTGGGCAGCACCTGGGCGTTCGATCCGTCAAAGGTAATTTGTGATCCGTCGAAGCCCTTGTTCGAAGGCGGCCTGGGTCCCGGCGGAACTTCGTCTTACATGAATACCGCGCTCAGCGAACTGGCGGACGCCTCCCGCATCGACCTTGGCACGCCGTTTGAAGATCTGCCGAAGAAAGCGCGAAATCTTCTCGTTTATGGGACCAGCCAATTCCCCGGCATCCTGAAAGCGCTTGAGGAAAGTTATAGCCGCGCCAGTGAAGGTTATCGCGACTGGCTGATGGATTACATGTCGCCGACCACATGCCCCGACTGCCTCGGCCAAAGGCTAAAGCCGTCGAGTCTTGCCGTTCAGGTAAAGGGTCTATCGATTGCCGCCTTCACCGAAATTCCCATTGCACGCGCGCTTCCTCTGATCCGTTCCTGGAAATTCGCTGACCGCGAGCTGAAAATTGTCGGGCGCGTGGTGGAAGAAATTCAGAACCGGCTCGATTTCTTATGCGCCGTCGGACTCGATTACCTGAGCCTCGACCGCTCCTCCGCGACGCTTTCCGGCGGCGAAGCCCAACGCATCCGCTTGGCAACCCAGATTGGTTCCAAGCTGCGCGGTGTTCTCTATGTACTGGACGAGCCGTCCATCGGGCTGCATCCTCGCGACAATGACCGGCTGTTGGATACCCTGCATCACCTGCGCGACCTGGGCAATACGGTTTTGGTGGTGGAGCACGATGCCGAAACAATTGAGCGCGCCGATTACGTGATTGATCTGGGCCCTCGTGCGGGCCGGCTGGGCGGCGCGCTCATCGCGCAGGGAAATCCTGCGCAGATCATGCGTACTCCCGAATCGCTCACCGGCGAATATCTGTCGGGCGTTCTCGCCATTAAAGCGCCGCTGGTGCGCCGCTCCGGAAATGGATTGAGCCTGAGTATCAAGGGCGCCCGCGAGCACAATCTGAAGAATGTGAGTGTGGATTTCCCGCTCGGAACTTTCATCGTGGTCACTGGCGTTTCAGGGAGCGGCAAGTCGACCCTGGTCCATGACATTCTCTACCGCGCGCTGGCGAAGGAAGTCTACGGATCGAGCGCTGAGCCCGGCGCCCACGACGCGATTCTCGGACTCGAGAACATCGATAAAGTTGTGGAGATCGATCAGTCGCCCATCGGCCGCACGCCGCGCTCTAATCCAGCTACTTATACCGGCCTCTTCACTCCCATTCGCGAACTCTATGCCATGCTGCCGGAATCGCGCGAGCGCGGCTACAAAGCTGGCCGTTTCAGCTTTAATGTGAAGGGCGGCCGCTGTGAAGCTTGTCAGGGCGATGGCCTCAAGCGGATCGAGATGAACTTTCTGCCCGACGTGTACGTAACTTGCGATGTATGCCGGGGGAGAAGGTACAACCTGGAGACGTTGCAGGTGAAGTACAAAGGCAAGAACATCGCCGACCTGCTGGAATCCACTGTCGATGAGGCCGTGGACATGCTGCAGAACATTCCCCAGGTCTACGCCAAGCTAAAAACCATGCAGGATGTTGGGCTGGGCTACCTGCATCTGGGCCAATCGTCTACTACGCTTTCCGGCGGCGAGGCCCAGCGCATCAAGCTTGCCAGGGAACTCAGCAAGCGCCAGACCGGCCGCACTTTCTATCTGCTCGATGAGCCCACCACTGGCCTGCATTTTGAAGACATCCGGCATTTGCTCGATGTCCTGCAGCGGCTGGTAGACCTCGGAAACACGGTGCTGGTAATCGAGCACCATCTGGATGTGATCAAAAGCGCAGATCATCTCATCGATCTCGGGCCTGAGGGTGGTGAACAAGGCGGCTACATTGTCGCCACGGGTACACCGGAAGAAGTTATTGAAAGCCCGCGGAGCCACACAGCGGTGGCCTTGCAGAAGATAATGAAGGCGGGAAGGAATGCCTGACGAAGTAGAAACAACGCCTGCTCAGCCGGAACCAGTCAGCGCGGACGGCGAAGAGGGCGCCTCGCCCGCAGAGGCAACTGCCGTCCAGGCATCGCCTGTTCCCAAGGCCTTTCCCGAACACGATACCTTTTGGAATTACACCGACCTGGCGCTCGTAATGGGCTTGCTGATTGCCGGCATAGTGCTTATTGTCGGGGGCGTAGGCGCGGCCACCGCGCTCCGGCCGCGCCTGGCAACCGATCCGGGCCCTTTGCTGCTGCCCACGCAGATTGCCCTGTACGCATTTGTGTATGCGAGCTTCTGGGCGGACTTCAAGTTCCGCTATAGCAGGCCGGTTCTCTCGTCCCTCGGTTGGCGTCGGGCGAACTTCAATTTGTTCTATTGCGCCTTAGGCGGCATAGTCTTGGCCTTCGGAGTATCTTTATTGGCTTCCGCCCTGCACACGCCTCAAATCGAATCCCCCTTTGACAAGTTGACTACCTCGCCGCTTTCGACCGCTCTTTTTGGCATTCTGGCGGTCGGAATCGGACCGTTTTTCGAGGAGCTGTTTTTTCGTGGATTCATCCAGCCATTGCTTTCGCGCAGCCTCGGAACCCTGGTCGGTGTCCTCTTGACAGCAATTCTCTTTGGAGCCTTGCACGCGCCCGAATACTCCTGGGCTTGGCAGTATGCCCTCGCCATCACACTGGCAGGCACAGTCTTCGGCTGGCTGCGAGCGAAAACGAATTCCATTATTCCCCCTACCGTCATGCACGGCTGCTTCAATGCGGTTTCGTTCGCCGCGCTCACACTCAAACATCCAAATTTCTAAATGACCCATACCGCTGTTCTCGCCCAAACCACCATTGAGACGATCGAATGGACCGCCGACGGAGTGGTCATGCTTGACCAGACGCGCTTGCCCCGCGAAACTGCTTTCGTCACCTGCCGCAATTATCACGAGGTTGCCGATGCCATCCGCAACATGGTCATTCGCGGAGCCCCCGCTATTGGAGTGGCCGCCGCCATGGGAGTGGCGATTGGCGCGCTGCGATCGGAAAACCTGGATGCGGAGATGCCCGCCATCTGCGAAACGCTGGCGAAAACGCGTCCCACTGCCGTAAATCTCTTCTGGGCCATAGATCGCATGCAGCGCCTTTACGCCTCCGTGCGCCATTTAGGGACTCAGCAAATTCGCGAGCGCTTAGTCGACGAGGCGCAGAGTATCCGCGCCGAGGACATTGCCATCAATGAAGCCATGGGACGCAACGGAGCCCCGCTGGTGCCCGACGGCAAAACGGTTCTGACTCATTGCAATGCCGGAGCGCTCGCCACGGCTGGCTTTGGAACCGCCTTAGGGGTGATTCGCGGCGCCGTAAAAGCCGGCAAAAAGATCGACGTGTTTGTCGATGAAACGCGCCCTTTGTTGCAAGGTGCGCGCCTCACCGCCTGGGAGCTGCAGCGCGATGGAATAGAGACCACCCTCATCACCGACAGTATGGCTGGACATTTTTTGAAAAGCGGCCGAATCGGCTGCGTCGTGGTGGGCGCGGACCGCATTGCCGCGAATGGCGATGTCGCAAACAAGATCGGCACCTACGGGGTTGCTGTGCTTGCGAAAGAGAACGGCGTTCCATTCTACGTAGCCGCGCCCATCTCCACGCTGGACCTTACGCTCGATTCCGGCGATCTGATCCCCATCGAAGAACGAGCGGCAAGCGAAGTGACCCACATGCGGGGCGTAGCAGTTGCCCCCGAAGGCATCCAGGTTGCCAACCCTGCGTTCGACGTCACTCCGAATCGCTACGTCTCCGCTATCATCACCGAACGCGGCGTCGCCCGCGCACCTTACGGCGAGTCTCTGCGCTTGCTTGCCAAAGGGCGCTGAAGTTTGTTAGTAAATTGGCAGGGCGTCGAAAAAAAAGATGACCGCCGATGTCGATTCTAGTGATGTCGATCCGTCGTTAGTGCAGGAGAGAGCTATGCAATTGAATCCCTATCTCAATTTCAACGGCCAGTGCGAGGCAGCATTCAAGTTCTATGAACAGTGCTTTGGCGCCAAAATTACATCGATGATTCCACATGAAGGGACGCCGGCGGAGTCACAAGTTCCGCCTGGGTGGCGCAATAAAATCATGCACGCCAGCTTGACTGTGGGCGACAGAGTACTGATGGGCGCCGATGCCCCGCCGGACCACTATCTGGAACCAAAGGGCTTCTCGGTGATGCTTGGCCTTAAGGATCTGGCGGATGCAGAGCGCGTTTTTCAGGCGCTGGCAGAAAACGGGAAAGTGCGGATGCCCCTGCAGAAGACTTTTTGGTCGATCGGCTTCGGCATGCTGGTGGATAAATTCGGGATACCTTGGATGATCAACTGCGAGCAGCCTGCATGACACCGAACGTGGCAGACCAAATTATAGGACCGTCCTCATGAACTTCTGGAGCGACATGAAATTCGCCATCCGTTCGCTGGCGCGCGCAAAAGGCCTCACTGCCGCGGTGGTGCTCACGCTGGCGCTCGGCATCGGCGCCAACGCCGCCATTTTCAGCCTCGTGCGTGGCATACTCCTGCGGCCGCTTGTCAATCGCGATGAGGATCGGCTGATTTATATTCGTCAAAGCGCGAATGGCATCGGTGTCGAGAACGCCACGTTCTCCATCCCGGAGATCCGGGACTTGAGCTACCGTGTCAAGACGCTGAGCGAGTTCGGCGACTTCTCTACCATCGGCTTTACGATGGTCGGCTTGGGTGAGCCGCGCGAGGTCCGCGCCGGGGTCGTCGATGGATCGTATTTCCACGTGATGGGACTGCGTCCCGTGCTTGGCCGCCTGCTCGGTCCGCGGGACGACGGCCCGAACGCCGCCGGCGCAGCAGTCCTGACCTACCGTTTCTGGACCACCGCTCTCAAGAGCGATCCCTCCGTCATCGGTAAAAATGTCAGGCTTGGCACCCGCTCGGCCACCATCGTAGGAGTACTGGAACCATCGGTTCCGTATCCGGCGGAAACAGAGATCATCGCCAACGTCGTGACCAGCCCGCATCATCTCTCCGCGACGATGGTGACCGGCAGAGTCCATCGCATGACAGAGCTGTTCGGTCGGCTGGCGCCCGGCGCGACTCTCGAGGCCGCGCGTGCCGAACTGCGCGCTGTTTACGGAACGATGCTGAAAGAACATCCCGAAGCGTATTCGTCAAAGGCGGATTTCCGGGTCGATGCCGTGAGGCTGCGCGACCAGATTACCTCCCGCGCCCGAACTGTCCTGCTGGTGCTGCTAGGGGCGTCGTTGCTCATCTTCGTCATCGCGTGCTCGAACGTGGCCAACCTGATCCTCGCTCGGTCCGTTCGCCGGGAAGGGGAATTGAGTATCCGCGCGGCGCTCGGTGCAAACACGGGCGCCCTTCGCCGCACGCTGCTGGCCGAAAGCCTCCTGCTGTGCGGTGCAGGCGCGGCGCTCGGCGTTTTGAGCGCGCGGCCAATGGTGACCATCCTGGCTCGCTACGCCTCCCGCTTTTCGGTCCGCGCTCTGGATCTGACGGTCGATTCCAGCATGCTCTGGGTCGGGGCTCTGCTGGCGATCATCGCGGCCGTGCTCCTGGCGTTTGTTCCCCGCCTGCCTTCAGCCGACGCATCCAATGGCTTCTCGCTGTCAAGCAGCAGCCTGCGCGTCACCGGCAGTGCGAGCCGCCGCTTGCGCATCTTCGCCGTAACCCAGATTGCCGCGTCTTTCGTCTTGCTGGCCGGCGCCAGCATGCTCTTGAAAACGCTGCTCGCGCTGCAATCGGCGCAAACCGGCTTTGATACCCGCCACGTGCTCGCCTTGAATGTACCCGTGATGTCGTATGGAAAGACGCCCGATCAAATCGTCGGTTTCTACCAGGAAACGGTACGGCGCATCAAGCAGCTTCCGGGCGTGGATGCCGTCGCCGTCGGCGCCAATGTTCCGTGGCGCGATACCGACTTTGGATTTGGGTTGGAGTTTTCGGCGGATGGGCATGTCCGCACGCCAGGCGAGGACAATCCGCGATCTCGCTTCCGCATCGTGTCGCCTGGATTTTTCGCGGCGGTCGGCATCCCGATCATCGCCGGACGCGATTTTACTGACGCTGACCGCCGCGGAAGCGAGCCGGTGGTCGTCGTCAGCCAGAGCCTGGCGCAGCGCATGTTCCCCAATCAGGACGCGGTAAACCGCCACATTTTCTGGACCGATCCCGTGATCAAGTTCATCGACGTCAGCCCGGAGCCCCGGCGCATTATCGGCGTTGCGGCCGATGTAGACGACGAAAACGTGGTGCCGGGCCCCGCCCTGACCGTGTATCACTCCTTCGAACAGCAGGAACTCTGGGGAGGCCGCCTGTTTGTTCACGTGCACACGAATCCTTATGCGCTGGTGACGCCCATCACCCGGATCGTCCGCCAAATGTCCGCGGACCAGCCGATCGAACGCGCGGCAACTCTGGAAGACGTCCGCGCCGAAGTGCTCACGCCCGATCGCCTGAACACATTGGTGTTCGGCGGCTTCGCTGCTGTCGCCTTGGCGATTGCGGTGGTTGGCGTCGCCGGCGTGCTGGCGTTCTCAGTCAGTGGACGAACGCGCGAATTCGGAATCCGGCTCGCCGTTGGATCCCAAAGGCGTCATCTCCTGACCACGGTAATCGGCGAAGGCGTGATGATGGCGGTAGCGGGCATCATCGCCGGCGCGGTCTGCGGGTTTGCGCTGTCGCGCCTGGCGGGCAGTTATTTTGCGGACCTGCGGACGCCCGGTGTCTTGCCTGTGGTTGGCTCTATGGCCGTTCTGTTACTCGCGGCCGTCGTCGCCTCAGTGCTCCCGGCGGCCCGCGCCGCGCGTGTAGACGTCGTGCAGGCGCTTCGGTCTGATTGATCCGTCGCCGCTGGTTTTGTTCCTTGCGAAGTGGAGCTTCAGCGGTTCGCCGCGATAATCGCCCGAATGTCCTGCGATATCTTCGCGGGCTTCTGGTCCGCGTTCACTTGCTTGATGTTGGCTTTCGGGTAATAGAGCTGAATAAAGCCCATTTCACGGTGATAATCGGCAATCGCCTGATCGAGCATCGGCTCCTGATCCTCCGGATTGCGGCTGTTGGCCAGCCGTTTTTTAGCCACCGCATCGGGAACGTCTAACTGAAGAATGATCGGAGGCGGAAATTGTCCCTGCTGGTTGAGGCCTGCAAGAAAATCAGCTTGCGCTTTGGTGGCGGGAAAGCCATCCAGGACGAAGCCTTTGCTGGTATCGATGGTCTTTAGCTTCGCCTGCACTAACTGATCCATGATCATGTCCTGCCGCGGATCAATCGGGGGCATGCCGATGGTTTGAATGCTCGCGACGGCTTGCGGGTTGGCCTTCACTAGCTGATCCGCCGAGATGATGGGGAGGCCATACTCTTTTTGCAGGAAAGCCGACTGCACGTTCTTGCCGCTGCCCGGGGCGCCTATCAGAATCAGTATCAGTGGCTGGGCCGCGGGTGGAGCGCTCCACGCGATCGCGACAACCAGCGTCATTATCAGAAAGATCAGACATTTGCGCGCTAGCATGATGATCGCCTACTCTAACAGCTTGCAACTCGCAGAAAATTGAGTGCATGTAAGCTGGAAGTTCCACTAAGTATTTAAGTGCAATGAACAACAGAGTCCTTCGCCTCGCCGCGGCCTTCCTCTTTCTCCCTGCGGGCGCCATTGCCGGCAGTCAAACAGCCGCTGGTGACGCCAAAGGTCCTCCTCCTAAGTACGATCCAGCCTCGGTTGCAAGAGGGAAAACGACGTTCGTATCCACGTGCGGCTTCTGCCACGGCTCCAACGCCACCGGCGGAGAGAAAGGACCCGATCTTCTGCGCTCCGTGTTGGTTCTGGATGATGAGGGTGGCAAGAACATCGCCACGGTTGTTCTCAAGGGCCGTCCGGAAAAAGGCATGCCGCGATTCCCTCTGACACCTGCGCAAATCACCGACATCGCGAACTTTCTGCACAACTCTATAGAAAGCACGAAAGATCGGGACAATTACAAGATCCTCAATATCGTGACCGGAGATCCCAAAGCGGGTGAGGCTTACTTTAACGGTAAGGGCCGCTGCAATTCCTGCCACTCGGTGACGGGCGACTTGAAAGGTGTTGCCTCCAAGTACGAGCCGGTGACGCTGCAGGGAAAATTTTTGCAGCCGAATTTTACCTGGACGGAAGGCACTCCGCCGCAAACCGTGACTGCCATTTCCGTTACTGTCACGCTGCCTTCGGGCGAATCGTACACCGGCACTCCGGTCAACTTAGACGATTTCAACGTTTCGCTGCGCGAGCCTGACGGCGCGTATCACTCTTTCAAGCGTACGAAGGACGTTCCGCGCGTAGTAATTAACAATCGGCTGCAGGCACACCTTGACCTTCTCACCGTCTATACGGATGCCGATATTCACAACATCACTGCCTATCTGGTGAACTTGAAATGAAGTTCCCATCGCTGTTGCGTGTTCTTTGTCTGGTCCTGCTGCCCGCTTCGCTGTTCTCGCAAGCGCTGGATCCCGTGTTGCTCAGCAAGCCCGCCACAGACGCTTGGCCCACTTACCACGGCGACTACTCCGGGCGCCGCTTCAGCACTCTCAAAGAGATCGATCAATCCAACGTCAAGCACCTGACCCTGGCATGGATCTTCCGGGTAAAGGTGGGAATCACTCCGGGCGCGATTGTGGGCGGCGAAGGACCGGTTCCGGAAGGACCGCCGGCCGACCCGGGGGTTTCAACCATCAAAGCCACGCCACTGATGGTGAACGGCATCCTCTACTTCTCCACGCCTGACAATGCCTGGGCTGTGGATGCACGGTCCGGACGGGAACTATGGCATTACGCCTGGAAAACGAAAGGCGGCATCCACATCGGCAACCGTGGCATGGGCATGTACGGCAACTGGCTGTTCTTCGAGACTCCCGACAACTACCTTGTTTCGCTCGACGCGCGAACCGGCAAAGAGCGCTGGCACACCGAAATTGCCGATGTCAAACAGGAGTATTTTTCTACACCGGCGCCCATTGTCGTCGGAAACCATGTGCTGGTCGGAACAGGCGGCGACTCGCTGGACGTGCCGGGATTCCTTGAAGCGCACGATCCTGAAACGGGCGCCATTCAATGGAAATGGTGGAGCGAGCCTCTCAAGAAGGGCGACCCGGGGTTTGAAACTTGGCCGGATGAGTATGCCATGCGGCACGGCGGCGGCATGACCTGGATTCCGGGTACGTATGATCCCGAATTACATCTTTATTACCTCGGAACGGGCAACCCGAATCCCGTTCTAACCGGCAAGAGCCGCAAGGGAGACAACCTGTATACATGTTCCATCGTCGCCCTGAACGTAGATACCGGAAAGCTGGCCTGGTACTTTCAGCCCTCGCCACATGACACGCACGATTGGGATGCGGCGCAAACCCCAGTGCTGATAGACGGCGAGGTCGACGGCAAACCGCGCAAGCTTCTGGCCCAAGCCAACCGCAACGGCTATTTCTTCGTGCTCGACCGGACCAACGGCAAGAATTTGATTACCACGCCCATGATTCACACCATGAACTGGTCAAAAGGCGTTGCTCCGAACGGGCAGCCGATTCCGGACCCTGGGAAGGAAGCTACCATTCCTGGCGTTCTGGTTTCCCCTCACACCGGCGGAGCGACAAACTGGCCGCCTCCCAGCTTCGATCCCGAAACCGGGCTCTTCTACGTGGGCACTGCACAGCAATTCAGCATGTTTTATCTAACCGATACGGCGCCGCATCCTGAAGGCTGGGGCGCAGCGGAGCGCGATGCCGGTTACTTCGGTGGCGACCTCGAAGCGATCGATTACAAGACTGGCAAAGTCGTCTGGGATCATCATTACCCGTTCGGCGGCGGCCCGGTGGGCATTTTAACCACGGCTGGCAAACTTCTGTTTACGGGCGATGGCTCGCAACACCTGGTGGCTTTTGATCCTTCCAATGGCGACATCCTTTGGCATGCCGGTCTCGCGGACGATCTTAGTAACGGCCCGGAAACTTACCTGCTGGATGGCCAGCAATACATTGTAGTGGGGGCGGGCGATTCGCTCTATGCATTCACGCTGGCCCAGTAGTTTCGTGTTTCTTAAGTTTCTTGACGCCAACTCATCGTTCATCAGCGTGAACGCTCGAAACGGAGCCGCGGCCGTCAGGGAGCCTGTATGGACGAAACGTAAAGGAATCTCGGAAACAGGAGAGTAATTTCAGAGTGAATGCCTGAGACAGTGGATCTCTATGACAGCGCGTACGGAAAGTACGAGGTGGATCTGTACCGCGAGATTCGTTTGGAGACTTACGGCGAGGATCTTGGACAGACTAGCTGGGTCACGACGGAGGAATCGAGTGAGATCCCAAAGCTGCTGGAATTGTCGCCTGGCCAGCAGGTACTCGAGATTGGTTGCGGCTCAGGCCGATATGCATTACGCGTCGCCGAAGAGGTCGGGTGCCGGATCGTGGGCCTTGACATCAATCCGCATGGCATCCATACGGCCAACGAGCTTGCGCAGAAGAAGAATCTGAATTCACTCGTCCGCTTCGATGAATGCGATGTTTCGCGGAAGCTTCCCTTCGAAGACGAGACCTTTGATGCCGCCTTTTCGAATGATGTCTTTTGTCACGTCTCCGGACGGCCTTCTCTACTGAGCGAAATGTACCGCGTCATGAAGCCAAAATCCCGGTTGCTTTTCAGTGACGCGCTGGTGATTGGCGGTCTTATTTCCAATGCGGAAATCGCAGCGCGGAGTTCCATTGGCTACTATCTGTTCAGCCCATGCGGAGCGAACGAACGGCTGATTGAGCTGGCGGGATTTCATCTCATCAACGCGACAGATACCACAGCAAATGCCGCGGACATTGCCGGGCGATGGCACGCTGCAAGGCAGAAGCGGAGGAATGATCTATTGGCCGCGGAAGGAGCGAGCAATTTCGAAGGGCTGCAGCGCTTTCTCTCTTGCGTGCGGACGCTCACGCGGGAGCGGCGTCTGCTGCGCTTTGTGTATCTTGCTGGCAAGCGAGCGCAGTAGCGGCGCAAAAGCTCATCTAAGGCCGTGGTCGCTGGGGTGCCGCGGCTGGAACTGGCGCTCCGGCTTCAAATCCTTCATCGAATGCGGCTGTAGAGCCGCAAACGACTACACTCATGCCCTTCTGCGCTTTGAAGGGAACCAGGTTGCTGGTGCCGATTCGCAGGACGTCGACAGTTACACCGTTCTCTTTCGCCGTATAGGTAAAACAGGGTGGTTGCGCGCTGCGGTCCCACTTGCCTCGTTCAAAATTGAGGTCGCTGAACTTCTGTTCGACGAATCCGAGTGTCTCCGGAGACAATGTTCGCCCAAAGAGCAGCGCTCCGATCAATGCCAAGCCATATACTTTCACAATTTTTCGTCCTTCAACTCGAATCATAATCAAATTGGAGGTTGTGATGAGCAAGATGAATGTGCATGATCGTGAAAAGGTCGCTGGCGATGAGTTCGCCTTCCCCAAACAGCGCAAGGAGCCGTTAAACGATGCCGCCCATGTTCGTAATGCAATCGCGCGTTTTGATCAGGTGAAGGATGTCACCGGCGAAGAGCGCGACGAGGCTTGGCGGCGCATTAAGAAGGCCGCAAAGAAATTCGACGTTGAGCTGAATGAGTCCAGCTGGCGCGAATTGCCCCATTCCGCGAAAAAATAGCCACCAGCTTCCATGGAACCTGAGATTCTCTACTCCCTAAGGGAGCAGAAGGGTGCCGTGTGGGCTGAAATTACGCTCAACCGCCCGGACAAAGGCAACGCTCTGACAATACCCATGCTGGAGAGGTTGGCTGCAATAGTCGCGACGATTCACTCTGAGCAGACGGTCCGAGCGGTCGTCATTCGCGGCAGTGGACGCTTTTTCTGCACGGGCGGCGACATTCAAGCCTGGGGTGCCTTGTCGCCGCTCGAGATGGGGCGCGACTGGATTCTTCGCGGCATCGAAGTGTTTGATCGAATTGCAGCATTGCCCCAGCCGGTGATCGCGGTGCTGTCCGGCCATGCGTTGGGCGGAGGGCTGGAACTCGCCATGACCGCCGATCTGCGTATTGCGATTCGGCCCGCAAAGTTAGGATCACCCGAAGTGGGGCTCGGGATCATCTCGGGCTGGATGGGCATACGCCGGCTGGCCGAGCTCATCGGAGTCGCGCGAGCACGCCACATGATGCTCTTAGGCACGCCCATTACAGCGGACCGTGCTCTCGAATGGGGATTGATTACAGCGCTCGCGGAAGACCCTGCCGATCTGGAGCAACAGCTCGGTGCCTGGTTGGAAAGACTCTGCGCGAATGCCCCCGCCGCGATGGCTCTTACCAAAGGAATACTCGCGACCATGCATCAAGACCTGCCCCATCACCACGCCAGCGCAGCCGCGCAAGCAGCCAGTACCGAAGACTGCAAAGAAGGCGTTCGCGCCTTTCTCGAGAAGCGCAAACCGGTTTTTCGCAATCGCTAGCCAAAGGGATTCAGAATGAGCCCGACCCGGTTTATGAGCGCTGCCAATGCCGCCGCGCTTGTCAACGACGGTGACACCGTTGCCATCAGCGGTAACGGTGCCGGCATGATTTCGGCCGAATCGATTTTTGCCGCCCTGGAGAAGCGTTTTCTCGAAACGGGCCATCCGCGCGATTTAACTCTGGTGCATTCGCTTGGGCTCGGAGACCGCGGTGTCCTCGGCACGAATCGCTTTGCTCACGAAGGGATGGTGCGAAAGGTAATCGCCTCGCATTTCACCTGGTCGCCAAAAATGCAGCAGCTCATTCGCGAAGAGAAGGTGGAGGCATACTGCTTCCCGGGCGGCGTCGTACAGCAATTATTGCGCGAGATTGGCGCTGGACGTCCCGGTTTGTTCACTCATTCCGGATTAGGAACCTTTATCGATCCGCGCCAGGATGGCGGAAGCTGCAACCAGCGCAGCCGGGAAGAGCTGGTGCAACTAATGCACATCGACGGCGCGGAGGTATTGCGTTACAAACCGTTCAAAGTGAATGTCGGCATCATTCGCGGCACTTATGCCGATGCGCGCGGGAACCTGAGCCCTGAAGAGGAAGCCATCGACATGGATATCCAAACCATAGCGTTGGCTGCGCGCAATAGCGGCGGAATTGTTCTTGCGCAGGTGCGGCAGGTTGTCGGCGCGGGAACTCTGCCCGCGCGAAGCGTGCGCGTACCGGGCATTATGATCGACGCAGTGGTTGAGGATTCCGGCCAGCAGCTGTTCTATGAGCTTGGCTATGACCCAACCGTTAGCGGTGCGCGCAAAGCTCAACTTGGCAAGTTGGCGGCCAGCGTTCCGGAGAAATTAGAGCGGCGCATCATCGCGCGCCGTGCGGCTATGGAGCTGCGGCCCGGCGCTTCCTTGAACTTCGGTTTTGGAATCCCCGGCGGCATTTTCGGCGTCATCGCCGAACAAGGTATCGCGCACCAACTGTGGATGAGTGTCGAGCAGGGTGTCCACAACGGGCGCATGCTGGATGATCATTTGTTTGGGGCAGCGCGCAATCCCGACGCCATCGTCTCTTCAATCGAGCAATTTGATTACTACAGCGGCGGTGGGATCGATCTTACCTTTCTTGGCATGGGTGAAGCTGACTCCTTTGGCAACGTCAACGTTTCGCATCTGGCGGGTAATCTGATCGGCCCTGGCGGTTTTATGGAAATCGCCCAAAACGCTAAGAAAGTGGTATTCTGCGGTACCTTCGATGCGCAGGGTTCCCGCCTATCGTGGTCGCAGGGCCGTCTCACGATTGAGAAGCCCGGAAAGATACGTAAATTCGTCGAGCGCGTCGAACGCATCACCTTTGCCGCTGCCTACGCGCGTCAGCGCGGGCAGGAAGTTCTGTACATCACCGAGCGGGCGGTCTTCCGCCTTATCGCAGAGGGAATGGAGTTGATTGAGATAGCGCCGGGCGTGGATATCGAACGTGACATCCTGCCCTACATGGAATTTCGCCCTTATATGCAAGCGGTTGCCACTATGCCGGCCGCCGTTTTCGAATAGCCGCAATGAAGATACCGCATCTAGAATAGGGATTGGAAGACATTCACGTCATCGGGGCTGGACTCGCGGGTTGTGAAGCGGCCTGGCAAGCCGCGGAGGCGGACGCGCAAGTAATTCTCTATGAGATGCGCCCCCGGAAACAAACTCCCGCGCACAAGACCGGCCATTTTGGAGAACTGGTCTGCAGCAATTCTTTAAAGACCGAGCAAATGCATTCCGCCCCGTGGCTGCTGAAGAATGAAACACGCCGGTTGGCTTCGCTGTTGCTACGCGCGGCCGATTCAGCGCGCGTGCCCGGCGGCCATGCGCTCACAGTAGACCGCGAAGTGTTCTCGGCGGAGATTACGAAAGCGCTTGAGGCGCATCCGGGAATCGAGATACGCCGCGCGGAAGTAACGCAGATTCCACGCGATGGATTCGTGATTATCGCCTCAGGGCCCCTGACGAGTGATGCGCTGGCACAAGAGATCAGCCGCCTGACAGGTTCTGACCGCCTCTATTTCTACGACAGCATCAGCCCCATCGTTGCGGCGGATTCCATCGATATGTCGCTGGCTTTCCGTGCTTCGCGCTATGGGAAGTCGCTCGATGGCAGCGATGATTACATCAACTGCCCGTTCAACAAAGAACAATATGAATTGTTTGTTGACGCGCTGCTGGCAGCGCAGTTCTATGAGCCGCACATCCAGGACGACAACACGCCCTACTTTGAAGGCTGCCTGCCAATCGAAGAAATTGCCAGGCGGGGGCGTGAAACGCTGCGTTTCGGGCCCATGAAGCCGGCGGGTTTAACAGATCCGCGCACGGGCCGCTGGCCCTACGCCGCGCTGCAGCTTCGGCAGGAGAACCAGCGCGCGGACAGTTATAACCTCGTTGGCTTTCAGAACCATATGCGCTTCGGCGATCAGGCTCGGGTGTTTCGCATGATCCCCGGCCTGGAGCAGGCGGAGTTTCTGCGCTTCGGGCAAATGCACCGGAACACCTACATCAATTCGCCCGCGCTGCTGCGGCCCACCCTGCAATTGAAGAGTGATCCGCGGATCTTTTTCGCGGGACAGATCTCCGGAGTGGAAGGCTATGCGGAATCCATCGCGACCGGAGCGATGGCCGGCCGCAATGCGGCAAGTTTGGCGCGGCGCAAGCAGCCGGAAGCATTTCCGCGAGAAACCGCGTTGGGTAGTTTGTGCCACTACATTACCCAGGCAGATGCCGGGAGTTTCCAGCCGGCAAACATCACATTTGACCTGCTGCCCGCGCTGGATGAGCAGGCGAGCCGTAGGTTCCGGCATGATAAGAAGGCTCGCCACGCTGAGGTATGCCGGCGAGCGGAAGAAGCATTCGAGGCCTTTCTCCATGGCGCTGCTGCGCGAGTGTACTGCGAAGTATCTGGCTGAACTGGCGCGGCGTGGCGCGTCGAAACACACGCTGCGCAATTACGCCTCGGACCTGGAGCAGTTTGCCGCTTATTTTGAGTCGCCAGGCGAGCGGGCGCCGGAGGTAGAGGCGATAGACCTCGCTTTGTTGCGCGAGTGGCTAGGGTGGCTGTATGATCAGGAGCTCACAACCGTAACGGTGCGGCGCAAGATCGCGGCCCTGCGCTCCATGTTTAAATTCCTGCTTCAGGAGGGCGTGGTTGCGGCGAACGCCGCCCGTCGTCTGCGAACACCCAAGGCGAAACAGCGCCTGCCAGACGTGATGAGTGAGGAAAAGACAAACAACCTGATTGACGCGGTCGAAGCCGGCGAACGGATAGAACGCCCCTCGAAAGAGCGCGACCTGGCCTTCTTGGAACTGCTGTACGGCTGCGGGATCCGGGTCAGTGAACTCGTCGGGATCAACCTCGAAGACATTGACCTGTGGCAGGGCTGGCTGCTGGTTCGCGGCAAAGGGAATAAAGAACGGCAGGTGCCGGTAGGCGGCCGGGCGGCGCAGGCCGTACAACGCTATCTGGCGCAGCGGACAGCGCCTCCGGCGGAACGGGCGTTATTCCTGAACTCACGCGGCGCTCGGCTGGGCGACCGCGAGGTGCGAAGACTGGTCAAGCTGTATGCGCTCATGGTGACCGGAGATTCCACAGTCCATCCGCACAGCTTCCGCCACGCCTACGCGACACATTTACTGAGCGACGGGGCGGATTTGCGGGCGATCCAGGAGCTGCTCGGCCACGCCCGGCTTTCCACCACTCAGAAATACACCCAAGTTACGCTCAAGGATCTTCAGGCTGTGTATGACAGGGCTCATCCCAAGGCTTAGCCGGCTTGGGTAGCGTTACTGAATTGCTTCATTGCGAAATCTATCGTTCGTGGCGACCTCGAAGGTCTCTTAAGTTTCTTGACGCCAACTCATCGTTCATCAGCGTGAACGCTCGAAACCGAGCGGCGACCGTCAGGGAGCGTGTATGGACGAAACGTAAAGGAATTTCGGAAACAGGATTCTAGCCCTTCGCGAGTGACCTTGCGACCTCGTAGCGCAGTCGGACAACGCCGTCGGGGTACTTTCTGGCTGAGCGCAAGCGAAGCGGCACGTCCCTGTGGCGTGGCGCCACGAGTGGAATGCCCTGGCCTATGAGCGTCGGAATCACATGGATGTCGAATTCATCGATCTCACCGGCGTCGAGGAACGAGGCGATCAATTCCCCACCACCCATCATCCAGATGTGTTTTCCTGGCGTTGCGCGCAGGCGTCGCGCAAACGCTTTCACCGGCTCCGACACGAATTTGACACCTGGCGCCGCTCGTTTTGGAGGCTTCCGCGAGAACACGTAGTTGGCGAGCTTCGTGTCGAACATCCCGCTTTTCCTGCCCTTCTTCTTGTAATAGTTGAGAAGCCAGTCGTAGGTCTTGCGCCCCCACAGGATGGTGTCGATCGTCCGATAGAACGCGCGCATCCCGTAATCAACGGTGCGCGGTTGGCGGTTAAGCCATTCGACATCGCCGTCTGGCCTGGCAATGTAGCCATCGGCGCTGGTCGCGATGTAGACGATGATCTTTCGCTTCGCCACTATCCCATTCAGCCCCACGGTTCCGGCGCTGCACCGGACAGTTTTCGGTCCAGATAGAACGCTGCGCTGATCAGCGCAAGATGGGTGAGAGCCTGAGGGAAATTGCCGAGCTGATGTCCGTCGCGTCCGATTTGCTCCGAGAATAATCCGAGATGGTTAGCGTGGCACAGCAATTTGTCGAAGTATAACCGGGCTTTTTCTACCTGATTCGATCTTGCCAGGCATTCAACCAACCAAAATGAGCAGCACGTGAAGCTTCCCTCTTCGCCTTCCAGCCCGTCCTGTGTTTCGACGTTCCGATAGCGATAGACGAATGCCTCTTCCGCCAGGGAGTTTTCGACGGCGCCCAAGGTGGAGAGCCACCTGGGATCGACCGGGCTGATGAAACGCATCAAAGGCATCAGCAATACCGCTGCGTCAAGCGCCTCGGAATCTTTCTCCTGTACGAAGGCTGACAGCCTCTCGCTCCAGAAATTGGAGTAAATGTCCTCCACTATTGCCTTGCGCTGGTGGTGCCACTGATCAAGCGGAGCAGAAAGCGAACGCTTCTGAGCCAGCCGGATAGCGCGATCGAACGCAACCCAACACATCAATCGCGAATGCAGGAAGTGCTTATGTCCTCCACGCACTTCCCAAATCCCTTCATCCGGTTGATTCCAGTTTTCACCTAACCAGGCCAGGATGCGTTTCACTTCAATCCAGCCATCGTGGGAAAGAGCATGCCCGTACTTCGAATAAAGATAAATGGCGTCCATGAGCTCGCCATAAATATCCAGTTGCAATTGGTCGAATGCGCCGTTCCCGATGCGCACGGGCTTTGAATCCCTGTATCCGCGGAGGTGAGGAAGTTCTATTTCTTTCAAGTCTGTGTGGCCGTCCAGGGAATACATAATCTGCATCGGCCTGCTTCTTTGTCTGCCCTCGCCAACACGATCCGAAAGCCAAGTCCGGAACGCGTCGGCTTCTTCGCGATAACCAAGACGCAAAAAAGCGTAGATTGTAAAGGCCGAATCACGCAACCACACAAAGCGATAGTCCCAATTCCGAGCTCCACCAAGATGCTCCGGCACGCTGAACGTGGGAGCGGCAATGAGCGATCCATGTTGACGGCTAGTAAGCAGCTTCAACGTAAGTGCGGAACGGTTCACAACTTCGCGCCAGCGCCCCTTGTAAGTAGACTTTTCGCTCCATTGGCGCCAATAGTCAAGCGAGGCTCCTAAATCACCATGCACCTCGTCCCAGTCGATTAGTGGCGGTTCTTTCTCGCCCAGAGCACCGAAGATGAAGACCGCGCGCTCCCGTTTGCGAAGCGTAAACGTAGAGACTGCGCCTCCACCGCAAGCTTCTAGCGGTACAGTCCCGCGCAGCAACATAGGACCACACTCTTTGCTAGCTGGTCTGAAAATCACTCGATGATCGCCTTGCTCCACTTCATGACCGGAGCGTGCGTAATCGAAAGCCGGTTGGCAGTTCAATTTAAAACACACCTCGCCATGAAGGACCTCGACAATGCGCACCAACTCCTTCTTCTGCGTGGTGGATGTCAGAGGCATGAAGTCGGTCACCTCAGCAGCCGCAGTTTCAGATAGAAACCGAGTAATGAGAACGTTGCTATCTGCGGCATACATCTGCTTATACTGCACGCCGTCCATTTCAGGGCAGACGCTGAAAGATCCACCACGCTCCGGATCCAGTAGCGCCGCAAAGATGGTTGGAGAGTCAAACATCGGGAAACAGAAGAAGTCAATCGTTGAGTCCATCCTCACCAGAGCGGCGGTACACAAATTCCCGATAATTCCGTAGTTCTCAATAGGCTGAAAAGTCATCCGCTTCATTAGGGTAACTAGATTTGCGAGTAGATCTTCCCTCTGTATTTTTGAAAGTAACATTTTTATTGGCGAACGTGTTCGAAGCGCAGATCAGACCGGGCTCGTAGAATGAGGTTTGTCTCGAAGGTTGAGCTGAGAAGCCACAAAAATACGCAGCGTCAGGCTACTCTACAGCCGTGCGTGACTATCTTGACTTTGTGAGTCCAAAGGCGAATGATTTCCGTAGCATTGCACTCCACTCGCGACAGGCTTTGCTGTTCGCCGTCGGGGCGCTGTGCTGTTGCGCGCTGGCTGTCCCGGCGACGGCGCAGCAGGATCCGGAAAACGAGCGGGCGCTGGGACTCTGGTTAGACCAGACAATTTCCGACGGTCTTTCGCCAAAGACTTCTCTGGAGTTCGAGTTCCACGAGCGGTTCGATGAGGGCGCCTCGAACCTGTTTGAGTATTTCGGTCAGGTCGGTGTGGCGTTTCACCCCCGGCCCTGGCTCACACTTATACCGATTTATCGCTATCAACGTTTTCCGGGGAATCCCACCACTTCTTACGAAAGCCGTCTCCTATTCAACGTCACCCTGAGCATGACGCGCGGCCCATTTCGGCCCAGCCTCCGCATCCTTACCGAGGAGCGGTTTCCCGAAAACCGGGTTGCTTCAACACGCCTTCGATTCCGTCTCGGCATCGACTATACCCTGCCGCTCCGCATGACGCGCCCGCCGGTGGTGGTGGTAACCAATGAGTTTTTCGTCGTTCCCGGCACTAACAGCTTCGTCAGCGGCGGCAGCTTCACCCAGAACCGCTTCCAGGTAGGAATTCGCCTGCCCCTTTCGAGTTTCGTCTCTATTCGGCCTTACTACATGCTGCAGTCGGTGAACCTTCCCACCGGCTGGGATACCAACCGCATCGTTGGCATCTCGCTCGCCTTTAAGTTCTAGTCTCGTGTTTCTTAAGTTTCTTGACGCCAACTCATCGTTCATGAGCGTGAACGCTCGAAACGGAGCCGCGACCGTCAGGGAGCCTGCATGGACGAAACGTAAAGGAATTTCGGAAACAGGATTCTAGAACGCAACCCAGCTGCGATTACTCCCTTAGAAAGGAGCCGTGTTGAGGTCAAGCTGGAAAATTTGGACTCCCTTAGGCGTCGGGTCTGGACTGACGTAAAATGGCTGAAGCCTGAAAGGCTGAAGCCAAAAATGCAAGCTCTAGGAGAATTATGCCTTCGAGTAAGATTGATGAGTCGCGTAAAAGGCTGCTCGATGGAGTACGCCGCTTTCAACGCGAAGTTTATCCCGAGCGCGAAGCGGCGTATCGAAAGCTAATTCGCGAGGGTCAAAAGCCGCACGCATTATTCATTACGTGCGCGGACTCCCGGATCGACCCGGAATTAATCACGCAATCGGGACCGGGCGAGATTTTCGTTTCCCGAAACATCGGCAATCTTGTTCCCTCGTACGGCGAGATGATGGGCGGCGTGTCGGCCATCATCGAATACGCCGTCGCCGGGCTTCAAGTCAGCCAGGTGGTGGTGTGCGGGCACACCGATTGCGGCGCAATGATCGGACTGCTTCATCCGGAGAAGGTAGCGAAACTGCCTACTGTGAAATCCTGGCTGCGCAATGGCGAGGCTGCCCTCAGCGTCGTACAGACCCGCAAAACGGCGCCGGACGAACATGCCGCTCTCGAGGGGCTAATCGAAGAAAACGTCCTCCTGCAACTGCATCATCTGCGGACGCACCCTTCCGTTGCCGGACGTTTGGCGCAGGGATCGCTGGCGCTTTCCGGCTGGGTTTACGACATCGGCCATGGCGACGTCCGTATTTATCACGAGGAGCAGCGCAAATTCCTTCCAGTGACGCCTGATGAACAGGTGACCTCCCGCAGTTCGACCGCATGATTGTAATCAAAAGCGCGCGGCTGGGAACTCTGCTCAGCTACGTTGGACGCCCTCTCGCGCTCTTGTTCGCTTTTGATGTGGTGGTAGCGGTGGGTTATGTGTTCGGAGGGTGGAAGTGGATCGCCCAGCCGAATATCCCCCTTTCTATTTTCGGTGGCGTACTCGGCGTGCTTGTCGGCTTCCGCAACAGCAGCGCCTACGCCCGCTGGTGGGAAGCGCGAATGATCTGGGGCGCCATCGTTAATAACTCTCGAAGTTTTGCGCGCGAAGTTCTCTCTATGATCGTCGCTCCTGAAGCCGGCGAAGAATCCGCCTACCAGCTTCCCGAAGTTCAGCGCAAGCTGGTTCTTCTTCAGGTCGCCTACGTTCACGCACTCCGGAACCACCTGCGAGGACTGCCTCCGTTGGACGAATTAGCCGGGCTGATTCCCGAGGACGAAATGGAGCGTTTGAAGACTCAAAAGAACGTTCCCCTCGCCATTCAACAGAGCATGGCCTCCATCGTCGCTGACTGCTATCAGCGCGGCTGGATCGACAACATGCGCTGGGTGAACCTGGATAGAACGCTGAGCACTTTGATGGATTGCCAGGGCGCATCGGAGCGCATTAAGAACACGCCCCTGCCCCGGCAATACGACTTGTTTATAAGGCTCTTCGTGGATATCTACTGTCTCTTGCTGCCATTGGGAATGGTGGACAGCCTACAGCTGTTGACCCCGGTAGGATCCACATTGGTAGGATTCATATTCCTGGCATTAGATCAGATCGGCCGCAATCTGGAAACGCCATTTGAGAATCTGCCTCACGACATCTCTTTAACGGCGATAAGCCGGACCATTGAGATCAACCTGAAGCAAATGATCGGAGAGAAGGAAATCCCGGAGCCGCTGGCTCCTGTCGACGGTGTCTTGTGGTGAGGGCGGCTCAGCAATGATGCACTGCTAGGGATAGACAGATGACACAGGAAGGCGAGCGGCTTGAGGAGACGCACCGGGGTATCGCTTGGAAGAAGTGGGGGCCGTACCTCTCTGAGCGGCAGTGGGGTACCGTACGCGAAGACTACAGCAAAGACGGCAACGCGTGGAACTACTTTACTCATGACCAGGCACGCTCGCGGGCCTACCGTTGGGGCGAAGACGGCATCGGCGGAATTTCCGACGAAAAGCAAACTCTTTGTTTCGCCCTGGCGCTTTGGAACGGTGTCGACCCGATCCTCAAGGAACGCCTGTTTGGCTTGACCAATGGTGAGGGCAACCACGGTGAGGACGTCAAGGAATACTATTTCTACCTTGACAGCACGCCCACTCACTCATACATGAAGTTTCTCTATAAATATCCGCAGGCGCCGTATCCCTACTCCGATCTTGTCGAGACTAATAGGCGCCGCAACCGTAACGAGCTGGAGTACGAACTGATCGATACCGGTGTGTTCAATCAGGATCGCTACTTCGACATATTCATTGAGTATGCGAAGCGAGCGCCGGAAGACATTCTCATCCGGATCACAGCGGTGAACAGAGGGCGGGAGAAAGCACCGCTCCATGTACTGCCTACGCTGTGGTTTCGCAACACTTGGTCATGGCAAGAGAATTCGTCCAAGCCTCTACTGGAACAGGGCCAGGGCCCCGGCGGGTCGGCTGCGATCATTGTCTCTCACCCCGATGTGGGCGTTCGGTATCTCTATTTCGATGGCTCCGTGCCCATCCTTTTCACTGAGAACGAGACCAACGAAGAGCGCATATTCGGCGTTCCGAACAAAACGCCGTACGTGAAAGACGCAATCAACGACCACGTTGTACATGGCCGTTCGGATAAAGTGAATCCCAAAAGAATTGGGACAAAGGCATCCCCGCACTATTTTCTGGAAATTCCAGGGGGAGAAAGCGGGGTGATTCAACTGCGGTTGACATCACACGAGCCGGGCGCTTTGAGAGACGGGGGTGCATTTGGTGAATCATTCGACCAGGCTCTGGATACACGCCAAAAGGAAGCGGATGAGTTCTACGCGTCCATAACGCCGGATTCGGTGAACGAAGATGCGGCACGGGTGATGCGGCAGGCTCTCGCTGGCATGTTATGGACCAAGCAATACTACAACTACGACGTCGATCGCTGGGTGTCGGAGCGCTCCACTGGAAACTACGAAGGCCGAAACAGCGAGTGGGTCCACATGGCGAATCACGAAATCATTTCCATGCCGGATAAGTGGGAATATCCCTGGTATGCAGCGTGGGACTTGGCATTCCATACGGTGACCCTCGCCATGGTGGACCCCGAGTTTGCCAAGCAGCAGCTCGATCTGATGCTGCACGATGACTACCTGCATCCAAGCGGCCAGCTTCCGGCTTACGAGTGGAACTTCGGGGATGTCAACCCGCCCGTTCACGCCTGGGCTACGAGTTGCGTTTACCAGATCGAGAAGCAGCTTCTTGGCCGCGGCGATATGCAATATCTGGAGGAGGCATTTCATAAGCTTGCTTTGAATTTTGTCTGGTGGGTGAACCGCAAAGACCCGCGCGGAAAGAACATTTTTGGCGGCGGATTCCTCGGCCTGGACAACATCGGAGTTTTCGACAGGAGCGCTGAACTGCCGACCGGCGGTCATCTGGAACAGGCGGATGGTACTGCGTGGATGGCTTTTTTTTGCCAATGCATGTTGCAGATGGCTATCGAGCTGGCGCTTCAGAACCCGAGTTACGAAAAGATGGTCGTCAAATTCGGTAAGCATTATGCCTGGATTGCATTGGCGATGGAAAACGTGGGCGCCGAGCACGAGAGCATGTGGGACGAGGAAGACGGATTCTTCTACGACATTCTTCGGTTGCCCGATGGCAGGGTCATTCGGCTCAAGGTGCGCTCGCTGGTTGGTCTTCTGCCGCTCTGTGCGGCAACGGTCTTCCGTGGGGAAGCGAGAGAACACATGCCCGGAGTTGTGAAGGAATTCAACGCTTTCCTTGAAAAACGCCCTAAAGTTCGTGTATCGCTCTCCCTGGAATCCGCTTTGAAAGATGGCGTTAACGGAACGCGCCTCTGGGATTTAATGGACGAGAAGAAATACCGCCGGGTGCTTTCGAAGATGCTCGATGAGTCGGAGTTTCTGGGACCGTATGGCATTCGATCACTGTCCCGATACCACCTAGACCATCCGTATGTCTTTACCACGGGTGGCCAGCAGTATCGCGTGCAGTACGTACCGGCCGACTCAGATACAGGGATGTTCGGTGGAAACTCCAACTGGCGCGGTCCGGTCTGGATGCCCATTAACTTCTTGATTGTCCGTTCGCTTCTGAACCTGTACCAGTATTACGGGGATGATTTCCGGGTCGAATGCCCGACAGGTTCCGGCCGTCTGATGAATCTTTTTGAAGTGTCCCGGGAGATCGCGAACCGGCTGATCCGAACATTTACACGCGACGAGAAAGGCCGCCGGCCAGTTTACGGGGGCGCCGAAAAGTTTCAGGCAGACCCCCACTGGCGGGACTACATCTTGTTCTACGAATTCTTCCACGGCGACAACGGTGCTGGCATCGGGGCTAGCCATCAAACAGGCTGGACAAGCGCGGTTGCGAACCTGATCCAATTGTTCGGGCAATTGAAGGCCTCCGACGTCCTTGCTGGCACCCCAAAATTCTTGTAGTGGCACTCCACCGGCGCTAGGGCTTACTGAAGCCGAATTGGGCAAAGACCGCCTGCGCGACGGGGTCCGCGAGGAAATCCAGGAACTTGCGAGCCGCTCCCAGGTTCTCAGTCCCAGCGACTATACCTGCTTTTTGGAGGATCGGCTGGTGCCAATCAGCGGGAATGAGCTGTGGGTCTCTGCCCTTCAGGAGCGAATCGGAAGTCAGCACCGCGTCGGTATTGCCGCTATCGAAGAGTTCCAGGGCCTGACGGACGTTTTCTCCATAAACAACCCTGGGTTTGACCTGCTGCCACAATCCGGCGTGCTCGAGAGCCTGTTGCGCCGCCAGCCCGTAAGGCGCCAGCTTGGGATTGGGCAGCGCCACAAAACGCACGTTTCTTCCAGTCAAGTCGCTGATAGGATGGTGTTTACCGTCTCGCCAAAGCAGGCCGACCCGGCCCACGGCATAAGCCAGGACGGAATTCGGCCGCAATTTGCCAAACGAACTTAGTTGATCCACAAACTGGGCGTTGGCGGAGAGGAAAACGTCGTAAGGAGCGCCGTTTTGGATCTGCTGCGCGAGCATGGCGCTGGAGGCGGTTACCCACCGGATCTGGACGCCTGGGACGCTTTTGCCAAACGAACTTCCGAGGGCGGGTTCGAGGTTGGTGAGGTCGGAAGCAGCGGCGACAGTAAGTGTATTCTGTGCCACACATAGCTGGGCGAAAAATAGAAACGAAGCGACCAAGTAACTTGACAATCGGGGACTCATATTCGATACTGAGATTGTGCTAAAGATGCTGGCTGCAGTTCTGTAGTCGGCGGAGGGTTGAAAAGGACACATGAGTAAGATTATCGGAATTGATCTCGGCACTACGAATTCAGTGGTAGCCGTTATGGAAGGCGGACAGCCCGCCGTAATTCCCAACCAAGAAGGTGGACGCACGACGCCGTCCGTCGTTGGTGTTTCGAAGAATGGCGAGCGCCTGGTGGGTCAAGTCGCGAAGCGTCAGGCCGTGACCAACGCGGAGAACACCATCTACTCGATCAAGCGCTTCATGGGCCGCCGCTTCAATGAAGTCAGCGAAGAGATGAAGCTGGTTCCCTACAAAGTAGTTCAGGGCGAGAACGGCGACGCGCGGGTCGAGATTCAGGGCAAGAAGTATTCGCCTCCCGAGATTTCGGCGATGATTCTTACCAAGCTCAAGGAGGCGGCGGAAGCGTACCTGGGCGAAAAGGTTACCAAAGCGGTCATCACTGTACCGGCGTACTTCAATGACGCGCAGCGGCAGGCCACCAAGGATGCCGGTCAGATCGCCGGCCTGGAAGTGATGCGCATTATCAACGAGCCGACAGCGGCAGCGTTGGCATACGGGCTGGATAAAAAGAAGGACGAGACGATTGCCGTCTACGACTTTGGCGGCGGCACGTTCGACATCTCCATCCTCGAGGTGGGCGATGGCGTCGTGGAAGTGAAATCGACCAACGGCGACACGCACCTTGGCGGCGACAACATCGACCAGCGGATTATCGACTGGTTGATCCAGGAGTTTAAGAAAGATCAGGGCGTCGACGTTTCGAAAGACCAGATGGCGTTGCAGCGCCTGAAGGAAGCCGCGGAGAAAGCGAAGATTGAGCTCTCCACGCTGCTCGAGACCGAGATCAACCTGCCGTTTTTGACGGCGGATGCCAGCGGTCCAAAGCACTTGAACGTGAAGCTAACCCGGGCGCGGTTTGAGCAGATGGTAGATGATATTCTCCAGCGCGCCGTCGGGCCCTGCAAACAAGCTTTGCAGGACGCGGGCGTGACACCCCAGGACATCCATGAAGTTGTGCTGGTGGGAGGTTCAACCCGTATCCCGAAGGTGCAGCAGATGGTCCGCGATCTTTTCGGCAAAGAGCCGAACAAGAGCGTGAATCCGGATGAAGTTGTCGCGGTTGGCGCGGCAGTGCAAGGCGGCGTGCTGGGCGGCGAAGTGAAGGATGTGCTACTGCTCGACGTCACTCCTCTTTCACTCGGTATTGAAACGCTGGGCGGCGTGATGACCACGCTGATCCAGCGCAACACGACCATTCCGACGCGGAAGAGCGAAGTGTTTTCGACAGCGGCGGACAGCCAGACCTCGGTTGAAATCAAGGTCTACCAGGGCGAGCGTTCGATGGCGAAGGACAACCGGCTGTTGGGTGTGTTCCAACTGGTCGGCATTCCGCCGGCCCCGCGCGGCATCCCGCAGATCGAAGTGACGTTCGATATCGACGCCAACGGCATTCTCAATGTGACGGCGAAGGACCGGGCGACCAACAACGAGCAGAAGATCACCATCACCTCTTCTTCGGGCCTGTCCAAGGACGAGGTCGAGAAGATGGCGCAAGGACGCCGAATCGCACGCGGCCGACGACCGCAAGCAGGCAGGACGACGATAGATGCTCGCAACCGGGCCGACGCCATGGTCTACAACGTCGAGAAGACGCTGAAGGAGCATCGCGACAAGATCTGCGACGCCGATGCCAAAGAAGATCGAGGCGGCGGTCGAGGAAACCAAGAAGGCGATGACAGACGGCGGGTTCGACAAGATTACCTCGGCGACCGATAAGTTGACTCAAGCCAGCCACAAACTGGCGGAGGCGATGTATAAGTCGCAAGGACCGGGGCCGAACGGCGCCGGATCAGCGGCGGGCGCAGGCGCGACCGGCACACAGGCGGAAGAGAAGCCAAAAGACAACGTGGTGGACGCCGAGTTCGTCGACGTTGAAGACAAGAAGTAAGTAGAAGTAAGTAAGTAATGCGGGGCGGCGATGCCGCCCCGTAAGTTTACCGTTCGCCCGGCGGCCGGTTCTGGATTGACTTGAATGCCCTCTGCAACCAAGAACGACTATTATGGAACGCTCGGAGTAGCGAAGACGGCAGATGCGGATGAGATTCGCAAAGCCTACCGGCGGCTCGCGAGAAAGTACCACCCGGATCTTAACCCGGGAGACAAGGCGGCAGAAGAGCGCTTTAAGGGTGTCCAGGAGGCTTACGACATCCTGAGCGACGAGAAGAAGCGCAAGGTTTTCGACCAGTACGGGTTCTATTCGGATAACATCCCGCCGAATGGCGCCAGCCCGGGCGGCGGTGGCTTCCCGGGCGGCGGCATGAACTTCGACGGGTTCGACTGGAATGACATGCCTCATCAGCGCACGCGCAGTAGCGGCGGCGCTGCGACGGAGGAAGAATCCAGCGGCGGTTTTAGAAATATATTCGAGCAAATCTTCGGCGGCGGAAAAGCGCGGCCGGCAACACCGCAGCCCGAGCGCGGAGCGGATCTTGAATACGGGTTGAACGTCGGCTTTTGGCAGTCGATCCGAGGGACGCAGGTACGCCTGAACATTTCAAGGCAAGAGACGTGCGAGACCTGCCACGGTACTGGATCGGCTGGTAATAGCGTGGCGGTTTGTCCGGAGTGCGACGGCACCGGAACCGTGACGCAGATGGCGGGCGCGATGAAGTTCAATCTGACGTGCCAACGGTGTGGCGGAACGGGACGTTTGAAAAACGCCTGCCCGACTTGCCGGGGCGAGGGGCGCATCGCTCGCGCGGACGTGGTGGATGTACGGATTCCGCAGGGGGTCTCATCGGGATCGAGGCTGCGCGTGGCCGGCAAGGGAAACGCGGGCTCGGGTGGAGGACCGGCGGGAGACCTTTACATTACGGTTCGGGTGGAGGACCATCCGTTTTTCGAGCGCGATGGCGACAACATCGAGATACAGGTGCCCCTGACCGTCAGCGAGGCCGGGTTGGGCGCGAAGATCGAAGTTCCGACCATTGATGGCCGAGCGCTACTGAAAATTCCGCAAGGAACGCAGAACGGGCAGAAATTCCGATTGCGCGACAAGGGCGTCTTTAATGCGCGGAAGAACACGCGAGGGGATGAGATTGTCGAGGTGGTACTGCGGTCACCTGACGTGCATGACGAGCGCACGCGGGAACTCCTTCGCGAATTGGCACAGGTGCAGAGCGGGGACATCCGGCAGGATATGTGGAGCAAAGTGCAGCCCAGCGCTTAAGAACGTGTGGTGAAATGACGAAGCACAAGAGCAAAGCAGCCTATATGATCTCCGCGGTGGCGGAGCAATATGAGATCCACCCGCAGACCTTGCGCCTGTATGAGCGCGAAGGCTTGCTGATGCCATCGCGAAGCGAAGGGAACACGCGTCTCTACACCGACGAAGACCTGGATCGGCTGGAAGTGATTCTGAAGCTTACCCGTGAGCTCGGGGTAAATCTGGCGGGCGTGGAAATCATTCTGAACATGCGCGAAAAGATGGAAGCCATGCAGAAGCAGATGGAAGGCTTCATTCAGACGCTGAATCAGGAACTGCGGGCGCGGGCTGCCACCAGGCCAACGGATAACAATTCATTGATGCCGGTGATCAGTATTAATTCCGTACAGTCCCGTTTAGATCCAACTCGGTCGCCCGGCTCCAAGAGACGGGCGCGTTAGCCGTCCGGGTTAATCCGCGTCGCGATGCGCGGCCGCCAACTCAAACGCGGGCAGACATATCGCCACGTACTCTGCACCTTCGGGAGCGGGCGTGCTGTAGCGGACCCATTCTCCCGGCTCAGCGACCAGCGCTTGGCCGCCGCGAACCTCCAGCACTCCGCCTTCGAATTCGACCTTGAGCATTCCGGAGAGCACGACCGTGAGTTCGCGGAAATCAGGACGTTGTCCGGGCTCGGTCCAGCCTTCGGGGCTTTTCATGTGCGCGATGCTGATGTCGCTGGAATGGGTGTTCACGCGTCCGGCGTATTCGTGAATCTGTTTTCCGCCGGGGACAGGAATGCGAGCCGGCGATGAGATCAGTCTAGGCATCAGGTTCCTAACTCCAACAGGCTAGCGCAGGGGCTGACAGAGAGATTGTTCGAAACAACAGACGG
This sequence comes from uncultured Acidobacteriaceae bacterium, assembly GCA_963705805.1. Classification (GTDB taxonomy): domain Bacteria; phylum Acidobacteriota; class Terriglobia; order Bryobacterales; family Bryobacteraceae; genus Bog-105. The sequence continues at coordinate 333,442 of CAVPKW010000011.1, forward strand.
CTCTCATAAGTCAGGTACTCGATGACGGCCGTTCCTGCCACACGCAAAGCCTGGCTTCTGGCCTTGGCGGCGTTCGCCGTTTTTCTGATTCTGAGTATTGGATATTCGCTGACCCGCGCCCCCTGGTGGGACGAAGGCGTGTACGCGGACGTGTCACTGACGTTCCGGAATTATGGATATCTCGCCAGTAAGACCATGGCGCCCTTTGGGAATTTGGAATTGCCCGGCGCCAATCACTACGTGTACTGGCAGATGCCGCTCTACATGCTGGTATTGGGGCTTCTGCTGAAGGTGCTGCCCGCGACCATAGAATCCATCCGGATGTTCTCGGTCTTTTGGGGATGCGTTTATCTGGCCTCCTGGTTTGTGTTCATACGGTCGCTGAGCCGTGTGGAAACGCTGGCGCTGCTGGTGGCGGCCGTCGTAGGTCTCGATTACTCGGTCATAGCGGCGGCCTCAGACGGCCGCATGGACATGATGGGGGCGGCGCTGGGGCAAGCCGCCCTGGCGGCATATGTGTACTTTCGCGAGACCAACTGGAACCGGGCGGTCTTTGCCGCCGGCTGCCTGGGAGCTGCGGCCTTCTTTTCTCACCCCGCGGCCGCGGCGCCGAATGCGCTGCTGTTGGCTCTGGTCGTAATGGACTGGCCTCGCGCGCGTTTAAGCGGGCTCGCTCTGGCAGCCATGCCTTATCTATTGGGCGTGGGGCTATGCGCCTGGTACGCTCTACAGGCGCCGGCTATCTTCGCCGCTCAACGGCATGCCGAACTCTACCGCACCGTCACTCTTCCGGAAATGCTCCGGAATATGGGCAACGATGTTCACCAAAGATATCTTTTCTACTATTTTTCGAATCTCGCCGGAACAAACAAGCTGAAGGTGTTCTGCCTGATTTTTGCAGCCGCGGGAGTCATAGGCTTGCTCTTTCTGCGCAGCCCGGCGCTGCGTCAAACGCGCCGCGTGCTGTTGATCTTCAGCGCCATTGTGTACGTCGCGGTGGCGGTGATCGATGACATGAAGTTTCCCCTTTATTTCATCTACTGCATGCCGGTGTTCGCCGCGTGCGGAGCGGTGTGGGTGTATGAGTTATGGGTCAAACGGGGCAGGGCGCGCTGGCTCGCGTGCCCGCTGCTGGCGCTTTCGATAGCAGCCAGCACCGGAGGCTTCGGCTACAAGATTTACAAAGACGACTACCGAACCCAATATCTTCCGGCAGTGGCGGAAATCAAAAGTGACCTGCATCCCGGCGACATCGTAATGGCTGGCTCCGAGCTCGGCTTTGCCCTGGGCTTCGGACCGCCGCTGGTAGATGACCGCTACCTGGGCTACTTCTCCGGAATTCGCCCGCAGGTCTATGTCATGAACGAATATTACTTGCCAATGCTGACGCCCAACCTGGAACGGGCGTGGGCATGGTCGCGGCAAATTCTACAGAAGGATTACCGCTTGGCTTATCAAAACGCCTTGTACAAGGTTTATGTTCAAAAAGACTAGGGGGGAGTTCTTACGTCTTGATGCGCGCCATGAAATACAGGCCGGCGAGCAAAAAGATGATATCCGGCGACCATGCCGCCATCACCGCGGGTAACTGGTTCAGATCGCCTATCTGATCGAAGAGCGTACCAATCGTCCAATAGGCGATCGCGATCCCAAAACTAATACCCACGCCGGTCATAGCTCCTTTGTTTCCCGCAATAAATGCAAACGGGATGCTCAAGAGCGCCATAATCAGCGCAAACAGGGGCACCGCGAACTTCTTGTAGTACTGCACCTGAAGGGGAATCGTATCCATGCCGCTGGTCTTCAATTCACGGATGTACTGCCGCAGTTCCTCGAAGTTCATCTCCTTGTATTCTTTTTCCTCGCGCACGAACCAGGAGGGACCTTCGGTGAGTTCCGGGAATGTGGCGGTTTTGCCGTAGAAGGGCTGGTATACGTTGCCGCTCGGCTGATCGAGCTGAGCAATGCCATTCTGAAAGACCCAGGTATGGTGCGCCGGGTCCCAGCGAGCACGTTGCGCCGAGATCTGGCGCACGACGCGAAAGCTGGCGGGATCCAGCTCATAGACGTTCACGCTCGACATTACCGCCTGCTTCGCGTCAAGGGCCTGGTAGTTATAGATGCGCGGTCCCCTGCCGTAAACCCATTGCCGGTCAGGCCGCAAGTAGGTCGCTACCGGCTTGTTCTTAATTTGCGCGCGGAGGCGTTCCTGCTGCCGGTTCGCCTCCGGAATGTAGTAATGATCGAACGCAAAAAGCACCCCACTGATGAGTAAGCTGACCACGAGAACGGGCGCAGCCAGACGGTGAATACTAATACCGCCCGCTTTGAACGCCGTCACTTCGTTGTACTTCGTCAAGATCGTGAAGCAGATAAGAGAAGCGACCAGCGTCCCGATGGGCGTGAGTTGGTAGATCAAGCTGGGGGCGAGATGCCATAGATAATCGATCATGGTCGACATGCTGATGTCGTTCTTGATCATGTCGCCCAACAGTTCGAAGAAGGTAAAGACTTCAATCAGCGCTACCAGCGCCGCCACTAAGATTCCGAAGTAGAAGAGAAATCCATTCAGGACATAAGCATCTACCAGCATCGGCCGCAAGCCGAAGCGCCGGACGCCGGCAATACGTATCTGCTGTTTTCCAGGCACCGGGCGAAGCGCTCCCAACCGTTTGGCTAGCTCGGTTCCCCATTGCTTCAGCATGGCGACAGGGTCCTGATCTCCGGCCCGCTCCAGACGGGAGAGGAGGAACACGCCCGCTATGAGAAAGATTACGTCCGGCGTCCACACAGCGACGGGCACCGGCAAGCTGCCCTTCTTCGCCAGCCCGATCAGCGTAATGAACCCGAGGTAGTAGAGGAATGCCAGCACTACGGTCATGACAAAGGCAGCCGATCTACCGCCCTTGCGCGAAGAAATGCCGAGCGGAATTCCTACTAAGGCCAGCAGGATACACGCCAGCGGAAGCGCGAAGCGTTGGTGCAGCTCAATGGCCCCGTCCACATAATCCTCGCGCGAAAGGTCATGCCGGCGGTAGACGCGTTTATAAAGAGGCCAGGTGTCCAACTCCTGGACGCTCTTATTAATCTGCAGTTCCTCCTGCTTCTGCGCCTGCAAGGTCCACACCTGTCTGGGCGCGGCGGTCAGCACGAAGTGGCCGTCTTTGTCGCGCTCTGAAGAGCGGTAGTTGCGCATGTCCAGAATGATGCGATTGTTCGGCGCATCAGGATGCGGAGTAGCTTCCTGGGCCACGACGATGCGCGGGCCCGCGCCGCGGTTCTTGCCCTCGCGCCGCAACTCGTCCGGAGGAGTGACGTCCGCGATAAACACCTGTCGCCAGGTAATCTGCTTCGCGACTGCTTCCACATTATCGACGTAGAGGACGATGTTCGGAAATTGCTCATCGAAGATGCGCGACTCGATGTTTCCAGTGAGCTGCGCCGCTGCAAAATTCCGCGCAACCAGCGATTCAAGATGCAGCGACAGTGGCGTGAGCCACAGCGATGCCAACGCGGTCAAAATCATCGCCATCAAGGCAAACAGCAGCACGGGGCGGACGACGCTGGCGCTGGAAATGCCGGCGGCGCGAATGGCGGTGATCTCGCCATCGGCGGACATCCGGCTCAGGCCGATGAGGATGCCGACCAAAACACCCAGCGGCAAGGCAAACGGAATGGTCGAGGGTAAGGCGTACATCAGCAGCTTGGCGACCACCGGCGCCGGCGCCGCGGTTTTCACCAGCAGCGACGAAAGCCTTTCAATCGTCCGCAGGAATAGAACGAATATGAAAAGCAGCGTGCCGAGGGTAGCGCCGGTAAACACCTCCCTGAAGATGGCCCTGCTGAGAATGCGCATGGAACTAGGGTTGAGCCGTTAGCGCCGGAGGCGGAACGATGGGAGCGTTCGCAGTCTCCATCTCGCCCCGGGACAGGTCGACATCGTCAAACAGCAGCGAAGGACAGATGACGGAGGATATGGTTACATCCGACCCGCTATCGGCCACGTTGAAACTGGTCCCATTGGTCACGAAGTTCAAGACGTATGGCTGGTCGCCCGCGGCATCCATGTTGCGCAGGTCTTTGGCGCTGAATTCTTTAAAGCGCAATCCCCGAACCAGTTCTTCATGACCGTCCGGATAAACGCGATACGCCAGTATGGGCGGAGTGATGGTGCGGCTGTAGCCGTCCTTCTGCGCTTGAAGGGCGAGACTCTGAAGTTCTTCCAGGCTGGAGGTAGAAGGAAAATCAAGGCGCCGGACGATTACGCCATATTTCAATCCGGCGGCCTTCACTTTTGCGAGAAGCGCGGCCTTCAGTTCAGCCTCGGCGCGGGGCTTTTCTGCCTGCACGAATAGATTGCCCATCACAGCTTCTTCCGATTCAAAGGGGCCGGGCAGGCGGCCATGGCCATTCGAAGCATTGTAAGCGCGCACCGGCTCGCGGCTCAGATAGAATGCCTTCAGGCTGCCCTTGTCCACCAGGGTGAGCCTTTCCGGCGCGACCCCCTCATCATCCACGTCGTACTGTCCGGCCAGGGTTTGCCCCTTGAATGAGCGTTCGCGCGGATCGTCTACCAGGCCGAGCCAATCAGGGGCAACTTTTGATCCCACCCGCGACGCCCATACGCTCTCCAACTCCTGAGCGCTGTTCGCCGCTCCGGGCGGAGCGACCGGTTTGCGCTCAAGCCGCAGGGCATCCGTCAATACCTGCGCCATCATCTGGGCAGCGGCCTCCTTCTCGAAAATAACGGGTCCGGAATAGTCATCGGCGGCCGGAGCCTTCGCCAGCAATTCCGTCTCGCGCGCCACCGTATCCACCGCTTGATTCAATTCTTCCTCGGATGGCAACTGAAAAGGCTGCAGCAGCGCGATCAAGCGGTGATTCCAAACCCGCGCGCCGTCCGGCGCAACCGCAGTCGCGCGAATCTCGACATCCGCCAAGTCTTCCGGAAAGCGGAGCACCGAGCCTTCACTGTTGACAACGCGGAAAGTGGACACGATAGTCCGCAGGCGCACGTTTGAAGTGACGACGGAAGGATGCGCAGTAAAACGCGCGGAAAGCCGCCTCGCCAGCCCCTCCCAGTCCTTCTGGTCCAACTGAATCTTCTCCACCGGCTGAATCAGAATGACCGGTTTGGCGGGCGCCAGATCCGGCACCTGAGCGGTATCCTTGACCTCGCGCAGTGCGTTTCGTTTCCGCGCAATCTGATCCGTCGCCGCCTTGTAGAGCGCATCTGTCTGAAGCCACAGCTCCATGCGCATTACGTGATAATCGTCGTCAATTGGAAACAGCCCTAAATTCGGATTGCCGGAAAAGATGGAGTTCGTGTTGTCGAACTTGTAGTCGCCGACCCGCACCATTGTTCGGGGCTGCCGCACGTGGATCAGGTCTGATGCGACGATCCCGCCAAGGCTGGCGTTTACTACCAATTGTTCAGAATCGCTGCAGGTGTACTGGATGAAGTAGGGCTTGTCCAGATCGTTCAGATGTATCGTCTTTGAGCGCTCCAGCTCCTCCGTCATGGCGCGCAGCTGCACGTCATCGCGAATTTCGGCCGCGGTGTTCGCTGGCGCCTCCGCGGCGTTTAAGCAAGCTATAAGCAAAGCAGCCGCGCCCAAAATCAGCGATAGCACTCGCATGCGCCTAATCGATCTCCGGCCGGGGCAGGATGGGCGGCTTCTGCTGCTGGTTCTGCTTGCGCTGCGTTTCTATTTCAGAAACCAATATGGCAGGCGAAACGGCGGAAACGGGAATGCTACCGGACTCCGCGCCGCAATAGCCGTTAAACACTTCGGGGTGGTCGCCGGTAGCGAGGATTTTCTGAAAACTCGCGAGCGGAGTTCCCACGATGTCAACGCCGCGGATGAGTTCGTCCGGCCGATTATCGGGGTACACGCGGTACACAACCAGCGGCACGACGGTGAATGCCTGCAACCCACGACGGCTTGTGGTGGTATATCCGCTAGATACTTCCTCAAAGTACAGGCCGTAAGGTTTCCCTTGCAGTTTGATCTCTTCTATCAGCTTGGCACGCAATTCGCTGTCCGTGACTTGCTTCGAAGACTCGACAATCAGATTTGACTGGCGCGACACCACCTCAAAACCCGGCTGGCGGCGGCCATGTCCATTGGAGTGCACAAACTCGCCCACGGGCGATCGGGAAAGCAGAAATGTCTTCAGCACGCCGTCCTCGACTACTTTTACCGGCCGCGCTCGAACGCCTTCATCATCGTAGGCGTAATAGCCAATCAGGTCGGTTCCGTTATAGGACATGCGGGTGGGATCAAATTCGACGCTGATGAAATCCGGCAACACTTTTTGGCCGAGCATTTTCGTAAACGTCTGCCCGTCTTCCACATCTTTCTGCCGGTGTCCTTCCACGCGGTGGCCGAAGATTTCATGAAAGAAGACAGCCGATGCGCGGCCGGAGAGAATTGCGGGGCAGACAATCGGCTCCGCGGGCGGAGCGTTCACCAGTTGATCCAGCATTCCCGCGACCTCTTGAATCTTTTTCTTGACCACCTCGCCGGGAGGCAAGTGGGCCGGATCGCCGGCTTCGACGGTCATGAAATCACTGAGCCCCATGCCGTCCGGCGCGAGAGCGCCGCCTTCCACCTCTATGCGGAATAGGTTACTGCCGAGTTGGACGGCGGTTCCTTCGGTGTTGACAAATGTTCGAATCTCCCGCTGCGCGTGAAAGCTGACGGCCGAAGCGAGAACCTTCGGATGTTGGATGAACACCGCCGACCAAGCGCGCACTTTCTGCTCCCAGCTCTGCGTGTCATACGCGTACTCTTCGGGCAAACGCGAGTATGTCTCCGGCGGCTCGATCGAAAAGTCCGCGTCTTTAGCGGCCGGCGCGGCGAGGAGCTGCTCGTCGGTTTTCAATTGCAGCAAGCGGCGCGATCCGAGCCGGTAGACGCGGTCTGATTCGGCCCAGAGAACCCGGCGGATCTGGTTCGGATCGTTATCGAGACTCAGCGCAGTGAAATTAGTGAATTGGACGTGCGATCCCTTGTAGGGATGGTAGTTGTCAAAACTGTCCGAGCCCACGCGAACGGTTGTATCAAGGCCGCGGGTGTGTTCGTGCGTCGTGCTGATGAGCGCGCCGAGAGACGCAGATTCGGAATCCAACTGCTCTTCGGTCACTTCATAGGCCATGTAATAAGGCGCGGGATCAGCCTTTGCCTTCAGCGCCGCAAACTCGCGGTTCAGTTCACGTTTCAAGATGTCCAAGAGAGAAAGAGAGTTAGTTGAAATATTAGCGGCCGAAGCAAGGCTAACGGACGCCAGCGCGAGCCACGGTACGAACGAAGCGAGCTTGAACCGCAATTTCAAGGATAACAATCAAAGACCAGCCCACGATCGTGACAACTAGACCAGGGTGTGCGACCTGAGAGTGCAGGATCGGTTAGTTTCTTTTTTTGTGGCGCGAATCTTAGCGTCTATATACGCTAAGAAGAGGAGGAGCTACTATGACCGACACTCTGCCTCAATTGGAGGCCAAACGAACCGACCTGTTCCGCCAGCTTGCCGCCGCCGGCGACTTCCGTCGCGGCTCGATTACCGCCACGTCCGGCAAGTGCGGGAAACCCGGTTGCCATTGTTCCAAACGAGATGACGCCGGGCATGGCCCTAACTTTCGTCTGACGCGCCGAGTGAAAGGCAAGACGGTGACCGAGACCTTCCGCTCGGCAGCGACGCTGCGCAAGGCACAACAGGAAGTCACCGAGTTTCACAAGTTTCAGGCACTCTGTGGAGAGATCATCGAGGTCAGCGAAAAGATCTGCGCCCTGCGCCCGGTCGGGGATACGCTGACGCCAGAGGAAAAAAAACGGCCGCGGCGATCCACGCGGAGATCACGCACGAAGTAACCACTCTGTTGAGTCGCATTTTCGCCGAACGGAAGCGGACCGATGGCATGGACCTGGAGGCGGTGGAAATTGGCTTCCGCACCGCCCTGCATCAGGCCGGGGCGACGGCTCTCACGCGGTTGTTGCAGATCCCCGAGCCTGCCGCTGAGCGGCGCCATATCACGTGCCCGTGCGGTCATCAGGCGCGCTACCGCGAACGGCGCTCGCGACGGCTTCTCACAGCACTGGGCGAGGTGGAACTGTCGCGCCCCTGGTATCTGTGTCCGCATTGTCACAACGGCCAGTTCCCCGCCGACCGCCAGCTCGATATTGAAAACCGCGACTGCTCTCCGGGCGTGCGCCGCATGCAGGCTCTGGTGGGTCAGCAGTCGCCCTTCGATCACGGCCGCGAGCAGATGAAGGTTCTGGCCGGTCTGGAAGTGACCGCCAAGTCAGTGGAGCGCACGGCGGAGGCGATTGGAGCCGACATCGCAACAGGCGAGCAGCGCGAAATCCACAAAGCCGTCCAGCTGGACCTGCCCGTCATCATCGGCAAGACCATTCCGATTCTGTGTGTGCAAATGGACGGGACCGGCGTGCCGGTGGTGAAGAAAGAAACCGAGGGTCGCAAGGGCAAAACCGACGGTCAGCCAGCTCATACGCGGGAGGTCAAACTGGGATGCGTCTTCACCCAGACGGCCTGGGATAAAGAAGGCCACGCGATTCGCGATCCGGATTCGACTACCTATACGGGAGCCATCGAGACGGCCGAGGAGTTTGGTAAGCGCATCTATCTGGAAGCCTGGAACCGTGGCTGGAGCCGCGCGGCAAAGAAAGTCGTCATAGGCGACGGAGCCGAGTGGATCTGGAACCTTGCCGATCAGCACTTCCCGGGCGCCGTCCAGGTCGTCGATCTCTATCACGCGCGCCACCACCTTTGGGAACTCGCTCGCAGGCTGTATCCCAACGATCCGCCGAACCAGAAGGACTGGATGAAAGTCCACCAAAAGCGTCTGCTCGATAAGGGGAAAATCGAAAAGCTGCTTCTCTCGTTGCGCTCGATCGAGTCAACTAATACTGACGTTCTGGAAAAGATTCGCCTGGAGGCGGACTACTTTGAGCGAAATGCCGAGCGCATGCGATACCCAAAGTTCCGCCGTCAGCATCTGTTCGTCGGTTCCGGTGTGATTGAAGCCGCCTGCAAGACCGTAATCGCTTCCCGCCTCAAACAATCCGGTATGTTCTGGACCGTCCGTGGCGCCAACTCCATCATCGCCCTGCGATGTTGTTACCTCAATGCCCGCTTCGAGGACTACTGGGAGTCCCGCCGCGCCGCTTGACTTCCACTTCTATGTCGCCCACCCACTAGACCACATGCGAGTTTCGCTTGGCGCAGTACGAGGCGGTGCGTAAGGCAAGGTTAAGGCAATGATTCGGACCGAGATAAAGGTATTGAACGGCGCGTGACATGGTCGCGGCGGACGCGGCAGGGAGAAAATTACCAAACGAACTCGAATGGGTTCGTTTTTTGAATTACAACTGAACAATCAGTCTGCAATCGTTGCCATAAGAGTATGCTGAATAACTAGCCCTCAAGGTTCCGCAGGCAAAGTACGGCCGGATTACGTTTCGGTACAACCTGGCGGCCCTCTCCAAAAGCCAGCGGAAACACGCTGAGGCCGAGCCGCTCTTCCAGTGCGCGCTGGCGATCCGTCCCCTGCCCTAGAAGCTTGCCCACCGCTTGAATTGAAAAAAACGTTAGATTCTTGAGCACAGACTCTGAGAATTTTCTTCGCAGAATTTCTTGACGTGCTATAGATTTGGACGCCCGCGAGAGTTTGTTTTCGCTTCCGACGGCAAAGGGCGCTTACGCTTCCGGCTCCGATTCAAGACTTCTGAAACCCCGGCGTAATCTCGGCCCCGGGCTGATCGCTGAAGGCTGAGGGCTCCGCGCGCTCAAGATTTTACTAGAAAAGTACCCTTAAAACCCTAAACAAAATGGCTGCATTCTCGATATTGCTAGCAGGAGGAAAAGACAAATATGGTCAACCCCGTATCAAACCAAGCAAATCTCTACGTTCCGGCCCCAAAGCCCGAAACGCATCCAACGGCTGCGGCCAAGCAGGCGCCGGCGCAGGATTCTGTTCAACTGAGCCCGCAAGCGAAGGCGGAAGCGTCCGGTGACGTCGACCACGATGGCGATAGCCACTAGATTGGGCCTTTACTTCTTGCGCGGTGTCCCGAACTGAATCGCGATGGCGGTGTTCTTTTCGAATGTAACGTCGTTTCCGCGTGAAATGATGGTCGAGTACACGGACCAGGCCAATCCGTAGAAGCCAAGCGCGGATCCAATGGGATGCGGTCCGTACGCCGCCGCCGTCCCGAGTAAGCCAAGGCCGGAGAAACCGCCCAGGTATCGGGCGGCTGTGGTCCCCGAGCCGCCTCCGGCGGCAGTCTGCTTCCCGGCGTCGTTGTCCAGAGACTTGGTGGCGATTATCGCTGCAATAGCGGGACGCAGCAGGCGGCTTTTCGATTCTGTTGCCGTGGCGGTTCCTTCCGAATCTACTTTTATTGCTTTCGGGTCTGCCTCGACCTCCACGAGCTGCCCCTGAACAGTCTGAGGCTTTGGGGTGTTCTCAGGCGTGCCATTGAACAGCGAGGCTGCTTCGTTTTCGGGCGCGTCAACCTGTTCAATCGCAAAGCGGAGCTTTCCCCCACGGTGAAAGTAGCGAGCGCGCTGCGCCAACGTGATGTGTCCGGTGAAGCGGGTGCCTTCCGGCAACAACAGCTTATGCTGTGCCGTGAATAGAGGCTGAGACAAGACTCCTTGCATGGGATCACCCACGTGTGAATCCGAAGAGCTGATGGTAGCGACCAGTCTCATTTGCCCAATCGAGGCGGGCGGAGGCGTATCTGCCTGCGCAACTTCGCTGCGGGCGACCTCCACCGTTCCGAAATCCAGAGGCTGGGTCAGGACCGCATCGAAGCGAGTAAGCGCGCGGTACCACTCAGGATGATAGGGCAGCTTCGTAAGGAGATAATTTTCCGTCCATTCCAGTTTATTCGGGGCGCGCACCATATCGAAAAGACCGCGAGATCGCGCGTTCGCCTGCGTCTGTGCCTGTTGTTCCACGAACTGCCGCACGCGACTCGCCCGGGCGGAGCTGGCTTTTGGCGTGCCGGTCTTTTTCCCTGGCTTAGGCGGAACGTACAGCGTAAGGAGACCTTGACACGCTTCGGTCTGAAGCGGCACGCTACGGCCATCCGGCAAAGTCAAGTTTTGAAACGAGACCTGCGCGTGCTTCAGCGGCGTGAAATCGCCTGCGAGGATCGCCTGGGTGCGGGCCATTTTCGGTACTGGATCCAACTTGACCACTTTGCCTTGCACCACAGCGCCGGCCGGGATAGCGATGCGGTCGAACGCCCAGACCGGCTCCATCACTTTTGCTGGAACGCTCTCGCCAACTCGATACCGGACCCGTTTGGTGATGTATAGCCTGAGCGGAGTTCCGGCTTCTACTTGCAAATGAACTGGAACTTCCTGCTCTTTGGCTTTAGGTTCCTGAGATAATACACCGGGTGCAACTAAAGGCAGAATGCCGGCGAGCAGGAGGATTTGCCGAGTTTGGTACCGCATCGGCCCCGTTCACACAGATTATCGCAACTCGCGCCACCCGGGCTGTTTCCGCAAGGCATCGAGCTTGAGATAGCGCCACGTTTATCGTCTATTTAGGAACCGGCGGACCGTGCCGCAACGTCGAGTTAGTCGAACTCAGATAATGTCCGCCGCCACGCCTATTCCTGATCACTCCGCTGAAACTCACTCGGAACAGGCTTTCACGAAGATTCACCCGGCGATGTTCGGACAAGTTCTGGTTATGTGTCTCTTCCGTGATCATGGCATTCTTGCGCAGTATTTTGGAATTCGAATTCTTCCTGCACTTCGGTCTTGGTCTTCCGGCTGCGGCTGGCTGGGACGGTTTTGATGGGTTTGGTCGGCATAACGTGGATCGGAGACATTGTACTGAAAACTGTACGCCCTTAGTAAAGAGTTTGTAATTACTTGCGCATTCGGCCATAGATGCTCGCTTTTGCCGGCGCGGGCTCCCCACAATGTAAAGAGCAACAGTAGAGAACGCCCCAGCGGCATTCGCAGATTTGCAGCCCTGTTTGCGCCGATAGATTCAGAGTTGGACAGAGATTTGTCAGGTTTTCACGCGTCATGGAATCACTCTAATTTGCCGCTGTTCCGCAAGCTGGCGCAGTGTGCTTGCCTGGTGTTCTTATCTGCATCCATGGCAACTGCACAAACCGCCGCGCCTGATTCAGGCAACGAGCGTTGGAAGCGCCTTCCCTTCGGAACAACAGCAACCGGATCAGCGTACGTGCCCCTGGATAGCTGGGTCTATCCAGCCTTTGAACGGCTGATCGCCTGGGGATACATTGACGGCGCCTACCTTGGCTTGCGCCCGTGGACACGACTCGCTTGCACCCGCCTGTTGCAGCGGTCGGAAGAGTTATTCGAAGAAGATAGCGCCACGCCCGAAGCGCGAAGAGTCTTTAATGCTCTCCGGACGGAATTCAAACCCGATTACATTGCAGCTACGGAAAACCAGCCAAAACTTCACGCCGAAGTGGATTCAATTTACGAGCGATCGATAGGCATCGCCGGATCACCGATAAGTGACAGCTTCCACTTTGGCCAAACGTTGGTTAATGACTACGGACGGCCTTTTCAGGAGGGCCTCAATCAGATAGCCGGCTTTTCAGCCCGGGCCGAGTACGGACCATTCAGCCTTTTTATTCGCGGCGAATACCAATACGCTCCGGGGCGGTCACCCTACGACGATTCAGTAAGGCAGGCTATCGCCGTAATGGACAGCAACCCGGTGTTACCCGCGGCACCGATCGCAACAACCAACACGTTTCAGCTTATTGATGCGAATCTCTCCGCCAATTTTGCCGGGAACGAGATCTCGATTGGCAAGAGCGAGATCTGGTGGGCTCCCACCGAAGGCGGGTCGCTGGCCTACAGCAACAATGCCGAACCCATCTACTCGCTTCGGATTAATCGAGTCGAGCCGCTGTACATTCCACTGCTTTCGAAGCTGCTTGGGCCCGTTCGTTACGATCTCTTCCTGGGAAGCCTGCAAGGCCACATCTCTCCGCGCGATCCCTGGATACAGGGACAGAAGTTCAGTTTCAAGCCGAGCGCCAATTTCGAATTCGGTGTTTCGCGCACCATCGTTTTTGCCGGGGAGGGCCACGTCCCGCTTACGTTTGGCTCGTTCTGGAACAGTTTCACCAGCTTCAGTAATGTGCCGGAGAGCGTGAAATTTTCCCGCGACGATCCAGGAGCCCGCTACAGCAGTTTTGACTTTTCCTATCGGCTGCCATTTGTGCGGAATTGGCTAACGCTTTATACAGATTCACTCGTGCATGATGATGTGTCTCCGTTCAGCGCTCCACGGCGCGCGGCGTTTCGACCAGGGATTTATCTCTCCCACTTGCCTCGTTTCCCGCGTGTCGATTTCCGCGCGGAGGCTGTTTATACGGATTTTCCAACTTCCCGCAGTAACGGCGGTCAGTTTTTCTATTTCGAACAGGTTTACCACGATGCCTACACCAACAAGCAGTTCATCCTCGGAGATTGGATCGGCAGAGAAGGCAAAGGTGGGCAGGCGTGGCTAACGTATCACCCCACGACGCAGGAAATGATCCAAATCAGCTATCGAAACGTCAAGAGCGCGAAAGATTTTGTTCCGGGAGGAACTACCCAAAACGATTTTTCCGTACGATGGGTTCATCGTCTTCGCGAAGATGTTTCGGTGGATTCTTTCGCCCAGATCGAGTTTTGGAAAGCGCCGATCCTCGCGCAGGGACTTCAAAAAGACCTGTCGCTGGGACTTCAGTTGACATATTTCCCGAATCTACATTGGACAGCGAAGTAAGCCCGATTTTCTTTCTCCCCCAAACACCCCGAAAAGTGCCTCAAAGGGTGATCTTTGCTGATCGAACCAAACATCAACCCATCGATGATGGATTATGGCTGGTCCCGTCAAAATCCTCTGACGTTTTGAAGCGTTCGATGCGCCCGCTCATTGCCGCTTCCTTTGTCTTTGCGGTCAGTGCTTCCACCTGCGCTGCACTCATGGGCTGGAAGGTCTTCATCGCCCGGAAAGCCTGCTCTAGCCGCTCGAGAGAGTCACAACCGTTTATGACGACAGAGGTTGGCAAATTGAGTGCATAGTGTAAGCAGTCAATCGCGTTCACATCAGTCAATTGGAATATCAAACCCGATGCAAGCGGCTTCATGCCCAGCACTGCGATCTTCTCAGTCACCAGCCGCGGTACTACCTCATGAGCAAAACTCCGGAAGTCGTAATCCAAGACGTTTAATGGCATCTGACAACTGTCGAAATGAAAACCGTTCTTCGCTGCCAGATCGAGCATATGTAGGTGAATGCTCGGATCTTTGTGGCCAGTGAAGCCTACGTACCGAATCTTGCCCGCCGTCTTCGCCGCCATAACTGCTTCATGCGCTCCGCCCGGCGCGAAGTACCTGTCGGCATCGTTCATGCGAATGTTTTCGTGAAATTGGATCAAGTCGATGTGACCTGTTTGCAGACGCCGCAGGGACTCGTCAATCTGTTGCGCCGCCGCCGCGCGTGTCCGCCCGTTGTACTTCGTCATGAGGAACGCTCGTTTGCGATACCCATCGCGCAAGGCCTTTCCCATCCGGACTTCGCTGTCGCCGTCATGGTAATCCCACGAATTATCGAGAAAGTTGATACCGCTGTCCAAAGCCGTACGAATGATGCGGATGCCTTCCTCTTCACTCGGCACGCCGATATGGTACCCGCCGAGGCCGATCGCCGATACGCGCTCCCCAGTCGAGCCGAGTTTCCGATAGATCACGCCATTGACGGTTTCGCCCTGCAAAGCTGCCGCCACTGATAATCCCGCAAGGCTGGCGATGAATTCCCGTCGCTGCAAATCCGGCAAGTTCATATATCGATCTCCGTGTCAACCGACACTTCCATTTTGCTCCCGAATTTCTTTCCCGTAAACGGGCCGCCCCCCATCGAGCCGAACCGTCGCGATCGTTTGAGAGTGGACTTAGGCGAATTCTGGTCGTGTGATGCAGCTGGAGTGCGATTGTGCTTTCCCAATTCAGAGCCTCGGATGAGAAGAGCGCGTGGCTGCGGATCGCGCTCCTCTCGCCCGAGTTCGATCAGTCTGTTAGAAGTTCGAGCATTGGCCCAGCTCCTTCGAGGCTGTATTTCCCGCCCCTGTGATCGAAGTGTTACTCGAGCACGTTAGGTTCTTTTCGACCGCGTTGTTGTAAACGGTCACAGCCGCAGTATTGTTTTGGATAGCGAGGTTCTTGCCGACGAAGTTACCGGGACAGGAGTCCTGCGCGGCAGAGCCGATTTGGACGGGCGTGGCATTATTGGACACCTGTAGGTTGCCGTTTATTTGAGTGCCGCAGATCTGGTTCATGGCAGACCCAGAGGCAACGTTTTGGATCGCCAGGTTTCCGTTTATCGCCGTGCCCGAACCGAAGGAGAACGCAGCGGCCCCCTGGATCTGCACGTTGCCGGTTATCGTGCCGTTGGAAACTGCAAGATTTCCGCCGTTCACCGTCACATTCCCGGTGATGCCGCCCCCGCCGACGAACGAGCAGTTCTGGCCTGCGGAAACTGTAACAGTCCCTTTGAAGGTCCCGTTATAGTTGCCATTGCATTTGGTGCCGGAAGCCGGCGCGGCCCCCGTGATGCTGACAATATCCAGCATCAGAGTCTGTTGCGCCAGCGCTCCGACGCCATTCTGGGCCGTGATGGTCACCTGGTGTAGTCCGGCATCGGCGGCGGAAGGAGTGCCTTGTATGGTGAGCGTACCCGTCGCGAGGCCCAGAGTGTTTAGGTTGCTGAATTGAAGATCCGCGGGAAGGCCCGTCACGGTAAAGAACATTCCTTGTCCCTGGTCGGCCGCGGTGGGGGGAGTGGCGTTTTGTGACACCGGCTGCGTTGAGAGGCTGGGATAGCCTGTCGTCGTTACCGCAAAGTAGCCCGGCATCCCAGTGAAAAAGGTTGCCGAATTCGGGCTGGTGATCTGCGGGCCCTCGTCAACATTCAAAGTTAGAGTTTGCGAAATCGACCCCGCCGAACCGGCATTGTCGGTCAAAGTCATCGTGTACTGGCCGCCGGTCCCCGAAGCGGGCGTTCCAGTGATGCTCGCTGTGGTCCCGGAACTAAACGAGAGCCCGCTCGGCAACGAAGTATCCGTGGCCAGACTAACGCTCCCCTGGTTAGTATCGATACTAAACGAGACTGGGGTTCCCACCGTGAAGGAAACGGTATTGGGGCTGGTGAAGAGAGGTATATTCTCCACCGTCACGGGAAACGGATTGATGAGGGTGAACGTCCCGGCAGCAGCCGGCCCGATCTTAGGATTAAATGTGCCCGAGGTACCCACTGGTGGGTTGCCCGACAGCAAGGCAGTCCCATCGCCGTTATCTTTCAGGGTCAACCAGGGTGCTGGTGCATTAGGGTCTTGTATGAGGGTCCACGATACGGGCGTAATCGCGCCGCTCGAGGCTAGGAGAAGTTCATTGGAAATGCCCGCAATGAAGGTTGCACTGGTGGGAGGAAGCAGGTTCGCCTGGGGAGCCGGAGCCGCCGTGACGACGAGAAATTGCGTGACGGTGCCTTGTGAGTTGGTGGCTGAAATCCCTGTGTTACAGGGCGTCCCGGTCGTTATACAAACATCGTTGGTTTCCGGGACCGGGACCACGCCGCTGACGGTCGCGGTGCCGTCGCCGTTGTCCGTGAAGGTCAGCCCGAGTGCCGGAAACTCGCTTGCCGAAAGCGTAGGCGTGGGAACTCCGGTGGCAACCACCGTGAAATTCACTGGAAGGCCCGCAGTTACGTTTAGCGTGCTAGGCGAGATGATGTTGAGTTGAGTGGCGACATTCACTGAAAACGTCTGTGATACCGTCGCGATGCTGTTCGCGGCTGTCAGCGTTAACGGATAAACCTGTTGGGCAGCGTTGATGTCGCCATTGAACGCCAGCGTGAATGAGCCAGTCCCGCAGGTGTTGCCTCCGTTGAGCGTGAAATCCGAAGTCAACGTTCCAGACGAAAGGCAGACTGACGGAGTGGGATTGCCGGCCGCGGTGATGGTCACCGTAGAAGGAGTACCAGGCGAAAAAACCAGGGCGATGCTCTTGCCTGCGCCAGCGCCGGCCAACGAGGAGGCGGGACTGGTGAAGCCGGGCGGGCTGAATGCCGAAATCCCTGCCATGATGTGATTTCCCTGGGCGTCGGTAATAGGGATGGTGGTGGACGCGTAACTCTTGCAAGCGCTGAAATCGGTGCCCGGAGAGACGCCTGTTGTGGCGTTAGCGGGGCAGCCTGTGTCAGTGCTGGCGGGACTAGCCTTGGTACTGGCAAAAATATTGCCCACGCGCGACGCCGTCCAATTTACTCCGGACCAGTCGACGTAGTTGATACTGGCGATGATGCTGTCGGTCTGAGGGCATGTGGAGGCGGCGCTGGTGCAGGTCTGGACAAGCCAGCCTCCCCAGGTTTGGGCCGACCAGGTGGCTCCGTTCCAGTCCTGATAGGTGAGTGTTCCTGCGACGCTTGGGGTTGCGCCGGCGGAGGTGGAAATGTTGAAGCCGGGATCCGTTCCGGGCCGGTGCGCCGGAAGTGCCGCGGTGCTGGGCACGTCTGGGACCGTTTGTGCAACCAGGGTCATTTCCAATTTCGCAAGGCCGGTCGAGTTTGTAGCAAAAGCGAAGAGATCCGGCGGGCTGTTCGTCGCTTGTGTCAGTTTATTGTTTAAGTCCGCCACCCAGGCAGCAGTTTGTTGATCGCTGGAAAGCTCTAAGCCCGCTGCTACCGCAGCGACTACACACAGCGCAATGATCCCCACCGGACCCGCGTAGTCAGAACTGCCGGCGATTGCGTAGATTATCGGCGAGATCGTGGGCAAATTGGCAAACGCCGCGGCGAGATTCACGGAAGTATACGCTAAAGCAAAAGCGTAATACGACACATAGAGGAGGCTTGGGATCAACGAGACCGCTGATGATGTGATTGCTAAGGCACTCGCCGTGGCTGCCGCATCCCCGAGTGCTTCGTTCTGGCTGATCTCCGTTCCCGCCACGAGCGAGGAAAAATTTGGGGAAGTGGTCGCTGCACTCCCATAGGAAACCTTTATCCCATAGGCCGTGAAGTAGTCTTCGTCTGGAACCGGCGGTTCGAAACCACGGGAAAGGAGCGGAAAACACCATAAGGTTCCGTCGAAGGAAATGTTGTATTCCTTGGCGATATCGGGGTCGAGCGTGAAATGGCAGGTGTCAGTCTGGAAACTGTTAAAAGCCGCCAATGCGGCCGTATATTCTTTGATTTCATTCTGCTGGACGGCAGTCTGCAACCAGCTATACAGGAGCTGTTCGTGAGCGGTTCGTTGTGACGCGGACTTTTGGATGATAGCGAGGAGGTCGTCCATCATAACCCCTCGAACCGCGTTGCGCAGGTCAGCACGGCCTTCGTCGTAAATCAGGTGCGCATCGCCCGGAGGAAGATTGTGCAGGGCCAGGTAAGCATTCACCGAATCCGATTCGAACT
Organism: uncultured Acidobacteriaceae bacterium; assembly: GCA_963705805.1. Lineage (GTDB taxonomy): Bacteria > Acidobacteriota > Terriglobia > Bryobacterales > Bryobacteraceae > Bog-105. Next base: position 351,932 of record CAVPKW010000011.1, read on the forward strand.
GGTTCAGATCGCCAAACAAGTTAAATAGTTGGCCATTTACGCAGTTGGTTCGAATGATCGCGGTTGCGGACGCCGCTTGGCAACCGGTGCCGCCGGTTGTCTGTGCCGAGGCCTGGAACGATTTGGCGCTGGAACCGAGCGGAATGCCGGCCATGCTCTCGAACCAGGAAAGCGAGGGAATAAGCAAGACCGACATCGCCAGGGCGAGCGGCCGATAGAACGCGCGGCGCCGCAGGCCGCGTAACGTCAGCGCACAATTTCTGCCGCGTTTGGATCTTTCTTGATGGCCACGATTTACCCAAAGGGCGCCGAGTCCAGGCAGCCTTTGAGCGCTTGTTTGTGTCTTCATGTCAGTCTCTCCTTTTCGAGCTGTCAACGAATTTGCTCCGCCGCACGCCGTCCGTGCGGCGGAAGGTTCACGCAGGCCAAACGGCAGCCGCGGGGCAGGCCGGAGGCAGAAAAACGTTCGAGGGATTGAAATAATGGGGTGCTCGCGCGGCATGGCGTTAGTTCAACCTGGCGATTGAGCATCCCTCCTGTTAACGAATTCGCTATCCGCTCCGCCGAAAAGGTGTCAACGAGGCTCGCCGCAATTTGTATTCGGCGCCGCAGCGCTTCGATGCGGACTGTTTCCTCGTGAAAGCAATGTAACCGAGGTAATCAGGCTTAGTGAATAGCGGGTGCTACACAATTTGGGTGAGTAACAACACACGTTTTCCCGTGTAATGACGCACGGAAGCTGGTGCTGCTCAAATGGGCGAGACTACAGGTCGGCCTTGTGCTGCAGGGCGAATCGAAACAGGGCGTTGGGGCCGTGGAGGGAAAGTTTCTGGCAGATATTTGTGCGATGGTTTTCGACGGTGCGGTAATGAACGAAGAGCTCGTTGCCAATGGCCTTGCTCGACTTGCCTTCCGCCACCATCAGAAGGATCCGTCGTTCGGTTGGAGTCAGGGCGTCCAGGCCGGGCTGCCGCTCGATCAACGCAGCAATGCGGCGCTGGTGATGAACGAGATGGCCTGCGAGCGATGGCGTGACGTAGTATTCGCCGGCCGCGACGGCATGCAGCGCCTTGACAATCTCGGTCACAGCGATGTCCTTGAGTAGGTAGCCTTTGGCTCCTATCTCCATGGCGGCCTGAAAGAGGTCTTCCGCGTTGTGGATAGTCAAGAAAAGGATCTCCGTGGGGAGCCTCCCGACACGAAGCTGGCGGGCCACCGCGAGGCCGTCCAGTTTCGGCATATCCACGTCGAGTACGGCGACCCTAGGCTTCATTTCCTGGACTTGAGCCAGGGCAGTTTCTCCGTCGCCGGCTTCAGCCACAACCTTCAACATCGGATCTGATTCAATCGTCTGTCGCAATCCTCGGCGGAGCAGCGGATGATCGTCCGCGATCAACACGCGTATCTCATCTTCCATTCCGGTTCCCCTTGAGCGGTATTTCGATGGTGATGGCTGTTCCGTGTCCCGGTGCTGACTGCACCTTTGCGGTGCCTTGTAGAAGTCGGGCGCGTTCGGCGATGCCGATGAGGCCAAAGCCGCCCAGCGCGCTCACAGTCGTTTCCACCGGTGTGAATCCGTTCCCGTTGTCACGGACGACCAGCCGCAGTTCGTCAGTCGCGCGGCGGACCGTCACGCTGGCTTGGGTCGCCTGCGAGTGCTTGATCACGTTGTTGACGCTTTCTTGCACGATCCGGTAGAAGTTGATCTCCCACTCCTTCGGAAAGACATCATCAATCCGGTCGATTTCGGACTCGAAAGCGATGCCTGTGACAGCAGACGCCTTTGTGACGACCGCCTCGACCGCCTTCGTCAGCCCTATGCGATCCAGTTGGTACGGTCTCAGATTATAGGCGATTTCTCTGACCTCGCTCAACGCCTGTGAAGCCTCAGCCGAGATCTCCTCACTGCGGTCGTTTCCTGCGTCTCCAGAAATTCCGTTATTCAAGGAAATAAGCGCAAGACTCTTGATCACCACCAAGTGTTGTCCCAGGCTGTCATGGAGTTCAGCGGCAATTCGTTTACGCTCGTTCTCCTGGGAAGCAATCAACTGGCGCGAAAAGGCTTGCTGCACGTCTCGGGCTTGTTCGAGCTGCGAAACACGTTTTCGCCACGCCAAGTAGATTGCTCCTGAAGCCGCTAAAAAAACGATTGTTTCGAACCACCAGGTTCGATAGAAGGGCGGCAAAACAATTACCGCCAGGTGAACGCCGGAATTACTCCACGTTCGATCGTCATAAGCTGCTTCCACCTGAAACGTGTATTTCCCGGGCGGAACGTGCGAATAGTAAGCGGTACGCCGCGTACGCGCATCTACCCAGTTCTCATCCAGGCCGGCGAGTTTGTAGCGGAAAGCAATGCGCTCCGAATCCACAAAACTCAATGCGGTGTACTGACATTCCAGATCAAGTTGCCCTGGTCTCATCCGAATGGTACGGTCCGTTGGAACCAGCCTATGATCAACCATGCAAGATTCCACAATCGCCGGCGGCGGACGAGCGATTACTGCGTCGATATCGCCGGGTCTGATTATCGCCACTCCATCCTGAGTTGCGAACCAGAGCGATCCATCCTCTGCCTTGATTCCGGCGATTCCCGTCCCTCCGTTGCATTCCACGTTCCGCATGCCATCCGATCGCCCGTAATTGACAGAATGAATCGCCTGAATCTTTCCCGCTGCAAAATCGTTTAGCTCCTGCTTACGGACTCGATAGATCCCCCGATTGCAGCTCATCCAGAGGTTGCCTTCCGAATCTTCCAAGGTCTGAAATACCCCGTTATCGAATAATCCTTCGCGAGTTGTATAGCGAGTAAAGCGCCCATTTTCGAGCCGGCCCAGGCCCGCATCATACGTTCCAATCCACAACACCCCGTTACCGTCCTGATAAAGCGAGCGAATGGAATTCCCCGGCAGTCCATCCGCTTCGCTCCAGCATTGAAACTTACCTCCGCGCATATGACACAAGCCGCCGTACCCGCCGGTCCACAATCCATCACTCCCGTCGTCAATAATTATGCGAACGTCATCGGCAATAAGTCCGTCTTGGCGGTTAAATCGCCTCCATTGCCCATCCTTGAACCGAAACAATCCTTCTGTGTTGCCTAACCACAGGGCGCCGTCTAGGCCTTTGTGAATCGCCCGCACTCCCATGTCCAGGTCGACGCGCTCAAATCGGTTCTTCTTAAACCGGTGCAGCGCGCCCTCGGTCGAAACCCAAAGCCTTCCTTTGGCGTCCTCGCCAATCGCGTATATCATGTTTGTTGCCAAACCGTCGCTTGTCGTGTACGCTCGGCACTTTCCTCGCTCAAACCGGCAGAGGCCTCCCGACCACGTTCCGATCCATATCGCCCCGTCCCTGCTTTGATAAATCGGATAGACATTCCGGTTAGGTAAACCTTGTTCTGTCGAAAAGGCTTCGACAAGCCGTTCGCGCAGGCGGAAGAGGCCTTCGCCGTTTCGCACATTGCCGGCCCAGAGATTGCCTTCATGATCTTCGAATAGGAAAGAATATGGAAGATCGCTCGGCTCCGTTCCGGGCGGCAGAACCAGATACCGCTCCCAGAACCCCTGAGCACTCATCCGAAGTCCGGTACGCCAGCGCCTACCGCGAGAATCGCGGTACTCCGAGACTTCAGCCTTGGTCTGCTCCACCCAGCGTCCGTTCAGCCAGTGAACCAAGCGACCCGCCGAATTAGCAATCCATATACTTCCGTCTGATTCTTGCATCGCAATGTAAGCTGATGTTTTGCGCCATATCTCGGGGAAGGGAAAGCTTGTTTGTTTCCCCGCAGAGAAGATATGAAGCCTGGAAGAATCCATCGAGAAGAAGCCGTGTCTTCTGTCGTTGCTCCAAAGCTCAGCCGCGTAAGGGTTTTCGCGATCATCAAACCGCGTGAACTTCCCCTGCGCCGGCTGCCACCGGCTGATCCCCCCGGGAGCAAGAACCCAGATGTTGCCTTGATCGTCTCCGGAGATGCCCAAAACCGGTCCCGATGCTAGCCCATCTTTTGTGCTATAGCTTTGGAACCTGCCGTCGTGATATCGGATGACGGTACCGCCTTCAGTACCCGTCCAAAAATCTGCATTCACGGCACAGAACATTGTTCCGAAGCGACTGCTTGTAATCCCGGCTGTGTTGCTTCGGTTGAAAATCGTGAACCTCACCCCGTCGAAACGCGCCAAGCCATCGAGGGTAGCAATCCATAGGTACCCCTCCCGCGTTTGGCAGATGCCGGTGACACCGCCGATCGGCAGACCGTTTTCTGTTGTCCAGTGATCGATCTGATATTGCTGGGTTGCCGGCCATATTGCCTGCGCCAGCAAGAGCAAGCAGCACCGCACTAGGGGCAACCAAGCCAGCATTGTATTGAAATTAGAACGTCAATGCGACGTGAGTCAATTTGATCAAAACTGAATCGGGAACGGAATCGAATAGAGACTGAAGTAGAACGAACCGCGAAGCATGGCGGGATCATGATCACGTTCTTCCTTCATTTTTTACTGCGTTTCCCTCCTTTTTGTCGAATTCATCCAGTAGGCGAACGAGTTCGAGCAGGTTCTCCTTTAATACATAACCGCAGGCGCCTGCCTGATATGCAGCTTCCCGCAAATCCGGCTGATCGTAGTCTGTGACGATAATCACCCGTGCCGTTGGATCATCCGTTTTCACCTGCCGTGTGGCGGTTATTCCATCCACGCGATCCATTTGGATATCCATCAGCACGAAATCGGGTCGCTCCTGTCTGAAAAGAGCCAAAACTCCTGCACCATCGGCGCACTCGCAGATCTCGTCGGCCACACTCGCGAGCAGATTCCTGATCACCTTGCGGACGCCGGGATTGTCTTCAACGATCAAGAGCTTCATGGGCGCGTGAGTTGCATGCCACTCTAGTGTGCGGCACTCAGGGAGGAGAAGGAATAGAGTGATCCACACGATAGCCTGTGTGGAACCACATGATTTTTCTGTGTGCTTGGTCTGCGCCGAGCACTCCCATCATATTTCTGGGCAATCAGCCTGCGGTACTACGCCAATAACGTATCAGGCGTGGCGATGGTCGCGACCTCAGCCAAGACTTTCCGCCCCAAGAATTTTGCCCTCGCTGCTAATCGACGCCGCCGGTCGTCATTGAATCGCATTAGCCGCTCTCCGAGTTGCTCCCACAACACCCTGTTTTCTTCGCGAAGATAATCAATTGTCTGCAGCTGGCATTGGTTCGTGCTCTCATCGATAACGCTCTGCGAATTTAGGCCAATCCAGTTTTTCGAGGACCAACATGCGGAAAACCCATGGAGTACTTTCGTCCTAGGCGAGCTAACTGGTGCCCGGGGCGGGACTTGAACCCGCACTCCGCTTGCGCGAAAAAGGATTTTAAGTCCTTTGCGTCTGCCAGTTTCGCCACCCGGGCTTGCCGAATCTGAACAACTTGCTGCGCGTGGTCGAGTAGTCACGTTCCGCTGTGACGACTCTTGTGGGGACCCTCTGCACGCTTAAATGCTATCAGCCGCTCATAAGCCGTTTCGGACTGCTTCAAGCGGAGGATGCACGTATCTCGATGTCTCGCATTTTGAATAGCTTTTTGAAGGCGCAAAACCTGCCGTTCGTCTACTAATCTCGGACAACCGGCAAAGCTGACAGGAGGGAGGTCTAAGGGTATGCCCGCTACTCGCACGTATGGAGCGATACGGAGGGCCGCGATACGTGAAAACGGGAGGGCTAAATCCCTCGGGCGTCAATTTGAAAGCAGCCGAGCCGCGCTACGCCAGGAACACGCCGGTTACAATCGATCTTCTGTGGATCTCAATCAAGAGTCGCTGCGTTCGAGCCTCAACTATCAGCCGCACGATCTGAAGTTCGGAACCAGCGGACGCCGCGGCAAGGTGGTAGATCTTAGCCAGTTGGAGATCTACATCAACGCGCTGGCGGAACTGGAATATCTGCAATCGCTGGATCCCTCCGATGGCGGGATCGTTCGCGGTGAGGATTTTTTTTTCGCGAGAGACCTGCGCCCCAGTTCGGCGGGTTTCGTCGCGGAGCAAGCCGGCCGCGGGGAGATTGCCCAGGCGATCGCTCTCGCCATTCGCGACGCTGGCCTGAACGCGGTAAATTTGGGCTGCATTCCAACTCCCGCGCTGACATGCTACGCCCTGGCGCGCGGCAAAGGCAGCATCATGGTGACCGGCAGCCACATTCCGTTTGCGCTAAACGGCTACAAGACCAACACCAGCCGGGGAGAGTTGCGCAAGCAGCATGAAGCGCCCATCAATGAGCAGGTGGGACGCGTCCGCCGCAGATTATATGACCAGCCGCTGGAACAATCGCTTTTCGATAAAAGTGGTTTTCTCAAGGCGGGACGCCAAGACCTTCCGGCCGAAAATGGCGCTGCCCGTGCCGCTTGGATCGCTCGATTCAGAAGCTTTTTCTCCGGCGTCTCCCTGGGCGACATGCGATTGCTGGTCTATCAACACTCGGCGGTCGGGCGCGATCTCCTGGTGGAAATTTTGGAGAGCTTTGATGCAACGGTGATCCCTGCCGGGCGCAGCGATACATTCGTTCCAATCGACACGGAGAACATCGGAGCGGCGCAACTCGCAACCATTCAGGCGCTGGTAGATGAGGCTGTGGCGAAACATGGTCCTCTGTTCGCCGTCGTCAGTACCGACGGTGACAGTGACCGGCCGTTGATACTCGGAGTGGATCCCGCCACGGCTAGGGTGCGCTTCTTCGGCGGAGACCTGATAGGCATGTTGGTGGCTCAGTACTTGCGCGCCGATGCCGTGATTGTTCCCATCACATGCAATGACGCCATTGATCGCGGGGATTTAGCCGCGGTGGTTGAACCCAAGACACGCATCGGCTCGCCGTTCGTCATCGCCGGAATGGAGGCCGCTCGCCGCAAAGGGAAGCAGCGCATTTGCGGCTGGGAGCCGAATGGCGGATTCCTGACCGGCTCTGACATGGAGCGGAACGGCGCGGTCTTAACGGCTCTTCCTACGCGGGACGCGCTGCTGCCGATTCTCACTGTCTTGACCGCCGCCCACTCCCGCAGATGTTCTCTTCAGGATCTTTTCGGGCAGTTGCCCAAGCGCTTCAGCCGCGCCGCTTTGTTGGAAAACTTTCCAAGGCAGGTTTCGCGAATGATTGAAGCGCGCTTCTCTCCTCGCGACGCTGATGCGAGCGAATCCGAACTCGCATCCATTCGCAAGGAACTGTCGGGCTTTTTTAACTCGCAGATGGGATTTGCCCCAATCGCTCGTTTGGATTACACCGACGGCGTGCGCATCCTCTTTGAAGATGGTGACGTCGCCCACGTGCGGCCTTCCGGCAACGCGGACGAACTGCGGATCTACGCGGTCTCCGATACCCAAAGCCGGGCCGACGCCATCGTGGCGATGGGTGTGGCCGAACCTGACGGCATCTTGCGCCGCATGGAGAGAGCCGTTGCCGGCGATGCGTCGCCCTGCCCGTGAAAATAAATCCAAGATAAATCCAAGATTGCGAGCATCCGGCCGCTCGGATATGATGACCTGAACCGGAAAGCAGGCGCTAATGGGCGCTCCCGCCCCAACCCCGTTCGATTCGTCAGTCGACGCCCCGATTGCGAAGCCCTCTCTGTGGTCGCGCTTGTATGTGCAGTTTCTGGCTGTAGCCCTGGTTCTGCTGATCTTCGAAATCCTCCTTGCAAAGGTCTCCCTGGTTCAGCCCCTGGTTAAGGATCTGAACAAGCTGCAAGAGAAGCGGCTTGACATTTACCTTGACCTTACGAAATTATTGATGACCGCAAGCGGTGTGACCATTGGGGCAATCACCGGCTTCGTCTTAAATCGTGACAAGACCGTCGAGTTTTCGAAGCCTCAACTGCGCAAAATCATCTTGACCTGGGGCCTGGCCGGCGTCTCGCTCTACTGCGGCTATCTCAGTATCCAGCAGGTCGTCTGGATGCTCACCGTAGGATTCTTTGATCTCTATGATCCGCACCTTTGGCTCCCCCAGCCGCGTACAGTTTTTAGCGCTTCTGGCATCCATCGCGGTCTTCGCCGACTTCATTCACGGCAGCCTGAACAAAGGGGCCAAAACCAATGAGAAGGCATGAGCTATCAGGGCGGCGCCTCGCGCGCTTCATGTTGCCGCTGGCTGGGGCGTTCTTGCTGGGCTTACCAGGCTTTGCGTCCGCGGATCCGCAAGTCTCAACGGCGACGGAGTCTAGCGATGGTCTCAAGCGTGCCGTCTTCACGCTGCCTCAAGGGACCATCCGTGCGAACCTGCCGGACGATATGGCCGCTGGCGACACACTTTCCGGAACCGTGAGTGCGGAACCCGCCGGCAGCGATTCGAGCGAGAAGGAAGCCAACGGCGCAACTCTTTCGGGTTACGTCATTGAAGCCGAAAATCGGAAGACGGCCGTGCGGGATAGAATCGCCGTCTGGAGTATCCCGGCCACGGAGACGATCGTCACTCTGGTTCTTCGCGATCCTGGCGGCCGCGAGGTCGCGCACACCCAGTTGCCCCTTTCTCCAGGAGTTCCAATTGTGACGAATACTCCGCCCTCGACAGAAGATTTCCAGACTCCGGCTTTCGGCAATGCAGGGGCCCCGGCCACCGTGACAGGCCCGTTCACCGGAGACTCCAGGAACACGAGTGTTTCGATTGCTGGTAAAGAGACTGAGATTCTCGCCGAATCGCCCCGTAAAGCAATATATCTGGTACCGTCCCATTTCTTTGGGCCGGGCGAAGTCCAAGTGCGGGAGAGAGACCTGCCATCACCACGCCGTTCGTGACAGAGCTGCCGGTGGACAAGTTCAACTTGCGGCAGACTGCCATTCGCACTCTGGCGGAATGGCAGTCGAACAACGGCGTCAAAATCGCTCCGGATGCGCAATCTGCCATTGCCAACTCAGTGGCGGACGCAAAGCCGGAGCTGAACCGCCTCTTGCTTGCACAAAGCGAACAGACGAATCCGGAATCGCTGACGGCTGGGCTAATCCGGCATTATTGCTTTAACCTGCGCGATGCAAATCACGGCCTGCAGGTCACGAAGCGCAGATCGTTGTCACCCTGGATCGAATCGTTCCAGGCAAACCCCGCGCCGGACGTGGCGGAGATCTCGCTTGCGTTGGTGAAGGCGTACACCTTTCTTGATTTCGTCAAACGCCTGCTCTCTTCTCTTTCTACGTCGATGCAAGTGGGCCAGATCGCGCTTTCCTCTATTCCGTCTTCGGCGCCGATTACGATCGACAAGAAAGCATTCGGCTTCACGGCTGCAAGTTTTGTGGTATCCGCCGGCAAACATCAAGTTTCCATCGCCATTCCGGGCAAAGCATGCCGGCGCGATGTCCAGATAATAGAGAATCAGACGGCGGCAATGGCTTGCCCCTAAAGGCGTTTCAGGATGACGCGCTTACTATTGAAGGAAGCGCGTGTGCTACCGACAACCAGAACAAAGCGATCCAGGGGTGCGCCCTCTTTTGCCGCGCGCTCTCACGGCGCTTCTGCTGGGGCTGATGCTAAGCCATTCTGCTGCCGGGCAGGGTTTTTATCCGCTCAAAGATGTTCGGCCCGGACTCCGCGGCATCGGGCGCACTGTCTTCAATGGCGATCGCATCGAAGAGTTCCAGGTGGAGATCCTCGGCGTCGTCCAGAATCTCACTCCAAAGCAGAGCGTGATCCTCGCCCGGCTCAGCGGCGGCCCGCTCGCTGAAACCGGAGTGATGCAGGGCATGAGCGGCAGCCCCGTCTACATCGACGGCAAGCTGCTCGGCGCCGTCGCCCTGGGGTTCCCCTTCTCGAAAGAGCCTATCGCCGGCATCCAACCGATTGAGGCTATGATCGCCGATTCCAGCATCCGGCAGCCGCCCGCTCCGGCCGCTCCCGTCGTTTCCACTCTCAAAGCGCGCTTCTCCCCTGCCGCCCGCTTGGCCCAGGCCTTCTCTCTCTCCCAGCTTCCGTCGCCATTCGGCAATCTCACTCAAATCTTGACCCCTCTTTCGTTGTCTGGATTTACGCCCGCTACTCTCCAAACATTTGCCGAGGACTTTCGCCGCCTGGGCTTCGAACCCATGCAGGGCTTATCGGCTGGATCGCCGCCCAACTCCTCCTATTCGGGAACCGTGACGCCGGGCTCCATGATCAGCGTTGGCTTGATCACCGGCGACATGAACATCACCGCGGACGGCACCGTAACCTATGTAGACGGCAAGCGCATCTACGCCTTTGGGCACCGCTTCCTCGAGACGGGAACAACCGAGATTCCTTTCGCGCGGTCCGATGTGATCGCGATTATTCCAAGCCTGAACAGTTCATTCAAGGTTTCAAACGCGCGCCAATGGGTCGGAACCATCCTCAGCGACCGCGCAACTGCGGTCTCAGGCGAGATCGGCCGGCCCGCGCACACCGTCCCTTTAGCGGTCTCCGTTCAATCGGCCGCGACCGGCCCGCACGACTATCACTTCCAGGTGGTCAATGATCGTTTTCTAACGCCCTTCATTACGCAAACCGCGTTGTTCTCCGTTCTCGACGCCACCGAACGTATGCTCGGCGCGGGCACCATACGGTTGCGAGGGCATGTTGATTTCGAAGGCAGTCTGCCGCCCCTCGTTATTCAGGACATGTTCATCAGCGATAGCGGACTTGCTCAGCAAGTGTCTTCGGACGCCGTTGTTACGCTCGGGTTTGTGCTTGGTGGCGGCTTCACCGGACTGCGCATGAAAGGTATGTCGTTCACCCTGGATCAACTGGAAGGAAAGCGCCAGCTTCGCATCGCGCAAGCCTGGGCTTCACGGCACGAGGTGCGTCCCGGCACGGCGGTTGAGATCAGCGCTCTGCTGCAGGGCGATGACGGGCAGCAGCTTACGCGAACGGCCACGTATCAGGTTCCTATTGGTGCGCCCACGGGTCCGCTGAATTTTACAATCAGTGACGCGAACACTCTCAATATCCCCGATTTTGCCGGTCTGACCCAGTCCTCGCTGCAGACGCCCGAAAGACTGATTTCCACCATCAATCAATTCCGCGATAGTGATGCTCTCTACGTGCGTGTATGGCGCCAACAGCCCGCGTTCACTGTCTCCGGACCAATGCCGGGTGGCGAATTGACTGATCCGCCGCCATCGGTCGCGCTGATACTGGCCGACCCTTCCGATTCCGCCAACACCACCCCTGCCCTTACCCTTACGCGCGGCTCGGGAATCGCCGAAATAGCCATTCCGGTCCCTGACTATGTTGTTACCGGAGCCAAGACCATCCAGGTGGAAGTGAAAGAGTAAATCGTGAAAGCGCGCCTTCTCTTAGCGTTTTGCGCTCTTGCGGGAACTATCCCCGCTGCCACCACGACTGATTGGCAGGTCGCCGGCTTCAATGATTTTCTAAAGGGGGGCCTCACCGGCCTTTCGCTTTCAGTGGATGGCGTCCTCCAACTGGGCCCGTCCATGCGCTGGAGCGCTCCGCTGAATCAACCCGCGCTGTGGAGCATGATCGCAGCGCCGGACGGCAGCGTCTATGCGGCCACGGGCCACCAGGGCAAGGTTTTTCGCATTGCTCGGGATGGAACGGCATCGCTCGTTTGGAGCGCTCCACAATCGGAAGTCTTCGCTCTGTGCCTGACTTCGCAAGGCGCGCTGTACGCCGCCAGCTCCCCGAATGGCAGCCTGTATCGCATTGAGAATGGCAAAGCGCAGGAGATTTGGCATTCGCCGGCGAAGTATATTTGGGCTCTTCAGGCCGCGCCGGACGGCAGCATTTACGCGGCAACCGGCGAGCCAGGCCAGATTTTTCGCATCGACGCCACTGGCCACGCCGAACTCTTTTACGACACCGGCCAGTCGAACATTACCGCGCTCACGCTTGGCCCGAACAGTCACCTCTATGCGGGTACGGATCCAAATGGCATGGTATATGACGTCTCCGGCCCGAACAAGGGAGCCATCGTTTACGATTCCTCACTGCCGGAAATCAGCGCCATCGTGATTGATCCGAAGGGCGTTCTGTATGTGGCCGCTATGGGCGGCGCGGTTGCGACACGGACTACTAGCCCGGCGTCCGCCACTAGCGCGGCGGCTGGCGTCGCTGTGGCTACCACTCCTACCGTGATTACGGTTTCGGAGGCGGCGGGCAACGCTGCCAGCGCCGACGATCAGGCCAGCATCAAGGCCTCTGACCAGAGTAAAACTCCCCCTGCAAGCGCCTTTGGTTCCTCGACAACCTCGAATACAGGTGTCGTTGAGGTGAGCGGCGTGGAGAAATCCGCCATTTACCGGATCACGCCCGACCGTGTCGTGGAAACCCTCCGCAGTTCCAAAGAAGACAATGTCTACGATCTGCTGCTGCAGGGCGACACGCTGTTTTTTTCTACCGATAATGAGGGGCGCGTCTTCAGTATCCAGGCCGGGAAGCTGAGCCTGGTGTCAGAGCCGGGAGACGGCGAAACCACTCGCCTGGCGTTGTCCGGCGATCTGCTGTGCGCGGCCCTAAGCAATCCTGCGCGCGTGATCACGTTCGGCTCAGCTGGCAGCGGTCCCGGCGCTTACCAATCCCAGGTGCACGATGGCGTCAGCGTCGCTCGCTGGGGTCATTTGCAATGGCATGGGACGGGCGCGGGAATTGTGTTCCGCACGCGGACGGGCTTTGCCGCCCGTCCCGACGCTACCTGGAGCGCCTGGTCGGAGCCGATCGCCGATCCGGCCGCTGCACTCATCAAAAGTCCCAATGCCCGCTACATTCAATGGCGCGCGGAATGGCCGGCCGGCAGCGCCGCGCAAATAGACAGCGTGGATGTGCCTTACCTGCCGCAGAACACGCCTCCCACGATCCGCAGCATCACCGTAAGTTCTATCCTGACGGCGAATTCGGCCAAGACGGCCGCCGGGACGCCCGCTGCCGCGTCCGCCTATTCCATCACCGTGACTGCCAGCGGCGAGCCGCCGTCCGCCAGTTCGACGACATCCGCTACTCCAAGCGTCTCGAACCTGCAGACGACTCAGACCCAGATTTCCTGGCAGGCGGACGATCCGGACAGCGACAAACTGGTCTACTCGGTGTATTTCCGCCCCGAAAATGCCGCTGAGTGGCAGCTTATCCGCAGCCGCATGTTTGAAAACACGCTGCTGCTCGATCCATACGTGTTCGCGGATGGGCGCTACCTCTTTAAAGTCGTTGCCTCTGACGCGCCCTCCAACGCACCTGAGTTCGCGCGCGAGGCGACGTTGGTAAGCATGCCGGTTGTCATCGACAACACTCCGCCCATTGTGACCGTGGATGTGCCGCAGCGTTCCGGCGCGACCCTCGATGTGGACGTGGAAGCGCACGATGAAACCAGTTCTCTGCGGCTTTGCGAATATTCGCTGGATGCCGGTTTTTGGCAGCCCATGGAAGCCGTCGATGGCGTGACCGATTCTCCCAGGGAGCGCTTCCATCTTCATCTCGAGAAGCTTCGGCCGGGGGAACATCTGCTGGTTTTTCGGGTGTTCGATACGGCGAATAATGCAGGTTTAGCGAAGATTCTATTGAAGTAGGAACTCGACGCCGCATCTTCACATCGAGAAGCTGCCGGGGGGAACACCTGCTGGTTTTTCGGGTGTTCGATATCGCAAATAATGCAGGTTTCGCGAAGAGCCGACATAAATCCGGGCGCGAAACATCTAACGAGCTGTGAGGTGCAGCCTGTTAGTGCTCTCTGCCGTGGCAATGAGCGTTCTCGCTATGCCTCGGAAGACTACGGCTGCGCCCTTCGCCGGCCCCAATGGGACTTATGTCGCGACCGCCTATTCGGTAACCGGGATTACTGCCTCGGGACAGTGGACGCACCGGCATGTCATCGCGGCAGACCCCGACATCCTGCCAATCGGCACAAGAGTGAAGGTCAAGCGAGCAGGCAAGTATTCAGGCGAATACGTTGTTGCTGATACGGGATTGAAGATCCAGGGCAGAAAGGTGGATCTGTACATGCCGAATACCCGTGAATGCAAGAAATTTGGCTCGAAAAAAGTACGAGTGCGAGTGATTGAAATGGGCGCTGGCACGCGTGAATCGGCGAAGCAGGCCGACCACGTCGTCAAGGCCGAGGTCGATCAGGATGTCGCGAAAGGGGTGGTCGGAAACGCCGCCACAGAGTCGGATTGGAAGGCTAAAGGTAAGGCTACCGCGAAAGCAGCCCAAGAAGGCACACCGCTGCCCGCACCCGCGACACCACCGAACAACCCGGAGTAGCGTCAAAGTGCAACCGGAAGTTCGCAAGCTTCCGCGCTCCCGCCTGGCCAGTCAATCGATCACCCCGAGCTCATTCGTCGCGCAACGCAATCACAGGGTCGATCTTCATCGCTCTTCTCGCGGGAACATAGCACGCAAGTAGCGCGATCAAGCAAAGAATAAGCACCACCGAAAGAAATGTGGTCAAGTCGGTCGGTCTCACGCCGAACAGCATGCTGGACATCAGATGCGTAAGCGCCAGTGCCGCCGCTACTCCAATGCCGATGCCCGCCACCGTCATCCGGGCTCCGTCACTCAGGATCATGCGCAAAACTTCGAGTTGTGGGGCGCCCAGCGCTATACGAATCCCGATCTCCCGCGCGCGTTGTCCCACAAGATAGGACAGCACACCGTATATTCCGATGCTGGCCAACAACAGCGCGAGTCCGGCAAAGGCCGCAAGCAGCGACATGGTGAAGCGCTCGCTCGCGATGGATCTCAGAACGACCTGTTCCATCGGCTCACCTTCAAAGGCCACCAATCCGCCGTTCAGGGAGAGAAGGCGCCGGCGAAGCAATTCAAAATCTGGCGGCACGGCACTTTTGCCGCGTACATACACATCGAGCCCTTGCGCCATGTTGCGGATATTCCGATCTGGCATCTGAGTGATCGAAAGATACATTTGTGCGTGCAGTGGATTCGTCGCGTCCGAATCCAGCCCCCACTGATTCACGTGACTTACGATGCCGACGATGCGCGCCTTGGGACGTCTGTTGGGTTGCTGGGGATCATTGTCGAGGTCCAGATACCGGCCGATAGGATCTTCGCCGTGGAAATACTTTTTCGCCAGCGTATCATCGATCACTGCGACAGCGGGCGACCTCTCGTTGTCGCTCTCCGTCAGGAAGCGGCCACGCTTGAGGGAAATCTGCAAAGTCTTGAGGTAATCCGGCTCGACGACATAGGCGAGCGCCATGGGTAAATCGGTCACATGCGCAGGCTTTGGCCTGCCGTCGAACCAGATGTACCAATCACTGTCGCTTTGCATCGGGGTAGCGCCCCAACTGAGCGAAGCGGCCTCGACTCCTGGAGTGGAGACGAGCTGGTCATGCATCTCCCGCAAGAACGTGCGGATAGCGGCCGGAGTCTCTTCCGCTAGTGACGGTTGCGGAGAGATGGAGAACGTCATAACGCCGCGCACATTAAATCCGGGATCGAGGCGCCACAACACAAACAGCGTGCGAATCATCAACCCGGCGCCCACCAGCAGCACGAGCGCCAACGCCATCTCGGGCAATAACGAATGTCCGTTGCGTGCGGCTGCGCGAGCCGGTCGCGGTTCGTGTGGTTTCCTTCAGAGCGCCGCCGATATTGACTCGCCGTATATTCAGCGCCGGCGCAAGCCCGAAGATCGTTCCGGCGGCAAGGGAGGCAAGCGTCGTGAAGATCAGCACGCGGAGGTCGAGTCCGATCTCTTCGGCGCGCGGCAGAGTATGTGGCACGGCGGCCAGCGCGGCAGCTGTCCCGAACTGCGCAAGAAGCAGCCCAAGGCCGCCGCCGGCCAGGGCTAGCAGAATGCTTTCGGTCAAGAGTTGGCGAATGACACGCAACTGGCTGGCGCCGATTGCGAAGCGAATGGCGAACTCTCGCTGACGCGATGTAGAGCGCGCCAGTAGCAGGTTTGCCACATTGACACACGAGATAAGCAGTACAAACGAGACCGCGCCCAAAAGAACCAGCAATGGAAGGCGCATATCGCCCACCATCTCTTCTTTTAGAGGAATGAGATTTGCTTTTTCGTTACTGTCGACATTCGGATAAGCCGCTGTAAGCTCGCGTGAGACGCGGTCCATGTCCTGGCGGGCCAGCTCGAGCGTCATTCCGGGCTTCAGCCGTCCAATAGCGTCCATACCCCAGCCCGCGCCTCGATCCGCATAAAACTGCGGCTCGTTATACTCGCCGATCGGAGTATAGATGTCGTTGAGCGATGTGCCTCTCTGGAAGTTCTGAATTCGGAGACGGAAACTCGATGGTGTCACGCCGATGATCGTTCGCCCAACCCCGTCAACGATTAATCGCTGGCCGATGATGTTTCGCATCGCGCCGAACTTGCGCCGCCACAGACCCTCCGAAATCATAGCTGTAGGGGCTGCGCCTCGATGATCGTCCTCCGTCCTGAACGTTCGCCCCAGGATCGGATTGACACCCAGAATCTCGAAGAACCCTGCTGAAATCATTTCGCCCTGCAAATGTTCCGGCTCACCCTCGCCCGAAAGATTGTACGCCGTTGGGCGATACGCAGCGATGGCGGAAAAGCTGCGATTCATACGCTGCCAGTCGAGAAAATTGGGATAAGAGATCGATCCGTTATCGAAATTAGGAATTTTTTCGAACATGCTGACAATGCGGCCGGCATTCGGGTATGGCAGTGGATTGAGCAGTACCCCGTTCACGACCGAGAAGATCGCTGTGTTCGCTCCGATTCCGAGAGCGATCGTCAGGATCGAGACGATGGTGAAGGCAGGCGATTTGAAAAGCTGTCGAAGAGCGTATTGGAGGTCGTTCAGCATAAGAGTCAGGTTCGGTTCATGTTAACCGCAGGTGTGTTGCCAGACGTAAACCATTGAAAATCTGCTCTGTTAGACGCTTCCGGCCGAAAATCTAAAGCGGATGCCATACCGGATCTGAACAAATACCGTTCGAAACCGCAACAGCAGTCAGGGTGTTCGTAAACGCCGGGTTACCTCCGGTCCACATTGCGCTTAGTGGCGGTCGTTCCAGGTATAGATCGTTTCCGCCTCGGGCCTTGAGGGCGCAATGGGCAAGCATAGCGTCGTAAATTCCGCCGCCCACGATACCCTTAGTCTCCTGTTTCTTGACGCCAACTCATCGTTCATCAGCGTGAACGCTCGAAACCGAGCCGCGACCGTCAGGGAGCTTGTATGGACGAAACGTAAAGGAATCTCGGGAAACAGGAGATTAGCCGCCGATGCTTCAAGTGCGTCGGCATATTCATCTACCGTTTAGGGCTATGACAGATAGTCGCTGACGGAGGTTGCCAATGAACAGCATGGCTTGCTCGCCAGTTATACGGTGTTAGCGCCGAGAAAACCTCAAAGGGTAGCCAAATCGCGTTCCTTGCGGATCCGTTGCAGCATGTCGTCGGTGGCCGACGCGGCTAACGGCTGCCCGGCATAAAATACCCAAACCCCATGCTCCATCGTAAGCGGTCCGGTCCCCCGAACCGGGCGCAAAGTGATTCGCTCGCCAGCGCTCTCCATTTCAAGCGAATCTCCGGGTTCCAGATGCAATTCTTCCCGCAGCGGCTTTGGGATGACAATCCGGCCGGCCTTGTCGATCACGAGTCGAGTACTCATTTTGGTACAGTACCGTGGGTTGATCCACGAGTCAATACCACTTTAGCCTTCGGTCCGGACGCGATGGAGGGGATCCTCGGGAGGAAAATAGAGCTTTCTGGAAAAAGGGTTAATGCACAGAAGAGCATTTTTAAAAGCTATCGGATCAGCAGCGCCCGTCTCGATTTTGCCGCACGTTCTGCCGGCGAGCGCGAATTTCCGTCGGCGCCGTCCTTCCGATGCCGCATGGCCATCGCAGTCGGCATGGAAGCGACTCAATGATGCAATCGGCGGAAACTTGATTCCGGTAGACTTCCCTCTTTCGCTGTTCAAAGATGATCCCTCGGGTGCCGCAGCCAAGCATCTCACGGCGAACCTGAAAAATCCCTACTACGTCGGCGATCAGCCCGGGCTCACGCAGACCCTGGGATGGGTCGACGCATGGGCGACGAAACCAAGCGTTTACGCGGTGGCGGCAAGAAATGCCAATGACATTGCCGAGGCCGTCAATTTCGCCCGCGAAAATGACTTGCGCCTGGTGGTTAAGGGCGGCGGCCACAGTTATCAGGGCACCTCCAATGCCGCTGATTCGCTAATGATTTGGACCCGGCACATGAACGATATCGCGATGCATGCCACATTCGTTCCGCAGGGATGTGAGCATACTATGCGGCCGCAACCGGCTGTGACCCTGGGTGCCGGAACGATCTGGATGCAGGCGTATGACGCGGTTACAACCAAGGCTGGAAAATATGTCCAGGGAGGCGGATGCACCACAGTAGGCGTGGCGGGGCTGATTCAAAGTGGTGGTTTTGGAAGTTTCTCGAAGCATTTCGGCCTTGCCGCGGGAAGCTTGCTGGAAGCCGAAGTAGTCACTGCCGACGGCAAGATTCGCGTCGCGAATGCATGCACTAATCGCGATCTCTTCTGGGCGCTGAAAGGCGGTGGAGGCGGGAGCTACGGGGTAGTGAGTAAGGTGACATTGCGTACTCACGATCTTCCCGAGTTCTTTGGCAGCGCCAACTTCACAGTCAAAGCGTCGTCGGATGATGCCTATCGGCGCCTGATCCGCGAGTTCGTGAGCTTCTATAAGGAGCATCTCTTCAACGGCCATTGGGGAGAGCAGGCTCACGTAAATCCCGGCAACACGCTCGTCATCAGCATGGTCTCGCAGGGGTTGGACACCGGCCAAGCGAAAAAGATCTGGCAGCCGTTTCTCGACTGGGTGGCGCGTTCGCCGCACGACTATTCGATTGAAGGGCGGCTGACTATCGGAAGCTTTCCCGGCGCGAGGCTTCTGGAACGTGCAATGGTGGAAAGAACATTGGCCTGAATTGGTTTTTCCCAATCCAAACGGCAATCCCGCGGTTGGATTGCTTGATGATGTCCTCGGGCACCTGCATTGGCAGCCTGTTTTCGTCCTCGATCCTCGGCCTGGCGCGGGACCCAATAATGCGTGGTGGAAGGGAGACGCAGGGCAGGTTGCCTGGTTCATTTGGGGCTTCGAGTCGCTGTGGCTGCCCGCGTCGCTGCTCGAGCATAACGCGCAGAAGCGTCTCGCTGATTCTTTGTTCGCAAGCTCCCGGTATTCAGGCGTCGAACTACACTTCAACAAGGGGCTGGCCGGGGCGCCACCCGACGCGATCGATGCTGCGAGCGACACCGCGATGAATCCTGCCGTGCTGACCGCCTTCGCTCTGGCGATCGCAGCCGAGGGGCAGGGGCCCGCATACCCCGGAATTCCAGGGCATGAGCCATCGGTTGTAGCAGGGCGGAAAGCTGCGGATCGCATTGATCGCGGCATGAGTCAACTTCGTGCACTCGTCCCGAACCCGGGAGCGTATGTGAGCGAGAGCAATTACTTCGAGAGGGGATGGCAGAACTCGTATTGGGGTAGCAACTACGCTCGCCTTGCTGAAATCAAAAGAAAATACGATCCGGACGCGCTGTTCTTCGTCCATAACGGAGTTGGCTCGGAACGGTGGAGCGCGGACGGCTTCACGAAGCTATGAGCCGCGGCGGTTAGAGCCGCCGCCGCATGGTGCGTAAAGGTTAAGTTTTGAGAATGATTGCCGCCTTGACATTTGCCTATACAATTGCCTATCTTTTATGCTACCATGACTCTGCAGGCTAATGGCTTTGATTGGGACAAGGGCAATCGCGCCAAGTGCGAGAAGCACGGGCTTTCCGTTTCGGTTATCGAGAGTCTTTTTACTCGCCCGCTCGCCATTCTCCCGGATGCGGCCCATTCGCATAGCGAGCGCCGTTTTCGAGCCATTGGCCGAACGGAAACGGGGCGAGGCGTGTTCATCGTGTTCACGCTTCGCCGCAAAGGTGACGAAATGCTAATCCGGCCTATCAGTGCCCGCTACATTCACAAAAAGGAGATCGAAGCGTATGAAAAAGAAAATCCCGACCTTTAAGAGCGACCGCGCGGCGGCGGCGTTCGTTGACAAAGCCGACCTGACGCAATACGAACTTTCAGGAGCGAGGTTGACCCGTTTTGAGATCAAGCCGAAGGACAAATCAATCAACCTGCGTCTGTCCGGTGAACTTTACGACGCTGTACGCAAACGCGCCGCCCGCGCAGGTGTTCCCTATCAGCGTTTCATTCGCTTGACGCTTGAACAGGCTATCGGCGGACCAAAATAAAAACCCATTGCCCCATCTCAGCGAATCTCTGCGTAATGTTCTTGTGGAATCCAATTCCAGATCACCTGCTCATTAACGCGCATAGTACCTAAGACTCTCGCTTACGAAACAAATAGCCGAGCCAGCAAAGTGTAGCGGCACTCAACATACTAAGCGTACTGGGCTCGGGGACAGCAGTCACCCGCCAAATTCGCCCGGGCAAGTCACCAGCTTGGGATGGCTCTTCGGATATAAACATACCCCCTCCGAGAACATCGTTAACATCGAATGCTACAGCGGCCGCCCGGATTCCGGTCACAAACGCGACCATTTTGGGGGATGAAGATGTTCGAGCCGAACGCACCACCTGGGCCCTGGGCCGGAAAGTCAGCGAAGGGTTCCAGAAGACCGGACGCAATCGGCGTAACGGTTTTGCCGTCGGCAGAGACGATAAACACGCTGTCGTTAGTGGAATCCTGGTTGAAAACTGTAACGAGCAGCGCGCCACCAAAGTCGGCAGCCTCCGATGCATTGAGAGTCATCGCTCCTTTCACCACGCTCAGTCCTGTCTGCGAAATTGGAATCGATGCAAAAACCTGGCTAGTCCCATCTGGGTTTACACGTAACAGGTGTCCACCGGAGCCGTCCGCCACGATAAGAGAGCCGTTGTAATACGCCATGCCGGAGGGCCCGAACGGCGCAGTCCCAAGCGATGCGAACGTGCTCACGGTTCAGTCGGGTAGCAATCGCGCGATCTCAAGGAGTGTCGCTACTCAGGCAGTAACCTGGCGGGTAAAGTCCCGATGAGGGCGGTGCATCAAGCGTTTCATAAACGGTAAGTTTCGGGACGATTTGCGAAGGCCCGTCCCGTCAATAAAGGGTTTGCCAGTCCCGAAAATGCCCCAAAATGAAGCGTGAAAAAAGCCAAGCTGCGTATAGCCGATACATAGGCTACTGCCTTCGGAGGATCAAAATATGCTGTAGGAAGCTGGTGCCGGCGGCAGGAGTCGAACCTGCGACCTACGGATTATGAGACCGTCGCTCTAACCACCTGAGCTACACCGGCAGCATTATTTAGCCTATCATTGCTTTACAATCACCGAATAGATGCGGTCCAGGTCTTCCTGCGAGTAGAATTCGATCTCCAAACGGCCTGAATCCCCGGATCTGCTGACCAACCGGACTTTGGTTCCCAAAGCCATCGCCATTTCTTCTAGCGCAGCTCTCACATTAGGGTCAATGGGAGGTGGTTCCTGTTTGTTATCAATGGCTTGAGCTGATTCCTGCGAAGGGCCAGCCATTGTAAGCTTCTTTACGATAGCCTCTATTTCGCGGACAGAGAGCTTGTTGTTGACAATGTCGATGCAGAGGCGCGACTGCGTGTCACGATCGGTGACGTTTAACAGGGCACGTGCATGGCCCATGGTGATACCCCCCTCGATCAACTCACTTCGCGCGAGGGCGCCCAGATTCAGAAGCCGGATGAAATTGGTGACCGTAGAACGCTGCTTTCCGGTCCGTTCTGCGATTTGTTCGTGGCTCAGTCCGTGCTGGCTGGATAAGCGCTCGAAGGCGGTCGCGATTTCAATGGGATTCAGGTCTTCCCGCTGGATGTTCTCAATGAGCGCCAGTTCCAGCAGCTGCGCCTGCTCTACCGTTCGGACGAAGGCGGGTATTTCGGTCAACCCCGCCTTGTAGGCAGCCTTCCATCGCCGCTCGCCGGCAATAATCTGATAGCGATCCTGCCCCACTTTCCGGATGGTGATGGGTTGAATCAAGCCGTTCACGCGAATCGACTGCGCCAGCTGCTCCAGCTTCTCTTCATCAAAGTTTTCGCGCGGTTGCTGCTCTCCCGGCTCAATTTGCTCCAGGGGAATACTCTGAAAGTCCCCAGGAAGATGGGCATTCTCCTCCGGAGCGGCAGGCGCCGCGACGGGCTGAGGTCCACGCTGTGCCATCGGCGATGCCGGGCCTGACCGGGACGGCAGCAGCGCCGAGAGTCCTTTACCAAGCGCTTTGCGCGGATTCCGGTCTGGCTGTTTGTCCATGCGCCAAGATTTCCTTTGCAAGTTGGATATAGGCTTCGGCGCCGCGTGAGCGTGGGTCGTAAGCCAGAATTGTCTTTCCAAAACTGGGGGCTTCCGCCAGGCGAACGCTGCGAGGAATCACCGTACGGAAAACCTCCTTTCCGAAAAACTCGCGCAGGTCTGATTCCACCTGGCGCGTGAGATTCGTGCGATCGTCGTACATCGTGAGCAGTACGCCCTCTACCGTCAGCTTGGGGTTGAATGCACTCCGTACACGCTCCACCGTGTCCATCAATTGCGATATGCCTTCCAGCGCGAAGAATTCACATTGGATGGGAACAACCACCGAGTCCGAGGCGACCAGAGCATTCAAAGTCAGGAGATCCAGTGCAGGCGGGCAGTCGATCAAGATGTATTGGTAATCATCCCTGATGGGCGAAACGGCCGCTCGCATACGCTGTTCGCGTTCCTCCTGATCGACCAGATCCAGGTTGGCCGCCACGAGGTTCTGATCGGCCGGAACGATCGAAAGCCCTTCATTATCGGTCCGGACAATCGCATCCTCAATCGATGCCTCCCGCAGAAGCACCTCATAAAGGGTCTTCTGCTCTTCGATCTTCGCGATGCCAACTCCAGTCGTCGAATTGCCCTGAGGATCCGAATCGATGAGCAGTACTTTGAGTTCAGACGCTGCCAGCGCGGCAGCTAAATTGATGGCGGTTGTGGTTTTCCCCACTCCGCCCTTCTGATTTGCGATAGAGATGACGTGGGCCAAGGTTCAGCAGGCAGCTTAACATGGCCGCCAAATGTTTCACGTGGAACATCTCGAAACGAGGGCACCCGAATGTTTCACGTGGAACATTTCAGGCCAGAACAGGCGCGCCCAGACTCAAATAAATATCCAAAACCGCCACCGCCGCCGGTGTGACGCCTGGAATCCGCCCCGCTTGGCCCAAAGTCGCCGGCCGAACACGGCTTAGTTTCTGCCGAGCTTCATTCGAAAGCCCCGGTATCCCTTCATAGCTGAAATCCGCCGGAATCGCCCTTCCTTCCGCTTCCGCTAGCTGCCGTATCTGCCGCTCCTGCTGCGACAGGTAGCCGGCATATTTGGTCTCCGTCTCAACGGTGGTCAAGACGCCGTGAACGGGCTCGTCGTTAAGCCGCGCCGCAATCCATCGCGCCAATTGAGAGATTTTCGCCTCCGGACGCCGTAGCCAAACCGCCAGCGTCGGATTGTCCGTTGCCCCTGCCAGCCCCACGATCTCGGGCACTGCACCGGCCCTCGTTTTCTCCAGCAATGCCAAAATAAGCCGCTTCTGTTCCTGTTTGCGCTCAAATTGGCGCCAACGATCGTCATTCACCAGGCCCAGGCGGTGCCCAACCGGTGTGAGCCGCTCATCCGCATTGTCAATTCGTAGATGAAGCCGGAATTCAGCCCGCGAAGTGAACATCCGATACGGTTCATCGGTGCCCTTACTCACCAGGTCGTCAATCAGAATACCCGCATAACCGTCGCTCCTGGCGAGGGTAACCGCGCCTATGCCCTTTGCCTTACACGCCGCATTTAGCCCGGCCATCAGGCCCTGACATCCCGCCTCTTCATACCCGGAAGTGCCGTTGATCTGGCCCGCCAGGAATAAACCCGGAATGGATCTGACCTCCAAAACCCGAGTCAGTTCTCTCGGGTCAATAGCGTCATATTCAATCGCGTATCCAGGCCGGATCATCTCGGCCTCCTCCAAACCCGGAATGGAGGCAATCATCGCCGTCTGGACGTCAATCGGCATGCTCGTGGACATGCCATTCACGTAAATCTCGTGCGTATCGAGACCCTCCGGCTCAAGAAAGATCTGATGGCGGCGCTTGTCGGGAAATTTGACGATTTTGTCCTCGATAGACGGGCAATATCGAGGGCCGATGCCTTCAATCTGCCCACTATAGAGCGGCGAACGCGCGATGCTTTCGCTGAGAATCCGATGCGTCTCGTCCGTTGTGTAGGCTAAGTGGCACTTAACCTGTTCACGATCAATTCGTTCGGTCAAAAAAGAGAACGGCGTGGGAGTCTCGTCGCCGGGCTGCTCCTCAAATCGCGACCAGTCAATCGTTCGGCCGTCCAGCCGCGGCGGTGTACCGGTCTTCAGCCGCGTCCATTGCAGGCCGAGCGTCCGGAGCTGTCCGCCGAGCGTGTTGGAGGGGGCTTCTCCGTTACGCCCACAGGCGTACTTCTGCTCCCCGACGTGCGCTAACCCGTTGAGGAATGTCCCGGTTGTCACGACGACCGCTTCCGCCAACAAGCTGCGCCCGTCTTTGAGCTGAACCCCCGCAACCCTCCTCGGCATTTCGTTCGGTAAAAACAGCAGTTCCGCGACTTCCGCCTGCAAGATACGTAGATTCGGCTCTCCCTCGAGCCACTCCCGCATGCGAATCCTGTATTGTTTCTTGTCGCACTGTGCCCTAGGCGACCAAACTGCAGGCCCACGGCTCGTGTTGAGCAAACGGAACTGGATCCCCACCGCGTCCGTGAGCTCGCCCATCACGCCGCCCAGAGCGTCAATCTCGCGCACCAGATGGCCTTTGGCAATGCCCCCAATGGCCGGATTGCAGGACATTTGCGCGATAAGATCGATGTTCATCGTTACCATCGCGGTCTTCAGGCCCAGACGCGCGCAGGCACGCGAAGCCTCGCAACCGGCGTGCCCGGCGCCTACCACGACGACGTCATACTTCTTCTGCATGGGGAATCGGAGATCGAATGGGGATCTATCGTTTATTCTAGCTGTGGAAACGCATCTGTGAAGATCTTGATTGTGGGCGGCGGGGGCCGCGAACATGCCCTGGCCTGGCGCTTGGCCCAGTCGCCCACTGTCAAAGCCATTATCGCGAGTCCGGGCAACCCTGGGATAACGCAAATTGGCTCCTGCATCCCCGCTCCAGAGGGCGTTTCAGGTTACGCCGATATCGCCGAAGCCCATTCCGTCGATCTTACCGTCGTTGGTCCCGAAGCGCCGCTCGTGGAAGGCATCGTCGATTCGTTCCGCCGCCGAGGTCTCAAAATCATCGGTCCCACTCAGGCTGCCGCTCGTCTGGAGGGTTCCAAAATATTTGCCAAGGAGTTTTTCCGCCGCGCCGGCATCTCCACTGCCCGTTCCAGCGCTACCTTGCACGACTTCGGCTTCCCGGTCGTAATCAAAGCCGACGGCCTTGCCGCCGGAAAGGGCGTGGTGATCGCTCAGAATGTCGCCGAAGCTGACGAGGCGCTCGCGCGTCTCGGGCCACGAGTGGTGATTGAGGAATTCCTGGAAGGCGAAGAGGTGAGCTTCATCGGTCTGTGCGATGGGAACAATATCTTCCCGTTTCAGCCGACGCAGGACCACAAGCGCGCCTATGATCGCGATCAGGGTCCCAACACAGGAGGAATGGGGGCTTACCTCGACCCGAAAATTCTTACTCCCGCTCAAAGCGGAGAAATCATGGACCGCATCATGCTCCCGGCGCTCCGCCAGATGCGTCAGGATGGAACCCCTTTTACGGGATTTCTCTACGCCGGCCTGATGATGACGGCCAATGGCCCTAAGATCCTCGAATTCAATGTCCGGCTCGGCGATCCCGAAACTCAGGTCATCCTCCACAGTTTCAAAGGAGACTTCGCTGCGCTCTTGGAAGAGGCAGGGAACGGAGTTGCCGCGCAGCCCCAACCGGCCGGCGGCCGTTCGTCGGTATGCGTCGTGATGGCCGCCCGCGGTTATCCGGAAAGTCCCCGGACCGGCGATCTGATATCGGGAATTGACGAGGCCCAAGTGACCGGCGCGATGGTTTTCCAAGCCGGAACACGCCAACAGGACGGTCAGCTGTTTACGAGCGGCGGCCGGGTGCTGGGAGTGACCGCTGGCGGAGATACCTTGCAAGATGCAATATCGGGCGCGTATCGCGCGGTCGAAAAGATCCGCTTCAACGGCATGCACTTTCGCCGCGACATCGCTTCCAAAGGTCTGCGCCGCTAACAGGCTGACGCTGTTAGACTTCAAGGTAAGCGGGGACGTAGCTCAGTATGGATAGAGCGGCCGCCTCCTAAGCGGCAGGCCGGCAGTTCGAATCTGCCCGTCCCTACCACTCCGTCCGCTAGGCCGCCCTTACCTACCGTCCCGGCTGGACTTCCCGGACGACCCCAGCGTTGAATCACGACAAGCGATGCGTTATCTTGTGGGGGACTATGCGCAAGTTCCTTGCGGCGACCACGCTCGCCGTGTCTCTATTGATCACGAGCCCTGCTCTCTCCTTTGCCCAGGAGGCAGGCGGCTCCGCTGGCGGCGAAGCCAACCTGTTGCTTCCTGACCTCAGGCAAGCCACCTTCTTCGGCGGAGCGATCGACGGCCGCACGCTGCTCCTGTATGGATTGATCGTCGTCGTCTTCGGCTTACTGTTTGGGCTGATCATTTACAACCAGCTGAAGAACCTGCCGGTTCATAAGTCAATGCTCGAAGTCTCTGAACTGATTTACGAGACTTGCAAGACTTACCTGGTTACTCAGATAAAGTTCCTGGTTATCCTCGAAATCTTCGTCGGGACTATCATCGTATTTTATTTCGGGTTCCTGCAGCACTTCGACGCGTTCAAGGTGCTGATCATTCTGCTGTTCAGCATCATCGGTATTTGCGGCAGCAGCGGCGTAGCGTGGTTTGGCATTCGCGTCAACACCTTCGCGAATTCACGCACCGCCTTCGCCAGCTTGCGCGGCAAACCCTATCCCTGTTACGACATGCCTCTGAAGGCCGGGATGAGCATTGGCATGCTGCTGGTCTGCGTGGAACTCGTCCTGATGTTATTCATTCTCCTTTTTGTTCCGCATGATTATTCCGGCCCGTGCTTCATCGGATTCGCCATCGGCGAATCTCTCGGAGCGGCAGCGCTGCGCGTGGCCGGAGGTATCTTCACGAAGATCGCGGATATCGGCGCTGATCTGATGAAGATCGTTTTTAAGATCAAGGAAGATGATGCGCGGAATCCAGGCGTCATCGCCGATTGCACGGGCGACAATGCCGGCGACTCTGTTGGCCCTAGCGCGGATGGCTTTGAGACTTATGGCGTAACCGGCGTCGCGCTGATCTCTTTCATCGTCCTGGCTGTCAGCACCCAGATGGTGCAGGCGCAGTTACTCGTCTGGATATTCGCCATGCGCGTCATGATGGTGATCTCATCTGGCGCTTCTTACTTACTAAATGGCGCCATTGCTAAAGCTAAGTATCAGAACGTTTACAAAATGAACTTCGAGGCGCCGCTAACCAGCCTCGTCTGGCTTACTTCCATTGTTTCTATCATTGCGACTTACATCGTTTCTTACGCGATGATTCCGAATCTCGGCGGCGATTCCTCGCTGTGGTGGAAGCTGTCGACCGTTATTACTTGCGGCACGCTCGCCGGCGCGGTAATCCCTGAACTTGTTAAAGTTTTCACTTCCATGAAGTCCAGCCATGTTCGCGAAATAGTGGTTTCCTCGCGCGAGGGCGGAGCGTCACTCAATATCCTCTCTGGATTCGTGGCGGGCAACATGAGCGCTTACTGGCTCGGTCTGGCGATCATCTCTCTCATGGGAATTGCCTACGGCGTGAGCACCATGGGTCTCGACGACCTCATGGCGGCCCCTGCCGTTTTTGCATTCGGCCTGGTTGCCTTTGGATTTCTTGGCATGGGACCCGTTACCATCGCCGTGGATTCGTACGGTCCCGTAACGGATAATGCGCAGTCCGTGTATGAGCTCTCGACAATAGAACAGATTCCTGGTATTGAACGCGAGTTAAAAGATTCTTACGGCTTCGATGCCGATTTCGAGAAAGCGAAGGACAATCTGGAAGAGAACGACGGCGCCGGCAACACGTTCAAGGCGACGGCCAAGCCGGTCCTCATCGGTACGGCCGTGGTGGGCGCCACCACCATGATCTTTTCTATCGTGGTAGCTCTGACACATGGGCTCCGGCCCGACCTGCTGTCCAACCTTTC
Source organism: uncultured Acidobacteriaceae bacterium (assembly GCA_963705805.1). Taxonomy (GTDB): domain Bacteria; phylum Acidobacteriota; class Terriglobia; order Bryobacterales; family Bryobacteraceae; genus Bog-105. The sequence goes on from CAVPKW010000011.1 coordinate 380,115, forward strand.
GATTCTGCATCCGCCGTTTCTGCTCGGTTTGATCGCGGGCGGCTCGGTTATCTATTGGTTCACGGGAGCGTCTACACAAGCCGTGACCACCGGTGCTTATCGCGCCGTAGAGTTCATCAAAGCGAATATAAAACTCGAAGGCGTGACAAAAGCCTCCGTCACTGATAGCAAAAAGGTGGTGGAGATCTGCACCCGCTATGCGCAGCGCGGCATGTTTAACATCTTTCTCACCGTCTTTTTTGTCACGCTAGGCTGCGCCTTCGTCGAGCCCTACTTCTTCATCGGCTACCTGATTTCCATCGCGTTATTCGGCTTGTATCAGGCCATCTTCATGGCGAACGCCGGTGGCGCATGGGACAACGCGAAGAAGATCGTGGAGACGGAACTGAAGCAGAAAGGCACGGAACTGCACGCCGCGACGGTGGTTGGCGACACAGTGGGTGATCCCTTCAAAGACACCTCTTCGGTGGCCTTGAACCCCATCATCAAATTCACCACGCTATTCGGATTACTGGCCGTCGAGCTGGCTGTTTCGCTTTCCGCCACCAACGGATCTGTACTTACACACATCTTGGCGGCGGTATTCCTGTTTATCTCTATGTACTTTGTCTGGCGCTCTTTCTACCGAATGAGGATTGGAAGCAAAGAGACCACCGCGGAAACCAAGGTGGAGACTCCCGCCTACTCGAGCTAAGCGATTCCTTAAGGCTTAGTGGCCAGAATCAGCGGTGAGGGTCCCGGCGACTCGATCGTGCGCGCATCGGTGAATCCAGCTTCACGCAGCCAGCCGCCGATTTCCTCGAAGGAATATGTGTTGCCGCTATCAGTATTCACCAGCATGTTGACGGCGAACAACAATCCATTCAGCGGTCCGGTTCGATCCGCATTCACCAGGAATTCGGCAATCGCGATCGTTCCGCCGGGCGCAAGTGCGCGAAAGGTTTTTGCAAGTAGCGCGCGGCTGCGCTCCTCGCCTTCGCTGTGAAGGATGTGCCCCAGCGTGGCAACACCGTAATCACGGCCGAAGTCGCCTTGGAGCAGGTCGCCTTCAATAAATGAGAAGCGGTCGAGCAGGCCAAACCGGCCGACAGTCTTGCGGGTGATGGGAATCATATCCGGCCAATCGAGCGCGGTAACGCGAACCCGGTCAGAGCTCTGGGCCAGAGCGATCCCCCAAACTCCCGAGCCCGCTGCAAGATCGAGCACCTGAATCGTCCCACCCGTACCGTTGAGATCCAGAGTCCGGGCAAGGTTCTGCGCCGCCGGATAGCTCATCGGGAAAATGTCGTCGACGAATTTTTGAAAAAGTCAGTGCCCGGCGCCTGTTGATTGATCGCCCCAACGGGTTTGCCGGTCGCTACGATCTCATTGAGACTAAGCCATTTGGGAATCAAATGCTCGCTGCAGTGACGAATAAACCCGCCATGGTATCCAGGTTTGGTACTGACCAGAAATTTGGCGCTCTCGGCCGTGAGGGGAAAGCGGCCCTGTTCGTCTTTTGCGAGGAAATTGAGACCAACCAGGGCGTTCGCAATCGCGGTCAGGCCGCGTTCCGAAGTGCCTGTCGCCACGTGGAGGTCGTGGAGGTTCTTCGGACCGCCATCCAGAACGTCAAAGACACGGTGCTCGACGGCCGCCTCCAGAATTAGCGTCGGCATATATCCCCAAGCGAACTGCATGATACGTTCGGGCGTCAATTGGTCAGTACTCGGCGTTGTCATACTTTGGTGGCGAATAAGATTTAGGGAACGGCCAATTATACCCAGGCCGGTCCTCTCAATCGCGCGGCCTCCACGTTCCGGGAGTAGAATTGTCGCTAGTTTCGAACGCCGCGCATGCGACTTCTGGCATACCTCTTACTGGTCCTCCCGCTCTGCGCTTTGGCTGCGCAGGCGCCGGAAATGGCCTCGCAGGACGCCACATTCCAATCGAAAGTGAATCTGGTGCTCGTACCGGTCGTGGTCCGCGATCAGAGCGGCGCTGCCGTTGGCACTTTGCAAAAGGAAGATTTCCAGCTTTCTGACAAAGGCAAAGTACAGGTAATCTCGAAGTTTTCAGTAGAGAAATCGCCGGCCGGCAAGTCCAAGCCGAACATTTCAATCGGTGGACCGGAGAACACCCCGGGCCGCTTTGTGGTGTATCTGTTTGACGACCTGCACATGGAATTCGGCGATTTAGCGCGCGTCCAAAAAGCGGCCGTTCAGCACGTGCAAACGGCTCTGCAGCCGACCGACCGGGCTGCCATTATCACGACGTCCGGAAGAGACAACCTGGACTTCACCGGCGATAAGGCGAAGCTGCAGGACGCGGTGATGCGCATCAAACCGGTACAGTTCTACCGGCACAATCCGGGACGCTGCCCCGACATCGACTACTACCTGGCAGACCGGATTCAAAACAAGAATGACACGCAAGCAATGAACACGGAGATTAGCGAAACGATCCTTTGCGCCAATCTGCAGAGCGTGCCCAACGCGGCAGCGCTTGCACGGAACATCGTGAACGGCGCAGTTTCGAGCGAGATCCCCATCGGTGAGCAAGATACCCGCGTAGCGCTCAGCGTGTTTAAAGACGTGCTGCGGCGGATGGCGGCAATGCCGGGGCAGAGATTGATTGTCGTAGCGTCTCCGGGCTTCCTGACGATTTCCATGGAAGCCTTGGAAGACGAATCGGAGATTCTGGATCGGGCGGTGCGTGAAAACGTCGTCATTAATGCCCTGGATGCGCGCGGCTTATGGGTTCCGTCGGAGTTCGACGCCAGCACGACGTACAGTTCGCAGGCCAAGATCCAGTACCAACGCGATAGCGCCTTGCTTCAGGAGGATGTGCTGGCTGTTCTGGCAGACGGAACCGGCGGAACATTCTTCCACAACAACAATGATTTCGATACGGGCTTTCGCAAGGTAGCCGTGGCGCCAGATTACGTGTACACGCTTGGCTTCTCTCCCAGCGATCTAAAGAACGACGGCAGCTTTCACCACTTGAAAGTCGCGCTTGTCGAAAAGAAAGGTCTTACTGTGCAGGCGCGGCGCGGCTACTTTGCTCCCGGAAAAAATGCGAAGGCGGAAGACACTGCAAAAGACGAGATCAATTCGGCTGTGTTCTCGCGCGAGGAAATGCACGACCTGCCGGTGGATCTGCATACCGAATTTTTCAAACCGGACCCCGCCGACGCTAAGCTTACCGTCTTGGTCCGTGTCGAACTACAGCACCTGCATTTTAAGAAACAAAATGACCGCAACAACGATAAATTGACGTTGATCTCGGCGGTGTTCGACAACAATGGAAATTTCGTCAAGGGAATCGAAAAGACAATCACGATGCAATTGAAGGACGAGACCCTGGCGAGGCTGAGTTCAGGCGTCACGCTGCGGACAACGTTCGATGTGAAGCCCGGTTCCTATGTCGTAAGGCTTGTCGTTCGCGACGCCGAAGGTCAAATGATGAGCGCCGAAAACGGCGCGGTAGATATTCCCTAGAAGGAGGGCACGATAGTGAGATTGCGTGCAGGGATTTTGTTGAGTTCAGCGGTCTGGATGGCGCTTGTCGCTCAGGGCCAAACCGCGATCGCACCGCAAGCGCCGCCTCCACCCGATACAGTCATCCGGGCAGAGAAGAAGCTGGTGTTGGTGGATGCCGTGGTCACCGATAAGCAGGGCAGCTACATTCATGATTTGACCATAGACGACTTCCGCGTATGGGAAGACAAAAAAGAGCAGAAGATTGAGACGTTCTCTTTTGAGGCCGATCCGAAATCGCCGCTCATCAACCAGAAGCATTACCTGGTCCTGTTTTTTGATAATTCAGATACGCCGCTCACTGATCAGATGCAGGCGCGCAAAGCGGCCATCAGATTTATAGATTCCAATGCCGGTCCAAACCGGATGATGGCGGTCGCCGATTTCGGGGGCAGTCTGGAGATCGCGCAAAATTTCACCACCGATACAGATCGTTTGAAACAAGTGGTCAATGGCGTCCGATTCGGCAACGGCCCCGGCGAACTGGCATCGCTCGCAGGCGGCGGCGGACCGCTGGGGCGATCGGCGTCCGATTTCGGCGCGCGCGACGTACTGCTTGCGCTACGGAGTTTGGCGAAGGGCCTGGCATCCGTTCCGGGGCGCAAGACTCTGATTTTCCTCAGCCCCGGGTTCCCTCTGAACTCCGAGATTTTGCGATCGGAGCTCACGGCGCTGCTTGATACCTGCAACAAGGCAAACGTCGCCATCTATCCCATCGACGTGAAAGGCCTCTCGATGTCGGCCATCCGTCCTCCTATCGATACGTATCATCTGACTCCGGTCGTGTATGAAGGCCAGCACGGTGCCGGGGCGGGTACCGGCGCGGCTCCAGGTGGCAGCAGCGGGCATACCGGCGCGGCTCCAGGAGGCAGCACGGGAACGCGTGGCGGTACGGTCGGCAACACCGGCGCCACGAACACAGGAAACCGGTATTCCGGCTACTCGGCTTACAACCAGAATGCCCAGCCTCGCTCTATTTGGCCGCATCTGGGCGCCGTGCCTTCGCGTCAGGAGTTGCTCTATGCGCTGGCCAGTGGCACCGGCGGGTTCGTGATCGCGAACACCAACGATCTGGTGGGTGGCCTCGTAAAGATCGGCAATGAGCAGAATGAATATTACGTGCTTGGTTACTCGCCCCCCGAAGACGCTGAGGAAGGTAGTTGTCACCAGCTTAAAGTCAAGGTGGATCGGGGCGGCACCGAAGTTCGCGCGCGCACCGGCTACTGCACCGAAAAGCCCCTGGATCTGCTGGCGGGTACAAGCGCGGAGAAGGCTTTGCAAGCGAGACAGATGAGCGCCGCTCCCGGGAATGTGAAAGCGTCTATGGAAGCGCCTTTTTTCTATACCGCGCCCAATACGGCGCGCGTCGACGTGGCGATGGACTTCTCAGCCGAGGACTTGAAATTCGAGAAAGAAAAAGGCAAGCAGCACTCAGAAGTTAGCGTTCTCGGCGTCGCGTATGCCAACGACGGTTCCGTCGCGGCACGATTCAGCGACACGATGAAAATAGACGTCGACGGCAAGAAGGAAGTGAAGGAGTTGAAAGAGAAGCCGATGCACTATGAGAAGCAATTCGACGTGGCGTCCGGCGCCTATCTTTTGAAAGTAACGTTCACCTCCGGCGGCGAGGATTTCGGGAAGCTTCAGATCCCATTGATCGTGGAACCGTATGACAGCAAGAAATTCGGGTTGAGCGCCCTGGCGTTGAGCGACCGCATGAGCCGTTTGAGCGACCTTGAGGCTGGACTCGACGCTGAACTCCTCCAAAATCTGACGCCGCTGGTCTGCGAAGGTGTCCAATTGTCGCCTTCCGGATCAAACATATTCAACAAGAGCGTACCGGTCGCTCTGTATCTGGAGATTTACGATCCGCTTTTCGCGGATCCGAAGGGAACACCGCCAAAAGTTGGTTTACAAGTGCGTGTGCTCGATCCGAAGACCGGTCAAGCAAAAGTGGATACGGGCGTCATGAACATGGGTAACTACGTTAAGGCCGGCAGCCCAGTGATTCCGATTGGACTCAAACTTCCCATCGATACGTTGACAGCCGGTTCGTATCGCGTGGAGGCCAAGGCGATCGACACTGCAGGAAATGCCGCGCCGATCCGGTCGGCTGATTTCGTAGTGCAGTAAGAGTTAGGTTTGCACGCGCTGCAAGACCGCTTCCAGTTCATTGTCGTTGAAGTCCCGGATACGAATATTGGGATGTAAGGACCAGACTTCGACGTGCGAGACTGACTCGCCGGGCTCCAGATCTACTAGTGGACCCAACGTTTCGAGCTCAAGAAAATCACCGTTCGTGAACATCTCGAACGAGCAGTGAAAATCCGGGTAAGTCCCCGCGGCATTCGCGCGATAATATTTCACGAACAAGTCTTCCCCAAGCAAATACGCCGCGAGAGTATCTTGATTGAAGAGGCCGGCCTTTTGTGGCGCTGCCACGGTAGGATCGTGTCTTAGAATGAGATGCTTTTCGTTGAATTGCCAGCGCTTGTCTGAGAAGTCGGTGTAGGCCCACATGGCAAGCGGGTGTGTGGGCAGGAGACACTCTGCATGGCAGCCGCGCGGCGGAAACCTTACAAAGGCCACGCCGCCCGGCGCCATTTGCGAGAGTGCCCAGGGAGCCATCCGGCGGGTGGCAGACCCGCAATTTTTCACTCGATGCGTCAACATCACCTTGCCATCTAGGGAAAGCGCAATCGCGATTTCCTTTTGCAGCGACGTTTCCGGCTCGGTCGGCTGTAATAGCGTGATCCGGGAATCGTCGATTTCTACCGCCACGCGCGAATTATCCAGGGCGTAAGTATCGGGCATTGACTCGGGCGCAATCCAAAGCCGATGGCCGCCGCGCGGCATCCAATATTGTTCGCCGGATTTGCCGAGCTGGTCTTCAAATTCAGCAAACATGTTGCGGCCGCCGATAAATCCATATCGCATCACGCGCGGGCCGACATCAGCCGTAGCGATCACTTCGATGGCGCCGTTCGTCAGGCGATAGCAGTCCCGCCAGCCGCCATAGGAGATTGGTTCGATTCTTAGTGCCGTCATGGAGAAAAGCCTTACGGTTTAATAGCCAGAGTGGCGTCTACCAAAGACCCGGTGCGATGCGATTCCACGCCGGTGAACCCCGCGTCTTCCAGCAGCCTCCGATATTCGCTTGCCGTACGCTCGCGGCCATCGGTGCAGATCAGCATGTTGATGTCCTGCATGAACGCGGCGGCAGGCCCGGAGCGGTCGTCATCCAGTAGGGCTTCGGCCAAGAGCAAACCTCCTCCGGAGGGCAGCGCGGCAAAGGTCTTTTGGAGAAGCGACAGAATTTTCGCATCGCCCCAATCGTGAAAAATGCGGCCGAGCGAATAGAGATCGGCTTCGGGCAATAGGTCGGCGAAGAAGTCGGCCGCGATGAACGTGACGCGCCCGGATACGGAAGAATTGCTTATATGCTCGCGCGCAAACCGTTCTATGTGCTTCAAATCCAGAACTGTGGCGCGCATGTCCGGATAAGCTTCGCAAGCCGCGATGGCCAGATGCCCGGTGGCGCCGCCAAGGTCGGCAAGATGATGGAATCGGCTGAGATCAAAGGCGCGGACGATGCCCGGTGAACAGAGCAAGCCGAAGCCGTTCATGGCCCGGACGAAATTCGCAGTGGCGACAGGATCGCGATAGTAGTAATCGAATAGCGCATCTTTGCTGCCGAACGTCTGCTCCCAGCGGTTCGTTCCCTCGCGGACCGCATCATCCTGGTGCGCCCAAAGAGGGAAGAGCGACTGATCCGAATACACGATGTAGCCGGAAAATGTATGCGGGCTGGTGCTGACCAGGTATCGGGAGGCGGAGGGCGTATTGCGATAGACGCCCGCTTCGTGCTCCAGCAGCTGGAGTGCGACACAAGCATCCAGCAGGCGCGTGAGCGGGCTGGTGTGGAGATGCAGTTCTTCAGCGAGCTGCTCGCCGGTCTGAGGCCGGGTATCGACCTGATCGAAGACTCCCAGGCGGACGGCCGTAAACAGAACTTTGGAACGGCGAAAGGCTTCGATGTAATCGAGAATCAGTGTGGGGTCTGCTTGTGCGCTCATGTGAAGTGGTCGAAACCTTTTGGTTGCAGGAGTTTTTCGCGATACAGAATGGCGCCGGGTCGGCGAGCCTTGACCATCTTGCCAATTCGGCTCACCGGAAGACCCGCGACCGCCTGCGCTATCCGGCTTTTCGCCGGAGCCGTGAAGAGCAATTCGTAGTCTTCGCCTCCGTGCAGCGCTTCCTCTTCCGTAGCGCCGCGCGCGACCGGCAGCGGGGAATCAAGCTCAGCCGCTACGCCGGACGCGATGCAAAGGCGATAAAGGTCGAGCGAAAGTCCGTCGCTCAGATCCATAGCCGCAGAAACGCCCAGCTTTCGAAGAGCCAATCCAGCTTCGATGCGGGGTTCAGGACGCCGATGGCGCCGCCAGTGCGGGCCGCGCCTGGCCGCTAATCCGTGCGCCGACGATCCAAGTTCGCCGGTGACATAGATCGTATCGCCGGCTCTTGCGCCGCTCCGCAAGAGCGCCTTGCCGCGCGGCACGCGTCCACAGCAGACAACATCGGCTACGACCTTGTCAAAGCGGGCGAGATCACCACCGGCGAGCGTCACTTTGTACCGGGCCGCCAAACCGAGCAGCCCCTTGTAGAAACGGTCAACCCAGTACGCGGTCAGCCGAGCGGGCAAAGCGAGCGATATCAGGCAAAATGCAGGCCGGCTTCCCATGGCGGCGAGATCAGAAAGGCCGCGCGCGAGAGCTTTGTGCCCGATGTCCGCGGGCGAATGGGTGTCGAGCGTAAAGTGGCGGCCCTCCAAAACGAAATCGGTTGTGAAGACGAGATCTTCCTTGGCGTCCGGCCGGAAAATGGCGCAATCGTCGCCTATGCCCTGAATCACCGACCTATCGCTCCAGCCAGATTCGGCGAGTGAACGAAGCCCGTCAATAATCCGGGTCTCGCGCATTTTTTATTCGGCCTGCGCCGCAACCAGAACCAGGCCGGCCGGCAGTTCTTCGCCGAAGACCCGGCTGGAAGCGGCCAGGTCTCCCGCTTCCCCAGACAACTGATGCAGGAGATCGGCAGCTCGCGGGCTGGCTTCACAGGCGCGGCGAACGGCCTCGAGTGTTGCAGGAGGGAGATCACGAGCGGCATCGCCGGTAAGCTGCGACAAATGCACGATGGCTTCCAGCAGCGCGGGCGTGTTGGGACGCCGCAGAAGCACGTCCACCCAACGGCTGACCACCGATGGCGAAAGAACTAAGTTGACCGGTCCACTGAAAAGCTTCCGGGCGCCCAGCCGTGAGAGGCACCAAATGGCGGAATCCGCCATCTCATCACGCTTCACCATGTCCAGCAATGCCTCGCCCAGCTGTGCCTTGGTCTGCTGGGGCAGCAGCTCAAGACTGGCGGCGGTACGCCACATCTCGCGAAACAGCGCCTGGTTTATACGTTGTTTGCGCTTCTGTTTGGGCAGCAGGATAGGCGAGATTCGCTGAAAAACGTCCCCCTGCTGGTTCCTGTTCAAACCGCCGGCAATGCGCCCGCAGAAGATCCACCAATCGATTTCACATTGGACCTGATTTCCAAAAGTGAGGCCTCCGGCGTAGATCCGGCGCGCCTGCTCAATGCGGAAATCGTCGCCCGAAAAGCCGAAACCGGGACGCAAGCAGAAGCCCGTGAGATTCAACCAGCGCGCCTCGTGAGGAGCGTTCTTACGCCGCCCATCGGCCAGCGCGAGAAGCTTGTCGGCGAGCGCCCGGATCGCGAGCAGGGGCCACGACAGGCGGCCCAGGCCAAGAGCTTGCTCCAACCGGGCGGGCAGTTGTTCGGGCGGCATTCCGGAGCCGGATTTTCCGAAGACTTGTTCCAACAGCTGCTCCGCGTGCTTTTGCGCTTCCGGACTGACTACCGCGCTCGAGCGGACGCCTGACACCGCGGCGGATTCGGGCGCATCGGCTGTTTTGCGAAGCTGGAACTGCAGCCGCCAGCGGTGCTCGCTCACTTTGGACTCCGCCCAGGCCTCCAGCGTTCCCACTTCGTTCAAACGGGCGCCGAGGGTGACGGGAACCAGGCGTTCACCGCCTTTGCCGAAACGAATAACAGCCTGCAGCGGAGCATGCAGCCGCGGATCGCTGGCAGGATCGAGCATGTTTTCCGTAGATTGCAATGTGACCACGTCACCGGCTTTGTCTTCGGTGCGGCTCAATGAACTGTACAGGCGGAAGGCAACCGGAGTATTCGCGAGTAATTGAAGCTCCGGCTGTTCCAGCTTAATCTCGTCGCCTTCTTCCGTCCCGCGCGGCATGAGGCACACCGCATGGGTGGCCGAAGCGCCAGGTGCGTCGAAGTCCTGCAGTCCGAGAAAATAGGCGCGAGGCAAGCCGCCGCGCACCAGCACTCCGCTGCCTGAGGCGCGAACGTAGGAGTAATAGGCTGCGCCAATTGCTACGGCAAGATCTAGATCTTGATTTTCGAAAATGGCCGGTTTGTGGCCGAACCAGTGTTCCACTACATCGCGCACGCGCTCACGAAACACTTGCGGAATGAAAAAGCCGCCGTTAAAGAGAATCGCGTCGACACCGTGTTCGGCGGCCGCGGACGTCTGCAGGAACTCGGCCAAGTGGCGCGTGATGGCGGGATCAGAGACATACGGCAGCCCGAGCTCACGGAACACGCTCTGCCTTTCCACGCGCGCCTTGTCCGAAAGATCGCAGGGCGGAAGGAAGCCGCCGAGGGCCAGCTCAAGCACTTCGTCGCGGGTGATGCTGGTCTTGAGGGTGCCGCCGACGAGTGAAGAACCGGCGCCCGCCACTGTGACATCGATCGAGGGCGGTCCGTTCGGAATAAGCAACGTTTCCTTCGCGGTTGAGCATTGCCGCCGCAGGGCGCTGCGCTGGCGCAAAGACAGGCTCTTGCCAATCTTCGATTCGGCCAGCCATGAGATAGTGAGGTCGAGATTATCGCCACCAAGCAAGAGATGGCGTCCCACGGTTGTTCGCGTAAACTGGACCCTATCGCCTTCGCGATCTACCCGCACGATGGTAAAGTCGCTGGTGCCGCCGCCTACATCGCAAACCAGGACCGTTTGCCCATCGAACAATTCTTTGTTGGAGCGGGCCAGATGAGCGGCTATCCACGCATAAAATGCAGCGGCCGGCTCCTCCAGAAGAGTAAGGTTCTCAATTCCGGCGGCATTCGCCGCTTGCACTGTGAGTTCCCGCGCTTCTTCATCAAAGCTGGCCGGAACGGTGAGCACCAGATGCTGCTCGCCTAGAGGGCTATGCTTGGCTGCCTCCCAGCAGCTGCGCAAGTGCCCCAGATAACTAGTGGACGCTTCTACGGGCGAAAGAATACGGCCTTCCTCCTGAGAATCCCAGGGAAGAATCTTCGCGGCCCGGTCGGCTTCGGAGTTAGACAGCCAGGACTTGGCGGAATGCACTGTCCTGGTGGGAAGCAGGGCGCCCTGATCGCGCGCATAGGCTCCTACCACGGGAGGGTCGTTCAGGAACAGGAAGGAAGGCAGCGTGCGAAGCGCGCCAGTGCGATTTGCATCCAGCTGCTGCTCAATGGGAAGCACATGGATAGGCGGGAAGTCGGCTTCGGCAGCCTCTTGCGGATCGACGTAGGCGAGCGCTGAGTTCGTGGTTCCCAGGTCGATCCCGACGTTCATGCAGCAGTCGCGCGCTCACGGACGTTGAATTCAAGCTTCCAGCGCCGGCCGTCAGCCGCCACGCACCATAGTTCCAGCATGCCTGTATCGGTGACATTGCTTTCGAGAGTGACGGGCACCACTTCTTCGCGAACCGCGTCGGTATGCGGTGGCAGAAATACTTCAATTGGCGCCAATTCTTCGATCTCTTCACCGATCTCGTCGATCATAGAACCAGGCGCGTCATGCTTGCGCGAGAGCGAGGAGAAGAAGCGGAACTCGGCTGGCTCGCCTACGACGAGCGCGAATTTACGCTGCGGCAGTTCCACTCTGGAGCCTTCTTCGAGACCGAATGGAACGACGGTCAACGCTTTCATGGGAGCAGGCAGGCCGGGAACCGCGGGCATGGAACTCTCCACGCCCACATAGTAAGTTCGCGGTACTCCGCCTCGGATGCGAACGCCCTTGCCGGTGCGGGCAAGTCCATAGTAAGCGGCGCCGTGAGCCACTGCGTGCATGAGATCGGCCTGCTTGGATTCGCTGCGCAGCTCCGTGACAGGAGGAAGGCCAGCCTGATGCAGCCAGCCGTTCAGGACTTCGAAGAGGCGCTGCTCAATGGCTTTGGCCTGTAAAACGCCGCCGTTCAGCAGCAGATGCGTGGGCCGCGCAAACCCGCCGACGCCGGTATTGCCGGCCGCATTGCGAAGGAATTGCGCCAGGTGTTTCGTAACGGCGGGATCAGAAGCGTAGTTGAGACCTACCTCCATCAGCGCCGCGCGGCGCTGGCGTTGGGGCAGCGCGTCGGGTTCAACTACCGGAAAGAAACCTTCCAGCAGAAGATTCCGAATCTCGTCGCGCTTGATCTTTCCACGAAGCGTCCCGCCCACTAGTCCCGTGCCGCGGCCCAGAATTGTCAAGGCGTGATGCTCGGCGGCATTCCCGTCCCCCGCGAGGAGCTGTTCTTTAGCGGCGCGGCATTGCTGCCAAAGCGCGTGGAACTGGATGGCGTCCAGCTTTTTACCGGACTTCGTGAATTGCTGTTCCGCGAAGCGCGCCGTGGCGAGATCCATATTATCGCCGCCAAGCAGCAGGTGTTCGCCGACAGCGAGGCGCTCCAGTTGCAGCTCGCCCGAACCTTCCGTAACTGCAATCAAAGTGAAATCGGTGGTTCCCCCGCCGATATCGATAACCAGGATCAGGTCGCCCGGCTTCACCTGCTCTCGCCAGTGAGGCGTCCGTTCGATCCAGGCATAAAAGGCGGCTTGCGGTTCTTCAATAACGGTGACTTCGGGATAACCGGCGTGCCGCGCGGCCCGCTGCGTGAGATCGCGAGCGGCCGCGTCAAACGATGCGGGAACGGTGATCAGCACCGCCTGGTCTTCCAGCTTAGCGTCTGGATGGGCCGCGTCCCAGGCAGACCGTAGATGAAGCAGATACTGCGTGGAGGCCTCAAACGCTGAGATCTTTTGCACGCCTTCAGGCGCGGCGAGCGGCAGAAACGGCTGCGTGGGGTCCGCGCTTTGGTTTGAGAGCCACGATTTCGCCGAGCTTACCAGGCGGCTTGAATTTTCAACTCCACGGCCTAGCGCCAGCCTGCCGGTGATGTAAGGCGGCTGCGGATTCCAGGGAAGCGCCAGCGCGCCTTCCACGAATTCGTCCGGGCCCGGAATGTAAAGTGAAGACGGCAGCAAATCCAGTTCTGCTGTCTCGCCGGGGTTCACCAGTTGTGGAACATGGAAAAGGCGCGCATCAGCGGCCGCTTCTCCGTTAGCAGCCGCCGGTACAAACGCGAGCGCGCTGTTTGTGGTGCCGAGGTCGATTCCGAGGATGAACTGGGGCATGAACTAAAGACCGAAGTTATTCGACTTCGATTTCGGCGGGAGCGAGAACCGCGGCGTCCTGCTTGCCGAGCGGCGGCAGGTTGACGGAAGAGACGAGCCAGCCTCGATGACGCAGAGTTCCGCCAGGCACTTTTCCGCTCGCCGGAACATTGCCGATCAGCTTGATGCGATTTGGGTCAGGCGCCTTGGCCGGATCGAGTTTTTGAAACGTGCCCTCCACGCCGTCAATCACCGGCGCCAAAGTGAGATGCCGTGCAAGGCTCGCTCTGGAATCGGCATGCATTGTGCGCACTGCCGCGCCGATCTGGTCGTCGGCATAATCTGTGATGTCTTCCAGCAGAAAGTCGATGAGCCGCGCATCGCGCTGCAGGATCTGCAAGATCTGCAGAGCGCCGTCGCTGACTTTTGCGGTTGGCGCTGGAGGCGGCGTTGCCCTAGCCGGCTGCGACTTAGTAAATCCGAATTCGGAAGCGATATCGGGTGGCAAAACGCCGGAGAAGAGGATGGAAAAGAAGCTTCTGAATGCGGCTGACAGTCGGGACAAATAATGACCTCTAAGTAGTCAGGATATCAACGCGGCCTTGTTACAACCGGCGTGTTTCTTATTTGAAACATTTTGTTGTTAGTCTGTCATCCACGGATTAGCACTAAATAAAAGAAACACTTCGAGGTGAAGATGGCAACAAGGAAGAAGAGTGCCAAGAAGCCGTCGTCGGGCTCGGATCCAAAGTCCAAGAGAATCGTCCACAGGAAGATGGAAAAAACGATGCACGAATTCAAGCATCACGAGCTGCAAAGCGGCGGCGCTGGAAAGGTGAAGAATCGGAAGCAGGCGATTGCGATCGGCTTGAGCGAAGCCCGCCGGGCGGGGGCCGATATTCCTTCGAGCCCAAAGCCGAAGAAAAAAGGGGCCGCGAAGAAGATCACTCGCAAGAAAACGGCCGTCCGGAAAAAATAAGCCCACCCGGCTCAAATCCAGAGGATCTGTAACCGGGCGGGCTGAGGATTCAGAAGGTTCGACTGGATTAATAATCCATGTCGGGAGCGCCGTGGCCAGGACCACCCGGTCCGCCAGCCGACTTCTTCTCCGGAATCTCGGCGATCATGGCTTCGGTGGTCAGCATGAGAGCGCTGATGGAAGCGGCATGTTGCAGGGCCGAGCGCGTGACCTTAGTAGGATCGATGACGCCGGATTTCACCAGGTCTTCGAATTGTCCAGTGGCCGCGTTGAAGCCGTAGTTTGCATCATTGCTGGAACGAACTTTTTCCAGGATGATGGCGCCTTCCCAGCCGGCATTGCCAGAGATCTGGCGCAGCGGCTCTTCGGTCGCCTTGCGGATGATGTCAACGCCGATTTGCTCGTCACCGTCCGCTTTGAAGTTGGCAAGCGTCTTGCCGGCGCGGAGCAGCGCCACGCCGCCGCCCGGAACAATGCCCTCTTCCACTGCCGCGCGGGTGGCATGCAGAGCATCTTCGACGCGCGCTTTCTTTTCCTTCATCTCGGTCTCAGTTGCGGCGCCAACCTTGATGACGGCGACTCCGCCAGCAAGCTTGGCAAGGCGCTCTTGCAGTTTCTCGCGATCGTAGTCAGAGGTTGTCTCGTCAATCTGAGCGCGGAGTTGCTTGATGCGGCCTTCGATGTTTTTCTGCGTACCAGCGCCATCCACGATGGTGGTATTGTCCTTGTCCACGGTGACGCGCTTGGCGCGGCCGAGGTCTTCCAGACGGACGCCCTCCAGCTTGATGCCGGTTTCTTCCATCAGAGCCTTACCGCCGGTGAGAACACCGATGTCTTCCAGCATCGCTTTGCGGCGATCGCCGAAGCCAGGAGCCTTCACGGCGGCGGCGTTCAGCGTGCCACGCAGCTTGTTGACCACCAGGGTGGCCAGCGCTTCGCCTTCCACTTCTTCCGCAATCACCAGCAGCGGCTTGCCCGCGCGGGCAATCTGCTCGAGCAGCGGCAGAAGATCCTTCATGTTGCTGATCTTCTTCTCGTGGATCAGGATGTAGGGATCCTCGAGCACCACTTCCATGCGATCCGGATCGCTGATGAAGTAGGGCGAGAGGTAGCCGCGGTCAAATTGCATACCGTCGACGGTCTGCAGCTCGGTGACCATGGTCTTGGACTCTTCCACCGTGATGACGCCGTCTTTGCCGACTTTCTTCATCGCTTCGGCAATGATGTTGCCGATGGTGGCGTCGCCGTTCGCCGAAATCGTGCCGACTTGGGCGATCGCATCGCCCGAAACCGGCTTCGAGAACTTCTTCACTTCTTCGACAACCGCGTCTACGGCCTTCTCGATGCCGCGCTTCAGCGCCATCGGATTGGCGCCGGCGGCAACTGACTTGACGCCTTCGCGGAAGATCGCCTGAGCCAGGATGGTGGCGGTGGTGGTGCCGTCGCCAGCGATGTCGGAGGTCTTCGAAGCAACCTCACGTACCATCTGAGCGCCCATGTTCTCAAGCGGATCTCTGAGCTCCACTTCCTTCGCCACCGTCACACCGTCTTTGGTGATGGTCGGGCCGCCGAATTTCTTCTCAAGGACCACGTTCCGACCCTTGGGGCCGAGGGTCACTTTTACTGCATCCGCGAGCTGGTTGACGCCTCGCAGAATCGCCTGACGCGAATTTTCGCTATAAACAATTTGTTTTGCAGCCATTTGTCCTTTAAAATCCTCCTTTACTTCTTTCCGCCGCTGGCGGCAGAAGCGCCATTGGCGAGCACGCCGAGGATCTCGTCCTCACGCATGATCAGGTACTCAGTGCCATCCAGCTTGATGTCGCTGCCGGAATATTTCCCGAAGAGAATGCGGTCGCCGACCTGCACATCCAGAGGGAGAACTTTGCCCTCATCCGTCTTCTTGCCCTTGCCGATTGCGACGACTTCACCTTGCTGCGGCTTTTCCTTGGCGGAATCCGGAATGTACAGACCTCCCTGCATGGTCTCGCCTTCATCGATAATCCGTTTCACCACGACTCGGTCGTGTAGCGGACGAATTTCCATACTCAAAACCTCCAGTTTTCTGTGAACGAACGATTTGAACTTGAATTGGTAGGACCGGGATTGGTCCGACCACCCAGTGATACTTTTAGCACACTCTTGCCTAGAGTGACAAGGAGTTTATGCAAGTAATTGATTCTAATGCATATTAATCGCTGGCACTCGTTGACATGATGATATCGCACTCAGGTTTTCTTCGGTCTCAATGGCGCTCCGGTTCTGATACCCTGGAAAAGTCGTACATTTGTAAATATGCGGCGAATCTCCATCCTCCTGGCCGTCGCGTTGGTGGTTATCTCTTTGGGGGTGGGCTATACGCTCAAGCTCCGCATCGAGAAGGCCCGCCGGATGCGAGTCGCCCCAGCCCCGAAAATTGAGACCAAGTACGAAGGCCAGGCTCTCGGTGGATGGTCGTATGAAAAGGACGACGGGCAAACCAACAAGCCCATCGTTCAGGTGCATGCCAAGACCTTTGAGGGGACGAAGGACCCTTCGACGTTTGCGCTGCGCGATCTCGCTCTGCGGCTATTTGACAAATCCGGATCCTCATACACCTACGTGCAGGCCGCCAAAGCGCTGTTCGATGAGGGCTCCGGCCTCCTGAAATCCGAGGGCGCGGTTGAGATCGTCATCAACGTGCCGGTTGCGGAGGACGCCGCGGACCCGAAGATCGCCGCTAAGCATGTGCGGGTTGTGACTTCCGGGGTAACGTACGAAACGAAAAGCGGCAAAGCATCCACAGACCAGCTCGCGTCTTTTGTCTTCCCGGATGGCGATGGCCAGGCGGTCGGCGTGGAGTATGACCCCAACACCAAGGTGCTGCATCTGAAATCGCAGATCTCGCTGGACTGGGTCGGACATGGTCCGCCCGAGAACAAGATGCACATTGAATCCGGCGATTTGGTTTATAAGGAAGCCGAGGGAAAGGTCTATCTTTCGCCATGGTCGAAACTGCAGCGGCAATCCACGATCATCCAGGCGCAAAATTCTGTTGTGACGCTCGATGACGGAGTGCTGCAAAAAATAGAATCAGACCATCCTGTTGGCTCCGATACCCGCGACGACCGTCAGACCAGCTACTCGGCCGACCGCATGACGGCGCTGTTTGACGAGGACGGCAATCTGGTGCAGATTCTTGGAGACCAGAACGCCAAAGTCGTCTCGGCTCAACCGGGTTCCCGCACCACCCTGACGGGCGAGAAGGCCGATTTGCGTTTTGCGCTCGACCAAAAGCAGCGGGACGGTGCAGCGGTGACCGATAGCGACCTGCACCTGGTTCTGGCCGATGGACATGCCGTGGCTGAATCCGTACCGCTGCCTCAACCGGGCGTGCAACTGGCGGAGACGCGCATTCTGCGGAGCGAGCACATCGAGCTGGAAATGAAGCCCGGCGGCCAGGACGTGAAGGAAATCCGCACGTCAACCCAGGCGCAGCTCGAGTTTAAA
Organism: uncultured Acidobacteriaceae bacterium; assembly: GCA_963705805.1. Classification (GTDB taxonomy): domain Bacteria; phylum Acidobacteriota; class Terriglobia; order Bryobacterales; family Bryobacteraceae; genus Bog-105. Next base: position 397,584 of record CAVPKW010000011.1, read on the forward strand.
CCGAACCGGCCGGATCAGGCGCACCGCATCCTGGATGCCTCGCATCTGCGCGTGCTTTACGGAGCGGACAGCTACGCCGATACATTTCTGGCGTGGAACGTCTCGACACACACCGACAAGGCGCAGTCGATGTCGAAGCCGGTCATTGGCAAAGACGGAAAACCGCTGGCTCCCTCGCCCGCTCTGACATGGAGCGACGAGATGACAACGAAGTTTGTGCCCAACACCAACCAAGTGGCGACCATTGATCAGGTGGGCAACTTTCGCTATCAGGAAGGCTCGCGCAAGGCGAAGGCGAACAAGGCGTTTCTCGATCAAGGCTCCAACAAAATCACGCTCACCGGCAATGCCCATGTTTTGGACGACACGGGATCCGCGGTGGCCGACCAGATCATCATGAACCAGGCGAACGGCGATATGGACGCGAGCGGCCATGTGCTCTCCACACATCAACCCGATCCGAAGGAGAAGCCGGGGACTTCCATGCTCGATACCGGCAAGCCGATGGAGGCGCAGGCGGACCTGATGGTGACTCGCGAAAATAACACCAAGGTGCACTACGAAGGACATGTGGTTATGTGGCAGGGCCCGAACCGGCTTTCGGCGAAGGTGATCGATGTTGACCGTGATTCGCAGACCTTGCACGCCACCGGCAATGTGGTCAGTGAGTTGTTAGACAACAAGCAGACCGACAATGCGCCGCCGGCAGCGGGGGCGCAGCTGAAGCCCGTAAGCCTGCAGACGCCTTCTAACGCGCCCGCGGACACGCCCATTTACACCATCGTGCAGGCGCCTGATCTGTTGTATCGGGACGACACGCGCATCGCGCTTTACACCGGCGGAGTGAAGTTGCATCGGGACAAGATTACGATGACTTCGACTCAACTGCGCGCAGTCTTAACGCCGAAAACCAACGACAACAGCAAAGACTCCTCGCTCGACCATGCTTTCGCGGACGGCAAGGTAGTCTTGTTCGAGCAGGTGACTCCCACTCGGACGCGTGAAGGCACGTCCGAGCATTGTGAGTTCTACACCAAAGAGAACAAGGTCATTCTGAATGGGGGCGCGCCGCAGATGGTTGACAGTCTGAAGGGCGTCACCAAGGGCCGCCAATTGACCTATTACAGTGACGACGATCATTTGATTGTGGAAGGTCAAAAGCAGCACCCCGCCTCCACTGAGTTCAAAAAGCATTAGCGGAAGCGGTTCGAGCGGGCCGAAGAAATCACGAACCACACTTGCGGGCTGAACGGGCCCGGCCGCCCGTTCCACTAGATCATCTTGTGGTATATCTTAAACTACGTGCGACGTAAGACAACAGACAACCGCGGCGATTTTCTGCAAGGCACTCTCGACATGCTCATTCTCAAAACGGTTTTTCCAGCTCCCGCCCACGGTCATACGATTGCCCGAGTGATTGAACAAACCTCGGAAGAAGTCTTGCAGGTGGAACAAGGCTCGCTCTATCCCGCCTTGCACCGGCTCGAACATCAGGGTCTGATCGCATCCTTCTGGGGTACTTCGGAAAATAATCGCAAGGCCAAATACTACCGCATTACTCCGGCCGGCAAGCGCTATCTTCGCCAGGAGCACAGCCGTTGGGAAGGTCTGGTGCAGGCCATACGCCAGGTACTCGGTCCGCTGCCCGAGAAAGAATAGGCGCCTCCATGAGTTGGACACGCTACTTCCGCCGCAAGCCTGAAGATGACGACTTCGCTCAAGAACTCCAAGCGCACCTGGATCATCAAGTCGACGAGAATCTTGCGCGCGGCATGACGGCGGAGCAAGCGCGTACCGCGGCACTGCGCAAGTTCGGAAACAGGACAAATATTCAGGAGCGCATACACATCATGAACTCTTTCGGCCCACTCGAGACAATGTGGCAGGATCTGCGTTATGCGGCGCGGATGTTACGCCTGAACCCGGGGTTCACGGCTGCCGCGGTATTGTCGCTGGCGCTCGGCATCGGCGCAAACGCGGCATTGTTCCAGCTTTTGAATGCGCTTGTGCTGCGGACACTGCCGGTCAAAGATCCGCAGGCTCTCATCCGCCTCGATTGGGGCCCCGAAGGTGGGCGGAACGGCGACTTTCTGCAAAGCCCAAACGATTTCAGCTACCCGCAGTGGGAACAGTTTCGCGCTCACCATGATGCCTTCTCCGGCGTCCTCGCCTGGGCGCGATCAGAATTCAATCTTGCCCCCAGCGGAGAAGCTCGCTACGCCAAGGCGATCTATGTGAGCGGCAGCTTTTTTCCAGTGCTCGGAATTCAACCTTTTGCCGGCCGGCTTTTTTCCGAAGCCGATGACCAGCGCGGCTGCGCGCCCGGCGTGGTGATCAGCCATGCCTTTTGGGAACGCGAATTCGCTGGCAGCGCTACCGTGATTGGCCGTTCCATCGCGCTGGATGGACACAGTCTGCCGATTATCGGAGTGACCCCACCGGACTTTTCCGGCGTCGATGTGGGAACGCATTTCGACGTCGCTATACCACTCTGTGCGCAGCCTCTATTCAACGAGGAGAATGGATTGAACAGCCGCCGCCAATGGTGGCTTGGGTTCATGGGTCGCCTGAAGCCCGGGGTCTCCACTCGCCAAGCGGGAGCTTATCTCGAATCCACCTGGCCTGCCATCCTTAAGGCGACGATCCATCCGGGCTGGCGCGCTGACACTATGAAAACGTATTTGCAACTGCGAATCGAAGCCAAGCCAGGCCGCACCGGCTTCTCGCAATTGAGGGAACAGGTGGAAGATCCGCTGCTGCTGCTTCTCGGTATCGCTGGTCTTGTCCTGCTGATTGCCTGCGCAAATCTAGCGAATCTTTTGCTCGCTCGCGCCACTGTGCGGGAGCGTGAGATTTCGATTCGTCTGGCCATCGGCGCGTCGCGGATGCGGGTCATTCGCCAGTTGATGTCGGAGAGCCTGTTGCTGGCGTTTATTGGCTGTATGCTCGGCGGTGTGTTCGCGGAATTCCTCAGCCGTTATTTGCTCTCCTCTTTCGCGACCAGCAACGATGCGTTCTTCCTCAACCTGACGCTGGATTGGCGCAGCCTGCTTTTCCTCGCCGGAGTGGCCGCGTTGGCGTGCCTTCTTTTTGGGCTTGCCCCGGCCCTGCGCGCCACACGTGGTGACGCGGCTTCCGCCATGAAGGCGTCGGGCCGCACGGCTACCGCCTCGCGCGAGCGTTTCGGATTGCAGCGCCTCCTCGTTATCTCGCAGATTTCTCTTTCGCTCATTCTAATGGTCGGCTCGCTGCTGTTTGTTCGTAGCTTCCGTAACTTGATGACCCTTGATCCCGGCTTCCGGGAACAAGGTTTGCTGGTGACCTGGGTGGCCTTCGGCAAGCAGTCGATACCGAAATCGGAGCGCACGCCCCTCTTCCGCCGCATGCTCGAAAAGCTTCGCACAACGCCCGGTATCGATTCTGCCGCTCTTGTGGAAAATCCTCCCATCAGCGGAGTGTACGCGAACAATCGCATCAGTATGGACGGGTTCAAAGGCAAGGATTCGAGCGTTGTGCTCGCGAACGAGAATTGTGTAAGCGACGGTTACTTCCACACCCTGGGCACGCCACTGCTGGCCGGGCGTGATTTCACCTCCCACGACACGATCTCCTCGCCGCCTGTCGCCATCGTGGACCAAACCTTTGTCCGCCAGTTCCTGCACGGCCAAAACCCTGTCGGCAAGACCTTTCATATTGTGGTAGGTCCGGGCGATCCGCCGCAGATTTACCAGATTGTCGGCCTGGTCAAGAACACGAAGTATGACTCGTTGCAGAAGGCGTTTTCGCCGACGTTCTTTGTCGCCGACGCGCAATTGCGGGATCACCAGCTCGGCATCCGCTTCGTTGTGCATTCGAGCCTGACGCTGAGTTCCACCATTACAAGCGTGCGGACGGCGCTGATGACGGTCGATCCGCACTCGACGCTGGATTTCTACTCGATGCCGACGCTCATCCACAATTCAACCCGCCGGGAGGACGTCTTGGCTCAGCTTTCGAGCGTTTTCGGCTTGCTAGCCGTGGTTCTCGCCACGGTCGGACTATACGGTGTGATGTCCTACATGGTCACCCAGCGGCGCAACGAAATCGGCATACGCCTGGCTATTGGGGCCGGTAGACCGCAAATCTTCAAAATGATATTTCGGCAGTCCGGCAGGCTGCTGTTGATAGGAATTATCGTTGGCGCCGGTCTCTCGCTGGCCGGCGCGAGCACGGCAAAGTCGCTACTATTCGATCTCGCGCCCTATGATCCGGCTACCATTATGATCGCCATCGTAGCGCTAGCGGCGGTCACGTTTATCGCGACGCTGATTCCGGCTCGCCGCGCCGCCAATCTGGAACCGATGAGTGCGTTGAGAGAGGAATAAAAAAGCGCCACTGAATTTATTTTGACGCGTTCCGGTTTTACGAGCGTCTATACACAATCGACATCTTTGTGCGACCGACAACCTTGTAGGCGCTGAGCCAGCCTCGCAGTTCGGGGTACACGGATGGTGACAGATTCGGGTTCAGTAACCCTAGCCCGTCCACGACAAAGGTGGGATGCGAACGTGCAAGAACCAGGCGGTTGGCCGCGGCCGGGCCACCGTAAATAGCCTCCGTCACGTGTAGATGCCGGTCCGCCGGAACACCTGTCAGCGGTTGGGAATCCCAAAATAGGCTATCGGACACCATTCGGGTGTAGACATAAATATCCGGCCGGTAGCCCCACACAAATAATGTGTCGCCGGCGCGCGCCATCGACTGAATTCGCTGCGCCACGCGACGGCTGTCCAGATCCAGCGCTACATCGGTCCATTGCGGCTCACGGTTGAGAATGTCGTCCGCAGCCAGCAGCGCATAGTGCGGGGCAAAACGGACGAAGGAGACCAGCAGCAACGCCGCCGCTGCCACCGCCACCAGCTTTCCTCGTTGGCGACCTGCCAGGATAAAGCCGCGAGCTGCCACTATCACCGCGGGCGGCAGAAGCTGTAAAAAATAACGCGGCGCAAATCGGGTTCCCAGGCAGACACCCGCGAAGGAAAAGACGAGCCAGACTCCAAGCCTCCATCGTTCGCTGCGGGCGCCTCGCAAGAAGGAGTAGATTCCGCCTGCTGCAAGGGCCACATGAAAACCCAGCCAATCGGCCGTTCGCCTCGCGCCCAGCGCTAGCGGATTTGCAATCGGAGAGCGTTCCAAATAGGCAAGACCCCAGCGCCAAACCTGCTGATAATATCCGGACCATGCGCCTGTGGCGAGAGCCGCAAATAATGCGGCGATTACCGGCGCGGCAAATCCCAGGCATAACGCCGCGATCTCGGCCTGCATCCAAACGGCGCACACTGCCAGAACAAGAACGGCCTTGATGTTAAACAGGAAAGCGATGCCGCACCATAGCCCTGCTGCGAGCGGCCACTTGCGAAGCGCGGCGTCGATGGCCGCCAGGTGCGGAACAATCATCAGCGCGTCCGCCGAGAATGGAATCACGGCCGAAGGCAGATAGACCGCCAGAAAGAATGCAAGCAGCAATGCCGCTGCCCAGCCCTCCGCTTCGCCCCACCATTCGCGCGCTATGCGAAAAGCGAACCGGCACGCGAGCAGCACGTACGCCGCATCCAATAGGCGCAACGGCCAGCCCCAGTAGCCGCCGCAAAGCAGGTAGTAGACGGCGGACAGCGGCGGCTTGTCGTACCAGAAGTCGCGGTAGGGCGCTTTGCCATGCAGGATATTGACCGCGGCAGCAAGGTGGTAGTCCTCGTCTGACCAGAGTAAATGGATATGGCACAACCGCAGGGAGGCGAGCGCCACCAGAATCGCCATACAGGCGACCCGGGCACGCGTAAAGCCCGGTTGGTCACCGTAAGCAGAATCCATTCACCGGGTATCATAGGACATACAGGAAGAATGCCGGAAAGTAGTGCCAAATGATGCCTCCGCGGGGCAGAACTTTGCAGACCGTGGAGATCTGTAAGTCCTACAACGGACGCAGAGTGGTGGACAATGTAACGGTCCGGGTGGAGCGTGGCGAAGTGGTTGGGCTGCTTGGCCAAACGGCGCCGGGAAAACCACCTCTTTCTACATCATCGTAGGTCTCATCAGCCCGGACGATGGCGAGGTTCTGCTCGACGGCCAGGCGATTACGCAATTGCCCATGTACCTTCGCGCCCGCCGCGGTGTAAGCTATCTCCCGCAGGAGGCGTCTATCTTCCGGAAGCTTAGTGTAGAAGACAATTTGATGGCCATCCTTCAAACCTTGCCCATCAGCGGCCGGGAGCGCCGCGAACGGATGAATGCCCTCATCGATGACCTCGGACTGGACACGGTCCGGCATAGCAAGGGTTACATGTTGTCAGGCGGTGAGCGCCGGCGCTGCGAAATCGCGCGCTCTCTTGTCCTTCAACCTGATTTCATCCTGCTGGACGAGCCCTTCTCCGGCATTGACCCTATTCAGGTTCTGGAACTCCAGCGAATCATAGGCGATCTGAGAAGAAAAGGTATTGGCATTCTCGTCACGGACCATAACGTCCGGGACACCCTGGCCGTGGTCGATCGAGCGTACATCATCAGCAACGGGCGGATTTTCCGGGCGGGGTCGCCCGACTCCTTGGGCAATGATGCCGAGGTTCGGCGCGTTTATCTGGGCGAAAATTTCTCCTTCCCCCCAGTTCCGGCCGCCTAGCCGATCTGCCTTTTTTCGCCAAAAACCACGTTTTTTCTGACCGGCCCGCATGTCCTTTGCGGTGTTAAACTGAAAGCCGATGAGTTCGCTTTCGCAACGCCTTCATCTCGGGGTTCAGCAGAAGCAAATACTCACGCCGGGCCTCGTCCAGATGGTCACGGTCCTCCAACTCAATCGGCTCGAGTTGAAGGACATGATCCTGAATGAGATCGCGGAGAACCCCGTTTTGGAAGAGGCGACTGAAGCCGCCGAGGAACTGACGCCGGCGGAAGTGCAATCCATTCTGGAGCGGGAAGGGCCGCCCGAGCAGTCGGATCAGGCGATTCAGGTAGATCGGGCCGAACCTTCGCCGAGTTTGGAGACGCCTGATTTCGTTGCTGACGGTACGGCGCCGGATACCTCCGCGGAGGCAATACTGGCTGCGGCACCTCCCGAAGAACCTGTCAAGACCGAGGCCGATCCTTTTGACGAGATTGACTTTGGCAGTTTCTTCGACGACTATCTCGATCCGGGATTCAAGAGCCCAGCCTCTGAATCCGTTGAAAAGCCATCCTTCGAAACATTCCTGTCGTCGCCCGTCACACTGAGCGACTATCTGCAGAGCCAGCTCAGCGTGTTGGTGTTGCCGGAGGACGTGCGAGACGCGGCAAACAGCATCATCGGGAATTTGGAGGAAAGCGGATATCTGACTACGCCGGTCGAAGAGATTGCCGTAGCGGAGGGCTTGAGCCTGGAAGACGTGCAGGCCGGATTGAAAGCCGTGCAATCCCTGGACCCAACTGGAGTAGGAGCGCTCAGCCTGTCTGACTGCCTGTTACTGCAGTTGGAAGGGCGCGGCGCGCGCGATTCGGTTGCCTGGAAAATTATTCACGATCACTTGAAACTGCTTGAGACTCGTCAGTTTACGCAGCTCGCCAAGGTGCTTGGACGTCCGCAGGAGCATATTCAGATCGCAGTGAACGTAATTCGCCATCTCGATCCGGCTCCCGGCCTCCGCTATTCGAGCGTAGGCGCTCGCGCGGTACAGCCCGACGTCTATATTTCGAAAGATGGCGATGACTACATCATTAGTCTCAATGACGACGACATCCCGCAGCTTCGCCTGAACGCTGACTATAAGAGGATGCTTGACCGCGAACAGGAGCCGAATAAGGACGTTCGCAATTATGTCAAGGAGCGCTATGCCTCCGCGCTGCAGCTCATCAAGAACATCGAGCAGCGGAAACAGACCATTCTGCGCGTGTGCCAATCCATCATCCGGCGCCAGCCGGAATTTCTGGAGTACGGCATTGATTGTCTTAAGCCCATGATGATCAAGGAAGTAGCCGAGGAGATCGGCGTGCATCCTTCCACTGTGAGCCGGGCCGTCGCTAACAAATATACGCATACGCCGCAGGGTATTTTTGAACTGAGATATTTCTTTTCAGAGGCAGTGCAAGGGCCGTCCGGCAGCGCCACGCCTCTGCTGATCGTGAAGAGGCGCGTGAAGAAAATGATTGAAGACGAGAACAATGCTCACCCTTTGACCGACGAACAGATAACGGCTCGTCTGGAGGCCGAGGGGATACAGGTAACCCGGCGGACAGTCGCCAAATATAGGGAAGACATGAAAATTCCCTCTACGCATCAGCGCCGCGTGCGCGCCTGAAAACTACACGCCAGAGTTTAATTCCGCGAGCCGCGGAATTGTCTTCCTAGGTTCGCTTTTTGAGAGGGGAGAGATGAAACTCACCGTTTCCGGCAAGACCAAAGACTTCACCCCTGAACTCGAGGAGAAATTTGGCGCAAAACTCGCCAAGCTCAGCAAGTTCATAGAGCGCCGCGGCGAGCGCGAAGCGCACGTGGTTCATCAAGTGGAGCGTCACCTCCATAAGGTGGAAGTTATCGTCAACTTCTACGATCATTCGCTGGTCGCGCAGGCTGCCGACAGCGACCTGGACACGGCCCTGTGTCAGGCCATTGAGAACCTTGAAAAGCAGGTTGTCAAGCTGCGTGGCCGCTGGCGAGATACGCATCGAGATGCAAAAGGCACGCGCTTGCTGAAGGAGAATGGCAGCGCCAGCGCAACCGAGAATCAAGCCGAGGCAGCCGCCCCGTCTCGCGCCAAGCAAAACGGAGCCCGGCGTCCCGGTAAACCGAAAATCTTTCGCGTCGATTACAACGAGGGCCGTAAACCCATGACCCTGGATGAGGCCCTGCTGGAGATGGAGCGCGGAGCCGATTACGTTGTTTATCGCGACTTTGACCGCCAATGCGTCTCCGTCGTGGTCCGGCGTCCTGACGGCAACTACGACCTGATCGAAGCCTGACCTCGGAATCAGCAATCCGCCCGGCTTAAACTAAAAACATCGGAGGACCCCGGCTGACGTGTGCTGGCGCGATACGTGCAGATGAGCAAGCCGAAAACAGACTGCGCCAATGTGTCTGCGCCGCAGAACGCGTCCGTCGCCGAAATCGTCATCCTCACGGGCATGAGCGGTTCCGGAAAGCTGACTGCGCTGAAGTCGTTCGAAGACCTCGGCTTCTACGCGGTGGACAACCTGCCCATTGCGCTTGTCCCCAAATTCGCCGACCTAACGCACGAATCTAAGAAACGGGCAGCGCTGATCATCGATATTCGCGAGGGGGCGTCGCTCAAAGAGTTCCCGCATATCTTCCACGAATTGCAGACCCGCCGTAGTTCCACGCTATTATTTCTTGATGCCGACGATGAAGTCTTGCGCAGAAGGTTCAGCGAGACGCGGCGTCCGCACCCGCTGGGCGGCGAGGAGACGGTGCTGAACAGCCTGCGGCACGAGCGGGAGCAACTCGCTCCCATTCGCGCTCTAGCCGACGTCTACATCGATACCTCGAAGTTGACGGTGCACGACCTTCGCGCTTTGATCGGCGCCAGGTTCCAGGATTCGAAAGAATCTCCCAACCTGGTGGTGTACGTGAACAGCTTCGGTTTCCGGCACGGAGTTCCGTCCGACAGCGATCTGGTCTTCGATGTCCGCTTTCTTCCGAATCCCAACTACATTCCGGAGTTCAAGGAGCTCAGCGGGCGTCACCCTAGCGTTGCCCGTTACATCCGTTCTTTTCCGCAGACGGAGGAGTTCATCAACCGCATCTCTGAGCTGCTCATCTATCTTCTGCCGCACTATATTCGGGAAGGAAAAAGTTACCTCACCATCTCATTTGGGTGCACCGGAGGCCACCACCGCTCGGTATTCATCGCGAATGAGATCCACAAACGGCTGAAGAAAGCGGGTTACAAAGTGAAAGAGAGCCATCGCGACATCAGCCGCTAACGCGACTCCATCGGATCTTTAGTTGGCCGAAGCCGGCGCCCCGGTCCGAAGCGTGTTTTCACGATAATCAGAAAAAGTCTGTTCGTCTGTGGAGCGATATCCATACAGGCCGAAAATACTCGCATTCACGCTCTGCTCAAAATGCTTGGGAAGCCACACATCGCCCACCGACTCCTGGTCGAGCTCAAATCGCGTCCCCGGCTTCACTTTGGCAATGAAAAACCCGAATTCAACCGGCTGTATCACTTCAGCCTCAACGCGCGCCCAGTGAAAGCCATATTTTTCAATCCAGATTTGCCCTCGCATTCCAGCCAGCACGCGCGCCTTTTCCACGGGCGGCCTATAGTCGGCGTTCGGGAGCGCCTGAAAAAGATAACAGTCGCTGCCGTTCAATGACTCCTCGCGGACAAAATGGAAATTGAACGCATTCACCATTTGGTCCATCAAGAGATGCTCGTCCGCCCGCTCAGCGCGGTATTTCGCCACACGCGCCTGCCGGTCGCTTTTTGACTCCGCGCGGCGCCGCTGCGTCTCGTGATTCAACTTCAACTCCTCCTGCTGTTCGCGCTCGCGGCTGAGGGGCTCATGCTGAATCGCGACAACGCGCTGGTATGGGCTCCCCTCAATCATCATGATCTCGTAAGTCCTGGATTGAAGTGTTTTGCTCTGGCCGGTCCAGTCGATTTTGGTTCTTACGTCGTCTTGGCGGTAGGCGTAGCCCGGCTGCGCCCTCCAGTCGGTGTCGTTCGCAATGACTGATTTCCGGATGATCGCGCCCGTATCGACCGCGGAAGGATCATGCGCCCCAAAGGCCGAAGAGACGGCAAATATTCCCATCACGGGAGCCACCCAATACCCCGCGCGTTTAAGGCCGTTCGCGTCTTTAACGGACCGTTTCATGCCGACAATATTCTACAGCCGTTCAGCAGCTCTTGCCAACGGCGCGAGGAAACGCTTCCGGGTCACGTTCCTCCGGCGGCCCGTCTACACACGCAAAATCCTTTTCAATCGAAATCTTAAGAGGGCTACCGCCGGCGGGCAATTCGAAGTAGAGGCCCACGTCATCGCCGTTGGCCCACGCCGCCACCTGCGCCCGGGGAGCGATTACTTGAATCGTGTTGGCCTCAAAGGAGACGATCGGCCCGTCGTCCATCGTTGAGCCCAGTAAATACTGCAGCGTCGCATCGCCCGGAAAAATCACCCGCTCCCGCAGTTGCTGGCCGTCTGCCAGCGCCCGCGCTTCACGCTGGTTCACTCTCAGCCGCAGGCTGTTTCCGCGAAATCTGAGCTTCATCTATTTCGAGTCTATCCGGAGCGCCAGCGCACCCTCCAATCGCCGGAATAGACATTGAATCGCTTTTCCCTGACAAACCCAATCAGGGTCATCCCATACTCTTCCGCCGCCTCAATGGCCAGGCTGGAAGGGCCTCCCACCGTCGCCAGTACCGATGCTCCGGCCATCACCGCCTTTTGAATTAACTCGAAACTGCTTCGGCTGCTGAGAAAGATCACGCGTCCCTCCAGAGGCAATCGATCGTTCAACACCGACCAGCCGACCAGTTTGTCGAGCGCGTTATGGCGACCGATGTCCTCAAACACCGCCTCAACGCGGCCGTCACCATTCACCAAAGCAGCGGCGTGCAATCCACCTGTCTGCGCGAACCCCGTCTGATGCTCTTGAAGCAGCGCCGGCAGACGTTCAATGAAAGCGCTCTCTATTGTGAATTCAATCTTGGCGCGCTCTGGAATCTCCTTAAGGATTGCTTCGCGGCTGCGCTTGCCGCAGATACCGCAACCCGAACTGACAAAAGTGGCGCGTGCCAGACGCCAGGTTTCGAAATCGATATGCCGCCCCAGTTCAGCCAGGATCTCATTTGATGGACTCGTGCCGAGTGCTCGCAGATCGAACAGATCTCTTCGGTTGTGAATGATGCCTTCCGTCAGCAGAAAGCCCGCTGCCAGCTCGCGGTCGTTGCCGGGCGTGCGCATCGTGACCGCCAGGCTCTGGGACGCAGGCGCATCCTTGAACCAGTAGCCCACCCGGATTTCGAGCGGCTCCTCAGCCGCGACCGTGTCAATGACGCGCTCCGGCTCGTTCCCGCGCACCCGCTTTATGGCAAATTTCCGGACAAGCGATGTGGCGCCGTTCTCCATGCCGTGCTTCCAGGGTCACATACGGCTCAGGCGGCGCTGGCTTCCGCGGTCGCCAGGGGCGCCAGCGATTCATCGCGAACTACGACCTCCTGAATTCGTTGCGTCAGAATCGCCGCCAGCGTAAAGCAGATTCCGCCGAGCAGAAGCGCTTTCATCCGGTCATCGTGCAGCACGCTTGCCATGATCCAGCCGAACACCAGCGATGAAAGTATCTCGGGAATCACGATGAAGAAGTTGAAAATCCCCATGTAGATCCCCATCTTGTTCGAAGGTATGGCCGCCGAAAGGATTGAATAAGGCATCGACAAAATGCTCGCCCAGGCGATGCCCACGCCGATCATAGGTATAAAAAGTACCCACTTATCGTGAATGAGCGCGATGGACAGCAGACCCAATGCTCCGGCCAGCAGACATAGGGAGTGGGTTCCGCGCCTGCCGATACGCTTCGCGAGCGATGGCAGCAGTGGCGCCACCACGAAACAGACGGTGTTATAAACGCCCGAGCAATAGCCTGCCCAAATCACACCTTGCGTATAGGCGGGCTCTGTGGTGGAACGGGCGCCAAATACATTGTGCGCCACGGCCACGGCGAAATACAGAAACATGCAGAATAATCCCAACCAGGTTAGAAACTGCACCAGCGCGAGCTGCCGCATGGTTTTGGGCATCGCCACCACCGCGCGGCCGATTTCGGCCAGATCGAATGCTTTGGCATGTTTCAATCGCTCGCGTTCCTGCGCGCTGGGCGGATACTCCCTGGTCGTACACACGGTCAGCAGTACCGCGCCAATAAAGGCGCAAGCGCCAATCCAGAAGGCGATCCGAACAATTTCCGGAATCGCTCGTCCGCTTGCGGATCCGATGGACGGCATCATGCGCTGCAGCAGCAGCGGCAGGAAAGAGGCCGCGACGCTTCCTACGCCGATGAAAAAGCTCTGCATGGTGAATCCGCGCGCGCGTTGCTCTTCCGGCAGCATGTCGGCCACGAACGCGCGAAACGGCTCCATGCTGATATTGATGGAAGCGTCCAGGATCCAGAGCAAACCCGCCGCTATCCACAAGCTGCTGCTCATTGGCATGAAGATCAGGGCCGCGGAACTCAAAATGGCTCCGGTCAGGAAAAACGGCCGGCGCCGGCCCAAAGGTCCCCAGGTGTTGTCGCTCCAGTTTCCGATGATCGGTTGCACCAGCAACCCCGTCAGCGGAGCGGCCAGCCACAGGATCGGGAGTTGGCTTGGCTGAGCGCCCAGGTATTCATAAATCGCGCTCATGTTGTTCATCTGCAGAGTCCAGCCGAACTGAATTCCGAGAAATCCAAAACTCATGTTCCAGATCTGCCAGAAGCTGAGAGGCGGTTTCTCCATCCGAAAGCCCACTCCCGTGGCTGCCAGTACTAGCGATTACGGTATCAAAAGCGCGCGCATGGGCGCCGATCGCCAGGCGAGCGTCGTTGGGCGCGATGGCGAGATCTTAATGAACGAAAGTTCGAAAAAGCCTTTAGCGGCAGAAAGCTACGGCGCGAAATACCCGAACAGATCCAACACCAGGTGCGTGGGGTTCGATGCAAAGATATCGATGGAGCCGTTGGTCGTGGGCACTATCGCCATATTGTCTGTGACGGCGCCGTCGATTGAGTTCAAAGTCGAGACAAGCGGCTGGACCCCTCCATCGGGCCAAAGCGTGAGATAACCGAGCGGCGCCGGCGGCACCGCGGTGGCGTTGAGCACAAACCCTTGGGCAGTGGCCGGTGGAGCGCAGGCGCTGCCAGTGACGCTGACTGTCCTCTCGCCCTGGAAAGGCGGCGTGCCGCTCGGCTCCCGTGTGTCGAGTACGCGGCACGGCGTTACATCGTAGAACGAAAGTCCGCCGGTCGCGAAGGGAGCGAAGTAGCCGTTTATGTCGATGACCAGATCGGTTTGTTGCGTGGCGAAGACGTTGATATCGCCATTGGTGCCCGCCGGGACAATGGCCGCGTTGGGAATGGTCTGTCCCACCAGATCGTTCAGGGTTGAGACCAGTGGCTGCGTCTGGCCCGCCGGCCATACCGTCAAATACGCCATCACAGACGGCGGCACAACGGTGAAGTTCAGCGAGTACGCCTGCGCCGATATCGGAACTCCGCAAGCGCTCTGATTGATTGGGAAGTCGCGTGTTCCAAGGGGCGCGAGCGAGGGTGATCCGAAAGCTCCATTCGGTTTCCGGGTATCGGCGATGCGGCATGGAGTGATCGGATAGAACGCCAGCACGGAAGCAGTACTTCCGGCCGGGACGAAATACCCGTTGATATCCACAATCACGTCAGTGGTGTTGCTGGCGAAGATGCTGATCGCGCCGTTCGCGCCGGCCGGCACGATAGCGGCATTAGCCTTGACGCGAGCGTCCAGCGAATTGAGTGTAGAGGCCACCGGCTGCGCCTCGCCGGACGGCCAGACAGTCAGATAACCCAAAGCGGTCTGCGGAACTACTGTCACATTCAACGAGTAAGCCGCGGCACTCGCGGGGATGCCGCAGGCGCTGTCCGGGATGATGAAACTACGGAATGTTTGACCTGCAATGCTCGGTCCGCCAAACGGCCCCGCCGCCTTGCGCGTATCCAGCACCCGGCAGGGCGTGGCCGGAACGAATTGCAACGCCGAGTCGCCCGGTTGCGTAACGGTGTAAGATATACCGGACAAAGTGATATGCGCGATACGCGGCACGCCGGTCACGTTACCTGTAAATGAGTAAGTAACGGTCCCGGAACCTTGTCCGAAGGGATTCGTATTAGTAATCGTAAGCCATGCCTGATCGGATGTTGCGGCCCAATCGCAAGTCTGGGCGCTGGCTGTGAATGCAACTGAGCCGGTGCCCGCGGCTCCAGTTGCTTGCCCGCCGTTTGTGGCGAATGTAAACGCGCAGGCGCCGCCCTGTTCAATGATGATCTGAGAGCCGGCCGCGAGAACCCTGAATGTGAGTCCTGCCACGGAATTGCTGGCAGGAACGAAAACCGTAATACTCCCGTCTCCGGTGCCGCTGCTGCCGGATGTTACCGAGACGATATTTCCCTGTGGGATCGCGGTCCATGGACATCCGGCCGGCGCCGTCACACCCACTGTGAAGGTTCCTCCCGCAGCGGTGATCAGAGCCGGTTGCCCGACGGTGTAGGTGCAGCTGTTGGCGGGTTCCGTAATCGTGAAGACCTGTCCGCCTACCGTGATCGTTCCCGTCTGCGTTACATTCGTCGCATTGGCGGCTACATTAGCGGCGATGGCCGCCGACCCTGCGCCTGAAGCGCTCGTCTTGAGAGTGATCCAGGGATCAGGTGTCGTCGCCGTCCAGGGGCAGCCGCTGGGCGCGCTGAGCGAGAAATAAACGCTCCCCGATTGATAGACAGTCTCCGACGACGGAGTCAGCGTGTAAGCGCAAGCTCCGGTTGCATCCGAGATCCGCGCCAAAAACCCGGAGTTTCCGCCGAGGCCGTTGCTGTTCTGAGCGTTTGCCGTGAGCAGGATGTTTTGGGAACCGTAGCCGGTAATCCAGACATCACCGGACGGCGCTGCGGCAACTCCGTACACTCCGCCGGTTCCGGAACCGCCAAAGTAAGTGGACCAGACAATAGACCAGGGAAGCGCGCTCACATTTAGCTTTGTTACAAATCCGGCAGTGGTCGCGCTCGTCGCTAGATACACTAATCCCGAAGAGGACTTATCGACCGCCAAGCTCTGAACTGATTGGGTGTTGACTCCCGAACCGTATGGCGTCCAGGTGGCGCCGCTATTGTTCGAGACAAAGACGTTCCCGTCGACCGATGACCCGTAAACCGTGGTCGCCAAGGAGGGCGCCACTGCAACTTGGCAAATAGCGTCCCCGGCCGCTCCGGCCAAAGTTGTCCAAGTGGCGCCGGCGTTCACGCTCTGGTATGCCGATCTGCAATCCGCCGCATAGAGGGTTGAGGGCGCGCTTGAATCGAGCGAGAAGCTATGAACTAGGGAAAGCCCGCTTCCCCCTAATTGAGCAAAGGTTACGCCGCCATCGATGCTTTTGTATACGCCGCCATTTCCCGGTATGGCATAGATGGATCCGTCGGAGCTCGGGACCGCGAACGAATTGGGATACTCAACCGGTACACCGGATGATCCGATTTGAGAAAAGGTCAAACCTCCATCGGACGACCGGTACACCGCGGTTGGCGCTATCGCGATCAGGGTGTTGCCCGTGGCATCCGAGGGAACAACCGCCAAAACAGGAGACGATACGCCGGAAGGCAGATTCCCTCTGGCGCTCCAGCTGGCGCCGTCGTTGGTAAGTTGATAGATGACTCCGGCAGTGTTTACGCCGTAAACGATTGCCCCGTTTACGCTTCTTGCGATGCCGGTGATGTTCATTCCCACAGGACCCACCGTGCTCCATGAGGCTGCCGCGTTGATGGTCAGGTAGAAGTTGCCTCCGTTGTCCAGCACGAGCAGTGCTCCTGCGTTAGCCGGGTCCGGGGATAAAGTCTTCACGTTTGGCAGGCCGGAATCGGCCTCCGTCCAACTTCCTGAATTGGAGCTCTTGTAGAAATCCCCACTACCTGGAAAACTTGGCTGTAGCGCGGAGCCATTCTGCGTACCTGGGAAGTTCGGGGAGGATGTATAGCCGCTGATGACTAATCCCGTCGCTGTCAAAGCAACGCCGGTAGCATAATCGTTCTTGCTTCCGCCCAGGTACGTCACCGCGCTGAATGCGCTTCCATTCGGCGTAAGCGCGGCAGCGAAAGCGTTTGTCTGCCCAAGGAGGCTATTCTGCACCGCGTTGGCAACCGGTAGATCAGGAGCGCTTGTGAAGCCCGCGACGTACAACGTGCCTGCGGTGGCATCTCTGGCAAGGGCAGCAGGATAGCTGTACGCCGACCCTCCCAGGAATGCGGTCCACGTCAAAGCCGACCCACTGGCGGCGAGATCGGCTATGAAGACGTTTCCGAATGCTGCGCCCTTAATCTCGTTCGCGCCCAGCGGGCTGCCCGGAAAGTTGCCGCCTTCGCCGCTTGTTCCAGCTATGTAAGCGGCGCCGAGCCCGTCCACCGTGATCGCATTTCCAGCAACGCCGGAAGTACCGTTTGTCAGCAGGGCCGAGTAAACCTCCGCGCCCGTATTCGCTACTTTTACTACGAAAGCGCCCGTACTCTGAGAGCCGGCTCCATAGGCTTTGGCTGTTGTCGGAAAACTGCCCCCGGTCTGACCGGTCACATACGCATTACCGTTCGAGTCGAATGCCACCGCGTTGCCCTGATCGCTATTCGGGCCGCCCAGATAGGTCGAGTAGACGATCTGGTTTCCCTGCGGATTGAGCTCGGTCACAAAGGCATCGCCGCCGCCGCCCGGAGCAGGCTGCGCCGGGTTCACCAGCGGGAAATCTGTGGAATTTGCCAGGCCTGTAGCCGCCAGGTCGCCGGCGGCATCCACCGTGATGCCGCTTACCTGGTCGCTCGCAGTGGAGCCGCCCAGGTAGGTCGAATACAGAAGGGTCTGTCCCGTTGGATCGAACTTAGCCAAAAATCCAGCTTGGACCGCAGTCTCCCTCGATGACGCGGGGTGTAGTGTTGGAATCGCGCCGCCATACGAATAACCGCCTATGTACACGTTGCCCGTCGAATCCACCGCCACTGAAAGGGGAAGGGTGGAATTCGCCCCGTAGTAACTGGCGTAAACCAGCGTGGGGTCGATCACTAATTCGCGCGATTTGTCATAGTTCGCGAGCTGGAAGACGATTTCGTTTTCCCCGCGCAGCACGTAGTGCCCGGCGACCTGCCTTCGCTCGCCTTTGACTTCCTGATAGATCGCCGGCACACGCAGTTTCAGCTGCCCATGTGCCGTATCGATCCGCGCATCGCCGTTCTGCTCCAGACCAATGCGCTTGGCGCCTTCAAACTGAATCGCGAGCAGTTTCGGATCTGCGCCCGGCCGCAAGACAAAGTCATATTCGAGTTGGCCTTGGTTGCCGTACCAGACAACGTCTGTTCCTTCATAGACGTTCTGATAGCGCACCCGCCCGAAGGTCGGTTTGTCGCGCACCCATTTTTGGGGATCGGATCCGATGAAATAGTTCACCTTGCCCGGCAATGGCTGTTCCGCAACCCCGGATGGATCACCCGGATTCGCTCCCACAAAGCGCATTTGGATCGTTTCCGTCTTTTTGCCCGAAACCAGTCCAATTGTTGCCTGCGTACCGCTAAGCGCGATCGCGTAGCCGTTTCCGCGCGCCACCCATGCGCTCCGGTGTGTCGCATCAGACACGCCTTTTTCGAAAGCCAGCGGTGTTCGGGAAATCGAATTCACCACCGCTTGATCCGGATGGCTCGCAGCAAAAACGCTTCCCGCTGCCATCAGACCCAAAACAAATATATGTCCGCGCACCAATCGCCCCCTGCCTTCGAGCAAGTCTACCATTTGATCATCTGCCTGTAATCAAAGGAGTTTTACTGGGAAATTTTTCTCAGGGCGCGATCGCGGCGTTGGCGGCTACCACTCCCTTCGCGTCATTTAAGATCGCTGCCCAACCTTTTGGAAAATTCCACCCGTAGATTCCAAATCGGTAGGGGCTGCGGAAAAAATAGGGCGTAGGATCAGATAGTACAGCGCGACATCTTCCCCCCCCCAAGCCAGGTGTTGTAGTAGCTTAGCTGGTGATTTCTACAACTTGTTTGACAATGCCGGGTCGCCCATACTAGTGGCCTGTGGGGAGCCGCAAGATCCTGATTGTAGAAGACGAGATGATCACGGCGCTCGATCTCCGCAATCAGCTTCGCCGGTTAGGTTACGAGGTGAGCGCTTTAGCCACGTCGGGCGAAGAGGCAGTACGGTTGTCCGAAGAATTGCACCCGGATTTGATCCTGATGGACGTGAACCTGGCGGGCCCGATGGATGGCGTGGAGGCGTCGCGGAGGGTTCAGCGAACGAAACGGATACCGGTAATTTACCTTACCGCCTATCCGAACGTCTTTGTGACCACCTCTGCGCAGATGCAGCACCCCTACCTTTGTCTCTCCAAGCCGTTTTCGCTCCCAGACTTGCAAGCTGTGATCGACATCGCTCTGGCAGCCTGACCATCCGCGGCCCGCTCCGCGGCAACCCTAGTCGGCATGAGGGTCTATAGGTCCCAGTTAGGGGCTGCTAAATAATAATATGTACAATCAAACGCTCGCGGCTCATGAGTTGCGAGGCAGGAGAGTGTAGTTCCAGTTGGGGTGGGTTCTATGCCTTTTCAGGCGTAGTTTGTCGATGTCTTCGTCCGGAGTGGCAATACCGGTCTCGTACTGGTTGGTGTCTAGAATGGCTTTGACTTTTAGACCGCTTTTGGTATGGGTGCCGCCAATGAGGTTGATAACAGTTTCAAAGTTAAGCAACGGTTTGCCGCGCCAGTTCAGGCTGATGAAAGAGAACAGCCGGTGTTCGATCTTGTTCCACTTGCTGGTGCCCGGCGGATAATGGCAGACCGTGATAGCCATGCCCGTTTCATCACTGAGTGCCTGCAGATGGAGTTTCCAGGCACGCTGGCGGTTCCCGTTGCTGCCTCCGCTGTCGGCGCAGATGAGCAATCTGTCCGCTCCCCGATAGTGCCGTTTTCCGTCCAGACGCCACCAGCGCCGGATACTCTCCACGGCGAACTCGGCCGTATCGTGAGTCACTCCAACATTGACTACGGCTCTGTCGCGGGCGATATCATAAGCCCCGTATGGAATCGCCTTGCCCTCGCCGAGGTGCGGAAAATCGTGAACCGATACCTCGTCAGCTTGGCCTTGGGGAAGCCATCTGCGACCCGCATTTTTAAAGGCTCCGACGAGTTCCTTCTTCTTTGTGTCCACCGAGATCACGGGGGATCCGTCTCGCCGGAAGTTCTTCACCTGGCGGTTCAAATACCGGAACTGCGCGTCACGATCCGGATGCTGCGCTCCTTCACGAGTCTTCACGTTTGCCTGTAACGTGTAGCCCATATCCTCCAGACAACGGCCTATTGTCACGCTGCTGACCGGATGCCCCGATCGGGTCAGTTCCAGAGCGATGGTCCGCGTGGATTTACTGGTCCACTTCAAAGGGCTCATCGGATCGCCCGCCGTGGTCTCCTCGACGATCTCCTTGAGCCGGCCCATCAATGCGGGATCGCCGTCCTCCACTTTCTTCCGCCCGCCGCCGGGATTCCGCACGCGGCCCGAGGATGCGCTTCTCAACCTCGCGGCGCCGCTGAGATCCTTGACTCCCTGCGTAATAGTCACTCGTGACATTCCCGTCAGGCGTGCCAAACGAGTGATCCCGCCCCGTCCCAGATCGAGTGCCCTCTCAGCCACAAAGAGCCGTGCCTGATACTCATTCAACGTTCCAAGAACCTTCATCCAGATCTTCTCCGATGAAGCCGTTGAGGTATGGCGACCCACTACATAAAACATAACCTATGTCTTATGCTTTGTACATATTATTGTTTAGCATGCCCTTAGGTTCCAGCTGAAGGATCTCCCGTTGGGACAATTCCGGCATTCTCAACCATGAGGATCACTGTGCGCTTCGGCGCTCGCGTCCGATGGAGCACTCCCTTGGTCACGACGAAGGCCTGCCGGCGCGCGAGTTCAACCACTCGGTCTTCCAAGTCGATCAGCAACTTACCCTTTACGACGTAAAAGAACTCGTCATCATGATCGTGTTTATGCCAGTGGTACTCGCCTTCGACCACTCCTACTCGCACTACCGAAGAGTTCACTTGGCAAAGCGTCTGGTTGAACCACTTGCGAGGGGCCGAATCTGACAGCGTTTTCTCATCGATCAGCTCCAGGTGTTTGTACAGCACGTTGAGGCGGGTGTCATAAGGATATTCCGTCGGGGTACTCACTTGCTCTTCTCCTTCTGGTCAATGCTCTTGTTTCTCTATTAGTGATTGACATAGTCAACTCGTATGAGTGACGATGTCCAGTATATGGCATTACGTCAAAAAAAGCCCTCAGGCGTGACCAGTGAAATCGAGAACTTTCGCCGCTTCAACCGGATGTATACGCGGGTCATTGGAACTTTGAACGAAGGACTCCTGAACAGCAAATACAGTTTGCCGGAAGCGCGTGTCCTTTACGAACTGGCGACCCGCCCTGCACCCAAAGCAAGCGAGGTCGCGGAAGGGCTTGGAATGGACCCCGGATACCTGAGCCGTCTGCTGGGAAAGTTCGAACGCGATGGCTTATTAGACAAGAAGACTTCGGAACACGATGGCCGCTATGCCGAACTGATGCTCACGGCGCGCGGTAAATCCGCTTTCAAGAAGCTCAACACTCTTTCCGAGGAACAAGCGCGGGCCACGCTCGAAGGCTTGCCGCCCGCGGCTCGTATGGAACTCATCCGCAGTATGAAGTCCATCGAGGGCATTCTCATGAACGTTGACCGGGGCCGGATACCCTGCATCCTGCGCCCGCATCGCGTTGGCGATATGGGCTGGATCGTATATAGAGAGAGCGTTGGCTACGCGGAACAGTGCGGATGGGACGTGACATTCGAGGCCCTGGTTGCCAGAATTGTCGATGAGTTCGTCTCGAATTTCGACCCCAGCCGGGAACGGTGCTGGATTGCCGAGGTCGATGGTCAGAATGTGGGTCACATTTTTCTGGTCAAACATCCAAGTCAAGAAAATACAGCGAAGCTGCGTCTCCTGTTTGTCGAGCCAAGTGCCCGAGGTATGGGCCTCGGAGGCGCCTTAGTGAACGAGTGCATCCGCTTCGCTCGCACCGCAGGTTACCGGAAGCTTGTTCTCTGGACGCAGAGTATTCTTACCGCTGCGCATCGCATTTACGAAAGAGCGGGCTTCCACCTGGTAAAAGAAGAGCCTCATCATAGCTTCGGCCAGGACCTCGTGGGACAGGAATGGGAATTGGAATTGACGTGTGCAAATAAACGCTACGGTGAGTCAGACCGATGCCTAAACGGCGCGTAAAGGGGGACACATGTTGGTAGGAAATCTCTCGCTTATGATTGCCTCTCTCTTTACGGGCGCTGCAATTTACATCAATGTTGCAGAGCAGCCCGCGCGACTGAGGTTGGATGATCGAGCGCTGCTTGTGCAGTGGAAAGCTTCATATAAGCGGGGCTTCATGATGCAAGCCCCCCTTGCGGTAGCAGGGTCCCTTCTCGGCTTGGCCGGTTGGTGGATGACAGGGCGGCTTGCATTCCTTATCGGGGCGCTTTTGATGATCGCCAACTTGCCCTGGACGGTATTCGGCGTCATGCCGGCCAATAAAGCCCTCATGCAGACGGAACTGGCAGCATCCAGTCCAAAGTCCCGCGCCTTAATCATCAAGTGGAATGGGCTTCATACCGTCAGGTCGGGCCTTGGCGTGTTTGCTACGCTCGCGTTCCTCATCGCGCTTTCAAGTTGACCACAGCTGCCGGTTTCGCTGCACTGGATTGTCAGCCTGCCAGCGCAGATCGCCGGTTTCGTCGTCGGTGCGGTCCTGTTCGAACGGTTAATGTGGTCTAGGATGGTCTTGAGATTTGCGCCTGGAAACTCGTAACCAACAGATTTTCGTTTGGTTGCGGGGGCAAGATTTGAACTTGCGACCTTTGGGTTATGAGCCCAACGAGCTACCTGACTGCTCCACCCCGCAATTTGATCGTAGCATCCCGCCCCAGCGCAACAAAACCGCGTCGAAATTGCCGCTGTTCACGAGTCTGTAGCAACATAGCCGTTTGGCCGTCTCGCGAAAGTTTTACAGTATAGAGTGGCTAGACAGCCGAGATCTATGGCAGCAACTTCCCCCTCCGGACGCCGGCGGCCCGTGGCAGCGGCCTCGCCAGCCGAAGACCTACCGCGCCTCGATTCGCAAGAACTTTATTTGAATCCACATCTGAGCCTGCTCGCCTTCCAGCGTCGCGTTCTGGAGGAGGCCCAGGATCCCGCCACTCCCTTGCTGGAGCGCGTCAAGTTCGTCTCCATCCTCGGCTCGAATATGGACGAATTCTTCATGGTGCGGGTAGCCGGCCTGTGGCAGCAGATTGAAACCCGCACTGCCGAAATCAGTATGGATGGCAAATCGCCTTCCGAACAGCTTGAGCTGATCCGCCAGGAAGTCACCGGCATCATGGCGGACATCTATAGCCTCTGGCGCGAGACGCTCATGCCCGAGCTTAGAAAAGCGGGAATCCGCATACTCGATCGCGAGGAGTTGAACCCGCAACAGCGCGCCGCTGTCGACGACTATTTCCGCAGCGTCGTATATCCCGTCCTTACGCCTCTCGCCGTCGATCAGGGCCGCCCGTTTCCGCATATCTCCAACCTCAGCCTCAATATCGCGGCGGTGGTCAGCAACGGCGATGGGCAGGAGCATTTCGCTCGCGTCAAAGTCCCTGATTCCCTGCCGCAACTTGTACCCGTCCCCGCCGAGCCCGGCGAGCTCGCTTTTGTCTGGCTGGAGCAGGCCATCATCGCCAACCTCCGCTTCCTTTTCCCCGAAATGGAAATCCTCCAGGCCGACATGTTTCACGTCACGCGCGATGCCGAGCTCGCCATTCAGGAGCTTGAAACTGACGACCTGCTGGAAAGCGTGCAGGAAGCCGTTTGGCAGCGCCGCTTCCGTGATGCAGTGCGTCTGCAGATCACCGGCGGAATGCCTCACAGGATGGTCGAAATTCTAACCACCAATCTTGAGCTCGACCAAAACGATATTTACCGTGTCGACGGCCCTCTTGATCTCAGCCGCGTGCGCGCGCTGTTGAGTATTGATCGCCCCAATCTCAAGGACAAGCCTTTTGCTCCCGCTACACCCAAGGCGTTGACGGGAGTTTCGGGCAGTGAGATCTTCGCTGCCATCCATGAGTCTGACATCCTGATGCATCAGCCGTTTGAATCATTCCAGCCGGTGATTGATTTTCTCCGCGCCGCTGCCAATGATCCCGACGTGCTCGCGATAAAGATGACCCTGTATCGGGTGGGTCGCAATTCGCCTATCGTCGAAGCGCTGCTCGAAGCCATTCAAAACGGCAAGCAGGTCGCGGTGCTGCTGGAGTTGAAAGCCCGCTTCGACGAAGAGAGCAACATCGAGTGGGCGCAGAAGCTGGAGCGCGAAGGCGTCCATGTTGTTTATGGTCTGCCCGGCGTTAAAGTTCACGCTAAAATTGCAATGGTCGTGCGTCGCGAAGGCGAAGCCATCCGCCGCTATTTACACCTTGGGACGGGCAACTATAATCCCATAACCGCCCGTATCTATACAGATTTCGGTCTGTTTACCTGCAACGAAGAGATTGGCGAAGACGTCGGCGACCTGTTTAATCACCTGACTGGGTATTCAGCCAAGAAATCCTACCGTAAGCTGCTGGTCGCGCCGCATAGTATTCGCAGCGGTCTGGAGCGGCTCGTGCAAGACGAAATGGAACGCCATCGCGCCCACGGCGACGGCCATATCATCCTCAAAATGAATGCGCTCGAAGACGCCGGCATGGTGCGCCTGCTTTATGAAGCCTCGCGCGCCGGGGTCCAGGTCGATCTCATCGTAAGAGGCGTCTGCTGCCTTCGTCCGGGCCTGCCAGGTATCAGCGAAACGATTCGCGTCCGCAGCATTATTGGCCGTTTCTTGGAGCACAGCCGCATTTTCTACTTCCACAACGGCGGTGAGGAGTTGGTTTACGTCGGCAGCGCGGACCTTATGCCGCGCAATCTGAACCGTCGCGTCGAAGTCCTGTTCCCGATTCAAAAAGAGCGTCTGGTCCGGCGGCTGCGTGATCGGGTTCTGGCCAAATACCTCGAAGACGAAGTCGGCGCGCGCATCATGCAGTCTGATGGAACCTATACGCGCACCGTCGCGGAATCTGGCAAGCGCGTTTTCAGCAGTCAGGCTTGGTTCCTCAAAAACGAAGGCTGACATCTTGCAATCGCGAGATCCAACCGCGAAACAGATCGCGGTGGCTTAAGTTGTGCGTCTTGACAACGTTTACCTTGCTCGTTACGGAGGGAAGCCATTCTTAGCAGATTGATCGCCGCGTGGTTCCTCGCGCTCGTCGCGTTGTCGGCTGGCTTCTTCTGGCTCATGCCCGATCTCAAGTCCGGCGCCGCGGCCCCTGCCTTCCTCAAACTACTGTTGATCCTGCTTGTCGCCGTGGCATTTGTTTCGGCCTCCTTGTACGCTCTTGTCAGGAAGTGGCGGCAGGCCGCTGGCCGTTTGGAAAATTTTGTGGCCGCGCTCCCCGCCGTCGAAACGCAACTGCCTCCCGACGGGCCGCCCGAAGTGCAGTATCTTGCTCGCGCCATGAAGGAAATGGCCGAGCGCGTGCGCCAGGTTGTGGAAGGCGCGAACCTGGAGGTCTCCCGCCGCGAAACCATTCTTGCCTGTATGGCGGAAGGAGTGCTTACCGTCGACAAGGATTTGAAAGTCATCTTCTGCAACGACGCTTTTGCCCAGGCCTTCAGCACCCGCACTCCTGTCTCGGAAGGCCGCAGTTTTTACGAGGTCGTCCGTGAACCCCTGCTGCGCGACATCCTCGAGCGCGTGGTGGAGACGGGTACGGCCGGAATTGACCGCTTCCAGCTACCCAGCGCCGCCGGCCGCTGGTTCGAAGCGCGCGCGCTCCCGCTCGGCGAGCAGCCCAGGCGCGGCGCTGTCATCGTTCTGCACGACGTCACCGATATCGAACGCCAGGAACAGGTCCGCAAAGACTTTGTGGCCGATGTCTCGCATGAGCTCCGCACGCCCCTCGCCGCCATTCGAGGATATGCCGAGACACTGCTCGATGGCGCCCTTGAAGACCAAAATCATAATCGCAAGTTCCTGGAGATCATCCTCTCCCACGCGGTCCGCCTCAATAACATCGCCTCGGATCTGCTCGTCATTTCCGAGCTCGATTCGAACGCTTTGCCGTCCGTTCCACCGGATCAAGTACCGCTCCTCGAAGTGATCGGTTCAGCGCTTAGCAGCGTCGAAACCGCAGCCGCTATACGCAGTGTTCGCCTGATTCGGGATAATTGCACGGATTGCGCCGTTTTCGGATATCGTTTCCGTCTGGAGCAAGCCGTCGTCAATCTGCTCGACAATGCAGTGAAGTTTAACCGGACCGGTGGCTCCGTCACCATCGAGTGCCGCCCGGCCGAGAACGGTCACGTCCGCCTCGCCATCTCTGACACCGGCATCGGCATCCCAAGTGAAGATCTCAAGCGCATCTTTGAGCGCTTTTATCGCGTTGACAAGGCCCGCTCCCGTCCCACCGGCGGCACCGGTCTCGGTTTGCCCATAGTCAAGGAAGTAGTCGAGCGCATGGGCGGCAGCATCGCCGTCGAAAGCCAGCTCGGTAAAGGATCCACCTTTACCCTCCTGCTCAAATCCGCCTAGT
>CAVPKW010000012.1:0-214346 GCA_963705805.1 uncultured Acidobacteriaceae bacterium
CGGACTTGGAGCCGCCAGAGGAGAGTGGCGCTGCAATGCCGAATCCTTGCGTCAGCGATGGCAGATCCGGTCGCCCATTCCGGTTCAACCCTGAGACGGGTCAACCGTGCTCGGCGCCGTTGGAAAGAGTTGTCGTCAGACGGGCACCCGTCCAGCCAGCCGCTGGCGTCGCGCCGCCGCCCGCGCGCGAACCCTCGGCGGAGGAAAAGGCGTCATTAGCCGCATCCGAGCAGGAACACGCGGCAATGGTAGCTCCAATGGCCATCCGCAGTTCGGAACAGACTGGCTGTTCGAGTGATTGCCAATCCGCGCCGCCAGCCGGCAATGATGTTGCAAGTATCGCGCAGTTGACTAGGAGCCTTTCCGGCGGCGGGAGCCGAGAGTATGAACGCCCGATCGCGAATCTGCGGCACGCCGAATTGGTGCGGAGATAACAATGCATCGCTAACGCTATATCCCGCCAAACGTAGCCGATGCTCGATTGTTCGCCAGGTTTTGCCTTGCCCGTGCCGGACAAGGTTAGGCACGTTCTCGATAATGAAATACTGCGGCTTGTACATCCGCAGGATCTTTATAACGTAGTCGATCAGGTCGCCCCATTGGGGACACCGGAAACCCTCCTGTCCACCCGCCTTCGAGAAGGGTTGGCAAGGAAATCCGGCACATAGAATGTCATGCGAGGGCACATTGCCGAGGTCGAGTATTCTGATATCGCCGTGTGGACGAAGTCCAAAATTCTTCTCGTACAGCGCCGTTAGGACCTCATCGATTTCACACGCGAAAACGCATTTGTGGCCAAGCTGTTTGAGGGCCAGATGGAAACCGCCGAGTCCGGCGAACAAATCAATGAAACGGAGCGGCCTACCTGAGCTCTGGTCTGCGGCGTTCTTTTTCCTCGTCCACTTGCCATCCTAGTCCTGTTTGCTACCGAACAGAGGCCATTTGTCAGCCACGTATTTCTCGACGGCCTCGCGCACCACCCACGCCAATGACACTTTTTTCTCCTTTGCTATAGAGTCCAGCGTTTCGTACACATCCGGCGGAAAGCTGATGGATGCCCGAACGGCTGCCCTGTCTTCCCTTCGTTTCTTTTTTGGATTGAGCCGCTTAGTCGGCATTCGTTCTTCGCCGTTCACCACGTTACACCACATCGGTGACAAATGAAAGAGGGTCGCCACAGATCTCGTTGCCGGGGCAAATCTGTAAAGGTCAGCTAATCCTGGGCCGAACTGTCGCTCTTATCGGCAGTTCGGCCCAGGTAAACCAGCGAGGCCGCCCGTTTTTACCGTAATGTCTGTGCCGGCTCTGTAAGAATACTCATCGCCGCAAACCGGTCCACACTGTTCCACCCCCGCAACCATTCGTTCGCGTCGACGTGTGACAACGGCCAGCCAAGTTCTGCCTTCTGAAGCCACTGATTTTTCTCAAAATCGTACTCCTGCAGCCGGCACAATCCGGTTTCCACGATGATCCGCATTCCTTCAAGCGACGCGGTCACGGTTTTGATGTCCAACATGTTGCTCTCCATTCATATTCACCGGCATTCTCTCCCTGCGTGGAAATCGACCATGGTCTCCAATCCACGTTCATAATGGATCGGGGGATTGAGGTCAGAGCACGAGCAAGGCCAACTAATCGCATAAAAGGCAGTCCTCCGAGCCGATGGCACTAGTCGTTTGGCGTTTCTGCCATGTGGTAGGGATCAGGAGCGTTCATCCGGAAGCCTTGTCCCGGTAGCCACTGGTCCAGTTTGCCTTCCGAACAACGCTTCTCAAGAGCGGTTCGTCTCTCGCAATGATGAACCGTTCACTGTTCGCCGCCACCACCATATTGACGTTCCGTAGGAAGGTTCCGGTGCGCCACAGCGCCATGGACACCTGACCTTCGCCGTGAAACAGATGGCCGTCGTAAGCTCAGACGCAACGACCGTCGGATGCTCCCGGCGTTTCAGGATGCCGTACCGGTCTCAGTGTCATCGAAAATGGCGGCGGCACGACGCTCGAATGGGTATGTCGCATGTCAGGATGAACAGCCCCTCGGCACGATAAGAATCTCCCAATTCAGCCGAACACCGCTGCACTATTTCGAGCGCCAGCGACGTCATCATCTTGATATTGTTTTGGCGGGGGTTCTGATGTCATACGTATCGACCGGATCGTCTCGAATGTCCCGAGCCGAAACGTCGCTCATGTGTTCCCCGGTTTCCTGTTCGTACTTCTTTAGTGATTCCTCAACCACATCAACCGAAGGGTTGTTCGCCTTTGCCCACCATCGATGAAACTGTTCGGTGAACTCGTTCTGATCCCGTCGAACGCCGGGTTCCGTGTTTTCAACAGCGCCACGAAGAGCGCTAAAATCGCACGATCTTCACCTTCCCATGTCAGGTTTTTCCTATCCAGCCGTTCGATGATGCGCTTCATCGGATCTTCGACGCTGTTCGCCATGAGCCGTTCAACGGCATCCGTCTTTTCTCCATCCCGACCAACGACGGTGTAGAAGTCCTTCTTAACAGCCGTGTTCGAGAATTCCTTGGTGCAGGTAAGTCTTGTTCTGCCGGTCAAATACCCACGCCTGTTCCGCTTCGTCCGCAAAGCCCCGAAGGTACATCTGCGGAAGGTAGTGGTGGCGTCGCGAGAGCTTCATGGAATCGTGTTGTACGAATCCCAAGTGCCAGACGTGCCATTGATGCCGTCGCACGTCCAGCGAATGCGGTATAGCAAGTACCGCTCATCGCCATGATCGATGTTCTTTTTGGCCTCTTCTTTGCTAAGGGTCACGCTCTTAATGTTCCGAAGGTTGTTGGCTCTGACGGTCAGCGGACAGTCCTCAATGACAGCGGCGTAAGAGTGAAGGAATTTCGTCCAGCGACAGTGCAGGATGTCTTGTGGAAGATTGTAGTCGGTCAGGAATTGCTCGTAATCCCGCTCAAAGTACCGGAGATTCGTGGTCTCCGTGATGTCATGTCTCAGTGGCCGTGGCAACTCCTGATTGGCACAGAGCAACGGGTGGGCTTCATCGAACAGCCTCAAGATCCGTTGCGCCCCGGCCCGGTCCATGCTCGTATGGAGCGCCCAATCGCAGTAGAAACGGAGCGCCGGATACCTGTTAAGCTCCCCCTGCCGCTCTAGCAGCTTCCGGGTCTCCACGAGAATGTAAACGACCCTCATTTCGGTGAACGGAGCCTTGCTGGAGAACTGGCGACGAGCTTTCTTCGATGGCCAATCTCATTCGCCACGATTTTATCTAAAACTTCAAAAGGCGAAAATGTAGATGTATGCGCCAATCTTCGGCGCTGGCGCTTCGAAGCATGAGTACTCGCATGAAGACCTTCGCACACGCGACGACGATCGGACAGGCAGATCATCGGTAATGGTCCAGCCGAATAAAACAGATAGTTTCGTCAGCTGCGGCGCTTGCATTGTTAGCAGCTGTGGCAACTTCGAATGCACAACTTACAGCCGGTAGGCTGCTTGATCGAATGCGAATACCGCACTCGCCATCCCCATGGCCAGACCAGGAATGGGAACACGCGCTCTGGTTCGCGAGTGTTAAACGCACGCCTACCCTCCAATCGCTGACGCCGATGTGGCGATCGAATAGCGCACTGCGGAAACTCACCGTTGCTGCTACTCACGACGGCGAACCGCTGAGACGACTCAGAATGTATGAACATAGCAGTCGTTGGATCCGAGGAGGCGTCCGGCGACTCGGTCGATCCATCCTTCTTCAGTACTTCTTAGCCGCAAGTAGCCGATGGTCTCTACCTCGACCTCCAATTCGTCCGCGTCATCCTTGCCCAGGACAGATGGACGTGAGCCATTTGGCCGGACTGCTGCGTGTTGCCAGTTGAGTTGCCAAAATTCGTTAAAAAGCGGCCCGAAGCAATCGTTCTGGCGGCTCGCCAGGCTTGGATGCCACTTGCAAACTGTTGATTCTATTTGAGGGTTGGTACGCCCGGTAGGATTCGAACCTACGACCTTTTGCTCCGGAGGCAAACGCTCTAACTTCGAACCACAGATTAGATAGAAGAAGAGGATCGGAATTCTTTGCCGGTCTGCCGTTGAAGCACTTTTGCCCACCAACTTGGGTACTCACGCGCAGACGCTTGAAGATCACTCTTGACCACCAACTTTTCAGGACGAAGGCGAAGACGTTGATATTCACGTGCTGAACGCAAGAAAGCTCTGCGTTCCGACGAACCCGAGGCACCCTGGCACTGAGCTCGCTCTTCGCTGGGCAATGCATGGCGCTGGCACAGGCTGCATCCAGTGCAACACAATCATAAACTAGAACAATTTCTGAAGGTTGAGCATAGCACTGAATGCCAACCGCTTCGTTCCACCGCAGCAAATGCCATCGGCGATTACATGACATCGATGGATGTGGTGCGGGGATGTCCAAGACATGCCGTTGTTGATTCCTGCCGTCATGATCCGACACTCAGTCATGAATGGGACCGTTCGGACGAAAACAACTTTCCGCGGAAGTGTTCTTGAAAGTGCCTTTCGGCACTCTCCAGCCGGTCTAAGGCATCCAGCAATTGCATTCTCGTCCCCACCAGAACGGGGTGCTCTGGAGCGACGGTTTCTCCTTGCCGAATTGCGAACCGAATGCGATCGATCGCAACCCGAGCCTGGTAGGCCAATTCAAATGAGGGTCCACTTGTCAGCGCGGTTCGCCGAAACCTGCTGTTGGATATCGCGATCCGGCGAGCCCGCAGACCGGAAGAAACGAAAACTGGAACGAATTTCGTCATCGGAAGTTTTGTACCTGCTTTCCGAACGTAAGTCAAAGAAACTGGACCGCCGATGTGGACTGCTGTTATCTATTCATGACGTGCAATGTCGACCTCAACGCTCGAGCGTCGATTTTTTTGCACAAAATCAAAGCAAGCCGTACAAGAGGGTATGAATTCCAAGAGCCTCCCCCTCGCTGCCGATCCTGGCGTCGCAAGCTGCGTCGGCACTCGCTGATGATATCCCGTTCAAGGTTCGGCAACGGGCCGTGTTCCTCGGTGTCAGCTCACAAGAAAATGATGAGCGCGGAAGTGTCCCAGGGCAAAAGCCATGAGTCTGGCTGCCCTGCCTAGCGAACCAAGGCGGCCAGACAAAAGTGCCGGCGACGCCATGATCGAGGCCATTGCCGATGCGGTTGCTTTAAGGCTCGAACGAATGGCCGGCATGCGCCAGCGGCTACTCGACGTCCATCAAGCAGCCGAGTATTTGGGGATGTCCGAACACGCGTTGCGTCACAAGGCCGGTGTCGACGTTCCCTGCACTCGCATCGACGGCAAACTCCGCTTCGACCGTCGGGATCTGGATCGTTATATCGATCGAGCACCCCGCGAAGGAGTGTAAAATCTCTGCATGGCTAAAGGTGAACGCGGAACCGCTAAACCGTATCTGCGTGGCAAGATTTGGTGGATCCGGTATTCGGTCCCAGGCGAAGGGCAGGAACGTTTCGAATCTTCTAAATCGACGATTAAGAACGATGCCATCCGCCTGTTGAACAAGCGTCGCAAGGAGATCGATGATCGACAAATTACGTCGACGGACGCAACAGTCAGCGATCTTTTGCGCCTTTACCTGGAGGATCAAAGACGACAACAACGACACAGCCACAAACAGGCAGATGGCTATGTGCGGCTGCACCTCGAGCCGGCTTTCCGGAAAATCAAGGCGTCGGCGCTCACCACGAAGATGATCAAAGCCTTCATTGATCAGAAGCAGGTCGCCGAGTATGCAAACGCGTCGATCAACCGTTGGCTCGAGGCTCTGCGTCGCGCTTATACGCTCGGGCTGAAAGAGCTGCCGCCGCTGGTATACGTGGCTCCGGAAATCGAAGATCTCATGCTAGACGAGAACGACAACGTTCGCGAAGGTTTCCTCGAACATGAACAGTATGCGCGGCTCCGTGATGAATTGCCCGATCATCAAAAACTCATTCTGGTTATCGGCTACCACCTCGGCATGCGCCGGGGCGAGATCCTAAAACTCCGCTGGGACCAAGTCGATTGGGATGCGAACCTGATCCGGCTAGAGAAGAAACAGACGAAGGGAAAAAGGGCACGCAATGCACCACTATACGGCGAGCTGCGAGCGTGGTTCGAGATGACCTACTCCGCACGCGACCCGAACTGCCCGTTCATTGTTTCCTGGAAGGGCCACGGCATCACTGAAGCAAAAACGGCGTGGAAAAAGGCGCGCGAACGTGCCGGTATCCCTGGCCTGTTGATCCACGATTTGAGGCGCACGGCGATCCGCAATATGATTCGGGCCGGAATCTCGGAGAAACGGGCCATGGAGATCAGCGGCCACAAGACAAACAACATTTTCAAGAGATATGACATCACTGACGAGCGGGACATCCAGGCTGACGGCGAGCGCCTGGCGCGTTACCTCGAAGAGAAGGCAAAACTAGCCGAGGAACGGCGCAAGCTCGAAGCGGACCGGGCCGAATTGGCGAAAGTTCGTACAAAAGTTCGTACAGAACAGGACAAGGCCAAGAACCATATTGAGCAGAAAGGGATTGTGCTTCAATAATTTAGTTTGGCTCCTCAGGTAGGATTCGAACCTACAACCCTTCGGTTAACAGCCGAATGCTCTACCGTTGAGCTACTGAGGAGCATCTCGCTCCGCATCGCATTCCCCGCACTGCCTGGGACCTGCAAGGTGGGCCAAAACCATTAGAACACAGCCGGCTTTGCGCCTGTCAAACAATTGAAACGGCGGGGAAACGGTGGCGGCGGCGAAAGGGATTTTGGATGCTACGCTGAAATTTCCCATGCAAATCGAAAAAGTGTACGAGCCTCAACGGTTTGAACCGCACTGGGCTCAATGGTGGATCGAATCGGGCATCTATCGCGCCGATGCTCATGCCACGCGGCAGGGCGCACCGTTTTCGATCGTGATTCCGCCTCCTAATGTGACCGGTTCGCTTCACATCGGCCACATGTTCGAACACACGATGATGGACGTCGCGGTCCGGTGGCATCGCATGAAGGGCGAAACGACGCTCTGGATTCCGGGGACTGATCATGCGGGAATTGCGACCCAAATGGTGGTGGAACGCTTTCTTGCCGGCGAGAATCTGACGCGGAAGCAGCTTGGCCGCGAGGAGTTCGAGCGCCGCGTCTGGCAGTGGAAAGAAGAATACGGAGGCAAGATCAATAACCAGATCCGGCGCGAAGGAGCGAGCGTCGACTGGTCGCGCGAGCGCTTCACGATGGACGCCGGGTTGTCCCGCGCAGTCCGCGAAACCTTCGTGCGCCTGTGGGACAAGGGCCTCATTTACCGCGGCGAGTACATGGTCAACTGGTGCCCCGGCTGCCAGACCGCCATCTCCGATCTCGAAACCATACATGAAACTGTCGACGGCTATTTGTGGCACGTCCGGTATGGCATCGCGAATAGCGACGAGTACGTCACCGTGGCGACGACGCGTCCGGAGACGATGCTTGGCGATACCGCCGTCGCAGTGCATCCGGAAGACAAGCGCTATCTGTATCTGCACGGCAAGACGGTCGTACTGCCGCTGATGAATCGCGAGATCCCGATCATCGCGGATGGCATGGTGGACCCCAAATTCGGTACCGGCGTGGTTAAAATCACACCGGCGCATGACCCGCACGATTTCGAAGTTGCAAGGCGGCATAACCTTCCTTTCATCAAAGTCATCGGCGAAGATGCGCGAATGACGGCGGCGGCCGGAGTCTACGCGGGGCTCGACCGTTTTCAGGCACGCAAACGCGTGCTTGCGGCGCTTGAGGAATCCGGCGACCTAGTCAACACCGAACCCTACGCGGTGAGCATCAGCAAGTGCGACCGCTCCAAGACGATCGTTGAACCGCTCGTGTCGACGCAGTGGTTTGTACACATGAAGCCGCTGGCCGAAAAGGCGATGCAGGCCGTGCGTAGCGGACGAATTCGTTTCGTGCCAAACGATCGCGAGGGGCTGTTCTTCCAATGGATGGAGAACATCCGCGACTGGTGCATCTCCCGCCAACTTTGGTGGGGGCATCGTATTCCAGCGTGGCACTGCCGAAACTGCCGGCAGATCACGGTGGCGCGTGAAACGCCGGCGAAGTGCTCGCATTGCCATTCGACTGAACTCGAACAGGACACGGACGTGCTGGATACCTGGTTTAGCTCCGGGCTCTGGCCATTTTCGACCCTCGGCTGGCCGGATGATACCGAAGACTTCCGAACTTTTTATCCGACATCCCTCTTGATTACGGGCTTCGACATTCTCTTTTTTTGGGTGTCGCGGATGATCATGCTCGGGATTGAGATGACCGGCGATGTTCCTTTCCGCGAAGTCCACATTCATGGCTTGGTGCGCGACGCGGACAAGCAAAAAATGTCGAAGACGAAGGGGAATGT
Organism: uncultured Acidobacteriaceae bacterium; assembly: GCA_963705805.1. Taxonomy (GTDB): domain Bacteria; phylum Acidobacteriota; class Terriglobia; order Bryobacterales; family Bryobacteraceae; genus Bog-105. The sequence continues at coordinate 8,382 of CAVPKW010000012.1, forward strand.
GATCGATCCCCTCGTCATCATGGACAAGTTCGGCACAGATGCGTGCCGGATCGCTTTGCTGATCTCAGCCGCGGCCGGCAACGATATTGCGCTGAAAGAAGACCGCATGGAAGCGGGCAGCGCGTTTGCCAACAAGATCTGGAACGCCTCGCGGCTGATTTTTCTTAACATGGAGCGGTCAGGAATCGTTCGATGGACACGCGGCACTCCAATTGCGAAACCGGCATTGGAAGATAAGTGGATCCGCGATCGTCTGAATGTTTGCATCGAATCGGTAAACGAGGCTTTGAAAAACCATCGATACCACGATGCCGGGCAGGCGTTATGGGATTTTGTGTGGCATGAATTCTGCGATTGGTATCTGGAAATTAAGAAACTAAGGTTCTGCGCGAACTCCGGTCAAGATGATCATTGGACAGAAGCACTCACAGTTTACGAATCGATGCTGCGGCTGCTGCACCCGCTTATGCCCTTCATCACGGAGGAGCTCTGGCAGCGGCTCACAGAGAATGGGGAGTTCAAACATGCGACTTCAATTTCACTCGAGCGATATCCGGGAACGGACGAAACGTTCAGGTATCAGGCTGGTGCGCATGAGTTTAAGCGATTACAGGAGGTTGTGACCGCTGCTCGAGAGCTGCGGGCCGATAACAAACTCGCACCGAAATCGGCATTCCAAGCCACGCTCCATGTGCATCAGTCCGAGTTCGAAAAGGAAGACCTTGCCGTGATTGCGGAACTGACGAAATTGAAACTGGAACAGCGCCGTGGAAGCGTCGCGGAGCAGAACGGGCTTATTCGTTCGACAACAGAGTTTGATCTGGTGATCCATGCGGATGGTCCGTCGCAAAACGGCGCGCTCAGCCCGGATGCGAGGGCGCGCATGGAAAAAGATATGGCAGCGCTGCGGCGAACGATCGGGAATTCGCAGCGGCAGCTCAACGACGAAACGTTCCTAAGCAGAGCGCCCGAAGAAGTCGTGGCCAGCTTGAGGACGAAGCTCGCCGACTATGAAGCGCAGCTTGCCAAGAACCAGCGATTGCTGGAAGGTCTGGAATAAGCATGTTCGATCGCCCGCACCCTGAAGTGCGAGACGTGGTGGAGCGGGCGCTCGCGGAAGATATTGGCGCAGGCGATATTACGTCAGAGCTGACAGTGCCTTCCGATCTGCAGGCAACGGGCTTTTTTGTGGCGAAGGAAGAGCTGGTGCTCGCTGGCGGGGAGCTGCTGCCGCTGATTTACGAGGTGCGAGGCGGAGCGCGGGCCGATCTGCGGGCTCGCGATGGCGACAGAATGAAGCCAGGCGATGTGATAGCACGAGCTGCCGGGCGGGCGATTGCGCTATTGGAATGCGAGCGTGTGGCACTGAATTTCCTGCAGCGGTTAAGCGGTGTGGCGACACTGGCGCGAAGGCATGTGGACGCCGTCGCCGGCACACAAGTCAAAGTTCTGGATACGCGCAAGACGACCCCTGGCCTCAGGCAACTGGAGAAACGGGCGGCGTCGGCGGGGGGCGCGACCAATCACCGGCAGGGGTTGTTTGACGCCGTGCTGATCAAGAACAACCACGTTACGGCGGCGGGAGGAGTGCGACGCGCGTTGGAGAAGGCCCAGGGGTTTCCGGGTGCGGTGGAGATAGAGGTGCGGACACGGGCTGAGCTGGATGAGGCGCTGGCGGCGGGCGCCAAGCATCTTCTGCTGGACAATCTGACTCCGCAGGAAGCCAAGGAGTGGATCGCCTACATCGCTTTGCGGGCTACGGTGGAACTTTCAGGCGGAATCAATCTGAGTAACATCCGGGCTTACGCGGAAGCCGGGCCCGATTATATTTCCTGCGGCGCAATTACGCACTCGGCAACCGCCATGGACATCAGTTTCCGGCTTGAGCTGCCGCAGTAATGCCGCTGGACGTGAAAGGCATCCGGGCGGAGCGGCCACAGAACGAGATTCACTATTTCTCTAGCTTGGCGTCCACCATGCCGGAAGGGGCGCGGCTGGCAGCGGCAGGCGCACCGCACGGCAGCGTGGTGCTGGCAGACGAGCAAACGGCCGGGATTGGACGTCTGGGACGGTCATGGATCTCCGAGAAAGAGTCGGGGATCTACTGTTCGATGGTGCTCCGATTGCCGCTGATGCCGTCAGAGACCCCGGTCGCAAGCCTGCTGGCAGGCCTCGCGACTGTGGAGTCCATTCAGAACAGCACGCAGCTGGCGTGCGACCTGCGGTGGCCGAATGATGTGCTGATACACCAGCGGAAAGTGGCTGGTATCCTGACGCAGCTAATCGATTCCTGCGTAATTGCCGGAATTGGCATCAACGTCAATCAAACAAGGTTTCCTTCTGATCTGCGCACGGCCGCAACGTCATTGCGGATGGAGAGCAACGGGCGGGTGCAGTCGCGTGAAGAGGTGATTGTGCAGCTACTCGAGGCGATAGAAGCGTTCACACAATTGCTGGCGAGCGAAGGAAGCGGCGCCATTTTGAAGGCGTTTGCGGCGGCGTCGACCTACGTGACGGGCCGCCGCGTGGTGGCGGAAGAAAACGGCTACAAAGGAACGACGGCCGGTTTGGATGAAAGCGGATTCTTGCTGCTGCGCACGGACGAAGGGCGCACTGTGCGGATAGCCTCCGGCGGTATTCGCCCCGCTTAGATCCGATATGGCGGAGACACCGGAAGAGTCCGACTGGCCGCGGAATTACTTCAACTACTACACGGAAATTGAGGAACACTTCCAGCGGGCGCGCGGGACGGGATTGTTTCTGCTGTCTCCGCTGGATTGGGCGCTGATCGAGAGCTGGAAGAGCGCAGGTATTCCCCTGGAAGCGGTCTTGAAGGGCATCGATGAAGCGTTTGCAAAGTGGCACAGCCGGAAGACCAAGCGGCGGCTGGTGAATTCGCTGGCGTACTGCGCGCAAGCGGTGCTGGAGGCTGCGCAACGGGCTCCGGCGAGCGCGCGGCACGGCGCGGCAAGCGGGGAGACTCCCTTTGCGATTGAGGAGCTTCGAGACCACCTGAAGAAATGCGCGGATACGATCCGGCAGCAGCCCTCGACGCCATGCCAGGAGGTGGCCGCCTCACTCGATGCGCTGGCGGCAGATGCAGAGAATCAGGCGCATAATCTGGAAGACCTGGAACGGCGGCTGACCACGCTGGAAGAGAAGCTGGTGGCGGCGCTGCGGTCTACCCAGAGCGAAGCAGATCTTTATGCGATACGGGAGGATCTGGATCGCGAACTGAAACCGTATCGGGGCAGGATGACAGCGGATCAACTTGCGATGCTGGAACGCCGCTACCTGGATACGGCGCTGCTGGAGCGAGCCCGAATGCCCCGGCTTAGCCTGTTCTACCTGCACTGACTCTGATACGTTGGGCAGGCGATGGGAAGCGAGGCACTCAAGCCAAGCCGCTTGCACTGGATCGCGCTGGCGCTTTTGGTGATCTCGGTGTGCATCAACTATGCCGACCGCGGGAACCTCGGCGTGGCGGCGCGAAGCATTCAAAGCGAACTCCATCTCAACGCCGCGCAGTTGGGTTATCTGCTGGCGGCCTTCTCTTTTACCTACGCTCTTTCGCAGATCGTCATGGCGAAAGTGATCGACCACTGGAACGTCAACTGGGTTTACGCGGGAGCGTTTCTCCTGTGGTCAAGCGCGACCGGGGCAACCGGGCTCGCCGGATCGTTCGCGGCGATCTTCTGGCTGCGGCTCGTGCTGGGCGCGAGCGAATCAGTGGCTTACCCGGCTTATTCCAAGATGATCTGCATCAGTTTTCCGGAGCAGCTAAGGGGGACCGCGAATGCGCTGATCGATGCAGGTTCGAAGGTAGGCCCGGCGCTCGGCGTCATGGCGGGCGTCGAGATGGTGGAACACTTCTCGTGGCGGGGCATGTTCCTGATCATCGGAGCGGGCAGCCTGATTTGGCTGCTTCCATGGTGCCTGGTGGCGCGGCATCTTCCGACGAGGCACGTGTCGCAATCTGCGGACCCGCGATCAGTTCCCTCGTACGTGGAGATCCTGTCAAAGCGTGAGTTGTGGGGAACGGCTATCGGGCTGTTCGGCGGGAACTACGCATGGTTCTTCTTCCTCAATTGGCTGCCGTATTACTTTGAAACAGCGAGGCATTATTCGCGCGATCAATTGGCGCTGTTCGCCTCGCTGCCTTTTTGGGCAGTGGCGGCGTCCTCGATGCTATTCGGGTTGCTGGCAGATCTTCTAGTGCGGCGAGGCCATAACGCGGGACGTGTCCGGCAATCCTTCATGTGCCTGGGCTTGCTCGCCTGCTGCGCTTTGATGCTGCCGGCGGTCCTGGTATCCAATAGGACGCTAAGCAGTGTCCTGATCATCACGGCTTGTGTTTGCATGGGAGCGTGGTCTTCCAACCACTGGGCGCTTACGCAACTGTTGTCCGGGCCGCGGGCCGCGGGAAAATGGACTGGAATACAGAACTGTTTCGGAAACTTCGCCGGGGTGGTCGGCCAGATTGTCAGCGGATATGCGGTGCAGATGACGCACTCTTTTGCGAGCGCATTTGCGATCGCCTGCGTGGTGTTGCTGGCAGGAATCTTATGCTATTGGGTGGTGGTTGGACGTCCGGCTGAGATAAACTGGCCGAGTAGGCCCGTTTCTACCGTCCCGGCGGCATATAGTAAAATTTCTGAGTAGTCGGGGTGTTGCTCGGCCTCCCATGCTTCTGAGCACGCCCCGGAATCACGCGGATGTTTCGAAGGTTTCTTTTCTGTTAAGCTTCGGCCCGCGCGCTCGATCAGAGTGCGATAGAATTCGGGCCAAATGACATGGCGCATGCGCGCGCTACGTGCCATGCGCCTCCCGGTGGGCATTTCCTCCGAGTGCCCACCGGTTCCTGCCTCCCACCAAACGCGTTCAGACTCGTGCCGTGGCTCCTTTTCTAGCGACCAAAGCCAACCGGAATGCCGGGCGATGGACTACAACCTCCGGGTCCGGTATGCCTGCTTTTTGCGCCAGGGCCAACAGCTCCCCATACCGGAAACCAGCGCGAACCGATCGGGTTCCGTCATGCACGGTAACGGGATCCCAGCCAAACAGCAGCCTCGTGGCCGGCAAAAATATATACGGAATAAGGTGTCTCTCCAGATCACAAACCACCAGCGCTTTTCGCGCAATTTCGTAGAAAGCGGTCAGGAGGCTGGTTGCCTGGCCATCGGTGAAGTGATGGAGAAACAGCGAGCAGAGGACGAAGTCGAAGCTTTGAGGCTGGAAGGGCAATTGGAAAGCGTCCGCCACCAGCTTCGGCGCCGGGGCTGAATCTATGTTGACCTGGTTGTGATCGAGGGATGTGACCTGGGCTTTCGGATACCACTGCGGAATGGTGCGCGCCACATCGCCAGAAGCGCAGCCAATATCGAGAAGGGTGAAGCCGAGAGGCGCATAAGATACGCGTCCGATGGCGCGCGCCAGGGTCTTTCGAATGACAGCATGGCCTCCGAAGCGGTGATTGAGGCGCACCAGGTCCCTTAGATTCGGGCGCGCCTCTTCCGGCGATAGACCGTCCAGGAGTTCGGGTTGAATCCGCCGCGTTGAAAAGATCAAAGACCATGGTACGGGTCGCGGCGGGCCGCCTCGGCAAAAAATGGGCTATTTCTGAGTGGACGAGCCGCCCGCCGTGGCCGCTTTTGTCGCGGTTCCAACCACCTCACCGGCATGAATCGGAATCTCGCGGCGCCTGCTGGCCTGCTCAGGCAAGGGCACCGTAACCTCCAAGACCCCGTCGGAGAATTGCGCTTTCGCCTGGTCGGTGTTTGCTCCTTGGGGAAGGGCGATCTGCCGGTAAAATTCTCCGTACCGGCGCTCCGAGTGGTATCGCTGGCCCTGCTTATGTTCCTGGGCGAATCTACGTTCGCCCCGAATGATCAGAGCGTTCTCACTGACTTCGACCTTTACGTCCTCGGGCTTCAATCCCGGAAGATCGGCATGAACGCGCAGTTGATTGTTTTGCACATTTACGTCGATCGCGGGGAACCATCCGCCGGCGCCCTCGGTTATGTGACCAGAAAAGCGGCCAAAATGCCGGTCCATCTCCTCGCTCATGCGCCGCATGACGCTGAACGGGTTAAGAAAGAACTCGACCGGATTTAGCGAAAAGTAAGGGTACCGCTCGGCGCCGGGCGGCACCTCACTCCCTCCACTCTGCCGTTGCCGTTCGACTTGTGTCTCCGAACTCTGATTTAAAGACTTATTCTTGACATCTATGTCTGCCATGGTTTCCTCCCTTTTGTAGACGCCAACAGCTAGCCAGCGCTTCGAATTTAAGAGCATCTCCGGGCGATTGGCCCTGGGCGCACTGCCTTACCGGGTTCTAGTAGGCGCGGTGTCATGCGCATGCCTACATGGCTGTGAGCGCCTGCATGACTATCCGCCATTTTTCCCATCCCGAAAGCGAGCTGCGGCGCGATAGAACGAGAAGTGGAGGGGCTTGCGGGCCGCCGCGTGGCTAGACTTCCACTGGATCCCGAGGCGGAACGAGCGGGCCTTCGCAAGGGAGATATCGTAGTCGGCGTCAACGGGCGTCCGGTCCAGGGGTGGTCTGACATCTACGGTCCGGTGCGGCGAGCGCGCACCGGCGATCACCTGCTGTTGCGAGTGAAACGCACGAGCGTCGCGGGCTCCGTTGAGGAGGACATCTCGGTTCCGCTGCGACGATTTACCTATGTGGGCTACGCGCCCGGGTCGGCGTTCGCGGCGCTGCTCGTGTTCCCGCTGGCGATGGCTTACGTGATCGTGGTCCATCGCGCGATGGACGTGCGAGTGGTGCTACGCCAGGGGCTGCAGTATCTGCTGGCAACCAGCGGAGTCCGACCGGCTGCGGCGCTGGATCGACCGCCGCTTCTTTCGCGAGGCGTATGAGGCGGATGAGATTCTGGCCGATCTGGCGGCGAGGGTGCGGACGATGGTGGAGACCGGGCCGCTGCTTGAGACTGTGGCGAGCCGCGTGGCGGAGGCGTTGCATGTGCCGCGGATCGCGATCCTTCTGGATGGGAATGGCGCATTGCGGCCGGCGTATGCGTTGGGTTATCTAGTGCCTCCCAGTGGCGCTTTCAGCCAGCAGAGCCTGACTCTGCGCCGGCTGCGCCAGACGCAGCATACGCGAGTGGAGTTTGAAGATGCCGATTCGTGGGTGCAGTTGACAGATCGCGAAGAGCGCGCCGCGCTCGAAGAGCTGAAACCGGAGCTGCTGCTTCCGCTGTCGCTCAAGGAAAAAGTGCTGGGGATCATGAGCCTGGGGCCGAAACAATCCGAGGAGCCGTTTTCGGCGACTGATCTGCGGCTGCTCAGTTCCGTGGCGGCGCAGACTGGCCTCGCGCTCGAGAACGGACGGCTGACGGAGGCGATCAAGGAGGAGGCGCGCTCGCGGGAGAAACAGAATCGCGAACTCGAGCTGGGGCGCGAAGTGCAGGAGCGGCTGTTCCCGCAGGAGTATCCGGCGATCCCGGGACTCGATTATGCGGGCGCGTGCCGATCGCGAACCTGAACCGCCTCGTGTTTGAGAGCTCGGCGCCGAATCGGTACGCGACGTTTTTTCTGGGGGTTTTCGACGCCGCTTCGCGCGTTCTGAACTATGTAAACGCGGGGCACAATACGCCGATGGTGATTCGCCCGAGCGGCGAGGTTGTGCGGCTTGAGGCGGGCGATCTGCTGGTGGCGTTCACGGATGGCATCAGCGAGGTGATGAATCACGCGGACGACGAGTGGGGTGAGGAGCGGTTGATTGAGGTGGCGCGCGCGATGCGGCGAGCCCCGGCGAAGGCGATTCTTGGCGCGAGTGGCGGGACGCAGTACCTACTTGCGGAAATTCGCGTTATATTTCCCACAACCTAAGATGCTGAAACTGAGCCGGAAGCGTAAGCGCCCTTGATTGACCTGGCGGACATCGCACGGAACGTTGAGGTTGTCGAACATCCGCCCAAACTCAGCGACTGCCGTTCAAGTCTCATTTTCCGGTTGGCCGGGCAATCCAGAAGTAATTTGGAGGGCGAGATGTGCATCACCGAACCCAGCGCTCTCTAGATAGTCAAGTTGTAAATTAAGCCGAACGGATCTTTGACGTAGCATCTCGGAAAATCAGGCTCGTCCTTGATGATCTCGCAGCCGCTGTTTACAAGGCGAAGCTTCGCCTCTGCGACGCTGCCCACTGTCACTTCCAAAACCGGACCTAATGTCGGTCCAGGCTCAATGAACAAATTGATATTCCTGCCATGGAGGCCAATCATGTTCGGGTTGTTGTCAGTGACCTTGAATCCGAGATGCTGGACGTAAAAGGAGGCTGCAGCTTTGGGGTCCTGCGCCTGAATCAGAATATCTTTACCAAAGCTGTTTGCCATGCAGGCTCCTCGCATCCTGTTCTCGGCCACTTAAGACGAGATTCTTACATCTGCCGGAGTCTATCACCATCGTGGTTGGATCGAGCAAACCGGAAAATGAGGGGAAGCTGGTCGCGGTTAACCTTCGCTAACCGTAATTGTCGAAGGTTACTCGGCCGTATTCAAGCCATCGGTGGCGTGGAATCTGCCTTGGTCGTTGCTCTGCGTCACAATCTTCTCTTTTGAAATGGGTCGATTGAATGATCCCGAAGGGACCTCGGCATATCTAGCAGTCTGCCCGGCCGCCACTGACGCTGATGCCCCGTCGACGATGTCTTGATACATCGACTGCCCCGAGACGCTTCCGAACCAGTGCGTCACCGCGCCGGAGACGATAGCAACAACGTTGGGCACGTCACAGAGACCGAGACAACAGGCCAAGGCGGCGCCATTCCCTCTTTATCCACTCCACGGGAACTTCGGGCCGGCCCCGTTCAGCCGCGCCGCAGCAGAAGCCACAGCAGACCAGAACTTGACCAATTACGAGCCGTTTGGTAGTGAATGCCATTCTTTACTATACTGGGCTATAGTATCTATTCTTATTCTATGGCCCACATCAGCAGTGATCCCGACAAGAAAATCCTGGCGCGAGTACGTCGCATTCGGGGGCAGATTGAAGGAATCGAGCGCGCCATTGAGGAAAGCACGGACTGCTACGCGGTCCTGCAGCAAACTGCTGCGGTGCGAGGCGCGCTAAATGGCTTGATGGCTGAATTGATTGAAGGCCATATTCGCCACCATGTAGTCGGAGATGCAAAGAACGGCAAAGCGACGGAAGAGTTGGTTGACATTGTGCGCAGTTACCTGCGCTGAGAAGGAACAAAGTGCTGCAAACGAAGGACCCCACATTAGGAAGTGCCGGCGTATCTAGGCGACGGCTCGCGACGGAACAGGTGCATGCGCATGGGGGTGCGGCCCACGTACACGAACAGCACGAACGCCCAGGCCACGAACACGGCCATATCGAATCCTCTGATCTGATTCGCATCGCTGTGACCGCCGTGCTTGCGACTCTTGTCTGGTTTCGTGTCTGGGAGCCGTTCTCGCGCATCAGCTTGCTCGGGATAGCTGGTGTCCTGTACGGCGGTTATCCAATCTTCCACGAAGCGTTCGAGAACATACGCGAGCGTCGCATGACTATGGAGCTGTCGATGACCATCGCGCTTGTGGCTGCGCTCTGCATCGGTGAATTCTTCACAGCTCTCATCATTACCGTGTTTGTCTTGGTAGCGGAGGTATTGGAGGGGCTTACGGTGAGCCGCGGCAGGCGCGCAATTGGCGACCTTCTCGAACTGTTGCCGCGTTCAGCTTTGGTTGTCAAGGACGGCACAACCATTGAGATCCCGGTTGGAGAACTGCATTCGGGAGACCGAGTGCTGATTCGGCCCGGAACGAGAATCCCTGTTGACGGCCGGGTCATTTCTGGAAACTCCAGCGTGGAAGAAGCTGCGATCACCGGTGAACCGTTGCCGCAAGACAAACTTCCCAGTAGCCGGGTATTCGCGGGAACGTTGAACCAAACAGGCGCAATTGAAGTGCTGGTCGAAAGCCTGGGCCGGGACACTACATTTGGCAAAATCGTCGAGGCCGTGGAGAAGGCGGAACAAACGCGGGCGCCAATTCAGCGTCTCGCCGACCGCTTGGCCGGGTACCTGGTGCATTTCGCTTTGGGTAGCGCGTTGCTCACCTTGCTGCTCACTCACAATCTGCGTTCGACTATTTCGGTGATTATCGTGGCCGGGGCCTGCGGAATTGCCGCTGGCACGCCGCTGGCAATTCTAGGCGCAATCGGGAGGGCCGCGCGCCAGGGCGCAATCTTGAAAGGCGGCATATATCTCGAACAGCTTGCCAAGATAGACACAGTCTTACTTGATAAAACGGGCACGCTCACTTATGGGAAACCGCGAGTAGTAGCAGTCGAGTCAACAAACGGGCTCGAGAAACGGGAGCTTCTGGAGATTGCGGCTACCGCCGAGCGGAATTCCGAACATCCGCTAGCCCAAGCTGTGCTCGCAGCTGCTCAGGAGAGCCAAGTTCCAGTTGCAGAGCCGTCTTACTTTGAATACGTTCCAGGCAAGGGAGTGCGTGCCGGGTTGCATGGTCATTTGATACTAGCGGGAAATCTAGGCTGGCTAAGTGAGGGGGGCATCCAAGTACCGGCGTTAAGTGAAAGAGCGGGGACCCAAATCTTTATTGCCCGCGATCTTCAATTCGTTGGCCGCATTTGCATTTCCGACCAGGTGCGCGGCGAGGCCGCTGAAGCAATTCGTGAGCTCCACCGAATTGGGATACAAACCGAATTGCTTACCGGTGATTCAGCGAGATCGGCGGGCGAGGTTGCGGAAAGCATAGGAGTAAAGGACGTCTCAAGCGGATTGCTCCCAGAGCAAAAATCCGCCCGTGTTGATGAGCTAATTCGATCCGGCCGAATCGTCGCCATGATTGGCGACGGCATTAACGATGCGCCAGCCCTTTCTCACGCGCACATCGGCGTCGCTATGGGCAGCGGGACAGAAATAGCGCATGCGAGCGCTAACATACTTCTGATCGGAAACGACTTGCGGAAATTTGTCGACACGGTCAAGACGGCACGCTGGTGCCGAAGAGTCATCTTTCAAAACTTCTACGGAACTCTGAGTGTGGATGCGGTGGGAATTGTGCTCGCTGCAATGGGCGTCATCAATCCTCTACTCGCCGCGTTCATCCATGTATCTTCCGAATTGACGTTCATTCTCAACTCAACTCGTCTGCTGCCTCGGTTTGGGCGGCAGGCACATACGAGTTGATCGTCCACTCTTGAAATTCTGGCGGAAAGAATCCTTCGGGCCGTGGGTGACGGATGCAAAGAAGAAGCGTCGGCATTACGGACATCTTCTGAGCCGTCAATCCGGAGCTTGGCCGAGGCTCGACTTTCTAAATAGATCCGGCCTTGTCGTTTTAAACCGGCCAAAGCCTCTGAGTGAGGGCTCGCGGCAAGCGATGCAAAGCAGTATTCTTTTTCCATTCGAAACTGAAAGCTGAGATTTGCGGAGGGTGAAGGGCCGCCAGCAGATCAGAGCCTTGGCGGGAGCGGTCAGTAGCGGCCCTTCACGCCCAGCCTGATTCTCGTTATCGCATTGCCGGAAACGGAAGACAACAGTGATCCGGGGTAATTCCACTGGATCGCCTGCCGCGGCGGTGTCCAGTTTGTGAGACTGCAGCCATCATTGGTCATGGCAAGCGGCTCCGGCAAGCGCACGACCACGTGCACGCACGCATGTGGATTCGGCGCGGCTTCTGTCGGCAGTGCAACACCACGTTCACGATCTTGCCTGACTGGCTGAGTGCCGTTCGGGCATTACAGCTTGCATTGCCGACAACAGGCCGGCGAACGGATCGCCGCTGGTGAGTCTGCCGAGCAGGCAACGCTGCACTACAAGGATCCAGCGCGCTTGCCCGATCCATCCACGCTGCGCCGCTGGGTACAGAGACGCGTGTTCAGCCTGTGGTCTTGGGCAAGAATCGCAGCGGCAGCGGAATATCTTTTTGCAGCACCCACCATCCTTGCCTGGGATCTGAGCGCCTTCTGCCATATGCTGCGGCTCGAGGCAAAAAGTCCGTGAGTCGCAAGGTACTCGACGAGTTGAAGCAGCAGATTCCGCTGCTGGAGTATTTGCAGGCACAGGATTGGCAGCCGGCGCGAGCACTTAGCCGCGGCCGATGGATGGGGTTGTGTCCACTGCACACGGATCACAAGCCCAGTTTTCTGGTAGACCCCAACAAGGGCCTGTTCTACTGCTATGGCTGCGGCCGTGGCGGCGATGTGATTCGTTTCGCCGAACTCTATCACCAGGTGAACTTCCCGCAAGCCGTAGCGTTGCTACGCCAGTGGTGCGGCTTGGCGCCCCTGATGAATGCGGTCATCGATTTTTACCGCATTCAGCTGCAGCGCTATAACAACGCGGTCATCTATCTGGACCAACGCGGTATCCACTCGTCCGAGTTGATTGAGCATATGCGAATCGGTTACGCGCCGGGCCGCTGTTTACGAAGCTGGCTCACGCAGTTGGGCTATCCGCTCTCGGTGCTGCAACAAGCCGGTCTTATCAGTGCCGCCGGCTACGACAGCTATATCCGATGCATCGTTTTCCCACTGGAAAGCAATCTGTATGGCCGCAGTGTCCGGAGTTCGCCAATACTGCATCGATTTATGCCCGGATCGAAAGGCGGTCTGTATTTGTGGGAGCAAGTCCGGCGATGTCCGGAGGTGATTGTGGTGGAAGGCCTGTTCGACTACGCCGTGTTATGGCAGGCCGGCTTTCGCAATGTCACCTGCTCGCTGGGAAACCATCTCAACGCACATCAGTTTGAGCAACTGTGCGATCACCCCCGGACGGTCTATCTTGCCTTCGATGCCGACGCTAACGGTAGTGGTCCACGAGCATCGCAATCGCTTTCCCGTCGTCTTTGGGCGCAAGGTATCACTGCCCGACGGATAGGCTTGCCCGATGGCCATGACCCGAACAGCTTCTTTGTCCACGGCGGCAATGCTCATCAGTTTCAGGAACTGCTCGAGAGGGCACGTCCATGAGTTATGAGTTGATTTATCGGGCTGACCTGGGCAGCGCGCATAGCCCGTTTCGCGTGATCTCGCAGCCCACCGGACGCGAGGTGGGTTGGATCAATCGTTTTCTGGACCAGTGTTGCATCCGCGGCTTGGCTTGGCACACGCTACGCGGCTATGCCTTCGACCTGACTCATTTCATACGCTGGTGGGCCGATCGCCACTCCACCGATGAGGTGACCGAGCAGGCTCTCACGAGTTCCTCTCTGTTGGACTATCTGCGCTATCAGGCTGACCAACAACCTCGCCCGGCTGCCAGCACCATCAACATTCGGGTGTGGATGGCCGAACGCGCTTTGCGCTGCCAATTCCCCGAGGCCGTACCACCGGCAGCGCCGGGCTTTCCACAGTTCTACTGGCGACGGTCCAAGCTCGGCTATGGTCGCGTACGTCCGGCGCTGAAACGTCTGCGTGTGAGAGTACCCAAGCGAGTGGTGACACCCTTGTCGGTTGATGAAGTGTCCCGCTTTTGGAGCAGCTTCCACACTTGCCGTGACCTGGCCATCGTCGGCTTGATGTTATTGCAAGGACTGCGCTCAGGCGAAGTATTGGCACTCGATCAGGAAGATCTCATCCTGTCAGAAGCGCAGATCCGCGTGCGGGGCAAAGGGAATAAGGTTCGTCTTCTGCCACTAGCTCCCGAAGCGGTTCAGCTCCTCCAACACTACCTGCGCCTGGAGCGCCCGCCTCGCTGCGGTGCGGCTCTGTTTGTTTGTCTGAAAGGACGCGCCCGCGGAACACGCATGACCGCTGCGGGCCTGCGTTCTCTGTTCCGTCATCATCGCCAGACAACGGGCATTGCTAAAGCCAATCCTCATCGATTCCGACATACATTCGCCACGGATATGATTCGCGCCGGCATCAGCTTACCCGCGCTCATGCAGTTGATGGGGCACGCACAGATCGAAACAACCATGGTGTACGTCAGCATCACTCCGCAGGATGTCTATCAGGAGTACGTCCGCGCTGTGGCACAACTGGTGCGGCCCGTTCCGCCATCCGAATCATGAGCCGGCGCCGCCGCCTTCCGCTCGATCATCCGTTGGCCGAGGTGTTCTTCGCCGCTATCGAATCGGTGACCACTTCGATGAGCGACTCCTCCAAAGGCCGCTATCGAACCACGGCGGAATACTTTCTCCGCTTTCTGAGCAAGCATCACCCCCGTGTCCGAACCCTCGAACAACTGCAGCGGGACCCGCACATTCTGGGCTGGTTGAAATGGCTCTCCGCGCGGAAACCGCCACTGTTCAAAAGTTCTCGATCGCTGCATGTTATTTCTCTGCGACGTCTGACAGAGGAACTGGCTTGGCTCCATGACCTGCCCGCTCTGGTTTGTCTCTTCCATCCCGATGACGTGCCTCAGCCCGATGCCTGCTTCCCGCGTCCGTTGACCCCTGAACAGGATCGCCTTATACAGCAAGAACTGCTGCGCCGCAATGACGTCGCCAGTAATGCGCTCCTGCTGATCCGCCACACCGGCATCCGCATCGGGGAGTGCGCCGATCTCTCGTTAGATTGCTTGCGTCCCATCGCTCCTGGACAATGGGCTCTCCACGTGCCTCTGGGCAAGCTGCACACCGAACGCTTAGCCGAAGTTCGTCACGATTTGGGGGATTGAGGGCGATTTTTTGAGGCTAGCTGGCGCTAAGTAGTTTGCTTTCAGCAGTAGATTTTTGAAAACCGATGTAGTGCAGACCAAGTCTCTTGAACAGCGTTCGGTGTCATGACAAGATCGAGCCAGAATGTTTTTGCGTTCGCATCGGCGCGACAAGGATGGCAAAGAGCACAGCTATTGGTCGCTGGTCGAGACGGTGCGCACGCCGGAGGGTCCGCGGCAGAGGACTCTGTGCTATCTCGGTGAGCTGAACAGTTCTGCGCAGGCGCGCTGGCTGAAGACGATTGAAGTTTTCAACGAGCAGGGCGAAGCGCAGCAGCTAAAGCTGTTTCCGTCAGAGGTCGAGCTACCGGCAGACGATCCGCAGGTAGCGCGCGTACTGCTGAACAAAGTGCGTCTGGAGCGCACACGCCAGTTCGGGTCCTGCTGGCTGGGCCTGCAGTTGTGGAGGCGACTCGAGTTGGATCGCTTTTTCGAAGCGAGTATCGAGGAGCGCGCGGCCGACGTGCCCTGGTCGCGCATAGCAGCAGTACTGGCCATCAATCGTCTCTGTGCGCCGGGCAGCGAGTTAGCCATCGAGCAATGTTGGTATCCCTCGACAGCCTTGGATGATTTACTCGGGATTACTGAGGGCAAGCTCAACGACACTCGGCTATACCGCTGTCTGGACCGGATGCTGCCGCACAAGAGCAAACTCGAACGGCATCTCAAGCAACGTTATGGCGAACTGTTCGGGGCTGAGTTCGACGTGCTGCTCTATGATCTGACGAGCACATACGTAGAAGGTGCGGCGGAGAAGAATCCGATGATGCGGCGCGGCTACTCGCGCGATCATCGCCCGGATTGCGAGCAGATGGTGATCGCGCTCATTGTCAACAGCGAAGGTTTCCCGTTCAGTTATGAGACCTTCGACGGCAATCGTGCTGACGTGTCCACGATGGAAACGATTCTCCGTATGGTGGAGCGCAAGTACGGAAAGGCACGGCGGATCTGGGTGATGGATCGCGGCATTGTGAGCGAGGCGAATCTGGCAGCCATTCGCAAGCGCGGCGGCCAGTATCTGGTGGGCACGCCGCGCAGCCAGATGAAGCAATTTGAACAGCAGCTGCTCCAAGAGGATTGGACGCGAGTGCGGCCCGATGCGGAAGTGAAGAAGGTATCGATTCCGCAGGGCGAAGAGACCTACATTCTGTGCCGCACGGCCGGCCGCAAGGAAAAAGAGAAGGCCATCCACAACCGTTTCTCTGCGCGCATGGAGGAGGCATTAAAGCGCCTGGCCAAGAGCATTGAGACCGGCCGTCTGAAAGACCGCCACAAAATGGAGCGCCGGCTGGGACGCATTCAGGCTGGCCATCCGCAAGTGAGCGATCTGTATGAGGTCGCTTTCCGCGAGACACGTGAGGGCGTTCGCTTGCAGTGGTCCATCAAAGAGGACCGCAGGCTTTGGCACGGTCTGCGCGAGGGCGCCTACATGTTACGCACGAATCTTCAGGCCGGCACAGCTGAAGAACTGTGGTCACGCTACATGCAGCTGACCGAAGCCGAAGCGTCCTTCCGGGCGCTGAAAAGTGAGCTCTCGATTCGGCCGTTATTCCATCAACTGGAGCCGCGCGTGAAAGCCCACGTGCTGGTCGCCTTTCTCGGCTACGCTTTGTGGGTCACGCTAAAGCATCTCTTGAAGTGCAGCGCCCCGGCGATACCCGGAAACCATGCTGCCAGCGCCGCTTCATTATCGGCAAGCAAGGCGTTGGCGCTGCTTTCTACTTTGCACAGTGCCGATATCGTTTTGCCCACCACTGACGGACGCGAGATCCGCCTACGCCGTATCACGGAATCCACCGCCGAACAGAAATCGCTGCTGCAGCAACTCGGTCTCACCCTGCCCGCGCACTTCGAACTCCATCGTAAATGTAGTGCAGACTCGCCGATTGCCTGGGCTGATTCTAAATGACTTAGCTGATTTCTAACCCCTTTAGTGACGAACTTCGGTTAGTGCCGGTAGTCGATTTCGTGTGTGAGCTCGTGCATCGCCTGCGCTTCTTCCGCTCGCTGAGCACCGTCCCACCTGACGGCTTGCTTCTTGCTCGCCGCCACAATCGTAATGCGCTGTTGTGCTTTCTACGCACAGAGCTGACCAAAGTGCGAACCGCAGTGGGCATCACCAGGCGCATTGTCCCCCACATGTTCCGGCACACCTTCGCTACCGAGATGCTTCGGAGCGGTATCAGCTATCCAGCACTCATGAAATTGCTCGGCCACACCTCACCGGAAATGACGATACTCTACGCTGAGTTCACGCAGAACGACTTACAACGTGAGTTTCGCGCCGTTTGCTCAAAGCCCCGGCATCTCTTACCGCCGCCCAAAACTACATTCGCCACGGCTGCCGCCGATTTGCAAGGCGCCCTTCATTCCATCGAAACCGCTCAGCATGTCCTCGAAATGTTCCGCCGCTCGCTTCCTGAAACAGATGGCTCCTTGCGCCTGCTCGACAGGCTCGTCAATCGACTCACCAAGATCGCTGCAGTCCTGCGCAACCTCGCCTCCCAATAAAAACGGGCAGAGATTGGCCGGATAAGTCGCGAAGTATAGAGGAATGGAGCAACAGACTCAGTCAGCAAACAGTCGGCCATCTGACTCGCCTATGCCTGAAGATTACCTTCGATAAATGGTCTTTGTGAAGGCAAACGGGATCGGACGGTTGCAACATGGACGCGGTACGGCGGGGATGATCGCGCATTGAAACCAACCTCCGGTTTGCGCGTTTATACGTCAAAGTGGAGCGCAAGCACGGGACATAGCTCTACACTGCGCGACTACTCGCGGGTTAACGTTGCACGTTAGTCGACCACATCGCCGACGGTAATACGTCACCTAGAACTGAATCATGTGCAGCTGGAACTCGCGTACCTCGTCGGCGCCCATCAGTTCCGGGGACTTGCCGAAATATTCGGGGAACTCCTTAACGGCGTGAATGTAACCACGAATCGTGTCAGAGTTGTAGTTACGGCGCTGGAGCTCTTCCAGCATTCGGTGACGTAGTGGGGTCACAGAAACTCCTTTCTGTGACCTCCGACAATACCGCTATCCCTGCCTCAAACCACCACGCAACCGCGGCCGCCGCGCCAGCAGCTTAGTTCTGACGAGCAACCCGGTAGCAATCCCGAATTTCCTCGGAAGCAGCCCGACGAGGATCCGACTCAAGGCGGCGAAAAGCGGCGATTGAATCCTCACCTCACCGCTTTCTTCACGAGTGCCCCGATCTTTGCCTCTTCGGCCGCGCCCAGTTCCTTTAGCGCAAAGGCGGTCGGCCACATGTGTCCTTCGTCGAGGTTCGCTTTGTCGCTGAAGCCGAGTGTCGCGTACCTCGTCTTGAACTTCTGTGCACTTTGGAAGAAGCAGACGACATTGCCGTCCTTGGCATACGCGGGCATCCCGTACCAGGTTTTCGGTGACAGGGCTGGCCCGTTGGCTTTGATGATCGCATGGAGCCGCTCGGCCATGGCGCGATCCGGCTGCGGGAGCGCGGCGATCTTCGCGAGCACCGCGCTTTCCCCGTCCGCCTTGCTCGCACGCCGCCCCTGGCGCACGTCCGCCTTCAACTCTTGGAGGTGCTCCCTGATCGCGGCTCGTTCCTCGTCCGTGAATCCCGTGGGCTCGTTTCTGGTCGCCGTAGTGCTCTTGGGAAGCTTCTGCTTGCCCTTCTCTGTAGGTTTCATAGTGCCTTCCCTTTAAAACGAGGGTATCAACGCCGCGCTGCTTTGCGTACTCAGCGTTCAGCCCGTCCCAGCCGAGAACCTCATGCGGTCGGCACCGGCCGCTGACCGGGCACTACGATTCCGATCAACTATCGGCCGGACTCGCCGGCGTAAGACCCTGCTTGATTGGATCGCGAGCGGATCCACGCCGGCCTAACCGGCAGGACGCTAGTCTAAGAGCCGGTGACAAATCACTCAACTTTTTCTTCTCTCCGCGTTTCAAACACTTAGCCCGCCGCCGATCTGCCAACAGTTCGTTTTCGCCTCTTCCCGTGCTACCCTCCGTCAGGCCTGCACAAGGGAAATCCCCTTCTGCAGGCCAATCCTTTTTTCGGAGCACTTCATCCATGACCGCTCGTCAAGTCCGCCGCGCTCAGGAGCGCCGTGAAGCCAAACTTGCTCGCAAAGCCGCAAGACAAACCGCGCCTGCGCCCACCGGTTTCGACACCGCGCAGCCCGAAATCGCGCAGCCTGAAACCGCGCAGCCTGAAACGATCGATCTCGAACTCTCCCAGCCGCCATCCCGCTCGCTCACCGAAGCTCAGCTTGCCGCCAATCGAGCCAATTCCAAACTCTCCACGGGCCCCTGCACAGAAGAAGGCAAATCCAAGTCCTCGCTCAATGCCGTCAAGACCGCGCTCACCGGCCGCACCGTTCTGCTCCCGTCCGACGACGCCGGCGCTTACCAGCGTCACATCGAATTCTACGAAGAAGAACTCAAACCCGTCGGCCGCCTCGAATTCGCTGACATGTTCACTGACAAACCCATCGATCAGCGCCCCATCCTCGTCGAAATCCATACCTTCGTTGTCTACGAGCGTCAGCTCCGCAATCTGCAGATCCAGGAAGCGCGCCTTCGCCGGCAGCGCGAAAAAGACACCGGCGCCCTCCACGCCATGCAGCAGGAGCGTGATCGCCGCGAGGCCAGTGATCTTTCCGAAGCCGCTACCCTCTACCTCGCCGCTCAACACGACCACCGCCGCTTCGATCCCGCCGATCATGGGTTCGAATTTTCAATCGAAGACGTAGATGCTTATCTCGAAGGGGTCCGCGCCGCGCGCATCGCCCAACCCGTTCTCCATCCAGGCCGCGTGTCCGCCCCGCGGCGTCACTCCGCCGCCGCCTAGCGCCGCAAACCTCGCCCGCCGCTATCATTTCTATGAAAGGCTTCGTGTGCCCTACCCGAATTACGTCCGCATTGTCGAAGTGGGTCCTCGCGATGGCCTGCAGAACGAAAAAACAACCGTTCCCACTGCCGTCAAAGCCGCGCTCATCGACGCGCTCTCCGGTACGGGTCTGAAAACCATCGAAGCGGGCAGTTTTGTCTCGCCCAAATGGGTTCCCCAAATGGCCGATACCGCTGCGGTTCTGCGCCAGATCCAGCGTGTCCCCGGAGTTGCCTATCCGGTGCTTGTTCCCAATCGCCAGGGCCTCGATGCCGCGCTCGCCTGCCAGGTCGACGAAATCGCCGTCTTCGCTGCCGCCTCGGAAACGTTCTCCCGGCGCAACATCAACTGCTCTATTGAGGAGAGCCTGGCGCGCCTGCAAGCGGTCGCCCAAGGCGCTCTCGCTCACGGCCTGCGTGTCCGCGGTTATGTCTCCTGCGCATTAGGTTGCCCCTTCGAAGGCGTCGTTCCTCCCGCCGCCGTGGCCCGCATCGCCCAGGCCCTTTACGGCATGGGCTGCTATGAAGTCTCTCTCGGCGATACCATCGGCGTAGGCACGCCGCTCAAAGCCCAAGCTATGCTCGCGGCCGTCGCCGCACAGGTTCCCATCGCCCATCTCGCAGTGCACTATCACGACACCTGGGGCCAGGCGCTCGCTAACATTCTCGCCTCCCTGCAGCTCGGAATCGCTGTTATCGATAGCTCGGTCGCGGGTCTCGGCGGCTGTCCCTACGCGCCCGGTGCAACCGGTAATGTCGCCACCGAAGACGTAGTCTATCTGCTCGACGGTATCGGTATCGATACCGGAGTGAATCTTGACAAACTCGCCGCGGCCGGCCGCTTCATCTCACACCATCTGGGGCGTCCTCCTGCTTCCAAAGTCGCCGTCGCGCTCGAAAGCAGTTGCGTGGGAAGCGTTGATATCATCGCCTCGGGCGAAGGAGAATCCATCTCGTGAACAAGGTTGTCGCCAGCGCCGATACCGCCGTCG
This sequence comes from uncultured Acidobacteriaceae bacterium, assembly GCA_963705805.1. Classification (GTDB taxonomy): domain Bacteria; phylum Acidobacteriota; class Terriglobia; order Bryobacterales; family Bryobacteraceae; genus Bog-105. The sequence continues at coordinate 28,911 of CAVPKW010000012.1, forward strand.
CCGATATCCCCGGCGGCTGCACCATCATGCTCGGTGGCTTCGGCCTCTGCGGCATTCCCGAAAACCTCATCGCCGCCCTCGTCCGAAAAGGGGTCAACAATCTCCACACCATCAGCAACAACATGGGTGTCGATGGCTTCGGCATGGGCCTTATGCTTGAGGCCGGCATGATCGCCTCGCACATCGGCAGCTACGTCGGTGAAAACCGCCTGCTCGAATCCATGGTCATCTCCGGCAAGCTCCAGGTCACGCTCGTTCCGCAAGGCACGCTCGCCGAACGTATCCGCGCGGGCGGAGCTGGCATCCCCGCTTTTTTCACTCCCACGAGCGTCGGCACCATGGCCGCCGAAGGCAAAGAGGTCCGCGAGTTCGAAGGCCGCCCCTACATCTTGGAACGCGCCCTCAAAGCCGACTTCGCTCTCGTCAAAGCTTGGCGCGGCGATCGCCTCGGCAATCTCGTCTATCGCAAGAGCGCTCGCAACTTCAACCCCATGATGGCCGCCGCCGCCAAAATCACCATCGCTGAAGTGGAAGAGCTTGTCGAACCCGGCGTCATCGCCCCTGATCACGTCATCACCCCCGGCATCTACGTCAAGCGCATCCTTCAGGGCGAGACTTATCAACACCGCATCGAGCGCAGAACGCTGCGCACGGCTTGATCAATTCCATGCCTCCGCCCGCGAACAGCAAAGACACGGAAAAGCGCAATCGCATCATTCGCCGTGTAGCGCGCGAGTTGCAGGACGGCTTCTACGTCAATCTCGGCATCGGCATGCCCACGCTTGTCGCCAACTTTGTTCCACCCGGAATCGAAGTCGTCTTCCAGTCGGAAAACGGCATGCTCGGCGTCGGTCCCTACCCGCTCCAGGGTGAAGAGGATCCTGACCTCATCAACGCAGGCAAGGAGACCGTTACCGAGCTTCCCGGCAGCTCTTATTTCTCGAGCGCGGAATCTTTCGCCATGATCCGTGGCGGCCACATCGATCTCAGCATCCTCGGAGCCATGGAAGTAGATGAGGAGGGCAGCCTCGCCAATTGGATGGTGCCCGGCAAGGTCGTCAAAGGCATGGGCGGAGCCATGGATCTGGTCGCCAGCGCCCGCCGCGTGATCATCGCGATGGAGCACACCACCAAAACCGGCGCTCCCAAAATCCTCCGCCGTTGTACGCTTCCCATCACCGGCCTGCGCGTCGTCCACATGATTGTGACCGAGCTCGCCGTCATCTCCGTCACCCCCGATGGTCTTCGCCTGGACGAACTCGCCCCGGATGTAACGGTTGCCCATGTCCAGGCGGTCACCGGGCCGCCGCTTATCGTAACCAACCCGAAATCAAAGCTCGAAGTCAACGTAGGAATGAAATGAAGAACGGAACCACTCGCCGCGCATTCGCCGCGTCCACGCTCGCCGTTGCCGCGGGCGCTCGCCTGCCCGCCGCTGAAAAAGAGAAGATCATCACCTCCGCATCCGTGCCTGATGATCCAGATGCGCCTGAAGTGCAAGAGGGTACCCAACCCCAATTCCCTCCTTTCGGCGAAATCATCGAGTTCCATCGCCAGCCCATCGTCCCCAAGCTCGCACCGTTCAAAATGACCGAAGTGCGCTTGTTGCCCGGTCCTTTCGAAGACGCCCAGTCCGCCAACTCGAATTGGATCCATTCGCTTCCCGCGGATCGCCTGGTCTACGGCTTCCGCATCAACGCCGGTCTCCCTTCGCAGGCCCAGCCTCTCGGCGGATGGGAGAAGCCCGATTGCGAGCTCCGCGGCCACTTCGTCGGTCACTATCTCTCCGCTTGCGCGCTGCTGCATTCTTCTACCGGCGATAAAGAAGTCCTCGCTCGCGGCAATGAGATTGTCGCGCAGCTCGCCGTCTGCCAGAGCCGTCTAAACGGCGGCTATCTTAGCGCTTTCCCGCTCGAGCTTTTTGATCGTCTTAACGCCCGCAAACCAGTATGGGCGCCGTTCTACACCGTTCACAAAATCATGGCTGGCATGCTCGACATGTATCAGCTCACCGGCAACCGGCAGGCGCTCGAAGTGCTCACCGGCATGGCGGCATGGACTAATACTTGGACGGCCAACATTCCCGAGCCTCACATGCAGATGATCCTCGACACCGAATACGGCGGCATGAATGAAGTTCTCTATAATCTCGCCGCCGTAACCGGTGAAGACCGTTTCGCCGTCGTCGGAGATCGCTTCACTAAAAAGCGTTTCTTCAATCCGCTCGCCTTGCATTGTGATCAACTGCGCGGCCTCCACGCCAATACACACATCCCGCAAGTCATCGGCGCCGCCCGTCGCTATGAGATCAGCGGCGATGAACGTTTCGCCGATGTTGCGGATTATTTCTGGTCGGAAGTCACTCAGTCTCGCGCCTATACCACCGGTGGCACTAGCAACAACGAAGGTTGGCTCGTCCAGCCGAATCGCCTCGCCGCCGAGCTGTCCCTCGGTGCCGATACCACCGAATGCTGCTGCGCCTACAACATGCTGAAGCTCACGCGTCACCTCTACACCTGGAACGCGGATCCCCGCTACTTCGACTATTACGAGCGCGTTCTCTACAATCACCGTCTCGGCACAATCGATCCGCAAACCGGAACCACCCAGTATTACCTCGGTATCGTGCCCGGCTCCTGGCGTACCTACGGCACTCCGTTAGCCAGTTTCTGGTGCTGTAACGGGACCGGCGTCGAAGAGTATTCAAAGCTCAACAACAGCATCTACTTCCACTCTGCCGCGGGGGTCTATGTCAACCTCTTCATTCCCTCCGAGCTGCATTGGCAGGAGAAAGGCATCCATCTTCGTCAGGAAACAACCTTCCCTGAAGAGCCCGCCACTCGCCTGACTTTCCAACTGGACCAACCCGCAAGCTTCTCGCTGCATCTGCGTGTCCCCGCTTGGGTCGCTTCATACCCCGCCGTCAAAATCAATGGGCAGAATTCAGAAATTTCGGCCGCGCCCGGAAGCTATCTTGTGCTTGATCGCGTTTGGAAGTCTGGCGACATCGTTGAGATGTCTCTGCCGATGGAATTGCGAGTCGAAACGATGCCGGATGATCGTTCGCTGGCGGCCGTCTGCTATGGCCCGCTCGTCCTTGCCGGGCAGGTGGGCGAACTTCCCGATTCCGTTCTAGGCCTCATGGGGCCAAATTTCAAGAAATATCCCGCGCCTGCCCTGCCAGGCTTGCGCGTCGCGGCCGATTCACCTTCTAAAACGATTCAAGCCGCCGGCCAACCCCTCGCTTTTCAAACCTCGGGCATCCGGCTTGCGCCTTTTTACCGCCTCTCCGGTCAGCGGTATTCCATCTATTGGCGCATCTCGTAACCCGCCGCGCTCTAATCGCGGGTGCTAATACCTACTTGCGGAAATTCGCGTTATATTTCCCACAACCTAAAGGTGCTGAAACTGAGCCGGAAGCGTAAGCGCCCTTTGACTACTCGAATTTCTGCAACTTGGTGCTAAGCTGTTGTCCGTCCGCGCTCCTCGATTGCTTCAGCAAAAGTGCTAGCCTTACCGCGTCCGCTGAGGCTCTCGGCGGGCATCGGTCCGGCTGCTTGCCGTCCTTGCAGCAGCCTACGAAGTAACGAATTTCGGCGGCGTACGCGCTCTCGCCGGATGTCTCCAGCTTGGTTCTTTTGCCGGCCTGATCGCTGAGAAATAGGCCCTCATGCGTCAGTTCCAGTTCCGCGCGCTCCGCTCTCGCTTGAAAACTCATCTGCAGCGGAGCGCCCGGCAGGAACCAGCCGCCAAGTATCCGCGCTTCCGGCCCATTTGGATAAATGAGGGTTGCCATCAGCCCGTCTACGGTTCCCAGTTGCTTCGCTGCCACTCGCTCCGGCATCCCGAAGAGCAGCAGAGCTTGGTCAATGTCATGTACCAGCAAATCCAGCGGTGCGCCACCACTTCGCGCTTCCACGGGCAGCCATCCGCTCCAATCCGGCAAGCCGCACCGCCGAACAAAGTTAATGGACCGGATCCCGCCGTATTCTCCCGATTTCGCGAACTTCTGCAGCGCCGCGTACTCGGGCCAAAACCGCAGCACCTGCCCGATCATCAGAATCCGGTTATGCTCTTCCGCCGCTGCGATCATGCGCTCGCAATCAGCGGCCGTAAGAGCCATCGGCTTTTCGCACAAAACGTGCTTGCCCGCCGTTAGTGCCGCAATCGCCACCGCTGCGTGTAAGTCCGTCGGTAGGCAGATATCTATAATCTCCAGGTCCGGATCCAGTACCAGCTCTCGCCACTGTGTGTACTTTCGCGCTTTTGAGAAGTCGAAGCTGCTCTTCTCCCGTTGGATGTTCCCGCCGGCGCCGCTCAAATCCCCGGACAGCCGCTTGACGTCCCCCGTGCAAACCGCCGATACCCGCGCCTCTTCTAGTTTCGAATACGCGTCCAGATGGGTTGCTCCCATGAAGCCAAGTCCGGCAATTCCGACGTTCACGAATGTATTGTACGAGCTAAGTATCGCGCTGCCCGGTAGATCGGCGGCAATCGCGCCTTCGACGGATCAACCTCGCTGCCAGAATACCGCTGTAAAGGACTTATGGCACTGAGTTGCGCGCGGACTCCTGATTCTGGTTATCTATTCGTTTGAAATCGAAGTAAGTGCTCTCCGCGCCCGAGTTGTGGCTGAAGAGGTACAGCACTTTGGCCTGCGCCTTCATGGAAAAATGTGTAATCTGCCAGGAACCTCCCTCGACGGGAGACTTTTCCAACTCGAATCGCGTGCCAGGCTCTACTTGCGCCAGGAATCCTTCAATTGACACGGGGTGAATCACCTGGGCCGACACCTTCACCCATTGATAGGTCTTTTCGTCAATCCACAACTTGCCCTTCATGCCCGTCAGAACCTGGCTGTTCCTGTTAGGCGGCTGATAACCGGGCCGCGGCGTTGCCTTCAGCTGCCACACGTTGAACTCTCTGACCTTTTCCTCGCCCACTATTTTGAAGTTAAAAGCGTTGGTCAGTTGCTCCATCATCTGGTTGTCACTGCGGCGGCTTTTCCCCCAGGCTGCAATGCGAGCGCGCTTCTCGCTCGCAGATTCGGAGTCGCGCTTCATTTTGGCTTGCTGCTGTTTCTTCAACTCTCTTTGAGCTTGGTCCGGCGGCAGCGGCTCGCCGTTCACTTCCAGCAAGTGTTGATAAGGCGTGCCGTCGATCATCGTGATCTGGTACGTCCTGGTGCCCTTGGCGCTTTTGTCAGTTTCTTTGTAGTTGAAGAAGGGGCTTTCCTTGTAGTCGAACTGGTTGGCTTCCACCGATTTTTGTATGATCGCCTCCACGCTCGGCTCCTGCGCCCTTGCCCCCAGGCTGAAGGCCGCAGCCAGCAATACCATGAGCGAGCAACTACAGTAGGAGCGGTAGCGGCTCATACTATATAGACGCAAATCTCATAGATATGGATCTATACGAGAAAAACTTAGTGCCGCGTCAGATAGAAATAGACTGCTGGTGTAACTACTAGTGACAAAACCATGCTTGCCAGGATTCCGCCAATGACTGCAATCGCCAGCGGTTGCAGCATTTGCGAGCCGGCGCCCAACGCGAGCGAAAGAGGAATCATGCCCGCTATCGCCGCCAGCGCTGTCATAAGAATGGGTCGCAGCCGTCGTGCGCCTGCTTCCAACATGGCTTCGCGCGGTCCCAGGCCATCCGCCCGGTATTTCTGGTCCGCATCTAGGAGCAGAATTCCGTTCTTCGCCACGATGCCAACCACCATGATCAGGCCCATAAAGGACGACAAGTTGAATGTCGTCCCCGTCACGAATAGCGCAAAAAAAACGCCCGAAGTAGAAAGCAGCGCGGAAGATAGGATCGCCGCTGGAGCCGCAAATCCGCCGAACTCGACTAAAAGCACGATGAACACCAGCGCGACCGCCGCGCCCAGTACGAACAGGAGGTCATGGAATGACTGCTGCTGTTGTGCATAGAGGCCGCCATACACTACCCGAATCGACCCCGGCAAATGTAGTGCAGCCACTTGCTTCTGAACCGCTTGCACGCCGGTTCCCAGGCTCATCCCTTCCAGCCGGGCCGTCACCGCCACATAGCGCTGCAGGTTCTCGCGGCGGATTTCGAGTTGCCCGGCCGCCTGATCCACCGTCGCCAGCGTTCCCACTGTGGCTACATGCCCGCTGCCGCTCACCAGTAGCGTGTTCCGTATGGCATCCAGTGACGCGCGCGTCTCTTCCGGAAAGCGCACCCGCAGCGTGTACGGCCGGTCATTGGCGACAATCGGCACCGTCGCCGGTTCTCCCTCGATGATCGCGCTCGTGTCAATTTCCACCTCTTGCGGAGTGAAACCGGTGCGCGCCGCTACTGCCTGTTCGACATTGAATATGATGGCGGGTCCGCTGATCGTGTCCTCCACTCCGTTCTTTATGTCTTTAACCGCCGGAATCGTTTTAATCGCGTCCGCCACCCGCGGTGCCCATTGCTGCAGAAGATCAATGTTCTCGGAGAAAAGTTTGATCTCGATCGGATCGGGCGAGCTGGTCAGATCGCCGATCTGATCCTGCAAGATTTGCGTAAAGTCGGTATCGAGTTGCGGGTAGCGCGTGTTGACCTTGTCCCGGACTTCGGCGATGATCGCTTCCACGCCGCGGCTGCGTTGCGACTTGAGCTTTACTGAGATATCGCCCGTGTTCGCTTCCGTTACGGTTGCCAGACCGAGTTGCAAGCCCGTGCGCCGCGAGGTGCTTTCCACTTCCGGTATCGCGTGCAGTATCTTTTCCACGCCGACGAGTACGTCATTCGTGTCCGTAAGCGAAGCGCCCGCGGGCATCAGGTAGTCCAGCACAAAGCCGCCTTCGTCCATCGTCGGCAGTAGATCGCTGCCGAGCGACCGGTAGCAAAGAAAGGAGATAAAGACCAGCGCGCACGCCCCCAGCGCCAGCATCAGCGGTCGTGCCAGCGCTGCCTCCAGGACCCGATGATAAAAGCGCGTGATGCGGCCCATCACGCTGTTTGCGGCCGCCGCTTCATGCTGCGGCGCCCGTCTGGATGTTGACCCCAGCAGCAGGTAGCTGAGCGCCGGAGTCCAGGTCAGCGCCAGAGCCAGCGAGGTGAGCAGGGCGACCGCTACCGTGAAAGCCAGCGCCCGGAAAAAAGTGCCGGTCACCCCGGTGACTGCCATTAAAGGAAGGAAAACGACAATTGGCGTGACCGTTGATCCAACCAGCGGAGTGCGGATCTCGCGCAGGGCGCTCCGGATCGCCTCTGATCGGCTCTGCCCCGAATCGCGGTGCATGATGATGTTCTCGACAACCACAATGGCGTCGTCGATCAGCAGCCCGACCGCTGCCGCCAGGCCGCCCAGTGTCATCAGGTTGAAGCTCTCCCCTAGTGATCGCATCGCGATGAACGTCACCGCGATCGTTGCTGGAATAACCAGGCCCGCGATCAGGGAAGAGCCCCAGTCGCGCAGGAACAGGACGAGGATAATGGCGGCCAGAATGAGTCCGATGAGGATGGCGTCCCGCACGCTCGTGATCGATGATTTAACCAGGTCAGACTGGTCATAAAACGAGCTGACCGCTACGTCCGGCGGTAGCGAGCGCTTCAACTGTTCGATTTCTTGGTGGATTTCGTTCGCCACCGAAACCGTGTTGCTGTCCGGCTGGCGAAAGATATTCAGCAGGACCGCTGGTTTGCCGTTCGCGGCGACGATGGTGTAAACCGGCTTCACTGATCGCCGTACTGTGGCCACGTCGCGTATGTATATGGGCGTTCCGGAAGTCGTGGTCTTCGCCACAATGGCGCCTATCTCCGCCGGCGTGCGGGCTTGGCTGTTGACAAGTGCCAGAACCAGCTGATGGTTCCGCTGGATAAAGCCTGGAGAATCGATCAGGCTGCTCTTTGAAAATGCATCCACCAGGTTCGGCACCGTGATCTGCGATTGGATCAGTTTCGCGGGATCGGGTTCCACCTGGAACTCCGGCTCCTGGCCGCCTTGCACCACTATGGTCGAGACTCCGGGCAGCCGGTTCAGGCGCGGCTTGAGGGTGTAGGTCGCCAGTTCCCACAGCGTCGTCTGCGGAACCGAAGAGGAGGTTAAGCTGTATCCCATGATCGGGAACGCGGCAAAAGTCAGGCGGTTGACCGAGATCGTCGCGGTCGCGGGAAGAGTCGATTGAATGCTGGCGACCGCTGCGTTTACGTACTGCAGCGTCCGGAACATGTCGACGCTCCAGGAGAAGAACAAGTCCACTTCCGCCTCGCCGCGGCTGGTGATTGAGACTACGCGCTCCAGGCCGGGAACCGCGTTGACGCCCTGTTCAATAGGGCGGGTAATCGTCACCTGCATCTGGTCGATCGGCATGACGCCGTTATCGATTCCCACCACGATGCGCGGGAAATTTGTCGAGGGGAAGACGGCAATCGGGATTGTAAAGACCAGGTAAACGCCGAACGCGGCCAGCGCAACGATGATGAAGAGAATGCTCTTGAGATAGCGCGCGGTCCAGTGCTCGGAACTCATTTTGAAATTTGAATCCTGGCTTTGTCATCCAGGCCGAGCGCGCCCTGTGTGATGACCTGATCGCCGGGCTTGACGCCGCTCAGGATCTGCACCTGGTCTCCGTCGCGCAGTCCGGTTTCGACCTTGCTCGCGTGTGCGAGACCGTCCGAGCCGGCGATCATTACCCGCTCGCCTCCCTCCTCGGAAGACAGCAGCGCCGCCACTGGAATGATGACAGCGTCTTCGACCTCGCCCAGGTCTACTGATATTCGAACCGTCGCGCCGGGCTTGAAATGTTCCCCCGGATTCGGCGCGTCCACCCAGACTTGCAGAGTGGTGGTGTTCGGATCGACCGCGGGGCTGACGACACTCACGTTGCCGTTGAGTTCGCCGGCGGGCCGTGAGATGGTGGCGGCGGCGCCGGCATGAATGGCCGCCGCTTCTTGCACGGGAATGTTGGCTCGCGCCACCACGTGCGAAATATCGACGATGGTGAACAGCGCCGAACCCGTGCTGGCCATGTCGCCAAGATTCACCGGCCGGTCGGCGACTACGCCCGTCAGTGGGCTGCGAACCTCGGCGTAGGATAGCTGCGCCTCAGAGCTTTGATAGTGCGCGCGGGCGGCGTTCATCTGAGCTTGCGCGCCGCGCACGGTGGCCGCTCTCCCATAGCTCTCGAGGGCTTTGAGGTGCGATTGGGCGATATCGAACTGGCTCTGCGCCTGGGCAAGCGAAACCCCGGCGTCATCCACCAGCTTGCGTGCGAGGGCTCCCTCTTTGTAGAGCTTCTCGCGGCTCTCGTAGACTTTGCCTGCCGCTTCGAGGGCCTGTCGGGCAGCTTCGACATCAGCTTTGGACTTGGTCATGTCTTCCGGCACCGTGGCCTGGGCCGTGGAGGTGAAGCCGGCCTGCGCCTGCTCGTAAAGATCCTTGCTTTCCTGCGCCGACGCCCGCAAGTCCCCGGCCTCGAGAACAGCTAGAAGCTGGCCTTCGCGCACATGATCGCCGCGTTGCGCGTAGAACTTCTGCACCGGCGCGCTGATTTTCGGAACGATATTCGCCTGTCTCAGCGGATAGAGAACGCCTTCAGCCATGATGATGTGCTGAATCGCGCCTCGCTTGGCAGTCGCGACCTCCACCGGAGTTACTGTTTGTGCTTCGCCGCCTGCGTCGCTCTTCGGTTTCCCGGAACAGCCGGTCAGCGCCAACAGGCAGGCCAAAGTGATGTAAGCCTCGGGTTTTGTCATGAACTAAAACGTTCCTGTCAAAGACTGCAGCGCGGCCAGCGCGACGTGATACCGCAGGAGTCCATCGTCGTAGGCGTTGCGCGACTGGCTGGCCGTGGTTTGGGCATCCGTCACTTCCAGCGCGGTAGCTTCGCCGGCCTGATAGCGGAGCAGCGTAAGCCTTAGACTGTCAGCCGAAAGCGCAGACGAACTGCGCAAAGAGGCCACCTGCGAAAAGGCGCTCTGCGCCTCTTGCCACGCGGAAGCGATGTCCGCCTGCAACTGCCTTTGGGTGACACTGAGTTCCACTTGTGCCTGCCGCTGCCTGAGCGCGGCCTGCTTCACTTTGCTGCGAATGGAACCCCAGTCCCAGAGGGGGATGTTTAGCGTGGCTGCGGCCGAATAACCTAGATTCTGTCGTTGGCTCACCTCGTAGTTGGGCAGGGTGCTGCGTCCGCTTTCCGGCGCCAGCGTGGACACCGCGGCGAACTGGTTGGCATCGATGCCATAGAAGACATCAAGACCGAATGAGGGTAGATAAGCGTAGCGCGCCACCGTGACACCCAACTGCGCCTGGCTGACATTGGCTTGCGCAGCACGCAGATCGGGACTGCTTCCGGTAGCTTGGGCGACCGCCTCCGGCAGACTCGGTAGGATCGGCAATTGAGTCATATCGTCCAAGATGTTGTAGTCGAGTTGCAAGCTAGGAAAGATGAGGACTGCCAGCGCGATTTTAGCCTTCTGTAAAGCGAGCCGCACATCGCTGAGATCGCGCTGGCGCTGCTCGACCTGCAGCTGCGCCTTGATCACGTCCGCGTGCGCGGCCTCGCCACCTTGCTCGAGCTTTTGCGTGATGTCCAGGAACTGTTCCGCCTCTTTCAGGCTCTGCTGCGCGTTCTGCACACGGCGGTCTGAGTCCGCGATGGTGTAGTAGTCCTGAATGACGGTGGCGCTCAGCCCGCGCGCCGCGATATCCGCCTTGGCGCGCGCAACGGCCTCCGCCGCTTCGGCCAGCCGGATTGGGCCGCGCCGCATCAACGCAAGCAGGTCTTCGTGGCCGATCAATTGTTCGTTGTAGACATGCACGCCGTCGTTAGCCACAAACACGCCTGACAGCGTGCCGTTGCCCTCGGTGTAAATGAATTGGTTTAGTCCGTTGAGGGTGGGTAGCGTGGCGGCTTTCGCTTGCTTGATATCTTCTCGCGCCAACTGCACCGCGATGTTGGCGGATTGCACCTGCGCGCCGTACTTGCGGGCGCGCTCTTGCGCATCTTTAAGCGTGATTGTGACGGTCTGCGGCAATGCAAGAAAGCAGATACCAAGCAGCCCAAGTGAACGAAGCAAGAAGGGGCGAAACCGTTCAGCGTATCTTGGGTAGCAGATGAAATTCATTCTTGGAATCATTGCCGGCTTGGCGATCGTGATCGCAGGTACATATTGCTATTTTTCTCTCGGCTACGCGCCGGTGGCCACGGCGGCTCCTCCCATCCCTTTCGAAAATAAGTTAGCGCACGCGGCGCTGAATGCTCGCGTTGATAAAGAGGCTCCAAAAGCTGTGCCTTTTCAGGCGACGGATGCCGACCTGCAGGAGGCCGCGCATCTTTATCGGGAACACTGCGCGATGTGCCATGGCGTGATGACGGGCGGCAAAACCGCCGCAGCGGAAGGCATGTATCCCCGGCCGCCGCAGCTTCTGCAAGGTACGGGCGTCATCGACGACCCGGCGGGCGAGACCTACTGGAAGGCGACCAACGGCATCCGTCTAAGCGGCATGCCTTCTTATAAGGGCACCTTGTCAGACAGGCAAGTGTGGTCGATCAGCCAGATGCTGGCCGGAGCCAACAAACTTCCGCCGGATGTGCAAAGCATTTTGCAGCAACCGCTGAAGTCAGAGTGATATGTAATGTGCCGTTGGCGGCATCTATTAACTTATGCCCCGAGACAAAGGAACTCCTTCCCGCTGGCCCATTGTCCGTCAGATCACAACCGCTGACGTCCTCGGCTTGGACGTCCGTACTGCCGGCACCGCCCGCACGGAGGCTCTTCAAGCCAGAACGCAAACTGCCGACAGGGTAGTGCCGTCGGTCTGCCCCTATTGCGCCGTCGGCTGCGGGCAACTGGTCTACGTAAAGGACGAAAAGATCATCGACATTGAAGGCGATCCGGCCTCTCCCATTTCGAACGGATGCTTATGTCCGAAGGGCGCTGCGACCTTCCAGCTTGTCACGGGGAGCCATCGCGTCAGCGATGTTTTATACCGCCGTCCCTATGGAAGCGAATGGGAAAAAATCCCGCTGGAGCAGGCCATGGACATGGTGGCCTTGCGCGTGAAACAGACACGCGATGATCATTGGGAAGACCGAAACGAGCAAGGCGTGCCACTGCGGCGCACCATGGCCATCGCGCACCTGGGCGGCGCGACTCTTGACAACGGAGAAAACTACCTCATCAAGAAACTCTTTAGCAGCCTCGGCATTGTTCAGATAGAAAATCAGGCCCGTATTTGACATTCCTCTACGGTCCCCAGTTTGGGGACCTCATTCGGTAGAGGGGGCGCGACGAATTTTCCAAGCGATCTCATGAATGCGGACGTGATTGTTATCGAGGGCTCGAATATGGCCGAATGCCATCCGGTGGCGTTCCGCTGGGTGATGAAAGCCCGCGAGAAGGGCGCAATCGTCATCCATGTCGACCCTCGCTTCACCCGCACCAGCGCGGCCGCAAATATACATGTGCCGATCCGCGCAGGCTCGGACATCGTTTTCTTGGGCGCCATCGCGCGGTACATCATCGAGAACGAGCGCTACTTCAAAGAGTACGTCGTCAACTATACGAATGCGCCGGCGATCATAACGGATGAATTTCAGGACACTGAAGATCTGGACGGCCTGTTTAGCGGGTGGAACAAAGACAACGGCCAATACGACGTCCGGACCTGGATGTACAAAGGCGTGGAGCACGCAGATCCAACCCTGCAGCATCCGCGCTGCGTGTTCCAAATCTTAAAGAAGCATTATTCGCGATACACGCCTGAGATGGTAGAAGACGCCTGCGGCATTCCACCGCATCTCTTCAAGCGTGTAGCGGAAGCGCTTTGCAATAACTCGGGCAGAGAGCGGACGGGCACCTTCGTTTACGCAGTGGGCTGGACGCAACACACGGTGGGCGTGCAGTACATACGTTCTGCCGCCATCATTCAGTTGCTGCTTGGCAATGTCGGACGCCCGGGCGGCGGCATTATTGCGCTTCGCGGACATGCGTCGATTCAAGGCTCGACTGATATTCCGACGCTTTATAACCTGCTGCCCGGCTATCTCCCGATGCCGAAAGCCGACCGCGATAAGGATTTCGATACCTGGCTGTATCTCAACACTTCGCCATCGGGTTGGTGGGGCGAGTTCCCCAAGTACGCTGTTAGTTTGTTGAAAGCCTGGTACGGCCCTGCCGCGACTGAGAAAAACGGCTGGTGTTACGACTATCTGCCGAAATTGACCGGCGACCATTCGCACATGAGTACCGTCGCGAATATGGCCGACGGCTCGGTGAAGGGCTATTTCGTCATGGGCGAGAATCCAGTGGTGGGATCGATGAACGGAGCCCTGCAAAGAAAGGGCCTGCGAAAGCTGGATTGGCTGGTCGTACGCGACTTTCAGTTGATTGAGACGGCCGAGTTCTGGCGGGATGCGCCGGAAGAGATCGGCACAGCGGTTTTCTTCTTTCCGGCAGCCGCCCACACCGAGAAGGATGGCAGTTTCACCAACACGCAGCGTCTGCTGCAGTGGCATCACAAGGCCGTGGAACCGAAGGGCGATACGCGAAGCGAGCTCCATTTCCTCTTCCACTTAGGACAACGGCTCAAGAGGATGTATGCGAATGAATATGGTCAAGAGCGGAACTGGCCCATTCGCGACCTGACCTGGGACTATCCGGCACATGGCCCGACCAACGAACCGAAATCCGAAGCCGTTCTCAAAGAAGTCAACGGATACACGATTGCGGACGGCAAACCGGTGGAGGGCTTCACATCTCTCAAAGAAGATGGGTCGACGGCATGTGGTTGTTGGATATACTCCGGCGCTTACAGCAACGGGATCAACATGCTCGCCCGGCGCAAGCCTCACTGGGAACAGAATTATGTGGCGCGCGAATGGGCATGGGCGTGGCCGCACAACCGGCGCATCATTTACAATCGCGCCTCGGCCGATCCTGAGGGCAAGCCGTGGTCTGAGCGCAAGAAGCTTGTCTGGTGGGACGCGGATCAGAAGTGGACCGGCGAAGATACTCCTGACTTCATAGTCGACCGGCCCCCATCTTACAGGCCGTCGAAAGACGCGCGCGGGAAAGACACGATCTCGGGCATCGATCCATTTGTGATGCAGGTTGACGGCAAAGGCTGGATTTACGTTCCAGCGGGGCTGCAAGATGGACCGCTGCCAACGCATTATGAGCCGGAAGAATCAGTGATTCTAAACCCTCTGTATGGGCAGCAAAGTAATCCGACGCGAATGGAATGGCGACGGAAAGATAACCCGTATCATCAGCCGTACGACGACCCGCGCTTTCCCTACCTGATAACGACCTTCCGCCTGACGGAGCATCACACGGCGGGCGGCATGAGCCGTTGGCTGACATGGCTCTCGGAGCTTCAGCCCGAGATGTTTTGCGAAGTTTCGCCGGAACTGGCGCAGGAGCGCGGGCTCAAAAACAGCGGTTGGGCGACCATTCGCACGATGCGCGGCGAAATTGAAGCACGGGTGCTGGTGACGCACCGCCTGAAGCCGTTGCGGGTCAAGGGCAAGGTTGTTCATCAGATCGGCCTGCCATACCATTGGTCCACCAAAGGACTGGTTCGCGGCGATGCAGCCAACGACTTGATCGCGTTTGTCGCAGACCCGAACGTTTCGATTCAGGAATCAAAGGCGTTTACCGGGAACATAGAGCCAAGCCGGACCACCAAGAAGCGGCGGCAGGAGACCAATGAAGGGAACGTTTAGAGATGGCAGCGACGAAGGGATTCTTCACTGACACCACGCTCTGCATTGGCTGCAAAGCTTGCGAGGTGGCCTGCAAGCAATGGAATCAACTGCCGGATGACGGTTTCCTGTTTTCAGGCATGTCGTATGACAACACGCTTCACCTGGGAGCGTCAACCTGGCGGCACGTCGCCTTTATTGAACGGCCAGTACCGTTGACACCCCAGCACGACGGGGCTTTTTCCTGGCTGTTTTCGTCGGACGTTTGCAAACACTGCGCGAGGGCCGGATGCTTAGAGAGTTGTCCCACGGGGGCGATTATCCGGAACGAATTCCGCGCGGTGTATGTGCAACCCGACGTGTGCAATGGCTGCGGCTACTGTATTGTGAACTGTCCATTTGGCGTAATCGACCGCCGCGAAGAGGACGGGCGCGCCTGGAAGTGCACGCTCTGTTACGATCGCTTGCGGTCTGATCTCATACCCGCATGCGCCAAGGCGTGTCCCACAGAATCGATCCAGTTCGGAGACTTGGAAGATCTCAGGAAGCGGGCGAACGAGCGCGTGGAAGACTTGCACCAGAAAGGAGTGGAGGGCGCGTATCTGTATGGGGCCAGCGCTGAAGAACAACCCGGAACCGAAGGACTAAACGCCTTTTTCCTGTTGATGGAGAAGCCGGAGGTTTATAACCTGCCGCCCGATCCAGTGGCTCCAGCCAAAAAGGCGAAGGCCGCATGGGCCTCGATGGGCGCGGCGGCGGCAGCCATGGCTCTGGCGGCGATCGGCAGCGTGTTCCTGGGCGGAAGACAGAGAAAGCCGTGAGCATTCGCTATAAGGATTCGGTGGTGCCGGTCTACACGGATGGGCGCGACATCAACCGGGAAGTGGGAACTCTTAGCGGTGAAGGCGCGCAGCAGCGCGCATCGGGCGCGGCGGACAAGCACCTGCTGAGTGAAGCCCGGGAATGGGAGAACCTACCTGAACCACGAGCGGAGGACCCGACGTATTATGAGCGTCCGATGCTCCACGCTCCCGTCTGGGAGTGGGCGATTCCGACTTACTACTACGTTGGCGGACTCACCGGGGCAGCGTTAGTTCTTTCGGCTGCGGCTCAGCTGGCGAATGGAAAAAGAACGCAGGCCCTGATCCGGCGCTGCCACTGGATCGGCGCTGCCGGTACCAGTATCAGCGGAGCGCTGCTGGTCTACGACTTAGGTGTTCCGTCGAGGTTCTTTAACATGCTGCGCGTGTTCCGGCCTACCTCACCGATGAACATGGGCGCCTGGATTCTTTCGGGCGCAACCGGATCGGCGTTCGGCGGTCTCCTCTTCCGAGGCAGGGGAGGGCTGTTCGGAACGCTGGGCGAGATCTCCGGCTACCTGGCAGGAATTTTCGGCGCGGGCCTTGCGACTTACACGGGCGTGCTGGTGGCTAACAGCGCTATTCCTATCTGGCAGGAATCGCGGCGCGTGCTCCCGATTC
Organism: uncultured Acidobacteriaceae bacterium; assembly: GCA_963705805.1. Classification (GTDB taxonomy): domain Bacteria; phylum Acidobacteriota; class Terriglobia; order Bryobacterales; family Bryobacteraceae; genus Bog-105. Next base: position 45,052 of record CAVPKW010000012.1, read on the forward strand.
TATTTGGCGCTTCGGCGATGTCGAGCGTGGGCGCGTTCTTCGAGATCTTCCACGAGAATGCGGAGGAACGCAGGATCACAAACATCTTCGGCGCTGCCGGGCAGAGCGCGGAGATCGTCGCGGCGGTATTGATGGAGAAGCAAGCCTCGGCGGTACCACGTGTAGGACGTCCATTCAAGAAAGGTCTCAGCGGCTTTCTGTGGCGGTCGGCAGCGGTCTTGACGGCCGCGACCATGGTGACAGCGGTACTTCCGGGCCGATCTCGCGGGAAGCGGCTGGCCGTGGCGACTCTAGGGACGCTGGGTTCCGCGCTCATGCGCATGAGCATCGAGAAACTTGGCGCCGCTTCTGCGCGGGACGCACGCGCTTCCTTCCATCAGCAACGCGCGGGCTGCGGAGGCGCATCGGTGAAAAACCTCTGAGAGCTCGATTCCTGCTTGATTTAGGCGAGAGCTATACTGTTTGCATTCGCCCGGGCCCAGTCCATGTTGATGAGTTTCCGGACTTGACGACCCTTGCGCAATATGGCGACACCTGCTCCGATTACGGACCAACCCATCCCCAGCCCTTTCGCAGACTATGAATTCGGCGAGGCTTATGATGAGATGTTCCGGGCGAACGGCCGCCCAAGGCAGCACTACCGTGCGTTGCACACGAGACTGCTAAGCCTGCCAGCAGAAGAACTGCTCCGCTATAAGCATGAAGCGGACCTTTCCTTTTTTAATCAAGGAATTACGTTCACGGTTTACGGACGCAAGGAGGGCACGGAACGGATTTTCCCGCACGATCTGCTGCCGCGGATTATTCCCAACAGCGAGTGGGAGACGATTGAGCGCGGCCTTACGCAGCGCATCACGGCACTAAACGCGTTCCTGAAGGACATTTATCACGAACGCAAGATCTTGAACGACCGGGTGATCCCCGGCGAAGTCATTTACACCTGCAAGCATTTCCGGCGCCAGATGCGGGGCGTAAAAGTGCCTCGGGATGTGTATGTCAGCGTGTGCGGCACGGACTTGATAAGGATGCCCGACGGAAGATTCGTAGTCCTGGAGGACAACCTGCGCGTGCCCAGCGGCGTGTCTTATATGTTGACGAGCCGCAAGGTGATGAAGCAGATTTTCCCGCTTATGTTCCGGAAGTGCGGCGTGCGGCCGATTGAGCATTACAGCCAGGCGCTACTTTCGACTTTGCGGTCGCTCGCACCGGAGGGCAGATCGAGCATGACGATTGTGCTGCTGACGCCGGGTGTCTACAACTCGGCCTACTTCGAGCATGCTTATCTGGCGCGGCAGATGGGAATCGAGCTGGTGGAAGGCCGCGACCTGGTAGTACACGACAACATTGTTTACATGCGAACGACGTCGGGCCTACAGCGGGTTGACGTGATCTACCGGCGCGTGGACGATGACTTCCTTGATCCATTGGCGTTCCGGGCCGATTCGTCGCTTGGCGCGGCGGGAATTTTTAACGCGTACCGGGCAGGAAACGTAGTGCTGGCGAATGCCTTGGGAACGGGAGTCGCAGACGATAAGGCGATCTACGCATACGTTCCAGCTATCATCAAATACTATTTGGGCGAGCAGCCGATTCTGGACAATGTGGAAACGCTCCTGATGACAGATGATGCGGCCCGAGAGCACGTCTGCCAGAGCCTGGATAAATACGTAGTTAAGGCGGTGGGGGAATCCGGCGGATACGGGATGCTGATCGGTCCGCATAGCAGCGTCCAGATGCGAGAGGATTTCCGGGCAAAGATACAGGACGAACCACGAAATTACATCGCGCAGCCCACGCTGGCGCTTTCGACAGCGCCCTGTTTCGTTGACGATGGGCGTATGGAGCCGAGACATGTGGATTTGCGGCCATACGTGCTGTTTGGAGACAAGGTGACCATTGTGCCGGGCGGACTCACGCGAGTCGCTTTGCAGAAGGGATCGCTGGTAGTGAATTCGTCGCAAGGCGGAGGTTCAAAGGATACCTGGGTGCTGCAGAATTGATGGCGGAGGCGGGATGCTTTCACGCGTAGCCGACAGCTTGTATTGGATGAGCCGCTATTTCGAGCGGGCCGACCACAGCGCCCGCGTGCTGGACGCGACTTACAACCTGATGTTGAATCCGTCCAAGACATCCACCGAGCAGCGTTGGCAGCGGATTACTACGGGGTTGGGCCTGGGTCCGGAACCGACTCCGGTTGATCCGCAGACGGCGATTGCGAAGCTGTTGCGCGATACGGAGAACCGGTCTTCGATTGTGTCGTCGATTACGGGCGCACGCGAGAATGCCAGCCAAGTGCGGGAGCAGATCAGCTCGGAAATGTGGGAGCGTCTGAACCAGCTCTACCATGAAGTGACACAAGCGACGGCAGCGATGGACATAGACGCCGAGCCATTGAGGCTTTTTGCGGCGGTTCGGGAAGGATCCTACCAGTTTTATGGCGTGACCGACGCGACGATGAGCCATGGCGAGGCCTGGCAATTCATGCAGTTGGGCAAATACATGGAACGGGGCTGCGCGCTGCCTGTTCTTCTGGACGCAGTATTTTCGGCCGCGAGCGGCGCCGATGATCTGGATTGGGTCGGTTTATTGGCGAGCTGCTCGGCATTCGAGGCGTATTGCAAGGTCTACACCGCGGACCTTAAGCCTGAGCGAGTGGCTGAGTTTCTGCTGTTAAATGCGGAGTTTCCGTACACGGTGCGCTATTCGATTGAACAGATGCATGCGGCGCTGGAGGCGATTGCGCGAACGGTGTCGACGCGAAAAGCGAGCCGGATAGAGAGAATCGTCGGGCGGCTGCGATCGTCACTGGCGTACGCTCAGATTGACGACATCATGTCGCGCGACTTTCAGCGTTTTCTGAACAGCATCATCGAGCAGTGCCATACACTGCACGCCGCCGCACACGAGCTTTACATAGACTACCCGATTGAATCGGCTTTCGAGGCCTAATGTTCTACGCTATCCGGCACTTCACGCGATACAGATACAGCCGTCCCGTCTGGCAGAGCGTGATGGAAGTCAGGATGCATCCGCGAAGCGAGAATGTACAGCGGTGCTTTACGTTTCAGCTTTCGGTGAGTCCCCGCGCCCGCATCTTTTCGCACACGGATCACGTGGGCAATATGATCCACCACTTCGATATCCCCGAGCAGCACGATCAGCTCACGATCATTGCCGACGCGCTGGTGGACGTAGACCCGCCGGGGGAGCTTCCGGAATCAGTCAGCAGCGGCGTTTGGGCGGAGCTGGATGACCTGATTGAGCGCGAGGACTATTGGGACATGCTGATGCCCAGTCAATTCGCCAGGTCTTCCGCGGAGTTGGACGCTCTCGCGCGGGAACTGGGAGTTGATCGGAGAGATGGGCGCGACCCGCTAACCCTGTTGCGGACCCTGAATAGGCAATTGTGCGAAACGTTCGCTTATGTGAAGGCCAGCACATCAGTGGATTCACCCATTGAGCATGCGCTCAACGTGCGCCAGGGAGTGTGCCAGGATTTCGCTCACATTATGATCGCGCTGGTGCGCAACATGCACATACCGTGCCGCTATGTCAGCGGCTATTTGTATCATGATGCGCAGCATGCGGACCGTTCGGCTGGAGGCGCTACGCATGCATGGATTGAGGCGCTGCTGCCTGGTCTCGGCTGGATTGGTTTCGATCCTACGAATGACCTGATCGCCGGGGAGCGGCATATACGGACGGCGATTGGACGCGACTACGCGGATGTACCGCCGACCAGAGGATTCATGAAAGGCGCGGCCAAGACGGACTTGCAGGTGCGGGTACGGGTAACGCCCTCCGAAGCGGTTTTGCCGCCGGACCAGGAGTTCGCCGCAGATCAGCAGTGGTCGCAATTTCTGGCCAAGGATCAGGAAGCGCAATTGCAGCAGGCTCAGCAGCAGCAGCAATAAGAGCGGTTGGGGGTCAGTGGAAACATCGCTCTACGCAGGAGGCCTCGGAATCCTGCTTGCTGTTGGCTGCGCAGTAGCGGCCGAGAAGCAACCAGCCACAGTTCACCAAATACTTGCCGGTACGATGCTGCCAGACGACGAGGTGGCCACCTTCGAACATAGCGAGAGGCTTTATCCGTTCAGCCGGGTGCCGCGGAAGGGACCCGTCAGTCAGCTGCTGCCGGCAGCGAATCAGCTAAAGAACGTTCGTTTCAAGTCCGATGGTAAGGACTACGATCTCTTCGACTACCTTGCTGACAATCGCATCGCAGGCCTGCTCATCTTGAAAGACGGTAAAGTGGCCTTTGAAGACTATGAACTCGGCGCTTCACCGGCGACGCGGTGGGCCTCGTTCTCCATGGCCAAGTCCGTTTCTTCCACACTCGTCGGAGCGGCACTGCAGCAAGGCCTCATCTCCAGTCTTGATGTCCCCATCACTCGCTATGTGCCGGCACTAAAGGGGAGCGGCTACGATGGCGTTAGCATTCGCAACTTACTGCAGATGGCATCCGGAGTCCAGTGGAACGAGACCTATGCCGATCCGCAATCAGATGTTAGTAAGCTTGGCCTCCTACTATTGGCTCAGAAGGCCGGCTCCGTCGTGAATTATATGAGCGCTCTGCCCAAGGCTGGAGCGCCCGGTTCCATCTGGAACTACAGCACAGGCGAGACGTACTTAATAGGACCGGTGATCGAAGGAGCAACGCACATGCCGCTCGCAACTTACCTCTCCGAAGCGCTTTGGTCCCGGCTTGGCATGGACCAGGACGCCACCTGGTGGCTGGAATCGCCGGGCGGCATGGGGCTAGCAGGTTCAGGTATAGGTGCAACTTTGCGGGATTATGGCCGCTTCGGCCTGTTCGTTCAGCGGGACGGCGTGAACGAAGGTCAAAGGATCGTTCCGAAAGGCTGGTTCCAGGAGGCCGGCAGCGCTCACGTCATTGGAGGCAAGTCGGTCGATTATGGCTATCTGTGGTGGCCAATGCCTGCGGGGGGAGACCCGGTTCACCAGGGCGCTTTTGAAGCTCGTGGAATATTCGGCCAACACATTTACATAAATCCCAACGAGAAGCTAGTGATTGTTGTGCTGAGCGCGCGTCCTAAACCAACCGGAGCGACCGTCCTCGACGACGCTGCATTTTTTGCAGCCGTTGCAAGATCTCTCCAATAGCGCGCTTCCAGCCAAGGGTCCAAAGCTTTCAGATCGTTGATTTCGGCAGAAGCGCTTTAGAGATGGCTTTGCGAGCAGGATCAGCCACCTTGACCACGGGACCGCCCGCAAACAGGGCAGGCTCGTTCCAAGTCGCGCCGGGTCCGTACACAGCGATGTGGTCCCAGACGATGCCTTTGCGGTCATGCTCGCCCATCGACTTTGAAACCAGACGGCCTTTGTCCCAATACTGCACGGCGCGTTCGTCGGAAATTCTGTGGAGCGTCGCCGTGGATGGCGCTGTCCAATCTGTCGGCAGTACTGGTTCCCATACGACAAAGACTCGCACCCGCTGTTCTGGAAATTGCTTTAAAACTTCTTCGATTGCAGAGGCCCCCTGCAAACAGATTGGTCAAGTGGGAGACAGCAGCAACAGCAGCCGGACATCTTCATTGGCCTGGTTAAAAGCGCTTTCGAAAGCGGAAAGGTTTTGCGGCGTGATGTCGGCCAGCGGCGGTTGGCCGGGAGGGACCTGATGTCCGGCGTAAAGATAGAAAAGCCCTGCCGCGACAAGGAGCACAGCGGCGACAGCAAGAAATGTTTTGTGATGCATGGCTCACCTGGTAAGCAAACTGGCCGCGAGGTTCGCCACCAGCTGCGGGAAGAAAATCGAGACAACCACGAACGCGGCGGAAAACCAGAGCAGGGCTGAGCTAAGCAGGCTCGGCTTTCGGCTGCACTGCTTACCGCACCACGCCTGATAAAAGCCATAGGCGACGAACAGAACGGACGCGCCGAGAAGATAGGGCCGCAAGGCAGTGATCAGGGTTGAGCTACCGGCCAGGCTTGCGGCAAAAATGAAGGGCAGAACCGGCAGGCAGCAACTGGAGGCGGCAAGAACGCTGCCAATCGCGGCGATGCCGGCCAGGGCGGTGCGGCCACTGCGCGATGGCGCGGCGGGTGACGAGGTGTCTTGCGCTATGGCTTTCATCGGGTCTGCCCTTGCGCTTCGCGCAGCGCGGCCCGAATCATGTCTTCCGACGGTAGCCCTTCTGCATAGCGGCGGCAGGCAAAGCCGGTGTCAATGGCGGCGCGTGACGCGGGATCAATATCCAGGCCGTTAACGCGGATAGTAGGAGAGCCGAGAAAGCCCACAGCCTTGGCGGTTTCCGCGTCGGGAACTTCAATCTCGGTGACTTCAGCGGCTATGCCCTGCTCAATCAGCACTGATTGCACACATGCAAGAGCGGGTTTGTGATTGGGGCATCCTTCGAAATAATAAAGTTCTACCTTCATCGTTTTTTCTTTCCAGGCGCGGGTCGGGCAATGGCTTCAAGGACCGGACAGCCGTCGTGATTTTCGCCGCTGGCATGCAGGCGGCGCTCGCACCGTTTCAGGTCTATCGCAAGCTGGCTTTCCAGTTTTCGCAACTCCGTGATCTTCTGCCGTACGACGCCCAGCTTGACCGAAAGCATCTCCCGCACGTGGGAACAGGCTTTTGCCTCTCCGCCTTGCAGCATCAGCAGCTCGCGGATTTCATTGAGTGAAAAGCCCAACTCCTGAGCGCGGCGGATGAACTGAATGTGCTGCAAATCCTGCGCGCTGAAAAGCCGGAATCCGCCTTCGGTTCTCGGCGCTTGTTTGAGGAGCCGCTGTTTTTCGTAGAAGCGGATAGCGTCTACTGTCAGCCCAGTCTCCCTTGCCACCTGGCCTATTTGGATGCCCTGCGCCATACTTCAAGCCTACAGTCTGGAGTTAACACCAGAGTCAAGGCCCGGATTTTGCCAGGTTCCCGGTTCGACTGATTTCAACAGCGGATTTTAGAGGCGGCCCATCCGCAGGAAGGCCCGATACTCGCTATCTATTGCGTCGAGCAGAATCCGCTCGCGTCTGCTTTCGCGGCGACGCTCCGCCCACTCGAAAGCGACGATCAGGACAGCGAACCCGACCGCTATCCCCAAGAGCAGATCACCCAGATCCGGAAGCGTGAGCCCCATGCTTGCCCTTTAAAAGTGTATCGAAACTAGACTTCTTTGAGAACCTTTACCAAACCATCCATCGACTCGACGCTCGATTGATATGGATCGTGCTGCGCATTGCGGTAATGAGTTTCGAGCGACATCGTCTCCGAATAATGCATCTCCTTCAACGCCTTGAACTGGCCGACGAAATCGATTTCGCCGCCGCCGATGGGTTTCCAGGTTTTGCCGATGGCGTCCTTGAGGTGAATGTGGCCGATGCGGCTGTGGTCAAACGCGTCCCAGCCCTTCGGAAAGGGCTGCTCGCCGGCTACGAAGCAATTGCCCGAGTCCCAATTGAGCTGCAGGAGCGGATTGGTCACGACCTTTAGAAGCTTTCCACTCTCGGTGCCGGTGGCGACGTTGCAACTGAACTCGTTTTCGACCAGCAGGATGATGTCCTGCTCTTTCGCAACCACAAGAGCTTTTTCCAGATTTGCCACTATTTGCGGGAAAACCTCATCGGGGTCAGCGACTCGCCGAAAAGTGAAGATGCGCACTTTTTTCGTGCCGAGAGCGTGCGCCGCATCAGCGGCCCGCTTCAGATCGGTTAACTGCTCGCCGAAGACTCCTTGGGCTGCGTTGCGTTCCTCCTCGCCTACATCCAACGGCTTCGTTCCAGGCAGCGTGTCCTTATAAACGGCGGTATCGAGCACAGAGACTTGTACGTCCGCGTGATCCAGTTGCGACCTGATCTGGCGCAATTGTTGGGGCGTGGCGGCCTTGTAGACATAGCTGGACTTGCCGTCAAGCTTCACATTGCGGATTTCCGCCCATTTCAAGCCGTACTTGGGGAAAAAAGTTGTAAGCGTGCGTTGAAGATTGGCATCTACTTCGTCGGTTATGATGCCAAGCTTCCACGGATAGTCGAAGGTTTCGGCGAAGCTGAGGCGGCCGAGGCTAAGAGCGCCAAGACCGGCCAAGCGGGTAAAGTCTCTTCTGTTCATAAGGCAAGAATTGAAGTCAATATATCTTGAACGCCGAGATTTGCAAGTTCAATATCTTCGGCCTGCGGCAAGCCGCTGACCGCGACGGCTCCGATGACGCGTTCCTCCTGCCAGACTGGAACTCCCCCGCCCCAGCCGACAAACCTGAGATCGCCGAAGTAGGCGATGTCGAAGCCTTTCTCGGGATTACGCGCGGCCTCACCGATCTCTTTCGTGGGCTTGCGCTCCCGGGCCGCCGTAAAAGCCTTGTTCAGGGCAATGGTGATGGAAGTGAGGGGAGCGCCGTCGAGCCTGGCGAAGGCAAGCAGCTCGCCGTGAGAATCGGCGACGGCAATGACGCCCGCTTTGCCGCGGCGGGCCATCTCCGCGGCGATGACATCAATCGCGTGACGGGCTTCGGAGTAATCGATGTCGGAGCGCGCGAACAATTCTAAAGTCTCTATTCAACGATAGAACAGGGCCGAGTCAGCTCGCGGTCTGGTTGCCGGTGGCGAGGACAAAATACTGGGCCGGGACATCGCCAACGCTCTTCAGGCCGTGTTCTTCATTGGAATGGACGAAGACGACTGATCCGGGCCCGGCGACGCAGGTTTTCCCGGAGATGGTCATTTCAATCCTTCCCGTTTGGACCAACATGATCTCTTCATGCACATGATGGTGCGGCGGATGCGGGCTCTGGCCAGGCGGCATGGTGGTGATATGCAGATCGAGAGGGAAGCCATCGTGCGTCGTGCCCCGGAAGACCTGCCGGGACTCGGCATGCGTTGTGGGATTCACTTTCACAGGAAGGCTTTCAAACGAATAGCACTCGGAGGGCAGCGGAGCGGTCTGCGCCCCGGCTGCGCCTGCAGCGAAAAGCAGAGGCCAGAAGATACTCAATTCTCTACGCGAAAGGTCCATATCAGTATGCCGTGAAGGCTGGTTCACTTCTCGACGGTAACGATATCAAATTCCGCATTACAACCATTGGCGAGGAGCGCTCGGGCAGCAAGTTGATGACTTCCAGGCGAGAGACGGGAGACATCGATGGCAGTTGCCCATCCTTTTATTTTCACGGGCGATTGCGGATAGGACTCGTCTACATCGGGACGACGGGTGTTGGGTTCGAGCGTTTTTACTACAGCGCCGTCCAGCAGCAGGGAGATCCGCTTAATGGGTTCGGAAGCGGTTACCCAGCCGCCTGCCGGCACGACACCGGAAACGCGCTGGGCGGCAGCGGGCTGATCTATGTGACCGAACGGCAGAGTGGAACAGAGCGCTCCTTTTTTGGTGAGCCGCATTGTCCAGCCGTCCGGGAAGATCGGTATGCTCATGAACGTGCCTGGCGGGGCGGCCTCAAACTGGCGGGCCCGGTCTTGAAAGTGGAAGTTGGTATAGGCGGGATATTGCCAATCATGCGCGATGCCGACGATCATGGCAAAGAAACCCACCCATGCGGCGGTCAGGAAGAGCACATTGCGGCTGGACGTCAGACACCAGACGAGAGACCAGGCGAAACCGAGCATCGGGAAGAACCAATAGCGTATGCCTGGCGACGCGCTGAGAACCTGCCATTGCGGAACGGTCATGCTAACAAGCGGATTTCTGAGAGAAGCCGCGAAAACCAGGAAGGCGAAGCAAACGAAGAGTTTGATTTCCAGGGGCGCCTTCAGCAAACAGTAGACAATAAGCGCCGTTCCCAAGAGGGAGATTACAGCAAGGACGGCATTACTGTAGTGCGTGGGCGCGCTGCTTTGGCCGAGCAGTGCCCCGAGATACACTTGGCCCCCAAGCAGCTTGAGGAAGAGCCCGGGGGTCGCTCCGAGCCCCACGCGTGGACGCATTACCGAGGCAGTTCGGAGGACGGCGAAGAGTTGAATTCCGGAGGTGACTGCAAATAAACCAATCGGTACCAGGCGCCACCGCTCACGCCTAAACCACCAGAACCCGATGGCGATTGGCAGTAGCGCGATGCAGAAGGGACCGCTCAAGCCGCTGAGGAGGAGGAGAGAGACATCGAAGACTCGCCACCAAACAGCACGCGGCGCGCATGCCAACACAAGAATGCACGCCAGCAGGGCCAAATGCCATTGGCCTTCCACTATGGCCGCATCTAATTCCATGGTGTTGGGCAGAGCGATATAGACGAAGGCCATGAATGCGCGCATAGAGACGGGGCCCCATTGGCGGCAGCGCGATGACAAGAGAATATTGACGGGCAAAACCTGCAGAGCGATGCCAGCGAGATTCATCAGCAGAGGCGCATACCGGAAGGGCACCAGGAGAGCCAGCGAGGTAACCAGCCGCGGCAGCGTCTGGAAATAACCGCTCTGAGGGTGGAGCAATGACTGCAGCCAACCGAGCAGGTAAGCATCCGTAAACCACACGGAGCCGTCTTCGCCGAAGAATTGCGGATAAGAGACGGCATCCGGCCGGCGAGAAAGCACCGCGGCAAAAGCGATCAGGAACACGAAGAGCTGCATCCTCCAGCCAATCGCGCCAGCAGTCTTAGCTGCCACGCCCGGAGAGTGCGGGTCAAAGGTAGTAGAAAGAGGGCTCATGGGCCGCGCTTTCTCACCTGATCCCGGCTTCGGAAGCATTCTCCAAGAGTGTAACCGTTGGCCGGCACTCTATGGGATTACGATAGCTTCGTGAACCATCAACGGATAATAAATTAATGGCCACAGTTCAAGAGCGGAAAAAACGCGGCGGAGAAACGATCAAACAGTACCGGTCAGTCAGCGGCGGTGACGCCTACGCTTGCGCGGCCGATGCGATCGCAGACATTCTGCTTTTCGTAGCGCAAAACCCGGACGAAGGGACGCAACTGCTGCAATGCGCTGAAATGGATTTCCGGTGCCTAATAGAGGTGGAGAACCTTTTCAGTGAGGGATAGCGCCCGCCCGCGGCGCTATTTGTGATTGCGTAACTCTTCCTGGAGACGCCGCAACACCTCGTCCCGCCGTTCACTGTTAAGCTCCTCCTCCAGACGCCGGAGAGAAAAGCCCAGCACGTCGCGATGATGGAGCTTGGAGCCCAGCGCTTCCTGGGCGCTCAATTTGAGCCATAGATCATGCAGTTTATTCACGTCTTCGGGCCAGAGCCGGGGCGGGTGCGGTCCCAGGTTGACAAAGATAGAAGGGCGCCCTGAAGTAATGATCTCCAGAGAAAAAGAATGCCGCGGCTCCGGCAGCTTTTCCCATGCCAAACCTATGCGGCGTGCGAGCTCCTCAGAGGTCATGCGAGGAGACACACCGGTGACAAGGCGAGAGATTTTGAGTTCATTAGCAGTGTGCACGAGCGCGTCGAAAGGATCAATCGCCGGAACGACCAGTAGTTCCACCGGCTTGCCCTCTTTTTCAGCGACGGTGACAGCTGCGCTGAAGAGTTCCTTCTCCGCGGAACCGAATACCTGTTCGTCGTTGAGATCGTATTCGCTGTCCAGGCCCAGCGCGCGAGCGGTCACCACGACGATGTCATTGCGGCGGAGGTCAGTACGTTGCAGAGTACGGCGCAAGTGTTCGAGATGCGCAGGGTTTCGAACCGCCACCAAAACGCTGCCGGGCCGGGCGTGTATGGAACTGGCCTGAATTTCGGGCTCGCGCTGGAGGTTGAAATGCTCAAGCGTATGCTCCACGAGCGCTCTGTGTTTCCGGACGTTGATTTGCTCGGAGACTGTGAAAATCAGGAAAAACGAAATTGTGAAGGCAACGCCATAGATGGTTGCGTATTCTTTCGAGAACAGATTCACAATGGCGGTGGTCAACAGAACAAGAGTTGTGGCGCCGAGGCCGATCGGTATTTCTTTACCGGCGATGCGAATATTTAAGGGCACTTTGTATTCCTGATCATGCCGCTGGAACCTGAGGACAAGGACGCCGAGAGCTTTAAGAGCGAAACTCCAGACCACACCGAACGCATAGGCTTCGCCAAGCAGAAACAGGTCTCCGCGGCTCAGAACGATGGTAAGCAGCTGGAGGATGGTGACAAGGTTAATGATGCGGGAGGTGGTTCCGAACTTCGGGTGCGGCTTGCGAAACAGTTCGAGCAACACGCCGTCTTCGGCAACCCGGTTCAATACGCCATTCGCGCCAATTAAGGACGTATTTACGGCGCCGGAGAGGATCAGCACGCCGACGATGACGACGAAAACATGAAAGGCCAGACGCAGGATCTGGGGTCCGGCCAAATTCATGGCCAAACCGCCGATCAAGTTATCGACGTAGGTTTTGCGAACGTCATCCGGGATAATCATCACGGCGAACAGCGTGATCACGCCCGTACAGACGAGAGCGTAAGTGCAAACGATGTTAGCGGCGATCTTCAGATTTCGCATCTTGGGCGAAGCGATCTCACGGTAGACCTGGGCCATAGTCTCAAAGCCGCTCATGGAGAGTAAAGAGTGGCCGAAGGCGATGATGATGGCGACCATGGCGATCTTGGGCAGAAAGGTGCCTTTGAACCAGCCCAAAGACTCATCGTGCAGGACGAGATGGCTGGCGACAGGCGAGGGCGGCAGCTGCCATCTGCTGTGCATGATGATTGTCAAAGGCGCCCAGATCAGCAAGGCGACAACCATTACGGTGGTGACCTGCATAATACGAAGCGCGGCAGAGCTGGATTCTTCAATGCCCTTGACGTTGCTGCGCCAGAAGTACACAGTGACAGCGACCCCGAACAAGGCGGCGAAATAATTCGGGTTCATGTCGAGCTTCTGATGGGCAAAGCCTGAGAGTTCGTTTAACAAGCGGCCCAAGTACTGGCCGGCGGCAACGCAACTGATAGGCCCCGTAAGGATGTAATCAAAGACGAGGGCAGAGACAGACATCCTGGCCACGAACTTGCCCATACTGTCGCGAACGACAACATACACTCCGCCGCGGACGAACATGCCGCAACTTTCCAGGTAAACGGATCGGACGGCGAAACTGAACACCATCACGGCGAGTACGTACCATGCGGCCGATTTGCCGATAGCCTGCTCCGCGATACCGCCGGCATAGAACATGGAAGAAGCCAGATCACTCAGGACGATGGCGGCGCCACGCCAATAACTGATGAATGAAAGCGCCACCGTGGTCGCGATCACCACCTTCGCGGTGGAGGCGACGGAGGGCTTGGAGTTGGAAGCCATGAGAAATAGTAAAGATCTTAGTATCCCGCGAATGCCTGGGCGCGGCTGAAGAGTTTTCGGGACGGGGCGACTGCGTTCCCGCGTGGCCGGATACAATCGACGCAGAATGGCTCAGACTCCATGGGGCAATATCGCGGTGGATGATGCGCATATCCACTTCTTTTCCAACAAGTTTCTTGCCGAATTGGCGCGCGCCAAAAAGGTGGGAGAAGCTGCTGCGCTGGGCCCGCTCCTGAGTTGGGAGATCGCCGCGCCGGATCCTGCTGAACTGGCTAGCCGGTGGCTTGCGGAAATGAACCGCTACGGTATCCAGCGCGCGGCTCTCATTGCGAGCATGCACGGAGACGAGGGCAGCGTGGCCGCAGCCGGGTCCGCGCATCCCGATCGTTTTGCCGGTTATTTCATGCTGGATCCACTGCAGACGGATGCAGGGGATCGAATGAAATCAGCGACGGAGAATCCGGGCTTACACGGCGTGTGCCTTTTCCCGGCGATGCACAAGTTTCACGTGACAGACGAACGATTGCTGCCGATCTTTCAACTCGCCTCAGAGCACGCGCTGATCGTGTTCATTCACTGTGGAGCGCTGAGCGTAGGCGTTCGCAAGAAGCTGGGGCTCAGCAGTGACTTCGACATGCGCTTCTCAAATCCGCTGGATGTGCATCCGCTGGCGCTTCGCTTTCCGCAGATTCGCTTTGTCATGCCACATTTCGGAGCGGGTCTTTTCCGCGAAGCGCTCATGACGGCGGACCTTTGTCCTAACGTCTTCCTCGATACATCCAGCTCCAACCGGTGGATGCTTTACGAGGGGCTCAACCTGAGAACGGTATTTGGGCGGGCTATCGACCTTCTGGGCACCGACCGGCTTCTATTCGGCAGCGATTCGAGTTTCTTTCCGCGCGGCTGGCATTCCGCGATCTTTGAGCAGCAAGCGACTGCGCTGTACGAACTGGGGCTCAATCAGGAGCAGGCAACGCAGATTTTTTCCGGCAATCTGGAGCGCATTCTGGCGCCGCGTCTGGCTCACACGCCTCCGAAGCCGGGCCACCTCAACCGTCGGCAAACGGCGACCTGACGGTCCGGGTTGGGTGACACGTGGCTGTTTAGGCCGCGAGCTTAAGCTTGCCCGAGCCCAAGCGGCAGAATGCTGCCCATTTGGAGCGTATGGCGTGGCTCCGGAGTGACGCCCCGGACCCGTCCGCGCTGAGTGCTACTGGGTCTTGCTCTTGTCTTTACTGGCGGCTTCGTTCCAGCCGGCATGGGCGTCGTGAGCCGCTTTCTCCAGCTTACGGGCGACTACCCGGCCGGCTTTGTCCGCCGCAGTCGCGGCTTTGTGCGCGGCTTGCCCCACTTTGCCGGCAGGGGTGTTGGCGTCCTCCCGTCTCTGCTCCGGCGATTCGCGAGAGCCGCAGCCAGCCAGCGCCAAGACAGCGAGCAGCATCGCGCAACAGTAGTATTGTGACCGCACGATTTGTTGGACAGCGAAAGCACCGTAAAGGTGACAGGGCTGCTGGGCGGTATGGGATAACTCAAATTGACCCTGTCGAAGATCTCGCTGCTTTTCCTGATGCTGGTTCCCATGCTTCGCGCAACCGCTCCGGCCGGAATTCCGCAAGAATTGGCGGCCGAGCGCGCCCGCTACGTTTCGAACGTTCGATATCGGTTAGATTTCACACTGGACGCGCATCCGAACAGCACGCAAGGTCACGAAGAACTGCGGTTCCGGTTGTCGCAACCGCTCGAGCTGCTGATCGATTTCCGGGAAGGCACAGCAAACAGCCTGACCGTGAACGGCAAGCTCGCACCGGTGGAAAGCGAGAACGGGCACCTGAAACTGAATCGAGCATATCTTCGGGCGGGTGAAAACGTAGTGACGATGGATTTCGCAGCGCCGGTGGCCCCAGCGAATAAGGCTATCACCCGGTATGACGATCTGGAAGACGGCAGCACCTACGTCTACACGCTGTTCGTTCCCATGGACGCGAGCATGGCCTTTCCGTGCTTCGACCAGCCGGACCTGAAGGCGCGATTCACGCTGAGCCTGATCACGCCGACGGCGTGGATTACCGTCTCAAACACGAAGGCAAGCCAGATTGAGTCGATGGGGGCAGTTACGAAAACGACCTTCGAGCAAACGCGATCCATCAGCACGTACCTGTTCGCGTTCGCTTCGGGGCCTTTTCGAGTTATGCACTCAACGCCAGGGCTGCCGAATGTGTACGTCCGCCGATCACAAGTTGCGCGGGCCGAAGCGGAGATCCCGAAAATTCAAAGTGTGACCGCGGACGGAATGAAGTTCCTGGCGGCCTATTTCGCGCAGCCATTTCCGTTTCCGAAATACGATATAGTGCTGCTTCCCGGATTTCCGTACGGCGGAATGGAGCACGCGGGAGCAACATTCCTCAATGAGGACGGCATGCTGTTCCGCAGCGCGCCCACCGATACGGACCGCTTCAACCGCAGTATCACCGTTCTGCACGAATTGGCGCATCAATGGTTCGGAGATTTCACCACGATGCGCTGGTTCGACGATTTGTGGCTGAAAGAAGGCTTCGCGCAGTACATGGCGTACCGCACGATGGAAACGCTGACGCCGGACCAACCGGTGTGGAAGCGCTTCTATGAGCAGATCAAGCCGGCCGCTTACGCAATAGACGAAACCGCTGGTACGACGCCCATCTATCAGGACATACCGAACCTGCTGGACGCGAAGTCGGCATACGGCGCGGTTGTGTACAACAAGGCTCCTGGGCTGCTGCGCGAGCTGGCCTTCTTTATCGGCGAAGCGCCCTTTCGCGACGGGCTGCGGCTCTACCTACGGGAGCATGCGTACGGTAATGCGCGATGGAGCGATCTTGTGCAGGCATTTGAACGTGCTTCCGGCCAGAACCTCACGGAATGGGCAACCGCGTGGATTCGACGCCGCGGCATGCCGGAGATCACTACAAGCTGGTCATGCAGCGACGGGCGATTGCGGGCTCTGACGCTGGAGCAAAAGAATGTGTTGGGAGAAGATGCCGCCGAAACATGGCCGGTGGCAACGGAAGTGCTGCTTGGATATGCGGACGCAGAGGCGGTGCGTTTGCGCGTGCAGTTCTCCGGGAGCCGCGTGGATGCAGCGGAGGCGGCCGGGAGAGCTTGTCCGGCGTATGTATTCGGCAACAACGACGACCACGCCTATGGCTTATTCCTACTGGACTCACAGAGCCGCGCGTATCTCACGCAACACGCGGGCGATATTGCGAATTTATTTCGCCGGACGCTGCTGTTCGGCGCGTTGTGGGATTCGGTACGTTTTGCGCAGTTGCCGCCAGGGAATTATATTTCGGCTGCGCTGGCGCACCTGCCTTCGGAAACCGATGCGGCCCTTACGCGTTCGCTGGGCGCGCGGACGACGGCAGCGGTGCATCGATACGTCAGCACGGACGCGCGGAACAAGGTGGTGGCGAAATTTGAGGCGCAAGCGTTTGAACAGACGCTGCATGCGCCGGATCAGGATCTTCGCATCATGTGGTTCCGCGTGTTCACGGGTCTTGCGGAGACTCCGGCGGCGCTGGGTCAGATGAAACAGCTGCTGGCAGGCACAACGACCATTCCCGGGGTGCAACTGCGCACGCTCGACCGTTGGGGCATGATCGCCGCCCTGATAGAGCACGCAGATCCGGCGGCAAGCGAACTCGAGGAAGCGGAAAAGAAACGCACTCCGGCGGGCGAACGAGACAAGTACGCGTATGTTGCGGGAGCCGCGAAGCCGGACGCCGCGACGAAGCAGTGGTACTTCAACGATTATCTGCACAATGGCGCGCGGCAGGAGGATTGGATTGAACAGAGCCTGGGGACGTTTAACGCCTGGGATCAAGCGGATCTGACGCGGCCCTACCTGCTGCCGGCGCTGGAAGCATTGCCGCGGATCAAGCAGCAGCGCAAGATATTTTTTCTGGGCCGATGGCTGGCGGCGTTCATTGGAGGCCAGCAATCGGAAGCGGCGGATGCGGAGATTCATGGCTGGCTCGCTTCCGCGCAGATCGATAGAGACTTGCGACTGAAGGTGCTGCAGGAAGTGGATGAGCTGGACCGGACGGTGAAGATTCGGCGCGAGTTTCCATAAAAGGTTCGAAATGAAAATTTCCAGGCGCGCGGTTTTATCGACGCCGGCTTTTGCATTGGCCGCGATGACGGGGAAAGCGGGGCGAGTGAATGCGCCGAAGCCATATGGCGCGCTGCCGTCTGAAGCACAAGTGCGATGGAGCGAGATGGAGTTTTATAACTTCCTCCACTTCACGGTGAATACGTTCACAGATAAGGAATGGGGCTACGGCGACGAGGATCCGGCCATTTTCAATCCCACGGCGTTCGATGGCGATGCTATTGTGGAGACCCTGAAAACGGCGGGAAGCAAGGGCCTGATTCTCACCTGCAAGCATCACGACGGCTTCTGTTTATGGCCTACCAAAACGACCGGCCACTGCATCCGGAACAGTCCTTACAAGAAGGGAAAGGGAGACATCGTAAAAGAGTTGTCAGAAGCCGCCGCACGCGGCGGATTGAAATTTGGAGTTTATCTCTCACCGTGGGACCGCAATCAGGCTGCCTATGGAACATCGCGCTACATCGAGATCTACCGCCAGCAGATGCGGGAGCTTTTGACGGGCTACGGGGAGATCTTCGAGGTCTGGCACGACGGCGCGAATGGCGGCGACGGCTATTACGGCGGGGCGCGGGAGAAACGGATTATCGACAAGCTGCGTTACTACGACTGGCCGGACACCTGGCGCATGGAACATGAGCTTCAACCCGGCGCAGTGCGGTTCAGCGATGTTGGCCCGGATGTGCGGTGGGTGGGAAATGAGAATGGAATCGCGGGCGAGCCCTGCTGGGCTACTTATACGCCGCGTTCACCGAATGGCGGGCCCGGGGCCCCAGGCGATGTGGTGGAAAAAGAATCCACTTCGGGAACAAGGAACGGCGAGTATTGGATGCCGGCGGAATGCGACGTTTCTATTCGCCCGGGCTGGTTTTGGCATCCGAGTGAGAACAGCAAGGTGAAGAGTTCACGAGAACTGCTCTCGCTGTACTACAAGTCTGCAGGGCGCGGCGCAAGTTTCCTTTTGAATGTGCCGCCCGACCGGCGCGGGTTGATCTTTGACACGGATGCAGAGTCTTTAAGCGGCTTCGGGAAAATGGTTGCCACTACGTTCAGGCAAAACCTGGCTGCCAATGCCAGGTGCACCGCTTCAAATGTTCGCGGAAAGGACGACACGTACCGGGGGCGCAATGTGTTGGACGGGAACCGGCATACTTATTGGTCGACCGACGATGACATAACGACGCCGCGGATCATTTTCGACTTCCACAATCCGGTGAAATTCAATCTGGTCCGGCTTCGCGAGAACATTCGATTGGGCCAACGGATTGCGGGATTCGCAGTGGATGTATGGAGAGATGGATCGTGGTCGGTTTTTGGTGAAGGTGCCAGCATCGGGTCGGGCAGAATTCTTCGATCGGACAGTTTCGCGACCACGCTGCGGGTACGGCTGCGTATTACTAAATCGCCGGTGTGCCCGGCGCTATCGGAATTCGGGCTTTTCTGTGACTCTTTGTGAGGCCGCTACTGGAGCATGCCTATGCTTTTCAACCATTGGGCGGCGAGCACGGGCCAATCTGTTATGGGCAGATCAGTGCGCCGCAGCCCGTAGCCGTGTCCGCCGCGCGCAAACACGTGCATGTCCGCTGGCACGTTTGCCTGCTTCAGCGCCTGGTAATAGAGAAGTGTATTTTCCACATGCACCGGGTCATCTTCGGCCTGGACAAGGAAGGTCGGAGGAGTGCCAGGCCCGGGTGTTACTTCCTGGCCTAACTTGGTCAGGTCCGGCGGGTGCCTCAAGCCGCCTGGATAAATGAGCAGAGCAAAATCAGGGCGAGCACTCAATTGATCCGCTGCGTCTGCTGGCGGGTAGACCCGCTCCGCGGCGTGATTGCTCAGCACGGCGGCAAGATGGCCGCCCGCCGAGAACCCGAGTACTCCAACGCGATTCACGTCCACATTCCACTGGGCGGCATGTTCCCGCGTCAGACGTACCGCCCGCTGAGCGTCCGCGAGGTCTTCCGAATGCGCCGGGTAGGGGCCGGCATCGGGCACGCGATATTTGAGCAGGACGCAGGTGACACCGATGGAATGCAGCCAATCGCAGACCTCGGTACCTTCGAGGTCATAAGCGAGGATGCGGTAGCCTCCTCCTGGAAATACCACGATGGCAGTTCGAGTGTTGTTGGCCGGCGCCCCCGGGTAGGGAGTGATGATGGGATTGACAACGCCGGTAAGCCTCTGAACCCGTTTGCCGGCGACCAACCGGTCTTTATCGGTAGTTGTGTCGTGCTCCTGGCGGCTCGGCGTTCCCGCGGTTTGCGAAGCGGGCCAGAGCGGCAGAGCGGTTGGCGGAGCTACCTCTTGAGCCAGCAATAGAGAGGAGCTAAACAGAGACAGGCAAAATAAGAGCAAGCGCACACGAATATGCTACTGCGGCGGTCATGATGGAATGTTTCCAATGATTGTGAAACACGTTTTTCGCTTTTCGTTCCTGTTCGTAACTCTGGTTCCGATTGCGTTCGCGGCCGTGCTGACACTCAGCAACGGGTGGATGATCCAGCCTGCGGCGGAGGTACCGGAAAAAGGAGACGTCGTCTCGACGGTTCAATTTCAGCCTCAGCACTGGTATGGCGCGACGGTTCCATCTACTGTGTTGGCGGCGCTTGTGGCCGACCACGTCTACGCCGATCCCTATTTCGGCATGAATCTGCGAGCGGTGGCAGGGACCGAGTATCCCGTCGGGTCGAATTTTTCGAATATCGCGATGCCGCCTGGAAGCGCATTCCGCTCGCCGTGGTGGTACCGGACAGCCTTTAGCGTCCCGGCCGATTTCAAGGGAAAAAGAATACAACTTCACTTCGACGGCATCAACTTCCGGGCGAATGTATGGTTGAACGGACGCCAGATCGCGGATGCGCGGGAAATGGCCGGGGCGTGGCGGCTGTTTAGTTTCGACGTGACGGAGTTGGCCGCTCCCGGGGAGCCCAACGCGCTGGCGGTGGAGGTGTTCCCTCCCACGCCCGACGATCTGGCCATTACTTTTGTCGACTGGAACCCGATGCCTGCGGACAAGGGAATGGGGATCTGGCGCGGTGTTTATCTGACCACGAGCGGTCCCGTTTCGATCAACTTTCCGCAAGTGATTACCAAACTGAACCTGCCTTCCCTCGACAAGGCTCATTTGACGGTGACGGCTGAGCTGCGAAATCTGACGGACCAGGCGGTTTCGGGAACGTTGCAAGGGAGCATCGAGCAGATACAGTTCTCGCAACAGGTTACGCTGGAAGGCAAGCAAACGAAGACGGTTCGCTTCAGTCCCGATCAATTCGCCCAGTTGAACATCGCGAACCCGCGGCTGTGGTGGCCCGTGCAGAGCGGCCCGCAAAATCTATATCCGCTGGCACTGCGATTCGAGAGCGGCGGCTTGGTTTCCGATAGCGACGAGACGCGCTTCGGGATTCGGGAGATAAGCAGCGAACTGGACACTCCGAAGGGCAGCACCGCGCCGGAGAACGGCGAGGAGCACATGCGGAGTCATCGACTTTTCCTGATAAACGGTAAAAAGATTCTCATCCGGGGCGCCGGCTATTCCTTTGACATGTTGCTGCGGGAAGATCCGGCAAAGGAGGATGCACAGCTCCGGTACGTTCGCGACATGAACCTGAACACAGTGCGGGTCGAAGGCAAAATTCCCGATGAAAATTTTCTTCGGCTGGCGGATGAGTATGGCATTCTGATCACCGCCGGCTGGTGCTGCTGCGATCACTGGGAGCAATGGAAGCGATGGGACGATGAGGATCGCATTGTCGCCGCGGCATCGCTGCGCGACCAGATCCGCCGCCTTCGCGGGCACGCGGCGGTGTTCAACTGGATGAACGGCAGCGACAACCCGCCTCCGCCAGACGTGGAGAAGATGTACATCGGCATTCTGAAAGAACTGGGCTGGCCCAATCCGTTCGAGTCTTCCGCGACGGCGCGGCCCACATCCGTGACGGGTGATACGGGCGTCAAGATGACCGGGCCTTACAAATATGTGCCTCCCTCCTACTGGCTGGAAGACAAGGAGCGTGGAGGCGCTCACGGGTTTAATACGGAGACCAGCCCGGGGGCCGCGGTGCCTGTAGTGGAGACCCTGCGCGAGATGCTTCCCGAGGAGCGTTTGTGGCCGATGAATTCCTGGTGGGATTATCACGCGGGCGGAGGCGTATTCCGCAACATCGATTACTTTACCGACGCTCTGAATGGACGCTACGGAACTGCTAACGATTTGAAAGATTACGAAAGGAAAGCCCAGGTCATGGCGTACGAGGGAGAACGTGCCATGTTCGAAGCCTACGGCCGCAACAAGTATGTTTCAACCGGAGTTATTCAATGGATGTTGAATAACGCGTGGCCATCAGTGATCTGGCACCTTTACGATTACTATCTGCGGCAGGGAGGGGGTTACTTCGGAACCAAGAAAGCCTGTGAGCCATTGCATATCCAGTATTCGTATGACGACCGGTCAGTGGCCGTAGTTAATTCCTTCTACAAAGACTTCAAGGGATTGAAGGCGTGGGCGAAAGTTTACAACCTGGACTTGCGCGAAGTATACGCGCACGATGTGGTTTTGGACGTGGCGGCTGACGGGGTTGCGAGAACGTTCGTCATTCCTCAGGACTCCAGACTTAGTGCCACTTACTTTGTAAAGCTCTGGTTGGAAGATGCTTCCGGAAAACTTGTAAGTTCCAATTTCTATTGGCTCTCTACGCATCCGGACGTGCTGGATTGGGACCGGTCAACCTGGTATTACACGCCCGAGAAATCATATGCCGATTTGCAGGGGCTGGAGAAACTGCCGCCGGTAGACCTTACAGCGACCAGCAGCACGGAGACTAAAGGCGATGAAGAAGTGACGCATGTTGCTTTGGAAAATCCGAGCCGACACCTGGCTTTTTTTGTGCATCTAAAGGTAATGAGAAGATCACGCGGCCGGGAGGATGAAGGCGCGATGCAGGAGACGGAAGTTGTCCCGGTGCTCTGGGAAGACAATTACTTCGAACTCATACCAGGCGAGAAGCGGGAGATTGCGGCGACTTACAAGAAGGCCGATGCGGGAAGAGGCGCGACGGTGGTTGAAGTGGACGGTTGGAACGTGGCTCCAAAGATAATCGCCATTGAGGCTCAAGACAAATGAAAACCGCGTCTGGCAACGATTTTAAGACGGCTTTCTCCCGTCCCATTGATGAGTTCAGAAAGTGAATTTGAGAGCAGCCTGCAGAATGCGGGGAGGGGCGGCGCTAACGACATCCCCAAACGAGGAACTGCCAAGTATGCCGTCCACGGATCGCGGGCCGAAGAACTGAGCGTGATTAAAGACGTTGAAAGCTTCTAAGCGAAACAGCAACGAGGTGGTCTCCGCTAGAGAGACCCTCTTGCTCACCGCCACGTCAAAATTCTCAGAGCCTGGTCCATAGAAAAGGCGCCGCGCGGTATTGCCTGGCGCCCCTAACGGCTGCAGGCTAAACAGCGAGGCATTGAAGTAGCTATTTCCGTTGCGCGGGTTCTGGTTTAGATCCAGCGCACCTTGTGTATACTCAGGCTCGTCAATGCTGGAATTATTGATGCCATTGGGATTCGTTCCCAGCAACGAGTTATCTCCGTTATTTGTCATTGTGACTGGGAAACCAGTACTCAGGTGGACGATACCGGAAAGCGCCCAGTCTTTTGTCCATCGATTTGCGACATGAAACAGGCTGTCGATCGGCAACTGGTAATCATAGCTGACTACAAAATTGTGTTTGATATCGAATGACGACGGGGCGTAGCTAAGCGCGGCGTTTGTCGGGTTGACTCCTTCGCCCAAATTCGACGAATAGTCGAGCGACTTACCGTAGGTGTAAGCGGCAAAGACTTGCAGGCGGCCACTTGTGTGGCGCAGGCTAAGTTGCAGGGAGTTGTAGTTGGAATTACCGGTTGTTGATTGATTTGCGTTGCTGCCGAAGCTCGCACCCAGCGGTCCACGTGTACCGTTCACGGTCCGTCCTGCGGCGGTGGTATAGGTGTTGCCTTCTCCAAAGGGTCCGCAAGTGACGGTACCGGGCGCCACTTGGCTGGGCTGGCTCAAGCTTAAGCACAGAGCCGGGTTGCCAGGATTCGACTCAATCAACACCAATAGGCGATGACCTTCATTTCCAACGTAGTTCGCGCTCAGCAGCGTATTCGTCCCTATCTGTCTTTCAAGAGAGAACATGTATTGCTCGGTGTAAGGAATCTTGTTGGAGGCGAGATAGGCGGGGATGCCGCTAATCGGCACATATTGAGACCAGTCAACGTTTGTATCCGGATTAGACTTACTGACGTTTAGAGGGGCAAGACTGACGGGGAAGGGCTGGCCAAAGTCCTGACCGGTTGAAGCTGTAACGAAAGGATCGTTGAAGAGCGGTGGCGCGGGGCTTGTGTACGTGGTTCCATACGGCGCATTCCCGGCCGCAACGGAGACAGTTAGAGCCTCGATGGCCGTGTAGAACATGCCAAAGCCGGCCCGAATGCTGGTTTTGCCAGGGGTACCGATCAACTTGCCGACGAAGCTATCAGGATCAGCCTGCGGCGAGTAGGCGATACCGACGCGAGGAGAGAATTCATTGCCAGGCGGAGCGATGCTGTGTCCCACCCCAGGATCTGTCGGATACAAAATGCCCGTGGGTGCGCCGGGGAAAGCTTGGGATTGTTGACCCGGAGCAAATGTAGAGATTTGATTATATTTCTCATACCAAGGCTCGATCCGATCCCAGCGCAGCCCATAGTTCAAGATAAGGTTCGACCGAACGCGCCAACTATCCTGAATGTACGCGCCCGCATATTTATTGCGGCTGTAGAAAAAGTTCAACTGGCTCTGGTTGTACTGACTCGGGGCACCCAATAGAAAATCAGCAAAATCGTCCCCGGTTTCGCTGCCGGTGAATACAAAGTTGCCATTGAATTGGGCGATTGGCTTTGCATTCACCTGGTCGTAATGAAACTCGCCACCCAGCTTCAGAGTGTGCTTTCCAACGACTCGCGAAAAGCCGTCCGCAGCCTGATAGGTGTTGTTCACTTGCTTCAGCTGGTTCGTGTTCGTGCCGAGGGAAAAGCTGTTAAGCACGACGCTCTCGACACCTTCCAACTGGGGCGCAAGAGCGACGATGCTCGGGGCTCCCGTGTCTGTCACAAAACCCTGGGAAACCAAACTTACGCCTACACCCCCTTGCGGCTTTCCCAGAATGTTGTTATTGCGTATGAAACTCAAGCTTAATTCGTTTACGGCGTTCGGACTGAATGTTTTCGTATCGTTCAGGTTGACCAGCTGTGCCTGGCCCAAGTACAACGCATTGAAGCCCGGAACGCTGGCCCCGCCCTGTGCAACTGGATATGGATTATCAAGATTATAGTTATCAATAAAGTAGTAGCCCGAAAGCATTCCCAAGAACGTATTGGCGTCTATACGGGCACCGCCTTTGTTGTCGGCTAAGACCTGGTTGTAGGCGGAGGTTGCAAAGGTCGCATTTCCAACATTGGGAACCGGGATGTATTGCAGGAGGTTTTGCGCGGGGACCGACCATGCACGCTGGGGAATTACCGCGTTTGGAAACACGCATTGACTTATGCCCGAACAGCTGGATGTGTAATAGTTCTCCCCTGCAGTGACGGGGTATCGCAATTTCTGCGAGAGTAAATTGGCGAAGTAGGGACCGCTTACCGCCCCCGTTAAGGAAGGAGCCAGATCAGAAAGATTCCCCGTTCTGTCCTGGATGGAAGGAACGGGAATTGAACCGGTATCGATGCCCTGGCTTTGGCTCGTACCCTGATAATCAAAAAAGAAGAAGATTTTGTCGTGACGGATCGGGCCGCCGGCAGTGCCTCCGTATTGATTTTGGTGAAAAGTCCCGCGGGCGGGTGAGAAATAGTTCCGTGCGTCAAGATCAGTGTTGCGGAGGAATTCGAAGGCATTTCCATGCAGCTCATTTGTACCTGACTTCGTAACTACGTTGATCTGCCCTCCACTAAACTCGCCATATTCGGCGTCGAAGTTACTCGTTAATATCCGGAACTCGGCAATCGAATCAAGGTTAGGAATTATGGACGTTCCCATATTCACGTCTTCTTCCACGTCACTTCCGTTTACGATGAAAGCATTTGCGAACTCGCGCTGACCATTGATTGAGATCGTACCGGGATTCAGATCACCAGAGGGTGAAAACACGCTTGCGCCCACATCCTGAACGGTGTTCGCATTGATGGAGGTCGCAGGCGCCACACCGGGCTGCAAGGAGAGAAGGTCGGTAAAACTTCTACCGTTCAGCGGGACGGCAGTCATTTGGTGGCCTGAGATGACTTCGCCCAATTGTGTGCTGGCGGTGTCGACGTGGACGGCGCTGTCTTTAACGGTTATGGTTTCGTTCTGCCGGCCCGATCGCAGGGATGCATCGATGACCAACGAACTGTTGGCGTCGATGACGATCCCATCGCGGTTATACGACGCGAAATGGGGGAATTTCACCCCGATCGAATAACGTCCAACCGGCAAAACCGGAAAAGCGTACATCCCGTCGTTGCCCGTTACGGTCTCCTGAGTGACGCCGGTGCCGAGATTTGTTGCGGTTACCTTGGCTTTTTGAATCACTGCACCGGAGGAATCCGTCACTGTTCCTTCGATACGGCCTCCAATGCTGGCAGCCAGAACAAGGGCCGCGGAGAGGAACACCAGACACACGGCTCGCAAGACGATACGTTTCATAATCGACCTAATCGACACACCGATCCTGTTTTTCTCAACTCGCGTCTACAGGGCGTCAAGTCGAAAAAATCAGGACATTGTTTGAGCACGTCGCACCAGCCAGCTAATTGCGCAGTGTAGTGTTGCGGATTCCTGCCGGTGTTTCTAGAAGTGGCCTAAACCCGTTAGACAACTGTTCCGTGATACGGCGGCCGGCTGCGCTCACATCCCTCAAGCATCACTTATCAAGATATACGACCTATCGAGTCTTATATATAAATTCTCGCTTTCTGGCGATTTCTAAGGGTCGATCGGCGAATAATTCAACCCGAACGGAAACAGACACACACTACGAAGCCGATCAGATATGACATCGCGATGTCCGACGCCAACTTCTCAATAGGCTCGGACCTTGTAAGGTCGTATGAAGGGCTAATGAGATGAGAGCGTTGGCGTCTGAGGTCGATGGCTGGAACATCGTATCTACAGATAGTGTCGATCACCGTACATTCCGGCCGCCGACATAACAACGGAGAGAAGCAAGTGAAAATCGCTTTGATAGGCGCTGCAGGCGCAATCGGACAGAGCATTGCGAGCGCGTTAGATAGCGAGGGCCGGGAATACCGGGTGGTGGGGCGCAATCGAGCGGCGCTGGAAGCCGCTTTCGGGCATGGGCAACATGCCGAGATCGCGACCTGGGATCCGGATGACCCGGCTTCGGTGCGAGCGGCCGTGCACGGCGCGGATAGGCTGCTCTATCTTGTCGGTGTGCCTTATAACCAGTTTCAACTGCATCCGGTATTGATGCGGAAAACGCTCGAAGGCGCTATTTGCGAGGGTGTTGAGCGGCTGGTTTTGATCGGGACGGTGTATCCATATGGGAAGCCGCAGGCCACGCCCGTTAAGCAGAGCCATCCGCGCGAGCCGCATACTTTCAAAGGACGAATGCGCAAAGAGCAGGAAGACGCGCTGCTCGCCGCGGACGCCGCCGGAAAGATTCGGGGAACCGTTCTGCGATTGCCGGATTTCTATGGCCCGAATGTGGAGCGGAGCTTTCTCTACAGCTTATTCGAGGCGGCCGCAAAGGGCGGAGCGGCGAACATGCTGGGGCCGATCGATACTCTGCACGAATTTGTTTATGTTCCCGATGTGGGTCAGGTGGTGACCGCGCTGGCGGCCCGTCCCGAAGCCTATGGGCGAGTTTGGCACCTGGCGGGCGCCGGAGCAGTCACGCAGCGGGACCTGGCGGAGCGCGTTTTCCGGATGGCGGACCGCAACCCGCGGCTTCGAGTAGTTGGGAAGAATGGATTGCGCCTACTCGGACTGTTCAACCCGATCATGCGTGAGTTGGTGGAGATGAACTACCTGCTTACGGATCCGGTGATTCTGGACGATTCCGCGCTGCGGGGGCTGCTGGGTGAGGTTCACAAGACTTCTTACGATGAAGGGCTACGCGCCAGCTTAGAGGCGGCGCGAAGGGGCGCAACTGTGGCAGGGTGAGAAACAGGGCAATTTCGCACCGTCCAGAGAAGTAGTCACAGAAGTTCGAAAAAAATCTCTAAATTTTTTTCTCTCGTCAATTCTTAGAGTTGGCGGCGACTTCCAAAATTGTTGGGTGCGCGCGACTGCCGGTTTGGCGAGACGAGCGTGCTACGTTCGAGTCGCTCGCGAACTTACGCGCGAGCGAAATTCTTTAAATGTCAGGCCGGGGAGCCCTCCCGGCCTGTTTCTTTTGGGAGGTGAACGTGGGTGAATTGATCATGATGCCGATGCGGCATGCGGAGACAGACGGTCCGGTTCAAGGCAGCGGAGAGACGCCGTCACGCGTCGAGAGCGGGATTGACTTCTCCGTCTGGAAGCGCGCTCCGAAAGAGCGAACCCAGGCTTACTTCCCTACCTATTCGGTTGTGTCAAAGGCAATGCAGGCGGCCATGCGCGGTTGGGTGCGTCAATGGTTCCACGAGCACGCGGAAATCCTGCTGCGGCCGCATACGGCGTACCCGATTCTGGTGTATCAATGCACGCATCCGTTCTCGGGAAAGCCGACGAACATCTTCACCTACGACATTCAACAGACTGAGATGCTAGACAGGGCGTTCGCGTCAGCGGCGAACAAGCTGGGGCGCGAGTTGAAAACGCTGGATACGAAGAAGCTCGGATGGTTTACGCGCGAGCACTATTTCGCGTACCGGAGCAAAGAGGTGGTTAAGTACGTGTCCAGAAACCGCCGCGGAATTTATAAGATGCTCAACGTAGAGACGGTGCTGATGGACAGCATTTTGAAATTCGCCATCATCGACATTCCGAAACTCGGCTTGGCGGACGCGGTGATTTCACTACGGCGCGCTTTCAACACGCAATTGCGGCGCTTCAGCGATGAATTCGATTTGAGCCCGAGAGCCGAAGAATTGTTACGGATTGCGACTGAAGCGCTTGTGACGAAACTGCCTACCGATAACGTGGTGATGATGCCCGTGCCGGTGGAGGATGAGATGCCATTGGCGGCTTGAGGGGAGCGTGTTCCAGAGATCAGGAGGGTTCAGTTTCCGGAAACGCTGTCTTCGGACCGCAGGAGGCAGAAATACCGTCCGAGTCATCGACGAGCTAGGAGTTGGATCGAACGCAAAGGCTTTTACTGGAATCCGTTACTTATGGTTACCGATATCGGATACCATATTAGACATGAGCAGACCCACCGATTTAGTCCAAGGCACGCTGGATCTTCTAATTCTGAAAATTCTAGCTTTGCAGCCGATGCATGGATGGGCGATTGGCGAGCGTATGAAGCAGATGTCCAAAGACGTTCTGCGGGTCGGGCCTGGTTCGCTCTATCCGGCGCTGCACAAACTTGAACAGACGGGCTGGGTTAAAGCCGAGTGGTCGGTCAACGAGGCAGGGCGCAGAGTGAAGTTCTATTCGATCACCAGCGAAGGACGCAAGCGGCTTCAGCAGGAAGCGTCGGACTGGCGGCGGTTGTCGGATGCCATCACATCGATTGTTTTCGAGAGTTGAAGTGAGGTAGCGAATGAGACTCTTCAGGAGCTTGCGTTTACGTGTACGTTGGCTGTTTAGACGCCCCCAACTGGAAGCAGATTTGAATGACGAACT
Source organism: uncultured Acidobacteriaceae bacterium (assembly GCA_963705805.1). Lineage (GTDB taxonomy): Bacteria > Acidobacteriota > Terriglobia > Bryobacterales > Bryobacteraceae > Bog-105. Next base: position 74,162 of record CAVPKW010000012.1, read on the forward strand.
GCAAGATTACCTAGCCCATCAAACAGAACGCTACATTGCTAGTGGGCTTTCGCCTGAGGAAGCGCGCTATGCGGCTTTATGCGGCTTCGGCAACAGGACATCTGTCAAGGAGTCGACACGCAACGTGTGGGGCTGGAGTTGGTTGGAAAGCACAGGGCAGGATCTCCGATACGCATTAAGGTTCTTAGGTACGAGCCGGGTCTTTACAATCACCGCGGTTTCGTCGCTCGCGATAGGAATAGGGATGAACACCGCGATCTTCACTCTGGTGGATGCGGTACTTCTGCGTAATCTGCCGGTCCGTTCACCAAAAGACCTTGTTGTGATCGCGGAGCGATCGGGTTCTCGAGACTCGTTTTCACTTTCATGGCCGGAATTTCAGGCTCTGCGTAGGAGGGATGCGCTGGAGGGAATGGCGGCGTTTCGGCCCTGGCGCTTTCGCACCTCGATTCATGGCGAGCCGAAATTCGTGAATGGCCAACTCGTGTCTGGCAATTACTTCTCTCTTCTCGGCGTGCCTGCGGTTCTCGGGCGAACGCTGGGCAATGGGGACGATCAAGCTCCCGGCGCAAGCCCAGTCGTGGTCTTGAGCTACGACTACTGGCAACGGGAGTGGCACTCAGATACAGCGGTTATAGGACACACGATGGATATTCAGGGATATCCGTTCACCGTTATAGGGGTGTCCGCACCCGATTTTTTTGGACTTGAACCTGGTGTAAAGGTCGATGTGACAGTTCCGCTCGCGATGCAGGCAATAGCCATGCCCGGCACTCCGTTACTGAACTCTCCGGACGCACGTTGGCTGCGCTTGATTGGGCGGCGAAAACCGGACGTATCGCTGCAACGTGCTCAAGCAGCCCTTACAGTGGTTTGGGACCAGCTCAGGTCCGTGCGCCCACAGGATGAGAACCCAAGGCCTATTTTAGAAGTGCTGCCCGGCGCGCAGGGACTTTACGATCTTCGCCGGAAGTTTTCACTTCCACTCCGTGCACTGATGGCTGCGGTGACGCTCATCTTACTCATCGCCTGCGCGAATCTCGCCAGTCTGTTGCTTGCACGGGCTACGGCCAGACGGCACGAGATCGATCTCCGGTTGTCGCTGGGCGCAACCCGCGGCAGACTTTTACGCCAGTTGCTCACCGAGAGTATCCTGCTGTCGATGATGGGTGGGGCTTGTGGAATAGGAATCGCTTACGCTGCGAGCCGATTGTTAGTGGATCTCATGTCGACCGGCCGCTCGCCCATTTTTCTGGATCTGGCTATTCACGCACCTACCTTGTCGTTTACCTTGGCAGTGAGCCTCGCAACGGGCGTGCTCTTCGGTGCCGTGCCGGCCTTCCGTGCGATCCGTGAAAGCCTACGTGGTACCCGCCTAGTCGGGCAAGACCTCGAAGGCTTGGACCCGGATCCTGATCCTTTCGCAAATGTCCTTGTGTCTGACTATCTTGGTTTGTGCGGGCCTTCTACTCGAAAGCGTCGACAATCTTCGGAATGTCGATGCAGGATTCCGGACAGATCATGTCCTGCTGATGAGCATACGTCCGTCACTCAGTCAGTACGAGAAACATCGAAGCGCTCAACTCTATCGAGAGCTGTATCGACGATTCAGCGCTCTACAGGGCGTAAAGTCAGTAACCTTGTCGATGGACACGCCTTTAGGCGGCGTTTCTTATACCGCGCAAGCTTTTCTACCGAGTTCGGCAGGCAATAAATCGTCGAGTATGGAAGCAAGTGTCAATGCTGTCGGGCCGCGTTTTTTCGAGACGATGGGCATTCCCCTGCTAGCCGGGCGGGATCTGAATTTGCATGACAACGATCACTCGCCAGAGATCGCAGTAATTAGCGAAAGCGTCGCCCGAGGCCTGTTTCCACGCAGGAGTCCTTTGGGACAGCGAGTCCAGATCGGAGATGTCGTAATGGATGTGGTCGGCGTGGTGAAGGACACACGGTACAACGGCCTCCGCAAGCCCTCAACACCGATGGTCTACCGGCCTTACCTGCAGATGGAGGATTCCTGGGGGGAGCTGTTTTTCGGTATCCGCACGTTTCGCAATCCGGAATCGATGGTGAGTCTAGTGCGACGCGAGTTGAGGGAGGCAGCACCTAACGTGCCGATCTTTTCTCTCAGCACGCTCGATGAACAGATGGATGCAGGCCTAGCGGGTGAGCGTATGGTGTCGATGCTTTCTACGTGCCTTGGAATATTCGCTTTACTGCTGGCCTCAATCGGCCTCTATGGGAGTCTGGCTTACGGAGTAAGAGAACGTACTCCTGAAATAGGAATTCGTTTGGCTTTGGGTGCAGAAAGAGCGGTTGTCATGTGGACGATTCTGCGAGGAGCAATAATACTTGTCCTCTGTGGGATTCTGCTCGGATTACCGCTGGCTCTGGTCTGCACGCGAGCAATCCGCAGTTTGCTGTACGGCCTTGGGCCTTCTGACCCTTCAACCCTGGTTGCGGTCGTGATCGCGATTATCGTGGTAACGGCGGTGGCGAGTTACATTCCGGCGAGGCGTGCATCGCGAATTGATCCCATGGTGGCCTTGAGATACGAGTAAGCGGCAAACCGCGCGTTAGCGGCGAATGCCATCAGGACACCGCTATTCCGCAATGTCGATGCCTAGGAACTTGTTGAAAAACTCATCCTGAGGCTCTTCCGTTTTAAAACATTTGCGGGCATGATTGTCGTATGCGAGGAGACGATCAACAGCAGTCGGGAATGTTCAGCTACGTATCGCTGGAGGAGCGGGTTCCGCAAGACCATCCGCTCCGAGCCATTCGCAAGCTGGTGGACGAGGTTTTGCGGGGCATGGCTCGGGAGTTCGACGGCATGTACGCCAAGACAGGCCGGCCGTCGGTGCCGCCCGAGCGGTCGCTACGAGCGGTGCTGTTGCAGATCTTTTACTCGGTCCGCAGCGAGCGCATGCTGATGGAGCAGATGACTTACAATCTGCTGTTCGGCTGGTTTGTGGGAATGGAACTGGATGAACCGGTGTGGAATCACGCGGTGTTCAGCAAGAACCGGGAACGGCTCCTGAACCAGGACGTGGCGCGGGCGTTCTTTGCGCGCGTACTCGAGCAGGCCAAGCCGCATTTGTCGGAGGAGCACTTTACCGTCGATGGCACGCTGATCGAAGCCTGGGCGAGTCAGAAAAGCTTTCAGAAGAAGGACGGCGGCGATGACACACCGGGCCAGTTCCGGGGCGACAAGCGGACCAACGACACGCATGCGTCCAAGACCGATCCGGACGCCAAACTCTATCGCAAAGGCCATGGGCAGGAGGCTCGGTTAGGTTATCTCGGCCATGTGCTGCTGGAAAATCGCAACGGGATGATTGTGGATGCGATGCTGACGCACGCCGATGGCACCGCCGAACGGGATGCGGCGCTGTTGATGCTGCACCGCCGGTGGCGCAAGCAGCGGAAACCGATCACCGTGGGCGCCGACAAAGCGTATGACACGCGGGACTTTGTGGCCACTGTGCGCGCCATGAACATGCGACCGCACGTAGCACAAAATACCAACCGGCCCGGCGGCAGCGCTCTCGATGACCGCACGACCGGACATGCCAGTTATCGAACCAGCCAGCGCAAACGCCCGCTCATTGAGAAGGCCTTTGGTTGGATGAAGCAAACCGGCGGCATGCGCAAAACCAAGCTGCGCGGTTTAGCCAAGGTCACCTGGCAGTTCGTCATGACTTCAGCGGCCTTCAATTTATGGAGGCTGCCGCGGTTGACTGCGGCCTAAGTGTGTCCGGAGCGCGAAAAAGGTGTTTTTCAACACCAAAACAACCATCCTCAGGTCCCAATTCTTTCGTACCTCGGCTACCTACGCCCGTTTATCACTCAAATTTCTCTCAGCGCTGCCCTATTTCAACAAGTTCCTAGGTCCTCAGTGCCAGAAAAGTGCCATTATCGGACAAGTGCTCAGCAAAATGCTTGTCTGATCCTGTCCGAATCACTTCCAGAGTCGTCGGCGATCCGACAACAAATCCCTTTCGCCATGCGCGGTTGGGTGCGTCAATGGTTTCACGAGCACGCCGAAATCCTGCTGCGGCCACATACGGCGTACCCGATTCTGGTGTATCAATGCACGCATCCGTTCTCGGGAAAGCCGACGAACATCTTCACCCACGACATTCAACAGACTGAGATGCTGAACCGGGCGTTCGCTTCAGCGGCAAACAAGCTGGGGCGCGAATTGAAGACGCTGGATACGAAGAAGCTCGGATGGTTTACGCGCGAGCACTATTTCGCGTACCGGAGCAAAGAGGTGGTTAAGTACGTCTCCAGAAACCGCCGCGGGATTTATAAGATGCTCAACGTAGAGACGGTGCTGATGGACAGCATTTTGAAATTCGCCATCATCGACATTCCGAAACTCGGCTTGGCGGACGCGGTGATTTCACTACGGCGCGCTTTCAACACGCAATTGCGGCGCTTCAGCGATGAATTCGATTTGAGCCCGAGAGCCGAAGAATTGTTGCGGATTGCGACTGAAGCGCTTGTGACGAGGCTGCCTACCGATAACGTGGTGATGATGCCCGTGCCGGTGGAGGATGAGATGCCGTTGGCGGCTTGAGGGGAGCGTGTTGCGGTTTCCTAATCTTCAACCACATCCGTCATGCTTTTGTCGGCCCGTTCCTTGAGCCAGGTTCGAGCGGTGTTCGACTCGGTATCGTTCCTGACGTTCCGACGACGCAATGCAGCCATTAGCCAGAATAAAATTACGCCAGCAATAAACAGCGCCAAACGGTGATGACCCCATGGGATGCGCGCAACGCGATAGCTCAGATGCCCGTTCCCAATTCGAATTGACTCCAAAATTCCGAACCAAGCCTCTCCGAGCATTACACCGGCAATGCTGGCTAGAAGCGAGGCGACTGTCATCATGATCGCCAGAGTGGCTCGTCCATCCCCGGCTCCATAGAGGCGATAGAGCCTGTGCGCGAGAATGCTGGCCACCCACGCATAAAGCAGGGAGAACGACAACATGACTGCGAAATCGAAACCGCCGTGACGGTGCCCGAGAGATTGGCGTACCTCCTGCTGCGTAACGTTGTGGCTGTTTGCAATGGTCTTGAAGAGAGCTGCCATGCATTCATCCCTGGCCCGCTCATACTCAGCGATCCCTTCAAAGTGACTGGTATGCAGCCCTCTGTGTAAATCCGCATAACGAATCGCGAGGTCTTCAGCGAACTCCGCGTCATCGCTGAGATGTTGTCGTTGTGAGGCGTGGTTGAGATTCAGCGGTCGCATTCCAGCCTCATTCGGCCATTCGCAATTAGAGTTGGCCTGACGATGTTGCGCGCATGACATCAGGCAAATGAGCATGAAAACGCAAAAAAGCAACGGGCGCATGCCTATGTAGCATTCTATTCCCCTACTGCACGGATTGAAGGCAAAGGCGCTATCCGCTGAGCGCGATTGCACAACGGAACCGTTCGGAACGCCAGGTGAATGCACGAGGTTGCATGTTGTGCTCGATAAATGGCGGCAAGAGCTATCTCCCCGCAACAGCGGCCACGTGAGCGAATAGCCTTGTGACAAAATGATGTAGAAGGCGGCTATGCGAAGCTCCGTTGATCGCCGTACCATCGATCTGTCAGCGTATCCAGATCTCGTAGTTATTTATCTGGGAATGAGGGTCAATCGTCTCACGGGGCTGAAGAAGCTGCTCGGCTTCGGGCCAAAAATCGCGGATTCAGTTGCCGCGCAACCCGACGGCCTGCTTCTGCATGAGAACTTCCTATTCTCCTTATTCCCGATGCACGTAGGGATGCGCGAGTATTGGCGCGACATGGAATCTCTTTTCGCGTGGACCCGGTCGGAGCCCCACCGTCAGTGGTGGAAAAATTTTCTCCGCGACTCCGGCGGCACTGGCTTCTGGCACGAGACCTATCTCATGCGCGGCGGAATGGAAGCGATTTATGATGACGTCCCCAAGCCCACTGGTTTGATGCGCTTTGCGCCTGTCGTGCCGGCGCGCGGAGCGATGTTCGGAGCCGCTCATCGAGTTGCCAGAGATATCAATCGTGAGCCGGTCGTCAGCGAGAACGAGCTGTACGAGGGCTAAAATCTCGGGCCCAGCTGCGGCATCCCAAGGGATGGCACGAGATGGGAGGATGTTTCACCAGGCTAAGGCTAATTGCTTAATCCAAACTCGGTCAGTATGTAGAATTCGATATACTGCTTAAGAGTTCCACTATTGGTCTATTAGCCTATGATCTGGAACGATACCCGTTACGCTCTCCGGTTGATGCGGCGCAGCCCAGGATTCACGGCCGTTGCCGTGCTCTCGCTGGCACTCGGAATCGGCGCAAATACGGCAATTTTTGGCTTGTTCTATAGCATAATGCTGCGCCAGCTTCCGGTCGAGCATTCCGAGCAGCTCGTGGAGTTGGTGATGGACTCTCCGAGTGAGCTTCATTGGGCAGGGTATTGGGGATGGGAGAAGTATGAGTACTTCCGCGATCACAATCACGTTTTCTCGGGTATCACGGGCATGTCATTTGACAATCTCGCCTCTGTAAGCAGGGAGGGTTCCGCGCCGGAAACGTTAATCGAGGAGAATGTGCCAGGGAATTACTTTCGTGTGCTCGGGTTGAAACCTTCAATCGGGCGGTTGATTAGCCCGGAGGATGTCCCCGCTAGCGGGAATGGAGACGTGGCGGTGGTGAGCTGGTCTTACTGGAATCGACGGTTCCATCGCGATCCGGCAATTCTTGGCAAGCGGATTTCCTACAACGACACGCTGAAGACCATCATCGGGGTCGCACCGCGGGAATATGTGGGGCCGCGGGTAGGATCTCGAACAGATCTTTGGATCCCGGTAGCGCACGGCAATTTCACCATGCTGGCGCGTTTGAAGGCTGGCCTGACTATCGAGAATGCACAGGCTGAAATCGCTGTGCTATACCGCAGCCTGCTGGAAGAAAACGGTGCGCGCAGCAAGAATCCGCGAATAGAGACGAGGATGGAATTGTTGCCGGCTGGCGCCGGCCTGGTGAGGGTGCGCGATCAGTATGGGAAGCCGTTGGTGCTTCTGATGGCTGTTGTCGGCTTGCTCCTTTTGCTGGCGTGCGTCAACATGGCCAGCATGCTGCTGGCGCGATCCGCAGGACGGCAGCGCGAAATCGCCATTCGTGTGGGACTTGGTGCAAGCCGTGGCGACTTGGTGAGACAAATGCTGACGGAATCGATACTGCTTTCCCTCGCAGGCGCGTTCTTCGGCGTTCTGTTTGGCATATTTCGGAACGAGTGTGCTGGTGCGGATTATGGCCAGCGGCCGTGCGTTTGAGCACATCGACATCCAAGTCCAACCCGATCTTCACCTGCTGCTCTTCGCCGTGGGAATCGCGCTACTCACGGGCTTGCTGTTTGGGCTAGCACCGGCATGGCACGCTTTCCGGTTCGCTCCGGCGTCTAACTTGCGGCAAAGCGGAAAGGGAGGCGATACGTGGTTTTGGCGCCTGTTTGGTAAAGGCTTGGTGACGACGCAGGTGGCTCTGTCGATTTTCCTGGTGGCCGCTGCTGCCATCTTTTTGAACCATCTGTCGCGACTGCGAAATTTCGATCTAGGCTTTCGCAGTGATCATGTGCTCCTAGTAACCCTCGATTCAACTCACAGCGGGTACAAGCCAGAGCAACTGGCCGCGCTGTATCAAGCTCTGCTGGCTCGCCTGGAAGCCATACCAGGAGTGCGTTCGGCTTCGATCAGCGGTTGTACTCCGCTCGAAGGCTGTGGGACCCCAGGCCGTTACATCTTTGCGGAAGGGCAAGTGGAACACCCTGAGGATCGGCGGAGGGTGGGGGTGACGTTTGTGGCGCCTCGATATTTCGAAACACTGGGCATACTGCTCCTCGCGGGACGTGATTTCACGTTCGAAGATGCGGGACGATCTCGCGTCGCGATGATCAATCAAACGATGGCACGGCGTTATTTCCCTGGCATCAATCCCATCGGCAAGCACATCGGGGTGGATAGAAACTCGAAGCCTGGGTGGTTCGGCAGCGATCCGCCTTACGAAATCGTGGGTTTGGTCGGAGATGTCAAGGCAATCGAGCTTCGCGACCCGCCGTATCCCACCATGTATTTCAATATGTTTCAGGAAAACCAGTTGATGGATCAGTTTGAACTGCGCACTACAGGCAATCCGGCTTCTCTCTCCGGAACGGCACGGCGGATAATGCGAGATCTGTTGAAGACTGTGCCTGTTACCAGGGTTACAACACTCGCTGACCAAGTGGACTCGAATATCGTTCCAGAACGTCTTATCGCAACTCTGTCGCAATTCTTTGGCGTGCTTGGTGCAGCGCTGGCTGGAATCGGACTCTACGGACTGTTGGCCTATACGGTGGCGCGCCGGACGAACGAGGTCGGCATTCGGATGGCGCTCGGCGCGACTGCAACTGATGTAAGCAGCCTGATATTGCGAGATGTGCTGGAAATGGTGTGCGGGGGACTCATCGCAGGGCTTGTGCTGGTGCTTTTAAGTCGACCGCTGGTTGCGAGCCTTCTTGAGGGTCTGAAGCCAAATAATACAGGGGCGCTAGTCTTTGGCGGCTGGATAATGATCGCGGTGGCGGCCCTCGCCGCATATGTGCCGGTCCGCCGCGCCGTTCGCGTGGATCCAATGGTGGCGCTGCGGCACGATTAGGCGGATTGGGTTGGGCTGTTTGTGCAAATGAAGGCTTGCACGTGATTGTGCCCGGGAACTTCCGCAAGCGGCTTTAGCAGCGGCCCTGGATGATTGCATCACGCGAACTTCGCGATTACCACCGTCATATCATCGTGTTGGGGAGCCGAGCCCGTGAATTCGTCCGCACCTCGAAAAAGCGCGTCCCCAATTTCGGCTGGGGACGCACCGTGATGGCTCTTCAACACTTTCAGCATCTCGTCCTCGCCCCACTCTTCATCCGCCGCGTTCATGGCTTCGCTCATGCCGTCCGTAAAGAGAAGCAATAGGTCTCCGCAGCGCAGTTCGATTGAATCCCACTAATAGGCCGCGTTCGGTAAGAGCCCCACGGGTGGTCCTCCTGCCTCTAACCGAAGCACCTGGGAATCCCGGCGCAGCAGGAAAGGCGCGTTATGACCCGCGTTCACATAAATTAGCGTGTGCCGATGCGCCTGGTACTGCGCATAGAAGAACGTTGCATACCTATTTACCGGAGAGGCGGCAAAAACCAGGGAACTGACATTGCCCATCAGTTGGCCAATGTCCGCCGCGCCCGCAAGCGTCTGGCCGCGGAGCGAAGCTTGCAGACTTGCCATCAACAGCGCGGCGGCCACTCCTTTGCCGGAAACATCTCCAATCGCCATTCCCAATACATCCTGCGGCAGCGCGAAGAAATCGTAGTAATCCCCGCCGACCTCTCTCGCCGGACGGCAAAACCCGAAGAGTCCTACGCCCGAATTCGATGGATACGATTGCGGGAACAAGCGCTGCTGCACTTCGCGCGCCACCGCCAGTTCGCGATTGATGCCCTCGCGCTCCGCCATTTCGCCCGCAATCGCCGACGAAAGACGGCTGTTTTCTATCGCCAAACCCGTTTGTGAGGCAACCGACTGCAGCAACTGAAGATCAGTAGACGAGTATGGAGCTTCAGAAATCTTGGGGCCGAGCGTCAAAAACCCCAGCAGCTCCTTCCGCCGGATCACCGGAAGCAGCAGTTGCGTCTCGATATCGCGAAGCGCCTCCAATTCCTTGCCGTCTATCCGCTGCGTCCACGAACCCGGGTCGTCGAAATAAATAGGGACAAGCTGCTGCGCGCGCCGGAGTTGCTGGACACTTGCCGCCTGTTCCGTAAAGGAGTAATTCGGAGCATTCGCTAAACCGAGAGCGGGTAGAGTAGACGGGGGATTGCTCGCCCCGTCCCTCGTCGAACCGGACGTGCAGATTTCCCGCAGCCGGCTCTCCAGAAGAAGTCACCTCAAGCATGCGCAGGCCGCCGCCGAGGGAGTTGGCTGAGGGAGACCAGTCCGAAATGCTGGAGATGGTCGTGCCACAGCACGCCGCGCGGTGGGCGATACGGCCGTTGACTGCGCCGTTGCAAATGTCCAATCAAGCGGCTTCGGACGAACCAGTCGATCTCCCAGTAAGCTTTGCGCGGATAGCCATAGCGGAAGTAATTGGCCCAACCTTTCAGGTGCCGGTTCAAGCGGCTTATCAGCTGCGGAATCGGCGTGTGGCTCTGACGAGCATTCGTCAGTGCCCTGAGCTTTTCCCGTTCCCGAGCCATTGCCTTCGCCGACGGCAGCACGTTCAAATACTTGTGCGACCGGCCTTTCAGGTCCCGATCCCAGCGAAACGTGTACCCCAGAAAGTCTAGACTGTCTCCTCCCGGCTTCACTGCTACCACTCGCGTTTTCTCACGGTTGATCTCTAATCCGAACTTTCCCTCCAGCCTCGTTTCGATCCAGTCGGTTAGTTCCGCCGTCCACTCGCGCGCCAGCATCATCATGTCGTCGGCATACCTCACCAACTTGGCGTCTGCCCAGCGCGCCGGACCTTGCGGCCCATGAAACAGCGCGTCGTACCAGTGAAGGAATAGGTTCGCCAGCAACGGTGAAATCACTCCACCTTGTGGCGTTCCTTGCTCATTCCTGGTCCGCTTCCCTCCGCTTCCGTTCTCGCCTTCTTCCACCACCACCGCCTCCAGCCACCTCCGGATCAGTCCCAATACACTTCGGTCCGTCACCCGATGCCGCAGACACGCCAGCAGTTTCTCGTGCGAAATCGTATCGAAATAGCTTTTCAGGTCAGCGTCGTACACCGCTTGATAACCCGCTTGCAAATGTCCGCGGATCTCCTCCAGCGCCTGGTGCGCATTCCGCCCCGGCCGAAACCCATACGAACAATCCAGAAAGTCCGATTCAAAGATCGGTTCCAGGATCAACAGCGCGGCCATCTGCACCACCCTGTCTTTGATCGTCGGGATCCCCAGCGGCCTCAGCTTTCCATTCGCCTTCGGGATGTACACACGCCGCACCGCCTGCGGTCGATAGCTCTTCCTGCGCAGTTCCTCTTGCAGCCGCCCCAGCCATCCTGGGATGCCTCCTTCTTGCTTTTCTATCTGCTCAAAGGTGACCCTATCGATGCCCGGCGCACCACCCTTGCTGCGCACTCGCGCCATCGCCGTTTCCAGTACATCTGCCCGATAGATCCGGTCGTATAAAGCATAAAACCGGAACTTCGGTTCCTGCTTGGCCTTCTGGCCGAGTTTCTGTCTCAGTTCAGAAAGTTTGTCCGGCAGCGCGTCTCCGCTCCGCCGTTCTCCCGTAGTGTGCGTTTCCGCCAAGCGGCTCTCCTTTCCTCTGACTCCACGTTTCTTCCGTAAGGCCCCTTCGCTCCACAGGCATTACCCCGCTTCTTCGCTACTACGAGCCTCTCCGCCACCCTCTGGGCCGCTCACGGTTATTGATTCCCGCTTCGCGTTCGCTCTTCGCCTCCCAGGAGGGCTTCCCAGGTTCCTCGACTGATCTGTCGACGCGCGCTACCCCCAACCACCCCGAAAGGTCCAGCAGGTGCTTACCTGTTGCTTCCCTACTGGTTTCAGGCTTCATCCTAGTCGGCGGACTGGCCACCTTCCTTTTCCTTCACGAGGCCGTATCGGGTTCACTTCCGTTGTGGCTCGCGTCTTCGCCTATGCCAAGGCTCCACCCGTTGAGTCTCCTCTCCGAGCGCTTGCTAGGCTACATGTCCGAACAGGCAATTTACATGGTGAACTCCTTTCAGTTCACTAGATCAACCAGGCTTATCCTGGCGCACCGACCGGTTGGTAAAGATCTTGATCGCCAAGAAACACCGCCAGCTTGGTGATATGAAGCGCCTCCGCCAGGCGGCTCATCACAGTCTTGACCAATGGCCCAAGCTCGACAATCGAGCTAACGTCCTCAGCCAGCTCCTTAAGAACCTGTTCCACGTTATGCGCCTCTCGAAAAAATCGGCGGTCTATCCATCGCGCCAGCCTCTGCGAGCCGGCGCCCACCAGAAGCACTACTCCAATGCCGCTCGCGGTCAGAGCGGCGCGTTGTCCGAAACTGATGTTTTCTGAAAGCTTCGCCACCATTAGGACTACGCCCAACGAAACTACCAGCTGCATAATGATGATGCCGCGCCGTGCCAGCGCATATTGAAGACCCTGCCTGACAAGAACTCTGACGTCCAGGGCGCGTTGAACAACAGTGACGTAAGCCAGAGTAATTGGGAACAGCGCCAGCGGCAGCGCTGCCAGAAGTAAAATCAACGGCGGCAGGTCTTTCTCTTGTATGTGCAGGATCTGCCGGGCGATCAGCTGTATAACCAAAAGTGGGGGCACAGTGCTGATAGCCAGGCCAAAGAACAGCACCCGCAATCGCCGGCGTGCGTCCGGCGAGCTCGATGGCTTTGCCACCCAAAAGCCAAGGCAGGTTACGACCGTAAACCAAAATAGATCCTGCATCAACAAGCCCATGCTTGGCTCCACTAAGTGAAGCGCTTGTGGCAATGGTTTGCCCTCGTTGTTAAGAACCCGAATCATCATATACGCTAGACAAATCAGGGCTACAGGAGTAAGTAGAATCCACTTCAGCAGTGGATGGCGCCGGTCGGCCTCGGCTCTTTCCGGGAAATAGATTGCAAAGACAATCATCCAAACCGGCCAGCTAGCCACCCAAAACGTTCGGTAAACCAGGGCAACGTCACGGATGACGGGAGGCCAGGACATGATTGGATCCTTTATGTCCGTGCCGAAGACAAACAGCCCGTAGCTGATAAGCGCGCAAAGCAGCAACCACGCGCGATGATCCCAGGGCCGCACTGCCGCAACGTAAAAGCCAAGCAGGAGACAAAGGAAAGGCGTGACGAGCTGCAGAAACTAATGTGAGAATCCATTGCGCGGCATTTGCCTGCGGGCCTTGAGGATGAAGAGCTAAGAAATGCACTGCCAGGGCCGTGATTGCCGCCTGGAAGCTTAGGGCCGCGAGGAATGCAATACCCAGCCACGCAAGGCGCTTAAGAGATCTTTCCTGCATCGGCTGAGGGAGATTCTATTACACGATCCGTGCTTTGCTCCGCTTTACCGACGCGCCGCGGCAATTTTATCGAACGGCACTTCCCCCTGCAGCTGCAGCCGGAAGCTAAACACGGAGGTTGGCCCGCGTACCAGGTTGTAGCCCGGGTCGTTGATGTGTTGCCAGTCGAAAGCCGCCGAAATTCCTCCCCAGATGTGGGCGGTGTAAAACGTCTCGAAAATCTTTTCGAAGCCGTAGCTCAACCCGCCATCGCCCAGAATGAAGCCTAAGCCGCCCAGTTGCAAATAGCGCGCATGGGCGCCGCTGATGCCGTTCACCAGGAAAGCTTCGCCGAACTTGTCGTTCGGCCGGTGCCATCGCTTTCCATACACCAGCGTGCCGAAAGAAGCGGAGCGGTCGGCTTCCGTGTAGGCGAAGTCTTCATTGCGTCCATCGCTCCATCCCACTCGGCCGTAAGCTTCCCAGTTCTTCGTCAGATACTGCTCTACGTTGATATCGAAACCGTACTTCGTGCGCCCCTGCTGGCGATAGGCGGTGATGTCTGGCGTAGAGGTCTGGCCCGTCTGATAGCCATTGATCGCTTCCCGGTAATTGCCCATGTTCGCCCGGTTGAAATAATTCAAAACGCGAATGATGGTCGGGCGATCCTTGAAAATCGTTGGGTTAAAGTCAAACTCCAGATTTGTTCCGCCCGCCCGCGCGATATCCCAATCGAGCGTGAGGCCATTCGCGACAGTGGGCATCAGCATCTCGCCCAAGCGAACGCTGCCCCAGCGGTCGTCGTATTCCATATAGAATCCGTACGTGTAGCCGCGCGTGTCGGCGGCATAATCATACGCCGCGTCATTAACCGCGTCCCAGTTCATGAATTGCGTGTGGCTGTCGCTGCCCACCGCGTTCAGGTCGAAGAAGTCCACCGTGCTCATCTTCCCTGCGCGGAATTCCAGCCGGCGTACGGGAAGCGTTGAGAAGAGTGAAAGAGGATTTCGCGTCACCTCTTCCTCTTCGCCGCTAAGCGGCACCACCCAGTGCAACATACCCCGAGCCAGATACGGAGCCGGCCCCAGGCTCGGGTTCCGTACGACATCCACGTTCGTGTAACCGGCCAGACCCAGCGCATTGCTGAGGCCGTCGCCGCCTGCGCTCTCCGCATCTACAAGGATTTCCAGATTTTTTGTTATCTCGAACCCTGTATAGAGCGTCAGCACGCGTGACGTAGCGTGTTCCGCCTCAGGCTGAAAGCTATTTGGGCCGTTGTATTGCGCGTAAAATGACCCGTGCTGCTGGCGGATGAAGTTAGCCTGGCCCGATACCCAGAACCGGTTCCAGAAAGATTCATCGGGACTTCCGGGTGCGTCGGCGGCATCCTGCCCCGAAGCAATATTGCCGATGCAGAAGCATAGGATGAGCGCGATTCGCCGCAAACTAACTATGGTCCGTAGTTATAACCCGAAGTGTCAACGGAAACCCGCCCATAAATGTTCTTGTAACTGAATTGTCACTAATCTATCGGTCTCGACAATGCCAAAATAACTGCTTGGCTTCTCGCGTTCTGCTCATTTGTTGCTTCATCGTAACCGGTTGCCCAATGTTTGCGCTCTTTCCTTCGGCTTCCGTTGCGCGCGATTTGCCCAGGCAAACTCCGGCGCCTGTTCAACGTATCCGCCGCATTTACATCAGTGAGCCGAATAACAGGACCGAAGCCGGCGATTTGCGAAAAGCGCTGATCCACCAGCTCAAAAAGTCGAAAGACCTCGAAGTGGTGGAGGCGCCGTCGCAAGCCGACGCTATCTTGGCAATCGACCCGCAGATTTATATTCGGGGCTACTACAGCCTCTACGCGCGCGCCGGCACATCTCCAGAGCATGGAAGGCCGTTGTATGGCGGCTATGTCTCCGCCGAATTGAAGAGCCCTTCGGGCGAAACGCTTTGGTCGTATCTCTCCACATTGCCAGTGGAATCGAACGATCCTGTAGCGTGGCTTTCGAAAGATATTGTGAAGCATCTGGTAACCGGAACCGCTTCTGTGAAGAAGTCGAATAAGCAATGAAAAAAGCGCTGTGGTTCCTGGCGGCTCTCGCGCTCCTTCGCGCGCCGCTGCAGTGTCAAGAGCAAGCGCCGCTCATCTGCGCTGGTGGAACATTTCCGGCCCCTATCTATCAGAGATGGATTGAAGCTTTCGAAAAGCATAGCCCCGGGCTGCCCATTGTCTATCATGCGGTCGGGTCCGGCGCAGCTGTGCAGGAACTGAAGCGCGGCGCGGCAACCTTCGCTGCTTCTGATTTTCCTCTAGACCAACGAATGCAGATGGAACTCGGCGTTCGCCTGATACCCACCGTTGTTGGAGCGGCTGTGCCGGCGTACAACATTCCGGATCAACTCCGTGATCTTCGCTTCACTCCTCAGCTGCTTGCCGCCATCTACTTGGGCGCCGTAACCCGCTGGGATGACCCGCAGATTAAGGCGTTGAACCGTGAGGCCCGGCTGCCTCCGCACGATATTGTCGTGGTGCATCGCTCGGATGGAAGCGGCACCAGCTACCTTTGGACAGATTTTCTTTCCCGGGCGAGCGTCGAGTGGCGGGACAAAGTCGGCGCGAGCGTTATGCCCCGCTGGCCCCTCGGGAGAGAAGCTGCGGGAAATGCCGGAGTTGCCGACTTGATATCACGGACGCCCTTTTCTATCGGATACGTGGAGTTCACCTACGCCCTGACTCACCGTCTCAGCTATGGACCCGTAAAAAATGCTGCCGGTAACTACATCCAGGCCGGCATAGACTCGCTCACCGCCGCTGCGAGCGCCGCGCGCATGGAGGACCCTAACTCCGTCTCCATAGTGGACGCTCCCGGACGCGACGCATACCCAATCGCTTCCTTCACGTGGATGCTGGTTCCCGTGAAGATGGAAGCCGGACCCCGGCGCGAGCGCTTCCGCGCCTTCCTTGATTGGGCGCTATCCATGGGACAACGTCAGGCTGGGGCGCTCGGGTACATTGCGCTGCCCCCTGAGCTCGCCGTTCGCGAACGCGGCATCATCGCGCATCTCTGGCGGCAGCCTTAGCGTTCGCTCCGCCACCGTGGATGGCGGAAGATAGCTCGGCGCTTTCTTCAACCGTCTCCTGCCGCGTGCGTGTCTTCACAAAACTGCGCAGCACCTCCGCCACGCTCCACGCCTGCGCGCAGCATCCTCGCGGCGTGTATGGAGGTTCGGCATCGAATATCTCGCTGATCGAACCCACGCAAGCGCTGCGTAGCTGCGATTTGAAGCCTCGCAAAAAGCCTTGCGCCGTGCGATACTCGTCCGGGTGTGCCTTAAGCCACGCATCGATGAACGGTCCAATCAGCCACGCCCATACGGTTCCTTGATGGTATGCCGCGTCGCGAGACCGCAGGTCTCCGTCATAGTTGGGTTTGTAATCGTGTTCGCCCGGCGCCAAAGAGCGCAGGCCCATCGGCGTCAGTAGCCGATCCTCCACCACTTTCAGCACCGGCTTCCAGCGCGCCTCTTCCAGAATCGGATGGTCCAGCGAAATTGCGAAGATCTGGTTCGGGCGGCAGGAACAATCGGAACGCCCGTGTTCACCGTCTACCACGTCGTAAAGAAATTCGCCTTCGGCATACCAGAATTTATCATTGAACGATCTACGCGCCTTCTTCGCATGTTTCGCGATTCCATCGGCCTCATCCGCCCGCCGCGCGCGCCGCAGCCAGTTCTCCAGCACGCAGAGCGCGTTGTACCAAAGAGCGTTGATCTCCACGGCCTTCCCTCGGCGCGGCGTCACCACCCAGTCCTCCACCTTTGCGTCCATCCAGGTGAGCTGGTACCCTTCTTCTCCTTGCGTCAGGAGTCCATCTTTGGGGTCCACGTGAATATTGAACTGCGTCCCTCGCAGGTGATGACCCACAATATCCATTAGTTGCGGAAGCAATTGATCCAGCAGATGGCGGTCATTTGTGTAGGTGATGTAGCGGTGCACCGCATGGAAGAACCACAGCGTCGCATCGGCCGTGTTGTAGCGTCCGTCTTTTTTGCCTTCCGGGAACATGTTCGGAATCAGCCCGTCGCGAATGTAATGTGCGAAGGTTCGCAGAATATAGCTGGCATCCTCGCTTCGCCCGGTAACGAGCGTGAGCCCTTCCAGGCTGATCATCGTGTCGCGGCCCCAGTCCGTGAACCAGTGATACCCGGCAATCACGCTGCGAATCTCATCCCCGGCCGCGCGTGCCCGCGCCGTGTCCTCCTGCCTTCCCACCGGAGTGAACAGGAACTGGTCCGCTGCCCATATTAGGTCGCCGCACGTCTTTGTGCAGGTGTCAGGATGGGCTATTATCAACAGCCGGCGTTTGCGCTCATGCTCCGCTTCCCACGCCTGCTTCGGATCCAGGGCCGACATCACCGTCCATGCTTCCGTAGACGCCACCAGCGTCGCGTCATGGCCGGGACTGATCTCGGCTGAGAAATAGCCGGGGCTCCACAAGTCCCCGCGCCAAGTATAGCCGCGCTCCTGTTCCAGCGGATAGACCACATCGCAAATGTTTTGCGGATCCACCGCAACGGTGCCGGCGTCTCCCAACAATCTGATTCGCAGCGGCGGAATCCCGTCTTCCGGCTGGATCTCGTAACGATGCTCATGAACCTGGAAGGTGTAAGGCTGGAGTTTTGCGTTCACCGGCGCTTCATGCTCGCGCATGTTTACAGCTGGCCGGAGGTGCAGCTTAACGGAGCCCGAGCCGCTGGCAACCCGGTAATTGACGTACGTGGTATTTTGCCTGTGCGGAAGATAGATGCGCTTCTCAATGGTCAGCCCGTCCATCTCGAAAGTCCACACCGGCAGGCCCGCGTCCAGCCGAAAATTTGCCAGAGCGGACGATACTACAAATCCGTTCTCTTCCCTCCGCAATCCATTCAGTCCGATCTCATTTTTGTCTGGCAGAATCGCGCTTTCGAGGACGTTATTGAGCATCATCGTGCGCCCCAACGGGGTCGGCAGCGCCGCGATCAGATAGCCGTGAAAAACCCGCGTGGGCGTCCCTCCCACGGTTCCGGAAGCGTATCCGCCCAGCCCGTTTGTGACCAGCCATTCCATTTCCGTCAACTGCCGCAGCTCCTTAGCAGTAAAAGGGGTCTTCGAATCATGCGTAAATATACGTTCCGATTGCCTGTTCGCTTGTGAATTCATTTTTGAAATACCGGATGCAGCACAATGGCTGCGTGGCCGGGAATTTGCCAATTCCTGGCGGTATCCACTGCTGCCGTGCCACAACCTCCGTATGCTGCGTCGTCCGTCGAAAAAATCTTTTCCCATCGCGCGCCGCGCGGTGGCGCCAGCAGCGGCTCCGGAGCGGGATTGAAATTCAGATCAATGCCCAGGTTGACAACCATCAATCGGTCGTCCTTGTAGCCCGGCGAAAAATAGCGAATGACGAAGGCGCTCGGTGGCAATACCGCGCCGTCCAAGCCGTCCGCGCCTTGCCGCGAAATTACCGGATCCTCGCGTCTTAAGCGGAGTAGGTCCTTATGCAGCTGATACGTCTCCTTATGTTTTTGAACTTCCGCGAAGTCGATGCGTGATCGCTCAAACGTCCTCTTGGAACCCGGGTCCGCAAAGCACGCCTTCATTTCAGGAAGGTTGAGAGACCGCCATTGCTCCAGAAATTCGATGCGGCCCTTGCGGATCTTTTCCGCAAGCTCAGGCTTGTGGTCCGCAAAGAAGAGAAACGGGCTGCTCGCGCCAAACTCCTGGCCCTGAAATAGCATCGGCGTCCCTGGCCCCAGCAGCGTCAGCGCCGTGATCGCCTTGAAAATGCCCGGCGCGCTGAGTTCCTGCGCCCTTTGCCCGCGCGCTGAGTTCGCTACCTGATCATGATTCTGAATAAATGTGATCATGCTGGCGTGCGGCAGGCCCAGCGTGGATGTGCCGCGCCTGTCCTTTTGCCATGTGTACCGCTGCCCCTGGTACAGGTAACCGTACTTCATCGACGAAACGAATTCCTGCGGAGTGCCTCGATAATCTGTGTAATACGCCCCCGCCTTCCCCGTAAGCGCCACGGCCGCGGTGTGGTGGTAATCGTCATTCCAGAGTGCGTCCAGTCCGTACCCGCCTTCTTCTATGCGCCGGATCAGTTGCGTTTCCTGTGGCTCGCTTTCGCCGACCACAATAATCCGCCGCCCCGCCGCCGATTGCCTCGCGGCCTGCGTTACCTCGGCCAGAATATGCGGTTCTGATTCGTCGTGGATGTCCTGTGTGGCATCCAGCCGCAGTCCGTCCAAATGGAATTCGCGAATCCAATATGCCGCGTTTTCACGAAAGTACTCGCGTACCGGAGCGCAATGCTCACCGTCGAAGTTGATGCCTTCGCCCCAGTCTGTAGTGTGCTTCTTGCTGAGATAAAACTCCGAGAACTTTGGCAGATAATTTCCATCCGGCCCCAGGTGGTTGTAGACAACGTCTAGAATCACGCCAAGACCGTTGCCGTGCGCCTGATCCACGAAAAATCGCATGTCCTCCGGCGAACCGTAAAGAGAAGACGGAGCATACAGCTGTACGCCGTCATAGCCCCAGCCAAACCGTCCCGCGAATTGAGCTACCGGCATGACTTCGATGACCGTGATGCCCGTTTCTCGCAGATACGGCAACTTCTCCGCCGCGGAACGCCATGTTCCACCGTCGGTGAAAGTGCCTAAGTGCATTTCATAAATCACTTGTCCTGCAAGCCCAATGCCCGCCCAAGCTCCGTCTGACCAGGTGAATAAACTGGCATCGACAATCTGTGAAAAGCCGTGCGGTCCGTCGGGCTGATAACGGCTGGCCGGATCCGGGTATGACTCGCCCCCGTCCAACTCGTATTTGTACTTGTCGCCGGCCTTCGCATCTGCCGCGAAACCCGAGAAATATCCGCACTTCTCTTGTTCTAAAGGCACACCCTCGCGCCGATCTTCAAACGTGACTCGAACAGATTTATGGCCGGGCGTCCATACGCGGAAATGCGTCCCGCTCCCGTCCGGCGCTGCTGCTGCGCCAATCGGCATCAGCCTCGAAAAGAGTGGGTGCGATGTCGGCATCACTAGTAGAAACCAGAGGTCTACTAATTCATAGATCCCGAATGTTGGCCCTGATTTCGCGCCGAGTTTGCGCCGCGTTCAGATTCCCAATTTTTCCTTCAACGCCTTCACGCGATCGCGCGCCACTGTCAACTCCGTGTCTTTGCCATCCTTGATCCGCACCATCAGCCGCTCTGAAAACCACGAGTACAGCTCTTTCACGTAATCCAGATTCAGTATTGTCGAGCGGTGGATGCGCACAAACTTTGCCGGATCCAAGCTCTCTTCGAGTTCGGCAATCGTGTAATCGATGACAAAGTCCTTCGCGGGGGTCGATCCGTACGTTAGCTTCTCATTGGCATAAAAATGCGTTACTCGCGCCACGTCTACGAATTCGATCTTGTCACCCAGCTTTGAGGGCAGCCGCGCCGGAAAGCCCCGCTTGCGCGGAAGCGCTGATGCCAGCTCTTCAAGCAGTTTCTCGATTTGCGGCCGCGGCTCTATTCCGCTGCGCACTCGCTCCACCTTGGCAAGCGCCCTATCCAGCTTGCGGGAGTCGATCGGCTTCAGCAGGTAATCGACAGAATGCACGTCGAAAGCTTGCAATGCGTATTGCGAATAGACGGTAGTGAAAACCACCAGCGGTTGCCGCTCCAGCCGCGCCAGCATCTGGAATCCGGAAAGATCCGGCATCTCGATATCGGTGAAGAGCACATCGAACGGATGCTCCCGCAAATACTCTAACGCCTGCACCGGATCCGCGCTTGAACCGGCAATCTCCACTTTCCCGGTTTCCTTCAGCAGCCTTTCCAGCCGCCTCAGCGCCAGCGGCTCATCGTCTACTAGATAAGCGCGCAGGGCGTTCATACGCGACTGGGGGCGTTCCAGCGCTCCGCGGAAGATCGCCTATTTGCTTCTGACTCGCTGGTCAATGGGATTTCAATCGTCGCCGCCGCCCCTGATTCGGAGCCGGCTACTGACAAATTGCCTTCCGGCCCGAAAAGCGCAACCAAACGCTCTTGCAGATTGTTCAGTCCGTGCCCGGCGGGTAGCTCCGCGTTTGGAAAGCCTGGGCCGTCATCGCTTACTTTCAGGCTCAAGCGGCCATCCTCTGTGATCGCGGAGACCTTGATCCCGGCCCCTCTGCGCCGCGAACTGACCGCATATTTCACGCTGTTCTCTACCAGCGTCTGCAGCGAGAGCGGCGGCACGGCGGCATCCAAAAGTGCTTCCGGCACCTGAATCTCATATTGCAATCGGTCCCCGAAGCGCGCTTTCTCGATTTCGAGATAATCTTCGATGACCCTCAGTTCCCGTTCCAGCGCCACCAGCCCACGCTGCCCCGAATCCAGCGAGAAGCGCAATAGATCGGCCATCTGGTTCAGCATCCGCTCTGCGCGCAAGGGCTCGTCATGAATCAGCGAAGAAACCGAGTTGATCGTGTTAAACAAAAAATGTGGATGAATGCGTGATTCCAACGACGACAGCCGCGCCTCCGTCGCTAGCTTGAGAGCGCGTTCGCGCTCCAGTTCTTTTGCTTTCAACTGCATCTCCGTAACGCGCAGTTGCGCTTTGTAGCGCTCATAGGTAGTTACAAAACCGACGCAAAAGACCGAAATCATCACCCCGATTTTGAATGATCCTTTGAAGTCGTCCCAATATTCGTAATGAGGCCCAAATACCGCCCATAAGATCAGGCCGGCCGCCAGGCATCCAACGGCGGTTCCTCCAACGATAATTGCCCCGTAGACCATCCACCGGACTGCGGCCCGCAAATGTTGAACAGGGATCCAAGTCTTCATCAGAAGCATCGTCAGGGCGGTCCCGATGCATAGTGCGTAGGCGACTGATTGCAGGTAACACGTCACCAGCGCGTGCCAGCTTATTTCCGCATGGAATGCCCACTGCAGAATCGGCACGAGCACCGATGCGGCCAGGCACATGAGCAGCATCCGCCCGATCCAAATCACCCTGGTATTGCACATCTTGGCTTCTCCAACTTCACCATAGGCGAGAAATCAGCGCAAACGCCCGGAATTACGATGAAATGCAGGTAGAAGCTGACGAAACGGGCGAATCCGGTTGTCACCGATTATCGGAACATTCGCGCGTCGAATTCGAATGGCTCCGGATCTCGCAATTCGATCCGTGAGAAATCGGAGTGAGCCGGGCTCAACAGGACATTCCACTCTCCTCGGATCGCCGCGGATGGAACAAGCAGCGCCGCAGTCGATCCACCTCGAATCCATTCGTCTCCGAATCGGCGTAAAGATTCGTCGCGTGCTTCGTTCCACTGCGCTGGGAGCGTTCTCGGATCAAGTTTACCGATGTCAAGCGTTTCAGGAATCTCGCCTTCGATCGACACGAGGTCAGCCGGCCTCAGATTCGGTTCCAGATTTATAAAGGTTTCAACGGCCGCGAGCGCCAGCGAAGTGGAGGCGTACACTACACGCACTCCTTGGCTGTTCCAGCGGCCACCGTAGAGACGAGCGCCGTCCCCGCTCGCAGCCTGATTCGCATATCCGCGGCGGCAAATGCGCCAGAACTGCATTAGCTATATACGCCATAGGCAATGCGGCCGAGGATGTCTTCGACCATGCGAGCACCGGTGTCGGTATCGAGTTGGTCCAGAGGCCTTTCTCCACCTAGCGCGCGGTTTGGCGTGCCGAGCCATTCTATGGCCTTCTCCCGGTCCCCGATCATCTCGACGGCACCGGCATATACCCGTGCCATGCGGACTGTGCGATCCGATTCGGCCGGCGTAAGCAGAGACGCCTGACTTAGACGCCGAGTCAGGGTGCGTTGAGGAATGCCGAGCTTGCGTGACAGAAGACGGTTCCCCAAATGAAGTTCCTCAGCAAGTGCCGTGACCGAACCTGCCGGCAGCCCCTTACGGATGAGATGCGCCAGATCGTCAGGGTTCTTTATAGCTTTGCCGAGCACCTTCCGCCCGCCCAGGATCTTGGCGATCGCTTCTGTTTTCATATTGGCCTTCTGGCCATTAAGTATACGCCATTTGGCCGCATCCAGCCACGGGTGGAATAACGAAATGGCGTCGCGAGGTCAATCCCCAGAGCAGAACCACTTCAATTGATGCTTGTCCCGATTTTCCTGAAGACTCCGTAGGTGCTCCGCTGCCTCCTGATCATTCGGTAACTTGGCGATTACTTCCTTATAAGCGGCAATGGCGTTCAAACGGGCCTGTTCCGCCCCCTTCTGAAAATCCTGAGGAGTTAAGCCGTCATCTTTGAGGATTGGTTCGGTCGGTAACGCCTTCGACAGCGACCACCAAGTCTCGTACGCTTCGGCGAGGATACGCAGGAGATCGGCATCGCCCAAGTCACGCCAAGGTGGGAACTCCAAGATGTCGATGACAGTCTTGAAGTACGGCGCCCACTGAGTAGACAGTGGGCCACAGCCAGGTTCAAGTAGACGAGCGAGCGCTTGAGCGCCGCTCCGGGTGCCTCTGTGGGCGAGAACCACTATCTTCAGAAGATCGTGCTGATATACCTCCTGGTGCCCGATTTCACTCCATCGGAATACCAGCGTGTAAGGGTTAATCTTTACGCACCGGTAAACACAGCGTGGATCAGGTTGCCGCCTTTCCATTTTGACTGCCTCGCTATCAGCCTGCATCAGGAGTTCCGCCCATTCATTCGGTGTGCTTTTGGCGGCCAACTCTAGGAGGCGTTCTAGGCCGCTCTGTGCAACGTTTTGAGCTTTCAATACTTGTGCAAAGGTTATAAGGACGAGGCAGACAAAGAGCAGATCACGCGCACGCTTCACAGTTAGCTCCCATGAGCTGCTAAGCCTTGTAATAGCTTGGACGCAGCGTCACGGACAGGATAACGAAGCCGCAAAACGCCCGGAATTACGATAAAGCGTAGGCAGAAGCCGACGAAATGCCTCGGGAGGTCCACTTGACTCGGAAATTCGCGATTCTTGCGTTCGCGCTTGCTTTAGTTGCCGCTGCCGGGGAAGCCGTTCACTTTAGCGTCGAACGGCTCTCCACGAATCCGCTGCTGCGGCCCGGCGGCCAAGCTTGGAATGAGTTTGCCTTGTTCAATCCCACCGCGATCAAAGTCGGCAGCAAGACCATCCTGCTGTTCCGCGCCCAGGGCAAGGAGCACACTTCCGTCATCGGCTACGCCGACAGCCTGGATGGGCTGCACTTCACTGTCGCGCCCGAACCGGTTCTTTCACCTGAAACCGATTACGAGAAAGGCGGCGGCCTCGAAGATCCCCGCGTGGTCCGCATCAACGACACTTACTATCTGACTTACACCGGCTATAACTTGCACGACGCGCAGCTTTGCCTGGCGACATCCGCCGACCTGATCCACTGGCAGCGCATGGGTGTGATTCTGCCTGCTTACCATGGCTCCTGGAACACCAAATGGACGAAATCGGGCGCAATCGTTCCCGAAAAGGTGAACGGCAAGTGGTGGATGTATTATCTGGGCACGCGGACTGACCCCGACGGCAAAGACCGCGACTACATGGGGCTGGCCTCCTCCAATGATCTTCTGCATTGGTCGGACGCTACCAATGAACCGGTTCTCGAGCGCCATCCCGGAGCCTTCGATTCGCGAGTAATGGAGCCCGGTCCGGCGCCTTTTGTCACACCGGCTGGCATTTTGCTGCTTTACAACGGCGCCGATGACCAGCTGGTTTATGGCCCGGGTTGGGTACTCTTCGATCCGAGCAACCCGCGCCGTGTCATTGCCCGCGCTAGCCAACCCTTCCTTCTGCCCACTCTGGTGTGGGAAAAGGTCGGCAACGTCCCGAACGTCATATTTCTCGAAGGCGCCGTGCTGGAAGCCGCCGGCAAGAACGGCCTAAGTTTCACGGGCTATTACGGCGGAGCCGACAAATACGTTGGTGGAATGCGCGTGCAAGTGTCGTACTCGGCAAAGGTCGCCGCAATGAACGTTGGCAAGGTCCGGCAAGTTCCATTTGCCCTGAGACGCTGATATCGGCTACTTCTCGCTGTCCAGCATGCGCATCTGATCTTGCCGTACATCAATTCTCGTGTTCTTAAGTTTCTTGACGCCAACTCATCGTTCATCAGCGAACAATTTGGACCGCGTCTTCAACGGAGCTTGTATGGACGAAACGTAAAGGAATTTCGGAAACAGGAGAAATGCTAAACGCTTGTCCATTTCTATTACAAGCCAAGCAGCGAACTGAGAACCGGCAGCGGAACGGCGCTCTGCTCCAGCGCCCGCTCATGAAACTGTTCCAGACGAAACGAATCGCCTTCTTTCCGTTTCGCGGCGGCGCGGATCTGCAGCCACCCCCTCCAGCCCACGAAGTACGTCGGTAACTGGGCCGAAGAAAGTTTCGCGCGGCGAAGTTTCAACGTTGCCTCCTCCCGCTCCTGGTAGGCCTGGTTGATCATCAGGTCCATCGCCTGCTGATCTGTCATTCCCATGGTTTGCAGACGAATATCTAGAATCGCGTTGGTAATCACGCGCAGGCACTGCTTGTAAAAGGTCATGCGGAACCTGGGGTCTCCATTCATGTACCCCTCTTCGCTCATCAACTCTTGCGCGTAGAAGGCCCATCCTTCTACATAAGGCCCGTTGCCGGAGACAACCCGAAGCAAGCGCCGCGAGAGCGGCTGCACGCGGTCTGCGTACTCGAACTGCAAATAATGCCCGGGCATCGCCTCATGCACCACCAGGTGCTGCAGGCCGTATTTGTTGTACTCCCGCAGTTTGGATTCGGCGCTTTGTGCGTTGCGTGGCAGCGGCGTAATCCAGAAAGAAGCGCGCAGCGAAGGCTCTAGGGCCGGCGCGGGCGAAAACCCTCCCACGCCGTACACGCCCCGCATGAATTCGGGTGTCGGGATGACTTTTAAATTTGACGTATTGGGAATAGCGGCCAGATGCTTCTCGCGGACAAAATCAATCGCTTCCTGCAGATCTTTCTGCGCGTCGGGGAAAAAGCTGTCCAACGTTGCGTGCTGCCGCGCCAGCTCATCCAGATACTGGCGCGCGCTTTTCGGGGCCGCCAGCTCCGCCATTTCCTGTTGCACGCGCTGCAACTCCGCTTCTGCCTCGCCGAGTACCCGCTCGGGCGTCTTGCCGACTGCCAGGACATAGCGGAACTTTTCCGCATATTTCTG
Organism: uncultured Acidobacteriaceae bacterium; assembly: GCA_963705805.1. Taxonomy (GTDB): domain Bacteria; phylum Acidobacteriota; class Terriglobia; order Bryobacterales; family Bryobacteraceae; genus Bog-105. Next base: position 100,351 of record CAVPKW010000012.1, read on the forward strand.
CTTGCCCAGTTGCCACTGGCTTAGCCGTTTCGAAAGATCGTTGCTGAGCCAATCGTCGAATCGCCGCAGCGACTTCAGTGCCGGACCCGCGGCCTCCCCGTACGCGCCCGCCAGTTCGGGTGGCGCGGCATTGCGCAGGAGATGATCAATCAGATCGATGTTCCCCTCATCCTCCATCCGCGCCGTCTCGTTCCAGACGGCCGGCGAGTCGGCAAGATTCGCTCGCGCCTGCTCGAGCAAACGCGGGATTTTCTGCAGTCTCGCGATGATGTTTCCGTAGCGCTCCGCCTTCGAAGCGTACTCGAGCGTGAACGGCTCGAACAGCGCGTTCCCAATCAGCTCGACATATACGGTCGGGTTATGGCGATAAGACTGAATTGTGTCAAGATCAAGCAGCGCTAGCGCTGCGTTGCCGCTCATCAGATCGGCGTCGGCCTGATCTTCGGGCTCGAGTTTCTTCGATTCGAACGCCTGGATCCGGTTTTGCATTTGCCGGAAGAACGTACGCTGCCGGTCGAGCCCTGCCGGGCTGAAATCGTCCAATTGATCATCCAAACGCACATTGTCGTGCTTGTGATAGCCGGCCTGAGTCGCCGAGACCGGCGAGAGCGCCAGGCTGCCGTAAACGAAATCACTGCGCAGTTGATCGAAATCGCCGTCCTGCGGTGCAAATCCGGCGGCGGCAAGACTTATGAACGCCGCTCCTGCCGCGAGAGGAAGAATGAACTTCATAGAAGGAGCCTAGCAAGCGCCGGATATCACCTTCCTCGCCGCTCGAGCACCGCGCGAAGCGTCTTCAACCCTGCTGTGATGGCCTCCCGTTCGCCTGGTTTCGCGCGGCGTAGCGCTTCCACCAGCGGATGAATGCTCAGCTTAGGCATCGTTTCCTGAAGAAAAAGGCGCACCTTATCCGTTACGACGACCCGGGTCAGACGCCGGTCCGCGTCTTGCTGTTTGCGCTCGACCATGCCGTGCTTTTCAAGGCGATCAACGATTCCGGAAGTTGTGCTGTGCGCCAATCCGAGATGCTTGCTGAGCTCCTTCAAGCTCATCCCCTCCGTCGAATGCGCCAGCGCTGCCATCGCGCTCTGCTGCGGCCCCGTCAGTTGGACGCGTGCGAATTCCATTTCAAGCGGCCGCCGGACAACCTCGCGGATAGCGCGCAGATCGCGATCGATTTCGTGCGCCAGCACGCTGATCTCTCTTGCCGTCATCTAAAGAACGAAGGGTATTAGGCGTCGAACGCGCTGGCTATAGCGTACGTATTCCCCATTGAACTGCTCTCGCATGAACTGCTCTTCGCGGCTTGACTTCACTAAGAACGCAAGCAGAGCAACCGCAACTCCCAGAGCCGCTCGAACCTCTCCGATCACGAGGGCGGTCCCCGCCATGGCCAGTAGAAATCCCGCATAGATGGGATGCCGCACCACGGCGTAGGGTCCGCGCAGGATGAGTTGGTGGTTCTCTTTCACTGTGACGGTGGCGCTCCAGTTAGACCCGATGTAGATCCGCGCCCATATGGCAAAGGCGCAGCCCGCAACCGTGAGAAAAAGGCCCAACCACGCGATCCAAGGCTCGTCCGGGACAAATCTTCTATTTAGAACGCTGGGATACGCATAGTTTTCCCACAAGAGCCAGCACGCGAGACACATGATTGCGATGTGCCGGGCGCGCGATAAGTAGGATTCTCTCTTGGCAACTGGTTTTGACTGAAGTGACGTGACCAGCCAATAAAGACAAACGGCGACCCAAGGCCAGCCAATGAGACGATGTGCATCAAGGTTCATGGTAAATCCATTCGTACACGACGCGTCGTATACGACACATCAAATCACATCGGGAACAAGCCCGTCAAGGCCTACGTAGTCTAGCGCCGCATGGTCGCCTTGCGACGGCATTCCCACAATCTCGATCTGATCGCCCCGACGCAGCGCGATCCCGCTGATGGGGTATGGTTTCACGGCTTTTATGAAGGGCTTCGCCAGATCACCGGATTTTCGACAGCCGGGTATAGCCCGACAGCGGCCATGTTCGCCGGCAATCTTGCGGAGATCGGCCTCCCGATTTATGATCCCGCTACATATTCCGCGGCGACGGGCGAGCGGCAGCCATTTCCGGGCAACGTGATTCCGGCCAGCCGGATCAATCCGGTGTCGACCAACTTGTCGAAATATTACCTTCCGGGCTCTAGCCTGTCGAGCCGGCCAAACAACGTTTGCGGTAATCCGCTCAATACCCTGAACGATAATCAGGGCGGCGTTCGCGTGGATGCGGCAATCAGCGGCAGTCAGGAAGTGTTTGGCGAGATCTTCCAGCAGAATTCCCCAACAGACCAGCCGGGACTGTATCCGCTTAGTGGCTTACTGTACTCCGATAAGGCGGCCGTGGCAATCCTCCAGCACGCTTGGACCGTCAGTCCCCATGCGGTAAACACTGCCCGAATCGCGTTCGTGCGCACGATTGCCGTTGGTGGCAACGAAGCGCAAGACCAAGGACCCATTCTCAGTTCCGCAGGCATTATGAACACGTTCGACGATCGCGGAATCAGCGCCATCAACATGCAGGGATATTCGTCGTTCGGAAGGTCCAATGGCGATGTTGGGAACCGCGACAACACATGGCGTATGGACGATGGGTTCACCTACATACTGGGAACTCACAGCTTCAAGTTCGGCGCCGGACTCGGTTACCGCCGTGGGTGGCACTCGAACGCGAATGCGAACGCACTGGGTACGTTGAGCTTTCAGCCGGTGTTTACCGCGCAACTGACCCGCAATGCGCAAGGTCAATTAGTATCGGAGGCAACACCGGCAACTCTTGGGCCGATTTCCTGCTTGGATTGCCAACAAGCGGTACTCTGTCCGGGCTGCCGGAGGTGCAGTATCGTGCGACACAATTCTTGCCCTTCGTGCGGGACACCTGGAAGATCACGCCGAATCTGACACTGAACTATGGACTGCTGTGGTACGTGGAGACACCTCCCAATCCGCAGGGCGCGATCCGAAATGCGGTGCACGGATTTGATCTCGAAACGGGGCTGCTCACGTATGCGGCCCTGGGGCAGCTAAACCCGGAAGGTTTTGCGGCTGACTGGAACAATTTCGCGCCGCGCGCCGGTATCGCCTGGAAGCCGGGTGCTCTCAAGAACACGGTTTTCAGGGCGGCGGCTGGAACCTATTACTCTGAGTTCCCATGGTTCGGTTCGCAGGAGGATCTCGGGCTGGGCTCACCCATCGGCAGCGGCCAGGGCTTTACAAGCGTCTCCACCAATCCAGTACCACAGTACGAGTTGGGTAAGAATGTATTCCCGCCACTTGTCACGGCGCCCTTGAATGCAAATTACGCCATCAACCTACCTCCAGGTTCGCTCGCAACTGCGATTAATCCGGCACTTCGGATGTCACTCTCTCCACCGGCCAACCCGTTTATCTGACCGCGCCGAATACCACGGGCGGCCTGTACGTCGTTCCGCTGCCCAATCGTGTTTGTAACGGCAACAGTAGCGCTTTCTCCAACAACGTCCGCAGCAATGGATTTTTGTGGTTCGATGCCTCCTGCTTTACCTTGCCTCCCGTGGGCTATTTCGGGAATAGTGGCCGCACCGTTCTGAACGGTCCTGGTTTCAACAACTGGGATCTCGGGGTGCAGAAGCTTATTCCGCTCGGCCTGGAATCCAGCAGACTGCTGTTCCGCGTTGAAATGTTCAACGCCTGGAATCACACGCAATTCGAAGAGCCTGATGGGAACGCTGGCGATGGGCCGAATTTTGGCCGCATCTCTGCGACCCGTCCCCCACGCCTAATCCAGATCGCGATCAAACTAACCTTGTGACGGCTCGAGCTTGCGGTTACATGAGCCCCTCATTGCCCCGCCGGAGCCGTCAATCGCTGATGAATTTCCCGCTCCGCCTTAGCCTTCTCCGGCTCCCCGAGCCGATCATACACGCGCGCCAGATGATAATGCGGCATCGCCTCTTTGCCGTTCAGCTCTATGCTGCGATTCAGCTCCGCCGCAGCCGCCGCATATTCATGTTGATCTGCCAGCCACACGCCTAACTGGAAGTGTGCCTCCCAGTCCGTAGTATCCAGCGCAATCGAGCGTCGTAACAGCGCCTCCGCCCGCCGGCTCTTCGGGTCAACTGCCAGCAGCGCTTTGGCCAGCAGCATCTGCGCCTTCGCGTTCTGCGGATTCGCCCCGGCCCACGCTTCGTAATCCTTCAAAATCTCCGGCATGTGGCCGCCCGCCTGGTCCAGCAATCGTCCCAGGAATTCGTACGGCTGCGGGATGCGCGGGTCAAGAGTGATCACCTGCAAAAACAGAGTAATCGATTCCTCGAAGCGCCTCTGCCCGTAGCGCGCTACCCCCAGCGCCAGCGTTAGTTGCGCGTCTTTCGAATTCGCCTGTAGCGCGGCTTCAATGACGTGCGCCGCTTGCGAAAATTCCTGCGCCTTCAACAAGGCATCGGCATAATCGAAAACGATTTGCGGATCCGTGCGCGCGCCCTCCCAGGCAGTCTTGAATCGCTCCGCCGCCCGCACTCGCTCGCCGGTCAGAAGCAGCGCCCGCCCCATCAAATCTTCGGTCGCCGGCGTATCCGCCTTCGCAACTGCCTCGCGCGCCAGCGGCAGCGCCTTCGCTCCGTCGCCCGCGTTCACATAAAGTTCAGCTGCGCGCGCCGTCGCGTTCGCATCGCCCTTGCCGCTTGCCGCGAATTTCTCTTCCAATTCAGCTGCGCGTTCCAGATCCCCCGCTTCCGAATAGAACATCGCGAGCGCGTGGCTGACCACTGGGTTTCGCTCGCCGTTAGCTTCAGCCGTCTTAGCCGCGGCGAGCGCCTTCTGAGGCTCTTTCATCCGCAAGTAAACCTCAGCCAGCGAACTCCAGACATAGGGATTCGTTGCATCCAGCCGGGACGCCTGCTCCAGGTCTTTGCGCGCTTCCGCGAGTTCCCCGTGCTGTAGCGCCAGAAGACCTTGCTGCAGCAGCGGACGCGCCGCATCCGGATCGGCGCCCAGGAACAACCACGCTAAGACCAGCAGCAAATACTTAACCTACTAAACCTCGCGTAGGAACAAAAAGGGCCGCCCCGTCCGAAAACAAGAGCGGCCCTAGGAACTGAGCCGGAAGCGTAAGCGCCCTTTGACTACTCGAATTTCTGCAACTTGGTGCTCAGAACATCAATCGCAGAGAGAACTGGAACTGGCGATTGAGGCCGGTTTGCGTGCTGGTGATCTTGCCGAAGTTGGCGTCTTGCAGATTGTTGTCAGGGAACGAAAATTGCGGAGTGTTGAACAGGTTGAATGATTCCGCGCGGAATTCGAGCTTCCAGCGTTCCGTGAAATCGAAATTCTTGAACACCGAGAAGTCCAGCGTTTTCGTTGGCGGCCCGCTCATGGTCTGCAACCCGAGATTGCCCTGTGACAGCGGAGAAGGCGGTCCGAAGTTTGCTGTGTTAAACCACTCGCTCGGAGTTCTGCCTCCTGGCGGAGCCGCATTCGCGCTGCCGGAAATAAGGTCGGGGCCACAATGCGCGCCATCGCTCACCAATTGGCAGCCGCTCGCGCCCAGCGTGTACGGCTGACCGGTACGCAGGCTGACGATGCCGTTCAGTTGCCAGTCCCCTGCCACCGTTTGCACGAATTTATTCAAATTTGCGCCGTACTGCTTCCCGCGCCCGAACGGAATTTCGTAGTTGAAACCGCTGACGAAATTGTGCCGGATATCCCAGGAAGAGCTGGTATACGAACTGCTGATGTTGGTCGGATCGAGCGTGCCTAATCCTGGCGAACCGGAGAGCGTTGTGCCGCTGTTCGCCAGCGAGTGGCCATAGGTGTAAGCCGCCGTGAACTGGAGACCTGCGCTCAGGCGCTTCTCGAGCTGCGCCGTAATCCCTTCGTAATTGCCAATGCCGAACGTTGCCGTTCCGGAAACGCTGCCAACATACGCGAGAGGCCGCAAAGCGTTGCAGTTAATATTCGGGTTTGTCGTGAAGACATTCGGACATGCATTGGGGTCAGGCTGCAGCAGTTGGTGCGATTGATGATTGCCCACGTATCCCACCGTCAAAGCCATTTGCCCGGGCAGTTCCTGTTGCACGGAGAGATTCCAGGATTGAACCATCGGATTCCGGAAATCGGTTGCCACGCTGCGGAATTGCAGCGAGGAGACCGGGAATCCGTTGAAGACGTTCAGGGGATAGCCCACAGAGACGCCGCCGGTGGCGTTCCCGTTCGCGAAGAGGGGATCTGGCTCGAACGAACTTACACCCGCTGGACGGTTTAACTGTGGCGAGAGGTTGAATGGCGCGGATTCACCGCGATTTGGATTGCCGCCCTGATTTTCCTCGCCGCCGTAAAAGATACCGTACGAACCGCGGACGACGGTCTTCGGGATGATGTTATACGCGAAACCCATCCGCGGGCCGATATCCGTCTTATCCCACGGAATCAGATACGGACCCACCTGCCCGCGCGAAACGGCCACATTCGGGAAAAGTGCCGGGAAGGTAATTCCATTGATAGTCGCGGGCGCGTTGAAATTCGGCGGCAGTGGAGTGTTCTGGTTCGGCCCCCGCGGGATGTAAAGGGTCGCATCCTGTTCAACAAAGTTCGATTGCCGGGCGAATTGCTCGCCGATCGGCGAGAACAACTCATATCGGGCGCCCAGGTTCAAGACCAGCTTCGAGCTGACTTTCCAGCTATCCAGTGCGTAAAATCCATAAGCCTGTTTCGTGGATGAAATAAAGTTCGTCGTTGAAATTTGCCCGTTATCGATCGCGCCCAGCAGGAAGCCTGCCATCTCATCGCCGGTGTCCGCGCTGAACGTGCCGCTCACGCCGCCGTGGTCATTGAGATTCGAAGGATAAGCCGTCTCCGTCCGGGCGAAGTTCATTTCGCCGTGCGGATAAGGCACTTGGAAGAACGGGAAGTGGAAAGGCCGGAACTCGGCGCCGAACTTAAACGAGTGCTCGCCTTTCGTCCAGGAAAGGTTTTCAATGAAATCCCACTCATTGCTGTATTCCTTCGTCGGCAGCCAGTCATTTGCGCCGGTCTGGCTATAGCGGCCCAAGCCGAACTGGGGTAAACCACCGTTATCAGCCGCGGCTGTGGTCGGATCGTAGCCGCCAATTCCTACTTCCTTAAATGCATCGGTACTGGCGCCCCCCTGCAAGCGCGCGGTTACCAGCCGGGTAAACCCGACACGCGCCTCGTTCACCAGCGTGGGCGAGAAGATGTGGCTCCAACTGATCGTTCCGTTCCGGCCCAGGTCCTGCTCGGCTACTCCGTAAAAGTTTGCGCCGCTGAGCACGCCCGGAAACGGTTGAACGCTGGTCTTATCTGTATTGGACCAACTGATGGAACCGAATATGCTGTTGCTGTCGTTCATGTGGTAATCGATGCGCCCGTCACCTTGATTGGTGGTCAGCCCACCCGGTGTGACCGTATAGTAGTCGTTCTGCGGATAAGTACCGGCCTTAATCGGCTGATTCGTGGCGGGATACAGGCTCGCGATCTTCAGCGAAGCCGGGTCCATCGCGGAAACGGGAATCTGATTGTTCGGATACGGGTTCCGGGTACAATTGGTCCCTGCGCAACTTGTCGTTGTTGGATCGAACAGTTCGTTCTGCACCACATTCTGCCCATTGATCGTGCCAATGGAACCGCCGAGCAGCCGTGAGAAATCTCCGTTTATCATGGCTTGCGTTGGAACGGTGAAAAATCCACCGTAACCCAGGTTCTGAACGGAACCGCCTGCAGTCCGGAGTTGCGTGCCCTGGTAATCGCCAAAAAAGAACAGTTTGTTCTTGATGATGGGTCCGCCCACTGCGCCGCCGTATTGATTCTGCTTGAACGGATTGCGCGGAGCCCCGGCCAGGTTGTTCTGCCAGAGATTCGCATCCAGAACCGTATTCTGTAAAATTTCGAACCCGACGCCATGAAACCCGTTCGTGCCCGATTTGATGCTGATATCCAGCACGCCGCCCGCCGCGCGGCCATACTCCGCGCTATAGCCATTCGTCAGGATCTGCATGTTGCCGATCGCTTCCACCGAAGGCCCGATGACGAAAGAGGTCTGGTTGATGAAATCGATGACGTTGACATTATTGTCGACGCCGTTCAACAGGAAGTTATTCTCGCCTGTGGAGCGCACGCCGTTCGCCGAGAAACCCCCACCCAGCGAGTCGCGCGCGCCGTTCTCTGCGGGCAGCACGCCCGGCGATAGCCTCGCGAGGAACGTGAACGTCCTCTGCCCGCCCAGCGGCAGATCCGATACCTGCGTGGCATTTAGGTTAGCCCCTATGGCCGGCGACTCCGTCTGTAGCAGTGGCGCAGACGCCGTAACCTCCACGGTTTGCGTTGCATTGCCGACTTGCAGCGTGAGGTTGACCGCAGCCGTTGAACCCTGGTTTACGATCACGCCCTTTTGCTCCGCTTTCTGAAATCCCGCAGCCTCAACCGTGATGGTGTACGTTCCCGGATTCATCGCCGGGCGGGTATAAGCGCCCGAGTCGTTGGTTACCGTGTCGTAAGAGACAGCTGTTGCCTCGTTCGTAATGGTGACTTTTGCATTGGGAACAGACGCTCCTTGGGCATCCGTGACCGTGCCTGTGACTGTTCCAAGATCTCGCTGTGCGAAAAGGACTCCCGAGCACGCGAGCAAAACTGCTAAAACCCCGAGACTACGCCAACGTGGCATAAGCTCCCTCCACCACTGAAGTAATTCGACCGCTGAACTGAGGTCGAAGGTATCACACGTAAACGCTTACTTCAAGACTTTTTTAATACTTTGGTTGTACATTCGTCATTGACCCTCCTATCGGCGCGCCGGAATGCATGGCAGCCCACGCTAAGATGAGGCATTCATGAAGCGCGGCGTTTTTGTGGGCGGCGTTTTTGTGGGAACCCTCGCGGCAGCGGTTCTGCCTGTCTTCAAAGCCCGTTTCGAGGACATTGCCGGTATCTCCGGATTAACCACAAGAAACGTTTACGGCGGCCTCGAACGGAAAGACTACATCCTCGAAACCACTGGCAACGGCGTCGCAATCTTTGATTACGACGGCGACGGCCGCAATGACATTTTCATCGCGAATGGCGCTCGGCTCAACGAAACCGGCCCCCGGCAGCCGGAAATTCCGCAGCTTTATCACAACGAGGGTAACGGGCATTTCAGGAATGTAGCCGCCGAGGCGGGCTTTAATGGAATCACGGGCTGGGCGCAAGGGGTGTGTGTGGGAGATTACGATAATGATGGCCATCCGGATCTCCTGGTCACCTATTACGGCCACAACATCCTGTTCCGGAACCGCGGCGATGGCACTTTCGAAGACGTAACCGAGAAAGCGCGCTTGCCCGTGACGGGCACGCGTTTCGGTTCCGGTTGTTCGTTTGTCGATTACGACCGCGACGGCTATCTGGACCTATTCATCGCCAACTACGTCGATCTCGACCTCAAGACCACCCCGGCGCCGGGCAGCAACGAATTCTGCGAATGGAAAGGGATCCCGGTCATGTGTGGCCCGCGCGGCCTTCCGAAAGCGCAGAACATCCTGTATCACAACAACCGCGACGGCACGTTCACGGATGTCTCCGCGAGTGCCGGCATCCTGCAACCCGGCGGCCGCTATGGCCTGGGCGTCGTCGCCGCTGATTTCGACAATGACGGATGGCCTGACATCTACGTCGCCTGCGACATGACCCCTAGCCTCCTGTTTCACAACCTCCACAACGGCAAATTTGAAGAACGCGGAACCGAAGCCGGTGTCGCCTTCAACTACGATGGCGCTCTGCAGGCCGGCATGGGCGTCGCTGTCGCCGACTACGATGGCGACGGCCTCCTCGATATCGCCAAGACCAACTTCTCCGGCGATTTACCCTCCCTATTTCATAACGACGATGGGAAATTCTTCACCGACGTCTCACGCGAAGCCGGTCTGCGCGCCCGCCAGCTTCTCGGCTGGGGCGTCGCCTTCGTCGATGTGGACGACGACGGCTGGCGTGATCTTGTCATTGCCAATGGCCATGTCTACCCTGAAGTGCAAGGAAAGCAACTGGGCGATACCTATCTGCAGCCTACCGTTCTGTATCACAATCTGGGAAACGGCAAGTTTCAGGACGTGACCGCGGATGCCGGACCTGCGTTTCAAGTGCCCCGGCCCGCCCGCGGTCTTGCGGTCGGAGATTTGGACGGCGATGGCCGACCCGAAATCGTTCTCGTCAATATGAATGAGTATCCTAGCTTACTTAAGAACCGTGGCCCACAAGGGCATTATCTGAATGTGGCCCTTACCGGAACCACGTCGAACCGCAGCGCCATCGGTGCCCGCGTTACGGTCACGGCTGGAAACCGTAAGATGATTGACGAAGTGATGAGTGGTGGCAGCTTCTATTCTCAGAACTCCTTTGTCCTCCACTTCGGCCTCGGACCTCTGACGGAAGTGGAAAATGTCGCCATCAAATGGCCCAGTGGCACCCTTCAAGAATTAGGTAAGCAGCAATCGAATCAAACACTTACGGTAACTGAACCCGGTGCCCGAAGTTCGTTTGGCAGAAACAGTAAGTAGTGCAGAAAGGTCTCAATCGCCGCGAATTCCTGGCAGCCTCGGTCGCGCTCCCGGCGCTGGCCGCCATCCACGCGACACCCGCATTCGCGGAAGAAGCACGCCGCCAGCCTCCGTATCTTGCGCTACAGAAGTACATCCAGCCGGGAAACGACGAGTTCCCCGAAGAAAAGACCGCCGCCGAGCTCGCCCAAGCCCTCCAGCAGGCGCTGGCTTCGTTCCATCCTCCGCCGCTGGCTTCGAACGCCAATTTAACGTCTCCGCTGCCGGCTTCCTACCGGCCGCTCGCACCCGACCTCCACGAAGCAGTCTTCCAGTCGGCCGAGACAGGGAGTTCGTTTGGCAAAAACTGGCAGTTCTGGGTTGAATCGCTTGGCAATGTCCGGCGCGCGCAGTTTTTCCCTTTACCGGGCGGCATCGTCCGTTTCGAAGTAGCGAGCGAACGTGATGGCAAGCTGCTCTATCGCGTCGGGCGCTGGCAGATCGGCTGGTCCGACGGAACCCTGACCTCCTTCGCGCCCATCGAAGAGCACGTAGCCTCAGCAACGGAACCGTTTTTCCGTGACGTGACCGCCGCAGTCTTCGAGAAAACGCTTTCTTTTCGCGAACAAATTGCACGCGGCATCCCATACTGGCGCTCCCGGCTCGACCCCGCCTCCGGCATCAGCGTCTACGGCAGCAATGGCGTGTCCGCCGGCGACATTGACGGCGACGGCATCGATGAAATTTATGTCTGCCAGCCGGGCGGCTTGCCGAACCGCCTCTACAAATTCACGGCCGAAGGGTATCTGGTTGACATCACCGATACCTGGAACGCCGGCATCCTGGATGACACATCCAGCGCCCTTTTTCTAGACCTGCGCAACATTGGACGCCAGGATTTAGTCGTCTTGGGCGCTTATGGCCCTTTGCTGCTGCTGAACGAAGGCGATCATTTCCGGCTGCGGGAGGACGCATTTCGCTCCGCAACTGCGGCTGCGGGCGCTTTCACGGGAATGGCCGCGGCGGATTTCGACCGCGACGGCAAACTCGATCTTTATCTCTGCTGCTACGTCTACTTTCTAAGCGAAGCGCAGTATACCTACGCCGTCCCGTATCACGATGCGCAAAATGGACCGCCCAATTTTCTGTTTCGCAACCGGCTGAATAAGGATGGCTCCGGTTTCTTCGAAGACTGCACCGAAGAAACCGGCATGAACGAGAACAACAACCGCTTCAGTTTTGCGCCCGCCTGGTGCGACTTCAACGGCGATGGATGGCCCGGTCTTTACGTCGCCAACGATTTCGGCCGCAAGAATCTTTACGTCAATCGCCAAGGCCATTTCCGCGATGTGGCCGCGGCCGCCGGAGTGGAAGACATCGGCCCGGGGATGAGCGCCGCCTGGTTCGACTATGATCATGACGGCAAGCCGGATCTCTACGTGGCAAACATGTGGACGGCCGCCGGACAGCGCGTGATTGAAGATAAGAACTTCGCCCCCGCCAAAGCAGCGCCTGCGGCCTATCTGCGCCACACCATGGGCAATTCGCTCTATCGCAATCGTGGAGACGGCACGTTCGAGGAGCGTACCCGGCAGGAGCATGTCAACTTCGGCCGGTGGGCATGGTCTTCCGGCGGGCATGATTTCGACAACGACGGTGAAGCCGAGATCTTCGTGACATGCGGCATGCTCGGCAACGCTTCCGAAACGGATCTGGGCGGCTTTTTCTGGCGGCAGGTGGTGGCGAAATCGCCTTCGAAAGCCCAGCCCTCCGCGGCGTATGAGAAAGGCTGGGACGCCATCAATCAGTTCCTGCGCGAGGAGTATAGCTGGAATGGGCACGAGCCCAACGTGCTGCATGCGCGTCGTGGCGATCGCTACTACGATTTTTCAGGCGTCAGCGGTCTCGATTGGCAGGAAGACGGCCGCGCTTTCGCCGTAACAGACTTCGATGGCGACGGTCGCCCCGATCTGATCTTGAAGAGCCGCCTTGGTCCGCAGGTTCGCGTGCTTCAGAACAATTGCGCCGGAGAAAATCATGCCATCGCGTTTGAGCTACGCGGTACGAAATCGAACCGCGATGCGATCGGCGCGCGCATCCAGGTAGACCGGCAGACGAAGTGGCTCGATGCGGGCTCGGGTTTTCTATCGCAGCACAGCAAACGCATTCTGTTCGGCCTCGGCGGCCAGAACACGGCCGGCCATGTGCGCATCACCTGGCCATCGGGTGTCGTGCAGGAGTTCGCCGGCCTCGCCGCGGGCAAGACGTACCTGTTGACCGAAGGCTCCTCCGGGTTCACATCGCGCCCGTTCCGCTCTTACGCTCCGCTTGCGTCCCGGCCTGTCCCCGCGGACAACTCCCTTCGGCTGGATGACACGTGGTTTCTGGAACCGATTCCTTTGCCAGAGCCACAATCAGGACCGGGGTTACTGGTCCTTACCGATGCCAACTTGTCCAAGCCGGCGCAGCGTCGCGAGCAGTATGAAATCTTTCGCCGCTATCTCTTCGATTGGCGCACCACGCTCGTTACTCCGTTCGCGCTGCTCTTGAATGGCGAAGGCCACGCCGTCAAAGCCTACGCAAGCGTTCCTTCTTCCGCGCAAGTGCGAATTGATCTTCAAGAGCTGGCGGCGAAAAAGCCCTCGCTGCCGTTTGCAGGGACATATGTCGCGCCGGTGCATCGGGATTACTTCAAATTCGGGGCGGCTTTTCTGTGGTCAGGTTATCCGGAGCAGGCGCTCGCCTATCTGCAGCAGGTACTGAAGCGGAATCCCGATAACGCGCGTGTACTTGTGCTGGTCGGACAGATTCATCTGCAGGCAAATCGCGTGGATGCCGCTGAAAAATCTTTCCGCTCAGCTCTCAGTGCCGACGCTAGCTACGCGGAGGCCTGGTCCGCTTTGGGCGACACGTGTGAAAACCGCAATGACTACTCACAGGCGCTGGCGAACTACAACAAAGCGCTCGCTCTTAAGCCCGATCTTCTCTTTACGCTGTTGAACGCCGGCCATGCGGCTGACAAACTGAATCAGCCCGGGCAGGCCGAACTGTTCTATCGAAAAGCATTTGAACTGGACCCGCAATCGGCCGAAGCGGCGAACGGTCTGGGCCTCTCAATGGCGAAGCAAGGCCACACCGATGGGGCTAAGAAATACTTCGAGCGCGCCATCGAATTAAAGCGCGACTACGGGGAGGCCATCAACAACCTCGGTGTCCTTTACATCCAACAGGGCAAAATGAGCGATGCAATTGCCGCGTTCGAGTACGGCATCAGCGTTGCTCCTGACGAGGATATACTTTATTTAAATTTGGGTCGAACGTACACACGCTTGGGCAACCTGGATAAAGCCAGGCAGGTGATGCAGCAGTTACTGAACAGAAAACCGGACAACGCAATTGCGCGCCGTGCCCTGCAGGATTTGAGTGGCCGCTAGATGTTGAGCATTGGATTCGTGCTTCTGCTGTTTGCTGCACAACAGCAGAACGTCATTCAGCAAATCACCGCCTCAGGCCGTTGCGCCGACTTATCCGAACCACCGGATGCGCGCGTGTCGTTGCAGCCGCTGATTGCGCCCGGGCCACCTCCGCTGCTCAGCTTCCGCTATTACGAAGGCGCGCAGCATCACCGCTTCGGCAACTCCGAACTGATGTTGGACGATGCCGGCCATTAGGCTGCTGCTGGCAACAGCGCTTCTGAGTCCGTTGCTCTTCGCCGATAGCTCGACACGCGATGACGGTATCGCGGCATTTCAGGCCGGACGCTATTCCGCCGCGTTAGAGAAGTTGACTGAAGCCGCCAAGAATCCCTCCGACAGCGTGGCGCATACATTCCTCGCGCTCACGCAGGCCGCCATGGGCAACTGCCGGAGCGCGCTTCCCGGGCTCATCTCTGCTGCCGCCAAGCCGCCTGATGTTTATCGTCTTGCGGGACTCGCGGCTGCGAAATGCTACAGCATCGTGGGCGATCAGGCTAAAACGTTCGCGCTGCTCGCGGCGCTCGAACAGCGGTTCCCGAACGATGCGGATGTGCTCTACCTCTCAGCAAGATTGCACATGAAAGCGTTCAACGACGCAACCTTCGCGATGTTTCAACGGACGCCGTCCTCCTACCGCGTGCATGAATTATCCGCCGAGATCTTCGAGGTGCAGAACCGCTACTCAGATGCGGTTTCGGAATATCGCAAAGCGATAGAACTGAATCCAAGCGCTCCGGAGCTGCATTTCCGTCTCGGCCGCGCGATCCTGCTCGAGAATCATAGCCCGGCGGCATTGGAGCAAGCCGCGGCGGAGTTTCGTTCCGAGCTCAAGCTGAGCCCGGAAGATGCCGCGTGCGAGTTTCAACTCGGCCAGATCGCACAGGTCCAAGCCAAGCCCGATGATGCCAGACCGCATTTTGAGCGCGCCCTCCAGCTCTCCCCGCATTTCGTCCAGGCGCTAATCGCACTCGGCAAAATGGACGCGCAAGCGAAGGAGTATCCGCAAGCGATCAAACTGCTTTCGCGCGCGACGAGCCTTCAACCGGCAAACGAAACCGCGCATTATGCCTTGCTCACCGCTTATCGCGACTCGGGCCAAATGGAGAAGGCGAAGGCCGAGAAAGAGATTCTCGATCGCCTTCAGAAGCCGCCCGACGGCGAGTTTTCCGACTTCCTCAAGAAACTCGGCGAGAAGCAGCCAGAACAGTGAAGCTTCTATACCTCATCGCAGCCTTGCTTACCGCGGCATGGCAGCCTTGTTTCCGGAATGTCGCGAAACAAGCCGGATTGACTGATGTCTTTCCGAACGGCGGCTCAACCTCGAAGGAATACATCATTGAGACCACCGGCAGCGGCATCGCCTTCATCGATTACGACAATGACGGGCTGCTGGATCTCTTCGTTCTGTCCGGCAAGGGCGGCACGAACCGCATGTATCACAACGAAGGGCACGATCATTTTCGAGACGTCACGGACGAGCTGGGACTGCATTCATCCGGCTGGGCGGAAGGTGTCTGCGCGGGCGATTATGACAACGACGGATTCACTGATCTCTTCGTCACTTACTGGGGACAGAATCATCTCTACCGGAACATTCAGGGCAAACGCTTTGAAGACGTGACTGAGAAAGCGCATCTGACCCAAGAACGCACTCGCTACAACACGGGCTGTGCGTTCATCGATATCGATAACGATGGACATTTGGATCTGTTTGTTTCTAACTACCTGAAGTTCGATCCAGCCACTACGCCGAAACCGGGCGCGAATCCGTATTGTTTTTATCGCGGAATTGCCGTGAACTGCGGTCCGCGCGGACTGCCGTTTGATCGCAACATTCTTTATCGAAACAATGGCGACGGTACCTTCAGCGACATCTCGGAGCAATCGGGCATTGCGAAGCCCGAAGGCCATTACTCGCTCGGCGTGCTGACGGCTGATTTCAATGAAGACGGACTGCCGGACATTTACGTCGCCTGCGATCAAACGCCCTCTCTGCTCTACATCAATAAGGGACACGGCAAGTTCGAAGAGGAAGGCGTGCTTCGCGGTGTCGCCTTCGACCAAAACGGCAAAGCGATGTCCGGCATGGGCGTGACCGCGGCGGATTATGCCGGAGACGGTCACTCCGGCATCTTTCGCACCAATTTTTCCGATGAGTTCGAAACGCTTTACCGCAATCGCGGCGATGGAAATTTTGATGACGTGACGCTGGACGCAGGCCTGGGCCAGAATACACGCTACGTGGGTTGGGGAACGGGCTTTTTTGACTTCAACAACAACGGCTGGAAAGACCTATTGCTGGTGAATGGCCACGTTTTTCCTGAAGTCGAAGCCCTGCATATCGACATCCACTACAAGGACCGCGCGATTCTCTATGAGAATCTGCACAACGGCAAGTTTCTGGATATTTCCCGAACCGCCGGTCCGGCGCTGCAGGAACTGCATTCTTCGCGTGGAGCGGCGTTCGGAGACATTGACAACGACGGCGCGATAGAAGTGGCGATCAACAACCAGAATGAGACGCCCTCCTTGCTGAAGCAGGCAATGAATCCGCCCGGGCACTGGATCATTCTGCGGCTCATCGGAACCAAGTCTAATCGCAGCGCGATCGGCGCACGTGTCAAGTTAGTCGCCGGAGGGCACGAGCAAGAGGGTGAAGTGCGCAGCGGCGGTAGCTATCTTTCGCAAAGCGATCTCCGGCTGCATTTCGGATTGGGCGCAGCGGCAAGCGTTGAGCGCATCCAGATTGCATGGCCGAGCGGAGCACGCCAATTGCTCGAGAATCAAACCGCCGACCGCGTCCTCACGATCGAAGAGAACCCGTAGCTTTTATTTTATTTTTCCATCCAGATGGCGACGCCACCGGGAGGAACCTCGCGTTGGCCAATGAGCACCTGGGCACTAACGGACGCGGGAATAGTCTCGGTCTTACTTGTAAAGTTTGTCGCCGTCCAAAATCCAGCGCGCCAATCGACGATGAAATTGGGATCAAGGTTTGATGGTGTCGTGCCCGCCGCCGCGTAAACCTGCGCGACGAGAGCGCGCTCCAGTTCCCCATCGAGCGTATCCACGCCGATATAAGTCACCGTTCCCTTGCCGAGCTTGCGAGTAATCGCAGCGGGGCGGCCGGCGTAGAACTGATCCGTATATTTGGCCAGTATTTGCGTACCGGATTCCGGCTCCAGAATATCGCCCCATGAGCCCCATGCGTAACTTTTGCCGTTCGCCTGCACGTGACCATTCACGCCGACGGGCAGGTCATCGTAGAACGGGATCTTGGCCCCGATCAGCGGATAGATGGGAGCGGCCCAGGGCGCTTCCCACAAATGCCCGCGCAGATCTTTCTGTCCTGTACGGCAGGTGAGGATAAGATTGCCGCCGTTCTCCGCATAGCTTTGGAAGCGGTGGATCAGGTCATCATCAACAAGCTGGTAAGCCGGTGCGATCACGAATGGATAGCCGCTGAAATCACGATCCGGCGTCAACACATCGACCGGCGCTCCGACGCTCTTCAACGCGCGGTAATAGCGCATCCAGTGCGCGACCGTATCCCAGCGTTTGGTTTGCGGATGATTGGAAATGTCCCAGCGATTGTCGTAATGAATCAGAAACGCCGTGTGTTTGGCAGCATAGGGCTTGGGCTCCTGGGCATTGGGATCATAATGTTGGCGAAGCTCGAGGACATCGCGCATGGCCTGTGAATATTCGCGGCCGCCAGGCGACGGCGTCACGCCATCGGTTTCGGCCAGCCCTTTGTGATAGAGCTCCGAACCATACAGCGGCTGCCGATAGCGGTAGGTGCAG
This sequence comes from uncultured Acidobacteriaceae bacterium, assembly GCA_963705805.1. Classification (GTDB taxonomy): domain Bacteria; phylum Acidobacteriota; class Terriglobia; order Bryobacterales; family Bryobacteraceae; genus Bog-105. Next base: position 118,171 of record CAVPKW010000012.1, read on the forward strand.
ACCAGCCGCGCACCCGCGCCGAACGCCCGCAGGATCCACATATGAATGGCGCCGGGCAGCGGCCAGGGATTCACTTCGCCCCAGTTCACCTGACCGGGCTGCAGCTCCATAGGACCCGAAAGACCAGTGAAGGAGCGCATGAAATCATGCATGAACGACATCTGTTCGCCGCTGCCTAGCCGGAATCCCAACGGTCCTTCACCCAACTCGCCATGCACCGGGTAATGCGTCCAGGTAAATACGTCGAGCGTTTTCTGAGACAGCGACGGATCCACATCTTCATGCAAGGTCATGAAATTTGTCGTGATCCACTGGTTCTTCGAATACTGGCGAATGACGCCGGCTTGCATGTTGATGTAGTCGGCGGCTTCATGCGCGAACCAGCGATTAAAGTCGAGAACCGCATGAGGGCTCGGGTCCGCCACCAGCGTTTGCGGATTTGGAATATCGATCTGATCGAAGTTCTGGTACATGGTGGACCAGAATGCACCACCCCAATCTGTGTTGAGACGGTCTATCGTTCCGTACTTCTCGCGAAGCCAGTCCCGGAACTTTTGAGTAGATGCCTGCGAATACGAATAGCGCCGCCCGTAGTGACTCAGCTCGTTATCGATCTGCCAGCCCCACACACGCCGGTCATTGCCGAAGCGTTTCGCCAGCTCCGTGTCGATTTTTGTGACGTAGTCGCGGTAAACCGGCGAACTCCAGTCTGCCTGCTCGCGGCTGCCATGATCCATGGTGCGTCCCTGCGCATCCACCATAAGGATTTCCGGGTGCTCCTTTTCGAGCCAAATGGGCGGCGTGGCGCTCGGCGTGCAAAGAACCACCTTCAAGCCGTTCTTCGAGGCCAGTTCGACGTTTTTTTCCAGCCAGTCGAAGTCATAGCGTCCCTCTTCGGGCTCCATGAAGTACCAGGCGAACTCGCCCATATGCACAAACTCCATGCCGAGCTTGTGAATATTGCTCATGTCGCGCGCCCACTGATCCTGCGGCCATGCTTCCGGATAATAGTAGACGCCAATCGTCAGCATGTCCTTCTTTGGAAACCAGTCAGGGTTCTGGGCCGTAAGGGCGGCCACAAACACGAGAGCTAACAGAGGGAGGAATCTGCGCATGGATACCCGAACATTAGATCATTCTCCTGGTTCGAACAATTACAATCGTCACCATGTGTCGCGTTGTGATTTCGCTTTGCCTGGGTCTGGCGCTGGGTCCTACAACTTTCGCGCAAATTCAATTTGATTCCGCCAGGAAGATCTGGCTGATCACAACGCCACATAGTTCGTATGCCATGGGAGTCGGGCCTACAGGCGTGGTGCGGCATTTGTACTGGGGCGGCCCATTGTGGCGGATGGAAGACATTCCAACGGTTCGGGAGCAGCATGACATCTCGTCCTTCGATCCGCGACAGATGCTCGAAAACGAAGAGTATCCGGGATGGGGCGGCCCACGTTATTACGAGACGGCGCTTAAAATCGCTCGAGCGGACGGCGACCGCGATCTCGTGTTGCACTACGTAGATCAGCACACGGAAGGCGATGAGCTGGAGATCCATTTGAAAGACATCCGCGACGACATAGCGGTCACGCTGCACTATCACGTTTACCCGGACACGGGAATCATCAGCCGCTCGTCCACCATCCGCAACGGCACACAGCAGAAGATCACATTGGAAAGCGCGCAATCCGCAACCTGGTACATGCCGCGCGGCGACGGATACCGGCTTTCCTATTTGAGCGGGCGGTGGGCGGCCGAAACGCAGTTGAATCGCGAGCCGATTCAAGAGGGAATGAAGGTGCTGGAGAGCAGGCTGGGGCACACCGGACATAATTTGAACCCGTGGTTCGCGATTGATCCCGGCAACACGCGGGAGGAGGGCAGCCGGGTTTGGTTCGGAGCGCTGGCCTGGAGCGGCAACTGGCGCATCACGGTGGAACAGACGCCCTATCAGCAGTTGCGCGTGACGGGCGGATTCAACACGTTCGATTTTGCTTACCCGCTGAATCCCGGTGAATCATTGGATACACCCGCATTCTATGGCGGCTATTCCGATCATGGATTTGGCGAAGCATCGCGGCTGATGGACAGGCTGGAGCTCGCAGACATTGAGCCGAATGGATTGAAAGCGCGGCCCCGGCCAGTCCTGTATAACTCCTGGGAGGCTACCGAGTTCAACGTTACGGAAGCAGGCCAGAAAGCGCTGGCAGAGAAAGCCGCAAAGCTTGGCGTGGAGCTTTTTGTGGTGGACGACGGCTGGTTCGGCAAACGCAACAACGATCATGCGGGCCTCGGCGACTGGGTTGTAAATCCGCAAAAATTTCCAAACGGGTTAAACAGCTTGATCTCTTACGTGAATGGGCTGGGAATGGATTTCGGGCTCTGGGTGGAACCGGAGATGGTGAATCCCGACAGCGACCTTTACCGCGCGCATCCGGACTGGGTGATGAACTTCCCGGGGCGGCCGCGCAGTGAACTGCGTAATCAGCTTGTACTCAACCTGGCGCGTGACGATGTGCGAGATTACATCTTCAACGTGCTGGATAAGCTGGCGAGCGAATACAAGATTCGCTACTTCAAGTGGGATATGAATCGGACCTTCGCGGAACCGGGATGGCCGGAGGTGGCGCCCGATGAGCAAAAGGAGTTGTGGGTCAAATACGTTCGCAACCTTTACGACATCTTGGCGCGGCTGCGCGCCAAGCATCCGATGCTGGAGATTGAATCCTGCTCGGGCGGCGGGGGACGAGTGGATCTGGGCGTTTTACGCTACGTCGACGAATTCTGGACCTCCGATAATACGGAAGCTTTCGACCGGCTGCGCATTCAGGAAGGCTTCTCGCAGGCTTACGCCGCGAAGCTGATGTCGGCATGGGTGACGGATGTGCCGAATATGAATGGCCGCACGACGCCGCTACAGTACCGCTTCCTGGTGGCGATGCAGGGAGCGCTGGGAATCGGCGCGAACCTGAACAAGTGGACGGACGAGGATGCGCAATTCGCCGCCAAGATGATCGCGCTCGATAAGCGCATCCGGGAATCGGTGCAGTTCGGCAATCTCTATCGCTTGCTTTCTCCGCGAATGAGCGACACGACTGCAAACGAGTACGTGTCGCAGGATGGCAAGGAAGCGGTGCTGTTCGCATTCCGTCATTCGCAGGAATACAACACTCTGCCGCCCGTAATTTACCTGGAGGGGCTGGACAGCCGCGCACTCTACCGGATGGAATCGATTGACGGCAAGATTCTGGATCAAGAAACTGAACTCAGTGGAGCGTACCTGATGCAGAACGGGCTACAACTTGTATTGAAAGGAGATTTCGACAGCACGGCGGTTCTGCTGCATCGGATTCAATAGCCATGAAATTTTGGAGCATTACTCTGGGCGTTCTTCTGCTTGCGGGCGCACTTTCGGGGCAGGATGCGAACGCTCCTCACCTTGAAAAACACGGCACGGCGACACAGCTTGTCGTGGATGGAAAGCCGTACCTAATGCTCGCGGCCGAGATTCATAATTCGAGCTCGTCGAGTCTGGATTACATGAAGCCGATCTGGCCGAAGCTGGCGGAGATTCCTTTAAACACCGTCCTGACGCCGATCTCGTGGGAGCTGATTGAGCCCGAGGAAGGCAAATACGATTTCGCGCTGGTGGACGGCTTGATCCAGCAAGCGCGGCAAAACAACGTACGCATCGTTTTCCTGTGGCTGGCGAGTTGGAAAAACGGCATGTCGAGTTATGCTCCGCTGTGGGTCAAGCAGGACACGCGGCGCTTTCCACGCGTGGTGGAGAACGGCAATGAGGTGGAGATCCTCAGCCCGCTCGGCAAGGCGACTATGGAGGCCGATGCCAAAGTGTTCGCGGCGGTGATGCATCACATTCGCGAGATGGACGGCCAGAATCACACGGTGCTGATGATGCAGGTGGAGAACGAGGTGGGCGTTCTAGGCGATACCCGCGATCATTCGGCGGCCGCGAACAAAGCCTTCGAAGCGGCGGTCCCGCATGAGCTCACGGCATATCTGCAAGCGCACGGGGAGACTCTCTTTCCGGAGCTTCGCGAGTTATGGGAGTCAAACGGCAGCAAGACTTCCGGCACATGGACCGAAATCTTCGGGCACTCGCCGCGCGCGGATGAGATTTTCATGGCATGGAACTATGGGCGCTACGTGAATCATGTCGCGGCTGCCGGCAAAGCGGAGTATCCGCTGCCAATGTACGTCAATACGTGGCTGGCGCAGCAAGGCGCCACACCGGGCGATTATCCGAGCGGAGGTCCGCAACCGCGCGCGATCGACGCGTGGAAAGCCGCTGGGTCCGCCATAGACATCTACTCGCCGGATATCTATCAATCGAACTTCGAAGACTGGTGCAACCGGTACAACCACGGCGGGAATCCGCTCTTCATCCCGGAGGCAGCCGGCGGCGCAACCGGTGCGGAGAATGTCTTCTACGCGATCGGGCAGCATGATGCGCTCGGTTTCTCGCCGTTCGGAATCGATTCCTGGAATGACTCGAAGAACGAGCTCGGCAAGAGCTATGAAGTGCTGATGCAACTCGCACCGGCGATCTTGCAGCACCAGGGCGCGGGCGAGATGGCGGGTTTTCTGCTTGACAGGCAGAGCTCCTCGACGGCTTTCGTCATGAAGGGATATCTGGTCACGGTCAGCCTGGATGAAATTTTCGGGCGCGGCGCGGAAAAAGGATTCGGCCTGATCATCGCAACCGGGCCGAATGAGTTCCTGGGAGCGGGCCAGGGCTTTCGCGTCAGCGTCAAGCCCTGGTCGCCGGGACCGCCGCGCGCAGGCATCGGCTTCGTGGAAGAGGGCAAATTTGTGAACGGCAATTGGGCGGCTGGGCGCAGACTGAACGGCGATGAGAACGACCAAGGCCACTACTGGCGATTTTCACCGCAGGAGATCCATATCGAAAAAGCGGTGGTGTACCGCTTCGAGTAGCCGTTGGGCGCTGCGGCCGAAACTTAAGGAATACGTCGGCGGCTATAGCGGCCAAGCCCGGTCGTGCCGGCGACCGGAAGAGGGTACGTTTCGTTTTTCGAGAAAGCGGCTTGTAGTCCGCGGAGCCGACTTGTGGCCCACATTGCTCCTTCAACGGTCGAGTGCAACGGTAGATAAGAGCAGTCTGGTCGCGCACCCGCCCTCCTCGTGGGTCGATCTGCAATACACTGGCTTCTATGAAGCGCCGCTGGAACATCCCGATTTGGGCCGGATTCGCGTTTGTGATCGCCGCACTGGTCAGCTACATACCACTTTTCGTACCGTTTCCGGTGACCCGCGATGTTCCCTGGGTCAACTACCTACTGTTCCTCATAGGCGGCTTCCTACTCGCCGTTGGGATCATGCGGGCATTTCGCGATCCGGGACACTATCGGGGCAAGATTAGCGGGTCCATACTCGCCGGGTTAAGCCTGGTCCTGTTCGGCTTCTTCGTATTCGGCATAGCCTATGCTACGAAACAAATCCCCTCGTCTGAGAGCGCACTGCGTCCCGGCAGTATTGCGCCGCCCTTTACACTCGTCGATGCCGCAGGAAGACAGGCCACTTCATCCGACCTTTTGAAAAGCCATCGCGCGCTTGTGCTGGTCTTCTACCGGGGATATTGGTGACCGTTCTGCAACTCCGAGTTGCGGAGTTTCGAACAGCATTTGACCGATTTTCACCAGAGGCGTGTAGAGGTTGTCGCCATCAGTGTCGATTCACCCGACGAGTCGCGAAAGCTTTGCCAGGCGAGGGGTTATAGCTTCCCGTTCCTCTCGGATCCAAAAGCGGCCGTGATCCGTCAGTACGGTGTTTTGCATCCAAACGGAGGTGAAAACGACAGAGACATAGCGCGACCGGCGGAATTTCTGGTCGATGCCACCGGAACGGTCCGTTGGGTCAATCTTACCGATGACATTCGAGTCCGAGCCAGGCCGGAAGCAGTTCTGCAGGCGCTCAACCGGCTGAACCTTCAATGAAGATCCATTTCATTATCCGTGGCGCAGGGTTAAGCGAGAGTGCCTACCCGTCTTTAGCCGGAAAACGCTAGATCTCTATCGGAAGTGCTCCGGCAGGATAAGTCACGGTGTGGTGGGAATGGTGGGCCGGAGCAGTTTCGATAGGGATCTAGCGTTACTCGCGGATGTGAGCGTCCAACGTCCAGATATAGCAAGCGATGAGTGTGGAATCGAAGGTACACTTTAGCGAAGTGGCTTTCCCGCATACGAGAGCATCGCGATGACAAACATTCAATCCTCAGGAATCGAAGCCGGTCAGCGCCGCCTCAATGGTCCCCAGACCACCGGCCGCGAGTATCGCAACTTGTCGCGGTCCGCCCACGCAATGACAAGCGATGATGATGTTGAAGTGCCGATGCGTGACGGAGTCACGTTGTTTGCAGACGTGCATCGTCCAGCGGAACCCGGCCGATATCCCGTACTGGTTGCAGCATCTCCGTATCCACGGCAGATTCAAAATCTCGGCGCGCCCGCCGGCTTCATCGAAGCTGGCGCCAGCGACTTCTTCGTTCCTCGCGGCTACGTGCACGTGATCGCAAACTGCAGAGGTACCAGCGGCTCCGGTGGCACCTTCGGGTTTTTCGACAGCCAGGAGCGCCGGGACATGTACGACCTTGTAGAGTGGGCCGCGCAACAACCGTGGTCAGACGGCTTCGGCATGATCGGCATTAGCTACTTCGCCGGAACACAGATGGAAGCTGCGGTTGAGCGCCCTCCGCACCTGAAGGCGATCATGCCCATTGCCGGCACGTTCGATCTCTACGAATCGGCGACGCACCATGGTCTGATGAGCAGCGGTTTCATCACACCGTTTCTTTACATGATCGGCATGACATCCGGGCACACCAATAAGCTCTGGCGCAGCAAGTTGATGGACGCCATGCGTGCGCTTCTCCTAACGCCCAGCATCCATAAGAAATTTGAGATGGCCAACGGCGAGGCTGCCATCGCAGGCCTCAAAGTCTTGCTCAACCTGCACCACGATCCGCATCCATGGGATGACCTGTGGCGCGCTATTGCCGCAGAGCATCCACTTCGAGATGCCTGGTGGGAAGATCGCAACTTACTTCCCTTGCTCGATCGCATTGAGATACCCGTCTATATTGGATGCGATTGGCAGAACGTCCCACTTCACCTGCCACATACCTTCACCGCCTACGGTCGCCTGAATAACTCCAAGCATGTGCAGGTAGCAATGATGGGGGAGCATGGCCTCGCCTGGCCGTGGGAGAGCCTGCACATCGAGGCACTTGCCTGGTTCGACCAGTGGCTCAAGGGGCAGAACACAGGCATTCTCGATGGCCCCCATTTCCGGTATGTTTTGCCGGAGGCCGAGGGCTGGCGAACCAGCGACGTCTGGCCGATTCCCGGAGCAGTGCATCATGCTCACGCTCTGCGGGCTGACGGAGCGCTCAGTGAAGATGAAGGGGAAGCGGGCTCCAGAATGTACATGAATCTTGGAGGCGGCCTAAACCGCCCACGCCCAAGCGAGACCGATCCCCCCTCGTCTTTGCAGTGGGCGACGGGATCACTGCTTCACGACCTCGATCTGATCGGTCCAATCGAGCTGCAGTTAGATGTGGTTTGTACAGCCCCGGACACGGCCTTCATTGCGGTCCTGCAGGATGTGGACGAACAGGGAAATGCGACGAGCGTTACAGCGGGCTACCTCCGTGGCGGTTTGAGGGCAATCGACGGGGCTGAGAGCAAGCCGGGAGCGCCGGTCCTTCCGTGCCGCATCTTCGAACCAGTCCCAATCGGTGAGAGGGTCAGCTATCAGATTCCACTAGTACCCAATGCCCGACGTTTCAAGGCGGGTCACAGAATCCGGCTACATCTCACGACAGACGATCAAAACAAGGACGCACCAGCGCTGCTTGAATTCAGACACAGCAGTGTGGGTACTAGCTCGTTCAATACTGTCTTATCATCGTCACGACTCCTCCTACCAGTGCTCGCGTAACGGCCGCGGTATTCATTGAGATCTGCTGATATGGAATCTCCTGGTCCGCGGTGACGATGACCTCGAAACCCGCGGCTTCCGCCGCAGAACGGCAATCGGAGCCGTTGGTCAACACACTCGTCACCCAGGATCCGCATCAAACTCGAGCCAGGCGAAGCTCTCTTGATTCCTCAAGAACCTGCACAGCGAGTTCGCTGGTGACGGTGGGGAAACCTTCCAGAAAATTGTCGAGAAATTCACCGTTCTCCAGATACTCGAACATTGTCTTCACCGGGACACGCGTGCCTCGAAAAACGGGCGTCCCGTGCATCACCTCAGGATCTCGCGTGATCGGTTCCTGCATGCCTCGATTGTCGCTCAATGCGCCTCTCACGCGCTCGGACCACCAAAGCCGGCAACATTCGCTTAGCCAATTTGAAAATTGCAATTTGACCCTTTCGCGCAACGGGCTTGGGGCTCCGTCGGTATGCTCGAGGAATCCAGCAATCAGGAACGTCTTAAAGTCAGGCCAGTTGCCCACGCGTGTCCCGAGGCGCTCTTTTCTGACCCGAGCCATGGCGAGCAGGCCAAGTCGCAATTACCGCATTGAGTTGTTGCGCCAACGCAGGACTCGGAGAGCGCGTAATGTGTTCCATCGGCTCGCGCTGCCGACAGCGGTCTCCATCTCGAGCGGAATACGTTCGGGATGAAGGACGTTGAGCGGCCAGCGTCCGTTCTGGTGGCGGCGCTCAATCAAAGTTTCAATGGCTTCATTGACGCGGCGGCCGGGTTTGATCCCCGCATTGCGCAGATAGTCGAGTCCGCGCAGGACGTCGTAATGCCAGAACGGCGGGAACGAGAAGCGCAGCCAGCGTTTGTCGATGACTTCGCCGGTACGAAGCGAGCGGAACATGCGGCGCTCGAGCAGATAGTTTTCGGCCCTCTTGCGCGCCCTAGTGACCGCGGCCGATTTGCGCCCGGCCCGTTCGTATGCGAGCAGTCCTTCGAGCACGCAGATGGTGGTGTGGAACGAAGACCGCCGGCTTTTTGGCGCTTCGCAGTTCCAGCCGCCATCTTTGAGCTGCTCTTCCAAGAGTTGATTGGCCAGTGCGTCGTTCGGTTCTTTGAAATAGGCGCCCAGTGCGAGGATTCTGCCGTTGATGCAGGGCTCCGTTTCGCCGTCGAAGAACCGCCGGTTGTTGTGCCATTCGAACACGAGGTTCTTGTCGACACGGTCGATCATTTTGCGAGCCTGCCTGCTGGCGGGGTCGAGACCGAGATCCATCAGGACGACGAGGGAGTAGAAGGTAATCAGCAAGCCGCGATCCTCTTGCGGCCCGCCCCATTTGCCAGCAGGAGATTGGAGGGCGAGAAGTTGGGCTCCCCAGCCTTCGGTTGCGACGCGAGACCGCTCGGCCGCAATCACGTTGTCGGGTTCACCGGTGAGGTCCCTCATGACCTGCCAGCGGATTGCCGGGTCGGAATCGAGAAGCCAATTGAGATGCGCGGGCCGGGGTACGTAATCGTTTAGGCGCATTGGTCTCTTATAGCAAGTGGCGTGTAAGTTTTGGTCCGTGCGCCGAAACTCCGTGCATGGGCTCCGGCGTGCGGCAGAAGTGGGGCAAGAAGCCTTCCCTGTACAATACCGGCTTCTGGCATACAAGGGATGCCTGTACTCGATGAACCCGAACACCACCGGAGGATAGGGCGATGCGCATCGCAAGCGTGGGTCATGCGGTCTTTGCGGCGACCATGATCGCCCTCGGAATCCTGGGCCTGATCAAGGGCGATTTCACCCCGGTATGGGAGCCGGTTCCCAAGGGTGTGCCCGCACGCGAGGTACTGGTCTATTTCTGCGCCTTCATCTCCCTGGCGTCTGGCATAGGCCTGCTCTGGCAGCGCGCAGCCGTCCCCGCTGCCCGCGTGCTGCTCGCCTGTCTCCTGCTTTGGTTGCTGCTGTTCAGAGTGCCCTACATCTTGCTCGCGCCCACTGTGGAAGTTTCCTGGTCCGGCGGTGAGACCGCGGTGATGGTTGCGGGCGCGTGGGTACTGTATGCCTGGTTTGCGACTGACCGGGACAGGCAGCGCCTCGGTTTCGCCACCGGCGACAACGGTCTGCGCATCGCCAGGGTGCTCTACGGCCTGGCCTTGGTCCCCTTCGGCCTGGCCCATTTCGTCTATCTCAAAAATACCGTCGTTCTGGTGCCTGGCTGGCTGCCATGGCACCTGTTCTGGGCGTATTTCACCGGTTTTGCCTTCATTGCGGCGGGCGTGGCGGTGCTCATCGGTTTGTATGCACGACTGGCAGCCGCGCTCTCGGCGTTCGAGATCGGCATGTTCACGCTGCTGGTGTGGGTACCCATCATGGCGGCAGGCTCCAAAGACGCCTACCAATGGAGCGAGACCGTCGTCTCTGCGGCGCTGACGGCCGGCGCATGGGTGGTGGCGGATTCCTACCGCGGCATGCCCTGGCTTGCCGTGAACAAGCGCTAGCACCGGCGCTGCGGCAGAGTGGGGCCATGGCCGGGGCCCAGGCCACGCGGTAAGACAGCATCGACGGCATCCGCGTCATCTCCATCACGCGAACCGAAGTGCTGGCTCCGGCGCTGGTTTAGTGAGACCTGTAGAAGCTGAATTGGAGCCGCCTTGCGGAGGTGGCGACGTCGGCCCTTTGGGCTGTCCCCGTATTGTTTGAATGTAAGTCTAGCGAGGAACGCATGGTGTACAAAAAGCTGAACTCAATGCGGCGACGAAAAGAGTTCAGCAGACAACGTGGTGCGAACGCCTTCATGGCTCCCTCGTAGTGGTCATAACGGTATTGGCACAAGTGGCTATTGCTTTCGTCCACTTCCAGCACGATTATTGAGGTAGAAGGGAAGCCTTCTCATGAAAGAACTTCGTATCTTGCGCCGGAAAATAATCTGTCCAACCCGGCCGCTTGTGCAGAGAGCCTCCTTAGCTACTTTCCGTCGCAAAAATGAGTGTCCGCGTCAACGCCAATGAATAGGTCTGGAGGCGATTGGGTGCGAAAACATTTGGTATTGATCTTGTTTCAGGGGGCAATTACGATAGGGCATGACTCGACGTAAGCAAGGTCAACCGACACTGTGGGAAGGCGTATTGAACGAAGATGTGCGTGCTCTTTGGGAGCCCTGGATGTTGGAAGCCGACAAGCTTCTGGAAGACGAGGAACTCATCGAGTTGGTATACGAAGCGCAGGGCGAGCGTCACGAGCACAGCAGCACACGGGGTCGCTCGCAAACGCCCGCCGAGATGGCCTTGCGACTGTTGTTGTTGAAGCACCTACGGAACTGGAGCTTCGACACGCTGGAACGCGAAGTGACGATGAACTTGGCATATCGGGACTTCACGCGCATCGGGTTGGGCAAGGTTCCGGACGCGAAGACGTTAGCGCGCATTGCCCAGGCGCTGGGCGGCGAGGTAATGGCGAAACTGCATGAACGGCTGGTGGCGATGGCGCAAGAGAAAGGCGCAGTGCAGGGCCGCAAGCTGCGTGTGGACACCACGGTGGTAGAGACCAACATTCATTACCCCACCGACTCCAGCCTGCTCGGAGACGGAACGCGGTTCATGACGCGAACGATGAAGAAGATTGAGCAACGGAGCCAGGGCAAGCTGAAGCGCAAGGTGCGAAACCGCATGCGGAGCGTGAACAAACGCGTGATTGCGATTGCCACAGCCAGCCGGCATAGAGGGCCGGAAGGCGAGCAGAAGCGTAAGAAAGAGTATCGCGAGTTGCTCCGCATGTCGCGGCAGATTCTTAACGACGCTAAGCGCGTGATGGTGGAGATCGAAGGAATGTCCGCGCGACGGAAGAAAGAACTGCGGCTTCTGGGCGAGAGCTTAGCGACGATGGCAGGGCGTGTGCGGCAGGTAGTGAAGCAGACCAAAGCCCGCATCTTTGATGGTCTGACGCAATCGCCGGGGAAGATCGTGAGCGTGTTCGAGCCGCACACCGAGATTATCCGCAAGGGCAAGGCGAGCAAACCAACCGAGTTCGGCAAGCTAGTGCAGTTGCAAGAAGCCGAAAATCAGATCATCACACATTACGACGTTTTCGACGAGAGGCCGAGTGACCGCGAGTTGCTGCTGGGCGCGGTGGAAGCGCACGAGCGCAAGCTGGGGCGATTGCCACAATTGGTAACGGCGGACGCAGGATACTATTCGTTAGCACAGGAACGGGCGGTACAGGAGAAGGGTGTGAAGTGGGTCGCGGTACCGAACCGCAGCACGCGCAGTGGCGAGCGCAAGCAAATGGAAAAGAGCCGCTGGTTCAAGAAAGCGCAGCGCTGGCGCACGGGCTGCGAGGGACGCATCAGCGTGGCCAAGCGACGGCACGGATTGAGGCGCTGCTTGTACCGCGGCATCGATGGAATGAAGCGTTGGGTGGGACTTGGCGTGCTGGCTGACAATCTGATCAACATCGGCAAATGCCTGGCGATGGCCAATGCCTGAGCACAGCCGTCCGGGGCGATGCATCGTCCACCGGTGAGCGGCTCGAACAATCGAAAAAGCATCGCTCAAACATGCTTCAAACCCTCTATGTCATGCCAACACTGATCCGAAAACATCATTTTGCGACGGAAAGTAGCTAAACGTTTGCGGAGAAAACGTAACGTTAGCTTTTAAAGGCGGTAACAACCTATCTTGTCAAGACCCGAAACGACGCCATGCCCAGAAAGACACTAGCTAAGCATTGCGGCGCCCCGCTGTTGATGTTCACCCTCGGGGCCCTGTTGCTGATCGCATTGCCCGGAAGGGCATGGCAGAAGGATCAGCCGACGGGCGACATGCCCGGAATGGACATGAGTAAGCCGGGAATGGAGATGAGCAAGGATGAAATGCGCAAAATGGGTCCGAGCATGGCTGCCATGGCTGGCCACATGATCGCTACCCCCAGGTGGACAGAGCAACCAGGCGACGCGGAGAGAGCGAACGCCGTGATAGCCCAAGCGAAAGCAACCATGGAGCGCTATCAGGACTATCACAACGCTTTGGCCGACGGATACGTGATCGCGAACCCGGATGCTCAACAGACCCAGTGGCACTTTATCAACGACGCCAACAACAGCGAAGCCGACGTACATTTCGATCCGACCAAGCCAAGTGCCTTACTCTATCTCAAGGCTCGACATAACGGCTACAAACTGGAGGGCGTCATGTACACGGCCCGCCTGCACGAATCCGAAGATGAGCTGAATCGACGCATCCCGCTCAGCATCGCGCGCTGGCATCAGCACGTCAACTTCTGCGCCGCCCCCGCAGACCGCGTCCAAGAGTATTTCGGACCCCACCCCACGTTCGGCATGTTCGGTTCAATCAACACGAAAGCGGCCTGCGATGCCGCTCGCGGCAACTTCCACCCGTATATGTTCGCCTGGATGATTCACGTCTTCCCGTATGAGAAAGACTTGAAGGGGATCTTCTCGATGAATGATGACGTGCCGCACGTGCATTGACAACGGGGAAACAAGGATCTGAGAGCGATCCGGTTATTGACGCGAATTGGCGAATCGCCTCAGGCGGCAGCCTTATGAAGGCCATGCAGCACGGCGTGATACCCTTTCCCTCTGGCGTGGAGCGCATGAAATGGAAGGGTTTGATTCAGATCTCATCCAACCGTTGGCACTTGCAGACCATCATTTTATCGAGGTGCTCGTCTCGGATTTTCAATTGACGCGGCAAGCAACAGCCACCGGTCTCCACTTGACTGTCAAGTTCAACGAGAATAGCCCGGCAGTCTGGAACCGGAAGGGCAGGCTGCACATTCGCGAATTCATGGGTGGGCACTTCGACGCAGTTGCTTCGCGTTATCAAAAGAAGCTCGAAGCTATCTTGCTTGGGAATGATCCAGGTCCCTTCAGCCCTAAAGATCCGATGTTTCTGTGGCGGTGGGCAAGCGCCGGCGCCCTGCCGGTCATACGAATCGGCGACGATGAATACTTTTGCCTGTTTTATCGAGACATATTTCCGATAGGCTGGAACCTAGCGAACGGGGCTTGTGATCGGAGAAATGAGCTCATGAATCCGCTTTCGGCTCTAGAGCGGGAGTTGGGCGAAGAGTTCATCGTTGCGAACCCGGTGGACAGGATTCGATATGTCCTCAGGCGAGACCAGGATCCTGCCTTGGCGAGAATGGAGTTTAGCTCCGCGGGGGAACTCTGGAGAGAGCAGTTTCCGACAATGGATCTCATCTCCTTCCGAAAGGAAGACCTTCCATTTAAGTGGCAGGATGGGCCAGACAGCGTGACCGTGCAGTCTGATGAGCGCACGCGAACGCTAGGCGGATGCTTTGTGAACATCAACGCCGTTGACTTCGGGATAGAGATAGATCGTATCGCGCGGATCGCGCTGACTCCGCAAGACGTTTTGTTGGATGGGGAACAGGGCATAGAGCGCGTGCTGAACAGGCCGGTTGGGTTATTCGAGGTTAGCCGATTTGCTCACCAAATGCTGCAGCCCGATGATGGTTTTGTCCCTGATCGCTTCTTCTACTGTGGGCAGGCACGCCGAGGAGGTGAGTTTCGGGCAATGATAGAAGATGAATTGCTCCCCGACATGCGGCGGTGGCGCTCACCAAACGAAGTAACGGCATTCGAGGGAGCATCAAGGAAACTCGACCTTTGCCCCGTTACCTGGAACATAGTCTGCCGGTACGTCTCCATTGCCCGAGCAGAGGTCGAAACCGGGTAGCCGGCGCAGCGAACATCGTTATGAGGTGTTTATCAGCTTCGCCGAACCCGATGAAACGTACCCGCGCAAGATACCAGGGACTACTCATATCGCAAAGCCGTCATGGGATCGACGCGCAGGGCTCGTAATGCAGGAGCGAGGATTGCCAGCAGCGCAACTGCTCCCAACACCCCAATCACCGCAAGGAAGGCTGTCGAATCCAGAGCGCTTATTCCTGGAACCAAAAACTGAGCGAGTGGCTGCATCGCAAAAAATGAAAGAACCAGACCGGCCAGCATACCGCTTCCAACCAACACCAAGCTATCTCGGCTTATGAGCTGCAAAACGTCGGACCGGGTTGCTCCCAAGGGCCATGCGAACACCGATCTCACGAGTCCGCCGCGAGACCGAATACAAAAGCACTCCGTACAGGCCAATCGCGGCAAGCATGAGCCCAAGTACGCCCATGACCCCGAGCATCGTTGGCTCGCTTCCAGCCGTCCATCGGGTGAATGCGATCAAGCTGCTCCAAGACACTTCCCAGACGGGCTCGCGCAATCGGAATGGTCATGCCTTTTGGCAAGCGCGCGTAAAACTGGACGGATTCATCATCATGCGCGGCTCGTATATAAACGTCGGGCGAAAGGCTGAAACCAACAATCGAACGATGATTCGCCGGAAGGACGCCAGCAACGCTGTATACCTGGCCATCCAAAATCATTTTTCTGCCCAGAATCGCACTTTCTCTTTGCCATGGCTTGGCGGGCAATGCTGAGGTGCTGCTATATGGGCAGCAAGTGCTTGGCTGCGAGTGGCGCGATGCAGCGTATGTCGCTGTCGAGGTCGGAAAAGCCGGCATCCGCTGGTTTAAAGAACAGGGCGGCTCATGGCGTTGTGGAATTGATCATGGCGAAACACCTGCGTTTATGCTCGGGCTCGCCGGCATCGGGTATTTCTATCTGCGCCTTAATGATCCGGAAACCCCGTCTATCCTGGTCCCTTCGCGCGAGCGATTTCGGAACGGCGGCAGGGCCAACACGAGCCCGAGGTCACAAAACGAGGCCACGCCGGAGCCAAGGTGGTTCAGAAATCCCTGCCTTCAGACGTCCGCACTTCTACAGCCGAGAGCGGATCCAAGCTAGCCGCCAGAAGGCTAAACGTTCGAGCCCGCCGAAGTAGCGCGTTTCGTTCACTGATCAAGTGGAGACTACTGCAGCCGAGAGAGCCCTATTTCCGCCCAGCCTGCCGTTTCTGTTCTTCCGCGCGGTCACGCGCCTCCTGCTCCCGCGCATGCCTTTCGTGCTCGGCCACCAGTCGCTCGTACTCCGGCACCTGCTCGGGTGTGAGAATCGCTTTCACGCGGCTGATCTGCTCGTTCTTGATCGCCATCACCTGCGGATGATACTGATCCCGCACTGCCTTGTACTTAGCCTTCGTATCGTCCAGAATGGATTCGAGCTGCGTCACCTGAGTCGGAGTCAGCTTCAGTCTCGATTCCATTTCTGAGATGTAGTGCTGCCGGAAATCCTCGGCGGTCGTCTTGGCGTTCACCACCGTACCCGCGTAGTACCGGTGCCCCAAAGCGCCCACCGCCACGCCGCTCAAAAAGAGCAATGCGCTTAGCAGCGCTGCTGCCCACTGGTTCCGTTTCATCACAAGTCCTTGCGATCCGCGTTCGGTCTACCGCTGCGGCGCTGTGGCCGGCTCGGCCGGCGTGCTACGGATCGCTTCCGTGTAATACAACCTCTCGGCGCTATGGTCTGCTATCAGTGCATCCATATAAGTAGGTGCGGGCAGATGGGCCGCCGGCGCGGCCACCAGGTTCAGAACTAACAATAAGAGGCAGAGTGCGGCTGAGGCGGCCGCTGTCGTTCGCGCCAGGCCTTGAAAGATGAACCAGAAGTTGTGCCGTGCCTCTATCTTCTGCCAGATGCCCGGCATGAAATTTGCGCCCGGTTCCACCTCGGGGCAAGCAGCGCGATACTTCCGGAAAAACTCATCCAGTCGCGATTCATCATCTATCATGTTTCCGTTTCCCCACGCCTCTCTACTGGGTTCCGGACCCTGTACGAAGCTTTTTCCCCAATGCCTACAAATTACCATCCGCCGAAGCGGCCTGGTATGCCTTCAGCACCCTTTGCCGGGCGCGAAAAAGCCGGACCTTCAACGCATTCTCGCTCACGCTGTAAACCTGTCCCAGTTCTTTGAGGGATAAACCCTCCACTTCCTTCAAAGTCAGCAGCAGCCTGTCTTCCTCGGATACGTGGCGAAATAGCGCATCCATAAAATCACGTACCCGCCCCTTCTCGCGCTCTTCGCTGTTTCGCCTGCCGCCTGCCAGCGAATCCGCCATCGTAACCTGCTGCTCGCTGAGGTCCGCCATCCTCGATTCGCTCCGGCGCTTGCTCCGCCGCAAGTAATCGTACGCGGCATTCACCGTCAGCCGGTATAGCCAGGGTTCGAACACCTCCGCCGCGCGCAATTGGTCCAGCGAATAGTACAACCGGACAAATACCTCCTGCCCAACATCCTCCACATCTTCCGGATGCCCGATCAATCGCGAAATAGTTCCCAGAATTCGCTTTCTGTAAGCCAGAACCACCTGATTGAACGCAGCTTCATCCTTAGCTCGCGCTCTTTCGATCAGTTCTGGCTCGACTAGCATCGCGGCTTTTTCAATCGCCGGTCCCACTAGCCCTTCAAATCTTCAAGGCGCTCCGGCAACTTGTTAGGTTACAAGGCTTTGATGGAAACTCCAAGCCCTTGGAATACAGCCCTTTCCCAGCAAGCCCTCCCTCCTGACAGCTGCTCGCCTTCGTCTACTTCCGGGGCCTGACAGTAACGGTCTTCCTGCTCCTAAAAGTTCCCAGATGTTGCTGTTCTGGGTATTATCAGGCATCGCCAGGTGGCGGCCGTCGACGGCCGGATCTGAACTACAATCGTTGGATCCTCAAAAATTGCCTCGTCGGAGGAATCTGTGGGTCACTGATACGCTCCAATGGCGGCGGAAGCCCGGTTCGCTCAGCCCGCGAACCTGTGCGGGCTTCAGCTCTTTGCTGTTCGTAGCCAGTTGCCTTTTGAACCAGTTGCTCCCTCCCGTAAACGCTCCGTCAGACAGGGCCGATCCCGGCAAATGTCAGCAACGGGCGTTATGCGGCAGTTGACGCGCGGCGACTCCGGCGCCAGGGGACCGACCCGAAGAAGATGATGATGTATCCCGCTCGCCGTCCGGCGAGCAGCAGCGTTCCACACAGCAAGACTACGAAGATGAACACCGCAAACAGATTTGAGAGACCTGCCGGGGCCATCTTGAACAGGATGTCGCCGGTCAGGTGAAACGTCATCAATAGAATGGTGAGCAGCGACGCTGTGGTCAACATAGCGGTCTGTTTCATGTGAGATTCGCCTTTCTGCGCCTCATGTACGCGCACCGAGGTCCGACGGTTCATTTTTCAAGATTCTTCCCGTGAGGGTTGCGGTCCCATGTTCATTTGCGGTTGGCCACAGCGGGGACAGAACGCGGCATCTGGTGCAACTCCGCGCCCGCAACTGGGACACGGATGGAGGATCGGCTTTCGCAACAGGAAGTAGAGCACGAAGCCAACGCAGTTCGGAATGAGCACCGCGAGCGCCGTCCAGGGAATCGGCGGCATACCGCGCCGCACTGCGTCTGCGTAAACATAGCCGGCGAGAAGAAAGTAAGCGCCGGCAAGCGTACCGCCCGCCAGACCGATCAAGGTCCCGAGGCCGCTCGCCCGATGCTCCTCGAAGACCCCGAAAAAGAAAACCACGAAGGCTAAAGCGGCCAGGATTTTGGCCGGACCTGGAATGAGACCGAATCCGCTGCGCCAGCTCATACAGTTTGTCCGTTGCTATCGGAATCCTCTCCCAGAAGCCTTCTTCGAAAAAGCGGCAGCAACGCGAGTAGAAGGGATGGCAGCAACCAGAACGCCGCGAATACGATCTGCCATACGCGGCTGGGGAGATTCCATTGACTGGCCAGCCATGCCAAAGGACGCCACGTAACGGCAGATCCCGTGAACGTGAGGAATATTGCGACCGCTGTGCCGATCCAAAGGCTTTTTGCATGCGCCTCGGCCGATCTCATCCCCTCGGCACGGCTGCGGACTACGTTCTCAACCCGAAGCGCTGCTGCCGGGTCGAGTTCAAGCGCGAACCAATCCAGCGCTCGGACGGCACGCGCCGAGAGATCGGCATACCGGCCACATTCGGCGCATTGTCCGACGTGAGCATCGAGCCAGTGCCGGTCCTCCAGCGAAATTCCTTCAACGAGGGACCGATGAAGCAGAAAGCGGGCTTTTTCATGGTTCTCAAGCGGCATCGGCGCCTCCTCCGAGAGAGGCTTGCGAGCATCGACAGGCCGCGATGAATCCTCGACGAAACGGTCGAGATGGGAGCGCCTGCGACTTGGGCAATTTCCGCGAGCGACAGTTCTTCCTGGAAACGCAGGAGAAGCGCTTCCCTGTAGATTGGCTCTAGCGCACCCAAAGCGGCCGCGATTCGTTTGGCATCTTCGCTTCTTGCGGCCGCGAAGAACGGCGATTCGAAATCCGGCGCCGGAAGGTTCAGGCCCGCTTCGTCCTCTCGGCACATCCGATGCCTTGCCGTCGCCGTTTGTTGCTTTCGCAGGTGATCGATCGCCAGGTTTCGTGCGATGGAGAACAACCACGGCTCGAAACGTAGGCGGCCGTTATATTGCCCCGCGTGTTCCAGTACACGCAACCAGGTTTCCTGAACGAGGTCCTCGGCCTGTTCACGCCTGGATGTCCAGTAGACCAGATATCGGAGGAGCCGATAGTGATACCGCGACACCATTCGGCCAATGAATTCCGAGTCTCTTCGCCGCAGTGCACGCGCGATGCACTGAGACTCGGGTTCCGCCACACGCGAAAAGGCCGTCACCACGGCAACCATGCACTATATACGAGGTCGAGCCCCGGAATTATGCATGGCCACGCATCTTGAGGACCCAAAGACTTTCCAACGCGCCTTACCAGCTCGGGTGGCTGATTCGTCCTCTCTGGCCGCCTCAAACTTGGCAAGTTGCCCGAACCGGAATCCACCCTCGATTTCTTCTGACCAACTATCAGAAAAGGTTCAGTGCTTTCGCCGGTCCGGGTCTTAGTAGGGATCTCGTTCATCATTCTATGTGATCTCCCCAAATAGGCCACAGCTTGTTGAGACTGAGAGGCGAAACGCGTCCGTGACGGGTTTATGGTGGAGGTTTCGCCTACCGCTCCCGTCCGCGCCATGGAACTGATCACGATCTTAAACCGCTGCCATCGTTTCCGGGGTTTTGTCTACCAGCAGGCCCACTTCAGTGCCGACAAAAAGAGCATCGAAGTGGCCGTACGACCGCGCAAGGGTTCGGTCGCAATCTGCTCGCGCTGCCATTTGCCGGCGCCCGGTTACGATCAGCTCGGCGAACGGTGCTTTGAGTTCATTCCCCTATGGGGGTTTCTCGTCTTCCTCCTGTACACCATGCGTCTCGATTTCTTCTGACGAGCCCAAAAATTAGGCTTCCAGCGAGCGAGCGCGTCCAGCCGTCTCTACCCATGCGTCGGCCCGCTGAATGTTCGTTCGTGTTGCCGTCCGCAATAGCGGTTGAACACGGCTGGTGTACGCGTCGCTGGTAAGCCAAACCGGAAGCTGATCGGGGGACCAGCTCCGGCGTGAATCAACAAGGAATTGCTACACGCTGCCGCTCAGGGTTGCCCGCGGCTACGCCGCTCGTCGGTTCTAACGGTAGCTTTAGAACCGATTCCACTCATGTGAATACGCTTCCCTTCTTCCATCGGCGTTTCTATTCAACTTGCCCGCAATCCAGTATTCACATCGCCGGAACGGTTATTCACTTCCTCCGTGCGCCATTCACATCGGAGCGGCAGCAATTAAGGCCGTATAGTTCGCGTGTCTTCTCCCGGAATACTCCTGGAATCATCAGCGTGCGGGGTAATCCAAGCTCAAAAGTACGCCTGGTTTTGGCACGCCTTACTACCCTGAGGGCAATTTTCATGGGGTGCTCAGCGGCTTTAACTTCGATCCATGATCAGAAAGCAGGCGTCTCACTGGATCGATAGAGCCAAACACCTCTGGTGTCAACTGTTCCACAATCAGCCCATGTGGCCCATCCATGGTCGATATCAGTGTCGCGTCTGCTTGCTGTATCATCCGGTGCCTTGGGAGCAGCCAGACCGCCCATCCTGCCGCAAGCACGAACGAGCGATTCGCGGTAATTTGACTGAGTCCGTCGAGGCAGCGTAGTCGCGCCGCCCGAAGTGCCGCGACTTCCAGTGATTCCCGGTCTCAAAGATTATTCGAAATTGGACAAACGAGATGCTCGCGACGCTAACCGAAGTTCGTCACTAAAGGGGTTAGAAATCAGCTAAGTCATTTAGAATCAGCCCAGGCAATCGGCGAGTCTGCACTACATTTACGATGGAGTTCGAAGTGCGCGGGCAGGGTGAGACCGAGTTGCTGCAGCAGCGATTTCTGTTCGGCGGTGGATTCCGTGATACGGCGTAGGCGGATCTCGCGTCCGTCAGTGGTGGGCAAAACGATATCGGCACTGTGCAAAGTAGAAAGCAGCGCCAACGCCTTGCTTGCCGATAATGAAGCGGCGCTGGCAGCATGGTTTCCGGGTATCGCCGGGGCGCTGCACTTCAAGAGATGCTTTAGCGTGACCCACAAAGCGTAGCCGAGAAAGGCGACCAGCACGTGGGCTTTCACGCGCGGCTCCAGTTGATGGAATAACGGCCGAATCGAGAGCTCACTTTTCAGCGCCCGGAAGGACGCTTCGGCTTCGGTCAGCTGCATGTAGCGTGACCACAGTTCTTCAGCTGTGCCGGCCTGAAGATTCGTGCGTAACATGTAGGCGCCCTCGCGCAGACCGTGCCAAAGCCTGCGGTCCTCTTTGATGGACCACTGCAAGCGAACGCCCTCACGTGTCTCGCGGAAAGCGACCTCATACAGATCGCTCACTTGCGGATGGCCAGCCTGAATGCGTCCCAGCCGGCGCTCCATTTTGTGGCGGTCTTTCAGACGGCCGGTCTCAATGCTCTTGGCCAGGCGCTTTAATGCCTCCTCCATGCGCGCAGAGAAACGGTTGTGGATGGCCTTCTCTTTTTCCTTGCGGCCGGCCGTGCGGCACAGAATGTAGGTCTCTTCGCCCTGCGGAATCGATACCTTCTTCACTTCCACATCGGGCCGCACTCGCGTCCAATCCTCTTGGAGCAGCTGCTGTTCAAATTGCTTCATCTGGCTGCGCGGCGTGCCCACCAGATACTGGCCGCCGCGCTTGCGAATGGCTGCCAGATTCGCCTCGCTCACAATGCCGCGATCCATCACCCAGATCCGCCGTGCCTTTCCGTACTTGCGCTCCACCATACGGAGAATCGTTTCCATCGTGGACACGTCAGCACGATTGCCGTCGAAGGTCTCATAACTGAACGGGAAACCTTCGCTGTTGACAATGAGCGCGATCACCATCTGCTCGCAATCCGGGCGATGATCGCGCGAGTAGCCGCGCCGCATCATCGGATTCTTCTCCGCCGCACCTTCTACGTATGTGCTCGTCAGATCATAGAGCAGCACGTCGAACTCAGCCCCGAACAGTTCGCCATAACGTTGCTTGAGATGCCGTTCGAGTTTGCTCTTGTGCGGCAGCATCCGGTCCAGACAGCGGTATAGCCGAGTGTCGTTGAGCTTGCCCTCAGTAATCCCGAGTAAATCATCCAAGGCTGTCGAGGGATACCAACATTGCTCGATGGCTAACTCGCTGCCCGGCGCACAGAGACGATTGATGGCCAGTACTGCTGCTATGCGCGACCAGGGCACGTCGGCCGCGCGCTCCTCGATACTCGCTTCGAAAAAGCGATCCAACTCGAGTCGCCTCCACAACTGCAGGCCCAGCCAGCAGGACCCGAACTGGCGTGTGCGCTCCAGACGCACTTTGTTCAGCAGTACGCGCGCTACCTGCGGATCGTCTGCCGGTAGCTCGACCTCTGACGGAAACAGCTTTAGCTGCTGCGCTTCGCCCTGCTCGTTGAAAACTTCAATCGTCTTCAGCCAGCGCGCCTGCGCAGAACTGTTCAGCTCACCGAGATAGCACAGAGTCCTCTGCCGCGGACCCTCCGGCGTGCGCACCGTCTCGACCAGCGACCAATAGCTGTGCTCTTTGCCATCCTTGTCGCGCCGATGCGAACGCAAAAACATTCTGGCTCGATCTTGTCATGACACCGAACGCTGTTCAAGAGACTTGGTCTGCACTACATCGGTTTTCAAAAATCTACTGCTGAAAGCAAACTACTTAGCGCCAGCTAGCCTCAAAAAATCGCCCTCAATCCCCCAAATCGTGACGAACTTCGGCTAAGATTATGTCGTAATACATGACATCGTCACCGCCAGCGCGCGCCGAAGAGATTTGCCGCCATCTCCCGCATCACTATCCCAACGACGCGAGTTTACAGACTAAAATCGACGCGCTTGCCCGCAAGCAAAAGTGATCCCGGTCACAAAAAGAGTAGGGGTGCAGTTTCAGATCTCTCTATCTCCTATCCCCGAATCGAGGGGAGCGGGTTTACGAATCCAGCAGATTACCTTCGACAAATGGTCTTTTCGAAGGTAATCCGAAAGTGCAGCTTTCCTCCTACCGGAAGTTATCCACAACCATCACATTGCTTCCGTTTCGAGCCCACACGGTAAACAGAAATGTCTTCCGGTCTGGTGAAACCGCCAGCCCCATACCGTCAACCGCTTCTTTGAGCGGCACTATCTCCTCGTTTTGATTGGTCGCGAACCGACGAAAATTTATAGAATTGCCGCCATCTGAGCAGGCAAGATAATAGATCCCGTCTCGTGCAACAGCGAAGGCTCTCGCGCAAACCGAGTCCAGTACTAGTCTCTCTTTGCCGCCGCTCAGGGGAAGCGTCCACAGAGCACGGTTCGTAGCGCCCGTGTAATATATCGACCGGCCGTCGCGAGATTCGAAGGCAACCAATCCACCTTTGTGGGTCAACTGAGTTCCGTTACCGCCTTCCGCCGGCGCCCTCCAGATTTGAAAGCCGCCATTCCGGTTGCAGGCGTAGTAGAGCCATTTCCCGTCTCCGGACCAACTCGGAATAACCTCGTCCGCCCCCCTATCCACTGTCAATCGGCGAAGCTGTCCCCCATCCGATGCCATGACGAAGATGCGCCATCCCTCATCCAATTGACGGTCAAATGCAATCCAGCGTCCGTCCGGTGACCAGCGGGGTGTGCCGGAGTGGCCCGTATCGAAATGCGTTAACTGGACCGGGTCCCTGCCGTCCTTGTCACAAACCCAGATCTGCATAAGTCCGGAGCGGTTCGACGCGAAAACGACTCGCTTTCCGTCTGGCGAGTATTGCGGGGAATTCTCATCGCGCCTGGAGGAGACGAAGCTCCGGGGCAGTCTGCCGGGCTGGACCTGCTAGAGGTCTTGGTCTTGAAGCCACTGGACATAGGCGAGCCTGTTCCCGCGCCGCGCAATGACCGGGGAGGCGAGGCGCTCGCCGGCAAATGTCAGGCGCTGCGGCTGCCCGCCTTCCACCCGAATCCTCATTAAGCGATAGTTGTATCCCGCATCTCCTGAAAGCGTGTAGACGACCTCTTTCCCATCTGCTGTCCATGCAGCTCCCCCTATGTCGCCGCTTTCCTGCCTCAACATCCTGGGCCCTCCTTTAGGCCTGTAATCCGATGCAAGGTCCAATAAATATAGGCCGCAGTGGTATTGTCCGCCGCATCTTGCGAATAGAAGAACACGGCCATCTGGAGAGAAAGCAGGATACTCGTCCGAAGTTTTTGCGTCCAGCAGGAAGGTCAGGCGGATTTTCTCGCCGTTCTCGGCGGCAATGAGATATAACGACGAGGGACCCGGTCCCCAAGAGCTCCATTCTGCCGCGACGAGGAACTTCCCGTCTGGCGACCACGATAACGAGCTGAAGAAGTATCCGTCCACCAGCTTGCGTTCCGAGCCGCCCAACGCTGGAATCACGTAAATCGCGCTGACCTCGTTCAGGAACCGAACGAACGCAATGTAGCGGCCATCCGGAGACCATACGGGGAAAAGATCAGATCCTGGGCCGGAAGTCAATCGCACCGGCCTCCCCGAGCCGATCACCTTGACATAGATGTGGGACTGGGACCCGTCTCCCGTTTCATCCCATGCATAGACGATCTGGTTGCCGTCCGGCGAGAACCCTGGATACCCCTCTTGGCCTTCGGCGGCAGTGAGCGGTAAAGGCGTGAGTTGGGAAGCATTGTGTTCCGGCCGGCGGGTCAACCAGAATACTGCGGCGGCCGCAATCAGGAGAATTCCGATTGCAACCGCGATTGAACGGATTCCTCGACTTCGCTTGAACTTCCCCAGGCTTCCGGCTTCCGGTTTGTCCGTGACAGTCGGCTCCGGCCTTCGCTCGGTCGGAGCCAAGCCTTCGGGGTTGACGAGAAATCGATATCCCCGCCGCGGCAAGGTCTCAATGAAACGCGGTGTCTCAGAGACATCGCCGAGCGCTTCTCGCAGCTTCCGTACCGCGCTGTTGATTGCGTTGTCGTAATCAACATGGGTGCCAGGCGGCCAGAGCCGGTTCTGAATTTCTTCCCTGCTGACTACCTGACCGGGATGTTCCAGCAGGAGCAAGAGGATCTGTAGCGGCTGATCCTGGAGTTTGATCCGTACGCCGTGCTTCCGTAGCTCCCCGTCCCGAGGGTTGAGCTCGAAAGACCCGAACCGATAGGCCGAGCCCGATACACCGGTCTCTTGCATTCCAGGGGAGAGCTCAACACAAAAACAGATCAGCTCTCTTTCCAATTGCGAGCGCCGCCTTAGGTCTCGATAAACACCTTTGGAAGCAGGACAGCCTGCATCCGAATCCGTTCGTTCTCAGCAATTTAAATCGACAGCAGCGAACCATCGAGAGCCAATGTTCAGGCGATGGAGACCGGGCCTGACCTGACCGATTTTTGGCGTGGTCACAGGAGGCCACGCCATGAAGAGCTCTTTGAAGATCCGGCTCGCGTTGGGAGTATTATCAGCCGCGAACTGGCACTCGTACGCATTCAGCCGCCCGGCTGAAGAAGCCCAACCGCTCCGCCTGAGCATCCACGTCTACAACCTGTCTCCCGCATCTCCCCGGACTCTGGATCAGGCCACGAAAGAAGCCGCCAGAATCCTCGCCGGCGCGGGAGTGGAAATCGTTTGGCAGCCCGGTCCCGCCGATGCGGCCGAAGCCAATATCACCGATCAGCACGCTGGCTCGCAGAGCCACGAACCCGACCACCGTCACTATCTGGTATTGAAAATCTTGCGTGGGTTTCCGGATTGCTGCCTTCCAGGTGTATTGGGGTACTCTCTGCCGGACGCCCGATTCGGGTCACACGCCATCATCTTCTACAACCGGGTTGAACGAGCCAGCGCCTCAGGTGACATTGACCTCGCCACAATGCTCGGGCACGCCATGGCCCATGAGATCGGACATGTGCTGCTCGGGTCGACGGAACACTCCGTGGACGGAATAATGAAGGCGCGATGGGGCAGCGCAGACTACCAGAAGGCTGCGAAGGGATGCATGAGATTCACGCCGTCGCAGTGTAAAGTGATACGCGAACGAACATCGATTCGGCTGCAACGAGCAAGTCAAGTGAATAGCAGCGAAACGGTCGGCGGCACTGGGTACCCGGATTTAGTTCCTGACGCTCTCGATTAACTCCAGTTTTGTCTGCCGCACGGAGACGGCTTCGCGTAATATCGGTAGTTATCTTTCGGGACTCTTTGCTGGCGTAATTACAGCAATCGCATTAGCTCGGCCCGTTGCAAATCACTGAGAAACGGTGAGCTGTGGACTGCTGCGTCCAAGTTGGCCTTCAGATGCTGGCCATAGCCGTTAACTACAACTCCAATTACCCAGCCACAGAAGGCAACGAGTGCGCCCAGGAGGATAACGGAAATCAGATACAAATTATGCTGTGTTCGGTAGTCAGCCATGGCAACCAAAGCCGGGTTTGCGCGCATTACGGTTTCGCTTCCCATAACGCCGAAGAACACCATAAAGATCCCGGTGATCAGTCCGACAACTTTACATACTTGACCGAGTCCATTGACCGTTCGTGCCACGCGGTAGCCGTCCTCGTATCGAGAGACCGCTTTAGCGCTTTGCTTGCTGGCTTGGGGTTCTGCCGGTGCTGCTGAGGGTGACGCCATGATGCAGGGATTTATATCACAGAAATTCATCAGAGCGCAACAAGGACACAAGGAGGACCACTTCTGACCATTCTTGATCTGCCCCAGCCTGGAAATGCCAGGTTCTTCGCGCGCCGTCAACTCGTATGATCCAGCACAATCTCCCAGCGTCCGCTTCGCAGTCGCCAAACCAGGCTGAAAAGCCCGCCAACAGGCCCTCCTGCAGTCGCGCTTCGCTCCAAATGCCACTCCCCAGTCACGACGGCCACGGTATTATCCAGCAAACGAATCTTGAGATTGCTGAACGTTAGCGTTCCCATTGCCGCCCGGGAAGGATAGGCCGTCTCATAGCGCTGCCTGAGTGCTGTCTTTCCTACCGTTATCTTCTTGCCGACAAAAATGCAATCGTCCGCGTACGTCTGCAGAAACGCCGGAATATCGCCTGCGTTCCATGCCTGCGTCTGAGCCATCAGTTGGGCCCGGACGCCTGTTTCAGAATCGTCGTCGCGCCCGGACGCTAGGCTTAACAGCAAAACCGCGCCGGCCAGGGCGCCACAGATCGGCTTCATTCGTCACATGGTACGCCAGGGCAAAGCAAACGCCAGCATTTGACCCGCCTTTAGCGTCTACAGAACGTGACTCGGCCCGCAAAACCCAATCAGAGCAGGGTTTGGGTAGGAACCTCCGGCTGGCATTACAAGCATTGGGTGGGTCCTTTCTATCCTCCCCATACGCCAGCCGCCAAAATGCTCGCCTACTACTGCGAGCGCTTCGATACCGTCGAACTCAATAACAGCTTTTACCACTTGCCCAAGAAAGCCGCTCTCGACTTCTGGCGCGATTCCACCCCGCCCGGCTTCCGCTTCGCCGCCAAGGGGAGCCGTTTCCTTACGCATATGAAGAAGCTGAAAGATCCCGAGCAAGGTCTCGAAAAGTTCATAACCGCCGCCGGGATTCTAGGACAAAAACTCGGCCCCATCCTGTTCCAATTGCCGCCGAATTGGGACTTGAACCTGGACCGTTTCGCATCTTTCCTGCAAGCCCTGCCATCATCACACTGCTACGCCTTCGAGTTCCGCAATCCCACTTGGGACGCACAGCTCGTTTATGACCTGATGGCTCGCCATAATGTCGCGTATTGCATCTTTGACCTGGCCGGCAGCCAATCGGACCTCCGGATTACCGCTGATTTCACGTACGTACGTCTTCATGGGCCCGGCGCGAAATATCAGGGGAGCTACAGCGATACGGCATTGAGCCGCTGGGCGGACCAGATTCGCGAGTGGCATCGCACTCTACGCGAAGTTTATTGCTACTTCGATAACGATGATTCCGGGTACGCCGCCGCCAACGCCCTTCGGCTCAAGGAACTTATAACGCGTTCAGCGCGATAGATCCGTCGCCTGTCCGGACCCGTAGCACCGGGCCGCCGCCGTTCAGCTTGCCCCTGATTTCGTGCTCGTTGCGCATCCCGTTCACCGTCACCGGCAAGTCAAGGTGAATGCTGCCGTCGCCCGTCTGCATTTCCACATCGGCTGGCAGATCGCGCGGCACGCCCAGGTGTACGCTGCCGTCGCCCGTCTCTACCTTCCAGTCGGACGCCATCCGCGAACCGTGGAAAGCCTGAATGTCTACTGATCCATCCTGCGTGTGTACTTCGAGCGTGTCAAAGCGGCCGCCGAGGCGAACGCTCCCGTCCCCGCTATGCGCCGTCAGTGATCCATCCAGGTCTTCTCCCTGAATAGTGCCGTCGCCTGTATCAAGCCGCAGCGCGCCTCGCACTCCCCGCATCGTGATCGAACCGTCTCCTGTATGAATTTCGGCCATCAGCTCGTGTGGCACGCGCAGTTCAATCCCCACAGAATGCATTCCGAAATCGAAATGCGTCGAGGGTTCCCGAACTTCCAGGTCCACCCGGTTGCCGCTCTGATGTTCTATGATCCGTATGCCCGAATCGCCGATAGACCATCCTCGCGTCTTCACGGTCGCCTCAATTGCACCGTCTTGTCCGGCTACCATCTGGACCGACGCGTCCCCAGCCACGACGTGCAACTCCGGCTTGGGCCCCACGCTCCAACTCTTGTTCCATTCCGCCGCTCCGGCCTTCGCTTGAAAGAGCAGGATACCCGTAAAAGCTATCGTCAGCACATATCTCATAGCGCGACCTCCGTTCTCCTGCATTCCTTTACGAGCAATCTCTCTCGCTAGTTCAGAAATATACTACTGTCTGCCGTATTGTGATCCGCACCCGAGCAAGTCATTGATACTAAACGGTTTATAATTGAGCGATCAGTGAAACAGCCAGTCGCGAAGTTCGTTTGGTAAAAACTCCCGTTCGCCGTTTCTGGCTTCGTTCCTTCAAAATATGCGGCGTTGAGACGAGGGGGGAGAATGAAATCATGGCCGCTTCGAAACGTACGGAATCAGACAGCATGGGCTCGATAGAGGTGCCTGCGGACAAATACTGGGGCGCCCAGACCCAGCGCTCCCTCATTCACTTCGATATCGGCGAGGAAACCATGCCGCCGGAGCTCGTTCGCGCCATGGGTGTCCTGAAGAAGGCTGCCGCCCTGGTCAATCAGGACCTGGGCAAGCTGAATGCGGAGAAGACGAAACTCATCACGCAGGCTGCCGACGAAGTGATCTCCGGCCGTTTGCACCATCACTTTCCCTTGCGCATTTGGCAGACCGGGAGCGGGACCCAGAGCAACATGAACGCGAATGAAGTGATCTCGAATCGCGCCATTGAACTCGCCGGAGGAGTCATGGGAAGCAAAAAGCCCATTCACCCCAACGACGACGTGAACATGTCGCAGTCCTCTAACGACACCTTCCCCACCGCCATGCACATCGCCGCCGCCGAGCAGCTGCAGAGAAAACTCATTCCCGCCGTGCAGCATCTGCGGGATACGCTTGCGGAAAAAGCCCAGGTTTTTGCCGGCATTATCAAAATCGGCCGCACGCATTTGCAGGACGCCACGCCGCTCACCGTCGGCCAGGAGTTCTCCGGTTGGGTATCTCTGCTGGAACGCGACATCGAACGGCTGCGCTTGGCGCTCGATGGCCTGTACGATCTCGCCATCGGCGGTACGGCAGTTGGTACCGGCTTGAATTCTCCTTCGGAATTTGCCGTGCGAGCCGCTGCGAAGATCGCCGAGCTGACGGGCTTGCCGTTCCGCTCTCACCCCAACAAGTTCGCCGCGCTCTCGGCGCATGATGAGCTGGTCTTCGCCTCGGGTGCGCTGAAGACGCTGGCCGTCTCGCTGATGAAGATCGCCAATGATATCCGGTGGCTCGCCTCCGGCCCGCGCTGCGGCCTCGGTGAGCTTACTATTCCCGAGAACGAGCCGGGCTCCTCCATCATGCCCGGCAAAGTGAACCCCACTCAGAGCGAAGCCCTGATGATGGCCGCGGTGCAGGTGATGGGTAACGATACCGCCATCTCATTCGCAGGATCACAGGGCAACTTCGAGTTGAATGTTTTCAAGCCCCTTATCATTTACAACTTCTTGCATTCGACGCGCCTCCTGGCAGACTCCTGCCGTAGCTTCAACGAACACTGCGCCAAGGGAATTGAAGTGGACCGGAACAAAGTGGCCGGTTACGTCCGCGATTGCCTGATGCTCGTGACGGCGCTCAATCCCGTCCTTGGCTATGACAAGGCCGCGAAGATTGCGCACACTGCGCACGTGGAAGGCTTAAGCCTTCGGGATGCCACCGTGAAACTGGGTTTTCTTTCAGGCGAAGAGTTCGACAAGTACGTGAAGCCGGAGGATATGACCCATCCGGCCTAACCAAGCATCTTAGATAAACATCTCTTCGTCAGCCGTCGCGTGATCAACGGTGGGGCGGCTGCCGCGGCCCAGGTACTGTATGGCCGTTCTGACACCCGCCACCAGGCCCTGCACTTCGCGGATTGGACGGAGAACACCCTTCTGCACCACTCCGACCGTCTCCTGAACACGCGTCATGGTGTCGTCCACCACCATCTCGGCGCGCTCCAGCTGCACCTTTGCTCGCGTGGAGGCATCAGTAAGCAGCTCGTCCACTTTGACGAGCTGCCGTTTGCTGAGGTCGATGATCTCAACGCTCGTTGCTCCTATCTTCTCTACCTGCTTCTCCGTGCGATCCACCGTACGCTTTGTTGTGCCGATAATATGCTGGATCTCCGGCCAAAACGGTAATAGCTTTCTTTGTAGATCGCGAGCCACGACGAAAAGGCCCATCAAGGATACTGCCTGCATGAGTAACGCGATGGCCGAGATCGCCACAAAGACGGTGAGAACGATCAGAAGTGTGTTCTGGTCCATTAGCGCTCCATCCTGATTAGACCAAACTGGTTAAGCCAGGATCGCTAAATGCCTTCTCCCGTGCCGCTTGGTCCGGATCCTGCTGCTGCCGCCTTCACATCGTCTACAGCGTCGCGGTAGGCCTGTTTCCCCGCTTCCACCGCTGCGCCGAGAGTGTCTTTCTGCCGTGCCACTGTGCTTCGGCCCTTCTCATATAGATCCGCGGCAGACTGGCGGACGTCGTCAGCGCGCTGGCGAACGTAATCCGAACCTTCCTGAGCGCGCGTCTTCAGGTAATCGGCTCCTTCTCCCGCCTTGTCGGCCAGAAGCTGGCGAGTTTCTTCCCCCGCCTTGGGCGCCCAGAGAATTCCAGCCGCCACGCCGATACCAAGCCCCAGCAGAAAGTAACCGAAGCCGCTCTTTTCCTCCATGTGTTTCTCCTTCGAACCTCTTAAAGGTCCGTCAATTGCAGTGTACAACCTGTAGAGGGTGGTACATTAGCAAACGTTTCAGCACGATGACCTCTCGGAACCCTAAGAAACTCGACTCTGAAGGCTTGTGGAACTATGCGCTGCGGGCGTTGGCCGGCCGTTCTTATTCGGTTGCCGAACTCAAGCAGAAGCTCGCCCGGCGAGCGGCATCGAGCGCCGACATCGCCGGTACCATCGCTAAGTTACGCGAATACGGCATGGCGGATGATAAAAAGTTTTCCGAAGTATTTGCATCGTCGCGCCTCCAAAATCAGGGTTTCGGACGCTTTCGCGTTCTGCAGGATCTGCGTGGAAAGCGCGTTGCCCCGGCCTTAGCCGAAAACGCCGTTGCCGCCGTCTTCGCGGGAGCCGATGAGCAGGAACTCGCCGGCAAGTTTCTACAGAGGAAATATCGTGGGAAGAATCTGTCGGAATTTCTGGCGGAAGAGAAGAACCTTGCCGCTGCTTACCGCCGCCTCCGCACTGCCGGGTTCAGCGCGAACGCCTCCCTTGCAGTTTTGAGGAGCTTCGCCAAGGGAATAGAACTCGAAGCCCCCCCCGAAGAGAGCGAATGAAAATGTTTCCTTCAGCGGCACTCAAACGGCTGGCCGACGGCAATCCATTGTCCCCACGCCGTGCCATGGTCCTGGGCTCGTATGCGGATGGTCTTGACGTTTGGTCCTAAACGGAACTGCCAATACGCCCACCACCTCGACCTGTCGTGAATCGGGGCGGCAGCCGCGACCCGGCCAGTGGCTCCGTCGATAATTTCAACAGATAGCCCCTGCATGCTCGGGCCCGGCAGCACGGGCAGAACGAAGCAACCGCCTGCTGGCACCGGGAATTCAGTCGACTCTATTGTGCCCTGCTTCGCGTCGTTCCCGTTCCACGTCGAATAGATCTCGCCGGGTGGGTTGGTAACCAGCTCAAGCGGCGGCAGAGCTGAAGAGAGCAGGTTCGGCTCCGACCGCCACGAGATCCCGCTGAGCGGGTTGCCAATATCCCCCGCATCTACGGCCCGCGTGTCGGGTACGGGCATAGGGTGTGCTAGCCGAAGCAGTCCCGCCGGCGTGATGATGTAGGCGGAAGTTTCTTTCCCACCGAAGCTAAGGTTTGCGAATCCCACCCAATTCGAATTCGGCCTGGCGCTAGGGGCCGGCACCGAGTCGGGAAATCCCGCGGGCAAATGTTCGCCGAATCCGAGTATTTTGTCCTCTTCGTTCGTCAGCAGAACCCTAGCCCCTTCGTTCCATCCCGCAATCTCGAGACCCGACCGTACGGGATATGTGAATGTTATTCTTCCCGCTCCCGTCCCGCTGAGAATAGGGGCAAAACTTGTGACAGGTTTTCCAAGCCATTGGCCGCGCTTCCGGTAATAGATGGAGAGGCGGCCGGCGCGCAGTTCCGGCAGCCATCGCTTCACGAACTCGGGATCCGGAAATATGTTGACGAGCAGAGGCGCGTCTGACAAGCCAGTTTCGAGGCTGAGCGCTGTGAGTTGCGTGTCGGCGAACTGGGCCTCGTTGCTTCGCAGCCACCAGCGCAGTTTTGGCAACCCCAGGAACAAAAGCAGCGAGATGACCAACGCCGCGGCCGGCGGTCGAAAGAACTTCCAATGAAATCGCGCGGAGACCCATAACACGGATGCGATGAATACCGCCCAGTTCACCAGAGGGAGCGTAATATAACGCGCCGCTCCCGCGCCCTCATAGTGAACGTCCGCCGGGTCCATCCGTCCCGCGGCAGTGAGCACTGCTGTAAGCAGCGTGAACAGGTAAGCTCCAAAAAGCACGATGGCTACATCGGATCGGATCAAGCCTCTGCGCGAGGCGGCGATACACAGAGCCACCATGATCGCGATGGATATCAAACCGACATAGACGCCGAATTGAGGGCCCTTTATTCCGCCGAAAGGCATGCTGATGTACGCCCCAAGAAATTCAATCGAGTACCACGGATGCCGCAGAAAATTCTCCAGGTTCAGTTTCCTTGGCGAGTCGTATCCAATGAAGTACAAGCCGGACGAAATGATCGCCGAAATAAAAACCGAGGCGAATTGGCGCGGGCCGAGGTGAAGAACAAAGGCCGCCAGAAGCAGGATAGGCCAAATCAGCATGCCGTTTCCCGAACTGTACGTGGCTACAACCGCGGAGGCGATCGATCCGGCCAGTAACAGGTTTTTTCTGGTTCCCGTTGCCTTCGACAAAAACACCAGCGAGAGCAGCACGCCTACCTGCATGAGCGTCCACTGCAAAAGAAAAGGCTCAGCGAGCACCATCGCGCTACCTTGCCAACCGATGACCAGCGCGCACAGCAAAACGGCTGCCATACGCACCGGCCATGTAATCTGTCGATCCTGAATAAGGGTGAGAACGAGAGTCGACAGAACTCCCACGTAGCAGAGAAAGCTCAGCGTTAAAGGAATGAGCTGCAGGCCGTGCCCAACCAACATATCCGCCGCGTAGACAATCTCGGGGAATACGATGCGGTGTTCATTGTGCTGTTTCCACAGAACGCGGAGATCGAAGTGCCGGTAACTATTCAGATGCTCGGGAACACGCCAATAATCTTCAAACGGCAGCGGACTATAGCTTCTAACAATGCGTTCAACGGTAAAGTACCAGTTCACTCCGGCCCAAACGGCCAGCAGAAATAGAAAGACCCCGGCGAGAGGATGAATTCGTCTCCATACCGGGGCCCGTTGCACTCTTAGAACTTCACGGCGGGAACTTTCTTCTCCTCTTCGGTCGTCTTGAAGTAGGCGTCGTCGCGATGGAAGCCGAAGATCGAAGCCGCGATGTTCTTCGGGAAAAGCTCGACGTCGGTGTTGTACTTCTTGACCGCCTCGTTATAATCGCGGCGGCTGACGGCGATGCGATTTTCCGTGCCGGCCAGTTCATCCTGCAGGCGCAGAAAGTTCTCATTTGATTTCAACTGAGGATAGTTTTCCTGAATGACAAGCAGCCGGCTGAGCGCACCACTCAGTTGCGAGTTCGCATTGATTTCGTCCTGCCTGGAACGTGCACCCACCAGTGCGGCCCGCGCACTCGTGATCTCGCCGATCACGGTTTGTTCCTGTTTCGCGTAACCTTTGACGGTCTCTACCAGATTGGGAATCAGGTCCGCGCGGCGCTTCATGTCGTTATCCACCTGCGCCCAGCGTCCATCAATCTCATTCTTCTCCGTGACGAGCGAATTCCTTTGGCCCATAAGTTGAAAACCGAAAAGCAGAATCGCCCCAACAACAATGATTAAGATTACAAGCCCGCCCTTCACTGCGTCACCTACCTTTCCTACTCAGAATCATAAACTCAACGTTCCAGAGCGTCCACGAACCGGACTAAAGTGTCGGTTTCCGACAAATAACCCGAGAACAACGACGCGGTCGCCGTTGAGGATGGTTTTTTTCCCGATGCACGAATCGACAGTATCTCATTAACAGCAGGGAAGGTGCGGCCCAGCGCGCTCTCTAAGGCCGCGACAATTTCTTTCTTCTTCCAGCGCGGAGGGTTGCCGCTAAGTATCAAGGCGTGACGCCCCAAGACGCAAAAAGTGGAAACCGAGTCCGTCAAGAGTTTCAGCAGGCGATCCGGGCTGCCGAGTAGTTCGGCTGCTTTCTGCCGAAGACGGATCTGTTTGGCGCGAAGTTCGTGTTCCACTTGCGCGCGGTAAAAGGACTTATCGATAGTAAGATCCGCGATCAGGTCTGCCCCATACAGTACCCGGCGATGCACTTGCATGTCGTGAAACTCCATGGGGAAACAGTCAGTGGCGGATTTGACTTCTTCCGCAGTTAACAGCAGCGGAGGCGGATTGCCTTGTTCGCGCCACCACCGAAAAACCGGTTCGGATTGTTTCAGCTCTTCCGGCGAGAGACGATCCAGTACGCACAGAACGTTCAAATCCGAACCGTGCTCGTTCCAGTCACCTGTTACGGCGGAACCGTAAAGAACCGCTGAGACCAGCCGTTCTCCGAAGCCCGCTTTCAAACGCTCCACTAACTGGGACAGTTTCTGCTCCAAGGTTCCTCCTCGCGCCTACCAATCGCTGCTGGCGCCGCCTCCGCCGAAATCTCCACCACCGAAACCGCCAAAGCCGCCGCCGCCGCCCGAACCCCCGCCGAAGCCGCCGCCTCCGCCCCAGTTGCCGCCGCGACCGCCGCTACTCAGCAGACTGCCGATCAGCAGACCTTGCAGCAGGCCGCTTCCCCCTCCGCCTCTGGGACCGCCACCGCCTCGGCGGAATATCCTGCCTAACAGTCCGAGCAATATAAAGATCCCGAATAGGATCAGCCCGACCGGGATGCCGCCGCGCTGCTGAGAAGCTGGCCGCCGCTGTTGAGGCAACGCTTCGGAAAATGCGATGCCCTTGCCTTGAGCAATCTGGGCGGCCATGGATTGAGCCGCGATCAATAGCGCCGCGCCATAGTCACTTTGCTGCAGCTGCGGACGCATCGCCCGCAGCGTGCTTCCGGCAAAACCGTCAGTTATGTAGGGCTCAATGCCTCGGCCTGTTTCGATATCGGTCTTCCGGTCATGGATCACCAGGAGTAGCAGAAGACCCTGATTGTCTTTCTTGGCGCCGACGCCCCACTCGCGGGCTACATCTAAAGCGAAATCGCGAATCGGCTGGTCGCCAATGGAGTCAATGGTAACCAGAGCGAACTGCACTCCGAGCTGTTGCTCCACTTTCGTGCAAAACTCCTCCAGCTGCTCCTTTTGCTCAGGGCTCACCACGTGCGCGAGATCACTCACATAGCCGGTTGGCTTCGGCAGAGAACGAACGTCAACGCTCGCGAACGCAAGCCCGGCGATAAAACCGAGCAGCAGCACGGCACGGATCAGACGCTGAAAGTGCGCGTTAGAGCGGGCTGTCATGAACACTTGAAGCTTAACAACAGATGGGCCGATTATTCATTGTCGGCAGTACCATGGGCAGTGGTAGCTTCCGCCAGAACGGGTCCTATTGGTTGCGGAACCAGGGCGTCCATTGACCGCAGCCCCGGGAATAGCCATGTCCAGGACATGACGATCAGGATGGTTCCACTCCTCCCAAAACTACCGCCGGCACTGTTCCAAACCATTGAGCGGTAATGCCGGATTCGAACTGGCCGACTTCGTTCGCAATCTTCTGCCGGGCAATGCGGTCCGCCGTATGGCCTGGAACGAACTGAGTCATGCCTACCAGGCCCAGGTCCGGCGGCCGGTGGGTCAGTTCGTACACTTGCCAGCCCACTGCGACTGATTGCATCTCGGATGAGATGGCCGCCAGAAATCTGGCCAGCATGTAAAACCGGAAGTTTGGATATTCGAAAGCGGCGCGGGAGGACGAGTCGGATGAGTTGCCGTTCATTCGCCTCAAGCGCCAGTGTCCCACAGGAAAAAAACGCAATTTGAGGACAACCTACTGACCTCGCCGCTTTGCAAGGGGAGTAGACTCTGTTAGAGGATTACCCAATGCCGACAGATGAATTCGATCGCCGCGACTTCCTCAAACGCGCCAGCACTTTGAGCGCGAGCGTTGCCCTGGCGAGCCATGCGGTTGCAAAACCCAACAACAAGATGAACCCGGCTCGCGTGATCGGCGCGAATGACCGGATTAACATCGGCCTGATCGGCTGTGGCGGCCGCGGCAGCTCCGACGCACATTCCTTTACGGAATACGCGGCAGCCAACAACAACGCCTGCCAGATCATCGCCGTCTGCGACGTTTATGAGAAGCGCAAGCGCATACAGGCGGAACGCTATAAAGCGAAGGCGTTCGGAGACTATCGCGAGCTACTGGCGATGCCTGAAGTAGACGCGGTCATTGTGGCGACGCCCGACCATTGGCACGCCCGCGTCGCGCTGGACGCAATGGACCAGGGCAAAGATGTCTACCTGGAAAAGCCAATGTGCCACACCATCAAGGAGGTCAAGGAATTGATGGACACCACGCGGGAAACCGGACGCGTGGTGCTGGTGGGCTCGCAAACCACTTCAGCCGACCAATGGTGGAAAGCGAAAAAGGCAATCGCGGACGGCATGATCGGCAAGATGATCATGAGCCAGGGTTCGTATCATCGCAATTCAATCGAAGGGGAATGGAATTGGCCCATCGACCCGGGCGCCGGTCCGGAAGGCAAGGGCGATGACTACATCAACTGGAACATGTGGCTGGGTCCAGCGCCCAAGAGGCCGTGGGACGCGGACCGCTATTTCCGTTTCCGGAAGTATTGGGACTACTCAGGCGGCATCGCCACTGATCTCTTCTTCCACGTAGTGGCGCCGCTGAATATCTGTTGGGACAAGCCGCAATATCCGACCAAGGTGCTGGCTTCCGGCGGTAAGTACGCGTTCACAAATGACCGGGAAGTCCCGGACACGTTTCATGTTCTGGCCGAATACGCGGAGGGGCATTCCCTGGTGCTCAGCTCTTCCATGGCGAACTCACAGCACATACCGGGATTGATACGCGGGCATGAAGGCACCATCATTATGGTGGAACACGGCATGTTTGAAGAGCCCACGGACAACATCCTGGTGCGTCCCGAAATCGTCGAGCCGCCATTCGATCCTGCGCATCCGGACGCGGAACGCAAGGAAGGTCCGTTCCCGGGTTACAAATTCGGCTCAGAGGAAATCAAAATTCCCGTAGCCCAGTTCGACATGATGCAGGCGCATGCCGGCAACTTCCTGCAGTGCATGCGCACGCGCGAGAAACCACACCTGGATGTGGAAACCGCCGCCCACGCGCAGATTCTGATCAGCCTTTCCGTGGAATCG
This sequence comes from uncultured Acidobacteriaceae bacterium, assembly GCA_963705805.1. GTDB lineage: Bacteria > Acidobacteriota > Terriglobia > Bryobacterales > Bryobacteraceae > Bog-105. The sequence goes on from CAVPKW010000012.1 coordinate 156,557, forward strand.
TATCGCGATGGCAAGGTGAAGTACTGGGACGAAAAGAGCTGGAAGGCGATCGATAAGCCGCTGAAGTCTTAGAAGCGCGCGTGCAACTCGGCTTGGATAGCCGGCTCAGTCCGTTCAGCGGCCGCTTCGACCACGCGCAGGCGGATCTCTTCCGACGTGGCATGGAGCGCCAACGCCCGTAGCGCTTCCATGGCTTCCCGTGGGCGCCCCTGCCGAAGTACACCCAAAAGGAAATCGATTGCGGCGCCGGTCCGGGAGGAACTGATTGCCCGCAGAATCGTTTCACCGGCTCGCGTGCCGCCGCGCTGCGGCCAAGCCTCTTTCAGGACATCGACGGCGCGGCTAATTCTGGATGCTCCCAGCGCGAGCGCCGCCTCTTCTTTCACCTCCTCTGAATATCGCCCCAGGAAGGAGGCGACGAAGTCGACGCCTTTCGTTCCTTCCAACTGGAGCAGAGATTCGAACACCTGGCCCGTGACGGCCGGCGCGACGTCGCCAACCTTCGCTTTCAGCCGCAACATCAGGATGACTTCTTCGCCACCCATCTGCTCGAGAGCGCGGACGGCATCAATACGCACAGGCGCAGAACGCTCCGGCGCTTCGGAAAGATCATCCGTTAGCGCGTCCAGCAAAGCTCGCAAGATGGCTTCGCGGGGCAGGTCGCGGCAGGGCGCCAACGCAAGGCAACAGGTGGCGCGGAGGGTGATTGCGGTATCCGCCGCGCCGCCCCAGACGGGCTCCATCTGCACGTGACGCAGGCCGCGCAGAAAGAGGTTCGACTGGTCGTAAGAGAGATCCTTTAAGGCCTTGGAAATAGCGTTCTTACCCCAGCACTGCGGATCAGTCTTTTGCGGCTGAACGAACAGGCGCTCGAAGGCCGCCGCCAAGTCCGGAACCAAAGCCTTCAAGTCCATTTCCGCCGCGATTTGCGCGGCTTTCGCCACCACAACGTTCACGCGGTCATTCAGGGCGTTGCGAAGCATGGGGATGACTTCAGATGTTGCCCCATTTGTCCGCAACGACTTCAGGGCTTCCAGTTGATCTTCAATCCGGTGACTTGGCATGTCCGAACGACCATTCTTGCGCTGACCGATTGAGTTCAATAACCGCCTATAGAATGTAGAGATGCGAAACGGCGCCCTGTGCGCGTTCCTTTTAGGTGCGGCTTGGCTCTCGGCAGCTCCCGCCAAGGCTCCTTTCACTTTCGAAGCGATGATGAAGATAGCCCGCCTGGACGACCCGCAGCTCTCGCCGGACGGCAAGGTGGTGGCTTTTACGGTTCGGACAGCCGACCTGCCGAACAATAGCACGCCGGTCCAAATCTATGTCGTTCCGGTAGACTTGAGCGCCGCCGCGAAGCAGATCACGAGCGAAGGAAGCAACAACACGCGCCCCCGCTGGACGCCCGATTCAAAGCGGATCGTTTTTGTTTCAGATCGCGCAAACGGCTCGCAAATCTGGTCAATGAATCCAGACGGAACCGACGCCCGCGAAGCGACGAACCTTCCAACGGGCGCCGACGGAGTGACGGTTTCGCCGGACGGCAAGTTAATTTTATTCACCAGCGACGTTTATCCCGGGTGCGCGCCCGCGAATGCCGCTCCGAGCGTTGCGTATGACGCCGCTTGCAATAAAGCAAAGCTCGACGAGGACGCCGCCAGCAAGATGCATGCGCGGGTCTTCACCTCGCTGCTCTACCGCCACTGGACACACTATCAGGGCAATCGCCGGCAGCATCTGTTGATTCAAATGCTGGACGGCACCGGGGCTCCCCGCGATCTCACGCCGGGAGATCTGAACACGCCGCCCTTTTCGCTGGGCGGTCCTGAGCCCTACGTATTCTCGCCGGACAGCATACAGGTCGCCTATGTCGCGAACACCGATCCCGACCCGGCCACGAGCACCAATACCGATCTGTTCACGGTGGCCGCCGCGGGCGGCGAAGCTAAACGCATCACCACCAATCCCGGCGCCGATGACGGTCCGCTCTATTCGCCCGACGGCAACTACCTTGCATATCGGACACAGATTCGGGGAGGGTACGAGAGCGATCAATGGCGCCTCGCCGTCCTCGATTTGCAGAGCGGAAAGATGAATACGCTGACAGACTCACTGGACCGCTGGGTGGAATCATACACCTGGTCGCCCGATTCCAAGCGCATTTTCTTTACCGCCGATGACCATGGCGCTGTTCCGCTTTACATGATTCCCGTGGAGGGCGGCCCTATGCGCACCATTGCCCAAGGACCCAGTTCCATCGGTTCGGTGCAGTTCACCAGCGACAACAAAGTCATGATTTACTCCGAGCAGAGCGGATCCAAACCGCTAGAGATCAAGAAAGCGGAGTCGAGAGGCGGGAGCGGCGTTCCCCTCGCGCATTTGAACGACGCCGTTCTGCAGTCTTATGAGCTTACTCCGCCGGAGAGTATTTTGGTGGACGGAGCAGATGGCGCGAAGGTGGAGAGCTTTGTGGTGAAGCCGCCCGGCTTCAATCCATCGAATAAATATCCCGTGCTGTTCCTGATTCATGGCGGTCCCGAAGGAGATTGGGGCCAGTCGTGGACTTACCGCTGGAATGCCCAGGTATTTGCAGGGGCCGGTTACGTCGTAGTGATGCCCAACCCACACGGCTCTATCGGCTATGGCCAGAGCTTTACCGATGCCGTCAACGGGGATTGGGGCGGCCGCGCCTACGACGACATTATGGCGACGGCGGATTACGTCAGCAGCTTGCCGTATATCGATAAAGACCGTATGGTGGCCGCGGGTGGCTCCTATGGCGGATACATGGTGGATTGGATACTCGGCCATACAGACCGTTTCAAAGCGCTGGTTTCGCACGCGGGCGTCTTCGACCTTTGCAGCGAGATGGGCGCTACCGAAGAGTTGTGGTTTCCGAAGTGGGAATTTCACGGTTTTTATTGGGAGAACGCTGAGCAATACGATAAGTGGTCGCCGAGCAACTATGTGAAGAATTTCAAGACGCCGACGCTGGTGACGCACGGCGAACTGGATTTTCGCGTGCCCATCGGCCAGGGCCAGCAGCTTTTCACAGCCCTCCAGGAGAGCAAAATCCCTTCCAAGATGGTGCAGTTTCCGGACGAGGGTCACTGGATTCTGAAGCCGCAAAACAGCCAGTTCTGGTATGCGACCGTAATTGACTGGTTGAATCAGTATACGAAGCCGCTTGCCGAGGTTTCGAAGCCTCCCACCGCTCAGTAGCTAAGGGCGCTCCGAGCCCGCGTGGAGATGCGGATGCGGATGAGGAACGGTTTCGCCCTCAGCGTGCGAGTGGTGATGCGCGGAAACCAGCCTCGCCTGCTGAAGGAGGGGAATGTCATGCAATATCTGGAGCGGAGAGCCTTCCGACACAATACGGCCCTTTTCAAAAACAACGCATCGGTCCGAAATTTCTTCGAGACTATCCAGATCATGAGTAGCGGTGATCACAGTCTTTTTCCCTCCGCCCCAGGAACGAAGCAGATCGACTATTTGACTCTGGCTCTTCGGATCAAGCGCGGCGGTGGGTTCGTCAAGAAGCAGCACTTCCGGATCAAGGACCAGAACCGAGGCCAACGCAACGCGTTTTTTTTCGCCGCCCGATAACTGGTGCGGGGAACGATCGCGCAGCTCGGAGATATCCATAATCTCCAGGGCCTCTTCCACATTCCGTCGAATTTGTTGCTTGGGCCAGCGCAGTTGCAGCGGGCCAAACGCGATCTCATCAAAGACCGTGGGATTAAACAACTGGACGTCGGGGTTCTGAAACACGAGGCCGACACGCCTTCGAAACTGAAACGTGAAGTCGCGCTCTTCGAAGCGGTCTTCGGTAATCTGCTGGCCATCGAACCGGACCGTTCCGGATTCGGGGAAGATGAGGCCATCCAGCACGCGGAGCAAGGTTGACTTTCCCGATCCGTTGGCTCCCAAGAGCCCCAGGCGTTCGCCCGGCTCTACAGCGATAGAGAGGCGATCAAGCGCAACCAGCCGGTTATAGCGGACGACAAGGTCACGAGCCTCGAAGAGCGGACTGGGCATGATCATCTGCCTAAAACCACCGCTACGGCGCCCAGCGCGAGGAACGCGCCCATCTGCAGGAGGTGAATCCGGTTGATCGCCAATTCATCCAGAAGGTAAATCTCGCCTTGGAATCCGCGTGAAAGCATGGCTGAATGAACTTCAGCGGTAAGCTGAAAGCTCTTCGAGAGAAGCACTCCAACGCTGGCGGAGGCGAGCCGCCTACTCTCATGACCTTCGAGTGTTCCGACGAGGCGGCTTCGGCGGGATTCCAGCATTTCGCGGACGGTGCGCAACAGTAGAAAGACATAACGATAGGTCATGCCGAGGATAACCACCGCGCTGACCGGCACGCGGAAAAACCGCAAGGCGCGCAGCACCCGGACCCACTGCGTAGTGAGAACCAGAAGGGCGGTGAACGTGGCGGCAGTCTCCACTCGAAGGATCAAGAGCGCAGCGCTGGTTAAACCCTGCTGCGTAACCGGCCATTCGAGAAGCGGGATTCGATAGAGAACGGCGCCGCTCGTCAGGAAAATGGCAGGAAGTGCAATCACACCGCTAAAAGATAAGGCCGGAAGCCACATTTTGGTGAGGAGCATAGTGAGCGGTACGCGAGAGGCAACAGCCGCCAGCACCGCGATTCCAAGCAGGGCGATAAGAACTGCCAGCCGCTGAACAGTGGCCGCCGCGATGACGAGCGAGACGAGCCCCGCAACTTTGACCCGCGGATCCAGTTTCTGCAGAAAGCCGCGTCCTTTGGCGAGCTCTTCCGCGAATAGGGCAAATTCCAGAGTCTGGATCAAATCCTGCAACGTTCCAGCAATGAAGCCTCTGCGGAATTTTCCTCCAGTAGACGCGGTGCGCCCCCTTTGCGGCAGCCTCGACAGAATCAGATTGGCCAGCAGGAAAAGCAGGATGATCAGGCCCACGCCGACCATCGCGGAAACCAGGTAACCGAAGGAAGCGCTGCGGATAAATGCAGGCGCATAGCCGGAAACCGGAGCGCTCCATATGCCTGACAATCGCTCCAAACCGCTGGGCGGCCGGGTGGGAGGACGCCGATTTCCCGAAGCCGCGGAGATCTGGTTTCGCATGCCGGGATTAGCAAAATCTTTAGGAGTCCATTCGCCCCACGCCGTGCCGACGGCCAGAATTCCGAGCGGTGTCAAAACCAGGAGAAGAGCAACGATCAGCCAAAGTCGCCGCAACGCGGGTGAGCCCGCTCCGGCCGTTATCTTTGGCGCAACGCTGTCTCGATCAGGCGCGTCCGGAGCGGTACGCCGCAACAACGACGGTTCGGCGCGTTGCAGATACGCCACTACTCCGGCGGTTACCACCAGTTCGGCGAGACCAGCGAACGTCAAATGGCCAATCATCATTGCGGGAATGGAGATGCTCAGAGGATAGGGGCAATAGAGGGGTACGCCCGCGGCAGTGTGAAAGAACCTCGGCTGAAGACCGAATTCGACGGCCGCGCACAGAGCTGAGACATTGATAGCGGCGTAGCCGGCAATCGCAGCCGCGACAACGCGCCTGCGTGAACCGAGTCCGGAGCGATTCGCCAGAACGCGGTACGAAGCATATGCAACCAGCGAGCCCACGATGGCCATGTTGAAGCAGTTCGCGCCAATCGCAGTGACGCCGCCATCGCCAAAAAAAAGCGCCTGGATTACAACAGCGATGGATACGGCGAGCATAGAGGCCCAGGGGCCAAGCACCAAAGTGGCAATTGCGACTCCTACGGCATGGCCTGTCGTGCCGCCCGGGAGCGGAAGATTGAACATCATGATCACGAACGCGAATGCCGCAAACACGGAAATGAGGGGCAGAAATTGCGTGTTGACCAGCTTCTTGACACACTTAAGCGCCACGTACCAGAAAGGCGCCGCGGCCGCATAAAGAGCCGCGCACGTCTCGGGGCTAAGATATCCATCCGGAATGTGCATACATGCGCGCGGCCAGAGCCGCGAGTATCCTTAGCACGATTATTCCATTGTTATGCGAGTGGGTGCTACGATTTCACAGAATGTATGCTCACGCACGGGGTAGTTGAAAATGAAGGTTTCGCTCTTCGCCGCCCATGAGCCAGACCGCTGTCCGCAGAAGAACGCCCTTCGCCCTTGTCAGTGCGCGTCTGGTTGCGTTCCTGGCCGTATTGGGGCCCGGTTTCATTACAGCGAACGTTGACAATGATCCCGGTGGCATTCTCACGTATTCTCAGGCGGGAGCGCAGTTCGGTTACAAACTTCTGTGGACGCTGATTCCCACCACCATCGCGCTCATTGTGGTGCAGGAGATGGCGGCCCGCATGGGCGCGATTACGGGCAAAGGCCTCTCTGATCTGATTCGCGAAGAGTTCGGGCTCCGCGCGACATTCTTCACAATGGTCGTGCTCGGTCTGGCGGACTTCGGCAATATCATCTCCGAATTCGCGGGGCTTGCCGCAGGCATGGGAATTTTTGGAGTAAGCAAATACCTGGTCGTGCCGCTCGGGGCGGCAGTGGTATGGATCGTTATCGTCCGCGGCCGCTACAAACCGGTGGAGCGCATCCTGATCATCGCCTCGCTCATTTATTTCGCCTATCCCATCTCCGCTTTCTTCGCGAAACCGGATTGGCACGATGCGATCAGGCAGACCTTTATTCCTACTTTCAGCAGTAATCCGGCGTACCTGGCTGTGATTGTGGGGCTGATTGGCACAACCATCACCCCCTGGATGCAGTTTTACCTGCAGGCGGCCGTGGTGGAGAGAGGCGTGGACGCGCGCCACTATGGACTTTGCCGCCTGGACGTGATTGTAGGGTGCATTGTGACGGATGTCATCGCTTTTTTCATCGTCGTGGCGTGCGGTGCAACCATCTATAAGGCCGGCGGCCACACCGAACTCTCAGATCCCTCCCAGGCTGCGATCGCTCTTAGGCCGTTCGCCGGCAAGTTCGCGGAGGGGCTGTTCGCGATCGGCCTGATTAATGCCTCGCTGCTTTCAGCCGCCATCCTGCCGCTAGCGACCTCTTACAACATCTGCGAAGGACTAGGCTTCGAATCGGGCATCGATAAGCGATTTTCGGAGGCGCCTGTCTTCTATTGGCTGTATAGCTTGCTGATTGGGGGCGGCGCGGCCTGCGTTCTCCTGATTCCGAACCGATTGCAGATCAAGCTCATTCTTTATTCGCAAGTGGTCAATGGAATGTTGTTGCCATTCGTGCTGGTCTATATGCTGCTGTTGGTGAACCGTCCGCGATTGATGGGTACGTTCAAGAACAAGCGTTGGCAAAACGGCATCGCCTGGGTGACGGCAGTCTCCATGATCGTGTTATCCGGAATGTTCATCTACAACTTGCTCCTGGGATAAAACCGACCCCGAAAAATTTCAGACTGCAGTCACAATGAGTGTAGCCATGTGCCCCCATTGCTTTTCAACAGACGCCAGGGCTTCAAAGCGCCGCTGGTTCGACGCGCCCACCGTCCTTTTCCACGTCAAACCCTGCCGATGCCGCTCATGCTTCCGGCGTTTTTACCTTTGGCCCTGGCTCCGCAGCTGCCCTTCTAAAGCGTGAAGTCGTTTTCACGCGCTGTTGAGTCCCGAACGCTCAGCGCATGATACGATCGCGTTAGAAACGGCGATATTGCGTCCCGTATCTAACCGCCATGAATCCGCCGACCGCGCCTACGCTCCCGTCTGAGAGTCTTCCCCGTCTCACGCTGCCGTTCGAACCGCTCCCCCAATTTCGTCAGAACGCGTTGGATGAATTGCCGGAGCGAGCCGACAATCGCGGCAAACGTATCGGCATCTTCATAGTCGCCTACAACGCCATCACCACTCTCAGCAACGTGCTTAAGCGCATTACGCCCGACGTCTGGCGCAATGTGGAGCAGGTAGTGGTCTTCGACGATGCCAGTTCGGACGCAACTTATGAGCTAGCGGTCGGGATTCAGGCCATGACTGATCTGCCCAAGCTGCGCGTACTGAAACACGCGCGCAACCTCGGATACGGCGGCAACCAAAAAGCTGGCTACCGGTATTTCATCGAGCAAGGATTTGACGTTGTGGTCCTGCTCCATGGCGACGGTCAATATGCGCCCGAGCTTCTCTCTCATATGTATTCGCCAATCGTCCGTGGCGAAGCCGACGCCGTCTTCGGATCGCGGATGATGAAGGATTTCGGTGGTCCGCTCAAAGGTGGCATGCCGCTGTACAAATACGTGGGGAACCGGCTTCTCAGCATGTTTGAGAATCGCGCGCTGGGGCTGAACCTGACCGAATTCCACAGCGGCTACCGTGCCTACAGCTTGAATGCGCTTGCGCAAATTAAACTCGACACGCTGACCGATGATTTCCATTTCGATACGGAAATCATCATTAAGCTGCACCACCAGAATTTCCGTATTGTCGAAGTTCCCATCCCCACGTTCTATGGCGACGAAGTCTGCCGCGTGAACGGTCCGAAGTACGCACGGGCCATCGTCCGTGCCGTTCATCGTTACAAAGAAACGTCCCGCGCCGTCCGCAGTCACCCGGAGTATGAGGAATATTTTGTTCCCTACGCCGTCAAGCGGAGCCGGTTTTCGCTACATGATTATGCTTCGCAACTAGTGGGAACCGGCCAACGCGTTCTGGAGATCGGCTGCGGAGATGGGACATTCGGTTCGGAGCTGGCAGCCGCCGGCAATCGCGTCACAGGAGTGGATTGCGATCCTAAGGTTCCGGCCGGACTGCCCTATGAGAGTGTGATCGCCGCCGATCTTGAGGCTGGTTTGGGCAATCTATCGCGCCGGTCGGACGGCGAGTTCGACCGGATCCTTCTGCTCGACCGGTTGGAGCATGTGTGCGATCCCTCCGCGCTTTTAGAGGATTGCCGGCGTTTATTAGCGCCGCGCGGTAAACTGATCGTCTCGGCGCCCAACGCCGTGAACGTAACCGTTCGCCTGATGGTCCTTTTCGGATTCTTTCGTTATAGCGATCGCGGCATTCTCGATTGGTCGCATTTGCGTTTCTTCACACGAACAACCATCCGGAACCTGCTTCAAAAATACGGCTACCGTATAACAGGCCGGTACTTCACCGTCATTCCCCTCGAGCGCGTTATTCCGATGAATTCCGGGAACATACTGCTGCGGCTCATGAACCGCGCTCTCAGCGTCTTAACGGTAGCCGCTCCGGGGCTGTTTGCTTACGAAATAGTCCTGGTGGCTGAACGCTAAGCCAGGGATCTCTGAACTGCGCCAGCCTCGTCAGGCGGCGGCAGCAGCAACGGATCGTTTGGCATCACGATCCAGCAAACCAAGTACAGAATAAGACCGGAGCCAGGCGGCCAAACCGTAAAAACGATCATCAGCACCCGAACAAGGGTCACATCGATCCCCAGGTAACGAGCGATTCCGGCACACACACCAGCGATCTTCCGGTTGTCGCGCGAACGGCTCAGGCGCACCGCGCGAGCGCTCTCCGGTCCCATGGCTTTTTCTGTTCTTGTTCCGCATTGCGGGCAATAGCGGAACTTATCGGTCATATTCGTTCCGCATGATGTGCAATACATGTTGGGCCTCAACACCGATAACGAATTTCCGCTGGGGAAAGTTCCGAAGAAAGGCAACGCGAAGGCGCCCTTACCCGGCAGCTATTGGCGGTCGTAGATGGAGACGATGGGCTTTTTCTCGCCCGCATCGTGTTCAACCATCTTGAGCACCTTACCGTCAGACGAGATCTCCCATTCCGTCGTGTCCATCTCCTTTCCGTTCAATTTATCGATGAGCTGTATCTTATGAGCACTGATGCGTTTGGCGGATACGGTTGAGCCTTTGAGCACAGTCGGCCCCTCCACCGGAGACTCCTTGCCGTCGAAGTTCAAGGTCATCGTCATTTTGTAATCGGGAATGCTGACGTTCAGCGCATCGGCTCCCGATGCCTCGATCTGCATTCGAGCGGGAGAGCTCAGTTTCAGATCCTCGACTCGCCAGGTGCCTGCGAAGCCGCCGGTTCCGCCCACCCTTTTCACACTCCAATCATTCTCAAAATCGGAGCCGTCGGGTTTAGTGCCTTTCGTCACACCCGATATGGCCTTGCCGTCCGCCGCGAGTGTCCACACGCTCGCTGAAGTCGTCGTTCCATTAGCTTTCTCAATAACCTTCCAGGTGTTGGGATCCTGAATCGTGACCGCCATTGTGGCTCCCGGAAGACTTGCCTGGTCCGTCCCGTCCGCTGTAATTTCAAATGAAACGGCACTGCCGTATACGAATTTGTACTTGTTATCGCCCAGAGAGGTGATGGTTTCCGTCTGGCCCTTGAGATCGCTTTTATCCTGGTTGAACTTCCATGAGCCTGCGAAAGAGTCGGCCGCTGGAAAGGCCGGAAGCGCGAGGGCACAAGCCGCAAGAACGGCCGTAACGATTTTCAACATCTGTATCTCCTTGCCGCCAGTGAACGTGGAGCAGCGGCATGACTCTATCATGAACCCGATTTCAAAACAGCGGCTGAAGTACCGTGCGAGTACTATGGTTCTGCTAGTACCCACTACGCGTTCTCTTCTTTGGGTCAGGCCCTCATCGTGAATACGAGCCGGCGTCCATGCGTCTCCCGATTCCAGGCCTGTTCAATATTCGCGAGTGGAATCGGTTCCAGATCGATCTGGAACTGGCCAGTGGCGGCTTGCTGGAAGAATTCAGCGAGTCCTTCCATGATGAGGTTGAATGGTACGCTGCCCGCTCCGCTGCCCGAGATCTCAAGCCCCGAGCTGCGAAGCACGGCTGCGGGAAGCGAAATCGTTTGGCCGGCGCTTTCTCCGATTTGGACAAGACGCATGCGCGGCGAAACATGGGCCAGACCCTTCCGAGAGATGGCTTGGAGCAGACATTCTGTCGGACGTCCCCAAAGGTAGTCGATCACCACGTCCAGGCCGCTGGGAGCGGCCTCTCGGCGGAAGGCCGCCATCAGGTCCTCGTCCGGTTGATCGAGCGAAATGATCGCATCTGCCGCCCGGCTCTGAAGCGCGCCCAATACCCGCTGATTGCGGCCGGCGGCGATCACGCGCTTTGCTCCCAGATGTTTCGCAATCTGTACGGCGAGCTGGCCCGCAACACCGGTGGCTCCTAGCACGAGTACAGTCTCTCCAGGGACCAGTTGGGCGCGCCATTTGAACGCCGACCAGGAAGACATGCCCGGATTTCCAAGGGCGGCTGCAGTCACATCCGGCATACCGCCGGGCAGCGGCAGACAGAGGAAACGTGGCGCGATTGCGCGCTCAGCCATGGCGCCGTAAGGCTTCCGCATCGTGCCGAAAAAGACGCGAGTCCCATCTTGCAGCCGGCCCACTCCATCGACACCGGGAATGAACGGAAATTCCTTGGTGCTGCCATAGTGACTGCCGTTTGCCATGGCTTTTACTACGGGATGAAGGGCTGCGGCGTGTACCTCTATCGGAACCTCGTCTTCATTTGGATCGGGATCCGGGAAAGGTTGGAAGCGTGGTGGTTTATCGAAACTGCTGACTACAGCGGCATTCATGTCTGTTTCCTAAATGCTGGCAAGCGAGGTCTTTCCATTGAAGCGTATCGCTTCCCCGTTCTGAAATTGGTTGCCGATAGTCTCCTGTATCTGAAATTCCTTTATGCTCCGCACATACAAGCTCCGTTGAAGACGCGGTCCAAATTGTTGATTTCACGTGAAGGGCCTGCCGCGTCTTCATTTCGTTCTGCGGCCCGAAGGGCCATGGGTACTCCCTTACGGTCGCCGCTCGGTTTCCAGTGTTCACGGTGTCAAAGAGCTAGCCTACATAAAGAAACTTGTGAAACAGGAGACTGGATTTCTGTAATATGGGGCAGGTGACCCCACGTTCCTTCCAATCTACGGAGCCGAGACGGCGCACAAGGTGACAAGTGGCTAGCGCTCTCTCGCCGGATAAGGACGCTCCATGAGACCTTCCCAGATGACCCGGTTGAATAGTTCCGGGTCTACGCGGTCTTCGATGCTGAAATCGAACCCTGCCGTTTTCTCTGCCCAGTAGCCCACGTCATGAGAAACTTTCACAGGCCGGGAAGCTTTTGCCGCCTCGCGCGCGGTAGCAGATAGAGGAAGGTCGGTCTGGAGCAGCACGGCGGAAGGCTTCGCTTCGAAAGTCCACTCCTTCTGGTTCATATCAAAGATATCGGTCATCGGCCGTGTCGTCGCGGTGTTCAGGTTTAAATGATCCAGGCCCAGAATGTCTTCCATCGTGCGAACCATGCTGACAGTCGTGTAATAGCTGGATACAACCATGCCGTGCCTCACGTACGGACCAACCACGTATGCCGTCGTCCGATGCGCATCCACATGGTCGGGGCCGTCTTGCGAATCGTCCTCAATGACAAATATCAACGTTGAATCTCTATATGGACTGTGTGCCACATGGTCAATCAACCGGGCGGCGGCGTAATCATTGTCGGCCTGCTGCTTCTCCGGCGTATTTACTCTTGATATCGCCGTATCGAAATCGCCCATGTGATCCACTGGCAGCTGAACGGCCTCGAAAGACGGCAGGTTTTTGTTCTTGACATAGCTATCAAACTCGCGCTCCCATTCAGCTTCCCTATAGAAATCCGGATAGCCGGGATCGAATCCCCGGTAATAGGGATCGCCAAATTTGTACAGCTCCGGGTTGGAAGGCCGTGACACTATTATTTTCTTGCGAAAAGGGTAAGGCTCGCGAGGCGCGCCCAAATTCATGTCACTCATACACCCGTACTCGCGAAACGTGAGTCCCTTGCGCAAGACTGCATCCCAAAGATAGCCCTTCTCCGCGGGAGTATCTTCAGGGCCATCCGGCGCCGCAACGTTATGCGCTCCAGGCAGCAGGTCAGGATCATCGGGCGTCTTGGGATTCGCCGCTTTTCGCTCCTTCAGAGTGGCAAGCCCCACGTTGATATCGCGGTTCGTTCCTTCATATTCATAGTTGGTTCCGCGATTTGCATAATTCAGCATCACCGCCTTCTGGCCGTAATCCGATTCGCGTCCGGAGGTGCTCCAGGGCCAGCCGTCGCCGCTCACTTCGCCGGAGTTAAAGAAATTGTCGAGATCCACGAATTGGCGGGCGAGAGCATGGAAGTTCGGAGTGATCGCTTCACCGAACTCGGCCAATGACGGATCGCCGTTTCCGCGGCGGAGGTCTCCCAGCACCTGATCGTAGGTGCGATTCTCCTTGATGATGTAGATCACGTGCTTGATGCGCTCGCGTAGTTGCGCCATTACTTGCACATCGCGTGGATCCGCTTTCGCGCTTAACGCATTGTTGTCCGCCACAATGCGCGTCAAGTGATCCAATCCCGCCTGGTCCGGAATCGGCAGCGTCAAAAGACTTGCTTTTTCAAGCTGCAGAATATATTCGTTCTGTGACTGGATTACCAAGCTGGGACCGGGCCGCGCTTCGCCGTTCGCCACCTGCAAGCCTCGCTCCTTGTTTGGGCCTGGCACTGTCTTACTGTTTGCAACATACAGAACGCGATTATCGGTGCTCAAACTCAATCCGTTCGGGAACCAGCCCGTCGGTATGAGCCCTCGCACTTCCGATTTGGATCCGTCGTGGCCGAGCGCGATCACTGCTACGCAATTCGTTCCGCCGTCAGTCACATAGAGTGTCCGCTCGTCATGCGAGAGCGCAAGGTCATTCGGCTGGCTGCCCATATAGCGGTGCGGCTCTCTCAGCAGCCCAGGGGGCGCTGTGGCGATGATGTTCTCTATTGTCCGGTTGTTGTTCGTGTCGATCACTGTCACGACATCGCTGTTATCTTCGGCCACGAACAAGCGCGAGCCGTCCCGGTCTGAGAACCATTTTGTTGGGATTTCCCGGAACTTTGATGCGGGCGAGAACCGCCGGCCGCTGGCCGATGCGAACATCGTCCACTTCGCGGTCTCGAATGCTGGAGACATAGACTTCGTCGCCGCTCTTGGCAGCCACCCAAAACGGATACTCGCCGCCTGCTATCCCTCTATCGCGGCGATTTTCTTTCCCGGGCCGCAGATCCACTTCTGTCCGGATCCGCCGCGCCTTCAGATCGATGATCGAGATTGAATCGTTATAGACATTGGCAATCACCGCAGTGTTGCCGTCGGGTGTAACAGCGAGGCCGCCAGCCGCGAGCGGCTCTTTTCCAGGCGTGAATCCAAGACCCGACGTATGCCCCAGCGCGATGGGCGTGGCGTCTTCCATCCACGCGCCGCCCGCGGTTGTGGAGTATGTGTGAACGTTGTCATCCTTGCCCCCGGACACGAAAAACCGCTTGCCATCCGGCGCAAACGCAATGCCCGCGAAAGTGTCCGGCACCTTTAATACTTGCGTTTGTCGTGCTGTCGGCGTGCTGATGTCGTAGACAAACACATACTCCTCTGACGCATCGTCGATAACCTTACCGTTGGCGTCGTTGTTGCGATTGAACCCGCTTGTCAGCACCAGCAGTATCCTATGGCCTGGGCTCACGGCTGTACTGATCGCCTGGCCGGCAACGAAGTGCGGAAAATCCTTCAATCCCGGATTCAATGACACAAGCGTTGAGCCCGGCGTCGCCAGTGGAGTGATTCGTTTGCCGGTGGGCAAGAGCCGCGACGCGTCCTGGTCCGCGGCCGCCCACGCAGAGAAGTCGAAAATCGTAAGCAAGAGGGCGGCAGCCAACGGAAGCCTGGCTCGAGTCACCGCGCGATAATCCTATCTATTGCCTTGGCGAGCTGCTCAAATTCCTGGTGCGAGACCGAGTTGGGCGCGTACTCCCTCACCGTGAGTCCGTTGACTACGGCCTCGGCGACCACTATTCGTTGCCCGATCGCCGGCAGAACTTTCTTCCCCATTTGCTCCAGTGAAGAGGAGAGGCCGCGCCCCATGTTGGTATTCATGAGTATTTTTGAAGGAACAAATCGGATGCGCGGTTTCTTTGACTTCCTCGCGGCCCGTGCCTTCAATGCAAGCGCAAGCGCCTCCTTCAGGGCGAACAGGTCCAGCGGAGACGGTCCGCACGGCAAAAGCATCAGGTCAGCAATCATCGCGGCCTGGTAGGTCGTATCGCGCAAACCAGGAGGCGTGTCGATCAGGACAACATCGGCCGCTTTTTCCGCGCTGTGGGCCTTGGCTTTCAATTCGTCCCCATCGCCACGGCCCACCTTCTGCACACAGCGAGCCAGTATGCCTTTGCCTTGTGCCGCCCAGGCGGTTACACTGTGCTGCGGATCCGTATCCAGCAGGATGACGGTCCGGCCTATGGCCTCAAACTCGGCCGCCAGGTTGCCTGCAATGGTCGATTTCCCAATGCCGCCTTTTTGCCCCGCCACCGCAATAATGGCCATCGCCATTACTATAGAAGAAATCACTTCCGGCTGGACGCCTCCCCGCGCTTAGAATGAAGCTTGTCGTGCGGATAACAGTCTCACACAACAAGTCAAAAGAGGAAGTCATGCGGGCAGTCGATCGCTCTTTCGACGATCTGTTCCAAGGTTCCGGCGTCATTCCACTCAAAATCGTGAACGAGCGAAGAAGCTGGCAAGGGGCAACGCTGATGTTCTCCTTCGAAGCGAAAATGGGCCTTCTGAGCACGCCCATCAAAGGCATTGTCGAAGTCACTGATAAAGATCTGACCATCGACGCGGATATGGGATTGCTGGACAGGCTCTTCCCGGCGAAACAAACGCGCAATGTTCTTGAGGAAAGAATTCGAGGGCTATTAAAGTAAGCCAGAGAGCCGCATTTCTCCATTGCGTTTCGAGAGAGCGGAGGCACTCTGCCGGAGCCCTTGGCGCGAGCTAACCGACCCACTCAACCTCATGAGCCTTATCGAAGATCTCTCCAGCCATGCGCTCCCGGCTGACACTGTCAAGGAACTAGGCGGACTGGTATACTGCCGCCGGTATGCCTGCTGAGACTCAGCCTTTGCTCGAATTCATCGACGCGATGAAAAGCCAGGGAGCTTCGGACGAATTTGTGGTAGTTCTCCTCCGGCAGAACGGCTGGTCGGAGAAGCGCATTTACCAGGCCTTCAGTGCCTGGTATGAGGCGCGCATCGGAAGAGCGGTCCCGAACGGCGGCGGCCGGATTGAGGCTGCGAAGGACGCGTTCCTTTATCTGCTGGCCTTCATTACGCTGGGGATCTGGGCCATCCAGTTGGGGGCGCGATCGTCCGAGTCCGGCCGATGTCCAAAGCCGGTGGCACCATCCGGCTGGGAATGCGTGCTTTGCTCTGGACGCGAGCGAAAATATGGAGGTGGTACAACGCGCTTGGTAAAGAGTCCAGGTGGCGTTCCGCGTGGCCCTTGCATTGGCTGGTCCCAAGGTGGTTCTACTCTTGGCAAGCGTTGACTCGGAGTGGATTACTCCGCCGACCCGGTTCAGCGTTTGGCGCCGGGACAGCTCCGAACGCGAAAGTAAAGAATTCGCGAGCCGGAAGCCGAGTCCCAGAGCGGACCGGACTCGTTTTTCAGATATTTCTCAAAGAAGGCGCAGGTATGCACGTTGGTAGCCGGCAACGCCGCTCGCGCTCCCGGGCTTCCCCTGTGCCGGGGGCTCATCGACCAGGCAAGCGGGCCGCCGGTAAAATTTTGGTCGTTCAAGCCGGTCATCAACAAAGAAATGCGACACACCCCTCCTCCCACCGGTCGCAACTGGAGATCGGGCGCTCCGTGCCGGTCTTGAGTCATTAACAAGATGAGTTGGTTGAACACGTACCAAGATTCGCCGCGACCTAAGACAAATAAGATCGGTCTTGAGTCGCCAAAAGCCATAGTAGGGGAAACGTCGGGAGGTTCCACGCAGGCGACAATGTAGCCGTGGCTCACCAGCTTCTCAATCTGAGAGGAATAAGCCGCACTCCCGTTTCCGAGGGCGGGATAAAAGAGGTTTAACGGGAAGTGGACGCTCCCGGGAGGAGGTTCGGTCCAGCGATACTTCACCAGCCCGATGGCGAAGCGGCCCGATTGGTAGGGCAGTTCATATAGTTTAGTTCTCGCGCCAGCAATGCGGAAAGCCGGTACTGTGCCGGCAGAGTGTCCAGCAGCGCCCATGAGACCGGAAGGCGTAAGAGTCTGCGCCCAATCGAGCTCGCTCGGAAGGCTGGGCCGCACCAAATTTCGATGCGCCGCTCTACCACCGATCAAGGCACCGGAGGCGGCAAACAGACCCAAAGAGATGAGGAACCCGAGAAACAAAGGGCCCCTTCCCATAGCAGACTGATCCGCTAAAGAAAGCGAAGAAAAGATAGGCGGCGCACTCTCCGCGATCAGCGCGGCGGGCCGGCCGCCACCGCATCGCAGAATCCATTGGCGCAGCAGACACAGGAACACGTCGCCAACGAAATGCACAGTTCCTTCTGTCCGCGCGCCGTCCTCAAAGGCGCACAGCATCTCAGGCCCGAAGCGCTCGCGAAACACCTTGGGATGCAGTCGAACGAGGAACGCATAGAATCGCCTCATCTAAACCCTCCTAGGCTTCGCGCCTTGAAGTCCAAGTTTTGCTTCCCGGAATATTTCCTCCAAGCGCGCTATTTCCGCAGAGACTACCTGCCGCCCCAGCGTTGTTAACCGGTAGTAGCGGCGCCTTGGATCGGCATCTCCGCCTGTTTTTGAGCTTTCGGCCACTAGCCGCTTATCCAGCAGCTTTTGCAGATTGCCGTAGAGAGTGCCAGGGCCGATCCGGTATTGACCATCCGATTGGCGCGCGACCTCGCGCATTATGCCGTAGCCGTGCCGGTCTTCGCCGGCGAGCGAGAGGAGAATGTGCAAAGCCGCGGGGGGCAGCGGAAGGAATTGATTAGCAAGATGCTTCATGCTCTGATTTGGTTATATCAGAATTCGATCACGTTGATCAAGCAAATTCGATGAGCTTGCCAGCAGGCTATAGTCTGTATCAGATATATCGCTTAACGATCAATACATCATCCGAGGTGTTCATTTACGAAGTACTTCCATGTCCACTCGACGCCGGCCCGACGGTTTGCCCTGGATGGAGGCAAGGATGTTTTCCATCCTCGGCAACGTCGTTTCTGGAACCATACTAAATCCAAGATAAAGGGAGGTGGCCGCCGGCCGGGTCCTGTTGCTTTCCCAAATGAAATATGCCATGCTTCTGTTGGAAACCCAATAAGCGGCATGAAAGAAAAAACGGACGTACGGCAGGGGACGCTGGCGCTGATGGTTCTCAAGACATTGGACGTGCTGGGTCCGCTGCACGGCTACGGAATCGCGCGCCGCATCGAGCAGATCAGCGGAGACCTGCTAACGGTGAATCAAGGCACTTTGTATCCCGTGCTATTGAAGCTGGAGCAAGAAGGCTCAATCGCCTCCGAATGGGGCGCGTCAGAGAACAATCGCAAGGCGCGCTTCTACCGGCTGACGCGGGGCGGCCGCAAACAACTGCGGGCCGAAACCCTGGATTGGGAGCAAACGGCGGCAATCATTGGCCGATTCTTTGCGGTCAAAGCGGAGGACCTGAAATGAGAGCTCTCCGGCGATTCATCAAACGGCTGCGCTTTTGGGCGAGAGCGCGGCGGGACGACGATCGGTTGACGGCGGAGATCGAAGAACATCTTGCGCTGCAAACCGCTGACAATCTTCGCGCGGGCATGTCACCGCTCGAGGCACGACGCCAAGCGGTACTGAAGTCCGGTGCGCTCGAAGCAATGAAGGAAGGCTATCGGGATCAGCGAAGCCTGCCATTGATGGAAACCCTGACACAGGATCAGGGCGGGCTGCAAGCGTACATCGAGCAACAGGTAGACATTAAGCCGGTTCTTGATCGAAACTGAACGGGCATTTCCCAAAACAGGACAGGGGCCACGTGTTGAGCCTCATAATAGGCGGGTTCGTTCGGCTGACTCGTTGCATTGAAAGTCGAGATGGATCTCCGCTACGTCCTTCGCACGCTGGCCCGGACGCCGAGCTTTACCGTGCTGGCGGTCGCCACGCTGGCTCTGGGCATCGGCATCAACACCGTGGTGTTCACGATCTACGGGTCGGTGGCGTTCCGTCCACTGCCGGTGCGCGCGCCTGAACAGATGGTCCGCATCCGCTGGCACAGCAGTGCCTTCTCATCCGACCAGTTCTCCTGGAGCGAATACGAGCGTCTGACTAAATTCACGCATTCGTTTGCGGCGGTGATCGCTACTTCGACTCCCCAAACTATCGTTTGCAATTCGCCGGATTTCATTGGGGGCGTTCCAGAGGTTGTGCGAGTGCGCTTCGTGTCTGCTAACTATTTCGAGGCGCTGGGCATCACACCGGAAATAGGGCGGCCATTCGGGAGCGGCGATCGAGCCGTGGCCATGGTCAGTCACGATTTCTGGATAACGAAGTTGCAATCAGATCCCGAAGTGTATGGCAAGACCCTCAGCGTTCAGGGCGTTACCCTCTTTATCGCGGGAGTCGCACCGAGTCAATTCGCTGGAACCGGCGTGCCGCCGCGAGCGCCCGACCTCTGGATACCGGCTTCGGCTCAGACTTTAGTAATGCCTGGAGTCGACTGGATCCACGATGACGGTCCGCGAGAGTGGCAAGTGCTGGCTCGGCAACTGCCGGGGGTGACGGGCGCACAGGGTTTGGCGGAGCTTGCTGTGCTTAGCGGCGCGTGGCCCCTGGAGGCGGGTAAGCCGGTCCAACTGAGCGCTGTTAGAGCAACCTTTTTCCAAATGGAAAAGGGCGGTGGATCTGAAGTTTTCCTGATGGTCTGCGCCACTTTGATGGTTGCGGTCGGGCTGGTTCTGCTAATTGGCTGCGTAAATCTGACTCATCTAATCGCGGCGCGGCACTCGGGACGCGCGCATGAAATTGCTTTGCGGCTAGCGTTGGGGGCGAGCCGTTGGCGGCTGATCCGGGAGTTGTGCGCCGAGAGTCTTGTTGTTGGCGTACTTGGCGGAACTGCCGGATTGATTCTTTCGAGCTGGACATGCGGCTGGCTGGGCGTCAAAGCGAGTGAACTTACCGAAAAAATCACAAATGGCGCAGTAGGAGTGGCGCTTGATCTTTCACCGGACTGGCGCGTGTTGACCTGGACCGCCGCCGTTTCCGTGATGACAGGCATCGCCGTGGGGATTCTCCCAGCGCTCCGCGCGTCTGGCCGCGATGTCAATTCGACGCTGAAACAAGGTGGGGCGGGAGGATTTGGTGGCACGGGGATCCGGCGTCATCGCAACGTTTTGCTGAGTGTTCAAGTGGCGAGCTGTTTGATTCTGCTCAGTGGGGCGGGACTGCTGTTCCGGGGAGCAGCCGGCTCGGCAGACATCAACGCGGGTTTCGATTTCAAGCATCTCGCGGTGGTGGGAATGGACACGCGGGCCATCGCGGGATCGGCACCCGCGCGCCTTGGAGTCGAGCGCCAAGCGCTGGCGCGAATGCAGGCGATTCCAGGAATTGTGTCCGTCGCGTGGGCGGATCGAATGCCGTTCCTCGGTACGGGTGCTGGACTCTTTCGCAACGGGGAGGGAGCGACGCTCGGCTGTGTGTTCAATGGCGTGTCTGACAGGTATTTCGCCACTCTCGGCCTTGCTCTACTCGCGGGCCGCACGTTCACGCAACGGGAAGTCGAACAGGAGCAGCCGATTGCTGTGATCAGTGAATCCACAGCGAGACGATTGTGGCCCGGGCAGGAGGCGTTAGGGCGAAGAATCGCTGCTGAGAGTACCTGGGTCCGCGAGGCAGCCGGCTACGGCTCGCTCACCGTAATCGGCGTGGTGAAGACGGTTCGGAGCACATATCTTTCGAAAGCCGATGAAGGATATGTGTACATGCCGCGACGGCTCCATGACGCTGGCGCTCTCTTTCTGGTGCGCACGCGGATGATGCCGGAAAGATCGTTCCAGTCTCTGTCAGCAGCATTGGCGGGAGTCAACTCGAATCTGCCGGCGCGAACTTTCATTGCCAGCATGCAACAGGGGCCAGTCCGGATTCAGGAGTTAATGGCTCGGGCCCCTGCGGTTGCAGCTTCCGTACTCGGAGGGCTTGCGTTGCTGCTTGCCTGCCTGGGGATCTACGGCGTGGTATCTCATCTTGTGTCGCAGCGGACGCGCGAGATCGGGATCCGCACCGCGCTTGGCGCATCGCGATGGGACGTCATGGCCGTGGTCGGCAGTCAGACGCTTCGGCCGGTGGCATGGGGCGCGGCGGCGGGGCTATTAGGAGCAGTTGGCGTCTCCGGGTTGCTGCGCACGATGATCGTGATGCCTGACGTTCCGGATTTGACATATGGCGCGGGCGCCTTCGATCCAGTTGCTTTTCTGGGCGTACTCTCGCTGTTCGGAGCCGTGGTTTTGATTGCGGCTTTCGTACCGATGCGGCGAGCAACGCTCGTAGAGGCGGCGGTCGCACTGCGCAACGAATGAGAACCGGACGGTTGCGCTTAATTTGCGCGCTCGACTGCAGGCTCTTTGGCTATGCTTACGCCCGGCGCGATTTTTGCTAGCTCGGCCACGAAGCGCCGGGCGACGAGGCGCATCTCAAACTGCTCCACATCACGCAAGCCGGCGGACGCCAGAGAACTGCGCAGATCCGGATCACGATAAAGGCGCATGATCGCGTCCGCAAGCGCTTCCGGGTTTTCGGGCTCGGCCAGAATACCATTGCTCACTACTTCGGGGACTGCGGCGGCACGGGCCGCAACAATTGGCTTTCCAGCCGCCATTGCTTCCAGAAACACGATTCCGAAGCCTTCCTGGACAGTCGGCAAGCAAAAGAGATCCGCGCGATTATACTCGGCTGCGAGTTCCTCCATGCTCAGGTCGCCCAGCCAGCGTATAGAGGATTCGAGGCGCAGGTCCGCACAGATTTGCCGAAGCCGGTTGCCCTCCGGTCCGTTCCCGACAATGCGCACTTCGAGCTGCGGAATACGATCCCGCAACAGAGCAGCGGCTTGCAGCAGGATCTCCAGGCGCTTGCGCGGATAGAACCGGCACACCGACAGCACGCTGAACTTCCTGGGATCCGGAGCGGCTGGATTTGAGCGGAATAACTTCCGCCATGCCTCCAGATCAATTAACTCCGGGACTATCACCGCATTGCTTACGCGATAGAGCTCCTCGAGGCGCATCACGCAATACTGGCTGGTGGTGATGACCAGGTCGGCGCGCTTCGCATGCCGCGCTTCGAGCCAGGATTGAAGGGCCATGCTGGCGCGCGTGGGGCCCCGCTCGAAACGGACGGCGTCGCCTATCACCCCTTTGATACAGGCGATATGCGGGCGGGAATTCCGCCTACCGGCGACGGTATAGCCGTCGACGTCGATGCCAAGGGTAGCGTCGGCGCTGAACTCGCGGCCGCGCAAGGACTCATTGAAGACGATGCGCGTGGCGGTATAGACCGGCAGCAGGAGGCGCGGAGTAACCATCACGACCTCGATGCCAAGCTGACGAAGCGCTTCCGCCAAGGTCCGCGTTGCGGTGTAACACCCGCTCCCCTGCCGCACATCCAAGGGGATAGCGGTTATTAGATCAAGTCGGCTCACTTGTCGGTTCCAGAGCGTACCGGCAAAGGTCCGGTTCTTTGTGTGTTGGCACCCCGGGCTGTTCTTCGTGAACGATTTTACCGTTCCCGGAGCCGCCATAAGCAAGGGAGACGGCAAGAACCCTGTTCCACACCGGACCATTTCGCCGGCGCTCCGGCAAACACCTTCGCTTTCCTGACGCCGTCCTCCTTCGGTCTGCGATTCAGATGGGGAACAGCAAAACCCCATTCTTAGGACTTGCTGAAACCGACGATGCAATAAGGACAATTGTTACGAACTCCAAGTATGTCCTAATATGGATTGGTTAAGCGTCCATTTCTCTCGCGGTCCGACTCGGCCTCAAGAACGGTGTGATTCCGGCGATCTGGCGCATTTTGGTGGACTTTTGTCATGACGCGTCTGGTAATTGATCTCATCAGGCCCTACCGAATCAGTCTGATGCTCATACTTTCAGCGATGCTTGTGCAGACCTGTATGAGCCTGGCCGCGCCCTGGCCCCTTAAGATCATCCTCGATAGCGTAGCGGGCAGCCGAAAACTGCATCCCTGGATGGCGCAGATGTTAGGACCGCTGCTGAGAGGCAGCGGAAAAATGCAGATCGCCGTAGCGGCAGCGGCGGCCATGGTGGTGATCGCGGTGATCGGAGCGATTGCCTCTTACATAGCCAATTACCTGACGACCAGCGTGGGCCAGTATGTGGCGAACGATCTGCGGCTGCGGACCTATCATCACTTGCAGCATCTCTCGCTGAGCTACTACGACAAGCACCAGAGTGGGACGCTTCTCAGCACGATCACTTCAGACATCCAGACTATTCAGAATTTCGCTTCCTCGACAACGGTGGGCATGGTCATTGACATGTTCACGATTGTCGGGATGCTGGCCCTGATGTTCTGGCTGAACTGGGACTTCGCGCTGATTGCGGTGTCGGTCACGCCATTCCTGCTGTTCTTCGTTTCGCGGTTCAAGAAATCAGTCAAGGACGCGACCAGGGAGGTGCGGAAACAGCAGAGCAGCCTGGTTGCGGTAGTTCAGCAAGGCTTGCAGTCTATTCGGGTAACACAGGCATTTGGCAGACAGGAACTCGCAGATTCAGAACTAAAGGAAGCCAGCAAGGCGACAGTAGCGGCATCGTTGAAAGCGCGAAGGATCAAGGCGCTGCTTTCGCCGCTGGTAAACGTCGTGGTGGCGATTTGCGCGGGAATCGTCCTGTGGAGAGGTTCGGCGCTTATCCTGACGGGAGCGATGACGGTGGGAGCATTGACTGTTTTCCTGGCTTATCTGACCAAGTTTTTCAAACCGGTCCAGGACTTGGCCACGATGACGAATACAATTGCGCAGGCGTCCGTCGGAGTGGAGCGCGTCCGGGCAATTCTGGAAGCCGAGACAAGTATTCCCGAGAAACCGAACGCACGCGTACCGGAGGCGATTCGGGGCGATATAACGTTCGAGGATGTGGCGTTCTGCTACCAGGCGGATTCACCTGTCCTGACGAAGGTCAATTTCGATATCAAGGCGGGTCAAGTAGTCGGGATTGTCGGACCTACCGGCGGGGGCAAATCCACTATTGTGGGCCTCATTCCGCGGTTCTACGACCCTACTTCCGGGAGCGTGAAGGTTGACGGCGTGGACCTTCGCGATTACAGGCTGAGAGGACTACGCGATCAAATTGGCTACGTCCTTCAGGAAACCGTTCTATTCCAGGGAACGGTGCGTGAAAACATCGCCTATGGGCGTGATGGCGCGACAGAGGAGGAGATTATTGAAGCGGCGAAACTCGCGAATGCGCATGAGTTCATTGCCAAGATGGCGCACGGCTATGACACGATGGTGGGCGAGCGCGGAGAGACGCTTTCCGGGGGACAGCGGCAGCGCATCGGTATTGCGCGCGCGATCATCCGGAACAACCCGATTCTGATTCTGGACGAACCGACCGCGGCGCTGGACACTGAATCCGAACAGATCATCATTGAGGCTTTGAAACGGCTGATGAAAGGCCGGACTGTTATTACCATCGCCCATCGGCTCAGCACCATTCGGGACGCGGACAGTATTATTGTGCTGAAGGACGGTGTGGTAGCGGAACAAGGCAATCACGACGAATTGCTGGGTCTCAACGGGATCTATTCCGAGCTCTATCGCATCCAGTTCAACAGCACGGCGGTAACTGCGTAGCTGTTGAAAACGTCCAGTTTGGAGGCTTTATGTCGCGTTCCCTTTTGGTTCTTCCCGAAGATTCCCCACAGCCCATCATCGATGCCATTAATGGCGCGGAGAAGTCAATCCGGGTGAAGATGTTCGTCTTTTCCTATCCGGATCTGCTGGCTGCCGCCGTGGCCGCGAGCAAGCGCGGTGTTGACGTGCGAGTGATGCTGAACGCCGCGCGCCGCGACGGCCAAGAAGACAATGCGGAGGCCCGTAAAATTCTACAAGCCGGCGGCGTCCATGTAATCGACAGCAATCCCGCCTTTGATGTCACGCATGAGAAATCGATGGTGATTGACGATAAGACAGCCTTCGTGAAATCGCTGAACTGGGATGCGAAGAATCTAACGGAGACGCGCGATTTCGCTATTGTGACAACCCACAACCACGAGGTGGAAGAGATCATTCAATGCTTTGAAGCCGACTGGAATCGCAAGGATTTCAACGGCGTCAATGCTCATCTGATCTGGTGCAAAGGCAATGGCAGAGACCGGATTGCACAATTTGTCGATCAAGCCAAACACTCACTGTGGCTGCAAAACGAAAGATATCAGGATCCGATCATTATCGAGCATCTTGTGCGCGCGAACCGGCGAGGGGTGAAGGTCCACGTAATGGCGCGTCCTCCTCACAAATTGAAGAAGGAGAAGCTGATTGAAAGCGTGGGCGGACTCCGGATCATGGATGACGTGGGGATCAAAATTCACAAGCTGAAGCATCTCAGCCTTCACGCCAAGATGCTTCTCGCGGACGGCCAGCGGGCGATTATCGGATCTATCAACCTGGCGCCCGGCAGCTTTGACAGCCGCCGCGAGTTGGCGATCGAAGTACACGACGATCACGTGCTAGAGCGGTTAGCCGCCATCGTGCATAGCGATTGGGAGAATTCGCATCCGCTGGATCTGAGCGACGAAGGCTTGCTCGACGATCTGGAGCGTCACCACAAAGAGGGAGCGGAAGATCTCGCGCTCGGTGTCCACGGCAAGAAGCATTAGAACAGCCCGATAAGGGCGAATGTTTTATTGACGACAACGATTCTTGGCGAGTTGGCCGTATCCTGATCAGTTTCAGCTCGGAGCCAACGAGAGATGTTCGGAATCGGACGGTGGCGTTTCGCAGATGAACGAGGCTGCGCTATTCTCGCATTGAAACGTGCCACCAGGCGAGAGCTAATGTCGAACTTCGAGTGGGATCATTCAGAAGTAGTAATACGGAGGGCAGAGCCGGTCGACTTCGATGCGATTTGGGAGATCTTTCATCGGGTAGTCGCCGCCGCGGACACTTACGCCTTTGCTCCCGATAGCAGCCGAGAAGAGGCCAAAGCAATCTGGATGAACGAACAGCTTCGCACCTACGTGGCGCGGCACCGCGATCGAATAGTGGGAACGTATATTCTGAGGCCAAATCAGCCTGGCCTGGGTTCACATGTCGCCAACGCAGCCTACATGGTGCATCCCGACAGACAAGGACAAGGTCTTGGCGAAGTATTGTGCGAAGACTCACTTAATCAAGCGCGCAAGCTTGGTTTTCTCGCCATGCAGTTCAATTTTGTCGTGAGCACAAACCAGCGAGCGATCGCTTTATGGCAAAAGTGCGGGTTCGAGATAGTGGGAACACTACCGAAAGCTTTTCGCCACACGAATCTAGGTCTAGTGGACGCTTACGTAATGCATCGCTTTCTGTAAGAAACGGGACGGGCGGTTTCCGTTTCCGGAACGCGCCCGTTCCAAAGTTGCGTCATACGGGGAGCGCTTATCGCGAGTCTGAGTCCGTTACCGCAACAATTGTGCCACCGGCACGGGCCATTTCCTGGTGCCGCGCCGCCTTGGGCAAAGCAAACTTGTATGTCTTGCCGGAAGGTCCGGACACATACTCATCTACGTAATATGTGCCGTTAATGTTAACGAGTTGTAAATAACTCGAGTTCGATTCCCGCTGCGTGTCAGTTACAAGTGGCAACTCGAAAGCCGAACCCGAATCACCGCGTACAAGAAACTCGGTTTGCCCTAAGGACGCTTGCCCCCCCGACATTTTGTAGTCCCCCGATTCCAGTACTGCACGGCCCCAATGGGTCTCGGACGGCAGGTGGAAGGTCACTTGCTGTGCAGAAGCATAGCTTGCGCCAAAACTGAGGGCGGCGGCAAGTAGACCATAACTAAAGATGCGATTCACAGAAATATTCATAGCTGGCTCCTTGTCGGGTCTATTGCCAGGAACTGCGAAGGCTCAAGATCCGTACATCGCTTCAGACGAAGAAAATCGGAACGCAGCGCCTCAGGAGAAAGTCAGTTGATTATCAAGGCGGAATCGCCTCTTTGAAAAAGGGTTGTGCGGAGGAATTAAATTCGGGAAAAAACTTAGAAATATGCAGGAGCACGATTCATTTAATAAACCAGCTCGCGCTACTCGAAAGGTCCGTTTCGCAGCTTTCGAAGTGGATTTGGAACAACGCGAGCTCCGCAAACGCGGGATCAGGATGCGGCTGCAACAGAAGCCGTTTCGAATTCTAGAACTGTTGCTGGAGCGGGCGGGAGCGTTAGTTACACGGGAAGAATTAGCGCAACGCCTTTGGCCCGGCCTTCACGTCAATTTCGATCACGGACTCAATACTGCGGTCAACGCGCTTCGCCAGGCGCTTGGGGACTCCTCGCGAGACTGCCGATTCATAGAGACGCGTTCCGGTTTGGGTTACGTTTTTGTTGCCCCGGTGGAAGAAATACACCTGGCGACAGAGGCAGATAACGGCACGAGACAAGAACTCGCAGGGCAGCCGGTGGTGGAGGTCGACGCGCAAACTGCGAATTTCGATGTACATCAGGATTGCTTAAAGGGACGATACTTCCTTAATAAGCTGACCGAGGACGACATTCGCAAGGGCATCGCGTACTTCGAAGCGGCGCTGGCGCAGCATCCGTATTGCGCGCCGGCCTACGCCGGACTAGCAGAAGCCTATTGCCAACTTGCTGTTTTGGGGGCAGTTCCCGAGGCTGACAGACGGAACGCCCAGGAGTTTGCCCGATCCGCCGTTCGCTATGATTCCGAACTGGCGGAAGCTCACGTCGCGATGGGCCGGGTAAACATGTTGTTCGATTGGGACTGGAAGGGCGCTGAAGCCGCGCATTTGCGCGCGATTGGACTCAGGCCGACGCACGCAGACAGCCATAGGGCCTACGGAACGCTGCTTTCCGCGATGGCGAGACATGAAAGCGCTTTGAAGGCTCTGCGCCGCGCTCGCGCGCTGGATCCATTATCGATGCCGGTTAATATCGATCTCGCGTGGAGCCTGCATCGGGCCGGCGATTCACAAGCGGCGGTAGAGCATTGCTGGAAAGTGCTGACCTTAGAGCCGAAGTTTGGAGCAGCCCAATATATTTTGGGGCTTGCCTATGAGCAGCTGGAGATGTACGACGAAGCGATCACCGAACTGGGGAATGCGGATAACTGTTCCTACGATCATGCGGCTGTCGTGAGCGCCCTGGGTCACGTTTACGCGAGCGCAGGCATGCGGCAAGAGGCATTGAAAGCGCTCAGGGAACTGGACGACCTGGCGCGGCGCCGCTACGTGTCTCCCTATTGGGAGAGCATTATCCAGGTGGCGCTTGGAGAGCGGGTCTTGGCCGTGAAGTCTCTCAGAAAAGCGTGTGATGCGCACGATGCGGCCTTGCTGTGGCTGAATGCCGATCCGCGCCTCAGCGCTATTCGCAACGACGCCGGCTTTGGCGCTGTAGTTCGAGACGTCGGCCTCAAGCTGTATCCAGCTTCGATCGCCTCGAGCCGCGGCGGCCAAATGATTTAGCCGCGATTTTCACGCCCTTAAGACTGGGGAACAATCCGGCCGGCAAACTCGTATTTTGGGTTGCGGTAGAGGAAGAAACTATGTTTTGCGACCGATGCGGCGCCCCACTTGCGACCCATCTCAACTTTTGCCCGAATTGCGGGAAAGCAGTAGGTTCGATTCCCCTGATGCCGGTAGAGGGCAGGATCGCCGGTCACGTCCGATTGCTGGCAATCTTTTGGTTGGCGCTGTCGGCTTTCCGCGTGCTGCCGGCTCTCGTGCTGCTTTCGATTTTCGGACCCAGCCGATACTTCTTTCCACCCGAAGTACCCCTCTTTGTGCATGGACTGATGCAAATGATTGGAGCGGTCTTCATCGTAGGCGCGATTCTTGGCTTCGTTACGGCATGGGGATTGCTTGAGCGGCAGCCGTGGGCGCGAACGCTTGCCATATTGTTAGGCTGCTTCAGCCTGCTGGAGATGCCGTTCGGAACAGCGCTGGGGATTTACACGCTGTGGGTTCTACTGCCTGCGAGATCAGAAGAAGAGTATCGACGGCTGGCAAAGGTTGCGTAAGGAAATTATTAGTCCACCAGGAATGTAATAACCGCGAACTGATCGATTACTACGCTGTCTGAGCTCCGCAACAGGCTTCCCGCGCTCATTGCGGAACCCTGCTTTTCGGATTATTTTCTTGCGGCCGCCGGAGGCTTCGTGCCGTTGCCCTCGACCACGGTGAGGACGCGATTCACACTTACGCCGTCGATTTTGTCTACCTGCCCGCTCGGCCAGTGAATTTCCAGATCGGCTTTTGTGGCTTTCTTCAACCCGAAATGAAGGCGCAGATCGCTTTGCGAGAAATAGCTGCCGCCACTCCTGACCTCGCTCATCTGTTGATGCTCGCCGTCCGGCTTGCAATAGACTTTGGCGCCGATCCCCGATCTGTTTGACTTAGTTCCAACCGTTTTCACTTTCAGCCAGTTGTTTCCGAGAGTACTATCACACCGCAGCAGTTGGGGAACTTCGTTGACACAATTCACGACGACATCCAGGTCGCCGTCATTGTCGAAGTCACCGGTAGCGCATCCGCGTCCCGCTACGGGTTCGAGAATGCCGGGCCCAGAGTCGAGAGAGACGTCTTCGAATTTTCCGTTCCCGAGATTGTGATACAGCACTTTCCTCTCCTGGTAGCCGGATTCGTTCTCCTTCTCGCGGACTTCGGGATACACGTGCCCGTTGCAAGTCAAAATGTCAGGCCAACCATCGTTGTCGAAATCCAGGAAGCAGGCGCCCCAACCGAGAAAGCGTGTATTTCGCCCCAAGCCGGACTGGAACGTCACATCTTCGAAGTTTCCCGAGCCAAGGTTTCGATACAGGCTGGAAGTATCGCCGGCGAAATTGGTTTTGACGATATCAAGTTTCCCGCTGCCAAATGCGTCCGCGGCGGAAGCTCCCATACCGGCCTGCGTCTTCCCATCGGCGCCGAATGCCACGCCGGATTCCATTCCGATGTCAATAAACGTTCCGTCATGGTTATTCCTGAAGAGCGCTGACGGAGCGGAGTCATCCGCCACATAGATATCCGGCCAACCGTCGTTGTCGAAGTCGCCGACGAGCACTCCCAGGCCGTACGTGCCTTGCTTCTTCGATATCCCGGCTTTTTCAGACACATCCGTAAACGTGCCATCCCCGTTGTTGTGGAAAAGGATATCCTTGCCGCCCTGCAAGCCGGGCGGTCCACACGCCACCAGCAAGCCTTCGTACAAGCAAGGTCCGCTCTCGGGCACAGGCGCGGTTTTAGGATCGAAATCGATGTAGTTTGCGACGAAAAGGTCCAAGTGACCGTCACGGTCATAATCAAGAAACGCACAGCCGGTGTTCCAGCGCTTTAGGCCCGTAGTTGTCCGCGTGGTTACGCCGGATTGCGCCGCGACATCTGTAAAGGTTCCGTTGCCATTGTTCCGATACAACGCGCAATCGCCCCAGTAGGAGACAAAAAGGTCCTCATGGCCGTCGTTGTTGTAATCGCCGGCGCAGACTCCTTGCCCCCAGCCGCTTCTTGCCAAGCCCGCCTTCATGGTTACATCGGTAAATGTGCCGTCCCGATTGTTCTTATAGAGTCGGCTGATGGGTTCGGAGCCTTTTGAAAAGGTCGTCTCAAAACGCGTTCCGTTGACAAAGAAAATGTCGAGCCAGCCGTCGTTGTCGTAGTCAATGAACGCCACGCCGCAGCCGGTGGTCTCCAACAGATACCTGTTCTTGCTCTCGGCCCCGAAAGTCGTCTTGGAGGTGAGTCCGGCCTGGCGTGCCACGTTTATGAACTGAATGCCCAGGGGCGCGGCCTGCAGCAACTGATCCAGCGAAAAGATCGGCAGGCTGGCGCACAGAGATTTAACAAAGGTTCTGCGGGACAACATGTTAACGCGAGAAAATCGACCTACCTGGTGTTTCCTTGAGTCTAGCGTGGCCGGTTTGGCGGCAATGGGCCTAGAGAATCCGCACCATGTGGTCCGGGCATGTCAGCTGAATTAAATCCATCAGCTGGAGGGGTAAGTCCATACCGTGCTTAGCGAGAAAGGGCACAATTGAGTACATTCGCTCTTGCAGATGGCGGCGGGGGTAAATCAGGTTGATGAGGTAACTGGCTTCGGCGTTGGCACGTTCATCGCGCCGCAGGGCCTCGCGGGCAGTCTTGTTGGCAAGCCTCTCCAATTGGTAGAGCACCTTCGCGGTGCTTTTCCGGGTGGTGGCTTCCAAGGTTGGATCAAACCCGTGCAAAATGGCCTTCAGTTTCTCCAGCGAGGCGGCCGTGGCGGACCGCACGGCCGTGAACTCGTCTACGATTCCTTCCGGTACCAGACGACTGGCGATCCGGCTTTTCACTTTCTCTTCGTGGTCGAGCACGTCGGGAAGGCGCAGGTCATATCGCTCCATCAGCTTGGACTCGCGCGAACCCAGCAAAGTGAAGCTGTTGCGGGGAAAGATCACAGGCATCCTGCCCAGCAGGTTCTGATAAAGCGGCTGACTCTGCGCCAAGTAGGCTATCTCTGCCGGGCCGCCGACATAGCTCACGGTTGGAAGCAGGTAATCCTGCATAACGGGACGCAGCAGGGCGTTTGGCGAAAGCCTCACCGCATTTTCCGTAAGATCCTGAAGGGTGAGCTCCTTCTCGCGAGTAACCAACTCACGCCCATTCCACCGGATCGCCGTCCGCTTACCCTCGCTCAGGAGGAAGAGCAGCGACGAATCCTCATCGACGTGAACTTGCGTGTGATAACCAGCGCTGGTCAGATCCTGGTTGCGCTGCCGCAAAACCTCAAGCAATTCCGGCACCCGCTGGGCAGCTTCCGCCAGAAAGGGCGCGGCTATCTGGCGGACAGGCGGAGCCAAGGGATCTATATATAAGAGCCCGCAATCGCACAAAATATCCTGGAGCAGCGAACGGAAGGCCGCTCCAAAAGTAACGCCCGGGCGGTAAGCTTTGGCCACTCGCCCCATTACCTCGTCTGCGAACGGAAGATCTCCCAGCGCCTCGCGCAACTGGGCCAGAGGCATTTCATGGAACAGGACGTCCCCCACGGGGCCGCCATTCACGACGCTGTTCGAAACCGCCAGCTTGCCAGGGGTGGCGTTTTGGTCAAAGACCCAGGCATGATCCACTTCCGCGAGATCGTGATCTTCGGTTGCGAGCCAAAAAACGGGAACCGCCGGTATCCCCTGTAAGTTCAACTCCCGTGCCAACTTCACGGCGGTGAGGGCTTTGAAGATGGTGTAGGCGGGTCCGGAAAAAAGCCCTACCTGTTGGCCGGTGACTACCGCCAGCGTTTCCGGCTGCGCGAACCTTTTGAGCGCCGCTTCATCCCGATTCTGCTCGCGTAGCGTAGCGACCATAGCGTTGCGGCGGCCTTCGGGATAGCACAACTGTTTGGCTGCCGCGCTGAAACTGCCGCTCTCAAACGGAGGGTAGGAATAAAAATTGGCTACTCTATCGAAGTGATAGAGAAAGTCGCCGTAGAGCTGGGTGGTTCCGGGGATCAGGTCTTGGCGGACACACGATGGCTCCATAGGTTTATTGTGCAGTTACCAGATGAGCGCCTGTCAGCCAAAGTTACCAAAGTTTATCGATCGGAGTAGAGAATAGAGAATGTAGACGGCGAGGGAATGGACGAACAAGATTTCAAAACCAAGGCAGATGTAGCGCTCGAGTCGCTTTACCGCAAGCTCAGCTCTGCTTCTGACCGCTATAATTTTGAGCCCGATTTTAACTCCGGTGCGCTTTCCATCGAATTTGACGAGCCAAAAGGCCGATTTGTGGTCAGCCCGAATACGCCGGTGCGCCAGATCTGGGTCTCCGCTCATTCAAAGAGCTTTAAGCTTGATTGGGACGTCGCTCGGAACGCTTTCGTGCTTCCCGAAACCGGACAGGCGCTGGACGAATTGATCGCCGATGCGGTCGAGCACAAATCGGCGAAGCAATAGAGCTCTGATGCCCGGCGTTTACATCTCGTATCCTTTCTGCAATCAAAAGTGCAGCTTCTGTAATTTCGCATCAGATGTCGGGTCGCGAGACAGCCTGACCACCTATCATCAGGCGCTGCTCGAAGAGATCGATTCGCAGGTCTGGCCGTGGCTGCCGGAAACAGTCTATTGGGGCGGCGGGACCCCTAGCCTAATGCCGCTGGAACTGCTCGAACGGGCTATGGACGCTATTCCGGCCAGGAAATTGAAGGAAGTGACCTTGGAATGCGCTCCGGGGACGTTTACGCAGGAGGCGGCTGAAACGTGGCGGCGCTGCGGGGTCAACCGGGTCAGTCTGGGTGTGCAGTCGTTCCACTTCGCGGAACTGCATCAAACGGGGCGCCGTCACGATGCCGAGATTGTGCAGCGCGACATAGAGAGTCTGCGCGCCGCCGGTATTACCAACATCAACATCGATCTAATCGTGGGGCTCCCGGAGCAGACCGCCGTTTCCTGGGAGGAATCTCTGAATTGGATTGAACGTCTTGAGCCCCCGCACGTTTCCGTGTACATTTTCGAAGTCGATGAGGACAGCCGCCTGGGGAAGGAGATGATCTTCGGAGGCAACCGGTACGGGGCGCAGTGCGTGCCGGGCGACGAACTTGTGGCTGACCTCTACGAACGAGCGGTTGCCAGGTTAGCCTCTCTGAATATTCACCGCTACGAGATCTCGAATTTCGCAAATCCCGGCTGCGAGTCGCGTCACAACCTCAAATACTGGCTGCTTGAGCCTTACGTGGGCCTGGGTCTGGACGCGCACTCGTTCGATGGACGCCGCCGCTGGTCGAATCCGGACACGCTGCCGGAGTACCTTGCCCGGGCCGGCGGCCGCAGCGAGTCGACAGAGAGCGACCTATCAGAGGAGCGGTTCTTCGTCGGTCTGCGCCTCTCAGCAGGTATTGAGCCCACGGCAGAAGAATGGTCCCGCTTTGAACGGCCGATTGAACGCTGGCTCGATGCGGGTATGTTGGAGCGCCGTGGTTCACGCCTGCGGCTATCGCCGCAGGCAGTGCTGGTTTCAAATGAGATCTTCCAGGAATTTCTGCATGCTTGACCGCCTCATAGATTTGCGTAGCGATACTGTCACCCAGCCGAGCTCGAAAATGCGGGCTGCCATGGCACAAGCCGAAGTAGGCGACGACGTCTACGGCGAAGATCCCACCGTTAACCACCTGGAGCGCCGCGCGGCTGAAGTGTTAGGCAAGGAAGCCGTGCTGTTTGTGCCTACAGGGACCATGGGGAACACGATCGGCATCAAGCTCCACACGAACCATGGGGAAGAAGTTATCTGCGATTCGCGCTCTCACATTCTTGATTGGGAGCTTTCGATGCTGGCGTGGTTCTCCGGTTGCCTTGTCCGTCCCATTCCGAGTGCCGACGGCATTCTGACCTGGAGTCAGATTGAGACCGTGCTGCGACCGGCGGGACCGCACAACGCGCCCACCACTCTGATTTCGCTTGAAAACACCCATAACATGGGCGGCGGCGCGGTCTACCCGCAAGAAATAGTCGATGAAGTCTGTGCCGAGGCGCATACCCGCGGATTGAAGGTGCACATGGACGGCGCGCGCGCGTTCAACGCCGCCGTCGCGCTGAACTCGCCTGTTTCCCGTATCGTGCGCGATGTTGATAGCGTTATGTGCTGCCTTTCCAAAGGCCTTGGGGCGCCCGTCGGCTCCCTGTTAGCCGGCGAGCGGGAAGCGATGGAACGCGGCAGGCTCTATCGCAAGCGCCTGGGCGGCGGCATGCGTCAGGCGGGCATACTGGCGGCCGCCGGTTTGATCGCTTTGGAAGAATCGCCTCAACGGCTTCACGAAGATCATCAAAATGCGTGCTTTATTGCTGAAAACGTGGCTCTCCTTCCGGGCATCCGGTTGGACGCTTCGCGCGTTCGTACGAACATAATCATCTTCGACATATCCGGCCTGGGCCTGACGGCGGTCGAGTTCAGCCGCGCTTTGAAAGAACGCGGTGTTCTCGCCAACGGCATCAGCCCTACGCAGATACGCATGGTGACCCACTGCGATGTGACCCGCCAGGACTGTGAGCGCGCGATCACCGCAATGGATGAGATCATTGCGCGAACATCGGTAGTAGGCGCCTCTGTTTGATACCATTTCTCGGTGCTCATCCTATCCGCTACGCTGGCGATTTTTGTCTACGGCTTGATTGCGCCGATATTAGGCGCTCTCCTGCCCACCTATGGTTTAACAGCCGCGCAACAAGGCACGCTCGCCACTGTGCAGGCTTTAGGACTCGTGATCGCATCGCTCACTGCCGGCCCTGTTGTTGATCTGAAGGGCAATAAAGTCGGATTATTGACCGGCCTGGCGCTGATAGTGGCCTCGCTGGCGGCAGCTCCGAACGCGGGCGGTTACGGCGGATTGCTCGCTGTTTACTTTGTTCTGGGATTTGGCGGCGGCACTGTGGTGACGGGCGCGAATTCCCTGGTAGGCAACGTAGAACCCAGCCGCCGCGGATCGGCTCTCAATTTTCTGAACCTGTTCTTCGGGCTGGGCGGCATTATCACGACCTATGTGGCCAGCGAACACGTGGATCCAGCGACCGTCTGCTATGGCATAGCCGCCCTTACCGCGGTGGCGCTGCTGGTAAATGCAGCTACCAAAATGCCCTCGCCTTCCGGCACGTCCAGCTTTCGGCTGAACGAAGTACCGGCGCTGCTGTCGAGTCCAGCGCTCATCCTGCTCTGCTTTTTTCTGTTCCTCTATGTCGCCTGTGAAGTTGGCGTCTGGAATTGGCTGAAGACTTACCTCCTTACCGTAAAGGCGGCGGACGGCACCCCGGTGTTTGATCAGAGCACTGCCGGACATGTAGTCAGTTACGGCTTTGCGTTCGGAATCTTGGTAGGCCGCGTGGTCGTTTCCCGGGTGCTGATCAAGGTCCCCACTCTTACGGTCACCCTTGTGGCGTCGGTTCTGATGGCGATCACGACCTTTGCGATGCTTGAGTTGCATGGCTATGCAGCTATCACGGCCGCGGTATTCTGCGCCGGCCTCAGCATGGCGCCGGTGTTTCCCACAACCCTGGCCATCACGGGCGATACGTTCCCTCGCGGCACCGCGACAGCTATGGGCGTAGTTATCACTCTGGGTTGGATCGGCCTGGCGGTGAGTTCACGAATTATCGGCGCTCTGGCCGAAGGCGATAATTATCACCGCGCTCTGATGCTAATCCCGATCTTTTCCTGCATCATGATTGCGGTCAATTTGATCATGCGGCCGGTGCTGAGGCGGCCGGTTGTAATCTAGCGTTTCGGGTTGCTTTGCAATAGACTCTTAACAGTAGAAAACGGCGGTAGCCGAACCGGGAGGGTTCATGGCATTCTGTCCAAACTGCGGAACTGAGACCGCGGGCAAGTTCTGCCCAAATTGCGGCGCGACCATTGCGAATGGAGATCCTGCTCCCGGGGCGGCGTACGTCCCGCCCGGTTCTGTTCCGCCGCCAGCCGCCCCGTATGCGTCTTCGTCGACGGGAGGCTTGACGGAGAACGTTGCCAGCGCGCTATGCTACCTGGTGGGCTTTATAACCGGAATCATTTTTCTGGTTCTTGCGCCCTACAACCAAAACCGCACCATCCGTTTTCATGCATTCCAGTCGATTTTTTTCCACTTGGCGGTGATCCTTATCTGGTTCTTATTCACGCTGGTCACGCATGGATTGATGCTGCTGATCTCGCCCTTGTACATGCTGCTGGTATTCGCATTGTGGCTTTACCTGATGTATTCGGCGTATAACAGCCGCAGAGTGAAGCTCCCCATCATAGGCGACCTGGCCGAAAAACAGGCGTAGACGCGGACTACCCAGTCACCTTTGGCGCAACGCGCCAATTCGACGTTATATCGCGATCCTTGGACAACAGATGACCCGAAGCGAGCAACCTGCCTTGACGCTCTTTGCCGTCGGAATGATAGGGCTCGGCATCCTGGCTCTAATCTACGGCGATTTCGCCTTGGTGTGGCAGCCCGTTCCCAAATGGGTCCCTGGGCGTACCGATCTCGCTTACAGTTCAGGTCTTGTCATGCTTTTAGGCGGCATCGGATTGCTTTTCAGAAACACCGCCGCGCTTTCTGCTCGCGTCCTGTTCCCGTATTTGATTCTCTGGCTGCTATTGAAGGTACCCGCTCTGGTTGTGGCGCCGCAGACGGAAGCAGTTTGGCTAGGCGCCGGCGAGCTTGCCGTGCTGCTGGCGGGAGGGTGGGTTTTGTTTGCCAGACTGGCCGGCATACGAGAGGGATCGGCTTTGGCGTTCGCCTCGGGCGAGAACGGCATCCGCATTGCACGAATCGTCTTTGCGG
Organism: uncultured Acidobacteriaceae bacterium; assembly: GCA_963705805.1. Classification (GTDB taxonomy): domain Bacteria; phylum Acidobacteriota; class Terriglobia; order Bryobacterales; family Bryobacteraceae; genus Bog-105. Next base: position 193,821 of record CAVPKW010000012.1, read on the forward strand.
TGTCCCTCATACCAATCGGGCTTTCACACCTCGTGTATACGAAGGAGACGACTGCCCTCGTACCGGCTTGGCTTCCTTTTCGAACTGGCTGGGCCTACTTGACGGGTATCGGACAGATCGCCTGTGGCCTCGGCGTGCTGTTCTCGGTTTATCTGCGTGTTGCCGCAACGGTGGAAGCAGGGATGCTGACCTTATTCACGCTTCTCGTCTGGGGCCCTGCGATTCTGGCCGCGCCGGCGACGCGGTTGCCCTGGACGGCGTTCTTCATCTCATGGGCGATCACGAGCGGCGCATGGGTGATAGCCAACAACATCGAAGCCAAGAAGTCTGCCAGGCCGGGCTTGTGACCATGTCCGAAAAGCGCGAGTGCACTTCTTCAACAGATGAGAAAATTTGGATGTGGAACCGCCGGATCGAGAGATATGTTATCGGGCCTTGCAGAGCCGCGATGCCCGTTTTGACGGCTTGCTGTTTGTAGGTGTCGCGTCAACCGGGATCTATTGCAGGCCCATCTGTCCGGCTCGGACTCCAAAATTCGCGAATTGCCGTTTTTTTAGTTCGGCGGCAGGAGCGCAGGAGGCGGGCTTTCGCCCATGCTTGCGTTGCCGTCCGGAGACTGCGCCCGATCTGGCTTCGTGGCGCGGAACTTCGAACACAGTCTCACGAGCGCTGGCGCTCATCACCGATGGCGCTCTTGACGGCACGGGCGCAAGCGTAGAAACATTGGCGGAACGCCTCGGTTTAGGCGAACGCCAACTCCGGCGATTGTTCCAGCAGCATCTTGGAGCCTCCCCGATTGCGGTGGCACAGACGCGGCGCGTGCTTTTTGCCAAGCAGCTTATTCACGAAACTCAAATGCCGATGACTGAAGTTGCGCTGGCGGCCGGATTTGGCAGCATGCGGCGGTTCAATGAAACATTCCAGGAGCTCTTTCATCGTCCACCCAGCGCATTGAGGAGGAAAGGTTCCACGAGCCCCGGCGGGGCAGGCGTAACACTGCAGCTGCGCTATCGACCTCCGTACGATTGGACGTCCATGCTCGGCTATCTCCAGGTGCGCGCGATACCGGGCGTTGAAGTTGTTGAGAGCGGGAGTTACCTGCGGACGGTTGAAATAGGCGGATCTATCGGAAGCGTCGAAGTTACGCACGTGCCGCAACGGCAGAGCCTTGGGGTTAGGATTCGTTTTCCCGATGTCAGATCATTCCCTGCGATCGTGACGCGAGTGCGGCGTCTGTTTGATATCGGCGCGGACATTGAGACGATTGACGCCCATCTTTCCTGCGACCCGTTGCTTGCGCCTTTAGTGGCGCAGCGTCCCGGATTACGCGCACCCGGCGGATGGGATGGTTTTGAGTTGGCCGTGCGGGCCATTCTTGGCCAGCAGATCAGTGTCGTCGCCGCACGCCGTCTGGCGGGACAGCTTGCGGTACTTCACGGTACGCCTGTACCGGCAGGCTATCTTAGCCACTCTGGGCTGTCGCACGTGTTCCCCGCGGGCCCAGCGTTTTGCGTCCGCGGAATCCATCGGCCTCGCTATGCCGGGTGCGCGCCAATTGGCGCTGAAAGCATTGGCCGAAGCCGCTGCGGCTGATCCCAATCTGTTTCGCCCGTTTGGAACCATCGAAGAGGCGATCGCGCGGCTGCGCGCTATTCGCGGAGTCGGCGAATGGACGGCGCAATATATTGCATTGCGCGCGATACGGGAGATGGACGCCTTTCCCGCATCGGACATTGGCCTGCTTCGCGGCGCAGCAAGACTGGGTGGCGTACCTTCGACCTCGACCAGTCTTTTGGACCGCGCCGAGTTATGGCGTCCGTGGCGCGCCTACGCTGCGCAGCACCTGTGGGCCGTCGACGCCATCGCGGCGGCAATGAATCGAGGAATACGTGGCTGAAGTCCTGCATCTATTGATTGATCGAATCGAGACGCCCATAGGCGAACTGCTCATTGTGGCGGACCACGATGGAAATCTGCGCGCCGTCGATTGGACCGATCACGAGACACGTATGCACCGCTGGCTGGGGCTTCACTATCGCGAAGATGGATTCAGGCTTGAACCGGCCCGCAATCCGAGCGGATTGACGAATGCAATCAGCCGCTACTTCGCGGGAGAACTTACGGCGATAGACACGCTGCCGGTACGGACGGCCGGCACGCCCTTTCAGCGCCACGTGTGGCGTGCGTTGCGGGAGATCCCCTGCGGGTCCACGGTCTCTTACGCGAAGCTTGCCGAGCGAATCGGCCGCCCCACGGCCGTGAGAGCTGTTGGCCTGGCCAATGGTTCGAATCCGATTGGGGTCGTCGTGCCTTGTCACCGGGTAATTGGAGCCAACGGCTCGCTCACCGGGTATGGCGGCGGCATCGAGCGCAAACGCTGGCTCTTAGAGCATGAAGGCGAGCGCAGCAACGGTAAAGCCACAGCATTCTCCCCGGCATACTGAACGCGTCGTGCCTCGATCCGCCGGTCAGGGAGAACGCGACAGCGGAGATAGCCCTGATCGGCTACCAAGACCAAGGCAATCTCGGAATGGGGTATCTGTCCGCGCTACTGCAGGAGCGGCGCTACAGCGTCCAAATGATTGATGTCCGGGACGGACCGGAGAAGATCGCAGAGCGGCTTGCCTCCCGGCAGCCTCCTGGTCGGGTACTCTCTCATCTTTCAAGTTTTCCTGCCGCAGTTTCGAAGGGTTGCAACCCAATTACGTGTGGCTGGCATCGCAAGTCACTTCACGATCGGAGGCCATTCCCCCAGTCTGTGCCACGACGAGGTGCTGAAGCACTTCCCTGAACTCGGCAGCGTCGTTCGATATGAAGGCGAACACACGCTTGTGGATCTTGTGGACGGCTTCTCCATAAGCGGGATTGGCGCGAGACCAATCGTGGATTTGACGAGCGATCCGGGCAGCGAGTCGAAGTCGTTGTGGGTCCTCGCTTTCCAGGGCTTGACGCACCAGTTGTTCCATATCAATGAGTACTCCTTGGCCTTCAAAAGCTTCCGAGCCGCGGCCGTACGGCTGATGGCTGCTCGTGCCTGCTAGACGTCCACGGAAATACGACGCTCCTAGTACTACTGTGTTATAAAAGAAACAATTTATGGTAGAATTGTTTTGTGGGCAAAGATGCAGCGCCGGGCCCGCAAGAGAAACGCTTCGCGGCTTACATGGAAGGCCTGGCGCGGGCCGCGGGGCATGCCGATCGCGTGACGCCGTTGCAGCTGTACTGCATGGGACTGCTGTTGCCCGGAGAGCGCAAGAGCGTGGAACCCATGGCGGCACGGCTGGCGCCGGAGAACGTGCGCCGCATGCACCAGTCGTTGCACCACGTGGTGGCGGATGCGCCCTGGAGCGATGAAGCGGTACTGGCGCAGGTGCGTAGCTACGCGTTGACAGCCCTGCAGCAGCAAGCGCCCGTGGAAGGCTGGATTGTGGACGACACCGGTTTTCCGAAGAAAGGAAAGCATTCGGTGGGCGTGACGCGGCAATACTGCGGACAAGTGGGCAAGCAAGACAACTGCCGGGTGGCGGTGAGTTTGTCTGTGAGCACAGCCAAGGCCAGTCTGCCGATCGCCTGGCGTTTATATTTGCCGCAGGAATGGGCCGACGACCAGGATCGCCGCGCCAAAACCGGAGTGCCGGAAGAAATCAGCTTTCAGACGAAGGCCGCCCTTGCTTTGGAGCAGATACAAGCTGCGGTGGAGCAGGATGTGCCGCGGGCGCCAGTGCTAGCCGATGCCGCCTATGGCACCGATACGCGCTTCCGAGAGGCACTCACGAAATTGGACTTGCCCTATGTGGTTGGCATTTTGTCTTCGGTCAGCGTGTGGGCGCCGGGCAAAGGACCCTTGCCGAAGCGAGCGTCGAAAACCACAGGGCGTCCCTCGAAGCTGTTGCGCCGGGACTGCGATCATCAGCCGGGGAGTGTCAAGGAGTTGGCCTTCTCCCTACCGGCCACGGTCTGGAAGACAGTCCCTTGGCGGCAGGGAACGAAACGTCCGCTCCGTTCTCGATTTGCCGCGCTCCGGGTACGTCCCGCGCATCGCGACTACTGGCGCAGCGAGCCGCATCCGGAACAATGGCTGCTCATCGAATGGCCCAAGGGTGAAGCCGAACCTACCAAATATTGGCTCTCGACCATGCCTGCTTCTCTTGCGCTCCGCGAGCTGGTCCGTTTGGGCAAGCACCGCTGGATCATCGAGCGAGACTACGAAGAGTTGAAACAAGAACTCGGCTTAGGACATTTTGAGGGGCGCGGCTGGCGTGGCTTCCATCATCACGCCACCTTGTGCATCGCCGCTTACGGCTTTCTGGTCGCGGAACGCAGCCGTTTTTCCCCCTCCGCGCGCGCCAGACACTTGGAGTTACCCGCCGCCACGCTTCCGCCCGGCTTCCAACCCCGCGGTTCGCCGCGTGCGGGCCGAGCGGCATAATCCTCATTCCCTCGCTACTCTGCGCATCCGCCTCGCCCGCTTCCTGTTGACGCGCCTTCCCTGTTGCCCCTTTTGCTGTGCGCTACGTTTATAACACAGTAGTATTAGGCGATGGACGCCTTACCAAACACGCGCTCGGTAGCGCCGTAAACCCATCAGGTCAGCAAAAAAGATGCTGATTGAAGCCGCTTTTTACAAATGCAGAAGCCTCTCCGCGTTGCCGTGTGCGATCCGTTCCCGATCGGCTGTGCTGACCGGCAGTTGCTCTAGGAATGCGCGCGCCTGGGCCATGGATGCATAGGGATAGTCGGCCGAGAACATAATCCGATCGACACCCACTTGAAGCAACAGGTCAAGAAAAGTGGGTGTGAAATTAAACCCGCTAAACGTATAGTGGATATTTTCCCGTAGGTAAGAGCTGATCGGGCGGCTGAGCTTTGTCATTGCCATGGGCATGACGTCAAGCCGCTGCAGCATGAAAGGAAGCGTCTCGCCCATGTGGCCAATCACGAGCCGCAGTTTCGGGAATCGGTCGAATGTTCCCCCAAGGATAATACGGAGCACGTGAATCGCGGTTTCGATGTGCCAACCCCAACCCGCGCCGGCGAGCATCTCCGTGACAATCGGCGCGAACCCGCGGTAGGATGCCTCGATCACTGGCTTGGGAGGCTGTGTCGGATGCAGGTAGATCGGGACATCGAACGCTTCGGCGCATTCGAAAATAGGCCAGAAAAATTTGTCGTCGAGATAACGGCCCTGAACATGGCCATTGATGATCGCCCCCTTGAAACGATAACTATGGATCGTTCGCTCCAGTTCGGCGGCAGCGGCACTGGGATTTGCAGTCGGCAACGAGGCGAATCCGCCGAGACGATCGGGACGGCCTAGTACGGCCTCCGCCAGGTGATCGTTCGTTTCCTTGGCGAACGCCACCGCTTCAGTAGCCTCGAGCTGCTCCACGCCTGGGGAAGTGAGCGACAGTATTTGCATGTCGATGTGAGCGGCATCCATTTCCGCAATCCGCCCGTCGCCAAGGTCGCAAAGCTGTTCCATGAGTTTGGCGGCGGAGCTACCGAATTTCAAAGCTTGTTCTTTGAGTCCTCGCCCCGGACCATCGAAGAATCGAGGGCTCGCAAAGTGTTCTTCAAGGGTCACGGTTCGCATAATCGTTCTCGCTTTCAGCTGATCTTGGGCAGCGCGGCCTGATCAATCAAGCCGTAATAGCTCCGCAGTTCAGCCGTGGGCAGCCCTGGGACCTTGGCTTCGTCGTCCCAAACCCGAAGGCGCAATGCCTCTTTGAAATACTGGTGGCATTCGAAAGCGGCGACCTCCTCCGGTGACATGGGTCCGCTCTGAAGTTCTAAGCTCTGAACCGATGCCGGACTCAGACGCGAGAAGTACGCAGGATCAGTTGCGCAAAGATACCGTTTGGCCGCGACATGCAGGTGAACGGGCTCATGAACTTCGGGTCCAAAACGCCGGGCTAGCCATGATTCGCCGATCTCTTCGTGCTTGGCATCGATGCCGAAATCCGCAGTGTTTTCCGGGATGTCTTCCACGAGGTGACCGATATCGTGAAGCAGCGCGGCCACGACCAAATGATCCGGCGCCTTCGCCTCAGAGGCAAAATGCGCTGCTTGCAGAGCGTGTTCCAATTGCGAGACTGGCTCGCCAAAATAACTCGACTTGCCTTTGTCGAGGAACAGAGCTGCGACTTCGCCGGCAACAGTCATTTGTCAATCCTCTGATACTGATCTTAAGCTTCACGTTGCAGGTTCCTCTTGTAAACTTCGCGCGTCTGCTGAGCGAACAACGCGCAGGCGGCAAGCGGAAACTACGCCGACCGCGGCCAGTGCGGAAAAAACACTTCGCCAACCCAACGCGATGGAAAGGCGCGCAACCGTCACGCCCGCCAGGATGCCCCCGAGGTAACCAACGCCGTCGATGAAAGCAGACGATGTCGCTCCGCCTTGACGGCCGCCGAAATCCAGGGCCATCGCACCGGCGAGGTAAGAGTACGGACCCAGAAGCCCAAACGCGACCACCCCAATGACTATAAGCGGCACGCTACCGTGTACTCCAAGAGGGATCGACCTCAACGCGACGAGGCCAACTGAAGTGATGATCATGCCGAAGAACAAAACGACTGAACGGCCGCCGGGGCCGAGCCGATCACCAGTCCAACCCGCAGCAAGTACGGAAACCGCGCCCACTGCCGGAAAGATCGCGCTCATGCCCGCGGAGGCTGCCTCGCTGAAGCCAAAGTATTTGTGCAGGTAGGTTGGCGTCCACGTGTTGAATGTTTCGCGGATGATCGTGGTCGCGAGCGAGAGGAAGCAGACGATCCAGAAGGCTTTATTGCTCAGCAGTGGACGCAAAAACTCGCGCAGCCCACCGGTCCTCCTGGAGCAATCTTCGAACACATTTAACGGGTTGACTTCCGGTTCGGAGAACCCAAGACCGGTCCTCGATTCGCGCAGCAGGAAGAGATTCGCCACCAGCACAAGTCCAGAGACACCGGCGGCAAAGACAAAAAGCGAGCGCCAGCCAAAGCCTGCCTGAATCAGCATGCCCATGGATTGGCGGGCAACTGCATCGCCAATTAAGAAGCTTAAGCTGAGGATGCCCACGATGGTTCCATACGACTTGTACGAGAACCACTTCGAACAGACCTTGACGAGCCCCGCCCAGCCCATGGATTGGATCAACCGATTGCTGATCCACGCCACGGTAAAAATGGGAAGTCCGCCACCGAGAGCGAAAAGGAGCGTAAACAGCGTTGCCCCTGTCAAACCGGCGATGAAGCTCCGACGGCCTCCCCAAAGATCGGCTAACCCGCCGAGGAGAAACTTACCGGCGGCGTAGGCCAGAACGCCGAAGGAGGCAACGGCGCCCAGGCGCACAGTGGCGGTGTTAGCGCTGAGCCCGCGGCTGTGCAGTGCATCAATCAACATTGGCATCGCAACGGAGAAGTCCGCACGGCAGAAGTAGTAACTCGCGTATCCGGCGAAGAGGAGCGCAACTGTGAGAATCTGGCGCGCGGCAAGGCGGCGTTCCAGGGCCGGGATGCTGGCGCTCACGGGCGAGCCGCTCGCGAGCGTAGCTGCAAGTCGATGTCGTCGAGCACGCCCTCGAGTTCGTCCAGGGTATCGATGACGTAGTGTGCCCCAGCCTCTTCGAGTCCTTTGCGCGCCAGGCGCAGCCGTTCGGCGCGATCCGCTTGGGGCAATGCGTCGAGATCGGCTTTACCTAGCCCGATCATGTTGCCGGTTCTTGCGACACCGACCGACCAAACACCGGCGTTGAGACCTTCCTGAATATCGGCTACCGTGTCACCGATTTTTACGATCGTGGCGAGGGGATACACCTGCAAGCGCACAGCATTTTCAAAGATCATGAACGGCTGCGGGCGGCCCGCGCCGGCCTCTTCCGGTGACACGCTGCAGTCCGGAGCGAATCCCTCCCGCGCACTTAGCGAGACGAGAAGATCCAGCATGGCCCGCGTATAACCAGTCGTCGATCCGATGCGAAGACCGCGCGACCGGGCTCTTTCGACCGCCGCGGGGACGCCTTCGATGACCGATGAGCATTCTCCGAGGCATTCGAACTGTAGCGGCACGAAACGCTCGTAAACGCTATCGATATCGGCTTCGCGCGGCGGAAGGCCTTGCGAGAGGTTCCATGCCGCCCGAACCTTTTCGATGGAAAAGATCCGGGCAACGTGCTCGCGCTTTGGAAGACCCATATCGTGCCTTGCTTCTGATTCACTAAGCGAAACGCCGAACAGTTCAAATACCTTTTGCAGCGTGCGGACCGGGGCAAGGCTGCCAAAGTCAACCGTAGTGCCGGCCCAATCAAAGATAAGGGCGCGCAGTTTCTGCGCCTGTACGGTGCAAGGCGGAACATTATGGTTCATCAGCATCAAGCAACTCCAATCTGCGCGAGCGTTTGTTCAGCAAGGCCGAATGACAGCGTCATGCCGCTGCCGCTGGTAACAATCAGGCCGTGAACGTTGGATTCCGGAGAGTAACGAATGTAGGTTTCTTCGGGATGTTTGGCATAAACGCCGTGCCAAAGTTGATCGATATCGAGTGCCGGCGCGCGGACATAGCAGCGCGCAAACTCATGAATCAGCTTGTTGATTTCGGCGCTGTCAAAGATATCGACCCCCAAGCCGTATTGGTGGCTGTCACCGAGAGTCAATGCGCCATCGGCTGTCGCGGACACCAGAACATGAATGCCCCAGCGGTCAAACTCAGGCGTCTCTTCTGCGATTCGTGCGGCGAGCGCGGGGAGACTTTCGCAAATCTGAAACGCGCGGTAGTGGCGGAAAGTCAGACCAAAGGCGAGCGATGGCCCAAGTTGCCATCCCCCGGATTGCGGCACGGTTCGCAGCATCTGAAGCTTGCAGCGCTCTAGGCCCAAGGCCGCGAGAGTCTCGGGGAAGAGTGTTTGGTAATCTTCACCAGTCGCTAGCACCACCGTTTTTGCACAGACCGTTTTCGATCCTGCAAATAGAATCGGCATCTCGATCCTCTGCACGGCGGTGTTGAAGTGAAACTCGACGCCATATCGCTCTGTAAGAAACCCGGGAAGCTGGCGGATGACAACGCGCGGGTCAACGCTCAGTTCGACGGGGCTCCACAGAGCGCCCAATAATCCGTCCGGATTGAGAGCGGCGCTGCGATAGATTGTTTCCTTGGCGGTGAGCCAGGCGCAGTCGTAGCCAATGGATTTTGACTTCGCTGCGAACTCAGCTCCCACCGCCACTTCGTCCGCGCGATAAGCAGCATGCAGTGAACCAGTCGGCTGATACGGCAATCCGGCTTCGCGCAGGATCTCGAGCCAGATCTTGCGGCTTCGTAACGCCGTTTCGTAAAGCGGCCCTGCGGGTTGACCGATGGGCCAAATCATTCCGAAATTTCGTATGGAGGCTCCGCTCGCGATCGGGCTGCGTTCGAATACAACAACGGAAAGTCCGGATTTAGCGGCAAGATAAGCGTGAGCGAGGCCGATAATGCCGGCGCCGACAATCGCGATCTCGAATTGCTTTGGCGGCATGCGTTTTAGAAAGATGGTCGCACGGGCGCTTGCCAGGTCAGAGTGCGTTGATTGTCACATCTTGACTGTCAAAAGCACAGTCGATTACTCTGCGCCATACACTGTCTTCAAGGCATTCATGGACGGGCGTACTAGCGCCGCTGGTGTAACCGGATGCCTTCGGCTCGCCTGCAGCTGCTTGATTCGCACCTGTGCCAGTTTCAAGACAACTCCGTTCTTCCGCGCGTGAAAGCAAAGATTTTTTTGTCTTTCAAGAAAGAGACCTGGTGCAGCTTGGGTACAGCTGCGCGTCCGGTAAACGCGCGAGCAGAAAAGAAACCATGCCTGATCGCTCATGATCCGCATGGCGTGCGGTATCCTGAGCAGGCTCCCGTTTTGCTGCCATTGCATCCCTGCCAGTAAAGCGCAATCGGCCTGTTGAAATTACTCGATGTAAAATCTAATGTCTTGCATTCAACTACAAATCTCCGCTCAACACCGCACGCTAACAGGATGTCGCACAGACTCATTCGCTGGTGTCTGGTGGCCTCTCTCCTCGTAACCACTCTTCCGGTTCCCACTGTATCGGCGCAACCGCCGGCAGGCGCTTCATCAAATAATGTGATCCGCGACCCCGGATGGCCCCGCGAGTTCGACCGCAACGGCACAAAGCTCATCGTCTACCAGCCGCAGATCGACACTTGGGAAAAATTCCGTGACTTGACGGCGGACACCGCGATTTCGTTGTCGCAGCCGGATGAAAAGCCGGTCCTTGGTGCTATCAGCTTGCACGCGAACACAGTTCCGGACTTGGACACGCGAACGGTTCTAGTAAAGGATATTCGAATCACCGGCGCCCGCTTTCCGTCGCTCGACCCCGCCGCTGCAGCGGCTGTACAGGAAAAGCTCACGCATGTCTATCCGACGACCGAATTGGTGATCAGTCTGGATCGGATGCTCGCAGGCCTGAAAGCCAAGGAGGCCCCCCGCGCCTCTGCCCAGCTCAATACAGAGCCGCCGCCGGTGTACGTCAGCCAGTCGCGAGCAATTCTGCTTTTTGTCGATGGAGAACCGATTCGTCTGCCCATTCAAGGAACAAATCTCGAATACGTGGTCAATACCACTTGGGATCTCTTCTACGACAAGTCTGATTACTATCTCCTGGATGGCACCGTGTGGTTGAAGGCGCGCGAGTTGAAGGGACCGTGGGCCCTCACCACTCAGCTGCCGCCTGACATGGCGAAGGTGCCCAACGGGACGAATTGGGAAGACGTGAAAAAAGCGTTGCCTCCGAAATCAAGCGCTGCCCCAGCGCCTCAGGTCTTCTTCACCAGCAAGCCGGCCGAACTGCTGGCCTTCAACGGCAAGCCGGCCTTCGCTCCAATTCCATCCACCTCTCTCGCCTATGCGACCAACACCAGCAGCCAGGTGTTCCTGTATAACGCCGATCACCAGTTTTACGTGCTGCTTTCCGGCCGCTGGTTTCGGGCGGCGGCGCTGTCCGGCCCGTGGATCTACGCAAGCAACAGCTTGCCCGCGGATTTCCAGCGGATTCCGCCCAGCGGCCCCGCCGGGTCCGTGCTGGCTTCAGTCCCTGGTTCACAACAAGCCAAAGACGCCGTTTTGATTGCGGAAATACCGACGGTGGCGGTTGTGAATAAACAGGAGGCGGCCGCCCAGGCCAAGGTGCAGTATACCGGCGAGCCTAAATTCGCTCCCATTGAGAACACCTCGCTTTCTTATGCCGTGAATACGAACGACCGCGTTATCAAGGTCGGAGATTTGTACTATCTGTGCTTCCAGGGCGTGTGGTTCCGCTCCACGACTCCCAACGGACCCTGGAAAACAGCCGAGGTGGTTCCACAGGTAATCTACACGATCCCTCCCAGTTCCCCTGTCTATAACGTGACTTACGTGACCGTGTCCAATCCGACGCCCACTACGGTCGAAACCAGTTACACCGCAGGTTACACCGGTATGTTCATCGCGGGATTTGCAATGGGCGCTACCGTCGTTTATGGCACCGGCTACTATTACCCGCCGTATTACTATACGACCGCGCATAATTAAGGGGACATAACGATCAACAAAAAGGCAGCAGATAGGACCGGATCAGTTGAGGGTGTGACTGCATTTCCCCAAAGACTCGCGTTAGCGTGGCGAGTAGTGCATCGAGGCCACCGAAGAATCGATTGTGCGTGCCGTTTTTGCGGGTGTGCTGCCACAACCGTTCGGTAGGGTTCAATTCCGGCGAGTAGGGTGGCAATTGATGCACTTCCAGCCAGTGGCGGTTGGACTTGAACCAAGCCCAGACCTCAGCATGCTTGTGGTAGGAGGCGTTGTCCTGAATCAGAATCGCTCCTTGGCGGCGGTAGCGGCGAGCGAGTTGTTCGAGGAAGCCGAGATATGTGGTCGCATTGAAAACTGTGTCCTGGCGATAATCGAACCGCGTGCTCCAAAGCTCGATGGCGCCGAGAATTTTCACGTTCTTACGTTCTCCTGTCACGGGGATTTCCGGTGGACACCCAACGCGGCTCCAGGTGGTGTGGAGCGTCGAATCTTGCCGGAAGCTGGCTTCATCGGTGAAGAGGAGCGCCCAGTGTCGCGAGCGGGCTTTTTTTTAAGCATGGGATAGATGCGGCGATGCCATCGGTCTTGGGCTGCGGCATCCGCGCGCGCCAACACACGGCGCGGCCGTTGCACCGAAAATCCCCAGCTATGAAGCAATTTGCGCACATGGCCGGGATGATACTGAACACCGAACTCCTCCTCGATCACCCAGGCAATCATAGGCGACGTCCAGATGCCGCTGTCTAGACCGTAAGAGACCGGACCGCTGTCGAGAATGTCGCCCAACTCTTGTTGTTGCTTCTCTGTCAGTTCCGAGGGCCGACCCGACCGATACCCTTCCAGCAGACCATCGACTCCCTCAGTTTGATAACGCTGCAGCCACTCAGACACCTTGGATCGCGGCGCCTGCAGGATCTCCGCCAGTTCGCCACTGGTATGTCCTTCCGAATTCAGCACCACGGCGCGTAAGCGCTTCGCCACACGGTAAGCTCCGTCTCTCTCCGCTTCCTTGCTCAGCCGATTCAGCCGCTGATATGTGCTGGGATGCAACCACAACAAGCGTGGCACCATAAAGTCTCTGAAACCAGTATGTCACACATGTCCCTTTACTTATGCGCATCCGTATATCACGGCCCCTATCCTTATCCTATTTACTATCCGTATCCCTATTCTTACGGCGTGGGAGCAGTCTATCATCCGTATACCGGTGCTTATGGTTATAGCCAAGTAGTCTACGGGCCCTATGCTGCGGCTGGCCGAACCGCGTGGTACAACCCGAGCACCGGAGCTTACGGAAGAGCGGCAAGCTACCAGACTGCCTACGGAGGCAGCACTTACGCTCAGGGTTACAACCCGTGGACGGGAACTTATGGAGCGACCCAACAGCATCACAACGCTTACAGCCAATGGGGAAGCTCCGTCGTTTCCACTCCCTACCAGACAGTCAACACCCAGCATTACGCAAACGCCAATGGCGCCGTCGGTTCCTATCAGACTTCGAAAGGGGGCAGCGGCGCCGCAGCCGTTGGCCCCGGAGGTCAGACCGTGTACCACGGGACCACCAACAATGGCACGCAATATGCCGGCAAGGATGGAAATGCCTACAAGCAGAATTCTGACGGCAGCTGGAGCAAGTACAGCAACGGCGGCTGGACTCCGGTAAATACCACCCAGGCGCAGCAGCAGGTCCAGCAGCGGACCTCGAATCCCAACGGCTCAGAAAACTTTACAAAGTCGTCGTCCACCACGCAAACCAGAAACGGCGGTACTGCATCAGGAACCACCGTGACGAACGCTAAAGGCGATTCTGCTACTTCGGTCACCGGACCCGGCGGCCAGAATGGATACGTCAGCCAAAGGGGCGAACAATGATGTATACGCCGGCAAGGACGGGAATGTCTACAAACAAGGCTCCAATGGAACCTGGAGCAAGTACGATAACGGCAGCTGGAATCAGGTGAACACGCCAAGCTCGCAGCGCCAGACCCAGCCGGGAACGACTTCAACGTCTACTACACCCCAGGCGCAATCGCGCGGCGCGAATCGAAGCGGCACTGGAAGTTCTTCTAGCATGTCGCCAGACACCTACCAACAGCTGAACAATGATTCGAACGCCCGCCGCACGGGAAACTCACGTCAGAATAACGCGAATCGCGGCGCTTACAGCGGCACTAGAAGGCGGCAATAGCCTCGATCAGTACGTGCCCGGAATAAACAAGAACCCCTAGCGGCCTAGGGTAAGAAATGACGTTCATCCGATTGTCAAAAAAAATCGATTGAAATCAAACCTGAAAGGCGTATACTTTCGAACAGTGGGGTTTGTTGACGGATGGTCTCGCAGCCACATATCCGTCACTTTCGAGTCTAGGGGGTTATATGCCAAGTTGCCCACCGCTGCGGAGGCGCGTGCGTCTCCATCAATCCTTTGTTCTGTGTCTTGCTTTCGCATTATCCGCGTTCGCGCAGTCGGACGTCGGAACCATTACGGGATTCGTCAGAGATCAGAGCGGGGCAGTTGTCCCCAACGCAAAAATCACTCTGAAGAATCAAGCTACGGCCGAAGAACATAATGTCACCTCTGATGCGCAGGGCCGGTACGCCGTTCCAAATCTTGCTCCAGGGCTTTATGACCTTACGGCCGAAGAACCGGGGTTCAAAAAATTCGAGAGTACGGCCAACAAGTTGGATCCCAGCTCGACCCTCACTCTCGATGTCAGTTTGGCGGTCGGACAGGCCACCGAAACAGTCGAAGTATCTGCTTCTGCTTCGCTTCTGCAGACCGAGTCCGGCGCAGTCCAGCAGAACGTGACGGCCAAGCAGATCCAGGCGCAAGAGCTGAATGGCCGCAACCCCCTCTATATGGCCTCCCTGGTACCGGGCATTCGAAGCGGCTCCACCTTGGGTGACTTCAACTTCAGTCTCACCAACGGCGGCTATTCCATCAATGGCGCGCGCTCGCAGGACACGCTGATCACCATGGATGGAGCCCCGGCGGTTCGCACTCGTGCAAACGGAACCGGAATTGGCGTGCCCAACGTCGATGCTACTCAGGAAATCGAAGTCCTCACTGCGGATTATTCCGCCGAGTACGGGCGCGCGGCCGGGGGCCAGATCCGCATCATCACCAAAAGCGGTGGTACTGATTTCCATGGCGATGGTTTTGAATACTTCCGCAACTCCGCCATGAACGCCAATACCTGGCAGCGTAACCTGAGCACCACGACGAACTTCGCCTCGCCCTTCCGCTACAACGATTTTGGCTTTGACGTGGGCGGACCCATGTGGGTCGAGGGCCTCCCTAAATCGATGCGCCAGAAACTGTTCTTCTTTGTCGCGGAAGAATGGACCCGCTATCGTTTCACCGATACCCAGACTCAAGCTGTGCCGACGAACCTGATGCGCCAGGGAAATTTTAGCCAACTGCTTTCTCCCAATCCTTTCTATAAGGGCAGCACGCAGATCTATTACCCCGGAACTTGCCCGAAACCAGGCGCCGCTTCCTGCCAGCCCATCCCCGGCAACATTATTCCGGCAAGCTTCCTCAGCCCGAATGGCATGGCAATCATTGATGCCTATCCGGCTCCCACGCCTGGCTTCCAGCAGGGAACGCAGGACTGGATCGCGCAGGCCGCTCATCCCATCAATCAGCGCAAGGGGAATTATAACGGCGACTTTCTAATCAATGAAACGAACCACATCTCGTTCCGCCGCACGGGATTCTCATACCTCGAGTACCAGCCTTTCGATCAGGGCTCCGGACTGACCGGCAAGTATTTCAACCGCCCGAATCAGACTAACGTTTTGTCATGGACTTGGACCATCAATCCCACCATGATCAACGAAGCCATGGCAACAGTTAGCGTCGACGACGTTTACATCCCGGTGAACACGTCTTTGCTGGGCTTCAACCGGGAGGACTTTAATCCGCCTATCACCTACTCATACATCTTCGGCGGAAAAGATATTCCAGAGAAAATCCCCACCGTCAATGTGCCTACTTTCTATGGTCTTGCCGGCGGCCCCTATCCGTCTCACTCTTCCGGTCCCATCTACACGGCCTCTGACAGCTTGACGAAGGTTTGGAAGAATCACACCTTTAAGTTCGGTTTCTACTTTGAATATTCAGGTGAAAACGACGAAGATCAGATCAACGTCAGTACCGTTCCCGGCGGCAGCAATAACCAGAACGGAACCTTCACCTTCACGGATAACGGCACCGGAGCCACCTCGGGAGTAGGGCTCGCCAACCTCGCGTTAGGTTATGCTGACAGCTACACCGAAATCGGTCCGCGTGCCTACACTCCGTGGCGCGGCCAGATGTATGAATCGTTCGCCCAGGATTCCTGGCAGGTCAATCCGAAGCTGCACATCAATTTCGGCATTCGCGAAACCACCATTGTCCCCTTCTACTCGCTTTGGGGAAACGTCGATTACTTTGACGGCAACCTTTATAACCCGGCCGATGCTGTACAAATCAATCCCAAGACCGGCAACGTAATCCTCGGTACCGGGAACCCCTACAACGGCGTCGTCATTCCAGGTTTCAGCAGTTTCCCAAGCGCGGCCATCGGCCGTGTTTCGGCGGCAACCGAGCCGATTTGCGACGGACAGTCCTGCACCAGCCTGTTGGATCCAAGCATTTCAAAGTGGTACGTGCATGTCACGAATCAGTTTCAGCCGCGCGTCGGTATCGCCTACCAGTTGGATCCTAAGACAGTCATCCGGACCGGCCTCGGCCGCTTCCTTACGCGCATGGGCCTGCTCGATAACGTCTTCCCGGGAGGCAACTCGCCGTTCCAGCCTTTCGTGACTGTTAACAACGTCAGGGTGGACGACCCCAGCGCCGCTCTTGTCGCGGGTGCGGGTGCTCCGCTCACCATCACATCCCTCAATCCGAGCCTCAAGCCGCCGGAATCATGGAATTGGAACTTTACCGTGGAGCGTCAGCTGCCGTGGAACACCGTGCTCTCCGTTGCCTATGTCGGGCACCGCGGCTTGCACGCCTGGCAGGTATACGACATCAATCAGGCTCTTCCCGGAGCCGAGCTGTCTAATCCCGGTGTAGCCCTCAACGCCCTTCGCCCCTATCAAGGCTTCGCCGCCATTCAGGAAGAAGAGAGCAATGTCAACTCCACTTACAACGCCCTCCAAATCTCCTGGAACAAGCGCTTCTCTGAGGGTTCAGCCTTCAGCTTCGCTTATACTTATTCCAAGAGCAGTGACGATAGCTCTAACTACCGTGATATCGTTCCTTATACTTACAATACGAGTAACTTGTGGGGGCCATCCGAGTACGATTCCCGTCAGATGGCCGTCATTACTTACACGTATGATCTGCCGTTCTTTAAGTCGCAAACCAATCTGACCGCTAAGCTACTGGGCGGCTGGTCCATCACCGGCATCGCTCAGTTCCAGACAGGTACGCCTTGCGGAATCGGCACCAATAACGACTTTGCCGGAGTGGGCGAGTTTGGCAGCTTCGGCTGCGGTACGGAAGGACAGTTCTGGGTCTTGAACGGCTCCCCAACCATCACCGGAGGCTTCGCGGGTCCCACGGGAAATGCCTCTTCGCCCAAATATTTCACCGCCAATGTAACGCCTCCCCCTGGGGGAACCTTCAACCTGCAGAATGGCGTTCGCGACTCCGTCTACGGCCCCGGCTTCCAGGATTGGAACATCGGCCTATTCAAAACCTTCCCCATCAAGGAGCGTTACGGCCTCGAGTTCCGCGCCGAAGCTTTCGATTTCCCCAATCACCCGAACTGGAACACGCCGAACTTCACCGCAAATTCCTCTCAGCTCGGCGAAGTAACCAGCAAGACCACGCTCGCTCGCAATCTGCAACTCTCCTTGCGCTTCTACTTCTAGTCAACCGAACCACGGCGAAGCGCATACAGCAGGCCGCAAAGCAATAGCCCGCTACCGGCAAAGAGAAAGCTCGAAGGCTCTGGAGTAGTTGTAGTGCCTGCCGCCGCAGTCAAACCGCTGACCTGGCCAAAAGGGACGGACCCGATTAGAGCCGTGGTCCCAGTAGACGGATTAACAGTATAGAGCTGCGACGGGTCTGAGAAATCGGACAGGCCGGCGAAGAGCGTGCCGCTCGGGCCGAAAGTGAGGCCGCCAAATCCGAAGGTTCCAGTGATGCCGGTTCCCGTTCCCACTTCAGTCGCGGCGCCTGTGATCTGATTGATCGTATAGAGAGCCGCCCCGCCTTGCGAGAGGCCATAAAGAACTCCGGCCGGCGAAAATGCCAGACCATCCAATTGGGGAATAGTGGCCGACACGACACTTGCGGAATTGGCACTGAGCGTGAATTGAAATAATGTTCCTGTTGTTGAGAACGACCCATCGGGCGCATACGTGCTGGCTAGAAATCCAACTCCGTTACGAAATGCGACATCACCTTCGCCGGGCACAGCCGCCAAGCCAATATTAATCGTGCCGATAGTCGCCGCCGTTAGGGGATTAATTTGCCGCAACACGTTGGCGTTTGTGTCGTAGACGTAAAGCGAACTGCCATCAAGAAACAAGCCAAGCGAAGCCGCAACCGTATCCAAAGTTCCCACCTTGGCCGTGGCCGCCAGGTTTGAGGTTTTTACGCTCAATAAATTGTCGTCGTTAGTGATGGCGTAAAGGCTATCGGCGCAAACGATGGATTGGGTGGTCCAGGCGGATACAACAATTCCTGAAATGATCAGCAGATTTTGCTGCAGCCGTGTGCCTATGTTACGCAGCATTTCACCTCCGCCCGCTTGTCGCTCTAGATGTTGTCATGAACGCAACGGTTGTGTCAACTTAGGTCGCGCCCATAACCTGGGCGTGGTTTCAGTACTTGACGGCCAGTTGAAATCGGCTTACACTGGCAAAACCGTTAATTCAAAATCAGATCGGCCTTCTGGCACAGCTTATGGGAATACCCGGCACGTGTGGCGCGAACACAAGAAGACAACTGCTCCGTCTGGGTCTGCGCGCCTGCGCCGCATCGAGCGTTGCCAATCTGTTGCCGGTCCGGCTGAATGCCCAAACAGGTACCAGAAGTCTAGTTTGTATCTATTTGGCTGGAGGAAACGATAGTAATAACCTGGTTGTCCCGATGTCCCAGTATCCCGGCTACTCGAGCTCGAGGGGTAATTTGGCCATTCAGATAGCCGACCTCTTACCCGCTAGCTCTGTAGATGGAGCGGAACTTGGATTCCACCCTTCCACTGCGGGACTTCGCGATTTATTCAACGTAGGAGCCCTGGCGGTGGCCGCAAACATTGGTGAGCTGCCAGCCCGTGCTGCCGGTACTCTCGATCCGGATGTTGCCTACATCAAAAATGGGTTTCTTACCTCACGGTGGGCGGCAACGTTCAGTGGCGCCTACGTCGGCGCCTTCGCAAACGGCGCGGTGACCGGCTTTCTAGGCCCATCGGGTGATCCCAACGCCCTGAACTTTCTGGGTACGAATGCCTCCAATGGGCGGGGAGCGATACTCGGCGTCGCGAATGGAAACTCTCCGAAGCTATCTACCGTTTTCCCCTCCACCGCCATCGGGCGTCAATTGCTTCAGGTTGCCAAGGTTCTGAAGAGTGGTGTAACCAACGGCATCCAGAATCGAATGTTTTTTGCCGTACACGGCGACTACGACACTCACCAGGATCAGCTGAACCGTCAGGCGCAACTCCTAAGCCAACTAAGCGACGCCATGCGTTCTTTCTACGCAGCAACCGTTGAGATCGGTGTAGCGCACTCGGTCACCACTTTTACCGACTCACCTTTCGGTCGCACCATGAAGAGCAACCAAACAGGTGGTTCGGACCATGGCTGGGGTTCACACCAGCTGATCATGGGCGGCTCGGTCTTTGGCGCGAAAGTCTACGGCCAGTTCCCAAGGTTCCAACTGGGCGGTTCCCAGGATGCTACCGGCGCCGGCGTCTGGTTGCCAACTATCTCGCGTAGTACGTATGCGGCCGCGCTCGCGACCTGGAATGGATCGCCGCGCGGAGCAATTTACGCAGCGCTGCCGGCACGGATCTTGCCGCCCTTCCATTTCTTGCGTAACATGAGAACTTCTAGAGGGTTAATTTTAAAAGTCGAGGGCTAGATCAATGGCGGAACCGTTCATAGGGGAACTGAGGTTGGTTGCGTTTAATTTTGCGCCGCGGGGATGGGCGATGGCCAACGGCCAAACATTATCGATTGCGCAAAACACGGCCCTGTTTTCGCTACTGGGCACGCAGTATGGAGGCAATGGTGTGACAACTTTCCAGTTGCCTAATCTGCAAGGACGAGTACCGGTGCACCAGGGATCGCTTACTGGAGGATCGGTTTATGAAATCGGAGAAGTTCTCGGTGTCGAAAGCGTCACGCTCCTTGCGAGCGAGATACCGTCGCATACCCACGGAGTGAACGCCAATCCCGCGAAGGCCAATCAACCAAACCCGATCGGGCATTATCCGGCGGCCGATGCCGCTGGCGTTACCGCAGAGTATTCTGCCACGGCCAGCGGCCAAATGAATGCAGGCATGATCGCCCCTACCGGCGGCGGGCAGCCCCACGAGAATCGCCAACCTAGTCTCGTGTTGAATTGGGTCATTGCGCTAGAGGGAATTTTTCCATCGCGCAACTAAAGTCCTGACTGCGACTCCCATTCCATCAGCTCGCCATACATGTCCTTCAGCAGTTGGTCGTAGATTCCCCGTACGCGGGGCGTGGCGCCTCCCTGTTTTGCCTCGGAATCGGGCTCAAAAATAGAGTGAGGGATTCTTCGCGTCGAAAGCGGTGATCTCGCGTGCGCGCGCCGTTTCATCATCGTTTAGCGATACGCCAAAGTGGGGCGCTATGCGGTCAAACACAGCCTCCGGCAATTCGCGGTCGTGAATACACATCGCGCGCGGATCGCCTCGCGCGGCAAGCGCGCACTGAAAGATTCGAGCTAGCACATTCCCGCACCACTCTTCCCGCATGAGGCCGGTCACATCGCAGTCTTTGAGGCCTAGCAGGGT
>CAVPKW010000013.1:0-284338 GCA_963705805.1 uncultured Acidobacteriaceae bacterium
CCCGTCGCGAGCCCAGCTTATTTGGAAAAACGAGAGACTCCTATGACACCGCGGGACCTCCTGGATCACCGGCTGCTTGCCTTCCATTTTTGGCGGCCTGAGAATAGCTGGAAATTCACTCATGCTAACGGAAAGGACCGCGAGACGCTAAGTTTTCAGTCTTACCTCTCAATAAATGAGTACGCGGGCCTCGCGACGGCGCTGCTCGCGGGCACCGGTATCGGCGAGCTCCCGCCGATTGTGCAGCCTCAGCTTATGCGGGAAGGGCGGCTTGTCGAGATTATGCCGAATTGGCACTTACCCATCTTTAACCTCTCCGTGGTCCATCTCGGCAACCGCTACACTCCTCGCGCCGTTCGCGTGTTCAAGGAATTTGTGGCACAAATGACTCCAACGTTGTTTCCAGAGCTTCCTGCGTAAGTTGGGGTGAACGAACTTCGACAGCTCTCGGCTGCGGCACTTGTGCACCAGCAATAAGCGACGGATGTTACGGCAGAGTCACTCAAACCAGATGGAAACCGATTGTGCGGATTCCCACCCCGCATGACAAATCGCCGCCTGATCGGAGAGGTCTATCAAATGCCGCTATTGTGCTGTTACCGCAAACATCTTCGAGACTCGATGCAACAGAAACCTGGTACGGCCCTGGGGCCCAAGGCGACGATGGTGTAAAGCTCCATCGTCTTTCACAGTGATCGATCACGATCCGGCCGTCTATCGATTGCCCATCGTTTGATGCGACGGTGATCGCATGCGCAACTAGTGCCCAGTCTAACGGTCTTGGAAACAGTAGCGTCAGGAGCTCACGGCTTTGACTCACGGGAGGGATGACCTTCCACTGCTCGACTGCAATGGGTTTCCGTACAGCCTCTGTGACACGGAATCGCTTATAGACAGTCTCGGGCAACCGACGACCGCTCAAGTCAAGCATTCCGGCACCTACTGCCAAACGATACTCATGACCGGCCTTGAGCGGAGGGCCCAGTTCGCGGTTGGGTCCAACCCCGCGTTTAAGTCTGCCAGGATCGAGCAATATGGTCAGGTACCGCATGTTCCTGTCCCAGAGTTCGACGGGCGCGCGATAAAGCACGTCGGCCGCCGGCTTTCCATCGGGGCCGAGAAGCACAATCTCCGCCTCCGCTCGACCGCGCTGCATCGAATTGGAAAAGCCCACATAGAAGCGGAGCAGGTTCTCTGGCAGGTCGTCGCCTGAAGGGAAGATATGCTGCACCTTTGTGGGTAAAGTGCTCGGGGGTTTCGGAAGCGAGAACTCAAGCTTTAACAACTCCGAGATTCCGGGAAAACCGAGCGGTCGAGGGTCGAAGGTAGCTCGATACGAAAGTCCCCGTTCGAACGGGAAGTGCGGGATGAACCGAAACCCGTCTGCCACAAGCTGATAGTGGCCCACAATGTCAGGAAGGTCGTCACCAATTGTCGTTCGCTTCCGGACCACGCTGACGCGGAGCAGGGATTGCAGTTGGTCACCTTCCAGTGTGTCTTTGTCGAGTAGGGCCAGCAGGTCCGTGTCGAGGCCGGAGATCCTAATACCAACATCGGCCGAAGCCGGATCAGGGTCGACCGTCAGCGTCAATTGGTTTAAGATTTGCGTGCTCACGGGGAATTTTGCCGCCACTAGGGAACATACTCTGCATCATTGCGGTGCTCGCGATACTGAAATGGATCTGGGCCATTAGGCCAATTCATTTCCGACATGCCGTCTTTGCGCTCGAAACAGTACGGCATTACCAGGCTGCTGATATCCAAGCGGTACCCTGTCTTCGGATGCCGCCATGCCTGAACCGCGAATTTTTCGTTGAGGATCGAAAAATGATCGGCCCTTATCGGAAGAAGGCCTTGTGTTTTACCAAGACCACCCGGCGGGAACACGATGGGGCCACCGGTTGGCTCCGGCTTCGCAGTCCCGAGGGCTAAGACAGCGATGCTGGAGGCAGCGCGCGTATCTATGGTGACCAGCAGGTATTCCTTCTGATCATAGGGATTGGTATAAGTGAGCATGTCAAGTGGGTTGCTCCCGTAGCCCAGCTGTCCCTTATAACGTCCCCGCGGACGTGGGCTCCATCTTTCAGAGAAGCCAGCGGAAAGCGCACAAGAGGCGTGCAACCATAGACGGCGAACAGATATGGCTCGCCTTGCAACTCTCGGATCATTTGCCGAACAATCGGCGCGCGGGTTTCGAACTCCCCATGTACCGGGTGCCAGATCTCGACGGTGGATGTCTGCATTTGGCCATTGAAAGGGTAAGGGATCCGATGCAGCGTTGAGGCGAATCGCTGGTTTGAGACGCCGGTTACAAATACCTCGCCTTTGTAGTACTTGACGTCTGTAATTGCGAATGATCGCTGTGTATCGAACTCGAGCATTGCCTTGCTGTCGGGTTCATCGGGAACGTGGACGTGCGAGTGCGGAATGCCATCCACGTCCAGCAGCTCCAAGCTACCGTGATTCACCTTTACGATCGCCGGAAGGGCATCCGTCCCACGGCCGCGTTCGACAGACAAAAATATCTGCTCAGTGGGTTGATGCACGGCCATGTCATTGACAACGATTTTGTCGTACGTTGTGCCAAAGAGAGCGGCAAGCTTCTGATCCACTCCCGTGACGAGATCTCGGCCTTCAAAGTTGTGGAAATTACCAAGCTCCACACCCTTTTGTGGTGTCAAGTCCTTCTGCCGAAGCGCAAAAGCATGAACTGCAGCGCCTGTAATGTCGCCCACGAAAAGAACGTTATCAGGGCCGAACGCCAGCACCCCCGCTGATCGGAGTTGACTAGGCTTGCCTGTCGTTCCAACGGACTTAGCGGTTCGAGATAGCACGGGGCCAGACAGCCCAACTCCGACCGCGGAGACTGCGCCAAATCGCAAGACCTCGCGCCTCGATGGGCGCCCAGAATCGAATACATTCTTCATCTCTTCCCTCCTTAGATGGGCCACAAATGTGCTTCCAAATTGCAGTCTAGACGTATCTCCAATGCGTGATAAGAGGGGTAAAACAGGAATCACTTTTCCATAGCTGGAATAACGAAGATAAACCTTTCTTCGATAAACCTTTCTTCCGCGGTCAGAAGTAATCGCGCTACGTATCGGAGCCTGTGGCGGGATTATCGAAACCCGCCGCCGGAAAGGTAGGTGTCGCTGCGGCAGTTGGACGTGGGGCAAAGCTCTTCAGTGTGAATGAACCTAAGAGGTCCCCCGCGAAACCGATCATCCCAAACTTGGGAAAGACATTTTCACTTTGTCCGGCTAGTCGCATATCAAAGCAAAAACTAAACTTATCCTTGAAGCATCCCAAGGTCAAAAACGGAGCGAAACATGAATTCGAACGAAGCGGCAGTTGCTGCTGTATTGGCAAAGTATGAAGCGGCGCTAAACGCATCTAACACCGATGCGGTAATGCCGCTGTATGCGGACGATGGTGTCTTTATGCCGCCTTATAGCCAATCCGCAGTGGGAACGACGGCACTGCGGGAGGCCTACGACGCAGTATTTCGAACCATTACCCTTAGCGTCAAATTCAACATCGCCGAGGTTGTGGAGATGAGTCCAAGCTGGGTCTTCGCTCGCACCAATTCTGCAGGAACCACTACGAACCACGCGACCGGCGCGAAGAGCGCTGAAGGCAACCAGGAATTATTCATCTTCAACAAAGCCCTACAGGGCGAATGGAGGATCGCGAGGTATAGCTTTTCCAGCACCAATCCTCCTCAATAATAGCGTCGGGTGTCGCAAAAGGAGGATTCTAATAAATGGCCCACATGAAAGCGGCCGTAATTTACGAAGCAGGTGATCCGGAGGTTCTCAAGATTGAGAGCAGACCGGTCCCGAAACCCGAGCAAGGAGGGGTGTTAATCCGTGTCAAGGCGTTCGGGCTGAATCGCTCTGAATTATTCACTCGCCAAGGCCATTCGCCGAGCGTCAAGTTCCCAAGAATACTCGGTATCGAGCCGGTTGGCTTGGTCGAAGAAACGCCCGGCAATGAATTCCAGAAGGGCGACATCGTGGCGACCGTTATGGGCGGCATGGGTCGGGTATTCGACGGCAGCTATGCAGAATACACATGCGTGCCCGCTGCGCAGGTGCAAGTTGTCAAGACAGAGCTTCCCTGGAAGACGCTTGGCGCGGTGCCTGAGATGCTACAAACTGCCTGGGGCTCTTTGTTCAAGTCGCTCCGCCTCGAACGAGGCGAGCGTTTGCTCATTCGCGGCGGCACAACGTCTGTCGGCTTAGCGGCGGCCGCAATCGCTAAGAACCACGGGGCCATGATCGCGGCTACGACCCGCCGGCCGGATCGTGACACGCTGTTGCGTCGAAGCGGCGTCGATCAGGTATTCATCGATACAGGGTCGATCGCCGGAGAGGCTAGGGAGGTTTGTCCCAGTGGGTTCGATAAAGTGCTTGAGCTAGTAGGTACGACGACGCTAAAGGACTCCCTGCGCTGCGCAAGAGCGCACGGGACCGTTTGTATGACAGGCATTGTCGGCAATAGCTGGTCGTTTGAGAGATTCGCACCCATGGAGGCCATTCCCACTGCCGTCAGCCTCACCACCTACGCAGGTGAATCGGAAGACTTCATGCGAATGCCCCTTGATGAAATGCTCGGGCAAATTGCTTCTGGCACATTGACGGTCCAAATCGGCAAGACCTTCAGGCTTGAGGAGATCGTTGAGGCGCACCACTGCATGGAAGAGAACAGAGCCGGTGGAAAGATCGTTGTGCTGACCTGATTCTGGACGTGGTAAATCCCCCGGGACGAGTGTCCGTCGCAGGGGCGCTCGTCTTCCTGGCACGGTCGGAGAGGATCCGCGACTTTTCAGGATTGCTGCTGCCGAGTTCCTTCGGTATTTCGCTTGCCGCCGTACAGTTTGACTGGATGCGATGTGAATAGTGTCCGGGTTAGAACCGGAGAGGACTGAAGTCAGTATCGGTATCGAAGTAATCCATTTGTTCGCGGCGCTTCAGAGCGTTGACAATTGGAATCGTCAACGGCAGCGCCGTAATTTCCCATATGACCATCAGCGTCCACCCCGTAAGGGCGGCGGACAGAATCACCTTTAACGGAATAACCCCGACAAACGCTACGAGGACAAAGATGCTGCTGTCGACAAATTGACCAACAACAGTCGACAATACGAACCGGAGTGACATCCGCCTTCCTTGCGTCCGCAGCTTGGTCTTAGCGAGCAAATAGGAGTTACCAAATTCTCCAACAAAGTAAGCAAGAATAGAAGCCGCAACGATTCTCGGAATACGTCCGAGAATTACCTCATAAGCACTCTGGTGAGGCCATGATGGGTCGGCGGGCATGCGGCCGCATATCTCGACCATCAGCACGAAAAGGATCAATGAGACGAGGCCAGTCCAAATCACTTTCCTTGACTCAGCGTATCCATGTACTTCTGTCAAGACATCGCTGAACACATATAGGACAGGAAAAATCATTAACCCACCCGTCATGGGCAGTGAACCCACCTTGAGCACCTTGCTATTCAGAACGTTCGCAATCAGCAAAGAGGCAGTAAACAAGCCGGTAATCGTAGGCAGATATCGATAGCCGTTTCTATTCGATGTCTCGGGCTTCACGTGTGCGGGTCTCGAGTTAAGGGTCACGTCCCACGTCTCCTTATTTCAACAATCCTAGCGATTGTCACCGGCGAATCGAGACTTGCCATTATCCCGATTCTGGGAATGTAATTTCCGGCTTTGCACCCTAGTCGAGAGGCTCCGATCGCTCTAGGCTGAGGTCATGGGTATTGAGAGCCGAGCAAGCAAATGGCGGGTTTCATCCCGCTTCAGATCTCGCTCGGCAGATTGAGAAATATCACAAAGCATTGCGCAACCGTTATGGCGGCGCGAGGATCACGGCATGAAAAAGCAAAGCATGGCAGAGACACTCCGGGCGGAGATCGCAACAGGACAAAGCAACGGGCCTAGGACAGCGAAAAACTGGATCAATGGTGAATGGGTCGACTCCAATAAGTGAACCGCGAGCTATGATCCCGCAACGGGGGACTGCATCGGCACTTTCGCGGATGCGAGTCACGCGGACGTGGAGGCCGCAATTCGGGCTGCAGGAGACGCCTTTCAACGGAGCAGTTGGAAAGACAATCGCCAACTCCGAGCGAAAGCCCTGAACCAAATCGCCGATCGGTTTGAGGCCCGACGCCAGGACCTGATTGAAATCCTGTCGCTGGAGAACGGGAAGGTCAAAGATGAAGCGGCGTTTGAAGTTGACATGATCCCGAGCAAGTTCCGCTACTGGGCGTCCTATGTTCTAACGAACTACGGTCGAGCATTGGAGGTCCTGCCAGGGCACTTTTCATTCGTCACGCGAACCCCTATCGGCGTGGCAGGCATCATTGCGCCTTTCAATTCGCCGCTCATTCTTACAGTTCGGTCTCTTGCGCCCGCCCTTGCAGCAGGTGTCACGTCGGTGATTAAGCTACCAGGCAATACAGCACAGATCAATTTCTTATTCAGTCAGGTTCTTGCTGAAGCCGCCGACCTACCGAAGGGGGTAATTAATGTTTTCAGTGAGAGCTCCGGCGGTGGTGGCTCCGCCCTTCTCATCGGGTCGAGAGAGGTCCGGGTGATTAGCTTCACCGGAAGCACGAAGACAGCGAAGGTCATCTCCGCGGCGGGCGCCCCAACTCTGAAGCTGTTTCAGACCGAACTCGGTGGTAAGACGCCGATGATCGTCTTTGAGGACGCTGACCTTGAGGCGGCGGCACCAAAGGTAGAGAAAGCGCTCACAACCTTCGCTGGTCAGTTCTGCATGACCGGATCTCGTCTCCTGGTGCAGAGCGGTGTTGCCGATCGGTTTCGCACCCTTATAACCAAACAGCTAGAGGGTGTCAAGGCGGGACCTGCTTCCGATCCGTCGAGCGACATGGGGCCTCTCATAGACAAGGCGAACGTTTCGCGAGTGAACAAAATGGTGGACGAGGCCATCGCGGCGGGTGCAAAGGTTCTTGTGCGCGGCGGCCCGATTACTGAGGGTCCGTTAGGAGCTGGTGCTCTCTATCGCCCCACACTGCTTGAAGTCACTGATCCAAAGATGACGATTGTGCAGGAAGAAGTGTTTGGCCCGGTGCTCACCATGCAGGTGTTCGAGACGGAAGAAGAAGCTATACAACTCGCGAACGACAGCGAGTACGGCCTGGCTGCGAGCGTCTGGACAAGAGATGTCGATCGGCCGTTACGGGTTGCCCGAGAGATAGACGCCGGCACTGTCTGGATAAATGACTGGGCAATCGTCTGGGATGAGTTCGAAGAAGGCGGCTTCAAGAGAAGCGGGAACGGCCGGCTCAACGGAGTGACAGCCATTGACGACTTCATGGAATACAAGCACATCGCCTTTAACTCGGGAACGATAGAAGGTACACGCACAGGAAGGAACTGAATCGACTATCTATGTCACAAACACCACTAAATACCGTCAAGGCACTCCTCAAAGGCCGGACTGACCCGGAAGTTGTGAACGCTTTATGCGCGACTGACGTCACGTACATTTCTCTGAACTATGAGAACCCGGACCTGAGAAAGTCGATGCCGTGGTGCGGCACATATCGCGGCCCAAGAGCCGTTCTCGATACCTTCATCAGGGTTTCGCAGTATTGGAGGGTCGATGACTTCTCGGTGCAGGCGATGTTCGAGGAGAGCCAGAACGTCGCTGTGTTCGGCAGCATGACTCTTACCTCGACTGTTCTTCGGAAAACAATTACGTCCCCATTCTCCATCTGGTGCAAGGTGATCGAGGGAAAAGTAACCTACATGCAATTCATGGAGGACACTTTCGCGACATCATCTTCGTTCAGGTCAGGGGGCACCTGGGTTTTTCGGAGCAATCCGGCCGGCGGTGAAGTAACGGCCTAGCCACCAACGAACGCTGCCGCTACTATCAGGGGCACAGGAAGGGACCAATGGAAGACAAGATTGCGCTTGAAGAACACTTTTCAACAGAACTGAACAACAAGTACTGGGACGCCAAGGGCGAAGAGGGTCGAAACGGGCGCGAGTACGCGCAGGACATAGAGCGGCGTTTGCTCGATCCCGAACTTTGCCTTCGGGAGATGGATCGCGCCGGCGTTGAACTTTGCATCCTGTCTCTAACCTCGCCCGGTGTGCAATCCGTCATTGATCCAAATCACGCGGCGGAGCTTGCACGATCCTCAAATGATTACGCAGGTTCTCTAATCAAGAAGTACCCTGACCGCTTCTCTGCATTTGCCGCAGTGGCTCTGCAGAATCCGAAGAGAACGCGAACAAGCTCTTCAAACTCGGGCTGAGTTCACTTGTGAGCAGCGCGGCTTCCGCTTCCGGGTCCTGACTTAGACGACTCAACTGGATGCGCTTCAAATGCGGACGCTTGATAAGCAACCCGCCGGATCCGACTGTGGGCGTACCTCGATAAGGCCGGTGGTTGCGAGGGCCTTCTTTGCTTCAATACTGATCACTGGCAATCAGATGCTTGCCGAAGGCGCCGTCATGAACGCGATTGAGTTGCTAAACGCGGACGAAGCTGACGCGTGTTCAGATGCGATGTTCTTTGATAACTCAATCGACGGCGCGCTGCGAGCTGAAGCTGAGCAAGATGTCTCGACTAGCTGTGAAGAGAAAGAGGTTACTTCTTTGCTGCTCCCGGGCATACTGCGGAATGTGCTTCGGCTTGATCGCTATCCCCGTCTCTGTTTTGTATTGCGATTTCTTCTTGGCACGACGCGCCAGACGTGCGCACATCAACTTCGACTGGATGTTCGTCGCGTGGACGACTTTCAGTCGCGGCGATGTGCCAGCTCGCGGCTCTTGCGGGATTGCAAGTATCTGAACCGTAGCCGCCCTGCGGCTGCTACCGGGAGAGTTTCGATAGATATCCGAAGGAGAAAGAAAGATGAGAAAAGATCAACGAGGAATCAATACCGCTTCAAAACCGAGTGGAGAAGGCTGTGTGGAATGTCTGGCAGCAGTTCCATTCCCACAAACCAGCCGAACAGCAGATTGTAAGTCATCTGCTCCATCAGCATGCGCTCGCTGCGGACCGAGTAAAAGATCTGCAACAGCACCACTCGTAGCAGCCGCTCGGGCGGCACCGACGGCGGGCCTGTCTTGGCGTACACGCCGTCGAACTCCCGAGCCATGCCCCGCAAAACCTCGTCCACCAGCTTGCGAATGGCTCGGAGCGGATGGTCTTGCGGAACCCGCTCCTCCAGTGATACGTAGCTGAACATTCCCGACTGCTGTTGATCGTCTCCTCGCATACGACAATCATGCCCGCAAATGTTTTAAAACGGAAGAGCCTCAGGATGAGTTTTTCAACAAGTTCCTAGTGCGATCAGAGGTCCAATCGCTGGCCCAGCTATCTGAGCGAACTTTGCGAAGCCCAATCCAAACTCGAAAGACAGAACAATGCCGGTCACCACGCCCACGCCAAATGCCATCGCGAAGATGCTCAACCAAAATCGGTATATCTGCAAGTAAATCGCGTCTTTTGTCTTGAGCCACAACCCTTCGGTGATCGCCAGGAACATCGCAAGCCCAATGGAGATCGTTGGGAAGATGATGTGAAAGCTTACGGTAAAAGCGAATTGGATCCGCGCAAGAATCGATTGATCCACGGTTAATTCTGGTCTCCCCGCGCGTGGGCTCGGACAAACACCCAGATCGACAGCAACGCTGCAAACAGCGCTCCCGCTATTGCAAATTTCAAGCCGAACACTCCCACGATCGCGAAATATAAGAAAACGACCGTTGCGATCGTGACGGCGATGGCGGAACCACGGTGTATTTGCTTGAGCACTGGTTACTCAGGTAGCTGCACTCACGCAGGGAACCCTGCTAATGGAGGACCACAGCGGATGAGACCCCCCTCTCAGGTAAGCAACAACACTTTGCCTTTGACGCCTCCCTGTTCCACCGCCGCGTGCCCCTCGGCGGCGTCTTTCAGCGCCAGCTTTCGGCCGATTGGGATTTCCAGCTCTCCAGCGTTCACCGCTTCGGCCAGTGAAACCATTGCTGCCGCATCGGCGGTGGAGTACACCGGCACAACTCGCACCGACGGACACTGCCCAGCGTTCCCTGGAGCTCCGAGAACCGTTGCAAACACCCCACCATCCTTCACCTTCGTAATCAACTTCTCTGCCGTTTTGCCGCCAACCGTATCGGCCACAGCGTCGACGAATTTCACTTTGTCTAGATCCAGGTCGTCATCGAGCGCGACAATTTCATCTGCTCTTATACTCTGTGCTTCGTTCAACTGACGCCTGAGTACCCCCGCAATTACTTTGGCTCCGCGCTTCTTCGCTGTAAACACGGCGGACCGCCCGACATTTCCCGCGGCTCCCGAAACAAGCACAGTGTCTCCCTGTTTCACCGCTGTGCCAACCGAAATCAACTGTTCGCCGGTCAGAGTGACAAGCGGCAGTGCGGCCGTTTCATCTATGTGCATGCCTTCTGGAATTCTGGCGAGGTCTGCAGCCTTAACAACGCATAGCTGTGCATACGTCTTACTGGCGAGTGCGAATACCTTATCTCCTGGAGCGAAACTCTCAACGCTCGGACCCACCTTTTCAACAACTCCTGAGACGTCGATGCCTAGAATTGCTGGAAATTGGACGGGGAGAACGTCCTTGACCTGGCCGGAACGTATCTTGTAATCAAAAGGGTTAATACTCACGGCCGAGACCCGCACGAGCACCTCGCCTTCGCCGGCTACCGGATCGGGAAAGTCTTCGTACTTCAGCTCGTCGGGGCCGCCATATTTATGAAAGACTACTGCCTTCATCGCCTTCTATCTCCGTTTGAAAATGCCTTCAAACACAATGTAGGCCGATTCCACACGCGAGACTAGCGGGAGAAACTGAAAATGTATTTCCCGGGTTTGGGATAATCTGAGCCAGAGCCACCGGACCTACGCAAGTGTGTACGCTCTTCGCATTGCGCTACGCTGCGGAACACCGGGGCGAAGCCGCCATAGATCCTCTTCGAGAGAACGCTCGATATTGATTCTCGCGTCGATAATGAAGCGGGTGGGCTTGTTACGGCGGTAGTCCAGTGAGAATGAGGTGGATGATCCCTTGTCGCTAGCGTTCATCGGGAGTGCCTCGGTCGAGACACTTCGGGTGGAGGGAATGCTGGGGCCGAGGCACTTTCGATAAGGAGACTTGAAGGAAGCCGCTGGCGGGGCGGCCGACTATGGAGCCACTAGCGTATTTTGGCTCTGGTTTGAGCCGCAGTGGGAGTGGGGAACGGACTGAAGACGAGGGTTTGAATGCCCGGAAGCCTGACGGCACGCCCGATCAGGCCAGCGAGATAGTAGTCCACGCACATAACTTCGACGGACGACGAGCCGAGCGGGCACACGTCTGCGAGCGCGTGCCACGGCACGTCCTTAGAGCCAGTAACTGAAAAGTGATTAAGAACTGTCGAGAAAAACGCATCGGCGCGCGAGTTGACTGGCAGTCAGTTTCGGACCGATGAGCATGGGTGAACGGCAGCGAGGGCATTGCCACACAGCAGCAATAGCGGCTTCACAGGGCGCGCGTGGTTTCGGCGTGAAATCGATCAGGCTGCGGCTGAGAGTGAGGAGCGCGGTGCGGCATCCGTTGGCGAGAAAGCCGAACTGACGGATACGCACGAATCCGCGAGGCAGGATATGTTGGGCAAAGCGGCGGAGAAACTCCGTTGCGCTGAGCGTCATCACACGCTGCTTGTTGCCGCGCGCGTAGTCTTTCCAGCGAAAGGCAACGCGTTCGCCATCAAAAGACAGAAGACGGTGATTGCTGATGGCCACTCGGTGGGTATAACGTCCGAGATAGCGCAGCACCGCTTCCGGTCCGCCGAAAGCAGGCTTGGCATAGACAACCCAATCCTGCCGGAACAATCTGCGCAGCAATGCCGCGAACTGATTCGGAGCGGCTAGTTCGCAGGCGGAACCAGTGAAGCGCAGTTTCTTCTGTCGGAATGCGCGGCGCAAGGCCCGCACAAACTTGCCACGGAATACTCGGCTGAGCACTTTAACCGGCAGGAAGAACCGATACTTCGGATGGATCCAGCTCTTGTGATCGAGAGACAGTCCTCCCGCCGGAACGACACAGTGGAGGTGGGGATGAAGCAAGGTTCTGTCCCCACGTATGCAGAATGCTGAGGAAGCCGATCTCAGCTCCGAGGTGTTTCGGATCTTTGGCGACTTCCAGCATCGTGGCCGCATTGGCGCGGAACAACAGGTCGTACAGGACGGTCGCGTTGTTCTGGCAGAGCGGGATTAAATCATGAGGCAGCGTAAACATGCGGGACATCGCGGTCCACGCCGTTCTTGCTCCGCTCGATCCGCAGCATCATGCGTTGGCTATCGATGTTGCTGACTTTCAGGCGACACAGTTCGCTGCGCCTGAGGCCGGCTGCGTACATCGTTAGGAGCATCGCTCGATGGAAGAGGTTCCGGGCACAGTCGATCAGCCGGGAAACTTCTTCCTGGCTGAGGACGACCGGCAGCCGCTTCAGGCGCTTTGGATAGGGCAGATCCTCCTTCATATCCCGGCGCTTCAGTACCTTGATGTAGAAGAATCGAAGCGCAGAAATCTGGATGACGACTGTGCCGTTCGCCAGTTTCCTGTCTTCGAGCAGATACACCTGATAGCGGCGAAGATCGTCAGGTCCCAGATGATCGAGCCGCTTCTGTACGTGTTGGCGAAACGCTTCCACCGCGTGCAGGTAAGAACGGACCGTTGTTTCCGAGTAGGTGCGGCGCACGAGTTCCTCGCGCATCCGCAGCATAAGTATGGTCACAGAGAACTCCTTTCTCTGCAATCAACGCTAATCGTTCAGGAACGCTCTTCTTCCAGCTACCGAAATCGCCCGCCCGGCCGCCGCGCCAAGCGGCTTCGTTCTAGTCGCGAAGGGTTTACGAAAGCCGGGATTGGCTTTCCGATAGCTCCTTGGATAACGCGCCAGCCGGAAACCACCGGCGTTTGTACTTACGATTACCCGCTCGCAAACTCACAGAAATTGTGAGCGATCCATCCTAGTTGCTGAGACCTGATTCAAATCTGGTAAGCCTGATGCGGGATGGACCGACCGGTGCGCTGATTGGCCGAAAAACATTTTGATTCCCGCCCACCATTGTCCTTGCAATTGCTTATGCCTGAAGACCGTCGCAAACGTTGCAGCAGCTTTGCATTACCCCCTTGAGCTTACGCACAAAAAGCATTTATCTTCGAATTTCAATCAGCATTCGTTGATTGAATTCAGAAGGAGGAATTAGCTTTTGGAGTTCCTATCCGGCTCTCTGCTCACGGACGCAACAACCGCGCCCGAAACCATCAACACTAACAGCGGCGCAGTTCGCGCCGGGAAAGAGGATTGGATCAAGACACATCTAAAAACATTTGCGCGGACAATCGCTCCGTTCACACTGGTTTCCGCAGTGGCCAGCGTCGTGCACGCCGCGCCCACTATTGACATGAGCGGCGTCACTTCGGTCATGCAGACGGTGCAGACAGCTTGTCTGCTCATCGGAGCGATCATCATTCTCATCTCATTGGTGTTTTCCGTGTTTTCCTTTGCTGGCGGAAACATCATGCGCGGGGTCACGGGCGTGGCCGGCGTCTTGTTCGGCGGTTTGGTCATTGGCCTTGGTCCTACATGGATCTCGTCCCTTACTGGCCAGTCAGTCGGGTAAACGAAAGGGCCATGCCATGACAAAGCGAAGAGGAACGCTGTTTGAAATCAACTCGGCTTTGAATAAGCCAACGACCAAGTTCGGTATCGACTACCGGCTTCTTGGAATTTGCCTGTTTGTATCAATCACAGTGTTTCTCTTCGCTTCTAAAATTCTTGCCTGTTTGCTGCTTCCGATGATGATTCTTTGCTGAAATCTGCTCACGCGAAAAGAGTCCAAGATGTTTCATTTGTGGCTGCTCAGTTTCCGGCAATCGACGTTTTACGATCCGGGGAAAAGGTGACGCAATGAGAAATCCGAAGTGGCATCAGAACGCCAAACCGGCATGCAGCATCGTTCCCATTCGTCGCTTTGTCACGGACCACGTATTCGCAATGAAAAACGGCGGCTATGGATGCATGTTTGCAGTGAACGGAATCGATGAGGATGGGCTCACCGACGAGTCGGTAGCCGATGCGCTGAGGCGTATTGAAGGCGCGCTGAAGAGCCTTCCCGAGAACGGCCGGGTCTATCAATACACGCGAATCCGTAAAGGATGCGATATACAGCGACAAGTCGAATACCCAGGTGCCTGAGTCGAGAACGCTGTTACAGAGCGTCTGGCTTTTCTGGAGCGAACTGCCGGCTTCCGCCGAATCGAGCTCTTTTGGGTCTTCACTGCCGAGCCGGAGAGAAAAGGCGCGTTCAATTCCAAGACCTTGTCACCGAGCCAGTACTTACAACAGACTAGCAGGCTGATTTCGCAGGTGGAAAGGGTAGCAGAGAACTTCGCGACGCACGTGAATGACGTCCTAGACCCCCGGCTTCTTGCCAAGGATGAGATCGCGTCGTTCTTTGCTTATCTTCTGAATCTGGAGCCATGGGCGTTGGCCACAAAGCTCAGTTCTGACGAAAGAGTGGATGAACAGATCGTCCGCTCGTCGATCGAATGGCATGACGATCATCTGCAGATCGGCAAACAACATGTTCAGCTCTTCAGCCTGATTGACAGCCCCACCGCCTCACGGGCGAATCTCTTTGGGGCGTTGCAGAGGGTCGACGCGAACATGATTTTCTGTTCGGGCTGGGCTCCCATGACGCGTGCGGCCGTACAGAAGCGCATTGGCCAGGTCGAGGGCTTCTCAGGAATCTTCCGACACGGAATTCTCGCGCTTGCCGCCAATCTCAAGAACCCGGAAAACCTGGAAAGATCAATTGGATCGAAAGCCGCAGAGAAAAACACAGACAAACTCGCCGACATCCTAAGTTCTGTTGACAACGACGGTTATGAGTTCGGGCAGTATTCGCTGATTGGCTTGATTCACTCGCGGGACGAGCGCGAGGTTCTAGATGGAATGCCGGCAGTCACGAAAGCTTTTGTCGATATGCAAGCGCCATCGACAGAGGAGACACAAGGAAGCCTTTCAGCCTATTACGCAATGTTTCCCGGCAATTCCACGGGAGACTCCGCCTCCAATTTCAACGTCCGCCAGTTCTGGCTTCGTGCCGACCACAATGCCCGGCTGGCGCTCGTTTTTGCTCCGTCGACTGGCAGTACCCATTCAGACGACCTCAATCAGGAGTATCTCAGCGTCTACGAAACACGAACACAAACGCCTTATTATGTCGATCCTTACGTGGACGGGCTCCGCATGACTTTGATTTTGGGAGCGCCGCGGTCCGGCAAATCGGTCAACGGCAATCAAATCATCCTGAGTGAACAGAAATACGGCGGCTATACCTTCGTTATCGACATCGGACGGTCATACGAGTCCACCGTGCGCCTTTTCGGCGGAGCGGTTGAACGGGTCGGAATCGCCGGCCCTCGAATCAACCCATTTTCTCTGGAGCCGAGCGATGCAAATGTGAGTTTCCTGTTTCACTTTATTCGTTTGTTGTTGACGAAAGGCGGCGCAGCGTTGGCACCCGAAGACGAGGACGTCATCGAGAAAAGCATTCGCCGTATGTATTTCCTGGACGCGAATGTACGGCGGCTGAAACACATGCTGTTGCCGCCACACCTGCAGCGGTATCTCGCTAAGTGGATCGAGGGCGGAGCCTACGGGAAGGTCTTCGATAATCTGCAGGACTCTTTACGCCTGGCCCGGATTCAGTCCTTCGACTTCGAGGGTGTCAGCGAGACGCAGCAGGATCTGATCGAGCCTATGCTGTTCTGGATTCTTCGCCAGATCGACCAGGTCATCCAGGACCCGAGGAATCTCGGTGTTCCCAAGCATATTTTGTTCGATGAGTTATGGAAGCACCTTAAGAACCGGCAGCTCCTCGAGAGCGCCATCTCTTCGCTGAAGACGGGCGGTAAGCACCTGGCCGGGGTGACGCTTCTTACTCACACGGCCCAGGATCTAGGCGACAACACCGACGTGATAATCAACGCCTGCACTACCGAACTCTTCCTGCCGGACCCGACCTTCAATCGCGACCTGTATCGGGAGCTTTTCAACCTGAACGACCAGGAAATATTGAATCTGGCGTCACTGATGCCGCGCGAAGCAATGCTCAAGCGTTCGGGCTATTCGAAAATCCTCAAATTGAATCTCGACCCCAAGAGCTATTGGCTCTTCACTACGCGGCCCAAGGATCGTGTGATGCGTGATCGTCTGATCGCGGAGCTCGGATACGACCAGGCATTCGAAACGTTGCAAAACCCTGTTTATACGGAAGGACTACATGCGAACCCTTAAATGTCTTACGTTTACTGCCGCGGCCTTTTCAGTCGCGATAGCCCAAGCGGATACGGCTGCATCCGCAGCCCGCGTCGACAATCCGCGAACGGTTGTTGTCGGCGAGCGGTCCGTTGTAGATATCTATGTGTCCCAGTTCCAGGACACCTTGATCGTGCTGCCTCCATCAGAGAAAGTGCGGCAGACGTTTGTAGGGGACTCAGCCAATTGGGTTTTAACAACCGGCAGGTCCGAGGAGCCAACGCGGTACATCTCCGTGAAAGTGAAGGAGCCGATCGTCAAGCAGACGACGGTGAATGTGCTCTCCGACCACGATAAGTCATATACCTTCCGGCTGATCATGTCGGGCGACCACTGCGATTCGAAGATCTTCATCGATGCTGATTCTCAGTTATCGCAGGAGTTGGCGAAGCCGCCGGTATTCGTTCCCGCTGCAGAGGTAGACCGGGCAAAGAAGGAGGCGGTGGACACGAGGGCGGCAGCAGAGCAACTAATAAAGCAGGAAAAAGCGAAAGCTCAAACTGAATCCGAATCCTTTCGCGCGAAGTACCCGAGCACTCTCAGGTTTGACTACCACTGGGATCAGAAGGAAGGTGACAAGCTCGGAGTGCTTCAAATATTCCGGGATGACAAATTCACCTACATCGCGGCTCAGCCTCAAGAAACGCCCACGTTGTACGAGGTGAAGGATGGCAAGCCCAGTCTGGTCAATTTCGATTTCGCAAACGGACTTTATACCGTGCCGAAGCGCGTTCGGCGAGGCTATCTGGCGATTGGCAAACAGCGCATGAATTTCTGGGAGTCGGCAGAGCAGGCGCAATAGGTACGAGGAAGAGTATGCAGGAAGAAAACATCGTACCGGATCAGCAGCCAAACACATCGACTGGGCAAAAGCCAACGCCGACTGTCCCGCCGCAGCCCGTCCAGAAGAAACCGATCAACACCGTTCGAATTGCGATGTATGGATTGATGGGCTTAGCTGCTTTGGGCCTGATCTCGAATATCGCCAGGTTGAACTCTCATATTTCGACGACCCTCCCAAAGAGCGCTCAGAGAGTGAAGCCTCCACCGTTAATCCTGAAGCAGTGACCAGCTTCCAGGAACAAGAGCGAGAGCAGGTCAGAAAACTGGAGCAAGAGAATGCCGAGGCGCAACGGGCAATGGAGAAAAGCGCCGAAGCAGCAAGGGCGGTCGGCAACACCGCATCCCTCAGCATGATGCCGTGTACACCGGCTCTCGCCGGGACGCAGGGTGCAAGTCCCACCGGAAGCCCAATTACCTGCGGAGCAGATGGACAATGGCATCCGTCCGGCGAAGCCAAAGGCATTCCGGCCATGAGTGCGGCGCAGCGCCAGGCGCGATACGGCCATCAGACTGGCGGGACTCACGAGGACGCCGTACAAACGGCTAAACAGCGGCGGCTTGAGGCGCTAAATTCCACGAGTGTAGCTATTGATTTCACCGGGAAAGACGAGCAGCAACAGGGGCAAAGGATGGAGCCCATGCAAGTTAGCCCCGAACCAAGATCTTTTCCGGCAGCATCGCGCGAGCCCGGCACCGGCAGCATTCAGCCCATTAATTTAGGCGATCATGCCGAAAAACCGGCGTCCACACCCGCTAAGTACGGTTGGGACAGGTACACCAGCAAACTTTATCGAATATTTGAAGGGACCGTTTTTGAAACGGTGCTAACCAACCGAATAAACGGCGCGTTCGCCGGGCCAATCAACACGATGCTCACCACGGATGTGTGGTCCCACGATCACCAGCAATTGCTAATTCCTCAAGGAACGCGCTGTCTCGGCACGGTGAGCGCGGTGAACGGCGCGGCGCAGCAGCGGCTGTTCGTGGCGTTCCATCGTTGCATCATGCCCGACGGATACTCGCTAGATCTCGACAAATTCACGGGCCTTAACCAAATTGGTGAAGTCGGTCTACGTGACTTGGTAAATCACCATTACTTCCAGATTTTCGGGGCGTCGTTAGCAATTGGAGCGGTCGGCGGACTGGCGCAAATCGGAAACGGATACTCGAACTTCGGCCACGATCCCTCAGTCTCCATCAGGAACGGCATTTCACAGCAGATGGGCCAAGAATCGATGCAGATCCTTGATCGACTTCTGAATCAGCTTCCGACTTTTATCGTCCGTGAACGCTCGCGGGTGCGGATCTACCTGTCTGGCGATCTTGAGGTTCCTGCATACAAGGGTCACGATATAGACCCGGCTTTGTGAGAAGGAGCGAAGCGATGTTGTGCCCAGCTTGCAAGACCCAATGCGATGACACATCTACCTTTTGCCAAACGTGTGGGCACCGAGTCGTGGGCGGCAGAATCCCGTGGCTGCTCGTAGGTTGCCCTGCCGCAGTATTGCTGCTGGTCGCGTTAGCGGCAATCGTCGCGCTAGTGCTGAAACGTTTGGGGTGAATTCAGAAAGAGAAATGACAAAATTCATCAGTAATTGCCGATGGCCTAAAATCTCCAAGAAACTGGCTGTGGCGGCAACCATTACTACAGCGGCGTTGCTTCTCATGCCGACGCCTGCCGCGGCACTGTTTGGACTTGGCGATATCGTATTCGATCCGACAGCGTATGCGACGCTCGCGAAAATTTGGTCGTCTAACGCGAGCACGCTCACTAAGGTAACGGAGGAAGTCACCCAGCTTGGACAGATTTATGCGAACGGCGTTCAAACTTACAAGCAGGCGTTGGCGATGGCCCAACGAGTCAATCAATTTACCCGCTTGAATTGGCTTACGGTCGGCATTACAGCAGTACATGATGCGACTGCTAATCAATTTGGTGAGGCTGCAAATTGGGCGGCTCTGGTCAACGGAAATCCCGCTTTGGCCTCCTCGGTTTGGAAGAATGCCACCCTTCCGATGAGCGCTAGGATCGAGCGCAAACCTCGCAAATCTCGCCAGCGTCGAAGCCAGTGACGGTTCTTCCAGTAAATGCCTTGGAGAGATCGCGGAGTACCGTTCCGCCGCTCAAACGAATACGATTGCGATCGCACAGCTTCAGTCGGCGGATAACGATGACAGCGACGCCACTAACTCGGAGATCGAGCAGCTCAACCTGGTGAACGCCGCGCAAGCCGCAGGGCTTCACGAACAGCAGAGTCAGGGAGCACTTCACGCCTGCATTGTAGAGCAGCAAGTTTTGGCGAATACCTGGCAACGTAACGCCGCCGCGGAGGCGATGAATTCGTATGGAACGGCAACCGTAGCGCGCCGGGCCGACGCGACCGAGTACGGCAATGCTCAGGAAACGTATTACGGCTACGTTCCTCAGTAAAGGCAACTTTTATGACCAAAAGAATCTTCCTCGTTTGCGTTTTGATGTCCCTTCTTCTGCCGACGTTGAGCTTGGCGGCAGCACCTCCGGCCACTGGCACGAACTGGCTTCTGAGCGTCACCTCTCAGGTGGACACGCTGACTACAACGCACGGCGACAGTTGATGCCTTCGGCTGGGTGGCGTATGGCTTGTTTTCCCTTTTCGGACCGCTTGCGATCCCGCTGTATATGACGAAAAATTTCCAGTCGAAATTCTGGGGATGGCGGTCAGCGAGTGGGGCCGCTCCAAACTCCTCGGGTCGTTGGACGTCGATCCTGTCGTTCGAACCATGATGGCGGAGTTTCTCGCCATGCGCCGGATCGTCCTGGCTCTTTACACTGAGCTCCGGCGCGGCGGCAAGGACATATCTCAAGCAGCAATCGACCACCTCGTTTCCGATACGGACTACCGGAAATACGCGATGGCGGACCGCCGCATTCGTGAAACTCTGCAAATCCCGCAAGAGACCGATCCAAAGCTCAGTCAACAACAGAAAGGAACAAAAGAACAAGTATGAACAGCATAAGTGCGACTCCGGCCTGGCCGCGCCGTCCTCCGCTTTGGTCGAGCGCGGCGGTCTGCCTTTCTCTATTGCTTGGCCTTCTATATTGCTGCGCAACAGTGAAACTGATGCCGGGAAATGAGGGCCGTCTGTTCCCGGTTTATCTCAAAAGCGCGGCATGGAGTTTGATGCCGCAGTTCCCGTCATTCGGCAAACATGTCCACGTTCAAACGCACAGGGTTTTGATGCCGGATGGTTCGGCAATTGAGATCCCGCCAAAGGTTCTGCACGGCAACTTACGAGCCGTCATATACCGGGGGCGGTCTGCTCTGGAGTTATTCAGAGGAGCGTTTGTCTCCTTCGCTTCGACGCTCTTCGTGCTCCTTTGTGTTGGTCTGATTCTCGACCGGACTCATGAAGCTGAGTCCCGCAATGGCCGCCGCTTGCGAGGGCCGCGCACCGTAAGCCGCTGGAGGTTCAACCTCGAAACAATGGGAGACGGTCTTCGGTTCCGGCTCACGAATAAACCCAACCTGCTGGAACGGCTCAGAGACAAGAGGGGCTTGGACCTGGTCTTGCGACGGTCCAAAGAAGCGCAGCACATACAAGTTTCCGGGGACACGGGCGCCGGCAAGTCTACGATCATCCGAACCATCCTCTACCAAGTCGAGGCACGCGGCGAGACCGCGATTGTGTTCGATCCCGAACGCGAATATTTGAAGGAGTTCTACGACGAGAGCCGGGGAGACATCATTCTGAACCCAAAGGACCAACGATGTCCATATTGGGCTATCGGCGAAGAAGCTGATGATGAACCGCAGGCGACGCCGATAGCCAATGGATTGTTCCCAGAAGAGCCCACGCAGCAAAAGTTCTTTCTCAATCACACGCGAGCGATCTTTGCATATCTGCTCGCTTACTATAGGCCGACAGTGAATGAGCTCGGGCACTGGATGGCGCACCCGGAGGAAATTGACAAACGGGTCAAAGGCACGGAACACGCACACACTATGACCGAGAATGCGGCACCGCAACGTGCCGGGATTCTCGGGACGCTCAACGAAGCGGGAAAGCCTCTCCGTATGATGCCCACTCACCAGGAAGGTCGGAAGAAGTTCACTGTTCGCGGATGGGCACGGAAGCGCGAAGGTTGGATATTCGTAACTTCGACTTCTGAAACGATCGACGCTCTGCGACCGCTGCAGGGCCTTTGGCTTGACATGCTCATCCTCAAGCTCCAGTCCGACGATGTAGCCGAAGACGCAAAGCGATGCTGGTTGGTGTTGGACGAAGTGCAAGAATTACAGCGGCTTCCCCAACTCCCGAAGGCGTTGACCCGCCAGCGCAAGTCCGACAACCCGATCGTCGTCGGATTTCAGGGTATGGCACAGATTGACGCCAACTACGGCAAGCAAGCCGAGACCATGCTGAGCCAGCCGTTCTATAACTTCATGCTCCGAACACAGGAATCTCGTGCCTCAAAGCACCTTAGCGAGCGTATCGGTAGCGTTCAATTGGAACGGGTCAAAGAGTCGAAACCGGCATCAATCTTCAATAATCGCCATCGAACTTACAGCACAGAGCGTGTCATTGAGCCGCTCGTCCTGCCATCTGAAATTCAGGAACTGGAAGACCTGACCGGGTACTTCGTCGCAAGCGGCAAAGTAGTTAAGATCGCTTTCGATGCTCCGCCAAAGCGCGTACTGACCCCCGGCCTCATTGAGCGGATGATTCCGAATGTGCAGACCCGACCGTTGGAGCAAGAACCGGCAATCGCTGCGGTTAAGCCGGAGCCGCCCCCGTCGTCTGCGCCGGATGATCATAAGGCTGGCGTAGCCGCGGCAGCCGCATTTAACTAAGGAGTGGGTGCGCGATTCGATCCATGGTTGATCCATCAAAACCGCTTACGCCTGCGAAGGTCAAGGAGTATTACAAAACCGAATACTCAGCGGCTTCTAACTCCTATTTTTCTCAGTCGGGAACGCTGCAAGGTCATTGGCACGGCGAGCTCGCCGCTGAATTCGGCCTCACGGGAACCGTCGAAGCTGAAGCTTTTGATCGGTTGGCGGACGGGCAGAATCCCGCAACGGGCCTTCAGCTAATCGCCCATCGCGATACGCACCTGACACGGGAAGGCAAGGAGGTGCCGCACAGAGCTGGATGGGATCTAACTTTCAACGCTCCGAAAACCGTTTCTTT
Source organism: uncultured Acidobacteriaceae bacterium (assembly GCA_963705805.1). Classification (GTDB taxonomy): domain Bacteria; phylum Acidobacteriota; class Terriglobia; order Bryobacterales; family Bryobacteraceae; genus Bog-105. Next base: position 22,407 of record CAVPKW010000013.1, read on the forward strand.
AACCGCGCTGGTCGGAAATGATGATCGCGTTCGCGAAGCTCACCGCCAGGCGGTTGTCCAAACACTCAAGTACCTGGAGCGATACACCCAGGCACGAATGGGCGGCAACACACCACCGCAAACAACGGGCAAGTGGGTGACCGCAACGTTTGAGCACGACACGGCCAGACCTGTCGATGGGTATCCAGCGCCACACCTCCACACCCACGCACTCGTTTTTAATATGACCAGTGATGCTGAGGGGCAGCACCGGTCGCTTCAGCCGTATGAGTTCTTCCGCGCTCAGGCGATGGCGACGGCAATCTACCAGGCAGAGCTCGGCAACAACCTGCGAAAGCTTGGATACGAAGTGGTGCGTGGAACCAATGACGCGCCGGACATCGCCGGTTACACACCTGAATATTTGGCAGCCGAGAGCCTGAGAAATGCGCAGCTCAAGCAACGCCTGGAAGAGTTGGGGATGACCGGACGCCGCGCCGAAGACATCATCAACCATCAGAACCGCGAAGAGAAACTGAAGATTACTCCGGAAGAACTGAGAAAACTGCACAGGTCCCACGCCGAGCTTTTCGGCAACCAGCCCGACATGGTTGTTTGTTTCAGCGGCAGCGAACAAGCCCGCGCATGCTGTATCCGAGGAGGAACGCCTCAAGCTGGCCTCGGAAGCCGTCGCCTCTGCCGGACGTAAGCTAACAGAACGGAACGCCGTGATCGAGGAGCACAAAGTTATCGAGCAAGCGCTGAAATACGGGCACGGCCGCGTTCTGATTGGCGATGTAGAGGAGGAACTTGCGAAGCAACGAACCGAGGGGAAACTGATTGCTGTGGATCACGTCCGCCCCCATGCGCCGGGCCACCGGTACACCACGCCTCTGATGATTCACATGGAGCGCAATGTAATCACTCGTGTCCTGGAAGGCCAAGGGAAGCTTTCTGCCGTGGTAAAGGATGCTGATCTCAGCGGATTCGAAATCTTGCAAAACAACGAACGCCGCCAGGCCGTAATCCGAGGACTGCTCAGCACAACGGATCAGGTCGTCGGTGTTCAGGGCGGGGCCGGCACAGGCAAAACGACAGCCCTCGGCATCGTTCGCGAAATTGCGGAATACCACGGTTTCGAAGTAAGAGGCTTGGCCCCGACGTCGCGCGCCCGAAATGCACTGCAGGAATCGGGTGTCCAGTCCGAAACGCTTCAGAAGCATCTTCTGCGTTCGACCGCTCATTCAGAAGAAGCTAAGCCCAGGCTCTACTTCGTGGATGAGTCCAGCCTGTCCTCGACGGCGCAGATGTACAAATTTCTAGGCGGACTTGGAAAGAAGGATCGAGTCATTCTTGTCGGTGATGTTAGACAACATCAATCGGTTGAAGCCGGTCGCATCTTCGAGGAGCTCCAGAAAGCGGGGATGAAAACCGCCCAACTAAATAAGGTTGTCAGGCAGAAGGATGAGGATTTGAAACGGGCCGTCATCCTAATGGCGAATGGCAGAATCGCGGACGGCGTCGAAGCGTTATATCAACAAGGACGCGTTCACGAAGTAACACACCGGGCGGACCGTTTTGCAGCCCTAGCGACAGCTTATGTTGCCAGTCCGGAAAACACGCTCGTGGTTTCCCCGGACAACAAAAGCCGCCAGGAAATCAACTCCGCGATTAGAGACAAGGTCAAGAGTCAGGGCGGCCTCACAGGCGAGCAAACGTTCCAAGTCCTCGTACGCAAAGACATTCATGCGGAAGACCGCCGGTACGTCCACTCCTACCGCCCCGGCGACTCGCTCCGCTTCCACACCAATCTTCCGAGCTTGGGAATCAGATCAGGACAGTTAGGTACCGTGATAGAGGCCACGCCAGAACGGAATATCCTTTCGATCAAGGTCGGTGAAGGACAGTCCAAGCGCTATATCGCTTACGACCCGAATTCGCGCTCAAACGTCAGCGTGTTCGAGACTCAGGAGCGAGCGATCGCAATCGGCGACCGCATCCAATTCACAACTCCTTGGAAAGAGAAAGGCGTCGCCTCGCGCGAAACGGCCGCCGTCGAACAGCTCGAAAAGAACGGAAACATCGCTGTCCGCCTGCAAAATGGTCGCCGGGTCGCCTGGAATCTGAAAGATTACAACCATGTTGACCACGCCTACACGATGACCAGCCACTCATCGCAAGGCATGACGGTAGACCGCGTCCTGATTCATGTGGACACAACTGATTCGCGGGTTCGCGGGCTTGTCGACAAAACTCTTTCCTACGTGGCTACATCTCGCGCGCGTTATGACGCGCAGATTTTCACGGACGATGCCAACCAACTCGGCCGTGCACTGTCCCGCGAGAACGTAAAAGAAACTGCCCTAAGCCAGCAGCAGATCGTGCACTACGCGGCGATATATGCCGTCGGCTAACGACTGTCTTTCTCCAACCTTGTCAAATAGCCGCAGTCTGCAAATCTCAGATTTTACGATCTGATGCTGTTTTCAAGCCCAGATCAGTATACCGTTTTTGGTATATTAAATTGTGAGCTGGACGGTCGAGACGTTAAATGACACCGTTGAAGCCGAGGTCCAGGCATTGCCAGAAGACATGCGGGCTCGACTCGCGCGCATTGCAATGCTCATCGAGGAGAAGGGCCTGGAGAGTGTGGGCGAACCCCATATCAAGCATATTGAGGGCCGGTTGTGGGAGATGCGGATGAAAGGCCGCGGCGGGATTTCGAGAGCGCTCTACGTAACGGGCGTGGGCCGGCGCGTAGTGATCCTGCGGGTCTTTGTAAAGAAGACGGAAAAGACGCCGAAGCGCGAGATCGAACTGGCATTGTCCCGCGCAAAATCGATTCAATAATGAGGTAAATCAATGGCACGCATCGTTGACATGCACAAGAAATGGCTGAAAGAGCCGAAGTATAAGAAGGCTTTTGAGTCCCTGGAGGAAGAGTTTGCCTTGGCATCGGCTGTGATTGACGTGCGGAATCGCGCCGGCCTCACGCAGGAGCAATTGGCTCGCAAGATGGGTACCACGCAACCTGCGGTGGCCCGATTGGAAAGTGGGCGGACACACCCGTCCATGCGGACGTTGGAACGCCTGGCAGAGGCTACCGGCTCGCGTCTGCTTATCCGCTTTGAACCACGCGTCCCCCGAACACGCGTCGGATAAGGAGCGCTGCAATCGACCAGAGAGGACCCCGGTCGCGTGCCGTCAGGTTTTCGCCTGTCTTAATGCACCACCGTGATAGCTTAAGCCCTTAGACCAACATTGAATATGTTGCTGGCCGCGCGGGCACGACGATGTCCCCGGCACCCACCGGTTGATCTCCGTTTTGACTCACGCTGGTGGCGAAAGGACTCTTTAAACCGGCCTTTCTCAATTAGGTTCCGAATACTTAATCATGCGACGCGAAGAGCTAAAGCCAAATATTACGTTGTACGGCCCCTTATTCCCGGAGCCGATAAAGGTGATCATTACCCTATCCATGGGCAGTTCCGTGAAATTGGTTGGAAAGGGCGTGCGGTCGAACGCTGTCTACGAGCCGATTTTAAGCCCGGAACAGCTTGCTCACTTGACAGCTTCGCCTGCCGAGGAGCCTTTCGATGGTGACGCGGGCAAGTTCCGCCTCGGCGTAGAAGCGATGCGTCTCGGTCTTGCCTACGAGTACGATCCCTACTTCTCGCTCTCGATTGCTCGTGTAGACCCGCTACCGCACCAGCTAGAAGCGGTCTACGACTACTTCATCAAGCTGCCGCGTATCCGATTCCTGCTGGCGGACGATCCAGGCGCCGGTAAGACCATCATGGCGGGGCTGCTGATCAAGGAACTCAAGATACGGGGACTGGTAAAGCGAACGCTCATCGTGACGCCGGCCAACCTGTCTTTCCAATGGCAGCGCGAGCTCAAAGACAAATTCCGCGAGGGTTTCGAGGTTGTCCGGAGCGACGTTCTTCGCGCCAATTACGGGATGAATCCGTGGCAGGAGAAAAACCAGGTCATCACTTCCGTTTCGTGGGTTTCGCGCGTCGATGACCCGAAGGAATCGCTGCTTCGAAGCAACTGGGACCTGATCATTGTGGACGAAGCCCACAAGATGAGCGCTTACAGTGCCGACAAGAAGACGCTCGCTTATCAGCTCGGGGAGTCCCTGTCCCAGATGACGGATCACTACCTGCTGATGACGGCGACGCCGCATAAAGGCGACCCGGAAAACTTTTGCCTTTTCCTGTCGCTGCTCGACAAGGACGTCTACGGCAACATGAAAAGCCTTGATGAGGCCATGGCGAAGCACGAAGCTCCGTTCTACCTTCGCCGCCTCAAGGAAGCGCTTGTCAGTTTCCCCGACCCTGAAACCGGGATCGTGAAGGCGCTCTTCACCAAGCGAATCGTGCACACCACTCCGTTCCAGATCAGCGACGAGGAGCTCGATCTCTACGACCAGCTCACCCGCTATGTCGAGGACCAGTCCATCAAGGCGGCACGTGAGGATACCGCGCGCGGCTCGTGCCGTGGGATTCACGATGGCGATGCTCCAGCGGCGGTTCGCGTCCAGTATCTATGCCGTGCGCAGGACGCTGGAGCGCATGAAGGAGAAGCGCGAGAAGATCCTCGAAGATCCCGACAAGTATCGGCAGGAACAGATCACTAAGCGGTTGCCGGAAGATTTCGAGGAACTGACCGACGAGGAGCAGCAGGAAATCATGGCGGAACTCGAAGAGGCTGTTGCCTCCTTCGACCCGAACGATCTTCGGCTTGAGATCGCCGATCTGCAAAAGTTGATCCGCCAAGCGAAGATCCTGGAAAGCCAGGAAGCAGAAGTCAAAGTCAGGCGGCTAAAGCAGCTCCTGACGGAAGAAGGGCTTTTCTCCGATCCGACGATGAAGCTGCTGCTCTTCACGGAGCACAAGGATACGCTCGACTTTCTCGTCGGCGGACGGCAAGGACGGCCGGCCACTCGGCAAGTTGCGGCGAGTGGGGCCTCACCGTGACACAGATTCACGGCGGAATGAAGATCGGAGACCGCGACACGCCCGGCACGAGAATCTATGCCGAGCGTGAATTCCGGGAGTCGTGCCAGGTGCTGGTGGCCACCGAGGCCGCAGGCGAAGGTATCAATCTCCAGTTCTGCTGGCTGATGATCAATTACGACATCCCTTGGAACCCGGTTCGCCTTGAGCAACGCATGGGGCGCATCCACCGTTACGGGCAGGATAAGGATTGCCTGATTTTCAATTTCGTCACGACGAACACACGCGAGGGCAGAGTGCTTCACAAGCTGTTCGAGCGCATTGCGGAGATTGAAAACGACCTCGACCCCAAACGTACCGGAAAGGTTTTCAACGTGCTGGGCGAAGTTTTTCCGGCAAATCAGCTCGAAAAGATGCTGCGCGACATGTATGCCCACAATCAGATGACCGAAGAGCTGATCAAACAGCGCATCGTCGAGCAGGTAGATCCCGAGCACTTCCGCAGTATCACGAATTCCACTCTGGAGGGATTGGCCAAGCGCGAGCTAAACCTGTCCGCCATCGTTGGCAAATCCGCTGAAGCCAAAGAGCGCCGCCTCGTCCCCGAAGTGATTGAGGATTTCTTCCTTCAGGCTGCCCCGGTGACGGGCGTCGAAGTGAGCGAGCAGGGCAAAGGGCAGCACACTTACAGGGTGCCTCGCGTACCCCGCCACCTCTGGCCGACCGGAGAGCGACTCGAGCCGAGGTTCGGAAAACTGGGGCGTGAATACAAGCAGGTCGTCTTCGACAAGGAAATTCTCAAGCGATTGCCGACTTACGATTGGGTAACTCCGGGCCATCCCCTATTTGAAGTGATTCGTGAAGATCTTCTTGAAAACGTACGCGCCGAAATGGAGAAGGGGGCAGTTTTCTTTGACGTCCACCGGAGCGTACCGGGCCAGCTCACGGTTTATTCGGCTGCTATCCGCGACGGACTGGGACATGTACTTCACCGTCGCCTGTTCATCGTTCAGGAAGAAATCGACGGAACGCTTTCGGTCCGGCAGCCCACGCTCTTGTTGGACCTTGCACTGGCGCCCGCAGGGACGCAAGTTTCAATTCACACGGGAACGGATCAGACTTCCCTCGAACACTTCCTAGGAACTTGTTGAAAAACTCATCCTGAGGCTCTTCCGTTTTAAAACATTTGCGGGCATGATTGTCGTATGCGAGGAGACGATCAACAGCAGTCGGGAATGTTCAGCTACGTATCGCTGGAGGAGCGGGTTCCGCAAGACCATCCGCTCCGAGCCATTCGCAAGCTGGTGGACGAGGTTTTGCGGGGCATGGCTCGGGAGTTCGACGGCATGTACGCCAAGACAGGCCGGCCGTCGGTGCCGCCCGAGCGGCTGCTACGAGCGGTGCTGTTGCAGATCTTTTACTCGGTCCGCAGCGAGCGCATGCTGATGGAGCAGATGACTTACAATCTGCTGTTCGGCTGGTTTGTGGGAATGGAACTGGATGAACCGGTGTGGAATCACGCGGTGTTCAGCAAGAACCGGGAACGGCTCCTGAACCAGGACGTGGCGCGGGCGTTCTTTGCGCGCGTACTCGAGCAGGCCAAGCCGCATTTGTCGGAGGAGCACTTTACCGTCGATGGCACGCTGATCGAAGCCTGGGCGAGTCAGAAAAGCTTTCAGAAGAAGGACGGCGGCGATGACACACCGGGCCAGTTCCGGGGCGACAAGCGGACCAACGACACGCATGCGTCCAAGACCGATCCGGACGCCAAACTCTATCGCAAAGGCCATGGGCAGGAGGCTCGGTTAGGTTATCTCGGCCATGTGCTGCTGGAAAATCGCAACGGGATGATTGTGGATGCGATGCTGACGCACGCCGATGGCACCGCCGAACGGGATGCGGCGCTGTTGATGCTGCACCGCCGGTGGCGCAAGCAGCGGAAACCGATCACCGTGGGCGCCGACAAAGCGTATGACACGCGGGACTTTGTGGCCACTGTGCGCGCCATGAACATGCGACCGCACGTAGCACAAAATACCAACCGGCCCGGCGGCAGCGCTCTCGATGACCGCACGACCGGACATGCCAGTTATCGAACCAGCCAGCGCAAACGCCCGCTCATTGAGAAGGCCTTTGGTTGGATGAAGCAAACCGGCGGCATGCGCAAAACCAAGCTGCGCGGTTTAGCCAAGGTCACCTGGCAGTTCGTCATGACTTCAGCGGCCTTCAATTTATGGAGGCTGCCGCGGTTGACTGCGGCCTAAGTGTGTCCGGAGCGCGAAAAAGGTGTTTTTCAACACCAAAACAACCATCCTCAGGTCCCAATTCTTTCGTACCTCGGCTACCTACGCCCGTTTATCACTCAAATTTCTCTCAGCGCTGCCCTATTTCAACAAGTTCCTAGTGCAGGAAGCCCTCGAACCATTTCTGGCCGAGGTCGGCACCCAGCGCGCCAAAGAGATACAAACAGTCGCGCACCATCTGGAGATCAGCCTCAACGAACTGATCCATCGCCAGAACCTGAAGCTTGCTGAGCTGATTGACCAGCAGCAGAACGGGGATGCCAGCCCTCTGCTTGCCGCCAACACCAAGCAGGCCGAAGACCGCCTGGACGAACTGAACGGCAGGCTTGAAGGACGCCAACGTGAGTTACAGAAAGAGCGGAACTGCACCATCAGCGATATTCAGCGACACGGCGCGGCCTGGGTGCTTCCGCATCCTGAGCGCGCTACTCCGAATGTGGCCGCTCTGGTCCGCGACGATGAAATTGAGCGTATAGCCGTCGATGCCGTCATTGCGTATGAGCGCGCCCGAGGTTGGGAAGTTGAGAGCGTAGAAAAGGATAACCGCGGCTTCGACCTCATTTCACGGCGGCCACATCCAGAAGATGCCAAGACCGCAATAGAGGTTCGTTTTATCGAGGTAAAAGGCCGCTCTGCCATTGGCGAAGTCGCTCTAACAAGCAACGAATATAAAACCGCCCAGCGCCTCAAGAACGACTATTGGCTTTATGTGGTCTTCGATTGTGCTGGCAAACCGGGAATCAACGTGGTCCGAGACCCGGCACAGCTCGACTGGCAGCCCATCGTAAAGATAGAGCACTATCAGGTGAAACCGCAAGCCATTCTCGACGTGGCTACGCACTAGGGGACCACGGAAATTTGATGACAGCACGGTATCCAAAGCGCCTGATTGAAGTAGATGTTCCCATCAAGCGCATTTCCGCACACGCCAGGCGTGAGAAGTCCATTCGGCACGGGCACATCTCTACCCTTCACATCTGGTGGGCCCGCAGACCACTTGCCGCCTGCCGCGCGGTCATCTGTGCGGCCCTCTGGCCAGATCCTGCCGATCCGCTGTGGCCGCCCGAATTTCGAGAGAAGGCGGCAAACTTAATCACTGAATTCGCGCGTACTGCCGTCACGGACCGGGCGCTCGGCGAGAGCTGCGATCGCCAGACCTGGGTGAAGTGGCAGGCGCTGGTAAAGAACAGCGGCCTTGACGGGCGAAAGGAAGCCCACTGGAATGTCCTGCGCTTCGCTCTGCTGGACTTCATCGCCGACTTTGCAAATTGGGACAATTCCACGGTACAGGAATATCTCGATACCAGCCGTGCTTTGACTCAGGCCGCGCACGAAGCTCTTGGCGGACAGCCCGGCACACGCCCCCTCGTCGTAGACCCATTCGCGGGCGGGGGATCGATTCCGCTCGAAGCCCTACGGGTAGGCGCGGATGCCTTCGCTAGTGACCTCAATCCCGTACCAGTGCTGCTCAATAAAATTGTCCTCGAATACATCCCTAAACACGGTCAGCACCTGCCATCCGAAACTCGTAAATGGAGCGAATGGATTAAGCAGGAGGCAACGAAGGAACTCGGTAGGTTCTATCCGCAGGATGGGGATGGATCTACCCCGATAGCATACCTCTGGGCTCGCACGATCAAGTGCGAAGGCCCTGGCTGTGGCGCAGAAGTCCCGTTGATCCGAAACATGCAGATTACACGTGACAGAAAGCGCTGGCATTTTAAGCTCCGCAATCTTGAGACGGCGCAGGTAGACATAGCTGTAGGCAACCACGACGGCGCCACCGATCGGCCTACGGTCGCAGGAGGCAGTGTTACCTGCCCTCGACCCAGTTGCTGCTATACCCGCCGGCAAGAGCTGTTCGGATACAGCTGGCAGCTAAGCAGGGCGGGGCTACCGATGCAAGATTGCTAGCGGTCTATGTGGAGGATGCCGACGGAGGTTGCTCGTTCCGAGATCCGACAGAAGCAGACATACGTGCCGTCACTTTTGCAAAACAGCAGGTGCGAGCAAGCGAGTTACCACAAGACAACATCAACCCGATTCGGCCCTACAAGAACACACGTGGCCTTAGCGCTGTAACTCGGATCGGGATAAAGCGGTTCTCGGATCTCTACACGATTCGGCAAGCGGCCGTAATTCAGCACTTTCAGAATCTTCTTACCCGCTTGCCACAGTCGGTTGACGACGACCTCCAATTGCGCACTGCCGTGCTTGCAGTGCTCAATTGTGCGGTCAGCCGCTTCATGTTTCAAAATTCTTCACTTTCTCGCTGGAATGCGGCGCGTTCCACTATCGAAGGCGCTTTTGGCAAGCAGGCACTTCAGGTCGTTTGGGATTTTGCAGAGGTGAATCCCTTATCTGACGGGTCCGGCGAATTGGAGTGGGGCAGTTGATTGGGTGCTTAAAGTCATCGAGGCTAATCAATGCCTACCACAAGGAGGAACAGCAATCCGAGGACGCGCACAAGACAAGAACTTGCCAGCGGATTCAGCTGAGGCTTTGATCACTGACCCGCCATACTTTGCCGCTATTCCTTACAGCGATCTGTCTAACGTCTTCTTCGTGTGGGAGCGGACCTTCTATCAGAGGGTATTTCCAGAGCTTTTCAATCCCGGTCTCGTTGAGCAGGAGGACGAGATTGTCGTCACGAATGCCAACTTCGGCAGCAATGGCAGTGTCAAAGATGCAGAGTTTTACCGCCGGGAAATGATTCGAGCCCTGGATTCGGCTCGCTCTGCCGTGAAACCACACGGAATTGGTGTAGTTGTTTTCGCCGAAAGTAGGACTTCCTCGTGGGAGGTAATGCTTAGCGCGGTGATTGAGGCCGGATGGCTAATCAGCGGCTCGTGGCCAATCGACACCGAACTTCAGACGAGGACCCAGGCGGCTGACTCAGCTTCCTTACAATCATCGATTCATATTGTGTGTCGTCCGCGCGAGTATGCGCGTGGTTCGGTGCCTTCAAACCAAGTGGGTGACTGGCGGGATGTCCTTAATGAGTTGCCACAACGTATACACGAGTGGATGCCACGGCTGGCTGAGGAAGGTGTCGTCGGGGCTGACGCCATTTTTGCTTGTTTAGGCCCCGCGTTGGAGGTCTTCTCACGATACTCGCGCGTAGTGAAGGTTAGCGGTGAACCTGTCGTCTTAGGGGAGTACCTTGAACACGTCTGGGCGGCGGTCGCCAAAGAAGCTCTGGCGATGGTTTTCAAAGGTGCCGATACTACTGGTTTTGAAGCTGACGCCCGTCTGACGGCAATGTGGTTATGGACGCTCAAATCCCCGGATACCAACGGCAATATCGAAGACATGGATGCCGGAGCGGATTCTGAAGACGAATCCGAAACTAAGAAGTCCAAGCCGGGCGGATTCACCCTCGAGTATGATGCTGCGCGCAAAATTGTCCAAGGTCTTGGGGCAGATCTGGAGAGCCTCGCGCATCTGGTGGAGATAGCCGGAGACCAGGCCCGCTTGCTGCCGGTTTCGGAACGGACAGGCATCTTTTCGGAAAAGATGAAGACGAACCGGCTCACAAGACCAGCGAGGCTTCGCCTCAGACCGACAAGCATGTGAAGTGCGGTTGGACTGAACATCTGATTTATAACAGAGCCATGCGTGGTAAACCGGCTGAGAAGTTGAGACCTGGAACAGCACAGAGCGTGGCGGAAGTATTGCGCGATCATGTGGTGCTCGAACTGGAGGGGATCGACCGGATGTACCTCAACGTCTATGTGCCCGTTTTGCAAGCAGTGGAAGGGGTTCTGAAGTTCATCCGCATCCACCGCGGGCATCCGGTAGCCTCGACGGTGATGGTCGAACCGATCACCCGGCGCTTTGTGGAATCGATTGAGCGCTACGTCCATGACCATGACATCCCGATGATCACGTTCCTGAAGGGCCAACGTAAAGATGAAATCGCCAACCAACGCCGTGCCGCTTTTACTCAGGACGAAGGCGTCGTCTTCGTTGGCAAAGCGCAAGAGAAGTGCACCGTATATCGCACCGAGAAGCGGCGCAACCCGCGAACCCGCAAAACTTACGCCTGGATCGTGAAATCGACGGCGCTGGTCAATCACTACTATTTCTACTGTGTGGATCGCGACTTCGGGCCGTTCTTTCTGAAGTTCTGCTCCTACTTTCCGTACAATGCAAAGCTGTGCCTGAATGGGCACGAGTACGCAAAGCGGCAACTCGAAAATAAGGGGATCGAGTACCGGGCATTGGACAATGGCGTTCTTGCTTGTGCCGATCCCAAACGGTTACAGGCTCTCTGCGATGGACTCTCCGGAGAGAAGATCGAATCACTGTTACGCAAATGGCTGCGGCTTCTGCCTCATCCCTTCGTCGCCAAGGACCGCCAAGCTGGTTACCGCTATCAGCTTTCCATCCTGCAGATCGAACTCTCCCTTACTCAGGTGCTCGACCGCCCGGTAAGCGGACGCATCTTCTTCGAGGAAGTGATCCGGGAGAATCTCGACATCGGCCGTCCCAAACAAGTTCAACTTATCTTTGAGCGCTGGGTTACCAAGCGTACGCCCGGACCGTTTCGCACGCGGGTCATCACCGATGGAGTGATTCCCTCGCTCCATGTCGACTACAAAGGAACGCGCATCAAGCAGTACCACAAAGAAGGCCGCGCTTTGCGGACCGAAACCACCATCAACAACCCGCGCGATTTTTATATCGGCAAGAGCTTGCGCAACTTGCCCGCCCTGCGCAAGATTGGCTTTCAGGCCAACCGCCGTTTGCTCCAGGTCGAACACATCGGCCATGACTGCCTCCTCTCCGAAGAGACCTTCCAGAAAATGAATCGGCCCATTCAGATCGAGTCGCAACGGGCTTCCGCCCTGCGCTTCGCCGATCCGCAAGTGCAGGCCTTATGGAGCGCATTGTTGTTGTTTCAACTGCTCCCCGCCGGTTTCTCGAATCGCAATCTCCGCGAAAACCTCGCGCCTCTACTCGGCGAACAACCGGCTGACCTGACACAAGGCCGCATGACTTACCACCTCCGTCGCCTGCGTCTCCACGGAATGATCGAACGTATTCACAACAGCCATCGCTACCGCCTGACCGATCTCGGCCTCCGCACCGCATACTTCTTCACCCGCACCTACTCTCGCATCCTCCGGCCAGGGCTGGGCAGAATACTGCCCGAGCTTTCCGCTCCCAGCGGCCCGCTCCGCCGCTGCTTCGATAAACTTGACTGCGAAGTGAAGGCTTGGGTTGGAGAAGCAAAATTAGCAGCTTGAAAACTTGACTCATTTACAACAAGTTCCTCACTTCAAGACCTCTAGTGGCAAGAAGAAATCAGCACAACTTGATATGTTCGCCGAGTTGACGGAGTCGCAGAACGCCGAATTGGCCTGGAGGGAAAAGACTGTAAATCGTGTGGGGGAGACTGCCCTTGACCGCGTGCATCAGGCCCTGATTCTATTCGCTGCCGGACGAGGAGAAGGGCTCAAGCGTTTCGTCGTTGAAGAGGGCGTCGGCCGAGACAGCAAATTCTGGCGGCTTGCGCAGGCGCTTTCTGCGCTCTATCCCGCAGTCTCAGATGAGAAACGCTGGGTGGATGGGGTGCTTGCGCGTAAGAAGCAATTCGGGTTCTAACTATGGAGATGGCCAACGAGGAGGTGGCAGAGCATGGCGCTCAAACCCTGGTATAAAGTTGTCACGCCGCGAGAGGACCTAAGAGACGGGAAACCTCTCGATGCATCTGAATTTGCTGTTCACCTGGATCAGGTCAGGGACGGACGCGCGCCGGCAGTCTATCAAAACCCTGAGCGCTTTTTGGAGCGCACCTTTCTTACCAAAGGCCTCACTGGCGTTGCTGCCGAGGTCCTTCGCCGACTCTCCGGCGAGAAGACCGAGACCTCCGCCGTCTTCAACATGACGACGCAGTTCGGAGGCGGCAAGACCCATTCACTTACCCTGCTCTATCACCTAGCGAATAACGGTCCAAGAGCGAGGGAGTGGCAGGGAGTATCCAGATTGCTCCAGGTCGCCGGACTCAACACGGTACCTTCAGCCAAAGTCGCCGTATTCGTCGGAACCGAATTCGACCCCATCGCTGGCCGCGGCGGTTCCGACGGAACCACTGCGAGGAGGACGCCGTGGGGCGAAATCGCTTTCCAGCTTGGTGGTGAAAACGCCCTTGCGGTTCTTACGGAACATGAAAAGCAAGCCGTTGCGCCTGGCGGCGACGTCATCCGGTCGTTCCTTCCCAAAGATGAGCCCGCACTGATCCTGATGGACGAACTGATGAATTTTGTCAGCCGCAGCCGGAAGAGCGGCATGGCCGCACAGCTCTACAGCTTTCTGCACAATCTGAGCGAAGAGGCCCGCGGGCGCGACAACATGGTGCTCGCCGTATCGATTCCTGCCTCAGAACTTGAAATGAGCGCCGACGACCAGTCGGACTATGAGCGTTTCAAGAAGCTTCTCGACCGGGTTGGCAAGCCGGTGATCATGTCAGCGGAATCGGAAACCTCTGAAATCATCCGCCGCCGCTTGTTTGAATGGGATGAGAACGCCGTCACGAGTGAGGGCCGGGTTCTGCTCAACCGGGATGCGCTCGGCTCGTGTAACGAATTCGGTTCTGGAAGCACTCACCGATGCCTGTTACTACCTGACCGTTGAGCGCAACCGATATCACTTCAGTTTCAAAGAGAATCTGAACAAGCGCTATGCCGATCGCCGGGCGAACATCAAAGACGCATCCATTCAGGATTGCGTCCGCTCGGAGATTCGGAAAGTCTTTGCCGCCAGCGACGGAATCGAGCCGGTCTTCTACCCGGAGAAGAGCGGCCAGGTTCCGGATAAGCCGCTCCTCACCCTGGTGGTCTTGTCACCCGAGCAGAATATGGAGGACGAGAAGCGGACCAAATTCTTCATTGAGGCTGTGATTCGGGAGCATGGTGCCTCATCACGAACTTACAAAAGCGGACTGGTATTTGTCGTTGCCCAGTCCGCTGCCCCCCTCCTCGAAGACGCGCGCCGCGCTCTCGCCTGGGAAGAGATTCAGCAGGAGTTGCCAGGCATCAGCGTAGACAAAACCCAGATTACCCAGCTTGAAGACAACATAAAGAAGGCTCGCCGGGATGTCAAGGAAAATGTGTGGCGGAGTTACAACAATATCGCGCTGCTTGGCAAGAATAATGAGGTCCGATTCATCGACCTCGGGAATGTCCACTCCAGCGCGGCGTCCACGATGATTCAGTTCATCGTCAACGAACTTGTCCACGTTGATGAGATACAGAGCGGCATCAGCCCGAATCTTCTTGTGCGGAACTGGCCGCCCGCGTTTCAGGAGTGGAGCACGAAGTCTGTCCGCGATGCCTTCTACGCGTCGCCCCTGTTCCCGCGTCTGTTGAATCCGGACGCCATCAAGGAGACCATCGCCCGGGGGGTCTCGAACGGGCAGCTCGCCTACATCGGTAAGACCGCAACCGGGAAGTACCACCCGTTTAACTTCGAACGTACGATCAGCTCGGCCGATGTGGAGATCTCCGAAGAGATGTTCATTATCACTAAGGAAACCGGTGAGGCTTACCGCAAAGACGCGACATCGATTGGCGGGACGACGCAAGTGCAGCCGCCGGCCCAAGCTGGTGATCAGCGGAGCATTCCGCAGCCCACGACAGAAAACATAAAACTGGCATTCGCGGATGACAGTGGTCAAAGTGGTCCACAAGTGCCTCAGCAGAAGTCGAACCTGACATGGTCTGGCGAGGTTCCATCGCAGAAATGGATGAACTTTTATACGAAGGTGTTGACTAAGGTCGGAGTCGTGAGTGGCCTCACTCTCACCGTGAAGGTCGGATGCAGACCAGAGGGGGGCTTGTCGCCACAGAAGGTGGAAGAGATAAAAAGCGCTTTGCGTGAACTCGGGCTCCATGACAAGATCGACTGACGCGAAGAACAATTGCAAAACGCACTGAGGAAGATACATGCGAGTTGCTCGGATCAATGTCAAGAATTTTCGGGGCATCGCAGCGGCTGCTTTGAACTTCGGCGGCCACACTATTCTGATCGGCGACAACAATTCCGGCAAGTCGTCCTTGCTCGAAGCGATCGACCTTGTCCTGGGGCCGGATCGCATTTCGCGCGCGGCCGCGATCGATGAGCATGATTTCTACGCGGGCCGCTACCTCGATGCCGAGGGCAAGCCGGTTGCCATAGAGGTTGAACTGATCATCACGGACCTCAGTGCTGAACAAATCCGTCATTTCAAGGCCAATCTGGAATTCTGGGACGAAACCTCAGTGAGCCTCCTCCAGGGCCCTCCCATCAGCGCCATCGAATCGCCGAACGTGAAGGAAGCTCTGCGGGTGGCCTTTCGCGGCTGGTACGAGCCCGAGGATGATGACTTCAAGGCCGAAACCTTCTTCTGCTTTCCCGTGTCTGACAATGGCCAGCAAGCTCCATTCCGAACATCGGACAAACGCCGCTGCGGCTTCCTGCTGCTTAGGGCATTGCGTACCGGATCGCGGGCACTAAGCCTCGAACGCGGGTCGCTGCTTGACATCATTCTGCGTGTCCGTGAGATTCGGCCCAAAATGTGGGAGCAGGTTCTTGAGCAGCTCCGAAAGCTGCCCGTAGCAGACGATGCGGAGACCGGCGTATCCGAGATTCTGTCGGGGATACAGGCGGCGATCACGGAATTTGTTCCGCTCGATTGGGCCGCTGATCCGCATCTTCGCGTCTCCGATCTCACGCGCGAACATCTCCGGCGGACGTTGACGGTTTTCATGACCACCGGCGCAAAGAACGGAGAAACATTGCACGCTGCGCCGTTCCAGCATCAAGGCACAGGCACAATCAACATGTTGGTGCTGGCTCTTCTGTCCATGATCGCCGACGCGAAGAAAACGGTTATCTTTGCGATGGAGGAACCTGAAACGGCCATCCCGCCATCGAGCCAGAAAAGTATCGTCGGAGGGGTTAGAGGCAAGTCCTCTCAGGCGCTGTTCACATCACACTCTCCTTATGTTCTGGAAGAGTTCCAGCCACATGAAATCATGGTGCTATCGCGATCCGCCACCGGCATTCTGGCGGGCAAGCCCGTCATATTCCCAGCTCACATTAAACCCAAGTTCTATAGTTCCGAGTTTCGCCTGCGCTTTTCCGAGGCATTGCTCGCGCGCCGCGTACTCATTGCCGAAGGGGAGACAGAAACCGCGGCATATCCGGCCGCGGCGCGCCGATTGGCAGAACTTGAGCCGCAAACATTCTCGCCCCTCGAAGCGCTCAGTATCGCCGTCTTCAATGCGAAAACCGACTCGCAAAGCGCCAACTACGGAGCCCTTTTTCGAGGCCTTGGCAAAAAGGTCTTCGCTGTTTACGACAGGCAGAACGACGCCGCGCAAAAAGCCCAAATCGACGCAGCCATAGACCATCCGTTCGAAGCGTCGTCCGCTGGATTCGAGGATCTCATCCTTAACGAAACCGCTGAACCTGCTCTTCGTCGTTTTGCAGCCGATCTGGCGGTGTCCGGCGAATGGCCCTCACACCTCGCCGGATGTAAACCCGATCCCGCAACGCCGCTTCCCGAACTTCGTGCAGCCTTGAAGAAATATCTCAACTGGGGAAAGGGCAGCGGCAATGCAGGCGATCTCTTGGCGGGATGCTCTGTGCCCGAAATGCCAACCTCAGTGAAGGACACCCTGGCCAAGATCAAGCAGATCGTGCATCCGGCGCCACCGCCCGAGTCTCAGGCGGAAAGCTCTCCGGCTGGCGCGTGAGAAGGGGACTCAGGTGAATGCCGCCCTCAATATATGTGCGAAACGTAGCGCGCTTCTTGGCACAGGCGGCCATCTTCTCATCCTTGGCGGTCCGGGTTCGGGCAAGACGACAATTGCTCTGGTTAAGGCTGCCACGGAGCTTGCGGCCCGGACGCTAGCCCCAGGCCAAAAAATTCTCTTTCTCAGTTTTGCCCGCGCGACGATTGCGAGGGTCATGGAGCAGGCGAAGCTGCGCATCCCACCGGAACACCAGCGCGAGCTTGAGATCAACACCTACCACGGATTTGCCTGGAGCTTCATTCAGACGTTTGGACATCTGCTCACCGGATACGTGCGCCTGCGTTTGCTTCCTCCACCCGAGTCCGCTGGCCGGATGGCAGGCGTTCCGAAAGACGAACGTCCCGCTAAACTTCGGCAGCTCCTCAGCCAGGAGGGCGTTCTCGGCTTCGATCTCTTCGCGGGTCTGGCGGCAGAACTCCTGGAACAAAGCCCCCGCCTGTCGCGCCTGTTGAGTGACAGTTACCCAATCATCATTCTGGACGAATTTCAGGACACGAACCTGGATGAGTGGCGTATGATCTGCGCCCTCGGAAAACAAACCCGGATTATCACGCTTGCGGATGCGGAACAGCGCATCTATGAGTTTCGCGGAGCCGACCCGGCCCGGATTGGGCAGTTTATCGAAGCTTTCAGCCCCACCATTTTCGACTTTGGCAACGAGAACAACCGCAGCGACGGTACAGATATCACAAACTTCGGCAACGATCTGCTCACCGGTGCCAACATCGGCAAGAGCTACACGCACGTCAAGGTGGACAGATACAATTACTACGCCGACGAACCGCATTGTCCCGTCAAGCACACGGCACTCGCCGGGCGGCAGCGTCTTATCCGTAGTCAAAAGCCGGATTGGTCGCTGGCAATTCTCGTGAGTTCGAAAGAGATGATGCTGAAGGTATCGAATTATCTCGCGAGTTCGTCAAACCGGCTCCCGGAGATCGCGCATGATGCGCTGATCGACCCGGAGGGGCCCGCTTTATCAGCCGTTCTTATCGGCGGCCTACTTGAGGGAGCCCCAACCGCTGCCGAATTGGCAAGAAGGGTGATGGCGGACCTTATCAATCACATTCGCGGCTGCAAGGGCGGCGGCATAAGCCAGCAAGATCTGGCGCTTGCCGTCGCCCTTCAGGACTATCTTGATGCCGGTTCCATCCGGGGCAAAAAGCGCCGGGAACTACTGGCCGAGGTGCATGCCCTCTCTACGCGTCGTATGGGTCTTGCGCTCACCGGTGATCCGACCCATGACTGGATTGAAGTCCGGCGTCTGATGGACGGTGCTGTGCATAATGCGCTTAAGACCGTTGCTGAAGATGCTTGCTTCATCCGGCTCATTCACCGCGGAACCGATCTTCGCGAGAATCTCGCGGAGCGCTGGCGGTCCGAACGGGCGTATAGCGATGCCCGCCAGATCATCTCCAGTGCACTGCTGCGGGAGCATTTTTCCACCTCGACGCGTGTCTGGAGAGGCGTGAACATAATGACCATTCACAAATCGAAAGGGAAGGAGTTCGATGAGGTTATCGTTTTTGAGGGTTCGCGGACTGGTCGCTTACTCCGCCAGAATGCGACCGCACACGACATCGAACAGGCGCGGCTCGCGCTGAGAGTAGCGGTGACCAGGGCGCGTCAGAGAACGACGATATTGACGCCGGAATGGGCGAGTTGTCCCTTGCTCTGCACAGCGTGAGGAGTAGTCATCATTGGGGATGGGCGCTACCGTGGATTAAACCATAAACGCATAGCGAACGTGCTGCTTACATTAAGGATCATCGCAGGTCTTCCAGGCTTAATCGAATTGCTCGTCTTTTAACAGACTAACCGAGGTTACGGTCCCAAGAGTCGGGGGGTGCCTTCGAATTGGGTCCTATTACGGCGCGCCTTCAATATCTCGAAACAATACGCGCCCGTTCTCCTGTGTCATGACTTCAACAACGACCTGACGATTAATCAGAGGGCCTACAAGATCATCCACCGTCTCCCCGACGTCGAACACCCTTACATGTCGCCCGTCCACGGTGATCTCCAGCCAGTCTTCATCCAGGTGGACGGCGCGCAGCACACCTGTCAATTCCCCTGGTGTTTCCCCGGAAGCGCGCGGCTTTGTGAATTGCTGCCGAATGATAGTGTTTATGGTTTTACGGGAATCCTCACTGAGAATGATCGGGTCGGAATCCGTTGAGCTTCGACGAATCGTAAGCACTGAGAATTCTTTGCCGGTAGGCGCCAGAGCCCTGGTTAGCTTCAGGAACGTTCCCCGATATTCTTTGTCGGGCACTCTTTCCGCCAAGGCTGTTTCGGGATCCTCAGTCGAGTCCCGAAGTAAGCCAATGAATGTGCTCTTGATTTCGTCGATGCTTGGAATCTTCGGCCCGAACAGCGTCCGTTGCGCAACGTCTTCGATTGTGACCGCGAATTGATAACTGCCAGGAGCCGCCTGAAACAGCCACGGCCTACAAACGTTCTGAACCTCGAATGGGGCCGAGCCATGTTTTCTATGCGGCAGTTTTTGAAGGTATTCGACTGTTCTGAAGAACAGTGACTTGATATTTTCGACTTTGCGTAAGACTAGATCCAGCGGGGCTCCGCCTGTAACGCTCTGCCCACCAGAAACGGAAACCAGCAATGCGCCTTCCGAAAACTTAAGGCCGGCGTTCTGTCTGACCTGTTCACTCCAGATCGCCTGTAGCAATCCCTGCAATTGCTCAACCGCAAATGCCGGCATTGAATCATTCGCCAGAACATGGTAGGCCAGTTTTTGCGCTTCTCCGAACTGTCGGGCCTTGAACCACAACGCAACCGCGCTAACAGCTGTGATGCCCAACGTCCGCAATTTTGTGGGACCAAGAGCCGTAAGGGCCTCTGCTTCGAGTCTTGCGGCCTGAGAGTAGAGTTCGTGGGCGTGTTCGGGCGACTGCTGGGCAGCGGCTTGCGCTTCCGCGGCAAGATGTTCACTCTTCTGATGAAGATCCACCCAACTCATTTTTCGTTCACATATTCGATATGAATGCTCAGAACTTCAAAGCCAAGCACCCCGGCAATAGCAGGTAGGTTGCTGGTGCCATTCTTCGTCTGCTGCACCTTTTGGCGCAAGAGGCGGCCAACCGCAGCGTGGCTACCCCTATCCGTACCAGAAATCTCAAGTCGCCAACAGTCTTCAAGGTCCTCCAGCCGTTTTCCTGCAGGTGCTACATAATAGTCCGCACCCGTTGTGGTTTCCGCCCTCCCTACTGCATACAGGCCTTCCGAAAATTCGACGGCGGCGATAAGGCATCCGTAGGCCCCCGCTTCAGTGGTATCTGTACTATTTGCCAACGCGACGCGCGTCCGCTCGTCTGTCGGCTGCCATTTCATGAGCGCAGTCTTTTCCTCTGACTCCTTGACGATCCTGACATGTACGGGCGGTTTGTGATGCCAATCTAAACAGACACGGGCAGCGTCCACATAGCCTCCGGCGATAGACTCGATTAGCCCATAGTGCCGGGTCGCTAGATCGTGGAGCGGGATGAAGGGTAGTGATGAATCGTCCATTTGCAGCCGCGGTGTACTGAAATGCTCGAAATTGTCTTATAAACCCAAAACGGAAGATTATATAATCCTGCGACTGAAGCGCTCGGTGTGCGGTCCAAGCACCGCCCCAGAGCAGAAAGGGAAAACAGGCTCTGTCGGTCCAGAAGTACACATTGAACGCGTAACGTTCTTTGTTTTCAATTGAAGAATTTAATTCTTTGAAAAATCTCGCCTTGGATCGCTGACCTAAGCCTCGGTGGCTGACGTCTAATGAGGGTTCCAGCGGGTCTGGGCGTTCTTTCTTCCTCGTTCACGCTTCTCCTCCAGACTGACCGTTGCCCAATGGTTCCGGGATACTTGTCCCATGGTCCTGCGAAATACCTCAGATTGGCCGGGACTCCTAATATTTCTGTTCAGGGCAGAGGTTTGCACTTGTCTTTCCCGAAGCAACGCGTCCAGACCCTTGCTGAGCGCATCGTAGCGCGACAATTCGCATTTTTGCGCAATGCGATTGTGAGCTTCCTGTAGAACGACTCAGTCGCCTCAAGCCAGACGGGCCGCCTTGTGTCATCGCGTTGTCTACGTGAAGTACCCGGTTCGCTCGGTATGCCGTCTTTCTCGGGCGCGTTCATATCGCCCCCTTCCCGAGTTCGTTTTCGAGTTCCTCAATGGTAGGCAAACTCCCCTTCAAATCGGCGGGTAGGGATTCCGACAATTTGTATTCTGAAATGCCGATGGGCGTCGTCGTATTTCTGAGAGCGTATTCCGCCATGACTTGATCCTTTGTCTTGCAGATGATCATTCCGATGCTCGGGCGATCGTCCAGGTGGCGCAGCAGGTCATCGACAGCAGCGAGGTAGAAGTTCATCTTGCCGACAAACTCCGGCTCGAACGCTTTCGCCTTCAAATCAATGACCACGAAGCAACGCAGCTTCAGATGATAGAAAAGCAGATCAATGAAGAAATCACTTCCGCCGACGTCCAGCCGGTACTGGCTGGCGACGAAGGCAAAACCAATGCCCAACTCCAGAAGGAAGTCTTTCAGATGTGCCAGCAGGCCCTGCTCCAGCTCCCGTTCGTGAGCATCTTCAGCCAGCATCAGGAAGTCAAACGTATACGGGTCTTTGGTTATCTGCTGTGCCAGATCCGATTGTGGAGGTGGTAGCGTTCGCTCAAAATTGGTGACTGCTGCTCCGGCGCGCTTGTGCAAGGTGGTCTCAATCTGATGGACAAGGACGTTGCGACTCCAGCCGTGCTGGATGCTCGCTCGTGCGTACCAGATCCGATCCGATTCGGTTGCGAGCTTTTCTAAGAGGGTCAAATTGTGGTACCAGGTAATTTGTGCAAGAACCTCTTGCACAAAGTCCTCCTGCGGCCAAGCCTCCGCGAAAGCTCGCATGTATTTAAGATTTCGGGGCGAGAAGCCCTTCATCTCCGGGAAAGCTTTCTTCAGGTCCGCTGCCAAGCGGTCAATGACCTTGGCACCCCAGTTTTCGCGATCTTGCCGAACCAGGATGTCGCGCCCGATGCGCCAATACAGCAAGACGAGCTCGCGATTAACCGAGACGGACGCCCGCACCTGCGATTCGCGGATACGCTGTTTCAATTCCCTCAGGAAAACGGCATAACTATCTGGAAGTGCTTGTCTCTTTGCTACTTGATTTGATTCCTGCCGAGCCATTTGTTCCTCTCCTTCATCCGCAAGCCTTCTGTTCAATGAGCACGGCTGTTGCTCGATTCACCTCTAAACCCGTTCCATCGCCGCTAATCGTCGCCGGGCACTCCGGCCACAACAATCGGATGGATTCCAACCACCTATCGAGCTTCTCGCGAAACCGGCGGGGCCGCGCATATTCAATCGATCCGATCTGGCTGGCCAACCCGCACGCTCCAAACAGCGGAACCGTCTCTTTCCCCTTCGCCACAAAACAGCGATACGAAAGCCACATGAATAAGTCCAGCACAGCCGGTGCCCCACCAAGCACCTTGACCGCTTCGAGATCCCGCCGGAATTGGGTGCGCAACGATCTCTCGATAGAACTCGTCACTCAGCACAATGACATTCTCGAATTGATCGGAAACCGGATACTGCTCAGGATCTCGGCTGTACCAGATCTGGGCCTCACGGAAGAAGCTGAATCGTGAGCGTTGGACCACCTTGGCCGTCCCTCTGAGCGTGTCGGTTCCGAAGAAGATGGTCGCGCCAAAGATTCGCTCGAACGCTGCGATGAGTCGCCGGTACTCCTTTCCGCCTTTGTGCATTCCGAACGTCTCCAGCATTTCAGCTGCAGTTCGGAACCGTATCGTCTGACTCTGTTGCCGGACGGCCAGCGTAGCCAGATAGATTGGTACGATTCGGTCTTGTCCAAATGGGAGGCCATAGTTGGGATGAGCAGTGATCTGTAGGACGAAGTTGCCGTTTCTGCGCTCGTGCATCATCTCACCCTTACGTGGCTTGCGCACCGGCAACCCACAGAGCACAAACGGTCGTGAACTGAACCCCAAGTTTTGTTTCCCCTCCTCCGGCTTCAGCCGCACTATGCAATTGCTTTCGGCTTGCCGGAGCTTCTGCTTCGAAACAACCAACTCCGGGACCATTAGTTTCAGAGCGACCCCGGCGGATTCCATGGCGCCGTTACCGCTATTGCTAATCCCGAACACACGTCGGGGTTTTGCGTTTTGCAACTCTCACCTCGCGTCAGCGCCGAACCGGGTTCAGCGCGCTTTGGGCGAGCGTTTGGGAAGTGATTCCTTGCTGTTTTCGAGAGCTCAAAACATCCCCGGCTTCAGGAATGCGATTAATGCGTTAAGCCGGGCTTCGCAGCAAACTGAGGAAACTCCATGGATCTCTATGCACTGGGTTGACCGCCATGAACGCCGTTGTCCTTTATTTGCAATCGACGATCGTATTCCCAAGCTGGACGTCACGGGTTCGATCCCCGTCTCCCGCTCCATGTTTTCAATAACGTACGGAACGTGCAGCTCGGTGTGCCCGGCTTAACGCAGTAATCGCAGTAACGAGTCTATGCGAATGCCCTATTAAATAAGAACGAAATACGATTGAGTGCCAGCGGTACAGGCCGGGCATTCTCTCTGGGGAGTTTCCACCAGTTTGACAGTTGGGCCGCGCTGTAACTAACTCCGTTCGCGGGAATCCAACCGAACTGGGCAGGCATCATGCCGAACTATCAGAAAACTCCAGAAACCATATCTCTCCTCTCTCCAGAGAACTACAACGTGACACAACGGGACGGAACGTCCTTTTGAGAACGCCTACTGGCACAACAAGCAACCAGGTCTGTATGTGGACGTCGTTTCAGGCGAGCCCTTATTCACTTCGATGGACAAGTTCGACAGCGGCTGTGGTTGGCCCAGCTTTACCAAACCGGTCGAGCCCGAAAACGTTCTGGAAAATCGCGACACGAGCCATGGCATGATTCGGACTGAGGTTCGTTCGAGTTGGCGACAGACCATTTGGGCCACGTGTTTCCGGACGGTCCTCGCGAAACGGGCGGTTTCCGCTAATGCATCAATTCTGCTTCGCTACGATTCATTCCCGTCGATCAGCTCGAAAGCGAAGGGTACGGCAACTATCGTCAACTGTTCCAAGCATCAGAAGTTTAGTAAACGCTCCTTGCTCTTTTAGACGCAATCGATAATCGCCTAATTCGCCGCACGCTCTTTCTCGTCAAGCTGCTTCCGCCTTGCGCTGTCCGATGAAGGTTGAGAAGCTCGTCGTCATGGACGCCCCGCTTCCGAGGGGCGCGCCGTGGGACGACATTGTGCGAAATCCGGCGCTCTGGCACTTCTCGTTCCACGGTCCCGATGCCGAGCGCCTCGTAGAGGGGCATGAACGGATTTTAGCCCGGAGGATGCGATGCGGGGGCTTCGCGCAGTTCGCTGTTTTCGCGCAGGATGCCGCGGACAACAGAATCTTTCAACAGTCGAAGCTGACTATGCCCGTGCCTGCGGTTGGTGGTGAGAAATCGTTCGGGGCAATGGAGGCTGTCGTAATGCGCAATCTAGCTACTTCGCGTCGCAAAATAGCTCTTTTTGATTCGCCGGAATCTCAATGCGCTCGATTCGCGGTTGCAAAATGTTCTCTTTCTTCGCCGACTGTTGGTGGCGAAGGGGGCAACTCGGCCCTTTGCGGCTCACGCACCCGCCGCGCTCAGCGCCTTGCCGATATTGATCAGATTGTCGGCGAACACTCCCCAACCGACCCATCGTTTCATTCCCTCCACTCCGCGGTACAAGCTCCGCCTCAATCCATGTCTCCGCTTCAATACGCTGATGCGACCTTCGCAACCAGTCCGCCAAGCCTGCGCTTTCTTGAACCAGCGGCGCTTCTCCATCGCCTTGCGCTCGGGGCTGTGCGTGTTGCGGTTGGGCACCGCTATCCATTTCACTCCCATTTCACCTAACGCCCGCTCATGCGCCTGCGCGTAATAGCCCGCATCCGCCGCCACCAAATGCGGCACGCGTCCCAGCCTGCGCTGCTGTTCTTCCACCGCCTCTGTCAGTAGATTGCGATCGCTCGGCCTTTCATCGAACACTTGATAGTGCGTGATGATTTGGCCCTCAGCTTCCGCCAACTGCACCAGCTTGCCGAATTCGGTCGGTTTGCTGGCCTTGCCCTTCCGAATGATTTCGCTGTGCGGCTCAAACAAGCTCACGATCTTTTCCGGGGATTGCGTGTCGCCTCCAAAGACGCGCGTCTTGGTTTGCTTCACCACTTGCCGCACCCGCTCCGCCATGGTTGTCAGATCTTCATGCAAGGCCCGTATTCCGGGCTTCCGCCGCAACGCCGTCTCATTCACTATGCGTTTGGTGTCGTTCAAAATCTGTCGCGTCAGCCGCAGCAGACCGCGATAGTGTTGCTGGCGCTTCAACACACCCGCTTCGCCTTGATAGCGGCTGGAATTCGCAATCGCTCGCACACACTTGTTCACGCTGCGAGTACGGTCACGGATACCGCGCTTCAACTTGCCAGCCTTGCTCTCAATCTTCTTCAGTGTGCGTGTCAGTACACGCGCACCGTCGCCTAATAGACTCGAGTCGGTGGGGTAATGAATGTTGGTCTCCACCACCGTTGTGTCCACGCGCATCTTACGGCCTTTCACTACGCCCCGCTCCTGCGCCATTCCGACCAACCGCTCGTGGATCTGCTCGATGACCTCGCCGCTCAAGGCCTGCGCAATACGCGCCAGCGCTTTCGCATCCGGCACCTTCTCCAGACCAATGCGTGTGAACTCGCGATAGCCCAGATTCAAAGCCACCTCACGCTCTAGCCTGTCGAAGCCCCAGTTGCGCACGTGCTTCAGCAGCAGCAATCGCAACACCACCTCGGCCGGCGTCTGTCCTCGACCCAGCCGTGCGCTATGTTCGTGGCGCCTTCCTTGCGCTGCAAAGACCGCCTCGATCAACTCGTCATCCTCCAACAGCCGATCCGCCTCTACCATCCACGGTTCCCATAACGCCCGCACATCCAGGTCCACCATGCCTTCCAAAAGGGACCGTTGCCCCTGTGCCTTGCGTCGTGTGCTCATGTCTTAATTGTGCGGCCACTCGTGAACAGGATCAATAGGAAATGTTTTGGCACCAAAACTGACCCACTCTCTCTGTTTGGCGCCGAGCCCGACGCTCCATTTTGCGACGAGAAGTAGCTAACGACCTGCGTGAAGCAGTGATCCCCGGCGCGCGCCACTGGCTTATGGAGGAAAGTCCGACGTACGCCATTCGCCTGATTCAGAATTTCCTAAGGGGGAGACCTCAGCAGCGCGAGGTGCTTAAGGAAACGCGGCTCTCAGACGTGAACGTTCTGTCTCCGCAAAGAGATCTCCATTGCTAAACTCTGGCGACTTACTCGCGATTTATCCAAATCGAAGTGATGCCCGTGCTGTCATCGTCGGCTGCTGGTGATTCAGACTACTTCTTGTGCTTTAAATACGTCTGTCGTAACCACTAAGAGTGACCCTCGTGCGTTGCGTATCCATGGGAGTAACCTGGAAAAAGGACCGTGCCCGTTCTTGCCTGCCGGTCGCCGAGATTGGGGACCTGAGAATTTGGCGCGGGAGGTGAGCGTTCGGATTTTTTGGACGTCGGCGGGATCTGATCCGACATTCGCCGGAACATTCCGGCCATTAATCGCGCCGTAGCTGTTTCCGATTGACCGAGTCGGCGTTCGAGTTGGGAGGTGTTGGTTATGAAGTTAGCAATGCAAGCTTCCGCACAGGACCTGCCGAAAGCTGAACGGGCGCAGAACGAATGGGGCTTCTTCTCCAGCGAGTTGGTTCTCAACATTCTAAAGTTGATTCTTGCCGGATCTGAGTTGTCTGAGGTGCTGACGATTATTGCTCGATTGGTCGAATCTCAAGGCCAAGGCACGTTATGCACCATTTGGCTTCCCGATGCCGACGGAAAGCATCTCCATTGCGCAGCGGCGCCCAGTCTTCCGGGATTCCCTGCCAAGGTAGGGCCCACGTCTATTGGCCCGAAAGGCGCATCCTGCGGCACGGCTGTTTATCGGAGGGAGCCCGTCTTTGTGGCCGACATCGTCCGCGACTCTCTTTGGGACGACTATCGTCACCTGTTCTTACCTTATGGTATTCGTGCCGTTTGGTCGCGCCCTCTGTTCACGCCTGAAGGCAAAGTCCTCGGCACCTTTGCCATCCTTTATCGTGAAGTCCGGAATCCCGACGTCATCGATCTGCAGTTGATCGACCACGCCAGCCAGATTGCGGGTATCGCTATTGAGCGGCACATTCATCAAGAAGCGTTGCGCCACGAACGCGATCGGCTGCGGCTGCTTCTGGAGGTTACAAAGAGCACAACATCGAAGCTGGACCTGCCTGGCTTGGTTGAGGCGCTATCCACCAATCTGCTGAGCGTAACCAATTGCGATTTTTGCGCCTTGCTGTTGCCGGATGCCGATAGCGGGGAGTTGCGGCTCACAACCCTGTACAACCCTGAGGGACGAGGTTCCTTCCGCAATGGGACGATCGTTCCCATTCATGGTTCGATCTGTGGCAAAGCGTTTCGGACTGGCAAGACGCAGTATTATAACCACTTCGAAGAGCTGCGCGACGACCCTGAAAGCTTGGGCAACAAAGTAGGCCGACATTTCTATCAACGTATTGTCCAGGAAGGCTTGGTGTCGGGATGCGATCTCCCGCTCATCGGCAGAAGCGGCGGCGTAATAGGCGTGTTGGCGGCCCTGAAACGATCCGAGAGGGCGTTCGAGAGAGATGATGTCAGCTTTCTAGAACAAGTGGCCGGCCAGGTCGCAATTGCAGTTGAGAACGCCTTGGAATACGAAAAGGCGATAAAGGATCGAGATAAAGAAACGGAACAGAGACTCTATCTCGAAGAGGAAATTCGGGCTCAGTGTGGGGCAATCGTGGGAGAGAGCCCCGCTTTGAAGGCCGCCTTGCAGCTTGTATCCGTTGTTGCGCCCACGGATTCGAGCGTGCTGGTCTCGGGCGAGACCGGAACCGGTAAGGAGCTGATTGCCCGCGCGATCCACGATCTGAGCGCCCGTCGCGAACGCGCCTTCGTGAAATTGAATTGCGCTGCGATACCGCTGGGGCTTCTGGAGAGTGAGCTGTTCGGTCATGAAAAAGGAGCATTCACTGGAGCGATTGCTCAAAAAATGGGACGCTTTGAACTGGCGAACAAGGGCACGCTTTTCTTGGACGAGGTCGGCGATATCCCTCTCGAACTTCAGGCGAAATTGCTGCGCGTTTTGCAAGAGCAGGAATTCGAGAGGCTCGGCAGCAACCGCACCCATAAGGTTGATGTCCGGCTAATCGCCGCTACGCATCGCGATCTGGCAGGGATGGTTAAGCAGTCGACTTTTCGCGAAGACCTATATTACCGATTGAAAGTATTTCCTATCAACGTTCCGGCGCTGCGGCAACGTACGGAAGACATTCCGAAACTCGTTCGTCATTTCACAGAGCTCTACGCCCGTCGAATGAACAAGCGAATTAACGAAATCCCTTCGGAGACAATGGATGCGCTGGTGCGATACCGCTGGCCCGGGAACGTTCGGGAACTGCAAAACTTCGTCGAGCGGGCCGTCATTCTCTCTCCATCCTCGGTATTGCGCGCCCCCACTTCCGAGCTGGAACCCTTCCAGGCACGCGGAGCGGCCAATATTCCCATGGCGGGTCTCGAGGAAGTTGAGCGCGATCATATAGTCCGGGCGCTTGAAGCGAGCAACTGGGTCGTAGGCGGCAGTAATGGCGCTGCGGAGCGATTGGGAATGAAGAGGACATCGCTCATTTACAGAATGCGAAAGCTTCGCATCAGCCGCCCCGCGCGCCTCCAATAAAACGACGCAGTCAAGGGTGACGCTTTCCGTGATTGATCTATTGTTCTGGCTTTAGTGCTTTGTGCTTTGCCACAGTCATTGCGGTCAGAATCCGTCACTGACGATGCGACATTCGTCGGGCTTATCCCAATCGAATGTTCTTGCAGGCGAAGAACTGAAAGTAAGCCTATCGTATTTTGGTGCGCCTCCATCGACCGATAACCCAAGTCTTGTGGGACAACAACTGTTGAAGTCACGCACAGTTGATGCCGCGGGCGGAACGATTACGCTTCCCCTCTATCTCGGCTATATGACCGGCACTAAAAAAGGTTTGGTACATTTTGCCCGACGTGGACGATCAAGTACGCAAGATTGTTCCGGGTCCATCGGGTTCCGGGTTTCCGCCTCTTTCCGCACAGCCGGGCTCTGTCGGCGACAAAATGGCACGCTGACGAACCCACCGCCTCAAACGATGCGAGCCCGCGACGAAAGGCGAGACCAATACCTGTCAGTGTTGGAGATCTGTCGCGAGTTTGTCAGTTGGAGGCGGAGCGTCCCGTTGCTATCGCTGCGGAGATCTCCCCGGACCAGAGTTATTTGCGTCTTTTGCTGATTCCGAACGGAGGTCCATTTGTTTTGGCTTGCCAGGTGCAGTACCGCGAACCGAGTAAGGAGAGTTTGATGAGTCAATCTTGTTTAACGGCGGCGGTGAAGCATTCAGGATCAGGGCTGCCTGTTACATCCATTCACAAAGTCGAGGCGGATGGAGTTCGCGTCTTCTACCGGGCGGCAGGCGACCCAAAATCCCCCGTCGTGCTTCTGCTGCACGGCTTCCCAGCATCGTCTTTCATGTTCCGCGAACTCATTCCGCGTCTCGCCAGCGACTACCGGGTTATCGCGCCAGACCTCCCTGGCTTCGGATTCACAGAAGTTCCCGCAGAGCGAAGATACGTCTATTCGTTCGACCGATTGGCCGCGACGCTCAATGCGTTCACGCAAGTGCTCAAAATCAGGCGCTTTGCGCTGTATGTGTTCGATTATGGCGCACCAACCGGATTCCGGCTGGCGATGGCGCATCCTGATCGAGTCACAGCGATCGTTTCACAGAACGGGAACGCCTATGAAGAGGGGCTTGGCGATGCTTGGGGGCCGATCCGTAAATACTGGGCTGAGCCAACACCGGAAAATCGAGCGGTACTGCGCAAAAATATTCTGACGCTCGAAGGAACGCGCTGGCAGTACACGCACGGCGTAGCCAACCCGGAGAGTGTTCCGCCTGAATCGTACACGCTGGATACGGCTCTACTGGAACGTCCGGGGAACAAAGATATCCAGCTGGATCTCTTTCTCGATTACGCATCGAACGTAAAGCTCTATCCAGCGTTTCAGGACTACTTTCGGAAGGCGAAGCCGCCCCTACTTGCAATTTGGGGTCAGAACGACCCGTTTTTCATCCCCGCGGGGGCCGAGACATTTCGGAAAGACATACCGAACGCGCAGGTCCAGTTCCTGGATACCGGCCATTTTGCCATCGAGACACACGTTGTCGAAATCGCCGCGGCGATGAGAGAGTTCTTCGCGGCGAATGGCGTATCAAGCCGAACACAGAGCGGGGCGTCACAATGAGTTCCTTTGCTCAGAACGCCACGATCGTGTTGGTCCATGGTGCGTGGGCTGACGGTTCTTGTTGGCGCAATGTCATTCTGCCGCTGCAAAAAGAAGGTCGCGAAGTAACGTGCGCGCCGATTCCCCTCACATCGCTCAAGGAGGACATAGCTACTCTCCGACGTGTACTGGAGAGAACAAGCGGGCCCGCAGTCCTTGTGGGACATGCGTATGGGGGCGCTGTGATCGCCGGTGTGATTGATGACCAGGTGACATCGTTGGTGTACGTGGCGGCGCTGGCGCCCGCCGAGGGTGAGACGGTTGCAGATGTTTTTTATCGCGCCAACCCGCATCGGGACGCGCCGCATCTCCAACCGGATGCACATGGGCTTATCTGGATGCCAGCAGGGGGTTTCGCAGCGGCAGTTGCTCACAAGGCTTCACCTGATCAGACCGCCATTCTAGAAGCCGTACAGCGGCCGATCGCGGTGAAATGCATTCAAGAGAAAGCTCCTGTGCCGGCGTGGAAAACGAAGCCATCGTGGTTTCTGTTAGCAGAAGAGGATCGCATGATTGCGCCGGAGACCCAGCGCTATATGGCAGAGCGGATGGGCGCGAAGATTCGGAGACACCACGTAGATCACAGCCCGATGCATACGGCGCCGGATGCAGTCGTTGGCGTGATTCTCGAAGCGGCACAGCAGACGCTCGCATCCCAGGGCCGGGCAGCGAAGCGTTAGAGAGGAATCATGCAGAAAAACTCCGTTGCCATCGTCACTGGCGCGAGCCAGGGGATCGGTCGCGCTACCGCGATACGCCTGGCGCGCGATTTCGAAGGCGTTGTCCTGGCTGCGAGGCAAGAGGACGAGCTCAAGAACACCGCGGCCGCGGTAGAATCCGCGGGCGCCGAACCCCTGACTTTCGCGCTCGATTTGCGCGAGCCTGGGTCGGTCGAGATCCTCGTCCAGGGCACGCTTGATCGCTTTCGCAGAATCGACGCTTTGGTAAACATTGCGGGCGCCGTGCCGCAGATCGATTTGTTCGAGATGACGGACGCGCAGTGGGAAGATGGCATGGCGCTTAAGCTGCACGGTGCGCGACGACTGACGATACGAGCCTGGGATGCTCTGAAGGCTTCCAACGGCGCGGTTGTACTGATCTCCGGAAGCGCCGCTCTCGATCCGAAGCCTGGTTTCGCGGCCGTGGCGACCATCAACGCTGCCATTATTGCGCTCGCAAAGGCCTTTGCCGAGCAAGGCATTAAGGATGGAGTCCAAGTCAACAGCGTAGTGCCGGGTGCGGTTATGACCGGTCGCCGCCGATCTTTCCTCGATCGATGGGCGCCCGCGCACGGAATGAGCGTGGAACAGGCCATAAAGCAGTTTCCGGAAACGGCTGGGATCGCCCGCTACGGTGAACCGGAGGAGATTGCCGGCTTGATGGCGTACCTGGTTTCCAAGGAGGCTCGTTGGCTCACGGGAGCTTCCCTCCGAATGGACGGCGGCGAAATCAAAGGGATCTAGTACCAACTTGCGGAAATTCGCGTTATATTTCCCACAACCTAAGATGCTGAAACTGAGCCGGAAGCGTAAGCGCCCTTGACTACTCGAATTTCTGCAATTTGGTACTAGTCTTCTGAGTCATTGATTTCTTGTATAAGTTTTGGGCCGATGAGCGGCGAGTGTGGAAGAGGCGAAGCGTGCGCTGGAGGCGAGAATCTGATCTGCCGATTTGGTCCAGCGAAAGGGTTTTGGCTGCTGGTTATGAACGGCGATAAACTCCCGGATGGCTGCTTCCAGTTCTGGAACGCTTCGGTGGGAACCGCGCTTGATCTGGCGCTGGGTTAGGAGAGCGAACCAACGTTCGACCTGGTTCAGCCAGGAGGCGTGGGTGGGCGTGAAGTGCAGCTGGTAACGCGGCCGTTTTTGCAACCATTTCCGAACGAGCGCTGTCTTATGAGTCGCATAGTTGTCCAGCACCAGATGGATGTCCAAATCGGCCGGAACTGCCGTGTCGACCTGCCTGAGAAAGCCGAGGAACTCCACCGAGCGATGGCGTCGGTAGCATTTGCCGAGCACGTTACCGGTAGCGATATCCAGAGCCGCAAACAGGCTGGTGACACCATGGCGCTGGTAGTCATGCGTGCGGCGTTCTATTTGTCCAACGCGCATGGGCAGCACCGGCTGGTTACGGCTCAAGGCCTGAATCTGTGACTTTTCATCCACGCATAACACCAGCGCATGGTGCGGTGGATCGAGATACAGCCCGACGATATCCCGCACCTTCTCAATCAGCAGCGGATCACTGGAGAGCTGAAAACTCTCGCTGCGATGCGGCTTCAATCCAAAAGCCCGCCAGATCCGGCTGATGCTGGACTGACTCAGCCCGGTGCTGGCTGCCAGCCCGCGGCTGGACCAGTGCGTGGCTCCGCTTGGCATCTTCTCCAGCGTCAAGCGCACTACTTGTTCGATGCGATCATCGCCGATCTCGCGTGGCGCTCCCGGGCGCGGCTCACCACCCAGCCCGGCGATGCCTTGCGCGATGAAGCGGTCGCGCCAAACACCGACCGTCAAGCCGCTGGTGTGCAGCTTTGCGGCTACCGCGGCATTACTCAGGCCCCCCGCACATTCCAGAATGATCCGGGCCCGAAAGGCCACCGACCGGGCCTTGCGCGATTGCCGCGCCAAACCCGCCAACTCGACCTTTTGCGCTGCGCTCACCACCAACTCATGCTTCTTCGGACGCCCCCGGCCAAGCTCCATGTCTTACCATAAAACGTTCTCTTTATTTATGCAAGCTATTTATGACTCAGAAGACTAGACACCAACTTGCGGAAATTCGCGTTATATTTCCCACAACCTAAGATGCTGAAACTGAGCCGGAAGCGCAAGCGCCCTTGACTACTCGAATTTCTGCAACTTGGTACTAGAGGTCTTGAAGTGAGGAACTTGTTGTAAATGAGTCAAGTTTTCAAGCTGCTAATTTTGCTTCTCCAACCCAAGCCTTCACTTCGCAGTCAAGTTTATCGAAGCAGCGGCGGAGCGGGCCGCTGGGAGCGGAAAGCTCGGGCAGTATTCTGCCCAGCCCTGGCCGGAGGATGCGAGAGTAGGTGCGGGTGAAGAAGTATGCGGTGCGGAGGCCGAGATCGGTCAGGCGGTAGCGATGGCTGTTGTGAATACGTTCGATCATTCCGTGGAGACGCAGGCGACGGAGGTGGTAAGTCATGCGGCCTTGTGTCAGGTCAGCCGGTTGTTCGCCGAGTAGAGGCGCGAGGTTTTCGCGGAGATTGCGATTCGAGAAACCGGCGGGGAGCAGTTGAAACAACAACAATGCGCTCCATAAGGCCTGCACTTGCGGATCGGCGAAGCGCAGGGCGGAAGCCCGTTGCGACTCGATCTGAATGGGACGATTCATTTTCTGGAAGGCCTCCTCGGCGAGCAGGCAGTCATGGCCGATGTGTTCGACCTGGAGCAAACGGCGGTTGGCCTGAAAGCCAATCTTGCGCAGGGCGGGCAAGTTGCGCAAGCTCTTGCCGATATAAAAATCGCGCGTGTTGTTGATGGTGGTTTCGGTCCGCAAAGCGCGGCCTTCTTTGTGGTACTGCTTGATGCGCGTTCCTTTGTAGTCGACATGGAGCGAGGGAATCACTCCATCGGTGATGACCCGCGTGCGAAACGGTCCGGGCGTACGCTTGGTAACCCAGCGCTCAAAGATAAGTTGAACTTGTTTGGGACGGCCGATGTCGAGATTCTCCCGGATCACTTCCTCGAAGAAGATGCGTCCGCTTACCGGGCGGTCGAGCACCTGAGTAAGGGAGAGTTCGATCTGCAGGATGGAAAGCTGATAGCGGTAACCAGCTTGGCGGTCCTTGGCGACGAAGGGATGAGGCAGAAGCCGCAGCCATTTGCGTAACAGTGATTCGATCTTCTCTCCGGAGAGTCCATCGCAGAGAGCCTGTAACCGTTTGGGATCGGCACAAGCAAGAACGCCATTGTCCAATGCCCGGTACTCGATCCCCTTATTTTCGAGTTGCCGCTTTGCGTACTCGTGCCCATTCAGGCACAGCTTTGCATTGTACGGAAAATAGGAGCAGAACTTCAGAAAGAACGGCCCGAAGTCGCGATCCACACAGTAGAAATAATAGTGATTGACCAGCGCCGTCGATTTCACGATCCAGGCGTAAGTTTTGCGGGTTCGCGGGTTGCGCCGCTTCTCGGTGCGATATACGGTGCACTTCTCTTGCGCTTTGCCAACGAAGACGACGCCTTCGTCCTGAGTAAAAGCGGCACGGCGTTGGTTGGCGATTTCATCTTTACGTTGGCCCTTCAGGAACGTGATCATCGGGATGTCATGGTCATGGACGTAGCGCTCAATCGATTCCACAAAGCGCCGGGTGATCGGTTCGACCATCGCCGTCGAGGCTACCGGATGCCCGCGGTGGATGCGGATGAACTTCAGAACCCCTTCCACTGCTTGCAAAACGGGCACATAGACGTTGAGGTACATCCGGTCGATCCCCTCCAGTTCGAGCACCACATGATCGCGCAATACTTCCGCCACGCTCTGTGCTGTTCCAGGTCTCAACTTCTCAGCCGGTTTACCACGCATGGCTCTGTTATAAATCAGATGTTCAGTCCAACCGCACTTCACATGCTTGTCGGTCTGAGGCGAAGCCTCGCTGGTCTCGCGTCTCCGAAGTTAATTGAATAAGAAATAAACGTGATCGCGTCTACTGTACAAAGGAGTGCAGGGATGCGGACAGGACGTCCTAAGGCGGAGTTAGTGCTAACCGCGGAGGAGAGGATCGATCTGGAGCGGTGGGCACGCCGACCGAAGTCCTCGCAAGCACTTGCCCAGAGATCGCGGATTATTCTGGCGTGCGCGAAGGGCAAGAACAACAGTGTCGTGGCAGAGGAACTGCGAATCACAAAGCAGACGGTGGGCAAGTGGCGATCGCGGTTTCTAGCGCGGAGACTGGATGGTCTGCTGGATGAGCCTCGTCCCGGCACGCCACGCAAAATCAGCGACGTCGAAGTGGAGCGCGTACTGACGCTCACGCTGGAATCGACGCCCCGTGATGCAACGCATTGGAGTACTCGTTCTTTGGCAGCAAAGGCAGGACTGAGTCGCAGCACAATCAGCCGGATCTGGCGTGCTTTCGCTCTACAGCCACATCGTAGCGAGACGTTCAAGTTATCGAAAGATCCACTGTTTGTTGAAAAGGTTCGCGACATAGTGGGCCTGTATCTGAACCCACCAGATCGGGCGCTTGTGTTATGTGTAGATGAGAAATGTCAGATTCAAGCTCTCGACC
This sequence comes from uncultured Acidobacteriaceae bacterium, assembly GCA_963705805.1. Lineage (GTDB taxonomy): Bacteria > Acidobacteriota > Terriglobia > Bryobacterales > Bryobacteraceae > Bog-105. The sequence goes on from CAVPKW010000013.1 coordinate 58,193, forward strand.
GTACGCAACCGCTGTTACCGATGCGCCCCGGACAATTAGAACGCCGGACCCATGACTATGAACGGCATGGCACGACTTCGCTGTTCGCCGCTCTGGACGTTAAGACGGGCAAGGTCATTGGGGAATGTCATCGGCGGCATCGTAGCGCGGAGTTTCGGCAGTTCCTCGATACTATCGATGAATCTGTTCCCGGGAGCCTCGATGTGCATTTGATTCTCGATAACTACGGTACCCACAAAACTGCCATAATTCAGCGCTGGCTCGCGAAACGACCGCGCTTTCACGTCCACTTCACTCCTACCAGCGCCTCCTGGATTAACCAAGTGGAGCGCTGGTTTGCAGCTCTGACCGAAAAGCAAATCCGACGTGGCACCCATCGCAGTGTGCGGGAACTGGAGACAGCCATCAAACAATATCTCGCCGTCACAAACGAATCGCCTAAATCGTTTAGCTGGACCAAAACGGCTGATGAGATTCTCGCCAGTGTTGCCAGATTTTGTAAACGCACTTCAGAGACAGGACACCAGCGAGGCTTCGCCTCAGACCGACAAGCATGTGAAGTGCGGTTGGACTGAACATCTGATTTATAACAGAGCCATGCGTGGTAAACCGGCTGAGAAGTTGAGACCTGGAACAGCACAGAGCGTGGCGGAAGTATTGCGCGATCATGTGGTGCTCGAACTGGAGGGGATCGACCGGATGTACCTCAACGTCTATGTGCCCGTTTTGCAAGCAGTGGAAGGGGTTCTGAAGTTCATCCGCATCCACCGCGGGCATCCGGTAGCCTCGACGGCGATGGTCGAACCGATCACCCGGCGCTTTGTGGAATCGATTGAGCGCTACGTCCATGACCATGACATCCCGATGATCACGTTCCTGAAGGGCCAACGTAAAGATGAAATCGCCAACCAACGCCGTGCCGCTTTTACTCAGGACGAAGGCGTCGTCTTCGTTGGCAAAGCGCAAGAGAAGTGCACCGTATATCGCACCGAGAAGCGGCGCAACCCGCGAACCCGCAAAACTTACGCCTGGATCGTGAAATCGACGGCGCTGGTCAATCACTATTATTTCTACTGTGTGGATCGCGACTTCGGGCCGTTCTTTCTGAAGTTCTGCTCCTATTTTCCGTACAATGCAAAGCTGTGCCTGAATGGGCACGAGTACGCAAAGCGGCAACTCGAAAATAAGGGGATCGAGTACCGGGCATTGGACAATGGCGTTCTTGCTTGTGCCGATCCCAAACGGTTACAGGCTCTCTGCGATGGACTCTCCGGAGAGAAGATCGAATCACTGTTACGCAAATGGCTGCGGCTTCTGCCTCATCCCTTCGTCGCCAAGGACCGCCAAGCTGGTTACCGCTATCAGCTTTCCATCCTGCAGATCGAACTCTCCCTTACTCAGGTGCTCGACCGCCCGGTAAGCGGACGCATCTTCTTCGAGGAAGTGATCCGGGAGAATCTCGACATCGGCCGTCCCAAACAAGTTCAACTTATCTTTGAGCGCTGGGTTACCAAGCGTACGCCCGGACCGTTTCGCACGCGGGTCATCACCGATGGAGTGATTCCCTCGCTCCATGTCGACTACAAAGGAACGCGCATCAAGCAGTACCACAAAGAAGGCCGCGCTTTGCGGACCGAAACCACCATCAACAACACGCGCGATTTTTATATCGGCAAGAGCTTGCGCAACTTGCCCGCCCTGCGCAAGATTGGCTTTCAGGCCAACCGCCGTTTGCTCCAGGTCGAACACATCGGCCATGACTGCCTGCTCGCCGAGGAGGCCTTCCAGAAAATGAATCGTCCCATTCAGATCGAGTCGCAACGGGCTTCCGCCCTGCGCTTCGCCGATCCGCAAGTGCAGGCCTTATGGAGCGCATTGTTGTTGTTTCAACTGCTCCCCGCCGGTTTCTCGAATCGCAATCTCCGCGAAAACCTCGCGCCTCTACTCGGCGAACAACCGGCTGACCTGACACAAGGCCGCATGACTTACCACCTCCGTCGCCTGCGTCTCCACGGAATGATCGAACGTATTCACAACAGCCATCGCTACCGCCTGACCGATCTCGGCCTCCGCACCGCATACTTCTTCACCCGCACCTACTCTCGCATCCTCCGGCCAGGGCTGGGCAGAATACTGCCCGAGCTTTCCGCTCCCAGCGGCCCGCTCCGCCGCTGCTTCGATAAACTTGACTGCGAAGTGAAGGCTTGGGTTGGAGAAGCAAAATTAGCAGCTTGAAAACTTGACTCATTTACAACAAGTTCCTCACTTCAAGACCTCTAGGTACCGACGAAATTGATCTCATCCCATGAGGCTGCAGGTCAGTGTAGTGCGCCGGGGTGTGCAATAGCTACAAACAAAGGAGAACGACAATGTTTCGAAAAAATGCAGACAGGAATTGCAATCGCGATGTTTATATCCGCCATGCGTTTTGAGCACGCGAGCGCGCAGGAGAGGGCGCAAGCCCTGGAGACCGGCACTTTTCATGGAAAAGTGCAGAAGACAAGACATCCGGCCGCGCCACGATTTACAGGGAGCCTGATGGACAGTTGGTCGTTCTGTTGACGAACTTCAAGACTTCCAATGGGCCGGATGTGCACGTCGTTTTGATCGCGGCGAAGGACGCGGACGACGACGCGAATTTTCTCAAGAGCAGTACCGAAAGGATCGAGCTCGGCGCCCTGAAAGGAAATGAAGGGGACCAAAACTACGACATACCTGCGGGAACGGACCTGAACAGGTTTCAAACCGTCTCAATTTAGTGCGAGGGGTTCAATGCGAACTTCGGCGCGGGCCCCACTCGAGAAGTACTGAGGAATTTTTTGAAAACGGAATCTTGCCACCCGGGAGTTTGTTGAAAAAGGACCAGCCCGATTCAATATCCGTAGACAAGTCTATGACCGTTCCTACAAGCACATGGTTCTTGCGTCGGAAATGGATACTGGTTTCGATCAGTGTTCCGGTTCTTGTTGCACTCTGGTGGGCCTTCCGGCCCGAGAAACTCTGGATCACTGAGAAGGTGCATGAGCCCGCACCCTTTGACACGAGCGGTGATCCTCAGCCAATCCTTACGGGACGCTTCGAAGGAAAGGCGCAGCAAACGAGCGGGCGCGCGACTATCTACAAGAAGCCAGGCGGCGGCGAGTATCTTCGTCTGAGCGATTTCACAACCCCGAATGGTGCGGATCTTCACGTCGTGCTTGCGCGAAGCGACGATCGCCTAACACAAGACGCCGTGAATGGCGATCTCGATCACGTCGATTTTGGGCCATTGAAAAGCGATAAAGGCGATCAGAATTACGACTTGCCAGCCGCCACAGACCTGAACAAGTATGACGTCGTGGCTGTTTACAGTGAACGAGTCCACTCGGTGTCTGGGCTAGCGAAGCTCGCACCGTTCTGATGTGGACACAACGATACAAGCTGCCGCGGCCCTGAATGGCGGCGAAGTCAAGGAGGAATTTGTGGAACGGCGTACGTTTCTTAGAGCCGCCTCTATCAGCTCACTGGCGGGAGGTCCGATTGCAGCCACGTAATGGGAGATTGTCGAAGAAGCAGCCGAGATGATCAAGCCGGCGCTGAAGAACTGATCCAGCAGGCGGCGCAAGGTATTCACGAACCAGGCGATTAAGCCCAATTAGCCGGAAATTGGCCGGATCGATACCCGAATTTTCAATCCTGCTTTAAATAGCGATGCTCGCCATCGCCGTGCGCTAAGTAGGCACAGTTCCGTTTTGGAATATGAGCAAGTCCCACGCTAGCAATAAGTTGGCGGCAGCTCAGACGAGGACATTCGGAATTGCAGCCGAACATTTTGGGAGAACGCAGAATCAACGACTTACAACTGTAGAAACCCCGAGGCACGTCAAGAATCGACCACGACAAATCCGCCTATCTTATTGATTACGTGAGGCATTGTCTCCTCGAGTAGGATTCTAAGCTACAACCGTCGGTCACAGCCCCAGAAATCTGCTGCCAGTTTCGAAGCAGACAGTGTTTTCAGCCGTATCAATAAGTTGAATTGTTCCTCAGCTCGGCAAAGCCGGCGATCGCTAGCCCATTGAGATCGGGCCGGAACCGGAAATACTTAACCGTTCGAGGCAGCCAATCACCGCCGCTACCTCGCTCAATTTGCGCATCGGCCAAGGTTTAGGGCGAGCGGGCGTTCAAATGAAACTCGTCGTGCTGAAATGCAAGTAAGCCTAACGGGCTTATTCTCGTCCATCAAATCAGAGACCGCATGTCGCTCTTGTCTCTTAATAAGGTCAAAAGTCGCTATCGACTGAAGGAAAAGCTGGGCACTGGCGGAATGGGCGTCGTGTATCGCGCGCGCGATACCGTCATTAATGCGGATGTCGCGCTCAAAACACTGACCGATATCACTGATCCCATAGCTCTCCGGATGTTCCGCGAGGAATGCGACAAGCTAGCGAAGATCGTCCATCCCAATGTCGTGGAAATCCGAGACGTCGGCGAAATCGATGAAGGCGGCGTGCGAAAACCTTACCTGGTTATGCCGTTTCTTCGTGGCAGAACGCTCGATAGCCTCATCCTCGATTCCCCCGGCGGACTCCCTCTGGAACGCGCTCTCGAAATCCTGGTTCAGGCTTCCCGCGGCCTTCAGGCGACCCACGACGTCGGACTCATTCATCGCGACATCAAGCCCAGCAACATCTTTGTTCTTGAGGACGATTCCGTCAAGCTGATCGATTTCGGCGTGGCGCACTATGCTCAAAACCTGCTCACGGTCACGCGCAAAGGAACGCTGATGTACATGGCGCCGGAGCAGGTGACCATGCGCGGTATCTCGCCGCTGTCGGACATCTTCTCCCTCGGCGTGGTTGCCTATGAGACTCTCACCGGGCGGAGACCCTTCGAGGGCGGCACGGAAAAAGAATTAGCCGAAACCATCCTCCACCGAAATCCTCCTCCAGCCTCGCGTTTCAATCCACGCCTCAATTCCGCTGTAAACCAAACTTTACAGAAGACGCTCGCCAAGCTTCCGGAGCATCGCTTTCAGTCCGCGCGTGAATTCGGCGAGACTCTTCGCAAAGCCGCGCTCGATCAGCCGGTAGCCATCTTCGACCCCGTTCGCATCGACGCACGTCTCGAACAGGCCCGCTCTGCCATCGCTCGCGGCGATCTCGATCTGACGGGTGAGATCCTCAATCAACTGGAGTTGCAGGGCTGCTTGGACGAACGGATCTCGGAAGTCAAGCAGAACTTCGAGCGCCTCCGCGATCAACGAACAGTGGTTTCGCTTCTGGCTGGCGCGCGCGCGAGAGTCGAGGCGCAGGAGCACGCGTTGGCCGCCGAGAAAGTCGAAGAAGCATTGCGATTGGATCCGCGGAATGCCGAGGCTGCCCAATTACGGCAGGAAATTGAGCGGCAACGCGCCGAGTACATTGTGACCGAGCGTCTCGCAACGGCGCGCCGCCTTGCCGGGAATCGGGAGTTTAACCGCGCTAAGGAACTGATCGAGGAAGCGTTGGTAATCTGCCCGAACGACGCTGGCGCGCTGAACTTCCGCTCCGAGGTACAGCGGTTAGATCAGGAATACAACGCTGTTCTGTATGAAAAACGGCGCGCCGCGCGCCGCGCCCAGCAGGCCATGAATGACAGCGATCCGGCCAGCGCGATGAAGCTGATTGAACGCGCGATCGAGCTTGACCGGCAGGCTCCTGAGCCTGGCAAAACCGCATCGGATCTCCTGAATCTCTACAACCGGATTCTCTCTGCCTCACAAGGTACGCAGCGATCTCTGGAACGAGCTCGCGAATTCTTTCAAGCCGGCGATTTCACAGCCGCTCTGGCCTGCTGTGATCAGGTGCTTACCCGTTTTCCGGAGCATCTCCTTCTCCGTACCCTGAAGCTGGACATTGAAGATGCGCAGCTCCAGCGCACGGCTTATCTGATCGCCCAAATAGAGCGCGAGATTGAGGCGGAGCCGGATCTGAATCGGCGAATCGATATTCTGAAGTCCGCCGCGGAGCGTTTTCCTCACGTTGAGCATTTCGCCTCCAGCTACCGCGCGGCATGCCAAAAACGCGACTTCGTGGAGTCGCTGGTAGCTAAGGCTCGCGCCGCCGAACGAGAACACCGCTTGGCTGACGCACTCGCCGAATGGAAGGTCGTCCAGTCGGTTTACCCTGGCTATTCCGGCCTCGAGGCCGAAGTAGAGCGTCTGGAAAACAGCAACGACCTTCAAACCGATTACGAGCTCCGGCAAGGGCTGCTTTATCAGATCCGTAATGCAATTGCCGCGGGTGAGTTTGCCGGGGCCCTGCACACTCTCCGTACCACAGCGTCGAGATTCGACGGCGACGCTGAGTTTGTCGAATTGAAGATTGCCGCTGAAGATGGCTCGAAGCGTGAGAAACGCGCCGGACATTTTCTGGACGAAGCTGCGCGGCTGGCGAAGGATCGCCGCTATGACGAAGCCTTGAGCAAACTCGACGAAGCACGCGCCCTTAATCTTCGTCCGAAAGAGATCGCCGCGGCGCGTCATCATGTGCTCGTCGAGCAGGCTCGATCCCTTCTCGACGCAGACTGGCGGCGCGCCGAAGCCCTGCTGCAGCAGGCGGTCGAGCTGGCCCCCGGAAGGCCCACCGCCTACAAGCTGCTTGAAGGGCTTAAGGAACGGGGGCGCCGGGAACGCCTCAGCGAAGCCACCGATCGCGTTCGCCGGCTCCAGACGGACCACGATTTCGATGGCGCCCTGCGCGCCGCCGAGCTGGGTCTGATGGAAAATCCCGGAGATCCGGAGCTTTTGCAAGCTGCCACTCGGCTAAAGCGGCGCGCGGATTCCAGGATTCAGCACGTCGAGCAACAACCGCGCGAGCCGTCTCGTGCGCCAGACACAAGCCGTGGCCGCGCACTCCTCCATGCCGCCTGGGAAAAGGCATCGGCGATCGTGCGCCCCCGCTCGTCAGTTCGGGGAGCCTTCGCCAACTCCGGCCGCGTCCGCGAACGATTGATGACTGCCTCAGCGGTAGATAATGAATCCGGCGGAGCCGGCGCTGTTGCCTCTGCTGAAAAAACTCCTTCGAACGGCGGCACGCCTACTCCGGTTCCGCAGGAAACTGAATCCGCATTTTTCAAGCTCGCCCGCCGCCCCCATCGCGTGAAGGGCCCTCTCATCGCTTTTCTCGGCGTCGCGGTTGCAGTCGCCGCCGTCATTCTGGCCCTGATGCTCCCGCGCCGCAATCCTCATATCGTCGTTCCCGCACCCGCCCCCGTCCCCACTGCGCCTCACCCCTTGCCTCTTGCTAGCTTGCCGGTCCATCTGGGGCCCGCTGATGCGCAATTGACTGTCGATGGATCTCCCGCGTCCGTCCGCAACGGAGTACTCCTCGTTCAACCTGGAACACACTTGATTGAGCTTCGATCTCCCGGCTACAAACCATTCAGTCGATCTGTCCAGATGGACGCCGGCAACAACGCGATGCTTGATGTCGCCCTCGCGCCGCTTCCTCCGGCGATTCATATCGAGACCGATCTGCAGTCCGCATCCGTGTTGATTGATGACAAGCCCGCAGGCGCCCTGGAAGGAGGGCAGTTCTCGACCGGCGCGCCGGAAGGTTCCCACATCATCACCGTTGTGGCGGCCAACGGAGGCCGGTATTCCTTCCCCTTCACTCTCGGAGAGAATCCTTCATGGAAGGTCACGACGCCCAAATCGTCGGCATATGGAACGCCCGTTCTCGCGGCGCTCGGCAGAAGCGGTATCCGAATCGTCTGCGGACGCTTGGGGCTCGCCTTCCAATTCGATGGTGGCCGGCCAAATGTATGCACCGCGAAAGGAACAGATCTGCCGGCGCCCACCACCGGTAATCACAGACTGGCGATTTTGGACGGATCGCGTACCCTCGCGGTACATACGCTCAACTATGAAGGCAATCCTGTCTTGACGGCTCTTGTGATGACGGGAACCCAATTCGGCGGCTTGGCGATACAGGGAACTCAGGATCAGTTCTACGTTGCCGTCAATGGTTACACTTCGAAGCGGCTTGCGGAAAGTGGACGTTGGCGGCGCCTACTCAAGCCTGGAGACTACACCATCGCCATCAGCAAACCGGGATTCACCGCGAATCCTTCCACCGTAAACGTCTCCATCAAACCGGGTGAGGACACATTTCAACAGGTGTCATTTATCCCGGTGCCCGTGCTCGCCAGCCTGCGGCTGCATTCCCAACCCGGGACAGACGTCTTCCTCAATGGAAAGCTCGCGGGCTCGGTTCCGGAAAGCGGTGTTCTCGATGTTCATCAGCTTGCTACCGGAACCGCCCATGTAGTTCTTCATCAAAAGGGTTTTGCCGACGCGCAACAGTCCTTCACGCTCACAGCGGGTGAGAATGAACATACGATCCTGTTGCAGCAATTAACAGCAAAAATAGCCTGGGTCGTCGATCCTCCCAATGCGCAACTCGTGTACAGGGCGGAAGGAAATCCCGTCCGGCACCCGGTGAGCGGTAATTCAATAGAGCTTCCGGCCGGCACCTACTATTTCGAAGCGTCGGCTCCCGGTCACCTGCCGGCTGGCTCAACGATCACAGTAAGCGGAGGGGACTCGCGAAATTTCTCGTTACGGCTTGACGTGCCGCGGCCCGCTGCAGGAACTATAGACGCATGGCAGGGCTGGGAGCCGCAAAACGGATGGCTGGTACGTAAGAAGCCCGGCGCAATTTTTCATTCGCTACCGGAAAATGTCTCACGCGTCGCCTTCTCGGCACAATGGGAACGCCAAAAAACGCTGGTGCACTGGTTTGGCGGCTCGCTCAATCTTGTCTTCCGCAGCTCTGATGCCGCGCGCTCGGTAACCTTTCGCATCGCTGAGCATGGCATCTCTTGGAACTCGGTTGTCCGTGGTGAACGCCACGAAGGGAGGTTCGACTTGAACCTCGGTAAGAATCTGGAAACCATACAGGCCGATATCCGCTCACCCGGGGTGGCGCTCACGGTGAACGGCACTCCGCTGGCGGCCGTCGGTCCCGATCTCCGCTGGGAAGCAACGCCCCTTCAGTTCGGGTTTATTATCGAACAGGATCAGGTAGTTCGTCTGAGCGGAATTCGCATCTCTGCTCAATCCACGTCCTCGAATTGATAACTATGCGCGACCTGTTCTGCTCGATTGATTCCATGATTCTCGATATGTTAAGAAAGTGACTTTGAGGAAGCCATTATGAGCGTATTTGACGGCTCGATTAAAACAGCGCGAGCGGTACCCGACCCGGGAACCGATCATCAACTTCCATCCTCGGGCTGCCTGAGCTATGGCAGCATCAAATCTACCTCCGCTTTGGCTGGAACCAGCGGCGTTAACGTCGCCCTCGTGACAGGCAACAGCGATTATCAGCTGATTGGCAATCTCCTGGAACACGTGAGCATGAACATGACGCTACAGGTGGACGGAAATCTGAAGGGTACGGTTGCGGGAAACAGCGTAACAACTGTGGTAGGCACGACTTCCGATACACGCATCGGCAACCACCAGCACGTCAACGTAGCTCCGCGCACCGACATCTTCAATCACACGCGCACGGAACTGCACTCGCAGCCCGAGCAGGTCAAGCAGCCGACCGAACGGTGCGAATGCACGTCGAGTGATAGCACCGAAAATCAAAAAGTTTTCGAATTCAAGTACGTTAGCGTTGAACTTATCGGGCTTTTGTCCCTCGGCATGAACCCGTCGTTGTCCCTCGATATCAAGAACCGCGATTTCGGCATTAACTTTCTCAGCTCCGAGGCGAACGTCTTCAAGCAGGAGTACAAGGCCTTCCACAATGACCTCGCGGCGCTGAAGGCCGACATAAAAGGCGGCAAAGTCAAGGCGGCTCTCACTCACGCCAAGGCGATTGGCCTGAATCTGAACGCCGGGCTCGCAGTAAACGCCGACAGCCCGTGGGCTTGAGGAACCGATGCCGAGCTGGATGCCGTTTTGGCAGTTTTATACCGTCCAGAACTCTCCCGACCAGTTACGGGTGGTCTGCCCGCCGAACCTGGTCTTCATCGCGGTGATCACACTCGTCATTGGCGGCCCTTTGCTGCGATGGACCATCGGGAATATACGCGAGCGGAAGATGACCATGGCGGCGTTCCTGATGTACTTAGTGATCTACCTTTTCTGCATTGGGCTGGTGGTCTCGCATGGCACACTGACGCTCAATAGACGGATGAATATCGCCACCTTTCACAAGGTTCACTTCATGTACATCCCAACGACGGAAACGATACCCTTGGACGCAATTCAATTCGCCAGGGCTGAGAGCGCTCCTCATTCCGATCATTTCATCGTGGTGACGAAAGGCGGTAAGACCTACGACCTTGTCTACTGGACACAGATGTCCGGGCAAGGGCGTGCCGCGAACGCGGTCAATGCGTTTTTGACAGGCTCCGCAACCTCCGAAACGAGCCTCTCGGCCCGATGACTTCGAGGGTGTCAAAGTCGGACGGCGACCTTCCGGTAAAGGGTGAAGGGCGTCGGCGTCTTAGCGAGCTCGATTCGAGGCTGTTGCCGTTTCGCCGCGCGCGAAACCTACACGATATTTCACTCTATTGGCTGCCGGTCGACAGTTTTCCGATCCCGGACCCGCAGCGCTTCTGGATTCTCGATTTTCACAATCGTCTTGATCAGGGAATGCAGCTTCGTAGTCTGCGGGTCGAAACATTCCTGCAGTTCAAATCGCTCTATCCCGATCTGCTCAATGTATTTCTGAAGACTGCCGGTGATTATCAGCCGATAACCGGAATGAGCATCGTTTACGGCGAGCATCCTCCCGCTCCTCCCACTGCGGAGCAGATTCAGCGAGTAGTCGAAAAGGGCGGAGCAGTCGATGTGAATCAATGGATGGCGGACTATTGTCATTGGTTCGCGACGAAGAAGCCGCAAGAACAGCGCGGCGATTTCCTTGGCCGAGGAGGCGTGTTGTCCATGTATATGAAAGGCGATAAGTCGGCCCAACCCCCAGAGCTCGAGATACCCCGCATCATGCGTACGCATCCCCTCTTCGAAAAGATGGATGTGCAGCCGAAGCTCTCGGGCGCTTACGCGCTCGGGGATGGCTTCCTTGCCAAGAGCCGCGAAATGTTTGGCGATGTCTTCCGCGACGATCCAAGCTATGAGGGCATCCTGTTTGTAGTGCCGTTGCTGCAGAGCAGGCATTTCCTCCGGGCGTCCGCCGGCGAACGCAAGAGGTGGTTTGAATTATTCGATGGGTATGTGATCGAGAGTCTGGCGGACAAGGGACTGCTGATGGCCATCAATGACAGGAATTTCGACGAGGCTCTCGAATCGATTCTTACCGCCATGCGCGAAGAGAAACTTCGCTATCAATCTGTTTAGCGCCAATGGCGAACTATGGGCACGAAGAATCGATCGCCCGTAAGGAGATCGAGGTGCGCCCGCTCTCCGTCCCCGAACCATGGATCGCCGGCCTGCTGCCCCGCGGCTTCCCGCTGGAAACGAAAGCGCGCGGCAAGCTCTTTGCTTTTGTGTCGGGAATCGCGCAATCGATTCGCGAGACCAGGCCGGCCTCGCGCGCAACGTGGCTACAGATGCACGCTTTTCCTATCGACGGTTCTATATCGCGGCTCCTGTCGGCCAACGGAAGGCAATGGATGCCGGAATCCGGCCTTGGTGTGTGGCCCGATAGAGAGCCGCCTCGTTTGTGGACCCCGGCCGATTTCACGGATCGCAACTTCGGCGATTCCTTGCCCGAATTGATGTACGTCGTCTACTACATTTCTGGCCAGAACGCGGCGGCTCACGCTTGGGAAAGCACCTTTGGCTCCGGCGCCTCGGCGCATCTCGTATTGAACAAGACTCCCGAACAGTTTCACCTCGATTTGAATCACGAATTATCGGCGCGCATCCAGGAAGAAGCTTTTAAGAATCAGCCGTTCTACTTCCCGTTGCTGGACGCTCGGTCTCTCGAAAGGGCACGTGCGGGTGACCTGGATCGCTGGTTGCAAGGCGTGCTCCTTTATATCCGCGAGAGCGTAGAGGACCGGGGCATTCTCGTGTTGGCCCGCGAGCCGCACGCCTCGCCGCTATTCCGCGATCTCTAGCGCGCTCAGCCGTACCCGCGTCGCTTCTCCAGAAAACCGGCGGAACGATCGTTCGCGCGCCAGGTCCGCTGGGACGTTGACTCTCTCATATTCGAGCGGCGTCATTTCGCCGGCGCGCGCCAATGCATCAACCTGCATTACGTGTTCCGGCGATGGGTTGTATAAGGTCCAGGACACCACCCGCTGAATCTGCTGAACTGCTTCAATAACGCTGTCCCCTGGAGAAAATCTATCCCACAAGCAGATAAAGCCGTTTACCGGATGGACGTTCGGATGAAATACCGTTTCCTTCAGGAACGCCTCGCAGGGCACCGCCGGATAAAACTCCGGAAAGCGCATCGTCACAGTGTGAGTGCTGCGAATCCGCCGTTCGTTCGGAGGCCCAACATAGGCCGCTGTACCCTCAAGCGTGAACTGAAAACACTCGCCCGCCGGTTCTTGTCGCCTTCCAGCCACGTGGAGTAAATCCGGATTCTCTCGCGCCAGACTTAGCAGGTAAGCCCACTCGTTCGCAATCCGTTTCTCGCGTAAAGAAGCGCTCATCCGTTAATCGCCACTGTGGACACGCGCAACACATCGTTCGGGCGCACTCCCTGTTCCGGCAGCGGCTTCACGAAATCCAAGGCGTGGCCATTCCAGACCACCTGCGGCGTGCCATCGCCCTGCAGAACATCTCCCCGCTCTCGCAAATCGTGCAGAATTTCGTCCAGCACGCGGTCGAGGTTCTCGTCCTCGTCTATGTCCACGTTGTACTTGCTCTCACCCCGAATCGTGTCGAAGTAGATCTGGTACTTAGGCATCGTTCGTCTCATTATGTGCCAGCGTCATCGCCGCGTCCGGCTATGCGCTTCGGTATATGGGGCATCGGTCAGATAGGCGCGCAGCCTCTCCGGCAGCTCCCGCACAGCCCAGTGGCAGCGGCTGCAAGTCCCGTTCCCATAATCCCAACAGTCCCGGCACTGAGGCCGCCCACAATTGCCGCACAATCTCAGATCGGCGTCGGCGGCGCTTTGCTGACAAAGCTGGCATCTGCCATGGGAGCTGCGCTGGCCGAAGTTGCGATCCCACCAACGGCTGTCGTCTGTAAAAATGGGCACCCTGTGTTCATCGCACAAGCGGCAGCGGCAGCCGATAGAACTCCAGCATTGACGCTCGCACACTCGCAGGTCGCAGCGCGGGCACTGGAACGCTATCTCGCCGCTGAGCCGGCGCCTGCAGAGCGCACACTGCTCGGCTTGCAATCTCCTCAGAAACACCACGATTCCGGCAGCGACGATTGCCGCCACAGGGGCAAACACCAGCGCCGGCCTGAAAGGGAGCGTTACCCAGGCGAGCAGGACTCCTCCCAGACTTGCCCCACCGCTCTGCGCAATCAAAGGCCACCAGCTTGCAAAGTTAAGTTCAAAAAACGTGAAGACAAAGCTCGATAGCAGTGTAATCAGCGCTCCACAAATAATTGCCGCTGGCAAGCCGAGCAGAATGGCGATGAGTTGCAGAATCAATTCCAGGCAGCTCAGGGCTGCAATCGCGGCAATCGCTCCCTTATTCATCGTGCGGCTGTTTCTGAAAACGGATCGTCAACAGATGATTTTCCGGAACTCCAAGCTGCGCGGGCGTGTACCGCGCCCACCTTGAATTCCGCTCAACCCCCCTTACCAAATCTAGCTCCATCACGTTCCTGCCTGCACACCGGGGACAAGCGCCGGCTCTCCTGAAAACCGCGCAGCGAACCATTGGCTCCCATTCATGGCCACATTGGCGGCATTTTGCCAGCGCGCACAGGGGCCAATCGAAAAACACGTAGGGCTCGGCCCGGGAATCTGCCGCCAACGGGCGCAGAAGCTCCTCAAAGGTAAGATGCAGGGCAGCCGGGATTCTTACCTCGTCGCAAGATTCATGGAATGGGCAAGCCGAGCTGACCACATTATCGAATCGCGAAAGGCTTAGCGCCGGTTCGAGGCTGATTTCTAAACTCTCCGATGTTTCTGCGCAAGCCGTCCATTTCCTCAATCCGAAATCCACCTGTAGTGACCCGATTAATGACGCCATCGTGGGCGTAACGACAAAGCCGCCAATGGTTTCTTCGACCGAGCAGGACAGCACCTGCGCCTGGGCGAACAATAGCAGTTCCCGAAGTGTTCCCGGGCGCAGCTTACAACCGAAGCAGGCGCCCGTTCCGCCGGGAAACCAGGTGACGCGCCCTCCATTACCGCCCTTTGCCGTCAATCCGGCGTCACAAACGGGAATTCCAAGCTTATAGCAGACCAAAGCGATCTCCAATCGCGCCAGATCGTTGTCCACACAGCTGTAGACTATGCTCGCGTCCGTCAGTTCCGCCCAGCCGATGTCGGCAAATTCACGATTCATGCCAGAACAGCGAATTTCGGGAAAGCATCGTTCCCCGAGCGCCGCCAGATACTCTGCTTTGTTCCTCCCCAGGCTTTCTTCAGCGTTGAACAGCCAGCTCTTGCCGAGATCGCCCTTTTGCACAACATCTGGATCGATGAGCAGCAAACCCGCAGGCCTTAGCAGGCAGAGGCTGCGGAAGACTTCGGCCCCCAGCGCGCCGGCCCCGACGATCACGAACCGATTTTTGCGAAACGAACCCAATACCCGTTCTTACCAAACGAACTTCCTCGGGTGTCGTGATTGGGTTCGTTTTTTCAAAAAGACTACGGTTTCCCAATTCTGGTATGACAACTCACATCCGACTTTTACGTCTCTGACCATATGAGTCTTTACCAGACCCTGTACTATATGTCGTTGGTCGGGGGCATGGCGGGCCTGTTTTCGTGGGCTATCACCGCGCTGGCTTCGGCGGCGCTCCCGGCACAGCGATATACTTGGCTTTCTGACATGATTGCAGTCGTCATGTTGGGTGGTTTCATCGGCGGTCTAACTGTCGGGTTTTCCGATCGCTGGTCCGGCAACCGTGTTTTGCCGCGGTGGGTTATTTCCGGCTCCTGCATTGGAATAGCTGCCGGGCTCTGCGCCTGGGTGCTCCAGATTCCCATTTCCGAACGCCTTTCGCCCCAAGCGCCATTTCTCGCGCGCCTGATGGCCTGGATCCTGGCCGGTTCCTTCATCGGTCTTGGCCTGGGTTTCCGTTGGGCTATGGTCAATCGCGCCCGGATTATCCACGCCTGCGCAGGCGGCCTGGCCGGCGGGGCCTTCGGTGGCCTGATTTTCCTCACTCTTGGCTCACGCGTCCCGGATCTATCGCAGGCCCTGGGATTTATGTTCATCGGCGTGGGTATCTGCTTTGGCGTCACGCTCGCTCCCATCCTGCTTCGTGATGGCGTTCTCGAATTCATCAGCAGCGGCGATGCCCGCGCGCAGGGTAAATTCGGCCTGACGCACAAACAATGGGAGCTGCAGCAGGGCGATTCCTATTTAATAGGCAGCCAGAGCCATGACCTCAGCCGGACCGTCTACCGCCCCGAAGTCCATATCTTTATCCCGGACGCGACGGTCGCTCCCCGTCACGCGATCCTGTTCGGGAAACAGGGCCGGTTCTATCTCGCCCGTCACCCGGAGATTGGCAACCAATCGGGGCTGGCGCGTTTCATTACGCGAGTGCGCGGCCGAACCGTAGCCGTTACACAGGAGCTTCACGACAAGGACGACATCCTCCTGGGCCGGACTGCGCTACGATTTACAACGCGCAAGAAGGAGCACTCAGAAGCATGAGCCGCCGCCTCGCCGGCCTATTCTTTGCCATTTCGTCTCTTCCGGGCCTAGCCCACGCGCAGGCTTCGGATGCGCGGCTCGATTTCGCCGGGAACATGCGAATGCTCACCTGCGATCCCGTCTCCCCGATACCGTGTTTTCGTATGCAGCTCAATGTCGTGGATGCCCAGGGGCATCCAGTCGGAGTCCAATTTCCCGAACCTTCCAAACTCGCGGGCAGCATGCACATACGAATCGACAACCAAGACCTCGTTCCCTTCTTCGCCGCGGCCGAGCACGGGACATCCCCGGTACAAGATCGTCTGGCTATGGTGCTGATCGATATCAGCGGCAGCATGAACCGGCGCCTTTCGACAGGCAGAACCCGCTTTGAATCCGCGCGTTCCGCGGTCGATGACTTCGTGCAGCAGTTCCAGAACGGCTCGGATGAAGTGGCGATCGTGCCTTTTGAAAGTCACCATGTCGCCGATGCCATTCGCGAAGCGCATTTCGCCATCACCCAACAGGACGCGTTCGCCGAAGCGGCCGCGCTGCCAACGCCCGGTCCGAGGAACAACACGGCCCTTTATTCCGCCGTCTCGCTTGCGCTCGATGTTTTATCCAACGAATCCAAGGCCCTTGCAACTCGAATCGGTAAGCCACCAGATACCGTACTCGTCGTAATGACGGACGGCACGAACGAAGTTCTGAAGGGCGACGACCCGGGACTACTGGCTGGGCCGGCCGGTCTCGAGCAGGTCTCGCTAAAAGTCCAGCAATCGGGGACGCAGGTGATTGGTATCGGCTTTGGCAACCCGACTGAGATTGACGAACCGGCTCTGCGCGCCCTCAGCACCAAATACTTTATGGCCGAAGATTATGAGGGCCTTCGCCGCATCTTCGCCCTGGCTCACACCTTGCTTACAGACCGCCTGACGGCAACGGTTTCATCACCGTGGCCCGACCGTGCCTCGTTAGCGGGACGAACGCTGCACGTCACAGCGGAACTTACCCTGCCTTCCGGCCAGACATTAAACAGTGATCCGAAGCCCTGGTCGGCTCCCGCGATTGGGTTGCCTTTGTATGAAGGCCGCTGTAGCGCGGATGAAATGAAGGCTTTATTACAAAAACCCCCAACTGGTACGAACGGTTGGATGTCAATTTTGCGTCCGATTTTAATATTTAGCGGGGGTTGCGCTCTGTTGCTCGCAATGTGGTTCTGGGTGCCGCGGCTAGTCTGGCCGGAACAGTACATCGGAGAGCTGCCACCGGCGGGAAGGTGGATGGGTCCGCGCGGCGGAAGGCAAACAAAAGGCGGGCCTGCGCCTACTGGCTTCGGCCCAGCGGCAAAGACTGCGGAGGGGTTCAACCGCGCCCCCTCGGAAGCGACAATCGTTCAGCCGGACTTCACCCGGACGCGGCTGGACCGGTACGGGAAATGATAATTGGCCGGAATTTCCGGCATAGGGAGAGAACGTTATGCCGTTAGTGAAAGTCATCCGCAAGGGAGTAACACCGGCTGTTCGGAAGGTGCCGACTTCCACGTGCGCGGTGGTCATGCCCATGACTGCGGATCGCACCGAGCGCGAAGTAGGCTCCGAAAACGAGGAGCCAACGAAGGTAGAGGATGTGAACGACGCGTTTGCGAAATTTCAGCCCAAGCTGGATTTTCGCGCATACGCCTCTCCTGAAGAAACTGAGTTTCGCGCCGAGCTACGTTTTCGCAGCTTAAAGGATTTCGATCCCGAAAATCTACAGAAACGGCAGGAAATGCGAACCCCCGATGGACACACGGAATACCTTCGCAACGATCTAGCGGATCTGAAAAACGAAATCGATCTGCTGTACCGGCTGAAAGATCGTTGGAGTCTGCCGACGGTGCGGCGCGCCTGGAACAACGAATCGCAGCGTCAGGAGATCATCGGCGCACTTGGACGGCTCCGCGAAGAGCTTCAGAAAGTTGCCGCAAGAGGAGGAAACGCGAATGCCTGAAAGCGCGACCGCTAAAGCTAAAACCGCCGGAGAGATTCTCGCCGCGAGCAGCGCGCGCGAGTTGATGCAGGACATCTTCGCGGATCTACATCCGGCGCTGCTTGATGAGAACCGCGACATCGCCAGTATCTTCACGCCCGTGACAGCGGCCGAGTTCCTGGAAAAGCTGACGAACTTCGAGGGCGTGCTGAATAATACCGACTCCTACGAGACCACACTTTCGAAACTGCAGGCCCAGATCGATTCAGCCGAGTCCGTCAGGGACCAACTGCTGGCGGACTTGTTTAAGCAGATTCGGCCCATGGAGCGCAGCTATCGCGAACTGGCGCTGTTCTTCGACAACAGCAAGGTGCCTGACGGCAAAGTGCGCAAGCCGGTTGAGGTCTATGTGTTCAATGGCGATCCCAAAACCATGCATGACGAGTTCAGCATGACGCTGGCTGCTGTGGAAAATTTCGTGCGCCGCCGCAACGATAATTTCAACTTCCGAGATGATATCTGCAACCTGGTAGTCCCAGGGAACAGCCCACAGCCTGTCCGCGAGCGATTTGAAGATATTGCGAATGCCTGGGGCATGTTGCTTATTACCGATCTGGACGACGAGAAGTCATTCAAGAATGTCGAGCGCAATTTCCTGCCCGGCGGTAAGTATGAATTTCTGAAACGTCCCGAAGATCGCGCCGCTGCCGATGTGTGCACCATGGGTTATCTCCAGTTGCGTCCCGCCCACTGGTTTGAAAAAGGGATGCCGGGCGGCGATGACCTCTATGGCCCTCCATCTCTGGTTTTCGCAGGCGCCGTGGCGCGAGCGGACGATTCTCAAGGTATCGCCCAAGGGCCAGTGGGCTCTCGCTTCGGACAGATTTCGGGCGTCAAGACCTGTCGCATTGAACCACTGATTGGCGAGATGGAGCACCTTAGTATGGAGCGCCAGCTTGTGCCGGTAATCCGCGATGCCGACAATCATCTCTGCTTTTTCGGCTGCCGGACTCAGGCCGACGATCCCTACGGAGTTCTCAAGTTTTTTACCTCTTACAGAATTCTTCGCTACCTCGAACGTTGCTGCCGGCATTATCTTTTGCAGGTCGCCGGCAACGTGCTGACGCGCGACTTCATGGATCAGCATATTGAAGCGCCTCTCAAACGGTTGCTCGACGAACAGGCGCAGCAGGGCACGATTCTGAACTACGAACTTTTCGTAGACAAAGACTCGAACAAACGCATGCAGGGAATCTGCGACATCACCCTCAACGTGATGCCCACTGGTCCCGCCGAAACTTTTGTTCTGAAGATCGATGTTCCGGAGTTCAAACCGCAGACTCCCGAGCCCAAGCAGTGAGCAAGAAGGGAAGTGGCCACGGTGAACGCTCCTCACATCACCATCGGCTCGGCGGACGTCAACAATTCGCTCTTGGGCGAAGTGGAAGTCGTGCAGGAGTTGAACCAACACTGGTACGCGACCGTCGCGCTCCGGCAGACGGAAGACCAGCGGTATCCGGCGGAATCGATGCTGGGCCAATCGCTGCGTATCGTGACTTACGACGACACAGGCGCGGAGAACGAAGTTTTCAACGGGCTGATCTATCGCAGCAAACTCGAATATGAGATTTACGGCAGCTATGCGGTCCGGCTGAAAGCGATCAGCCGGTCCTGGTGCCTGGATCTTCAGCCTGGCCGCCGGTACTTCCCCACGCAAGCCGGCGCGCAAGTGGCGCAGACGTTGGTGTCCGAGGGGGGACTTGCCTTTCAGGGCAGCATGCCATCAGGGGCGCCTCGTTCGTATCATCAGCTGGAAGAAACGCCCTTCAGCTTCATCCGGAGGCTCGTGGACGATGCTGAATGCTGGCTTCGTCCCACCGGCCACGGCATTGAAGTTCAGAGCAAGTTCCAGCAGGGGGCAAATCTCGAATGGCGCAAGGAGGGCGGCTTGTTGAAGTTCGCCGTCCGGGGCCGCTTATCGCAGCCGGGTTGCAACGGCTCTCAATACGATCCGAACGCGATGCAGAGCCAGGTCTTCACAAACGTATCGGATAACGCAGCTTTCTACGGTTCGGCTTCGCGGATGGTGAACGCCGCGAAATCCGAGTCAGCCGCTCTACTGCCGCCGGATTACATCTTTCAGCGCTCTCGCGCGGTTACCGTCGGCGATTACGAAACGCTTTTGAAGAAGGAAGCGCGCCGTCTCGAAGGGCGTATGGTGGTGTGCCGCGGAGAGAGTCTGGAGGCGCGCGTGAAAGCCGGCAACGAAGTGAATATCACCGGCCCGATCGATGCAGCCGGCACCTACGGTATAACAAAAGCCGTTCACCTCTGGACCAAAACCGGGTACGTCAATCAGTTCGAATGTACGCCCTGGAGAATGTATACCAACCCGGAAGCTCCGCAAACGAAGCGCTTCGCGGGCACGATGACGGCGCGAGTTGTCGACAATAACGACCCGAAGAATATGGGCCGCATCCGGGTTCAGTTTTACTGGCAAGAGCAGAACGAAACGCGCTGGATCGCCATGATGTCGCCACACGCCGGAGCCGATCGTGGATTCATGTTCCTGCCGGAGATCGGAGATGAAGTGTGGGTAGCGTTCGAAGAGGGCGACCCCGAACGACCGCGGGCGCTCGGCACGGCATGGAACGGCGTGTACAAGCCCCCGCGCGAGGAGTTCTGGGGCGAAGACGTCGCTTCTAACGACGTAAAACGCATCGTGACTAAGAGCGGCCATCGAATCTCGATCGTGGACAAGCCCGGCAAGAGCTCCATGGTAGTCGCTACGCCAAAGCACGTACACGTGCAGCTCATCGAGAACAGCAACGAGACCGGCGACTCGATGCTCTCGCTGCATTCCGATGGAGACATTTTCCTCAGCGCTCCGAATGGAAGAATTCATTTTCACAGTAAAGAATTTTCGAGGGAGGTGGACTAACGTCCGCTGGAGGCGCTATGGACATTCCGCTCCTCGAACCGCATGCCGGAAATTCACGAAACGATTTTTCGAAGCGCCGTGTCTTTCGCAAGAAGACCCCCGCAAGAAGATCGCTTCGATTGAATCACGGCGTTTCTCCCGATGGAAACATCAAAACCGATAACCCCGACTACTCATTCGTTGTAAGGAGAATTTAAATGGCAGCACCGTATCGATGCACGGTTACGATCGACGGGACCAAATTTGATGCTGTATCCAGCAGCATCAAATTCGGCACAGAGAAGGACAAGGCTGGGATGCCGCAGATGGGCAGTCTTACGACTGAAATCCGCATCTGGGCGGATTTCCACGATGACCAAAACATTCCTTTTTCGACCGTGAATAAATTATTCGGCCTGGCGAACGTCGTTACCCGCGACAAAATTAAGCCGGTCAAAATCGAGTTTTGGAAAGACGACGCGCACCAGGACGCGCTCTGCAGTTACTCATTTAACGGCTGGATCAGCCGGTTTGAAACTGCGAATCCGTCCGACGCCACGCGCTTGTTGAGCCTGGACTCGTCAAACGGCAACGGTAATAGCAAGAACTTTCAGGGAATCGCTCCGCAGTTAAACCACATGCTGGTTCTCGACATCGAACCGGTTCTCAATCAGCAGAACTTTTCCGACATTCGCTTGAGCAATTAGGGAGGATACACGAACATGGCATTACAACCTTCTCGCAGCACCGTCACTATCGACGGAAATAAGTTTGATGCACTTGAAGTTCGGGTAGCGTTCGAGACGGCAAAGGATCGCGCCGGAATGCCCCAGATGGGGAGCCTGAAAACTTTCATTCAGGCGGTAGTCGACTTTCATGACGATCAGAACGTCCCGTTTGGAACGCTGAGTCATCTCTTCGACCTGTCCAACGTTGTCACGCGGAATAAGGTAGTGGACATGAAAATCGAATACTGGAAGGACGATTCGCGCCAGGACGCGCTGGCGAGTTACAAGTTCAAAGGATGGATCAGCGGGTTCCATACGGCGAACCCAGCCGGCACCGACGGTGGGTTGGCTTCCGACGGCAGCGTCAATCTGAACCATGCACTGATACTGGACCTGGAACCGGCTCTAAACCAGCAGAACTTTCCCGACATGACGTTAAGCAATTGATTACCGACACTGCATCGTTTCTGGCATTTCCCCTGCGCTTGCAAGATGGATTTCTACGACGGAGCGGCGCGGCCGACGCCGTAGTTAGCCTCTTGCAGGTGATGGCGGCCACCTCTTATGGGGGATGGAATGGATGCGAGCATTTTGGCGTGCGCGAGTATTTCGAGCACGCTCGTAAACAGCCCGAGCTGCCTGAGGCCGCCATTCACGAAATGAATGCGGCGCTGGAAGATCTCGGAATTTCGCATATTCGCGTGGCGAGCATTACGAAGGATGCTCAGAGTGGGCCAGACGGCGATGCGTACATCGTGACGCTCAGCACAGCGGAGCAGAAGCTGCGGAAAAACCTTGCTTTCCGCTTCTAGCTTGGCACGTCGCGACGTTTGCACAGGCGAAACGCAACGAATCATGTCGCAAAACACACCCAGCGCTATTGAGATCGACCGCAAGCTAAGGGACGACTTTCGCCGCAGGTTGAAAGACTACGGTGTCATGGCGGAAGCGGTCGATCCGATCCTGTCTGTCTTGTTTCGCAGCTTTGCCACGCAGATCGAAGGCCTGTATGTTGAAACCGGCCGCATCCGGTTAGCCTTGCTCGATGAGCTGATTACCGGCCTCGGCATGGAGCCTCGCATGGCCCGGCCGGCGCAAACAGTGGTCCGATTTCTGACCAATTCCGGCGACGCTCTGACCATTCCCGAGGGAACCGGCTTGCTGGCCGATGCTCAGAGTGGGGAGAGGCTGACCTTCGCGACGGATTCGGCAGTCGCCGTATCACGCGCTCGAATTGCTGTTGCTCTTGCTTACCAGCAAGGCACCCTACGTTTGCTGGCGGGGCATGAGATGCCGGATGAGTTTCAGAGCGCACGTCCCTCGCTCGTGCCCGTACGGGCCGCTCTGGGCGCCGGATCGGCGTTGTATCTGGCAATCGAAGGGCTTCCGGCCGACCATCTGACCCGGCACAGTCTATATTTCGAATTCGGCCCGGACGCCGTTGGGATACAGAAAGCGTTGGAGACCGAGCCCTGGTGTCTCGTCGGCAAGGAGGGAGAGCTGAGCTCGGCTGGTATCTTGCGGCCTCGGCCCGGGAATGCGGGCGTGCGTAATCTCAATTGGCTGGTGCAGAGGCAGCGCGAGAACCCGGCCGAACCGCACGCCTCCGATCTACAGCCGGCGATCCCTCCCGGCTTCTATGGCTCACGGGTCTTTCTGTTCCCTCGAGTTCCCGCTGATCGCATGTTCGCTTGCCGCATGCCGCGCCGCTTCGAAACGGTGATGCCGAAGCTGTTCGGCCGCGAAGCCGCAACGCTTTTCAGCACGCCGCGAATATGGCTTCGAATCAGCTTCCCCGACGATTGCGGGCCGCTTCACTCGGGAATCGGCGCGGTATTCATGCATACGGTGACCGCTTCCAATGTGGAATGTCTCAACCAGACCTTCTACTTCGAGAAGCATGGCACTTCCATTCCGCTCGGCGGTGGATTGGGCGCTCGTACTTACCTGGTTTCGCCTCTCTCGATCTTCGGCGAGAGCGGCGCGCCGTACCTTCAGGACCAAACGCCCAGCAGCGATCCTCGCGCGGGCCGGTACAGAATCCGCAATCATCGTGTCGAGCTGCAGCCCGCGCTGCGCGCCGACGGGTCCGCCGAAGCATTTGTGAACGTTCGGCTCTGGATGACGAACGGCGCCCTGGGCAATGCTGTCGGTCCGGGCCGCCTCCAATCGATATTGAAAGCGCCAGGGTATGGCGATGTGCGGGTGATTAATCCGGGATCCGCGGCTGGCGGTACCAATGGCGAGACAGTCGAAGAAGCGCGCGAGCGATTTCACGGAACGCTGCTCTCGCGAGACCGGATTGTGACGCGGCCGGATCTGGAAGCCTCGATTCGAGCCTTTGATCGCCGTATTCTTGGCGTGGAGGCGAAAACGGATCTGCGTCGAACAACTATCGGTTTGCAACGGGTTCAAAGCGTGCACCTTCAGCTCGATTTCTCCGCGTTTGCCGAACCCGAAACGGAAGCAGGCATTCTGAAGGACGAGCTCGAACAAAAGCTGCGCGAGCGCATTCTCTACGACACGGAACTGGCTGTCGAGATGGAGTGGCGCTAATGCAGACATGTCACAGCATGCCCGAGCTGTCGTCGAGTACGCATGCCTTTCATCACACTCTTGGTTCCGCGCTCGAGAGTCTGGACCATTTTGGTGTTTCGCCTTCGCGCATTACGGTCCGGATGATCGCATCCGGATTGCCCGATGGCTGGATAGTCAGGCAACTGCCGGCTGCCGGGGAGCCCTTAACGGATGGCGATTTGATAACGCTATGGGTTTCAGGCACAGGAGTATTTCGCGCTCTTCCGCCGCCCATGTGGGACAAGGGCAACGAGAGCGAGCCAGGCACCGAAGAACTGCTGGAGCCGTATGACGACCCCATTGAAAAGGCCCGTCATTGGCTGCGCCAGGGCGCGCAGCTCTTCGATATCGGTCCGGACAATCTGTCGGCCTGCGCGCGTTGGATTTCGCTGTTTGGCTTGTCGGCGGACGATTGGCCGGTGGAGAGCTGGTACGCGCTCGCGGTTCTGCTTCCTCACTTGCAGGCGCTCGCGGGAAAAGCACGCGGCTATCATATGGCGCTTGATCTGCTTGCCGGATTGCCGGTCGCGGAGATCCGGCGCGCGCCGGCGGCCTGCTTCCTTATGGCCGAAGCCCGCTCCTCGCTGCAGGAGCGGGCGAGCCGGCTTGGTATTGACCTGATTGTTGGAGATCGCAAAGCGGATCTGGCCAGGATCACGATCGTCCTGGGCCCGGTAACTTTGGAAAAGTATTACGAGTTCCAACGATCTGAGCGACGCCAATATCTGGATGCGGTATTGTGCCTGGTGGCACCGATGCATCAGCAATACGCGATTGCCTGGAGCGTGCTGGATGCGCGCCGGGCGCCGCGCCTAGGCATTGAAGCGGACAATGCCCGCCTGGGAATCAACTCGCACATGGGGAGGCGCGCAACGGTTCCGGTAGAGCCGCCGTTGCGCGCCACCGCCACATGGTAATCACATGAATCCGGAAGATGTTGCTTTAAACTCGGTGAA
The DNA here is from genome assembly GCA_963705805.1 of uncultured Acidobacteriaceae bacterium. Classification (GTDB taxonomy): domain Bacteria; phylum Acidobacteriota; class Terriglobia; order Bryobacterales; family Bryobacteraceae; genus Bog-105. The sequence continues at coordinate 83,077 of CAVPKW010000013.1, forward strand.
CTGGGAACACGGAATGCTCCTTACTCCGGAGCATTTTCTGCGCCAGGAACGCTATTTCGAAGCGGGACTGCTCTGGGCCTTGCGCTACGCCACCAATGGATTTGGCCTGGTGGGAGGCGGATCGCGCATGGCGGAGAGCGAGCGCGGGGCCGTTCGTCACGATCCAATTGTCGTGGTCGATGAGGACGAACACAATCTCCGCGTGACGGTTACGCAATGCCGCGCCCTGACTCCGGCGGGCTGCATTGTGGATGTCGATCCCCAGCATCCGGTACACCGGACATTCGATAAGGCAGAGCTCGACGCGCTCTCCGAAACGGGGGTCTACGTGGTGGCGGACCCGCATGAAAAAGATGTGCTGGACGGAACTGCCGATGATTTCAATCCGCAGATGAAAACGGAGCGGCGGCCGCATTACAAGCTAACACTGCAGCCCCCGGCCAATCATGCGCCCTATGCGGTGGCGGTCGCGCGTGTCCGGCATCAGCGCTACGGCTCCGGATTCGAGAAGGACCCCGGCTTCATTCCGCAATGCATGACGATGAGCAGCTACAGCGAGCTGGCGAGCGCATGGCGAAAGATCAACGAGAGCATGACGCTACTTGCCGGACGCTACACGGAGCTGCATCGGGCGACGCGAGATTTTCTGGCCCTGTTTCGCGAGCGTGGAATCGAAACGGAAGTCGACACCGAAGTTGTGGCGTTTGTCGACCGCATCGTGATCGCGCTCCAGAATTGCGTTTACGATCTGCTCGATCCGGTTCAACCCCCGGCTCGATTCTTCGGCAAATTGCGCCGGTTTTTCCATTCCGCGGCCACTTACCTGGATCTTTCGCCCGCCGTGCAACAGTATTTCGACACGCTCCGCGACACTGGAGAAACCGAGTTTATCGCCCTTATTGATCAGCAGCGGCGGTTGTTGAAGACTACTCGTACGTGGGCGATCCACGACGATCTCGCCATTGATGCGCGGGAGGCGCTCGCCGCCATCAATGCCCTGCAGCGGCTGGAGCGTGCACTCGAAGGCAAGTATCTGGACTTCCGGATCAGCCCCTCGATCGAAGCCATGAACTTCCTTTTCGATCGCGGGGGACGCGTTCTCTACAAGATTGCCGGCAAGCCCGCCCGCGCGCAGGCCGTGGAAGACGACCTGCGCCTGTACTTCACGCAACTGCGCCTGGAGGGCCGCGAGAAGTATCGGCTCATCCTGGTTGGGGAGCAGAACGCACGTTTCGAGAAGGGCACAAAAATTACCGTCGACATTCGCTTGAACGAGGGCAGCGGATTCCGGCGCGCGCCCATCATCGTTTCGCGAGAAGTGACCGATGGCGAGCAGTGCAATTTCGATTACGACTTCGATGCGCCGGACGTGCCGACCATCACGGACATTCAGGTAAGCGTGCCGGGCCATCTGCCCATAAGGAGCGCTCTGCTCTTTGTGCGGTATAGATTTTATGCGCCACGCGCTCAGGAAGGGGAGCGCCCGGTAGAGCCGCTCCAGCCGATCGAGCCGCGAGTTCAAGCTTTTGAGGCAGTGGCCAGCTCGAGTGCGCGGTCCCTGGCTCAGGAGCCGGGTTACAGTCCAAGCGGAGCGAGCTTTGACGACCGTCCAGCGCCATGGGAAACGCCGAAGCGGGACGAGCGCCCCGCGGAGCCGCCTCAGCCGCCGCGCCGCCGCCGCCTGGAGTAACTAATGGCGATCGATCTCGATAAATTATCCAACGATCTGGAAGATGCGCTGGAGCGCGCCCGGCTGCTAGCCGAGCGGCGGAAGCAGTCGCAAATCACGCCCGTACATATGCTGTACGTCTTGCTGGACGGAGGCAGCTCTCTGGCGGCAACGCTCGATAAGGCGGGGGTGGCGTGTGGCGCTTTGCTGGATGCGTTTGCTACTCGTCTGAATAAAGAACCGAACCGGCCGTTGGAGGCGGGGCGGCGTCCCACGGCATCGCTTTCCTTGCGCAAGGTGATTGAACGGTCGTTCCAAAAGATGGCGGAGCGCGGGGCCGAGACTGCCGAGCCGATCGATTTTGTTCTGGCCGCCGTAGATTCCAGCGAAGACGATCTACGCGGTGCGCTGCGTGAATCCGGCCTGACACCCGAGGCCGTCGAGAGGGCGGCCAAATCGCGGGCCTCAGCCGGCGAGGCTTTGGGCGAAACACCGCGCGGCAACAGCGGGACATCGCAGAGCGGGACACGCATTCTGGAACGATTTGGCAGAGACTTGACCGCGCTCGGCGCAGCTGGTGAGCTGATGCCGGTGGTGGGGCGCGAAGACGAAATCCGGCGCGTCATTCAGACGCTACTGCGCAGGACGAAAAACAATCCGGTGCTGGTGGGCGACCCGGGCACGGGGAAAACGGCCATTGCGGAAGGTCTGGCGCTGCGCATCGTTGCCGGCGATGTGCCGGAGTCGTTGAAGCGCTGCAAAGTGATTGCCCTCGATCTCACGGCGATGGTCGCGGGCGCCAAGTATCGCGGCGAATTTGAGGAGCGCATCAAGAATGTGGTGGATGAAGTCCGCGCGCGCCGCGGCGAAATTATTTTGTTTCTCGACGAGCTACACGCCGTGGTGGGAGCGGGCGGCAGCGAAGGGGGAATGGACGCCGCCAACATTCTGAAACCGGCGCTGGCGCGAGGCGAGCTGTGCTGCATCGGCGCAACCACGTTTGATGAGTACAGGGAAAAAATCGAGAAGGACGGGGCGCTGAGCCGGCGCTTCGACCCGATCACCGTCAAAGAGCCCACCGACGAGACCATGATGGTGATTCTGCGCGGAATCCGGGCGCGGTATGAAGCCTATCATGGCGTGCGTCTCACGGACGAGGCGCTGCAGGCGGCAGTGAAGTTGTCGCGGCGCTACATGCGCAGCCGGTTTCTGCCTGACAAAGCAATTGACGTGCTGGATGAAGCGGCGGCTCGCATCCGCATGCAGAAGGAATCGCGTCCGACACATATCGATCAGAAAGAGCGGCTGCTGGTCCGCAAGGAAGCGGAACTGGAAGCTCTTCGCGCCAGCGCAACAACGAGCGCGCAGAAGCGCGCGCTCACGGAGCTGGAAGGCGAAGTAACGCGCCTGAAACCGGAAGTCGAGGCGCTCGTAAGCGAATGGAAATCGCAGCGGGAAGCATCGGATCTGCTTCAAAAAACCAAGCAGGCGATCGAGCAGCAAAGCGCCACGCTGCAGGACGCGGAACGGCGCGGCGATGTGTCGAGAGCTGCCGAGATCCGTTACGGCAGTTTGAAGTATCTGGAGCAGCAACGGGAGGATCTGGAAGGGCGCGCGCGGAATCAGCAAGGGCCCCTTCTCTCCGATGAGGTCCGGCCGGAGGATATCGCGGAAGTGATCTCGGAGCGCGTGGGGGTGCCGGTGCAGCGCATGTTGGAAAGCGAGCGCGAACGGCTGTTGAAGCTGGAAGAACGCATCGGCCAGCGTGTGTTTGGACAAGATGCGGCGGTGAGCGCAGTGGCTGAGGCGGCGCGGCGGATGCGAGCGGATCTGCAGCCGGGCCGCAAGCCCACGTCGTTTCTGTTTGTGGGGCCAACCGGCGTGGGCAAGACAGAACTCGCCAAAGCGCTTGCGGAAGCGCTCTTCGACGACGAGACGGCGCTCATCCGGGTGGATATGGGCGAGTACAAAGACAAGTCTTCGGTATCGGGTCTGATCGGTTCGCGGCCGGGGCTGGTCGGTTCAGATGAAGGCGGATTTCTCACCGAGCAGGTACGCCGCTCGCCGTATTCCGTGGTGCTTTTCGATGAGGTCGAAAAAGCGCATCCGGAAGTCTTGGATCTGCTTTTGGGAGTGCTCGATGAAGGGCGGCTCACGGATGCCAAAGGGCGCTTCTGCGATTTCTCGAACACGCTCATTCTGTTCACCTCAAATCTGGGCGTGCGCGAGGCTATAGCGATGAACGAAGATCCTGAAAAACGCCGCGAAATCATCCTCGCCGTAGTGAAGGAAACGCTGCGGCCGGAGCTTTACAATCGGATCTCGCAGATCATCGCCTTCAATTCGCTCACCGATCAGGATTTGGAACGGATCGTTCAGGTGCAACTCGATACGCTCAGCCGTAAACTCGCCGAGGATCGCGAGATCATGCTGGACGCCACTCCCGAGGCGGTGAGCTACCTCGGCAAGATGTCGTGGGACCCAGCTTATGGCGCGCGTCCGGTGGGCCGCACCATGCAGCAGCTTGTGTTATCGCCTATTGCGACGGCGGTGCTGTCGTCGGAGGTGGGAGCGGGCGACACGCTGCAGATTGCGTATTCCGAGCAGGAGAAAGGCCTGGACTTTCAGGTCATACAGGCCGTTGCCGCCGCGAGCCAATAACCATGCGCCTCCTGGTATTGCTGCTGCTTGCACCGCTGATTCCCGGCGCAAGGGAGAATGCGATCAGCCTGGCTGAGGCGCAGGACGGATGGATTCTGCTCTTCGACAGCCAGACCGCTTTCGGATGGACAGGGGCGACTAACCGCTGGACTTTCGATAACAACGCGATGACGTGCGATGCGTCCTCCGGCCTGCTGCGGACCACGTCGCCGTTCTCCGATTATTCTCTGAAGCTGGAATTTTTTGAAGCGAGCGATGCGGCCAGCCTGTTTTTTCGAATGGCGGCGGATGGCAAGCCGCGCGAGACCGGATATGAGTTGAAGCTGGGCAACTCCGATCCGCAGTGGCCCGCGGGCAGTATCGCAGGCGTGGCGAAAGGCACCGGGCTGGTGGCGGCGAATCGCTGGCACACGCTGCAGCTCGATACGATCGGCGACAGCTTCACGGTCAGTATCGACGGCAATGCCACTGCGGATGGGAAAGACGAACGCGCCAAGGCGGGCTACATCGGATTGCAGTGTGGCGGCGGCCGCGACCAATTCCGGAACATCAAACTGAAGCCACTCGCACTGCAGCCGCTCTTCGATGGCGTCGATCTATCGGGCTGGAAATCAGTCGGCACGCCTCCCGCCAAGCCGAAAGGAAGCGGATTGTTGTCGAGGATAGGAAAGGTGTTGGCGCCGATGCCGGCTCCGAAGGAGAAACAAGCGGAATGGTCGGTAAAAGAGGACGCCATTCACGGAGTCAAGGGTCCGGGCCAACTGGAATCGCAATTGCAGTTTGACAATTTCGTCCTACAAATCGCTGCGCGCGCGCCGGACAGGAACAAGGATCAGATGCGGACCGCGATTGTGTTTCGAGGCGACGCCGGCCAGCTTGCTTCCGGATACAGCGTGCCGCTCGATAACAGCAAACACAGCGGCGGAGTTGCCGGACTGCAGACCCCACGGGAAACTCTGGCGCTGCCCGGAAGCACTGTGTTTGAGACGATCGTTGCCAGCGGCCGTCACATTGGGGTTTGGATGGACGGCTATCCGGTCACGGACTGGACTGACACGCGAGTAGATGCTTCGTCACCGAAGAGTGGAGCTCGCACGGCAGCCGGGCCGATCGCGCTGGAGGCTCCATCGAGCGATTCGGACGTGAATTTTCACGAGGTAAGCGTCAGCTCTCTGCCGAAGGATATGGGGAAGCAAAAGCAAACCGTGGCGGCGGTTCCACCCGCTCCTATGCCCATCCCGCCGCCTCCCATCGTGCCGGCTGCTGCGCCTTCGCAAGGCACGGCTCCGCAAACTAATCCCGCCCAGGATCTGATTGCGATGCAGGCCCGGCAGCAAGCGGAATCGCAGGCGAAACAAGCGCAGGTGGCAAACCTGATGAGCCAGGCGTTGCGCTCAAACAATTCCGCCGAACAGGCCAGCTTATATGGACGAATTCTCGACATCGATCCGAATAACGTGCCCGCTGCGGAGGGTTACAAGGACGCGCAGCAGAAGACCGAGCAGGCGCGAGCGCAACAACAGCAGCGGCAGGAGCAGCAGGCACGGCAAAGTGAAGATCAAGCCAACAAGCAGCAGCAGCTGCAGCGTGCCATGGGCCAGGGGCAGACGGCATTTGTGCATGGCGATCTCGCGAGGGCGATGTCACAACTGTCCATTGCGGAAAGGATCGCGCCCGGAAACCCGGCGGTGCAAGCTCTGCGGCAGCGCGTGAACGGAGCCTATTCGCTGCAGGAGCGGGTGCGCTGGATCGCAGGTGGCGGCGGCGTGGTGGCGCTGCTAGCGGGGCTGGTTTACTTATGGCGGCGGCGCGGCCGCGGCGGGCGCAACCGGCACGCGGTCCTCGAAGTTGTAGACGGAATCGATAAAGGCAAGCGTTTTAACCTGGATGGCGCGGTCAGCCACATCGGGGCTGTTCCGCAGGACGGCGGCGCGCGGAACGAAATCGTGCTGCGCGATGCCGAACGCATGGTCTCGCGCTTTCATTGCGAGATTCATCGCCGCGAAAACCAGTTGTTTGTGGTCGATTGCAACAGCTCCAACGGGACGTTCGTCGATAACAAGCGGATCCCTTCCGGCAAGCCCGTGCGGCTACGGAACGGCTCGCGGGTGGAGTTGGGGCGCACCTGCGCATTACAGGTTCGCTTTGAAAGGAACGGCGGTAGCCGGGCATGAACGCAGCGTTCATCACTATCGGCAACGCGGGCATCGACCAAGCTCTGCTTGGCGAGGTGACGGTCACGCAGGAGCTGAACCAGCACTGGTGGTGTGAAGTCAGGCTGCGCCAGAGCGAGGATCTGCGCTATCCGGCGGAATCGATGTTGGGGCGGCCGTTGCGGGTGACGACCTATGATGATGCGGGCGCCGAAAATGAAGTATTCAGCGGCATCATCGTCGAGAGTGAGCTCGAGTATGAGATCTACGGCAGCTATGGCGCTTATCTGAAGGCGGTAACGCGTTCATGGCTGCTGGATCTGACACCAGGGCGGCGCTATTTTCCGCAGCAGACCGGATCGGCAGTGGCGCAGCAACTCGTGGCCAGCGCGGGTCTGGCCTTGGCGGGCAGCCTACCGGCGCCGGGCGCTCGTTCGTATCATCAGCTTGACGAAACGCCGTTCCGTTTCCTTCTTCGCCTGGTGGACGACGCCGAGTGCTGGCTGCGGCCGACGGCCACAGGCATCGAGGTGCAGAGCAAATTCCAGAACGCTGTGCCCATCGAGTGGCGGCAGGAAGGCGGACTGCTGAGCTTTGCGGTAGAAGGCGGTTTATCGCAGCCGTCGTGCAATGGCGCGCACTATGACCGGAGCGCGATGCAGAGCGAGGTGTTCGAGAAAGTATCGGATCGGACAGTATTTTACGGTTCCTCGGCGCGCATGGTTGAGGCGGCGCAGGGGCGGTCGGCGGCGCTGTTGCCGAATGGCTACGTGCATCAGCGATCGCGAGCGGTAACAGTGAGCGATTTTGCGGCGCTGCTCAAAAAGGAATCGCGCCGGTCGCAAGGCCGCGGAACGATTGCGGAAGGCGAGAGCCTGGAGCCGAAGGTGAAAGCTGGCAATGCGGTAGAGATTACAGGGCCGCTCGACGCGAATGGCAGCTACGGTGTGGTCCGTGTGGTTCATCGCTGGACGAAAACCGGCTATGTCAACCGCTTTGTCTGCACGCCCTGGGAGAGGTACACGAATCCGGAACCGCCGGCGCTGAAGAAATTCGAGGGAATTGTTCCGGGCCGCGTGGTCGACAACAACGATCCGAAGAACCGGGGCCGCGTTCGCGTGCAGTTCTACTGGGAGGAGGAGAACCAGACACGTTGGCTGGCGAGCATGACGCCGCATGCTGGAGCGGACCGCGGATTTCTGTTCCTGCCCGAGATTGGCGATGAAGTATGGGTGGCATTCGAGGAGGGTGATCCGGAACGGCCGCAGATTTTGGGCACGGCCTGGAACGGCGTGAACAAACCGCCGCGGGAAGACTTCTGGGGCGAGGACGTGGCGCCCAACAATGTGAAGCGCATTGTGACCAAGAGCGGGCACCGGATCTCGCTGGTGGATCAGCCGGGAAAAAGCTCGTTGGTGCTGGCTACGCCAAATCACGTGAAGGTGGCGCTGCATGAGAACAGCAACGAGACGGGCGATTCGATGCTGGTGCTGCACTCGGATGGCGATATTTGCCTGAGCGCGCCGAACGGGCGCATTCACTGCCATTCGAAGTATTTCTCGCGCGAGGTGGGGTAAGGGCGGAACCGAGGAAAGGGGACGACCGTGGGTCACCCCTCAAGCCGTTGTTGTGTCTACGCACGTGAGTGAGGGCCTACCAAGCGTCCCGATTATTGATAGTCACTCGGTAATAAGGCTTATCTTTCTCGGCTGGATCCATGGTGAACTCTTCGGAGGTTTTCGTTGGATCGTAGCCGCGCCAGAGCCACGCGAGCGATTCCGGCAAGTCGATAGCAGCCTGCGCGGGATCATGCGTGGCGACGCCGAAGCGGAAATGGAAGTCGTATTCACGCATTTTGAGCGAATTCGCGAGCTGAATATTTTGCAGCGGCCAGGAGCCGTGAATGTTTTCCAGATCGTCAGAGCCATCGCTCATCCAGATGCGAATATTGCGCTTCGGCTCTTTTCGCACCATGAATGGAAACAGGTTGCCGCCATCCAGCTTCTCTTCCGGACGCCATTGAATGGAGGTATAGCTGCCGATGGCTGAGTGCGCGCGGCTGAATTTGTCCGGCATAAACCAGGCAGCGTTTAAAGCGCAGATCCCGCCGGAGGATTCTCCTGCAATGCCGCGGCTGTAGCCATCGGGACGAAGCTTATAAACCTTCTCCACCTCGGGGCAGTACTTCTTCCAGCAAGAAACGGTCGTAGCGATCGCTCACAGTGTCGTACTCGATAGAACGCATGGGTTTATCGGCGGGAGAAAAACCGGGCGCAATGAGCACGTGCACCATCGGCGGGATAAGTTTTTGCGCCACCAGATTTTCGGTCACGGTGAACAAGCGGAGGCGGGATAAATCGCCCGCAATCAAGCCCTGGCCGTCTTGCCAAACCATCATGGGCGAGGGAACGCTGGGATCCACCCCGGGCGATGCGTAATACCAATAATCAGCTTTCATGCCGTCGTAAATCCTGCTGACAATGGTGTGCTTTTCGCTTAACTTGCCTTGGGGCACGCCGGGCTTCGGATAGGAATCCGGATTGTAGCCCGGCAAGTCGGTACGGTTGCCGGCGGCCTTGCCGTCCGCAAAGAACTGGTAGGCATGCGTAACGCCGACGCGCATTTTCACCAGCCTCATCCAGAAATTCGATTCCGGTATTTTCTGCATGGCTATGGGCGGCTGGAAATCAATGGAAACGCCCGCAGAAGAGGCGGTCACCGGCTCATTCTTGGGCGCGGAGGTCAGATCGGAAACGAAAAGGTAATCTTCGCCCCAAACGGCTACTCCACCGTGTGGAGAGAGCGTTTTGGCGATGGAATCGGCCAGCCCGGGCGCGGCTGGCCCTTGGCGGGCGGTTTCAATCAACTGCGCCAGCGATGGCGATTGAGCCCGCGCGAAAAGGGACGCTAGCGCGGTGAGAAGCAGCGCGGCGAATCGGCTTTTCATCGGCAACCTGTTTTCAGGTGAGGCCGGAAAGATAATTCAGGCGGCCCTGGCTATCGCCCAGTTTTTCCGTGGGAACATTCATCGCATCAAGCATGCTCACATATAGGTTCGCTACCGGCGTGCTTTCAGTGAACTTCACGTGGCGTCCGGTGCGGAACGCGCGCGTGCCACCGGCCAACAGCACCGGCAAATCATCGTGATTATGCCGGTTGCCGTCGCTGATGCCGCTGCCATAGACAACCATGGTGTGATCGAGCAGTGTTCCATCGCCGTCCGGGGTGGACTTCAGCTTGCTCAAAAACCAGGCGAACTGCTCCATGTGATAGCGATTGATCTGAGCGATTTTATCCATCAGGACGGGATCGTTCCGATGATGTGACAAGCCATGGTGCCCCTCAGGAACACCGATTTCGCGATACGATCGATTGCTGCCTTCCCGCGCCAGCATAAATGTGGAGACGCGGGTGATGTCGGTCTGCAGCGCGATTGCCATGAGATGGAACATGAGCTGGGCATGCTCGGAAAACTGCAGCGGAATGCCGTCGGGTTTCGGCATGTCCGGCACTTCGACGATATTTTCCGCCGCCTGCTTCTCAGAAACCCGCACCTGACGCTCCACTTCGCGGACTGCAGTCATATATTCATCAAGCTTTCGTCGATCAGTGGAACCGAGGCCGCGTTCGAGGCTCTTGGTATCGTCTGAAACCAGGTCAAGGATACTCTGGTCAAGCCGGGAATTGCGCGCGCGCGCCGCCGGGTCGGCCGCGTCTTCTTCGGTTCCGAACAGGCGCTCGAAAACAGCTCGCGGGTTTACCTCAGGCGGATTCGGTACAGTGGGAGACCGCCAGGAAATGCTGTTCACATAGGCGCAGCTATAACCCGAATCACAATTGCCGGCCAAATGGCCGTCTTCGCAACCGAGCTCGAGCGACGCCAGGCGCGTAGCGCTGCCCACTTTTTGCGCAGCAACCTGATCGACAGAGATGCCAACGGAAATATCGGAACCGGCCGTCTTTCTAGGATGAACGCCGGTGAGAAAACTGGCCGCTGCGCGCGCATGATCTCCTGGACCGTCGCCCAAGGCGTTGCCGTTCTGATCCTGCAGACCGCTGAAGACCAGCAAGTCATCCTGCAGAGGAGCGAGCGGCTGCAGAATCTTCGGGAAGGTGAAGTTGCGGCCGATTCCTTCGGGGCGCCAGTTCCGCATGTCGATACCGTTCGGAACGTAGACGAATACCATCCGATCCGGCGCGACTCTATTAACGGCTTTGGTTGCGCCACGCAGGGCTGGAATCATCGCATCCAGCATGGGAAGCGCAATGGCCGTTCCCATACCGCGCAGCAAAGTACGCCGCGAAAGATGCTTTTTGGTAATGATCATTGACTGTTTCCTCCATCACTTCTTCCCATTCGGAAGGGAACGCTGTCTACAATTCCGTCAATCAAGCTCGAAAAACGGTAATTATTCGCCGCCAAATCCGCCACGATCTTCTTGGTTGCAGCCCTGTCGTATCCTTCCATGCCGCGGCCCAAGGCATAGGTCATGAGTTTCTCCGTCAGGCATTCACCGAAAGCTGCCCGATTGGAAGCGAGGATGTCTTTCAATTCGGCCGAACCGTTGAAAGACCTGCCATTCGGCAACACGCCACTGGCATCGATGGTCAGCGTTCCATCCTGCGTCCGCCAGTGACCGATGGCGTCGTAATTTTCGAGCGCAAATCCCAGCGGGTCCATGCGGGTATGGCAGGACGCACAGGCTGGATTCGCGCGATGCTTTTCCATAATCTGGCGCATGGTTCCGGTTAGCGTGCCGCTTTTGGAATCGATGGAGCCCACACCGGGCGGCGGTGGTGGGGGCGGCGTGTTCAAGATATTTTCCAGTATCCACTTGCCGCGCAGCACGGGCGAAGTACGAGTGGGATAAGAGGTCACGGTAAGAATACTCGCCTGCGTCAAAACACCGCTGCGCTCCGTACCATTCAGTTCAACACGCCTGAAATTATCTCCCTCAACGCCGGGAACGCCGTAGAACTTCGCCAGCCGCTCATTCAAGAAGGTGTACTTGCCATCGATGAAATCCAGAATGCTGCGATCTTCTTTCACGATCGCAGTGAAGAACATGTGCGTCTCCGTATACATCGCCTGGCGCAATTGATCGTCAAATTCGGGGAATTGTTCCGGGTCGGGACGAATGCTGTCCAAGTTGCGCAGCTCCAGCCATTGGCCGGCGAAATTGTCGACCAGAGCCCGCGACTTAGGATCTTGAAGCATGCGCTGCACCTCGGCGTGCAAAACGTTGGGCTGATTGAGGCGATGTTCCGCGGCCACCCGCAGCAATTGCTCGTCCGGCATGCTACTCCATAAGAAATAGGAGAGCCGCGAAGCCAATTCGTAGTCGCCAATCGGGTGAGCGTCAGCCACATCTTGAGGAGCAGGATCACGCTCAATACGGTATAGGAAACTGGGGGACACCAGGATCGCTTCCACGCCAATGCGCATGGATTGTTCGAAGCTCAAGCCATTCTTCTGCGCGATCGCCACCAGGCGAGTGAACTGCGCGACTTCGGCATCGTCAACAGGGCGGCGGAACGCCAACCGCGCCAAGTGAGACAGGTCGATTCGAGCGCACTGCTCATTGTGTTGTCCGAGACCGTGCCCGCAGAGAAACACCCGATGGTAGCTTTCCGGCAGCGGCGGCGCGAGCGCATTGAACGGGCCGAGAATTTCCAGGCCGTCCATGTAGGTAGGCATGTCGCCCAACTTGTGCTGCAGCCGGATTTGGGCTTCATCTTCAGGGTGCTTGGCGATCTGTCTCGCAATGGCATTCTGTTCGCTGACCGCCATTTGTGCGGCAACCTTAACTTCATCGGGACTCGGTTGACGGGGAGTCAGAATCGCTTGAACTACATGTTCGCCGTAGGGAATGTGCTGGCGGAGTTCATAGGCACGCGGCTTGTCCTTCTCAATCAGCACGTCGCTGGATTGGATTTCCCGGCCATCCAGCAAGAGTTGAATGCGGAAGGCTTCGCGCCGGCCCGATACCGTGGCCTGCAAGTCATAATCACCATCGGCCGGCAGATCAAAAGCGTGTTCGAGTTGCACGCGCGGTTCATTGCGGCCATGCTCGGGTGAAAAGCGGGTACGGGTCGGCTTAGGCGGCGCCAGGCTTAGCGGAATGGCTTGGGCAGCAATGCGCTTGGCGGCCAGCAGATACTTTTCCATCAGCACGGGCGAAACGGACAACACGTCGCCAATATTGTCGAAGCCGTAGCCGGAATCGTCGGCCGGGAAGTCGGCCGCCGGGTTGAATTTGACCGCAAGCAGATCGCGAACGGTGTTGTTATATTCGCTGCGATTCAGACGGTGGGCCGTTAAGTGGCCAGGGTCGGGCTTACTCGTCCGGTCCGCTGCGTCAAATTGAGCTTCAATCCAATCGGTTACGGCGGCGATCTGTTCCGGATTCGGGCGCGGCAGGCCCTCGGCGGCATCTCACCCGCGCGGACGCGTGCAACAACTTTTTCCCAAACCTGGCGATCACGAACAAGGGAAGCGGTGTCGTGATATTTGGTCAAGACCAAGCCGCCTGTTTTCAATTGTTCGTTGTGGCAGACGGCACAGTTCTGTTTGACGAAGGCGCCGACGTTTTGATTAAAGGCGGCCGGGTCTGCGGGTAGCTGGGCCGCAATGGCGGCGAGGTCCATGCTCAAGGTCAGAGCGGTGAGAGCCGCCCACCTCGAAAACGTGACAACAATTCTTGTGGCGCGCACCTTTTGTCTATGAGATCACACCGTCACGAAACCGCTTGACAATGCAGTTGACAGCGCCGGCGCAATGTGCTATTTTTCCAGCATGGTGCTAAACCAGCAGCACAAGCTCAGCCGGCGCGAGCGGCAGATTATGGACGTTCTCTACCGGCTGGGGCGGGCAACGGCGGCTGAAGTTCACGCGGCTATCCCGGACCCGCCGGGCTACTCCGCAGTGCGCGCGATGCTGCGGGTTCTGGAGGAGAAGAAGCACATCCGGCATGAGGAAAAGGACCTGCGGTACGTATTCCTGCCGGTCGTGCCACGAGAAAAGGCGCGTCGATCAGCGGTGCGGCATCTGCTTGAAACGTTCTTCGACGGCTCGCCGGAGCAGGCGGTGGCGACGCTGCTGGACGTATCCGGACGCGACTTGTCGCAGGAAGAACTGGACCGTTTAGCGGCCTTAGTAGAGAAAGCGAGACGGGAGGGCCGCTGAATGTTGTGGGCATGGGCCAGTCTGCTGATCCGCTCCGGTCTCATCCTGCTGGCAGCGGAGGTGCTGCGGCGTCTCTCGCACAGGTCAACCGCCGGCAACCGGTACCGGATCATCTTGGCTGCCTTCACCCTCTTGTTGATTTGGCCGGTGTTTTCAGCCATGGTGCCCGAGATTCACATCCCGTTGTCACTACGGCCGCCGGCCGGCGCTATGGTGACGATTCAGCAGACCAGTTCGTTGCTGGATCGAAAAGTATCAAGAGCTAACACATTGAATTGGCCTTTGATGATCTGGCTGGCCGGAGTCCTGCTTGCACTTATACCTGTGGCGGTCAGTTACATCAATGTGCGAAGGCTTGTTCGCCGCGCCGCGCCGCTTCACGAGGCGGGCTGGCGCGATTTACTCGAGGAAGAGTGTCCGAAGGGGAGCAAACAGCCTCAGCTGCTGACTTACGCAGGGCCCGTTATGCCTTTCACGTTCGGCTTGCGAAGTCCACGCATCCTATTGCCGGCGAGTTGTGGCGCCTGGCAGCCTCTTCGGCGGCGGACAGTGCTTCTTCACGAGCTGGCGCACATCCGGCGGCGGGATCTTCTTTGGCAGTTGCTTGCGAACATTGCGACGGCGCTCTGGTGGTTTCAGCCCCTGTGCTGGACGAGCCGCTGGACTCTGCGCCGCGAAAGCGAGCAAGCCTGCGACGCGCTGGTGTTGGAGGCAGGCATCCGGCCCTCCGAGTATGCGAGTGAGTTGCTGGAGATTGCGCGGAGCTTCACTAAAGGGCAGCGATGGTCTTCCGCCGCGATTGCCGTGGCTCGGCGAGGCGAGTTGGAAGGACGCATGTACGCAATCCTCGATCCGGCGCCGAAAAGCAGACGCAAGCGGCCGCTGGCGGCGATTGCCGCCCTGACCGCATTGGCATTGACTGCCTCGGCAGTCACGGTTTTACCTGAACAAAATAACTCACCAGGAGGTCACTCGATGAGACGCACTCTAATTTCCGGGCTGCTGGTTTCAGCAGGCCTTTCCGCCGCAACCATTGGAGGGTCCGTTTTCGATCCAGGCGGAGCGGCGATTCCCAACGCACAGGCATCGCTGTATAACCCGGACACGTCGGCGAAGCAGGAGACTACAACCGGGTCGGATGGGAAATTCACTTTCGAAAGCCTCGCGGCCGGTTCCTATATCCTGCACGTCGAGAAAGCGGGTTTTGCTTCCCTGTATCGCGAGTTTAACGTGCAACAGGATTCAGACGTGCAGCGCGGCCTGGTTTTGAAGGTTGCATCGCCGGCCGCGCAAAAATCGAGCGATACGAACACTACCCGTGTCGCGGAAGCGCAACCGTTGAATCCGAAATTGCTGCGTGTGCGTGGAGCTTTTGAAGAGAACAAATTGATCAACAAGGTTCAACCGGTATATCCGGCCGCGGCTAAAGCCGCCGGAGTTCAAGGAACCGTCGAGTTAGACGTGGTCATTTCCAAAGAAGGCGTGCCGGAAGACATCCGTGTCCTTTCGTCCCCCGACGACGATCTAACGCAATCGGCGCTGGATGCGGTGCGGTTATGGCGTTACTCTCCGACGCTGTTGAACGGCGAACCCGTCGAGATCTTAACGGAGGTCATAGTCAATTACACGCTTTCGAAGTGACGAATCAGCCTACCTGGCGATTGTCGCAGCATACATCGCGTCGAGTAAGTCCTGGGACTGCCCATCGTAATCGGCGTCGAGCGACCACATAAACGAGCCCCCGAGACCACGCTGCCAATCCGAATACCAGATGCGGTAAAAGGTGGAAAAGGCGTCGTCATAGGTGATGTAGCCTGGCGTCCCGTCGGCTCGCAGCATGTATGGCACCAGTGAATAGGGGTCGTAATAAGTTTTCCAACCGTCCTGGTTGATGAGCTCCTTGATATAGGAGCCATAATTTTCCGAAAGCACCGTCTTGCCGCAATGTTTGCACGGCCCGAACAAAGCGGTGACGTTTTCGTAAAAGTAGCCATAAAAGGGCGTGCCCATATTGAGCTTGAGCGCAGGCACATTCAGCTGGTTGATATAGATGTCGATTGCTTCTTTCACGCTGCCACCGGGCTCGCATTCGTAGGGCTCCGGGTTTGTCGGGTCGGGGAAGATAGGTGAGTTAAGCTGCCCATCATCTGTCCAGGGGCCTGCGCAATCGTACATCAGGATGTTGAAATAGTCGACCAGCGGCGTGACGTCCGGAAAATCATAGCCGCTGCCTCCCCATGGCGGCACATCCGCAGAAAGGATCTGGGGCCCTGGAAAGGCAGTGCGAAGCGCCTTCATGAGCGCGAAGAAGGTCTTCTCGTCCAGGTCGGAAGAAGGGTACTCCCAGTCGACATCAACGCCGTCATAGCCGTTTTCTGCGAGAAACTTCTGCAGTTTCTTAATCAGCTCCGGGAGCGCAGCCGGATTTGTCTCGAGGCCCGCAAAGTCGCCACCTAATAACAAGAGAACTTTCACGCCGGCGGCATGAGCGTTCGCGATGAGGTCAGGCTCGAGAAATCCATCCGGCACCTTCAGATTGCCCTTGGCGTTGAAGCTTACGCCGGCATGATTGATGTGCGTCAGCTTGCCGAACGGAATTTGAGCGGCGCTATAGGGGGGCGTCTGGGTTCGGCTCCAGTAGCCGTAGTCACCTACCAATCGTTTGCGAACGGGGCTATTAGTGCCATCCTGGCTTTCCGCGAGAGAGGCGAACCCAAGAGCCAGCACCAACGAAAAGCAAACTGCCAAACGGCCATACTTCATAACACCACCCTTGCGATGGCCAGTATACAGCCATTGGCCGACCGTTCTCCGGCGAGCGGCTATTGACGGCGTGCGTTCAACACAGGCCGTACAATCGTTCGGCTCGCCTCCAGCAAGGCCGGGTTGTCGAGCCGAAGCACGCTGATCTCTTCCAGACTGAGCCGGCCGATGTTCCACAAGCCGAAGCTCGCCCAGCGCGGATCATAATAGGACCACCAACGGATCCCGGACCACCGGCGCTGATCATAAATTCGCATCGACCAGCCGCGGCTGTGAACGTAATCGCGAGTAACTACCTCGGAGGGCCGCAGGCCAAGCTCCAGCAACAGCCGGGCATCATCGAGATTGCAAACTGCTTCCTCATCCGCCAGCTTGTATCGCGCAAGCGCGCGCGTGCTTCCAGGCAGGCTGGGACTGCCCCTGAGGAGCGCTGCGGTCCACTCCGGGAAACGTCCAAAAGCCTCCGCGATCGCACCCGCCGCGGCATCGCTTAAATACAGAACAGAATAGATGGAAGGGTTATCGAGCCGTCCGCCGCCCTGCGCCGGAACATAGCGGCCCCCTCCCGGTTCATCTTCGTTGGCGGTTATGAGAAACGGGAAGACACGATACAAGGTGGGCACACAATCTCAGGCAAAGGCGCCTTGGGCTATGCCGTCGATTGCCCGGACAACCGGTGCGGCGCCTTCAACCGAGAGCACGTCGATGGGCCGGGCGCCTCCCAGTAACGGCTCCGATCCCACCAGCCACATAGCCGCTGCGTCCCGGTCATACACGCGTAAGATTCGAACGAGGATGTCGTGGAGGTCAACAACTCGCCGGCCCATCTCGCTGCTAATGGCTTCCTTGCCCGCCATCCAGCGCGAGACCTGGCCGCGGTCCGCGCCGATCAACCGTGCAGCCGCATTGGTGCCGAGCGCATTCACGATTCGCGCCAATAATGGATTGGCGTCACCCAACGCGTCCGCGGCCTGACGGAGCACGACACCTTTCGCGATCGGAATCCAATTTCTGGGTTTTCTTTGCACCAGCGCCATATACAATAATCTTAACTCAACAAAGACTGTTGAGTCCACGCTCCTAGCCATTATCCTTTACTGGGTTCCGCCGCGCTCTTCTCATCGGGTTTCACGGTTGACCTTACAACCATGAACTTGTTCAGAATGTCGAACCAAAACGGCGCGCCCAGCGAGATCGCGAAAGTCGTGAAAAGAAGGCCGGCTAACTTCATTAGCCATCCGCCCGCCGTTGAGGGAACCCTACGCCAATCGCGCTGAAAGTCTAGGTCCGTTTGATTCGGTTCCTGTTTATAAACCCAGCCGAGCGGTATGCCGCCTTGTCGTTCCAGAAATCCGAGGGGATCGGTTACGTCAGGCTTCGACGCCCCAGCAATCATTAAGGATCTGGCGGTTTGGCTCGTGTTCAAATAGCGCGCGATCGCAACCGTATCGATGTTCATCGACACGGCGATTAGCAGGCCGACTCCAGCGATGATCTGCTGGGTACGCCGCTTATACCAGCCCGAAACCCGGTCCATCGAGGCGTTGTACCAATCTTCGATATTTCGCCGGGCACGCCCCAGGTCACCGCCTGCTGCGTCGATCAGCGGCAGCAACGCTCCTTGGAGAGCAGTGTTCTGCGTCAGTAAGACGGCGTTGCGAAGTTCGGCCAGCGCGTTTTGCGCCGGCGGCGTCGCCGAATCTGCCTTGGCTGGTCTGCAAAGGTCGATCACGGCGAGGGCGAACGCACTCGGCGGTATGTATGACGGGAGATTGCCGGCCTTGCCCGCAATATAGTCTCCTTTAAATAGGCTGCTGATCAGAGGATGGCTGTAAAACTCGGATACCAGGCCGCCCGCATTCTTCCCTCCAAACATTTCCCGGATGCCGCGCTCCAAATCGCGGGCCCGGTATTTGAGAACGGTTTCGAGCGCCTCCTTGATAGAAGAGCAGATCAGGCTGAGCAGCAGGAACAGGAAAACCAGTCCTATCGCCGCGTCCAGGATTTCAGAACCAAACACAAGCCCTCCAAAAAACGGCCGCGCCGTCCTAGGGCGCCGCAGACCTCAGGTCATCGCGCCTGGTGTCGATCGCCTCGGCAGCTTGCAGCGCGTCGCGGATGGCGGAGTAGGCATATCTTTCGGCGTAGCAGGCGAGCACCCGGCCCAAGGCGTCATCATACTCCGAAATTCGCGCGATGACTTCGGCGGTACGATCAATGCTCAGGCAAACGATAGCATTCGACAGCTCTTTTCGAAGCTCGCCAGGCAGCGCGGCCAATCCCTCACATCGAAGCGCGCCGACGGGTTCTGCTGTCGCAACCTCCGGTTCGCTGTAACGGACGCCGAGATGGCGCGCCATGCAATCAAAGATTTCTTCTGCATGGAAAGGCTTGAGGACAAAGTCGTCAAGGCCGGCCGTCAGCGCTTCATGCCGTTGCGCCGTGAAGGCGAACGCGGAGAGCGCGGCAATCTTCACTTCCCATCCGCCGTTGAGCTCCCGGATGCGCCGCGTGACTTCCAGGCCGTCCATGCCGGGAAGCCGCCAATCCATCCATATAAATTGGGGGCGCCAATTCAGAAACTTCTCGATAGCCTTCGGACCGTCTTCGGCGACCTGCACCAGAAAACCCGCCCTTTCCAGGAGCTGCTGGAGCAGCAGCCAATTTTCCATCTGGTCCTCAACCACCAAAACGCGATACTGCGGCTCGCCCAGAGCTAAGCTGACGATCCGGCCGGAGTCCGCCTTCGCAACAGGGATTTCAGATTCCGCAGCGCTTTGCAGGGGTATCTGTATACGGAAGAGCGATCCTTCCCCGAGGGTGCTTTCCAGGTGAATATTCCCCCCCATCAATTCAACGTACTTGCTGGTAATAGCAAGCCCCAGCCCGGTTCCTTTCTGGCTGGATAACTTGCCCGCTTGGACGAACGGTTCGAAGATATGTGCCTGTTCTTCTTCGGAAATGCCAACTCCGGTATCTTGCACCTCGAGCTCTAATTGTTCGTATCCGGCATCGGCCGCCGGTTTGATCTTCAGCTGCGCACTAACCCAGCCCCGGTCCGTATACTTCACGGCATTGCCCACTATATTCAGGACCACCTGGCGCAGCTTGGCCGCATCGGCTCGCACTGCCGGGCAGCGTGCCGGGGATTGCTCCAGGAGCAATTCAAGTCCTTTCTGCTCGGCGCGCACTCGCATCAGTTCCACGATGTCCCGCACGAGTTCGCCCGGATCGAGCGCCGTATTCTCCAGAACGACGCGCCCGGCATCGATTCTGGCCATATCGAGCACATCATTGATAAGACCCAACAGATGTTCGCCGCTGCGATTGATGATGTCCAGGCTTCTGCACTCTTTCGCAGGCATGCCGGGAGCGTTTCGCAGCAGGCTCGAGAAACCAAGGATGGCGTTCAAGGGCGTGCGTAATTCGTGGCTCATGTTCGCCAGGAAGGAACTCTTGGCTCGATTGGCTTCCTCCGCTGCATCCTTGGCAATCTGCAACTCGCGGGTGCGGTCTTTTACCTGAACCTCGAGTCTTGCAGCGGCTAGTTTCAGGCTCCTGACGCGAGATCGATAGATGATGAACAACAGACCTATACCTGCCAGAACGGCAATGCTACCGAACCATGTGGTCCGCCACCAGGGCGGCAGCACCGTGATGGCCAGACTCGCGCCCTTTTCGTTCCAGATCTCGCCGTTCGTCGAGGCCTGAACCCGGAAGACGTAATTGGCCGCCGGCAAGTTGGTATACGTGGCCAGCTGCCGTCTGCTATCCACATCGTTCCAGGCCGTCTCAAATCCTTCCAGCCGGTAGCGGTACCGGGTTCTCTCCGGCGCGGCATAGCTCAGGGCTGCGAACTCAATCGTAAAAATGCTCTGTGAATGATTCAGCGTGATCGCATGAGTAGCCCAGATCGGATCGTGAAGCGGCGGGCGCCGGCCAGGAAACACCTCCCTATTGAATAGTTGAAATGCGGTCAGGACCACAGGCGGCACGAACGGATCCACGGAAAGCCGGTTAGGGTAGAACGTCGTCAAACCATTGCTCGACCCAAATACAATCTCGCCATCTCGCCCTTCGTAGCTGCCCCCCACGCCGTACGGATTGAGTAGATTTCCAGCCAAGCCGTCAGATTCCGAACGGTTGCGAAACGTCTTTGTCCGTGGATCAAATTGGCTGAGGCCGTTTTGCGTGGCCAGCCAAAGATACCCCTGACGATCTTCCAGAATTCCCTCCACGTGGTTATCCGGCAACCCGTCTTTCCGCGTAAAAGTTGTAAAGGTCCCACGGCTTCGATCCAGTCGATTGAGTCCATATTGGGTGCCAATCCACAAAGTTCCCTGATGATCTTCCAGGATGGCGTTCACCTTGCTGTGGCTAATGCTGCCCTTATCCCCACTGTTGTGACGATAGACAGTAAACTGTCCCGTCTCTGGATCGAATCGGTTGAGCCCATGGTTGGTGCCCGCCCAGAGAATCCCGGCTTGGTCCTCTACGATGTCCTTCACGTCGTCATCAGACAAACTATGCGGGTCATTCGGATCGCTCCTGTACGCTTTGAACTGGCCGGTTTTGGGATCGAATCGATCCAGTCCACCCTCTTGCGTACCCAGCCACAGCAGCCCTTGAGGATCTATCAGAACACTAAGGATAAGGTCGGAGCTCAGGCTGTTCGGGTTCTTCGGGTCGTGCCGGAAGGCGGTGAATCGCCCCGTAGCGCGGTCAAAGCGGTCGAGTCCTCCGCCATAAGTACCAAACCACATCACGCCCGCGCGATCTTCCTGTATACCCGAAACCTTGTTATAGGAGAGGCTGTGCGCATTATGAGGATCATGCTGGTACAAAGTGAATTGTCTGGTGCGCGGGTCCAGCCGGTTGAGGCCGTCTTCGGTGCCGGTCCAAAGAATCCCCTGGCTGTCTATGAACGTAGACCAGATCATGTTGTCGCTGAGACTGTTCGGATTCCCTGCCTGATGCCGGTAACTCACGAACGAAGGCGGCTTCCTAAGGAAACGGCTCACGCCGCTTTGCGTGCCCACCCACATGACTCCTTGCGCATCTTCGAAGACCCGATAAGTGGCGTTGTGATTCAAGCTATCAGGATTGGCGGGTTCCCTGGCGTACCGGATGAACTGCTGGCGTTCGCGATCCAACTTCAGCAATCCGCTTTCCACCGTGCTCACCCACAGAGTGCCGTCGCGGTCTTCATCGATGCCGCTTACACCCACCACGCTGTGGCTGCCCGATTCCTCCGAGTGAATGGAATAACGCGTGAACCTGCCGGTCTTTCTATCCCACGCGCTCAAGCCCCCGCTTCCCATCTCGGATCCCACCCACAGCAGACCCGAGTGGTCCTCCAGGATGCAATCAACGTAGTCGTCGCTCAGACTATAAGGGTTCGCCGGATCATGCAGAAAGCTCGCAAACCGGC
The DNA here is from genome assembly GCA_963705805.1 of uncultured Acidobacteriaceae bacterium. Taxonomy (GTDB): domain Bacteria; phylum Acidobacteriota; class Terriglobia; order Bryobacterales; family Bryobacteraceae; genus Bog-105. Next base: position 104,940 of record CAVPKW010000013.1, read on the forward strand.
CGGTGCTTCTATCCAGCCGGTTGAGACCCTTCGCCGTACCGGTCCACAGATCGCCCGCCCGGTCTTCAATGATGCTGAGAACAGTATCGTCGCTCAGACTGGCGGGATCATGCGCGTTGTGCCTGTAATGAAGGAAGGCTCCGCTCGAAGAGTCCAGACGGTCCAGTCCGCCGGACGTCCCAACCCAAATGACGCCGCTGTGATCCTGATAAACGGAAAGGACATCATTGTTGCTTAAACTCCTCGGATCGCCGGCGTGATGCCGGTAATTCGTAAAGGTGTCGGTGGCCGGATCCAGCCTCTCGAGGCCTCCAAAAGAAGTTCCCACCCAAAGAATGCCTGCCCGGTCTTTGTAAACAACCCCAACGGTGTCGTCTGCCAGGCTCTTAGGATCGCTGCGCTCATGCTGATAGGACTTGAGACTGTATCCGTCATAGCGGTACAGGCCGTCGGTTGTGCCCATCCATAGGAATCCGTAATTATCCTGCGCGATGCTCATGACCCGGCTTTGAATCGATTCCCCATCCACCGAGAGTGGCACGAAGCGAATGTCCTGCTTCTCCACGATCGGAATCGTCCCCGGTTGCGCTGAAGCGGAGTACGCCGTGAGACTGCAAATCAGCAGCAGAACTGGAAAAGAGCGGAACGCTCTTCTGAGTTTGGCTGAGGTCAAGACTAACCGCCGATCTCCACCCGGATTCTCCCTAGTAGTATGCCATCAAACCCGTTGTGCCAGAATGCTAGAGATACCAAGGGAATGGAGACCAACATGTCCGGAATCAGAATCACGTTAGCGGTCCTCTTGATTATGCAGGGCGCTGCATTCGCGCAAACTATGGCGCAACCCACCCCCTCGCAAGGCGGCGTCTCGGATCAGGATATACAGCTGCTCCGCAAAAACCTGCGCGACCAGCGCAAGCAGCTCATTGCCGCGAACCTCCCGCTTACGGGCGCCGAAGCCGAGAAGTTCTGGCCGATTTATGACCAGTACGTTTCAGATCTGGTCAAGATCAATGGAGCGAAGTACACGCTGATCAAGCAATACGTGGATCAGAAAGGCGCGCTGACCGACGAGCAGGCCGACAGTGCGGTGAAACAGTGGCTCGGCGTGGATCAGTCGGTGGGCGAATTGCGAGCGAAATATGTGCCGCAATTCCGAAGTGTGCTTTCGGCGAAAAATACGGCGCTTTTCTACCAGTTGGACCGCCGCATTCAGCTGATGATCGATTTGCAGCTGGCGTCATCGCTCCCTCTGATTGAGCCATAGGGCGCAAGCGAAGCTGCGCTAACGCAGATTTTCAGGCGGTATACGGTCGATCAAATCACGGATGGAACCGGTGAGGCTGGCAATGCCGGCATTCGTTTCGAGAACGCTCACTCGCAGGGTATCGATGGCCTTCCATATGCGTTCGTGCTCATCGATGTTCAGGCGCGCCGCTTCGTTCAGCAGCCGGAGGTTCTCCTTCCAGTCGTAGTTGCCGTTCGGCTCAGCCATTATTCCGATTCTACTTGGCTAATGACCTGTTTCTGAAATATCCTTACCAGAATCTTGTTTCTCGGCAGCACGAATACTCGAAACGGAGCCGCGAGCGTCGAGCTTGGATGGCATTCGCTTAAGGACCTTCGGAAACAGGAGACTAATACCCGTCACTCAGCCCGCAGCGACTTCACTGGATCGATTCGAGCCGCCCGCCAGGCCGGGAAAGCGGTTGCAGTAAGCGCAATCCCAAGCAAAAGAATGGTGACCGCCGCGAACGTCATCGGATCCGTCGCGGCAACTCCATAAAGAAGACTAGCAAGAAAACGCGTGAGCACGACGGCCGAAATCACCCCCGCGGCAATTCCGTACAGGGCCACTCGCAAACTCTGCGCCAGGATCATCGAAAGGATGCGTTGCCTCGTGGCTCCGATGGCCACGCGTAAACCAATTTCATAGGTTCGCTGCGTGACCCAGTAGGACACAAGTCCGTAAATCCCTATTGCAGCCAGCAAAATGGCTGCTCCGGCAAAGCTGACAAAAACCCGGATCGTCGAGCGGAACTCCGCAATGGAACCCGACACGATATCTTCCAGCGGTTCAACTTGACTGACCGGGACGTTTGGGTCTTGATCTTCGGCCAACTGCCGAATCTCGCTCTCCAGGCGCGGCGAATCGACGCTGGCTTTGACCAGCAGGGTCATGGCCGCGGGAATCTGCCCGTCCGCCAGCACCGCTTGCGAGTAAGGCATGTAGACGGCGCCGTATACCCAATCCGGCAAGCTCTTGCTCAAGCTGTATTGGCGCGCGTCGCCGGCAACCCCGGCCACCGTTCGCCATTGTTTTTCGTCCGCGGCTTTGATGTGTTTCCCGATCGGATTTTCTCCCGGCCAGAAACGCTTCGCGGTAGATGCCGTGATCAGCACGACGCCCGCTGACTTGGCGCCGTCCGCTCGCGTGAATTCTCTGCCAGCCAACAGCGGAATGTGCATCATGCGGAGATAGCCGGGGCTGATCGCACCGGACCAAAACATCGGCGCCGGATGATCGATTGATTTCGGGTGTCCCTCCACATCTACCGCAAGAGTAGGAAGGTCGCGGTCCAGCGGAACCGTGTTTGCAATCGTGGCTTGCGTAATCCCAGCGGTTTCGCGCGCGCGCTCCAGAATACGCTCATAAAGAGCAATGCACGCGGACCGCTGCGTACATGCAGACTGGTTCGGGCTGATGCGAATGGTAAAGATGTTTGCCGGGTTAAAGCCGGGGCTCGCCTCAGACAACCTGTACAGGCTTTTCATCAAAAGGCCGGCGCTTACCACTAGCACCAGCGTGAGCGCTACCTCGGCCGCAATCAGCCAGCTGCGAACGCGTGTCCAAACACCGGTCGTTGACCGCTGGCTCCCGGTCTTAATTGACTCCGTGAGGTCAATTTGAGAGGCGCTCAGCGCGGGAGCGATACCGAAGGCCAGACCGGTGCAGAGCGCCAGCGCCGTGACGGCTCCCGCCACATGCCAATCGATTGTGGCCTGCGCCAAACCCGGAGTCGCGGACGGCAGGAGGGACTTGAAGATAACAAGAGCTCCCATGCCGAGAAAAATGCCAAGGACGCCGCCCATCAGCGCCAGCAGCATACTCTCGGTCAACAATTGCCGGACAATCCGCAGACGCCCCGCCCCTAATGCCGCGCGCAGCGCGATCTCTTTCCGGCGGGTTGTCGCGCGAGACAGCAGCAGGCTGGCGACATTCGCGCAGGCGATCAGCAAAACGATGCCGACGGACGAAAGCAGGATGATCAGCTTGTCCCGGATGTCTCCGACCAGATCCCGCTGAAGCGGAATTGCAGTTGAATCCGCGTTCCAATCGCGCGCCATCGGATAGGGAAACGTTTTTCTGAACTCCGTCACCAACAGGTGCGTTTCTCCCTGCGCTTCTTGAATCGTCGCGCCGGGGCGAAGCCTGCCGATCAGCGGTACAAACTCGCCCGCCCAATACTCCAGGAAGTTTGCGGGATCAAGCCGCATAGGTATCCATAGCTGGACTTTCGAGGAAGGGTAACTGAAGCCGGCCGGCATGATGCCGGCCACCTGCCGGTTGATACCGTTCAACGTAATCACGCGGCCAATGATGGCTGGGTCGCGGCCAAACTTATCCTTCCAGAGCGAGCTGCTGAGGATCACGACGCCGTCCCGGCCGGGTAAATCTTCTCCCCGTTCGAAGGCGCGTCCCTGCGCGACAGAGGCTCCCAGCACCCGAAGGAAATTTGCGGAGACGCTGCTTCCTATTACGCGCATTGCTTCGCCCTGCCCAGTCAGATTCAGCTCCGAACCCATGCTGACCGCGGCAACGTCCATCGCCCGGCCTCGCTGCTGGAAAACAGGCACTGCGGCGCGCGGAAAAATGCCCGTAATGCGAACCAGGCGCTCCGGCTGCCGATAGGGCAGCGGGCGCACCAGTAACGTGTTCACCAGGCTGAACATTGCCGCATTCCCCCCGATACCGAGCGCCAGAGACAAAACAGCGATCGCGGTAAACGCCGGCGATCTTCCGAACATCCGCGCCGCGTAGCGCAGGTCTTGCAAAAACCTTTCCAATCTCATAAAACTCCACATATCGCGGCTTTCTTCTTTTGCCAGGGTGATGTTTCCCATCTGCTTGCGGCCAAGCTCGGTTGCGGTTTCAGGAGACATACCGGCGCTCGTGTTCTCACGATCCTTCAGCAGCCGGTGAAACTCGAGTTCCTCGGCAAGTTCACCGTCCAGCTCGGCGCGTCGCCATCGAAAGATCGCTCTGCGCCAAAATCGCAGGAGCGCATTGGAACCCGCCCGGCTCATGCCATCTCGAGCACCTTTTGAATGGCGTCGATGACGCGGGCAAATTCCTCGCGCTCGACCGTCAATTGTTTGCGCCCGGCTGCCGTCAGCGTATAGTAGCGGGCGCGCCGGTTGTTTTCAGAGGCGCCCCATTCTGCTTTTACCCATCCATTCAGCAGCAATCGCTGCAAGGCTGGATAGAGCGAGCTTTCTCCAACCTGCAAGACGTCGCCGGAGACCTGCTTCAGCCGCTGCGCGATTCCATATCCGTGCTTTGATCCAGGCACGAGGCCTCGCAAGATTAGCAGATCGAGCGTCCCCGGAAGAAGTTCTGATGTTTGCGGTTTTGCTCCCATCGTCTATCGATGGAAGTGTGACTCACTCCACAAGCGGCTGTCAAGTCTGCTATATGGCGGCCGCGCGGTCACGGCCAGTCAACATATTGAGCAGCTTGATGGCTTTGCGGATGTCCCGGTCGCGCGCGGCGGCATTTGGTTCTTCGCGTTCTATGCTCAGAATGCCGCGATAGCCAATCTCTTTCAACGTGCTGATAAATTGCGGCAGATTCACGCTGCCTTCGCCGAGAGGCCGTTCGTTGCCAAGGGCCGTGGGTTGATCAACGGGCGGCCAATCACCATCTTTGCAGTGCACGGAAATGACGTGTTCTCCAAGCACCTGCAGAGCTTCGATCGGGTCTCCGGTGCCGTAGAGGATCATGTTCGCCGGATCGAAATTGATTTTCAAATTAGGTCTGTTCACGTCTTCGATGAACTGAAGCAGCATCTGCGCGGGCTCCTGGCCGGTCTCGAGCGTAAACGACTGGCCGTTCCGCCCGCAGTGGTCGCAGATTTCCCGGGCGACATCGCGGACTTCTTCATAACCGGCCGGTCCGAAATCGTGCGTGACGAACCCGATGTGGCAGGCAATGCTGCCGATCGCCAGCTCCCGCGCGACATCGGAGACAGCCTTGGTGCGGGCAGTCCGCTCGGCGCGGGTTTCGGGAGGGACCAGGCCCACGGTACGCTGCACGCTCGGGATATCCGAGTAGTCCTCTCCGAGGTAGCTGCAAACCGCCGTGACCGGCGTGAATTGCTCGGCAGTGAGCGCTTCGTCCCATTTGGATGCAGCTCCCTGCAGTGGCAGATCGCCCGGAAACCCCAGCTGTCCGGCGCGCAGTCCAAACTCTTTCACATGACGAAGCGTGCGCCGGGCATCCTCACCGGCCCAAAACATCAGCCCAATCTCTAGATCTTCCAAACCCAGCATTCCAACGATGTCTCCTGGCAACGAAGCCTAACAAGATCTTACCGACAAGAATCGGGCGGCCTGATTTGGCGGTTCAATTGCTACGCACTTCACTATGGAACCCAAGAAATGTTCGCAAACGAGTGCGCGCGTTGTGAGTGGCCTGATTTGGTTGTTCCTGACGGCGGTTACCTCGGCGGCAGTGTATGTGATGGCTTCCGCGCCCGCACAGAACGGCGTTCCTACACACGCAAGCGGTGAGTGAGCGTTATCCGAAAGGTTAACGGTCGATCCGAACGTCAGGCCTGGTTTTGGCGCTAAAGCGCGAATAAGGGCGGCGCCAATCGAACGTGCGTTACATTGCACTGCTTCGACTTTTTCCCATTCGTGCACGAAAGTAACACGATTTCTGGAAACAGAATTGCTCTTTGTGCCGGCAGCCTCACCCGAACTATTAACTTTCGTCTATTATGTGATCTCAGGGTACAAATCATTTAAATAAAAGGCTTGTCATGGCCGCAGCAGCTCAACCCGGACGCGATGATGAGATTCGTCCTAAGCAGACGGACGAAGGCAGCCAGCCTGCGCCCATCAAACCGGATCCCGAGCAGACGCTGGCAAGCCCGGCGATAACCCCAACGGAAGCTACTGTACCCTCCGGGCCCGATGCAACCATCGACAGCACCAGACTTCCCGTGGGTTACGTATTGGACCGGCGCTTCGCTATCCAGAAATGGTTAGGCTCGGGCGGCATGGGGGAAGTCTACGAGGCCGTAGATCTGAGCCTGAAGGGTACTCGGATCGCCTTGAAAGTGATCCGGCCCGAGTTCTCCGACCGGGTGAGCGCCCGGGAGCGTTTCCAGCAGGAAGTTTTGCTGGCGCAATCGATCTCGCATCCAAATGTCTGCCCGGTATACCAATTCGGCACGACATGGGGACCGAGGGGCGAAATCTGGTTTTACACGATGAAGCTGCTGCAGGGCGAGACTCTTGCAGCGCGTTTGCGGCGGGTGGGGCAATTGCCGTTCGAGGAAGCAGTGCGGTTCGCATCCGAAATCGCAGCCGGATTGGACGCGGCGCATCAAGCGAAAGTGATTCACCGGGATGTGAAGCCGGGGAATATTTTTCTGGAGAAGCGCCCAACTGGTGAGCGGGCCGTCGTAACGGATTTCGGACTGGCGCATGAGTTAACGGCCACGGTCACGAAATCGGCGCACGTAGTCGGCACTCCGTCTTACATGGCGCCCGAGGTGATGCGGGGGGAGGCCGCGACGGCTCAATCGGATGTGTACTCGTTCGGCGTGGTGTCGCACGAGATGCTCTTCGGAGGTCGCCCGAACACGGCTTTGAAAAAGGATTTGGCCGGCCGCCGGAAGCGGCAGTTATGCGCTGTGATAGAGCGCTGCATGCATCCCAACCCAAAGCAGAGATACGCATCAGCGGGTGAGGCGGCGCAAGCATTGGAAGAGGCTGTGGGTCCTTGGTTGACGCGCCGGAAATTACTTGTGGGCACGGCGGCTACGGTTATCCTGGGCGGAACGGCGTGGTCGGAGCGGGAAGATTTCTATCTAGCGACGCACCCGGTACCTCGTCCGCGGCGGGTGGCGATTTTGCCGGCGGCGGGTAACAATCTTCCAATGGAGGATGCCTCACTGCTGAGCGGCGTGCTGGAGACAGTGAGCGGTGTGCTGGCACGGGCGGGAATTACAGAACGAGATCTTTTGGTCATTCCGCCGCGATTACTGCGAAACGAGAAGGTGCAGACCGCGGCTGCCGCGTTCGGCTTGACGGGCGCGAACCTGGTGCTAACCGTATCCCTTCGAAAGCTACAACGAGCTGTGCGTCTTGATCTTCAGCTCCTGTCACATACTGCGGCAAAGGTGGTAAGAGAGGCGAGCGTGGCTTGTCCTCTGAACTTGCTTTATGCACTTCCTGTGCGAGCCACCGAGAAGGCAACCAGAGTTCTCGATATCGATTCAAGCCGGGTACCGGTGCAATACGCTGATTCCGATACGACAAATTCGGAAGCCTATGCAGCTTGGGAGCGAGGCCGCGACCTGCTGCATAAGTTCGATCTTACGAGCGTTAATAGCGCGATCGCCGAGCTGCAGAAAGCCGTCTCGCTGGACGAGCGTTTCGCTCGGGCATACGCCGAGCTCGCGCGAGCCTACGTGCTCCGTTTTCATCTAACAAAGAAGACGGGCGCGCTTGACGTTGCCGAAATGAACAGCGCAAAGGCAATCTCACTTTCACCCCAGCTGGGTGCGGGCTATGCCAGCAGGGCGCGAGTCAGGGCGGGTAGGGGCGATTATGACGCGGCGGAAGCAGATCTGCGCGAGGCGCTGCGGCTCGAGCCGGATGATATCGATACCCAAATGGCGCTGGCGGGTCTGTATGCGACGCGAGGTCAGACCGAGTCCGCGGATCGCGTCTATGAGGACGTTCTAAAGCAGAAACCGGACTACTGGCCCGCTCTGAACGATTGGGGAAATCTGTATTTCACGCGGGCAGATTACAAAAGGGCGGAGAAACTTTTCAGCGAAGCGACCGAGATCGCGCCGCAGGCGGCATTACCTTACCGGAATCTGAGCGCAGTCTACATAGAAACGGAGCGGTATGAAGAGGCCATTCGAGCCGCGCGCGATTCAATATCGCTCTTACCGACTGGAGAAGCGTACGACAATCTTGGCACGGCATTCTTCTGGACGGGACGCTATCGACTGGCGGCCAGCAACTATGAAAATGCGGTACGACTGAGCCCGAATCGAGACGATTTGTGGTGCAACTTGGGTGATGCGTATGAGGCGATGGGCATGAAGGCGCAAGCCGCGTCCGCGTGGCGCAAGGCTTCCCAATTGGCAGCTCAGTTGCTTGAAATCAATCCGAGAAATAAAGATGTGCAGGCGGATCAGGCGCTCTTCGAAGCCAAATTAGGCGACAAGACTGGGGCTAAGGAGGCGCTTGCGCGCTTGAACCCGGACACGGAGCAGAATGTAAACCGCCTTTTCAGCGAGACTCTTGCATGTGAGCTCATCGGCGAGCGGCAAACGGCTCTCCGGCTGGTTGAAAAGTGTGCGCAGATGGGTTACTCGCGGTTCGAAATAATGCACGCACCTGAATTGGAGGGCCTGCGCAGAGATTCGCGATTTAGGGTATAGCGTCACGAAAGAAAGAGGGCTGAAATGAAAAAGATGGTCTTCGGAGTGTTTGCGTTGCTGCTCGCTGGATGGTGCAAAGCCAACGCACAGTGTCAAGTACTTATTCTGATCACCGACGATGCGTTTGTGGATAAGATCGATTACATCGCGAAGGTAAAAGATCGCTCTCTAAACATTTGTTGGGGCTTAGATCCACTGCAAAGTACGGATGGCAACCATTTCAAAGTAGCTTTTCCACCGGCAGGAGTACCGGCCCAATTCGTCTCTCCCTGTAAAGACAAGACCATTGGAACAATTACAGACACCAGCGCTGCTGTTTGCACCGTTCCCAAGGGCGCTCCGACTGGTGGAACGTCTGGTGGAAAGAGCGGCAGGTTTAAGGAATTTAAGTATACGGTGACTGTGACGGACGCTGCCGGCACCACCGTCGTAGCGACCGACGACCCGAGAGTCATCGTAGACCCGGCGGACGGGATGGGGGGTCTGTTAGGCTGGGCCGGCACGAACGCCGTAAGCTGGATCGGCCCGAATGCAGTCCTGATCGTCAACCCCAACAACGCGCTCCGCAAGGTCTTGGAGAGTTTCCAAAAGAGTCTCGCCACGCCGCAGTAGCGCCTCGCAGCCCTGTATACTAATTGAAGAGACCCCTCATTGACCCCGCGCGGATTCGTACGTCTTTTCACGCACATACAGATGCTCCCCGTTCTAGAAAACGGGGAAGAGACGACGCTCGTCGGTGGTCAGGCTGTGATGGAAGGCGTGATGATGCGGACTCCGCACAGCTATTGCGTGGCCGTACGGAAGCCCGAAGGTGAGATCGTGACGCAGCAAAGCCCCCTGCCGCGGCTTTCTGACCGTTATCCCATCTTCAAGCTGCCGGTGCTCCGGGGTTTAGGGACGCTCGGGTCGGCCATGTGGCTTGGAATGCGGGCACTTAAGTTTTCGGCGGAGTGCGCGCTCGGGGAAGTCAGTGAAAAGAAGGAATCAGGGAACACGGGGATGCTTCTGCAAGTCCTTTTTTCCCTCGCCTTCATGATCGGGCTCTATAAATTCGTTCCTTTATATCTCGCCAGTCTCATCGGAAAACACTTCGATGCCGTCAGCGGCCGCTTCGCCATCAACATGATGGATGGAACCATCCGGATTGCGATTTTTCTGGGCTTTATGCTGCTGCTGTCGCGCATGAAGGAGATGCGGAAGGTCTTCGAGTATCACGGAGCCGAGCACAAGGTCGTTTTCAACTTCGAATCGGGACAGCCGGTGACGGTGGAGAATGCCCAGCGCTTCGTGACCTGGCATCCCCGCTGCGGGACTAGCTTTCTCGTTGTCGTACTGATCATCGCGATGATCTGCTATGCCTTCCTGCCGTTCGACAACTTCTGGGCGAAGTTTGCAGCACGCATTGCACTTCTTCCTTTGATCGTGGGTCTCAGCTATGAAGTAATTCGCTTTGCGGCAAAGCGGCGCGGCGGCCTGATGGCCCTGCTGACGACACCCGGACTGTGGCTGCAACGCGTGACCACCCAGCCGCCATCTAATGCTCAGACGGAAATAGCCATTCATGCGCTGGATCGGGCCATGGAGCTCGAGAAGGCGCAGGGCGGCATCCTGGTAATCGCCTAAAAGAGAAAAGAGAGCCGCGCCCAAGGGCGTGGCGTGCCCGCATGCAATATACAGATCGATTGGAACAAGCCGAAGCGCGATATAACGACCTGACCGCTAAGATGGCGGATCCGGCCGTGATCAACGATTCGGAAGAATACCGCAAAGTGACCAAGGCGCAGAGCGAGCTGGCCGACCAGGTGGCGAAGTTTCGCGAGTGGAAGAAAGCCGATCAGGAATTGCGGGACGCGCGCGTGATGCTGGAAGAGACCGATCCGGACCTGCGGCAGATGGCGGAGATGGAAGTGGTCCGGCTGGAGCCGGAAGTGGCGGCCATTGAGCAGGCACTGCAAGTATTGCTGCTGCCGAAAGATCCGAACGATGAGAAGAACATCGTACTGGAGATCCGTAAGGGCGCGGGCGGCGACGAAGCATCTCTATTCGCGGGAGAAGTCTTCCGTATGTACACGCGATACGCGGAAGAGCAGGGCTGGAAGGTGGAGATCACCTCGCTCAACGAATCATCTGTGGGCGGCCTGAGCGAAGTCATCGCGATGGTCAGCGGCAAGAAAGTATACAGCCGGCTGAAGTACGAAAGCGGCGTGCATCGCGTGCAGCGGGTGCCGGCGACGGAGACGCAAGGCCGCGTTCACACCTCCACCATCACGGTTGTAGTCATGCCGGAAGCGGACGAAGTGGATGTGCAGATCGACCCCAAAGACCTTCGCATCGACACATTTTGCTCGTCCGGGCCGGGCGGCCAGTCGGTGAACACTACCTATTCGGCAGTCCGCATTACGCACCTTCCCACCAATACGGTTGTTTCCTGCCAGGACGAAAAGTCGCAGATCAAGAACCGGTCGAAGGCAATGCAGGTGCTCCGGTCGCGGCTTTACCAGATGGAGTTGGAGAAACAACTGGCGGCGATCGGGGCGGAGCGGAAGAGCATGGTGGGAACCGGCGACCGTAGCGAGAAGATCCGCACGTACAACTTTCCGCAAAACCGGCTGACGGATCACCGGATCGGGCTGACGCTGCATCAACTGGATCTCATCATCGAAGGCCGGCTGCAACCGGTTATCGATGCTTTGACCAGCTACTACACTGCGGAACGGCTGCGCGGCGACGAAGGTCAAGCCGCTTAGATTCCTACGCCAGCGGCCGTGACGATTCACACCGCACTCCTGCAGGGCACGGAAATACTGGACAAAGCCGCGGTGCCAGTTCCGCGGCTCACGGCGGAAGTGCTGTTGTGCCACGCCATGCGCCGTGACCGAGCCTACTTGTACGCTCACAGCAATGATGAATTAGTAGAACTTTGGTGGATCCATTATGGGCGCTACCTAAGTGAGCGGTTGAAGGGGAAGCCTACCCAATACATCACACACAAGCAAGAGTTCTTTGGGCGAGAGTTTTACGTGGATGAAAACGTCCTGATTCCACGCCCCGAGACCGAGCATCTGGTGGAGACCGCTTTGGAACACATACGCTGCCAGAACGTCTCGCGTGTGCTGGACGTAGGAGCGGGATCGGGCGCGATCGGGATCAGCGTGGCCTTGGAAAGCGGACACCACGTGATGGCGTCCGACGTCTCGCCGGCAGCTCTCAAGGTGGCGGAACGAAACCGCAAAAGCCACGAAGCCAGCGTGTTGTTCTTCGCGGCTGACCTGGCAGGGGCGGTTCGGCCGCGAAGCATCGACCTGCTGCTGTCGAACCCGCCCTATGTTCCCGGCTCAGACGCGGCTAATATGCAGACTGAGGTGCGGGACTGGGAGCCGCACGTCGCGCTGTTCGCGGGCGATAGCGGCCTCGAGATTTACAGGCGGCTGATCGCCGGCGCCGGGATTTCGTTAAAACCGGGCGGCCGGTTGATGATGGAATTAGGCTACCGGTCGCTCGAAGAAGTTCAAGCTATGCTCGCAGCGCGCTGGACAGACGTTCGAGTGGTTTCCGACCTGGCAGGATGGCCGCGAGTGATTGCGGCGACCCTGCGGCCGGAGTGAGTGGGTGCAAGCATGCAAAGACTCATCTGCCACGTGGACATGGATGCGTTTTTCGTATCGGTGGAGGAGCTTTTTGATCCGTCTCTCATTGGCAAGCCCGTGGTCGTGGGGGGTAAAGCGAACCAGCGCGGAGTAGTGGCCGCGGCGTCCTACGCGGCGCGGAAGTTCGGAGTACATTCGGCGATGCCGCTCCGGACGGCCGGACAACTCTGTCCGCAGGCGGTCTTCGTGGAGGGGCATCCGGAGCGGTACCGCGATTATTCGAAGAAGGTCTTCGAGATTCTAGGTCAATTTTCGCCGCTGGTGGAGATGGCTTCAATTGACGAAGCGTATCTTGATTTGACCGGCACCGAGAGACTTCACGGACCCGCGATGAAAGCGGCGCACGCGCTGCACGAAACGATTCGCAGTGGAACAAGCCTGCGTTGCTCGCTGGGTCTGGCGGCTTCGCGGCTGGTGGCCAAGGTTTCGTCCGATCAGGCGAAGCCGAACGGAGTCTTGCACATCCTGCCGGGCCATGAAGCGCGATTCCTAGCGCCGCTGGATGTGCGGAAGATACCGGGCGTGGGCAAGAGAATGGAAGCGTCCCTGCACAAGCTCGGCATCCGGAAAGTGGGAGATCTGGCGAGTCTGGAAGAAGGCTTTCTGGCGTCGCATTTCGGGCGATGGGGACTGGCGCTGGCCGGAAAGGCGCAGGGCGTCGATGCTGGCGGATGGTTCGACGCGGAAATCGGCGCTGAAGGGGATCCGAAATCGATAAGCCATGAGCACACGTTCTCAAACGATACGGCGAACCAGCAACAGCTGGAGACAACGATCCTGAAACTGTCGGAGATGGTAGCGAAGCGTCTGCGCGAGCATCGGCTCTACGCTCGGACAATTCAGCTCAAACTGCGCGACGAGGATTTTTCGACCATCACGCGCGCTTCCACGCTGGATCATGCGACTCAGTTGGATGGCCAAATCGCCGGCGCAGTAATCGGGCTGTTCCGCCAGGCATGGGATACCAAAACGCCTATTCGCCTGCTTGGCGTTCATGCCGGCGGTCTGCAGCACGCAGAGGGACAGATGAACCTGTTGGAAGAGCCCCAAACGGCGCGCCTGCGGAAGGCATTCCGGTCAGTGGATCATATTCGGGACCGTTTCGGGGCCCAGAGCATTTCACTCGCGAAGACGCTGAAGGCGGGCATTCGCGAACGCGTTCACGAAAACCCATACGACCTTCCCGGAAAATCCGCCGGCGAAAAGAAGGAAGAGGATAAGAAAAGCGAGGATATTTGACACCGTGAACACTCGAAACCGAGCGGCGACCGTAACGGAGCTTGTAAGTGCGGAGCATAAAGGAATTTCAGATACAGGAACCCTAGTACCTACTTGCGGAAATTCGCGTTATATTTCCCACAACCTAAGATGCTGAAACTGAGCCGGAAGCGTAAGCGCCCTTGACTACGCGAATTTCTGCACCTTGGTACCTAGCCTCAGCAAGCCTTTACGATTCGAAAAAACGATTCGGGCTCGAGGCTGGCGCCACCTACAAGCGTGCCATCTATTTCTTCCTCTCGCATGAGCCCTTCTATGTTTTCCGGCTTCACGCTGCCGCCATAGATGATGCGGACTTGCTGAGCGGCGTCCTTGCCAAAGCGCTTCTCCGCCTCACAACGGATTAAGCGGTGAGCATCGGAGGCAATTTGCGGAGTGGCGGTTAGTCCCGTGCCGATAGCCCAAACAGGCTCGTAGGCGAGAACAACTTTTGCGAACTGTTCTTCCGTCAGACCAGCAACGCCGCCGGCGAATTGCCGAATGAGAACGTCGTAAGCCTTCCCGGCTTTGTGTTCTTCAGTGCGCTCGCCGATGCAGATGATCGGCGTCAAACCGGCCGCGAGGGCTGCCTGCGCCTTCTTTAAGACCTCCGCGTCGGTTTCGTTACATACTTGGTGACGCCGTTCACTGTGACCGGCAAGGATCCAGTTAGCTCCCGCGGCGCGAATCATTGCGGCTGAAATCTCTCCTGTATAAGCGCCCTCCTGCGCCCAGTAGATATTCTGCGCGCCAATCTGGATAGACGTTTCCGCAGCGGCTTGCACTGCGGCCGGAATACTTACCGCCGCCGGGAATATGACGACATCACAGCGATCAATGTCATCGTCCGCCAGCTCGTTGAACTTCTCCAAAAACAGGGCAGTCTCCTGCGGAGTCTTGTACATTTTCCAGTTCCCCGCTGCTATGCGCCGTCTCATAAACTCTGAACTCTTGAATTTCCTTTCTGAATGTCATCGAGGAAGCTGGTCCCCACCGCGAGGCCCGTTCCGAAGTTCGCTGCCACAGTTTGACCGATATCCGCCAGCGTGCTTCGAGTTCCCAGGTTTACGCCCGGCTGCACCCGGCGGCCATAGACCAGAAGAGGCGCGTACTCACGCGAATGGTCTGTAGAAGGAGCGGTGGGGTCGCATCCGTGATCTGCAGTCAGTATCAGGGCATCCGTCTCTCTGAGATCCAAGCAAGACAACCAACGATCCATCGCTTCCAGAGCGGAGGCGTAACCCTCGATGTCGTGCCGGTGTCCATATTGCTGGTCAAAATCGACCAGGTTGGCCCAAATCAGACCTGTCGGGAACTCCTGCATGGCCACCCGGATTTTTTCCATGCCGTCGGCGTTGTTTTTCGTTTTAATGGAGCGCGTAATGCCGCGGCCGAGAAAGATGTCGGAAATTTTGCCGATGCCGGTCACCGGAACGTTGTTTTCCGCAAGCTGATCAAGCAGCATGGCCTTAGGCGGCGGAACAGCGTAGTCATGCCGGTTAGCGGTACGAGTGAAATGCCCAGGGGAGCCTTCAAAAGGTCTGGCGATCACGCGGCCCACCTCATTCGGGCCGCGAAGGATGCCGCGGGCGATCTCGCAGATGCGATAGAGCTCACCAAGCGGAATCACCTGCTCATGCGCCGCAACTTGAAACACGCTATCGGCGGAAGTGTAGACAATGGGCGAGCCGGTCAGCATGTGCTGCTCACCGAGTTCCTGAATGATTTCGGTGCCGGATGCGGCCTTGTTGCCGAGAACTCCGCGCCCGATTCGCGACGTGAAGCAGTCCATCACCTCAGCGGGAAAACCACCCGGATAGGTTGGGAAAGGCTTTGACAGAATGATTCCCGCCATCTCCCAGTGGCCGGTCGTGGTGTCTTTGCCGGGCGAAGCCAAGGTGGATTTGCCAAAAGCGCCCGCGGGAACGGGCGCGGGAGACAGGCCGGCCAGGGGCTTGATGTTGGCCAGGCCTAAACGGCGGAGATTCGGCAGATGGAGAGGATGCCGCTTCGCGATGTTACCCAAAGTGTCGCTGCCGGTATCGCCGTAGGCCGCGGCGTCCGGCATTGCGCCGATGCCAACGCTGTCAAGAACGATCCAAACAACCCGATCGAAGGGTGGAGGGTTCATTTCTGTTGGGCGTCGCCTTGAGGCGGCGCGTTGGCAGCCTGAAATTCATCTTTCAAGCGAGCAGCCCGGTCACGCACCAGATGCATATAAGATTCGTGGCTCGCGATGCGGGTAAGCAAGGGGAAAAACTGTGGTGGATCAGCCAGCTGCTTGTTGAGCCAGAGCGACTCGATCACCGCAAGAGCATCATTGACGCCGAGCTTATCGTAATGCATCGCGCTGTCGAGTTCGAGGTAAGCATTTTCAGTGGCAGCGATGTTTTCGAAGTCCTGGAGAAGATCGCGCGCGTCCAGGCTGGTTGAGTAATTGAAGACGGTTTCGGAAACAGTTCCGTTCTCATCTTCGTAGCGAAACGTTTTCTTGCCGGTGTTGGCAACCTTTAAGCCGGATTCAATGGGCGACTTGAAATAGTTCAGTTTGCCGGCGAGCGCAAACAAAGAATCGGTCTGGGCGCTTGGCAGCTGAGCTTTTAAGGGATGATCGTCCGCGGCAGATTCTTTATATTCAAGAGCGCCGGTGCGATCAACCTTTATCTCGAAGTATGGCGGGACACTGCCGGGGAAGCTTCGAATGTAAGTAAGTTTTGGCTCGGCAGCCAATGACGAAGCAGCGATTAAGAGCGCCAGGAAAACTAATCTCATCGCAGGGCCTCCGCAGTGAGAGGCATACTGGAGCGCGTGCCGTGACAAATGGCGACGGCTAAGGCGTCGGTGGCGTCAAACGACTCGAATTCCTGCCCGATTCCGAGCAACGATAGAACCATCATCTGAACCTGCCGCTTTTCCGCCCGGCCGTAACCGACCACGCTGATTTTCACTTCGAGCGGGGAGTATTCGCTTACCTTGATGCCGGCTTCAGCAGCGAGCAACAGTGCCACGCCGCGAACGTGCGCCAGTTTGAGGGCAGACTTGGCGTTGATTGCGTGGAAGACTTCTTCCACAGCGACAGCATGCGGACGGTATGCCGCGATGACCTCGCGCAAATCTTCAGCGATGCGTTTGAGGCGCTGCTCGAAGGCCTCGGAAGCCTTGGTGCGGATGACGCCGGCCGCGACGTACTGATGCGACCGGCCGTCTGTGTCGACAACCCCGAAGCCGGTCCTCTCGCTGCCGCAGTCTATTCCGACGATTCGCATTGGAGTCAGGCCGAGGTCGACAGGCGCTGCGCAGAGGAACCTAGGCGCATGCGTTATGCCAGAGCTTCTACTTCCGCCTCGTCCACTTCGTAATTGCCGTATACATTCTGCACGTCATCATGATCTTCGAGGGCTTCGTAAAGCTTCAGCATAGCGCTGGCGTTCTTGCCCTCAAGCTTGATCGTATTCTTCGGCACCATGGAAATTTCCGCCGATTCCGCGGGGATACCGGCTTTTTCGAGGGCGTGCACAATCGCCTCATGGGCCTCCGGCGGAGAGAGAACGGCCCAGGCGCCACCCTCATCCCGAATGTCATCCGCGCCGGCATCCAGGACGACGCTCATCAACTGATCTTCGTTGGTCTTTTCGGCGTCGACGATGATCTGGCTCTTGCGCTCGAACATCCACGAAACGCTGCCCTGCTCGCCGAGATTCCCGCTGTTCTTCGAAAACATGTGGCGGATCTCGCTGACCGTTCGATTGCGATTATCGGTAGCGACGTTGACCAGGACAGCGGCTCCGCCCGGTCCGTAGCCTTCGAAGAGAATTTCATCCATCTGGCTGCCTTCCAGCTCGCCGGTGCCGCGCATAATGGCGCGCTTGATGTTGTCAGCCGGCATGCTGACGGCTTTGGCAGCTACGATGGCAGTGCGCAGGCGGGCGTTCGAATCAGGATCGCCGCCGCTGCGTGCCGCGATCATGATTTCTTTGATCAGGCGCGTGAACGTCTTGCCGCGCTTCGCGTCGAGGGCCGCTTTTTTGTGCTTAATGGTGGCCCACTTACTGTGTCCGGACATCGAAAACCCCTACCGTTCCTTAACTTTTGAGGATAACAAAGACGGCGCAGTCCGGATGCAAGCTCGCGACAGCGGGGTCACCGGTCTAGTACCTACTTGCGGAAATTCGCGTTACATTTCCCACACCCGAGATGCTGAAACTGAGCCGGAAGCGTAAGCGCCCTTTGACTACTCGAATTTCTGCAACTTGGTCTAGTCTGTTTTCCAACAGACTAACTTCAGCTCGGTCATCTCTTCAATGGCGTAGCGCGGACCTTCGCGTCCGAGGCCGCTATGCTTGGCTCCGCCATAGGGCATATGATCCATGCGGAAAGTAGGAACATCATTGATCATGATGCCGCCAAACTTCAGCTTGCGAGCGGCCTCAAAAGCACGCGTCAGATTGTTCGTGAAAATGCCCGCTTGCAACCCATAAGGAGTGTTGTTCGCCTGGGCGAGCGCATCGTTAAGGTCCTGATACGGATAGACGGCTACGACCGGACCAAACACCTCTTCGCACGAGATGCGCGCCGACGCTGGAACGTCCACAAGTACGGTAGGTTCGATGGTGGCGAAACGCCGGCCGCCTCCGCAAAGGATGCGCGCTCCGGCGTCTGTGGCTTCATGGATCCAGGATTCGACGCGGATGGCGGCGCTTTCATCGATCAGAGAGGAAACTTCGGTGGCCGATTCGTAAGGATGGCCGATGCTGAGTTTTTCGGCAGCCGCGACGAGGCCATCAAGATACCGGCCGGCGATGGATTCGTGCACAAAAACGCGCTGCAGAGAGATGCATGTCTGGCCGCTATGGCTGAAAGCCCCCTGGACTGAGCGCGGGACTGCGGTTTTAAGATCGGCGTCCGGTTCGAGGATGACCGCGGAGTTGTTGCCGAGCTCCAGGGTGATGCGCTTCAGTCCGGCTTTGGCGCGCAGCGAATTCCCCACACGCATGCTTCCGGTGAAGGTCAGCATGGAAACGCGTGGGTCCTGTAGAAACTGGTCGGCAATCGCCGGACCATCGCCTGTAACGACGTTGTAAGCGCCTTTCGGCGCGCCGGCCTTTGTCACCAGGCCCGCAAGCCGCAGCGCGCTCAGGGGCGTTCGTTCCGCGGGCTTGTGGACAACGGCATTACCGGCGGCCAGCGCGGGCGCGAGTTTATGCAGGGTTAGATTCAGCGGAAAATTGAACGGTGTGATGGCGGCGATGACGCCGAGCGGCTCACGGATCGTCAGACCCATGCGGCCCTTGGCGCCGGCAGCGAAATCCATGGGTATTACTTCGCCGTGCAACTGCCGGGCCTCATGCGCAGCCGCAACCAGCGTGTTCACGCTGCGGCTCGCTTCGACGCGAGCTTCCTCGATGGGCTTGCCCGTTTCCGCGGAAATGAGCCGCGCCAGTTCGGCTTCGTCTTTCCGTACTTCGTCCGCGATGCGGAGCAGGAGGTCCGCGCGCTCATGGTTTTCCAGGGCGGCCATCGCGCGGGCGTCTTCGCTGGCGGCGGAAATGGCGGCTTCGACGTGCGGCTTTTCGGCGTGGCAGACTTGACCTGCGATCGAGCCGTCATAAGGCAGCCGGACCGCGTCTTTTCGGGATGTTTGCACCCATTCACCGCCGATGTAGAGGCCGTACTCCGTGACGGCCGGCGGCTCCACTGAGAAAGAAGCTGCAGGCATATAACCACTTTCTCACTCAACGGCCGGGATGAACCAGCCGAACTCTTTCCCTATGCTACGATTGCAGAGAAAACCGCAGCGCCCTGGAGAGGTGGCTGAGTGGTCGAAAGCAGCGGTTTGCTAAACCGTCGTAGGCCTTTAAAGTCTACCGGGGGTTCGAATCCCCCCCTCTCCGCCAGCCTTTTGTTTTCAAATAGATAGGGGCGTGTTACACTCCCTGTTACACAAAATCGCATCGAATATTCGAGTTGAGCCTTTCTCGCGGGTATTAACGACCCGAAGGAGAATCCTCAATGAAGAAACCAGTCGTTCGACTGAAGATCCGAGTGCGAATGCCGGATGGCTCGTACCCATTTCTCGACCCTGTATTCGTCGGAAACAACAAACTTAAGCCCGGCTACGCCCTGGTGAACGGGAAGGCCGAGCACCACCCGGAGGGCATCTACTACATCCGCTACCGGAAAAATGCAAAACAGGAATACGAACCGGTCGGGTCAGATGCTCAACTCGCGTCAATTGAGAAGATCAAACGCGAACGCCACGTAGAAGCCAAGGCCGCTGGAGTCCCTGTGGTGGAAGACACGGCGCAAACACAAACGCCGCTACCCGATTCGATCGCTGAGTACCTCGCAGAGACGAAAGCTCTCAAGGCGCACAAGACGTACCTCGCCTACCATCGCTCCTTGGATCTGTTCGCGAAATCGAAACCCAAACCTTTCCTTGAACAGCTCGGGCGGAAAGATGTGCTGAACTACATGACCTATATGCGAAGCGAGGAGGGATTGGGCAATCGTACAGTCGCAAATCACGTTAACAATCTCAGAACGTTCTTCCTGCATTTCAAGTTGGCGTGGCCGCTGGAGAAGAAGGACAAACCCAAGTTCACCGAAAAGCTGGTGAGCGCATATACGCACGAAGACATTGAGCGTCTCATGGCGGCGGCGAACCGGGAAGAGCGCGATATGTTCATCTTCTTCCTGGCGACGGGTGCTCGTGAACAAGAAGTTCAGTTCGCGACGTGGCGGGATATCAACTGGGCCACCAAGATGTTCGAAATCAGGGAGAAGCTTGACCTCGGGTTTACGCCGAAGGATTCTGAAGAGGGCGACATCCCGGTTCCCGACTCGCTGATCGAGATGCTCAAGGCGCGTCGCAAACGTGTCTCGGGTCGTCTGATCTTTCCCACTGCCGCTGGTAAGCCAAACGGTCACCTGCTAAGGACGTTGAAAAAGGTCGCATTACGGGCGGGGATGAACTGCGGATATTGTCGTAGAACGACGAAAGAAGGACGGGAGCTATGCTGTGCCGAGCAACCGATTTGCGACTACCTGGAACTCCACAAGTTCAGAAAGACGTTTGCTAGCTGGCACCATGAACAGGGCGTTCCGGTGCGGACCATCCAGAAGTGGCTTCGACATTCGGACCTGGAAACAACGCTCCGCTATCTGGCTGGCAGCGATGACACCACCCCAAAGACTCGCGAGCGGGTGAACTCCACGTTCGCTTCGATCGCGGCTGCATAGACTCTACTTCGGCCCGGCGGATCGTCTATTGATCCCCGAGATGCCGCCTGGCCGACATTTTCTTTTGTCATATTTCAGATCTCGCCCGCCGACGGGTATTAAAGCCCGCATGACGCAGAATAATTCGGCATCAAGTAAGACAATCATTGAGAAGTTGCGGGCGAGAGAGTCGTATCTGACGACAAAGGAGGTAATGAACATCACGCGCAAGACGCGCCAGACGTTATGTCAGTGGGTCCGGTTGGGAACGATAACTGCGGTGAGGATCGGGAAGGACAATATGTTCGACCCCTCCGTTGTGGCGGACTGGCTAGAAGCACGTATTCTGTGAAGGTTTGGTGACTTAATCAGGGAACCGAGCGGTTCCACCACCTACCCGCGCTTCCGCATGCGGCAGTTCTGTCCATTGCCCGAGGTGCCGTATGCAGCGAAGGACGGCTAGTTAAAAAGCCCGATTCAGAAAACAATGACTTAAGTGCGCGGGTACGCATTTGACTTCCCCGATCTCAGGAACCGTATTTCGCTTAATGGCATAAAGAACACAAGTTCGATGACGAACCATTAGAGCGTCGTACTTTCTTTTTGGGCCCTTCCACGCCCACACCGCGCCGGCTGGGAGTCAGACGGGCACCTTTGACTTACTTGTAGTGCTCATTGATCGCCATGTCCAGTGCGCCACCGTACCGTGCGGTTTCTTCGTTGCTATGGACATTTCAAGGCGTGAGCACTTGATCGGCAAGCTCATAGTTTATCGACTTCATCCGGAGCACTGGAGTTGCACGTGCAGCAAATAGGCGTTGTTGGCAATTCAGTTCGTCCGCGCACGACCAATAATGCTGTGACGAGGCACATGGAAAAACGCTGCCTCTATGTCAAAAATTTTTTGCCGAATTCGTTTTGCGAAGTATTAACGAATGTAGAAGACGGATGGCCGGTGATTTGGATCCACCTTATCGACTTCGGCCTTCTCTCAAAGAAAAGTAAATAAATTTATGACACAAGAAGACCAGCTCCAAGCCAATTCGGAGGCAATCGAGGATCTGCTCATGGGTTGGCTGTGTTTACCATGTACAGCGACCCCGGAAGAGGAACGCCAATCAGACATAGAGATGTTTTATCAATTGCTCTGTTTGGCCGAAACCGTCGATTTGTCGGGTGCGATTACGCTCACATTCACCGGCGGCTATCTTCGGACGCTAGACCTTTGCGCACCTTTGAAAACTAACGAAGGAGTGAGTAACGATATGACGATTCCGTAAGATCCACGTTCCGCGGGGTAAGAACCGGACAAACATGCCCTTTTTGGACCTGTGACCGGCGTTTGCGCGCAAATGTTCCGGCTGCGGTACGAGGTGCGGGAACGTTTACCGGCGAGCGCGCACAAAGGGATCTTATTCTGCACGGGACGCCTAAATTCTGGCTTTTCATCCTGTGCATTCTCAAACAAGGAACTTCGAGTGAGCTTGTCAAAGCGGTTGTGTATTGGTTGTGTACACAGACGGAGTTACCGACGCCCTGAATGTACAAGGAGAGCAGTTCGGTGAAGAAAGGCTAATAAGTGCCTGCGCGTCCTTGCCGAGAAGGGCTGACGCGCAAGCAATTTGCGCTCAATACTGATGATCAAGATAGCGTTTGTGATTTTGGCATCGGCCAGTTCGTCGGCGGACGGGTTCACCTCGATGACGTCGATTCGGCGAAAGCATGAAGATTGCGCAGCAGTGCTGATTGTGATTCTGTCGCGTGCTGTTTCAAACGCAATAGGTTGACCGACTGCGAGACGCTTATTTTGTCCAGCAGTCCGCGACCGCCCCTTCGACCTCAATACGGATGTCGGTGATGATTTCAGCTGCGGCACGGATCATCGTTTCTTCGAGTTCGTGTCGGTAGTCTTCAGCATCTTCGCTTTCATCGACGACCAAAACGATCTCATCGTGGACCGTCAGCGCGAGAGCGTCGGTGAGGCGTGGCGATAGATAGGAAACGGCGCGGGTTAGGATGTCGGCCCCGGAACCTTGGCCGGGATAGGCGAGGGCCCTGGTCTTAGAGGCAAGAATTGCGAAGGGCCGGCCCGTCAGCGTGGTCGGTGTGTAGACGGAGACGTCCCATTTCGGCGTCTCGACTTGGCGCGTATACGAGTTGTAGACTTTGTATCTACAAGCGAGCTGCTTTCTGCGGCAGTAGTAGTGAATGTAGCAGTGCAAGAAACCAAGCTCGGGATAAAGCCCAAACCACGCCTCGCGGGCGGACGCAGCCTCTTCCGCGCTCCACTTCACGCCGTAAGACTCGATGCCATATCTGTGAAGGCCGGCCCCGGACATGAAGTACAGCAGCCCGAAGTTGACCGCCTTCGCCTGTTGACGTGCGGTCGCATGGCGTTCTTTGAGTTCCTTCGTCTCTGATTTCGATCGTTCCCGGAGCCATGCGACGATGTCGCCTTCTACCTCGAAGCGCCCTGCCCGGCAAAGCATCGTCAAGCCGGTAACCAGATGCGGGTCGATCCGATGCTCGAAGGCCGTCTCCAAGCATTGCTTCTCCAGCCGCAGCACGCGCTGCGCGTAGTACTGGATCAACCGGGCGGGCCGCTCCATCCGCCAGTCGTCTTCCGACCTGTGGTCCGGCGGGGCTTCTGGTGGAAACGCGATTTGGGCCGTCTGATTGCCGAGCCAAGCGTTCTTCAAGAAGTAGTTGCGGTCCTCGAACTCGTGGCTGCTGCGGATGTCCTTCAACAGGGAACGGGTATGCTTGATTGCGCGGTTCGCAAGGGACGCGCCGATCCGAAGTTCAATCGAAGAGTAATCGACCTTGACGACTCGTTTGCCGCGTCGCCCGAAAGCACGCCGGAGCCGCCTGTCACGGGGGAAGCCTTGCACATTCGGGTTCTGCGACGAGGCACGGCCCGCAGCGGTCGAGAAGTTGACCAGCGGGTGGATGTAGCCGTCGGCCTTCGCGAAATCGAACAGCGAGTCGATCATCTCGATGCCCTTTTTGTAGTCGCTCAGCTTCTTGCGGAGGTTGTACAGTTCGGGCAGCGATTGATCGATACCCCCGTACCGCCAGTCCTTGAGCGAGGTGCCGACATCGCCGGTCTCGGTGCGTGGCAATTCGATGCCTTTGCTTGCGGCAACTGCGGCGAAGGCTTGCTTGACGATGTCGGACGTATCGCCTTTCGCCCGATCGGCCAGAATCGCGACCACCTCCGTCGTGAAGATGCTTTCCCATTTGCGGGCGAACCGGTTCGCGACGGCGTGGCATGCTTGCGTGTAGCGATGCCGGATTTTCGCGGCGGATTCGTGATCGAACGGCATGCCGTGCAAGCAGGCGTGCTTGATGAGAGCATTCTGGTAATGGATATACCAAGGGAACTCTTCGCGCAGTTTCGGCATCAACTCTTTCGGGTCGATCGCCCCGAAGATCGTGCGGAGAATCTTGATCGGCGCGTCGATGTCCGACATGATGTAGCGGTGATGCTCGGGACTCAGGATCGAGACGCACCAGTTGGCGGGCTTCTGGTGCGCTTTGCTGGGGCGCGGCAGACCGACGATGGTCGATAGGTACTCCAGGTTGCCGCCGCCGTTCTCTCCGGCCCCGGTCAGAAGCTCAATCGCCTCTTCCTGCTCGGCGAGCGGTCCGGTCGCGGCGGTCTGGTTGAGGCCAAGCAACAACGAAGGGTCGCACTGACGCACCAACAATAAGGAATCGAGCACGAACGCAGGGCGGCATCGCGTTTGGTTGAACAGCCAGTTGAGGTCAAACCCGAGATTGTGACCCAGCAAATGTTGGCCGTCCACAACCGCATCGAACAGGCGTTCGCGATCTTCCGGCGAAAGCGCATCCACATCGAAGGCGAAGCTCTCCGTGCAGGGTTTGCCGGTCAGATCGCGGTTGTGGATGGTTATTGCCACGATGCGAATGCGCGGCGTCGTGTTGAGTTTGCATTCGGGGTAACAGGTTCGATATTGATTCCAGGTCTGCTCACCGATTTTGGTCTGTTTCGTAATTTCGATCGCAGGAGATTGCGGCGTTAACTCGGTTGTTTCGAGATCTAGGCAACTCACGAGTGAGCGGCGGATGAGGTGCTCGATGGCATACGGGAAACAGGTGTAAAAGCCGGCAACGCACTGGCGCGACGCGACGGTTTGCTCGACCGTATCGGGATGTTCTTCAAGCCAGACGGCGTTTTCATCAGCCAGCAGACCGGATGCAAACCAGTCGCCGGACGCAGTGATGTGAAGGTGGTCGATAGCTTCAAAGTGGGTCATTATTGGACCCTCCTGATCTTGCCGCCGGTCTTTGGCCTGTTGGTAATCTCAACTACTGGTGGTCGCGGCTGGGCTTCAGGTTCGAGTGGCGGTTCAAACGCGAGTGTGTCGGCTTCGTCGTCGAACTCTTCGGACCTCCTCTCCGCATCAGCCCTCAGCCGGATACCCTCTACCCAATCAACGCTACCTGAAGAATAATAAGGATGCCCGGCAGACTCCAGCTTTCGGGTGAAGGTGTTGGATGAGATTACGGAAAACCCATTGTCTTCTAGCCATGCCTTGTAATTCGCATAGAGTTCTTTTTTCCCGGATTTGGTGATCGACTTATCGACCTCGCACTCCTGGCGTATCCACTGATCCACCGTGTCAACGTCCCTCCACATCTTGTTGGTTGCGCGGCGGATCTCCTGCGGCGTTTTTGTCGGATGGAGAGCTCCGGCTAGATAAAAGTCGACTCCATCGAGTAGCCAGTTCAAAACGCCTGACGCTTCGGCCTTCAACTTCTCCGACAGTTCGACATCTGGACTGGAGCCAAATTTTTGGTCCCAGGGAATGATACGGAAGCGACGGCGGGCGGCTTCCGAAGTGTCTGTCACCTTCGGGATGTCGTTCGTTGCGACGTGAATCTTCCAGGTCGGCGCAACCTCGTAAAAGTTTTCACCCATACCGCGTGCTGGTACAGTATCGGCACCGGTTAGCGTTTTGAGCGATGCGGGGTCAATGACGGTGCTCTCGTCTAACTCCGAGATCATCACGCAGCGACCGCCGGCAATCGCCGCAACGTTCGCTGGGTGAACCTCACCCTTGGCCTTTATGATCAGGCTCTTATGGCCGACGCGATAAGCTCTGCCCAGGATGAAACGGAGCGTTTCAAATAGCGTTCCTTTGCCTGAACCACCTGGACCTTTATGCACGAAGAAGCATTGGATCTTCACCTGCCCGGTTATGCTCAGACCCAATACCGCCTGAAGGTACTGCCGGATCGCTGCTGACGGGATTGATGATTTAAGGAAGTCAAGAAATACGGGACATTTTGCGCGGGGATTATATTGGACGGGCGAAGTAACCGTGATTAAGTTGCGCGGCGAATGCGGCGTAAGTCGCCGGGTGCGGAGATCGAGTACGCCATTCGCGACGGCGACTACATCGCGGTTCTGATCGAAACGAACGCGAGGAATCTCGACTTGTCGCGATAGCAAGGTGATGATTCGGGTCATGCCGGATGTGCTCTCGACTGCTGTCAGCGCCTTTGTTGAGTCTTCGATCAGTTTTTCGGCGGCTGATTGCATTAGCGCCAGGTCCGCTGACTTCTTACCTTTGAGGGCTTTGATGCGGTGGTAAACGTTGGCGTAGTGGATGTTGACCGCGATGCTTGCCTGTACCAAGGTGTTGTGAATAGCATCGGGAGCGCCGTATTCGTTCTTTGCGATGGAGCGCACCCACACACCGGATTGCCGGTCGTAGTGCCAATAGTTGCCGGATGTGTGACATATCTGCTCGTAGGCGGCGTGCGCGGTTAGTAGGGCGAGTTGCTTGTCGTTTACACCGGAACCGGCGATGCCTAAGGAGTAGACCGTGGAAAGAAGCCCAACGTTGAACTCAGCCAGATCAAAATCGTGTCGAGTCTCGCACTCGCGTTTGAACTTGGCCACGGCGTAATCATCAATTCCTTGCTTGATCAGCTTGAGTAACTTCGTATCGGGGTCATCAGGATCTTGCTCTTCGACCAGAGCTGGCGGCGTCACCATCAGCAGCGCGAGTGATGGCTGGTGCGGATACTGCGTGATGCCGAGACTCTCTTGATGCTTCGCGCACGCTGCGCGAAGACTACTCATGCCAGACCGCACCGCCGGGTTGACGTAATAATCCGAATCGGCAATCACGATCACGCATTTGCATTGATCGAGATAGCGCCGGATTGTTGGATGGGGCGGCGTGTCTTCCGACAGGCGGTGGCCCTCGGCCTTTTCCTTAGCGCGATAACCAGCGTCGGCCCAAGAGGTGACACCACCGATGGCAAGGCACGGGATGCCGCACTGAGTCAGGAACGCGGCCTTCTTCTCGCCTTCGGTGAGGCCAAAGAAGCGGAAACCGACACGGGCGAGTGCCTTAGCGAAACCGGGCGGGATGTAAATTTCGTTGTCGTGGCCCACGGGTCCGACATACTTGCGGTCACCATTGAATTGCCGGAACCGAATGTAAGGAGCGCCGTCGTGTTTTGTCACGTCGGGGTACGGGATTGAGTAGCCGCCCTCTGGGTCAAGATGGCCAGGAGAGATACCGGTGGCAGCGGCGATCTCTTCGCGGGTTACGGCGCGGCAACCCATGGAGGCGATCGTCTCCTCGCTAAGTCCGGAGGACAGCAGATTACCGAGCATCCGGTCAACCATTGGTGGACTCCTGCCGAGTTGCGGGGCTATATAGGATGGTTCGACCGTCTTCGCCGAGCGTGCGGGTGAGGATTCCCTTCGCGACCAATAGCCGGGCGGTCAACGAAGCATAGGTATAGGTGATGCCGATTGTAGCGGCGAGACTGATAAGAGTGCATGGCGCGGGATTCCCAGCGTAGTGAGCCGTGATCTTCTTTTCCGCTGACATGCGAGAGGGCCGGGTGCTGAACATGAGAGCTAATACGCGCCGCAAAGGAAGTTTTGAAAATTTTTATTTGCTTGAACGACGCAATGGTTTGTGTTGTCAAAATGTGCGGGAACCGTGGGGATGCAGGATGGGCGCTAATTCCGTTGACTTTTCTACACCGATTTTGGCGGCTTTTGAAAAAGTCAACGGGACGATCTCCAATATTTGCGAGAACTTAGGGCCAGTTCGTTGGGATGTTGTCTTTTTTCCTATCTTCAGTAACTTTTAGACTGAAGAGAGAAAATCTATCCTATATACATACACGCACACGCACATATATAGGTTCGGGAAAAAAGGCAACAAGTCAACCAGACTCCCGCAAACTACGGCAGCGTCGCCGGTTAGCTCCGTTGTGTTTTGATTTTTGCAGTTGAGGAGGCAAATTCCCGCTGAGTGGAACCCACCCACATCCATTTTCGCCTACCGCTTATCGCCCGGCTCTCTCCCTGCAAGCCCGAGGTTCACACGCACACCACAGCTTCGCCATCCAATTACAGGCCGCTTACGCCCAGGCAGTCAGCGCACCGATAATGCTCGTCGCGTCCGACCCTTGTTTCTGGCGGTAGACGCAGACGCTCTCGGATTTCGTTGATGAGGGCAGGCTTCCGGAGGATGCAGGCGTCCGCATAAAGGTAGAACAACCCCCAGACGGAGTCGAAGACGACCCGGCCCCTCGGCGGTGTGTCATATTCCACGTCGGCGGGAACAGCTCGGGTTTGACGGTAACATTCCCACTTATCCTTGTGGCCGAGTGGATAGTTGAGGAATTTCCCCCATTTCTCAGCCACCGCAAGCGATACGCCATCGATGAGGAGTTCGCTTTCAACCAGCCAGAAGATACCTACCTTCGACTCGTTGGGTTTCGGCACCATCTCTCCCGATTAACTTTGCGCCGGACACTGGTTCTGTGACCCTGCGGGTTCCGGAAGCGCAGCAATCAATCGGTGTCGGCTTTCTGTATCGTTGAGAATCTCAATGCACCGGATCTCGTCGCCAACAACGTCAAGGATTGTTGTAAATTCCGTCGTTGGACTTATGCTCATTTCTGCGACCGTCTTGCCTGTGTCGAGATCAACCGTGCCAGCATTCCAGAACACGATGTTTCTGTGGCCGGACCCATAACCGTGTGTCGGTCGCGGCTGCGTGTACACCGTAGCGCAGAAGTCTGCGCCGCACCGACATCGGTCGTAAACCCAGAGATCCTCCACCGTACTGGCAAGTTGACACTCCCCGGCGTCGGCAAGCAGAGCCTTAAGCTGCCGGCTAACATCCGGCCAGATCTCGTTGAGCGGGAACAAGGGTCGAGTGTTTATTGGTCCTCGCGTTCTTTCAACAACCGAATTATCGCCGAAAATCTCCCTTAGTAATTCTTCCCTTGGATCCATTTTCCTCTTTGGCCGCAATAGCAGTTCTGCATGGCGAGCACTGCGTTGCCCACCACCCGCGCTCGTCTCTCTGCAACTCGCCCGGACTGCCACATACCTCGCAGGTGTGGAGGCTCTGTTGTCTGGCCGCTTGGACTAAATCTTCGATAGCCTCGTCATCGTGACTGACCGCGATCCGCAGTTCCCCATATTTCTGTTTGACTTGCAATATTTCTGTACCCAGATTTCCGAACAGTACCTCCAGCTCAAAACAGAAATCAACGACGATGTTCAGCCACCCATCTCCGCACGCGAATCCGACGTTCATCGCCGACTTCTTCGGTTCGTTCTTAGATGTGAAAAACTGGGGCCAGCGGTTGAAAAGGAACTGTTCGTTTTCAGGCGATATACTCGTCTCCTCTACCCTCACGTTGGGTTCCTGCAAACGGCGATCTGGCCGTAAGCGGACTGAAACAGGCTCCACAAACCTCGCGCTGGCCGTCAAGAGCCGATCCTAGCTCCTCGTTTACCCGCTCTTTTGCGCCTTGCGGCACCAGCACATATTCAACCTACTGAGTCCGGCAACGGATTGTGGACTCCGGGCCGCGGGGTTCATTTCTGGATCATTTGTGGGAATTGGCAGAGTCACTTCGGCAAGCTAGGGTTACTTACGACACATAGGGGTAAAGACTTAAAAGCGAGAAGCTTCGGTCTATTTTTCTGCCCGCACAGGCTGGCTGGCCTTTCGGAAGAGGTCGCGTTGATGGCCGACGTGCTCCGCAAGCTGGTGCTCCCCCTCGCTGCCGCTCCCGAACCGGCAAGCGAAGATGGTCAGCAGCCAATCGGAGGTGGAAAGTCGGTCGGTTCAGCGTTAAATATTACCTGACTGTTGCGTCCTGGTCGTCATCGGTGAACTGCCTCCCTGCGAGTCAAGAGTCGGTTTACCGCGCTTCCATCGGCAACCGTGCTACTAAAGCCAACTGATCGGTAGGGCGCACTCGGCGGTTTCGGGCCCCCCACAGAGTCCAAACCGAACATGTTCCAGTTCGGCGCAGAGTGGGCTAATACTCTGATACGCTGCCGGCACCTAGTTTCAAATTTTCACAGCACTTTTTCCGTAAAGGTTCCAACTTGCTGCAGGGGAGCACCGGTGCTCTGCCTGCATTGTTGCCAAATCGGAACTTTGATGCAATTCTGTATCGGCGTTGTTGTGATCGCCGCCCAACCGAGCCGTGCTTGCGTTCTGACGGTTGTGATCGGGACGTACTGGTTGGTAATTGAGCACCACCACCCTACAATCTGGCAGATGTCTGCGATTCCAGAAAAAATAAAAGCAGTACCGACGAGTCCTTCCGTAGAAGCATCGCCTGCCTCTGCAATAAAGTCCTCGCAGCAATCTGAAAACGGTAACTCGCAGGGTGCGAAACGGGTGGATTTTGGGCCACAAAGTAAGGCATCCCGCCCCCGCTATGCCGCAACACTGGTGGGCGCAGTTTCGAGCCCGAGTCAGTCGAAAAAATAGACTTTCCCTTTTCTTAAGTTGTGAGCGACGACGCCACCTGGAAACGGGTGGCGTTTGTGTCTTTTGGCCCCGTCTTGGGTATTACATGCCCGAGGACGCAACACGAACGACTCACATTTCAAAGGGAGCAGTAATGCCAAAAAAACCAAAGGTAAAGACCACCCAGAGGACTTCTCTGGTGAGCCGGTACTTTACCAAAGAGCAACAGGACGTATACGACGCGATTGAGTTCAACACACGAGACGTTGTGATTTGGAACAGCCGGAAGAATGAGCCCGCCTTCGGCGGGCTCCCAGCATCCGCACTATTGACGGTGCAGTGCCCTCCCATGCACTTGTTGCAAACGGATCGAATCGCGAGTTGAACCGGGTATAGGAAACTGCCCGATTGTGAAGGTGCCAATCTGCAACGAGTTGCTCCCCGTCTATAAATAATGACGGCTTAACTCGAGCGGCACAGAAACAATTCTAAGTCGGTGTCCGGACCCTCGGGCAACGGGCGGCGTGCCTGCAAAGTAGCCTGTCATTAAAGGACATTTGGTCCTTAGGTGAAGATCGGCACGATTCACCGTCTCTGCGCGGCGAAATTCTACATGGATAGTGATGGGACGACTCCACTAACGCATGCGCGACAAGGTAGATTCTAGGAGCAGCGCAACGCCAGAGGATGAAAACAATGAAAAATGAATGGGTCCGTGACGGCAAGCAACAAATTATAGGATCCAAGGTGGTGGACAAGGACACCGGCACGACGATCGCGCGTGACTGTGAGGGGAAAATACTCGGTCACTCCTCCCGATTGTTTCGCAATACACGCGACAACCGGGGAAGGCTCGTGCGCTCAAACAAACCTGATGTTGACTGCCTTTTTGGCCGCTAGCGATCTTGGCCGGGCAATATCGTTGCCCTGTGAGCCTTGAGCAATTGAAACTGCTATGTCCCGCTACTCTGGGTGGATTCCGGTTGCAGACCAGTCCGCTTACCGCCGAATGACTGCGTAGGTTACATGCAGAGGCTCAATACGGCCGGTTCCTGCCGCGGCAAGCCCGCACTGGGATTGCGCCTGCTGTCATCCACAATCGAGGCCTGACGACTGTACATACCGCGCGAGAAACCGACTCCTGTCCAAATATCTGACCATCTCTCAAAACAAAAAGAATTCTGTCCAAGTAATCAGCAGCCGCTACATTTCAGGGTATTAACGAGCCATGCCAGATTGCGATATTGTTTGGTGCGAGACGGAACAGCGGTTTCGCCTTATTCCTATTAGTGGGCCGGCCATTCCCGACGCGTCCCCTTCGACGAAGCCCGCTGACTACCACGTTGTCCCGCATTCTCAATGGCCGAATCAGATTGTGCCGGAACCGGCGGGTTGCTGGTATTCACCGTCGCAAACAGTTGATGTGCACGGATACAAAATCGGCGGCATGGTGTATGTTGGCACTCGTCTCTACTCCCTCAACGGGAACAGCACGGAGCCTGCGCTAATAGACCCGTCGCTGCCTGTTCGCTCGTCGGGCCCGGATTATAACGGCAAGGATTTCCCATATGGGCCGCCGAGCTATCGTTCGCTTTCCCCGCAAGCACGTGGGCGATATCTTGAATGGCTACGCGATGGCCGACAGGACGCGCGAATCTCGATGGGATTCGTATTTTTGTTTTTCTATGGACTCGAACGCCGTTTGTTTGACCAGAACTGTTCTGAAGAAGAACGGTCTGAGTTATGTACAGAAATCAAAAGGCTTCGCAGCACTTATGCAAGGGACCCTGCGTTTGACCGCTCTTCGTACGCGCTCTCTGATTTCATCGCCGCAAAGGAAATGGCGCGGGCGATCTGGATTGGTTACCACGCGGCACCCGAAGTGCGTCCGCGTGGCCCTTATGATCCATACTCCGACGTCCTCCGCGTCGGGCTCGGGCGGTGTGCTGACGATTCCGAGCCTGTTCCCTCGCGCTGGGCTCTCGCCTGGGCTGAGTCGCATGCCGAATTTAGAAAGCGTACCCCTGCGCAACGCTGCCCGGAAGAATTTGAGGACTTATTCGAATTAGTCTACGGAGAGAGATTTCCGAATGGCCTTGGCATAGCCAGTTCAGAAGAAGAGATCGTCCTGCGGTATATACCCGCCGGCCCATCATTCGGAGCGCCGATCGTGATTCGAACGCGCATTCCCAATGTGGCGAGATTTGATGAGATCGCACATGGCTTGAGCGAGATAGCGATGGATTGCCAGCAGCAACTCGATGCTTACAGTCGGTATCTAGGACGGCGTTCCGCCTGCCCTGCTCTCGCGATCGCCCTGCTACCTACGCGAATATTTGACTGGAAAGTCGGTCAAGTCCTGCGGGAATTCTGGTCTTGGCTCGAGATTACCCTTCACCAAACATTCGCGGTCATCCCTGCCGCCGCTCTGCTGAGCAGTCTGGGCATTGAGGGCGAAAAGGTTCCTCAAAAGGGAGCAGGTCTGATAGCAGAACTCCTGGAACGGTTGAACGTCGGAGTAGAACCAGATCCGCGCGTAGGGAACTCGTTTGCCTGGCCAGGTTCAGTCGTTTTATTCCGCATTGAGCCAAGCGCGTCCCCGATTGTGAACAACTCCTTTTCGATCGCTTCGACCTTACTAAGCCTTGCGGTCGCGTCAGGAATTTTGCCTCAGCCCGGGCGTATCGATGTGTTCGAACAGAGGATCTGCACACTTGCTAATCTTTCCCCCGACGAAAGGCTCCGACTACGCGCCCGAAGACTTTGGCTGCTCGAAAATGGAATCGAGCTGCGCGGTCTACGCAAGACAATTGGCGTGCTCTCGTCAGAAATGCGCCGAACCATCGGAGAATTTCTCATTGAGCTTGCTGTAGCGACAGGCAAAGCTGACCCATCTGGGATCAACGCGCTAACGAAAGCTTTTCGTCTACTCGCTGTAGATACCGGCGATCTGGTGGCAGCAGTCCACGCTCAACTGACGACGCCTGCTTCGTCGGCACGAACGCAGTCGCCAGTAAGTGCCACGCCGGATGTGGCGATCGATTCCAGCCGAGTGGCGACACTTTTGTCGGAGACGGAACAGGTATCGACGCTGCTGCAAGAAGTCTTTCTGGAAGAAGACGCGCCTGAGTTTCAAGTGACTGACGTGGCCGAAAGGCCCTTTCAAGCAACAGATCCACATGCCCGGTTTTTGACGAAAATTCTAACAAAGGAAAGCTGGAGCCGAGCAGACTTGCTGTGCGCCGCGGGGGAATGCGGACTGCTACTGGAAGGGGCAGTAGATGTCCTCAACGAATTGGCGCTCGAGCGCTACGGAGATCTTTTAGTAGAGGGAGACGATCCGATGTATTTGAATTTGACAGTGGCCGGGGAGTTCCAACAATGACAGCAATTAAACCAAAAGAGCGCGACGCAATCATCCAGTCTTTACGGGCTGGCGTTGTCCCGCGTGTAGGGCAACACCTGATACAGGTGGGCCGCCTCAGAGAGGTGGAAGCTCTTCTTCGCGACATCGAGCGAGCTTGTGACGGCGGCTCTTTTATCCGCCTGCTGATTGCCGACTTCGGAGCAGGAAAGAGCTTTTTATTGTCGCTCAGCCGGTCCATGGCAGTTGAAAAACGAATGGTCACCGCGCATGCCGACTTGTCCCCCGAGCGCCGACTGCATTCAACGAGCGGACACGCCCGGTCCCTATACGCTGAGTTGATGCGTAACCTGGCTACCCGCGCAAAACCGGAAGGCGGCGCTATGAACAGCGTAGTCGAGCGGTTCATTTCAGAGGCGCTCGCAGACGCTCGACGGACGGGTCGCTCACCCGATGAATGCATTTGCGACCGACTACAACCTTTGTGCGAAATGACCGGCGGATACGATTTTGTTCAAGTTATCGTGACATACTGGCGCGGCCATGATACTGGGAATGAACAATTGAAATGGGATGCGGTGCGCTGGTTGCGTGGTGAATACACCACCAAGACGGAAGCCAGGGGCGCGCTGGGTGTGCGCACAATCATTGACGATGCTACTTTTTACGACAGCCTGAAACTGATGGCGCGATTTGTACGCTGTGCCGGATTTAGTGGACTGCTGGTCGGCTTCGATGAAGCAGTAAATCTCTACAAGTTGGCGAACACGCAGGCACGGAATGCGAATTATGAGCAGATCCTGCGAATCTTCAATGACTGCCTTCAGGGTGGGACTTCGTCGGGTTTAGGAATTCTTATGGCAGGCACGCCCGAATTCTTGATGGATACGCGCCGTGGTCTCTACAGCTATCAAGCATTGCAGTCTCGTCTAGCTGAGAACACTTTCGCGAGCGCCACGTTCGTGGACTACACCTCGCCGGTGATGCGGTTGCCTGCATTGTCGGCGGAAGACTTATATGTGTTGCTGACGAAGCTGCGGCATGTCTTCGCCTATGGTGACCCAAATCGCTACCCGGTTTCCGATTCCGGGCTACAGGATTTTATGAGTCACTGTTCTCGCAGGGTGGGGGACAGTTATTTCAGGAATCCAAGGGCCACGGTAAAAGCATTTTTGAATCTGCTCTCGATTCTCGAGCAACACCCACAAACCTCATGGCAAGAATTGCTGGGGACGGTAGAAATCGAAAGCGAATCTGCTGCCACCGTCGGATGCGACGAGCATGGAGCCGAGTTGGCGATCGAACACGATGCGTTGGCAACCCTGCGGCTGTAATCTGATGATCACTGATAGAACTTCGCAGGCATTCGAACTCCTGCATCCGAAGGTCCAGCGTTGGATTTACTGGCAGGGCTGGACCGAGCTTCGAGATATTCAGGAGAAAGCCGTCAGTTCCATCCTGGCCAATGGTGACGTCATTCTTGCCGCCAGTACCGCATCCGGCAAAACAGAGGCCGCATTCTTACCCATCGCGTCGAGCTTTGCGTCAGCAAGCGATAAGCAGGGATTAGTTTTGTACTTGAGCCCTCTCAAGGCCCTGATCAACGATCAGTACAGGCGACTTGCTCCGTTTTTTGAGCCTCTCGGTCTGTCTGTTTGGCCCTGGCACGGCGACGTAGCTTCCTCAATAAAGCAGAGGTTTCTACAGGACGGCAGTGGGGTTCTGCTCATAACTCCAGAATCGCTGGAGGGATTGTTTGTCAGGGAGGGATTCTCTGTTCCGCACTTGTTCCGCCACTTGAAATACGTCGTCATCGATGAGGCACATTTGTTCATCGCAAGCGAGCGCGGTAAACAACTGCAATCAGTGTTGCACCGGCTTGAGACTGCGTTGGGCCGCAGCGTGCCTCGTATCGGATTGAGCGCGACTTTAGGCGACATGAATCTTGCTGCCGAGTACTTGCGACCCACCGACGCCGCCTCTGTCCACATCATCGAGTCAAAGGCTACGGGACAGATGTTAAAACTGGCCGTGCATGGATACCGACAAACAACCGAATGGGAGCAACCACAAGGGTCAGCGACAGAAGCTGAGAGCGAAACGGAACACTGCGCGACGAAGAAAAGGATCGCGGAAGACCTCTTCAAAGTCATTCGAACGGGGAACCATCTCATTTTCGCTAACAATCGGGCGGATGCAGAGGTCTATGCGGATTTTCTCCACACTCGCTGTCAGGAGGAACAAATTCCGGCGCAGTGCTTCGCACACCATGGCAGTCTGTCGAAAGACCTGCGCGAACAAGCAGAAGAAACGCTGAAAGCCGATTCGAGGCCGACAACCGTGGTTTGCACATCCACGTTAGAGCTTGGAATCGATATCGGGCAGGTCGAGAGTGTTGGCCAGATCGGCAGCCCATTCTCCGTCGCGAGTTTGCGGCAGCGGCTAGGCCGATCCGGGCGTAGAGGTGAACCAGCCATTCTTCGAGTCTACGTGCCGGAAGTTGCTGTAACTGCTGAGACCTCGCCGGTAGACGCTATCCACGCCAAGCTGATCCAGTCCGTTGCCTTGGTCCGCTTACTGCTCGCTCGCTGGTCTGAGCCGCCGGTAAGTGACAGGCTTCACCTTTCGACGCTAGTGCATCAGGTTCTCTCTCTGATTGCAGAATGCGGCGGCGTTCGAGCCCTGGATGCGTGGAACGTCCTTTGCCGGAACGGCGCATTTCGAAATGTCAGTCGAGCGCAATTCGTTGAGGTATTGCGCGCTATGTCAGCCGCAAAGCTGGTAATGCAAGTGGCCGACGGAACCTTGCTCCACGCTCTGGTCGGCGAAAGAGTTGTAAACCGCTATGACTTTGGAACGGTGTTTCAAACTCCGGACGAATATCGCCTGATCACTGACGCGGGCAAGAGTCTCGGATCATTACCCATTGAGCAGTCGCTTCGAGAAGAAACGCTGATCATTTTTGCGGGCCGACGTTGGCGAGTGGTCCTCGTTGATGGACGACAGAAGGTAATTCAAGTAACGCCGGCCATCGGCGGCAACGTTCCTAGATTCACTGGCTCAGGCGGGCAAGTGCATGATCGCGTTCGAGAGGAGATGCGATCGGTTTACCTTGACGAAGTCCTTCCCGTCTATCTCGATCGTGAGGCCTCCGAGCTGCTTTCGGAAGGCAGGGAGTATTTCTTTGCACTCGAGCTAGATAAACAACGAATTGTTTCACACCGAGGGACCACGTATATGTTTCCCTGGGTGGGCGATCGGATCATGAACACTATCACTGTGCAACTACAGTCTGTCGGAATAGCTGCCCAAAATGTGGGGATCGCAATAGAATTTGAGGCGCTCGACCCGGCAAGCGTGCGTCGTGAAATTCGACGCCTAGCAAATTGTGGTCCCGCCAATGCGGTAGAACTAGCCGGTGCGGTTGCAAACAAAGAAACTGAGAAGTTCCATCCATTCCTTACAGAATCTCTGTTGTGTGCCGACTACGCATCGTCAAACTTAGACACGGTCGGTGCGTGGCGTGCGCTAGCCAGCTTGGAAAGCAGCTGACCGTCGCCTCTAGCGCTGGTTCAAGAAGCGCGATGGATAGAGCCTAGCCCGAATCAAAAGGGGCTTCACATTCCCAGTATTCAGCCTTTGGTGCTGCGCTTTTCCGTTGCAGCTGTACTGCATGGGACTGCTGTTGCCCGGAGAGCGCAAGAGCGTGGAACCCATGGCGGCACGGCTGGCGCCGGAGAACGTGCGCCGCATGCACCAGTCGTTGCACCACGTGGTGGCGGATGCGCCCTGGAGCGATGAAGCCGTACTGGCGCAGGTGCGTAGCTACGCGTTGACGGCCCTGCAGCAGCAAGCGCCCGTGGAAGCCTGGATTGTGGACGACACCGGTTTTCCGAAGAAAGGAAAGCATTCGGTGGGCGTGACGCGGCAATACCATCGGCACGGGCGACCCGAGCCCTTCAAATGTATCTGTCAATATGGGCGCTGCGGACAAGTGGGCAAGCAAGACAACTGCCGGGTGGCGGTGAGTTTGTCTGTGAGCACAGCCAAGGCCAGTCTGCCGATCGCGTGGCGTTTATATTTGCCGCAGGAATGGGCCGACGACCAGGATCGCCGCGCCAAAACCGGAGTGCCGGAGGAAATCAGCTTTCAGACGAAGCCCGCCCTTGCTTTGGAGCAGATACAAGCTGCGGTGGAGCACGATGTGCCGCGGGCGCCAGTGTTAGCCGATGCCGCCTATGGCACCGATACGCGCTTCCGAGAGGCACTCACGAAATTGGACTTGCCCTATGTGGTTGGCATTTTGTCTTCGGTCAGCGTGTGGGCGCCGGGCAAAGGACCATTGCCGAAGCGAGCGTCGAAAACCACAGGGCGTCCCTCGAAGCTGTTGCGCCGGGACTGCGATCATCAGCCGGGGAGTGTCAAGGAGTTGGCCTTCTCCCTACCGACCACGGTCTGGAAGACAGTCACTTGGCGGCAGGGAACGAAACGTCCGCTCCGTTCTCGATTTGCCGCGCTCCGGGTACGTCCCGCACATCGCGACTACTGGCGCAGCGAGCCGCATCCGGAACAATGGCTGCTCATCGAATGGCCCAAGGGTGAAGCCGAACCTACCAAATATTGGCTCTCGACCATGCCTGCTTCTCTTGCGCTCCGCGAGCTGGTCCGTTTGGGCAAGCACCGCTGGATCATCGAGCGAGACTACGAAGAGTTGAAACAAGAACTCGGCTTAGGACATTTTGAGGGGCGCGGCTGGCGTGGCTTCCATCATCATGCCACCTTGTGCATCGCCGCTTACGGCTTTCTGGTCGCGGAACGAAGCCGTTTTTCCCCTCCGCGCGCCAGACACCTGGAGTTACCCGCCGCCACGCTTCCGCCCGGCTTCCAACCCCGCGGTTCGCCGCGTGCGGGCCGAGCGGCATAATCCTCATTCCCTCGCTACTCTGCGCATCCGCCTCGCCCGCTTCCTGTTGCCGCGCCTTCCCTGTTGCCCCTTTTGCTGTGCGCTACGTTTATAACACAGTAGTAGTAGGAACAGCTTCACAATCCTGATTATCCCTCTAAATCTGGTTTGTTGACAGAAAAGAAATCGCCCAGTTGTCTCCACGCGCAGCGTCCGCCGCGCGAGCGGCTTACTTGATACGCTAGAACTCAATCTGGGAGTGATCCGGCGCGAAAAGGCTGAGGAGCGAGGTGAGGTGATCGCCGGATCAGTTTAGATTGAGCCGTTTGCAGTGAGGCGCTGGCGCTTGCGGCGGACGCGGCCACTTACGTGCTTATTGGAATTTCAATAGTGTTTTTCTTAACAACGACGCACTCAGATTGTGCCGTTACGTCTCTAGAAGTGAAGCCATTAGGGCACACGTGGCGATTAGATGGTAGGACGAATCACAACAGCGCGCAAGCTCGTTCGCAGACGAGTATTGAAGTAACTTCACGCGCAGCGTCCGCCGCGCCAGCGGCTTAGTGGTGTGCTGAGCATGTTCAGCAGCTTAAGGGTGAAAGTCCCTGTCCAACCTGATGGAGGTGAAGGACTAGTGATGATGCAAGGGCTACCGCCGCGAGACGGGGTCTGAAAGAAGCATGGAACAAACGTGCGAGTCGATGGACAAGAACCGGATACAAGGCGTTAGCGTCGGACGAGCGGGCTACTTACCGCGAAGTTCATATCCATCAAGGATGCGAAACGTAGATTCGGCGGCTGTGCACGGAAGGCGGCTGAACTTACCTCAGGAGATCTGCTCCGTGTCGCGCAAGCGACTGAGATGGCCGAAAGGCAATCTGATCGCGGGGCAGAAGTCAGCAGAGGGCATATTAGGTCATGTCGTCGGCAAGGCTAGTGAGGCACTCCAATGCCGAAAGGCGGAGTCAACAGATAGGCCAAGCCGGGAACGGTGGCTGAAGGCCCGAACGAGAACCGTGGCAACTAGGACATGAATCTCAGGGGCGACAAACGACAGAATATCCAGCTTGAACTGGACTTCTCTTCATCGCGAGCGGGTGAAGCCTGCGGAACGGGAAGGGAAGAGATCGAATCACTCTCGACGGCACATGACACCGAAAGCCCAGCCAATACGAATCGATTGATGGAGGAAGTATGTGAGCGAGAAAACCTGAAGGAAGCATTGCGGCAGGTGAAGGCTAATAGAGGTAGCGCCGGAATCGACAGGATGACTGTTGGTCAACTCGGCGATTATCTGAAACAGCACTGGCCAGTTATTCGAGAACAGTTGCTAAACGGAACCTACGAGCCGAGACCGGTACGGCGGGTGGAAATCCCCAAGCCGGACGGTGGGGTGCGAAAGCTTGGCATCCCGACGGTGCTGGATCGATTCATCCAGCAAGCGGTCATGCAGGTTTTGCAGCGGCGCTGGGGTCGAACGTTTTCTGAAGGTAGCTACGGTTTTCGACCGGGGCGGTCGGCGCATCAAGCGGTAGCTCAGGCGCAGCAGTACATCGCGGCAGGTTACGGCTGGGTGGTGGATCTCGATCTAGAGAAGTTCTTTGATCGAGTGAACCACGACAAACTGATGGGCCAGATTGCCAAACGCGTGGAGGACAAGTGGCTGCTGAGACTCATTCGCGCGTTCTTGAACGCGGGCGTGATGGAGAACGGACTGGTCAGTCCGAGCGTGGAAGGCACTCCACAAGGAGGTCCACTTTCGCCACTGCTCAGCAATCTCGTACTTGATGAACTCGACCGAGAGTTAGAGCGCCGAAGACTCCGTTTCGTGCGGTATGCGGACGACTGTAATATCTACGTTCGCAGCGAACGGGCGAGTCAACGAGTGAAGGAGAGCATTACGCGATTCATCACGCAAAAGCTCAAGCTTAAGGTGAATGAGTCAAAGAGTGCGGTGGCGCGACCACAGGAGCGGAAGTTTCTCGGGTTCAGCTTTACGGGTGGTCCGGAGGTCAAACGCGCGATTGCGCCCAAAGCCCTGGAACGCTTTAAGAAGCGGGTTCGGGAAATCACGCGTCGAGCAAAGGGCGTAAGCATTGAAGCTACGATGGCCGAGCTGGTTCCGTATCTGCGGGGCTGGCGAGGCTATTTCGGCTTTTGCGAAACGCCAGAAGTGCTGATTGGCCTCATCCGCTGGGTTCGTTTGCGGCTTCGGGCTGCTTTGTGGCGGCAATGGAAAACTCCACGTCGTCGTCGAGCAGCACTGTTGGAACTCGGGATCCGTCCGCGCTTGGCGAGTAACACCGCTGGCAGCGGGCTTGGTCCTTGGTATCTCGCGCGGGCCAAAGCTCTCTCCGTTGGGCTTTCCAATGCCTACTTCGAATCGCTTGGACTTCCATCATTCATCGAGGAGTAATGGCCTAACTTCTCGAACCGCCGTGTACGGACCCGTATGCACGGTGGTGGGGCAGGGGTCGGTGGGTGACCGCCGCCCCTATGCCGATCAAACGCGCATCTCGTAAATTGACGGTTCGCGTTTACCTTCGCAAATGCCAATTGTCGAAGGTAATCGCAATTGTTTGGCCACCAACGGTCCAGCAGAATCCTGGGCGGACTTCGGGTGTTTAAGTAAGCCCGATTGATATCCGAACGCACGGTGCCCCAGGGCAACAGCCGCAAACAACAGAAGGGCCACCCAGCCGAATGCTATTTTCATTGCGAGCGCGTGAGCGGGATTATGGCGAACAAGAGACTCCCGCAGCAGGTCCGCTCGGTCGTCCGTTGAATACCGAGCAAAACGGGGTCCAACGGTTGGACGCCGACCCCTGAATTCTCTTATCCTGAAAATAATTTCGTCGCGACATCCTCGAGGGTTTGCACGATCAGAATCCGGATCGACCTGGTAATCCTGTGTCGCCGCCAAGAGAAGATGTTCGGATATACTACGCGGAGCTGGAGCTGTTTTAAATTCCGATGGACGCACAACATCAAGAGCACGATCATGCTCACCAGGTCGTTCTATCCGATCCGGCGCTGCGAACCAAGGCACTGGAGTCGTTGCTGGTCGAGAAAGGGTTGGTGGACGCGGCTGCACTGGACGCTCTGGTGGATGCCTACGAAAACAAGATCGGGCCTCGCAACGGTGCGCGGGTTGTAGCACGCGCTTGGGTAGATCCAGCGTATAAGGAGCGGCTGCTGGAGAATGGCAGCCAAGCAATCGCAGAACTCGGTTACATGGAGGCGCAGGGCGAACACATAATTGTGCTGGAAAACAGCGCAAAGGTGCACAACCTGGTCGTGTGTACCCTATGCTCCTGTTACCCGTGGCCAGTTTTGGGTTTGCCACCCGTCTGGTATAAGTCGGCACCGTATCGATCGCGGGCGGTAATCGATCCACGTGGCGTTCTGCGCGAGTTTGGGTTGGACTTGCAGGAAGATGTTGAAGTTCGCGTGTGGGATAGCACTGCGGAGATACGCTACCTCGTTTTGCCGGAGCGACCGGCAGGGGCGGAAAAGATGACGGAAGAGGAACTTGCCGCGCTTGTCACGCGTGACGCAATGATTGGCGTCGCTAAAGTCAGGGTGTCTGAAGGAGTCAAGGCGTGAACGGAATCCACGACATGGGCGGGATGCACGGCATGGACGCTATTCGCCATGAAAACAACGAGCCCGTATTTCACGAGGCTTGGGAGGGCCGTGTGTATGCGATGACCCGTGCGATGGGTGCCTGGGGTAAGTGGAATATCGATGCGGCCCGTCATGCGATAGAACTACTCCCGCCATCTGATTACCTGTGCATGAGTTATTACGAGAGATGGTTAGCGCGCAACATTGAATTGTGGGTGAAGAGTGGGTTGGTAACGCGAGAGGAGATTGAGACCAGCAAAGCTGCGGCCGGAACGCAGAAGGCAACCCCACCGCTTGCCGCCGATGTGGTGCCCGCTATGACAGCACGCCGGGGAAGTTATCTGCGGCCAGATGTGGAAACACAGCCTCTTTTCAAAGTCGGAGAGCATGTGCGAGCCCGGAATATCAATGCTATAGGCCATACGCGTCTTCCTCGCTACGCTCGAGGCAGAGAGGGGGTTATCGCCCGCCATCACGGCATATTCGTGTTTCCAGATACGAACGCGCATTTTCTCGGCGAACATCCTCTGCACTTGTATTCCGTGCGGTTTGCGGCCCGCGAATTATGGGGAGATGCTGCCTCGGCGAAGGATTTTGTTTATCTTGACATGTGGGATAGCTATCTTGAGCACTTCTGATTTGCACGCCAATCCTGAGCGCATCGCATCCTTGCCCTCGTTCCCACGTGACGAGGAGGGTCCGGTTTTCGCGGAGCCCTGGCAAGCGCAAGCGTTCGCACTCGCGGTGGAGCTTTCCGCACGAGGTCATTTCACTTGGAAAGAGTGGAGCTCGGCGCTTGCCGATGAACTCAAATCGGCTTCCGATCGCGGCGAGCCAGACGA
The DNA here is from genome assembly GCA_963705805.1 of uncultured Acidobacteriaceae bacterium. GTDB lineage: Bacteria > Acidobacteriota > Terriglobia > Bryobacterales > Bryobacteraceae > Bog-105. The sequence goes on from CAVPKW010000013.1 coordinate 148,270, forward strand.
TGGCACCCGTTATTACGAGCATTGGCTGGCGGCCCTCGAGCGGTTACTCAGCGATAAGGGTTTAACAGACCCGTCAACCCTGTTGGCTCGCAAGGATGCGTGGGCAGATGCATATCGGCACACACCCCACGGCACACCCGTCGTCCTGAAGTACAAGGTTTAGCCTGGTTCAGCCGGTTGTAATAACTTCCCAGGGGCATTGTCAAGCTGAGGCAAAATCGGGGCGGCTTGAGGGAATGGTCGGGTTGGGTTAAGTAACCAGAGGCCCTTTTGCCGTCCGAAAGTGACACTGTAACAATCGACCACGATGAACTGATCGGCGTGTTTCTGCTCAACTTGACAATGCCCACCCACACATTCTCCAAACCGGGGACGTACTTCCCGGTGCTTCGCGCCACCTCTGAGCGGCAGGGTGATAACAATACTCCTTACACCCGTATTCAGAACCTCGGTCGCGTGCGAGTAGTCGTCAAATAGCGAAAGGGTAATCATGAAACACTCTGCGGTTTTGATCCTGCTGTTCCTATGCACCGCGCTGAATGGTGCCGCGCAAACGGCTGACTTGCCCCAGATTCGCCAGAAATGGCGCGGTGAGGCAGTTCTATGTCGATGGCAAGCCGTTCATCATGTTGGCGGGCGAACTTCACAACTCGAGCGCATCGAGTGTCGAGTATATGAAGCCCATCTGGGACAAGATCTCTTCGATGCATCTGAATACGGTGATCGAGACGGTCAGTTGGGAATTGGTTGAGCCGGAGGAGGGCAAGTTCGACTTTTCCCTTGTCGATGCTCAGATTGAGGCGGCGCGGCAGCGGCAGATGCGGCTCGTCCTGATCTGGTTTGCCACCTGGAAAAATGCAGGTTCGAGCTATGTCCCTTATTGGGTAAAGGCGGACCGAAAGCGGTTTCCACCTTGCGTTCTAAACGTGCACCCGAGTGGCGGGATGTCGACCTACCTGGCCGAGTACATGGAACAGCAAGGCACGGTACCGCTCAGTTCGTTCGGCGAGGAGACGCTCAAGGCAGACGCGACCGCTTTTCGCGCGCTCCCGCGCCACATCAAGGACGTAGACCCGCAACACACCGTCGTGATGATGCAAGTAGAGAACGAGGCCGGCATCCTGGGCGACAGCCGGGATCGTTCTCCTGCCGCAGAAGCCGCTTGGGCCAAGCCGTTCCCGCCGACTTGATGAACTATCTCGAGAACAACAAGGCCACCATACTTCCTGAACTGCGGGAAATTTGGGCCAGAAACGGCTTCAAAACCAGCGGAACCTGGGCGCAGGTGTTTGGCGACGGCGAACGGGCCGACGAAATATTCATGGCTTACTATGTGGGCCGCTACATTGGCCGGGTAGCGAAGGCTGGCAAAGCCGAGTTCGACATACCCATGTACGTCAATGCATGGCTCGGGCCGCAGCCTGGTCAAGACCTGCCTGGCCAATATCCGAGCGGCGGACCTGTTGCCCGTGTGATGGACGTCTACCGCGCGGCTGCCCCGGCGCTTGATCTATTCGTTCCCGATATCTACGTCGAGGACTTCAAAGGCACCTGCGCGCTCTACGCTAGGTCGGGCAATCCGCTGTTTATACCCGAAGCTCGCGACCAGATAGGCAACCTGTTCTGGGCCTTCGGCAACTATGCTGCATTGGGTTGGTCGCCCTTCGGTATCGAAGACCTCGATCCAGAGGGACAGGTTTCTCAGGCATACAAACTGCTCTCCGGAATGTTGCCCCAGCTTGCTGAATGGGAGGCAGCGGGGAAAGTGAAGGGGCTTCTGGTGGTCGACGGCGAGAAAGCTGAACCGGTTTCTTTGGGCGGTTATCAGATCACCCTGGCAAAGGCCCGAGACGGAACCGGTGCCCAGTCCTCCGCAGACAAAACCACGCCACTCCTCGCCGGCGGTGTTTCTTTGGACTCGCGCGCGATGCCGACGGATAAGCGGCCGTTCGCCATCGTCATCAATACCGGGCCGGACGAGTTCGTCTTCATCGGTTCCAGTGGGTCACCCAGTTTCTCCGCCGATTCGCCCGGACCCTCGCGCGTCGGCATTTCCTCAATGGACCAAGGACGTTATGAGAATGGCAAGTGGGTGCGGGGCCGCCGCATCAACGGTGATGAGTCGTATCTGCCCGCGCTTCCAGTTCAACCATCACCATGTTGAAAGTAAAGTTAGTCCGGTTTGATTAGGCCGGCGAATGTTATCTGTGAATCCGAGGCCGGGCGTTTTCCAAGCTTTGGCATGGCTGGATTACGATGGGTGGCTACGATTGAGAACTTTGGCTTTGCGTTAGGAGATCTGGCCGCTGCCGCTTCCATCTGGCGCGACGTGCGGAAGATCGCGAGCAAATTGCCTGGGAGGGTAGTTCGTTTGTCTGTTCGGAAGCACAAGCCGCGAGCTCGTTCGCCGGGTGACTACGAACGAGAACGGACGTTGGTTGTTGGCGTATCGAGTGGCAATCAGATTTGCATTTGAGGAGCCTTGCACCATGTGCTTTCACGGTTTGAATCGGAGACTGATGTTTTCGCTTTGAGCGTTGCGCTCTCGGCTTCGGTGTCGCGGGGTTTCGCTGCTGAGAGCGCGAATGACCAGGAAGTGGATTGTCCCGTCGCCTTCCAGCCTAACTCGTCAGCGAAGACCACGCTCACATCGCCACTCACGTTGTTCCAGACCACGACATCGAACCCCGTGAGATCGGCCGTATTGAACACGGCAGCGTTGTCGGTGGAGAACACGCTCCAGTGCTCACGCGTAGCAATGGCATTCAAGGCCGCCTTGGCGGCATTCACTGAAGGATCATCGCGAAAGCCGTTACTCTTCGAAAAGACCAGCATCGCCGGATGACTCAGGTCCTTGGGCAAAACAGGTGGACTGTTGTCATATCGCGCACAGCGTGCAACTGCCGCTTCACGCGTAAGAGGCACGCTGGCGAGGTCCTTGTCCAGCTTCTCAAGCGCCGATGACGGAATAGCGCCAAACTCGGATGCCATGACGCGAATCGTCAGAATATCCGCCGGCGGGGGAGGCTCAGGCTTCATCACTGTGGGAGGCAGCTTGGCAAATAACCCCGGAAGGTCACGATCAACAACTGCCTTTGCCGCCGGATTCAGCATGAGATCCGAAATGCCGACGCTTCTTCTTTGCATCCGTCACCCACGGCCCGAAGGATTCTTTCCGCCAGAATTTCAAGAGTGGACGATCAACTCGTATGTGCCTGCCGCCCAAACCGAGGCAGCAGACGAGTTGAGTTGAGAATGAACGTCAATTCGGACGATACATGGATGAACGCGGCGAGTAGAGGATTGATGACGCCCATTGCAGCGAGCACAATTCCCACCGCATCCACACTCAGAGTTCCGTAGAAGTTTTGAAAGATGACTCTTCGGCACCAGCGTGCCGTCTTGACCGTGTCGACAAATTTCCGCAAGTCGTTTCCGATCAGAAGTACGTTAGCGCTCGCATGCGCTATTTCTGTCCCACTGCCCATAGCGACGCCGATGTGCGCGTGAGAAAGGGCTGGCGCATCGTTAATGCCGTCGCCAATCATGGCGACGATTCGGCCGGATCGAATTAGCTCATCAACACGGGCGGATTTTTGCTCTGGGAGCAATCCGCTTGAGACGTCCTTTACTCCTATGCTTTCCGCAACCTCGCCCGCCGATCTCGCTGAATCACCGGTAAGCAACTCGGTTTGTATCCCAATTCGGTGGAGCTCACGAATTGCTTCAGCGGCCTCGCCGCGCACCTGGTCGGAAATGCAAATGCGGCCAACGAATTGAAGATCGCGGGCAATAAAGATTTGGGTCCCCGCTCTTTCACTTAACGCCGGTACTTGGATGCCCCCCTCACTTAGCCAGCCTAGATTTCCCGCTAGTATCAAATGACCATGCAACCCGGCACGCACTCCCTTGCCTGGAACGTATTCAAAGTAAGACGGCTCTGCAACTGGAACTTGGCTCTCCTGAGCAGCTGCGAGCACAGCTTGGGCTAGCGGATGTTCGGAATTCCGCTCGGCGGTAGCCGCAATCTCCAGAAGCTCCCGTTTCTCGAGCCCGTTTGTTGACTCGACTGCTACTACTCGCGGTTTCCCATAAGTGAGCGTGCCCGTTTTATCAAGTAAGACTGTGTCTATCTTGGCAAGCTGTTCGAGATATATGCCGCCTTTCAAGATTGCGCCCTGGCGCGCGGCCCTCCCGATTGCGCCTAGAATTGCCAGCGGCGTGCCAGCGGCAATTCCGCAGGCCCCGGCCACGATAATCACCGAAATAGTCGAACGCAGATTGTGAGTGAGCAGCAAGGTGAGCAACGCGCTACCCAAAGCGAAATGCACCAGGTACCCGGCCAAGCGGTCGGCGAGACGTTGAATTGGCGCCCGCGTTTGTTCCGCCTTCTCCACGGCCTCGACGATTTTGCCAAATGTAGTGTCCCGGCCCAGGCTTTCGACCAGCACTTCAATTGCGCCTGTTTGGTTCAACGTTCCCGCGAATACCCGGCTACTGGGAAGTTTGTCTTGCGGCAACGGTTCACCGGTGATCGCAGCTTCTTCCACGCTGGAGTTTCCAGAAATGACCCGGCCGTCAACAGGGATTCTCGTTCCCGGCCGAATCAGCACTCGGTCTCCCGAATGGAGTTCTCCAACCGGCACCTCGATGGTTGTGCCGTCCTTGACAACCAATGCTGAACGCGGCAACAGGTCGAGAAGGTCGCCAATTGCGCGTCTGCCGCGGCTCACCGTAAGCCCCTCCAATACCTCCGCTACCAACACAAACACGGCAATGATGAGAGCTGTGAAGAATTCACCGATGCAGAGCGCAGCCACAAGCGCGATGGTCATCGACAGCTCCATAGTCATGCGACGCTCGCGTATGTTCTCGAACGCTTCGTGGAAGATTGGATAACCGCCGTACAGGACACCAGCTATCCCGAGCAAGCTGATGCGCGAGAACGGCTCCCAGACACGAAACCAGACAAGAGTCGCAAGCACGGCGGTCACAGCGATGCGAATCAGATCAGAGGATTCGATATGGCCGTGTTCGTGGCCTGGGCGTTCGTGCTCTTCGTGTGCGTGGGCCGCACCATTATGCGCATGCACCTGTTCCGTCGCGAGCCGTGGCCTAGATACGCTTGCACTTCCTAATGTGGGGTCCTTCGTTTGCAGCACTTTGTTCCTCCTCAGCGCAGGTAACTGCGCACAATGTCAACCAACTCTTCCGTCCCTTTGCCGTTCTTTGCATCCCCGACTACATGGTGGCGAATATGGCCTTCAATCAATTCAGCCATCAAGCCATTTAGCGCGCCTCGCACCGCGGCAGTTTGCTGCAGGACCGCGTAGCAGTCCGTGCTTTCCTCAATGGCGCGCTCGATTCCTTCAATCTGCCCCCGAATGCGACGTACTCGCGCCAGGATTTTCTTGTCGGGATCACTGCTGATGTGGGCCATAGAATAAGAATGGATACTATAGCCCAGTATAGTAAAGAATGGCATTCACTACCAAACGGCTCGTAATTGGTCAAGTTCTGGTCTGCTGTGGCTTCTGCTGCGGCGCGGCTGAACGGGGCCGGCCCGAAGTTCCCGTGGAGTGGATAAAGAGGGAATGGCGCCGCCTTGACCTGTTGTCTCGGTCTCTGTGACGTGCCCAACGTTGTTGCTATCGTCTCCGGCGCGGTGACGCGCTGGTTCGGAAACGTCTCGGGGCAGTCGATGTATCAAGACATCGTCGACTGGGCATCAGCGTCAGTGGCGGCCGGCAGACTGCTAGATATGCCGCGGTCCCTTGGGGATCATTCAATCGACCCATTTCAAAAGGGAAGATTGTGACGCAGAGCAATGACCGAGGCAGATTCCACGCCACCGATGGCTTGAATACGGCCGAGTAACCTTCGACAATTACGGTTAGCGAAGGTTAACCGCGACCAGCTTCCCCTCATTTTCCGGTTTGCTCGTCATCCTGGCGCTATCGTGAAACTTTGCTCGACCGATCGGTTAACCTCATGACTACTCGCGTGCTATTTTCATCCGAACAAACTGCGATTAAGCTGGTTATCAACGCTAAAGCATGAGGCGAAAACGGATGGCGGGGATTACACGCAGAAGATTTTTTCAGTTAGGTTCGCTGGCGGTCGGGGCGGTGGCAAGTAGTGGCTTATGGCGAGGTAGGGCCCAAGATGCCGAGACCCCTGGAGCTGCCTCGCTGGCCGAGTTTGGCTACGGTGATGTGTTAATGGCCAGCGAGCTACATGAATCGCAACTGAGAGACACCCACGCGGTGCTGATGGCGCTAAGCGAGGACAGCCTGCTGAAACCGCTGCGGCAGATGTCCGGGCTGCCGGCTCCCGGCGAGGATCTGGGCGGGTGGTATCACTACGATCCCGAGTACGACTATCGCAAAAGCTTTGATGCGGGGTTCGCTCCCGGCTGTCCCTTTGGACAATGGGTGTCGGCGCTGTCCCGCGCTTATGCAATCACCGGAGACGAGGCGACGCGCGAAAAGGTGCTGCGGCTGAACCGGTTGTACGCGCAAACCATCAGTGCGGACTTCTATTTGAAGAATCGCTTTCCGGCATACACTTACGACAAACTGCTTTTGGGATTGCTCGATTCGCACACCTACGTGAAGGACCCGCAGGCGCTGGCGATTCTGGAGCAGACAACGAATACCGCTCTGCCGCACCTGCCCGGGCACGCGGTGGAACATGATGTTCGATGGCGAATGGATAAGGATGAGAACGATCTCTCGTGGACGTGGGATGAGTCCTATACGATGCCGGAGAACCTGTTTTTGGCTTACCAGCGAGGCGCCAGCCAGCGATATTACGACCTCGGACTTCAATACCTCGATGACGAGACCTGGTTCGATCCGCTGTCGCGTAATCAGAACGTTCTCAATGGCAGGCATGCGTACAGTTATGTGAATTCCCTGAGTTCAGCCATGATGGCGTACATGGTGGCGGGGAGTGAGAAGCATCTTCGTGCGGCGCGGAACGCCTTTGCCATGTTGGACGACCAGAGCTATGCAACGGGCGGTTGGGGGCCCGATGAAATGTTGCGCGCACCGGGCAGCGATGATATGTACGCCAGCCTGACCAACACCCACCACAGTTTTGAGACTCCGTGCGGTTCGTACGCTCACTTCAAGCTGACCCGCTATTTGCTGCGCGTGAGTCGCGATGGCCGCTATGGCGACAGCATGGAGTGCATGATGTACAACACGGTGTTAGGCGCGAAACCGTTGCAGGATAACGGTGAAACGTTTTACTACTCTGATTACAATTTTGATGCGAGGAGAGTGTATAAGCAGGCTCGGTGGCCATGTTGCGCTGGCACGCTCCCGCAGGTGGCGACCGATTACCGCATCAACACATACTTTCGCGGGCCCCACGCGGTGTACGTCAATCTTTACCTGCCCTCGACTCTGCGATGGATTGAGAACGGCGTAGCGCTTTCACTGACGCAGGAGGGAGAGTATCCGTATGAAGACCGTGTCACTTTTTCATTGACAAGTTCGCAGCCAATTGAATTGACACTCCACTTCCGTATTCCCGTCTGGGCGGAGGGAGCATCGGTGTTTGTGAATGGTACGCGGCAAAACGGGTTGGCGCAGCCGGGAGAATTTGTAGCCATACGGCGCGGGTGGAAGACCGGAGACCGGGTTGAGCTGGAGCTTCCTCTAAAAATGAGACTCCAGACAATTGATTCCCGGCACACGGATACGGTAGCGCTACTTCGAGGACCGCTGGTGCTCATGGCCGTGAAAATAAGGCAGGGAGATCCGGTGCCTACGGTGACACGGGAACAACTGCTGGCGGCAAAACGAATAAGCGAACGGCAATGGCAGGTGAGCTCGTCGAATGGACCAGTGACCATGCTCCCGTTTACGTCCATCGGGGACCTGCCGTTTACCACGTACGTGAAGCTGGGCTGAGATACCGGACCAGATCTTGACGTCGTGGCCGTCGTTGTTCCTGAGAAGCGACGCGCGAGTCTTACACATTCCGAGATCGTTCGCCTTTCCCGTCTTGAGGTCCGTCTTCTTGAGTACGCTCACCCAAGGATGCGGAGTTGAGGAAGCCCAGTCTGGTAAGGAGCGATCCGATCCCACATGTGCGCCCCGACTGCGACGGACCACATTTCGCCACAGCGACATACGCGAACCCGCGAATCGGGTTCCGTTGCGAAGTTTGAGTAAGCAGAGACCTTCAAGATACGAAGCGGCACGTCAGCAGGGCGGCACACGATCTTCGGGCGAAACCTTCTTGCCACCACCCATCGCAATCGTGACGAAGAAAGCGGACTCGAAGCCAACGGAAGAAAAGACGGTGGTCCCCACAAAGTCCCCACAGTAGACGGGTGAACTAAGTTTTCAGGGGATTCGACGCTTCTAAGTGATTGACAAATTTGGCTCCTCAGGTAGGATTCGAACCTAGCGTAGCTGGTTTTGCCAGAGCACGCCAGGCAACGCTCCGTTTGCTTTCATTGACTTACGTTCACACATTCACGCCCGGTAATGCCAGGAACTCGTGGGAGGTGACACCAAAGTGACACGCAGGGGTGCTGAAGATTCGAAGGCCGAGCCGCTGAGCTTCTTCCCCAACGCGGCATGGGCAACACGCACTACCCACGGCGCATGGCGTTGCGCACCGTACTGGCGTGCCATTCGCCGGCGGCGGGAGTTTTTATGCCCAGCTCGTTCAGCTTGGCGGCAATCGCACGAAGGCTGGCGGATTAAAGACGCATGCGTAGAATCATTTCGACGATAGCCGGGGCTGGCCGCGCGATCTGCTGGATGCGTGCCCGGCGCGCTTTCTCAATCGATTCTTTCCAGCTCGGATTACCGAGCTCTTACGCCGCGTGCTTTGAGAGCGGAGAGCGCCGCCTTGGTGCACTCGGAGATGGCCCGTGCCTCATGCTCGGCGAAAGCCGCCATGATATGTACGGTGAGGCGATTGGCTTGGGGCATGTCGGCAGCGATGAAATCGACACCGGACTCCATCAGCCCGGAAATGAAGTACACGTTGCGCGCCAGGCGATCCAGTTTGGCGATAAGCAGAGTAGCTGTCCGCTTTTTCGCCTCTTCAATGGCAGCGAGCAGTTGTGGCCGATTGCTGGCGCTGCTCTTTTTTGCGTTTCGACCTCAGTGAATTCAGCCAGCACCGGCGTATTTCTCGCGACCCGTTTCACAGCTTCCCGCTGCGCTTCCAAGCCGAGTCCGCTCTCGCCCTGCTTGTCAGTCGAAACCCGGTAATACGCGATATAGCCCGTCTTTCGGTGTGTTTTTGAAACTGTTCTCGGTTGATAGGTTGCGGCATCGTGTGTAACGAACGTCTCACAGCAGAATAGCCAGTCGCGACACGCCCAGCTTGTAACCTTTTGAGGCCACAGGGCGATGAAGAATTCAGTCGAGCTGTGATGACCCGACCCCCTGGACGTTTGAGCTTTTTTTTTGACCAGGTCCTACCCGGATGCAACTTTCTGGGGAACCCCTTTCAGGGATTACGCTGACTTGGCCGCGGAGTCAATGTAGGCTTGCAGCCAGCTCCGGCGCGTCCGCCAGACACGCTGGCCCAACCGGAATGCCTGGATTTCGCCGCGCCGCATCAGCCGGGCGGCAGTGGCTGGCGTCACGCCCAGGAGTTTTGCTACGTCTTTGGCACAGAGCCATGAGTCCATGCGCTGAGTCTGGCCGGCCGGCTGCGGCTGCCTGGCGCTCCCGCGCCGCAAGCACACGAAAACTCCACACTTAGCCCGCAGCTCGCCGCCGTGGCCGCGTCTCCGGTCCGTCGGGGGCGGCGGTGAAGCTCGGGATTCCGCGATCCACTTTGGAGTCAAGGATCAGAAGCCTACAGATCAATAAGCACTTGTTTCGATCCGAACGTCACGCAGCCAGCACAGGCAAGGTGGCCCCTCTCCGGCAAGTTGTCAGGCGCCAGTTAGACAGATCTCTACGGCTGGCCTCATAGGGGCGATTCTGAGAGATAAGGAGCTGCACTGTATCGTCGACCAATAGCGCGCACAGGTTGACGTCCGTGCGGAAGCGTTGGCGAGCCTTGTTGAACCCCTGCAACCGCCCCTCATAGAAAGCCTACAAAAGTGTGTGGCCGGCTATGCGACAAGCTCGTGCTCGTGTCAGTTCCAGAAATATCTGCGAATACGGGCTGATCGTGCAGAAATAAATGGTTCTTCCTCAGGTTTGGTGCAAGCTTGTTTAGGCCGCCAAGGGCAGAACACGGGATCGAAGTAACTCGAACCCCGCTCTTCCGTACATCTGCCTCTTTACAGCTTTCAGCCGGTTGATATGCCCTTCGACTGGTCCATTGCTCCAATGGTGTTCCACCGCATTCTCGACGGCCGCCTGATCTTTCTCCAACTGCCGGACAAAACTGCTGATCGCGGCGATCCCCGCGGCTTTCGCATCCTTGATCCAGCGCTTCAGACTGGTTACGCGGCCACGACGCAGAATGCTTCGAAAGCTCAGCACCAGGCGTCGCATCGTGACTAAATCTGGAGTCCGTTTCAAGAATTCAACAATCGTGCGCTGCCGCTCATTCAGCATCGGTCTCGGTTTGCTCAACAATGCCGCAGCCTCTTGCGGGGATACGTGTCGCATCGGCGTTACTGGCGGCCGCGTCTGCTCCCTTGCTTGCCAGGCCGCCACAGCTGTTTTCTCTGCCGCTCGTTTTTCCTCGCGCCATTCTGATACCAATGACACTAATCCCGAGTAACTCCCGATATAGCCGAGCTTGCGAACTTCATCCAGCAGTTTCCTTCCGTTCTGGCATCCGTGTTCCCACAGCCGCCGTTAGTTCTTCACGGAACGCTTCCGCCATGCCGGGTCGCGGCGCCATCTTGTTCTGTGGCGGGCATTCCGTCAATCGCAACCACTTATCCACGCGCCCTCGACTGATCCCCGTGGCATTCACGACCTCGAAGGCTCTCATCCCTTGCGCCTGCAGGCCTTTCACCATCCGGAACAACTCCACCTTCTGCTGCCGGCGCTGCCGTCTGATTTCCTTCTGCCGCGGGTTCGGGCCACCGGAGCGTTGTGGCGATGGTCCGGGCTTGTCGCTGGCGTCCTTGCGAACGAACTCCGTCGGGGGGATCAGCAGATGATGCCGGCGATGCTCCAACTCTTGTTGTACGGCCTTGGTCAAATTCTGCACTAGATGAAAACGATCGGCTACTTGTTTCGCTTGCGGCGCTCCGCGGTATCCTCCATCGGCGTACACACTGTCACGGTCCCGGCTGATGATCGCCACTTCGGGATGTTCTTGCAGCCATTTCTCGAACCCCGCCGCAGAGCGATCCGGCAACAGATCCGCCACCACTCTTCGCTTCAAATCCACCAGAATAGTTCCGTAGCCGCTATAGCCTTTACGCCAAGCCCACTCATCCACTCCCAAAACCGGAATCGATGTCGAGTGGGGACAGCACTCGCCCGACCGCTTCACGCGACGCAGCAGAGTATCATCGCTGATCCGCAGACCTAGTCGACCGCTCAATCGCTCGCCGGCGCGCCCGCCCAGGGCATAGGCGACAGACCGAAGGATCTCCGTGAATCGAGTGGTCTCTTGACCATGCTTACCTGTGACGCCGGGCAAGCGCTGACAGAAGACCTTTCGTTTGCAGACCCGGTTGCGGCAACGCCACCGCCCCACCTGCAACTTCATTTTCACGGACCGGCCCTGGATGGGGAGGTCTCTTAGATGACGCCAGTAGCTGCTGTGCCGAGCTCTTGACAACACTCCGCAATCGGGGCAAGCGGCGGCATTTGGGGCATTCGCTTCGACCACCCAGTGATCGCCGCTGTGATCTATCGTGTGGAGTTTTAAAGGGGAGCAGCCCGGCAGGAAATCGTTGCCGTCCAATTTGTTCACTGTAATTTCAGCCTAACAATCCCGTCAAGCCCTGCACCAAACCTGAGGAAGAACCATTTAATTTTGTCCGATACGCTCTCGTTTGCACTTAATTATGGATCTGACACTTGCGCAGGCGCGAAAAACATTCTCAACCGACTGGTGGTTCACTCGGTCGCGGCGAATCTTGGGCTATTGATGCGCAACTGTTCGGGAAGAGCACGCCGCGAGGATTGCAGGACCGCTTATCCAGACTATTTTGGCTCCCTGGCTCTACTCCGTGCTTCTTGGTTGACTCGTCGCGGACAGATTTCGAGAGATATGTCCAAGGGCCGAGCGAATCATCGAGACTATATCCGCAATCGAGAATGAATCGATGCAGCTTCTCTCCAGAAAGTCCACGGCTCTCGAGAACTGGGTTGTGGATTTCGATAACGATTTTTCTTAGAATCCCCTGCCGCAGCACCTCACCTGCGTTCATAAGAACTTCGTACTCAGCGCCCTCGATGTCTACTTTCATCAGGTCGCATTCGCCAAGCCCGACTCTCGAAACAAAGTCCCCGAGCGAGAGGCCACGTACCGTCTCTGTTCGTTTCGGCAAGGCACCCGGATTCCAAATTGAGGAGGACCCCGTATTCAGTTCGGTTGTTAGCGAAAGCGGGAAATCCCCTGACGTGCCGGTGATGAGCGTCCTAAGCACCCGCACATTACAGCACATGTTGAGATAGAGGTTTTCCCGAATGACCGGCTGCAAACGCGATTGTGGTTCGACTGCTATGACGCATCCTTTGGCGCCTACCAATTTCGAGGCTATTACGGTGAAGTAACCCTCGTTCGCGCCCAGATCGATGAATGTCGCTCCCGGGAAGAGGTGCTTGTGCAGCACTTGCACCATCGCTGGCTCGTAATTGCCGGTCAACAGGGCCGCACCGAGCATGGAGGAAGGACTCAAAAAGAACGTCCCGTGGGCCGTTTCTACGGGTCGCCGCCTTGTCAACCGTAAGAGGTGCGCGATAGCCGAACCGACGGGTGCCGGACGTAGTGAACGAACGAATTCTGTCAAAGTGATGCAGACCAGTTTAGCTGATTCGATGAACCTTATCGGGTATGCCCGTCCGCCGCTTCGCCTACGTCCCCTTAGACCTCCTCCGAATAATAAGTTCCGTGGTTTCATTGAGATTACTCAGTGCAGTGCCACCCGCAACTCGAGGTTTTCCGACTAAAGTGCGTTGTCCACAAAGGGCCGTACGGCGCGCACCGTCACCGTCGTGTAACGCTGGGCCCTTGCAGCGATACGGTTGGAGCTCGTATCTCCTGCAAAGGGCTGTAAAGAGGCGTCTTTGCCACTGATCAACCACGGAGAACCTCGTCTCGATCGGAGGTTGCGTTTTGACTGCGGCCTTGACCGCTAGTAGCGGGCGGCGGTCAAACGCAGCGGTCGCAGCCTCTCGTTCTGTCGAGGTCGCAGCGCCCTCGAATAATGCGGTAATCTTGCGCAGCTTTTCAGGGAGTACCCACGGCCCTTCGGGCCGCAGAACGAAATGAAGACGCGGCAGGCCATTCACGTGAAATCAACAATTTGGACCGCACCCGGCTGTTCTTTTGGCCAACCAGCGGGCTTCCGTGACACCAAACCGAGGAGTCTCGACCACTCCCGGAAAAGGATCTGCCGTGATTCACTGTTGCAAAGCGGACAGAGACCGAGCCAATTATTTCGGAGAATTAGTTTTGGTAGCGCCAGTTGCATGCGAAAAAGCGCAGAAATCACAGTGATTTCCTGGTAAAATCACCTTGGAAGGTTATACGACGACGATTCGAAATCTCGTAATAATAGGGGAGGGTCTCATAAATGTCGTCATGTGTACGGCAGTGTCTCTCAATCGGGGTGCTGGCTCTGATCGTTCCCACGATCGGATTCACCTCAACTGTAACTATTAATGGAACCACGATCGGCGGCCCTGTCGACGCTTTGGGGTCTGGAACCTTCAGCTACAACCTATCTGTCAATGGAGATCCATACACTATTAGTGGAAGCTACTCGTCTACATATGACAGCACGAATGGCCCTAGCTATTTATTCTCGCCGACCGCTGTTTATAACGGCATAACGCCAATTGCGCAAACCGATGTCCTGCACGTGAACTGGGAACAGCAATATAGCGATGTAGACCCATTGTTCCTTGCGGCCGGAGGGGAATACGACGTAACGGCGAGTAGCACTATTAACGGAGCGTCGGGCAGTTACTGGCGGGAAGATAGTTCGATCAATGGCAACACGTTTCCGACCATTGGGCCATTTACGGGACCGAACTCAGGCACTGCTAGCTATATTATAATCGAGCCGGGTCTTACCAGTCCGCTTGACTTGAACCTGGACTACACTTTCAGCTATGCTCAAGGCTCGTTCGCTGCCACTCCTGAACCCGCTGATGCACTCCCTGTTGGCATCGCGTTAGGGGTTATCTGCATCGTCTCCATGCGCCAGCGACTTTCTTTGAAAATGAACAACGCAACCTAACCCATCTCAAACGTTTGCCATGGAATTCCAACCTGAAGCGGCCAGCTCTTCAAAGAGGAGCCATGATGAACACCGATCCGGTCGAATCGACGGTTTTCTGCTTGTGCCTCCAAAACCAAATCGTGGATACAATCAGCAGCGAAAGTGTTCTCTAGTACTACTGTGTTATAAACGTAGCGCACAGCAAAAGGGGCAACAGGGAAGGCGCGTCCACAGGAAGCGGGCGAGGCGGATGCGCAGAGTAGCGAGGGAATGAGGATTATGCCGCCCGGCCCGCACGCGGCGAACCGCGGGGTTGGAAGCCGGGCGGAAGCGTGGCGGCGGGTAACTCCAGGTGTCTGGCGCGCGCGGAGGGGGAAAAACGGCTGCGTTCCGCGACCAGAAAGCCGTAAGCGGCGATGCACAAGGTGGCATGATGATGGAAGCCACGCCAGCCGCGCCCCTCAAAATGTCCTAAGCCGAGTTCTTGTTTCAACTCTTCGTAGTCTCGCTCGATGATCCAGCGCTGCTTGCCCAAACGGACCAGCTCGCGGAGCGCAAGAGAAGCCGGCATGGTCGAGAGCCAATATTGGGTAGGTTCGGCTTCACCCTTGGGCCATTCGATGAGCAGCCATTGTTCCGGATGCGGCTCGCTGCGCCAGTAGTCGCGATGCGCGGGACGTACCCGGAGCGCGGCAAATCGAGAACGGAGCGGACGTTTCGTTCCCTGCCGCCAAGGGACTGTCTGCCAGACCGTGGCCGGTAGGGAGAAGGCCAACTCCTTGACACTCCCCGGCTGATGATCGCAGTCCCGGCGCAACAGCTTCGAGGGACGCCCTGTGGTTTTCGACGCTCGCTTCGGCAAGGGTCCTTTGCCCGGCGCCCACACGCTGACCGAAGACAAAATGCCAACCACATAGGGCAAGTCCAATTTCGTGAGTGCCTCTCGGAAGCGCGTATCGGTGCCATAGGCGGCATCGGCTAGCACTGGCGCCCGCGGCACATCGTGCTCCACCGCAGCTTGTATCTGCTCCAAAGCAAGGCCGGGCTTCGTCTGAAAGCTGATTTCTTCCGGCACTCCGGTTTTGGCGCGGCGATCCTGGTCGTCGGCCCATTCCTGCGGCAAATATAAACGCCAGGCGATCGGCAGACTGGCCTTGGCTGTGCTCACAGACAAACTCACCGCCACCCGGCAGTTGTCTTGCTTGCCCACTTGTCCGCAGTATTGCCGCGTCACGCCCACCGAATGCTTTCCTTTCTTCGGAAAACCGGTGTCGTCCACAATCCAGGCTTCCACGGGCGCTTGCTGCTGCAGGGCCGTCAACGCGTAGCTTCGCACCCGCGCCAGTACGGCTTCATCGCTCCAGGGCGCATCCGCCACCACGTGGTGCAACGACTGGTGCATGCGGCGCACGTTCTCCGGCGCCAGCCGTGCCGCCATGGGTTCCACGCTCTTGCGCTCTCCGGGCAACAGCAGTCCCATGCAGTACAGCTGCAACGGCGTCACGCGATCGGCATGCCCCGCGGCCCGCGCCAGGCCTTCCATGTAAGCCGCGAAGCGTTTCTCTTGCGGGCCCGGCGCTGCATCTTTGCCCACAAAACAATTCTACCAGAAATTGTTTCTTTTATAACATAGTAGTACTAGGGCGTAGCTCTGTGTCCATCGCCACACTGTCGTGTGATCTACCGATAAGCCTCGCTCGGCCATCAGCTCTTCCACGTCGCGCAAACTGAGTGAGAACCGAAGGTACCACCGGCACGCAGGTAACGATAATCTCGGCAGCAAATTGACGCTTGCGGAATAGAGGTGACCCGCAAAAATCCATCCGCTTACCCTACCAGATATCCCGCCAAGAACATGCAACACTTCCAGCTCGACTATAAAGTGAGCGCATCGCAACCATTGTGATACTTATCTGGCCATAATCATAATAGATCGGTGGCGTTTGGGCGTCATAGTGCATCAACTTCATGAGGTGCTACATAGGAAATGCCCCGACATACTTTCGCTGCTTGCACTAAGAGTTGTTCGGGCTAATCTGTCACAGATTAACGAGCGGGCGACGGCCACTATCTGGCACATGCCAGTCGCAGTCAAACCGCAGAGTCTTAAGATTACCGGCGTCGCGGAAAGACGTCGGGGATGTTCTCAGCCATCTCTCGTGAGCGCGGAGGATAGGAGTTATTACGTGGCAAAGTTTCTGGAGAATCCCCAGGGATATAGAACATTGCTCAATGAATGGCTCGTTAGCTATATATTCAGCCGGTTGGGGATCTTAACGCCCCAAGTCGCAATACTGCATTTTTCTAGCGACTTTGGTGAAAGACCTATTATGGAAACTCATAAGCGACGTATGGTGTCCTGCGGGCCGCACTTCGGTTCAAAAGTCCCCGTAAATCCCACTCGCGTAGCGGTATTTAACTATCTTCCGGACCCGCAACTGGCTCACGTTTCCAATGTAGCCGATTTTGTTCGGGCTTTCGTTTGCGACATTTGGCTTTCTCACCACGACTCGCGTCAAGTAGTTTTTGCGAGAAACCGGTCGAATCGTCTTCTAGAGTGGCGAGCCTATTTCATCGACTACGGCATGGCGTTTAATGGAGGCCGATGGGAGCTGACGGATTATCTTAGTTACGCAGTGTATCGTCAAAAGATAGTCTACTCTCTAGTGAAGCCCAAAGAGGTGTGCGAGGAAGTGATTGAAAACATCGCAGGCCTTTCGTTCGATGCTCTTTACGATCATTTACAAACAGCTCCTTCCGAGTGGTTCCCTGCTACAGATACAGAACAACTACTTCTGCTGCTGACGCGGCTTGATAAACGCCGGACGAAGTTATCGGATGTCGTGTACCGCCATATAAAAGAGCTGGCCCCCCTGTCAAGCTGCTGCCGGACACATTCCTGAACTCGCAGCCTGAGTTATTGTAGCAAGGCAATCCGGGAAGGTATGAAGGCATCCAATGAGTCTATAAGAACCATTGATCGTGCCAAGTATAATTGGGTCAGGGCATTAAAATATAGCTCGACGGGAGAAATGCTCTATTCCTTTGGCCTTGCAGAACATCGCTGAAAGTTAGCAGCCCATAGCCGCTACGCCATTGCGAAGTGCGAGTCCGCTTAACGTTCGGCTAACGCTGCTCATGTCTGCACCGGATAATTCAAGGGTTATAAGCTAGTTCGGCCATATACCTATTGAGGTTCGCATAATATAGCGTAATCAAAAGCTGAGCGAAGATTGCTGCCAACAGGCGAGGAGGAGGGGTTTTCTGCGGCGCATGCGCTTGAGCCGGTGGCGTGCCATGTCGCCGAGGCTCCAAAGATCTTTGGCGCAGACGTTGGGTAACTCGTGCTGCTTGAGATGCGCCCAGATGTATTCGACAGGATTCAGTTCCGGTGCATAGGCTGGCAGCCGAAGCGTATGGATTCTTCCTTGCAGGCCGGCCAGGAAATCCTGCACCAAACGGCTACGATGCGCCGCCAGGCCGTCCCAGACAATGAGCAGTTTGCCCGGAATGATCCGCAGCAGTTTTTCGAGGAAGATCACCACCTGCGGACTCTTCACGGTATCGGCAAAGAGTTCGAAGTGCAGAGACCATCTGCTGAGACCTGCCATCAGCGACAAGTTCTTCCAGTTGACGTAATGAAACAGGATTGGCGTTTGGCCGCGCGGGGCCCAAGTGCGGCAGCGGTGCGGTTTCTGCGTCAATCCGCTTTCGTCAATGAAGACGATGGTTCGGCCTTCCGTGAGGGCTTTTTTTTAGCAGCGGGCCAGCTAATCCGCTTCCATTGGCGGATGGCCTTCTCATCGCGTTCCAGCGCTCGGCCCACGGGACGCTGTGGGCTCCAGCCCAAGCCCCGCAAGATGCGCCAAACGTGGCCGGGGTGGTAGTGAACGCCAAACTCCTGCGCAATCAGATCGGCCACCCGTTCACACGTCCAAAGCGGCGTTTCGTAGCCCAGTTTCTCGGGACCCGCCAGCAGTCTGCTCGTCAACGCTTTGCTTTGTTTGGCGTCCAGCAGTGGCTTGCGTCCGGCTCGGCCCGCTTGTGCCAGAGCCTTTTTGCCGCCCGCGCGGTACTCTTTGCGCCAGCGGCTCACGGTCTGGTTGACGACACCCAGTTCGCGGCCAATCTGACTGTTATTCAGCCCTTTGCGCATCAACTCCAAAGCGCCCATGCGCCGCGCTTCCAGAGCATCAAAGTCCCGAGCCACTCCTCGCGGGTTTCCCATATATATATATAAGACCCCGCAACTCTTCAATTTGTTCCGCTATATTACACGGGAGTCAATAATCCACTCCGAATAGGGCAACAGGCGATTTCCTCCGACGCCCTGATAGTTAACCTTGTAGGCTATTCTGCAACGAAAACCAAACATAGCTAACATGCGAGTAAGTAGTGGCAGGAGGTTTTGATCTAAATATATCGATTCCATCTCTTTACCTCTACTGTCGCAGGCTCGCATCTCAAAGAACTCCCGAGACTACTAACAATAATTGTATTCGGAAGGAGAAGAGCGTTCTCTCGTCGCGCCAACAGTAAGCTCTTCTCCCAATTCCGCTTTTGCGCTAGGGATGCCTTATCGCAATTGTTACCGGCTCGGAGTTCTCGAAGTGGAAGTGTCTCGGTTCAGCCTGCCAATAGTCGCGGTGCGCCGGACGAAGTCGCAGGGCGGCAAAGCGAGAGAGGAGTTTTTGCCGCGTGTCTTGTCGTCAATTCACTGTCTTCCATGCCTCCGCCGGTAAGCAAAATGCCAGTTCCTTCACCGAAACGGGGTGCTGCTTTGGTCCCGCCGCAACAGGCGAGGAGGACGGCCCGTACGCTTTCGCGGCAGCGGCGGCAGTGGCTCCCTGCCCAGCGCCCATACCGAAAGCGAGGACTGCACCCACCTCACTCCCTCGAAGAAGATCGGAGAGCAAACGGCACGAAGGTTAATAAACATCGGCGCTCCGCCGCTCTCAATCCCGTCTAGTACTACTGTGTTATAAAAGAAGGCAATTTCTGGTAGAATTGTTTTTCTTATAACACAGTAGTACTAGATAAAGACTCTGATCACCTCCTTCGCCCGATCAGCAGCCAGAGTTTTTGCCCAAGGGTTAGGTTCTGAGGCTCGCTGAGCTCCCTGTTCACAGTCATCCGGGCCAAGTTGTCTCTTGCCGTGAGCGTGTTCGGATGCTCCTCGCCCAGCAGACGACGGCTTGCCGCCAGCACCTGCTCCTGAAGCTTCCGCGCTCCCGCCAGATCGCCCTGTGCGTTCAGCGTTCCAGCGAGATTGTGCATCGCCGTCAGCGTGTTCGGATGCTCCTCGCCCAGCAGACGGCGGCTTGCCGCCAGCACCTGCTCCTGAAGCTTCCGCGCTCCCGCCAGATCGCCCTGCGCTTTCAGCGTTCCAGCGAGATTGTGCATCGCCGTCAGCGTGTTCGGATGCTCCTCGCCCAGCAGACGGCGGCTTGCCGCTAGCACCTGCTCCTGAAGCTTCCGCGCTCCCGCCAGATCGCCCTGCGCTTTCAGCGTTTGAGCGAGATTGTGGATCGCCGTCAGCGTGTCCGGATGCTCCTCGCCCAGCAGACGACGGCTTGCCGCTAGCACCTGCTCCTGAAGCTTCCGCGCTCCCGCCAGATCGCCCTCCGCTTTCAGCATTCCAGCGAGATTGTGCATCGCCGTCAGCGTGTTCGGATGCTCCTCGCCCAGCAGACGACGGCGTGCCGCCAGCACCTGCTCCTGAAGCTTCCGCGCTCCCGCCAGATCGCCCTGCGCGTTCAGCGTTAGAGCGAGATTGTTCATCGCCGTCAGCGTGTCCGGATGCTCCTCGTCCGGCAGACGACGGCGTGCCGCCAGCGCCTGCTCCTGAAGCTTCCGCGCTCCCGCCAGATCGCCCTGCGCTTTCAGCGTTCCAGCGAGATTGTGCATTGCCGTCAGCGTGTTCGGATGCCCCTCGCCCAGCAGACGACGGCTTGCCGCCAGCACCTGCTCCTGAAGCTTCCGCGCTCCCGCCAGATCGCCCTGCGCGTTCAGCGTTCCAGCGAGATTGTTCATCGCCCCCAGCGTGTCCGGATGCTCGTCGCCCAGCAGACGACGGCGTGCCGCCAGCACCTGCTCCTTAAGCTTCCGCGCTCCCGCCAGATCGCCCTGCGCGTACAGCGTTTGAGCGAGATTGTGTATCGCCGTCAGCGTGTCCGGATGCTTCTTGCCCAGCAGACGACGGCTTGCCGCCAGCACCTGCTCCTGAAGCTTCCGCGCTCCCGCCAGATCGCCCTGCGCTTTCAGCATTTGAGCGAGATTGTTCATCGCCCGCAGCGTGTCCGGATGCTCCTCGCCCGGCAGACGACGGCTTGCCGCCAGCGCCTGCTCCTCGAGCTTCCGCGCTCCCGCCAGATCGCCCTGCGCGTTCAGCGTTTGAGCGAGATTGTTCATCGCCGTCAGCGTGTCCGGATGCTCCTCGCCCAGCAGACGACGGCTTGCCGCCAGCACCTGCTCCTGAAGCTTCCGCGCAGAATCGTAATCTGCTCGCTCGTAATCGAGGTGTGCAACCCAAAGCGCAAGAGTTCTCTCTTCGTGTGTGTTCAAATCGCTAGTAAGAAGGTGCCGTGCATGCGGCATGTCTATCACGATCTTCGAATGTTCTCCGATGTGGCCGACACGTTGGAGCCTTTGGGCGAGCGCCTGTACGGCCGCGGATCGCAGGCTCCGTGTCCGTTCTTCACCCGGAAACTGTAAGCGCATCGTCCGGCTCACAAGCGTGTGTACCGTTCGTGCATCGTCGCCGGCGTGTTCACAGAGGCTCAGTGCTCCTACTTGATTCACAGCTTCCACCGTGCGACTCTTCCCGGTTCCATCCAAGAGTTCGAGGACCAGCGATAAAAAGCTCAGCTGAATGGGTGCGACGGCCAAGACAGAGGCAAGCCGAAGCAGGTCCAATCCTTCAGGATCGAGTTGCCGAATGCTTTTGAGTAAGGTGGCGCTGATGCTCCGTTCATGTCCGGTCGGCAAGCTCTCTTTCAGCAGCTTCCCGAATTCGACGGCATCTTCAAGCGGGTTGGCTAGCGTGTCAAAGTAGCTCTGAAAACTCTCGACGCCTTGGGCCAGATAACCGCCTGCAACGTCTACCGCGAGCGGATGAAATCCGAGAAGCTCAACTATACGGCGAGCCGCGTTTTCTTCAGCGCCGGCTGACGGCTGACGATGCGAACAAAGCAGAGAGAATGCTTCCCCGCGTGACAGAACGCCGAGATCGAGCGCCTTGCCAAGCGCGTCATATTCTTTGCTGCGGGTAGTAATCAGCGTGGATGCTCCAGCCCAACGCGCATTCCAGGTGTTCTCCAGCTCGCTCCGTCTTAGCCCAGAAGGGAGGTCGTCAACGATCCACAAGCAACGTTCACCCCGCTTTTCGATCGCCTGCCAAAGCCCGGTCTCGATCTCGCTCGGTGTCAGAGCTTCGGTCTCCACATCTGACCGAACAGCCAATTCCCGAATTTGATCGCGACGGAGCGCCTCTCGCTGCCCGGGGTCGACAGGGCCCTTCGTTTCGTCGTGCCCATAGGCATTCAACCAGAACACTCCTCCCGGATAAGCGGCACCGAACCGGATGGCGTATTCGCGAGCGAGCAGCGACTTCCCATTCCCGCCAAGGCCGCGGACCTGAGCGGCAGCTTGGCCATATACGCCCGTGATGATTCTAATGCGATCCGCCGTTAGCTTTCCGTGCAGGTCCCATAGGTCCGCCACACGCCCGACGAAAAGCCGGGCTTGAATTGGACTCATGCCGTGGTATGCGGGCAGGTCACGCATACCACTACCCAGCAAGGTTGTATCGAGTACGTCGAGCCCATCCTTTACCGCTTGAACGGTTCTGGCGAGCTGTGACCTATCTAGAGTGATGAGTCGAGACTGTTGATCGCGAAGCAGTTCCGGTATATGCTCATAGCCCGGCTCCGGATTGACAACCCAGATGCGGCGGCTCGCGGCGTGATCAGTCCGTTGCGCGGCCAGCCATCCGGTTGTGATTTCTTGTTGGCACGGATTGCTCAGTGGATACGTGCGGGAGTAGAAGGCAAGAAAGGCCTTTGAGTTTGCAATCGCATAGCGAATCTCGTCTGTGATCGATGCCTCGTCAGGGATGTCGTTTTCATCGCGCCAGACGCGAACTCCGGCTTGGCCTAGAGCATCCAGCAGAGGCTGCGCTCGCTCAAGATCATGCCGCCGGTAGCTAAAGAAAAGATCCCACCAGGCTGCCATATCGGGTGCGCTTCCGAATGTTATCGCAATCTGCAGTTGCTTTTGAACCTTCTTTCGTCCTCACGCCGCCGCTAGTTGGGTTAAGTGACATGCTTCACGTTGATCAAGTCGTTGATTCCATTCGCTGACACGATTTACGAGATGGACCGTCAGCCCCGGAACATGGACCGATTCATCTGACACTGGAATTCGTCGGTCAAGTCGCGACTATCTCATCTCAACAATATTGTCGAGCAGGATCACTGTGCGATCAAAAGACGCATAAATGCGAGCCTCGGCTTCCGCTCTTTCGTCGGCGCCGAACGGACAATCCAAGGGTATGAAGCAATCCACATGATCCGTAAAGGACAAGTTCGATGGCTGGCAAAGGGCGATATCGAGCGTCAAGTCCAGTTCATCAAATTCATCTTCGGACTCATTGCCTGATTCGGTCCATTCGAAGCTGGCAAAGTTACTTCGTGCCTCAACGCGCCTATTTGCCGGAGAGACAGTGTTCCCGGTCGTACGCAGCATTGAACCTCCGCTGCTTCCCTTGTCGCGGCTTGATCGGGGCGATCCAAGCGGGCTACGGGCGTTTATGGAGCACGCGATTCTCGAAGGCGTTAGCAATCTGGATGCGTTGTCGAGTGAGGAAAATGCGGTGTACGAAGCGAACCTATAATGATTACCGTCACCTATAAGAATGTGCTCGGGCTGGAATTTCAGAACCAGACCAACTGATGGTCGTGGGAGGAAAGAGGATTGAGTGCCAGCGGCGGGGTTCATTGGCAGGGCCGGGCACTCAGACTAATCCTATCCGAACCTGCTAACGGTAATGGCCTCAGCACTTTACTCCTAAGATGTAAGTTATATGCGATATGGTATCGGCAATATCATAAGAAACTCAGCATATGCCGCGCCACCCATTACAAGATCGCAGCATGACCAAACACTTCACTCTCAAAGTAACCGATCGCAGCATGACCAAACAATTCAGTCTCCAATTAAGCGAACAAGAAGTAGTCGCACTCATCTGCACAATCGAGAACGACCGGCGCGAGTTGTCGCAAGCCGAAGATGATGCACTGGATCGCATTATTGCCGCGTTGCAGACGCACGCTGACTCCCTAAAGAGATATGTGTAGAACGCGCGTTTAAACGAATCGAACCGAGCAGGCATCTCAAGTACCACCCGGCCCGCACCAAGCCGGCCAGCGACGCGCTGTGCTCACTGGCTAGGCTGTCTCCTCGTTGCTGTCTTGTTCAGCATGACGGTTTTCTAGGCGCTTCCTCGCGCTGCATAGAATTTCGGTAATGGATATTCCACCAGGATGATTTGTTTTGCCTTGATCGATGTACTCGCGGACTCTAAACGGCGGTTTGAAGCTGACACTCCAACCTCTGAAGTGCCTTCAACGCAGTCTTGTCATCCTTGCCTTTATTCCGGCGAAAATCTCCGCAGCTTCCCTCTGGCATAATTCCAGCCTTTCGAGGATGGTCTCGACCCGGAACAGATCGTGACCGGCACTGGCCTCCGCAAGCCTACGGCTCATGCATCGGGCGCGGTGGCGGGCAAGCGTATCGTGTGAGATACCGTATCTCCGCTCGATCTCCGCAAATGGCCACCCACGTTACGATGTCGGACTCAATCAGGTCGCGGGGCGGCTTTTGAAAAGGGGCATAAGTCGCTTTCCGGCTATCAGGGAGATCTGCAGGTCTGGCGCCCAACTCCTCGCCGCAAGCCAGCCTTCCTCGCCGGCTCACTCCAGATAGAGTCATAGCGTTTATCGTTCGGAATCCGCTTGGCCGCTTGGCAACGGCGCTGCCGTGCCTATCGGTGCATCCACTCGTTGTGGTGTGCCTGATAATCGTGGATTTTCGCCGCATCGTCGGCGAGAATCTGCCGGTCCTGGGGCGCTAAGCGTTGGTCGTTTGCCGACTTGCGCAATGAATCGATCACATCATTGACCGTTCCGTTGTCCCACACGCCCTGATCCAGCTTGGCCCTGCAAGCCAGTCAGTTCCCCTTTGGTCCGGTCAATCCGCTGGCGCTCCCTATCTGCCGCGGGGCCGGCGCTGTAGATATGATCTAGAGGTCTTGAAGTGAGGAACTTGTTGTAAATGAGTCAAGTTTTCAAGCTGCTAATTTTGCTTCTCCAACCCAAGCCTTCACTTCGCAGTCAAGTTTATCGAAGCAGCGGCGGAGCGGGCCGCTGGGAGCGGAAAGCTCGGGCAGTATTCTGCCCAGCCCTGGCCGGAGGATGCGAGAGTAGGTGCGGGTGAAGAAGTATGCGGTGCGGAGGCCGAGATCGGTCAGGCGGTAGCGATGGCTGTTGTGAATACGTTCGATCATTCCGTGGAGACGCAGGCGACGGAGGTGGTAAGTCATGCGGCCTTGTGTCAGGTCAGCCGGTTGTTCGCCGAGTAGAGGCGCGAGGTTTTCGCGGAGATTGCGATTCGAGAAACCGGCGGGGAGCAGTTGAAACAACAACAATGCGCTCCATAAGGCCTGCACTTGCGGATCGGCGAAGCGCAGGGCGGAAGCCCGTTGCGACTCGATCTGAATGGGACGATTCATTTTCTGGAAGGCCTCCTCGGCGAGCAGGCAGTCATGGCCGATGTGTTCGACCTGGAGCAAACGGCGGTTGGCCTGAAAGCCAATCTTGCGCAGGGCGGGCAAGTTGCGCAAGCTCTTGCCGATATAAAAATCGCGCGGGTTGTTGATGGTGGTTTCGGTCCGCAAAGCGCGGCCTTCTTTGTGGTACTGCTTGATGCGCGTTCCTTTGTAGTCGACATGGAGCGAGGGAATCACTCCATCGGTGATGACCCGCGTGCGAAACGGTCCGGGCGTACGCTTGGTAACCCAGCGCTCAAAGATAAGTTGAACTTGTTTGGGACGGCCGATGTCGAGATTCTCCCGGATCACTTCCTCGAAGAAGATGCGTCCGCTTACCGGGCGGTCGAGCACCTGAGTAAGGGAGAGTTCGATCTGCAGGATGGAAAGCTGATAGCGGTAACCAGCTTGGCGGTCCTTGGCGACGAAGGGATGAGGCAGAAGCCGCAGCCATTTGCGTAACAGTGATTCGATCTTCTCTCCGGAGAGTCCATCGCAGAGAGCCTGTAACCGTTTGGGATCGGCACAAGCAAGAACGCCATTGTCCAATGCCCGGTACTCGATCCCCTTATTTTCGAGTTGCCGCTTTGCGTACTCGTGCCCATTCAGGCACAGCTTTGCATTGTACGGAAAATAGGAGCAGAACTTCAGAAAGAACGGCCCGAAGTCGCGATCCACACAGTAGAAATAATAGTGATTGACCAGCGCCGTCGATTTCACGATCCAGGCGTAAGTTTTGCGGGTTCGCGGGTTGCGCCGCTTCTCGGTGCGATATACGGTGCACTTCTCTTGCGCTTTGCCAACGAAGACGACGCCTTCGTCCTGAGTAAAAGCGGCACGGCGTTGGTTGGCGATTTCATCTTTACGTTGGCCCTTCAGGAACGTGATCATCGGGATGTCATGGTCATGGACGTAGCGCTCAATCGATTCCACAAAGCGCCGGGTGATCGGTTCGACCATCGACCGTCGAGGCTACCGGATGCCCGCGGTGGATGCGGATGAACTTCAGAACCCCTTCCACTGCTTGCAAAACGGGCACATAGACGTTGAGGTACATCCGGTCGATCCCCTCCAGTTCGAGCACCACATGATCGCGCAATACTTCCGCCACGCTCTGTGCTGTTCCAGGTCTCAACTTCTCAGCCGGTTTACCACGCATGGCTCTGTTATAAATCAGATGTTCAGTCCAACCGCACTTCACATGCTTGTCGGTCTGAGGCGAAGCCTCGCTGGTGGTACTGTGTTATAAATGAAGCTGTTGAGATAACCTGCGTAAGCTGCATTCATGGGAGCCGGGGGGTTGTCCAGGCAAAGATTCAGGCGGTTGAGGACATTTACCGGTTAGTCTGGACTGCTGTGGCGAGCAAACGACCGATCGAAGCCCGCTATCATGAGCAGGCTCGGCTGTTTTGCCCGCACCGATGGGGCGGAATCGGGAGGGCAATTGCGAGTACTGCGTTATCAATACGGCGGGGAGAGCGAGAGCGGACTTCAGGCGGCGGGATCGCCGGCCAATTGGCGCTGCATTGTTCTGGAGAAGCTCACTAAGGTGAGGTTACTGGAGGACACGTGGCGCACGGCGCCAAACCACTCCCGTCCCGCATCGTGCGTTATCGACGCTGACCGGCTTCCTTCAGGCTCTACAGCAGATTGGGTATAACGACGCGCTCAGCGTAGAAGTGTTCGGCCGCGGCCTGAATAAAATGTCTCCGGAAGAGGCAGCGAAACTTGGTTTGGAGTCGTCCCTTGGCGCCTTTCGCAAAGCGGGCGTCCCGGAAGGTTAACTGGTCGGGCAATCGCTATCGCGGAAGCAGGGCGTAATCGCGAGTGGTCAAACATTCGAACGCCTGCCGCTCTACCGGACCCTCCCTGGTGAGCGCGAACAGACGAAATTCCCGCGATAATTCGAGGCGGTTCAGTTCATCCACCGTCGGCTCCAGAACTTCTATCAGTACGTCGGGCCGGTGCGCGGCCAATATCGGCTCTAGCGTTTTCAGAACCACCGGCTCATAGCCTTCCACATCGATTTTGACCAGCAGCTTCTGTCCAGGCTTGATGAGCGTCACGACTTCATCGCCTCCAACAGCAAAGACGCGGCGGCACACCACGTCGTCTGAAAAGTTAGCGGCGAAATTCCGCAGAAGCGAACCATTCGTGAGATGTCCCGTCGGTTCAAAGAACTCCAGGAAGCCCGCTTGGGCAGCAACCGCGCAGTTGAACGTCTGAACGTTCTTGCAGTCATTCAACTCAAGGTTCCGCAGCAGGCGCAGGTAAGCAGTGGCAGAAGGTTCAAAAGAAAAGATAGAAGCAGCAGGCCACAATTGCGAGAAAAGCAGAGTAAAAAGTCCCACGTTGGCGCCAATTTCCAGGACCGCGCCATACTTTCGGCCAGCGAGCCACTCCACTACTTCGCGCTCATAGGGAATTCGCTGCCAGAGATGCGCCGCAAAATCAACTTCCTGCAGGTGAGGAATCACGGAGACTGAGATACCGCGGCCGAATTGCACACGGGCCGGCGACAAACTTAATTTAGGCCATGTGGTGGCTTGCAAACTGTTCGCTACAAAGTTTTTCCAGGAACCATCGGGGAACGGCTTGAGCAGACGATAGGACTGGACATAGAGGCCGGCAAGCGAGGGATTCGCGCTCGCAATTTTGTGAGCCGATCTTCCTGCGGCCTTGACACCACTGTGTAATGCCCGCCTGATCAATCGTAAGCACCTCCGAACTCTGTTCAGCGCTCACGATAGCACGTGATTCACAGACCCTGCGCGCTATCACGTCGTACCGCAACAACGATGGGGCTTGAGGGCTCATCGCTTTTCACGGCGTTCCTGGCTCGGTAATAAAGTGCGCGTATCAGGTAAAACGAACAACCGATTGCCACTGCGGAGTCGAGGTGTGACGCGGTGGTTTAGATGTGCCTATCTGTTTCCGGCCCTTTCTTCTGCCGGTGCCTCACTAGCAGGTGACCCGGCCGACAGACGGCGCAAAGCCGGAAGGAACTCAGCAGGAATCACACGGTTAGGCCAGAATGTGGATAAGCGGCAAGCAACAGAAGTAAGCCGTGTAAGCAGTGGTGTGTCTAACGCCGATCACTAGCGTGGTTCTAGGTTTCATGCGCAAAGCAGTGGTTAACAGTAGGGGTTACTCCCGGCTGATTCCGTTTGGAAGAGTATCGTCAGTGCGCAGCTTGGCTGTTTGCTTGAAGCTGGAAAAGGAATGACATTGAGGGGAAAACTGCAAGCGGAAGCGGAACCGCAAAAAGCGCTCCAGCCAACTGGCGCTAAGAAGTCCAGGGCACGGAGGCGAAAGAAGGGAATGTGCTTAGAGGACCGGCCGGTGCTGGAACCCAACGCCGCCGGAATTGATGTCGGCGCGCGGGAGATGTTCGTAGCTGTGCCAGCGGACCGGGACGAAAACTCGGTGCGAGTGTTTCCGACGTTCACCGAGGATCTCGAACGTTTGGTCGATTGGCTGGTTGAGTGCGGTGTGACCACGGTAGCAATGGAATCGACCGGCGTCTATTGGATTCCGCTCTACGACTTGCTTGAACAGCGAGGAATCCGTCCGTGTTTAGCGAACGTGCGCCACATGAAGAACGTGCCGGGACGGCGCACCGACTGGCCCGAGTGTCAGTGGCTGCAATTCCTGCACTCGGTTGGCTTGCTGCGAGCCGCTTTTCGACCGGAGGAGGACATCTGCGCAGTACGGACGCTGCTGCGCCACCGCAGTGAACTTGTCCAGGCCGCCAGTCAACACGTGCAGCATATGCATAAGGCACTGACGCAGATGAATCTGCAGCTCCATTACGTGATCAGCGACATCACGGGCGTGACAGGGCTGGCCATCGTGGATGCCATTCTGGATGGCCAGCGGGACGCAACTGAGTTAGCCAAGCTGCGGAATTCCCGTATTAAGGCTGACCAGGAGACGATTCGAGAATCACTGGTGGGCAACTGGCGGCTCGAACATCTGTTCACGCTCCGGCAATCGCGTGAGTTGTACCGGACCTATCAGCAACGGATCGTGGAGTGTGATCTAGGAGCTTGTTGAAAAGTGACGAAACAAGTTACGTAGGAATTGTTTGGAGCGTCTTTCTGGTATGCGAGGAAGAGACGAGCAGCAGGCGAGCGTGTTCAGTTACGTGAGCGCGGAGGAGCGCATCCCACAAGATCATCCGTTGCGCGCGATTCGGCGGACAGTAGACGAAGTGCTGCGGGCGATGTCGAAGGAATTCGATGCGGCCTATGCCAAAGGGGGCCGTTATTCCATAGCGCCGGAACGGCTTTTCCGGGCGCTGCTGCTACAGCTGTTCTACTCGATTCGCAGCGAGCGCATGTTGGTGGAGCAACTAAATTACAGTTGGCTGTTTCGTTGGTTTGTCGGTCTGGACATGGATGAGCCAGTCTGGAACCACGCTGTGTTCTCGAAGAACCGCGAGCGTCTGCTGAATGGGACACGGCGCGCTGTTTCTTCGCGCGAGTGCTCGATCAGGCACAGGGCTACTTATCCGACGAGCACTTCACCGTGGACGGCACGTTGATCGAAGCTTGGGCGAGCCAGAAGAGCTTTCAGAAGAAAGGCGGCTCCGGTGAGGGAGACGGCGGAAACTTTCATGGTCAGGAGCGCCGCAACGACACTCACGTTTCCAGGACCGATGCAGAAGCCAAACTGTATAAGAAGGGCGGTGGTCAGGAAGCCCGGATGAGTTACTTGGGCCATGTTTTGGTCGAGAATCGGAATGGGCTGATCGTGGGAGCCATGGCGACGGAAGCCGACGGATACGCCGAGCGGGATGCCGCCTTGCTGCTGGTGCATGAGCGATGGCGGCGCGGCGAGCGCATCTCCAGCGTCGGGGCGGACAAGGGCTATGACATCCAAGAGTTTGTGGACACGTTGCGCTCGATGGGTGTGCGGCCGCATGTCACACAACGCAAGAACAGCGCGATTGACGGGCGCACGACACGGCATGCAAGCTATACGCTCAGCCAGAAGAAACGACCGCTGATCGAACGCACCTTCGGATGGATGAAGGCGGTGGCCGGACTGAAAAAGGTGAAGTTGCGGGGAACGAAAAATGTGGACTGGCTGTTTGTCCTGACCGCTGCGGCCTACAATCTCCTCCGAATTCCGAAATTGCGGTCCATCGCGGTGTAGCAACGGCGAAAAACGCCGCACAGGCCATTTCCGTCTTCCTCCCTAACAGCCTCCACCCATCCGACAGCTTAGGCAGCACTTCCTAACAAACCATTCGCCCGCTCAAGTCCCTCTTTTCAACAAGCTCCTAGAAATTGAAAAGCTGTTGCCTGGATTTGAACCCCGCGTGGACCCCGCCGAAAAACCCTTGCCGCCCGATCAAAAACAGAACCGGGCCGGAAACAAAAGAAGAAAGAAGAACGGGCATCCGAATCCTCACTTCGATCTGCGCACGGAAGCCTATAAGCTGTTTGGGGTGGATGTGACTCAGATCCCAGGCTTGGAAGAGAGCGCGTTGCCGCTGTTCAGCGAAGTAGGCCGGGACATGACGAAGTGGCCCACGGCAGGGCACTTTGCTTCCTGGCTGAGTCTTTGCCCTGAGAACGACATCAGCGGGGAAAAACGCTCTGGCGCGGAATGCGGAATGTCAAAAATCGCGCTCGACACCTGTTCCGGTTTGCTGCCTCCTCTCTTCATCACAGCTCTACGCCCTTGGGCAACTATTTGTGCCGGATGAAAGCCAAGCTCGGTCCGAGCGCTGCCATCACGGCGACCGCCCACAAGATCGCGGCGATCTTTTACACCATGGCTCGGAATCAGGTCGAATATGACGGAACCATCTGGGCCGCCAGAGACGCTGAGCGAGAGAAGCGGCTCCAAACAAAGCTCAAGCGGCAAGCCAAACTGTTCGGCTACCAACTCGTGCCCATCGAGCACCAGCCTGCCGCATAACGCACCAGTTGACGGCAAGTTCCTTGGAAGCTCCATCATGCTCCGTTTTCACATCCCGCTCATCGAACCCTCGGTAATCACTTCAAAACCGGCCATACGTTATCAGTAGAGGCGTTCACAGACCGAGAGGCTGTCCAGTATCTCATCCGCGATCGCGACAGCAGGTACAGTGCTGAGGTTCGACCGCGAATCAAGTCGCTGGGCATGCAGGAGATTCTCACAGCTCCACGAAGTCCGTGGCAGAATCCATACGCCGAGCGGCTAATCGGCTCGATTCGAAGGGAGTGTCTGAACCACTACATCATCCTAAACGCTCGCCATCTCAAGAGAACCTTGTCTTCTTATCTCCGCTACTATCACCAATCGAGAACTCACTTAAGCCTCGGTAAGCAATGTCCGTTCCCTCGAGAGATGTTGAAGGTTGGAAAGATTGTCGCAATTCCACAACTCGGCGGCCTTCATCACCGATATGAACGCATTGCAGCATAGCAACTTTTGTGCGGATCGATTATTCGCGAGCGACACCTCCCGCTGACCGCAAAACCGGCAAAACCGTTGTCATTTTATTCCGGCGCTGACACTGAGACTTTACGGAAACCCGTCACACTATGAAACCATGGAATCAGCCTCGCTGTTTTTGGTGGGATCTGGTCTTGTGATCTGAAACCGATTCTCGATGTGTTCTGCTGGCGCGCCCGTCGGCGATCCTTATTGAGACTGGATGGTCATGTCCGAGCCGAACAGCGGGAAGAGGCTTGGTACGGTTCAGCCGGGGCCGATTCGACGAATTCCCTGAATGCAACGCAAGCACACCACATTGCGGATCACTGATCAGCCCCACACTCCAACGATTTCCGCCAGTTTCAACCAGTGCCGCCGATTCGGAATCTTCTCCCACGTGCGATCTCGTTTAAGTAATCTCTGTTTGTCCCTCACCGCCTTCATGTGGAATATAGAAACGAAAATCATGGAAGGGAACTCCTGGACATCTACTGGTCGCTCCGCACCAAAATCGAACAGGCTTAGACGCCACACGCGACCCGTGAAGATCCTGCCTCTCGATTAACCTTCACTCGGGCCCACAAAATACTTTTGCACTTAAGATCTTATCCTTTGTTAATTAAACTGATCCACATGCAATCGGACGGAGATAGCGTGCCTAGGAGTTTGTTGAAAACTGTTTCGCTGGTTCGTGGGACTCGATATGGACGAACCGGTGTGGAATCACGCGGTGTTCTCCAAGAACCGGGATCGGCTGCTGAACGGCGAGGTAGCACGCAGTTTCTTCCGGCGGGTGCTCGATCAGGCGCAAGGATATTTGTCGGACGAGCATTTCAGCGTCGACGGCACGCTGATTGAAGCCTGGGCTAGCCAGAAAAGTTTTCAGAAGAAGGACGGCTCTGGCAGTGGTGATGGCGGAAACTTTCATGGCGAGCACCGCCGCAACGATACCCATTCATCGAAGACCGATCCCGATGCGAGGCTCTACCGTAAGGGCGGTGGACAAGAAGCCAAGCTGAGTTACCTGGGGCATGTGTTGGTCGAGAACCGGAACGGCCTGATCGTTGGCGCAATGGCCAGTAGGACCTCGTTGATAAAGGCGCTGTCGTTATCGACATCCAATCCGGGCATTGAGAACGGCAGACGGGATTGAATCTCATCGAGCGTGACCGTGACCAGGGTCTGCTCTCGCACAATCAATGCCGCGGCCTCTGTCCAACCGGATGCAATATCGGTCAACACCAAGCTGTGCACATGACTTCCGGCCACCGAACTTCCGCAATGGGCCACCAGGTCCATCTCGAAGTAGCCGGGCGGCGGATTGTTCTAATCTTCGTAAGTCCGAATCGTAATGCTCTTGCGCAACGGTGTGTTCACCGACACTTTTCGCCTACCCTACCCTGCCCGGCCAGAGCACGAACCGGCCGCAACAAGCGATCGATGGTTGACGCACTCATCTTGAGCAGCCGATCGCGCGCAATTGCATCCAGTCAGAGGTGTCCGTTTCGCTCCATCGACTCGACAAATGTCAGCAGCACCGCTTTCAGCCGTTTTGCCACAAATGCGATCGGCCGCTTCCCAGATGATGGTGAGTGCCGTGATCACTGCCTCGTCGTACAGACGGGTGGCCCTCCCCGGAGTCGAAGCCTTGCTCCTGCGTTCGCTTCTCAATACCCAATCGCATGCTTTCGGTGATAGCCCGCCAACTCCACGAACTCGTCCAAGATCTGTTTCTTCTCGGCTCGCTCTGATTCTTGGTACCGCTCTCCCACGGCTTCGATCAGTTCCCGTCTCACTTCCACGCTGAGTCGCTCCTCATTGCTCTCGTTCCATCTCTCTGAAACGGGTAACATTTTCTTGAGGCAACGACCCCTCACCGGTAACATTTTCGGTGAGTCAATGCGGCTGAATTCTAATTGTCTGTGATCAACTCTCCAAAATAATCCTTTGCTCAGCAGAGTGAGTGGGCACCAAGCCGCAGAGCAATCCCCGCTCGTGTGTCTTTCGCTTCGACAACCGTTCGTGGAGACCCCACGGCGCCCAACGCCCTTGACATAGGCCTGCTAACCATTTTCGACACTGGCATACTCTCGTCGCGGCCGGCCCCCGGGCTGTGGCTGAGTCACGAATGTTGCAAAAATTGTTTCTGCCGTAGCATCAACAACTTGCTACAAGTTTTTCGATCCGCCCGACGCTGGCGATTGTTACCTTCGTGTCCGTAATCATCCTCTAGCGGAATACTTCGATTTCGTGCTT
Source organism: uncultured Acidobacteriaceae bacterium (assembly GCA_963705805.1). Lineage (GTDB taxonomy): Bacteria > Acidobacteriota > Terriglobia > Bryobacterales > Bryobacteraceae > Bog-105. The sequence goes on from CAVPKW010000013.1 coordinate 182,133, forward strand.
GCTAAAAGGGAGGTCAGCTCCTGCCGCCGCCGTGCCATGGAGAGAGAGCCCAGCGAGCTTGAAGCACTTCCGAGGCTGATTCAAAGAAAGGAACCCATGCGCAAGAACGAACTCAGCGAGAAGGAAAGACGTAACTTGAAATGCCCCCTATGCGGCAAAACGATCGCTAGGGCAGAGATAAGAAGCTTTGGATTGCAAGGTGGTGCCCAGCCGGGCGAGTTGACTGAGTGTGGCTCTTGTTTTGCAATACTCGAATTTCGTGGGGATCGAACTTGCCCGACCTTGCATCCCGCCTCGCGCGAAAGAGCTCGCCAGCTCGCCAATTTTGAGAGAAGCTTAGTCCTGGACTTTAAGCTCTCCGAGTTGATTGAACACGTGAGAAGATACAGGCAAATGCCAGTAGGGCCTCCGATCGGACACCAGCTCAGAAGGGTCTCACGATGACAATTCGTTCAAGTGTCAACTCCGGTTGAAAATTTTCTCGTTCTGCGGGTTGAAAATTCCCCAGCCCTGGTCAGGTGGTGGTTTACAGTTCCGGCTGGTAGATGGAACATAGAATCCAGCCGGTGAAGCGGAGGCCGGCACTGCAGGAGTGCAACCTGCCGAGGAATAGCTCGCTGCAAACTCATCAAGACGATGAGACTCGGGGCGGAGCCGAAAGGGGCCTCGCCCGGGCCTCGCCCCGGATCGTAAAGCTGAACATTCGGAATGATAGATTTGCCCATGCCTCAAAAACTCACGCCGAATTGCTGCGATTGTTCGGAGCGGCAGCAATCGCTTCTGCGCGCTGCGCTTCGGGCGTAGGAAGCAGTCCGGCTTTACATCGCTCTTTGAGCCGATAACTCTCTCCGCGGATGTTCACCGTCGTAGAGTGATGCAGCACGCGATCGAGGATCGCGGTCGCGATGATCGGGTCGCCGAAGATCGAACCCCACTCGCCATAGCTTTTGTTCGAAGTCAGGATGATGCTGCCTCTTTCATAACGGGCGCTGACCAGTTGGACGAAAATAGTTGCACCCAACTCATCCAGCGGCAGATACCCCATCTCATTGATGATCAACACCTTCGGAGCCAGGTAGATTCGCAGCCGACGGTCCAGGCGGCCCTTTCTATACGCGCGTCCGAGATCGGTGACCAGGTCGTGCGCCGTCATGAAATACGCAGCGTGGCCGGATTGAATAGCGGCTTCCGCCAGCGCCACTGCCAGATCAGTCTTGCCCACGCCGGGCGGCCCCAGCAAAATGACATTCGATGCTTCGTGGACGAATCGAAGCGTGCGCAGCTCGCGAATCTGTCGCTCGTCGATGGAGGGTTGAAAAGCAAAGTCGAACTGATCGAATGTCTTCACGTAAGGTAGATGCGCCAGTTGCAACCGGGTCTTGAGATAGCGCTGCCGCCGTGCGTCGGCTTCCGCGCTCATCACCTCGAGCAGGAAGTCGGCATAGGCCGGTTCCTTCTTCGAGGCGCTTTCGAGTAGAGCTTCCAGCTAGGCATCAATGGCAGTCAGGCCTAATGCCGCCAGCGTGGTTCGCAGCCGTTCCAGCGTCATCGCCCACCTCCCGCCGCTAAACTCTCATAAGCATCCAGCGAACGCCGCTCCACCACGGGAGCACTCTGTTGAATGTGGATGAGCATTTTGCCGGTTTGCTTGTTGCCGAGCGGGATGCCTTCGTGATGCTCGCCTCGAGTGACCACCTGATGGCGTCTTACCGCTGGCGCGCGTCTGGCAATGAGTTCAGCACCGCAGCGCACTTCTACATCGCAGCCTTGCTCGCGAACCCAGACCTGTTTCCCCGCATAGCGCCAGGGAACCGAATAGCGGCTCCCCTGCCAGGAAACATAGGCATCGCGCGCTACCTTGCGTTGCTCGTCATCGGCGTACGGGTAAGGCAGACGGTCGTTCACCGGCTGCCTGCTGAACTGATCTTCGTCCCAGCGAATCAACACCTGTTCGCGAGTCGTTCCATGCAAACACGGACCGCTGTAGTCAAAGAAGACGGGAGACGCTCTCGCAATCCTTTCCGCAATGCCTATGCCGTCGCATCCGCGTTTGTGGACATTGAGCAATTCCTTTCTCCGGACTGCATGATGCAGCTTGGGCGTAAAGACGAGCAGCAGCGGGCACCAGCAGTCTGGCGCGGTTACAAACTACACCTCGATGCGGCGGACAGATTTCCATCTGCTGCTTACTGACGGCTGCTTCGCTGCACGATTCTCAAGCGGCCATTCCCTTGGCCGCCATGACGTTGCAGCGAGTGACCTCGCTCTACGACTTGATGGACTACGCCTATGACGCCAATAAGATTCACGCCCACAGCTGTATTTTAGTACTACTGTGTTATAAACGTAGAGCGGAACAAAAGGCGCAAAGTGCCCAAGCGGTATGACCGTAAGAGGCTTCCGTTCACGCCCGCCCAGGAAGTGCGCTTTGAAGAGCGCACGATGGTGGAACGCGTCTACGGCCGTCTCAAAGACGAGTTCGGAGCGAGTATCATTCGTGTGGGCGGGACAAGCAAAATCATGGCGCATCTGATGTTCGGCGTCCTCGCTCTCACCGTAGATCAACTGCTCGACATCACCGGTTAACAAAAACTATTCTCTAGATGATCGTTATGGAGCTGGCGAGGCCACTGGCCTCAGCCGCTGCATGCCTGGAATCCAGAAAAACGCACGCGCCTTTACCAAACTGCGATTCTTCGCCCTCTGTCACCGAATTTTTTGCCGACACTTGGCCCCGCTGTGAGGAGTTTTGCAAGTGGGTCACAAAAGTTTTAAAAAAATCTTCTCCTTTATTTCCCACTGCTTAGGAGGACTCTTGGGGGCCGAAGCGCCTCGCAGAACGGTACTCTTGTGTGCGAAAGAGAGTTTCAACAGGGACGGGCCCTGAATGATTCGCCTGAACTTCGGCCACGCTTTTCAGGCTCAAGGAATGTTCAGTTTCCTTCTTTAAGCGAGTCCGCGCGAGAGGCTTGTTGTTGTCTCCCGGCGGAATACAAACTCAACTTCATTAGTAAGCCAGAGGAGATCAAATGGAGAATATTATCAGTGCAATCGAACAGGAGTGGAAGTTCACGATAGATTCTGAAGGAGGATCCCAGCAGTACAGGAAAGGTTACACTCGCGCGCTAGGAATCGTGGCGGAATTTCTAAGTCTCCAAGAGGGCGAATGCTCTCCTAGCAGAAACCCAAGCTGCTCGGCGGTTGAGCGCCTCATTGTATCGTTATCGCTTGAGAAGGCGTGCCTGATGTTCGGGCGCCAAGACTCGAGCCAAGACGAGGTCGCCCTCACAGTGAAAAGGCACTGCAACTTAACTAGCTAAGGAAAGGACAGAATAATGCAAACCCGATGTTCCTTTGCCATCGCCGGCTTGACTCAGTTCGAACTCCGTATCGTTCAACAGCTAATCGATGTGATGAGAAGTTCACCCGAAACCGCTGAAAGCATCGTCATGTGGCTGGAAGGCAACAACGAAGATGCATCGCCCAACCCGGCGCCACGGGGCTCGGTATTGGATCATACTTCCTGCCTTTCTTCCAAAACCGCATGGTTCGGCATGAAGGCTCCCTGACAGACGTGGTCCGCAGTAATTCAGTAGAGCGATTCGGGGTGTTAGGCACTCTCAAAGTTCTGGTGCCCTAATCCCGAGTGAAAGATGAACCGTGACCTGCTCTCGATAAAAGTGATCATAAGATTGAGGAGCTCTGCGACACTTTAAGTCAATTGATAGAGAGATTCTACTGCGTTCTTATAAGTGCGTACGATGCCCAGAGTGAAGCCGACGCTTTGAACCCGCTAGATGATCGCATGTCGAGTTGAGCCGCTCGTAAGGCCTCCGCCGCGCGGTTTGCGAGCGACTCAGTCGCGATGGTTTGTGAGTGAAGATGAGTAGAGAAGGCATCAAAGAAGTTGGCGGGATCGGAAACCGGCCAATCGGTCACGATTACAGCGGGCGGCCGCCCCGGCCAAAAGCCACGCCCGGCTGAACCCAATTAGCCCCGCAGTTGGGACTGCTGCGCCCTGGCCGGAGAAGCAACCGTCGACTACGACAAGGGCCCCAGGGACCCGGTAGTTCAAGATAGCTTCCCGAGTCAGGAGTTCGGGCTCGGCATCTGCAGACAGGCTCAAGGCGATGGCCGCCTCGTCCGGGTGAGAGTCAGGGCTTACGACGTGGACCGCGAAGTGTAGCACCGCCGGCCTCTGGGTTAATGCTTCGTGCAATTGTCGAGCGCATGCGTCGGGCCCGAGGAGCAACCCGACTCGTGGCATACCCCTAAATCGTGCTGCGGATTTGACCTCGCGATCACCACCTGGGAGTCTAGTCAGCAGATTGAGGGTTGAGCCGCCCTCCCGCGAGCGTGGTTTTGCAGGCATCCGGGAGTCCATCGAGTTATAGACAGGATCAGCGACGCCGAGAAAGACTTTGTCAGGCTCTGTCTGTCTCTTTACTAGCAACAACAATTCGCTTGGAATAAACCGAAGAGTATGAGTTGCTATCAACGGCGCGTCTGCCTTCGCCAAAAACGCGCATGGAAGCGCCGAGAAAGGGATGCCCTGCAGAAGCGCTCCATCGGCCGCTATGAGCCAGTTAGGCTTTTTCCAGATAGCGCTGGCGCGAGAGCCACCAAATAGATCTTGTCGGAGCGTGCGGCCTGGTTCTGGCGCATCCACGACCTTTTCGACAGCTTTCGCAAACAGCTTGGAATCATGCTCAATGCGATCTCTTGCTGGTAATTGATAAAGAGTCACGCGCTCTTTTGTTACAGTCCAAAGGAAAGACTCCTGTTCCCCGAGAATAAGTAGGTCGGAATGAAGTGAAGCCGTACTTTGGGATGGTCCGCAAGGAACTGCTCGACGGCTCGTGTCTTGTGTGCCCCGCGGGTCGGCTACGCGATGCTGGAGAAACTTCTCCGTCCATTCGTGGCTCATGTTGTCGAAGAACCCGCGAATGTCGGCATCCAGAATCCAGCTCACCCGCTTCCGGCAGATGCCCACATTCAGCGCGTCTAGCGCTTGATGCGGGCTGCGACCGGGCCGGAACCCGTAGGAGAATCCTTTGAAGTCCACCTTGTAAATCGCATTGAGGATGGTCACCACTGCCTGTTGAACAATCTTGTCCTCCAAGCTGGCGATGCCTAATGGCCGTTGCCGGCCATCAGTCTTCGGAATATAGACCCTCCGTGAGGGCTGTGCCCGATATGCTCCCCGGTGTACCCGCCTGTGCAGATCAGTAATCCGATCCTCCAATCCGGTCTCATACTCTCGCCACGTCACGCCATCTACTCCCGGTGCCGCTTGCCGCTTCAGTGCGTAAAAGCTTTCCCGTAGCAGATCGACGCTCAAATGATGGAGTAGAGCGGTGAACCGTTCTCGCTTCCTTTCCTTTGCTGCTTCTCGCACACCCCGCAATCCCCGGGACACGCCTGCCTCGCGCTGGGTCGAGAGCGTGTGTGATCGCGATGTGTTCTCCTTGGTCCGCTCCCTTCCCTCCCCAATCTCCGCCGCCGATGGCTCGGCGTTGTTCGACTGGTTCACAGGTATTATGGAGCGGTCCGACTCCTCGGCATCGTTCATGCGGGCCGTTCGGCTTCTGCCTTCTCCCGCCGGACTGTGCCGCTCATCGCGACCAGTCAATGTCGAGGTCTCCCGGTTCTCGTGCATGCAGTTTCTCAGCGTGCTCGGGGTCTACGACTACGCAGGGCCGGCCAACGGCTCGCGCTATCGTCGCTGGCCATGTTGCCTTCTCCTTCTGTCCTCAGGATCGGCGCCCCGAATTAGTTTTACGAAGCTCAATACCCGGCCCACCGATACCTCTGTCTACGCTTCACCCCCCCGCCTCACGACGGCAAGCGCAAGACTCAAGGCCAAGATGGTTCGCTACTCCTTTCTTGTAGGACTCTTTCATTCCCAACTACATGCCGGTTTATCCCGGCGCACGGACGAGCCACTAGTTGGTTTTTTGTTGCTTTAAAGGAGCTCTCATCCCATGCAGGTTGCAATACCTACGACACATTTTCCACAGTCCAGTTACGTATTCCCCAAGTACTACGTTTTCTCTTACAATCCTGCTGCTATATCGGTGTCCAAACATCGCCATAGACCGATAACAATCACAGCCTCAGCTTAAACTACACGCTTGTGAGTCGGGCACAGGCCCTGCGGTCGGCTGGTTCACGTTGACACCACTAGTACTATAGACTCACTAGGCTGTAAGTGGGTGTCTATGCAGAAAGGAACCTCTAACTTGACACGATTATATCGCCAACGGACGCAATTAATACGATGTCGCTTCATAGCCTTAATAACGGGATCGCTGCTTTCCATTCCGCTCACTTCTTGGACACAGTCTATTGCATCATCAGCAACTGCCCATGGCGGGTTTAAAACACAAGCAGCAGTTGTTAAGCAGCCGCTGAGCCCAACGCCAGTTGTTCTGCAGACGTTCTCAATTCAAGAACATTTTGGAGTCTCACATCCAGATCAAATTATCGACTTTGATTACCCGACCGCATCTGCCCTCAACCTAAGCTCGACGTGCATGATTGGCCCTGACAAGGTTACGCAGGTGCCTTTCCAAGTTTTGTCGACTGGAAAAATAGCTGTTCGAACTAGTCTCACGGCAAACCAGAGTGCAACCTGGCAACTTCTGTCGGGTTGCACTCCGCACGCCACACCATATGCTGACCAAGTTGCCGTTCAGTTCACTCCGTCCTATGTCCAGTTAACGAATAGCATTACTGGCGTTAGAATCTTCAACCAAACGGGCCAAACCCGATCCGTGGCCATTGCGTCGGTGTCAGTAATTAATAACACCGCGACTATTACAACAGCCGCACCTCACGACATGGAGAGCCTTAACGACAATAACCAGGGAGCGACGGGTCCGTGGAGCTTGGGTACAGCCAGAAGCTTGCAAGTGACAATATCGGGTCTGACGAATGCTTGTCGGGCTGTAAACGGCTCTTACAAGATCCTGTCTTACGTCTACAACCCATCGCCGACAGAATTTGTGTTGGACGGCTACAAGGGTCCTAACTGCAGCGAACGTGGGGGAACCGCAACCGTACTCGTTACGGATCTTGCACCAATTCAAGGAGTACAGCTTCGAAATGGCACATGGACAGCTACCGGACCTAACAAGCTTACGCTTCCGAATAATAGTAACGATAAGTATGGGCAGTTGGCCGTCAATGCGAACACCGTTACGACAACAATTCTAGAAAAAGGCCCGCTCGAAGTAGTAGTCGAGGTGTCTTACTCATACTCCCCATTTCAATGGTGGATTCAGAATGTCAACCAGGCAACTACGGACGCCTGTGCCCAATACGTCAAGTCTGCCGCGCCCTGTACTTTGCCCCCTGTGAATGGCTACTACACCTCTACCGTTACTCTGGAAGCGGGGCAGCCATCTATCTTAATTGAGGATGCGACCAACTTTTTGTTAGCGTACAAGCTCAATGTATATGGTGAAGTCGAGCCGGATCAGGGCCGATATTCATCTTACGCCGCCGCCAGCACTCCTCAGCTGGGCTACGAGCCGGGCAATCCGGCATTGGCGTGCACTGGAACGACCGCCAGTTTCAAATTTCACGACTGCTATCGGGATTTTGACCCCAGTGTCGCCGTGAATCCATTTTATCAGAGCGATGCAAATGATGTGGCTCTTATACTCGCATGGAACTGCGGAGCCATACCTAATACCGGCTGGTATTGGATGATCTACAACAAAGAGCAAGCAAACGTACCCTCGACTCCTGTAGTGGGGGCCTACGCTGGTCGCGCCTCCCGAGCCCTGGGCGACCAGTACACCGGTGTTGCCCCGTATTTCTTGCCTGACGACGGGGGAGAACGTGCCGCCGGATTCGAATTCGTCTCGCATCGCAACAACGCGGCCCAGAGCTACAGCCCCGACAGTCGCTTCAATTGGGCTCTTTTTGTCGGAAGCGCCGGGGCGGACTTAGGTTCGCCTTACGACATCACAACCATTCAGCGTCAGTTCGACCTGCACGGTGGATTCAACCTGAACAAGATCTACCGATACGTGACTTCATACGAGCCGGCAGAAAGTAGCAACGGATCTTTGTTTGGCCAGTCTGCCTTGATTGAACGTATGATAGAACGCTTGCGGTCCGGAACCGCAGACGCAAAGGCCTACAACACATATCTTGCGGACGCAGATCCTGTTGAGAGGCCCCTGATCAACATGTGGGCTGATTCCTCTGGCGCTGCTACACATACCGCGGTCCTAGACGCAGCCACGTTGTCGACGAACATATTAAATGCCTTCGTAAATAACGCCGGCATTTTTGACGGTACCTATCATTACTGGCACGGCGGAGCGATTATGTCGACAGAGCTGCCGGTTTTGGCCGCCGCACTTGGAGACCCAAGACTCACTAGTCAAGACAAAGCCACTGTCGAGGCTGTGGCAAGTCTTTTCGGCTATATCTTACAGGATAACGACTTTGTCCCCTTGACAGTAAACAGTGGCATGAGCCTGGGCACCGCCAACATGCCGGCGCAGCAACAAGGCTACGCCGCGGAATATGCCGCGTTCCTCGCTCCGAATCCGGGATTAACCCAATACTCGGCAAGTCTACCGACTGAGGACGTTCTTACCCTCGCAGGTGCTGTCAGCCCCGAGGGCGCTTCAAGATCTAATCCGCATTATACCGGGGGGGACGTTTTACCTGTAGTGTTCGATTTCCTTCAGCTGCAAGCTGCTGGCGTCGCCGACGAGTTTGCACAGCAGGAACGCCTAACTAGATTTGGTGAACTGATCATGCAGTTGTCAACCCCGCCAGAAGTGAGATACAAGTTAGGAGTTAATGCCTTTAACCAGGTAGTCATTCCACGCAAGACCGTGGAAGAAGGCAATGGATCAACGGAAGGGGACGGTACGGCGGGCGTGCTAGCCGCTGGATTCAGACCATCCAACCCGACCCTCGCCGCTCGACTTACTGGAGCGTGGCTCGCTCAGGGGCAGCCTTACGACGATTACTTTGGAAACGAGCTGCAAATTATAGATCCTACGGCTCCAGCGACCGATCCGCAGTTGAAGAGCGATAGCTTTCCCGGCTATATGTCGGTGCTTCGCTCGGGATGGGGCACTAATCACGAGAATGCGCTTTGGCTGTGGAATGGCGATTTCTTATCCGATCACCGCAATCTCGACCGAGGTTCTGTCGTGCTCTATGCCTTGAAGGCCCCGTTATCCGTGCAGTGGAGTTCCTTCTATAGTCCTGTGGCCGACGGGGCGAATATGATGAGCATGGTTGTGAGTGATAAGTATTATCCGCTCGGCTGGGATCAGGACAATCAGCCCATTATGGAGGGCGCATCCGGTTGGGTGTCCTCCGGGAATGAGATGTTCGAGCAGTTTACCAGCAGCAGCGTAGCCGATGCTTTGATGACTCAGGAGGATGGTTTGAACTGGCAGCGCAAACTTTACTTGATCACGCCGGATACCTCTTTGCCGGTGATTATGATCAAGGACAACTTCTCAGGTAGCACTCCGTGGCAGCCCAAAACCGTGAGTTTTATGCTGATGGCCAGTGGAGCTGTCCAAACACCTGCGGGGCCGATAACGCCGATCACTCGACTAAATACGACTGGAAATGCATCAGTGAATGCATACCCGTCGCTTTCAGAAGTATACAACCTGTCATTAGGCCTGAACAAATTTGTGTTCAGTGGTCAGACCTGGCTACAACATCCCACGGGAGGTATCGACTGGGATCTTTATACGGTGACAGATGAGCCCGCGCAATTCGGTCTCGGAAGTTGGGGACACAATTGGAGCCCGACTTACGAAGAACAAGAATTCCGTTCCGCAAATGGCGTGGGCTATTCCGAAATACAGCAGATCCTGCGAATACACGGAGACGACAACTTCTTTACTTTGATTTTGCCTTACACGAAGGGTACCGATCGCTCCTCCGTGGTTGTGACGCGCGACAACGCGACTGGAAATGTCCTCATACAGCAGGGCGGAGAGCGGATCACTGTAAATGAAAGTTTTTACTCCTATCAGGATGCTTCCAAGTCAATTCTAACGTGTTTTGATGATACGTCGGCCTCCGCTGCTAACAACATGTCTTGTGCCGGCGGTCCAATAGAGCTTACTGTTAGTGATAACGTGGCGACGATTACTTTCAGTGGGTCTCCAGGTATCAGAACCTTCACACTACCTGGTACATGGGCAGCCTCAGGTGGCATTAATGGGAACGCGTTGAATGGATTTACGTTCGACTTTGAGGGCTCTGAACCGGTCACAGTTGCACTAAGTCGGCCATAGAGCGGCAGTTCAGCGGGCCGTCGGGCGGTGGAAATGTGGGAAACGGGCACTCATTTTTTCCAAGGACTCTGGGAAGCGATGTCTGCTTTCCATCAGTCCATCATTTCCACGGCCCCTTGGGCTGTTGCGATTCGAATGATCAAGCCTTCGAAGTTTAAGAGCGGCACCTTCGGTGGCAGTCCTTTCAGGTTAAAAGGTTGACTAAAGCTCTCTCCGCCGGGATGCGTGACTGACGCAGGAGCCGTCGTATTCATTTCTGCTGGCGGTCCTGGCTTTCACGAGTGTGATGAACGACAATCATATTTCTTGCCGGCGACGATTAAAAGTCCCGGCAGCGGCGAGGCGTAAACGATACAAGTCGGAAGACTTGTATCTCGTGTTTGGCCCTCTGACTAGTTTGGAGGGCTGTGTTGCAAATAGGAGCGCTGATAGGAAAGCAAACGTGAATGGGTCCCGAATGGACTAAGTCAGTCGGTGAGTCCGAAGATGATATGGATGAAGTGGACTTGGCCCGCAATGTCACCCTTTGCCCAACCATCGAACCTGCCCTTTGCGGATCATATGCATCGCTTCATAGCCTTGGATCGTCCGTTGGGCGCCGGCGAAGGAGCGAAAGCCCAGGCTCGCGTTTATCCGCCGTTTGATCGCACGATGATCCTGCTCAACAATATTGTTGAGATAGGGAACCACGCGGCAGCGACATCGCCGGCCGAGTGTATGATCCCGTTTCAGTTCGCCAATCACAGTGGGATAGGAGGGGTTACCGTCCACATTGATCACACGTGGGCGAGGGCAGTTCGGTTTCGCAAGCGCTTGGCGAAAGAACGCTCGAGCCGCAGGCAGATCGCGAGTCGCCGAAAGATAGAAGTCGATCGTGGCGCCAGTCGAGTCCACCGCCCTATATAAATTAGGTCCAGCGTCCGGCTACTCGCACGTACGTCTCATCGGTTCTCCAGGACCCGTTGCTTGGTTTCAACTCACCGCGGGTTCTTGCATTCAATTCGGGAGCATAGCGCTGCACCCATCTCCAAATCGTCGATAAATCGACCGAAAGGTGTCGTTCGGCCATCATTTCGGCAACGTCCCGATAGCTGAGTGAATATCGGAGGTACCAACGCACGCAGATGACGATCACTTCGTCGGCAAAATGCCGCCCGCGAAACAACGACAGCCGACTCCGGATCATAGGCCTTTTACCCTAGCAGAGACCATTGCTCCGATTTGCAACACATCCATGTGCGCCAATCACAATTATGATCTGAAGTATTTCTATCAAGCGCTTAGCGATGGGAACCTTCCTGCCGTGATCTACCTGAAATTCGCCGAGAACGACACGGGACATAGGTCCGATTCGACACCGCTGAAAGAACAGGTCTCTATTGTGACCGCAGTCAATGCGATCGAACAGAGTCCGTTCTGGCGCGACACAGCGATCATGATCACTTACGACGATTCCGATGGCTGGTACGACCATGTGGCAGGGCCTATCGTTAATTTCTCGGAGGATCCGATCAATGACGCGATTTCGGGTACCCGTAAGGTCCAAAAACTGGAACGTGCTGAAAAGGAAGGCCTTGGTTCGGAAACTCAATTGGCCTTCCCGGACTCTCGCGCGACGTTCGTAACGTCGGGGTAACATGTTACCGATCTCTTGCTAGGTCCTTGATTCTGTGTAGTTGACATTTACGGGATGCACAGTAGGAGAGAGTGGATTTATTGGGCGCTTTGCCGATGCCGAGATGCACCAGTTTGCCCAGGCAACAGCCAAGACCGTTGCAGATCTCGCGCGGCGAGTCGGCGTGGGCAAGTTGGCAGAACAGCATCGAGACCAACTGCGTCCAGCAGCCAAAACCCTTGGCGCCCCTTCGGCGCTGTGTTTTCTGATCAGCGCCGCGAACTCGCTCCGGGGAAAATGCTGGAGCGGTTGATTGAACAGACTGGCCGCTTGTACCATTGGATTGCCATCCTCTTAAGCATTCAGTGCAGGATCGGCCCGACGCAAACGAACAGATTCTGTTCTCGATCAATTATCGGAGGGCTTTTTCTTTGGAGTGTCCCACCCAGTCTTCAACTCAAACGCTGTCTTGGACAAGAGTGAAACCAATTCAGGGCAGCGGCGTCTAAATCAGCGGCTCCGGGGAGGGAAGGAAGTTAGCCTCCCTCTTGACTGACTAAGCACGACCCTTTACCCGCTGTAGGGAGTTAATTATGAACAGGGGTCGCGTGATTGGCGTTACCGCTGCGGCTATCGCAACCGTATCGCTTGTTTTCACTCTAGCTATTCAGGCGGATCAGGATTCCGGCCAGTGGCCTGTAGCCGGACAGAACCTGGGCAATACCAGAAGTCAGCCCGCCGAACACACTATTGGCCGCTCAAACGTTAGCTCACTGGCTCCCCAGTGGGTGTTTACGACGGGCGCAGGCGTCAGCGCCACTCCAACGGTGGCGGGAGATGCCGTTTACTTCCCGGATTGGGCGGGGAATCTGTACGCAGTTGACAGGCACAGCGGTGCGCTGATCTGGTCCCGGAAGATATCCTCTTACGATGGCTTCCCGGGCGCGTTCTCACGCACCAGTCCCGCTGTTGACGGTGACGAATTAATCATAGGCGACATTGAGACTGAAACCGCGACGCATAACGGCGCAAACGTCATCGCCGTGGACCGGAATACCGGCGCTTTGCGCTGGATGACTCAGGTGGACAGCCAGCCCGCAGCAATCATCACCGGGTCTCCGGTGGTTTATCGCGATACCGTTTTCGAAGGTATTTCTTCCAATGAAGAAGGCTTGGCCGCTCAATCGGGTTACGCTTGTTGCACTTTTCGCGGCAGTCTCGTCGCTTTGGATGCCAGGACCGGGCAAATCCTTTGGAAAACATTTGACATGCCCGACAACGGTGGCCGGACGGGCGGCTACAGCGGGGGCGCGGTGTGGCAGCCTCCGGCCGTCGATCCGGGCCGCGGTCTGCTATTTGTGGGTACCGGAAACAACTATTCAGCCCCGTCCAGCGTGGAGGCCTGCCAGGCTCAGGCGATCAAGAGTAATAACATGGATCCGGACTGCACCGCTCCAGACGATTACTTCGACACCGCCATGGCGCTGGATTTGAAGACCGGTGCGATGCGATGGGCGAACACCGTAAAAATACGGTGGACAAGAAAATTGCTGGAGTACGACGTGTGGAATGTTGCCTGTATTTTCGGGCTTTCCAATTGTCCCTCCCCGCCCGGACCGGATTATGATCTCGGCGGATCCGGCCCCAATCTGATGGGGAATATGGTTGGTTTTGGAGAAAAAAGCGGAATCTATTGGGCGTTCGATCCCGACGACGGGCATGTGCTCTGGAGCACGGCCGTCGGTCCCGGCGGCACGCTGGGCGGGATCGAATGGGGAACGGCGACAGACGGGAAACGCATCTATGTCGCTATTGCGGACGGCAGCAACACTTCTTATACCCTGGTCCCTTCGGGGCAGACAATCAACTGGGGTTCCTGGAGTGCGCTCGATGCCAAAACCGGCATGCTTCTGTGGCAGGTAGCCGATCCCACCCAGGGAGCTCTCGATACGGGATCGGTGAGTGTAGCCAACGGCGTGCTTTATGCCGATTCCCTGGCTGGTTCGGCCCAGAACAATATGTATGCCTTGAACAGCGATACTGGACAGATCCTGTGGAAGTTCGCGAGCGGTGGCTCGGTGGCCGGCGGCCCGTCGATCGTTGACGGGTTTGTGTACTGGGGATCCGGCTACCCGAATTTTGGCTTTACCGGGAATAATAAGGTGTACGCGTTTGCGGCCAGCGGCCGCGAGAACCGGTAGGTTCAGCCGCAACATCGGTACGGATCGATCCCACAAAAAAGGAACGGATTCTGCCCTCGATCAATTATCGGAGGGCTTACCCTTTCAGTTGTCGCCTCACCGGCACTCAACTCTAAGCCGTCTTGGACAAGAGTGGAAAAAAAGAGACTTCTGCAGCTGCTCAAGAGTCTCCTCGAAACGAATCAGCATTCCGATACGATCATTCCTTGATGAGGGGTGCAGTTTCTCGGCTCTCTAACTCCTATCCCGTTCGCGCGGTTCGGGGATAGGAGTTAGAGAGAGGAAAACTGCCCTCCACCAAAAATTCTTCAGCCCTGGAGTGGTCATATCGAATATTAGGACCAACTGAGCCAATTGTCGCGGTAGGGACGAGCATCGCTGATCGCCCCCGCACAGATCCGTACGTGCGCGTTTACGCAAACGGCTCTTACTAAGGATGAGTGGCGTGGAAGCGCTCACTGGGATGGGGATGCAGGATGCGGGGCGGGAATCCACCGGTCCAGTAATGGGGCGAGACGCTCCCATCGAACCCGCGCGAAGACTACGATCGCGTCATGGCCATCAATCTTCGCGGCGTTTGGAGCTGCATGAAGTTCGAATTGCAGCAAATGCGTATGCAAGGAAGCGGCGCCATCGTGAACTGCTCTTCGCTGGGCGGTCTCATAGGCGGTGCACGACGCGGAACCTACCATGCTGCAAAGCACGGGGTGATTGGCTTCACCAAGAGCGCTGCGCTCGAGTACGCAACGCGAGCCATTCGCGTGAATGACGTCTGTCCCGGCATGATCCAGACCCCTATGAGCGACAAGATGATTGCAGAGGGTCAGGGCGATGAACTCAACGCGATGCTGGAGAAGTTCGTTCCCACGCAGCGTTTAGGCCGGCCGGCGGAAATCGCCGACGCCGTCCTTTGGCTGTGCAGCTCGGCTGCGAGCTACGTCACTGGCCAGTCCATCTCTGTGGATGGCGGTTACGTCATGCGCTAGAAGAAACGGATTAGTCCTGCGAGGAACCGTACTTTATGGAGCCGGCGATGTCCGTTTCGAGGATGTCGCCGAGCCAAAGATCACCAAGCCAACAGACGTAGTCATCCGCTTGGCCGCGACGTGCGTGTGCGGATCGGACCTTTGGAGCGATCGCGGGATCAGCCTGTCGAGCAGCCTACGCCCATGGGCCATGAGTATTGCGGGGTAGTTGAAGAAGTCGGCAGCGCAGTTAAGTCTGTAAAGCCGGGACAAGATATCGGGCCGCAATGGGCTCACGGCACCGGATCCGAGGCCTGGGACTGTGGGTGCTTCCTCCCAATTGAGTTTTTCTTCGGGAGAGAACAAGTTGGCTTCTGGCTGCGTCCATATTGAGGGACTTCCAAACCTATTTCGGAGAATTGAATGTTGCGATTCCTGACCAACGCGATCCTGCTGGCGCTCGCCTTCCTGATGATTCTGAGCCCTTCCCGCGCTCAGACCGTCGATCCGCCCGACTTGACTAAGACGCCGACGCTGTATGTGGTCGGCTATGCCCATCTAGATACTGAATGGAGGTGGGAGTATCCGCAAGTCATCAGCGAATACATACACCATACCATGGAGGATAATTTCAAACTGTTCGACAAGTATCCGCATTACATTTTCAACTTCAGCGGGGCGAACCGTTACCGATTGATGAAGGAGTATTTCCCGGTGGATTTCGCAAAGCTGAAGAAATACGTGGATTCCGGTCAATGGTTCCCCGCAGGCTCATCGATGGAAGAAGGCGATGTGAACGCACCTAGCGCCGAATCGATTATCCGGCAGGTCCTCTATGGCAACGATTGGTTTCGGAAAGAGCTCGGCAAAGCCAGCGCGGAGTATATGCTGCCGGATTGTTTCGGCTTCCCGGCATCACTGCCCACGATTCTGGCGCACTCTGGCGTGAAAGGCTTCTCGACACAGAAGCTGGTGTGGGGCTCGTCAGCCGATGGCGGAGGTTCCGAATCGCTCGAAAGGACTCCGGAAGGCACGCCGTTCAATGTGGGCGTGTGGGTAGGGCCCGATGGCGAGAGCGTGCTCGCCGGAATCAATCCTGGGAGCTATAGCGGTGGGATCGAAACCGATCTCAGTAAGCCCCTGCCTTCGCCTAAGCCGAATGCTCAGCTAGAGGAGATCCAGGCGAAGCTCCACGCGCTTCGGCAGAAAGGCGAAGAGGCCGAAGAGAGCGGTCAGCCTTTGGATCAAAAGCTTGTGCAAGAGTACATGACGCTCGAAAGCCAGCGCGAGGCCTTCTCTAGAGCCCAGCAGGACCAGGATCAGGATCGGTATCAGGGCGACTGGGCGGCGCGGGTCGAAAACAACGGCAAGATCACCGGCGTTTACACCGATTATCACTACTACGGCACCGGCGACATCGGCGGAGCTCCTGATGAGGAATCTGTAAAGCGGCTCGAAGCGATCGTCACGAAAGGCGAAGCAAGCCTGCCGCCCGAAGGCGAATTTTTCCTCAGGGGGCAGCCACATCCGCAGTGGCCTTCCGTGAAGGTCGGGGACGGTCCTGTGCATGTGATTTCGGCGACTGCAGAACAGATGTTCCTCGATATCACCCCGTCGGAGAACGCCGGGCTTCCTCGATACACAGGCGAGATGGAGTTGACCAACCATTCGGCCGGTTCGCTGACTTCGCAGGCGTACCAGAAACGTTGGCTGCGGAAAGAAGAGCTGCTGGCTGACGCAGCGGAGAAGGCCTCGATTGCGGCTGAATGGCTCGGTGCGCGGCCGTATCCGCTCGAGCGCCTGAATAATGCTTGGACTCTTGTGATGGGCGGCCAGTTCCACGACCTCGCCGCCGGTGCAGCTACTCCGAAAGCGTACGAGTTCGCCTGGAACGATGACGTGATCGCGATGAATCAGTTTGCGGGCGTGTTGAGCAACGCCACGGAAGCCGTTTCGGCAGCGCTGAACACGGAAACGAGTGGAGTTCCGGTGGTGATTTTCAATCCGCTGAACATCGAGCGAGAAGATGTGGTGGAAGCCAGTATGGATTTTCCGAACGGCACGCCTGGTGCGGTACATGTAACAGGACCTGACGGCAGAGAAGTTCCGGCCCAGATTTCTAATGGGACGGTGTTGTTCGTAGCGCGCGTTCCGTCGGTTGGTTATGCCGTTTACGACGTGCAAGCACGCACTGGCGCCGCGGGCGCAGCACAAACATTGCAAGTTTCCGGGAATTCACTCGAGAACCGGTACTATCGTGTGAAGCTGAACGAAAACGGCGATATCGCTAAGATTTTCGACAAGTCGATCAATAGAGATTTGCTGGCTGGTCCGGTGCGGCTCGCGATTTCTTATGACAACCCTAAGCAGTGGCCAGCATGGAACATGGATTGGGATCAGGAACAGGCGGCCCCCAAAGCATACGTTAGTGGCTCGGCACGCATTCGAATCGTTGAAAACGGCCCTGCGCGAGTAGCTCTGGAAGTATCGCGTGACACCGCGGGTTCCCGCTTTGTCCAGACCATCAGGCTGGCGGCAGGTGCTGCAGGAAAACGCGTCGAATTCGGAAACGTGATTGACTGGAATACGCGAGAATCCAACTTGAAAGCGACTTTCCCGCTGACCGCCTCGAACCGCCTGGCGACGTACAACTGGGATATTGGCACGATCCAGCGCCCCACCGCGGAGCCGAAAAAATTCGAAGTGCCGTCGCACCAGTGGATAGATCTCACCGACACGAGCGGCACCTTCGGCGCGACCATTCTGACCGACTGCAAGAACGGATCGGACAAGCCGAAGGACAACACGATTCGCCTGACGCTGATCCGGACTCCCGGGACGAGCGGCGGCTTTCCGGACCAAGCCACTCAAGACCTGGGTCACCACGAATTTGTGTATGGGCTCGCTGGGCATGCCGCGGGCTGGCGGAACGAGGAAACTGACTGGCAGGGAGAGGAGCTGAACGCTCCGCTCCTCGCCTTCGAAACTTCGAAGCATGCAGGGGCTCTGGGCCGTGAATTTTCCCTGTTGAAGATCAGCGATTCGCGTATTCGAGTGATGGCGCTTAAGAAGGCCGAACAGGGTGACGAGGTGATCCTTCGATTGGTTGAGCTCGATGGCAAACCGCAACCGAACGTTCGAGTTTCGTTCAGTGCGCCTATATCGAACGCACGCGAAGTAAACGGACAGGAGCAGCCGCTTGGACCAGCCACTCTCTCTGACGGAGTACTAGCGAATTAACAGATCTAGCTGGCGGACGTCCAGCCCGGTCTGCTGATAGTGCTTCCGACTCAGTTCGAGGAGAGTGAATCCATCCTCGTAGGCCGCAAAGCCACCGCCCACCGGCTTGTCCAGATAGATCAAGCCGCCTGCGACAACGAATATCGTCACCATCGGTTCGGGTGAATCCTCAGTGATAACCAACGTGTGCGCCTCACCGGCGGGTTCGTAAACATACGTTCCGGGTTTTGCAACCCAGTCATGCTCCAGATATCGCCAGTGGCCCCGCATCGTATAGCCGTTAACGGTGCCGACGTGGTAGTGAGTTCCTAACTTAGCGCCGGGGAGGCCCTTCAATACGACACTGAAACCT
This sequence comes from uncultured Acidobacteriaceae bacterium, assembly GCA_963705805.1. Classification (GTDB taxonomy): domain Bacteria; phylum Acidobacteriota; class Terriglobia; order Bryobacterales; family Bryobacteraceae; genus Bog-105. The sequence goes on from CAVPKW010000013.1 coordinate 200,801, forward strand.
CCTGACGTAACGTTGAACTGGCAGGGTTGAAACCAGACGCCATTTGTGTAAGGAACCCACAGGCGTTCGTTCTCTGGATCGATGTTCGTAATGAAGTGTTCACGACTCCTTCGATCCTGACCAAGACCGTCTGTAAAACTGCTAAACGCGGTAATTGGCATTTGTCCCCAACTCCCCGGATCGTACAAAGCCGCTGCCGGGCGTGCGTCTGGCGAACGGCTATCGTCCGCGGCGTAAACGCCAGCCGCCCAGACCAAGCAAACCGAAACCTAGCATCACCATCGAAGAAGGCTCCGGAGTCGTCGTTACCGGGCCGTTGTCCGCCAAAGACAGGTTGTCGAGGCCGTTGGTGTTGTCACTGGGTGGGTCTCCGTTCAGAAATTGTAGCGTCGTTGACGCGCTAGCCGCTGTGAACGTGGCGGTGAACACCTGCCATTCCTGCGTGGTGGTGCAGGTCGTGCAGCTGTTCGTAAAAGCGCCCAGCGATGTTCCATTAGCCGACAAATCCACCGTGCTGGTCACTCCGTAACCCGTGCCCGGACTGTCCACATTGCCGACGTAGAACGTCAGCGTATACGAATGTCCAACGTTCGTTGCAATAGTCTGTGCAACTCCTTCGCTGGTATTCGACAAAAGCCCAGTGAGGTCTAACCAGTTGGAACCGTTCTCCGCCGGAAACGAGATGCCGGCGCTGGTGTATGTACCGCTGACAGCCGCCACGTCGGTTCCGGCGCCTCCAACAATTGTCCATCCAGTGAGGCCCGTCTGGCCCGGGGAATAAAGGTTAAAGCTTCCAGCCGGAACCGGAACTGAGGTGGTCTCAAAACTTCCGTTGGTGATTAAGGCGGCGGGGGCGTTAACTCCCGCTAGCGCGATAAGGACCGCAAGCAATGGTCTGCACATGTTTTATCCCTCCGCAGAACTGCGACGAACGCCGCGTCTATTATATACTCGGCCCGTAAGCACTGAAGGGTGGGCGACATAGAAGTGGAAGTCAAGCGGCGCGGCGGGACTCCCAGTAGTCCTCGAAGCGGGCATTGAGGTAACAACATCGCAGGGCGATGATGGAGTTGGCGCCACGGACGGTCCAGAACATACCGGATTGTTTGAGGCGGGAAGCGATTACGGTCTTGCAGGCGGCTTCAATCACACCGGAACCGACGAACAGATGCTGACGGCGGAACTTTGGGTATCGCATGCGCTCGGCATTTCGCTCAAAGTAGTCCGCCTCCAGGCGAATCTTTTCCAGAACGTCAGTATTAGTTGACTCGATCGAGCGCAACGAGAGAAGCAGCTTTTCGATTTTCCCCTTATCGAGCAGACGCTTTTGGTGGACTTTCATCCAGTCCTTCTGGTTCGGCGGATCGTTGGGATACAGCCTGCGAGCGAGTTCCCAAAGGTGGTGGCGCGCGTGATAGAGATCGACGACCTGGACGGCGCCCGGGAAGTGCTGATCGGCAAGGTTCCAGATCCACTCGGCTCCGTCGCCTATGACGACTTTCTTTGCCGCGCGGCTCCAGCCACGGTTCCAGGCTTCCAGATAGATGCGCTTACCAAACTCCTCGGCCGTCTCGATGGCTCCCGTATAGGTAGTCGAATCCGGATCGCGAATCGCGTGGCCTTCTTTATCCCAGGCCGTCTGGGTGAAGACGCATCCCAGTTTGACCTCCCGCGTATGAGCTGGCTGACCGTCGGTTTTGCCCTTGCGACCCTCGGTTTCTTTCTTCACCACCGGCACGCCGGTCCCGTCCATTTGCACACACAGAATCGGAATGGTCTTGCCGATGATGACGGGCAGGTCCAGCTGGACGGCTTTGTGGATTTCGCGCTGCTCGCCTGTTGCGATGTCGGCTCCAATCGCCTCCGCCGTGCGCTCCACTGACTTGGCGGTCACTTCCAGACCGGCCAGAACCTTCATCTGCTCGCGGCCGTGATCGAAGGGCGACTGCTGACCCACCAGAGCCTGCATGCGGCGCACGCCCGGAGAGCAGTCGCGGTTTTCAATATCGAGCTGGCGGTCGGCGGGGAACTGGCCGTTGTGACAATGCGGACACAGATACCAGGGGCGCGACAGTTCCACCTCGCCCAGTGCTGTGAGAAGCCGTCGCGAGCGCCGTTCGCGGTAGCGCGCCTGATGACCGCACGGGCACGTGATATGGCGCCGCTCAGCGGCAGGCTCGGGGATCTGCAACAACCGCGTGAGAGCCGTCGCCCCGGCCTGATGCAGGGCGGTGCGGAAGCCAATTTCCACCGCCTCCAGGTCCATGCCATCGGTCCGCTTCCGTTCGGCGAAAATGCGACTCAACAGAGTGGTTACTTCGTGCGTGATCTCCGCGTGGATCGCCGCGGCCGTTTTTTTTCCTCTGGCGTCAGCGTATCCCCGACCGGGCGCAGGGCGCAGATCTTTTCGCTGACCTCGATGATCTCTCCACAGAGTGCCTGAAACTTGTGAAACTCGGTGACTTCCTGTTGTGCCTTGCGCAGCGTCGCTGCCGAGCGGAAGGTCTCGGTCACCGTCTTGCCTTTCACTCGGCGCGTCAGACGAAAGTTAGGGCCATGCCCGGCGTCATCTCGTTTGGAACAATGGCAACCGGGTTTCCCGCACTTGCCGGACGTGGCGGTAATCGAGCCGCGACGGAAGTCGCCGGCGGCGGCAAGCTGGCGGAACAGGTCGGTTCGTTTGGCCTCCAATTGAGGCAGAGTGTCGGTCATAGTAGCTCCTCCTCTTCTTAGCGTATATAGACGCTAAGATTCGCGCCACAAAAAAAGAAACTAACCGATCCTGCACTCTCAGGTCGCACACCCAGCACTGAAGGCGCTTTTCGAATCTGGCAGCGCATCAGTGATCGCCATAGTGAAGTAAATAGTTACCCTCTTAGCGTCTCGCAATGGGTATTCAACAGCCAGAAGTTTGCCGGCGTGCTCTCATTCGTTTTCACCTGCACCGGCCATGTTCGTTGACATTGGTTATCCGTAACAAGCAGGTCAGCACCAAACGCATTGCGGGAAGTCAACGAGACCACAAAGCCGCGATGGGTTCCGTACCCTCGCTGGAGAGCGCTCAGGAGCAACTCGGGAAGCTATAAACTAAGCGCCGGGGCGGACCGACCCGGCCTTAGCGGCCGCTCGCTCAAGTGTGCCGTCAGTGCTCCGCGTGGCAGGACGATGACCCTCGGCGGGCCCCGTTTTGGAGTGCAGGCTGTGTCACGAACGAACACTGATTCCCAACACTGAACCTAGCGCGCCCGCTCTTATACGGGTGTGGGTAGTGCGTTACCGGCCGAAATCGAAAGGGCAAGTGATTGCATTGCAGGACGTAAGTCTGCCCTCGCGGGTGGCCTGGAAAGGGAACATCGTTGCACTCGTTATTTCGAAACATCAAATACAGCTGGCGAATGCTGCGATTGTTGGAGGATTCTTAATGCTCCGATCCATTGCTCGCGTCGTGGTTCCTGTTGGCATGGCATCTGTTTCCGTCTTGGCGTCCTTGGCCAACGCCCAAGTAAGTCGGGACCTGCCCAATCCGATCTCGGCGCCGAATCCGCTGACGATGACGATATCCATTTTTCGCAGCAATATGCAGGACAAGATCATGAAGTCGGCGGACAAGATGCCAGAGTCCAAGTACAGCTACCGGCCAACGAAGGACGTTCGCTCGTTTGCCGAGATCCTGAATCATGTGGCGGATATCTCCTACATATTGTGTTCAAACGTCAAGGGTGAAGCGACCCCCGCCACGGCTACCGCGAAGGGTTCGAAGGCCGAGATCATGGCCTACCTCAAAGGCGCGTTCGGCTACTGCGATGGCGTGTACTCCGGGTTCACCGATGCGCACCTCAATGACCCGGCGGACTTCTTCGGCGACAAGACGAACAAGATGTTCATCTTGACGCAAGTCGCAAATCATGACGCCTTGCATTACGGCAATCTGGCCACATATCTGCGCCTCAATGACCTCGAGCCGTCCGGGGGCTGGTTTTGATGGCCTGGCGGCGCCCGCGTCCCACTGAGCGATTTCGCATCGGCCGGTCCTGTTCGGCGACACCGCCGGATCGTAGGTAGCTTAGAACCAATCAATCAGCTTTCCGGCTTTCTCGTCCACAATCGCGATAGAGCTCGCCGGATTCGAGTTCCCGAACACGAGCAGCCGATCTCTGGAAATTGGGCATACTTCGTCCACGGTACCCATTGTGACCTGGATCGCTGTGGCTTCCGACTCGGCTTTCTTGAGAAACAACGTCGAGAAGATTCCGGTATCGCCCTGCGTGGTCGAAATGTTTGCGGGGAGCGGCACCGCCTGGTTCTTCTTGCCGCAGAACTCCGGCCTATCTTGAGCAATTTCCCCTGGGGCTGACAACGAGAAGCAAGCGATCAGCGCCGCGCAGACTCAAAGGGCGGCTTGCGAGCGCCTGCCACGCAAATTTAGCATCTCCACGAACACTGAGAAGCCCATTGCGAAGTAAACATAGTCCTTGGAGATATGCTGCCCAACAGCATCAGCAATCAGGGTTACGCCAATCAGTAATAGGAAGCTGAGCGCCAGCATTTTGACGGTTGGATGTCGATCCACAAATGCACTGACGTGTCCGACTGCGAACGTCATGAAAGCAACCGCAAGTACAATTGCGAGAATCATGATCGCCACCTGGTTCGCCATTCCGATAGCGGTGATTACCGAATCAAGCGAGAACACGATATCTAAAACCGCAACCTGCACTAACACGTGACCCACGGTAACACCCTCGCGTGCCGTCCGCCTGATGGTGGATTCGCCTTCGAGGCGTTGATGGATTTCGTGAACGCTTTTCCAGATCAGGAAAACACCACCAAATAGGAGAATAAGATCACGTCCTGAAAAGCCGTGCCCGCCCACTGCGAACAGCGGCGTTGTGAGATGCATGATCCAGGTCAGCGACAACAATAAGAGGATGCGACTGATCATCGCCAGGGCAAGACCGATCTTCCGTGCTCGGGCCTGCTGTCCGGGTGGTAATTTGCCTGTGAGAATACTGATGAAAACGATGTTGTCGATTCCGAGCACGATCTCGAGAATAGTCAGCGTGACAAGCGCCGTCCAATTCTCCGGAGAGGAGATCCAATCCATCTTCTACCTCCTGTTCTGGAAGACAGCACGGGCCGGCTGCCGTTCTCCGTGTCGTCTCCACCAACGCAAATCGCATCCGCAGCTGTTTTTGTAGGCGCTTACGTCAAACGTAAAACGACTGTTCTGTTATCCCTTGCGCTTCGCAAAACTGCTTTACGGTTTGCCCGCTCCGCTGATACTGCGCAACCTGCTCGCGCCAATACTCGATTCGAGAGGATCCCTGACGTCCTCCAGCGGTCTCTTTCATGCAAACCACTATCCGACTATCCGCGCGCTTTCGCTATAGGCTGATTTGCGCAGTCCAGCACTTCCCTAAGCCGTCGTACGTTCGTGCTTTATTTCGACGCCCAATCCGTTGGACACATCATCCCTCGCGGGAGCCACATACCACCGTTCCTTGGGAACGATCTTCGGTTGATCCGGGTCGCCCTCATAGGCCGGCACCATGACCTGTATCCCGTACTCGTTGAAGACATCGAGAATATTCCTATGGAGCGCAGTTTTGAATGCAAGCATTGAGTGTGGCTTGTCGCAGGACACGTTGATTTCGTATGTTACGCAGAAGTCCCGAAGTTCCATCTGCAACACGAAAGGGGATGGGTCGCGACGCAGTCCCTCAGTCCGCGCCGCAGCTTCGAGCAACATTGCTTCGACCTGCCTCCAGGGCACGTCGTACCTGATACCTACAGTCGTGTGCAAAATCAAGCCCCTCGCATTAGCTATTGAGCTGTAATTAATGACTTCGCTGCCCAGAATAGTGGAGTTGGGAATAATCACTTCCTCGTTCTTTTTGGTGCGCAGGTGCGTAACAAGAAGGCGGATCTGCTCGACATTGCCCATGTGCTCCCCGATTTTCACAAGCTCGCCAACCCGAAACGCACGACGATACGTCATACTGTAGCCGGCGATCAAGTTCCCGATGAGCGAAGAGGAACCCAGCGAGAAGACGAGTCCAATTAACAGCGAAACACCCTTGAAAGCCCCTGATTCGGAACCGGGGATATAGGGATAGGCGACGACGACGGCGAACGCGATTACGAGGAGCCGTACCAGCCGGTACGTGGGCGAGGCCCACTCTGGGTCAAACCCCTTCCACGTCATCGTTCCGGCCGCAAGACTGTCAAAGACGGCTCGAATCAGTTTCAGCCCGTAACGCGTGACTACAATAAGAATCCCTAGAAAAACAAGGTTGGGGATCATGCCAACGAGTCCCGAGCCCATAGTCCGCAACGGATCGACAGCAATTAGGTACATGCTATTCGCAAACGGTCGCGTCCATGGAAACAGGGAGAAGACGTAGTGGAGGTAAACGTAGACTGCCACCGCGATTGTCAGGCCACACGTGAGGTTCAGCAGGCCGGCAAGGACCCTCCAAATCTGTTCTACCCTAACGATGTGATGCGCCTTGTCTTCAAACCCCTCAATACGCGCCCGATAACGCCGCTCGAATCCTGCTCGCAATGAGGTGACAATCGGGCGGCCAAATCGCCATGCAACGAGTAGCACAAGTGTTGCCCCGAGCGCGTATAGGGCGCGAAACAATAGAGATCCGGGGCGCCTGTCTCGGCGATATGCCTCGATCGCCTCGCTGATGTGGCCTCTGTAGATCTCCGCAAGTGGGCGGGGAGAGATTCCTTCGATTGCCGCGTCCTCTTGCAACACGGCCAAGAGGCGGTGACCGTCGGCCATGATCCAGGTCCCTTCAGGATGGTCTTCAAGTGTGAGCGAGTTCGCGCCAATCTTCGAGTTCCCGGCGACCGCCTCTATTCGATTTTCGATCTCCCCGGCACGACGCTCCGCCGGGTGAGCTTGAACGCCTCGCACTGAGAAGAGCATCTTGCCGTCGATGACGACGTCTGCCTGGCGCAAGTCATTGTCATCCTCGGCCGCCGCAGCGGCATTCTTGCTCGCCGCAGCTGTATTCTGGCTTTCCTGGCCGAAAACAGGTAAACTTCCGCCTAGTGCCAAGGCTACCGCGGTTAAAAGGATAGATGCTCGGATGTTGGACACGCTTTGACTCCTGAACGTGAAGCTGAGCACGTTTCTGCCGAAGTACTTCAGCGATATGAGAGCTCATCAGAAGCGAACGGCATACTTCAAGAGAATTTCATAGGCAGCCCTTTGCCGCTCCGTCGAGCAGTCACACGCGCTATACATGATGCGGTCTCTAGCGCTCGCCGCGCTAATACTTTTGATACTGCGGAAATGACGCGCAGATGGAAAGCCCGGAAAACCAACAGCAGGTTTTCCGCCCTTCCCACTGCTCTTGGAAATCGCTCCGCGATTCCCACATTCCAACAGCTCCGGCGACGTCTTTCCCGGCAGGTGCCTTCGGGCCAAAGTAGACGTCCACGGAGCCATCAGGATTCTTCTGCACGTCCTTGTCCGTAGATGACACGACGAGTCGCTCAGCATCGCGGAACAGAGCCGATGTCTCCATGTCGTATGCCGTGATAGACCAGATTTCTTTACCGGCACGTTCGCAGAAACATCCAATCTGTAGTTATTCGCTCCCTGGAGCGGCGAACCGTTGCTATCGAAGTAGGTAGCGAGATAGAAACTGCTCCCGCCAAGCTTTGAGACCGGCCCGAACCAATCCGCCAGCGTAATCCCACGTCCCTCGGAGTCGATTCCGGGCATATGTCGATGCATTAGCGGTGATTGGCTCGCGAGAAAGAGTCAATTTCGACGCTTACTGGAAGAGCAAGCTGAACAAGAAAGGCCATCCTATCTCGTCGTCGAGTGGAGGCTCCAGCGTTACTGCTTGTCCCATCGTTTCAGGGTAACCCACAACCGCCAAATCTCGCCCGGCAAGATTCTGCTCATAATTGAGGGTTTGATCCCCTCTTAGAAGAACGTCAATGCCACTCTCGTCCGCACGTGTAGCAGTTCCGCCGTTCTTCAGCCCATATATGTGACGGTGACAACTTCGTGTTGCCCTAAAAGCTTCCAGCTGCGCTGCCCTCGCCGGGCGAGGGCAAACTCGATCAGGCGTTTGATCTGAGAAACTGACAGAGAAGGGAAGCCCTCGTGGAGTTCGTCGATGGTCTCTCCGAGGTCGAAGCTATAACGTTTCGATCAGTTCACAGGCTAGCCAGTCGATGTCCGAATTCGTGTCTTTCCGTGCCATGCTTCTGTCCTCCTCTTACTCGTAGCGTCTCACCACACTTAGGCGGCGTCACGCGAAAGGAACGTTGCGCCGGGTAAGAGTCAGTGCCGCGCTTCCCTCTGGCCGGTGCCTGTCTCCGTCCAACCTGACCGTCCTGCGATCTCAGCGCTGCAGCACGTCACGGATCGGCCGCACCCGGTCTTCTGTTAACCAGGCTTTCTCTGCTTCGGCCAGGTCACAGAGGCCAAGGCTGTCGACAGCCTCGGGAAATTGATCGGCGGCATGCTTGTAAGCCGCAAGGGCATCCATATCCCGGCCACAGGCCAGCAAAGCCAATCCGAGGTTGAATGTGGCAAAATCGAGCGTAGGGTCCTTGCCCACTGCGGACTCCGTGTCGCTAAGGAAGGCTTCAAACGCATTCCGTTGATAGCGCAACCATCCGCGACTCGCCAGCGCCTGGGCCACCTGCTCGACCGGCGCGCCCGGCAACTGCTCGATCACGCGCGTGTAGTCGGCCAATGCCTTGTCCGTGTCGCCCTTCTGACGCCATGCGACGCCACGGTTGTTGAGCGCCTTGGCCACCTGCTCGACCGGCGCGCCCGGCAACTGCTCGATCACGCGCGTGTAGTCGGCCAGCTCCTTGTCCGTGTCGCCCTTCTGACCCCATGTGACGCCACGGTTGTAGAGCGCCTGGGCCACCTGCTCGACCGGCGCGCCCGGCAACTGCTCGATCACGCGCGTGTAGTCGGCCAATGCCTTGTCCGTGTCGCCCTTTTGACGCCATGTGGCGCCACGGTTGTAGAGCGCCTGGGCCACCGGCTCGACCGGCGCGCCCGGCAACTGCTCGATCACGCGCGTGTAGTCGGCCAGTTCCTTGTCCGTGTCGCCCTTCTGACGCCATCTGACACCACGGTTGTTGAGCGCCTGGGCCACTTGCTCGACCGGCGCGCCCGGCAACCGCTCGATCACGCGCGTGTAGTCGGCCAGTGCCTTGTCCGTGTCGCCCTTCTGACGCCATGTGACGCCACGGTTGTAGAGCGCCTTGGCCACCTGCTCGACCGGCGCGCCCGGCAACTGCTCGATCACGCGCGTGTAGTCGGCCAATGCCTTGTCCGTGTCGCCCTTCTGACCCCATGTGACGCCACGGTTGTTGAGCGCCAGGGCCACCTGCTCGTCCGGCGCGCCCGGCAACTGCTCGATCACGCGCGTGTAGTCGGCCAGTGCCTTGTCCGTGTCGCCCTTCTGACGCCATGTGACGCCACGGTTGTAGAGCGCCTTGCCCACCTGCTCGTCCGGCGCGCCCGGCAACTGCTCGATCACGCGCGTGTAGTCGGCCAATGCCTTGTCCGTGTCGCCCTTCTGACCCCATGTGACGCCACGGTTGTTGAGCGCCAGGGCCACCTGCTCGTCCGGCGCGCCCGGCAACTGCTCGATCACGCGCGTGTAGTCGGCCAGTGCCTTGTCCGTGTCGCCCTTCTGACCCCATGTGACGCCACGGTTGTAGAGCGCCTGGGCCACCTGCTCGACCGGCGCGCCCGGCAACTGCTCGATCACGCGCGTGTAGTCGGCCAGTGCCTTGTCCGTGTCGCCCTTCTGACCCCATCTGACGCCACGGTTGTAGAGCGCCTGGGCCACCTGCTCGACCGGCGCGCCCGGCAACCGCTCGATCACGCGCGTGTAGTCGGCCAGTGCCTTGTCCGTGTCGCCCTTCTGACGCCATGTGACGCCACGGTTGTAGAGCGCCTTGGCCACCTGCTCGACCGGCGCGCCCGGCAACTGCTCGATCACGCGCGTGTAGTCGGCCAATGCCTTGTCCGTGTCGCCCTTCTGACCCCATGTGACGCCACGGTTGTTGAGCGCCAGGGCCACCTGCTCGTCCGGCGCGCCCGGCAACTGCTCGATCACGCGCGTGTAGTCGGCCAATGCCTTGTCCGTGTCGCCCTTCTGACGCCATGTGACGCCACGGTTGTTGAGCGCCTGGGCCACCTGCTCGTCCGGCGCGCCCGGCAACTGCTCGATCACGCGCGTGTAGTCGGCCAATTCCTTGTCCGTGTCGCCCTGCCGACCCCATGTGACGCCACGGTTGTTGAGCGCCTTGGCCACCTGCTCGACCGGCGCGCCCTGGAGTTCGATTAAACTGGACCAGTCTGCTCGCCCCTTGTCCGGGTCTCCTGAAAAGTAAAACGCGAGGCCTCTTTGGTGCAAAGCTTCAGCCTTGTCATCTACGTTCAACGACGCGAGGTCCAGAACTTGCGTGAAGAGCCGGATGGCTTCTCCGTAGTCGCCCAGTGCCGCGACCGTTCGTGCGGACGTCAGCAAATGCATGGGCCACGATCCCAACTCTGACGGAGGCGTCTCCATTTGTTGCCCGGGCGATTTCGGAAAAGTTGCGTCGCTGACTGGCGTTACCTGTGGCGGCGTGACAAAAGCGCGTTCTGCTTGAGCTAGCCGTTCGGAGGTCGTTTTTTTCGCAGCAACGAAGGCACTCGCCGCCGACTCGGGTTGCGGACCGGTAGGCTGGGGTTGCGGACCAGTAGAGCCGGCTTGAGCACGAGGTGCAATGGATTCAAACTCCGAAAGGTCGATCATGTCCAGCAGCTGTCGCAATTGTCCGATCGGGTTGTCGAGCAGACGGGGCGCACCGCGGACCAGTTTGCTGTAGAGCTTTGCAGTGAAATTCCCGGCGCTGCTTATTTGTACATAGTTCGCCGTCGGCTTCTGTAGGATGGCTGCAACTCGCGGACCAAAGGCCCCCGGCCTTAAAGGGTCGACTTCACGCCCGCACCAGTACAGCAGGTGCGCGAATTCGGCGCATGCGTCGAGAGCCTCAACGATCGCGTCGTCCCAGCCGCTGTACCCGAGCACTATGACGCCACGGCGCTTGAGTACGGAGGCCAAAATGCTTGCGTTCTTTTCCTTCAGTTTCTTTATCTCTGCGTCTGAAGTCGCCTGGAAACGGCGATGTATGCTGCCGTGCACATAAACGAGATGAATGGCATCGGACTGCTCGTCCAGGATCTCATCGCTTATCTCCACTTCTGGTGTATCGCTCATGAAATAGAGGCGATTCACCGATTGGAGAGCGATCTGAAGAAACGGGTCGAAGTTCGTGGTCAGAATCAGGCGGCAAAACGCCGCTTGTGTCTTGAAGAGATCGTTTCTGCGAGACCGGCCCGGCTGAACTCCCAACAAGGATGCCAACAGGAAATGAGCGGCATTCAGGCGGGGTTTGTCCAGTTGCATCACTGCCCGCTGGAACTTGCTCGCCTGCGCTGGCTCAGGGAGGCCGCCGCGGTAGCGATGGTTGAAAGCCGCCCGGTAAGCAGCAGGGTAATCCTCCGGAAGCCCTGTTGTTGTGTCAAGCGGGAGATTCAGATTCCTATTTGCGTTCCCGCTAACGAATGCCTCCCAAAACTCACGCGCGACGGAGCTACTCTGACTGCCGGAATTATTGAGCAGCTGGTCGAATGTCTCGTTACCATTGAGGGACCTGCTCCACAGCGGAAGGCTCACTTCCACTATCTCCCGAACGGTTGGGACCAGGCCATGACTGAAACCGGAACCCAGGACCAGCGCGAACGGCGCGGCGCCCGCCTCAGCCCCTCGAACCGTGTCTACGATCTGCTGAAGTGCATCATCTTCGGTGAGCGCAAGGATTCCCTCGTGATCCACTTTGAGTGTCCTTAAATAGAGTACGCTCTTCGTCGGCCTGGCAGGCCATTCCCCCGACGTCACTGAGCGACGAGCCATCAGACCACATAAGCGCCGCCCGCAGTTTCCCACCGCAGATTTCATTTATGCCGCAGGACCACATCGGCGTCATTGTTTTTGTAATTGGGAACCACAGCCAGCCGCTTTACAGCATCGTCAGCTATAACATGCACGAACGATTGCTCGGCATGGATCTGACACCTTGGAGTGAACGTCAGCTCGAAATTCGGCTGAAGAACAAGAAGGCGCATACGGACAAGTGGGGTCACAATGAAGAGGCGTCCGGTATAACTTGGGTTATACTACGAGCATGAAAACCGCCGTTTCGTTGCCTGACGGGCTTTTCCGCGCAGCGGAAACAACGGCCCGCCGGCTTCGAGTTTCGAGAAGTGAGCTATACGCTAGGGCAATTGCAGAGTTTCTGAAAGGGCAGCAAGAAAACTCAATCACCGAGCGCCTGAACGACGTGTATTCCGGGCGCGCGGCGAAGCTGGATTCCGGCTTGCATCGTGCCCAGCTGAAATCGCTCGCGAAGGACACTTGGTAGACGTGGCCGAAATTCAGCGAGGGGAGATCTGGTGGGCAGATCTTCCCGAGCCACGTCGTTCCGAGCCTGGATATAGGCGGCCAGTGCTTGTTGTCCAAGCCGACTCTTTTAATCGCAGCCGAATTCAAACCGCAATCGTAGCTGCCATTACCAGTAACATCGAGCTGGCGGAGGCCCCGGGGAATGTCCTATTGCCGGCGCGTTCGGCGGGCCTCCCCCGAGACTCGGTCGTGAACGTCTCCCAAATCCTGACTCTGGATCGCCGTTTCCTGACGGAACATGCCGGCACACTATCACCGCGTCTTCAGCGCTCGGTCGATGATGGGCTTCGGACGGTCCTGCAACTCTAGACGCGAGCTTCAGCGTCATGGTCCGAGATGCCGACTAGCCGGTCATGTGGAGTCCAGTCGCGATGCGGGTTTCACCGGATTAATGCTGATATGGTCATTCCATGCAATTGATCCGCACGGTTTTGTTTGTTCTCGCGGCTGCTGAAGTCACCTTCCTTGTTCTCGTCACAAGGACCGCACATCTGGCGTGGCCACCGATGCGGATCGCCGGAATGTGTCTTCTGTTGCTCGTGATCGCCTGGGTGGGCATAGCGCGATATCAATTGGGTCGGTCGTTCTCCGTCACGCCGAAAGCCCGGCGACTCGTCACCAACGGGCTCTACGCGCGTTTCCGCAATCCGATTTATCTCGCGAGTCCCATCCTGCTAGTCGGCCTGTCGCTTGTCCTCGGGCAGTGGTGGCCTATGCTGCTGTTGATCGTCGTCGTTCCGCTGCAAATTGTGCGTGCCCGCCGCGAGGCTTCAGTCCTTCGTGCCGCTTTCGGTGCTGAATACGATCGCTACCGCGCTCGGACCTGGTTCTAGCCGCTTGGCTGCTCAGCAACTCTAATGCTGGAGTAGCTAGTACCGGGGAAGTCGGCCTCCGTCCGCCAATTCTGCCATTTGCTCTCAGCTGGCCGTATAACGCGCTAACCAGAGATTATGAGGATACCCAACCGCCGGTGAACCACGGGCCGCGGATCGTGTGAGGGAGTCACAGGCCAAACAAATTTTGCTATCCCCAACAACACCATCTACTTACCGCATTAAACCACTCCCCCAGCGATCCGTTTTCCGCCCGCCCCGTGCTAGCCTCAAGCTGCCTTTTATGTCAACCGAATCCCAAATCAAAGCGAATCGGAAGAACGCGCAACTCTCCACCGGTCCAACCTCCGAAACCGGTAAAGCCACTTCTTCCCTGAACGCCGTAAAAACCGGCCTGACCGGCCGCACCGTCCTGCTGCCAAGCGACGACGCCGCCCTCTACGAAGCGCATATCTCTCAATTCCAGGCGCGCCTCGCACCCGTCGGGGATGCCGAGCAGAACCTCGTCCAATCGCTCACGGATACCGAGTGGCGATTGCTGCGCATTCCCTCGCTTGAAATGGGAATCTACGCCCTGGGTCGCCTGGAATTCGCCGAATTATTCCCCGGCGAAACGGAGGCCGTTCGCAAGCACCTGGTGGAAGCCAAAATTTTTCTCGCCTACCGCCGCGATCTCAACAATCTCAGCATTCAGGAAGGCCGCCTCCGGCGTCAGCGCGAAAAAGACACCGCCGCGCTTGCTGAACTGCAGAGCGCTCGCAACCGCGAAACCGAAAAGCGTCTTGATGAAGCCGCGCGCGCCTACATCGCGGCCTATTACGACGGCCGGCAGGACGATTTCGACAATCCCGCTGCGCTTGGGTTCGAATTTTCACTCGGGCAGATCGAAGTTCGCGCCATCGATCTGGAGCCTGACCTATTCGCCGACTACGAGGCCGATCAACGGGAATCGTCCGAGGAAGAACTACCCGGATCGTTGGAAAAAGCCGCCTGAAACGCGCCGCTGCTCGGAATCGCGAGGACGAAGAATCGAAAACTGCTGAGCCGGGAAGCCGTCCCGGCCCTTCCTAATTATTATTAGAGGTGTCGGTGGACGTGCTCGTGGTGTCGCTCGTATCGGACGGACGCCGTTTGAGCTTCGGACGGTCATCCTCATCGCCGGTTGATTTCTTCGAAGGATCAGTCTCATCCTCAATGGGCGTAGTCGAATTAGGATTCCGGCGCAAAGTCGGCTTGTTCGGATCGTCAGTGGTCTTGTCCGGCCGCCGCTGATTCTCGAGCATCGCCAGCCGCAGCTTCACATCGTTGAATTCCGACGTGGTAACAACGTATTCCGGCCGCGGCTTCAACTGCGAGATTTCTTCCTGGGACTTCTTAATACGATCGTCCGTGGGCGGATGCGTCGAGAACAGCTTGGACATCGTGCCCGGCTTGCGTTTTTCTAGTGTTTGGATCTTTTCGAAGAAATCGACGAAAGCCGTGGGATCGTAGCCGGTCTTGTACATGTACTGGATGCCGAGATAATCGGCCTCCGCTTCGAAGTTCCGGGAAAATTTGAGAAAGGACATCGGGACCAGCAGGCTGGAGGCCTCGTAAATGCCGTACGCTGCGGCGCCGCCCATGAAAATCAACGGAATGGTGGCGAGCTGAGCAATTTCACCGCGCGTTGCCTGGCGCGTACCGTGGCGCGCAGCGACATGAGCGATTTCATGCGCCATCACGCCGGCCAGCTCCGCTTCTGTGTCGGCTTTCAAGATCAGGCCCGTCTGGACGAAAAAGAATCCCCCGGGCAGAGCGAATGCGTTCACTGACGGATCTTCGATGACCTTGATGGTGAAGGGCACCTTCGCGTCCGAGTTGCGGACAAGGTTCTGGCCGATGCGGTTGACGTACTCGGAGACGATTGGGTCATTCACGATCTTGGATTGGCGCTCCACTTGCTGCGCCAATTGCTTGCCAAGCGCGATCTCTTTCTCAAGCGAGTAAAAATTGACTTTCCCGCTGACGTTCCTGTCGCCGATAGCGTCAGGATCCTTTTCCTTGTCATCGCGTGGAAACGCGGTGTAGGGCATCGCCAGGAGCAACACGAGCGCCAGAGTCACGGACGTTTTGAGGCCGGATGATCTGAAACCAGCTGATCGGAAGTGAACGAGCCGCCGCATAAACACTCCTTTTACGACTAACGGATTCCGAGCAGATCCCAAAGGTGGCGCTCAAAAAACGTCTGCATTCAGTATAAGGCCGATAGCCCCTGGTCGGGCGAGATAATCTTCCAGGAGACTCAAGTACCTTAACGTATGCTCGAAAGCATGGGTTTCCGGAAAGTTCCCGGGGGCGCGTTGCAGACCGCCGCCGCAGACACAAATAGCGCCTTGCGCGAGCGCTTTGCGGAAGATTTTCCCATCAAAAAGAACCTCATTTATCTGAATCATGCGGCCGTTGCGCCGCTTTGCAGGCCGGCCGCCGAGGCCATGCAAGCCTTGGTGGATGACGCCTGCCGTTTCGGCTCGCTGCACTACGACAAATGGATGGAAGCCTATAGCGGCTTGCGCGAAGCCGCGGCAAAGCTGATCCACAGCTCGGCGGATGAGATTGCGATTGTAAAAAACACGTCGGAAGGCATTGCGACTGTTGCGGCGGGGTTGGACTGGAAACCCGGCGACCGCGTGATCGCGTTTGAGGAGGAGTTTCCCGCCAACTATTACCCCTGGCGGCGTCTGGAAGCCCGCGGAGTGCAGGTTGTCTGGCTCTCCATCTATGACCCCTTGGAGAAGATCGCGCAAGCCCTCGAAGGCGCCCGCCTGCTGGCCATCAGCTATGTCAACTATCTCAGCGGCTACCGCGTGGATCTCACGGCGATCGGGAATCTCTGCCGGAGGCATGGTTGCTTCTTCTTTGTGGATGCGATTCAAGGCATCGGAGCGCTTCCCATAGATGTCGAGGAATCCTACATTGACGCGCTGGCGGCCGACGGCCACAAATGGATGCTCGGTCCGGAGGGAAACGGAGTTCTGTACGTGCGGCGCAAATGGCTCGACGCCATCGAGCCCGTAGAGTTTGGTTGGACCAATCCGGCGAGCTATGCCGACTACAGTTCCCGCGACATGACGCTGCGGCCCGACGCGGGCCGTTATGAATGCGGCACCCTGAATACCGTCGGCTGTTTCGGCCAGCGGGCTGCCATCGAGCTGCTTTTGAGCGCGGGCATCGAGAACATCGCGCCCATGGTGCTGGCCCTGGCCGATCAGTTGGAGAAAGGTGCTATCGCGAAGGGCTACCAGGTGATGGTCCCCCGTACCGGCGAGACCGGATCGGGAATCGTGAGCTTCCGCCACCCTCTTATCGATAGCCGGCAAATTGTGAGCGACCTGAAGAGAAAGAACATTTCGGCCGCCCCGCGGCAGGGCTGGATAAGGCTCTCGCCGCACTTTTATATCGATCCGGAAGACATTGATCGGGTGCTGGAAGAGCTGCCCGAGGTCTGAAGGACATTCAAGGGAAACTACTGTGAACGCTTTCGTTATTACCGCGCCGGGACAAACGGCGCTGGAGGTACTGCAACAGCCCCAGCCGGAGGTGGATGAAATTTTGCTCAAGTCGCGCCTCATCGGCCTTTGCGGCACGGATCTGAGCACGTTTCGCGGGAAGAATCCGCTGGTCAGTTATCCGCGCATTCCGGGTCATGAGATCGCGGCAACAATCGTCGAAACGGGTCCCGGCGTGCCGCCCGAATACCAGCCGGGGATGGACGTGACGGTGTACCCGAACACCCACTGCGGAAAATGCGCCTCCTGCCTCCGCGGCCGGACCAACGCCTGCAAGTTCAATGAAACCCTCGGCGTGCAGCGCAATGGCGCGATGATGGAATATTTTGTCGCGCAGTGGCAAAAGGTGTACCGGGCCGACGGCCTCTCCTTAACGGAGCTGACCCTGGTCGAACCGCTGGCCGTGGGCTTTCACGCCGCCCAGCGCGGCCGTATCGCCGCGGCCGATACCGTGGCGGTGATTGGCTGTGGCATGGTCGGTCTGGGAGCGCTCGCCGCTGCGCTTTCACGCGGAGCCACCGCGATCGCCATCGATCTGGGCGAAGAGAAGCTCGCGCTGGCCAAACAAACCGGCGCGCAGCATACCGTCCATTCAGGCCGCGAGAATGTACACGAGGCGCTGCTGAACCTGACAGGCGGACTGGGACCGGACGTCATCGTGGAGGCCGTCGGCGCGGCCGAAACCTATCGCATGGCTGTCGAGGAGGTTGCCCACACCGGAAGGGTCGTTTACATCGGATGGGCCAAAGAGCCCGTCAGCTTCGACACCAAGTTTTTCGTGCACAAAGAGCTGGACATTCTTGGTTCTCGCAATTCGCTCGCGGAATTTCCGGCCGTGATCGACATGCTGCGCCGGCGCCGCTTTCCCGTAGACGCCACGATCTCCGCCAGAGTGCCGTTGGAGGGCGCCGGCGACGCGCTCCGCCGCTGGAGCGATGCGCCGCAATCCTTCGCGAAGATTCTCGTCGAAATGGACGCCTAGTCTCGTGTTTCTTAAGTTTCTTCACGCCAACTCATCGTTCATCAGCGTGAACGCTCGAAACGGAGCGGCGACCGTCAGGGAGCGTGTCTGGACGAAACGTAAAGGAATTTCGGAAACAGGAGACTAGCGAT
The DNA here is from genome assembly GCA_963705805.1 of uncultured Acidobacteriaceae bacterium. GTDB lineage: Bacteria > Acidobacteriota > Terriglobia > Bryobacterales > Bryobacteraceae > Bog-105. The sequence goes on from CAVPKW010000013.1 coordinate 218,804, forward strand.
GGAGCAAAGAAAGCTTGGCAAGACCGGACTTTCTCTTTCAATCATTGGTTTCGGCGCCGCGCCCTTGGGCAATGAATACGGCGCTGTGGACCTGGCGGATGGCGAGCGCGCCGTCCATGCGGCCATCGATGCCGGCATCACCTTCTTCGATACGTCTCCTTATTACGGGCGCGCGTTGTCCGAGCAGCGGCTCGGGAAGGCGCTGGAAGGCCGCCGCGACAGCGTCGTACTTTCCACCAAGTGCGGAAGATACGATTTCGCGGGCTTCGATTTCTCAGCCGCGCGAGTAACAGCCAGCATCGATGAATCGTTGCGCCGGCTGCGGACGGACTACCTGGACATATTTATTGCGCACGATATCGAGTTCGGCGATAGCGCGATGATTGTGAATGAGACCGTACCGGCGATGCGCGCGCTCCAAAAAGCAGGCAAGGCGCGCAGCATCGGGATCTCGGGTTTGCCGGTGAAGCTGCTGGCCCGAGTGGCGATAGAGGCCCAGGTCGATCTCGTTTTGTCCTATTGCCATTACAACCTGATGGTGCAGGATCTGGATCGTCTGCTCGCGCCCGCATTGGCGGCGTATGGGATTGGCTTGATTAACGCTTCCGCCCTGCATATGGGGATGCTGACTTCCGCCGGCCCGCCGGCGTGGCACCCCGCTTCGCCGGAAATCAAAGATGCCGCGCGGAGAGTGGTGGCGGCATGCGAAACGCAGGGCGTCGATCCCGCGTTGCTGGGTCTGCATTTTTCGCTCGGACACCCGTATGTCTCATCCACGCTGGTCGGCATCTCTCATCCCGCGCAGGTTCAACAGAACCTGCGGGCGCTTGCCTTTAAGCCCGCCCCGGAGCTGATGACGCAGATTGAAAAGATTGTGGACCCGGTGCGCGACCGCACCTGGCCCAGCGGTCGCCCCGAGAACAATGCATAGCAGGCTCGACGCGCACCAGCACTTCTGGAACTATGCTCCGGAAGAATACGGCTGGATCACCGAAAACATGCGCGCGCTCCGCAGAGACTTTTTGCCTCATCACCTGCGCGCGGCGTGCAGCGAGTGCGGAGTCGAAGGCTCAATTGCTGTCCAGGCCCGTCAGACATTGGCGGAAACCAGCCGCCTGCTGGAATTGGCGGAACAGAATGATTTTGTCCGGGCAGTTGTCGGGTGGGCGCCCCTCGCGGATGACAATGCCGGCTCGGTTCTCGAAAAACTCGCGGCTCACCCCAAGCTGCGCGGTGTCCGGCATGTTCTGCAGGATGAAGCCGACGACTTCTATATGCTGCGCGGCGATTTTAATCGCGGCGTAGATGCGCTCAAGCCCCTGGGCCTCGCATACGACATTCTGATCTATGAAAGGCATCTGCCGCAGACGTTAGAGTTCGTGGATCGCCACCCCGGCCAGGTCTTCATCCTGGATCATCTCGCTAAGCCGCGAGTGCGGGCTCGCCGGCTTTCACCGTGGCGGGAAAATCTGGGTGAATTGGCGAAGCGCCCCGGCGTCTATTGCAAAATTTCCGGCCTGGTAACTGAGGCCGATCACCAGCTCTGGACCCGCGAAGAACTGCTACCGTACTTGGATAACGCCCTGGACGCGTTCGGGCCGCAAAGGTTGATGTTCGGATCGGACTGGCCGGTCTGCCTGCTCGCCGCGAGCTATGCGAATTGGGTTTCGATCGTCGAGGATATCCTCAGCCGTCTGTCCCCGGCGGAGCAGCGGAGCATCTGGTGCGAAACGGCAGAGAAAGCCTATGCGCTATCATAGAAAGGTTCGGATTACTCTCCAGCAGAGGCTATAGGTGTGCCCGGCAATTGCTGAAACCGTAAGACGACCTAAAAAGGTTAAATATGTACGCTGTGATTGAAACGGGCGGCAAGCAATATCGTGTCGCGCCAGGCCAGACGATTGAAGTAGACACGCTCGCCGGAGATGTCGGCGCCGCAGTGGAGTTTGACCGGGTATTGGCTATCTCCAATGCTGGCAATGATTTGGTGCTGGGAGACGCCCTGAAGAATGCGCGCGTTCGCGGTAAGATTGCGGCTCATGGGCGCGGCGACAAGGTGCTGGTGTTCAAGTTTAAGCGCAAGAAACAGTACAAGCGCACCATCGGCCACCGGCAAAACTACACTCGCGTGCAGGTTGAGGAGATTGTGGCGTAGCGATGGCGCATAAAAAAGGATTAGGCAGTTCCAAAAACGGCCGCGACTCAAATGCGCAGCGGCTTGGCATCAAAGTTTTCTCCGGCGAGTTCGTCACCGGCGGGTCCATCATCGTCCGGCAGCGTGGCACGCGTTACAAGCCCGGCAAGAATGTCGGTCTGGGCAAAGACGACACCCTGTTCGCGACCGTGCCGGGAACAGTAGAGTTCCGCGACCGCGGCCGCCTGGGCAAGTTCGTCAACATCATCGCTTCGCAAACCTAGTCCGCGGCAACGCTCCGTGCTGTTCATCGATGAAGTAATCATCACCGTCAAAGCCGGTGATGGCGGTAACGGCTGCCTCGCCTTCCGGCGCGAAAAATTTGTGCCGAGAGGCGGCCCCAGCGGCGGCGACGGGGGCAAAGGCGGAGACGTGGTTATGGTCGCAACCGAGCACCAGAACACGCTGCTCCACTTCCGCTTCAATCCTGAGCATATGGCTGAGCGCGGACGGCACGGCGAGGGCAGCAATCGAACCGGCCGCGAAGGCGCCGATGCGGAGCTGAAGGTTCCGGTCGGAACCGTAGTTTTCAACGCCGAGACAGGCGAGCAGCTTTTCGATTTCACTTCCGCCGGACAGCGCCTTACCGTGGCGCACGGCGGACGAGGCGGCCGCGGAAACGCGCGCTTCGCGACCTCCACCCACCAAGCCCCGACCGAGCACGAGCCCGGTAAGCCCGGCGATCTCCTCCGGCTGCGCCTGGAGCTGAAGTTGTTGGCGGACGTCGCGCTCGTGGGCTTTCCCAACGTGGGGAAATCGACTCTGATCTCACGGCTCTCGGCCGCGAAACCGAAGATCAGAGATTATCCATTCACCACGCTGGAGCCCAATTTAGGAGTGGTTCAAGCGGGCGACAATACATTCGTCCTGGCCGACATTCCGGGATTGATTGAAGGCGCTCACGAAGGCCACGGGTTGGGAATGCAGTTTCTGCGCCATGTGGAACGCACCCGCCTGCTGGCTCATCTGGTGGATGTTTCCGAGTCCAGCGGGCGCGATCCGGCGCATGACTTTGACGTCATCCTGGATGAACTTCACCACTTCAGCGAGAAGCTTGCCAACAAGCCGATGATCGTGGTAGCGACTAAGATCGATGCTTGCCAAGATGCCGCCAGAATCATCGCGGTAAAAGGAAAGGCGGCCGAACATGGTTGGCCCTTCTATGCCATCTCGAGTGTGACTGGCGCGGGCCTGGACGAACTACGGTTCGCTATGTGGAACGCCGTTCGCCCCGCGCCTGAAGACGCTACAATCGCAATCGGAAGCTAGACTCTGCCGGTGCAGGGCCCGGTCTTCAAAACCGGAGTGCGGCACTTTCGTTGTCACGGGTGGGTTCGACTCCCATTAGCTTCCGCCAGACTTATTTCCTTCATTTTCATTATCGTCTAGGTTCTATGCTTCGATTAAAGACCGGACGCTGATGGGCAGTTGGGTCAGATTCAGGGCTTTCTTGATCCCCTGGCTTAGATCTCCTTTGGACCCCAAGAATTTCTTAACTGACTCGAACGGGACCGTCGTGACGGAAAAGGTTATCTCCGCACTGGATGCGTGCCCACACTCGCTAGGGATGTTTGGATTGCCGGATGTTCGCGTGATCGAAAGAATTCCACTCGAGTTGCTGGTTCCGGTGGCAAGTTCGCCTGAAGTCAGAAGAATCTTGTCCGCAAACGCAACGCCGTTACACTTGGGAATTCCTGGAATAAGGCCCCCGATGAGTTCGCCGAGGATGGCGCCCACGCCAGCTACGACCGCTCCGAGAACTGCTCCTACTCCTGTTGCCGCGAGCCCTACCCCTACGATCGCGGTAAATGATGTAATTGCGACTTTCGTTTGGTCACCAGGAGAAATTGAGGGCCCATTGTCACTGGTATTCGCAAAAGCGTAATCCACCGCAACGATGTCGTCGCCGCCTATCTCGACTGGTCCGATGTCCCATGTTCCCCACTTGCCTGGAGGATTGTTGGGCGGAAAGAGAGAAAGGTCGATATTGTCTCCGCTGCTGATACCGGGCCCCGGAACACCTTGCGGCGTGGCCCTGTCCAGGAAACGGCCGATAGGGCCGATCGTTCGACTACCTACTTCAATCCCGAACGTCGAAGCATAGACGTCAGGCCTCTTACCGCGCTGAAAATCCACATGCATACCTTGTAGGCGAAACATGAATTTGGCCATGGGACGTTCACCCGGCCTACTGCAACGCGACCAGAATAGGAATGAGCTTTTGCCCTTCTCTGGCGGGCTTCAGTGCTTTCCCGATCACTGCTCCAAAGGCCTTGATGTGATCGTCAGCCTTCATCGCGTGACCAGGTGTCGGGGACGTCGTCAGTAGATCGCCAACTTCGATGGGCGAGTATTGAGCGTCCACTTTACAATACACTTTGCCCATTAACGCTACCGGCAGCTTGTTCCCCTGCAGTTGCTGCCTGCCTAGAATGATGCCCGGTTTTAACTCGCCGCCGCCCGAGACGACGCCCGCGACTCGCTTGTCGTAGGGGTTTCGGCTGGGTTGCAGCGCACCTTCGCGCTCGATTACCATTACCGTTCCTGGCTCAACCGGCTCGGCGCCCACCATGTCGAAATCCTCGGCACAGTCCTGGTTCACCAGGCGGATGTCTCCGGTAACCATGACATCCCCCTTGAAAAATCCCGCCGGGCCTTTGCCCTTACTTTCCCCGTAGACGCCCGCACCGGTGCCGGTGAGGTTCAGAGAATACCCAGCTATGCCGGCGGTTGTCGGAGAGTTCGTTTCACCATGTACACCTTCACTCTGGCTGCTGACGCCCCACACACCGGCGCCACTGGTTGCCCCCGTGCCATCGTTGACGCCGACCACGCCACCGTGCGCGGAGTGACTGAGACCATGCACACCTTCATTCTGGTTGCTTTCGCCCCACACACCGGGACCACTGTTACTATGACCGCTGACGCCCTGACTGCTTATGCTCTCACCGTGGACGCCCACGCCCGTTGACGAAGCGGCCCACACAGCGGTGCCGGTGTTGCTTTGGGCATCGATGCCGACACCGCTTTGGCTTGAGGCTACCACTCCAAATCCACTGTCGCTGCTACCCGACACTCCCGCCTTCTGGGGGCCTGGGAGTGGTATCGGGGGGTTGCCGGTGGCCTTGCCCGTAATTGCGACGCTACCGTCTGTGGTTGTAATGAAAATGGGTACGTTGCTCATCTTGTTCTTCCTTTACTCTGAATGTTTATCGGGTTCGAGGGCCAGCGCCAAGGCCATGGTGGACCAGGAGGTCGCGGCCGCGGAGATCCATTGGTCGTGACCGTGCGGGAAACCGCTTTCGAAGTAGGGTTGAAAGCCGAAGGCTCGGCTGGCAACGTGCCAGGAGCCGTCGTCAATTTGAGTGTGGAGAAGGAACCGCAGGCCGCGCTGGTAAGCCGGATCGGACGTGGACATGCCGCCTGCCTGACACAGGGCTGTCAGCGCCTGTCCGGTGGCGAACGCGTCGCTTGACATCTCAGGCAACTGTGCCCAACCGCCATCGCGGGATTGTCCTTCGAGCAGCAGTCTGGCAGCTCGCTGCACTTCGTCCGTGCCGGCGCCCGACCAATACAGACCAAACAGTTTGAACACGCGATCATCCGTGGTTTTGGGTGTTGAAATCCGCAGCCAGTTACGCGCGCGGTCGATATGGGCCTGAAATTCCTCTTTCCGGCTCTCCAGAAGATAGATCTGAAGGGCCCGCATGGAAAGCGCGGTAGACGAGAACTCGCCAGTCTGGAGCGGGGGCCTGGAATTGCCAGTCGCCCACTTCCCTTCGGGTTCCTGTTCTTCTGCAAGGCAGTGGACGATGGCATCGGTCAGTCCGTCCCGGGGGTATTCTTGCTCCTTCATCGAGATGAGCGCGTATCCCGCCGAGGTGGTTATACCAGGGGCCGTGCAATTGCTCTGTAACAGATCTTCGCGGAAGGGAGCAAGGGAGGCCACAGATACCTTGACTAATTGCTTGGTGACCCGCTCATCCACGGCCAGGCCATGCTCACGCGCCACCGACATGGCCATCAGGGGAATCGAAACGTTGTGGCACGACATGCAGCCGCTCTTTTTGAAGAACTGCGTGCTGGTGGCTTCGAGAAGCGCCAGACTCCTGGCGGCCGCGCGCGAAATCTCGCCGGGTCCAAAGGACTTGCCATCATAGTCCCGAACCGCTGGACGGCCCTCCCCCTGCGGGCCCGGGGCTCCCGATTCGACCAGTTGTTCGACGACAGCGGTTTCCCCCACTTTGCGCGCCCAAGCCAGAGCCGTCTCGCCGTTATTATCCTTGGCGGCAAGATCGGCTCCGTGCGCGATGAGCAGGCCCACAGCCTCGGCGTTATGAGCCTCGGAACCCGCGGCCAACATCAGGGGCGTAAAGCCCCGGTCGTCCTTCACGTTCACCTTGGCGCCGTGGTCCAAAAGCATCTTGATTATTTCGGGATTGCCCACCAGCGCACCTACCGCGAGGGCGGTCGCTCCGCTTAGCGTCTCCGCGTTCACGTCCGATTCGCGGTCCAGCAACAGTCTGACAGCTTCGGAATTGCCGCTACTCACCGCGAACATCAACGGCGTAATTCCCACGCTGCGACGGGTCGCTCGCCGAAGCACCTCAGTGATGATTTCCGTATTGGCCCGCCGTATGTCGATAAACCTTGCCGCCATCTTGACATTGACGTCACCGCCCTTAGTGAGCAAGAGCTTGAGCACTGAAACGTCCCCGGCGGCGGCTGCCTCTGCAAGAGCGTTCAATCCGGTACGATCGACCGCGTTCACCTGGGCGCCGTTAGCGAGCAAAAAACGGACCCGTTCGATCGAGCCGGCGTGACCGGCGGCCAGCAACAGAGGCGTCTTTCCGGTGTTGGACCGGGCATTGACGTCCGCGCCGCTCCTGACCAGGAGGCGCACCTTACTCATGTCTCCGATCGCCCACATCAGGGAAGTCGCTCCCACATCGTTCTTCGCGTTCGGATCGGCTCCCTTGTCGAGCAACAGTTTCATGCCCTCCGGACCGGCGTAGATGCTCGCATACATTAGAGGCGTGGCACCTCCCTTTGCATCGTGGGCGTTGACGCCGGCGCCGGCGTCAATCAACCGGCGCACGGAAGCAAGATCGTTGTCTCTGACCGCTTGATTCAGGTTTTCCTGGTTCAGGGCTTGGCTTTCTTGAGCGCTCATTTCACGGACGCATAGGGACGGCGAAATCGCGAGCAGACTAACTATAACTAGAAGAGTCGTGGCTACTCTCCGCATTCGCTTTCCTCCTTGCAATGAAGTTAGTCGGCCTAGACGGAGTTGTCACCATCTGTACAGATAGTTTTGTTGAGGCTTGGCTCAGTGAGCCGCCCACTCACCGAATAATTCGTTCGCGCAGCGCTTTCGCCACCGCTTCGGACTTGGAATGGACTTGCAGTTTCTCGTAAACGTGCCGCATGTGCCAGGCGATGGTGGCGGGGCTGACACCGCTCTCGGCGGCGGCAGTTTTGAAATTGTGACCTTCCACTAAGAGCGTCAGCAGCCGGACCTCGTGGGGCGTCAATCCGTAGTTGGCGTGCTCCGGCGGGCGGATCTCCCGAAATAGGGCAATCACGCGGCCCGCTACTTGCGGTGACATCGGCGCACCGCCCGCCACCACCTCCTGGAGGCTCTCCAGGAGCCGCGGCGGTGGCGTGTCCTTCAAGAGGTACCCGCAAGCGCCGGCGCATATTGCGTCAAAAATACGCGCGTCGTCGTCGTATACCGTGAGCATAAGCGGCGGCAGATCGGGATAACGCTGTTTCAGGAGGCGGATGCCTTCGATACCTGACATGCCGGGCAACCCGATGTCTACCAGAACGACATCGGGAAAATCGCCGCCAATCCGTTCCAGGGCTTCTTCCATCGAGCGATAGGCGCCCGCCGATTTGTAACCCGGGGTCCCGCCGATCAACATATTCAGACCTTCGCGGATCTCGCGCTGATCTTCAATGATCGCTACACGAATGACGCTCGGGCTCGACGCGGCGCCGATTGAAGTCGCGCGGTGTTCCATGGAGAAATCCAAACAAGCTTAAGTTAAACCAGGATCGCGGGGCTGCACCCATCTGTTCAGATGGGCACCTTTGCGCGGGATGCCCCCAGCCGGCCCAATGGGACCCTCAGTGTGATGCTTGTGCCTTGGCCGGTTTCCGATGCAACGGCGACCTGGCCTCCGAGGCTCTTGGCCCTGGCCTGCATATTTGCCAGGCCGTGGCCGTCGCAAGTTCCAGGCGGCAGTCCTTTGCCGTTGTCGCTCAGCCGCAGCACCAGCCCATCGTGCTCCAGCGCAAACTCAATGTCCGCGTGGGTGCAATCGGAGTGGTGCACGATATTGTTGACGCTCTCCTTGAAAATCAGAAAGATCTGCCGACGGATGTCCGCGCCCAACTTGATGTCCTGGCCAGCGCCGGGACCTCGGAAGCCAAAGGCGATGTTGCGGGCGGTGAACACATCACTCGCAAAGCGGCGCATCCGCTGGGTCAGGTCGCGCAGTTGGTCATGATTGGGATTGATCGCCCACACGATGTCGCTCATGGAAGCCACCAAGTCGCGCGAGACTCCGGCGATTTGGCTCAGCGGCTCGGTAAAGCGGCCGTCGTCCACGCTCATTCGCCGGTTCAGGACCTCGCTCAGAATCGCGATCTGCGACAGGCTGGAGCCGATGTCATCGTGCAGGTCGGTGGCTATGCGGGTCCGCATGCGCTCCAGTTCCAGTAAGCGCGATACCTGGTAGCGGTGGACCGCGTACCCGATTGTGCCGAGCAGAAGGAGTGCCAACATGCGAAACCACCAGCGTTGCCAGACGGGCGGCCGAACGTTGAAAGCGATGGTGGCAGGTTTAAGGCTGACGGAGCCGGCCGAATTGATAGCCCTCACCAGAAAGCGGTACGAGCCGGGCGCGAGGCTGGCGTAATTGACTGTGCGCTGTTCGGTGGGCGCGCTCCAGTCCAAGTCTGCGCCTTCCAGCATGTACTGATACCGGAGTGTTTCACCCGGTCCAAAACCCAGGCCGACGAAGTCGATCTGCACCTGGTTCTGTTGAGGTGGCAATTGGAGCTGCGCAACGTCGCTTTCGCCCAGTTCGGAGATCCGATACGACTCGCCGCGAATGCGCAGCGCCTTCACCAGCACTCGAGGTGGAGATCGTGGCCTGTCGGGCTGCGGCACGAACCGGGAGAGCCCTTGCCGCGATCCGAACCATAGAGTCCCGCGCCGATCGCAGAACGCGACGTTGAGCGTGCCGCGGGTGAGACCGTCGGCGGTGGTGTAATGCTGGATGCGGCCCAGTGGCGCGCCTCCAGGACCCGGTTCGAGCCGGTCTACCCCGCGGCCCGTCCCAACGTAGATACGGCCCCACTGGTCTTCGGTAATACACAGGACAGCGTCGCTGGACAGGCCTTGCGCGGTCCGGTAAGTGACGAAAGAGGGATGTTCCGCAGCCGGATCATCAACGCGCACAAGCCCATTAGTTGTGGCGATCCAGAGGCGGCCAGCGCGATCACGATGAAGCTGGCGGACGAAGCTTTCGGGTACTCCATCGGCACTGGCAAAAGTAGTGAAACGGCCGCCGCGAAAGCGGGCCACGCCACCCATGTAGAAACCCATCCAGAGAGTGCCTTGGGGTGCTTCGGAAAACGCGGTCGGACTTGGTTGGCGCGGCAGCCCGTCAGCCTCAGTGTAACGATGAAAAGATCCAGTAACCCGCTCCCACCGGGTGACCCATGTCCTACTTGTATTCATGGCATTAATCCAGAGGTCGCCATGCGAGTCTTCGAAAAGGCGAAATATGTCGCCTGAAGGCAGCCCGTCGCGGGTATCATACACGGCCACCGGCGCCTTGCTGACGAGCCGGTCAGCGTGTTCTGCCCGGGGAAAACGAAAGAGGCCTTCGCCGGTAGGGAGCCACCATTCCCCGCTGTGGTCTTGCAGAACGGTTTGATGCCAGCCCCAGCCGAAGTTCGTGATCCGTCTCCCGTAGTTAGGCCGGATCGCATGAAATCGCCTGCCATCGAAGCAATTGATTACCGGCCCGCGAACCAGGCTGACCGCATAAAACTCACCAGCCCGATCCTCAAAGAGGGACTGTATATGGACGCCAGCGAGACCGTCCGACTCGGTGTAAGTGGTGAAGCCGCTTCGCGCGATCTTCATCGCGCCGCCGCCTTCGCTACCCAGCCACAGACTGCCTTCCCCATCTTCGGCTAATGCGGTCAGAATGTTGTAGCTCAGTCCGTTAGTCTGCGTGTAGTTCTGAAATATGCGGCCTTTCTCGTCCGGCTTGGGAAGAAGCCCGCTGAGCCCACCCACCGTACCTGCCCAAAGGCGGCCATCTGAGGACTCAAATAACGAGTAGACCCAATTGTCGCCCAGCCCGTCTTTGATGGAATAACGCCGCTCGATAACGCGCCGCCTGGGATCGGGTTGAGCGACGATGCGGTATAGACCTTCCCGTGTGCCGGCCCAAAGGCGCCCTCGGCGATCTTCGAGGAGGCTTTCGATCCAGTTGAGCGGGAGGCCGTGTTTAACGCCGTAGCGCTCGATTATGCCATCGGCCGGGACGCGGTAGATTTGGTTCGCTGCAGCCACCCACAACGCGCCGCGCCGGTCCTGCAATATCGTCGATACGGTGCGATCGTTGGCAGTTTCGTTCGGCATTCCAAGATCTACAAAATGGAGCGTTGCCGCGCGCTTGTCTCCGGTTTCTTCCAATCGATATAGTCCGGCCCGCGTACCGCACCACAAGCGGTGCAAGCGATCCTCGTATAGTGCCGTGATGCTTCGCGCTGCTCTGGATTCACCCGGATAGTAGACGGTGAAGCGCGGCCCGGCGCCGGTGGGATGGAAGCGGCAAAGGCCGCGCTCCGTCGCCACCCACAGCGAGCCGCCGCTCGTCTCCAGGAAATCGTTGACTACGGGGCTCGGCAGGCCTTCACCGACGCCGTACGTTGTGAAACTATAACCATCGAATCGCGAGAGACCCTCCCCGGTGCCGAACCAGAGGAACCCCCGGGAATCCCGAACAATCCGGTTGACTATGTTCGATGGCAGTCCGTCGGCCATAGTGTAAGGACGGACGGGCAGCTGCTCCGCCCGGACGACCATAGGTGCAAGCAGAGTCAAAAGTAACTTCGGAATTCGTGACGCGCCGCATTGAGACACGCGACACCGGCTTTCGGACGGTTGACGCGAACGCGTGAGCTTCCGTGGCTCGCCTTCGCTTAACCCTCAGTAAAGCAATGATAGTTCGGCGTTGTCTCGTGAGGCAAGGTCGGCTGCAGCCGGAATCACGCTGGATTCGGCAGCTCCCGGCGTGGAGGGCAAGCGCAGGCAGGCCATGCGCGAAAACTCCGAGTTATGGTGAGTCTCACGAAATAAGAAATAATGGCCGATGCCCAGCGGAATACTGGAGCTATTGGAAGTTCACCGGGCGGACACGTCAAAAACCTGGAATTCAGATGAACCGGCAGGACCATCAAAGATCAGCGACTCTCCATCATTTCCTTCCAGCCAGGAAGTTCGTGCAACGTCAACCGGGACCCAGTCATTCGCGCTTCGATCGAGCTCGTAGAGAGTACGAGAGGGCTGGCCAGCTGGCTGATAATCCGAAACCATCACAAATACACGTTCACTGGGAGTCAGCACAACGCACTCGGCAATGCTCCCCTTTTTCGCAGCTATATGAGCCACAGGGTAGGAATGCAATACCTTCATATCCGGAGAAAACTCTGCGTAAGCTCCGGCTCCGGATGGAGGTGAATACCATCCGAGGCGATCCTGATTGGCGGCCAGAAAACCCGCGACAGGCCTCATCCGATCAACTGCACTCGCCGGCATGGCTGAGCCGATCTGCCTACCGGAAGCGTCAAAGTGACGGAGAATATCCTGATTCAATTCTGTTCGGTATCGTCCTTTACCGTCCGGCACTACCGAGGAACCCACTGTCCACACTGTTCCGTCAGGTGCAACGCTCAACTGGCGAGGATGGTAGGGAGTCGTTTCGACGATGTGGACATCAAGTCCGTCCGGCGCAATGCGCGCGATAAGAAAACTTTGTTGGCCGGTTTTTGAGAGGGCGTGTCCAGCCGTCCATACGCCGCCATCGGGTGCCGCTGCATAGTCGTCCAGGCGGATTCGGTCGGCATCCGGGATCTGGATCATGCCGCTCATCTTAACTTTGCCCGATCTATCAAAGACGTACACCTGAGGAGCGGCCGCATCATCGTTGATATAGAGCAGTGCATCGTTGCTCCACTTCGTGCGGTGATGGCTGGGAGCATCGGAGGGAAGAGATCTCAAATCGAGGGCTCGAATGAGGCCCGGGACAGCCTTTCCAGAACTATTGTTAACGCTCGCGCCATAGACGTAGAACCCGGACAATATAATCACGGCTGCGGGCACGAATACAGGTTTTGTGATCATAATAACCTTCGCTACTCCCCCTGATCATTATGAACAACTCTAAATTATGAACACTTCTCTAGAGGAGAAACAGAATGACGAAACAGACAGACCTCGGCGGCAGCTTCACGCTCCCTAACACATCAATGACCTTGAACCGCATGGGCTATGGCGCGATGCAACTTGCCGGTCCGCACGTGTGGGGACTACCGCGTGACGTTGACGGCGCGATTGCCGTACTGCGAGAGGCCGTCGCATCCGGCGTGAACCATATCGATACCAGCGACTTTTATGGTCCCCATGTGACCAACCAAATCATCAAGCGGGCGCTCCATCCGTATCCGGATGGCCTGGTAATTGTCACCAAAGTGGGCGCTCGCCGGGGAGCAGACAAGTCCTGGGTTCACGCGCTTTCGCGTCAGGAACTGATCGATGCCGTTCATGACAATCTCCGAAATCTCGGGCTGGATAGGCTCGATGTCGTCAACCTGCGGGTCGGAGGAGTGATGGGGCCATCCAAGGAATCCATCGAAGAACCGCTGACCGTGCTCGCCGAACTCAAGCGTCAGGGGATAATTCGTCATCTCGGCCTGAGCAACGTCAGCCCTGAGCAGCTGGCTGAGGCTCAGAGGATTTCGGAGATCGTCTGCGTGCAGAACCTGTATAACGTTTCACAGCGGAACGATGATGGCTTCATCGATAACCTCGCGGAGCAAGGCATCGCTTATGTGCCGTTCTTCCCGCTGGGAGGATTCAGTCCGCTACAGTCGTCGGCGCTCGACGCAGCAGCAGCGTCACTGCGGATCACGCCAATGCAGACCGCGCTTGCGTGGCTTCTTCAGCGCTCGCCCAACATCCTACTGATCCCTGGGACATCTTCCGTCGAACATCTTCGCGAGAATCTCAAGGCTGCGATGGTACAACTTCCTCCCGAAGTGATCGCCGATCTCGACTCAATTGGCGGAGGTCTTAAGCAGTGACGAGCGTCGGTTTTCAGGTAACCAAACAGGTTTTGACGAGTATTGCAAGGTTAGAGGGGTTTTGGCGTCCCGATAGTGGAATTTTTGCTAACTTCTCGATGGTTGATCCGTATCTGTCAGGAGGATGCCGGGAACTGGAGACGGCGTACTCCCGTATAGGAAGGATTGGTGATGCTGGATTTCGAAGAGGCGCTGCGGCAGCTGCGGAAGGCACCGGGATTCACAACTACGGCGGTGATCACGCTGGCGCTGGGGATTGGAGCAACGACGGCCATATTTACGCTTGTGCACCAGGTAATGTTGAAGTCGCTGCCGGTGACCAAGCCGGAAGAGCTGTGGAGGATCGGAGATAAGATTCGCTGTTGCAACTGGGGTGGGTATACCCAGGGTAGCGATGGGGATTTTTCGCTGTTCTCGTGGGAGGCATACCAGAACTTTCGCGCGCACACACCCGAATTTATTGATCTAGCGGCACTCCAGGCCGGCAATGCACCGCTCGGGGTCCGCAGGGCGGGATCACAGGCGCAGGCGGATACGCGCAATGGGCAGTATGTGTCCGGAAATTTCTTCAGGACTTTTGGCGTGCATCCGTGGATCGGCCGGCTGATGACCGACGCGGACGATCAGGAGGGAGCGCCGCCGGTGGCGGTGATGAGCTTTCGCATTTGGCAGGACAAGTACGGCTCTGATCCCTCGGTGATTGGCGCCGGTTATCAGATCAACGGGCATCCGTTCACGGTGATCGGCGTGGCGGCGCCGGGATTTTACGGAGCGAAGCTGTCAGGGTGGGGCATGCCGGATTTTTGGCTGCCACTGACAACGGAACCGTTGATTGATGGAGCGACGGCACGGCTGAAAAGACCGAATGGCAACTTCCTGGACTTGATCGGGAGAGTGCGTCCGGGAGTGAATCCGAAGTCGCTCGAAGCAAAACTGAGAGTGGAATTCCATGACTGGCTGGCGAGCCACGTGCCGGATATGGAGCCGGGCGAGAAGCAACTCTGGCGCCAGCAGACGCTCCACCTGATTCCCGGCGGCGCAGGAGTCGCGGCGATGAGGGATCAATATGAGGAGGGATTAAAGCTGCTGCTGATAGCGGCAGGATGCGTGCTGCTGGTAGCCTGCGCGAATTTGGCGAATCTGATGCTGGCGCGCGGGTTGAAGGACCGGGCGCAAACCTCGATACGGGTGGCGCTGGGCGCTTCGCGAGGGCGCCTGGTGCGGAAGGCGCTGGTGGAGTCCGTGATGCTGGCGATGATTGGAGGAGTCGTGGGCATCGGAGTGGCGTATGCCGGGACAAGCCTGATTCTGCATCTTGCATTCCAGACTGGCGGCCCGAATAACTACGTCCCGATCGAGGCGACACCGTCCTGGCCGGTGCTGCTCTTCACGCTGGGAGTATCGGTGTTGACCGGAGTCGTTTTCGGGATAGCCCCGGCGTGGATGACCTCGCATGCCGATCCGGTGGAGGCGCTACGCGGGGCCAATCGTTCGGTGGGCGGCAGACGCTCGCTGGCACAAAAGTCGCTGGTGGTGGCGCAGGTGGCGATGTCGCTGGTGTTGCTGTCGGCCGCGGCTCTGCTGGGCCAGAGCTTACGAAATCTGGAGCACCAGAATTTCGGGTTCGAAACGCAGGGCAGGTATATCGCGTGGATTAATCCAATGCTGGGCAACTACAAGCCGGAGCAAATGGAGCCAATGTTCCGGCGAATTGATGATCGTCTGCTCCAGATTCCCGGCGTGCGGATGGTAGCGCCGGCGCTCTATGCGCCGATGACGGGTGACAGTTGGAACAACGGGATTCGCGTGCAGGGACGGCCGGAGCCGCCGGCTAAAGAAGACACAAGCGCGGGCTTTGCGCGGGTAATGCCAGGCTTTTTCGAGACGATCGGCGCGAAGATTGTGCGGGGCCGGTCCATTACAGACGAAGACACCGCGGCTACGCGGAAGGTGGCGGTGATCAATGAAGCGTTTGCGAGGAGATTCTTCAAAGGCCAGAACCCGATCGGGCAGCATTTCGGGCCTGACAAAATCAAGTATTCCGCGACCTACGAAATCGTTGGAGTTTCGAGGGACATGCGGTATATGACTTACGATTACAAAGATCCCATCCGCCCGATGTTTTGGGTGCCCGAAGCGCAAACGGTGGAGTACGACGATCCGGCCTACCGCAGCGGTGAAATCTGGTCGCTCTACTTGTACAACATCGTGATCTGGGCGCCGGGCAATCCCCCGGGCATGGAAGAGCGAGTGCGCAAGGCACTGGCCAGTATTGATCCAGACCTTGTGCTCTACACGGTTGACCCATACAGCAAAGTAGTGAGCGCGGATTTCCAGCAGGAAAACATGATTGCGACACTGACCATGCTGTTTGGCGCGCTCGGACTGGCGCTGGCGGCGGTGGGGTTGTACGGTGTGATGGCCTATACGGTGGAACAGCGGACGAGCGAGATCGGTGTACGGATGGCGCTGGGAGCGGATCGCGGAGGCGTGGTAAGGATGGTGCTGCGCGGCGCTTTTTCACAGGTAGGTATTGGACTCGCGCTTGGTATTCCGGCGGCGGTTGGGGCCGGCCGGCTGATGGCCGATCAGTTGTTCGGTGTTCAGCCTTGGGATCCAGTCAGGTTGACGCTCGCCACATTGCTGCTATGCGTGGCAGCGCTGTTAGCCTCGGTGATCCCGGCTTCACGCGCGGCAGGCGTGGAGCCGATGGTGGCACTGCGGAACGAGTAATGGATTATTTAGGCGGACAGTACGTTTTAGGGATCCATTAGCACTTCGTGTCCGCAAACGCACGTTAAAGAATGGGATCTCACTCAGCCGGTATATACTGGCGGTCCAGGACCCAATTAACTCCTGCGCAGGAGCGGACATGGGGTCTAAAGGACGTGGAGGCATGCGCACTCCTGAGTTTCTGTTTCTCTCCTACTTTGTGGCCGTCGCGTTCGCCGGACGCCTGGCTGCACAGCAGAACGCGGCGATCAAAGTCCAAAGCGACGAGATTGGCGGCGTTGTTTCCAGCGCCAACGGAGCCGAGGCCGGTGTGTGGGTGATTGCAGAAACCAGCGATTTGCCAACGCGCTATATCAAGGAGGTGGTTACAGACGATCAGGGCCGGTATCTGATTCCCTCTCTTCCGGCGGCGACATACACAGTATGGGCGCGCGGGTACGGCTTGGTGGATTCGCCGAAGCTCCAGACGCGCACAGGCAAACAAGTCGATCTGAAGCCGTCCGTAGCGCCGGATCAAAGAACGGCTGCGCAATATTATCCGGCGAACTACTGGTATGCGATGCTCGACATACCGAAGGAGAGCGAATTTCCCGGCACGGGACCGCATGGAAACGGCATTTCGACGAACATCAAAACGCAGGGACAGTGGTTACACCTTATAAAGACCGATAGCTGCGAATCGTGCCACCAGCTAGGCAACGAATACACGCGCACTATTCCAGAGCCGTTCCGTCACTTCGATTCACCTGCCGAGGCATGGATGCGGCGCGTGCAATCGGGACAGGCAGGCAGGGCGATGATGGGCGGGCTCGCTCAACTGGGCCCTGAAAGGGCAACCGCGGAGTTCGGCAACTGGACCAGCCGCATCGCGCGCGGGGAATTTCCCGCTGAAATGCCTCCGCGCCCGCAGGGAATCGAGCGGAATGTCGTCATCACGCAGTGGGACTGGGCCGATCCAAAAGCGTATCTGCATGACGAAATCTCGAGTGACAAGCGCAATCCGGCAGTCAACGCCAATGGGCTGATCTACGGATCGGCGGAGGAAAGCCGCGATTATATACCGGTGCTCGATCCGGTGCGCAACACCATCAGCCAGGTGAAGGTGCCGTATCGGGATCCGGACACGCCGGGGCAGCCGAAGCCATTGCAACCCTCGGTGTTCTGGGGTGACGAAGCGATCTGGGACAGTCACACGACCGTTCACAATCCGATGTTCGATGCTCGAGGGCGGCTGTGGTTCACATCGCGAATCCGGGCGCGCGACAACCCCGGATTCTGCAAAGCGGGTTCGGATTTGCCGTCCGCGAAGCTCACGCCAGTGTTGACCTCGGGACGGCAACTGGCGGTCTACGATCCGGCAACAAAGCAGATCTCCATGATCGATACCTGTTTCAGTACGCACCATCTAGTCTTCGCGTCGGATGCCGACAATACGCTATGGACCAGCAGCGGGGGCGGCGGAGGCGTCGTCGGATGGCTGAACACCCGGATGTGGGACCAGACGCATGATGAACAAAAGTCGCAAGGCTGGACGGCGCTGGTACTGGACACCAATGGCAACGGCAAACGAGACGCGTATCTCGATTCCGAGCAGAAGATCCTGACTGCGCCAAGCGGAGAGAGTCTCGGGACCTCGTCCGCCTTGAGTGGCGCTGCCGATCCGGCCCACGACACCAGGTTGAATGCCGCGTTTTACGGCGTGGCTGTGGGGACCGACGGAATGGTGTGGGGCAGCGTGCTGGGATTTCCTGGCGGCATCGTGCGATTGAATCCGGGACCGAATCCGCCAGACACGGCGCTGGCGGAATATTATGAGGTCCCCTGGCACAATCCAATGGCGCCAGTGTGGGGATTTTCGCCGCGGGGCATGGATATCGATCGCGACAATGTGGTATGGGTGGCGCTAGGAAGCGGGCACTTGGCTAGTTTCGATCGGCGCAAATGCAGGGGACCACTGAACGGGCCAAGCGCGACGGGCCAACACTGCCCGGAAGGGTGGACGCTCTACCCGACTCCGGGACCGAACTTCCGCGACGTGAAGGGTTCAGGAAGCGCCGACTCGCACTACTACGACTGGGTGGATCAGTTCGACACGCTGGGGCTGGGGAAGAACACGCCGATTATCACGGGCAACTCGTCCGATTCCCTGCTCGCTCTCGTGAACGGGAAGTTCGTCATTATGCGCGTTCCTTATCCACTTGGATTTTTCGCGAAAGGAATGGATGGGCGAATCGACGACCCAAACGCCGGGTGGAAAGGTAAAGGGGTCTGGACGACCTGGGGTACTCGCACGCCATTCCACAGCGAGACCGGCAAGGGAACGACCAGCAAAGTGGTTCATTTCCAGATCCGGCCAGATCCGCTTGCGGATTAGGGCATAAAAGCGGCTTGCGGCTGGCGAACCGCACAGCGCATCAACTGCCGACTGACGCCACAAGCCCAACAACCGTGCCCAGCGCTGAACCCACGGTTTCCGCGACCGCTATGAGGGCAGGCTTTATCGAAGAGTGTTCGCTTTGCTCACGCAGCTGTTCTTCGGCGCGGAACCAATCTATCTCGGGTGTGCCGAGTGGAGAGCCGCGCTGCTTCCATAGGTAGTACGCGGCCAGCTGAATGAATTGGCGGCGCTCCGATTCGGACTGTATTGATTCCATGAAACCCTCTAACCATTATGAGATCTGAAGAAACGGCGCTCTTGTTGAGACACTAGAATCGATGGTCACAGGAAAGGAGGCTGTTGGATGAGGGCGGCTTGGTACGAGAAGCAGGGGCCTGCTCGGGAGGTGTTGACGGCCGGGGAGATGCCGGACCCGATTCCGGCAGCGGGAGAGGTTCGCATTCGCATTGTTGCCTCGGGCATCAACCCGGGCGATATTAAGAAGCGTCAAGACGCCTTTGGTTACGGCATGCCATACCCTCGCGTCATTCCACACAGTGATGGCGCCGGGCGGGTGGATCAGATCGGTAAGGGCGTTTCTCCCGAATGGATGGGACGCCCCGTGTGGTGCTACGGAGCCCAATCCTATCGCCCGTTTGGTACTGCGGCAGAGTTTACGGTGCTCCCGGTGGATAAAGTTGCTCCATTACCCGAGAACGTGCCCATGGAACAGGGCGCATGTCTTGGAATACCCGGCATAACCGCGCACCAAGCCGTTCATGTTGCCGGCGCAATAGATGGACGCGCCGTATTGGTGCAAGGGGCGGGAGGCGCCGTGGGCCTTTGCGCGGTCCAGCTCGCGCGCCGTGGCGGAGCGAAGGTGATCGGGACCGTGCGGTCGTCCTCGGAGGAGGAAATCGCGCGGAAGGCTGGCGCTCACGAGGTGGTTCGTAGTGATCAGGAGCTGGCTGCGCGTGTAAGGGCGCTTGCGCCAGAGGGCATCGACCATATTGTCGAAGTGGCGTTTGGAGCCAATATTGATGCGGATCTCGAACTGCTGAAGATGGGCGGGTCTATCGCCACCTACGCTACCGATAGCGGGACACCCAAGATTCCTTTTTGGCCGATGGTGTTCAAGAACATCCGGCTGTTCTTCCTGGGAAGTGACGACTTCCCACGAGACGCAAAGGTATCAGCAACCCAGGATTTGAACAGTGCGCTCGAGGCGGGGTGGTCCGGTTTCGAGATCGCCGAACGAATCCCACTTGCAGAGATTGCACGCGCTCACGAACTTGCAGAACATCCGGTGCGACGCGGGCGGATTGTCGTTACGGTGTGAGTTGAGCAGAGTCGGGTCAGCAAACAGGTGCTGGTCTCCCGGATAGAGGTAGAGCTCGGCGTTCTTGATCGAGTGCTACGCTCCGCTATTAGCTTTGACGATGGCTGCGAAACGGTGGTATTCTGTCACGGCATGAACGAAGAGGAAACTCCATGACAAATGGGAGCCGTGGTAGCATCATCCGTCTTCTGGTTCTTGGAATGCTGGTCCTTGCTGCAACTTCCTGCACGCAGCACCGTCCGACAATCGCCGAACAACTCGCCAAGACCTATGGTCTCGATTCGTTTGGCCAAGTCGAGGGGATCCGCTACACCTTCAACGCAGTTTTCGGCCCGGTCAACCTTTCTCGATCGTGGGTCTGGGAGCCCAAGACCGGCCGGGTCTCCTACGAAGGGAAAGACAAGGCGGGCCAGCCGGTGAAGGTTACGTACCTGCGCTCACAGCTCAACAGCCAGGACGCCCTCGTGAAGGACGAAGTCGATCCGGCTTTCACCAACGATAATTATTGGCTGCTCTTCCCATTTCATGCTTACTGGGACACAAGCGCCAAAGTGGAAGACATGGGCATGCAGAAACTCCCGCTCGGCGACGGTACCGCCGATGAGGTAGCGGTCAAATATCCATCGGACGTTGGCTACACGCCCGGCGACACTTGGACACTCTTCGTCGGCCCTGACCACCGCGTTCAGGAATTGATGTATCACCGCGGCGGAAGCAAAAAGCCCACTGTCGTCATCGCGACGTGGGGCGACTACAAGAAAGCCGGCCCTCTCCTTATTTCAACGGACCACCGCGGGACGGCGGACGGCGGGCCGCTGCGGATCTTCTTTTCAGATGTGGCCGTCAAGCTCTCGGGGTCAGACACCTGGGTGAACGCGCAATAAAGAACGAAGGGCCCGCCTAGGCACTGGTTGTTGTGAACTATCCGCCTTGCGCCCGTGCTATACGGATGCGCATAAGTAAAGGGACATGTGTGACATACTGGTTTCAGAGACTTTATGGTGCCACGCTTGTTGTGGTTGCATCCCAGCACATATCAGCGGCTGAATCGGCTGAGCAAGGAAGCGGAGAGAGACGGAGCTTACCGTGTGGCGAAGCGCTTACGCGCCGTGGTGCTGAATTCGGAAGGACATACCAGTGGCGAACTGGCGGAGATCCTGCAGGCGCCGCGATCCAAGGTGTCTGAGTGGCTGCAGCGTTATCAAACTGAGGGAGTCGATGGTCTGCTGGAAGGGTATCGGTCGGGTCGGCCCTCGGAACTGACAGAGAAGCAACAACAAGAGTTGGGCGACATTCTCGACAGCGGTCCGGTCTCTTACGGTCTAGACAGCGGCATCTGGACGTCGCCTATGATTGCCTGGGTGATCGAGGAGGAGTTCGGTGTTCAGTATCATCCCGGCCATGTGCGCAAATTGCTTCATAGCTGGGGATTTTCGGTGCAACGGCCGCGCCGTGTGTTGGCGCGCGCGGATGCCGCAGCCCAAGACCGATGGCATCGCCGCATCTATCCCATGCTTAAAAAAAAGCCCGCTCGCGACACTGGGCGCTCCTCTTCACCGATGAAGCCAGCTTCCGGCAAGATTCGACGCTCCACACCACCTGGAGCCGCGTTGGGTGTCCACCGGAAATCCCCGTGACAGGAGAACGTAAGAACGTGAAAATTCTCGGCGCCATCGAGCTTTGGAGCACGCGGTTCGATTATCGCCAGGACACAGTTTTCAATGCCACCACATATCTCGGCTTCCTCGAACAACTCGCTCGCCGCTACCGCCGCCAAGGAGCGATTCTGATTCAGGACAACGCCTCCTACCACAAGCATGCTGAGGTCTGGGCTTGGTTCAAGTCCAACCGCCACTGGCTGGAAGTGCATCAATTGCCACCCTACTTGCCGGAATTGAACCCT
This sequence comes from uncultured Acidobacteriaceae bacterium, assembly GCA_963705805.1. Taxonomy (GTDB): domain Bacteria; phylum Acidobacteriota; class Terriglobia; order Bryobacterales; family Bryobacteraceae; genus Bog-105. Next base: position 240,741 of record CAVPKW010000013.1, read on the forward strand.
ACCGAACGGTTGTGGCAGCACACCCGCAAAAACGGCACGCACAATCGATTCTTCGGTGGCCTCGATGCACTACTCGCCACGCTAACGCGAGTCTTTGGGGAAATGCAGTCACACCCTCAACTGATCCGGTCCTATCTGCTGCCTTTTTGTTGATCGTTATGTCCCCTTAATTATGCGCGGTCGTATAGTCTTCTGAGTCATTGATTTCTTGTATAAGTTTTGGGCCGATGAGCGGCGAGTGTGGAAGAGGCGAAGCGTGCGATGGAGGCGAGGATCTGATCTGCCGATTTGGTCCAGCGAAAGGGTTTTGGCTGCTGGTTATGAACGGCGATAAACTCCCGGATGGCTGCTTCCAGTTCTGGAACGCTTCGGTGGGAACCGCGCTTGATCTGGCGCTGGGTTAGGAGAGCGAACCAACGTTCGACCTGGTTCAGCCAGGAAGCGTGGGTGGGCGTGAAGTGCTCGCGTGGCGCTCCCGGGCGCGGCTCGCCACCCAGCCCGGCGATGCCTTGCGCGATGAAGCGGTCGCGCCAAAGACCGACCGTCAAGCCGCTGGTGTGCAGCTTTGCGGCTACCGCGGCATTGCTCAGGCCCCCCGCACATTCCAGTATGATCCGGGCCCGAAAGGCCACCGACCGGGCCTTACGCGATTGCCGCGCCAAACCCGCCAACTCGACCTTTTGCGCTGCGCTCACCACCAACTCATGCTTCTTCGGACGCCCCCGGCCAAGCTCCATATCTTACCATAGAACGTTCTCCTTATTTATGCAAGCTATTTATGACTCAGAAGACTAGTACCAAGTTGCAGAAATTCGAGTAGTCAAAGGGCGCTTACGCTTCCGGCTCAGTTTCAGCATCTTAGGTTGTGGGAAATATAACGCGAATTTCCGCAAGTAGGTGCTAGCAAGTTATCCTTTGTAGGTCCAGCGCCCGACCATGACTCCCTGGAGCCGCGTCCTCAGGCGGCCTGCACGACCTTTTGTGCCATACGGCGAAGCGACACGATCGCAGAGGCTATGGCAACAGATCCATACTCCAGCAGCAGGACCCAGGCTGGAACCCGCCACGGATGCCCAAGCAAGCGCAAGTTCCAGACTATATAGGTAGGCAAAATACTGACTGTCCAAACGATGAGCGGTAGGGTGGATGTCGAGCGCAGGAACGGCAGCAGCCAGAGCAGGTACCACGGATACACGACCGGCGCACAGGCGAGCGATGCCGCCATCGGCCATGCCCATTCGTCCGCGCAGCACGCTGGCGGCTTACTTCGCAGCCATCCGGCGGTGACCAGCCCGACAAGTACTGCCAGACCAGCCGCGATCTGCGTGCTCGCCACTGCCTCGAGCGTGGCGAATACCGGGTCGTTAAAGCGGAACCGCTGGACGTAGGTAAGGAGCGATCCGATCGGAATCCGCCCGTATTCCAGAAACGGCACGTACAGCAGTCCGAAAATGAGCGCCGCCAGCAACCAATCGCCAACGCGCAAGCGCCGCCAATAAAGTGGTATCAGGACGATCGGAAGAACTTTTACGGCGACAGCGAGCGCAAACGCGATCGCAGCAATCGTTCGCCAGCGGCGTCCAAGCGCAGCGGCGGACACCAGCAGCAGGAGCGCGCCTAGAATATCGATGTGACCGCTGCCGGCAACGTTCGTAACGAGCAGCGGGTGCCAAGCGTAAGCGAGGACCCAATGTTCTCCTTGGCCGCTACGGCGCAACACGTTGACTAATAGGAGTACGATTGCGAAGTCGCAGACGGCAAATGCAATCTTGAACGCGAAGATTGATTCGTGAATCGCCGTAACGGTCCGGAAGAAGAGCTGCGCACCGGCTGGATAGGGGCTCGGTACGTCCGGGTTGTTCAGCCCGCGAGTCTCAGGCGTGTGCAGCCCAGCCAGAGCGGGATCGGCGGGAATCACAGTGTAAGGGTTATAGCCGAGCCGCTGCACCCGCCCGTCCCATAAGTATCGATGGATGTCGTCATCTGGGCCTAGCGGCATCATCAGAAATGGAACTCGCCACACTACGGAGATTAATAGGCAAACAAGGATGACATGGCGGGGGTAATGCGGCGTCCGAATGAACTCTCGAATAGCGAGGAGGTACGTGACGGCGGCAACTGCGAGTGCAACGAGGTAGGGAGGCGATCCAACAGGGTCTGTGATTCGGCCGAAGACTAACAGCGTTCCACACAGGATGAGGCTAAGCCCGTAGAGCCTGGCGGACGGCGTGACCGTTACCAGTCTCTTCACAGGCCTGGGCCGCTCGCCTGTTTCCAGGACTGAGTCCGCGTCCAGTCCGCTAGCCACGTCGCGGTGCGCGGCGCGCGGTCGGGAGCGAGTCGCAGATCTTCTGCCAAGCGGCTAAGGTCGGCTGCTACATCGACGTCATAAAACGTGGGCGTGAAGCCGACGGACAGCGCCAGGGAACGGGCTCGCGCCAGCAGCGCTTCGAGAGCGTTTGCGGTTCCCATAGAGCTGCCAGCGAACAGCTCCGGGTGGGACGCTGTCGCACCGACGAGATAGTAGCCGCCATCGTGGGTTGGTCCGATTACAAGATCACACGAGTTAAGGACATCAAACGCCGTAAGGAGCGCCGACGCCGGCAAATGAGGGCTATCGCTGTTAAAAGCAACGATGCGCCGTGGGCCAGCTGCGGCGAAATGCGCAAAGACCGAGGCAAGCGCCGCCCCAAGGCCCTGGCCGTTTTGCCCGATGACGCACACTTCGCCGCCGGTCATGCGCGATAGTTCTTCGACATCAGAAGCCGGGCTCATAATCGCGGTTTCAACACCATCGAGCGATTGCGCCAGCGCCACGGTGTCTTCGAGAAGGCAGCGGTACAGGCCGATGATTGCCGGTGTGGGCAGGCTCGCTGCCAGCCGTGTCTTCACCCTGCCGGGTTTCGGCGCTTTTGCCATGATGACGAGCGTGCAATCGCCAAGCGAGGTCACGCCAACCCTGGGGCGCCAGCGCGACGCAGCCGCAAATAATAACGCAGAATGCGGCTAAAGATGAACCACGCCGCCCCTATCGTACCGGTGACCGTGCCGCTGATTTTAGATTGCCCGATGCGCGGATAATAGCTCACCGGAACTTCGACAATGCGATAGCCGTGGAGGGCGCCCTTCAGGATCATCTCAACGGCCCATCCGTAGGTGGTTTCTTCAAGCGCGAGGGCGCGGAGAACGTCCATGCGCGCGGCGCGAAAGGGACCGAGGTCGGTGATCTTTTGCCCAAACAGAAGCGTGATCAAGCGCGCGGCAAGACGGTTGCCGAAGGCGGCGTGCCATGGCAGCGATCCGGGAGCGCGCGATGCCGCCAGTCGCGAACCGAGCGTGATGCCGGCGCGCCCATCGGCGATGGGTGCGAGCAGACGTGGAAGCTCGGCCGGCCGATCGCTGTAGTCGCCGTCGAGGAATACGACAACGTCCGGAGAACTCGCGTGAGCGAGGCCAGTCAGACAGGCTCGGCCGTATCCGCGCTGCGGCTCGCGGATGAGACGGGCTCCCATACGCACCGCAATCTCGGGCGTACCGTCGGTAGAGCCGCTGTCGACGACAAGAACCTCGTTGACCAGGCCGGCGGGGAGATCGGAGAGGACATGCTCAAGGGCCAGGGCTTCGTTGCGGGTGGGAATAATGACGGAAACGCGCATTCGAGCTCGCTTCCAGTCACCACCAGGGAGAGGACGGGTTCCTCTGGGCCAGCAGGGCGTCAATTCCCCATGTGCGGCCTGCGCGCCCCACGGCAAGCCCCAGCGAAGCAAGCACCGGGACCAGCAGTTCCCAGATCCATGAAGTGCCCCATTCCGAGACCCACAGGCTGGTCAGGAACAGAAACGCTACCAGGGCGGCCGGGCGCGTGAGCAGCCCCAGGATCAGCAGGACGCCAAGCGAGATTTCCATCAGCCCCTGGGCCGGCGCGGCGATGGAGGCATGATTAGCCGCGAGCGCCATGACAGCTTTCCAGGCGGCTGGCGCGTGATCTTGCTTGATGTAATAGTTGATAAGTCCCGCATAGCCGCCAGGCTTATAAAGGCCTTTGCCCAAGTTTTCGAAGAAGACCCATACGAACTCCGCGCCGATGGTCAGCCGCACGATGGCAAGCCCAATCGGTGCTTGCGGGTTTACAGCGCTTGTCTCAGGCAGGCCCATGATTCAGTCTCTATAATTCAGTCTCTATAATATAGTCGCGAATGCGTTGCGAAGCCAGTATCGAGCTGGATGCAGGCGGCCGGACATTCGCCACCGGCCTGCTGGCGGATTTGATCGCGGCGCTGCGGCTCAGCCGTTCTGGCGATTTGCTGGCCATTATCGGTGACGAATCGGCGGTCGGCGCGGACCTCGATACATGGTGCCGCTTTACTGGCAATTCGATGATAGGAACCAGCATAGAATCGGGCCGCACGCGGTGGGTGATTCGGTGCGGCGTGGCGGCTGCGGACCCGGGGCCCGAGCGGCCTGTGGGATCGCGCCTGTGGCTGTACACGAATTTCGACTGCAACCTATGCTGCGACTACTGCTGCGTGCGCTCATCGCCCACTGCGCCACGGCGGGCGCTCGGCCTTGCGCGCATACAGCGAATCGCCAGTGAAGCACGCGCGCTCGGTGTCAGCGAAATTTTTGTGACCGGAGGCGAGCCGTTCCTTCTGCCTGACATTGCCGAAATCCTGACTGCGTGCGCCGCTACGGCGCCGACGACGGTGCTGACCAACGGAATGCTGTTCTCGGGGCGGCGGCTGCTGGCACTTCAAGCGTTGCCACGCGATCGCGTCACGCTGCAGATCAGCCTGGATAGCCCAACGCCCGAGAGACACGACCGCCATCGAGGACCCGGAACATGGGCGCGCGCATGGCATGGCATCCGGCAAGCGCGTGGAGAAGGCTTCCGGGTACGCTTGGCCGCGACTGTCTCGACCGACTCCGAAGCCGACGAGTTCCGGAGTTTCCTTGACGCCGAGCAGATCGCGGAGGAGGATCGCGTCATACGGCAGATTGCGTTCCGCGGCTTTGCGACTCAAGGTCTCGCGCTGGCACGCGCAGATCTCGTGCCCGAAATCACCATAACGGCCGAAGGCGTTTATTGGCACCCGGTGGGAGCGGAAGATGCCGACTTGCTGGTTACGCGGGAAATCTTTCCGTTGGCGGATGCTTTCGCCGCAGTGCGCCGCGAGTTCGGGCGGGAGCGGGAACAGGCGCGACGGCTGGCCGCCATCTTCAACTGCGCGTGAACGGCAAGCCCAAAAGCGCCAGCTCTCACACTGCGCTTGCAAGCGATCGCTGGAAGAAGCCCTGTTGCATTCCAGCCTCGCGTAACGCGTCATATCCGTCGAGGTGGGGCTGCACCCAACGCTCGAGCCCTTCAGCGTCGAGTACGGCACGGTGAGCCGGATTGTCGTAACTCATCGCGGATAAGGCTTCAGCGAACCGCCGCTCCAGAGCCGGATCGAGATCGGGCCGGGCAGTGAACATGCAGTGATGAAATGGCGGCGATGTCCAGACCTCATAGAGCGCACCTTGGGGTATCAGGCCCTGGCTCTGCACTGCTTTCCAAAACGGGCTCCCGATAGCCCCGGCATCGGCGCGACCATCAAGCACGGCGCGCACCACTTCGACTTCACTCGCGCCTGTGTCACCGTGTTTGCCGACGTCGCTGTCAAAACGCAGCGTCCGGTAGTCCTGCCCCTCGAGGAAGCCTTGCTGCTTCAGAAAATAAACCGGCAATATCGCAGCATGGCCACTGTCGCGGCTGCCGAGCGCCAGCGTGCGGCCTCTCAGATCGGCAAGCGCGGCGACCGGGCCTTTACTGACCGCGACAATCTTCGTAGTCCAGCCAAGATCGGTGTCGCGCATGGCGACCGGACGGCAGCGACGGCCGCTCCACTCGTCCGCCTGCAGGTAGGCAAGATTGGTGTTCCAGGCGATATCGATGCGCGGCTGCGAATCGTGAGGCGAGCTCAGCAGCGCGCTGACCTGCGCATCGTAGCTTTGAAACAGCACAACCTCGACGGGCAGATGCGCTTCTTCCTGAAAATAGCGCCGCATACCTTCCCAGATGGTGACAACTTTCGGATCGTACGCAACGGCTCCTACCCAAATGGTCTGGTTCATGGCCTCTGTCTCTATGCGCTCGCGATCAGAAGAGCGGCATTCCCAAGATAGTCCTGGCGATAAACTCGCGCAATGCATCGCCAGTGGGCGCCATGACAGCGCCCGCGTGGGCGTCACGGAATAATCTTTCGATGTTCATGTGCTTGGAGAACGCAGCGCCTCCGCACACGCGCATGGCTGTGCAGGTGACGGCTATGGCGGTATCGCCGGCCGCAGCCTTGGTTTCCAGCACGCGCAGCATGGTGGTGTCGCGCGGCCGCTCCAGGTGATCGACCAAATCGTCGATGCGGGCTGAAAGACCGTCGGTATCGATCTGCATCGCTCCGAGTTGGGCGCGCAGCGTCGGGAGGCTTTCGCCGAGGCTCTGATTCAGATGCTCGAAGCGAGCTCTTTTCAGATGCGCCGCAGTGGCTGCGAGGGCGGCCCGACAGAGACCCAACGCCACGGCTGCGCTTCCCAAACAGAATAGCGGCAGCACCACGTTCATCATAGCCTGAAATCCAGCGCCCTCGTCGGTGATTTGGAGTTCGAACGGGACCTCGCACTCGTCGAGTGTCATCGGTGCGGAAGCGTTCGCGCGCAGGCCGAGACCATCCCAGGGACCTGCCACGGACAGGCCGGGCACACCAGCCGGAACAATATACAAATTCAGATTACTGAAATTCCCGCCTTCAGGCGAAAGCGATGAGACGATGTAGCTCTGCGCGTGACCGGCGCTTGTGACCCACGATTTGCTGGCAGTGATGCGCACGCCCGTGCCGTTCCGGCGCGCGCGCGAGATGGGCGCCCAAAAGTGGCTGCGCGAGCCCGCCTCGCTGAAAGCGAGCGTAGAGAGGTGCCGGCCGGCGGCGATCTCTGACAGCAGCGGCTGAACGGCCGCCCCAGGCCGAGCTGCGCTAATGGTGGCAGCGCCGAGCACGTGCATGAGGTAGACCATGGCGACCGATGCGTCGGCTTCGGCAAGTGCAGCGGTGACGACGGCGAACGTGCGCGGCCCCAGACCAGAGCCGCCAGCCTCGGCCGGAACCATTAGCCCGAGCAACCCTGCCTGCCCCAGCGAGTCGACAGCTTCGGAGGAGAACCGCCCTGCCTTGTCGTTCTGGGCGGCGGCCGGCGCCAGCACGCGATCGGCGATTTCGCCGGCACGCGAAACGGCTGTCTCATGGGTCATGCTCTCCCGTACGCGCGCGGTTTCGGCCATGGACAATTCTCCTTCGCTAGCTCTAAAACGTCCCGAATTTTAACACGAGAGAGTGGGAGGCCGCTGGCCGCTTGGCCTCAGGATCCTCGCTCGTGACATTGATCGTTCAGCGTGCCGTCCATCCGCCGTCTATGACTATGGCGTGACCCGTAATCAGAGAGGCGGCCGCTGACGCCAGAAATACCACGGAGCCTGCCACGTCCATTGGGTGTCCGATGCGGTGTAATGCGGCGATCCGTTCGACTACATCGGCGTGGAACGCGGGATCCGCGAGACATGCCTCAGTGCCAGGGGTCACGATAAACGTGGGCGCTACCGCGTTGACAGTAATGTTGTACTTGCCCCATTCGACAGCAAGGCACTTCGTGAGGTGTATTAGGGCGGCCTTGGTCATGCAGTACACAGATTCGGTAGGCAAGGCCACGAATCCTGCTTGTGAACTGACATTGATGATCCGGCCGCCGTTCTGCCGAATCATGACGCGGCCGGCGGCCTGACTGGCGAAGAACGTTCCTTTCAAATTCACCGCCAACGTAAAGTCGAAGTCTTCTTCCCGTACGTTCTCGGCGAGATTGTCCGGCGCAACCCCTGCGTTATTGACGAGAATGTCGAGCCGGCCGAATTGTGCGACGGTATCGTCGACGGCGCGAAAGATCTGGTCAAGGCTCGTTACATCCATTTGCAATGGAAGCGCGCCGCGGCCCAATGCTTCGATCTCGCCGGGCAAGCCGCCGTGAGCGCGAAGATCGCGCAAACCGAGCGCCACGTTCGCGCCGGCATTTGCCAATGCGAGGGAGATGGCCCGCCCGAGTCCGCGCGCGGATGCGGTTACAAGAGCGGTCTTGCCAGACAGATCAAATTGAGGAAATGCGTTCACAGAAACCAGCCTAGTACCAACTTGCGGGAATTCGCGTTATATTTCCCACAACATAAGATGCTGAAACTGAGCCGGAAGCGTAAGCGCCCTTGGACTACTCGAATTTCTGCAACTTGGTACTAGAGGATGGCCCTCGGAACCAAACCTTGAAACGATCGATAGACTAGACAGAATCATGAAGCTATTTATTGTTCGCATCCTTTGTGTGTTTGGAGTTGTGGCTGGAGGCACCCTCGCTCAAGACGTGATTCCTCTGTATTCCGGCGCCGCTCCGGCTTCGATGGAACAGAGCTATCCAGAGAAAGAATACTTCTCGAAGACCTGGAAAACGGAAGTCGTAAGTAACGTCACGAAGCCTACGCTAATCGTGTATAAACCCGTGCCGGGAACGGGCAACGGCACTGCGGTGGTGATATGCCCAGGGGGCGGGTTCATGGCCCTCTCGATCAACAGCGAGGGCATCGATGTCGCCAAGTGGCTTGCGGCCAGGGGGGTAACCGGGTTCGTTTTGAAGTATCGATTGGCGCGCACGGGCGAGGATGCTACTCAGGAGTTCATGGCGGCGTTCGCGGATAAAAAGAAATTTGAGGAGATACTGGCCAAAGTCGTGCCGCACTCGGTTGCCGACGGGCTCGCGGCGGTGGAGTATGTACGCAAGCATGCCTCGGAATGGGGTATCTCCGCGGACCGGGTCGGCATCATCGGGTTCTCGGCAGGAGGGACAGTGGCCGCTGCGGCCGGATTGCACTACACGCCGGAGGGCCGGCCTGCGTTTGTCGCGCCGATTTACGCCGCCGCTTTGTCACTAAAGAACGATCCGGTCCCGGCCGATGCGCCACCGATGTTTCTTGCCGCGGCAAGCGACGATCAGCTCGGCTTGGCGCCGGATAGCGTCGGCCTGTACGACCAATGGACGGGCGCGCACAAATCTGCCGAGCTGCATATGTATTCCAAGGGCGGCCATGGTTTTGGAATGCGCAAACAGGGGTTCCCTTCCGATGAATGGATCGACAGGTTTGCCGAATGGCTCGAAACGCAGGGATGGTTGAAAAAGTAAAGCCCCGGATGTCGTTCAAGGCTTTTTCTCCGATGGCGGCATAGGCGCGCGCCCGTGCGGCGCTTTGTGCAGGTAGTCATCCAGCGTTTGGAACCGCGTAAGCTCTTCAAGGGTGATGCGGCGCATAGGAATCGTGCCGGTGCCGCACCCCTGAGCTGACACCGCTCGTTTGGTGTCGTCTGGTGGACTCACCGGGATCGGTGGAGGCGCCGCAATTTCCTTTGTGCGCTGTGCCCGCACAGAAGGCTGCTCACTCTCGGGAACGCAGTCAACGGTCTGTGTGCCGATGATATAACTGCGTTGCACGTGCACGCCCTCGTACAGCTTGAGAATATATTCGCGCATTTGCTCAAACGCAGCCGTGTCCTTCACCTCGGCTCCCGGTTTGTGCAGGAACTGTTGGGCCTCAGCATGCTTTACTCCGCGAATGAACTCGGCGAAAGGGGTCACTTTCTGCTGAGTCTGTCCCATACAGACCAGCACCGCTCCCGCTGCTAGCGCGCCAAGCCGCCCAGTCACGCTCACTTACCATTGCCTCACAAGCAACAATGGGCAGCGAGTCGCAAAACCCGCTGCCCAGTGGTAGTACCTCGAAAGCTTACTGGCAGCCTGCGCCACCCGGGCCTCCAAAAAAGAAGTAGATTCCCCAATTCGATGCATAGTTCGGGGTGGTGATGGTGTAGCACGCCGGCGACGGTTGATCCGGCGTCAACGAATCCCAATAGGTCGAGTAAGTTGTGTTGGGCGCGATGTAATACAGTTCCCGTTGATATCCTGCATATTCCCAGCCGCCCGAAGCCCACATACCGCTGCCCTCGCCAGGCCATACGGTTGAGCCAACCGACTCCGAACCGAACTCGAGCAGGTTGGAGTACTTCGTTAGCTGCCCTCCGAGGTAAACCGAGCCTGGATAATAGCCGATCCAGGTGCTGCCATAACGCAGCCACCAGTTCCCAGCATAGAACTCCCACGTAAAATCCAGCTCCCACTGCGCTCCGTGCGAGACGCTGTAATACTGCGGCGCCCAAGGAACACCAAAGATCAAGCTCTTATTGACTTGCACAAAGGCCGAGCAGGTCAAGTCGTAGCAGCCAGTCGTTTGGTAGCCGTCAGCGGTGTAGTAGATAAAAGGTACAGAGTTCTCGGTCCCCACACGGGCCGGATAATTCTGCCATCCGACTTCAGCCGTTTGCGTAGTTGATCCGGTCCCAATCGTCCAAGACTGCGCGAGCGCGAAAATTTCACCAATGTCGGTGTACACGTAGGGCCGCCACAGATTGATGTCATCGTTGTCGCCCCAGTTATTCACGTATTGATATGCAAACGCATACTTGTGCGCGTCGGTGGCCGGAGCGACAAACTCGCCCGGAATCGGCGGATGGCCAGCTCCATTTGGACCCTTTTGGAAGAACTCACGCAAGCTGGCGAAACGGGCCATCTCCTGCAGCGTGACGCGCCGAATCGGGATCGATCCCTCCTCGCAGGTCAATGAATTTCCGGAAGCATCCACTGTCTGCCCTTCCGGGATCTGCGCGTCTAAGGGAAGCGGCTTTGACTGGCTCGTCTCAACAGCAGCCGGTGCAGTCGGAATACCTGGTGCCGTTGCAATTGTCTTTAAGCCCATGCCGTGAACCGTTGGCTGTTCGTTCACCGGAACGCAATCCACAGTCTGCGAACCAAGAACAAAGCTGTGGGTCACGTTCACTCCCTTATAGAGGCTCAGCAGATGCTGCTGCATTTGCGCAACCGCGGCGTTATCGGCGACCTTCGCGGCTGGAGCGGCCATGACGTCGCTCGCTTGCGTGCTTCCAATGCTTTGTACAAACTCGGTAAACGGAACGAACTTAGGCTGAGATGCCGCATCTTGCGCCGAAGCGACCGACATTGCGGCTACCGAAATTATCGCCACCATGAGTGGCTTCTTCGTCTTGCGCCAGAATCCTGCATCGGCGGAGGCGGTTTCATTTTGCGTACCAGAAACACTGTGAAAGCTAATTGCCTTACGGGTGGTCCTGTTTTTTTCTATTTTCATAAATCACCTTCACGTACGTTCTGCCTGACGAGCGCGGACGGACGAGAAGATTCGCACAGAGCGGCGCTGCACACTGGGAGCAGAGCGCGCTGTTGCCATCATCTCGACCCTTGATCTACATTCATTCGGGTTGAGAACTGGCTGAGTGATTGGCATTTTCCGGGCCGCAGTGCGGGTGCTTCTATTTGCACAGGGTTAGCGCGAACTGCCTAGTTTCGCGTTGTATCATTTGGTTAATCTGCTGGTTAATCCGCGCTAAATCGAGCGGATAACTTGCAATAACCCGCGATTATTCCCCTCGTAGCGCCTGCATGGGGTCAATGGAAGCCGCGCGCCGCGCCGGAAGCGCGGAGGCGGCTAGAGCGAGCAGAAAGACGCCGATCGAAGTCACAATCAGCACCGGCAGATCAAACGGACTTACTCCGAAGAGGAAGGAGCGCAACAGGCCTGAGGCTGCAGCGGCTCCCGCGAGCCCGATGACGCAGCCTATGACGGCGAGTTTCGTGCCGGAGAGCAGAATCAGGCGCATGATGCCCGAGCGCTGCGAACCAAGCGCCATGCGGATGGCCAACTCCTGCACGCGCGAGGCGACCGAGAAGGCGATAACGCTGTAGATGCCCAGCACCGCCAGCAACACTGCTGCAAAGGCAAAGCTGCTAATGAGAACCGTGTTGAAGCGGCGAGGCGCTTCGCTGTCGGAGACAGCCTGCTCCATGGTCTGCACTTGTGTCAGCGGCAGCTGCGGGTCAATGGAGCGAACGGTTGAGTGAAGCGCGTTTTCCATCTGCTGCGGCGGCAACGCCGAGCGCAAGACAATGTAGCCGCCGTTTCCGTTGAGATCGGCTGGAGAGCCGAGGGACCCGATGGACGCTTCCGCCTGTTCTACAGGCTGGTAGAACTGCTCCTTCGTTTCTTCATCCGGAGAACTCAGTTTGACGTCAGCGACTTCTCCAACGACCGTCAGCCAGGGAGTTGGCATTTCCGGCGTGCCGATGCGTAACCGCTTGCCGATCGGATCCTGATTGAGCCAGAAGTGCCTGGCGAGTTTGCGATTTACAACCACAACCAACTGTGCACCCGGCCTGTCGGCGTCAGTAAACGCGCGTCCCCTCAGCAGCGGAATTCCCATGGCGCGGAAGTAATCGCCCATCACAACCGCGGGGGTAGCGAGGTTCATCTTCGCGCCCTTGGGCGGAACATAGCCATCTACCACAAAGGTTTCGTTACTGTTGTTTCCCGAAGCGGGAAGGAAGCTGGTCAGGCCCGCCGCCTGCGCGCCGGGAAGCCGCTGCAGGCGAAGGAGGAGCTCGTGGTTGAAAGTGTCCACTGACGATTGAGTGGCGTATTGCCGCTGCGGCAGCGAATATGCGGCGGTGGTGACGTATCCAGGGCGGAATCCGAGATCGACCGAGCGCATTTTTTCAAAGCTGCGCAGCAGCAGCCCCGAGGAAGCCAGCAGTAACAACGCGACTGCGATCTCGGCTACCACTAATGCAGAGCGCAGACGCGTGTGGAGTCCGCCGGTGGAACCACTTCGCCCACCTTCCTTGAGGGTGTCGTTTACGCTGGTGCGGAGAGCGGCAAAGGCCGGAGCTAATCCACAAAGCACGCCGGTGACCACCGCAAGCAGGAGCGCGAACCCCACCACATTCCAGTTCAGGGATATTTCGCTGATGCGCGGAAGGCTTTCCGGCAGCAAATTTCTGCCTACACGCAGCGCCAAGGCGGCAAGCGCCAGTCCCAACAGGCCGCCGCTCACGCTGACGGTCAGGCTCTCAAGAATGGCTTGGCGCAGCAGCGCTGTGGCGCGCGCGCCCAGCGCCAGGCGAACGGCAACTTCCCGCTGCCTATGAATCGCGCGTACCAGCATCAGCCCGGCAAGATTGGCGCAGGCAATCAGTAACACCACAGCAACAGCCAGGAACAGCGTTCGCAGCAGCGGGCGCGCCTGCTCCACTGTTTCTTCCTGCAGCGGACGCACCACGGGACTGATGTGCAGACTTTTCATGAATGCCGGGTAGCTGAGCATGATCTCCTTTGCCACCCGATCGGCATCACTCCGCGCCTGCCTGGGTGTAACGCCGGACTTAAGACGGCCAACCATGGTGTAGTTCCAGCTGGCAGCGCCCTGCGTCAGTTCCTGATGGGTCAAACTCATGGGAACCCATAGTTCGCAGCGGTTCAGGCGGCCGGGCACAAGCGGAAATTCAAACTGCCGCGGCATGACGCCGATGACGACGTAAGGCTTGCGATCCAGCAGGATCTTGCTGCCCAATATATGCGGATTACCATTGAATCGGCTTTTCCATGTTGCATAACTCAACACGGCGACTTGCTGGCCCTGGTTGTCTTCCTCCGCGGTAAACGTGCGGCCAAGCAGCGGCGCAATCTGGAGAGCTGAAAAAACCGCGGCGCTCAGGCGTGAAACGTTCACCTGAGCGGGTTCACCGATGCCGGAAAGCTCATACGCGGCAAACCCAACCCCGCCGAGGCTTTCGAACGAATGCGTGTCGCGCATATAAGCTTGAATATCGGGCGCGGTAACTCCCGCCTCGCCATTGCCGCCGACGTCTGCACCCTTCAGAGTGTCCGACAGCACAACGAGCCGGTCAGAGTTGGGGAAAGGCAACGACCGCAGGAGCACGCTCTCGACAATGGAGAAAATCGCAGTGGTCGCGCCAATGCCGAAGGCCAGCATCAATACCGCAGTTGCCGTAAATCCCGGTGATTTGCGCAGCTGCCGGAACACGAACTTCAGATCGAGCAAGAGTGAAAGCATGACAGTTCTTTAGAATGGTGCTGGCTGTAAACCGCGTACCGGTACGGAGGTCCCGGTACCAATCAGCATTTTCGCATCGTTATCGTTCTTGAAGGTTCAGTACTGACAGCATATACTCCGAATGGTCAGCTGATAAGTGCGTGGACTCTGACTCTTGCCAACTCCGGAGGAATCACTAAACATGTTACAGCGAATGATTTCGCGAACGGGTGCATTGCTTCTTGCTGCCAGTCTGTTTTCAATGGCTGCAAATTCGACCATGGTGCCGGTTGGGACTGTCAACTTTGATCTAACGGGCCTTCCAGGAACAGCGACGGTAGATATCGCTAACCAGACAGGGCCCAACTCTTCAACATTTCCGGATACAACTTTCCCTGTTACTACATCGGTTTCGCTTGCAAACCTCAACCTGACCTTGGACTTTTCTTCTGGTCCGCCAAAGACCTTCGGACCCAGTTACTTTACCCTCGCACCAGACGGATTGTCATTCAATGGCAACACAGTTTCTATTACAACGGCCGTAACGAAAGCTACGGTTTCGGGCAATTTTGCAACCACCAGCTGGACGTTGAACGACGGAACGAGCTTTACGGCTTCTCCGGATTTTGTTGCCTCAGTTACTGACTCCAGCGGGACGCTTATGGACGGCGATTTCGCTGTTATCTATGCAACATCGAGTTCCAGTCCGGTCCCGGAGCCCGGGATGCGGATGGTGCTCGCGATCGGGCTTGGCGGCTTGCTGCTATTCCGGATCGCACGCTGGCGGAAAACGAAAAAGCCGCGGTCCGTGGCTGGATTCGCCGCGCTAGGGCTTATCGCTTGCTTTGGACTCCTCATGCCACCGCCGGCCTCGGCCACTGTTTCGTCATCAGTGAAGCTGAACGTGGTGACAACGCCCAGTTCAGGATTAGCGGGAACCAGTCTGGTTTGGGTCACGGGATCTGGCTTTCCAGCAGGCACGATCAGCCCCTCTGACGTTACGATTGAGTTGCACACAAGCTGCGGTGTTACGGGTGGCGAGACTGCGGCGACTGCCTTAATGGTCCGAGAGATCCTCGGGAGCTCTCAGAAGGTGGAGTTTCAGGTTCCGGCATCCGTTGCAACCGGAAATTATTTCGTGAGTCTTTCCGGCACTACCACTAGCGGAGCGGCGTTCTCTAGCGACAACTGTTCTGAAATTGCCGTTACGCACTCCAGCCCCGCGGTTGGGTCGTGCAATCCGGGGAGTTCCATGGGTATGCTGGTACCGGCCAAGACTACGGGCACAACACCAGTTACAGCATACGTTCCAAACGGCTACTGGGAAGGTGGCGCGACCGGGCTACGAGTGGTGCTGGTGGAGGGCAGCGGGTCGCCGATTTCGATTTCGACTACGAATGTGGTTAACTCCTGTTCGACGGATTCCGTTTTGAGTAAGACTATTTGCGCGGCGAATAATACGGATATTTATGTGATCAACGGAAGCACTTTAAGCAGCACGCTGACATCGGGGAGTAATACTTTTGCTGGGTTCTCAGGCGGCGATTGCGAGAACTGCGGTGTTGCCGTTAATGCCGTGAATCATCAAGCCGTAATCACAATGGGGCTCAGCGGCGGGACCGGCAGCGGTCTTCAATTCCTGGATCTGACCACCGACGCCCTCAGTGCAGTTGTACCCACGAGCTACCATGTATCTGAAGACGTTTTGTGGGATCCATTCCGGAATATCATCCTGTCACCTGACGAGCAAGGCACGTATGACATTTTAAAAATCAGCGGTTCGGCACTACCAAACCCATCGACCGTTTCGGAATTTGGCAACACCCATCCCGCCGGCTACGCCGGGTACGGTTATTTCGATTCGGCTGGGGAGGATTGCACGACGGGGATCGGATTGTCCACGGACGAGGAGAGCGGCGGAGTTTATATCGTCGATTTGACTCAGGCTATTTTCACGCCTGGAACCCCCGGAACATGGACTGCACCGGGACAGCAGGCGGGTCTGCCGGAGCTTTACTTCAGTGCCGCGACTGATGGAATTGCGATCGCGCCCGGAACCACTCATCTAGGCATCGTAGCTGGCGAGTTCGGCGGAAGTGGGTTTGGGGCGATCCAATTACCATCCAAAGCCGGAACCGGCACTCCGAATCTGGTTGATTATGTGGCGGCGACATTGCCGACTACGCCGGACGGCTTCGGGTTTTCGACTGGGTACGATCCCCATACGACAACCGCCTATACGAGCCCGAATGACGGAAAGGCATACGGCGTGATGGCGGATTGGGCGACTGGCACACCCAAATACCTGGCGATCATCGATCTGCAGGCACTCTTAAGTGCGCCGCGTACAGGTGCGCACACTGTAGATCCAACTTACGATTTGCTGGCTCACGGCGTTGTGCGGTATGTCATTACTCAGTAGAGCCTGAGACTTTGACATAGGAACGTTAGGGTGTGGTGAAGGTGAGAAACTGCATCACCTGTTCCGTGGCAGGCGCCCGCTCCTGATCGGCGGCCGCGGCTCAGCAAAGTGGAATCGAGGAACGCCAGATCGTCCGCGAGCATGCGTTCGATCAGTTCAGAGACGCCCGCGCCGTGATCGGCCTGCGTGATCCAATCCGCTCTTTGCTTGAGCGCCGGGATGGCATTGGCGACGGCTACAGAACATTCACAGCAGCCCAAGAAAGCGTGATCGTTCTCGGCGTCCCCAACGCCAACAATGTTGTGACGCGACAGCTTCAGATCATCGAGAGCCGCTGATAGGCCGGTCATTTTGTTCGTTCCGGACGGCAAAATCATCACAGCATCCTTATTGAAGACGATCTGCAATTCCAAACCGGATTCGCGAATTGCCTCGATGGCGGCGGATTCGCAAGGACGCCAGGCGGCTATGATGACATCGCCAAAGCTGACGTTCTGAACGCCGCGCCGGCGAAGGTTTTCTACGAACTCGCCGGGAGGACGCTGCGCGAGCAGGCGCTTTTCATGGCTCCGCGGGTTGTACAGCACCGCACCGTTCTCCGCCACGATGCGCTCGAAGAGATCCAAGCGGGTAAAGACGGACTCAAGATCGGGGAGCTCACGTCCTGTAACCAGGATCAGCTTACGACCGGAATGACGGAGACGCTCCAAAGCTTCGATGGTGGCGGCATCGACCACGCCATCGTGTGCGAGTGTTCCGTCATAGTCGGAAGCGAGCGCAAGATATCGCACAACTCTTATGCTCCCATGGGTGCCAGCGTAGTTGATGGTTCCGCTGGTTGTTTCTAGACGCTCACCGGCGAGTGTTTCCGAGCTCGGAAGGCCACCGCACACGGCCCTATTCTTCTCTGAGCGCGTTCACAGGATCGAGGCGAGCCGCGCGCTGCGCCGGAATCCAGCAAGCAAGAAGCCCGAGGGCAGCAACAATCACCACGGCGGATGCGTAAACGCCAAAATCGCTGGCGCTCGATCCGTATAGCAGGTGTCGAATAAGACCCGCGCCAGCAGTCCCCAGTGGAACACCGATTACAAGGCCAAAAGAAACGACCGTCATCCCTTCACGTACGATCATGGCAAGCACTCCCACGGCTTTCGCCCCGACAGCAATGCGGATCCCGATCTCTTTCGTTCGGCGGGAGACCGAGAAGGCCAACGCTCCGTAGAGTCCAAGGGGGTGTGCGACCTGAGAGTGCAGGATCGGTTAGTTTCTTTTTTTGTGGCGCGAATCTTAGCGTCTATATACGCTAAGAAGAGGAGGAGCTACTATGACCGACACTCTGCCTCAATTGGAGGCCAAACGAACCGACCTGTTCCGCCAGCTTGCCGCCGCCGGCGACTTCCGTCGCGGCTCGATTACCGCCACGTCCGGCAAGTGCGGGAAACCCGGTTGCCATTGTTCCAAACGAGATGACGCCGGGCATGGCCCTAACTTTCGTCTGACGCGCCGAGTGAAAGGCAAGACGGTGACCGAGACCTTCCGCTCGGCAGCGACGCTGCGCAAGGCACAACAGGAAGTCACCGAGTTTCACAAGTTTCAGGCACTCTGTGGAGAGATCATCGAGGTCAGCGAAAAGATCTGCGCCCTGCGCCCGGTCGGGGATACGCTGACGCCAGAGGAAAAAAAACGGCCGCGGCGATCCACGCGGAGATCACGCACGAAGTAACCACTCTGTTGAGTCGCATTTTCGCCGAACGGAAGCGGACCGATGGCATGGACCTGGAGGCGGTGGAAATTGGCTTCCGCACCGCCCTGCATCAGGCCGGGGCGACGGCTCTCACGCGGTTGTTGCAGATCCCCGAGCCTGCCGCTGAGCGGCGCCATATCACGTGCCCGTGCGGTCATCAGGCGCGCTACCGCGAACGGCGCTCGCGACGGCTTCTCACAGCACTGGGCGAGGTGGAACTGTCGCGCCCCTGGTATCTGTGTCCGCATTGTCACAACGGCCAGTTCCCCGCCGACCGCCAGCTCGATATTGAAAACCGCGACTGCTCTCCGGGCGTGCGCCGCATGCAGGCTCTGGTGGGTCAGCAGTCGCCCTTCGATCACGGCCGCGAGCAGATGAAGGTTCTGGCCGGTCTGGAAGTGACCGCCAAGTCAGTGGAGCGCACGGCGGAGGCGATTGGAGCCGACATCGCAACAGGCGAGCAGCGCGAAATCCACAAAGCCGTCCAGCTGGACCTGCCCGTCATCATCGGCAAGACCATTCCGATTCTGTGTGTGCAAATGGACGGGACCGGCGTGCCGGTGGTGAAGAAAGAAACCGAGGGTCGCAAGGGCAAAACCGACGGTCAGCCAGCTCATACGCGGGAGGTCAAACTGGGATGCGTCTTCACCCAGACGGCCTGGGATAAAGAAGGCCACGCGATTCGCGATCCGGATTCGACTACCTATACGGGAGCCATCGAGACGGCCGAGGAGTTTGGTAAGCGCATCTATCTGGAAGCCTGGAACCGTGGCTGGAGCCGCGCGGCAAAGAAAGTCGTCATAGGCGACGGAGCCGAGTGGATCTGGAACCTTGCCGATCAGCACTTCCCGGGCGCCGTCCAGGTCGTCGATCTCTATCACGCGCGCCACCACCTTTGGGAACTCGCTCGCAGGCTGTATCCCAACGATCCGCCGAACCAGAAGGACTGGATGAAAGTCCACCAAAAGCGTCTGCTCGATAAGGGGAAAATCGAAAAGCTGCTTCTCTCGTTGCGCTCGATCGAGTCAACTAATACTGACGTTCTGGAAAAGATTCGCCTGGAGGCGGACTACTTTGAGCGAAATGCCGAGCGCATGCGATACCCAAAGTTCCGCCGTCAGCATCTGTTCGTCGGTTCCGGTGTGATTGAAGCCGCCTGCAAGACCGTAATCGCTTCCCGCCTCAAACAATCCGGTATGTTCTGGACCGTCCGTGGCGCCAACTCCATCATCGCCCTGCGATGTTGTTACCTCAATGCCCGCTTCGAGGACTACTGGGAGTCCCGCCGCGCCGCTTGACTTCCACTTCTATGTCGCCCACCCAGTCCAAGGCCGCTCAGTAGTACAGCCAAAGCGGCTGCATACGCAGCGAAGGTAGCGGTAATACGAAGTGAGCTTATGCTCCCGGCCACCTGGACCGACAAGGGGATCGTTTCCACGACGGGAACGGCCGGATCTACACGATTCGCGACGCGAACCAACGGCGGGATCATCGCTGCGGGATCACTCATAACGCGTATGCACAGTCGAGCATCTATTTGCGACGTTTTCTGCCAAAACGGTATATACACGTAGGCCTGCTGAGGTTCACCACGGCTTTGGAACGGAATATCGGCGACGATGCCGACAACCTGACGCGCTTCGTGATTCACCACTATTGTCGAACCGATGACGGAGTCCTGGGGCCAAAACTGCCGTGCTAGCGTTTCGCTTACGATCGCTACGGGTAACGATTCGAGAGAGTCATGATTGGTAAATTCGCGTCCTCGCAGCAAGGGCGTTCGCAGGGTTTCGAAATACCGGGGAGCGACCTCGATATAGCCGGCGCTGATTGCCCGTGCATCGGGCTGTCCCAGTAGCGATACTGGAGCGCTGCCGCCGACAAGCACACTGCCCGGAGCCACCATGCTGGCAGACTCCACGCCGGGCGTAGCATCCAAGCGTTCAATTACGGTTCGCAGATACTGCTGCGCTTTTTCCGGGGGATAGTTGACCAAGCGAGGCCGCAACCTCATCAGCGCGACGTGCGATGCGTCGAAATTGACGCCAGTCATCATCAGACGATCACTCGACATGAGAAGGCCCGCAACCGCAGCGAGGGCTACTGCGGCCCCCGCCTGCACTCCAGCCAGCCATCTGCCAAAACGTGAATCGGCACTCAGAGCAGTCGATTGCCGTTTGAGCTGCTCAGCAGTATCGCGGCGAGTGCACTGAAGAGCGGGGGCAACTCCGAACAGGAATCCCGCCACAACTGACACTGCAAGCACCGCAAGAATAACACCCGGCTCAACATTGAAGTTGTAGTAGAGAGGATGGCCCTCAACGTCTGCCGAGTAGAACCTCGCGTTAAGACCGGCTGTTAGACCCACGGAAAGAAGAGTCCCGACAAACCCGGCACTCACCGCTATGACCAATGACTCAGTGATCAATTGCCGAATCAACCGCAACCGCCCCGCGCCGAGCGAAATCCGAACGGCCAGTTCACGAGTACGTGCGCTGTTACGCGCAATCAGCAGGCCGGATAGGTTGACGCAGCAAATCAGTAACAAGACAGCGGCCACGCAGATCAGTACCCGGACAAAATGAAACTGACTGCTGCGGGTCAAGTCGGGATGCAGCACGCCCCTCAGCAGGAATGCTGTGACTCCCGAATTCTCACCCTCCGTGGCTGTGGCCCAAGACTGGGGCTGGAGCGTAGACATTTCGGCTCGTGCCTGTTCCACCGTGTACCCGTCGCGGAGGCGCGCAATCATCTCAAAAACGGTGCAATTGGCTGCGAGTGAATCTTCGCACCAGTGATACCCGGCGCGAGCCATCATGGTGGGGATGTAGATTTCGTCGGGCTGCACCGTCACGCCCCTGAATTGATGAGGAGCAACGCCAATCACGGTAAAGACAGTGCCGTTGATCTTAACGGTCGAACCTAGGACCTTCGGCGTCGATCCGAGCCAGTTGTGCCAGAATTCGAAACCGATTACGGTTACGGGATCGCGATCGGGCACGCTGTCCATCATCCGGGCGAAAGAAACGGCCGAGTGCTGGCCGAACACCGAGTAGGGCAAAAAAATTGCCGGACACAACTGCGCCGTTCACTTCTTGTGCGCGGCCATCAACCGATACAAAGAAAGGCGCAGTAGAGTACGCGGCTGCGAGACCATCAAGCGTTTTAGCGTGGTCGCGAAAATGGAGATACTGCGGATAAGAAACCCATCCCGGCATTTGCCCATGCCCGCGGGTAGCTTGGACCACAACAATATGGTCTGGATGATGTACTGGAAGCTCGCGAAAGAACAACGTATTAGCAAGGGTGAACACGGTTGAGACCGCCGCAGTGCCGAAGCCAAGTGTAAGTATCGCGGCGATTGAGAAGACGGGATTATGCCGCATCCCGCGAATCGCATACCTGAAATCCTGAACAGTTGTCTCGATCAGAGCCACACCGCGAGCTTGACGGCACTCTTCCTTGATCTGAGCGAGGCCGCCCAAGGCCAATTTGGCCTCTCTTAAAGCCTCCGGACGATTCCGTCCGCAAGCGATAAGCTTTTCGACTTCGTGTTCAAGGTGAAATTTCAGTTCATAATCGAGTTCCTTCTCGACGGTCATTTGTCGGAACAGGCTCCGTAGTCGAAAGATCAGGTCAGTGATCATGGCGGCACGTTCGCCCTACGCCATATCCAAAATCTGCCCCATGGCCCCCGCTAGTTTTCGCCATGTGTCAGCTTGTACGTCGAGCTGTTTTCGACCGCTGCGCGTCAGCTCGTAGTATTTGGCTCGGCGATTATTGTCAGTTGTACTCCAGCGAGCTTTAATCCAGCCGCGGCGTTCGAGTCGGTGTAGAGCAGGATACAGCGATCCCTGCCGAACCTGGAGAGCATCGCTGGACATCTGCTGCACACGGTCGGAAATTGCCCATCCATGCTGCGGCTCCAAACTGACTGTCTTGAGGATCAGCAGGTCGAGCGTTCCTTGAGGAAGTTCTATTCTTGGATCTGGCATGTGTTCCCTTCGGCTTCGACACAAGTATCATATCCTATTCTTGTCGAAGCATAAGCCGTCGAAGGCGGTCCCAGACTACCGTAATTTCGTAACGTGCTCCAGTACGCACATCCTGAGTTTGCGCACTCCATCGTGAATCTGATGTGCGTTGGCTCCTCCGTAGCCAAGAATCAGGCCGCCGCTCGCCGGCTGCTTCGAATAGCATGTTGACAACGGAGTTGCGGAAATGCCCAGCTGGCCAGCTCTTCGCGCAACGGCCACATCGCTGATGCCGGTAGGCAGCAATGCCACCAGATGCATCCCTGCTTCGGCGCCAATTACTTCGAGCAAATCTTCCATTTGGGCGCGGATCGCCTTGACAAGCGATCTTCGACGGCTCATATAAAGCATTCGCATCCGGCGTATATGGCGGCCGAAGTGCCCTTCACGGATGAAATCGGTCACGACTACCTGATAGAGAGTTGCTGAAAAAACGTCTGCGGCATCTCGAGCGGCCAAGAATGCAGGTATTAGGTCCTTGGGGACAACCACGTAACCCAAACGCAGGGCAGGAAAGATCACTTTGCTGAATGTCCCGACATAAATTATCCTCGCGTCCGTGTCGAGTCCCTGAAGGGCAGCAATCGGCCGGCTTCCGAATCGATATTCGCTATCGTAATCATCTTCGATGATCCAAGCGCCGGTCCGCACCGCCCAATTGAGGAGGAGGATACGGCGAGCGGCGCTCATGGTCGACCCCAGGGGATATTGATGCGATGGCGTAATGTAGACCGCGCGCGCATTGGGGCCTCGACGGATCATCTCTTCAACATTCATGCCCGCTTGATCTACCGGAACTGGAACCAATCGAGCTCCGACAGTCATAAAGGCATGGCGCGCGCTGGGATAACCCGGCTCCTCCATCCACACCGGATCTTTGGGATCAAGCAACACCTGCGCGGAAAGTTGCAAACCCTGCTGTGAGCCTGTTGTTATCAGAATCTGGGAGGGCTCACAGCGGACTGCTCGCATCGCGCCGAGGTACTCGGCAATTGCACCATACGCCGAAAGGAAAGTGGTCGAGGGCGGGCATGCTTACTCGAAATGCGCCCAAGTTGTCGAGCCATGACTGCAACGGCTGCTGCGTCAACGCCGTCCCGCGGCGAGACATCCGGCGCGGAGCCGGCGTATCGACTTTTTCTGGAAGCGCCTTCCGCGCTTTCCAGGAGGAGGAACTCAACGTATCTTCCGGGATAGATTTAGCCACCCGCATGCCAGCTCCGACAAAGGTCTCCAGGTAGCCCTCGGCAAGCAATTGCTCGTAGGCGTTGAATACGGGCATGCGTGAAATCTTCAATTCAGCGGCCAGCGTCCGGGTGGAGGGTAGCCTTTGCCCGGGTCTCATTTGCCCGGCGATGATGGCCCGTCGAAACCAGTCATACAGCTGCCGGAAGACCGGAGTCTTCGTGCGGTGATCGAGGGCGATGGGAGGGAGGAATGTAGCGGGAACGCGCTTCATTAGGAAGTGGTATACCGTAACACGTCAAAGTGGCTATTGCGAGATGCCATTACGCGTTGTTAGTTTTCGTATATGAAGGATGGCCAAAGACGATTCGAGGCCGCGGCGGCCGTAACGGCAGGCCTGTTGGCATGCATTCTTATGGTGATCGTGCAAGCCCAGCGGGGACTGGGACAGCAACACATTTCGACAGAGCGCGACGGCCAACACGATTTTGACTTCGAGATTGGTACCTGGAAAACCCATTTATCACGGCGCGTGCATCCGTTAACAGGCTCAAACAGCTGGGTCGAGTATGAGGGAACTACCTTTGTCCGCGGGGTCTGGAGCGGCCGTGCTAACTTAGTCGAGCTTAAGGCCGATGGCCCTTCGGGCCACTTCGAAGGTTTGAACCTGCGTCTGTACAATCCCCAATCGCATCAATGGAGCCTCAATTTCGCCAGCAGCAGCGGCGGCGCCTTGAGCCAACCCACGATCGGCGAGTTTAGAGGTGGACGCGGAGAATTTTTCGACCAGGAAACATTCAATGGGCGGGCCATCTTTGTTCGATTCGTCATATCGAACATCTCTCCGAATTCCTGCCGGTTTGAACAGGCGTTTTCCGACGATGGCGGCAGGACCTGGGAAGTGAACTGGATTGCGACAGACACACGAGTGAAAGATGAATGAAAGGAACGGACAAGGATGAATCCGACGAAGCACACTGAACTCCGCCGGATTCACTCGCCGTAGTTATGTTTGTGGAGTGTTTTGCTGCTGCTCGCGACGCTGCTGCGGGCGTTCGCGCATCTGCTGCTGCATCTGATCGTACGTCTGTTTTTGCGTATCGGTCAGTATGCCTCGAATCTTGGTTTCGCTGGACTCGCGAACGGAGCGCATTTTGGCGTGTTTGTCCGCAGGCGAAAGCGAGTCGTCTTTGTAGATGCTTTGCATCTGTTGTTGACGCTCCGTCAGAATGGGCAGCAGCTCGCTCTGCTGGTCTGCGGTCAGATTCAGCCTTTTTGCGAGCCGCTGCACCTGCTGGTTTGGATCGGCCTGGCGCCAGGCATGCTGGCTGTTTTGCGGGGGAGCCGCCGGTTGGTCTTGCAGAGGGGCAGCGATGGCTGCACCGAGCCCGAAAAATGCGCCAAGGGCAATTGTCAAAATCTGTTTTTTCATAATCTTTTCTCCTTAGGGAGTTTTCTTTCTCTACTTGCAAAGACGTGCCAGCGCATGGTTGGTTTATCGCCGTACCCGTTAAACTTTCTTTAGTGCCGGTACCGCCAAATCGGGGTACGCTCCGGCGGTAAGGCGTGGGGAGGGTTCTTGGTGCGCAGCATATTGCTTTTCTTTGTGCTTGTGGGGGCCGCGTGGCCAGGGGCGAATTCATCCGATGCTGCCTACGCTCCTCTATGGCTATACAACGGTTCCTGGCAGATTTCCCGCAAGGATGCAGCAAAACCGGATCAGCTCGTGAATACGTGCGGTTTGGTGGGCCGCTACTTCACCTGCCAACAGACCGTAAACGGAACTCCCAGCGAATTGCTTGTGTTCGTTCCCGCAAGAGCGGCGGGACATTACTACACCCAGTCAGTGAACCCGGACGGACGGGCGGGTGGGCGCGGCGATCTTGAGATCACTGCCGACAAATGGGTGTATTCGAGCACGTGGGACGCCGGCGGACACACGGTTTACTACCGCACCACTAACGTTTTCACCAGCAAAGATCGAATCCACTTTGAGCAGGCAGAGTCTGAAAACAACAGGGATTGGACTGTCAAGATGAGCGGCGATGAAGTACGCGTAGGAAATCCGCCGCCGAAGATTGTCCTCTGATGAGTTTGATCAGCAGTGAGATGAAGATGGGCACCAGGCTGACCGCAAATCCGGCCACTACGTCCGCCACATAGTGATAGCGGCCGTAGACGGTCGCGACAGACACGCTGATGGCGTACGCGAGCAAACCCCAAGCGAAGCGTCTGCGATGAGGCAGCAACAGAAAAATAGCCCAGGCCGCCGCAAAAACGGAGGAAACGTGCGCGCTGGGAAAAACGCCCGAGTGAATACTTGCGCTGTTCAACAGCCACAGGTTCGCGCTACGGACCCAGCTGGTAATGTCCGGCGGGGCCACTTGCGGGAACGCGATACGCGGCGGCTCCGACGGAAAATATGGGAATAACGAATACGCCAGGAGCGTGCCTAGGAGATAGATGAAGTAGAAGCGATCCACCAACTTTCGCGAGCGAGTAAGCCAGAGCAAAAGAAGGCAATACGCGCCGATGCCGTAAACCAAGAGATAGCAGATCTCCAGGTAGAGGGGGATGACTGGTCCGAGGCTTTCAATCATCTTCCGCAGGTGCCAGTCATAAAGAACTGTGCGATCCCATCGGATCCAGGCGGTCTCGTAGCGGTGGTTGTAGTGGGGCGCGAGGAACAGCTCCATTTCGCGGAAGCCTACAAACATGAGGCCAAGAGGAAGCCAATCGCGGATCCAGCTGACGACTAGTTCGATGGTGCCTCTTTCTTCGAAGGAAACGACGCACAGCAGAGCCACTACGCAAGCGAATATGAGGAACGGCTGGTACCCTAACTCCGGCCGGTCTGGAAAGAAAGGGACCAGAGCTGCAAGATACGCGAAGAAACCGATCAGGATCCACTCGGGGATTCGAAACCGGAGCCAGGCTGGAAGCAGCGGCATCGCGTGCTGTCAAACGGTCGCGGCGGAACTACGGCTGGGGTTTTGAAAGAAGAGGGCGAGACCGGCGAGGATGCCGGCCCAGACCGCCCAGGTTGTAAGGAACTCTTTGTCGATCAGGAGGCCGGCGATAACAGGAGCCGTGATTTGCGCGACGGAGGTCAGAGACTGGGTGAGGCCAAGGATGACTCCCTGCTCTCGACGACCCGCCTTCTGCGTGACAAGGCTGGTGAGCGCGGGCCGCAAACCCGCTCCAGCCATCGAAGTAAGGGCCATCACGCACAGCAGTTGGCCGACCGTGTGCGTCAAACCGACGGCGGCGTAACCGAGTAGCGTACTTGCGAAGCCAAGTTTCACGACGCGCTTTTCGCCGAACCATTTGACCATTCGCCCCACCATGCCGCCTTGCATGATGATTCCGATAAACCCATTAAAGGCGAAGATATACCCCACCTCCTGCACTCCTACGGGATGGCCGTTCCAGTGGTAACGCCGCTCAGCGAACAGTGCGAAACCCGAAATGAACGTAGAGAAAGACAACGAGAAGAGCAGCCATTGGGCCAGCAGGCGCGCCAGTTCACGTTCGCGGAAATACTTGCGGTACTCGCCCCACGAAATCAGTGACAGGCGTTTACCGCCTGGACCGGTGGCGTCTGCGGCGTCCGCATCGTTATGTTCGTGAATGACCTCGCGCCTGGGCAGTAGAAAGAAGGTACACAGAATACTGGCGAAAGATAGCGCGCACGCCGTGAAGATTGGCGCCTGATAGCCATAGCGGGCCAGGAAGCCGGCGATTGCGGGGCCGACGAGAAAGCCGAAGCCAAAAGCAACGCCGATGATTGCGAAGGCTTTGGCGCGGTTTTCGGGCTTAGTGACGTCGCTGATGTAGGCCTGAGCGATGCTCAGGTTTCCGGCTGTAGCGCCATCGATCGCGCGCGAAAGAAACACCATCCAAATCCGTGTTGAAAAAGCGAGCAGCAAAAAGCCGATGAACGTCCCAGCCTGGCTGATGAGCAACACGGGCCTCCGGCCAACACGATCTGAAAGCTGCCCCAGAATGGGGCCCGCGATCAACTGAAAAACCGCATAAATGGAAACAATTGTGCCAACCACCGCGGGCGAGGCGCCCAAGCGTTCCGAGTAAAACGGCAAAAGCGGCAGGATGATGGTAAAGCCGAGGACGTCAATCGCGACGACCAGGAAGATCGGCAGCAATGGGGAGGTGGATCGCCTCGTGGGCGGCGCTTCCATGGCGCCTGTCGTCGGGGCATTCACACTACGATCTTAGCGAGTGCAGCTGGACGACTAACGACCCTGCCAGGCCTCAAAGTAGCTGATTGCCAGAAACTTCCTGACAGAAAGTAGTAAAAAGAGAGAAGACTCGGCAAGTGCACCTGACAACTTCATGCGCCCACGCGGATTCAGCTTCATTTTCATACTGGCGAGCCTGGGACTGTTATCGAAAGATTCCTGGCCTAAGCAGGAATGGGCTGGCCGCGATTACGCGCGATCTGTGGTGGTCAGCCGGGAAGGGATCGTTGCTACCAGCCAAACGCTAGCATCTTCGGCGGCGGCAGACATTTTGAGGCAAGGCGGCAACGCCGTAGATGCCGCCATCGCAGCCAATGCGGTACTGAGCGTAACGGAGCCAATGATGAACGGAATCGGCGGCGACCTGTTCGCGATGGTTTATGAGCACAAAAGTAAGAAGCTGTATGGCCTGAATTCGAGCGGGTGGTCGCCGCAAGGCTTCACGCTGGATTATTTGAAAGCCAAAGGCGTAACCGACAAAATTCCCTTAGACATCGATGCCGTGACTGTCCCGGGCGCGGTGGCGGGTTGGGATGCGCTGCATAAAAGGTTTGGAAAGCTTCCGCTGAAGCAGATTCTGCAGCCGGCCATTTCTTATGCCGAGGAAGGCGTCCCCATAGCAGAATCGGTGGCGGCGGTCTGGGCGCACGACGGTTTCGAACTCAGGACGAAACCCGGATTCGCCTCTACCTTTCTGCCGGGCGGCCACGCTCCCAAGGCTGGCGAGATCTTCCGCGATCCGGATCTTGCCCACTCGCTCACCTTGATTGCAGAACACGGCCGCGACGGCTTCTACAGCGGACCGCTAGCCAAGGCGCTCGTCGATTTTGCAAGGGAACAGGGAGGCGTGCTGACCGAAGCGGACCTCGCCGCCTTTGAGCCAGAGTGGGTAGAACCGATTTCTACCACTTACCGGGGCTGGACGATTTACGAACTGCCGCCAAATGGCCAAGGCATTGCGGCGCTCTCGATGCTCAACATTATGGAGCAGTTTCCATTAGGAGAATACGGCCCCGACAGCGCCAAGGCATTGCACGTGATGATCGAGGCGAAAAAGCTGGCCTATGCGGATCTCCTAGCCTACGTTGGCGATCCACGATTCTCGCCGATTCCGGTTGCGCAATTACTCTCGAAAGACC
This sequence comes from uncultured Acidobacteriaceae bacterium, assembly GCA_963705805.1. Lineage (GTDB taxonomy): Bacteria > Acidobacteriota > Terriglobia > Bryobacterales > Bryobacteraceae > Bog-105. The sequence goes on from CAVPKW010000013.1 coordinate 269,560, forward strand.
TGGCGCGCAAGAGAGCCGATTTCATTGATCCGAACCACGCACACTGCCATGTGCTGCCATCTGATCTGAGCGCGAAACTGAACGCGATGGGTCACGATACAACGTACTTGAGCGTTATCGACCGTGACGGAAATATTGTTTCGCTGATTCAGAGCAACTACAGCGGGTTTGGGACGGGTCTGGTGGCGCCCGGCACGGGGTTTGCGCTGCAGAACCGGGGGCAGCTATTTTCGATGCAGCCCGGCCCGAATTCCGTTGCACCCCACAAGCGGCCGCTGCATACGATCATTCCAGGCTTTATGCAAAAAGGCGAGGAGAGCATCGGGTTCGGCATCATGGGCGGGTTTAACCAGGCGCAGGCGCATGCACAATTCGTTTCCAACGTTGTCGATTTCGGCATGAATATCCAGGCCGCGGTTGGGGCGGCGCGGTTTACAAAACCGACCTTCGAGGGATGCGACGTGAGCATAGAATCGCGTGTTCCCGAGGCTATACAGCAGCAACTCAAGGCAAAAGGACACGAATTGAAGATAGTGGACCCGTATTCGCGGATGATGGGTCGCGGAAACGCGGTAATGAGCAACGGGACTGGTGTACACTTCGGAGCCTCCGATCCGCGGGCCGATGGCGAAGCGATACCCCAAGTCCCTAACTGGATTCAACAGTAAGGTGCGATGAGCAACTTTTCGATAGCAGTGATTCCGGGCGACGGTATTGGACGCGAGGTAACATCGGTTGCGTTCGAGATAGCGAGTAAAGTCGCCGCCGAGCATGGCGATACGCTGGAGCCAACTTACTACGAGTGGGGCAGCGATTACTATTTGCGGAACGGCAGTATGATGCCGCCTGACGCTTTGGAGCAACTCCGCAAAGTGGACGCGATCTTTCTGGGCGCTGTCGGGCACCCCGATGTGCCGGATCATGTTACTTTGAACGGGCTGTTACTGCCTATACGGCGTGAACTGGATCAGTATGCAAATGTGCGCCCTTCTATTCTCTACGCCGGAGTCGAGTCGCCGCTGAAGCATCTTTCGACCGGCGATGTAGACATTGTCGTGGTGCGCGAGAACACAGAGGGCGAGTATTCACAAGTCGGGGGTTTTGTATATAAGAATCAGGCAAATGAGGTCGCTATCCAAACAGCCGTCTTTACGCGCCGCGGGGTAGAGCGAATTGTTCGGTTTGCGTTTGAGTTGGCGCAGCGCCGGAATCAAAAGCGCAAAGTCACCTCTGTCACCAAATCCAACGCGCAAGGCTTCAGCATGGTTCTTTGGGATCGTGTTTTTGAAGAAATTGCCCAGGAATACAGCGGCGTCGAAACCGAATCGATGCTGGTGGATGCTGCTGCCCTGAATTTTGTGCGGCGGCCGCACACCTTTGATGTTGTGGTGGCTTCAAACCTTTTCGGGGACATTTTAAGCGATATCGCGGCGATGGTGACGGGTAGCATCGGCCTGGCGGCCAGCGCGAATATTGATCCGCTGCGCCGCTGCCCTTCTATGTTCGAGCCGGTACATGGAACGGCGCCGGACATTGCCGGAAAGGGAATTGCCAACCCACTGGGAGCGATCTTCTCCGCAGTAATGATGCTCGATCACCTGGGCCTGATGGAGGCGGCTACTCGCATAGATGCTGCGGCGCAATCTGTCATGGCCGAAGGCAGGATTCGCACGCCGGATCTCGGCGGGAGTAGCTCCACGAGCGACGTGGCCGAAGCCGTTCTAGAGAGGTTGGAATGATCCTTCTAACCCTTCAGTTCCGCCTTTAAACGTTTCGGCAGTTTCGCGTAAACAAGGTCGTAAGATTCGCGCAGCAGCCTTTTCAATTCAGCACGAGTCAATCCGTCTTCGTTCTCGAAGGCGATCCATTTCGCGCGCGCCAGGTAGGGCGCAGGCGCAATGCCTGGCCGCTCTATCCATTCAGCAAAGGTTTCGGGATTGCACTTGATGGACAAAAGATACTGGCGGGGCTCCAACGCGGCGATGGCGAAGCACTTGCCGGCTACTTTGAAGACGAGGCTCTCGCCCCATTGAACGCATTCGGTCGAATGAGGAAATGACAGGCAATAGGGCCGCAGCCAATCCAGCATCCTGCCAGAATATCCGATTCAGGGCCTAGAATTGCTGTTCCACCATGAACTGCTTTTCTGCCGAACGAACTTCGGAGTTTTTAGTTCGGAGCGAAATGCGGGTGGGAGTGGTACTTGGTCGTGGCGTGTTTTTTGGCGGAGGCGCGGGCGGTGACAGGGCGGACAGGTTTTTCTTCTTGCCGTTAAAGCAATGAGTTAGCGCGGCTTTGGGCACTACGGGGAAGAGGCGGCGGGCGGATACTCGGGCGGGATGGCGAGGGAACCCAAGAAGGCTGCCGTGGGCGTGAAGAAGGCGCAGGGGCGCGTAGGCCAAGGCAAAGGCGGCGGACCGAAGTCGCGCGATGGCAAGGCGCGGTCGAGCCAGAATTCGACTACGCACGGGATGCGGGCGCGGCCGGGCCTGATTCTGCCGGATGAGCAGCAGGAAGATTTTGACGAGATTGAAGTGGGGTGGCGCGCCGAGTATCAGCCGGAGGGCCATGCCGAAAATACGCTCGTAGATCAGCTGATTTTGAACCAGTGGCTGATGAAACGCGCCGAGCGCGTGCTACAGGCTGAAGAGGCGGCGGTGGAAGAGTGCGGGGACGATCCGCATGGCTGGACTGAAGAGCGCAGGCATACGTTCGAGTTGATGCAGCGGTATAAGACCACGGCGGAACGGGCGTTTTACCGGTCCTGGAATGCGGTGCAGAGTTTGCGAAAGGACAGGATGCTTATGGATGAAAAGCTGTATAAGGCGCTCAATGGCGAGCGATTGAAGGACGAAGAACTCAAGAAGAAGGATGCGCTGATTGAGAAGTTGACGGAGCAGTATGTTCCGAAGCCGGATGCGAAGGCGTTGCCGTTAGGCGATATTACGAAGAAGTACCCGTTTGGCGAGGCGCATGCGAAGGCTGCGGCGGAGGCGAAGACGGCGGCGCAGATGTTGTTTCAAGGGCAGTTACATCCGAAGAAACAGCGTAAGATTGCGGTGCTGGATCAATGGATTGAAGTTACAGTCGAAGACGGGAAGACAGTTACTACGCTGCATCCGCCGAATGACGAACTTATTAAGGCCGGACAGCGGATGTTACCGCCTCCGGAGATGGTTTACCGTCGGTTTAACTTTGTGGGGCCGGTACCGCCGGAGTATCTGTGGTCGACGAAGGATCCGATTATGCTGGCGAATGGCGGGATGGGGATTCAGCGGATGTATGTGGATACTTGGCTGGAGTTGATTGAGAAGGAGAAGGCGCTGGGGACCGGGCATCTGGGGCCGACGGGCGTGGGGAATATGCCGAGACCGATGGAGCGCGGTGGGTGTGATTGCGAGGTTTGTGCCGGGAATCGGGCGATTTTGGAGGCTCGAGCCGCGATTAGTTGAATAATACCGGTTATTGGGGCGGGTCGCCGAACCTGCTCATTCGACCAGGCTTTTGCGATGAGAGCGTGCTTTAGCGGCAAACGGAAGTTTACCTTCGATAATCCCGATTGTTGAAGATAATCGCGGCGCCCAGAGGCTTCCGCGTTTCATTTGCGGCTGGCTATGGGCAGACAAAACTGGAGTTAATCGAGAGCGACGGGAACTAAATCCGGGTACCCAGTGCCGCCGACCCTTTCGCTGCTATTCGCTTGACTTGCTCTTTGCAGCCGACTCGATGTTCGTTCGCGGATCACTTTACACTGCGGCGGCGTGAATCTCATGCATCCCTTCGCAGCCTTCTGGTAGTCTGCGCTGCCCCATCGCGCCTTCATTATTCCGTCCACGGAGTGTTCCGTCGACCCGAGCAGCACATGTCCGATCTCATGGGCCATGGCGTGCCCGAGCATTGTGGCGAGGTCAATGTCACCCGAGGCGCTGACCCGTTCAACCCGGTTGTAGAAGATGATGGCGTGTGACCCGAATCGGGCGTCCGGCAGAGAGTACCCCAATACACCTGGAAGGCAGCAATCCGGAAACCCACGCAAGATTTTCAATACCAGATAGTGACGGGCGTCGGGTTCGTGGCTCTGAGAACCAGCGTGCTGATCGGTGATGTTGGCTTCGGACGCATCGGCGGGACCGGGTTGCCAAACGATTTCCACTCCCGCGCCGGCGAGGATTCTGGCGGCTTCTTTCGTGGCCTGATCCAGAGTCCGGGGAGATGCGGAAGACAGGTTGTAGACGTGGATGCTCAGCCGGAGCGGTTGGACTTCTTCTGCCGGGCGGCTGAATGCGTACGAGTGCCAGTTGGCGGCTGATAACACTCCCAACGCGAGCCGGATCTTCAAAGAGCTCTTCATGGCGTGGCCTCCTGTGACCACGCCGAGAATCGGTCAGGTCAGGCCCGGTCTCCATCGCCTGAACCTTGGCTCTCGATGGTTCGCTGCTGTCGATTTAAATTGCTGAAAACGAACGGATTCGGATGCAGGCTGTCCTGCTTCGAAAGATGTTTGCAAAGACCTAACGCGGCGCTCGCAATTGGAAAGAGAGCTGATCTGTTTTTGTGTTGAGCTCTCCCCTGGAATGCAAGAGACCGGTGTATCGGGCTCGGTCTATCGGTTCGGGTCCTTCGAGCTAAACCCGCGGGACGGGGAGCTACGGAAGCACGGCGTACGGATCAAGCTCCAGGACCAGCCGCTGCAGATGCTCCTTCTTCTCCTCGAGCATCCCGGGAACCTAGTTACGCGAGAGGAGTTCCAGAACCGGCTCTGGGCGCCAGGTACCCACGTTGATTACGACAACGCGATTAACAGCTCAATGCGCAAGCTGCGAGATGCTCTCGGGGATACTTCGGAGAATCCGCGCTTTATAGAGACGTTGGCGCGCCGCGGATACCGATTTGTCGGCAAGGTCGAGACGCCTCGGACAGAGAAACCACTGGGAAACCTATTGCGACCGGGCAAGTTCACACAGAACCGCGCGTCGACTCCAAATGGAAGAATACGTTTGTCCTTCTCGCCTGCGCAGCGTCCCTGGTTATCGCAACCGCCGCTGGCTGGTGGCTGCTGCGCGCGCAACTGCGAACAGAACCCATTCAACTGACGCCGGCGCCGCTAACTGCAGCAACTGGTTGGGAAGATGGCCCAAGCTTTTCGCCCGACGGGAATCAGATGGCCTATTCATGGAACAGCAACGAGAACCCGGCTAGCCTTGATCAGCACATTTATGTGAAGTCAATTGGAACGGGCAAACCCATACAGCTCACTGCGGATGCAAAGCCCGATGGTTTCCCGGTTTGGTCTCCGGACGGCCGCACGATTGCCTTCCTCCGGTGCGGGGATTCGGCTACCGATATTTACTTGATCCCGCCCTTGGGCGGGGCCGAGCGTAAAGTGGCGCAGGGCTACTTCGATACAATCTCGTGGTCACCTGACAGCAGATTCCTGGCCGTCTCAGAGGGTAGTTCGACGCTGGATTCGTCGTCGCTGTATCTCATCGCCGTCGAGAATGGAAAGAAGGTGCGCCTCACCACATCGCCTGCCGTGAAGAGGTGGGACGAGCACCCCGTCTTTTCCCCGGACGGGCGTTTGCTCCTGTTCGCGCGGTGTGGCGGAGGATTTCGATGCGGTCTGTATCTGCTGGACCTTGCGGCGGACTACCGGCCGGTAGGCGTGCCTATTGAGCTTCATAAAATAGAGTGACACAGGACGCGATCTTTGCGTCTACATGTGTAATGAGCCCACGTGCAAGGAACACACGAGATTTCGACCAGTTAGAGCGACGGCGGATGACAGCGGCCCGGTTACTCAATCGAGGAGTGCGTCAAGCAGAAGTCGCACGGCAAGTGAAAGTAAGCCGAGAAAGCGTCCGGCGCTGGTCGAATCAGATCGCACAGCAGGGAGCGGCGGCCTTAAAGAAGGCAGAGCATGCGGGTAGGCGGCCGCGCTTGAGCACGGCCGAACTGGAAAAGCTGGAGGCGCTCTTGCGAAAAGGTCCGGAGAAGGCCGGCTTCCCCCACGGATTGTGGACACTGGATCGAATCGCGCAGGTGATCCGCCGAGATTTCAAGGTGAACTATCACGCTGGCCACGTGTGGTGGATTTTGCGGCAGAAGTTGGGTTGGAGCTGCCAGCGTCCGGTGGGCCGTGCCCGCGAGAGAAACGAGGGGGCCATCCGCGATTGGAAGGAAAATATTTGGCCCGCTCTTAAAAAAAAGCCCAGCAAGAAGGCCGTCTCATCATCTTCGTAGACGAGAGCGGCCTCAGCCAACGGCCGCACCGTGTTCGCACTTGGTCCAAGCGTGGTGTGACACCCATCCTGCAACACCAATTCAACTGGGACAACCTGTCGATGGCAGCTGGCATCACATGGTGGCAGTTCTATTTCCGACTGTACGAAGGAAGCATGGGAAAGGAGCAAGTGCGCGATTTTGTGCAGCACCTCTCAAAGCAGATCAGCCACCCTATCCTGCTCATTTGGGATCGCTTGCCCGGACACCGTAGTCGCATCGTTCAGGATTACCTCGCCAGCCTGAACGGAAAGATTGAAGCGTTCTATCTACCTGCCTACGCTCCCGAATTGAACCCTGTCGAATACATCTGGGCTCACCTCAAGCAACATGAGTTGCCTAACTTTTGTCCCCGCGATCTCTGGAACCTATCCGCTGACGCCCGTTCTGCCCTGCGCTCGATGCAACGCCGCCGGACTATAGTGGCCGCCTGCTGGCAGCAGGCTTCCTTGTTTTGAGCTGTCACTGTATTATATGAAGCTCAGTAGATTACTAAGGGACGACGGGGGTGATATAAACGGCGCGGCTTGGACGGCGGATGGGAGGGAGGTTGTCTACTCGTTATCGACCGACGGCACCATAACCTATCATTTAATGAAGGTCCGGCTGGAAACGGGGGCGCAGCCACACCCACTCGCGTTCGCCTGGCAGGCCGACTGGCCTGCAATTGCGCGTCACGGAAACCGGCTCGCTTATGTCCAGGATCTGGCCAACACAGATATTTGGCAGATTCAGCCTGGCAAACCACCGCGGAGCTTCGTCTCATCCACGCGCGCGGATTACAACCCGCAATACTCGCCGGACGGAAGGCGCGTGGCCTTCTCCTCGGACCGATCGGGTCTCATGCAGATCTGGGTTTGCGACCAGGATGGCGGGAACCCTACACAACTCACGCGTTTCGAAACGGGGCACTCTGGTACGCCACGCTGGTCCCCGGATGGGCGCTGGATCACTTTCGACCGTGAACTGAAAGAAGGATGGCGGATTTTTGTGATGGCGTCTGATGGAGGCCAAGTGCGCAGACTGACAACGGACGAAGGGGAATGGGACGAGTACATTCCAGTTGGTCTAGAGATGGGAACTGGATCTACTACAGCTGCGATCGCACGGGCCGAAATGAGGTGTGGAGGGCGCCCGCGCAAGGTGGCAAGGGAAACCAGGTAACGCATAACGGAGGATTCGTTGCCTTTGAGTCCTCCGATGGCCAAGCCCTCTATTACACAAAAAGCGAAGGGAACCCCAGCCTCTGGCTACTGCCGCGGGCGGGCGGGCAGGAGACGCTGCTGGTGGAATCGATCATTGGCAGGTCATTCGCCGTGGTGGATGAGGGTGTCTACTACTTTGTGCCCAACAAACCCGACGGCAGCGCGTCGCTGCGATTGCACAGCATTGCCACGGGCAAGAACGTGGAGATTGCGACCATCAATCAGCCAATCGCCAACGGAATGACTGCTTCACCTGACCGGAAGACGATTCTATTTTCCACAGTCGTTCGATCTGGCAGCAACCTGATGATTGTGGATAACTTCCGGTAGATGTAATCAGCGATGGAACGCTGGTCGCCTGAAATCGTCGACCTCCGCGAGCTATCCCGAAGGGGCTGCTCATAGGCCGCCTTCGTGGCTCAATGTGCGCGTCGCGAGCGAAAGCTGCTCCTGCGCCGCAGGCACATTCAGACCGATAGCGGCAGCCAAGAGGCACGCCGCGGCGCGTAAAATCCACTGCACCCGCTTCATTCGTCTCCCATCGCCGCCCAAACGTGATACCCTACACAGATTCCGCTAGTGGAAACCCCGTTCGTTCGCCGCTAAGACTTCGACTCTAACCGTAAAAGGAGTGAATGTGCTTCGCATCGTTCGATTTTCCTCGATTTTCCTGCTTGTTGTTTTCTGCGCCGGGCGGCTTGCCGCCCAGGATGCAACCGGTAAAATCACCGGGATTGTAACGGATGCTACGGGCGCAGTTGTCCCGAACGCAAAAGTCACGGTGACTAACACAGCGACGTCCGTGAGCCGCGAGACTTTTACGGACAACGCGGGCGTCTACCAGGTTCTGCAATTGCGAATCGGTTCGTATATAAGGTGATCGTGAGCGCACCAGGTTTTGAAGAGATCACGGTCGAATCGAAATCTCCGCTCGAGATTAACCAGACTTTGCGCGTCGACGTCCGCTTGCAGGTGGGTAAGATCAGCGGCGAAGTCACGGTGGAATCCAATGCGGTTCAGGTGGAGACTGAAAATGCAACTGTCGGAGCGACGGTTTCGGGGCAGGCCATCTTCGAACTGCCGTTGAATGGACGCGATCCGATGGACCTGCTGAAGACGCAGTCCGGCATCACGCCCACTAACCCTGATTCGAGCGCCGCGGGCAACTACAGCATCGGGGGCATGCGCACCGATTCCGTCACGTACCTGCTCGACGGCGGTATTAACAACAACCTGCTCTCGAACGGCGTGGTGGCCGACCCCAATCCGGATGCCGTCGCCGAGTTCCGCGTGCTGGAAAGCAATTACAGCGCGGAGTACGGACGGAATGCGGGCGGCATTGTGAGCGTCGTGACCAAAAGCGGCACCAATCAATTCCACGGCACTGCTTATGACTACGTTCGCAACAATTACTTCGACGCCAATACGTTCTTCAACAACCAGCAGGATCTTCCGGTGCCGGTTTTGAAAAGGAATCAGTTTGGCGTCACGCTGGGGGGACCAATTCTCAAAAACAAGCTTTTTTTCTTCTTTTCGTACGAGGGACAGCGGCAGACGCAGTTGGAAACACCCAACCCGGGCAAAGTGACAACGTTCACGCCGGCCGAGGCGAATGGCGACTTCTCGCAGTCTGCCAATGCTTCACTGGTAGCGGCGTTTCTGCAGAACAATCCGTATTACCAGCCGAATCCGGCTCTGGCATCGCAAGGAATTATCGATCCGACCAAAATCGATCCGGTAGCGCAGGCGTACTTCGCGAACAAGCTTATACCTACGTCCGCCTCGGGCTTCCTGTTTCCCGAGGCCTCGGCATTGAACAACTTCGACGAATACCTCGGCAAAATCGACTACACCATTACTTCGAGTGACACCATCAGTGGCACGTTCACCACGCGAAACAATCCGTATACGAATCCATTTGCATTCGCGAATGTGCCAGGCTACACAAATTTATACAACACCACGACATGGTTCGGTTCCGTTAGCTACAATCACACGTTCACGCCGGCGCTGTTGAATGAATTGCGCGTAACTGCGCAGCGCCAAAACCACTCGCAAGCCACGCCCGCCGCCAACCTTGCTACGGCAGAGGACCTGGGGGCCAATCTTCCCTCGGATCAGCCGACCGGTCCGCCCGAGCTGTGGTTTTACGGATCCGGTCTCGATGTCGGCTTCAGCTACCAGGGCCCGACATCCTTGATCAACAATACCTACGCCTTTTCAGACAACGTGTCGTGGATCAAAGGCGCTCACACGCTGAAATTCGGTTTCTATTTCTCCCCCTATCAGAACAACACTGTGTACGACTTTTTTATCAACGGAGCCTATTTCTTTTATGGGACAGACACCGTTACACGGTCCGGAGTGGACCTCGCCGATTTCCTGATGGGGAATCCGGATGAATACACGCAATCGCCTAAGGCTCCATCTAACATACGCTCTCACCAATACGCCGGATTCGCGCAGGACACCTGGAAACTTACAAGGAATGTTACATTGACGCTGGGTCTGCGTTACGAATATGCGGAGCCCAAGTTCGACACTCAAGGGCGAACCTTCAGCTTTATTCCGGGCCTGCAGTCGCAGCGCTTCACTGACTCGCCGAACGGCCTGGTTTACCCCGGCGATCCCGGCGCGCCCAAGGGTTCCAACTTCCCTGACAAAACTAATTTTGGCCCGCGCTTCGGTTATGCCTGGGACGTCTTCGGCAACGGGAAAACGAGCCTTCGAGGCGGATTCGGCATGTTCTACGACATTCTTAAGGGCGAAGACAATTTGCAGTTCAATGGCCAACCGCCTTTCTTCAGCTATGCAGATATCTTTCCGAGCACCTATACGGGCGTGGGAACGACACCTATGCAGGATCCTTTTCTCGCCGCGGGAGCGATCAATCCGTTCCCTTCGAAGCCGCCTTCGCAGAATCTGAATTTCGAGCAGGCCGGCTTTCTTCCCTTTGGCGGCGGAGCTATCTACCTAGTGGATCCAAACCTGAAAACGCCGTATGTATTCCAATACAACACCACTCTCCAGCAGCAGTTGCCTTCGAATATGGTGCTGGAAGTGGGCTTTATTGGCTACTCCGCTCACGGCCTGACGAGCCTGACCGATGTCAATCCGTTCCCTATAGGGGGAGACACGCGGATCTATGACGCACCGGCTGCAGGAGCGGGCGCCGTTCTGCCATACAGCTATCTGTACGAATTTCAAAATATCTCGCGGGCGAGTTACAACAGCTTGGCGACCAATCTGACTCGGCGTTTCTCCAGCAGCTCCCTCGGCAGCACATTCTTCACTGTCGGGTACACCTGGGGTCACGAGATCGACAACGTTTCCGGCTTCCGGCAGCGCAACTCGGTGGTGCCGGCATATTATCACGAACTCTTCCGAGCCTCCGGGGATACGGATGTACGGTCCGCCTTCACTCTCTCAGGAGGGTGGAACCTGCCGTTCGATCAGTTGTGGCAGAGCGGCCCGAAACTGTTGACCAGAGGCTGGAGCATTTACCCGCTGTTTACGTGGCGAACAGGCTTCCCGATCGACGTGTTCTCCGGATTAAATACGTCTAACAGCGACCCGGGTCCGTCCGGAGCAGGCGATGCCGGTCTCGTGCATGCGGACCTGGTGGGCACCGGCGTACCAACCCTGAACCCGTCTACTTATCAAACCCTCACAAATCCTAACTCCCAAAGCATGAGCGCCGGGAACTATTGGTTCAATCCGGCGAGTCTCAGCAACGCACGTCTTCTGGCGCTGGATAACAGCGGACAGATTACCAGCTTCTATCCTTACGGCACCCTGCCACGTAACGCGCTGCGCGGACCGGGTCAAACGAACCTGGATTTCTCGATATCCAAACATTTCATCCTCCGCGAAAATATAGACCTGGAGCTTCGCGGCGACGCTTTCAACGTGTTTAACCACACCGAGTTTCAGAATCCGGACACGACGATCACCGACGCCACGTTCGGGCAGATCTCCAGTACCTATGGGCAGAGAATCCTGCAGATCGCTTTGCATTTGCAATTCTAAGAATAGCGGTAGACGATGAGAATAGCGCCGCCGATCGCCAGTCTCCTATTTCCGAAATTCCTTTACGTTTCGTCCATACACGCTCCCTGACGGGATTGTGAAAAAATATCCGGAACATTTAGGGCACAAAATGTTTGAACTGGATTTACGCTAGAAGAGTGAGTAGCGACAAGCCGCTGGTCGGCAAGATCAAGTACAAACCGATCGACCGCTCGCAAACCAGTTTTCAAGTATTGGATTACGAGATTCTGATCGAGGCGAACCACCCGGCGCGAGTGATCTGGGAACTGGCCGGGAAGCTCAATCTGGAACAGTTTGCCAAAGACTGCAAAACACGGGAGGGCGAAGCGGGCCGGCCCTGTTGGTCGCCACGCCTGCTGGTGAGCATCTGGGTGTATTGCTACACACTGGGCGTGGCCTCGGCACGGTCGATTGAACGGATGATGTCGCAGGAACCGGGCCTGCGCTGGCTAGCGGCAGGCCAAGAGGTGAACTATCACACGCTGGCGGATTTTCGGGTGGGGCACCGGGAGGCGCTGGAGAAGCTATTCATTGAGTTTCTGGCGATGCTGGAGAAAGCTGGAGTGGTGAATCTGGAGACCCTGCTGCAAGATGGAACCAAGATGAAGGCGCAAGCGGCGAAGAGTTCTTTGCACCGGCGCCGGACATTAGAAAAACGCCTGAGGGCGGCCCGCAAAGTGGTCAAGAAGTTGGACCGCGAAGCCGCCCAGGAACACGAGCAGATGGACAAGCGGCGGCAAGCCGCGCAACAGCGTGCGGCGCGCGAAGCGGTGGCCCGCGGCGAAGCGGCGCTGAAAGAACTGGAAAACCTGGAAGCCCGCACAACGCCGAAAAATCGGGCGGATTTGCGCGTCAGTGATAGTGAACCGGAAGCGCGCAAGATGAAAGACAACGACGGTGGCTTCCATCCCGGCTACAACATGCAGGTCACCAGCGAAGCGCAATCGCGCATGATCGTAGCGGTTGGATTGACGGGCGATCACAACGATCTGCATCAACTGATACCAGCGCTGGAGCGGATCGAGCAGAGTGGCTTGGCGACTCCGCAGACGATCATCGCCGACAACGGGTATGCCACGCGCGACAACGTGGAACAAACGGCCGAGCGGAATGTGGAACTGATTGCGCCGTGGAAAGGCGATGCCGCGCGGCAAGCCGGGGCGTGCGCTCGCGCCGGGATTGCGAAAGAGTTTGCAGCCACTGCCTTTCAGCGGCAGGGGCGTGGCCAAGCGTTGTTGTGCCCGGATGGCAAGACCTTGGTGGCGATCGGACAAAAGAAACATCACGGCGTAGTCAAAACCATCTTTCAAGCCCAAGCTAAGAATTGCAAGAGTTGCCAGTTCCTCAAACAGTGTTGCGGCTATCGTGGTGGGCCGCGGCGTGTGGAGTTACCGGTAGAGAGTAAGGCGATGAGCGGCTATCTGGCACGTATGAAACGTCGAGCGGTGAAGACGCTTTATCAGAAGCGTTGTGAAATTGCCGAGTTTCCGCATCTGTGGATCAAGGGAGTGCAAAAGCTGAGGCAATTTTCGGTACGTGGGATTGTGAAGGCGGGTACGGAAGCGTTGTGGATCGCCTTGGCTTACAACGTTAGGCAGTGGATCCGCGTCCGACCGGCGGTCGCGCAGTAGATTCCAGATCATAAAGGCCTTTTCCCCTCGTCCTCCTGCCTCGCGGAGACGAATTTAGGGCGGTTGGGATCATTTCTAAAGAAACTTGGGCGTGGCTGGCGTCCCGAATCATACTTGCACAACCATGTATTCTGTAATGACAAGTTTCCGTCTTTCCATCGCCGGTTTTTCCCAGCCTTGGATTTTTTCACAGTCCCTGACGGGATTGTGAAAAAATATCCGGAACATTTAGGGCACAAAATGTTTGAACTGGATTTACGCTAGAAGAGTGAGTAGCGACAAGCCGCTGGTCGGCAAGATCAAGTACAAACCGATCGACCGCTCGCAAACCAGTTTTCAAGTATTGGATTACGAGATTCTGATCGAGGCGAACCACCCGGCGCGAGTGATCTGGGAACTGGCCGGGAAGCTCAATCTGGAACAGTTTGCCAAAGACTGCAAAACACGGGAGGGCGAAGCGGGCCGGCCCTGTTGGTCGCCACGCCTGCTGGTGAGCATCTGGGTGTATTGCTACACACTGGGCGTGGCCTCGGCACGGTCGATTGAACGGATGATGTCGCAGGAACCGGGCCTGCGCTGGCTAGCGGCAGGCCAAGAGGTGAACTATCACACGCTGGCGGATTTTCGGGTGGGGCACCGGGAGGCGCTGGAGAAGCTATTCATTGAGTTTCTGGCGATGCTGGAGAAAGCTGGAGTGGTGAATCTGGAGACCCTGCTGCAAGATGGAACCAAGATGAAGGCGCAAGCGGCGAAGAGTTCTTTGCACCGGCGCCGGACATTAGAAAAACGCCTGAGGGCGGCCCGCAAAGTGGTCAAGAAGTTGGACCGCGAAGCCGCCCAGGAACACGAGCAGATGGACAAGCGGCGGCAAGCCGCGCAACAGCGTGCGGCGCGCGAAGCGGTGGCCCGCGGCGAAGCGGCGCTGAAAGAACTGGAAAACCTGGAAGCCCGCACAACGCCGAAAAATCGGGCGGATTTGCGCGTCAGTGATAGTGAACCGGAAGCGCGCAAGATGAAAGACAACGACGGTGGCTTCCATCCCGGCTACAACATGCAGGTCACCAGCGAAGCGCAATCGCGCATGATCGTAGCGGTTGGATTGACGGGCGATCACAACGATCTGCATCAACTGATACCAGCGCTGGAGCGGATCGAGCAGAGTGGCTTGGCGACTCCGCAGACGATCATCGCCGACAACGGGTATGCCACGCGCGACAACGTGGAACAAACGGCCGAGCGGAATGTGGAACTGATTGCGCCGTGGAAAGGCGATGCCGCGCGGCAAGCCGGGGCGTGCGCTCGCGCCGGGATTGCGAAAGAGTTTGCAGCCACTGCCTTTCAGCGGCAGGGGCGTGGCCAAGCGTTGTTGTGCCCGGATGGCAAGACCTTGGTGGCGATCGGACAAAAGAAACATCACGGCGTAGTCAAAACCATCTTTCAAGCCCAAGCTAAGAATTGCAAGAGTTGCCAGTTCCTCAAACAGTGTTGCGGCTATCGTGGTGGGCCGCGGCGTGTGGAGTTACCGGTAGAGAGTAAGGCGATGAGCGGCTATCTGGCACGTATGAAACGTCGAGCGGTGAAGACGCTTTATCAGAAGCGTTGTGAAATTGCCGA
>CAVPKW010000014.1:0-62938 GCA_963705805.1 uncultured Acidobacteriaceae bacterium
GCGTTCACGCTGATGAACGATGAGTTGGCGTCAAGAAACTTAAGAAACACGAGGCTAGGATATTCCACGTGTTAGCGCTCTCCTTTGCGATACCGCAGAATCGTGTCAGAACCGTTGACAGTACCTCCAAGATCGACTAATATTCAACTCGACCTTGTTTTAAGGAGCCTGTCTTAATGCCTACAAAACTCTATTCACGCGCCCGAATGTTTGGGCTGCTGGCGGTTTTTGCCTTCGCTATTTTTACGCGTTGCGTTGTTGCTGCGGGGCAGTCCGGGTCCCTTACCGCTCCGCGGATCGCGCAGCCGGTTCAAGAAGGGCAGTTAGTCCAACTTCTTGGCAGTACCCATCCGCTCGCCACCGCGGAGTTTGATCGAGGACCGGTAGAGGACAACTTCCCTATGGAGCACATGTTCCTTCAACTGCAGCGAAGCCCGGAGCAGGAGGAGGCGCTGGAACGTTTCCTGGTCGAAGTGCAAGATCCGCAGTCCAGCAACTATCACAAGTGGCTTACCCCCGATGAATTGGGGGCGAACTTCGGTCCGGCTCAACAGGATATCGACACTGTTGTCCAATGGCTAAGCTCACATGGTTTGCAGGTCAACGCGGTTTCCAAGAGCGGGTTGACAATCGATATGTCCGGCACGGCCGGGCAAGTGAGCGGCGCGTTTCACACCGAGATTCACCATTTCAATGTAAACGGCTCGCAACACATCGCAAACGCGACCGACCCTAAGATTCCAGCCGCCCTTGCGCCGCTCATTGTGGGTGTCGTCTCGCTGCATGACTTCATGCCAAAGCCCCTGGTAAAAAGGCCAAAGGCGAATTTTTCTTTCCCTTGTACCGGGTGCCCCGATGGGTTTAACGGCATACAGTTCTACGATGAAGCTCCGCCCGATTTTGCCACAATCTACAACGTTACGCCCCTATATAAGGGCGCCAGGCCGATCACAGGGAAAGGGCAGACGGTCGTCGTTCTGGAGGCATCGAATATCAAACCGGCTGATGTGGCCACGTTCCGGTCGGCGTTCGGCCTTTCTTCATATTCCGGCACATTCAGCCAAATTCATCCTGGACCGGGTTGCACTAATCCTGGCAGGAACGGCGCGGAAGGGGAAGCCGCCATCGATGCGGAGTGGGCCGGCTCAGTAGCGCCTGATGCCGATGTCAAGCTAGCCTCCTGCGCAAACACCGCCACTGGCTTCGGCCCCCTCATGGCGGCTCAGAATCTACTGAACCGCAATAACCCTCCACCGATCATGAGTCTGAGCTACGCCGGTTGCGAAGCAAGCCAGGGACCGGGCGGGAATGCTTATATCAGCGGTCTGTGGCAACAAGCCGCAGCAGAGGGAGTCTCGGTGTTCGTTGCCTCCGGAGACGGCGCCGCAGCTGGCTGCGACGACTTCGATACGGCCGCCTATGCGATAAGCGGCATCGCGGCAAACGGTCTTGCCTCCACTCCTTACAATGTTGCCACCGGCGGCACGGATTTTCTGGATTCAGTAGAGGGCGCCAATAGCACTTACTGGAGTAACACCAACAGCTCTATAGGAAGATCCGCGAAGTCATACATTCCAGAGATCCCGTGGAACGATTCCTGCGCCAGCAGCATACTGTTTGAATACATTGGTTACAGCAGCGGTCTGGTGTTCTGCAACAGCTCTATCGGCTCGTCATTCCTTGACATTGTCGCCGGCAGCGGCGCTCCCAGCTTTGTCTACTCCAAGCCTTACTGGCAAGCCGGCGTCTTCGGCGTTCCGAACGATGGCAAGCGCGATTTGCCGGACGTTTCGTTGTTTGCCTCGAATGGATTCTGGTTCCACGCGATCCTTTTTTGCATGTCCGATAAGAGCCAAGGTGGATCTCCCTGCAACTATTCAAACCCCACGGACACGCTGTTCAATAGTGCCGGCGGAACCTCCTTTTCGGCGCCGCAATTTGCCAGCATCCAGGCGTTGATCAATCAGAAAGCGGGAGGCCCTCAGGGCAACCCCAATCCGATTTTCTACGACCTGGCCAGAGCCGAATACGGCAGTCAGTCTGACCCCAACACGCCCATGCTGGAGAACTGCAATGCCACGGATGGCCCCAGCGGCTCCAGTTCATGTATTTTTCATGACATAACTGTCGGAAATAACGATGTTCCGTGCTACGGCACGAACAACTGCTATCAGCCTTCGCCCAACGCATTCGGAGTGCTGTCAAAATCCGACAAGAAACAGCAAATCGCCTATCCTGCCCACCCCGGTTGGGACTTCACCACCGGTCTAGGCAGCGTGAACGTCAAGAATCTAGTGAACAACTGGCCGTAGCGGGCTCACGGCTGGTAAAATCTCCCGCTTAAACTTGAGAGTTACCTTTCAAGCTGAAAAAGTCCCGGTTCAATTTTGGATCACCCTTCCTCTCCTTTCGCGCATCGAACTGACAAGAGGCACGGTGAACACGGTGAACAAGCATCAGGTTGAATATCAATTGCTGCGAACGGCCTACGAAGGAGCATTCGAAAAATGGTCGGACGCGATTCAGGAATTCAATACCCTGACAGCGCAGCCCGAAGCGGACCAGCTCGCCACCTTGGCAGCGAAGCAGCGTGTGGATGTTGCAGAGCGCGTGTACCGGAGCCGGAGAGATTTTCTGGCTGAAGGCATTTTGAGGTCCAGACGGGCTGCTTCGACCCGTCAGCAGGACGCGCCAAACACAAGCCAACAGTCTATCCGGCTTTTGGCTTACTACGCCTGGGAGCAGGCGGAGAGGTCCCTTTCGCCACGATCGTAGATAACACCGAAATTTGGACTCCTCCTACGACGACATCGCGGCCATGTACCACGCCTTATGGGCTGATTGGTACCTGCCGGCCGCCATGCTCGCGTTGGAGCGGCTTTTCTTTTCGCGGGTTCCAGGCGGCGCCAGAGTGCTGGACTTGTGCTGCGGATCGGGACACGTCACGAAAGAATTAGTGACGCGTGGCTATGATGTGACAGGTATCGACAGCTCGGCGGCGCTGATCGAAATCGCGCGGAAGGAAATTCCCGGCCTCGACCTCCGAGTCCAGGATGCCACGAAGTTGCAGCTCGATGAAAAGTACGACGCTGTGCTTTCTACCTTTGACTCGCTGAACCATATCCTCTGCGCCGAGAATCTGCGGGACGTCTTCATGGGCGTGCGGCGCGTTCTGAAACCCGGCGGCTTGTTCGT
The DNA here is from genome assembly GCA_963705805.1 of uncultured Acidobacteriaceae bacterium. Lineage (GTDB taxonomy): Bacteria > Acidobacteriota > Terriglobia > Bryobacterales > Bryobacteraceae > Bog-105. Next base: position 3,196 of record CAVPKW010000014.1, read on the forward strand.
TTTCGACATGAATCTGGAAGAAGCCTACTGGGCCGATCTGAAACATTGGACTGTGGATATCAATGACGGCACGCTCGGCATGGTGCGCGGCACGTTCGACGCCGCCTCAAAGCTGGCGCGCACGGAACTGATCTGGTTCGTTCAAACCGCGGATCAAAATCTTTGGCGGCGGCATGGCAGCGTAGTGGAGCAGCGATGCTACCCCCAATCCGAGATTCTTTTGCTGCTGTCGGAAGCGCGCTTCAAAGAGGTGGAAGCCGTTCCCTCTCGAAGCGCCGGCGTGACCGCCGAACTCGGCTTGGGACGAATCTTCTTTGTGGCCTCGCGCGCCGCTCAGGAATGAGGAAAGACGCGAACATCCATTCCTTCGGCTGACTGGATCAAACGGTCCAACTCACTGCCGAAAGCCCGCTCCCACCAGCTGTCGCGGCTCTTGTGGCCGACGTAGATCTGGGTGATGCCGCGCTGGCGAGCAAATCCTAGAACCGTGTCCACCGCGTCTACGCCATCCAGTTCCACAACTTCGGCGCCTTTCTCCTTCGCCAATGCCAATCCTTCTTCCATGTGCTGGCGGTCTTCCGCCGACCAATCCGGACGGTTCAGATGCGCGGCGATTAGCTCGCCGTGAAAGCGGTCGCGATTACGAAAACCAGTCTCCAGCATGCGTTTGACATTGGCGCGTGGCGTCAGGCAGACCAGAATACGCTCCGATATGCCCCATTGCTGCTCCAATCCGTGCAAAGCGAGGTAGCGCTCCAGCTGCTTGTCGATAACGTCGGCTGCCAACAAGAGAGCGATTTCGCGAAGTTCGGAGAGCTGCAGCTGGGTGAGCCGCTGCCCCAAGCCGTCGCCTCTCGCGTTCAGGCAGGTTTCCGCGGGCGCATCCACAACGGCAATTTCGTCGGCCGTCTGAAGAAAGCTGAGCGGCACCGTCTGGTCGACGTGTTTCCCCGTGATGCTCTCTACCTGTTCCCGCTTCTCTTCAATGTGTTGAAGGTTGACAGATGTGATCACGGAGATCCCCGCATCCAGTAACTGCTCGACGTCCTGCCAGCGCTTCTCATGAACGCAGCCGGGCGGATTATCGTACGCTAAACCGTCCACCAGACAGACTTTAGGAGCGCGGCTCAGGATGGTGGGGAGATCCATCACCTGGACGCCGTTCACTTCCTTCAGCGGGATGACTTCCAGTTTCGAGACCGTCTTCAAGATATCCCGTGAAAGCTTCGGCTGGACGGCGACGACCACCACATCCTGGCCGCGCTCGCTTCGCCGGCGGCCTTCGTCCAGCATGCGAAAGCTCTTGCCGACCCCCGACGCGTACCCGAGAAAAATCTTAAGACGGCCGCGCGTCTGGTGTTCTTCGTCTGCCTCTAGTTGCTGCAGAAGTTGTTCCGGCGTCGGCTTGCGGTCGGTCGAGGTCCCCACACCTCTATTATGTATCTGCTAGGAATCCCCTGTTACTTCTTCGGATACCTTTGATCGAGCAGGAGGTTCAGCTTCAGCACGTTGACTCGGGGCTCGCCCAGAAAACCGAGGCCGCGCCCCTGTGTAGACGAGGCGATCAGATTGTCGACCTCGCCCGCGCTCTCGCCTCGCGCCTTAGCGACGCGCGCCGCCTGGGCCTGGGCATTTGAGACGCTGATATCTGGATCGAGACCGCTGCCCGACGCGGTAAGCGCATCCGCGGGAATCTCGCCGCTGTAGTCCGGGTTTTCCTTGCGGAACTGATCGGCGGCGGCTTTCATGCGGTCTATCAGCTTTTGACTGGTCGGGCCAAGATTCGAACCGGTCGATGCCGTCGGATCGTAGCCGTCCGCGCCCGCGGCGGAAGGCCGCGGATGGAAGTACTCGGGACGCGTGAAGTTTTGGCCGATCAGTGCGGAGCCGATTACTTGTCCGTTCTGCCGCACCAGGCTGCCGTTCGCCGTGTGATTGAACAGGACCTGGCAGAGGCCGGTGATCACGCCAGGATAAATCAGGCCTGTTGCGATGGTGAACAGGAGCATCATTCGGAATGCCGGGTTGAGTTCTTTTAGCATTTTTTCTTTCTCCTTGCGAGCTAGGCCAAGCGCATCCAGACCAGGATCTGATCGAGAATCCAGATCCCCGGGAATGGGATGATGATGCCGCCGATCCCATAGATGAGGATGTTCCGGCGCAGCAACGCGGCCGCCCCCACCGCGCGGTACTTCACGCCGCGCAACGCGAGCGGCACCAGAGCGATGATAATCAGTGCATTAAAGATCACAGCCGCCAGAATCGCGCTCTCCGGGGTGTGCAAGCGCATAATGTTGAACCGGGCCAACGCGGGATAAGTGGTCATGAACATCGCCGGAATGATCGCGAAATACTTGGCGACGTCATTTGCGATTGAAAACGTAGTCAGCGCGCCGCGAGTAATCAATAGCTGCTTTCCAATGGCAACCACCTCCACTAGTTTGGTGGGATTGCTATCCAGGTCAACCATGTTGCCGGCTTCTTTGGCGGCCATCGTGCCTGTGTTCATGGCGAGGCCTACATCGGCCTGCGCCAGGGCCGGGGCATCGTTTGTACCGTCGCCGGTCATTGCGACCAGGCGCCCTTCGGCCTGCTCGCGCTTGATATACGCCAGCTTGTCGGCCGGAGTCGCCTGCGCCAGAAAATCATCCACACCGGCTTCGTTTGCGATGGCCGCCGCGGTGAGCGGGTTATCGCCGGTAATCATCACGGAGCGGATTCCCATGGCTCGCAGTTGGGCGATGCGTTCCTTCATGCCGCCTTTGACAATGTCTTTCAGATGGACGATTCCCAACGCTCTGGGGCCGTCCGCCACCGCCAATGGCGTTCCACCGGTGCGCGAGATACCATCGGAGATCTCTTCGAAGTTCGGGGGCAGCGTGCCGCCAAGTTCTTTCACCAGGTTGGCGATGGCGCCAGCCGCGCCTTTGCGCAGCATGCGGCCGTCGATATCCACGCCGCTCATCCGCGTGTACGCCGAAAACGGGATGAAATTCGCTTCGTGCTCCGCAACCTCCCGTCCTCTGAGGCCGTGCTTCTCCTTGGCGAGGACTACAATGGAGCGCCCTTCCGGCGTTTCATCCGCCAGGCTCGCAAGCTGCGCGGCGTCGGCAAGTTCCGCCTGCTGCACGCCGTTGAAGGCCACGAATTCCACCGCCTGACGGTTGCCGAGGGTGATGGTTCCGGTCTTATCCAGCAACAGCGTGTTGACGTCGCCTGAAGCCTCTACGGCCTTGCCGCTCATGGCGAGCACGTTGTGCTGCATGACGCGGTCCATACCGGCGATTCCAATGGCCGAGAGCAACCCGCCTATGGTGGTGGGGATGAGGCAAACGAGTAACGAGACAAGCACCGCAATGCTGGGCACATGCCCCGTGCCGGATGACGAAACCGCGTAAACCGCAAACGGATCCAGAGTGGCCACAGCCAGCAGAAAGATCAGCGTGAGGCCGGCGATCAAAATATTGAGCGCGACCTCATTGGGCGTCTTCTGGCGTTCGGCGCCTTCGACCAGCGCGATCATCTTATCCAGGAAGGTTTCGCCGGGGTTCGACGTAATGCGGACGCGTATGTGATCAGAGAGCACCTTTGTGCCGCCCGTGACGGCGCTGCGGTCCCCGCCTGATTCGCGAATGACAGGGGCGCTCTCGCCGGTGATGACGGATTCATCCACAGTCGCGATGCCTTCGATCACTTCGCCGTCGCCGGGAATCAGGTCGCCCGTTGAGGCGACGACAATGTCGCCCGCGCGCAGCTTCGAGGCTGGAATGGTTTCGGTCTTGTCGTTCGGCAGGACGCGATTGGCGATAGAATCCGTTTTAGTCTTGCGCAGCGTATCGGCTTGGGCCTTGCCGCGCGCTTCGGCCATGGCCTCGGCGAAGTTCGCGAACAGCACGGTGAACCAGAGCCAAATGGAAATCTGCAGCTCGAAGCCCACGCTTCCCGCGTGAGTCAAAATATCGCGAACAAGGAAGAGCGTCGCGAGGGCCGCCCCCACTTCCACCACGAAAATAACCGGATTCTTCAGCAGCGTCAGCGGATTGAGCTTTTTGAAAGAGTCCTTCGTGGCGCGCCGCACAATTTCGGGATCGAACAGCGGGCGCGACCGATTCAATTTGGAAGGAAGCAGCGAGGCCTGGTGGCTGGGAGGAGGAACAACGGGAGTCTGCAAAGTTGTGGCCATCTTAACTCCAAACGGGAAATGCCAGCAGAGAGAAGAATTTTCCCTGCTGCATCAGGAAGTGTTCGACGATGGGACCCAGCGCGAGCGCGGGGAAGAAGGTCAACGCCCCCACCAAAACGATGGTTCCGACCAGCAGGCCGACAAACATCGGGCCGTGCGTAGGAAATGTACCGATCGTCGCGGGGATCTTTTTCTTTTTGGCGAGGCTCCCAGCCGCGGCCAGCAGCGGGATGAGAAACAGGAAGCGGCCTACAAGAGCGCCGATGCCCAACGTTAAGTCATACCAGGGAGTATTCCCCGTGATACCGGCGAAGGCGCTGCCGTTATTGCCGGCCACGCTCGAATAGGCATACAAAGCTTCACTGAAACCATGCGGGCCGGTATTGTTGAAATTGGCGATAGCCGGACCTGGCGGGTTCCAATAGCTGTGGGCCACGGTCTGACCCTTGGCATCTTTCGTCGGCGAGGCGAACGGGATCACAGAGCTCGCCGCGGCGAAGACCAGAATCACAAAAGCCGTGGCGATCAGGGCGAGCATCGCCATCTTGACTTCCTTCTGCTCGATCTTTTTGCCGATGTACTCCGGCGTGCGGCCCACCATCAGGCCGGCGATGAAGACGGCCACAATCGCATAGAGCAGAATGCCATAGAGTCCCGCTCCCACGCCGCCGAAGATCACTTCGCTGGTTTCAATGTTGAAGAGTGGAACCAGGCCGCCGATGGGCGTGAAGCTGTCATGCATTCCGTTCACGGCGCCGCAACTGGCGTCAGTCGTAATAGTGGCGAAGAGAGCGGACGCGGCGATGCCGAAACGCGACTCCTTGCCTTCCATATTTCCGCCGGTCTGTCCGGCTGTCGCCTGCGCCGCCACGCCGAGCTTCGTAAAGTTGGGATTCCCCTTCTGCTCGGCCCAGTAGCAGGTAAACACGCCGCCGAAAAACAAAACAGCGCAAGCCGCAAAAATCGTCCAGCCTTGCCTGCGGTCCCCCACCATCACGCCGAATGTATAGGTCAGCCCGGCGGGAATCAGGAAAATCAGGATCATCTGGACGAAATTCGTCACAGGAGTCGGGTTCTCAAACGGGTGCGCCGAGTTGGCATTGAAGAAGCCGCCGCCGTTGGTGCCTAACATCTTGATCGCTTCCTGCGAGGCGACCGGGCCTTGCGCGATTACCTGTTTGGCGCCTTCCAGAGTTTTCGCAACCGTATACGGCTCCAGATTCTGTATGACTCCGCTGGCGCAGAAGAAGAGCGCGGCGGCAATCGAGATTGGCAGAAGCAGATAGACTGTCGCGCGCGTGAGATCCACCCAAAAGTTACCCAGGCTGTTGACCTGTTGGCGCGCGAACCCGCGGGCGACCGCGATCGCCACCGCTATGCCGGCTGCCGCGGAAGCGAAGTTTTGCACCGTAAGGGCGGCCATCTGAACGAAATAGCTCAACGTCGATTCGCCGGAATAGGCTTGCCAGTTCGTGTTCGTAAGGAAGCTGGCGGCTGTATTGAACGCAAGGTCCGGCGGGACAAGGCCCGCGCCAAAGCCTTGAGGATTGAGCGGAAGCAGGCCCTGCAGCCGCTGCAAGCCATAAACGAACAAAAAGCTGAAGAGACTGAACCCCAGCAACGAGGCCGTGTATTGTGTCCAGCGCTGCTCTACGTTTTCCTTTACGCCCGCGAGTTTGTAGGCCGCGCTTTCGAGAGGCCGCAACACGGGATGCAGAAAGGTGCGCTTGCCCTCAAAGAGAGCGGCCATAAAAGCGCCGATCGGCTTTGTCAGGACCAGAATCACCAAGAAATAGATGGCGATTTGAAGAAAGCCATTGGCTGTCATAAAGCTAGAACTTCTCCGGCCTCAGCAAGGCATAAATCAGATACACAAACAGCACCAGGGTGGTCAGGCCACCGACGATGTAATCCAAATTCATTTTGAAAACTCCCGCCGCGCGCTTTTTATAAGCGGTCGCAGGCTTTGGTGAAAGCCCAGGTCAGCACAAAGAAGACCACGCCGATCAGAATGTAGAACGCGTCTAACATAGCTACCTTCTTGAATCTAAGGAACCACAAGTAAAGAAGTCATAAGGAGAAGCTGAGGTTTCCACCTGTGTTATCCTCCGGATATCCGACGTTTTCCGCAAAAGAAGGGGACGTAGTTCAGTTGGTTAGAACGCCGGCCTGTCACGTCGGAGGTCGCGGGTTCGAGCCCCGTCGTCCCCGCCATTTATTTCTTTTCGTTTTCCATCACTTACGCGCATTTCACGGGTTTCAACCTAGACTTTCCTAGATTCTCATTCAGCTGTCGCTTGTGAGCCTCGATTACGCTGACCATGGCGTCATCCCAAATCTTTGCGGCTGCCAGTTCGTCTGCTTCGAGAGAATGAGCGTAAATCGAGAGTGTGATGTTGGCGTTTGCGTGTCCAAGTCTCTTGGCGACAGTTGGTATCGGTACACCCTTGCTAAGCAATTCACTGGCGTGCGTGTGTCTCAGGGAGTGAAGACTCACACCATGAATACCGGCTTTCCTCATTAGCTCCACCACGCGAGCGCCAACTCGGTCCGGGCTGTAGTACTTGCCATCAGGACGGCAGAACACAGGCTAATTGTCTTGGTAGTCAGGCCCGAATAGCTCCCTGTCTCGATCCTGCTGGGCACGATGGGATTGTAGAGCGTCAAGCGCGGTGGCGGGCACGCCGAAGCGCCTGGGCTTACCTGATTTTGTGCTCTTCACCCGAAGCCCCTTCTTCGTCTGTTCCAGCGACTTGGTGACGTCCATAATCGCGTTGGTGAAATCTATGTCTGGCCACTGTAACGCCAGCAGTTCGCCACGTCGGGTACCTGTCGCAAGATCAAGCAAGATTGGGGCATAGAGCCTTGTGGGCCAGGTCACTTCGGGCTCGGACTCGCCGCTCAAATTTCTCCAGAACGCGAGCTAACAGGGGTGAATCATGAGCAGACCAGAATACCGTTTTACCCGCAGCGAGCTGCGGGCCGCAGACGATAGAACTTTAAGCGGGTACGCAGCAGTTTTCAGCTCGCCTTCAGAAGACCTGGGTGGCTTCACCGAGACAATCCGGAAGGGTGCATTCGCCCGCGCCATTTCCAGCCGACAGGATGTCCGCTGCACAATTGATCATGATTACAGCCGTTTGCTGGGTCGAACAAAGAGCGGCACGCTTTCGCTAAGCGAGGATGATCACGGCCTCAAGTTCAAATGCTCGCTGCCGGATACCAGTTATGGTCGCGACCTCGTTGAGTCGGTACGGCGAGGCGACATCACGGGCTGTAGCTTCGGGTTTATCTGCCGTAAAAATGCTTGGCCGCGGACTGATCTGGGCGAAGTAATCGATTGCGATTTGTTCGACGTCGGGCCGGTCTGCGTTCCGGCCTATGCGAGTACCAGCGTTGCAGCGCGCAGCATAACGATCGATGGGCATAGCCGCAGAATCGGCGTGTATCAGAACACGACAAGCGAGCCCCTGCCGGAACTCGAACGTGATCGGCTGCGACTTCGGCTTGAACTCGCAAGATTGCTCTAACCGACATTCGACTTCAGTCCATGCTGCGCGGGGAGATCCCGCGAGGCCCCACACCCTCCGCGACGTTCGGGGTCTTGAAACAGATAGAGTCGAAGACGGGCGCATCGGGGCATCCACTGGGCGCGCCCGATTTTTATTTGGGCATCTCACTTCCCGGAGGAATTTGCTCCACGGTGGAGCAAATTATCGGAAGGGGTCGTCCAGCAACTGAATACTGGCTCACGCTTGAACAGGCGACGGCTGTCAAAAGCCAGCGATAGCGGACTGGCTATGCAGCTCGCAACGCCAAGAACTTCGCCGTTCTGAGCGTGGCGCGCAATGATCCGCGAGGTATTCGAGATGCAGCCGACACGCGGAAAGCAACTTTGTCATTCGTCAGAACTCGACTCTTAGCGAGTCTCTCAGCTTTAGAAATACACTGGCCTTTTCGCGATCGATAACCTACGGCGCCGTCGATGCCCGAGACCTTTACCGTCATTCGCATGGCACTCTCATCGGAACTGATGTGTGCCGAAGTTGGCGGCGGTCTCCGCCACCGGCCAATACTCAACGCCGGATTCTATTTCTTGCTCTGCTGGGGCCCTCGCGGCATCCGGCAAGCCCAGCAAACTTCTCTCGTCTGGTCCACGCTGATGAAGACGTAGTCCTCATGGCCGCACGCCATCACCTTGCGGACCTTTCCCGCCCTCGATGAGCTTGCCGGTCTCGGCGTGGATAAGCTCAGGATTGGTGCGTAGCTTCCGTATGAGTGCACCCTGCAAATTGATGAGGCATATAAACGTAGGTAGCACATGAAAACAGAAGACGTATCGAGAGTAATGATGGCCATATGCAATCTGGAGGGTATGTGGGACGGGGAGATGCGGATACCCAGTCGTTCCCGCGTCATGCTGGCCGACTTCCAAGGGCCTCACTGGAAGCTGGACTCACGCGGTTATCCGCTGCCCTCCAAGGCTTTCATGGACGAGGTTCAGCGGTTGGAGGACGAGGAACGTGCAAAGACTGATTCGGTTTAGTCAAATACGGTTTGTTCCTTCCGCATCAGTGCGCGGTGTTGTTGATCGTAACGCTTTCACCACACGTTGAGCAGATGAAACGATGCACAAGTCTGAGACCGGCCGACACGTTCATTTCGTCGTTCGGAAGCCCATGGCTGTTCCGGTAGCGATAGACTTTGAGGTACACCCGATGCGGACTGAACCACGCCTTGATTGGCTTGCAATCTTGATTGTGATTGTGGGCATCCTCGTCGTGATCTTCGCCGTTCGGTACGTTCACCATCACGCGGTCGAACAGCACCCGAAAGCGACCCTGCACCCGAAATAGGTCCGCACAGCGAGCTACTGCACAGCCTTATTAATCGTAACGCCCTCACCACATTCCGAGCAGATGAACGCGAGCATGGCCGAAAAGCGCGGGAAGACGTTATCCAGTCAATCGCGTGCTGGTCGGCAGCTACGCAGCAATCCAAGGTTCGACAGGCCTATGCTCAATTCGTTCTTGTATCCTCCGTTCCGCTTCCAACCAGTCGCTTTCCGCTGATCCAGCGGGACAGCCCTGTTCTTGCCAAACCCGGTAAGCTAATTCGGCAATTTCAGCACGGACTGCTTGGTCAGCGAGCTGGGACGCCGGAACCGGACATGTGCTTATCGGTCCGTCATGAGTTGCACCAATGCCTCGTTGAACGGATCCTGGAGTGTTAACAAATGCACCAAGCATAATGGGTCCTTTCACAATTAGGACTCCTCCCGACGAGGGCCGATTTCTTGTAAAAAACCTAGACTCGTCCTAGACTCCCGCAGAAATACGATGAACCAGGCATCATTTCGCGAACTGCACGAGCGTATTTGCAAGCACTTAGCAGCAGTCGATACCCTGTAATACGGCATTGCGCGGGTTCGAGCCCCGTCGTCCCCGCCATCCTTCTCTTTTCGTTTTCCATGACTTACGCGCATTTCGCGCGTTTCAACCTAGACTTTCCTAGATTCTCATTCAGACTGCCCGCTCGGAAACCCAGCAATCATCTCCGTATGAACGGCCGCAACCAGCGCACCCAGGCGGTGATCAGCAAACTTGGGCTGAGCGACGCAGTTCTACCTCGCCATTAGCTCCGTCAGAGGCGGCCGTCAGTGCCGCATCGGAAATACTGAGCTGGAGATGCGGTGTGGTCATGAGTCCCACCCACTCTCCCTGATGACGGTCGCACAGTGCTAAATCGCCCGCTGCGTAGTCGAACTTTTCCATCGCGGTACGCCGCGAGCCCCATTCAATTGAGCCGGGCCCCAACATCATTGCGAAAGCCTGGTCATGCCGCACCCAAAGACGCGGCTCTGTGACAGATTCGGGTGGAAAGAATTCAACTTTCATTCTTGTGCTCCAAGTGTTCGTGTCGTGGACATTCTCCAAGGTCAACCGCGAAGAATGGGAGCTCCAAACGGGGCACCCGTGGCTCCGCCATCCACCATCAGCTCGACTGCGTTGACGTATGAGGAATCGTCCGACGCAAGGAAGAGCACGGCTTTGGCAACGTCTTCCGGCTCGCCCCAACGGCCCAGCGAATCCGAACTATCGGGTCGCCGCTCTTGTGATCTGGAAGGCAATCAAGTTTGTGGTCGGCTATTCGGAAGTGGCCTTCACTTTCAGGCGGCTCGTCCTCACGGCCTTCGCCGTCGTCCACCGGCACCTGGGCGTCATCCGGCGCTGGCCCGATGCGGGCGTTGGGGTAACGCTCTTGAATCGCGTCCCGCCAGTCAATGGCATGCTGGTCAGCGGCCCTCGCGGCATCCGGCAAGCCCAGCAGACCTCCTTCGTTTCGTCCACGAGGGCGCGTTTCGACGTTCAGAAGAGGCCAATCGATTTCTTAGGCGGTTTAGGGAACGTAAAGCTGACATCCCCGTTCTCGATGAGCTGCTTTGCTAGGCCTACCTTCCTGACAGTTGCGGGCAAATCGTCTATCGCCAATCGGATGTAGTGAATTTTTACTCTTTTGATGACATTGGGCGCTACGACCACCCTGATAACGTAATAATCGCCGTCTCTAGGCTCGTCATCAACTTCCGTGAAGTGTTCCCGCAGGTATGCCCGTACACCCTCGAGTGGGTGAGCTACGTTTTCTCCCATATCTGCTTTTCGGCAGCCTTCTGCTCAACACTGAGGTTGCAGTCCAGATATCCCTGGCCGGTGCCAGCTCCGCCAGCCGCTGGGGCACTCGTGGTCGCTTCCTCATATCACGGGCGGCATGGCATCGATGAAGCCATGGCAATGCGGGCAACGGATAGTGGCGGCGCGTGACAGCTCGATCTTCTCGTCCTCGTCTTCTTCACCGACCGGGAATGTGACCTCAGCATCCGGGGCCGGTTCGATGCGGACGTGATCATCGGGATACCGTTTCTGCATGACCTCCCGCCAGTGGATGGCGTGCTGGTCGGCGGCCACGCCGCAATCCGGCGCTGAATTCAATGGCATGCTGATCGGCAGCTACGCCGGAATCCAGGCCGTTAAGCCAGAGCCGGTAATTCATTGGGGAAAGTTTTCCTGCCGAAAACCTAGACTCGTCCTAGACTCCCGCAGAAACACGACAAAACTGGATAACAGATCGCAAATAGGACAGACGCAAAATCAACTAGTTAGCACCACTCAACCCGTGGCGTCACGCTTCTCGCGGGTTCGAGCCCCGTCGTCCCCGCCAATTATTTCAATCAGTTTATCGAAAGGTTTTCTCTATTCGTTTCGAAGCGCGGTAATCGGATCTACTCGCGCAGCACGCCAAGCCGGGATAAAGGTAGCCAGCACGGCCGCGGCCGCCAGCACAAGCGCACTGATGGCGAAGGTCTCTGGATCGGCCGGGCTGACCTGAAATAGCTGACTCGATACAAGGCGTCCGAGTACGGCGGCAGCGAGGAACCCGGCGAGGAGAGCAATTGAGACGAGGCGCACAGCTTGACCCATTACCAGCGCGAGGATACGCGTTCGCTCCGCGCCCAGGGCCGTGCGAATACCGATCTCGCGGGTGCGGCGCGTCACGTTGTAACTGATAACGCCGTACAAGCCGATGGCTGCAAGCAAGAGTGCGGCCGCAGCGAACACCATCAAAATTCGGGAAGCGAACTGCTGTGGTCCGAGTGCGAGGGCGATTCTCTCCTGCATTGTTTTCAAATCGAATACAGCCTGGGCCGGGTCGACCGAGCGAACCGCCTTCCGGATTGCCTGGCCGAGCTCTGAGGTAGACGTTGCGCCACGGGCGACGAGAAACGCCTCCTGTTCAGGTTGCTGGTAAAGACAGAAATAGTAAGCGCCTCTACCCGAATCAGCCGCCAGACTCGATTGCTTCACGTGGCCCACGATGCCGACGATTGTGGCCCAGGGCTGGCGAGAGTTGCGGCGCAACCGATGTCCTATCGGATCTTGGTTGGGCCAATATCGCCGGGCGAGGTCGGCGTCGATAATCGCGACCGCCTGGCCGTCTCTTCGATCGCTGTCATTGAAATACCGGCCTGCAAGAAGAGGTATCTTCAACGTCTTGAAATACTCAGGGCTGGCATATCGTGCCGAGCCATGGAAGCCGGGGTCCCCAGGCGGGACGATACGTCCTTCAATTCCGAATGACGCTGTAGGATCGCCCCCACTGAACGGCACCGCGCTCACGGCCGCCGCCGAAACAAGTCCCGGAGTCTCTTTAAGATTATCCAGAACAGCATGGAAAAATGCGGTTTGCCTGTCAGCGTCGCTATATTTTGTGGCCGGCAGCGCAACGGAGGCCGTCATAACGCCGCGGCCATCGAAGCCGGTATTGACATTCCGTAGATTCGCAAGCGTTTTCAAGAGCAGTCCGGCCCCGACGAGAAGAACCAGAGCGAGCGCGATTTGGCCAACGACGAGTGCCGACCGAAGCGTCTGGCGGTGATGACCTTCGGTTTCGGAGCGGCCGCCCTCTTTGAGCTGGTCATAGTGTTGTCCCAGTTGAGAGACATGCCAAGCCGGTACCAGACCGAACACAAGCGCGGAAAGGAGTCCCGCGCAAGCGGTGAAAGCCAGCACATGACCGTCAATATGAATGACAAGCTCCGCTGACAATTGAACACGTGCAAGCGACAATAGCGTGCGCAAAATGCCGAAAGCCACGGCGAAACCCAGAGCCGTTCCGAGTATTGAAAGGAGTGTCGCTTCGGCGAGCGCCTGGCAGATTAGGTCGGCTCGGCTTGCACCGAGGGCGGTTCGAATGGCCAACTCGCGAGCGCGCGCGGTGGCGCGGACAAGCATCAAACCCGCGATGTTGGAGCAGGCGATCAATAAAACAAAGACCACCGCGCCGAGCAATATGAAGATGGGCTTCCTCAAATCTCCAGCCGTGTATTCCGTGAGCGGTTCGATTACGATGCTCCACTGCGACCCTCTCGCGTAAGGGATTTGATCAAGCACGCGTTTGGATAATCCCGCGACGACACTTGCGGCGCGGGCATAGCCTACGCCGGGCGCGAGGCGCGCCACGACGAAATAACCCTCATTGAAGCGATTGTCCGGGCCGTATTCCTGAGGCGGCAGTCCGATGGGAATCCAGATATCGGCCTCAGAAGGCCATCGGAAATCGGAGGACATCACGCCAATCACCCGGTAGGGCGTTCTGTTCAGTTCAATCGTGCGTCCGGCAATGTCGCGATCACCGCCGAAGAGGCGCCTCCAGGTGCCGTATGAGAGCACGGCCACGTGATTTGCGCCGGGCTGATCCTCCTCGCGGTGGAATCCGCGGCCAAGCAGCGGAGTGCTGCCGAATACGTCGAACCATTGCCAGGTCACAAGCGCGCCCTCGAGGCGTTCGGGCGAATCGCCGCCGGTGTAATTAAAGCCGTCCAAGTCCGCCATCGCAGCCTTCGAGAAGGTCTGACGGCTATCTCGAATGTCCGCGAAATCTGTGGCCGACATCGAGATTCTATCCAGATTCAGCTTCTTGTAGCTGACGCGTGGCGCAATCAGCTTCTCGGGGTTGCGGGCGCCGGCAGGATGGAAAAGAATACCATTGATCACGCTAAAGATGGCGGCATTAGCGCCGATGCCAAGCGCGAGCGATAACACAACGGCTGAAGTGAAAGCGGGACTCTTAGCCAAAGTACGGAGCGCGTACGAGAAATCTGACCTGCCGGGCATCGTCTGAACCTCCGCAATTTTAGGGTATCGCCGTTCAACGTGTCTGTGGAGCGCGCTCTGCCCGTTGCCGGCCTCATAGATACTGAAGTAATGACGCCTGGACAACCGCAGCCTAAACTGCAGCTCACCACGACTGCCGATTATCGTGAAAACTATGCGAACAGTGTACAGATGCGCGTCAGTCTGTGGGACTTCTTTCTGATCTTCGGCACCATGAATCAGACTGCGCCCGACGCGGTAAACATCGCAAATTTCCAAGGCATTTATATGAGCCCGCCCCAAGCGAAGGCCCTTTCAAATCTGCTCACGCAGAACTTGAAGCAATATGAGGCGGCTTTCGGCGAAATCAGGTTGGAATCTCACACGCAAGCCGGCATCGTTCAGTAGCCGGATGCCTGTTCAGCCGCACCCGGTTGGAGCGCAGCGGAAGCAGGTTTACTATTTAGCAATCTTTCTATTCGTATTCGCAGTACTTCTGTTCGCTCTCCACCTGCCGCTGCTCACCTTGCCGTTTTTCTGGGATGAACAGGGACAGTTTATCCCCACTGCGCTGGATCTTCTGCGGAGAGGCGCATGGGTCGCCCGCTCTACCATCCCAAACGTACACCCGCCGGGCGTAGAAGCGTACCTTGTGCTCTGGTACAAGCTGTTCGGTTACTCCATTCTCATCACTCGCGTGGCGATGCTGGTATGCGCGAGTTTCTCGCTGCTTTTTACATTCCTGCTCGGCATTGAGCTGAGCAGGGGAACACGCGCCGCGCCGGCATTCTTGCCAGTCGTGTTGCTGTTGGCCTCGCCGCTTTTCTTTACCCAAAGCATGATGGCTCAGCTGGACATGCCGGCGATGGTGTTAACCCTGCTGGCGCTGCTGCTCTTCGTGAAAAGCCGCTATGCGGCGGCGGCGTGCGCCTGTGTTGCGCTGGTTCTGGTGAAAGAGACCAGCATCGTTGCGCCGTTTGTGTTCTTCCTGCTGCTGGCTGGAAAAAGAGATTGGAAGCGCGCTTCGTTTTTCATCGCGCCCGCGATCGCGCTTGCCGCCTGGCTTATGGTCCTGCACCATGCAACGGGTTACTGGCTGGGCAATCCGGGATTTGCACACTACAACGTGGAGTATTCGCTGAATCCCGTCCGGATGGCCTTTTCTTTCGCGCGGCGCATCTATTACGTTTTTTTCGCCGAGTTTCGCTGGATCGGTACGCTCGCGCTTGCCGTTACCATCAAACGCATCCAGATATTCCGGAGTGACGCCTGGCGCGTGACGGCGCTGGTTTCAATCGGCACCCTCGTGCTGGTTTCGGTTCTGGGCGGAGCCGAACTCGAGCGCTACCTGCTTCCGGTGCTCCCGATCTTCTATATTGCGGTAAGCATCGCGTTCACGTACTTACCGAAACGCATCAACGTAACGGTGACAGTGGCGCTAATTGCCGGTCTCTTAATCAATTTGTTCTGGAATCCGCCCTACCCGTTTCCTTACGAAAACAACTACGCGATGGTCGATTTCGTGCGTTTGCAGGAAGCGGCGGCGCGATTTGCGGAGAAGAACCTTCGCGGCGATACCATTGCAACCGCATGGCCTTTCACGGCCGGGCTACGCAGTCCGGATTATGGATTCGTCCATGACAAACTGCGCGTTGTGGAGACAAACGACTTCCACTACTCTTCGATTCAGGCTTTGCCGCCCACGAGCTTTGACGCGCTGATCATCTACACGCGCACGTGGGGTCCGCGGGACGGTGTTCTGGCCTGGGCGCCCGTGCGCCGTTTTCTGAGCCGTTTCTATCAGTGGGCGCCCGAGATCACGCCGGAGCAATGCGCGCAGCTCGGCCTGCGGCAACTGGTTACGGTGGAAATGCGCGGCCAGGAAATCTCGATTTACGTACGGCGCTAACATGCGAAAAGTCAGACTGGCATGGTGGGCGACCGTGGTGCTGTTTCTGGTGCACGGTTTTGTGGTTGCTACCTGGGTTTCACGAATTCCCGCGGTACAAAGCTCCCTGCGCCTCAGCAACGGAATCCTGGGGCTGACGCTGCTGAGCTCCGCTATTGGCGCTGTCAGCACCATTCCGATCACGGGCTGGCTGATAACGCGTTATGGCAGCAAGAAAGTTGCGATGGCCAGCAGCGTTGCTTTTTGCTGCGGGCTGGCCCTGCTTGCATTGGCATTTAATCCATTGACACTCGCACTGGCTCTCTTCGTTTTCGGCGCTGCCGCGGCAGGCATGGATGTCTCAATGAACGCGCACGGAGTCGAGGTGGAGAAGGAACTTGGCGTGCCTACCATGTCGCGCTTTCATGGCATGTTCAGCCTGGGCGGAATGGCGGGAGCGGGCGTTGGAGGATGGATCGCGGAGCAGGGCATTGGCGTGCTTCCGCATTTCGCGGCAAGCGCGGCGATCAATCTCGCGGCGGTTCTTCTCGTCTTTCCGGCGATGCTCGACACGCACGAATCGGGCGTGGCATCCGGACACCGCTTGCCCTTGAACAGGATTCCAAGCGTCCTGTTCGCATTGAGCGCAATCGGTTTCTGCATTCTGCTTTCGGAGGGCGCCATGGCGGATTGGACGGCTGTATATATGAAGCAAGTCTTGAGCGCGGGACCGGGAGTGGCGGCGGAGGGCTATGCGGTCTTTTCCGCGGCGATGGCCTGCTTCCGCTTTCTGGGCGACATCATCACGGCGCGGCTCGGCCCGATGCTGACGGTA
Organism: uncultured Acidobacteriaceae bacterium; assembly: GCA_963705805.1. Lineage (GTDB taxonomy): Bacteria > Acidobacteriota > Terriglobia > Bryobacterales > Bryobacteraceae > Bog-105. Next base: position 19,752 of record CAVPKW010000014.1, read on the forward strand.
CGGACGGGGAGCCTGGTGGCCGCCTCCGGATTGGTTTGGGCGCTCAGCGTGCACTCGCCAAACTGGGCGCTTCCAGGATTTGCGGCCACGGGCGCCGGCTTTTCGGTTATTATCCCGCTGGTCTTCGGTTCAGGCGGCCGCGTGGAGAACATCAATCCGGGCGCCGGCATCGCGACCGTTACCGGCATCGGCTATGTAGGATTCATCATAGGCCCGCCGACTATCGGCTTCGCTTCTCAACTGTTGACACTTCGATACGCGCTGGGAGTGGTGGTTGCCTGCTGCCTTACGTCTGCCGCGCTAGCGGGATCCATGCGCTTGCTGCAGCCCGCCCGTAGAGTTGAGCCCGTCGCCGAAATTCACTTCTAGTCTCCTGTTTCCGAAGTTCCTTAAGCGAATGCCATCCAAGCTCGCTCACGGGATTGTGAAAAAATATCCGGAACATTTAGGGCACAAAATGTTTGAACTGGATTTACGCTAGAAGAGTGAGTAGCGACAAGCCGCTGGTCGGCAAGATCAAGTACAAACCGATCGACCGCTCGCAAACCAGTTTTCAAGTATTGGATTACGAGATTCTGATCGAGGCGAACCACCCGGCGCGAGTGATCTGGGAACTGGCCGGGAAGCTCAATCTGGAACAGTTTGCCAAAGACTGCAAAACACGGGAGGGCGAAGCGGGCCGGCCCTGTTGGTCGCCACGCCTGCTGGTGAGCATCTGGGTGTATTGCTACACACTGGGCGTGGCCTCGGCACGGTCGATTGAACGGATGATGTCGCAGGAACCGGGCCTGCGCTGGCTAGCGGCAGGCCAAGAGGTGAACTATCACACGCTGGCGGATTTTCGGGTGGGGCACCGGGAGGCGCTGGAGAAGCTATTCATTGAGTTTCTGGCGATGCTGGAGAAAGCTGGAGTGGTGAATCTGGAGACCCTGCTGCAAGATGGAACCAAGATGAAGGCGCAAGCGGCGAAGAGTTCTTTGCACCGGCGCCGGACATTAGAAAAACGCCTGAGGGCGGCCCGCAAAGTGGTCAAGAAGTTGGACCGCGAAGCCGCCCAGGAACACGAGCAGATGGACAAGCGGCGGCAAGCCGCGCAACAGCGTGCGGCGCGCGAAGCGGTGGCCCGCGGCGAAGCGGCGCTGAAAGAACTGGAAAACCTGGAAGCCCGCACAACGCCGAAAAATCGGGCGGATTTGCGCGTCAGTGATAGTGAACCGGAAGCGCGCAAGATGAAAGACAACGACGGTGGCTTCCATCCCGGCTACAACATGCAGGTCACCAGCGAAGCGCAATCGCGCATGATCGTAGCGGTTGGATTGACGGGCGATCACAACGATCTGCATCAACTGATACCAGCGCTGGAGCGGATCGAGCAGAGTGGCTTGGCGACTCCGCAGACGATCATCGCCGACAACGGGTATGCCACGCGCGACAACGTGGAACAAACGGCCGAGCGGAATGTGGAACTGATTGCGCCGTGGAAAGGCGATGCCGCGCGGCAAGCCGGGGCGTGCGCTCGCGCCGGGATTGCGAAAGAGTTTGCAGCCACTGCCTTTCAGCGGCAGGGGCGTGGCCAAGCGTTGTTGTGCCCGGATGGCAAGACCTTGGTGGCGATCGGACAAAAGAAACATCACGGCGTAGTCAAAACCATCTTTCAAGCCCAAGCTAAGAATTGCAAGAGTTGCCAGTTCCTCAAACAGTGTTGCGGCTATCGTGGTGGGCCGCGGCGTGTGGAGTTACCGGTAGAGAGTAAGGCGATGAGCGGCTATCTGGCACGTATGAAACGTCGAGCGGTGAAGACGCTTTATCAGAAGCGTTGTGAAATTGCCGAGTTTCCGCATCTGTGGATCAAGGGAGTGCAAAAGCTGAGGCAATTTTCGGTACGTGGGATTGTGAAGGCGGGTACGGAAGCGTTGTGGATCGCCTTGGCTTACAACGTTAGGCAGTGGATCCGCGTCCGACCGGCGGTCGCGCAGTAGATTCCAGATCATAAAGGCCTTTTCCCCTCGTCCTCCTGCCTCGCGGAGACGAATTTAGGGCGGTTGGGATCATTTCTAAAGAAACTTGGGCGTGGCTGGCGTCCCGAATCATACTTGCACAACCATGTATTCTGTAATGACAAGCTTCCGTCTTTCCATCGCCGGTTTTTCCCAGCCTTGGATTTTTTCACAGTCCCTCACGCTCGCGGCTCCGTTTCGAGTGTTCGTGCTGACGAGAAACAAGGTTCTGGTAAAGATACTTCAGAAATAGGTCACTAGCGGCTGGCCGTATCCGGTCATCTCCAGGTAGCCGATACCATGCACATCACGGCCTTGCATCCGGCCCTGGTAGGTGACAGCGCCTTCCCAATAGCTGGGCGAGATTGAGTTCCCGCTGTATAGTTCCTGGTCTTTGAGGGCCGTCTCTTCGCTGAGGTCAAGCTGCAGCGAGGGGATGGAGATCCGCCAGGCGATGGGATAGCGCGCGCCGGATCGATCGCTATGCCAGGAATCTCCCGGCGTGAGAACGAAATGCGAAATGTCCAGGAAGTGCGCTTTACCAGCGGCGTCGACAAACGTGCCGGAGGAGTATGGATCTCTTTCACCGGACTTGGTTCGGAGCCGGTACAGCATCAGCTCTTCGTTGTTATCGAGCTGGATGGCGAACCAGTCCCAGCCCGCTAGTTGCCGGTCGAGCTGCTCCGTGAAATATTCGTGATCCATCCAAGCGAGGCCTTGCACAGCGCTGCCGCCGCTATTGCGCTCGAGAGTGCCGGTAGCCTGCAAGCGGGTGAATGAGATGTAATGCGAGGCTTCGCCCGGTTCCGGACCTTTCTGGCTTACCCCGTCTTTGCCGTTGATGACGGCCGGCTTGGCTGGAGTAAGGGTCAGCTTCAGCGTGAAGTGATCACAAACAGCCTGCAATTGCTGAAGGGCGCCCGGAAGCCCGCTCCAGCGCACTTGCCAGTTGCCATTCCAAATTCGCTCCTGCTGCAAACTTGCACCCGCCAGGCCGGGGCCGGCGCGATTCAGCCGCTCGGTGTGATAGAAAGCGCGGCTATCGATATCGCTGAGCGCAAGGTGCGCGAGATAGATCTGATCCGGCAGCCATACCGCCGCTTCAGAGCCCTTTGCCTTCGACGTCAGATGCACACCTTCGCGAAAAAAGGTCAGCTCGAACCCGTATCGATGACCATCTTGCGCGCGCAGGTTCCCGGTGTAGTACCACCATTCGGTCTGATAATCGGGATGGTTGAAGTGGTCGCGAGGAAACTCATACCGGTAGCCGGGCAAAGCGGTTTGCCATTGCTGGGCCACGATTCCGAATGCGGACAGGACGAGCGCCGGCGCGAGCTTACTCTTCATGAATGACCTCAATCGGGTTCATTTGGAGCGCGGTCTGCGCAGGATAGAGGCCGGCGAGCACGGTTGCCAGATAGATTCCAGCCAGCGCGGCCAGCAGAAGGGCAAGAGGCAAATGGAACTGGATGGTCCAGCCGAAGGATTGCTTGTTGATGACGAAGATCAAAACGAGCGAAAGCGCGGTCCCGAGAAGGAGGCCGATGCCATTCGCCAGCAATCCCAATAGTCCGGCCTCGCAGAGAATGATGCGGCGCACTTGCGGCCTGGATGCTCCAAGAAAGCGCAGCAGGGCAAATTCGCGGCGGCGGTTAATCACCATCGCGAGCAGCGCGCCGGCGATGCCCATTACGGCGACGATTACCGCCACCGCTTCGAGGGCGTACGTGATGCGGAAGGTCCGGTCGAAGGTGGCGATGGCAGCTCGGCGAAGCGAGCCGTTGGAAATGACGAGTACGGCGCGGCCGCTGAGGATGGTATCGATTCGGGAGCGCACCGCGCCGGGGTTCGCCGCGGGCTTCAGATAGACTTCAAGACTCGAAAGGGCGGGATCGGCCAAGTACTTCATCAACGTGTTCCAGCCCACCACGACGTAACCGCTTTCGGCGGCGTAATCGTAGTAAATGCCAAGCACCGTGAACGGGCGGACCTGGCCGGCAAGGGGCAGACGGAGGACCGTACCGGGATGAACGCCGTGCTTGTTGGCGAAGGGCTCGCTGACAACGGCGTAATCGCCTCCGGGCAGCTTATGCAGGATGGCCGCGGGATCTTCACCGGGCAGGAATTTTGTGGTCGCCGCGTCCGCAGGGCTGGTATCCGTTCCGGCCAGCGTAGAGGGCAGGCCCTGATACGAGATTGGATAGGCGCGAAAGCGGTCGACCTCAGCCACGCCGGGAAGCTTCGCGATCCGTTCGGCGATTTCGGGGCTCATGGTGGGATATTGATCAGCACCCGGGGACCCTGCAGGCCGCAGGTAGAAGTCGGCACGAAGCTCGTCATTCATCCAGAGCGAGACGGTCTCGCGGAAACTGCCCACCATGATGCCGACGCTCGTGGTCATGGCTACCGCGGTCGCCAGCGCAGCGGTCAGCACGGATGTGCGCCCGACGGATCCGTGAAGCGAGCGCATAGCCAGCAGCGCTTCTACGCCGATGAGCTTTTCCACGATGCGGCTGGCGGTCCCGGCGAGGAGGTTGACCAGGTTCGGGATGACGATGGCCGTGCCTGCGATCAGCAGCATCACCGCGATGTAGGCGAAAATTGGCTGGCGATGAACGGGCGGCAATCTGGTTAGCGCGACGCCGATTGCGAGAACCAGGACGGCCCAAAGCAGGGTCTTTTTCGATCGCATGGAGGCGACATACTCCTCGCGCCCGCGCGCCATGGCTTCCACAGGCGCGACTTGAGAGGCTTCGAGGGCCGGCGCAAGCGCCGCGAGAAGCGAGATGACCAGGCCCAGACCTACTCCCGTGAGAATGCCCGCCGCAGAAAATTGAATGGGGGCCGGCTGGCTGCTCACGTACAGCGCTTCCACCGTATTGCCGATCAAACGTACGGCTCCGACGGCCATGATTCTCCCCATGACAAGACCGAGAGCGCTTCCAATGATTCCGAAGAACAAGGCTTCGGCCAAAAACGCGCAGGCAACGACGCCGCGCAGCGCGCCCAACGCTCGCACCACACCGATTTCGTTGCGCCTTCGCACTACGGAGATGGCGATGGTGTTGTAAATGAGGAAGGCTCCCACAATCAGGGCGATATAACTCAGGACGCGCAGGTTCCAACGGAACGCGCTGAGCATTTTGCGATTTTCGTCCGTGCGCGCGCCTTGCGGACTGACAGTGATAGAGGCGGGCAGTTGCTTGCGAAGCAAGGCGGTCCAGTGATCGATGGTGCGATCGGGCGGCACGCGGACGTCGATGGTATCGAGCCGCCCCGTCTTGCCGGTCACGATTTGCGCCAGACCGATATCGGCCACGATGACGCGCTCTTCGCCGATATGACCATTTTGAGGCTTCAGCACACCCGCGACGGTGAATGCGTGCATTTGGTCGTTGATCAGCAATCGCACCGGATCGCCCGGATGCAAACCGAGGGCCGCTCCTACCCAGACGGGATCTTTCTCCGACAGAAGAGTTGTGGAGTTCGACGGTATAGCCTCCGCCGCGAAATCACTGCCAATCAAATCGAGCCCAATGAAGGGGAGCGCTTCGCCTTTGCCGTTGATTGAAGCGAAACTTTCGATGCGCGGAGAAAATGTGAAGGCGTAAGGCAATTGGACTAATTTGCCGAGCAAACTTTGAGGGATGCCGCCCGTGCCGGTGATTAACAGGTCGCTCTTGCCGGTCAATGATTCGAGCGAGGAATGAAAACTTCCCGCGGCGGCTTGCCCAGCGAGGTCAATGGCGATCACGACGGCGACGCCGAGGCTGACTGAAAATATCGTGAGGGCGGTGCGCACCGGCTCGTGTAGCAACGGGCGGAGAATGAGCCGCGAGAAGAGCGTCCAGGCGTAGATCATCGCAATACGGCTGCGGGCTCGAGGCGGCCATCACGCAGGTGCAGAACGCGATCTGCCGCAGCGGCGCTCTCCGCGCTATGCGTGGCCATGACGACAGCCACGCCAAACTCGCGAGCGGCCCGTATCAGCAGAGATAGAACCATCTCGCCCGTCACGGTATCCAGATTTCCGGTCGGCTCATCGGCCAGCAGGAGTTTGGGGTCATGCGCCAGCGCCCGCGCGATGGATACGCGCTGCTGCTGGCCACCGGAAAGCTGATGCGGAAAGCGATCGGCATACTCCTCCATTTCTACCCAACGAAGGCGCTCCAGCGCAGTTCTTCGGGCGTTCGGCGCGCGGGCCAGAAGCAACGGCAGCTCCACATTCTCCACAACTGTCAAGGTATGCAGCAGCTGGAACGATTGAAAGATGAAGCCTACATTCTTACGGCGCAGGCGCGTGAGCTCGATGTCAGTCAGACGAGAGGTTATCTGGCGATCAATGACGATTTCACCAGAGGTCGGGAAGTCCATTGCTCCGCACAGGTTCAGAAGCGTTGATTTGCCGCCTCCGCTTTTACCCACGAGCGCGACCAAGCTGCCGCTATCCACCGCGAGCGAGACGCCGTCTAAAGCGACGACGGGCGCGCTTTGGGTCTGATAAATTTTCGAGACATTGCGTGCTTCAAGCAGCGCCATACACTTTCAGGATCGTATGCGGCCACCGTTCGCGGTAAATTAATGCGTCCGGGCGTTACACTCGAAGGACGTGGCTAAAATCCTGGTTACTGGCGGAGCGGGCTATATAGGCTCGGTTACTCGCTATTTTCTCGAACAGCGTGGGCATTCCGTCGTGGTGGTGGACAATCTTTCACGCGGATACCGGGAGGCTGTTCCTGAAAAAATTCTGCGCGTTCTCGATATTCAAGCGACGGATAAGATGACGGCGCTGCTCAAGGAAGAGCGGGTGGAGGCGGTCATTCACTTTGCGGCGTACATGGCGGTGGGTGAATCCACGCAGGTTCCGGAGTTGTATTTTTCGAACAATGTAGGCGGCTCGATTGCGTTGTTCGAGGCTATGCTTCACGCCGGCGTCAAGCGCGTGGTTTTCTCATCCAGCGCGGCATCTTACGGCATTCCGCAGAAAGTGCCCATTACGGAAGACCAGGCGATCGCGCCCATCAATCCTTACGGCGAATCGAAAGTGATGGTGGAGAAGATTCTCGAATGGCTGGACCGGTACCGGGAGTTTCGCGGCATTCGATTGCGCTACTTCAACGCCTGCGGCGCCGAAACGGCGGCCGGGCTGGGCGAACTGCACGATCCCGAAACGCACCTGATTCCGCTTATCCTGCGCGCGGTGGAGACCGGCAAGCCAGTGACTGTTTTCGGCGACGATTACCCGACACCCGACGGCACGTGCATTCGCGATTACATTCACGTCAGCGATTTGGCCGAAGCGCACATCGCGGCGGTGGAGCATCTGCTGAACGGCGGCGGGTCCGATGCTTTCAATGTTGGAACGGGAGTGGGGCATTCGGTCAAAGAAGTAGTAATGGCGGTGGAGGGCGTGACAGGCAAAAAAGTTCCGCGAACTATCGGGCCGCGCCGCGAGGGAGATCCGGCCAGCCTGGTTGCGGATTCTCAGAAACTGCAGAGAACATTGGGCTGGCGGCCGAAGCGCACCGAACTTGAGCGGATTGTCGGGGATGCGTGGCAGTTTGCGCAAACGCGCCGGCATGCAGCCGGGAGCTAGTCTCCTGTTTCCGAAATTCCTTTACGTTTCGTCCATCCAAGCTCCCTGACGGTCGCGGCTCGGTTTCGAGTATTCACGTTCGCGAGCGACGGGTTCCGCGTAAAGGAACTTAGGAAACACGAGACTAGGGGACGATGCTGTCCGGGTGAAGAAGATAGTGGAGTGCGCGGCCCCAACTCGTAAATCTGTAGACGCGCACTCCCGGAACCCATAGGATCCAGGTGGGTCCGATTTTGTAAATCTTTGGCTTCACGGCTGGTCTCTTATGGAATAAGTAGCGCGGGGAAGCAGATGCTCTCCGCGGTGCAGCCGGTTTTCCTGTGCAGAAACCGGCTGGGCGCACGACTGGTGCGGGCGCTGGGACGAACTGTTATTCAGTTTTCAAAGAACCGCCAAAAAGGACAATCAGGCCGCGGTTTGATGGTGCCGCGGAGCCCGGAGCTCCGGATCCGGGTCATTTGTTAGCGGCGAGCTTGGCTCTTCCTCCAAAAATGCAGGAACGAAGCCAATTTCGAGGACGTTTTGCCGAACGAACTTCGATTCTTCGGGCGCGGCGGCGGAATTCGAGGGAACGAAGCCATCGTTTTCAGGGTGAGGGGATTGTTTGGCCGCGGCATTGTCCTTTCGGGTTTGCCGGAGCGTCGAAATGGCTTTGTACATACCGCGCTCAGCGGAGGCCATGGTGCGGGCCACCAGGTTCAGGAGGCCGCCTTCGAGCCAACTGTCAAAATTTTCGGGCTGCAAGCCGCGAGCCTCGAATTTGCGCATGCGGCGGAGGCGCCAGAAGTGCTCGGCGATTTCGTTGACCAGGATTTCTTCGGTCTCGTTGGCGGGTAGGTGCTCGGCGCGGAGGGTGGCGCGAAGTTCGTCCAGTTCGGCCGGATCTTCGCTGGGCAGAACGAGCTGCTTGGAATAGAGCCCGTGCTTGAAGGAGTTGTGTTTCGAGTTTTCCTTGCCTTCGACGGTCTTGGGGCCGGTGGAGTGTTGCGCATTGGCGCGATTGATTTCCGCTCGGGTTGGCGTTGGAGGGACTGACGGGGTTGCGGCGGCAGGGATGTTTTCGGTTTCGCGTGACAGTTTGGCGGCGCGTTCTTCGCGTTTTCTTAGTTCGCGCTCAGCGGCGCGACGGATATTGCGTTCTTGACGTGCGGTCATAGGTGGATGGGTTCCGGTTCGCTGAAAGATTAGCAGCGAGGAGAGAGCGCCGCGGATTGGCGGTGAGTTTAAGTTACTGATGCTGCTGGGATAGGGAGCGCTGATTAGGCCTGTGATTGAGTTCGCGGTTTACTACCAGATGCGGGATCTTCGATCAATCACCGAACGGCGAAGAAGAAACAGGGCACTGACTGCGACCGGTAGTGGGTCAGTTTGGACTGACCCGCTGCCCTGGGGTTAGCTGAAGATCTAGAGCGGCTTTCTTCCAGCCTTAAGGCTTATCAGACCGAGCAGAGCAACGCCCGCAAGGATGAAAGAGGACGGCTCGGGAGTGACCGTTTCGAGTGGCAGAGAAATACTCAAAGCCGCTGGGGCGCCACAGCACTCACCGTAGACAAGTTGAAAGGGCAACGTCCCCGAGGGGCCCGTGTAGGTCTCTGTCGTAAGAACAAAAGATGTGGGACCTGGAGCACTAATGACTGGGATTCCGCCGATGGTAAGTGTTAGTCCATCATCGTGCCCGGCAGTAAAGGTCTCGCCAGTCGTGACAGTTACTACGCCCACGAAATTAAATATGGTGTTGTCTAATGTATTGCCCAGCTGGCTGAGAGCCCGACAGTATAGTCGACCCGCTACCCGAGGATAGGAACTCACCGATGGTGTACAGGCCGTCCGATGCGAAGTTAATTGGGGTTGTGGTGGAGAAGGTAACATCCGGCGTTCTGATGGGAACATTGCCCGGAATCGCATTTTGTGCGCCCGTAGGATCGTTCTCCCAGATCGAACCTGTGGCAGTATTCCCAGAGGCCGTGCCGCTAAGAAGGAAGATCGTTAGCCAAGCAAAAAGACATCCTGAGCGAATTCTTGAAGTGGAGTTCATGTTCATCCTCTCTGTTTGTGAAACGTGGCCTATTGGTTCAGCAAAGCTTACTCGATGCTGATTTAATCGACTCAAAAAAAGTATATCGGAGATTTCGCTGCAGGGAGCCAAATGTTTGGGGGCTATCGGCTAGGAATAATTACAGTGTTCGACCCGGTAACAACAACGGTGCAAGTGAAGCGAAGAACAGCAGTCGCAGTTTTCCGTGAGCGAGCCGATCCGGCCTAGTAGTGCTCTTGTTCGTTGTTCTAATTCACACGCGCGACCTAGCGTACATAATCACGCAACGGCTTTGTCAGGTGCACAATTCGCTTTAAAAATAGCTTGACTTTCGTGTCCAGGCTTCGTCCCTCGCACCGACAAGGGCGCGGCGACCTTAAGGCCTGGGGCCAATGTCCTCATGGGCGGAGTTAAAAGTTTTCATATTCGCTTGCAACTTTTAATTTCGCATAATGCTCCAGTGTAGTGTAGCGGAGATTACGATACGGTAGCGTATTACAACTACTGCACCGTATCGCTGCAAAATCACAAGAACAACAAGGAGAAACGAGCATGTATTTAGTCATGGGCATTACTGGAAAAGTTGGGGGCGCCACCGCGCGGCATCTGCTGAAGCAAGGCAAACAGGTGCGAGCACTTGTGCGCAATCGCGAGAAAGCGGCGAAGTGGGCAGACCAAGGCGTGGAGTTGGTGGATGGAGACTGGAACGATGCGACAGCCATAGCGGCGGCGCTCAAAGGTGTTGAGGGCGCGTTTGTTATGTTGCCGGCTGTATGGGTACCCTCGCCTGATTACAGAGAAGCAAAGGACGTGATTGCGAACTACGTCGAGGCGCTGACCAAGGTAGTGCCCCCGCGGGTGGTAGCGCTCTCGTCGATGGGCGCGAATAGAACAAGCGGGGTAGGGATGATCACGGCCTTATCGCTTTTGGAGCAAGGTTTTCGCAGCCTGCCATCTCCGGTCGCATTTGTGCGCGCAGGCGGCTTTTTCGAAAATTTTCTTTACGGCTTACAGGCCGGCCAAGGCGGAACACTACCGGTCTTCTACAATCCTACAAAGCGGAAATCGGCAATGGTCGCGTCAGACGACATCGGCGCAGAGGTAGCAAAGCTTTTGACCGGGCCGGCGTGGTCAGGGCATCGCGTTATCGAGCTCGGTTCGATGGTAAGCGCGGATGAAGTGGCGGAACAATTGGGTGAAGTCCTAAAACGCGACGTAAAAGCCTTTGCCGTCCCGCGTGCAGGGTGGGCGGAAGCGTTCGAGCAGTTCGGCGTCCCGAAGGGCCACACTGGACCTGCCGAAGAAATGTTTGAGAGCGTGAACGCGGGATGGATGGACGTCGGAATCACGGGTACTGAGCACGTAGCGGGTACGACGTCCGCACGCGATGTATTCGCGGCTGCTCAGCAGGCCGTCAAGGCGAAAGGCCATTCCGTTTGAACGGCTGCGATGGCGTCGTCAGCTCGTTGGGTATCGGCCTGAGCCCGTTCCGCGAGGTCACCTGCTCACCGTCGCAACAGGCGCCCTGGTCACGGCGATGACGCGCAACGGCGTGCGCCGTCTGGTCTGCATCAGCGCCCTGGGGGTCGGGGACAGCCAGCCGTGGCCACGGCGGCTTCGTGTTCGACCGGCTGTTCCTGCCTTTGCTGCTCAGCCATGCTTACAAGGACAAAGACGGTCAAGAAGCCGCGATCCGCGCCAGCTCACTCGATTGGGTCGTCGTCCGGCCCGCCATGCTTACTAATGACCCAGCTCGTGGGATCGTCAGGGCCGTCACCGACCTCGCAGGCGTCAAAGGCGGCAAGATTGCACGCGCCGATGTCGCTCGGTTCGTGGTGGAGCAACTGACGACCGACACTTGGTTGAGGCGAACACCTGTTCTCTTGTGAATGGTGCAGAAACCCTCGTTTAATGCACGAGCCGGCGGCCGTCCCGCCCATGCAGCGCGTTGATTTCAGTCGCGTACAAGAGCCGACTTATCGCAGAACCATTTAAACCGCAAGAAGAGGATCGCTTTTTATATGAAAGCTGAACACACAATAGATGAACCCGCGCGGGCAGGTCGAGCAACTCAAATAGCCGCGATGGTAATAACCGGCCTTGTCGCCTTCATCTGGGTGTACTTCGGAGGGTTATATCTAATTCACGATCCCGACGAATGGAGGATCGCCAATCAGCAGCTCGGATACCCGCTCTATATCATCCCTCTGATTGGCGTGACCCACATCCTTGGTGGCGTGGGCCTTCTGATTCCCAATGTGCCTCGATTGACTGAGTGGGTTTATGCTGGTCTCACTATCACCCTTTTCCTCACGTTCTATTCACAACTGAATAGCGGTGGCAGTACTTGGAATAAACTTGATCCGATTGTCGTCATGGCGGTCCTCTTTGCTTCGTATGTATTAAGACGCCGCATGCGAGCAAACAGATGGTCGATATGAAGAACACGCTCGGCAGGCAGTTTACTTTCTTGCTTTCCCAGGCACGTCGCGAACTGTTTAACGAACTACCGCCGGTTTTTGACGCGAACAAGGCTTCTCTCCGCATTCAATTGCTTCACAGAGCCGGGCGTCTCGATGAATCGCTCCAGGCTATTCGGGAAGAGCTGACATCCGGGCGCAAGACTGATGTCTCGCCGAGGGTTTAGCGACCTGCACTGGGGCTCTTAATCTAATTGAAAGACGCCTTGCTGCAGACGGATTGAGATGAACTACGTTGAGGCCGAACCCGGGGCAGGCGGTGAGGTCTCTTCCGGCGAGAAGAGTTCAGTTTACGGCACGCTTTAAGTTCTAGCTACTTTCCGTCGCAAAAATGAGTGTCCGCGTCAACGCCAATGAATAGGTCTGGAGGCGATTGGGTGCGAAAACATTTGGTATTGATCTTGTTTCAGGGGGCAATTACGATAGGGCATGACTCGACGTAAGCAAGGTCAACCGACACTGTGGGAAGGCGTATTGAACGAAGATGTGCGTGCTCTTTGGGAGCCCTGGATGTTGGAAGCCGACAAGCTTCTGGAAGACGAGGAACTCATCGAGTTGGTATACGAAGCGCAGGGCGAGCGTCACGAGCACAGCAGCACACGGGGTCGCTCGCAAACGCCCGCCGAGATGGCCTTGCGACTGTTGTTGTTGAAGCACCTACGGAACTGGAGCTTCGACACGCTGGAACGCGAAGTGACGATGAACTTGGCATATCGGGACTTCACGCGCATCGGGTTGGGCAAGGTTCCGGACGCGAAGACGTTAGCGCGCATTGCCCAGGCGCTGGGCGGCGAGGTAATGGCGAAACTGCATGAACGGCTGGTGGCGATGGCGCAAGAGAAAGGCGCAGTGCAGGGCCGCAAGCTGCGTGTGGACACCACGGTGGTAGAGACCAACATTCATTACCCCACCGACTCCAGCCTGCTCGGAGACGGAACGCGGTTCATGACGCGAACGATGAAGAAGATTGAGCAACGGAGCCAGGGCAAGCTGAAGCGCAAGGTGCGAAACCGCATGCGGAGCGTGAACAAACGCGTGATTGCGATTGCCACAGCCAGCCGGCATAGAGGGCCGGAAGGCGAGCAGAAGCGTAAGAAAGAGTATCGCGAGTTGCTCCGCATGTCGCGGCAGATTCTTAACGACGCTAAGCGCGTGATGGTGGAGATCGAAGGAATGTCCGCGCGACGGAAGAAAGAACTGCGGCTTCTGGGCGAGAGCTTAGCGACGATGGCAGGGCGTGTGCGGCAGGTAGTGAAGCAGACCAAAGCCCGCATCTTTGATGGTCTGACGCAATCGCCGGGGAAGATCGTGAGCGTGTTCGAGCCGCACACCGAGATTATCCGCAAGGGCAAGGCGAGCAAACCAACCGAGTTCGGCAAGCTAGTGCAGTTGCAAGAAGCCGAAAATCAGATCATCACACATTACGACGTTTTCGACGAGAGGCCGAGTGACCGCGAGTTGCTGCTGGGCGCGGTGGAAGCGCACGAGCGCAAGCTGGGGCGATTGCCACAATTGGTAACGGCGGACGCAGGATACTATTCGTTAGCACAGGAACGGGCGGTACAGGAGAAGGGTGTGAAGTGGGTCGCGGTACCGAACCGCAGCACGCGCAGTGGCGAGCGCAAGCAAATGGAAAAGAGCCGCTGGTTCAAGAAAGCGCAGCGCTGGCGCACGGGCTGCGAGGGACGCATCAGCGTGGCCAAGCGACGGCACGGATTGAGGCGCTGCTTGTACCGCGGCATCGATGGAATGAAGCGTTGGGTGGGACTTGGCGTGCTGGCTGACAATCTGATCAACATCGGCAAATGCCTGGCGATGGCCAATGCCTGAGCACAGCCGTCCGGGGCGATGCATCGTCCACCGGTGAGCGGCTCGAACAATCGAAAAAGCATCGCTCAAACATGCTTCAAACCCTCTATGTCATGCCAACACTGATCCGAAAACATCATTTTGCGACGGAAAGTAGCTAGCGGCGAGGAGAGAGCGCCGCGGGTTGGCGGTGAGGTTAAGTTACTGATGCTGCTGGGGTAGGGAGCGTTGATTAGGCATATGATTGAGTTCGCGGTTTACTACCAGATGCGGGATCTTCGATCAATCACCGAGAGGAACAGTAGGTACTCTACGAAAAGGGTCTAACTAAGGGTCACGACCCAACATATTGTTCAGGGGCGTTGCTCTGTGACCTTTCGGCAAGAGCGCGTGAAACGGGATAGCGATTCCTGATAACGTCCAGGTCCGTCACTCATGCCATTCGTTCGGCGCCCGAGCGCGCAACAGGAGTGCGCGGCGCGTCTGTGTCAGCTCCTCGGCGAGCTGCTCCTCGGAAGGCAACTCCAGCTCGTACTTGCGAGCCAAGATTGTGTTCGAGAGTTGCCCTAATGCATAGTGGGCAACTGCTTCATTTCGTTCTGAACAGAGGATCAGACCGATGGGCTCATTCTCGCCGTCATAGCGCCAGTGTTCGCGAGCGTAATTCAGATAGAGGTTCATTTGTCCCGCGTCGGCGTGCGTGAATTTTCCGAGCTTCAAATCTATCAGGACCAGGGCGCGAAGGCGACGGTGAAAAAACAACAGATCAATTCTGTACCACTCGTTGCCAACGCGAAGGCGCTTCTGCCGGGCGACGAATGTGAAATCGTTCCCGAGTTCAAGCAGAAAGTGTTCCAGATGAAGGATGAGCGCCTGCTCCAGATCGCCCTCGGAGTACTCATCTTTCAGGTCTAAGAATTCGAGCACGAACGGGTCCCTAATTTCCTCCTGTGCGCTAAGCGCGTCGTCTGCATGCGGTTTGGAGGAGAGTTTCTTTTCCGATTTCTTGGCCCGCTCATAAAACAGGGTTGCTATCTGTCGGTCCAACTGCCGGACTGACCAACCGCCCCGCAACGCCTCCTCTTCATAAAACCGCCGCGCCTGATCACTTTTAACCGACAGCAGACGCACGTAGTGAGACCATGAGAGCGGAAAGCGCTGCCCCGCAAAAGATTGTTCAGACACCGTCTGGATTTTTCCGGACAGGCGAAATAATTCAGACGGTGTCTGAATTATTTCGCGATGAGTCAGGAAGAACAGCCGCATTTGGGAGAGGTTCGTCCGGGCAAAACCTCGACCCAATCGCTCCGTCAGATCCTTCGCTAGTTGCTCCAATAGGCGTTCGCCATATTTGGCCCTTTCAGAACCCTGTTGCTCGTGCTCAACGATCCGCCGCCCTACTTCCCAATACGTGGCCGTCATCACGTGATTGACTGCACGGCTTGCCATCCGCCGGGCGTACTCCAGGAGCGAAACAACGCCCGAGCAGAGGTCGTCATACGCGGCGTCAGAAACTGGGCGGATTGATTTCCTCGGATTCTTCTTCATGAGCAAGCTTCTGTGATTACAAGACCTGACGATACTGTGCAATCATCGCCTGAGAGTTTCACGAATTACGGCCGAGCCGCGATCCACGACGGATCAGTTTATCGGGAGCGACTCGATAATGCTGAAGCCGCCAGGGACCGGGAACACCTGGTTCAGGCGGAAGCCCGCGCTCGCGAGCAGCTCGCGATATTCCTGGATCGTGCGTTCTTTCCCACCGGTCAGGACCATCATTGCGATATCCGTGAATTTTCCCAGCGACGGCAAATTCCCCTCAGCCAGCGCGAGCTCCACGAGCAAGAGCACGCCATCGCGTGGAACCGCGCGGCGGCAATTGACGAGGATGTTGCGCGCCCGTTCATCGTCCCAATCATGAATCACGCTCTTCATAAGGTAGGCCCGGCAGCCGGAGGGTACTTCCCGGAAAAAATCGCTGGATTGCAACTCGCTGCGAGCCTCCAAGTCGCCGCTCAGAAAGCCGCAGTGCCGCGCCCGCTCGAGGACATGCGGCAAGTCGGCAAGCACTCCATGCAGCGCCGGATGCGCACGGAGAATGGCGGCCAGCAGTATACCGTTGCCGCCCCCGACATCCATCAGGCTGCCCCAGGCGCCGAAATCGTAGGCGCTAGCGACCGCCGGCCCCATCAACCCGGAGAGACTCGTCATTGCGTCATCGAAGATGCGAGCCATCTCAGGATGTTTTTTCAAGTGTTCGAAGGCATCCATCCCATAGAGCTTTTCTCTGGCGGGCCGGCCCGTTTCAATGCTATAGAGGATTTCTCCAAAGGGCGCGAAATAGAACTCACTGCCCCTGAAAACGAGAAAGGAGCGAACAGATCCCGGAACGCCGGAGCGGAGAAAGTAGGAGAGATCGGTATTGGTGAACGTCCGCGGAATGGTCTCTTCAAATACTGCCTGACTGGCTAACAGGCGCATGATGCGATATAGCGCAGGTTCGTTCACCGCGAGTTGATCCGCAAGCACCGCCGTCGTTCGCGGCGCGCCATCGAGTAGATCCGCCAGTCCCAGCTTGGCTGCGGCGCATAAAGCCTGGTGGATGATTAGGCCATCCGTCATACGCAACAACTGCGCGGGGTTCGCGGCAGAAGTAGCTTGCCTTGTCATAAATTTTCAGCCTGTTTTAGGGTTGCGCCGGCGATTCGAGGATCGGCTGCGCCGCCCCGGTTTCGATAACCGCTCCTACCCGGTATTGGTATGGCCCGAGACGCATCATGAGCGCCGCACCGGCCAACGCCGCAATGCAGAAGAAAGCGAGCGGGAAAGCGTAGGAACCTTTCGCATCGAAAGCAGCGCCCATCAGATACACGCCTAATCCTCCCGCCAGCGCGAAACTTGCGAAAGTAAAACCATAGATCTCGCCAAAGGATCGAAGCCCAAAATAGCGGCTTATCAAGTACGCGATGATGTCTACCTCTGATCCCAGCCCCAGGCCAATGAGGAATGCAGCCAGGAACGCAAGTTCTCGCGACGTAGTTGTCCAAAGCAGGGCGATTCCAACGGCAGCGGCGCCGAAGATCATGGCTGCGACGCGAGGGGCGAAAAAGCGATCGAGCAGGTAACCGGAGCCGACTCTCCCGAGGAGGAGCCCACCGCCGACGAGCGAACTTGCCAAGGCGGCAGCCTGAACAGTGTTCCCCCGATCGGTAAGCATTGACGCCATATGGATGAAACAGCCCTGCACGCTGGCCGACACGAGAACAAAAGCGCACAGCAAGAGCCAAAATGTCCGGGTGTGCCAGGCGTCATGCCAGCTCACCCCCTGATCCTCGGGCTCGCCGGGCGTTGCTGTGGGGACATGGGCAGCCCCGTCCGGCAAAAGGCCGATTTGCTCTGGCCTCTCCTTCAGGAACATCCCGAGTACGGGCACTGAAATCAGCAGAATTGCAGCTCCGACTATGCCGTAGGCAAGGCGCCAACCAAATCTTGCGATCAGGCGCTCCGCCAACGATGGCATGATGAGCGCTCCGGAACCCAGGCCGAACAACATCAAGCCCAAGGCGAGGCCCCTGTGCCTGTCAAACCAGCGCGCGATCAAAGCGCCATAGGGCACGGGGTTCGATCCGGAGCCGACAAGACCTAAAGCCAAATAAAAAACGTAGAGCTGCCAGATCCGCCCGGACCACAGGTTGCTCGAGAGCAGGATAGAGCCAACCATGACGGCGGATGGGAGGATCACTCTTCGCGCACCGAAGCGATCGACCAAGCGTCCAACCACAGGGGCACTCACGGCAGCGATCAGGTTGTGAAGAGTGAAAGCGAATGAAATGGCACCGCGGCCCGAATGAAATTCCTGAGTAAGCGATCGAAGGAATACGCCAAAGGAAAACACGACAATTGGGACGGGCCCAAGAAGCAATCCGAGTGCAGCTGTCGAGACAACCCACCAGCCGTAGAACACTCGAGGGCGGGTCCTGATCATTCAGCATCTCCATCATCCTCATTTATCGGGCAGCCGAAAGTAGGATGGTGGAGGGATTATACTTCAGATCGCTCGCCACGTTAGTAGATTCTTGAACAAGATTCTTGAACGCAGACTCTGAGAAGTTTTTTCGCAGAATTTTCTTGGCGTGCTATTGATTTGGACGCCCGCGAGAGGTTGTTTTTGCTTCCGACGGCAAAGGTCGCTTACGCTTCCGGCTCCGATTCAAGACTTCTGAAACCCCGGCGTAATCTCGCCCCGGGCTGATCGCGGTGAGCGTTAGAGGATGTTTTCCAGCCGAGTGTAGCTCGCTTCCATTCCGTGCTCCATGCCGGTTGCGAGCATGCTCTTCCGCGTTTCGGCATCGGCCAGGGTCATGCGCATCGTCATCAACGTGCCGTCGCCGTCCGGATCAAACCTCGTTTCGACGTGGTTGTCGGGCGTCGGGCCGGGTAGATGCATGCGCTCCACATGAACGATCCTGCTATAAGGCTGCAGCTCCAGATACTCGCCCGTCAGGTGGAATCCGCCTCCTTTGCCGTTCGTCCACTCGTAGCGTATCTTCCCATTTGGCCGCGCCTCGCTGATACAAACGGGCATCGTCCACCCCTCCGGGCCGAGCAGCCATTTCTGAATAAGCTGCGGCTCCGTGTGAGCGCGGTACACCGCCTCAGGCGGGGCAGCGAACCGCCTGGTCACAATAATGTGTCGGTCTCCTTCGGTCTGAAGCGTCATCTTGCTCATCGCACTTTATTTCCTTTCTGTGATTGCATCTCTTCGAGAACCTCGTCGAGACGGTCGTAGTTTTTCGCCAAAGCTTCCCGCAACGTCGCAAGCCATTGATCGATAACATCGATCCCTCGCTTTGCGAGCCTACAAGGGCGTTTGGCGCCCTCGATTCGCCGGTCAATCAGCCCCGCGGCTTCGAGCACCCTCAGGTGCCGGGAGATAGCGGGCTGCGTCATCTCGAACGGATCCGCCAGTTCCATCACGGTTGCCTCGCCTTTGGCAAGACGGGCAAGGATCGCCCGACGCGTGGGGTCAGATAGCGCCGAGAACGCAGCATCGAGCCTGAGGATTTTCGCGGCACGCCGGCGCATGCTCATATAACAACTATGTTATATAATCACTCAGTTATTGTCAAGCAGAATGGCGGTGGCGCGTTAACAGGTCCGTTCGGCGATAACCCTACTCCTGACGCAAAGCCACCATTGGATCTACTTTGGTGGCGCGCCGGCCCGGCGGGTAGCAGGCGAGCAGGGCGATCGAGATCAGCAAGACCGTAACCGCGGCGAAAGTCGGCGGATCTGTGGCGGTCACATCGAACAGGAAATTGTTGATTAAGCGTGTCAAAGCAAGCGCCAGCGCAATTCCTACCGCAATCCCAATCAGCGCCAGTTTCAAGCCGAGCTTGGTGACGAGGCCGAGCACGTCGGCGGACTTTGCGCCCAGCGCCATCCGAATGCCGATCTCATGCTTGCGTTCATTGACGAAGTAAGACATCACGCCGTAGATTCCGATGGCGGCCAACACGAGCGCGATGCCGGCGAAGATCTCAAGAAGATGCATCACCAGCTGCGAGTCTCCGATGGAACCGGCGAGATATTTCCCGGCCGTCATTATGGAGGTAACAGGCTGGCCGGGATCCAATTTCGCGACGGCTTTCCTCAGGTCCAGCGCGAGCTGAGAACTGCGGTTGAACAGGCCCGCAGGTGTCCGGATGAATACGATCCGATGAATATGCGAAAGGATGCAGCCGCCGGGAAACACGGCCGGCTGCTGAAGCGATGAGGCGTAGACCGCAGGCGATATTTTGCGTCCAAGCCCGTCGAGTTTTATGTCGTCCACGACTCCGACAATTTCGCGGGGGCGCGCTTCATCTATGTGGTAGGACTCGTAACGCAGGAGCACGCGCTGGCCGATGGGATTCTGATTCGGGAAGTAGCGGCGCGCAAAAGTTTGATTAATAACGGCAACCCAAGGTGTACCGGGGCCATCGGCTCTGTCTATATAGCGGCCTTGCTTCAGGGGAATTCGCAAGGTGCTGAAGAACCCCGGGCTTACCTCTGAGTAGTTGCTTTCGGGCCGATGCTCCTCGGTGGGGAGGGCGCGGCCCAAAATTTCAAAGCTGATGCCCCTGTCCCACTCGCTCACGGTTGCGACCGATTGCACGCCGGGCAGGGCCGCCACGTTTTCGAGCAAAAGATTGAAGAAGGAGTCGACCAGAGGAGTGGCGCGTTCCATGTCGCCGCCTGCGATTCTCTCAACGTACTTGCCGCCTTCAGACAGGTCGACCGTTCCCAGAAGAACGTTCCTGGGATCAAAGCCAGGGTTGCCCTGCTGCATGCGGAGGACAGTCTTGATCATCAGGCCGGCCCCGGCTAGAAGAACCATAGAGAGCGCTACTTCCGCGATGACGAGAGCGTGACGGATGCGCCCGCGAGATCCCGCAACGGTCCGGCGATCGCCTTCGCGCAACACGGTATTCAGATTAGGGTTGGAGGCCTCAAAGGCGGGGGCGATACCGACGACGAGCGAGATCGCGATACAGAGCGCCAGCGTGAAGACTAGTACTCGAACATCTATATTGATGCTGTCACTGTTTGGAAAATCCTGAGCGAGCAGCAGAAACAGGCGGATGCCGCCATAAGTGAGGGCGAGACCCAGAATCGCGCCCAGGGCTGCGAGCAGCGCACTCTCCGACAGCGACTGCTGCATCAGCCTGCGGCGGCCTGCGCCGAGCGAGGCCCGGATGGCATTCTCGCGGCGGCGCGTTTCGCTCCTCGACCGCAGCAGGTTCGCTACATTCAAGCAGGCGATCAGCAGAACGAAAGCGACGGCGCCCAGCAGCGGGTAGAACATTCGAGCCCAGCCCCACACGGCCTCATGCAGAGGGACAACATGGATACCCATGCCTTTGTTGCTTTTGGGATAGACGACTTCCAGACGGCGGGCGATCACGTTCATCTCGGCCTGGGCGTGCGCGATGGTTACTTCAGGCTTGAGGCGGCCGATGGGCATCAGCCACCCGGCGTCTTTGCGTTCGGAATAGCGGGCGCTCGCCGGATTGAGCGGCACCCAGACATCTAATTTCTCGCCATAAAATGACTTGAAGCTCGCCGGCATGATTCCCACGATGGTAGATTCCACGCCCGATATTTCAAAGGACTTCCCGATGGCTTTGGGATCGCGGTTGAACTGCTCCTTCCAGAAAGAATCGCTGATGACGACGGTTTGAGAAAGATCCTGAGTCTCGGAGGGAGTAAAGACTCGACCGAGCGCCGGTTTCGCGCCCATCACACGGAAAAAATTCGGGGAGACTTCTTGGACTGGGATCAACGCGGGTTCGCCCAGGCGAGAAAGAGGCGCTGATTCGGTAAAACTGGTTACCGCAATGTCTTCGAACGCATGGCTCTGTTTGTTCCAGTCGACGACTTCCGCGATGGGAGGGCCTTGTTCGGAATTCGGATGCCCTTGTTCGATGTGCCAGATCGCCATGAGCCTGTCGGGGTGGTCATAGGGCAGCGGGCGGTACAACTCCGCGTTGATCACGCTGAACATGGTGGTGTTCGCGGCAATGCCGAGGGCGAGCGAGAGGACCACGACCAGCATGAGTCCCGGTGATTTGCTCAGGCTGCGGGCGGCTTGGCGGACATCCTGGAAGATGGTTTCCACGGGGGCGTCTCCTTCTGGGCGGTCTTCTCTTTACCCTAGTACCATGTTGCAGAAATTCGAGTCGTCAAAGGGCGCTTACGCTTCCGGCTCAGTTTCAGCATCTTAGGTTGTGGGGAATATAACGGCTCGCTAAAGATCGAGAATCACATCCGGATCGAGTGCGTTTTGCCGCTCCGAAGCCGGGCTGGGTACTGAACAGCAGAGCAGGATCTCTCCTGGTTCGCGGTCGGCCAATGGTTCTTCCAGGTAGCGCACGGCGCCGGTCTCGATGTGCGTTCTACAGGTTCCGCAAATGCCCGAACGGCAACCGAAGGCAGGAGCGAGTCCTACTTCCTCCGCAAGCTCGAGGAGAGTACCTTTGTCAGGCGACCATATTACATCGAGCATCGACCTGGCGAACCGGACCCGCGCGACGCTGGCCGCCTCTCCTGGAACCACTCGGGCAGCGCCGCTTGGAATCTCAGGCTTCAGGACGGTTCCGGGGCCGAATGACTCATAGTGAATTCGCTCCGGCCGAATAGATAATCCGATCAGGCCGGAATAAAGCGTGTTCATGAATGCCGCCGGGCCGCAGAGGTAAAAATCAAAATCGCCAAAAGGCAGGAGTTGCTTCAGAGTGTCGATCGAAACATGTCCGCCGGCGTCGTGAGTGACACCTAGCTTATCGCTAGAGACCGGCCGGCTGTAGCAGATATGGACGCGCATGGCAGGATGCCGGGCGGCAAGTTCCTGGACGTGCTTCTGAAAGGCGTGAACGCGGCTGCTTTGAGTTCCGTGAATGAAGTAGATTGGGCGGAACGTGCCTGTGGTGCGGCCCTCTTCAACGAGGTGCTCGATGATAGCGATCATTGGGGTAATGCCCACACCGCCGGAAACCAGCACGACGGGCCGCGCGCCGGTTCGGTCAAGAACGAACTTGCCGCGGGGCATCATGGCTTGGAGACGAAAGCCCGTTTTGGCGTTTTCGTGGAGGAACTGTGACACAAGTCCTACGCCTTCGCGGCGCGCGATGGAGAGCCTGTAGAACTCCGGATTACAACGCGTGGAGAGAGTAAAGGTGCGCAATAGCGGCTCCGCGCGCCCCGGTATCGTGACCCGGATGGGCAGAAACTGGCCCGGCTCCCACGCATAGAGGCCTCCGCCGTCCTTTCGGCGCAGATAAAAGGAGCTGATGGTTTCGCTCTCCTTTTCAACCCTCGCCACTTCCAGGTCCACGAACGTGTTGCGTTCGGTTTCCGAGGCAATCGATGCAGTTGGAGCGACGGAGATTGTGCTTGCCGCCTGGGTTTCGCCAGCCCTGGCTGTCTCTTGCAAATCAAGGTGGCTTTTCGCCAGCGCGTTGACGACTAATTTCTGAAAATGGATGCAGAGATTTTCGCTGTTGATCAGAAACCTGCCACGCTCCGGAATTCCGCCCAGCAACCCACGCTGAACGGAGTTGGTGAGGACATCGTCTTCATACCCGACCTGTTTATTGAACTCGATCAACTCGTGCGCGAATTCCTCAGTTACGCCCGGCCCAAAATATTGTTCCGAGAAGCCCTTGGTCTTGTTCGGCCCGTCCGGGACCCAGACATCAACGGATAGGTTGGGAAAGCCCGGGTTGATGTTAATCGTGATGTTGGGCCACAGCAGATGATATTGCGCCTGTGACACTTCGCCGCGGGCGTCATAGATCTTTACAGCGCTCTTTCCGTCGAGCGCCGACTGACGGACGTGCCCGACCTGACTGGTGAACCAGCCGTGCACGCCGAGATTATAGTTGTTGGGCATAACGTCAATCGCCGCGGCGAAGCCCGGGTGCGCCACCGCGCAGTGATAACACTCGAGGTAGTTTTCGAGCATGGTTTTCCAGTTTGCTTCCGCCTGCCACTCTTCCCGACCATAGAGCTGAAGGGTATCGAGATTGATCCCGCTGGCTTCGATGATGTCGAGAAGCTTCCCAAAATATGACATGAGAGGCGCCGCGTTTGGATCCAGATTGACGAAAGCCCAGGGGCCGAGTGTTTCCACCTTCAGCGGCAACAGCGGGTAGTCTTCGAGCCGGAAGTATGGCTCAAGCGCGGAGCGGGGCGCGCCCTTCAAGCATCCGGTAAGGTCGTAGGTCCAGGCGTGGTATCCGCATCGCATCATGGCGGCGTTGCCGCGGCCTTTCATGACTTCATGCCTTCGATGCCGGCACACGTTGATGAAACCGGCGAGGCGGCTCTCGTTGCGGATTACCACCACGGGAACCTCGCCTGCAGCGCCGGTGATAAAGTCGCCGGGCTGCAAGAGTTCCTTCAGGCGTCCAATGTAGTTCCAGCTCTTTCTGAAAACATGCTCGATCTCCCGGGCCGTGATGGAGGAATCGGTGTACCAGTGTGAGGGAAGAGATTCGCCGCGATCGAGCGCTGCGATCAGTTTGTCAGGATTATCGATGCCTTGAGTCATAGGATACATCTCCTCTACTTACTTCAATGGGCTTATCCGATAACAGGAGAAATGGCGTGCAAAGGATCAATACAGCGCTCACGCACAGCAGAACGCGGAAAAAGCCAAGTGAGCGAAGCGCCGCGGAAGTGAGCGCGGTTGCCGCCAGCATCCCCACCGCATAGACGATGTTGTAAACCGCATAGACAGCGGAATAAGAAGACATTCCGGCCCGATCGACCGCATTGCCGAGCTCCGCTGAAGCGGGGTTCAGCATGAATGCGAACGTGCCGTTGACCAGGCAAAGCGCCACCGCGATGAGCGCCGTTCCCTGGAATGCCGCCAACAGCGGAAGAGTGGCCGCCATTGCGATCGTGCCCAGAACAATGACTTTCCTGACAGCCAATCGCTCGGACACCGATCCTACCAAGGGCGCGCAAAAGCCGTAGATGATGGCGGAGGCGGTGAATATCAGCCCGATTGTAGCCGGTTTCGCGCCATAGCGGCCCAGCCTTGCCGGCAGGAGTGGTTCTATGACGCCCCAGGCGAACGCGGCTAACGCCACCGCCAACGCAGACATCGCGACTGATTTATTGGTCAACAAGGCGCGGATGTGGATAGTCTTTCGCCGCGGGCTCCGGCGCCTGGGAAGAAAAAGCATGAGCAGGCCGATTTCAATCACTACCAAAATACCGGTGATCAGAAAGGGAAGGCGGTAGCCGCCCACGCGGTAGAGCGCTCCTCCAATCACGGGTCCCAGAACGGAGCCGGCGGTGCTGCCGGTGAACGCATAACCGATCATCTCCACACGGTTGTGGACGTAGTATTCGGCAACCAGCGCGAGCCCGGCCGTCCACACGGCGGCCGAGGCAGCGCCCTGGAAGAGCCGAGCCGCAAACGCGAAGAAGAAGTTCCCGGCCGCGCCAAAAAACGCCGTTGCACACGCGGCTAACACCGCGCCGCAGATGATGGTTGTTCGCACGCCGATGCGGTTGCCGAGATAACCGAAGAGCGGCGTCATGAGCAGAACGCTCACTGCGTAGCCGCCAAAGAGAAGTCCAAGTTGTTCTTCGCTCGTAATTTTGGCCGGAGAGTGCGCTGTAAGCGGCATCACGACTCCGTAAAGGAAGTAGTCGACGAAGAGAGAAAACGCTACGAGCCACACGATCATCCGGGATTGAGGCGAGACTTCCCGCATGGCGCATCCGGCAATATCACACCAATGATACGGCTTCAGGAGCAAGCTGCTTTTCTCTAGAATCCTGTTTCCGAAATTCCTTTACGTTTCGTCCATACACGCTCCCTGACGGTCGCCGCTCCGTTTCGAGCGTTCACGCTGATGAGCGATGACTGCGAGATAAAATAGCGTCCGAGAAGCGCACAAATAACCAGCCGACGGAGGACATGGAACCGCTATGAAACGCAGAAAGTTCCAAGCGCCGCCACGCGTGTTCCTAATCAGAGCCCGGTCATCCTGGCTTGCACTGCCAGTGCTGACTACGGTGCTCGCTTTAGCGCAGACTCGGGTGCCTCTCCAGCCCTTCGCGCAACAGCTAAGGCAAGTTGAGACCACATTTGCCTATCTAGGGGAGCCGCTACCGCCGAAGGACCAGGATACGATCGATGCGCTCATTTCGAGCACAGATGAAGCAGGAGCGATTTCGGGTCTCGAACAAGTCCTCGATAAGTACACGCTGGCGATTGTCGACATTAATCCAGAGAGCCGCGTTAAGGTGCGGCCCGGGCCAGCCAAACGTGAGCTGGTGGAGGCCGGAACGCGCCTCTTCCTGGTTAAAGTCATTAACAGCGCGGGGGTGACAGCGCGACTGCAAGTAGAGAGCGCGAATGCTCTTCCCGTTTATGTTCGATCAGATGGAAGCGCCGAGCCAGCAAAGGAAATTTCCCCCACCGACGTCAGGGATAGGTGGATGAGTCTCGACCTCTATGATAAGGACCCCATGTCCGAGCGTCTTTCCGGTCTTCCATTGGAGTATCGAATTCTTGAAGTCTACAGCCGCGATCGAGGGCAACGTTCCGCCGAGATTAGTTTCGATGTCGGGCAGGGCACGCAGGATATCGGCTTTCGCAATCAGATGGTGGTCTTGTTTAATGCGCTGCCTGCCCTGCCGCTGCGGCTGAAGGTACAAGATGAGAACGGGACCCCGTCGGTCGCCGCCTTCACGATTCGTGACAGCTCGGGCCGCCTCTTTCCGAATCCTTCAAAACGCCTGGCGCCGGATCTTTTTTTCCAGCCGCAGATCTATCGGGGCAGCGGCGACAGCATTCTCTTGCCCGAAGGAACTTATAAGGTGACGTCTTCAATGGGACCTGAATATCACGCTCAAACCAAACAGGTCAAAGTAACCGGCGCGGGGCCAAATGAAATATCTTTTGCGATGCAGCGCTGGATCGATCCTTCGAAGTACGGCTGGTATTCCGGGGACCATCACGTGCATGCGGCCGGCTGCTCGCATTACCAGAACCCAACCGAAGGGGTCAGGCCGGAGGACATGGTGCGCCAGATTCAGGGTGAGAAGTTAAACGTCGGATCAGTTCTGACCTGGGGACCTTGCTATTACTATCAGAAACAGTTTTTCACCGGCAAGGATAATCCCCTGTCGGCGCCCAATCGGCTTATGCACTACGATTTGGAGGTTTCCGGCTTTCCCTCAAGTCATGCCGGCCACTTGGTTTTGCTCGGCCTCAAAGAGCAGGACTATCCGCACTGTGTGCGGATTGAACAGTGGCCCACCTGGGACCTACCTATCTTGCGTTGGGGCAAATCACAAGGCGCGCTGGTGGGCTTTGCCCACTCCGGCTGGGGGCTTGAAGTGAAATCGCACGAGCTTCCCAACTACGAGATGCCGGGGTTCGACGGCATCGGCGCGAACGAATACATCGTCGACGTGACGTATCCCGATACGGTTGATTTTATTTCTGCCGCAGACACTCCTTACGTTTGGGAGCTGAACATCTGGTATCACACGCTCAACGTTGGGTTTCGCACGCGCATTTCCGGAGAAACCGATTTTCCTTGTATTACCGATGCGCGAGTGGGCCAAGGGCGCGTGTACGCCAAGGTGGATGGCCCGCTCAGGTACAGCGCATGGCTTGGCGCTCTGCGCGCGGGCCGTAGCTACGTCTCCGACGGCAGGAGCCATCTCATCGATTTCAGCATCAACGGTGTAGAAGTTGGGACTCACGCGAGTGAGGTCAACCTGACGGGAAGCGGGATGGTGCATGCGCGCGTGAAGGTCTCGAGCTTCCTTCCCTCTGTCGCCGGTGGCGCTCTCTCTGACGAGGAGCCTTCCTGGATGACTCCTCTCGGGAACCCTTGGAGCAACCACGTGTTCAACGACGCTTCCGCTATAAATATTCACGATCGCGCGATGGATAAGGAACCGTACTGGCACATTGAGCGGTCGCGTATCGGAAGTACACGCCAGGTACCCGTAGAACTGGTGATGAATGGAAAACCGGTTGCGCGCAAGAATGTCGTTGCCGACGGTGGCGTTCGGGATATAGCCTTCGATGTGCCGGTTGAGCGAAGCAGTTGGCTGGCTGTGCGGATCCTTGGTTCGTCGCACACCAATCCAATCTTTGTTCTGGTCGACGGAAAACCCATTCGCGCCTCGCGTCAGAGCGCTCAGTGGTGTCTCACCGCAGTAAACCAGTGCTGGACCCAGAAGGCTCCGAAGATTTCAAGAGGTGAACTTCCGGATGCGCAGGCGGCTTATGATCATGCCCGCGACGTTTACACTAAGGTGATCGAGGAATCGTTTTAAGAGAACTTCGCGGCGCTGCCGCGGCTCCAGGAGGCTGGCATCAAGACTATGGCCGACGAACACGCCGGCGCTGAATTCTGCCGTTTTGAGGGATATGAAGTTGTTAAGAAATGGCTTCCATGACCGCGGGGCATTATGTTTCGTCCTATCTGCGTTGCTTGTTCCTGTTTGCCGACACGCGTTAATGGAGAAATCTGTAGTCTCTACCAATGCTTTGGACTCAGAGAGCTACGCGCTGTATTCCGCCATATATCGAAGTTCTAAGGGGCTGGCATCCGATGAGGTGATCGGAATCGCCGCAGAGCCGCTATCCTTCCCGTCGGACCTGTCGCGCTTAAAGCCTTCGACAGCGGAAGAACGACAGATGGTGGAAGCTGCGAGCGCTGTAAAGCCTGATCTGGCTGAATGGAAACGGCGATTCGACCTTGGGCGTGCCTACATACTGATCCCTCCGGCTGCAACAGATAAGGCGATCGACTGTATTGGCGAGTCTCAGACCAATCACCATGTGACGGGATGTGAGCCGTACGTCAAATTGCGTTACGTTCGATTCCTGTCAATTCCGATCTTCAACAAAGATCACACCAGAGCATTAGTGGCCATCGACCGCTCATGTGGCGGGTTATGCGGAAACGGCGGGATCTACGCCTACCGAAGAACCAACAAGGGATGGGAATTGGACACCACTAGCTTCGCAAGATACATTTGGGTGTCTGACGTGATGGCTCCTCAGGCGCGGGACAACCCAAGTGTCTGACCGGATGGATGGAAACCCGGAAAGACGGTGGCGGTGTCGCGATTGCCCATTTGTTTTGTGACCAACTCCGACAGCACGCTACGGAAATCAGTGGTGACGTTCAGGTCGCGGCCTTCATAGAGTTGCTCGCGCACGAGGCCGGGCCATTCGCCATAGATATGGCCGCCTTGCACCTGGCCGCCCAGGACGAACATGACATTGGCATGGCCATGATCGGTGCCGCGGTCGCCGTTTTCCTTTACGGTGCGGCCAAACTCAGACATGGTGACGAGGGCGATATCCGCCATCCGGCCGCCCATGTCCTGAGAGAATGCCGCGAGCGAATCGCCGAACTCGCGAAGTAAATTCGCGAGCTGCCCCGTGTGCGGCTGGGCCGCGACTTCGTTGACGTGAGTGTCCCAGCCGCCGACATCCGTGAAGGCGACCTCGAGCCCGACGTTGGCCTTGATGATGCGCGCGATCTGCAGCAGATTCGGTCCCAGCCGGCCGCCTGGATATCTGGCTCCGTTAGCAGGTGTGTAAGGCGTCTTTTGAATGGATCGCATAATCTTCACGGCTTCGAACGTTTCGCGGGCGGTGCCGTTCAAAACCGCATCTGCTGCGTCCCCGTACATGCTTTCGAACGTCGCTGCGGCCTCCGCATCCCTGACCTGAAAATCACCGATGCTGCCGACGGCCACGGCGTCGTTCTTCCCGCGCAGCATGCGGGGCAGATCAGGGCCCAGGCTGACGGCCCGCAGCGGAGAAGGAGATTGTTCCACGGTCAGGGCGCGGTTCAGCCAGCCGTCACACGTCGCCTTCAGGCCCGGCGTGCCCGATTCCATGTAATCCTGCGCGTCGAAATGGGATCGCGTCGGATCCGGCGAGCCGCACGCTTCCACAATTGCGAGCTGTTTCTGATCCCAGAGCGGCTTCAGGCCCTGGAGCGCGGGATGCAGGCCGAAGCGGCCATCCAGGTCTATGACAGACGCCGGGGTGCGGTCCGGCCGGGGGATGGCGAGGCTGGGGCGCAGCGCGTAATAGCTCGGTTCGGCGTGGGGAACAACGACATTCAAGCCATCCACGGCGCC
The DNA here is from genome assembly GCA_963705805.1 of uncultured Acidobacteriaceae bacterium. Lineage (GTDB taxonomy): Bacteria > Acidobacteriota > Terriglobia > Bryobacterales > Bryobacteraceae > Bog-105. The sequence goes on from CAVPKW010000014.1 coordinate 49,353, forward strand.
GCGCTGGAAGATGGCGATCAGAATCTTTTTTCGCTCGCCGGGCGCGTCTTTCGCGTAGACCGCGCGTGAAAGCCAAGTGGGGACGGAGCCCACTCCAAACATAGCGAGCGCGGAACTCTTCAGGAATAATCGGCGCGATGGCATTGAAATAGCTCCTTGCTAATGTCTTTGAAATTCCGGCGAGCCTAGCGCTAGCGCTACCACCAGGTTGGGCGTTTTCCGGATGGCGGCCGCAGTCGGCTCGCTCGGATCCTGATCGAGAACCGCACGCGCCGCGATGAGCGGGTCCGGCTGGGCGAGTGTTTGCCAAGCCGTTGTGTCTATCTTGACTCCCGCCATCCCGTTGCGGGCGAGCGCCAGGGAGAAGTTCATTCGATCCAGCAGTGCGCTGGAATTGACCCACTCCGCATTCGCGAAAGTGTAGCCGGTGGGCTCAATTTTACCGTAGAGGGGCTCACCCAGCTTACGCAGTTCGTTCACCACCAGAAAGGCGGAAGTCACGTCGGCATTGGTGGCGCGGATGGCGCTTACCACCATTTCAAAAGGAGTCTTGACTTTCGCGGCATAGGCTCCCTGCGACCAAAACTCCGGGGAATGGAGCATGGTCTGGGTCACCTGCCGCAAGTCGCCGCCGGTTTTGAGAAAAGTTCGCTGCATGCGGTTTACCAGGGAAGGCGGCGGATCGTCGGCAACAAAGCGCTGCGCCAGTTGAAGGCAGATGTGGTGCGCGGTCGCCGGATGGCTCGCGAGAATCCGAAGCACCTCCAGACCGTCGTTCATTCCTCCGCCGGCCGGGATCACATGCCCGAGTACAACCTTCTGACCATTATCGTGAACCTTGGCGTTATATTCGAAGCCGCCGCCTTTGCGCGGGTTCGCGATGGTCCATCCAGTGAAGCAGCGCGCCACTTCGATGACATCGGTTTGGGTGTAGCCGGCGTTGACTCCCAGCGTGTGCAATTCAAGGAGCTCGCGCCCGTAGTTCTCATTCAGGCCACGCCCGTTTTTGCTTTGACCGGGCGCTACGGACTGCCAATTATCGAGATAAAACAGCATGGCCGGACTCTGCGCGGTAGCCAGCAGCAGATCATAGAATTTTCCGAATACGCGCGGACGGACGGCTTCCCGCTCGTAGGTGGGGATCAGATAGCGGTCCGCTCCTTTGCCCTGGAAGACGTTAAAGTGGTTGAACCAGAAATCGACCAGAAGCTCCTGCAGTTGACGGGTACTGTAAATGGCCCGCAACAGCTTGCCTTCGCTAAGATCGCTCGAAACCACCGCCTGGGGGTTCACTGAGAGCATGAGTTCGCGGCGCAGATCCACCGGCGCAAGCACGAACAATTGGCGGCGCTGCTCGGATCGAAGCGACCAGACGAAGTCGAGCCGTTTTTGCGGCGGAATCGCCGCCAGTACCTGCCTTTTTTCCTCCGGCGAACCAGTCCGCAGGAGAGCTAGTTGCGCAGGCGGAAGAACATCCTCGGGGCGGATGCGCGGGTCCAGGTCCGCATCGTCATTTGGGTTTGCGGCCTGCGCCCCAGCCTTCACGGTATAACGCTCGGCCAATCGCATCACAATGGCTCGTAGTTCAGGATCGTCAGGCGGTTTGGCGCGGCCACGGGCCACTGCCCGGATTAACTGCGGGGGAGGGTATTGGATGTATGTCTGGCGGCTGCTCAGGCGAAGGGACTCGAGTGGGGCGAGGCGCTCGGAAAGCAGCGGATTTTCGGCCAGGCTATCGGGATGCAGTTGAAGAGCGAGCCATTTGTCGAGGCCGATTGCGCGAAGTTGGTTGGCGTCGCCAGGCCGTGGACCAAACGTCAGCCTTTCGAGCGCGTGATGGACCTGCTGGTCCGGGGTGAGCAGTTTGCTGAAGGCGACGTATTGGGGCGGATTTTCGCCCGGCTTGATCTTTTTCGGCTTATTCGAGCCGCCGAGCGCCTGTGTCAGGACCACGACAGAACCAAGCACGATTCCCGCAACTCGAAATCCGCGTCTCAAGTGTGTCACATCGTCCAGAACGTAGCTCTGTTAGATTTCTTGACGCAGAGAACGGTATAGAGGATACGAGTATCCGCTCAATGAGACCCGTCCTACGCATCTGCGCGACGGCAAAGGGCGCTTACGCTTCCGGCTCCGATTCAAGACTTCTGAAACCCCGGCGTAATCTCGGCCCCGGGCTGATCGCTGCGACTGGAGCGGGAGACGGGATTCGAACCCGCGACATCAACCTTGGCAAGGTTGCACTCTACCAGCTGAGTTACTCCCGCTTGGAAGGTCTAAGAGACATTCTCCGATGACTTTGTTCGGAAGTCAATTCATGTGATTGCAATGCAATCGCTTAGTAAATTCATATCGATTACTAGGGGGTTAAAGTCACTGTAATGGACCAGAGTCAAGAAGAATAACTCTATTAGATTCAATGGTTTAAATTACTAGTAGATTTCTCTTTGAAAACTGGTTCTCTATGCTAGACTGTGATTTCCAAGGAACGGGAAACAGTTCCCCTCAACACAGTCTTCCGCTGGATTTGGCGGGCCTAAGCGTAAAACTAGCGCAGCCCTAGCATTTTTTCCACAGAGCGTGGAAAAGGTGTGGGAAACTATTGTCGTTCTTGGGAACGAAGGAGTTGCGCAACTTGGGTGACGCCTGGGAACAAATCAAAAGCTGGCTTTCCGTCAAACTTAGCGAAGGCGCCTATCAAAATTGGATCTCGCAAACGACGCTCGGCTCGCTGCGCGACGGCGAACTGACTGTTCGTGTTCCAAACGACACCGCAGAGGCCTGGATTCGAGAGGAATACACGGGCCAAATTCGAGCCGCCATACAGGAGTTGAATCTTCCGGTCCGCCACGTTCGTTACGAGGTCGCAACGCTTTCGATAGCGGCTGCGGCGGGCTACGAATCCTCAGCTGGACATGGTTCGAATGGCGGGGGCCGCACCAAAGATCAGCAGTTGTTCGAGAGCACGGCGAACTGGCTCAATCCCCGGCTGACGTTTGATAGCTATGTCGTCGGCGCCTCCAACCAACTCGCGCATGCTGCCGCACGGGCGGTGGCGAAGGCCCCCTCGCGCAGCTACAATCCGCTCTTTATTTATGGCGGCGTGGGTATCGGCAAAACACACTTAATGCACGCGATAGGCCGGGCGCTGCTGGATAGTTTCGCCGGCCTGAACGTGGTCTACACCTCCAGCGAGCGCTTTATGAACGAGATGATCACGTCGATCAAGCTGGATCGCATGCCGCTTTTCCACCGGCACTACCGATCGGCGGACGTGCTGCTGATTGACGACATCCACGTCATTGCCGGCAAGGAAAGAACCCAGGAAGAGTTCTTCCATACCTTCAATGAGCTTTATGACCACCGGAAGCAGATTGTGATTTCCAGCGACTCGGCGCCGAATCAGCTGCCCGGCCTGGTCGAGCGGCTTCGCTCCCGATTCGAATGGGGTCTCATGGTGGATGTGCAAGCGCCTGATCTCGAAACGAAGATGGCGATCCTGGACAAGAGGGCCGAATCCGAAGGAGTGTCCCTGCCGCAGGATGTGCGGATCTTTATTGCCACCAAGACGAAATCGAATGTGCGCGAACTGGAAGGCGCTCTCACTCGCCTCATCGCCGTGTCGTCCGTGACGGGACAGCCAATTACCTTGGCTATGGCCCAGCAGACGCTGCGGCATTTGGCGGCTGTTCCGGAACGCCGCATCTCGGTTGAATCCATCCTGCGCGCCGTGGCCGAGCGGTTCTCAATGCCGCCTGCGCAACTCAAGGTCAAGAGCAACACCCAGCAGATTGCCTACCCGCGGCAGATCGCCATGTATCTGGTCAAAGAGCTAACCCATGCGTCGCTACCGGAGATCGGCCGCTATTTTGGCGGAAAACACCACACGACGGTGCTTCATTCGATCCAAAAAATCGAGGATCTGCGCCAGCGGGATGAGGATTTGAACAACCTTATCAACTCCCTAATCGACTCACTTCAGTAGAGTTATGCCGGTTTCCCACAAGGGCCCTCCCGCAGGACTTGTTCAAGCCTGTTCAAAGGGCCACAGCGTTTATGTTTGGCAGAAATAAAGGGCAGGTATTCCACAGCATGGAATGCTGACAAGCCACTGGTTTTGCTATAATTTAGGAAGAAACTAACATTTCCACAGTCCCTACTATTACGGTTCTATTCTAGTGTTTCATTACTAGCATAGTAAGAGTAAGAAAAGACTTGGGCCAAGGAGCTCTTGTACACACTCAATGGAATTCTCCGTCAATAAGTCTGACCTTGTAAGAGAGCTGGGGCTGACGCAAGGGGTGGTCGAGAGAAAGACCACAATTCCGATCCTGTCGAACATCCTGATGGAAACGGATCAGGATCAGATTTGGCTGACCGCCACAGATCTGGAACTGGGCATCCGTTGCGCGTGTCCGGCCCGGATCAAGAAAGCCGGCGCGGGCACTATTCCGGCACGCCGTCTGCTGGATTATGTGCGCCTTCTGCCGGATGCGGATGTACAGGTGAAGCTGGCCGAGAACCAGTGGGCCAGCCTGGTTTGCGGGCGCTCCCGGACCCGCATTGCGGGCATGTCGCGGGAGAGTTTTCCGGAGTTGCCGCAGATGCCGGAACCGCTTGCGATGATACCGCTGAGCGTGCTCGCGCAGATGATCTCGCACACGGTGTTTGCGATTTCGGCCGAAGAGTCGCGGTTCACGCTGAATGGAGCGTTGCTGATCTTGCGGGAAAACGGCCTGGTGATGGTGGCAACCGACGGTCACCGCCTGGCGCTGGTGGAAAAACTTCTCGACATTCCGGGACTACCCGGCGCTTACCGGGCTTTGCTGCCGAAGAAGGCGATGAATGAGATTCAGAAGCTGGCGGCTGATGATGCCAGCAAACAGATTGAGTTCTCCGGTAATGAAAACCACCTTTTCTTCCGGATTGAGAAGCGGCTGCTGCTGAGCCGAAAGCTGACGGGCAACTTTCCCGATTACGAGCGGGTGCTGCCGAAAGAGCATGCGCATATGGTGCTGATTCAGCGGGACGAATTCAAGGCGGCGATCGAGCGCGTGGCGCAGTTCGCGGACGAAAGGTCGCGCGCGATCAGGCTGCAGGTTCTGCAGGGCGAGCTCAAGGTGCATTCGTCCATTTCAGAGACGGGAGAGAGCGAAGAGACCATCCCGCTTGATTACACGGGCGACGATGTTGAAATCGGCTTCAACGCCCAGTATTTACTTGATTTCTTACGTTCAGCCGATCAGAGCGAAGTGGAGCTTCACTTTAAAGACGCAAACAGCGCCGGCGAGCTGCGGCCGCACGGCGCGTCCGACGACACGATCTATCGCTATGTCGTCATGCCTATGCGCATCTGACGCGCTACGGAAGAGGAAATGAAAGAAGACCGCGAGACAGGCGGCTCCGGCAGTCTGGCTGGCGACCACCCAAAGAATATGGCAACAATACCGCAAAACGAAATGTACGATTCGACCAGTATCAAAGTCCTGGAAGGCTTAGAGGCAGTGCGCCTGCGGCCTGCGATGTACATCGGTTCCACAGGCGAGATGGGATTGCATCATCTGGTCTATGAAGTGGTTGACAACTCAGTAGACGAGGCCCTGGCGGGTTATTGCACCGAGGTGGGCGTCACTATTCACATCGACGATTCCATCACAGTGGTGGATAACGGACGCGGTATTCCCGTGGATCTTCACGCCGAAGAAGGCATTTCGGCTGCCCAGGTGGTGCTGACCAAGCTGCACGCCGGCGGTAAGTTCGATTCGAACAGCTACAAAGTCTCCGGCGGCCTGCATGGCGTGGGCGTGAGTTGCGTAAACGCACTCTCCGAGACGCTGCATTTGGAGGTTTGGCGCAACAAAGGAACCTGGGAGCAGGACTACGAGCGCGGTATTCCAAAAGGCCTGCTCACGCAGACCGGCAAGTCGAACAAGACCGGAACGAAGATCACATTCAAAGCCGATCCGACGATCATGGACGCGACCAAGTTCAATTTCGATACACTGGCCCAGCGGCTGCGCCAGTTGGCGTTCCTGAACAAGGGTCTCAAGATCACGTTGACCGATGAACGAGGCGACGACATCCGCTGCGAAGAATTCTTTTACAGCGGCGGCATCGCGGAGTTCATCAAGCATCTAAACCGCGGCAAATCCGTCCTGCATGAAAAGCCGATTCACTTTGAAGGCGACCGCGATGTGCCTAACGGCAAGCTGACGATTGAAGTGGCGCTGCAATACAACGATTCCTATTCGGAAAACATCTTCAGTTTCGCCAACAACATCAATACGGTGGATGGCGGCTCGCACCTGAGCGGGTTCCGGAGCGCCTTGACGCGAACTATCAACACCGCGGCGGCTGCGGCCGGGCTGATCAAGGATGCGAAGGACAACTTGACCGGGGACGATGTCCGCGAAGGTCTGACGGCGGTGATCAGCGTCAAGCTGCCCCAACCGCAGTTCGAGGGCCAGACGAAAGGCAAACTGAATTCGGACATTCAGGGCCAGGTTGTCCAACTGGTCAACGAGAAACTCGGGGAATTCTTCGATAAGAACCCGGCAGTTGCGAAGAAGATCATCACGAAGGCGATTGAGGCGGCGCGGGCACGCGAAGCGGCGCGCAAAGCCCGTGACCTTACGCGCCGTAAAGGAGCGCTGGATTCGGGCGGCCTGCCAGGCAAGCTAGCGGACTGCCAGGAACGCGATCCGGACCGGTGCGAGCTGTTCCTAGTGGAGGGCGAATCGGCCGGCGGTACAGCCAAATCGGGCCGCGACCGGCGCTATCAGGCGATCCTTCCTTTGAAGGGCAAGATTCTCAACGTAGAAAAAGCGCGCTATGACAAAATGCTGGGGCATGAGGAAATCCGGGCGATGATCACCGCCATTGGAACCGGGATCGGCAAGGGCGAAGACTTCGATATCGCGAAACTGCGCTACGGCAAGATCATTATCATGACGGATGCGGACGTGGATGGCTCGCATATCCGAACGCTGCTGCTGACATTCTTTTTCCGCCATATGCAGGAGCTGATCACGCGCGGGAAGGTGTTTGTGGCGCAGCCGCCGCTGTATCGCATCAAGAAGGGCAAGAGCGAGAAGTACATCAAAGACGATAAGGAATTCACGCGGGAGATTTTGCGCCGCGCCACCGAAAACCTGACGGTGGAACTCGGCGCGGCTACAGTGGATGGCGCGCCTCCGGCCAGATTAGAGGGGGCGGAGCTGCGGGCCTTCCTGATGTCCCTGGACGAGCTTGCCCTGATTGCCAGACGGCTGGAGCGGCGCGTGCGCGACCGCCGGGTGGTGGACGTACTCGCCGATGCGACGCTTCCCTTCGACAGCAAGGCGGATCTACAGAACGAACAAACCGTGAAACTGGTGGCTGACCGGCTGCGGGAGGCGAAGCTGGAAGTCAGGGTAGAACGGGAAGAAGAGCATTCGGCGTGGATGATCGGTTACCAGGACCCGACGAACGCCATCCGCATGATTAACACCGAATTTATGACGCTCCCCGAGTTCCGCAAAGTGCGAGCCCTGGTGAAGCAGGTTGCTCGCTTGAACACGCCGCCTTTTACGGTGGTGAAGGAGTCACAGCGGGACGTGCTGCAGAACTGGCGCGATCTGTTGAGCACAGTCAAGAACGAGGGCACGCGCGAAGTGAACGTGCAGCGCTACAAGGGTCTTGGCGAAATGAACGCCGAGCAACTCTGGGCGACTACGATGAACGCGGAGAGCCGTACGCTGTTGCAAGTTGACCTGATTGATTTCGCGGAGACGGAACCGATCTTCTCCACTCTTATGGGTGAAGACGTGGAGAGCCGCCGGAAGTTTATAGAAGAGAACGCGTTGGACGTTCGGAATTTAGATATCTAGGAACTTTGCTGACAAAATACTTCCCCCTGGTGCGTTTCTTAACTTAATTATTCGAGGGCGTATCCGGCTTGATGTTCTGGTTCAGCCGCAATACATTTGTGGGGTCGTACTTTTTCTTGATCTCGACCAAGCGAGGGTAGTTCGGCCCGTACGCCGCCCTGACCAGCTCTTCGCTCGTATCGCCCAACTGGTTGACGTACACTCCATGTGCAAAGGGCTGCAAATTGTCGCGCAGAGCCTTGACCCATCGCACCGCATCCGCCTTTTCCGCGGGAGCGCCCCAGACACCCGCCACGTCCACCTCGTAACCCGGCTGCCGCAGAGCAAACGCCATGTCACTGGAATCTACACGGCTAATGGCCCCGTGTAACGGTAAAATGATCACCTTGCCCCGTTGCGGCGCATGGTTGATTGCCGTTGTAATCGCCGCAATGGCGGCCCCGCTGAGTTCGGGAAGAAACAGGTCCGTTTGGAAGTGTGCGACCGGCGCTTGAAGAAATCCTCCGGCCGCCTGAGCCGCCAGATAGGACATAACCCCAACATTGTCCTCCTGCGGTTTGAGCGCACGCAACGGCCTGAGCAAGTCATTCCCGATTCGCGGATCGCCACAATAGCAGAGATCCATCTTGCATCTTGGTCCTCGCTCGGACGGCAACAACTGGGCGAGGACATTCATTTCATCCGGCGCAGCTTCGGCGAACCTGACAAAAGCCTGCAGCAATTCCGAAAGCCGCCCCGCCGAAAACATCAGCGCTCCCGCCAGAACCTCGTTTACCGGATGGAGTTGGTACTCCAACGCTGTCACCACACCGAAGTTGCCGCCTCCGCCGCGAATCGCCCAAAAAAGATCTGAATTGGACTTCTGGCTGGCCTCAACTTGTCTCCCGTCCACGGTCACCAATTGCGCCGATATCAGGTTGTCACACGCGGCGCCGTACTTATCCATCAAGCGCCCTTCTCCCCCGCCGAGCGTCAGGCCGGCAATTCCTACCGTCGGGCAACCACCTGATGTCGTGGCCAAGCCGAATCGTTGCGTGGCTCCGTCCAGATCGCGCACTAGCGAACCTGCCTCGGCGCGGGCCACGCCTTTGCGGGCATCAACTTCGACCCGGTTCATCCCGGATAGGTCGATCACCACGCCGCCATCGCACATCCCGTACCCGGCCCGGCTATGGCCTCCGCCACGCACCGCGAGCGGCAAATTCCGGGTCTGGACAAGATCGAGAGCCCGCGCGACATCGGGCGCACCGGCACAGCGCACGATCAGCGCCGGGCGCAGGTCGATGCACGGTTGAAGACCAGGCGCGACGATTCATACCCGGGGGCCGCCGGCGTGATTACGTGGCCGGTAATCTTGGAAGCGAGCTTCCGGATCGTCGCCGCATCGAGCGGAGCCGCATTTTGTTCGCGTGCTTCGATGATTCGGCGCGTTCCCGCAAAGACCTTAATTGGGTACCCGCAAAGCGCGGTGCCGCGGCGACCGCCGTCTGCCGGACAAACCGTCTTCGAGTATTCAGCTGCTCATTCATAGCGCAAGGCTCTCCAGGGATGGAGGGAAGCGGCGCGCCGGGCGGGAAAGTAAGCGGCTGCCAACGCGATGACTATCTGACCGCTACGACCAGGACGTAGGTAGGCCAATCGGTTGGTTTCGTTCCAAACAGCAGGCTAGTAATGAGCCGGCCGGAAAGCAACGCCAGGCCCACGCCAACGACCGTTCCGGCTATCGCCGGCGCCGCGCCTTCCCAGCAGCATCATTTTGAGAATGTCAAGATCGGTCGCCCCCACGGTCATGCGGATGCCAATCTCAGAGGTTCGCTGTGAAATCGAGTAGGCGATCACCGCGTAAATGCCCAGAAAAGCCAAGAGAAGCGCGAGACCGCCGAATAGGGTCAGAAGAGACGTTTGCACGGTCCTCCATTTAAGCTTTTGCCGCTCAATCTGCTTTATCGTGCGAACGTATGCTACCGGGAGGTCGGGATCCAGCCTGTGCACTTCACGTTCGATGGCGTTTGAGTAGGCGAGCGGCTCGCCCTGGGTTCTGACAAGGAGCGCGATTGGAATCACAGCAAGATGCGGGAGGGGCATATGAGCCAGTGGCACATACAACTGGGGAACGATCGGGTTCTCGAGTCCAGTTTCATGGATGTCGGCTACTACGCCGACGATTTGCTTCCACGCCGGCGGGTTTAGTGCGAAAGCGATGTACTGGCCAATGGGATTCTTGCCGGCGAAAAAGGTCCTTGCCAGTTTCTGGTTGATAATCGCGGTAGCCGCTCCCGGCGCATCGTCCCGTGGTTCGAATGTGCGCCCGCTCAGGAGGCGGATGCCGGCCGTGCGGAAATAGTTCGCCGTAGCCGGTGTCGGTATAACTGGGGGAGTTGACCATTTACCTGCCGGCACCGGTTGACCTTGAATAATCACCGGAAAGCCGCCAGTGATGGTCAAGAGGGGCACATACTGGGTGAAGGCAGCCTCTTTCACTCCGGAAGCGCGCGCACGCCCTGCAGGATCTGGTCAGCCATGCGCCCGATCGCTTGGGAATCTTCGAAACGCGCGCCGGGGAGAGAGACAAACATGGTGAGCAGATTTCCCGTCTCAAATCCTGGATCTACTCGCGCAAGTTTGAAGAGGCTGCGCAGAAAAAGTACCGAACAGATGAGCAGAACGGTTGCGAGCGCGCTCTCGCCGAACACGAAGATTTTGCGAAGGCGTTTTTGCGGGCGGGATTCGGTGATTCTGCCACTGGATTGCTTAAGGGCCTCGTTCACGTCAGCGCGATAGGCCTGGAAGGAAGGGATGCAACCGAAGAAGATTCCCGTTGCCGACCGCCACGGCGATCGCAAATACCACGACCCGCCAATCGAGCGAAATCCGCGCGGCATTTGGCAGGGGCGCATTGTCCAAGGTTCTGGCTACGCGAACAGCCAGCGCCGCTACTCCCAGGCCGGCGGCTGCGCTGAGGGCAGAGAGCAATAGGCTCTCAGTAAATAGCTGGCTAAGTATTCGAACCCACGTTGCCCCCAGGGCGAATCGTATGGAGAGTTCGCGCGTTCTTAAGGAGGCTTTCACCAGCAGCAGATGCGCCACGTTTACGCACGCGATTAACATGACGCTCACGACAGCCCAGAACAGGATGAGGAGTGGAGTGCGTATGTCGCCGCTTATTTCTTTTTGAAGTGGAACCGCATGTGCGATGACGTTTTTTTCCTGGCCTTGATACTGCGCGGCAAACGCCTGCGATATTTCGAGCAGTTCCGAATTAGCTGCGGCGACTGAGACGCCGGGCCGCAGCCGCCCCAACACTTGATACTCGGGATAGCCTCTCGTATTATCGAGCAAGTTCAGGTTGTAGGGGATCGGCACCGCTAAATCCACCTTCTCCGGAACAGGGATGCCCTGCGCCATCACGCCCACAATTAGGTAGGGCCTGCCGCCCAGCAGAATTTTGTCCGAGGACGCTCCTGCCGCCAAACCTGTTTTTCCAGAAGGGCCTGCTTAGGATCGCCTCCTGATCGTGGCCGGGGATGTCGTCCTCGGCGGAGAAGTTTCGCCCGAGCACGAGCGGCACTCCGAGCAGGGGCAGGAAAGAAGCATCGCATTCCAAAGTATCAACGAGATGGGACCCTCCAGGGTCGCTCAGGTTTGTCAGGTAAGGCCGGTATAAAGCGATCTGCTCGAAGGAATGGAGGTGCTGCTTCCAATCGAGATAATCCGGCATCCTCACCATCTCTTTGGAAGACAGGCTGTGACCCTGAAATATCTCGACAATACGGCCGGGGTCTTGCACCGGCAGCGGCCGTAGGAGTTCGGCATTGACGATGCTGAACATGGCAGTGGTGGCGCCAATGGCCAGGGTCAAGGCCATGAGAGCCGCCAACGCTGTTCCGGTGTCCTGACGCGCAATTCGCAACGCGTACCGGAGATCTTGCAAAACTGCGCGCAATAGACGAAAGGCTCTGTCTCAAGCTTCAGCAAGCACGGCGGAATACACGCGAAAACTTAGACTTGGGCGCGTCTGCTTAAATTGAGGCGATGGAAAACATGCCGGCAGTGCGCGTCAGCCGTAAGGCGGGCGATCGCATTGCGTCAGGTCATCCCTGGATCTTCCGAAGCGATGTTTTGGACACAGGCGCCGCGCAGGGGGGCGATGACGTGCGCGTGGTGGACCATCGCGGGAGGAACCTGGGGACCGCTCACTATAGTTCCGCTTCGCAGATCGCGCTGCGGCTGCTGAGCTCGCGTGGAAGAGATCGGCGCGAATTTCTTCCTTCGGAGGATGCACGCGGCGCTGGAGCACCGACGAAAGGTGGTGACTAACTCCGACAGCTACCGCCTGGTGCATGCGGAGGGTGATCTACTGCCCGGCCTGATCGTGGATCGTTATGGAGAATTCCTGGTCATTCAGCTTCTCGACCAGGGCATGGATCGCTCGGCGCCCGTTATCGCAGCGGCGCTTGAGGAACTCCTCCATCCGGCGGCCATCGTGGCTCGTAACGATGTGGCGATTCGCGCAAAAGAAAACCTGCCGCACGAGAAATTTGCGATGACGGCCAGCGTACCGGACCGGGTGCCCATTCACATGAACGGCCTTACACTGTATGCGGAGTTGTTCAGCGGACAAAAAACCGGCATATTTCTTGACCAACGGGAGAATTATGTGGCGGTCAAACGCTACGCGCACGGCCATGCGCTTGATTGCTTCACGGGTAGCGGAGGTTTCGCGTTGCACATCGCCCCCTGCTGCGATTCCGTCGAAGCAGTTGATAGCTCAGGGCAGGCACTGGCGACGGCGCGGGCGAATGCCGATGCCAACAGCCTCTCAAACATCAGATTCAACGAAGCCAACGTTCTCGACTATTTGCCGTCACTGGTGAGCGCCCGCCGCAATTTTGACCTGGTGATCGTGGATCCGCCGGCGTTTACCAAGTCTCGCTCCGCGCTCGACGGAGCTGTACGGGGCTATAAGGAGATCAATCTGCGGGCGCTGCGCCTGCTTGCGCCCGGCGGCATTTTGGTGAGCTGCTCCTGCTCGCATCACATGAGCGAAGCGCATTTACTGGAAGTGATTACCGCCGCGGCGCTCGATTGCGGCAAGACTTTGCGCGTACTGGAGCGGCGCACGCAATCACAAGATCACCCGATTCTTCTAACCGTGCAGGAGACACACTATTTGAAGTGCCTGATTTTTGAAGTGCTCTAAGCCGGGATCACAGGACGATACGAGTCTCGCCATCCCGCCGGGTGACGTGCTGGTGGTCGAGAAACTCAAGCAGCGGGATCGCATATTTGCGGGAAACCTGCGTCCACTCTTTGAATTCTGAGACGGAAAAGCGCCGCCCCTTATGCGAGGAGAGGGAATTCCGGATGTGAGCGATCACGTCAGCGTGGAATATCAAGTCCTCAGAGACGCGCACCAGTTTCTGGCCCTTGATCAGCGTTTCCAGCAGAGCGCGCGAATTCTTTTGATCCACGCCCGCGCTTTTCAAAATCTCCGCCGGCAAGGGCGGCTGATAACGGAATTCCGGAACGCCTGCTCGATCTTCTGCATGGCCAGGGTCTCGGCGCTACTGAACTGAGCACAGTGATTCGCCAGCGCGATCGCATCGCCTTGCACGCGGATAAGAGGAAAGTCTTCAAATACGAACTGGGCCAGACTCGCCTCCAGGCCTAACCGCGCGCTTGCGATTGGGGCGCCCGAAGACGAAGGGTTTTTGGCGT
>CAVPKW010000015.1:0-15004 GCA_963705805.1 uncultured Acidobacteriaceae bacterium
TACGCTATCGGAGTACGTAGAAGCGCTCGGCGGCCGGTTGGAGATTCGAGCTGTTTTTCCAGATCGCGAGGTACGCATCACGCAATTCGAAGAGCTTGCCGAATAACCGTCGCCGTTATGTGATCACGCGGCAGGAATTGCCGGCTGTTGAGCGGTTCGCCCATCGAGCGCGTCGTCTAAAGGTGATCGCCTCCGCCGACCGCGCGTGCTCTATTCAGCGACAGACAGAGCAGTAACCGGCTTCGCTCCTAGATCAATTAACGGCCGATTTGCTGGGTCATCTATGGTCATGAGACGCTTGTTCTCTCGCGCTTTATCATCGCGAGCAAGCGATTACGTTCTTGGGCGAGGGCTGCAGTAATCCTCCTTCTGTTTCGGTTCGAACGGAGAAAGAACGAGGAGCCGGCCATCTTCGAAGGCGGGCTGGAGCTCCGGTCGCACGAGCATGCCAACGACGCTTCGCGCCGGCCCGCTTCGTTTTGATCAGTGGGGGCTCCAATCGTAAGCTGAGTGCGGAATTCTTCCGCCAACGATTTTCTTAATGCATTGGCAGTTTTGGTGTCGACCTCATCACCAGTTGCCGCAGTTGCCCGATGCAGAGCGTATCGAACGGGCAGAACACTTCTTTAGGAATACTGGAATCAGGATCATCGAAGCGGGCGGACGAGCTTGCCACGATCCACAAGCCGATGAAATCCACATGCCGCCATTTACGCTGTTAAAAAAGGCAGGCTACTTTTATTCGGTTCTTGGACACGAAAACCATCGCGGGTGGACGTTATTCCCGTGGAAATCCGGGGCGTGAGCGGCACCATGCGCAGAGTTACGCCGATTATGGACTCGTCAATTCGCGCACTACACGTGAGGAGTAACGAAAGATGATCAAATATCATCATCTGGTCGCATCTGCTCGTCTTTTCGTCAATGTTGCTACAATCACACGCATTCCATTCCTTACCGAGCACATCGATCCGTTTTGGCCTGTCCGGCGCGATCAGACAGGCCGGGTACCGGAGCAGTTGGAACGCGTCCGTATTTTCTGCATGCTCCCGCGATCCGAAGGCCGGTGGCCGGAGAGGATTAAGAAGAGTGTGACGATTTAACCAGGATCCTTACCGCTTTCCGAATTGCTCCCGATCTCGAGCGCATCGGCCGTCGCTGTCTTGAGAAGGATCCTGCCACCCGATACGGATCGGCTATGGAGTTGCGGCGCGATTTCGAAGCCTTCGCCGCGGCTGATTCGCCCGTTGCGCTCGCAGTTGCGGGTCGAGGTGTAAGGCCAGTAAGGCCCGCGGAGAAGAAACAAGCGACATCGTGCTGATCAACGGCTTCCAATAACGAAGGAATCAAGCCGGCTGCGGGCTCTCTCCGCCCATCATCCCAGGGATCGGGCTCGGGTGGGGAGCGACCACCAGTCCGCCATCCTGTGGAGGCGTGCTGGTGCTTGTCTTCGGCGGCGGCGCCAGCTTCGGCAGCGTCTTCCCGGCGATCAGATCCAACACTTCGTGTCCGTCCAGGACCTCGCGCTCCAGCAGCGCTTCCGCGATGCGAACCAGCGCATCCGAGCGCTCCGAAATAATCTGCCGCGCTTTGTTGTAGCCGTCTTCCACCAGCCTGCGTACCTGCTGATCGATCTTGATGGCGGTCTCTTCGCTGTAATCGCGATGTTGCGCAATCTCGCGGCCGAGAAAGATCTGTTCGTCTTTCTTGCCGAAGCTCAGCGGGCCAAGCTCGCTCATGCCCCACTCGCAGACCATCTTGTGGGCCATTTCGGTGGCGCGCTCGATATCGTTGCCCGCGCCGGTCGTCATCTGTTCGAGAAAGATTTCTTCCGCGATGCGGCCCGCCATCAGGATGGCCAGCCGCGTTTCCAGATACTTCTTGTCATGAGACAGCTTGTCATCCAGCGGCAGCTGCATGGTTAATCCCAGCGCCATGCCGCGCGGAATAATCGTCACCTTGTGCAGCGGGTCGGCATCCTTCATCGACGCGGCAACCAGCGCATGACCGGCTTCGTGATAAGCCGTCATCCGCTTTTCCTTGTCGCTGATGATCATGCTCTTCCGCTCGACGCCCATCAGGACTTTGTCCTTCGCGAGTTCGAAATCGTACTGCGTGACTACCTTCCGGTTCTGCCGGGCGGCCACGAGCGCCGCTTCGTTCACCAGGTTCGCCAGATCGGCGCCCGCGAAACCCGGGGTGCCGCGCGCGATCACCGACAGGTCAACGTCATCGGACAGAGGGGTCTTCTTGGTGTGTACCTTCAGGATGCTCTCGCGTCCGCGCACGTCCGGCCGGTCTACCACGACGCGGCGGTCGAAGCGTCCGGGCCGCAGAAGCGCCGGATCCAGTACGTCCGGACGATTGGTTGCAGCCACCAGGATCACGCCTTCGTTGGATTCGAAGCCGTCCATTTCCACCAGCAGCTGGTTCAAGGTCTGCTCGCGCTCATCGTGGCCGCCGCCGAGCCCTGCTCCGCGATGCCGGCCAACCGCATCGATTTCGTCGATAAAGATAATGCAGGGAGCGTTCTTTTTTCCTTGTTCGAACAGATCGCGAACGCGGCTCGCGCCCACGCCGACAAACATTTCTACGAAGTCCGATCCCGAGATGGAGAAGAAGGGCACGTTGGCTTCGCCCGCGATCGCGCGCGCTAACAGCGTCTTGCCGGTGCCCGGAGGCCCGATCAGTAACACGCCTTTGGGAATACGGCCGCCCAGTTTCTGGAACCTTTGCGGCTCGCGCAGGAACTCGATAATCTCCTGCAGCTCCTCTTTCGCTTCTTCGACTCCGGCGACGTCTTTGAACGTAACCTTCTTCTGCTGCGAAGAGTGGAGTCGGGCGCGGCTCTTGCCGAAGCTGAGCGCCTTGTTGCCGCCGCTCTGCATCTGCCGCATCATGAAGATCCACAGCCCCAAAAGAATCAAAACGGGCACGGCGTTAAACAAAATGCCGAGCCAGCCGCTGCCGGTCGAGTCCTTCCAGGTGTACTTGACGCCCTTGTCCTGAAGCATCTTATAGATGTCCGGATAATTGGGAGGAATCGACGTATGGTAGGCCTTTGAAGCGCCATTCTCCAGCATCGTACCCTGCACTTCAGTGCCGGTGATGTTGGCGTCCTTTATCTTGCCGTCCTGGACTGCGGTGACGAAGTCCGACACAGTCAAGTTGGTCGGCGTCGGTCCTCGTCCTGTCTTAACGGCCATGTAGACCAGGACGACCGCACAAATGATGACCACCCAAAAAACAGCGGTCTTTACGTTTGAACTCATGAACTCACCTTCTTGCGGCTCACATCATGCCGCGGGTATGGCGCTCCCTGCCACCCCTATATACAAAGACGTAGATTATATGACTTTCGATTCATACGCGGCCCGCCGCAAATCCCTAAACCTCAGCTCGGTAGAGAATACGAACGGTTTCGCCATTTCGACCAGAGTTTTCAAAATCCGCCGCCGTCCCAAAACCGCGCACCCAAGCCACCCGGTCGCCGCTCATCAATACGGGCCAATGACGGCGTTCCCAAAGCAGTACTCGATGTTCCTGAAATAGCGACTTTAACTTCTCAGCCGATCTGTGTCCGGGACGAAGCATCTGGTCGCCCGGCTCCCAGTTCCGCGCTACGAGACAGCCATGCCGGCCTAATTCGTCACCGTCCAAAAAGGCAACTTCTTGACCCAACTTTTGATCTTCCTTGAAGTTAACACAAATTTGCGGTCTATCGTTCACCTGGCTGACACAAAGCAGGCCCGAATGGAAGGGCAAAACGTACTCGCCCCCAACCGCCACCTCTACCCGGTAATGACGCTGCCGGCTGCCCAGAGTTCCTGGCTTCGTCACAAGTAATCGATCAAACGACCGCAAGGCGTCCGCCCCAGGAATCAGCACTCGGTCATGCCCCTCCTCGCGGCGGCACAGAGCCAGGACAGCCGCCACGTGATCCGCATTTAACCCCCGTAGGTCCCCCTTCACTTCGAGAAGCGTGCGTCGTATTACTCTTCTCTGGACTGCCAGATGTAGACCGCGCAAAGCGGTCACATTCAAAATCAAACCCAACCAAGTTCGTTTGGTAATTTCCCGGTAAAACGGCTCGATCGCTTCGTTCCAGTAATTTTCCTCTGCCTGCGCCACCAGGGCGGTGGAGGCTAGGGTGCCTTCGAGATTGGAGTTGAAGTATTCGGTTATTAAGGGGATCAGTTCGTTTCGCAAGCGATTACGCGAGAAGCGGAGATCATTATTCGACGAATCCTCCCGCCATGTAACGCCGTTCGCCACGGCCCACTCCCGAACTTCCTTCCGGCTCGTCGTCAGCAGCGGCCGGATCAAGCCGCAAGGGTCTGAAATCTGCATTCCTGCCATTCCAGTCAGACCGGTCCCGCGCAGCAGCCTGAAAAGGACCGTTTCCGCCTGGTCGCTCTGCGTATGTCCGAGCGCGACCGGATACATCCGGTCCTCCTCCTCCATCACCCGGAGGAAAAAAGCGCGCCGTGCATCCCGCGCGGCCTGCTCCAGGTTGCCGCCTTCGACCTGCGCATCCTCGACCAAACATTCCAGGTTGAGAGCAACGGCAAGCGACCGGACGAAGCCTTCGTCTTCTTCTGACTCGGTCCCGCGCAGGTGATGGTTTACGTGCAGAATGACTGGCTCAATTTGGAACGATTGGCGAAGCGCCGCAAAAATGTGCAGAAGAGCGACGGAATCGGCGCCTCCGGAGACCGCTACGCCCACCCGGCTACCGGCTGGCAGCATGTTATAACGAGTGAGGATTTCTGCGACGCGATCTATCAGCCTGCCGGTCAATACCGCCATTTTAATCCGCTCAAATGCTACTCAACCCGCCTCTCACGGAAGAAAAGCTGCAGCAAATCGCGGCTGGAATCAGAATATTGCTGATGGACGTGGATGGGGTGATGACCGACGGCCGTCTCTACCTTCTTCCAGATCGCGAAGGCAACATGGTGGAGACCAAGGGGTTCGATTCGCAGGACGGCATCGCCCTGCGCTGGCTAGCCTGGTACGACATCAAGACGGGTGTCATCAGTGGACGCGAGTCGCCTGCCACTCAGGAACGGGCGCGTCAGGTCGGTATGAGCTGGGTTTTCCAGGGACATATTGAGAAGATCCCGATTTACGAAAAGATTCTGGCCGAAGCACAAGTTTCGAAGGAAGAAGTTGCTTATATCGGTGACGATCTGACCGATGTCGTCATCATGAACCGCGTGGGACTTTCCTTCGCCACTGCTAATGCCCGCGAAGAGGTGAAGCGTTCCGCTATGGCGGTCACGGCAGCGGAAGGCGGTAAGGGAGCAGTCCGCGAAGTGATCGAGGTTGTGCTGAAAGCGCGCGGCGTTTGGCCCGAGCTGATGAAACGCTACGAGGTGAAGGACTGAACGAAATTTTCAACGCCCGCGTGGGACTGGTTGTCGGAACGATCAGCGCTCCCGGCGTGTTGCATCAGTTGACCGGCGTGATCGCTCAGCATCAGGGCGATATTCGTTCAATTTCGATCATCGAAGATCAGCCCGGCGATACGCGCGTGTACTTCGAGCTCGATCTGCCTGGATCGGACCAGGCGCTCGTGGAGGATCTGCAGCGTCTTTCGGTCGTTCGCGCCGTCACGCCTGTTGAGCCGCTGCAAAAGATCTACGGCAAGCGCATCATCATCATCGGCGGGGGAGCGCAAGTTGGCCAAGTGGCGCTTGGAGCCATCACGGAAGCGGATCGCCACAACATTCGAGGCGAACATATCTCGGTGGATACAATTCCTCTGGTCGGCGAACAGGCGCTGGCCGCTGCGGTTCGCGCCGTGCGGCGGTTAGCGCGCGTTCGGGCCTTGGTTTTGGCTGGCTCGCTCATGGGCGGAGATATCGAAGCGGCCGTGAGGGAAGTGCGCGGAGAAGGCTTGCTGGTGATCAGCCTGAATATGGCCGGAAGCGTTCCGGATGCTTGCGACCTGGTTGTGACTGATCCGGTTCAGGCGGGAGTAATGGCGGTGATGGCCGTCGCCCACACCGCCCAATTCACAATCGAACGGCTGCACCGCCGGGTGTTCTAAGGAAAAAGCCGGGCCTGCACGGCGAACTCGCGCAACAAATTGCCTTGCGCGTCTTTCAATCGGATTTCATAATCGCCCTGCCGGCGAATGGCAGGCACTTTTACCTCTGCTTGATCACCAACTATCGATAACGGTCCTCGCCAAGTGATGGCGAGCTGGGTGTCCGCTATTTCCACGCCGGTCGGCTTGACGTCCAGGTCACGCAAATCCAAATGCAGCTGTAACGGCCGCCAATCGGGAACCTTGATCGTCTCTGCGCCGCGCTGGGCCGACAAGTTTACTTCCGCCGGTATGGAGAGGCCGGCGAACGCCAGAGCGATTGCTGCGGCCGCGCCGGCCATCGACAGCATCGGGAATGTAAACCAACTTCGCCAAGTGCGATGGTCTTTCACGGGCAGCTGGGCCGCAAGCAGCGTGCCTCCTGCCCTGATGTTTTCGATCAGCTCTCGATGTGCGACTTCGCGCTGCTGGCAAGCTTCACAGCCGGATAAATGATCGAGGACTTCTCCCCACTCGGTATCGGAGCAGCGCTCCATGATAAATCGTTCAAGAATCTGTTCGTCTGGATGGTCGAGAAATGGTGTAGTCATGAGAAAAAATTCCATCCTCCCCATAAGAAGGGTGTACCGTCAACCCGCTTCCGCTCTCACGAAAACTGAGAATATTCCACTACTGGCGAGTTTCTTCCTACCGATCTCGCCGAACTTGGCTTTGGCCCGGGACTTTAATAGTCTGAACTGCGTTTCTGTGAGCGACATTTCACGGCAGATCTGTTCCTGCGACTGCTCTTTAAGATAGAAGCGCACCAGGATATCGCGATCGCGCTTTGAGAGCGCTTCGAGGGCGCTTTTCATGAGCTCGTTCTTTTGGCGGACCATCGCTTCTTGTTCGGGGTTGTGCTTCCGATCGACCACAGAGATGCCGGTTTCGAGGTCGGCCTGCTCGCGCCGCGTGTGCACCGCCTGTTCGATGTAGGCTGCAACCTGCCGGCGAACAACCGTTCGCACAAATCCCATCAAACGCTCGGGCTCGCGCAAGTCGCCTTTCCTGATTGCGTTGACCACGATCAGGAAGGTGTCGTGTACCTTGTCTTCCAATTCCTGCGGTCCCAGTTGGCGGCATAGATAATAGCGAATGCCGCGGCTGAACATCTTATACAGTTGCTCCATTCCGGCGTCGTTGCCGGCTTTAATCTGCGCGACGAGACTAGCCCATTCGACTGGCGGCAATCCGGATGACGAACTCCTATCCGCAGCCTCGCTCGACGCTTGTTTGGGATGTTCCTCGGTAGACACCGAACTTTGGTTCTGATGGCTGGCCAGCATAGTTTGAACTGCAATTCACTCTTTCGAAATGATGGAATAAGCCGCCCAGAATGCGGGCGAAGCGCGGTAACCGCTGCCGTTCTGCATTTCCAGCTGCGCTTGCCGCAGAGCAATGGCGGCACGCCCGGCGATGGGGCCCGCGCGTGTTGCCTGAAGGTGACGGTAAAAAGAATCGAAAAATTGACCCGAGCCATCCACCGTGGGCCACGCGGTGACCAACACCGCGGCGGCGCCGGCCAGCAGCCACGATCGGCTGAGACCGATCATGCCGGCGCTTGGAAGCTCTTCGCCCTCGCCGGACCAGCAGCCACTGAGCACGACCAGGCTCCCGGGAACGTGGTATGTCGCAACAATCTCCGGCGTCAACAACTCCGGGATTCCATTCTTGCCAAGGCTAAGGGCCAGCGCTGCTTCCTGGGGCTGCCCTTCAGGGCTAACGACGTGGACCGCAAAATGTACGAATGCGGGATCTTTGGCCAAGGCGGCAGCGACCCTTTCGCCGTTTGCGTCCGCCCCCGTCAAGAGCTCGGAGGAGGGGAAGCCATTCCATTTGGAAGCGCTTCGGACTTCGCGTCCGCTGCCAACCAGTCGAGCGAGTGAAACATGCGGAAAAGACGGGCTTGCGGCAATCGGCGATAGCGAGGCTGGACGGCGAGAATCGGCCATATTGTAGATGGGATCGCCTATGCCGATAAACTGCGGCCGCGGGTCTTTGTCTTTCGGCGCGAGAAGGAACAGTTCGCTCGGGAGAAAACGGAGGTTGTGGGTAGTGCCCAGGAATGCAGGACGACCTCCGTTAAATACCGGTAAGGCCGAGAACGGAACCTGATTGAGAAGCTCGCGATCACCCACGATCAGCCACTCCGGCTTCGCCCAGATTCGCGTGGGAAGCTGCGAGAACAGAGCGCGGCTGAATGCTTTGCCAGTTGCAGCCGCATCGTGGCCGAGCCGCACCTGCTCCCCAAACGTTTTGGCTGCTCCATCGATTTCCGAACTTCCGCTTAATTTGTACAAATTCACTTCCTGCCGAGTGACAGCCCAAAGGAAAGACTCCTTTTCGCCCAAGCAAAAACTGAGCAGAACTTCGTCCTCGGTCAGCTTCCCCTGAATACGTCTAAGTGAATTCTTAAGCGGATTTTTCTCGCTTCCGTTATTCAAGTTTCTGTTTGAGAGCCCGATTTTGTCTTCCAGGTCCTGTAGGGCGCTCCGAAGCTTTTGCAGTTTGGCGCGGTCTTCGCTGGTATTTGCACCCAGGGTGACCTTGGCCTGAGCGGCCCGTAGTTCGGAAAGAAGCGTGAAATACTGCTCCGGGAGCTGCATTGATTGACCGAAGCTGGCTGCGATCTGCTCCCGGAGGCCGGCGGCGCGATTTTGGGCGAAGACTTCAAGGGCTTGCCGCGCAAGTGCAGGGTCTTTGCGCTGGAGGGAAGCGTCTGCCGCGGCTTGGGCAAAATCAGCATAGACATCGTGCAGCTTGGCGACCGTCTTGATGTTCGTCGTGTCGCCAGGCAGGGCGCTTTGCCGCCACCGGGCGGCGGCGGAGACGGCCCGTTCAAATTCGGCGAGCGCCCGGGGGTCTCCAAGTTCCTGCAAAATGCGCGCCCGAACGTGAATCGGGTAATAGGGCGCGCCTTCCCGGACAAGACTGTTTGGCGCGCTCAACGCGTGGTCGATTAGTTTCAACGCCAGCTTGCCGTCGCAGTGGGGTTGTTGCAGTTCCAGCTCGGCGAGGTGCTCTTCACTGAGAGGGATCGAGTAGTCATCTTTGAGGTTTTGGCGGATGGCGTAGGCCCGTTGCAAAGAGTCGCCGGCGGCTGTTAGAAGGTTATTGCCATGGGTTTCCACCACCTCATCGAGGAGGAGGATGCCCCGCTCATCCCAAGCTCTGGCCTCAAGTGCCGCGTCGTGAGCATTTTGCGCCGCCCGAATCGCATCGTCAAATGCTTCCTCGCCATGGAGGTTGTCTTTCTGGAAATAGTCAAGGACGGCAAGGCTGAGGCAGGCTCGCGCGTAGAAGGCTTTGTTGGCCGATGTCCGGAGGCGTTCAACGGCCTCGGCGGCCTCGGCCTTTGCGCGGTCAAAATCGCCCAGTTGCTCGAAGACCGCGGAAACATTGACGGCAGCGGCTCCCGCGATCGTGTCGTCCTTGGCTTGTAACGCGAGTTGCTTTGCGCGCAGCGAGGATTGGACGGCCGCGGAGTAACGGAGCAAGCGAACTTGCGCCGCCGAGACGGACGTTAGCGCCCGTGCTTCGCGGTCAGTGTCGCCGGCTGCCTGCGCCAGAGTGACAGCTCGCTCGAAACTCGCCAGAGCATCGGCGAGGTAGCCGTTTGTTCGCTGTTTTCTTCCTTCCGCCATCGCTTCATCAATTGCGTTGGCAACTGGCGGATTTATCTGAGATTGCTCCGCGCCGGGCAGAACAAAGTGCAGGATTCCGAGCACACTCAGGACTCGCATGGCCGGAACCAGCCGCGAGACAAGCGACTGGACGACCCACCGGAAGGGTGGCAGAGCATGAACCTGAACAGGTTTTGGCAGTACTCTACCACCTTTGGGTGGCGGTTTACAAGTTTTGCCGCGCTTTATGATGCCGCAGCCGGTTTACAGGCAGAACATGCAAAACATGAATCTGAAGAAAGGCTCGCAAACGATCGGAGTAGTCATGTAATTCCTCCCGCACACGAAGGTACTTGTGCAGGAGGGCGCTCCGAATAAATCTAGAGATCCTAACCAGCTGAAAATAAGAGAGATATTATTTTTGCTGCTTTTGTCACCCGGGTTTGAGGCGAGCCAAAATAGGAGTCATCCCAGGACGGATTCGGTTTCGGCACCCCGATCTCATTCCGGCACTGAAGAACAGCTATCGGTGGACGTGGAACGCGTTCAAATGAGGGTTGATGGTGGCTGCTTCCTGAAGAAGACTCTTGCCTTTCCCGGTTTGGCCAGTGGCCAAATAAATCTTGCCTGCGGATTGGAAGAGGCGCGCATCCACTACCCCAGAACTCAGCGAACGGTCTATCGCCGCTGCGGCTTCTGCCAACTCGCCATTCCGATAGAGGGCCCATGCGAGGGCGCCCTGCGTGGAAAAGTTATCTCTCAGCGCCAGATCTTTGCGCGCCCACTTCACCGCTTGGGCACCGTCCTGCCGCACGTCAGAATAGAAATCGACGAGATGATGCCAGTAATGAACGCCACCTGCTTCGACGGAACCGAGGTACGACTGCAAAGCCAGCGCCTGCCATCGCTCCGCCTCGTCTAGCTTTCCGAGCAAAGCATACAGCTCGCAAAGGGCATGCAGCAGCTCCGGTTTGCCAACCCGAGTCACCACGTGCTTATAGAGCAATACCGCCTCTTCATACTTGCCCTGCGCACCCAGCAGCTCAGCCATGTATTCGTCTATAAGCCAATAACCGGAGTACGCGGCTTCAGCTCGCCGATAGTGCCCAAGTGCATCGCTATGGCGCCCACGGCTCAGATGCAACAACCCCCTTTGCAGCTCGACCCAGGCGTAGGAACGCATTTCTTTGGCGGTCAGTTCGTCTTCCGCTTGAACATAGAGATCGTCGGCCGCAGCGATTTCGCCCATTTTGAACCGGAAGTAAGCCAGCCGTGCAAGATTGTCCCAGGCGTGGTTTTCCGCGATCGCCGCCTGGTAGCCCGTCTCTGCCTCCCGGTACCGGCCCTCCTGAAAATCGATGTCCGCCAGCAGCGCCTTCCCCTCGGGACGCGCGCGCAGGGCCGGGACCTGTTCGAGCTCCCGTTTCACATCAGAGAGCCGATGAAACTTGAAATAAAGATTGGCCTTCAAGAGCGCGAGATCTTCCTTGTGGCCGAAGTCTTTTTCGAGACCTTCAGCCGCTAACTCAGCCGCGTCAAACTCGTTCAGAGTCCCCAAGAGACAGGCTCGATGGTACAGGCGATACGCGAGCCGGGTACGCTTCCCGGTGTCGTCGCGAGCGTTTGCCGTGCTGCTCCGGAGTTCCGATATGACGTTCTCCGTACGCTCTAATTCAACTTCAAAATCGGTCGCGAGAATGGCGGGCATGCCTGCGGATTACCAAGGTTTTGCGAGGTAGGGAAACGCGGTAAGAAACTCAGTGTCGTTCTTCAATGGATTGGGCGGGGTTTTCGGCTCGATAGGTAAAGCATCCCAGAGGGACTGGTCACCGAGCAGTTCTATGTGATATTTTTTGCCGTTCAGTTCTGCTTCCATATCGAGAAACATGGAAAGGAATCTGGTCGCCACCTGATCTTCCAAACGGCGGCCGAACGGCCAGGTTCCGGTTGTATCCATGTCGATGGCGCAGACGTTCGGAATGAAAATTTCGAAAGGCCTTCGAAGCGGAATGTTCAAACCCTTCCTGTTCCAGCTGGAATCCGGCATGTTGAGGGGTTGGAAGAGCGTTTTGCTGACGCGCGGAAACGCTTCCACCACGGAGGAGTAAGTCCTATGAACAGAAACCGGCGAATTGTCATGATTGAAGGAGCACTGCAATCCAAGCGCGGTGATCGAGGGTCCAAAACCCCATCCCAGATGAGCCAAACGCTTCACGAAATGCGGGCCTAGCCAGAAATTGTTGGCGCCCAGCTGGCGGTTGTCTTCGCGTTCACTCAGCGCGGCGTCAGCAAAAGGCTGTCCATCCGTATCCACCAACTTGTACTTCTTCAGCTCTTCATCCAGGCGTATGGCATCAATCAGCGCCCATGGATGTTCCAACCAAAACGGCTCATCGGGAATGCTCTCCACTTTGTGGGCAGCCTTTAGAACCCAGCTTTCGCCCCAGGTGTTCACGATCCGGTTCTCAGCCGGCGCACCGGTCAGAAAAGTAAGAGGAATCTCCAGGATGATCGCGTTTACATTGCGGCCAGCCTGAGCATCCTTGCCGCTATATACAAACCGGAAGTTTCCGTTGGCATCTTTCTTGAACCTATTCCCTTTCCATGTCCAGGGGCCCGGCGGGAGATCTTTCTTCACTCCATTGCCGAAGTTAGGGTTGGCCGGGTCGTAATTGAACAGATCATTGCCATCAAGCTCCAGCAGAGTCTTTGGAATCGGCAGCTCCCTTGCGCCGGTCATCGTGTGGGGGACATGATAGAACTGCGGCGCATAGTTAATAGACCGAAAGAACCCGGTCAAATCATTGAAGAAGGCGTCATCACGGCCGCCAATGAACGCTTTGATGGAATCGCCGCCTGGCGTGTTAATGACCTCCACTGCGTTTGTTCCGATTTGTGAAGCAAAGTTTCCGGTGGGAAAATTGAAGAACTTTACGGTGGCACGTTGATTCTTGTCAACGGTCACACGGATCTCAGAAGTCTTCAACTCGCCGAGATATTTCTCTTTGACGGCATCGAAATATTTGAGTAGAGCTTCCAGACTGTGATCGTCCGCGGCTAAAACGGGCCTCGGGTGGGCGGCGATCTGGATTCGATACAGCATGTCGCTATCGAGCACCCCCGCTTCAGGAACGGAGGCGAAAGTTAGCGCGATAACGACAGCTTCTCCATTGCTCACATCGTCACTCGGAAAGCCGAACATGTCGTACAAGTCGGCTGGACTATGATCGATATCCGAAAAAATAGAATTTACTGCGTTAGGGTCGTTGTGATCTGCCATGGAGCCTTCCTTCGCTGAGAAACACTGAGCAATAGCGTACTTGATTTTCGGCTTGTCATCTAGTCTCCTGTTTGTGCGCCGGGATGAACCGGCATGTAGTTGGGAATGAAAGAGTCCTACAAGAAAGGAGTAGCGAACCATCTTGGCCTTGAGTCTTGCACTCGCCGTCGTGAGGCGGCGGGTGAAGCGTAGACAGAGGTATCGGTGGGCCGGGTATTGAGCTTCGTAAAACTAATTCGGGGCGCCGATCCTGTGAACAGAAGGAGAAGGCAACATGGCCAGCGGCGATAGCGCGAGCCGTTGGTCAGCCCTGCGTAGTCGAAGACCCCGAGCACGCTGAGAAACTGCATGCACGAGAACCGGGAGACCTCGGCATCGACTGGCCGCGACGAGCGGCACAGTCCGGCGGGAGAAGGCAGAAGCCAAACGGCCCGCATGAACGATGCCGAGGAGTCGGATCGCTCTGTAGTACCTGTGAACCAGTCGAACAAAGCCGAGCCATTGGCTGCGGAGGTTGGGGAGGGAAGAGAGCGAACCAAGGAGAACACTTCGCGATCACACACGCTCTCGACGCAGAGCGAGGTCGGCGTGTCCCAGAGATTGCGGGGTGTGCGAGAAGCAGCAAAGGAAAGGAAGCGAGAACGGTTCACGGCTTTGCTTCACCATTTGAACGTCGATCTGCTACGGGAAAGCTTTTACGCGTTAAAGCGGCAAGCGGCACCGGGAGTAGATGGCGTGACGTGGCGGGAGTATGGAACCGGGTTGGAGGATCGGATTACTGATCTGCACAGCCGGGTGCACCGGGGAGCGTATCGGGCACAACCCTCGCGGAGAGTTTATATTCCGAAGGCTGACGGCCGGCAGCGGCCGTTGGGCATCGCCAGTCTGGAGGACAAGATTGTTCAACAGGCGGTGGTGACCATCCTCAATGCGATTTATGAGGTGGACTTCAAAGGATTCTCCTACGGGTTCCGGCCCGGTCGCAGCCCGCATCAGGCGCTAGACGCACTGAATGTAGGCATCTGCCGGAAGCGCGTGAGCTGGATTCTGGACGCCGACATTCGAGGGTTCTTCGACAACATGAGCCACGAATGGACGGAGAAGTTTGTCCAGCATCGCGTAGCCGACCCGCGGATTCATCGTCTGATCCATAAATGGCTGAAGGCGGGAGTAAGCGAGGAAGGCGAATGGTCGGAAACGAAGATAGGGACTCCGCAGGGAGCGGTGATTTCACCGTTGCTAGCGAACATCTATCTGCATTACGTCTTTGACCAGGATAGATGCCTGGCGCAAGCGGTGGGCGAGGGGCGAAGTCATTGCCGTTCGCTATGCCGACGATCTGGTGTTGGGCTTCGAGCACCGCGAGGACGCCGAGCGGTTCCTGGACGCATTCCGGGAACGGCTGGCGAAATTCGGGCTGGAACTACATCCGGACAAAACGCGACTCATCGAGTTCGGGCGAAGCGCTGAAACCAACCGCGGCAAACGTGGTGAGGGAAAACCGGAGACCTTCGACTTCTTGGGATTCACGCACTACTGTGGGACTAAGAAGGGCCGCTTCATTGTCTGGCGCAAGACGGCGAGCAAACGGATGCGAGCGAAACTGCAGCAACTCAAGCAGGAGCTTCGACGCCGGATGCATCATCCGCTAGCGCAAGTCGGCGAGTGGCTGGGAAGGGTGCAGCGTGGTTATTACCAATACCATGCGGTACCGGGCAACAGCGCGACGCTCGGGCGGTTCCGACATCGGCTCTTTTGGCTGTGGTGGAAGATAGTAGGCCGCCGCAGCGAAAGGCGGATGCGCTGGGACCGCTACTGCCCGATGTTCGACCGCTGGGTGCCTTATCCGCGCATCGTGCATCCCTATCCAAGCGTTCGCTTCGACGCCACACATCCAAGGTAGGAGCCGTATGCGTGAGCAGCGCACGTACGGATCTGTGCGGGGGGCGATCAGCGATGATCGTCCCTACCGCGACCCGAAGTTCCTTAGAGCGAATGCCATCCAAG
>CAVPKW010000016.1:0-342840 GCA_963705805.1 uncultured Acidobacteriaceae bacterium
CACGTTCACGTGCCGTATACGAAGCTGGCGCGGCGGTCGCACTATCTTAAGGTGCGGGACCGGGCGAGTTATGAATTTGCGCTGGCCTCCGCCGCGGTGGCGCTGGAAGTGGATGGCAAGACAATCAAGCAAGCGCGAGTGGGGCTAGGCGGAGTTGCTACGTTGCCCTGGCGCGCGCGCGAGGCAGAGAAGGCGCTGGAGAATAAGCCAGCGGCTCGCGATACGTTTGTCGCGGCGGCTGATGCCGCATTGGCAAATGCCAAGCCGCAACGGCACAACGCATTCAAAGTAGAACTGGCTAAGCGGACGCTGATTCTTGCGCTGGAAGAGTTGCTGAGGAAGGCGTAGACGGAGGAGACCCATGGCGACAACATTAACCGGCGCGCCCGTGAATCGCATCGATGGACGTAAGAAGGTAACCGGAACAGCCCAATATGCGGCAGAAATAGTGCTGGGAGGCATGACGCATGGGGTGCTGGTGGGCAGCGCCATAGCGGCCGGCCGGATCCGCAGCATCGATGTAGACGAGGCAGAACGCGCACCGGGCGTGCTGCTGGTTTTGACGCACCAGCATGACGTGTCTTTTGGGAGCATGCCTAACTCGCTCATGGCGGGAGGAACGACGGCCGAGACCAGGAACCCGCTGTCAGACGACCGCATTCTCCATGCAGGACAATATGTCGCGATGGTGGTGGCTGAACGCCTGGAGCAGGCGCGCTATGCGGCATCACTGCTGAAGATTGATTACGAACCGACCCGGTTTGCTGTGGCGTTGGAAGATGCCGAGGAAAGCAAATACAAGCCCCAGGAGTTTATGGGCGAGCCCCTGACATTTGAGCGCGGCAATTTTGAAAATGCTCTGGCCGAGGCAGATGTCCTCCTGGATGAAACTTACACGAGTCCTGTGGAGCATCCGTGCGCGATGGAGCCACATGCGACGGTCGCTTCCTGGTCAGAGGACGCCCTAACCGTTTATAACTCTACTCAATGGGTCTTGGGCGATCGCACAGTTCTGGCGGCTGCCTTTCAGTTGGCTCCTGGGAGGGTGCAAGTGTTGTGCCCGTTTACGGGAGGCATGTTCGGATCAAAAGCGTCTACCGGCGCGCATGTCTTACTAGCGGCGGCCGCCTCCAAAAGACTCAACCGACCGGTGAAAGTGGTGCTGAGCCGAACGCAGGTGTTAACGGACGTGGGGCATCGGTCACAGACCGTACAGCGGTTTGAGATAGGCGCAAAACGCGACGGCACGATCACCGCGATGCGACATTGCGTAACGACGCATACCGCGGTGGAAGATGAGTTCGTCGAGCCGGCAACCATCAGCTCGCGAATGCTTTACAAAGTTTCGAACTATCGAACAGAGCAGGAAACAGTCCGGTTGAACGTCATGAACCCGGGCTGGATGCGCGCGCCGGGTGAAGCGCCAGGACAGTACGCGCTAGAGAGCGCAATGGACGAGCTGGCTTACAAGCTCGACATGGATCCAGTGGAACTGCGGCAGCGGAATCATGCGGACGTTAACCAGAACGTGGGGAAGCCCTTTTCGAGCAAGCACCTGCTGGAGTGTTACACGCGAGGCGCAGAGCGTTTTGGGTGGGCGGCGCGGAATCCGAAGCCCAGGTCTATGCGGGATAAAGGACATTCGGCAGACACGCTCCTGGGCTGGGGGATGGCGACCGCGACTTACCCCGGCTACATGATGGGTGCGATTGTCAAGGTGCGTCTGGAAGGGGACGCGCGCGGAGCGCGAGCCGTGGTGTCAACGGCCGGGTCCGATGCGGGCACCGGCATGTACACGATGTTAGCCATTACCGCGGCTGAAGCTCTGGGGCTGCCCGTGGAGCGCGTAGCGGTGGAACTCGGCGATTCTAACCTGATGCAATGCGCGGTCGCCGGGGGATCTAATCTGACGGCCAGTACGGCTCCGGCGGCGACGGACGCGTGCACTGAGATCAAACGCGAGCTGTTGAAGATTGCGGCTAAGACCGCGGACGGATTCACAGGAGCTCAGGGGAAGGAGAGCGAGTTCCTGTTTCGCGATGGGCGAGTGGCTCACCGCTCAGACCCGGGGCGCAGCATTGGGTACGCGGACCTGCTGTCATTAGGGAAGCGCGAGGCGATAGAGGCACAAGGCCAGACCACGCCGATTTTTGGGCAGAACGACAAACACGCATTCCAGTCGTTTGGCGCGCACTTTGTAGAGGTGCGGGTGAATGAAGCAATCGGACGCGTGCGTGTTTCACGCATCGTCAGCGTCTTTGACTGCGGCCGCATCCTGAGCGCGAAAACGACACGCAGCCAATTCATGGGCGGAATCGTGTTTGGAATCGGACACGCGCTTCTGGAAGAGCTTACCTACGACCGCGAGCATGGGCAGCCGGTCAATGCCGATTTAGCAGGTTATCTGGTACCGGTACATGCCGATGTGCCGGAGATTGATATCAGCTGGATCGGAGAGCCGGATTTCAACTTCAACTCGGTGGGCTGCAGGGGAGTCGGCGAGATTGGAATCACGGGCGTGGCGGCGGCGATCGCGAATGCAGTTTATCATGCGACAGGCGTCCGCGTACGCGATCTGCCGATTACGCCCGAGAAGCTGTTGGGCACTGGCGTTTAGTTGGCGCTTTCGAGCGCGGCTATTTGAGTTCTTTCAGGTGCGAATCCGGCGGCTGTTTTAGCACGAACTTGGCGGGCGTCGCATCACCGGTGTTGATCTTCATATCCACGAGCGTCAGAACGACCTCGTAGCCGTCCTGCGGCCGCTGTATATCGATGCTGGATGGAAACGGAATGCCGTTGTACGTTTTCCATGCCGCGTATTCCGTGTCGCTGCGGATATTGCCAATAGCGTCGAACGTTTTCTGCCGAATGATCTGCAGCGTGTACCGATCAAAATAGACGTTCCGGAGAAGTGCTAGATGATCGCCCTGACGCTGGACGATCATCAGAATATACACGGCCTTCGATTCGTCAGTGTCGTTCTCAAGCAGAGTTTCGTCAGCCTGGGGATCAGGCGGCGTGATGAGCAGCGAATGAAGGAAAGCCACCGGACGCAGATTCTCCAGCTTGTTGGTGGACGAGGGAGGAGCGTCATTGCGGCCGACAATAAACTCGCTTTTGGAGGGAATGGAAACGCGGAAATTGTCGCCCATGGAAACCATGTCGAAGGCGGTTCCGTGAATCACAGGGTCAAGGCCGATCACTCGAATATTGTCGGGTCTGAGAAATAAGATGTAGCCGGTGATGGTGGGATAGTCGGTGACGTTGCCTCCATAGAGGCTGCCGACGGAGGACGACATGTCCGCTTTCATGTCGAATGATTGAATCGGATCTGAAAAATTGTGAATGCGCTGGATCAGTTCCTGCTTCGTCGCACTGAGAAGCGGACGATTCACCTGCTTGCCTGGAGGATGCACTACACGTCTGTGAACGAAGCACGCCGGAGAGGAGATCGTGATCGAGGCGATCATCAACACTACGCCCCATCTCCTGCGAAGGACATTCATCTCTGCAGTGTATTAGAGACGTTCAATTTACTCCGGTTTCGAACGTTCAAAGGCGCCGGGATTAGACTGTAAACACCACAGGTTCGGCTATGAGAAAACGATTAGTTGTCTGCGTAGGTGTCTTAGCGATTGGTATTAGCGCGATTCTGGCGTATCCCGAGTTGAACCGGGAGCGCGGCGACGGACCCTATGGCGTGCCGCAAGCAACGTTCTTTTCGCACCAGCTTGGCACCGATCATGCGGAAGGCATTACCGTAATCGATATGAACGGCGATGGGCGACCCGACCTGCTCAGCGGGGCATTCTGGTATGAGAATCCAGGGCCGCAGGGCGGCGAATGGAAAATGCATCAGTATCGGACGGTGGAGATTGTGGGCGAATATGTCTCCGATTGCGGTGAATGGGCCATTGATGTGAATCACGACGGCGCGCCGGACGTGGTTACGATGGGATGGCAAACCGACGGCCTCTGGTGGTATGAGAATCCGAAGAAGCTGGGCGTGACGTGGCAGAAGCATTTCATCACGCACACGATCGAAACCGAAGGAGGGTGGCTGGCGGATCTGAATGGCGATGGCAAGCCCGACCTGGCGCTGGCGCACTATGGGCGCTCGGGAGTAATCTGGGTGGATTTTTCAGGGGCGCAGCCAAAGGTGCATCACGTTGGCGGCCACGATCAGGATGGGCATGGTATCGGAATGGCAGATGTGGATGGCGATGGCAAGGTAGATCTACTTACACCCTTCGGATGGTTCAAGAATATTGACGCGGACCAGGACAAATGGGAATGGCATGGCGACTGGAACCTGGGCGAAACGGGCTTCCCGATTATCGGCTATGACGTGAACGGCGACGGCAAGATGGACATCATCTACGGGCGCGGCCACAGCTATGGCCTGTACTGGATGGAGCAGCAGGGCGACGCCGCAAACCGGCACTGGGAAAAGCACACGATAGACGAGTCTTTTTCGCAAGTGCATGCGTTGATGCTGGCGGATATCGACGGCGACGGAGAACCCGAACTACTGGCAGGGAAACGATACAGAGGCCACAATGGCAACGATCCCGGTTCGTACGACCCGCTGGTGATCTACTACTACAAGATCGATCAAAAAACAGGTAAGTTCACGCGCTATGCGATTTCGTCGAATGGGACGGCGGCCGCGGGCACGCAGTTCATCGTTCAAGATCTGGATGGCGATGGCGATTTAGATGTTGCCGTGGCGGGCAAGACAGGCGTGCACTTCCTGGAAAATCTGAAGGTGGACAATGTTCCGAAGTCCACGCGCGAACAGGAACTGCTGCTTAACAAGAAATGGCCTTTCCCTGGCGAGGGTGAGGATGTGAAGTGGCAGCATTAACCCCAGAGACGCAAGCGATCAGCCGAAAGGATGTTCAAGGGAAGGGCTCTGCGGAGTGAAAAGCTCCGCCCCGTTCTCGGTGATGTGCAGCGACCAAATAGAGCCCAATTAAGGCGACTTCCAGGGCTGTTTCAATCCACGCTCCCTGCGCAGGCAGCGACGGAAGTGTAACTAAAATCGCGGAAACAGTCGTGGTTTCAATCCACACTGCCCGCGCGGGCAGCGACGTATTACCCCATTCAGGTGACTGCTGCCACCACGTTTCAATCCACGCTGCCCGCGCGGGCAGCGACTTTTTGAACGTGATTGGCGGCAATTACAGCTTAGGTTTCAATCCACGCTGCCCGCGCGGGCAGCGACTTGAGGTGTGGCGAAAGACACGGCCACATCGTTTGTTTCAATCCACGCTGCCCGCGCGGGCAGCGACTTGAGGTGTGGCGAAAGACACGGCCACATCGTTTGTTTCAATCCACGCTGCCCGCGCGGGCAGCGACCACCTTCCTGATATTGGGGTTCTGCGCGGGTTTTGGTTTCAATCCACGCTGCCCGCGCGGGCAGCGACGCGTGGCACTGATCCATCAATCGGCTCAATCGCTGTTTCAATCCACGCTGCCCGCGCGGGCAGCGACGCGTGCTGCGCTCCGTCTTTCGCGCCTGCTACAAGTTTCAATCCACGCTGCCCGCGCGGGCAGCGACGGTGTACCAGAACTTCGTGCTCGACGCGGAGCTGTTTCAATCCACGCTGCCCGCGCGGGCAGCGACCCCGTTCGCCGCGCGAAGCAGCTCTAGCCAACCAGTTTCAATCCACGCTGCCCGCGCGGGCAGCGACAAGATGGAGCGGTTCGCTACTGGCACGAGCAGGCGTTTCAATCCACGCTGCCCGCGCGGGCAGCGACCTACCGGATGGGTCGCGACGGAGCATGTCAGCGTGTTTCAATCCACGCTGCCCGCGCGGGCAGCGACCCTAAACACCTGATCGCAGAGATGGGAGTCTGAGTTTCAATCCACGCTGCCCGCGCGGGCAGCGACGCTAAGACACGTGAGCGTATCGACATGGTCTGGTTTCAATCCACGCTGCCCGCGCGGGCAGCGACCCGTAACTCAACCTATGACACTCTGCGCCTCGCCACTAGTTTCAATCCACGCTGCCCGCGCGGGCAGCGACCGTGAGCTGGTAAGTGTAATCGGGCACCCTAGCGGTTTCAATCCACGCTGCCCGCGCGGGCAGCGACCTCGCCACGGCTTTGTAGACTCGCGCATCGTCGTTTCAATCCACGCTGCCCGCGCGGGCAGCGACGATCGACTAGAATGTAGCGGATGTCAACGTTTTCGTTTCAATCCACGCTGCCCGCGCGGGCAGCGACTCTGTTCGTTCACGGCTTGCTCGGATCTGCTGTTTCAATCCACGCTGCCCGCGCGGGCAGCGACCGAAGCGCATACTTTGCCGCCTATCGGCGACGACGGGTTTCAATCCACGCTGCCCGCGCGGGCAGCGACTTGGCGTCTGTTCTGCTCGTGATTGGCAGCCATTGTTTCAATCCACGCTGCCCGCGCGGGCAGCGACGATCGATCACGTGCCCTTGAGAGCATGCGTGGAGTTTCAATCCACGCTGCCCGCGCGGGCAGCGACGGTTGATAACGTGCGCTGTAGAACGCGCGTTGAGTTTCAATCCACGCTGCCCGCGCGGGCAGCGACGTTGATGCGGGCCCTGTAGAACCGGTCAGTTTCAATCCACGCTGCCCGCGCGGGCAGCGACTCAGAGTACCGCTGACCGGCGCCACTTGCTGAACTGTTTCAATCCACGCTGCCCGCGCGGGCAGCGACTGCAGCGTATGGCACTTGCTTGTGTCGGCATGAGGCGTTTCAATCCACGCTGCCCGCGCGGGCAGCGACCGCCCTATCTGCATCACGCCGCGCCGCGCTTCCAGTTTCAATCCACGCTGCCCGCGCGGGCAGCGACACTACGTCGATCTCGACGAGCTGCAATGCACTCGGTTTCAATCCACGCTGCCCGCGCGGGCAGCGACTACGACTACCAGATCAGCGGCGACGCTGGCAATTGTTTCAATCCACGCTGCCCGCGCGGGCAGCGACACAACGTCATCGCAGCCGATCTGCCACGCATCGGGTTTCAATCCACGCTGCCCGCGCGGGCAGCGACGCCGACTACGAAGCCGTGCGGACACGTTTACCGCGTTTCAATCCACGCTGCCCGCGCGGGCAGCGACCGTCGAAGATTTGACAGATTCCGGCCTAGTTGCATGTGTTTCAATCCACGCTGCCCGCGCGGGCAGCGACGCGAAGCCCGGTCCGAGGCTACGAGTGGCGCAAACGTTTCAATCCACGCTGCCCGCGCGGGCAGCGACCCGGCGACCTTGCGGTTATGTGTTTGCGCTGCCAGTTTCAATCCACGCTGCCCGCGCGGGCAGCGACCTCAGGAGTTTGCGGACGACCGGACGTGTTTCAATCCACGCTGCCCGCGCGGGCAGCGACGTCACCGCGTATCAACGTGGCCGTTTCAATCCACGCTGCCCGCGCGGGCAGCGACCGGCCCGGCTGTAAGTAGCTCAAGCAAATGGGCCATTCAGCATGGTAGCGCGTATGTCCCCAAGAATGCCGCATGAGTATCGGGTTGGGGTTCGACAAAACGACGTATAGTTCCTGGTGTCTAGTATTTAGCGTGAAGCGCGGACATCCCAGCCGATACCTGTGCGCTTGTGGTCCGCGCGGGTTAGACAATCATGGGTCCCTCAGGATCGTAGGATTCCTTTGCCCCAACGTGTTCGATGCGGCCCTTCCAGTTATCGCCCAGGAAATAGAAGCGGAGGCTGTCGGTGTCGGCGGCAATCTCTTTTAGCAGGCGTGACCGGAACAATATCCACTTTGCCATGTCGACCCAACATTCAAAGACCGAGTTTTGGACGCGCTGTCCGTTGTCTTTGCATATCCTTGCTACACGGCGCAGGCGGCGACGGCCTTCCTTTGTCTCCGTATTCACATCGTAGGCGACAACAACGAGCATCATAAGTTCACTTCCATAGAAAAGAAGGGTAGGATTCTAAATCGCCACGCAGATGGCGCGCCAACAGAGTGGCCTGCACAAAAGGAATCATTCCGAAGGGGATTTTCTCCTGCAGGAAGGGGTGAACCATTTCTTCCTGCTTGCGCTTTTGATACGCGACGAGGAGTTCTTTGCGGGTGGCTTCATTCATGACGATGCCGCCGGTTTCGAGCCGATGGAACCCGTCGGCGGCGATTTGACGCCGGTTGATGAGCGTTAAGACAAGGCGGTCGGCGATGACGGGGCGGAGTTCTTCGACCAGATCGAGCGCTAGGCTGGGCCTACCGGGGCGTTCGACGTGCAAGTAGCCAACGGCAGGATCAAGGCCCACGGTTTCCAGTGCCGCGGACATGTCGTGTGTCAGTAATGTGTAAACGAAGGATAGAAGGGCGTTCACGTTGTCGAGAGGCGGACGGCGAAACCGTTGATTGAAGAAGAAAGCTTGTTTGTCGCCGATGATCAGATGGTCAAACGCGGAGAAGTAGGTGTGGGCGGCCTCACCTTCGTACCCGCGCAGTTCGGCAACGCTGCTGGTAGGTTTGAGTTCGGTGGCGAGATAGGTCATGCGCTTGGCTGCGCGCTCGAGGGCGAAGGCGGCTTCGCTGTCGGGAGTGCTATCTCGCGCGCCACGCAATAGGACGTTGCGGCAGTTGGCTAGTTTGGCGAGCACGATGGAGAAGGTAATGGATGACGCTTGATCGGGCAGATCAGCGTTGCGGTATTGGCTGCGTCGCAGCAGGACGTTGCCGGAGACAGGGCCTTCGACGCGGGCGAGGAATCTTCCATTCTCAGTTAGAAAAGCCAGTTTGACGCCATGTTCGGCGCACAGAGCCATTAGAAAAGGACTGCACGAGACCTGTCCGAAGCAAACGATGCTGGAGAGGGTTTGAATGGGAACTCGAAGTTTGCTTTCTTTCTCCACGCGAACGTCAACGCTTTGGCCGTCGCAAGCGAGCCACGCGCCTTGGGTGGTTACGTAAAGACTATTTAGGAATTGACGCATTGGGTTACTAGCGGATGGCTCCCGCGAGATAGGCGCGCACGTCGCGCGGCGCGGACAGCGTGCGGGGCAGACAGATCTGTTTTAAGGAGCAGCTTTCGCAGCCGCGCGTATAAACGGGGGGCGGTGTTTGGCGGCGTCCATAGAGTTCTTGCATGCGGGCACAGAGGGTTTCGGTTTGAGTGCGAAGTTGAGGTGTGAACGGAACGTGCTGACGGCGGCGGGGCGTTGCGTAGAACAGAGCGCCGGCGGGGATGGTGATAGCGAACACTTCTTCGAGACAGAGGGCCTGAGCGCAGACCTGGACGAGGTCGCAGACTTGTTTCTTAGGCGTGCCCCGCTTATATTCGACTGGCAAGGGGCACCAGCGGCCGGGCTTCTCCGGGAGGGGGACGCCATTGGGATCGGATACGGTTGTTGCGCTGAACTCGATAGAGTCGGCTTTTCCCGAGATGCCGAGGCGGAGGCTCTGTAGGGGCATGCCGCGAACGACAATCAGGGTCTTGCGGCTTTCCGATCCTGTATCGTGCACATGTTCGTGAAGGACACGGCCTTCGGAGGTGAGGGGATTTTCTTCCCACTGCTGTTCGATATGAATAAGCGCCCACTGCCGCTCACAGAAGGCCATGTGTTGGAGTCCTGAAAGCGGCAGCAGGTCTTCTTCGGCGAACATGCTGGTTCAAACGATTTGCCGGAGTGACACTCCTTGAGGGAGTTCACTGGGCGAGGGCAGGGCTATGGTGTAGTCGGAGAAGGCGCGCGGCGTGGCTGGTCCTTCGATGCGAATCATATCAAACAGTCTGTGCGCAGGCGCGTTTCCGAGCGCGGAATCATGTTCGAACACATAAAGGCCGCGGGCGGCCATCTCGCCGCGAGCGGCGGAGCGGTCGAACTCAAAGAGGTTAGAGAGAGCTTCAAAGAGGAGATCGCGGTCAGGTTGCGAAAAGCCCGTATCTTTGGCCAGGAAGGGTGAGATGAAGCCGTGGGCGCGGTAGAGGCCGTAGGGGACGGTGTATTTGCGGCCCATTTGTCCGCTGGCGGCTTTGTCGTCGTCGGCAGTGGCCGCGCCGGCATCGCCGGGGTTGGTTAGCGCGGTGCGCGTGATGGTGTGTTCCAGAGAATTGATGGTTGCTTGGGATTGGGCAAAGCCGATTTGGACCGGACCGCGCACCTGGCCGCAGTTCCAGAGCTTCGCGATTTTCTTGCCGCCTCTACCGCGTCCATCTTCGGGTTTCTCATCCGGTTCCGACTTGCCGGTGGTCATAACCGCGCCAAAGGCGCGGATGTCATAGAAATTGTCGCACATCCATTTTCGGGCGTCCATGTTGGGACGGTCGGTCGCTTCGATGCCCAACGCTTTGTAGGCGCGGCGCTGTTCGTTGGCGAGAATGCCACGGTCCTTCACGTAGATGTCGTGGGGTGGTTCGTAAGCCTTGGTGAGCGCTACGAAGTTGCGGATTTTGCGCTTGAGGCAGACGTCCGTGACCAGGCCGAATCCGTTTTCGGGGTCAACGCGGGGCTGGTTGCCGGCGTCGGGATCTCCGTTGGGATTCCCGTGAATAACATCAAACAGGAACACAAATTCGGAACGATTTTCAATCGGCTTACTTTCAGTCATTGGTGGACTCTCCTTCTTCTGGAACTGCGATTTCTGTGTCTGGTGCTTCCTCGCGCTTCCTAAAATATTCCTGACGCTGGTGGTAGTAGCCCAGCGCAAACAGCCCTTGTTCTTCTAGCGAAAGATGGGACGGGAATGAAGGCACAGCTTCGAGCACGTTGCCAATCTCCTTCTGAAAAAAGCCGGAATTCTTGAGTTTGGCGGCATGGTGCTGCGCCAGGTGGATGAGAGATGGAAAGACCGTCACTGGCCGGGTGCTGGCAGAACCGTAGTAGCGGTCGACGATGGTCTTGTTTAGGTTACGATTCGTATCGAGTTGCAGCCGTTCGAGTACCGCGAGCAGACGGCCGAGGCGGTAACCCGTGTCGGGGAGTTCACGATTGAGTCCCATAGTTAGCTCCTGTCGTTGTTTGTTGCGTTGGAAATAGAGTTGAAGAATCGCGGCGCGTTCACGCGTGACTTGTTGCTCAGCGCGGCAGCGCTGAATGGCCGCGAAAAGTAGTGCTTGGGGATATTTGAAGCCGAAAATAATCGCTAGAAATACTTCGCCTGCCAGCGACGGCGACAGATTCTCGGCTTTTCCCTGGACAGCTAGGGAACGAAGTAAAAGGAAAAGCGGCAGAGGCCTCTCCGAGAGTCGCCCTAGAGCGGAAAAATGGCGTTTGACGTTGTCTTCCACGTCGCCCAACACGCCGGTGTGCGTGCCGCGAAGAATGGCGCGGCCTTGTCCACCGGAGATCAGGAGGCAGTAAAAGGGCGCAGAGAGCTTGGCGGGATCGGAGCCTGTCCACGGCGATTCGAGCACAGCTTTCACTGCTTGCGGGTCAGGCTTTTCAAAGATACTAGGCAACCAATCCAGGCTTTTGCTTGGAGCATCGGCCCAGAAGACGGCAGTGGTGTCGTTAGTAAGGCTAATGGAGCGGCGTGGAAGGAACTCGCCGGGGTGAAGAGGATCGGGATAGCGAGTGCTGATTAGGCGACGAAGGCCGGTGGTGTAGGCTTCGGCACAGTTGCGGCAAACGGGCGCGTTTTCGTTGCGGTCCCAGCCGAAGGATTCGAACGCCGAGGAGTTGAAGCTGACGAGGGCGATGCCGCTGGACGATCCGCCTCGGAGTTGAACGCTGGGGTGGTTATCAACAGGCGGTCGAACTTCTCCGCATAACAGACATTGGGTGGCTCGTTCGCTAGAGCCAATCCGCTGGCTTGAGAAGTAGGATCGCACTGGAGGGTCTTCCTGAACCAGGTGGCCGCCTACTTCGAAACAAATCAAGTCATTGGAGGCATAACCTTGCTCTTGAAGTCTGGCGATAGCTTGCGCACGAGCGGAATCCACTTCGAGAAAGTTTACGACCGCCCTGAGCGGCTGGTGCGAGGTGACGGACGCTGCTTTTCGGATTAGCTCCAGAAAGAGGCGCCTTCGGGGTTCGACCTTGTTTAAACGCCCGGGCTTCAAACTGATGTCGTCTAGCAGTCCGAGAACGTATTCGGGTTTATCGACAAGGAAATCCGGAGTGCTGTCAACGGTACGTTTCACGCGGCGGGGAATTTGCATGATCTTGGCGAGCGGCTTGCCCTTTGGGCCTTGCGGCACGCCAGTAGAGATCAAGCCAAGGAACCTACCTTCAGCGTTAAGGGAAACAATCCAGGCCACCGGCTTCGGTTCATAATCGAGGTCTTCGGTAAGGCCCTCCGATTGGGCCAAATCTCTCAGTGAAGCGAGAATCAAGCGACCCTCCATTCGGGGATGTCGACAATTCCCTTGTCAAGTCGCGCGTGGAAGAAGACGGCTTCGTTGCGAGCGTTGGAGTAGCGAATATCGTGCAGCATCAGCCCGACATCCCGAGATTCGCTTTGAAGCGGCGGCGGATCGCCCAGATAGGGTTCAACAATGGCTGGGAATTCGCGGCAGCCTAAGTAGGGCTGCATATGGAATTGCCCGCGTTCCAGGCGGCGGCGGAACATTTCGTCGAACTTTTTGGGGTTGTCTTCCGGCCCGGCGCGCGAGGTCATGACGATTTCGGCATCAACGGCGTAGTCCACGTCGCGCAGGGCCACGGTGTTGCGTTGGGCGCGGTCTTCGTCGGCGAAGTAATCGTCCATTCCGATGCCCGTGCGGCTCGCAATAGCAGCTTTGCCGGTGGCGACACGTGTGTTGACTTCGTTGCGTTTGAATTGGACGAAACGCACGGGTGCGAGAAGGGATATTCGCCGGATATACCAGTAGATCGCCGGTTTCCACAGAACAGCTTCGAGAACGCCGCGGGCTGCGGAAGGGGTCAGAACTTCGTACGAGAGACGCTCGGTCTTGAATTCCGGGCGAGTGAAACATGCAAAAGGGCCGCGAATGCGCACGGCGTGGCGGCCAAGGGATGTGGGATGAATAGGAAACCTCCAGTCTCGATAGGAACTATATCGAGCCTGGAGGCGACTTGTCAAGTTCAACAAATAATTATTTGTT
The DNA here is from genome assembly GCA_963705805.1 of uncultured Acidobacteriaceae bacterium. GTDB lineage: Bacteria > Acidobacteriota > Terriglobia > Bryobacterales > Bryobacteraceae > Bog-105. The sequence continues at coordinate 13,006 of CAVPKW010000016.1, forward strand.
GTTTCAATCCACGTGACCGAAAGGTCAACGACCACCTCTCATGCTATTAGACCCTCCGGCTCTGCTGCCACCGGACCTTGCCATCGAAAGCCGAAGTGTTCATCGTAGACGTGCTCAAACTGAGGCAGAACCCGCCACACTTCACAGCCGTCCGCGATCGGCACAATCGCGCCGGCCTGTCTCAACAATTCGATTTCCTGGCGGTAGAGGGTAACCAGGAAGGGCTGTAGCCGCCGCATAGCTTTTCGCGTGACTCCCGAATAGTCGATCTGGCGAAGCTTATTTTTCGCGTTGCCGAAAGGCGCGACAATTTGGACGCCTATGTCCTCGATCATCTTGAAGAGTTCGGCAGAGTCTTTATAGCGGAGTTCCCGTTCGGCGGCCAGGACGCCTGGGTCGCGCTCCATAGAGTTATAAAGGCGACGATAATACTCCTGGAAGGTGGCTGGTTCCGTCAGGTCGAGACGTCCTTCTTTCCACAGAGCTTGCGCACGTTGAGAACCGATTCGAAGAATGCCTCGCGGCGGCGGTTTAACCGGGAAGAAGACGCGTAGTTCCCCGCCCTCTGGACGCGTCCCTTCGCGGTTGCAGCGCCCGGCGGCCTGCGCCATGGATCCGGCGCCGGCGAATGCGCGGTAGACGACGGGGAAATCGATATCGACTCCGGCTTCAACTAACTGAGTGGAAACCACCAGGCAGGGTTCATTTGCCTTCAAAAGCGCTTTGATGCGGATGATGGTTTCGAGCCGGTGAGCCGGGCACATGCGAGCAGAGAGATGGATGCAAGATTCGCCAGTGAGACGCGCTAACTCTTCGGCGTCTGCACGACGATCGACGATGGCGAGGGCTTGGCGTTCAGTGCGTACCTCGGCTGCGATTTGCTCCCAGGTGGTGGGTTCTGAAGATGCTGGCATGCCAACGCGGCAGCGGTCCCGTACGACCTGAAATTCGCGGGCTTGATCATTAATGATTTCGCGGGCGCCTAATTCGAGCGTCGGCTGCGTGGCGGTGCAGAAGACGGCGGACATCCCGAAATGCTGCACTAGATTGCGCAACGCTTCTTTGATGGGTTCTAGCAAAGTAGGCTCGAAGGTTTGCACTTCGTCGAATATAACTATGCTGTCGGCGATTCGATGTAATTTACGGCACCGCGAAGTCCGGTTGGCGTATAGGCTCTCAAAAAACTGAACGCTCGTGGTGACTATGATGGTCCCGTCCCAGTTTTCGCAAGCAGTTTGGTTCGCGAGAGTCTCTTTGTCGGGATCTAGGTTGCTGTGGTGTTCAATGATGGAATCCTCGCCTAAAACGTCGCGGTAGATTTTGGCGGTTTGGTCGATGATGCTAGTGAACGGAGCCACAATGATGACTCGTCGGAGGTTGTATTTGACAGCGTGCCGCAGAGCAAAGGACAGGGACGATAGAGTTTTGCCTCCCCCTGTAGGGACGGTCAGGGTGAAGAAGCCTTTGGGCTGCAATGCGGCCGTTCGGCAGTCTTTCAGAACACGGGCTCGGAGAAGATTGACGGGCGTGGGATCGCTGCCGCCAATCTTGCCATCGAGATACACATCAAGGCGCGTTGAGAGAGATTGGAGATCCGCCGGAGGAATGTCACGCTCGGCTTCTTGGAAGAATGACTCGGTATCAAGATAATCGGCATCGACGAGGGCTGAGAAGAGAAACCGTATCCACAAGGCCTGGGCGGTCTCTGAGAGGCCGCTTGGGGCATTTGGGTTGGTGAACTCTTCGAGAGAGGGAGGAAGGCCTGAGGCACGCGCGTCGTCGAGCAGGTGCGCCTTGTTTTCCATTCGAGCAATAAGACCCTGCTTGTTGTCGAGTCCGGCATGGTGGCCTGCTATGACAAATGCCAGCGGAGCGGCGCGTTTCGCCCAGGCAATGATCGCACCGACCGAGGAGTGGTCCACCGTCGGACCCGTGTGGTCGCCAGTGGCAGCAAGATAGTCTTGGAAAGCCCTCTGGTATTTGCCGGCGTCATGAAGGAGACCAGCAAGTCGGCCCCATTCCTTCGCGAACGGTTCAGCGAACCGCTCCGCTCGCTCTGCTGTCGACTTTAGATGCTGCTCGAGAGAATGCCACTCCGATTTTGGCCTCTCTTTGTGGCTGTGTGCGAAGTGGAGCATTGCAACAATTCTATGATTCGGTCAGGTTCAACCTGCGTAGAGCTACCGAAATCCACGCGGGAACAGGAACTGCTGCTCAACAAGAAATGGCCCTTCCCTGGCGAGGGTCAGGATGTGAAGTGGCAGCATTAACGGCAAGAGCCGTCGGCGATCAGCCGAAAGGATGTTCGAGGGACGGGCTCTGCGGAGTGAAAAGCTCCGCCCCGCTTTCGGTGATGTGCATGTCGTCCTCGAGGCGGACCCCAAATTCGCCGCGCAGATAGATACCGGGCTCGTCGCTGAAGGTCATGTTTGGCTGCAATGGGAGAGCGTTGCCGCGAACCAGATAAGGCCATTCGTGGCCATCCATACCGATTCCATGACCGACGCGATGGGTGAAGTGCGCGTAATTCGGGCCGTAGCCGGCAGCAGTGATAACTTCGCGCGCAGCGGCGTCCACGGCCTGGCATTCGACTCCCGGTTTGGCGGCTTCCAAAGCAGCCTTCTGGGCGCGATGAACGACATCGAAAACCGAATTCATCTTGCTGGTCGCTTTCCCGAGGACAAAGGTGCGGGTAATGTCCGAGTTATAGCCTTCCACGAGGCAGCCATCGTCGATCATGATGATGCTGTTCTCATGAATCACCTGCGAAGTGGCGGAGCCATGCGGCAACGCGCTATATTGGCCCACCTCGACGCTGGCCTCACCGCGGAAGCCCACTCGGCCGTAGGCAGCGGTGATGAGGTCGCGCGCGTCGCTCTGCGTCATGCCGACTTCTAAAGCATGGTAGACAGCGCGGTAAACCTCGAGGGTAGCGTGGTTGGCGGTCGCCATCAGTTGGAGCTCATGCGAACTCTTGATCATGCGGCAGCCGGCAGTGACGGGCGTTGCGCTGACAAGGCGCAGGCCGGGCGCGGCCTGAGCAACGCCCTCGGAGAAAACAAACGGCGTCCGTTCTTCAATTCCCACGTCGCCCGTGGTTATCGCGCGCGACGCAAGGCCCTGCGCAACGAGATGATAGGGGCTTTCGTCCTCCTGCCAAGTGAGAATATCGGCGTCCTCCAAAGGGCCCTGGTTTAGTTGCTCGCGAGCGCGCTCTTCTTCAAAGAAAGGGCAGACGCAGAAGGCTTTACCTTTGGCTGGAATGACGGCCGCAAATAGGCGCTCGCTGTTGCCCCAGCGCATGCCCGTGAAATAGACGAGAGACGTGCCACCGGCGAGGAAGATGGCATCTATCCGTTTTTCGGCCATAAGCTGGCGTGCTTTGGCGATGCGGGTTTCACGCTCAGCGCGACTAATAGGCTGGACGCGGCCACGCATGGAGGCCAGCGCCGCAATGGAAGGAGGCAGGGAGCGGGACCGCTGCTCTTCGGCGGGAACGGCCGGACTACCCCGCAGCAACGTGACTGCTCCCAGGAGAGAACCTGTTTGCATTACGCCAGTACCGAGCAAGTGGCGGCGAGTCAACATAAATTCGAGTCTACTGTAAGAGCGATCAATGGCTGAAACAGAAGAAGGTAAGATGTCTCAAGCGCCTTTAAGGAGAAGACACTTTGCGACTTCTTTTGTCTGCTTTGGCGATTTTTTGCTGCGCCGGCCTGTTGCTATCCGCCAGGGACGAGTCCAAAACCGATATTTCCGGAAAGTGGCATTTCGTCCTCGATACGGAGGATGGGGGCCGCTCTTTTGACTTCGTCTTCAAACAGGACGGTGAAAAAATAACGTTCCAGACGAAGGACGGCACCGAACACAACGGGACATTCGCGGACGGCAAGCTGTCGCTCGAGTTTCCGACGGAAGATGAGCAGGCCGGGTCGGGCTTAGTGAAAATGAAAGCCGCGATGGTCGATGGAGCCTTCAACGGAACTTGGGAATTCCAGGATTACAGCGGTACTTTCAAAGCGACAAAGGGAGACACGGCGCCGCAGGGGACGCCGCCAGCCAAACCGGATCCACAGGTTTAGGGTTGCTCGCCGGATAAAAACTGAAGAACGGCAGTGCCGAGGTGAATCTCATCGCCGGATTTTAGCGGCGTGCCGCGCGGGCCGCGATGGACAGGCTGGCTGAGGCCGTCGCGAACGATCCAGAGACCGCAGTTGCTGTCGCCCTTGTAGATGCGGTCATTGAATAGCCGGTAGGAGCCGTTCTTCTGCAAAGCAACGATGTGGGCATGCTCACGCGAAACAGTAGTGTTTTCTTCGCTATCTTCGGTGAAGGCCAGATCGTTGTGCCGGCAAGGACCCGGGCCACGGAAGACTTCCGCAGTGCGGCCGATGTTCGTCCTGGTTTTGGAGAGTAGCAACTCCGGCCGGTTGGCGGCGCCACGGAGGACGATGAGGCGAGCGGAGCCGGAGGCGGAGAGTTGGCTGGAGGCCGCGTGCGCCACGAGCGTTTCGACAGTCAGCCAAGCTTCGCCTTTCACAGGAAGGTTCGGGCTGGTATGGATCTCCAGCTGCAGATTCTCCGAGAAGCGAAAACTGGAACGCGCCAGGCCCGCCTTGACCTCGTCAGTGAGATAGCGAGTGAGAAAGTCCCCCCCCAAGACGGCCGCCTGCTCCTGAGGAATGCCCAGCAACCGAAGGCGAATCAGATCGAACGGGAAGACATTGCGGCCGCCGACTCGATGGCTTTTCGCTTTGACCGCGTCCAGGACGGCAAGCCGGATCTCGGCGAGCTCGGGCGCGTCCTTGGCGATGCGGTTCGCGCCAAAGGGCGATTCGAAGATCGCGCGGCCCAGTCTTTCGATCACGTTAGGAATTGGCATTTGATCACTTCTCCTCAGGAGGATTGCCCGGCATGAGGCCGAGCTGTTGAATAGTTTCCACGATTTGCCGGGCAATCGGAGCGGCAACCTGCGCGCCGTAGCCGCCATGCTCCACGACGACGGCAAAGGCTATGCGTTGGCCCGGTGGGGCATCATAAGGGGCAAAACCCGCAAACCAGGAGTGAGGCTCGCCCGAATCGAGTTGCGCGGTACCGGTCTTGCCGGCGACACTTACCGGGATTCCTGTCATGGCGGTTCTGGCAGTTCCCGAAGTGACGACCGAGCGCATGGCGCGAGAGAGAAAATCCGCCGACGCTTCGGGCAGGATCTGCACAGGGGGGTCCACACGGCTGTTGCTGGAATCAGAGACCCAACGCCCTTCAGGCATCCAGCCATCGTTGGCAATGGTTGCGGCGACACGCGCCAATTTGAACGGAGTGGTCACCACCGGGCCTTGGCCGTAAGCGGCGAAGGGCAGCATTTGCTTGATTTCTTTCTCGCTGCCGACCTGGATGCCGAGGAGAGCGGCCGTTTCCCGCAGGGCGTTAGTGCCGACGGCGTAGACCCCCAGCTGGGCGAAATAGGCGTTGCACGAGACAGTGATGGCTTGTTCCATGTTCAGCGTACCGTGAACGCGATCTTGAAAATCATCACGGATAGGACGGCGCCAGCCAGGAATCAAGACGCCACTGCGGCCATCTGGAAGACGGCGGCAGGAGTAGGTTTTCTGGGTCGATTGCGGATCCACCCTGAGCGCCGCAATGGCGGTAACCAGTTTGAAGGTGGATCCGGGAGGGTATTCGCCGTAACGGGCGCGATCGAGCATTTCGTCGGTCTGTGGAACCTCGCCAGCGGTGGGAGCAGGCCAGCTAGCGAGGCTCAAGACGTCGCCGGAGCGCGTATCCATCACCACGAGAGCGCCCTTCTTTCCGCTCTTCTCCAGGTCATTTTCAAGAATGGCGGCGAGCTTCAGTTGGAGGCGAATGTCGATAGTAGTGTGGACGTCGCGATCGCGATGCAGCAAAGACTGGATCACCGGATTGGCATGCTGGTGTCGGAAACGGACAAAATTCGCGAGATCGGCATAGTCGCGATACCCCTGCAACTTCATATCGGAGTCATGCTCGATCAGCGAGGCATTACTCGCGTGAAAATTGTTGCCGGTCCGAAGATCGCCTAGAAAGTGAACAATTGCGGGACCGAAGGGATAGTGGCGGCGCTCCAATTTAGAGCAGGCCTGGTCAATGGAAACGCCCAGCTTTTCGTAATCGGAGCGATGGCGTTCCAATTGATTCCAATCACTGGTGGCAAGGAGAATACCGTTACGGTCATAAATATCGCCACGCGGAATGCTGGCGGCGAGGGAATTCAGCCGCGGATTGTGCTGCGGGCGTTTGACGCCATCAGAGGTGTAAACGAGCGCGTCGCGATTTAGCAGCTCGCGGTCTGCAAAGGCTTGCAGGAAAACCGAACGCGCAACAAGCGCGACGGCGCAGACAGCAACCGCAGTGGAGGCGATGCGCACCGGCAGCGCGAATGTGGGACGAAGGCTTACGCGCGTATCGTCCGGCGCAAAACGGGCGCTTATGTTCGAGATGCTGAGCAGCACGGCGAAGATGAAGAAATTGGCCAACATGGCCGTGTTGCCCGAGCTCAAGAAAGGCGAGACGACGCCGGAGAGCGGGATTGCACCGAGCGCGCCCCCGGAGATCAGCAACATTTCAAGCGCAACTAGCGTCCCCAGCCCGAGACTGAGGAACAGCGCGTATTCGTCGGGCGCTCGGAGAGCGATGCGAAAAGCCCGCTGGACGAGCAGCGCGAAGAGCAGCATGATGCTCAAGACCCCGGGGATTCCCCATTCTTCCGCGATTGAGGGAAGCACCAGGTCTGTGTGACCGGCCGGGATGAGACCGGGGTCACCCCAGCCTGGGCCAGAACCCCAGGGGCCCCCGGTCGCGAAAGCCCAAAGCGAGTGAGCGAGTTGGTCGCCGCCGCGGACGTCATTATCCCAGGGAGAAAGCCACATGGAAACGCGATCCACGACGGTATGCGGAACCTTATAGTGACAACCGGCCACCACGCCCGCGACGAGCACGACCAAACCGAGCACCGCCAAGCCGGGGCGCTTGCGGGCCACAGCATACATGGCGAGGAACAGTACTCCGACAACAAGCGCCGGACCCATATCCTTTAGAACAAAGAAGAGCGCCAGCCCGCAGGATACGCCGCACATGACCGGAAGAACATGGCCGAAGCGAGGTAAGTGCAGCCAGCGAAACAGTCCCGGCAGGAAACGCTTTTCATGCAGATCGCGCAAGCGCTCCCAATTACGGGCGAAGTAGCCGGCCATGAAGAACACCAACAGAACTTTAATGGCTTCGACCGGTTGAAACGGGCCAAGATTCACCTTGGCATCGCTGCCGGTAGGGCCCGATCCGAGCCCCAGCAAAGCTACGAACAGCGCCAGCGCAGCCAGCAAAGGAGTGTAGATCCAGCGCGAGAAATTGCGGTACTGAAAAGCGCGCAGCAGAGGTAGCAACAGCATGGCGCAACCGGCCATTACGCCCCAGGCGAATTTCTTAAATTCGAGCGTATCGCGCAACGGATCGCGAATGCTGATCATGAGCACGAGACCAATTCCGGTGAGCAAATGGAGCGTGGGAAGGATGGCAGGATCGCCGCGGAACTTCAATAGACGCCAAACAAAATGCACCACCCAGAAGGCTGCCAAATAGAGGAGGATCCACTGAAGATAAACCTGGCGAAAATCGGCCGGGGTCCTGACTACTAGAAGCGGCTTCAATTGGGCAACGGGAATCAGCGCCACGCTGGCGGCGGGCGATTTGCCCGGGGAGGCCCTGCCGCTCAAAAAGGATAGCTCCGGATCGAGCGAAATCTCCGTGCGAGCGACGCGCAAATGCGCCAGCGCACCGACATTCGGTAAAGGTTCGCGCCGCTGAATAAAGTCAAAGAGCCGCTGCGAAAGAACAGCGCGCTGCAAGGGATCGTCGAAACCCTGCAGCACAGGGGCGAGCTGCTCCGGATTGCCGACCGAATTCAGATCGACCAGCTCACCGGCGGCGAGGCGCGCCTGGACGTCCGTGAAATCCTGCGTTTTGGCGAGAAAAACAAGCACAAGAGCGCAGCCGACGATAAGGGACGCGCCCAACAGCCACCTGAACTCACGACGGCGCTCGCGCGGTTTTTCAGCGGCACTAAGCGCCAGCTTGAGGGCGGCACTCGTTTGCCAGCTGTTCGTTACTGCCATCGCCGCTGAAACGAGCGCCGGGACTGTTTCGGGGAAGAAAGCGCGGTGCTCACAAACCGGATCTGCTCGCTTTCGTCCTGATAAACACGCTCCAGGCTGGTGGTTACATTTGAGAAGCCGGCGATGGGTTCATAGAGCGCGCGAGCCCTGGTAGTATCAGCGCGGGCAAGTTGAATCCATTTAAGAGCTTGTGTTTTATCCGCGGTCGAACGCTTTCCGCGGGCGAGCTCCCATTGCGCGCGAAAAAGAAACCCGTCGGCCTCCTGCTCCGCCTCGCGAGGCCCGAGCTGAAAACCGAGGCGCTCCGCTTCGTGGAATTCGGCGATGGCTTGGCCGATGTTGTGCAGGGAGTAAACGTCGACGCGCGCGAGACCGAGATGGGGGTCGGCGGACCGCGGAAGATAAGATTCGGCCTGACGGAAGTTATCGACGCTCAAAAGAGCGCGAGGAGGTTTGGGATGTTGAGAAAGATTTAAATAGCCCTCACAGATGGCAAGCTTGCCTTTCAGAGCAGGATCAGAGGGGCCGATTTCGAGAGCGTGCTTGAAACAGAGGCGCGCCCGGCTCCAATCAAAATCGCTAAGAACAGGATCTGAACTCCCGCGGAATGTGTCGAGTATGTTGTCCCCGGCCGCGACCAGATTAGATTTCATCTGATCATCTATAGATAACCCCGGCCAGAACCTGGCGACGGCACTGTGTTTCGGATCGAGGTTTTGATACAGCTTCCAATCGGAATTCAGGAGCGCGATGTCCTGATGCGCATAGTCTTTCGCGCTGCGCAGCGGACGGGTGGCGTGGTAGTAGTAGCCGATGGGTATGAAGAGAACCAGGCCTGCTAGGGCGCCTGCGAGAAGGGCTACGGCCAAGTTCGCGACATCGGAGTGCCGGCGCGGCGGTTTGGGGGCCGGCTTCTTGGGCGGAGGGTTGGCGGCGAGCTTGGTGGATCCTTCGGATGGTTGCCGCTCGATGGTTTCGTTCGAAATCCAAGTTGCGGCTTTCTCGCGCGACGCAACTGTGGGCCGGTCTTCAATATAGGCGCGTAGATCGTTTTCGAAGTCGTCCGCCGACTGGTATCGGCGGCTCAAATCGCCGGCCAACGCCTTCCCAATAACAGCCTTGATGCCTTGGGGGCAGCGCTCGGGCAAAGCACGCGGCGGCCGCGCGGATTGAATCAGATTTTCGAGCTTGCGCGTGTCCTCCGCCTGGTAGGGCGGTGACCCCGAAACCATTTCATACAGGCTGACTCCCACCGCCCACAGGTCCGCATGTTGATCCACCTGACCCTTGCGCAAGCGTTCCGGCGAACAGTAGCTGGGGCTTCCCAAATTGTGGTGAGTCAAATTGTGAGTGGCTGTGATTACCTTGGCGATGCCGAAATCAAGCAAGCGGAGCTGATCATTGGCGCCGATTTGAATATTGGACGGCTTGATATCGCCGTGGACGACCGCCGTACGTCGACCCTGCATCTCAGACAGAAACGAATGGAGAATTTTCAGTTGATCGCAAATCTCGGCGGAATAGCGGGCAGCGCGCTTAGGCTCCAGGACGCGGTCAGCCTTGAGAATCTCGGCGAGCGTTCGCCCCTCGAAGTACTCCATGGCGACGAAGAAACAGTTATTGATCTCGCCGAACTCGTAGATTTCAAGAATGCGCGAATCGAGCGAACGCAGCTGCTTCTGAATGAGCGCGCCGCGGGATTCGGCTTCAATGGCAAGCTTGGTGAATTCATCACCTGAAGGTTCGATGATCTTCAAGACAACAAGACGGCCAAGCCCCGTATCACGCGCTAAGTAGACATCGGTCATGCTCCGGCTGAGCTTGCGAACGATTTCATATCTTCCGAACTTTTCAGCCTGGACCATGTTGCTCTGAACTCGCGTTATTGATGCGGGCGTGCCGCACCTTCCGGCTTAAAACCCTTACTGGAATTCACCCTGCGGCCGCCTTTGCGGTCCGTCCCGTTATCAGAGATCGTGTTGTTCAGCAATTCCGGTTGAGCCGCGGCGCTCACTTCCATGCCGGGCCGCGGGGCGTCGGGCGAAAGCCCGTTTCCGGTGATGAAGTTGCCGTCCAGGCGTGGACTGCTCTGGTCACGAACCACCGCGCCCGGGCCGGAATTGCCGTGCAGCAGGTTCGCCAGCAACAGGGGATGCGATCCACCTTCAATCAGGATTCCCGCCTCAATGGCCCCGGAGACGTCGAGCTCGTCGGCTTCGACGGCCGAATTTTGAATCAACATGCCAACGCGCAGCGGATGGGTCTCGTCTCCAGTAACGAGCAGGCCGCGCACGCGAGCGTCTTGAATTCCGCTCGCGACGATTGCAATACCGGGATAGTTGGCGGACTTAGGATCACTACGCACGACAACTTGTCCGGGCCTCGCGGACTCGATGTTGACCCCCTCTTTCATAACAAGCGGGCCGAGATATTGGCCTGGCGGAACATCGACGGTATCGCCGGGAATCGCCGTCGACAGAGCTTTGATGATGCCCAGGGCGTCAGCCGAGTTAACGGCAGTGTGCTGGGGAAGGCTGCGGGGTGCATTTGATACGTTGTTCGGAATTGCCCGCTGCTGCGCATACCATGTCAGCAGAAGCGGAATTGCGACGCCCACCGCGATGCCGATCATCAGCCAAAGAAGGATCTTGATCCACTGCGGCCATCCGGATTCCGGGGTTCGAATGCGTGTGATCGCGTGGCGCGCGCGGCTATCGGACATCGCGGACGATTCTTGTCCAGCAAATTCAGGAGCCGCTATCAAAACCACACTGATGTTGTCGGGGCCGCCGGCGTGGTTCGCGGCTTCAATGAGCTGTTGGACGGTCCGCTGCGTCTCGCCGTTGAACCCATCGAGAATGGCGGCGATTTCGACGGATGTCAATACATCGCTCAAACCGTCACTGCAGAGTAAAAGAGCCCCATCCGCGGGGAAAGCGAACGTGCGAATTTCGATGAACTGCTCATCTTCGGGTTCGTGGAGAGCGGCTCCGACATCGCGGAAGACTTCATTGCGGCGGGGATGCTGCATGGCCTGCTGCTCAGTGAGTTCGCCGCGCTCTTCCAGTTCGCCGACCGGCGAGTGGTCGGAGGTGATCTTGTGTAGGCTGCCGCCCCTGAAAAGATACATGCGCGAGTCGCCAACGTGGCCGACTGTCACCCGTTCATCCCGCACGATCGCAAGTGTTAGGACGCAGGCCATTCCCTGCCAGTCCGGGTTCGACTGGGCGGCCTGATAAATGCGATTGTTTGCGGCGGTGATCGCCACGCGAATTTCGTTTTCGATGCCATTGCTTGGGCGCTGGGTCAGTCGGGAAGCTATTTCTTTGACTGCGATCTCAGCCGCATGCTCCCCGGCCGCATGGCCGCCCAGGCCGTCGGCCACCAGAAATACGCCAAGCTCTTCGTCCAAGAAGACGCGATCTTCGTTGATCGTCCGGCGGAGGCCGGGATCTGAAGCGGAAGCGGCACGCCAGGGAGCAGCTGTTTTCATGATTTACTCCGGCCGTGCCAATGGGAAAGGAAAAGGGCGGCAGTGAATGCGAGAAACAGCACAACGAAGGGAATGTGGATGAAGTACAGCAGCGTCATGAACGCGCCTCAAAGCTGATGGTGAGTACTCCCCCGACTCCGATGTGGGCGCGTTTCGGGAGCGCCTCTTCGGCTCCTTTGCGGAGGCGCTTGCCGTTTAGCCAGGTACCGTTAGTACTGGAATCAACAATGAAGAAATTTCCGCTGGCGGGGTCACGCCTGATGGCCAAATGCTCACGGGACACCTCATCGGAGGCATAGAGAGCGAGATCCATAGGCTGCTCCTCGCCGCCGCGGCCGATTCGCACGCGATTCTGGGTAATGAGATAGACCTGGGCGCCGGAGTCGTCCTCGTAGCTGATTTCCGCGTATACGAAATCCCCTCCAGCGGGTGCATCCGGCAGGCGCGGGCCGGTCTGCCTGGCGCCAGCCGAGGGTTCGCGATCCATTAGCGTCGTCTTGGTACCCCGATAGCCTGGCTGAACAGTCTCATTCAGCTCCGAGTGGATTTCGACGTCGCCCGAGGGCACCTCCGTATCCGAGAGGAACTCAATAGACCAGTCGCGGCATGCGATCTTGAACTCTTTTTGCGTCGAGGAGCGCTTTCTCAGGGAGCGCCGCTGGGACGACGGTGCATTCACTTCCGCCACACGTGCCCGCAGGGCGCGGCGCGCATCGTCAACTATGTGATTGAACACGCCACTCAGGGTGGCATAGTCCTGCGGATTCAAGTAGATGGTGAAAACACATGGCAACAGAACGCTGTATGTCATCTCGAAGCGTCCCAGCTCCATGTTCCGAATGAGCTCGCCGATAATGACGTTCCCGTTCAGCTTTGGCTCGCTGAGTTTCTGCTTCTGGCTCAAGCGCGCGCTCCTCCCGTTGAATCGACTGACGTCCAATCCGGGCGCCGGTTTCCCGAGCCGGGTGAAATACGCCGAAAATCAAATCTTCTTAATACATGCTTGTTACGCACAGCGACCCGCAAGAGTTCCCGCGTGCCCAAGATCGTATCTCAAACCGGTCGAAGAGTGACGCAATAAACGTTTTTTCGATCATTTTGAGAGACTTGACAGCGTTGCTAGACTGAGGACGTAGGAGCTTTGAAAATCCGGTTTTCGGTAGTACGATACGGATTTAGTGCATGCAGTATGTTCGGTCGCGACGATCTGGATCCGCTTGCCCCTCAACGCGAAGCAGCCATATTTTACGGCCTTTTCTTGCGCGGTCACTCGCCCGACGATCTGCGCCGGGACATTGATGTACCGCGGCCGCTGCTGCACAAATGGCTGCAACCCCAGAGATATGAAGAGAATTTCCGTGATTCCCTGCGCCGCATGTACACGTATCGCAAAAAAGTGCTCGCGATCTTCGACGAACTGGTGCTGAAAGAAAAGCATAAGGTGCGCGTAAACTAGTTCGTTCGCATCATTTCGATGACTCTCCCAATTTTTCAGGTGGACGCTTTCAGTAGCGCTGTATTTGCGGGCAACCCGGCGGCGGTTTGCCCACTGCAGGAATGGCTGCCGGATCTGCTTTTGCAGTCTATTGCAGCGGAAAACAATCTCGCGGAGACGGCCTTCTTCGTTCCGGAGAACGGGCGCTTTCAGTTACGCTGGTTCACTCCCGCCTGCGAGGTGGACTTGTGCGGGCACGCCACACTGGCGAGCGCACATGTGCTGTTTGAGGAACTGGGACATGCCGGCGGTGAAATCCGCTTTGAAACCAAGTCTGGCGAGCTGGTGGTAAAGCGTGACGGCAAGCGCCTGGTGATGAATTTTCCGGCGCGGCCCCCGGAACCGGTGAAAGCGGATCCCGTGCTTTTGCCGGCGCTGGGAGGACAGCCGGTGGAAGTGCTGGCGGCCCGCGACTACCTGGTGCGATATGGGTCTGAACTCGAAATGAAGGCGCTGGCGCCTGACATGCGGGAACTGAGCAAAATCGATCGTTTCGCAACCATTGTTACGGCGCCTGGGGACGATTGCGATTTCGTATCGCGATTTTTCGCGCCGGCGAAGGGCATACCGGAGGATCCGGTGACGGGATCGGCGCACTGCACGTTGGTCCCGTACTGGGCGAAGCGGCTGGGCAAGGCGAAACTCCACGCTCGGCAACTCTCGCCGCGCGGCGGCGAACTCTTTTGCGAACTGAAGGGAGACCGCGTCGAGATAGCCGGCTACTCTGCGCTGTTTTTGAAAGGCCAGATTCGCGTGCCCGAGACGCAATAGTGCGCGAAACCTGGCGGTCTGTCCGCGGGGCAAGTGTTTCTTCCGCGCACAACTCAGCACAATCGTGACGCACGGATTGTTGCGGGCGCGCAGTTGCGTTGGAATAAATCCGGCGTCGGACGATTTGCGCCTGACCAACTCACCTCGGACCGGCTCCCCGATATCGGCGAAGGCCGCCTTCTGCAGTTGCCTGGTGAAAGCCCGAGCGGCGAAAATTGCACCAGCAGTGACCGAATACGGACAGGGCTGTCCAGACTTTACCGGCCGCATTGACTTTCTTTCCTGGCAAGCTGAGAAATTCGAGCGCTGTGCGCAACCTAGGCACAGCGGGCGCGGCAGCCGCGAGCGTGATGCGCACAACTGAACCTCGAACAAACCTTTACGTTTTTCCAAGATTCGACATTTATCTGCTGACAAATGGCCGGGGATGCGATAAATTCTCACAGACAAACTCATTGCGCTATAACGTCTTGAAGGAAAGCAACCGATAGTTTGCTCATGTGTGAATAAAAACGTACAAAACAGGCGGCTCGGGAGAGACGCTACAGGAGGCGTGAACGTCCGGAGGAACACCTGGACTTGGCTATCGAATTGCTTCAGGCGTGTGTTATGATTTTGAGATCCGAAAAGCGCAAGCTTAGCGGTGCGGAAGCGCCAAGCGCACGGGACCCGCTCTGGAGTCTCACCGATCTGGTGAAAGGATCGCGCAAGGTTTCTTTCTCAGCTCGAAACCACGTAACGGTACTAGAGATCAATAAACTACCGCCAGTTGGGAAAGGCGTGCTACGGTTGTTGAACCTTTTCGCAAAAGCGCACGTCTAAACGGATGACTTGGCTGCTTCGAATTGTATGAGAGTGGGCAAAGCTAGTCGGTAAGTAAGAGGAGAAAAAAATGACGAAGACCGAAGTGAACAAATTCAAAAAGATCCTGGAGACCAAACAGGACGAATTAGAACAGCTTGTACGCAACCGCGATGCAATCACGATCGAGAAGAGCGCAGATGCGTTAGACGAAGTGCAGCATGCGGCCGAACGCGAGCTGGCAATTCGCAACCTGGATCGCGAGTCGAATCTGCTTCGCAACGTACGGTCGGCTCTTCGTCGCATTGAGGACGGCTCATTCGGTACCTGCCTTCACTGCGAGGAAGAGATCAGCCCGAAGCGAATGGCCGCGGTGCCTTGGGCGCCCTTCTGCATTCAGTGCCAAGAGCAGGCAGATCGCAATCAAGAGGACGGCAACGAGGAGTTTGAGCAGCTTCTCGTCAACGCAGCTTAAGTTTCCTACACAGTCAGGAGCAGTTTTGGGCACAAGCGCCGCCGGCGTTTGTGCCCGATTCTTTTCTATACTGGGGAATTCGCGATCTTAGAAGACGGATGCGTAACTTCGACGAAGAGCTTCGCGCCCTCCTATCTAATAGGTAACGAGCGTCCCGCGCTCAACTTTCGAAGATCTCTATGGGTGTGTACTCTGCTACTCTGCTTCTGGCCGGTCTAGTGGCCGCGGGTGTTACCGTCGCACAAGACACAAGGGCAACCGCTTCGAAGCCGACCGAGCATGTGATTGGCACCGTGACCGCCGTGGATACGGCCGCACATACCATAAGCGTTAAAGAAGACAAAACAGGAGCCGAAGATACCGTCGAACTGGGGGCGACAAAGACCCTGATCAAGGTACCGCCAGGCGCAAAGGATCTAAAGAGCGCCGCGCGAATCACCGCCGACGATCTGGCAGTGGGAGACCGCGTTGATGTACGAGGTTCAAAGCCGCCTGACAATCCGAATGCAATCGCGGCGAAAAGCGTGGTGCTGATGTCAGCGCGGGACCTCCAGGCAGCCCGGCAACAACAGGCGGCAGCCTGGAAACAGGCCACGGCCGGCGTGGTGGATTCCGTCGAGGCTGCGGCCGGCAAATTGACCATAACCATCCGTACTCCCGAAGGTCCGAAGCCGATGACCGTGGATACGTCGAAAACTACCCAGTTCACCCGTTACTCGCCAGAGACGCCGGGCACTCCGGCAGCCTCGAATATTGCAGAGGTTCAGCCTCATGATCAAGTGCGGATCATTGGAGAAAAGAGTGCGGACGGCACGTCCATTGCAGCCGAGAGACTTTATTCGGGAGCTTTCCGAACGTTAAGCGGAACAATCGTTTCTATCGCGCCTGACGGGAAGGCGCTGACGGTCAAAGATCTCGCCACCAAGCAGCCCATGGAAATCGCGCTGAACGATAATTCAGCAATTCGCAAGCTGCCGCCGACGCTGGCAATGGGGTTGGCGCGCCGCTTTAATCCGACGCTCCGTGGCGCAAACAATGCTGGCGCTTCCAATGGTTCGGGCGCTCCGCCGAACGGAGGCTCTCCTCCGGGACAGAGCGCGTGGCAGGGCGGAAGCGGGTCAGCGGGTAATGGAACTGGAGCAGGTAGTTCCCCGGGCGAACACCCGGGCGGTTCAGGGATGGGGATGCGAGGAGGAGGCGACGTGTCTCAATTGATTGAGCGTTTGCCGAAAGTAGGTCTCGCAGATTTAAAGCCAGGAGACGCTGTTGTTGTTGCGGGAGTCTCTACTGGCGGGGCCAACTCACCGTTGTTGGCCACGAATGTAATCGCCGGAGTAGAGCCGATCTTGCAGGCGGCTCCGGCGCGTCAGGGCGGCCAGTCACTCGGCGGCGATTGGGGTCTGAGTGAGATGGCGGCGCCGCAATAGGCTCGTCTCCAACTTCACTCACAAGAATTTAGAGGTTACATGAGTTTAAACAGTAGACGTGTACTCGCTGCGTGGCTTGGGATTTGTTGGCTCTTTCTGGTCCATGCGCGCGCGGCGCAGACCTCGCAACCTGAGCCTGCACACCGCGCAGCGCGCTCCAGCGGAGTGGTGCGGGGCACCATCAAAGACGATACCGGCGGTCTCATTCCGGGCGCCACGGTAACACTGGCGAATGCAAAAGGCACCGTCCAAACAACCCAGTCCACCGCAGATGGGAGTTATACCTTCCGTGATGTTGCGCCAGGAAGCTACACCGTTTCCGCCACGTATGCGGGCCTTCAACAAGAGGGGGTAATGGCCGTTACGGTGGCGGCCGGCCAGGCCGCGCCCGCCAACGTCAAGATGACTGTTCAGACCCAGCGGCAGGAAGTTACGGTGACCGATACCAGCACTAACACTGTCAGTACGGAAGCGGCCAATAACCAGACTGCCCTGGTTTTGAAGCAGGAGGACCTGGACGCGTTACCGGACGACCCGGATGATCTGCAGGCAGACCTGGAGGCCCTGGCTGGACCCGCCGCGGGACCAGGCGGAAACCAGATTTTCATCGACGGATTCACCGGCGGCCGCCTTCCTCCTAAGAATTCGATCCGCGAGATTCGTATTAATTCGAATCCCTTCTCCGCCGAGTTCGACAAGATGGGCTTCGGCCGCATCCAGATTTTTACGAAACCTGGTACGGACCGCTTTCATGGAACGGGATACTACGACATCAGCGACGGCATCTGGAATTCGCGGAATCCCTTTCTGGTGACGCCCGGTTTCGACGACCCGCCATTCATGACCCAACTTTTTGGCGGCAATGTAAGCGGCCCGATAACCAAACATGCCAGTTTCTTCCTGGACGTCGAGCGACGTCAGATTGACGACAATGGCATTATCACGGCAACGATTCCGGCGCCTAACTTTCTGACAACCCAGCCTTATCAGATTTTCTACGCGACGCCCCAAAGACGAACGACCGTTAGCCCGAGAATTGATTACCAATTGGGTTCCAATAACACCTTGAGTTTCCGGTATCTTTACCTGGCCAACGACCACATAGTGACGGGAATCGGCGCCTTCTATCTGCCCACCACGACGGTCGGCGACATAACCTATCCGAGCCACGGTTATTCGCAATCGACGACCGAGCAGAGCGCCCAAGTGGTGGAAACGGCCGTTTTAAGCCCCCGTGCGGTGAACGAGACTCACTTTGAATTTGACCAAACCAGCGAGGGCACCAAGAGCCAGACTACGGTTCCAGCGCTCTTTGTAGCGCAGTCGTTCGTCTCTGGCGGCTCCGGCTACAGCGCTGCCGGATATCCGCAGGCATACGACCTCTCAAACTACTGGGAGCTGCAGAACTATACATCGTTGAGCTACGGCGCGCATGCTATCAAGGCGGGACTGCGCGTGAGAGCAACCGCCCTTTATGATTCCACGCCGCAGACCTTCAACGGCCAATATTCGTTTCTGGGCGGAACATTTCGCACGCTAGGCGCTGACTTCTCGCCGACCAACGGAGCGCAGCAGCTTACGTCCATCGAGCAGTACCTGCTGACAGTGCAGATGCTGGACGCAGGCATGACCAGCCAGCAGGTAGCGGCGCTGGGCTATGGCCCTTCGAAGTATACTGCCAACACTGGGAATCCGTATATCGGTCTGACACAGGTCGATTTTGGACCATTTGTGCAGGACGATTGGCGCGTCCGGCCGAACCTCACGGTCAGTCTTGGATTGCGCCTTGAAGCTCAGACGAACATTCCGGCCGGTGTAAACTGGGCGCCCAGGGCAAGTTTCGCGTGGGCGCCCGGCAGTGGAGGCCCGAACAGCCGTGCGAAGACCGTAATTCGCGCCGGATGGGGGATTTTCTATGACCGGTTCTCGATTGAGAACGTTTTGACGGCGCGCCGTTATGGGATGAATTCGAATTTCCAAACGTCATACAACCAGGACAACCCAACCCTGTTTAATGCCGAGTTCTCGACGCCGATTCCGATTTCCGACCTGACAGCGGTCAATTCGAACACGGCCCAACACTATCAAATCGACAGTAACCTGCAGGCGCCGCGGCTGATGCAAACGGCGGTCTCAATTGAACGGCAACTCTTCTCACACACCACGCTCACCGCAAATGTCGTAGATTCACGCGGAACGCACGAATTCCGGACAGTTGATATCAACGCCCCCTATCCGATTCCGGGCCAGCTTCCGCCCGGAGCGACAGCCACAATTGGCGGATCCGGCTCAGCGAATTCAAATGCCGTCTGCTGCCGCCCGTTCGGCAACATCGGCGACATTTACAACTACGAATCAGACGGTATATTCAAACAGACCCAGATCATCGTGGGCGTGAATTCGCAGGTGGGAAAGTGGCTGACCCTGTTCAGCCGCTATTCCTGGAACAACGCGCATAGTGATACTGACGGACTGAGTTCCGTACCTGCCGATCCATATAATTTCGCCGCAGACTGGGGCCGGTCTTCTTTGGACATTGAAAATAACCTGTTCCTGGGCGGATCCATCGCCGCGCCGTACGGCTTCCGGCTTTCCCCCTTTTTCGTCGCTCACAGCGGGATACCGTACAACGTCACGACCGGTACCGACCTGTTCCTGCAGGGCAACGCGAATCCGACGGCGCGTCCGAGCGTGGTAAATTTCCAGACCGACTACAACACACCTTTCGGCTATCTCAACCCCGTTCCGCTGGTTCCGGAGCCCGGCACTTCAAACTTCATTGGCCGCAATTATGCGACGGGGCCCGGTTATGTCGGATTGAATCTACGCCTCAGCAAAACGTGGGGCTTTGGTACGACGAAGTTCGAGGGTCCGAGCGGTGGAGCTCACGCGGGCCAGGGACGCGGTTTCGGACGCGGATTCAGCGAGACATCCGCACATCGCTACAACCTGGTCTTCTCCGTAAACGTTCGAAATATTCTTAATCACGAGAATCTGAACACGCCCAACGGAGCGCTCACTTCTCCTTACTTCCTGGAATCAACCGGCATCACCGGCGGTTATGGAGCGGAAGCAACCGCCAGTAATCAGAGACGTCTGGACATGCAGCTCCGCTTCACGTTCTGAGCTCCCAGCCGGTCTGGTGTAGTCTTCCAATATGTACAAATCTCTTGGCTTCAAGGCCGGAGCGGTTCTACTGGTAGCGGCGGGACTGCTCCAGGGGGCGCCGGATTCCGATTGGAAGCAACTTTTCAACGGCAGGAATCTGAATGGCTGGAAACATGTGGGCAAGGGCGATATGACCGTGGACCATGGTCTTATCCAGACCCACGGCGGCATGGGTCTGCTCTATTGGACGGGCAGCAAGCTGGGAGACTGCGTGATTCGGGTCGTGTATAAAATGCGTGACCAGAATGACAACTCCGGGGTGTTCATCCGAATCCCAGTGGCACCCCTCGAACCCTGGATGCCGGTTAACTACGGCTACGAGGTGCAGATCGACAACGTGGCGCCGGGAGAGGACGAGTACCACGTCACCGGCACGCTTTATTCCCTGACGAAACCGCTGGCAAGACCCGGAAAGCCTGGGCCTGAATGGAACACAATGGACATCACGCTGGATGGATCGCGAACGATTGTAATGGTAAACGGCATAAAGGTAACCGACTACACCGAAGGCGACCCGGTTCCGCCGAAAAAGCTGGATTTTGAACCGGAGCGCGGAACACGCCCGAATTTCGGATACATCGGCCTGCAAAACCATAGCGATAATGACATCGTGTTCTTTAAGGAAGTGGCCGTGCGGCCTTTGAGATCGTCCGGCGTGGGGCAGTAAGTCTGCAGCCTCCCGCTCCGCAGCGCCCCGCGGAAGCTTCCGCCGAAACCACCGGCATTGGTCTGAAGCGAGGGATGGGACTCTTTCCCGCCCTTGCTTCGAACATGCTCAACATGGTGGGCGTCGGGCCATTTCTCACCATTCCTCTTATTCTCGAGGCGATGCACGGCCCGCAGGCATTGCTGGGCTGGATTATCGGCGCGGTTATCGCGCTCTGCGATGGCCTGGTGTGGGCCGAACTGGGAGCGGCGATGCCAGGTTCCGGCGGCTCTTACGAATACCTGCAGCAGGCGTTCGGAACGCGCTCCCTGGGCCGTTTGATGGGCTTTCTTTTCCTGTGGCAGGTCATGCTCTCGGCGCCCCTGACGGCCGCATCCGGTGGAGTCGGGTTTGCCGATTATCTTCGCTATCTGCTGCCCGGGCTGAATGGCTACGAAATGAAGCTGGTCGCCATCGTGGTCTGCTTGCTCTGCACGATTCTGCTGTACCGGGACATCCGCTCTATCGGCATTATCTCCGCGGTTCTTTGGGTCGGCTTGATCGTCGCCATGGGCGTGATCATCTGGGGGGGCGCCGGCCATTTTCACGCTTCGCGAGCCTTTGATTTTCCCCGGGGCGCATTCAGTTTCACGCCGCAGTTCTTTGTGGGATTGGGCGCGGCGACGCTTTTGAGCATGTATGACTACAGCGGCTATTTCAACGTATGCCTGATCGGTGGAGAAATAAGGAATCCGACGGTAAACATCCCGCGCTGTGTGATTCTTTCGATTTTGATCCTGGCGGTGCTCTACATGGCCATGAGCCTCTCGATCACCGGTGTCGTGCCGTGGCAGGAGGCGATGCATTCGCAAGCGATCGTGTCGGACTTCATGGAGCGCTTGTACGGCTTCCGCGCAGCCGCGCTGATGACCGGATTGATTCTGTGGGTTGCGTTCGCGTCAGTGTTCTGCGTGCTCCTGGGGTACACACGGGTGCCGTTCGCCGCCGCATCGGAAGGGCACTTTTTTAAGGCCTTCGCACGGGTGCATCCCAGCCGGAATTTTCCCTCGTTCTCGGTCGTTTTCATGGGCGTTGCTTCCGCTGCGGCGTGTCTGCTTCCTTTGGATGCCCTGATCAAGACTTTGATCATCATCCAAATCATGACTCAGTTCGCCGCGCAGTGCATAGCGGTGATTCTGATCCGGCGGCTGCGCAAGGAGATCGCGCGCCCGTTTTCCATGCCGCTCTATCCCATTCCGGCGCTGGTTGCGCTGTGCGGCTGGCTTTTTATTCTGGCCGAGAGTGGAGGCGTGTACATACTGAGCGGCTTCAGCTTGCTGGCGTTCGGGATTGCGGCCTACCTCTGGCGAGCCCGGGAAAAAGGCGGCTGGCCCTGGAATCGCGAACCAACTGAACAATTGGCATGAGCGAACCTCGTTCGCCTAAGCGCCGAGCTAAGCGATACCAAATTTACGCTGCATTTCTTCGAGCGTTACGCCTTTCGTCTCGGGATAAGCGAAGAGCACCACGAAAAACTGCAGTACCATCATTGCCGAGAAGAAGACAAATGGCGCGCCACGGGATGCGCTGGCGACAATGGGAAATGTCCAGGAAATGCCCGCGTTCATGAACCAATGCGTGAAGCTGCCGAGGCTTTGACCTCTGCCGCGAACCCGGTTCGGGAATACTTCGCTGATGTAAACCCAGATAACCGCGCCCTGCGAGAACGAGAAGGACGCGATGAAGCCCACCAGGAACCAAACGAGTAGATTCTCGTGAGCGCCGCTGAAGAACACCGCTGCGACGCCCGCCAGGCAAACCGCGCATCCGACCGAGCCGATCAATAACAACGTCTTCCTGCCAACGCGGTCAATGATAGACATCGCCACCACAGTGAAGATAAGGTTGGTGAAGCCGATCATCACGGCCTGCAGATCGCCGGAGACCTTGCTGAAACCGGCGCGCGCGAAGATATCGTTCAAGTAATAGAGAATCGCGTTAATTCCGGAGAGTTGGTTGAACATGGCAATGGAAACCGCCAGGAAGATGGGGAACCGGTATTTCCATTTGAAGAGCGGCTCTTTGCCGTGCCCGTGCTCCACGTCGATAGAGGCTACAATGTCTGCTAACTCGCCCTCGACATTCTCCTCGCCAATAATCTGCAATACGGAATGCGCTTCATTGACGCGCGATTTTGAGACTAGCCAGCGCGGACTGCGTGGAATGCCGAAAAGCATCAGAAAGAACAACGCCGCCGGGATGCCGGAGACACCGAGCATCCAGCGCCAGTCCTGATGCCCGAGCCCGGCCTGCCCAATCAGGTAATTCGAGAAATATGCGAGCAAGATGCCGCCAACAATGTTGAACTGGAAGAGCCCGACGAGCCGCCCGCGAAGCTTTGCAGGCGCGATCTCGGCAATATACATGGGCCCCAGAACCGACGATCCGCCAATGCCCAAACCTCCGATGAAGCGGAAAAACACGAGCGAATACCAACCCCAGGCGAAGGCGCAACCTAACGAGGAGATGAGATACAGCACCGCCATACCGCGCAGGCTGTCGCGCCGGCCATAAAGATCGCCGGGGAGGCCAGCCAGCATGGAGCCGATCACCGTGCCAACCAGCGCAATCGCCACCGTGAGACCCAGCGTGTTAGGAGTTAGCGCAAATGTTCGTGTCAATCCGGCAGTGGTTCCGGCAATAACGGCGGTATCGAAACCGAAGAGCAATCCGCCCAAAGCGGCAACGATAGTACTCTTGATCAGGGTACCGGTCAGCGTCATGCGCGGCCGCCGTGGACACGGACCTGGGCAGAAACTGCGCGCTCCGCTAGCGCCAGAGAGCCCAATATGCCGGCTCGCGATCCGAGTTGCGGGGGCTGGATGAAGCTACCGAGACGCTCCATCACCTCCGGGTGATGGACGTACTTATTCAAGAGCTGAGCGAATTGATCGCGGATCAAATCAAAGAGTTGTGGCTGCTGCATAACTCCGCCGCCCAAAAGAATTCGCCGCGGCGACAGCGTAACGGTCAAGTTCACCAGACCCAGCGCCAGGTAGTGCGCCTCGAGGGCCCATCCCGGATGGTCGGGCGCCAACAAAGCAGCCGGCGTGCCCCACCGGCCCTGCATAGCCGGTCCGGACGCGAGCCCCTCCAGACAATCGCCATGGAAGGGACAACAACCCGGAAAAGGATCTCTTGATAAATCATGAGGAATTCGCAAGTGACCCATTTCGGGATGTACCAGGCCATGGACGACCTGGCCGCGGACCAGAGCTCCGCCGCCGATCCCGGTGCCGATGGTCAGGTAGACGGCATCAGCGAGGCCGCGCGCCGCACCCCAGCGGGCCTCCCCTAACACCGCCGCATTTACATCGGTATCAAACCCCACCGGCGCATCGAAGACTGAGCGAATGGCGCCCACCAAATCATAGTCGGCCCAACCGGATTTGGGCGTGGAGGTGATGTGGCCGTATGTCGGCGACAAGAGGTCCAGATCCACAGGACCAAACGAACCGATTCCGAAAGCTTCGAAATGCTGGTGGGAGCTCTTGAAGAAACCGATCACGCTTTCGAGCGTCACGGCTGGCGCAGATGTCGGGAATTGATCTGTAATCAGGTCGTCGGGACCAGTCCCTATGCCACACACAAACTTAGTGCCGCCTGCCTCAATCGCACCAAACATGCTCCTGAGTATATGCGAGAGGCCGGCGACAGCTCGCAATTTTTTAGAGTTCGCTACGACGGTCTCCGACGCCAGTCATGGAGAGAGTTAGGCGTTTGGACAAACCTTCGCTGAGTTGAGTGGGCCTAGAGTTCGCTCAACTTCTTGCCAACCGCGCCAGGGCCGAAATTCACCCGAGCTTCCTTCAGACTAAGCCCCACAACTTCGATGCGGTTGAGATCGGCGGTTCCGATTCCAGCGGCTTCCGCCAACTTAAGCGAGTTGTCGCCGCGAATAAATGGAGAGGTTCCACGATCCGCGCGCGTGTCGTAACCCATCACGGCCATACCGACCGCATCGACGCAGACCGGATTACGCCCGACGATGATTACGCACGGAGTCATTCTCTCCAGGCCAGGCAGCCATGGGCCCTCGCCGCCACGGACGGTCTCAACGCCGTCGACAATCGCGAGGTCAATGGGACGGATGCCGGTTTGATCGACGAGAATGCGGGGGACCCGGTAGCCGGGGTCGCGCGGCGAATTCGGATGAAGCTCCGCATCGACTCCCGAGGGGGCTTTCGTGGTTCCGGCGTGAAGCACGTCACCGCGTTCTTTGGTCGGATTCTCATTTCCGCTCGGGCCGCAGTCGCTGCCATAAAGCGAACAGGGTGTGTCTCCGAAATTGTTCTTCATCGACATTGTCACGCCCGCGATCCAATGGTTCTTCAGCTTTGAGAGCGAGGCATAGACATCGCATTCGGTGAACGCCTGGTTGAGATAGTACGCCGGATACATGTAGCCGCCCCATGGCACCTTCAGGCGTACATAGCTTTTATAGTTGCCGAGATTCTGAACGTTCTCCCATTCCACTTTCGTGCCGAGATTATTGACCGTATTGACGTCGATGCCATAGCGGGCCCAAAGACTCAGATCCTGAGTGGCGGGAAAGAAGCTTTCAATGATGCGAACACGCACGGCGCCGGCCTTGGCGAGCATGTGAACCGTATTGGCCACCGTCTCTCCGTTCGTGCGATACGGTAGGTCAGGGGTAAGCGGGAAGTTCTTGGGATTGCCGGTGAGGTTCAGCTTCAGGGCAACCGTCTTGCCTCGCACCAAGCCGTCGATGCCGCCAATCTGATCGACACCCTCAGATAATTTGGCAGGGAAGTCGGCGTAGCTGCGACAACGCACGACGGCCACAGAACTAGCCGGTGCACTGGCCTTGGAAATAGCCGGTAAACCAAGTGCGGCAGCCGCGGCGGTTCCGGTAGCCAGGAGATCCCGGCGGGTCATGTGAGCTTCACGGGCACATCGGTTCATGTTTATCTTCCCTTCCCCTTTATCGTAGCGATAAAATCACCAGTTTGTGACAGAGCCGTCCGGGCGTTCGAAAATCGGGGTAACTCGATAACGGTCCTTCTCCGTAATCTCGGCCACCAACTGCAACGGCTTTGTGTCCAACGTAATACCCAGCCCAGGACGCGTGTTTGGGTACATTTTGCCGTTGCGAAAATCGAAGCATTCTGGCAAGTGCGGTTGAGCGGCGGGCCTTTCACCTACCATCTCCATCATCACCGGTCCTGAAAAAATGCCCACGGTATGGACCAGCGCGGCCTCTGCGATAGGCCCGGTGAAATGAGGGATCAGCCCGATATAGTGCGTCTCGCACAAAGCCTCTATTTTCATGTACTCGGTGATCCCTCCCACGTTCGGCAAGGTCATCCGTGAGTAATCAATGAGCTGGTTCTCAATAAGTTCATTTACATCCCACTTGGAGCCGAACTGCTCGCCCACCGCAATCGGCACTTTCACTTTCTGGCGAAGTTCCCGATAGATCCCTGGATCTTCGGAGCGGACCAGATCTTCCGCGAAGTACGGCTCCAGAGGTTCAATGAGCGTGCTGAGCCGCACGGCATCCGATGGATCGAGCCGGGTGTGATAATCAAGCGCCCAATCGCCATCTTTTCCGACACCCTCGCGAATCTGAACGCAATGCTCATAGGTTCGCCGCACGATTTCGTGAGACTGGAATGGCTGGCCCTTGGGCGGATCGACGACCGATGAGCGATAGGCCCGAAATCCCGCTTCAATGCAGGCACGAGCGGTTTCCTGCACCGATCCCTTGCTAGGGAAACCGGTGGAGTAGCATTCGACGTGATCGCGAGACAAACCGCCGAGCAACTCATATACCGGGGTCCCCAGCGCTTTTCCTTTGATGTCCCAAAGCGCCAGATCAATGGCGCCGATGGCATCCAGCTTCTCGCGGCCGGCCGGATAGAAGTAGCCGCGGAACATAATCTGCCACAGGCGATCAATGCGGGCCGGATCCTCGCCCACGATCATGGCCGCGCATTGCTGAACCGTCTCGGGCGAACCGCCTTCTCCCACGCCGGTGATTCCGGCATCGGTCTCCACTGTCACAACGTGGTAGCTCTGGTTAAAGATCGGCCGTGAATTCGGATTGTGATAAAAGCGGATTCGCGTTATTTTCATCGGCGGCATCGGGACGCCCGAAGCCGCGGCGAGCTTGGAGCCAAAGCCGCTCATGGCCGTAATGGCGCCCGCGACCCGGAAGAACTTTCTGCGTTGCACCGCCCTAAAGTCTACCGCTTGCCGCCGCCTGTTCGAATGCAAGCAGCTTTCTCTTGCGTTCGACTCCCCAGCGGTATCCGCCTATGCCGCTATCGCCGCGCAGCACGCGATGGCAGGGGACGACTATCGCGACACGATTTGATCCGCAGGCCTGTCCGACAGCGCGCGCCGCCCCGGGCTGGCCGATGGCCTGCGCGACTTGGCTATACGTGCGCACCTCGCCGCTCGGTATGGACTGCAGATATCTCCACACCTTTTCTTGAAATGCCGTGGCCCGTACGTCCACCGGCAGAGCCAAAGCGGAGGGCTGTCTCCGCAAGTATTCTGATAACGCTGCCTGCCACGCTTCGAACTGTTGAGAGGCGCGCTGGCCGGTTTCATCCAGAATGGCCTCCGGAAAATCATCCCGCAGCCGTTGCAACAAATCTTGCCGCGAATCGCCAAATTGTACAAAGCACACGCCGCGATCTGTTGCGGCCAGCAGCAGCAGCCCGAAATCGGTCTCCAGGAATGCATGTGAAAGTCTCACGCCTTTCGCGCGTTCCGCATACGCTTTGGGCGTCATGCCCAGCCGGCCGTTAGCGCGTTCGTAGACGCGGCTGCCGGCTCCGAAACCTGCCTCATAAATGGCCGGAGTGACAGCCGCCTGTCTGCGAAGCTCGCTCTTAAGGTTCGCCATTCGGCATGCAGCCAGATATTGTTTCGGAGTGACGCCGACCGCCGCCTTGAATTTGCGCTGCAGATGAAAGGCGCTGATTTTCACGCGGGCGCTGAGGGCCGCCAGAGTAACCGGATTGCCGGTGGCGCTCTCCGTCTTGATAAAGTCACACAATTCGCGAACGAAATCGGCGTCGCGGTTCGTTTCGTCCGTCGGGCGGCAGCGTTTGCAGGCGTGCAAGCCCGCGCGCTCCGCCTCTTGCGTTGTTTCGTAGAACCTCACGTTCTCGCGCAGCGGCTTTCGTGCCGGACAGGATGGGCGGCAATATACACCGGTAGTCAGAACTCCAAAAACAAACCGGCCATCCTGAGTTTTGTCGCGTTTGAGCACGGCGCTCCATCGCGCTTCGTTATCGATCGTTATGTTAGGCTTCACATTCCCTCGCATCACAACCGATGGTAGGGCGTAAGCGGCTGCGCTTGCTATCCGCTACTTGCTTTCTAATTCTCTCAGTTATGATCAGTTTCAGCGTGACGGCTCCCATTCTTTCCAGGCGTAATTTTTCCAAGTCTTTGGCCGCTCTGCCATTAGTACGAGCTTTCGGGGCAGAAAGGCACATGTTCCTGGCCCTGAACAGTGTTCTGGTCTCAGGCCGGGTGCCCTGGCCGGATTTCGCGCGGCTCGCGGCTAAGGTCGGATTTCCCGGCACCGACGTGATGCTGGGACCTGCGATGAAAGCCGGCGCGGAGCAAACCAACCAGTTGCTGGCGGAACTGCCTTTGTTGCCAGCGGTCCTCGATTTTCCAGTGGAGTTCCGAAAGGACGACGCAGCGTTTCAGGCTGGCCTGGAGAAGCTGCCCGGCGCCGTGGAATTTGCAGCCGCCATTCATTGTCCTCGCATGATCACGTGGATCATGTCTTCCAGCGATACTCCGAAAGAAGAACTACGCGCCACCTATCTGCGCCGCTTCAGGGAAAGCGCCCGCGTGCTGGCGAAGTGGAACGTACGCCTTGGTCTGGAGTTTCTTGGACCGCTTCACCTTCGCAAGCAGTTCCGCTACGAATTCATCTGGAAAATGAACGAGATGCTGCAGTTCACTAAGGAGTGCGGGCAAAACGTTGGCCTTCTGCTGGATGCCTGGCACTGGCATCTGGCGGGCGCAACCACGCAAGACATTATCAATGCGGGACGCGAGCGCATTGTGCACATTCACTTTGACGATGCGCCGAACTTGCCAGCTGAACAGATCCGCGACAACCAACGGCTCTTGCCGGGAGAGGGTGTTATCAATTTGACCGGCTTTCTTCAGGCTCTACAGCAGATTGGGTATAACGACGCGCTCAGCGTAGAAGTGTTCGGCCGCGGCCTGAATAAAATGCCTCCGGAAGAGGCAGCGAAACTTGGTTTGGAGTCGTCCCTTGGCGTCTTTCGCAAAGCGGGCGTCCCGGAAGGTTAACTGGTCGGGCAATCGCTATCGCGGAAGCAGGGCGTAATCGCGAGTGGTCAAACATTCGAATGCCGGCCGTTCTGACGGACCCTCCCTGGTAAGCGCGAACAGACGAAATTCCCGCGATAATTCGAGGCGGTTCAGTTCATCCACCGTCGGCTCCAGAACTTCTATCAGTACGTCGGGCCGGTGCGCGGCCAATATCGGCTCCAGCGTTTTCAGAACCACCGGCTCATAGCCTTCCACATCGATTTTGACCAGCAGCTTCTGTCCAGGCTTGATGAGCGTCACGACTTCATCGCCTCCAACAGCAAAGACGCGGCGGCACACCACGTCGTCTGAAAAGTTAGCGGCGAAATTCCGCAGAAGCGAACCATTCGTGAGATGTCCCGTCGGTTCAAAGAACTCCAGGAAGCCCGCTTGGGCAGCAACCGCGCAGTTGAACGTCTGAACGTTCTTGCAGTCATTCAACTCAAGGTTCCGCAGCAGGCGCAGGTAAGCAGTGGCAGAAGGTTCAAAAGAAAAGATAGAAGCAGCAGGCCACAATTGCGAGAAAAGCAGAGTAAAAAGTCCCACGTTGGCGCCAATTTCCAGGACCGCGCCATACTTTCGGCCAGCGAGCCACTCCACTACTTCGCGCTCATAGGGAATTCGCTGCCAGAGATGCGCCGCAAAATCAACTTCCTGCAGGTGAGGAATCACGGAGACTGAGATACCGCGGCCGAATTGCACACGGGCCGGCGGCAAACTTAATTTAGGCCATGTGGTGGCTTGCAAACTGTTCGCTACAAAGTTTTTCCAGGAACCATCCGGGAACGGCTTGAGCAGACGATAGGACTGGACATAGAGGCCGGCAAGCGAGGGATTCGCGCTCGCAATTTTGTGAGCCGATCTTCCCGCGGCCTTGACACCGCTGTGTAATGCCCGCCTGATCAATCGTAAGCACCTCCGAACTCTGTTCAGCGCTCACGATAGCACGTGATTCACAGACCCTGCGCGCTATCACGTCGCACCGCAACAACGATGGGGCTTGAGGGCTCATCGCTTTTCACGGCGTTCCTGGCTCGATAATAAAGTGTGCGTATCAGGTAAAACGAACAACCGATTGCCACTGCCATCACTGCGTTCACCACCAGAACCGCAGCCGCGGTGGACAGAAAGCCGATCGCATCCACGCGCCTCATTCGCGTGAGACGGCGCCATGTGCTCCATTCAAGCAGGCATATGCCGATGTATGCAGTAACGCCGGCAAGCGCCGGAATCGGAATGTGCGAGATGTACTTGGAACCGAGTGCGATGAAGCCCAGAATGAAAACTGCGTGAAAGAAATTCGACAGCCGCGTGGAGCCGCCACAGCGAACATTCGCCAGGCTGCGCGCCGGGATCCCTACGCTCATAGGAGCGGCGAAAATACCCGCGATGATGTTCGCGATACCGTAAGCGCCGAGTTCCGCGTCGGCGTCCGCAGCCTTCAAATGATGATGACGGCCGCGGAAATGCTCGACCACGCGCGAGGTGACTAGCAGGTTGACTGAGGCAACGAACGCGAGCCCCAGCGCCTCCGGGGTAACTCGCAACACGTCCGCCGCCGACCACGAAAATGCCGCGAAAGATGGGATTTCAATGGGTAAATGGCCCACTTCTCTTTGATGCAGTCGGAAAATGCCCGCCACAGCCACGGCGGCAATGACGCCAATGAGCGGTGCCGGCGCGCGCGGAGCCAGTCGCGCGGACAATAGCCCGGCGATGATGACTACCGTGCTTATGATCACCGCGCTCGGTTGGGCCTCGGCGAAATGGGATAGGACCTGCCAGCTTTGCAGAAGCATGTTATTAGAGGTCCGGTCCACGACCGCTTTGACGCCGAGCATCACCCCCAGCTGCGAAAGAAACATCATGGCTCCGATGCCGCAGGAGAAGCCCGTTACCACGGGCTGCGGAACCTTCTGAATGTGCCGCCCCAGCCGGAGTACACAGAAAATCAGCATAAATACCGATGCCAGTATGCATACTTTGGCAGCTCCGCCGATGCCTTGCAGGTGTACGGCCTCCGCGATGAAGGGAACCGTTGCGCTCGCCGTTCCGCCTATCAGTACCGGATTGCGCCCCAATAACGCGGTGACGGGGGCCGTCACGATAGACGTCACCAGCCCCAGAACAGGGGGCAAACCCATCATGCTCGCCAAAGCCAAGCCGTAGGGAAGCGCGATGAGAGCCGCTATTGCCCCGCCGGCCAAATCGCCCGCAAAGGTGCGCCAACTATAGGGAAGGCGAGCCAGTTTCAAACTACTCCTTTCTGATGGCCGTATCCTCAAGCAAACGACGCTCAGAATTCTTCAAAGAAAAGAGAAGCAACTGGGCAAAACGGCGGGAACTGACGAGTTTCCTGCCGTCCGGGATTGTTCAGACAAACCGAGGTTACGCGCTATAGGCCTTGGCGAAGGCAGTCTTGAACTTCGCCATGTCTTCCTTGGTTCCCACTGTGACGCGCACCCAATCGGGCCACACTGGCCAAGTGCGGCCGATGTAAACGTTTTGAGTCGCCATGGCAGCGTAAAACGTCTTGCCCGACTGCTTAACGTTCATCATGAAACAGTTGCTCTGAGATGGAATGAATTCAACATTCCGGGCGGTGAGCCATTCAAAGACGTCTTCCCGCGTATCGCCCATAATTTTCCGGCGGTCTGCGACTAGAGTCTTTACTTTCAAGCTTGCGGTAGCCCCCACCATGGCGGTGATCGGCATCGCGCCGGCGCTGTACGGCTTCATCTTCCCAAGCAGATCGGGCCGGGCGATCGCGGCTCCTGCGCGCAAGCCAGCCATGCCATAAAGCTTGGAGAAAGTGCGCAGAACGACTACATCTTTGTCCGCGGAAACCATGTCTACGCACGGAACAGCATCCTTGGAAATGTGGATGTAGGCCTCATCCACCATCACCACCGACCCTTTCGGCTTGTTTGCGACCAGGTACTCGATATCGGCGTGGCTCGTCAAAGTCCCGGTAGGATTATTGGGATTGCAAACATAAAAAAGACCCGCATTGGGCGCGGCGGCTAGCATACCTTTTACGTCGTGATCCCAGGTCCCTTTGCGAAGGGGAACGTTTATAACTTCGGCGCCGATAAATTTCGCCGCCAATTCACCGGCTTCATAGCCTGGGTCAGCCTTGACGAAGGCCCGATCCTTTCCGCAGAAGGCAAGCACCGCTTGATGGAGCGGTGCGCTGGAGCCCGCGAAGATCTCGATGTAGCTTTCAGATTGTTTGTAGTTGAACTTGATGCTCTCGATGGACGCCATCGTCTCAGCAAGGTCGAACGTGTCTTCGTACATGTAGCGGCCGCCCTTCTTCACCACGTTATGAATCGCGTCGGCGGCTTCCGGGCAAGGCCCCAGCGGATTCTCATTGGCGTTGATTTTGACGGCGTCGGGAGGCATATTGCGAAGCATGGACAGTTGGGCAAGCGCCGGCTCGTTGTAGAAAGGCAGCGCTGCGCCCGCCGTCAACATCGTTGCGATCCGGCCGAAGTGGCGGCGGCTGAAACCGCGGCGCATCAAATCGGCTTTGAGTTCGGAATTCAAAATAGCGGACATCATCTCTCCTTATTAAGCTACGCCTCTATCAGGGTAACGGACCACCCGGAAATAGAATTCTATGCTAAACCGGTGGAACCTGTAACTGCCACCCGCTTCGACGCGAGCGAACTTCCACTTGGAAGAAATCCTCAAGGAGTGCGGGGTCTATTGCGTAAGCAGTAGACACTCGGGAGGAACCACCTACTGAAAAAAGTGTATCACTGCATCGCCGGCGGCGCTCATGCTTTTTTTTCAAAAATATAGTTGCGCAAGAAACAAAAATGTTCAATGATTTTCAGCGTCTCGCACCGCTTCCCGAGCGATGCCTGGAAGGCTCGAGATCGCCGAGCAGAAGCTCACGGGCCGACAGGCTTGCCTTGGTTACGCCATCTTTCGTATGCAGCTTCGAGTTCGCCAGGATGTGATACATCTCATGCGCGAGCACGAGACCGAGGGCATTTCCAAACGCAGGCTCGTATTTGCGGGCGCTCCCTCTGCCGACTATCCGCTGGAGCGACTGCCGCACACGGTCGCACTCCACTTCCCCAAAATGAAGGTTCTGGCCGTCCTGGGAGTAGGCCATCGCGAGAGGACCGCGCTCATCCGAAACGGCCCCGACCGGCAGGGACTTCATCGTGCACGAACCTTTCATCTTGAAAACAACCACATCTGGAAAATCAGCGTCGGCGGGGATCTCGGTCCTTAGCCGTAGGTCGAGCCTCACGCCGGCATCATTCAGCAGGCGATCGAGCTCGCCGCGCATTGATTCGTAAGAGACATACGAAGGCGGCTTCTCGAAGTCAAGTACAACGGTGACGGGCACCGGGCTTTCCGCCAAAGCGGCTCGCCAAGCCGGCGTTGGCCAGAAGACAATAAAGCAAGACTCGCATGCGAGATCTCAAACCAGGAGATGCCTTGGCCGCAGACTAGTCGGCCATCCGCAGTATATATCGAAGCCGCGGCGGGAGGCAAACCGATCGCCTCAACCCGCTGCTCCGGGGAGTCTTACAAAAGTGATTCGCCACACCACAATAAAGATCACCACTCGCGGGAAGGGGCTCTATCCGTTTACCCATCTGGTGGAAGACTGGTTCCGAACGCTGAATGTCTCAGACGGAGTGCTGACGCTCTTTATCCAACACACCTCCTGCTCCCTGGTACTTCAGGAAAATGCGGATCCCGACGTTACGCTAGCCGAAGTTCGTCACGAAACTCATGATTTGAGTTTTTTGCGGACGTTCGATCAAGTTAAGTAGTGCGGGATCAATCGCGGTTTTTAAAAACGCGATGTAGTGTAGACCTACCCTCTTGAATGTGATTGTTGCGCATGACACGATCAGCATAGAATGTTTCTGCGCCCAAACCATCGAGGGAAGGACGGCAAGGATCACACCTACTGGTCGCTGGTGGAAACGGTGCGCATGCCAGACGGTCCGCGTCAGAAGACTCTCTGCTACCTGGGCGAGTTGAACAGTTCGGCGCATTCATGCTGGCTGCGAACAATCGAGGTCTTCAACGACCAGGGCGACGCACAACAACTGAAGCTGTTTCCTTCCGATGTGGCGGTACCGCCGGATGACCCGCAAGTAGCGCGGGTACTGCTGAACAAAGTGCGGCTGGAAAGAACGCGGCAGTTCGGCGCATGCTTTCTCGGATGGGAGTTATGGAAGCGTCTGGAACTGGATCATTTTTTTGAACAGGCCATCGATCATGAGGCAGCCGATGTGCCTTGGTCGCGCGTGGCGGCTTTGCTGGCGATCAATCGGGTGTGCGCACCTGGCAGCGAACTGGCCATTGAGCAGCGCTGGTATCCATCGACAGCAATGGACGATCTGCTGAAGATAGAAGAAGACAAGATCAACGACACGCGTTTATACCGCTGTCTGGACCGCATCCTGCCGCACAAAACGAAGCTGGAGCGGCACCTGAAGGAACGCTATGGCGCGTTGTTCGGAGCTGAGTTCGATGTACTGCTCTACGACCTAACCAGCACGTACGTGGAGGGCGTGGCAGAGAAGAATCCGATGGTGCGCCGCGGCTATTCGCGCGACCACCGGCCCGACTGCGAGCAGTTGGTGATTGCTCTGATTGTGAACAACGAAGGGTTTCCCTTCAGCTACGAAACATTCGATGGCAATCGCACTGACGTTTCGACCATGGAAACAATCCTGCGCATGGTGGAGCGCAAGTACGGCAAGGCGCGCAGGATCTGGATTTTTGACCGTGGCATTGTGAGCGAAGAGAATCTGGCAGCCATCCGCAAGCGCGGTGGGCAGTATCTGACCGGCACGCCGCGCAGCCAGATGAAGCAGTTCGAAGCGGAACTGCTGAAGGACGATTGGGCGCGAGTACGGCCCGAAGTGGAAGTAAAAAAGGTGCCGATACCCAAGGGAGAAGAGACTTATATTTTGTGCCGCACTTCGGGTCGCGCGGAGAAAGAGAAAGCGATCCGGAATCGTTTCTCCAACAGCATGGAAACCGCCCTGAAAGCTCTGGAGAAAGCCATTGTCACGGGGCGATTGAAGGACCGCAACAAAATGGAGCGGCGGCTAGGCAAGATCCAGGCCCGGCACCCGCAGGTGAACGATCTGTACGATCTCGCTCTGCGCGACACACCCGAAGGCGTGCGCCTGTTTTGGGAGATGAAAGAAGATCGCAGGAACTGGCGTGAATCACGCGAGGGTGCTTATCTTTTGCGCACCAATCTCGAGGCGGAGACGGCGGAAGAGTTGTGGTCGAAGTACATGCAGTTGACGGAGGCAGAGTCGTCGTTCAGGGCGCTGAAGAGTGAGCTCTCGATTCGGCCTTTGTTTCATCAGTTGGAGCCACGCGTCAAGGCGCATGTAATGGTGGCATTCCTGGGCTACGCGTTGTGGGTCACGCTGAAACATCTGTTGAAGCGGCGCCCCTTTGCCGACACGAAGGTCTCTGTAAACGGAACCGCCGATGTTGTCCCGCCGATGTCACCCATGAAAGCGATTGCCTTGCTCTCCACGCTGCAAAGCGCCGATATTGTTCTTCCTACTACCGACGGCCGCGAGATTCGATTGCGGCGCATTACCGAGCCCACGGTGGAGCAAAAGTCTTTACTCCGCCAACTTGCTATTGGTCTGCCCGAGCATCTTCAGTTTAATCGCGAATGTAGTGTAGACTCCGCCACAGCCTGAACTCATTCTAAATGGGTTAGGTCAGTTCTTGCCCCTTTGGTGACGAACTTCGGCTAGACCTGCGAGACTTTTTCGAACGGCTGGTTCCGGAAGACGATCAGAACTATCGCCACACGGCCGAAGGGCCCGACGACATGACCTCGCACATACGGTCCGCGCTAACGAATGCCAGCTTGACCATTCCAGTGATTGCGGGCCGCCCGGCCTTGGGCGTGTGGCAAGGTCTATATGTTTTCGAACATCGTTCCCGCCCACATCAGCGGAAGGTTGTGCTGCAGTTCATGGGCGAGTGAGGCCGCCATTCATTCCTACTGAACCAGCCGCCGCTGTTTGCGTAGAATTGCCGGCATTTCATAATCGTCCATCGCGGGAGCTTCTTCGGCCGCCGGCTGTTCTGGTGAAGCTGCGTGAACCGCCACCGGACCTTCGGCCGGGGCAGGCTGGGGTGCCGGAGCAATGGGGGGAGGATAATCTATTGCGTTTGCGCTTGTGAAAGGAAAATGCGGCCCGCGGCGATCAATCTCTGGCAGCGTGTCCCGCTGAAATCCGGTCGCAATGACCGTGATCTTGACTTTATCGGCCATTTTCTCATCGAGCACGATACCGAAGTTGATCTGCACGTCGTCATTTTGAGTCGCAGCGCGGATCAGGTTGCAGGCTTCATTCACATCATGGATGCCCAGTTGGCTGGATGAAGTGATATTGATCAGCACGCCACGCGCTCCAAGAACCCCACCTTCTTCCATAAGCGGGCTGTTGATGGCCTTCTGCGCCGCTTCAATCGGCGCATTTGTGCCCGTAGCGACCGCAGTACCCATCATGGCGTACCCCATCCCGAGCATGATCGTCCGGATATCTGAGAAATCACGATTAATCAGTCCCGGCGTCGTGATAATATCTGCGATCCCCTGCACGGCCTGCCGTAAAATGTCATCGGCCATACGGAAGGAATCCATAAAACTTGTACCCTTCGGCGCAAGCCCCAATAGCTTCTCATTAGGGATGCTGATGACCGTATCGCAACTTCCGGCTAACTCTCCTAATCCCCGCTCCGCCTGTCTCATCCGCCGCGGACCTTCGAACGAGAACGGTTTCGTCACAACCGCAACCGTGAGTGCATTCAGTTCCTTGGCGAGCGATGCCACCACGGGCGCGGCGCCCGTTCCAGTGCCTCCTCCCAGCCCCGCGGTGACGAACACCATATCGGCGCCTTCCAGGATTTCGATTATTTGCTCGGTTTCTTCGAGCGCTGCCTGCCGTCCAACCGATGGATCTGCTCCGGCGCCGAGTCCGTTCGTCAGTTTCTTTCCGATCGCGAGCTTGTTCGCAACGGGCGAGGCTGCCAGGGCTTGCTGATCGGTGTTAAGAACGTAGAAATCAATCCCGCCCAAGCCTTCCTGCAGCATGCGGGCAACGGCATTGGAACCCCCCCCGCCTACGCCAATCACTTTTATGCGTGTGCCTAGTTGCACTTCGTCTTCAATAAGAAATTTAAAATCGTTCGCCATCATGTCCCTTTCGCCTCTGTTCTATTTCGCAGCCATGCCCGCCACGCCCGCTGACGTGCGCTTCCAGTCGCGCTTCAGCTTGAGGCGGCCGGAGTACATGGCCAGCCCGGCAACCGTTGTCCAAACGGGATTATCGAGTTCGTGCGGCCAGTTCTCGATTCCCGTTGCCAATCCCTTGCGCGCCTGACAGTTTAAAACGCGCTCCGCGATATCGCACATTCCCGGGAGCAGCGCGCCTCCTCCCGTAAGAATCGCGCCTTCGAGCAGCGATTGCTCCATTCCTACCCGCAGGATCTCGGCGTAGATTCGCTCGAAAATGTCTTCAGCGCGCGCTTCCAGAATCTCGTTCAGTTGCCCGCGCGGCGCCTCGCGCATGGCGCGCCCTTCCGCCGAAGGAATTTCCACCAGGCTGCTTTGCGATTCCGTTCCTTTGATCGCGCAGCCATACTGCCGCTTCAGGTTCTCGGCATCTTCGTAGTTCACCTTCAACAACCACGAAACGTCGCGTGTAAAGTGATCGCCCCCCACCGGAATCGATGTGGCCAGCAGCAGCGCATCACCGTCGTAGAGGGCGACGTGCGTGGATTGCGCTCCGATGTCAATCAGAACAACGCCGCGCGCGCGGTCCGCCGGAAGGATAGCCGCATAGGCCGCGGCAATGGCCTCATAGACGGATTCCTCCACGGCAAGGTGCGCCTGATGCACGGCGCTAATAATCCCCTGGTGATCCTGCATTGATACCGTAACGACATGTACGTTCGCTTCCAGGCGCGCGCACAAGATGCCCTTCGGGTTTCGATAGCCGGCGCGGCCGTCCAGCGTGAAATCCTGCGGGCAGATCTGCAGCACTTGGCGATCCTCTTCCAGCCGGACTCGCGCTGCGAGTTCCACCGCGTAGCGCAGGTCGTCTGGCTCAATCTCACGCCGTCTTCCAAACTCGTAGAGTCCCCGGCTGTTTACCCCCGCGACGAAACCGCCCACTCCCACTACTGCCGACTCCGGCGAGGCCTGCGCCCGCAATTCGGCTTCATGCAGCGCAAACCGGATACTCTGTGCCAGCGCTTCCTGATCGGATAACCGCGCCTTGTTCCACGCCTGCACCGGCGCTTCGCCATATCCTAAGAACTGAAGAGAATCGCTTTCAAGGGCGCAGATCACCACCCGTGTACTCGAACTCCCCGGATCCAGCCCCACTGCGAATTTGGTTTTACTGCCCACTCTGATCCTCTCCCACTGCGGTAATTGCCCCGTCCACTCGCAGATCAAGCGTGCGCGCGTCCGGCCGCTTTTCTCTGATCTCTGCGTAGTTGGCCAGGAAATTCTGCAGCCGCTCCGTATAGTTTTCCTCGCCCAGCATCAGCTTCAGCACGGCGTTATCCACGTGCTCCTCCACGATGAGATCATTCGGGTCCGCCACATTGATCTCTGAGATCTGTCCCGCCAACGGTCCAATCTCCTTCAGCATTTGCATCACCCGGCGCACGCGCGCGCGCCGATTCTCAATCGGCTCTGTCTCGCGGACGCCGGTAATAACGGGCAGCGTAAACTTGGCCGCAATTCGTGGGCGCAGGATGTATCCATCGCGATCAATCAAGGCAAACCGCGACATGCCGTCCTTCCGGTTGGGCGCCAGGCGCACAAACGCGACCGGTATGCGCTCTCGAATGCGAACTTTCAACGTGTTCGGCCAGATTTTCGAAACCGTCGCGTCTTCCACCCAGTCGACCGCCAGAAGCTGCGCGCGGCGCTTCTGGATTGGGGCCAGATAAAGACTCCGGCCAAAGTCCTCCGCAAAGATGTGACGGATCTGGGAAGCCGACGCATAATGTATTCCCTCCACAACAAGATTGGGGCTTTGCCCTGCTAAATCGTCCGCCTCCGCTACACGAAAGCGGTTGTCCTTTATCAGGAATTCTTCGGTGAAGCGCCAGGCAAATAGCGCGCTGACCATCAGCAACACGCCGCTCACGAGCCAGAACGTAAAGCGCACCCAGCGTATACGCTCCATCGGCTCCACAGCGGCTGCTTCTCGTCGAGGCATTACTCCGCCCGGCCTCGCAACTTTTCGAGAATCCTGTCGGCCGCCTGTGACACGCTCCCGGCCCCCAGCGTGACGATCAGATCGCCCGGTTCCGCGGCGGCGGTGACGGCCGCGACTCCCTCTTCCATCGTGGGCACATAATGCGCCGAGCGATGGCCATAGGAACGAATCTTCTCCAGCATGATTTCTGAGCTCACGCCCTCAATCGAAGCTTCGGAAGCGGAATAGATGTCCAGAAGGTATAAATCGTCGGCTTGATGAAACGCCGTGCCGAATTCATCCAGCAGGTGCTTCGTCCGCGAAAACCGGTGAGGTTGAAACAGCACCAGAATCCGCCGGTAAGGAGAAAGCTTGGCCGTCATGAGAGTCGCTTTCACTTCAGTGGGATGGTGACCGTAGTCGTCCACTACGGTGATGCCGTTCTCGATTCCCCGAATGGAAAACCGCCGGTCGACGCCGCTGAACGCCGCCAGCCCCTCCCGAATTTGCGGCACCGGAACATCCATCTCGAGGCCGACCCCGATCGCTGCCGTAGCATTGAGCACGTTATGCAAGCCGGGAACGGTCAAGTGAAATTCGCCGATTTCCGTTCCGCAGCGCCGCACCGAAAAATCGCTGGCCCCAGGCGCCAGAGCGATATTCTCGATCTGCAGGTCTACCTGCGCCGACCGCCCATACGTGATTGTGCGCCTGCGAATGGACGGGAAGATCTGCTGGATGTTTTCGTCATCCATGCACACCACGGCCGCGCCGTAAAAAGGGACCTTATTGACGAATTCAGTGAAAGCCGTCTCAATCTCTTCAATCGAGGAGTAATGATCCAGGTGCTCGCGGTCGATATTCGTAACTACCGCGAGGATCGGCGCAAGTTTCAAAAACGAGCCGTCGCTCTCGTCCGATTCGACCACGAGAATCGTACTCATGCCGACCCGCGCATTCGAGCCTTGCAAACCCGCCACCCGGCCGCCGACAACCACCGTGGGATCCATATTGGCGGCATTCAGGATCGACGCGACCATTGACGTAGTGGTCGTCTTCCCGTGACTACCCGCGATAGCGATGCCGAACTTCAAGCGCATCAGTTCAGCCAGCAGCTCACCTCGCGGGATCACTGGGATTTGAAGACGGCGTGCCTCCGCTACTTCGGGATTGGTGGTGTCGAGGGCCGAGGTCACCACCACGGCTTTTGCGCCGGCGACGTTGCCGGCTCTGTGCCCGATATGGATAGCCGCGCCCAGCTTGCCAAGGCGGTCCGTGATCGCGCTGGCCCTGATATCCGAGCCTGAAACCTCGTACCCCAAAGTGAGCAAAACTTCCGCGATGGCGCTCATTCCGATGCCCCCGATTCCCACGAAGTGAACGTGTTGGGGCTTAAAAAACATTCTTCAAAAGTATTGTTTCGGCTTTCTGTTGAAGTGTCAATGCGCAAACCCTTGTTTACGGCCTCTCCACTAAAATTTCTTCGTGCGGCGTCCAATTGGTCATCCTGCGGCCTCTTCCATCACATCGGCCGCGCGCTCGGCCGCTCCTGGATGCGCGAACCCGTGCGCTCGTTTTCGCATTCTCGCCAGCTCTTCGGGATTCTTCAGCAACGCTTCCACTTCGCGGAACAGTCGCTCGCCGGTCATCTCAGCATCCAGCACCATGCGCGCGGCTCCAACTTCCGCCAGCGCCTCCGCGTTTTTTCTCTGATGATCATCCGCCGCGAACGGAAACGGCACCAGCACCGAAGGCATGCTGGCCGCTGCAATTTCGTTCACGCTTCCCGCGCCCGCGCGTCCGATAACCAGATCCGCCCCCGCGAATGCTTGCGCCATGTTCCGGATGAACGGCACTACCTCGCCCGCCAAACCGGCTGACCTGAATTCCGTGGCGAGCGTCTCGTGCTCAGCCGCGCCGGTCTGATGGACAATACGGATCGGTGTGGCCAGCTCCCGGAACAGTGGCCAACTGTCGCGCGAAGCCCGGTTGAGTGTTCGGGAGCCCCGGCTTCCGCCCGTGATCAGCACCGTGAAGACGCCTTCCTGCTTCGGCCGCACGCTGAAAAACTCCGGCCTGACCGGCAAACCCGTGACTTCACTTCTCTTCGGCGGGAACCAGCGCCGGGTGGACTCGAAACCAAGCAGCGCCCGATAAACCCGGCCGCTTACTCGCCGGTTGGCAAATCCCGGTATCGCATTCGGCTCCATTACGACCAGCGGAACTCGCCCCATCAGCGAGGCCAACATGACCGGACCCGCCACATAACCGCCCGTGCTGAACACTGCCCTGGCGCGGAACCGCCTCAGCGCGAGGGATGCTCCGGCGATACTTGCCGGCAAACCTAGCGCTGTCTGCATCTGCTGGCGCAAGCCCACTCGATTCAATCCACCGCTGCGGATAAATTCCATCTCATAACCTGCCTCCGCCACCAGCCGAGCCTCCATTCCCTCGCGAGTCCCTACAAAAAGCAGTCGATGACCGCGGGCTTCGAGAACTCGCGCCACCGCCAACGCGGGAAACACATGCCCGCCCGTTCCGCCGCCTGTCAATACGAAAGAATGCGGCAATTCTACCTACGCCGCGTGTTCACTTACGCTCAGCAGCATCCCCATCAGCAGCAGCGAACTCAGCAGCGAACTGCCCCCATAACTGATAAACGGCAGTGGAATTCCTTTGTTCGGCGCCAAACCAAGAACCACGCTGATATTGATGAGCGCCTGCACCACGATGCACACTGTCACGCTCAGCGCCAGATAACGTCCGAACTCATCGGACGCGCGCATGTAAGTTCTCAGTCCCCTCCACAGCACCACCACAAATCCTGCCAGCAAAAGCGCCGCTCCGCACAAGCCCGTCTCTTCGCCAACAACGCCATAGATGAAATCCGTGTGCGCTTCCGGCAGGTACAACATCTTTTGCTTGCTCTCCATAAGGCCCGCGCCGGTCAAGCCGCCTGAGCCGACCGCAATCTTTGCCTGTAACTGCTGGTACCCCGGATCGCTAGTCGATGCCGTGTTGTGTGCGTATCGAAGGAGGCGTCCTCCCGGGTCGAGCTTGCTGATAATCTTGTGATCCTTGTCCGCAAAGTCAATAAACCGCGCCAGGCGATACGGCTTCATTACGATAAATCCAAGCCCCAGCAAAATGCCCAGCCCCGCGCACACCGCAAGATAGCGGTAGTCCATTCCCGCGACGAAGACCACCGCCGCGGTAGTCGCCACCAGCACCACCGCTGTGCCAAAATCTGCGATGGCCACCGCCACCGCCATTACCGAAATAGAAACTGCGATGGGAGCCAGGGTATGCCTTTCATTCACGCTCCCCAACCGCCGGCAGAGAAAGAACGCCAGGAATAGCGCCAGCGCCGGCTTTGCCAATTCCGACGGCTGCAGCGAAAGCGGGCCCGCTCTCAGCCAGCGATGACTGCCGGAATCCGTGATATACACCGCTACCAGAAGCAACACCACGATTCCCAGGCTGGCGAACGCCACTTTGGGATTGTTCCACTCGCGGTAGTCGCGCCGCATGCAGTAAAGCAGAATCAGAAACGACACCACCGCCCAACCCAGCTGCCGGAAGAAAAAGAAGGTGCTGGAAACGTGGTACTTCAGCTCAGCGATAAACGAAGAAGCGCTGTACACCATCACCAATCCGAAACACACGAGCGTCAACACGGTCAGAAAGAGAATCCAGTCTGTCTTGAGCCGCTGCGCCATCTTTC
Organism: uncultured Acidobacteriaceae bacterium; assembly: GCA_963705805.1. GTDB lineage: Bacteria > Acidobacteriota > Terriglobia > Bryobacterales > Bryobacteraceae > Bog-105. The sequence continues at coordinate 55,788 of CAVPKW010000016.1, forward strand.
CTAAAACAATTCTGCCACTAATTGTTTGAAAGTGGCGCCTCGCTCTTCGAAGTTCTGAAACTGATCGAAACTCGCGCACCCCGGCGCCAGCAGCACAATATCTCCTGCCGCCGCGTGAAGGCGGGCGTAATGCAATGCCTCTTTCAGCGTTCCGCTATCGATCAAAGGAAGTGCTCCGTCTAGCGCTTTCGCCATCAGCGGCGCTGCCGCATAGGGATACGGCGGGGGAGCGCCGACAAGCAGCGCAGCTTTGGCCCGCTGTCGCAACGGTTCGCGGAGCGGCGTATAGTCGGCGCCCTTGTCCTTGCCGCCCAGAATGATCCAAAGATTCCCCGGAAAAGCATTGATCGCTTTCAGCGTCGCATCCACATTGGTCGCTTTCGAGTCGTTGTAATAATCCACTCCGTCCAGCGTGCGAACGAACTCGATGCGGTGCTCGACTCCTGGAAACGATTCCACCGCCGCGCCCAGATCAGCGAGCTTCGCACCGGCAAGGCGCGATACCAGCGCGGCGGCCATGACATTTTCCACATTGTGCAGACCGCGCAGCTTGATCTGGGAGCGCATCATGAACGGCCGTTCGTCAAACCGGATTTCTTCGCCGTTCATCCATACGCCCTCCGGCACGCGCCGCGAGGAACTGAACCAGAAGACGCGCGCTTTCGCCCGCGTAGCATAGTCACGGCAGGTCGCATCCTCATAATTCAAAACAGCGAAATCGCCCCTGCACTGCGTTTCGAACAAACGTTCTTTTGCTGCTGCGTAACCCTTGAAGGTGTGATGACGGTCCAGATGGTCCGGCGTCACGTTGAGACAAGCGCCTATCTTGGCGTGAAACTGTCTGATGGGTTCAAGCTGAAAACTCGATAACTCGAGAACGTTCCACTGCTGTTCCTGTGAGGAATCAATCAAGGAAGTCACCGGAGTCCCGATATTTCCGCCTACCTGGCATGGAATTCGGCAGGCTCGCAGCAGGTGCCCGGTCAGTGCCGTAGTAGTGGTTTTGCCGTTGGCCCCGGTGATTCCGATGACTGGGCCTTTGAGAAAATACGACGCGAGTTCTACCTCGCCGATGACCGTGACTCCGCGTTCCCGAGCGTCGGAAAGCATCGGCAGATCGTACGGTACAGCAGGGGAAATCACGATCACATCGGGTGCCCTTCCGTGATCGGCAATTATCGTCGCATCCTGCGGTTCTACCGATATTCCCAAGGCTTCGAACTGTGCGCGCTCTCCCGGCGGAAGCGGCTGAGCATCCATGACCCGTACGCGCGCGCCGTGCTTGCTCAAGAGTTCCGCGGCTGCCAGGCCCGATCGTTTTGCGCCAATAACCAATACATATTTGTCCGCGAACGTCACCTGCATCCTTTTAACGCAGCTTCAGGGTGCTCAACGCGAACAACGCCATCACCAGTCCCGCAATCCAGAACCGGACGATGACCTTCGATTCCGGCCACCCTAAAGCCTCGAAGTGATGGTGAATGGGAGCCATCTTGAAGATGCGCTTTCCGCCGCGCAGCTTGTAGCTGCCCACCTGCAAAATCACGGAAAGCGCCTCGATAACGTATACTCCGCCGATAAAAATCAGCAAAACTTCCTGCTTGATCAGCACCGCCACGATACCGAGTCCGCCCCCCAGCGCCAGCGAGCCTACATCGCCCATAAACACTTCCGCCGGGTGGGAGTTGTACCAAAGGAAGCCAAGACTTGCGCCGGTCATGGAAGCGCAGAAAATAGTGAGTTCCTGAGAGTTGGGCAAATGCGCCAAATCGAGATAGGTAGAGAACGAAGTATTGCTGGAGACGTAGGTGAGCGCGGTCATGGCCCCGGCGGCGATGATCATCAGCCCGATAGCCAGTCCATCCAGTCCGTCGGTCAGGTTCACCGCGTTCGAAGATCCCACCATGACAAATACGATGAATCCGTAGAAGAGCACGAAGGCCAGCGGATAGGTCCAAAAACTTTTGGTGAGTGGTTCAATCAGGAGATCGGGCTTGAACTGCTTGAAAAATGGGATATTGACCGCCGTCGAATACTTCTGGTCGGCGTGCAGCAGCAACAGGAAAAAGCTGATCAGCATGGCAACCAGCACCTGCGCCCAGAATTTCCGCCGCGCCGTGAGCCCCAGATTCTGCTTCTTGGCTACCTTCGCATAATCATCGAAGAAGCCTATGAGGCCGAACCCCAGCAGTCCCAGCAACGCCAGCCAGATGTATTCGTTTCGCAGGTCCGCCCACAGCAGCGTCGGCACGACAATAGCCGTTACTATCAGCAGCCCGCCCATTGTCGGCGTTCCCGCTTTCTTGCGATGTGATTGCGGGCCTTCTTCGCGGATATGTTGTCCAAAACTCCACTCGCGCAGCTTGCTGATCAGCCAGGGTCCCAGCATCAGCGCGATGGCAAGCGCCGTCAAACTCGCCAGCGCCACGCGCGTCGTGATATAGCCGAACACGCGAAACGCCGGGACGTATTTGTGGAGGACCTGATAGAGCAGCCAGTACAACATCTCCTAAGCCTCCATCGTGGCGATTGCTCTTTCCACGTGTGTGCCGCGCGAACCCTTGAACAGGATGGCATCCCCGGGACGCACAATGTCCCGCAAAAAATGCCCGGCGCTTTCGGGATCTTCAAAAAAAAGCGCGGTACGATCATTTAGACCGGCTTGCCTGGCCTGCTCTACCATGAGCCGGCTCGCACCGCGCACCCCCAGCAACAAGTCCACGCCGGAATTTGCAGCATAACTACCCAGATCCCGATGCAGCGCTTCCCCCATCGAACCGAGTTCCAACATTTCCCCGAGTACTGCGATTCGCCGCTTGGCCCGTTCTTGCTTCAACACGTCGATCATGCTGCGTACCGCCTCGGGATTGGAATTGTACGCGTCGTTGAAAATCACCGCGCCGCGCCATTCGTGGCGCTCGCCCCGCATCTTCCCCGGAGCCAGTTTTGCGATGTTCACAACCAAGTCGCGGAATTCAATACCGAAACAACTAGCCACCGCGAGCCCCGCCAGAATATTTGAAATCGCATGGCGGCCAGTCAGGCGGGTTTCAAAGCGCACGCCGCAAACCATAAATGCGGCGCCTTCGGCATCCATCTTCAGCGGTTCCGCCCTCACATCGGCAATGCGTGAAAAACCGTACGTGATTGTTCGGCCCGGATGCGCTTCGCGAAAACGAATCACGCGCTCGTCGTCTGCATTCAAAATGGCAGTCCCGCCGGGAGCCAGCCCTTCAATGAGCTCGCGCTTTCCTGCGGCGATGCCTTCGATAGAGTCGAAATATTCGATGTGCGCGTATCCGACATTCGTGACTACACCGATTTCCGGCCGCGCGATGCATGTCAGTTGCCGGATCTCGCCCCCATGATTCATGCCCATCTCGAGCACAGCAACCTCCGCCTCCTCTGGGACTCGCAGCAGCGACAGCGGTAGTCCAAGATGGTTGTTTAAGTTGCCGCCCGTTTTCCCGACACGCAGCCGGACGCTCAATAGCTCGGCGATGATATCTTTCGTGCTCGTCTTGCCCGCGCTTCCCGTCACTGCAATCACGGTCTTCCGGAACCTTGAGCGGGCCCAGCTTGCCAGGCTTTGGAGCGCGGCTAACGTATCGCGCACCTTAAGAAGTGGACCCTGCGCGCCGCTCAAGTCTTCGCTTACGACGGCCGCCAGCGCGCCCCGCTCGAACGACGCATTTACAAAAGCATGCCCATCGAAACGCTCTCCTCTGATCGCGAAGAACAGATCGCCCGGGTCCACTGTGCGCGAATCGATGCTCCATCCCCGCACGCAAGCGCCGCGGACTTCAGCGTATTGGCCGAACTTGATGAATTGCGCTCCGATTGCTTCCTGAACCTGCGCAAGGGGGAACTGCATTGCGGCCCCTAGGCGGTTTCCCCATGGTTAGCAGCCTTCGAATAACCACCGCCGGCCCGCCCATAGCCAAGCGAACGCAGTACGCGCCGCGCCACGTCGCGGTCATCGAAGGGGATCGGACCGTCCCTCAGAATCTGATATGTTTCGTGGCCTTTGCCTGCCAGGATGACCACGTCACCGGGACCAGCGGCATTCAACGCCTTCTTGATGGCCCGCTCGCGATCCGGCTCGGCGATGTGTGGCGTGTCGTAGCGCTGCAACCCTACCATCGCATCGTTTATGATCGCCAGCGGATCTTCGCTTCGCGGATTATCCGAAGTGAGCACCACATAATCGCTCAACTCCCCCGCTGCCATGCCCATGAGCGGACGTTTCGAACGGTCGCGATCGCCGCCGCATCCGAACAGCGTAATCACCCGCTTCGCATTCATCCCCCGCGCAACGGAGATCACGTTGCGAAGCGCGTCATCTGTATGGGCATAATCCACCACCACCATGAACGGTTGGCCTTCCTCCACCCGTTCAAATCGCCCCGGCACTCTCTGCAAACTCTCAAGTCCTTTCTGAATCTGATCTTCGGTCAGCCCCAGCGTAAGCGCGGTCGCGCAAGCCAGCAAAATGTTGTACACATTGATGTGCCCTACCAGCATCGATTGCGCTTCAAATCTCCGCTCGCCCGCTGCAACCGTAAAGCGAAGCCCGGCAAAAGTCGATTCCACCTTCTCGCTGCGCACCCAGGTTTGGCCTTGTTTCGGCGGCGCTTGATGCATGCTGTACCAGAAAACCTGCGTTTCGTCAGCTATTTCCATCCGGCGAATCCACTCGTCGTCGGCATTGAGCACCGCGAAACGCGGAGGACGGCCGCTCCCCGGAAGAAATAGCGCTTGCTTGGCGGCAAAATATGCCTCCATCGTCTGGTGATAATCCAAATGATCGCGCGTGAAGTTTGTAAATCCCGCCGTGTGGAAGTTCATGGCGAAAATACGGCCCAGGTCCAACGCGTGCGAAGACGCTTCCAGCGTGGCATGCGTGCCGGCCATCACCTCCAACTCGTGAAACATGCGGAAAAGATCCAGGGATTCCGGCGTCGTGTTCACGGCCGGCAGCACTCTGCCCGCTAAGTGATACTCGATAGTGCCGATCAAAGCAGTTACCTTGCCGGCCGCCCTCAACATCGCATCAATCAGCAGCGTGCTGGTTGTTTTGCCATTCGTTCCGGTAACCGCGGTCAGCGTCAGCCGCTCATCCGGTCGCTCGTAGAAATTACGCGCCGCCGTCGCCAGAGCTTCGCGTCCGTGTTCCACCTGCAGCCAGGGTCCGCTAAATCTGCCAGGGGCCGGCCGGTCGCTCAAAACGGCCAGGGCGCCTTTCTGCACAGCGGCGTTCGCGAATTGAGCGCCGTCGGTTTTCGCGCCCGCGAAGGCAAAAAACAGATAGCCGTTGTCTACTTTGCGGCTGTCATACGCTAATCCGCGCACTTCTGCATCCGCAATGGCGGAAGGCGCCTTCCCGCTAATCGGAATACCTTCCAGCACGCGGGCGAGTTTCATCTATTTAATGAAACCTCACCGGGCAAATCTCACGCGAACATGCTCCCCGGGCAGCAGCAAAGCTCCGGGAACGGGTTCCTGGGCGCGCACAAGGCCATCCCCCAGCATATCTATCTCTACGCCGTCTGCCGCCGCCTCTTCCATCGCGTCCTTTACTGTCTTTCCAATGAAGTTTGGAACTTTAGGCGCATTCAAATCCAGATTCTCTCGAATTTTGTTCTCTGCAATCTGATTTTCTGTCATCTGGTTTTGATCGGCCGGGCTCTCGTTGAAAGGCTGCTCGCCCCGCGCTTCCCGCATTTCCTCATCGCTGGGCGGGTCACTAAACATGGCCACATCCAAATCTTCCGGCTCATCCTTTCCTCTCGAAGAAGCCTTCTCCTTCGCAAGCAGTTGTTCGATATCTTCCGGGACGTCGCGTGGCACTCCCTGGCGGCGCAGCGCGGTAGCCATCGCTTTTTCAAAAACCGGACCGGCCGCGGAAGCGCCGAATCCCGCCTCGCCCGTGGTCCCCGCGATCGTGACCACCACAATCACCGCTGGATTCTCTAATGGCCCGAATCCCACGAAGGAGGCGTTGTACCTGTGAGTGTAGACGTGGTGGGCGAAATCGAAAATCTGCGCTGTCCCGGTCTTGCCCGCTATCGAGTAGCCGGGCACGTGCAGATGCTGCGCAGTGCCGCCGGGCAGCAGCACCCGATGCATCAGGTTCCGCATAGTCGCCACCGTGTCCGGCTGCAGAACCCGCTGTTCAGGCGCGTCGTGCTGGATATATTCCTTCGGCTCGCCGGGTGCCTGCTCCCATGCAACCAGGTGCGGATGAACCAGATATCCGCCATTGGCGATCACACTGCCGAGCTGCGCCAGTTGCAGCGACGTCACGCTGATTTCATGCCCCATTGGCACGGATCCCATCGAAGTGGGCTGCCATCTCTTCAGGGGTCTTACCAGACCGGGCGCTTCGGCTGGCAGTTCAATGCCGGTTCTGTGTCCGAACCCGAAGCGTTTGATGTATTCGTATAAATACGCGGCTCCCACTACCTGTCCAATATGAATAGCTCCAATGTTGCTCGATTTGGCCAGCACATCCGCCATCGATAGATCGCCGTGCCGCTCCGCATCATGAATGACGCGCCCGAACATCGTTGTCGCTCCGCCGCCACATTTAATGATGGTGTCGGGAGTCAACGTTGTCGTCTCCAGCGCAGCCGAAACTGTCACAACCTTGAACACCGATCCCGGTTCGAACGGCGCCACTACCGCCAGATCCTCCCGGCCGGCCGGCTTCTCGCCCGGAAGCAGATGCTCGTTCGGATCGTAAGTCGGATAGTTCTCGAGCGCGAAGACCTCGCCGTTGTTCGGATTCATCGCAATCAGGCTGCCATGGTCGGCGTGATTCTTGATCACAGCCTCCCTGAGCGCTTCTTGCGCCACAAACTGCAACTCGCGGTCGATAGTCAGCCCGATGCTCTTCCCGGCGGTAGCCGCCTTCACGATCTCCGACGAATACGAATCCTCTTTTCCATCGCGCTCAACGCGTATTTCGCCCGCTCTGCCCGCGAGATCTTTGTTCAGCTTTAACTCGATGCCCGCGGCGCCCTTTCCCTCGCCATCTACGTTCCCGATTACGTGCGCCGCAACCTCGTCATTTGGGTAGGTGCGAACGCTGCCGTCGTGAATCTCCAGCCAGTCAAGATTCATGGCGCGCAAGGTCGAGGCTTGCTCCTCCGTTGCATGCTGGTCTACCACGAAGTAGCCGCGATGGCGTTTCGACGCCGCGACCTCCAGCGATGCCTGCAGCCGCTTGGCGTCGATGTGCAGCACGCCGGCGAGGAGCGCGGCAGCGATGTCCTTATTAGGGATGCGCTTCGGGTCGACAACTACGTATTGCGAGGCCGAGCTGATGGCCAGCAGATTCCCGTTCCGGTCGAAAATCGAGCCGCGCTGCGCCGCTATCGGTACTAGTTTCTCTTGCTGCCGCCGCGCGCGCTGCACCAGCGAATCATGCGCCAGAACCTGAAAATCGAAGAGCCGGCAAACAATAAGAAGGGACCATCCCAAAAGGATGATCCCCACAATCAAGGCGCGCTCTCTGGATTTACTTAACGAATCGGGGGGTGGGCCGTCCATCATCATCACCCGTTTAGCGTTGTGGCCAAAGCCGTGACCGCGCTAGCGAGTCCGGCACTTGGATGAACTGCCTGTTAGCGGGCCACCTCGCCCCAGCCGAGCGGCATCCGGTTGCGGGCTTCGGCTTTCGACTTGCCCTCCAGCGTTTCCACCTGCTGCGGCTCGGGCTCAGCCATCTTCAACGTCTTGGCCAGTTGCTGCAAGCGGTCCATGCTCACCAGCTCGGCCTCCGCCGCGTCCAGCTTCGCTTTCTCTACTTTCAGGCGCACTTGCTCTTCCTTAAGATGCTGCACGGTGAAGCTCGAGGTGGTGTTATACGCAGTCGGAACCAGGCCCGCAATCACTAGCATGGCGGCAATGAAGCCAGTGACCATGGAACGCCCGCGAGCCGTCCTTGCCGCCGGGTCCGCGGCCCGGACTACAGTGCTGTTGTCAATCCGCTTGACGAACAGGTAGACATCTTCGTTTGCGATCGGTCGCAAACGCGGCGATTCCGTCCGGCTCCAAACCGCGGGCGGGACATCTGCCAGTTCCCCTACCCCCACAAAACGATTTACGAAAGTTGCTAGTGACGCCATTGCCCTGATCCCTTCTCAAATTCGCTCCAGAGCCCGCAGCTTGGCGCTGCGCGACGCTGGATTTTCCCGAACCTCTTCCTCCATCGGCTTGACGACATGCTTTGTAAGGATCTTTGCCTTCCCCGCTCTCGCCAACCCCTGAAACGCTCGCTTTACCTTGCGGTCTTCAGTGGACATGAACGTCAGGACTACCAGGCGCCCCCCGCTCTTCAATCGCTCCGGCGCAATCCGGAGCAACTCGTCCAACTCCTCCATCTCATCGTTGACCTTCAGCCGTAACGCCATAAAGGTCTGTGTTGCCGGGTGAATTCTCCCCGTTCGCGGAGCGGCTTCTTCCACAACCTGCGCCAACCGGCCGGTCGTCAGAATCGGCCGCGCGCGAACGATTGCTCTGGAGATTCTTCGCGACCTCCTTTCTTCGCCGAGCTGATAAATCAAGTCGGCAAGCGCCTTTTCAGGCAGTTGATTTACAAGATCTGCCGCCGTCAACTGCTGGCTGCGATCCATTCGCATATCCAGCGGCCCGTCCTCCATCAGCGAAAATCCGCGCTCCGCGCTGTTCAACTGGTACCTGCTCACGCCCAAGTCCGCCAGGATGCCGTCCACCGCCTCAATCCCGTTCGCCGCCATAGCTTCCGGCAGCTTCGAGAACGGTCCATGAAAGAACCTGGCCCGCAGCCCTACAGTGCCCAAATTCGCCCGCGCCAACTCCAGCGATTCCGCGTCTCGATCGCAAACCAGTGCTAAACCGCCCGCCAGCCGTTCCGCGATCGCTCTGGCATGACTCCCCAGACCCGCCGTCATATCCACGTAGACCCCGTCCGGACGAATCGCCAGGTATTCCAGAGACTCGCGTAGCAGCACCGGATAATGCTGTGGGCCGCTGCCTTCGCTCTCTGCGCCATGCATACATAGCGCCTATCGCAGTCCCTTCTTCTCAAGCGCCTTCAACTTGTCGGCTAAGCCGCTCTTGGCCGATTCCAACCGCTGCGCGTAAACCTTGCTGCCGATGACCTCGATCCGCTGCTTGAAGCACAACAGGTGCACATCGTCGCGCTCCAGCTCTAAATCCCTCCGCAGCGTCGTCGGGAACAACACCCTGCCCTGCGCGTCAATCTCGGTATCCTCGCCGTAGTGGTTCGCGATGAAAGCCACATCGGCCCGTAAATCCGCATCCTCGCCCGGCTCTTGCAACATGGCCTCTGTTTCATGCCAGATCGAAATAGGGTAAATTAAGGCTGTTGAAGTGTTGAGTGTCGTGACAAAAAATTTCTGCTCCCCTAACGCTGCCAGATATTGCGCGATTACCGTGGGTAGTTTCAGCCGGCCCTTCTCGTCTATTCGGGCGCTCAGCGTGCCGCGAGGGGCATCCACCGCGGGCGCTGCGCTGATTTGTCCGTCCTCTCCCACATCCAACCACTTTCGACCAATTTAGACCACTGGATCGATCCTCGCACGCATGTTAGGTAAATGCAATACATTTGTTTAAAGAAAATTCTGTAAGTTGTTGTATTCGCCTTTCTTACGCCTCGACCAGGCCCCCAGGGTCGGTTGCGCTCGGGCAGACGTTCAGGTTTGGAACATCTTAATGACGCGTCTCTGCAGCCGCTGCACTGCTTTCGGTCGCGCTCGTGAGAGTTGTCAGCTGCCGATGGAACAGCTCGAATACTAATCCGTAACATTGGTGGGCAAGCGCCGGATCGTATCGATATCCTTCATCACGCATGAAGGCGTGGGCTCCATTCACCTCGAACCACTGGAACCGGACACCGGCCTCTTCCAGCCGAGCGTGAATGCGGTTTCGCCCTTCAAGCGGTACATGCGGATCCTGTCGGCCCCAAATGTGCAGCAGCTCGCCTTTAATGTCCGCTGCCCGCGCCAATGAATCGTCTTTCTTGCCCTTGCCCAGGCTTCCGGAGTGAATGTCGGTGGCGTAGAAACAGGCGGCCGCCAGAACATCCGGGTTCATCGCCGCGCGGAAAGCTAAATGGCCGCCCAAACAAATCCCCATGGCGCCCAGCCGTCCGGTGCAGTCTTCCCGGCCCTTCAGGTGACCGAGAGCGGCCCGCGCATCTTCATCGTAGGAGCGCAGCTCTTTCGCGAATTTGTCTGCGTTCCCTTTGTCCGCGCCCTGCTGGTCATACGGTAATACCGTCCCGCTGGGTTCTAGCTCGTGATAGACCTCGGGAACCGCCACGATGTACCCTTGCCCGGCCAGCATCGCGGCGGTGCGGCGAATCGGGCCCGTTACTTGAAAGATCTCAGAGAAGAAAACGATGCCGGGATATCTGCCTTCGGCCGCCGGACGGAAGATGTAGCTCCTCATCGGACCGGTTGAGGTTTCGATTTCAACCACTGCATCGTCTTTGATCGTCATGATCCGGCTTACCTATCTTGCTCGCGGCGCTTCTTCCACCGCGACCATCGCTTTCCCGCTGGATAAATTCTTCTTCTTGCATTTCACCACCTGCCCGGGGCCATACTCCCAGGTCTCGCCGTCGGGCACCGTATCGATGATGCGGTAGAAATCGCGTCCCAGGTGCTCGGCTCTTACGGAACGGAGAAAATTCATGCCTTCGCCGATCAGGGTGACATAAATCATCGTTTCCTTCCCACGCATTGGAACCGCCACGGGAGGCGGAGGTGGGGGAGGAGCCGGCTGTGGGCGGGCAACCGGCGCAGGAGGAGCGGGCTGGGGAGCCGCTGCCGGTTGAGAGGCAGGAGTCGCTTCATACGATAACGGCGGCGGTGGATTATAGGCGGCCGTCGGCGTCGGGCGCTGCTGCGGGAACGCTTCCGGTGGTGGCGGCGCAGGCGCCGTGAAATCAGACACCCGCTCAGGGTGCACAAACGTCGCGGAGGGAGCGGCCGTTACAGGCACGGGAGCATTAAAGCGCGGCGTGATTATGGGCCCGGACGCCAGCGGGGTCGAGACCAGATCGCCGCCATATTGCACGCGCGCGGTCATGCGCGCCCGGTCAATCGGCCAGAAGACAACCGTCACGCAGGCCCACAACGCCGGCAACCATTGCGTGGCAAACTGGCCGTTGACTTGAGCCTCGCCGTTTGAGGCCGCAATGAGCCTGAAAATGATCGCGACGGCGAGTGTGACGCAGAGAGCGAATACCGCCGCAAAGGCAAGACTCTGAAAGACGGATCGGTAGCCGTCGCGATCATACGCCAAAAGTATGAAAACCAGGCTGAGGCCGCCGATGCTGGCGAGCCAGGCGAAAGTTCCCGGCAAGAGCATCAGAGCCAGTGCGGCGGCAATCACTGCGGCAAGCAGCGCTGCCGGATCAATCTGCGATTTGAGCATTCCTTCTCCGAAGGCACAATTCTAGCGGAGCCCAAGTAAGCCAACTCGCCGTGGCAAATGGCCCAAATGCACCGGCGCCGGTGGACCTGAGCCGCGCGGGCAAAGCTCCTCTTTCTATTTTCAATCATTTGCGAATGGCAAACCGGTTGCCTCCTGAGAGGTCGAAGCCGCCGTTAGAGTGGCTGGAAACCGTTAGTTTGGACGAGAGGAGAAAGATTATGAAAACGAAATTATTGGCTCTGCTTTTACTAGCCGGAAGCTGCGCATTTGCCGCGCCGGCTGTGGTGTTCGGCGTCGGCATCGGAGGCGGCTATATCGCTCCGCCTCCTCCGCCCGTAGTCTACGCGCCTGCGCCGTATGCCTACCGTCCCGGATTCACCTGGATCGCAGGCTACTGGTATCCCGTCGGTCCGCGCTACTATTGGCGCGCTGGATATTGGGCGCGGCCCCCATATGCACGCGCGTATTGGGCGGCTCCGCGCTATTACGGTGGCCGTTATTACGCAGGCTATTGGCACCGCCGCTAAGCCGCTCGGTTTGTTGTAAACTTGCAGTCTGCCAAGGAGACAGATTGTATGAGTACCGCCACGGTTCACCAGACCCTGCAGATGCCGAGTCCCCCAGCTTTCCAAAGCGTCGAAGAGGAGCGCCGCCACCGCAAGCAGCGGCTTGCAGCCGGATTCCGCCTTTTCGCGCGCTTTGGCTTCGATGAGGGCGTAGCCGGGCATATTACAGCACGTGATCCGGAACATCTTCACCATTTTTGGGTGAATCCCTTCGGAATGCACTTCTCGCAAATTCGTGCCTCAGATCTGATTCTGGTGAATGAGCACGGCGAAGTGGTCGAAGGGCGCAGGATGGTGAACCGTGCGGCGTTCGCAATTCACTCTCGTTTGCACAGTGCGCGAGAAGATGTCGTCGCCGCGGCGCACGCGCATTCCATGTATGGAAAGAGCTGGTCCACGCTCGGGCGGCTGTTGGATCCCATCACCCAGGACGCCTGCGCCTTCTATGAAGATCATGCGGTATTCGGCTCATACAAGGGGATGGTGCTCGAGACTGAGGAAGGTGATCAGATCGCCGCCACCCTGGGCGGCCGCAAAGCCGTGATATTGCGCAATCACGGCTTGCTCACCGTCGGGCACACGGTAGATGAGACGGTCTGGTGGTTCATCACCATGGATCGCAGTTGCCAGGCGCAGCTCCTCGCAGAATCTGTCGGAAAGCCTTATCCTATTCCCCACGAAACAGCTCTAAGCACCCGCGAGCTCGTCGGGTCGCATACCTCCGGCTGGTTTCAGTTTCAACCGCTTTGGGATTGGATCACGCGGGTAGAACCGGATCTGCTGGACTAAAGACCAGTGAATAGCAGCTGGAATGACCGGATTAAGCCATCTGGTTCGCAACCATATCGACTATACGATTTGGGCGAACAACCGTCTAATAGACGCAGCAGCCAAGTTGAACCAGGAGGAGTTGCGACGCAACTTCGGAACGGCCGACCGCAGTGTCCAGGGTACGCTCACGCATCTGCTGCGCTCTGAGCGGACGTGGTTCCACAGAATAGAGGAGGGCACGCCCGCCACTCCCTGGGCAGTTCCGGCCGACGAGCAGTGGGAAGCCCTGATTGTGGAATGGCCTGAGATCCATCAAAATTGGCGGAATTGGGCCAGCGATTTGTCCGATACAGATGCCGAAGCGCAGCTTGAGTACACGGATCTGAAAGGAAATCATTGGAAGCAGCCAATCTGGCAAATCGTGCTGCACGTCGTGAATCATTCCACGCATCATCGCGGCCAGGTGTCGGGCTTTCTTCGTGCGCTAGGAAAAACACCTCCGCCCTTGGACTTCATAGCGTTTGCGCGCCTGCACTAACCGAGCGGCGCCTTTTCCAGGCTCTCGTGGGTTCTGCAAAGAAGGCTTAGCAGGTGTTGCTCCACGGGAGAATCTGGAGACGACATGCGATTCAAATGTAGATGCACGAACGAAGAGCAGAGCGTTTCAATGCGACACTGAGAGACTGGCGCGGTGGGTGTTAGATTACGGAGCTATCCTCTGCATGGCTGCGCTATTGTCGTTCCGGACCAGCGTCCGCATCTCCGGCGTGACGCAAACGTGGTCGCCTGGCACGGCTTCGCGCCAAACGAACCCTGCCAGACACGTGTCCACTCCATAGGGTCCGCCATTCTGCCTTCGTGAGAGAGCCAACTTGTTGTCCTCAGCGGTTCTGGTCCGCATCTCGGGCGTGACGCAAACGTGGTCGCTCGGCCTGGATCCGCGCCATACATATCCAGTCTTGCAGATATCTCCGCTAGCGGCGGCGGGCTTCACGGTTGAGAGGTCCGTTCCGGCAGTCGAAGGTGGAATCTGGACGGGAGTTGCAGTAGAGGTTGCTCGTGCCTGCGTCTGAGGGCCGCCGAAATCCTGAAAATGGTGAATGAACAAGCCGCCGGGCACCAGGGCCAGCCCTAAGAATGCGCACATGACTCTGCCCCGGGAGTCGAGGTCAATCTTTCCCTGGATTTTCCCAACAGCAGCGATGAAAAGAAAAGCGATACCTGCCAACACAATCACGTTTGCGATCGGCTCATCCAGCAAATGTTGGATTAGTTCGCTCATCGTCTCAAGTCGCTGACTCTACCCCGCTGCGCAATGGAATTCGCGATAGTTTCGGCGATTGTATCACCAAAGTGCGGGCGCAAAGTTAGACAACGGAAACTGTCGCAGCGAATTAGAAACTTAGGTACATTTGATTTTTTGTAGGCTCAACACGTGCAAGGTTTCACAAACAAAGTTGCTGTCGTCACGGGTGCGGCCAGCGGCATCGGCAAAGCAATGGCTCAACGATTCGCGGCGGAAGGCATGCGGTTGGTGCTTGGTGACATTGAGCACGAACCGCTTTTGCAAATCACCGAACAGCTGCGTGCGGCGGGTTCTCACGTTATTTCCGAGCGGGTCGATGTGTCGAAGGCAGATGATCTCGAGACGCTAGCTACCAGGGCGTACGATGAGTTTGGCGCAGTGCACTTGTTGTGCAACAACGCCGGTGTCCTGCCTCCTGGCTCGCCGGTATGGAAGGAGCCACTCAGTACCTGGCACTGGACGCTGAACGTCAACTTTTTTGGCGTCCTCCATGGCGTGCAGGCATTCGTGCCGCGGATGCTTGATTCGAAGCACGAAGCTCACATCGTCAATACCGCGTCACTTGCCGGACTGACCACTCGGCCGCTCATGTCGGCGTACAACGTCTCAAAGCACGCGGTTGTTGCCCTCTCCGAATGCTTATGCTCCGAACTGGAACTCACCACGGATCAGATCCACGTTTCAGTTCTGTGCCCGGCATTCTCCCGAACCCGTTTGGTCGAGAGTTCCCGGAATAAACCTGAGGGCGTCAAAGCAGATCCGTCCGCGTCTTTCGGATTCTACAGCGCGGTGAAGCACGTCGTGGAAGAGGGTACTCCGCCAGAAGAGATCGTGGAAGCAATGATGACGGCCATTCGTGAAAACCGGTTTTGGATTCTTACGCATCCGCATCTCGATAGCGGCATACGCGAACGTTTCGAGTCGATGCTCTCGCGCAGTAAGCCGCCCCTGCGAGATCTGCGGCCAGAGAGCACTTCGCTCGCCTAAGAATCTCTTCTACGCCCGTTCCTGATAGCTGCCGTCCGCCGTGCTGACACGAATCCGTTCACCCTGGTTGATAAACGGCGGCACCTGCACCACCAGACCCGTGTCCACTTTGGCAGGCTTCGTGACGTTAGAAACGGTGGCGCCCTTTAAACCCGGCTCCGTCTCCACCACGGTCATTTCCACGCTGGGCGGCAGTTCCACGCTGATGGGCTTGCCTTCGTAGAACTCCACGTTCACCTTCAACTGCGGGATCAGATAAAGCACGCCGTCGCCGAGCATGTCTTTTGTCAGGTGCATCTGCTCAAAGTTCTCGGTGTTCATGAAGTAGAACGATTCCCCATCGTCGTACAGATACTCCATCTCCTGCTCATCCAACGCCACCCGCTCCACTTTGTCTTCCGACGAAAAACGGTGTTCGATCATTGAACCGGAGCGCAGATTCCGCATCTTGGCCTGAACAAAACCTCGCAGGTTCCCTGGCGTCCGGTGGACCATGCTGAAAACTGAGTGGAGTTCCTTGTTAAACTTCACCACCATGCCGGGGCGCAGTTGTGTTGCCGCAATCATGAAATTGAGATTACTCCCTTTTTGCGCTAAGAATGATGCGCCTATTGGAACTATCAGCTTATCAGGCGCTCACCGCTTGAGCCCGGCGCACACCTTGCCGTTCACGTTTCCGGGTGCTGGCCACATCCCGGCCGCGTCCGTCGCCTCTGTGAACTCTTTTTTTTCGTCCGCGTGATAGCTGAGCGTCTGCCCCGGCTTCATGCGCCAAAGGATCAGTGATTCGTGATTGCCGCGCGCGGGCAGATCGACACAGCGCTCGGTCACCGGCGTCAGCGTCAGGGTTCCGAAGTTCATGGTGCGCTCCATGGCGTCGGCCGGGCAGTTCTCTTTGCGGATTTTCCCAGGCAAATTGGCAATCCAGCACGCGTCCGCATCCCAGTCCGTGCGCGCAAACAGCCGCCCGGCCGGATCGTAGACCCAGGGATCCAGATTGCGATACGCGATACCGGGAAGGTACGGGTCTGCCCACAGCAATTCGTACGCGACGCCCGGCCCGTCGCGCAGCATCTGCCTATCTTCCATCGCCCACCCTTGCAGAAACTGAGAGCCTTCCAGATTCGGATCCACCGACACCAGCGCAAGCGCCGCAACATGCGCCATCCATTCCGGATGCTCTATTTCTGACGGTGTCAGGCCAAGCAGAAATTCTCTGGGAAGGAGCCGGAAAAAGCTGGTATCGTCCTGTCGCAAATCAACCTGGTCGAGTGCGCGCACCGTCATCAGATACTCGCAAAGCGCGTATAATTCCGACGCGTGGCTCAGTGCCGAAGTCTCCATCGTCGGACGCAGCCGGCTCCAGGCGTCCTGGTAGGCGTGGGCCGTGGCTCCGCCTTCCGCCACGGCCATAAACAGCGCATCACGCGCCAGAAATAGCTCATCGTCCTCATAAAGCCCGGTGCACAAGCTTCCGTGAAGAACGCTTTGCCGCTCGTCTTTCGGAATCAAGTCGCTCACCCAATCTGCGACTAGCGCAACCTGCCTGTGGACGCACGGATGCTGCTTCGCCCACTCCACGGCTTCCCTGCCTCGCTGCTGATCGCCGGTGACCGCATAATACAGCGCCAGTTCGAACCCTCGCTCGGGCGAATCCGGGACGCTCTCCACGCGTTTCTGGAAGTTGATCCAGCGCGCCGTCTGGCGCTCGCGATCGCGCTTCAGCCGTCTGAGCCGCTGCGGTGTCAGCAGTAATGTGTAGCCGTGATCCGGATTCTCGAAGGGGCTTCCCGAACCGCTGATCCAAAGGAGCAGGCAAACCGCCACGATGCTGTTACGCAAATCGCTATTTTTCCACAGTACTTTCGCGTCACTTTGTTACCCTGAGATTTTCCACCGGCTGCAATTCGCTCGGCACCGGCCAAATCATCTCATGCCGGCTCGGGTCAGTGAAACTTATGTTCTCCGGACATACCCGTTTCGTGAGTCGGATTTAATCGTCAGTTTTTTTACCCGCGATCAGGGAAAGCTGCGCGGTGTAGCTCACCGGGCACGGAAACCGAAAAACAGCTTTGGCTCGGGATTGGAACGGCTGTCGCTCGTGAACTTATCGTATTCGCAAAAGGAAACGCGAGAACTGGTGAACTTGAACTCCTGCGATCTGCTGCAATCGCAGTTTGACCTCCTCGACAGCTTTGACGCCAGCGTGGTGCTGGATTATGTGGCGGAAGTAAGTGATCATCTGCTGCCGCCACACGAGCCCAATGAGCGCTTCTTCCGCTTGCTCACCGCCATCCTCGATTACATGCATGAGCGCGCGCCTGGCTGCATCTGGGCCGCAATCACGTATTTCTCGCTCTGGGCGACTCGCCTTTCCGGTTTTTTGCCCGACCTCTCCAGCCATCCCGAGCGCACTCTTTCCCTCCCCTCGCGTGAGTTGGCCGCAGGCATGTTGCGTATGCATATCGCCGAGCTGCCCGCCCGCACCTGGAACAAAGACACCGCTCTGGACCTCCGCCGCTTTCTCATTCACCAGATGGAAGAGCATGTCGAACGCCGCTTTCACACTCCCCCGCTTCTCGAAGCACTCTGACACGCGTACATGGATTATTTTCAAGACACGATTTTCAAATTGAAGCGCTATTGGGCAGACCGCGGCGCAATCATCCAGGAACCCTATGACCTGGAAGTGGGCGCGGGCACCATGGCGCCCGAAACATTTCTACGCGTCCTGGGCCCCAAGCCGTACAAAGTCGCCTACGTGCAGCCCAGCCGCCGCCCCGCCGACGGCCGCTACGGCGAAAATCCCAACCGCCTTTACAAGCACCAGCAGCTCCAGGTCATTCTCAAGCCGACTCCTGAAGATGTCATCGAGCAGTATCTGGGCAGCCTGGAAGCTATCGGCATTGACCTGCGCAAACACGACATCAAGTTCGAAGAGGACAACTGGGAGGCGCCCACGTTGGGTGCCTGGGGCGTCGGCTGGCAAGTGATGCTCGACGGTTTGGAAATTACCCAGTTCACCTATTTTCAGCAATGCGGCGGCCTCGATCTGGATCTCGTCCCCGCCGAAATCACCTACGGCCTGGAACGCATCGTTGCCTTTCTGCAGAACGTCGAAAGCGTGTATGACATTCAATGGGCGCCCGGCTTCAAATACGCCGACGTGCGCCTGGCGGAGGAGCAGCAGTTCTCCGCGTATAACTTCGAAATGGCCGACGTGCCATCGCTCTGGCAGGAATTTGAACTGCATGAACGCGAGGGCCATCGGCTCTTGGGCCTATTCGAGGCAAGCAAAGAAAAAACCAGATTCCCGCTGTTGCCTGCCTACGAGCAGGTCCTGAAGTGCTCGCATGTTTTCAATTTGCTCGATGCTCGCGGAGCCATCAGTGTAACCGAGCGCGTTGGCATCATCGCGCGCGTCCGCAAACTCGCAATCGGCGTCGCCGAAGCTTGGAACATCCAGCAGAATCCCGTCGAAACGGCGGTCGCCTGATGCCGGATTTTCTCCTCGAGATCGGCACGGAAGAAATTCCAGACTGGATGATCGAAGACGCCCTGCAGAATCTTCGCATCAACTATCAGGCTTCACAGGCTGGTCATCTACGCGGCACGATTGATCTTTTGGAAGGAACCCCGCGCCGTCTCGCATTGCGCCTTCGGGACATTGACTTCCGCATGGATGACCGGGAGGAAGTAGCCGCCGGCCCATACGTTTCCGCCGGCGAAAAAGCTGCGCAAGGTTTTGCCCGGAAGCACAACACTACGCTGGAGGCCCTCCGTCGGGAACCGGACGCCAAAGGTGAACGCTATTTCGCGGCTGTGCTGCACAAAGGCGAACCGGCCTCAGCAATCCTCTCCGCTGTGCTGCCCGAAATCATCAGCCGCATCAACTGGCCGAAAACCATGTACTGGACTGGCCGCACCGGCGTGCGCTTCATCCGCCCCATCCGTTGGATCGTTGCCCTTCTGGACGGCGACGTGATCCCTTTCGAAATCGCCGGCATTTCTTCCGCCAACACAACCCGCGGCCATCGCATTTTGAGCGCCACTCAACCCATCCCTGTCCGCATCGCGGACTACGAACAAATTCTGCGTGACAACTACGTCTTGATACGCGCTGATGAACGCCGCCAGCGCATTGAGGCCGGCCTTGGCGAAGGCGTCGAGCCCGATCAGGATCTACTGAAAACGCTCGTCTACCTGACCGAGTTCCCTACTCCCATCCGCGGCAGCTTTGACCCGTCTTATCTCGAATTGCCCAAGGAAATTCTCTCCACAGTCATGCGCCATCACCAGCGCTACTTTTCCGTGCTGAATACCGATGGCTCGCTCGCGCCGCAATTCGTAACAGTGACTAATACATCCGGCGATCCCGACGGTTTCATACGCCAGGGTAATGAGCGCGTGATTCGCGCGCGTTTCAACGACGCGCGTTTCTTCTGGCAGGTCGATCAGCAAAAGGCCCTTCTGGCGCGCTTGCCCGATCTTGAAAAAGTCACTTTCCAGGCGAAGCTCGGCAGTTATCGCGACAAAACTGATCGCGTCCTCGCTCTCGCAACCCGCCTATCCGAACTTACCGGTGCCAACAAGCAAACCGTGCAGCGCGCAGTCCTGCTCTCAAAATGCGATCTGACCACCAGTATGGTGAAGGAGTTTACCGAGCTGCAAGGCGTAGTCGGTGGACTCTACGCCGCCGCCCAGGGCGAAAAAGAAGCTGTCGCTACCGCGGTCTACGACCATTACAAGCCCGTCAGCATGGACGATTCCATCCCGCGCACGCTCGAAGGCCAAATCGTCTCCATCGCCGACAAACTCGACACCTTGCGCGAATGCTTCCGGATCGGTCTCATACCCACCGGCTCTAAAGATCCGTTCGCCCTCCGCCGCGCCGCCCAAGGCATTGTCAAAATTCTTTTCGAAGCGAAGCTCAATCTTGACCTTCTCTCGCTTGTGCAGGACGTCCGCGAACTTCCAGCATTTCTCAAAGAACGAATTCAGTTCTACCTTCGCGACGTACTCAATCTGGCCTACGACGAAGTAAACGCCGTACTCGCGGCGCCTTTCGCCAGCTTGCCCGATCTCGCCGGCCGCGCCGAGGCCATTCACTACGTCCGCCCCACCGCCGATTTTGAGCCTCTAGCCGCCAGCTTCAAGCGAATCAAGAACATTCTTAAACAGGCGCAGGTGGAGCAATCTGACCCCCCTGATCCCGCCCTGCTCACTCCCGGCCCCGAACGCGGCCTCCATGATGCCTTTCTCCAGGTTCGCGAAACCATCAAAACCACTTCCGAATATCGTGAGAAGCTCGCGGCCATCGCGTCTCTCCGCCCTCAGGTGGATCTCTTCTTCGATAAAATTCTTGTAAACGACCCGGATCCGGCGGTCCGGCAAAACCGTCTGGCCTTGCTCTACAGCCTGCTGACGGAGTTTTCCACCATTGCCGATTTTTCTGAAATCGTCACGCAGGGCGGCCCGGCCGCCTAGATCTTAATAACGCTCGTATCCGAAATCAGGAGACAACACTCGAAAATGAAGAAATACGTTTACTCGTTTGGCGGAGGCTCGGCCGACGGCGACGGAAAAATGCGCGACATCCTCGGCGGCAAAGGCTCTGGGCTTGCTGAAATGAGCAAAGCCGGCGTGCCTGTACCTCCCGGCTTCACCATCTCGACAGAGGTCTGTAACCTCTTCTTCGAAAATCACAATAAGGTCCCGCAGGACGTGGACGAACAAATTCACGCCGCCCTCGAAAAACTCGAGCGCCAGATGGGCAAGAAATTGGGCGGAGTGGACGATCCGCTGCTGCTAAGCGTCCGCTCCGGCGCAAAGTTCTCGATGCCCGGCATGATGAACACCATTCTCAATCTCGGCCTCAACGGCGAGACCACTGAAGGACTGGCCCGCAAGACCGGCAATCCGCGCTTCGCCTATGACTGCTATCGCCGCTTCATCCAGATGTTCGGAGAGGTCGCCCTGCACATCGATATGGCGAAATTCGATCACATCTTCGATACGCGCAAAGCCAAAACCAAGGCCAAGCTCGATACCGACCTCACTTCCGAAGATTTAAAGGCGATCATCGATGACTATAAGGCGCTGGTGAAGAAGGAAACCGGCAAACCCTTCCCGCAGGATGCTCTCCAGCAGTTGCTGCTCTCGCGCGATGCCGTCTTTAACTCCTGGAATACTCCCAAAGCCATCTACTATCGCCGCATGGAAAAGATTCCTGATTCCATCGGCACCGCCGCGAACGTGCAGGCCATGGTCTTCGGCAACATGGGCGAGAAGTCCGGCACCGGTGTCGGCTTCACCCGCAACCCGTCCACCGGCGAGAAGATTTTCTACGGCGAATTTCTCGTTAACGCGCAGGGCGAAGACGTTGTCGCTGGTATCCGCACGCCGCAGCCTATCGCGGAGCTCGAACAGGTCATGCCCGAAGCCTATAACCAGCTCCGCTCCATTACGAACAGCCTCGAGCAACACTATCGTGACGTCCAGGACTTCGAGTTCACCGTCGAAGAAGGCAAGCTCTACATGCTCCAGACTCGCAACGGGAAGCGTACCGGTCCGGCCGCCGTTCGCGTCGCGGTAGACATGGTGGAAGAAGGCCTGATCACAAAGAAGGAAGCCGTGCAGCGTGTCGCGCCGAACCAGCTTGATCAGCTCCTGCACCCCGTCCTTGATCCCAACATGCGCAAAGGTCTGCAGAAGATCGCCGTCGGTCTGCCGGCTTCTCCTGGTGCGGCAGTTGGGCGTGCCGCCTTCTCCTCCGAAGACGCGGTTGACCTTGCCGCGAAAGGCCCGGTGATCCTCGTCCGCAAGGAAACCACGCCGGATGATATCCACGGCATGGACGTCTCCAAAGGCATTCTCACGGCGGTCGGCGGTCTCACCAGCCACGCGGCCGTGGTCGCTCGCGGAATGGGCCGTCCATGCGTGGTTGGCGCTTCTTCCGTCGCTGTTGACGAAGCGAAGAAACAAGCCTCCATCGTCTTTGAAGGCAAAAAGATGACCCTGAAGGAAGGCGATTGGATCTCGCTCGATGGCACGCTCGGCGAAGTCTATCTCGGCCAGTGCAAGACCAGCGAGCCTGACCCGAAATCGCACTACTTCGCCGCATTCATGGAATGGGCCGACGAGTTCCGTGGCAAATTTGGCGTCCGCGCCAATGCAGACATCCCGCGCGATGCCAAGCAGGCCCGCATCTTCGGCGCCGAAGGCATCGGCCTCTGCCGCACCGAACACATGTTCTTCGCCGAAGATCGCATCCCGCACATGCAGGCGATGATTCTTGCTCGCGACGAAAAAACCCGCAAAAAGGCGCTCCAGAAGCTTCTGCCCATGCAGCGCAAAGATTTCGCCGGGCTCTTCCAGGCGATGGACGGTTTCCCGGTCGTCATCCGCACGCTGGATCCGCCGCTGCATGAGTTCCTCCCGAAGCGCGAGAATGTCATGGTCGATCTGGCGAAGCTCCCGCACGCCACTTCCGCGGAAAAGAAGGAATTCGCGAAGACCTACGGCGTCTCCGTTTCCGAGCTGAAGAAATATCTGCCGGAGCTGTTGAGCCGCGTCGAGGAGTTGCATGAGTTCAATCCGATGCTTGGCCATCGCGGCTGCCGTCTCGGCATCACCTACCCCGAAGTCACTGAGATGCAGGCTCGCGCCATCTTTGAAGCTGCCGTCCTGGTTGCCAAAAAGGGCGTCAAAATTATTCCGGAAGTAATGATACCGCTCGTCGGCAGCGTCAAAGAGCTCGAGAATCAAAAAGCGATCGTCGTCAAAGTTGCCGAAGACGTTCTCGGCCAGGCCGGCCTGAAAGACCTCAAATACTACGTCGGAACCATGATCGAAATTCCGCGCGCCGCCCTCACGGCCGACGAAATCGCGCGCGAAGCGGAGTTCTTCAGCTTCGGTACGAACGATCTCACCCAGACAACTATGGGTCTCTCCCGTGATGACTACACGAAGTTCTCGCGCCACTACGAAGATCTCAAAATCTTCAAAGCGGATCCGTTTGCCGTTCTCGATCAGGACGGCGTCGGTAAGCTCGTCGAGCTCGCAGTCAAGCTGGGCCGCAAGACTCGGCCGGATCTTGAAGTCGGCATCTGCGGCGAGCACGGTGGCGAGCCCAGTTCCGTCGAATTCTGCTATCGTACCGGCATGAATTACGTTTCGTGCTCGCCCTATCGCGTGCCGATCGCTCGGCTCGCCGCGGCCCAGGCAGCCATCGCCGGCGGCGGCAAAGGCAGCGAATCGGGGCTGCAGCGCACCGCTTAGGCCGAAATCGTGCGACTGGCGGGGTCCATCGGCCCCGCCTTTTTACCCATGGCCTCTGCCCTAGTCGAAACCCTCTCTGCTGTCGAGTCTCTCGGAGTCTTGGGCCTTCCCGCTCCCCTGCGTGAGCTCGCCGCCGAGCGCTGGGACGCCGTGATTGTCGGCGCCGGCCACAACGGCCTCGCCTGCGCTGCATATCTCGCGCGCGCCGGCAAGCGCGTCCTCGTTCTCGAAGCGCGCGAACGCATCGGCGGCGCTTGCACCATCGAAGAGCCCTGGCCCGGCGTGCGCCTCTCGCCCTGCGCCTATCTCGCGGGCCTGCTGCATCCGCTTGTCATTGAAGAATTGGATCTGCCCGCGCGCGGTTACCACTGGACGCCTGCTGGCAACGGGCTCTTCGTTCCCTTCGAAGACGGCTCCAGCATTCAACTCTACGACGATGATGACTTGTGCGAGGCCGAGCTGCGCCGCTTCTCTCCGCGCGATGTCGCTGGCTGGCGAGCCATGTCCGGTGTCCTCAGCCGCACCCGCGACGCTTTGCGGCCGCCGGATGAGCGCGACGTCTGGATCGGCGAGCCTCCTACCCGCGAAGAGCTGGAAGACCGTCTGAGCGATGATCCCGAAGCGCGCGCTCTCTTGTTTGATTGGTCCATGGCCGAATTCGTAGAGCGCTATCTCGCCGATGAACGCCTTCAGATCGCCTACCTTGGCCAGGGCGTCATCGGAACCAACGCCAGCCCCTTTGACCCCGGTACTGCCTCCATCCGCTTTCACCATTCCTCCGGCCGTCTCGGCGGTTTTCCCGGCTCTTGGGGATACGTTCGAGGCGGCATGGGGATGGTTTCGTTCTTCCTCGCTGACGCCGCACAGGAGTCCGGAGCCGTCATCGCCTCTGGCGTTCCCGTTGCTCAAATTCTTCCGGGCGCTGGTGTGCTGCTCGAATCCGGTGAGCGCATTGAAGCCGCCGCCGTCATTTCGAACGCCGATCCCGTCACCACCCTGCGCCTCCTCGCGGACGACGCCGACCCCGCCTGGCGCGCCCAGGTCGAATCGATTCCCATCGAAGGCTGCACTCTCAAGCTGAATGTCTGGCTGCGCGAACTTCCCGATTTTCGCGCGCGCCCCGGCGCCTGCGCGCCTCATCACTTCGGCCAGATCAACACGCCACTCACCAAAGCCGAATGGCAAGCTGGCTATTCCGCGGCCCGCGCCGGCGAGTTGCCGCCGCGCCTTTGGACCGAGCTCTATTTCCAAAGTGTCCATGATTCCAGCGTCGCCCCGCCCGGCACTCACACTATGAGTGTCTTCTCGCAATACGTACCCTATTCTTTCGCGGACGGCAGCGATTGGGACAACCAGCGCGAGCGCGCCAAACAACTAGCACTCGATTCTCTCGCCCGCTTTTGCAGCAACATCCCCGCTGCCGTTATCGATGCCGAAGCTCTCGGGCCTCCTGACATCGAGCGCAAAGTCGGTCTCACGGGCGGTCACATCTTCCAGGGCGAGTGCCTCCCGCCGTATATGTGGAGCAATCGTTTACGCGCCAGGACGCCTATGCCGGGCCTGTATCTCTGCGGAGCCTGCACCCATCCAGGCGGTAGCGTCATCGCCATCAACGGCCGCAACGCCGCTATGGCCGTGCTTGCCGGCCCTCATCAGGATATCGGCACATCGTCTAGGTTTTAGACCGGGAAGATAGTTTACAAGTTCCTCTCGGGCTAGTCTCGTGTTTCTTAAGTTTCTTGACGCCAACTCATCGTTCATCAGCGTGAACGCTCGAAACGGAGCGGCGACCGTCAGGGAGTACCCATGGGCCTTCGGGCCGCAGAACGAAATGAAGACGCGGCAGGCCATTCACGTGAAATCAACAATTTGGACCGCGTCTTCAACGGAGCGTGTATGGACGAAACGTAAATGAATTTCGGAAACAGGAGGCTAGAGGCTCGCATTGAGAGTTAACAGCTGCATAGTTGCGGGTCGAGCACGGGCGCCTCCGTTGCAAGCACAGTCTGCCGCCAGGTGGCGCATGACTTTCGGTCTTTCTGTCAGCGAGGGGACGCCTTCACAACCTGCCGTCTACTTCGCAGCCAGCGGTTGAACACAAACAGTAAAATCACGAACGGGACCAACGCGAAGTACGGCCAGTATCTTTGAATTGGCGGCGCGGCCGGTGCCACATCCAAATCCGCGCTTACCCCGGCCGTCTCGTGTCCCGCGGTAACTTCGGCAGAGAGCCGCCACACTCCTGAGTAAGGTATTGTCATCTGCGCGGCGTAGAGCGTCTTGTTCGTGGCCTTGGTATGCGTCGCAGGCGCCGCCACTTCCGTCACGTTGCCTCCCGTTGAACTCGTCAGCCGCAGCATCACGATCGCGTCCATCACGGCCGATTGATCTGAGGAGTTTTGCACCATCACGCTCAGGTCCGCCGTCCCCGCTCTGATTTGCGTCTCCGCGCTGAAAACGCTGATCACAATCGGGCCCTCTTGTTTTCTGACGATCAGTGATCCGCCATCCGGGAAAACCGGAACGGGCATCGCCAGGAACCACGCCAGGGCGATCGCCGCCGCGCATTTCACTGCATCATCCCGCGCATCTGCATTGGCTGAAACAGGATCCACGCGCCCGCCAGATACAGGCTGATCGCTACAACCGCCCATGGCGTGATCAGCGCCACTGCCGTTCTCACTCGCCCGGCAAACTGTATTGCCACTCTCCACGCCACCCACAAGGTCAACAGTAGTCCGGCATTCAGCAGCAGAATCTGTCCAGCCGTCAGCCACTCCGGAATCGATGGCAGAAAAGCCGTGGCCGTTTCGGCGATGGCGCGCTGCACGGCGGGGAGCGCTTCATACCATCCGCTGGAAAAGTGGTACAGCAAATGCGCCGCCCACATCGCGAAACCCACCGGAACCAGCGCAAAAGCAAACCGCCGCGCCATTTCGGCCGTCCCGGCTGTGCCCTTCACCGCCGCGTTTAAACCTCGCGCCAGCAGAACCGCTGCCGCCGGCAATAGAACGGCGCCCGCAATGACAAACGCCGCTACCACAAACGGCATCGCATTTACGCCCAGCCGTGCATGCCAGCCGTGCTCCCACTTCATCACCGGCGAAAGCATAGCCGCCGCATTCACAAATGCGCCGAAGACGAACAGCAGTGCCATCGCTGCCAGATCGGTCCGTTTCGATAATCGCCCGATTGAAGATCGATAGATATCCGTTGTCAGCGTCTGCGCCGGAACGATCGCTACCAGCCCGACATTCCCCTGTGGGCACGCCTTCACGCAGTCCAGGCAGAACGTGCAGTCCAGGTTGCCTGATTTCTTCGGCTGGAAGAGATACAGCTCGCATCCACGCGTTTTTTCATTGCCTCGTATGCAGTCGTAAGTCTGGCAAGTCTTGCACACTTGCGGCTTCTTCACCGCCACTTCTCGCGGCGAGATCAGTGAACTCACAAAATGAAACTGCCCGATCGGGCAGACATACTTGCAGAAACTCGCGCCGCGAAAGAGCCCATCCACTATCAGCGCCGCCGCAAAGTATCCGGCGATCACCCACGCCGTCAACCACGGGCTGTTCCAAATCCCGAACGCCTCGTACGCCCACAGATAGACCAGAAACAGCGCCGCCGCAATCCACTTGTTCCGCAACACCCGCGGCCAGCGCAGCTTCGCGGGCAGCATCTTCCGGCCCACATCCCGCACAAACGTGAAGGGACACGCCATGCAGAACAGGTTGCCAACTAGCAGCAGAGCCAGCACCGACAGCGCCCGCCAATGAATCCACGGCAGCACCCCCGCTATGTTCAGAGGCGTCACCTGCGGACCAAAAAAACCATCCCCCATTACCGCAATCGCCACCACCAGCATGCCGATCTGCATGGGGCGCCGCCATCGCGCCAGCAGCATCGCTCCGTCCCGTCCGCTTTTCTCTGCCGCTCCACGCCGTACGCGCGTTACGCCGTATTCCGGTCGTTCCCTCGCTCCGCTGACAACCTTCATGGTGATGAAGAACGCCGGAATAATGTAGATGATTTCGCCGGGAACCCACATGATCAGCCCGGCCAGCGTCTGGTCTCTCAGCATCTCTAACCGCGTACTGTGCAGCAGCGCGTAGCTGGGATACAGAATGCGCCCGGAAAACACGAATGCCGCCGAGATCGCCGTATTCACTACATCTGCCGTCAGTAGATAGGGAATCGCCGCCCACCGCGGCCATTTCGATTTTCCAGGCCCCGGTTCTATCACCAGCCACCAGAACACAATGCCGGTCCAGAAGAATGAAGCGTGCTGCATCCCATGCCACCCGCGCGAATGCAGCGCCAGTTCATAGAAATACGGAAGATGCCAGAAGATCGTGCTGAAAACAAAAAGGCCCCATGCGACGAAAGGTGAGATCAACCATTCCATCGCCCGGCGCAGCGGCCGCCACGTGAGAAATGGCCCCAGCCCTTCCTTTACGAACATCTTTGGCAGTCCGCGCAGCAGCGGCAGCACCGGGTTCCCCAATAGCACCAGGCACGGCGCCACCATCATCAACAGGAAATGCTGCCCCATGTGGGCTGCCAGGTAGATGCCGTCAAAGGAATCCAGCGGCGATTGCGTCGCCAGGAACACCGCCGCTAGCCCCGCCAGGAAGGCGATGAGCCGTGATTCATCGCGTTGATCGCGGATCAGCCTGCGCCCGCGGCGCCAGCCCCGCACGTACACCAGCGCGATAAGAAGCAGCAAAGCGGTCGCCGGAACGTTAATGTTCCAGGACGCCAATGCCGCGGTAAAGACTACATTCACTTCTTCGCTGCTGCCTGTCCCGCCAGCGGCGTCATCACCGCGAAATTCCTCGGAAGCTTGTTCTGCGGCGGCGCCGAATTATTAGCCGGCGGCGTCGCCCCTGGTCGAAGCGTTCGCATAAAGGCCACCAGCGCGTCTACCTGGGCTGGAGTTAGCTTTTTCCCATACGCCGGCATGTTGCCGCCGCCTTGAATCACCTGCCGCACCATCTGGTCGGCGGTCAGTCGCGTTGCAACCGCATCCAGCGCAGGTCCGCGATGACCGCCCGTTCCGCCCAATGCATGGCAATTCCGGCACTGTTTGTTCTGCAGCTCGATCGCGCCATGCATCTCGAGCGGTGTCCGCCCTTTCAGAAACTGCACCGGGACCGGGTCCCCGCTCCACGCGGCCATGTGTGGCGACCAGGGTGACGTTAAGCCGAACCAGGCCAGCGTAATGATCACCAGCATGATCAAAATCACGGACAGCACGGCAACCGGTCTCCGCCGCGCGCTCTTCTCGCCCGTATTGAAGAAGAACGGCATCAGCAGCAGGAACAGAATTCCCAGCGCCGGCGCCACGAACATGACAAAGGTTTCCATCCAATCCGGCAGTAGCGCCAAGGCAGCAAAGATGCAAAGAAAATAAAAGTCGGGTTCCGGGCTGGTATCCACTATCGTCGGG
The DNA here is from genome assembly GCA_963705805.1 of uncultured Acidobacteriaceae bacterium. Lineage (GTDB taxonomy): Bacteria > Acidobacteriota > Terriglobia > Bryobacterales > Bryobacteraceae > Bog-105. The sequence goes on from CAVPKW010000016.1 coordinate 84,592, forward strand.
TCGGGAATGCCGTGCGGCCCCTTGGGCCCAAGGAAAAAAGCGCACACCAGAATCAGCGCGATGGTGAACGCTGAAAAGATCAGATCTTTCCCGATCGCGTGCGGTACAAACGGAACGCCTTCTTTGCGGATCAGGTCCGCATAGTCCGCATCATAGGTAGTGGGGTGAACTTTGTATCCCGGTTTCGGATACTCGTTGATGCCCTTCGCCAATACCAGCCGAAGGTGCATGCCGATGATCGCAATGATCAGGCCCGGAATGACAAACACGTGCAGCGTAAAGAATCGCGACAGCGTTTCGCCCGCAATAATCGGCCCCGCTAGCACCAGGCGCACCATCTGCGCTCCGAGGAACGGAATGCGTCCCAGAATGGAAGCGCCAATCCCCAGTCCCCAGTACGCGTCCTGGTCCCAGCGCATCACCTGTCCCGTAAAGGCCATCGCCAGAACGCATAGGAACAGAAAGATGCCGCTGACCCACGTAAGTTCGCGTGGATATTTGTAGGCCCCGAAAAGGAAGACCTGAATCATGTGGCATGTCATAAACGCGACCATGAAATTGGATCCCCAGTAGTGGACCCCGCGCAGATACCAGCCCAAAAACTGCACGTGATTCAGGTACTGCAAGCTGGTGTAAGCTTCGCTTGTGGAAGGGACATAGACAAACGCGAGGCAAATGCCCGTGATCACCTGAACCACGAAACACAACAAGGTCGCGCTGCCGAACACGTACCACCAGCTACCCGAGCTCGCCGGCACTTCATGCCCGGCCGAGGAGGCCCACAGAGCGGTCAAATGCAGCCGCTCATCCAGCCACTTCGCAGCGTTTATAAGTGCGTTCATGGCGTCCTTTCGGGCCTAGACCGGGTTCGCGAGCGTAGGCATCTCGCCGCCCTTCACCCACAACTGTCCGTTTTCCACCTTGTAGTCATACTCGAACAGGCCGCGTGGCGGCGGCCCGGCCGCGCGTGACCCGTCTTCGTAATATGCCCCGCCATGGCATGGACACATAAACAACGCCGACTCTCTGAACCAGCGCACCGGACATCCCAGGTGCGCGCAATTGATGGCAAACACCTGGAACTGGTTGCCGCTCATCCGCCTCACCCAACAAGGGATATTGCCGGTCTTCCCGTCCCACGGCCGCGTAAATGGGTTCCGGTAAGTGGCCAGTCGCGTCTCATGCTCCGGGAAGCTCTCCAGTTCCCCCAGCGAGATCCACGCCCGGGGATCCTTTCTGCTGACAAAACTTGAAAAGACAAACCCGACCAACGGGATTGCCAACAGGACACCCGCCACTACGTTCACGGCCATGCCGCCCAGGAAAAGCCAGTCGCGCCGTGTCGGTGTATCTGAAGCCGGTTCTCTCATTTCCTTCGCTGGGTCTTTCACGCTCACTTCACACCTCCTTCATCGCTTCCGGTAGACTTTCCCTTTTTCATCGCAGCGCCTTTCCCGCGCCACTGTTTTTCTTGCCGTCCCCGCCCGTCGGCTGTGGTTTGCTGGTTTGGGCATTCTCGAAAGCTGCGGCGGCGTCCGCCGGACGTTTCGATGAGAGATAGGCCACGATGTCCGCGACATCTTGATCGCTCAAGGGATGGCCCAGCCCCAGAAAACGGTAATCCGGCATTCCGTAGTCTGGCCGGCCCACTAGGATCGAAGTCCGCAGGCATTGATCGGTGATCAGAGAAAGAAAGGCCGGATCCGTGACCGGGCCAATCCGCGCGCCCGGGCCGTGACACATATAGCAGTCCCTCACAAACAGCTTCATCCCGTTGCTCGCGTCGCCGGAAAGCCCGGTCCCGGCATATGAAGGCGCCGGAGCGCCGTGAAAATCTACCGGTTTAGCCCAGTTACTCTCAATTCCATTAACCAAGGCGTCGATTTGCTTCGGGTAAAGCGGGCCACCTTCTTTCACCGCCCAGGCAGGCATGGATGTGCCCGTTCTCCCGTTTTCGATAACGCTCCGCAATTCTTCTTTGGGAAGAATTGCCAGATAGAGGGGGTCATTCAAGATCCTTGCAGGGCCGTTTTTCCCGTCGGCTCCATGGCAGGCCTGGCAATCCTGGCTGTAAAGCGCTTGGAAATTCATGACCGTTTCAGGCGAGGGCTCTTCGAGTGGCGGCTTTCCAGGAGGCTGGCACCCGGCTACGCTCAGTAGCATCACCAGCAAGCCCAACACCGATGTCTTTTGCCGTGTCTGCATGACCGCGCGCGCTTTGCTCACTACGTGCCTGCCTTCGGCCCCTCGTCGTCCTTTCGAAATTCCAACGCTGCTCTTTCCGCGAAGGGTACGGATTGCAGCGTCTGTATGCTGGTGCTGCGCGCGATCACATAGCCTCCGAACAGGCCGAATGCCAGTTGGCAGACCACGAACCAGGGCCAGTTGATGCGTTGGTTTAACGCTGGGTTGATAATCCCCAGCAGCGGATAAATCAGTCCGCTCCAGAAAAGCGGCATAAGAATGCCGGCCCATATCGCCGCGCGTTTAGGGAACATCGGCATGATCGCTGCGTACACCACGCCTACCAGGATCGAAATCCCTATGTGTCCCACTAAAGCGGCTATGAACGCGCCGGCATGGAATTGTCGCAGTTGTTCCATAGTCGCGTTGCCAAGACCCGGGATCACCGCCCCTGCCAGCAGGTTCACCGGATACCAGATGCTATGCTCCGCTACCAATCCGTACAAGCAAGCCAGCCCTGCCATCGCCGCGCCGCCTACCAACCCGCCGAGCGCGCCCGCCGTGTAGGGATGCACTTCAACGGGAATGCGCATACGGTGCCCTTCCTCGCCCCATTTCAGCCGGGCCACAGATCGGTGTTCGACGAGCACGGGCGCCGGCCGGTGCTCTGCCTCAATCTCTACCAGCTCATGTTCCTCAAGCGGAATCACCGAGCGCCACCAGTTCACTGCCCCCGCAAAGAACACCAGAAAGCCGATCAGGCTCACCGCCCAGAATGTCACCAGTCCTGCGAACACCAGCGTCAGCCCGAACGCGAACACCATCGGCCAAAACGTCGGAGCGGGCAATTGAATATGCGTCTCAGTGGTGAGCTCGCCCACTTCTCCGTGATGCTTCTCAATGGACATGTGCGCTTCCTCTTATCTCACGCTGATGATGTACACCACCGTGAACACTATCACCCAGACTCCGTCCACGAAGTGCCAGTACCAGGAAAGGAACTTGACGCGCCGCTTTTGCGTTTCAAGCGGAAAACCCAGCAGGCTCACTGTCATCACCAACAGCAGGAAAAGCATCCCTACCGTAACGTGGCTCGCGTGCAGTCCTACCAACGAGTAGAAGGTCGTGCCGAACAGGTTCGTACTGATCGTCAAATGATCGACATAAATTAGCTTGCGCCACTCCATCCCCGTGTCAAACAGGAAGTACAGACCTAGCGCAATCGTGATCGCCCACCACACTCTGAAAAGACCGATCCGGTCTTTCTCGAGGTAGTGCTCAGCGGCAATGATCGTCAGGCTGCTCGAAAGCAGGCAGACCGTCGCCGCAATCGGAGTCTCCAGCACCTCCTTCGGGAAAGGACCCACTACGCTTCTTCCGATGTAAACCAGGTACGCCAAAACAAAAATCAGGAAAAGTGCTGTCTCCGTGATGATCAGGAAGATGATCCCGACTGTTCCTCTATCGGGCGTCTTCCATTCCCGTTCCAAAGTGAGCGCGTCTACCGCGAGTTCGTTTGCTTCAGCCATGGTCCGTTTACTCGTACTTCCAATCAGGATCTTGCGGATGCTTCAGGTCCCACAAGGGTCGGGCGCTGCGGACAACTGGCAGCTTTTCGAAGTTGTACTCGGGCGGAGGCGATGTGGTGCCCCATTCCAGCGTCCAGGCGTCCCACGGGTCGTCACCCGCCGGTTCGCCGCGAAGGGCGGAATGCACCATATTCCATGCGAAAAATGCGATCGCCGCTGCCTGAAACACCACGCCCAGCGAAGCCACTAAATTCCAGGTATCCCATCCACGCCCTGGAGCGTAAGTGTAAATGCGTCTCGGCATTCCCAGCATGCCGGCGAAGTGCAGTGGGATGAAGGTCATGTTGAAGCCAATGACATAGAGCCAAAAGTGCAGCTTCCCTTGCGTTTCGTCGTACATTTTGCCGATCGCTTTTGGGTACCAATAGTAAATTCCGGCGAAGATTCCCATCACGAGTGCACCGGCCAGCGTGTAATGAAAATGCGCGACCACAAAATACGAGTCATGCAGTTGCCAATCGAACGGCGCTACCGCCAGCATGATGCCGGTCAACCCCGCTACCAGGAACTGCAGAAGAAACCCGCAACAGAACAGCATGGGCGTCTTCATAATCAGTTTTCCGCCATACATCGTCGCGGTCCAGTTGAAGATCTTGATACCGGTCGGAATGCCCACCAGCATGGAGGAAACGGTAAAAAAACTGTTCGACCAGGACGTCATGCCTACCGCGAACATATGGTGCGCCCAGACGCCCAGGCTGATGAACCCGATCGCCACCACTGCTGCCACCATGGCCGACCGCCCGAAAATCGGCTTGCGCGAGAAAACCGGGATTACCTCCGAAAGAACCGCGAACGCCGGGAAAATGAGAATGTACACTTCCGGGTGTCCGAAAATCCAGAAAAAATGCTGCCATAAAACGGCCGATCCGCCTTGCTGGGTATTGAAGAAATTTGCTCCCAGATAGCGATCCAGCATCAGCATGATCTGCGCCGCCGAAAGCGGTGGCAACGCGATAAGAATCAGCCAGGAGTCCACCACCATGACCCAGACGAATACCGGCATCCGGCTGAGCGTCATGCCCGGACAACGTAGGGAAAAGGCGGTGGCAATTATGTTAATGGCGCTCGCGATACTCCCGAGACCCGAAACCAGAATGCCGAGCGTCCAGTAGTCCGTCGCGTGCCCGCGCGAAAATGCTTTTGCGGTCAGCGGCGCATACGCGAACCAACCCACATCCGGCGCCGACCCAGCGCCATACAGTCCGCTTCCGCCGAGATAGCTGAAGTACAGCAACAGTCCCCCGAAAAGGAAAATCCAGAACCCGAATGCGTTCAGTCGCGGGAACGCCATATCCCTCGCGCCAATCATCAGCGGCACCATGTAGTTGGCAAAGCCCGCCACCAGCGGCATTCCCACCAGAAACACCATTGTGGTGCCGTGCATCGTGAAAAGCCGGTTAAATGTCTCGGGTCCCACCACGCGCCCGTTCGGAAATGCCAACTGCCAGCGGATGACTGCCGCCATGAGCCCAGCTACGACAAAGAAGATCAGGGCTGAACAGATGTACATCAGCCCGAGTCTCTTGTGGTCAACGGTCGCAACCCAGTCATAAAGATGCTCAGTGAAGCCCCAACTTGTCCCTTCCGCAATGGGATGGTCAAGTGGATAGTCGACAGATGCCATGAACTCCCCCGCTCTAATGCAGCGATTCCAGGTAGGCGACTACCTGGTCCAGTTGCTTGTCCGTCAGTTTCATCTCCGGCATCAGGCATCCCGGCTTGATCTGTTGCGGATCATTCACCCATTCCCGAAGGTGTTCGTGAGTGAGTGTGGTAACGCCGGAGCCAATCGTTTGCCGGCTCATCAAATGTGTAAGGTCCGGGCCAAATTGCCCCACGGACGCTGTTCCTTTGATCGTGTGGCAATTTACGCACGAAAGTGATAGGTACACCTGCTTTTCATCCGCAACTTTCGGATCCTCCATCGCAGCCATCTTCTGCTCATTGGCCCACTCGTTGAAATCGTTCTGCGGCTGCACGATCACTCGCAGCAGCATGTTTGCGTGCTGCGTGCCGCAGTACTCGGCGCAGTTCCCCAAATAAATTCCGGTCTCCTTGGGGTCAATCCACGTGAAATTTTCCCGGTTGGGAATCAAATCCATTTTCCCCGCCAGTTGTGGCACCCAGAAGCTATGGACGACATCCAGGCTTTCGAGTTGGAGGTAGGTTGCGTTCGTGCCGTTCGCCACAGGCACGTGAATCTCGTTCGCCGTGGTGATACCGAATTGCGGGTAATCGACCGTCCACCACCATTGATGGCCGATTACCCTCACCTTCAAGGTCGTAGCCGGCGGACTCGCGTCTTCTATAGCCGCTGTCACGCGTGCCGAAACACCGATCAACACGAACACGATCAGAATCGGAATGACCGTCCACGCAACTTCGATTTGGGTGCTTCCGTAAACCTGCGGAGGTTCTACCCGCGATTCGTCGCCGGGTTTTCGCCTGTAGCGCCAGATGGCGTAGACGATCAGGCCCCCCACCACGACGAAAATCGCGCCGCAGACTATCAGCGTCAGAATCGCAATGCTTTTCTCTTCTTCACCCGGCGTTGCAAGGGGCTTGAAGGTGTTGGCGACACTGTGCTCCGGAAGAGCCGCAGCTTGGGCTTGTAGTAACGCAATTGCAGCACTGGCAAACAATGGCTTCTACCCCCTTTACTCGGGACGTTCTTATACTCTACCGCGTGTCAACTACTCTCTTCAGCACACCATGATGCATCAACAGCTATAGTGGGATCAAATTTATGCCGCTAGAGATGCTCCAAAAAGAAATCGAAGGAATCACCATTCTCGCGCTCCATGGAAGGCTCGTTGCCGGCCCGGACGTAGGCGAGCTCCGCACCCGCTTCGATGCCCTGCTCGCGCAAACAATTATAAATATCATTTTGGACCTCGCCGGCGTCCACTACATCGATAGCAGCGGCCTCGGCACTCTGGTAATCGGTCACTCGCAAACCAAGAAGGCCGGCGGCGCGCTCAAACTGCTGAACGTGTCAAAGCGTAGCGCTCAGTTGCTGATCCTGACTAAGCTCAGCACCGTTTTTGAAATCTTCGATGACGAACAGGCGGCTCTCAACAGCTTCTTCCCGGGTCGCGAAGTGAAGCGTTTCGATATACTCGACTTCGTCAAGGAAACGCAAACCGAGAACTAGTGACCTGTTTTTGAAGTATCTTTACCAGAATCTTGTTCCCAGGCAGCACGAACGCTCGAAACGGAGCCGCGACCGTCAGGGACTGTGAAAAAATCCAAGGCTGGGAAAAACCGGCGATGGAAAGACGGAAGCTTGTCATTACAGAATACATGGTTGTGCAAGTATGATTCGGGACGCCAGCCACGCCCAAGTTTCTTTAGAAATGATCCCAACCGCCCTAAATTCGTCTCCGCGAGGCAGGAGGACGAGGGGAAAAGGCCTTTATGATCTGGAATCTACTGCGCGACCGCCGGTCGGACGCGGATCCACTGCCTAACGTTGTAAGCCAAGGCGATCCACAACGCTTCCGTACCCGCCTTCACAATCCCACGTACCGAAAATTGCCTCAGCTTTTGCACTCCCTTGATCCACAGATGCGGAAACTCGGCAATTTCACAACGCTTCTGATAAAGCGTCTTCACCGCTCGACGTTTCATACGTGCCAGATAGCCGCTCATCGCCTTACTCTCTACCGGTAACTCCACACGCCGCGGCCCACCACGATAGCCGCAACACTGTTTGAGGAACTGGCAACTCTTGCAATTCTTAGCTTGGGCTTGAAAGATGGTTTTGACTACGCCGTGATGTTTCTTTTGTCCGATCGCCACCAAGGTCTTGCCATCCGGGCACAACAACGCTTGGCCACGCCCCTGCCGCTGAAAGGCAGTGGCTGCAAACTCTTTCGCAATCCCGGCGCGAGCGCACGCCCCGGCTTGCCGCGCGGCATCGCCTTTCCACGGCGCAATCAGTTCCACATTCCGCTCGGCCGTTTGTTCCACGTTGTCGCGCGTGGCATACCCGTTGTCGGCGATGATCGTCTGCGGAGTCGCCAAGCCACTCTGCTCGATCCGCTCCAGCGCTGGTATCAGTTGATGCAGATCGTTGTGATCGCCCGTCAATCCAACCGCTACGATCATGCGCGATTGCGCTTCGCTGGTGACCTGCATGTTGTAGCCGGGATGGAAGCCACCGTCGTTGTCTTTCATCTTGCGCGCTTCCGGTTCACTATCACTGACGCGCAAATCCGCCCGATTTTTCGGCGTTGTGCGGGCTTCCAGGTTTTCCAGTTCTTTCAGCGCCGCTTCGCCGCGGGCCACCGCTTCGCGCGCCGCACGCTGTTGCGCGGCTTGCCGCCGCTTGTCCATCTGCTCGTGTTCCTGGGCGGCTTCGCGGTCCAACTTCTTGACCACTTTGCGGGCCGCCCTCAGGCGTTTTTCTAATGTCCGGCGCCGGTGCAAAGAACTCTTCGCCGCTTGCGCCTTCATCTTGGTTCCATCTTGCAGCAGGGTCTCCAGATTCACCACTCCAGCTTTCTCCAGCATCGCCAGAAACTCAATGAATAGCTTCTCCAGCGCCTCCCGGTGCCCCACCCGAAAATCCGCCAGCGTGTGATAGTTCACCTCTTGGCCTGCCGCTAGCCAGCGCAGGCCCGGTTCCTGCGACATCATCCGTTCAATCGACCGTGCCGAGGCCACGCCCAGTGTGTAGCAATACACCCAGATGCTCACCAGCAGGCGTGGCGACCAACAGGGCCGGCCCGCTTCGCCCTCCCGTGTTTTGCAGTCTTTGGCAAACTGTTCCAGATTGAGCTTCCCGGCCAGTTCCCAGATCACTCGCGCCGGGTGGTTCGCCTCGATCAGAATCTCGTAATCCAATACTTGAAAACTGGTTTGCGAGCGGTCGATCGGTTTGTACTTGATCTTGCCGACCAGCGGCTTGTCGCTACTCACTCTTCTAGCGTAAATCCAGTTCAAACATTTTGTGCCCTAAATGTTCCGGATATTTTTTCACAATCCCGTCAGGGAGCTTGGATGGCATTCGCTTAAGGAACTTCGGGTCGCTATGCGATCCCACTTCACAACTATGCAGGAAATTGACGCTAAGCTCAACGCCCTCATCGACATCGTCGGTCGCATGCAGGGCGGGATCGAATCACATTCCTGAGACTATAGAGTTGCTCAGTGAACATCTAGCGACATGTTCACAATCTGGAAGGCGAAACGCTCCGGTGGAAGCGACGAAATCGGGCTCGGCATCATGTTGAGCCATGTCCTGTAGGCCGTCTGCGCCACTGAGTTGTTCAAATAGAACAGAAACTGATCGGAGCAGCAGCGGATCGGCGGCATCTGCCGGAATGCCAGCCGCAATCCTACCGCCTTTTCGAGTTGCACTCCGGCCGTCTTCACGGCCTTGTCTTCCAGCAGCGTAACGAAACTGCTGCGCCCGGCGTGCGGCCATAAATCGCTTCGCAGCAGGTTGCGCAATTCAATGCGCGTCCCAAACGTAATCTCGCATTGTCGGATCCACTCAATCACGGCATCGCCCCAATGCCAATGGCTCAACAGCCCCAGGTATTGGTCCACCAGATTAAGCGCCAGATCCATTTTGCGGCGCTCTACCGTTTCCTCAGTCGCTAAAGCGTCCCCGGCCACCGCCGGGACCATGTCTTCCTGCTCGATGATTTCGGCCGCGATGCACATCATCTTGTCCAGCCGTTTCACGTCGGGCTCCGTTTTCACGAGCAGGGGAGGCAATTCGTGCGTCTTACCGCCCGGTACCTCGACAAACGTCCTATCACCGATGATGTCCATAAGCAGCCTCGCTGTTCCTATCGACAACCAGGTCGACTAACCCACACAGTGCCCGATTCGCACCGCGCATCGTTAGAGTTTTTCTTATATCCTCGATTGTAAGGATGTTTGCGGGCCCTTACAAGTTTCCGCAGTACCATCCACATCCCTTTAGTAACAAAACTTTCGAAAATGTTTCACTGACAGCACACAATCGGGAGTGCTGGGAACGGCCCTCCTCGCAGGGTGCAAGTTATTCTTGGGCTATATGTATTCCTTGGGCCACCGCCTCACGGCCCTTCTTGTGCTCTCCTTTGGGGCTGATTTCGCAAGCGCGGCGCTGGCCCCTCCTTGCTCCCAATCAGCCCGCACCTTTTTGCCCTGTGAACTTGCCTTCGATTATCAGGACCCTGACGTTCCGACGGGCGATACTCCCTATCGCGACGACCTGCTGAGTGTGGAGTTTCGCTCTCCGCAGCACATGACCTTCGCCTTTCACGCATTTTGGGACGGCGGCCATACTCTGCGTGTGCGCTTCTCGCCCACCGAGCCGGGAACGTGGGCCTATCACCTCTCCAGTTCCATCAAACGCTACGACAATCAGGAATCGACCTTCGCTGTCGCGGACAGCGCCAATCCGGGGATGGTCAGCGTAGCCAATCTGCGCCACTGGCGAACCACTGACAAGAAACCCCATTTATGGTTTGCGGCTGGCGTTCCTTTTCTCTCTATCGATCAATCGGCGCTGGAAACGTGGCTCGATCAGCGCAAGCGCGATGGATTTACCCACATCCGCGGAACCCTCCTGACCCTCGCTGCGTCCGAAAAACCGTTCCGGCCTGATGCGCAACCGAATCTTGCCTACTTCTCGGCCCTGGACGATCGCATCCTCGCGATCGCCAACCGCGGCTTTACGCTCGATCTTCTGCTCGCCGATCAGTCGTTCCTGAAATCCGGCGCCTTCAGCGAACACGATAAGCGGGACCCGATTGTACGTTACCTGATCGCGCGCTACGGCGGCCTCAACGTCACTTGGCAGGGTATCGAACACTTCGAAGACACGCCCGACTCGCGGGCCATGCTCCAGGATTTGGGTTCGTTTTTGCAAAAATACGACGGCTTCCAGCATCCTCGTTCCACCGGCGCCCGCAATTCCTCCTCGCCCCTTCTTCAGGACGGCTGGATGAATTATCTGATCGAAGCCAACCCGAGCCCGCAGCTCGGAGCAGTGGAACACCAGTTCACCCAGCAGCCCGAGATTCACATTGTCCAGGCCACTGATTCTGACGCCTTTCGCCACGAGCTTTGGGATTGCACCACCAACGGCGAGTACCCCAGCGTCTCCTTCGAAAGTTTAAGGAACGAAGCCAACGTCCGGGCCGCGCACACCTGGTACCAGGTAATGTCAGACACCCGACACTGGGAGTTGGAACCCTACTTCGATGTCAATGGCGCCCGCGCAATCGGCCTCACCGAAGTGGAATACCTGGCCTACGCCGGCAAGCCAGGCATCGTGGAAATCAACCTCCCCAAGCACAAATACAATCCGGTTTGGGTCAATCCTGCTACCGGTGAAGAGATTCCGCTAAAAGACTATAAAGGCGAGGTTTTTAGCCGGCCAACTCCTGACAATAGCCACGACTGGGTGTTGCAGATTCCCCGAGAGGGCCACAAGGAATCGATGCTGAAATACTATTATTTCGAATCCCAAGACCCGCCTGTGCAGGAAATCGAACTTGATTCTTCGAAGATTCCGTTCGAAATTGTTGATCCGCCAGGGGATCAGATCAATTCGGCCATCCCGGCCCCCTACCAGGTAAAGATCACTCGCGCCAACCGGGCCACCCGCCTGATGCAGTACGCCTGGTGGGGTGAGGTCGTCGCGGGTGGCCAGGGCGCCCGCTTGCTCGGCGTAGGTTCGTTTGGCAATTTCTCCATTCCCCAGGAGTTGCTCGCTCAGCCGGGAGCCAACCTCAACGTCCGCCTGCTCGCCATCAACGCCAACGGCAAAGCCTACGAAACGGACAAGGTCTACCGGCTGAGCCCATGACGATCCTGGCCTTGGACACTACGTCAGAGTGCGGCAGCCTCGCTATCCGGTCGGGCGGCCAAACCGCGGTCGAAACTGCAATTCACGCGCCCGAAGGTTTCGCCCACCTGCTCTTCCCCGCCATCGAGCGTCTTTTGGCCGGCGCCGAAGTTCGTTTGGCAGATATTGATTGTTTCGCCGCAGCCGCCGGCCCTGGCTCTTTCACCGGCGTCCGAATCGGCTTGTCGGCCGTGAAGGGGCTCGCCGCCGCCACTGGGAAGCCGGCCGCCGGCATCTCGAATCTGCGGGCTGTGAGCTCGTTTGGCAATTCCCCGTTGCGCGCCGTTACGCTCGACGCGCGCCGCGGCGATGTCTACGCGGCGGTCTATGATGCCGATCTCGAGCCGGTCGGCCCTGAGGCCGTTCTGCGCCTCGCGGACTGGCTTCAGACGCTCGGCCCCGCTAGCGGCTATGAGTTCATTTCACAGAGCCGCAGATCCCTGGCGCCGGCGGTCGCGCTTTGCGCGGAGTTGGATGGCCTCAAAGGTCGCTGGCAGGATCCTGCTGCGCTGGATGCGAATTACGTCCGGCGCTCTGATGCGGAATTGTTCTGGAAGGAACCCTAGACCGCATGCCGGGCAAACAGGAACCGGGCCTGGTTCATGCAGTACCAGCTCAAGAGTCCGTTTGCGAGGGCAATACCCATAAAGAGAAACGCGAGTCCTTGCCGCGGCTCGCTCGAAGCGTCGCGCTTCCACAACCGATAGCCCACGCCCAGTGCGACAAACAGGAAGGCCCACTCGTGGACGATAAGCGCCAGCGCCAGGCAGGCGACCAGGATCATCAGGCGTTGCTGCGTCCCGAGCGCGCTTAACGCTGCGCCGCCGTCAAAGATTCCCACCGGGATCAGATTGATCAAATTTAGCCAGCCCGCAAACTGGGCCACTGCCAGCCAAACCATCTGGTGCGTGGACGAATACACCCCATACGCCAAAAGGCCTGATAGGAAGCCGAAGAACGGACCCGCGAGCGAGATCTGCGCCCGCACGCCCGGATCCACGTTCCGGCCGCTCCATTTCACATACGCTCCCAGTCCTGGCAGAAACATTGGCAGTTCGGCGTTGAAACCGAATCGCTTGACCGCGACGTAGTGTCCCATTTCATGGATCAACACCGATATCGATATTCCGACCGCGAACCACCAGCCGAACAGGCTCCAGTAAACGCCCAGAAACGCCAGGATGCTGAGGAGGAACTTCCCTTTCGTCAACAGCAGCAGCGCCGTTGTCTTGAACTTCGCCAAGGCTGCCAGCAGCACGCCGAATGGCCCGAGCCGCTTCTTCCAATCCGCCTTTTTCGGCGGCGGCGAGATGCGCTGGTCCAGCTTTTGAATTTCCTTCAGAACGCTTTGCCTTGGCGCGGCGTCAGCTGGAAGCAGGTTCAGAATTGCCTGCCAGTGCTCGCGCGCAGCCGGCAACTGGCCAAGCGCGGTGAGCTGGCGCGCGCGATTTGCGAGCTGCTCCATCTGCTCGGCGTGCGTGAAACGGCGGCAGTTGCCGCACATCAAAGCGCCAGGGTCCAGCGATGTGCCGCAGTTCGCGCAGTACTGGCTATGCGGTGAAGAGGATGCTGCCAACCTTCAGTGTAACGGCAGTGCCGGATCGATCTTAAACCGCTGCCTCCGCGCTGAAATCGGGAAGATCGTCGGTGTTCTGCAGAGCCACGAAGACGGAGGCGATGGATTCAATGCCCTCCTGGTCCTCCTCGTCGAACCGGTTCAGGCTGGCGCTATCGATATCGAGAACACCTATCAGCCTTCCCCAATTCAGCAGTGGAGCCACAATCTCCGATCGCGACGCCGGATCGCATGCTATATGGCCGGAAAATTCATTCACATCGGGCACTACCAAAGTCCGCTGTTCCGCAGCTGCTGTGCCGCACACGCCTTTGCCAAACGGGATTCGCGCGCACGCCGGTTTGCCTTGAAATGGACCTAGAACCAGTTCCTTTCCGCTGGCCATGTAGAAGCCCGCCCAACTGATATCAGGCAGCTGCTCGAACAGCAGCGCCGAAGTGTTGGCCGCATTTGCAACAAAGTTCTTTTCGTCTCCGAGCAGCAGTTGCAGCTGCTCACAGATGTGCTGATACAAAGAGGCCTTCGACCCGAGACCCTTTACGGCTTGCATTGTGTGACAAGTTTATCTCTCTTTTTGTAATTCTGGCCTAACTTTATTCCAACGCAAGGGTTTTCATGAGGCGGTTGCCCGCTTGCGGCGGTATGGGTTAGAAATGTAACCCTTCGCTTCGAGCGCCGGCTCAGAGTCAGGGGCCGTACGCATGCTTTCACGATAGGCTTGAACGGCATCCTCGCGCCGGCCTTGCAGATCGTAAACCTGTCCGAGCCTCAGCCAGGCCATCACCGCCGTGCTGAGATCCAACTCGGCCGAATTGCTCGTCACTTGCTTCAGATCGTCCAAGGCGGGATCCAAATCGCCGTACCAGAACAGCAGGTTGCCTTTGAGATAGCGGATCTTCTCCGGCGAGAGATTCGCATAGCCGGGAACTCCGTCGCGGCGCAGTTGCTGAATCTCCGCGATGACCTGGAGCGCGCTGTTCTTATCCCCCATATCGCTGTACATCTGCACTTCTTCGAACCGGAAAAGGTGATTTCGCGGGAACTGGGCTGCGAGATCCTTCAACAGCGGAATGGCATCTTTGGGGCGCCGCTCACGCCGGTAAATCGCGGCCAGCAGCACCTCGGCGTCGTAGCGGTTCAAGACTCCCGATGCCGCTACACCCTGCAGCTCTCGAATACCGCCTTCTTTGTCCCCATGAAAGCCATTGACGGCTCCCAACGCGCGAAGGTAGAACGGCAGGCAGCCGACGATGTAGTGACTCACCCCCGACAATAGGTGGCCGTCCACAAAGCCAGGGTCGAGCTTGAGTATTTCGTCATTCGCCCGCCGGCCGGCTATAGACTCATGCAACGCCGCCGTCCACTGTTTCTCTACCAGGAACAGGTAATTCGCCCGCAATCCGTGCGCAACTGAGAGAGCGTAGAGCGCCGGAATATCATGCGGATTTTGCTTTAGAGTGGCCTGGCACAGCTCGCGAGACTTGTCGATGGCTTGGTTGAACTGAGTCTTGTCCGCCTGGCTGATTTCCATCTTGGCGCGGCGCAGAAAAGGGTTATTGCCGCTTACGAGCTGGCTTTCGAGCGCTCCGTCGCGATACATTTCGCGATACAGAATTGTTTGCGCAATGTGGTTGTATAAGTTCGGGTCATCCGGATGAGCCTTCGCGTCCTGCTCGAAGATGGCCAGCGCCTGATCATATTCGTTGTTGTAGAAATGCACAAATCCCGGATTGCGTAACGGGTCTTGCAAAGGCATGAGTGCGGAGCCCAGCGATAACTGTGCGAGAGCCAGCGCAACAACGAGAATTCGGCCGGACCGCGCGCAAGCCATTAGGATGCTTCTGCCTCCGCCAGGAGTTGCAGCAGGGCGCGTGACGCCGCCACCGCGACGATTCGATCGGGATGCGCAGCGAGTCTTGTCAACGGTTGCCGCGCATGCGGAGAGCGAGAGTTTCCCAGCGCGATGGCGACGTTCCGCAGAAAACCCGTGTACTTCGTCCGCCAAACCGGCGTCTTCCGGAACAAAGTGCGGAATTCTTCGGCGGTAAGCTCGACAAAACTTTCCAGAGCGGGCGCGACCTGCCGGGCTCCTGGAACCACATCCTCGGCAATCGCCGCCTTGCGATTCCAGGGGCACACATCCTGGCAGATATCGCATCCGAACAGGTGATTCTGCATTTGTGAGGCGATGCCGGCTGGAACTTCGCCGCGTTTCTCGATGGTGAGGTAAGAAATGCAGAGGCGCGAGTCGAGCCGCCATCCGCCGGTACGGTCAGGCACAATAGCCTCGGTCGGACACGCATCGATACAACGGGTGCAACTGCCGCATCGAAAGGGCGCAGGCTGGTCTGGAGACAGCGGGATAGATAACAGCAACTCGCCGAGAAAGAACCACGATCCTCGCTGCTGATTAATGAGACAGGTGTTCCTGCCGATCCAGCCCAGGCCGGCCGCTTCGGCATAAGAACGTTCGAGCAGTGGAGCGGTGTCGACGCAAATTCTGTAATGAAAAGGCTCGCGATGGTGTTGCTGTATTCGCGTCACGAGTGTTTCAAGGCTTTTGCGGACCACCTCATGGTAATCCTCGCCCCAGGCGTAGCGCGAGATCCAGCCACGCGTAGGATCTTGGAAGGCGGTGGAGTACGGCCGATCTGTGTTGTAGAGTTTGCCGACGGAAACGATGCTTTGGGCTTCTGGAAGAAGGTTCCTTGGATCAGCGCGCAAATCCCCGCGGCGGCCGGTAAGGTATGACATCTCGCCGGCCATTCCGGCGCTTCGCCACGCCTCAAAGCGTTCGAGATCCTTTGAGGGGAGCGCCGCTGCGACTCCGGCCAGTTCGAAGCTGCACTCCTTCGCAAGCTCTTTTATCTGTGCCGTGGTTATCGCCAACCTTGCCGTCCTGCTACTCTCTCCTTTTATTTTGATTCCACCGCTACTCGAACTCGAAAATATCTTTGTTCAACGGGGCAACCGACTTGCGTTGAACGGTTTGACAGTAAAGATCCAGGCTGGCGAGCATGTGGCGATTCTCGGCCCGAACGGCAGTGGGAAATCGACGCTCATTAAAACGGTTCTGCGGGAGTGCTATCCACTGCTTCGCGCAGACTCCAAACTGCGGATCCTCGGCCACGAAAGCTGGAACATTTTCGACCTACGGGCCCACTTGGGCGTAGTCACCCACGATCTGATGACACGCTGCAGCCGCGATATCACCGGCCGCGAGCTTGTCCTGTCGGGCTTTTTCGGATCCATAGGAGTATGGCCGAATCATCACGTTGAGCCCGAAATGGAGGCCGCTGCGCAGGCTGCCATGGAGAGATTGGGAGTGGGACACTTGAGCGGGCGGTGGCTGGATGAACTCTCGTCAGGCGAAGCGCGGCGTCTCCTGATCGCGCGCGCCCTCATTCATTACCCCGATACACTGCTGCTGGATGAGCCCACAACCAGTTTGGATTTGCCGGCTTTGCACGAAGTCCGATCGCGCATGCGTGATCTGGCTAACCAAGGAATCGGGGTCCTGCTGGTGACGCATCACCTGGACGACATCATCCCCGAAATAGATCGTGTCATTCTGCTGGGGCACGGGAGGGTGCTGGTCGACGGCCCGAAGCACGAGATTCTTACCTCGGAACGACTCTCGGCCCTGTTCAGCGTTGCTGTGGAGGTGGTGCAGCGCCATGGTTTTTATCATGCCTGGTAGTTGTTATCCGGCCTTAAACCACTGACGGATAAGAAGTTTCGAAGATTCTTGAGGTCTCTTTAACGCCCCTAATCTCCATACAACCGCTAAACTGCGCTGTTCGAGTTCAATCCGTTTTCAGGGGACCTAACCCTCCCTATACTGAGGCTAGTCCGGAAGCGTATGCATAAACCAGTCAAGTACTTCGAAAAGGCTATCACGGTGGGCGCAAATGCCGCCTGGCAAGTTTTCGATAGGGTCAACCAGATCAGCCAGAATCCCTCCTTTACGCCAAAGTGGTCGGAAAAGCCGCTTCTGAAGAGCTACCAGAAAGTAAAGCCGCCGCTCGGGTGGCCGCGCGAAACCGACTCGCTGTGCCCGAAGTGCATTCCGGAGATCCGGCAGCGCATCGTCGATGGCGAAGTGGATCACAAGATTTTGTTGAACGAGCCGGTGGGCGAAATCAAAGCCAAGATCATCGAGCGCGACGGAAAGATCCTAATGGTCAAAGAGTGCGCGACGCACGGACAGTTTGAAGACCTCATGTCGATCGACCCGGATTTTTCAAAGCACCTGGAAGATGTTTTCCCGGGGCGCGACATTCGGGCACATAGCGACGATAAACTACACAATCACGGCACCAGCACCATTACGCACGGGCGCGGCTCGGTTCTCACGATCGATCTGACGAACCGCTGCAACATGATGTGCGACCCCTGCTTCATGGATGCCAACCAGGTTGGCTTTGTGCATGAATTGAGCTGGGAGGACATCCAAACACTGCTGGACAACGCGATTTCAATCAAACCGCGCCGCCAGATGTCGGTGCAGTTTTCAGGCGGAGAGCCGACGCTTTCGCCGTACTTTCTAGACGCGGTCCGCTATGCCCGCAAAGTGGGCTACAACAGCGTGCAGGCGGCAACCAACGGGATTGAATTCGCCAAGCGGCCGGAATTCTGCAAGGAAGCGGCGGAAGCGGGCTTGCGTTATGCATATCTGCAGTTCGATGGGATCGGGAACGCGGCCAACTCGCATCGGGCGGTCGGCAATCTGTTCGATGTAAAGCTGCGCGCCATCGAGAATCTGTGGACGAACGGCGTGGACATCGTGCCGGTCATCACCATCATCAACGGCGTGAACAACGAGCAGGTAGGCCGGGTAGTGGAATTTGCGCTCGAGAACCCGAAGAAGATTCCATTCCTTTCGTTTCAGCCGGTTTCGTTCACCGGCCGCGATGAAGCGGTTACCGAGGATCGCCGTAAAGCGCAGCGTTACACACTTTCGCACCTCGCTCACGACGTGAAGAGCCAGACCGGCATCGGCGAGCCCGTTCGTGACTGGTTCCCGATCAGCTTTATGAGCACGTTCTCCGACTTCGCGGACCTGGTGCATGGCCCGAATGCGGACTGGGGCCAGCTCAGTTGCGGTTGCCACCCGAATTGCGGCATCGGCATGGCGGTCATGTGCGACAAGGAGACCAAGGAACACGTTCCGGTGACGGCCTTCCTGCACGCCGACCAACTTGCCAAGGATATTGCGCGCATCAACGATGCCGCCCGAGGCCGGGCCCTTTCAGTAGCGGGCGTCACGCTCGCTCTACTGCGGAATTATGACCCGTTTAAGGCTCCGAGGTTCTTCAAGCTTTCGGATCTGGTAGCGAAGTTTGACAAGTGCTTCGGCATGTCCAAGAAAGCCGTTACGGGCGGTTACGGCAAGGTGACGGGCGATCGCACGATCGAAGACATCAAAAAACGCCGCGCCGACCGTTGGAACTTCCTTTTCATCGCCGGCATGTGGTTCCAGGATTTGTTTAACTACGATTTCCGGCGCACCGAACAGTGCATCATTCCCTATGCGACGCAGGAGGGAGAGATTTCTTTCTGCGCCTACAATACCGGCGTAGGCTGGCGCAACATCATCGAGAAGATGCATATGACGGCCACTTTGACCAAGTGGTACGAAGACAAAGGACGTCATGAGATTTTCGCGGGTAATAAGAGCGTGCCACTGGCCAACAAAGAGCACCATCTAGTGCTGAACCAGGCTCATGTGAACGCAGACCGGCAGCATGACCTGGACGATAAAGGTATCGCAAAGACAGCGCGCGAGGAAAAAGCACGCGCACGCGATGCGGCACTGAAGAAGAAGCTCGAAGACGAGAAGATGGCGCGGCTATATCGCGAACATATACTTGGCGAGAAGAAGGTGGAAGGATTTGTTCCGCTGGATGGCCTGTTGTCATCCACGCCAAAGCCAGTTGTAGAACCGAAGCAGGAAGAAGTCGGCGCGATGGGCGACTAGCGGAATCACTCAATGCGATACGCTCAAGAACTCAACCGAATTCCCGTACTGAAACACAAGGTTCTCTCCGTCGCTTCCTATCAAATTGGGTGTGTAGCGATAACCCCCGATCGACGGCACCTGTAAAGGTATCCACTGCGATGTGGCGCGATCAAACGAGTAGTTTGTCCGTACGCGCGGTGTTTGAGATTTTGCGGCAATCCGGGAAACGCGTTGAGCGTCATAGCGTCCGTGGAAACTTCGACATACTTGCCGCCTTCCTTCATGGAGAAGTACCAACCAACGCGATCACGCGTTGCAACAAGACGCCCCGAGATGCTACGGCGCCAGTGCTCGACCCTACCAGGATACGGCTGCGGCGAAAACTACACTGATCGCTGAACGATCAGATGGGCTTTTTAAGCGCTTTTGTTTCTGTAGTTTAAGCAAATAGACCGGCGGCTTCGAGAATATGCCGAGAAATTCTAGTTGCTTATGATGGTCAATCACGTTATAACTTATGTAGACACGGTTCTGTCCGTTGTCCGAAGAGGATTTTCTATGTTCACCCTGAAGGCACGCGCGGTCGGCAACTCCACTGGGGTTACCTTGCCACGGGAGGTCATAGAAAGACTGAAAATCCACAACGGAGATTCAGTTTACCTCACAGAGGCTCCAGACGGTTATCGGCTGACGCCCTACAACCCCACCTTTGAACGGCAGATGAAGGTGGCCGAGTCTGTGATGCGCCGTTATAAGGATGCACTACGCCAGCTTGCTAAATGATTGAGCCTGAATGGGTTGCTTATGAAGTAGTACTCGCAATCCATGAGGAGCAATTAGCAGAGCACGGCGGTCTCCCGGGGATTCGGGATCAAGGAGTGTTGGAGTCGGCTTTGGCTCGACCCAAGAACCTGCTCGCCTATTCTCCGGGGGCATCCCTGCATCAACTCGCTGCGGCCTACGCGGTGGGTATTGGACAGAAACAAGGATTTTTTGATGGCAATAAGCGAACGGGTTGGGTCGTCTGCGCAGTCTTCCTAGAATTGAACGGAATGCGTGTCATCGCCGATCAGGCCACCGTTGTAAAAGTTATGCTGCAAATCGCAACCGACACGATTACAGAAGCAAAGGTTGTTTCGTGGCTGAAAAAAGTCACTGTGGAACTGTAACTCACAATGTAATCCGCGAAATTCCTGCTTTGGTTGGTAGGGTCGAGCACTGGCGCAGTAGCCCGTAGGCTCATCCTTGGCTTGTATCCGGGGTTTCCCCGTACGGTCAAAGAATCCGAATGCGTTGAGAAATAAGGCATGATGGTGCCTTTCCATGAAGAAACACGCAGCTAGGAGGGCTTTGTCTTATTTAGCCAGAAGCCGAGCGGGGATTTCACCTGTGCCCACCGACCATTGGGCGCTCATCGCCACCGCGAGACTGCTGCAGCATTGTGCGTCGGAGCGCGCCGCCTTTCGCGAGACGCTTATCCGGCATGCAGTTCAGGTTTGTTATGCCCTCCTACGGGGCCAAGGGCTTCATGCTCCTGTCGCTGGTCTGCGCGGTGCTTATGACGTGTTTGGCAGGACAGCCCCCGCCGCTACGCGATTGGAGGGTCTGTTGGCCGCACTGGAGTTTCTCCCTTTAGAGAGTGGGAGGCTGCGTGGGGAGATCGAGGATGCGGTGACGAGCGGTATTGCTTTCCTGCTGCGAGCTCAAATCGGCTCCGGCCCGTATGCAGGTGGCATGCCCGGAGCGTATGGCGTGTGTGCTCCAGGCGGCTCCGAGGTTCGTATCGACTATGTGCAGCACGCGATGTGCGCGTGGCTGCAGTACCGCAAACTGTTCCAATCACTTGCGGCCACTAGAGACGTCAAGTGTATGGACCCGTTGGCGTAGAGCTTCTCAAGGCGCGAGTGCCGCCCTGGGATAGCGCAGCTCGCAGCATCGTCCTCAGAAGAGAGCAAGCTAGACGCCTTCTCTGGGGCAGGTGGCTTAACATGAGACTCGGGCGCCCCTTCAGGCCTTCAACTAAGCTCGGCACCCTCTTTAGGGTTCCGGCGTAAGCGACTGGATAGGCCGGGTAGTGGAGTTTGCGCTCGAGAACCCGAAGAAGATTCCATTCCTTTCGTTTCAGCCGGTTTCGTTCACCGGCCGCGATGAAGCGGTTACCGAGGATCGCCGTAAAGCGCAGCGTTACACACTTTCGCACCTCGCTCACGACGTGAAGAGCCAGACCGGCATCGGCGAGCCCGTTCGTGACTGGTTCCCGATCAGCTTTATGAGCACGTTCTCCGACTTCGCGGACCTGGTGCATGGCCCGAATGCGGACTGGGGTCAGCTCAGTTGCGGTTGCCACCCGAATTGCGGCATCGGCATGGCGGTCATGTGCGATAAGGAGACCAAAGAACACGTTCCGGTGACGGCGTTCCTGCACGCCGACCAACTTGCCAAGGATATTGCGCGCATCAACGATGCCGCCCGAGGCCGGGCCCTTTCAGTAGCGGGCGTCACGCTCGCTCTACTGCGGAATTATGACCCGTTTAAGGCGCCGAAGTTCTTCAAGCTTTCGGATCTCGTCGCGAAATTTGACAAATGTTTCGGCATGTCCAAGAAAGCCGTTACGGGCGGTTACGGCAAGGTGACGGGCGATCGCACGATCGAAGACATCAAAAAGCGCCGCGCCGACCGTTGGAACTTCCTTTTCATCGCCGGCATGTGGTTCCAGGATCTGTTTAACTACGATTTCCGGCGCACCGAACAGTGCATCATTCCCTATGCGACGCAGGAAGGCGAGATTTCTTTCTGCGCCTACAATACCGGCGTAGGCTGGCGCAACATCATCGAGAAGATGCATATGACCGCCACTTTGACCAAGTGGTACGAAGATAAGGGCCGTCATGAAATCTTCGCCGGCAACAAGAGCGTACCTCTGCCTAGCAAGGAGCACCACCTGGTACTGAACCAGGAGCATGTGAACGCAGACCGGCAGCATGACCTTGAAGACAAGGGAATCGCAAAGACAGCACGTGAGGAAAAAGCACGCGCGCGCGATGCGGCACTGAAGAAGAAGCTCGAAGACGAGAAGATGGCGCGGTTGTATCGTGAGCATATTCTCGGCGAGAAGAAGGTGGAAGGATTTGTTCCGCTGGATGGCCTGTTGTCATCCACGCCAAAGCCAGTTGTAGAACCGAAGCAGGAAGAAGTCGGCGCGATGGGCGACTAGCCGCCTCCACATTTCAAGACTCAAAAAGCCGCTGGACGAAAGGTCGGCGGCTTTTTTTGTGCTATCTGGCTGATACGCTGGGGTGACAATAGGCACTCTTCCATTGGAGACACACTAATGAATCGTGCGATTCGAACGGCTTTTCTGGCGAGTGTGGCGGCGGTTTGCCTGCTAGCGGACGTGACTTATGACCAAACAGTGAAGTTTACCGGCGGATCGATGGTCGACCTGATGCATCAGATGGCAAGCAACCCGATCATGGGAAGGCTTGGCGGCAGCAATCTAAAGAATGCCTTACAGGACCAGACCTACTCCGTTTACGTGAAAGGCAACAAGATGGCGAGGATTGGCCAGCTCAATTCGACGATTTACGATTTGGACGCCGGAACCATCACGCTCATCAACAACGAAAAGCAGACCTACACGCGGCAGACTTTTGAAGAAATGCGCGCACGAATGGAAGAGATGCAGCGGCGGATGAGCCATAGCCAGGGCAGCGATATTTCATTTGACGCAAAAGTGGAGAAGACGGGCCAAACCCGGAATATCGGCGGCCAAGAAACCAGTGAGGTTGTGTTCACATTGACCGCCAAAGGTGAGGGGAGCGGTGGACAATCCGGACAGATGGTTGTCAAAGATCATGCTTGGATTGCACCCGTAACGGCCACTACCCAAGAGCTCATAGACTTCGGTAAGAAGCTTTCCGAAAAGTATGCCTATGCGTCAGCCGGATTCATCCCCGCGCTCGGTGCAGCTAACAATGGATTGGCCGATGCCATGAAAGAAGCTCTTAAGCAGGGAGGATATCCGGTACTGTCCGATATAGAGGTGAGCGGAGTCGCCTCTCCGATGATGCGATCAGGGAACAGCGATCCAACTGCTCCCTTCATGCAGATGGAGTCGCAATCATCGAACTTCGGTCAGGGCCCTGTAGACGACTCCAAGTTTGCAGTTCCGGCAGGCTACAAACAGGAGCAGCCACGAGAACACTGAGCTGTGATAGTCAGGACTTGGTCTCGCGGAGTGCGCTGTGCGCTGGATTCGGGATTGCCTGTCAGCTCACTTGCTCGCTCAAGTAACGGTGTTCGCGTACAATCACTTTCACTCGCCATATACCAACTTCCGGTTGACCCGTCATCCTGGTCCAATCCGGAAACTGACATCTGGATTTGTAAACACTTCGACGACTCGCAACCCGGCGTCACCACATCCAACCCTGATCAACGACGTGTTCGATTCGATCGCGAACAAGTGTTTAGGACACGTCCTTAGGCCGTGGTGGCCAGTTCGAGTCTCGGAGTGCTTGGCGAAGGTAGACTCCGGTGTTCGACGGAAAGGGGGTTGACAAAACGAGCGGCTGTACTCGCGATTGAATTGACTCGCGCTTTCGTAATCCGACCTCAAAGGCCACAGTCGCGGCTTCGATGTCATCGGCGAGCATCCGTGCTCTCGCGGCCTGTAATCGAATCTGCTTTTGGTATTGAAGCGGACTCATTGCCGTGAGCGCTCGAAGTGGCGGTGAAGAGTCGATATGCCATGCCAACAACTTGCGCAAGTGCTTCCATGCGAAGAGGATTCGCATAATTGGCGAACCATAGATTGCTTTCTTCGTGCGGCGTGCCCCTTCCGGTCCACGCAGGAACCGATACCCCAGATCAATCGCCCCAGTTCGGGCGGACCCCGACGAAAATTCTGGTTTGTGCGAAAATAAACGCCACGATCACGGATATCGTAGGACCCACCCAGTGGACAACGCGAACTTGATCCCTGCCGGAACACAGCAGTTATCCCAGAGCCCGATTATCATTGCTGTGACAGCGGTGAGCAGTATTCTTGCTGCGGTCAACGGTTTTACTGGTCTCTTAGGAACTTGTTGAAAAACTCATCCTGAGGCTCTTCCGTTTTAAAACATTTGCGGGCATGATTGTCGTATGCGAGGAGACGATCAACAGCAGTCGGGAATGTTCAGCTACGTATCGCTGGAGGAGCGGGTTCCGCAAGACCATCCGCTCCGAGCCATTCGCAAGCTGGTGGACGAGGTTTTGCGGGGCATGGCTCGGGAGTTCGACGGCATGTACGCCAAGACAGGCCGGCCGTCGGTGCCGCCCGAGCGGCTGCTACGAGCGGTGCTGTTGCAGATCTTTTACTCGGTCCGCAGCGAGCGCATGCTGATGGAGCAGATGACTTACAATCTGCTGTTCGGCTGGTTTGTGGGAATGGAACTGGATGAACCGGTGTGGAATCACGCGGTGTTCAGCAAGAACCGGGAACGGCTCCTGAACCAGGACGTGGCGCGGGCGTTCTTTGCGCGCGTACTCGAGCAGGCCAAGCCGCATTTGTCGGAGGAGCACTTTACCGTCGATGGCACGCTGATCGAAGCCTGGGCGAGTCAGAAAAGCTTTCAGAAGAAGGACGGCGGCGATGACACACCGGGCCAGTTCCGGGGCGACAAGCGGACCAACGACACGCATGCGTCCAAGACCGATCCGGACGCCAAACTCTATCGCAAAGGCCATGGGCAGGAGGCTCGGTTAGGTTATCTCGGCCATGTGCTGCTGGAAAATCGCAACGGGATGATTGTGGATGCGATGCTGACGCACGCCGATGGCACCGCCGAACGGGATGCGGCGCTGTTGATGCTGCACCGCCGGTGGCGCAAGCAGCGGAAACCGATCACCGTGGGCGCCGACAAAGCGTATGACACGCGGGACTTTGTGGCCACTGTGCGCGCCATGAACATGCGACCGCACGTAGCACAAAATACCAACCGGCCCGGCGGCAGCGCTCTCGATGACCGCACGACCGGACATGCCAGTTATCGAACCAGCCAGCGCAAACGCCCGCTCATTGAGAAGGCCTTTGGTTGGATGAAGCAAACCGGCGGCATGCGCAAAACCAAGCTGCGCGGTTTAGCCAAGGTCACCTGGCAGTTCGTCATGACTTCAGCGGCCTTCAATTTATGGAGGCTGCCGCGGTTGACTGCGGCCTAAGTGTGTCCGGAGCGCGAAAAAGGTGTTTTTCAACACCAAAACAACCATCCTCAGGTCCCAATTCTTTCGTACCTCGGCTACCTACGCCCGTTTATCACTCAAATTTCTCTCAGCGCTGCCCTATTTCAACAAGTTCTTAGAGGGGATACCGCCTTTTTGGGCCGACCTGGTCAGCGCAATCCTTGTCGGCTCGCTTGCAGCATATTGGGCAGCACATACGATTCGTACCGCCATGTCAACTCGCGCGCTGAGGGGAAGATTGAGCACCCTTAGTGACACTTTAAAAGGGCTTACCGTTTCCATTTTGACTTGCACGGTCCTATTGGCGCTTTTTGCGTGGAATAGTTGGTTGCCACTTAACCATTGTCTGAATCGCACATGGACACTATGCGGGACCTTTGTGTCAGCTTGTGGCAAAAGATCTTGCTTCTGGCTCTATGACCAACGGAATAGACCGATCGAGGACTATTGTCAAGGGTTAGCCGATGATTCGGGCTTTATTATGGTTCGGCCCAGACATTGGTGGACATATCAACCGGTAAGCGCAGTTGTGGTGTGTGATCAACAAAAGTTTCAGCAGTTCCAATTGGACAAGCAATTTGAGTCCAAGTCCTGCGATGCAGTTAAGGAGTTCTGAATGGTACGAAAGTTGTGGAGTTTGATAGCAATCACTTTCGCAATCGCAAACGCAAGACTTTGTATGGCAGCTTTTGATGAAACGTCGGATACCGTTATCGCCGTTAACTTTCAATTCGCCAGCGAGGCATACAGGCAGAGCGGCATTTACAAATCGTTAAGCCCACGACTTTGGTACCATCCGAATCTCACCTTGTCACCCAGAAGTCAAGATGTCACAAACGGGACACTCATTATCGATTTCTTTTTGAAGCATTTCGTACCAGACCCCGATTTTGTGTTCCAGCTTGATCTGGGGCCTCGTCAGTTGAAGTTCTTGGCGAGGCCCGTAACTTGGAGTAAACGTGACGTCAATCGGCGGAGAGAAGGACGAATGACAACGGTGGTATTTTTGCAACAACCTGATCCAGATTGGCTGACGCTCCTGCGTTCTGAGGTCTTTTTATCAACGGACGGGTATTTAAGGCTGGAACTCGATCTTCAAAATCTGTCCAAACAGCAGCATCCAGGTGTTGAGGTGAGCTTGGAAGCTACGAAGACAGTGTCTTGTGAGCAGCCCGCCGGGGGCGTTGCTGAAATCGACCTCGCATTTTCGATCGCACACGGTGTCCTGACGCTTTCCTCAGGAGATCCACAATTCAAAGAGCCGATTGAGCGACGCGTTACATTCTCAGTAGATCCATGCGGAACGACTGGATTCAGTGCGATTCTCGGCCCCACGGGGGTTATTTCCGCGGGACAGATTTTCAGAATTCGCTACCGTTTTCCACCCAGCGTTCCCGTCTTAGATGTGCGGAACAAAGGCCTTAACGTGAGCGGTGGATTGAAAGCAGGCAGCCGATTGGAGTTATTAAGCCTTTTGCGGAATGCAGGTCAACGTCGAATAACCCTAGTCGGAGACAATGTCTATCCGCGTTCTAAAGATTTAGAGATCAATTAGAGGGTTGGGCCGGCGGCCTTTTTGCTCCCTAAATTTGTTCTTCTCCGTCGCGCCTTTTTGCGGTTCGTTACCGCGTGCCAAGCCATCCCTTCGTGCTTAGAACCGCGGCGTCATCAGCGAGAACCGGCTCGCGTCTTCGACTCTCCGACAACGAGTAATTCAACGGCGTCTCCCGTGAATGTCGTTCTTCCCAGCATGACTCTGTCTTTGAACTCGTAGTGCGTCATGCCATTACCGCACTTTACTCGATACAACCTGAGCATCGCTAGGGTCTTTACAAGAGAACTAATGGTGGTCTCGTCGGCAGGAAACAGCAATTGTGCCGCCAAGATCATGTTTTGAAGATGGTACACATAGGAGTCAGGATAATGTCGGAGTTCCGCATCATCTCCCCATGTCTTCTTTATACTGCTCGGAATCTCACTTGTAGACCCCTCTCGTAGAATAGGACTTAGATACTTAATTTGGACTATGTAGCCTCCGTCTGCACAAACTTCAAAGTACTCGCGCTCAGACTCGCCCTTTACTAAGCTTTGCCGGACAACGTAACACTCTTGGAAGGGCATAAGGCTGCTCGTTCAGTCGTGTATCGATGACCGTAGTGTGCTTCCGATCCCCTCAGCACATTAAAGAAGTCGGTCACTCTATAGTTCATCCTAGTGGCTTTGAATTCCAGATGGAATGGTATGTTATTCGAACCATCTCCCCTGAGATGCGCAAGCAGTGACTCAAATTGCTCTATTTCCTCCATCGCGGAATCTTTCCCACCGGACTGTACGAGCCTCAGAAGTTCCGCTGCCCTATGGAAACCGTGCGCGTGGGTCTGATTTATTGGCGGGTCCAATGTGGCGTGAAGGCGCGCGTATTCGGCTGACGTGAGGACTGGGATGGGTTCGTTGAAGGCTAAAGCAATCTTGTGGAAATCATAGAAGCCAATTTTGGTTGGTTGCGCGGCCGACGTGTCGCAACCCTCGTGATAGATGCTGTAGAAGACATCCTGAAATCGGTACCCGCGAAAATTGGAGAACGCACGAATCAGCACGATGTCTCTTTGCATGAGAGCAAATGCTTCTAAGCTGATGAGGTGTCGCGCAGCCTCCGTTGCGCCCTGCGATATGTTCTGGTGCATCTCAGATTTCCAGCGCTCAACGAGTGGAGTTAATCTTGCGATTGCCACGCCATCAGCACGGTCTTCTTCCTGTCGTGTAACATAAGTGTGGATCGAGTTTCGTCCAAGCTGGGACATCTTTTCGACAGTTTTTGAATTGTGAGCATCGAAGACATCGATTGACGTATCTAAGTGCGCCAGCTCGTGAATCAATATAGGCAGAAAAGCGAGCGCATACGTCCTGATCGCTTCTCGATAAGCAGTTTGACCGTTTTCCGATTCGTTGACCAAACCAACTAGAATCCGCTTGGCTTCCTCGCGGAACTCGATGCGCGAAGGCAATCTATTAATGAAATCGAATAGGATCTCGCCACGACGGGCGTCATCTACGACAAGATGGAAGCGCAGTACATCGTCTCCGTCTTCTAGTGCCGCGCCAGGGTTAGGGTGGGAATAATCCATTGAAGCGTCCTGTCTGTGGCGCGCGAAAAGCAGAATCAGTGACAGCCAATCACTGTCGAGCGCCACGACATTGTTATCGAACGCAATTGCATTCAGGTACAGTTGGTCGAATGAGATGCTAAAGAAACCTTGGCCAACTGGGTTGTGAATTGTCTCAAACCGGCTAGAGTCAACGATAATGGCGTTGATTTTGTGTAATTGGTAATTGCCGCCGAGGTTTACTCGAGTCAGATCGATGCCGGGAACCTCACTGAGCATGTCCCTTAGAACCGCATACATCGACGTCTCCGGCCATTCGATCCGCTTCAGCGCAGTATAGGTCGGCTCATCAGCCCGCAGCGCACAGGGGAACGTACCGATGACCAGGACTGCAAGGACAAGGGCAGCAAACGACCGCATCGGGAGCCTCGAATCGAGCATACACGAATTCTCTGGTGCGCGGACGCGGCGGACCTCCCGACTGGACTGCGGCACTTCAGACGCCTTTCCTTTGACAAAATTAACAGGGGCGGAAAGCTGAAGGACGAGAACCATCGAGCCAAGCTCCCGCCCGGTTGTGGTTTTCGAGTGCACCGCCGAATTACCCACTGGCGCAGCATTTGGCCCTTGCTTTATGACCAACCGCCAAGCGGAAGGCACATTGCGATGGGCAACGAAGAAGCAACGGCGCTTCCATGCGCGTGGCGCGTGAAGTCCCAATTTTAAGACAGTTTATCTTTTTCTGTCTGGGCGAACCTTGAGAGCATATAATATACAGCGCGAGTTTCAAGTGAGAAGGGCTGATGGGAGATCCACATTACTTCAGCGCTCATTTATATTTTTCATAGCGGCTCTTTCGATTTCGGCGCGAACCGTCAATGTAACCGGCGTATGGATCAGCGCGCCGTGCCCTGGTGCTTTAGTTCAAACGTGTAGTGGCGCCCAGCAGCTGATCTATTTTTTCATGCAGGATGGAATTACACTCACCGGGACGTTCAAAGGACCAAACGGCTCGGCGATGCAAACAGAGGACGGTCAGGTTCGTGGTAATCACATTTCCTTCAGTTGGCAACCAATCCGCACAAGAAATGGGAAAGCCCGGATAAAGTGGATGGCGGAAGGTACAATCGACGGCGACACAGTTGCGTTGTCCAACGCGATAGATAGGCGCACACAGGCGCCAGGCAACGCCGAACCGTACACTTTGGAGAGACTGCCTTTTCGTTGCCCTGAAGAGCTCAAATCGAGCGGATCTCAGAAAGCGTCATTGCAAGAGTTCATCAAGTCTTATACATCACGGCTCCCTAACTACAGCACCCGGGATTTGATGGTTGTTCGCTACAAGCTTCTCGTCGCCCATTCCTGTACCCAAACACTAAATTCGATGCTGTTTGCGGTATCTCCGCTCTCAGTAATGCTTAGACTCGTCGGCCGTAATTTTGGGCCGAGCACGGAAGAGTTTGATCCCGCAACCAAGGTCTGGACCGTGCGCTACACGAAGGATGGCAAATCGTCCGAGACTTCGGATGAGGACTTGATCTTTAACTTCTACGGCTGGAGACCGCCCACCTGGGCAGAGGCGATAGCGCAGGCGTTTATTCGCCAAACTGATATCCGCATACGTTACAAGTTTGAGGCTCCCGACGACATCACAAAAGCGCGCGCGTTTTTTATCTATTTTGAAATGCTACCGCCGGCCGGGGAGAGCAACGGTTCCGTGGGCATCACCAAGATTTGTTCCGTTGGAGCTGGGGCCTACGCCGTCACGCTGTTGAAGAAGATTGGAGGTGATTCCGCAGCCCGAATAGACAAAGAAGTAGGGCACTGGTTGTTGAGCGAGGATGGCAAGGCCATCGTAGCGGCGGTTGCACGAGTAGGAGTTGAACCGGCTTGGGAAGAGCATTTTGCCGAGACACACAAATAAACACCGACATGCCAGAGATCATCCGTATCCCGCCCTCTAGCGCATTCCTTGCCCTGCCCCAGCGCTGTGCGACGCGAATATCAATGCTTCATTTTCGGCATTTGGCGCTCGACGATTAATGCGGGACAATAACGCGTCCGAATGGCTTCGCGCATTTTTGCCGCTCGCTGCACCGAGCTTCTGTCGGAGGGTGCGCCTTTGGCCATTCCCCGGGAGAGTGCGGCGGAGATGATGTGACTTGCCCCGCCCCAGAAACTCACGATCAACGGCCTAACTGTTTGCCAATCGTGTCCGGATCAGTTCCTGTGTCGTCGGCTAACCGGAAATTGAGAGTGCCACGGTATGATTCGGCCCGAGTGGTCTTCGCATAGTGCATCCAAGAGTATGAATCTCTTGCTGCTCGTACGCCACTTTCGTCCGGGCTTGCGCCAATGCTCGGACGAGTCCAAACAGGAACAGCCGCGAGAACACTGAACAAAACGGCGTTTGAAGGAGATGGAAGTTCGATCCCTCACTTGAGCCACGAGCCCTCGGCAGTCGTCCTATTCAGCGCGGCTTCTTGCGCTGCGCCTTGCGTTCATTCTCGGCGATCCGGGCCTTCACCAGCTTTCGCAGAAGGATCGTAGATAAAGGCTTATCCAAGGGGAAGTGGATGGTGCCTTTGGCCGTATCGAGGCCTTTAAATTCATTCTTGAAAGTCGCCATCACGGCCAGACTCATGGGAAACAAACTGCAATGGTTCGAGAACGCGCCGAAGGCCAGAAGCGCTCCTTTATGTTTAAAGGTCGGCATCCCGTAGCTGATGGCCTCGGTGGCGTCCGGCGGCACAGCGGACCGAATCGCCGCGCGGACCTTTTCCAAGGTGCTGCGAGCAGGTTCCGGGACGGTGGCCAGGTATGCGTCGACGTCTGTAGGAGTAGGATTGACGGAATTCCCTTTTTTCATAACGCGTTATTCCGAGCACTCGTTTAGAATCATAGCCTCACTTAGGGACTTTCCCGAGCGGGAATCGCACGAAACGGATCTTAACTCGATTCCAGGTGTAGGTTATGAGGAGATCGCCATTGCGCGCTTGGATGAGCGCCGGGTAGGAGTACTCGCCGGGGTTCGTTTCCAAATCGTAAAAGTTGTGCCACCATTCGCCTGTGGCGCTGACCGCGAGGTTCAACGGCGTGCGGCCGGAGGCGGAGTCGTTGTAAGCCATGACCAGCCGACCGTCGCGAAGCCGGACGGCGTCAATGCCTGAATTGGGATTAGCCAGCGCCGTCAGTTTGACTTTCCCCCAAGTGAGGCCGCCGTCAAACGAATCCGCCTGGCAGATCCTGCCGATGTTGTTCGTGGATCGCGCGTAGAGCCGGATGTGGCCGCGGCCTAAATCGATCAGCGAGGGCTGGATGATGCCGTGCGGTTGCCCACGCTCCGGCGGACGGGAGGCGAGCGAGAGCGGCGCGGCGATTGGTCCGATGCGGGTCCAGGTGCGGCCGTTGTCGGTGCTGCGCTCGATCCAGCACGCCCATGTCTCATAGCTCTCGACGGATGTGCCGCCGAGAATGGTTCCGTTGCTGAGCACAAGCGGTTTGGCGCGGATGGGACCGTAGAGGCCGGCCGGCAGATGCTCGACGGCGCTCCAGGTAGCGCCCTCATCCCGGCTGAATTCCCGAGCCGCCGACCAGGTGCCGGGCGAGTTACCGAACTTGTAATAGAGCCAGAGAAGCCCGTCGGCAGAGTGAAACAGAACCGGATTGTAGGTAGCAATCTCCGGCTCACGGGACGCCTCTCGAGGCGTTGACCAGCCATCGGAAGTGCGCCGGGACATCCAGATAGCTACGTCCGGCGCGCCTTCCCTGGAGCCACCAAACCAGGCTGCAAGCAAATCGCCGGTGGAGAGCTCGACGACTGTCGAAGCGTGACAGGACGGCGTCGGCATCTTTTCGGAAATGAACTCTACCATTTGAGGAGACGCCTGCGCGGCGAGGACGGAAAGAAGTGCGAGCGTTCTCATGGTTGCCATCAAAAAAGAAGCCCACCGAAATCCGATGGGGACCGGCGGGCTTTGCTGTTTTGTACGGTTGCAGTTACTCGAAATCGCGGGGCCGCTTCTTGCGGTTGCGCTTGCGGGCGAGAGCTTCTTTTGTGCGGCGTTTCTCTCCTGGCTTCAGGTAAAACGAATGCCGCTTGATTTCTTTTACGATGTCTTCTTGCTGAACTTTGCGCTTGAAGCGACGCAATGCACTTTCAAGCGTCTCGCCATCTTGCAGATGGACTTCTGCCAACTAAATTCACCACCTTCCGGTGCAGCCCGGTAAGGGTGCAGGGATCTCTACCAGTATAGCGGAATGGCTCTTGCCATCCGGCTGTTAAAGTGAGAGTTTGCGCTAACGCGTTTCATCCGTTTCACCCCTTCAGGACAACATAAATGGAAATAGTCAAAGTACTGGGCAGAGAGATTTTAGATTCACGGGGAAATCCCACGGTGGAAGCGGATGTGTACCTGGCGGACGGCTCGATCGGTCGCGCGGCGGTTCCATCTGGCGCTTCCACCGGTGAGCACGAAGCGGTAGAGCTTCGCGACAATGATAAGTCGCGTTATCTGGGAAAGGGCGCGAAGAAGGCCGCCGAGAACGTGGCGAAGCTGATCTCCCCGGCGCTTGCCGGCATCGACGCAGCGGACCAGACGGTTGTGGACCGCACGATGATCGCGCTCGATGGAACAGCAAATAAAAGCAAGCTCGGGGCGAATGCGATCCTGGCCGTTTCCATGGCGGCGGCGCGGGCCTCCGCCGAATCCGAAGCCACGCCGTTATACCGCTACATCGGCGGCGTGAATGCGCGCGTTCTGCCCGTTCCCCTGATGAACGTGATTAACGGCGGCGCGCATGCGGACAATTCAGTGGACCTCCAGGAGTTCATGATCGCTCCCGTGGGAGCTGCCCGATTTTCAGAAGCACTGCGGATGGGCGCGGAGACCTTTCATACCTTGAAGACGGTCCTGAAAAAACGCGGGTATTCGACTGCGGTGGGAGATGAAGGGGGGTTTGCGCCAAGTTTGAAGTCGAATGAAGAAGCTCTCGAAGTGTTGATGGAGGCGATCGGCAAGGCCGGTTATAAGGCCGGCGAGCAGATCGCGATCGCGCTTGACCCGGCAAGCAGCGAGTTTTACGACAAGGACAAGAAAAAGTACGTTTTCAAGAAGTCCGATAAGAGCGAGAAGACATCGGGTCAGTTAGCCGAGTTCTGGTCGAAATGGGTTTCTCAATATCCCATCATCTCGATTGAAGACGGCATGGCCGAGGACGATTGGGAAGGCTGGGAGCAGCTCACGGCCGCCCTTGGCGAGAAGATTCAGCTGGTTGGCGACGACCTGTTCGTCACAAATTCAGAGCGGCTACAGCGGGGAATAGATAAAAGCGTGGCAAATTCGATTCTGGTTAAGGTAAACCAGATTGGATCGCTGACGGAAACACTGGACGCGATGAGACTGGCGGCGAGCGCCAACTATACTGCCGTGGTTTCGCACCGGTCCGGCGAGACGGAAGACTCTTTCATTGCGGACCTCGCGGTGGCGACAAACGCCGGACAGATCAAGACAGGATCAGCCAGCAGAACGGATCGAATCGCCAAGTACAACCAGCTTCTGCGGATTGAAGAAGAGCTCGGCGAGGCGGCTGTCTACCTGGGCAGGCGCGCGTTTCATCAATAATCGAGCCAATGGCAAGAGAACCTGTGGCGAAGCTGAAACCGCTGGTCCTGACGATTCTCGACGGCTGGGGTTATTCGCCGGTGGCGGAGGCGAATGCCATCGCGCTGGCGCGCAAGCCTACTTACGACTTCCTGCTCAAGACCTACCCGAACACACTTGTGCACACCTCAGGGCCTTATGTAGGGTTGCCGGAAGGCCAGATGGGGAACAGCGAAGTTGGCCATATGAACATGGGGGCGGGCCGGGTAGTTTATATGGACGTCACGCGGGTCGATCTGATGATCAGCTCCGGCGAGTTCTTCCTGAACCCGGCACTCTCCAATGCCATGAAGAAGGCGCACGGCCGTCGCCTTCACTTACTGGGCTTATGCAGCGATGGCGGCGTGCATGCGCAGCTCACGCATCTATACGCGCTGCTCGAAATGGCCAAGCAGCACGGGCTGACGGAAGTGTTTGTGCACTGCTTCATGGATGGCCGCGACACGCCTCCGGAGAGCGGAGCGGGTTATATCGAGCAGCTCGAAAAAAAGATGAGTGAGTTAGGTGTAGGGCGCGTTGCTTCCGTCTCGGGACGCTACTACGCGATGGACCGCGACAAACGATGGGACCGGATTGAGCGCGCGTTTGGCGCCATGGTCCTGGGGAATGGAGCGAAGTCGCAGTCTGCGGCGGCGGCAGTGCGCAGATCGTACGAACACGGCGTCACCGACGAGTTTATTGAGCCGGTAACGATAGTGGATGCACGAAACGAGCCGGTGGGACTTATCCGCGAGGATGACAGCGTCATCATGTATAACTACCGCGCCGACCGCGCGAGAGAAATCACGCTGGCGCTCACGGACTTTAATCTGGAAAAGCCCGCGCGCTCGCTGGTACCGCAGAACCTGACTTACACAATGATGACGCAGTACGACAAGAGCTTTCGGCTTCCGTTCGTGCTGCCTCCAGAACATCCCGACAACATCCTGGCAGATGTGATGGAGAAAGCGGGCTGGAAAAACCTGCGGGTCGCCGAGACGGAAAAATACGCTCATGTGACCTATTTCTTCAACGGCGGCAACGAGAAGCCCTACCGTGGAGAAGAGCGCGAGCTGGTGGCTTCGCCGAAGGTAGCAACGTACGATCTGAAACCTGAGATGAGCGCCGCCGGAATCACCGAAAAAGTCGTGCACGCGATTGAGCAGGGCAGCTTTGACGTGATCATCATGAACTACGCCAACGCCGACATGGTGGGGCATTCCGGGAAGCTGGAGCCGACCATTCGAGCTTGCGAGGCGGTGGATGCTGGGCTTAGCGAGATCCACAAAACATTGAAGCGCTGCGGAGGGTCGTGGCTGATCACAGCGGATCACGGCAATGCGGAAATGATGATCGATCCGGTTACGCGCGGGCCGCATACGTATCACACCACGAACCCGGTGCCGTTCATTTTCTTGACAAACGGCGATGTCCAGCTGCGTCAAAACGGAGCGTTGAAGGACATCGCGCCCACCGTGCTCGGCATCCTGGGCGTCGAAAAATCAAAGCAGATGAAGGGCGACGATCTTCGCATCCCAAAACAGGTGAGCTGATGCTGCGATGCCGGCAGACCAGCCGAGCGGCCGTCGCTCAAGTCGGCGATATCGCCCTTGCTACTGCTTCTTCCCAGTAATATTTCGACCACCCTGGTGCAGCGTAACTTGGGTGACCGTGCCCGACGCATCCCGGCTAAAGTCGAGTTGTGCTTCCACGACCTTATAAAAGAACTTGTCCGGAGCTTCAGCAAAGATGGGA
The DNA here is from genome assembly GCA_963705805.1 of uncultured Acidobacteriaceae bacterium. Lineage (GTDB taxonomy): Bacteria > Acidobacteriota > Terriglobia > Bryobacterales > Bryobacteraceae > Bog-105. The sequence continues at coordinate 120,484 of CAVPKW010000016.1, forward strand.
GCCTTCGGCTGATTTGTTGCCTGAGCTTCCAGATGGTCGCCTTCCATCGTCACCGTAAGGGTGAAGCCCGGGGCCAACGCATAGCTACCGACGTAGTCCTTGAGCTTGTCCGGAGAAACGCTGATCTCATGGTGCTGCGGAGCTTCCGGCACGGTGTCAGACACCTTCTTGGCAACTGTGTCCCGCCCGCCCTGGTGGATCGTCAACTGAGTCACCTTCCCGGAGGCGTTCTTATCGAACTTCACTTCGGCCTCCACCACTTTGAGAAAGAACGAGGTCGGAGACTCTGCAAACAACGGGAACTTTGGTTGCCCGGTCAACTGTGTTTGCAGTTGGTTGCCGTCTAGCGTGATGTCAACATTGACTTCGGGAGTGAGCGAATAACGGCCGACGAACGGTTTGAGTTGTTCTGGCGTGAGAGTGATCTCCTTGCGTTCGGTTGGAAGGGTGACCTTTTCGCCATGGACAGTGGCCGACCACGTCGGCCGCGATATCGCTCGGAGCGCTGCCGTTGAGATTCGCCAAGACAACCACAGTCATATGCTCGTCTGGCCAGTAAACAAGTTCGGCATTGAAGCCTTGAATGCCTCCTCCATGCTCTATGCGTTTGTGCCCATTCACCGTCGTGATGGTTAACCCGCATCCATAGTCATTCTTAAATGGCGTGATCATCTTCTGCAAAGAGGCAGGTTTCAACACCCGGCCGCCAAACAGGCCACATTCCCATTTGAGGAGATCGTGCGTGGTCGAATACAATGCACCGGCCGAGTACGGAACTGTCATATCGACGTAGCCGGCAACGGTGATGCCATGTGGTCCCGGCATGTACCCGTAGGCATGGTGGGCGATGACCCGCGAGTTCGAGTCGTACCCCGAATCTGTCATGTTGAGCAGCTTGAAGATGTTTTCATCCAGAAATTGCTGATAAGTCTGGCCGGTTACTTTCTCGATCACATAGCCGAGCACTTCGTATCCGGAGTTGCTGTAATTCCACTTGCTTCCCGGTTCAAACTCGAGAGGCTTATCGCGGAAGAATGCGAGCAGTTTCTCGGGAGTAGTTGGCTGGGTCTGGAATTGCTGGTATTCAGGGAAACCAGTGAAGCTGGGAATACCAGACGTGTGGGTCAGCAAATGGTAGATGGTGATCTTGGCCCAGGCGGCGGGTGCGTTTGGCACATACTTACTGACGGGATCATCGGTTTTCAACTTGCCTCGCTCTTCCAGCAGCAAGATACAGGCGGCAGTGAACTGCTTAGTCACGGAGCCGATCCGGAATTTGCTTTCCCCTGTATTCGGCACATTCCATTCCAGATCGGCTGAGCCGTAGGACTTCTCGAATAACACCTGATCGCCCTTGGCCAGCAGAACGTTGCCATAAACTGCTTGGCGCCGCCCCGAGCCTTCGCAATCTCATCGAGGCGTGCACTTAGATCCCGCGCGGCCACCACGCTGACGATCGAAAACAGCAAAGCAACCTTGCACACAGCAGCACAGTATAACAAGGGTGGTGATCTACGCTCTGACTGATCCGAAACAGGAATCCGGTGCTTGAGCTACTGCTGGGGTGAAGCCGGCGGCGGTTGATCCGGCTTCGCAGTCGAGGGGCTGGCGGAAGGCGCCGGGGAGAGGACAACCAGCAGGAGACCGTGTGAGTCGCGCGGCCAGTGATGCGCGACGAGTTCAATTTTCACGTCCTTGCCGTCGCTGGGAATAGGCGCTTCGCCGGTTGACTTCTGTTCCTGGGTGAGCGTGAAGGGGGACGCAGTCCCCACCTGGAGGGTTGCATCGGCAACGTTGCGTGTCTGGTCGGCCGGCCACGACACAATCAGATTGGTAGATTGCGACCGAACTGCCAGTGGAATAGTCGCGGGGGGGAGCCGCACGTAGACCGCGTAGCCAAGGCCGCCACCCAACAGCGCAGCCAACAGGAGCACGACGCCAAGCCATGGGCGGCGAGAGCGCGTCCTGCGGCGAGGGTCGCGGGCGGGCGGCAGGGGTATATAAATAGGAGCAGCCGGACCCACAGGAGGACGAGGAACGGGCGTAATCGCGGCGGGAGGACGGGCAGCGGGAAGGACGGGAAAGTTCTCCACGCGCTGCCGCCAGATCTCGTCGGAACGCGTCAGCGGCCTTACCACTTCGGACGCCCTATCGTGCGGAGAGGGCGGTTGCGGTTCGAGCACGCGCGCTTCCGTGAAGCGCGGCGTCACGACGCGAGTGGGACGGTCGCTTAAGTTAGGCAAAGAGGGCGGCGGGGAAGAAGGCGGGGAAGAAACAGGAAGGGTGGCCTGAGGCGCTGCCGGTACGGGAGTGACCGGCGAAGCAGCGATTGAGGGCAGCGGACTTTCCTTGGCTCCGTCAGAATCCGTTCTGGATGTAGCGCCGGACAGAGGAAGAATGACGGGATCCTGCGCGGCTTCGAGCAGCCACGCACCATTTTGGAGCCGAACAATGAATAGGAAGCGGGTGGCTTGAAATCGTTCCGGCTTCACCAGAACCGCTACTCTCAGACCAGCGGGAAAGAACTGATTGATCCATGCAGCTTCGCGCTCAGTCATCTCGAAGGGGCTGCGCGTGTGAGCCACAAACCAGCCAACCGGTTCCAAACCGCTGAGTTCGGGATCTGTTTTCAGGGTTGTGAGCTGGGTTTGCAGTCTTTCCAGATCGCGGGCGGAAAGCACGAACGAAGGGCCAGAAGCATGCTCACATTCGATGGCCCGAAACGCTTTAAGGCGAATGGAGCCCTCAGAGGTTTCGCCGAACAGGAGCCCTGCCACCTCCATGCCGCCGTGCGGAATTCTCCGGTAGCCCTCACTTACTACGAAGTCGATTTCATGGAAGAGAGGCAGGGAATAAGTGACGGTGATACTTTTGTCAGGGGTTTGCCAGAAGGCGTATTCGGCAGGGCGTCGCCCGATCGTGCTCATAACACTTGAAACAATGTTGACGCGGAAGGACAGTATAACGAAACATTGTTGTTGTTCTCATCTGAGTCGCCTGTGTCTACTTGCAAGGCGTAGTAGTAAGTCACGATTCCCATCAAGAGCAGCAGGATGCCGATAACACTGAGCCAGCGCGCGGAACGCAGAGTCCAAAGTGCGTCTTCCGACACAATTGCGGCCGTATAGCCGACAGCGGCCGCGGCGAGCAGCGTGCTGAGCCCCAACTTCCAGCCCCAGTGCATCAGGTCAAGAGCGGCCTGGCCGCCGATTTCGGACCATGCCGCGAAGATGGCGATCAGGGCGATGAGGAACTCGCAAACATACGCAAGCCGCAGGAGTTTGTACGTCAGCCTCAGAGCAATCTCATTCTACGATGGGAATATCGCATGAAAGTTTCCATTGAAGGAATCGAACTCCATCTGGCGCATCCGGATGAGCTCAGTGTGACCTGGGTCGGGCAGGAGGATGCCATGCGGCAACTCATGGCCGCATGGATGGTTATAGATGAACGCGACTTGCCAATGAACCCGCGCGTGCTTGGGAAACCGGGGGTGGGCAAAACAACCATGGCGTACGCTGCCGGCAAGCGGTTGGGGCGGAATGTTTACATCATGCAGGCGACAGTTGATACACGCCCGGAAGATCTCTTGATCACTCCGGTCATCGAAGGAGCGTCGCGATTGAAATATGTCGCTTCCCCCCTGGTTTCGGCGATGATCAGCGGCGGAGTGGCGATTTTGGATGAAGGAAACCGGATGAGCGAGAAGAGTTGGGCGAGCCTGGCGCCCTTGCTGGATAGCCGAAGATACGTTGAATCCATCGTGGCAGGAGTAAAGATCAAAGCGCATGCAGACTTCCGGCTGGTGGCGACGATGAACGAGGATTCCTCCACTTTTGATTTGCCGGAGTATATCCATTCGCGTCTGCAGCCGCAGATCCTCATTGACTTTCCAGAGCGCGAGGAAGAACTTGCGATCCTGCGGGAAAATCTTCCCTTCTCGCCAGAAGAGGTACTGCAATATGTAACTGATTTTCTGCAGCAGGCCCACGCGGCCGATGAAAGTTACACGGTGCGGGACGGGATCAATATTGCGCGCTATGGCTTGAAGCTGAATGAGCTTGGAAAACAGCCGCTTCGCCTGCTGATGGGGTCGGCGGTTCGGGGAGTGCTGGGCGAAGAAGCGCTGCGGTATAACGCGCTCCGGTAATTGTATGCAGAATGACTCCGCGAGCGTGAAGCGCGGAAACCTGACGTATCTGCCCGTCATTCCGGGACGCATCGAATTTGCGCTGCACGTGCGCCGGTACCTGTTGCAGGCTCGCCCTGCCGTCGTCGCTGTGGAACTACCCTGGGCGCTCGAACGGCATTACCGGGATGCCGTGGATCGCCTTCCTCAGATGTCCGTTATCGTGCTGCCGGATGGCGATGACGAAGAACGCGCCAGCTACCTGCCGCTGGAGCCCGGTGACGCTTTTGTTGAAGCTTTGCGCAGCGCTCTCGACATCAGCGCGCGGGTCATCTTTTTGGAGCCCGCGGCATCGGAAAAACCGCACATCGGGGGCACTTATGCCGATGCTTATGCGGCGGAGCTGATCGGAGCCGACGCCTACATCGAAGCGTACCGCCTGCATCCGCCGCCAGGCACGCCGGAAATGGAGGCGCACGCCGCGGCGATGGCCTGGAAGCTGCAAGGGGCAGATCCGACGGCGGCCACTTGCGTGGTGGTAGGCCTGAACGCCCTGGACCCGCTGCTGGACGCGATGGAAATTCCGCAGGACGAGCCGGCTGCCGCGCGCACGCGGCTGTTTGACAAAACCGAGCTGTGCAATCTTCATCCAGACTGCCTGGCGGAGGTGACTAACGAGATCCCGTTCTACCAGGAGCGCTATGAGGCGCTGCGCGATAGCGAGCTGCAAGGCGCGCGGATCGACCGGCCGCAATGGCAACTGGCGCTGCTGCGCGAGTCGGAGAGCGAATACGTGATCAACACGGGCGACCGCATGCAAACATGGCAACGTATTTCGCTGGCCAAGTTCGGACGGAACCTGGCGCTGCTGGATCAACATCTCTTGCCGGGAGTTTTTGACCTGACGCTGGCGGCGCGGTCGATTGTGGACGATAACTTCGCTTATGAGGTCTGGCAGACCGCGAACCGCTATGGAGTGCAACAAACGGAAGATCCGCCGTTAGAGACTCTGAATATCTCAGGCGAAGAGGTATGGCTGCACACGCGTAAACTGCGAATCCGCCGCCGGCTGCCGCGGATCAGGCAACGCATGCTACCCGGCGCCTTGAAATCGCGGAAGCGTGAGAGCAAAGCGGGTGAGTGGGCCAGCCAGACCAATGGCGCTTCCATCTGTTCCTATCCGCCGGAGGACCTGGTGATCGAAAACTATGGCCGCTTCCTCAAGCAATACGCCAAGCATCTGCTTTCAGAAGAGCGGGCGCGGGTAGAGCAGTTTACGGCATCGGTTCTGGACGGCATCGATCTGCGCGAAACGATTCGCAACTGGCGTGAAGGCAAACTCTACGTCCGCGAGTTGGGCAAGTTTTCCGGAGACGTGGGAGCTTTGGTCGTCATTTTCGATGAAGATCGCCGCGACCGGTACCGCTATCTCACGACGTGGCTGGGAGAACACCAGAACGAATCCGATATGGCCTTTTATTCCACCGAACCGTTTGAGCACCTGGTAGGCCCGGGCATTGGGCGGGCAGAGTACGGGGGTTTGTTGATGACCTTCCCGCCCCGGCGGATGTATGACGTCTGGACCGATTATGAATACGACGCGGCGGAGACGAAAGCAGAACGCCTGCTGATGGCGGCCCTTGACTACTCGGTGGAACGGCACGTCGTGTATGTCGCCGCTAAACCGCCGCGATCAGCTTTTCGGCAGCTGGCGGCGCGGATGAATCGAAAACTGATTTATGTGCCGCTGGGTCAACTTTCTCCGGCCAAATTGAAGAAGATTCGCGTGGTCCACGTACTGGATAGCTACGCACGCCGCGACGACGCCAAACAGTACATCTGGTGACAGAGCCAGAGGTGAAAGTGTTTATTTGAGCGCGGTCTCTCAAGATTTGCGGCGGTCCGCCGATCTAACCCATTAGGAAGACTCAGTGCTGATCAGAAGGGATCCAAACTCAGTGCGGAGGCTTACACCTGACCATCCGTATGGGGGCCCACACCGGCTCCCGAGGATGGTTAGGGGACTCGGCCTGTGCGCCGGCCTGACAATTGCGCTAGCGGGCGTGGCGAGCGCGAGCCTGGATCCTGATAAACCGATCGGCGAATTCATTCATCAGAGCTGGCAGACCGCGCAGGGCTTACCGCAGAATTCGGTGCTATCGCTGGCACAGACTTCCGATGGCTACATCTGGATGGGAACGGAAGAAGGCTTAGTGCGCTTTGACGGCGTGCGGTTTACGGTGTTTGATCAGCATAAGTTCGGCTTGGCGAATAACATCGTGATGGCGCTGCTGGCGGACCATCAGAACCTATGGATAGGGACAGCGGGCGGCGGCCTGTCGCGTTTCCACAATGGGGTATTTACATCTTTTGCGATGCACACAGGGCTGGCCGGCAGCTCCGTCCGCTCCCTTTATGAGGATGCCCGAGGGGATATTTGGATCGGCACGGACGGCCGGGGATTGATCCGATTTCAGAACGGCAAGTTCCAGGTGTTCACGACCGCAGATGGGCTGGCGGACAACAGCATATTTTCCATCACAGCAGGCCGCGGCGACTCGCTTTTGATCGCGACGCATGGCGGACTCGACACGTTTTCGGAAGGCAAGTTCCAGCGCTTCGCCGTCGATAGCCAATCCTGCGGATCGGCACGTGTTGCCCATGTGGACCGGTCCGGCGCGCTTTGGCTCGGTACGCCGGATGGCCTGTGCCGGGTTTCTTCCAACGGAGTCAAGCGCTTCACGGTGAAAGATGGCTTAACCAGTAATACCGTCTTGTCTCTTTTTGAAGACAGCGCGGGAACGCTTTGGATCGGCACCGCCGACGGCTTGACGCGGTTTGTCAACGGAGCATTCAGCTCGTTCAGCGAGAGGGAGGGCTTGCTAGGGAAAGAGGTCTGGGCGATATATGAGGACCGCGAACGCAGCTTATGGGTTGGGACAGCGGGTGGAGGGATCAACCTATTCAAGAAAGGTCTATTCACCACTCTTACCAAGAGCAAGGGATTACCAAGCGACACCATCCTACCGGTTTACCAGGATCGGCAGGGGACTGTTTGGATCGGCTCGGACCAGGGCCTCACGGCATGGAAGGATGGCCGGCTGACCAACTACACGGGCAAAGAAGGCGCTCCGGAGAGCGTGTTTTCCATCGCGCAGGATCATGGCGGGACGCTTTGGATCGGAACGCGGCGCGGGTTAGCGCGGCTGCAAGACGGCAAGATCGGGCCGGTAGAAGATCTGGCCGGAAACCGTGTCGCCTGTACGTATGTCGACCACAAAAACGGGCTGTGGGCCGGAAGCCGAAGCGGGCTCACGCATTTCGACGGACATAGCTTTCAGACCTATACGACCCGCGATGGGCTCCCGAGTGACGACGTTCTGGCGATTTACGAAGATGGGCGTGGCACCATGTGGATCGGCACCAGCGGAGGACTGAGCGGGTTCGAGGATGGCCGATTCACTTCGTACACCACGAAAGATGGCTTGGCCAGCAACGTGGTCTGGACAATCGCGGGAGAAACAGACGGAGCGTTGTGGCTGGGTACGAACGGCGGGGGCCTAAGCCGTTTGCGCGATGGGAAGATCACCACCTACACCTCGACGCAGGGGCTGTACGACAATTCAGTACTCGGCGTGATTGATGATCAGCTCGGCAATATTTGGATGACCTGTGACAAGGGCGTCTTCAAAGTAAGCAAGAAACAATTGAACGATTTCGCGAGCGGACTGACGAGCCGGATCACCTCCACGGTGTATGGAACGGCCGACGGTATGAAGAGTCAGGAATGCAACGGCGCTTTTCAACCTTCGGTATGGCGCTTGCACGATGGGCGGCTTTGCTTCCCCACTACAAAGGGGCTAGCGATCATCCAACCGGCGCACCTGGTAAAGAACCTGACCCCTCCGCTTCTGGAAGACGTTCTAATCAATAATAAGGAATTTCCGGTCAATCAGCCAGTGACGGTACCGCCGGGAAAAGGCCAGCTCGAACTCACTTTCACTGCGCCGAGTTTCATCGACCCGGGAAAGATCCAATTCCGCTACATGCTGGATGGGTTCGACAAGGACTGGACAGATGCCGGGGGGCGGCGGACGGCGTATTACACAAACATTCCGCACGGCCAGTATCGCTTCAAAGTTTTGGCGGGCAGCGACGGCGAGTGGAGCAACACGGGACCGGAATTGCCCATCACCCTGCAGCCTCACTACTACGAGACCCTACCGTTTTTCACCGGCATCGCGCTGGGCTTTCTCGGTTTGGGCATAGGCATCTACGCCATTCGGGTGAACCAGCTCAAAGTCCGTGAGCTCAAGCTGCTGCAGTTGGTGGACGAGCGAACGGCGGCATTGCAAGAGAGTGAACGGCAACTCCGCGCTTCTCACGATCAACTGGAGGTTCGAGTAGAAGAGAGAACGCAGGAGTTGGTGGAATCAAACCAGGCGCTGGAAGTGGAGATCGCGGTCCGCAGACGCACAGAAGGACAGTTGACGCTCGCTAAAGAAGCGGCGGAGGCTGCCAGCCGGGCTAAGAGCGATTTCCTGGCAAACATGAGCCACGAGATCCGGACTCCGATCAATGGAATCATCGGGATGACCGAGCTCACGTTGACGACGGAGTTAGGCGCCGAGCAGCAGGAATATCTGGAAATTGTGAAATCTTCGGCGGATACGCTACTGCGGATTGTCAACGATATTCTGGACTTCTCGAAGATCGAGGCAAGCAAGCTGACGCTGGAAAAAATACCATTCGAGTTGCGCGGCTCGATCCATCAGATCATTCGGTCTTTGTCTCTTCGGGCCACGCAGAAGAATTTGAAGTTGAGCACGCAAATCCACTCCGCGGTTCCGAATGATTTGATCGGCGATCCGCTCCGCCTTCGGCAGGTGCTGTTGAACCTGTTGGACAATGCGATCAAGTTCACAAGCAAAGGCGGCATCCTTCTTACGATTACGCCCGAGTCTCACTCCGGCGATGCGGCGGCTCTACGTTTTGCCGTCAAGGATACCGGAATTGGCGTCCCACTGGCGAAGCAACGGAGCATTTTCGAGGCCTTTTCACAGGCGGACACGTCCTCCACACGCAAATACGGCGGCACGGGCTTAGGACTTGCCATTTCGTCTCAACTTGTAGAAATGATGGACGGAAGGCTCTCGGTTGACAGCGAAGCCGGCCAAGGCAGCACCTTTCACTTTACCGCCCGTTTTGAACGGGCGCCGAAGCCCAGGCGCCGAGCGTTGGAAGCGCCGAGCGAATCGGTTGTTCCGGTCGAGATACTCGCCTAGCGTACAACCGTTCTCACTTCCACGCGTCGAACAATGCAGGGCCTTGCCGTCCAAAGGGCGGGAAAAGCTCTCTGTCCGCTATACTTTATTTAGCCCCGGGAATCTCCAGTAATGAACAACCGCTTTAAATGGACCGTCGTAGGATCGTCTACCTGCGTGGTTATCTTTCTTTTGCTTGGCGCCAGAAATGGCCGGGCAGTGGCTACGGACGATGTTTACGGACATCTGAAAGTTTACACCGAGGTGCTCGAGCGAATTAAGCTCGAATACGTCGAAGAACCCGACATGAAAAGCGTGAGCCTGGGCGCTATCAACGGGCTGCTCGAATCGGTAGACCCCTTCGCCAGCTATCTCAACGCGGACCAATACCGGCAGTATGAGAAGGACCATAATCTCTCAAAGCCGGGCGTGGGCCTGGTGCTGGCGAAGCGGTATGGATATGTCGCGGTGGTAGATGTGCTTCCGGGTTCGCCTGCGGATAAAGCGAATATTTCAAGCGGCGATCTGATTGAAAGTATTAATAACGTGGCTACCCGCGATATGCCATTGGCCTATGCCGAGCAGTTGATTCGGGGCGATGCCAATTCGACCGTGGAACTGACCGTCCTGCGGCTGCGGAATCCCGACCCTCAGAAGATCACGCTCACCCGGGCCGACATTTCTTATCCGGACGTGACCGCGAAGATGCTTCCGCAGAACGTCGGTTATCTGGACATCGCCAGCCTGGCGGACAACCGCGTGGAGCAAGCCAAGGCGAAGCTGTTGGATTTGAAAAAGCAAGGCGCGAAGTACATTGTTCTCGATCTCCGGCATTGCTCGACGGGCGATCAAGCCAATGGCATTCCTCTGGCTAATCTCTTCCTGGATAAGGGCGAAATCACTTCTTTACAGGGGCAGAAGACCGAAAAGAAGGATTTTGAAGCGCAAGCCGATGAGGCCGTTTGGAGCGGCCCCCTGGTGGTAATAACAGATCGCGCCACGGCCGGCGGCTCAGAAATCGCGGCGGCGGCGCTGCTGGACGACAAACGCGCGCAGGTTCTTGGGGAAAGAAGCTACGGCGACGCCAGCCTGCGGAAGACGATCCAAATGGATGATGGAGGGGCAATTATCCTTTCGGTCGCCAAATATTATTCGCCTTCCGGCAAAGCGATTCAAGATACGGGGGTCGTGCCCACCGTGCAGGTCGCCGAGAACGACAACTCGCCGGAACTGGATCAGGACGGCAATCCGATTCCGGGTACCGCGCCCAAGACCACAGAAGATAACTTACTGAAGCAATCGATTGATCTGGTCACCGGGAAGACGACTATCGCGCAGCTCAACAACGACGAAAACGGGCTCGCGGCGACGGAGCAGCACCCGATCGTCGAGAAGAGCCCAATTCCCCAGAAGTGACGCGGAAAGATCGAGATGGCTCTTTACGAATATGAATGCGAAACTTGTGGGGAATTATTCGAAGTGATCCAAAAGTTCGCCGATCTACCGCTCCTGGTGCATGAAAAGTGCGGGGGTCCGGTGCACAGGCTGATCTCAGCCCCTGCATTGCAATTCAAAGGCAGCGGCTGGTACGTAACAGACTATGCCAAGGGCGGGAATTCGTCTTCGGGCGGGTCTGAGGCGAAGAGTGAAGCGCCATCCGATTCGAAGGCGGCTTCGTCAGGCGAAAGCAAGAGCAAGCCACAGACAGCGTCCGCAAACGCCGAAAGCAAACCATCGTCAACGGACAAGAAGTCGTCGGAAAAGAAATAGTCTGGTCTCGTGTTTCTTAAGTTTCGTGACGCCAACTCATCGTTCATCAGCGTGAACGCTCGAAACGGAGCCGGTAGAGTAGACGGGGGATTGCTCGCCCCGTCCCTCGTCGAACCGGACGTGCAGATTTCCCGCATCCGGCTCTCCAGAAGAAGTCACCTCAAGCATGCGCAGGCCGCCGCCGAGGGAGTTGGCTGAGGGAGACCAGTCCGAAATGCTGGAGATGGTCGTGCCACAGCACGCCGCGCGGTGGGCGATACGGCCGTTGACTGCGCCGTTGCAAATGTCCAATCAAGCGGCTTCGGACGAACCAGTCGATCTCCCAGTAAGCTTTGCGCGGATAGCCATAGCGGAAGTAATTGGCCCAACCTTTCAGGTGCCGGTTCAAGCGGCTTATCAGCTGCGGAATCGGCGTGTGGCTCTGACGAGCATTCGTCAGTGCCCTGAGCTTTTCCCGTTCCCGAGCCATTGCCTTCGCCGACGGCAGCACGTTCAAATACTTGTGCGACCGGCCTTTCAGGTCCCGATCCCAGCGAAACGTGTACCCCAGAAAGTCTAGACTGTCTCCTCCCGGCTTCACTGCTACCACTCGCGTTTTCTCACGGTTGATCTCTAATCCGAACTTTCCCTCCAGCCTCGTTTCGATCCAGTCGGTTAGTTCCGCCGTCCACTCGCGCGCCAGCATCATCATGTCGTCGGCATACCTCACCAACTTGGCGTCTGCCCAGCGCGCCGGACCTTGCGGCCCATGAAACAGCGCGTCGTACCAGTGAAGGAATAGGTTCGCCAGCAACGGTGAAATCACTCCACCTTGTGGCGTTCCTTGCTCATTCCTGGTCCGCTTCCCTCCGCTTCCGTTCTCGCCTTCTTCCACCACCACCGCCTCCAGCCACCTCCGGATCAGTCCCAATACACTTCGGTCCGTCACCCGATGCCGCAGACACGCCAGCAGTTTCTCGTGCGAAATCGTATCGAAATAGCTTTTCAGGTCAGCGTCGTACACCGCTTGATAACCCGCTTGCAAATGTCCGCGGATCTCCTCCAGCGCCTGGTGCGCATTCCGCCCCGGCCGAAACCCATACGAACAATCCAGAAAGTCCGATTCAAAGATCGGTTCCAGGATCAACAGCGCGGCCATCTGCACCACCCTGTCTTTGATCGTCGGGATCCCCAGCGGCCTCAGCTTTCCATTCGCCTTCGGGATGTACACACGCCGCACCGCCTGCGGTCGATAGCTCTTCCTGCGCAGTTCCTCTTGCAGCCGCCCCAGCCATCCTGGGATGCCTCCTTCTTGCTTTTCTATCTGCTCAAAGGTGACCCTATCGATGCCCGGCGCACCACCCTTGCTGCGCACTCGCGCCATCGCCGTTTCCAGTACATCTGCCCGATAGATCCGGTCGTATAAAGCATAAAACCGGAACTTCGGTTCCTGCTTGGCCTTCTGGCCGAGTTTCTGTCTCAGTTCAGAAAGTTTGTCCGGCAGCGCGTCTCCGCTCCGCCGTTCTCCCGTAGTGTGCGTTTCCGCCAAGCGGCTCTCCTTTCCTCTGACTCCACGTTTCTTCCGTAAGGCCCCTTCGCTCCACAGGCATTACCCCGCTTCTTCGCTACTACGAGCCTCTCCGCCACCCTCTGGGCCGCTCACGGTTATTGATTCCCGCTTCGCGTTCGCTCTTCGCCTCCCAGGAGGGCTTCCCAGGTTCCTCGACTGATCTGTCGACGCGCGCTACCCCCAACCACCCCGAAAGGTCCAGCAGGTGCTTACCTGTTGCTTCCCTACTGGTTTCAGGCTTCATCCTAGTCGGCGGACTGGCCACCTTCCTTTTCCTTCACGAGGCCGTATCGGGTTCACTTCCGTTGTGGCTCGCGTCTTCGCCTATGCCAAGGCTCCACCCGTTGAGTCTCCTCTCCGAGCGCTTGCTAGGCTACATGTCCGAACAGGCAATTTACATGGTGAACTCCTTTCAGTTCACTAGATCAGCCAGGCTTATCCTGGCGCACCGACCGTCAGGGAGCGTGTATGGACGAAACGTAAAGGAATTTCGGGTCGCGGTAGGGACGATCATCGCTGATCGCCCCCCGCACAGATCCGTACGTGCGCTGCTCACGCATACGGCTCCTACCTTGGATGTGTGGCGTCGAAGCGAACGCTTGGATAGGGATGCACGATGCGCGGATAAGGCACCCAGCGGTCGAACATCGGGCAGTAGCGGTCCCAGCGCATCCGCCTTTCGCTGCGGCGGCCTACTATCTTCCACCACAGCCAAAAGAGCCGATGTCGGAACCGCCCGAGCGTCGCGCTGTTGCCCGGTACCGCATGGTATTGGTAATAACCACGCTGCACCCTTCCCAGCCACTCGCCGACTTGCGCTAGCGGATGATGCATCCGGCGTCGAAGCTCCTGCTTGAGTTGCTGCAGTTTCGCTCGCATCCGTTTGCTCGCCGTCTTGCGCCAGACAATGAAGCGGCCCTTCTTAGTCCCACAGTAGTGCGTGAATCCCAAGAAGTCGAAGGTCTCCGGTTTTCCCTCACCACGTTTGCCGCGGTTGGTTTCAGCGCTTCGCCCGAACTCGATGAGTCGCGTTTTGTCCGGATGTAGTTCCAGCCCGAATTTCGCCAGCCGTTCCCGGAATGCGTCCAGGAACCGCTCGGCGTCCTCGCGGTGCTCGAAGCCCAACACCAGATCGTCGGCATAGCGAACGGCAATGACTTCGCCCCTCGCCCACCGCTTGCGCCAGGCATCTATCCACTGGTCAAAGACGTAATGCAGATAGATGTTCGCTAGCAACGGTGAAATCACCGCTCCCTGCGGAGTCCCTATCTTCGTTTCCGACCATTCGCCTTCCTCGCTTACTCCCGCCTTCAGCCATTTATGGATCAGACGATGAATCCGCGGGTCGGCTACGCGATGCTGGACAAACTTCTCCGTCCATTCGTGGCTCATGTTGTCGAAGAACCCTCGAATGTCGGCGTCCAGAATCCAGCTCACGCGCTTCCGGCAGATGCCTACATTCAGTGCGTCTAGCGCCTGATGCGGGCTGCGACCGGGCCGGAACCCGTAGGAGAATCCTTTGAAGTCCACCTCATAAATCGCATTGAGGATGGTCACCACCGCCTGTTGAACAATCTTGTCCTCCAGACTGGCGATGCCCAACGGCCGCTGCCGGCCGTCAGCCTTCGGAATATAAACTCTCCGCGAGGGTTGTGCCCGATACGCTCCCCGGTGCACCCGGCTGTGCAGATCAGTAATCCGATCCTCCAACCCGGTTCCATACTCCCGCCACGTCACGCCATCTACTCCCGGTGCCGCTTGCCGCTTTAACGCGTAAAAGCTTTCCCGTAGCAGATCGACGTTCAAATGGTGAAGCAAAGCCGTGAACCGTTCTCGCTTCCTTTCCTTTGCTGCTTCTCGCACACCCCGCAATCTCTGGGACACGCCGACCTCGCTCTGCGTCGAGAGCGTGTGTGATCGCGAAGTGTTCTCCTTGGTTCGCTCTCTTCCCTCCCCAACCTCCGCAGCCAATGGCTCGGCTTTGTTCGACTGGTTCACAGGTACTACAGAGCGATCCGACTCCTCGGCATCGTTCATGCGGGCCGTTTGGCTTCTGCCTTCTCCCGCCGGACTGTGCCGCTCGTCGCGGCCAGTCGATGCCGAGGTCTCCCGGTTCTCGTGCATGCAGTTTCTCAGCGTGCTCGGGGTCTTCGACTACGCAGGGCTGACCAACGGCTCGCGCTATCGCCGCTGGCCATGTTGCCTTCTCCTTCTGTTCACAGGATCGGCGCCCCGAATTAGTTTTACGAAGCTCAATACCCGGCCCACCGATACCTCTGTCTACGCTTCACCCGCCGCCTCACGACGGCGAGTGCAAGACTCAAGGCCAAGATGGTTCGCTACTCCTTTCTTGTAGGACTCTTTCATTCCCAACTACATGCCGGTTCATCCCGGCGCACAAACAGGAGACTAGACGCGAGTATTAGTAGCCGCGAGGGACGCATTCAGCGAACCTTGCCGGTAGCCTTCCAGATCCAGCGTCACATACAGAAATCCGAGCCGCTTGAAGATAGCCGTCAGCGCCTGGGCGGATTCGAGCGTCAGCGCCAGCGGAAGTTCTTCCTTAGCCACCTCGATCCGGACCAGTTCTCCGTGGAAACGCACGCGGAACTGCCTAAAACCGAGAGTCCGCATCTCTTCTTCGCCTTGTTCGATGATGCGGATGGTCTCCACCACGACCGGTGTCCCGTACGGCACGCGCGAACTCAGGCAAGCCGCCGCGGGGCGATTCCACGTAGACAACCCCGCCCGGCGCGAGAGCTCGCGTATTTCCGCCTTTGTCAGACCCGCCTGCACCAGTGGCGCTTGCACTTCATGCAATTGGGCGGCGCGCTGACCCGGACGGTAATCACCCAAGTCATCTTTATTGACGCCGTAGACGATATGCGCAAAGCCCGCTTCGGAGGCGTACGCTTCCAGCCGGGTAAACAGTTCATCCTTGCAATGGAAGCAGCGGTCTTTATCGTTCTTGACGTAGTCGGGGTTCTCGAATTCGCGCGTTTCGATGTATTCGTGCCGAAAGCCGCACTCGCGCGCGAAAGCTTCGGCGTCGCGTTTGTGAGAGGTGGGAATAGAGGCAGAATCCGCTGTAATTGCGATTGCGTTCGCGCCCAACACCCGATGGGCGGCCCAGGCAAGGTACGCGGAATCTGTGCCGCCGGAGTATGCGACGATTACGCGCCCCATCTGCCCAAGATTCTCCAAGAGCGCCTTTTCTTTTGTGATCAGCTGTTGTGAATCGAAAGAACCGGCGGGGCCGTCAGGATCGCCTGTGGTCTTCAAACTGACGAGGGCGGCCATACCTGCAGTATAAAGCCCACCCTCCACTTATTGCTTATTGAACCTTGTTTAGCTTACTGAACCGGCAGTTCCGGCGCCTTTTCGTTTTCGTCTTCCGTCTCGGGAATGACGGAGGCGGCCGCTACCTGATCGCCTTCCTCCATGCGGACCAGCCGCACACCCTGCGTGGAGCGGCCAGCCTGACGGATTTCACCCGATTCAAGCCGGATTATTTTTCCATCTTTAGTAATGATCATCAGGTCGGTATTTTCCTTAACGGAAAGCACGGCCACCACTTTACCCACCTTGGGCGTGGTCTTCATATTGATCACTCCCTTGCGCCCGCGGCCCGTCAAGCGGTAGTCCTCAAGCAATGTGCGCTTGCCGAATCCGTTCTCCGATATGGAGAGAATCAGCCCCTGTCGCTCCACAATCTCAAGGCCGATGAGATAGTCCCCTTCCTCCAGGTCCATGGCGCGGACACCGCGCGCTTGGCGGCCCATGGCGCGGACATCTTCTTCATTGAAACGGATCGCCATTCCTTTGTGCGAGCCGAGGAAGATGAAATTCTCGCCAGTTGTAATCGCCGCTCCCAGCAATTCGTCGCCATCATCCAGGGCAAGTGCGATGATTCCGCGCGAAAGCGGATTATCGAACTCGGTCAGTTCGCATTTTTTGATTACGCCTTGACGCGTCACCATGACGATGAACTTGCCCGGCGAAAATTCCTTCACCGGCAGGAAGGCCTTGACGCTTTCATCGGGCTGGAGGTTGATCAGTCCGGAGACGTGCTTTCCCTTCCCGGTAGTACCCGCATCGGGAATCTCGTAAATCTTCAGCCAGTAAACGCGGCCTTTGTTCGTGAAAATCAGAAGATACGCATGCGTGGAGGCAACCACCAGATGCTCCACCACGTCCTCGGAGCGCGTACCCATTCCGATACGGCCTTTGCCGCCGCGCGATTGCCGCCGGTACGTATCCACCGAAGTCCGCTTCAAATAGCCGCCGCGCGATACTGTCACCGCGACATCTTCCATCTGGACCAAATCTTCCAGCCGGATCTCGCCGCTGTCCTCAATGATCTGCGTGCGCCGTTCGTCTCCGAAGTCCTTCTGGACTTCCTTGAGCTCCTTCACGATGACGCCGCGCAGAATCTTCTCGGAACCCAGGATCTCCAGATATTCCGCGATCTGCCGCTGAATATCCGCGAGTTCGTCGAGGATCTTCTGCTGCTCCATCCCGGTTAGGCGCTGCAATTGCAATTCGATGATGGCCTGCGCCTGCCGCTCTGAAAACGCGAACGTCGTAACCAATCCTTCGCGGGCTTCTTTGGGGGTTTTTGCGGCGCGAATTAACCCTATCACCGCATCCAGATTGTTCAGCGCTTTCTGGAAACCAAGCAGAATGTGCTCGCGCTCGCGGGCCTTGCGAAGCAGGTAATCCGTGCGGCGCCGCACCACATCGGTACGGTGGTCAATGAAGCGCTTGATGACATCAATCAGCCCCAGCTCGCGCGGCTGGCCATTGACGATAGAAAGCATGATGACGCCGAAGTTTATCTGCATCTGCGTCTGCTTATACAGGTTGTTCAGCACTATCTCGGCCTGTTCGCCGCGCTTCAAGTCGAATACGATGCGCATGCCGTCGCGATCGCTCTCGTCGCGCGCGTCCGAAATTCCTTCCAGCTTTTTGTCCGAAACCAGCGCCGCCACATGCTCAATCAGCCGGGCCTTGTTCACCTGGAACGGGATCTCAGTCACTACAATCGCCTCGCGATCCTTGCCGATCTTTTCTATCGCCGCCTTCGCCCGCATTTTGATGCTGCCGCGGCCTTTCGTGAAGTAGTCGTAGATTCCCTGCCGCCCCAGGATGAATCCACCGGTCGGAAAGTCGGGTCCTGGCACCATCTCCATAATTTTGGTCAGCGGCGTATTCGGATCGCCCACCAGAGCGATCGTCGCGTCGACAATTTCCTTCAAATTATGCGGCGGAATATTTGTCGCCATGCCAACCGCAATGCCCGACGAACCGTTGATCAGCAAATTCGGGACGCGCGCCGGAAGAATCTCCGGCTCTACCTCGTTATCGTCGTAGTTCGGCCGGAAATCGACAGTCTCCTTGTCGATATCCTCCAAAAGCGCGCCCGCAATTCGCGAGAGACGCGCCTCGGTGTACCGCATCGCCGCCGGCGGGTCGCCATCTACCGATCCAAAGTTGCCTTGCCCGTCCACCAGCGGATAGCGCATGGAAAACATTTGCGCCATGCGAACCAAGGCGTCGTACACGGGAACATCACCGTGAGGGTGGAACTTCCCTAGGACATCACCGACTATCCTGGCGCATTTGCGCGTGGATCGATTGAAATGCAGGCCCATTTCATGCATCCCGTACAGGATGCGGCGATGGACAGGCTTCAAACCGTCACGGATATCGGGAAGGGCGCGTCCGACGATCACGCTCATCGCGTAATCCAGGTACGAGCGCTTCATCTCGTCTTCGATATTGATTGGGATCAGGTTTTTGTTATTGCCGGGTGGAAACAGCACGCCTCCACTCGATCCGTCTTGCTCGGCCAAAAAAGGACTCCTAGGGGTTTACGACTAAGGTTTCGGCGGCAAGTTATTGTAAAGCTTGGAACTTAGAGCCACGAACCCTTCACTCTTAATTTTACCAGCTTGCATAGCAACTGTCGCACCATTTCGCGCATCTTGTTGAGTGCGCGTCCCTTTTCGGTACACTGAAAATGCCGTCCCCGATGCTCTCGATCGTTATCCCCATTCACAATGAGGAACCGGCTATTTTGCCGCTCTATGACCGGCTAACTACCGTGGTGGAAAAGCTGAGCAGGCCCTACGAAATCATCTTTATAGACGACGCTTCTACCGACCGCAGTTTTGACCTGCTCGCAAACCTGGTCGAAACCGATAACCACTTGAAAGTCCTCCGCTTGCGGCGCAATTTCGGCCAGACCGCGGCGCTGGCAGCGGGCTTCGATGAAGCGCAAGGCGACGTGATTGTCTCCCTGGATGGCGACCTCCAGCATGATCCTGAAGATATACCGGTGTTGCTCGAAAAGATTGACGAAGGTTATGACATCGCCAGCGGCTGGCGCAAGAACCGAGTCGATAATGCGCTGACTCGCAAGATTCCGTCGCAAATCGCGAACTGGCTCATGAAGCGTACCTCTGGCGTCGATTTACACGATTTCGGCACCACCTTCAAGGCATATCGGGCGGAGGTGCTGAAGGAGGTAAATCTATATGGCGAACTTCACCGCTTCATCCCGGCGCTCGCCAGCTTCTATGGTGCGCGGGTAGCGGAAGTTCCCATCAAGAACATCGAGCGGCCCAACGGCGCTTCGCATTACGGCCTCTCGCGCACCTTTCGGGTCTTTTTCGATATCCTGACCGTCAACTTCCTGTTGCGTTATCTTACGCGGCCCATGCACTTCTTCGGGAAGTGGGGGGTAGCGGGGATTGTGCTCGGCAGCGTGGTGTTGATGTGGATGCTGATCGCCAAGCTTTTTGGGCAGGACATTCTCGCTGAACACGGACCACTGATCGTGGCTGGCGCTCTGCTCTGGTTTGCCGGCCTCATGCTCTTCAGTACGGGCTTAATCGGTGAAGTGCTGATGCGCACTTATTTCGAGAGCCAAGGCCGCCGGATCTATGCCATCCGCGAAGTTCGCTGCCGGAAAGAGCAACTCGTCGATGGCGCCCGCTAGTGCCTACGACGGCCTCATCTTTGATTACGGCGGCGTTCTGGTGTCGCATCAAACCGATGACGATCAGGCTCGCATGGCTGCCATTGCAGGCATTCCGGCTGAAGGCTTCGGGGAATTCTATTGGGCGCATCGGCTGGAGTATGATACCGGCGCGCTGAGCGGCATCGAGTATTGGCAAACGGTGGCGCGCGAGAGCGCGAACACATTATTCGATCCGGCGACAATCGATCGCCTGATTGAAATCGACAACCAGAGTTGGATGCGCTTTGACTCCGTGATGTGGAATTGGATTTCGCAGCTACGGAGCGCCGGCAAACGCGTTGCCATGCTCTCCAATATGCCGCGCGATTTGGGCGAGGCTCTAAAGAGCGGTACTGACCGTCTGAACAACTTCGATCACGTCACGCTCTCTTACGAAGTAGGGGCGGCGAAGCCGGATCCATCTATTTACGAGCATTGTCTGGAAGGCCTGGATCTTCCGGCGGGACGAACACTCTTCCTGGACGACCGGTCGGCGAATGTGCACGGCGCCGAACTTCTTGGAATGCATGCCCTGGAATTTCTCAATCGGGACGACGTGCTATCGCGGCTTCGAGGGTAACCCTTTTGCCGCTTGGAACGATTACAGCTCGCTCCGCGCGCGGCTCCAATAAGTCTCGAACAGGCCGGACATAGCTTCTCCGAAGCCCTCATGTTCGAAAACCACCGCGGTCCACGACGGCCGCGTTAGAACAGGATCAAGCAAGGCTACCAACCCGCGCTTGCCGTCGAATAGCGCCAGTTTCAACGGCAAACGCTCGTAAAAGCGAATATCAACTCCAGCATCCCGATATTCGGCGAGCCGGTCATGATGCTCACTGTCGATATCGCCCGCCTCAATAAGCAGGCGGGAACAAACTTCCCGCCCAGCCAGTTCTTTTACCAGCTTCTCGTCCAGGGGATCTACCGCAAACGGCGGCCGGGAAAACTCGACGTAGGTATTCGAAACGGTATTTAGCATACGCCGGTAATGAATAGCGGTCTGCGTTGGATCGTTCACCAGGCTGAGGAAGTCAAGCGTGCCGCGGCCATCCTGGCCGGCCAGATACGCGGCGCGCAGGTCCTCAATGAGGCCCGTCGCCATACGCGCCTGCTCTGTAAGCTCGTTTTGCAGAGCCTTCATCCGCCGTGCCAGACATCCTGGAATCGCCAGGTTGGGGTCAACCGCGGAAAAAAGCTTCGTCTTCTCCTGGATCACCTGCGCAAAGCCCTTCTCGACAAGGCTGTCGAGAACTTCGTAAATTTTCTGCCGGGGAACGTATGCTCGCGCCGCTAACTCCAGCGCTTTGAAGCGCGGATGCCCCATCAACACCAGATAGGAACGCGCCTCATAAGCGTTCAGTCCTACTTGCTGCAGTTTGCGCCAGTTGAGTTGGTAATCACCGGATATGGCGTCTTGGCCTGTCACGAACCGAGAACATATCACAACTGGCGTCTGTATGTACGGGTGACGAGACTGAATTGCGCTGGAGCAGCAACAAAGTCATCCAGTAGGGAGGCGGCCTATGGTCCGGCTAGCCGCTTCGCGCGCTCATAGACCAGCCGCGCCGCTGCAATATCTTCCACCGCAACACCCAGAGACTTATAAACAGTTTTCCGCGATTGCGGCCTAGGCTTCGAGCGCGCCAGAATCTCGCCGAGCTCGGCATAAATCGCAGTGCCGGACTTCACAATCTCAGCCGATTCGCGCCGGGCCGCTTCGCTTGATTCCACAACCACTGCCGCATCGCGCAAAACATCGTAATCCAGTTCTCGTGCCTTCCCGATTGCGCCAACCGCATTCACGTGTACATCTTCCTTCAGCCACGCCCCTCGCAGGAACGGTTCAGTGGCATTTGTAACGGTGACCACCACATCTGCTCCGGAAACGGCCTGCTCGACGCTCATGGGACGCGCGCCTGTCTCTGCGGCGAAGAGCCGCGCATGCTCCGGGTTCCGGCTCCAGACCCGCACGTCCTCAAAGCTCCGGACCATCTTCAAGGCGTGCAGATGCGTGCGGGCCTGCACGCCGCTTCCCAATATCGCGAGCACCTTCACGTCCGGGAGCGAGAGTTCCCGTGTGGCAAGCGCGGAGATGACCGCCGTTCGACGCGCCGTAATGAGCCGCCCGTCCATTACGCAGAGCGGCTCGCCCGTATCACTTCGGAATAGCTGGATGGTGGCTTGGTGAGTGTGCCGCCCGAGTCCGGCATTGCCGGGGAATACGGTCACCAGCTTGGCTCCCATGACGTCTTTATAGACGCATGGCATCACTCCGAACAAGCCCCCGTGTTCGCTCACAGTAAGCACGGTGCGGACAGGCTGCAGAACCCTGCCCGCCGAGAACTCTATCAGGGCAGCTTCCATCTCGTTTGCCAGTTCTTGCCAGTCAAGAAGCTTCTCAATGTCTGATTCGAGTAAATTCATAGGCCCTTTGTGAGCGTCATTCTAGCGCCTGGGCAAGCCCGAGCGGCGCCCGCAAAACTACACTGCTAGACTTGGGACAGAAAAGACCAGCGAGTCTAATTTAATGCCTCATTCTGACTTGCCGAGAACACTAGGCGCGCTTCGCGCGAGCCGTTTTACCGATCATCTCCGGGCTGAGAGAACCATTAAAGAAGAACTGCGGTCGAATCTGATCTGCAAACTGGATCGGGGTGAAGATCTCTTCCCGGGTGTCATGGGATATGAAGACACCGTCGTTCCGCAGGTAGTGAATGCACTTCTTTCGCGCCATAACTTCATCCTGCTAGGGCTGCGGGGCCAGGCAAAAACGCGTTTGGCGCGCATGTTGACCCGTTTGCTGGATCCACAGATGGCTTACATCGCGGGATGTGAGATTCGTGACCATCCGCTGCGGCCCATCTGCAAACAATGCCGTGAAAAGGTGGCGGCGCTCGGCAATGAGACGCCTATCGCCTGGCTACCGGCAGAGGATCGGTACATCGAGAAGCTCGCCACGCCGGACGTCACCATCGCAGACATGATCGGGGACATAGATCCCATTAAAGCGGCGCGTTCCGGCCAGGATATTTCAAATGAGCTGACCATCCACTATGGGCTGGTTCCGCGGGCGAATCGGGGCATCTTTGTAGTGAATGAGCTGCCTGATCTTGCCGGGAAGGTGCAGGTCGGATTGTTCAACATTATGCAGGAGGGCGATGTCCAGATAAAGGGCTACCCGGTGCGCTTGCCGCTGGATGTCGTGCTGGTATTCACGGCGAATCCAGAAGATTATACAGCGCGGGGCAAAATCATCACGCCGCTCAAAGACCGCATCGGCAGTGAAGTTCGCACGCATTATCCGCTGACGGTGGAGCACGGCATGGCGATCACGCGGCAGGAAGCCTGGACGCGCCGCGCCTCGCCGGTTGAGTTGGAGATTCCCCCCTATATCCACGAGGTGGTTGAGCATGTTGCCTTCATCGCGCGCGAAGACAAGCGCGTAGACAAGCGTTCAGGCGTCTCCCAGCGCTTGCCTATAACCGTACTCGAAAACGTTCTCTCGAACGCCGAGCGGCGAGCGCTGCGCACGAAAGAGCAACAGGCGGTTCCGCGCATCTTGGATCTGTATGCGGCCCTTCCTTCCATCACCGGCAAGTTGGAGTTGGAATATGAAGGAGAATTGAAAGGCGGCGACACCGTCGCGCGGGAACTGATCCGGAGCGCCGTCGGAAAAGTTTTCAGCTCCTACTTCGACAGTGTGAATCTGCGTCAGATCGTGCAGTGGTTTGAGATCGGCGGATCGTTGCGTCTGGATGAGGACCTCCCAGCGGCGCAAATCCTTGACGAACTTGGCCGCATTCAGGATCTTCTGCAACACACGAAGAAACTCGGCCTGCGCGAGAGCGAAAGCGATGCGCTAAGGGCATCTGCTGCGGAATTCATCCTGGAAGGCCTGTATGCGCACAAGCGGATCAGCCGCAACGAAGAGCTGGCATTCATCGCCGTCGAGCGTGTTGGGCGTGAAGAGCGGCGCGATGAGCGCGAAGAACCCCGGCGCGGCTACGAATCCCGGCGAGGGCCGGGCGGCGGACGCCGCAATCTGAATTAAGCGAGCAGGAGCCGCAATGAGACGGATCTCGTACTCGAAGTTCACTGAGGAAGACCTCGGCATTGAGATGGAAGACTTGCTTCGCGTCCTTGCCGACTACCTGCTGCAAAGCGGTTACCAGGACCCCTACCTGCAGTTCTCCGAAATGAACCAGCACACGCTGGAAGATCTCAAGCAGGCCATCGAGCGCGCGCTCGAAAGCGGAGAGCTCTTCAGTCCGGAACAGATGGAAGAAATGCTGGAGCGCCTTCAGCAGATGTCCGCACAGGAGCGTGAAAAGCTGGTGGAACGCCTCTCGAAGAAGCTGGAGCAGGCCGGTTACATTAACACGGAGGGAGCTCCGCCCGAAGCGCCTTCCGCTCCCGGTTCGCAAGGCGGCCCGGAAAGCCGGATGCACTTTGAGGTGACCGATAAGGCGATCGATTTTCTCGGCTTCAAGACCCTGAAGGATTTACTCGGCTCGCTTGGCAAGTCTAGTTTTGGTGCGCACGACACGCGTGATCTCTCAACCGGTATCGACTCAAGCGGTGGGGCGAAAACTTACGAATTCGGAGACACGCTGAATCTGGATGTCAGCGCAACACTGTTTTCCGCCATGCAGCGCGAAGGAATCAGTCTCCCCCTGAATCTTGAGTACGCGGATTTACACGTGCATCAGTCCGAATATCAGAGTTCGTGCGCGACCGTACTGATGCTCGATTGCAGTCACAGCATGATTCTTTACGGCGAGGACCGGTTTACTCCGGCGAAGAAGGTTGCGCTGGCTCTCTCGCAGCTGATTAGAACCCAATACCCGGGTGACTCTTTGCGTTGTGTTCTGTTTCATGATTCGGCGGAGGAACTGCGCATCTCTGACCTCGCGAGGGTGCAAGTAGGACCGTATTACACCAACACTCGCGACGGACTGATTCTCGCGCAAAAGCTGCTGTCTCAGGAAAAGAAGGACATGCGGCAGATCATCATGATCACCGATGGGAAGCCATCCGCCCTCACGCTTGAAGATGGCCGGATCTACAAGAACGCATTCGGCCTGGATCCGCTGGTCATCAGCCAAACGTTGGAGGAAGTTGCGCGCTGCAAGAAACGCGGAATTCTCATCAATACTTTTATGCTGGCAAGCGATTATGGGCTGGTTCAATTCGTCCAGAAAGTAACCCAGATGTGCCGGGGTAAGGCTTACTTCACCACTCCGTACACACTTGGGAATTACCTTCTTATGGATTACATGAACCGCAAGACGCGAACGATCCACTAGCGCGTCGAATCGCAACCCACACGGGAAGCGGTATTGATCTACCCCAGTCAGACCGCCCGCACAATTAACGAGATCGCCGCCGCCAGGCGTTCCCACTGCGCGGCTTCCTGCTCAAGAGCTTTACGTCCCGCTTTGGTCAAAGTGTAGTATTTGGCTCGGCGATTGTTCTCGCTGATAGCCCATTCCGAGCTGATCCAACCGTTCTGCTCCAGTTTGTGAAGAGACGGATAGAGCGCGCCCTGACCCACCTGGAGAACTTCCCGGGACATTTGCCGGATGCGCTGCGCGATGGCCCAACCATGCATGGGTTCCAACGCGATTACTTTCAAAATGAGCAGGTCTAACGTGCCTTGCACGAGATCGGTCGGTTTACTCAGGCCCGTCTCCTCTCAGTAACTGACAATAACACAGCTCGTGACTTCGCTCGATGCCGAAGAACATTTCATTTAGGTTTCCAATCCGGTCTGGCACAATTATGGAAAGGTATCTCGCTGGCTCTACGTTGGAGTCGTTGTGCGGGCGGTTCATGGGCGCTGCTTGGACAATTCAGCCAGAACCCTGCGACTTCTTTCCCTGGAGGATTCTTGCGTAAACAGGTAATTTTTCTCATATTGGGTTCTCTGGCAGTGCTCGCGGTCGGGCAGCCACCTTCTCCTTCAACAGGCCTGCTGGGATTCAGCGCTGAAAGTGCCAAGACCGAGCAAGACTGGGAACAGCGCTTTCGGGCAATTCCGGACGCCGCGCGCGTTCACGCCAATATGCTTCACCTGGCCGCTCATCCTCATAATGTCGGCTCGGAATACCAGCGGCAGAATGCGGAATGGCTGGTCGCGCGTTATAAGGAATGGGGCTGGGAAGCGCACATTGAGCGCTTTGACGTCCTCTATCCCACTCCGAAAGTCAGAGCCCTGGAACTCGTCGCACCCACTAAGTTTGTAGCGAAGCTCGAAGAGCCGCCGCTCCCGCCCGATCCTTACACCAAAGAGACGAGCACTCAACTCCCGGGATATAACATTTACTCTCCGGATGGCGACGTGACCGCGCCGCTTGTCTACGTGAACTATGGGATGCCGCCCGACTATGAAGAGCTCGAGCGCAATGGTGTCTCGGTTAAGGGCGCGATCGCAATCGCACGATATGGAGCCGGCTGGCGTGGTTTGAAGCCCAAATTAGCCTACGAGCATGGCGCCATAGGCTGCATCATTTATTCTGATCCCGCTGACGACGGCTATGTGCAGGGTGACGTCCTCCCAAAGGGTCCCATGCGGCCGCCGGATGGCATTCAGCGCGGCAGCGTAGCTGACATGACGCTCTATGCGGGAGATCCGCTCACCCCAGGGATCGGCTCAGTGCCGGGAGCAAAACGCCTAAAGATTTCAGAAGCCAAGACCATCATGCGTATACCGGTCTTGCCGATCGGCTATGGAGACGCGCAGCCCTTGTTGGCGGCGCTCGGTGGCCCCGTTGTGCCGGCGGCCTGGCGCGGCGGCCTTCCTTTCACCTATCACTTCGGTCCAGGACCCGCCAAGGTTCACCTGAAAGTGGAGTTCAACTGGGATCAGAAACCAGTGCTGGACGTCATCGCCACCATGAAGGGCTCTGAAGAGCCTGGCGTCTGGATCATTCGCGGCAATCATTTTGACGGCTGGGTGAATGGCGCGGATGACCCTATCTCCGGTCAGTCTGCTCTGCTCGAAGAGGCCCGCGCGTTTGGTGAGCTTGCGAAGCAGGGCTGGCGGCCGAAGCGGACCCTCATTTATACCGCCTGGGACGGTGAAGAACCGGGTCTTCTCGGTTCCACTGAATGGGTTGAAACGCACGCGGCGGAATTAAATGAGCACGCGGCTCTCTATGTGAACTCCGATGAGAACGGCCGCGGTTTCCTCGGGGCCGGAGGCTCTCACGAACTTGAGCAGCTTGTCAACACTGTCGCCAAGGACATCACGGATCCGGAAACAAAGGGCACCGTTTGGAAGCGCCAGCAAGCGGAGATGCTGCTGCGTGGCGGAAGACGCGGCGGAATGTCCAACGTCGACGTCCTGCACCGCTCCACTCTGCCCATCGAAGCCATCGGTAGCGGTTCCGATTTCGCCGGTTTCATGGATCACATGGGGATTTCCTCTCTCAATCTTGGGTTTGGCGGCGAAGATCGCGGCGGCACCTATCACTCTGCCTACGACACGCCTTGGTTCACTGACCACTTCGGTGACAAGAACGAAGTGTATGGACCCGTGCTCGCGCAGACCGCTGGAACCCTTGTGATGCGTGCCGCCGACGCCGATGTCTTGCCCTTCGATTTCGCCATCCTGGCAAGTACGCTGAAGGGATATGATGCCGAATTGAAGGCGCTCGTCAAATCTCTTCAGACCGACGCGCAGACACGCATGCGGAACCTCGACATGCAACTCTATGCGCTAACCGATGATCCGCATAAGTCCCTGCTAGCCCCGCCGGCGCTGACCGCTCCGCCCAACATGGATTTCTCTGCTCTCGACAATTCCATAGCGGCCCTCGAAAAAGCGGCCGCTCGCTTCAACCAGGCTGAGTCCGTGATGGCCGCGCTCTCTCCGGAAAGGCGGAAAACTCTAAACGCCGAACTGACTTTGGCTGACCGCAAGCTCATCAGCGGGCAAGGTCTGCCGGGACGCCCCTGGGTTCGCAACCTGATCTACGCTCCGGGTACGTACGCCGGTTACGGCGTCAAAACTATTCCCGGCGTGCGGGAGGCGCTCGAGCAAGCCCGCTACCCGGAGGCGAAGGAGCAGCTAGTCGTCGTCTCGAAGGCGATCCAAGATGAGGCGGCCTATCTCGGGCAGATCGCAACGGAATTCGGCTCTGCCGATAAGGAGTGAATTCGCCGGACTGGGGAGATTCCCCGTTCCGCAAGCTTCCTGAAAGGCATTCAACGATTTGGTGCTCTCCCCAAAAAGACGCTTCGCCCCCGCCGCCAACGTCAAGAAGAGCACCGCGGCCGGAACCAAAAACACACTTGCTGGTTCCGGCTCGCTCGTCAGCGGAGTAAACGTGACCTGCAACTGCGGACGCGGGGTCGCACCGCTGAAGTCGCGTGTGTAAAAAGCTCTAAAGTCTGTGGCCGTGCTCTCATCCAGGTTGATCAATTCCCACCCGAAGTTAGTTGCGGGCGTATTCAGCCACGCTTGTACATCGCTGACGAGCGCGGGCGTCGGCTGCCATGTATATGGAGCGTTGATTGCCGTTCCGACAACTGAAGTGGCGCTCGCGGTTGCGTTGTGATCGCCACCGGGTGTCGTCCAAAGAGTCCCCGGAAAGAACCGGGCGTTCCAGGTGGCATCCCCAGGATTGGCGGGAAAGCCCTGACCGGTGCCGCCGATCATCATGCTGGAACCCGTCGTTCCTTCACCCCAATCGGCTGTGAGTTCATACAGCCCAATCGTCCTGGGCGTTTGATCGTTGCCCGCCACTTGTCCAAGGAATGACGTTAGTTGGACGCTAGTGATTGTCGCACTCGTCGGAACATTTGCAGCGATATCGAAATCGATCAGCGCACGTCGCGGCGAATCCATACCGTTGGTCCCAGCGAACATACCAGGACCGCCTCCGTTGCTGTTGTTGACATTGTTCTCGAAGATAGTGGCGTCTCTGCTCGCGCCAATCGTGATCGTCGTCGCTTCGGCGGGTGCACACAGGGTAGCGACCATCATCAAGCCAGTCGCAAATGACATGTATACCGTTCGCATAGTCAGCTACTTTCCGTTAGTCGCGCTGGATGAGTGGCTAGTTTGAGCGTCGGCGGATTAGCTTTCGCCGGAACACGAGGAGTCCGCCAAGCCCCAACCCGGCTAAGCCAAGCATTGAGGGCTCCGGAACCGTGCTCGCTGCAGGCCCGCCAAACAAGAGGAAAGTCGGCCCACCTAGCCCACCTGTCCCATTTGGCACAAAGTCGTCGATAAATGCACCGGTTGTGCCGTTATAACGGAACACGTCTCCCGAACCGAAACTGCTGACGTACAGGTTGCCGTCGGGACCGAACACCAGGTCACGCGCTAAGTTCAGACCCCCACTGCCAGCTGCGACAAACACACCCAGAAAGCTCCCCGTTGTGCCGTTGTACTCCAACACTTGGTTCGTATTGAAACTTGCTACATACAGATTGCCATCGGGACCAAACGCCGCTCCGCGCGGGTCTACCAAGCCACCGCTCCCGGCGCTCACAAAAAGATCCATGAACGCGCCCGTCGTCCCGTTAAACCGCACGATGTCATTGCCGCCCTGATTCGCTACGTAAACGTTGCCATCGCGTCCGAAGACCAAGCCTTCCGGGTCTGAGAGGCTCCCACCCGTAAGCGTACTGATCACCGCACCTGTCGTTCCATTGAGTTTAGTGACGGACCCGGGTGAGTTCGAATTCACCACATACATGTTGTGATCTGGGCCAAATGCCAGCCCAGCGGCGTCATCCACAGAGCTCGCGAAGGTGCTAATAAACGCCCCTGTCGTGCCGTTATATTTCCCCACGCTATCCGTATTGGAATTAGTCGCATAGAAATTGCCGTCCGGTCCAAAAGCGGCCCCGAGCGGAAACGAATCGGTCGGTACGAAGTTAGTTACAAAAGCGCCAGTATTCCCGTCGTACCGCAATATGTTCGAGTCGGATCCAAAGAAATTTCCTACGTACAGGTCCATGGTGGCGGCGGCGTCGGGCAGAGCCCCGACACCCAGATACAAACAAAACGCACCTACGGTGATCGCATGACCCATCATCGGTCGCACGTGATCCCCGTTCCTCCTACACACTTCTTTCCTGATTTCCATCTTGATCTCCCCGAGTTCTCTATCTTCCCCTTACCTTCGATAACGACATCGTGGGTACCGATTCATCGGTCGCCTCGAGACTTGCGACTCCACTGCCTGTACGGTCGGCGGAAGTAGTGTATTCGCATCTCCGTGGATCGGCGCATCCGGTAAACCCGAATTAAGCGGTCTGCACCGACTCAAAACGCGCGCGCTTGCGATCCGAAGTAGAATCGCCGAAAGAAATTCGCCGGTACCGTTGGTCATCGCAATACCGGCGAGAGCGCCAGGTATGTCTTTCAGGCGCCATATCCGGATTTTGTTCAAGGCCTGGCACCGGCGCCTCCGAGAGCCCAGCCGGCACTGATCAGCGGGAGCCTGGCAACCGATTCGGCAGCAGGACCGCCCTTGAGCGCGCCACGGGAGACGTGGGCAACGGATAGCGATGCGTGTTGAGGCGCAAGCACCTCGCTCAAGTACTGACATGGATGGCGCGAGATAGTGGACGACATTAACTCTCTCCTCAAAAGTTAGGGCAGATTTTGCTTTCGCGCTACCTTTCTTTCGGGTAACTGGTGGCTTTCTTACGATCCTGGATTCCCGCCGAGGACGGATTTGGCCGGATCAGCGCATCTACAATTGATCGCGATAGCTTTCGAGTGCCACTTTCACGGCCTGCGCGCGTGTTTGTACGCCAAGCTTTTTGAAGAGCTGGCGCAGAGAGGCTTTTACTGCTCCTTCCGCGATTTCCAATCGTCCGCCAATTTCCTTGTTCGTCAGACCTTGAAAGACGAAACGGAGAACAGCTTTATCCCTTTCGGTCAACTGTGGACGGCCCAGCTTTCGCGTCTGATCCGCACTCCTGCAAAGGGGAGTCAAATACATTTTCTCGAGGAATGCCTCTCCTCTAGCCGCAGCGCGGATCGCCTCGCACAACACTTCGGGTGGGTTGTGTTTGTGAACGATCCCAGTAACTCCAGCTTGAATCAACTGAACAGCCTCTTGATCCCCCACACCCGCCGTGACGACTAGTATCTGGCCCCTAAACCCTTTGTCTCGGGCAGCCGGAATGAAGTCCAATGCGCGTTCCATTCCGAGATCAAAATCCAAGAGAATGACCGCTGGAAGGGATTTATCCAGGTCCTGCAAAGCTTCGGCAGCTACCGCATATTTGCCGATTACCGTAAAGTCCGGCTCTTTGTCCAAGATACCCGCGAGGCCTTCGCGAAATAGACCGTGGTCGTCAACCAGCAGCAGTTCAATTCTCGGAGAAGGCTGCATCATCGAGAAATCCTTCCTGAACGGTCTGTAGCTCAATGATAAAGTGCGCGCCTCCAGTTCCTTGTTCCAACCGCAGTTCGCCGCCGTAACTTCTCAATAGACCGCGGGAAATATACAACCCCAGCCCATTAGCTGCGGCGCCCTTTTGAAAAGGCTGAAAGAGATTGCGGGGCTCTAGAATACCAGGACCTGAATCACGCATCTGGATCATCGTCTTCTCCCGGGACGATGAGACTGCAACGCTCAACTGCCGCGCTGGCTCGGTGCTGCACGGCCCTGTGACTGTTCCGGGCGAGATTCAGCAGTGCCTGCAGTAGGCCATGAGAATCTGCCTGTACGGCAGGGGTATCGGGTGGGATCTCCCACTGGATCGTGCCGTCGATTTCATCCCAGTCGGGTTGAATTATGATCCGCAGCGTGTCCAATACTTGCCGCAAGTGTACCCGTTCCAAAGCTTCATGCGACCGCGAATGTAGATCCAATGAAGCCATCTCGTGCAAACCTTTAACCAATTCGCCAAGGGCCTGAAAACCGGGGTCGCTGGAAAGGCTGGAGCTTTTCTTCAAGCTAGAGTAGATGAGACCGATCCCATTGCAAAGGTTACGAATTTCGTGAGATGCCGCCGCTGCCATGATGCGGCTGCTCGCCGAGAGCTGCTGTAACTTCTGCTCCTCTTGGTTGCGCATTTCTTCCGAGACATCTACAACAATGGCTGCCAGATGGCGACTATTTGCAGCTGTATAGGTAGAAAACCACGCATTCGCGAGGAAAGGTTCACCATTCTGCCTGCGTCCCTGACACTGGGCCGCCGTGCGAAACCGCTCTTTGCCGGTGTCAAATTGAAGGGCATCGTACAACAAAGGCAGATAATCGCGGATCGGTCGACCCAACAAACCGCGTGATTCTTCGATGCCAAGAATCTCAGCAGCGGCCCCGTTTGCAGCAATGATGGCGCCCCCGTGGCCCACCGTCAGTATGGCGGCCGGACTGCTGTCGACCAAAACCTTAAGTTGTTCTTCAGCCGCTTTACGCAATCTGTGTTCTCGCGAAATCTCGTGGGCATGGGCCAATGCTTGTTGGCGGCTGCGCACCAACACCGTCGTGAACAGCCCCATAGTGGTGTACGCGATTGCAGCAAAAAGAAATCGCAGAATATGTTCAGGAATTGGGGCCAGGTAGTCGAAAGCGCCGCGAAGAGTCGCACAGACAAGAGCCATCAACGTAATCTCGACAGGCGACAGTACGGTTGACGCAAGAATTATCGGAACGATGTAAAACACGCCCAATGACGTCTCGATGTACGAATCCAAGATGCTAATCAGCACGATCAGCAACAGGGACAGCAACGCGATTCGGCGCTTTCCCGTTGACTCAATCAACGCAACCCAACGCATCGGCATGGGTTCTGTATTGTCAAGCGGTGGAATTGTGGTATTCATAACTTGAACACTCCGGCAAATGTTGACACAGACCGCAGAGCTTTGGATTATATTCCAATATCCCGGGTAAAATTAGGATCTGAGCTGTGGAAGGCAGCGAAGAGCAGTTCCCGGCGGCCGGATGGAGCGGATGATAAAGGCCCAGGAAGTGATTCTGAAGGGCAGCGGTCGGGAAGCTGAAGTTGTGGGACGCGGCCGAGATTATGGGCGTAACGGATCGCACGATGCGGCGCTGGCGGGAGCGGCTGAATGAGCACGGCTACAGCGGTCTATGGGATTACCGCAAGCTCAGCCCGAGTCCTAAACGAGTTCCCATCTGAGCTACACCTGGGTGAAGACGGTGCTGCAAACCGCGGGGCGTGGCTGCCAGGGTTCCCTTTGAGAGTCTTTTCCTTTTCTGCCAGGCGGGCCCTGGATACGCGCGCTCCGCACATGTGGAACTCGGTCATTCGCCTCAAGCACCGTCAGCACCCTGGTTGGAGATGGTGGCTGTGGTCCCGTCGAATTTTGTCAACCGGATAGTGAAGGGCTCGTTGTAGGTCTTAGCCTTATTTTCAAGGAAACTGAGTGCGACGGCCTCGCCCAGCATCAAGGACGTGTCGCTGTCGCTGCGCCAGTGGATGCCGGCGTGGATTCCATGGCCGAAGGTGACGTTGTGGCCGAGTTTGTTCAGCTCTCCGTTGACTGTAAGTTGCCCCGTATCCGAACCGGTGTAGGGTACAAGCGACAAGCCATCACTGGTGGGTACCACCGGGTTCGGGAGCACGAAACTGCCATCGAAGATAAACTTCAGCATCGTGATGCAAGCGCCCCCAATCGTGCCGTGCCCGGTCGGGTAGGCCGGGTGCATCGGGGAGCCTTCGGGAAACGCCTGCGAAAGCAGCCAGGTTCCGTATTTGTTGAAGCTCTGCTCAAGTCCCGCCGAATTTAGAATCACCTTGGCCGGTTTGACATCGGTTTTGTCGCCCTGGCCGATCTTGACCAGATGCACGAGTCCGCCGATCGCTTCCGGGCGAGGACGGAGGTGAACGAACCATTTCTGGTACCACACAGCATTCAAGGCCTTGGTGGCTACTTCCCCAAGGCATCCTGCGAAGTCAGGTCCACCGAATGTGCCAAAGCCGTTTTCAGTCGTCGATCCGTTGTAAGGGTTGCCGGGATTCAAGGGCGCACCCAAGCCGGTAAGCACGAGGAAGGCCGTAAAATACGCCTGATAGAGCACATCCACATGGGTGAACGCCGCCAAATCCCGCCCAAGACGCCGATAACGTAATACCGGATCGATCTGGTTTAGGCCGGGGAGGCTGCCATTCTGGACCGCGAGCCACTCGCTGAACGTGGTCATGTAGTCGATGTTTGGCAGATAGCTCACCATTTGTTGGCTCATGGGCTGCGCGCCGAAGGCCGTGGGCGTTAACAAGAATTGCGAGATGTATGGCCCCAGGCTTTCGCTTGGAAAAACTCCACGAAAAAGCAGATCCGTGGTAACGTGTCCGTGGCTGTTCCGGGGACCGAGATAGGTGGGCAGGCCGCTCAGCTCCGCCGCTGCCAAAGCGGCCAGCGGGCTTGAGTCATAATCGGTGAACGCCACATCGCGCAGCAAGGAAGCCCAATAATGTTCCAGGAGCTCAGTGGCGGTTTGATCGCCAGCTACCAACGGTGCCGGAGGCACTATCGGCTGGCCAAACTGCACGTTGTCGCGCGCCTCCAAGTCGAAGGCCAGTCCGCCTTGCGGGCCGTTCATCGTCCGTCCGGCGCCGCTCATAGTCATGTTCTCGAAATCGGAGAACTTGCCTGTCGCCAACGCGGTTTTGAAGGTTCCATACGCGGTTAGATCCACTCGTCCAAAACCATCGTGCGGAAGACCTTTAGTAAACGTGCCGGCCTTGTCAGGATAGCGTGCGTCATCGCCGTTGTTAACGTTCGTCGCAGCTCCAGCACTGGCGTCTTGAACCGCCTCCCCGACGCGGAGATTGAAGGCCTCGATCACGCGCCTGTTGCTTACAGTCGCCGGTATCGCCACAGCGGTCTCGGCGGACTGGGCGGAAGCCGCAAACGATATCGTGAGTGCGCCTGCGGCAACTTTCGCCGCAACACCTCCTGCTTGTCCGAAAAACTGTCGCCGATTCGGGCCACTTGGCGTCGTCTCGACCGGGAAGCCGCTGTCCCCTTCGAGCACACCACTGGCACTATCCCTTTCCCCCGCCATTTTGCGGGCCCCCCTTCTCTTTGTTTACGGTTTTCACCTCAAATTCCAATGATTAGCTTAGTCTTTTCTCCTCGAGTTGTCGTCCTCTACACAGCGGACAGGCAGTGCTTCCAAGATGACGCCCGCGCTGGTGCAAGTCCAATAAACAGTGCCGTCGCTCGCGACCGCGACCGCGTTCGGTTGCGGATCGCCCATGTGAATTAATGACAGCTCTGCTTTGCGCAAATCATATTTGGATACCTTGTTAGTCCCACCATTCGCGCCTGACACGCCCGGCGTGGGGACTTCGGTGAAGTATAGGTTCCGGCCCTCGTGGTCCATCGTGATCCCGGTCGGTTTACTCAAGCCTGAAAGCAGCACGCGAACTATTCCGTCCCGGGCGCATCGCGTCAGAATCACGCCCGCCGAGCGGCACGTCCAGTACAGATCACCATTACGTGCAACGGTAATCTCCACGGGCTCGGGATCGCCCGTGTGGAGGGTCTCAATGGTGACGCCATCAGAGGTTGAAAGCACGGCATTTGTACCACCCGCCACTCCTGGCATCGGCACTTCCGTGAAATATATCGTGCCCTTGCGGCTGATTGCTATGCCGCTCGGCTTGTTCAAGCCAGTAAGAAACTCCGTGGTCACGCCGTTTTCGTCCTGTTTCAGAATCACGCCCGCCGAAAGACAGGTCCAGTAAATCGATCCATCACGGGCCACCGCAATGTTGACTGGCTGAGGCTCGCCCATGTGGAGTGTCGTGATGCTTCCGTCTTCCAGTTCCAGCTTTTTCACCGCGTTCATGCCGCCAGTCACGCCGGGTGTGGGCACCTCGGTGAAGTAAATGACGTCATCGTCAATGGCAATTCCGGTTGGCGCGTCCAATCCGGAGGCCAAAATACTGACGTTGTAACTTTGTGCCTGTAACAGCCCCGGCAATGCGAAAGAGCACACTACCGCTAGAGGTAGAGCGGGGAAAATCCGTCTAGTCAGTCGAGTCATGTGTCATCTCTCCTAAGCCGGAACCTCCGTTTTTTTTGTCTGTCCAAAACAGCGCGATTTCAGTTTGTTTTGGCGTCCGGACACTACCATCAGATTCGCCAAACAGGCGTGTGAGATTGAGAATAAGCCGCAGTCGAGCTTTCTTCATACGTAATCCTCCCTTTCGAGGCGCTATGAACCGGCGAACATGCACTCCAGATTGAGGAGTAGACTCGCGATTCGGCTTATTTTGGGAATTCCCACGCCCTCACGCAATGGTTTAGGATTGATTATTTGATGAAAAGAACTTGTCGATGTAAGTTTCTGTTATCGGAGTAGTTAGCTGGAGTTCTGTCCTTTCTCGAACCGGCGCGGTGGCGACGAACTGAGTCAGGATCCGTTTTTCGCCTCCGAAAAAACTCTGATTTGCGTTTGGCAAGCTCCCAAGGGAGGTGTCCCACGCCAACCACATCGCCTGATCAGACTTTTCGATTCGGCGCCTTTGAGCTGGACAGGCGCTCGGGCGAGCTACGGAAGCGCGGCGTCAAAATCAAACTGCAGGATCAGCCTGTTCAGATTCTCTTGCTTCTTCTTGAGCGCGCCGGCGAGATTGTGAGCCGGGGAGAGATTCGCGAAAGGCTCTGGCCCGAGAACACCTTTGTCGATTTTGAGAATGCCATCAGCAGCGCCGTTCGAAAAGCACGCGAAGCGCTGAATGACAATCCAGATAATCCACGTTTCATCGAAACCGTAGCGCGTCAAGGCTACCGGTTCGTCTGTCCTACTTATAAGAGCGACCAAGATACTTCCGTGCTGGCCCCCACATCCCCTCAACCGGCAGACGGAGTCCGTGAGAGTCAGCTAAACCGTAATGTTGAGCGCAGCCAGGATCGGTCTCAGTTAGGTGGCAACGGCATCCCAAAGCGAAAGGCGGCCGGTGGCGTTCTGGCCGCCTTTGTTGTGCTTGCCTTAATAGCGGCCTGGTGGACAGGCCGGCGGGAGGGTTCGTCGGTGGAGGAGAATCCACTGTCGAACGCGACTTTTTCACTGTTCGCCGACTTTCCGGGCGATGCAAGTGATGCCTCCATCTCGCCGGATGGAAAATTCGTCGCGTTTCGTGCCGACCGGAACGGCCGGTCCGATGTTTGGGTAAGCCAGGCGGGAACGGGTCGGTTTGTAAATCTGACTGAAGACCAGCAGGAGGATCCGCTGCTACCCATTCAAAACCTGGGCTTCTCGCCTGACGGCTCGCGGATCTGGTTGGCCGGATATCGGCCCAACACACGCTTGCGCCTCATACCTATCATGGGCGGCGTTCCGCGCGCCTTCCTGCGGGAGCACGCAGCCAATGTCGCGTGGTCGCCGGACGGCAGTCGGCTGGTCTTCCACACCTACGATCCGGGCGACCCGATGTTTGTAGCGGATGGCAATGGCGCGAATGCGCGCCAAATCTTCGCTTTGGGCCCCGGGGGCCATAACCACTTTCCGACTTGGTCGCCCGATGGCCGGTGGATTTACTTTGTAAGCGGCCCCTGGGAATCTCTGGACATGGATCTGTGGCGCATCACACCGGGTGGAGGAAAACCCGAGCGGCTCACTCACCACAATTCCGATGTGCGATCGGTGGCGCCCATTTCCTCAAGCATGGTGCTCTACGTCGCCCCGCAACAGGATGGCTCGGGACCTTGGCTGTGGGCCCTCGATGTGGAACGCAAGCTCTCGCGCCGTGTCA
Source organism: uncultured Acidobacteriaceae bacterium (assembly GCA_963705805.1). GTDB lineage: Bacteria > Acidobacteriota > Terriglobia > Bryobacterales > Bryobacteraceae > Bog-105. Next base: position 157,926 of record CAVPKW010000016.1, read on the forward strand.
GCATCGGCCTCGAACACTACACATCCGTGGCGGCGAGCGTAAAGACCCATCGCATAGTGGCGACTGTCTCTAACGCCACAGCGAAACTGTGGAGCATACCGATGCTCGAACCGCTGGCGGAGGAATCGGACGTCAAGCCCTTTCCACTCCCGAATGAGCGAGCGCTAGCGCCACGTTTTGTGGGGAGTTCCCTGTTTTATTTATCCTCCCGCGGAAGTGGGGATGGGCTGTGGCGCTTCCAGAATGGCAAAGCGTTCGAGGTCTGGAAGGGCGCGGAGGGGCCGCTTCTGGTGCCCCCTGCAATTTCACCAGATGGCCGCTCGGCGGCAATCGTTCTTAGGAAGCAGGGAAAGCTGCGACTGCACACGATCTCGACAGACGGTGCTGAATTCCAACCCCTGACCGATGTTATCGATGTGCGGGGCGCGCCCTGCTGGTCGCCCGACGGCAAATGGATTGCTACTGGCGGCGACGATATCTCGGGACCCGGACTGTTCAAGATCCCGGTGGGAGGCGGCGCACCCATTCGTCTGCCCGCGAAGCCGGGATTGAATCCAGTATGGTCGCCGGATGGAAACTTGATCGTGTACGCCGGGACGACCATGTCCCGGTTCGCGCCTTTATTAGCGGTACGACCCGATGGCCGCCCTTTTGAACTTCCTGCCATCGGCGTCGGTGCGGGCAAAGGTATCAACCGGGCGCACCACCGCTTTACGCCCGATGGAAAGGGTCTGGTTTACCTGCGGGGCTTGGACCCGGGACAAGATTTTTGGCTTTTAGATCTGGCCACGGGAAAGACAAAGCTGCTGGCCCGCCTCGGGCATGGCACGTCGATGAGCTTCGATATCACTCCAGATGGAAGACAAATCGTCTTCGATCGAGTTCGGGAAAACTCCGACATCGTTCTTATCGATCTTCCAAATTAAGTCCACGCCCTGACTATCCGCAATTCCTCCGGCTCGATGTCCGCCACGGCCCGTCGATTCTATCAGAATTTTGGGTACGTTTTGGGCACAGCCCTAGAACTTGCTGTAACTTATTGATTATAAGAGCTGTTTAATGGGGCGGCTGGTGGGATTTGAACCCACGACATCCAGAACCACAATCTGGCGCTACTACCAACTGAGCTACAGCCGCCGTAACGAACCAACCTATTCGCGCTTAACCGCGCTTGCGTCCGGCAGGAAGACGCAGTCTCAATTTTATCATCTGGTCCGCATCAGCCGTTTCACATCAAACTGATTGGATCCACATCAATGATCAGTGCTGTCGACTTCCACTTCTCTTTTAGCGCGAAGTGTCTCAAATCCTGCACCACCCCCCGCAACACCGATCGCTTGGCCGCCTTCAGCAGGATCTGGTAACGGAACTCGTTCTTGACCCGCAACACCGGAGCCTCCGCCGGCCCCATCACCCGTACTCCCTCGGGCGCCGGGTTGATCACGATGCCAAGCTGAGTCGCCATGCGCAGCGCTTCCTCTTGCATCTCCGCCCGCACCAGCACATTCGCGCACGCGGCAAACGGCGGATACCGGAGCCACTTGCGAAACTCGATTTCCTTCTTATAGAAAGCCTCGTAGTCGTGCCCCGCCGCAAAGCGCACCGCATAGTGGTCCGGATTCAGGGTTTGAATGATCACGCGCCCCGGCGTCGTTCCCCGCCCCGCTCGCCCCGCTGCTTGAGTCAACAACTGGAAACTGCGCTCGGCGGCCCGGAAGTCGGGCATGCTCAAGCCAATGTCGGCCAGCACTACCCCAACCAGCGTCACGTTGGGAATATCGTGCCCTTTGGCGATCATCTGGGTGCCCACCAGGATGTCGATGTCGCCGTCGCGAAACGTCTGCAGGATGCTTTCGAAAGCGCCCTTACCGGCCGCGCTGTCCTTGTCCAGCCGCGCAATCCGCGCCACTGGCAGGTGCCGGTGCAATTCCTCCTCCACGCGCTCTGAGCCCGTACCCAGGAACTGTATATAGTCGCTTCCGCACCTTGGGCACGTTGCTGGAATCTTCTCCGCATATCCGCAGTAATGGCACAGCATGCGCCGGTCGCGGCGGTGATGGGTCAACACCACGGAACAATTCGCGCACAGCAGGCGTTCTCCACAGGCCCGGCACGCCATGAAACTCGAAAACCCGCGGCGATTCAATAGCAGCATCGTTTGCTCGCCCTGCTGCAGGCGCCGCTCCATCTCTTCCAACAGCTTGCGGGAAAAAGTGGCCTGCCGCTTGGTCTCCAGAAACTCCATGCGCATGTCCACAATCTGCACTTCCGGCAGCGGCCGTTGTGCAATGCGTTCCGGTAGCGGCAGCAAACTGTACTTCCCGTGCTCGGCGTTCCAGCGGCTCTCTATGCTTGGAGTGGCTGACCCCAGCACCGCCACTGCGCAGGCGTTTTTCGCCCGAATCAACGCTACGTCGCGCCCGTGATAGCGCGGCGTTTCCTGCTGCTTGTAACTGCCATCGTGCTCTTCGTCTACAATCACCAGCCCCAGATTCTGCACCGGAGCGAAAACACCCGAGCGCGTTCCCACCACCACGCGTGCCTGTCCGTTGCGGATCCGGCGCCACTGTTCAGCGCGCTCCGCATCGCCGAACGCCGAGTGCAGAATCGCCACCTGCTTCCCGAAGCGGTGAAAGAACTGCCCGGCCACCGCCGGCGTCAACGCAATCTCCGGAACCAGCAGCAACGCGTTCTTGCCCATCGCGAGCGCCGCCTCGATACTGCGCAAATAAACTTCGGTCTTGCCCGAACCCGTCACGCCTTGCAATAAAAATGCTTTGAACTGCCGCTCCTCCAGCGCGTGCCTGATCTGATCAAAGGCTGCCTCCTGGTGCGCATTCAAGATCGGTATTGGCCGTTCATACCCCGGCGGCGCTCGCCGGCCTTCCGGCTCTAGCTTGATCAGCTCCCGCCGCGCTAAGGAACGCGCCGCTTCACTCGCCTTCTTGATCCTCTTTCCGAGCTCCGCCAAATTGTGCTCGCCCGGATGCAACTCCAGAAAGGCCAGCAATTCCCGTTCGTTCTTCTTGAGCTTGACCCGGTCCTCTTGACGCCGGATGAATTCGGCTTGCAGCCGTTCCGCCGAAGCCCGCAGCGGATCGCGCTCGTCTTGCGTCGCCTCCGCCATCACCCAGCCGCGTTTGATGAGCCCTCGCAGCGCTGTCTTCGCCTGCGGCACTTTCGACGACAAATATTCGGCCGATCGCGATCTCTCTTCCAGCATTCCCAGCACTTGCAGCGCCGAGTCCGTCTCAGGCCTGATAATCAATTGCCGCGCAACATCGCGGCCGCCCTCCGTCAGCGAATACCGCGTGCCCCGCCGCGTCTCGCCGCTCAACGGCAGCATGCCCTTCAACACTTCGCCGATAGGCGCGCAATAATACTCCGCGATCCAATGCCCCAGGTTTAACAGCTCTCCATCCAGCACCGGCTCTTCATCTACCAGCTTCAACGCCTCGCGTGTCTCGTGCCCGCGCGCTTCACCATGCAGCTCAACTACTACTCCGGTGAGTCTTCGCGCGGCAAATGGAACCAGCACCCGGCAGCCCGCCCTGACTCGGTGTCGCATCGTCAGCGGCAGTTCATACGTAAAGAGGCGATCTATTGGTACGGGCAGCGCGATGTCGCAGTACCGGCAGCCGTCAACCATCCAATTCGCCAATCGCCTGGAACACCGGCTTCAAGGCGGGATACAGGCTTTGATAGATTTCGTAACGCTGCCGATACAGGTCGGTCATGGCCGGTTGCGGCATCTTCGCCAGCACTTCCCGCACGGCTTTTCGGCACGCCTCCGCAGCCGTGGCATATTCGCCCGTGCCCACCAGCGCCAGCAAAGCCGCGCCGTACGCCGAGCCTTCCTGCGTCGCCAATGTCACCACGCGCAGGTCGAAGATGTTGGCGAAGAGCTGATGCCAGAATGCGCTCTTCGCGCCGCCTCCCGAAAGTCGGACCACCTCCGGTCGCGTGCCTAACCCTGCGATGATCTCAAGCCCATCCTTCTGGCTGTAGCATACGCCTTCCAGAATCGCTCGAATCAAATCAGCCGGCTGATGCTTGGCCGTCAATCCAATCCAACCTCCGCGTGCCAAAGCATCCAGATGGGGCGTGCGCTCGCCCATAAGATACGGTAGCCAGAAAAGGCCCTGGGCGCCCGCCGGTGAATTGGCTGCATCGCCTGTTAGGTGCCTGTAATCCGTATCGGGCGCAAACTGGTTCCGGTACCACTGCAGGCTCAGCCCCGCCCCTTGCGTCACGCCCATAACGTGCCACGCGCCGGGAATCGCGTGGCAGAAGGTGTGGACGCGCCCGGCGGGATCATACGCTGGTTCAGCTTGGTATGCGAATACCACGCCTGACGTGCCGATGGTGCACGAAACCGCGCCTGCTTCGACAATGCCGTTGCCGAGCGCGCTCGCCGCCTGGTCTCCTGCCCCCGCTATCACAGGCGTTCCAGCCGCCAGTCCGGTTGCCTCTGCCGCCGCGCGTGAGATCGTACCGCTCAATTCGTTCGACTCATACGTTCTTGGCAGAATACTCGCGTCCAGTTCCAGGGCGTTTGCCATCTCCAGCGACCAGCGGCGATGCGCCACATCGAAGAGTCCGGTTCCGCTCGCATCCGACACATCGGATGCATATTCCCCGGTGAGTTTGAAACGTAGGTAATCTTTTGGTAGCAGAATATTGCGAATTCCCTGGAAATGTTCCGGCTCGTGGTCGCGCACCCACAGCAGCTTCGGCAGTGTAAAGCCCGTTAACAAAGGATTCGCGGTCCATCGCAGCACGTTTTCCGGACCCACCTTGGCGTTCACGAAATCCACTTGCCGCTGGCTGCGCTGGTCGCACCATATCAGCGCCGGCCGTAACACCGCGCCCGCCGCGTTCAGCATTACCAGCCCATGCATCTGTCCGCTGAGCCCTACTCCGCGCACCGCTGAGCCTTCAATGTTCGCGTCTCTCAGAAGGCCGCGTATCGCTGCTTGTGATGCGGCCCACCAGTCGTCCGGATCCTGCTCCGCCCACAGCGGCTTCAACATCAGCATGTCTTTATGAGCCGCGGTGTTTGAGTAGCGAACGCGTCCGCCCCCATCCACCAGCAGCGCGCGCGACCCGCCCGTGCCGACATCGATTCCGAGCCAGTACAAGTGATGTCTCCAGATTCGCGATGAAATCGCTACGCCGTTATGGCTTGCGGCTTCGTAGGCTGGAATTGAAACGGCAGGTAGGCCGCGCCGAATAGCCCCGCATCCGCTCCCAGCAGCGCCTTCTCTACGCGCGTGCCTGTTCGCGCGTAAGTAAAGGATCGCTTCGTTATTTCGGCGAACATGGTGGGCGCGAAGAAATCCCACGCCGGCAAGGGGCCGCCGCTTATCAAGTACAGCGGAAAATTGAATACGTTGATGAGACTCGCAATAGCGACGCCTAGCGCCCGGCCCATTGACTCGAAAACCCATTTGGCGCGATCGTTGCCCTCCAGCGCCAACTCGTACACTTTCACCGATGTGACGCTGGGCCCGAAATGCATCATGCGTCCCATCGCCGCGATCGCCGTCGCGGAAGCGTGTTTCTCCAGGCAGCCGCTATTCCCGCATCCGCACGGGTTGCCGTCCGGAAAGACCGTCATGTGCCCGAATTCGCCTGCCATTCCAAGGAAGCCGTGCATCACTTTTCCGTCAAAAACGATGCCGCCTCCAATGCCCGTCCCGAGCGTTATCAGAACCAGATCCTTGACGTTCTTCCCCGCCCCGATCCACATCTCTCCCAGCGCCGCCGCATTCGCGTCATTCTCCAGAATGATCGGCGCGCCAAGCTGCTGCTGGATCTCATCTCGAACAGGAAATCCTTGGAATCCCGGAAGATTTGCCGATCCTATGACTACGCCGGTTTCGATGTCGATAAAACCAGGAACGCCGATGCCCACTCCGCGCAGCTCCTCGCCACCCGCCCGCTGGCGGACGCGCTCAATGGAGTTCGCTATATCGTGAACTACTTGCTTCGGCCCGGTGTCGAAGACGGCCGGTTCTGAAATTCTGCACAAAATCCGCCCGCTGGAATCGATGGCTGCCACACGCAGATTGGTGCCGCCGAGATCCACGCCAATCGAATACCCGCTCATGCGCCAAAATCATAACAGATAGGCTCACGTGACGGACTCTTCCGCGCGTTCGGCAACGGAGGCGACATTCAGCCAGAAATGCGCGGCCGTTCGAATCGTAGTCAAGAAAGCGTCCAGATCGGTCGGCTTGCAAAGATAGCAATTCGCGTGCAATTGATAAGCCTCGTGGACGTCTTTATCCATATCCGAAGTGGTCAAAACCGCCACCGCAATCGGCCGCAAACGGCTATCGGACTTGATCTCGCGCAAAATGTCCCGTGAGCTGGCTTTCGGCAGGTTGAAGTCCAAAAAGACCAGCGCCGGTGTAGGTGCTTCGCTGTACTGTCCCTCCCGTCGAAGGAACCGCAGGGCCTGGTCCCCATCCTCCGCCACATGAATGTGAACCGGCGGGTTTATGGCTTTCAGCGCCTCGCGCATCAGGCGCACGTCAGCCGGATTGTCTTCAATAATCAGAATTTCGCGCTTTGCCAAGGATGCATCCGCCGCTTATTGTTAGTGTAGCGGGACTCGCTGAATCAGCCGTCGCTCCTGAGCGCGGTGTATTCTTCCCGCGCTTTTCGCGAAGGTGTTAGAAGCGGACATACCTTAGCTAAACTGGCTTTGCCTTCCATGAAGACTAGCGTAGTAACGATTCATCACGCAAAGACGAATCTCTCCCGTTTGATTCAGAAAGCGTCCAGGGGGGAAGAGGTGATCATTGCGCGCGGTTCGAAGCCGGTCGCACGGCTTGTCCCCATTGGTGAAACAAAGGGTCAACGGCGGCCAGGCTCGCTGAAGGGCAAGCTGCTGGTTGGGCCGACTTTTTCGAACCTCTGCCGATAGAGGAAATTTCCGGTTGGGAGTAGCGGTCACTCGACGATATCCGCTTGAAGCGTTGCTCGCAGTATTGGTGGCTTGAAGCAACGATTTGCCGGCGAGTAAGCAACTGCTTGCTCGATTCGTGAACAAAAGAAAGCCCGCAAACGGGGAGACAAACCGCCCCGTCTTCGGCTTCGCATGCACCCACCTGCGAAAATATCAATCCTAGTGCCCATACCATTTTTGCTGCCCCTCTTTCTGCTCCCATTGGCCGCGCCCGCGGCGCAGCGTCCCGCCGATACGCAGCCGCAGACCATCTCCGCTCGCACCGCTGGTCTTCGCAAGCTCGACGGCTTTCTCCCCCTCTTCTGGGACGAGCATAGCGGCAAGATGTATTTGGAAATCGACCGCCTCAACCAGGAGTTCCTCTACATCTCCGCGCTCTCTGCCGGCATTGGTTCGAATGACTTGGGCCTCGATCGCGGACGCATGAATGAACCGAAGATCGTGCAATTCGAGCGCGCGGGGCCAAAGGTGTTGCTCATCGAATCGAACTATAGATTCCGGGCAACCGGCGGCGATGAAGCCGAGCAGCGCTCGGAACGCGACTCCTTCGCCCGCTCCACTCTGTGGGGCTTCGAGGTTGCCGCCGAAGAGAACTCGCGCGTTCTCGTCGACGCCAGCAATTTCCTGCTGCGCGACGCCTCCGGTGTGGCGCGCGATTTGGAACAGCAGAAACAGGGTAATTATCGCGTCGACGAGTCCCGTTCCGCCTTCTACCTTCCGCTCACCAAAGTGTTTCCAAAAAACACCGAAGTGGAAACCACCATCACTCTCACCGGCGACGCGTCCGGCCGTTTCATTCGTGAAGTGACGCCCACGCCTGACGCCGTCACCGTGCGCGAGCACCAGGGGTTTGTCGCGCTCCCCGAACCGGGATATCAGCCACGCCTGCAAGACCCTCGTGTGGGTTTCTTCCCGCTCGAGTTCATGGATTTTTCCGCGCCCGTCAATCAGCCTGTGATGCGGCGTTACATTGAGCGCCATCGTCTGCAGAAAAAAGATCCTACTGCCGCCGTAAGTGATCCCGTCGAACCCATCGTCTACTACGTGGATTCAGGCGCTCCGGAGCCCGTTCGATCCGCCCTCATCGAAGGAGCCGGTTGGTGGAACCAGGCCTTTGAGTCCGCTGGTTTCCGCAACGCCTTCCAGGTCAAGGTGATGCCCCCGGGCATGGATGCCATGGACGCGCGCTACAACATCATTCAATGGGTAGACCGCTCCACGCGTGGCTGGTCTTACGGCAATTCGCTCGTCGACCCGCGTACCGGAGAAATCATCAAAGGCATCGTCACGCTTGGGTCTTTGCGCGCCCACCAGGACTACCTGATCTTCCAGGGCCTCACGGCGCCCTATGCTCCCGGCCATGACGAAAGCAGCGCCCTTAGCGGTGTCGTCTATGCCCGCCTCCGTCAACTGGCGGCGCACGAAGTGGGCCACACCTTAGGCCTGGAGCACAACTACATCGCGAGCACGCAAGGCCGCGCTTCTGTCATGGATTATCCCGGTCCGCGCATCGATATTCGGCCGGACAATACGCTTGACCTTTCATCGGCTTATGCAGTTGGCATCGGCGCATGGGACAAGGTCTCCATCGCCTGGGGCTATTCGCAATTCCCGCCCGGCACGGACGAGCGCGCGGCACTCGACAAGATCGTTATGGATGCCGCCAGGGGCGGCCTCACTTTCATCACCGATGCCGATAGTCGCCCGCCCGGGAGCGCCCACCCGCAATCGCATCTGTGGGACACCGGTCCCAATGCCATCGACGGACTCACCCACATTCTGAAAGTTCGTGAGATTGCTCTCTCACGCTTCGGCGAAAACAATATCCCTGTAGGCGCTCCCATGGCGACCTTGGATGACGTTCTGGTTCCGCTCTATTTCATTCACCGCTATCAAACGGAAGCGGCCGCCAAAATCCTGGGCGGCAACCAGTACACCTACGCTGTGCGCGGCGACGGTCAACCCGTTACGCAGATCGTTCCAGCAGCGGAGCAGCGGCGGGCGCTGGAGGCGCTTCTCACTACCATCAGCCCGGCGACGTTGACGCTGCCCGATCGAATTCTCGAGTTGATACCGCCGCGTCCTCCGGGATATCCGCGCACCCGTGAAACTTTCCCGAATCAGACCGGCGTCACCTTTGATCCAGTCGCTGGCGCTCAGGCGGCCGCCGAGCTTACCGTCGGGCTTCTCTTGAATCCTGAGCGAGCCGCGCGGCTGGAGGAGTATAACGCGCGCAATCCCCAGAATCCGGATCTTCGCGAAGTGATCGAAAAACTGGTGGACGCGGCCTACGCGATGCCGTCCCCGGCCGGCCTTCAGACTGAGGTGGCCGAGACGGTTCAGAACGTGGTGTTGATCCGCATCCTGGCGCTCGCAGCCGATGAGCAAGCCCCCGGCGTGGTTCGCGCCGCCGCCGATCACGGCATTACTTTGTGCGCAAACAAGACCAACGCCTTCGGCCGACGCCTCATCGATCAGTACCAGCGGGATCCGGCGCAACTACAATTGCCCGAGTCCGTAGAGCCTCCGCCCGGCCAGCCGATTGGGCAAGCAGACGATCAGGCTTTCTGGCCGTTTTGACGCTTCGCTATTCCCGCAAGCACCAGGTCGGTCAACCCGTCGATAAATTTCTCTGACAGGGGAGCTTGACTTACCATTAACCGGTAATAAAACGGTGCATAGAGACAGTCCATCACCAACTCCAGATCAACGTCGTCTTTCAGGGACTTGCCCCGATGCCGCTCCAGCGCGGCCTTGCCGGTTTCCCGGCGCGGTCGTACCCAGATCGAGCGGAACGCTTCACTCACTTCAGGATCATGTTGCGCGGCAGTAACAAAGCTCCGAAATACTCGGCCGCGGCGGCCACTCAGCAATTTGCAAAAATTTTGCAACTGCAGCCGAACGTCGTCGCGCAGGTTGCCCGTGTCGGGAAACGGCAACTCTCGGCTCACCGCTTCACGCAAAGCTTCCAACAACACCGCGGATTTGTTCGGCCACCACCTATAAATCGTTGCCTTGCTAGCTCCCGCCCTTTCGGCAATCGCATCACTGGTGGCGTTCGCGTAACCCAACTCCTCTAGCACGGCAAGCGCCGCCGCCAGGATTCGGCCGCGCGCGACCTCGTCACGCGGACGCCCACGGCCCTTGCACGTTAGCTCTTGTGTATCTTCCTTGATCAGCGGCGTCATCGCGTTAATTAATCTTTACATTTGTGATGCGCTCCCTGTGATCCGCGCGGAATTAGAGAATGGTAAAGAATCGATGAATCGCAAGGCCCATCTCGTAGCCCTTGGCTTGGCTGTCAGCCTGGCTGGTTGTAGAGTTGGCCCGAACTACTCCAAGCCCTCGGTCCCCGTGGCTCCGCAGTATAGCGAGCAGCCGCCAGCGAACTTCAAAGAGATCAACGGCTGGAAACAGGCGCAGCCTAGCGATGGAGCAATCCGCGGCGACTGGTGGGAGCTGTTCAACGATCCCGCATTGAATGCGCTCGAGGTGCAAGTCGAGCCCGCAAACCAGAGCTTAAAAGTAGCGGAGGCGAATTTCCAGGCAGCCCGCGCTGCTATCAAGTACAACCATTCCTTCCTCTATCCAACCGTTACGGCGGGCGTTACGCTTACGAGTAACCGCACCTCCTCGAACAGCCCGTCGGCCATACCTGGGAAAGAGTTCGGCGGTTTCGTGCTGCCGATCAGCGTCAGCTACGACGCGGATGTTTGGGGACGCCTACGGCGAAGCATCACGGCTGCTAAAGCGCAGTTCCAGGCCTCTGCCGCGGATCTGGAGAACGTGAAGCTCGAACTGCAGACGGAACTGGCAGTGGATTACTTCGAGCTTCGCAGCGCGGATGCCCAGAAACAACTGCTGGATGACACGGTAGGGGCTTACGAAAAGGCGCTCCAACTCACGCAGAACCGCTACGCGGGAGGTATCGCTTCCAAGGTCGAAGTGGCGCAGGCGCAGACGCAACTGCAGCAGACCCAGGCGCAGGATATCGATGTTGAGGTTGCGCGGGCGGAATTCCAGCACGCGATTGCGGTGCTGATCGGAAAGAATCCGGAACAGTTCACGCTGGCGCCCGTGCGGCTCGTCGGAACGCCGCCTGCTATTCCGGTAGGAGTGCCTTCCCAACTCCTGGAGCGCCGGCCGGACATTGCAAGCGCCGAACGGCAAGCCGCCGCGGCGAATGAACAGATCGGGATCGCGAAAGCAGCCTTTTTCCCCGATCTGTTGATCAGCGCGACGGGTGGTCTCTCGTCCGGAAGCATCGTGGACTGGTTCACCTGGCCTAGCCGATATTGGTCGGTAGGACCGCAGGTGCTCGAAACCGCGTTTGATGCCGGGCGTCGGCGCGCGCAAGTGCAGAGCGCCATCGCCTCCTATGACGCCACGGTCGCAAACTACCGGCAGACATCTTTGAGCGCCTTCCAGGAAGTCGAAGACAACCTCTCCACGCTGCGAATACTGGAGCAGGAGTCGGCCAAGCAGCACGATGCCACCGTGTCGGCCGAGAGTTCCTTGCAGCTGTCTCTGAACCGCTACAAAGGCGGGCTGGTAACCTACTTAGAAGTGATCACGGCGCAGAGTATCGCTCTTACGAACGAGCGGACGGATGTAGATCTCCTGCGTCGAAGAATGGATGCGAGCGTCCTCCTGATCAAGGCGCTTGGCGGCGGATGGGATGTCAGCAAGCTGCCTCAGGGCTAACGTCCATTAGCTATCCAAACCGCTCTGAAACATAATAGATAGTAGAAGCGTCTATTCACCCCTGCGAGGCCAACAGTAACGAATGAGCAGTACACCAGAACAGCCAACCTATATCATCCCTCCTCCCTCTAGCCCCAACTGGAAGACCCCCCTGCTAATCGGGATCCTGGTTTTGCTGGCCGCAGCAAATGTATTCCTGTTTGTGCAGCTGGACCGTCTCCGTACGGAGAACCGCGTTGACATGGCAAAGCTCACCACCGAATTTAATGCAGCCATCGAGAAGATGCGGCTTGACTCGAACGCCGAGGTCCGCCGCTCGCGCGAGAGCGTCGCGAACTTGCAGGCTAAATTGGCCGAACAGCGCCGCCTGGCTGACCAGGCGGTAGGCCAGGCTAAGATCGATGCGCAGCGTAGAGTTCAAAGCCTGCAGGACAAAGTAGCGGAGCAACAGGCGATCCAGCAGGCGGCCATTCAGCAGGTGAAACAGACGGCTGACACCGCCACCACTCAGATTGCAAGCGTGTCCAGCGACGTCGGCAATGTAAAGACCGATCTTGGCAGCACCAAGAGCCAGCTCGAACAGACCATCGCCAATCTGAAGCGCGCCACGGGCGAACTGGACAGCCACGCAAGTTTGATCGCAACCAACTCTACTGAATTGAAAGCGCTGAAAGAGCTCGGCGAGCGCAACTACTTCGAGTTCAAGATTCCCAAGGGCGATAAGAATAAGCAGCGCGTGGGAGACATCATGGTGGAGTTGAACAAAACGGACGTGAAGCACAACCGCTTTACGCTGTCGATCACGGTGGACGATAAGACGGTACAGAAAAAAGATCGCACCATCAACGAGCCGATTCAGTTCTACACTTCCAAAGCGCGCCAACCCGACGAAATTGTCGTGAACCAGGTACAGAAGAATATGGTCGTGGGTTATCTCGCCACGCCCAAAGTTCAAACCCCGAGATCCTAACATGTTTGCCACTACACCAAATCGTTACCCCGAACAACTGATCGCGCGGATGCGCGAAGACCTGACGCAGTACGGCGTGAAGGAGGCCCGCACGGCAGACGAAGTGAACCGCCTGCTGGCGCCCGGCGGCGGAACGGTGCTGATGATCGTTAACTCCGTCTGCGGCTGTGCCGCGGGGAAGGCGCGTCCCGCGGTCGGCCTCGCCTTGCAGCACGATATACGCCCCGACACGGCCGCGACGGTCTTCGCCGGCGCTGACCTCGAAGCAGTGGCGCGAGTCCGAGAGCTGCTATCAGGCGTTCCTCCGTCCTCGCCGTCGATCGCCCTGTTCCGCGGCGGCGCGCCCGTGTTCGTCGTGCATCGCCATCAGATTGAGGGCAGCGACGCCGAGACCATCGCGGACGTACTGACCGGCGCGTTTGATCGTTACTGCGCTACGGCGAAGCAATAGCCGCCGGTTTTCCGAAGCCGTAAAGCCCGCGTTCTTCGATGAAGGCGCGGACTGTATCGGGCAGCTCCGGCGTCGGTTCCCCGTTTGCCAGACGCGTGCGAATATCAGAGCTTGATACCGGCAGGGCCACGCTGTTTATTTCATGTACGCGGGCGCCTTCGGGCACGCCGTATTCTCCACCGGGCCGCGCCACCACGATAAACTCGGTCACCCGCAGCAATTCCTGCCAGCCTTTCCAGGTCTCGATCTCATTGAAGGCATCCGCCCCAATCAGGAAGAACAGGCGATCCTGGGCCGCGAGTTGCGTTCGAAAGCGCTTGACCGTGTCGATGGTGTAGCTCTGTCCGCTGCCTTCTTCCAGCCGTGACGCTTCGAACTCGTCGTGCCCTGCGCAGGCGATCTCTACCATGCGGAAGCGGTCTTCATAAGGCGTCAAACCGGCGGGGTCCTTGTGCGGCGGATGGGCGGCCGGAATAAATAGAACTCGATCCAGCGAGCAGCGCTCCCGGGCCTCGAGCGCGATCCGCAGGTGAGCCTTATGAACGGGATCGAAGGTTCCACCGAAGAGGCAGACTCGCTGGGACATGAGCTAATAGTGAACCGCCGATGGGGCGGCCTCGCTTGAAATCTGCTCTTCCGCCGCGCGGCTGGCCAGCTCGTCGCAGCGATTGTTGTCTTCATGCGAAGCATGCCCCTTGGTCCAGCTCCACCTGGCCTGATGCGCGGTGGCGAGTTCGTCGAGCATCATCCAGAGATCCTGGTTGTTTACGGGCTGCTTGTCAGCTCTCTTCCAACCGTTGCGCTTCCAGCCCTGGATCCATTTCGTGATGCCGTTCTTGACGTACTCGGAGTCAGTGACGATCTCGACCGAGCAGGTTTCCTTGAGGCGCTTCAGGCCTTCGATGGCGGCCGCCATCTCCATGCGGTTGTTCGTCGTGCGCGGGCTGCAGCCGAAGATTTCGCGCTTGTAATCGCCGAAGCGCAGTATACAGGCCCACCCGCCCTTCCCCGGGTTACCTTTGCACGCCCCGTCGGTGATCAATTGAACGTGCTTCAAGCGACGAGGCTCAGTTGATCGGAAAAGAAATGATCCACGATTTCGAGGATGCGGCTGATTTCCTGGGATCGATAGATCTCAGTGCGGAGCTTGGAGCCATTGCGCACCCCGTGCGTGAAGTAGGTCGCGAACTGCTTCATTTTGCCGACGGCATCCGCTTCGCCCTGCTCCTCCAGCATCAGATAGTAAGTCTTCATCATCTGATAACGCTCGGGATCGGGTGGAACGAAATACGAGCCGGTCTCCAGATATTCCCGGATCTGGCGAAAGATCCAGGGATTGTAGGAGGCGGTGCGGCCGATCATGACGGCATCGCAGCCGGTCTCTCGATACATCCGGACGGCGTCTTCGGGAGTGCCGATATCGCCGTTGCCGATAACGGGAATGCCGACGGCGGCCTTGATCTCGGCGATGCGAGTCCAGTCGGCGCGCCCGCTGTAACCTTGCTCGCGAGTGCGCGGGTGCAGCGCGATTGCGGCAAGACCGCAGTCTTCGGCGAGTCTCGCCATCCGGACAGCAACCAACTCCTGATCATTCCAGCCGGCGCGGAATTTGCAAGTGAGCGGTATGGAAATTGCCGAACGAACTTCGCGAAGGATTCGCTCCACCAGCGGCAAGTCGCGCAGCAGGCCGGAACCGCCATTGCATTTGACGACTTTGTTGACGGGACAGCCGAAATTGATATCGACGACATCAAATCCGCGATCCTGACATACACGGGCGGCCTCGGCGATGACCGCCGGATCCGAGCCAAACAGTTGACAGGCAATGGGATGTTCTTCCGGCTCGAAGTGGAGATAGCGAAAATTCCGGTTGGGTTTGCGAGCGTGGCGAGTGCTCACGACGCCGTGAGAACTGGTGAATTCGGTCATCAGTAGACCGCAACCGCCCTGATTACGGATCAGGCGGCGAAAAACGGTATCGGTGACGCTGGCCATCGGCGCGAGAACCGTGGCGGGACAGACGGAAAGCGGTCCGATCCGGTAGCTCGCGGGAAAATTAAACTGGTAATGGTTTGGAATAAAGTCTATTTTAACGTCTGCTGGAGAAACGCCGCTCCAGACCGCTACGTTTGAAAGTATAGTGGTGAACTGGATGTCGCCGTCGAGTTTCGTAAAAATCGTCGCTGCATTTGTTGCCGGTGTCGTGGTGGCGCTGGGAAGCGCCTTAGTGTATATCCGGGTGAGTGACCCGTCGCGGGATCAACCACCCACCCAGACGGTACAACAGGCCCTGCCGGCACCGGCCGCTCCGGCGACCGCTGCGCCGGTACCGGCCGCCCCCGCGCCGACGGCCGCTCCTCAGGAGGTTACGCCAGCGCCGCCCAGTCCCGTACAGGTCAAGGAACAGAAAATACAGAAGAAGGCGACCGAGAAGCCGAAGCCGGTGGAGGCGGCCGAACGGCCGCCGGACAACACCCCTGCACCTGAGCCTGCACCTGCAGCCGCGGCGCCGAGAGAAGTACAAATCGCGCAGAATACGCCGAGGCCGTCGGTCACGCCGCCCCCGGCTTATCCCTTGCCGGAACAGCCGACCAGCGAAGCGTCGCCGCAACAGGGGCCACTACAGCCTGGAGCAGCCCAGGTGCAGAGCATAGAACCTTCGCAGCCGGTTACGCGGCCAGCTGCGAGGCAACCCCACGTCGTGACGCTGCCAGCGGGCACCAACGTGTTCGTGCGACTGGGCGAGACGCTCTCAACGGAGCATAATTACACAGGCGACACATTCCGTGGCACGCTGGACGTGCCGATCGTCACAGAAGGGTTCATCATCGCAGACAAAGGGTCTAAAGTTCTGGGCCAGGTGGTGAAGGCCGACAAAGCGGGGCGTGTTGCCGGCGAGTCGGAACTGACCCTGATGTTGACCGAGATCCACACGACAGATGGGCAGACCGTGCATATCGCGACCGGCAATTTCGACCAAAAGGGCCCGAGCAATGCAAAGAAAAGCGCAGCGAAGATCGGCGGCGGAGCGGCGCTGGGCGCGATCATCGGAGCGATTGCGGGCGGCGGCAAGGGCGCGGCAATTGGCGCGGGCGCCGGCGGCGCCGCGGGGACCGGAGTAGCGCTGGCGGGACATGGGAAGGCCACAGCCATACCCACCGAGACCAAGCTGACGTTTGCGCTTAGCGCTCCAGTCACGATCACCGAAAGACTCAGCAACTAGCCGCGCGTTCCCGTTCCGGCAACGGCCTGTGGCTTCGGCGGGTCGAAGGGTTCATTGCTCTGCCATTTTGCGCCATCGAGGTGACGCGGCGCGGTTTCGATTGGGGCGCGAACCTCGATCTCATCGGCGGTTGCCGGCCGCAGCTCTTCGAACTTGCGAGCGGAGGTAAGCACGCTGCGTTCCAGTGAGCCGAGGGTGTCATTATAGGTCGCGACGGTTTTTTCAATTGCATCGCCAAGCCTTGTGAAGTGCTGTCCCATGGTGAGCAGCCGCTTGTAGAGCTCGATACCGGTATCGCGAATCTGATCGAGGTTCTCGACCGTGGCCTGCTGGCGCCAGCCATAGGCGACCGTCAGCAGGAGGGTGATCAGCGTGATGGGGCTGGCGATGACGACGCGATTTCCCGCGGCATACGACAACAACTCCGGATCATGCTCCAGGGCGGCGCTGAAGAGCGATTCGAGCGGAAGGAAGGCGACGACAAATTCAGGTGAATTGACACGCTGCCAGTAAGCCTTTTCAGAAAGCGCGCGGATATGAGTTTTAACCTGGCGGGCGTGATCGCGCAGGCAGCGGAGACGCTCGGCCTCATCGTTGGTTTCGACCGACCGCAAATAGGCATCGAGCGATACCTTCGCGTCGACGACAACACGGCACTGGTTGGGCAGGCGCACGATCAAGTCGGGCCGTTGATTGGTTTCGCCGAACAGCGTTTCCTGCTCGGCGAAATCGCAGTAATCGAGCATACCCGCCAGCTCGACGACGCGGCGCAACTGCATCTCGCCCCAGCGGCCGCGCTGGATGGGAGAACGGAGGGCGGTCTTGAGCTGATCAGTGGATTGGCGTACGCGCTCCTGCAGATGGGTAAGAGCCTGCACCTGAGCGGAGATGCCTTCGTATGCGCCGACACGCGATTTCTCAATAGCCTGCACCTGTTCCTCGAACTTGCGCAGCGATTGATTGACCGGCTCGACGAGTTGCTGCAATTGATCGCGGTTGCGATCGAGCATCATCTGGTTGTTGCTCTGGAGCGCCTCAGCGGCAACGGCGCGAAACTTTTCTTCCAATTGCTGCTGCGTTTTGGTGAGGAGCTTAAGCTGCACCTCGGCCAATTCGCGCGTTTTGGCACTTTCACTCTGCTGAAGCATAACCTCGCGGTGGGATTCATCCAATTCGCGCCTGACGCGATCGAGATCGGCGCGCTGCGACTCGGCCGAGGCACGCGATTCGGCTGCAGCGTGACGCCAGCGGCGGGCTTCCGACAACTGGTAAGCCGCAAAGCCGACGCAGCCGATGAGACAAATCAACAAAAGGAAAGCAGCGGTCATTTTTTGAATCCTGTTTCGGCCTTGAACTGCTCCAGCGCGTTGAAGACGATGGGGCAATAAACGGCGCGGTCCGGCATGTGCCACATGCGGCTCAGCAGCGAGCCGTTGCCCCTCACCAGATGGGGGAAGAACTCGCAGGTCTGCGGCCGCGCGTCATAAACAGTGCAGAGATTGCCATCGAGAAAAACGCAGCCGCTTTCATTACGCCGCAAGATACGGCCTTCGTCCGGCGTTTCGACGGTGTAATTCCTCAGAAAATGGGCCAGCTTCACGCCCAGAAATTTGGCTAACCGTTCTACGTCGCGCTCGCTGACCGGGGTAGTGGCTACCTTGCAGCAGTTCGCGCAAGCAGTGCAATCGATGGCCTCTTCCACATTCTGAGAGATGGCTTTGAAGCGGCGCTCGACAAAGTTATGGCGCTTCAGCCAGGCGCGGAAGCGCTGATTCTCCTCGCGCTGCTTTTCCCCGAGGCGCTTGATCTGCACGAGATCGGTTTGCATTCAATTGTTACCGAAATCCTATTATCTCAGTTAAAAACATCTTTGTAATAACTTGTTTCAGGCAAGGGCATGGCGATAATGAAAGCGTGACAGATCAGTTATCCCTGTCCATCTGGCTCAACCGAAGCGGCCGGGCGAGCCGAATGAGGCAATTCGAGAAGCTTCTACGCTCATTTCCTTTCTCACAGCGCGAGCAGCCGCAGTCAGTCATTTCAATCCAAGCCATTGATATGACGGAACCTCCATTACTGGAGCGGCCCGTGAACGGGCCCTTGGAGATAGAAGAGATACTGGCGGCGCTGGCGGATCACACGGGCGAGGATGTCGCCTACCGGGTGGAAAGCTGGTGGGATTTGTGGCAGTACGAGGGGGAGTGGGCGCTGGCTCCGGCGCGCGTGGAGATCTCCTGTTTCGGGCCGGAATTCGATAGCGGCACGGAACTGGACAGCGGCAGCCAGGAGGATCTGCGGATTGATTTCGGAGTGGATGCGAACTATCTTCCGATGCCGGAGATTCCGGGCAGCGCCAAACTCGTGGAGTCAAATATCAAGAGCCTGTTGCGGCTGGTGCATGAACTGGACAGCACGCTGCAGGTAGAGCGGCGCAGACTGGAGACAGAGAGCGGCGCGAATTTCGCCGAGCGCCTGCAGCAAGTGTTAACAGCCAGCGGCACAGTGCAGTAAAGCCGTTTGCGCTAGAAGAGGGTCAACGGGACGCTCTTGCTGCTGACCGAAAGGCCGATGGTGAAACGGCTATCGTTGTTGCTGGTAAAGGTTCCGAAACTACCGTTCCGATAGTAGCTATATGCGACATGCGCGGAGAGATAGCGGACGATATTGTATCCGTACGACGCTGCAAAGCTGCCCGAAGTGTAGCTGCCGGACACGGTGTTGGCGAGGCTGATGATATGAAAGAAGCCGCCGCCCGCGCTGAAGTTGGAGCGCCGCCAACTGCGCGAGACGCTGCCGCTGACAAACGCATCTTTGGATGTCAGATAAACGCCATTACCAGGCGAGACAGTCTGACCGGCAGAGACAGAGAACTCAAAACGCCGCCAATTGCGAGCGAGGGTGCCCTGGAACGACGGAACGTACGCGATTTGGTTGTAGGCGCCGCCCACAAAGCCTGAGAGTGTCTGGCCGGCGACCACGACGGTAACGGGTTCAGTGATGGTTCCCTGCGCATGCGTGCGCGAAACGCCGCCCGAAAGGTCGAGAGTGGTGCGGTTGCTGAAAACGTGCGAGTAGGTGACAAAGACAGTATCGATTTGCGCGCTGCCGGCATTCTGTTGATAGTAGAAAGCAGTGTGCGAATACGTGGCGCCGACATTATTGCGCCGGTCAAGACGGTAGTTCGCGGAAACAGTTCCGGACCCGCCGGTGCTGCCGAAGGCCTGAGAGTAGTTGTAGCGAGTCAGAAAGAAGTTTCCGCTGACAGTGTAGGCGAGCCGGCGCGATTGCTGGTAGGTTACGCTGAGGCCGCTTTGGAGAAACCGGGTTTCCGTACTCAGCGGATTGGTGATGGGGGTGGTGGGTCCTTCGTTCCCATAACTGTAGTAATTCGCGCCAAACAGATAGATGCCGCCGCTGGCGTTCACAGACATCGACCAACGCTGGTTCAACCGCTGCGTGTAACTGAAAGCGAGCGACTGATCAGTGCCACTGGAGTTAGCGCCGCCGTAGGAGCGGTAGTCGCCGCGGTAGCTCAGCGACAGCGTACCGGTTTCAAACTGATGATAGCCGGTGACTCCGCCGCCGATGTCATAGCCCCAGGCACCACTCTGGCCGCCCCCGAACGTTGACAGATTGCTGTCATGAACCAAATCCGTAAAGGCGAAGAAATTGAAGAAGTCGTGGTTGAAGAATTCGCCGGCGGCGCTGGTTAGGTTTTCCGGGCTGGTGACTTGGGCGCTATTCTCAGCGGGAGGCGTCGATGCCGGCGCTTGCTGTTGCGCGAAACAGGACACGGCTGAGAATGCGGCGAGAAGGGCAAGGGACTTCAATAATGGACTCCGCTGATCTGTAAGTCGGTCTGGCACAATAATTGTTTCAACTAAAGTAGAAGCAGCGCATCCTTGGGGTTCCTTCATGCGGCCAGCAGCGCCTCTGCTTTCACAAGGTCAGCCGGCTCACCAAACTTTGTTCCGCGCAGAGCGGGGTCTATCTGGCGGCACAAGCCCGTGAGAACGGCGCCCGGGCCCACTTCGATGAAGCGCGTTACACCCGCTGCGGCGATGTTCCGGATGGTTTCGATCCAGCGAACGGGATTGGGGATTTGCTGGTAGAGGCCTTCACGGGCTTCAGGGCCGGTCGAGATAGCGCGCGCTTGCCAATTATTGACGAGTGGGAACGCGAGATCGCGAAAAAGGGCGGCGGTAAGATCGGGCTGCAGATCGCGTTGAGCGGGGATCATGAGCGGGCAATGGAATGGCGCGCTCACCGGCAGGGCAACAACGCGCTTAGCGCCGGCGGCCCTGGCGAGACCCATGGCGCGCGCGACGGCGTTGGCGTGACCGGCGATGACGATCTGACCGGGCGAGTTCAGATTGGCGGCGGCGACGATCTCGCCCTGAGCGGCTTCCAAGAGGACGGAGTCCAGCTTGCCTTCCGGCAGCTTGAGAAGAGCAGCCATCGCGCCGACTCCTTCGGGAACGGCGCGCTGCATATACCGGCCACGCTTGCGAACAAGGCGCAGCGCATCCGGCAATGCGAGAGAACCGGCGGCGACAAGCGCCGAGTATTCGCCCAGGCTGTGGCCGGCAACGATGGCAGGCGGCGCTGAGCGAGTTTCTAAAGCACGATAGGCGGCGATGGAGACAGCTAACAGCGCGGGCTGAGTGTTTTCGGTTTTCTTGAGCTCCTCATCAGGACCTTGGAAGCAAAGGCGAGAGAGTGGAAACGCAAGCGTGTCGTCAGCCTCCTCAAAGACGCGGCGGGATTCAGGATATTCTTCAGCCAAGAGCTTGCCCATGCCGGCGAATTGAGAGCCCTGGCCCGGAAACAGGAACGCGAGATCAGTCATTGATTGAATAGGCAGACCGTTGAGGCGAGGTCTTCCTCATGTTACTGGTAGCGGCGCCGATTCCCAAGGTAAGCGGTGATACGGTTGCAAGCGCAGAATCGTGGAAGCCTGCATCTCGCCTATGATCTCGCTCCTAAACTTAATGAGGCCAGCTCCCCGCGACCGCCGTCTAATTTGTAGGGGATCGGCAGCTTTTGCAAAGAGCGAGAGCAGGCCGTTTGTTCTATAGTGAAGACAGCAATGAAAAAGAAACCGATGGCCGAGCCCATCATCGCCCCAGAGATCTTGGAGATGGCCAAGAAATCTGTGGAGAGCGAAAGGCCACGCGCGACGAGCCGCTGCGGGGTTTGCGGAGCTGTGTGCAATCCGCTGACAGGTCCCCAGTCTGAACCGCTTTGTTGGGTGTGCCGGCGATTGAAGATCAGCGCGTGGCGCGACTCCGACCAGCAGATTTCGGCACAGGAATAGTTTTCGACGCGCCTGCGCTGCCATCAAACCCGTCCGATCAGAGCAGCATCCGGCGTGATTCAGGCGGCTTCCAACTCCCAAAGGCTGTCTTCGTGGCTTAGAAGCGATACGGATCCGGCTTGCAGAGATATTTTTTCGTTTGAGAAGGGCGAGTTCGCCCCGGTGTTTGCGTTCTCCTGCGAAACGAACTCCCGGGCATTGCGCCGCCGGTCTTTCTGAAGACGCAAGAGCACGGCGAGCGCTTTATGAAAGGCGCGCTCATGCGTCGTCTGATAACGAAGAAAGAGCGCGAGATTGCGGGTGTCGACTCCTTCTTCCGTGAAGCAGGCATTTTGCAGGCGCAAGGCGCGCTGTGCGAGCCACCACGATTGCGCCATTTCGCGGACCAGCAGATCTTCGGTGACGTTGGCAGGCTGATGCTCACGCAGGAGGTCTTCGACAAGGGCGTCAAACTCAGCGGGTTTCTCACCGGGGACGATCACCTCGCTGCTGGCGAGACCGTGCTTGAACGAGTTGCGGGAAGAGACGGATTTTCCTTGCGGGGTTCGCGGACCGGTGGGACGGCCGGGCGCGGGAGCCGGCGGCTCGATCTGTTTTGGGAGTTGCCGAGGCTGCGGAGTTAGCGTGGGTTCGACGCTGAGTCCAGCGCGGGCGTGGACGCGGGCCCGCATTGCGTTGGCTTCGGCGATGAACTCGGGTGGAAACTCGTCTTGCATATCGTCCTGCATATCGAAGTGTTCGAGGTCGGGATCTGTGAGGACGGAGAGTTGCGGGGCTGGGACGCCGGTCAGGAAGCTCGCAGCGGCAGCGGTCTTCTCTTGCAGTTTTCGGGCTTTGCGCTCGGCGGCTCGTCTTTGCTTTCTTAGTTCGCGGCTGGTCATGGCATGCAGTCCTTCGCTGGGTATCAGAGGCGGCCACACGTTAGCATGCGAAAGAAGCCGTACGAGCCTGGTGGGCGTCAAAAATGGGGCTAAGTAGTGGAATGGGTGGGAGAAAAAATAATGGAGGTGTTGGTGAATGGCCGGGCGTTGTTAGTGGGGCGGCTGTGTTGAGTGCGTTTCTCGCGGTCGCCTGGATGGGATCTGCTACATCCAAGTCCGGCACAATTTGAGGTGGCGTGACAGTCTTGCGCTAATCTGCGTTCTCGTATTCGGGATCTTGCTCGGGAAAGAATCTTTCCTTTTCAGGGTCGTAGAATCTACAAAATCTGGTGATTGGCCCCTACAATCTTGATCCGCAGGGGAAGCCCGGAGCCTTCGAACCGCTGTTGCAAAAAATATATCCGCCTTGCCGAATTCACGATTGGGCTGTCTGCCGGGTCGATTGCGCTGTTAATCGGGTCGTCGATTTTTCATGGCAAGGATGGGCATTTGCCACCCTTTTATGCTTCGCCGCTTCTTATCCTTGCGGCGTCCGTTCTTCTCGGGCTGGCCTTCATGGCATTCATAATCCTCAGCTACGAGGAGCTCCCAGCACGGGAGCCCACACACTTCAATTGCGTATAGCCTTAGCGAAACGCTTGGCTTCAGTTCCTTCACGCCCCTGTGCCTGCGGTAAAGGCCTCGCACTTCCACGCGGTCCCATTTCGCACCGTTTCCGCCGTTCATCTAGTGCCCTGAAAAGCCGAGACAATCGCAGCATTTGCTTTTATGCCAGCAAAATCATATAATTGTTCCATACCCCCTCAATCTTCGGAGCGAGGGCGCGAGCCGCCGTCAAAGGCGGCTTTGCCTTTTCAGGGGCCATTTTTCCATTCAGACAGCCCGGACAAACATATACGTCGATGGCTTCAATCTCTATTACGGAGCCGCCAAGTACACCCCCTACAATGGGTGAACCTTACCGAGTTGTGCCTTCAGGTCTTGCCTGGCCTTAATATCCATCGCATCCGTTATTTCACCGCCCTCGTAAAGCCATTTCCTTCCGATCCACACATCAGGCTGCGGCAGGAAATCTATATCCGCGCCTTGCAGACACTCCCGAACCTCACGGTGCATTACGGCCACTATCTGCAAAGCCAGGTCTCCATGCGGTTAGTCACGCCGCCGCCGAGTGGACCGCGTTTTGCGGAGGTTATCAAGATGGAAGAGAAAGGCTCCGATGTGAACATTGCCACCTACATGCTGGTTGATGCCTTCCGAAAGGATTGCGATCAACTCATCGTAATCACAAACGATTCCGACCTCGCCGAACCCGTGCGGATCATCAACAAGGAATTGCTGATCCCGCTTGGCATTTTTAACCCACAGACGAACGACACAGCCAGACGACGAAGCCGCGTTACCGGCGAGCCCTTGCGACCGGCGCGGCCCAGTATTGAGCTAAAAAAAATCGCCAAGTTCAACCGTGACTTTACTTCTGAAGGTCCTCACTCGCATATGGCGCGAAGCCAGTTTCTGCCGCAGTTGAAGGACGCCCAAGGCCGCACGATTACAAAGCCCACGGGCTGGTAAGCGAATTCGCCACTACTCGTTTCAAAAAGGGTTCTTTTCGGTCAGCGCAGCGCGGGAATTTCGGGTATTGTTGGACGCATGAAGATGGTTCACGTACACACGACGTCCGAATCTGCAATTGTGAACCCTGCCGATGTTTCTTCATGCGTCGCGATTGCTTTGCGCCCGTTTGCCACAGTTCAGTCACGCGGAACCCGCAGCGGCTGTCATGGCACGCATGATCACCTGAAACACTTCTCTGCGATCCCGACTATGGGCCTTGGCGATAAAAGACCAGAACGTATCGCTCTCCATGTAGGCGACTGGAGCTGGCAGCAAAGCAAGAAGCTCTCATGCCACGGTCGTCTTCCCTGCGCCGATCGGACCGGAAAGGATCGTGATGCTCACGCTAATCTATTGGACCAAATGGGGCCTGTGAAAGCTTCTCTAGAAATTCCCGCGACGCGATATATCGCCGGCGTTTTAGCCAGCTTGTGGACAGGAAAACGCGGCGGGGAACGTACCGGGGCAGCCCCACAACTCCGCAACAACCGCATCGCCGCAACCTCCAATGAAGCTAGCTTACCTACATCAGCGAGGAGTCGACTCTTGGGATTAGGGAGAGTTACAGCGTCTTCGCACGGGGAAAGCAAAGCGACTCGGGAATACTTAGGCAAGGGCGATTGACTCATTAAATGCCGGGCGGTATGCTCACATTTGGCGCGCAGGACGCCGCCCGTCCGCGGATAGGACCGAGTCCACCTGCTCTGACTTTTTTGAAACTGCATTCGCACGAATCTCCTTTTCGCCCGATGCTAGCGGACTGCGGGCACTATTCCGAGGAGGTTTGTCATGCCCGGCCGTCGTCTTCCCGTCCGTCCCAACCTGGATCAGTTGAAGCATCAGGCCAAGGATCTGCTTCGCCAAATCCGAAATGGCCATCCCGCCGCGATTGCGGAGTTCAAGAAACACCACCTTAAAGAGATTGCTCCCGGCGATGCGAAACTCGCTGACGCGCAACTGGCGCTGGCGCGCGCCTACCAGGCACCGAGCTGGCCGCGTCTCGTGATGGCGTGCCAACTGACCGATGCGATCTGGCGCGACGATGCGGCGGCTGTCCGCAAGCTGGTGTTGAAGCACCCACACCTGCTGACCGAACAAGCCCTGATTCGGACGAACAGCAACTGGGGTCCGCCGATGACTTACGCGGCGAACCTCGGCCGCGATCAGGTCATTGAGATGCTCCAGGAACTCGGGGCGGCCGATTTCGCGCCGGCTTTCGACCGGGCGATCCTCCAAAGCCAAATCGGCACTGCACGCAAGTTGCACGCGCTGTTGGGCGCTCCACGGCCGGGCCCCGGCGCTTTGAATGGACCTGCCTATACGCTCAGTGTTTCAGGGACGGCGCTTCTTTTCGAGCTGGGAGCGCAGGTGCGGGAAGCGGATGGAAAACGCATCGCGCCGTTGGATGTGGTGCTGGAGACAGACAGCCGCAATCCATCGGCCAAGCATCAAATTTTGGAGATGTACGTCCAGAACGGCCTGGAGCTGCCGGATACGCCCACGATGGCGCTCCACCGCGGACGCATCGCTTTGCTGGAAGGTCATCTGCGCCGCGATCCGGGGCTTCTGCAGCGAACGTTCACGCATGAGGAGATTTACCCACCGGCGCTCGGGTGTCACGACGAGATACTTGCGACGCACGGAACTCCCCTGGCGGGCGCTACCTTGCTGCATATGAGCATCGACTATGACGAAGCGGAAATTGCACGATGGCTGCTTGATCGTGGAATGCCCGTGGACGTGAAGGCGGCTGTCGACGCTGACGGCTTTGGCGCCCATACGGCACTCTTCGCGACGGTGGTGTCGCAGCCGAACTTCTGGATGAATCACCTCGGAAAACCGCCGGCGGCGCCGTTCACACAGATGCTGCTGGACCATGGAGCCGATCCCAACGCGCGCGCATCACTGCGGAAACAGATGCATTCCGGGTATGGCGAAGATACGATGCATGAGTATCGCGATGTTACTCCGCTGGCGTGGGGCGAGCGCTTTCACCGTCAGATCTTCGTCAATGCGGCCGCAATGCGCCTGATCACTGAAAGGGGCGGCCATTCTTGAGCTGCCATCCATAGGCACACCAGGCAAGTGAAACACGGGGGGGGGGAATATCCTAGGAGAGTGCCGCTGCCGGGAAGTAAACCGAGTGGCCGGAGAAACTATGCCCACTGCTGCAGCCAACAAGATCACGCGTGAGAAGCTTATCGATGCTCTCAACGATGACCTATCGCGTGAATACCAGGCGATTATCGCCTACGTAACCTACTCACAAGTGTTGAAGGGCGCCGCTTACATGAACATCGCGGATGAACTCACGGTGCATGCGAAGGAAGAGCCGGACCATGCGCTGCAGGTTTCGAACCACGTCGATTATCTGGGAGGCATGCCGTCCGTGACGCCGAAGCCGGTGAAGACCTCGGACCAACCGAAGGAAATGCTGCAGTTCGACCTGGAGAACGAGAAGGAGACGATCCGCCAGTACCGCCGCCGCATCAAGCAGGCCGATGAGCTGAACGAATTTGCGGTTGCCGAAAGCCTGCGCGGCATTCTGGTACAGGAGCAGGATCATCTGGTGGCGCTGGCAACCGCACTGGGCATCGACGCGCCTAATCCGGGGATTGCCGACTAACCCGAGCGCCATCCGGTTTTATCCGGCGCTTGAACTGCTGAGATATGCTGAACGGATGCAGGCATTGCAACCCGATCAAGCCAGTTTTTTGCTTCACAGCGTTTATCTTCCGTCGCTCAAGAATGAGCACCGCCTCACCAAGACCATGATTGAAGCGATCCCGCTGGACAAAGGCGACCATCGTCCGGACGGCATCTCAAGAAACGCCTTAGAGCTGGCCTGGCACATCGTTGCCACTGAAATGCGATTCATGGCGGCTCTGCCCGCGGGCGAATTTGATTTCACTCCCAGGCCTCGCCCGGACTCCGTCAAAAACTCGGCAGATCTGGCAGGCTGGTACACAACTGAATTCGAGCAGAGTCTTGAAAAGCTGACCAGGCTTTCGAATGCGCAGCTTCTCAAAGTGGTGGACTTCCGGGGCATGTTCCAACTGCCGGCCGTGATGTATCTGGACTTTCTGCTGCATCACTCGATCCATCACCGCGGGCAGTTGACGATGTATTTGCGGCCGATGGGGGCGAAGGTGCCGTCGATCTACGGCGAAAGCTACGACGCCGCGGAAGCGCGCAAGGCCGCCGCCGTTACGCGCTAAACTCCCGGCTCACTTCAGCTGCTTACACGCGGGAGAATCTGCTTCACCGCGCGCTGCGCTTCCAGAATCGACATCCGGTGATCCATGATGCCGGAGAGGTCTGAATTGGCGAACGCGACGCGGCCATAGGGATGGTTGCGGATCACTTCTCCCGGGGCCGGCTCGCCGCCAACACCGAAGAAGAAGCCAGGCTGCGGGCTCAAATAAGCATGTCCCCAGCGGTTCAGAACGATGCCGGCCACGTCGCGGCTGGAGTCAAAGCCGCTCCGCCCAAAGACCATCTGGAACTGCTGGCGGATCCGCCGCTCGTATTCTTTGAAGGAGGTCGAGAGCAGCTCATTGCGTCCCCGGATGGTCTGTTCTTCGAGAGTCTGGCCCGGATACGAAAAGAGAATCTTAAGGTTGAGCACGGTAGGGGTATCGGCGTTGATGGTGGCGGGATCGGTTCCAAATGCAGCTACTTTTCGCATGGTGACGTAGTTGCCGATACCTTCGAACCACTGGCATTCCGTTAATCCGAGGTTATAGAGGAACCGCCAGTTCCGCACGGCCACATTCGCCATCAGGCAGGGCGCGCGATGAAACTGGGCATACGCATCCCGGCAGGCTTGCGGCAAGTCGCGCGCGATATGCTTCGCCGTCCAACTGCCGCCGGCCATGACTACCGATTTCGCGCGCACGCGATACAGTTTTCCGTTTTTCGTGTAGTCAATCAGCGCCCAGCGGGCGTTCTCCGGATCGCCGTCATGCTTCACTGAAATCACGGTGCAGCCCGTACGTATGCGCACAGGCTGTCCGGCCTGGTCCAAGGCAGAAAACCGCATGCGGCCGCGGCAAACGCCTTCCATCGTTTTCGGTCCCGTAATCGCCTCCGGCATTAATGTCTTCAGCATCAGCCGCGCGACGCCCGTGTTTCCGCCCGGAAACATTTGCGCGCCCTCGTCATACTTCCACGGCAGCAGCACATCCGCGGCGTAATCGGCGTAGGCGGACAAAACATCGGCGCCGAGCCCCGAGCCGCCGCCCGTAACCGGCGAAAGAAATGTCCGGACAGTCTCTTTGCTTAGCCCGTACTTTTCTTCGAGATGCTGCTCAATGGTGATGCTGTCAAGAAGCCGCGAGGCCGCATCGCCATGCTCTTTGGGCTGGTACTGATGCGTGGAGAAAGGCTTCCGGTCGGTCTCGCGCATCTGCAGGAGCTCGCGTTTGGCCTGCTCGGAAATGGGCGTGCCTGCCAGTTGCCGGCCCCACGGATCGATCACCAAGACCCCCTCGGGATGCCCGAATTTCGCGCCGAAGAAAAATGCCGATGTCTTTCCGCCTACAGGATAGGGCGCCGTTTCCAATGCCATGGGAGGCTGCGGCCCGGACCACTTCTGGTACTGGAAGGCGCTCCAGTTGAGGCCGATGGAATCGTAAAATCCCGCCAGGAAGCTACCGTCGAGCGGCGGAAAGCAGGCGGCGGAGCCCTGATGAATCATGAGATGCCGGCCATTCACGTCGAACTCGTTGCGCTTCGCCTCGCCGCCGAAAATCGGATGATTGTCGAGAACCAGGCAGGTCGTGCCCTGGCCGGCCTGCCTTTGGAAGAACAAGGCCGCGGCCATTCCGCTGATTCCGCCGCCTACCACTATGCAAGCGAACTCTTCGCGCGTGTCAATCGGCGCGACGGGTTTGCGTTCGAACACGGCATCTCTAATCTGGTGCCCGGCAGTCATCACTTCATACGTATTGCCGTTCGAATTGGCGTAATCGCCCATGCCGCCATAGCCGGTCCAGTCTTCCTCGGCGAGCATCTGCAGCGGGGTCAATCCGCCGAGCAGCACCGTACCCGCCGCGATCAGCGTGGAGTTCAACAAATCCCGGCGTTGAATGGGCGTATTCAATCCCAGCGCCTCATCGCCGGGCGCGCTCGCTGGAGGTTTATTCCGGATCGGATCGGGCATGAAGTTTTCTTGAACTCTTATCCTATCCAGCGCGTTCTCTTTCACATGGAGTCTCTGCTCGCAGACATTCGGCTCGCCCTGCGCATGATGCGGAAAAACCCCGGTTTTGCCGCTGTCGCCATTGCCGCACTGGCCTTGGGCATCGGCGCGAATACCGCTATCTTCAGCGTAGTCAATAAAGTTCTTTTAGAACCTCTGCCGTATCCGCAACCTGACCGGCTCGTAAAAGTCGGGCGAGGGTACCTCGAAGGTGTGGGCTATTCCGTTTCCATCCCGAAATACATGGTGTGGCGCCAGAACAACGTCTTCTCCGCCATGACGCTGTACGATCAGAGCGGCCCGGGCATGAATCTATCTAACGGCGACCGGCCGGAAGAGGTGAAGGGCGTCCATATCTCCGCCGATTATTTCAAAGTTTTCGGCTTCAGCCCGCTGGCCGGCCGTACATTCACGGCTTCCGAAGATTCGCCGAATGGGCCGAAAGCCTTGATCATCAGCGAATCGCTGTGGCGCTCGCGATTTGGCGGCGATCGCAACATTCTGGGCAAAACGATTCGCCTGAACGGCGAGCCGTATCCGGTAGTTGGCATCATGCCCCATACGTTCACGGCTGATCCGCCGGCGGAACTCTGGGTGCCGATGCAGGCGGATCCGGCCAGCACCAACCAGGGTCATTATCTTTCGGCTGCCGCGAGGTTGAAACCGGGCGTAACGCTGGAAGAGGCGCGCGCGGCGATGAAAGTGGCCGGAGAGCGATTCCGCCGCGAAAATCCAAAGTGGATGGACAAGAAGGAAACGGTCGCAGTGACGCCCATGCGCGAGGCGATGGTGGGCAATGTGAAGACCGCGCTGTTTATACTGCTTGGAGCAGTGGCGTTGGTTCTGCTGATCGCTTGCGCGAATGTCGCGAATCTATTGCTCGCCCGCGGCGCCACCCGGCAGAGAGAACTTGCTATACGCACGGCCGTGGGAGCCAGCCGCTGGCGTATCATTTCGCAGCTTCTCACCGAGAGTATTGTCCTGGCAACTGCCGGCGGCCTCATCGGCTTGATCCTGGGAGCCTGGGGCGTCCGCAGCCTGTTACTGCTGGTGCCGGGCGACATTCCACGCTTGACACAGCACGGCAGCGTGCAAAGCGTTTTTTCCATTCTCGATTGGCGAGTGGCCGCATTCACGATCGGAATATCGTTCCTGACCGGCATACTGTTTGGTCTCTTCCCCGCCTTGCAGATCTCGAATCCCGATGTATCCGGCACGCTGAAAGAAGCCAGCGGCCGAGCGGGTACGGGACGCCGGCACAATCGCGTGCGCAAGATCCTGGTTGGCGCGGAGATGGCTCTCGCCCTGGTCTTGCTTGCTTCGGCGGCGCTGTTGATCCGGACGTTCGTCGGCTTGAGCACCGCGAATTCGGGGATTGACGCGCACAATGTTCTGACTCTGCAGACGTCGCTCTCCGGCGATAACTACTCCACTGCTGCCAAAGTCGACAACCTTGTGGTGGAGGCTACTCGACGCCTGGAAGCCGTGCCGGGAGTGCAGGCCGCGGCGATGGCCATCGCGCTGCCCACGAGCACGGAGATCGATCTTCCGTTCAACATCGCCGGGAAAACGCCTAAAGCGGGCAATATCTACGCGGGCGATGAGCAGTACCGCTTCATTTCACCGCACTACTTCGCGGTCTTCAAGATTCCGCTGCTGCGCGGCCGTCTCTTCAATGAGCGCGACGTGGCTAATTCGTCGAAAGTCGTGATCATCAATCACGAAATGGCTCGCAAGTACTGGCCCAAGGAAGATCCCATCGGCCAGGTCATTGTGATCGGCAAGGGGTTGGGTCCGCAGTTTGAAGACCCGCCGCGGCAGGTGATCGGGATCGTGGGAGATGTGCGTGAAACCGGTCTTGCGGATGCGAATGTTGGAGTGATGTACTTGCCCGGCAGCCAGGTTCCCGACGGGCTGATTCAGTTAGCCCACACCGTCCTGCCGTTCTCATGGGCGATTCGTTCTTCGATGGATCCCAATACTTTGAGGCCAATCGTACAGCGCGAGTTCCAATCTGTGGATCCACTTCTCTCCATAGCGAAAGTGCAAACCATGGATGCGGTGCTGGCCGAAGGCACGGCGCGTCAAAGCTTCAACATGTCTCTGCTCAGCGTGTTTGCCGGCATAGCCCTTATTCTGGCGGCGATTGGGATCTACGGCCTGATGTCGTTTGCGGTCCAGCAGCAGACGCAGGAGCTCGGTATTCGCATGGCGCTAGGAGCCGGTCGCCCGCAGCTTCTGAAGCTCATCCTGCGGCAAGGCATGACGCCCGCGCTCATTGGAGTCATTGCGGGCCTGGCGATTGCCTTTGGCCTCACGCGCACGCTTGCCACTCTTTTGTACGGCGTCAAGTCTGCCGATCCATTGAGCTTTGCGCTGGTCGCTGGCGTTCTCAGCGTGGTCGCCCTTTTTGCGACCTATATTCCGGCTCGCCGGGCGACCCGTCTGGATCCGATGCTCGCCCTGCGCCAGGAATAGATAAGCGCGCATTTTTCATCCGGCCGCGGTTCATCTGACATGATTGGTAGAGATGCGTGTTGTCCTGCACTCTTACACGAAGGTACCGTTCCGCGTTTGTCCCGCTGCGCACAAACATTCGACGGGCGGCATCTAACGGTTGTGGGGAATACGCCCAAATTCCGCCGGCCATCGCATGTTGCGCGCGGCGAGACACTTTCCGGACGCGTCATGCGGGCTCCGGAAACAGCACGGTTCTTGCGGCGTGCCGCGCCCGCTTTCTTTCGCGAAATATCGAAAGAGTATAAGCGTGAAACCCTAACCGCTTCCCTTCAGTCCGCGCCCAAACTGTGGCCTGACACCGGTCTCCATGCGGCTTGGCTGGGCCACAGCACGGTACTGCTGAAGGCAGACGGATTCACCATTCTCACCGATCCTGTTTTCAGCCTTCGCGTGGGCCTGAGCCTGGGTCCGCTGACGGTGGGAATCAAGCGCCTTGTGGAAGTCGCCGCGCCCATTGTGGATCTGCCCAACATCGATCTGGTTCTTCTCTCGCACGCGCACATGGATCACTTCGATATCCCGAGCCTGCGCCAATTGGAACATCCGCACACGGAGGTTGTCTCCGCGATTCGGACGGCAGATCTGCTTCGCCCGAGGCGCTACGGGGCGGTTCATGAGCTGCGCTGGGGCGAGACCGTCCGGGCTGGATCCGCGACGGTGCGCGCGTTTCAGGTAGAACATTGGGGCGCTCGCATGCGGAGCGACGTTTACCGTGGATTTAACGGCTATGTGGTGGATGCCGGAAGATATCGCCTGCTGTTCGGCGGCGATACCGCCTACACGGATTCGTTCAAGCGCCTGCGGTCATCACGCCCCATTGATCTTGCCATCATGCCGATAGGCGCCTACGATCCATGGATTCGCGTCCACTGCAACCCGGAACAGGCATTCGCCATGGCGAATGATGCGGGATCAGAGTTGATTCTGCCTGTGCATCACCAAACCTTTCAGCTTAGCCGCGAATCTTACCTGGAGCCTATCGAAAGGCTTTTGACGGCGGCGAGATCCGCTCCGGAACGGATCGTCATCGAGCGGATCGGTGAAGAGTTTCACCTCTAGAAAAAGCGCTTGCAATTGCTATAATCGGGGTGATTTTTCACCACGCTGGAGTGGCGGAACTGGCAGACGCACGGGACTCAAAATCCCGCGGGATTCACTTCTCATGTGGGTTCGACCCCCACCTCCAGTACCAACAAAACAGGTCACTTAACTCCCTCAGACCGATTCCTGAGCGTTGCCTGATCCGAGTCCGTTGTGCCCACTTTCGTGCCTACTCTTTCAAACGCTTCAGCCTCTTGCCGGAAGAACTCATCCATCTTCGTCGCCGCCCGGCGCAGGTCTTTCCGAGGCGTGATCCGGTAACGGCGAAATACGGCGTCCGTCTTCCAACCACCGATCTTCATGGCGAGCTTTTCGTCCATGCCGGCGTTCACCATGTTGCGCGCTGCGGAGCGCCGCAAATCGTGAAACAGCCCTAACGAATCCTGCAGGCTGCGCGTTCGACAGCCTGTGCCCACGATGCACGGAAATCTCTGATGCCTTTCCCGGTCCGCGAAAAGATCCACGGCGAATCCGGATACAACGCATCGTGCCTAGTCCGTTCCATCTGCAGCCACGGTTCGACATCGCCGGAGAACGGCACGATCTTTGGCTCTTTGTTCTTGATGTCGGCTTGGGGAATTCTCAATTCGCGCGCGTGCCACGAAACGTACTGCCATTTGTAGCCGAGCAGTTCCGATTTCCTCATGCCGTAGTGATATCCGAAGACCAGGAGTGGTTTTAGCTCGTGCAGCAACTCGCCCAATAGGCGTCGGTAGTCGTCGTAGTCAAGGAATCCGGCACGGATATTATGCTCTGGCAGCTTTTCCCACTCGATTACGTCCCGGATCAAGCCCTTTCGCTTGCCGATCCGCAATGCCGTCTTGAGTGCCGCCAATTCGCGGTTGACCGTGGCCGGTGATGCTTCCGCTTCCAGCCGATTATCGATGTACTGCTCAACGTCCGACAGGTCAAACCGACGTGCCCAGACACAACCCAAGGCTGGCCTCAGATGCTTGCGTATGCGCGATTCGACATGCGATACATCCTGCCGCTGGAGGCGTTTCTGCTGCTTTAGATGTAGCTCCAGCAGATCGCCAA
The DNA here is from genome assembly GCA_963705805.1 of uncultured Acidobacteriaceae bacterium. GTDB lineage: Bacteria > Acidobacteriota > Terriglobia > Bryobacterales > Bryobacteraceae > Bog-105. The sequence continues at coordinate 191,924 of CAVPKW010000016.1, forward strand.
TTCGGCACTTGTTAGCCGATAGCTTGCCATCGTCAGCCTCCTTGCGCTTGCGGTTCAAGATCTTGACCGCCTCTGCTTTGACAGAGGTCTCAGTCGACTCTCTAATCGGCTCGCCGTCTACGTAGTACTTGATCCACCAGATTTCGCCCCGCAGGTAGGGCTTGCCAGTACCGCGTTCGCCTTTTGCCATGCAGGGTATTGTAATCAAGCGGCATCGTTGCGCTTGCTGTCTTCGATCATCCGATCTAGGTCCAGGATGTCGAACCGCAACAGCCGGTCGATCTCCACAGCCTTGACTTCACTCCGTGCAACCTTCTGTTGGAGGGCCTTGCGGGTGAGGCCCAAGTACTCAGCAGCTTCATCTAGCGAGTAGATGCGCTTCTTTATCGAGAGTTTGCGCTCGATGCGTTGGACGATCGCATCGGCCATGGACTCAAAGAATTGCTCACTCATCTCAACTCCGTTGTGCGCGCTTTATGCTCCCAGTGCCCAGCATGCCCTGCGCGAACGTCCACGCCGGGCCGGAGCAAAAAATCCAGGGCATGTACCAATTCAGGCCGTAAGACTTGGACGATACCTTAGTCCGGTCGTCGTTCGAAAGCTGCCAGGCCCCGTCACCTGACCTGACTTTTGCCTCCAACAGCGCTTGATTGTGGATCAGAAGCAAATTCACAAAAAGTGGTGGAATTGTTTACGTTTTATGGTATATTTTTTGGCATTGAGGGGATTAGTTGTTCCTCTACCCTGTAAGTCGCCAGAACGCGTGCTTGTGACAACGCCCCGCATTTTGTTCGTCTCATTTTGGAGAAAGGCATGCCTGCTGTAATCATTCCCTTCGACTACGACGAGAAAAGCCATTCCTCTGTGGTGCCAATTTGTATTAATGACACTGATGCAAACGGTAATTTGATTTATCGGGGTTGGATTGAGCAAGGAGTCATCCCCGCGGCCGATCGCCTCCGGAGAGCCGCAAAGGACATCCTGAAGGATGTCTGGCGAGTTTCAGAAATCGCAGATTATGCGGTCCATTCGATTTGGGCGCATCGAGGCTTCAATCTTGGTGTAGATCCTCACGTGAGAGTAGCCATCAGGGCCAGTTGGTACGCAGAGGACTTGGCGGTTGGCGGACGACGGATCCGACGCGGGGCGGACCTCCAATTGTTCGAAGAGACTCTCGAACTTTTGCGGGATCAGTTTGACCTGGTTGCCGATGTGGAGAACAGAGACAGATTAGAAAAGCTTGTCGCTCAGGCAAACGCGCTGGGAATGCACGACGCCGTCGCCATGGTACCGATGATGTTACGCGCATGCAGTGCGGAAGAGTACGTGAAGCGATTCGGGAAGAAACGAAACACACTTGCTCAGATGTTCTTCCGCAACATGCGAAGGGCCGCACAGGTGGCTGGCTGTCCCGGTGGTTCCTCCCTGAAGACTGTTGAGTATGACTGCAATAATGTCAAGGATAGATGCGCCCTGAAGAATCGTCCAAGATCAAGTACGAACGGCTTCAACGGCGTCTTCAGGCGGAGATTCTAAACAACTATCCAAATCCGGAACGAAGAGGCTGTCCGGGCAGCCTTCTCTCAAAGCACTCGCGGCAAAACCGATGGATGAGCCTGCTGAAGATGATCCAAATTGGCAACACGTTACACATTGTTCCGAATGCTACCGTGAATTTCTCATATTTCAAGCTGGTGCGACAAAGCGTAAGTCAAGGCGAAAAGAAGTGCTCCGATGGAGTATCGCTGGTGCCGTTATCAGCGCGGCTTTGATGACATTCGTGTTCAACCGCTCCGCAATCACTTGGGGATCAAAGCGCCCCCAGAATGCCGAACTCCCCTATGCGCCACGAACGATCAGCATTCAATCGATGACTCGCTCAGCGCGAAGGGGAGGAGAAAAGGAACCCTTTCTGTTGGAACGCGGACGTGAGGCGCTGACGGTTGAACTGCCTATTGGAAGTAAAGCAGGAAAATACGATCTTCAACTCCGGGACCAGGCCGATCGCCCAATTTTGACAAGCGAAGCAGTCGCTACAATTCGAGATGGGGTGACATCGTTCTCGGTTCGGGTCGATTTGTCAAAACTGCAGCCCGGCCGATACAAACTTGAGGTGCGGCAACCGCCCTGGGATTGGGATTATTATCCAGTGGTTCTGCAGTGAACGCGTTCGGTGGGAGTTTAATTGTCCAGTAGAACGGTATAACGTGTAGGCATGCATAGCAGTCCTCTATCGAGATCAGATCGGGTGTGAGTGAGAACGAGTCCCTCCGGAGGTCGTGAGAAAGCGAAAAATGAGCAATAGCGCCTTCAAAAGAGTCATAGCTCGCGCTGCTTCCGGAAATCCGGTAAAGCAGGCTCAACGGCCGGCGCTGCTATAGACAGCTCCAACATCTTTGCTTTGTCTCCGTCTTCGGTCGAGACCAGCTCAGCCCGAATATGTGGTTCGAGTCCTTTCCCTTCGAAATGTCGACCTTTCCAGGTGATATATCGAGCTCTGGGCATGATTAGCATGAAGCCTTCGCCCACTTTTGTCCCAGATCCAGGAATCAAACGACCGGCAGTTTCTCTGCCAATGATTGTCGCGAGGTTGTTCTCTGCTGCGAAGGCTGCCACCATTTCACCGGCACTCACAGTGTTTTCATTTACGAAAATCGAGATATGGCCGTGCCACTTTTGCGGTCCGAGCCCTTCGGTTACTAGTACAACTGACGAGTCCCGGCCACCGAACCTCAAGGCCAGAGACGCAATCGCCAGAGGATTCGGCAAACTGGTTGGCAGCTTGTCTAATTTGGGCAACTTCTCCTTTTGATATCCAGACTCCGCACGCTTTCGCGACAGTGTATAGCCAATAGGAATTTTGTTTGGAGTCAAATAGCTCATTAGGCGCAGCACTCCCAAGCCACCTCCTCAATGCCCGCGAAGGTCGATGATCAGACGGTCGCAAGACGATAGCTCATTGACTGCACGATCCAATTCACGAGCCACGTCAAGCCCCAGCAGCCCCGGGAAAATGGCCACTTTCAAATATCCAATATTTCCGTCTAGCTTGGAGACCGAGACAGCCCGAGGTTCGCAATAGGGCTGTTTTCGTGAGCGAGGACTCGGGACGTTTACGCGCACGCTCATATCCCGCGTTGCTCGATTAATATCAAGAGACCACTCTGCTCCCATTGCCAACATAGGTGGGTCTGGTGGCAGTACTGGTTTGCCGTTCATCGCTTTCAGGATGTCTCCTGACTGTAGGCCAGCAGTTGCTGCCGGACCGCCCTCATGAACATCCTGCACAGCCCAACGTGTTCCTTCCGCAGTCTCTACTCGACCGAATGTCGCACCGATTGCGAGCCGCGCGGGGACCCGGCGTACTGATTGGTGGAAGAAGCCGGTGTGGCTCGAACGCCCCCGGGTCTTCAATGGAGGCGATCTCGTTCTTGCTTCTTTGGGCCACTGTCGGCCAATCTGTTCCGTTAAACTTCGGATCGAAGTAGTGCTTGGTCACAACCCGATACACCTTATCGAATATGGCTGCTCTTTGCTTGTAACTCAGTTTGTCTGGTCGTGACAATCCTTCTCGTACCATCTCCAATTACCTCGAACCCGGCCCATAAATAAGGGGCTGCTTTGCCGGCGTATGTTTTTATGAAGTCAAGTTGCGCCAGGCGGAGAGCTTCTGTTACGGAAGCGCCTCCAGCCAAATGCTCGTAAAATGCTTCCATCAAAGTTGCCGTTGAACGATCATCCACATCCCACAGGCTGGCCACTACATTTCTTGCACCCGCCGTCAGAAATGCCCGCGCAAGATTCATGATTCCTTCCTCGCCTTCCAAGCGGCCCGTACCTGTTTCACAAGCAGAAAGGACAACCGTCTGGGCGTTGAGATGTGTTTTACGAATCTCACGCGCCTGCCAGAGTCCATCTTCCGCAGGTGAACCGGCAGATAACACTCTGGCGCGCGGTCCGGTGCGCTTTCATCGTCAACAGCGTGCGCGGCTAGGTGAATTACTTTGAACTCTGAGAGTGGCTGTGCTTTGAGATCAGCCTCAGATGCGTGAGCGCCGTCAAGAACAACGCCATGCCCTCCTAATGCCGAGTTTGCCTGGTCAACTTCTTCGCGGCCAAATCTTAGCGGCTTTATGTCAGCGCCGCGAAGGTCGGTTATGCCACGAGTGCCGGAGCTGGTAGCCGCAGCAGATGTCGCCGCACTGAAGGCGACACCTAGGAACTCTCGTAGGGCAGCGGTTTCCGGCTCCCGCTCTAGCGCTGCCAGTACGGTTGCTGAAGGGGCCACCGAAACTGACACTCGTTCGACAAGGTATGCCCCGGTTTCGTCTTGCAGTGCTTCAAAGGGAATCAAGTGCAGGCTCCCATCGGGCACAACAATCAATGAATTCCACTTTTGCGTGAAAACTGGCGATAGCAACTCTGAGTAGAGGGCTTGGGATTTATCTCTTGTGTTGCCGGAAGTTTTAACTGAAGCTAGGTAGCTTCCGGTCAGCCCAGCTATCTGGCTCTTGGCGGGAAGTCTGTGGACCCTCATTCCGCGGACAGATACTTCAAGGGCATAGGAACTTCCGCGATCCAACACATATTCAACAAACACCTGATTCGGTTTTAAGACCCGAATGAGTGCGGACAGCGGCAGTGGCGGCCGCCGTAGCATAGTGACTTCTGCCCGTTCCTGAACACGTGCAGAGCTTGCGAGTTGGTCGTAGGCGTCGTCCAGCTCATCCAAAATGCGCTTCGTTTGACTATTACTAAACCGCTGGTGAAGCAAACTCCTCTGCAAGCTCGCGATTCGGGCTTCGGCCGGAGAAGCGCCGGCGGCCGACTGCGAGTGCTGAGCGTAGCGAATTGAATCAAGGAGTACACGACCGCGCGCACTTTCGATAATCTCGAAAGCTTTGGGGCCATCATGAAGCTGATCCCATGTTAAGCGGAAATGAGCCACATAGATCCGGCTGAATGCACTTATCATTGAGCTCTTTACTTGAGAAGAAGGCGCATTGATGAGCAATCCTTCGAGGAGAGTAGTGGCGCGGTCATAGAGGGCATCAGCTGTCTTCAGATGTCCGAGTGCAGCCGCCGCATCTGCCTGCGCTGCAACGAAAAGCGGCAGATCGTAGCCTTCTTCCGCACCCATGACCTCATGCATTCCACGGCCAATGGTTTGCGCCGCCAAGGCGGCCTTTCCATTTTGCAAGTACAAGCGCGAGAGACTTAAGAGCGCCTCAGCCTCCAGGCCTAGGAGCTGCGCAGAATTTGCGACTGACGCCGCCCGGGAGAATGAGCGCTCAGCCTCTTCCGTGTCGCCGGAGTCGAATGCAATCTGACCATATTGAATAAGGAGTTCGGTTTCCACTCCGTAAACCTTCTCGTCTTCCGCCCGCCGCAGAGCACCTGAGAATAGTTCGCGTGCCTCCGGCATCCGTGCCGAGCGGGCGGGTTCCGTCAGGTTAGCTATCGCTCGCAGTCTCGCGATCACGATCAGAAATGGCGTTTGGTCGTATCCGCTCCTTTTGGCTAGCTCACTCGCCTTATCTAGTTCCTTCAGTGCGCTGTCCGCCATGCCATTGAGCGCCATTCCATTCGCGACCCAGATGGTGAAATCAGCGTCGTCGCGCGTGATCATCGACTTCGAGAAACACTTCTACCGTTTCACCGGGCAAGAGATCCCAGAGCAGAAGCAAAACTGGACGGTCGTCTTGCCGTATACGATTCTTCCCGAGGCCGACATCACCAACGACATGATCGCGATTAATCCGATCGGCATCCAGTTCCAGGACGTCATCGAGACACAGGGGTTTTGATAATGCGAGCCGACGTCTTCGAAGACATCCAGGAATACCTAACCGACATCCGGGATCTGCTCGAGGACTACACCGTTTCTGAGGTCATGCTGAATCCGCTCGGCGACGGCCACTCTTCCGTTTTCATCGAGAACATGGGCCAAAAATATCCCGTTCCTGGCCGCACGGTGCAGTCGCTTCAAGTGGCCGCCGTGGCGAGGCGTGTAGCCGCTGCGGTGGGTCATGACTTGGAGGCGAACCCCATCTGTGAGGGCCGATTGGCGGATGGTTCGCGCGTCACAATTGTCATGCCGCCCGCTTCGCCGATCGGCTTAGTGGTCGCGATCCGGAAGTTCTCTAAACACGTCTTTTCGCTGCCCGATCTGGTCGACAACGGATCCGTCAACGACTTCGTTGCGTGCCTGTTCGGCATGATCGTCGAACGCCGGCAAAACCTACTGATCAGCGGTGGAACCGACTCGGGAAAAACCACGCTCTTGAATGCGCTGGCCCGGTTGATTCCAGACGAGCACCGCCTGTTGCTGATCGAGAAACCGCGTGAAATTCGCCTTGACCATTCGAATCAAGTACGCCTGGAAGCGAGCGATACCACGTCACCGCGAGACCTGACGCGGGCTGCTATGCGCCTCTCTCCGGATCGCATCATTTTTGGCGAAGTGCGCGGCGATGAAGCACTCGACCTGCTGCAGGCTTTGAACAGCGGGCATGCCGGTTCGCTGTGCACGATCCACGCCAATAGCGCGCTTCTCGCCTTGTCGAAACTGACGAACTATGCGCTCCGTGGCGCTTCCTCTTCCGCACGCAACGATTCGGTTGTTCACCATGTTCCGATCCGGCGCGAGATCGCCGACTGCATCCACTACGTCGCTCAAGTTCAGAAGCAACCGAATGGCCGACGGATGGTGACGGAAGTGATTCGTCTAGACCGTTACAACGTCGAGACCGACAACTTTGAAGTCGAGTCTCTGTACTCAGCTCGCATACCAGACCAGGAGGAATTTTCAGCAAATGAGCTTCATTCCCAAGCAAGATAAGACCCCAAAGGCGCGTGTGACGGTGCACCTCCGCCAGGACACGGCGGACATGGCGAACCAGTACGCCGCTTACCTCGATAGCGACCTCGATCACGTCATCGAGCAATTGCTTTTGAAGGCTTTCCGCAGCGACAAGGAGTTCCAAACAACCCACGTTGTCCACCTCAACTCGGCCGCTAAGAACGGCAGAAAGAAGAGCGAAATCGCATGCCAGATCTAACGATAAACGGGCCAGGGCAGCCTGCCAAAGATGCGCAGAAAGAGACCGGAAATCAGGTGAGCCAGGACACAAGTAGCCGCCCGTTTTGGCAGATCCCCGGCCAGGATCTGGCGGTGGTTCCGGCCGTCATTTCGCAGCCAGAAAAGCACAAAGATCGCGATGAATTGCTCGATCGACAGCGCGACTTCGGGATATCGCGATGAGCCAAAACAAAGTGCAAAGTGAGTGGGGAATCAGTGGCTTTTGTGGCCTGTCAGAAAGCTGTCGGACTCGGGTGGTGCCGCCGCGTACGCGGCTTGTCCATAAAAGATACACTAGACCCCTCTCGAGGTGCCGCACGTATAGCGATTGCTATCAGCTTTCATTTCAAACACTTAGGGAACCTTTGTATAGCCTTCGCTATACGGTGCGGGGTTGGCTGTATAGCGATTGCTAACTGATTGAATCGATTGCCACTTATGGAAACCACCCAAAACAGCGCGCCTCCCAGTGAGCAACTGAATATCCGGCTAAAAGCTCGCGATAAACAGCGGCTCGAAGAGGCGGCGCGCCGCTCCGGAAAGTGCCTAAGCGAATGGGCGCGAGACTTGCTCCTCGACTCGTTGCATATCGCGCCGGGAATGCGCTCGATTTTGACGTGGCAGATCGTCACGACCGAGATCACGCGGCTGACGCTGGTGGCGGCGCAGAATCAGCAGGATCTCGGCAACGAAGACGTGATGAGTGAGATCCAGCGGCAAGCGTTCACGAATGCTTCCGCCATTTTCGACCGGGAGCTGGGCGTCGATGAATAACTTTCCATCACGCGCGCCGATTGGGCTGATCTTGGCATTGATGTGTGCGCTCGTCGCTGGCGCCGCGACTTTCACACTCTGGCGGCATACGCAAGGGCCGCTCGAATCGTTCTACTTGCGCAGTTACTTCAAAGCCTCCGTGATGCCCAGCCACAGGCTGATGAACAAGCAACGGCTCACGCATCGTTATTACGTCCTCACGGTCAACGGGCACTTCGCCACAGAGGACAATTTCCCGTCCATCATGCAGGGCGTTTCCGGCCGCAACCTGGAACTGGACAGCACTCAATATTGCGCGTTGTTGCGCGCCTTGATTTATCACGGGCAAAATTTTCCGCTTTTGGTCAAGATGCCGCTTGTGATCTGGCTCGGCTGCGTTCTCTGTTTTCTGGTCGCCGGCGGGAGCTATGACTATCGTCGCAAGAAGACAGTTCGGGAAGGCGTTCTCTTGCGTGGCCCGAAGCTGCTCACGCGCCGGCAATTCAATCGACAGGGGAAAGGGGACGGACTTGCGTTTCAGGTCGAATAAAACGCTGCGGTTGAGCCGCGCGCACGAGTCGCATCACTTCGTAATGGTCGGAGACACGGGCACCGGCAAAACGACCCTGGTCTCGCAAATCATCGACTATGTGGAACGCAGCGGCGATGTCTGCGTAATCCTCGATGCAAAGCTGGAGCTGACCGCGCGCTACTACAACCCGAAGCGCGGCGATCATATTCTCTCGCCGAAAGATGCGCGCTGCCCCTACTGGCACATCGGCGCGGAGATCACCGACTACGCGGATGCGATGAGCGTGACGCGCGCCATGTATCCCTCGCATCCCGGCAATCCGCACGCGCAGTTCTTCGACGACCAAGCCTGCCGTGTCGGGGCATTCCTTTTGGTGCAAGGAAGCGAATGGCCGAGCTGCGCAGAATACGGCAAATGGCTGGCCGATCCGGTGGAACTCGGCAAACTGATCAAGGGCACCATGCACCAAGTCACGCTCGACCCGAAAGCGGCCGGGCAGTTCGCTGGCGTCGCTTCGACGATGAACATGGTTGGCGATGCGTTGCGCATGATGCCGGTCGAAGAACAAGTCGCGAACCAGTTGCGCTTCGCGGGCGAAGCGTTGGCGACGATGCCGACCCAAGATGGCAAGCGCGATTACTTCACGGTGAAGGACTGGTGCGCGAACCGCAAAGGCTGGATCTTCTTGCCGAATCCGGCGGTGATCCGCGAAGCGCTTCGGCCGCTGCAATCCATGTGGGCGGACATGATCATGTTGGGCCTGATGAAGGAAGGAAATCGGGCCGATCTGCCGCGCGTGTGGCTGATCTACGACGAAGTCGATTCGCTGAATACTCTTCCGCAGCTGCACACAGCCATCACGGAGATGCGATCGGCCGGAAACCCCATCGTGTTGGGACTCCAGAACATGGCGCAGCTCGAGGACCGTTACGGGCGCCAGGCGGAAACGATTTTCTCGCAGCCATACACCAAGATCGTCTTCGCCACCAGTCACGGCAAGTCGGCGGAAACTTTGAGCAAACTGATCGGCGATTGCGAATATGTTCGCTACCGCGAAGTGCGCACAGGCGGGTTGCTGGGCGGGCAGGATCGCAACAGCTTTTCGGGACCGGAAGAAGTCCGTAAGCCGTTGCTGCTGCCGTCTGAGATTCAGAGCCTGCGGGACCTCGAAGGCTACGTGATGCAGCGCGGGCGCGTCGTCAAGTTTAAGCTTCCGTACAGCAAGCGCGAGGAGACGACGCGCGGCTGGATTGAGCGCATCATCCCACCCGAGGAACGGCTGCCGCAGCCAGCGCCAGTCGAGGCAGATACGAGCCTGGGCTGGACGGGAACGCCCACCAATCCGCCTGGGCGAACGTCGGATAGTCCATTGGAGAACAAGTCCGTTCCAACCGTACCGGCCGGCGCCGCCTGGATGGATAGCACCGTGCACCAGACGGCACAGACGCGCTGGAAGACAGCGGCGGTCGTCGAAATTCCGAACGGGAACGGCAAGAAGAAATCGCCGCTGGTCCCGCCGCTTGGGAAGGAATGAACGTGCTCACGATTGCCAAACTCGGCGCCGAAACCGCACACAACTACTACAAGCAGGAATTCACGGCGGCCGCCAATTCCTACTTCGCGCAAGATGGCCAGGTCTACGGGCAGTGGAGCGGCGCGGCGGCGGAACGATTGGGTCTCTCCGGGCGCGTCACCGAAGAAGCTTTCCATCGGTTGATGGACGGCCAACATCCGCTCAATGGAGAGCAATTGATCCGGCATCGCAATACGGAACTGAGTCGCGAAGGGAAAGAGACACCGCACACCCCCGCCTGGGACATCACCTTGTCCGTTCCGAAGAGCTTTTCGATCGCGGCCACCGTGGGAGGCGATGACCGGATCTACCGGGCCGCTGAGATCGCGAACCGCGAAGCGCTCGCCGCGCTCGAACCGTACACCCAAGCGCGCGGCGGCGGACGTCACCTCGCGATCAATACGGGTGAGGCGGCGATCGCGACGTTCCGGCATGAAACGAGCCGGCCGGTCGATGGCTATGCAGCCGGGCAGTTGCACTTCCACAATGTGATGGGAAATATCACATACGACCAGAGTAGCCACAAATTCCGGTCGGTTCAGAGCGCGGAAATCTTCAAAGCCAAGTCGTACGCGATGGAGGTGTTTTATAACTCGCTGGCGCGGCAGGGCCGCGAACTCGGCTATCGGATCGACTTCACTCCAGGGACCTATGCGCCGGAGATTCGCGGGATCTCGCGGGCGTACATCGAGCATGAAAAGCCCGCGCCGGCAGCAGATCGAAGCGGAGATGGAGCAGCGCGGCTGGACCGGCGGACGGGCGGCCGAAATCATTGCGGTTCGCGGACACGAGGACAAACTGCAGATTTCGCCTCAAGAACAAATCGCGGCGCAGAAGGAACACGGTAAGGCGTTCTCTTCAGAACTCAAAGTGATTCCAGAAGCGCGCGAGCGCGGACCGGTGGAAGCGCCGAGGTTGATGACGCCAGAAGCGGCGGTGACGTTGGCCGAAAGAAAGCTCTCAGAACGGCACGCGACCTTCGAGCACTATGAGCTGGCGCGCGAGTAGATCGTTTCAATAAAACATAAACACATTGGCATGTTCGATGCTAGACTAAGCGTGTGGCGGGCAGGTCGAAGCGATCGCGATTGACCCTGAGCGAGGAGGATCTCGAACGGCTCAAGAGTTTGCGGGATTCGCGGACCGCGCCCTGGCGGGAAGCCCAACGGGCGCGCATGATGCTGCGTTACCATTCCGGCGAAAACGTTACGCAGATTGCGCGGGCGGTGGGCATGACCCGCAAGAGCGTTGATAAATGGATCAACAAGGCGCTGGCGGTGGGTTGCGGCGCTGCGCTGAAAGACGCTTATCACCGCCCCAAAGAGCCCGCGATCACCGAAGAGGCCAAGGCTTGGGTGGTGCATGCGGCCTGCTCGAAACCGAAAGATCTCGGCTATGCGGCGGAGTTATGGACGCGCAGTGCGCTGGCCCGGCATGTGCGGGAACACGCCCCGCAGGCAGGATATGCGTCGCTGGCCCGGGCCGCCAAAGCGACGGTGCATAGAATTCTCGCCGAACAGCCGCTGCATCCGGAGAAGGTGACGTACTATCTAGAGCGGCGCGATCCTGAATTCGAAGCCAAAATGCGCGAAGTCCTGCTGGTTTATCAGGAGGTCGCGCTACAGAATCAGAACGGCGGAATGATCCCGGTGCTGGTGACCGTTTCCATCGATGAGAAGCCCGGCTTACAGGCGATCGCCAATACCGCGCCCGACCTTCCTCCGACGCCCGGCCAGCATTCCACTATCGGTCGTGACCACGAGTACAAACGCCTCGGAACGTGCTCGATTCTGGCTGCGCTGGACCTGCACAACGGACACGTAATTGCGCGCGTGGAGCGCCGGCATCGTAGCCGCGAATTCATCGCCCTGCTGCAAGATCTCGACGCCTACTACCCGGCGGACTTGGTGATCCGCCTGATCCTGGACAATCATTCAGCCCACCTTTCCAAAGAGACCCAAGTCTTTCTGGCCTCGCGGCCGAATCGGTTCCAGTATGTGCTTACCCCCAAGCACGGATCCTGGCTAAATATCGTGGAAACCCTGTTCGGCAAGATGGCTCGGACGTTCCTGCACCACATCCGGGTGAACTCCTGGGAGGAACTTCAACACCGCATCCTTAAGGGCATAGAGGAAATCAATGCCGCTCCGGTCGTTCACCGTTGGAAGAAGTTCGAGGCTTTGACCATCAATTAATATGTATATGTTTTACTGAAACGTTCTACTAGCTGACAAAGGCATTTCGTCAGAAACGTTGCAGAAGCACTTGATGCGCCGCAGAGAATCGGCGGAGCAGCCACGGCAGAAAACGCTCTATATCCTCGACGAATCGAGCCTCGCGTCTACTAAGAACGTCCGCGATTTCTTCCGCTCCCTGCAGCCCCAGGACCACGTAATCCTCGTGGGCGATGACGCGCCGGATCGCGGGAAAGTCGGGCAACACACCTCTGTTGAAGCCGGGCGTGTTTTTCAGTTACTGCAGGAAGCGGGGATGAAAACCGCTCATTTCAACAAAATCTATCGGCAGGCGACGCCTGAGCTGAAGGAAGTCGTTCTGCAATTCCGCCACGGCAACCCGGCGAAAGCGATTGAGTTGTTGGATCGACAGGGCCGTGTCCACGAACACGATCATCGCCGGGACCGGTTCGAAGCGATCGGTAAGGCGTATGCAGCGGCGCCGGAAGGCACGCTCGTCGTTTCGCCCGATAATCAGTCCCGTCGGGAAATCAATAGCGCGATCCGCGAAAAGTTGCGCGAGCGCGGTTCGCTCGCAAGTCAAGATCAGCGCATCCAGATTCTGCTTCCACGCGACTCGACCACGATCGATACGAGCCGTGCGTCGAGCTATCACCTCGGCGATGTGATTCAGTATCGGCGGGGCAACCGCGAAGTGGGTGTCCAAGCCGGCGCTTATGCGACCGTGCTTTCCCGTGATACGGACGAGAACCGCATCAACGCCAGGATGGAGAAGCCGTGACCTACAATCCCGCCCGCGCCACCGGCGTGAGCATGTACGAATCGCGCGTCGAGTCCTTTGCCCAAGGCGATCGCATTCAATTCACGGCGAGCATGAAGGAGTTCGGTGTGAATCACCGGGATCTCGGTACCATCCGCAGCCTGGACGATCACGGAAACGCGACGGTAGAGGTCGCGAACAAACGCATGGTGCGGTTCAATCTACAGGCGAACCCGCACCTCGATCACGGATACACACTCACCAGTCATATTTCGCAATCAAAAACCGCCGACCGCGTGCTTATTCACGCGGATGCCTCCGATCCGCGAACCAGGCATCTGGTGAATCAGGTTTTTGGGTATGTAAGCGATTCCAGAAGCCGCCGAGATGTGGAGTGGTACACGGCTTCGAAGCAGGAACTGGTGAACGCGCTCAGCCGCGGCAACGAAGAGAAAACGGCTCTGTCGCCCGAGCAGGCGATGGCCTACCAGCAGCAGCGGAAAGCGCCGGCGGCTGGAATCGAGCAGAAATCGCAGGCACAAGAACGCCAGCACAGCTACGGCATCGGAATAGGCAGATGAAGCATCGGTGGATGTCAGCCTTTATGAAATCGCATAACTTTACAACTAAGGGCGCCGCCCTCGCGCGAGTCAAAGCCGTCTCCCCAGGCTTCCGCGCTGAAGCTTGTGCAGCCCTTCGCTACGCTTCGTCCTTTCCGCTTCGCGTCACTGCGTTATTTCTCGCTCCAAGGATGGGCGAATCCCCTCGGCTTGACTCTTGCTACCCCGGACCTCGCCGGTCGGTCAGGAGTTGCAGTTCGCAACTTCAAATCACAATTCCAGAAAGGAACAAACCCCTATGAATATCAATCGCGTCACTCTCTGCGGCTATACCGGGAAAGAGGCGAAGACCTCCGCTACCCAAAGCGGCCGCAGCTTGACCCGACTCTCTGTCGCCACCACCAAGCGCTACAAAGATGCGCAGGATCAGTGGCAAGAACGAACCACCTGGCACCGCTGTGTTGCATACGGCCCGGCTGCCGGCTACGCAGCCAGAATCCCAACAGGCGCCCACGTCTTTATTGAAGGCGAACTGGTGCATCGAGAGTACGACCGCACCGTCGAGACGGACAGCGGCCCAGTCAAAGTGCAGTGGCCATTGACGGAGGTTGTGATCGATTCGATTTCGCTACTCGATCGCAAGGAGAAACAGGAAAAGGAAGGAGCTGCTTAGGCAGCTCCTTCTAAAGTCAACGAAGTCGGAGTTGATCATGCGCCACTCTTCCGTCTACTGCGTCGAGTGTGTCTGCGGGCATTACATCGAAAGCGAGAGCAAGATCCTCGAGTGTCCCGTCTGTCACCGCGGGGTGGTCATCGAATGGCCGGCACGCGAAGTGCAAAAAGCGGAGAGCTCACGACCTGCCCAGACTCCGGCTGCAGCCTAATCCACAAAGGGAACTATGTCTGCTGAACTCCAACGCATCGCAGCCGTCGCGCCTGGCCTCAGCAAGGCGGAGCTGCACATTCTCATCGAACTCGCGGCACGTTCGGAGACGCTTGCATCGCATACCACTGCCAGCAGTCGCGAACTCGCTCAGGCAACCGGCTTGACGCGCGCCAGCGTCCAAACCGCAATCGATTCACTCAACAAAAAGCAACTCATTCGCAGCGATGAGGGCGGCGCTAGCCGATCCGCTGTTCATCGGTTGATCTGCCTCGCGGCCACTGAGGACAAAATCATCGAGCCGGAGGTGGCCCAAAAACCAGGCCAGGCTGGCCTAAATACTGAGCCAGAGGTGGCTGAAAACTTGAGCCACGGTGGCGTGGCCACTGGGCCAGGGTGGCCCAAATCTTGAGCCAGCTCTCGACAAAAAATCAATCGCTTGCGAGAAGCGCCATATAGAACGCGCGAACGCGCGCGCCGATTTCGATCGATTTCGATTTCGAGAAAACGATCGATCGATTGGAAAAATCCGAGAAAGGCGATTTTGATGAACCGCTCTTCGAGCTTGCTCGGAATCAGATCGCGAGCCACCACGCCAAGTTTGCGCGTCCGGAAAATCGCCTTCCCAACTTGCCGGATGACAGGATCACAGCCCAATTCCTCACCGTGGCGGCGTGGCCAAAGCTCGATGCCATGCTCTTCGATCTGGCCAGCGAGCGCAAGGAAGCCGGCCATTCCTACGGCTGGTACGTGACCGTCGCCTTACAGCGAATACACGGAATCTCGCCGGGGCAAGTACGGGAGATCCGTGCGCGGCTCAAGTCGGAAAGCGGCAGGCCGGCACTTATTCCCGTGCGCGCCGGCGTCTACCGAAAACCGCCGAGACCGGCGGAGCTAGAACAGCTGAGAGACCAGATCCTGGCCGTTGCTGCCGCGAGGTCCATGCGATGAACGCGCGGGAAGCTGCCTTCGAGATGAAGAGCGCGATCGCTCGAACGGATGCCCTCAATGCTTGTGGGCTCACGATCCGCCGGTGCCCAAGGCACAGCACGCTGATCTGGCGAAACTACCTCACTGGCGAGGAAGCGATGATCGCGATCACCACGACGACTCAGGAAGTGATAACCGCAGTCACGATGGCATTGGAAGTCGTGAAAGCTGCAAGAGAGCAACGCGGTTCCGAAGGTACACGGGAAGCAGCTTAGGGGGCATTGTCTGTATAACGAAGACGGTCAGCCGTTGCTCAGGCATTGTCTGCCGAAGTGGCTTTAAGTTGAATTGCACAGCTTGCTGAATTCGTTATACAGACAATGCCCTGACTAGTTCAGGGCAGACGATTGCGCGGCGGGACGACCGGTCCACGAAAGGAGTAAGGCAACTCGGGGAAGGGATAGATGCCCCTTCAGAATTGTCCTCGAAGCAAAAAAGTACCAGCCAGCCTTGCAAGAGTGTAAAATTAAGTGTAAAGTCTCATTGTGGACCGTCGCCTGCCCGCTTTAAGTCTGCCAGGGTCTCCGCTCGTCTATGTTGTTGGTCAGGTTCGATTTTCCTCGATTGAGTCGATGGCCAAATACGTGCCCGAGATTCAAGATCGGTTGAGACGTCAGGGGTTTCCTCGTTTTCTACAGGGCAAAATCCAACAGTTTCGAATTAATGCGATCGCCGCTGGGCCCAATTCGCCGCAGCCACCTAACCTAGACATTGTTGATCTGGAGCGCTGGGAATTTCAAAATCCACAAAAGAGCGTGGGATTCGTGCTGGTGAAGGATTCTATCGCCCTTCACATGAGCAGGTACACTTCATTCGAGCAATTTTGTGCTTCGTTCGAACAGGGTTTGAATGTAGTTCATGAAGTGGCGTCGTTGGCGCTGATCGAGAGGGTGGGCCTTCGCTACGTTGATCTCATTGTGCCTGCTGAGAACCAAGGATTCGAAGATTTCTTTGGGGAACGGCTGCTTGGACCCGAAAAGGAACCCTTGGACGTTGAAGACTCGCTATACGGGATGGAGTTCAGAGGGCGAACAACAACTGGGACGCTCGCAGTCAAGCTTTCTCAAAATGACACCAGGATGATGCTCCCGCCTGATCTCAGCCCAAGTACGTTATCGCACCAATTGCCGGACCTAAAAGCAAAGCAGAAAGTTGCATTGCTCGATATCGACCACTCGATCGATTTGGCAGACAAGGCAAAGGAGTTCTCAACCGCAGCTGTTTCTGATCTTCTCTGGAGGCTCCACCACAACACCGATTTAGCATTCCGGTATTCAGTAAGAGAGGAGGCGATTAATAGATGGAAATCATCAGCGGCGCCGCAGCAAAGACAATGATTGTGCCACCTTCCACTGGATGTGCGGGCATTCCTCGGGGTGCATTCAACTGCTCGCCTTTCGTGATCGGATTCGCTCTCGCCGGCGTGACAATTGGCACCGGCGGATCTTTGACTGTCCCATCGTGGTTCGACCTTAGCAGACGAGCTTGCGCAACAACTGTTAGCTATGAAGTAGGTCGATTCAGAGACATCACCGCGGTTCCCAGCGAAGATTTACTGAGTACGCAGGAAAAGCTTGCCGCGATTCAACACTACTTCTCACTGAACGTAAAAGAGCTGGCCGATGTTCTCCGAGTGTCCCGACCAACCGTTTACTCGTGGCTTCGAACAGAGCAGGAGACGCAACCAGGGAATTTAATACGCATTGCGGAGCTCTACAAGCTTACACAGCTCTGGCAAACAATTTCTATCAAGCCCATTGGAAACTGGATTAGAACTCCAGTCATCGACGGGCGATCTCTTGTCCAACTCTTTTCCGACGAACACATAAACAAGGAAGGAGTTTCCGCAGCTTTTCAGATGGTTGACGCGCTTTCGAAGAAAGCCCAACGTGCGAAGAAACAAATCATAGGAGATCAAAACTTGGAGCGATCAGCCGAATCCGAGCGGGAATTACTAAGCCAAGAGTTCGGCATCTGAAGGGTAGGGAGCAATATTCTGTTGGTCGTCGACCTAGCCGATCCGCGCACTCACGGCTGGCGGCAGGGGGTCTGTTGCCTACGGATTTCCAAGGCTTACAGCTTGAAACCCTAAAACTCTGAAGACCGACTCGCAGCGACGACCTATTAATTATCGTAAGCCAGGACTGCGATCTTGTTCACCCTTCGTTCGAAGAAGAGCCGCGGTTTGAGGTACTTGTGGCGCGGGGGATCAACGAAATCGAGAAAGATCCCAACAAACTTCACGGCAAGCATCCACGTCGACTGCAATTCGAGCGTCAGCGCAGCGGCGTTGTCACTTCATATGAGGCCTGGATTGCCGAAAAAATAACTCTTGATCGCAAGCTGCTTAAGGTGGGGCTGACCGAGGGTGGGCGACATAGAAGTGGAAGTCAAGCGGCGCGGCGGGACTCCCAGTAGTCCTCGAAGCGGGCATTGAGGTAACAACATCGCAGGGCGATGATGGAGTTGGCGCCACGGACGGTCCAGAACATACCGGATTGTTTGAGGCGGGAAGCGATTACGGTCTTGCAGGCGGCTTCAATCACACCGGAACCGACGAACAGATGCTGACGGCGGAACTTTGGGTATCGCATGCGCTCGGCATTTCGCTCAAAGTAGTCCGCCTCCAGGCGAATCTTTTCCAGAACGTCAGTATTAGTTGACTCGATCGAGCGCAACGAGAGAAGCAGCTTTTCGATTTTCCCCTTATCGAGCAGACGCTTTTGGTGGACTTTCATCCAGTCCTTCTGGTTCGGCGGATCGTTGGGATACAGCCTGCGAGCGAGTTCCCAAAGGTGGTGGCGCGCGTGATAGAGATCGACGACCTGGACGGCGCCCGGGAAGTGCTGATCGGCAAGGTTCCAGATCCACTCGGCTCCGTCGCCTATGACGACTTTCTTTGCCGCGCGGCTCCAGCCACGGTTCCAGGCTTCCAGATAGATGCGCTTACCAAACTCCTCGGCCGTCTCGATGGCTCCCGTATAGGTAGTCGAATCCGGATCGCGAATCGCGTGGCCTTCTTTATCCCAGGCCGTCTGGGTGAAGACGCATCCCAGTTTGACCTCCCGCGTATGAGCTGGCTGACCGTCGGTTTTGCCCTTGCGACCCTCGGTTTCTTTCTTCACCACCGGCACGCCGGTCCCGTCCATTTGCACACACAGAATCGGAATGGTCTTGCCGATGATGACGGGCAGGTCCAGCTGGACGGCTTTGTGGATTTCGCGCTGCTCGCCTGTTGCGATGTCGGCTCCAATCGCCTCCGCCGTGCGCTCCACTGACTTGGCGGTCACTTCCAGACCGGCCAGAACCTTCATCTGCTCGCGGCCGTGATCGAAGGGCGACTGCTGACCCACCAGAGCCTGCATGCGGCGCACGCCCGGAGAGCAGTCGCGGTTTTCAATATCGAGCTGGCGGTCGGCGGGGAACTGGCCGTTGTGACAATGCGGACACAGATACCAGGGGCGCGACAGTTCCACCTCGCCCAGTGCTGTGAGAAGCCGTCGCGAGCGCCGTTCGCGGTAGCGCGCCTGATGACCGCACGGGCACGTGATATGGCGCCGCTCAGCGGCAGGCTCGGGGATCTGCAACAACCGCGTGAGAGCCGTCGCCCCGGCCTGATGCAGGGCGGTGCGGAAGCCAATTTCCACCGCCTCCAGGTCCATGCCATCGGTCCGCTTCCGTTCGGCGAAAATGCGACTCAACAGAGTGGTTACTTCGTGCGTGATCTCCGCGTGGATCGCCGCGGCCGTTTTTTTTCCTCTGGCGTCAGCGTATCCCCGACCGGGCGCAGGGCGCAGATCTTTTCGCTGACCTCGATGATCTCTCCACAGAGTGCCTGAAACTTGTGAAACTCGGTGACTTCCTGTTGTGCCTTGCGCAGCGTCGCTGCCGAGCGGAAGGTCTCGGTCACCGTCTTGCCTTTCACTCGGCGCGTCAGACGAAAGTTAGGGCCATGCCCGGCGTCATCTCGTTTGGAACAATGGCAACCGGGTTTCCCGCACTTGCCGGACGTGGCGGTAATCGAGCCGCGACGGAAGTCGCCGGCGGCGGCAAGCTGGCGGAACAGGTCGGTTCGTTTGGCCTCCAATTGAGGCAGAGTGTCGGTCATAGTAGCTCCTCCTCTTCTTAGCGTATATAGACGCTAAGATTCGCGCCACAAAAAAAGAAACTAACCGATCCTGCACTCTCAGGTCGCACACCCGCTGACCGAATACGTCTCGCTCGATCCTGCTATCTTGACAATACTTAGGATCTGGCTCGGGAAACGATACAATCGCCCGGCGTTTCCGACCGCATTCAACGACCGTTCATTCCCGGCACAGGCCAAACTCACAGAGAAGCTAAAAAGGAAAGGGCACCTTATCACGGCCGTGTTGATCGACATTAACACGATGGGCGAGCTAACTGCAGACGAGATGTATACGATTTCGCTGTATCTCCTTATGAGAGACGCCGATTACAGCAGGGACGAAGCGCGCCGAGATGCGCTCACAGTACTTGCGGCTGCAAAAGAAGCATTTTTAAAATGCGAGGGAATAGATCTCGAAAACGCTCAGCTCATTACCGAGGAAGATTTGAGTGTAAGTGAAATGCGACGCCTCAAATCCTGGGATTATGCAAATTATCTAAGTAGAAGATCGGGACATGTGCCCGAGGCAACTTCCTGAGTGCCATTCTCGGTTTGTCTCAAACCTGATAACGGTGTTTCCCTACTGACCTGACCCTTTAGCTGGACCTGACCTGACCCTTTAGCTGGACCTGACCTGACCCTTTAGCTGGACCTGACCTGACCCTTTAGCTGGACCTGACCTGACCCCTTTGGCTGGTCCAGCTAGACTTCTGAAATTATCACGTAAGTACTCCGTCGGGATAGCCCTTCGTCCTCATGTGTCAGTTATTGATCGCGGACAATTAAAATTCTGGCGGGGACAATTAGCGCATTGACTCACCGATCTTGTTACCGGTGAGGGGTCGTTGCCTCACGAAAATGTTACCCGTTTCAAAGGGATGGGACGGGAACAATGAGGAGGCGACTGAGCATGGAAGCGAGGCGGGAGCTGATCGAAGCCGTGGGTGAGCGATACCGGCAAGCCGGGTGGACCGAGAAGAAGCAGATCTTGGATGAGTTCGTAGAATTGGCGGGCTTTCATCGAAAGGACGCGATTCGAGTATTGAGGAGTGAACGCAGGCCCAAGGTTCCGGGTCCTGGAATGACAAGCCGCCCGTACGACGAAGCGGTGATCACAGCACTCACCATCATCTGGGAAGCGGCCGATCGAATTTGCGGCAAACGGCTGAAAGCCGTGCTAACAACCTTCGTCGAGTCGATGGAGCGGAACGGACATCTCCGTCTGGATCCGGCCGTGAAGGATCGACTACTCCGGATGAGCGCTGCCACTATCGATCGCTTGTTGCGGCCGGCTCGTGCTCTGGCCAAGCAGGCCGTCGAAAAGTGTCAGTGAATACACCGCTGCGCAAGAGCATCACGATCCGGACGTACGAGGACTGGAACAATCCGCTGCCCGGCTACTTCGAGATGGACCTGGTGGCCCATTGCGGAAGTTCGGTGGCCGGCAGTCATGTGCATAGCTTGGTCCTAACCGATATCGCATCCGGTTGGACAGAAGCGGCGGCATTAATTGTGCGAGAGCAGACCCTCATCACGGTCACGCTCGATGAGATTCAATCCAGGCTGCCGTTCTCAATGCTCGGATTGGATGTCGATAACGACAGCGCCTTTATCAACGAGGTCCTGCTGAGTTATTGCAGGAAGCACAAATTGGAGCTGACGCGGTCACGCGCGTACAAGAAAAACGATCAGGCCTGGATCGAGCAGAAGAATGGAGCGATCGTGAGGAAGTTAGTGGGTCACGGCCGATTGGAGGGAGCTGAGGCTACGCTTGTTCTGGCTGATTTGCATAAGGTGGCACGCCTATACGTCAAACGGCCGTGGCGGGAACAGGCGTGTCGGAAGGCCTTACCCTTCTCAAAGTGAATAACAGCATGCCACGCTCGGGATCGGTCAACCGAAGGCGGGAAGGCAGATGGGCACGAAAGATTCTATTCTCGGCCAGCAGGTATTCATTCTGCAGCAGAAGCTCTTGATTCACCATTCCGGTCACATACGCCAATAGGTGCGCCACTTGTGTGCTGTGCATGGGAAGAGGCCTATCATACTCCTTTGCTTTCAGCGCGTTCCAGTTTTTTGACCTAACGGGATAGCTCTCGCATCTGCCTTCTCTGAGGTTTACAACGGTCCTTGTATTTTCATCTTTCAGCATTGTTGCTTTTGGCCTTCTTTTTCTTCTGGTCCAATCTTGGCCGTGTCCGAGGGTGCGACGTTACTTGAGCTTGCTAAGAGATGGATTACTCCGCACGTCCCAGCCGCCACCCAGAGCGCAGAAGGTGCCTACAGCAGCACGAGCCGCATCCGCACGCGTGCTTTCGACCTCGTTGCGGGCAACAAGAAGTTGCCTGTCCGCATCCAAAACATCTGTTAGCGTGATCGCTCCGGCCTTGTAGGCTCGTTGCGAAAGATCGCGCGCTCGCGTGAGCGACTCGACTTCATCTTCTAACTGCTCGAGCCTCGCCTGTGCCTGCGCAAGCTCCATCATCGCGTTCTCGATATCTTCCGTCGCTTTCAAGGCTGTCTGCCGGTACGCCGCCAGCGCTTCCGCGTATGCACCGCGCGCCTGGGCGATTTCTGCTTTCACCTTGCCGAAATCAAACAGGCGCCATCGCAATGCACCCCCACCAATGCCCTGAAACGCCTGCCCATTAAAGACAGTGCCGGCGTTGATGCTGTCGAAGCCGAGCGCGCCGGAAAGAGAGATCTTGGGATAGTAGTCCGAGATCGCCACACCAATGCGCTCATTCGAAGCGGCAAGCTTCCGCTCGGCGGCGATAATATCGGGCCGGCGGCGCAAAACGTCCAGCGGCTGCTCGGCATCACCGATCGCCGGGACTTCGGGAATCTTGCCGGGCGCCATGAGCTCTTTCGCATACGTTCCGGGCTGGGCCCCCATCAGAACGTCAAGCCGGTTCAACTGGATCTGTTGCAAATAGGCGCGTTGAGGCACGAAGTAACTTTGCCAGCTTCGAATGGACCGAATCAGGCAATGAGTCCGAAGATGAATTTGATGAACTGGACTTGACGCTCGATATCGCCCTTTGCAAGCCATCGAACCTGTCCTTTACGGATCATGTGGATTGCTTTATACCCTTGGATTGTCCGTTCGGCGCCGGCGAAAGAGCGGAAGCCGAGGCTCGCATTTTATGCGTCTTTTGATCGCACGGTGATCCTGCTCGACAATATTGTTGAGATAAGGAACGACGCGACAGCGACATCTCTGGCCGAGTGCGTGATTCCTCTTCAGTTCGTCAATAACATTGGGATACGACGGATTCCCGTCGACATTGATCACTCTCGGGCGAGGATGACCTGGTGCAGCGAGCGCTTTGCGGAAGAAGGCCCGAGCGGCAGACACATCGCGAGTCTCCGAAAGGAAGAAGTCAATGGTTGCGCCGCTCGCGTCCACCGCTCTATATAAATAGGTCCAGCGTCCCGCCACCCTCACGTAGGTCTCATCGGTTCGCCAAGACCCATTAGTCGGTTTCAACTCACGCCGGATCCGCGCATTCAATTCGGGTGCATACCGTTGCACCCATCTCCAGATGGTGGATGAATCGACCGAAAGGTGCCGTTCGGCCATCAGCTCGGCCACATCTCGATAACTGAGTGAATATCGGACGTACCAACGTACGCAAAGGACAATTACTTCGTTGGCAAAGTGTCGTCCCCGAAACAACGCTGGCCGATCTCCGATCATGGCTCTCTACCCTAACAGAAACGCGCTGCCAGTTTGCAACAGAGCCGAAAAGACTGAGTATCCACGCTCCAGAGCACACTCTACAACGGGACCTCTTGGCGTTTCCAGAACAATCCCAACTCGAGTCGCCAGCGAACCGCTGAGCTTTTCTAACGAGTGGATGAAGTCGATCAATCCAGCCCCACTGTGCTCGAACGCTAGTTCTTCAACCACTTTCCCGGTGCGATTTACGATACCTACATAAAAATCAAAATCGTCTATCAATGTTTGCTCTCCTCCGTGATTCTCGACCGCCGTGACGAACGTCGCCCCTGTACTGGCGCTCTTTGAAAGGCGCAAACTCCCCACGAGACTTTCCATCACGGACCACACCGTCAGGGCACAACTCCATCGCAGGCGTTTCGATACGCAGGGCATCAAACAGTACTCCTGACGAGTGGTCGAGTCGGGCTACCGAGTTAAAATCACTCGATAGCCTATTTGAAAGCGTACAGGGCATCAAGCAAATATTGTCCACACCGAATGCACCCAGGCAGCGTGCCTACATAGAACGCTTGATCGGTACGATTCGCCGCGAATGCCTCGATCACGTCATCGTATTCAACGACAGTAGCCTTCGCCGCCATCTACTCGCGTTCAGCGATTATCATCATCGCAGCCGCACGCATTTGAGTCTTCAGAAGGACACGCCGGACAAACGACCGATCCAACCAGCGAGTGCAGGCAAGATTGTGGCGATTCCCGAGGTCGGTGGACTGCATCATCGCTACGAACGTCGCGCCGCGTAAGGGACTGGCTCGAGAAGACGTTGTTGCCGTCTTGTTTGGCGGTGGTGCGCCCGTTTGGGCCCGATTCTTCGAAGATTGGCCGCTGGTTCTACTCGGGACAGTTTGACACGCCACAAAAACACACCCAAACACCCTAAGGATCTTCAGGTTTTCGTGGCGAGCAGGTCCAAACATCGATGGACGCTCAAAGCAACCCAAACTAACTCATTGAAATTCGGCGTTGCCGAATTTGCGGGAACCACAGTTTGTTTATAAATCCGGCTAGTCAGCGTCGCTCTAAGCGATGTGAAGCCTGGAAACCGATGAGGCGTTGCCCGTTGCGTTTTCGGGCGGCAGCAAGCTGAAGATGGGTCCCGTTCCTCCTGCAATGCTGTCCACGTGACCGTGGTACGTGCGGTCGTTCGAGTCGAGGCGAATTTCTGCTTTCTGGCCCACGCGCATGTGTTTGAGTTGGGTCTCTTTGAAATTCGCGGTGATCCACACCTGATCCAGGGGAACCACCGTGAGCATCTGCTCCCCAGGGTCGACATTCAATCCGACGACAACCTTTTTCGTGACCTCTCCGGCTACAGGTGCAAATATTTTGGTGTATCCCAGATTCAACTGCGCTTGTTCGACAGCAGCCCTTTTCTGGTGTACATCTGCCATGGCCGAAAGGGCTTTGGCGCGCGTTGAGGCAACGCGTTGCGGCCCGGCTTGGGCATCTTCGTAGTGTGCCTCAGCCTCAGCGAGGCGGCTGTGCGCTTCGAGAACGGCTTGTTGAGCTGCGGCCTCGTCTGCTTCTGCCGCGGCTACGGCGGCGACATCGGTCGTTGCGGCGGCATAAGCATGGTCGTAGACTTGCTTCGGTACCTCTTCCTTCGTGAGCAGCAAGCGATAGCGGGTGACGTCATCTTGAGCTTTTACATTTTCCGCTTGCGCTTCCAAAACGCGGGCGTGGGCGGCGGCGGCTTGTTTTTCTGCTGCCTGGATTGCTGCTTCCGCATTCTTAATATCCGAGGACGTGGATTTCAATTGGCTTGAGGTGTCGACGGAAGATATGGGCACATCAATATTCGAACTTTTCGCGGCAGCCTCTGAAGTGTCCAGCGCTGCCTGGGCTCTTGCCAATGCCACTTCATAGTCTTTTGGATCGATTTCCACGAGAGTGGCACCTTCATTGACCCATTGGTTGTCCTCAACGTTGACCTTCTGGATATATCCGGAAATGCGAGCGCTGACAGGGTAAAGATGGACGTCCACCTGGGCATCGTCGGTGGATTCGAAGCCGGAAAGATAGCGCCAGAGGAAAGCGCCAGCGAAGGCCAGAACAACGAACGAGGCAAGAAATACCCAGCGCTTGTACGAGCGCCTCTTCGGATAAGCCGAAATCGGCGGGTCAGCTGCGCCGGCGTTGTCCGCTGGTGCGTTTGGCGGAGTTGCCTGCGGCGGGTTCGTTGCCGGATTTTGCTCAGCCATACTCATTTTCCCTCCACGTATTCAGCAAAGCGTGATTCTGCGACGCCGGTCGATCTTGCCAGAGATATTTTTGAAAGGTTGTAGCTGTAAAGACTGGCAATATAGGCGTCACTAGCGATTGCCAGCGCATCTTGCGCTTGAACGACTTCAATGTTGTCTGTAACTCCCGAAGCGAACCGGTCGCGAGATTGTTCCAAGTTCCGATTGGCCAACGTTACCGCGCTTTTCTCGACAGACACTTCTTGCGCAGCCGCATCCAGATCGAGATAAGCGTCGCGAACCTCCTGATCGATCCTGGCTCGTGAGTCTTCCAGTCGCTGTCTTTCCCCCGTTAGCGAGGCGTCGGCCTGGAGAACATCCCCGTGTACTCTCCCACCCTGAAAAATAGGAATGCGGAGCGTGGCAGCCGCATCAACGGTGCCGTGCAACGAGCCCGGGTTAACCCCCGAGAGACCATAGTCGGTTTCCACGCCTAACGATGGATAACGCTCGGCAGAAGCGGCTTTTCTCTCGAGCTCAGCCGACCGGACCTGATTCATCTGGCTCTGAAAATCAGCGCGAGCCTTGTAGGCGCTTTGGATCGCCTCATCGAGACTCGAGGGTGTGAGCTCTTGGTAAGGGATCTGGGTGGTTATCTCGAACTTTTGGCCCAGAGGGAGACCGATAGCTCGCGCCAAAACCAACGTCTGCTTCGCTAGGTCATTTTGCGCGACAATCAGTTTCTGTTCCCGAGATTGCAGTTGCACCTGTGAGCGCAGAACGTCCACTGCGGAGGCAAGGCCTGCGGTCTTCTGGTCAGACGCCTGTTGAAAAAGTGCTTTGGC
Organism: uncultured Acidobacteriaceae bacterium; assembly: GCA_963705805.1. Classification (GTDB taxonomy): domain Bacteria; phylum Acidobacteriota; class Terriglobia; order Bryobacterales; family Bryobacteraceae; genus Bog-105. The sequence continues at coordinate 218,150 of CAVPKW010000016.1, forward strand.
GGTGTCCCGTTGCGAGGTGGCAGACTCAACTTCCGATTGATCCGCGATGACAAGTAAATAGTTGGAGACAGTAACCAGCACGATAAGCTCGCGAGCATCTTTGGAACTGAACTCTGCCGACTTCAGCTGCGCCTTTGAAGATCGAGCCCGCTCGATGGATGCCCAATCAAAAACGGATTGCGTGAGATAAGCCCGCGAGTCGAAATAGCCAAATGGACCAATGATCGGAGGTTCTCCAGGAATAGACAGACCGAAGGCCGCTTTTACATTGATTTGATGAACTCCGAAACCCGTATCGGTGACAACATTGGGAAGCAGCTCGCTCAACGCTTGCCAACGCTGCCCCCGCGTGTCGGTAACGACATCCGTGGCCAAAACTCCACCCAGATTTTGCTTGAGTCCACGGGCGACGGCGTCTTCTAGGGACAACGCCATTGGCGTTGCACTGAGTTTTCCCGTAGGAACTCCGCCGAGGTACGGATTCTGCGACAGGGTTTGATAGTTATTCTGCCCGGCTTGAACCGCTGCGCGCGGTGCACCTGTTACTTCGGCCAGAGCAATCGGATTGTACGGCGCCGGCGTGGCTGGCGGGTCGTATTGTGCAAGGGCCCCTACTCCGCCGAGAAGGGCAGGACTAAGAAGGAGTAACTTATTCCAAGTTCTGCACCGCATGTCGTATCCTTGCTAGAGAAATCTCGGGCCTCGTACTCCAAGTACACTCAGACCGACAGACAGCCTGTTCGTTCTCGAGTCTCATGTTCACGTCGTCAACTCCTTGCTCTTCCCGCCGGTGAAAGGCTGCGTATTCGTCATGGCGATCTCGAGTATTTGGATAAGCATCAGAGTGTCTACTCGCAACCTGCTGCAAACACCCACTTGCGCCTGTGAACGTATGCTGAACGCTCATCATTCTGCCGATGACCTCGGCGTGCTGTGAGCAGCAAAGGCTCATGTCGACGCGAAGGCCAATCACGAGCCCGCTCGGGCGATGCGGATTTCCTTCCAGGGCCTGAAAGGATTGAAGGGCGGGCTGTACAACAAGCCATCGCTTTACCGGTAATCGATCGTATAGGCCTTCTCCCAAAGAAGCGGAAATCCAAACACAAGCTGGTTCGCCTGACTGTAAGAGTTGCTGTTACGAACAGAAACGAAACCTAAACTTAAATCGTCGGCCGGACGATGCGGAAGGGTCCGTGATAAATGGCGCCGGCAGTCACTGTCGAATTCTCTTGATTGATATCGTTCGGACTATTGTCGTATCCGAAAGTAAGATCGAGATCGCAATTGCTTGCTGCCTCCGTGCGGTAAACCGCTTGAGACGCCATGAAATAGTACAGGTAGCCGCGGCGCGATTAGACACCGGTAAGCTGATTTGTGAACGCTGCGCCCGGATTGATAATAGGGACTTTGGCGGCTACGCCGTCACCAACGTTGCTTCAGATCCGTATTCCCAGATCGGCTTCGTTGTTTTTGCCCAAGAGGCGAAGAGCGGCAGCCGCGACGTGGTCCGCCGTGAAGCCCAGATGAGTCAAGAACTTCCTGGCCAGGCGCCGACGCCCCAAAGCGCTCCACACCAATGACCGCACCCTCGTCGCCCGCCCAGCGATGCCATCCTATCGGTGAGGCGGCCTCCACCGTGACGCGTTTCTTGATGCCTCGCGGAAGGACGCTTTCACGGTAAGAGTCTTCCTGGGCCTCGAACAGGCTCCAACTCGGCATGCTGACTACGCGTGCCTTTACTCCGAAATTCTTCAACTTCTCCCGCGCCAGCACACAGAGACTGACTTCGGAGCCGGTGCCGATGAGGATCACATCCGGAGAACCGCCTTCGGCGTCCGCGAGCACATAGGCGCCGTGTGCGACACCGGGATCTTTCGCCCCGCTGCGGTCAAGATGTGGGACGGTCTGCCGCGTGAGCACTAACAGCGTCGGACCGTTATGTTGAACTGCAAAAGCCCACGCCTCCGCGGTTTCGTTCGGATCAGCAGGACGGATGACCGTAAGACCTGGAATTGCGCGCAAGCCGGCGAGGTGCTCGATTGGCTGGTGAGTCGGGCCATCCTCGCCGAGTCCGATGCTGTCGTGCGTAAAAACGTAGATCGCTTTGAGATGACTCAAGGCCCCCAGGCGGATGGCAGGCTTCATGTAGTCGGAAAACGTGAAAAACGTCGCGCTGAAGGGAAGCACGCCGCCGTGTGCGGCCATTCCATTCACGGCGGCTCCCATGGCGTGCTCGCGAACACCGAAAGCGATGTTCCGCCCGGCATAGCTCCACTCGCCGCCGACCGCGCCCAGCGTTCCCGGCCCCGACACTTCGGGCGATTGGAAATCTCCCAGACCCTTAAGGGCCGTCCTGGTCGACGGGTTCAGGTCCGCTGATCCGCCGATCAGGTTGGGAATGTGTTTGGCCAGAGCATTCATCGCTTCGCCGGCTGCGGCGCGAGTTGCGATCGGTTTATCGGTGGGCTTCCACTTGGGGAGATCGGCGTCCCAGTTTGGCGGGAGCTTGTCGCTAACGATGCTCTCGAACTCGGCGGCTTCCTTTGGAAACGCTTGCTTGTATGCGTCGAACTTCTTACGCCACTCGTCCTCCATTTGCGCGCCATGAGGAACCGCCTGACGGAAATATTCCACCGAGTCTTGGGGCAGGTAGAACTTCTCCATGCTTGGCCACCCCAAGGCCTTCTTGGCGGCTTGTAATTCCTCTTCTCCCAGCGGGTCCCCATGCGCGGTGAAGTTGTCTTGCTTATGTGGGCTGCCATAGCCGATGTGAGTCCGCGCCAGGATTAACGATGGCCTTTGATCCTCGGCCTGGGCTTCGCGAATTGCGCACGCGACGTCTTCGGTGTCATTGCCATCCGGAACCACGCGAGTGTGCCAGCCAGACGCTTCGAAGCGTTTTGCCACGTCCTCGGTAAAATCGATTTCGGTGGCTCCGGCGAGGGAAATGTGGTTCTGGTCGTACAGATAAATGAGTTTCCCCAGATGCAGATGTCCGGCCAATGAGGCAGCTTCCTGACTGATGCCTTCCATCAGATCACCATCGCCGCAGATCGCGTATGTATAGTGATCGACGATCTTGTGTCCAGGCCGGTTATAACGCGCCGCGAGCCACGCCTCAGCAATCGCCATGCCCACGCCGTTGGCGAAACCTTGCCCAAGTGGTCCCGTGGTGACCTCGACGCCGGGCGTTAGACCACGCTCAGGGTGACCCGGCGTTTTGCTGCCCCATTTTCTGAAATGTTTGATCTCCTCGAGGGGCAGGTCATAACCAGAAAGGTACAGCAGGCTGTACAACAGCATCGACCCATGTCCCCCGGACAATACGAAACGATCGCGGTCGAACCACTGCGGATTCCGAGGATTGTGCTTGAGAAACTGCGTCCAAAGAGTGTAGGCCATAGCAGCAGCGCCCATCGGCATGCCGGGATGACCGGCGTTCGCGTTCTGGACAGCGTCGGCCGAGAGTATTCGGATCGTGTTGATGCATCGTTCTTCCAGCTCTCTACTCGGCTTCAGATTCATACTTGCCTCCAATGGTGCTGGAGCAATCGCCGGACCATTTAGATCGAGTCGGCTCTCCAGGCTCTTAGATGTGCCGGCTGTTGACTAGAGTCGATCCGCCGACACGGAAAGAAATGGCACGGTCAGTGGAAGAACTATTTTGCGCAAGCCCGAAGTGCAGCTCTTGAACGGAATTCGTCGTGCAATAACAGAATCTTCAAGGAGGAGGCATGAAGCCGTTAGAGCAGATTCTGGCCGCAGCTGATCAGCAGAAGGTGGCGGTGGGGCATTTCAATATCTCTGATTTGGTGGCGCTGAAGGCAGTGTACTTAGCAGCCCGCGAAGTCAATGTGCCGGTTCTAGTCGGTGTCTCTGAGGGCGAGCGCGACTTCATCGGCGTCCACCAAATCGCTGCGTTGGTTCGCAGCATTCGGGAACAGAACGGCTTTCCCATATACCTTAATGCCGACCACACTCATTCGATCGAGAAGGCTCGCGAGGCCGCCCAAGCCGGTTTTGACTTAGTGGTGTTCGATGGGTCCGCGTTGCCGTTCGAAGAGAATGTGACCAAGACGAAGCAAGCAGTGACCGAGATGAAAGCGATCCACCCCTCTATTGTGGTGGAGGGCGAACTTGGTTTCATCGGCAGTTCTTCTTCAATTCACGACAAGATCCCCGAAGACATGAGCCCGATGACCACGCCTGAACAAGCGAGCGAGTTCGTCCGGCGTACCGGCGTGGATGTGCTCGCGCCGGCGGTGGGTACCATGCACGGGATGCTAAAGAGCATGGTGGAGGGCGAAACCAAGAAGCACGTGGATCCGGCGCGGATCGCTGCGATCAAGCGCGCAACAGGAAAGCCTCTCACTCTGCATGGAGGATCTGGCACGGACGACCAAGGGTTTCTGGACGCGATCGAAGCTGGAATCACGATCGTCCACATAAATACGGAATTGCGGGTTGCGTGGCGCCGCGGATTGGAGTCCGCGCTGGAGAAAAAGCCGGACGAAGTGGTCCCCTACAAGCTGCTGCCGGACGTGGTCGAATCCGTCAAACAGGTCGTGTATTCGCGCCTCCGGCTATTTAACGCCTCCGGCTATTTAATATGTCCCTCAAGGGTGCCCCAGTACACTAATCGTCATTGCCGAAGGCGGCAGCCTCACGTATGTTCTATCCGGAGCATCGCGGCATTAGTGTGTTCGTTCAGCGTGAAATGGAACGTGGGCGTTTTCCGTTAGTGAGCATTCCGCCCTTCGGGAGGGGATTTTCAAGGCATCGGGGTCTACCGAGACTACTCGCGTAACCTCTTTGGACCACTCACGTACGGATTACCGCGCTCATAAAATCGCAACCGTCGATCGACGTTGCGGGTCAGGCCAATGCGCACGCTCTTGCCGATGGCACCCGTGTTCTGCGCCGTCGCCGCGAGCCAAACCGGACCGGCGGCGCACAAATCCAGGCCATCTTGTCTGAGATCAATCCGCATCGCTTCGGTGAGCCGGCCAGGACCCCTGGCCAAATCGATCAAGCGCGTCGCCGCGCGGGAGCGTTGCATCGAGTCGATTCCCTCAAGCGGTTCGAGCGCACGTAAGAGGACTCCGCCGCCAACGCCGCGTACCTCGCTTGTGACATTCAGCATGAACGAGGACCCATACACGAAATAGACGTAAGCGTGTCCTCGTCCGAGAAATAGGGAACTATTGCGCGGCGTCTTGCCGCGGAACGCATGACCTGCCGGGTCGCCAATTGGATAAGCTTCCGTTTCGACGATCCGCCCGCTGAGCCTCCCCGCGGCAACATCGTGGACCACTACTTTGCCAATCAAATAGCGCGCCAACTTCACGGCGTCCACCGGAAGCTCCGCTCGGCGAAGACGGCAGAGCCGGCCACCAGACGCAGTCTGATCTGAGCGCTTCATTCTTCGTGCACTACCGGGCGAGCGCGGGGCTTGTCTGGGCGAGTGGCTGGAGTTCGCCAAGCATCGTCGGGATCAGCTCGGACATCGCCGGGTGAATGTGCATAGCTCGTTGAATAACGGTGCATGGCGTCCTCGAATAGATCACGTCCAAGATCGAGTGAATAGCTTCATCGCCCCCAGTGCCAGGGATCGCGGCTCCCAGAATTTCGCGTGTTTGCTCATCCACGATAATCTTCATGAAACCTTGCTTCTTGCCTTTTTCAACTACCGGGACCAGCCTCACCGGTTTTGATGATGATCGCGTCGTACGTCGTTGTCATCAATGTCTCCCGTGCTCGACCCATTGGGTACGCCGTGCCGGAGGATCAAATGGGTCGGCAAAATACTGTGTTTCGTGGACTACGTTGCCGTTCTTGAATTCCATAATGCTCACCGTGTAGCTGGGCCGTCCCAGGTACACGATGGTATATTCGGTGATCCACAGGTCGCCGGATCCGAAGAGCCTCCTGATCTCGAATCCCGCGGGCTGCCTGGATGATGGCTGCGCAGAGCTTGCAAATTACTTCTGCCCAGGATCCGTTCACTGGACTGAGGATACTCGCAGACGGCGGCGTCGGCATAGATTTCGTGTCCCGTGTTCTGATCGCCGAACGCGGAAGCCGTCCAGTGCTGGTTCAACGCAGTGCGAATCTCTCGCTCCTCCATTAGTCACCTCCCTCCATGATGTAGTTTCCAAGTTCGCGACCAAATTCTATGGATTCAGAATTCGTCGGGCTGTGCTCTTTCGCGTGGTCGCATCGCGTCGGAAGTGCTGTGGAGGCGATCACGAATTCCACGCGAAGAAACGTACTTTGAATTTCGATGGCCGGCGGCCCTTTAGCCGTTCTGCGGGACCCATCAACCATAGCGGCCCACGCAGCACAATAGCGATTCGCGCTCCGCAATCGACCAAGGTTTCCGGGGGGAATGAGAAGTACGCGAAAGACTTCGATCCACCGCTAGTCCGTCGGTCGCAACCTAGATTGGCAATCGTTCCCTGCGTGGATCCACGGGCAGTGCCCTCCCCGGAATTTAAGAGATGAAGAACGGCGGAGCTGACGTGATCCGAAACGCCGCCGGCGCGATTACGGAGGACTGTTTGCGATCCCTATTGGTTCAATGCAGGCGCTCGGTTCACGCGAGATTATGATCATCAACCACAGCGAATCCGCGCCGGTTAAACGGGACGACTGACGTTGTCACCGGCGCACTTCTATTCGTTCACGAACCTTGAGCAGAACACGCGCGAAACAAATCGAAAGAGTTTAGGCCCCATTCGCGAATCCCCAAGAACGTCCTCTTCTTGATGAGACAACTTGGCTAGCTCAGCCGTATCAACTGGCGAGCTGGCGGTGAAACCCCCAAACATCGTGCTCAACACGAAGGGCTACGTTAAATTCACGTACCCTGATCTTTGCCTGTTCGACGGACCTGATCCAGAGCAATTTTCATCGAGAAGCGGCATTTGACCCGCCAAAGCTCCGGGGGCCGTCGCCGCTCGGAATCGATCTCGGAAGGCCACCGTCCTTCAGGCAGCAGCGTCCTGTGGAACCCGCTGAACTTCCCTAATAAGACCGGTCTCCACGTCGAAAATAAAACCCCGCACAGGAACTTCTTTGGCGATCCACGGATGTGATCTGACCTTCTTCATCTGTTCCAGTGTGTTCTGTTCGGGGTCCTGGTAAGAGAAGAAGCGCATCGGAGCGGGCGACGCGTCGCCGGTTAAAGCAGTGAGTTTCGCGTTCAGCTCATCGTCCGTAAATGTCGTGAATCCGCAGCCGGTGTGATTGAGGAGCATGATCTCCGTCGTTCCCAGGACACGGGTGGAAACGACAAGCTCTCCGAGCACATCTTCGGTTACCGCTGGCCCGCCGGTTCGGATAACGTCGATATCGGCTTGTGGCAGCCCCAGGATTTCAGGGAGGTCTGAAAGTCTGGGATCCATGCAGGTTACAACTGCGATCTTGGGGGTTGGATGCGCCCCCAGTTTTTTATCGTACTTCTTAGCATACGTCTGGTTTGCTTTTAGCGCTTTCTCGATAATACTCATCTCAAGTCTCCATATTGGGTAGTGTATGTTGGCCAGAAGAACCCCCGGTGCGGGTGCAACCCCCGACCACGTGAATCACTGACTGCAAGTGCGGGGCCTTCGGGGCAGCACGTTCTTGGCTCGCAAACTTGCCGCCGCTACAGCATATGGAAGATGCTCGCCGGTTTCAGGACACCCCGGGGGTCCGGCAGTTGGCGAATATCCGACGCGGCATTTGGTCGGATGTCAATCTGTGTTCACTCTGAAGCCCACAGAACGCGCGCATGGCCTCCCCCGATGCTTGCTTCTACAAGCTTTAAACGCAATGAACCTCAGCGATTTCGTTCTCTTCACATGTCTAGAACGACATCCTCGGTGGGTCGACAACAACACATCAGAACGTTGTCATCCGCCGTGGCCTCAGTCGGCTCGGGTTGATAACTCACCGAACTCGAGGAAATTTCCCTGCCGCGTATTCGATTGCGGCGAGTTCCCACTCCTGCTCGTCGACTCGGTGAACATGGCTGCCACGCTGGGTATTGGGCGGGACGGTGTGGACTGAAAAACAGCGGAGATTCCGGCGGGGACTTGCTTCACAGATCGATGACAACATCACGAATCGGTTGTGAGCAGCAAACGAGAATATTGCCTTCAGGGGGTTTGTCGAGCGGCTCTGGTGCGTAGGCCACCGCTCCCGAAACCAAACCGGTCTCACAACTGTGACACACACCACTCCGGCACGCCCAGCGGACCGGAACGTCGCACGCTTCGGCTAGTTCGAGAATGCTCTGGTAGACCGATACGTTCCAGTGTGCGGCGATGCCGCTTCGCGCGAACGACACCAACGACCCGGTGTTGGTATCGCCCACGGGTGGATGCGGATTTCGTTTTATCGCGCCGACCACACCAGGACTCTTCGATTCACCGCCGTTGAAGATCTCAATATGAATCCGTTCCGGCGGGACGCCATAGCCCGCAAGTGCCGCCTTCATATCCGCCATAAAGGCACCCGGTCCACAAAGGTAAACGTCCGCTTCTCGCGGGATGCCGACCTCTTCGAGCACCGATCGCGACAAATGGCCGGCGGCAGCCCAACTTGTCGAACGAGGCGGGTTTGCTGTAGCAGACATAGCTGCGGCCGTGCGGGAAGGCGAGCATCAGGCGGCGGACTTCGGCGGCAAAGGGATGATGTTCGCGATCTCGAGCTGCGTGGAACCATAAGACTTGCCGGGCCGACCGGGCCACCGCCAACGCATGGAGCATCGCCAGCACCGGTGTCGCCCCGATCCCGGCGCTGAGTAGGACGACCGGTCGCTCTCCGACTTGCAGAATGAAGCTGCCGCGAGGGGAACTGACGTCGAGAGCATCGCCAACTCGTACACGATCCCGCAGCCACGTTCCAGCCACACCGCTCGGCTCGATCTTCACGCTGATTCGATAGCGCTCAGCCGAGAGAGGACCTGAGAGCGAGTAACTGCGAAAAATCGGGACCCCTCCGGTGGTAGGCTGAAGCCGAAGGACGATGTACTGGCCCGGCCGAGCCGTCGGCAGCGGCTGACCGTCCAGACTTTGCATCGTCACCGAGAGGACGTCCGCAGACTCCCGATCAATCGACGTCACCGCGAGCCGGTGAAATCCCGGTGCGGCTGGATGCGCGGCTGCTTCCAGCATGAGACCTGCATTTCCACCTGTTGAGCTCCGCAGTAATGTCTCAAACGACCCGTGCCATCCCGGCGAAAGCGCCTCGATTCTCAATGCACGTTCCACCAGCCCGTGCGGATGATTCGGGAAGTAAAGAAGCGCATTGATCTCAGCGACCGTCATTCGCTCCTGGGCCTCCCCCACCTTCACGATTTCGTCGCCCGCGCCCACTTCGCCTTCCTCAAGAACGCGAAAGTAGAATCCAGGACGGCCACTGGAGGTGAGCAGCGCCGCCATTCGGGGCTCGTTCATCCGAATGCCAACGCGATAGCAGGTAACTCGGGGTTGCGTGACTTCGAAGAGTGCGCTCCCGATCCGATACCGGTCGCCGATGCACACCGCATCATCGGGCAAGCCTTCGATTGTCAAATTTTCGCCGAATTGTCCGAAGGACTTCTGATCGCCCAGGTCGGGCCTCTTGAGTTGCTCCTGCCAATAATGATACGACTCGACCTGGTACACAAAGACGGCGCGCTGTTCACCTCCGTGTCCCTGCAAATCTCCCTGACCGTCTCCGTCCAGATTCAGCCGGCCGACCCGACACCGGCCATGCACTGGATTTTTCCAGATTCCCGTGTGCACGGTGCGACCCTTCCACTCGATGTCGCGTGGGAGACCGACGTTCACTGACAGTAGCCGAGCCATAAATGCAAGTCAGCGACTACGCTCGCACGTCTGATTCCAGGTGCCCCATGCGTGACACCCGGTGGATGTGAGGGCCTGACAGAAGACTGGCGAGCTGATATGTCGAAGCTTGACAAACGAGAGCTCACGGTCTCACAACGTTGCACGCCACTTTGGCGGCATGGGTTCGCCGGAAATTCATATCACGTCGATCGGCTGAGTCGGCCCGCGGACATCGGTCGATCGTGCTTTGCCTGGCGGCTCTTCTTTTCACAGTCTCGGCGATGGCGTAAAACGTGCGTTGTAACTCGCGCGTCACATCCGCGCTGCATAGTCCTGGCACGGAAGTCGATGTGAACGTGATTAGCGATTACTTGAGTGTGAGAATCATCGCGCTTGCAATGTGAAAGGAGTCCAATCGTGCGGTCTAAGCTAGTACCCGGGGCTGTGTTCCCTGATCACCATTTGCCCGATTACACGAGCACACCGCCGGAGCATTGTCGCCATCGCCGCGCTGATCGCGCGCAACCAGAGGATTGAGATGCCGTACTACTTCGACCTCGCGATTAATAATGGCGTCAAACCAAGCGGGCTGTCGGAGGTCATCACGCACCTTGCGTTTTACTCCAGATGGGGGAATGCCGCTTCCGCCATTGCGACGGCAAGAGACATTTTTAAGCGGCGTGGCATCGGGCCTGACCAACTTCCGCCGGCATCGCCAGAGCCCCTACCTCTCGATGAAGACGCCGAGTCAGCCCGCGCCGCGCGTGTCGAGCAGGATTTTGGCAAGGTGGCTCCTGGCGTCGTAGAATATGCGGCCGACATTCTTTTTCGTGACCTGTGGCTGCGGCCTGCCTTGGCGCCCCGGGACCGCAGCCTTGTCACCGTAAGCGCGCTTATCGCCTCAGGGCAAGTCGCGCAGATTACGCATCACCTCAACATGGACAACTGTTTAACCAAATCGCAGGCGTCTGAAATACTCACGCAACTTGCCTTCTATCCGGGTTGGCCGAACGCATTTTCGGCATTGCCCGTCGCCAAAGCTGTGTTTGAGAAACGACCCGATGACCGAAAGAAGAATATGCCCACGTTATCGTCAAACTTTGGCCTGGAAAATCAGAGCAACAGAAAAGCCCGTCTCGCCGACAAAATCACCAAGGACGTCATGGAGGTTTTCGATTACGGGGAGGAATCTGTTTCGGTCGGGTTCGAAGAGATCAAATCCCAAGACTGGAAAGAGAAGGTCTACAAGCCCGATATCGAAAGCAAGCCGGATGCGCTTTACAAAAAAACCTGGATACGAGATGTGAAGCAGTCAGCGCAACCAGATGAAAGGCAGGACACACAATGAAAGGCGCAGTTCTCTACGGCCCCCGCGACGTGCGTTTCGAGGAACGCGGCACGCCGAAGATTGTTGAGCCGACAGACGCAATCGTCAGAACATCGGCAACGTGCGTGTACGGGTCCGACCTGTGGCCATACCGGGGGTTAAGTGCGATCAACGGTCCGACCCCGATGGGCCACGAATATTGCGGAATCGTTGAAGAGGTCGGCAGCGAGGTCAAAATCATCAAAGCGGGCCAGTTCGTCATCGGCTCCTTCATCGCCTCCGACAACACGTGTCCCCACTGCCGGGCCGGCTGATCAGACGGCTTGCCAGCACAGGGAGTTTATAAGCACCGCGCAGGCACCGCTGCTATGCGTGCCGCTCGCCGACTGTACGCTGGTCGCGACGCCGGAGGTTCCGTCGGCTGACCTCATACCGGGCTTCCTTGCGGTTTCTAACGTCATGGGCACGGGGTCGTTTGCGGCGGTTGCCGCAAACGTCCAGCCGGGTGCGACTGTCGCGGTTATCGGCGATGGTGCAGTCGGGCTGCTCGGAGTCCTCTCCGCCCAACAGATGGGCGCTGGCCGGATCATTGCGATGAGCGGTCACGCGCCGCGACAGAAGCTAGCCCGCGAATTTGGCGCAACAGATATCGTGACCGGGAAAATCGCGATTCCCATCGTCTTCGTTCAGGAACCTGCAGGTTACAGCATTCCCATCGAAGCCTCAGACCGGTGAGCGGCAAACTTTACGCACTTTATTCTGGTTGCTATGCAACATAGCCCTCACAGGTCACTGGTGTTCGCAGGCGCGATGCTTTGTGCATTGAGATGCGCCCAAGGTCAACTCATTTCAGGCGAGGCTGGAAAGCCTTGGCAGCCCCCCTCCGGCTTGGCATCCGAACAGCGAGAGGCCGCAGAGCAGGACCGCCGCACGCACATCGAGGCTGAACATCCGTACACCCTATCCGAGCTGGTGGATCTCGCCGAGCGTCACAACCCCGCTACCCGTGCTGCTTGGGAGAACGCTCGTGCTGCAGCCGAACGGCTCGGTATTGCTCGCAGCGATCTGCTGCCCGCCCTCAACGCGGTTGCTCTGACCAACACCTCTCGCGTGGGAATACTCTTCAACGATTTTTTCGTGCAGCAGACCCTCGGGATCTTCCAGCCAATGCTTCAGTTGAATTACCTCATTTTCGACTTTGGAGCTCGCTCGGCGCGCATCAACGAAGCTCGACAACAACTAATCGCTGCGAACCTCACCTTTAACCGAACTTTTCTTGATGTACTTTTCGAAACCATGCGCCGCTACTATCAACTTCTGAATGCCATGGGCCAGCGGGAAGCCGCGCAAGTGAACTTCGAAAATGCCGAGACCGTGCGAAAGGCGGTGGATGCCCGTTTGGCTCGTCGGTCTCGCCACCCTGCCTGATGCTCTCGAGGCCCGGTCCGCGGCCGCGCAAGCCGCCTTCACGCTGCAAACTGCGATCGGGGACGTCGATATCGAACGTGGCGACCTGCTCTCGCTTCTCGGAGCGGCTCCGTCCGACCACCTTCAAGTTCAACCGCTCTCGGAGATTCCTACGCCGGATCATTTTGACATCGACGTGCATACGGCAACCGAGCGCAGCCTGTCGCTTCGGCCCGAGATAGGAGAACAAACTGCGGAACGCGACGCTGCTCGCGCTGAGATCCGTGCCGCTCGATCAGCCTTTTTTCCGACCCTTAACTTTCAGGGCCAGGCCGGTGAGTTTCGTGCTTACGGAAGGCAGGATCTCTTTCCAGCAACGTATGTGGGGCCGCAGGGGGAGTGGAATGTAAATTTGAATCTGGAATGGGAGCTGTTCGACGGAGGCCGCCGGTTCCGTCAACTTGCCGAGGCACACGCCGAAGAGAAGAGGGCCCAAGCCCAGATTGATCAGACCCGCGACGAAGTAGAGCAGCAGGTCTGGACCGCATACGTGACCGTGCGCACCGCTTTTTATCAGCGCGATGCAGCAGCGGCACTCCTGACTGCCTCGCAGAGCTCCTACAACGCCGCTCTCAAGTCCTATCAACTTGGCCTGCGGAATACCGTCGATGTCGTCACAGCGCAACGTACCCTCGCGCAGGCGCTCAGTAGTGATGTCTCCGCGCGAACAACCGTTCTGACACAGCTCGCAAATTTTGCCTATCGCACAGGCGATCTGTTATGGTCGGCATCCCGAAAGGCCCATCCATGAACCGCCCACAGAAGTCTTCGTCGCGCCAGGCCGTTTCCGCGGGCCTCGCTGCCACTCTGGTTTTCGCGCTGACCGGCTGTGCCCGCCCTCCTTCATTCAACGTACTCGGTTCCTATTTCCCCGGCTGGATCGCCTGCATGGTCGCGAGTATCCTGGTGACCGCACTCGTTCGGTTCGTACTAAATCGATTGCAATGGGAGCAAAGGGTGCCGGCTCTCCCCTTGTTCTACTTCAGCATCGCGCTGCTCGTCGCCTGCTCAATCTGGCTGATCGCGTTCGAGTAAAACGGAAGGGAGGAGGCTCGCGTGACAGACGACAATCGCAAAGACGAAAAACCAGCCCAGGCTGACGAAGGTGTGCAGCAAGATCAACCCTCCGCACCGCCCCAGCAGCAAACCAACCAACCGCCGGAGCACGTAGAGGATCGGCACGACGAGCCACTCCGAAAGCCGAAACCGATCACTGGATGGCTTCTCCTCGGCTGTGTCGTGCTCCTTGCTTCCATCGTCGTTCTGATCGCTGTCCGCCGCGCGGTCGTGAATCCCCGTACCGATGACGCCGAGGTCTTTGCAAACTTCATCGGCATGGCGCCTCAGGTCGACGGGCCCATCATGCAGTTGCCCATTCGGGATAATCAGTACGTCAAAGCTGGCGACCTGCTCTTTGTCGTTGACGAGCGGCCTTATCGTTACGCGCTGGAACGCGCGCTCTCGCAACAGGCCGCGCTCGAAGGTCAAATCGAAGATCGTCGCCGTTCGATCAACTCGCAGATCAGCGGCGTCCATGTGGCGCAGGCGAACATCGCCAGCAACGCTTCCAACCGCGACGCCATCAGCGCGACCATTTCCGAAGCCGAGGCAAATGTAGCCGACGCGCGGGCTGCCCTGCGCCGCGCAGAAGCCGATCGCAAGTACGCCGCCGACAATCTGCACCGGCTCGAGCCTCTGCTGGCCCAGCAGTTTGTGACCGTCGATCAGGTTGACCTGGCGCGAACGTTGCTGGAGACCCGCACGCGCGCCGTCCAGCAGGCCGAGGCGCAGGTCGCTCTCAGCGAAGCCCATGTGCAGACCACTCGCTCGCACTATAAACAATCCGGCGCAGACGTGGAGCAGAGCGAGGCGCAGCGCGATCAGGCAGCCAACGGAGTCGAAACGTTAGCCCCGCTCACAAATCAGCGTGAGGAGCGCGCCGCCGCAATTCGCACCGCCCGATACAACCTCGACAACTGTCGCGTTTATGCCCCGTTCGACGGCTACATCACCAATCTCACCACTTCCGTGGGCGAGTATGTGCACACAGGTTCGCAGGTCTTCACCATGATCGATGCGCGCGTTTGGTGGGTCATCGCGAACTTCCGCGAGACCCAATTGAAGCACGTCGCGCTGGGTTCTCCGGCCGACCTCTTCCTCATGTCTCACGAAACCCTTCCCTTGCGTGGTGTCGTGGAAAGTATCGGCCACGGTGTCACGCCCGATCCGAGCGTCGCGGGTGTCATTTCGCCGGGTCTTCCTGACATAGAGCGCTCGCTGAGCTGGGTCCATCTCGCGGCTCGCTACCCCGTACGCATTCGCATCGAATCGCCACCGTCCAGTCTCCTGCGCATCGGCGAGACGGCCGTAGCCGTCGTGCATCCCGCGCGCTCCCCAGTGAGCCCTCCTCAGTAAGGTGGATCTTGTCAGCCTTAGCCCAGCCCGATCAGCAGCAAACTCGGAAGCAAGCGCCGGTCGGCGCATCGGCGCCTCCCTCACCTCCCTTCCTTCAGTGGTTCGCAAGCTTCCTTCAGGAGGAGCTGAAGCCCTATCGAGGACGCGTTGTTCTCGCTCTCCGATACACCGTTGCAGCAACAATCACCATGGTGTTGATCGTCACCTTCCGACTTCCTGGTGCGGCCGTCGGAGGCTTCTTCTCACTCCTCGTCTCACGCGAGGCGCCGATCACTACGTTGCGCGGAGGTATCAGCACCATTGCCAGCTTTCTTTGCGGTACCGCCTTCCTGCTGATAGGAGCGATCCTCCTGGTGGATTATCCATTGACGCATTTCCTCTGGGTGATCCTCAGCTTTTTTGTCGCCTTTTACGGCCTGAGCGCGATGTCCAACTACGGCGCAGGGACAGCCTTCGCAATCGTCATCGTCCTCTCCGTTCCAGCCTGGGACCAAACAGGCCCTCAAGCCGCTCTCGTCGTCTCCAACCTTTGGACTCTCGGCAGTGTGGCGCTTGCCGTCACCGTAACCATCGTTGTGGAATTCGCGTTTTCGCTCTTCGACACGCGGGACGAACTGACTGAAGGTTTGGACCAACGTCTGGAAGCCGTCCGCGTCGTCCTCGAGCAAAGCGCCCACGGGACGGTCAGCCCTGAAGCCATGGGCAAGCTCGCTCAGTTTGACATGATTGGTGTCTCGCGTCTGCGGCGGCTTGCTCTCAGCGCGCGCTCTACTCGGTATGACACTGCGCGCCTCAGTACGACGGTCGCTCTTGTCGGCAGGCTCGTGGACATCCTTGCCGGCTTCAGGCGCTTCGATACGTTCACCCCCAACGCCGTTCCTCGCCTTCAGGCCCTAGCCGATCAGATCGCGAAGCTGCAACGAAAAATTCGCGACCGCAACGGTAGGCAAGTAGTCCAGCCTCTCGGAACTCCGCCCGACGGACCGCTGATCCTGCGGGGTGTCGAACAGACGATCGACCTGCTGCGCGCGAGTCTCTGCCCGGCTCCTGGTCAGTCGTTCACGCTCGACCAAATCAACCCCGCCTCTCCGACAATCCTTAAGCCCGATGCTTTCCGTAACCCCGAGCATCTCGACTTTGCTCTTCGCGGCTGCCTCGCCTCCGTACTCTGCTACTTCCTTTTCAACGCTGTCTTCTGGCCGGGACTCAACACCTCGCTGTTCACCTGCGTTGTCACTGCCGTTACCAGCATCGGCTCCTCACGGCAGAAGCAGTTGATGCGCTTCTCGGGCGCCCTTTTTGGCGGCGTTGTGCTGGGCATCGGTTCTCAAGTCCTGATTCTCCCCATGCTTGACACCATCTCAGGCTTCACCGTCATGTTCGCTGCCGTAACCGCAGTCGCAGCCTGGTTCCTCACGTCCAGCCCGCGCCTTTCCTACTTCGGCAACCAACTCGCCCTGGCCTTTTACCTCATCCAACTTCACGGTCCATCTCCTCAGACCAACCTGACGATTGCACGCGACAACATCATGGGTATCCTGCTTGGACTCCTGATGATGTGGCTCGTCTTTGAAACGCTCGGCTCTAAGCCTGCGGTGCAAGTGATGCGCGAGCTGTTCGCCGAGAACCTTCACCTCATGGCCGAACTGGGCCGCCCCTGGCCACAGGGGAAGCCGGCCGACCTCCAGAAGATCGGCACACTCCGCGAGAAAATCAGCCAGAACTTTCTCGCCGTGAACTCACAGGCAGACGCGGTTCTATTCGAGATCGGGCGATCGCGCGACCACAGTCTCGCCGTGCGCGCCCAGCTGCGTGCCTGGCAACCTCAGCTCCGTTCGCTCTTCCTCCTGGAGGTTGCACTGTTGCAGTACCGGCTGCAGGTCTCTCCGCAGGATCTACCTGCTCCCGTCCTGCGCGCGGCCATACACTTCGACAATGAAGTTAGCGCACTATTGGAAGGAATCGCGCGTGCCTTTCGATTGGAAGACAGGTCGTGCAAGCCGCACAACATTCAGAGGGCCTACTCCGATCTGGAGCACGCAATGGCAGACGGTTACCATAACGAGCCACCTCTCCGTGCGCAGGCGGTCCTTGCAATCTCTGCCCAGATCATCGAACTGGCATGTCGACTCCTTGCGGAGATCAAGGCAGCCCCTTTCAGTGGGGCGCCACCGGTACGGAGTGACAGCGGCGACAGTGTCGATTTGGCTGATGTCTAAATCCAATAAAGAAGGTGCCTCCGCTCCAGCAAGCAAGCATTGGCCGAAAACTATTAGCGTTGTTCTTAAAACATCCTAAGTGTGGTTCACGTAAACTCGGCAACCGCTCTTTTCAATGAGTTGGTTTTGGGGTGCTCTGAGCCGCCATCGATGTTTTAAACCGATGATCGCGAAAAACGGAAAATCGTTATCGTGTTTCCGTGTGTTCTTGGCGAGACAAACTGTGCCGAAGAAACGTGACGACCAGTTTTCTGAGAATCGGGTCGAAAACGAGCGCAGCACTGCCAAACGGAACGTGCAGAATGCCTTCCAGGCACTCCTTTAAGCGGCACGACGTTCGTACCGATGATGCCGTATGGCTCGGAAAATCGAAATGCCTCGTCTGCGATCTCGTGACGATCATGCATCAAGCCGCCGCACGATAGTAATAGTTCAGCATCCCACCGAGCCGTTCGCGACGGCGAATGGTGCCTGACGTCTTCGCAACTAAGTCGGAAACGATGAGGCGGTTGCCAAGCCCCTGATGGTTTCTCTCTTGGTGATACAACTCATCAACGCAACACCCATATTAGGGAGGAGCGTGAAATCTACTATTCCTTCCATCCCTAGCACGGCCGGCCAGTATGGGTGCATGCCAGCCTCGTAAAACGGGGTCAGCCGATTGCTTAGTGCAGCCTGCAAGATGTCCGGACTTGTCGGGCGTTGGAAGTGCCGCTCTGGATGTTGGACGTTGCGGCGTGCTCCAAGACCCAGGTATCGATGCAAGGGTTTGTGAGTACGGACTCGTTGCGCGAACTCAGAGAGGTGCTTGAGCCTGCAAGGTTACGGGCGCACGCGCACACCAGGCCTGAAATGCAGGATCGATACTTGCAAGATGCAAAAGCTGCTGATGATGGTATCACCGATCCCACGGAAACATAGCCAACTTCCGTTATTTGCTCGTCCCCAGTGCAAGCTGCATTGGACAGACCTCTCATCCGATGTTCAACAGAAGATGGTGCGATTGCTGGCGCAGTTACTCCGGCAGCATCGAAGGATAGCGGCAGAAGGCGAAATAGCCCAGGAGACGTGCGATGAGTGACAAGATCAAGCCGCATCATATCGAGCGGAAGGCGATTCTGTACGTGCGCCAGTCCTCGACGTTTCAAGTGCAGAACAACTTAGAGAGTCAGAAACTGCAGTATGCCATGCGGGATCGACTGTGCGGTCTGGGCTGGGGCGAGATCGAAGTGATCGATGAGGATCTCGGCCGATCCGCGTCAGGTACGGTGACCAGAGTGGGGTTCGAGCGCATGCTTGCGGAAGTATGTTTGGGGCAGGTGGGTGCAGTCGCGGCGAGAGAGGTTTCGCGCTTTGCACGCAACAGTCGAGAATGGCAGAAGCTGGTGGAAGTCTGTCGTTTCGTGGATACGCTGTTGATCGATCAAGAGATGGTTTACACGCCGCGGCAAAGCAATGATCGTTTATTGCTGGGATTGAAAGGCAGTTTAAACGAGTATGAATTAGACCTGCTGCGACAACGCTCCGTGGAGGCCAGACGCGAGAAGGCCAAACGTGGCGGACTGATCGTCGCTTCACCTGCCGGATATATCAAGGGCGAGGATCGTCTGGAAAAGGATCCGGACCTCCGAGTCCAGGAACGGGTGTTGCTGGTATTCAGCAAGTTTGTTGAACTCGGCTCAGCACGGCAAACATTGCTTTGGTTTCTCGAACACGGACTGCAGGTTCCAGTTTCTGCACCGCGCGATCAGGTCGTCTGGCGACGACCACGGTACACCAACATTTACGGCATGTTGACCAATCCGGCGTATGCGGGCGCGTATGCGTACGGCAGAACAGAGCATTCAGTGCAGTATGAGCAGGGAGAACCGCGACGACGGAGTCGACGTAAACCGAGACCACAGTAGTGGGCATTGATTCGCGACACGCACGAGGGCTACATTAACTGGAAGCAGTTCGAAGAGATTCAACGCATGATGACCAACAACGCGCATCTCGGTGATCGGTCGGGCACTGTAAAGCGAGGACTAGCACTGCTAACCGGTTTGTTGCGATGCCGGCGTTGCGGGCGGAGGTTAATGGTCGCCTACACTGGCAACGGACCGTTTGTACTGCGGTACGTGTGCCGTAGGAGTGCATTGGACAACGGGGAACCGCCCTGCATCACGTTTGCGGGCTTGGGTCTGGATGAAGCAGTGAGCCGCGAAATCATGACTGTGCTCGAGCCGGCAGCGATAGACGCGGCCGTGCTAGCCGCTGAACAAGAGACATTACAGGAGGAGGAAATCATCTCTGCCTTGAAGAGGGAGTTGGAGGCAGCCCGATATTCGGCGCGCCGAGCTGAGAGACAGTACGAGGCAACAGATCCTGACAACCGGTTGGTCGCAAGCGAACTAGAGCGTCGGTGGAATGACGCTCTGCAAAAGGTGCAGCAATTGGACGTGCGGATCGAGGAAACAATACGGGGCCGGCAGGAGGTGCCAGCGACGAAAGAAGAGTTTGCAACTCTGGCGGGTGATTTGCAAGCGGTGTGGAGCCATCCTGAAACCGATGCTCGCCTGAACAAGCGCATCGTACCGTACGGACCTTGATCGAAGAGGTTATGGTGGATCTGGATTCTGAGGCAGGCGAGATCGTTGCCGTGGTCCACTGGAAAGGCGGAGTGCACACAGAGCTGCACATTCCTCGCCGGCGACGCGGCTACAGCCGAGCTCATACGCCGCCGGAGATCGTGGACGCTGTACGAGTACTTGTGCGCATCTGCTCGGATGACACGATTGCCGGCGCACTGAGCCGCAGCGGACTGGTCACGGGAATGGGAAACCGCTGGACGCGTGAACGGGTGACCTCACTACGCAGCCATCACGGCATTCCCCCTTATAGTGCCGAGCGTCGCAAGGCCGAAGGCTGGCTCACTCTTACGGAGGCCGCGAATCATCTCCGAATCAGTGGCATCACGCTCCGGTTGGCAATCGAGAGAGGAGAGATCGGAGCTGAGCACCCGTTAGCGAGCGGCCCCTGGGTCATCAACCGCTGCGCTCTCGAAACGGAACAAGCAGTCCAGTTTGCCGATCGAATACGTAAGCAGCGCCGAAACCCGCATTAGTCACTGACGTTCAAAGTGTCATCGATTTTTCAGCAACATAGCCAGATGGGCATTATGAAGCGTACTTGTAATGCGTTACGAACTCTCGAATCGCCCGGCGCAAGGAGCGCTCGCCGAAGAGTATCAGCCGGTCCAAGCAACATTCTTTGATAGATCTCACAAACCGTTCCGCATGGGCATTCAAATTCGGCGATTGTGGCGGTAGGTTGACGCACTTTATGCCCACACTCGTCAAAATGTCTTGAAACTCCGCGGTGAATAGCGGATCGCGATCATGGATCAGGTAGTGCTTGCCGTTTAGGATCCCGCCCACCGCATCCGTCACGTGACGGCCCACTTGACTCATCCACAGACCATTCGCTCGCGCTGCAATCCCCACGATCTCGACTTTTCGTGTAGACAAATCAATGAAAAAGAGGACCGGATAGCGCGTTAGTCCTTTGGCTGTCCAGATCTCAGTGGTGAAGAAATCGGCGCATACAATCAGCTCCCAATGCCGCTTGAGAAATTCGGTCCAAGTCGTTTTTCGATTCCGCTCGGGCGCAGGTTCGATTCCGTGCCGACGAAGGATATCAGCGATCGTACTGCGGGCGCATTCGTGTCCCAAATTGGACACCGCGCCCTGAATTCGCCGGTACCCCCAGTCGTGATTCTCTTCTGCCATGCGAACCACCAGGGCCGCTAGGTCCTTCTTTGTAACAGGTCGACCGGGTTTCCGCCTCGCACTGCCGTCGTACTTCTGTGCAATCAGTTTGCGGTGCCAAGCTAGCAGCGTCGCTGGTGTTACTAGCGTGGCGATTTCCATTAAAACCTTGCGGCCCAAGCCCTTCGCACGAACGGCTAAACGGCAACGTTGATCATCATTGAACCGCAAGCGACGGTCTCCGAGTTGCTCGCGCAGTACTCGGTTCTCTTCACGCAGATACTCGATCACATTCTGTTGCCGCTGATTCATCCAACCGGCCAGCACGATCACTACAAACTGAAACGGATTAAGCGCTTTCTCCACCGTCTGGTGATTGTCTCATCCCAATTCCAAATCCAACGCTCTCACCCTCCTGATTCGAGTTTTCGGGCCATACGACTTCGGCAACTCGGGAGCCACAGTAATCTATGGTCCGGGCTTGAACAATTGGGATCTGGGATTCGGGAAGACTACACGCCTCACGGAATCGATCGGGCTGCAATTACGAGCAGAGCTATTTAATGCCTGGAATCATGCACAATTTGAGCAACCTGATGGTAATGCAGGTGATGGCCCAAACTTTGGGCGCATCTCGGCGGTGCTGCCGGGGCGCATGATTCAGTTCGCGGCCAAACTGGTCTGGTAAGGGCGCCGTCCTGCTTCCGCGCGTTTTCCGCACATGCAACCTCCTTGCACTTCCGGGCTGTTTCGTTTACTTGAAAAAGCTTCAACTCCTCACTGGTCGGACGTAATCCAGTTGCTAACCGGCTCTCGGCGAGAGAAATGCCCATTCGCTCGGGTTTCGAGCTCAACATTTACCTTCGATAAATGGTCTTTTCGAAGGTAATCCCCTTGCCGGATCGAATTTTGATGATCAATGTGAGTTCAGCGGAGGAGATGAATCAGAGCAGTTGTCTCTGACCAGGTCAGCCCTGCTTCAGATTTGCGCGAAGTGCATCGCGCATCAGCTTATCGTCGATGACAGCAGGGATTATACACATCGGCGCTGCTTCCCTCTATCCTTCACGCCCCCGCCGATCCCACTGCGGTCCCCTTATATGCCGGCACAAACTCATCTTGAACGAACTGCTCGTACGACGTCGGCGTCGTGTTCCGCTCCGATCTTGGCTCCAGCTTCACGATGGAGGTGGAGTGCCTGGACCGAGTATGCCTGAACGGATACTTCGGGCCGTTGGCAACATCAGGTGGGCTGGTAACCTTCATGCGAGAGCAGTTAGCCAAGCCGATTCCATCGCCGGTGGTACTGGCCAATCACCGCAAAGTTGCGCGAGGCGGTGAAGGGGAGTTCCGGTATCCAAGGTCACCTTTCAGGAGTGTCGAACGAATGGGGCGAGCGCATTGTCTCCTTCCTTTTGCAACACAACTGCTTCGTGACCAACGGGCTGGCTGCACACTCCCCATGTCTCCATCGTCGTCGCTCATGCGGAATCAGATCGCGGCCTCGCGCTCAAGTCAGGATGAAAAAGCGTAATCACTGTGGCGCCGCGTCGATCAATTTCTAAGCGCCGCGACTCTCAAACGCCACCGAAGGCCACCAACCGCACAAGAATACTTAAGACGGTCTTAGTATAACGCCAAACGTTAAACGGTAATCGAAACACCGTAAAAATCAGACGTTGCTCTAGGAGCTCCTTGGACTTTATCGCGAAATGCCGTATTGTATATCTCAGTCCAACAGGCGAGTCTTCAGGTCCGTAGGCTTGCACAGTCCTGGAATATTCCACGGCCCCTCTCGGCTCACGTGCCACGCGCTCTCTTCCAACTGCTTGCGCGCGGCAAGGCGTTAATGTTCCGATGATCTCTGATCTATCGAGGTCTCAGCTCTATGAAACGAGGGGTCTTGTCCAGGTCTTCCCTTCCGTTCCCATCTCTGTCGGGCACTCGCTACGGGTAATTCCCGCGCCCGGCGCTCTCCGTTCCAACTCTTGCTGCGCACCCTACGGGTTTGGACTCCTCCCCCAAATAACCAGTTGGGGTCCCCTTCCAAAACAGTTCTCTCTCCGGCTTGGGAGCTGCCCCCTCGCTCTCTGGGTGCCCCGGCAGATCCGGGCTACGAAAGGAAATTCAATCGTGTACAAGAATCACATCGATCTCATTGGCTTCATCGGCTCCGATCCGGAAGCTCGTCAAACCTCCAACGGCACTGCCGTCACAACCTTCTCGCTGGCTACCAAGAGCAGCTGGAAGAATGATGCGGGTACGTACGAAAGCCGCACGGAGTGGCACCGTGTCGTGCTCTGGGGCAAGCTGGCCGAAGCAGCCGCCAAGCTCGCCAAAGGCGCTTACGTCGAAGTCGAGGGCGAGCTTCGCCATCGCAGCTACCAGAAGGAAGTCCCAGCCGGCAAGAAAGCCGTCGCTGTCGACATTCCGATCACCGAAGTTCACGCCCGCATCCTGCGCAAGCTGGATCGCACCACGGCTCCGGCCGAATCCGAAGTTACTGAAGAGGCGCCCGGATAGGGCGCTTCTATTGCCGTTCAGCATTCTCAGGTGGGTCTTTCCGATTCCATCGGCGTTTGCAACCTTCTGCGCGCGACTGCGTTTCTCTTCCGGGTCCACCGTGGCCCAATAGTTCCGAGAACCTTGCCCCATGGATCGTATGAGTGGGTTCCTTTTGGAGCATCGGTGCTGTCAAACACGCTCGCGATGCTGCTCAATAGAGAGAAACCCAATGGCTGAAGTGGCTCCCTCGGCATCATACGCAGGGTCGCGCCCAAGACTAGTGGCAGAATTAACGCAAAGAATCGGTTCATGCTTCCTGACATTGTGCCTGCTTTTGTGCCTACTCGGTGGGGCTGAGCGGAGTTGATAATCCTCACGCCGAAAGCATTATCAACAGCTTGCAGGCCCAAGACACCCTGCAAAACCGCCTGAACGGGACTCAAAATCCCGCGGGATTCACTTCTCATGTGGGTTCGACCCCCACCTCCAGTACCAACAAAACAGGTCACGTAAGTTTCCATTGTTTGAAATCATCACGTCTCCTTCTTCTAAGTAGAGTGTTGTTAATCCACAAGTTGTTTGTTACGAATTAGTAGAACGCTGGTAAGAGCCGGTCACCGACGAAGGCAGGCATCGCCTGCTGGTACCTCAGCTTTAAGTTGAGCTCGCGATTTGGTTCAGATGATGAGCGAGCGCGGCATTGCGCTGGC
This sequence comes from uncultured Acidobacteriaceae bacterium, assembly GCA_963705805.1. Taxonomy (GTDB): domain Bacteria; phylum Acidobacteriota; class Terriglobia; order Bryobacterales; family Bryobacteraceae; genus Bog-105. The sequence goes on from CAVPKW010000016.1 coordinate 242,360, forward strand.
ACACACGACCGTTCTTCGCTAGGTGCAGCGCTACGTTCCGGAATTTGCGAAACGCTGGGATCAGTACGCCCGGCCGCTGGGCGGGTCATGGCGTTGTGACGAGACCTATATAAGGGTGAAGGGTCAGTGGACGTACCTGTATCGAGCGGTTGACAGGCAGGGTCGAACAGTGGATTTCCTGCTGAGCGAACGACGCGATGTTGCGGCGGCCAAACGGTTCTTCCGCAAGGCATTGGAGAACCACGCTAAGCCAACTCGGTTCAAGCAATTCGAGACCGAGGCAGGTTACCGCCAATAGCGGCTCTACCGCCGAGTGTAAGCTTTCCAGTTTGATCCGCTCAGCGAAGCACGCGGCCATGAACCTCCGCTGTAGTTTCATAACGTGAGTAGCACGCGCTTTCGTGTTATCGGCGGCGAAAAACGAAGCCGGAATCGGCGGTTTAAAAGCGGAGCCAATGGGTCCAGATTGCCCGTAGGGTTGAAGGAACTTAGCGCGGAGAACGTCGGTGAGGCGATCGACCTCATCCGAGGCCGACCGGGGTTCCGGAAGAACGTCGTTCGCTTGAAGAATGAACTCGCATCGACTGACGGGCTTAAGATTGCGGCCCAACGTGACCGGGACTGACACTGTTTTCGCCGCTTCGTAGATGGTGGTCGAGACTATTCTTCCCGCAGCGCAAACATCGGATCCACCGTCGCCGCCCGGTGCGCCGGTAAAGCGGCAGCCAGCATACCCGTTACGAGGAAAAGCCCAATCGCTGTTCCGATCACGAATGGGTCAGCCTTTTGAATTCCGAAGAGCAGCGACCGGAATAGCGTCATGATGGCCAAGGCGGCGGCCAAACCAATAATCAGCCCTCCGCCCATGAGCCCGCTTACCTCGCTCAAGACCAGTGAGACGATCTCGACGCGTTGCGCGCCCAACGCAGCTCGAATCCCAATCTCCTTCGTCCGCCGGCCAACCGAGTAGCTCAGCAACCCAAACAAACCGATGGCTGCCAGAAGCAGGCCGAAAAACGCGAATGCGCCGCCGACACCGGCGAGCAGTTTCTCGCGCAACAGCGTATTTCCCACGATTGTTTCCAGGGTAGTGATTTCATGGACCTGCATGCCGGAACCAATCGCGCGCGCCTCCCGGCCCACCACGCGCACAATTTGGCCTAACCGGAGCGGGGAGCGGGCGTACAGCGTAAACGAGTTGCTCCCTTCAACGGGAAGGTAGACGATGGGCTCCGCGCGCTGGCGTAAATCGGAATAATGCGCGTCCGCCGCGATGCCCACGATTACCGTAGGTAACGGCGATGGAGGGAAGAGATAGCTAAATCCGCGCCCCAGCACGTTCGAGGTGTTGAAGTATTTTTGCGCGAATGCCTCATTCACGATGGCCGGTATGGGTCGCGCACCGTTATCCGTTGCTTCAAAGTCGCGTCCAGCCAGCAATGGCGTCCGGAGCGCCGCGAAGTAACCGGGTGACACACGATAGAAGATCTCTTCCTGCTCGGATGGCCCTTTACCGGGTATGATGACCTGCTCAGACCAGCCGCCACCTCCGAAAAACGGCCACCAGGCGAGGGCTGCCGCCTGGACGCCCGGCTGGCTCGCCACTCTGCTTTGGAGCTGAAACATCAGGTTGCGCAACCGCGCCTCCTCGCCGGGATGGCTTTGGCTCCAGGCAACGGGATCGCCGGTTACCTTGGGCCCTTCTACGGTCAGGTTCAGCACAGCGACGTCGCGCGCATCGAAGCCGGGATTCACGTGCAGCAAATTGCCGAGACTGAAGAGAAAGGCCGCGCCTACCGTAACCAGACAGAATGCGCATGCCACCTGAATGCTCACGAAGAATTTCCCGAGCCGAAGCTTCCCGGCCTGCCCGGCGGAGGCGCGCAAGGGACGCATTGGATGCGCGCCCGAGGCTTGCCACGCGGGAACCAAACCGAAGACCACAGCCGAGAGCGCGGACACGCCGATGCAAAAGGCCAGCACGCGGGTGTTGATTGCGAGTACGAACTGCACGGGATCGCTTTCCGTAGAGAGCAGGTTAATGAGCAGGGGCGCGACGATACGCGCCAATAGCCAGCCCAGCGCGCCAGCCATCAAGGAAAGCATCAAGCTTTCGGTTAGCATCTGGCGGACGAGGCGTATTCTTGCCGCGTCCAGTGAGATTCGCATCGCCATCTCGGTTGCGCGCGCAGTGGAGCGGGCAAGCAGCAGGCTGGCCACATTGGCGCAGCCAATCAGCAATATGCCGGCTGCCACGCCAAATACAATCCACAAGGGGCGCAAAAATGTCTTGCGAAAATCAGAGACTCCTGTCGCGGCAGGATGCACCCGAATGGCGCTTTCCAGGAATTGCTTCTTGATCGCCGCCGGTATCGTCGGGTAATGCTTGACGCGTTCCAGTTGAAAATTGTGAAAGGGCCGCTGCAGACGAGCTTGCAATTGCGCTGGCGAAGCGCCTGGAAAGAAGCGGCCCAAAATGTGGAACCAGTGCCAGCCGGAGTCAGTGAGCGCCGCAGCCTCATACTGTGTGCCGGGCACCCATACATCTACAAATTTGCCGGGCTCCACGCCAAAAAACCCTTTGTTCGCTACGCCGGCGATTTCGAATGCTTTCCCTTCGATTATGAGATTTCGTCCCACAACCGACGGATCTCCCTGGAAGCGTCTCTGCCAGTATTCGTAACTCAATACAGCGATGGGTGGACCTGGCGGCATGCGATCTTCTTCGTTGGAGAATAGGCGCCCGAGGGCCGGCCGGACTCCCAAAATGTCAAAAGCTTCTCCGGACACGAAGACTCTGTTGATTTTTTCGACTGGCGCGTCAAGATTCAACGCCCTGCCTTCCACGCGCATCGGCATGCTGAATAGCGCCAGACGCGCGGCGTTCCTGGTTGCGGTGACGAACTGCAGATACTCCGGATAACTGAAGGTGTCTCGCTCCTCGCCCGGCGACGTTCCGGGATCCGAGATACCGGGCCAGGAGAGTTTGAACAACTGACCCGGTTCGCGGACAGGCAGCGGCCGCAGGATGGCGGCATCTACGATGGAATAGATCGCGGTGTTTGCCCCGATAGCCAGGGCTAGCGAAAGCACCGCCGTGGCGGCAAACGCGGGTCCTTTGCGCATGCCTCGCCAGGCATAGCGAACGTCCTGCAACGTTCCTTCGAGTCCCGCCCAGAGACGAATCCCCCGGCTTTCTTCGCGCAAACGAGTCATGTTGCCGAAACGCACCTGCGCCTGTCGGCGCGCCTCCTCAGGATTGAGGCCTTTCTGGCCTAAGGCCGCGGCCCGGCGTTTCACGTGATCCGCCATTTCATCGGCGAGATCTTTATCCAAAGGACGGGGATTCAACGCATTTGTCAGTCGCGAAAGCCAGGACATGAAGAACTCCTCAAACCTCTCTTAGGCATGGCGCAGGATCCGTGCAACGCCGGCGGAGAAACTCAACCAGCGCTCCGATTCGGACTCCAACTGCCGCTTGCCTGCTTTGGTTACGCGATAAAAGCGCGCCCGTCGCTTGGTCTCGCTTACTTTCCATTCCGCGGCGATCCATCCAAATTCTTCCATTCGATGCAGCGCCGGATACAGTGAACCCTCCTCAACGCGCAGCGCCTCCTGGGAAAGATCCTCGATGGCGGTAGCGATTCCGTAGCCGTGCAGGGGCCCCCGGCGATCAAGTATCGTTAGTACAAGCAAGTCGAGCGCAGTCTGCGCGGAATTAGGTTTTTCCAGCGGTGGTACTCCGATCGCTAGGCATAGCGCTCTTATTATATACCCGGTTCTTGGGGAGGTGCTCTCGCGCGATGCGGAGCAGATGACGCAGCGTTTCAGAGGCAGTTATCGGAGACTGGCAGGCGACCTTAGCGTCCCTTCATTCGCTGAAGTTCGGCGACGCTGTGCAGAGGTCGAGCGAATCCTTCCGCGAGGTGTGGGAGCTGGCAGAAGCCATGATGGCTGCAAACCGGAGTCTGACATACCCTTAATCACAGGAGACGACTTTGCTATTATGTTAACTATCTTGGCCCTCTTATCTATTTGCTCTTCCTTGCATTTTGGATCTTTGTCCTGTACGCCCTGTGGACAATCGTGAAATCGCTTAAGAGCATCGATGCGAGCACCAGAGAGATCGCCCTAAGGATGAACGCTGAATCTGAGCCCAATGGGCCGCGCCAGGGAGCAGCGGCGGCGAGGGGAGATAAGGTCGAAGAAGGGAACATTTCAGGAGAAGATCAGCCGTGAAAAGATCAGCGCAGAGATCCCGGTTACACATACGCTGCGGCCGGAGTCGATCGGTGGGCGGTGTCTCTTAAAGAGCTGCAGGAGTTGAAAATCAGCGCGGGCTTTGCTGAGGAGGATGAGCGCTACCTCCGGCTAGCGGGCCAGGTGCTATCGGATCAGACCAAACAGCTAGTAGACCATTGGCGCAACAGGATCATCGCCAGCATCCCGAACCTGAGCAGACACTCCCGCACGCCTGAGGGAGAGGCGATTCCCGATTATTCGGCGAAGAGCGGCCTCCGTTTCCAGCAATGGATTCTGGACACGTGTTTCCGGCCCTACGATCAGGACTGGCTCAATTACCAACAGGAAATTGCTCTGCGACACACGAGTTTGAAGAAGAATAAGGTGGACGGTGTGCGGTTGACGGCGCATGTTCCGCTGCGCGACATTCTCGCGTTCGTTGCCGTGATGAACGAGACGATCAAACCGTATCTCGCCGCAAAGGGCCACCCTACTGAAGAGGTAGATGGAACGCATCGGGCGTGGTGCAAGTCAATGCAGCTGCAGCTGGCGCTTTGGGCCAGGCCTTACGCTAAGCAGTCGCCGAATGAGTGGTAACCCAAGGAGGAGTTACCGATGAGAACAACGCCTTTGATTTACCGCTGTGGGTGGGCGCTTCTACTGACTGCCTGCCAGTGCCTTGCGCAGACTCAAAAAGACCAAATGATGTCGCGGCGCGAGGTTACCGATATCATCGCCACGACGCGGAAGATTGTTTCTTCAAATGGGGTCGAAGAGCTCTTATCGGTCCAGATAAACGATTCGACTCACTGGCAATGCCGATTCGAATGCCGCGACTACGGTAACGACAACGCGAACCGTTTTGAAAATTCATTCTGGGCGGCGAACACTCGCCAATGCGATGGAGCACCGCGAAATCGCCACTACCGGAAATGCCAAGGCAGTATCCGATTTATGGGCGCTGCTGGTCGACTTCGAACCCGGATTTCCGGTCGTAGAGCCTGATGTACGCCAATCCAGATCCAGAACCTATGGCGCGGATAGGAAATGAATATTTGATCAATGCTTCGCGCGTCCTGTAGTCTGATCTTGGAAAGGAAAGGTAATGCCTGACATAACGCCAGTACCTCCCGGCGACGTAACCCAGCGGGTTGGAGTTGAAGTGATCCGCGCGCGCGGGGTGGACGTCGACAAACTGATCAAGATGTTGATCGCAAATGCTGCTGCGGAGTTCGCGAGTACGTATTACTACTACACGATCCTGCGCATGCACCTTGCTGGTTACGAAGATTACAAGGAGATTTGCGAGGATGCGCGGCTCGAAGATCGCGCCCACTGGGAATTGATAGTTCCGCGTATCTACGAGCTGGGCGGAGAACTTCCCAATGATTTGCCCGAATTCCACAATCAAGCGGGATGTCGAGCCGCAAAATTGCCGGATCCGCCAACGGCAGTGAACATCCTAACCTTGCTTCTCGAATCGGAACGGTGCGCGATCCGGAGCTGGAGCGCAGTTTGCGATATGACGTTCGGGAAGGATCCTCGCACGTACGATCTGGCTGCTCGAATCCTGAATGAAGAGATCGAGCACGAAGCCTGGTTTATCGAATTGCTTGCTCACGAGCGCGACGGGAAGTCGGTTCCATCCGGACACTTCCGGCGTGGTGAACCCGGCGAGGCGCCTTATAGCAAGAACCGCGGCTTTTACAACCCCTAGATCGATTCTTCGAGATGGGTCTTGCGGCCGCATGAGGGATGGAGAGTGCTGTGCCATTGTATTGGAAACACCCGAGCGCGAGCGCTTCTTGACCTGCGGCCGCGACGAATTCATCTGGGACGCGGCAGCGCGCGACGGAATCATACTACCAGCCATCTGCCCACCAGGGCCGCTGCCTCACCTGTGCCGGGCGACTTGTGAGCGGGAGCGTCGATCAGTCCCAAGCCGACGCCTATTTCCCCGCAGACAGCGAGGCCGGCTTCGTGCTTCTCTGTACTGCAAAGCCGAGGAGCAAGCTGCGCATTCTCACTCATCAGGAATGGAGGATGCGCGAGCATCGCCGTGCCAATGGACTGCCGGCCCCTTACGCGTGAATTTCTTGTATCCTTTTCTTCAACAACTCCGTCGCGGCTACATGAATGATGTTACTGAAAGCTCATGAGATAAGAAAATCGTCTACTCTATTTGCCTGCCTCTGGTACGCGTTATCGTTCGGCGTCAGCGCGGCCGAGGCACAGGGTGACGCGATCGGAGCCTTCGATGCGCATTGGGATGTAGGGGAAACACCTAAGAAAGGTTCTGTGAGTTACGATTCTGCCGCCGGCGAATACCGCATTACAGGCGGCGGTGCAAACATTTGGAGTACGACAGATGCATTCCAGTTCGTTTGGAAACGGCTCTCCGGGGACGTAACTATATCGGCCGATGTTCGTTTCATCGGCGCCGGCAAGGAGGATCATAGAAAAGCAGTGCTTATGATCCGCCAGAGTCTGGACCCGGACTCGCCTTACGCGGATATCGCGCTTCACGGCGACGGCCTCACGTCGCTGCAGTTCCGACGAACACCTGGCGCGGAAACCGAGGAGGTGCGATCACCGGCCAAGGCGCCGTTGAGGATCCGTCTCGAACGGCATGCCAATCAGTTTACGATGTACACCGGTAATGCCGGTGACGAGTTAAAGCCTAGCGGGACTGCCCATGTGACTCTCACAGATCCGGTGTACATCGGCATCGGAGTCTGCTCTCACGACGCTGATGTCCTCGAAACAGCAGTGTTCTCGAACGTCACTGTTCAAGAGCAGGCCAACAGTACGCCGGCAAAGCCCCAGCTGAAGAGCAAGATCTCGGTTTACGATCTGGCCAGCAGGTCTACGAAAGTAATATATGAGGCCGATAGGTTATTCGAAGCGCCGAACTGGTCTCGCGGCGGTCACTACCTGCTCACTAACTCGGACGGTAAGCTGTTTCGAATTCCTATCAACGGTTCCGATCCCGTTGTCCCAGAAAAGCTGCCCGTACCTGCCTGAGTACGAAGTAAACAACCGACCACGGATTTTCGAATGATGGCAAATGGCTTGCGATTTCATCCGATGCCACGTCAGCGGCGGGGCACGAGTATTTATCGCCTCATGGAACGGATCAAACCCGCGATTGATGGCGCCCAAAGGCGCCCAGTTATTTTCATGGGTGGTCGCCAGACGGGCGCTGGCCAGCTTTCGTCGGAGAACGGAAAAACAATTTTGATATTTTTTGGGTCTCCGTGAGCGGCGGTCGCCACCCACGGCGCGGCAGGGCTGGTAAAACACTTCCGTCTCGTAGCCCGCCAACTGTTCCAGTTTCTCCGGGTGGAGTCTCTTTTGGATCTGTTGTGCTGCAATCTGGTCGGCTTCAAGTTGGGTCTTGCGAACAAGGAGTGCCGGAGTCACTGTCGAGTCAGTCCAAAGCGAGTTTAAGCGTTCAGAAACCGCAGGCACGCTGGATGCGTCAAGCAACGCTAGAAGAATAAGCTCTATTTAGGAGGATCTGCCGTGGGTACTGCACGGTTCTGCTCGCTTCTAGCAGTGATGTTCTGCTTTGCCGGAGAGCTATCCTATGGCTCACCTGAAGCAACTACGATAAAGCTTGCTGCTGTTCCGGGAGGAGATACGCCGAGCAAATTCGAGAATGGACTGCAGATCTTTTGGCGCAGCACTTCATTTCCCGGTGATCCCAACCCCGGTGAGGCTGATCCCGAAGCCAGAGTAAGAGTCTTCGCAGGCGCGAAACACGAATTAGCCGTTTGTCACGTGGCTGGCGCGATCGAATCCTTCGATCCAAGTTTCACGGGCGTATCTATCTATGACGTGTCGGCTCGTCAACCGGGATTGATCGTTGTCGCTGCAGTCTATTCGCGGGCAAGCAGCAATCCGGAGGCCGTCCTTTTGTATTTCGATTGGAACGGGTTGCTGTTGCGACGAGTTGTGCTGAGCAATCGGCCAGCAATTCAATCTGTGGAAGTTGTGGGCGCGGATCAAATCTGGACCCTCAACGATTTCGATCCAATGGACCGGAGTAGATTTGTCTTCGCGGAATTCGACCGGAATGGCATATTAATCAAAGAGGTAGTTAGATCACACTCCGGTTGGTCAACGGAGGAAGGCATGTTCAAAGGTGGTCAGACTTCCTTTGGTGTAATCGGCAACCGCGTCTGGGCGTGGCTACCGAAGCCTCAGACCCTTCTATCGTTTGACAGCTTTAGTGGCAAAACTGAGGCCAAGCACACGGGGTTCCCAGTGTTAGGCCAGAGCTCAGAGCTTTACGCAAGACAGGCCGTTCTTTTGCCCGATGGTCAATTGCTGATGGATATCGGCTGGATACGACAAGGAAAACGAATCGCCGGATGGTTCATGTGGTCTGCGCAGGCTGGCTGGCAACAAGTGCGCAGTCCTTCTAACAATAGCTATCTCTATGCGGTGGAAGGGAATGAGGTCATCTTTACTGCTGCTGAGGAAATGCCCGGGGCGTCGCCTGTGTTTCGATCAGAATCCCTTAATGACCTAACGGCATATGTTTCGCCTCGGTAAGTTCCATGAGCGTCACTCAGAACGAAAGAGCAGTCTGCTTCCGGGCGCTTCATGATTGCCCTGGCGCTTTCGTAATCCCGAATCCGTGGGATGTTGGCTCCGCCCGCATTCTCGCCGGGCTTGGCTTCCAGGCATTGGCCACATCGAGCGCTGCCTCCGCCTGCGCCCTGGGCCGGAGAGATGGAGGGCTCACTCGAGACGAGGCGATGGCGCACGCGCGCCTAATTGTGGACGCGACGGATTTGCCTGTTTCCGCGGACCTCGAGAAGGGATTTGGTGACGCGCCCGAAATCGTGGCGGAAACGATTCGGCTCGCAGCCGACGCGGGGCTCGTTGGCTGCACCATCGAGGACGCCACTCGCAATCAGGAGGCTCCCCTCTACGATCTTCCATTGGCTGTCGAACGCATTGCTGCAGCCGCGGAGGCGGCACGTGCGCTTCCGTTTCCCTTTGCCCTGACCGCGCGAGCGCATAATCTCCTGTACGCCGCCCCAAGCCTCGACGAGACCATCAGACGCCTTCAAGCCTTCGAAAAGGTTGGAGCTGATGTGCTTTTCGCCCCGGGCCTGCCTGACCTTGCCGCGGTGCGCGCAGTCTGTGCCGCGGTATCGAAGCCTATTAATTTCATGGTTGGAATCAAGGGAAAATCATTTTCCGCGAGCGAACTCGCCGCGGCAGGAGTCCGGCGTATCAGCCTTGCGACTTCGCTCTATCGCGCTGCAATGACCGGCTTTTTTGACGCTGCACGCGAAGTGAGAGACGCAGGCCAGTTCGGGTTCCTCGATCGCTGCCTTAACACGCCGGAACTAAACAAGCTCATGGGCATTTGACCCCTCTGGCGGCCCGATTCCTACAAGGGCGCGCCGTTAGCCACTTGCGGCCTTAGCGATTAACGCTGTAGACTATTGTCAGTTACTGAGGTATACGGCTGAGCGATGCGCTGGACAAGTGTGATGCGCCTGAGAATCCGGTCGCTTTTTTTCCGCGCGAGAGTGGAGCGGGAACTCGATGAAGAGCTCCGGCACCACCTGGAGCGGGAGATCGAGGCGGGAATCGAAGCCGGCATGACGGCTGAAGACGCGCGGTACGCCGCGTTGCAGGCAGTAAAAGATATCGAGCAACGAAAAGAGGAGTGCCGCGACATGAGAGCTTTGCGTCCCATTGATAACATGGCGCAGGACTTTCGGTACGCCGTCCGCCAGCTTCGGAAGAATCCAGTATTCGCTTGCACAGCCATATTCGTTTTGGCTTTGGGTATTTCCGCCACAGTTGCCATTTTCGGCTTTGTTGAGGCGGCGCTCATCAAGCCACTGCCGTATCGAGATCCGTCCCGATTGGTAACCGTCTTTGAGTCCTCGCCTGGCGCACCGCGAAGCTGGCTCTCGTACGCGGATTGGGCGGACTGGAAGAACCTTAACAAAGTCTTCGCTTCTATCGACGCCTACGCGCTAAACGGCGGTTTTACACTGACGACCGCTACGGGCGCGGAGCAGGTGGCGGGGACGCGCGTCAGCGCCGGTTTCTTTCGTGCGCTTGGCGTTCAGCCGCTACTGGGCCGCGATTTCCGGGTAGGCGAAGATGCCGCCGGAGCGGCGCGCACCGTCATGATCAGTTACACGGCCTGGCAAGAACGATTTGGCGGGAAGCGAGACGTACTGGGCCGCTCCCTTACGTTGAATGGCAATCCGACCATTGTCATCGGCGTGCTTCCAGAAAATTTTCAATTTGCTCCTTACGGCGGCGGCGAATTCTGGGCAACTCTTAGAAGCACCGATGCGTGTGAGCAACACCGAAACTGTCACAATTTGATCTCGATCGCGCGGCTTAAGGATGGCTTCTCGATCGATACAGCCTCAGCGAATATGCGATCGATTGCGCGACAACTCCGCAAGGAGTATCCGGACACCAATCGATATTTTGGGAGCGCAAATCTGGTACCGTTGCGCGACTTCATCGTAGGAGACGTGCGTCCCATACTGCTGATGTTGCTAAGCGGCGCTGGTCTTTTGCTGCTGATCGCGTGCGTGAATGTTACGACGTTACTGCTGGCGCGATCCGACAAGCGGCGGCGAGAAATTGCAGTTCGCGGCGCAATGGGTGCATCGTCTTCCCGGCTGTTTCACCAATTCGCAACCGAGGGATTCACGCTGGCGGCAGCAGGATGCGTTGTCGGATTGACGTTCGCCGCATGGGGGATTCGTCTGCTGACCAGTCTTATGCCGGCCGAGAAGATGGAGAGCATGCCATTTTTGCATGATCTCGGCCTGAATCGCTGGACGATCGCTTTCGCCTGCGCTGTTTCGCTCGCTGCGGGCATCTTGTTTTCGGTTGTTCCGATTGCACGCGCCTCGCTCGCGGAGATGTTAGAAGGCCTGAAAGAGGGCGCGCGCGGCTCGTCAGGGACCAGCTGGCGGCGGTTCGGCTCCAGCCTGGTTGTGATTGAAGTGGCTTTGGCAATGGTGCTGTTAGTGAGCGCCGGGCTACTCGGCAAAAGCCTGTATCAATTGCTTCACCTTGACGTCGGGTTTCAGCCGGATCATCTTGCGTATTTCCAGACCTCATGGGCGCCCGGCAAATACGAAACGGACCAACAGATAATTTTGTTGGAACGGCAGATCGTTGAACGTATCGCGCGGCTGCCCGGAGTTGTATCCGTTGGCCTCTCAACCGCTCCTCCGATCGATTCCGCGTGGGGAACCGATTCGTTCCATATTGCGGGCCAGCCGAATCACAAAGAGGACAACGAGGTGATAAACCGGCAAGTAAGCGCCGGCTATTTCAGAACACTGCAAGCACGGCTCTGGAAAGGCCGCTATTTCCGGGACACAGAGGATACCTCAAAGCCGCTGGTGGTCATCATCAATCGAACGCTTGCAAATAGGTTTTTCCCAGGCCAAGATCCCGTCGGAAAGCAGATCTATTACGATGGGGCGCCTCGATCGTTGATGCAAGTTATCGGGATTGTCGACGACATCAAGGAGGGGCCGCTCGAAGGCGCCACCTGGCCGGCATTATATGTCCCTAATGAGCAAAACCCGGACGTCTGGCCTTCGATTCTGGTTCGGACATCGCAGCCGGAGGCATTGCTGTCCCCGAAGATAGCCGCAGTTGTCCACGGCATTGACCCCTTTATCACTACTTCCGCAGGGGAGACTATGACGGAGAGAATCAATCAATCGCCATCCGCTTATCTGCACCGTTCTGCCGCATGGTTGGCGGGAATTTTCGCGGGCTCCGCATTGTTGCTGGGCGTGGTTGGATTTTACGGAGTGGTTGCTTATTCGGTGGCCCAGAGGACTCGCGAAATTGGCGTGCGCATGGCGCTAGGCGCGCAGCGCGACTCTCTGTACCGGCTGGTTCTCGGAGAGGCGGGACGGTTGACCGCGATCGGAGTCGCTTTGGGCATGGCCGGCTCGCTCGGAGCAGCGACGCTGCTGCGTTCCATGTTGTTTGGCGTGCGCTCCTGGGACCCTCCGACACTGATCGGCGTCGCTGTGACGCTCGGCATTTCAGCCTTGCTGGCCAGCTATGTCCCGGCGCGCCGCGCCGCATCGGTCAACGCGATGGAGGCGTTACGCACCGAATAATTCCGCGGCGTGTGCAATTATTCTGTAGGTGTTATCCACGCGCTTCCTAATCGCCGTCCTGCTCTTCCCTGCGACGTCTTTCCAGGGTTTTGCCGCGAACGCCTCCGGTCGGCTGTATGTTACGAATAGCCTGAGCGACGATATAACCGTCATCGATCTTCAAACCCTTAAAGTTGTTCAAGACATCAAAGTGGGAATGCAGGTTCATGGCATTTGCGCGCCTGCCGATGGAGGCAGGCTTTTCACGACGATAGAGTCGGAGCGCAACCTGAAAATCGTCGACACCGAAACAGGGAAAATCCTCAGTGTCATCCCGCTGAGCGGACGCCCCAATCAGTGTGCAGCGACCCCCAATGGACGTTATGTCGGAGTTCCTATCCGTGACGGTAACAGCGTCGACATCGTCGACACCAAGGAACAAAAAGTCGTGAAGATTCTGCCGGTAAGGGAACCGCACAACTGTTACAATTCCGGAAACAACGGCGACTTATATGTCTCCTCCATGGGCGATCATGAAATCGACCGCATCAACTTGAAAAGTATGTCCTATGGCGAAAAGATCGCAGTCGGCGGCATACCGCGTCCCTATGCGGTCTCAGCCGATGAAAAGACACTGTACGTGGCGCTAAGCGACTTCCATGGTTTTGCCGTTGCCAGCATTCCTCAATCCAAGATCATCGGACGCGTCGAACTGCCTCCGGCTCCGCCGTCAGAGTGCCCTCTGGAGCCTCACACACCGACACACGGTCTGGAGCTGTCGCCGGACGGCACACAGCTTTGGGTCACGAGTCTAGCGGACAACCGTGTTTATGTCTACGAGGCCCAAACAAAGAAGCTGCTAGGCAAAGTTTTGACAGGCAAGTGCCCGAATTGGATCGCGTTTTCTCCCGACGGCAGATACTGCTGCGTGAGTAACAGCGGCAGCAACGACTGCTCGATCATCGACACACGAACACGCCGGGAAGTAGCGCGCATCAAGGTTGGCAAAGGCCCTAAGCGCCTGTTGGCTCTCTCGGACCCAAGCGATCATTAGGTAGCTGCGCGAAACCTTGATAGGTGTAGGTCATCGCATGCGGTCCGGGAAGGTAGCAAGTTCTGAGTTCCGTGATCTGAAATCCCGCCGCTGTGATGAGCTCGTCAATCTTACGATTCAGGTGACAACCGCCCGCAATATGCTTCCAAAGCGGGGTGAGGCGGTCCTGCCAGGCGATCACGCGCGGATCAGGGGCGCGGCCGTGTTCAAGAAAGATGAGAGTCCCGCTTGCCTTGAGAACTCGCTTCATCCGCTGAAGGGTCTTTGGAGCGTTTGGGATAGAACATAGAGTCCAGGTGACGACGATTGTGTCGATACTCGCCTCGGCGAGCGGTAGCGGCTCCTCCGCGGATGGCGGCAGGAAATCGACTCGAATATCTCGGGACGGGACTCTCTTCCGCGCCATGCGCTGAAGCTCGAGAGACGGGTCCACGCCATAGACATGCTGGACCTGGGGCGAGTAGAAAGGCAAATTCAGACCGGAACCGATACCGATCTCCAAGACTTCACCACGGGCGTGCGGAATCCAGGTCTCGCGGAGGCGAGCGGTCTCCTTGTTTCGCATCCCAAGGTCGATGATGCGGGGCAGAAAGTATCGCGCGTATACTCCCATAGAACGAAATCCGGAGTCCGAGCGCTGTCTCAGACCACGTCCGCGCCGCGTTCCATCAAGAGTTCGCGCAACAGGGTCCGATGGCAGCGGCTTTCGTCCTCGCAGTAGCAGCCCAGCGATAGATTCGTCAGACGCGACAGCGCAGCGAGCACGTCCAGTTCGCGGCTCCGATCGGGCGCGCTCATCTCCCGCCGGAATTTCCGGCTGAATGCTGCCCATGCTCGCTCGTCCCGCGCTTTCAGCGCTTCCTTTACAAGCTCGGCGCTCGGCGACAGGTTCGGGAACCAGACGTCATAGTAGTCGAGGCGGGCAAAGTCAGACTTCGGAACGCCGCGCGGAGGCCGCCTTACCGTGCCAAGCCGCAGACCTTCACCGCGCTTTCGAGGCGTGCCGAGCTGGACGATGGAGATCGACATGCTTTACTGATTCAGAGCATTACACACATTGAGGTTTGAAGCTCAGGTACCCGCTGGAGCGGCTGCTGGTTGAGCCATCTCGATTGCCTCGGCTTCCGTCATGACGGAGGCCATTTAGGGACACTTCGGTTCCCATAACTCGATCCGGTTGCCGTCCGGGTCGATGATCCAGCCGAATTTGCCGTAATCGCAAACTTCTACGCGCTCATCGACCTGCACCCCCTCGCTGCGGAGTTCCCGAAGAGTTGCGTCCAGATCGTCGACGATGTAGTTCAGCATGCACCCCGACTTACCGTTGCCAAGATACTCGGTCGCGGAGGGGAATATGGCCCAAACGGTCCTCTCCTCTTTCGCCGCGTCATCCGCGCGGCGCCAGGGGAACGAACTTCCCTCGTCGGGCCGACCTTGAATGCCCAGGTGCTTTTCGTACCAGGCATAAAGACCTTCCGGATTATCTGACTTGAAGAAAATCCCGCCGATACCTCGCACGCGTGCCACTTCTGCCTCCTATAGAGATCAAATCAGCTTGATTCCGAGCTCGCGCAGTTGCCGCTCCGGCACTGGGGACGGCGCTTCGCACATCAGATCGGTCGCCTTAGCAGTCTTAGGGAACGGAATTACCTCGCGAATCGACTGTTCGCCCGCGAGAAGCATTACCAGCCGGTCAAGCCCAAGCGCAATACCGCCGTGCGGCGGCGCGCCGAATTCGAGCGCTTCCAGCAGGAAACCGAAGCGGCGTTTGGCCTCCTCTTCGCTGAAGCCGAGCGCCGCAAAAACCCGGGTCTGCACATCGCGCCGATGAATACGAATGGAGCCCGATCCTAGTTCCACTCCATTCAGCACCAGGTCATAGGATTTCGCCCGACAGCGCGCGGGATCCGTCGTGAGCTTTCCCAGGTCGTCGTCGTGAACGGAGGTGAATGGATGGTGCGCGGCGTTCCAGCGCTGCCCTTCGCCGTCCCATTCGAACATCGGAAAATCGACCACCCAAAGGAACTTGAACGTTTCAGCATTGAGCAGGTTGTGACGATCATTGTAGCGCTGCGCAATGTAGAGGCGCAGCTGCCCGCACGCCTGCAAAACGGCGTGTTCAGGCAGCGCTCCCTTCTTTTCGCCCGCCCACCCGGCCAGCATCAAAAGGTCGTCTTCCGACCATTGCACGCGTTCGCGAATCTGGGCCAGCGCCGGGGCGTGATCGCGCTCCAGGCGCTTGATGTCATCGAAGACCCGCAAGCCGCGCTCCTGGCCGAAGGCCTTAATTTCGTCGCGTTCCTTCCGGCTGATTGGCCCCACTCCAGGGAGATGAATGGCAACCAGCGGCAGTCCTGCCGAGGTCAGACCTTTCCCTTCGAAGAAATCCTGGATGCAATAGAAGGGCGGTATGCGAAGATCCGGCTTATCGCTACCGTAAGACCACATAGCCTGCTCATAGGTGATGCGAGGCATGCGTTTGTCCACCCGCGCTGCGGCGGCTTCACAGGCCTCCCAGATCAACGTTTCGACAACTTCGTAGATCTGCTCCTGCCGGGGGAACGACATCTCAAGATCTATTTGGGTAAACTCCGGCTGGCGGTCCGCGCGCAGATCTTCATCCCGAAAACAGCGAACAATTTGGAAGTACCGCTCATAGCCGCCGACCATCAGCAATTGCTTGAATATCTGCGGCGATTGCGGAAGCGCGTAGAAGTTTCCAGGCTGAACACGGCTCGGCACCAGGTAATCGCGCGCGCCTTCGGGCGTGGAACGCGTCATGAAAGGCGTCTCGATCTCCAGAAAGCCCTGCGAGCATAAGGCCTGCCGCACCGCGAACGTGATGTTCGAACGCATGACGATGTTGCGCTGCATGCGCGGCCGCCGCAGGTCGACATAGCGGTACTTCAATCGGATATCTTCTTTGACGTCGACGTTGTCCTCCAACGGGAACGGCGGCGTTCTCGATTCATTCAGAATCCAGAGTTGGGAGACGCTTACTTCCACTTCGCCGGTGGCGATGGCGGAATTTACGGTGTCAGCGCTGCGCAGTTCCACCACGCCCTTGACGGCGATAACGAACTCAGCGCTCAGTTCCTGCGCTCGTTTGTGCGCTTCGGCGTTCTTGCTCTCGTCGAAAACAAGCTGCGTAATGCCGTAACGATCACGCAGGTGAATGAAAATGAGTCCACCCAGGTCGCGACGGCGATGCACCCAGCCCATCAATAATGTTGCGTTGCCGGAGTCCGCCGGCCGCAACTCCCCACAGTTATGAGTGCGGCGGAGCTCGCCCAGAAAATCGAGTTTCACTTCGTCCATTTGTTGAGTTCTCAGAGGTTCGTCTCGCGCGAGTTGGCCAGCCGCTCCAGCAGGGCCTGCCGGGTCAGAGTCTGCTGCTCGCCGGAAGCCATGTCCTTCAGCGAATAGGACTTGGTCACGATCTCGTTGTCGCCGACGATGAGCGTGTACTTCGCAGCCAGCTTATTGGCGAGCTCGAGCATGCGCTTCAGCTTCTGGTCTGTGCCGACTTCTACCGAAACGTCTAACTTGCGGATCTCGCTCGCCAGAAGGCCGCAATGCCGCAGCGCCGCGGGGCCCATAGGCGCGACGTAAACATCCAGCGTAGGCGGGCTCACCGTATGCGACTCTTCTGTAATCATCACCAGGCGATCCTCTCCAATGGAAAAGCCGATGCCGGGCGCCGGGACTATTGAGCCGAGACTCTCGGCTAGACCGTCGTACCGGCCCCCGCCCAGAATGGCGTTCTGAGCGCCCAGCGTTCCATGGGTAATCTCAAATGTGGTGCGCGCGTAGTAATCCAGCCCGCGCACCAGGCGCGGCTTCACTGTGTAGGAGATGCCGCGGTCATCCAGAAATTCGCGAACGCGGTGGAAGTGGTCGCGATCCTCCGGGCTGATGTGATCCAGAATTGATGGCAGCTTGTCGATGATGGGCTGATCGTGCGGCACTTTGCAATCCAGTACTCGCAGAGGGTTGGTGACGGCGCGTCGGCGGCAATCTTCACACAATTGCGATGCTACTTCCGCCAGTTCTTTCCGAAGAATGTCATTATATTTTGCTCGTGATCGCTTCGATCCCACGGAGTTGATCAGAAGTTCGAAGCCCTCCACGCCGGCCTCGCGCAAAAGGTCGACTACCAGTTCGATGACTTCGGCGTCGACGGCGGGCGAATCGGAGCCTATGGCCTCCGCTCCGATCTGATAGAACTGCCGGTAGCGTCCTTTTTGAGGACGTTCGCGGCGGAACATGGGTCCTATATAGTAGAGCTTTTGCAGGCCTGAACGCTGATCCAAGCGGTGCTCCATGTAGGCGCGGATGACAGAGGCGGTATTCTCCGGCCGCAAGGTGAGCGAAGAGCCGTCGCGATCCTCAAAGGTGTACATCTCTTTGCTGACGATGTCGGTTTCCTCGCCAACGCTCCGGGCGAACAGCGCGGTCTCTTCGAGAAGAGGAGTGCGAATCTCGCTGTAATTGAACCGCCTGAAAACCCGGCGCGCCGCCGCTTCCACCGCATTCCAGACTTCGCTAGACGGCGGCAGAATATCCCGCATGCCTTTTACGCTCTGGATCACGGCTCCTCCTCCTTGTAAATCGCGGTGATTGCAACATAGTTGCGGCAGTTTTTGCGGAAACGTTCCTGCTCTTCGGGAGTTACCTCGCGACGCACGCGAGCGGGCATGCCCATTGCCAATGTGTTCGCCGGAATTTCCGCGCCTTCTGGAACCAGCGCGCCGGCTGCCACAACCGCTCCCGCGCCTATCTTCGCCCCGTTCAAAATGACTGCCCCAATGCCGATCAAGGCGTCATCTTCGACGACGCATCCATGCAGTACGACGCGGTGCCCCACCGTAACGCGATCTCCGACAATGCAAGGATACAGGTCATGGTCAACATGCAAGACGCTATTGTCTTGAATGCTGGTTTCTTCACCGATGCGAATGTAATTGACGTCGCCGCGAATGGCAACCAGCAGCCATATGCTCGATCTTTCGCCAATAACCACATCGCCGATGACTTGAGCGCTTGGGTCGATATAGGCGGAGCCTGCGATGCGCGGCATCACTCCGCGATAGGGTCGGATCATGCTGAATCTTGAGTGGTGACAGCCTGAAGTTGCCGGCCGTACCGGGACAGGTGGAATCACCCTTTCTAGCCATGCTAGCAAGGGACACAACCGCGAGTGCTAGTTTGAAATCCAGATGTTCGAGCGGAGCGAAGTCGACATAGATCTGGCGTCCAGCCAAGAAGTAGAGGCAGTTCAAGCTGGCAGCGATTCAAGCGCCAGTGATCATGATGAGCCAGAACCGGCAAGACAAAAAAGACCGATTGCGCAGCGAGCTGGATTACGCGGTGAACCGGCGTGCTGAATCCGAGATTCAAGCACTGTCCCGCAAAATAAACCTGCTCTTCGACAAGATGGGCGATGTGGAAGAGTTTGAAGATATTTTTATCAGGCCACCTTCATCAGGATGAAGGTCAAATCATCGAATTGGGGGGCGTCAGCCATCCAGACCTTGAGTTCCTGCAGAATGCTGGATGCCATCTCATTGATGGGCAGATGAGCCGTCCGGCAGAGGAGGTCTTTCAGACGCTCTTCGCCGAACTCTTCCTCGGCGGCATTATGAGCCTCCGAGACACCGTCGCTGAAAGCTAACAAAATATCGCCGGACTTCAACTCGACTGACGACTCCTCGTAGCTGGACTGCGCGAACATGCCAATGATGGTGCCGCCAGCGGAGAGCTCTTCGATGTTGGCCGCGGAGGCGGCAAAGGGTATGGTATAGGCGAGTGGGTCCCCGCCGAACGAAGGAGGAAGGGCGGATTATGGCCGGCGTTGACGTAGCGAAGGCGGCGGTTCTCCTCATCAAATTGCGCGTAGAAGAACGTGGCGTAACTATTGGCGGCAGTAGAACGGTGTAGCAGGCGATTCATTTTGCCGGCTAGGGCGGCAAGCGATGCTCCGTTATCTCCTGCAAGACTCCGAAGAGAAGCCTGAACGACGGACATGATGAGGGCGGCGGCAATTCCCTTTCCGGCGACGTCAGCGAGCGCGATGCCAATCTGCCGGCTCCCGAGATCAAGGAAGTCATAATAGTCGCCGCCTACGCCCCGCGCCGGAAGACACATGCCGGCAAGTTGGATACTAGTCGTTTTCGGAGACGTCTCGGGGAAGAGACGCTTTTGGACTTCGGCGGCCAGGACAAGCTCGCGGCGGAAGCGCTCCTGTTCCAAAATGCGGTCGGTTAAGCGGCTGTTCTCAAGCATGAGGGCCAGTTGCGCCCCGGCGGTGTGGACTGCACGAGATTCCTGCCGATTATAGGCGGGACGGCCAAGGGGCGCCGCGAGAATAAAGATGCCGATAATCTCTGTTTTTGAGAGAACCGGGACAGCGAGGCGCGCATCCAGCTTAGCCAGAGTGTCGAGTTCGGGAAGATGCTGCGGCGCGAACTCGCAGGCCCAATTACGAATTCCGGCGAGTTCTTCGGCAGAGAGCGGCAGAGCAGAAGAGTAGTTTCGAAGGCGGTTCAGCAGCAGGGGATCGGGCGGCAGCAGCGCGCCCGAGGCGCCGTTCTCCGGGGCTGCCGCGGTGATGCGAAATGGCTGGTCCGGAGCTTTACGAGTAAAAAGATAGGATGCCGAGGCGCCGACGCGTTCGCAGACGAGTTGCAGGGCCGATTCGACGGCTTGCGAGAAGGACTCGGCGCCCCGGCTGGCATCGGCGATGGCGGCGAGCAACTCGGCGGCGGGATTGGGCGGCTCCGGGTGATGGTTGGCGGCGTCGGAAATCCGCTCCGTCAGCAAGCGGTAGTTGAAACGGACGCGATGCCAATTGAGGTGAAGATCACTGCGGATGGCGACCATGGGCGATAGAGTGGTCGCGCGCCACGCGGGAAGCCAGCAAGCCAGAAGCGCACAGGCGGCGGTGAGAAGAGTTGCCACCAGGAACGGCGACACGCCGGAGAGCTCAACATGCAATTCGCTGGTGGCCAACAAATGCGCGCACCCGAGCACGAGCACGAGGCCGATGCCGATACCGAGAGCCGCCATCTTGAAGCCGTCGTTAAGAACCAGTTTGAGCAGATCACGGGGCGCGGCTCCTAAGGCCATGCGGGTTCCCATTTCGGTTATTCGCTGGCGCACTGTATAGGAGACCACACCGTAAATGCCAAGGAGGGCAAGCAGCAACGCCGAGATGGCGAAAAAGGCGACCATCAGCGATTGCAAGCGCTGCCGGGAGACGGAATTGCGGATGATGTCGTCCATGGTGCGGATGCCGAAGATGGGCTGGTCCGGATCGATGCTTTGGACTGCGTGGCGAAGTTGGGTAGTCAAGGCCGCAACGGGCAAAGGAGAACGGACGGCCCATGTTACATCGGAAGGTGGAAAGCCGCGCGAAGGAAGATAGAACTCAGGCCGAGTAGGGCGGGAGAGGCTGACATTTCGGGTGTCGCCGACGATGCCAACCACCTGTAAACGCTCGTTAAAGCCAAGAACGCGGACGTATGAGCCGACCGGGTTCGTGCGCGGCCAATATAGATTCGCGAGCGTCTGATTGATAGCGATGGAAAGCACGGGGCCGTTCTTGTCGGTGTCTGCCAGGAAGCGCGGCCCGAGAGCAGCGGGATGCGCATGGTCTGGAAATAGTCCGGACTGACGACCCGCACCTCAATGGCTTCGCCCTGCAGCCAGTCTTTCAGCATGGGCCTGCCTTCGACCCGCATGACTGTGTTGTCGCCCCAGCCGAGCAGCGGCATGAGATCAATGAACCCGACGGTTTGGACACCTGGAAGGCGATTGACGGCCTCGATGAGACGGCTTTGGTAGTTCACTCTCGCGTCGAGCGTCTGGTACTTGCTGCGGGGCACGTACAAATGCATGATCAGAAGCCTAGAGGGGTCAAAGCCCGGATGAACCTGATAGAGACCACTGAGGTTCTGGAAGATAATTCCGCCTATGGTGAGCAGACCGAAAGCCAGCGCGACTTCGGCGATGACAAAGATACGCAACAGGCTGCGGCTGCGGGCGCCGGCAGAGGCGCGTGTACCTTCGCTGAGGACTTCGTTGGGAGCGATGCGGCGCGCCTGCCAGAGCGGCGAGAGGCTGAAAAACACGGCGCAACCAACGGCTAGCGCTAGAGCAAAACAGAGCGCCTGCCAGTTGAGCGCGATCTGATCTGAGCGTGGGATGTCGTCGGCCGCGAGAGACAGGAGAATACGAATCAGAGCGTAGCTGAGAAATGACCCGAGCGCGGTTCCGGCAAGGGAAACGAGAAGGCCCTCCGTGAAGTATTGGATTCCGAGCTGCCACGCCGTCGCACCGAGCGCTACGCGGACGGCCGTATCGCGACTGCGCGCGACGGAACGGGCGAGCAAAACCTTAGCGACGTTGGCGCAAGCGATGAGGAACAGGGCGCTGGCAGCGGCGAGCAGAAGGACCAGACTCGGACGGATCTGATCGACGACAACGTCCAGAAGAGGGGAAATCACTGGAAAATCGGGTTCAGCCTGGCCGGGGTAGCGACTCTGCAATCCGGCTAGAATCCGGCTGAAGTCTTGCAGCGCCTGTTGCGGGGTGCCCGTGGACAGGAGCTTTACGACGCAGCGCAGATAGTGGCCGGCCCGGTCCTTTCTCTCGTTCGTATCGGGGTTTAGGGGAATCCAGAGAGCATTAGCGGGCTCGTCGAGGGGATAGCGAAACCAGCCGGGCATGACGCCAAGAACGGCGTAGGGCTGGCTATCGACAGTAATGTTCTTGCCGAGAATGGCGGGGTCAGCGCCAAAGCGGCGCCAAAGGCCGTCAGAGATCACAGCCACCTTCAACCCGTCTCTTCCGGCGTCGAACCAGCGACCCATCACAGGTGAAATGCCCAAGGATTGAAGCAACGCCGGGGCAGCCTGGGTTCCGGTAACGTGAACGGCCTGCCCGTTCAGCGAGACATTGACGTTTCCCGTGGAATTGCAGCCATAAGCGTCGACGGTTCGAAGCTGGGAGGCGTAGTCAAGGTAATCGGGATACGAAGTGGTTGACCACCAGCCTGGATGGGCACGCCAGGCGAAGAAGACGTTGTAGTAACGATCAGGATTTGTGTAGGGCAGCGGGTTGAGCAGGACGGCATGAACGACGGTGAAGATAGCCGTGGTGGACCCGATGCCGATGGCGAGGGCGGCGATCGCCAAAATGGCAATGCCGCGCGCACTCTTCCACGCGCGCCAGCCATGGACAAGAGAGGTGGTGAACATGCCGAAAGCTTGATGATACTGTGCCTCCGGCGGCTGGCAGGAGCAGCCAGCGCTGGTGGGCAGCTACTCCGAATAGAAGAGGTATTTGCGCCACTGATCATCGCTACGGCCAAGCAGGCGCATGAGATGGCGGCTGGTATGCAGGCTGAACGGGCGCGGTGGTCGCAGCAGTTTCATACCGGCTTCATCGGGAGTGCGGCTGCCCTTTCGGTTATTACAGGGATGGCAGCAGGCAACCAGATTTTCCCACGCAGTTTCACCGGCGCGCGAGCGGGGGATCACGTGGTCCAGCGTCATTTCGCCGGAGGGCAGCGTTCTGTGGCAGTACTGGCAGGTGTAACGGTCGCGCATCAAAATGTTCTTGCGTGACAGTGCGCGAGTTTGGTGGGGAATGCGGCGGTACTCGAGTAGCCGAATCACAGATGGCACGTGCAGAGTGCGCTTGGCCGAGTGAACCTGAGACGGCGCCAACTCTTCGGCGGACGCAACTCCTTTCAGAATCAGGACCAGCGCTCGCCGAGCCGCACAGATGTTAATCGGCTCGTAGCTGGCGTTCAGCACGAGAACTGGTCTATGAAGTCGATCAAGACTGGCCATCAGACATACTCCGCTTTCCTCGGCCCGAATGAACAAATACCGGACCCATTTTCTAAACCCGATTCAAGGCATTCCAGCCGCAATTTGCTGCACCCCCGCCGGCCTCAGCGCCGCTGAATTCGAACCGAACGAACGTCGATCCACCCGTGCCAACGTCAATGCTGAGACGTTCTTCGCCCCGGCCTGCTTCAGAGAGGCCGCCGCGGCCCGCAGCGTAGCTCCCGTGGTGAATACATCATCAATCAGGAGAACCCGCTGGCCAACCAACTTCTCGGGACGTTTTACACGGAAAGAGCCCCGGAGGTTTTCGCGGCGTTCTCTCTCGTTCAAACCCGCCTGGGACTTGGTATAGCGGGGCCGCTGAAGATAATTCGAAAGCGGTAACCCCAGATGCCGGGCGACGGGCTTAGCGAGCAGTTCGGCTTGATTGAAGCCGCGCTCCCATTTCTTACGCCAATGCATAGGCATGGCGAGCACCACATCGAATTTCTGATCTATGGGAAGCGCGCGAATCAAAAGGTAGCTCAATGGCGCTGCCAGGGTTTCTACTTTTCCGTATTTTAGGAGATGAACTAACTTCTGGAGGGAGCCTTCAAAACTGCCGAAAGAGTAACAGGTGTCGAAATTCACCATACTCTCGCGGCAGACCGTACACAGGTCATGCTCGTCCAGTGGAAAAGCATCCACGAAAGGCGTTCTACAGGCTCTACAGAAGAACTCTGCCTCCAAGGGCTTGGGAAGGGACAGGCAGGGGGGACAAACGGGAATTCGTGAAATGCCGATCAGCGGGAGTTCACAGACGCGGCAGTCATCCGGGAAAACGGAATTAAAAAGAGCGCATGAAAGGTTTGCTGCGCCCGAGCGCAGCAATTGGGGCCAGCGGTTTGGATTCGCTATGACGGTGCTAGTCGTGAGACTATGGAAGGCACACCCCCACTAAATGTCGAGTATATAGCATACGTTTAGAGAGTGGAAGATAGGCGGCAGAATTGCTCGTGCAAAGCGACATTCGAGCGCATGAATTTGCAAAATTGAGGATTTTGCTGGTGGATGGCGACCGGCAGGAGTCGGAGCGGGTTTCGACCCTGTTAGCGCACGCGAGTCACACGGTCCTGCAGACGAAAGGGCTGGACGAAGCGGCAGAAGCGTTGGAATTGGAGCGCTTTGACGCAGTTCTGCTGGGGACGACCGTTCCGCCCGCAGCGTTGGCGGATTTCACCGCTAGACTGCGCCACTTGGATGAGCGGCAGCGGGTTTTCTCGAGAACTGCGGTGCTTTCAATTTCCGGCTTTGCCCTGGAAACGTTGGCGGAGGCGGTGGGCAAGCTTTCGGTGGACGCTCCGGATCAGAATGTGCGGGCAAAAGACGCCGCGAAAGGCGAACCCGCGATTTTTGCTGCGGACGAGTTTAGGGAACAGTGCGGCGAAGACCGGGACTTCATGGCCGAGATCATCAACCTGTTCCTGGCAGAGCAGGAACAGCAACTGCTTGGCATGTGCGATGCGCTGGCGGCCGAACAATATGACCGGCTGGCGGTGCTCGCACATACTCTGAAGGGATCATTAGGAGCGTTGCGAGCCAAGCGCGGGCAGCAGCAGGCACAAGTTCTGGAACTGGCAGCGAAGCAAAAGCGCGGCGCCGACTGCCAGGATGCCCTGCCGGCTTTGGAAGAGAAATTGGAAGAGCTAAAACCTGTTCTAGCTGCCTTTCTGGGCCAGCTCGTAGCGCACTAAGCCGCTTGTTACACTGAGGGTGCCTCTGACCCCGGAAGCCCTATGAACACCCCACTGGAAATTGTCTGCGCTCACAGCCCAGACTCCGATGATGCGTTCATGTTCTATGCGTTAGCGACCAAGAAAATTCGCTCACGGATCGTAAATTTCCACCACGTGCTCGACGACATAGAATCGCTGAACAAGAAAGCTACGGAGGGGCTGTATGAGCTGACAGCGATCTCTTACCACGCGTACCCCTATGTCGCCGATAAGTACGTGCTGATGGCGAGCGGCGCGAGCGTCGGGGATGGCTACGGCCCCCTGGTGGTCAGCGCGCGCCCACTGGCCGCTGAAGAGCTGAAAGGGAAAAAGATCGCGATCCCGGGCACAATGACTACGGCATTCCTAACGCTGAAGCTGTTTCAGCCGGATTTTGAACAGCTGGTTATGCCCTTTGATAAAGTCATTGACGCAGTCAAGGATCATGAAGTGGATGCAGGGCTAATCATCCACGAAGGGCAATTAACCTATGGCCACGGCGGCCTTCATAACGTGCTCGATCTGGGTAAGTGGTTCCGCACTAAGTACAACCTGCCGCTTCCGTTGGGAGCCAACGCATTGCGGCGGAACCTATCCACAGAAGTGCAGGCGGAGTGCTCGCGACTCATGCGCGAAAGCATCCAGTATTCCCTGGACCATCGCGAGGAAGCGCTCAATTACGCGATGCAATTCGCGCGCGATCTGGACAAGGATCTAGCGGAGCAATTTGTCGGCATGTATGTCAATCAACATACGCTAGACGGCGGAGAGATTGTGCCCCGAGCCGCTCAGAAACTTTTGGATCTGGGGTTCGAGGCTGGTCTTATTCCGCACAAGACGACTATTGAAGTTGCCCGCTAAAACGGAATTCAGAAGAACGTCTATAAATCCACGCTTGTAGAAAAGAGAGGTAAAAAGAGGTACTACTTGGCCTTCTTTTGCTTCTGCTGGCCGACGCGAACCTTGCGCAGTTTCTGCCTGTCTTCCAGAAACGCCTTGTGATCGTGACGGGCGACGGCCGCTTTCAGATACGCGTCCACGTCGCTGTCTTTTGGAAGAACTGCCATTAGCGTGAAACTATCATTGCAGGTCGGGCAAAATGGCCGAAAACGCTTCACATTCGGGATTGCCATATCGAGCTTAGGATACCACGAAGGTTCCACTTAATCATGCTCGGATGGAGTGAGTCAGTCTGACGAGAACAGGGCGGCCAGAGCGGTATCCAGTTGAGCATGATGGAAGAGAAAGCCCGAGCGTTGAGTAGCGGCCGGCAGCACCCGGAGGCTGTTGAGGAGAAAACTGCTCATTTCCCCCTGCATAAGCCGCAAGACGAATTTCGGAGCAGAAAGAAACGCGGGGCGATGAAGCGCTCGGGCGAGCGCAGCCGTGAATTCGGCGTTGGTGACCGGGTTCGGGCTGCTTCCGTTGAGGGGCTCATCCAAACCGGACTGTTCGGCTGCGAAGGTGAGCAGGCGCACCAGGTCCTCGAGGTGGATCCATGACATCCACTGTTGCCCGTTCCCAAACTTTGCGCCGAGTCCATAGTGAAACGGCGTCACCATGCGGGGCAGCGCTCCGCCGTGTTTGCCCAGAACAGTAGCGATCCGGACGCAGACAACGCGCAGCCCGGCTTCCCTTGCCCTCAATGCTTCTTCCTCCCAATGGACGCAAACGTCTGCGAGGAAATCCGAACCCGGTTGACTCGTCTCAGTGAGTATCTCGTCTCCACGATCACCGTAGTAGCCGACGGCCGAGGCGGAAATGAGAGCCGACGGCTTATGTTTCAAATCCGACACGGCCTTCACGAGACTGCGCGTCCCATGCACACGGCTAGAGAAGATACGGCGCTTCGCTTCAGGTGTCCAGCGCTGCGCAACAGGCTCGCCCGCAAGATGGATAATTGCGTCCATTCTAGGCATGGAATCGAGCGGTGGCAGTTCGTTTTCCTGCCAACAAAAAAAGGAAGCACGAGAGTCCATGCCGATGCCGCGGCGGCGCGCGAGATAAGACACGCCGTTTGCATTCGAGAGCAAGTGATTTACCAAGTTCCGGCCGATAAACCCACTTGCTCCGGCGACCATGTAATTCATGAGAGTGGCAGCCCGGTTCTTTCCAATTGCTGAATCTCTGCTTTATTCCTTTGGCGCGATGCCTAGGGCTTTCATCTTGCGATACAGATTACTGCGCTCCAGTCCGAGCAACTCCGAGGCACGGCTCACGTTGCCGCTGGTCTCTTCGAGTTTGCGAAGGATGTAATCGCGTTCGGCCGCCTCTTTTACTTCGTGCAAGCTGCCGAAACCGTCAGCGGGCCTGAAGCTCGGGCGGCTCCGAGAAGCATCGAGCGGGAGATGGCGGGCCTCAATCCGGCGCTGTGGATGGAGAATGACGATGCGTTCCATCAGATTCCGCAGCTCGCGCACGTTCCCGGGCCATGCATACTTCATAAGAATATCGACGGCATCTTCGCTAAGCTCTTTCGGCTTGCGGCCGTAAGCCAGCGTAAACTCGCGAAGGAAATGGGCAGCGAGCAGGGGAATGTCTTCGGCCCTTTCCCGCAGCGGCGGCACCGTAAATGGAATCACGTTCAAACGGTAGAACAGATCTTCGCGGAAATTACCGCGTTCGATTTCCTTTTCCAGGTTTTTATTGGTAGCGGCGACGACACGGGCGTCGACTTGAATGGACTGAGGCGCGCCGATCGGCTCAAAACGATGTTCATCCAGCGCGCGAAGCAGCTTCGCTTGCGTCTTGAGGCTCATATCGCCGACTTCATCGAGAAAGAAGGTGCCGCTGTGAGCCTTCTGCAACTTGCCGATCTTGTGATCGGCCGTGCCATCAAGATTCGTGCGGCGATGGCCGAACAGCTCGCTCTCAATCAGATCTTCAGGAATCGCGGCACAATTCACTTCGATAAAAGGGCCGTTTGAACGTTGGCTGGAGCGGTGAATGGCGCGGGCGACGAGCTCCTTTCCGGTGCCGCTCTCGCCGTAAATCAGCACGCGGCCGTTGGTACCAGCCATTAATTTCAGCTGTTGCCGGAGGGCCTTGACGGGAACGCTTTCGCCGATCAGCTCCGGCCAATGCGTGTCCTCGCGAAAAAGCTGCAGTTCGATGCCGGTCCGGCGCTGCTGGACGGCATTCTTCAGGGCAACGCTGACCTTCTCTATAGTGAGGGGCTTCTCAACAAAATCGAAAGCGCCGAGCTTGGTGGCTTTAACTGCAGTTTCGATATTGCCGTGGCCAGAGATCATGATGACGGCCGGACGCACTTCGGGCGGTAGTTCCTGAATCCATGAAAGCGTAACCAGACCGTCCATGACCGGCAGCCAAATATCCAGCAACACGGCTTCATATATTTCGCGCTTGAGTTCTTCCAGGCATTCTTCGCCACTTGAGACGGCGGTACATTCGTAGCTTTCATCGCTCAGTACGCCAAGCAGGGACTGCCGGATGGCAGCCTCATCGTCGACAATAAGAATTCTTGGTCCGCGCGCCGGCATGCGAGTGTTACATCTTCAGAGTAGCGGGACGCTTCTCATTAAGCGGCTGTCAAGCCCGGTTGCGATTCCGGATTCGGTAGCGCATTCAATTCCACTATGAAACTAGTCCCTCGTGGGCGGTTGTCTTCTACACGGACGCGGCCATGATGTTCGGTCACGATGCGGCTGACAATCGCGAGGCCTAATCCCGTCCCACGCCCTTTGGTTGAAAAGTAAGGAAGGAAAAGCTTTTCCTTATCGCTCACGGAAACTCCGGGGCCTGTATCCGTGACGGAGAGCTCCACCGATTCAGGCAGGATGCAGGCGGTGGCTACCAGGAGCTTGCGAACAGGCGAATCGTTCATCGCTTCTGCGGCGTTGTCGATCAGGTTCACGATGACGCGCTTGATTTGTTCCCGATCGGCCATGACGGGCGGTATGCGGCGATCAAGATCCACAGAGACCGAAATATCCTCGAGCCTCCCTGCGAACACCGCCATAGCGCTTTCGACGATTTCGTTCAGATCCGCGGGTGCAGGCTGAGCGGCTGGAAAGCGCGAGAACTGCGAGAACTCGTCCACCAGCGATTTCACCGTCTGGACCTCCCGTTGAATGATCGTTGTGCACTCATCGAGGATCGCGCGAGTGCCGGTCTCCATCGGGAGGCGGCTCAACTGCCGCGCAATGCGGTCCGCACAGAGCGAAATAGGCGTGAGAGGGTTCTTGATTTCATGCGCGATCCGGCGAGCTATCTCCTGCCAGGCGATCGCCTTCTGCGCGCGCAGGAGATCGCTTGTATCTTCGAGAACGATGACGAAACCGCGCCGCTCCTCGAGCGAAGCTGCCGTTACCGTGAGATGGAATAGAGCCGACGGCTGTTGTAGATCAAGCTGGCAAGCCGCTGCTCCGGTGCGCCGCGCGCGCTTCAGCAGATAACGGACCTCGGTTAAATCGTCAGCGCTGAAGAGATCCTCCAGAAAGCGCGCCGAACGCACCACGTCCTCAGAGAAGATCCCGATGAGAGCCCGGTTTACGCGCTCAATACGCTCATCCGGCGATATTGATATGACGCCGGTTGGAATGCTCTGCAATATCGCTTCTGTGAAACGGCGACGGGCTTCCAACTCACGCGCATTGCTTTCCAGATCACCGGTCATTTCATTGAAGGCGCGCACAAGCGTCGCGAGCTCGTCAATCGCTGCGACGCGAACACGCGTTGCCAGATTGCCGCGGCGCACCTCCTGGGCAGCCCCCAGCAATGCTGAGATGGGCACGCTGATCTGCCGGGAGAGCAGTTGCGCCGACCAGGCGGCGAAAAACAGAACGAAAAGGGTGAGCAGGCAGATCAGAAGATAATAGGTGTCCTGGTAGAATTTCTTGCGGCCATTGAGCTGCTTCTGCTCATCCATATAGCGCTCAATGATCGCTTCTTTTTGAGTTGGGTCGTCTGTCAGCGCTGACGCGATGTGGATGCGGCCGAGGGTTGTTCCCTGATCGGGAATTGTGGCAGAAGCCTGAATAATAGGAGCGCCGGCCAAGTTGAAGTTCTGATAGAGAAGAACCGGGCCCGCGGCGGGCGGGGTCAGGATTAGTTGACGAATGCCTCGTTTTTCACAGAGGTTTTTGAAATAGGCGGCGTCAATCCGCCCGCCTTCGGCGATTTCACGAATTTCCGGCAGAAGGCCGATCCAATCGGCCTCTGCTTGGACGCGCTCCTGTGCCTCATTCCGATAGGACTTGTCTAAGTCTTGAAGGTTCAATTCAATACCGCGCGCCGGCTGCGTGAACCATTTATCCAGAGTGCGATTGAGAACCGTATAGTTGAAGAGGGTCGAGAAAAGCGTTGGCGCTAGAGTGAGGGCGAGCGCCCCAAGTAACAACTTGGAGCCTATGCGAGAACCCTGGCGGTCGCGCTGGCGGTCGATGTACAGCTTCACGCCCGCCCGGAAAAGCATAAAGGCGAGCGTTACCGTCAGCAGAAAGATGACGGTGGAAACGGCCCAAAGGACAAGCGTCTCCCGCACGTTCGACGGGCCGAACGAAAAGCTGAACGAGCCCTGCCAAACCATCAAGGCGAGCAGGAACAGGAAGGTCAGGGCGGCGACGGCAAAAGCCAGGCGACGTTGCACAACACTGTCATCGTAGCCCAGCAAGCGGCGAATTGAAGGCCGCGGATAGCTTGTGTTCTAGTAGATCGGTGCGGCGGGCGAAAAAAAGCGCAACAAATTAATGCAGCGGTCGCGGACTAAAAGCAGCCGGCAAGTTTCAGATACCGATTTACCGCTTAATTATTTATCTTTAGCCGGCCGGCTCTGCGTGCGGAATTCGTATTGTTGGATCTGGAGTGCCAGTTGCCCTTTGTGGTGGCGGGTTACTCGCCCCCGAGCGACGAGGTTTAGAAGACACCGGTCATTGAGCTGGGCAGGCCAACTAATAGAGACTTCCAGCCGAGTTCCCACCGCGAGATCGTGCTCACAAGTGAACAAGACACCTGAACTGCTGATATTTAAGGTTTTGCCAGTGCCGACCAGCGCGTCCGTACGTTGATTGAGTGTTTTATAACGCAGATCACGCTCAATCGGAAAGCGGCTAGACTTGCGTCTCTCCGCAACTCCATTTTCGGGAGTTTCGAATGGCCTACTCACGCTCAGCATAGATTCGGTCACCGACATAGAACCCCGTTTCCTAAGAATACACAAATTCAAACAATTTCGTACTGGTGTTTTCCCTTAGACTGAACAACTCTATTATTTTTGGTTTTCGGAACCACGTCTTTCCTTGAGCCAATCCAACCGCTCACGAACTTTCTGCTCGAAACCGCGGTCAGTAGGTTGATAGAACGATACGTCGGCCAGAGAAGCCGGAAGGCACGGCATATCGGTGACGGCATCCTTTTCCTTATGAGCATGCTTGTAGCCCTTCGCATAGCCCATATTTTTCATTAACTGCGTGGGAGCGTTTCGCAGGTGGAGCGGAACAGGCTCCGCCACTGTGTTTTCAATGATTTCGTTTACCTTGTTCAAAGCCACGAAAGCGGCGTCCGATTTGGGAGCTGCGGCCAAATAGATGGTCAGTTGAGCCAGGGCCAAATCTCCTTCGGGAATTCCGAGAAAATGCACCGTCTGCATGCACGAAATGGCTTGTTCGACGGCCCCTGGATCAGCCAGTCCGATATCCTCGATAGCCATCCGGACTAGCCTCCTAGCCAGAAAGAGCCGATCCTCTCCTGCCTTCATCATGCGAGCCAGCCAGTACAGAGAGGCGTCAACATTGCTGGATCGAACAGACTTGTGAAGCGCCGAAATGAGGTTGTAGTGTTCCTCGCCGGACTTATCGTAGAGCAGCACCTTCCGCTGCAAGGCGTCTGCGACCGTCGTCTGATCGATTTCTCCATTCTTGGCAAGTTCCGCGGCAATTTCCAAAGTGTTTAGAGCGGCCCGGGCGTCCCCGTTGGACGCCACAGCTATCTCATCGAGCAAATTCGCCGCAATTTTAAGCCCAAGATGACCCAACCCTCGAACTGGCGTTTCCAGGGCACGCTGCAAGAGAGCCACGATCTCCAGCGTGGTAAGGGCCCGGAGGGTATACACCCTGGTTCGCGAAAGTAGCGCCGAGACTACTTCGAAAGAAGGATTCTCCGTCGTAGCGCCAATCAGAACAACGTCTCCGCGCTCTACGTAGGGCAGAAAAGCATCCTGCTGAGCCTTGTTGAATCGGTGAATTTCATCGATGAAAAGCAGGGTCTTACGTCCCAAGCGCCTCGCCCGCTCGGCGTCGGCCATCACGGCTTTAATTTCCTTGATCCCGCTAAGGACCGCGCTAAACGATACGAAATCCGCCTTACTTTGGTGCGCGATTAATGAAGCGAGTGTTGTTTTTCCCGATCCGGGAGGTCCCCATAGGATCATTGACGTCAAGTTCCCGCTCTCGACCTGTGCCCGGAGTGGTTTTCCGATGCCGAGCACGTGTTCCTGGCCGACGAACTCCTCGAGGGTGCGTGGGCGCATGCGGTCGGCAAGCGGCCTGCCGGGAAGATGCTCGGTGATCGAGCCTGCGATAGGACTGGCATCGAACAAACTCATGTTTTACGCCTTTGCCGCGCCGTTTCAAAGAGCGCCACCGAGCAAGCTGCGGCCGCGTTGAGCGATTCGACGGTGACGGTAGGAATTGATATGACTCGAGCTGCAGAGGCAATTTCGGCGGAAATGCCCTGGCCTTCAGCACCGATCGCGAGCGCGAGCGGAGACGTCAAACGGGCGTCCCAAAGCGGCATGGAAGCAGCCGCCGAAAGGGCATAGAGACCTATCCGGGAGTCGTGCAAGCGCTGCAGCAATGTTTCTCTCAAAACCCCCTCCAAGAATGGTATCCGGAAGATGGACCCTGCGGAGGCACGCATGAGCTTGGCGTTGGAGACTCGGACACATCCTTCCAGGAGGACAATCCCAGTCGCGCCAAAGGCTTCGGCTGATCTTGCGATGGCGCCGGCATTGCCCGGATCTTGCAAGCCATCGAGGACGATCAGCAGAGACTGGCCGGCCGTCGCCTGTTCCCAGGACCAAGTCCGCGGCCGCAGTGTGGCGAGGATTCCCTGCGAGGTTTGGGTTTCGGTGATCGTTTGGAAGGCGCGCTCCGATACCTCGACGATCTCGGAATCGATTCGCTCCAAGAGCCGCTGATGTCGATTTCTGGCAGCGGCCGTTGCGAATACCTGCTCAATTTTCCAACTGCTTCGCAAAGCTTCGTCCAGTAAATGCGGGCCTTCCGCGACGACACAGCCGTCTTCCGTTGACCGGCCGGCCTTGGCGGCCCGGCGGATGCCCTGCAAGAGCGGATTTTTGGCGCTGCTGAGCTGCACGTCTCTCGAAATACACTTCGGCGTACACTAATATCTCAACCGGAATGAAAGCCGCATGAAGCGCTCACTGGCGGGAGTATTGCTCGCGCTTTTCATTCTGCTCTTAGGCTACCTGTTCTACGTCGCCAAGCAAATAGAAAGGCAGTCAACAGTCGATGATGTCCGGCCAGTGGACGTCATTATCGTGTTGGGGGCGGCCCAATATCGCGGGACACCCTCACCGGTGCTGAAAGCGCGCCTGAATCACGCTCTTCTGTTGTATCTAAGGGGTTTGGCGCCCTATATTATGACGACCGGCGGCTCAGGCGGCGATCCAGAGTTCACCGAAGGCGAAGTGGGCCGCGCGTATCTTACCCAGCATGGTATTGCACCAGAGGCCATCATAACTGAGCCCGAGGGTTCTACGACCGCGCAAAGCCTGGATGCGGCGGCCGAGACAATGCATCGCATGGGCCTGCATTCTTGCATCGTGGTGAGCGATGGATATCACATCTACCGGGTTAAACGGCTGCTCGAGGCGCGAGGAATTCAAGTGTATGGCTCGCCCCGCCCAGCCAGTGGGTCCATGAGCCCGATGGAGCTTCGCTGGCTGTACTTCCGGCAAGCTATTGGTTTCGTTCTCTGGCAGATCGGAATTAACATTTAGGATATTCAAGCAATCCGGAAGTTACGGCCGCGTTTTTCGCCGCCGAGCGCCGCGATAATCGCGGTAAACGAAATTACGGTTGCGGCGGTGATGGCCATCGCGGTCGAGTAACTCATGCGTTGAGCAAAGCTCGCCTCCAAAGCGCCGACCGAACCGGCAAGCAAAGCGCCGCATTGATACGCGAAGCCGGGTAAGAAGCCGCGGATTTCATTGGGTGAAAGCTCACTGAGATGGGCGGGAATAACGCCCCAGGCTCCCTGGACGCAGAACTGAATCAGAAACGCGCCCGCCACCAGCCAGCCGACTCGTGGAACATACGCCCATAGCGGAATCATTAGGATTGCACCAAGGAGCGAAAGGATAATAGCGCGGCGGCGCCCTACGTCGTCAGAAATAAGGCCAACGACGATTCCGCCGACAAGGGCGCCGACCATGGAAATGCCCGCGATCAGGGCGCGCTCCTCGACGCCGAACTTCCAAAATCGCTGCAGAAAGGTTGGGTACATGTCCTGAGTTCCGTGCGAAGAAAGATTCATGCCGGTCATAAAAAGGACAAGATAAAGAAAAAGCTTCCAGTGCCGCACGACGCTATTGCTGAGTTGTCCCCAGCTGCTTTGACGCGATTCCTGCCAAACTTCGGACTCTGCCACACGGAACCGCACGAAAAGCGCCAGTAAGGCCGGCAACCCACCGAGAAAAAACAAGGGCCGCCAGCCCCAGCGGCCAAAAAGGAAAAAGTAGCAGAGCGCGGCCAAAATATATCCCAAGGCGTAGCCCTGTTGCAGGATGCCGGAGAAAATGCCGCGCCAGCGGGCCGGCACTTTCTCCATGGCCAACGATGCGCCGACGCCCCACTCGCCTCCCATGCCGATTCCAAATAGCGCTCGCAGCACGAGAAAACTGGTGAAATTTGGAGCGAAGCCGGTAGCAACTTCCACGATGGAATAGAAAATGAGGTCAAGCATGAGAGGGAGCCGGCGGCCATAGCGGTCTGCCAGAAAGCCGAACAGGAAGGCGCCCACAGGGCGAAATCCGAGGGTCAGAGCGATTGAGAGGCTGACGGATTTGTCGGATTCGTGGAAATCGCGCCCAATCGCTGTGAGGCAAAAGATCACCAGGAAGAAATCAAACGCGTCCAACGTCCAGCCCAGAAAGCCGGCGGTGAGCGCAGCCCAGTGATCAGAG
This sequence comes from uncultured Acidobacteriaceae bacterium, assembly GCA_963705805.1. Classification (GTDB taxonomy): domain Bacteria; phylum Acidobacteriota; class Terriglobia; order Bryobacterales; family Bryobacteraceae; genus Bog-105. The sequence goes on from CAVPKW010000016.1 coordinate 277,558, forward strand.
TTTTTGTCCGGCAGAAGCTGGTAGCTCACTCTGAGCTGCTTCCGCTGGCGCCGGCGTTCGGCTCCCAAAGAGCTTCGGGAACTCCCAACGTGTGGTTCACCCAGCGGCTCCAGACAAAAAGGGCGTCGCTTAAGCGGTTCAGGTACTGAAGTGCTTCGGCAGGCACGGTCTGTCCATGTGCCAGACCTACCAGCAAGCGTTCAGCCCTGCGGCAAATCGTTCGGCAGACGTGCAGTTCGGCAGCGAGACGGCTGCCGCCGGGAAGAACAAACGAGCGGAGCGGCGGAAGGTCTTGGTTAGCCTGGTCGATTTCACGCTCCAACTGCCGAATGTCGTCCGGCGCGATACTCGGCTGCCTGGGGCGGACGTCCTGTGGCAGCGTTGCCAGGATCGAGCCCAGATTGAAGAGTTCGTGCTGGACCCGCCTCAAGACCGCAGCGAAAGCAGCGAGAGAGGCGCCCTGCGGAGACAATTCTTCCGCGGTGGTAAGTGCCAATCCGATAAACGAATTCAACTCGTCGACCGTGCCATAGCAATCGATGCGCGAGTCATTCTTGGCGACGCGTTGACCGCCGGCCAGATGTGTTTCACCCTGGTCTCCGGCGCGGGTGTAGATGCGATTGAGGGCGATGCGCGGAGCATCGAACTTTTGTTCAGGCATGCGTCTTGGAACGATGATACGAAAGCAGTGATTAGATGGCGGGTGAAGCCGCGTGCGCGCGGCGTTCTATAATCTGGACAGTGTAAGATATGAACGCTCCCATACGTGTGCTCGTCGCCAAACCTGGCCTCGATGGACACGACCGGGGTGCAAAGGTCATTGCACGTGCCCTGCGCGACGCTGGAATGGAAGTGATTTACACGGGTCTTCGGCAAACGCCGGAGATGATAGTGAATGCAGCTCTGCAGGAAGATGTTCAGGTCATCGGACTCTCAATTCTTTCGGGCGCGCACAACGTAATTGTGCCGCGTGTTTTGGAGCTGCTACGCGAGAAGGAGATGGCTGATGTGCTCGTCGTCGCCGGTGGAATTATCCCCGACGAAGATGCTGCGGAACTCAAGAAGCTCGGAGTGGCAGAGGTTTTCCAGCCCGGTGCGTCGCTTGAGAAGATCATTCATTTCATTCGCGAGTCGGCGAAACAACCAGCCTGAGAGTACTCTCGGCACAAAACGGTCCGCGGCGCTTTCTACATTGGGATGACGAAGCGGACGGAAAAGGAAATAATGCAAGACAGATTGAACATTGCCGTGTTCGTCGATTACGACAACATAGAGATTGGCGTGAAATCGACACTGCGGCGTGAGTTCGACGTGGCTTTGGCGCTCAGCGCATTGAAGGAGCGCGGCGACATCGTTGCGAAATTCGCGTATGCGAATTGGGGGCGCCAGGAGGGCGCAACACGGCAAATGGCTGAAAATGCGGTGCAGATGGTGCAGCGCATTCCCTCGCCGCGCGGCGATAAGAACGGCGCCGATATCAACCTGGCGCTGGATGCGCTCGAAATGGCCTTCACACACGCGCATGTCAACGCGTTCGCGGTTGTCAGCGGCGACAGCGACTTTATCCCGCTGGTGAATAAGTTAAAGGAATACGGCAAGACTGTGTTTGTGGTGGGCGGCAAGGCGTTCACGAGCACTATTCTTCAGCAGAACTGCCATGAATTCGTCAGCTACGAATCGTTGCTGGAAGACGGCGACCGGATTGTCGCGCAACCGATGCCGGACCGCCGTGATCGTCCCGATCGTACGGACCGCCCCGACCGCAAGGATAAGAGAGAGCGCGGCCCGCGGCCCGCGCCGCTGGACCTGACCCAGGCGATGCCGCTGGTGGAGCGAGCTCTGCAAGTACTGGAGCGGCGCGCGGTGCAACCGCAGCTCGGCTTGCTGAAGAGCACCATGCTGCAGCTCGACCCAGCCTTTAGTGAGCGAGCTTATGGGGCCGGGAGCTTCTCCGATTTCGTAGATAAGCTAAAGAAAGCCGATTTCATCAATGTCAGCGGCTCAGGCGGCCGCTACATCATCGAGCGCCGCGGCGGCAGCCATGCGACGGAAAAAGCGGCGCCCAGACCGGAAGAAGCGCTGCCGGCTTTGCGAGACGTTCTCGAAACGCATCGCATGGAGCTGGAAGAGGGTGCGACGGCAGAAGAACTGGAGCACTGGATGCAGGCCGAGCATCCCGATTTCAATTTGCAGAAATTCGGCTTTCAGCAGTTTTCTGAGTTCTTGAACTACGCGCAAGACAAGACCGTCGTGCGCACGGAGCCAGATGAGGAGCGTGGGTTGATTGTGCAACTCGGGGCCGAATTTTATCCGCCGGCTCTGCCGGAGGCCGTGCCGGAGCAAATCATAGAAGAGGAAGATGAGCCGCAACCGATTGTGGAAGGGCAACCGACCATCTTCGAGCCTAATCCTCCGCCACCCAAGCCGAAGAAGGCGGCCCCGCGTAAGCGCGCGCCCGCCGGAAGCGGTGCCAACCGCCGTCCTCGTAAGCGGAAACCGGAGTAGAGCGGGTTCAGACGACAGGGGAACGAAACCGGGAGAGCACCAGCATTCCGCTTCCGGCCACAATTGCGTCCTCTACAACCGCCGCGACGGTATCCGGGACGTGAAGCTTCTCTCTGGCTGCGCGTCGGAGATAGCAAAAGGCGTAGGCTGCACCCACCGCGCCCAGAGCGCCGGCTAGCCCACCCCAAAGCGCCGACCGCTTCTTAGAAGAAGATAGGGCGGCTCCGCTTAGACTGCCCATCAGGCCCCGGCCCAGCAGGGACGTCGTCCGGGTGCGGTTCGGCATCACCGGAAATTTGTCAGCGATGGCTTCGCCGATGGCTAGCGCAGTCATCGCGTATGCAGTTTTGGGGCTTTGCAAGAAATCGAGCTTCGAATGCCCGATGGCGATCCGCCCGGTCTTCGCTGCCTGGCTGATCATGGCGGGTGCGGAGATAGACCGCATGCCCGCCACTGCACCCATTGCTGCCGCACCTGCATAAACCTGCGCGTCTGTCATTCGCCCTTCTCCTTAAGAATCGTGTTGCTCGACTGGTTGATCCAACCAGCGCTTGACGAGGATTTCGGGGTTGCCATTTAGATCCAGCGGCTCAGACGTAGTACGGCCGTCGGTTTCGATAAAGTCGGCCATGATGCCGACGGCGGTAGGCCGCAGTTCCAGCCGGCGTCCTCGCGCTTCCAGCCGGAGCGTGGATTCGAGCCATGCCATGTAGACCTTCGTCCTGATACGATGTCCGGCGGCCGACGCAGCGTCGAACAGTTTGCTCGTGTATTCGGAGTTTTTCAATTTCTCTGCCCACGGCGCGGCTGCGGCGGCACGCGCCTGCTCCTCTGCCCGCCGCTGGTGCTCCCTTGGATCGCGTTCTTCGCGCGATTCGAGATTCTTTAGAGAGTTTTCAAGGTTGTCGAGAAATCCCATGAACTTCTGTTATTGGACTACAAACCGAAGCAATCCTGTACATGTGTCTGTCGAGCGTCCGATCTCTGTTCTGGGAGAATGCGCTCATGGACTTGCGGCTTGACGATTACGCTTTAAGAACGCCGGATCAGATTCTCACGCCAGCGTTGCTGATTTATCCCCAAATTGTGGACGCAAACATCCGAGCGACGTTGAAGATGGTAGGCAATGATGCAGAGCGGTGGCGTCCTCATATCAAAACAGCCAAGCTGGCCGCGATCGTCCAGCGCTATATCAGTCACGGTATCCATAATTTCAAATGTTCTACCACGCTTGAATTGCGGACTGCCTGCGATGCGGGAGCGAGTGATGTCCTACTGGCATTTGCCGTCAACGGCGCGAATGCGCGACGCGCTGTGGAGATCGCCAAGCAATTTCCCCAAACACGGGTTTCGGTCCTGGTCGAATCCGTGGAACAGGCCGAGTTCTGGCCGCATACGGGTATCGGTGTCTTCATCGACGTGAACACCGGCATGAACCGTACCGGAATTGATCCCCAGCGGAGGGATGACGTCATCGCTCTCGCGCGTCGCCTGGGAAAAATTTTCCGAGGCCTACATTACTACGATGGGCACATTAACAAATATGCGCCGGACCAGCGCGAGGCGGCGGCGCATGCCGGGTACGACCAGCTGATGACGGTGCTCGCGGCCTTGGAAAATGCGGGTCTCCGGGCGGAAGAGATCATCACCTCCGGCACGCCGGCCGCGCCTTTCGGCTATTCGTATGCGGGATTCTCCGGTTCGAGGTATATTCACCGCATCTCTCCAGGAACCGTAGTGTATAACGACTTCACGAGTCTCGAGCAGCTGCCAGGTTTTGGCTACGCACCGGCAGCACTGGTGCTGTCAAGAGTAATCAGTCACCCGACACCCGATGTGATCACGTGCGACGCGGGACACAAGAGCGTTTCGGCTGATGCAGGTGTTCCCACGTGCGCGGTAGTGGGCTGGGAAACCCTCACTCCACTCAAGCCCAGTGAAGAGCATTTGCCGGTTGAAAGCTCGTCACTAGAGAATTTGCCGGCAGTGGGGCAATATCTCTATTTATTGCCCCGGCACGTCTGCCCAACCGTAAACAATTTCGGCGATGCGCTTTTGATAGTAGACGGTAAGGTCGAGACAGTAGAGCGGGTGACGGCCCGCGGACATGAATCTCCGCTGGCAGCTACAGAAGCCGCCGCTTATTATTTCCCCGGCCGGCTGGCGGGCGGCACAATTCCGTTCATGCGGGCATAAACAACAGCTTGGCCGTAATGGTCGAAGCTGTGCCAGATAATCGCCTCAGCCAACGATCCGCGGGGGGCCTTGCCCCAGAATTTCGAGTCGATCACTTCGGTAAAATTCTCATCGGTCAGTGAGTTCATGGCGCGGTGAGCATGGGCGAAAGCATCCTTCAGATATTTGACGATGTCGTCCTTCGTCTTCAAGCTGGCTGGACCGTTTTCCGATTCTCCGGCGCTGGCCGGAAGTTTCTCGCCAAGAATTTCTGCCGACATGGCGTCCATAACCATGGCGAGATGTGAGATCTCCTGCCCGAAAGTCCGCACTCCTTTGAATTCGCCGGCAGTGGGCGCGAAGTTGTACTTGTCGGCGGGCATTGCCTCGGCCAGGGGGACGACATCATTCTCCAGCATATGAAGAGCGCCTTCCTGTATCTTGGCCATGCTGGCGTGAGTCGCGTCCGCGGCAAGGACGGGAAAAGCGGATAGGACGGATAAGAGTAGACAGCTTGCGAAAGTTTTCATAGGCTTTGATAGTCACTCTATCCTAAACTGACGCCACATGGGCGGGCCATTCCAAACAATTCCTTAGTATTCTGTTTTGTGTGAGCATGCAGCGAGCTATGCCCGGAGGCCGCGCAGATCGGGCTAACCTTCCAAAGGGTTCCCAGGGCCGCTGTCTTTGCCGTTGGTGCAACCTTGAGGTCCCGCCCGGCCGTCTGACCTTCTGTTCCGACAGGTGCGTGGAAGAATGGAAACTCCGCAGCGACCCTTCGCATCTGCGCGAGCGTGTTTTCGAGCGAGACCGCGGTGTTTGTGCGCTGTGCGGAATCGATTGCGTAGCTGAGTGGGCACGCATGCGGCGTCTTCGGGGGGGTGCCCGTATCAAGGCTGTCAAAGCGTGGGGTCTTCGTGGACGCAAATCGCTCTGGGACGCCCACCACATCACACCGGTGGCGGAAGGCGGCGGCGAATGCGATCTCTCCAACATGCAGACGCTATGCCTGAAGTGTCACAACAATCAGACAATTAAACTCCGGTCGCGCCTGTCTTTGGCGAAAACTGATCGTGCGGGGCAACGAGGCGGGGTCAGAATCTCTCAGAAACTGAATTGCTCAGGGAAGTAGGCTGGGTGGGCGAATGTGGAAGTTTGGAAGAAATCTAACGGCTGGGTCTTAAAGCTGTGGGATTGAAAAGCGGAGCAACCATCGTTCCCTGAGCCAATTTCATTTTGTGTTTCGCCATCTTCGGAGCAAGTCACGTTCCAAATGCAATTATCTGTGTTTTCAATCGTTTAAGGTTCTGAGTCGCTAGATTTTGGAGCGCACTTTTTACCGACATGGAAAGGATGTCCTGCCCGACCAGAAATTTCTGGAAGTTCACCCGTTCTAGATTGAATTACCTAAGGCTGGGCGGGAAGGCTCGCCGGGAGGGATGATCGGTGCGCGATCTGTCCACTGACCGCGTCCTGAAGCGCGACATGGTTTGACTGCAGCGTGGTACCAAGCACCTGATCGAGCGAAACCTGGGCGTTGCTGTACGCGACCAGAGCCGCCACTTCCGAGGATTGGGAGGTCGCCAGGTCTCGCTGCTGTGTCACCACGTTGAACGTGGTGGAGGCGCCCAGCTTGAATTTCTTCTGCTCGGCGTCAAGTAATTGCTGCTCAAGAACCCGATTTTTCACCGCCGCGAGATATCGGACCCGGGCCTGCTCCAAAGCCACAACCTGATTGGACACGTTCACCGCAACCGCGTTCAGGTCTCGCTGGTTCTCGAGCTGAGTTTGCCGGACGGTGAGCTGATCGACAGCGGCGTCGGCTTGCGCCTGCCGGTTGCGGATCGTCGGGGCGATGAAGCTGCCTATGTTCTCGGTGGGAAAATTGCGCCGGATCATTTGTCCGAGCGCGGTTCCGATGCCTCCGACAAAGTAAGGATCCGGTACCTCGCATATGCTGCCGCTCGGCGCAACCGATGGTGGACAGGGCACAAAGCCGCTCGGTAGCGGCGAACCCTTCGGGGGGGCTTCCCCTGGGGGGACCGGAACATAGCGAGCGACACCCGCTGAACCGGTGTTGCTGGCGCCGGCCAGCACGGCTAGTTGGGGGCGAACGCCATTTTGCGTTCCGAGCGCGGTGAGTTGAAGGTTCTTGATATTCATCTGTTCCGCAGCCAGATCAGGGCGGTCCGCTAACGCCGTTGCAATCAAGGTTTTCAGGGGCGGGACGTTACTCTTCTCCGGAACTTCAATGTGGTCAAGCGGGATAATCTCAGCCTCGGCAATCACGGGATCAGCCAAGCCATTCCGGCTGAGGACGTTCTTGAGCTGAACCTGCTGCTGTTCGAGAGTCGTTTGCGACACGATGAGATCTTGCTGGCTTGAGGCAAGCTGCGCTTCAGCAGTAGTCACATCGAGCGGCGCCATCGTTCCGACCTGCACCTGCTTCTTGTTGTCTTCGAAAAACCTCTGCGCGACTTCTACCGCACTCTGCTTCGCCTTGAGATCCTCATAGTCCGCAACCAACCCATAGTAGTAATTCAAGACGTTTACGACCACGCCAATAACCTCGTTTTCGAACGTCAGATCGTCGATCTGGAGGTTGTTTTTCGCTATCGTGATGTTCCTGCTATTGACAGCGATTCCGAAGCCTTGAAGAAGATTGTGCCGGAAAGACAGGCTAAGAGTTGTAAAGTTCGAGGGATTCGTCAAATCGGAGGGCGCATTCTCATTCAGATAGGAATCATTGTAGGTGAGTGTCACCTGGCCGCCGGTAATCAGGCCCGTGCTGAGGGACTCCGTATAATTGCGCTGATTTTGGACAAGATTTTCCACTTGACTTACCGACAAGTTCGACTGCGGGGCGGAGGTATGAGAGTAGTTCTGGACATTCTGAAAGACCGGGTCGAGCGTCGGAGTGGTAGGACCAATCTGCTGGATAGTTGCACCCACGGTGTTGCCGGAAGTTGAGTTGCCGCCGGAACTGCTGACGCCCGCCGAGGACTGACTGCCGGACACGCCCTGACCGCTCGCCACGGAGCGGCCTGTCGAAGTTGCGTTGGGAACACCTGGCAATGGCCCTCCAGCTTGAGCGCGCTCCAAATTCCATTGGTCAGTTATCGGGCCGTAGCGATCCAGTTCGATGTCGATGTTGTTTTCGAGGGCAAGAGCGATAGCGTCCTGCACTGTCAGATACAGCTTCCCGCCACGCAGAAGGTCGCGCAGCCTGAGCGAGTTTCGCAGACGAACAGGAGGTACGCTGGCTGCCAAATACGGACGAATCAACACAAAGGCACTGGGCTTCTCCGGAGCTATCTGCTGTTGGGCTGTTTGCTGAGCCCAGGCAAACGGTTCTGCGAAAGATAGGCACAGCAAGATTGCGAGGCACTTCCGCAAGAAAGCGGGAAGCGATTTGGCCGCGCTCATTACCGCGCCTCCGGAACGGGAAGATTAGCGGGCAAAACAGAAACTCGCGCCACGCGCCCGGATAGCGCCTCGTCGGTGGAGATGTGATTCACTTCCAGGGTTGTTCCCAAGGCTTCATCAAATGCGATGCGAGCGTGACTGTAGTTGGCCAAACCCTGCGTTTCCGTGCTCTCGGCCGCTGCCAAACTCTGCTGATCCGTTACCACCTGGAAGACGGTTGAAGCGCCTAGCGAATACTTCTTTTTGTCCGCATCAAGAGTCTGCTGCTGCAGAATACGCGCCTTAACAGCGGAGTCATACCTGACCCGCGCCTGACGTAGACCTATCACGGCGTTCTGGACGTCGACCCGAATCTGATTCACCTGTTTCTGCAAGGTAAGTTCAGTCTGGCGGAGTTGAAGGGCGCTGGTGGCATAGTCGGCCTGAGCCGACCGGTTGCGTAGCGGGATGCTCAGCGAAAGTCCGGCAGAGTAATTCGGGAAATTACGACGGAAGATCTGGGCAAGCACGTTTGAATAGCCGCCAGTAAGATAGGGAACTGACTGAACCTCTCCTGGAGCCAGAAAGTTGGGCGCGCCGCTTAAACCGTTATCAGCGACATCGGCAAAGACTTGCAGTGTGGGTTTGAGCTCGTTCTTGATCGCCACTAGCCCGATTTTGGTGCTCTCTACGTTTATGCGAGCCTGGGCCAACTCCACGCGCCTTGCAAGCGCCTCCTGCACGAGGTCGTCAATAGGCTTTAGCTCATCCTTTTCCGGCACCTGAATGGTGTCGAGCGGAATCACGTGTACTTCGGCAAGCAAGGGGCTGGCCACGCCATTCCGGCTCAGCGCGTTTTTCAAGACCATTTCCTGCTGCAGCAGATCCGTTTGCGAGACCAGGAGATCCTGTTGGCTTGAATAGACCTGCGCTTCGGCGCGAGTTACCTCAATGGGCGCAAGAGTTCCTATCTGCACCTGCTTTTTGTTGTCGTCGAACAGGGCTTGCGCAGTGGCCAGTTCGTCCTTGCGCGCCTTCAAGTCCTGATAGAAACTCACTAAGTCCCAGTAGAGATTCAAGACTGCCGAAATGGTGGTGATCACCTGCTGTTTGAACTGCAGGTCGGAGACTTTTTCGTTGTTCTTAGAGACGCGGATATTGCGGGCGAGCACGGCCCGCCCAAATCCTTGCAGCAGATTTTGCGATACCTGAAAATCCAATGTAGCGGAGTCATAAGGGTTCAGGTTAAAGAAGAGGCTGTTGAACTTGTTATAGCTACTCGAATAGGTCAACTGAAAGTAAGTGCCCAACTCGTTGTACTTGTAAAGCTGGGCCTGATATTGACGGCTGTCGTAGATCAGAGCAGTGGTACCGGTCACGACCGTGTTGCTCTCAGGGCTGGTGGCGTGTGAGAAGTTCCCGTAGAGGAACAGTTGTGGATCCAAGGACGGGATCGTGGGTCCGAGTTGCGTCAAGACACCACCGCTGGCGCTGGAGGCGCCCGCGGTTGTCGTAGCGCCTCCGCTCGCAGCTACGTTTACGCCCGTTAGGCTGACGCTTTGCGGACCCTGAATGACGCCCACTCCGACGCTACGAAGAAGTCCGCCGGCCTCTGCCCGCTGCGTGACCTCTCTGGTCATCAATGGGCCGTAACGCTGAATTTCTATGTCGAGATTATTCTCCAGCGCCAGCGCAATCACGTCCTGTGCCGAGAGATAGAGGTTGCCGCTCCGGATCAGCCTTTCCAGGCGCTCGGAATTATTGAGGTTGACATCCGGAACGGTGGGGGCCCGGTAGGGCCTCGTGAGCCACCCAAGACCACCTTTGGGGGGCTCCACTCGGATCGCGTTCTGAGCCGATGCTAGCGGTCCGGAGAGAACAAGGCAACAGCACAGCAAAGAAAGAAATGCTTTGAATCGTGTCATCAAAATCGTATTGAACCTTCATGTACGCACACAGACGCATTTTCCCCGTTATGCCGGTGCATCTTCCTGAGAGTGGCCCTTGCAATCAGAACGAGACGCTCGCTAGCCGAGTTCCCTGTTTTCCTACAAGATTCCTCATGGTAACCCAACGATCACCCATCACGAGCCAGCCAGCGGCGGTCATAGGCAAGGGCCGATGAAACTATTTCGCAAGCCTATACCCAACCGCCGCATTCCGGATAAGCTCTTCATCTGCAACACTAAAAGACACTCGCCCCTGACCCCGTCGAACGCTGGATGTCCGTTTTTGGGACGTCCTGAGCCAGTTCGCAACAATCAGCGGATTCACAGTAGCGCGGGCCTCGGTCTATCGCTTGCTATCCTTTTGCGCAGAAGTGTCTGACTCAATTCTGGAGCTCTTCGAGCGAACAGGCGCTTATCTCCGCGGCCACTTCCGGCTGACAAGCGGGCTGCACAGCGGGGAATATCTGCAATGCGCTAAGGTACTGGCCTTTCCTGAACACGCGGAACGACTCGGCCGGGAATTAACCATCAAGATCAGGAAATTGTTGGGTGACAGGCCAGTAGATACCGTAGTCGCGCCGGCCATGGGCGGCATCATTATCGGTCATGAAGTGGCTCGCGCGCTCAAAACCAGATCGTTGTTTACTGAGCGAGACGCCGCGACTAATGAGATGACACTACGGCGAGGGTTTGAAGTCGCTCCGGGCGAAAACATCGTGGTGGTAGAAGACGTGGTCACCACCGGTGGGAGCACAAAGGAAGTGATTGGCCTGATGCGGGCGCTGGGAGCGGAGGTGTTAGGCGCGGGCTCGATCATCGATCGCAGCGGAGGCGAGGCTGATGTTGGCGTGGCGCGCGTTTCACTGGAGGTGCTGCACCCCGTGACTTACCCTCCAGAAGATTGCCCGCTCTGCCGGGAAGGTAAACCCGTGATCAAGCCCGGCTCGCGGCGAGTTTGACGCCCGTCTCTTGCTCGGCAGCCCGCATGAGAAGACTGCGGTTCCAGATTGCCTACGACGGCACTGATTTTCACGGTTGGCAGGTACAGCCCGGCCTACCGACGATACAAGGCGTTCTGGAAGAGGTGATCGGCGCCATAGAAGGGAAGGCGGTTCAGGTCATAGGCTCGGGGCGAACAGATGCAGGCGTCCACGCCTACGCGCAGGTAGCCGCCGTGACATTGGAAAATCCGATTCCGACGGAAAACTTCCGGCGCGCAGTGAACCGCCTGCTGCCCTACACCATTCGCGTGAGCGGCGTCGAAGAAGTCTCGCTCGACTTTCATCCGCGTTTTGATGCCAAGCGCAAGACTTACGAATACCGGATTTTCCGCGAGGAGATCTGCCCGCCTTTCGAGCGGCGCTTCGTCTACCACCATCCGTATCCGCTCGACGAATCCGCCATGCTAGTTGCGGCGCGGCTGTTGGAGGGCGAGCATGATTTTTCGGCATTCGCAGCCTCTGACGACAAGGACCTGCCGAACGCTTCGAGGGTACGGATCATCTTTCACTCGTCCCTCAGCAGAAGCGGCGCTCTACTGGTGTTTTCCGTGACCGGGTCCGGTTTCTTGAAACACATGGTTCGAAACATGATGGGTGTGCTGTTGGAAATTGGAAAAGGCAACCTCACGGAAGAGGATATTCGCGCACGCTCAAAGCCTGGCTGCGGCATCCGCCCCGGTCCGGCAGCGCCCGCCAGCGGCTTGTTCCTGGTCTCGGTCGATTACCGGTGACAGGACGCCGTTTGATACAACGTTGTTCGAGGCTGCCTATTGTTTCGCAAAATACTCGTCGCTAACCGGGGCGAAATCGCCGTCCGGATCATCCGCGCATTACGCGAGATGAACATTGCGAGCGTGGCGGTCTTCTCCGATGTGGACCGGCCGGCGCTGCATGTCCAAATGGCTGACGAAGCCATCCATATAGGCCCGGCTCCGTCGTCCGCCAGCTACCTTGCAGGCGAGCGCATTTTAGAGGCAGCGAGAGGAACCGGCGCGGAAGCGATTCATCCCGGGTATGGTTTTCTGAGCGAGAATGCGGCGTTTGCACGATCCTGCCGGGACGCGGGCATTCAGTTCATCGGCCCATCGTCGGATTCCATTGAGCGAATGGGCTCAAAAACCGCAGCTCGGCGGCTCGCAATAGCTGCGGGGGCGCCGGTGGTTCCAGGAACGGAACAAGGCATCAGTGATCAGGCCGAGTTACGCGGAATTGCGGCCGAAATCGGTTATCCCGTTTTGCTAAAAGCGGCAGCCGGCGGGGGCGGAAAAGGAATGCGCCGAGTGGACGGCGAAAAGGAGCTGGCGGCAGCCATGCGCGCTGCTTCAAGCGAGGCGGCACGCGCGTTTGGCTCCGGCGAAGTCTATCTGGAGAAGCTCATCGATCGCCCACGCCATATTGAAGTGCAGGTTCTGGGCGACGAGCATGGGCACCTGATTCACCTCGGCGAGCGCGAATGCTCCATTCAGCGGCGGCACCAGAAAGTGGTCGAGGAGTGCCCGTCGCCCCTCGTCCTGGCCAAGCCAGCGTTGCGCGGCAAAATCGGCGAGGCGGCGCTGCGTATCGCGCGAGCCGCGAACTACAGCAATGCCGGCACACTTGAATTTTTGGCGGACCAGAACGGCGAATTTTACTTCCTGGAAATGAATACGCGCCTCCAAGTGGAACATCCTGTGACCGAATGGGTGACCGGCGTCGATCTTGTTCAGTGGCAGATTCGTATAGCAGCGGGCGAGCCACTAGCGCTGCGGCAGGAAGATATTCGATGGACTGGTTCCGCTATCGAATGCCGCATCTACGCCGAGGATCCCGCCAACAACTTCTTTCCGAGCCCCGGCCGGATCACCCAATATGCGGAGCCATCCGGGCCGGGAGTCCGGGTCGATGGCGGCGTCTACGCGGGTTGGAACGTTCCCATTGAATACGATCCTTTGCTCGCCAAGCTCACGGTCTGGGGAAGTTCGCGGGAGCTGGCCACGCAGCGAATGCGCCGCGCCATTTCGGAGTACCGTATTTTGGGGATCACCTCGAATCGCACGTTGTTTGACAAACTAATGTCGGATTCACGCTGGCAGGCGGGCGACTTGGACACGGCTTTCCTTGAAACCTTCATGCAGGGCCTGAAAAAAAAGGAAAGAGACGAAGATGCCGAGGAGATTGCAGCGGCGGTGGTCGCCGCTGTTTACGTGCAGCCGAACCAGCAGGCAAATTCACCGGCGACGCCGACAAGCTTGTGGCGAAGCGCCGGAAGACATGGGCTACAGCGCTGAGCATGAAATTCAATGTCGAAGTCGACGACCATGAATTTCTTCTCGAAATTCATACCAACGGAAGCCAAACCGCCTATCAATTGACAGGCGTTTCCGGGTCTTCCGGCGGCGCGTCCATCGTAGAAGTGGGGCCCGGCATATTCTCTGTCCTCCTGGATTCGCGCAGCTTCCGTGTGCACGTCGCACCCACGGGGTTCGGTCTTGAAGTGTGGGTGGGCGCGGCCAAACATATTGTGTCGGTGAGCGATGCCAGAGATCGGTTGGAGAAGTCGAAGAAAGCTGCTGCCGCCGGTGCGCTGGAGATTCGCGCTCAAATGCCCGGCAAGATTATAAAGATGCTGGTGGCGCGCGGGGAGACGGTGCAAGCCGGGCAGGGACTGGTCATTGTAGAAGCAATGAAGATGCAGAATGAAATGAAATCGCCCAAGGACGGCATGGTGACCAGAACCTTCGGAAACGAGGGCGGGACAGTGGCCGCCGGCGATACCTTGTTGGTGGTGGAATAGCCCGCGATGGCAAAACCCGATTGTAAAATTTGCAGTGGCACCGGTTGGGTAACAGGCGAACGGGACGGCGTCTCCTCGGCGACACGCTGCGAGTGCGTGGCGGAATCTCAGGCGCAGGAAATGGAAGCCAAGTCGCAGGTTCCTGAGAATTACAGGTTCTCCTCTTTCGAGACATTTCACCTGCCACAGGACAACCCGACGGCGCAGAAGGCGCTCGCTGATGTCATGCTTGCCGTAGCCGCTTACACCCGCTCCTATCCCGACAATGCGAAGCCAGGGCTATTACTGGTGGGCCGTTCCGGAACGGGCAAAACGCATCTCGCCGTGGCCGCTCTCCGTCTTTTGCTGGCGAGGGGTCATGAGGGCATCTTCTTCGATTATCAAAATCTACTGGAGCGCATTCGCGCAGGCTATAACGAGACGACGGGCACCAGCAACCGCGAGGCGTATCGCGTGGCGCTGGAAACGGAGATACTTTTGCTTGACGACCTAGGCGCTCATCGCGTCACGGACTGGGTGGAGGACACGGTGACTTCCATCGTCACCTACCGCTGCAACCATAAGAGGCCCCTGATCGCGACCACAAATCTAGTGGATCCCGATATCGGTGGCGCGCTCTTGGAGAAAACGGCAGTTCCGGGAGGCTATTCCGCCAAGACAACACTCGAAGAGCGCGTGGGCGAAAGGGCCCGTTCCCGTCTCTTTGAGATGTGCCGCGTGATACGTATGCCGGAGGTGGCGGATTACCGGATTCGGCCGCACCGAAGCTGAAGGTTAAGCCGTCGCTCCGGCGGCGAAACTCGCTACGGCCGCGCTCTCATCATCGTAAGAAGAGAAGATAGTGTGCAACTTGGTGATCTGCATCAAATCCTTCATCTTGCCCTGCAGGTGGAGCAACTTCACGGATCCACCCTGATTGGTTGCGGTGGTGTACGCGCCTACTAGTTCGCCAAGGCCGGCGCTGTCCACATAGCTAACGTCCGCCATGTTCAGAATGATATTTTTGTGACCTTGCGACATAAGGCCGCGCAGTTCGTCTCTCAAAATACCCGTATTCTCGCCGAGAGTGACCTTGCCGTTGAGATCCACGATGGCTATATCTCCCACCCGTCGCGTCTTTGCACTGAGTGCCATTTGTTTCGAACTCCTTAAGTAGACCGTACTTGCAGCAGTTCATTCTAGCTTATACTTCGTAATCCGCGTTTTGTAACGGTTCTATTACCTTCGTTTCGCAGCTAACGTGGCCGTAAGGCTGCGCGGGCTGGAGCACCATCCGAACCCACCATCTTTAACGGCAGACAAACCAGGTCATAAATCCCCTCAGAAGCGTTCGAAAGATCCAGTCCTTCAAGCAGCCAGACGCCCGCGCGCAGCAGAATCTGGTGGGTTTCGGCGCTGTCCGGCTCAAAGCGGCCCACCGACAAGTAATCGATGCCGACTAAGGCCACGCCTGTTTCGGCCAGGAAGGCCGCGCCCGATGCGCTGATCGCAACAAAACCTCGATCAAAGGGCTCCTCCTGCCAAACGCGGCTCGAATTGCGAGTTTTGAAAAGGACTCGTTCACCCCGGCCAATCCCCTTCTCCTGCAGTTCCGCCTGGCCGATGGCACGAACGTCGTTCGGAAACTGAATCACACGTACCGGCCCGATTCCCACGTCCAGCGGAAAGGTGTCCATGCCCTCGGGCACAGGCAGGAAATGGCAGGGCGCATCCATATGCGTTCCGGTATGCGCTGACATGCGGCACAGCGTAACGTTCGCGACCGAGCCCTGCTCGATTTCTGAAACTCGCTCGAAAGTGGGTTCAGGGTCGCCAGGCCAGTGAATCATGCCGGATCGCATCGGGATGGAGATGTCCAGCCATTCTGGTTGAGTTGCCAATCTGTGATTCCTCCTACACTACAGGACGCCTTTCATTGCCCGGACGCCGTCGTCGCTAAACTAGCAAAATGAAGTTGGGTGTGGACTTCGGTACCAACCGTACTGTAGTCGCGGCTGCGGATCGTGGCAACTATCCGCTGGTTTCTTTCGACGTGCCGGACGGCAGCACGTCAGATTGGTTTCCATCACTGGTCGCGATTCACGGCGAAGAGCGGCTTTATGGGTGGAGTGCGTGGGAGGCTCAGGCCGATGACCGCTGGACGGTAGTCCGGTCCATAAAGCGCCTGCTGGAGAAGGCCGGTCCGCAAACCATGCTCGACTTGGGCGAGCAGCACGTCGTGCTCGCAGACCTGCTGCGCGGGTTCACCGGCGCTCTCCATAAGGCGCTTTGCGAGACCTCAAACCTCCATTACGGCGCCGGGGAACCGCTTGAAATTGTGCTTGGTGTGCCGGCGCATGCCAACAGCAATCAACGGTTTCTCTCCATCGAGGCGTTCCGCTCGGCCGGTTTTCAGGTCCTGGGCATTTTGAACGAACCGAGCGCCGCGAGTATTGAGTTCGGGCATCGCCAGCGGCAATCCAAAGCCGCCCGCGAGACCATTTTGGTTTACGATCTGGGCGGCGGGACATTCGATGCGTCGCTTGTCGCGCTCGACGATAGCGTTCATCACGTGTTGGCGTCGGAGGGAATCCCGACTATCGGCGGCGACGACTTTGACCTCATCCTGGCCGAGTTGGCGCTGGACGCCGCCAACATCGAAGCCGGAGCGCGCGAGGCTCTGGCGGCGGCATCGTGGTTCCGGCTGCTGGAAGAATGCAGGTTGAAGAAAGAGTCTTTGAACCCGAATTCGCGCCGCATCGTGATCGATCTGGAACATGCTCAGTCAGCCTGGAGCAGTGTCGATGTTTCAGTCGCAGATTTTTATGAAGCGACGCGGCCATTGGTGGAGGAAACCCTCGCCGCCGCCGAAGAACTGCTGGAGAAGCACTCCGGCGAGTTTGAGGCGCTTTACATCACCGGTGGCGGCAGTGAGTTGCCGCTGGTAGCGCGCGTGCTTCGCGAGCGTTTCGGGCGGCGTGTGCGCCGTTCTGCCTTCACTCGTGCCGCTACGGCAATCGGTCTGGCCATTCAGGCGGACCAGCCGGACACGTATCGGCTCAGCGAGCGCCTGTCACGCTTTTTTGGCGTGTGGCGCGAAGCGGATTGCGGCGCGCGCGTCGTCTTTGATCCGCTCTTTGCAAAAGGAACGGGTCTGCCTTCCGCCGGCCAGCCGCCTCTGGCCATTCGACGCGGCTACACACCCGTGCACAATATAGGACATTTTCGCTTCCTCGAATGCAGTCATCGCGGCGTCGACGGTGCGCCGAGCGGAGAGGTCACCCTGTGGGATGAAATCCGCTTTCCCTTTGATCCGGCACTCGAAAAAGCGCCTGATCTGACCGTTATCGAAGTGGATCACTCGTCTGCCGCCACCGCGCAGTTAATTGAGGAGACTTACGAATGCGACGCGGGCGGCTCGCTCGCCGTGACCATCGCGAACCGCAAGGATGGGTACTCGCACGTCTATCGCCTAGGCAGCTGGTCACGCGATACGAAGCCGTTAAAGCCGGTGCAGCGAAAGAAAAAGGGAGCCGGCCGATAGCGACCTTCCCTTTCATTAGCGCCGCCGTTCCTAGGCCAACAATCGCTCCAGTTTCGACCCCGGAACGATCATGGTCTCGTTCCGCTCAGGCCCGTTTGAAACGCTGCCGATCTCTACGCCCGTCTTCTCTGCCAGGAAGCGCAGGTACTGTTGCGCTTCCGCCGGCAGGTCGGAAAGGATCGCTACGCCCTGCGTCGGTCTCTTCCAGCCAGGCAGCCGTTCAAATACCGGTTTGATCGCCTCCATCCTGCGCGTACTGGCCGGCATATACGTGATTACTCTACCGTCCACTTCATATGCAACGCACACCGGGATCTCGTCGAGGTCGTCAAGGACATCCAGCTTGGTGATGATCAGGCTGTCGAAGCCATTGACTTCTGCCGTATACCGCAGCAGCGGCACGTCGAACCAACCGCAGCGCCGCGGCCTGCCGGTCACAGAACCGTACTCATTCCCCGTGCGGCGTATTTTTTCACCCAGCTCGGTAAGATCCTCGGACGGGAACGGCCCCGCGCCGACGCGGGTTATGTAGGCCTTCGAAACTCCCACAATGCCGTCGATTCTATTCGGTGGAACACCGGTGCCTGTGCACGCTCCGCCAGCCGCGGCGCTCGAACTGGTCACGAATGGGTACGTGCCGAAATCGATGTCCAGCATGGTCCCTTGAGCGCCCTCAAACAGAACGCTCTTGCCATCCCGGATCATCTGGTTCAGAAGGTGCGAAGTGTCACAAGTGATGGGCCGCAGTCGGTCGGCGAGCTGCCTGTACTGTTTCAGGATTTCCTCAAAATCGACCGGCTCTGGAATCTGGAAGGCGTTCGCAATTAGCTGCTTATCCTCTGCCAGCGCCCGATACTGGGCTTCAAAATCAATATCCACCAGGTCGGCAACCCGGATGCCGCGCCGCGCGATCTTGTCTTCATAGCATGGTCCGATGCCGCGCGAGGTGGTACCGATCGGAATTCGATTCGGACGCCCTTCCGAGATCTCTTCGATGGTGCGGTGAAACGGAAAGATAACGTGCGCGCGATCGCTGATTTTCAATTGCGCCTTGACGTTGATGCCCGCCGCCTCCAACCCCGTGATCTCCTCCAGCAGGGCCACAGGATCGATCACCACGCCGTTGCCGATCACCGCCAGAACACCCGGGCGTAAAACGCCGCTGGGAATCAACTTGAGCACAAACTTCTGGTTGCCTATGAAGACGGTATGGCCCGCGTTGTGGCCGCCCTGGTAACGGGCTACCGCATGAAACTTGTCGGAGAACAGGTCGACGATTTTCCCTTTGCCTTCGTCGCCCCACTGAGCCCCCAAGACAATCAGATTACTCATTTAATTAGCCGCTAAACCTCAAAACGTCCGATTGTATCGCAAGCGGTCCAAGTTCTCTAAAATCATAAACTTGAAGGCGGCGTCAGGGAACGAGCGGGGCCGTGCTGCTATGTTACGCTGGGCACGATGCAGATGTGCGGCGTCTATAAGGCGCTCGGTCCGGAAGTTTTTCACGAGCTCGTGCGCGGAATTTCTATCGGCAAGCTGAAGACATACCAGGTCTATGAACGCTTTAAGGCGCGGGCGCGCCTGGTGAAGCTGAATTCGGAGTCTTTGCGCAAAGCCGAAACGAAGTTCTGGGCGCGCATCGAAGCGGACGAGGAAGATTTCGCCACCGACCTGTCGCAGGTCTTCCTGCTTTCGCACCTCGACATGGTTGCCGACGTCCTAAACTTTCTCGAGATCCCCAACGAGCAAGGTTTTTTCGACAAGGATTTGAAGCCGGAGCAGTACCTTACCGAAGGATGGCAGGGGCGCGTTTTTGAGCATTTCTCGAGCAAGTATCAGCCCAAGATTCTGCTCTTTTACATCAACCATCTGGATTGGGAGCTGAACAAGACCGAGCAGGTTTTTGTTCCTGCCGCGTGACATGCCGGACGTAAATGAGTTTCACGAACTCGTAAAGAAGGGCAAGCTGGATGAAGTGAAGGCGGCGCTCGCCGAGAATCCTGCGCTGCTGGATGAGACCAATCAAGCGGACCAAAGCGCCTTCTTACTCGCCAAGTACTACCACCAGGATTCTGTCGCGAGTTATCTTCTCAGTCTGCACCCTAAGCTGGATGTGTTCGGCCTCAGCGTGGCAGGTCAAACCGCGGAGGTCCTGGCGAAAATCGACAAACAGCCGGAACTGCTTCAGGCCCACAGCGCGGACGGCTGGACTCCGCTGCATTTGGCGGTTTTTTTCGGCTGGCCCGAGCTGGCCGGTGCCCTGATTGATCGCGGCGCCAGTCTGGAAGCGCGCTCCACGAACCAATCCAAGAACACGCCGTTGCATGCTGCGGCTGCCGGCGGCAACGTAGAAGTGGTGAAGCTGTTGCTCATGCGAGGGGCCGACGCGAATGCGAGCCAGGACAGCGGCTGGACAGCCCTGCACTCCGCCGCTCAAGCCGGCAATCGGGAGATGGTGGAGGTGCTGGTGGCGTACGGCGCCGATCTCAATGCCCGTGCGAACAATCATCAATCGCCTCTGGACCTGGCTCTGACCAAGGGGCAGCGGCAGACCGTCGAGCTACTCGAGGCCTTGGGGGCCAAACTGCAGTAGCCCATGCTCGACGACCAACTGGAAGAATTACGCCGCTCGGCGCTTGCGGCTTTTGTCTCTGCCGCCTCCATTGAACAGTTAGAGACAGCGCGCGTGGAGGCGCTAGGCCGCAAGGGGGTGCTCGCGCAAATCAGCAGGGACTTTGGCAAGCTTACCCCGGAAGAGCGCGGGCGTCTGGGCAAGATCCTCAATTCTGTCAAGCAGGATCTTGAAGCAGAATACGAACGAAAAAAACGCAGTTTTCAGCGAGCCGAGCTTTCCAGCCGGCTTGCCGAAGAGTGGCTTGACGTTACGCTGCCGGCGCCTGGCCCTCGGCCCGGCAGCCTGCATCCCGTCACGCGCCTGCAAAACGAGATTGAGGATTTATTCACCTCGTTGGGGTTCGCGGTTCTCGACGGCCCGGAGGTGGAGACGGAAGAATTTAACTTCGACGCGCTGAATATTCCGCCTACCCACCCGGCGCGAGATATGCAAGATACATTTTGGCTATCTGACGGTCATCTTCTGCGCACCCATACCTCGCCCGTGCAGGTGCGCGGCATGCGCAGGCTGGGTCCTCCGCTGCGCATGATTGCCCCAGGCCGCGTCTTCCGCAACGAAGAAGTGGACGCGTCGCACGAGCATACGTTTTACCAGCTCGAAGGCATGATGATTGATCGCGAAGTCTCGGTCGCCAATCTCATTTACTTCATGAAAACGTTGCTGAGTGGCATCTTCCAGCGTGACGCCGTTGTTAGGCTTCGTCCCGGCTATTTCCCCTTCGTCGAACCTGGTTTCGAGCTGGACATCCGGTGTCTCATCTGCGACGGAACCGGCTGTGCTGTCTGCAAGCAGAGCGGTTGGGTGGAGCTGCTGCCGTGCGGCTTAGTGCACCCGAACGTGCTGCGGATGAGCGGTATCGACCCCGAGGAATGGGGCGGTTTTGCCTTCGGCCTTGGCCTCACGCGGCTGACCATGATGCGCTACGGCATCGACGATATCCGGCAGCTGGTGGGAGGCGATCTCCGCTTCCTCACACAGTTTTGACCAAGGACGAACGTGAAGTTTTCCTATCAGTGGCTCTCTGAACTCGTTCCCGGCTTGACCACCGACCCCGACGAGCTGCAGCGCCTGATCACGATGAAAACCGCCGAGTGCGAAGGCATCGAGCCGGTGGGCGCGCATTTTGCAAACGTAGTTGCCGCGCGCGTCCTCAGCGTCTTGCCCCTTCCAAAGGGCAAGAATAAGGCTGTCGTGATTGATGTGGGCAATGGCAGGCAAGTGAGGGTGGTGTGCGGCGCGCCCAACGTGCGTCCCGGCATGCTCGCACCCTGGGTGCCACCTGGTACCAGACTCGGCGAAGAAACGATCAGCCAAGCACTGGTGGAAGGCGTGGAAAGCGAGGGGATGTTGGCTAGCGCGGCCGAGCTCGGGATCAACCGCGATCACTCCGGCGTTCTCGAACTCGAAAATGTTGAGCCAGGCGCCAAGCTTCCCGGCCTTTTGCCGGACTGGATTATCGACATCGACAATAAGAGCCTGACCCACCGGCCAGACCTGTGGGGCCACTATGGAATGGCGCGTGAAGTCGCGGCAATCACCGGTAAGGCGCTGCGTGATCCGGTGATCCTGGCCCTCTTGCCCGCGGGAGAGCCGGTCATCCGGGTTGAGATTGCGGATCATGCGCTTTGTCCGCGCTACAGCGCGCTGGTGTTCGAGAACATTCAGGTAGGTCCAGCGCCGTTACCGATGCAGGCGCGGCTGGAAGGTATCGGCCTTAACGCCATCAACAATATCGTTGATTCTACAAATTTGATCCTGGCCGAACTCCCTCAGCCAATGCACGCCTTCGATGCGGACAAACTGGTGGGCGACACCATTTTCGTGCGCCCGGCCCATCCTGCGGAGCAATTGAAGGCACTCAATGGCGAAACCTATTCGCTCGCCGAAGCGGACCTTGTCATTGCGGACGGTGCAGGTCCCGTGGCGCTCGCCGGCGTTATCGGGGGCGCCGATACTGCCATCTCTTCCACCACCACTCGCATCGTTCTCGAAAGCGCCAACTTTCAGGCATCCAGTGTCCGCCTCACTTCTTCCCGGCACAAGCTTCGCACCGACGCTTCCATGCGCTTCGAGAAGTCGCTTGACCCGGAGAACACGATCCGCGGATTGACGCGAGCTGCTCAGCTTTTCCAACAGCTCTGCCCGGGCGTGCGAAACGTGGGCGGCGTCACGGACAACCGTGCTCCGCTACCTGCGGCCAAACCAATCCTGTTGCCTGTTCGTTTCGTGAGCAGCAAGTTGGGCGAAGAGGTGAACGCGGAGCAGACAGGCCAGATCCTTGAATCGCTCGGTTTTGGGGTCAATGACACGGCGCCCGGGGTGTTAACCGTCACGGTTCCCACATGGCGTGCCACCAGGGACATTTCCCTGAAAGATGATCTCGTCGAGGAGATAGGCCGTCTTATCGGATACGGCGAAATTGCACCGGCGGCTCCGATGGTCGCTTGTGTCGTTCCGCCTGCGAGCCCAGTTCGTGCCTATCTGCGCCAATTACGTTTTCAACTGGTGGCGCAAGGCTTCACGGAAATTTACAATTACTCCTTCGTGAACGAGGTAGATGCGAAACGGTTTCACTTCGATCTAGCTGAAGCGCTCGAGATCCGGAACCCGATTGCTTCGGAACTAACTCATATGCGGCCGAGTCTGTTGCCGGGACTGTTTCATAACATCGTGAGCAACACTCGCCACTATCGCGAATTTCGTATTTTCGAAATAGGCAACGAAGTCCACCCACAGCCGAGCGGCTTGCCGGATGAGATCACGCACGCCGCAGCCGCTATCTACGACGCGCAGGGCGACGCGAGAGGCTTCTTCGAATTGAAGCGCGTGCTGGAATGCCTGTTTCCGTCACTGCGCGCGCATGCAGTGGAAGCGCGTCCTTACGAGCACCCCACTCGCACGGCAGAGATTGAATGGCGCGATGCCATCATCGGCCGTATCTTTGAATTGCATCCCACATTGCTGCGTGACGCGGGCATTGAAGGCCGCGCCGTCTTGTTTGACGTCGATCTTCGCCTCGCACAACAGCGCTCCGCTGCAGATGTATTTCGCTATACGCCGCCTCGCCGATACCCAACCAGCGGCTTTGATCTTTCCGTGGTCGTGGATTTACGGTTGCCGGTGCAAGAGATATTAGACCGCCTCAACGTTCTTGCCGGACCTCACCTTGCCGGTATCGAGTTCGTGCGGCAATATGAGGGACCGCCGCTTCCGCCAGGCCGAAAGAGCGTTACCTACCGCCTGGAGGTTGGCGCGCTGAACCACACCATGACCACTGAAGAAGTAAGTGAGATTCGAACCCGAATCGTCAACGGGTTGCGGGAGGCGGGTTTCGAGCTGCGCGGCCTTGACGGCCTCTAACTCAGGAACATTTTCTGCACGTCCTCCCAATTGTCGACTCGCCGGAAAGCTTTCTCGTGGACGTTGTGCGGCGCGGTGTACAGAATTCCTTCACCGCGGAAATTCCGTAAATGGCGCGCGTTGTCATCGATCATAAAGTCCGCCGCGATGATGCTCTTATCGCCACAAAAGACGATATTGCTGGGTGAAACAAAAGGAAAATGCTGCTGTAGCCAGAAGTATTTTGCGGAGAAGGAGCATGGCACGTCCATGGCGGCGGTGGTGATGAAGATTTCGTATCGCTTTACCATCTCCCGAAGTACCTTCTGGCTACCCGCCATCACCGGAATACCGGCGAAGAACTCCTCCTGCTCAAAGTAATCGCGCACTTGCTCGCGGTGGGCGGGATCAATCACCTCGAATACGTGTTGGCCATGAAAGTCTTTTGTTTTCAGGTTCAGGCCGAACTCGGCGTTGTACCGCCGGAGATAGTGCGCCATGGTATCGGCCATTACCTCGTCCATGTCAATTGCGATGCGCTGCATCTATAACAAACTAGCGTGAAGGCGGTAGAAAATCCTGAGCGTCAGGCCCGTGCCCGGAGTTTACAGCATCAATTCCGGGCGCTGCCGAATCTCCAAACACCCCTTGCCTGTGGGCAATAGTTTGCCGGGATTAAGGGCGCATTGGGGATCAAAGAGACGCTTAAACTCCGCAATTAGATCCAGTGTTTCCTCCGGGAACTGATGAGCCAATAGCTCCATTTTTTCCATTCCAACGCCGTGCTCCCCCGTGATGGAGCCGCCCGCCGCAATACAGAAATCAAGAATCTCTTCGCCGGCTTTCTGCGCGCGTTTCAAATCGCCCGGCTTGCGCGGATCGAAGGGAATGATCGGGTGCAGGTTACCGTCGCCGGCATGGAAAACATTACTGATCGCCAAACCATACTTTTTTCCGATCTCGTCAATCGCCCGTAGCACCGGCGCGATTTTTGTTCGCGGCACGACACCGTCCTGGACATAGTAAGTAGGGCTCACGCGCCCAATTGCGCCGAAGGCGTTCTTGCGGCCCTTCCACAAGAGCTCGCGTTCCTCCGCTGATCGCGCTATGCGCACCTCGCCCGCCCCGCAGCTGCGGCATATCT
This sequence comes from uncultured Acidobacteriaceae bacterium, assembly GCA_963705805.1. GTDB lineage: Bacteria > Acidobacteriota > Terriglobia > Bryobacterales > Bryobacteraceae > Bog-105. The sequence continues at coordinate 302,007 of CAVPKW010000016.1, forward strand.
CACTGATCTGCGCTACCTGCTCTTCCACCCCTTCGATCAAGCCTTCCACTTCAATCAGCAGGACGGCCGCTGCATCCAGCGGATATCCCGCGTGCGTCGCAGCCTCAATCATCCGCAGCATCGGCCCATCCAGCATCTCCAGCGCCACGGGTACAATGCCGCGCGCGGTGAGTTCACCCACCGTATTGCCGGCCTCATCGGTGGATCCGTAAATCGCGAGAAGTGTCTTGACCGATTCGGGTTGTTTCATGAGCCGCACGCCGATCTTCGTCACCAGCGCCAGCGTTCCTTCCGATCCCGTTAACAGACCCACCAGGTCATAACCGGGGACGTCCGGTTCTCTGCCGCCTGCTTCAATTACGCTTCCATCCGGGAGCACCGCCTCCAGGCTCACAACATGATTCGTGGTGACGCCGTGGGCCAGCGTGTGTGGTCCCCCGGCGTTTTCCGCCACATTCCCGCCGATCGTGCAGGCTCGCTGGCTGGACGGATCCGGGGCATAGAAGTAGCCGAATGGCGCCACGGCTGCGCTGATATCCAGGTTCACCACGCCAGGCTGTACGCAGGCACGTTCGTTTTCGATATCGATATCAAGAATGCGGTTCATCCTGGCGAACGAAATCATCATTCCACCCGCTACCGCAATCGCTCCACCGCTTAGGCCGGTACCTGCGCCGCGCCCAATAAGCGGCAGATTATGACGCCGCGCCAGCTTCACCAAAGCGACAACATCTTGCGTGGTCCGGGGGAAGACGACCACATCCGGCGGCGACTTATCCACCCCGCCGTCATATTCGTAAAGCTTCAGATCGCCCGGCTCCGAGAGAACTGCGGCCGATCCGATTAACGCTTCCAACTCCGCAACGACAGACATTTGAATCGGGCCGCTAAAGCAGCCCCTGAACGTATTGCGTGATATCGTCGCTGGTCCAGTCCTCGCCGTTGGCAAACTTGCGCATGACGCGCCCGTTCTTGATGATGTACGTCTCGGGTATTTGAAAAGTGCCGTATTCGGCGCTGACGTCCGCTTTCGGATCCCGCGCGGTTTCGAAAGAAACGGGGATACGATCCAGGAAGGCTCGGTACTTTTGCGGGTTCTTGTCCACGCTAACCGCTACGACCACTACTCCTTCTTTCGCAAAGCGCTTTTGAAACGCATTCAGTGAGGGAATTTCCTCGACGCAAGTGGCGCACCAACTCGCCCAGAAGTTCAGCACCAGCACCTTGCCCCCGAATTCTGTCGGTGTGACATGAACCCCCTGGTCTGTGGCGATGGAGAACGACGGCGCCTGGCCGCCCTCCTTTGCGGAAGTATCACGGAGGCTGAAGACGATTACCCCGAGAAAAGTTACGGTCAGGAGGGCCAAAAGAGAGCGCAGAATGTTGTTGGTGTTCACAATGGTGCCGGAAATCAGCGGCGCGATTGCTGAAGCGTCTCGCAACTGCTGGATAATTAACAGTATCCAACGTTCCGGGCCAAGCATCCAAAAGACTACATGTTCGTGACGCGTAAAGCCGAATTCTCTGCATCGCACGTCTGCCGCGTCGCGTCCCTCGACGAATCCGCGAACCGCGAATTGTTCGGCGATGAGGCCAATCCCAACGGGCATGGGCACAACTACACACTGGAAGTGACAGTAGAAGGGGAGCCCGACCCCCTCACGGGCATGGTCATCGACCTCAAAGACCTGAAGCAGGTACTGGAGCGGGAAGTGACTGATCCTATGGACCATCGCTTCCTGAATCGCGAGGTCCCTCCGTTTGATTTGGTGGTCCCGACGGCCGCGAATATCGCCCGCGAGATCTGGCGTCGGCTCGAGCCATGCTTGGAGAGTCCCAGCGCCAAGCTGTCGCGCGTGCGCCTGTTTGAAACTGAGGATCTGTACGTGGATGTTACTCGCGAAGATCTGCCGGGTTGAACTCATGGTCAGCATAACCCGGCGTTATCGTTTCTCCGCGTCACACCGCCTGCATTCCGCTGCTCTCAGCGAGGCTGAGAACGCGCGAATTTACGGGAAGTGCAACAACCCCTTCGGGCACGGTCACAACTACGTTCTGGAAATCACGCTGGCGGGTCCGATTGACGGTGAAACCGGGCTTATCGTCCCGATTCAGCGCCTTGACCGCTTTATCCAAGACGAAATCCTGGAGCGGTTCGCGCATCGCAACATCAATTTGGATGTTCCGGAGTTTGCGCAGCTGCCGCCAACAACCGAGAATATCGCCCTGGTGATGGTGGAAATGCTCGAGCATCGGTGGCATGTCTTAGATGGTCAGCGCCGGATCAGCCTACGCGGGGTGCATATCCAGGAAACAGACCGCAACAGTTTCGAGGTGTTGCTAAGCGCGCGAACAAACCGGGTTTCGCTGGATCGCCAGCGCGAAAGTGTGACAATCCATGTCTAAAGCAAAGGCGGCGGCTCTGAAACAGGATAGCGCCGCCAAGAAGAAGGGCTCGGTGATCGAGATCAAGTCGAAAGGGCCTTCTATCGCGTCCCACATGAGGGACGTCATTGGCGCGCTTGGCGAAGATACGAAGCGCGACGGCCTGATCCGCACTCCGGAGCGCATCGAGAAGGCTCTCCGTTATCTCACAAGCGGCTATTCGACAGACTTGAACCAAGTGGTCAACGGCGCCCTCTTTGACGTGAAATACGATGAGGTTGTTATTGTTCGCGACATAGAGTTTTTCAGCATGTGCGAGCATCATATGCTGCCGTTCTTCGGCAAGATGCACGTGGCTTACCTGCCGGACGTCAAGGTAATTGGCCTAAGTAAAATTCCGCGTATAGTTGACGTTTTCGCCCGCCGCCTGCAGATCCAGGAACGTCTCACGCAGCAGGTTGCCGAGACAATCCAGCAACTCATTAATCCGCGCGGTGTTGCGGTAATCTGCGAAGCCCGGCATTTTTGCATGATGATGCGGGGTGTCGAAAAGCAGCATTCCGGCGCCGTCACGAGCGCCATGCTGGGCGCTTTTCGAAACAATCGCGAAACGCGCAATGAACTTCTCTCCCTCATCGGCCAGCGCACTCTCGCGTTCTAACGGAAACCGCCCGGCGACGCTTCCCGCTGCGTGTTAGCATCGGGTCATGAATGACCAGTCGCGCCTGTTCGATGCAGGTCCCGACCCCTTTGGGCGTATGTGGCAAGTGCAGTTTCGCTGGCTCCAGACGGCCATTTCCATTCGTCATGCCGACACCATTGATGTCAAGTTTTTCGTCAGCACAGGCGGCGCTCCTCCTGAAGAAAAGGTCGTCGCCCTGCCTCACGGGAGCCTCCTTGCGCTGACACGGCAGCGCGGGCATAAGTTGTCGGACCCGTATTGCCTCCGCATCGCCGCCGCCCATCTCCGGCGCATGATTGAGACCTCTGAGGATATGGACAAAACCCTGGTGACCCTATCTCCGGATGAACTGGCCTCCTACGATAGCGAGTTGAACGCTGTAACCGTTCCGCGGCGCGGATAATCAATCGGACGAGTGCCGATCGGCGTGCTAGAAAGTATTTGTTAAGGGCAGCCACTTGAAAGCGCCAATCAGAATAGGAATTTATCGTTATGGTCTCTTGTCCAAAATGTGACGCTCCCATTGACGTAGAAGAAGAAGAATTGGACGAAGGCGATGTCCTCTCCTGTGACGAATGCGGCGCCTCGTTGACGGTCGCCAGCGTCAATCCCGTTGAACTCCAATCCGACGAAGAAGACGACGAGGACGACGAAGATTTCGATTTTGACGAGGATGAGGACGAAGAGGACGAAGACGAAGAAGAGGAAGAGGCTGAAGACTGGCATTAGTGCCTGAGTCTCTGGCGCGGTATGGTTCTGCTGGGAAGCCTTCGGCCGGGTCGGCATGCGTCCGCGGCAGGGTGCCTGCTCGCTCTCGGCCTGTTCTTTTGCGTTCCTTGCTGCTGCTTTGCACAGTCTCAGGCCCCTGTCATCGGCCAGAATTCCGGAACCACCCGCGCCATCGAAGGAAAAGTACTGAGCGACAAGGGATCTCCCGTGCCTGGCGCCATCGTTCTGCTCAAGAATCTAAAGACGCTTCAGGTACGCTCCTACATCGCGCAGAATGACGGTACGTATCGTTTTTATGGCCTGAGTACCGATATCAACTACCAGTTGCGCGCAGAAGCGAACGGCGTGACAAGCAAAAACAAAACCGTTAGTGTCTTTGATAGTCACAAAGTGGTCAAGCTGAATTTGAAGCTGGTCAAGAGGTTCAAGACTTAGCCAAATGACGGACACTCTCACTCGCATTCGGCAACTCGCAGTGGTTCCCATCATCCGCACTCCTGATGCCGCATCTGCGTCGGCTGCCGTGGAGGCAGTACTGGCGGGAGGAATAGACTGCGTCGAAATCACCATGACGGTCGCCAATGCTTTGAAGGCGATCGAGGCAGTTGCCGACCGTTACGGCGATCGTGTGCTTCTCGGGGCAGGCACGGTCCTCGACCCGGAGACCGCCCGCTCATGCATGCTGGCCGGGGCACAGTTTTTTGTTACCCCAAGCCTGAACATACGGACTATCGAAGCGGCCAAGCGATACGGCAAAACTATCTTCCCTGGGGGGCTCACACCTACTGAAGTGCTGACCGCCTGGGAGGCCGGTGCCGACGGAATAAAGGTATTTCCCTGTAATGCGATGGGCGGCGCTACGTACATCAAGGCGCTGAAAGCGCCCTTCCCGCATATCGAACTGATTCCCACCGGCGGTGTAAACCTGGAAACCCTAGCCGGCTTTTTGGCGGCAGGCGCTGCGGCCGTCGGAGTGGGAAGCGAGCTTGTGAACAATCACTGTGTTGCGGAGGGAAACTTTCAGCTCATCACCGACCGTACACGTAAGTTTCGTGACGCCGTGACGGCATTTCGGAACAGCTCCTGAGGCGCGTTTAACGCTTCTAGTAACGCGCTACGGTCTGGTCCACTTCGCGGCTCCAGCGCTCAATGCCCCCGGCAATGCTGGAACAGTTCTCCAGGCCGTGTTCCCGCATCCAAAGAACCACCTGCATGCTGCGAACTCCGTGATGGCACATCACCAGCAACTCACGCTCGTCCGCCAATGCTTCCAGGCGCTGCAATTCCGCCGGAATGGACTGCATGGGGATGAGCTGGGCTCCATCGACTCTCGCCAGCGCAAATTCTTCCGGCTCGCGGACATCGATTAGAACCGCCGGATTTGCCGCCTGCAGCTTTGCCAGGGCTTCTTTTGGGCTGGTCTCCAATGTGTCCGTCATAGCGCAAATCGAAAACAGGCGGGAGCCGCAGTTTCTTAGGCTGCGGCCAGCTCAAAAACCTCGGAATCTTCCACGGGCTCGCCGGCAGCGCGCTGGCGGTCGATTGTCTCCTGGCAAGCTACGCAGTACGCCGCCCATGGGAGGGCCTTCAGCCGCTTTTCCGCAAGGGGTTCATCACAACGCAAGCAGATGCCAAATGTATCTTCTTCAATACGTTTCAGGGCGGCCTGCACTTCCTTGAGCAATTTCGCTTCCCGGTCGAGGTTGCGGATCGCCACCTCCCGGTTCAACTGTTGCTGTAGTCTATCGAACTCTTCGGCGGCATTCTCTATCAGGATCTCTTCCCGATCCGAACCCCCGATGATAAGTTCCTTCCTTTTTGCTTCCAAGAGTCGCCGAAAGCTCTCTATGTTCGTTTTTGTCATGTTTCTCTTCCTTCCAAAATCAAACGCAACCTCCGAAAACACTTCTCCACCTCTCACTCGTGCCGCCTCTATATTGGACCGATCTTTGGGGAGGTGAGCCGCTCCTTTGTTGAAGGAGTTGCACTCAGTAGGCCACGTCTGACTGTTGCTTAATGATGCGCCCTCGCCAAAGAAAGTTGCAATCCTCGGTTTACCGTACCGGCGTGGCCCCCAAGCGGCCTGTTAAGCAGATAAGTCCTTTGGTATAATAAATTTACAAGCAGGAAGCGCGTTCGCCCCAAAGCGCTTGACCTCCAGCCTCACATTTAATTGACCTATCTTTAACAAGACCCGATGAGGATGGGCGGCGTTTCGTTAACTGAACGTCAGTTTGTGGCAGCGAACCACTCTATATTGCGGCTTCTCCACAAATAATCCACAAGATCTAGTTATCCAGTCGCAAAATCTGTATTGACGCATCTAAGAAATGGAGGTTAGATAGGTACTGCGAACACAGCAGCATCGAAATTGTTCGTGCAAGCCCCACACCCGAAGAAAGGCTTCCATTTCCGCCATGGGACAGCTCAGCGTTAATCTAGCGGTTAAAGTGAAGGAATTGCACCGTTCATTGAAGAAGGAGGAGCGTACCGGCGTGTCGTTCCCTCGCTTCTTTACGAACAAACTCGAAGCGGGGGCCACCCCGTATGATCTCGTTTCCTGGGAGCGCCGTACCGCTACTATCGGCAACGACAAAGGTTCTCTGATCTTTGAGCAGCGCGATGTGGAGGTGCCGGCCGACTGGTCTCAGACTGCCACCAACATCGTCGCGAGCAAGTATTTTCATGGCCGCATGGGGACGCCAGAGCGCGAGTCCAGCGTCGCTCAGCTGGTTCATCGGGTGGTGGACACGATTGCCGATTGGGGGCTTTCCGGCAATTACTTTAAGACAAAGGAAGACGGCGAGAACTTCCGCAATGAGCTGGCCCATCTGATGCTGGCTCAAAAGGCCTGCTTCAACTCGCCCGTCTGGTTCAACGTTGGGGTCAGCGAGTCCCGCGGCTACGGCTTTTACTTCGATGAAGCCGCGCAAGTGGTCAAAAAGCTCCTGCCAGGCGAGAATCATCCGCAGTGCTCGGCCTGTTTCATCAATTCTGTCAGCGATAGCCTGGAGTCCATCCTTGATCTCGCCAAGACCGAAGGCATGCTTTTCAAGTGGGGCTCCGGTACCGGCACAAATCTGTCCGCCATTCGCGAAGAGGATGCTCATCTCTGGGGCGGTGGGCGCGCTTCCGGTCCGCTCAGCTTCATGAAAGGCTTTGACGCCTTTGCCGGCGTGATTAAGTCCGGCGGGAAGACTCGCCGGGCGGCCAAAATGGTGATTCTCAATTCAGATCACCCGGATATTGAGAAGTTCGTTTGGTGTAAAGCGAAGGAAGAAAAGAAGGCGCAGACGCTAATTGACGCGGGGTATGATTCATCGCTCGACGGCGAGGCCTACGGCTCTATCTTTTTCCAGAACGCTAATAATTCCGTCCGCGCCACAGACGAGTTCCTGCAAGCGGTGGTTGACGATGCCGATTGGTGGACCCGCAGCGTGGTGACGGGCCAACCGGTCAAGCGCCTGAAAGCCCGTGAGCTTATGGCCGAAATCGCCGAGGCCACGCATCAATGCGGTGATCCGGGCATGCAGTTCGATACCACTATCAACCGCTGGCACACTTCTAAGAAGACCGCCCGCATCAACGCCTCGAATCCCTGCTCCGAGTACATGTTCCTGGATGATTCAGCTTGCAATCTGGCGTCGCTGAATCTAATGAAGTTCATCGGCCCAGACGGCGCTTTCGACGTGGAGGCTTTCCGCCATGCAGTAGACACGGTGATTCTTGCGCAGGAGATTCTGGTGGACAACGCCAGCTATCCCACTGAAAAGATCGCCCGGAACTCGCACGCTTTCCGCCCGCTGGGTTTGGGCTATGCCAATCTCGGTGCGCTGTTGATGTCGCTCGGCCTTCCCTACGACGGGGACACCGGTCGCGACTTCGCCGCCGCGATTACCGCCATTATGTGCGGCCAGGCCTATCTCACGAGCGCCCGCATTGCTGAGGCTGTTGGCCCCTGCCCGGGATATCCGGAGAACGAAGAATCGTTCCTGGGCGTTATCCGCATGCACTGGAATGCCGTCAGCGCTGTTGACAGCAAGCGCGTTCCGCCCGCGATGTTCAAGGCAGCGGAGGAGTGCTGGCGCAAAGCTTATGATGTGGGTGCGATTACCGGATTTCGCAACGCCCAAGTCACCGTTCTAGCCCCTACCGGCACGATTGGCTTCATGATGGATTGCGACACGACCGGCATTGAGCCCGATTTGGCGCTAGTGAAGTACAAAAAGCTGGTCGGCGGCGGCGTGATCAAGATCGTCAACAATACAGTTCCACAAGCGCTCATTAAGCTCGGCTACACCCCCGAGCAGACTGAACAGATCGTCTCCCACATCGACTCCACCGGAACCATCGAAGGCGCGCCCCATCTCAAGCCCGAACATCTGCCCGTCTTCGACTGCAGCTTCCGCCCCCAGAATGGCTCCCGTTTCATTCATCACATGGGCCATATCCGAATGATGGCTGCTGTGCAGCCTTTCATCTCCGGCGCAATCTCGAAGACCATCAATATGCCGGAAGAATCGAAAGTGGAAGACATCATGGACGCCTACATCGAAAGTTGGCGGCTTGGTCTCAAGGCTGTTGCCATCTATCGTGACGGCTCGAAGCGCGTCCAGCCGCTCAGTTCCGGCACCGGCAAGAGTGAAAAGAAAACTCCAGGCCCGGTGGCCATTGCGCCGCCGCAAGTCATCGAAAAGATTGTCTACCGGCCTGTGCGGCGCAAGCTTCCAGACGAACGTCAGTCCCTGACTCACAAGTTCTCTATCGGTGGCCATGAAGGCTATATCACGGTAGGACTTTACGAAGACGGCACCCCCGGTGAAGTCTTTATTTCTATGGCCAAGGAGGGTTCTACGATCTCCGGCCTCATGGATACGCTTGCGACTTCCATCAGCTACGGCTTGCAATATGGTGTTCCGCTGAAGTTTTTCGTCGATAAGTTCAGCCACGTCCGTTTCGAGCCGAGCGGCTGGACCGGCAACCAGCAGGTCCCCTACGCCAAGTCGATCATAGACTATATCTTCCGGTGGCTTGGCGCTCGCTTCCTCGGCATAACGGAGGCGAATGAAATCGGTGATGTACCGAGGCTTCGCCCCACAGAACCCGATCCTCAGGTCGCGTTGCCTTTCGATGCCAACGTCGTAAGCGATGCCCCGCTGTGCTCGGAATGCGGGAGCATCATGACCCGCAACGGCTCCTGCTATAAGTGTGAAAACTGCGGCGGAACGAGCGGCTGCAGTTAGCAATCGTTCCCCGCAAGTCCAAAAGTAGAAGCAATCAGAACCACCCCGGCCGCTTATAGACGCGCCGGGGTTTTTCTTTGTCCGAAGCCTTTTTGGCCCAAACCCTAGGAGCTAAAGCCATGCTGATGTAAGTCGATGCGGTGTTGTAGCCCGTCATATGTCTCTTCACGGCTCTTTGCACCGGCAAAACACTGTCGCGGCGGTCCGTGGGCCTGATTCGAGAATCGTTCGTGTCATCGTCTTGTTCGTCGTGAGCGCCGTTTTGGCATCGGCGGCCACCGTCTCTCCAGCCCGGGATTTCGGTCTCATCGCCGTGAACCCCTCAACGCCTGCCACGGCGTCGCTTAGCTATTCCTTCACGGGTCTCTCTACCGCGCCGAGCTTCTCGCTGGCTTATGGAACGGATTTCGCCGTTGGCGCTCCCAGCTGCAGCGTTGGGGCCAGCACGAATTGTTCGGTTCAGGTCAGTTTCGCGCCGCATAGTCCCGGCCTGCGCCTGGATGCCGTGCTCGTAGCCGATGAATCCGGCAACGCCCTGGGTACCACCTTTTTGCATGGGGTGGGCCAAGCTCCGCAACTGGCTTTTTACCCCGGTATTCTGACCGCCTTTGCAGGGACCGGTTTGCTTGGCGACACAGGCAACAACGGACCCGCAACCCAAGCCACGCTTTTCAACCCCGCCGGCTTGGCGCTCGACCAGCTTGGCAATCTCTACATTGCAGACGCGGTAAACCAGGTCGTCCGCAAGGTGAATGCCGTTAGCGGCGTCATCACAACGGCGGCCGGGAATGGATCCGCAGGGTATGCAGGCGACGGCGGCCCGGCTACTCAGGCCAGCCTCCAAAACCCCACAGGCGTCGCAATCGACGGCGCCGGTAATCTCTATATCGCCGACCAGGGAAACAACCGCGTTCGTAAGGTGACGCCGTCGGGGCAAATCAGCACGGTTGCGGGAGGGGGCAGCGTGCCATCGCAGGCCGATCTGGTGGGCGATGGCGGCGCGGCCACCAGCGCCATTCTACTTGGCCCCAATGACGTAGCCATTGACGGCAGCGGCAACCTCTACATTGCTGATTCCTATCACGGTCTATTGCGTGAAGTAAATGCGATGACCGGCGTCATTACCGTCGTAGCCGGCGGGGGCAGTGGCGGGGGCTCCGACACCTGGGGAGACGGCGGACCGGCCACCAACGCCATACTGAACAACCCTCGCGGCTTGGCGGTCGACGCCGGCGGCAACCTATACGTCGCGGATTCCGGACACAGTCTGGTTCGCGAGATCAACGTGGCTTCGGGCGTGATTAGTGTCGTGGCTGGCAATGGCAGCTATGGGTATAGCGGCGATTTCGGCCCGGCTCTAGCCGCCGCCCTCAGCAAGCCCGTGGCAGTCAAGGTAGATGCGGCGGGGAACGTATATATCGCCGACCTCGCCATCAATTTCATTCGAGTGGTCCAGTCACAGAGTGGCGTGATCTTCACCCTGACAGCCGCCCCGAGCGGGAACGCTTCGCTAGCCTCCCCGAGCGGGCTGACTCTCGACCCCGAGGGGAACATCTACGCATCGAGCACGCCGAATAACATGGTCGTGAAGCTCAATCCGCTTCTGCAGCCAGCGACGTTCGGATCCGAAAATGTAGGTCAGGTGAGCAGCTCTTCTCTGATCACGGCGATGAACGTGGGAAACGAGCCGCTCGACTTTACGAACATTGCGTTCGGTCTAGGCTTCGCGCGGGAGACCTCGGGATTTCTGGATTGCTCTACCTCCATCCCGATTGCCGCGGGATCGTCGTGCGTGATCGCAGTTGGATTTGCACCCACTGCCATTGGCACGACCACCGGTAGCCTTGCGGTTGGCTCGAATTCTTTCTTCACGCCGGCGCAAACGGCCGAATTGAAAGGTACTGGCGCCAATGGTCCTGTACCCCAGGCCATCTTGAGCACGGCACAAGTTTCTTTCGGAAACCAGCGCGTAGGCACCGCCGCCCTGGCAAAGACCATTACGCTCTCGAATCCCGGCACGGCCCCGCTCGCCATATTGGGCCTCTCCCTGAGCGGCGTCAACACGCTCGATTTCAACACTCCTGCAATAACCTGTGCAAGCACGCTTCCTGCCGGTTCAAGCTGTATGATATCTGTCACATTTTCTCCCAGCGCTGCTGGATCGAGGACCGCTTCCCTATCCATTACCGATTCTGTCGCCACGTCGCCGCAGACCATAGCGCTCTCGGGAACCGGTATCATAGCGCCAGTTGCATCTCTCAACCCGATCAGTCTTTCTTTCCCGCAACAAAACAAAGGCAGCACGAGTTCGCCGCAGGTCGTTACTCTGACGAATACCGGAAACGCCAGCCTCAACCTATCGGGCGTCTCTGTGGCCGGCGTCAACGCGGCTGATTTCACGATCATCAGCGGCTGTTCCGGTGCGCTGGCAGCGGGGGCAAGTTGCAATGTCTCTGTATCTTTTGCCCCGTCTGCTCCAGGAATCCGCAGCGCGTCCCTAACCTACACCGACAACGCGACGCCTGCGCAGCAAACGGTGGCACTCAGCGGCGTCGGGGTGGGCGTTCCCGCAGCCTCCCTCAGCCTGAACTCGCTGAATTTTGGCGCGGTGTCTTCGGGCATCGTTAGCCCGGCCGAGGCGGTCACTCTGTCAAATCCAGGAACCCTGGCGCTCACGATCAGCAGCATCGCTGTGACGGGAGCGAATGCGGGCGACTTCGGCATGAGTACCACATGCGGTTCTAGCCTGGCGATCAACGCCACATGCATGATCTCCGTCGTTTTCTCGCCCACTGCAGGCGGCGCGCGCAGTGCCGCCGTGATCTTGTCTGATTCCGTGACGGGCGGACAAGCGATCGCGCTCAACGGAACGGGCGTTCTGAATGCATCCGCCGCCGCGAATCCGCCCAGCCTCACCTTCCCCGGCCAGAGCGTAGGCACCACCACTGCTACCCAATCCGTTACCTTTTCTAATACCGGCAACGTCGCGTTGAATCTCTCTAGCGCCTCAGTGGGTGGACCGGATGCGGCGGATTTTCGGATCCTGAACACTTGCCCTGACTCGCTGGCAGTCGCTGCGAAGTGCACCGTTGCGGTTACCTTTTCGCCATCCGGCGCAGGCTCCCGCATTGCCGCTCTGACTTTCACCGATTCCGCTGGGAATTCACCCCAAATGGTGTCTCTAACGGGAACCGGGCTGGCCGCACAGGCAACCGGAACGTCTGTTTCTTCCCTTACCGTGAGCGTGGGCAGTCTGGATTTCGGCGTTGCTGCCTTGGGCAGTAGCGGCACTCAAACGGTTACGATCTCGAATCCTCCAGCCAGCGAATTGCAGAGCGTTAGTGCTGCTCTGTCGGGAGCGAATGCCAGCCAATTTGTCTTTGGCACAAACTCTTGCGATGGCCCTTTAGCGGCCGGGGCGAATTGCGCGGTGACCATCCAGTTTTCGCCTGTGCTGGTGGGCAATCTAAGCGCGACGCTCACCATCACCGGCTCTCCCTCCAATTCATCGTCCGCGGTCGGTCTGTCGGGCGTGGGCATACGTCCTTTTTCTTTTAGAGCCGGAAGCAACGACCTGCAAGCCGTGTTTCGCCCTTCAGATGGCTCCTGGGGAATAGACAGCGGTCGTCAGATCGGCTATTCCTGGGGTGAATCTGGCGACATTCCGGCTCCTGGGGACTACGACGGCGATCACCAGGACGACTTGGCCTTTTTTCGTCCATCCACAGGCTACTGGTGGATTGAGCTGAGCGGCAATCCCGGAGCCTTCATCTCGCAGCAATGGGGACAAGCGGGTGACATTCCAGTGCCCGGCGATTATGATGGCGACGGCAAGACCGATCTCGCGGTCTGGCGGCCCTCCACCGGCCAATGGCTGATACTGTCCAGCAGCACTCCTGGAGTTTCCATGTCTCAGCAATGGGGCGCCGCGGGTGACATCCCGGTTCCGGGCGATTATGATGGCGACGGCAAGACTGATCTCGCGGTCTGGCGGCCGTCCACGGGCGATTGGTGGGTTCTCCTCAGCAATTCCGGATCAGTCCTGTCCCTGAACTGCGGCTTTATGGGCGATATTCCGGTTCCGGCCGATTACGATGGCGACGGCAAGACTGACGCCGCCGTGTGGCGGCCCTCCAGCGGTGCTTGGTTCATTCTGCCCAGTGGCACTCCAGGTTCCGTGCTTTCCGAAGTTTGGGGCTCGAACGGCGACATTCCCGTGCCGGGCAATTACACAGGAACCGGCAAAGCGGATCTTGCCGTCTGGCGCCCTTTCCTCGGTTATTCGCTGATCGGATCCGACAGCGCGCCCGTCCCTACTCAGGCTCCTTCACTGGCACAACAATGGCAGCTCCCCGGCGAAATTCCCTGAAACGCCCTGATCTAGAGCGGCAGAATCTGCTCTAGAACCGGATCGAATTCAATCCGGCGCTCCTGCTCGTAGGCCAGGTTCCCAAGGTGAGACGCTTGCGCGGACCGGTGGCCGATCAGCACATCTCCGTTGGGTCGATTGCGGGTCTTCATGCAGTCAACAAAGTTATTTACGTGGTCCATCGTGAGAGAATCCCGCACGCCCTCGATGACCTCAGCCTTCACCACCTCAGCGGGCTGCTTCGCGCCGAGCGGGTAGAACTCATAGCGCGACCGGTCAATCCAAAGCCGTCCGTTGGTTCCACACATTTCGATGGCCTCGCCGGTGATTCCGGGGACGAGCGTCGCCTCAAAAGTCGCGGTAAACTCCTGCGGAGCCGGGTACTGCAAGAGGACGTTGATTGTGTCGGGCGCGGTTCGTCCGTCCTTGTAGTTATAGATGCCGCCCGCTGCTGTGGCCGAAATGGGAATATCTTTCCCCATGAACATGTGCACTACATCGATCCAATGCGTAAACAGGTCCGTGACTTGCCCGCCTCCAAAATCAAGATAAGCTCGCCAGTTATAGTACTGTTGCGGATCATAGTCCCGCCACTTCACCGGCCCCAGATAATGTGCCCAATCGAGTCCCGCCGGTTTTGTTTGTAGGGACGCGGGCGCTTTCCGTAGATGATAGCTGTTGCCGTACCACCAGGTGCGCGCCAGCGTGATCGACCCCAGCTTGCCGGAGTCGAAGTATTTCTCTTTCGCCTGGAGATAGTGCTTCGCGGAGCGTTGCTGCATTCCCACCTGGCAGACACGGTTGTTCTCGCGAGCCGCTTTGACGATTGCCTGACCTTCGTCGATCACTCTGGTGAGAGGCTTTTCTATGTACACGTCTTTGCCCGCATTCAGCGCATCGATCGCGATAGCCGCGTGCCAATGATCGGGAACCGCGATTAAGACAGCGTCCACTTCCTTCATCTCGAGCAGCTGGCGGTGATCGCCGAAGGCCGTTGCGTCCGGCGCTTTCTTCTTCCCGAGCAGAATTTTTTCATCGTAGACATCACAGAGCGCCATCACCTGCACGTCCGGACGGCTCAGAAAGACAGTCATGTCCCAGGTGCCGCGATCACCCACCCCAATCACCCCGAGCTGCACCCGTTCGTTCGCTCCTTGGATTCGCGAGTAGGAAGCCGCAGTCACGGCCAGCGCTCCAGTGCGCAGAAAATCCCGGCGGCTATTTAGTGCCATGTGCGAATTATATGACCTGGCAGCCACTCTCTTACCGAACGAGAAAGACTTATGTATCGCCTGGCCGTTCTGCTACTCCTGCCGCTTGCCGTGCTGCTCTCGACGACCCCGGCGCTGGCCGGGAGCCATCCAGCTTCTGCTGCCGCCCCGCATTCGGCTACTCCTAACGACGCTCAAATTGAGGCTATCCTTAAGACCAAGCTTGCAAAGTCCAAGATCGGCAGAGATGGCTTTCGTTTTCGCGTGCAGCGTGGAGTGGTGACCTGGGAAGGCAGTACCAGCGTGATGCAGCACAAGGGCTCCGCCACCCGTATGGCCAAGTCGGCCGGAGCCTTGCAAGTGATTAACAACATTCAGGTCAGCGCCGCCGCCAAGGAAAAGGCAGCCGGCAATCTTAAGAAGGCGAGTGTGCAGGACTGACCAGGCGCCCAAGCCTGGCAATCTTTCACCCCCGACCGTCTCCCTGCCCACTCTCGGTCCTCCCCGGCCGTGCTAGAGTGAGGAGGAAATCGACAGACTTAATGAAAAGTGGTATTTTTTTTCCCGCCGCACTCTTATGTGCCACAATTGCCTGCGCGCAAGGAACGTCGTCTCCTCAGAACGCCGCCCCATCCACTGCCGCGCCGGCGAGCCAGTTGAAAGTGAGAGGTCCGGAAGCGGTTACGCAGCAGGATCCTAATCATATCGTAGCCACTATCAACGGCAAGCAGATTACGGCCAGGCAGGCCATGGACATGTTGAAGGCCTTGTCGCCGGAACAACGCACGCGTTTTGAAAAGAACCTTTCCCAGGTCGTTCAGCAGATTTACATGACGCAGCAGCTCGCGGCTGCCGCAACCCAAAGTCACCTGGATAATCAGTCTCCCTGGAAAGAGCAGATCGAGCTGACGCGTGACCAGATTCTGGCTCAGGCCTATCTTGCCACTATCGAGAAGAACAGCTCCGCGGGCGCGCCGCAGGACCCTAAGCAGTATTACGACGCGCACCCCTCTGACTTTGATCAGGTGAAGCTCAGCGGCATTTTGGTCAGCTTCAATCCTCCCGGGACGCCGGCCTCTGCCACGCCCGGCGGCGCCAGGACCGAAGAAGCGGCTCGCCAAAAAGCGGATGATGTCGAGAAGAAGCTGCAGGCCGGGACAGACTTCTCAACTCTCGCTCGAACCGAGTCCGATAACCAGCAGATAGCAGCCAAAGGTGGAGATCTGGGTACTCATACGTTGGGTGGCGGGGACCTCCCTCCCGACATGAAGACCGCCATCGAGAAGCTGCAGCCAGGGCAGTTTTCGCCGCCCGTTCGGCTTCCGAATGCGTTTTTGATTGTGAAGCTCGACAGCCGTAGCAAAGTCTCGTTCGACCAGGCGCGGGCAGGCATCGTTCAGCGCCTCCAGACCGAGAAGAACCAGGCGGCGGTCAAGCAGGAAATGGAAAAATATAAAATTCAGGTAACCGATCCTGCATTTTTCGATGCCTCCAGCGCTCCAGCTCCGAACCTACCGTCGCTCCAGCGGCCGCCCTCGCCTGGACAGACGGCCCCTCCGGCCTCCCAGCCCCAAGGACACCGCTAGACTCCTCAATTCCATAGCAAAAGTTCATATGGGGCTCCCCGACTTGTTCGGCAGCCCCATTTTCATTTCCCTTGGTTCGCAATTGACAGCGCATCGCGATCGGCTGCTTTCCGGTTCGCTGGATTGCGGCACGCAGATTCATGCCGCCAGCTTCATCCGCGACCGGCACATCGTCCTGGACACCTATTTGCTTGATCGGCCAAGGCTGCTTCGCCTGATCCTGGTCCATGAGATCTTTCATTTCGTCTGGCCACGCTTGGGAAACCAGAGCCGCCGCGCCTATGCGGACATCATCAGGAAAGAGGCGAAGCGTGGTGCCCGGGGGGAGCTCGGTGAATCTGCGAACGTAGGCAAGATTGCACTCCAGATCGCCGCAGATCGCACCTCGGCCGATCTCCGGCGACGCGAGTACATTTGCGAGTCTTTCTGCGACACCGCCGCGTGGCTCTATGCCGGTGTATCGGCACATACCGAGTTCACCCTGGCGACACGTTGGCGCATTCCCCGCAGGGAATGGTTTCTATACGTTTTCGATGTTCCGCGGCCGTGCTGACCCGTCCTCCGGACGTTACACTAAAAGTAGATATGCCTTCGATGTTTCGTTCCATGGCCGTCCTGGCTGTCGTGGCCGCGAGCGCGGTGTTCTCTTCCTGCTCTGGTTCGAAATCGACTGAAGCGAGTGCCTCCAACCTGCAGGAGTCGAACCGCAAGGCCGCCCCTAACTTCACCCTCAGGGACGCGAACGGCGCACCCGTGAGCTTGGCCGACTACAAAGGCAAGGTCGTGCTTTTGAATTTCTGGGCGACATGGTGCGGTCCCTGCGCACTCGAAATTCCCTGGTTCGAGCAGTTCGAGCAGCAATACAAATCAGAAGGGTTTGCGGTTCTTGGGGTTTCTATGGACGACGACGGCTGGTCCGCCGTAAAACCTTACATTGCGGAACGCAAGATCAACTATCGCGTCCTTCTTGGCAACGATTCTGTCAGCCAGCTCTACGGCGGCGTGGATTCACTGCCCACAACTTTTATGATTGATCGTGAGGGACGACTCGCGTACACCCACGTGGGTCTGGCCGGAAAGAATGATTATCTCAGCGAGATCCAAAACCTGCTCAGCACGAAACAGAATAGCGCCTCTCTGCGTTGGCTGCCTTCTTCTCCTGCCGCTCTACTGCTCGGCGCAACAGACTAAGATCGCCGTCACGCCGCCTGACCCGATTACCTCAAAGGCTGGGGCTACTCTCACCCAGACTCTGAAGGTGGAGGTGCTTCCCGGCTTCCATGTGAATAGCGACAAGCCGAAAGACGAATATCTGATTCCTTTCAAGCTCACGTGGACCGGTGGTCCGCTCGAGGTTAAATCGATATCCTATCCAAAGCCCGAAGAGATCAAAGTCGGCGGACAAGATCTGGCAGTATTCACCGGGTCGTTCGTGATTCGAACTGAGTTCATGGTTCCCGCGAACGCGCCGCCAGGATCTCTTACCATGGCCGGTAAGCTTCGCTATCAGGCCTGCAATAGCGACATGTGCTTTCGGCCGGCGTCGCTTGATATAAAGCTGCCGGTCTCCATCGAATAGCTTTCGTAGATGCGCCGTGCGACGCCTTCTGATTCGCCCGGGCGCCATCGGCGATTGCATCCTGTGCTTCCCCGCCATGGAATACTTGCGAGCTGATTACACCGAGGTCTGGATCTCGTCAGCGGTCGTTCCGATCGTGCAATTCGCCGATACAGTCTGCTCGCTGTCATCTACGGGGCTCGATCTGGTCGCGGTAGGAGACCTGGACATGCCCGGGAATCTCCGCGATAGACTGGCCGCCTTCGATTCAATTGTGAGCTGGTACGGCGCCAGGCGCGAAGAGTTCCGCCAGGCATTGCTCCGAATCGTGCCGTCCTGTAATTTCAACGTCACGCCCCCGCCGGCGAGCTACTCAGGCCATGCCATCGATTTTTTTGCGAGCCAGGTGGGCGCGCCCCAAGGGCTCGCGCCACATATCAGCCTGACCGCGAGCAATTTGAGAGACACGGTGGTGATTCATCCGTTTTCCGGCAGCCCACGCAAGAACTGGCCGCTCGCAAAATATCTCGCGCTCGCCGAGCGTTTGCCATGGCGGGTGGATTGGATCTGCGGTGCGGAGCAGGACCTTCCCGGCGCCAGGCGATTCGACAGCCTGGCCGATCTGGTCGGCCTGGATGCGCGGAGCGCGCCTTTACATCGGTAACGATTCAGGCACCACCCATCTTGCTGCCGCCGTGGAATGCCCTACCCTGGCAATCTTCGGACCCACGGACTCGGCGAAGTGGGGTGCCCGCGGTACAAATGTGACCTTACTGCAGTCGAATCCCCTGGAAGATCTGAGCGTCGAAGACGTGCTCGATGCCGCTAATCGGCTGCTTGACTCACGGCGTTAGACGCCGGTTTCCAGCGGACGATCGGTTTACGGGCGGCCGTAACTTCATCCACTCGCGCGGTGCGCGTCAAATGCGGAGCTTTTAGAACCAGGTCCGGGTTCTCCTCTACTTCCTTGGCGATGGAAATCATCGCCTCTGCAAACGCATCAAGCTCACGCTTGCTTTCCGTCTCCGTCGGCTCGATCATCAACGCACCGCGCACAATTAGCGGAAAGCTCACCGTATACGGATGGAATCCGTAATCAATCAGCCGCTTGGCAATGTCGCCGGTGCGGACGCCTTTTTTCGCCTGGCGGTCATCGCTGAAAACGCATTCATGCATGCTCCGCGCCTCATACGCGATCTGATAGTGCGGTTCCAATAACGTTCGAATGTAATTCGCATTCAGCAGGGCGTCCAACGTCGCCTGCCGCAAGCCGTTGCCGCCATGCGCCATAATGTACGCCAACGCGCGCACCAGCACGCCGTAGTTTCCATAAAAGGCCCGCACGCGCCCGATGGATTGAGGACAATCATGCTGCCATTTCCAAAGATCTTTTTCGCGCCTCAGGCGAGGACTCGGCAAGAACGGAGTCAGAATCTTCGCCACCGACACCGCGCCCGAACCGGGACCCCCTCCGCCATGTGGAGTCGAGAAAGTCTTGTGCAGGTTAAGGTGCATCACATCGATGCCGAAATCGCCGGGTCGCGTGACTCCAACCAGCGCATTCATGTTCGCGCCATCCATGTAAACCAACGCGCCCTTATCGTGCAGGATATTGCAGATCTTCCGGATGTTCTCTTCGAACACACCCACAGTGTTTGGGTTCGTGATCATCAGGCCGGCAACGTCTTCCGTCACAGCCTGTTCGAGTACCGCCAGATCCACCATCCCGCGATCGTTCGACTTGATGTTCTCGACGCTGTAGCCTACCGTCATCGCCGTGGCCGGATTCGTTCCGTGCGCCGAATCCGGAACCAGGATCTTTTTGCGAGGGTTTCCACGCGATTCGAGCAATGCACGAATCATCAGGATGCCCGTAAATTCTCCATGGGCGCCGGCCGCGGGCTGCAGCGTCACTGCATCCATCCCTGTGATCTCGGCAAGCGCATTCTCGAGTACCGCGACCACTTCCATAGCGCCTTGCGACAGTTCTTCGGGCTGGTACGGATGCGCCCACGCCAAACCTTCGGTGCGCGCCACTAACTCGTTCACGCGCGGATTGTATTTCATCGTGCACGAACCCAGTGGATAAAGCCCGAGATCGATCGCGTAGTTCCACGTCGAAAGGCGCGTGAAGTGCCGCAAGGCCTCGAACTCGCTTACCTCGGGAAAATCTTCGATCTCGGAACGCACATTATCCGTTCCCAGCAACTCCGTCGCGTCTACCGCCGGGACATCCAACTCCGGTAGCTGATACCCAATCTTCCCCGGCGAGCTCCGCTCGAAAATCAACGGCTCGTTCTGGACGATGTGCTTTGAAACTTTCTTGATCATTGGCGCATTCCTAGCGATTAGCGAACGTTGCGGCCACGGTGTCCATGTCTCTCCGTTTGCTCATCTCTGTCGCGCAGAGCAGCATGCAGTTTTTCAACTCGGGATAAAAGCGGCCCAGCGGTAAACCGCCGATGATTTTCTCTTCCAGCAGTTCCTCGTTGATTTGCTCGGGGGATTTGCCGTTTGTTCGAAGCACAAACTCGTTGAAAAAAGGCCCGTCGAACTGCAGCGGCAGACGGGCGGCAAGGTAGTGTGCCTTCGCCAGGTTCTGGTCCGCCAGTTCCCGAAGCCCCTGTTTGCCGTAAACGGTCATGAAGACCGTCGCCATCAGAGCCAGGAGCGCCTGGTTCGTGCAGATATTCGATGTCGCCTTCTCGCGGCGGATATGCTGTTCCCTGGTCGCCAGCGTCAGGCAAAAGGCCCTCGCGCCGTTCGCATCCGTCGTTTCGCCAACCAACCGTCCCGGTATCTGACGAATGTACTTCTCGCGCGTTGCGATGATACCGGCATAAGGACCGCCATAGCTCGGCGATATCGCGAAACTCTGCAACTCGCCAACCACGATATCGGCTTCACGCGGCGGCTCGATGATCCCAAGCGAAACGGCTTCCGTGAACACCACTACCAAAAGCGCGCCCTTGCTCTTCACGATGGGAGAGAGTTCGCGTATCTGCTCCAGCACACCGAAGAAGTTAGGCGTCTGTACAATTACTCCCGCCACTTCTTCGTTCAGCTTAGATCGCAGATCGTCCAAATCAAGGCGGCCACTCTTCGTGTAAGCAAGTTCTTCTACGGGAATGCCTTGATGTTGCGTGTAAGTGTGCAGCACTTCTCGATATTCGGGGTGAACCGTTCGCGCAATCAGCACCTTGTCGCGACGTGTGATACGGACCGCCATCATCGCCGCTTCCGGCACTGCGGACGAACCGTCATACATGGAGGCGTTCGCCACCTCCATGCCAGTAAGCTGGCAAACCATGGTCTGAAATTCGAAGATACTGACCAGCGTCCCTTGCGAGATCTCCGCCTGGTAAGGAGTATAAGAAGTGAGGAACTCGCCGCGTGAAACGACAGCGTCTACCAGCACCGGGCGGTAATGGTTATAGACTCCCGCGCCCAGAAAAACCGCATAACCATTCGCGTTCTCGTTTGCCAGCCGCTTAAAGTAGTCGACAATCTCGAACTCGCTCTTTCCGTCTTCAATAGCGAGCGGTTTGTTAAAGCGGACATCCGCCGGCAGATAAGAGACCAGATCTTCTTCTGATTCGAGACCTATCGTCGCCAGCATCTCACGGCGCTCGGCGTCTGATTTAGGTAAGTATCGCAATTAGTTCGCTTACTCCGCTCCTACATACTCTTGATAATCCGCTGCCGACATCAGCTCATTTATTTCTGAGGGACCCGAGGAGAGCTTCACCTTGATCAACCATGCGGCGCCGTGCGGATCTTCATTCAATTTCTCAGGACTCCTGGCAAGCAAATCATTCGGTTCCAGAACTTCTCCTGAGACCGGCGCATAGATATCCGACACCGCTTTCACGGATTCAACCGAGCCAAACGTATGCCCCTTCGTGACCTGAGTTCCAGCCTTCGGCAGGTCGACGAAAACAATGTCTCCTAGTTCGTGCTGAGCATGGTCAGTGATGCCTATCGTTCCCTTGTCTCCTTCAATGCGAACCCATTCGTGCTCTTTTGTGTATTTGTATGTCTCTGGATAGGTCATCCCTTTAACCTCTTGTAGAACGGTGTCGCAACGGTGATTGCATTCACCGGCGCGTTGCGAACCAGAATCTGTATGGCGACGCCCGGTTCAGTAGCCTTCTGTGCCGGGACATAGCATAACCCGATGTTCTTGCCGAGCGTGGGAGAGGGGCCGCCGCTGGTGACCCATCCCGCAGACTGCCCGTCGATCAGCACTTCATATCCATCGCGGCCAATGCCGCGTTGCAACATTTCAAATCCTGCCAGTTTACGCTTGATGCCTGCCCGAAGGCTCTCTTCCAGGGCGCTACGGCCCACAAAGTCGTCCTTGTCCATTTTCACGATCCAGGCCAGATCGGCCTCAAAAGGATTGATGGAATCCGTCAGCTCGTGCCCGTACAGCGCCATTTTGGCTTCCAGCCGCAAAGTATTACGCGCGCCCAAGCCGCATGGCTTGATGCCGAACTCTGCGCCGGCTTTGAGAATTTCATTCCAGACGCGCGCTGCGTCAACAGGTGCAATATAGATCTCAAAACCATCTTCGCCGGTGTAGCCAGTGTGCGCGATGCGCGCAGGCGTACCCGCCACTTCACCGTCAGTGAACCAGTAATACTTGATCTCGTTGAGCTTCGTCAGCGTGAGCTTTTGCAGCGTCGCCATCGCTTTGGGCCCTTGAATCGCCAACTGCGCGTAGCGATCACCGGCGAAATCCACTTTGGCATCGAAGCGATTGTGCCCTGAAATGTGGGCGAAATCCTGATCTTGATTCGAGGCATTTACGCACAGGAAGAATTCATCGGCGGCTACCTTGTGGACGAGAATATCGTCCACAAATCCGCCATTCTCATTCAACAGCCCCGAGTAGTGCGCCTGCCCGATCTTCAATTTTGCAGCGTTGTTCGTCGAAACAAAATCGACCAGTTTCGCAGCCTCCGGGCCGCCCACTTCGATCTCGCCCATATGGTTGACATCGAACAATCCCACCGCGTGCCGAACAGCATTATGCTCGTCTATGATTCCTGAATACTGGACCGGCATATTCCACCCTCCGAAATCGACCATTTTGGCCTTCAACGCGAGATGGACATCGAAGAGGGGCGTTCTCTTCAGTTCGGTGATTTCGGTCATTCAGGCGAGAAAACCCAGCGTAACATGGGATTCAGGCTTTCCTGCCGCATTAGCGGGTGTTGCCGGGTTCTCAGGCCGGGGCGTCCGAGGCTTCGGCCGCGCCGTACTCTTTCAGCTTATTGAAAAGCGTCTTCAGGCTGATTCCCAGGATTTCCGCCGCGCGTGTCTTATTGTTTTTCGTGTGTTGAAGGGTCAGCTGAATCAGCGCCTTTTCGGCCTCGCCGACCGTGGTTCCCACAGGCAGGCGAACGCTCTCGGGTTCGAATACCTGGGCGGGCGGGCGCGAACCGATTGACACGCCAAAATCATACGGCAAATGCGACGGCACAATGGCTCCCTCGCCTGCCATAATGACGGCGCGCTCCAGCACGTTCCGCAATTCGCGTACATTGCCGGGCCAGGAATATTTCCGGAACGCGTCCATCACTTCAGGGGTGACGTATGTCACGTTGCAGGAGTGCTTGCGATCAAGATGGCTGATCAAAGTTTCGCAAAGCACCGGCAGGTCACTCAGCCGCTGCCGCAAGGGAGGAAGCTCGATCCGAAAGACGTTCAACCGGTAGAAAAGGTCTTCGCGGAGATCGCCCTTTTTCAGCGCGTCATCCAGACTGCGGTTAGTGGAGGCGATGACGCGCACGTCCACTGAGATCTCGCTCTTGCCTCCCAGCCGGCGCACCCGCGAATCTTCCAACACCCGCAGCAGTTTGGCTTGGGTCCCCGACGGCATCTCGGCCAGTTCATCCAGCAACATGGTTCCATGCTGCGCCAGCTCGAAAGATCCCGCGCGGCGTTCCAAGGCGCCCGTAAAGGCGCCCTTTTCATGACCGAAAAGTTCGCTTTCCATCAGCGTTTCCGGAATGGCCGCGCAATTAACCGCGATGAACGGCCCGGTCCGGCGATTGCTCAGCTGATGGACCGCGCGCGCCACCAGTTCCTTGCCGGTGCCGCTCTCCCCCACCACCAGCACGGAGGCTTTGCTCGGCGCCACCTGCTGAATGACGTTGAAAACCTGCTGCATCTGCGGCGATGTGCCCACCATATCTACCAGCACGCCGGTGTTGGCCAGTTGCCGCTGTAAACGCTCGGTTTCCTCGGCTAATTGACTCTGTGACGCAGCGCGCTCCAGCAGCACGCGCAACGCTGCTGGTTGGATCGGTTTCTCCAGAAACCAGAACGCTCCCAGGTCGTGAATCGTCTGAATGGCCGTTTCAATATTGCCAAAGGCTGTCAGGGCAATGGCGGGTGGCATGTTCCCGTCGGAATTGAGCCGCTTCATCAGCTCAAAACCGTCCATACGCGGCATCATCAAATCAGTGACAATCACGTTTGCGGAAAAGGTGGCGAGCTTTTCCAAGGCTTCCTGCCCATCGCCGGCTGTTTGGACGTTAAATCCCCAAGCCGAAACCATGGCGGCAAGCGGCCCGCGCTGCGATTCCTCATCGTCCACAATGAGGACGTTGGTTGCTTGGCGTGCGCTGCCCTGATTTGCCACGGTTTTCAGTGTACCCCGGTCAACAAACATGCGTCGGCCAACCGCGCTCAGCACGATTGGTTCTCACTTCCAGAGATGCGTGAACTCATAGAATAGTACGCGGGGCGCAGCGTAATCCACTCAGACCATCACCAGCGGATGCCAGACACGGTAAACAAACAGAATCCGCATCAACCGGTCCTTCCGGACGAGCCCCCGCCGTTTCTCGGAACGTGGCCCCGCGTTTATACGGTTGTTCTTTCCTATCTGGCGCTCTTGATCTGCACTCTTTATGTGATCACGCAAGTCTTCCGGTACTGACTGCCAACGGTTGCACGCTAGAATGCGGCTGGTACCGGATGCCCAAGATCCTGGAAGTAATCGTCACCTCTGAGGACGAAGCGACGGAAGCCGAGGCTGGTGGCGCCGATCGCCTCGAGTTAGTCCGCGGATTGGATGTGGGTGGCTTGACGCCCGGCATCGCACTGCTCGAGCGCGTTCTGCATGCCGTCCGTATCCCCGTACGGGTTATGCTGCGTGAGAAGCCCAGCCTCGCTTGCGGCGGAGCGAAACATCTCGAGGAACTCATTCAGCTCGCCAGTGTCTTTGCGAATCTACCGGTCGATGGGCTCGTCTTGGGATTCGTCGAAAACGGACAGCTCGATTTGGCTAGTACTCGCAAAATTCTGCAAGCTGCTCCGAACTGCCGCGCTACCTTCCATAGAGCGTTCGACGAAGCCGCCGACCCGCTTGGCGCAATCGCTCAGCTTATGGCCTTACCGCAAATCGACCGCATCCTCACCAGCGGCGGACCGGGCCTATGGGACGAACGCAAGCGTCGTCTTATTTCCTGGCAGCAAGCCGCCCTGCCGGGTATCAAAATGTTGGTTGGCTTGGGCCTGTGCGAATGTGCCCTGTCCGGCTTGCGCGATGAGTCCCAATTAATGGAAGCCCATGTGGGCCGCGCGGCCCGCGCCCCGCAAACCGTAGACGGCCAGGTCCATCGCGAGCGTGTCGCGGCGCTGAAAAGCGCCTTGCAATGAGACCGCTGGATTGGGTGGTTCTCTTCGCATGGTTGATTTCGCTTGTTTCCTACGGACTCTATCGCGGCCGCGGCAGCAACACCGTTAATAAATATTTATTGGCCGGCAAGAGCATGCCCTGGTATGCCATGGGTCTTTCGATTCTGGCCACGCAGGCAAGCGCCATCACTTTTATTTCGACTACTGGCCAGGGTTACGTGGATGGCATGCGCTTTGTGCAGTTTTACTTTGGACTTCCCGTCGCAATGGTCATCCTTTCGGCGACCGCCGTGCCAATCTTCCATCGCGCCCGCGTGTTTACCGCGTACGAATATCTGGAGCAGCGCTTCGATGCGAAGACGCGCGGGCTGGTCAGTATCGTTTTTCTGATCCAGCGCGGGCTCGCTGCGGGCATCGGACTCTACGCTCCGGCCGTCGCGCTCGCCGACGTCCTCGGCATCTCAGACCGGCTCATCACCGTGGTAATCGGAGGTTTGGTGGTGCTCTATACCGCGAGCGGTGGCATCAAAGCCTTGACATGGGCAGACGTGCAGCAGATGACTATGATCTTCTGCGCGCTGATAGCCAGCCTGGTGGTAGTCATCCACGCGTTGCCCGCCGGCATCTCCTTCGGCGACGCCGTGCATCTGGCGGGAGCGGCTGGCCGCTTAAACATCGTGGACCTGCACCTGAATCTCAGTGACCGCTACAACATGTGGAGCGGCTTGATTGGCGGAGCCTTTCTTGCGCTCGCTTATTTTGGTTGCGATCAAAGCCAGGTGCAGCGTTATCTGACCGGCAAATCAATCGCGCAGAGCCGCCTCAGCCTGCTCTTCAATGCAACGGTCAAGATCCCCATGCAGCTCTTCATTCTCTTCATCGGCGCCATGGTATTCGTGCTTTCCCTGTTTGTTCCCACTCCCATGGTGTTTCAACCCTTGGAAGCGGCGCGCGGAGCAAAGACGGCCGAATGGAGACCCGCCGAACAAAGATACCTTGCGGCTTTCAACCAGCGGCGCGACGCTGCCTTGCAACTGGCGGCGGCCAGCCGCCAATCGCGAGCGTCAACCTCGGCGGCGCTCCAGAATTTCCGCGGCGCCCAAAACATGTTTACCAGTGCCCGCCAACAGGGCTTGCGGATTATTCAGCAGCTACACGGAGGCACAAAGTACGACGACACAAATTACATCTTTCTGTCTTTCGTCAAAGACTATTTGCCCGTCGGCCTGGTCGGCCTTTTGATCGGCGTGATCTTTTCCGCTTCAATGGGATCCACTTCGGGCGAAATAAACTCACTGGCTACGGTCTCAGTGGTCGATATCTACGCCCGCTACTTTGTCCGCGATCGTTCAGACCGGCATTACCTTTGGGCTTCGCGCAGCTTCACGGTTTTTTGGGGCGCCTATGCGGTCACCTTCGCCGCTATCGGCGGACGCGGCTTCGGAGCCCTCATTGAGCGCGTCAATATCGTCGGTTCGCTCTTTTACGGCGGAATGCTCGGCGTCTTCGTGCTGGCGTTTTTCTTTAAACGCGTCCACGGAACCGCGGCCTTCGGGGGCGTCCTCGCGGGCGAAGCGGCTATTTTTGCCGCAGCTGCTTTCACCAGCGTTTCGTTCCTCTGGTACAACGTGATCGGCTGCGTTGTCGTGGTCGCGGTGGCGATGCTGCTTCAGGGCCTTCAGCCGGAGTCGTTCCGCATCGAGAGCATCCCCCCAGGTGCCTGACTGCTCAAACCTGAATCATTGCTATATCGACCGTCGATTGGTGGCCTTCGATTACAACGATGCCGCTTTCGGTGACGTGATATTTCTTCCGATCCTCTTCCAGATCGTACCCCACCTCCGTGCCGGGCGGAATCTTTACGTTCTTGTCAAGAATGGCGCGGCGCACTTTGGCGTGCCGTCCGACATCGCAATTATCGAAGATTACGGAATCTTCGACCAGCGCTCCGGTGTGGATGCGAACTCCACGGCCCAGAATCGAACCGCGCACCGTTCCTCCGGAAACAATCGAGCTGCCGGCGATGATCGTGTCCACGGCCAACCCCCGGCGGCCCTCTTCGTCAAACACGAACTTTGCCGGCGCATCGAAGTAACTGGCTGTTCGCAGCGGCCATTGGCGATTGTATAAATTCAGCTCCGGCGATACGGCGCGCAAGTCCATGCTCGCCTCGTAATAGGCATCCAGCGTTCCCACATCGCGCCAGTACTGCCGCGAGCCGATGGGGTCGCCTGGAATCACGTTCGTCAGGAAGTCGTACGCGTACATGTCCGCGCGGCCGATCAGCCCGGGCAGAATATCTTTTCCAAAATCGTGCGAGCTCGCTTCGTTATGGCCGTCGGTATATAACTCGCGCAAAAGAAGATCTGTGGAGAAGACATAGTTCCCCATGGAAGCGAACACCCGGGTTGGATCACCCGGCATCGTGGGCGCATCTGCCTTCTTCTCATGAAAAGCGATGATACGGCCATCCGGCGCGATCTCAATCACGCCAAACTCCGACGCCCACTCCTTCTCCACTGGAATGGCCGCGACCGTAACACCCGCTCGCTTTTGCACGTGAAACTCGATCATCTCCCGGATATTCATGCGATAGATATGATCGGCGCCGAAGATCGCGACTACATGCGGATCCCCCTGCTCGATTAGATTGATGTTCTGAGAGATCGCGTCCGCGGTGCCCCGGTACCAATCCTCCTGGGCTGAGCGCATCTGCGCCGGCACCGGAATAATAAAGTTGTTTTTTAGGAAGCCGCTCAGTTCCCACCCCTCGCGCAAATGCTGCAGAAGCGACTGGCTCTTGAACTGGATCAGAACGTATATCGAATAAATGCCTGAATTGATGAAATTGCTGAGAACGAAATCGACGATGCGATAGCGTCCGCCAAACGGTACGGCCGGTTTCGCGCGTTCTTTCGTCAACGGATAGAGGCGGGTCCCTTTCCCGCCCGCCAGTACAAAGCCGAGTACACGAAGTTGCATGGGTGCAGCCTCCTAACGGATCGCCAGCTTTTAGAGTATATTCCCCTTGCCGAATCGCGATCGCATCAGGCCGAGCGCAAATCCCAATCAAGCGCGAGTTGCACAAAGGAGCGCATCGCGACACCCGTCGGGCCTTTCGAAATCCAACACTTGCCTTCGTCCAGCCACGCGGTAGCCGCTATATCCAGGTGAACCCACGGCGTTGGATCGGCAAACTCGCGCAGAAACCAGGCCGCCGTGATCGAGCCCGCTTGGCGGCCGCCGATGTTCGGAAGATCGGCAAACGCCGATTTCAAATATTCCTTGTATTCTTCATCCATCGGCAATTGCCACGTTTTCTCTCCCGCCGCCTTGGACGCCTCAATAACCCGGCGCAAGAATGCTTCGTTATTGGTGAAGGCTCCGATATTGTATTGGCCCAGGGCGATCCCGATCGCGCCTGTAAGGGTGGCGGCGTCTACCAGGTGCGTTACCCCGCCGCGATTGGCGTAAGTTAGGGCATCGGCCAATATCAGGCGGCCTTCGGCATCGGTATTCAAAACCTCCACCGTCTTGCCGGAAAGCGTAGTTACGATATCGCCGGGGCGCTGCGCGTTTCCGTTGATCATGTTCTCGACGGTAGGAACATAGGCAGTGATCGGAATGGCCGGCTTCAGCTGCGCGATCGCTCGCATGGCGCCGAGTACGGCCGCCGCGCCGGACATGTCGTACTTCATCTTTTCCATGCCCTCGGAGGGCTTTATGGAAATGCCGCCCGTATCGAAAGTCACTCCTTTGCCAACCAGCGCCAAATGATCTTTCGCTTCTGACTGCGCTGGCCGATAGCGGATGACAATCAGAAACGGTGCGTTGCTGCTGCCCTGTGCCACGCCGAGCAACGCGCCCATTCCCAGTTCAGCCATAGCGCGCTGATCCAGGGCTTCGTATTCCAGCCCGAACTCCGCGGCCATCGCTTCGGCGCTCTTCGCCAGATGCTCCGGCGTGAGCTTATTCGCGGGCTCGTTACTCAGTGCCCGGGCGAAGTTCTGCGCCTCGCCGATAATACGGCCGCGGTCTGCCGCGGCTCTCAGTGATTCCGCGCCGGCGCCCGGAACCGTCACCGTGAACGCCTCGACGTGCTTTTCGTTTTTCTTGGGATCGCTTTTATACGCGTCGGGTTCCCAGCTTCCCACGATCGCGCCCTCCACGGCCGGCGTAACATACTCGTCTTTGTTTGGCGTATCGAGCCCCAGGGCGATGCTGCGGGCTCCCTTGCTCCGCAGCGAACGCACCAGCGTCCCTGCGATCCGCCGCACCTCAACCGAGGAGAACTTTTCCCGCTTGCCCCCGCCGATCGCCACCAGGCGCTTCGCGGCCACGCCTTGCGGCCGGTGCAGTATCGCGGTTTCGTAGAGCTTGCCCGTGAACTCGCCTGAGTCGCGCAGGTCGGCGAGCCAGCCCGATTGCGCCACTGTTTCAGGATCTGGCGCAGCTTCCCGCTTCTCTTCCGTCTCGAAACAAATGATGGCGAGCGCGTCTGCGCTCAAGGTTTCTGCTGGTGAAGTCTCAACGTAAATTTCCATGATTTTGGTTATAAGCTTTCGGGAACGCGGCTACTGCCGGGCGCGTCTTGCCATAGCGGCTTTGGCTTCCGCTTGCATCTCTTTGGCTTTGACTGCTTCGCGCTTGTCGTGGAATTTTTTGCCTTTTGCAACCGCTATTTCAACTTTGATACGGCCGTTCTTGAGATACAGCCTGGTCGCCACCAGGGTCAAACCTTTCTCCCGGGTCTCGGCCCGCAGTTTCTCAATTTCCGCACGGTGCAGCAGGAGCTTGCGCTTGCGTACCGGCGCGTGATTCATCAGATTGCCGTGCGAATATTCGCTGATGTGCGCATTCATCAGCCACGCTTCATCTTCGCTTACCTCGGCATAGCTCTCTTTGAGCTGGATCTTTCCGGTTTTGGCGGCCTTCACCTCCGTGCCGGTCAAGACCAAACCGGCCTCGTACCGGTCGAGGAGATGATAGTTATGGCCGGCTGATCGGTTGTCGCTGAGGACTTTGATTTCGCTTTGCTGAGACAATGGGTGAACCGGCTTCCTATCTCAGTGTCGCCCAAGGCCCGTTATGGCCTGCACGACGCCGGGGTTTGTTGCGTCTTCCCTTCGAAAACGAGAGGACCAGGCGCGCTCTGGAACTGTATCGGAAAGTGCCCGTAATGAAACGCGCGGCCGGGCCAAGGAGAGGTTCAAAGTTAATCCGCTGCTGGCGATCGCTAGCCTAAGAATTATTGGATATGTTCTAAAGTGCACATTTTCATGAGATTACGGTCTGTCGCGGGTTTTTTTTGCGCTCTCCTTCTGCTCGCGGCATGGGTCGATGCTCACACCAGAAAGGGCGACAAGCTTTACAAACTGGGCCAGAAGGCGGAGGCGGCTAAGAACTATGACGCCGCGCTCAATTATTACGATCAGGCCCTCGCCACTGATCAGCAGGACCCGGTTTACCTGATCGCGGACCAGCGCATCCATTCCAAGGCGTCGGAATATCACCTCGCGCAGGGACGGAATTTCCAGCAGCAGCAGAAATTAGAGCAGGCTCTCGCTGAGTTCAATAAAGCTTTCCTGGATGAACCCTCCTCCCAGATTGCCTTGCAGGAGATCCGGGCAACCAACGAGATGATCAGGCAGAAGGCCAGCCATCCAGGGGAAGTGGTGATGACACCGGCCGAAAGAGCTCGCCTGGAAGTCGAAAAGCAGATCAATTCCTTGGAAGGCCCGCCCCAGCTTCGTCCCATCAACAATGAGATAAGCAGCCTGAAAATGAACAATCAGCCGGCGCACGTTCTCTATGAAAGTGTTGGCAAGCTGGCAGGCATCAACGTTCTCTTTGATCCGGCCGGCATTGAATCCGTCACGGGTGGCTCCAAGAATTTCAATCTCGACCTTAATAACGTCACTCTCGAAGAAGCGTTGGATTACACCGCTCTTGTCACGCACACGTTCTGGAAAGCTATCAGCCGCAATGCGATCTTCGTCACTCAGGAAAGTGAGCCCAAACGGGCCGAGTACCAGGACGAAATAGTGAAGGTGTTCTATGTGCAGAACGCTTCCACGACAAACGAGTTTCAAGAGATCTACAACGCTCTTCGCGTCGGCTCCAAAATGACCCAGGGCCTTTTTTCAGTGGCCAGCCAGAACGCTATCGTCGCGCGTGGCACTCCCGATGCAGTCGCCTTGGTGGAGAAAATGCTGCATGACCTCGACCGTCCCAAACCGGAGGTCTTGATTGACGTGATGGTGATGGAGGTCAACAAGCAGAAAACGGCGCAGATCGGCGCGGCAATTCTGGGTCAAGGCGGCTTGAGTGTTCCGCTCACCTTCAACCCTCGACCTATACTGTCAACCACCGGAACAAGCACCGGTACTACCACTGGAACAACCACCAGTACCACTACCGGGACAACCACCGGGACCACCACCGGGACCACCACCAGCACTACCACAGGGACGACGACGGGAACCACCACCGGAACGACTTCAAGCACCACGACTGGAACTACAAACGGTGCTTTAATTCCGCTGAGCAGTCTGAGCAAGCTGTCTACCTCCGATTACTCCATCAGTCTTCCCAGCACAGTTGTGCAAGCGCTGCTGAACGATGCCACCACTCACGTTTTGCAGCGGCCGCAATTGAGAGTGGTCGACGGCGGCAAAGGATCTTTGAAAGTGGGCCAGAAGATTCCCTACGTTTCGGGATCTCTGAACTCAGCCGTGGCAACTCCGGGCTCCATTCCTTATGCCACTACTCAGTTCCAACAGGTGGACGTGGGCACGCTCATCGAGATGTCGCCGCATGTCAACGGCGTCGAAGACATCAGCATGCATATCCGGGTAGAGCTCTCCAACGTGATCCAGCAGATTGAGATCGCCGGCATCAACGAGCCGGAGATTGGCCAACAGGTGGATGAGGCCGAGATCCGGATGAAAGATGGCGAGGTCAGCATTCTAGGCGGCTTATCGGATGTCGAGAGCCAATTGACCTACGGCGGCGTTCCTGGTTTCAACAACGTTCCGCTGCTCGGATATATCTTCGGGGCGAAGACCAAGATGAATAGCGATCAGGAGATCCTGATTGTGATCATGCCCCATATTATTCGCGCTCCTGACCTTAGCAACATCGCGGATGCAGGCGTGTATGCCGGTTCCGAGCGGATCACCAGAGTGAACCGCAAGCCGGAGACACGCGGAACGGCGTCGGGTAGCTCAACCAGTTCAGGTACCACTCCGGCTCCGCTGCCGGGGCAGCCTCCGCAATCGCAGCCTGTGCCGAACCAGGTTCCGCCTCCGAATCAGTTCCCGCGCCGCCCGAATATCCCGAATCAGCCGCAAGGGGCGCCCCCTGCCGCCAGTCCTCCGCCTGCCAATCCTCAATCGGAGGCGGGCCCGCAGCCGTAACATGGAGTTGGAAGTAGATGTTGCGAAGTAGTTATTCGCCTGGAATCGCGCGGCGCAGGAAGCATCAATCGGGGTTGACCTTAGTCGAGTTGGTGGTCGCCTTCACTATTCTCCTCATTCTGACCACGATGGCCGTGCCTTCGGCGCGTTATCAGGTGCGGCGCGCTCGCGAGAAGGCGCTCACTCGGGATCTTGAGGAAATGCGGGGCGCCATCGACAAATATAAGGACTATTGCGATCAGGGCAAGGTTCAGTCAACCGGTCCCGACGCGTATTGTTATCCGCCCTCTTTAACCGTACTGGTGGAAGGCGTGAAGCTTGCGAACACGCTGAGCGGCACTGGGCAAAGCGGAAAGATGCGTTTTCTGCGGCGTATTCCGAAGGATCCTATGACCGGCGATACGGAGTGGGGCAAGCGCAGCATGCAGGACGAGCCGACGGCGGATTCGTGGGGCGGACAGAATGTCTTTGACGTCTACTCGAAGAGCATGGATAAGGCGAGCGACGGGACGCCCTATTCGGAATGGTGAGCTTGATTGGTTCGGCATAGATTAAAGGCAGGCCTGAAACGGGCGCAGCGCGGATTCACGCTGATTGAGTTGATGGTGGTGATGGCGATCATCTCCGTGATCCTCGCCATTGCTCTCCCGATCTATCAAAAGTCGATCATCCGCGCCAAGGAAAGCGTTTTGAGCAACAACCTCTTCACTCTCCGTAGCATGATTGACGAATACACCATCGATAAGCAGAAGGCTCCGGAGACTTTGGATGACCTGGTTTCTGAAGGCTATCTCCGCCAGGTCCCCCAGGATCCGATGACGAATTCGAACCAGACCTGGCACACCATTATGGAAGATACGCCTATCGGCGGCAGCACCAGCACTCCGGGAATCTTCGACGTCAAAAGTGGGTCGGACAAAACGGGGCTGAACGGCACCCCCTATTCCGACTGGTGACGTGGTTCCCGCTGATTGCTAAACTAAGGTCGGCTCAGTTCCTGCCTCACTCCCCGATCGTCTAATGGTAGGACAGCGGCCTTTGGAGCCGTTAATCGTGGTTCGAATCCATGTCGGGGAGCCACACGTTTAGAATCAGTCGGTTACACTGCGGAAATCGTGATCGTACAAAAAGCGTACCGAAATCGTGTACGATGAAGTGCGGTGCTTCACGACCTTCAGCTCTACAAACGGCACTATTGCGGAAGCAAAGATAAGCACTTTTTTGAGTGCTCCTGCCCGATTTGGATCACGGGACGCCTGCCAGACGGTCAACTCGTACCCCGCCAGAGCACCGGCCAGTACGACTTGGCGAGCGCTGAAGCTGTTCGGTCGGACCTCATACGCCGCCACACGACGCCTGAGAATCCGCTCAAAGGCATCACTATACAGGCGGCGCTCGACGAATACATGGCGTCTGTTGAAAATGAAATCGCTCCTGCGGTTGCAGATCAATACCGCTTAGTCATTGGCAAGCTGATCGAGTTCTGCCTGAGACGAAGCGTACCGGTGCACTACCTGTCTGAGCTGACCGTCGATATTCTCGAGTCGTTCGCATCGAAAGCGTACAAGAACAAGGCGAGCACAACGCAAGCGGTTGCCATGGCGAAGGTCAAGGCACTGCTGAATGACGCCTTTCGACGTGGTTGGATAAAAGAGCCGTTAGCCAAGCGCATGAAGAAGTACACCGGCCAATATCAACAGGCGCAGCCATTCACAGAGGACCAAGTATTGCTCGTCCTGAATGGCTGCAGCACGATGCAGCGCGGCAACAATGGGATCGGCTACGCTCACAAGCCGGAGACC
This sequence comes from uncultured Acidobacteriaceae bacterium, assembly GCA_963705805.1. GTDB lineage: Bacteria > Acidobacteriota > Terriglobia > Bryobacterales > Bryobacteraceae > Bog-105. The sequence goes on from CAVPKW010000016.1 coordinate 336,643, forward strand.
TTTCGCCTATTGCTGGAGCTACAGCTTGAGACTGGTATGCGCTGCGGAGATGCTACTCAGTACGATCCGAAGAATGGTTTTCTGTTCCGCGCTGAATCTGGTTTGTGGGTTTATCGATTCCTGCCGCAGAAACGATTACGCAAGGCCAAAATTCCTAAGCTGCACGATGTTTATCTGACAGATCGGCTAAAGGATGCCATCAATGCTTGTAAGTGGATGTCGAAGGAGCGCCCTTTTGCGTGGGGTTCCTTTACGCGTCCGACGTATTTGGCAAACGAGGTCTATTCCAGGATGCAGGCGATCGGAGATCGGGTCGGCGTAGAGGACTGCCGGCCGCACCGTTTACGCGATACTTTCGCGGTTCGAATGCTTTCGAAGGGTCTTAGTCTGGATGACCTTAAAGTCCTTCTTGGGCATTCGTCGGTAAAGATCACGGAGCAGTACTACGCCGCTTGGACCCCCGCTCGAGGAACCCTGTTGCAGAGTAAGGTCACACAGGCTTTGCTCTAGTAGGCTCTCGGGTATCAGCAGCATTCGCTTCTTGCTGGTGCCAAGGTCACGAACCCCGGGCAACCCGGCGAAGCGTCTTTCCACGGTTTGGCGGGACACCCCGAGACGCTTTGCTACTTCCTCAACTCTTAGATGCTGGTCAATCATGGCCGCCAGAGATCCCGTTTCGCTGGCTGGCATCCGCGCATTCCCAGACTTCAGCTATGTTGTCGCTGGTGTTTGCAGCCCGTGAGCGCTCCTGAAAGCGCCGTTCAACGCCTTCGAGCCGCTGAAGTGCGTCCAGTAATTGGAGACCCACTTCCCGCATAGCATCGGTCTGCGGTGCGAACTGCTCCGTGTTCTTGATTGCAAATCTGATTCGGTCGACCGCAACACGAGCCTGATACGCCATTTCGAATTCGGTCGGGTTCACGCGTGATTGCGCCTTCTTTTCGATCAATTCTCGGATCTGGTGCCTGATTTTGGCGTCCATAGCATTTCTAAGTGGAGGACACGATCCTCATATAGGTAAGGGACGTTCTGTCCGGTAGTCACACACAGCCCGGCAGAGAGAGCTGTAAAACGAAGATCCAAGCGGGGTTCGGGCAGTGTTTGCAGACCAGGCCGGGCATTGCCGCAGATCGCCTGGACACTCTGATTCGGATTTTCACGGCGAACGTCAATACGTGCCTCGATGCCTCAGCTCGTTTTGGGGCCGGAACAGTTCTGGATCCGCAGTCTCCGGCTCGTAGGGTGCGTCAAACAGAATGTCGCGGTTTACCCGAACCGTAAAGCGGTAGCCGGGCGGCACCTTGATGGTCGGCTGAACGTTAAGATTGCGCCGCGTGATCGCCGAGCCTGTATCGCTCATGTTCCTGCTGACGGATGCTTCGGCTGTTTGGGTCGGGCTCGGGTAATTCAGAACGCTTTGGTTTTGGCGTTGCGAGACATCAAATGCAGCACTGAAAAGGCTGCTCAAAGCCGCCGAGCCAAACAGACGCTTATAGTGGCGGTCGACTTTGTCGCGCAACCCGGCATTGCCTTGGGCGTCGAGCCCCTCCATGCCGTTGAGATCGACCGAGGATGCGTCCGGGAAAATGATTCGGTTCCAAACAACCTGGACCCCAGATTGCCCGTAGGAGACGCGCGAATCGTACTTGCCGACCAAACGAGATCCTTGCGGGATCAAGAGGAACTGTCCAGTTGCTGTGTCGTACACATTAACCGTTACGAGTGCCTTCAATTCGCCGGGGAGATCGGAATTCAGACCTTGCTCCAGCACTGCGGGTATTTCCCACCCAGCCTTAATCTCGTAGCTGGACAATGGCGCTTCGCGAGTCGAGCGTAGATAATCATGCGCCTGATGAGCGGCGGCGGTTTCTAGAAAAGCCTGCTTTCGGCTCTGCTCATTTTGACTGTTATAGTCGTCGTTGTCGGCCTGCGGCAGCAGACCACGACCAGCAGTTGCGGCGCCGGACTCTGGGCTCCCGCCGCCGGAAAGGCTCCTAGTCAACTGCGCAATATTTGCAAGATCATTGCCGGCGGCCGGCGCGGATTGGCGATCACTTGAATAGCCAGTCTGTTCCGAACTGCGGATGGCCGTTGGAGCTACCATTGCTGCGTGTTCCTGCTCAGATGCCGCTAATGACGCCTTTTCCGCCGCCGAGGGTTCGTGAGCTGCAGCCGCGACGACAGCGGCAGGCTGAACGGGTGCCCGTCTGACGACAACTCTCTCCAATGGCGCGGAGCACGGCTGGCCGGTATCAGGATTAAACCGGAATGCCCGATCGGGTCTCCCACCGCTGGCGCATGGGTTCGCCGTCATGCCGGGAGCATCCTGGGGCGCCTCTAAGTCCGCAGGCTGAGCAGAGCGCTTGTGCGCGACTGCTGCGTTTCCTGCCGGAATGCCTTTCACGATCTCCGCATCGCCGGCGGGAGCCAAGGTTCTCGGCACGCCGTGCGCTCGGGCTGTTGCTTGCGCTCTCACGGAACGTCGATAGCCCCCGTATGCGAAGCCGACCAGAATGAGTAGGCCCGTCACACCGATAATTATTCCCACGCGCTTGCTGATTCGCGGAGAGCTCTCCGGCTTCGGCTGCAGGTCCAGACCAGTGGGCGATTCAAGAGGCGGTCTGGCCGCCTGGGTCTCTTTATCCTCGGGGTGCGACACGGGCAATCTCCACCTTTTGAGCTTTTTTCCCGGAACCCAAGACGAGTCGTGCCCTATCGAACAGCCTATCCACGATGTAGGTCTGCTGCCGGACGCGGTAATTGCTCATCTCTCCTTTACCGTCGTTCCCAAGAATCAGCAGCACTGGCGCTTCGCGGTTCTGCATCTCGTCCGGCATCTGGATATAGGTCTTTGCGCCGTCGTCAAATACTCGCACCGGGCGAAGGTGTTCGTTCCGTCCCGTCACTTTGTAATCGAAATTAATTTTCTCGACGGCGATCATCGCGGGGAAAGGATCGGAACGATTTTTCGCCTCGCGCTCGCGTTGGCGCTGCTCAGCTAATTGCTCCTGCCACTTCTGGGTGCTCTGATCTGTCGGATATTGAAACGCGACGCGAGCGACATAGTCCTGGGGCTTCGAGATGAGTCTCAGGTAGTAAGCGCGGCGATCTGTTGTAATCAGCAGATTTGTATCAAGCCCCGCCAGCTGCGGTTTCAGGACAATAATCGGGGTGGTTTGGTCGCCGTTACCATAGAGGGCCGGGGCAATATTCCATCGCACTGAATCGCCAATTTGAGGCTCGCCTTCCAGCTTTTCGCCTGCCTGCAGCTCGATCATGCACACGCGAAGCGGCGCGCAGACGACCGTGGGCAGCCCGGCCCCGAAGTTGTAGATCACTCGTCCATCCGTGCCGGCGACGGGAGAAATGCTCTCGCCTCGCCACTTCTCGCTCACGCGGACCGCTTCCAGGGCGGGCGGGCTCAGCGCGACGTCCGGTTTCGAGACGAAGTCTCCCGAGACGCCAGTGAAGCCACTCTTCGGTTGTTCAGGCATCGAGGTGGAAGACCCGGACGATACTTCCTGGGCATACGTCCCATTTGAAATTGTGGAAAGAAGAGCCGCGAAAAATATTGTTTGTCGGCGCATGAGAATCAGAACTCCTTCAAAGAACTCTCGACCAGGTCGCCTGGGTGACGTAAACGCCGAGTGGGTTTATGCGCGCGAGGCGCTCATCTTTTGGCGGGTTGAGCGCAATGCTGAAGGCGCCCTTCCAGCGGTCCTTCTCTTTTACTGCTCCATATAGGTCGCGAATCGTTTCTAGCCATTCGATTTCAAACGTTTCTTCACTGTCTTGAAGTACGGACTGGACATCGACGGAAACCGTCTCCGCTTGCGCTCTGGTAAATGGCTGGCCGGTGCGATAAAAATCGGAGATGAAAGTTTGCGCCGGACTGCCGCTCGCGATGTGCGCATATACGCGGTCAATCGCCCGTCGTTGCGCGATCCCGTCGGTGGTGACGAGCCGGAGGTTTTCGACCCATTCAATAACGGTGGAACGCTTCAGTTGTTCGTCGGCGGTGCTTGCTTGATCGGCAAGGCCGGAGGCCACCGGGCGTCCGAGGTTGTCGGTCACTACAACGAACGGGACAATCCGCGATCGAAAGGATAGCCAGACCACGCCTGAAGTGGCAACCAGGGCCACCATAGTGCACAGGACAGCTATCGTCCGCCAGTTCCGAGCCCTCACTATGTGATCTCCATAGCGCTCGTCCCATTCCCGACGCGCTGCGAGGTAGGGATTGTAAGCGCCCGGCGTCCACGATGCACCTGAAGTCTGCTTGCCTGTTTTGTGATTCGCGGTGAATATTGCCAGTCCCATTGCTCCGGTTCGCTCTTTCGGAGGCGCTCGCAGATCGAGGCTCTATTTGGAAGGGTCTACGAAGAGCAAATTCGGACAGAGGAACGAAGTTTCATTCAATAGTGGGCTTGGCCCGCAAGCCAAAGGCAAAGTGGGTTTCCAGGAGCAGCCCATGATCGCTGCTGTAGGCGTTCTTCGCGAGATTGCCAATCCCCTGGAATAGGCTAGGCTGGAGTCCACGAATCTCGCCATCCGGGTGATACGGCCACTTGGACAAATCCGATATTGCAAAGGAGTCCATTTTTTGCCTTCGCGCGGTGACTTCAAAACTGATATATAGTTACCTACTGGCGGCTAAACAGGATTCGGCTAGGCTTGTTGCCGCAGATTCTAAGCGTGAAAGCGTAGATTGGAAGTATTTAAGCATGGCCCAAAAACCCCCAGAAGGCAAAAAGACTGTTCAGACAATTAAGATCGCCGGAAACAAACAGAATTTTGAAGCGGAGCTTACGCGATCTCGTATCTATCAAACGGTAGCGGAGAATCTGGCCCATCTTGGAGTAAGGCCCGGTGGCGGGCCAACTGCTTGGGATTGGTCCTTGGATTTCGACCTCCATTTCGGACTTGAACCCCCCCCGGACGAAGAGCTCCTAGGAGCTTGTTGAAAAGTGACGAAACAAGTTACGTAGGAATTGTTTGGAGCGTCTTTCTGGTATGCGAGGAAGAGACGAGCAGCAGGCGAGCGTGTTCAGTTACGTGAGCGCGGAGGAGCGCATCCCACAAGATCATCCGTTGCGCGCGATTCGGCGGACAGTAGACGAAGTGCTGCGGGCGATGTCGAAGGAATTCGATGCGGCCTATGCCAAAGGGGGCCGTTATTCCATAGCGCCGGAACGGCTTTTCCGGGCGCTGCTGCTACAGCTGTTCTACTCGATTCGCAGCGAGCGCATGTTGGTGGAGCAACTAAATTACAGTTGGCTGTTTCGTTGGTTTGTCGGTCTGGACATGGATGAGCCAGTCTGGAACCACGCTGTGTTCTCGAAGAACCGCGAGCGTCTGCTGAATGGCGACACGGCGCGCTGTTTCTTCGCGCGAGTGCTCGATCAGGCACAGGGCTACTTATCCGACGAGCACTTCACCGTGGACGGCACGTTGATCGAAGCTTGGGCGAGCCAGAAGAGCTTTCAGAAGAAAGGCGGCTCCGGTGAGGGAGACGGCGGAAACTTTCATGGTCAGGAGCGCCGCAACGACACTCACGTTTCCAGGACCGATGCAGAAGCCAAACTGTATAAGAAGGGCGGTGGTCAGGAAGCCCGGATGAGTTACTTGGGCCATGTTTTGGTCGAGAATCGGAATGGGCTGATCGTGGGAGCCATGGCGACGGAAGCCGACGGATACGCCGAGCGGGATGCCGCCTTGCTGCTGGTGCATGAGCGATGGCGGCGCGGCGAGCGCATCTCCAGCGTCGGGGCGGACAAGGGCTATGACATCCAAGAGTTTGTGGACACGTTGCGCTCGATGGGTGTGCGGCCGCATGTCACACAACGCAAGAACAGCGCGATTGACGGGCGCACGACACGGCATGCAAGCTATACGCTCAGCCAGAAGAAACGACCGCTGATCGAACGCACCTTCGGATGGATGAAGGCGGTGGCCGGACTGAAAAAGGTGAAGTTGCGGGGAACGAAAAATGTGGACTGGCTGTTTGTCCTGACCGCTGCGGCCTACAATCTCCTCCGAATTCCGAAATTGCGGTCCATCGCGGTGTAGCAACGGCGAAAAACGCCGCACAGGCCATTTCCGTCTTCCTCCCTAACAGCCTCCACCCATCCGACAGCTTAGGCAGCACTTCCTAACAAACCATTCGCCCGCTCAAGTCCCTCTTTTCAACAAGCTCCT
>CAVPKW010000017.1:0-258929 GCA_963705805.1 uncultured Acidobacteriaceae bacterium
GGGTATGAAGATCTTACTTGCCGGGGCAACCGGCGCTGTCGGCACCCCTTTGGTCAGCCGCTTAAGAAGGGATGGTCACGCCGTTGTGGCAATCACCCATTCGGCGGAGGGATCGCGCGCTCTTGCGCAGAAAGGCGTCGAGCCGATTGTGGCGGACGTATTGGAATCCGCATCCGTCATTGACGCGGTGAAGCGCGTTCGGCCGGACGTCATCATCAACGAGTTAACTGCGCTGCCGAAGCGCTATACGCCGGAGGCGATGAAAGAGGCTTTTGAACATGACCGGAAAGTCCGGCTGGAGGGTCATGCCAATCTGTTATCAGGCGCCCGAGCTATTGGCCTGCGCCGTTACATTTTACAGTCCGCCGCGTTTTGGTACGCGCCAGGTTCCGGATTGGCGGATGAGACCGAGCAGTTCGCCTTTGACGCGTCACCAGGCATCGCGGCGGGAACGCGCACCTATGCAGAACTCGAATCGAGTCTCTTCGGCCATTCGGAGATTCAGGCCGTGGCCCTGCGCTATGGGTTCTTCTACGGGGGCAGCACCTGGTTCACCAAGGAAGGCGATATGGGAGAGCAGGTCCGCCAAGAGCAGGTTCCAGTAATCGGCGAGGGAGAAGGCATTTCGAACTTTGTGCATGTGGAGGATGCCGCAGCGGCGACTGCCGCAGCGCTTGATTGCGCGCCGGGCGTATACAACGTCGTGGATGACGACCCATCGCCGCAAAGCGTCTGGCTGCCCGCTTTTGCGCGCTGGGCAGGCGCACCCGAGCCGCCGCATGTGACGGAACAGCAGGCGCTTGACGCCGCAGGACCGGATGCGGTGTACTATGCGACTCAGCTACGGGGCGCTTCCAATCAAAGGGCGAAACGCGTCTTAGGTTTTCGGCCTCGGCCGCTCGAGTGGCTGTAAACCGTGTCCTTAACCGCACCGGGACCCCTTGTGAAACTAGAATCCTGTTTCCGAAATTCCTTTACGTTTCGTCCATACACGCTCCCTGACGGTCGCCGCTCCGTTTCGAGCGTTCCCGCTGATGAACGATGAGTTCTGGAGTATACTCCTAGTTAGACTAGGAGACGAAGAGATTGGCCAAAACGGGAGACCTGCTTCCGGGCACGCTTGACATGCTCATTTTGAAGGCGGTCTCGTTGAAGCCGCTGCACGGATACGGGGTGTTGCAGCGCATCCGGCAAATTTCCGGGAACGCACTCGACATTCCGCAAGGGTCTTTGTATCCGGCGCTTTACCGGCTGGAGCATCAAGGGCTAATCGCCGCCGAATGGGGTCAAAGCGAGAACAACAGGCGGGCGAAGTACTACACCACGACGGCCGCAGGACGCCGCAGGCTACGCGAGGAAGAGGCTGGCTGGAATCGGCTGGCCGCAGCGATCGCCCTCGCTTTGAATACCAAAGCGGAGGAGGTGTGACATGTTGCAACGCGTGCGATCTATGGTGCGCGCCCTTGGCTTCCGGAATCGTTTTGAAGATGGCATGAGCGACGAACTCCGCTTCCACCTTGAGCAATACACCGAGGACCTTGTCCGCTCCGGTCTTTCGCATGAGGAGGCAAGCCGGCGAGCTCGCGTTGAGTTCGGTGGACTCAACAATGTCAAGGCAGAATGCCGGGAGGCGCGCGGCCTTCAACTCTTCGATGAGCTCGCTCGCGAGCTGCGTTACGCGGGGCGGCTGCTGCGAAAAACGCCCGGATTTACCATCACTGCTCTGCTGACGCTCGCCGTGTGCGCCGGCGCTACTCTTACTATTTTCGCGGTGATTGACTCGATCCTGCTTCGCCCGCTGCCCTTTCCGGAGTTTGGCCGGCTGGTGACCATATTCAACACTTACCCGAAAGCGGGCGTCCAGCGCGACGGTTCTTCGCGGACCAACTACTACGAACGGCGCGGCCACATTCCAGCCTTTCGGTCGCTTTCGATCTATCGCCCGGCGACAGCTATCGTGGGCGAGCCCGGCTCGACGGAGCGCCTGGAGGTCACAGAAGTCTCTCCCGAGTTCTTCTCCACACTTGGAGTTGGTCCGGTGAAAGGACGTAGCTTCCGGGATGACGAAACGACATTTGAAACCGATCATGTTGCGATTCTCACCAATTCCTATTGGCGGGAACGCCTCAATGCCGACCCGCAGGCATTAGGGCGGCAGATTCGCGTGAATAGCCGTCCCGTAAGGGTCATTGGCATCCTGCCTCCGGGTTTCCGATTTCTGTCTTCCGAAGCGCGGCTTTATTTGCCGCTGGCGTCACGCCTCGAGGACCGCTCGCCGTTGCAGCGGCACGCTGGAGGAAACGTCATTCAGATGATCGCCCGGCTCAGGCCAGGGACGACAATCGCCCAGGCTCAAGCGCAAATCGACGCGCAGAATACGGCGCTCGAGGCCGACGACCCGCAGGCGAAAATGATAGCGGACGCCGGCTTCCGTTCTCCGGTGGTGTCGCTGCATGGCGATCAGGTTGCCGCCATCCGGCCAACGCTGCTGCTGCTACAGGCGGGCGTGCTGTTGCTGCTGGTGATCGGCGCCGTTAATCTGGCTAACCTGCTTCTCATTCGCGCCGGCGCGCGAGTGAAGGAAGTCGCGGTACGTCAGGCATTGGGAGCAAGCCGCCTTCAGGTGATAAGCGAAGCGGTCATTGAAACCACCCTGCTTACGGTGACAGGCGGACTCCTGGGCCTTGTGATCGCGGCAGGCGGCATACGTCTGCTGGCCTCACTAGGCACGGAACGTTTGCCGCTTGGATATCAGATTGCATTCGATACGCGGCTGGCGCTAGTTGGAATGGCCATAGCTATCGTCATGGGCTTCGCGCTGGCTGCGCCCATCGCGTGGTTTAATCTTCGGCACCAGCTAGACAATGCGCTGAAATCCGAGACCCGCGGCGGCACGACCGGGCATGCAGCGCAGCGGCTGCGGCATGGCTTCACAGTGGCTCAGATTGCCTTGTCATTCGTGCTGCTGGCTGGAGCCGGCCTGCTCGGACTGGGTCTGATGCGCGCGATGGCCGTTTCCCCGGGATTTCAAGCGGAGCATGTTCTTAGCGCGCAAATCGCGCTGATGGGCGATGCGTATTCGTCCGCGGAGGAAGACCTCGCATTTTCGGAAAGGTTGGTTAACAGCCTGGAGCGCCAACCGGGAGTTTCGTCCGCAGGGGTGGTCAACAATGTGCCCTTCAGCGGACATAACGGCAAAAGCGCCGCCTACGTCGTAGGACATAGCCTTCGGCCCGGCGAATCAGCGCGGGGACACTATTCGTACGGCATTGGCGGCGATTACCTCCAGGCGATGGGCTTCTCCTTGTTGGAGGGCAGATTCCTGACCGCGACAGATTCACTCCGGCGCCGGCGAGTGTGCGTGGTGGACAAAGACTTCGCGCGCTATTACTGGCCAGACGGCAGCCCCCTTGGACATCGCTTGTTTCAAGGTTCGGCCGCAGGCCCGGACGCCGAGGCGTTCACGGTGGTGGGCGTGGTGGGCGCGGTAAAACAAGCCGGACTCACCGACGACGCGGCGCAAGGCGCTGTGTACTATCCGTACATTTTTCAATCTGACAACCACATGTTCGTGGCCGCTCGCACGAGTGTGTCACCAGAATCACTCGCGCTGATACTGCAGCAAGTTGTACGGCAAATCGACCCGCAGCTAACGGTCTACGATATCCGGCCGATGGAGGTTCGCATTGCTGATAGCCTGGTTGGCCGCCGCTCGCCGGTGCTCTTAGCTGGCCTTTTCTCCGGGATAGCTCTCCTGCTCACTACGCTCGGCACTTATGGCGTGCTGAGTTACGCGGTAGCGCAAAGGCGACGGGAGATTGGGGTGCGAATGGCGTTAGGCGCGCGGCCGGAGCAAATTCGCGGACACTTCTTCCTGCTCGCGTTACGATTGCTCGCGGGCGGCGCGATCCTAGGTCTGATGGGAGCTTGGCTGACTGGTCACGCGATGCAAAGCGTTCTCTTTCACGTTCGTCCTTTCGACGCGAGTACGATTGCAGGCGCCGCGGCGATTGTTTCGATAGTATCGCTAGGCGCGTGTCTGCTGCCAGCCCGTCGAGCCGCCCGAATGTCCCCGGCGGAGGCACTGGCTGACAGCTAACTAATCGGGGTGATGCTTCGATGCAGGTAGGTGGAACGCATATAGCTTGTTGTTCCCGATCCCCGGTGGGATTCTGCTGTATCCCGATCCCCAGTAAACTGTTCCGTCGACGATGGAGGGACCATCGATCACGGAGCCGCCGCTTGAGAAACTCCAGAGAATGTTTCCGGTATGCGCGTCCAAGGCGTACATGGAGCCTGAATAGGAGCCGGCGTAAACCACTCCGTTGGCCACACTCACCGCTCCGGTATCGATAGTTCCGGGCGTCGGATCCGCAGTCTGCCAAATGATCTGGCCGGTTCTGGTATCGAGAGCGCTCCAGGACCCCCAACTGATCCTTTGCCCGGATTTCAGCAGGTAGGATTTTTGAGCGTCGTTGCCGATAGCGGCATAGATGCGCTCTCCGTCGGTAGCGGTACCCCATTCCATTCCGCCAAGCGTGCTGCCTGGACCCACGACCGCACTCCAAACGATACCGCCGGTATCGGCGTCGAGCGCCCAGTAGATGCCGCTCTTCTGGCCAAATCCAACGATATCTCCCAAGAGATTGGGGCCGGAGCCGCCCAAGTCGTAGTCGGGGCTGCTCGGCGATTCACAGTTAATGCTTGACGCAGGAAAAAAACAGGCCACGGTCCACACATCGAATCCCTGAAGGCGCTTCGACCACACGATGTTTCCCGTATTCAGGTCCAGCGCCAAGGCGGTATCGAAATAGTCGTCCGGGGCAGTGCAGTTGGTCGCTAGCGGATTGGCGGCCTGACAGGCCAGGACGTTGGGCGGCGCTGTGTAGTTGTTGCCGGTGCCGACATAGAGCAGGCCGCGGCGCGGGTCGATCGCGGGCGGCTGCCAGACGGCGCCTCCGCTGTAACCGCCTAGTTGCCCTCCGTTATCGGGCATGTCGAAGGTTTTCCAGAGCATCTTTCCGGTCCTTGCATCCAACGCCACAATGCTGCCGCGGAATGTACAACAGGGATAAGAGGGCTGCGCGGCCAATCCCTCCTCGATGGAAGAAATGCCCTGGTAGATCACATCTCGGAAGACTACCGGCGATCCGGTGATAACGGCCGCGGGGTTGGTATCTACCTGCGTGATCCAACGCAAATCACCCGTGTGGCGGTCGACTGCGATCACATTGGCGCCTCCGGAATGGGCCGCATTAGCGTTTTGAATGTCCCCCAGGATTAACTCGTCCTTATAGACTGCCGGGCTCACGCGAGAGACCGCGCCGGGAACACCATCATAGTTGGATATAGTCTGTGACCAGATCGCCCTGCCGCTGTTCTTTTCGACCGCGAACAGATTGCCCGCGAAATCGGGGAAGTAAACCGCATCGTCCCCAACTGTCGGAGTGGCCGAGACATCGCCGCCCGTCGTGAACACCCACTCAGGTGTCAAGTCGCCGACGTTGCGGGAGCTAATAAAATGTTCAGTGGGCTGGCTCCGGCTGTTATCCAAGTTCTGCCCGGCTACCGGCCATTGATTGAATCCATCGAAATCCCGGTCCGCTCTTACGGTCAGAGCACCCGTTAATAGCAAAGCGGCGATCACCGCCATTGCTGGTGACGCTGCTCGATCCTTTCGCATAAATACCTCCAGACTGCAGGGTCGTTGTTGCTGCTCGCGGGACCGCGCGGCGTTAGGGCTGATCGAGACAGGAGTTTGTGGCCGCCGGCGAAATCACGCAAGCCTCACCCGGGAAACCTCCTGAAGCGTGTCGATCAATAGACCAAATCCAGGGCAAATTGGTTTCACAACCGGGCCCCGGCAAACAGCCCGCAGCGATGCTATGCGGCCTTACGCAGCACTTCCAGGCGAAGCGCGCCGGGAAGAATAGCAGACCACTCCATAACAGAAGGCTTGGGCCATAGGATGCGCGCTCGAAACAGCCGGGAGCACACGGTGTTTATAGGGAGCCGCAGCAACTCGGCAATCTCCGCATCGCTGAGCTGCTCATATTCACGGAGCATCAGAATATCGCGGTCTGCCGTGTCCAGTTTTTCGAGCGCCTGGCGCACCCACACAGCACTTCATCGATCGCTGAACGCGCACTCCGTTCCTGAGCGGATTGCGGTGATTGAAGATCCTTCGCCTGTTTGCGCCGCTCCGCGAAGAGCAGCTTGAAAGCGATGCCAAAAAGGTAGGTTCGAACCAATGCGCGGGGTTCATAGCGGGCCGTCGCTCGAAGGGCCGCCAGGAAGGTTTCCTGCGCCAGATCCTCGGCGCGGCCAGGGCTCTCCAGCCGGCGGCAGAAGAAACTAGACAGCAAATGTCGATACCGCGCGACCAGCTCCTCGAACGCCTCTTCCGACCCGCGCTGGAAATCCAGCATCAGGACTTCGTCGCTTGACATTCTCTTTCGGCTCGCTCTGTACCTGTAATGTCACGAGCGGCCGAAAAGTTCTAGTACCAAGTTGCAGAAATTCGAGTAGTCAAAGGGCGCTTACGCTTCCGGCTCAGTTTCAGGATCTTACTAGCTGGATTTGGCTTTTTCGAGATCCTCAGCGTTGTGAAGGTGCTTCTCTAAGACCGGCAAGGCACTCCCGATGTAGCTCTTGATGTCGGTATTCTGCGTGTGCTCATCTTCGTGCTTGTATGCGGCAATCACTTTCTTGTGGCCTTCAACCATCGCTCGAATAAAGCGGTGGTCGAACGCCGTGCCTTTCAGCTTCTCAAACGGCGCGATCATGCGGTCGCTGGCGGCATCCAACCCTTTCGGAACCGTTGCGCCCGTTTTTGTCCCGAGCGCCGTCAACTGGGTGTAATCGCTTGTATGATCTGTAGTCAGCATTTGGCCATAGTCTTTGACCTGCTGACTGGATGCCTGGTCTTGAGCTAACTGCCCGAGGTGAGCCTCCGTCATGTCTGTTTGCGCGGCCATATCGATAAACTCTTGGTCAGACTTACTTACGGTGCCGGTTTGAGCGAAAGCGGTTGCGCAAAAAAGCGCGCTACAGCTCAAAGCGGCGAAAATGGTCTTCATTTGTTTCCCTCCCAGGAACTTGCAGCTACTCTGGTAGAAACAGTTCCAGGGTCTCTTGGCTCACCCGCAATTCTACGGTAGTTACAAGGTAAGCACACGGACATGCGCCTCGGCGGCCCTCGCCAAGCCGTCCAAGTGATAGCCGCCCTCCAGAACCGAAATCAGCCGGTTCTCGCAGAAGTTAGCGGCCAGATCCATCGTCATCTTCGTGAGCGTACCGAAATCACTGTCAGTCAGCAGAAAATCACCAAGCGGGTCATTGATGCGGGAGTCGAATCCTGCCGAAAGGAGGATCAGATCAGGATGAAATTCGGTAGCCGCGGGAATGAGGCGCTCTTCGAAAGCACTTATAACTTCACGCCGCCCAGAGCCGGCGGAAAATGGGCAGTTTATGGTCTTGCCGGAGCCGGCGCCTTCACCGGTTTCTGAAGCATCGCCGGTGCCGGGATACCAGGGAGATTGGTGGGTGCTAAAGAAGAGCACAGATCCATCCTCATAGAAGATGTCCTGGGTTCCATTGCCGTGATGGACGTCCCAATCCGCGATGAGTACTCTTTCCGCGCCGTAGCGCTGCTGGGCGTAGCGCGCTGCGAGCGCAACATTATTGAACAGACAGAAGCCCATGCCCCGGGCCTCCGATGCGTGGTGCCCGGGAGGTCGAACTACGCAGAAGGCGTTGGCCACCTCCCCCGAGAAAACGGCGTCGACTGAGGCGAGCGCAGATCCGGCAGCCGCACGGGCCGCCTCTGCAGATCCTGCACTGATGGTGGTGTCTCCCGTGCTGAGTTGATCGCGATGCCCGGCCACTTCACGCTCTACGAGTTCGATATACCGTGGGAGGTGTACCAGCGCGAGTTCATCGTTGCTTGCGCTGCGGCTGGGAAGCCGCACCAGGTCCGGCATCAGCCCGGTCGATGCCAGCCTGCTCATCACTGCGTCGAACCGGGCGGGTTGTTCCGGATGGCCGGCTCCGGTGTCGTGCTTCTTTACGCGCGGATCGGCGGCAATGCCGGTGCGAGGCATAAGGCAGATCTAAGTTAGCGGGCGACTTTGATGCTGACCAGGTGTTCGGCAGGGACGGGCTCTACCGTGAGAGTTTGTTTCCCTCGAAAGAAATCGAAATACGAAATCTGGTGGACGCACGAGATCGTGCAGAACGGCGCGCACGATTTTTGCGTCACGTATTCCCGGCGGATGTCCTCAATGCTGTAATCTTCCAGCGGTTTGGCAGGAAAGCCGCGCTGCTGAGAGCAATAATGGACCAGGCCGTCTTCGCAGATGTAGAGATAGCGCGAACCGGCACGGCAGCGCCAGTCGCTCGCCTGGGCATTGGCGATACTCTCCTGGAAATAGTTCAGCCGCGAGAAGTGTTTCTTTTCGAACTTCTTCATCTCCAGGAAGACTTCGCGTTCCCGGGTCGCAAGCGGCCGCAGTTGCCCGTCGCCATCGTGGATAATGCCGACGGTGGAAGTAAAGCCCAGTTCCATCGCTCTTCGGCCGACAGTTAAAGCATCTTCGGGATTGCGGATGCCCCCGCCCAGCACGGAGTTGATGTTCACATGAAAGTGAGCGGTTTCCGAGAGGATTTGCAGCTTCTTGTCGAGAACCTTGAGGCTTTTCTTCGATACGTCGTCCGGCATGACGTTATCGATGCTGATCTGCAGATAATCAAGACCGGCGTCGTTCAGACGCCGTACGCGTTCGGCGGTGAGCAAATACCCATTCGTTATGAGGCCGGCCAGAGTCGCATGCCGTCGAACACCCCGAATGACGTCGTCCAGGTCAGGATGAAGGAGGGGCTCGCCACCGCTGAGCGTGATTATGCCGGTTTTCAGCCGGCCCAGGAGCTCGATCCTGTGCAGCATGGTGTCCAGCGGGACGGGCTTCGAAAAATCGTCGTATTCGTTACAGTACGCGCATGATAAATTGCAGCGCCGGATCGGGATGATATGCGCCATGATTGGATGTTCGGTACTTAAAGTACCTTTCATCAGCCACTTAGCTTCCCGAAGATGGCGATCAACAGTGCGCCGGCGTCGCGCGGCATCTTGGTCTTGGAGAGGCATCAACTCGACAATTTCATTTAATCACACGAACCCTCCTTGAAAGCGCTCAAATGTGCCGGAAGGTCGAATTAAGTAGTTGAATGCAGAAGGCTTAGGGTCGAGCGGCAGCCAATCTGCCGTCTGGCGCGAGTTGATCCGGCTGCAGGGCCTTGAAATGGGCAATATAGGAGCGCATAGCACGCTCCAGGCTGCTCATTCCGTGTTGATTCGCTTCGGCTTGCGCCTCGCGGTTCGTCCAATGATCGTGCTGAATGCGGTAGCACGCGATCACCGTTCCGGTGCGATCTTTACCGCGACGGCAGTGTATGAAAAGGGGATTGGCATCGGGATGGATCAGGAGAGCGAGCAACTGTTCGATTTGATCCTTGGTGGGCGCGGAGAACTCGCCCATTGGAACGCTCACGTACCGCATGCCCAGTTTTTCCACTTGCCGCTTTTCGGAGTGGGTCGCGCCGCTGGGTTCGCGGAGATCGACGACGATTTTAATGCCCATCGCTCCGAGCTCTGCCATTCCCACGTCGGACGGTTCACCACCCCGGTAAATGGAGTCGCTCACTTTGGCGAAATTGCGCACATGCGGACAGGGAGGCTGCTGCGCCATCCCCGGCAGAACGCCGGAGGCGCTCAGGATCAGGACCAGAAGCCATTTGCGGTACGGGGTGAACACGCTCTTTTATTGTGGCGGATTGGACGGAGTTTGGGGGCTCGCCGGGGGATTTGCGGGAGCCGTGGCCGGCGCGCCCACCTGGCCATAAGTGATGGTCGACTGCGTCTTGAATTGATATTTCTTGTAGTGATCGTAGTGGATCACTACTTTGAGCCGTTGCTGCTGCCCATCTTTAAAGCGCAGTGTGTCGTCCGCAAAAGTGTAGACGGGGAACCAGAATTTTCCGTCGATCTGCTGGCGATAAGTCTCGAACTTCGGGAACTGCTGGTCTTCGCCGCGTCCCTGATAACCAATACCGCGTCCGTAAGTCTTGACGATCTGCAGGTCCTGGTCATCCACCCAGATCTGGCCCTCGAAGTAGCGCTTGCGATCCTTCGTGAGCGTCTTCGGTTTCACCGAGAAAACGTAACAGGAGATCTCATCCACCTGCTCGTGGCCTACATAGTTCACATCATATTCGGGAAGCGTGCTGTTGGTCATCACGAACGGCATCACGTTCCGGTAATCCTCTTCGTCTTCGTGCGTCATAATGACGTTCTGCAAAGACGTGGCAGGCGCGCGCAGCACGTGTGAAGTGCGCCGGTCGC
Organism: uncultured Acidobacteriaceae bacterium; assembly: GCA_963705805.1. Classification (GTDB taxonomy): domain Bacteria; phylum Acidobacteriota; class Terriglobia; order Bryobacterales; family Bryobacteraceae; genus Bog-105. The sequence continues at coordinate 10,400 of CAVPKW010000017.1, forward strand.
GGTCGTCGAATGTCACCTCTTCCAGAATCTCGTAGACGCCGCCGATGGGGTCAGTCTCTTCAATCTTGGTTCGCTGCTGATAGGTGTAGCTCTCGCGAGCATCCGCGAATTCCGTTTCCTTCTGGACGAACTTATGAATGATGTCCTGGATCTGATCGGGCGTGGGATCGGGCTTTGCGTCGGCGGCGCTCAGCAGAAGGGCTGAGCTTATCGCGCAAACGGCAAAAGCGCAACTGCGTTTAAACTTCATCACCACTATTTTTCCACTTTTGACGCGGGCCGCGGCGGAAAGCGTTCCAGTTATCTATCCGGATCGAGCAATGCCTTGGCAATGGTGAGCCGCTGCATGTTGCTGGTTCCTTCATAAATACGGCCGATTTTGGCATCACGGTAGAGCTTTTCCACTGGGTAATCCTTCGTGAAACCCACTCCGCCGAGAATCTCGACCGCTTGGGATGCCACCTCTTCCGCGATGATCGAAGTGAAATACTTGGCCATGGCCGCCTGGGTTACAAACGGCTCACCGGCATCGCGCAGCCGCGCGGCATTGTAAACCATCAGGCGGGCCGCCTCAATCCGGGTTGCCATCTCGGCCAATTCGAACTGCACACCCTGAAAGTCGCCGATGCGTTTGCCGAATTGCTTCCGTTCCCGGGCATGTTTGAGGGCGTGATCGAAAGCCCCTTCAGCGAGACCAAGCATCTGCGCGCCGATCCCGATGCGGCCTTCGTTGAGAGTCTCGATCGCGATCTTGTAACCGTTGCCAGGCTCTCCCATGACTTGCGCTGGCGGGAGCGCAACATCGTCGAGGATCAATTCACAAGTGGAAGAGGCGCGTATGCCCAGCTTGTTTTCCTTTTTGCCGACCTGGAATCCCGTCATACTCCGCTCGACCAGAAAACACGTGATGCCACGATACCCGGCAGATGGATCCACAGTGGCGAAGAGGAGGAAGATGTCTGCTTCGTCCGCGTTGGTGATCCAGAGCTTGCGTCCCGAAATGCGGTACACGTCGCCGTCCTTCGCGGCGCGCGTGGTCAACGCAAACGCGTCGGAGCCGGACGCAGGTTCCGAGAGCGCGTAAGCGCCTACGCTGTGAGCGGCAAGCTGCGAAAGGTACTTTCGCTTCTGGTCCGCGCTACCCCAACGCTCAATCGCGTTGCTGACCAGCGTGTTCTGCACATCAACGATCACAGAAGCGGAAGGATCTACTCTCGCGAGCTCTTCGATGGCCAGTAGGGTCTGAAAGAAGTTGCCACCCTGGCCGCCGTATTGCTCATCGATCCCGATGCTCATCAACCCCATCGAGAACATTTCTTTCAGAAGATCCGGGCGAAACTTGCCTTCTTCATCCATGCTGCGGACGTGCGGCGCCAACCGCTCCTTCGCGAACCGGCGGACCGAAGCCTGAAATAGCCGCTCGTCGTCGTGCAGGACAGTTAAGGGATCGGGCATTTACGGCTGCAGCTCGACTGCGATGTTAGTACCGCCTCCCTGCGACGAGGTTACCGTGTATTTAACACATTTACGCTGCGCCTTGGCGATCCAGATGATCCGCTTTTCCGAGGGATCATCTACCGGAGTAATTTCCAGCTTCCAAGCATCGAATGTACCCGCAGGAACGGTAACTGTCTCGCTACCCGTAACCGCCAGTTGCAGCTCTTTCGGCTTTTGCGTCTGCAGGTCGAAGTTGCGGAAGGCCGCCTTGTAGCCGTCCGCCAAAGGCAGGGCTGCCAGGGATTGGAGCGCGCCGGCTGAATCCGCGAAGAGCGGTCCTCCCAGGTCGGAATTTACAGTCTTGGATTCTCCGCTCTTGGCAAGCGTGATGGTTCCGGTCGCCATGTTCTTTGAGAACTTCAGATCAATGGTGAGCGGCCCTTGCCGGATGTGGCGCTCGCTCAAGATCAGAGTTCGTTTGTCCATAAGCACCGTGTCGGTGGCTTCGCCTATTGGCGTCTCAGTAGATTCAGTCGCCGCCCACAAGTTGCCTTGGTCCTTAATTTCGCTCGTAATGGCAAGCGACATGGTCTGTCCGCCGGTTTGCACGACGGCCTTATATTTGGCCACGCTCGGAGTAAGAGTCTGCGCTGGAATTGGCGCGCTGAGTGGAATCGAGTTCGGAATGGCAGTCTGTCCGGCAGCGGCGTTCGAACCCGCGGACAAACAGACAACAAGGGCAGCGGCCCAGAACCAACGCGACATAGATGGAAGGTTCCCTCATGGTAACCCAACGTTTTCCCGGACGGCACGTATCACTGCCGTAAGCTGAAAGTGTTCTTATGCGATTCTTGAATGGCTGCCTTGCAATTTTCCTGACGCTCTGCGCACCCGCGGCGATCTTGCGCGCACAAGCGAAGAGCGATGTAAACGTGACGCGCGCAACGCTCGATAACGGCTTGCGAGTAGTGATCGTGCGCGATCCGCTCGCGCCCGTTGCCACAGTGGAAACCAATTACCTGGCCGGCGGCGATGAGACGCCCGCGGGGTTTCCAGGCATGGCGCATGCGCAGGAACACATGTCTTTTCGCGGCTGCACCGGTGTTAACGCCGATCAAATTGCGGCCATCTATGCGCAGCTGGGCGGAGTCACCAATGCCGATACGCAGCAGAACATCACACAGTACTTCGTGACCGTTCCCGCGCAGGATCTGGATGTGGCCTTGCGCGTTGACGCGGCATGCATGGGCAATGTAGACGATTTGCAGCAAGATTGGGAGAAGGAGCGCGGCGCGATTGAGCAGGAAGTGGCGCGCGATATGTCGAGCCCTCAGTACAAGCTCATCGTGCGGCTGAATCGAGACCTTTTTGCGGGGTCGCCTTACCAGGAGGATGCGCTGGGAACAAAAGAGTCGTTCGATAAAACGACCGGCCAAATGCTGAAGGATTTCTATACGAAATGGTACGCGCCGAACAACGCGATTCTAGTCGTGACGGGCGACGTTGATCCACCGGCGCTGCTAGCGAAGATCAAGCAGTACTATGGCAACATTCCACGGCGGCCTGTTCCAGCGAGACCGGAGGTGAATCTGAAACCGGTGGCCGCGGATTCGTTCGTAATCGACAGCAACCTGCCCTATTTACTGACTGCCATCGCGTACCGGTTCCCCGGCACGGACAGTCCCGACTATGCCGCTTCACGCGTGCTGAGCGATGTCCTTTCGAGCCAGCGCGCCAACCTCTACGCGCTGGTGCCGCAGGGTAAAGCGTTGTTCGCGGGCTTCGAAATCGGGGAGACATATCCAAAGGCCAGCATCGCCCTGGCGGTTGCCGCGCTTCCCGCTGGCGCGAACGCCGACAGCATTGATGCCGAAATGGCGAAAATCATCAATGAATATGCCACCAATGGCGTTCCACCCGACCTGGTGGAGGCGGCCCGAAAGGGCGAGGTTGCCGGCGCCGAGTTCAGCCGCAGTTCCATTTCGAACCTGGCATCCCTGTGGTCTGAGGCGCTGGCCGCCGAAGGCAAAGAATCGCCGGACGAAGATGTGGAGGCGATCAAAGCGGTAACCGTCGAGGATGTAAACCGGGTTGCGAAGAAGTATTTGCTGAAGCAGAACTCGGTCATCGCTACTCTGAAACCAAGTCCTTCCGGCGAAGCGGTGGAAGCGAAGGGTTTCGGCGGCGCTGAACAGACTACCGCCGCGCCAACCAAGCCTGTGGTGTTGCCAGAGTGGGCCGCAGCGGCCGTGAAATCCCTACGTATCCCGAAGGATACTCTGCACCCGGAGGATGTAAAGCTCTCCAATGGCATCCGGCTGATCGTGCAAACGGAAAGGGCCAGCCCCACGGTCAGCATATTCGGCTCCGTCAAGACGCAGACGGAAATGGAAACGCCCCCTGGACAGGATGGCGTGGCAGACGTACTCGACGGCTTGTTTTCCTACGGAACAAAAACGCTCGATCGGCTGGCATTCCAGAAGGCCATTGATGACATAGCCGCGTCGGAACAGGCGGGCGCCAGTTTCAGCCTGCAAGTACTGAAGCAGTACTTTGCGCGAGGAGTGGAATTGCTGGCTGATAACGAACTGCACCCGGCGCTGCCCACCGACGCTTTTAAAGTAGTGCAGGAACAGACCGCGCAATTGAGCGCGGGCGAACTTCAGAGTCCGAAATACAAAGCCGATAAGGCCCTGGATCATGCGCTGTTGCCGCCGCACGATCCGCTGCTCCGTGAAACTACGCCGCAGACTGTCACTTCGCTTAAATACGAAGACGTACAAAGCTATTACAAAAAAATCATCCGGCCGGATCTGACGACGATTGTGGTCATCGGCGACATTACGATGGACGAGGCCAGGCCGGTGATTGAAAAATACTTTGGGTCATGGCAGGCGGAAGGCCCCAAACCCGACGTGGTGCTTCCGCCGGTTCCGGGCAACAAGCCGAGTGCCGTGAACGTACCCGATCCCAGCCGCGTACAGGACTCCGTTGATCTGGCACAAGAACTCGAAATGAACCGGTTCAGTCCGGATTATTACGCGCTGCAGTTGGGGAATCACGTTCTGGGTGGAGGCTTTTACGCCACGCGCCTTTACCGCGATCTGCGAGAGAACGCAGGCCTGGTGTACAACATAAACAACTCGCTGGAAGCGGGCGAGACACGGACGACATATACGATCGATTACGGGTCTGATCCCAATAATGTTTCAAAAGCCCGCGCCCTGGTGGATCAGGAACTCCGGAATATGCAGAAAGCAAATGTCACGCCCGCTGAATTGCAGCAGGCGAAGGCTTTGCTGTTAAGACAGATTCCGCTGGCGGAATCGAGCGAGGACGCAGTGGCCGGTGGAATCATCGCGCGCGCTCGCATTGGGCTGCCGCTGGACGAGCCTATGCATGCGGCCGACAAATACTTCAACATGACGGCCGACGAAGTGCGCACCGCCTTCGCGAAGTGGATCAACCCGGGCGATTTCGCACAGGTGGTGAGGGGGCCGGCGCCACAGTAGGCTCGCCAAGGACGGCAATGCTCGAGCGCCAGGAAAAAGAGGCAACGGATGCCGCCGCGAAAAACCGTCAGATCGTGGAGGAGTTAACAGCTCTCTTCAAACCGTTGGCGCAGCGGCTCACTCTCGACGTGGAACCCGCTGCGACGTTTTCGCTTCACGAAACGGTGAAAAGGCCGGAATGACGGTTCGCGAACTGGGCCGGCTGCTCCGAGCCCGAAAGCTTTCCTGTCTGGAGCTGACCGAACAGACACTTGCCAACATCAAGGCCCAAGAAGCGCTGCATTGCTTCATAACGGTGACGGAAGAGCAGGCTCGCGAACACGCGAAGAAATTGGATGAAGAATTCGCGGCTGGCAAGGATCGCGGCCCGTTCCATGGCATTCCTATTGCCTACAAGGATCTTTTCTACACACGGGGAGTTCGCACCACGGCCGGTTCCTTAGTGTTCCGCAATTTCGTTCCCGAGCACAACGCAACCGTTGTCGACCTCCTTTCTGCAGCGGGCGCGGTTTCAGCCGGGAAGACCAATCAGCATGAGCTTGCCTACGGGATTACGTCGAGAAATCCTCATTATGGAGCAGTTCTCAACCCGCTGGATACAAATCGCATTGCAGGGGGATCCAGTGGAGGCTCGGCGGCCGCGATAGCGGCGGGTCTGCTGCCCATGGCGCTCGGGACCGACACCGGTGGCTCCATTCGCATCCCGGCGTCCTACTGCGGTATCACGGGCCTCAAGCCGACGTACGGTCGCGTGAGCCGCTACGGCGTTTTGCCGCTCTCCTACAGTTGCGACCATGTAGGGCCGCTAGGTTTGACCGTGGAGGATTGCGCCCTCGCGATGAACGTGATCGCCGGCGTGGATGCCCTTGACTTCAACCTATCTCCACTCTCGAATCTGAAAGGAGTTCGTGTCGGGCTGCCGGCGAATTTCTTTTTCGATCAAGTGGAGGAAGATGTCGCAAATGCAGTGAAGAGAAGCGCCGGCGAGTTGCAGCGATTGGGCGCCGATCTTATCGATGTTCCGATTCCAGATCTCCACGAGGCTAACGTCGCAGCGCGCGTCATGCAACTCTCTGAAGTTGCCGCCGTGTACGTGAACCAGACGGACGCATCGCAGTTCGGCGAAGATGTTTGGTCTCTCATCGAACAAGGTCGAATGATCAAAGCGCACGAATATGTAAACGCTCAGCGAGTGCGAACTCTGTTCCGGCGCGCTTTTGACGGACTTTGGAAGGATATTGACATCCTCTTGTGCCCTACGACGCCGATCACTGCGCCCCGGGTTGATGAAACCGATGTGCGAATCGCCGGAAAGAAAGAGAACACCCGGATGGCGTCCACGCGCCTTGTTCGCTCCCTCAATTTCCTGGGTGAACCAGCGCTCTCCATGCCGTGCGGGACAGGAGTATCGGGACTGCCTATTGGTCTTCAACTGGTCAGTGCCCCGTTTACGGAACCAAGCCTGCTGCGAATGGCCCGCACACTGGAGCAAGAGCTAAGCTGACGGCATTTCTGAGCGCACCAGCGGCAGCCCGGAGGCCTCGATGGCACGCCAGCCGCCATCCAGCGAGATCACGTTCGTGTAACCCATCTTCTGAAGATTGTCGGCAGCTAGGGCGGACCGATATCCGCCGCCGCAATACAGGACGAGCTTAACGTCCTGCTCGGGAAACACCGTTTCGATGTCGCGCTCAATGGTCCCCTTGCTGAGATGAACCGCTCCGGCAGCGTGCGCGGCCTCCCATTCATGGTCTTCACGCACATCTACTAAATTTCCCGCTTCGCCCGCCTCGCGCAGGCGTTGATATTCCACAATATCGATTTCGCGGATGCGCGTCTTCGCATCTCGAACGATCGCGAGAAAGCCCTCAGTGTGATGCTTTTCCGGTGTACTCATCCCGAGACCCTAATCTCCTGTTTCCGAAATTCCTTTACGTTTCGTCCATACATGCTCCGTTGAAGACGCGGTCCAAATTGTTGATTTCACGTGAATGGCCTGCCGCGTCTTCATTTCGTTCTGCGGCCCGAAGGGCCATGGGTACTCCCTGACGGGATTGTGAAAAAATATCCGGAACATTTAGGGCACAAAATGTTTGAACTGGATTTACGCTAGAAGAGTGAGTAGCGACAAGCCGCTGGTCGGCAAGATCAAGTACAAACCGATCGACCGCTCGCAAACCAGTTTTCAAGTATTGGATTACGAGATTCTGATCGAGGCGAACCACCCGGCGCGAGTGATCTGGGAACTGGCCGGGAAGCTCAATCTGGAACAGTTTGCCAAAGACTGCAAAACACGGGAGGGCGAAGCGGGCCGGCCCTGTTGGTCGCCACGCCTGCTGGTGAGCATCTGGGTGTATTGCTACACACTGGGCGTGGCCTCGGCACGGTCGATTGAACGGATGATGTCGCAGGAACCGGGCCTGCGCTGGCTAGCGGCAGGCCAAGAGGTGAACTATCACACGCTGGCGGATTTTCGGGTGGGGCACCGGGAGGCGCTGGAGAAGCTATTCATTGAGTTTCTGGCGATGCTGGAGAAAGCTGGAGTGGTGAATCTGGAGACCCTGCTGCAAGATGGAACCAAGATGAAGGCGCAAGCGGCGAAGAGTTCTTTGCACCGGCGCCGGACATTAGAAAAACGCCTGAGGGCGGCCCGCAAAGTGGTCAAGAAGTTGGACCGCGAAGCCGCCCAGGAACACGAGCAGATGGACAAGCGGCGGCAAGCCGCGCAACAGCGTGCGGCGCGCGAAGCGGTGGCCCGCGGCGAAGCGGCGCTGAAAGAACTGGAAAACCTGGAAGCCCGCACAACGCCGAAAAATCGGGCGGATTTGCGCGTCAGTGATAGTGAACCGGAAGCGCGCAAGATGAAAGACAACGACGGTGGCTTCCATCCCGGCTACAACATGCAGGTCACCAGCGAAGCGCAATCGCGCATGATCGTAGCGGTTGGATTGACGGGCGATCACAACGATCTGCATCAACTGATACCAGCGCTGGAGCGGATCGAGCAGAGTGGCTTGGCGACTCCGCAGACGATCATCGCCGACAACGGGTATGCCACGCGCGACAACGTGGAACAAACGGCCGAGCGGAATGTGGAACTGATTGCGCCGTGGAAAGGCGATGCCGCGCGGCAAGCCGGGGCGTGCGCTCGCGCCGGGATTGCGAAAGAGTTTGCAGCCACTGCCTTTCAGCGGCAGGGGCGTGGCCAAGCGTTGTTGTGCCCGGATGGCAAGACCTTGGTGGCGATCGGACAAAAGAAACATCACGGCGTAGTCAAAACCATCTTTCAAGCCCAAGCTAAGAATTGCAAGAGTTGCCAGTTCCTCAAACAGTGTTGCGGCTATCGTGGTGGGCCGCGGCGTGTGGAGTTACCGGTAGAGAGTAAGGCGATGAGCGGCTATCTGGCACGTATGAAACGTCGAGCGGTGAAGACGCTTTATCAGAAGCGTTGTGAAATTGCCGAGTTTCCGCATCTGTGGATCAAGGGAGTGCAAAAGCTGAGGCAATTTTCGGTACGTGGGATTGTGAAGGCGGGTACGGAAGCGTTGTGGATCGCCTTGGCTTACAACGTTAGGCAGTGGATCCGCGTCCGACCGGCGGTCGCGCAGTAGATTCCAGATCATAAAGGCCTTTTCCCCTCGTCCTCCTGCCTCGCGGAGACGAATTTAGGGCGGTTGGGATCATTTCTAAAGAAACTTGGGCGTGGCTGGCGTCCCGAATCATACTTGCACAACCATGTATTCTGTAATGACAAGTTTCCGTCTTTCCATCGCCGGTTTTTCCCAGCCTTGGATTTTTTCACAGTCCCTGACGGTCGCGGCTCCGTTTCGAGCGTTCACGCTGATGAACGATGAGTTGGCGTCAAGAAACTTAAGAAACACGAGACTAGCGTATGCGTTCGATGTCAGCGCCGACCGCAGCGAGCTTCTCCTCAATGCCCTCGTAGCCGCGGTCCATATGGTAGACGCGGTCGATGATAGTCTCTCCTTCGGCGACGAGCGCAGCCAGGACGAGGGATGCGCTCGCACGGAGATCTGACGCCAGCACCTGAGCGCCGGTCAGCCGCTCTTCTCCCGCAACAATTGCCTGCCGCCCCTCGATGCGGATGTTCGCGCCCATGCGCGCCAGTTCCTGGGTATGCATGAAGCGATTCTCGAAGATGGTTTCCATTACAAAGCTGATGCCACGCGCCACCGCCATCCAGGCCATGTATTGGGCCTGAAGGTCCGTGGCGAATCCGGGAAACTCCTCCGTGGTCACGTCGACCGCTTTCGGGCGCCGGGAACAGCGCACGCGCAGCGCGCCGTTGCCGGCTTCTTCAATATCTGCTCCGGCTTGCCCCATCTTGATGGTCAGCGCTGCCACGTGCTCCGGGTTGCAGGAACTGACGGTAACATCCCCTTTGGTGATAGCTCCCGCCAGAAGAAACGTGCCCGCCTCGATCCGGTCCGGAATGATGGTGTGCTCCGCTCCATGAAGACGCTCGACACCGTGAATGCGAATCACAGAAGTACCCGCGCCTTCTATCTTCGCGCCCATTTTATTAAGTAGCTCGGCGAGATCTTTCACCTCCGGCTCGCGCGCGGCGTTCCGGATGACGGTCTCGCCGCGGGCCAGAACGGCCGCCATGAGCAAATCTTCCGTACCGGTGACCGTGATGCGGTCAAAGTGAATGTTGGCGCCCCGCAAGCCGCCTGGCGCCTGGGCTTCTATGTAGCCGTGCGCCTGCTCAATCGTGGCCCCCAGCTGTTCCAGCGCCGAGATGTGGAGATTGATAGGCCGGGAACCGATGGCGCATCCGCCGGGCATGGAGACCCGGGCGCGCCCTGTGCGAGCGGCAAGCGGCCCCAACACCAGACTGGACGCCCGCATGGTCTTCACCACTTCGTAAGGCGCTTCGGGATTCTCCAGGCGCTTCGCGTGCACGTGGACAGCGCCATTTTGCATTTGAATGTCCGCACCTATGTAGGAAAGCAGGCTCTGCATGGTGTCGATGTCTTTCACCTGCGGGATGCGGCGCAGGATCACCGGCTCGTCTGTCAGCAGCGCAGCGGCAAGCGCCGGCAGCGCAGAGTTCTTTGAGCCGCTCACGGGAAGTTCGCCGGTCAACGGCCGGCCTCCCACAATTTTGAATTTGTCCATGTTTTCGGGAAGCAGGGAGCTACTCGCCCAGGGCAACCCGGAGACGCCCCTTGGCCCTGGAGAGCCGCAGTTCTGCCTCGCTTCGAGTCAGACTCAGCCGCTGCATAAGGACCGCCGTGCGAACCGAGCCAGCCTCGGACAGCAATCGCGAAGCTTCATCATAAGACACGCCTGTGAGGCGGGCGATGATTCGACGGCCGCGATCCGTCAGCTTGGTGTTGGTTGGTTGGACGTTAACCATCAGATTTCCGTAAACGTATCCCAGGCGGATCATAACGCCCGTGCTGATCATATTCAGCACCAGTTTCGTGGCCGTACCGGCGCGCATGCGCGTAGACCCCGTCAGGATCTCCGGTCCCACTAAAGGCGTGATGGCAATGCCGGCTGCCTGCGCGACGCCCGAGTTGGGGACGCAACTCAAACCCACCGACATAGCACCAATAGACCGGGCATACTCCAAGCCGCCGATGACGTAGGGCGTGCGACCGCTGGCAGCGATTCCCACCAGTGAATCCTGTTGGGTGAATTGCCGCTTCATTAAGTCCCGCTGACCCTGTCCGGCATCGTCTTCAGCGCCTTCGACGGAATGGCGAAGCGCAAAATCCCCGCCGGCAATGACCCCTTGAACGATTTCCGGCGGCGAATTGAAAGTGGGCGGACACTCTGAGGCATCCAGAACACCCAGCCGGCCAGAAGTTCCAGCACCTAGATAGAAGAGCCGGCCACCATTCTGAATGCGCCCTGCGATCGCATCCACTGCCCTACCTATGTTGGGAAGTTCACGTTCTACTGCCGAAGCAATTTCATGGTCAGCAGCGTTGATGACGCGAAGCATGTCCAGGGTACTGAGGCCGTCAATCGAGGCCGACGCGGGGTTTTGGGCTTCCGTCAGAAGGTCTTGCATGGCGCCAAAAACACGGAAGGCCGGGAGGGTGATTCAACCCTCTCGGCCCAAAAGACGTGATTGCAGACGGCTAAACGCTGAATGAGCTGCCACATCCGCAAGTGGATTTCACTTGCGGATTGCTGAACTTAAAACCTGAGCCTTCAAGTGTTTCCACGTAGTCCACTTCGGCGCCTTCCAGGTACAACAGGCTAGCCTGATCGATGAACACCTTCAAGTCACCAAACTTGTAAGTCTTGTCGAGCATATTCGGCTGATTCTCGAAGGCCATGGAATAGCTAAAACCCGAGCAGCCGCCACCGACGACCGAGATGCGCAACCCGGCCGGCTTGGGTTCCTGCATGCCCAGGATCTCGCTGACCTTACTCACCGCAGTTTCAGTTAGTTGGATCATTTAATTCTCCTCAGTAGACACACCACGCTTCTAGTGTACAACCATTTCCACACCAATAGACGGGTGTCTCTTTTGGGCCGAACCGCAGCCGCCAAAATCTGTAACAATGATCTTAAGAATCTTAATTGAGGTTTGTGTAACCCCTTCAAATGGCAGGACGTCTGGACCGTTGTACTATGACTGGGCTGACTGGCACGCTCCCCTTTCCGGCTGCAACCACGGATGCGCCTCGCAAAACCAAGTTGGACTATCGCAGCTCCGAAGAGGCGGCCTTGGTGCGGCGGGTTCAGGCACAAGACGAGATAGCCTTCCGCGAAATTGTCGAGCGCTACCAGGCGAAGGTGTTCTCCATCATCTACGGCATTCTGCGGAACCGGAACGACGCCGAGGATATCGCCCAGCAGGTTTTCGCGAAGATTTATTTCTCGATCAAGAACTTCGATTTCCGCAGTTCGTTGCTGACCTGGATTTACAAGATCACGGTTAACGAGTGCTACGACTACCTGCGGAAAAAGCGGGTGAGGAAGCTGGTGTACGAAAGTGACTTCTCGGCTGACGATTCCATGCGCATGGAAAGTTCCGAGCCGGCCACCGACCAGGCACCCCCGATCGACGAGCGGCTAGCGCAGCAGGACCTCATTTTGAAACTGCTTGCAAAGATCTCAGAAGAAGACCGGTCGCTCATCCTGCTGAAGGAAGTGGAAGGGCACTCGGTGGAGGAGCTATCCGAGATGACCGGGATGAATGAGAACACGATCAAGGTGAAGCTGTTCCGAGCGCGCCAAAAACTGGTGAAGGCGGCGGAGCGCCTGGCGAAGGGACCTTTGGTCGCGCCCGCCGCGTGAGAAAGATTTAGCTTTTAAAGAAGCGTTGATTTGGGTATAGATGTAGATAAGTTTTAAGCGGGCAAGTGAGATCCGCGAAATTGGTTGGGGCTTTTTGAGGGAAATATGCATGGGTCCATACGGGATCGCCTAGAATCTCTGCTTTCTGGCGCTGGGGAGTGGCCGGAAACAAAAGAGCACCTGTCTTCCTGCGGAAGCTGCTTGTCGGAACTCAAGTTCATGCGAGAGCAGTCTGCGCTTCTCAGTGCGTTGAAAGCGCCGGAGGAGCTAGAGCCAACAACTGGCTTCTACGCGCGCGTCATGCAGCGCATAGAGGATCACACAAGAGATTCGATCTGGGCTGCGATTATTTACTCCCCCTTTGGCAAGCGTTTGGCTTACGCCTCGCTTACCGCGGCAGCGCTGATGGGGAGTTATGTAGTGGCGCAAGAATCACGCGACGGTCACTTACTAGGGGAAAACATAGTAGCCCAACAAATCCACTACACTGCACCGGTAATCGGCGACAAGGCGCAACAGCGCGATGCAGTGTTACAGAATTTCGCCGTTTCTGAAGGAAATATCCAATAGCTCTCGCACCCACAAGAAGGCGAACCATGCTGCGTAAAGAGGACGCGAGCTGGTCAAACCCGAAGGTCCTGGCGATTTTTGCTGTTATTTTCATTTGCGGCGCAGCTTTCGGCTCGGCGGTAACCCGAAGTTTTCTGCATTCGCGGATGTTCGCGCATTCGCCCGAGCAGCATACCATCGAGGCGGCTCGCAACTATGGGCTGAATCGCTTACGCACTGAGCTAAACCTGTCGCCTCCTCAGGAGGCGACGATCACTAAGGTTCTGGACGATTACAGCAAGTACTATCAAAACATTATGGATTCAGAGGAAGATGTAGCCGAGCATGGCAGGCGCACCATCCTGGATGTGCTAACTCCCGAACAGCAGAAGCGATTCAACCAGATATTCGGCGAACCGCACCGCGTGCAGTAGAATCAAGGGCGCTGAACTAGGCGCTTTCACTGCATTCAAGGCCATCGAGCACATTCAACTGTTTCACGCCGGCTTCTCGCCGCGTCGTGTCATGAGAAGTGGACCCCACCAGGAAAGCGGCCAGGAAGATGAGCGCGACACCAAGCCATCTTTCAGGCGTCACCGTCTCGCGCAGAAACACTCTTCCGGAGATTACCGAGATTACATAGCCGATGGAGGTCATCGGCAGGACAAAACTCAAGTCAGCCAAGCTCAGCAAAGCCATTCGCGAAAGCATTCCGCCGATCAGCAAAAGGACGCCGACCGCGACGAACGGATTCGCCATCGCGCGGATGTAAGCCAAAGGGTTGATGGTCAATCCTTCCGATAGATGTTTGGCTCCCCAGGCAAGGGACAGGTTTCCAAAAGCTCGGAATGCCAGAAACCAGAGCAGGCAGAGGTAAGTGGCGACCCTTCCCCTGCGTTTATGGGCAGTCACTCTGGACCTTCTTGGGGTTCGTATACCAACATCTATCTTTCACCCTTTCATTTACGCAAGGCACAGCCTTTCGGTTAGCCGGAAACTCACTCGCCGGTTTCCGCGAACGCAAGTTTTCGGGACTGGACCTCTTGTTGCTACTCTTAGTGTAACGTTACGATTTAGTAAAGCATCCTAAAGAGCACAGCGAAGACGTTGCTGGCTGGTATGATGTGCGAATGCGGGCTGTGACGCGGTCGCGTTAATGATAAATCACTTTCGCGCTTTGTCTCTCCGATGCATCGAAATCAGCCTCTCAACAGATACCCTGCTCGCATAAGCTGGGAATTTCGTCCGGAATCAAAATCAATAAGGTGTCAAAAAGGAATCGAATGAAGATTTGTGTGCTCGGCGGGGATGGCTATTGCGGGTGGGCAACGGCTCTGTACCTTTCGGCAAAGGGCCATGAGGTGAGCATTGTCGATAACTATGCGCGCCGGCTGTGGGATCACCAACTGGGAGTACAGACGCTGACACCAATCCGCCCAATGCCCTTGCGCACCTCGGCGTGGCGCGACTTGACTGGAAAGAACATCGAAGTTATCACTGGCGATGTCACTGACTACGAATTTCTGGCGTCCGCGATGCGCACTCTCCAGCCGGAAGCTATCGTACACTTCGCGGAGCAACGCTCCGCACCCTATTCGATGATCGACCGGCAGCACGCGGTTTTCACGCAGGTAAACAATGTCGTAGGGACGTTGAATCTGCTGTTCGCCATGCGTGAAGTCTGTCCTGATTCACACCTGGTGAAGCTGGGCACGATGGGCGAGTACGGAACGCCGAACATCGATATCGAAGAAGGATACATCACGATTCAACATAACGGGCGCAAGGACATTTTGCCCTTCCCGAAGCAGCCTGGTTCCTTCTATCACCTTTCGAAGGTACACGACAGCCACAACATCATGTTCGCCTGCCGAATTTGGGGGCTGCGGGCAACGGATCTGAACCAGGGCGTAGTGTACGGAACGGTCACGGACGAAATTGAACTGGACGAAGCGCTCATCAACCGTTTTGACTACGACGAGATCTTTGGAACGGTTTTGAACCGGTTCTGCATTCAAGCGGCAGTGGGCCACCCGCTGACGGTTTACGGGAAAGGCGGCCAGACACGGGGATACCTGGACATCCGCGACACGGTCCGCTGCATCGAGATTGCCTGCCTGAATCCGGCCGGGAGGGGTGAATGCCGGGTGTTCAATCAGTTCACGGAACAGTTCTCGGTGCTGGAGATCGCGCACATGGTGCAGGCAGCGTCGCGAAAGCTTGGCCGTGAAGTGGAGATTGAGCACATGCCGACACCGCGGGTCGAAATGGAAGAACACTACTACAATGCGAAACACTCCAAACTCGTCGATCTGGGGCTGAAGCCGCACTTTCTCTCAGAATCTCTGCTGGATTCTTTGATGAACATTGCGCTGCGCTACCGGGACCGCGTGGATACGGCGAACTTCCTTCCGCAAGTGAATTGGCGCAAGGCCCGCAATGAGCGCCGCCATGCGAGCAACATCGTGGCCGCAGAGCCGGAGCTGGCCCTTTCCGTCGACGGTAGAAACGGCAACTAAAGTCCGCCCAATGCCAACGGATGGTTGGTGAGGAGCAGCTTACCGCCGCTCACGGTGACCTGATACAGCCGCTCCTGCCCCACGAGCGCACGCAGCCGCGGCACCGCCTTGCTTTCAATCGCGAGGTAATATCGCTGCGGACTGAGCCATAGATCCTTCCACTGCGCGTCGTCAATAAACACGCTAGGGGCGCCCGGCGCGTAAGAGCCGTAGACCAGGTTGTTGAACCGTCCGTTGAGCAGGAGCGCGCGGCGATTCGTGTAGAAAAAGAGGGAGGAGACCTGGTAATAGTGATGATCGACGATCAATTCCCCCGCAGGCGCGCGGTTGAGAGCTTCGGCAAGGGCGTGCGAAGAGAGAAAAGGATCGAAGACAACCAGGGCCAGCCGGGCGGCATGGAAAAAGAGGATCATCATCAAGGCGGAACTGAGGAACGCGTTACGCCCGATCGCGCGAAGGTTGCCTAATGCCCCAATAAAAAATGCCAGGGACGCGAGGAGCAGCGGAAACCGCAAGTACGCAAAGGCCGCAAGCGTCAGATCTTCCATATGCCCCAGTGAGAGTGTGTACGCGCCGGGATGGGTGCTCAGCGCGAGCGAAATATCACCAGGAGTGGGCGCGTGGCGAACCATGAACCAGATGGCGAGCGTGGTGATGCCGGCACAGGCGGCAATAGCGGCGAGGAGCCGCGTTCCCCGGCGAATCCAGGGTCCGCCGGCCGCCATGGCAGAGCCCAATAACAACGCAAAGGCGGGATAGCAGGGCATCGAATAATATTCCTGCGTGGTTGAGAAAGTGAAGAAGACCAGAATCACTCCGATCCAGCAGAGGGCCAGCAGGCGCGTCCTGGATGCACGATCCTCAGGGCGGTATTGCAGCTTGAAAACGGCTGGCAGATATACGCTCCAGGGAAACAGCCAGATAAGGTGAAACAGCCAGAAATACAGCCGCGGGACGGTGTTGTAGTCATGCGGATACCGCAGATCCAAAAAACGCAGCAGTTGTTCATTGATGAAAAAGAACCAGAAGAACCCGTGATAGTGGCCGGGAACGCTGCGCATAGTGAAGTCGAAATAAGGAGGGTTCCGTAAGGTCGCGAGAACATGCCATGGCGCCGCGATGGCCAACATGATGAGCGCGCCGCTGAACGGGCGCAAGCTCCGCCAGGTCCTGCGCAAGAACGCCTGCCGGGTCAGCAATAGATAGAGAAGCCCCGTCGCGACGGGAAAGACGACGCCAATGAGACTCTTGAGCAAGAGCCCCATTCCCATGCTGGCTGCAAGAAGAAATGCCCAAAGACGCGGATGCAATTCTTCGGGGTCGATAGCCCGCAGAAAGGCCCACAAAGCGAGCGCCACGGTAAAAGTCTGCATCACGTCCGGGATCTGAACGCGGGTGAACAGGAACAGGCCGATGCAGGTAGAAATGCATAACCCGGCATAAAGCGCGGCGCGTTTGCCGAACGCCCATAGTCCAAAGGCGGTTGTGAGCCATGCAAGGGCCACGGAAGAGAGCGCCACCGGCAGGCGCGCCACCCAGTCGTGGATGCCGAAGACCTTATAGAAGACGGCAATCAGCCAGTAAATGAGAGGCGCTTTTTCCAGGTAGATTACGCCATCCAAGCGTGCCGTTACCCAATCGCCCGAGGCAAGCATGTTCCGCGCGATCTGCGCCTGCACGGCGTCGACATCGTCCATCAGCCACGGAGGCGAGACGATGCAACCGATGTAGATGGCGCCAGCGATGAGAAGGACAGTTAAATAGAGGTAAGAATTTCTTCGGAGGCCGCCCAGGTTCGATCGGGTTCGGCGGCCGTTTGAATTCGCCATCTCTTCATCCAGAGAAACAGAATCATCAAGCCCCAGAGGTGATATCCGAGGTTCACGCGACGGCTCAGGTGATTCTGGAGGCAATCGCCGATAACGTCAAAATTAAAAAATCCGGAGTACTCTGACTCGGCCGCGGCGAAAGTATCGAACAGGAGGCTACGAAGCGGCCCGCGCAGCCAATCGTGCGCCGGGAAATCGAGGCCAACTTTCTTGCGCCGGGTCACGGAAGAAGGCAACTTGTCCTTCATGAGTTCCTTCAGCAAAAACTTTTGGCGCGAGCCACGCATTTTGAAAGATTCCGGCAGCGACCCGGCAAATTCGACCAGACGGTGATCGAGAAAGGGCGGACGCACTTCAACGGAATGCGCCATGCTCATCCGGTCCACCTTCATCAGAATGTCGTCCGGCAGAAAGAATTTTTGATCGAACCAGAGATAGGCGCCGAGGTTGTCGCCATGACGCGACAACTCGTCGAGCATACCATCAAGCGTACCGGGCATCTCGCCGGAAAGCAGAGAAAGCTTCTCGCGCTCAGAGAAGGTTCCATTCCAGTGAACGTGAGCGCGCGCAGGGCGCAGCAAAGCACCGGAAAGGAAACGTTTGAGCTTGTACTCGAAGCTGATCTTGTCGTCGGAAACGGGGATCAGATGCGCCGCGGACCGCGCCGCGCGCAGCACGAAGCGCGGCAATTTACGGGCAGCCCGCGCCAGAGCGTTCGCGCGATAAGTCAGATAACCGCCAAAGATTTCGTCCGCGCCCTCTCCGCTCAGCGCAACGGTGACGCTGCGCTTGGTCAGTTTGGAAAGGAACCAGACAGGCAAAGCTCCGCCATCGGCATTCGGCTCGTCGAAGTGGGCTGCGAACTGCTCGATGGCGTCAGGCAGATCCGTTTCGGGATTGAGATCAAACTCCTCGTGTTCGGTGCCGTACTGCGACGCAACTTCGCGAATATACTGCGTCTCATCGAAACTGCGCCCACGAAAGGAGATGGAGAACGTACGCAATGGTCTTACCTGGGATGCGTAATGCAGAACAGTAGACGAGTCCACGCCGCCACTCAACCATAGACCGACAGGCACATCGGATAAAAGGTGCTCGCGCACCGATTGGCCGAGGAGATAATCCAGTTCGTGTTTTGCGGCGGGGAGGTCCCAGTGCTTAGTAGTTTTGAGCGGGAGCCGCCAGTAGGGTTCCGCACGAACTTTCCCGGACCGCCATTCGAGCCAATGTCCCGGCGATAACTTTTCGATGTCCTGAACAAGTGTCCGGGGACTGGGGACGTAGTTTAGAGTCAGGTAGCAATCAAGCCCCGGAAGAGACAGCCGGCGTTCTATCTCCGGGTGGACGAACAAAGCTTTGAGCTCAGATCCGAAGTAGAGATCATCTCCGCGAAAGGCAACGTAGAGAGGCTTGATGCCCAATCTATCGCGCGCCAGGACCAGGCGCCGCGAGGATTCGGTCCAAAGCGCAACAGCAAACATACCGCGCAACTTGGCGAAGCATTCGGTCTCCCACTCCTGGAATGCAGCCAGCACAGTTTCCGTATCCGTGTGGGATTGAAAGCGGTAGCCCCGCCCTTCCAGCTCCACGCGAAGTTCCGCGTGGTTGTAAATTTCTCCATTGAAGGCAATGACAACGTTTCCATCCGCTGACGTAATGGGTTGATCGCCTGCGTGCAGGTCGAGAATCTTCAAACGGGCCGCGCCCAGCGACACAACTGCGGACTCGAACACTCCCTGCTGATCTGGCCCGCGGTGTATCAGCGAGCGGATAGCGGACTCCATTCGACCTGTTGGAGGCGCAGATTTAAGATGCGTGAATCCAGCTATTCCGCACACGCCGGCCGCCTTCCTGAGCAGGGAAAGTCAGTTTTCATTTCGTTTCAAATTGCTTGATGCCTGCCGGACGGAACCAGGCTCGGCTCATCAACCGCTTTAGACGCACTGGGGAGAAGTCAAGAGGCAGTTACCGGCACGCCTATGTTGTTACTCGATTGTAGCAAGCCCGCGCTATAAGGCACGCTTCTAAGTCAAACAAAGTAAACTAATTGTAGAAGGAGTTCTGCGGACAGGAATGGCGGGGTGCGCCAACCGGGCGGGCTCGTGAACGATAACTGAGTGCCCTCGGCTACGAAGCGCTTGCCCAAATCATGATTCTTATTTTCCTTGCGATTGCGGCGATCCCGTTTGTTTACTATTTGATTGCCATTTACAGCTCGTGGCGATTCTTTGCGGACGCGCGCAAGCAGAGTCCTCCAACGGTGGCATTTACGCCGCCCGTGAGTAACCTCAAACCCGTCAAGGGAACCGATCCCGACGCTTACGACAACTTTGCGAGCTTCTGCCGACAGGACTATCCTGAATATGAATTAATCTTTTGCGTGGATGGGCCCGATGCGCCGGTCATGGAGGCGATCAACAGGCTGAAACAGGACTTTCCGGAGCGCCCTATACGCGTTTTGTTTGGTTCAGGCCGGCTAGCGATGAACGACAAGGCTGCGAAATTGGCCCGCCTTGTAAGCGCCGCCGAGCATGAAGTTCTGGTAATCAGCGACAGCGATGTACGCGCCCGTCCTGACTATCTCCGTTCCGTGGTCCAGCCCCTGAGCAACCCGGAAGTGGGCGCCGTAACGGTACCGTATGTTTCAACCGGAGACAAGACTTTTGCAGACACTCTGCAGTCGATCGGCATGCTATCGGACTTCTACGCGGGGATCTTCGTGGCCAGGCAGTTGGACGGCGTCAAGTTTGCGATCGGACCCACGATTGCAACAACGCGATCGCAGTTGGCGCGTATCGGGGGCTACGAAGCCATTGAGAACCGCCCTGGTGATGACTTGCTGATTGGACGTTTGATTGCCGAACAGGGCTATCGGGTGGAGTTCCTGGATTACACCATAGACACTGTCGCAGATTTCGCTTCTATGAAAGAACTGCTCCAGAAGAGATTGCGATGGCTCGTGGTGATGCGGCACATGCGGCCGGCGGGGCACCTGGGATTGCTGCTGACCCAGGGAATTTTCTGGTGCGTCGTAGCGGCCGCCGTTGCGCATTCCATGAAAGTAGCCGCCGCCCTTTTCCTCATTTACCTGACGCTGCGGGTGGTCCTCACGATGATCATTGGATCGCACGGCTTAAAGCAACCGTCGGTCTTAAAACGCAGCGTTCTTATCCCTCTTTGGGATGCGATCGCTTTTCTGCTCTGGATAACAAGCTTTATGCGGCGCAGTGTGATGTGGCGGGGCAGTGAGTACTATATACGCGAAGGACAGTTAGTTCCGGTAGCGGGCGCCAAGGAGTAGCGCCGCAAACGAAGACGAAGACTAGACGTCCACTTTTTCGCCGCAAATACCGCCGCGGTCTTTCTTCATGCGTTTGAGGGCAGCCATCAACCGCGCCTCAATGTCCGGCGGGATCGCTTTCGGCTCCATGCCTTTGAAAACTTTCAACGTCTTCTGCGTGGTGTCGTACATGACCCAACAATTGGGGCATTCTTCCACGTGCCTTTGTAGGTCCGCCCGCATTTCCGGGTCAAGAGTATCGTCGAGATACTCGTTCAAATCCCGCAGAAACTGCTTACAGGTAAGCAAACGCGTCATCCCCCTTTCTTTTGAATTGTCGAGTCAGTTTCTCGCGAAGCTGCAACCGCGCTCTAAGGAGACGGCTCTTAACGGCTGAAATGGACAAGCCAAGCGCCTCCGCCGTTTCCTCTATTGACATTTCTTCGATGTCCCTCAAGATAAAAACGGTGCGGTAGGCTGGCTTTAAACTTTGCACTGCTTCATCCAAAATACTCGCCAACTCCTCTCTTGAATAGGTATCCTCGGGGTTCTGGTCCCAAACCGCAATCTCACGAGCCACTTCGTCTTCGCCCGTATCGATGGGTTCATCCAGCGGAACCGTACGGTCGGAACGGCGTTTCCGAAGCTTCATCAAAGCTTCATTTACAGCAATTCTGACCAGCCAGGTATAGAACTTCGAGTTGCCCTGGAAATCGGCCAGATGAGTATACGCCTTTAGAAATGTATCTTGCAATACATCTTCTGCATCATCGTCATTCTGGGTGATTTGCTTGGCCATCCGGAAGATGCGCCGGTCATAGTGCTTGACCAGCTGCGAGAAGGCGGACATATCCCCTGCCTTGGCACGTACTACCAAAGCGAATTCATCAAAGGCAGGCGCTGCGGACGAGGTGCTCACGCGAGAAGTAGTTCCAGTCTAGCAACGGGTAGTGCTCTTAGCTCAGATATGGCGGAGTGGAGCGCCTGACCGCATGGTCAGCAGCCTGAAACCGTCTGATACTCTCGAAATTACTTCCCCTTCAATCATGAGCAGTTTAACGGTCACCTTGCCCGATGGCAGCCAGCAATCGGTAGCGCCCAGCTCGCGCCCCATCGACATCGCCAAGTCTATCAGCCCTCGCCTGGCTGCCGACGCTATTGTCGCCCGCGTAAACGGAGATCTGTTCGATCTGACCAGGCCGCTCGAAAACGATGCTCAGGTAGAGATCCTAACGCCCGAAAATCCGGAGGCCCTGCAAGTGTACCGGCACTCGACGGCACATCTGCTGGCGGCCGCCGTCCTGGAACTTTTCCCGGAAACCCAGCTAGGGATTGGCCCACCCACCGATACGGGCTTCTATTACGATTTCCAGCGCGATGCGAAGTTCACGCCGGAAGACCTCGAGAAAATTGAGGCGCGCATGCGCGAGCTGCAGGCACAGAACCTGCTGTTTGAGCGCCGTTTAACCGCGAAAGCCGAAGGTTTGGAGAAGTATCGAAACGACTGGATGAAGCGCGAGTTGATAGAAGAGCGGGCCGGCGATGTCTTTTCCGAGTACACGCTTGGACCGCATTTCATTGATTTCTGCCGCGGACCGCACGTGCCTTCCACCGAAAAGCTCAAGGCATTCAAGCTGCTCTCCATCGCCGGCGCCTATTGGAAAGGCGATGAGCACAACCCGCAACTGCAGCGTATTTATGGCACGGCGTTTTTCACGAAGAAAGAATTGGACGAATACCTGCAGCAGTTGGAGGAAGCGAAGAAACGCGACCATCGGAAGCTGGGCCAGGAACTTGACCTCTTCAGCATTCAGGAGCTTGCAGGGCCAGGCCTGATCTTTTTTCACCCGAAGGGCGGGGCGATTCGCAACGTCATTGAAGACTGGATGCGGGACGAATACGTCAAGCGCGGATATTCATTGGTCTACACGCCCCACATCGCCCGCAGCGATCTGTGGAAGACGTCCGGACACTACAACTACTATTCCGAAAACATGTTCAAGCGCATGGAGCTGGATGACGCCGAGTACCAGCTCAAGCCGATGAACTGCCCGTTCCACATCTTGATTTATCGGGACCGGCTACGAAGCTATCGCGACCTGCCGGTGCGTTTGGGCGAGCTCGGGACCGTTTACCGGTATGAACGATCGGGAGTGATGCACGGTTTGCTGCGCGTTCGAGGCTTTACGCAGGACGACGCGCACATCTTCTGCACGCCAGATCAGATTGAGAACGAAATCGTCGATTGCCTACAGTTTGCCATCGACACGCTCAACACCTACGGCTTTACCCAATATGAAGCCGAGCTATCTACCTGGGATGGCGGCGCCAGCGGAAAGTACGATGGCTCACCGGAGCAGTGGGGATTAGGCGAGAAGGCTCTGCAGCGAGCCGCAGACCGGCTCGAGATGAAGGTGAAGGTATCGCCGGACGAAGCCGCGTTTTATGGTCCCAAGATCGACGTGAAGCTGGTGGACGCCATCGGGCGGTTTTGGCAGTTGTCCACAGTTCAGTTCGATTTCACTTTGCCGCGGCGCTTCGGCCTGGAATACATCGGCGAAGACGGCAAGTCCCACCAGCCGCTGATGGTGCATCGAGCGCTGTACGGCTCCATCGAACGCTTCTTCGGCATCCTGATTGAGCACTATGCCGGCGCGTTTCCGGTCTGGCTGGCGCCGGTTCAGGCAATCGTACTTCCCATTACCGATCGCCATGCGGACTACGCCCGGAAGGTTTACCAGAAGCTCTTTGATGCCGGATTCCGCGTACAATTGGATGATCGCAGCGAGAAGGTGAATCTCAAAATTCGCGAGGCCCAGCTCCAGAAGATTCCCTACATGCTGGTGATCGGCGACCGGGAGATGCAATCCGGAACGGTTGCCGTACGCAACCGCAAACATGGGGATCAGGGGGCAGTGACAGTGGAGGAGTTCCAGAGCCGGCTCTCCGGTCTCGCTGCCTCCAGAAGTCTACAGGAATAGAGCCGCCTTTCATGGTACGGGCTTGACGCGCAGGACTCGCCTGGCATCCACCTTGTCAAACTGCATCGGAAAACTTTTGCCGGCATAGTAAGCCGGCCATTGATCTCTGTAATGCGGGGAGGCGACGTGGCCCGACTCGCCGATAGTCAGATTCTGCACTGACCTGTCCAGATCACCCAAGTCGACAACCATACGCTCCGAAGGACCGAGCGTGCTAGTAGTCTGCTTCACGGTAGTACCGGCACCGCTCATCGCGATCTTGCCAATATCGAAGAAACGGTCTACGAACGGCAACTCTTTCCCTACCGGATGTTCCAAGGTCCATTGCAGCATCCGGCCCCACTGCCACTTGGAAATCGGGCTGCCCTGCCGCCTGCGGCCTTCCTCCAGCGCAGCGCTGAGGTTCCGCAGGATCCAGGCATCCCAATCCTCTCCTATGAACCAGCCCTTGGGGCGGGTTTGCAGCAGGGTCTGTATGATTTGAGGCCGGGGACGAATATCGGGGACGGCCA
The DNA here is from genome assembly GCA_963705805.1 of uncultured Acidobacteriaceae bacterium. Taxonomy (GTDB): domain Bacteria; phylum Acidobacteriota; class Terriglobia; order Bryobacterales; family Bryobacteraceae; genus Bog-105. The sequence goes on from CAVPKW010000017.1 coordinate 34,304, forward strand.
TTAATTGATAACCTGTCTGGCCGCCGGCTTTCTCAATGGAATTCTGCGGCCGAGAGTGCACTATCTGCTTTATCTTCGTCTGCGCAGGCCGCATCATCTCGATTACTAGAGCCGTTCCGATTTCATTATTCAGCAGCTCCGTCACCATGGGCGCGGCCTCATCCTTTTCCATCTGACCATTCCAATTCCTCAAAACCGCGATGGCATCGCGCACCATGGCGTCGCTGCTGCCCCGCTTATCGAAGGCCGAGATCGCGGCTTGCGCGAGAAATCGATCGTAGGCCGAATAGACGTCTTTCTGCACGGCGAGCATGTCCTCGACAGTCAGTCTCTGAGTCGCCCCCAGACGCGCCCGGATCTGTTCAATCCGGTACCTGTCCGCAAAGCTGCCGTCGACCTGGTAGGGATAGCCGGGCGGGAAGGTGCTTTGATTCGCGGTCGCGACTATGCCGGACGACGGATTGTAAACCGAAGGCAGCTCATCGAACGGTATGTATCCATCCCATTCGAATTTGCTGGATGTACCATCCAGCGGGGTGTCTGCGCTGAATCCGCGACGGATAGGAACCGCGCCCGCGGCCTGGTAGCCGATGTTACCGGCCTTGTCGGCATAAATGAAGTTCTGGGCCGGCCCCCAAAAAGTCTTCAGCGCCTGACGGAATTCCTGCCAGTTTTGCGCCCGGTCCACGTCGATGAAAGGAATTCCGAATCCTTCGCCTGCGCTCCATCGCATGCTGAAGGCCTTGCCGCTGTCATAATCGGTAACCGGGCCGTGCCTGGTGACCCATACCGCCAATTTGACTGGCGCGCCGCCTTTCACGCCGATGGTTTCGGCATCCAGCTGCGCCTGCTGCGTTTTGCCGTCGTAAAGATATCGGCCGGTGCGCAAATCAAGTTGCTCAACGTATAAGTCCATGACGCCGGTTTGGAGGTTTGTCACTCCCCAGGCGATCTGGGCATTGTGGCCGGTGATGACAGCCGGAACACCCGGGAGCGCCGCGCCGGAAACATCCAGACCCGGCGCCTTCAATTGCACCAGATGCCAGGTTCCAGGGATGCCGTAAGCCAAGTGTGGATCATTCGCCGCCATCGGTTTCCCGTCTGCTGTATGAACGCCTGAAACAGCCCAGGCATTGGATCCCGGGCTAACGTACGCGCCTTGCATCGCCGGAAAAAGAAAATGCAGCTTGGCGGCGTCCACTCCCTGCGCTAACACCGCGCCCTTTGTCAGCTCGAGATGCGATGAGTCAGTCAAATCGCGAAACATAACCAGGCCAACCAGCACGGAATCCGTGAGAGTCCACGGGCGCGGATCATACGCATGTCCGGGAAGCGAGAACTCCAGTTGATAGTCGCCGCGATGCGTGTCAATGAAGTAGTTGACGCCTTTCGCGTAGGGCACCAGCACGGCGCGCTCCTGGGGCCGCAGGCGCTGCACATCCGCCTCTGCTATGGCGCGCATACGCATTCTGCGTGACTGCTCATCAGCACCGAGCGCGCTAGCTCCGAACACCTCTGCCAACTCCCCTGCGCCGAAGCGGCGCAGTCCATCCATCTGCCACAATCGGTCTTGAGCGGTTGCATAACCCTGCAGGAAGATGGCGTCCTGCCAAGAAGACGCTGTGATATGCGGCACGCCGAGCGCATCTCGCTCGATGGTTGCAACACCGCTGATGGGAGCGGTCATTTCGCCGGAGGTTTTGGGCAGCGGCCGAATCGCGTACCAATAGACGATTAGCGCAATGAGGGCGACGAGAACCCCTATGCTCACATTGATAATGCGCAATAGGCGGGCGGGCACCACCCGATTTTACTCTGCGGTTCGCGCCAGGCGGCCGTCGAGGCTGGTTTAGCGTTCATGGCTCTCCGCGTCATTCTGCTGTTCCTGATCGTCGCGACGAACGGCTTTTTTGCGGCTGCCGAAGTCGCGCTGGTTTCAGTCCGCCAGTCTCGCCTGCGCGAGTTGGCGGAGCAAGGGCACGCAGGCGCGCAGAGCGCGCTCAGTCTTCTTTCGAATCCGGGCCGGCTGCTGTCCGTCACGCAAGTAGGAGTCACGCTTTCGAGCCTTGGCCTGGGGTGGGCCGGCGAAGGGACGCTTTACAACCTGCTTCGCAGCGCGTTAGATCCCCTCACGCTGCGCATTCCGGCCGGCGTATTGCACGCCGTGGCGTTTGCGCTTGCATTCCTCGTGATCAGTTATTTTCATGTCATCATCGGCGAAGTTGTCCCCAAGAATCTGGCCATCGAGAAGGCTGATCGAGTGGCCGTAGTCGCGGCGCCCACCCTGCTGCTCTTTTATCGTTTGTCGCAACCTTTTGTCGTTGTCATTGAGCGAACAGCGGCACTGGCGCTGCGCGCTCTTGGGCTGAGTTCAGACCACAAGCGCGGCACGCACTCTCCTGAGGAACTGAAATACATCATAGAGTCTGTCCGCCACGAAGGGCACTTGCAGCAGTTCGAGCAGGATGCTATCCAGCACCTGATCGAGCTTTCCGGCTACTATGCCCGCGAGATCATGACACCCCGGCACAATATCGTCTCGTTGCCCGTGGATGCAGATCTCGAGACGGTGCTCAACGTCATGACCGAACACAAGTTCACGCGCGTACCGATTTATGAGGACCGCCCCGAGCAAATCATTGGAATCCTTCTTTATAAAGACCTGCTCCGCGTTTGGGATGAACGCCGCTTTGCTCAAGATCGCCGGAGGACGGCCGCGCCATTCCGGCTGAGGCGCTTTGTTCGCAAGCCGCTTGTGGTGCCGGAAACGAAGCCGCTCAACCAGTTGATTGGTGAGTTTCGAATCAACCACACGCATATGGCCCTGGTAGTGGATGAATTCGGCACCGTGACGGGACTGGTGACGCTCGCCGACGTCCTTGAACAGATATTCGGCGACATAGGAGATGAACACGATGTTGTGCGGCCGGCGCCTTCTTATCAGGAGCAGGTTCTGCTGCTGGAGGGCAGCACCACCATTCGGGAGCTCGAGACTCGCTACCATGTTGTTCTTCCCAGCGAGGCCGGCTTCGAAACTCTTGCCGGCTTCCTGCTCTTTCAACTCGGTCATATCCCGAAGGTGAAAGATTCCACGGAGTACAGCGGGAGGCGGTTCACCATCACACACATGGAACGCAACCGCATCGCCACAGTTCTGGTGGAGAAGCTGGATCCCAAGCAGCAGCCCGATCCGGTAAACGAGGGCTGAAACCTTCCGACCTTTTATAATCTCAGTCAGCAGCGCAACCGGGGATCTGCAATTCGCCAAAAAACACATCGCTTGGCCTATCTGGCGCTGGCCGCCGTGTGTTTCTTTTGGGGAACAACCTATCTCGGGATCCGCATCGCCCTGGAATCGCTGCCTCCGCTCCACTTAATTGCCATCCGCTACGTGATCTCCGGAACGATTCTTCTCTGCGGGGCGGCTCTCGCCGGCGTGAAAATGCCAAAGGGCCGCGAACTCCTCTACACAGCCATTTGCGGCATCATTTGCATCGGCATCGGGAACGGAATGCTCGCCATTTCGGAGCTGTGGATTCCAAGCGGGCTGGCCGCGCTCTTTTTTACGACCGCGCCGTTTTGGATGGTCGGCATTGACGCTGTTCTGCCGGGAGGCAGGAAACCCTTCGCATCTACGGTTTTCGGCCTGTTGGTCGGATTATGCGGAGTGCTCTTCCTGGTATTGCCCGCGGCCTTTCGCGAAGGCCTCAAAGGGCGCCTGTTCGCGGGCTTTCTGATGCTTCAGCTCAGCGGCATCGGTTGGGTTCTGGGATCGCTCTTACAGAAGCGCGTCAAGACGCACTCGAAGCCCTTTGTCAGCGGGGCCGTGCAGCAGCTCGCCGCGGGACTGGCCATGTTTCTTCCAGCCGCCGTCTTCGAAAAGATGCCTCATGCTGCGCTCTCTCTGCGATCAGAGTTAGCGATGGCCTATCTGGTTGTGTTCGGCTCAATCGTCGGGTTCAGCTCGTTCGTTTATTCAATGGCTCACCTGCCTGTGGCCGTCGTTTCCATCTACACCTTCGTAAACCCGCTGGTCGCCGTATTCCTCGGCTGGTTGTTCTTCCGCGAGCCGTTCGGCTACCTCGAGGCGACCGCCATGCTCGTCATTTTCGGCGGAATCGCGCTGGTGCGTTGGAGCGAAGCCAATCGACGCTCGACTGTCATAGTGCCCGCCGCGGACGAGGCCGGCATCATTGAGGACTGGTCTGGGAACGATTAGCGCTTGCCCCCAAAAGTAACCGCGACGTTCTCCGGCTTTTCGAAGAGGCGCGGTTTCAATTCAATGTTTTGCGTCACTTTGGAAATACGGATATCCTCCGCCTTCGCGTCAGGCTCGGTCGAACTGTGTACAAGGCGGAACGGAAACTCGATTCCATCCACCTCCTGGTAATCCGAGAAATCCCATACGTGCTTGTAGTAAGCCGAAGTCTCTCCGGTTTCCTCGATCCGCGCCAAAAGATGCGTCTCGGCGTCGAAATAAAACTTGGAAGCCCCCAGGGCATTCGGCGCCACCAGCACGTCCATCCTTCGACCGTCAATGACTTCAGAGGGCGCCGGATTCACTTCAGAATACAAACTCTTCAAACGCACGTAGCGAATCGGATCGGCAACCTGCTCGAGCGGCCTTTGCGCGCCTTTCGCCAATCGGGTGAGGCGTTTCTTCTTCGAAAGAACCCAACCGCTCCCGCCGTCATACCCGATTTTTTCTTTCTGCCGGATGAGCAGCACCTTGTCCGGCTTCTGCCAGTAATAAGTCATCTTAGGTCCATGGCGCTGATCCGCCTGCACCTCGCGGGTCTGAATGCGATCGATGGCGGCGTGGCCGCCTTCTGCAGAGACGTACTTTCCTAATACCGCATCGACATTGCCTGGGGGCTCGTCAGCGTATGCTCCGGCGGCCAACTGCAGCGCCAGTGCTCCCACCAATGGAAAGTTCCTATGCATTCTTCTCGAAAGAACCTCGCACCTTGGCGACGTCTGACCGATTCTCTCAGTTTCCCGCACGCATCGCTGAAGAACGCATCCCGCAAACTCATTAGCGCTCCACCAAAAGGAGGTTGAAATCTGCTACGGTCGAGAAAGCCAGTAAACTGATAATTAGGAGCTCAAAAGAAAATATGACAGCGCTCGAATCCCTGAAAAAATACACCACCGTGGTCGCGGACACCGGTGACTTCCAGGCCATTGCACGAGTTAAACCACAGGACGCTACTACCAATCCGTCCTTGCTCTACAACGCCGCCCAGCGGCCCGAATACCGGCACCTTGTCGATGAAGCCTTGGAATACGCTGACAAAAAGGGCGGCAGCAAGAAGGAGCAGTCGGAAGCTTTCATGGACCAGCTCTTCATCAGCTTTGGCCGCGAGATTCTCAAGGTTGTGCCTGGCCGCGTATCCACCGAAGTCGACGCGCGGTTGAGCTTCGACACGGACGCCACCATGGCGAAGGCCCGTCATCTGATCGACCTGTACGAACAGCATGGCGCCAGCCGCCAGCGCGTGCTGATCAAGATCGCCAGCACGTGGGAGGGTATCAAAGCCGCGGAAAAACTGGAGCGCGATGGAATTCACTGCAATCTGACGCTGCTCTTCAGTTTTGCCCAGGCGGTGGCTTGCGCGGAAGCTGGCGTGACTCTGATTTCGCCGTTCGTCGGCCGCATCTACGATTACTATAAGAAAGAGAACGGCGGCAAGGACATCCCGATCGATCAGGATCCCGGCGTTGCCTCGGTCACCCGCATTTACAACTACTTCAAGAAGTACGGCTACAAAACCCAGGTGATGGGCGCCAGCTTCCGTAAGGTGGAGCAGATTGAGCGTCTTGCCGGATGCGATCTGCTCACCATCAGCCCCGACCTGCTGGAAAAACTGCAGCAGACCCAGGCCGAACTCACACCCGCTCTCACGCCTGAAAAAGCCAAGGCCAGCGAGGGCGAGAAGCTTCATCTGGACGAAAAGACATTCCGCTGGATGCACAACGAAGACGCCATGGGAACGGACAAGCTGGCGGAGGGAATCCGGAAATTCTACGCGGACGCCCGCAAGCTGGAGCAGTACGCCCACAGTCAGGTTGCCGAAAGAGTCGGCGCATAGCGATTTTGCGAGGACGGCGGCGAAAACCGCCGTCTCTCACCTCTTTCGAAGTCTCTGGCCGCTCAATCGCGCCAGTGATTTTTTTAGCGGTTCTCTTGTTTCGGGATGCTTTAGTTCGGGCGCAATTTCCAGCAGCGGCTCCAGCACGAACCGGCGCTCTGACATGCGCGGGTGGGGAATAGTTAGCTGGGGCGTTTGCATACTGATATTCCCAAACAGAAGAATGTCAAGGTCGATGATCCGCGGACCTCTTCGCACCACGTTGGTCTGAAGGCGCCCGAGTTCGCGTTCAATCTTCAACAAAACGGCGAGCAACTGGAGGGGGAAGCAGCGCGTCTCGCATTCGATCACCATGTTCAGGAACCATGGCTGATCGGCCACGTCCTGCGGCTCCGTCTCGTAAATTGAAGATCGCGCAATTAAGCCGATGTCTTGCCGCGCCAGTGCGGTAATCGCGTTTTCCAGGTTTTCTTCACGGTGTCCAAGGTTCGATCCCAGTGCCAGAAAAACCCTTTTCGCGGGCATACTCTTCAGGACATCTTCAGAACAGCGGATTCTGCGACCCGGCAAAGCGATGAACCCGTGAGACCTTGAAGTAGTCAAACGCCCTGTCGGTCGCAATGCGGCCGCGCGGCGTACGATCCAGGAATCCGAGCTGCATCAGATAAGGCTCGTACACCTCTTCGATCGTCTCCGCCTGCTCGTCGATAGAGGCCGCGATGGTGCTGAGTCCCACCGGGCCGCCGCCGTACTTGATCATGACCGTCGTCATGATTTTCTGGTCTACCTCATCCAGTCCGTAGCAATCCACTTTGAGTAGATCAAGAGCAGCCTGCGCGACTTCCAGGTCAACGTGGCCATCCGCGCGAACCTGAGCATAATCGCGTACCCTCCGCAGCAGCCGATTGGCGATGCGCGGCGTTCCCCGTCCGCGCCGTGCGATCTCTCGCGCGGCATCCGGGGCAATCGGCACCTCCAGCAGCCTTGCGGAGCGCTCCACGATCCGTCCCAGTGTCTCCTCGTCATAAGGATCCAACCGCAGAACGATACCGAACCGGCCCCGCATGGGCGCGCTGAGCAAGCCCTGCCGGGTAGTCGCTCCAACCGCGGTAAAAGGCGGCAATTGAATCGAGTGAGTCCTGGCCCCGGGCCCGGTCCCAATCAAAATGTCGAGCCGGAAATCCTCCAGCGCCGCATAAAGAATTTCTTCAATGTCCGGCATAAGCCGGTGAATTTCATCGATAAAAAAGACCTGCCGCGCCCGGACGCTGCTCAAAACGCCTGTCAGATCGAGCTTTTTCTGCAGCACCGGCCCGGCGGTCTGATCCATGGGAACCGACAACTCCTGCGCGATGATTCCCGCCAACGTCGTCTTTCCCAAGCCCGGCGGCCCACAAAGCAATACGTGATCCATGGCCTCGCCCCGCCGCGTGGCAGCCTCTATGGCAATTGAAAGTTGTTCGCGCACATGCGGTTGTCCCGCGAAATCGGCCAGTCTCGTAGGCCGTAATGCCGCTTCGAACTGGCGCTCGTCATCCTGTGCTGCCGGAGAAATCATCCCTTGCCCGCGCATCAACACTCAAAGTTAGCGCATCCTGCCTGTGCCGATGGTGTCAACGCAGCAGGACCATGGCGGCGCGAAAGAACGGCTCGAATTCTTCCGGCGCGCCGCGCTCCTTCACCTTGCGAACAGCTTGCTCCGCCGACGCCCGCGAACAGCCCAGATTCTGCAGCGCCGAAAGCACATCGCGCTCGAGCGCATTGAATGGCCGTTCCGACGGCCCCGGCTCTGCCAGCTTTCCAGCCGCTTCCATAGCCGGCAGCTTCTCTTTCAGCTCTAGAACAATCCGCTCCGCCGTCTTCTTTCCGACGCCCGGAATCATCACCAGCTTCTGAACATCGGAGCTCCGGATGGCGGCCACCAAATCCGCCGTCGCCAATCCGGATAAAACGGTGATGGCCAGCTTCGGGCCGATTCCGCTAACCGAGATTAGTTTTTCGAAGACAGCTTTCTCCTCAGGCGTTGCAAATCCAAAAAGCACCAACGCATCTTCACGAACGTGGGTATGAATACGAAGTTCTACCGCGCCGCCGGCTTCCGGAAGCGTGGTGTAAGTAGAGATCGGGATTTGGACGTCGTAGCCCACGCCCGCCGCTTCCACAATCACCTGGTTTGGATGTTTTTCGAAGAGAATTCCCCGTAAGTGCCCGATCATAGCCCTCTTGACGCGATGTCTCGATTGTCGCCGATGAGCGTGGCGGCGCAGAGCATCTTCTGGAGCCTCGCTATATTGTGGATGACGGCAAGCGGCGAACATGAAAATCCCCGCGCGGAACGTGGTTGTGGCGGCCACAGTGGCCACAGTAGTGATCGGCTTAAGCGTGCTCAGCGCTGAAGGCGTCATTTCGTTTCACCACTATCAAACAACGGCTTGGAAATTATGGAGCGAGCCGCTCTTTTCGTTGGGCAAAGTGCCCGTTTCCCCCCTGTTTCTAGTAAAGTCGCTTGTCTTCCTGATATGCCTCACGCTTGTAGCTCGCACAGCACGGCAAATTCTGAAAACGCGGATTCTGGCGCGGACATCGATCGATCCCGGCCTTCAATACGCTCTTCAGGTCGGAGCCAGCTACTTCATATTCATCCTGGGCTTGGTTATCGGGCTGCAATCTGTCGGGCTGAACCTTTCGAGCCTGGCCTTCGTCACAGGCATCATTGGCGTGGGAGTCGGCTTCGGCACCCAAAATATAATGAACAACTTCGTTTCGGGCTTGATCCTATTGATGGAACGGCCGATCAAAGTAGGGGACCGAATCGAAGTAGGAGATCTGACGGGAGACATTGTGCGGATAGCCGCGAGAAGTACCTGGGTGAAGACAAACGACAATGTCATCATCATCGTGCCGAACGCCGAATTCATCGCCAATCGGGTAACGAACTGGACGGCCAACGATAGACGGGTTAGGATTCACGTGCCGCTTGGCGTAGGATACTCCAGTGATGTTTTGAAGGTGCGCGATCTTTTGATGGACGTAGCGCGATCGCGGCCGGAAATTCTTAAGGATCCGCCTCCTGACGTAATCTTCTCGGGCTTCGGCGACAGCAGCCTTAATTTCGAGTTACGAATCTGGACCACAGACCGGCTGCGCACCCCGCAGATCCTCAAGAGCGATATCTATTTCGATGTCTTTCAAAACTTTGCGGAGAATGGCATCGAGATTCCATTCCCGCAGAGGGACATACACGTGAGGTCGGTAGAGGCTCCTTTCCCGATTGTCCGCCCGCGAGGCCCGGACCAAACTTCGTCAGAGACTTAGGCGACTTTCGCGCTGCGTTTGCGAGGTGATTTCCTCGCCGCCGTTTTCTGCCCCGGCGCTGCCGCATTTTTCGCCAGGCTTTTTTCCAAAGCCTCCATCAGATCAATCACCGGCGCGGCTTTCGGCTTTCTGATCGGCGTCACCTTTTGGCCTTTTCTCTTCTTCTCGATCAAGTCCTCGACGTTCTGCTTGTATTCGTCGTGAAACTGTTCCGGATGGAAAGGGCCCGCGAGCGTCTCGATTAATTTGGTAGCCAGCGCGATCTCGCGTTTGTCGAACTTGGCTGAGGCCGGTATCTTCGCCTCGTTCTGAGAGTGTAATTCGTCGACAAAAAACATAGTATGCAGAACCAGGCCACGTTCCCGGGGCCGCAGGATGACAACGTGCTCGCGCCCATGCATAGTCACTTTTGCCAGCGCGCCGTACTTCGTCTCCGTCATGCCTTTCATTAGAAGCTGATACGGCCTTCTGGCGGCCTCCTCGGGAGCCACATAGTAAGAAGCCTCCAAAAAGATCGGGTCGATCTCTTCCATCCGGACAAACTGAATAATTTCCATTACATTCGTTGTGGGTGGTGCGACTTTTTTCAGGTCTTCGAGCTCTACAACCACAAATTCGTTCTTCTCGTATTCGTAACCCTTTACCATGTCAGACCTCTCTATCGGCTTGTCTTCGGCAGCGCAGAAGAACACCTCCCGAACACGCGAAAGATCTTTCCTGTGAAGCATGTGGAACCGCACCGGCTCGGCCCGCGCCGCGGCGAAGAGACGGATGGGGAATGACACAAGGCCGAAAGTCAAATAACCTTTCCAGACAGTGGCGGGCATACTAAGGGAAGTGGTAGCAAGTGAAGTTCCATCCGATCTTGAGGTGCGTTTAAATTGACGGCGGTTGCAGAAGAGGCAGCTTCGATATTAAGTGATCTTGGAGTTCCCCGCGAACGGTTCCACGGAGGGGCGCTCGAAGTTCAATCGCCCATTACGGGCGAGGTGATTGCACACGTACCCGACAGCAGCGCCGCGGCTGCCAATGCGGCTATTCAGGCGGCGCATGGGGCGTTCCTTGCATGGCGAAAGCTGCCCGCTCCGCGGCGCGGTGAGTTAGTGCGTCTTCTGGGAGACGAACTGCAGGCGGCCAAGCCCGCGCTGGGCCGTCTCGTGACGATTGAAGCCGGCAAGATCGTTTCCGAGGGTCTCGGCGAAGTGCAGGAGATGATTGACATCTGCACCTACGCGGCCGGCTTGTCGCGGCAGTTGTGGGGGTTGACTATCGCAACCGAGCGGCCGCTGCACCGCATGATGGAGACTTGGCACCCGTTGGGCGTAACAGGCATCATCTCAGCGTTCAATTTCCCGGTGGCAGTTTGGTCTTGGAACGCAGCGCTGGCGCTCGTTTGCGGAAATTCCGTGGTCTGGAAACCGTCCGAGAAGACGCCCCTGAGCGCGCTCGCCACGCAATCGATATTTGACCGCGCGGCGAATCGTTTCGGTGGCGTGCCGGACGGACTGTCGTCGCTCCTGATCGGCGGTAAGGATCTCGGAGAAGCGCTCGTAAATGACCGCCTGGTCCCGCTCGTTTCGGCCACGGGTTCTACCGCCATGGGACGGCGTGTCGCGCCGCAGCTGGCCGCCCGATTCGCCCGAGCCATTCTTGAGCTGGGCGGAAATAACGCGGCCATCGTTTGCCCGTCCGCTGACCTGGACCTCGCGCTCCGTGGAATTACGTTTGCGGCTATGGGGACGGCCGGACAGCGCTGCACCACGCTGCGCCGCCTCATCGTGCACGCCAGTGTCTACGACGCTCTGCTGCCGCGCCTCAAGCGCGTTTACGCATCCGTTGCCATCGGCGATCCGCGCGATTCCACCACGCTCGTCGGTCCGTTGATTGATGGCCGGGCGTTTGAATCTATGCAACGAGCTCTCTCAGAAGCGAAAGCCGACGGCGCTCAGGTCACCGGGGGCGAGCGCGTCCACCTGAACTCGCATGATGGAGCCTTCTATGTTCGTCCGGCGCTTGTCGAAATGCCCTCGCAAACCGAAATGGTCAGGCGCGAAACCTTTGCGCCAATCCTCTACGCGATGAAGTATGAAGACTTCGACGAAGCCATACGGCTGCACAACGATGTGCCGCAAGGGTTGGCGTCTTCCATTTTCACCACCGATCTGCGCGAAGCCGAATACTTCCTCTCGGCCGATGGCTCTGACTGCGGAATCGCCAACGTGAACATCGGGCCTTCAGGTGCGGAGATCGGCGGCGCCTTTGGCGGCGAGAAGGAAACCGGCGGCGGCCGCGAATCCGGCTCCGACGTCTGGAAACTCTACATGCGCCGCGCCACCAACACAATCAACTATGGCCGTGAGCTCCCGCTCGCCCAGGGCGTCCAGTTTGAGGTAGAGTAGCTGGCGCCTTTCTGTGAGACACTCAGACCAATGGCGCGGGTCACGGCGCAATATCTTTTCGCCGCTCTGCTGGCATTGTTCTCAATGCATGGCGTCATGCCGCCTGCGCGCGCCGTAGCACCGTCCGTTGTTGTTTCTCACACCGAAAACAAGCGGCAGCTTTCTGGAGAAACTCGTCCGGTTTGCCTGCACCGCCGCATGCAGCCGCTGGCGCCGCGTTATGAATCGCGGAACAGGCCTGAACCGGATAGCACCGCGCTCTTCCAACGTCCGCCTCCTGAACCTCCTCTCTTCGCATAATCACAATCTGGCAAACAGAAAGGAGAGAACGAGTGTCTCTAGCCAGGCTCATCCGCTTTCTGGGCCTTACTGACCGGCGGGCTCAAGCCGAACTGTTGGCAATCAAGCGGCGGCGGGAGGAACTGTCCCTGCTCGCTGACGATCAACTCAGATCCGCCGCCACAGCCACGCGAGGCGAACCGGATGTGACGGAAACGTTCGCGCTGACGGCCGTCATTGCAGAGCGTGTGCTCGCATTGCGCATGTTTGACGTGCAACTTCAGGGCGCGCTGGTGCTGCATCACGGTCACATTGCTGAGATGCAGACCGGCGAGGGGAAAACCCTAGCTGCCGTACCGGCGGTGATCTGGTGCGCCCTTCAAGGCAGAGGCGTGCACGTGCTAACTGCGAACGACTATCTTGCGCGGCGCGATGCCATATGGATGAACGGTATTTATCAATGGTTCGGGCTGTCCGTTGCTCACGTATCGCAGAACATGTCCAGCGCAGCGCGCCGCTACGCCTATCGTTGCGATGTGACGTATGCAACCGCGAATGAAGTGGGCTTCGATTTTCTGCGTGATGGCCTGGCGCGGAGCGCCGAGGAAATCGTCCAGCGCCCCTTTGCCTTCGCGGTGATCGACGAAGCCGATTCGATTCTGATCGACGAAGCTCGCATTCCGCTCGTCATCGCCGGGGGCGTCCCCGACGATCCGGACTTTGCCTACCGCGTCGACTCGGTGATACTCGGGCTGCGGCCTTACCACTACTTGAGGGACGAGTTTGCCAGAAATGTGCAGTTGACGGATGCTGGAATTCGCCACATAGAACGAGCCTTGGGCTACGGGAACCTGTTCGATGAGCAGAACCTTCGGGTTCTTACCGCGGTCCAGGATGCGCTGCACGCGCATGCGCTTTTAAAGCGCGATATCGACTACATAGTCAAGAATGGCAGCGTCGAATTGGTGGATGAGTTCAAAGGCCGCGTCGCCGAGAATCGCCGCTGGCCCGCCGGCCTCCAATCCGCCATCGAAGCCAAAGAACGCGTTCCCCTGAAAACGCAAGGGCGCGTCCTTGGCTCCATCACGGTGCAGAGCATGGCGGCTTTCTATGAACGGATCTGCGGCATGACCGGCACAGCCGCCACGCAAGCGGACGAGTTCTGGAAGGTTTATAAGCTGCCTGTTGCTGTCATCCCAACGAACCGTCCAATGATTCGCCAGGATCTTCCGGACATTGTCTACGCAGACGAGGGCGCGAGAAACGCAGCGGTGGTGGAAGAGATTCGAAAGGTCCATGAAACCGGCCGTCCCATTCTGGTGGGAACCGCCAGTGTGGAGGATTCCGAGGCCCTGAGCCGCCGTCTACTGCTCGCCGGCATACCGCATTCCGTTCTGAATGCGAGAAACGATGAGGCCGAGGCGCAGATCGTCGCGCAGGCAGGCGCGCTCGCCGCAGTGACCATTTCCACCAACATGGCGGGACGCGGAACTGACATTCTGCTGGGAGGAAATCCGCCTAAGGATCGCGAGAAAGTGGTTGATCTGGGCGGTCTTTACGTTATCGGCACAACGCGTCATGAGGCAAGGCGGATTGATAACCAACTGCGCGGCCGCGCCGGCCGGCAGGGCGACCCCGGATCGTCTCGTTTCTTTCTGAGCCTGGAAGACGACTTACTCGTGCGCTTCGGTATCGCAGAGAACCCCGATATCGAAAGCGTGCAGCGTACGGCTGAGAGCCAAAACCTGGAAATTCGGGAGATGCTGTGGAAGTACGAATCGGTCATTGAGCATCACCGCCGCGAGATATGCCGCCTGCGCCGCGATGTGTTGCTATCGCCCGATTGGAGCATTGATTCCCTGCTGCCCGAAGAGCGTCATTCTGACCTCATAGAAGAAACAGGCGAAACCGTACTCGAAACGGCGGGACGCCGTTTGGTCCTCTCGATCCTCGACGACCTCTGGGCCGACTATTTAGCAAACGTTGCGGAGTTGAAAGACGGTATTCACTGGGTTTCCTGGGGCGGCCGTGATCCGCTCTACGAGTTTCTCACTGGCGTTCAGAAGATCTTTGCCGATTTCTATCGGCGTCTGGAAGAAGAAGTGGCGGACGCTTTTGCAACTGCTGAGATTCGGGAGGGCCAGATTCGATTTCAGAATGAAGAGAAATTCGAGCGCGGAGCAACTTGGACCTACCTGACCACCGACCAGCCGTTCGGGATGTTGGGTGATCGCATCATGAAAGGGCTTCGAAGGAAGTTGGTGGGGGCGATAGGAAGGAGGAGCAACCCGGCAACACGCCGCGAATGACAAGACCGCGACTCGGGGCCTATAGTTTCAAAGGAAACTGTTTCTATGTTTCTCTTTTTCCCGGTAGCGAGGCACCGCAAACCGCGCATTGGCCCATACGCTTTAATCGGACGAGTTCCTTTCAAGAGCATTGCCCCGGAGCCGGTAATTTCGTAGTCTGGAAGCATGGAAGTACATTTCACGCCAGAGCAGGAAGCGCAGGAAGCGCAGCTAGCGACCAGCGCCGGAACCAACACCGAGAATCTGGTGAAGGACGCGGCTTTACGCTTGCTTGCCGGAAATGGTGGTACTTCAAAACAAGCCTCGCAACCTACCCGCGCCAATCCCTTGCCTGTTTGGCATCTTGGCGGCGTAATAGGTTCTCTCCACCGGCGCGACATCTATAACGATGTCCGTTGAACCGGGAATTGTTGACGCAAATATCTTGATCTATGCGCTCGACGCCGACGCGTCGCAGCATGTCGCTTGCCGCACCTTGCTTGAAGCAGCCCAAGGCGAAGCACCCGTTTCAGAATGGGTAGACTTCTGGGATTGCCTAGCGGCAATCTGTGCACCCTGCGAAGGCCAAGAAGGGCAAAGAGCATTTACCAAATCAGTGCGGATTGCGCTTCGTAAAACTCTATCGTCAGCTTGGAGTATGATCGCGCAAGTTGCATGCCCTCAGCTTTACGCCTAATCGATTGGTTATGGGCGCTGTCGGGATCACCGTAAAGACTGATGAACAAATGGCTTATATTGCTTTGGGAGATTGTGTCCAAAATATGTTGATCGGAATCGCTGAGTGAATGGCCGTAGATAAAGAGCACGCCGCCTGTGTTTTGAAACGTCTTGAAACAGTACCGCAGGTATTTGCTGCTCTGAATATGGTGTAACTTTTGCTGGTTCGTTCCTTCACACACGAATAGAGGTGCATGTCCACTGGCGATCCGGCTAGCAATTTGTTCAATCAACCGGCCTCCGGGGGTGGGGTTGTATTTGATTTTTTCTAAGCGTCCGTTTTCCTGAAACAGGTGCAAGGCACCGTGCAAATATAGAACTCCCTGGTTTGGAAAGTCAGCCCACTCCAACATGTTTTCAACGGGCCTAAACCCATCTTTGAACGACCCGCTCAACCCCGTATCAGGCTGAACTAGCGTCCAGTACAAAAGAAGATCGTAATTGAGGCTAAACAGGCGTTCGAAGTTGCGCAGAAATTCAGCAGTTGTCTTAAGCCGGTCCGGGTCTACTTCAAATATGTGGGCCGGGTGCGTTTCTTGGATGGCGCGGATAAGGGCTTCTTTCAGAAAACAGGCGTCATCGCGCATCGTCGCCCCTGCGTCATCACCGAGCTCATAGATATCGGCTATGCCCGCAGCAATTTCTAGGTTTCGAATAGCCAATTCGAAATCCCATGTTTTCAGCTCTTCGAACACACGCTGCACCCGCCCGGCATTCGACCAGTCCACTGATTTAAAAAGCGCCTTGTACGAGAAGATATTGGCGTCATAGGCAATGCCAAAACCGTTGCCCAACAAAAGTGTGTGCTGGTTGTGAGGCGATACTTCCCGGGCCCGTTTTAGCGCTTCTTCAAATGAGATACAGGTCACTGCCCTTAGAGAGTATCAAGGCAGGGTCTTCTACTTCATGCTTTTCGCTGTTTTACCAAGGGGTCGATGCTGTTGAAAAACGCTTCTGCCATGGTCCGACCCATTCCGGAGGGGCTAATAAATGTCCACCCCCGGTCGGGCAATCGCTTATAGCGCGTCTAATCGTGTCATTTTTCTACGTGAAGTCGCACGCATGAAGATGAGCGGGTTTTTCACCAGCATCGGTCCTTTATGCGACATCGCTCCTTGATTATGTTCGAGCCGCTTCGCTGATCTGCTTTTCAAGCGAGGACCACCGCGAGCCATCGTGTTTTAGACGAACCGGGTCGAATATGGCGATGCAGAGAATTGCAGCGAAATGCAGACCGTGACAAGTAACGGCAAACAGAGCGTTCAGCAAATGGTCCGTTCCATCCAGGGAGCCGCCTACAAAGATTTCAAACGAGTTTTCTCCCATTGGCTTGACTGTTTGATTTAAGCTGTCGAGGTTAGCATGTGCAATCTCACTGAGCCAACTGTATATTTTGCGGTTCATATCGTGCGTGTCTTGATCAATGGTGACGATCACTTCTCTTACCGTTGATGGCGATCTGGTCTTCAATTCATTGCGCACCCAGCCCGGTTTAAATTCCTCTCCACCTGACCATCTTTGAAATAAATTCTCTGATGCATCCAGCAACAGCAGTTGTAAAAGCAGGAGCGTCTCAACAGCACTTCGAGACGCCACGCAGCGTCGATGCATAAGCCGCGCTGAGCTAGCGAAATCATCGCCAGAGAGTGATTCAAAGCTTTCGATAAAAGCAGAAAGCTGCAATTTTCCGCAAGATGCTGTTTGTGTTCAAGGTGCATGCCCACTTTTGACACCTCTGAAATCAGTTCCCAAAAAACAGTGATCCAAGTACGGTAGCGAGATCGGAAGCGATGATTAGTATCAGCCCAATGCTTCTCCAATGCGGACTGGCTCAGCCGTTGCATCTTTTGATTATGCTTTGACACAGGAAGCGCCCGCACAAGGGTTTACTAACCGCCCGGACCGATGGGTTTACGGTTCGCGACGTAGCGCTTTGCTGTCTTGTTTCGACGCTGCCGCGCCAGAGCCCAAGCCGTAATCTCAGTCGTTTCAAAAAGGGGTATTTCGCATTGGCATGTTGCAAATCTTTAGCGCAAAAAGGAAGGCGTTGCCCTCGTCTCGACGGACGACCAGACCCCTGCCCTTGAGTTCGCGGACCTGAAGAAAGCCGGGTGCAAAACAATCTTCAAAGACGACGGCCTATCAGGAGCCACGACCAAGCGCCCTGCCCTGCTCCGTTGTTTGACGAAACTCGAATACGGCGACACGCTCACGGTGCGGAAGCTCGACCGATTAGGCCACAGCCTGCGTGTCCTGATAACTATGCTCGACGACCTGAAACGGCCCGGCGTGAAATTCGGACAGAAACCGAAACTATCCCCGGAACAGATCGACCACGCACGCGAGCAGATCGGCAAAGACAAGCGCCGCGAGGACGTGGCCGCCCTTCTCAACGTGGACCGGAACACCCTTTACCACTTCCAGGATCTGATCCGCCAAGGTCTACTGATTCGGCGGTTTGAAGAGCGCCTTTAATTGTTTCAGCGCTTCCACGACAGCCACGTAAACGTTCAGCAGTCCCAGCCCGCTTAACAAGCCCCGGAAGTACGGACTCATCCAAACCGCTGCGAAACGCGGGGAGTGCACGGGCACCCAACTCATCTCCCATGTCCGGAGCCAGGGAAAAACCAGCAGGAACAGGCCGAGTTCGAAAGCGAAAAGCACCAGACAAAGGCCCAATACGCGGCGATGCCATCGCACGAAGCGGCTGGGTTTAACTGGCGGAGGCGCGGGCGTTGCAGACGGCGCGCTCATGATTCCTCGCCAAATAACTCCGCCTGCACGGGAGCGTCACTGATATAAGCCGTCCAGTGATCCTTGGATGTCGCAGCGCGGACGGGCTCAAAGCTGAAGCGATGCATCAGGGTCGGGCCGTGTTTCCGCAGCGCCTCGCGGTGATCGGGGGTTGAATAACCCTTGTTAGAGAGTAAATTGTATTGCGGGAAGACCTCGTGCCAACGGGCAAGCACAGCGTCGCGATGTACCTTGGCAAGAATGGAAGCGGCCGCAATCGCCCGGCAGCGAGCGTCCCCGTCAATGAGTGGCAGCTGCTCCATCGGCAGATCCAGTTTCAGAGCGTCTACCAGCAAATAATCAGGCTGCACGGAAAGCGCTTGCACGGCGCGGCGCATCGCCAGGCGAGACGCTTGATAGATGTTGATCTGGTCGATTTCGAAAACGTCAGCACCTCCGACGGCCCAGCAGATACAACGCCTTTTGATTTGCGCGGCCAGTTCCTCGCGCTCTTCCCGCTCGATGATTTTGCTGTCACGCAGGGCGCGAATCGGGCGATCGCAATCCAGTAGAACCGCGGACGCGAAAACCGGACCGAACAAACAGCCTCGACCCACTTCATCCACGCCGGCGATCCGCGTGAACCCTCGCTCGCGAGCCTGCCGCTCATAAGTGCTGACACAGCGGATAGACCTCTGGCCTCCGCCGTCGGCCGAAGCTTTCTGGCGCCCGGAGTCAACCTTGACGGTTGTGCCCACGATGGCTCGTCGAGGCTATTCGCGCTCTCGCAGACGGGCGGCTTTCCCTTTGAGACCGCGCAGGTAATACAGCTTCGCGCGGCGCACCCGGCCAGTACGCACCAGATCGATGTGATCAATTACCGGTGCGTGCACTGGGAAGATGCGCTCCACGCCTTGTCCGAAGCTGATCTTCCGGACCGTGATCGTCTCACCCATGCCTGTGTTTTTGCGAGCGATCACCGTGCCTTCGAACGCCTGCAGACGCTCCTTGTCGCCTTCGCGAATCCTGACATGCACGCGAATCGTATCGCCCGGGCGAAATTCCGGGTGCGCTGTCTGCCGGCTATTTTTGCTGATGAACTTCGAAACAAGTGCGTTTTGCATCTTAACTTTGCCTTCTCTCGCGGTTGCCGGCCAAATCCGGTCTCAACCGCTCTGTCTTCTCGCGCGACGCTGCCCGGCGCCACCGCTTGATCTCCTCGTGATTCCCGCCCAGCAGCACTGTGGGCACCTTCCAACCGCGAAACTCCGCCGGTCTGGTGTACTGCGGGCAATCCAACAAACCTTCATTCCGCTCGCCAAAACTCTCGTTTTGCGTGGATTCTTCATTTCCGAGCACGCCCGGAATCAGCCTGGCCACTATGTCTACCACCACTGCCGACGCCAATTCCCCTCCGCTCAACACAAAATCTCCGATGGACACCTCATCGTCCGCCAGGTGCTCAGCCACTCTTTCGTCTACGCCTTCATACCGGCCGCAGATCAGCAGCAACTCATCACAGGCCGCATACTCTCTCGCCACGCTCTGTGTAAAGCGCCGCCCTTGGGCCGAAAGCAACACAACCTTTGCGCCGGATGTCCGTTCCGGTAGGACAGATTCCACTGCTTCGAACAGAGGTTGAGGCTTCAGTAACATACCCTCTCCTCCACCGAAGGGCCGGTCGTCTACAGTACGGTGGCGGTCGTATGTCCAGTGTCGCAAATCGTGAATATGAATTTCCAATAACCCGGCGGCTTTCGCCCTTCCGATCACGCCGTGCTCGAACGGTCCGGAAAAGAAATCCGGAAAGATCGTAATGATGTGAAATCGCATGGCAGCCGCGGCGTTAATGGCCGTCCTATAAGTCCAGCAGACCTTCCGGAAGATCAACGCCTATGGATCGGGCGCTCAAATCCACCTGGCAAATCGACGGAACGAAGGGAATAAGCACTTCACGGCCGTTGACCGTCACTTCCAATAGCGGCGCGCTCCCGTAATGCTGCCACCCTTCCACGGTCCCCAGGAATTCGCCGGTAGCCTTATCCATGACCCGCCAGCCAATAAGGTCGGAGCGAAAGAAATCCCCGTCCGGAAGCTTGGCCCGCTCTGCTGGCTCAACCCAAAGGTCGGCGCCGCGAAACCGGCTCGCTGCATCGATCGAGTCGACGCCGGCGAACTTCAACACCCAATCGCCTTTGTGTGTCCACGCCTCGGTGATCTCCACCGCCACGTCGGAGCCGTCACGCAGCCGCGAATTCGCCCGCTTCAGGCTTTCCAATCGGCCGGCAACATCCGTCTGGGAGCGCGCCACCAGTTCCCCGCGGTTTCCACGCGGACGCAGAATCTCCGCAACCACAACTCTCTCGGGGTTCATATTTTCCTCGTGAGTTATCGCCGCGGCGTGCGCGTTATTCCAGGATCTCGAGGGAGAACCGGCGATTCAGTTTGGTACCGACAGCGCCCAGCAGAGTTCGAATCGAACGCGCCGTGCGGCCCTGCTTGCCGATCACTTTGCCGAGATCGCCTTCCGCTACTCGAAGTTCGAACACTGTGGCGTGCTCGCCCGCGATCTCGTTGACCACCACTCCGCCGGGCGTATCTACCAACGCTTTGGCAATCTCTTCTACCAGCGCTTTCACGCCGTTGCTGTCGCTCATTTACCCTACCCACGCCCGCTTTGCCCGGCGGGCAGAAATTTGTTGCCAGCCGCTATGCGGTGACTGGCGTCTCCGCCGGCGTCAATTTCAGCAGGCGGCTCACCGTGCTGGACGGTTGCGCGCCCTTCTTTAACCAATAATCGATTCGCTCGCGCTCGAGATGCACCTCTGCTGGTTGCACCACTGGATTATAGTGACCAACTACTTCAACGGAACGGCTGTTGCGCGCCCGTTCTCTCTCAATCACCACCACGCGATAGGTGGGCTTTTTCTTCGCGCCGAATCGCGCCAGCCGTATCGTTAACATCGTAACCTTTTCTTTTCTATATTGTTACAAACTCTTGGTTGGAGTGCCGCCGTCATGCAACGCACGAGAACCGCCTCAAAATCCGGGGAGGCCAGGAAGCTTCATCTTTGCAAGCTTCTTTCCTAAGAACCCGGCTTGCCCGGTGAAGCTCTTCATCATTTTACGCGCCTGCCCGTACTGTTTCAGAAGATTATTGACATCCTGCACCGTCGTGCCGCTGCCTTTTGCGATTCTCCGCCGCCGCGAACCATTGATGAGCATATGGTTGCGGCGCTCTTTCGGAGTCATCGAGTCGATGATCGCCACCACCCGGTCGATCTCTTTTTCATCGATCTTCGCGTCCTTCAATTCTTTCAGCGGTCCTACTTTGGGCATCATGTCCAGCAAACCGCCAAGTGAGCCGAGCTTTCGAACCGTTTTGATCTGGTCCCGAAAATCCTCCAGGGTGAAATCGTCGCCAAGCAGTTTCTCCTGCATCTTCTCGGCGGTTTTCTGGTCAATACCCTCCTGAACCTTGTCGATCAGCGAAAGCACATCGCCCATGCCCAGTATTCGGGAGGCCACGCGATCCGGATGAAAAGCCTCCAAAGCGTCGGTCTTTTCCCCCACCCCGACGAATTTGAGCGGCTGTCCCGTGATCGACCGGATGGAGAGTGCGGCGCCGCCGCGCGCATCGCCGTCCATCTTGGTCAGGATCACTCCCGTGATGCCCAGGCGCTTGTGAAATTCATCGGCCGAACGCACGGCGTCCTGTCCTGTCATGGCGTCGGCGACGAACAGAATTTCGGTCGGATTGAGTAAGTCTTTCAGCTCATGCAACTCCTGCATGAGCTGGTCATCAATGTGCTGCCTGCCGGCCGTATCCACTAATAAAATGTCGCGGCCGGTTTGCATCGCGTCTCGCCGGGCGGAGCGCGCCAGTTCCAGAGGCTTGGTTTCTTCCGCCGTGCCCTCATAAACGGGCGTGGTGACGTTCTTCGCCAGAATGCTTAATTGATGCCGCGCCGCCGGCCGGTACACGTCCACGGAAACCAGTTGCGGCTTGTTTCCCTCTTTGCTGAGAAAGCGCGCCAGCTTGGCTGCGCTGGTGGTTTTTCCCGAACCCTGCAGACCCACGATCAGAAACACGCTAGGCGGCTCGTTGGCAAAGCGCAGCCGCGATTGGTGGGTGCCGAGCATCTTCGTCAACTCGTCGCGCACGATTTTGACAACTTGCTGGCCTGGTGAAAGGGCGGTGAGCACGTCCTCGCCCATCGCCTTCTCTTTCACTTGTTCGATGAATTGTTTGACGACCTTGAAATGGACGTCGGCCTCTAGAAGGGCCACGCGGATCTCGCGCAAGGCTTCTTCCATGTTGGCGGGGGTTAATTTGCCTTCGCCGCGGAGGTTCTTGAAGACTCTCTGCAGCTTATCGGATAAGTTGTCGAACATTTTCAGGTACTTAGCGACGCGGCGAGCCGCGCTGGAGAGGAGGCGTACTACTAGATAACTAGGAGTCCGCTATCTGAATGATTATAGCGAATCTAAGTTCCCCAGCGTGTCTGGTAGCTTTTCTCATGCGCGAGATGAACTTGAAGGGGATTCTCGGTAGGAGCCTACGTCCACAACACCTTCAGGCTTGCCGATTCGCTTCAATGCCTGCATGCCGCTGGCACGGACTGTTTACGGCAACAGGTTGTGGAATGTTGGACTCCCATTCCGCGCTGTCGCGAAACGTCGCTGCAACCCAAACAGTGATCCAGGCAGCAGCAGCTAGCGCGAGCCCGGCCAGGATCCACACCCAAACATTTGGTAGCCCAGCCTCTCGCAGCCGGATCATCCAGAGCAGTTGGAAGCGCCGCTCCCACAGGGCGCTCACTTCCGCTCGGACGTCGTTTTGATGCCCCGCAGCAATGACCATGCTTTGGATGCAGGCTGCGGCGGCCACTAGCCAGCGTACGCCGCGAGGCAGGGCTTGCGCCGTTTGCATGGCCATTAGAGCAAGCGCGGGCACCACTGGAACCAGGTAGCGGAACCCGGTCAGCGGCTGCAGCCAGGAATACTGGTTCGCCGCGCAGAACAGGACGAACAGGCTGAAGTAAGCCAGCAAGATACGGAGTTCTCGCCTCGGCAAGCTATATGGCACTCCTCTTACGAAGGGAGCCCAAAGCGCCAACAGAAGCGCCGGACAATACGTGAATAACCCGAAGCGCGGATCGCAGAAGTTTGCCCAGAAGAGCGCGAACGAGGGCCAGTCAAACCCGCGGTAGCCCTGCGAGGTCGGAGGGGTCGGCGTCATGTAGTTTTGCGAAGGCTTGTAAAGGGAACCAAATGCCCAGGCCTGATAAATTGCCAACACCGCAATTCCGAGGACTACGCCGGCGACGAACGCCGCCATGGTGCGCAACCTTTTGGGTCCGGCCTCTCTGCTCGTTCGTAACCAGACATAAAGAGTTGTCACCAGCGCCACTACCACTCCGCTGTAGTCGCACAGCAAGGCATAACCAGCCAACAGTCCTGCCAGGGCCGCCCTCCCGGCGCCCAACGGGTGCTCTTTCGGATCCCACAACACCAGCAGCGCGGCGAATCCCGCATCGCAGACCAGGAGGTTATGGTTCAACTGTGAAGTGCGGAACAACACAGGGGTCGCTATCCCGTAAAGTAGCGCCGAGAGGGCCGCGTAAGCCGCCGGTACGCCCGCTTGTATTAATCTCCGGCAGAGGAAAGCGACCGTCCCCGCCGTTATGGGAGCCATCACTCCTGCGACTGTGATGAATTCCACCAGCAAAAAGTAGAACGCTCGGCCCTCGTCGAGCGTTCGCCAGAACAGCTCGCCGTCATTCGGCTTTGGCTTCGGGCGTGGGAGCGTCTGGTTCCACCGGTCGACTCGGGCTAGCAGCGGTTGCAGCACAATCAGGGGTATGGCCCCAGTGACAGACGCGCCCGGGTTGTTGTTGATGTATGCCCCTCCGCGTGGACCCGCGAAGATGTCATCCGTCCATCCCAGGTACCGCTTTACGTTCAAGCTCCCGTTTTCTATCAGCGCCACGGCGGGAAAATGCTCGCGCAGCAAATAGGGAGTCCAGAAGACTGTGTAAACGAACCAGCAGCTGACGAACACGCGCCATGTCCACGCGCGAATGGAAAGCCGGCCCTTCGAGCGCATTGTTCGTATCAGCTTCCGCTTTCCCGCGAGAAGTCAGTCCTCCACCACGTGCTCCAGGAAGCGCAGCCGGCACTCTTCCCACAGTCGCTTATTGAGGGTCCCGTCGTCCTTCAGGCAGCCCTCCAGCGCATACGCCATTGCGAGCGCATGATGCGTGTTGTCGTGCGCAAACAGCCCCTGGCGGCCGAACGTCACTAGGCCGTCAATGCCGTTGACCCACTCGTCAATCCGTTCAAAGTGCTCCCTGTAGTCCCGCGTGTAGACCGGATATGCCTGTGCTAACTTGCGGCTCATGACACCCAGCACGGGACATCGTACCGGCACGCCGGCTCGTTCCAGGGCTTGGGTAACTATCTTTGCCAATTCGTTGTCCGTGGCCGACCACACCGCGTCCTCCGTCGAGCACGGCAGTTCTGCGCACAAGATGGTGCGCCCCGGCACGCTCGCCAGCCCGTAGTTCTTTGGTTCAGAGAGCCGCGTAATGGCGATGTCACTGTCGGGAAAATAGTGCGCATCGTATTCCGTGAATTGTTCTGTCTCCAGCACCAGGTAGATCAGGATCATGCCGCGGAATCGTAGCGCTGCCGATGCCTTCAGAACCGCATCCGGCGCTGCCGGACGCACCAGTCTCGCCAACTGTGATAGGGGAATGGTTGAAAGTACTTGCTCTGCTTCCAGCAGTTCTTCTCCCGCCGGTCCTGACGTCCACACACCGCGGAGACGCCGGCCCGATAGTTCCAGCGCGGCCACGCTGGTTCGCAGCCTCAGTCGTGCTCCGCTGGCTACCGCAGCGGCTGCATACGCATCTGAAATAGCGCCGTATCCACGCTTGGGATAATAAAACCGCCCCCCACCTTTCTTCTTCGACCCTGGCGCGGAGCGCAGCACTTTGCGCGCCATCTTCAGCATCGAACCCGCCGAAACGCGCCGGCGAGCTTGTTCGCTATCCAGCGTCTCCGGGTCCATTCCCCAGATCTTGCGCGCGTAGGGGAAGTAAAAGTCGCGGCAGATCGTGTGACCTAAACCCTGCTTTAGGACGCCGGCGAAAGTGTCTTGTCCGTTGCGCCGCACGAGCTTTACCGCCATGTCCGCCGCGACCCCCGTAAGGAAAGACGGGGGCAGGTGAAGGACCAGGTCCAGAGCCTTCAATGGAAAGTGTACCCAGCGCCCGCGTAGCCGGATGCGGCCGTGGCGCGGCCGGTTCAGCAGGTCCTCGCCCAACATTTTCCTGATGTCCTCGAGAATCTCGGGTGCGCAGGACGGGTGCAGGCGGTGACTACCGTAATCCACACGCATCCCGCTTAGCTCAAAACTGCCCGCATTACCCCCCACGTCCGGTCCGCGTTCCAAAACGGTTACCTCGAATGCATCTCTTCGGGCAAGCCGGTAAGCGGCTCCTAGGCCGGCCGGACCGGCTCCAAGTATCGCGATGGGAATTCGTTTAGCGCTCATTCACGTCTAATGAGATAGGGTGTCGGGTTAAAGGCTCTTGCGCCATCTCGCGCACCGCGTCCACAATCAATTCGGGTTCGTCCAGTTGAACGCTGTGCCCGCTCCGGGTGGCGAGGATCTGGCGGCCGTGTGAGGAACTGGCGGCCAACTCGGTTTGCAATTCGAAATGGAGGGGCGGATTTTCCATCGGATTCGGAAAGTGCGTGGGAGACAGCAAGAATTTCGACGTTATCACTGTGAGTGGAAGATCTTTCGGCAATTGGGCCGCATGTGCCTGGCGCGCGCTCAGCAGCAGCGACGCTTTCTCGCTTCGCTCCGTGGCCTGCTGTTCTAGCGAAGACGCGATCAGGAAACGATGCTGAAAGTCGGCCGAAGCCCCGCGCAGATCGGCGGGGAGCATTCTTTCGCCACCTAACAAGCGCAGCACCGGATCGATGCCCAATGGCGGAAGCAGATCGCGAATCTTCCGGCGAATCGACAGCAGCGGGGGCTCATTCTCCTCTATCGGATCCACCAGCACAAGACCGCGCAGCGAATCGGGAAAACGATCCGCAAAAACGCGTGCGCTGTATCCCCCGAACGAATGCGCCACAAGAATACAAGGCGGGTTCACCCTGGCGGCTGAGAGCAGGCGGTGCAGCTCGTCAGCGATCAGGAACGCTGTTCGCGGCTGTGGGCCCGGCTCGCTCCAGCCATACCCGGCCCGGTCATAGAAGCATACGCGGCTAAAATCTGCGAGTCGTTCTGAAACCAACCGCCATTCTGTCCAATCCACTCCCAGACCCGTCTCGATAACAACTGTTGGTCCGATCTCTCCCGTACAGTAGAGATGCAGTCTGTGCCTGTCTACCGCGACCATCCGCCCGGGCGCAGGGTATTTCCGGAACAGAACACCGCTTGCGACTTGATCCGCACACCATAAAGCGCCGTACATCAGAACCAGCGCTCCAGCTGTCGCCAAGATACCCGCCAGCCACTTTCGTAGGGAAGCCGCTTTTCTTACGGTATCCGTCAACGCCATTCCATTCAAAGTACTATTGGCCGTTCCTGCGTGGCGCTGCTCATGCGACGAGACGACGAAGCTCCCTCAACGAATTCCGGACGTGAATGTAAAAGCTGCCCGACGAAGTGAACAGGCGTTGAAGCGGAAACCAGTCGCGAAGGTAATACGCATCGATGCGTGGCAGATCAAGGCGGTTTGAGCCGGTGGACAGAAACTGTAGCGAAGTGCCTACTGCCAGTTCAAAGTGCTTCGCCGCCTCGGCTTGCACCACCCGCGATGAAACCCCGTATGGATAGGCCAAAGACCGCGCCGGCTTACCCAGGCGCTGCTCGATGAGCTGTTTTGATTCGTGGATCTCTCGCCTGCACTGGCCGCTTGACAAACGGCTCAGATCCGGATGGGTCATCGTGTGGGCGCCCAAGGAAATTACATCCGGCAGCATTGACAAATCCTCCCACGACAGCAACGGCAGGTCAGGCACACCGTTTCTGGGCTGGCCGGGCCAGTTGTTTCTTCGGCCGCAATACTGACCCACTACGAAGATAGTTGCCGGCAAGCCAAGCGACTCCAACACAGGGATAGCGTGCGGGGCGAGGTTCTGGAATCCGTCATCGAAAGTAATTGCAACTGCGCCCGGAGACTTGGTTACTCGCTCCAGCGGGACCACAGCGATTTCGGAAGCCGCCAGAAACTCCATCTGCTGCCGGAATACAGCAGGAGAAATCGAAATCACAGATCCCGAATCGTCGAGCGAATGATAAGTAAGGATTGCGGAGCGGCCGCTGCTCATCGTTTGATTTCGGCCTCGGCTGCCTCGACCGGAACCCCGACCGTCAGCTTACCGAAATAATGACGGACCAGCGCCATCCCAAACGCTAGTCCAGCTGAAAAAAAGAACAGCAAATGAAAAGGAATCGCTGCCAGAGCGAACAGCTTGCCTCGCTCCCCGGCGAGGAATAGATAAAAGTGCTTGTTAAGTGCCACAAGGGTCAGCAATGCCAGCAGGAAGGTGCAGCCTAGCGGATTCCAGGGAAGATAGATCCAGACGAATCCAAGGGCGAGAAGGCAGTAGCCGCCGACCAGCATTCCCGTCCATCTGTGCCAGACGTTTCGCGCGTGGGTGTACCGGTGCCGCGTTAACAGGGCCGCCCAGGCCAGGATGATCGTCGGAATGATCGCATACATCTTTAGTAAATAAGAAAACAGAATAATTAATCCGATCACAATCGCCATAAGCGTCATGATGAGCGGATGATGCCCCTCTGAGGTCTCAAGCCAATATTGCGAAAGCAGGATAAAAAAGGTCGCGAATAGCGGCGTCAGAAAATAAGCATGCCAGTGTACTGCCAGGTATGCCCCGAGGCAACTGATCAGGAAGACCAGCGCGACGCTGATTCGTTGGCTGATTCGCAGGTTCAGATCGTTCGGCATCTTTCCCGAGCTCAACGATAACTCCGACCAGGGCAGCGCGCGGTAGAAGAAATCCGTCCGCAGCATGTTGCGCATGCTCCAGCGCTTGACATGTTTTACCTGGAGGTTGGCATTCAAAACCAGTTTGCGATTGGCCCGCGCAAGCCGATAACCGAGTTCAATATCTTCAATGGCAGGCGAGCGGAACTTCTCGTCGAAACCGCCAAATTCGAGGAAAACTTCCCGGCGAATAGCGCCGCAGCCGGCCCAGAATGAGTTCGTTTGCTCCTTGGAGTTCCGATGCACAAAATGGTGCATCAAATTGCGGTATTGCGATATATAGTTGGGCGCCGAAGGCGAGTCGTCATAGGCACCCATCAGTGCGTCCATTGCGGGATCGTTGGCGAATCCCGTGGCGATCTTAAACAGGGTATCCGGATGAACACACACATCCGAATCGAGGAAAAGCAGAACGTCTCCCTTTGCCGTACCAGCCCCCATGTTTCGCGCGCGCGCCGGGCCGCCTTGCGCGTTCGTGGAGAGCACCGTCGCCCCAAATTCGGCCGCCACATTGGCGGAGTCATCCGTCGAACCGTCATCGATTACGATACACTCAAGCGGCTGACTGGACGACTGGCTTAAGCTCGCGAGGCAAAGCCGCAAATCCGCTGCGCCATTATAAACAGGAATTACTATTGATACGGAAGGGATCATGTTTATACTGCGTTTTGGACAAATGCCTACCGGAAGGTTTCAGTCTAAATAAAGAGTCTTTCTGCGTCAAGGGTATTGGCCGACGTTTATGAATGTATACGCGGAAACAAATAACTTTTCGCTTATAATAATTCCGGCATGATAGGTTACAATGTGCCTCACCGATCAGGTTCAGAGAGCCGAAAGGGTGAAACGTGGAATATCCAACTGTTGCCACGGAACAAAGCCTGTCCCGAACTCCACTAAGTCTTTTCCTGCTTTCGGCGGGTCTTGTCATATCCAGTTTTGTGCTCTACTTAGGCCGTCCATACAATGTCTCAGCAGACGTCGGTTACCCGGCCTTTAGTGCGCTTCAATACACATCCCGGCAAGTAACCGCCTTCAACTCGCTCCGCTTTGTTGACCCTCATGACTTAGCCAAGGATATCGAGACTCCTCTGGCCCAGTGGCCGCCAGCTTGGAACGCCCTGTATGTACTCGCCTTTGAGGCGGGACTGCCCCCCGGGGCCGCCGGCCGCTCAGTAGCTTTGATCTTATCGCTGATAGGAGCAATCGGCTGGTTGCTCGTCATTTCACAGATAGGCCTCAGAGGGCCGTGGAGAATCGCGGGCATCGTCCTTGCCTCGCTCTATTGCGTTCGGACAGGAGTGGTTCATACCATTTGGGTTGGCGACTTGATTGTGTACGCAGCGGCGCCATGGCTGCTGGTTGGGGCGATCCGCGTGGGCATGCCGCTCAATCGCGGCAATCAACGGACCCTGATTGGCCTCACGGCTCTTCTTTGCTTCGGCATGGGATGCGTCTATTGGCTGAAGTATTCCGGAATCTTCCTGAGCATTGCAGTATTGTGCTCGCTCCTGATGATACAGCTTTTCCGTGATCTTCGTTCGCGGCCCGTGTTCGTGATCGCAGTCGCCGCTCTCTATAGCCTCGCGTTGCTTATGCCGGTCCTGGCCTTAAAGGCGTACAACTTTCGCAGAAGCGGTACGGACGTGCTTGAGGCAAGGGCAAAATATAGCCCTCTTCGCACTCCGGCGCGATTTCTGGATCTGAGCACCGAAACGCTCTATCGATCCAGCACAATTCTGTTTTCGACCAAGCAAGGCGTGCAACACATCGTGCATGGCCTTCCGCCCGTCTTCGATTGGCTGATCAGAATACCCGGTCTCCTCTTGCTTGCTGTGCTGCTATACCTGATCCGGGAATTGTCTGCGAGATACATCCGGCAGTTATCCTTCTGGCTGATTGGCATCCCCATGGTCGGCTTTCCGCTGCTGACTTTCGCCAGCGGTCCGCGCTACACCTCGACCATGGATCGTTGTTGTGAGCCCTTCTGGATCTTCCTCGAATTGGTGGTCTTAGCTCTGTTATCGCAGCCGCCGAGGCAGAGCAGTCGCGCGACAAGAATGGCCAGAAGGTCCTTGGCAATCTTGGCGGGCATTCAAATTGCGTTCTTTTTATGGTTCCCGATGAATGCAATCAAGGATCTGCGCAACATTCATCATTCGGCCGCCTACCAAGCCAGCGCAGCAGATCTTTACATTGCGGACTTGTCCAGATCGGGTACCCGCGGGATTGATGCCGAGATCAAGGGCCTGCTCCGGACACCACAGGATATTCTTGTGCCCGCTACCGGCCATTGGTGCTCGATGGAAACTTGGATGGAATTCAGAGGGCGCTTGCTGCCACTCACCGTTTGCTCTCAACCTTTGCTGAAAACGCATGGGCTGGACGGCGGCAATTACGAGTCGGCAACGCCTTTTCTGGCTTCTCGTCCGCTACGAGTGGTGGTCGTTGCCGCGAATCCTTATCACGACGCCGGTTTCCAGAAAGACATCCAGCGCATCAAGAGCCGCTTCCCGCAAGCGGGCAATTGGACCCAGGAGCCGACGCCCGGCGATGCGATAGGTCCTGTCGAAATCTGGATGGCCGATCTACGGTAAGGCTGCGGGCGAAGTCTCTTCGCTTTTGACGTTGTCTATTTCCACGAAGTCTGCCACGCGCACGCCCAGCTGGGGATTCATACGGCCGAAGCGCGTGGCAAGCGCATCGCCCAGCATTCCGATCAGCAAAATGATCAAGGCACTGACGAACGCTAGCAGGGCTGACGCAGAAATATTCGGATCACGCATCATGTCGATGGTCATTTTGACGACGCCGTATATCAGGCAAAGCAGCACCACCGGCACAAACACTCGGAGAGGGCGGAAGAGCATTGCGATCCGCAAAATGAGAACCAGGAACGTTCCGGCGTCCCAGGGTACGATCT
This sequence comes from uncultured Acidobacteriaceae bacterium, assembly GCA_963705805.1. GTDB lineage: Bacteria > Acidobacteriota > Terriglobia > Bryobacterales > Bryobacteraceae > Bog-105. The sequence continues at coordinate 65,105 of CAVPKW010000017.1, forward strand.
TTGATTTGCCTTTTCGCCGGAGATAATCGATCGGCAAATAACTGACCGCATAGTTATCGCAGTGCATTGCCAGCGTAATTGTCGTGGTGAAGCTGAACTGATCCGGCAGAATCGCGAAGTATTGCATCGCCATCTGGCGGCGAAAGGCGCGCAAGCCGCTATTTAGATCCGGAATCCGCGCATTTGTCACGTAGTTCGCGAGCTGATTCAGCACCCATTTGGGCAGCCGCCGCAACAGCGGGATCTTTACATTCGCTCCCACCCGCGCTCCCACCACCATGTCCGATCCTTCGAGACGTTCCAGGATCTCGGGAATATATTTGCACGGGTACGTGCCGTCGGCGTCTGTAATGAGGATGTAATCTTCGGTGGCTGCGGTGATGCCGCTCTTAAGCGCCGCTCCGTATCCGCGATTGCTGCGGTGCCGTAGAACACGCGCTCCGGCTGCGGCCGCCTTCCTCGCAGTATGGTCAGCCGATCCGTCATCGACGACAATGATCTCGGCGGCAATCGCATTCTGCTCGAGTATTTCTTTGAGTTCGGCAATAACCGGGCCCACGCCCTGCTCTTCATTGAACGCAGGGATTACGATACTGGCTTTCATTTTGGAGTCCCTATCCTCGCAAGTCCTCACACAGGAAGAAACGGAAAGAACCGTGCGGTGCCTGCGAAGTAACGGTCATAACCCGGCAAAGTCTGCAACAGCTTCCGCTCTTCACGGATGGCTTGTTGCCGGACATAAATCGCCAGCGGTATGAGCGCCGCGACTAACCACGAATTCAAGGCCAGTTCCAAACCTACCAGCAGCAATAAGTCGCCTGCATAAATGGGATGGCGAACATACTTATACAACCCGTGCGCGACTACCGCATGGCCTTCCTTCACATAAGATTTCTCAATGTCCGACCAGTTTCTTCCAAGCTGAATACGGGCGATTATCGCAACTGCACAACCGAGCGTATAGAGCGAAAGTCCCGCCAGCCGAATCGCCTCCGGCATGACCGAAATCGGAAGGATGTCCGGAAGCAGCGTCTCGACGATGACTGCGGCGAGAATGAACAGCTTCGTGGAGGACAGTACCTGAGTCTTCCAGGAGCGCTCCTTGGTAGCTTCGTGGCGGCGCTCCCGGCGCTTCATCAGCCCCCACACAGCCTTGTGCAGCGCCATACCGCCGAGCAAGTACACGCGCAACAAGAGCGGCAAATGGATAAGACTCATCGGGACATCTCCGCCGTCCGGCTGCGTTCGCGGCAGACGTATACTTCGCCGCCGCCCAGGGTTCCCGGGAAAACTCTCTCCACATCGAAATCTGCTTGCACGGTTTTCCAAATCTCCGGATGCACCGCGCGCAACTCGATAGGCAATGTATAAACCACGAAAGCGCGAGAGTTGCCGGTCCGTAAAGCGGCCAATTCCGCGGATGTTTCCGCCACGGCCCATTGGGGGGCGTAATATTGCGAATAAGCGTGCGCTGCGAGACCTATCACGATGACAGGTTCGCCGGGCGCGCGCTGCCGCTCAACAAAATCGCGCGCGCCTGTGAAATCCTGTTTTGGCAGCGCGTAGCAGCGGGGAACCGTGGTAAGAGATGCCAGAATCATCAGTCCTGCCAAGGTAAAACCGGCGAGCGCGGTCCAACGGGCATCTGTCCGAAAAAAGGGCTGGACGAACCGGGGAAGCTGCAGTGCGCCGTGGATTACGATGAGGAGGCCGAAACCCATGCAGAAAAAGAAAAACCGGGGCCAGAGATTATGCCCCAGCAACAGCATGGAGCCCCCGCCCATTATCGCGGGCAGGATCATGGCCCAGGCAGCGGGTTGCTCGCGGCGAAACATGTCAATCCAGCCGGTCGCCACCAGCACTCCGCCGCAAAGAACGACCGCGGCGCCGGCAAAACCAACGCGCAAGCTGCGCAGGCTCTCGATCACTACCCAAAACGGATTGGTCCATTCAGAAGGCGTAGATTTTTCAGACGCCGCCGTCCGTAAGAATTCGGGCAGCGCCAGCGCATAGACCTGCAGCGCGAGGGTACAGCAAAGAGTGAATGCTATTACGGCCCGGCCCAGACGATCCAGGTCGCGGCCCGAGCGGAGCCAGAGGATCAGGAATATTCCGGCATGCGCCATCACCACGAAAAGCATCGTCATGTGAATCCAAAGGCCCAATGCCACGCAAACGGAATATGCCAGCCAGATAGACCACCGATCCAGATCCATCGCCTCCAGCCACAACCAGGTCGCGAGAATCGTAAAGAACAGCAGACCCATGTAGCCGCGCGCATTCTGCGAGAACCAGATGTGATGGTAAGAGACCGTCATCAAAGCGCAAGCCAGAAAGGCCTCTCTGGCCCCGATCAGCCGCCTGCCAAGGAGAAAGAGCGCCCAAATACTGGCGACGCCGAAGACAACCGAGGGAAGCCGCAAGGCCCACGGCTGGCTGCCGAAAATACTCATCGAAGCGTGCGCCAAGAGGGAGTAGAACATGTGCTGGTTCTGGTCGGGGAAACTGGTCAAAATCAGCGCAACAGGCGGGCGAGCGAACCTCACCATCGTCAATACTTCATCCAGCCACAAGCAGCTATTAAGGGACGGAATACGAAGAAGGATCGCCATCACCGACAGTGCAGCCAGAAAGATGAGATTTGTTCTTCCGATGGGTGGAAGGGCACGTCCCGAAGGCGACTGCTTTCGAACAAGGGCTGCTCCGATCAGCAGAAGTCCGTGGAAGGTAAGTAGCGCTCGGAAGAGCGCCGGTCCCCAGGACAAGGAATGAGGCTCACGTCCCAGTGTCTCTTCGATGAACGTATTTGATACTACACTTGCGACCGCAATGGACGAAAGCCCGACGATTATCAGTAAGTAAAATAACACGGATCTTGAAGGCGCCGCGAGCATGAGACCCATTAGTAACAGTCCGGGCCATTTTAGCGCGACGAAAACCTCGATAATTTACTAGAATCGACTGGTGCGAAACGCTCTGGTTACCGGGGGAGCGGGCTTCATTGGAAGCCACTTGGTGGATTTGCTCCTGCGCGAAGGCGACTGGTGTGTCACAGTTCTCGACAATTTTGATTCGTACTACGATCCGGCGATCAAGCGACGGAACATTGAGCCGCATTTCGATAAGTGGAATTTCGAGCTGGTTGAAGCCGATATTCGCGACCGATGCGCACTCCAGAAGATGCTCGGTGGCGAATATGACGTCATTGTCCATCTAGCTGCAAAGGCGGGAGTTCGGCCGTCCATAGGCGACCCGCAGAGCTATCAGGACGTGAATGTTTGCGGCACGCAAAATATGCTCGAGCTGGCGCGGACATTAAATGCCCGGCAGTTTGTTTTTGCCTCGAGCAGCAGCGTATATGGGGTAAATCCTAACGTTCCCTGGTGTGAAGAAGATAAGGTTCTAATGCCCATCAGCCCGTACGCGAGCACGAAAGTCAGCGGCGAACTGTTGGGGCACGTATATGCCCATCTGTATGGTATCCACTTCGTAGCGCTGCGCCTTTTCACGGTTTACGGCCCTCGACAGCGGCCGGATTTGGCTATCCACAAATTCACTCGGAAAATAATGGAGGGCGAGCCGATCTCTTTCTTTGGCGACGGATACAGCAAGCGAGACTACACGCTGGTCTCGGATATCGTGGAGGGAATCCGGGCAGCAATGGAATACCGCGCTTCGCTTTACGAAGTGATGAATCTGGGCAGTGGACGGCCTATATCCCTCGCTGGGATGGTCCAGGCGATTGAAACGGTTTTGGGAAAGCACGCAAACATAGACCGCTGCGGCGAACAGCCCGGTGATGTGCCGCAGACATACGCCTCCATCGCGAAGGCCAGGAAACTGCTCGGCTACGAACCACGAACGGAATTCGAAGAGGGTATCAAGCATTTTGTTGCCTGGTTGCGGAACTGCCGCGAACTGCGTCCGGTTGAGATGATCCGCTCATGATAGGTGAGCGGACAGAATTCGCTCTGGATCTTGCCGACGCCGATCACGATTCCTTTCAGCATCCCCACGGGTGGATTTTTGCCACTCGCGGAATCGCAGTACGGCTCTTCTTGACGTGTTGGCTCGTTTATTCCGTCCATGTGGCCACTAATACAGTCCGGGAGATTTTTCCAGCGCTCGCGATTGCCGATCATTTTTCGTTCAAAGTAGACGAATACGCGCATCTGCATCCCGACCTATTTGATAAGCCAGGATTCGGGTGGCATATCGACGCGAATCCCGGCGCCTCTCTGTTGGCAGCTGTTCCGTATTTCTTCTTTCGGCCGGTAGTGGACGGGATTGTGGGAGCCGTCAACCGTTCACGTGCGGCGAGTGGAAAGACGGAACCGTCCGAGTACAATTCACCGTGGCCCATGGCGCGTGAGTTTTATCGCGAGACCTGGCGCAGCGGCCTTGACATAAAGTTTGGCCTGGCGGCGATCATCATGCAGGTTTTTTGCATGGCCCCAATTTCCGCCCTTGGGGCGGTGGCAATGTTCTACGTGCTGCGCCGTATATTCCGGTCGGACCGAACGGCATTCTGGCTGACGCTGCTTTACGCGTTTGGAACACCCGTCTTCTTCAGGGCCGGACTGTTGAACCACAACATGATCATGGGCCATTTCGCTTTAATCGCCTTCCTGCTCATGTGGAATCCAGGTGGAGATACCCGGCTACCGGAGATGACTCGTTACTTTCTAGGCGGACTGGCCGGGGGCGAAGCCCTTCTGTTGGATTATTCGGGAGTCGTGATGCTGGGAGCGCTCTTCTGCTATGCGCTGGCGAAAGCATGGGACGCTCGCTCTTTTGCGCACGTGGCGCGGTCGGGCTGGTGGTATTTTTTGGGTTCGCTGGCTCCCATCCTCTTTCTGTGGTTTTATCAATGGCAGAGTTTCGGGAATGCTTTCTTACCCAGCGAGCACTGGATGCCGATGCCGCCCGTGGAAGCGATTCACGGCGGCTACCGCGGATTTACGTGGCCGCAGTTAGTGCTGCTGAAGCAGCTTCTGTTCGATTATCGCTTCGGCCTGATTGTGACTTGTCCGCTATTCCTGCTAGCTCTCTTCTCGCCGTGGTGTAACCGCGGCGAGAGCCGTCCGGTACCACTGCGGGAATTCACTACCACGCTGCTTGTTTCAGGGGCGTTTTTGGCTTTCTTCAGCGGTCTCACCTACGTTTGGATTCAGTTTACTTACGGGCTGCGCTACCTGGCTCCTTTGCTGCCTTTTCTGTTTGTGCCCACCACCGTCGTTCTCGTAAAGCTGCCCCGCCCGGTGGCTTATCTCCTCTCGGTCGCAGCTGTGGCACAGGCATGGTCGATGGCGATGTATCGCGATGTCGAGCGAGGATTCGGGGTTCTCGACACTGTGCTGCACGTCTTTATCGGTGGCTTCCAGCTTCCGGCACTGACAGTGCTCTCACGCCTAGGCGGACCATACAACGAGTACGCGGGGCCGGGCGTTTCACCGTTGCCGATCTTTGTGCTGACAGCTGCCATCGTCTGGATCATCTGGCGGCGGTCGCCCAGCGCTTCGGACGGATACTCCTCGTGATTGCCACTCCATATGCTCCGCGCCAAGTTCATGACGTGAAGGCTGCCGGAGGCGCTTGGAACGCCGCGCTTGCGGCTGCCGGCGTGCTGGCTGCGGCTCTGGCGCTGGCCGGGTGTATTCAATTCTTGGAGACCCGGCTGCTGCAGCCGGAGCGAGCGGTGCTGGCAACTGGATTGTTGTTCGCGCTGATCCTGGCTGCGGTTCCCATCGCCTATGTGCTGCGCCTGCGCGGCGCTGCGCGGCCAGAGACGGCCGGTCTGGCGATCCTGGCCACTTGCTCGGTACTGCTGCTCGCCATTTATTTCTTTTGGGTAAGCTGGTACGTTTTCTTTCCCGCCGACATTTGGATCTGGTCGGAATCAGACTTTGTCAACGACATTCTAAAAATGCTCGTTGGTTACCCCCTCTACAGTCCGCCGGCCAACGGCGACTCGATGCACTATGTGCCGGGTCCGCAGTTGCTGACGTATGCGCTGGCGTGGCTTGCCGGCAAGGGTGGATCCATTCCCGCTTACCGCGTTATTCAAATGGCCTATACGGCCCTAGCAGCCTTCGTAGCTGTTCTATGCTGCCGGCGAATTCTGCGGCTGGCACGGCCGGAATCGCGCTCTCTGCGCAGTTGGCTTTGGGATGCTTTCTCGTACGCCACTCTCCTCCTGGTGGCGACCAACTCAATCACCAATCGCTTCGCTCACAATTTGCACGGCGACGCGCTGGCGCAATTGGCAAATGTGGTGGCGTTCTACCTGCTGTTGGCTTATATCGATACGCGAAGCCCACGTGTGCTGGCGGCGATGGCCGTGGTTGTGCCGCTGGGCTTTCTGGTCAAGCAGAACGTCGTCGTCTGGGGCGCGTTTTATGGGGTATTCCTGCTGGTCTGGGATCGCGCATGGAAACGCTTTGCGATGTTCGCGGTGGCGAGCGGGGTGCTCTTTGCAGCCATTGTGGGTATTTGCGACGCCACCTGGGGTGGTCCGTTTCTCTTTTGGGTTTTCGCCGAGCTGAGCGGTCATACTGTTTCTCCGCTGCGAAGCTTCCAGCACGTACTGGATTCATGGGCCTATTTTGCGGCCGGCCTGCTGGGCGGAGTGCTGGCGTTGCGCGGACGAAGAGCCGATGTGTTGGTAGGCGCTTGGCTGATCAGTCTGGCACTCCTCTCGCTGGAGGCCTATACCAGCGGCATTGAATGGATGTTAAACCACATGGGCCCGGGATGCCTTTTGGCTGGAATCTGGCTAATGGCGGGCTTAGCCGCCATTTGGGACTATGCCATGGAATGCCAGCAGCAGCCGCGCCGTGAGAATTGGATCCAGGCGGCAGCGTTGACTGCGGCGATAGCCCTGATGTACAGCGGGATGGGACTGGTGCGGATTCCGCTCCGGCCCGTTTCCGCCGATGCCTACCGGTATGTGCACGACATTGAAAACGCATTCCAAGGCCAGCCGGCTGAAAAGGTCTTGCTGGACGCAGGCACGTGGGTATACGCGAAAGATCGGGTCATCATGCACGATCGGGGGACCAGCATCAGCGTGTTAGCCTCCTCCAACCGTGATATCGACTTCTCGGCCTTCCGTTCACGCATCGCGGCAAAAACCTATTCCAAAATCCTGGTGCGAAATCTTCACGAACACGATTGCTGGTACGAAAACGTGCTCTGGCCAAAGCCGCGAGGCCTCCGCAAAGTGCTGCTTGACAATTATCGCGAAACGGGCCATATTCGAGCAGCGGCCGGTCCGCCGGACGTGAAAAACTGGGCGGAAGATCCTTTTCTCTTCGGCGAGATCACGATCCTCGAGCCCAAGAACGCGGCTAGTAACTGATCTTGAGGCGGCGGAATCCGTGTAGGCACATTTTCAGCATGATGAGCCCATTTTTGAAGACTTTGGTCATCTTGGTGACGCCGTAGATCCGCTCCTGATAATGAACCGGCTGGTCGAGAATCCTCAGGTTTAGCTTGGCGGCGCCGAACAGAAGCTCATAATCGCCCCAGCGATCCATAGTTCCCCAGGTTCCTATCATCGGGCGAATTCTCTCCCAATCCGAGCGCCAAAGCACCTTCGTGCCGCACAGTGTATCCTTGATGCGCTGCCCCAGGATATAGGAGAACAAGGCGCTGAAAAGCTTGTTTCCGGCCAGGTTAGCGCCTTTCATGGCAGTCTTCGGAACCGGATAGACCAGGCGTGACCCATTCACGAACTCCGCGCCTCGCCAGGTAATCGCGTCAATGAAGTACGGCAACTCTTCGGGCATCACAGTCAGATCGGCGTCGAGGATCACCAATATTTCGCCGGTTGCGGCCTGAAAGCCGGTCCACACATTCTTCGACTTGCAAATTCCCGGTCCCTCGATCAGCCGGATGTTGCGCCCGGGATAGAGGTCCTGCATTCGCCGAACTTCATCAGTGGTTCCATCGGTCGACTTGTCGTCACAAAAAATGATTTCAGTGGAGCTGCCCAGTTCCGGTATGCGCGCGACTGCGCTCTCGATATTGCCGTGCTCGTCTTTGCAGGGAACGATTACGGACACGGACACAGCGGATTTGTCCACGGGTACGGGCGCAGGTCTGGCAACCAAAACCTCAACCATGCATAGGCGGCGGAACAGCGGGAGTTTGGCCACGAAGCTGTTCACGAAGGCGGATAGCAAAGGAATGTATTTCGGAAGCAGCGCCGTACGGTATGTTTTCAACCATTCGAACCCGCTCAAGGTGAGGAATCCAATCAAATCCTGCTCAGAGAGCCAGTTCTGCTCGGTTTGCGGGACCTTTAAGTGCAGGCGCTGCGCCAGGGCGAGCAGCGGTTCCCATAAGTCGTTGTAGCTATATATCAAAAGGCGCGTGTGCCGCTCGCACGTAGCGTGCGCCTGCAAAAGCGTCTTTTGGATGTCCGCCGTATCGCCGACATCGCAAAACAGAATATAGTCGAACTTCTCCTCCGGAACGAACTCCTCCGGGAACGATTCCTTGTAAGTGAACTCCGGGTGAGCCTCGCGTGCCACTGCGACCATCTCTGGGCTTATTTCGACGCCTATTCCGTAAGAAGGCCTTAAGGATGAGAGTAGGAAACCTGTCTGGCAGCGCAGGTTCAGGATACGCTTGTCGGGCTCGACGAGATGTCGCAGCAAACGCTCAAGACAGTTGTAATAGTATTTATTCCGGCGAATCCAGTTGGCTCGTGTTCGAGCGTGGACGGATTGATGCCGCCGGTTCTTTTCATTCTGCACCTGCAGAGCTGCCGGACCCCACGCCACTGAATCGTCAGCAAGCGGCGGAGGTGCGGCAGCGACTTCGGCGCCAAGTTGCTCGGTAGTTCGGCTGCTCATATGGATTGGGATTCCGGCCTCTCCGGCAGCGCTTTTTCGAGTACGACCAGCATTCTCGACGCCAGGCTGGGAATCCGAGAAAGCACGGAATCCAAGCAGTTGAATGCGGGAAGAGCGGCCGTAGGATATAGCTGTGGCCCTCTAAATCCGCCGCTTCCCAAGTAAGCAAGCGAGGAATAATAGGCAACCTCAGTGATTCGCCAAGAGCCAAGACGGCCTGCGAATTCGCCGGACCCGAAGACGCGGCTAGCGTTTCCCTGGGCGGCGTAGTAACCGGGATCCTGACGGCAAAAACCGGCTGGCGCATCCCACTGGATTGGATCATGCGTGCCGAGGGGTTCGTGGTGGAAGCGGCCAAAAACAAAGCGGCCCAGAAGCCCCATGGCCGGGTCAAAGATGATCAGTCTACCTCGCGGTGTGAGCACTCTTGAGAATTCCTTTAACGCCGTGCCTGGATACTCCAGATGATGCCAGACGTCGAAGAGGATGAGATGACTTACCGCACTATCTGCGAAGCTGAGGTCGTAAGCATTCTCCACGCGGTCAAGCCATGGATTTGGGAAGACATCGGTGGTCAGGCAATCGGGAAGATGTTCTTTTATGTTCCCCATGCCGGAGCCGAGTTCCACGATGGCGCCGGGTAATCGTTGATCCACGCGTCTGGCGATTTCACGGCCGAATTGCGAATACACCTTCCGGAGAAGCGGTTTTCTCTCCCAATGAAGGCGGTTTTCGTGGATTTCCACATTGTGTTGCTCTAAAGCGAGCGGCATGATTTCACGAAACAGGTGGGGCGATTTTAGCGCGTCAGCGGCTGCCAGCGCAATATTTGGTGACTTCGCATATGTTTTGCGGGGCGCCAGCCGTTCACTTAGCACTAAAACGACCTAATCAGGGAGAACTGAGTTACACGGACTGGCTTAACCACGGTAAAATGAGGCTCCCGCAAGAGCAAACATGAATTCTCTCGAGCGTATTCGTCGCCACACCCGAATCACTCTGCGAAACTACGGGCGCCTGGATACCCCTCCGTTCTTGATTCTCTTCATCAACTCAATCTGCAACCAGAAATGCGAACACTGCTTTTACTGGCGTAACCTAAACCGGCGCGACGATCTTACCCGAGATGAACTCTTCGCACTTTCGCGTTCGCTTGGCCATATCGAAAATCTAAATCTCTCAGGCGGCGAGCCCTTCTTGCGGCCGGAATTCGGCGAGATATGCCGCCAATTCATTCGTCACAACAAGGTCCGCCAGATCTATGTGCCGACAAATGGCTATTTTACCGAGCGAACCGTAAAACAAATAACCGAGACCCTCAAAGAAGAAGAGTTGGACCTGTTTGTCGCAGAGATTTCTTTGGATGGCCTGGGTGAATTCCACAACAAGTTTCGAGGCTCGCCGGGAGCTTTCGAGAAGGCGATGCAGACCTATGATGCTCTGGCGGAGCTGCAGCAGAAAGATAAGCGGCTACGGGTGCATTCGATATCGACTGCGACCGATGTGAATATGGACGAGATCCGGCGTCTCACGTCTTATCTGGTCGACTGTTGCCCGAAAATGGATCACCACAATCTCGCGATGATTCGAGGCGATCGGAAGAATCCGTCGCTGCATGGGCCCAGCCTGGAGCAGTACAGGCAGCTTTATGAATACGTCAGGCGGCTTTGGGCGCCGCGGGAAAAGGGCCGGTATGGTTCGGTGGTGGAGCCGATGCTGCAGTGGGCGAAATCTCGGACTGCCGTCAAGCAGGAGCAAGTAGTTCCATGCCGCGCGGGCGTACTGAACGCGGTTGTGTATTCCAACGGCGATGTCAGTGTGTGCGAGAGCCATCAGCCGCTCGGGAATCTGCGTGAGCAAAGTTTTCATGAGATCTGGGGCTCGCCGGAAGCGCAGGCTTTGCGAAAGTCCATTGCCGCCAAGCAATGCTACTGCACCAACGAAGTGTTTCTCTGGCCAAGCATTACGTATCAGCCGCAGCAGCTCATGCGAGCCATGATCGGCGCACGAGTGTGGCAAGGAATTCCGCCGCTTCCGGCGGACCAGAAACTGCGCGTCACTTTGGAAGACGGCCTGACGTCGACCGATCATCAAAAGCTTGTTAGCATCCAGGCGCCCAGCGGCAGAGGCTAATGAGTTCGTCCTCTCCAACTGCCCCGGTGTCGGAGAGTGTGGACCAAGCCCCCTCAGCTGCCAGAGCATCGCAACCGCGACGGCTCGCGATTAACTTCTTATTTCTTTCGGCGGGCGAGTTTACCGCTAAGCTGCTGACCTTCGCTACATTCACTTACTTAGCGCGCACGCTGGGGCCCGTTCATTACGGCTCGATAGAGTTCACCCTGGCGCTCATGGTGTTTTTCACGTTGCCGGCAGATCTCGGCTTGGGCGCATATGGCGCCAGGGAGATTGCCAGGAATCCAGACCGCGCGTCGCGCCTATTACATGAGATTACCGGGCTGCGGATGGCGCTTACGGTATGCTCCATGGCTGGATTGACGGTCCTTGGGATGATTTTGCACAAGAGCGTCGAACTCAAACTGCTGCTGGCTCTGTACGGGCTGAGCCTGCTGGGCGTTCCGTTTCTCTTGCAGTGGTTCTTCCAAGCGCACGATCAGATGTGGTGGGTGGGGGCGGCCTCTATTGTGCGGCAAGCGGCATTCGCGATGCTAGTGTTCCTGGTCTGCCGTCACGCAACCCCGCTGCTGTATATCGGTTTCATCGAGTGCGCATCCGTCGCGGCCGTGGCGGCGTTCTGCATTTATGTAGTCCGCCGCCAAATGGGATTCGCGTGGCCTTGGCCCGATCTGCATATTGCGCGCCTCACGGGACACATCAGGGAAGCCGCGCCCATAGGCGCAGCTGAGCTGGCCTGGGCCTTCATGTGGTACTTCTGCACCGTGCTGCTGGGCTTGCTGTTCACAGACGCGTCTCTGGGCTGGTTCGGCGCATCGCATCGCGCGCTCATGGCTCTGCACACTTTCGTGTGGCTGTACTTCTTCAACCTTTTGCCGTCCATTTCACGTTGCGCCAATCTACCCTTGGTCCATCTTCTGAAACTGATGGACCAATCCGTGCGGTTCACTGCCTGGACGGGCGTGTTTGCGGCCGGGCTGTTGACCGCAATTGCTCCGGCTCTGCTTACTTTGATTTACGGTCCGGCTTTTCGGGGAGCGGCCCACTCGTTTGCGATTCTAGCCTGGATGCTGCCGCTGGCGCTGATCAGCGGCCATCACCGCTACATTCTGATTGCATATAACTGCCAAAAACGGCTCATGTATTGCACGATCGCCGCTGCTGTCGCCGCAGTGCTGCTGGGTCTGACATCGGTGCCGCTGTATGGCGGCGTGGGTGCAGCCTGGGCGCTGTTGATCGCAAACGCGATCCACAGTGTGCTGGTTTATGTGTCCGTGAAGCAGCTAATCGTGGAAATTCCTGTCCATGCCCAGTTTGCGCTTCCTCTTTCTGCGCTCGCAGTTTCGGCAGTCTTGTATTTCACGCTTGTAAAGTGGAATCTGTGGGCGGCTGTTGCCGCAAGTTGCGTGGTGTACGTGGCCACCCTGATATGGACCGACGGCCGCCGCTTGACCACGTTCATTCAAATGCTCTTCGGAAACATCCGTCTGCGCGTGACCCCGGAAGACGGAGCCATTTAGGAATGTTTCGAGACTCTATCAAGCCGATCGTAAAGCGAATCGCGACGAGCTCGCTGCTACAGCCGTACGGGGAGCCCCTTTTGCATGCGGTCCAGTACACGCTTTCGCTGCATCATCGCGAGATTGTGAACTACGGCCAGCCGGAACGCGCCAAGACAGTGGAGCGGATCCGCGAGATCGTGACTGCCTGGCCTAACCAGACGATGGGCGTGGATGAAGCCTACATGATCCGGTGTGCAGCTCGCGGGACGTTAAAGATTGAGGGCGACCTAGCCGAAGTAGGAGTGTTCCGTGGGGGGACGGCGAGAGTGATATGCGAAGTCAAAGGCGACCGGCCCTTACATTTGTTCGACACATTTGAAGGCCTGCCTGAACCGGGCGATCTGGATCGGGCATTTCACAAAGGACAATATGCTTGCAGCCTCGAGACTGTGAAGAATTATCTGGCTGGATTTCCAAACGTCTATTTCTATAAGGGCTACTTCCCGCGGACCAGTGGTCCGGTAGAAGGACGGCGATTTTCCTTTGTACACTTGGACGTCGATTTGTATGAGAGCACAACTCAGGCATTACAGTTTTTCTATCCGCGGCTGAGCGCGGGTGGGCTCATCGTTTCACACGATTACGTAGAATTTGAGGGAGTGCGCCAGGCATTCGATGAATTCTTTGAGCACAAAGTGGAGCCGGTCATTGAATTGAGCGGCAATCAATGCCTGGTGTGCAAGGTGAGCGCCGTCAAATCCTGATTTTTGCGATAACCGCCGTTGCGGCTGCGTGACGATGAACCAGACAATGAAGATCGCATCACAGGCTAACCCGCGCTGGTGGCTTACTTTAGCGGGGCTGGCGGTTTTGATTGCGCTAGGCGCCTATCTCCGGCTTTTCGATTTGGGGAGGCAGACCCTTAGTCACGTCGAGATGTATGTGCCCGGAATCCCCTTGCCGGCAGGCATCTCCGTGCCGGCGGAGCGTTTGACACTTTGGCGGGTATGGTCAGATACAATTTCCGCGGATACCCATCCGGTGGGCTATTACGCGCTCATGTGGATCTGGACGAAATGCTTCGGAACGGCCGTATGGGCGCTACGCCTGCCGGCTGCATTATTAGGTATTGCGTCCATTCCGCTTGTGTTCTGGCTAGGAGCTCTCAGCGGCCAGCGAACAGCCGGCTGGATCGCTGCGGCGCTGATCGCTGCAAATGGACACCATGTCTTCTGGAGCCAAATCGCGCGAATGTTTTCGCTGACGTGCTTTGTGGGCCTGTTGGCTACTATTCTGCTGCTGCTTATTGCAAAGGGTGATCCCGCGCCGCGTTGGCTGAAGGCGCTTTACATTTTGAGCCTGCTGGCGGGAGTAGCCTGCCACATATTCTTTTGGACTATCCTCTTGAGTCATTGCGCGTGGACGTTCTTTAGCGCCTCCCACAGAAAGCAACCCTTTCCTGGGGCGGCCAAACTCCAGGTTTTGGCGCTCATTCTGGGCTCTCCGTTTCTGGCCTTCGCCGCATATCAGGCTCAGAACGGACTGGCCGTCCTGAGCCGGAACATGTTGGTTTACGGCCGCGAGCTGGTGCTGTTCGCGTTCCTCGTTCCGTTGGAAGGATATTCGTCGGGGGTGTATCGCAAAGTTGCGCACATGACCTACGCGGTTCCACCTGTTTCCCCTGCGCATTGGATCTTCTTCTCTTTCTCTCTTCTCTTGCTCACTCTAGGTATAGCGTCGATTCAGGAGGCGCAGCCAGGGCTGTTGAGCGACACGCGAGGCGCGTCTTTGCGGGCGTGGCTGCTCTCAGCCGCAGTCAGTACTCTGGTCATCCTGTTGTTTCTCTACTGGATTCGGTCGCACCTGACGAGATCCACGCCGGCTCTGGGTGCCGCCGAAGCTATGGTTTTGTTCCCCTTTGCAATCGCCGGTGGCGGGCTCTTGCTGGAGAGAAGCTGGACGTGGCTGGCCGATCTTTTCAGCCGAATTCCCAAGAATCGCTTTTTTTCCAGTGAGCAGGGTCTTGTCGCGATGATGTTTGTGGTCCCGTTCGCCGCTTTGACTCTTATTTCGTTGAAGAAACCGATTTTCAACGCGCGAGGGATGTTGCTGCTGACCCCTTACGTCCTGCTGGTTCTGTCACGCGGAATAGAGCGGCTTGGGCGGCGGCCGATTCTGGCAGCTGCCTTTCTAGTTTTGGTAGGCGTTGCCGACTATTCGGGTCTGAGAGAGTATCGCCAGATGACAGCTGGACGGGCAGACTTCAAGGCCTTTGCCGCTGCGCTGAACCCGCGCGTTATGAAGGGTGATCTTATCTTTTTTCAGCCCAGTTGGTATGCAACGCCGATCCTCTATTACATGCGGTCATGGGACCAATTTGTGGGACGGCATTACACGGAAACGGCCCGTCAAAAGGCGCACGCGAGAGTATGGGTTCTCTGGTTTTACAACTACGAGGAGAAAGTCCCGAAAGATATGCAGGATCCGTTATCCAATTACCAGACCCTTGAGACTGTAGAAGCGCCTGGCGCGCAAGCAGTTCTATATTCTCCAAAGACTCTGGAGACGCCAATCTCCCAATGAGTTCAAATACACCTCAGGTTTCAGTGGTGATCGCCTCCATCGTGGGCGCGCCCTTCATTGACGATTGCATTACATCGCTGGAGCGGCAGACGAAGGAATGCCGCGCGGAAGTAATCGTTGTCGCGTGCGGGACGCTGGAATACGCGCAGCGGATTGGACGCAAATTTCCGTGGGCGCGCGTGATCCACCGCGCGGGGCGGGAGACAATACCGGACCTTCGCCGCCGGGGCGTGAAGGAAGCGGCCGGCGATATTGTGGCCATCATTGAGGAGCACTGCATGGCGGCGCCGGATTGGCTGCAACAGTCGGTGAAAGCCCTGGCGAGCTCCGATTACGGAGTGGCCGGTGGTCCTGTGGTCGACTACTCTTACAAGCGGCTTCTGGACTGGGTGGTGTACTTCTGCGAATACAACGGCTATCTTCCTCCCTGGCGAGAAGACGAGCCCCACGATCTAGGGAGCGCCAACGTCGCCTACTCCCGTGCAGTCCTGCTGAAGTATGAGCAGTACCTGGAGCTTGGGTACTGGGAAGCGAGCTTGCATCCAAAGTTGTACGCCGATGGCGTGAAGTTTCGAGCTGTGCCGGAGATGGTCGTGTATCATCGCGGGCCTTTCGCCTATGGCTATTATCTGCAACAAAGGTATTGGTTCAGCCGTGCCTTCGCTGGCGCGCGCAAGCTGCCTGGTTCGCGGAAGATGGCTTATGTCGTAGCCGCTCCGCTGGTGCCTTTTGTTCTGCTCGCCCGTATGACACAGCGCATCTTCGAGAGAAAGTGTCACGTCTATAAATTCATACAAGTCTTACCGCTGCTGTTGCCGGTCCTGACCGTTTACGTTGCGGGCGAGTTCGTCGGCTATCTGGCGGGTCCGGGCGATGCGCTGTTAAAAGTGGAGTAAATGGTCACGCCTGAGAATCCGGTTCTTTCGGTTGTTGTGGCGATCGTCAGCGATACGACTGATCGTCCGGATGTCACTCATCTGGAACCGTGCCTCGCCGCATTAATGCAGCAAAGCGGTGGGGCGTCGATGGAAATTATCGTTCCTTATCAACCTGCCGTAGAAGGCATTTCGCGAATGCGGGAGCAGTACTCTAGCGTGCGGTTTCAGGAAGTGCCGGATTTAAAAACTTACACCGGGCGAAGCGGTAGCAGGGAGCACCATGATGAGCTGCGCGCCAGAGGACTGGCGCTAGCACGCGGCAGGATCGTCGCCCTGATTGAAGATCACGGAATTCCGGCGGTGGACTGGGCTGAGCGCGTGCTGGAGGAACACAAGCAGCCCTTCGCCGGGCTGGGCGGCGCGATTGAAAACGGCATTGACCGGCCCCTGAACTGGGCCGTCTATTTTTGCGATTTTTTGCGCTACCAGAACCCGCTTCCGGCGGGTGAGTGTACGACGGTTAGCGATGCCAACGTCGCTTACAAACAGGAGGCGCTCGAATCGGTTCGCCCCATTTGGCAGGAGGTCTTCCATGAAGCTTCGGTCAACCGGGCGCTCCGGTCTCGGGGCGAGAAACTGACGCTGGCGCCGGCGGTTGTCCTCCACCAGCACCGCCGGGGATTAGGGCTCAGCGCTGCGTTGAAGGAACGTGCGGTGTGGGGGCGTTCTTACGCCGCCACTCGCGCCGGGCTCGCGGGGCCGCCCCAACGGCTTTTTTGGAGCGTGTTTGCGCCGGCGCTGCCTCTGCTGATGATCGCCCGGATGACTCTGATGGCTGCGCAGAAACGGCGCACGTTTGGCGCCTTCTTAAAGGCGTTGCCATTGACGGCAGCCCTGGTCACGAGTTGGTCCTGGGGTGAATTCACCGGCTATCTGACCGGACGCGCAAATGAGCGGGGAGCGCAAGCGGCGGAAGCCATCGCGCGCGGTTCACAGTCGGCATTATAAGAATGCGAATCGGCATTGACGCAACCTGCTGGCATAACCGGCGCGGCTATGGGAGACATGCACGAGCGCTCCTGAGCGCGCTCGTGCATTTGGATACGGATAATCAGTACACGCTTTTTCTGGATTCGACCGGGGCGGCCGAGCCCACACCCGCCGGCAGCGAAGTTCGGATTTTACATTCGGCAGTGCCCACTGTGCAGGCGGCTTCGGCCGCCGGACGGCGGTCGATCGGCGACATGTGGCGCATGTCCCGAGCGCTCTCCGCGCGCGAGTTTGACCTTCTCCTGTTTCCTACCATTTACAGTTTCGTCCCGACGATTAGCCGGGCACGCAAGCTGGTTATGGTTCACGATGTGATCGCCGAGACCTATCCGCAATTGACGGTTCCGCGTCTAGCGGCTCGGCTGTTCTGGAACAGCAAAGGAATGCTGGGCCGCATTCAGGCGGATGCGGTGGTCACAGTATCGGACTACTCGCGCGCCGGAATCCTTAAACGCTTCCGTCTGAACCCGCAGCGGGTCTTTGTGGTGGGCGAAGCGGCAGACCGGATTTTCCAAAAGCTGGATACCCCGGTGCCGGGCCCGAAGCTACGCAGCCTGGGGATTGATGCTTCCCGTCGAATTGCGCTCTACGTCGGCGGCTTCAGCCCGCACAAAAACCTCGAATCCCTGGTGGCTGCCTTCCACTCGCTTGCGGCGCGGGAGGAATTCAAAGACGTTGTTCTGGTGATGGTAGGCGATACTTCAGGCGACGCTTTCCACACTTACTTCGCAACCATTGCGGCACAGGTGGAAAAGCTTGGGCTGAAAGACCGCGTGATCTTCACCGGTTATTTGGATGACGAGCAACTGGTGGTGTTGCTGAACATCGCGTGCGTCCTGGTACTGCCTTCGCTAATGGAGGGATTTGGGCTTCCGGCGGTAGAAGCAGCAGCATGCGGGTGTCCGGTGATCGCAACGACAGCCAGTCCGCTGGAGGCCCTGCTGGATGGCGGCGGGATTTTTATCCCTCCGTCCGAGCCCGAAATCACAGCAGCGTTGGAACAGGTGCTGGGCTCGCGCGATTTACGCGCGCGCATGAGCGAACGTGGTCTGGCGGCAGCGCGGCGCCTGACCTGGGAAGCGGCCGCCCAGCAAATGATGAGGGTGATCCGCACGGTCGCGAGAGCATGAGCCGGCCTCTAAACTTCCTGCATCTGACGACGTTCTATCCGCCTTACAGTTTCGGCGGCGATGCCATCCAGTTGTACCGTCTGTCGCACGCCCTGGCGGATAGCGGCCATCATGTGGACATTGTGCACTGCGTAGACTCCTATCATTTGCTGCATCCCGGGCCGCCGCCGGTGAGTTTCGCCGAGCATCCGAACGTGGTGCGGCACGAGTTACGCAGCGGGTACAAAAGTCTCTCGCCGCTTCTGACACAGCAGACTGGAAAGCCGCTTTTGAAGCGGAAGAGTATCGATGAAATTCTAAGATTGCGTTCGTACGATGTGATCCACTTCCACAACATCTCATTGCTGGGCCCGGAGATTCTTTCCATTAATGCTGCCGGGAAAGCCATAAAGATTTATACGACGCATGAGCACTGGCTCATCTGCCCGATCCACGTGTTGTGGAAGTTCAATCGCGCTCCCTGCGAGAAGCCGGATTGCCTGCGCTGTACAATTCAGGCCAGGCGGCCTCCGCAGTTATGGCGATATACCGGCTTGCTGGACCGCATGGCGTGCTACGTCGATCAGTTCGTAGCGCCGAGCCGCTTCACCGCCCGCATGCATCAGGAGCGCGGATTCTCACAGCCTGTTGCATATCTGCCAAATTTTATTGACCGCGTGGATAGCGACTGGCAGGAGCCGGCTCCGCGCCCGCACGAAGGACCTTATTTCCTGTTTGTGGGCAGGCTGGAAAAGATCAAAGGTCTGCAAACTCTAATACATCTGTGGAACAGGGTGCCGGATCACGATCTGTTGGTGGTGGGCACGGGCGGCTATGAGCAGGAACTACGAGCCTTGGCGGCGGCCCAACCAAGAGTTAAGTTCCTGGGGCCACTGGGTCAGCGGGAATTGGGCGCGCTTTACTACCATGCGCTCGCCTGTATCGTTCCCTCTATCACTTATGAGACTTTTGGAATGACCAGTATTGAAGCGTTCGCGCGCAAAACCCCGGCAATTGTAAGGGATCTGGGCGCCCTCCCGGAGGTGGTGCATGATAGCGGCGGGGGTTTTGTTTATCGTTCTGACGAGGAACTGTTGGCGGCGCTGAAGGAGATTGCGGTGTCACCAGAACGGCGCTCGGAACTCGGACAGAAGGGTTACGAATCATTTGTGCGCCTGTGGTGCCGCGAAGCCCACCTGGATTTGTACTTCGGGTATCTGAACCGGAGCGCGGAAAAGAAGTTTGGCCAGGCGCCATGGCTCCGGTGACTCGCCACTCCGCAGTTGGCGAGGATCCTTTGTCGGCTAGAGGCCATCGGTTCTCAAAGCGGAGGTAACTTCGATCTTAGCGGCCCGATACGCCGGAATATAAGTGGCGAACAAGGCTGCCCCGGCAATACCCATAGTCGCGGCCGAAAGAACAGTCGGGGCGTGCGGGCCGACTTCATACAGCATGGGAGTCATAAGGCGGGTCAGAACCCAGGAACACGTTAGGCCCAATCCAATTCCGGTGAGCGTCAGCCGGAGGCCATCGCTGGCAATGAGTCGAAAGATACTTCTTTTATTGGAGCCGAGAGCCATGCGTATCCCGATCTCACGAGTTCTCAAAGATGTTGAATAGGCGATCAGGCCGTAAACTCCGATCCAGGCAAGCAGTAGCGCTAAGGCTGCAAAAACGCCCAAGAGAGTCAAGTAAAATTTTCGTGGCGTCAGCGAACGGGAAAGCACTTCGTCCATCGTTCGCATGTTCGTCAGCAACACCGATCCGTCCATTTCCCGGACGTTATTCCGAATCGCGTGGATCAATGAATCCCCATTCCCTTGGTAGCGAACGACCAGCGAAAAGTCTCCACCGGCGAACAAGGATAAGTTCCCCGACATTTGCGCGGAACACATGTATAGTTCGGGAGAAGGAGGACTCTCCAATGCCCGGTCGTGAACGTTGCCTACCACGCCGACAATTGTGAACCACCAGGGATACTCGTGGTCATCCGGGCCTCCCCAACGCACGCGATTTCCAATCGCACTTTGTCCAGGGAAATATTTCTTCTCGAAAGCCTCATTCACGACTGCGGTCAGTGGTCTCTCGGCAGCATCGTCGGCGTCGAATACTCTCCCGGACAAAAGCGGTATCTCCATCGTTTGGAAGTACTCGTCGGAAACCAGGCGCTGCGCGGCTCCAAGAACGACGCCTGGCTGCACCTGGCGTCCTTCGATTGAAAAGTAAATGCTCCAACCGGCTCCCCCAATTGGCAAATTGGTGGTCAACGCCGACGCTCTCGCTCCCGGCAATCTGCGGACCCTATCCAGCAGCCTTTTCTGAAACGCCAGAGCAGCCCGAGGTTTTGCATATTGCGTCTGCGGCAATGAGACCGTTGCTGTTAAGACTTGATCGGCTCGAAACCCCGCATTCACTCCCAATACACGGGCGAGGCTCTGAACCAGAAGGCCCGCGCCTACCAGCAGCACGAATGCGAGAGTGATCTCAGCTACAACAAACGCGCTCAGCGCAAGCCGTACATTCCGATCATGGGTGCTGCTCCTGCCGCTTCCTTTGAAAGAACCGGCAGCATCCTTGCGCACCATTTGGATTGCGGGTGTTAACCCAAAAAATACTCCGGACAGAATCGTGGCGCAGAATGAAAATGCCAGTACTCGCCAGTCCACCGTGATCTGGTCCATACGTGGAAAGTGAACGGGCATAGCTCGCAACAAAGGAAATACGGCGGTCGCGGCCAGCATTCCCGCTAATCCTCCCATGAGCGCCAAAACAACACTTTCTGTCAAAAGCTGCACGATAATGTTCGCTGTACGGGCGCCTACAGCGATTCGCACGGCCATCTCTTTTCGACGTGTCGTTGAGCGAACCAGCAGAAGGATTGCGACGTTCGAACACGCGATCAGCAAGAACAACGACACCGCCCCTACCATCGTCACCAGGCTCTGGCGAACCGCCGCATTGGCTTGTTCCTGAATCGGAATCAAAGTAACTCCGGAACCGCCGTTGGTCGCAGGAAACTCCCGTTCCAAACGGCGGGCAATAGCGTTCATTTCCCGCTGCGCCTCCGCAAGCGAGACACCCGGCCGGAGGCGGCCCACTGAACCGGCACTGTGTGCATCGCGGCTGTTGCTCTCTGCCGGGGTCAAAACGAGCGGGGTCCACAGCTCCCATTTCAGATCGAACTCTGGAAAATAGAAGTCCGGCCGCAGCACGCCGACAATCGTGTACAGCTCATCGTTAAGAGTGAGGGTCTTTCCGGCTGCTTGCGGATCGCCATGAAGGTGCTCTCTCCAGAAAGAATCACTCAACACAACCACGTGATTCGCGCCTTCCTTTTCCTCCGCTTGCAAGAACGTGCGCCCCAACTGGGGCTTGGTTCCCAGCAGTTGGAAGAAGTTTGCTGAGACAGCCAGACCTTGGATTCTTGCCGGTTCTTCTACGCCTCCCAAGTTGAATCTGGCTCCCTTAACCAGCGTCATGTCCTCAAATACGTGATTCGCTTCCTTCCAGTCGCGGTAGTTTGCTGGCGCAACCGTCATTCTTTCTCCGGGAAATTGCTGCTTCTTCTCCCAAAGGAATGCGAGTCTTCCGGGATCGCAAAATGGAAGCGGGCGAAGCAACACGGTATTGAGCACGCTGAACATCACTACACTCGCGCCGATACCTAATCCCATAGTAAGAATCGCGGTGATGGCGAACCCGGGATTCTTCTTCAGCATCCGGAATACGTATAGTGCGTTTCTCGCAAAGTGATCGAGCGTTCTCCGTGTCCACATGTTACGGGTACGAGGCCATCTAATCGACAGGCGCTCTTGTTCCGTCATTGAACGTCCCGCCCGCGTAGCGAAATGAGAGCAAGCCCAAGCCAAACCATCAGCATGGCTCCGAGCACGAAAAACGAGGCTCGCAACGAGATGCGCGAAGACGGCGGAAACTGATTATAGGCAACATCTTTGGCAGGCACTCCCGGGACAGGAAGACTTTGAGGTTGGTGTGCGGCCTCAATCGTAAATGCTGCTTCAAAGGCCCAACGAGATGGCACTACCTTAGCGATTTGCTGGACGGCCACCGGCATTTCGTTGACGGGGCTGATGCCACCTCCTAAAGTAATTACTGGCAACAGGATCAGTGGCAGCATTGCTATGGCCGCTTCCGTAGTTGAAGCGCGCGCCGAAACACACAGGCCCAGCGCGGATCCTGCCAAAGAAGCGAGGTAGAGAACAGCCAGAGTCTCCAGGAAATTGCCTTTCAGACCACAGATCAAGGTGACGATCCCCAAAAGCATCAGGCACTGCATAAGAGCAAGGATCATCGCAATCGCAAGCTTTGAGAAAACGTATGACGGCAGCTTCAGGCTCACCATTCGTTCACGCTGGTACACAGTCCACTCGCCGACGATGTCGCGGGCTACATTGTTACAGCCGAACCAGATTGCCCCGATAACCATCAAAAACTCGATACCGGAGATTTGCGCGCTGAACTTAGACCATTCAATCGGATTGGCAAGGTTTACCGGCGTTTTCAGGCGGCCGAAGACAACGCCCAACAATAGGGCGAAGAACGGAGCCTGAATCATGAGGATGACACTTTGGGCGCGGTCACGAACTTTCAAGATGAAATTGCGCCTCACCAGCGTCAGCCATTGACCAAGCCCGAATCGACGAGTGGCGGACTTGGACACCTCTTCCGGACTGGGGCCGATTTTGCCCGCGCGGTCAAGCACAAACAGCCGTTTGTATTTCGATTGTTCGTAGATGGGGATCCAATCGGATGTTGGACGCCTTGCGAGACCGCTCAGCAGGATTTCCGGGCTGAGTTCTTTCGGCGAGGAGTTTTGATTTTGCAGAGAGTCATTAAAGAATTCGAGCGAATCGGGGTGGGCGGGTCCGAAAAAAGCGAGGGCCCCCCGGCCTCCTCGATCTCGCGAAATCATGATGAGACTGTCAAATTGCCGGAATATGTCGAGACTCGGCTGATGAATAGTGGTAATGATCGTCTTGCCTTCGTTTGAAAGCTGCTTCAGGAGCCGGATGACCCCTTCGGCATCGTACGACGAGAGTCCGGAAGTCGGCTCGTCCAGAAAGATAACGGGCGTGTCCGCGATTAATTCCATTGCGATATTGACACGCTTTCGCTGGCCGCCTGAAAGGACCTTGCGCTCGGGGGAGCCAATGATAGTCTCTTTCTTGTCTTGGATGCCGAGGCTGGTAAGGATCTTATCAATCCGTTGCTCAATTTCGGCATCGCTGAGGTCTGTGCGCAACCGGGCGCTGAAGAAGAGCGCCTCGCGGACTGTTAATTGCGGATGGACGATATCATCTTGAGGCACGTAACTTAGCTGCTGGCGAAATAAATCATAATGCCGGTAAAGGTCCGCGCCGTTGAAAAGAACGGAGCCTTGAGCAGGGGGTGTGTATCCATTCAGCGCCTTCAGAAACGTTGTTTTGCCGGCGCCCGCCGGACCCATCAGCGCTACAAGTTCCGAAGGGAAAATGGTCAGCGAGACTGGATCGAGGAGACGATCGCCATTCGGAGCGTTGACGGCGACGGCTTTGACTTCGATGGTAACGTTGCCGCTGTAGTCGCGTTTGGCGAGAGACCCGCTTTCCAGCAGCTGGAATCGAAAGCTGCCGAGGCTTATCTCCTGTCCGGGACGAACCAGCACACCCCCCGAAATTCGCTCGCCGTCAACATAAGTTCCGTTGCGAGAGTTTAAGTCTTCCACGAAAACGCCATCGGGCATCCGTTTCAGCAAGGCATGGCGCGCCGAAATCATCGGATAATTGAGCTGGCAATCGCAGGAGGGGTCGCGCCCCAGAATCATTGTTTCGCCGCGAAAATCAACGCGTTCGAATCCGCTCTCGCCTTGGATGAAACGTTTTTTGTCGAGAATCCTGCTGGCTGGAATTTTGTAGGAGCCGAAGTAAATTTCATCGGTTGGTTGCAAAGTGGCTCGCCTGATCATATTCGCAAGGCTGTTCAGAGCCGTGCCGTTGGTGGAACCGCAGTCTTCAATGATCCAGCCATTGCTGTCCGGCAGAATGCGAGCGTGATTCCAGGAGACCATGGGGTAATCCAATTGCACGTCGCTTTCAGGGGCGCGTCCAATTGAAATACTTTGAACACCCGACAGTCGTCCAGTGGGCATAGTCGTTGTTCCGAGGCTCGAATTTACCACAAAAGTGAGCGCGGTAGCAGCGCGGGCCGACAGGAGCGCCGGAATTGACGTATGATGTCTCGAAGTGACACGCCGGTGATCCCGAGCGAGGCATCGCCTGGAAAACCTGAGTTCGTGTCAGTTCAGGAGGTCAGCCATGCCCTTTGAAGTCGGCCAATCCGTAGGTGATTACGAGATTCTCGCCGTCCTGGGAAAAGGCGGGATGGGTGCCGTTTACCGCGTCCGGAACACAATCTCCAATCGCGTTGAGGCGATGAAGGTGCTGCTTGCCGACGTGGGCGCCCAGGCCGAGTTGGGCGATCGGTTCGTCAGTGAAATTCGCACCTTAGCGCGCCTTGAACACCCGAATATCGCGAAGTTCCACACCGCGTTCAAGGTCGAGAACCAGTTGGTCATGGTCATGGAGTTTGTCGAGGGATTTACTCTCTCAGACTTTGCGGATCAGGCAGCGATCCCGATCGACCAGGTCCTCAGTTATATAAGCCAGACACTATCAGCCTTGACTTGCGCCCACGTAAATGGCGTAGTTCACCGCGACATTAAGCCGTCGAACATCATGGTCACTCCACACGGCATAGTCAAGCTGATGGACTTTGGCATTGCTAAATCCAATGTTGATCCGAATCTGACACGTCCGGGAACGACGATTGGCTCGGTGCGATATATGTCTCCGGAGCAGGTACGAGGCGCAAATGTAGACGCGCGATCGGATCTCTACTCGCTGGGTATTGTCCTTTATGAGCTAACGGCCGGTAAGCGTCCATTTGAATCGGAAAATACTTTTGACATTCTCAACGCGCATTTGAACGTGGCGCCCACGCCGCCGATCGAGCTAAATCCTCAATTGCCCCAGGCGCTGAACGAAATTATTCTACTGGCGATCGAAAAAGATCCGGAACGCCGGTTCCAAACGGCGGCGGCTTTTCACAATGCATTGGAGAACGTTCGCCAGAAGCGAAATTCCGTGCCTGCACAACCGGCGAAAGTTGGGTCGGAGAGGGATCGAACCACTGCCATGAGTTCCCTGCCGTATGCGCAAACAATTGTGGACTCGGGAGTATCTGCAAATCCGGGGACGGCCGGTTCGCAGCACTACGTTCACACGATCGTTGAACGTGGGCCCGGAAATCGGCCGAATCAGCCGGTAACGCACCAATCATCTGATTTCAAACCTCAGCAGCAGGGTATGAGTGGTACGCCGATATACGTGGAGCCAGCCCCGGCGGCCAAGAAGGGAAACCGCGGTTTGTGGATGGCCGCGGGTGCCATTGCATGTGTATGCGTGCTTGGGTCCGCCATATATATACTTCCGAACCTGCTGAAGAGTCCGGCTGCTTCTTCCAGCAAACCGGATTCAGGGCAACGGGACGCAGCTGCGATACCCAAAACAACTCCTATAACGGGCACTACGCCAACTGCGAATGCACAAGCCCAAGATCGAGCGACAGCCGTCAACCCACCACCTGCAAAGGAAGAAGCAGCGGCAATTCGGCTGAGCGCCGGTGCGGCGATAAATTCCCCCGGAATGCATCGAACTCCGCAGATGACCAAGACAGATTCAGCGCCCCAGCAAGCAGCGCCGCCTCCTGGTCCGCCACAGATAAGCGTGGCGCCGCCGCCCACTCAACAGCCCGCGATTTCACAGGAAGATATGGATAAGGCAGGCGAAGATTTGATGAAGCTGCGTGCGCGTGCGGATGCGGTTAGGAGCAGTTTGGACAATTTGCGTGCCCAACAGGCGTCCCAGGGACTTGGCCTGCGGCAGGATATCGCTGCTGCGGCTAGCCGCATGGACAGTTATTTGCAAGAGTCTGACCATGCGCTACAGAGCGGCAGGCTGGACTTCGCGCGTAAGAACATGGAGCACGCCGATGAAGAGATCACGAAGATAGAGGCGTTTTTCGGCAGGTGAGCGGGCGTTAGCTGGATAGCCATTCGACCGGCTCAGTTAGAGTCCGCATGACTGAACCTTTGAAAGTTGCAGTTGCAGGTCTCGCGATAAGTTAAGTGAATTTGGTGACACGCCATAAGACCACGCCACCAACAATCAGCACTAATAGCATCGCCGTGCTGAGAGCAACCAGCCATCCTATTTGCATTTCCATTTTAGGCACTCTGGCCATCGCCCCCAATACCGCAAAGATGAGTACGGAGGCGCCGATAAGAAGCCAATCAACCCACGTGCGTCGAGTTTCGTTCAATTCAGGTTCGCGTCCCTCCATTCGCGTCACCACGTACTCCGGGCTGATCCCGTAGCGCTCAATTTCTCTCTGCGCGGCTTCCCTCCAGCTCGAGTATTCGCTTTCAGACGCCGATGAAGAGGCAATGGCAACCGCTCCAGCCGCCATCAAAATCGACCCGCCAATGACTTCCGCGTAAAGATTTCGGGTTAGGCCGTGCAGCTCATTGAAAACCAGGATCGCCCACAGTAACCCCCAAAGCTGGTTCGTATTCGACAGCGGAATCCCGCGACTGATGCCTACATACTTCGTGGCGTAATTCTGAAACAGATCTCCGATGACCCACATGAATCCACCCAGCAGAGGCCAAAACAAGATGCCTCGATCCGCCGCAAGCTCGTGCCAGAAAGGCCCCACGCCGCCGAGAAAGACAATCGCCACAATAGAGACCGTAGTCATCTCGCCAAACGTGAAGTACGTCAGGAACGTTAGCGGATTCATCCCGGTGATGTAGGCCTTTCGATAGGGAATGTACATGGAGCCAAACATTAGCCCGGCCCCTACCGCCGCCGCTATTCCCCGAACTGCGTTGCCGTGCCCCGACTGCGAGGTGGAAGCCGCCGAAATAAATATCGCGCCCAAAAAGATGATGACCGCTCCTCCGATGACGCCCACTTTCCGGAACCACGCCGCCCGGTGCAATTCTTTGAACAAGAGCGTGCCCCACAACACGCCGATGATGCTGTTTGAATTCCACAACGGGAAGGCGAGGCTCAAACCTATGTCCTTAACGGCAAAGATGGTCAACGTATTTCCGACAGCCCAGAGACAACCCGCCATCAGGCCCCACACCACCAGGTGCGGCACATGCCGCGTATCGATGAATAACTCAGAAGTGCCCCGGATTATAGCCGGCAAACTCCAGCGCGAAATGAAAGCGCCGAAAACCATCATGAATGAGATGATCAGCGGCGAAACGGAAACAGTGACGAGCTTGGTGGGCGCTTCCGCTCCCGCCAGCCACAGCGCTGCTGAAATGCCACAGAATATTCCCAGCCTGTGAAGTTTTCGCTGGCGGGACTTGTCCGTTAACGTTTCACTGACGGCGGTGCTCAAAGTGTTCTTCTTCAAGCCGCTCATTGCACCAAGTGTAGAAGCGTTAATCCCAAGACCAGAACGAAAAAGGGTACCCAAAACTGCACGTCGGTCAAGATGGCTCTCCACCAACTTCGCGGCCGTTCTGAAACCTCGCTTAGCTGATCGTTCATTGAGTTGCCTGCACGCGATTATATGTCGTGGCGAAACGAACAGAAGCTAGTCAACGTGCCGCAGCCGTTGCAGCTGTTTTGTTATTAGCAGGCTTCCAGGCATTCCCGGCTGTCAGAAGCAAAGAGGCGCTCGTCAGAAGCATCATCCATTCCAGCGGATATGACTGTTTCAACGCGACGTGAACGAGGTAATTGGGCGGTGGATAAAAACAAGAGCGATCAAGAGCAACACGAACCCGGTGAGACGTTGCCGCCGGAAAAGCATGATCAGCCCTGTAAAGCCCACGAGGTGAAGAATCCCCAACGAAAGAGCCTTGGTCGTCCAGAGAGGATCGAAGGAAAGGCCGCGCGAGGGCCAATTGAAGGCTCTTTTGGCCTTCTTCGCCTTTTGTTCCCCTATAATGGAATTTTAGGTTCGAGGATGTCTTCGCCGTATGTAGAGTTGCACGCGCGCTCTGCCTTCTCTTTTTCGGAAGGCGCCTCGCTACCAGAGGATTTGGCTGCCCGCTGTGCTGAATTTGATCAACCTGCAATGGGGGTTACAGATACCCACGGTGTTTACGGCTCGCCGCGTTTTCATCTGGCTGCCCAAAGGCTGGGGATTCGAGCGCTAATTGGGGCGGAAGTTAATTCCGCTAATGGCTGCCGTTATACGCTGCTCGCCGAAAACCGCCTCGGCTACCAGAATCTCTGCCGCCTGATCACCCGAACGAAGTTTCGTGACGGCAAGCCTGGAAAACCAGAGAATCCATTTGCCGCCCAGGAAGATTTCGCTGAATATGCGGCCGGACTTGTGTGCCTCACAGGCGGCGACGAGGGGCCGCTGGCGCAGGTGTTTCAGCAATTCGAAGGTCCGGCAGGTGCGCTGGAAGCCCGCGAGAGACTGGAGCATCTCATCCGCCTCTTTGGCAGGCAGCAAGTCTTTATTGAGCTGCAGCGGCACTATCGCCGCGACCAGGAGGCACGGAATCAAGCCTTGGTGGAATTGGCCACGAGCATGAAGTTACCGCTACTGGCTACCAATGGTGTTACGCACGCTACGCCCGATCGCCGCGACCTTCAGGATGTGCTCACCTGTATCCGGCACAAAATCACTCTCAGTGAGGCCGGCACGCTTCTCAATTTCAATGCTGAGCGTCATCTGAAAACGTCCGCTCAGATGCGCGCCCTCTTTGCCGATTTGCCGGAAGCGATCGACAACACCTCCGAGTTAGCCAAGCGCCTGAATTTCACATTGACCGATCTGGGCTACCAATTCCCGCGTTATCCGGTACCGGCGGGTGAGACGGAAATGTCCTATCTTCGGCAGCTTACTGACGCGGGGGCGCGGCGCCGCTATCAACCCTATTACGAAGCCGCTCAAAGGCAAGTAGAGCGCGAACTAGCGATCATCGACAAACTCAACCTGGCGGGCTATTTTTTAATCGTTTGGGACATCGTCGATTTCTGCCGGCAAGAGAACATCCTGGTACAAGGGCGCGGGTCAGCCGCAAATAGTGCTGTCTGCTATTCGCTCGGCATTACGGCCGTTGATGCGGTTGGCATGGATCTGCTTTTTGAGCGTTTTCTCTCCGAAGAACGCGGCGAAATGCCGGATATTGATCTGGATCTTCCAAGCGGCGATCAGCGCGAGCGGGCTATTCAATACGTTTACAAGCGTTACGGCCAGCTTGGCGCCGCGATGACTGCGAATGTGATCACATACCGCGGCCGATTGGCTGTACGCGATGTCGGTAAGGTTCTGGACTTCGCTGAGGAACAAACGGCAAAACTCGCGAGCCAAATCAATGCATTTGAATGGCGCGATCCGAAGGATACACTCGAGCGGCGCTTCCGCGAGGAAGGTTTTACGCTGCGCGATCCGCGTACATTGAAATTCTTCTCATTAGTCAGCGAAATTCTGGAACTGCCTCGCCATCTCGGCCAGCATTCGGGCGGCATGGTGATCTGCCAGAATCAGCTCGATTGCATTGTTCCCCTGGAGCCTGCCTCTATGCCCGATCGCGTCGTCGTCCAATGGGATAAAGACGATTGCGCCGATCTGGGCATCATCAAAGTCGATCTGCTCGGTTTAGGAATGATGGCTGTGCTCGAAGACACCATCCATCTGATTCGTGATCACTATAACGAGCAAGTTGATCTCGCGCATCTGCCGAAAAAAGATCCGGACGTCTATGCTTGCCTCCAGAAAGCGGACACAATTGGTCTTTTCCAGGTGGAGAGCCGTGCCCAGATGTCGTGTCTTCCCCGCATGAAGCCCGCGATCTTTTATGACATTGTTGTTCAGGTCGCGATCATTCGCCCTGGCCCGATTGTCGGACAAATGCTCCATCCTTATCTGAAACGCCGGCAAGGACTGGAGGAGCCGGTGTGTCTGCATCCGTCTCTGGAACCAATACTACGCCGGACGCTAGGCGTGCCGCTTTTTCAGGAACAATTGATTCGCATCGCAATGATTGCGGCGGGGTTCACGGGCGGCCAGGCAGAGGAACTGCGCCGCGCCTTCGGCTTCAAGCGTTCTGAAAAGCGTATGCGCGAGGTGGAGTTAAAGCTGCGCGAAGGCATGGATCATAAAGGCATCACCGGCGAAACGCAGGAGCGGATTATCAAGGCTATTACCTCATTTGTGCTGTACGGCTTTCCGGAATCGCATGCGGCCAGTTTTGCTCTGATTGCCTATGCTAGCGCTTATTTAAAATGTCATTACCTGGCTGCCTTCACGGTTGCCATGCTGAACAACCAGCCGATGGGCTTCTACTCACCTGCCACATTGGTGAAAGATGCGCAGCGCCATCACCAGCGCTTTCGTCCTGTAGATGTATTGCGTTCTGACTTTCTGTGCACTGTGGAGACAGACGGTAAACAAAAGTATGTGCGGCTTGGCTTAAACTACGTGCGCGGCCTGAACTCCGCAACCGCGCATAAGATCGAGGAAGAACGCAAGCTGTACCCGTTCACTTCCCTGCGCGATCTGGTGCGCCGCGTCCCCGAACTGCAAAAAGACGAGGTCGCAGCGCTGGCAGAGCTGGGCGCATTGAACTGTTTGCCGAAAGACAAGTCAGACCGGCATCGCCGGGGCGCGCTTTGGCAATCTCAACTCGCCTTACAACCGGTTGGAGAGCTTTTGGAACCTGCGGTTGACGACGGCGCGCCATCGCCGCTGGAACCACTGTTGGCGGTCCAACGCACTAAAGCGGATTTCAGTAACAGTGGACTGACCATTGGGAAGCATCCCATGACGTATTATCGTGCCCGCATGCGGCAAATGGGCGTGATGGACGCGGCTACTGCCAAAGCACAACGTGACGGCATGCTGCTGCGTGTCGCCGGCTGCGTGATTACACGCCAGCGCCCTGGCACGGCAAAAGGGTTCGTGTTTCTCAGCCTGGAAGATGAGACCGGCATTGTGAACATTATTGTGCAGCCGGATCTTTTTGACAGGAAACGGCAGGCATGTACAAATGCGCCTTATGTTGTGGTGAAAGGCGTCTTGCAAAGCATCAGCGGCGTCATCTCAGTAAAGGCCGGCGACGTCGATCCGCTGCCTTTTGGAGATGCCGTGACCGTAGCGTCGCACGATTTTCACTAGTGTCACGTAAATTGAAGAATTAATTCTCCAAATGAACCGACGCACCTTTCTCTCAGCGGGCACGCTCGCCAGTGTCCTCACAACCTCCGGCAAAGCGCAAGAACAGAAACAGCCGCAGCCGCCCCCTCCTTCACCTGAAGATCTGGCTCACGCTCCGGGCTTCCAGAAAACGCCCTTCGCCCTCGATGAAATCACGATTTCCGCGCTCCAAAGCCGCATAAAAAATGGCGCTTTAAGCGCCGAGCAAATTGTGGAGTTGTATCTGGCGCGCATCGAACAAATCGATTCGCATGGACCCGCGCTTCGCTCTGTGATCGAGATTAATCCCGAAGCCGTTGCCATCGCCCGCTCGCTGGACGCCGAGTACAAATCCAAGGGACCGCGCGGTCCGCTACACGGCACACCTGTTCTCATCAAGGACAACATTGACACGGCCGACAAGATGCAAACGACCGCAGGCTCGCTCGCGCTACTCGGGAAGCCCGCGGCTCGCGACTCTTACGTAGCGGAGCGCTTACGCGCCGCCGGCGCTGTCATTCTAGCCAAAACGAACCTAAGCGAGTGGGCTAATTTCCGCTCCACGCACTCCACCAGCGGTTGGAGCGGACGCGGCGGACAGACAAAAAATCCGTATGCGCTGGACCGCAATCCCTGCGGTTCGAGCTCCGGTACAGGAGCCGGCATCTCGGCAAACCTTGCCGTGGTTGGGGTTGGCACTGAGACGGACGGCTCCGTCGTATGCCCGTCCTCTATGTGCGGCATTGTCGGCATTAAGCCCACGATTGGCCTTATCAGCCGATCGGGGATTATCCCCATCGCTCACAGCCAAGACACTCCGGGACCCATGGCTCGCTCTGTAGCGGACGCGGCCGTTCTACTTGGCGCTTTGGTGGGCATTGATCCGCGCGACGCGGCTACTAAAGCAGGCGCCGGCAAATCACACGCCGATTACACCCGCTTTTTGGATGCCAATGGCCTTCGCGGCGCGCGTATCGGCATCGCGCGCCAGTATTTCAATATCGGACCCGCCGTAACAGCGGTGATGGACGAATGTATCGACCTCATGCGGAAACAGGGGGCTGAAATTATCGACCCCGCCGATCTGCCGACGTTCGAAGGCTGGCGCGACACCGAAACTTTGGTTCTGCTGTATGAATTCAAGGCGGATTTGAACGCATACCTGGCGGCCCGTGGAACCGCGGTCAGCTCTCTCGCCGATTGCATCGCCTTTAATCGCGCTCATCGCGAACAGGAAATGCCTTTCTTTGAGCAGGAACTGATGGAGATGGCGCAAGAGAAAGGAACATTGTCGGAGAAAGAATATAAGGACGCACTCGACAAAAATCATAAGCTGACCCAGAAACAAGGCATTGACGCGATCATCAACAAATTCAAGCTGGATGCCATATGCGGTCCCACTGCCGGGCCATCCTGGATGACGGACTGGGTTGCCGGCGATCGGACCGACAGTGGCTGTGCCTCCCCTCCCGCCGTCGCCGGTTACCCGCACATCACTGTGCCGGCCGGTTTCAAATTCGGTCTGCCGCTCGGCATTTCTTTCTTCGGGGCTGCCTGGAGTGAGCCAAAGCTTATCAAAATCGCCTACGCTTTTGAGCAGGCCCGCAACGCCCGGCGAAAACCCGGATTTCTGCCGACCGTCGATTTCTACGCGTAATGCTCTCCTCTAGTTGCATCACTCCTAGTGGGTGATCTTTCGCAAGGAAAATGGCAGATACACACAAGGAAAATGGCAGATACACACAAGGAAAATGGCAGATACACACAAGGTTGTAATTCTTGGCGGCGGCTTTGGCGGCCTTTACGCGGCCCAGGCGCTTAAACATGCGCCCGTTGACATAACGGTGGTGGACCGGCGCAACTTCCACTTATTTCAGCCCCTTCTCTATCAGGTGGCGACGGGATCCCTGTCCCCCGGTGAAATTGCAGCGCCGCTTCGCGCCGTGCTCACCCATCAAAAAAATGCCAATGTCCTGCTGGGCGAGGTTGTGGATATTGACCCAAACGAGAAAAAAGTTCTGCTTCAAGACGGCGCTGCGCTGCCCTATGACTCCCTAATCGTTTCAACCGGTTCACAGAGTTCCTACTTTGGGCACGACGAGTGGAGCAAGTGGGCTCCGCCCTTAAAGACGATTGAAGATGCCACAACGATTCGTCATAAGATTCTGTTTGCATTCGAGACCGCTGAACGCACGTCCGAACCCGCCGACCGCACTGCTTGGCTCACATTCGTGATTGTGGGTGGCGGCGCTACGGGAGTAGAGCTGGCGGGAGCCCTTGGCGAAATCGCGAACCATACACTGGAAGGCGATTTTCGCTCTATTCGCCCGAGTGACGCGAGGATTTTCGTAGTAGACGCAGCATCCCGCGTGCTTACAACCTACTCGGAGGATCTTTCTTCGCGCGCTGAGCGATCGCTGAACAAGCTGGGCGCCCTGGTGCGCACTGGTCTGGTCGTCACCTGCGTGGACGGCAATGGCGTTACATTGAAACCCCGAAATGGCGGTGCGGAAGAGCATATTGCCTCGCATACAGTGATCTGGGCCGCGGGGGTGGCAGTTTCGGAGTTTGGATCCACACTCGCAAAGCGCACCGGCGCGCCCACGGATAAGTCGGGCAAGATCCAGGTGCGGAGTGATCTTACTGTTCCCGCATATCCGGACATCTTTGTAGTCGGCGATCTGGCCTATTTTACGGATGAACATGGAAAACCGTTACCTGGCGTTGCTCAAGTGGCTATGCAGGGTGGCTCTTATGCTGCGAAGACCATCCTCCGGCGCGTGAAAGGCGAGCCCGATGGCAAGCCGTTCCACTACTTCAATAAAGGCGATCTGGCCGTGATTGGGCGATTTTCGGCCGTGGCGAACGTGTTTGGCGTTCATCTGTCCGGCTTTCCCGCATGGCTTGTTTGGCTGTTCGTTCACTTGCTGTATATCGTAGAGTTCCAGAGCCGTTTGTTGGTTCTAATCCAATGGGGCTTTTTGTATCTGACATTTAACCGGGGGGCTATGCTGATCACCTGGCCGGCAGCGGCCAAGGTCGAGAAGGCGATTGAGCCCGAATTGCCCGTTAGCTCGCCCTAATGCCCGCAAATTTCTGCTCGACGCCTTCAGCGGACACTCCACCCGGGACGATAGTGCTAGGTTAGATAATTCCGGTAATGGAGCTCGTCATTTCTGGGCCGGAAGGCTCGCCTACAAAAGTCGAACTGCGGAAGGCCACCCTCTCTGTGGGTCGCCTCGCGGACAATGACTTAGCTTATCCAGACGATCCATGGCTATCGCGCAACCACCTTTGCTTTGAGCGGCAGCAGGACGGCAGTTGGTATGTCAAAGACTGCGCGAGCCGTAATGGCACCGTGGTCAACGCCACCAGCCTGAAGGAACCCCACAAGATTAAATCTGGCGACCGGATTCAGGCTGGTCATTTGACCATCGAAGTGCGCGAAGGTCCAGAAGCTCCAAAGCCAGTCATCCAATTCGTTAATCCGGATGAGAAGATCACGCGCGAGGCGACGATTGTCACCAGCCTCGATAAGGTCCTAGGCAAAGCCGCTACTGGCACGCCCTCCGACCGCGACATCTCGCTCAGCACAACGCGCGTTGTCAGCGCTCTGATTCGCGCAGGCCAGGAACTGGTGAGTTACCGGCCGCTGGAGGAGTTGTTCGGGGTCATCCTCAAGCTCGCTTTGTCCGCTATGGAAGCCCGGCGTGGTGTCATTTTGACCCTGGAAGGCGATGATCTGGAAGTTCGCGCCAGCGAAGGTTCTGACTTTACGATCAGCACCTCCATTCGTGATCGGGTAATCCGGGAAAAGTGCTCGCTGGTCATCAGCGACGCCATGATGGATCCCGAGTACCGACAGCAAAGAAGCATTGTGATGCAGCGCGTGCGAAGCATGATGGCTGTGCCGCTGCAGACTCGCGACCGGGTCATAGGGCTCATCTACGTCGATAACGGTTCCGTACTCCGCGCCTTCGCGCAGGAGGATCTGGATCTGCTCACGGTGCTGGCCAATGTGGCTGCCATCCGTATTGAACATGCGCGGCTCGCCGAAATAGAACAAGCAGAGAAGCTGATGGAGCTCCAACTCGCGCAGGCCAGTGAAATCCAGCAAACGTTCCTGCCCACGGATGCTCCAACCTATCCAGGCTATGACCTCGCAGGCTGCAACCTGCCTTGTCAAACTGTGGGGGGCGACTACTATGATTTCGTTCCGTATGAGGATGGCCGCCTCGCTTTGGTCGTCGGAGACGTAGCGGGCAAAGGTCTGCCGGCGGCTCTGTTGATGTCCAGCCTTCAGGCCCGAGTTCAGATGCTGCGTGAAAGCAGCCCAGATCCTTCTTCGGCGGTTTGCCTGCTGAACCGGAACTTTGCGGAACGTTGCCCGGTCGGGAAATTCATCACCTTTTTCTACGCCCTGCTCGACCCGGCAACGGGCCAACTGCAATACAGCAATGCCGGCCACAACTATCCCATTCTGCTGCGCGCCGATGGAACGGTCGAGAAGCTCACTAAGAACGGCCCGCTGATGGGCCCCTTCGCGGGCGCGCAATACGAGTTGAATGAAACTCAGTTAGCTCCAGGCGACCTGCTGGCGCTATACAGCGATGGTGTCACGGAGGCGGCCTCAGCTACCGGTGAGGAATTCGGCGACGATCGTTTGGCGGACTTTTTGACGGAGAACCGCGCTAGGGAGTCTGCCGAAATCGTTACAAAGCTGACTGACTACGTCCGTTCGTGGTGTGGCGCCAGTTCATTCGCGGACGACTTCACACTGCTTCTGGTACGCCGCCTTTAAGAACTCATGACCAAGAATCGTTTCATTGGTTCGACCTGGCTCATGGTCGGACTTGCTTTCGGCGTATTAAGGCTGCCGGGTCAATCTATGGAATCTGGTGCCTCCGAATTGGATCAGAAGGTCGGTGGTACCCGCGCTGCATTTGATGTGCCCAGCGTCTCCGTGGCGGTGGTCAAAGACCAGCAGATTTTCTACGCCAAGGCTTTCGGTAAAGCGAGCCTCGAGAGAAATGAGCCAGCCACTGCTGCGACACGCTACGCGGTTGGCTCTATCAGTAAGCAATTCACCGCGGCAGCCATTCTGCTCGAGCAGGAAAAGGGCAAACTCTCAATAGACGACAGGGTATCGAAATATTTGCCTGGGTTAACTCGCGCGAATGAAGTGACCATCCGGAACCTTCTTTCGCACACCTCCGGGTACGAGGACTACGCTCCGCAGGATTACTTGATCCCTGAGTGGACCAAGCCGACGACTCCGGACGCCATTCTGAACCGCTGGGCGACGAAGCCCCTCAATTTTGATCCGGGTACCCAATGGCAATACAGCAATACCAATTACGTGATTGCCGGAAAGATCCTGGAAAAAGCCTCCGGGCAGGAGTTGCTGCCTTTTCTAGAAGAGCACTTCTTCTGGCCGCTAGGCATGCGCTCAGCTGGTGATTGTGCTGTACACAAGCCGGACGACGCTGCCTCCTATACGCGCTACGCCCTGGGCCCACCGCGCCCAGTGAACCGGGAAGGAAGCGGCTGGTACTTTGCGGCAGGCGAGCTCTGTATGACGCCTTCCGACCTTGCTAGGTGGGACATCGCCTTTTTGGAGAAACGGATTCTCTCCGCCACCTCTTACCAGGAGTTCACTCGCGAAGTTAAATTGAAGAATGGTCGTGGCACCCACTATGCACTGGGGCTCGACCTTGGCGAAGAATACGGCACGCCGGTAATCTCTCACAGTGGCGAGGTTTCCGGATTTCTGGCCCTAAACAGCGTTTTTCCGGAAAAGGGTATTGGCATCGTGGTGCTTTCGAATGAAGATGGCGTGAACCTTATCGGTCCGGTCGGCCGGGAGATCGCGGCAGAAATGATTGATCCCGAAAAGGCTGTCGCCGCAAAGCAGGACCAGCAGGTTCGTAACATTCTTGAACGCTTGCAGGAGGGCCGCATTGAAAGATCGCTCTTCACGGAGAATGCAAATTCGTATTTTGACGATCTGGCGCTGACTGACTATCGTAAATCACTGTCTCCGCTGGGTCCATTACAGATTTTGAGCCGTCAAAGCACGAGTCATCGCGGCGGCATGACCCACCTGGGCTATCGGGCGCACTTCACAAACAACACTGTTTCGCTGAACATCTACATACTTCCGGATGGCAGGTTCGAGCAGTTCATGGTGGAACAGCAATTCTAGCCGAAGTTCGTCAAGTTCCGGCCAATTTGCGCGATTTTGTTTGGTCAGTGATGGCAAGTGGCTTGGTCACAACAACAGATTTCCACGAGGACTGTAGTGTAGACCAAGCCTCTTGAAGGGCGCTCGATCTCATGACAAGATCGAGCAAGAATGTTTCTGGGGTCCGAACCGGCGAACGAAAGACGGCAAGGACCACAGTTAGTGGTTAGAGTTGAAGTCTTAGCGGTGAACGAACGGGGTTTCCACTAGCGGAATCTGTGTCGGGTATCACATTTGGGCGGCGATGGGAGACGAATGAATCGGGTTCAGTGGATTTTACGCGCCGCTGCGTGCCTCTTGGCTGCCGCTATCTGCCTGAATGTGCCTGCGGCGCAGGAGCAGCTTTCGCTCGACGGCTACAAACCGGATGCCAGCCGCACGGAACGCGATTGGGAGGCGAAATTTCGCGCGCTGCCGTCTCCGGCCAACGAGCGGGAATACATGCGGCGTCTATCGGCCCGCCCGCATCACGTGGGTTCGCCCTACGACAAAGACAATGCCGAATGGATGCTTGCCAGGTTCCAAGAGTGGGGTTTCGACGCGCACATTGAGACCTTTGACGTGCTGTTCCCCACGCCTAAGGACAACCATTTGGAGATGCTGGAACCGCGCAGGTTCACCGCGAGACTCCGTGAGCCCCCTATCGCCATTGACCCAACCACATCGCAAACCGGCGAGCAGCTTCCCGCCTACAATGCCTATTCGATAGATGGCGACGTAACCGGCCCCCTGATCTATGTGAATTATGGAACGCCGGGCGACTACGAGGAGCTGGCCCGCTATAGCGTTTCGGTAAAGGGCGCCATCGTGATCGCGCGATATGGCCGTGGCTGGCGCGGCATAAAACCGAAGGTAGCGGCCGAGCACGGCGCCATCGGGTGCATCATCTACTCCGATCCCCGCGGTGACGGATATGCGGACGGCGTGGTCTTTCCCGAGGGTGCTTTCCGGCCGCCGGAGGGTATCCAGCGCGGCAGCGTCATGGACACCGAATATCCGGGGGACCCACTTACGCCTGGAGAACCGTCCATTCCGGGAACCAAGCGTCTCAAGCTGCAGGAAGCGCAGACCATCACCAAAATTCCCGTTCTGCCCATCTCGTACGCGGACGCCCGTCCCATGCTGTCGGAGCTGAAGGGGCGCGTGGTGCCGCCTGAATGGCGTGGCGGCTTGCCCATCACGTACCGCTTCGGCGCAGGTCAGGTAAAAGTCCATCTGAAGGTGCAGTCAAATTGGGATCAGAAGACCCTTTATGACGTGATCGCGAAAGTGCAGGGTTCCGGTGAGCCCGATCAATGGATCTTGCGCGGCAATCATCACGACGCCTGGGTGAATGGAGCGGACGACCCTGTCTCCGGCTTGGTCACGATGCTGGAAGAGGCGCGTTCTTTCGGCGAATTGATGAAGCAGGGATGGAAGCCGAAGCGGACCATCATCTATTGCGCCTGGGATGGCGAGGAGCCCGGCCTCCTCGGCTCAACTGAGTGGGTGGAGGCGCATTCCACCGAGCTGTTGCAGCATGCGGTCGTTTACTTCAACAGCGATTCGAACGGCCGCGGCTATTTCGAGGCGGATGGCGCCCATGTTCTCCAGAAATTTATTAACGGAGTGGCGCGCGATGTGCACGATCCCGAAAAGGACATGAGCGTTTTGGAGCGCGCCAGGCTTCGCCGTATCGCTGAAGCCCAGGGACTGGAGCAGAAGAACGAAGTCCGCGACGAGGCCGAGTTGCCGATCGGGGCCATGGGCGACGGCTCTGACTACACCGCCTTCATACACCACCTGGGAATCCCCTCCGCGGACATGGGTTTCGGCGGAGAAAATGACGGCGGCGTCTATCACTCCATTTACGACGATTTCTTCTGGTACACGCATTTCGGCGATCCTGATTTCGAATATGAGCGGGCTGAATCGGAGCTGATGGGAAGCGCCGTCATGCGCCTGGCCGACGCCGATGTGCTGCCGTTCGATTTCAGTGGGTTCTCCCATACCATAGCCAAGTACGTGGATAACGTGCAGGAGATCCTGAAGAATGACCAGGAGAACTTCCGGGAGCGGAATCGCGAGATAGAAGACGGCGTCTACAGCGCCACCAGCGATCCGCTGAATCCCGTGCTTCCGCCTCCCGTAGAAGTGATACCGCCGCACTTCAACTTCGCGCCTTTGCAAAATGCTGTGGATCAACTTTCTGCCAGCGCCGATCGCTTGTCCAAAGCCTGGGGCAAAGCGCAGGCGGACGGCTGGCGGGTATCTCCGGAGATCATCGCTCATATCAATGTGCTGATCATCGAGAGCGGCCCGGCACTCACGGATTCGGCTGGCTTGCCGAACCGGCCGTGGTTTAAGAATATGATCTACGCGCCCGGCGCATACACCGGCTATGAAGCCAAACCTCTTCCGGGCGTGCTTGAAGCGCTTGACAGAAAGGATTGGGCGGAAGCGGAATCTCAGATACCGCGCGAGGCGGAGGCACTGCAGCGCGAAAAGAAGATCATCGACGAGATTACTGCAACGCTCGAGGGCGGCGCAGGCGCCGGCGTCCCCGCAGCCGGCCGTTAATACAAGCAGTCCGAACCTAGTTCGTATCGACGTTTCCCTCGATGGCGGCTTTTACCTTGGCTTCGAATTTTGCAAAAGGCACACCCTCATAGGCTGACTCGTGGGAATCAAGGTCCACAGGAAACACGTGGCCGTCCTGAATAAGGTAGGGTTCGTCCACCACGTAAGTGCTATCAGTTCTAACCGGCTTCCATATGAAAAGGAGGTATTGCTTGCCCAATCCCAGAAATCCCTCCTTCGCCTCTAGAAAAGTTTCGACATGGCCGGACGGAAAGCGGATAGTCCCTCCCAATTGCGCGGCATCAATCCGGCTTCCGGCCTCAATACCATCGCGCTTCTTTCCTTTAAGCACCCCGGATATCTCCAGCGTAAACGTGGAATAAACAAAGCGGTGATTGTATGCCATATGAACGCTGGAAGCTATCGGCTTCGCAACACGGCTTCGCGATCACGACATCGCAACTCCGCGCTGTCAAAGGCAGCATCGGACCGGCATAGTCTGTGGTTGTTGTCGATATCGATCCCAGGCCAGCTTCCGCAATTCCGGGGTCAAGATGTTCTCTGACACCCATGCTTCCAGTGAAATAGTTCTCCCAAGCGCGGTTCGCTCCCTCCTCATTCGGATTCGGCTTCGAAAGATCGAGTAACGGCGGCAGAGCCGAATGCGGGGGAAGCAGCCGGCGAACCTTGTCTAAATGATCCTGGTAGGCATCCTCGCGGCTATCCTGCGTGAACGCGAGATTCGCTATGCATAGCCCAGCGGCAACCGTAACGATCACCTGAACATATGCCTTGATTTCGGGCCGTGTTCTTTTCCTCATGCTTCGTTCCACTGCTACCGCGACGCAGTCCCAACGGCCGGCGGCAACTCCGCGCTCGCTGCCGTTCTGGCTTCTCTCCTCGCCTCTGCGATGAGCTGCCGAAGCTGGTCAGCGTTTCGAACTCCTTGAAGCCTATGACCATTGATAAATAAAGTGGGTGTCGCCTCGATGTGGCTTGCCGAAGCAAGGTTCAGATCCCTTAGCCGAAGTTCGTCACCAAAGGGGCAAGAACTGACCTAACCCATTTAGAATGAGTTCAGGCTGTGGCGGAGTCTACACTACATTCGCGATTAAACTGAAGATGCTCGGGCAGACCAATAGCAAGTTGGCGGAGTAAAGACTTTTGCTCCACCGTGGGCTCGGTAATGCGCCGCAATCGAATCTCGCGGCCGTCGGTAGTAGGAAGAACAATATCGGCGCTTTGCAGCGTGGAGAGCAAGGCAATCGCTTTCATGGGTGACATCGGCGGGACAACATCGGCGGTTCCGTTTACAGAGACCTTCGTGTCGGCAAAGGGGCGCCGCTTCAACAGATGTTTCAGCGTGACCCACAACGCTTAGCCCAGGAATGCCACCATTACATGCGCCTTGACGCGTGACTCCAACTGATGAAACAAAGGCCGAATCGAGAGCTCACTCTTCAGCGCCCTGAACGACGACTCTGCCTCCGTCAACTGCATGTACTTCGACCACAACTCTTCCGCCGTCTCCGCCTCGAGATTGGTGCGCAAAAGATAAGCACCCTCGCGTGATTCACGCCAGTTCCTGCGATCTTCTTTCATCTCCCAAAACAGGCGCACGCCTTCGGGTGTGTCGCGCAGAGCGAGATCGTACAGATCGTTCACCTGCGGGTGCCGGGCCTGGATCTTGCCTAGCCGCCGCTCCATTTTGTTGCGGTCCTTCAATCGCCCCGTGACAATGGCTTTCTCCAGAGCTTTCAGGGCGGTTTCCATGCTGTTGGAGAAACGATTCCGGATCGCTTTCTCTTTCTCCGCGCGACCCGAAGTGCGGCACAAAATATAAGTCTCTTCTCCCTTGGGTATCGGCACCTTTTTTACTTCCACTTCGGGCCGTACTCGCGCCCAATCGTCCTTCAGCAGTTCCGCTTCGAACTGCTTCATCTGGCTGCGCGGCGTGCCGGTCAGATACTGCCCACCGCGCTTGCGGATGGCTGCCAGATTCTCTTCGCTCACAATGCCACGGTCAAAAATCCAGATCCTGCGCGCCTTGCCGTACTTGCGCTCCACCATGCGCAGGATTGTTTCCATGGTCGAAACGTCAGTGCGATTGCCATCGAATGTTTCGTAGCTGAAGGGAAACCCTTCGTTGTTCACAATCAGAGCAATCACCAACTGCTCGCAGTCGGGCCGGTGGTCGCGCGAATAGCCGCGGCGCACCATCGGATTCTTCTCTGCCACGCCCTCCACGTACGTGCTGGTTAGGTCGTAGAGCAGTACATCGAACTCAGCTCCGAACAACGCGCCATAGCGTTCCTTCAGGTGCCGCTCCAGCTTCGTTTTGTGCGGCAGGATGCGGTCCAGACAGCGGTATAAACGCGTGTCGTTGATCTTGTCTTCTTCTATCTTCAGCAGATCGTCCATTGCTGTCGATGGATACCAGCGCTGCTCAATGGCCAGTTCGCTGCCAGGTGCGCACACCCGATTGATCGCCAGCAAAGCCGCCACGCGCGACCAAGGCACATCGGCTGCCTCATGATCGATGGCCTGTTCAAAAAAATGATCCAGTTCCAGACGCTTCCATAACTCCCATCCGAGAAAGCATGCGCCGAACTGCCGCGTTCTTTCCAGCCGCACTTTGTTCAGCAGTACCCGCGCTACTTGCGGGTCATCCGGCGGTACCGCCACATCGGAAGGAAACAGCTTCAGTTGTTGTGCGTCGCCCTGGTCGTTGAAGACCTCGATTGTTCGCAGCCAGCATGAATGCGCCGAACTGTTCAACTCGCCCAGGTAGCAG
The DNA here is from genome assembly GCA_963705805.1 of uncultured Acidobacteriaceae bacterium. Classification (GTDB taxonomy): domain Bacteria; phylum Acidobacteriota; class Terriglobia; order Bryobacterales; family Bryobacteraceae; genus Bog-105. The sequence continues at coordinate 108,051 of CAVPKW010000017.1, forward strand.
AGAGTCTTCTGACGCGGACCGTCTGGCATGCGCACCGTTTCCACCAGCGACCAGTAGGTGTGATCCTTGCCGTCCTTCCCTCGATGGTTTGGGCGCAGAAACATTCTATGCTGATCGTGTCATGCGCAACAATCACATTCAAGAGGGTAGGTCTACACTACATCGCGTTTTTAAAAACCGCGATTGATCCCGCACTACTTAACTTGATCGAACGTCCGCAAAAAACTCAAATCATGAGTTTCGTGACGAACTTCGGCTAGCACGAGTCCGAGCGATATTTGATTGTCCAAACCTTTACCTGCCTGCGCGAAGTGCGACGAGAGTGGATCCTATAGAAGCGCTGAGGGGAAACTGAGAAAACGCGCCGTTGTCACACGTTCACGACTTGCATAATGGTGGAGGAACAACAGGGTGCTGTCGAACCAATCAATCCCTCGCGCTACCGTAATCCCAGTTCTGGCGTATCCGGATGTGAACCAGGCCACGACGTGGCTATGTGAGGCATTCGGATTTAGCGTGCGTCTGCGCATCGGTAACCACCGCGTGCAGTTGAATGTGGGAGACGGAGCGGTGATCCTGAGGGAAATGCGCGCGAACGAGGTCACCGCAGCGGCGGGCATCGGACACTCGGTCATGGTTCGTGTCGAGGCTACCGATGCCCACTGCAAGAGGGCCAAGGATCACGGGGCGCGGATCACGCAAGACCCGATGACTCACCCGTACGGCGAGAGGCAATACAACGCGGATGATTTCGCTGGATACTCGTGGACCTTTTCGCAATCGGTGGCGGATGTGCATCCCGAGGATTGGGGCGGGACGGCGGAACAGTTGTAATGCCGCGTCGATCTTCCGGGCGAGTGGAAGGACAACCCGCTCACCGCCCGAAACGATCCGCCCGTGCCTCAGGAATAGTCCGCTTGGCGATAAATAGTAGGCAGGCGGTACGGTCTGGGTGTAAAGGTAGCGTATGCCTGGTATGCGCACACTGATCGTGGACGATGAACCAGTCGCTCGGAAAGTTCTCCGGGAAGAGCTTGAACTCCTGGATTCCATCGAGATCATTGACGAGGCGGAGAACGGCGAAGCCGCGCTTCTGAAGATCTCGGCTAGTAAGCCTGACATTGTCTTCTTAGATATCCAAATGCCAGTCATGAGCGGCTTCGAACTGCTGGACCATCTGCGAGGCGGCCATTTGCCGGCAATCGTCTTCGTGACAGCCTACGATCAACACGCAATCCAAGCGTTTGAAGCGGGAGCAGTCGACTATTTGCTTAAACCGGTCAGCCAGCAGAGGCTCACGCAAGCACTGGAACGCGCAAAGAGAATCGTTGGGAATCCCCTGCAGCTGGCGGAGAACTTAGTTCAATTACAGGAACTTCTTCCCACTCGTGCAATCACACCACCCAAGGTCCGGAAGATCGTGGGCAGACTCGACGAAGACTTTTTTCTGCTTAACGTCAATGAAGTGCTCGCCTTCCAGGCGGAAGGGGACGTAACTTGGATCATCACCTCAAACCAACATTACAAAGCTATTCAGAACCTGAAGACGATTGAAGCGCGCCTGCAGAATAGCTCTTTCCGAAGAATCCATCGAAACGCTCTGGTAGACGTGGAGCAAATTCGAAAAATGAGCATGATTACCAGCCAGCGTTGGCTTGTCACACTAAACAACGGCAAAGAATTCGTTGTAAGCAAGCGCCAGGCCAGGAGTGTACGGGACGCACTCAATTGGTGATTCCCGCTGGTCCCGCTCATTGTAGAGGGCAGCCCGCTCATTACCTGCTTTAGATCACTCGTCGCATTTTATTAGGGCTATTTGGCAAACAGCCACACAATTATGTTAATGACAAAGCCAGCCTCCGTCATCATTACGTGTTTTATCCTTCCTTTCAGTTGTGGCGTTCTCAGCTATGCGCAATCCAACAGCGGCATCGTTCGCGGGACCGTGCTGGATCCTACGGGCGCCGCCATCGCAGGCGCCGAAGTAAATATTGAGAATCCCGTTTCCCAATTCAACCAGACTGCCAAAACCGATACCCAGGGAAACTTCGAGTTCGATAATCTTCCCTATAACAACTACCACGTCAGCATCACTGATCCCGGATTCCAGGCAGCGTCGCAAGACGTGAACGTGCGTTCGTCCGTACCGATTGGATTAAAGGTCAACCTGAAGCTCGGCACCGCGACCACTACCGTAAATGTCGAGAGCAGCGGCGCGGACTTGGTTGAAACTGTGCCCACGACTCATACCGATGTGGACCGCGCGCTTTTCTCTAAGCTTCCTCTGGAGAGCTCGTCGTCGTCAGTCAGCTCGCTCGTTACCTTGGCCGCGCCGGGCATTGCCGCCGATTCGAACGGGCTCTTTCATGGGCTTGGCGATCATGCTTCAAACTCATTCTCCGTCGACGGCCAGCCCATCACCGATCAGCAAAGCAAAGTCTTTTCGAATCAGATTCCAATTGATTCTGTACAGTCATTGGAAGTGATCGAAGGCGCCCCTCCTGCCGAATACGGTGATAAAACCAGCGTCGTTATTGTGGCAACGACGCGCTCGGGTCTTGGCGCTACTCATCCGCACGGCGATGTCACCGCTTCTTATGGCACTTTTGGGAGCTCGAACATTGGTTTTGATCTTTCTTATGGCGGCCAGAAATGGGGTAACTTCATCTCGGCCAATGGGTTGGACACAGGCCGTTTTCTCGATGGGCCGGAATTTCAGGTTTTTCACGATCATGGCAATGAGGAGAACGTCTTTGACCGCGTCGACTTCACGCCTACGCAAGCAGACGCCATTAACGTGAACCTCGAATTTACGCGATCCTGGTTCCAGACTCCCAATTCTTACGACGCTCAAAACGCGACGGCATGGTCCGGACTGATCGTCGATAACGGAGGCCTCGGACCCAATGGCCTGCCGGTTGGCTCCCAGGATCAGCGCTCCAAAATCAGAACGTATAACATCGCGCCCGCCTGGACGCGGACTCTCAATCCCAATACTGTTTTCACATTCGGCGGCTTCGCCCGGCAAGATCAATTCAACTACTATGGAAGCGATAATCCCTTCGCCGATCTTACTCCTGATCTCCAGACCAACACAGTCGGCCAGAATCGCACCCTGACAAATCTCGGGCTTCGCTCGTCGCTCGCCTACGTGAAAGGAATTCACAACGTAAAAGCAGGAATTGTATATGAGGACACCATACTCACGGAGAAGGATGCATTCGGCATTGTCAACCCCACTTTTAACCCTGTCTGTTTGAATGCGGATGGAAGCCCCGATACGAATCCGGGGATTACAGATCCGTTGGAGTGTATTGGGCCGCTACAGCAGAATCCTTCCTTTGTGCCCCTTCTTGGCTGCCTGGATCTCACCAGGACTGCGACGCTGCCGGCCTCCGATGGCTGCACGAATTCCACCAGCGCTTCGTATGGTTACTACGGTCACGCCAACATCAGAGAAGTGGGTATGTATCTCCAGGACACAATCACGTTGAACAACTGGAGCTTCAATCTCGGTATCCGCGGCGACATATATAGCGGTATCACGCACGCCACCCAGGCAGAACCGCGTGTCGGTGTCGCTTACAACATAAAGCGAACTAACACTGTGTTGCGTGCCTCGTACGCCCGTACTCTGGAGACGCCCTTCAATGAGAATCTTGTGCTGGCCAGTACCGGCTGCAATGACGTAGTGATTAATGCCCTTCAGTCCGCCGTGCAGGGTTATCCTTGTCTGACTGTCCCGCTAAGTCCGGGCTGGCGGAATGAGTTTCATGTCGGTCTCCAACAGGCTTTCGGACGCTACTTAGTCATCGACGCCGAATACATCTGGAAGTACACGCATTCTGCCTATGACTTCAGCGTGTTGGGCAACACTCCCATCACTTATCCAATTGAGTGGTACAACTCCAAGATCCCCGGTTTCGCCCTCCGCGCAAGCGTCCCCGAAACGCACGGCTTCACCGCGTTTGTGGTCATGTCGAGCGTGGCGGCGCGTTTCTTTGAGCCGCAGGTTAGTGGAATCGGTGTCACTCCGTCCGGTCAGGGAGGCAACGGCGTATTCCGGATTGATCACGATGAGTCCTTTAACCAGACCACTCACTTGCAATATCAACCCTGGAAAAATGGGCCTTGGATCGGCTTCAACTGGCGCTTCGATAGCGGTCTCGTCGCCGGCCCTGTTCCCTGCGCAGGGGGCAATTGTATCAATGGACCCAACGGAACCGACAGTATCGTCGACGTTTCCAATCTAACGCCGGATCAACAGTTCCAGGCGGGACTCTTTTGCGGAAGTGTGCACGCTACGCCCACCACTCCCATCAGCCCCGACGGATTATGCCCGGCCACGCTCTACGGTTCGAACTTAGTAAGAATTCCCGCGGCCGGCACGGAGAATGACGATCACAACCCGCCTCGCATTGCACAGCGAAATTTGTTCGATCTCGCTATCGGAGACGACAATCTTTTCCATACCGAAAAGCATAAATGGAGCGCTCGCATCACCGTCGTCAATCTGGCCAACAATTATGCGCTTTACAACTTCCTTTCGACCTTCAGCGGAACACATTACGTCACGCCTAGAACTGTGACCGGTACCATCGGCTTCCACTTCTAGCTTCCAAAATCTTCGACGCGATCCTGGATAGTACCCCGAGCACTGCGCGACGCCTGAATCCCATGGAAGCGATTGAAACGCAGAGACAAGTCCAAATGAACGCATTACGTTATGCCACGCACCATCACCGGCACGATCGGTTTTCATTTTTAGGATTCTGATGGTAAGGGCAATCAAGAGGCCGGAACGAGAGAATCGATCTTTGCCGCCATGACGAAGTCGTTCCGGTGGAGGGCACCGATCTTGTGGGTCCAGAGAGTCACAGTCACTTGGCCCCATTCGGTGAGAATCGCCGGATGGTGGCCTTCGGCCTCGGCGAGCAAACCAACGCGATTCGTAAAAGAGAGAGCCTCGGCAAAGTCCCTAAAACGAAAAACGCGCTCCAACCGCGGAATTCCTTCGCGCTCCACGAGCGTCCAGTCCGGCACGTGAGGCTTCAAGTCCTGAATCTCCGCCTCGGTTACTCGCGGGGAATCGCGGCGGCAGGCGGTGCATTTCTCGTTCGTGAGTGTGCTCATAGATTCTTCCACGCGAAAGTTTTGAACAATGGTATCGGGAGGTGCGTCTCGAAGCCATTTCCACGATAACAACACAGCGCTGATTATGGGGGCGAGTCCCCGTAGGACCTGTGTTAACTAAGATGGAGTTCTAAAGAACGCGAGCGCTGTTTGAGCGAATTGAGCCGCGGCATCGGCGAAGACGGGACCGTGGCCGCCGTTGGGCACCACCCACAGGGCGGAGCGCGGGATCGCGCTATACATCGCTACGGCCATCTCAACTGGATATAGGAGATCGCGATCTCCATAGACAATCAATGTGGAGGCCGTGATTCTCGACAAAGAAGGAGGCGTGAAATTCATATCATCGTAGCTGTCCTGCATTTCGCGCGTCCAGTCCCACAAGCGTGTGATTTGCTGGTCGCCGAGCTTGTGACTTTTGCGCATCCTTTCCCACTCTTGAGGTGACTGCTTGTCAGCGGCCGGGATCTGTCGCATCATCGCTCGAGCTTGGTCGGGGAAATACATCGTTGCACTGACGACAACCATCGCCTCAATGCGCTCCGGTTGCAACGTCGCCATGTGTAGCAGGATATTGCCGCCCATGCTCAACCCAATCGCGCGGCACTTCCTGATCCCGAGATGATCCAGCAGAGCGAGGGTGTCCAGCGCACACTGCCGGTGGGTAATTGTTTTGTGAGGGTTACTTGTTCTTCCATGACCGCGTGCGTCCGGCTTGATGATTGTATATTCGCGCATAAATTGGTCGCGTCCGGCATGAATCCAATCTTCCTGACAACCCGTACCACCATGAAGAAGCAGGAGAGGCTCTCCCGTGCCTTCAGTCTCGTAATACATCCGGATATCGTTAAGCTCGACGCTTTCGGCTTTCATCGCGTCCATTATGCTTGCGGTCCGGCAAACAAACAATCTTGTAAGTGCGCGTGATAAGGTATACCTTCCACCGAAAGCTGTCACATAGCCGTACATTTCCGCTGGCCTATGGGGCTAGTCCCCATAAGCGCTAACTTAACATGACTGTTGCTGGCTGCGTTCGTCAAATTGTTCTTATACGTAGACTCGGAAGATGGATAAGAAGTTGGCGCTGCTGACGGGGGTCGGTCGGAAGATCGGAATCGCGGCTGCGATCGCTAATAAGCTCGCAATGGACGACTGGGATCTTGCACTCACCTACTGGACCAGATACGACGAACGGATGCCTTGGGGAGTCCAGACAAGTGACCCTCTCTCAATCAAAGAAGAACTGGAGAGCGCAGGCCGCTCAGTCTTTATGATCGAATGCGACTTGGAACAGCCGGAGTCGCCTCGACACCTGTTTGAGGCTATAGCCGGTAAATGCGGACCGCCAGTTTCAGCTTTGATCTTGTGCCATTGCGAATCCGCCGATTCCGGAATACTAAACACAACTGTGGAGAGTTTTGATCGTCACTTTGCAGTGAACGCTCGCGCTAGCTGGCAACTGATCAAAGAATTCGCGAGCCAGATCCCTCCGGGGGGCGGAAGTATCGTCGCACTGACGAGTGATCATACGGTTCACAACCTCCCTTACGGGGCCAGTAAGGGCGCTTTGGACCGAATTGTGATCGCGGCCGCGCGTGAATTGGCTGATCTAGCCATCACTGCGAATGTGGTCAACCCTGGACCAATCGATACCGGCTGGATGGACGAAGCCACACGGAAGCGGTTGATTGAACGTCAGCCAAGTGGCCGCCTCGGTTCACCGGTAGACACAGCAAACCTGATTTCATTCCTACTGTCTCCAGCGGGTGCATGGATAAATGGTCAGCTCATCAAATCAGATGGCGGATTCTCCGCTTGAAACACTCGCTTTCCGGAAAATAGCGACAGTCTACCAAGAGCGGCGGCGTGGGCGTTAAGAAAACATCAAGTCAGGAAGAGGTCCTGTAATCTTCTCTTTCGCGTTGATTCGGCCAAATCACGTTCGATCTCGGGCCAACTATCCAAAGTCTCTTTAAGCGTGAGAAAGGGTTCAATGGCTCGCTGGATTTGGTGAAGGGCAAAAAGAATTCACGCCATGGGCTGGCCTGCGAACTCCGGCAAAGCGTACCCCCAGGGGGAAATATCGCGCCCCATGCGGATCAGTTTCTGCGTGAGCAGAGCGATCAGGAGTTTTCCATAGAGCCACGCTCTCGAACTGCGTGCATCGTACTTGGGCAGGTGGCCCAGTCGTAGCAGCGACTTCAAACGCTTGAAAACGAGTTCTATTTGCCACCGCATCCGATACCACTGCAAAACCTGACCGGCCGTACCCTGCTCATACGTAGTGAACACCATGACATAGCGGGCGAATTCAAAGGTCTCCGGTTTCAGGTTGGTTTGCTTTTTGGACTCCTTGCGCCGCAACCGCCGTTGCGCTCGCCGAATGGCTTCTTCGCTTTTTCGAATGACGCACAGGCGCCCCGCCACTTCCTTGCCGCTGCTGCCGCGCAGCCACACCTTCCACTCACGTACCTTGCCGACGGCAGTAAGTTTCGTGACGCTCCGTAGCAGGTCAAATCGCCGTTTGCCTGGGCCATACGCCGAGAATGTGGTCGGGTTGACTCGGATCAAAACGTCGGCCCCTTTCTCCTTCATCGCCAGCACGCCCGGTAACCCACCGTAAATCGCATCGCCCAGAATTAGCTCTCCGCTCTGCGCTGGAATGCGGGTCAGAGATTCTCCATTTCCGGCGCCTTCGGCGGCCGTGACCTCGAAGAAATCGCATTCCAACTCCGGCAACCGGATTGTGTAGAGAATCCGCCATTGGCTACCCGTCTTCCCCGGTTCCTTGACGATAGTTCCATCGACAATCCGAATTCTAGGCGCATTTCCGGAAGGCGATCCCACGCCGCTCTCGGTCATCAGATGCACACAAAGCGCCCGCAACCACGGCTCACTATTGCGCAGTCGCTTTAACAGCGCGACATCCGAAACATCGGCCCAATCCGCTAACTTCGCGCGTAGCGCTGTTTCGCGCAAAGAAAAGCCGCTGCCCACATGCAGTAGCAAGGTCCGCAGTAGCGTTTCAGCAGACGAGAATCCACGCAACCTTTCCACTGCCCCAGTGCGTGCAGCTTCTTCCTTCCACCCATCGGGGAATAAACCTGTCAATACTTCCCAGTCTTCGTCCGCCGCATTCTCCATCTGGTAAACATCGTACCAAACGACATCCGCCTTAAGTTAGCGCTTATGGGGCTAGTCCCCTTGCTATACTGCGGTTGCGCAAAATGCGTAGCAAAGTGACCGTGGTGGGGGCAGGGAACGTGGGAGCCAACACCGCACAAAAAATAGCCGCGAAGGAACTGGCTGATGTGGTGCTGGTGGACGTGGTGGAGGGAGTTCCGCAGGGCAAGGGGCTCGACATGCTGGAATCGGCGCCGGTGGAGGGATATGACGTGCGAATCACCGGCACAAACGGCTATGTGGAAACGGCGGATTCAGACGTCGTGGTGATCACGGCCGGTTTTCCGCGCAAGCCCGGCATGAGCCGCGACGATCTTCTTTTGGCCAACTATGAGGTAGTGAAGACCGCGACCGAGCAGGCCGTGAAACAGTCTCCGAACGCGATCCTCATCCTGGTGACGAACCCGCTCGACGCGATGTGCTGGACGGCTCTGAAGGTCTCGGGCTTTCCGCGCGAGAGGGTGATCGGCATGGCGGGCGTCCTGGACACCGCGCGTTTCCGCACCTTCATCGCCGAGGAGCTCAACGTCTCTTTCGAGAATGTCACCGCGATGGTGCTGGGCGGGCATGGAGATACTATGGTGCCGCTGGTGCGGTTCACTAATGTCAGTGGTATTCCGCTGGCGGAGCTAACGGATCAGGCCACGATCGACCGGATGGTGCAACGCACGCGAGACGGGGGCGCGGAGATCGTTAAGTACCTGAAGACGGGAAGCGCCTATTACGCTCCGGCGGCGTCTACGACGGAGATGGTGGAATCGATCCTGAAGGACAAGAAGAAAGTTCTTCCCTGCGCAGTCTACCTACAGGGCGAGTACGGGCTGCACGAACTGTTCGTGGGAGTTCCGGTGAAGCTTGGTAGGGCGGGCATTGAGAAGATCTACGAGATTGCGCTGCAGGATAGCGAGAAGGCCGCTTTGCAGAAGAGCGCCGACGCCGTGCGAGAGCTGGTAAGCGTACTGCAGAAAAAAATTCAATAGAATATGGCTGCGCGGGTAGCGTGAATTTTAGAGATCCGCTAATGTGACCACCATGGCCTCTTTGAAATCTGCCAACGGCAGGAAGGCAGAACCTCAGATCAGCGCAGAGCATGCCTGCTTCGGCCTGAAGCTGGCGCCGTCGAAGATTCACCGGTGGGGCGTGTACGCCGAGGAGTTCATCCCGGCGGGACGGAAAGTCATCGAGTACACAGGCGAAAAGATCAACCGCCTGGAAACGAAGCGTCGCGCGGAATCGAGCGACATGATTTACCTGTTCACGCTCGACCCGTACTGGACCGTGGACGGCTCCGTGGGAGGCTCCGGCGCCCAGTACATCAATCACTCGTGCGACCCGAACATCACGGCGCGTATTTTGAAGGGGCATATCCTCTATATGAGCCGGCGACCAATTCGCGCGGGCGAGGAGTTGACGGTGGACTACAACTTCGACAAGAAGGTGGAGCGCGTGCCGTGCCGGTGCGGGGCCGCCAAGTGCCGCGGCACCATCAACGTTCTGAAGTGAAGCGAGGGCTCAGGGCTTTACGCGAAGGTTGTTGACGACCTGGGTGACGCCGTCGACCTGCGCGACCGCCTGTCCGGCCTGCTGCTTCTGTCCGGGAGACAAAACCGTTCCCTCCAGAGTAACGACGTGCCCGCTGGCGTCGACGTCGACACCCGCCACGGTGTTCAATCCGACGTCGGTGGCGAGCTTCGCTTTGACCTTCGCAATGATGGCCGCGCGCGCCAGTTTAACCGCCGCTTCATCGCCGGCGGACTGCAACTTCGCGCTACCGTTGCGGAGCTTTTGCTCGGCGGAGCTGGCTGAGCCGGCAGCGGTACCGGACTGGATGGCCTGGTTCACGTCGCGATTGAGAGCCTGAGCTTTCTGCTTCGCTTCGGCGCCGAGCTTGTCGCCTTCCGCCCGAGCGCGCTCGACGCCTTGCGCGGCTTTTTCGCGGGCCTCAGCGGCCTTGCGACCGGCCTCTTCCTTCTGTTTGGAGCTGCAACCGGAAGAAAGGATAAGAAATGCCGAAAGGCAGAAGCAGGCAAATTTTCGAGGCATCAGGATCCTCCTACGGACGAGCGTAGCCAGAATAGCAGGCGAAAATTGGTCGCAATGGCGATCGTGGCTGCAGAAAAGGTGACCAAGGGTGGTACATTGCCTGGAATCTCGCGGGAGAGGACCTGCCCCCTCCTGGAGTATCAATCCCGGTATCAAGACGTTCTGCGCCAGGAGCATGAACCGACTGCATCAGCTAGACGCGCTGTCGGGTTCCGTTTCGCTCGAAAGAAGAATGCCGCCCAGCAGAGCGCAGATGACGCCCACCCATTCCAGAGGCGTGGGCCGTTCGTCAAGAATTGAAACTCCCAGCAAAGCGGTGATGACAGGGAAAAGGCCGGTCAGCGGGACGGCTACGGAAGCCTTGGCCCCGCTCTCGAGCGAAAGGAAAAGGAACCAGGACCCCAACCCATTCAGGAAGCCGCTCAGGACGCCGAGGAACAGCAGGTATTCGCTGAGAGTCCAGAGCTGCGATGGCTGCAGAAACGGAATGAGAAAAAGAAATCCCACAACGACCCAGATCAGGACGGAGCGGGATGAGATCCGGTTCGTACCGAGTTTCTGCAGCAACCCAACCGCGCCCCAGCACGCGACGGTGATCAAGGAATAGAGGAACCAGCTATTGCCGCCGGATGCTTTCATATCGAGAAGATGGCGATGGCCACCAGGGATAGGGCGACGCCGGCGACTTGCAGACGATTCAGGCGCTCCCGCAAGAAAATGAATGCCAGGATAACGGTAAGAAGCGGGAACAATGAAGTTACCGGCCCGACCACCGATACCTTTCCGCGACTGGCAGCCGCGTAGTAGGCGATAAGCCCGATCCCGCTGAGCACTCCATTCAGGATTCCGTAGGTTATTCCGCGAGCATCCTTTTCCAGGCGCATGCGGCGCTGCACCAAGGCCAGCAGGGCCAGAGGAATGGCGCCGGCGGTGGCCAGGACTTGAAGAGGTCGAGGGGAAATCCGATCGGCGCCTAATTTGGCTACGAATCCCCAGGTTCCCCAGACGAACATGCACAGCAGTGCGTAGGCCAGCCAGCGCGGAAGTTTGACCATGGAATTTTATCCTAGCGAAGCATCCCGGCGAAGGCTGCCAGGGCAAAGGCGGCAGCCGGAATTTCCCCGGCGGGCGAAAAAGAGACTTCCGACGACAGCTTTGCACTCAAGTGGAGAGCAAAACCGGCCGATAAGGAGCCCAGGCACCATATGGATCTTGAAACAGTGAATATTGAAGCAGGGAAGAGCAAGAAGCTCGTTTCTATCTGCGAGACGCAGCCGCTGACCGTTTATGGTCTGGTTCACTTATTGGAGTCGACGGATGATTTGCGGGTTGATACGTCGCATAGCTCGCCGGCGGAATGGATGGTCAGCCCACGCGCCCATCAGACGAGCATTCTGGTCATTGATAAGGGGCTGGGCGCGCAAACGGTTCTGGATGCGCTGAACCAGCTTCCGGCGGAACATGGGACGGTGCGCTCGACGGTGCCGGCAGTGGTGATCTGGGGGATGTCCATCACGGAGGCGGAGGCACTGCGTTTTCTGCAGGCGGGCGCGAAAGGCATTCTGCGCAAGTCGGCGGACACCGCGACGATCCTGTGCTGCTTGCGCGCAGTGGCGCAAGGCCGCAGCTGGATGCAAGACTGCGTTTTCCGCGACATTTCAACGCTGGAAACGCCCACGCGAACGGACTTGACGCCACGCGAGCATCAAGTGATGGAGCTGGTGGAGCAAGGATACAAGAATCGCGAAATTGCGCTGGAACTGGGCATCCGGCCCGGAACAGTGAAAATCCACCTCAAACACATCTTTGAGAAGACGGGCGTGCATGGCCGGCACGGGCTTGCGCTGAATGGGCTTCGGCAAAAAGGCGTGCTTTCGCTGCTGGCTTCTTAGCATGACGATCGCCACTTGACCAGCGGCGAATAAAAGGCGAAGATAGTCGGTGAGACGTTGCTCTCATGGACAGTGTCGTCAGGCTCGTTGGAATCGCCCGCTCTGCAGCGGAAGGGAGTCTGCTCGGCAAGAAGCGGCGGGTGGATTACCGGAGTCTTCCGACTCGTAAATGGCTGAACCGCTGCCATTCGCAGCGCGTGCCTTTCCATTGGTCCATCAATCCCTACCGGGGCTGCGAGTACGGCTGCAAATATTGCTATGCGCGTTACACCCACGAGTTCATGGAGCGATCGGAACCGGAGCTTTTCGAAACCGAAATCTACGCCAAAGATTGGGATGAGGCGGCGTTCAAAGAGGAACTGAGAGCAGTGCGCGGGGGCCAGATTATCGGGATCGGGACGGCCACGGATCCGTATCAGCCGGCGGAGCGGACGTTTCAGCGGACCCGCGGGGTGCTCACGGCGTTAGAAGGCCTCCGTGGCGTCTCGTTATTCGTGACGACCAAGTCGAATCTGGTGGCGAGAGACACAGCATTGTTCCGGAGGCTAGCCGAACAGAACGAAGTCCGAGTGACCGTAACCGTAACGACTATGAACCGGGAGTTGGCGCGACTGACTGAGCCATTTGCGCCGCGGCCGGACCTTCGCATGCAGGCAGTAGCCGAATTAACCGCGGCGGGCGTGCGCGTGGGCGTGATTGCCAATCCAGTTCTCCCATTGCTTACGGATTCGAAGGAGAATCTGGAGGGCGTGGCGCGGGCGGCCAAGCAAGCCGGGGCGGACCAGTTCGGCGCAAACGTGCTCTTTCTGCAGCCGGCGGCGCAGCGCGCTTTCTTTCCTTTTCTCGCCGATAAGTTCCCGCAACACCTGCCGCGCTACCGGCGCAGTTTTCGGGATGGACCGTATCTAAAGGGCTCCTATCCGGAGCGCATCCGGAGCTTGGTGGATGACATACGCTTACGGGTGGGGATACCGGCGCGCGACATGGATCGCAGCGCGATCCCGCGACAGGCGGGCGGTCAGATGGTTCTGTTCTGATAAACTCCGCCAGTAGTTGAAAAATGAACATTACACTCGCGAACAAGGCGGCGCTGGTGACCGGCGCGGGCCGCGGCATCGGGCGCGCGATCGCTAAAAAGCTGGTGGAATCGCAGGCCGCGGTCCTACTGGTGGATGTGGACCAGGAAGCGCTGCGGGAAACGAAGCAAGCGCTGGCGGCCGATGGGGGGAGAGTGGCCACACTCTCGGGAGACCTGACCGATCCCGACTTTCCGCAGACGGTGATCACGCACATGGTGCAGCAATTCGGTTCGGTCGACATTGTTGTCAATAATGCCGGCTATACCTGGGACAGCGTCATACAAAAGACTTCGGATGAACAGTTTGCGGCGATGCTGGACATTCACCTGGTGGCGCCTTTCCGCGTGCTGCGAGCGGCGGCGCACTGGATCCGGGAGGCGGCCAAAAGAGAGAACGAAGCGGGGAAAATGCAGACACGGAAGGTGGTGAACATCACTTCGATCTCCGGGCTGGATGGCAATGCGGGGCAGATCGGCTATGCGTCTGGCAAAGCGGGCATTGTGGGCCTGACCAAGACACTGGCCAAGGAATGGGGCCGATACTGCGTAACTGTGAACGCGGTGGGGTTCGGGCTGATCGACACGCGGCTGATCAAGCCGATGGAGGACGCCGAGACGAATATTGCGATCGGCAAGCGGCGGGTGCGCGTCGGGATGCAGGCGCACGTGCGCGAGGAAGCAGCCAGGATGATTCCCTTGGGGCGGTTGGGGACGCCGGATGACGCGGCGAATGCCGTATTCTTTTTCTGCTCGCCGCTATCGGATTACATCACCGGTGAAGTGCTGGTGTGCAGCGGAGGAATCCACTTCTAGCCGGCGGGTTCAGGATTCTTGCGGCTCTTGAACACCTGTAACGCAGCGGGAATCAGCGAGACCGCGATGATGAGCAGGACCACCTTCTCGAAGTTGGAGCGGATGACGGGCACGTTGCCGAGCGCGTATCCGAGGCTGATCATGGAGGAGACCCAACCGGCGGCTCCGATGACGTTGAAGGCCAGAAAGCGCGTGTAGCGCATTTTGCCAACGCCGGCGATAAAGGCCGCAAAGGTGCGGATGATGGGCACGAATTTCGCGTAGATGATGGTTTTGCCGCCGTGCCGCTCATAGAAGGCGTGGGTGCGGTCGAGATATTCGCGGCGGAAAATGCGCGAATTGGTCTTCTTGAAGAGCGAGTAGCCGAGGGTGCTGCCGAGAAAGAAGCCACTGCCATCGCCCAGAATGGATGCGATGGCGAGCATTGCGATCATGGGCCCGATAGGCAGTTTGCCCGCACCGGAGACGACGCCGACGGTAAAAAGCAGCGAATCGCCCGGCAGGAAGAACCCCACCAGCACTCCACTTTCCGCGAAGACCACGGCGAACAAGGCGAAATAGCCGAGCCAGCCGGTAAGCACCGTGGACAGGAGTTGTATGAGCTGCTCCGGATCCGTGAGGCTCCGGACGAAGTGAATGATTTCAGCGAGCAAGGAGACCTCTATCCCTGGTAGGATTCCACAATTTTTTGAATATTCGCCTGATTCAGCTTGATTTTGCCGCGGCGCATCAACTCTGTGACGATGCTGTCACGGAAGAGCGGATTTTGAATGGCCAGGCGCTGCTGAACGATGCTTTGCACGACGGCTTCTTTGTTCTGCGCGAACTGGTTCATGTCGGCCGGGATTTTCTCCGAGACGCGACAGATGAACTCGCCGGTCTGCGAGGTAACGGGCCCGACGATATCGCCTACATTGGCTTTGAAGGCGGCCGAGAGAAGAGACGCGGAGCCGATTCCTTCCGCTGCGCCATCTACGGTGAACGGCGCGGCGGTTTTCACCGTCAGGCCGTAGTTCTTGGCGATGGCTTCCAGGCTCTCCCCTTTATGGGCACGGGCGGCGGCGTCTTTCGCAGCTTCCTCCATCAGGCGCTGCGATTCGGCTTGCGTGTAACGCTGGAGGACGTCGTTCTCGACATCGGCGTACTCAGCGTTATGCGGAGCCACGACGTTCGTTATGAGCGCAAATGCGGCTTTACCCTGGTTATCCATGGGAACAACATCCGTCACTCCGCCTTCCGGAGCGGCGAAGATGGCGTTCGTCAGCTGCGGCTGCGTGTTGATGCCGGGAAGGGGAGTGCTGGTGGTGGCGTTGTCCGCTTTGAAGAACTGCAGATTGTACTTTTTGGCGCTGGCTTCCGCCTGACTGGGATTGCGGGTGATTTCCGCGTGGGCGGCATCGACCGACTTGGTCAAATTCGCGCTGGCGATTTGTTTTTTGGCCTCGGCTAATAACTGCGGCTTGACTTCGTCAAAGGTTTCGGTGTGTGCGGCCTGTTTTTCCTCCACCTGGATAATGTGAAAACCGTATTCCGTCTCGATGACGCCGCTCATCTGGCCGGGCTGCAGCGAAAAAGCTGTCTTCTCAAAATTGGGTACGGTTTGTCCCCTTACGATCCAGCCAAGCTCTCCGCCTTTGACAGCCGAACCGGGATCTTCCGAATTCTTTTTGGCGAGTTCGGCGAAATCAGCGCCATGTTGGAGCTGCTTGAGAATGTCTTCCGCCTTGGCCTTTAACTGCGGGACGTCCGTTTTCGGCTTGCCCTGGGTTTTGATGAGAATGTGGCGGACTCTCACCCTTTCGGGCGTGCGATAACTGTCCAGATTGTCCTGGTATTGCTGTTGAAGCTGCTGATCAGAGACTTGCGCGGTTTGGAGAAATTCCGCGGTAGAGCCAACTATCAGATCTATATTGCGCTTTTCGGCCGTGCGGAAGAAAGCACGGTTCTTGTCAAAATAGGCCTTAAGGGCGGCGGGATCTTTGTTGACTTTGGCCGCGAAGTCCTTGGCATCGAATCCGATGTACTCGAGCCCGACTTTCAGATTCTTGCGTTGGTATTCGGCGCGGGCATCCTGATCAGAGACGATGAGCGACTGCGCCTCAACGTTCTCAAGGCGCGAGGCCAACATCGATTCTCGGCGCTGATTTTCGTAATCGGCGGGCGTCAAGCCTTGCTGGGCGAGCAGGCTTTGATACATCTGCAGGTTGAACTTGCCGCCGGTGACGGGCGCCACTTCCGCCTGGATGGCATCGGCCAGGTCCTGATCTGAGACGTTCAGCCCCATTTCCCTGGCTTTGTACGCCAATGCTTTGGTTTCCACCATCTGATTGACGATAGAGGGAATGTACATGGCCAGCAGCCCCTTGGGAAGGTTGCTTTGACCGCGCGTGATCCGCTCGACTGCGCGCTGCACATCCTGCGCGGTGATTTTGTCCGAACCGACAGCCGCGACCACATTTTGGCCGGAGACGTTTGGGCCGCCTAAGCCGCCGGGGATCAAATAGACCAGCATCGAGGCGGCCACCAGGACGAGCAATGCGCCGAGCAAAAGGCGCACACTTTTCTCACGGCTGCGAAAGAGATCGAACATAAAGGAAGAGGGGAAACTCCTGCAGGGACTTCTTACCAGGCGGACGGATGGCGTACGCCAATCCAAATGGCCTAGCAACGATTATAACGAAGGCGTATAACGAAGGGCCGCCTAGCCGGCGACGGCGCGGGCTGAGGATGCGGGCTTTCTGGTGGGCTCCAGATCTTCGAAGAAAACGTAATAGGAGGAACCGCACGATTGCACGCGGACGGTGCGCTCATTGAACCCAGGGCCGACCAGACATAATTCGGTCTCGGCGGGGAGTTGAGTAAGCAACCCGAGCCGGGAGCTTCGTCCGTCTTCGGAGGGTAAGATCTGGATGGCCGACACGTTGCGGGAGAGAGTATAGCTCACAGCGCCGGGAGCGGAGACTGACACGGATAATGCTTGCTGTCGCACGAGAATGCCCTTTGCGTCGTGTGTTTGCGTCGATTGTACTGGAAGTTCTACTACGAAGATACGCTGGAAATGCCTAGCTCCTAGTCATACTGCGAAGACGAACTTCTCAGCCCATTCGTGGAGTCTTTTGGATACGCGGCTATTGCGAGGTTCCAGCTTTGCCGTTTGAAGTGCGGGCGCGCACAATGCGGAGCACGATCTCTTCCACTTCCTCCAGCGTGCAGCCGGTGGTGTCAATAAGTTCGGCGTCCGGAGCCTGGACAAGAGGAGCCTCGGTACGCATGCGGTCGCGCTGATCGCGCCGCTGCAACTCGCCTGCGACAGACTCCAGATCGGCGGACTGCCCTTCGTCCTGCAATTCCAGGGCGCGGCGGCGGGCGCGCTCCAGGGGATCGGCATCCAGGAAGATTTTGACTTGAGCTTCCGGAAAGACGACCGAACCGATGTCCCGGCCCTCCATCACCACGCTGTTCTGTTTCGCCAGGGCGCGCTGGACGCCGAGCAGGGCGCGCCGGACGGCAGGGACGGCCGAAACCTGTGATGCCGCGGCAGCAACTTCCGGCCGGCGAATTTCCTCGGTTATATCCTCGCCGTTCAGGAGCACCCGGCCATCCCGAGTGAGTTCAATGGCGGCCTCGCGGGCGAGCTGCTCCAGGCGATGCATGTCGCTCAAAGCGATGCCGAGCCGCAGCGCCCAAAGCGCCACGGCGCGGTACATGGCGCCGCTGTTGATGTAGACGAAGCCGAGTTTTTCGGCGACACGCTTGGCGAGCGTGCTCTTGCCGGCGCCCGCCGGTCCGTCGATGGCTACGATTATGCGGGTATCTGCCATCTTCAGAAGCAGCGGCCCTTCCCGAGTATGCCACGCGACCTGCCGCCCGCGGCTACTTCAACTGACCGTCCAGTTCACGCAGCCAATCAGGCCGTTTGAGCACTTCGCGCGGCTTACTGCCGTCAGGCGGCCCGATAATGCCATCGCGCTGCATGACGTCTAAGATGCGGGCGGCGCGGCCGTAACCAAGGCGCAAGCGCCGCTGCAGTGTGGAAGTGGAAGCCTTGCCCATTTCAATTACAACGCGCACGGCGTCTTCATACATCGGATCCTGTTCCCCGTCGAAGGCCTCGGCATCTTCGCCGTCCTCGTCTTCAGAGGGAGGCGACATCAGGAAGGTCTCGTCGTATTCGGGCGTGGCTTGTTCCTTCCAGAAATCGACCACGCGGCAGGTTTCGGTCTCGGTGACGAATGCGCCATGCACCCGGATGAGGCGGGAAGAACCGGGCGGAAGGTAGAGCATGTCGCCTTTACCGAGCAGGTGTTCCGCGCCCATGCTATCGAGCACGGTGCGCGAATCGACGCGCGTCGCTACGCGGAAACTGATGCGGGAAGGGAAGTTGGCCTTGATCAAGCCTGTGATCACGTCGACGCTGGGGCGCTGGGTGGCAAGGACCAGATGCATGCCTACGGCGCGAGCCATCTGCGCCAACCGGGTGATGCACTCTTCGACGTTGGCCCGTTCAAGCATCATCAGATCGGCGAGCTCGTCTATAAGGATGAGCACATAAGGAAGCGACTGAAGGTCCTCATCCTCTTCGGGGTCATCGAAGAGGCCGCGTGGTTCCTTGCGCAGCTGGGCCATCTTGCGGTTGTACTGGTCAATGTTGCGCACACCGTGGGAGGCGAGCAATTTGAGCCGCCGCTCCATTTCAAGAACGGCGTTGCGGAGGGCGTTGGTAGCTTTCTTGGGCTCGGTAATCACAGGCGTGAGCAAGTGCGGAATGCCTTCGTAGATGCCGAGCTCGACGCGCTTGGGGTCGACCATGATCATGCGTACCTCGTCGGGCGTCGCTTTATAGAGGAACGACATGATCATGGCGTTCAGCATGACGCTCTTGCCAGATCCGGTGGAACCGGCGATCAGCAGGTGAGGCATGGTTTCCAGGGGCGCCACCTTGATACGGCCATTGATATCTTTGCCGAGCGCGATTGTCATGCGGGAGGGGGCGTCGTGGAACTCGTCCGATTCAAGGATGGCTCGCAGGCTGATCAGCTCGCGGCGGGAATTCGGAACTTCGATGCCTACGGTGGGTTTGCCAGGCAGTCTTTCAATCAAGACGGATTCCGCCTGGAGACCGAGGCAGAGATCCTCATTCAGCGTTGTGATGCGGCTGTACTTGACTCCAGCTTCCGGTTTGTACTCGAAGGTGGTGACGACCGGACCGGGGTTGATTTGGACCACGGAACCGCGCACATTGAATTCGTCCAGCTTCGACTTGATGCGGCCGGCGATCTCTTTGAGCTCCTGGCCGTCATAACCGTTGCCGGGCGGGACCTCGTTTAACAGGGCGGTAGAGGGCAACTGGTATAGCCGTTTGCGCTTTGGGGGGATCGGAGCGGGGGCGGACTGCCGCGTAAATGGGAGTTCGGTTTCCTCGTCCGGATCCGGGGCCTGGCTGCGCGCGTTGGGTTGGTAGGGGAGGGTGTGAATTGGGATCTCCGGCGGATGGCCGGAGGGGGGTTCATCCACTAGAGGAGTGACGGGAATGTCCTCTTCGGTTGGAGGCGGTTCCTGTTGAGGCCGGCGCCCACGGGCGGAAGTGGGCGTTGCGGGCTCCGGCATCGGTTGGCGCAGCTGCCTGCGGGCGGCGCGCTCGGCCGCCTTCGCTTTGGCTTTTTCGATGGCGCGTTCACGGCGCATTTGCCGAGCCGCTTTCCAACGGGCGAGTCGCGCCCGCCACCAGGCGATGGGCCGGCTGAACCACAGCAGTAGTGTGGAAGCTTCGAAGGTAGAGGCGAAGTAGAGCGCCAGGATGCCAGCCGCGACGGTGATGATGGCCGCGCCGGCAAAATCAAACCGCGCGAGGAGAAAATCCGCGAGAACCAGGCCGAGCATGCCGCTGGGCCTGATCACGCTGAAGATATGCCAACTTTGGGGCAACAGGCCGCCGGCGGTGGAGACGCAGAACCAGAGCGCCAGGCTGCCGATGATGCGAAACCAGGGGCTTTCAATGGTGGATGACCGCACCCACTTCAAGGCGAGGGCCCAAATGTGAATGGGCAGCAGGAAGACGCTGATGCCGAAGATCTGCAGCAGTAAATCCGCCCACCTGGCACCGGATATGCCGAGCAGATTATGAGTGTGGGTTGCGCCCGTGGCGGTGTTCCAAGAGGGATCGGCGGGAGAATAGGAAACCAGGCTCAGCGAGACTGCGAGACCTAGTAAGAGCAATAGAATACCGACGGCTTCATTGAGCCGGGTATGGCGAGACGGCGAGAGGAGTTGCATCCCCTAACGCGAGAGAAATTATCCAGAGCTAGTAATAGTATGCCAAAAAGTACGAGGTAAGGGGCAAGGAGGCGCCCGAAATGGTGCGGACCGGGCACAAAGATCGCAATATCGAGCGGCGCAGGGAAGTGCTTCCGCACGCCGCATAGCTATCCAGCGGCTGTCTTCACAACAGGAGGGCCCATCATGATAAAGCGTAGCGTCTCCATTTGCTCCGGCCGAGGCTTGGACCTTATGAAGTTGGCCAGCTCCCTATATAGATGCCAGTGTTCCCTGGCCACGTTGTGCGTTAGATCTTTGAGCAAGTTCATCTCTTCGGGGCCCTTTCCGGCGTGCTTCTCGTCCGACATGCGGCGCACGCCCTCCGCATATACGTCCGACAGCCTCCAACCGAGATCAGCGGCCATGTGCTTCACCCTGATGTGGACTTCTGTCGGGATAATGATGCCGAATTGCATTTTGCCCTTCGGCATTTTGGTTTGCTGAGTTTTTGATGGCATTTCCTGTCTCTCCTTACGTAGGATATTGGCTAACTTTGTCTCTTCTTCGAAGTCACAATGGGACTTCTCTACATCGAAAAATTTCGGCCCATTCTTTGCTGTATTCTTCACAAGAAAAGGCCGATGATGGCATGTAGGCCGTAGCGGATGTATTAATGCCTAACCGAGAAAATTCGGGGGATCTGCTTCCGCTTACTTGACAAGACAACTCTGGCAGAAGGGAAGTTTGACGCGCGCTTGTATGCCCTCGCGTCCCATGGCCGTAAACTCGGCTTTGAAATCGTTTGGGTTCGTTGCCCGTTTTGATTCGGGTGGATTTGGACCTGACGCCGAACGCTATGTTTCACCCGAACGGGTTGCGTACGTGTATCGCCTCAAAGATGGTTTATGGCAGCATCGTGAAATCGCGGTGGCCGAGATGCGCCGCAATTGGCGTGTCACGACCATCGACGAGGCCGTTGCTTTACCTTCTGGTGCCTTGTTCGAGAACCGATGATTTCGAACAGCGAGATAATGGGGTGGGAAGTTTCTCCTTCATATGGAAGCCACCGGTCTGTCAGCGGGCCTGGCCTTCCGCCTGTCCATGCATGCGAGCCACCAAAATAGTCGCCACACTAGGGCCATCGACTGACTCAGAGCCAATACTGCGCAAGCTGTTTGAGGCGGGCGTGGACGTTTTCCGGCTGAATGCCTCGCACGGCACTCACGAGGACCATGCGCAGCGTGTCCGGGCGGTTCGCGAACTGGACCGGGAGTTCAGAAGACACGCGGGCATCTTGCTGGACTTGCAGGGCCCGAAGATTCGGCTCGGCATGTTCCAGAACGGTCCGGTGTACCTCGAAGAAGAGACTAGATTCACGATCACCACGGAGCCTGTGGCCGGCACGGCGGAGATCGCGTCCACTTCTTATGCTGACTTCGCGCGCGACGTGAAGCCCGGCGACCCGGTGCTGCTGGCGGACGGCGCGGTGCGATTACAGGTGTTGGAAACGGACAGCACCGCGGCGCTCTGCCGCGTGGTAAACGGCGGCTATGTCAGCGATCGCAAGGGCATTAATCTGCCCGGGGTCCAGGTGAGCACTGCCTCGCTTTCGAAGAAGGACATCGCGGATGCGCACTTTGGAGTGCAGCAGGAGGTGGATTTTTTTGCGCTGTCTTTCGTGCGGCAGGCGCGCGACATCTTGCGCCTTCGCCATCTGCTGGAAGAAGTGGATGCCAAGCAGCCGATTATCGCCAAGATCGAGAAGCCCGAAGGCTGGCAGAACCTGGACGCGATTCTGGATGAATCCGACGGAGTGATGGTGGCGCGCGGAGATTTGGGCGTGGAAATGGCGGTTGAGAAGGTACCGGCGATCCAAAAGGCGATCATCGAAAGGGCCCGGGAACGGAACCGGTTTGTGATCACCGCTACGCAGATGCTGGAATCCATGATTGAGAACGCAATGCCGACCCGCGCCGAAGTGAGCGATGTCGCGAACGCCATCTACGATGGCACGAGCGCTCTCATGCTTTCGGCGGAAACTTCGGCCGGCAAACACCCGGTGGAAGCCGTCCGAGTGATGGCGAGCATCGCCTGCGAAGCCGAGTCATCGTTGAAGGCCAGAGGGTTTGCGGAGCGGTCCAAAGAGCCGGAAGGCACAATTCCGGAAATCATCAGCGCCGCCGCCTATCATTGCGCGCGGACGGCCGGGGTGGCGGCGCTCGCGGTAGGCACCACTTCGGGCGCCTCGGCACGTCTTCTGGCCCGCTTTCGTCCGCCCGTGCCGGTTTACGCCTTTACCTCAGCGGAGAGCGTGGCGCGCCAGTTGTCGATTGCGTACGGAGTGAGCGCGATTGTGTCGCCGGCGATGCAATCTACCGACCAGATGCTGCATGAGATGGAGCGCGTGCTGGTGGAGGGCGGCCATGCGCGCCCGGGTGACAACATCGTATTTGTGGCTGGCCAGCCGGTAGGACTGCGCGGGTCCACGAATATGCTGAAGCTGCACAAGGTCAGTGGAATCCGAACTTAAACAAGATATGTATGACGCAATCCTGGTGGTCTCCTTTGGAGGCCCCGAAAGCCGCGAAGAGGTGCTGCCGTTTCTAGAGAATGTCACCCGCGGTCGAAACGTTCCTCGAGAGCGTTTACTGGATGTGGCCGAACACTACTATCATTTTGATGGCAGGAGCCCGATTAATGAGCAATGCCGCGAGCTGATCTCAGCGCTGCGCAAAGAGCTTGACCGGCACGCGATCGAGCTGCCCATCTATTGGGGCAATCGCAACTGGCGCCCTTTTCTGGCCGACACGTTGAAGCGGATGCAGGCAGACGGCGTTCGGCGGGCGCTGGCCTTTGTGACATCCGCGTATAGTTCGTATTCGGGCTGCCGCCAGTACCGTGAAAGCATCGCGGCGGCACAGGCGGTGCCGCAAGTGGACAAGCTGCGGGTCTTCTACAATCACCCGGGGTTTATTGAAGCCTCCGCCGACCGGGTGCGCGAGGCGCTCGCGCAGTTTTCGGAGGAGGAGCGAAAGCAGCTCCGGCTGGTTGTTACCGCGCACAGCATTCCCTGTTCCATGGCGCAAACGAGCGATTACGAGAAGCAGCTTCGAGAAACCGCGCGGCTCGTGGCAGAAGCCGTTGGAATGCCGGACTGGCAATTAGTTTTCCAGAGCCGCAGCGGTCCACCGGGCCAATCGTGGCTCGAGCCCGATATTCTGGATTGCCTGCGCCAGCTGCATGCTGAAGGCGCGAGAGCGGTGCTGGTGGCCCCGCTCGGTTTCATGTCGGATCATTTGGAAGTCGTGTATGACCTCGATACGGAAGCGTGCGGCCTGGCGAACGAGCTTGGCATCAAGATGGTTCGCGCGGCGACCGTGGGAGTGCATCCGGCATTTATCCGCGCGATTCGCCTGCTCATCTGCGAGCGACTTTCGCCGGGGGAGCCAAAACTCGCTACCGGTCTTTTCGGCCCGCATCACGATGTTTGCCCGGCGGATTGCTGCCCTGCGCCACTACGAGCTGATAGACCTCCCGTTTTGGAAGCCCCATCCGTTTCGCGACGCGCTTAATGGCTTCCATCTGATCTACCCCTTCCGCTTTCAATTGCGCCACTTCAGCCACGGGATCACCCGTTTCCGCGACTTCGCCAGCAGGTCCGACGAGTAAAGTAATTTCACCCTTGACAGATGCGCGCGCGCTCAGCTGATCGAGAATCTCCTGCGGCCGTCCACGCAGGAATTCCTCGTGTACCTTAGTGAGCTCACGAGCCAGCACAACGCTCCGGGTGCCCCACAGCTCCGCCATATCGCGCAGCGTCTCCAGAATACGGTGCGGGCTTTCGTACAGCACTACGGTCGCGGTCTCATCCTCTAATTGCTGGAGCCGCCGGTGCCGCGCCGCACTCTTTGGAGGCAGAAATCCCAGGAAGCGGAACTCGCCGGCGGGGAGTCCGGACCCGATCAGCGCGGCCAGAGCCGCTGACGCTCCCGGGATGGGAATCACCTTCGCGCCGGTCGCCACAGCGGGATGCACGACTCGATATCCGGGGTCGGAAAGGAGCGGAGTGCCGGCATCGCTCACCAGAGCTACCGACTCATCTTTCGCCAGGCGCTCCAGGATTTCGGCCGTGCGGCTCGCTTCGTTGTGCTCGTGATAACTGATCAGCGGCTTGCGAATAGCGTAGTGCTCCAAAAGCTTGCCGGTCTGGCGCGTGTCTTCGCAGGCGATGACATGTGCTTCTTCGCGCAGAATTCGCAAGGCCCGCAGCGTGATGTCTTCCAAATTGCCAATCGGGGTGGCAACCAGATAGAGTGTGCCGCTCAAGCCTGAAGTGTAACCTTCCAGGGGCGGGTTCACTGGCGCAATAGAATGCTGAACTCGCCGCCTTTTGCGTCCAAAACGACCGTGCTGCCTGGAGGAATCTCCTCTTGCGCCACGAGGGCGGCTACGGGCTGAATGAAATTCCGCTGCACGGTGCGCCGCAACTCGCGTGCTCCGTATTCCACGCTGATCCCCAAGTCAAGCAACTGATTGCGCCCGGCGGCCGTGCATTGCAAACGAAAGGCGCGCAAGCCGAGCCGCGTGTAGATCAGGCGCGAGAAGCTGCCGAGTATGTGGTCAAGAATCACATCGCAAGCCGCACGATCCAGAGCTTTGTAAGTGATCACAGAATCAATTCGATTGACAAACTCGGGTGAAAATTTGTGGCGTACGGCCGACAGGCCGATGGTCTGAAGGCGCGCGACGTCCTGACCTTCTTTAGGCGGAAGCATGGCTTCAAAACCGAAGTCGGGCTGGTTGAGGCGTTGGATGGACTTCGCCCCCAGATTGCTGGTGAGAAAGACCAGGCTGCGTTCGAAATTGACCGTAGTGTTGTCGCCGAGCCGAAGCGTTGCCTTGTCGAGGATCCCGAGCAGAAGGCGGGTCATGGAGGGGGCGGCCTTTTCGATTTCGTCGAAGAGGATTAGGGAAATATCGGCGCGTTCGCTGGCCACGGCATTTAGCTTCTGCTGCGTGAGCATGGGCTGCGTTTCGCGATGACCGAGGTATCCCGGAGGCGCGCCGATGAGCTTTGCTACCTCGTGCTCCATCTGGAATTCGCCGCAATCCACCTTCAGCAGATTCTTGCTGCTGCCATGCAGTACTTCGGCGAGCGCCTCGACAGTGCGTGTTTTGCCTGTGCCGGTGGGACCCAAGAGCAGAACGACGCCAATGGGCCTTCCTTCCGGCGCGAGGCCGGCCTGATGCATCTGGATATAAGGAACGATGATTTCGATTGCTTCCGGCTGCCCTACGAGCAACTCGCTTAAGCGAGCGGCCAGGCCGTCCGGATCCTCCGGCAGTTTAGGGCGCTTAGCGCGTCCGGTCAATGTATTAGCTCGCATCCGTACCTCGAATTGAAGTACCGGCGAAGTGGCGGGCCTCGCTCATACCACTGCCGGATCCGAATTCCTGACTCGTTTGAAAGCTTAGCGTTGGCCGCGGGTGTTCGGGTGGCTTTGGAGGTCGGCCGGCCTTGCCGATGGAACTTGGTGAGTAAGTGGAATGTACTGATTCTGAGGAACTTGCGTTTCTGCGGACTTCGAATGAATTATTTCCGCTAAGGGCGTGACTGGGGATGGAATCAAGAACGTTGGAGTCAAAACGTAATTCCGAAAGAACGAGAGTCTAGTATAATTCGCGGCATGTTGAAACCCATCCTATGTCTCATGTCGGGATACTTGATGGCGGCTGCATTGGGCTTTGCTCAACAGCAGCCTGACTTGACAGAGGATTACGCCGGCACTTTAGCGCCGTACCATGTAAAGCTGCACCTGAACACCGCCCGCGACGGAACGCTCACTGGAACTGTGGACAGTCCAGATGCAGGGCTAATGGGGATGCAGTGCACGGACATTCACGTCAACGGACAAACCCTGAGCTTTACTGTGCCGGTGGTGCATGGCACGTGGATCGGGTTTATCAGCGGAAACGGCGCGTCACTATCCGGCACGTGGAGTCAGGGCAGTCCAATGCCACTGAACTTTACCCGTATTGCCACGACGGGTACCGCGACAAGTACCGCCCCCGCTTCACAGGCCGGTCCCGGCGAAGTGAAATGGGACGATTACATTTTTAAATTCAATCCATCCGGCACAATGGCCCAGGTCTTTGAGGGCGGCAAAGTGGTCGGTACGATACTAACCATGAATGGCGAACAGCAAGTCATTCCCTTGCCTGGCACCGATGCGGACAAGTTGAAGAAGTCGTTCGATGACTACAAGGCCTTTTCCGCTCGTAGTCACTCGCAAAACGGTTCTCCCGCAGTCACAACGGCAATGCCGCCCCTCGCACCACAAGCGGGATCCGTCCCGGCAGCAGCCCCACCCCCTGCACCCGCCGGTGGAAGCGCAACAAATGCCTCGGCAATCCGCTTTGATGAAGCGACCCACACTATTACGGTCCCCCGGCCTGATGGCGTCACGGTCACTTTTGTCGGCCAAGATGTCAAGATAGCTGGCTATCGCCGCCTAAGCTACATTTTGCGGCATCAAAAAGGCGGTCCAGGTAGGTTTCTAGAGCGTAATCTGGGGCATGCCAACGCAGAGGGAGGCGAGCCTATCGGGCGGAGGAGAGGAATTTCTGAGGGAAGGCGGCGGACTGATTTACGATTCGGGCATGGGCACTTATAGCGATATGCAGGTGAATAGCCCAGTGTTGGAGGCCAAACAGCTCTCAAAAATAGCGGTTGACGCTGTGGCCGACGTCCGCGCGATTCCAGGTCATGAAGACTTCACGCCTCCTGGGTATAGCACTCTGAACGAGATTTCTAAATATCGCCTTCGGTCGGATGGCTCACGGTAAGAACTGTCACTCTGTCACAAAACATGCTGTCATCCGGTCCTTGCGTTATGGAGATCCTGTTCAACGTAGATGCGGGCTAATAATGACCCCGGTGATTCGGAAGGGACGCAGTTGTGTAAAGCGGACGATGCGGTACGGCTGGCGACTTTCCGCGCGATTCGACGCACTTTCACCGCAAGCAAAACGACGGAAGCACAACTCGCTGGCCTGCTCGAGGATCGTGTTCTCGAAGGCTCGCTGAGCATCCGAATCGGTCTCATATTTGGAGTTGTGCTGCTCATGACGGCAAAGCCGGGAACGCTGGAGTCGCTCGGAATTCTTGCAGCGTCGGTGATTCTTGGTTCGGCGGCGGTCTTCCTCACGCGCAAAAAGCGGACTGTGGTCATCTCCGAATCGGGCAGAACCCTTCCAACCGGACAATAGATAGCAAGCGTCGCCCACGCACGGTGGGTAAAAAAAGCCGCAGGCCTTCTCTCTTCTGAGCAGCTTCTATTGGCGCAGCTAACCCTCTGCTGACCTCCGGCTCACCTCGTCGTACTCCCGTAATCCGCGAAAAAATTATAGGCTGAATTCAGCGCCCTAAACGGGTGAAACGGTAGCGAAACAGCGCGCTACCGAAGCGGCACTATGCGCGCAACTCTCTCACGTTATCTGATGTATTTTCAAACTATCCTGGTGCAGGACTCAGACGTCCAGCGCCGCACTCAAATCCGCTATACGCTATCTCTCAAAGGCTACAAAGTTTTGGAGGCCGGGAGTCCAAAGGATGCAGAGATCATCTGCGCAATGAAGGAAGTCTCCATTGACCTGGTGATTCGGGAGACAGAGACGCCGGACAATTTCCATTGGCCTATGTGGCGCCGGCAAGCCCCCACGATCGCGTTGGCAGCGTTTTGCGACGCGCCCGATCGAGGTTCTCGCGTGGACTTTTGGCGTCTTCCTTTCAGCCCGGACTACCTGCTTCTCCGCGTTCAGTATGCACTGGCGCAAGCGCAGCAGAGCCAACGCGTCGAAGACCAAGCCTAGCCGCTGCCGAAGTGCAGTCACTCTGAAGGGCTGCTCTTTCAAGTGGTAAGCTGGAAAACCACAAGGGGAGCGCGTATGCCAGAAGCCGGAGGAGCGAACATTGAACTTGCTCTTCAACTAAACGAGGGCGCAGCGCACGGGCACTCTCATGCTTCTTCGCGGATACACGAAATCCTGGAAATTATCGAGGCGATCGTACTGGCGCTGGTCGCCCTAGCCACGGCCTGGAGCGGCTATCAGGCGGCACGCTGGGACGGGCAGCAGGAACAGCTTTACGGGCAATCCACCAGACTTCGGGTTCAAGCCGAAGGATTGGAATTGCGCAGCAATCAGGAGCGAGTCTACGATGCCGCCACGGTGGCTGAGTGGATAAAGGCGGAGGCTCGTGGCGAAACGAAGCTGGCTGACCTCTTTGAGCGCCGGCTGCTGCCCGAGATACGGCCCGCGTTTGCTGCGTGGAAGAAGACCGATCCGATCCATAACCCAAACGCTCCGATAGGTCCGGCGCTGATGCCGGAGTACCGGAACGTCAAGGCAGACGAGGCGGCGGGATTGAGCCGGCAGGCCACCAAAGTTTTCGAGCAAGGGACAAGCGCCCGCGAACGGGCCGACGATTATGTGCGCGTGACCGTGCTGCTCGCAACCGTACTGCTGCTGACCGCGCTCGGCCAAAGATTTCGTACGCGCCAGATCCGCATCGCTTTAATCGTGGTGGCGTTTCTACTGCTGTGTTTCCCCTTGTGGCGCCTTCTGATGCTGCCGCGAGCGTGACGCAAACTCCGGTCACATCATGGCAACGGGCGGAGCGGGTTCGTCGGGGCTGCCGGCGGTGCTGAGCGGTCCGCGGATCATGAGAGCGGCGAGCGCCGCCAATACGACGATTCCAATGAGATAGGACGGATGCTGCAAGACCTGCAGGTGGTCGCGGATGCGGGACGGCGTGAATTGAAGGCCCGCCCAGACGAGTCCGAGGATCGCCTCGCCGGCGATCAGCCCGGAAGCTGTGAGGACACCGGCATTTTCCACCCGCGCGCGCTGCGCTTCGTTATAGCCGCGGCGGGTGGCCGCTCGATCGCCCAGCCAGCGGATCAGGCCGCCGACGAAGATGGCGAAGGTGGTTTCGAACGGAAGGTACATGCCTACTGAAACCAGCATGGGACTCTTGACATTCATGGCGATGAACGCGACTCCCAGCAGAATGCCCACCAGGACCAGCGGCCACGGCATGTCGCCGCCCACGATGCCTTGCGCGAGCAATGCCATCAAGCCGGCTTGAGGGGCCGGGAGCTGCCGGTCTCCGAAGCCAGTTCCGCCCGCCCGAATATTGCCTTCGTCCAGCAGCAATAACGGGAAGTACATCACGAGGCTGGCAACCACCACGGCAATAAGCTCGGCGATCTGGATGTTACGGGGAGTGCCTCCCAGGATGTAACCTACTTTGAAATCCTGCAGCAGCTCTCCGGCGACTGCGGAAGAGACGCAGACCACGGCGGCGACTCCCAAGACGGCCGCCACGCCGGCGCCCCCGAGACACCGAGGGCAACCATCAGTAAAGCCGCTACGATGAGCGTCGAGAGCGTCAATCCCGAGACGGGGTTATTCGACGATCCGATCAGACCGCACAAGCTGCCCGAAACGGTGGCGAAAAAGAAGCCCAGGATCAACATGACAATGGCCGCGACAACGCCGCCCACCACCTGGCCTGAGAAATAGATGTAAACGGCGATCATGGCCGCGAACACCACGGCGATCAGGGAGAACACGGCCTTGGAGCTCATATAGCGCTCCGTCCGGCTCAGCGCGGCGGTTTCGGCGGCGGTCTGTTTTACATCCCGGACAGCGCGTTTCAAACCAGCCGCAAGGCTGTTTCGCATGCGAAATAAGGTGTAGGCGGCGCCTATCAGCATGCCGCCCACAGCGATCGGCCGGACGATGTACCGCCAGACTCCATTCGCCAAGTCGCTCCAGGAAGCGTCAGGCGTGCCGGGCGGCATGAAACTCTTCAGCTGCGGGCCGAGGAAGTAGATGAGCAATGGGACCATCAGGCCCCAGGCCAGGACGCCGCCGGCAAACTGCAAGGCTGCGAGCTTGGGTCCAATAATGTATCCCACGCCAAGATACGCGGGGCTGACGCTGGGCGCAGAGAAAACCGTTCTTCCGCCAGTTGGCAGGAAGTTGACGGAGCCGGCCCCGCCGAGCCGTACCCGGCTCCTGCCCAGAGCGCCCATCGGTAGCGAGAACTCCGTATCGGCGGCAAAGAATCCGAATCGTCCGAGCAGAAAAACCAAGCCGCCGACCCCGATATTCCAGAACAAGAATTTGGCTGCCTGGGCGCCCCGCTGCCCGGCTTTGTGGATCTCCGAAGCGGCGACCGATTCAGGAAAGGGCAGATCG
This sequence comes from uncultured Acidobacteriaceae bacterium, assembly GCA_963705805.1. GTDB lineage: Bacteria > Acidobacteriota > Terriglobia > Bryobacterales > Bryobacteraceae > Bog-105. The sequence goes on from CAVPKW010000017.1 coordinate 138,714, forward strand.
CGGTCTTCCACCATGACCCGCCGCACCAGCGAGATAAACAGCACGCCCAGGACGCTACCCACCAGGATGAGAACCGAAGTCTTCCAGTAGGCATCGCGAATGCTGAAAGAACTCCAGGTGTGGGCGATCAGGAAGGCCGGAATGGTAAAGATAGCGCCGGAGGCCACTCCTTCCCCGATAGAGCCGCTGGTCCGCGCAATGTTTTCCTCTAGCAGGGAGCCCTTCCACCACCGCAGGACGGCCATGCTGATGACAGCCGCCGGATAAGTGGCGGCTACGGTCATGCCGGCTCTCAGTCCCAGGTAAGCATTGGCGGCGCCGAGCACCACGGTCATGCACAAGCCGAGCAGAATGGCGCGCAAGGTAAGCTCGCGCATCTTGAGGTGCTCCGGGACAAATGGCTTGAAAGGCGGCGGAGTAATTTGAGCGCTCATGAAGTAAGGCCGGGTGTTGCCATTGTACGCGCGAGAAAAGCGAGATGCCTTCTTAGCCTAATCTGCTCTTGACGAGTTCGCTCAACGCTCTTCCGTCCACGCGTTTGCCGGCCAGCGTTGCCTGGGCCGCTTTCATGACGACGCCTATTTGTTTCGCTGAAGACGCGCCGGTCTCTGCAATCGCGGCGGAGACGGCGTCCTCCAACTCTTTTGGAGACGGCGTGGAAGGCAGATAGGCTTCCAGGATGACGATCTCGGCTTCCTCTTTCGCTGCGAGGTCTTCCCGGCCGCCTTTGCGGAACAGGTCCGCCGATTCACGCCTCTGCTTCAACAGGGTATTCATGATTTGCATTTCGGCGGCCTCGTCCAGCGGCTTCATGGCGTCTACCTCGTGCTTTTTTAGGGCCGATTTCGCCATCCGCAAGGCGGCCAACTGGCGCTCATCACGGGCTTTCATGGCGGCCACCATGCCGGTCTGCAATCGATCAAGGAGGGACATTGCCCCTCATTGTACGCGCCGCGGGCGGCCAACCGGCTTTTCCCGAAACGCTATCGTTCACGTAACCGTCCGTGAAAGGGCCACGTCCCACCCGCTGTTATACTTAGCTGTTTTCGGGGTCATCGTTGCGTTTGAGTAAGCTACCAGCAATCTCTCTTCTACTTGTGTCTGCCTTCACGCTAAAGGCGCAAACGCCGACTTGGATCAATGGACAAGCGGCGCGGGTGCTGATAGGTCAGAACAGTTTCTCGAATCTTCAGGTACCGAGCCAGTCTGTTTTGGGCTCGGCCGGCGGCGTGGCGTACGCGAACGGAAAGTTGTGGGTTGCGGATGCCACCACCATGAACGGGCTTAATCCGAACAATCCCAACGATGCCGGAATCCCTTATACAACTGGTTTGTATCCACAGGACAACCGTGTTCTCGCCTTCCCGACCTCGAGCATCCCGCCGCCGAGCGCAGACTTGACCGGTCTTTCCAACCCCTATTGCAATCTCTGCGGTTTTCCGGCCAATCTCGTGCTGGGCCAAGTGGATTTCAACAGCTTCGCGGCGGGTACCGCGCAGACCGCGGCTTCCTCCACAACGGGCAGCCTGCAGTCGCCCACGGCGGTGGCGACAGATGGTATCCGGCTGGTGGTAGCGGACACTAACAACAACCGGGTTCTGATTTGGAACTCGATTCCTGCTTCCAACAACGCCGCGCCCGACATTGTATTGGGGCAATCGTCGTTTAGCGCTAACGGCGTCAGCACCACTCCCAGCGCTAGTTCGCTGCGGGGTCCGCAGGGCGTCTGGATTAATCCCGATGGCCACTTATTCGTGGCCGATTCGCAGGATTACCGCGTCTTGATCTGGAATCACTTTCCAACGAGCAATAACCAGGCCGCCGACGTGGTTCTGGGGCAAACCAATTTCACCACCGGCACGCAGAGCGCGTGCAACCCGGTGGCTGTGTATCAGACCTACACGGCGGCCGCGAACGAACTATGCAATCCGGCTTCCGTAACATCGGACGGCACTCGTGTGTATGTCGCCGACCTCGGGTTTAATCGCGTTCTTATCTGGAACAGCATTCCGGCTTCGAATGGCCAGAACGCAGATGTAGTAGTGGGGCAGCCGGACATGACCAGCACGGCGCCTAACAACACGGGGGTCAATTACAATTTCTGTCCCGGCGGAGCGGGAGCGAACGGCATCTGCGCGAACAATATGCAATTCCCGCGCTTTGTGCTGGCCGATCCAGGGTCGAATCAACTTTTCGTCGGCGATGGCGGCGACAACCGCGTCCTGATTTACAGTCCTATTCCGACCACCAATGGGGCCGCAGCGTCAGCGGTTCTCGGGCAACCTAATTTCACTACCGACGTTACCAGCAGCGCAGCCATCAGCATCGCGAGCACCACCATCGATAACACGGCCGCGGTGGATGTGATTCCAACTCCTACCTCGCTGGCCTATGATTCCGTAAACCAGAACCTGTACGTAGCCGACCCCACCAACAACCGCGTCCTCGTTTTCACGCCGGCCATCACGCCTTTGCCGGCTAACTCGATTGTGAACTGGGCGAGCGAGATCATTCGCCAGGAAGGCACGGTCACTTTTTTTCTTACGGAGAGCCTCGGAGTTGTCACTGGAGCTATCAATGCCGGTGACACGGTGAGTGTCACGATTGCAAGCGCAACATACACCTACACGATCGTAAAAAACGACACTCTGGACACGATTGCGCAGGGCATGGTAAGCGCGATCAATTCGAGTAACTCCGGAGCCGGCGATCCGAACGCGTCGGCCATTTTCGCGGGGACCGGGACCGGATCGCTGTATTTGAGTTCGAAGCAGGTCAATCCGGCTTATGACAGCATCGCGCTTTCCGCCACCACCTCGAACAGCGCCGACATATCGGCTTCGACCAGCAGCGACTTTCTGACGTCCGGAACGGGCGCCACCGGCGCCGCAGGCATGTTGGTGGAAATTAACGGGACCAATCTCTCAGACGCCTCGCCGAGCAACCCGGCCGTCGCCGCGGCAGATGGCACGAGCAATATCCCGACGACGCTAGGCGGCGCGCAAGTTTACTTCGATGGCGTGGCTGCGCCGGTCTATAGCGCCTCCTCGGTTCAGATAATCAGCCAGGTACCGTTCAACTTCTACGGCGGGAATAGCGCCTCCGTCTATGTGCGAACCACCCATACCGACGGCACCGTGACAGTCACGAACGCCAGCCCACTCTACATCGCGGCCGCCAACCCAGGCATCTTCAACGCGCCGAGCACGCCCAACCAGCCGAGGCCTTGGCCCGCGCTCAACGCCTATCATCAGCCCGGTAACGCCACTTCTGTGGTCTCGATCGATGGCACCATCGTGGCGGGCGATATAGCAACCATAACCATTGAGGGAAAAGCGTATAACTACACGGTTCAGGCCAGCGATTCGACGACAAGCGTCGCGCAAGCGCTGATCAACATGATCAACAGCGCTCCTGACCCCAATGTGACGGCCTCTTTAGGGAGTGCCTTCTCGCGGGTGGTTCTTACCGCGATTCAAAGTGGCGCAGCCGGGAGTGGAATAACGATAGCAGGGAGCTCCAGTTCCGGCGCGAGCATTACCGTTACCGCGTATACTACCTCCACGTGTTGCAACGTGACTCCGAATTCGCTCATCTCGCCTTCGAATCCGGCAGGACCCGGCGAATTGATTACCATGTCTACGGCCGGGCTTGGTATTCTCACGCAGCCGTCGAACACCTCGGCGCTGGTTGTCCCGAACACCGGCCAGCCCTATTCAGGCCCTCAGCCAAACAGCGCTATCAACACCGTGAGCGCGACGATGGGCGGTTCCACGGCCGAAGTGATAAATGCCGGCTTGGCGCCCCAATCGTATGGTGTTTACCAGGTTCAACTCATTGTCCCGTCGAGCCTGACCGCCAACGCGACTACCCAGCTTGACATCGCGCAGAACGCCTTCGTCAGCAATACGGTCACGGTTGCGATAGGAAGTCCTTCGCCGGTATCGCCCACTCCGCCGCCTTCTACCTCCGCCATCATTATCAACATCGATACGCCGAACACTCAGAGCGGCAACGTGAGCGGTACAGTACCCGTGGGTGGCTGGGTAGTGGACACGGGCGCGGCTGTTACGTCCGTTGAGATCTCGGTGGATGGAAACGCGACGGGCACAGCGGGTTACGGCATCGGCCGCCCCGACGTTTGCGCGATTTATCCGAAAGGTGTGGGTTGCCCGAACGTGGGATTCGCCGGGACCCTGGACACGACGCAGTTCCCGGATGGTATGCATAGCCTGCAGATCACGGCTACCGACGCCAATGGCGGGCGCGCCACTTACGCCGGATCTTTTACCAGCTCCAATTACAGCGGGTCCGTTCCCACTGCGATCGGCATCGATTCGCCCGCCACCCAAAGCGGTCCGTTCCAGGGCTCCACGTACTTCTCTGGCTGGGCCTTCAACACTAACGCATCCATCCCGGAGAATGGAATCACGGTGTATATAGACGGCTCCGCACGCGGAACGGCGAGCTATGGATTGAGCCGTCCTGATGTTTGCGCGGCATTCGGGAACGAACCCGGCTGTCCGAATCTTGGTTGGATATACTTCATCGACACGGCGACGCTTTCGAATGGCAATCATACGTTTGCCGTAAGAGCCACGGCCGCAAACGGCCAATACGCGCTTCAGGCCCATACGTTCACAGTGGCAAACTGGACCACGGCGAACCCAACCATCATCAACATCGACACGCCCGGTTCGCAAAGCGGTACGTTCAGCGGCGCAGTGGGTTTTGGGGGATGGGCCCTCAACCGCAGCTCAACGATCGGCATCGTTGCTGTGTCGGTGGATAACATTTTCTACGGGAACGCAGCCTATGGTGCAACACGGAACGACGTTTGCGCTGTTTACCCGGGCGTTCCGGGATGCCCGAACGTGGGCTGGAACATCTCTATAGATACAACTGTGCTGGCGGATGGGCCGCATACGCTGGAAGTTACGGCGTACCCGACCAGCGGCTCCGGGTTCACCACGACCACCCAATTCACCGTCGGAAATATGCCTCCCTACAGCGGTACGAGAATCAGCATTGATTTTCCAAATGCTCAAACCGGTCCGCTCAGCGGCTTCACGAACGTGGGCGGCTGGGCGGTGAACGATACGGCTGCCGTTTCGACGGTGGTGGTGTCGGTGGACGGCATAACGCAGGGCTACGCGGCGTATGGCGGAGTGCGCGCGGACGCCTGTGCTGCGATTGGGAATCGCCAGGGTTGCCCCAACGTGGGCTGGAACTTCCCGCTGAACACCACCTTTCAGACTAACGGTACGCATACGCTGGAGGTCACGGCGACCAGCGCAGCGGGCCAGCGCGCTACACAGGGGGCGACCTTTACAGTTGCGAACTCCGTGGTGAGCGGACCCACCACGGTCTCCATCACTCAACCCAATTCGACCAACAATCCGTTTGTGGGCTTGACAACTTTCTCCGGCACAGCGGCCAGCACCAGTTCGCAGATAATTGCAGTTTCCGTGTCCGTTGACGGCGCGCCTTATGCGGCCGCGTCTCTGACGCCGCTGGTTGGTCCCAACGGCACCAGCGAGAGCTGGACGTATTTGCTGAACACGGTACAACTCGCTGACGGCCGGCATACTTTCGGCGCTACGGCGATCGCGGCGGATGGAACTTACGCGGTTGCCTCCGCGACCTTCGTCGTAGCGAACTGGCAGTCGCCCGATCCTGTGCTCGTCAACATAGACGTTCCCGGATCGTCGACGGGCGTTGTCTCCGGCAGTTTCGCGATCGGCGGCTGGGCGGTCGATCAGAGCGCAGTCATCGCCACGGTCTCCATTTCGGTGGACGGAATTTCATTCGGCAATGCGATGTACGGCGGAACCCGCAGTGACGTGTGCGCGGTCTACAGCGGCGGGCAGGGTTGCCCCAATGTCGGATGGAATTCAGGGATCGACACGACTTATCTATCCAATGGAGCGCATACGCTGGCCGTGACCGCAACCACGGTAAACGGCCAAAGCTCTACTTCAACAGCGACTTTCACTGTCGCGAACTGATAAGTGACGGGCGGGCGCTTCGAGCGCCGCCCGTCCTCTGATACCCTGAAATCCTAACCATTTCGCTTGGACGAGGCCCGTCTTTTCCGGCCCCAAAACACTCCCAAATGCACATTAAGAAGCAACGTCTTTTAACGCCCGGCCCGACGCCTCTTTTGCCCGCCGCGCTGCACGCCATGATGGGCGCGGACATTCATCACAGGACCGAAGACTTCCGGAACCTCTACAAACAGGTTCTGGCAGACATGAAGCACGTTCTGGGAACTTCGAATGACGTGCTGGTGCTGGTGGCATCCGGTTCCGGCGGGCTGGAAGCAGCCACTCAGAATTGCTTTTCGCCGGGCGATGAAGTGCTGGTCTGCTCCGCCGGGAAGTTCGGAGAGCGCTGGGTGGAAATCACGAAAGCGTGGGGTATGCAGGCTACCGTCCTCACGGCCCCTTATGGCACCGCGGTGCAGCCCGAGGCGGTGGAGCAGGCGCTTGCCAAAAATTCGAAGATACGGGGCGTGTTTGTACAGGCGTCGGAGACTTCGACGGGCACGCAGCACGATGTGAAGGCCATGGGCCTGGCCGTGAAGAAAACAGATGCGCTGTTTGTGGTCGACGCTATCACCGGTATCGGGACCATGCCGCTGGATATCGACGGTTGGGGTCTGGATATTGTCGTCGGCGGGTCGCAGAAGGCTTTCATGATTCCACCCGGCCTGGCTTTTCTGTCCATCAGCCGCAAGGCGTGGGCGGCTGCCGATGCATCGAAAGGCCCGCGCTTTTACTTCGATCTCAAGAAGGAAAAGAAGAACGCCGTCAACGGCGAGTCTGCCTGGACGCCGAACACCGCCCTGCTGCTGGCTTTGGCCGAAGCGCTGAAATACATCAAGGCCCTGGGGATGGACAAGCTGGTTGAGAACGCGCAGATATTAGCCCGCGCCACGCGGGAGGCGATGCACGCGCTGGGTCTGGAACTGTTTTCCACTTCGCCCGCCTCATCTGTGACCGCGGTGCGTCCGCCGGCCGGCATGGATTCCGGCATCATCGTCAAGGAATTTCGCAAGCGATTTAATGCGATCATCACAGACGGCCAGGGTTCGATGAAAGGCCAGATTTTCCGGCTGGCGCATCTTGGCTATTTCGATTTTCACGATCTGTTTGCGATTGTCGCCGAACTTGAAATCATTCTCACTGCCAACGGCCACCCGGTCCGCTTCGGTTCGGGCGTGGCAGCGGTGCAGAACGTATACGCGGAAGTAGCCCTGCCCAAACCGGAACTCGCCCTGAGATAAGACATAAATGAAAATCCTTGTTGCGGAGCCGCTCGCGCCGGCGGCCATTGAACTTCTGCGCGCCCAGCGGGATTGGGAGGTGATTGTCGCCGATCCAAAGACCTATCAAGCTCATCTGGGGGATTGCGACGCGCTGCTGGTTCGCAGCGCTGTCAAAGTAACGAAAGAGGTGCTCGCCGCGGCGCCAAAGCTGCGAATCATCGGACGCGCCGGCGTGGGCGTAGACAATGTCGACCTCCCGGCGGCGACAGATGCGGGCGTGCTGGTGATGAATACGCCCGGGGGGAATGCGGTCTCGGTGGCCGAACATACGCTCGCCCTCATGCTTTCCATGGCGCGGTCGGTACCGCAGGCAAGCAGTTCGACGAAGGCCGGCAAATGGGAGAAGAAAAAATTTCTGGGCAATGAGCTGCGCGGGAAGACGCTCGGCATCGTCGGACTCGGCAGTATCGGCCGCGAAGTGGTGAAACGGGCGCGTCCGTTTGAGATGCGGATCATAGGGCACGATCCATACGTCAGCTCGCACGCGGCGCGCGATCTCGATATTGAACTGATGAGCCTGGCGAACCTTTACGGCCAGAGCGATTACATAACCCTGCACGTGGCGCTGACGCCGGAGACGGACCACATGGTGAACGCCGAGTCTCTTCGGCAGATGAAGCCCGGCGTGCGAATCGTGAACTGCGCGCGCGGTGAGCTCATTGACGGGCCGGCGCTCCAGGCCGCCATCGAAGGCGGCCACATCGCGGGCGCAGCGCTGGACGTCTTCGAGGTTGAGCCCCCCGGCGAAAGCCCGCTTGTGAAGCTGGAGTCCGTTGTCGCTACGCCGCACATCGCGGGCTCCACGGAGGAGGCGCAGGAAATTGTCGGCATCCGCATTGTGGAGCAGATGATCGATTACCTCACGGGCGGCGTCGCGCTTAACGCGGTAAACATGCCCGCGCTGACCGCCGAGCAATACCGTACGCTGGGACCTTTTGTGACATTAGCGGAGAAGCTGGGGCTATTCCTCAGCCACATTGCTCCCGGGAACGCCCATACGATCCGGCTGGCGTATTACGGCAGGCTGGCGGATCACAACACCCAGATTCTTCGCAACGCGGGACTCGCCGGCGTGCTCAGCCGTTCGCTGGAATATCGAGCGAATGTAGTGAACGCGATGCAAATTGCCACGCAGCGCGGCTTCCGCGTAATCGAGCAGCGCGAACCGGGACAAGCGCACATGGATTCGATCCGCATGGAATTGGAATCAGAGGCCGGGACCTTCTCGGCGGTGGGTGCGATCGTTCTTGATAAGCCGCGGCTGTTGCAGGTGGAAGGCATCTCTTGCGAAGCCACGCTGGACGGTAATCTCATGTACTCGAAAAACGAGGACGTTCCCGGCGTGATTGGCTACGTCGGTACAGTGCTTGGCAAAAACGGCATCAACATCGCAAGCTTCGCCCTGGGGCGGCAGGACGATGGGGAAGTCGCGCATAAGAGCGGCCACCCGCTCACTGCGATTTCGATTGTTGAAACGGACCAGGCTGTTCCGGACACCGTCATCTCACAATTGTTCGAGAATCCTGCCATTAAGTTCGTTCGCCGTGTCTGGCTCGGACATTAGGGGCGCGCGCAGGGTTATGTCGCCTGTAACTGAAACACCAAGGGGGTACCCGCATCGGAGACTCTGTGGAGATCCGCCAATGCGCGGCCTCGGAGTCGCTTCACTCGTGGATACGCCAAACTTTCGGGAACCTGGATCATTCTCTGAGTTTCTAATACTCTAGACAAATGCGCGGGATTTCGTGGTGGCTTCGTCTGTTGCTGCTCCTGCCCTTGGCGCTCATTTGTTCTGGACAAAACCAATTTCAAGTTCAGGGCACGCCCCAGGTTCAAAACCAGGGGCCTCGCCGAGCTGTCACCGGCACGGTCACCAACGCATCCTCCGGGGAGCCCATTCGCCACGCTCTGGTCCAGCTATGGGGTCCTCGCCCGGTCAGTGCTTTGACCGGGTCCGACGGGCGCTTTGAGATCGGCGATGTTCCTGAAGGCCCGGTGAATTTCGCCGTAACCAAGCCTGGCTTCTTCGACTCACGCTCCCTGCCTGGAAGCGAGTGGAGGCCGTCTGGTTCAGCATTTATAGTCGGTTCCGGCAACAACGATTTTCGGCTCACGTTGTCTCCAGCGGCGAGGATCGTCGGCCGCATCACAGACAGCGATGGTGAAGCAGTTGAGCAGATTCAGGTCGAGATTCTAAGCGAACAGATCTTTCAGGGGCGAAAGCAATGGCAGCCCCGAGGTAATTCAAATACGAACGATGATGGTTCGTATCGGGTAGACGATCTTACTCCGGGCCGCTACATTGTTTTTGCCGCTGGGAATGCACTGCCCCGGCCGATCTGGAACGCGCCCCAGGAAGTGAGTGCCCCCGCCTATTATCCGGATGCGCGCGACTTAGTTTCCGCTCAGCCGATCGAAATACGGGCGGGACAGGAATTTCGCGCCGACTTTCATCTGCGTGCAGAGCGCGGCTTCCGCATCACGGGTAACATCAGCGGCGTTCCCGTGGGCTTGGGCCTGGGGATTTCGATCCAGAATTCCACTGGCCAGATCGCCTCGATGCAAGGCGCCAGTCTCGATCAGAGCCGGGGGAAGTTCCGGGTACAAGCCGTTCCGTCTGGTACATGGATTTTCGCGATCTCCGCGAGCGATGGTCAGGGACATCCTTACGAAGCGCGGCAAGAGGTAACGGTAAATGGCGCAGACGTCACCGATTTGCCGATCGTGCTTCATCCCGCCGCTTCCATCCCGGTTACCGTGAACCATGCTGCCAATCAGCCGCAATCACCGATTGAGCAGCGGCCCCTGAACCCGGGTATCAACGCAATGTTGATCTCCACCGGCGCCTTTAATGTCCAGCAATACGGGCTGACGTCGCGCGGCGAGACAGACCGCGCTGGCCTTCGACAATGTCACCCCAGGCAAATATAAGCTGGACGTGCAAAGCTACGGGAGCGAGTGTCTGGAATCAGCCACGTACGGGGACGTCGATGTGCTCCGGGATTACCTGGTGGTGGGTTCCGATGGCGAGACGCAACCGCTCACCATCAGCCTGCGTTCCGATTGCGCTACGCTTACCGCCAAAATCGCTCCGGGAGAACAGCAGACTTCCGGTTTCCTGCTGGTCGTCCCGAGTTCTTCTTTTGGCAACCCCAAAGTCGTGCCAATTGCAACGCAGTCTTCACTTTCGGGAGCAGGCGCGGTTCCCGATTCATCGCTTTTGCTTTCTCCTGGGTTCTACCAGGTGTTTGCGTTTTCCAGTCTGGAAGGGTTGGAGTATGCGAATCCAGAAGCGCTGCGGGGGTACCCCAGCGAAAGCATAACCTTGGACCCGGCCCAGAAAGCTGAACTCACCTTGAAACTCAGCGAGCGCAAGGGGAACTAGCTTGTTTAATAGACGGCGTCTTATTCTGGCGGCGTGGCGTCTGGCCGCCTCGCTGCTGGCTGGTTCCCTGATGATTCGTTCCCAGCCGGCAACTTTTCAAATTGCGGGCCAAGTCGTCCGTCATATCGGTAATCATCCAGTGAGGGGTGCCCGTGTTCGCGTCGCTCCCGTGGAAGATCCGAACCGTTGGCTCTCTGGCATCACGGGCGAACATGGCGAATTTTCGTTTTCCGGGCTGCCGGCCGGCAAGTACTCACTGGGGGTCAATGATCATGGATCGTGGCAACTTTTCCAGCAGCTTGACGAGTATTCAACCGCTATCGCGATAGGTCCGGGCCTGGATTCCCAGCACATCCGATTTCCACTGGATTCATCGGCGAGCATCACTGGTTCTGTTCTCGACGACGCCGGCGATCCGGTCCGTGGGGCCATGGTTTATCTGTTTGGCCGGTCTCTTTTCAGAGGCGCGTATCAGACCGGATTAAAGCGCAGCGCCAACACGGATTCTGATGGAAGCTTTCACTTCGCCGGCCTTGCCCCCGGCACTTACTACGTTGCCGTAAGTGGGCGTCCCTGGTACGCGCCAAACGGCTTTGTGGTGGGCGGCATGACGCAGAATCAGCCAGCGCCTCCGGCTGAGCTTGATGTTGCTTACCCGGTGACTTATTACCCGAACGCGACAAGTGCCGAGGCCGCAACCCCACTGAAGTTGGAAGAGGGCGCGAGAGCTGAGATTCAGTTCGTTCTGCGCGCCGTTCCTGCCTTGCATATCGCATTGGATGGCGTTGAGGAAAAGCCCGATCAGCAGATTTCCGGACAGTTATCGCAGATTGGACCAGGCGGAACGCTGATCAATGTCCAAGCCTCGATCACAAAATCTGGAATGACTGGAGTTGCGCCTGGAGATTACGTTTTATCCGTCAGTCTCAATGATCCGAAGCAATCGTCGGCAATCGGGTCGCAGGTTGTCAGCTTAACCGGCGATTCGAGCGTGCATCTCAGCGACGCCATCAAGACTTCGGTCAGCGGCAAGGTCATTCTCGGCGGCGATATTCCGCAAGGGCTTGCTGTCTTGCTGACAAACGTCACCAACGGCAGTCGAGCGCCAGGCTTTGTCGCTCACGACGGTTCATTCGATATGGGTTATGCGCTGCCCGCAGGGCGTTACGGCCTTCTTCTGGCGAACACTCCCGAGCTATACATGCGGGACGTCACGGTGAAAGGCGGCGTCTACTCGAACGGCGTACTGGAGGTTGCTGAAGGCGCCCACATCGAACTCGCGATCACTGCCGCACGAGGTCTGAACAAGGTCGACGGCGTCGTTCTCAACGGCAACAAACCAGTTGCCGGCGCGATGGTGCTTCTCCTTGCGCAGGATCTCAGCCTCCGCAACTATGTTCCGCGCGACCAAAGCGACAGCGACGGAACTTTCACGCTTCGCTGGGCGCCGCCCGGCCGTTACACGCTGCTGGCAATCGACGATGGGCGAGGTCTGGAATACGCCGATCCGTCTGTTATGACGCCTTACTTGCAACGTGGGCAAGTGCTGGATTTGCCGCTGTCCAAAGATGCCACTGTCCAGGTTGAGGTGCAGCCGCGAAAATAACCGGCTCGCCGGATGGGCCCCCTGTAGCGCGTGGTTCAGCTTCAGTCTCTCCGGTTGCCTAACCAGACGCGCTCTGCATCTACGAGCGCGGCATTCTGGCGCTCGAGCGCCTTGGCCGCACCGCCGCGTCCGATGCCACGATTGGCGCCGGTCACTAATACCGCTCTGTCCTCGGGTTTCATGCGTTCCTCCCAGTATTTGTGTATTTAGCTTGCGGGAAGGGTTGCGGCAGGCCAGTATGGCCGATCCGCATCCGCTAGTTGTCCGTCTGCGTAGCGATCGTGATGGCGAACCCATGTCATCGTGAAGGGCAGGCCATCTTCATCGCGGCCTTTGGGAACAAGGTCGAGATAGTTGTACGTGTTGACGAGGTTTTCGGTGCCGCGGGCATAGGCTGAATAGGTGTGGAAGATTTTGCCGTCCTTATCCTTATAGAAGACGCTGATTCCAGGCGCTTCCGCGCTGGGAAATTCCACCAGATTGAAGTTGTAGTCAACTTTGCCTTTGGCAATTTCGTCCTGAGTGAATGAGACACGGTAGTCGTAATTGAAATCGGTGCCATACGATGAGACCCAGGTAAAGCGCCAGCCCATGCGCTTCTTGAATGCCTCTATTTTGGGCAGGGGTGCTCGGGAAACCGCCGCGAAAGAGACGTCGCGTTGAGCCAAATGCACCAGGGCGCCGTCAGTATGATCCATATTGAAGGAGCAGCTCGGGCATCCCTCCTTCCAATCCGGGCCAAACATGAAGTGATAGATAATCAGCTGGCTTTTCCCGTCGAAGATATCGGCGAGAGTTTTCTGACCGCTGGGCGAATCGAAGACATAGTTTTTTTCGACTCTGACCCAAGGAAGCTGGCGCCGCTCGGCGGCGAGAGCATCGCGCTCGCGCGTCAGCCGCTTCTCTTTGGCTAATAGGTTTTTACGAGCCGCAAGCCATTCATCTCGCGACACAATTTTCGGGTTCTCGATCATGCTCGTGGACATTTTCATTTTTCCTTTCATCTGAGTTCAATAGGATTTCTTTCGCTCCGCTCTTCTTGCGAGACACTTTCACAGCCAGCGCTGCGAGCCCCCCGGAAGAGACCGCGCCGGCAACGACTAGTCCCACGTATGCCATGCAAAATGGACACATCGTTCACCTCTCGGGTGGCTAAGCTTGATTGCTCAGCCGCCTCTATAGGGGTGACGCGTGAGGAGGGGTCGATTTCTACACAGCCAATCAAGAAAATTCAGCCGCGTTTTTGTAGCAGGAATTTTCTTACTGCGGGGTCCTCGGCCAGGCCGATCGCCCGGTCGAAGGCTCTTACAGCCTCAGGTGCGTTCCCGACTCGTTGCAGGAGGTGAGCGCGAACTGCCCAGTAAGGCTGATAACCCGAGACCGCGCCCACATCGATCGCATCGAGTATCGCCATTCCGGCTGCAGGTCCACGCGCTTCGGCAACTGCCGCGGCGTATCCCGTTCTCGTTCCGAGCGCAGGGGATATACGGACGAGCTGTTCGTAAAACAGTGCGACCGCCTCCCACTCCGTGCGACCGCTGTGCGACCGCCCGGCGTGCACGGACTGAATCGCGCCTTCCAGTTGAAACCGTCCAGCACGACCCTGCTTCGACGCCTCCGCGAGGTGGCGCTCCGCTTCGTCAATTAATTGACAAGACCACTGCCGCGGGTCCTGCTCCGAAAGAGGGATATAGCTGCCGTCCGGCCCCCGCCGTGCTGTTCTGCGGGCTTCGCAGTGGAGCATAAGAGCCAGCAGGCCCCGAGCCTCAGCTTCGTGGGGCATTAGCTGCAGAAGCACTCGTGCCAGCCAGATGGCTTCTTCAGCCAGGTCGCGTCCTCGTTGGTCGACGCCCGCCATGTCGTCCCAGCCGATCCCGAAGGCGGCGTAAATAGCCTCAAGTACCGTGTCAAGGCGCTGCGCCAATTCACGGTCTTGCGGAATCTCAAACCGGATACCGCCATCACGGATCTTCGTCTTGGCGCGCACCAGGCGCTGCCCCATAGTTTTTGGCGAGAGCAGGAATGCATGGGCGATGCGGGCTGCATTCAGGCCTAGGACCGTTTGCAGCATAAGCGGCGTGTGCATGGCCGGATCGATCGCGGGGTGAGCGCATACGAAAAGCAGTTTCAGCCGTTCATCTGGAAAGTCTGCCGGCAAGGTAACCTCCTTGGCCTCTTCCCCGAAGAGCATTAGCGTCGGCTCGCTGGCCAGGACCACCTGCTGATGACGCAGAAGATCGATGATGGCGTGGCGCGCCGTCGTGAGCAGCCATGCCTCCGGGTTTTGTGGAACACCATCGCGTGGCCAAGCCCTGAGTGCTGCTACCAGCGCCTCGCTGAGAGCGTCCTCGGCGCTCGCCACATCGCGCGTGTGCGACGACAGGTAAGCCACCAGGCGGCCGTATGACTCGCGGGCGATCCGCTCGATCGTGCGATGAGTATCCTCCTCGCTGATTTCTTTCATCCAGTGATGCGGCGCTTGAATTCAGGCGCGAGCGGACGGACCTCTACCGCTCCAGCGGAGGCCGCCGGGCAGCGCGCTGCCCAGTCGAGCGCTGCATCAAGCGAGAAGAGTTCCAGAATCATGAATCCTCCCAGCTGCTCCTTGGTGTCAGCGTACGGACCGTCCTGCACGCCCCGCTTCCCTTCCTTAAGTCGCACCGTAGTTCCTGTTTCTGGCACTTCCAGTGGATCCCCGCCGGCATAGACGCCGGCCTCGACGACAGCCTTGTAGTAAGCCCGCCACGCGCCGAGGTAAGGGCCGGTTTCGTCGCTGTTCCGTGCCGCCCAGGCTTCCGGTGATTCATAGATCAGCAGAGCAAATTGCATGAGCTTTCTCCTATGGGGACGATATGGGCGCTTTCGCTTACGCCTAAACGTATGACGGATCGAAAGCCGCCGATTCGACAGACTTCAGCAATAGTGGTGCCGCTATTCCGTTTATCACGCTGGAAGCGCCCGGGCTTGTATCCAAAGAGTTAACGCTAACCATAGCTGTTCCGTTCCCACTCGTTGCAATCACAGTAACTTGCTGAAAATGCGTCACCCGCCAAATGGGTCGTAAGCTGCTGGTGGATCCAGACTAGAGAGGCCAATTAGATGAAACGACAAATGCTGCTGGTTGCTGTCGCCTTCGGGCTCACTGTGAGTGCGACGAACGTTCTTGCCGGAACGGTCCCAAAACCCGAGCCGCCGGACCCCTGCGTCACATTGAAAACGGCCCCGCCCGATCCATGCTCGTTGGGCGGAGCTGTTATAGCCGTGCTTAGTTTGTTCCCGTTCTCTTGAAGCTAGAGCGGCTCGCCCCATCCGCCGCCGCCCGGTGTCTCAATGCGCACCACGGCGCCGGCGTTTAGCTGAACGCTGCATTGACCGGGAAGGTCGCGGGAGACGCCCTCGTCGAGCAGTGTATTGCGGCCCTGAACGCCATCCTCCCCACCTTGCAATCCATAGGGCGCAAAAACGCGCCGGTCAGAGAGAATGGTGACCTGCGCCGGGGCAAGCAACTCAATTTCGCGGACAAGGCCATCGCCGCCGCGATATTGGCCCCCGCCGCCGGACAGCTTGCGGTAGGCATACCGGCGAACACGAAACGGATAAGCATACTCCAATGCCTCCACCGGCGTATTGAGGGAATTTGTCATGTGCGTATGTACGCCCGAGACCCCGTTACCGCCGGGCCGCGCGCCTCCCCCGCCGGCGATGGTTTCGTAATAGGCATAGGGTTGTTGCGTGCGCGGGTCGATGCCGCCGATGGTGAGATTATTCATCGTGCCCGAACTGGCCGCCGGGATTCGATCGGGCAGCATCCGGGCGAACGCCCGCAAAAGCACGTCGACGATGCGCTGCGAGGTCTCGACATTCCCCCCGGCGACGGCTGCCGGCGGACGGGCGTCCACCACCGAGCCGGCGCGAGTCAGAACGCGCACGGGCCGCATCAAGCCGGCTGTTGGCGCGGCTTCTTCCGGCAAGAGACAGCGAAGGACGTAAAAGACCGCCGAGTATGTGACCGCAAAAACCGCATTCAGGCTGCCGCCAACCTGCGGGTCTGAGCCGGCAAAGTCGATTGTGATGCGATCTTGATCCTGACAGGCAATCTTGACCCGGATGGCGACCGGCTGATCCGTTGTCCCGTCGTTGTCCAGGAAGTCTTCGGCCTGAAACTCGCCTTTGGGCAGACGCGCAAGGAGGGCCCGCATCAGCGCTTCTGAATGGTCCATCAGCGCCGCCACATTGCTCGTCACCCGTTCCAACCCGTACTTTTGGATGAGCTCTATCCCTCGTTCGACGCACGATGCGGCAGGCCCCGATCTGAGCAGTCAGGTCACCCTCGCGCTCGCGCGGCGTGCGGACATTGTTCAGAATCAGGTGCAGCACATGTTCGTTCACAGCGCCCGCCGACAAGAGTTTTACAGGCGGAATACGGATGCCTTCCTGCCAGATTTCGCGGCATAAGCCCATCGACCCCGGATACATTCCTCCCACGTCGGCATGATGCGCGCGATTTGCGACATAGAAAACCGGATGCGGGGTCTGCGGACCAAACACCGGCATCACCAGCGTGATATCCGGCAGATGAGTGCCGCCGCAATAAGGATCGTTTAGGATGGCGATATCACCCAGCGAAAGCGTCAGCTTGTCCAAAGCGGCCCGCACGGACATCGGCATTGATCCCAAATGGACCGGCATATCGTCGCCCATCGCGATGATCTGGCCCGCGCCGTCAAACACCGCGCTCGAGTAATCGCGGCGCTCTTTAATGTTGGGCGAGAAAGCAGTTCGCCGCAGTGCCGCGCCCATTTCTTCAGCGATAGAGTGAAACGAGCTCTTGAAGATCGCGAGCTCAATCGGGTCGTGCTCAATCCGATCATGGACAAGAGTCATGCCGCTGTCTCGATCAACAGGTTTTCGTGATCGTCCACCGTAACCTGCGCGCCCAGGGGCACGAACGTGGTTGCGCTGTATTCGGCCACGACCGCCGGCCCGGCGAACTTGTCACCAGCGCGGAGACGTGACCTGTCGTATACCGTTCCGTCGCGCCACCCACCTTCGTAGAAGATCGGCTTTGTTTTGATGACCGCCCGGCGAGCGTTCCCGTCGCCTCGCTCCAGCGGCTGATTCGGAATGCGCTCGCTCTGTGCGAGCATGCGAACCCGCACATTCACGACTTCGACGATCCGCTGCCGGTCCGCGTATCCATACCGCTGCTCGTGCGCGCGATTGAATTGTTCGACCAAATCGGGTGTCCAGGGAACAGCCAACTCATATCCCTGGCCCACATAACGGAGATCGAGCGAGCGTTGAGCAATTGCGCTGCAACCTTGCGCACCCATATCGCGGAATCCGAGCGCCTCCAAGCTTTCGAAATGTCGCTCTAGAGCTGCGTCATCCGGGCTCAGCATGACGGTCCGGGAGTAGTCGCGGACCACATCGGAGGCCAGGATGCCGTAGGCCGACAAAGCGCCCGGAGAGCCCGGGACCAGTACCCGCGAAATGCGCAACGCTCGCGCCAAAGCACAGGCATGCAGCGGCCCGGCGCCGCCGAAACTCACCAGCACGAAATCGCGCGAATCATGGCCTTGTTCGACGGAGATGCGCCGTAGAGCCTTTTCCATATGCGAATCCGCAAGCCGGATGATGCCTTCGGCGAAGGCTTCGATACTGGGAAGCCGGCCTTTCGCCTCAGCAAACAAGTCCCGCGCCCGCGCTTCGTCCAGCTGCATTCCGCCGCCGAGGAACCATTCCGCGTCCAGACGCCCGAGCAGCAGATTCGCGTCCGTGACGGTAGGCTGCATACCGCGGCCATAACAGATCGGGCCAGGATCCGCGCTGGCCGATTCCGGGCCGACCGTCAGAGCGCCGGCCAGGTCGAAGCCAGCCAGCGAGCCCCCGCCAGCCCCTACCGTATGAATGTCGAGCACCGGCACAGCCACCGGCATACCGAGGATTTGCGATTCCCTGGTTGTTCGCAGCGCGGTGTTGCCGATCATTAGCGCCACATCGGTGGAAGTGCCGCCCATATCGAACGAAAGTATGCGCGGGATGCCCGCGGCCTTGGCAACCGCCATCGCGCCCACCACTCCGCCGGCGGGTCCTGAAAGGATGGTCCTGACCGGTTCGCGCGCCGCGACGGCCGCCGGAACAATACCGCCCGAAGACTGCATCACCTGCAAGCTCGAGCGCCCGGCGCTTAAAACCTTGTCGAGTTGTTCCAGATAGCGCTGCATCTTCGGAGCGAGATAGGCATTGATCAAAATCGTGGACCCACGCTCGTATTCGCGGAACTCCGGAAGAATCTCGTGCGATACCGACACCGGCACGCCGATTTCACGCAATGCTTCCGAGACGGCGCGCTCATTGGCTGGATTGGCAAAGGAGAACAACAGCGAAACAGCGATCGATTCGGGCGCTGCTGCGTGAACCTGCCCGGTGAGCCGCGCCAGTTCGTCCGCCGTAACCTCCTGTATGACGCTTCCATCGGATGCCGTGCGTTCTTTCACGCCGAAGCGCAGGCTTTCCGGAGCGAGGGGCGGCTCTTTCGTAAAGAACAAATCGTACAGTTTGGGGCGGGCTTGGCGGCCAATCGCAATGCTATCTTCGAAACCGCTCGTGGTCACGAACGCCACGCGCGCGCCCTTGCGCTCCAGCAGAGCATTCGTGCCGACAGTAGTTCCGTGGCGCACCTCAGCTGGTTCCTCGCCCGCGATGCGCTGGATAGCACGTAAAATCGCTTCAGCCGGATCGGCAGGAGTGGATTGAATTTTCAAAACGCGAATCGCGCCGCCGGTGGCGTAGACGCAGTCGGTAAAAGTCCCGCCGGTGTCAATGGCAATGCGCATCTGTTTGGTTCATGCCTATCCTAGCTGTTGAGCCCGATGGAGACCGTAAACGCCATTCCGCAACGCAGCTCCGCGCCGCCGTTCCGTTGGCGAGACACCACAAGCGCGCAACGTCGCACCTTGACGGCTGCCGGGCTTGGCTGGATGCTGGACGCCTTCGACGTGATGCTGTACTCCATCGTTCTCGCCACGCTGATGCGCGAGTTCGGCATGAGCAAAGCCACAGCCGGCCTGCTGAATACTCTCACCCTGATCGCGTCGGCGATCGGCAGCTTCGTATTCGGCCTGCTCGCCGACCGGTTCGGGCGCCGAAAAATGTTGAGCCAGAGCATTCTCATGTATGCGATGTTCACTTTTGCGTGCGGGTTCTCCACAACAGTGACCATGCTGGCGGTGTTCCGTTTCCTGGTGGGTCTGGGCATGGGCGGCGAGTGGAATTCGGGTGCGGCCTTAGTTGCCGAAACTTGGCCGAGCGCCTGGCGGGGCCGCGCACTGGGCATAGTGCAGAGCAGTTGGGCCATAGGCTATGCGCTGGCCGCAATCGTGGCGAATGTGATGCTCGCGCGCGCAAACTGGCGTTGGGTATTTTTCGTAGGCGTGCTGCCGGCAGTGGTCACGCTCTGGATCCAGCGCCACGTGCCGGAACCGGCTCTCTGGGAACAGCACGCTGGCCGCCTGGCATCTAAAACCGAAAAGCGCAAGCTCTGGCGCGCGGTGTTGCCAAGGCTGTCGGCGCTGCTATGCATGAACACCTTCGGCATGTTCGCCTGGTGGGGATTATTCACCTGGATTCCCGCCTATCTGGCGTTGCCCGCCGCCAAAGGAGGCCGCGACTTCAGCGCGCTCGGCTTTACCGCGTTTCTGACCGTACTGAATCTCTGCGGCATGCTGCCGGGCTATCTCCTGTTCGGCGTCTTTGCCGACAAGTTCGGCCGCAAACGAACCATCGTTCTTTACCTGGCGCTGGCAGCGATTTCGGTGCCTGCGTTCGCGCTGGCCCGGCAGCCCGCGCTTATTCTGCTGACGGCTTCCGTTACGGCGTTCTTCGGAACGGGCTTCTTTACAGGCTCGGGGATCCTTGGCAGTGAATTATTCCCGACGCCGATTCGCGCGACCGCTTTGGGTATCTCGTACAACGCCGCGCGAGGGCTCAGCGCATTTGCGCCCTTGTTGATTGGGGCGATCGGCGAGTCGCACGGCCTTTCCTGGGGCTTTGGCGCCTGTGGAGTGGCGTTTGCATTGGCAGCTGCGAGCGCGCTGTGGATACCGGAGACGCGCGGACTCGATCTGGTTTGAGACAAGAAACGATAGATTTAAATAGATATAAACTGTCGATCATGACTCGACGCTCCCTTGTTAGCTCCCTCGCCGTGGCTGCCGCCCTGAGATCGCAAGCATCGGCGGCCGCGCCGCCCGAGCGTCCGCAATCCAAACCGCGCGAATGGAAGCCGTATCTGGGCGTGCTCGGCCCCTATACGCCGGGCAATGTCGCATGGGCAAAGTCGGAAGGCTTTAACAATATGATTTTGAACGGCGGCGTTGGTCATCACGCGACCGATGAGCGCATTGCCGAAGTCAAACGTACGCTCGAACAGCACCAGATGCACGTCTCCGCGTTTCAAATTACCGTGAACCATATCGATCCCGATCTGCAGGAACGGGCGCGCATCAACACTGCTTTCGTAAGTGCGATTGAGGTGGCCGGCAAGCTGGGCGTGCCTTACATCGGCACCGCGTCCGGAAAAGATCCCGCCAAGCCGTTTCAGCAGCAGATTGATGAGATCGTGGCGCTTTACACAGAGAAATACTTCCCTGCCTGTCAACAGAATCATGTCCGCATTCTCTGGGAGCCCTGGCCGGAGGGCCCGAATCTCGCCACCAGCCCCGTAGGATTCGCGGCGCTTTTCAAAGGGTTCGGCGATTCGCCCTATGTCGGCCTGCAATACGATCCTTCACACCTCGTGCGGCAGTTCATGGATCCGATTCAAACGGCGCGCGATTTCGTCGACAAAATCTATGACGTGCATCTGAAGGACACGCAAATTCACTGGCCAATATTGCGCGCGGGCGGAATTAACCCGGTCAATGGAGCCGAGTGGTGGCAGTACCGCATTCCGGGCGCGGGCTCAATGGACTGGCGCGAGTTTTTCAACGTGTTGGAAGCGGTTGGATATCGCGGCGCCATGAGTGTCGAACAGGAAGACGCGCTATACGGTGCGGATAATAATCCGGGACCTGATTTCAGCGACGAATTTAAAGTCGGCTTCATTATGGCGCAGCGCTACCTGGCGCAGTATGTTCCATGGAACGTAACGCCGAATGCCGCCTAGCAAAATAGCAGTTCAAAAAGAGATGGGTGTAGATATAAAGTAGGCGAAGATGGCACAGCTCAAAGCCAATCAGACATATGACGTGGCGATTGTCGGATCCGGCGCGGGCGGCGGAGTGGCCGCGCAGGTGCTCGCGAATGCCGGAGCGAAGATCTGCATGCTGGAAGCGGGTGCGTGGTTCGATTGCACGCATGATTCCAAGATGTTCGGCTGGCCCTACCAGGTTCCGCATCGCGGGGCCGGAACGAAGTATAAGCCGTGGGGCTACTTCGATGCCACAACCGTTGGAGGATGGCAGGTTCCGGGTGAACCCTATACGAATGCGCCAGGTTCCGATTGGATGTGGTGGCGCGCGCGCATGCTGGGCGGCCGCACCAATCACTACGGACGCATTTCGCTGCGCATGGGGCCGTATGACTTTAAGCCGTACAGCCGGGACGGGAAGGGTTTTGACTGGCCGATCTCATACGAAGAATTGGCGCCCTATTATGACAAAGCTGAAGAGTTGATTGGCGTTTTCGGTTCGCCGGAGGACCTGGAAAATACGCCGGATGGAAAGTTTCTTCCGCCGCCGGCGCCGCGCGGCTATGAACGGCTGATCAAAATCGCTTCCGACAAGCTCAACATCCCATGCATTCCTTCCAGGCTGGCGATTCTCACGCGCCCGCTGAACGGACGACCCGCTTGTCACTATTGCGCGCAATGCGGACGTTCGTGCGGCGTGAACGCCAACTTCAATTCACCCGGTGTGCACATCATACCGGCGCAGAAGACGGGCAACCTTGAAGTGCGAACGAATGCCATGGTGCGCGAGGTCCTGGTGGGGCCGAACGGTCTCGCCACGGGAGTTTCTTACGTCGACAAAAACACCAGGAATGAAGTGCAGGTGCGGGCGAAGATTGTCGTGCTGGCGGCGAGCTGCTGCGAAACGGCGCGGATCATGCTCAATTCAAAGAGCAGCCAGTTTTCAAACGGCATCGCCAACTCGTCCGGCCTGGTGGGGCGCTACATCATGGACACAGTGGGTTCGGCCGTAGGCGGGTTCCTTCCTATTCTGCAGGATCTGCCGCCGCAAAATGAAGATGGCGTCGGCGGCATGCATCTCTACATGCCTTGGTGGCTCTATCAGCAGCAAAAGGCAGGTAAGCTGCCCTTTGCGCGCGGTTATCACATTGAGCTCGGCGGTGGAAGGGGCCAGCCAGGCGCCGGCGAGCTGGGCGGATATGCCGCTCGTTTTCTGAACGGCGGGTATGGCGTGGAGATGAAAGAGAATCTGCGCAAGCTCTACGGCTGCGAAGTCTATTTCTCCGGCCGCGGCGAGATGATTCCAAATGATCAGAGCTACTGCGATATCGATCCCGATGTGATCGACGAATGGGGTATCCCCGTATTGCGCTTCCACTTCAAATGGAGCGAAGACGAAATTCTGCAGGCGAAGCACATGCAGGAGACGTTCCAGGAAATTATCCATGGGATGGGCGGCTCCGTGACGATGAGTCATGGCGCAGACAAGAATTGGGGCATTTCGCGCGGCGGCGAGATTATTCACGAAGTCGGCTCTACGCAGATGGGCAACGATCCGAAAAAATCGGTCCTGAACCAATATTGCCAAGCCTGGGACGTGAAAAATCTTTTCGTTACAGATGCCGCGCCGTTTGTGAGCAACGCCGACAAGAACCCGACGTTGACGATTTCCGCGCTGGGCTGGCGGACGTCCGAATACATTGTGGATCAAGTCAAGAAACTGAATGTGAAGGTATAACGGAGAAAAGAGCCAGCCATGTCAGAGCCACAGAACAACACCGGGTCCGAAGCCCGCGAGACGGTAAGCCGCCGCGGTCTTCTTCAGATCATAGGCTCCGTTCCGGCAGTCGCCGCGGTAACCGCCGGTTCGGCCACTGCGCACGCGCATGACCATGCCCACGCGGCTGACGGCGGCGCAGGCCGCCCCAGCCGGCGGCCCTTACAAACGCCAGACGTTCGATGATCACCAATGGGAGACGGTGCGCGTGCTTTGCGATTTGACTGTGCCGGCCGATGAGCACGGCGGCAGCGCGACCGAAGCCGGAGTTCCCGAGTTTCTGGATGACTGGATTGCCTTCCGCACCGAACAGGATGGCAACGAGGATTTGAAAGCGCAGATCTTTGGCGGCCTCATGTGGCTGGATCGGGAGTCCAACGCGAAGTTCGAAAAGCCTTTTGCGAGCGCCGCCGAAGATCAGCAGAAGCAATTGCTGGACCGCATCGCGTATCCGAAAAAAGCCACTCCGGAAGACCTTGCCTGGGTCCATTTCTTCAATGAATTCCGTAGCCTTACTGTCGGCGGATATTTTTCGAGCAAAGTGGGCGTTGCTGCGCTCCCCTATCTCGGGAATAAAGCCGTTCAGAACTGGACCGGCTGCGATCCCAAAGTTTGGGCAATCATCGAAGAACGCATGAAGAACGGCTACCACGGCATCCTGGAATCAAAACCCTGGCCTGGCGTGGCCTAGACTCGTGTTTCTGAGGTTTCTTCACGCCAACTCATCGTTCCTCAGCGTGAACGCTCGAAACGGAGCGGCGACCGTCAGGGAGTACCCATGGCCCTTCGGGCCGCAGAACGAAATGAAGACGCGGCAGGCCATTCACGTGAAATCAACAATTTGGACCGCGTCTTCAACGGAGCGTGTATGGACGAAACGTAAAGGAATTTCGGAAACAGGATTTTAGACTTTCGTCTCCGCCAGCGCCACCGCGCGCTCACGCCGATGCAGAGCATTCTGAATCATCAGGTACTCGCCCAAGTTGTCTAGGGTGACAAGCCCCACCAGCTTTCCGTCTTCCATCACGGGCATGGTCCGGTGCGGAGAAGCAGAGAGCCTGCTCAAGACCGTTTCGAGCATTTCATTCGGCTCAGCAGTATCGAACTCTCGCTCCATTACGGTGCTGACCTGAGGATCCGGACCGGATTTCGCCAATCCGGCCAAAAGATTCGCGCGCGTGAGGATGCCCATGACCTTATCTCCCCACATAATCGGAAATTCGTGCTGGGAGCCATCGAGGATCTGCTTCACAGCGTCGCCAAGGCTGTTGCTGGTGTCCAGAGTCGTAAAGTTGGTCTGCATCGCGGTGCGAATGGGTATACCCGAAAAGGAGTCTTTGATCTGAACAGCCTGCGCTTCGTGAGCCGCGCCGATCCAGACAAAGAAGGCGATAAACAGTAGAAAGGGATCCGTGAATAGGCCAATGAAGCCGAATATCAGCGCCAGTGCCTGGCCGATATAAGCCGCGGCTTGAGTGGCGCGAACATGATCCATGCGTGTTGCAAGCAGGGCGCGAAGGACCCGGCCGCCATCCATGGGAAAGGCCGGAACCAGGTTGAAAATAGCGAGGATAAGGTTGGCAACCAGCAACCGTTCGAGAAATGGGCCGCCAGTAATGCTGAGCTTCTGCACAGGTTTGAAGCCCGAGGTGAAAAACAGCGCCACATAGATAATTGCCGCAAGAGCCAGGTTTACAAGGGGTCCGGCAATCGCGACCCAGAACTCCTGCCACGGCTTGTCGGGCATCTTTTCAAAGCGTGAAACTCCACCGATCGGAAGCAAGATGATGTCTTTGGTGGCGAATCCGAAGTGCCTGGCCGTGAGCGCGTGACCAAACTCATGCAGCACGACGCAGACGAATAAAGCCAGGATAAATTCCACGCCGCTGAGCGTCCCCTGCACGGAATGCCCCGCCATCCAATGCAGGATGACCACCCACAAAATCAGCAGAAAAAACGTCGCATGAACGTATAGATCAATTCCTGCGAACCTGCCAATTTTCCAGGACCAGCGCATTCAGCCCCCAGATACCAGCCTACTGAATCGGAGGCAGTTTCGCGGTGAATTGCAAATGATACTTAAAACAAACGTTAGATTTTGGCAGTCGCGGGCGCGCAGCCAGGATGTCCACAGCCGCATTCGATATCGGGCGTCTTGCCTGCCCCTTCGCAATAAGCTCCACAATAATTGCTGCCTTCTTTTGCCAAACAGTTGCACGCGGGGTGCGCGCATTTTTTTTGTTTATCCGCCATTCAGGCCCCCGTCTCTCAGACGATTAAACGCGTGAACTTTCCATCCAGCAAACTTACTAGGTGGCCATAAGTTTCCATCCGGTGGATTGGTATGTTCGTGAATGCGCTGTTACCCGGATTTGGAACAAAATCATACAATGCCTAATACACTCTTTACATTAATAGGTTGCACGCTCATTGGATCATTGCTGGCGGTTTCCGCGCCGGCCCAGGCGCCCGCTGGCAATGCGGGCGAGGCCGACGAACATGACGTGCTGCACAATCTTCATTTCCGCAATCTGGGACCGGCGATCGCCGGAGGCAGAGTCACGTCAGTCGTAGGCGTTCCAGGCGATCCCAAAATTTATTACGTTGGGGGCGCGGCCGGCGGCGTTTATAAGACCGTGAACGGCGGTATCACCTGGAAGGCTGTTTTTGAGCACGAAGCCACGGCCTCGATCGGTTCGATTGCTCTCGCGCCATCAAATCCGAATTTCGTCTGGGTGGGCACCGGCGAGGCCAACATTCGCAATGACGTGATGGATGGGGCGGGCGTTTACTTCTCTTCCGATGCCGGAGAATCCTGGAAGTTCGTGGGGCTCAAAGATGCCGGGCAAATCTCGCGAGTGATTGTCGATCCGAAGAATCCGGAGACTGTATTCGTCGGCGCTCTGGGTCATGTGTGGGGGCCGAACGCGGAGCGGGGAGTGTTTCGAACCTCGGACGCAGGTAAGACCTGGAAGAAAGTTCTCTACGTTGACGACCTGACCGGCGTCGCCGATCTTGCCATGCCGCCTGGAAATCCGGAGGTGCTGTACGCGGCCATGTGGCACGCGCGCCGCTACCCTTGGACGCTGGTGGATGGCGGCGAAACCAGCGCGCTATACCGCACTACAGACGGCGGAGAAACGTGGAAGAAGCTTTCAGAGGGTTTACCGGAAGAGCCGCTGGGCCGCATGGCGATGGCTGTGGCGCCCGGTAATCCGAGTCATGTATATGCGCTGGTCACCTCTCAAAAGGGAGCAACACTGTATCAATCCAGGGACATGGGCAATCACTGGAGCGAGGTGAGCAGCAACCACGCGCTCGACGTACGTCCTTTCTACTTTTCGCGCATGCTTGTTTCGCCGGCCGATGAGAACAAGATCTACTTTATGTCGTTCCGGCTGATGGAGTCCGGCGACGGAGGCAAGACCGCTCACCAGGCAGACCACGGCGTGCATCCCGATCATCACACCTTGTGGATTGACCCCCAGGATCCGGACCGCATTATTCAAGGAAACGATGGCGGGGCCTTCCTGAGTTTCGATGGCGCCAAATCGTGGCGCTTTCTGGATTCGCTGCCTCTCGCCCAGTTCTATCAGGTGGCGACGGATTCAGAGACGCCCTTCCAGATCTGCGGCGGCCTGCAGGATAACAGCGCGTGGTGCGGGCCCTCGAGCGACTTGGGCCGTCATGGCGTGACAAATGCCGACTGGCACGCCGTGATCGGCGGCGATGGCGAATACTCGGTCCCCGCGCCAAGCGATCCCACCATCATTTATTCCGATGCGCAGGATGGCTTCATCGAGCGGCTGGATAACAAAACGCACCTGTCACGCCTTGTTCGTCCCTATATGGAAAGCGCCGCGGATGTCGCGCCGGCTGATCTGAAATATCGATTCAATTGGACGAGCCCTATCGCAGTCTCTTCTAATGATGCGAACGAGGTTTATCTCGGCGCGAACGTAGTGTTCAAGTCCAGCGACGGAGGAAAAAGCTGGACGGCGATCAGCGGTGATCTCACTCGAAACGATAAAACAAAGCAGGTGATTGCCGGCGGTCCTATTAACCACGACATCAGCGGGGCAGAGAATTACGACACGATTCTTTCCCTGACGCTCGCTGCTGGCGACCCGAACGTGATTTGGGTGGGTACGGACGACGGATGCGTGCAGCTCACGCGGAATGGCGGCAAAGAATGGACGCGCGTGGATACGAACATCACAGGAGCGCCGGAGTGGTCGCGAGTCTATCAGATCGGTGTTTCTCCTTTTGACGCCGGAACGGCCTATGTGTCATTCGATGCCCACGAGCTGGATGACCGGCGCGCGTATGTCTACAAGACCGCCGACTATGGCGGCACTTGGCAGAAAATCACTGCCGGCCTGCCGGATTCGCCGGTATTTGTGGTTCGCGAGGACCCCAATCAGAAGGGATTTCTCGTGCTCGGCAACGATGAGGGACTCTATTACTCGAGCGATGCGGGCGGCCATTGGACAAAGCTCAAGGCAAACTTTCCCACAACCCCCGTATTCGATCTGAAGTTCGTAAAGGAGCCGCGCGATTTAGTGGTAGCAACTCACGGGCGTGGCGTTTTCATCCTGGATGATATCCGCCCTCTCGAAGGGATGAACGCGACGGTTCAGGCTGCCGATTTCCATCTCTTCAATGGCGGCGATGGCTTCTTAATGCTCCATTGGGAGGCGGATGAAGACAATCCGGTCTCGTATTCGGCTCCGAACGCGCCCGGCGGCTCCACGATCGATTATCTTTTGAAAAAGAAACTGGAGCCTTCCAGCCAGCAGAAGCAGGCGCATCAGACGCCCGTAAAGATCACGATCACAGATCAGCGGGGGCAACTGGTGGCGACACCTTATGGACCATCCGAAGCGGGTCTGAATCGCTTCGTATGGGACATGCGCTATTCCGGCGCGCGCAGGCTCGCGTCTACTATTGCCCCGGAGCCGCCTGAACCCGGGGAGCTTGAGGAACACAGGTACTTCACGACCGGGCCCAGAGTTCTTCCGGGCGAATACCAAGTTGAAGTGACTGTAAACGGAGAATCGCAGAAAACGGCAACGACCGTTCACGCAGATCCCAATCTGCATGTCAGCATGCAGGACTTGCGGGCCCAAACGGAAGCGGCGCTCGCCTTGCGAAATCAAGCCGCCGCGGTCAATGAAATGGTCGAGCGCATTGACGGCATCGAGCGTCAGATTGAAGAATTCAGGACCGACGTCAGCCGCGATCCGGAAATGCGCGAAAAATATACCGCGCTCCTCGAGCAAGCCGGAACCCTGGAAGACAAGCTAAAAGCGTCAAAAGCGGCGGTATTCAATCCAGGCATTCAGCACGAGGTTGCGGAGGACGATATTCACGCTTTGGCGGATCTCCACACAGAAATCAACGGGTTGGCGGGCGCAATGGCGGAACTATATGATCAGCCGCCGAACGCTCTGTTTCGCGAGCAGATGGAGAAGTATGGCAAGCAAGTCGAGGAGCGGCTCGCGGCTTTCAATCGGATCCTTCAAACAGACGTGGCCGCTTACAACAAAACGGCATACAGTAAAGGCGCGCCCACCCTATTCGCGGGAACACCTGTTTCAGTAAAACCTACGCCGGAATTGCAGTGATCATTGGGCATTCTTGCCCAATGTCGTCTACTTAAGCGAAACGTATGGATCGGAGCCGTCTTTCGTTCGTGCAAGATGTTGAAACGGAGCAAGGGAGCGTTAGCGACCCCATCATTGGAGGGACGCAAAAACCTCTTATGTCAATGGTATTGGGCACTCGTGCCGGCAGGCCGGTAATAGCCGCTATCAAGAGAATGGCGCAGAATCGCTCGCACGCGGCGCCACACGTTTTTCTCGTTTTCTCCTGAAGCGAAAGCTGGTGGGTATCGTCCAGAAAGTGAATAGATCAACACAAGGAGCTCAAATAGATGCCAGCTACAACCAGATCGACCGTAGTTTCAGTTTTTCGCAACGACTCTGATGCGCAATCCGCCGCCGCCGAGTTAAAAGCTAGTGGATTCACAGATCAGGACCCTTTTATTTATTCCGCTGCTCTCAACAACACAACGGCCGGCAAAAGCTACAGAGAGGAGTATCGGGAAGGGGGCGTTACCGGCTGGTTTAAGTCGCTGTTTGGGCACGAAAATGACGAGGATCGCAGCCGCTATGAGGACGCCGTGGGCCGCGGCCACGTTGTCTTGAGCGTCGAAACGAATGACGAAAATGCTGACGCAGTGGCCCATGTTCTGGAGCGCTTCCATCCGGTAGACGTTCATCGCGAAAACGTGAATGAAACCGTGAACACGTCTCCCGTAAATGTTCCGGGCAAGCCCGCCGCGAACGCGAACCCTGGCTATTCCGTTACTTCTGCCGATTCCGGGCAGCAATCGATACCCGTCGTGGCGGAGGAATTGAAGGTTGGTAAGCGCCGGGTTCTGCGCGGCGGCGTGCGCGTATATTCGCGTGTCATCGAAGAACCGGTGCAAGAGAGCGTGCGCCTGCAAGAACAACACGTGCGGGTGGACCGTCAGTCGGTAGACCGTCCCGTCGCCAAATCTGACCTCCGAACGGGCCGTGACCAGGTGATAGAGGTGCAGGAATACGCCGAAGAGCCGGTAGTGTCTAAACAAGCGCGCGTCGTAGAAGAAATTCGAATTGAAAGAGATCAGACCGAGCGGACTGAGGTCATAAACGACACGCTGAGCCGCACCGAAGTCCGAGTGGAAAATCTTGACGCCGCAAATGCGCCTGCGACAGGTTCGAAAACCGAATTTGGTGACGACTACCGCCGTGACTTTGCAGCGAACTATGCCAATACCGGAGCTACGTACGAAGACTACGCGCCCTCTTATCTTTACGGGTACGATATGGCGAATGATCCTCGCTACAGAGGCCGCAATTTTGACGAGGTCGAGCCCGATCTAAGGGCAGAGTACGGCCGCCGTTATCCGAACGGTGCCTGGGATCGCTTCAAGAATTCGGTCCGCTACGGCTGGGACCGGGTCACGGGTAAAGCGAAATCCGCCGCAGCGCGGTAACGCTGGTGACGCCATGGCGCAGGAACCGAATGAGTACGTTGTCCCGGTAATCAATGAGGAACTTCACGCGGACGCTATCCCGGTGCAAACCGGGGGCGTCCGTGTCACCAAGCATGTGGAGGGTCACGACGAGATCCTGGAGCAGGAGCTCCGCAAAGGCCGCGTAGAGATCAAGCGTGTAAAAACGGATCGGGTGGTCGATGGCCCGCAGCAGGTGCAGCGGGTGGGAAAAACATTGGTCGTACCGGTCGTCTCCGAGATTCTGCGTGTTGAGAAACAATGGGTGGTCACGGAAGAGATTCACATCACCCAGATCGAAGAACTCGAGACCGTACAGGAGACAGTTCGAGTGAATCAGGAGAAGGCCCAAATCGAGCGTCTTGATGAGCAGGGCAATGTAGTGTCGGCCGTTGAACCAGCGGTTGCGGCGGCGGCTCGCCCTGTTCCTGCCACCTCAATCTTGAATCGTCCGGCAACCGGATCGCGGATGGCCGACAGATCCCTGTCTTCCACTAAAAGTCTGCTGCGCGATAAAGGCTAGTCTCGTATTTCTTAAGTTTCTTGACGCCAACTCATCGTTCATCAGCGTGAACGCTCGAAGCGGAGCGGCGACCGTCAGGGAGTACCCATGGCCCTTCGGGCCGCAGAACGAAATGAAGACGCGGCAGGCCATTCACGTGAAATCAACAATTTGGACCGCGTTTTCAACGGAGCGTGTATGGACGAAAACGTAAAGGAATTTCGGAAACAGGAGACCAGCGCCGTTTCCATATCCAATGCCGGTTAGAGCCCCAGTTCAGTGGCTCCCACAATTTGCGCGGAAGAGTTGTCCTGGAGGAAGAGAATGACTCGCTTACCGGCGCCTTCCTCCGGCAGGCTGATCAGGA
Organism: uncultured Acidobacteriaceae bacterium; assembly: GCA_963705805.1. GTDB lineage: Bacteria > Acidobacteriota > Terriglobia > Bryobacterales > Bryobacteraceae > Bog-105. The sequence continues at coordinate 169,937 of CAVPKW010000017.1, forward strand.
AATCCCTTTTTAATGGACGCCCAGGAGTGAGTTGGGCGATCTTCTCGAGCGGCTCTGCAACCGCCACGTGAACAAGATCGCGGCCCGAATTCTCTCCTCTCGTCACATGCGAATGAGCCTCGTTCGATGCGACAGCCAGGAAAAGCGTGGCGTGCTCGAATTTACTATCAGGCGCCGTAACGGTGACACGTAACCGCGAACGCCCTCCCTCTTTTTCAATCTGGGCTTCGATAGAAATCTTCGCGCTGGATGCCGCGCTTCCGATAGCGCTCAGCAACGCCCGCCGATCTCCGCCCACCACTGAAAACCGGCCGTCCACTATGACTTGGGGCGTGTAGACATCATCCGAGTTATGCCGTGCCGCGTAAGCCTCCTGCCGCTGGCTGAATTCGCCGGAAGAGAAGGGATCTTTCCAGCCAAGCCTATTCCAGTAGTCGACGTGCTCGCTTAGAACAATCAGCTCAACTCCGGGAACGGGTTGCTGTTCGTCAAGCTGTTTAAGCAGCCTGTCCGCAGGCGGGCAACTCGAGCAGCCTTCGGACGTGAATAGTTCCAGCACGACCGGTATTCGCGTTTGGGAGGGCCTGGCGGGCAGCCCCTGCGAGGGCGCCGCGAAAGGCGGTGCCCCCAAAAACAGAACGGATGCAATCATGTTTTGTCGAATCAAGTGGAATCTCCCGGAAATCGATAGACTGGAATAGTTTTGGGTCACAGAGAACGAATCGCAATGGACAGAGTATCGTGCCCGCTAGTTTATTCGGCCGGCCTGGAGAAAAAGTCACTCCCGCTTACGTAACTTTTGTTTATATGGCCGCGAACAGATTCATGGATCGCAAGACGTGAGTCAACCCTCGCGTGCGGCGGGGCAGCCCGTCGAAGATCTGGAAACGCTCATGCAAGGCTATCAGTCGGCAGACGCGGATGCCGCCGCTGCTCTCGTTGAGCGTGTCAGCCCGCAGATGTTCCATTTTTTTCTGGCGCAGGTGCGGAACCGATCTCAAGCAGAAGATCTGCTGCAGGATTTTTGGCTGCGCATCCATTCTGCGCGGAAGACGTTTCGGACGGGCGAGCCGCTCTTACCCTGGATGTATGCTATTGCCCGCAGGGTACGGGTGGATCATTACCGCAGAACGAAGAGAATAGTTGAGCATGAAATTCGAACGGGAGCGCTACCCGAAGTTGCGGCCGACCCGGCCCGCCAATCCGCCGCGCCCCAAATGGCGGAGCTGCTCCGGACGCTTCCATCTGCCCAGCGCGAGACGGTTCTGATGCTTAAGGATGGGGGTCTTAGCTTGGAAGAAGTGGCCCGCGCCACCGGCAGCAGTGTAGGCGCAGTGAAACAGCGGGCGCATCGCGCCTATGAGAAGCTGCGCAAGATTTTAGGCGGCCCTGCATGAACTGCAGAGAGCTGGACAGCTTGCTGTCCTCCGGCGCGGCGCTCACGCCCGAAGCGCAAGCGCATGTGTCGGCCTGCCGGCAGTGTGGTGAGTTGCTGGCCGCTCTTCGGACACACCCGGAAGGGCCATCTCCGCATCAGATTGCCGCTATTCAGCAGCGCATTGTTTCGACTCTGAAACCGGTGCGGCCTCTGCCGTCCAACGGCGCGCTGACGCTCCTGGGGCTGGCGATTTTCATTGCCTTGTCGCTCTTAGTGGCATTTCCGTTTGGGTACTTTGCCTTGGACGCTCTCCGCACAACGCAGAAACTGGTTTATTACGGCGTTATTCTCGCGCTTGCGGCGGTATTTGCGCATTCGATCGCCGAGGACATAATCCCGGGCCCCAAGAGAGGCTTCAGCCGTGCCGCGCTGATCGTGGGCGCCTTCGCGGCCCTCGCGCTCGCGGTGGCTCTGCTGTTCCGAAATTTTGGCGTGCAGCAGTTTGTCAGGAATGGAATTTCTTGCCTGCGCCTCGGCACTTTCGGCGCTGCGGTGGCCGGCGCCACTGCTTTTCTCCTCGTCCGCAAGGGGTTTCTGACAACGCCGTTCGAGACAAGCTGCCTGATTGGAACATTCGGCGGGCTGGTCGGTTTCAGTGTCTTGGCGCTGCACTGTCCGATTCAACAGGCCTCTCATATTCTTGTCTGGCATCTGGGGCCTATTCTCATTGCGGCTTGTGCCGGTGCTGCTATCGGAGGGTGGATAACACGACACGAAGCCAGCGGCCGCGCTGCCTGAGGAGATTCTTCCGATCGATAACGATTCAGACCCACCACTCGCGGGAGTGTGAACCTGCTTCAACTGTTTCGCCGGCTGCCGCCTCAACGTCTTCCGGGCGGCAGATCCAGCATTCCCACTCGCCCAGCTCCAGGATTTCCTGCCAACGGAAGCGCTGCGGCCGCTTCCTCCGAATAAAACCAGCCAGGACAATGATTCCATCCCGCTTGGTAACACGCTTCAGCTCTCCAGCCAAGTTGTCGACCACCCTGGCGCTGATGTTCGCAATTGTGATGTCAGCCACCGCCTCGCGCACGGCATCCGCCGACCCCGCGAAGAGTGGCGCATGAACGTGCCGCCGCGCGACGCTTAGGGCGTCGAAATCGATATCGCAGCCGAACAGCGAGCCCGCTCCCGCCAAGCCCGCCGCAGCCATAGAATGCCGGATCCGCAGCCGATGTCGAGCACTGTATATCCGTGCTTCAGATATTTCTCCAGCGCCTGCAGGCAGAGCTGCGTGCTCTCATGCCGGCCTGTTCCAAAAGCCGTGCCGGCGTCCACCTCTAGGCGGAAGCGGCCTTCCGGGGCGGGTCCGGCGAGCCAGGGAGGAACGATATAGAAACGCTCGCCTGCCACCACCGGCTCCCAGCCCTCACGTTCGAACTGCCGGCCCTCAAACGGCTGCTCCTCACGGATCTGGGTCGCCGCTTCCCCGAACTGGCGCGCAATTGCCGCGGTCTCGGCGGCGTCTTCGAAGAATGCCCGGATACCCTCAGGCTCTTCAATGAGGCCGCAAGTCCCTCTCTCCCAGAGCTCTGCGATTAGACTATCTTTGTCGGCGGCGGCTGTAAGAAAGATCGACCACAAGTGTTCAGTTTAGTGGAGAGCGGGAGAAAAACATGTTCGAGGAACTCGTAGAAGCGTGGCTGATCAACAATCGCATCAACCTGTTTCTGATTGAGAACATCAGTGAGGAAGGCCTGAAAAGCACCACTTCCACGCGCGGCGGACGCGATGTCGCGCGCCAGTTCGCGCACCTTCACAACAATCGCGTCGATTGGCTGGACAATCATGGCCCGCGCGGCGCCGCGGCCGGCCTCCAAAAGTTCGACGGCAACTACAGCCCCGGCAAAAAGGAGCTGAAGGACGCGCTGGAGGCGTCCGGCGAAGCGATTGGGCAATGCCTGGCCCAGGCGTCCAAACCAGACGGAAAATTGCGCGGCTGGAAACGCGGAGTCCTGCCTGCCTACGGTTACCTCGTCGCGCATGACAGCCACCATCGGGGCAGCATCTTGCTGACCTGTTTGCCCCACCGCCGGGCCGGTTGGTCAAAATTCCGTTCCTGTACGCAAGAACCGTCACTTACACTCGAACTTAAAGAACGGAGCCTATTCAGCATGATCAATAGTCGCCTGGCAGAACTTTCAAGCGTCCACAAGCGTTACGGAAAAACCATTGCGCTGGACGGGCTTGATCTCTCTGTGGCACAAGGTGAGCTGCTGGCGGTGCTCGGTCCTAATGGAGCAGGGAAGACCACCGCTATTTCTTTGATGCTCGGTCTTCAAAAGCCTGACAAGGGGTCTGCAACCCTCTTCGGTGAGTCGCCGCGAAGTCATGTAAACCGGCGCCAGATCGGAGTGATGATGCAGGAAGTCTATCTTGCGCCGGAACTGCGCGTCCGCGAGCACATTCAACTCACTGCGAGCTACTACCCGGCTCCTCTCTCCGCCTCCTCAACGATGGAACTGACCCATACTTCCGCTCTCGCGGATCGCCCTTACGGCAAGCTCTCCGGGGGACAAAAGCGCCAGGCGCAATTTGCCATGGCGATTTGCGGCCGTCCCAGGCTGCTCTTTCTGGATGAACCAACGGTCGGCCTCGACGTCGAATCCCGCGAACGCATGTGGGCCATGCTGCGCCTGCTTGTCAACCAGGGTTGCTCCATTGTGCTGACCACGCATTACCTCGAAGAAGCCGAAGCGCTGGCCGATCGCGTCAGCCGTCCTGGCCAACGGCCGGATGATCGCTTCCGGCACGGTCAGCGCGATTCGCGCCGTTGTGGCTCGCAAGCGCATCAGTTGCTCCACGGAACTAGCCTTGGAACAGGTTCAGGCATGGCCGGAGGTCGAAAGCGCTACCTTTAAGGGCCGGCATCTCGAAATCGTCGCAAGCAACGCCGAGAATGTTGTGCGGAGGTTGTTAGCCGCCGATCCGAACCTTGAGAACCTGGAGGTCCGCCGCGCCGGTCTCGCGGAGGCCTTTACCGAACTGACTCATGCGCATGACGCCGGCTCGGCGCCTATGAACAAGGAGAACGTACAATGAGCGCAACTGCTTTGAAAGTTGTTGCCGGGCTGTCTGATAGTTCGGTCATGCCCGCCGGCCGCGTCCTGCGCGCTTACCTGACCGAAGCGAAATATGAATCTCTCCGCATGCTGCGCGCGCCTTCCTTCGGGGTCATCTTCCTGTCTCTGCCGGTTCTGCTCTATCTGCTGTTTGGCGTGGTCCTGTTCGGCAGCGCTCTGCGCGGCGATCCGAGGGCCGCTGTCGCTGTCTTCGCGGGCTTCGCCGTCTTTGGCGTCATGGGGCCCGCCATGTTCGGCTACGGCGTGACCATCGCTGTGGAGCGCGAGCAGGGCTTGCTCAAACTGAAGCGCGCTTTGCCCATGCCTCCCGCCGCCTATCTGGTGGCGAAGATGCTCATGTCCATGTTCTTCGCCGCACTCATCATGATCACAATGTGCATCGCCGCTGCGACGCTCGGGCATGTGCCCCTCACCGCCGCTCAATTTGCCGGGATGAGCCTCGTCAACGTCATCGGCGTGCTCCCGTTCTGTGCTATCGGGCTTTTCATCGGCTCCGTCTCGAAAGCGGCTGCCGCGCCCGGCCTCACCAACCTCGTCTACCTGCCCATGATGTATCTCTCAGGCTTGTTTTTCCCGCTGCCCAAATTCCTGCAGGCGATGGCTCCTGTCTGGCCGTCGTATCATCTGGAAGGCCTCGTCCTGCGGGCCGCGAGCGGCGGTTCGGTCGGCAACGCCTTCTCTCACGCCGGTGTCCTCGCCGCTATTACTTTGGTTTTCGGAGTGTTCGCGCTGCGCCGGTTAGGCCGGGAGTAACCAACATGAGTGCCATTCCTACTGCGAGATCGCCTCTGGCTAGCGACCACAGCGCCTATGCGCCGAAGCCGAAAGATAACATTGCCATCGGGTATCTCCGGGCTTTTGTGACCCTGCTGGTGCTGGCGCATCACTCGGTCCTCGCCTACCATCCGGATGCCCCGCCGCTTACCGCGTCTCTAACCGCGCAGCCACGTTGGTGGCAGGCATTTCCGGTTGTGGATAGCCGCCATTGGACCGGCTTCAGCCTCTTTGTCGGTTTCAACGACATCTTTTTCATGTCGCTGATGTTTTTTCTCTCCGGTCTCTTCGTCTGGAACAGCCTCCGGCGCAAGGGCAGCCGACACTTCTTCCGCGACCGCGCGATTCGCCTCGGCTTGCCCTTCCTCGCAGCCGCGGCCATCATTGCGCCGCTCGCCTATTACCCTGCCTATCTTCAGCGAACGGCCCATCCCGATTTCGCAGGCTTCTGGCGTCAGTGGCTTTCTTTGGGTAACTGGCCAGCCGGACCGGCCTGGTTCGTGTGGCTGTTGCTGGGGTTCGATTGCATCGCGGTCCTCTTGTTTCTGCCTCTGCCCCAATGGGGCGAGACTCTAGGCCGTTTGCTGGCAGGAGCATCTCGCCGTCCGGCCGTGTTCTTCGCGCTTTTCGCCGCCCTGTCGGCGGCTGCCTATATTCCCATGGCCCTCGCTTTTGGCCCGTATTCCTGGACCGCTTTCGGTCCGTTCACGTTCCAAACGAGCCGCATCCTCCACTACCTGCTCTATTTCTTGATTGCCGTGGGCCTGGGCGCCCTCGGGATAGACCGCGGATTGCTGGCGCCGGACGGCAAGCTGGCGCGGCGCTGGCCGCTGTGGGTGGTAACGTCGCTCGTTTTCTTCATTGCGATCATGGCGATTGTCATTGCCGCTGTGACGCCCGCCTCGGCAGCCAGCTTGAGTCCACGAGCATGGGTCGTCACGGGTGGCTTCGTTTTTGCACTTTCCTGTGCCGCATCCTGCTTTGCGTGCCTGGCCATTTTTGTCCGTTTCGCGAAAAAGCGCCGGCGTATCTTCGACAGCCTTCGTGATAACGCCTATGGCATGTACCTGATCCACTACGCGTTCGTCAGTTGGATACAGTACAGTCTCCTAAATGCCCCGCTCTCAGGCTTTGTTAAGGGCATCTTGGTCACAGTCAGTACCGTGGCTGCAAGCTGGATTACTGTAGCGGCTCTTCGTCGGCTTCCTGCAATCGCCCGCGTGATCTAAGAAGGCGCAAAATGAAAAAACGAACCCAACTTCCGAAGTTCGTTCGGTAAAAAGCGCTTATTCGTCTTCCTGGACGACAGTCCAGGTGGCATCCGGGTTATAGGCTGGCATCTGACTTGCCAGTTCGACCGTATTGGGTCCCAGGTCTTTCTCGTAGATGATTCCGTCCTGGTTCACGAGAAAAGTTTTCACCCCGGAGTTGCGGTATTCGGCCGGATACGCGACCACGGCAAAGCCGCCGGTCATCTGCCCATTGACGATGTAGCTTTTCGCGCCGCCCTTGGCCTTGGGTCCCTGGCTTGTCAGAATGCGGAAGAAGTAGCCATGAAACGGCTGCGGCTCCTCATGGTGTCCGCCATAGCCCTTACCGTGCGCATATGCTACCAAGGGGCCGATCGGGCTGAGGGGTTCGCCCTCGGCTGCCTTCCAATAGAGCCCGTCCTGCTTGCCGGGATCGCTGCCAAACTTCTGCGCGTATTGCTTGACCGCCGCTCCGTCCCGAAGCTGGCTGTAATAGTCGCGTTCGCCGTCCACCAGGGCGTGACAGACCCGAATGGCCGCCAGTTCATTGCCGCCAATCCGGCGGAATAAGATCTCCTGCTCGCCGGACTTCGTGTCGAAGTACCAGCCTGCGCTGGCTTTTCGCAGCGGAATCGGAAGAGGCCAGTTCTCCGCGCCGACGTATAAAATGTCGCTGCCGTCAGCGTCCTTGCCCCACCGATGCATCTGCTCATAACGTTCAACAAAGTGGTCGCGGCTGTTCTTGTCCTGCACGTCATCGCCGGAGCTGATCACGCTGGCGGAAGATTTGCCTAGAACGAGTTGCGTGGCGGCCTTGTCCCCGCTCTTAACAGCGTTGTAGAGCGCCGTCGAGGCGTCCTGCGGGGTGGCGAAAGTCTTCTCTCCCGGTTCCTGTGAATAGGCTGCCGCGGCAAAGACCAGCGAGCCAGTCATCAGCAAAGTAGCAACTTTATGTTTTCTTTCCGACATCAATTCATCTCCCCGCCAGCGTTCACGGCGATTAACGTTTCCGCCCGCCGCGGGCGGCTGGTGCCTGGCGGGTTGCCCCGCCGTTGACGCTCGATTTCCCCCGGTTACTCTCCGCCCGGGCAGTGCCGCCACTACTTTGCCCGCTCAACGCACCGCTCTTAGTGCCGCTGTTGGCTTGTCCGTACCCCCGATCAGCCGCAGTCGGTCGAGTCGCAGGGGTATTGGCGGCCTGATTGCCGCCCGCCGTCCGATTGTTGGTGTTGTTTGTGCGGTTCACGTTGTTGGTGTTGCTTGCGCGATTCACATTGTTAGTGTTGTTTGTGCGGTTCGCGTTGTTGGTGTTGTTTGTGCGATTCGTGCCATATGCCGCATTATTGCTGTTCCGGTTGTTGACGTTTCCGGTGTTGACGTCACCGTTAATGTTGATGGTGTTGCCGCTCTTGTTGGCGGTGTTCACATTGCGATTAACGTTGTTGTTGGACCGATTAACGTTGTTGTAATTGGCCCGATTGACGTTGTTGGCGTTATAGCGGTTACCATTGGCGTACACGTTGCTGCGCGACACGTAGACGTTGTTGTGGTACACGGTGTTGCCACCGTGCCAGTTGCAACCCCAGCCTCCTCCGCCCCAGCCCCAGCCATAATGACTGTTGTTGATAGCCGCGCCTACCGCCATTCCTACGCCGAAAGAAATCAATCCCGTGGCGACTAACGCGCCCGTGCTATAGCCCGGAGGAGAATATGGCGTGCCGTATACGACCGTCGGATTGTAGGTCGGCACATAGACGACCTGGGGATTCGCCGGCTGTATCACGATCGTCTGCGGATCCTGCTGCACTACAACCTGCTGCGAAGTTGTCTTGAGATTCCCCGCCGCTTTCGCTTGCTTGCGTAGCCGCTGCACCGATGCCATGACATCGCCCTGCTGGTTGTACGCTGCCTCTCCAAGAGCGGAAGTCCAGGACAGGTTCTGTGCCATATTGTCCAGCACGGACGGGAACTGGGTGAGTGCTTTTACGCTGGGATCCCACGGCTGCGGATCGACTGCTTGTAATAGAGCGTCGCCTTTCAGGCCGGAGTTTTGGTGCAGCCACGCATTCGCCGCCGAAACCTGATCGGGATACGTTGCCGCTCCCAGTATCTGCGCGACCAGCGCGTCTGGATAGAGAGCTATCGGTGCCACCAGGTTGTCGAGGTCGGTCGGGGAGAGCGGCGCGGGGGGAGCCTCCCCCTGAGGGTTATTCTGCGGTTCATATATCGGCGCAGCGTACGCTTGCCAAGTCATCAGCAGGACGCTATAAATCAAAACGTAAGCCGTTGCCTGTCGAAGGCGTTCCATTCTTGCTCCGATCATCCTAAATCATCTCAAAGATACACGCCGAAAGGGCGACCGGGTTTCATCCCTCCGGAGGAGTCCTGAGATAGCGGCTCGCGAAGACCAGAAAAGTTGGCCAGTTCGGGCCGGGCGTGTGACCGCCGCTATGCTGACGGAAGGCCACGTCGCCATCGATCAGAGCGGTGCCGACCGGCGGAAAGGTGGCTGTTCCGAGGCCCTTCCTTCCCAGGAGCGTATACACCGGCCCCGCCGCCACAGCGGTCAGAAACATACCCTTTGCATCGACCCAGCCGTCGCCGGCCGCGGGCGAGCCTACGCCGATGAACACCGGGCGCGGCGCGCACAACGCCACCAATTCGTGAGAATCCACCGGCATATCATCGGGCGTCAGTGGACCCGCGTACCTCAAGAAGTTGCCGGCCATCCAGTGGTACTCGCCCGTACCGGCCAAGTTTTCTACTAGCTCGCCCCAGTTCCGCCGATGCAACCGGGCGCCGCCTTCCCCGGATGAGCTGATATAGGCGATGGCGAAACGCTGGTCGTAGGCCATGGCGACCAGGGCGGCTTTGCCATAGCGTGAGTGACCCTCGATGCCAACCTCGCGGGCGTCAACGGATTTGTCGCTCTCAAAATAATCCAGAGCACGGCTGGCACCCCAAGCCCAGGCGCGCAGCGCGCCCCAATCGTCGAGCTTTCGAGGCTGGCCTTTGTTAACCAGGCCGATAATTCCTTGCGTGAGCCCCGCGCCGTTGTCGGCCTGGATGCTGTTCGGCGCGATAACCGCATAACCCCAGCCCTTGTCAAGAACCTGCTGCTGCCATGTTGGACCTTCAGGGGCAGGGACGGCTGGCTTGCCGGCCGGAACCGCCCCTCCTTTTCTCAACCATGGCGGCGGGAATTTCGCAGTGAAACCGAACTCCATCATCACGGGCACCGGACCAATCGCGTTGGCAGGAGTCGTAAGTGTCGCGTCGATATCGACGGTGATGAGCGGATCGGATGAATTGTCGACGTGGCCTGTCAGCTCCTTGGTTATAACCGGTACGGCACCGTTCATTTCCTTCTTTGTGCGGACCACTTCCCAATTCACTTTGGGCGTATTGGCAGGCACGCGGCCATAAATTTCGCGACTGAAATCCTCCACGATTTCCGGCTGGCGCTGATTCCACCAGATGGCGGCCGTCGTGACTTTCCTTCCGTTTTTTAGCGTCAGAAGGTCAGGCAGGTCCGGATATGGGTTCGCTCTTGACTCATCGTAGTTGACGGCATTGGGAGCGCCGGGGTGATTGGGATCGGCTCCCGGCCGAAGCGCCGTGATGTGCAGAAGATCCATGGTCCTTTGGTGATCTTGCTGGGCGGTCAACTGGACGGGCGCCTGACCGCCTGCTTGTCCGAGCGAGCGGACAATCAACGCACACACGATCAGGGGGGCTAGAGGCGTCATAGCTCAAGCCGATTTTAGGACATCATTGCTAAACTACACTTTTTAGCGGCAAGGACCTCAACTGCGACGCACGGTTTCCGAAGGACAGTCCGACGAACTGTTCCGCTATATCAATTTGAAACTGGCGGCCCTTGGCCAGGCCACCAGCCACAGCACAGCAGACCCGCATGCTCTTGAAATTGCCGGCCCGCTGCTGCGCAACTATTACCAGAAAGATCAGTTACTCGGGTATCGTCTGTGCCCGGCGGATGCCCGCATTCAGTGTTTCCTGGACGCATATCTCAGTGACATCGTGCCAGATGGGGCGCCTCGATTGCCGGGCAACACCTTCGTACTTGATCGCCCGGGCTTGGCGCGAGTGATGTCGCTTCCGCCCGGCAAGGACACGCTGGCGTCGCCGTATTTGCAATCTTACCGGCTGCCGCAGGGCATGCTGCATAACCCGAGGAGCGATCGCCGTACTACGAAGGGCGTCTTTCATATTGCCGAAGGCGGCTTCCCGGTTCCCGCCGATAAGATCGCCGTTCCGAAACGCGCTTTCGCCACGATATTGGCAGCGGCGCTATCTCCTCCGCCGGATGTCATGACGCTGCCCTTCACTGCCGACCAGGACGACGAGGTGAGATTGTTTGTCTCGCTTCTGCTGCGGCCCCTGGTCTGTCCGGCAACCGGTACTGATCCCGCGAAAACAATGGAGACTCGTTTCTTCGCGCCGGCCAGTCTCGTCAGCAATCTTGATTTCGTCGAAGTGATCTTCGGCAACGGCGGCGATCCGTATCTTCCGGAAAATGACGCCGGCCTGGACGCGATGCACTGGACCGGGCATAGCGGCTGCGTGATATTGGCTCCGCACCTGCCGGGCCTAAAGAAGACGGACGTCGGCCTTCCGCATTGCGATGCGGCCACCGAGCGCCAGCGGCTGGAAGGAATGTGCTGGCGCGATCCCGGCGAACTCTACAACGACGGCGGCGCTTTCAAGCTGGTGTGCCGCGATCATCGCGGCGTCATGGTCACGATCATTGCGGACAATTACTACGGCTACTGCAAGAAAGAAGTAAAGACGCAGATCAGTTATGCGGCGAACCTGTACGGTTCATGCGAGGAAGAACACGCCGGCGGTGCGATGGCCTTTCCCGCATACGTGCTCGGACAGCAGTTCTATGCCGGCCGCACGGTGCTCACGAAACAGGTAAAGTTCACCGAGGCCATGCACTGGCTTGGCCATCGGGTAGAGATCCGGCCCGAGGGCTACGCGGCAGACCGCCAATTCCCCGACATCTTCCATGTTCCGGAGAACGCCGAATTCAGCGTGCGTGAAGGCTCGGTTAAATGGCAGCAGCCAAACGGGCAGACTCATCAATTGACTCTTCGCGCGGCCGAAACGTATGTGCTGCCGTGGGGCACTAAGATTCGTCTCGAGAAGCAAACGGGCGGCACAGCGTGGCGTCTAGTGGCGTCGCGCGCCGATCCGACCCTTTGCCACAAACCTTGCACAGTTTCGGGCGGCGGCAAGTCTGAGATCTCGAAATCCATCGGCAGCATCATGCTGCGAGGCCCCATCTTTGTCAGCGACTTCGACCGGGAAATAGACCAAGTAGGGGACATTCTGAAAAAAGATTTCTCCACCATCTATAAGGTCGCCAAATCGGAAAACAGAGCCAAGCGGCCGATTCTTAGCCCTGAGCGTTCCTTGGGTTCCGTCATCAAGCTGATGACACCCTCCTCGGAATACACCGATGAACATAATTTGTGGCTTGCGACCATTCCGCAAACCGTCCGCCAACTGCTGGTTACGGTGAAGCGCTATTACCGGCCTGATTGGGGCGAGAACTGGCGTGAGCACTTCAGCGTCGACCGCATCAACGGCTTTCTGGGCAATGAATTGAAATTCGATAACCAGAAGCTGGTGGGAAACTATCTGCGCATGGGCTACGATCCGAACGGCGCATGGAGAATCTACAAACTGCGGCCGGATTTCAATCCCGCCGACAAGATCCAGGTGGAAGATGACATCACCGCCTCAGTCGTTGTGCCGAGCACAAGTCTCGAGTACCTGGACCCGGAGTATCACAACCCGAGCGTAAAGCTGGTGGCAAACTGCGAGAACTTCCTGTTTCAGAGGCCGGATGACGCAATTCACCGCGGCTTCGACAAGGAGGCCGAGCGGGATATCGCGCTGCCGGGAACTTTCCTTTCAAACTTCGAGCCGCTCACGGTGGAGCAGGCTCGAACGGTCGTCGATCACGTCGTGGAGTTCGATAAGTACACGGATCCGATGAAGGATTTGTTACGCGGATTCGTGGCAAGTTCTTCGAACGCGTTCGTGGTCTCGTCAGCGCACCCGCGCATGGTTGATGGAAGCCCTTCGAAGAATCCGCGCTATTTGCAAAAACGGCCGGATTTGATCACGCCGAGGGATATGTACCTCGCGGAGATAGGAACGCGTCTGGCGCGCGAAATTCCGGCGGATAAGCCTGCTCATTTTCCAGTGAACGCGGTTCTCGCAGGCCGCCGCAACAATCCTCCGGATCCTAAAACAGGGGTGCCGCCGCTAGCGGTGTACAACCCGATTCATTATCAGGAACTCCCGCAGTTGTTTATGGATTTCATCTGCAGCTTGACCGGAAAATCGCCATCAACCACCGGATTCGGCAGCGAGGGTGCGTTGACCAAAGGCCCGTTTAACGCCATGTTGCCGGTGATCGACGTAAACAATGCGATTGTATCGGCAATTCTCACTGGGTATGCCGGCTTCACCACCGCTGCGGCGCATATCGGGCCGAAGTATCGAGTGGATCATGACAACAGCATGCTTGTCCCCGAAATATGGTGCCGCATGCGAGTGGCGGAACGCGATCCGCGTTACCTGATCGAAAACGGTTTTCTGGAAAAGGTGGAAGACTTCGAGTTCAAGGGACGCCAGATTCTGGCGAGCAGGCTGGGATATCGCATCACCGAGTTATTCGTGGATCGTTTTCTGGGGCGAATTTTTGAGGTGCCCAACGCAGTCTTTCCAGAGGAGATTTTGTGCCCGGAGAAACAGGACTTAGAGATGTTCGTGACGGGCGTGGAGGCGATTACCGAAGCGCAGCGGTCCGTGGCGCTGAACTATTTCCAAGACGGCAGCGTTGAGGCTGCATGTCCGCCAGTGAAAGCGCTGCTGCACATCATGGCGTACGGGAAATACCACGGCATCACAGAGAGCGATGCCTGTTTGCTCGAAATGTTTACACGCAAATCGCTGCTGGAAAGCGACTGGTACAAAGATCGGCTCACGGCAAAGCAAGCGGTGGATATTGCGCTCTGGACGCGGCATACCGCGGCGCTCGAGAAGACACCATGGCAAGACCGCTTGGCTGAAGCTTACAGACAGTTGAAGAAGGTGAAGAGCGAAAGTTATCTTCGGGAACTGGTGGGGACTATTGGAGCGGATCCGTCTACACGCCCACGCCACGACGCGGACGGTTTTCGCGGATGTTGAGCATGTTCTGCCCCGGCGTTGAATCGCACTCTACTTCGATGACCGACACGAGCGGGTCGGGCGCCTGCGCGGGCAGACCGGTAAACTGCACGCGGAACTCGTCCTGATGAAACTGTACCGACTTTCCCGACGGATATTGCCTGGCTGAAACGACTTTGTTGGTAAGGCCTCCGATGCCTACGACGTCACCGGGCCAGAAGTGGACGTGTATATAAAGCTTGTTACCGACGCGCGTGAAGTTCGCGAATTCGGAACGGGTGACCTCGCAGAGCTCGGCCTGATGGATGAGATCTCCATGTTGGCCCATCCAGGCGCCCACCGAGGTCAGGATCTCGATTGACTCCGCAGGTATGGAGCCGTCGGCTTTCGGTCCGATATTGAGCAGATAATTGCCGTAGCCGCGGGCACACGTGACCACATTGCGAACGATCGTCTTAGGGCTCTTCCAGTCGTCATCCGCGCGCTGGTATCCCCAACTGTCGTTCATCGTCATGCAGGCTTCCCAGGGTTCGGCGGATGCCTGGATGTGCTGCTCAGGCGTAGTGAAATCCTCTGGAATCTTGGCACGATTGTTGATGAGGATATCCGGCTGCAACTGCCGCACCATCTTGTTCATCTTGACCGATTCCCAACCTTCCGCCGAAAGCGGCCACGCGACGTCGTACCAGAGCACATCCACTTTGCCGTAGTTCGTGCAGAGTTCTTGAACCTGGCCGTGAATGTATTCGACAAAGCGCTGGCGGGCAGCTTCGTCGTGCGCGCAAAGGGCGCCGTCGGGGTGATGCCAATCCATCAGCGAGTAATAGAAGCCCACGCGCATACCGGCACTGCGGGCGGCCTCGTAATATTCGGCCACCAGATCGCGGCCGGCAGCCTGCTTCGGAGCGCAGTAGTTCGTGAGTTTTGTATTGAAATTGCAGAATCCTTCATGGTGCTTGGTGGTCATCACCATGTATTTCATGCCGGCCTGCTTCGCCAGCTGAGCCCAAGCGCGAGCCGCGTTCGGCGTGGGATTGAACCTCTTGGCAAGCTGCTCATATTCGGCAACCGGGATGCCTTCCATCTCCATAGCCCATTCATGCCGGCCCAGAACGCTATACAGTCCGAAATGAATGAACATGCCGAAGCGGGCCTCATGCCACCACTGCATGCGCCGGTCGCGGCCGGCGACTGTCGAGGTGCTGGGACCGGCGTTCTCCGCTTGGGCAAAGAGCGGCACGCGTCCAAATGGGGAAAGAGCCGCGGCTGCGCCCAGAGAGCCCAGCACGCCACGACGGCTCATTTTGTTGTTCAGCAGGATAGGATCCTCACAAAGCCGGAAGTTTATCACTTGGTGACGAGATTGCGAGACGTTCCGTGAATTCAGTGAGCGTTCGACAATATCCCGGCCTGGCGTGGACGGTCAAATCGGTCCTTAACTTGCACTGTGATGCTGAGGAAGCTCTCGTCGCCGTGGGCGTAAAAGAGACCCTGCTAGTGGAGGATAGCGACAAACAAGTCGTCAGGGTCGACGTAGCGCCGGATGGTTGTCGCGGTTGATCTCCCAATCGCTACGGAAATGCCTGGCGCAAGCAGAGCTTTAACCAGGGTCAAAATGAGAACTTCGCGCCGATCTGAATGACGCGTGGTGGAAGCCGATCGCTGCTGATCGTACCGAACCCCGAGTTGCCAAGCGTCGTATTCGGGTTGGAGAAGTGCGGATGATTGAAAAGGTTGAAGAAGTCGGCCTCAAGCCTAAGCCGCCGGTTCTCGGACCATAGAGCGGTCTCCTTTGCGAGCGAGAAATCTGAGTTTATGATTCCCGGACCGAAGACCTGTCCCGCGGTAGTGTTGCCGAACGTGTAAGCCGGCGGGGGAGCAAAGCACCCGGTGTTGAACCATTGGCTGACCGTATTCGGCGTTGGGACACTGTTGCAGGTGATATTTGCCGGGTTGCTCCCTCCGTTGTTGTTGAGCAGGTTATTCTGAACTGTGATCAACAGTGGCTGACCGGCCTGGAATACGCTGATTCCGTTGATCGACCAACCTCCCACCAATTGTCCTTTGAACCCCGACCAGTTGTTCGCGAGAGCCTTTCCTGGACCGAAGGGCAGCTCATAGTTATAACTAAAAACAAAATTCTGCGGGACATCCACCAGCTTGAACCCGTTGCTGAGCATGTAGTTCAGCGAATCGCTATAGGGATAGATGATATTCGAGGTGTCGTCCATCGTTTTTGACCAGGTGTAAGAGGCCAGGAACGAGAGGCCGAAACTATACCGTTTTTCCAGCTTGAGTTGCAGAGAGTCGTAACGCGAGCGTCCGTCTCCGTTCCGCTGGTCTACCGTTGGAATGTTCGGCGCCACTCCGTAGAAGGGCAAGCGTGGAGCCACCAGGCCCGGGCCCGGAACGGCCTGGTTCAGCTGCAGGTCGCGGTAGAGGCGGACCCCGTGTGTTCCGACATACGCCGCCGAAAACATCATGTTGGCCGGCAACTGCCGTTCAATACTGAAATTCCAGACCTGAGCCTCATCCTGACGGAAATTGCTCGCGACAAAGAAGACGCCGAATCCGGGCGGCGGGACCAGCGTCCCTCCCGGCGTGTATGGCACGTTAGTCGGCGCCGGCAAGCCCTGATTCAGGCTATAAAACGGCGTGAAAGCAGTCGGTGGGTTGAGCTGGGTGATTGTAAAAAACGGATAGTTCCTTTCCAGCGTGCCGCCGGTGGCGCCAAAATTGTCGGGGAAGTAGCTCATGCCGAATGCCGCCCGAATCGCCGTCTTGCCATTGTCCGGCGAATACGCCAGCCCAATTCGCGGCGCCCAATTCCCGTAAAAGTTGTTCACGTTGGGTGGACGGTTGTTCGAAGAAGCCACGTCGATGAGACCTGTACCAGGAACGAAGTTGGATTGCCGGTTGAATTTCTCGACCGGGGTCGTAAAAAGATCCCAACGCAGGCCCAGATTCAGAGTGAGAGAGTGCGTCACGCGGTAGTCATCCTGGAGGTAAAAGCCCCAGAATGTCATGCGTACCGCAGGCACGGTATTGACGAAATCTCGCGCTATAGAATCCGGATACCCCAACAGGAAACTCGCGAACGGATTGCCTGTACCCGGCGCGCCCTGATCGCTCGTGTAGTTGCCATTGAAGTTGAATTGGCCTCGGGGATCGATTTGCGAATTCGTCAGCGTTGATTGAATGCGCTGAATATCGCCGCCAAATTTCAGCGAATGCTGGCCGTGGACCCACGTCACGCCGTCCGTGAGTTCGTAGATGTTGGCAACGCGCTTTGCATTTGTCCATCCCGGGTCGCCGGTTGAGTAGAACCCGGAGATGTTGAACTGCGCAATCCCGGAGGTGTATGGCAGTCCCGGAATGTTGCCGTTGGGTATGCCCAGAATGTTGTTCTCCTCTATGCCATACGCGTTCGCGAAATCTTCCGTGTTGTACCGATTGAATCCGAACCGCGCCTCATTGACGATGGACGGAGAAATCGTGCGGTCCCATCCGAGAACGGCATTTTGCCCAAGCGAATACGAATAGGGTCCCCCCATCATGAAGATATTCCCCGGTGAGGGGCTGGTGAAGTTCCGGTGGGCAGCGGATTCACGCCCAAAGACATGATCGTTCTGCGTTGCCTGATAATCAATCTTGATATCTCCCTGCGGCACATTCTGCGTGTTCACTGTGTTGTCGACATAGTTGTTCGCTAAGCCTGCCAGATTCGTAACGGGAAACAGATTCGCTACCCTCTCAGCAATCGGATTGATGAGGCTCGCCGGGATCGTGTTGTTAGGAAACGGTTGGCCGGTAGCCGGATTGTAAATCGCCGGCTGGTTTCCTTCGGTTAAAATCCCCTGACGCTGCAAAGGCGTCGGGACGGTGATTAAATTGGTTTGACCTTGATGCTGAATCAATTGCTGATAATCGACGAAAAAGAAGAGCTTGTTCTTGATGATGGGACCGCCAAACGCGCCACCGAACTGGTTGGAGACATAAGGCGCCCTGGTCTGGGCAAAGAAATCGCGCGCATTCAGATCTCCGTTCCTCAGGAATTCGAAGGCTTCTCCGTGGAAGTTGTTCGTACCGGACTTGGTGGCAAGATTTATAATCGCGCCGCCGAACGAACCGTACTCCGCGTTCGGATTGCTCGTTTCTACTTTGAAGGAATCTATGGAATCAAGCGGAGGCGTGATGCTGATGAACGCGTTTAGCGGCTCTGTGTTGTGAACTCCGTCAATCATGTAGTAGTTCCCGGACCATGGCAGCCCGTTGACTACCGCCTGCGTTGGAGTTTCAGCTCCGGCGGCCGAAGGATTCTCGGCAAAGTCTCCCCAGCCGGCCTGGACAGCACCGGGGACAATCGTCACCAGTTGTTCGAACAGCCGCCCATTCAGCGGCAGCGCCTCAATCTGCCTTGACTCGATGACCTGTCCGAGATCGGAGGTGGTGCTTTGGACAAGCGGAGCCTCCCCGGTCACAGTGATCTGTTGAGTTGTCTGGCCTGGCGAGAGCGTGAGATCAACACGCGTCGTTTGCTGCACCTGGATGGTGGCCTCGGGGACAACAGATGTGGCGAAACCTTTCGCCTGGGCGGTGACCTTATAAGTTCCCGGCGAAAGATTAGGAATCGTGTAATCACCTTGCGAGCCGGATTGGGTCGATTGTGAGATGCCGGTTTGTGCGTTCGTGGCCACAACCTGTGCTCCAGGAAGCACGGCGCCAGTGAGATCACGGACCGTTCCAACGACAGTGCCTGAAATCGCTTGTCCGAATACTACTCCGATCGAAGCGATGACGAGGCTTACAGCGATGAGGATGGCGCGAAAGACGCGCGAAGTTGTCGGCGTGGACATAAAGCAACTCCTAATACGCGAGGTTTTGTGTAAAGAGGATGCCGGATGGCAAAGCTGCGAAACAGCGGATACATTTAGACCCAATCCTCCATTGGGAGGCTGCAACTTGCCTATAGTATGCGCCTGTATATCTGCTGTTACAAGTAAGATTTATCTAACACTTACATATTCTGCCTTCGCACATTCGTCCAAAATGCCAGCAAATCACTCGCAATTCTACGGATCGCGAGGTTGCCCAATGTACTTGATCAGCAATACCTCATTTCCCTTTTGGTTGTAAATCAGTTCGTCAGCCAGGTTCCGCGTCAGGAAGATACCGAAACCACCGGGGCGCAAGCCCAGCCGCTCGCGCACTTCAACGTGATCGAGGGGAGAATCCGGCAGATTGGAAACCGCCGCATGGGTCAGGTTGTTGAGGGAAAAGCCTTCGCCCGGGTCCCATATGCGGTAAATGATCGACTTCCTGGTGCGGATGTAGTCGACCCGTACGGTTTTCCCGGGATCTGAGTGGCCGCCATGTTCAATGGCATTCATGAGCAGTTCGCGGAAGGCTGCGCCGACATCTTCGCGTTCGTCATCGGAGAGCCCGGTCGACATTTCGCGCAGAAAGGGAATGAGCCGGTCGGCGATCTGGAGCTTACAGCGGAGCTGGAGCGAGATCCATTGCGGGATCGCCGATAAAATTTCGATGTCCCCTTCCGAAGCTTCGGTCGAGAGGGCGCGGGCAACGATATCGGCCACGGCATCCAACGAAAAAGGCTTGCTGAAAAAGCCCAGGGCCTGATCGCTCAGGGAACGGAGGACGGTCTCGGGCGTGCTTTCCGCAGTCATCACCAGAACTCTGGTCTCCGGCCGGATGCCGCGAATTCTACGAAGCAATTCCAGGCCGTCCAATCCCGGCATCCGCACGTCGGTCAGGACCAGATCGTATGGCTTCGCCTGAAGGCGAGAGAGCGCCTGCAGGCCGTCGTAGACGTCCTCAATTAGGTAGTCTCCAGATTCGAGCGCGGCCGCGATCAAATGATGAATATCAGGATCGTCATCGACGATCAACACCGTGCTGGTCGAAGGCACGCTATGTCACTCTTTGCAGGCTTCTTCCACGCTCGGATAGAAACGGAAAATCGTGTCCAGCCGGCTGATGTGGAAAGCCTGGTATAAATGACGAGCCGCCGCCGCCATACGCATGCTTCCGCCGGCAGCGGCGATTCGATTGTAGCTGGCGATGAACCGTCCTATTCCGGTGCTGTCAATCCGGGTCACGCCCGCAAGATCGAAGACAAACTTGCGCTTCCCTTCAACCAGCAGGCCGTTGACGACATCAATGATCTGTTCGCTGTCAAGTCCCAGCATCACTTTCCCGGCAACAGTAAGCAGCACTGTCCCCGGCGCAATTTCTTTTTGGCTGATCTCCATCAGGTGGAATCGACCAGTGTACCGTCGTTTGCGGTGACGGCGCTACACAAGACCGCAAACACAATGGCGGCAGGCTCAGGCTTGACGCAGCGCGGCGATCGGATCCACCCGGCTGGCGGCTCTCGCCGGCACATAGCAGGCCAGGAAAGCAACCAGTATCAGAAGCACGCAGGCGGTCCCCAGACTCAGCGGATCTGACGAGCTAACTCCGTATAACATTCTCGAAAGAACTTTGCCGAGGAGGAGCGAAAGCGTCAGACCGATCAGGATGCCTGTCATTACCAGCGTCATGCCTTGACGGAGGATCAGGCGTAACACGGCCGAGCCCTCCGCTCCCATCGCCAACCGGACCCCGATCTCTTTTTGACGCCGGCTGACGGAATAAGCCAGAAGGCCGTAGAGGCCGACGCTGGCCAGACCCAGCGCAAGGAGCCCAAACATTCCCAGAAGTCCCACTCCAATGTTTTGCATAAAGAGCACCTGGCTCATGATCTTTGCGCCTGTTCTGGTGTCGCTCACCTCCACCCTGGCAGCGTCCTTACGGATCTCGCGCTGAACGGTGGTCAGCACGCCGGCCGGGTCGCCTTCGCTGCGTACGTAGAGGATCATGCCGTCAGCAAAATTCTGCTTTAACGGCAGATAAACAGCCGATTGCGGCTTTTCGCCGGGCGCGGTGTAGTTGGCGGTCTTCACAACACCGACGATTCGCCGCATTACCGCGTCGTCTGAGAAGTGAAAGCGCCGTCCTACGGCGCTCGAGCCGGGCCAGTATTTATGCGCAATATATTCGTTGACAATCGCGACCGGCGCCGACCCGTTCTGATCGCTTTCCGTGAAAGTCCTTCCGTCGAGAACTGGAATTCGCATTGTGGAAAAGTAGCCCAGGTCTACCGTGTTGATGATAGTGACGGGGATTTCCGATTTCTGCAGCTGCGCCGAGCCTTCCACCAGGAAGCCTCGCGACGGAGTGGCCCAGAACGGTACGTTGGAAGCCCAACTTGCCGCGGCCACGCCAGGAAGACGCGAAACGTTTTCCAGAATATCCTTGTAAAACGTTTTAGTTCGCTCCTGATCGTAACCGACCTGTCCCGGGTTCATCATGAAAATAGCAAGATGCCGGGTATCGAAGCCAGGATTAATTTGGTAGGCGCGCTGTACGCTTCGCAGGAACAAGGCAGCGGTTATCAGCGCCAGAAGTGACAGAGCGACCTGCCCGACCAATAGCGTATTAGCGAAGGTGACGCTGCGGCGTCCAAGGCCAGCGATGCGTGTTTCCTCTTTCAAGCCTTGCAGCATGTCGGTTTTTGAGGCGCGCATCGCCGGAACAACTCCGAAGAGGAATCCGGTGGCCAGCGATACGGCGAAGGCAAACAAGAAGACGGTCAAATCCAGCCGGGGACTTACAAGGTTCGACATAACTTCCGGCGGGAGGAAGGACCAGAGAAGACGGCAGCCTTCATAACCGAGCGCCAAGCCCACGACACCCCCAAGCAGCCCGAGCAGGAGACTTTCGGTCAGCAGCTGCCGCATGATACGCCCGCGCCCCGCGCCAATAGCCAATCGGACGGAGAGTTCCTGCCTGCGCGATGCCGTGCGGGCCAGGAGCAGGTTCGCGACGTTGGAGCACGCGATAAGAAGAACAACGCCGACAATCACGAGAAGGCCGGTGCTGGCGAATTTGAGCGAGGTTTCTCCGCCGTTGGACGAAAAGAGCTCCTCGGTTACGGGCAGAACGGAGACAGAGCGATTTTCATTGGCTTGCGGATATTCCCGCTGGAGATCGGCGGCGGCCGTTTGCATATCCGCTTCCGCCTGTTCCTGCGTCACTCCCGGCTTAAGCCGGGCGATCGCGTGAAATAGGGTTTGACTGCGCTGCGTTAGCGCGTCCAGCTGTTGGGCCGGCAGCAACTGCTGCGCCATGGTTGCCGGAAGCCATACGTCGGGTCCAAATACCGCGCTTACGCCGATGAAGCCCGGAGGCGCAACTCCAATCACGGTAAACGAACTACCGTTGATGTTAAGCGTCTGTCCGATAATACCGGGCGCACCGCCAAATTTACCTTTCCATGACGCGTAATTTAATACGGCAACGCTTGCCGAGCCGGGCGTGGTGTCCTCGCCAGGAAGGAAGAATCGTCCTTCAGCCGGTTTGAGGCCAAGAGTTTCGAAATAGCCTTTCGTAACGAGCTCTCCGAAGATGCGCTGCGAGCCCGCTTCACCATTCAGCGTCATGACCATCGGCGGAGTAAACCCGGCGAGAGAACTGAACACTGTGTTTTTCGAGGCGTAGTCCTGAAGATTCAAGTAGGAACTCGGGAGTCGACTCGCCGCCTGCCGCGGATTCTTCGCCTGCGTTGTGTAGAGCGCCACCAAGCGCGATGGATCTTGCGCGGGAAGCGGATGCAGCAGAAGCGTGTTGACGATGGTGAAAACAGTGGTGCTGGCTCCAATGCCGATGCCTAACGTCAATACCGCGAAGAATGCGAAGACGGGCGTCTTTCGCATAGCGCGGAGACCGTGCCTCCAGTCGCGAGCGAAGTCGGCTAGCGGATTGCCGGAGCGCGGCACGGCCTCAGGGCCAACGTCGTTGGGCGCCGGGTTGGCAGCGCGCAGCGTGGCAACCAAGCTTGCGGGATTCAGTAGTTCGGCCAAAGCCGTCTCGTAAGCGGCGCGCTCGCCGGCGCCTTCCAGACAGAGCTCTTCGTAGCGCGACTCCAAATGCTGGGCCAGCTCCTCGACAATATCCGGCTCGCGTGAGGGATCAACTTTGAGATTTCCGAGGCTCTTACGAATTTGTTCTTTCCAATCAGGCATTTCCCGGCTCCATTACGCGACCCATCGCATTCACGAATTCCTTCCAGTTGCCCCGCTGGCTGGCGAGAACTTTCTTTCCCTGAGCCGTCAGGCTGTAGTATCTTCTCCGGCGTTGATCTGCTTTCTCGACCCAGCGGCCTTGCACCAAACCCCGAGTTTCCAACCTCGCCAGCAGCGGATACAAGGTGGTGACGTGAAACTGCAGCGTTCCGCCGGAACGCGCGGTAATTAGCTTGCAGATGTCGTAGCCATGCCGAGGCTGCTGTTCGAGCAGCGATAGAATCAGCAGCTCAGCGCCGCCTTTTTTCCATTC
Source organism: uncultured Acidobacteriaceae bacterium (assembly GCA_963705805.1). GTDB lineage: Bacteria > Acidobacteriota > Terriglobia > Bryobacterales > Bryobacteraceae > Bog-105. The sequence goes on from CAVPKW010000017.1 coordinate 193,090, forward strand.
GCGATCCGGTGCGTCCATATCCATATATTACGCTCCCACATATACGCCAGTTCCATATATGTGGCAAGCGGCACCGGCATCTTCTCAACCTTCAGCTCCTTTGTTTCTGTTCCGCAACGTTGCGAATTCTGGCGAGAAGGCTGCCCCAGCCCTTGTCAAAATTGACTACGTCTCGAAATTGCTCCGGGATCTGGCCGATCGCGCGGTGAGAGAATTCGAGGCGCGTGCCGCCGCCTTCGGCGGTCAACCGGTACTGCACGTGCGAAATAGCCGGGCTGGACATGAATAGAGGCCCGTGTATTTCCAGGAGCCCGGGCGGCTTCATGGATTGGACGTGACCCCAGAGATGGCCGGTATTGTTTCCAAAATCCCGGAACCAGCGGCCGCCGGGCCAAGGCTCTATTTTCATCGGCAAAGGCGTGCCGTCGGGCGTTTCATTCAGCGGCCCCATCTGCTCCAGAATGGTTTCGAACACCACGTCAATCGGCGCGGCGATCAGCTCATGTTTTGTTACTTCAAGCGTTTGAATTGCCTGTTCGGAAAGGCTTGTCGCAGTCATCATTTCTCCTTATCTTTCGTTGTCTGGTTCTCCCTGACCAATCGATGCGCCATCTTACGTTCGGCGCGTTCTTTGATGCGGTCCAGGTGATGAGTCCAAAAGCGCTCATATTTTTTCACCCAGTCATGCAGCGGTTTCAGCTCTCTGGCATCAAGGCGATATAAGCGAAGCTGCCCGCGCTTGGTCACGGATACGATCCCAACCTTGCGAAGCACGCCGAGGTGCTTCGATACGGCTGGCTGGGCAATGCAGAGTGTCTCGACCATCTCGCCTACCGCGTGCTCGTTGCCATCGACGAGCAGGTCAATGATCTCGCGCCTTCTGGGCTCGGCGATTGCGTTGAATACGTCGGCGGTTGTCGCTGCTCGAGGCATCAACCACAGTATATTCCTATATGGGAATATGACAAGGATGTTCTTCCGAGAGCTTTACGAATCCTTCCAACTCGGGGTGCTGCTGCGTTAGCGGCGGGGGAGCCAGGACCGGCTCGCCTTTCAGAATCGACGCAATCTGGAGTGCGTTTACGGTGGCTTTACCGAGGTTGTGATTATTGGTCACCACGAAGGTGTTTCCGGTCTTGCGCGCTACGTGTCTGACGCGATCGACCCAGGGCGCCAACTCTTCAACCGAGTAAAGATAATCGTAGCGCTCGCGCACACTCGCGTTCGCGTCAAACCAGGTTTTATAATTCCTGCCGTGCAACCGGATATAGCCAATTGGTGACGTTGCTTCGGCGCCGGGCTCGATCGATCGCTTAAACAGCGGCTGGTCGATGTTGCAGAGGCCGATGTCGAGCTCGGCAAGCAGCTCCAGAATTCCAGGCTCCGTCCAACTGGCGTGGCGGACCTCCAGGACCAGCGGATATTCACGAAACCGCCTTTCGAGACCAATCAGGTATTGACGGTTTTCGCGCGAGTTGCGAAAAGACCATGGGAACTGAAGCAACAATGCACCAAGACGCCCAGCTTCCGCGAGCGCCGCGATCCCGTCTTTAAAGTCCTTTTCGTCGGTGGGCGCCGGTTCGCGTTCGTGCGTGAAGGAGTGGAACAGCTTGGCTGTGAATTGAAATGCAGCGTTCGCGGCAACGCTCTCCACCCACTTCCTGGAGGCCGCGGGCCGGGGTGGTCCGTAATACGAGGAATTGATCTCTACCGCGTCGAAGAATGCGGAGAGATAGGCGAGCTCGTTGAATCCTCGGGGCTTCGGCCGCGGATAGACAATGCCGTCCCAGTCTTTATACTTCCAGCCCGCGGTACCGACTCGAACCATTCTTGTTCAGACTACAAAAAAGGGACGCCACGGCTGAATCAATCCACGCAGATAGCGTTTAGAGCGTCTTCGGCGACTCTCTGCTGAGCTGCATAATCGCTGTTTGAAGAAGTGTTCGCATTGCGCACTCTTCCACGCCGAGAATCCGGGCGCAGCAGGCAGCCGCATAGCCACGCAGGATGCCTAAAACAAAGCATATGCGCGGATATCGCTCGATCTGGATAACCGGCCAAAGTCCTGGCTGAAGCACAGACCGAGTGGTACGGCTCGCCGCAGATGTGGCCGGTTCGAGCTTTTCGATGCTCCGCGTCACCACTGCTCTCTCCCACGCAAACCGGTGGCTTTTGTCAAGAATTCATCGAACATAAATACCTACCAGATGCGCGAGGCTCTCGAGCGAACGTGCCGGAGCGAAGACATCCAAATACGGGAGCGCAGCGGACATGGCGCGAGTGACCGGCCGGTATTCTTCGAGGCCAAGAAGCGGATTCAGCCAGATGAGCTTGCTCACCTTTTTTCCTGACGCTGCGCAATTCGGAGGCAAGACGGCTGGATTATATAGATCTTTTGCGGCGTCTATTCGATACCAGTTCGGCCAGAATGCTCAAGGCAATCTCCGCCGGTGTGACCGCGCCTATGTCGAGGCCCGCCGGAATTCGAACTCGGGCGAGCTTTTCTTCTGATATGCCCTTCGCCCGCAAGTTCGCCTGTATTTCCTCGCCGCGCCTCTTGTTCGCCAGCAGCGCAATGTACACCGGGTTGATTTCCAGCGCCTGCTCAATCGCCTCTTCGTCGAAGCGTCCGCGGCTCGTCACAACCATGAAAGTCTCGTCGCGTGGCGCCACCAGCGAGAAGTCAAGAACACGCAAAATCGCGACCTTTGGCGACTCCTCGGCGCGCGCAAACGGGTCTACGAGCACAACGTCGAACTCGAGCAATGGGGCAAACTCGATAAGGGCCATGGCGACCGGACCTTGCCCGACGACGATCAGTTGAGGCGCGCTCGAGTCGCGTCCGCTGAGATCCGCTTGTTCGAACAGCCTTGACTCCGGCGGGTATTCGCCGCTGGATTGCTCGAACCGTTGGACGTCCTGCGGCGTGTCCAGATCGACCAGTATTCCGGCGTCCTCCACAGCCACTTTCATGAGTCCCTGCGCATGACCGGCGAAAATGGCGCGGCAGCCAACGTCTCCAGTCAGTTCGGCCAATTCGCCGAAAACACATCGATCCAGCAGCACTGGATTCCCACGAAAGCCTTTGAAGGTTGGCACGATAATCTCCGGCTTCTTGCTGCGATATTCATCGATGAGCCGGTCAATGGTCTGGGACTGTAAGAAAGGTTGATCGGCGAGCACGATCAGCGCGGCGTCGGCCTGCGTGCTCACGCTAGCGATTCCGGCGCGAAGCGAGCTTGCGATTCCTTCGCGATACGATTCGTTCATCACGGATCTGGCCCTGCCGAACTTAACACTTTGCTGAATAAGTTCGGCTGAATGGCCCAACACAACGATGATTTCGTCCACCCGGGAGTCGAACAGCGCCGCCAACGTAAGCTCCAGTATGGCTTTCCCGCCGACGCACACCAGCGGCTTGACTGATCCCATTCGGGTAGATGATCCTGCAGCCAATACAATCGCGGAGACACCTGAAAGACCTTTCTGTTCCTGCATCGAATTTTTTCTCTTCCTCGAGCGAGCCGGCGGCGATGGACTTGCCTGAAAGCACAGCTTCACTTTGGAATGTATAATGCCCGTCTCGTAGATTTGCCCGAGGGGTGTTTCTCCAGGGTACGCGCCCAGATGAGCTCACGCGAGCGTGACCGGTGACCTGCCGGAACAAGCTGATCAGATCGTAAGACGAAGCCCGAGATCGCTGTAGGTTGCTGTCGCAACCGGCCGGCTCCCGGGCCATCGAATGAGTAGCTCGGTCATTTTCTGCGGCCATTGTGGGGCAAACGATTTCGGGGGCTGTGTTAGCGTAGTGAAAAACTGCTCGAAATCTGCATAGGAGATCAATCATGACTACCCAGGAAGTTGCGGACACGCTTGTAAAACTGTGCTCTGCCGGTAAGTTTGAGGAAGCCGTGAATACGCTGTACGCGCCCGATATCGTCAGCATGGAAGCCGGCGCGCCTCCGGGACAATCACGCGAAACGAAGGGATTGCCGGCCGTAAAGGCGAAGGGCGAATGGTGGGTTGCGAACCACGAGGTCCACTCGGTCAAGGTTGAGGGTCCGCTCGTCGCGGGTTCGCATTTTGGGGTGGTTTTCAAGCTGGACGTCACTTTCAAGCCGGAGAGCAAGCGGTTCAAAATGGAAGAGATTGGCGTCTACAAAGTCACTGACGGCAAGGTCGTGTACGAAGAGTTTTTCTATAACATGTAAAAGAGGCGGCCTGGCGCTCCGGGCTTTGGCGGATACAACATCTTTCTGCACACCGTAGGGAATCCCAACGCCTTGGATACATCACTCACGAAAGCGGTGCTGGCTCTGGATAGAAGCGTCATACCCCACCATCGCGATGGATGATTTGTTGGAAATAACTCAGTACGCTCGCGCGCGCTTCGGCCTGATTCTCTTTTCGGTCTTCGCCGGGATCGGACTGGCGCTCGCCAGCGTGGGCGTCTATAGCGTTATTTCGTACTCGGTCACGCAGCGGCGCCCGGAAATCGGAATCCGCTTGGCGCCAGTCCGCTGGACGTGCGTTCGCTGGTATTGCGAAACGGGATGAGCGTCATCTTTGCAGGCATCGCCATCGGCATGCTGCTAGCCGCTTTGGCGGCGCGAGTCGTCGCCAGCCAACTATGGGGCGTCTCCTGGTATGATCCGCTGACGCTTGCCGCGGTTACGGTACTGTTGACGATGGTAGGGCTCATCGCGTCGTATCTCCCCTCGCGGAGGGCTGTTCGGGTCGACCCCCGCGATTTGTTTGCGATCGGAATGAAGACGTCTTAGCCGCGTCCGTGCATTCTGCGGAGCGCCCCGATAACATCGAACGAATGCGCCGCGAGCATGAGAGCGACCATGATAGCGGCGATCACCAAGGTTGTTAGGATTTTTTCGGCAGAAGATTTATCAGGAACCTGGCTAAAGGCTTCCGATCACGCCTTCTTTAATAAGGCGATCTGCCCGGCATGGTAGGCCGAGTGTTGGATGACGCCGTGCAATAAGACGTAAAAGGTTTGTGCTTCGCCGGCCGGCGCTTGTTCCTGCAATCGCTTGTCGGGGAAATTCAAAATAGCCTGTTCAAGCGCATCGGTCTCGGCATCAAGCAACGATAGGGCGTCTCGCCAGGAGGAGCCCATTGGCGGCCAGTTTTCGGCGGCCTGCGCGTCACGAATCTGGGTTGCCGATAAACGCTCGCGCGCAATGCGCAGCCATGCAGTGATGTGCAGAACCAGCTCCCAGATGGTGTGCGCGCCATGCACGGGACGCTGCCGTGCACGGTTTTCATCAATATCCCGGACGAGTTCCTTCAGCGAGGGTCCGAGCCAAGAAGGACCGTCATGCAAGAGCCGCAACTGGCCCGCGATGCGTTCTGTTTCGACACTTTCCTGGTCTGTTGACATGATTTCTCCAGGTTCCCACGGGGGCCAGCGGGGCGACTGCAACCCATCGAGACAGCGGCAATAATGATGGGAGGGATGCTCCGCGCCGGGACGTCCTGGATCAGGCTCGCGGCGGACTGTCTGCCTGAGAGCGCTATGGGAACACCGATGATGAGGCCGGCGAACTACGCGCTTCGCCCGCTGCGCGCCAGTTGGTTGCGGAACATGTTGGTGTAATCGCGCAGCTCGGAAGACCGCAGATCCTCCACTTTGACGCGCATTTTGCGCTGCCAGTTCGGGTATTGGGACGTGCTGCCGGGGAGGTTCTGCTGTTCTGTCTCCATGGTGAAGTCTTCCTGGTTCAACAACAGCACCATGGAAGGCGCCCGTGCCAGAAATCCAATAACTGCGTTGTGCAGCGGGCCGTCCCACGCAGGCACCTGTTCCGCATTGCGCGGATAGTCTTCCGGCAGCAGATGTTCCGAATGCAGCGTGTCGAGCATTCCCTGTTTTTCGCGTTTGCGGTCATTGATCTGGTTCCAGTAACCCGCATCATCGACCAAGCCGGCGGCACGCCGCGCTTCTATGTCGCGATTGGCCCAGAAGCCTGCCAGCGTGGGTAGATCGTGTGTCGTAGATGACACCAGGGCTTGTCTGGCATAATCGCGGCTTGCTTTGAAGCTGCCCCCCTGCGGATGCTTCTCGAAGTAGAACAAACGATAGCTCAGGATGCCGAACTGCGCCAGCGAGTCGCGAATCTCGTCTGTTACTGTCCCCAGATCCTCGCCGATAATGATGTTCCGGCTGCGAACGCTTTCCAGGGCCAGCACTCGCAACAGGTCCATGGCGCAATCCCGAACGTATGTTCCCTGCCACGCCTCCAGGCCTTCCGGTATCCAGAACAGCCGGAATAAGCGCATCACGTGATCCAGCCGCAGCGCCCCGCCATTCTTTACGATTTTGCGGATGCTCTCGCGGTAGAGACAGTAACCATTCTCCCGGTGCCTGTCAGAATTTGGCGGCGGGAATCCCCAGTCTTGTCCTTTCGGCGAAAAGTCGTCGGGGGGCGCCCCCACCCGACAACCGCTCACATAGAAGTCTCGATGAGCCCACAAGTCGGAGCCGCAGCTATCGGTCGCCACGGCCAAATCGTGATACAACCCGATTTCCATCCCCTGCTCTTTCGCATATTGCTGAACCGTCGCGAGCTGTTCGTCAATCACGAACTGAATGTACTTATAGAACTCAATGAGACGGGCATGGTCCGTCGAAAATTGTCGCGAAGCCGTCGAATCTGGAGAGTGATATTCCATGGGCCAATCGCGCCATGTCCAGCAATTCCGGGCCTGCTTATGGAGCACTTCATCCAGGGCGCAGTACAGCGCAAACCGGTCAAGCAGCTTTCCTTCGTGTTCACAATAGGCGACAAACGCTTTTGCACGGACCGGTTTTGCGGCGCGGCCGAGGCGGAAATTCCGGTATAGGATTTTCAAAAACCGCCTTTTCAAACGGTCTACCTCTTCGTACTGAACAAACTCGGCATCGCGCAGCCCGCTGATCCGCTCCTGCTGCCTCCGGGATCCCAACAGGCATTGAGCAAAACGCGAATCGGCGAACTCGGGCACCCGCTCTATATCCAGATAAATGAAGTTCTTGTAGTAGACCGAAAGGGGCAAATAAGGACTGGTGTTATACGGCGCGCGGTTGTGGAGCGCGTGTAGCGGATTCAACCCGATGAAGCTGAATCCCACGTCATGCCGCGCCCAACTGATCAATGCGGTCAAATCAGTAAAATCGCCGCAACCCCAGTTTCGGTCCGATCGCAATCCATAGAGCGCGACATTGAACCCTGCCAGCTTGCCGCCGCCCGCCAACCGCTCGGGCTGATACGCCCGATCGGGGCAGACAATCAAATAGCACTCGTGAGCGGCGCCGCTGTTCAGTGTGACCTGCAGGGTGTGGTAACCCAGCGGCGCCTCCGCCGGAAGCTCCAGCCGATAAGTCCACCACTGATGGTTATCGCGATGCACCACTCGCACGCATTGCATTTGTGCCAGCTCGAAGGCGCCGGCAATAGTTTCGCCGTTTTCCAGCAGCACCTCATAGTGAACTGTACCGGCCTGCGCTGAAACCGTTATTGGAACCCACTTCTCCTCGGAACGAATCACCGCCGTCGGAGGCAATACCGCCGTAAACCTCCTGTCAAATCGCGCTCTGCGTCCCGCCTCCATGGACTCAAATGTCGAAATGTCCCATCCGCGAGCCTCCAGGAGCCTTCGCTGGGCCTCAAGCGACGCCTCATGTTTTCTGTGGAAGATATCCCAATACTCGCGGTCGATTCCACTTTCAGACGCGGCGCGTCGCACGGCGTCGTCGTAATTCCAGGCAGCTTCAAAGCGAACATCGGGCAGCGGCATCTTCTCTTTAGATTCTAGGGGTGGCCTGTTATTTCTCTGACTCTCAGCCGCGGAAAATATCCGGCACGTGGGATAATTCGAACGTGGGTGATTCAGAAAAATTTGAAATAAGCCAACCCCCGGAGCTTTTTGCCCGCACCGATAACGATGACACTGCGCTGATCAAAGAGAGCGTGATCACCACCACTCTGGATAGCGCCCTGAATTGGGCCCGCAAGAACTCTATCTGGCCCATGACCTTCGGCCTCGCCTGCTGCGCTATCGAGATGATGTCGATGATGGCTTCCCGCTATGACGCCGCCCGCTTTGGAGCGGAAGTGTTCCGGGGCTCGCCGCGCCAGTCGGATCTCATGATTATTGCCGGCCGCGTCGCAAATAAGATGGCCCCGGTCATCCGCCACCTGTATCGCCAGATGCCGGAGCCCAAGTGGGTCATCTCGATGGGCGCCTGCGCTACGTCCACTGGCGTATTCAGTAATTACGCCCTGGTGCCGGTGAACCAGGTGATCCCGGTGGACGTCTACGTACCCGGCTGCCCTCCGCGTCCTGAGCAGCTCATTTACGCCCTCATGCTGCTTCAGGAAAAGATTCAGAAGGAACGGGGCACCTTCCTGCAGACCGCGAATCTCGCGCGAGGCTAGCGCTTTAGCGGATCTTCCACCCAGGGCGGAGTCGCTTCCACCAGTTCGCCGAGCATTGGATCGACGTGCTCCAGTGCTTGCTTCATCTCCCAGGCCACCTTGCGATAGGAGAAGTGGCCCTTCACGCCGCTCCGGAGACGTGCGATATATTCCAGTTCCGCAAAGTCCATCTTGAAAAGAAAACGTGATCTTGAAGCCAAGGGCAGCAAGTATTGCGCTGCCGGTTGCGGCAGCTTCTCCACTGCATTATTAACCGCTTCTAGAGCTTCTTCATACACTCGCTTTGCGCCGCATTTCGCTACAAAACCGGGCGTTTCATACCCAAGCCGGTTCGTGTACTGCTGGCGGAACTGATGGCACCGCCTATGCCGATGTAGATCGCGGTATGCGCCAATATCCATCACGATATCCAACACGTAAGGCGCGCTCCGGAAGTGCCGGGGAAGATCGTCGCGCCGCCCGCGTCCGCGCAGCGCCGCGCGTAACAGATCCTGCTGCCGCTGGCTGGTCCAGCCCTGCGCGATAGCGTACAGCTCCGCGTAGGGGCGCTGTGTCACCGGGTAGAGCAGCGTGGCGCATAGGTCTGCCACATGGTCTGTCGTCTCCGTTAAAGCCACGTCAGGAACCGGCCGGCCCTCGGGCGGGGGCAAGTGGTCCGCCGCCCACTCCGTCAGGTCGGCGCGCATTTGCCGTCCGTATTCTTCCGCTTCCGCGTGGCGCGCGAGTGTCGGCGCCACCGCATCGCTCTCTGTGCCGTTCCAGCGGCAATCCGGTGAGTGCGCGCATGCCCGCCCCAGCTCGCCGGCAATTTCGCGGACCTCCTGGAATTCGGAAGCCTTCAGGCGCCGCACCTGCTTTTCTAGCGTGCGGATGCTGGTCACCTGCCCTACTCCCGTGGGTATGCCGAACGGCAGCAAATATCGCGCCACATCAAACGCGCGCGCCGCCAGGTTGCGCCGGTACGCGTCCTCCTTCATGTCTTCCGGCCGCGAGAGCTCTTCGCGGAACTGTGCCGACGCTCGTTCCTGGACTTCTCCATACGCCTTGAGCAAGCGCTCTGCCGCCGCAAGGAACACCGCGCGCTCATCCGCCGTCAACTCAGGCGGCACGATCACGCCAGACTTCGAAAAATCCTGGTATCGCGAACTGCGCGCCTGCCCGTCCCATAACTGCTCATCTTCAATTTCGGTGGCGGCGATTTCAGATACGCCTTCAAAGCAGACGGTCACATGCCCCAGATCTGCGATTGATGCGTGCCCGTATTGGAAGTAGAAACTCTCCAGGAACTTTGCGGAATCATGCGTTCGCACCCACTCTATGGAATCGCGTATGGAATCGGGTGATCTGCTATATCTGGCTAGTGCGTAGGCAAGCTTCTCGGGCGGCATCGGTGCAACGGTCAACACGCGCTTCACCGTTGAACCCGCCTCAGGAGGGAGTCCGGACATGAAGCCGCTATGATAGCGGATTCACAATGCAAATACGTATCAAAAAACTGCACCCTGCGGCCCTCTTGCCCGAATATGCGCACGGTCCTTCGGAAGACGCCGGAATGGACATTCGCTGCGTTTCCGAAGTAGTTCTCGAGCCAGGAATTCCGCAGGCTGTTTCCACCGGATTAGCGCTCGAAATCCCCACTGGCTATGAGGTCCAGATTCGTCCGCGCAGCGGTCTCGCCTTAAAGCACGCCATTAGTCTGCCCAACTCGCCTGCCACCATAGATCCCGGTTACCGCGGCGAGCTCAAAGTGATCATGCTGAACCTCGGCAAAGCTCCTTATGAAATCCATTCCGGCGATCGCATCGCACAGATGGTTGTGGCCAGGTATGAAGCCGTTGAATGGGAGGAGAGCGAACTGGCTGAGTCCCTTCGCGGCGCCGGCGGCTTCGGCTCCTCGGGCCGCTAGCCTACTTCTCCGGGTTTGTTTCTGCCGTCAGGCGGCTTGCCAGCGGCGTGCTTTGGCCAGCGTACTTGTTGCCGGCCTTCTTGTAGTAAGGAACGGAAACGGGAGAAGAAAGCTGTTCAAAGGTGAATGAGCAGATACGCATCCCCGGATAGAGCGCCACTGGCATGATGCCCAGGTTGCTCAGCTCCAGTGTGGCCTTGCCGCGCCAGCCCGGATCGAACAAACCCGCCGTACCGTGGACGATAATTCCAATCCGGCCCAGGCTCGAGCGCCCCTCCAGCCTCCCCAGCACATCGTCATCGAGTTCCAGCTTTTCTTCGGTGATCGCCAGCGCGAACTCGCGAGGCTGCAGCACGAACGGTTCGCCCGGCTTTAGCTGGATCGTCCGCATGAGGTCCTGAATGGCGCCCTTTTCGCGCACGTCGATATACGCGTGGCGGCTGTGCTCGAAGACGGTGAACTCCGCTCCCAACCGGAAATCGACAGAGCAACTCCCAAACTGATCCGCTGGCAATTCCGGGTAAATCCGAATCTTGCCCAATTCGATGTAGCGGCGAATATCAATGTCGGAAAGGACCATGCAGCACTCAGGCGAACCGCCATACTAGCATGCTGCGCCGATGGCCTAAGCGCTTCCATCCGCGGCGCCCAGCCATTCAACCCCTCCCTCTTTTAATCTGTCTGTCATCAAGATTCTTTAGCAATTCGCTCCAAATTCTTATAAACTCCCAAAAGCTACCCTGCAACTGAAACGAGAATGAAAATGAGCAAAAAGAAACCAACGCCGGCGCGGCGTCGTCCGGGCAACCCGGCTCCAGCGTCCCCGCCACCTTCGGGCAATACGAAACCAATCCCCACGAGCGGGCCGCAATTTGGCGAGTCGGCTCCTACCCCCGATCCCACGAAATTCACCGTCAAGCATGGCTCCGATAAGGAGGCTTATAGCATCCTCGACAGCGAGAAAGGCACACTGAAGCCGCGTCCCTTCCCTACTGTGAAGGAAGTGGAACCCGTCGTCAACCTCGCCGATGCTTACGGTGCCAGCGGACCCGGTATCATCCGGCAAGTCCAGAAGTCAGGCCAGATAGTGTTTCACACACTGGGAGATACCGGCAATACCAAGGGACCGAGAGATGAGGGGAGGGTCGCCGACAAGATGGTTGCTGATTTTGACGATGCCGATCCGAAATCGGTACCATCCTTCTGCTTCCATCTCGGAGATGTCGTCTACAGTTTCGGCGAGGCCGAATACTATTACGATCAGTTTTACGATCCGTTTCGCGATTACCCCGCACCCATATTCGCCATCGGCGGTAATCATGACGGGATGGTCGCCCCGAAATCGGAAACGCCGACTTTGCAGGCTTTCCTCGAAAACTTCTGCACCGCCGGCCAGCCTTCGCATCGCACGCCCGAATCCGGCGAACTGGCGCGTACCGCCCAGATTCAGCCGGCCGTCTACTTTACACTCGATGCGCCTTACGTTCGCGTCCTTGCCTTGTACAGTAATTGCCTGGAAGATCCCGGTGTCATCTCGGATGAAGGGGGTGCCTACCCGTACATCGGCGATGCGCAACTGAAGTTCCTGCAGGCCGGCCTGCAGCGTGTCAAGAGCGACAAATTCACCGGTGCCGTCATCATTGCCCTCCATCACCCCCCCTACGTGGCGCAGGTCCCGGTTGGCTCCAAGGTGGCTGCGGTGCTGAATGCCGGCAGGCACGGCGGCAGCCCGCACGTTCTTGCCGACATCGATTCCATCTGTGCAAAGGCCGGCGTTTGGCCGCATGCAATTCTTTCAGGTCACGCCCACAACTATCAACGCTTCACCCGCTATAAGGAACAACGGGAAACGCCTTTCATCGTCGCCGGCAACGGAGGTCACGCGGTCGCGCGCTTGACCGGCAAGGGCGAACAGACGCTGCGCACGCCAGTAGACCAGGGTGTGCTTTCCGACGGCTCCGACAAAGTCACTTTCGAAAATTATGATGATCAGGACTTCGGCTACCTGCGCGTGCTGGTAGATGGCAAGCAGCTGCGCATCGAATATCATCCGGCATCCGACGGCGCCAGTGCGAAAACTCCTGATGATTTCGTCACGGTCGATCTCGCATCGCGCACGATCGTGCACTATCAGCCCCAACTTCAAGACTAAGCGTCATCCGTCGCCGGAGTCCGCCGTTGCTCTACTGGGCATTCAGGCCAAGGCGCGTAGCGGTTTGCTGGATCTCCTGGCCCGGTATCATCTGCACCTGGACTTGCATATGGCCGTTCTCTTGCACCTCTACGGGGGTACCTTCTCGCTCGATTTCGTGCAGAAAGTCAACGTTCTGCCACAGCCCGGATATGCGTTGAATCGCCAGTGCGTGGTAATTTCCAGGCGGCACGTTCCTGATTGCAAAGGTGCCGGTGGTTAGCACGCTTCCGAAAAGGGTTCCTGAACCGTCCGGCGCAAGCGTCTCCGGTACCAGCACTGCAACTCCGGGTCCAGCGGCGCCTTCGCCTCCCGCTTCAACCGTACCGTCCACTTCCGCAGCGCCCATCCGCAATGTCACGTCCACCTCTCCGCCGCCGCCTCCCGAAAGATCTATGCTCGTCGTTGTGACATCTTGCCGGTTGTACTGCACGGAGTGCACATAGGATCCAGCCGGCATGTTAGAAACCACAACCCGGTATTCGCCTGGATCCAGGCTCTGAACTGCAAACGATCCGTCAGCATTCACGTTGACGCTCTGGAACGCGCCGAATGGGGCGTCACCCCCAGGCACGAGTGTCAATCGGATGTTGGCAAACGTCTGGTTAACATTTGCGCCCGGCGAGCCATCGAGCGTAATCCGGCCCGTCAATGCAATCGGCGGCAGCACAGCCAGGACAATTCCCGACACGTCTTCCGCTCCTACATCAAGCTCCTGGCGCGCCAGGAGCTTTTGCAGGCGCGCCGGCCGGTTGCGTGCCGTACTCTCCCCCTCGATACTGCCGGTCAGCCACAGCGTATAGTTGCCCGCAACTACCCGGTCGATAGCGAAGCTCCCATCTTTCTCCGGTTTGGCGGTTTTTGCAAGACCCGTAAACGGGAGCGCCCCGCGCGGTGCGAGGCTTACCGTCGCTCGTAAAAGAGGCCCAGGCGCTACTGCTGCTTCCACCCTTCCCTTCACCACGTGCGTGGCAGCGCGTTGCAATTGGATGACTGTGCCGGATGCGTTCTGGCCCGCGGCGACATCCAGCGCCGTTGCACCATCCAAGCTCAGCGACTTCGGAAAGAACGTACTCACCAGACCGTAAACATTGTCGGGCGGCTGTGCTTCGCTCGCGCCGCTGGCCTCCTTGCCCTTCGCAGGTTTTTCGCTGCCTGGCTCAGCCGCCACAAAATAGCGGCCCGGCGCGATGTTCTTCACCGTGTACTCGCCGTTTTCTCCGGCAGCCGCGCTCCCGGTCGCACGCAATTGCTGCTGGCCCCGCCAGTTATAAGTCCCGAACACAGTAACGCTCGCCCCTGGAGCCGGATTGCCGTCGCTATCCACCACTTTTCCGCTGATCGCGCCCATTGGCTGCAGTTGTATTGCCAGATTCGAAATCTGCTGGCCGCTGTCCACCTTAATGACAAGCCCGGAGCCTGAGCTCGCATACGAAGAATCGTTCGCGACAAGGAAATACGAACCCGGCGGAAGGCTTTCGACACGGAACTCGCCATCAGCTTGCGTCACCGTTCGTTGAGGCTGCGCCCCGCCTCCTCGCGACATCTGGGGAAAGAGACTCACGCTCGCGCCGGATATCGGCTCCCCGGTCTGAGCATTTGTAACGTGACCTTCCACTGCGCCCGGCGCCCCTTGCGCCGCTGTTCCGCCCTGCTGTGGGGAATCCTGCTGCTTCGGCAGCAGCGCTATCCACGCGAACAGAACAATTCGCAGCATTTCATCACACGCATTTCCCGGCACGTCCTACTTTGCAAACGCGCTCCGGGTCGGAGGCGGAGGATCGCTGTGCTTCAGCATTCTCCACAACACCTCGTTTAACTCATCGTCGCCGGCGAGATCCGCATCCGAAAAATCCATATGCGCCGAAGCCTCCGCGCCGGGACCTTTGTCCGGGTTCCGCTCCGTCAGGGAAACTTTCGGTGGAATAACTGCGTAGGGCCGCGTATCCGCCTGTCGCGCGAAAGTACCGAACATAGGCCGGGCCCCCGCATCGAAATGCGTCATCGGCCGTAATCCAACGATCAATTCCATAGTCCTCAAAACGCTTGTCTGGTTATACATGGTTGAATCGACTATCCCGCGATGGGTATACGGAGAAATCACTAAAACCGGAGCTCGGTGAGAGTCCACGTGATCGCAGCCGTTCTGGGCGTCGTCTTCAATAATGAAAATCGCCGTCGAACTCCATAGCTTGCTGTGTGAAACCGCATCCACCACCATCCCGACGCCATAATCGTTGTCGGCGGCGTAGGCAAACGGCGTCAGTGCGCCCGCCCTCGCTCCCTGGGTGTGATCATTGCCCAGCCGCAACACGATTAATTGCGGCGCCTGGCTCTTGGCGTCGAACTCGTTCCATTCCCGGATGAACTCCCTGGCGCGATCCACATCGCTGTAGTCCAGATCGAAACCCCGGAAATTCATATCGACGTATGGTGCCAGCGCGTCATCCATCACTTGCTTCACCTGCCGTCCGTTTTGCACGTCCTTTATCGGCACGCTTGTCACCCACTCGCCGTAATCCCGCAACGTAACGCCCGCCTGCAAGGCGTTGTCCCAAAGATAGCCCGCCGGCGGAGTGTTCGCCGGCTCGCCGCCTTCAAAGTCGTATACGTTGCTGCGATGCCCGTATTCATTGGGCCACATCTTCTGCGTGAAATCCGGTGCTATCGCGGCGTTCGCCCAGTTGTGGCCATCCGCGCTTACATCGGCGTTCTCATAAAAGTTGTCGTACAAGATGAACTCGCGCGCCAATTGATGCTCGTTTGGAGTGATCTTTTCGCCAAACAGATTCAATGCCTTGTCGCCATTGCCCTTTTCCATGTCTCCGAACACCTGGTCGTAGGTCCGGTTCTCTTTGATCACGTAAATCACGTGCTGGATCGGCACGGAATGGCCTTCCGCCTTCGCGAAGAAAGCTGTCTGATTATCGCTGACGGGGCCGTACAACATCTCATCGCGGTAAGGCGAATTCCGCAGAACCGTCTGCGTGAAATCTTCAATCTCCCCCTCCTTGGGGCTCGGCAGGAACGCCACCGTGCCGGTCTGAATGTGCGGGATGTACTCCACGCTGGAACCCCCCTCGTGCACCGGGGCCGGGCGCGCCGTGGGATTCGGCCCGTGGGGATTCGGCTTGCTTCCGAGCCCCTTCCCATTCACGATCACCAATTCTCCGTCATCCAAGACGCGCGCGGCCGTCGGATACCAAGCGGTCGGAATGAATCCCAGCACATGGGAACGCGCGCCAGCAATATCGGCCGCAGCGATTGCGTTCGCATCGGAGCAGACCACATATAAGCGCCGCCCGTCTTTGTCGACCGCCAGTGCCGAGGGTGTCATGCCCAGTGGATGCATCGGCGTCATCGAGACGTTTATCGATTCCAGCATGTTCAGCTCGAGATTCTTCGTCACGCCGAACGAATAGACATCATTGGTATTCGCCGCCGCCACGATCAGCCTCGCCACGAATCCGGAGCCATTCTCCTCCGCCGGCGGAGGCTTACTAATCCAGTACATGTCGGAGGCGTGCGGCCCTACGCGCGTCTTGGCGATGAGAACTCCGCTGATCGCGTTGTGCTGATAAATCATGCCATCCGCCCAGCTGCTAATGAACAGTTGGCTGCCGCCCGGAGCCACCAGAATGCGATACGGCCGTCTTCCCGTCTTCCACCGGTCCAGCAACTTGCCGGATTGGACGTTGATCGCGGCGATGCTATCGTCGTAGAGATTCGCCGCGTAGAGCATCCTGCCGTCCGGCGAAAGGGCCACGTCTCCAACGAAGGCCGTTCCTTTCGCGTGCAGATCCGGCACGGCCGCGAACTCGCGGCTCGCCGTAAGAGCTCCCGTGTCCTGATCGAAAGACAATTCGAACACTTTCGCCGAGCTCGCCCCGCCCACGTAAACCAGCTTTCCGTCAGGAGAAAAGGTCAGGCCCAGCCACGCATCCGCCAGCTTCGTGCGTCCCAGTTCGCGTTTCTGCGCGATGTCGATTACGCTGATCGACGGCGGATTGTAGCCGCCGTTCAGCACCAGCAGATACTTGCCGTTATTCGAAATCGCAGTACTCATCGGCAAGGTATCCACCGGCACTTGCTGTCCAGCCGGGCGAATAGTCCACCCGCTGCTCAGCAGAAAGCCGCCCGGAACCGGGCCTACTTGCTCCTTCGCTCTCCGTGCCGCAGCCGCTCCCTGCGCATGCACCGGTTGCGAGCCCAGGAAGCTGCAAGAAACAATTGTGATGATGACGAATAAGTTTTTCATTCAGTGAACCTATGTGCAATCGGAAACCGGCGTCCTACGCCGAATGCTTTGGGAGTGATTCTCAATCCCGGTGCAGCCTGTTGTCTCTTGTACTCGTTTCTGTCCACTTTGCGCACGATGTCGCGCACCTGCTCTTCCGGAATTTGCAAATTCGCCGCGATTTCAGCCACCGGCTCGTACCGCTCTATGTAGCCTGACAGGATCGCATCGAGGATGCTGTACTCAGGCAAGCTGTCGGTATCTTTTTGCCCCGGTCGAAGCTCCGCCGAAGGCGCTTTTAAGAAGGTATTCTCGGGAATCGGGCCCGTGCCTCCGCGCTGTTGCCAGCGCCCGTTGGCGATGCGCGCCAGCCGGTAAACCATCGTTTTAGGCACATCGCTGATCACCGCCAATCCACCGCACATATCGCCGTAGAGCGTGCAATAACCCACCGCAATCTCGCTCTTGTTTCCCGTCGTCAGCACCAGCGAACCGAATTTGTTCGAGAGCGCCATCAGCACCATCCCGCGGAGACGCGATTGCAGATTCTCTTCTGTCGTATCCGGCCGGCAGCCTGCCAATAAAGGCTCCAGCGTTCCCATCATCGTCTTGTAACCGCCCTCTATCGGAACTACCTCGAAGCGGATGCCCAGGTTCCTCGCCAGTTCATGCGCGTCAGTCAAGCTATGATCTGACGAGTACGGACCTGGCATGCCCACGCCTATTACGTTCTCCGCACCCACCGCCCGCACGGCAACGGCCGCCACCAACGCCGAATCTATGCCACCGCTAAGGCCCACCAGCACGCGCTGAAAACCGCATTTTCGGATGTAGTCCCGGGTCCCCAGGACCAGCGCATCGAAAACCGCGTCGTCCGGCGATAAATCGCTTGGACGCTGATCGCCCAAACCCTTCAAGCTGTCAAAGAGAACCAGGTCCTCAACGAATGACGCCGCTTCCGCCGCCAGTTGGCCGTCGGCGTTCATCGCAAAGCTTGTTCCGTCGAAAACCAGTTGGTCGTTGCCGCCCACCATATGGACATACACCAGCGGTAGCTCAAAGCGTCTTGCCGTGGCATGGAAGATCTCCCTGCGCTGCCTCCGCTTGCCGATGTTCCACGGAGAGGCATTGATGGACACAATCAGCTCTGCGCCCTTCTGCACCAGCTCTTCGATGGGGTCTCGCGAGTAGCGCCTTCGCTCCCAGAACTGCTTGTCGTTCCAGGCGTCTTCGCAGATTGCAATCGCCAGCTTCGTGCCGCGAACCGTGCAAAGATCCTGCGCGGCGGCGGGCTGGAAATAGCGCGCTTCGTCGAAAACGTCGTAGGTGGGCAGCAGCATCTTGCACTGCTTAAAGACGACCCGTCCTCCGTCAATCACCGCCGCGGCGTTTTGGGCATGGATGGCTGCGGTTTCTGGTGATCGCGCTACATAGCCAACAATCAATGCGGTATCGAGGCCGGCCGAATCTCGCGCCAAACTTTCAAGTGCGCACGCGGTGCGATCCAGAAACGATTGCTTTTCTACCAGGTCCCGCGGCGGATAGCCCGTGAGCGCAAGCTCTGGAAACACCACCACTTCAGCGCCAGCCTTTTCGGCGCGTCTTGCGAAGCCGAGGATCTTTGCCGCATTGGCGTCAAGATCTCCCACCGTGTTATTGATCTGCGCCAACGCGATCCGCATGTGAGGAGAACCTTCATTGTAGCGGCGCGTGGCGGGGCAGGCGCTGATCTTCGAACTCGATCTTCAGACTCCTTGTTTTGCTGCAAACGCGTTACGATGGGGGTAGGTAGAGTTGCTTATGCGCCTCCTGGCTCGCATCCTTCTTTCCGGAGCGGTAGCGCTTGCGTCCGGTCATCTAATGCTGGCCCAGCATGGCGGTGGTCACGCCTCGGCCGGCGGCGGTTATGCAGGCGGCGGCCACATGGGGGCAGCTCATTTCGGAGCTCCGGCGGGTGCCGCGCGCGGCAATTCATTCGCGGCCCGCGCGCCCGGCTCCTATTACTCGAGCTCTTGGTCTCACTTCGGCTCAGGCAACGCATATCGCCGCGGATATCGCCCCGGCTATGCCTATCGTTACAGCCGATATCCCTTCCCGTATTTCTTTACTCCGTACTACTATCCCTTTCTTTCGTATGACAATGGGTTTTACGACGACAGCTCGTATCCGAGCTCGTACCCATATGATTCAGGTGATAACGGGCAGTATCCGCCTATGGAGCCGCAGGAGGACCTGATGCAAAACCAGCCGCCTCCGTATCAGCCATACGCTGGACCGAATTACCCGGCACCCTACCCGCCCCCGGTGCCTTACGCCTATCAGGCGCCTGCTGCTCAACCCGCGGAATTGCCGCCCGCTCCGCCGGTAACGATCGTCCTGCATGACGGCCAGAAATTTCAGGTACAGAGCTACGCCATCATGGGCCAGACTTTTTGGGATTTCTCCAAACAACCAGTTCGGAAGATACCGCTCTCTAACATTGACGTCGCGGCTTCGACGAAAGCCACCATTGACAGCGGCGCCGAATTCCCGGCCATCCAATCCGGTAAGTAGTCTGCTTACTTGAGTAGCGTTTTCCGCAGCAGGTCTAAAGCCGCCTGCGTTGCCAGCGTTCGTACCCGGTGCCTGTCCGCGCCGAAACGTACTTTCACCACGCGTGTGCCCTCCGGTCCCGCAATGCCCAGGTAAACCGTGCCGACCGGATCGAAATCGGTTCCCCCTTCCGGCCCCGCGTAACCCGTGGTGGAGAGCGCGTAGCTGGTTTTGGCGCGTCGCCGCGCCCCCTCCGCCATGGCCGCGGCCACCCGCTCACTCACCGCCGAACATTTTGCGAGCATCTCCTGCGACACGCCCAGGATCTCGGTTTTCTGCTCATTGCTGTAGGTCACATAGCCGGCAGCGAAGAAATCAGAACTGCCGCCACGCTCTGTCAACCGCCCGGCCAGCAAGCCTCCCGTGCAACTCTCCGCCGTTGCAACCTTGGCCCGCTGTTTCCGCAACAGTCGTCCCACAACCATCTCTAGCGATTCGTCCGCGTCTTCGCTGTATACCCGATCACCCAGCAACTCAGCGATAGGATTCCCCACCTCGCGCAAAAGCGCATCAGCCTGTTGCACGGTGGCCGCCCTGGCTCGTAAAGACACTTGAAGATCACCGGGGGTCGAGAGCACAGTAGTCACCGGATTCGTGTACTTGGTGTACAACGGCGAAATGAGCGCATCGAGATCGGACTCGCCTATACCGGTGATCCGGAAGGTGCGTACGCGGATTACTTGCGGAGGAAGAACCGGCCGAAGCCTCCGCAGGAGTTCGTTCTCTACCATCGGCTTGAGTTCCCGCGGAGGCCCCGGCAGCAACACAAGCGCCCCTCGATCCGTGGAGAGAAATTGTCCCGGTGCAGTACCGTACGGGTTCGGCATCGCTTCCGCCTCTTCTATCAGGTACGCCTGGCGAATGTTGTTCTTCGCCATGGGGCGGTTAATCTGCCGGAACCGGCTGATCAAAACGGATTCCTGTTCCAGCGAAAGAACGAGTTTGCGCCCTAGCGCCGCGGCGGTGGCATCGCGCGTAACATCGTCCTCCGTAGGGCCGAGGCCGCCGATGAGGATGACGATATCTGTGCGTTCAACCACTTGCTTGATGGCCTTTGTAAGGCGCTCGCGATCGTCCCCGATTACCTGCTTCGTCACTACCTCCACCCCCAGCAGGTTCAGCTGTTCGGTGATGATCAGGGAGTTTGTGTCTACGCGCTGTGGCGTCAGCAACTCACTGCCGATTGCAATGATCTCGGCGTCCTTAGGCATCGTGTCAGTCTAGGGCAGCGGCCGTCCGGCAATGTCGGCGTCCACCCGGAAAAGCGCGTTGTGCGTCGCCACGACGACCGCTCGGGAAGGCGTGAACGCCAGCCCGACGATGCCCGGTCCGGAAAGATACTGTTCGGCGTTGCCCTTCTGATCGATCCGGACAATACCGCGCCGCCCACGCATGGAAGCCGCAACATACAACCTGCCCTGCGCATCGACAGCCAGCCCCTGTGGCCTGCCAAGCCCGCGATAGAACGTATCCACTTCTCCAGCGCTCGATATCCGGTGAACCGCGTCGAAACTGGAAGTGGTTGGCCCGCTCACATACAGATAACCGTCCGGTCCAAATGCGAGGTGGTAGGCAGCGATGGATGGTTCCAGCGTTGCGAACACATAAATCTGCCTCGATCGGCTTATCTTGAAGATCGTTCCGCTGCGGTCTCCCACATACAGGTTTTCATCGTGGTCGAAAGCGATGCCGGTGGCGACTCCCATACCTTCCACGTAAACGGTCATGTGCCCGGCCGGCGTGATCTGATAGACGATTCCGTCGTACCGGCTGGAGACGTAAAGCAAGCCGTCCCGATCGAACGCCAGCCCGGTCGGATTCATGAGATCCGTCACAAAGGGCTTCGAATTATAATTTGTGTCGATCTTGTAAATCGATACGGGTGATTTTTGCCCGCGTGGTCCGCTGAACGTGCTGTAGATATTTCCTTCGGCATCCGCCGCTGGATTGGCGACCGGATGCAGGCTATCGGCGATCTGTATTCCCAGGTGCGTTTCGTAGAGCTCGCTTTCCTGCTCTCCGTTTGCGACCACCAGTTCCCCCACCACCGCGGATTCCGGAACACGCGCCACTATGTAGGATTCGCCCGCCACAATCAGGTGCGACTGCTCGCTCCCCAGGCGGACCATCGGCCGTCCGTTCGTCGCCAGATGCTGCCCCCTGATATGCAGCTCCCCTCCCGTGATGACCGCGGCAGGCTCCACTGTAAAGATTTTTGGGCGCATCTTCGGCTGTTCAACGGCCTGTTGTTTGCTCGGCATAACTAGTAGAGTCTCAATCTCCCGCCTATATACAAGATAAGCGCCCCATACAGACCGGCCGCAAGGTCGTCGGCCACAATCCCTGTTCCGGCCGGTAACCGCTCCAAGCTACGCACCGGCCAGGGCTTCCAGATGTCAAAGATACGAAAGAACAAAAAGCCGCCTACAAACACCTTCCAGTTCAGGACTACCGCCCCCAGCAGTGTCACCCACTGCCCCAGCACCTCATCCACCACCACAACGGCCGGATCGTCCCTTTGCAGGTATTCTGCCGTGCGCGTGGACGCCCGGATCGCAGGTAGAAGCAGTACGAGTATCAGCGCCAGTATCGTCCAACGCCCGGCCCCTAGCCAGAAATGGAGGACGGCAGCTATCGCAATCGCCGCAAGCGAACCAGCCGTCCCGGGTCCCCAGGGAAAATATCCGCAGCCAAACCAGGTGGCCAGCGCGAGCGCCGCCCGCGTCACTGCTGGCGGCCTTCGCTGTCCGGTTCGCTCTCTTCCGACGCTTCGCTTTCGGATGACGGCGTAGAAATCACGTACTTGTCTGAGGCCCAGTTGCCAAGGTCAATCACGCGGCAGCGTTCGCTGCAGAAGGGCATGTTCGGATCATCAAATGCCACGGGCCTCCTGCAGATCGGGCATGGCAGAGTCGTCGGCATGACGATTTCAGTATAAATTTTTCGCCGGGAATCCGTTTTATCTCGGCGGAATGGCGGACGGCCTCATGGAAAACGGCTGCAATATGGGAAAGGGGTTTGCTGGCTGCCGAAGTGCGAAGGAGCCGACCTCGGGGTCGTCAATAAGCTCGCCAACCAGATCGTAATCGTGCGCTTCGCTCACTCGCAGCATCCGCATCTCGCCAGGGCGCGCCGCGCCTGCGCCCATGTCATTGATGTAGCAGACGCCATCTATTTCCGGCGCTTGCGTCGCCAGGCGCGCTTCCCAGAGCAGTTCCGTTTCCTTCGACGGTCCCTCTACCAGAACCGGCAGCTCACGGCCGATCAGTTGCCGGTTTCGCTTCAGCGAAATGCGCCGCTGCAGAGCCATTAGCCGCCGCTTGCGATTGTGAATGGTCCGTTTCTCTATCTTGCCGTCCAGATGAAAACTGCCGCTGGTATCTTCATCGCTGTAAGAGAAAACACCGAGCCGGTCGAATTGAGCTGCCAGTACAAACTGGCACAGCTCCTCGAATTCGGCATCGGTCTCGCCGGGAAATCCCACAATCATGCTGGTCCGAATCGCAACGCCCGGAATCGTGGCGCGAACACGCTCCAACAGCTTGAGGAAGATCTCGCCGCTTGCTCCGCGCTTCATTCGTTTCAATACCGGTGCGCTGGCATGCTGCAGGGGCATGTCGATGTACTTGACCAGCGCTTCATGCTCCGCAATCGTATCCAGCAGCTTTTGCGTAACCTTGTTTGGGTAGGCGTAAAGAAACCGCACCCACTTCGGCATCTCGGTCGGGATCTGCGCCAGCCGGGCTAGCAGCTCGGCCAAGCCGTTTTTCAGCCCCAGGTCCTCGCCGTAGCAGGTCGTGTCTTGCCCTATCAGATTGATCTCGCGAACACCCATCGCAAACATGCGTTTCGCTTCGCTGATAACGCTTTCGAAACGACGGCTGCGGAAGTTTCCCCTGAACTGCGGAATGATGCAAAACGAGCAGGGATGATCGCATCCTTCGGCGATCTTGATATACGCGGAATGGCGGGGCGTGGTGAATACCCGCGCCGTCAAGTCGTGATACAGATAGGGCTCTGGCGCAAGCCGCTTCGCCTCCAAGCCTTCGCACAATGCAGTGATCTGTCCGAGCTCATTTGTCCCCAGCACCGCGTCCACTTCGGGAATTTGTTGGCGGATATCGCCACGATAGCGTTCCACCAAACAGCCCGCCACCACCAGCCGCTGCGCTTTGCCGGTCTTTTTGTACTCCGCCATCTCCAGAATGGTCTCGACGGATTCCTGCTTGGCGGGATCGATAAACGAGCAGGTGTTTACGACAATGACGTCCGCCTCCGCCGGTTGCGGCGTCAGCTCATGCCCATCGGCCGCCAATTGGCCCATCATGACCTCGGTGTCTACGAGGTTTTTGGGACAGCCCAGACTTACAAATCCAATCTTCAAAAGGGGTATTGATTCCGTGGTGAGAGTTGCGCGGGCGATTCCCGCACCTTTACAGGATACCAGCGAGGGCTTGTTTCTCAAACAACCAGCACGATTTTGCCGATATGCTGCCCGCTCTCCATGCGCTCATGCGCCTTCGAGGCTTCGGCCAGCGGGAAAACACAATCTATCACCGGCCGAATCGGATTTTTGGCCGGCAGCAGTGGCCAGACCTGTTCGCGTAGCTGCTGTGCAACCTCACCCTTCTGCTCGGGCGTTCGCACACGCATTGTGGACCCCATAATCCGCCCTCTTTTGTGCATTAATGTTCCCAGGTCGAGCGAGCCGGTTCTGCCGCCCTGTATCGCGACCACGGCGATTCGGCCTTCAAGAGCCATCACTTGCAAATTGCGTTCCAGGTACGTCCCTCCCACAAGGTCCACTACGACGTCCACTCCGCGGCGCGCGGTTAAGCGTTCAACTTCTTGTACGAAATCGGTGTCCCGGTAATTAATAGCGAACTCGGCGCCCAATCCGAGGCACGCTTCGCACTTCCCGCGGCTCCCCGCCGTCGCAATCGCGCGGGCGCCCCAGGCACGGCTCAGCATGATCGCCGTACTGCCCACTCCGCTTGAGCCGCCGTGAATCAGCACCGTTTCGCCATGCTTCAAACCGGCTCGCGTGATCATATTGTCGAAGGCCGTAAAAAGATTTTCAGGCAGAGTGGCGGTTTCCACGGCGCTCCAGCCTTGCGGAGCGGGCAGCACCTGCTGAACGGCCGCCGCGCAGAACTCGGCATAACCGCCGCCCGTCAGGATTGCGCAGACCGCATCACCCGGCTGATATTCACGAACGCCCGGGCCGGTGCATTCTACTCTTCCTGCAACATCTAGCCCGGGTATGTCGGACGCGCCCGGCGGTGGCGGGTATTTGCCCTGGCGCTGCATTATATCGGCGCGCGCCACGCCGGCTGCTTCCACGCGGATTACGATCTCTCCCGCCCTTGGCTCCGGCTTGGGACGCTCTACTGGCTTCAAAACCTCGGGCGCCCCGAACGAAGAGATCTCTACTGCAAGCACTTATGTTTCTTCGAACATGCCCGTGTCGCGATTCTTGCGAACCCGGCTTGCCTCAAAACAGCGGCCGTTCATCGCGACGTAGACGCCGGCTGGAAGTGTCTGCACAAAGGCAAGCGCGCTACCGAGATTGAATAGGCCATCGGAACTGCCGAATTTATAGGGAATCATCGCCCCTGTCAAAACAATGGTTTTGCCCGCGACTTGTTCGCTCAGAACGCGCGCGGTTTCGCTCATAGTATCGGTGCCGTGCGTGATGACGATGCGCGCTTCCGGAATCGCGCGGCACTGCTCGACAATAAGCTTCCGATCCGTATCGGTCATGTCAAGGCTGTCCACCATCATGAGCGTGCGGATCTCCACAGGAAGCTCGCAGCGGCCAAGCGACAACATCTCCGCCAGGTGCGAATCCTTAAAGAACAGGCGCCCGTTGATTTCATCGTATTCCTTATCGAAGGTTCCGCCCGTGATCAGCACGCGAATGCGTTCGTTGGCAGCAAGGCTCAAGGCGGTTGAAAGCCTACGCGCCCTTCTTGGCGGCGAGGTTGTTATAAGCGACGAGACAGCGGTCCGCCGTCTCCAGTTCCGGAAACCGGCTGCCTTCCTGCTCAATCAGAAAATACTCGGCGCCGCCTTTCTTCTCGGCCGCTGCCAGCACCTCTTTCCAGGGCACAACGCCTTCCCCGAACAAGACCTTATAGCCTTGTTCGGGCGACCAATCTTTGCAATGTAAAGACTTGATGCGGCCGGGATGCGAATCGATCCACGCGACGGGGTCCGCGCCCGCGGCCACGCACGTTCCGACATCCAGTTGCAGCATGATGCTTTTGTCGGTATTGTCTGCGAGAACCACCATCGGCTTCGTTCCGTCGATGGCTTTCCACTCCGCGTCGTGGTTGTGATAACCGGCGTGCAGGCCTTCCGACGACATTGTCTTGTTAGCCTCGTTGAGCATCGCGGCAATCTGTTTGTACTCGTCCAAAGTGGTGAGCTTATGGGCAGGGCTCGCCAGAACAATGAAGCGTGTCCCGAGGATTTTGTTTAGTTCGATCGCTTTCGGCAGGCCTTCCGGCGTAAACGTTTGCTGGCCGTTATGCGTGGAGTAGCACTTCAGCTTGAGATCGTCGAGCTGCTTGCGGGTATCCTTCGCCTGATCGGTAGTCCAGTCGTAATAAGGCGCAAAAAACTCCACGCAGGCATAGCCCATCTTCGCAACTGCCTGGAGAGTGGCGGCCGGGTCTTTGGCGAGCTCCTCTCGGACAGAATAAAGCTCCAGACCGACCGGCACCTTCTTGCCGCGAGCCAACGCCGGGGAAACCAGGGGCGCCGCAGCGAGAGCACCCAGGAAAGCCCTTCGGGAGAGATGTTCACTTACTGGCATAGCAACCGCACGATATCACAGGCGGCAAAGCTGCCCTGGGGCAATCGTTAGTGCGGCAACGGAGCGGTCGCTGCCGCTTCGATTTTAGGTAGCTGCTCGCGTACCAGCGCTGCATCCGCCGCGTTCGGCGCTAGTTCGAGATAGGTACGAAAGTACTTCGCCGATTCGCCGTATTCGCCCTTCTGCATCAGCATCACGCCCAGTAGATAATCAAGCCTCGGAAACTTGCGCTCCTTGTCCACGCGCAAGCCTTCCCTCGCGGCGCGCTCGGCCTCATCCCTCTTGTTTAGCTTCGCGTTCGCAAACGCGCTGTAGAGATACGCGGCCGCGAAATCTTCCGGGTCGAGTTGGATCCAGTCGCGCGAGTATTGTTCCAACTCTGTCCAATTCTCCTGCCGGTATGCAAGTGCCGTAAGGCTTTCGTAAGGCGGCACGTATTTCGCATCCCTCTTCAGAGCTTCCTTCCAGGCATCCACAGCTCCCGCGGAATCATTCTGGTTTTGGCGCACGATTCCGATTTCGTACCATGCCGCCGCAAACTTCGGATAAGCCGTCACGGCCTTCGTAAATTCGCTTGAGGCCGTATCCCATTTCTGCTCTCGCACGGCCGCCACGCCCTTGTCGTATGCTTTCTTGGCATTGGAAGGAGCATCCAGGCTGGTCGCGCTCACCGTCAGCGCGCTGCCTTTCGAGAGTGGATGCAAAATGATGGTGCCGACCCGGGTATTGTCGAGTGTGCTCTTGAGCGCCATCGCAACACGCTCAGAACGATATCCGGCGAGCACAGCCTGCAGCTCGCAATTTCTCAACGCGCTGATGAGCGGCATCGAATAGCGCGTGGAATTGCCAATAGGTCTGTCGAGATCGGCGGCCTGGGCAGGGGCCTGAGAAGCGTCTGCGGTGCTTGTATCGTCGGTGCCGGTGTCCACCTTAA
The DNA here is from genome assembly GCA_963705805.1 of uncultured Acidobacteriaceae bacterium. GTDB lineage: Bacteria > Acidobacteriota > Terriglobia > Bryobacterales > Bryobacteraceae > Bog-105. The sequence goes on from CAVPKW010000017.1 coordinate 220,202, forward strand.
AGCCGAAACGCCCCTTTGGGTCGGTCCAGGCGTCATCGCGAGTGCGGCCGTTGCAGACCTGCTGGATCAGGACCGAGGCGCGCGGAGCCGATCCGTCTTCCAGCATCACGTCACCCGAAAAGAAGACCACTCGTTGATTACTCCCGGTGATCTCGGGAGGCCCCACCGTCTGAGCGCGAACCGCGATCGCCGGCGTCAGCGTTATTACGGCGCACAATAAAGCCCGGGAACCCATCGCGCCTCCAACCGCAACTGGTTCAATTATCGTACGAGCGGTCGAGCCCACGGGTAACAAGACCGGCCGGACGTGGATCGTCAAGAACGGTTGCCGCAAATGGGTAGAAGAACCCGGCTTCTTGGATAATGTAGCTCATGATCGATTTCACAGGGAAGCGCGTGCTTGTTACCGGTGGTACCAGCGGCATCGGTCGCGCCATCTCCCAAGCGTTTTCGCTCGCGGGCGCAGACGTGCTTGCTGTCGGTTTAGCTTCCGAGAAAAGCTTGCCGGCTCCGATCGAAGTAGAGATTCTCGATGTGACTGATACTGAGGCGGTGGACAAGCTTGTCCGTAGCCTCTCCGTGCTGCACGTGGTCGTGAACGCGGCCGGCATTATCCGGCGCGATTCAGAATTCGATTTGGATATTTTCACCAAAGTCCTCGACGTAAATCTGGTAGGCGCCATGCGCGTCTGCATGTCAGCGCATCCGAAATTGATGGTTTCCGGCGGTTCTATTGTCAACATCGCATCGATGCTCAGCTGCTTCGGTGGGGGTCGTGTCCCCGCCTACAGCGCCAGTAAAGGCGGGATCGTTCAGCTCACTCGCTCTCTTGCTATCGCCTGGGCGTGCGATCACATTCGCGTGAATGCCGTTGCCCCGGGCTGGATCTCAACCCCACTGACAGAAGCACTCCAGAACGATGCTGGACGATCCGCAGAGCTGGTCTCCCGTACCCCGCTTGGCCGGTGGGGACGCCCCGAAGAAGTCGCCGGCCCGGTGTTGTTTCTTGCTTCCGAACTGGCATCTTTCATGACGGGAGCGGTTGTTGCGGTAGACGGTGGTTACTCGGTTTTCTAGAGTTTGGTATCAAAGTTCCATGCAGACTACGCATCCTCTGTCGCCCCGCCAGATCGTCACGCGAGCGGTTCCGGAGGATGAGCGCGTGTGGGTGCCACAAGCCCCAAGCGTATGGTTTCGTCCGCTGATGCTAAATACGTTGAACGGTCAGTGGTGCAATCTGCTGCGCGTGCGTCGTGCCGGAATTCTCAGCCGTCATCGCCATCCAGCTCCCGTTCACGGTTACGTAGTCAAGGGGTCCTGGCGGTATCTTGAGCACAACTGGATCGCACACGCCGGCGATTACGTTTTTGAGCCTCCCGGCGAAACGCATACACTTCTGGTGGACGAAGAAGTGGATGAGATGATTACGTTCTTCAATATCTCCGGGTGCATGTATTACGTCGATGAACAGGGGAAGAACACCGGGTTTGAAGATGTATTCACCAAGATCGACATGTGCCGGAAGCACTATGCTGAGGTCGGTCTCGGCGCGGATTATCTTGATCAGTTCGTGCGGTGAAAGGAATTGAGCAAGAGCTGTTATATAGTGTCTCCTGGCGCCGGAACTGGGCCGAAACAACAGAGGAGCAGAATCATGTTCAAGGTGCCTTGTCTGCACATATGCGCGCTGGTCGCCAGCGCTTCGGCGTTCTTTGCCAGTTCATCCCCAGCGCAGGGAAAATCCGCGTACGTGCGAGTAAATCAAGTCGGATACGAAGCTGGCAACGCGCCCTACCGGGCGTATCTCATGTCCACGATTCCGGAAAGCGGAGCCACATTTCTGGTGGTGAACTCAAAGGGTGCCACCGCTTACTCGTCGGGTATCGGCGCGCAGCTAGGCACTTGGAGCCATAGCGCCAGCTTGACCTACTATATCTACGCCCTTGATTTCACGGTTCCGGCGCAGGATAGCTTAGCTACACCATTACTGTTTCCGGCCCGGCCAACGCGAGCTCGCCTGTGTTCGCGATAGATTGTCCGGCTGTCCTCTACTCCGGTCTCCTCTTAAACACTAAATTCTTCTATGAATCCGAGCGGGATGGGCCAAAATATATCCCCAATGCGCTACGCACCGCGCCCGGACACCTCAATGACGCCAGCGCCGCTGTTTATCAAACGCCCCCACTCGATAGCAACGATATGATCGCGACAACCGGCACGCCCCTCACGCCAACCGGAGCAGTTATCGATGGTTCAGGAGGTTGGTGGGACGCGGGCGACTACATGAAGTACGTTGAAACCATCAGCTATACGGTCGCCCTGCAGGAGATCGGCATCCGCGATTTTCCAAATCAAATGGGTTCCAACGCGCCAATCCATCCGCCGGCGCCCCCGAATGCCATCTCTTATTCTGGGAACGCCTTCGGGGCTCCCTCCTCATCCGATTTCACAGCCGAGGCACGCTTCGGAATTCATTTCCTGTTAAGGATGTGGGACGACAATACGAAGACCCTCTACTATCAGGTGGGAAACAGTCAGGATTGGGACAACTTTGATCTCTTGAGCGACTATGATATCTGGCGTTTGCCTCAAGACGACGACAACTGGGATGGCTGCGACGCCGCTGCGCTCTTCATCTGCCACCGTCCGGCATTTGTCGCAGGGCCGGCAAACTCGCCCATCAGCCCGAATTTGGCCGGCCGTCTGACTGCCGCATTTTCCGTTGGTTACCAGCTGAATCGAACGACGAATCTTCCACTCGCCAATCATTGCCTCCAAAGTGCGGAGCATATCTTCGCACTGGCAGACACCTCTTACGCGGACCCCGCGGCATCGGTCGGCTCCGGAACCTGTTCCTCAGGTTGCCTGCTGACCATCATCCCGTTTGACGGTTATCCGGAAACTGTCTGGGAAGATGACATGGAGCTGGGCGCCACCGAGCTATACCTCGCGCTCCAATCTGCCGACCCGCAAGCGTTGTCCCAGGCAGGTTTGCCACAAACCGACCCCAAATATTACCTCGCTCAAGCAGCGCAGTTCGCAAAGAATTACATCACGAATATTTACGATACGGGCAACACCGACACGCTCAATCTGTACGATGTCAGCGGACTCGCTCACTTCGAACTCTATCGAGCGCTAGACATGGCCGGCAATCGAAGTGGACTTGCGCTTACGGAATCCGGAGTTCGCAGCCAATTCCTCAAACAGGTTGAGGATGCGATTGCCGTCAGCAATTTGGATGCTTGGGGATTCGGCGCAGCCTGGAATAGCGACACCACGTCGCATGGAGCAGGTCTTTCCGTCATGGCAAGCGAAGCCTATTATCTGACCGGCGAACGGAAGTATGATCTGTACTCGCGGAGATGGCTTGCCAACATCCTGGGCGCGAACGCCTGGGGATCGTCCTTCATCGTGGGCAATGGATCCACTTTTCCGAACTGCATTCAGCATCAGGTTGCCAATCTGGCCGGAGCGCTGAATGGGACCGCCGGTGGAACTCCCGTATTGTGGGGCGCAGCTTCGGAAGGACCGGCAACCGCTGCCACCTCAGGCGTTGTCCCAGGCATGATTCTGTGCCCGGCCGATGGAACAAACTCGTTCCGGATCTACAACGGAGCGGATGGCAATTTTGGCGCATCCCCTCCTGCTATCTACAAGGACAATGTGCAGTCTTACAGCACCACCGAGCCAGCCATCGATTTGACTTCGACTTCGTTCTTGATGTGGGCCTGGAGACTTGCCGGACAGCCGGTTCAGCAGGGCTCTGTTCACCTATTCTGAGCCTATCTTCGGCGTGCAGGAGCTCTCGACAGCAGGTGATCTGTGTAGGTGTTGATGACCGAACTAGAGATGCTGGACGCAAGGTTAGCGCTGTTTTAAAAGGTGCAGCGAGTCGTTTCGGCGAGTAAACGTCAGTCCTGCGCTCGCTATCTTATTCTCGAGGCCTCCTCTGCTGTCCTTCGCCATCGAGGGCCAAACCTTCGCTTCAATGAGGCATTACATTCTGTAAAATGTAAAGAGACCGCAATGGAATCCGCACTCAGTATAAAAGGACAGGCGACGATCCCCAAGGCCATTCGGGATCATCTTCATCTCGAACCGGGCGACCGAATTAAGTTCTTCGTGCATCCGGACGGCAGTGTCGTGATCCTCCCCAAGATTCCTACCTCGAAGCTAAAGGGTATCGTGAACGCTCGCCGACGAGCGTCTCTCAATGATATGGAGAGGGCAATTGCTGAGGGCGCCATCAGCGGCAGGCAGCGCACCAAGCGTCGATGATCGGTCTGGATACGAACGTCCTCGTGCGCTACCTCGCACAGGACGACGCCATTCAGTCGCCGCGGGCGACGCAGATTATCGAGCATCAGCTGACAGAAGAGTGGCCCGGTTTCATCAGCCTTGTCACTATGGTCGAAACTGTCTGGGTGCTCCATCGTGTTTACGGGCTGTCGAACAATGAAGTCGCTGAGGCTGTCGAACGCATCCTACAAGCGGATACTCTTCTTGTTCAGAATGAGCAGGAAACCTTCACCGCAATGATGGCTCTCAAACTAGGAGCCGGGTCGTTCTCGGACGCACTCATTGGGGCGCTCGGCGCGTGGGCAGGATGCAAGGTTGCGCTCACCTTTGACAAGAAGGTAAAGCGATTGAAGCAATTTCAGGTTCTTTAGCTCTCGGCGACAGAAAGGATCAATCGCCGGCTCATTTCTGGAATTCCGATCTAGAAGCCGCAGGCCGTACTCCCAAGCGTCTTCAGAGCGAGACTTTGAGCCCGAAGCCGACTTGGGGCCAAAATCGGTTCACTCACGTTACGGCTCGCGAACTACGGGTCAAAGTCGCTCGATGTCCTTAATGGAATAATGCGCGCGCTGCGCGAGACACCGTCCTTCAATGTCGAAGAGCAGTCGCATCTACCTGAGGTTCTATACCGCTACGGAAAATCAGACGCTGCATTTGACCAGATACTGGATCTGACGTGAGAGGGCAAGAACCGGCGTGAATCCGGAGGTCTCTTATTCGGTCGTGGGCGCAATTGTTACCGGCCGGAAGGAGGCGCGGTCTCATGCGTTACGACTCCGGTGGGTTCGGGGGATCGAAGGACGGTGCGGACTCCGGAATAATGTCGCCGGTGGTACCAAGCAGAAACTGGTTGAGCGCAGCGATCTGCTGGCGAATGTCTTCGCTGTTGCGCTGCTCTGCTGCGATCTCCAGACGCGCGCCGATTGACGTGATTTCAGGCAGACCGTAGCTGGCGCCTGAGCCATGCATTTTGTGCCCTAAAGCGCCGATCTTTTCATAATCGGCATCGGCGAGCGCCTCCTCGAGCCTTTGCGTATCCCCGCGTCTTGCATCCAGATAGCCGGGAAGCTTCGCCCGCAGCCTGGGATCAACGTCCCGCGTTTCCGTAGGGGTGCGCAACGGATGGCTGTATTGCTGTAATAGATCTAGAAGAGTTTTCTTGCGAACCGGCTTGGTGAGATGGGTAGTGCATCCGGCCGCGCGGCTTTTTTGAACCTGCTGTTGCGATGCGTAGGCCGTAAGGGCAATCACGGGAACCGGCTTGAGGTTATGCTTGCGTTCCCAATTCCGGATCTGCCGGGTTGCTGCGTAGCCGTCCATTACCGGCATCTGCACATCCATAATCACCAGGTCATAGCTGCCAGCCTCGAATTTTTGCACGGCAATCTCGCCATTCTCCGCAACATCGATGGAGCACCCCGAATCCCGCAGATAGGATTGCGTGAGGAACACGTTGTCTTCTGAATCTTCGGCCAGCAGCACTCGCAGCGAAGGCAATAGGACAGATGGGCGTGAGTATTCCGCCGCCGGCTCGATTTCGAATGAGCCTTGCGATTGGGCTATGGCGGACTGGATCGCCTCCAGCAACTCAGGCCGCTGGATGGGCTTCACCAGGCACGCGTTTATGCCCAGAGTACTGCACCGCGCCATATCACCAGCCCGATTGTCCGAGGTCAGCATCAGGACGGTCATCGCTGCGAGGCTCGGATGAATGTGAATATGCTCAGCAAGCTGAAATCCATCCATGCCGGGCATCCGGCAGTCGAGCAGCACCAAGGCGTAGGGCTCTCCCGCCTGGCTGGCGCGCACCAGTTCGGTCAATGCTTCATCGCCACTTTCAGCGGTCGTGAGCAGTGCATGCCAAGCGCCGAGTGTCTCCGCCAGAATCAGGCGGTTAGTCGCGTTGTCGTCCACGATCAGGGTCCGCAGTCCGTGAAGATCCAGCGGCCGCGGCATTGCGCGCGGGGCAGCGTCGCGCGCGGCACTGAACTGAGCCGTGAAGTAAAAAGCGCTTCCAACGCCGAGTTTGCTTTCCGCCCAAATGCGCCCGTTCATCCTCTGCACGAAGTACTTCGCGATGGCGAGACCCAGCCCCGACCCTCCATATTGCCGAGTGGTGGACGAATCCACCTGCGTGAAGATGCCAAAGACCGACGCGAGCTTTTCTTCCGGAATGCCGATTCCCGTATCCGCCACCCGAAACCGCAGATGCTCCGGCTGGAGGCTTGCGGGATCGTGTTCGACTTGTAAAACGACTTCACCCCGCGAGGTGAACTTGATGGCGTTACCGAGCAGGTTCGTCAAGATCTGCCGCAAACGGGTTGGATCGCCGCGGAGTGTCGACGGGACATCGGGCGTGATGCGGCAGGCTAGCTCGAGTCCCTTTTCGTGGGCCCGCACGGCCAGCAGCTCGCAGACCTTATCGATGATGTCGCGGAGATCGAAATCAATTTCTTCCATTTCGATATGACCGGCTTCGATCTTTGAAAGATCCAAAATGTCATTCAACAGGTTGAGCAGATTGCTTCCCGCGCGGCGAAAGATGCGGACATACTGCCGCTGATCGGCGCTCAAAGGCGTCTCCCACAGAAGATCCGCCATGCCGATAATCGCGTTCATGGGCGTGCGGATCTCGTGGCTCATTTGGGCCAGAAAATCGCTCTTACTGCGATTTGCGTTTTCCGCCACTTCTTTCAGCTCGCGTACTCTTTCCTCGGACGTCTTGCGCTCGGTGATGTCCCGCGCATCGGCATAAATCACCTGTTGGGCCAGCAGCGGCGTGGCATTCCACAGTAACCATTTGTAAGTTCCGTCCTTGCAGCGGTAACGGTTCTCAAAGGAAATAGTGTCCATGCCGCCGGAAAGCTTCTGCATTTCCTCGATAGTCTTGGCGACGTCGTCCGGATGAACGAAATACAGAAATGGGTGCGCTTGTAGCTCCTCGACTGTGAAGCCGAGCGTTTGTTCCCAAGCCGGGTTAAGCCGCTTGAAGTAACCTTCGAAATTCGCGATACACAGCATGTCCAGAGACAGATCGAAGAAGCGCTCAAGAACTGCCGAGGCGCGTTTCTGCTCGGCAAGTTGGCGATTCAGTTCTTCGTCGGCACTCATCAAGACTTGAAAGACCAGCATGGCAGATCAGCTTCAATTAAAGGAGGGCAGAGTTGCTCATGTTCCTGGCCATCGCTGAAGAGCAATGCTTCGAAGAGTTTCGCGTGGGCGCCCGTGCCACCTGCAAATTCTTCCTGTTGTTCCTCCAGGAAGGAAAAGCGAAAGGGCGAATGGGCCTCAAGCTCAGCCAGGTAGGAACGGGTGTAGACGGCGCTTGACCGCGCCGCCGCGCGAATCAGAAGAGCGCTGGCATTCCTTCTCAGCAGCTCCTTCAACAAGGGCGCGCCGTGCGGGAGGGCGTGGAGGCGCAGAGTAGCCGCCTGCCCGAAGTTCAAGGTGCGATTTGTCAGGAAATCGAGCGGCTCGCGCTCTGCCGCGTGTCCAAAGAGAGTAGCGAAGCCGCCCTCGCGGTCAGCAGGAAGATCTTGCAGATCGTCCGCCATCTGGAGCAGCACGCCCCATTCGAAGGCGAACCTGGCTTCCTTGCGGGTCAGAGATCCAGCTGCCAGGCAGGCATCCGCCATGACGGACGCGCCGCCTTTCGCGAAGGTCAGCCGCTGCAGATCGCTCCACTCGACCGGTATGTGACGCCGGATTTGCCGCAAGCTGTTCTCCTGAGCCTGATGAATCGCGAGCAAGCTGTCGTAGACCTGCGGGTAGCCGGCACGCGAGTATTGCGATTCGATCAGCGACACGAGGGCCCAGATAGTTGTCTCGCGGGTATCTCGCGGCTCGCTCCCGTCTCCCGCCAGCCGATCCCGAAAACGCGAGCTGAAACAGAGCTTTGTTTCGTCCGGAACAGCAGGATCGTCCATGTAATTGTCGCTATACGGGTACAGCATGCTGTAGGCGAAGATGGCGGGTGTGAGGTGTACGGGCTCGTCCACCAGCGGCTGAAGCCCGCACGCGGTCCAAGCATTGCGGCACGCTTGCAGAATGTCGTCGAGGCTCACGTTAGCGTCAAAGCGCCGCGCGGCGCGAGCCAGGTCCCGCCCTACGGCGGAGAAATCTTCGCGCAACAGCGTTTCGACGCAGGGATCTTCCAGATCGAGCGCCGAGCAGGCGAGCCGCGCTACCTCCGACGCAATCGCGCCGAACGCTTCCGCGCCTTCCGCGGCCGTGCCAGGCGTCTGCAGGAGACGTGCCTTCGCGCTTCGCAGAGCGCTCTCAAACATTGCCTCCCGCTCGCGCTGTTCCTGCAGGTTGTAGCGGCGGCCCAGATCAGGAAAATGCGAGGGCGTTGCGTTCCAGGCGGCGATCGTCTCTTCGAGAAGGCGGCTGGTGGATTCCCGTCCGTGCATGCGCGGCTAAGGATTTCAACGGCGGCCGAAGCGGCGGCCCGGCGAATGGAACGCGCCAAATCTTTTCCCCTGCGAACCGGGAGGCGAGCCAAATCGCCTGCCTGCCGTGCCGCTGTTCTGAAAGCCGCCGCTGCGCTCGCCAGGCCGCTCCATCGCGAACGGAGACGACGGCACGCTCCCGCGGCGAGAGGCGTACGCGGAACTTGTGAACCCGCCGGACTGAACGTAGCGGCTCTGCGCATAACGCGTTTGAGTGAATGTTCCGTGGCTTCCGTACTTCGGCGCGCTGGTGGGCGTTTCCTGACCGTAGTACACTCGTCCGGCGCTCTGCGCGGCGCGATAGCCGCTATACTCTCCGATGACGATGGGCTGGTAGTTATGGCCCCACATCAGCTCGCGAAGCAAGAGATATTGCGGAAGGAAAGCCCAGACGCTCTCACCCCCCCTGTTCGTCGTCCAGTAGCCGTATTGATTCGAGCCTTGCGAAGGAGACGCGACGTAAGCGAATCCCGCCGGCTCCGGCGTGGTCTGCGCTTCTGAATCGAAGAGGCCGGCGTCTTTGTGCGCGATCGCCATGCCGAGATCGTTCTCTACCGAGTGGAAAGCGGGCTCGGAGATATCTACCCATTGTTCGTCGCTGGAGGTTTCGGTCTTTTTTTCCGAGACGTCGATGAAGCGCGTGCGAACTGTTCTGATCTCTTCGCGATATGAATCGCCACCGCCTTTGCGAGGCGCATCCAGGTCAACCAAAATCTTGTCCCAGGCGACATAGAGCTGGCCGACGGCACTCCGCAAGTCATCGGCTTGATGCGGGAAGGCACTGGCTTCTTCGGACAGTTCATTCTCTTCCCGAATCAACGTCGAGACTTCGGCTCCGGTCAGTTTGCCGGCGGCCGCAGCGCTCCTGGCGGCCTCTGTTGCAGCCCACTGTTCTTCCACGCTCGCGGGTATTTCATGCAGCGCGGCAAGGCGGGAGTCGAGAGCGGTTTTCTTGGCGGGCCAATCTATTTCAGCCTGATGAACGGTTTTAGATACGGGCTCCAAATCCATACCGCGAATCTCAGCGCGCTCGCGATTCATCTTGTCGAGGTAGAAGGCGGTGTTCTGCTGGATATCAATCCACTTGTCCGCCGCCGCCTCGGCTGTCGCGGCCTCGCGGGTGGCCGCCGATCGCAAGTCGCGCTGCCGGGTCAACAGGCGATCTACCTGGTTCAGGGAATCCGCGCGGTTGCTTCGCGCAAGCTGGGCGAGATCCTGAGAATTGCGCTGCGCTTCGTCCAGCTTTGCGCGCGCATCCTTGAGGCTCGCGTCCCATTGGGCGGGTTCGGATGCATCCCGGAAAAGGTCAGGAGTCTTGGAGAGGTCCGCACGAACACGCTCCTGAGAGCGCTGGACCTGGTGTTCGGCCTCCAGCAATCGATCGTTCTCAAAGGCGACGTCCTGGCGGACGGATCGCGGCAAATGCCCGGCGCATGAGGCGAGAACGAGTGAGGCGAGAAGCAGCACCCCTAAAAGCGCCCACTTGGACTTACAGGTTTTCATTTATGCGCCTCGAAAGACGCTGATATCGAAAAGCTCCACTCTTATCCAGAGAGAAGCGGTGAATGGTTGGCCTTCAAACTTGCGAAAACTGAGGAAGCGCTTGCCGCCCTGTTCCTGGAATTCCCAAGCATAAAAGCCGCGGCCGGAGGGATTGCCGGCGGTAAACATAGCAACCTCACGGCTGAAGCGGTATAGCCAGAACTTGCCGTCGTAATCGAAAAAGTCGGCCGGATTCTGCCGCTGATCAAGGTCGGCGAGATCGTCTTCGCTCAAACCGATTTCATCGAGGGTCAGCTTGCGATTGTCGAAGTTGCCGCGTACTTCAGCCGTGTCCTCGCTATGCACTTCGAGGTACACGCGAGTATCGCGCCAGGAGCCGCTCAGCTCCTTCCATCGCCGGCTTCCGCCCGCGTACTGATCGCAGCGGTCTACTGTGAAATCGATATCGCCGAAATCCGCCGCGGCTCCAGCAACGGAAAGCGTGTCTCCCAACCGGGCATCCGTTATCCGCAGGTGAGCCAGGTCTTCCTGCGGACCGGACGCCGGTTTGCGATCAAAGAACATTGCGGTTACCGCCCGCTAGCGGGAGGAAGCTCTTTCGGAAGCTCTACTTTGAACGAACGCTCGCGCTTCAACGCCTCCAGTTCGGCATCGACGGTATGGCCTTGGAGCTGAGCAAATTCCGCCTCCAGGTTGGTGTCCTTGCCTGCGCTCGCGAGCTGATCAAAGGCCTGCGCGGTCGCCTCTTCCTTGGCGACGGAGCGTTCGAAGGTGGAGAGGGCCGCGAAGGCGTTGTCCGCCTTTCCTACGCCGGCCAATGCTTCTGACACTTTGCGCTGCGCCAAGGCGGCATTCTTGCGGGCAACCAGGGTAGTGGCGGTGCGCTCCCCATCGTCGATCCGGTGCTTCAGGTCGGTCACTTGCGTCTTCAGCTTTTCACTTGCCTGCCGTGCTGAATCGACGGCAGCCTGCAAGGAAGCCAGCTGCTTGTCGGACTCCGCTTTCTTGGCCAGCGCCTTACGCGCGAGATCTTCGTTACCGGCGTCCAGCGCCAGCCCCGCACGCTCTTTCCACTCCTGCGACTGCCGAACGTATTTCTGGTACTCGGCGTCGAGCTGGTTGTAGTTGCTCATCGCCATCGCCGATGAGCGGACGACATTATTCAGCTCGGTCTTCATGTCGACCACGGTCTGGCGCACGGTGGTCTCAAACGTCGCGTCTTCCACGACGGTCATGCCCTGATTGGCCTGGCCACGCGCCACGCGTCCGGCGCGATTGAAGATATCGGAAAAGAATCCCATTGGTATCCCCTTTCAGATGGAGTGCAGGTCCGGGCCAATCAGATCCTTGGCATGGACGACGTCGGCCAACAAAAAATTGACACAAGAAAGAATATCGTCATCATCTTCGGGGCCCAAATCCTGCAGCTTGCAGAAGTTGTTGAGCGTGACGGCTATTTGGGCGTTGCCCGTGTCATAGAACTGAAAGTGCGAGGTGGAGATGCCGTTGTCTGCCGCAAGCATCTTGCGCATCACCTGGGGAGTAATGCTCGCCTCCGGCACCACCATGCAGACAAGCGAAAGAAACAGGATTTCACCGGCGAGCACCGCGCGCAGGGAGACGCCGCTTTCCAAGTCCTGAATCTTCAGAACGCCTTCGCCTGCGTCGGTGACGGAATATCGTTTCCGGGCCAGCAGATCGTGAATATGCCCGAGAGAAGCGCTGATGCTTTGCGTCATATCGTGTCCATTGGGAGTACGCACTGATTATCGTATTCGTTCGAAAAATCGCGCGAGTTCCATTGTGCCAAACGAACTTCGACGGCTCATTCCAGCGTGAGACGAGGAGAGGCGTTCGCGGCACCGCAGTATTTATTTTCCGGCCTGGATTGAAGGACTTAGAGCTGATTTTTTGCCCGGCAGGGAGGACGGCGTGTGGATACTCGGGCGGGATGGTAAAGGAACGCGAGAAGGCTGCGGCCGGCGGTAACTAAACGCGTACAGCCAAGATACGTAGGGGTCGAGCCTTACCTGAGCCCGAATCTTCCCGTCCGCTACTTTGTCGAGCTATTTGCAACGTGGTGAAGCTGACTCCTTCGTGAAGAATTTGTTGTCCTCAGCAGAAAGCTTCTGAGATGAAGGTATCTGCCGGGTAGGACAACCAGGCCTAGGTAGACCGCCAAGGAAAGTACACGAAGGCTCCAAACCGGAAGCATTCCGCTAATTCTATCCGCGCTGCTGGGCGACGATTTGCGTCTTTCAGGCTCTTATCGCATGCTTTCCCGTCAGCGGTCGGCGCTGCATTGGTCTTTTCGGGTGTTAGCTTTTCGGCGGCGCACGGCGCCCGCTCCTATCACGCCAAAACCGAGAAGAAGAAGGCCGACAGTTCCAGGCTCCGGCGTCGTGGGACCTCCAGCAGTAAGCTGGCCAGCTACCACCAACCCGAAGAGCGTGCCAGGGTTACCGGAGTTGAACTGCTCGTCGATTGCGCCCGTCGCGATATTGACTTCCCAAATGTTGCCCGACGTGGAATCACCCGTCCAGAAATCCCTTCCGTTTGGGTCGAGATTCAGCGCAAAATCCAATCCGGAGTTTCCAGGCAGAGAGTACGTCTTGATGACCGATCCGCTCCCATTAATAAGAACCGCCTCGGAACTATCTGCCGCCAATACATCGCCCGCTAGGAACTTGTTGAAAAACTCATCCTGAGGCTCTTCCGTTTTAAAACATTTGCGGGCATGATTGTCGTATGCGAGGAGACGATCAACAGCAGTCGGGAATGTTCAGCTACGTATCGCTGGAGGAGCGGGTTCCGCAAGACCATCCGCTCCGAGCCATTCGCAAGCTGGTGGACGAGGTTTTGCGGGGCATGGCTCGGGAGTTCGACGGCATGTACGCCAAGACAGGCCGGCCGTCGGTGCCGCCCGAGCGGCTGCTACGAGCGGTGCTGTTGCAGATCTTTTACTCGGTCCGCAGCGAGCGCATGCTGATGGAGCAGATGACTTACAATCTGCTGTTCGGCTGGTTTGTGGGAATGGAACTGGATGAACCGGTGTGGAATCACGCGGTGTTCAGCAAGAACCGGGAACGGCTCCTGAACCAGGACGTGGCGCGGGCGTTCTTTGCGCGCGTACTCGAGCAGGCCAAGCCGCATTTGTCGGAGGAGCACTTTACCGTCGATGGCACGCTGATCGAAGCCTGGGCGAGTCAGAAAAGCTTTCAGAAGAAGGACGGCGGCGATGACACACCGGGCCAGTTCCGGGGCGACAAGCGGACCAACGACACGCATGCGTCCAAGACCGATCCGGACGCCAAACTCTATCGCAAAGGCCATGGGCAGGAGGCTCGGTTAGGTTATCTCGGCCATGTGCTGCTGGAAAATCGCAACGGGATGATTGTGGATGCGATGCTGACGCACGCCGATGGCACCGCCGAACGGGATGCGGCGCTGTTGATGCTGCACCGCCGGTGGCGCAAGCAGCGGAAACCGATCACCGTGGGCGCCGACAAAGCGTATGACACGCGGGACTTTGTGGCCACTGTGCGCGCCATGAACATGCGACCGCACGTAGCACAAAATACCAACCGGCCCGGCGGCAGCGCTCTCGATGACCGCACGACCGGACATGCCAGTTATCGAACCAGCCAGCGCAAACGCCCGCTCATTGAGAAGGCCTTTGGTTGGATGAAGCAAACCGGCGGCATGCGCAAAACCAAGCTGCGCGGTTTAGCCAAGGTCACCTGGCAGTTCGTCATGACTTCAGCGGCCTTCAATTTATGGAGGCTGCCGCGGTTGACTGCGGCCTAAGTGTGTCCGGAGCGCGAAAAAGGTGTTTTTCAACACCAAAACAACCATCCTCAGGTCCCAATTCTTTCGTACCTCGGCTACCTACGCCCGTTTATCACTCAAATTTCTCTCAGCGCTGCCCTATTTCAACAAGTTCCTAGCGAGCCCGAAGGGACGATCCGGAATTCAAACACGCTTGATCCTGGGAGACCGGTGGCAAACGCGGCGTTTTGGGTCTTAGTCGCGAGATTGTAACTCAGAAGTTCTGTTCCCTCGCCATCATAAAGGAGCGTATGTTGATCGGCCGAGAGATCCGTCCAATCCGTGCCGCCGGTCCCGTTTCCCCCTTGCACACTATAATTCACCACCGGAGTTCCTCCGGTCGCTGCATATTGGTTAACCGTCGGTGCGCTTGGCCCTCCAACGATAAAATCCCCAGATTTATTCACAAGAATTGATTCGGGAGCAGACAGGCCACCGCTCATAAAGCTTGGGTTGAGCAAAGTGCCGCTCGAATTGAACTGGCTAATGGTTCCTACGCTGAAGTTAGTAACATATAGGTTGTCTGCTGAGTCAAAGACCATGCCTGTTGTGTAGGTTGAACCTGAAGTATCGTTTAATGTTGTAATCAGGGTCCCGGTCGGGGTAAACACTTTAACTTGAGAGTTTCCGATCGCCGCGAAAACGTCTCCAGGCATGAAAGAAGCTCCCCACGCCGTTATTGAAACCAGAAAACTGGCAGGCAGCAAGAGGCCTTTTTTGACAAATGGATGCACGAAATCCTCCTCAAGACAAGTAGTCACAGAACCGGCCTGTTAAGGACGCATCTTCCTAGACTTTTCCTAATATAGGAGGATCGGAACAGCGATAAAACTAGAAGATGTTACAGCATTCTGCCCTATCGACGGAATTCTGGCGAAAGTGCGCCTCATCAAGATCGTCGACGAAGTGATTTTGCGGAAGAAAAAACCTGTCCGAAGCGGGCGATGCGAAGACGGCGGCACAGTAAGTGATTGATTGTTTCAAGAAGCAGCCAGATCAGAAGCAACGGGGAGTGCAGTTTTGGATGGGAGTCTCAGAGGTAAATACGCAAGTGTAACGGAGTCATGCAGACCAGCGAGAGAAACAAGATTTCACCGGCGAGGACAGTATCAGCCGGAAGGGGATGCTGAAAACACGCTGGTGAAGCAGCTGATTCTGAATGAATGGCTGATGAAGGCCGCTGGCGCGGCGTGCCTGGCTTCGTCAGTGCCTCTCGACATGGGTCACCGACCCGGCGACTCTGGGCGAAGCAATCGCCGTCGGTTTACCTTCGATAAATCCTATTGTCCGGGGCCGGGGGTCTGCTCGCCTTACGCCGCCGTCCGCGGCGCCACTTGCTGGAGTATGCGTTCGAATAACGCTCGAATCGGGGGCCAGGCATAAAGGCCCGTGCCGATGAACGTGCCGAGAGTATTCGTGAACAGATCCGTGACGCCGGACTGCCTGGTGGGTAGATAAGCTTGCAGGATTTCGATAGTCAACGTGGTCGCGACCCCTGCCAGACTCGCGGCGATCACAGCGCGTCTGAGCTGTAAACGCTGCGCCCAACAGGCGCAGCAGCAGAACCCGAGAGGCACAAAGCCCCCGATATTGATCAGAATGTCTTTCAGAGAATCGGCTCCGTCACGATACTCGCGCCAGGGCGGTTTCAAGAAACTCTGATCCACAATGACGTAGCGTTTAGGAATTGTCAGATTCACTCCCGAACGAATCGCATTGTGCACAACCGGGCCCGTACGTTCATCGAAAAGATAAACCGCGAGGGCATGATCTTCCGGCGTAATCGTGGGCCGGGCCTCGCGTATCCACGACCGGAAATGACTCTCGACATGTGCCGCATTCAAGTCCGTATTGTAAAAAGCAAGCCCGTAGAGTTGCCCAGCCCAGCTGTTACTGCCGAGCGGAGCCGTCCCAATCACAACCTGAAACGGACGCAGCTTTGCCGCATTATCTAAGCCCGGAAACGTTCGGGCGAGCACTCCATTCTTGAAAATCGTCAGCTCGCCGGGTTTCGCAGTAACGGTCAGAAACACCGCCGGAGCGCGCCCGAAGACGTCATTCAAATAAAACCTCGCGTCGTGGGCTTCGCCGGCACCGCCCGTTTGAATCATCAGGTCGGAAACGGATTCGTGCAGCAGCAGCTGATGCGGCTGTTGCCGGCTATACAGCGCAAGAAAAGTGCCTGAATCCCAGCCTCTTCTCGCTTTCAACCAGATCTCAACTGAGAAAGACCCGGCGAGCGCCTGATCGACCCCCCCTGCGCTCAAAACCGTGCCGTTATTTCCGAACGCGAGACCGTTGCGATCGGGCAGCCACCTAACGTGATTCTCGGGCGCATGAAACGGCCACAATCCCACGATCAGAATGGCGCACAGAACAACCGCGCAGAGTGCGTCCAGGACAACACGTCTCGCTCTCGCGCCGGAGCTTGTAAGCTCAGCGGGATCGGTAGGAATTGTTTGATAACGGTGTCGCAGGCAGTCCCTCCTCCGGTAGCGGGATACGAATGGACAAACCTCAACTGTACGACCACCTCGATTTCGGACCGCATTCGTCCCCTCCTGGCACAGCACGCTATCATCCTGCCACGCCGACCCGCAATAGGCGCATCTGCCTGACAATAGCGCCACTACTTTCCCGGCGTTTGGGGCAGAGCCCCATTTCAAAAGGCCCACCAATCGATGAATGAGATGACAGATTTCGGTTGGTTTCCGATAACCCGACCTTTCAGCGAGTGATCCAGGACAGTCGTGAATAGCAGCCCGTTATCACGGTCAATCTCCCACAAGTAGATTTTGGATCGCGGTGCCTGCCAATCGCCAAATCGGTGATTAGTGCGTTTTCCGTCAACTTACGATGCTATGTAATTTCCGGAATGGCGCGTTATTGAGAAGCGGTCGGAAACGCGAAACATGTGCGCTGAACCAAGCGTGAAATCAAGCGGTACTGAGCTTTCTGCGGGACTGGGCGACAACCTTCGTTCGCAGCAGTATTCGAAACGCCAAGCCATGCGTTATGAAAAGAAGCGGCACGTAGGCGAACAGGATAAAGTAACCCGCCCCTAACAAGCCTTGCTTGTCTGGGAGTGATATGACGGCTCCCTGGTAAAAACCAAAGAGCAGGTCCGCGGTTCCGAAGATATTGAAAACCCAGGTCGCCACTGTCCCGGCACTGGTTCTCAGGGCAGCCAGGGCGAGCAAAGCCAGAGTAGCTGTTATGAGATCGCCGTAAGCTACTGGTTGACCGAACGCGGCAGGTAACTCTGAAGACACGACACCCGGCACCACAAATGCTAATCCGAGAAACCTGAACCCATGCAGCAGTAGGATGGGCTTCAGGTTCTCGGGGCTGGGGCGTTCTCTCAGCGCTGGCCAAATATAGTGCCACGCCACTGCGCCCCAAACAGCCAGGCCGAACGCTACACTGATTCCGAACAAAGCTGGAAATGGCATGATCGATCCTTTCTGGCGGCGGCCTTCCTCGCTAATGACCGCCTCCAATTCGCCGTTATTGCCGAGCCGGCCCACCGCCCATCAATGCCCTCAGCGGCATCAGGGGTCCGACGGGAATGTACTGCGTAATCCATCAACTGTTCTTTCGCGAGCGGCAGCGTTTCCATAAGGGCTCGTGCCTCGTCCTCGGTCTTCGCCTCGACCAGGACGACGACGCCTTTGCCGTCGCCGCGCGAATACCACTGGCGGATTTTCCCGTCGAAGTAGAGCTTCACAGTTGCCCGAATCTCTGCCGGCATGAGAGCCACGATTTGTTGAATTTGTTGAGGCGTTACGCCCTGCTTGGCGGTCTGAATGACCAGCACTTCGGTGGTTTTAGGTATAGCCACGCTGGGCACGCCCGGGGCGACCCCGGACTGTGATTGCGCCACGGACGCCACCGGAAGCGCTGCAATAAGAAAAGGGAGCAGTAGTTTCACGGATTAACCTCGATTCAGTTTGGTTTGGTTGTTGTCGCTGGCTGCGTCTCGCTCGCCTGTCTGATATTTGCCCGCAGCACCTGGACTGTGACACGATTACGAACGATCGATTTCTGGCATGAAAGCGGTCACAAACTTGCCGCACGCGGCAAAGAGTTTAAGAGTGAGCGAAGGAGATCAGGAACTTCGCGCCCTGATGATCCGTTATCAGGGCGGATCACTGGAAGCATTTCAGGAGATCTACGCGCAGCTCGCACCGGGAGTGCGCCGGTATCTGTCGCATTTGGCAGGCGGCTCCGAAATCGCCGATGATCTGCTTCAGGAAACGTTTCTTCAAATGCACCGGTCGAGAGCCGCCTACAACCCGACATATGCAGTTAGACCTTGGGTGTTCGGTTTGGCGCGAAACGTTTTTCTGATGAATCGGCGTGCGGCCCGGCGATGGGCAACGGTTCATGAGTCGCGCGAGGATTTGCCTGAATTCCCCGTGCTTCCGGAAGCTGACAGGCTCGGCTCGCAGGACGAGATCCGCAGATGCATTGCGCATTTACCGCCGGATCAGGCCGAAGCGCTGCTGCTGCACCATGAGTGGGGGTTCAGTTTTGAGGAGATCGCCGGGATGCTGGGCATTAGTGCCGCGGCGGCTCGCGCGCGCGCCAGCCGGGGAATGACAGATCTGCGCATGGCGCTAAACAGTCTTCAAAAGGCTCGTGCATGATGGATCGTTTACCAAGACCGCCGGAAGCACTGACGCGGGCGATCGCCCAGGATCTCAGACCCGTCAGACCATCGCCGCAACCGCTCCGCCTGGCGTTGCGAATGGTCCCTCTCGCTCTCCTGGTTTCGTCGCTCATTCTGCTGGCTATCGGACCTCGTCACGACGCAGGCATATTAGGACCGCTCTTGACGTGGGGCGCCTCCGCCGTGCAGTTCGTGTTGGCGATCGCGCTCGTGTGGATCGCCGCGCACGAAAGCATACCGGTTGGCAGGCTGCCGAGGCACATCGTTTACTCCGCGGCGGTCGCGGCATCTTTGGTTGTTGTATTTGTCAGCCTACTAACCTTCTCGACGAGTCCTGCGAACGAACCTCTCCTGCGTGTCCCGCCACAGATCAACGAAATCCTGCGTGCCTCGCCATGGATCATGGGCTTCGCCTGCGGAATCGGCAGCACGCTAGCCGGGGGAATCCTGGTCCTGTTCTTCAGTTGGGTGTTTCGAAACTCGCTCGCGACCCGGCCAACTGTAGCGGGTGCCCTGTATGGCGCAGGCGCGGGTCTCGCGATCAATGCCGGTTGGCGCATTGCATGCCCGGTTTCGACCCCGTGGCATGCGCTGGGAGCGCACGGAGCAGCGATCATCGCCACAGTGATCTTAGGAGCACTCATCGGGCGTTTTTTAGGAAATCGCAGATTGCACATCGGCGGCAGACGTTCCTGAGCGCCAGTGCGTCGTTACACGTTAGGAATCAATCTGGAGTGATCCGGCGCGACAAACACGTTAGGAATCAATCTGGAGTGATCCGGCGCGAAAGGGCTATGGAGCGATGTGAGGCAGATCGCCGGATCAGTTTAGATTGAGCCGTTTGAAGGAAGGCGACCGCGTTTGCGGCGGACGCGGCCAGTGTGGAAGACAGCGGCTATGGGATTTGAATACGATTTTGACACTGTGGAGAAGACACGGCAAGGCGCAATGGTGCGAATCCGGTCAGTTCGGAAGGAGTTTTCAGAATCGAATGCAACGCGTAAGCAGCAAATGCGCGATCCCAAGCGGCGGAATCACTGCGGAAGGCGGAGGCAGAACACACGTATCGTGAGCAGGCCGACGGCTTCGATGATCTCGCCGCTAATCGCGAACGATTAAGAGCTGTCAAAGCGAATCCTCCGTTCTACGGATTGTGACTTGAGTTCCGTTACCGTGAGGTGCTGAATAAGAAGCATCGAGCCGCCACAACGTGGACACTGCCACAGCGCTGCAGAAGCAGCTTTAGGCTGGATAGAATCCGGACAGCTGGGCGGGGGCATTCGTAGCAGTTGTCGGCAGAGCGGCAACAGGGTCTTGCGCCGACGATTGGCTAAGAAGCCGAAGAACCGGATACGGACGAAGCCGTGCGGCAGCACATGGAGAAGAAAGCGTCGCAGGAACTCTTCTGCCGTCACAGTCATGAGCTTCTGCTTGCTGCCATGCGCGTAATCTTTCCAGCGAAAAGTGACTTGGCCATCGGCCAACGCGACAATCCGGTGGTTGGAAATGGCAACGCGATGGGTGTAGCGGGCCAGGTAATGAAGGACGTGCTGCGGGCCTCCGAAAGGAGGCTTGGCATACACGACCCAATCTTGGTGGAACAACGAGCGAGCGAAAGAACGGAAGGCACGTTCTTGCGCCAGAGGTGCAAGAGTGCCCGGAAACGTCAGCTGTTTCTGCCGGAACGCTCTCTTCAAGGCGGCGCAGAACTTTCCTCGGAAGACACGACTAAGCACCTTCACGGGTAAAAAGAACGCGTAGCGCAGGTGAACCCAGTGCTGGCGATCAAGCGAAAGACCACCCGCCGGAATCACGCAATGGATATGTGGATGATGCAGCACGTTTTGACCCCACGTATGCAATACGCTCATAAAGCCGATGTCAGCACCGAGGTGCTTGGCATCGGCAGCGATCTCCAGCAGTGTTGCTGCGCTCGCGCGGAACAAGAGGTCATACAGAACTCTCTTGTTTGCGAGCGCCAGATGGGAAAGCTGGTGCGGCAGGGTGAACACGACGTGCACGTAAGGGCACCTCCAGCAGTTCCTGTTTGCGGGCAGCGAGCCACTTGTCACGAGCGTTGGTCTGGCACTTGGCGCAATGGCGGTTACGACATGAATTATAAGAGATGGCCTGATGGCCGCAGCGAGAGCACTGATCCAGATGGCCACCCAGCGCCGCCGTGCGGCAGCGCTCAATGGCGCGCAGTACGCGAAGATGCTGCCAGTTCAATCGGGACCGGTTCTTCTCGATGAAACTTTTGCCTGCTGCTCGAACGATGTCGGCCACCTCGAAGGGCGGCGCGTTCATCTCTTGTGTAGCCTACGGGAGCGCTTCACTTGCTTCGGCTCAGAGAACTCGGCCTTGTCGATGGGCGTACCTGCCGCTTTCAGATGACGTTCGGAAAGATGCAGGTAAATGGAGGTTGCTTTCAAGTCGGAGTGTCCGAGCAGCAACTGCACGGTCGGTAAGTCCGCTCCATTCTCTAGCAGGTGCGTCGCAAAGCTATGGCGCAGTAAGTGGGGGCGAACGTTTTTGGTAATGCCGGCGGCTTGCGCCGCTTCCCGGCAAGCCTCCCAGAGGACTTTTGGGGTGATCGGTTTATCGGCTCGCCAGCCGTCTTTCGTTCCCGGAAACAGATACCCCTTCGGGTGCATCCAGCGCCAGTACTTGCGCAACGTCTCCAGCAGTTTCGGACTGAGCGGCACATCGCGATCACGGTTCCGTTTGCCATGCCGGATATGGATCAGCATGCGCACGCTGTCAATATCCTCGACCTTGAGATGGCAAAGCTCGGCCCGGCGCATGCCGGTCGAGTACAGCGTCATCAGCATGGCTCGGTGGAACAGATTGCTCGCTGAATCGATGAGCCGCACCGCTTCATCCTGTGTCAGGATGATCGGCAGTCTACGAGGAGCTCTCGGATACGGCACTTCCTCGACTGGATAGTTTCTCTTCAGCGTCTTGCAGAAGAAGAACCGTAAGGCTGCCGTCTGCGTGCCTACTGTTCGCGCCCCCTGCTTCCGGTCATTGAGTAGGTGCAGTTGATAGGTCCGGATCTCGTCCGGCCCGAGTTGGTCCGGTGGACGCTGAAAGTACTTCGCAAAATCCGCGACCGTCCTGATATAGCCGGTTACGGTAGTCTGTGAATAATTACGGCGCTGGAGTTCCTCCAGCATCAGTTTGCGTAAATGGGTCACAAGTTTCTCCTTGTGACCCGATACTCTATCGATCTCTAACTATCGTTCACCGCCCACGCGTAGCGTCCGCCGCGCGGTCGGCTTCGTTCAAACGGCGAAGGGTTTACAAACCCCGGTTAGCGGAAAGTTGCCATCGTGCGAATTTGAGCGCGACACGCGTTATTTCTAAGGCGGCCAGATCGGCAGATTCGACGTCCGGTCCCGCTGATCCTGCAACCGGGCTTAAGCTGGGTGTGAGGAATGTTGCGTGTTCAGTCAAATTTGCGGCTTTGTTGCCCTATCCGTAGTTCTCTGCCTATCCGCGTTCGCTGGCGGTCAACAGGGCGCTGCGCCACTCCCAACCCAGATCGGAGCTGGCAAGCGCGTTTTCGTTTCCAACATGGGCGGAGAATGCCAGAACTTCAACAGTCCCGGATTTACCTTCGGGGTGGGGCAACCGCTCCGCCACGGGGAGGTCAGCGCAACAGTTCCCACTGCATACGATGGGCTCTACTCGGCACTGAAAGACTGGGGCCGGTTCGAGATGGTGCTCACACCCAGCGATGCCGATCTCATCTTTCAGATTCATGTGGTCTGCCCGTCGATCAAAGAAGGCCATCCGGTTCTCGAATTGCAAATCCTAGACCCGAAAACGCGGATCGCTCTTTGGGGCTTTAGCGAAAACGCCGATCCCGCCGAATTACAGAAGAACCGGGATGCAAACTTTGAGCTTGCCCTCACGCGGCTTACGCAGGATGTAAAAGCTCCCTTCGCCAGAGCCGATTCGCATGACGTTACAGCTACTAAGTAGATCTACTAACGCAGAAACCGGTTGAAACTCACGACGGGGACGAAGCCGAGAGAACGGAATCCACTTTGACGTAATATCGGCGTTCCTCCAACTGACAGGCGCTTGGGTGCATGGATCAGTGTCGGGCGTTTCGGTCAACTTGATCTCTACCCACCCTCCGGATGGCGCGTCGTCCAGGACATCGCTGCGTCCGCGTCCTCGATCCCATCCCACCGAACCGAGTTGCGTCGTCTCTTTCGTGAGACGATTCTGGACTGCACACTTCAGTGCGGACCGACGAAGCGAGGCTTGTCGACCTGTCTAGCCAAGCGACCATCGTTGTGCGCCAGCAGCATCCGGCTATACTCGCGCGCTGCCAATATGCGCAGAGTAGGTCGGCATCTAATGCGTGCGCCTTCGTTGCGGCACGAAGGACCATGTCTTACTCGTGCCGCAGAGCCGCCAGCGGATCAATTCGGGACGCTCGCCTTGCCGGCGCATAGCCAGCGAGAATCGCGGCGCTTAGGAGGACGACACCGGCCAGCGCCAGGGTTCCCGGATCATTGGGCTGGGTCTCGAACAGAAACGATTTGACAAGCCGGGACGCGCTCAACGCGGCAGGCACGCTGATCGCGAGTCCCACCGCCGCCAGTAGTAGAACGCGGCGCAGAACCATCCATACCACGGCGCCGCGTTGCGCGCCCAGAGCCATACGGATTCCAATCTCGCCGACCTGCCGCGCGACGCTGTACGACATCGTCCCGTAGAGTCCCACGCACGCGATCAGGAGAGCGAGAACCGCGAAACCCGTGCATAGTTTCGCGAACGTGAGTTCCCGGCTGATCGTCCGATCGATTTCCGCAGCCTGTGTGACCACGTTTGTGACGGGTATGCGTGAATCTGCCTCCCGCACGATCTCATGCACACTCTGAACAAACCTCAGCGGATCACCCGCAGTGCGCAGCGCGTAGGTCACTCGGTCCGGAGAAAACTGGCTGACCGCTACGAACACGGTCATTGCACTCTCCTCTTCATTTTTCAGACCACCGTACCGCAGGTTAGCCGACACGCCGACGATTTCGAGATCGCGCTTCTCGTCCGGGAGCGTGATGCGCCTGCCCACCGGATTCTCGTTCCCGAAGTAAGTCCGCGCCAGCCGCTCGCTGATCACTGCAACCGGCGTGGAGCCCGGTTGGTCGCGGTCGTCAATCTCACGCCCGGCCAGGATCGGAATCTGCATCGTCGTGAGGAAACGCGGTCCGGCGACCATGACGCCTGCGCCTTCGATGGTGACAGCGCCGATCTTCATTGTCCCCCTGTATTGTCCGCCCGGCATGGCCGGCGTTGATGATCGAGGATTGCGAAAGCGTCGCGCTGCTCACTCCGGGGATCGATTCGAAACGCTTGCGCAGGTTCGCGTAAAAAGTGGTGATCTCCGGGTCGCGATGCCCGGCCTGGCGCGCATTCAACGAGAACAGAAGGATGTTTTCGCGGGCGTATCCCAGTTGGACGGAGTGCAGCTTGTTGAGTGTCCGGACAAACAGACCCGCGGCGACCAGGATGAGAAAAGAGATCGCGATTTGGGCGACCACCAGAACGTGTTGCGCGCGGCGGCGCGGTCCGCCCCCGCGGCCATCCTGCAGCGCGGGCATGACGTCCGGACGCGTCGACTGAATCGCCGGAGCGAGGCCAAATAACAGGCCGCAAACCACTGAGAGCGCCGCCGTCACGCCCAGCACGTTCCAGTTCAATTCCGCGTGCAGCGTAAAGTTCTCCTGACCTCTGGAGAGCAGAAGCGTCAGTGTCCGCACGCCCCAGATCGCAAACGAGACCCCGAATGCTCCGCCGAGCGACGCCAGCATCACACTCTCGGTAAGCAACTGCCGCATGACGCGGAACCGTCCCGCTCCCAGGCTGAGCCGGACAGCCATTTCGCGGCGTCGCGCGGCGGCCCTTGCCAGCAGCAGATTGGCGATGTTCGCGCACGCGACCGCCAGGATCAATCCCACCATCGCCAGGAGTACGTACAGAGGTTTCGAATACTGGCGGCGCAGGCTACCCAACCCCTCGGCGCCCGGATTCAGAATCAGCGCGGGCAGTTTGGCGCGCTCACCGTCGGTAGTCGCGGTGGTGGCAACCCATTGATGGAAACGAGGAGCCAGCGCCGCCTGCGCCTGGGCCATGCTGACGCCGGGACGCAGACGGCCCATCATTTCAATCCAGTAGAAGTTTTCGTCGCCATACATACGAGCCGCTCTGGCGCCGTCCAGGAGCACATTCGTGTGCAACGGAAGGTAGACCTCCGGCGCCACCGCAGGGTCAACTCCGAAGAATTCCGGCGGCGCGACGCCGATCACGGTGAAGGGAATGTTATCGACGAGAATCGACTGTCCAATCGCATTCGGCGGTCCCCCAAAGCGATTCTGGCTTGTCGCAAAACTGATTACGGCGACAGGCGCTGCGCCTGGACGGTCGTCTTCGGAGTCGATCAGACGTCCCGCGGCCGGCGACACCGCCAAACCACGAAAATATTCGCCGGTGACGTACTCTGTGCTGGCAGTGGTGGCCTGCCCGTGGATAGACAGGTTATGGGTTAGCCCGTTGAGGTATCCGAAGAGCGTGGAAAAGACGGAATTCTCCTCGCGAAGCGTCTCGAACGCGCCGTACGGGAACATCCCGCTGACCATGACGCCTTTGCCGCCCGGCCAGGCAAGGCCTTGTACCCCGTGCATGACGTGGACCCATTGCTTGCTGGCGTTGTAGGGAGGCCGGCTATGCCAATTCAAGACCACCAGCGACTCGGGATCGGCCACCGGCAGCGAGCGCAACAGAATCGACTCCATGAAGCTGTAGATCGCAGTATTCGCCCCGATGCCGAGCGCCAGCAACAGGCTCGCCAGGGCGCTGAATGCCTTGTTGGCGGCCATGGTGCGACAGCCATAGCGGACATCCTGGCCAAGTTCCGACAAAAACCGTGTCATCCAGACCTCCCGTGACTCTTCGTGCTTCCGTCCGGCGTTGCCGAATCGCCGGCGCGCTTCAGCCCGGGCGCGCTCCGCCGTCATACCGTCTGCCTGCAGTTCCGCGGCTTTTTCCGCAAGGTGGAGTTCCATTTCCTCGCGCAGCGCCTCGCTGCGCCTGGCACTCTCCATCCAATACCTCAGCCGTCGTATCAACATGTCCGTCACTCCGCTCCCATCACACGGGCGATCGCCAGCGTGAGTTTCGCGTACTTCCTGGTTTCAACCGCCAGCTGTTTGCGGCCAGCCGCCGTGATCTTGTAGATCCTCGCGCGCCGATTATTCGACGTCACGCCCCAGACACCGTCGATCCAGCCGTTTAGCTCCAGCCGCTGGAGAGCGGGGTACAGCGAGCCCTCCTCGACGAGGAGCTCATTGTCGGACGATTGTTGAATGAACTGGACTATGCCGTATCCGTGGAGGTCACGCAGCGACAGCGTCCGCAGAATTAACATGTCCAGTGAACCGGGCAACGAATCGTTCTTTTGCGCCTTGCGCCCCATGCCAAGAATTCTTAGCTTACGACGGCGAGATTACGCGAGTCAAGTTCAGATTGGCGAGCCCTTGCGCCGCAAGATGGTTCGGGGTGCAGTGTTCGCAAGGATCAGTGATCGTCGTTCGCCCTTCAGCACCTCGGCAACGAATTTGACTCGTTCGTCCATAACTCGACTTTCTTTCCAGGGCATGGGAGCGATTGTTCCAGACCCTTTCGATATCGAGCCGCCGAACTGTAACCCATGTGCCCGGACCAATCTGTTACCTCAACTGTACGACCACCTCGGTCCTGGGGTCACCTAGCTCGCCTGACGCACGCTCCCGCGATAACTCACTTTTGATCGTGTCTGCAGTTCGTCGACCACCCTTGCACAAGCGGGCTCGGAAGGTTACCACACCCTTGGTGCAGATCAAGCGCAACGGTGCCGAAAGGGCAGAACGCTCATCGCGGAGTGCCGGAAAACCATGCTGCGAGGGTGAGGCACAGAAGGATCAACGCGGAAAAGATCACCGGGACTAGGAAAAAATACCGCCAGCTTAAGTACGCAACGACGGCAAAGCAAAGAACAAAGCCCCAGGCCGTAATGCGCATGCCGGCGAGAGTCTCTGGTGGGAGGCCCGCCAGTTGCCACATGATGACGGAGGCCAGCACCATTAAGACCGTAACGAACAACCCGAAGCCGACGAAGAAATCCCAATAGGTTCGATCGGATCCATTAGCGTTGAAGTGAATCGATTGCATGGACTGAATCATAGAATCTAAGCCCCACTTGGGATCGATCTGACGAAATCCCATTGTGTGGCCGATCGCAAAGAGCAAAAGAAGGATCGAGGCAATTCTGTAGAGCCAAGAGGCTTTCATCGTCCTTGCCAGACTACCACGGCGAATCAATAATCTACCTCTTTAAAGACCGACCAGAAGAGGAGGCTGGCATGTTGCTCCAAGGCGGGTGCCGATTCTGGATTCACGATTTGATTAACGCTGTTTTGCGCCCTGTCGATAAGGACTAAACTTAATATATTTTCACCATTGCGGCCGGTTCGATGCTGTGCGTTTGATTCCCAGGCCTCATGAGGAATCATCAAGAAGAACAATGAAACTCGCCACCTTATTCCTGTTCGGCGCACTGCTGGCGCAGGCGAGTACGGTGACGGCGACGTTCGGCTATGACTTTACCGGAGCAACCGTATGCAGTACTGCGGTGACGACGAATTGCCTGGACCACTTCGAGATTGGCCTGCTATTGCCGGGCGTAGTTCTCTCGACACAAGCCTCAATCCCAATCGCCTCTCCCGCCCCTACCGGTCCGGTAACCGGCATAACGGGCAGCTTTACCATCAACTCCTTCGGGGCGCTGACCATATCAGCGGTGATGGTAGCCAAAGACCTGAACGGCAACCGGATCACGTCGGATCCCGCGCTGGCGGCCGTGGTGGTGAATGTTTCAGACGGCCCTCCCAACTCCGGATCGGGTGCTGCCCCAGTTGCAACGCCCTTCCAGTTAATCCCGATAGCGCCTTGCCGTTTGGTCGATACCCGGAATGCAGCAGACAGGTTGGGCGGACCCGCTTTAGCCGGCCAGGCCTCGCGCGACTTCCCGATCCCGAGCGGTTCCTGTGGCATTCCTTCCAACGCGGCGGCGTATTCGCTGAATGTGACGGTGGTACCAGAGAGTTCACTTGGATACCTCACTGTGTGGCCGACTGGGCAAAACCGGCCGAATGTATCGATTCTGAATTCCGTTGATGGACGGGTCAAAGCAAACGCCGCGATCGTGCCTGCCGGAACCAACGGCTCAGTCAGCGTGTTTGCCAGCAATGATACACATCTGATCCTGGATATTAACGGCTATTTCGTACCGGCTGGAACCACATCGGCCCTCGCGTTTTTCCCACTGACTCCGTGCCGTATCGCGGATACCCGCAACAGCGGCCTGGGAGTGTTCGGAGCGCCCTCCCTGACCGGACAAGAAGTTCGGGAGTACCAGCTTCAGCAGAGTAACTGCGGAATTCCCCTCAATGCGCAAGCAGTTTCGGTGAATTTCACCGCGGCGCCGCGGGGCCCGCTGGGTGACATCACTGTGTGGCAGCATGGCCAGGTGCAGCCCCTTGTTTCAACCCTCAACGCTTCTACGGGACAGGTGACAGCGAACGCTTCGATTGTTCCCGCAGACATTGATGTATTCGCGAGCAATGACACCGATTTAGTGATCGATACCAACGGTTACTTCGCCTCGCCATATACCGGGCAAGGCCTGTCGCTTTATACGCTGGGTCCCTGCCGCATCATAGACACGGGGCTCGTCCCTGGCTTGGGGCCCATCAGCGGAGTTTATCCTGTCAACGCGGACGCTAGTTCATGTGCCGTTCCTCCGAATGCGGAAGCATTCGTTCTTAACATGACCGTGATCCCGGTGGGAGCGCTCGGCTACGCGGCCCTGTTGTCAGTCGAGCAGGCTCAGCCGGTTGTTTCTACGCTGAATGCGAGCGACGGCGTAATCACCTCCAATATGGCGATCGTGTCCACATCGGAAGGCTCTGTCAATGTGTTCGCTTCCAATAGCACTAACCTAATACTGGACATCTTTGGCTACTTCGCGCCGTGATTATTGATGGCGAGCTGTCGTTAGCACGTCAAGATGTCCTCGCCATTGACCAGAAACTGGTTCTCATCCGTAGTGACATGACTCGCTAACCGTCGAAAGAGCCTGACTTGCGAACGGCTGCGCTGGATTCACTGTTTGCGCAGTTGGAATCAAGTACCACCCATTGGGTGACTCAAACCCAAGTATGGAATCGCCAATCGAGTGACTTTCGTGATCGATAAGGAGGCGCCCCCGATGCCTGCAGTCGCCTCGCGCACAAAAAGGCCGCTTCCTGACTTCGTTAACGCGGGTCATCCTTCTCACGACTGAATTCATTCATATCGCAGCGCCACGTTTGGATCTACGCGCGATGCGCGCCAGGCGGGAATGAAGGCGGCAGCGAGTCCGATAGTGAAGAGAGTGAGCGCGCCGGCGGCTAAAGAGATGGGGTCGGTAGCGGATAAGCCATAAAGCAAGCCTTGGACTAACCGAGTGGCGGCCATTGCGATAGGGATTCCAATGCTCAGGCCGGCTAGAATCACAGCCAGAGCTTCGCGCAACACCATCCAGCGGACCTGGCCGGTTTCTGCGCCTAAGGCCAGACGAATTCCGATTTCAGACGTACGGCGCGTAATGGCGTAAGAAAGAACTCCGTAGACCCCAAGGCAAGCCAGCCCGAGGGCAAGCAGTGCGAAAGCCGAGGCAAGGCGGGCCACAAGTTTCTCGCGCAATAGATTGCTTGCCAAGAGTTCGGTAACCAATCGAATTCGCATCACCGGCAAACCGGGCGCGGTTTGGTGTATGGCCGCGCGGACCGATTGTTCGATTTGGCTTGCGGAGCCCCGCGCACGTATTTCAATGCAATTCGCATACTCCGGGCTTTGTTCCAGGGAGTAAAACGCCATCGGATCGACATCTTCATGCACATTATTAACGCGCGCGTCGGCAACCACTCCAATTACTTCGAAATTATCGTCGCCAGGGCCGAATCGCCGCCCCAGCGGGCCTTCTTCCGGGAAGTATTTTCGGGCTGCGCTTTGATTGATCACGGCCAAAATAGGCTTGGGTGCGGTGTCGTGCGCGTCAAAAAATCGCCCCGCTACCAGACGCATGCCCATGGTTGAAAAATAGCTGGGAGTGACGTAGGTTTCCTGAATGCTTTGATTGGCGGCCGGGTGATCTTTAATGCGGATGCCGCTTATGTGCCGTGGGCCGACTGCGGGTTCGGAACTGGCGAAGGAAGCCGACTGGACACCCGGAACAACGCTGAGACTATCCAGGACCTGATGATAAACAGAATTGAGTTGCTCGGTCTTATAGTGACCGCCGAGCGGGTCAACTCCAACGGACAAAAGGTGTTCGGGTGTAAACCCGAGGCTCAGGTCCATGTAATTGATGAAGGTGCGGACAAACAGGACGGCAGCTGTGAGCAGGACGAACGAGAACGTCACTTGGATCGCAATCAGTGTGCGTCCCCAAGGTAGCCGCATTCCTTTAAGAGACGATGCCTGTGCCTTCATCGCCTCCGCGAGCGGGACGTTGACGGCTTCCAGCACGGGCAGTAGACCAAGTGCGAGACCTGTCATCACCGCCGCGCATCCGCCGAATAACAGCATGGACGGACTGCTGCCAACATCGAGCGGCATGGGCTCGCCAGGTGAGGCCCAGGCTACCAGCAGGCGGCTCGCGCCGAGTGCGACTGGCATGCCAATCGTGCCGCCCGCGATAGAGAGCACGAGAACCTCAGCGATCAACTGGCCGGCGATACGGCCAGTTGTTGCTCCGATCGAACGGCGAACTGCGATTTCCTTGCGCCTGCTGGCGACACGAGCTAGCGCTAAGCTGGCCAGGTTGACGCAAGCGATCAGCAGCACCAATCCCGCGGCGCACATCAATACCGTGAGCGGAGCGGAGAACCGATTGCGAAGATCGGCCAACCCTTTATCGCCGGCGTTCAGGCGGATGCGCATGCGTTTCAGACTGCGGATCTCCACCAGGTCGCTCCAGCCTTTTGCTTCGCGTTGCATGTCGCGCGCAAAGATCTGATTGACTATGGCTGCGGTTCTGCCCACCATGGCCGGGTTCGGAATTCTACTAATGATGGAAAGCCAGCGTATTTCGGGCTGGGTCAAAAAGGGCTTGGAAGCGTTGCCGTTGCTGTTCCATACGTTGGTGTTGTAGCGAACGTCATGCTGGGCTGATGCGGGTAGCCAAACACCCGGCCGGTCGCCGGGCGAGACTCCAAAAAAACGGTCTGGCGCTACACCAACGATCTTAACGGGCGTGTCGTTCACAGTGATAAATCGGCCCAGAGCGGATTGGTCGCTACCGAAATGCTTCGCCCAAAAGGCTCCGCTCAATACGGCGGGGTACGCGCCGGTGGTGCTGTCATCAGCGGCCGAAAGCAAACGTCCTGCCCGTGCCTTTACTCCCAGCATGTCGAAAAAGTTTCCAGTGACGAGCTGTGTACGAATTGGCTCCGGATCGCCGTTCGCTCCAACGCTTTCCATTGTTGAAATAGCTGAGAATCCGGCGAGGGAGGCGTGATCGCCGGCGGCGGTCTGCATCTGGCGCAGCACCGGATACGAGAAGATTGATTCGCCCGCCTCACCGTCGCGAATAACTGAAAAAAGGCGCAGTTGCTCGGCATCGCGTACGGGTAGACTCCGCAGGATGACGGCGTGCAGCAAGTTGAAAATAACCGCGTTGGCTCCTATGCCGAGTGCGAGCGTCAGGATGGCGGTTGCGGTGAAGCCGGGATTGCGCCTTAAAGAGCGCAGAGCGAAACGCATATCAGCCGCGATACGCTCCCACTCGCCAAAGCTCCATTCATCGCGGCTAAGCTCTTTCACGAGGGAAGGGTTGCCGAAATCGCGGCGGGCCCTCTCGCGCGCTTCCTTTGGTGCTAAGCCTTGGGCGATAAGCGCCTCGGCTTTTTCGGCAAGGTAATCTTCTATCTCTGCATCGATTTCCGCCCGATTGGCTCGCCGTCTGAAGAAGCGCCTCATGATTCGCTCGGCCTCAGCACGTTGAAGATTCCTTTGATCATCCCTTCTAGCGAAGAAACCTCCCGGTCCAGTTGCTTCCGGCCGCTGGCGGTGATCTTGTAATTGCGCACGCGCCGGTTTGTGGCCGATAGCCCCCATTCCGCCGTGACCCAGCCCTCACGTAGAAGCCGCTGAAGAGCCGGATAGAGCGTGCCTTCTTCGATTTGCAATAGATCGTCGGAATGCTCCCGGATCCACTGTGCGATTGCGTAGCCGTGCAGAGGGCTCCGTCGCAATGTTGTCAAGATCATCAACTCCAAGGCGCCCGGAATCAGATCGCGTTTGTGTTCGTTTGCCATCAGGTTCAGCATAGCAGCTCTAGGCCTAGAGCCACGATGCCTACCTTCCGCGCTAAGGTTGCACCTTAGGCGGTCCGCCCACCTTCAGCAAAAGATCTTCCCGCGTGTGCTGATGAGCTGCTTGACCAAATCAAGTTCCCGGCTGGCCTCGGTCTCGCGGCCGGTTGCCTGATAGATTCGGGCCAGCCGATAATTGGGCATCCTCTTCATTCGGGTCCAGATTCACCGCATCCTTGAGATCGTGTTCCGCGGCTGCGCAGTGTTTGCTGTCGCTCTCAATTACACCCAGATGGAAGTGCGCCAACCGCGAGTCTTCGCGAAGTTCAATAGCCTGCCGCCGCAGCTCCTCGGCCTTCGCCGGTTCGCCCTGTTTGAGCGCTATATCGCCGAGATGCGCCAGCGCCTGCGAGTTCTTAGGATCATCGTCCAGTTCATTCTGGAACTCGACCGCCGCCTCGTCATAGCGCCGATCCTTCCAAAGCAAATATCCGAGGCCGAAATGCGCATTCGGCGTGTAGCCTTTTTGGGTGGCGATGCGAAATTCCTCGATTGCCTTCTCGTCCTGATTCTGCGCATCGTAAGCCTATCCTAACAACATGTGGACCATCGGCGCGTCTGGATCACGCAGCAGCATCTGCTGAAATTCGGCCAGCGCTTTTTCATATTCGGCGGCGCGGAGATAGCTCTGGGCGAGGACTTGTTGCACCGTCGGAGTGCCCGGCTCCAGCGCTCTGGTTCGCTCCAGGTAAGGGACGGCTTCCTTATATTTTGCCGTTCCGAACAGCGCCATTCCGAGCAGCGCATCCAGCTGCGGTGTGCCGCCAAGTTGGCTTTCCGCAGCGCGCAGCGGCCCAACTGCGTCAGCCAGTTTGCCCGCCTTGAAGAAAGCAATTCCCAGGTTGAGCTCTGTTTGCGGGTCGTGCGGCTTAATGGAAAGCGCCTTGCGGTATGCCGCAACGGGATCGTCGTATCGCTCCTCGTGCGCCAGCGCAATGCCGAGACTGTTCCAAAGCCGGTAATCGCCCGCAGTTGCCGCGACCAGATTCCGCCAGAGGGACTCGGCTGCTTTCCATTCGCCCCGCGCCTCCAAAGCTTGCGCCTCGACCGGCGGCTGGGCGGTAAGCGTCCCGGAAAACAGAAAGGCGGAGGAAAGAAGAGCCGCTGAAAGCTGAGCGAACGTCGACTTTCACGATTGTTCCACAGCCCGGTCTTTCAAAATCCGTCTCTCAACTGCCCAGGAATAGGGCGCAAGTTGCCAGCGCCAGCGCTGGAGAAGTGACGGCGATGCCTGCTTTTAGAAATTGCCCGAAGGTAACCACCTCGCCGTCGCGCCGCAACGCGATCAGCCAAAGGATGGTGGCGAGCGAGCCGGTAATGGAGAGGTTCGGCCCCAGGTCTACGCCTACGACTGCCGCATGCCGGGTCAGCGGTGTCACGTGGCCGGGCAGGACATGGCTTACCAGCAGGCCCACCGGCAGATTATTCGCGATGTTGCAGACTGCGGCCGTAGCGAAAGATGTAATGAGACCTGCTGCCCAGGGCCCATAGGAAGCCAGGTCCTGAAGTCCAGCCCGTGCCACATCCACCGCTCCGGCGTGGTCGAGGCCTTCTAGCATCACAAACAGTCCCGCCACGAGCGGGATGACGCCCCAGGAGATATGCCGGAGGACTGGCAGGAAGGCGCTTCGGTCCGCCGCCACAACCGTTGCGAAGACAACCACTGCCGCCGCGCAAGTGGGCAGTCCTAACGCTCTGCCGAACGCCGATGCGAGGATTAACACCGTCGCCGTTATCAGAATGCCCGCGGCGACCAGCCGTCCCGATCCGGATAGCCGGTTTTGATCGCTCACCACGCGGATACTGCTTGCCAGCTCGTTGCGGTTAATGAGGCGCAGCACCGCATAAGTCGCGATGATCGATACTGCCGAGGGCAGGGCAAAGACTTTGAGCCACATGCTCAACGGCGGCATGCTTGAGCCGAATATCACCAGATTGGCGGGATTCGAGATGGGCAGAACAAAGCTGGCCGCATTCGCGACAAATGCGCAGATGAAAACGTAGGGCAAGATCGGGCCCCCAGCCTTTTTCACGGCCGCGTAGACCGCCGGAGTAAGCACTACTGCCGTCGCGTCATTCGAGAGCAACGCCGTGACAATAACCCCGACTCCATACACCAGCGCGAAGAGGCGTTCTTGCTGATCCTTCCGCCGCGCACACCGCCCGCGAGGCAGAGTGACTGCAACAACCTTGTCTTCTCGCCATCTCGGCCAACAGCATCATGCCTGTCAGGAACAAATAAACGTCGGTGCCTTTCCTTACGGCGGAGATCGCTGAGGCACAGTCAGCAGTCTGAATAAGAGCAGGAGCGCAGCCCCGCTTGGATCTCCGAGCGCCGCAGCCTCACCGAGCGGCGCCTGGACCGCCTCGGCGAGTACCTGGCCGAGACCGCCGATTCACCGGGTCCCGCCGCTGGTCGGCCGTGACCACGCCGTCCCGCAAGCAGAGCCAATCAGAGGAGAACCGATGACCGAGCGGACCGTTATCCATGACACGTTCGTGATCGAGCGGACCTACCCCGCCACGCCGTCCCGGGCGTTCGCCGCGTTCGCCTCCGAAGAGGCCAAGGAACGTCTGGGGCGACACCGGAGACCTGGGAGTCTGCCGACGGCGTGACCGAGTTCGATTTCCGGGTCGGCGGGCGGGAACGCTTCAGCCACAGATGGCACAGCACGGTCTACCGTTACGACGCGCTGTACTACGACATCGTGCCGGACCAGCGGATCGTCTACAGCTATGAGATGTACGCAAACGACGTCCGGATCGCGTCGGTCGCCACCATCGAGTTCGCCAAGAGCGGCGACGGCACCGCGCTGACCTGGACCGAGCAGGGCACCTACCTGGACGGCATTGACGGCCCCGGCGCGGCCGGTCTGCGTGAGGAAGGCACCGCGGAGATGCTCGGCAATCTGACCGGATACCTGTCCGGAGCGGTGAACCGCGGCCGCTACGCGAGGATGTTGACCGCCCTCGCGATGACAAGGGCCACCGGGAGCACCGAAACCGCCGACTGGACCAGCATGAGCATCTTGGCCCAGCGGGACAGCGGCATCACGTCCGTCGGGCTGAACGCGGTGGCGTTGGTGAACGCCAGGTAGAAGTAGTCGGCGAACGTCGGCTCCCACGTCGGCCGGGCCAGCTGCGGGCTGGTCATCTGCGGGAACTGGAAGTCCGGGTAGGGCTTGAGCGCGAGCGCCCGCGCGACCGGGCCGCCCCGGTCGAATTCCCAGTACCACAGGCCGAAGACGATCACGTTGGTGAGCCAGATGCCGCCACCGGTGACGAGCAGCGTGATCGCGCTGCCGGTGCTCGTCCGGGTGACGATCTCGATGATGAGCCGCGCCGCGGACCACACGTTGGCCAGGCTGATCAGCGCGATGAGCGTCAGGCTCGCGGAGCGCAATATGGTTGACTGCCGGTTGATCCGGCGCGGGTTGGCGATGATCAGCCCGACCGCAGCAGCATCTCGAGCATCGGGAGCAGCCAGGTCGGGTGGAGCAGCGCGAGCCGGCCCGACAATGGCAGCTGCAGGGCGATCGCGGCGGCTACGGCCACGCAGACCTGCCAGCGGGTCTCCCCCTCGGTGACCCGGCGCCAGCCGGGCAACGCTTCCCTGCCCACCTCTCGCGGGGAGATGGCGCAGCTGACCGGGGATCGACCGTTCCAGCCGGGTCAGCCGTTCCCAGAGCGTCGACGGCGTCTCGCCCTCGGGGGCTTTGTACCGCGGGCTTTCCCGGGTCCCGGTTCGCTTGCTGTCCTTGGCGGCCGGTGTCCCGGCGGGCCCGGCCTGGTGGCGGGCATACAGCCAGTGTGGGGCGCCGCGGGGTAGCAGGCGGGACCGGGCAGCGGGCTGGCGGCCGATCGTTAGGAGATACGGTCGGAGCGTGGATCCGTTGCTGGGTGACTGCTCGCTGGACACACTGCGGCGCCGCCGCAGCTGGAAGTGGACCGAATACCCGCCCGACGTGCTGCCCGCCTGGGTCGCCGAGATGGACTTCGACCTCGCCGAGCCCATCAAGGACGCGGTGCGAGAGGCGATCACGGCAGGCGACTGCGGCTATCCGCATCCGCTCGGCCTCGGCGAGGTGTACGCCCGGTTCGCCACCGGCGGTTCGGCTGGGAGCCCGATCCTGGCCGGGTGTACGCCGTCCCGGACGTGATGACCGGGATCACCGAGGTGGTGCAAGAGGTGACCCCGCATGGCTCCGGCATCGTCATCAACCCGCCGGTCTATCCGCCGTTCTTCTTCCGGCTGCGGCTGGCAGGCCGGGAGGTCGTAGAGGCACCACTGCCCCGTGACCCCAGCGGCCGCTATCACCTGGATCCCGGCGCGCTGGACGAGGCCCTGGCCCGCGACAGCGTGGCCGCGTACCTGCTGTGCAGTCCGCACAACCCGACCGGCCGGGTATGGTCGCGCGACGACCTGATCACGGTGGCGGACATCTGCGCGCGCCGTGGCGTGGTCCTGGTCGTGGACGAGATCCACGCACCGCTAGCGCTGCCGGGCGCACGCCATACCCCGTTCCTCTCGCTGGACCTGGAGCACGACCTTGCCCGGCGTACGTTCACCTTCACTTCCGCCTCCAAGGGCTGGAACATCGGGACCGGCGATGAGCTCAAGCCAATGGCAACGAAACCTAAAGGAAAGGGAAAGGGAAAGGGAAAGGACACGGCTGGCCGCTTATCTGATGACACAATGGCACCTTCGAGTTCTCTTGCTTCATCTATCATCCAACGTGCCCGGAGGAGACCTGCGGATTAAACTGGTTTGAGTGATTCTGAGGATGGTTAATATCGTCGACAAAGGGGATTTTTGGAGGTGAGTCGCTATTCACTCTCGAAATTCAAAATTGGCGCGGAGTTTCTTTTTGTAATTTTATTTAGCTTAGAATGAAGAAGATATAGTGTTATAACAAAGTATTAGATGTTTGTCGGATGAGCTCATATACTTGAGTAACTCTATCGGAGCAATTTCAATAATATTGACCAGGGACTTCTCAAATAAGTGGTGACATATACAGTTCAGATTTTTGCTCATGTCAAATCAAGTGTCAATAATATGACATATTTCCCTTCATAATGTTTCCAAGATATCATCCATGTCCCTGACATGTCTTCAGGACAATGAATGTCGTGTGATGTTCTTAGCAGCAGTTTTAAAATTTCAAAAATGACTCCATGCACATATCAAATTTGTACTCTCAAGTTCTCTGCGTACATCGAACCATCGCTTACTTCTGTGTCTCAACCATCAATAATGCACCCTGGGGAGTCGACACTTCAAGTCTGCACTTCATTTGATAGCATTCAGGAACTCAAAGACGCGTGTAAACTGTATTCCATCGAAAATATGTTCGAATATCGGGTTCTCAAAGCCAATAAAACTCGCTACACAATTCTCTGTAAGATAGTCTCGTACACTGCCGAATTGGAATACGAGACCGCCCCTTAAATAACGCACATCCCCTCGCAATCTTTGAATATGTTTTCGGATTAATCTCAATTAGTCTTTGAATGAAATGCGCGCTACAGAAGAGCGTTTTCCCCCACTCATGCCTCCGTGGGCCGGTTACGGCCTCGCAATGTCATCCCCCTGCCACCCGCTTTGTCATGGGCGGGACTATAACACTATTCTGCTCCGGAATTTGCGCAGATTGAAAAGTGTAACGGATAGGCTAATTCTTAGATCGCTGCGCGACTCCGGGTCTCCGTGTGTGGGGAGCGTTGATTGTATTGAGTGGGTTGGTTATTAGCGCAGAGTGAGTATGAATTAGATATGATATCTAGGGCCGAAAGTAGGCTTTATATACAAGATAACCGTAAATCCGCTATTCCACACGACATCGGCTATTCCGTGCAACAGATTGGCCGAACGCCCAAAATTAGGCCCCTTTCGGCAGCAATGGTGGCTAAGTTCCAGAGGAGATAGTGAAAAGGCCTCAGCAAGAGTCAGGCGACGGCTTGAGCGAGGGCTATAAGCCGAGAGGGACTATTACGATGGCCTGAGCGGGGCTGATGTGAAGCTAATGTTGTTAGGCTGAGCGGATAATCTAAAGGTTTGGTGTGATACTCAATTTATTTCAAATTGCTAACTTCAAGAGAATGTCCACGGTGCCTTGCTTGACGTTGTGCTTGATCTCGGCATTCTCCGGTTTCACGGCCTCGAAATAATCCAGTTGATTCAGGCGCAAAAGGCTCAGCTCCCACAAGTTGTTGCGGAACATGTCGCCTTCGTTGAGGAGGAGCTCGCGGCGGATGACTTTGTCGTGCGTGCCGGTGTTGCCGGTGAAATCGATGCGCCGCACGAAGAACTGTTTTTGCTGGTCGAAGGCGAACGTCAGATCGATGGTCTTGGTGTCGTCGTGCACTTCCGTATCCGGCACGGCGGTAAAATCCATGAACCCGAAATTTCCCGTACAGCTTGGTGTAGTCCTCGATCGCCTTGCGGACTTTGGCCACGCTGAAGATATCGCCAGCAAGACGCAACCGAACCAGTAGACGAC
>CAVPKW010000018.1:0-108097 GCA_963705805.1 uncultured Acidobacteriaceae bacterium
GCGCATACGTAAAGGGACATGTGTGACATACTGGTTTCAGAGACTTTATGGTGCCACGCTTGTTGTGGTTGCATCCCAGCACATATCAGCGGCTGAATCGGCTGAGCAAGGAAGCGGAGAGAGACGGAGCTTACCGTGTGGCGAAGCGCTTACGCGCCGTGGTGCTGAATTCGGAAGGACATACCAGTGGCGAACTGGCGGAGATCCTGCTGGCGCCGCGATCCAAGGTGTCTGAGTGGCTGCAGCGTTATCAAACTGAGGGAGTCGATGGTCTGCTGGAAGGGTATCGGTCGGGTCGGCCCTCGGAACTGACAGAGAAGCAACAACAAGAGTTGGGCGACATTCTCGACAGCGGTCCGGTCTCTTACGGTCTAGACAGCGGCATCTGGACGTCGCCTATGATTGCCTGGGTGATCGAGGAGGAGTTCGGTGTTCAGTATCATCCCGGCCATGTGCGCAAATTGCTTCATAGCTGGGGATTTTCGGTGCAACGGCCGCGCCGTGTGTTGGCGCGCGCGGATGCCGCAGCCCAAGACCGATGGCATCGCCGCATCTATCCCATGCTTAAAAAAAAGCCCGCTCGCGACACTGGGCGCTCCTCTTCACCGATGAAGCCAGCTTCCGGCAAGATTCGACGCTCCACACCACCTGGAGCCGCGTTGGGTGTCCACCGGAAATCCCCGTGACAGGAGAACGTAAGAACGTGAAAATTCTCGGCGCCATCGAGCTTTGGAGCACGCGGTTCGATTATCGCCAGGACACAGTTTTCAATGCCACCACATATCTCGGCTTCCTCGAACAACTCGCTCGCCGCTACCGCCGCCAAGGAGCGATTCTGATTCAGGACAACGCCTCCTACCACAAGCATGCTGAGGTCTGGGCTTGGTTCAAGTCCAACCGCCACTGGCTGGAAGTGCATCAATTGCCACCCTACTCGCCGGAATTGAACCCTACCGAACGGTTGTGGCAGCACACCCGCAAAAACGGCACGCACAATCGATTCTTCGGTGGCCTCGATGCACTACTCGCCACGCTAACGCGAGTCTTTGGGGAAATGCAGTCACACCCTCAACTGATCCGGTCCTATCTGCTGCCTTTTTGTTGATCGTTATGTCCCCTTAATTATGCGCGGTCGTATAGTACCAAGTTGCAGAAATTCGAGTAGTCAAGGGCGCTTACGCTTCCGGCTCAGTTTCAGCATCTTAGGTTGTGGGAAATATAACGCGAATTTCCGCAAGTAGGTACTGGCTGTCGCAGCGTATCACATAATCAGGAGTCTGCTTGCCTCGTGACGGTGAAAGCGGCTCGACTTTCGCCGCGGCACAGGAGAGTCGTCTAAAGTTCCGGAAGGGGCAGAACGACTACTCTTGGACGCCCATCGGCACGATTCGCAACTGCGTCCTCGTCAATCACGACTCCGGTTGCACGGACGTAGATGCAGAGACTTGGCCTTTGAGCGCTTCGCATGCGCCCTACTACCCATTTCCATACGTTCCTAATTTTCGATTGATCAACAACGTGCTAAGGCTGAGACTCAAGCCAGATTGTTTTTAAATACCTAGGCGGGTCAGTTGCAACGTTACTCGGTTTGCGCTCATCAGCAAAGTTACAAGTTGGCGCTAAGTTATTTAAACCATGGAGCGGGAGACGAGAATCGAACTCGCAACCAACAGCTTGGAAGGCTGTGACTCTACCATTGAGTTACTCCCGCGAATCCAATATGGCACACACCGACTTTGAATCGCAGTGCCGACTTTGATTGTACCCAAGACGCCATGGCTCATTCATATCTGAGCGCGACCATGGGATCGACTTGCATGGCTCGCCGGGAGGGTGGGTAAGCGGCAGTGAGCGTGATGGCCAAGAACAAGAGGGAGACGCCGGCGAAGGAGATGCCATCGACGGTATGGAGTCCGTAGAGCAGACCGCGCAATAGGTAAGAGACTCCAACAGAGAGAACCATTCCAACAAGCAATCCGGCGAGTACGGGCCGAGCGCTTTCGCGCAAGATGAGTCCGAGAATGTCGCGCTTTTGGGCGCCGACCGCCATGCGGATGCCGACTTCGCGCGTGCGGAGGACAACGATATAGCTGACAGTACCGTAGATGCCCATCAAGACGAGGAGTAGCCCGAGAAGGCCCATGATGGACGCAATAGCGGCCGCGAGGCTCGAGGCGACGAACGGCGGCGTCTGGCGAAGCATTTCCTCGAGAGTGGAAGAGGTTGCCACCAAGCCGGGATCGATGGACGAGATCAGCGGGTCGATTGCCTTTATGACCTGCGCAGGGCCGGAGTGGGTCCGGATGAGTATTGGGTGGCCCGGAAGGCGGTCTTCGGGTAACGGCAGGTAGACCTGTTTGGAGTCGCTGCCGTCGAACTCAACACCACGGGTATCGCGGGCGATGCCGACGACCTGGTACGCGGGTCCGTCTGCGAGAAGTTCGCTGCGATCGTTGAACTGCTCGCCGGTAGCGCCTAAACGAAGGCTGCGGCCGACGGGGTTCTGGGCCGGCCAGAGCTGTTTGGCGGCTGATTCGCTGAGGATGACGGAGCGCTCGGGTTGGCCGGCTTGCGTTTGAAAGCCGCGGCCCAGGAATAGAGGAATGCTAAGGGTCTGGAAGTAGTTTGGCTGAACGTAGGTGTAGTAGAGGATCGAGGATTTTTCCGCGTCGAGCGAGACCGCGGCGGTTCGAAAGCCAATTTCGTCGGGCGGCCGAGCGCTCGTGATTGCCGCCACTCCGGATAGGGCGGCGAGACGCGCGCGAATTTCATGAACGAGAGCAAGCTTGCGGCCGGCGGTGTATTTCGACGTCTCGGGAAATTGCAAATCAAGATTGATGACGTGTTTGCTGTTGTAGCCGGTGTCCATGTTGAGTGCGTGGATGGCGCCGCGAACGAACATGCTTCCGGCGATCATGAGCACGAGTGAGAGGACAACCTGCGCAGCGATAAGAAAGTCTTGAAGCCGGCGGCTGCGAACCGGCGAAGTACTGCTTCGGACAGAGGAGGAGAGGGCGGAGCGGGAGCTTTCCATCGCGGGGGCGAGCCCGAAGAGGATTCCGGCGACCAGAGAAATGGCAAAAACGTAGAGAAAGACTTGGAGGTCGGGGGTTACATCGAAAATGAGCGTGCCCATCTCAGCGGGCACGGCGTCGGCGGCCAGAGTTACAGACACTTTCAGAAATGCCCAGGTGAGGAGGAGCGCGAGAAAGCCCGCCAGCACGCCAAGCAGAGCGCTTTCGGTCAGCAATTGCCTGATAATGCGACGCCGACTGGCTCCAAGGGACAGGCGAGTGCGCAGTTCACTCTCGCGGGATCTGGCACGAGCCAGCTGGAGGCTGGCAACATTGGCGCAGGCGACGGCCAGCACCATTCCGGCGGCGGCCATAATAAGCAGAATGGCCAACTTCAATCCGGGGTACGCCTTCAAGGGGCGTGGGAACGGAGAGCCGGGCCAGACGAGCGCAGTCGCGGGTTTGGCCAACTCGGAGTGAGGATCGTGCAGCGTGCGAAGGTGATTGGCCAGGAGGTTCATCTCCGCCTGCGCCTGGGCGATGCTGACGCCCGGACCAAGACGACCGAAGAGACGGCAGCACTGGTTTTCACGATTGCGCAGCCAATGGCTGTCGGCATGAACCAGGGGCTCAAGGCTAAGAGGAAGCCAGAAATCAGGCGCGGCGACGCTGGTACCGACGAAATCGCGAGGGGTAATTCCGATTATTTGAACGGCGACGTCATTTAAACGGATGGTTTTTCCAAGGACCGCCGGATCCCTTGCAAACCGCTTCTGCCAGTAGTTTTCGCTGATGAGAACCGAGGGCGAGGCCACAAGCTGAGGAATAGTAATGGAATCGAAAGTTCGACCGCGAAGGGGCGGTACTCCGAGAACTTGGAAGTAGTTTTGGGAGACAACGAAGGTGAAAGCGAACTCCGCATTGCTTGCCCCGCCGGATAGCAGCCCCAACCTTCCCACCAGAGAATCAGTCGCGGAAGTCCGTTGGCTAATCATGCCACCAGCGTCCGAGAGCCGCATGTGTTCAGGGCTAAAAGCGATCAGGCCGCTGAAGGAATGCATTGAATCGCGATACGCTTCGTAGCCGGGATAGCTGAAGCTAAAATCGGTGACGCCCGAGCCGCGGATCAGCGCGAGGTTGACCATCCTGCCGGGATCGCGAGCATCGAGAGACCGGGCGACCATCGCCTTGTAAGCGGTGAAGACCGCGGTGTTGACCCCGATACCAAGCGCCAGGGCCAGCACCGCGACGGCGGTAAAGCCGGCATTGCGGTACAGAATGCGGGCGCCGTAACGGAAGTCCTGGAGCAGGGTTTCGGGCAGGATCATAGGGTGGGATTGAGGTCCTCACAGATGAAGACGGCCGGGTAGGTTGTTTATTACTGCCGGCGAATCTGACTTGCTGTGAATGGTGGAAGAGTGTATTCTGTTGTCAGTTACTGAGAGGAGTCTGATGCGCTTACTGAGCATACTCCGCCTCCGGCTTCGATCGCTGCTTTCGCGGAGAAAAGTCGAGCAGGAACTCGCTGAGGAATTGCGGTATCACCTGGAGCGGCAGATTGAGGAAGGCATGGCTGCCGGCATGAACGCCGAGGAGGCGCGTTATGCGGCGATCCGGTCCATTAGAGACATTCAGCAACGCAAAGAGGAATGCCGCGACATGCGCAGACTTAACATAATCGACAACGCCGCGCAAGACTTTCGATATGCGGTGCGCGGCATGCGCAGAAGTCCGGGTTTCGCATTGCTTGCTGTGCTGATTATGGCGCTCGGCATTGGCGCGAATACGGCCGTCTTTAGCGTGGTGAACGGAGTTCTCCTTAAGCCGCTGGCTTATCGCGATTCCAACCGGCTTGTCACGCTGACGAGCGAATGGAAGAGCGGCGCGAAGCTGAGACAGGTGGCATTACCGGATTTCCGGGATTGGCATGACCAAAGCACGGCATTCTCCGGAATGGCTTACTACAGGAGCTCGGATGAACCGACGATGGCCGGCGCGGCCGCTGAGTATGTGCGAGTTGCGAGAGTATCGGCAGAGTTCTTTAACACGCTCGATGTAGAACCAGTTCTGGGGCGGCTGTTCAGCGCGGAGGAGCAGAGATCCGCGGATTCTGGAACAGCGTTGATCAGCTATTCGTATTGGCAAAGCC
Organism: uncultured Acidobacteriaceae bacterium; assembly: GCA_963705805.1. Taxonomy (GTDB): domain Bacteria; phylum Acidobacteriota; class Terriglobia; order Bryobacterales; family Bryobacteraceae; genus Bog-105. The sequence goes on from CAVPKW010000018.1 coordinate 5,164, forward strand.
ACTTCGGGGGGAGCAGCGCCGTTCTGGGGCAGCGGCTTCGGATTTCCGATCAGGCATTGACGATCATAGGCGTTCTACCGCCAGGAATCCACTTCCCGGACAATAGCGATATCTGGCGTCCTTCGGATGCTGTCGACAGGACTTTGCCGCGCACGAGCATGAGCTTCTTTGCAATTGGACGCCTGAAACGGGGCACAGGCCTGGCAGACGCGCAAGCTCAACTTACCGCCATCGCGCTGCGCTTGCAGCGCCAATATCCAGACAGCAATAAAAATAGGGGCGTGGCGGTAACCGGGATGCGGGACGAGATGGTGAGCAATGTGCGGCTCACGCTGTACGTGCTGCTGGGCGCGGTGAGCTTGGTGCTGCTGATTGCGTGCGCGAATGTCGCGACTCTGCTGCTTACCAAGGCAAGCGCGCGGACCCGAGAGATTGCGATTCGCGCCGCGGCCGGCGCCGGCCGCGGCCGGATCATTTGCCAATTGACAACCGAGAGCCTGCTGCTGGCATTTGTGGCCGGGGCCGCTGGATTGATGGCCGCCGTCGTGGGATTGAAGGCGCTGATCGCGCTCGCTCCGGCTGATGTACCTCGCCTGAACGAAGCCAGCATGGACGGCCGCGTGCTCGCATTCACCCTTGGCGTGTCTGTGTTATGCAGTCTGCTGTTTGGCCTGGCGCCCGCGCTCTATGCGTCGCGTATCGACTTGAACGGCGCGCTGAAACAGGGTAGAGGGCGCGTCGTGACCGGCGGCCATGCGAGTCGGCTGCGACCCATGCTCGTTATTGCTGAGATTGCACTCTCCGTCATACTCCTTGCGGGCGCCGGCCTACTGATCAAGAGTTTCGTGGCCCTTGGTAACGTGGCACTCGGCTTCCGGCCCGAGCGCGTGCTGCTAATGAAGACAAGCCTGCCGGCATCCGGACCGGAAGGAGACGAACGCGCGCGGGAGTTTTTCAAGCAATTGCTGTCTGAGGTTTCTTCTCTTCCAGGTGTCTCCGCGGCGGGTGCGACGATGGGACCGCCAGGCGATGTGGAGTCCGCCGGCGCTTACTGGATCGATCACCTCCCGGCGCGCCTCAGCCTTGATGCAAGCGGGGCGCTTGACTCTGTGTTCTCCGTAGTAACTCCCGGCACCTTCGCTGCCCTTGGCATTCCATTGAAGCGGGGCCGTGATTTCGACGATAGGGACACGGCGCAGGCTCCGTTCACGGCTGTGATCAACGAAACTCTGGCCCGCAAAGCCTTCCGAGGCCGGGACCCGACTGGACGCATTATTTTCGCGGGTTTTGATTCTATGAAGCCTATGAAGATCGTCGGCATGGCAGGCGATGTGCGGCAGTGGGGTCCCCAGCGAGGGCCTGGTGCAGAAATATACATGCCCTACGCACAACACCCCGGCGCTGGAAAAACGCTGAATGTGGTGGTGCGAACCGGCGCTGCCCCTGAGCCTCTCATCAATACGCTACGGCGGAGGGTTCATGAACTCGCGCCGGACGCGCCGGTCAAATTCACAACCATGGAAGCGTCTCTTTACGAAGAGACCGCCGCACCACGTTTCCGAACATTTCTGCTTAGTATTTTCGCCGGACTGGCTCTTTGCCTGGCTATAGCGGGCGTCTATGGAGTGACAGCCTATGTGGTAGACCAGAGATCTAATGAAATCGGGCTTCGGATGGCGATGGGTGCGACACCGCGGCAAGTGCTCCGCCTGGTTCTGCGGCACGGGATGAGGCTTGCGGCAGTAGGCATGGCGCTTGGATTCCTGGGCTCGCTGGCCGCGACGCGTTTGATGACCGGTATGCTGTTTGAAGTCAGGCCGAGCGACCCGATCACGTATGCGGCGGTGGCCGTGCTGCTTGCTGCTGTTGTGTTAGCGGCGAACTACGTTCCGGCCCGCCGCGCGGCTAAGTTGGATCCACTGGTTGCGCTGCGACAGGAGTAATTGGGAGGGCGGCGCCACTACGCTCGGTTACAGGTGGCGAACTTTGGGCGTCCGCGGGTGAATTTTCTATGACGATCCCTACATAGGCCGTTCACCATTAGGCCCGATTCGCTCCAGAGGTTGGACCGATATAAGTCGAGGGGTATCTGCCTACACCTACATAGCGGGACCACGTTGTCCCAGAAGACTACACGCTGCTTACGAAGTGGGGCGCGAGCGGATCTGTTCCCGAAATGCAAGTCTTTTGGTCAAACTTTTGAAAGGCGTCGTTGTGTCACGATGAAGATTACGCGCCACACGACGAGACTATTCGAGATCCGCTTGATTCAAAAGTAGGTCCCCGAAAACTAACTAGTAGCCTTGTTGCCGTCTCCACGTCGCAGGAGTTTTTCCAGTTACACGGCGGAACGTTTTGGTGAAATGGCTTTGATCCGCAAAACCGTTATATATGGCGATTTCAGAAAGAGAGCCGCTACCGTTCAACAGCATCTCCTGAGCCCTTCTGATCCGATTATGTAAACACCATTTATACGGCGGAAGGCCCGTTGAAGCCTTGAATGCGCGTGCAAATCGGGATTGAGATAAACCTACAAGCCGGGCGAGTTCGTCCAGGCCAATATCCTGCGCGAGATGCGCTTCGAGGAACTCCAGCACACGTCGCAGTTGCCATCTAGCAAGCCCGCTGTTGTTAGTTCGGTCCGATTCGTCATGTGAACCGAAAAGAGCCGCCATAAGCGCCGTTGTGAGGCTTTCACCGTAAATCCGGTTTTCCGGGAGGCTGCGGTTACATTCCTCCGCGAGTAGCGCCGCGCAACGTGTCACTCTCTCGTCATACAACATCAGCAAAGGGGCTGCGGCTCTAGCGTGGTTCAGTTCATCGCCAAGAACTCTCGGCAACGTATCGAGATCAAAATGAAGCCGAAGGTCGCGAGTCACTTTGATGTTGTCTGAATAGCCCCAAATCGACATATCCGCCGGAACAAACACCGCATGTCCCGCGTCATAGCGGGACCGCGGAGTTGGCTGATTGACGTTCAGCCGGGGTTCACAGTATCCACCAATCTGTTCGAGGACAATCGCTACAGTCGTTTGTTTTGCCGATATGTCGTGCCACACACGACCAGGCTTTGAATATTCGACGACATGGCGAACAGTGATGCTGTTCCAGCACCGAGATTGATGCTCGACTCTGTTGATGCCATGGGGCGAACGAAATTCAAATGGCTCCGGCATTTTCATATCTCCCCCCAATTTTAGATACAACGGCCGGCGGGCGCCGCTCTCAGTTGATCTCAGCGCCATGCGTGACTCGCCGGCTGCAGAATTGGAACAAGATTGAGGGAAACAGACAAGACAATTGAGATGTCGTTCGTGAATGCTCAAAAGAGATGGCGACAACATTACGCCGAGCCTTCAACGATGAGAACGGAGAAAGAACATGACTTTTGCGACACGTCGCGAACAAGCTAACCAAGGAGAGATGCCTATGAGTGACCGTATCCACGAACTGCTTCACCGCAACCTTCAGGACGTCTTCGGCGAGGGTGATGCAGCGCGCCGCGCCGCGATTGACGAACTCTACACCGAAGACTGCGAGCTGTATGTGCCGCCCGGCAGGTTCGTCGGGCGCGCAGCCCTCGACAAATTTGCTGGCGATCTCCGCGCGACGCATCCGCACTTCGTCTACACGCCGCACAGGGAGCCACAGGCCCTTCACAACGCTGGTCGTCTGGCTTGGGGCTCCGGCCCGCGCGGCGAGACGCCGGACTACACGGGCTTGGATGTGATCATCGTTCGCGATGGCAAGATTGCGACACTCTACGGGTTCCTCGATTCCATGCCTTCATAGGCGTTACGGGCTCTCGTTGATCCGCATTGAACACCGGTTGGCTTGGCGGGTATGATGCGCCATACTATCGAAGTTACTTACGTCAGCCACGGGATCGCTCAGACACGGGTTGCCCGCATTGGCCATCAATGGGCAGCCGTTCTTGGCGACTCAACGTTCCACCTGTCATCGATGCTGATGCTATATCTATACCCCGGCTTGGTTGTTTCCGAACTCTGGCGATTCAGTGGACAATCGCCCAGCGAACGGTAATTTTGTCGCATGGGGCGAGGCTCTTCAAGACAAGCTGGTAGCCGTTTGCCGCGGCCGGCTGTTGCGCGATAGTGACGTCTTTCTCGTCAATGGTCACGCGAACCGGTGTGCCGGGAAGTCCGGCGCCTTGCAAAGTGCCGACTGAGGCAGTTGCGCCGGCGATGGCAAGCGTGCCGTCTTTCTTCAGCGCGCCGGTCCAAACGGCAACTCCCTCGGGCGGGTTTTCGTGCCGGTAACCCTTGTGCGAGTACCCGTAAATCAGTCCAAAGAAGAGAATGCCGCCGACTAGCAGCCCCAACAAATGCCGCCAGCGCGACCTTTAAGCCCTCGTTGACCGGCTTGTCAGAGGCCAACGTGGCGTAAGTTGGAGCGGCCATGAGGAACGGTTGTCCGCAATTGTGGCAAACGGCGCTTCCGGCAGCGCTTTCCGATCCGCATTTCGAACAGGTCATAGTGACTACAGCCTAGTTTCGCGCGGCGATTAGCGCGGCGATTATTCTTAATAAAAACTCAGAATTTCCCTTGACGTAATTTAAGTTTTTAGAAACACATTTCTATTTGCTAATATAGGTATTTCTTCCAGGTCGGTCGATTATCCATTCGAGCAAGGGCAGCTTGCCGACAAGAGCTGTGATATGCGCGCGCAGCGATCTCACCGCCTCTGAAATTCGGCTCTAAATACAACAAAATAAGATGAAAGCACGCGCTGGCTGGAGCTTTGCCGCGGCCGCCGTGACGCTTGCGGCCGGCATTGGTATAGCGTCCCATTTTCATCGGCTTCGGGGTGGGCTTCGAGAAGCCATCACGACGGAACACGCCGCCGTTTCGGCACTAGCAGCGGCGCTGCGCCCTAAATATCCTTATTCCGTGGTTCCGGGCGGCGTCTACTCGCTGGCGGAGTTGGAAAGAGCGATTCGGACCGACCCGGTGGTGCGGGCTCACTACTCAGGTTTCGATGCCGGGAAAGCACGGCTGGTAACGCTGAAGGAGGACCGGTATGAATATGTGTCGTATCGCGTGAAGGATGAGGTTTTCTGGACGCGGCGCCGGCTCAAGATTCCGAAGGGCGAACTCCTTTTGACAGACGGATCCAAATTCGCCCGCACGCGCTGCGGCAACCAGGTGTCGGAAAGGGCGCTCGCGAAGACCTTCATGCGCGAGCCGTCTGCCAGAATGTCGCTGCCGGCAATGACGCTGAAAAACCTTCACAATTTCGAGTTCGCGCAATCGCCTGAGCTGGCGCTGAACCGGGAATTGGAGTTGCAGCTTCCCCCGGAGATACATTCCGGCTTGCCGGAAGACAGGGCTCCGCAACCATGGTATTCAAGCGGCACGGCCGCCCCAGTCATTCCGCCATGGCTAGGGATGCCGCTGGGAGTGCTTCCGATTCTGCACGGACACACGGGGTCTAATTCGGCCAATCCGCTGCCTATTCCACCGGCAGTTGTGGCTCCGACTCCGCCCGCCCCAAATCGGCCCGAGATACCGACCGCCCCAGTTCCGGAACCGGGCGCAGTTTGCGTAGATATGTTGGCGGCGCTGGGCTTGATCGCGGCGAAGGTCTATCAAGTGCGCCTGGGACGCCGGTAGCCGTAGAGACTAGAGCAAGTGGAAAGCGACCTCCACCGTCACTCTCACCTTGACGGGCTGTCCCGCTTTGGTTCCCGGCTGAAAACGCCACTGTTTTACAGCCTCGACGGCGGTCTGATCCTCCTGGGTGTTTAAGCCGCTGACAATCTTCAGGTTAGTCGGAATTCCATCGGTCGTGACTATAGTCGCCAGTTTCACGGTGCCTTCCACGAAAGCCTCTTTGGATGATGGCGAGAACTGGGGTTCCACGTAATGAATCAACTTGGGAGGTTTTACGTCGCCGCCGGGCTCATAGACCGGCTCCTGCGATTCCCCACCGGAGTCATGTCCGGCGGACGCGCCATCATCCTTCTTTTTCGTGCCGCTACTTTGGGATTGCCGTTCCGTTACCCGAAATGCCGCAGCGTGCGCCACCGCCGCAATCAGTCCTGCGGCGCACCGCGGGAGCCAGGAGAGAAAGGTTCGTCTGCTTGCAAATAGGTACACTTCGACCTCCAGAAGCAAGCGAGTGTTGCGATAGACGGAAGAACCCGTCCGCAGGTTTCATTCGCGCGGCGGATCGCGAGATTTTCACGCCTGCAAATTTAGAAACGGTCCCTAGTAGACTGGCAGGAATACGCTAACGATGCTCGTGTTGTTACTACTTCTGGCCGGGCAAGGTGTGCCGGCACCTCATACCACCGATTTGAATACGGCCTGGAACATTTTGAGGCAAGGAATTACCGAAAACGGACCCGACGGACGGGCCAGCGCGATCCACGCGCTTGGCTTGGTTCCGGACGATCCGGTCATCCAGCAGATGGCCGAACATGCGCTGGAGGATCAAAATGCGGACGTGCGGACGGAGGCGGCCACGGCGCTCGGGAAAATGCACGCGGTTTCCGCTCGCGCGAAGCTGCGCGAGGCGCTAAACGATAAGGAACTAAAAGTGGTGCTGGCCGCTACCAGCGCGCTTTATGTCCTGAAGGATCCCATCGCCTATCAGGTTTACTATGCCATCGTTACCGGTCAACGCAAGAGCAGCAGCGGGCTGGTCCAAACGCAACTCGACCGGCTGCACGATCGCAAGCAGATGGAGAAGCTTGCCTTTGAGACGGGCATCGGTTTTGTGCCCTTTGGCAGCATGGCGTTTGAAATTTGGCAAACCATTACCCGCGACGATTCCTCTGCTGTGGAAGTGGAGGCGATCGAGCGTCTGGCAAGCGACCCGGATCCGAAAAGCGAGAAGGCGATCGAAGAGGCTTGCTACCAAAGCAAGTGGCAAGTCCGCGGCGCGGCGGTTGCTGCGCTCGCGCAACGCGGCGACCCGGCGTCGCTCGATTATGTGGTATCCGCGCTGCAAGACGAAAAAGACAGCGTGAAGTACGAGGCTGCGGCTGCGGTCATCCGCCTGTCGCGGGCCGGAGCGCACAAGGGGTCGGGACATCGAAGCCGGGAAGTACACCCATAGCCTACGGGCGGAGGCGTTCGAGACGGGCAATACGTTCGGCAGTGGGAGGATGGGTTGAAAACAAACGCATGAGGCTTTCGCCAGTAAATGGCTTAATGATAAAGAGATGCGCTGTCGAAGGCATAGCCTGCAGCGGCATCTGCCGTGAATAAGCTTCCAGTTTTTGCAAGGCTGAGATTAGCTCGCGGGGATTTTGGGTATACTTCGCGGACGCCTCATCGGCATCGAACTCGCGGCTACGGGAGATGGCCATCTGGATCAATGCGGCTGCGATCGGAGCGAGAACCAGCATCAGCACGCCGCCCCATCCGCCGCCCTCCTCTTCGTCGTCGCGCCGGCCGCCAAAGAAGAATCCCATTCGAGCCAGGAACGTAATCGCGGTGGCGATGGTTGCGGCAACGGAACTGATGAGGATGTCCCGATGCAGGACGTGACCCAATTCGTGCGCCACGACGCCTTCGATCTCGTCATCGGACATGGCTTGCAGTATGCCGGCGGTGAAAGCCACAGAGGCGCGCTGGGGATTTCGCCCCGTGGCAAAGGCGTTGGGCGAAGGGTCGGGAATGAGCCACAGCCGCGGCATCGGGATATTCATCTTTTGCGCCAGCCTGCCCACTATGGGAGCGACACGCGCATACACATTCGGGTTCTGCCCGGGCGTCACCGGTTCCGCCGAGTACATGCTCAGCGCCATCTTGTCGGAGAAGAAGTAGCTGAAGAAGTTCATGACGATGGCGAGCGCCAGACCCAGGTAAAGCCCATTCTGGCCGCCAAAGGCCTCGCCCAGAAACAAGAGCAAGCCACTGAGCGCACCCAACAGGAGGACCGTCTTTACCGTATTCATGGCTTAAGAACGGCTATTGGATGTATGGCGGCGCAATTAAGTAGTGGATTTTTCGGTAGTCTGTGTAGTTCCAGCTGCCTTTGGATGATGTTTTTTGTGGTGTTTTACTGTAGTGGAAGACGTATCGGGCGAAGGCGAATTATCCCGCTGGGGCGCCAAATCGGGATTGTTCGTGCCAGGTTCCTGGTGGGGCACATCTTGTTTCTGCTGTTTAGCGCTAGTTTGACCAGGGGCGGTCTGTTGCGCCAGGCACGCCGGCGCGCCCGCAGCCAAAGCCATTGCCAAACATACGCTCAGGAGTCTCATTCCGTATGATTTGACCCGCCGCGCGCGAGTTATGTTTCGTCATTGCAGCCAGCCCTGGGCTTTCAAGACCTGCTGGAAACCGGGGCTGTCCAGAGCGACGGCAGGGAAATATGGTCCGGCCAGCGTTCGTTTCCACCACGCGCCGCTCTGCCGGTGTTCCTGTGGAGTCGTGAAGTGATATTCATACAGCCGAGCACGTACGTAGCGCGGAGGCTTATTGGGAAATGGATTCACGCGCAAAAGGCTCAGGACAGTCGCGTCTCCTTCAAGCAATTTCGCGACGAGATTGACGAACCACGGGTAATCCTGATAGCTGCTCATGGCCGCGAACCACATGAGCCAGTCGATCCGGAGATGATACGGCGCGATCTGAGGCGGTCGATAATTCACATCACCCGGTTTGGCTTTGAACTCATATTCGCGCCAGCGTGTCGCAGGCGTGATTACACCGTCATCGGTGCCTTCGACAATCACTTCGTAACGCGGGCGTGTGATGCTGCCGAAGGCTCCATAGGTGCCGACGAGATGCAGCGAATTGAAGCTGGTGTTCATGACCTGCCTGGCGGAAAGCATGTTTACGACGACGGGAATGCTCATCAGCGCGACGATGCCGGCGAGCGCGTAGTTCAGCCACACAGTGGCGGGCAGAACGGCATGCATGACCGGTGTTCCGAATTTCACCACGGCGGCGAGGAACTTTGCATCGAGCGTGGAAAACGCCAGAATCAAGGTCAACCAATTTAGCCATGAAAGATTGCCGGTCACAATGATCGTGACTTGGAACACAATTGTGATCAATCCGGCTATACCGGCCACAGGTTGCGGGAAGAAATAAAAAAACGGAACGATCAGTTCCGAGAAGTGGTTGAAGAGCACGCCGCCCTTGTTGACCCACTGGGGCGCCCAATGGAAATACCAACTGAGCGGATTCGGCATCGGCTGCGTTTCATAGAAGTAATTCAGGCAGGTCAGGTCGCGCCAGCAAGGGTCGCCGCGCAGCTTGATCAGGCCAGCTCCGAACATGATGCGAAAAAGCAGCCAGCGAAACAAGTAGACCGGGATGAAATGCGGCAGCGACCGCGCGCCTCCTAGGAAGATGGCGAAGAAGCAGCATTCCAGCAGGATCGATTCCCAGCCGAATGCATAGAAAGTCTGTCCCACATTGACAAATGACAGGTAGAGCAAGTAGATGGAGATCCAAACGATCACGTTTGACCAGGTATATCTGGTTGCGATCCCGCTGATCACCAAACAGGAGAGAACAATGCCGAGCCAGGAGAGGGTGGTGAATGCCCAATCGCGAGGGAAAAGGTAAAACAGGCTGGGCGATTCGCGAAAAGGAATTTGCCTGATCCAGAGAGGAACAGGCAGCAGGCCGCGCTCACCCAGGAGGGGCTTGAACTGATTCAGAGCGACCAGAAACGCAATCAGGCAGATGATTCCGACGCCGCGCTCCAGCAGCAATCTGGTGAGCCAGTAACCCCGAGCATCCACAGAATCCACTACCCATACAAGATACGCCCGCGGGGCTTTTTCAGTCTCCGATGATCTTTACCAGCACGCGTTTGCGGCGGCGGCCGTCAAATTCGCCGTAAAAGATCTGTTCCCATGGTCCAAAATCGAGGCGGCCAGCGGTGACGGCGACCACGACTTCCCGGCCCATTACCTGCCGCTTCAAGTGAGCATCGGCGTTGTCTTCGCCGGTGCGATTATGCTGATACTGCGAGACCGGCGCATGGGGAGCCAGCGACTCAAGCCAGCGCTCGTAATCGACATGCAGCCCGGATTCATCGTCATTGATGAAGACCGACGCCGTGATGTGCATCGCGTTCACCAGGATCAGCCCCTCCATCACCTGGCTCTCGCGCAGGCATTCTTCCACCTGAGGCGTGATGTTGATAAATGCGCGCCGCGCTGGAACTTCAAACCATAGTTCTTTGCGATAGCTTTTCATGGCTTACGCAGGCTAGCGGATTATTAAATTGGCAGTTGACTGGAGCCGGTAAGGAATTTATCGACGTGATGCGCGGCTTTGCGCCCTTCGGCGATCGCCCAAACCACGAGCGATTGGCCGCGCCGCGCATCTCCAGCAGAGAACACGCCCGGCACGGACGTCATGTAAGCGGCGTCCGTGTGGATGTTGCCGCGCGCATCGAGCGAGAGGGGGAGCTGCTGGAGCAATCCGTTCTTGACAGGTCCTGAAAAGCCGATGGCGATCAGCACGAGGTCGGCGTCCAGATAGAATTCGCTTCCTGGAACGCGCTCCAGGGCCGGCTTGGGCCCAACGCGCACGCAGTGCAGCTTCTCGACATTACCGTTGGCATCACCACTGAAATGCGTCGTCAAAACGGCCCACTCGCGATAACCGCCTTCTTCGTGCGCGGCTTCGACTCGCAACTGCAAAGGCCAGAGCGGCCAGGGCGTGGTCTGATGGCGCTCTTCCGGGGGCATGGGATGAATTTGCAGCTGATGTACGGAGGCGGCTCTCTGGCGATGCGCGGTTCCAAGGCAATCCACTCCGGTGTCGCCACCGCCGATGATGACAACGCGCTTGCCGGTTGCGATGATTTCCCGCTCGCGCGCGATTTGATCGCCAGCGCCGCGCTTGTTCTGTTGAACCAGGTAATCCATGGCGAAGTGAATGCCGTTCAACTCGCGGCCCGGTATCTGAAGATCGCGCGGATGTTCCGCGCCGACAGCTAGGAGCGCAGCATCGTAGGTGCGCAGCAGGTCTTCGCCGGTTATGTCCGTGCCAATGGATACGCCCGTCTTAAACTCGATGCCTTCGCTCAGGAGCTGTTCGAGGCGGCGGTCTACAACGCGCTTCTCCATTTTGAAATCAGGAATGCCGTAGCGCAGCAGTCCTCCCAGGCGGTCTTCCCTTTCGAAGACGGTCACGGAATGGCCGGCGCGATTCAACTGTTGCGCCGCGGCGAGTCCGGCGGGACCTGAGCCGACAATCGCGACCTTCTTTCCGGTACGCCTGCGGGGAGGCTCCGGTATGACCCAGCCTTCTTCAAATGCGCGATCGATAATCTTCTGCTCGATAGTCTTGATGGTGACGGGTTGGTCATTGATGCCGAGAACACAAGCGCCTTCGCAGGGCGCAGGACAGATTCGCCCGGTGAACTCCGGGAAGTTGTTGGTGGCATGTAATGCGCGGATTGCTTCACGCCAGCGGTTCCGGTGGACGAGGTCATTCCAATCCGGAATCAGGTTATTTACGGGACAGCCGGTGTGGCAGAACGGCACTCCGCAATCCATGCAGCGAGCGGCCTGATCCCGGAGTTTCTTTTCCGGGAAGTCCTGGTACACCTCGAACCAGTCATTCACCCGCTCGAGTACGGGACGCCGCTCCGGGGTCTCGCGCGAATATTCCAAAAAGCCTTGGGCGTTCGCCATGTTTCTTACCTTGCCCGCTCGCCGACTGCTACGGCCTGGGCTGAAACGGGCACAGCTGTGAACTGTTCCTGCTCGGCCGTCTTCTTTTTAAGTAGCGCACGTTTGTATTCCTGCGGGAATACCTTTACGAAATGCTTCAAATGATCAGACCAGTTCTCCAGAATGCGCCGGCCAAGGGGACTTCCGGTATAACCCACGTGCTTGCGAATCAAGCTTTCCAGCAGGAGGATGTCCTCGCGGTCAAAGATCGGTTCCAGATCTACGCCTGATGGATTGCATCGTACCCGCACAAAGTCGCCCTGTGGATCGAGAACGTAGGCAACACCGCCGCTCATGCCTGCAGCGAAATTCCGGCCGGTCCTTCCCAGAACGACCACGGTTCCGTTGGTCATGTATTCACAGGCATGATCACCCACGCCTTCCACAACGGCTGTGGCACCCGAATTGCGAACGGCAAAGCGCTCGCCCGCAACGCCATTAAAATAAACTTCGCCGCTGGTTGCTCCATAAAGGACGGTGTTCCCGACAAGGATGTTCTCTTCAGGCGCAAAGATAGAGTTCTTCGGCGGGAAAACAACGATCTTGCCGCCGGAAAGCCCCTTGCCGACGTAATCATTAGCGTCGCCTTCGAGGGTCAGAGTCACGCCTTTCACGAGGAAAGCGCCAAAACTCTGGCCAGCCGATCCGTTGAGGCGGATGCAAATGCTGTCGTCAGGCAACCCGTTCGATCCGTGGCGGCGCGCGATCTCGCCGCTCAGCATCGCGCCGACAGTGCGATGGACATTGCGGACCGGCACTTCGAACTCAATCGGCTGGCCGCCTTCGATAGCCGATTTGGCGCGTTGCAGCAGCGTGTGATCAAGCGCTTCGCTCAAACCATGATCCTGCGAAATAAGACAGCGGCGGCCAACACGGCCAGGCACCTGCGGATTGTAAAGAATGTTCGAGAAATCGAGCCCGCGCGCCTTCCAGTGGTCAATGGCGCCACGCATTTCCAACATGTCGACGCGGCCGATCATCTCGTCCATGGTGCGGAAGCCGAGCTTCGACATCCACTCCCGTACTTCTTCCGCTATGAAGAAGAAGAAGTTGATGAGATGCTCCGGCGTCCCTTCAAACTTTTTGCGCAGCACCGGGTTTTGCGTGGCGATGCCGACCGGGCAGGTATTGAGGTGGCATTTGCGCATCATGATGCAGCCAAGCGCAACCAGCGGCGCAGTGGAGAAGCCGAATTCCTCGGCGCCCAGAAGCGCCGCGATGACGACATCGCGTCCAGTCTGCAATTTTCCGTCGACCTGGACGCGGATGCGGCTGCGCAGATCGTTCATGACGAGTACCTGCTGAGCCTCCGCGAGCCCCAGCTCCCAGGGAACGCCGGCATGTTTGATGGACGTCAAGGGTGAAGCACCCGTGCCGCCATCGTAGCCGCTGATCAGGACGACGTCCGCGTGGGCCTTCGAAACGCCGGCCGCGACCGTCCCTACGCCGACTTCGGCAACCAGCTTCACGGAGACGCGCGCGGCGGGATTGACGTTTTTCAGATCGTAGATTAACTGCGATAAATCTTCAATGGAATAGATGTCGTGATGCGGCGGAGGAGAAATCAGTCCGACGCCTGGAATGGAGTGCCGTACGCGCGCAATCTCGCCATCGACCTTGTGACCTGGCAACTGGCCGCCTTCGCCCGGCTTGGCGCCCTGCGCGATTTTGATCTGCAGATCATCCGCATGCACAAGATAATTCGTGGTCACGCCGAAACGACCGGATGCGACCTGCTTGATTGCGCTGCGTTTTGAATCGCCGTTCGGAAGTGGAATGTAGCGCGCTTCATCTTCGCCGCCCTCGCCCGTGTTGGAACGTCCGCCAATGCGGTTCATGGCGATGGCGAGCGTCTCATGCGCCTCCGCGCTAATTGAGCCGAATGACATGGCGCCCGTGGCAAACTTCTTGACGATCTCGCTGGCAGGCTCCACTTCCTCGATGGGAATGGGGTGCGGGATCGTTTTCAGTTCCATCAAGCCGCGAAGAGTGCAGAGCTCCTGGTTCTGCTCGTCGATCAGCTTGGAGTATTCCTGGAAGGTCGCGTAGCTTTGCCGGCGCACAGAATGCTGCAGCTTGCTGACGGTCAGGGGATTCAGCAGATGACGCTCACCAGCGACGCGGTACTGATAGTTGCCGCCTATGGCAAGCTCGGGTTCGGAGTCGGAAACGGGCCGGAAGGCGAACTCGTGCTTGGAGATGGCTTCCTTGGCAAGCACCTCCAGACCGATGCCTTCGATCCGCGAGGCGGTGCCGGTAAAATAAACGTCCACGAGCTCGCGATTCAATCCGATGGCTTCAAACACCTGAGCGCCGCGATAGCTCTGCAAAGTAGAAATGCCCATCTTCGAGAACACTTTGAGCAGGCCTTTGTCGATGGCCTTGATGTAGTTCTTCACGGCGACTTCAGGCGCCGGGCCGTTCTGGAGCTCGCCGGAGCCAGCAAGCTCCTCAATGGTTTCGATGGCGAGATACGGATTGATGGCGCTGGCGCCGTAGCCGATCAAGAGGCAGTAGTGCATCACTTCGCGGGGCTCGCCGGACTCGATAATCAAAGCGACACCGGTACGCGTGCCCTCGCGCACAAGGTGATTGTGGACAGCGGTGAGGGCCAGCAACGAAGGAATCGGCGCGAACTCTTCGTCAATGCCGCGGTCAGAAAGAATAAGCAGGGTATAGCCGGCCTTAATGGCGAGCGATGCGCGGCGGCACAGGCCGTTGAGCGCCCGCTTCAGACCGGCTTCGCCTTCGAGGACGCTGAACGTGGTCGGTAACGTGGAGGCAAGAAGATCACCGCTCGATACGCGCCGCAGTTTTTCCAGATCGCGGTTGGTCAGAACCGGGTGCGGCATCTTCAGCGTGTGACAGTTTTCCGGATCCTCGCTGAGGATATTGCGTTCGCGGCCGATGTAGCTGGTGAGCGACATCACAAGCTCTTCGCGAATCGGGTCGACGGGCGGGTTCGTGACCTGCGCGAAAAGCTGCTTGAAATAGTTGAACAGCGACTGCGGACGATCTGAGAGACACGCGAGCGGGGTATCCGTGCCCATAGAACCGACCGCTTCCTGGCCATTTTCGGCCATGGGAGTGATGAGCAGGCGGATGTCTTCGTCGGTATAGCCGAAGCAGCGCTGGCGCGTAATTACCGTGCCGTGGTCGGAAGCGTGCAGGCGCACGGGCTCGGGCTGCGCTTCCAGACTGTTCTGATTTTGCTCCAGCCATTGGCCATAAGGACGCCGCGAGGCAAGCTGATGCTTGATCTCTTCGTCGGGAACGATGCGGCCCTGTTCCAGATCGACAAACAGCATCTTGCCGGGTTGGAGGCGGCCTTTGTATTCGATTTCTTCGGGCTGGAAAGGCAGAACGCCGGTCTCAGAGGCCATGACAAGCAGGCCATCTTTCGTGACGAGATAGCGCGCGGGACGCAAGCCATTGCGATCGAGCGTGGCGCCGATCACGCGGCCGTCAGTAAAGGCGACGGCTGCAGGGCCGTCCCAGGGCTCCATCAGCGACGCGTGGTATTCGTAAAACGCGCGCTTCTCCGGGGGCATGGTGGGATCGCCATCCCAAGCCTCCGGAATCAGCATCGCCATGACGTGCGGCAGCGAGCGGCCGGTCATGGTCAAGAGCTCGACCGCATTATCGAGCGCGGCCGAGTCGCTTACCCCAGGCTGAATGATGGGGAAAAGCTTCTTCATGTCGGGGAAATATGGCGAAGCCATTACGGATTCGCGCGCGTGCATCCAGTTGGCGTTGCCGCGCACGGTGTTGATCTCACCGTTGTGGCAAAGGAAGCGGAACGGATGCGCCAACTGCCAGGTGGGGAAGGTATTGGTGGAAAACCGCTGATGCACCAGACAGAGCGCGCTCCTGGTTTCCGGATCAAGAAGCTCGTTATAGAACTCGCCGATCTGGTTCGCCAGCAGGAGGCCTTTATAAATGATGGTCCGCGATGAGAAGGAAGGCAGGTAAAAGAAGCTTTTGTCGCGCATATCCGAAGCTTCAACCGCCGCTTCCACCCGTTTGCGCACGAGGAACAACTTGCGTTCAAAGTCGTCGGACATAACGTTCGGAGGGCGTTCCACAAAGAATTGCTCAATGTAGGGCTGAGAGGCACGCGCCACGCGGCCGATGGCGTCCACATCGACGGGAGTATCGCGCCACCCGAGAACGGATAATCCTTCTTCGCGAGAGATCTTTTCGAGCAAACCCTCGCAGGCAAGCCGCTGTTGAAGCTCTACCGGAAGAAAACACATGGCAATTCCGTAATCGCCGGGAGCCGGCAGCGAAAATCCGAGCGCTTTCACCTCGCGGGCGAAAAACGCGTGTGGAATCTGAATCAGAATACCGGCGCCGTCGCCGGTTTCCGCATCGCAGCCGCAGGCGCCACGGTGCTGCAGGTTGAGGAGAATCTGGAGACCCTTCAGAACAATGTCGTGCGAGGCCTCGCCTTTAATGTTGACAACAAAGCCAATGCCGCAGGCGTCGTGCTCATGGGAAGGGTCATATAGCCCCCGAGCGGTGGGTAACTGATTGGCGGTAACGACTGGGTACACTTCGATCTCCTCTGAGCAAAGGGAGGGGTAGGCTTCTCAGTATAACGGCGGACGCACTATTCGTCAAATCGAATCTACCTCCTAGCGTTATCGAGTTTTCTTATGATAGAGTATGGAGTACCGTGACATTAGAGAATCTCCGTCTGATTCGCGATGTGGCGCACTATCGCAGTGTCAGCAAAGCCGCCCGCCTCAACGACATAAGCCAATCGGCAGCCAGCCAATCATTACAGGAAGTAGAGCGGGAGATCGGCATAACGTTGTTTGACCGGGGAAGGCGGCCGTTGAACGTCACTCCCGCCGGCAAGCTGTATTTGGAATATTGCCGGGATGTTTTACGGCGGCAAGATGAACTAAACGCCGCACTGGAAATCCTCAAAAAGCAGGCCAACGGGGTATCACGTCTGGCGGCGATCTACTCAGTGGGGCTTTCGGAAATGTCGCAGATTGAAGCGCGTTTTGCGGCGCGCTTTCCCGAGGGTGAACTACAGATCTCGTATTTACGCCCCGAGCGGGTGTGGCAGGCTGTGGAAGAGAATCAGGCCGATCTCGGATTGATGAGTTACGCGGAGTCTTCGCGCGAAGTCATCGCGCTTTCGTGGCGGGACGAAGAAATGGTTGTTGCGGCCGCACCGAATCACCGCCTGGCATTGCGCGAGACGGTCGTGGCGGAGGATTTGGAAGGCGAGGCGTTTGTCGGCTTTGACGACGATCTTCCGATACACGATCAGATTGAGCGCTATCTACGCGAAAACAAGGCGGACGTGGAAATAGCGCTGCGCTTCGATAATGTGCAAATGATAAAGGAAGCGGTGGCGCACGGCGCGGGCATCAGCATCATGCCGGAGCGCGTCATGCGCGAAGACATGGAGCAGGGACGATTGGTGGCTCTGCGGCTGGGGCCCGCCAAGCTTTTCCGGCCCGTACGTATCATCCACCGGCGCCGAAAGGTCTTCAATGAAGTCACTGCCGGGTTGTTGGCGATGCTGCGGGAAGAGCAACGAAGCAATGCCGCTTAGCGTGGAGGGCGGGGATATATACTCGGCTACGTGCCGATGTCAGACCTCGTTGAATTAACCAGCCAGTGCTCTAAGCATGAGTAACAGGGCATGAGTGACCGGTTCCTTGCGGGTCGAGAGCGTAGGGGGCGCGGCGGATGGATCACTTTCGCCGTCATACTGGTTGTCCTGCTGTTGTGCTCACGGTTCATCGCCAGCACTCTTATTGATTACGAGTGGTGGAAAGAACTACATCAAGTAGACACGTGGCTCAAATTATGGCTGTACGGAACTATCCCGGTTCTAGCGGCGATCATTCTCTACTTCGCGGTCTTCTGGATCGGCTATAAAACAGGCGCGCGAAGGTCAGCAGAGACACCGCTGCTCAGTTTCCTGAGACGGAGGTTCGTTCAATGGATAGTGGCCGCGGCTCTGGCGCTGCTGGCCATCGCAGTGGGCAATGCGACGGTGGATAACTGGACCGTCGTACGCTACCTGGGCGGTTTGCGGGTGACCGAGCGGGTGGAGTACAACGACCCTATTTTTCATAAACCGCTGCACTTCTATTTTTTCAGCCTGCCGTTCCTCGACATGCTGCTTACGGTTGTGCTGGCATGCGTAGTGCTGGCGCTCGTCATTCACTGGATCGCCGCGCACATCGAAAAGCTGAGCCGCAATCTACCGAATTTTCAAACGCCGATTTCGCAATTCGAGTTTGCCCCCATCTCATTGCGTGAAGCGTTCGATTCCAACTTCGTGCGGCTGATGCTCGCGATTCTATTGCTGGGCGCAGCCGCGAGGGTCTACCTGAACCGGTTCGACCTGCTGTTTCAGGATCATGGGCAGTACCTCGTCGGCGTGGACTGGGTGTCGGACCATATCATTTTGCCTTTGCAATGGTGCGAGATCATCTGCGCGGTGTTGGCCGCAGCGCTGGTGCTGGCAAAGCGCGGCAAATGGGCGCTTATCCTGCTGCTGGTCTTGCCATTGCGCTTTCTGCTGCCGGGCGTGGTCTCGGGCTTGTATGTCAAGCCGAACGAGCTAGCGCTGGAGAAACCGTATATCCAGTACCACATCAATGCGACGCGTTCGGCTTACGGCTTGAACCAGCGGGTAAAAGAGAGCACGCTGGAAGCGGCCCCGGAAATTCCAGTGGATTACGCCAAGCACGAGGCCGTGCTGGACAACGTGCGGTTATGGGACTGGCGCGCGTTTCACGACACCATCTCACAGATACAACCGGCGCGACCATACGTGTACATAGATACCGATGTCGACCGGTACACGATTGACGGACGGCTGCGGCAGGTACTGCTGTCGCCGCGCGAACTCGACATCCGGCAACTGGGTGAGGCGCAAACCCGCTGGATTAACACGCACTTGATCTACACTCACGGGTACGGCGTGGTGATGGCGGAAGCGAACCGGATCACGCCGGACGGGTTGCCGCTCCTGTTTGTCAAGGATGCACCGGTGATCGTGACGACGAAGAGCCTCAAGGTGACGCAGCCGGAACTGTATTTCAGCGAGCAGCCCCATGAGCCCGTATATGTCCACACGGCGCAGCAAGAGTTCAACTATCCCTCCGGCTCAGAGAGCGTTTACACGACATACGACGGGCCCGGAGGAGTATCTATCGCTTCGCCGCTCATGCGCCTGGCCGCCGCAGTGCGGTATGCCGACCTGAACGTGTTGCTTTCGTCCTACCTTACGGACAAGAGCCTGATGATGATTCATCGGCCTATTCTGGATCGTGTCGCCACGCTGGCGCCGTTCCTGACTTGGGACTCAGATCCATATATCGTGCTGACGGACTCCGGCCGGCTGATGTGGATCGCCGACGGGTATATGTCTTCGGTAGCGCATCCGTATTCAAGAGAACTGGACCTGGGCGGCGCGGTAGCGGTGAACTACATCCGGAATTCGGTCAAGGCGACCATCGACGCCTATACGGGCGAAACGAATCTTTACATCTTCGATAGCGAGGACGTGCTGATCGAGGCTTACTCGCGTCTTCTTCCGGACCTGTTCAAGCCCGCATCCAGCATGCCGGCGGACCTGCGAGCGCACGTGCGGTATCCGGAAACGCTATTCAATGCGCAAGCGGAAATTTACCGCACTTTCCACATGCAGGATCCGGAGGCGTTCTACAACCGGGCGGATTTGTGGGACTTATCAAAGACAGCGAACGGCCAAGGAGAGGGTCCGTCACCGGTCTCGGCCACATATGTCGTCGCCGCGCTGCCGGACAGCGATACGGCCGAGTTCATGCTATTGACAACGTTTACGCCCGCCAACAAGAACAATCTTGTGGGCGTGATGTACGCGCGCTGTGACGGCGAACACCTGGGCGAGTTGGTCTTTGAGCAGCTTTCGAAACAAAACATCATCTACGGCCCGATTCAGATAGATGCACGCATCAACCAGGACCAGACCATATCGAAAGACCTGACCCTGTGGAACCAGCAAGGTTCGCAAGTTCTGCGCGGGCAAACGCTGGTACTGCCGATTGATAACAGTTTTCTCTATGTAGAGCCGATCTACATACAGTCCTCACAGGCAAGCATGCCGCAATTGAAGAAGGTGGCGCTGGCCATGGGAAACAGGCTGGCGTACGCAGATACTTACGAGCAGGCGCTAACGGAGCTGATCCAAGACATGGGCGGCAATGCGGCGGGAGTGCCGGCCAATACGCTGGCTGAGCGCAGCGTGCCGACTCAGGAAAAAACCGCTGCGAATACCACGCCGCTAGGGGGCGCCGGCGTGACCAGCAGCGCGCAGCAGCCCTCGGCGCAGGCGGTTCAGACACTGGAGCAGATCCGCGACCATCTGCAACGGTACCGTGAGCTAAGCGCCCAAGGCAAATGGTCTGAAGCGGGCAAAGAGCTGGACGCGATTCAGCAATTAGTGCAGAAGTAGCGGAGGATTCAGCCGTGGTTGGCGCGAAAACGCGAGTAGACGAATGAGGCGGCGAGGAGCAGCAGACCGAGGGCAACGAACGCGGAGATGCGGTAGAAACGGTCGAGGCGCCAAACATCGAAGAGATAGAGTTTCGCGATGACGAGACCGATCACGGCCGAGCCGAGAAGACGGTCGATCGAAGAGCGGCGAATAACGGCAACGGCGATCATCACGAGCGCGTAGAGAGCCAGAAAAATGGAATCGAGCGCGCTTATGAGGCTGAGCCGGGTAGCGGGCACCGAGTGATGTTGCGCCCAGAGATCGAGCAGGCGCAGTATGCCAACGGCAAAACATCCGTGCGCGGCGAGATAGAGCGGGCCGAAAAGCGCGGAGAGCAGCGGGGGCCGCACGGCGGTAACAAAATGGGCCGCAGCAAGGGCGAAGCAGGAGAGGGCAAACCAGACCGGATGTTCCTGATCCAGCAGAATCCAGAAGCAGGCTAGGCACCAAATCGCATTGCTCCAAATGAGCGCGACGACCATGGCTTCGCGGCTAAAAGAGAGCGCGCGCAGCGGGCCCGCGAAGAACATTCCAAAAAAGACGGGCAGGAACACGAGTCCGGCAGCGTGGTTGGAGTGATGGCCAGAGATCGCGGCCAGGAAAAGCGCGGCGGTGCCGAAGAAAGCGAGGGCCTGCAGGACATTCCATCGCCGCCAAAGGGCGATGGCAAGCGAACCGAAATCGAGCAAAAGCAGATAAGAAAAAAGGATCCAAGGATGGGGTGTTCCAACACTGAGGAGCGGAGGCGTGAGAAAGCCGCCTGCTAAACCTAAAGCGGAGATGGCCGGGTTGTCATAGAGAAAGGATAGAAGGGCGGCGAGGATGCAAGCCGTAACCATCAGGACGGAGGCGGTGGCCTGCTGAATGAGAAAGTAATAAGCGGAGGCTGCGTAGATGGAGATGTAGAGAGCCGCCAGGCCACAGCCGCCGAGGCCTTGCGCGAAAACGGCTTGATGGCGGCGGCGAAGCGCCTCGGCAAGGGCGATTAGCGCGAAACCTGCCAGGACGCCGAGAACTACGCGGGTGCCGGCGCCTACCCACTGATTGTCGACCGCGTACTTAAAGAAGAAAGCTATTCCGATGGCCAGAGTGAAAGCGCCGACGCGATTGATGACCTTGAGACCGAAGCCGGTATCCTGCTTCGGAACAGGCTCTTGCGTGGGATCAAGCGGAACAAGGGGCGGCTGACCGGATTCGAGCGCGCGAAGACGCTGGTCAATTTGATCGAGCCGTTGATCGATCTGCGCGGAAAGTTTGTCGATTGCGGACTGAAGTTGGGTAATCTCCGGGTCAGGCAACGGTTTCGACTACTTCCGCTATGCTGTACCGCTCCGCGACGTAATGATCCAGGATCTGGCGGAACTCGGCAACGATGTGATCGCCGCGAAGAGTCGTGGACAGCTTGCCGTCTATATAGACAGGCGCAACGGGCTTTTCGAACGTACCAGGCAGCGAGATACCGATATCGGCATGCTTCGATTCGCCCGGGCCGTTGACGACGCACCCCATGACCGCGACCTTCATTTCTTCGACACCGGAATACTTCTCGCGCCAGAAAGGCATCTGCTCGCGAAGGTAGGTTTGGATCTGGTCCGCCATGTCCTGGAAGAACGTGCTGGTGGTACGGCCGCAGCCGGGACAGGCGGCAACCTGGGGAGTGAAGCTACGGAGGTTGAGGGCCTGCAGAATCTGCTGGGAGACAACGACTTCGTCAGTGCGGTCGCCGTTGGGAAGCGGAGTAAGAGAAGCGCGGATAGTATCGCCGATGCCTTGCTGGAGAAGCACCGAAAGCGCCGCGGTGGTGGCCACAATGCCCTTGGAACCGAGACCGGCTTCGGTAAGGCCAAGATGCAGCGCGTAATCGCCGCGGGCGGCCATCATCTGATACACCTCGATCAGATCCTGCACGTTGCTCACCTTTGCGCTGAGGATGATCTTATCGCGGGTAAGCCCGTAACGTTCGGCATTCGCGGCGCTGCGTATCGCGCTCTCCACGATGGCGCGGCGAGTCACTTCCATGGCATCGAGGGGCTCCGGTAGACGGGAGTTCTCGTCCATCATCTGCGTGAGCAGAACGGAATCGAGCGAGCCCCAATTGACGCCGATGCGAACGGGGCGATCGTACTCAATGGCCGCTTCGATCATGATGCGGAAGTTGTCGTCTTGCTTGCGGCCGATATTCACATTGCCTGGGTTGATGCGGTATTTAGCGAGGGCCCGGGCGCAGGCAGGGTACTTCTTCAGAAGCAGGTGGCCGTTGTAGTGGAAATCGCCGATGATCGGCACGTCCACACCGAAATTACGGAGGGTATCAACGATCCTGGGGACTGCCTGAGCAGCCTCGTCCGTGTTAACGGTCACACGAACCAACTCAGAGCCGGCGCGGGCCAGCTGCATGATCTGATTTACGGTACTGGCGGAATCGGCCGTATCAGTATTCGTCATGGACTGCACGACGACTGGATGGGAGCCGCCCACTTTGACGTTTCCTACGTTGACTACTACTGATTTGCGGCGCGGCGAAGCGGCCATTCGACCTCCGGGAGAAATGTGCGGACTAAGTTGTATTTTAACAGCGCTTCTTAAGAGGGCAGTCATGGAAACAATTCTAAGAGCGGGATGCTGCCCTTTTCTCGGACGATTCGGTTGCTAGAAATGTGTTATGCTCACGTCCATTAGTCTCGGCTTATGCTCCGCGTCGCCTCGAAGTGACGTCTTGGCCCAGTCGCCTGTTGAGCCGCGATTGCGGTCGAACACATTGTTTTAACGCCTGCAAGGCCCTTAATTGAGGAGGGCCACACACAATGCGGTTCGGCTGCGGGAAAAGATCGACAAAATGAGGAGTTGCTTATGACTGGCAGACTGACATCCGTAATCACCTTGGCGGTTCTCGTCTCGGCGCAATTGTTCTCTCAGACGTTCCGAGGAGGCGTTGCCGGCACTGTAACTGATGCTTCCGGCGCAATTATAGCTGGCGCAGCCGTCAAGTTGGTGAGTCCTGATACAGGCTTGACCCGGGAAACCGCCAGTTCTTCCGCCGGGGAATTCGTCTTTCAGGATCTCCCGCTCGGGAAATACGACATCACCGTGAGCCAGCCGGGTTTCGGCACGGTTCACGTGTCCGGCGTAGTCGTGGATGCCGGCAAAGTTAACAATGTCGCTCTGAAACTAGACGTCGCAAAGCAAGCAACCACCGTCGAAGTTCAGGCAACCGCTGTAGCAGTTGACACTGAGTCATCTGCCGAGACCAGCCTGATTACCACCAAGCAGATACTCGACATCCCACTGAACGGCCGCGATTTCACGCAGTTGCTTAAGTTCAACCCGGGGGCGAATGCGAACGGCTCCCTCAATGGCTCACGTTTCAACGGCATTGACTGGAAGATCGACGGCGCCGACAACAATGACCTTTGGCACAACATCAACTCCGTGAATCAAGGTGGCGTGTCGGGCATTGCCGGCGTTGTGCTTCCTATCGATGCCATCGATGAGTTCTCCCTGCAGAGCAGCAGCAGCGCCGAAGAGAATCGCAACTCAGGCGGCGTATTGAATATTGTAATTAAATCGGGAACGAACAACTTTCACGGTTCCGTTTACTATTTCAACCGCAACGAGGCGTTTGCCACGAATAATTGGTTCACACCTCCCGGTTCGCCGAATTCGGAACTGCGGAACAATCAGGAAGGCTTCTCGCTCGGCGGCCCTATCTGGAAGAATCACACCTTCTTTTTCATGAATTACGAGCAGCAGAACTACAAGGAAGCGTTGACCGCCGTAGGGACAACTCCCTCGGCGGCATGGGTTTCGGAAGCTTCGCAGGTTATGGCCAAGGCCGGGGTGCAGGTAAATCCGCTCGCGCTGACGCTCCTCGACAATCTCTGGCCGGCTAGCGCCTTGACCGGACCTGCCACGGTGCACAACTACAACGGCGGCGGCATCAATCTTTCCAACAGCTACAACGGAATCATCAAGCTCGACCATCAGTTCAATGAGCGGAATAACATCGCCTTCCGCTACTTCGGCGGCACGGGCAATCAGACGGAATATATCGGCTCGGCCATACCGTATTACTTCCAGGCCGCACCGAGCCGCATGCACAATTTTTCGCTAGTGTACAACTTCGTGATTTCGCCCCGCTTTGTCTCCCAGACTCTGGCAGGCGTCAACTATTTCAAACAGGTCTTTGGCGATGCCAACCACGGCTTCGATATGCCGTCCCTCGGCTTCAATACCGGCGTGACAAATCCCACCGACTTCGGCTCGCCTTTCATGACGATCACCGGATTTGATGGAACCGGTCTGACGCCCCCGCTTGGGCGCATCGACACTACCGGCCACATCGACCAGACATTCACCTACACCACAGGAGCGCACGCGATCCGTTTTGGGGGTGAGTACCGCCGTTCAAGCCTCGACGTCTTCTACGATGCCAACGCCCCCGGTACGTTTACTTTCGACGGCACGCAAGGGCCGTTCGCCAAAGAGTGCCCGGTTGATACTTGGGAAGTAGGGGGAGCATGTCCGCTGCCCGGCGAGCTTTCTCCGAATCCGTCGATCGATTCACTTGCAGACTTCCTATCCCAGCGCGTCGGCATTGGGCACGCCACCATCGCCTACGGGAACCAGCAGCGTAATTACTGGTTGAATAGCTTTTCTTTCTTTGGCCAGGACACTTGGAAAGTCACCCCGCGGCTGACACTGAACTATGGCCTGAACTGGGTTTACCAGAGCCCGATCACCAATTACGCGAATCTTATTTCCACTTTCATTCCGGCTGACGGCGGCATAACGTATGTCGGCACGCATGGACTCAACAGGCTTTGGCCTCGCGATCTGCACGATTTTGCTCCGCGCTTTGGATTTGCCTTCCAACCCACGGCCAATGGCAAGCTGGTTATCCGCGGCGGCTGGGGGATCTTTTATCAGGTTCCGAACATTTCCTATTTTGGTAACAGTTCCACGTCCAACGGCGCAGCCACGGGCATCAACGACAACATCGGAGGAACGTCACCAGTGCTCAATCTGGTGAATCAAACGCCGATTACTCTTCAGACGGGCGTTCCTATTTTTGCCGCAAGCGAGGCGACCGGCCCTTACGGCGCATTCTCCGTGAGCCAGCATTTCGTTACCGGCTACAGCATGAATACGAACTTCAACATTCAATATGAGTTGGCTCACGATGTTGTAGCCGAGCTTGGCTATTCGGGCAGTTTGAGCCGCCATTTACCGGATACGCTGGATATCAATCAGATCCCGATCGGTTCGCCAGAATCAGTTACGTCCCGGCCTTACTATAGCCAGTTTCCTTACCTCGCCGCAATCAATGAAGTGCAGTCCGTAGGTAACGGCAATTTCAATGCCCTGCTTGCGTCGCTGCGGACCAGCAGTTTCCACGGATTCACGACGAAACTGAGTTACACGTACGGACACTCTCTGGACGATTTGTCCTACGCGCGCGGCATCGTCCCCCAGAACAGTTACTGCTTGCAGTGCGATTACGGCAATTCGGATTTCGACATTCGCAGCTCGTTTTCCATGTTCCTGGCGTACAGCGTTCCGCAGCCAACCAGGTACCGCGCTCTTTTAGGCGGTTGGCAGTTGAATACCCTGTTCTCTTTTTTCACCGGTACGCCATTCAACGTCCTCTCCGGCAACGATTCAAGCGGCACCTCCGAGTTCGCCGATCGTGCGGAGGCTGTCGGCAACCCCTTTGCGAATGTGCCCCCTGCTGATCGCGCCGCGAGTACGATCTACTGGTTCAATCCGGCTGCATTCACTTTTCCCGCGTCAGGCACTTATGGAAATTTAGGCCGTAACACTTTCTACGGACCCTCTACTAATCAAATCGACTTTTCGATTTTTAAGAACATAAGCATCACCGAACGCATAACACTTCAGCTGCGGGCTGAAATATTCAACATCTTCAATTTCAGAAATCTGTCGGAGCCGGCCAATAACGTGTCGGGCAGTAACTTAGGAACGGTGGGCTCCACTTACGACGTATCCTTCGGCGCTCCAGGTATCGGCCCGGGAGCTCCTCGAAACATTCAACTCGCCGCGAAGATTATCTTCTAAGCCAGGCCGCATCTAATTATTGGAAGGGCCGCGCCGTTTTGGAGCTTTACGCAACGACCGTCTCGGCGGGTACTTCGAGTGGGCGCTTAAATTTACACTCACCATTCGGGCACTGGGCGACCGGGCCGGATTTGAGGTACTTCTCGATTAAATAGCTGCTGCCGCAATCCGGACACTTTTCCGGAATGGGCTTGCCCCAGGCTACAAAGTCACAGTCGGGATAGCGATTGCAGCCGTAGAACGTGCGGCCACGCTTGGAGCGGCGCTCGACGATCTCACCCTCAGAACAGTTGGGACAAGGTACGCCGATGGTTTTCTGCTTGACGTACTTGCATTTCGGATAATCGCTGCAGGCAACGAACTCGCCATAGCGCCCGTACTTCTGAACAAGGTTATTGCCGCACTGCGGGCATTTCTCTTCCAGCGGAACATCCTTGCGCTGCTCGCCGCCGATCTGCTTGGTGGTTTTGCAGTCGGGATAGCCGGAACAGGCATAGAACTGGCCAAAGCGGCCCTTCTTGAGAACCATCGGACGACCGCAGTTTTCGCAATATTCGGCTTCGTCCTGCTCGGTGAGATCGGCTTTGTCCACATCGGGAAGATCGACCGTAAGTTCACGCGTGTTCGTGCATTCGGGGTAGCCAGTGCAGGCGATGAAGCTACCGTGTTTGCCCCATTTGATGACCATCGGCTTGCCGCACTTCTCGCACACGAGATCGGTGGGCTTTTCCATGCGCTTGATGTCGGTCATGTGCCGCTCGGCATGTTCAAGATCTTTCTGGAAGCGGCCGTAAAACTCGGCCATGGCGGCGCGCCATTCGAGCTTGCCGTCTTCGATCTCGTCGAGTTCCTCCTCCATGCGGGCCGTGTACTTCACGTCGAAGAGATCGTTGAAGCTTTCGAGCAGCAGATCCGCAACGACCATACCCAGCTCGGTGGGGATAAACTTACCGCCTTCCTTCTTGACGTACTCGCGATCCTGAATGGTGGACAGGATGGAGGCGTAGGTTGACGGGCGGCCCACACCGTCAGCTTCGAGTTTTTTCACCAGCGTCGCTTCGTTGTAACGCGGAGGCGGTTCGGTGAAGTGTTGCTCGGGAATGATTTCTTTCAGGCGCAGTATCTCGCCCTCGGTTACGGCGGGCAGCTTATGCCTTAACTCCTCGTCCTCTTCGTCCTTCTGATCTTTTCCTTCTTCGTAGACTTTCAGGAAACCGTCGAATTTCAGAACGCTGCCGGTGGCGCGGAAAATATAAGGCGTGCCACTCCTGCCCGCCGTATTGATGTCAATGGTGGTCTGATCAAGCAAGGCCGGATTCATTTGAGAGGCTACGAACCGCATCCAGATCAGGCGGTAGAGTTTCAGCTCGTCTTCCGCCAGATAGCTTTCGACTGACTCAGGCGTGCGCAGGGCGGAGGTGGGGCGGATGGCTTCGTGCGCGTCCTGCGCATCCTTCTTCGTCTTGTAGACATTGGGCGAGGCCGGCAAGTATTCCTGGCCATAGCGCTCCGTCACAAAGCCGCGGACCTCTGCCACAGCGTCGTCCGAGACGCGCGTGGAATCCGTACGCATGTAGGTGATGAGACCGACGGAGCCTTCCTTTCCGACCTCCTTGCCTTCATAAAGCCGCTGAGCCAGCATCATGGTGCGCTTTACGCTAAAGCGGAGCTTGCGGGACGACTCCTGCTGAAGCGTGGAAGTGATGAAAGGCGGCACGGGGTTGCGGCGCTTCTCGCGCGTGGCAACCGATTTGACGGTGTAAGCAGCGCCATCGAGATCGTCGACAATATTTTTCGCCGCGGACTCGTCGCCGATTTGGGGCGTTTCCTCCTCCTTCTTGTTGAGACGAGCGCTCAGAACCGGCGGCTTTTTCGCATTCAGCGCAATATCAATGGTCCAGTACTCCTGCTTCTGGAAAGCACGGACCTCGCGTTCGCGTTCCACGATGAGACGCAGCGCGACGGTCTGGACGCGTCCGGCTGAGAGCCCGCGGCGCACCTTGTCCCAAAGTAAAGGCGAGATCTTGTACCCGACCAGACGGTCGAGAACGCGCCGGGCCTGCTGGGCTTCGACGAGATGCACATTGACCGCGAGGGGCTTATCGAAAGCCTTTTTCACGGCGCTGGCAGTGATCTCATTGAACATCACGCGGAAGATGGCCGGCTTGCCGGATTTTTTGGGTTCCAGTTCTTCTTTTAAGTGCCAGCAGATGGCTTCGCCCTCGCGGTCAGGGTCGGCCGCCAGGTAGACGGAATCGACGCTTTTTGCCGCCTGTTTCAGTTCGGCAATGAGCTTCTTCTTACCCTCTATTACTTCGTACCTGGGGGTGAAATCGCGTTCGACGTCAACGGCCAAGTCGTTCTTGGGCAGGTCTTTCACATGACCCAGGGAGGCCATGACGAGGAACTGCTTGCCTAGATATTTCCCGATTGTTTTCGCCTTCGCCGGGGACTCAACGATGACGAGCGATTTTGCCATAACGTGCTATTTGATACCTGCGATTCGATTTTGGGGAGAACTCATGCCGCGGAAGTTTGCCGAGACCGCTACCCTTTTACCACACCTTGACGAAGTTCTTTCCGGGAAGCTGGCGCACAAGGCCGGACATTTCAAGATCGAACAGCGCACCGATAAGCTCAGATGACGAGATCTCCTCGAAAGATTCAAGGAGCGTGTCAAGTTGTTGAGGAACATCGACTTGCAGGCGGCGCAACAGCTTGCCGGCAAACGCTTTTTGAGGCGTTTCGGGCTCTTTGGCCGAGACTTCTTGCATTTCCGGCAGGATGGCCTGCTGGGCTTTCTGGACCAAGTCGCGGCGCACCGCAATGGGAAGCTCGTTTGTGACGTCGCTCCATTCCTGCACCAATTTCGCTCCTCCTTCTTTGATGAGGAGATTGGGTCCCCAGCTCATTTTTGAAGTGACGTTTCCGGGAACGGCAAAGACTTCCCTGCCCTGATCCATTGCCAGCTTGGCGGTGATCGCTGAGCCGCTGTATTGCGCGCCTTCAATTACCAGGACGCCGAGCGAGAGCCCGCTGACGATGCGGTTGCGGATGGGAAAGTTCTGCGGGTAAGCCGGCGCTCCCATCGGAAACTCGGAAACCAGCAGTCCTTTGCGAGCTATTTCGTCGTAGAGTTTTCGATTACTGGATGGGTACAGAACATCGACCCCGCAGCCGAACACTGCGAGGGTGGCTCCGTCTTGAGCGAGAGCCGCCTTGTGAGCGGCAGTATCAATGCCCTGCGCCATGCCGCTGATGATGGTCAACCCGGCTTTGGAGAGATCTGATGCCAGGCGTTCCGCCGCGGCAATCCCGTAGGGAGTCGGCCGGCGGGTACCGACGACAGCGATGCAGTGGGCGACCAGCAGATCCGCGTTGCCAAGAGCGAACAGGACGAGAGGAGGATCATAGATGTCGCGTAAAGCTTGCGGGTAACGGAGATCGTGCATGCAAAGTATAACCGCGCCCGCGTTCAGGGCCTTCTGCTGCTGTTCAATTGCGTCATCGAAAGAGCAGCCGCTGGCGATGTTGCGAGCCTGGGAGGGGCTAAGGCCGAGCGCTTCGAGCTCCGACGCGGATGCGCGGAAGATTGCCTGAGGAGATTTCAGTGCAGCAAGGAGTTTGAGGCTGCCTAAGGTTCCGAGGCCGGGAATCAAACGCAACGCAAGCCAATGGAGAGTTTCCTCCTGAGAGGCTACAGCGGAGGGCATGTCCTATACGTGGGACCGGTTGCGATGAACTCTCAACGTACGGCAGAATACACGCGCTAAACGGCTGTGAGGGTTTCTTCGAGGGTTGTTTTCTCGGAGGCGGCGACTACCCACTTGCGAACTGTGGCGTCGAGCGTGTCGCGCGTCACCGGCTTCGCGAGATAGTCGTCCATTCCGGCGGCAAGGCACTTGTCGCGCTCACCAGCAAGGGCGTTCGCTGTGACCGCGATGATGGGGGTTTTGGGACCACCTTGCTGGAGTTGGCGAATTTGGCCGGCGGCGGCGAAGCCGTCTAGAACCGGCATCTGGCAATCCATCAATATCACGTCGAAAGGGCTCTGGCGCACAAGCTTGACCGCCTCGGCGCCATTCTCGACAATTTCGACGGAGTAGCCAAGACTGGTGAGCAGGTGGCGGGCTACTTTCTGATTAATGGGGTTGTCCTCCGCCACGAGAACGCGATGCTGGCGCCGGGGGATGGCGGAAGGACGCGCGGCCTCCAAGGACGGTTCACACGAGGGGGGAACTGTCCGACGGAGCTTAACTGTGAACCAGAAGGTGCTGCCGCGGTTCGGTTCACTATCTACGCCGATAACGCCACCCATCAGTTCGGTCAGTTTCCTGGCGATTGCCAAACCGAGACCGGTGCCGCCGTACCGCCGGGTAGTGGACTGCTCAGCCTGCGTAAAGCTTTGAAAGAGGCGTTCCTGCGCCTCGCGTGGAATGCCAATGCCGGTATCCGTGATCGCAAAATGCACGACAATCACGCCCTCTTCGCCCGGGTTGGAGTTTTCGAGGCCGACGCGAACGTTGATCTCGCCTTGTTCCGTGAATTTGACTGCGTTGGCGAGCAGATTCAGTAGAATCTGCCGGAGGCGGACAGGATCGCCCTCGACCCATGCCGGGAGATCCTTGGCAAAATGGATGCGAACCTTGAGATTCTTGCGCAGCGCCGGTTCCGCGGTGAGGCCAGCGGTTTCACGGACCGCGGCCTGAAGGTCAAAGGCGGTTGTTTCGAGCGTAAGTTTACCTGCTTCAATTTTCGAGAAATCCAAAACCTCGTTGATGATGAAAACCAGCGAAGAACCACAATCGCGGATAGCGCAGACGTATTCGTGCTGCTCCGGTGTCAAGGAGGTATCGAGCAACAGTCCGGTCATGCCGATGACACCGTTCATGGGAGTGCGAATTTCGTGGCTCATGACGGCTAGAAATTCACTTTTGGCGCGATTCGCGCTTTCGGCCTCGGCCTTCAGCAAGGCCTGTTCGGCAAGCCGGCAATCAATCTCTTCGGTGCGCTGGGCGACGAGACGCTCTAGTTCGCGCTGCCGATCCACCAGGAGAGCTACACGCCAGCGCCAGATCAACACAGAGAGAGCGAGGGCGGCAAGCAACGCGAAACCAAGGAAGAGCTTTGTGTACCACCACGGCGGCGCGATCCGCAGCGGAAACGAGCGAACCGGCGAAGTAAGGCCGGTGCTGGTATCAAAGGTCGACGCCTCGAACTGGTAGGCGCCGGGAGCGAGGCCGGGATAGCGCACCTCGTGCTGGAAGGTTTCCACCCACTCTTGTTCCAGCCCGCGGAGGCGATAGCGGAAACGGATCGCCTTCTCGTTCTTAAGGCTTAAGCATGCGAGTTCGATGACGGCTGGTTGGCCCGTCCACGGCAGCCCTGCGCCGTTGTGAAAATTCTGCCAAAGAATGTCTTTGCCGCCGTAGAGCGCGCCCATGAAACGCGGTGGAGGAGGGGCAATAGAGGTACGGGAAGGAAGGAACAGGTGAGAGACTCCGGCGCTGGTGCCAATCCACACAGAGCCATCGCGGTCTTCGAAAAAGGCTTTCGCATCGATATCGTTCCATATCAGTCCGTCGTCGCTCGAGTAAGTGCGCCAAACGTGGCCGTCGAAGACCTCCACGCCGTGATCCTGGCCGGCCCACACCCAGCCGCGCCGATCGACGCTCAGGAACAGAACTTCGTCAGAAAAAAGGCGCGGCCGCTCCACAACGGCTGCATTGCGGCCGGCGACGCGCAAGCGGGCGGCGCCATAGCCTATGCCTTCCACCCAAACGTCATCTGAGCGGCTTACGGCCACATCGCCGAGGTGCGGTCCGAGTTTCGCCCGCGTCAGGTCAAAGCGAGTCCAGCCGGCGCCGTCGAAGCGAAACAGATCGCGATCAGAGATGGCCCAGATCTGGCCGACATTGCCGCGGGTCACATCCGGCACATTGGCGGTTGCGAGCACAGAGTTGCGAACAGCACGGAACTGACGTGACGCGCCCTGCTGAATACCCACGAACAGCCCGTGCGACGTGGCGGCCCAAACGTGATTGCGGGAATCGACAATCACTCGAAAGACGGGCGCCAAATGAACCTGAGACGCCATCAGCGTCTTTTCGTCAATGCCAATCAGATCGCCGGCGCCCGTGCCCAGCCAAACATGCCCATCGGACGATTCGGCTAAGGAGCGAACGCGATTTGTATTGATGCCCGGCGCGGTCCAGGAATGAAACGAGGATTCCCCAGGCTCCTGAATAAAAGCGCCGTGCTCCTCGCCGATCCATACCCGGCCCGTGGAATCGCGCAGGATGGCCCAGGTCTCATTGCTGCGTAGGCCCTGCGCGGTGGTCCAATGTTCCCACTCACCGTAGCCAATCCATTTGCGGAGACCGTGGCCAACGAGCCCAAACCAGACCAAGCCTTCGCGATCCACCAGGATGGAAGAAATCGCGGCGCTCGCAAAACCGCTGGACGCCGAGATGACCTTCCACTTGCCATTCTCGTAACGCGCCACGCCGGACTCGACTCCGGCAAGCAGCCGGCCATCGTGGTCTTCAGCAAGCGAGAGAAAGCGCTCGTCATCAGCCAGTTCGGGAAGGTCGTGCACCTCAAAGCGCCGGGCAGCAGGAACGAATACGGCGACGTGTTTCTTGCCCCGCACCCAAAATTGGCCTCCACGGGTGCGGAGAACACGGCTCCACGTGTCCCTGGGCAAGCCGTTCGATGGACCCCATTGTGAAACATATTCTCCGGCGACCTGACAGATTCCTTCGCCGCAGCCGAAGGCAATCGTGCGGTCGTTTCCGGCCGAAACGCTATGAATTCCGTCCGGCCCGAAAACTGCCGCGCGCCGGGGCGTGAGCAACGATTCCGCCTGCCAATTCAGGCCGCCATCAGATGAAGTAATGACGAGCAATCCGAACTGGGTGACAGCGAAAATACGACCGTAAGGTCCTGCAGACAAGGATGAATCAGAGTCGATGCGAAGATCGTGCCCCTCGAACTGAACCCCGACGAAACGACCGGAGGGTGCTCGATAGGCGAGACCATCCGGCGTGCCCACCCAGAGCCTGCCAGAGCGGTCCTCCAGCAGAGTCCGGATCCACCGCCCGGGCAGACCTTCGGCACGCCCGAACTCCGCAAAGCGTGAGCCGTCATACCGAAATAGGCCGCTCTCGGTGCCAACCCACAGAAACCCCGCGCGGTCCTGCAGGAGACAATCGACGCTGAGATTGCCAAGACCGTCCAGATAATCTTTAAATGTGTAGCGCTGCGCGACCGCTGAAAATGGATAGAAAAACATCAGCGTCCAAAACAACCAGCGCTGCCGGGGAGAGAGCATCCAAGAGGCTTATCGGCTGTGAGCGTGCTTCTTTTACCGGCACGGTGGATACTGGGAGTTTCACAAATCATGAAAATCAGCAGCGTTGCGACCGCTCTTCCCAGACACTATTACCCGCAGTCGATCTTGATTGACGCCTTCCGCCGCCATTGGGGACGAAGGCTCGAGCGGTTTCAGGTGCTGGAGCGGCTGCATGCGGCGGCGCAGGTGGATGGGCGCTACCTGGCGTTGCCGCTGGAGGCTTACCCGCTCAAGAACTGGGGCGAGGCAAACAACCATTGGATTGAGACCGCGCTCGAGTTGGGAGAGCAGTGCGTTTGCCGCGCGATGCAGCAAGCGGGAGTGGGGCCTAAGGATATCGGCGCCGCCTTCTTTGTTTCCATCACAGGTGTTTCGAGCCCGTCCATTGAGGCGAAACTAATCAACCGTATGGGATTGAATCCGCGCATGAAAAGAATTCCAATCTTCGGGTTGGGTTGCGTGGCAGGCGCCGCAGGAGTGGCGCGAGCGGCTGATTATGTAAAGGCCTATCCGGATGAAGCGTGCCTGCTGCTTTCGGTAGAATTATGCTCCTTAACAATGCAGCAGGACGACCTTTCCCCAGCAAACCTCATCAGCACGGGTTTGTTTGGCGATGGCGCCGCGGCCGTGATTGTTTCCGGCCAGGACAGGGACGACTCGCCGGGACCCGAAGTGATTGCGACGCGATCCACGTTCTATCCTGAAACGGAATACGTCATGGGTTGGGAAATCTCAGAAAAGGGTTTCACGATTGTCCTCTCGCGGGATGTTCCGGCGGTTGTCGTCGACAACCTGGGACGGGACGCCGAGGCGTTTCTTGCCGACCATGGGCTCACCAGAAAAGACATCGGCAGCTGGGTGATTCACACCGGCGGGCCAAAAGTGCTGGAGGCAACTGAGACCGCGCTCGGCTTAACAAACGGGGCGCTGGCCGCCTCGTGGCAGTGCTTGAGGAAGACGGGGAACCTTTCGTCGGCTTCGGTTCTGTTTGTGCTGGAAGAAATCATGAAGCATCGCCGCCCGGACCCTGGAACGTGGGGGATAATGGCAGCGATGGGGCCGGGATTCTGCTCAGAACTCCTGCTGCTCAAGTGGTAACGGAAACCGGCGGCTGAGAGAGCCGCGTCAAGTAGGCAATGAGTAAGGCAGTTCTTTTGGCCATTCTCGGCTTCGCGGCGGTTTTGCCGGCGGCGGGGCAATATCCAGGTCAATATCCGCCCGGCCAATATCCTCCCGGTCAATATCCGCCCGGGCAAGGTCCTACGGGGGGTTCGGGAATACCGATGCCTTCGCGTCACAAGAAGGACAAGAACCAGAAGGCGCCGGCCTCCTCGGTACCTACGATTTCGGCGGAAGGCCGAACGGTATCGAACGACGGCAAGAAACTGGTGATCGACACGGATGATGGCCGCGAACTGGAGATGGCCATCACGCCGGAGACAAAATGGACGCGATCCGGGAACGACATCACGGCCGACAAGTTTGCGCCGCGCACGACGGTGCATGTAGATGCCTCCGAAGACAACGAAGCAAACCTGTCCGTGGTGAAGGCAGATTTGCTGAAGGATGCGCCGCCGGAGGCTCCGCAGCAAGCTCGCGCGGCGGGCCCCCCGGGCACGGTTCAAGGCGTGGGAGGAAACGCGTCGGACGACGAGATTCTTACGAGACCGACTATCTTGGCGGATCCGACGGAGCCGAAGGACAGGCCCGTGCTGTCACGCGGGAAACCCAAGAGCCAGCCATCGGATGACGATGATTCAACTAGCGTTCAAACCGCTGCGGCGGCTCCAGCACGCCAGGCGCCTCCGACACCTGCGAAACAGAGCGCACCCTCCGACTCGGGCGATTTCGTTATCGATGGGCAGTCTGCCGCTGTGAAGAGGCCGCCCGGACAGGACCTGGTAGACAAGACGAAAGACTGGACAGCGTCTTTCATGGAAGGGCTGCCGAACTTCGTCTGTGAGCAGCTTACGACGCGCTACATGGAGCAGTCGCGTTCGGAAGGCTGGCAGGCACTGGATGTGGTGACGGCCAAGGTGGTTTATGAAGACGGCAAAGAGAATTACCAGGAAATTACGGTAGGCGGGAGAAAAACGAATAAAAGCATGTTGGAGCTGGGCGGTTCTACATCGACCGGTGAGTTTGCCAGCACCCTGCGGAGCCTGTTTTCAGAAGCCAGTCAAGCTCAGTTCACTCTCGCACAATCCACCACGCTGAATGAACGACCGGCGGCAGTCTACGACTTCAAGGTAGCCCTGCGCAATTCCGATTGGTACATCCGAATTGGCGGACAAACGTTGCGGCCTGCCTATAGCGGAAGCGTGTGGATCGACAAAACGACGGCACAAGTCAGGCGCATCGAAATGCAGGCAGACAAAATTCCTTCGGATTTTCCGTTCGACTCGATCCAGTGGGCGGTGGATTATGACGAAGTCTCGCTCGGCACGTCGAAGTTCCTGCTGCCGGTGCATGCCGACAATCTGGGCTGCCAGCGCGGTTCTCCGATCTGCACCAAGAACTCCACAGACTTTCGGAATTACCACAAGTACAGCGGCGAAAGCACGATTGTATTCAAGTAGACTCTCATTTTAAAAAAGCGGGTGCCGATTATGCGGGGAACGGCTCTGGTTGAAAGCTTGGGACAAGACCTGCGCTATGCACTACGCACGCTGGCAAGGATCCCCGGGTTCTCTCTGGTAATGATGCTGACCCTGGCGCTGAGCATTGGGGCCACAAGCGCGATCGTAAGCGTAATCGATGGCGTTTTGCTGAAGGCGCTCCCTTATCGCGAGCCGAATCAATTGGTCCGCGCATTTACCAGCAGTCAAAGCTGGCCCAAATTTCCAGTGAATCCGAACGACTTTCGAGACTTTCGCGCACGCTTGCACAGTTTCGAATCAATCGCAGCATACACGCGCAGCGATATGCAGCTGGCGGGTACCGGACAAACGATCCGATTGCCAGGATTCACGGTAACGGCTGGATTTTTTCACGTGTTGGGAATCAAGCCGGCGATGGGGCGCGAATTCAGCCGTGACGATGAGCTGCCGGGTCGAGGACGACTCGCAATTATCAGCGACCAACTCTGGCGAACGCGGCTTAGAGGGCGGCGGGATGTGATCGGGCAAAAAGTTACGCTCGACGCCGTGCCGTACACAGTGGTGGGAGTCATGCCGCGCGGGTTCGAACACCCCGGCAACATGTATCACGCGGTAGCGTACGGCAATACGGTGGATTTGTGGACGCCGTTTACGTTCGAAGGAGATGCCAACGATCGTGGATCGCATTTCCTGGATGTGATTGGCCGTTTGAAGCGCGGCGTCACCGCCGGACAGGCGCAAGGCGAACTGAATGCGGTCATGCAGCAGCTCTCGCGGGAGCATCCGGATGGCGACAGCGGCTGGCGAGTGATGGTGATCCCGCTGCAAACGGAAATAGTGGGACGGAGCGAGCGCCTGCTGATGGTGCTCTTAGCGGCGGTGGGATTGGTGCTCGTCTTGGCATGCGTAAATGCCGCAAACCTTCTCCTGGCCCGGGCGACCACGCGGCAGCGCGAGATCGCGTTACGAGCAGCCGTAGGAGCCGGCCGGCGGCGGCTGATACGGCAGATGCTGACGGAGAGCGTGCTGATTGCGGTCATCGGAGCGGGGCTTGGGGCGGTGTTGGCGATGGTGGGAGTAAAAGGACTGGTCGCAGCCTTGCCCGCGAATTTTCCCCGAGCAGGCGATATTCATGTTAACGCGGGCGTTTTCCTGTTTACCTTAGCGATTGCGTTGACTACGGGTGTCCTGTTTGGCCTGGTACCGGCGTTTCACGGATCGCGGGCGGATTTGCGGGAGGCTTTGCACGATGTGAGCCGAAGCGTGACGACGAGCCGCGCAACGGTTCGTCTGCGCAACGGACTGGTGGTCAGTGAAGTTGCTCTGGCATGCGTGCTATTGATCGGGGCGACGCTGATGCTGCGGAGTTTTGTGAATCTGCTTGAAGCGGATCCGGGCTTCCGCGCGGAGCGCGTAGTAACGGCTACCGTGTCGCTCCCCAATGCGACCTACAAGGATGTCAAAGCCGAGCGGCTTTTCTATACTCGGTTGCTAGACAATCTGCGTGCGTCTCCCGACATCACTCTGGCGGGAGCCAGCTCCGATTTGCCGTGGACCGGGTGGGACGAGAATAACGGCGGCTTTCAAATCGAGGGCGAAAAACCTCCACCCCACGAAGAGTTTCATGCTCGATACCACATTGCGTCACCAGACTACTTTCGTGCCATTGGCATTCCGCTGGACCGCGGAAGATTCTTTGACGAACACGACAACGAAAGCGCCAGAGGCGTTTTGATCATCAACAACGCCATGGCGCGCCGCTATTGGCGGAATGGAAATGCGTTGGGAGGACGAATTTCCTTCAGCGATCATCCAAAGGAAAAAGATTGGCTGACGGTTGTCGGCATCACGGGTGACGTGAAAGACACGCCGAAGAGCGACGGGGCGGAGCCGGCATTCTGGTGGCCGCTAGCACAGGTAACATTTCGTGATATGTCTGTTGCCATTCGCTCAGATTCGAATGCAGGACCAGTTGCCGACGAGTTGAGGGCGGCTGTCCGGCAACTGGATCCCAACCTGGCGGTATCAGACTTGAGGTCCATGGAGAGCATCGCGGGCGACTCGTACGCGACCCCGCGGTTTGCGCTTCTGCTGGTGATCGCTTTTGCGGCGCTCGCGCTCGTCCTGGCGGCGATAGGAACGTATGGGGTGATCGCGTATGCGGTGAATCAGCGCACACATGAGTTCGGAGTGCGCATGGCGCTGGGAGCGAAGCAGCGTGACGTGCTGGCCGATGTGCTATGGAGCGGGATGAGGCTGGCGGTAATGGGAGTTGTGTCGGGCGTGCTCTTGGGGCTCGCGCTGTCGAGGCTTCTCGGCAACCTTGTTTACGGAGTGACGGCGGCGGATCCGCTGGCGGTCTCCGCTACCTGCCTGATCGCGCTGGCTGTCGCTGCGCTTGCCTGCTACCTGCCGGCGTTGCGAGCGATGCAGGCGGATCCAATGAGCGCGCTGCGAGCCGAATGAACGAAGGCGGGAGATGCCCGCGAGCGTCTCCGCCGCACCCGCAACACCCTATTTTCTACCTGGAACCGAAGTGTACTTTTCCTTGCATGTCTTTGTCCCACATTGCTACAATCAGGCGAATTCTTCCAGCGAGACAAGAACTCTTCTTGCGAGAGCGCAAAAATTCCCAAGATAAGAGTTCTATAATCACGGATTGGCAGGTTTAATGGATGCCTGCAACAGGTTGTAGATCTCCCTTATGGCACAACTGTTCAGACCTAGCTCGAATACGCTAGCTAAGGTTTCGATCGCTGCGGCTGTGATCCTGGCCGGGTCCACACTGGCGGTCGCGTACATCATGGACCGCGGCCCATGGACGACGGGCGTTGGAATAGCGCCCGCGCAGCCGATCTTTTTCAGTCACAAGCATCACGTGAAAGACGACGGGATAGATTGCCGCTACTGCCATACCGGCGTGGAGACTTCGCACTACGCCGGTATTCCGCCCACCGAGACTTGCATGACCTGCCACTCCCAAATCTGGAACACCGCGTCAGTGACGCAGCCGATACGGGATAGCTGGGCAAGCGGCAAATCGATTGAATGGACGCGGGTGCACGATTTACCCGACTTTGTCTATTTCAATCACAGCATTCATATCAACAAGGGCATCGGGTGTTCGACTTGTCACGGCCAGATAAACAACATGCCCTGGGTCTATAAGGTGAACACCCTCTACATGAACTGGTGCATCAACTGCCATCGCGACCCCGCCCAGTTCATACGGCCCAGATCTGAGGTTTTCAACATCGACTACAAATATCCCGCCAATCAGGCCGCACTCGGAGCACAGCTTGTAAAGGAGTACCACGTTCAGTCGCTGACTGATTGTGTAACTTGCCACCGATGACAGACACGCCGAATTCTTTGCAACAGGCAAACCACGAACACGGGCAAGAGCGCAAGGGAACCTCCGCGTTCGTTTCGCTGGAAGCGCTTCTGGAGCAGCCGCGGAAGGCTTTGGACATCGAAGCTCTTCGCGCAAAATTGGCTTCCGGCCGCGGACCGGCGTTCTGGCGGACCTTAGAAGAGGCGGCCGAGAGCGAGGACCTGAAAGAATACATCGAGCAGGAGTTTCCAGGACTCGCCGGGCAGGTGCCGCAGGGCGTGGACCGCCGCAGCCTGCTGAAGGTTATGGCTGCTTCCCTGGCGATGGGGGGGGCCGCGGCCTGCACCAAGCAGCCGAAAGAACTAATTGTTCCCTATGTGCGGCAACCGGAGAATGTGATACCCGGCGTTCCGCTTTTCTATGCGACGGCGATGCCTACTGCCGGATACGCGCGCGGGCTGCTGGTAGAGAGCCATCTTAACCGTCCTACTAAAGTGGAGGGCAATCCGGACCATCCCG
Organism: uncultured Acidobacteriaceae bacterium; assembly: GCA_963705805.1. Taxonomy (GTDB): domain Bacteria; phylum Acidobacteriota; class Terriglobia; order Bryobacterales; family Bryobacteraceae; genus Bog-105. The sequence continues at coordinate 45,236 of CAVPKW010000018.1, forward strand.
CGAGCCTGGGGGCAACCACTTACTTCGAGCAGGCTTCGGTTCTGAGTCTCTACGATCCGGACCGGTCAGAAACAGTCCTCAACGAAGGACGGCTGGCAACATGGCCGGAATTCACAGGTCATTTCAGCACGAAGGCGCAGGATCTGGCGGCGCGCAAGGGCGAAGGCCTGGCATTTCTAACGGGCGTGATCACGTCGCCAACGCTGATCGATCAACTCAGCGGCCTGATCAGCCAATGGCCTGCAGCAAGGTGGTATGTTCACGAGCCTTCCGTGAATCCGGCCGTGGCAAGCGCAGCTAGAAAGATAGCGGGACGAAACGCGTTTGTAGCCTACGATCTTTCGAAGGCCGACGTCGTGGTCAGTCTGGAAAGCGATTTTCTGAATAATGGACCGGCGGCCCTGGCGTACGCCCGGCAGTTTTCGGCAAGGAAAGCGGTCGACAATGGCGAGACACCACTTCGGCTGTACGCGATTGAAGCGGCGTGGTCGGTGACCGGGTCGCTAGCGGACCATCACCTGCCGGTGAAGAGCAGCGCTGTACCGGCAATTGCATACCAACTGGCAAAAGCATGCGGGGTGAACGCTCCTGACCCTGAAATGGCCGCGCCGGCGTGGCTCGGGGCAGTCGCGCAGGACCTGCAGAATTCGAAAGGCCGCTGCCTTGTGGTACCCGGCGAGTTCCAGCCGGAAAGCGTGCACCTGGCCGCGCATGCGATCAATTCCGGTCTCGGGAACGTCGGCAGCACGGTCCGCATTTTTGAAGGCGTGGAACCAGAGAACACACACTCGATAGAAGAACTGACGAGTGATTTGAATAACGGCAAGGTGGAAGCTTTGATTATCTTCCATCAGAACCCGGTTTACGACGCTCCGGCCTCTTTGAACTTCGAGCAGGCGATCCGCAAGGCGCAGTTGGTGGTGCGGCTGGGTCAGATGTTCGACGAGACTTCGCGCTGGAGCCACTGGCACATTCCGGAAGCGCATTATCTGGAGGGATGGTCCGATTCGAGAGCATTCGATGGGACGATAACCATCCAACAGCCGCTGATTGAGCCGTTGTATGGCGGAAAAACCGCTCATGAGATTGTCAGTATTCTGCAAGGCAAGCCAGACCTGAGCTCGCACGACATCGTGAAGAACTACTGGCAGAGCCAGATTAAGAACGACTTCGAGCGAACCTGGGAAACGTCTCTGCACGACGGCTGGATTGCCGGAAGCGGAGTGGGCACCGTTAACGGCCACGCGGTTGCATTGCCCGCGCTGGAAGCGCAAGCCATCAGCGGCACAGAAATTGTGTTCCGTCCGGACCCGACCATCGGAGACGGAAGCTGGGCGAACAACGGGTGGCTTCAGGAGTGCCCGAAGCCTCAGAGCAAAATGACATGGGACAACGTAATCTATGTCAGCCCCAAAAATGCGGCGCAGCTGAAGGTGGACAAGGGCTATATGCTCCGAGTGACGGTTAACGGCCGTACCGTGGAGGGTCCGGCGTGGGTGTTGCCCGGACACGCAGAAGATTCATTCACCGTTCACTTCGGCTACGGGCGAAAGAACTCCGGGAGAGTTGGAACCGATATTGGCTACAACGCATACCTGGTCCAGGACGCGAACACGCGCTGGGTTGCCAGCGGATCCGTGCAGTTCACGGGCCAGCAGATGCGTATCGCGAATATACAAGAGACGCAGACCATGGCGGGACGCAATCCGGTGCGTATGGCCGATATCGCCGAATACCGCCAGCATCCGGACTTCCCGACGATGGAGCAGGAAGACAAGCCTCTCGCCAAGGACAACACTCTATATTTCCCGGAGGAGTTTCCTTACAACGGCTACAAATGGGGCATGGCAATCGACCTAAACGTGTGCACTGGCTGCAGCGCTTGCATTGTGGCATGCCAGGCGGAGAACAATATTGCCGTGGTCGGTAAGGACCAGGTAGCCCGCGGCCGGCACATGCACTGGATCCGCGTGGACCGTTACTACAACGGCGACCTGGACAACCCTGCTTCCTACAATCAGCCGGTTCCGTGCATGCATTGTGAGGACGCACCGTGCGAGGTGGTATGCCCGGTGGCCGCGACCGTGCACAGCCAGGAGGGGCTCAACGAAATGGTTTACAACCGTTGTGTAGGCACCCGGTATTGCTCGAACAACTGCCCTTACAAAGTGCGGCGCTTCAACTTCTACCTCTATTCCGACTGGAACACGCCGAGTCTTTATGGCGTGCGCAACCCGGATGTGACGGTGCGCAGCCGAGGCGTGATGGAGAAGTGCTCCTATTGCGTTCAGCGGATACAGGAGGCCAAGATCGAGTCGGAGAAGGAGAGCCGGCGGGTACGCCGCGACGAGATCAAGACTGCCTGCCAGCAGGTTTGCCCCACGCAGGCGATTACCTTCGGCGATTTGAATGACAAAGGCAGCAAAGTGGCCAAGCTGCAGGCTCTTCCGCGAGTTTATGGCTTGCTGAGTGACTTGAACACGCGGCCGCGCACGAAATATCTGGCTCACGTTCGAAATCCCAACGAGGCGCTCAAGCCGAACGAAACGGTGAGAGGTTAGGCGTGGAAACAACAGAAGACTACATCCCATCGCAGGAAATAGTCGATCCAGGCCCGGAGAAGATTCTCGGGCCCGGCCACGACTATGTGACGGTCACAGATCGGATTGCGGGAGTTGTCTACCAGCCGTGGAAGAGATCGCCGAAGAAGTGGCTGATAGGCGCGTTCTTCTCCTTCGTCTTCGTCAACATCCTGATGCTGGCGGTTGGACTGCTGTTCTTCAAAGGCGTGGGCATTTGGGGCGTAAACATTCCGATCGGCTGGGGATTCGCCATCATCAACTTCGTGTGGTGGATCGGTATCGGCCATGCAGGGACGCTTATTTCGGCGATTCTGTTTCTTTTGAAGCAGGACTGGCGCACATCAATCAACCGGTTTTCCGAGGCGATGACGTTATTCGCGGTGGCCTGCGCCGGCATGTTCCCGATCCTGCACCTGGGGCGTCCCTGGCTGGCGTATTGGCTGTTCCCGTATCCGAATTCGATGTGGATGTGGCCGCAGCCGCGCAGTCCTCTAGAGTGGGACGTGTTCGCGGTTTCGACGTATGGAACGATTTCGCTGGTGTTCTGGTATGTAGGCCTGATTCCGGATCTGGCGAGCATGCGCGACACAGCTCCGCATCTCTGGCAGCGTAAACTTTACGGCGTGCTGGCGCTAGGCTGGCGGAGCTCAGCCATTCACTGGCATCGCTACCAGAAAGCTTATCTGCTGTTGGCTGGCCTGGCGACGCCGCTGGTGCTATCCGTCCATACAGTCGTCAGTTTCGACTTTGCAATTGCCGTGCTGCCGGGATGGCACACCACCATTTTCCCGCCCTACTTCGTTGCGGGAGCGATCTATTCCGGTTTTGCCATGGTGCTGACGTTGATCATTCCGCTGCGCTCCTGGTACAACATGCGCGACCTGATCACCATGCGTCATATTGAGTCAGCCGCCAAACTGATGCTGGGCACCGGATTGATTGTCGCTTACGGCTATGCGATGGAGGGATTCTTTTCCTGGTACAGCGGCGACAAGTACGAGAGTTTCATGTACTGGAACCGCATGACCGGGCCCTACGCGTTCACATACGCATTGTTGATTCTTTTCAACATCCTCACTCCGCAGTTGCTGTGGATCCGGAAGGTGCGGCTCAATGTCGTTGCAGTCTGGTTCATCGCCATTATCGTCAACCTCGGCATGTGGCTGGAGCGGTTCGAAATCGTGGTCACGAGCCTGCACCGCGACTTCCTGCCTTCCTCGTGGGGCATGTATATTCCGACGAAATGGGATTGGGCGACGTACACGGGAACTCTGGGGTTCTTCATGTTTTTGATTTTCCTGTTCGTGCGCGCTCTGCCCTCGATTTCAATCTTTGAGGTCCGCGAAGTCATTCATCACGAGAAACATGCCGAACCAGTCTTAGAGGAGAAGTTATGAGCCACGAATTGACGCTCAGTGAACTTCCGACTGTGCATGGCGCGTTGGCGGAATTTGACACGCCAGAGGAATTACTTCAGGCGTGCAAACGCGCCTATTCGGAAGGATTCCGGCGCATGGATGCGTTTGCGCCAATGCCGGTAGAGGGGCTTGCGGAAGCCGTAGGCTTCAAGAGGAATAAAGTTGCATTTTGCGTTCTGATTGCGGGTATGTCCGGAGCAATCGGCGGATTCAGTCTGCTCGAGTGGATCACGGTGGTTGCGTATCCCCATAATGTCGGCGGACGGCCCCTGAACAGCTGGCCGGAGTACATTCCGATTACCTTCGAGTGCATGGTGCTGCTAGCCGGTTTGACGGCGATGATTAGCATGCTGGCCATGAACGGCTTGCCGAGACCGCATCATCCGCTCTTCAATGTGGCAGAGTTCGAGCGCGCCTCAGTCGATAAATTCTTCCTTTGCATTGAATCCTCCGATCCAAAGTTCCGCCTGAGCGATACGGTGCAGTTTCTGAACGATATTGGCGGAAAAGAGGTGACCATTGTTCCGGCGTAGCAGAGCAGCTTGGATCGCCATACTGCTGGCCGCGGCGGGAACGACTGCTTGCCGCCAGGACATGCACAATCAGCCCCGCTACAAGACGTTTGCGGCAACGAATTTTTTTGGCGACGGACGGTCAGAGCGCCCGACCATACCAGATACCGTGGCGCGGGGGCAACTGCATCTGGACGAAGCCCGGTACACCGGCAAGTTGAACGGCAAAGACATCGATTTCTTCCCCATCCAGATCACTAGCGCCGATCTGGCGCGCGGCCGCGAGCGCTTCAACATATACTGCTCGCCATGTCACGGCAGGCTGGGTAACGGTCATGGCATGGTGGTGGGCCGCGGGCTGCGACAGCCGCCGAACTATGCCGACCCGCGACTGGTGAATGCGCCCGTAGGGCATTTTTTCGACGTCATGACAAATGGATATGGCGCCATGTACAGCTATGCATCGCGCGTGGCGAACGACGACCGCTGGAGAATCGCGGCTTACATTCGCGCTCTCCAATTGAGCCAGGATGCTCCGCCCGCGCTCTACCAGCAGACGCAAAACAAGACGAGCGGCAGCGGCCCCGCTGGAGGAATGAAGTGAGCAGTCACGGACACGACGACCACCTTGCGATACCCGAGATTCGGCTAGGTCCCAAGGCGGCCGCCGTGGAACGAATTTCGGGCGTAGTGGGCGGCCTCGGAGCATTGCTATGCGTGGCGGCCTTCTTCTATAACCGCGAGGAGTTCTTTCAGTCCTACCTTTTCGCTTTTCTTTACTGGGGCGGCTTCACGCTAGGCGGCCTTGGAATTCTGGTTCTGAATAACACCGTGGGGGGCCGCTGGGGTGTAACTGTCCGGCGCTATCTAGAAGCGGCAATGCGGACCATGCCGTTCCTCTTTATTCTGTTTCTGATCCTGCTGATCGGAATGAAGAACCTTTATCCATGGACGCATATCGATACCGTTCAGGATAAGATCTCGCAGGCAATTCTCCGGCACAAGGCTCCCTATCTGAACACGCCGTTCTTCATTGTGCGCGCGCTCATCTACTTCGCGATCTGGAGTTTTTGGGGCTACCGCCTCTTTAAAATGTCGGACAAGCAAGATGAGACCGGCGACCCAACGTGGCGGGATCGCATGCGAAAGTTTTCTGCTCCGGGGTGTGTGATCGTAACGTTCACAGCAACCTTTGCTTATATCGACTGGCTGCTTTCAACGGATGCGCAGTTTTTCTCGACCATCTATGGAGCGATGCTGCTGTTCGGCGATGTAATGCAGACTTTCGCATTGGTGATAACAGTGCTGATTCTCACGTCGAGCCGTGACCGGTTCGGCGGCCGGATCAACGCGCCTATCCTGCACGACCTTGGCAATATGATGTTCGCCTTTACAATTTTCTGGGCATACTTGTCGGTTTCGCAGCTCATTATCGTATGGCCGGCGAACTTGCCACAGGAGCTTAGCTGGTACCTTGTGCGCGTGCGGGGGGGGTGGACGGTAATGGCCGAATTGGTTGTGGTCACGATGTTCCTGGTCCCGTTCCTCGGGTTGTTATCGCAAGCGCGGAAGCGAGACCCCAAGCGGCTGATTCGAGTAGCGGTCTGGATTCTTTGTGCCCGTGCCGTCGACTTTTTCTGGATTGTAGAGCCGACGTTCCGGACAAACGGTTTCGCGATTTACTGGACGGACTTTGCGGCGTTCATTGGCATTGGCGGAATCTGGGTGTATCTGTACCTGGGACAACTAAGGCGGCGGCCGCTGCTGCCGTTGCGCGACCCACGTGTCATGAATCCTCTTCCTGAGGAGGCGGTGGCATGAGCGGGAAAGCTCCAGAGACGAAGCAAGAACAAATCGCCCATAGGCACGAAGCGCCGGTAACCCACGCGGTTTACGGCCACGAGCATACGAGCTTTGAAAACAGCGACGCGCGCGCGGGAATTGTGATCTGGTCGCTGACGATCATTGGAGGCACGCTTGTAGTGGTATTCGCGCTGACTGTGTGGCTGCAGAAAATATTGACGGCCGAGCATCCGCCGGGATCTCTGCCAAGTCCGCTCGCGCCGGCTCGCGTAATCGCGCCGGCGCCGCAATTGCAGGTGCATCCCTGGGAAGAACTCCCGGAAATGCGCGCGCGTGAAGATCAGATTCTGAACGGCTACAGCAAAGATGCGGACGGACGCCTCCATATTCCCATCAGCGTGGCGATGGAGGCAGTGGTTCCGAGCTTGAAGATCGCTCCGGACGCGCCGCAGGGATTGACCACGCCGGGTGGCGGCGGCCGCGGCTTTGCGGGCAGCCTGAATGACATGCCGGCGCCGTATCGAAGGCCGCAGATTCAAGGAGAAATTCAGAAACATGCGCAATAGGTTGTTTTTGGGCGCTTGGATCCTCCTGGCAGGAGCCGGAATGCTAGACGCCCAGTACGCGCGCCCCGCACTCACAAAGGGTGTAACTTTCGAACAGAAGCTGAATTCACAGCTTCCGCTCGATTTGGTTTTTCGCGACGAAGCGAACCGGCCGGTGGCGTTGTGGACGTACTTCAGAGATAAGCCAGTGATTCTCTCCCTGGTCTACTTCACGTGCCCCAGTCTCTGCCCCATGAGCTTGCATGAGACCGTGCAGACGATGAAGCGCATCCCGCTCAAGCCGGGCCAAGACTATAACGTTGTGGTGGTGAGCTTCAATCCGAAGGACACAGCCGAACAGGCGGCGGAAACGAAGGCGAAATACCGAGCCCAGTTTGGTAATGCGGCCGCGTTCGATGCGGGTTGGCACTTCCTGACGGGCGATGAAGCATCCATTAAACGATTAACCGATGCGGCTGGTTTCCGCTACCGGTTTGATGCGAAGACGCAACAATTTGTCCATGCCGGAGGAATCATGGTGGCCACCCCCGACGGGAGAATGTCGAAGTATTTCTACGGAATCGATTATTCACCGGCGGATGTACGAATGGCGCTCGTGGAAGCATCCCAACACAAAATCGGCAGCGCGGTGGACTATGTACTGCTGTTCTGCTTTCACTACGACGCGACGCAGGGACGATACACGCTGGCGATCGAAAACGTACTGAAAATCGCGGCCGGGATTACAGTCTTTATGCTGGCTGGACTGCTGTATCTCCTGATGAGAAACGACAAAAAGAAGGGCGCTCGCGGCAAGTGGAATGAGGTGCGGAATGCCGGCTAGCCTGCTGCCTCTCTTTGCGCAGCTGGAGTTGTTCCCGGTAGCAGCTTCGAAGCAAGCTGGGCCAATCGACGATCTGTACTTGTTTGAGGTGGTGGTCTCAGTCATCATGACCCTGCTCATTTTTATGGGCGTGGTCGGCTTCGCATGGAAATACCGCAGGCGTCCGAATGTGCCGCCGACGCAGATTGAAGGATCCACGAAACTGGAGCTCACGTGGTCTATCGCGCCGTTTCTAGTGATGCTGATAATGTTCTGGTGGGGCGCCGAGCTTTTCTTCCAGTCGCAAAGCCCGCCCGCCAATGCCATGGAAGTGTTCGTCACCGGCAAACAATGGATGTGGAAGGTGCAGTATCCGGACGGCAGCCGTGAGATTGATGAGTTGCACGTGCCGGTCGGACAGCCGGTGAAGCTTACGATGGCTTCCGAAGACGTGATTCACAGCTTTTCAATTCCGGCGTTTCGAGTGCGCCACGACGTAGTCCCCGGACACTATGACAGCCTCTGGTTCACACCCACGAAGCCCGGCAAATATCATCTGTTCTGCACCGAGTATTGCGGGAATCAGCACGCCGGGATGACCGGCTGGGTGTATGTGATGGAACCGCGGGAATACGACAACTGGGCAAGCGGCGGCGGGGGAGCGGGCAGCCTGGCGGAACAGGGACAGCAGCTTTTTCAGCAGAACGGCTGTTCCACATGCCACTTGCTGGACCAACAAGGCAGGTGCCCGATTTTGCGAGGCGTTTACAACAAGCCGGTCCAGCTTTCGGACGGCCGCACTGTGACAGCGGATGACGCGTATTTACGGGAATCTATTCTGGACCCTAACGCGAAGATCGTGGCGGGTTTCGAGCCAAACGTGATGCCCAATTTCAAGGGGCAGCTTTCAGAAGAAAACGTGATTCAGTTGATCGCATATATCAAGTCGCTTTCGCCGAGTACACCGGCATCACAGCAGTCCGGCGGCGCGCTGCCGCCCAAGACGCCATCCAAAGCGGGACGAGCGGCTTCAATGGCCAACACTCCGGGAAATACTCAGGTCAAGCAGTAAGGGTAGGAATCATGGCAACATTAGTGCACGGAACACCGGAAATAGAGGCTGAAGAGCCAGTCAATTACCTCAACGTTGAACACAGCTGGAGGAGCTGGCTCTTTACAACGGATCATAAACGCATCGCCGTTCTCTATCTCATTTCCATCACCCTGATGTTCTTTGTCGGGGGCTCTATGGCGGTACTCTTCCGCATCAACCTTCTGGAGCCGGAAGGGATTTTTTCGGCAGAGACCTACAACCGGCTCTTTTCAGCGCACGGAATCATCATGGTGTTCTTCTTCCTGGTTCCGTCCATACCAGCAACGCTGGCGAACTTTTTGATTCCGATCATGATCGGCGCAAAGGATCTGGCGTTTCCCCGCGTAAATCTGCTGAGCTGGTACATATACGTCATTGGCGCCATATTGACCATGTACGCGGTGCTCCGCGGAGGCGTGGATACCGGGTGGACCTTCTACGCGCCATACAGCAGCACGTTTTCTAATTCTTACGTGCTGGCGGCCGCATTTGGTGTCTTCACCGCCGGGTTCTCATCGATTCTCACCGGCTTGAACTTCATCGTCACCGTGCACAAGATGCGCGCGCCCGGAATGACATGGGCGCGCCTCCCTCTTTTTGTATGGGCGAATTACGCAACGGGGCTAATTCAGGTACTGGGAACGCCGGTGCTGGCGATCACGCTTCTTCTGCTCGCTTTTGAGCGCATTGCGCATGTTGGAATCTTCGACCCGAGCATCGGCGGCGACCCGATTTTATTTCAGCACATGTTTTGGTTCTATTCACATCCAGCGGTTTACATCATGATTCTGCCTGGTATGGGAGTAATCAGCGAGCTTGTCGCTTGCTTCTCACGCAAGCGTGTTTTCGGGTATAACTTCGTCGCTTTCTCAAGCATGGCAATTGCCGTCCTGAGCTTTGTAGTCTGGGGTCATCATATGTTCGTCACTGGCGAGAGCGTTTACCTTAGTGTCGCGTTCTCATTCCTCAGCTTCGTTGTGGCAGTTCCTTCGGCCATCAAAGTGTTCAATTGGACTGCAACTATGTATAAGGGATCAGTATCTTTCGACACACCGATGCTTTATGCCTTTGGTTTTATCGGGCTGTTTACGATCGGCGGTCTGACGGGGTTATTCCTGGCGAGCCTGGCCACCGACGTCGCGACACACGGAACCTACTTCATAGTGGCGCATTTTCACTACGTAATGGTGGGCGGCATGGTAATGGCTTTCATGGGCGGCCTCCACTTCTGGTGGCCCAAAATTACCGGGCGAATGTATCCGGAAGCGTGGTCAAAGTTTGCAGCATTGATTGTGTTTATCGGCTTCAATCTGACCTTTTTCCCGCAGTTCATTCTGGGCTATCTCGGGATGCCGCGGCGTTACCATGCTTACCCGCCGGAGTTTCAGGCGCTAAACGTGCTCTCCAGCGCGGGCGCGTCGATTCTGGGTATCGGCTATCTGATACCGATGGTTTACTTCATCTGGTCACTAAAATACGGGCCCAAGGCCGGCCCCAACCCGTGGGAAGCGAAAGGGCTCGAGTGGCAGACTCAGTCGCCCCCGACTACATTCAATTTTGATGAGACACCAATTGTGACCGAAGAGGCCTATAACTACGGTCCGGTGGAGGAAACCATTGGCTGACGTCGTCGTTCCGGCTGGGCATGAACCAACCGCAGAAGAAACTCACCTCCGCCATCACTTCGCAACGGTCGAGCAGCAGATGGATACTGCCACGCTCGGCATGTGGACGTTCCTGATCACGGAGGTTTTGTTCTTCGGCGGAATGTTTACGGCCTACGCGATCTATCGCAACATGTACATCCAGGCGTTTGCAAGCACCAGCGAATATATGAACGTGGTGCTGGGCGGCACCAATACCGCGGTGCTGATCTGCAGCAGTCTCACGATGGCGCTGGCCGTTCGCGCGGCGCAGCTTAGCAATCGTAAGCATTTACAGCTGTTTCTAGTTATAACGATGATCTTCGGAGCGGCATTCCTTGTGATTAAGGGCTTCGAATACCATGCGAAATATGTGGAGCACCTTATCCCCGGACCCGGCTTCGAATATCCGATCCCACAGTACTTCCGGCACGCCCAGATTCTGTTCTTTCTTTACTTCTGCATGACTGGAATGCACGCACTTCACATGATCGTCGGCCTGGGCTTGTTGAGTTATCTGCTCATAAAGGCCAATCAGCGCGTATTCAACGCGAGTTATTATTCACCGGTCGAAATGATCGGCCTCTACTGGCACTTCGTCGACATCGTCTGGATCTTCCTATTCCCGCTACTCTATTTGATTGGACATCGCAGATGACCTCGCATGCTCACATTCCAAGAGTCAGAACCTTGGTTCTGGTATGGCTCGTATTGTTATGCCTGACCGGGACCACAACGGGAGTTTCTTATGTCGATCTAGGCTGGATGAATATCGTCGTGGCGCTCCTGATTGCGGTCTTCAAAGCCTCGATGGTGGCCTGGATTTTCATGGGCGTCCGATATACCACTTCTCTCACGAAACTGTTCGTCGCCGCCGGACTGGTTTGGCTTGCGATCATGGTGCTGCTCACGTCAAGCGACTACTCCACTCGCGATTGGACCTATCAGGCGCAGCCTTGGTCTCATACGGCGGCCGGCGGGGCCAGCAAGCCTTGATTTGACGTAACGCGGCGTGCCGTCTCTTGTCCAACAAGTGGCGGCCAGATTTCGCCCGAAGCAGGCGCGGCAGGAGAGACTAGATGGCGGAAACCAGCGCAGACGCAGTAAAGAGGTACGTCGAAAGTGCTGTTTGCATGGAGGACACCTTCGAGACGCAATTACAGGATTTGGCCAGCGAAGAGGATAATGACGCGGTGAAATCACTCTTACGTGAGCATGCTTCGGAGACTAGAAAACAGCGCGAACGCTTGACCACGCATTTACAGGCTCTGGGCGGCAGTTCGTCCAGTGCAAAGAACTTCCTGGTACACCTATTTGGCGCGACTTCAAAGGCGGCGCGCACGCACCGCACGAAGGAAGAGCGGACAACGCAAAACCTGCTGATCGCGTACGCCGCGGAGAATAGCGAAGTGGCGATGTACGAATCGCTCGCAACTATGGCGGAAGCCGCGGGCGACGATGAAACGGTGTCGCTGGCGCGGTCCATTCAGGCTGAAGAAAAGAAGATGGCGGAAAGGCTCTGGTTGCTGCTGCCTAGCGCTGCAGGGGCGCCGGCGGTCACAGAAGAATCTACACGCAGGGGAGCTAATATCGAGGGCACCTAACTACCTTGATAGGCTTTCCTCGGCCGCTTCTTCAATCCGGGCCAATTGAATCGCAGGCTGACCGGCCGACTGAAGTTGCCGATTCAATTTAGGCATGACGTTTTGTTTCAGTGCCGTCCATTCCGCAAGCCGGGATTTCAGCACGATTACCGATTTCTGATACAGATCGATTACTTGAGACGGCGGAGTACGATCGGCGCTTTCGAGAGCGCTCAGAACCGCGGTGAGAGAGCGGCTCGCGGTTTGAAGGCCTTGCTCAGGGCCATGTTTACCGCCAGTCAGTATGGAGGCGGCGTCTTCCTTCGCTGTGGCGATGGCCGCGGCCAGTGACTGCTCGCCGGCCGGAGAGCGAGAATGCGCTTTGTCGAGTTCCTCCTGCAAGGACTGGATCTGAAGCACGCTCTTGCGCGCCTCCACCATGTCATTAAAAGCCTGCTGAGCCCACCTGAACTGCTCGCCCAGTTCGGCCGGCGTTGCGCGTACACGAGAATCCATGACCACCTGTAACGGCTCGGTAAATGTGTGTCCGTTGACCATGAGTTTGACGGTGTAGGAGCCGGGAAGAACCAGAGGGCCGACCCAAAGCTGGCCTTCCGCGTCATCGCCGTCACCGGCGGTGTCATCGCCAGAGCGGCCATAGCGAAGGTCCCAAACGAATCTGTGCATTCCTGGTCCGGTTGCCGGGGACTGCGGAGCCGTTAGCCACCGTGGCGCGATAGGAAGATGGGCGGGAAACGCCGGTGGCTTTTCTTGGCTCGATATCTGCCGCATGAGTTTGCCACGGATATCGACGATATCGAGCACAACCGGAGTGGATGCCTGTTCCGGGAGGTAGTAATCGAGATAAGCGCCTATCGGCGGGTTCTTTGCCTGAGGCTCGTCGGGCGGGAGCGGCGTACCCACGAAGGCGTCGCTGCTCATGCGCACAGCCCGGGAAGGCTTATAGAGAAAGGCGTCGGTGGAGACGGTTCGCGCACTTATTTCACGGAGAGGCGCGATGTCATCGAGCACCCAGAAGGAACGGCCATGCGTACCCGCTATGAGATCATCGCCATGAATCGCAAGGTCGCGAATTGAGGTGACAGGAAGGTTTAGTTGAAGAGAAAGCCAGTGGTCACCGTCATCAAAGGACACGTACGCGCCGAATTCCGTCCCGGCAAAAAGCAGACCTGCATGCCGCGGGTCCTCTCGAACAACGTTTAAAAAGGATTTCTCACCGATACCGGAGACGATAGGATCCCAGGTTCTGCCAAAGTCGCGTGTCCGGTACAGGTAAGGATGAAGATCATCCAAACGATGCCGGTCGACGGCCGCATAGGCTTCACCTGGATTGAAATGAGAAGCCTCAATTTGCGTAATCTTACTCCAGGGCGAGACAGGGGGAGGAGTAACGTCGGTCCAGTTCTTGCCGGCGTCCCGCGTGATATGAATCAGCCCCGTGTCGCTGCCTGCCCAAAGTTCATTCGCGTTGAGGGGAGAAGGCGCGATTGTATAAACAACGCCAAAGCCCAGCTGCTTGGCATTATCCACGGTGACGAGTTTCCCTTCCCTAGACGACGAGGGCGCCTTCTGCTCCGCGCCGGTCAAGTCCGGGCTGATTTGCTGCCAGTGTAAGCCGCCGTCGAGAGTCCGCATTACATACTGCGTTCCAAGATAAACTGCGCTCTGCTGAACGGCAGAGAAGACGAGGACGGGCGTCCAGGGATCACGATATTTACGATCTGCAATCTCAGTCGCGAATCCCGTCATCGGCCATGGGGCAATGTTTTGGGTCTGCATGCTTCGGCGATCAAAGCGACCGACGGAGCCATACGTTTCGCTGATATAGAAGATATCCGAATTTTTTGGATCCGGAGCAATATAGCCGCTCTCACTTCCTCCTACCGAGAACCAATCCCTCAAGTCGATTTGGCCGTGGGTCGTACTGCTGGCGGTTGCGGCGGTCCCGCTGTCCTGTTGGGCGCCATAGACATGATAGGGAACTTCGTTATCAGTGATGACATGGTAAAACTGTCCGGTTGGCTGGTTATACCAAGAGCTCCAGGTTTGGCCGCCGTTTAAAGTGACAGTTGTGCCCTGATCTGTTCCCAGCACCATGTGCTTGCTATCGGCGGGATCCACCCATACCTGGTGATAATCGTCACCGCCAGGCGCTCCTCGCACAATGCTCAACGTCTTGCCGGCACCGGACAGTTTATAGAAGGCTACATTGGGAACATAAAGCACATCCGGATCATTCGGATCTGCGGTGATGGAGTTGAAGTACCATCCCCGGCTCGTAAGACGGGGGTCATCATTCACGCGAATCCACGAGTTACCTCCGTCATCGCTGCGATAGATTCCGGCTTTCGAGCTTTCCCCTTCGACAGCCGCGTAGATGCGCTGCGCATGCGTTCCGGGAGAAATGGCAACCCCGATACGGCCGAGCGGCGCTGTCGGAAACCCGTTACCGGTAACTTGCTGCCACGAAGTTCCTCGGTCGGTTGAGCGAAAAAGACCACTGCCCGGACCGTTGAGCGGTGCATACGTGCTCCAGGGCGGCCGGTGCGCTTCCCACATGGCGGCAAACAGCACGTTCGGCGTATCCGTAGCGATAGTAAGATCGGCAGCTCCGATTCCAGCTCCTTTGTCCAAGACGTGCTGCCAAGTAGATCCGCCATCTTCGCTGCGGAAGACTCCGCGTTCGGGGTTCCGCCCGTATGCATGCCCCAATGCAGCAACAAAGACGGTTTTTGGATCGCGCGGGTCGATCACCACGCGGCTAATTTGGCGCGTTTCTTTGAGGCCAACGTTCGTCCAGGTCTTGCCGCCATCCAGAGATTTATAGACACCGTCACCGGAGGCGAGATCAGACCTAATGTCCGACTCCCCAGTTCCGGCGTATATCACGAGAGGATCGCTCGGTGCGATCGCAAGCGCCCCGACGGAAGCAATCGGCTGATTATCGAAGAGAGGATTCCACGTCATTCCGGCGTCGTCTGTTTTCCAAATGCCGCCATCCACAGCGCCAAAATAGAAAATCGATCCGCCGCCTGGAACCCCTCCAACAGCAACTGCGCGACCGCCACGAAACGGGCCGATCAAACGCCAGTGCAACCCGTTGAACAGCGACGGAGAGATTTCCTGCGCATTCAGAACCAAACAGCAAGATAGAGCAAATAGCCAGTGAGCTGTCATTCAGATTATTGTCACATCCGTTGCGAAAATCAGTCGCGGGATCGCCCTCCAGGGCACGTCATGCCGGGCATGAGCGGCGCGGACACCCGTGGATTTGCAGGCGACTTTTGCTTCCTAGACGACTAGGGGTCGGTATTTTGGCGCCGCCAAACGTGCCGCCCGATTGGCTACAATTGGGTGAACAACGCTATGTCAGCAACTGAATACGGCACATTCCTATGCAGAATATGCGGTGACGAGGTTTTTGTTCCGTTGCCTACGGACCAGAGTGAACCGGGCAACGGCGCTCCGGTAGAGTTGACCTGTTCGCGCGCTCACACTGATCAATACGAAGCGAGCGTCATCGAACGCCTTGTGAGTAAGCGAGCGGGCAGATTTGAGTCTAAACAGGCTCATGCAGCGACGGGCTGATTGACAGAAGCTGAATCGCCGAAGGAATCGCAGCGCTTCCGCTCATTCGCCTTTCCCACATCAAACCAGGATGGATGAGCTCCGCCGAACTTGCACGAGACCGTCAATCTCTTGTGAATAGCGCCATGATCATCGTGGGTCTCGCATTTTATTAGATCCATCATGCAGTCCGGAGGAAGGAATTGCTCAATGTCCACAAACGCGGATGCGACGGCATAGGCATTGCGGAAAGGATTGCAAGAGCGTCTCCCCCCTTCTTTGACTACAGTGTCCGTGTTTGCATACAGGCCATCGTAGATATAAGCGTTCCCCGCTCTTAGGCCAACAAGGCCATGACAAACCGATATTTTGACGTTTGGAAAAGAATTCTGATTGCAGCGCGAGCGCAACTGTTCCACTGTCCTTTCGACTCCTTCGACTGCGAGAATCTCCATCGCGCGTTGCGGCTCATAACGCTCTAGCACATCAAGGCATCTTAGGGCAAAAATCCGACGTTTGCGCCAAGGTCAACAACGTGCACGGGCGAAGAAACCGACGATAGGGCCCGCCGAACCGCTTCATCATATTCGCATTCTACGAAGATCTCATTAAAAAGCTCCCACTCCGAGGGGCTTGATACGCGAAGCTTCACGCCCGACCGCAGCGTAACCCGGGGACGCAGCAGCCACCATAGCAGGTTCGACCAGTGTTGTCCGCCGAGATGCCACAGGCGCGCTAGGTTGGACTGTCTGTTTTCAGGCATTTTTTCGCTCCAATAAAGTCGGCTCGGAGGGAACAGCAAAAAGACCGTCGTCAATGGCACCCGAGCCATTACAAGCTTAAGAAATTGCTTGATCACACTTGGAACACGATTAGAATCGCGAGTATAGGTGAGAACGTCGCCAAAACTAAAAGGAGGAGCGTGTGAGGTCTTGATCTTGCCCGTCCGCGCGATCAGGGCCGGCACCAAACCGGGCCCTCAGTTGGTTAATAGGCATTTCGCGGGATGCCGTTTCACGCGTGGGTGCACCGGGGGGTTCCTGCGCATCGCGCCGTACTGGATTACGGTGGAGTGAGCGTCCCGCTTCACGATCCCATCAAAACGCGGTTGACATAAGGGTCGAAACTACGTCCGTCCCTGGCTACTAACGGTTCTTTGGGCCCCAGAGCAATGGGCAGGAGAGTGTAAGCCACTGTGAGCATCAGCCGGTGTTTGCTGTTTGGGATGGTACCCCGGTGAAGAGTGAGCGAATTCTCCAGCCAGGCTAGCCCAGCACCACCAGTGATCAACTGCAGGTTCTCGCGGACCGGATAATCTGGATCCGTTAGTTGGAGGATGCGCTGTCCTCTGGGCAGGCGCCACTTATGCGAGCCGCGGATAATGGCGTGCGGTCCAGCGGTCTCGTCCACGTCGGTCAGGTAGACAAACAGCTTCACCTCGATAAAGTCATCCAGATCCCGGTGGAACTCGTCGGGCCGGCAAACATAAGGGTCATGGGTGTTGGCCTCGACATCGAATCCATGGAGAAGCCACCATGCGGAAATATTGCCGATGACCGGCTTGACTCCAAAGTACGCTTCCACTGCACTCAGAACTCGCGGATGGTTTGCCAGCTCCAGTACGTGGGGAGCCTCAGCTACATCAGCCTTGGGGAAATAGGCGTGAATGCACGACCGGTGCGCCGCCTCCGGATTCGAGAATCCCTTTGCCTCGGGGCGAAACGGGTCGTAACACCGTTTGGTAACAAAGTAAGCCCGGATGGCGGATGCTTTTTCCCTTGAGAGTACGCCTAGGGGCACGCTGCCGATATCGTTTAGATCCTGGACGAGACGGAGCAAGTCAGGGTCGGAACTATGGCGAGAAGAGCCTCTTGGCAGGAATTTTGAAACTGCGGAAGCCACGAACTGCCGATGGCGAGGGTCCGGCAACTTTAGTTGGATGTAGTAACGAGCCCATCGGGGATCGGTGAATACTCTTCCGAAGCGCCGCTTCCATTTGGTAACGAATCTGTCATGCGCCGTCCGGGCGAGCTTGACTCGCGTATCCAACAGGCCTCCCCTCGATCACTCGACTTGACCAGGATTTCCATTTTGGCTCCTGGATTGGGTGTAGAATATCACAACCCCCAAGCCTTGATCCTCCGAAACTAGTTTCTCTGCCGGGAGCCCTCCTTTGCCCCTGGCCAAGCGACAATCCCGCCCCACCGGAAAAACCTAGAACCAGGTACCCTGATGATGAGGAGAGACGATGAACGTCGGTCCAGTCGATCCGGCGGCTTTCTGCTTGTGCCCCAAAAGGTCATGGATATACGAGCTTCGGAGCAGAGATTTGCGATTACAATTCCTTGTTATAGGAGCGAGTCCACCATTGCGGAGACGCTTAAGGGCATCCTGGATCAGGGAAGCGCACTGAATCGCCTTGCATGTGTAGTCATTGCCGACGACTTCACCCCCGATAACACGATCGAGGTTGTCCGAAATACCTGGCCCCCTAACCAACCTCCTCTTCACTTCTCGAGAGCTTCGAAGAACGTAGGCGAGATGGTAAACGTCAACAGAGCCGTCGCAGCGTTGCCGCCGGAGGTGGAGTGGTTCCTACACATGCACGGTGATAACATCCCCAAAAAAGGTTGGTTGGAGATTTTGACGGATCGATGCCTCAAGGCATCGCCCAGCGTTGGAATTGTTTGCGCGAGCTACGATGTTTTCGGTGACGGCGTCTTCAAGGAAGGCGAAGAGCGTCCCACCGCCGCGCCGGTCCTAGTGCCGGGTAACCTCGACAGCATCCGTTCAACGATTCGTAGAGGCTGTTGGTGGCATAACTCCTGCTCGGCAGTGCGAGTCTCTACGTTTCGGGAAGTGGGTGGGTTCCCGCCAGGCATGCGCCAGAAGGGTGACTGGGATTTTCTCATTCGAGTGCTAAAGAACGGCTGGGATATCGAGTACCTCCCGCGGAGCTTAATGAGGTACCGGATACACGACGCCAGCGCTTCGAGCTTCGCGTTCAGAGTGCACCTCGATATCGAAGAGTCTTTGCAGATTATACAGAAGTGTGCGCCACTGCTCACTGTTAGGGACATTGCCGGCACTCACCTTGCGTATAGTTTGCACTTACTCAGTCGTTGTGGGGCATCTCTGCTCAGGGCGGACTTCCTAAGACTTTGGTGCGCCTTAAGGATGCTGGTCCGAACGGGCGCAAATTGCCTTGGCTCCCTTGCGACACCGGGCGCCTGAATGACGGCTGGCCTCCCGGCTAGAGCGCCCTTGGCCCCACTGAACAACGACGCTGATTACCTGGCTGCTCGATGAGTCTCCAATCCACTGCGCCTGATACGTGCCCGGTGCTGTCGTGGCTCTCCGAGTTGCACCAGTGCGGCAAAGTGAACTGGCCGCCTTGACGTTCTTGAGGAACTCACGCCGTTGCTCGTGCGGTCTTCTCGTCTTTAATCGCCGGTCGATCGTACCTGGCTATCCGATCCTTGAGCTGCAGGCAAGGACGTTCAAGCAGGTTCCAGCTGATCAGAGCGGCGCAGAGAGCGGCAGCGCCAGACACGAGGTAAAAAACGAATTGCCATAACAAGCCATCTCCCAGAGCAGCGGTCACGCGGGGCGACCGAAACAGCATATCGCGCAGAGCCGCCCGGATCGGAAGGTGTAAAAGGTAAATCGCGTAGGAGTACTTACCGAAAGTGAGCAAAACGCGGCTTTCTAAGACATCTTGTGTTCTACCAGAATCCGCCTGAGAGTTGAGAACCCAACAAAGCCAGGCTGCGCAAGCGAACGATACGAATGTGTACCCGATTGTGATCACGCTGCCGCCGAAATAGGTGGACAACCCACAAGCATAAATACAGATAAAAGCTCCAGTGATAGCCGCAGCTACCGGTTTGCTTGACCGCCCGAATCGGCGTGGATAGTCAGTTCCATCTCGCAGGCTAACAGCAATAAGTGCGCCTAGCGCCAGGCCGTCCATTCGGCACCATGGAAGAACATACAGTTGTATCCATGGAAATCCGCCGATGAACAGTAAGGAGCGGAGGCATAGGGAAGTAGTCAAAAAAGCGATGGCAAGTCTCTTGATCATTTGGCGGCTGAAGCAAAAAACGATAACCGCCCAAACGAGGTAGAACTGTTCCTCAATAGCTAAGGACCAAGTCACGCCGAGAACTGGATGGGCCCAGCTCTGTCGGCCTGAAATCAGGAAATTACTTAGATAGAAGACAAACCATGGCCAGTCACTTGGGGCGGCAGCCAAGCGACCCAGTTTAGGAGCTGCGGACGGAACCTTGGCAATGACACTCGGCAAGGCCAGCAAGCAGAAGAGCACAATAGCGTAATAGAGCGGGAAAATGCGAAGTGCGCGTCGGATATAAAACTTCCGGAAGTAACCTGGAAGACTTTTCGTGTCAAGTAGGATGCCTGTGATCAAGAAACCGGAAAGGACAAAGAAAAGGTCAACACCGTGAGGGCCAATATTGGACAGATTTCGCAGTCCCTCCACGATCCAGCCGCCCTGAGCGGGAAGAATCGTGCAGTGATGAAACATGACAAGGAGGATTGCGATTCCTCGCAGCCCATCGAGGGCCGGCACACGGCCCAATTCAGCGTTCTTCATTGCAGGATCTTTAGTGTAGCTAGATTTCTGACGCGGCGGTTAAATGCAAGCGCATCAATAGGATGAGCGGTGTCACGCTGGACTCGCGATTCCGCTTTGCCAGCCTACGGTTCAGCAGGCCATGTCTCCGATTCTTTCCGTCCCCCTGCCAGTCAACCGGTCACGGGCGGATCGAATATTGGCGAAGCACAATAGCCGCGCAGGCTACGAAAAGAGATTTGCGCCTAACTCTATTATCTGCTGGACATATCAATGATAATCACCAAGTATAAAGTATGTATAATCTGATTAGAGACAAAGCTAAAGCAGCGCAAAGAACTTGCATGCGCCTTGGTCTATGGATTGTAGAGCGTGGCGGGAATCCTGGATTCACCGGTGAGGTTGTATCTTTGATTTCAACGAGCCGTAAACATGAAAGGTCCTCTGTATATTTTGATTACTGGCGTTTCCCAAATGGCAACCCGTCAACCTATGACGCAAGGCGAGTCTTTCGCTTTGTAACTTTTCTCCGCAAGCACGCCGAAAAACTAAACAGAACCGCAGGCTTATTAGATGCCGAGTCCCGGGCGCTTCTTAAAATACTTCTGGCATACCGCGCTCTTGGACCAGTTCATATCGCGCTGCCGAATAGCGCTAAGTTCCTGGAAATGCCCAAGATTGCCGAGCTAATGCGCGTGACGCCGAGCTCAGAGATATTTCCACCTTTCGAAATGTCAAATTATCACCTGACATGGGACGGACAAGACATTGACATGGAGGGTTGGGCCCCGATCGGCTTACTCGCTAGGCAATACTATTACTCACGCAATGGGAGGGAGATAGCGCCGCGGACAGGAGACGTTGTGATTGACGCCGGTGCTTGTTTCGGCGATACCGCCCTTGCCTTTGCTGCAACCGTAGGTCCTTCCGGCATGGTTCATACCTTCGAGCCGATGCCAAGACAGTTTGGGCTACTGAGGAGAAATGTAGAGAGGAACGCTCGCCTAAAAGATCGTATTAAGTTACACGCCTTCGGCTTGGGCGACATTCACGGGCAGAGATTACGGTTCGCCGATCAAGGCGCCGGAGCGCGCGCGTCTCAGAGTGGGACAGTGGACGTAGAAATAACGACAATAGATCAATGCGCTTTTCCGAAGGTCGATTTTATAAAAATGGATATCGAAGGAGCTGAACTTTCTGCTCTTCGCGGCGCCAAACATACCATTCAGCACTTCCGGCCCAGACTTGCCATTTCAATATACCACAGTAACTCCGATCTGTTCGAGATTGCGCTTGCGATCAGGGAGCTCTGTGCCGATTACGCGCTTTTCATCGATCATTACACGGCGCATGCTGAAGAAACGGTGCTCTACGCATCACCAATGACCACACAACTCACTATCGATTAACCGGCTTGTGAGCTATATAGTTTAATTCGAAGCCTGATATGGCGGCATTCTCCTTAGGATTAATCGGCTCTTAACTTGCATTGATTGAATCTACCCATCCCTCACAAAATAGATAACTTGTTGATGCAGACCTCGCCCAATAGATTGCTGTACTCTCCAGATTAAAGTCAAACGGGACAATTCCATTCAAGGATGTGTCGTTGACATAAGGTGATCGTTGAATTGTATGCACGATATGCATTATTTGGTGCCACCATTATCCCAGCATCGTTCGCGTGTGTAACTCCTAGAACTCTTCTCCGGTCGAAGGAATAAAACTAGTCCACAGCTTCGCCACAAGCAGGCCATATTTGTTCGACTTGCAGAAAATGCCCGATGGATATTCAGCTATAATCCCCTTCCATTCACACGGCGCCCGCTGACAACTACGCGGTGTTGCATCCGAGCGCCTCTTCAGCGAACAACGATGCTAAATACCTGGCTGCTCGACGAATCTCCAATCCACTGCGCCTGATACGTGCCTGGGGGGACCTGCAGCAAAATCGTTGCTCCGCTCGGCACCCGGGTGAGGTAAGGCGTGCTGGAATCTACTGATGAGGCCAACTTCAGCCTTTCGTAGGAGCCCCCTGTAGGCGCCGTCATCGAAACAGAGCGCATCGTAACAGGTGTAGTTGTGAACGAGAACTGAGCAGACACGCCGTTCTCCGAGTACGCCAGAACGTTTCCAGAACTATCGTACGCGATGGGCTGCTGCGGATAGTAGCCCGCGGGCAGCGTAATCGTGCTGACGCCGGGTGTAAACGCTTGAGCTGTGCATGTAATGCTCGCTGTACTTTGAACGCATTCGGCAGGGCTGCCGGCAATGGTCATCCCAAACGCTCTGTAGGCGCTCCCATCGTAAGTGGCGAGTGTTAGTGTTCCCTTGCCATTGTCGTATATCGAGTAATGCGGGTCAAAGCAGAGCGTACCCGTAAGTTGCACCTGCACTCCGCAGGCCTGCTGACTCACCAGTGGATCCGCTTCGCCTTTGGTTCTTGCCACGATGATTGAATCGAAGTTACCGGTGCCGTGAATCCGGAGGATGTCTTGCGACTCCAGGCTGCAATTGTTGGTGTTGTTGTTATTTTCAGAATTGCACCAGTGTCCCAAAGTGAATTGGTCGCCATTGGCGTTCTGAGTATAGAAGTCAAAATCCACGCCGTCGCTCGGGTGATTTGACCACGTGGCCCCAGTAAATGCAAACTGCTGCAGCCCGTTTCCGGTTAAGCTGTACGGAGCGGTCGCATTCGTAGGGGAGTTGCTCGTTGGGTAGACGCCGTTGTTTTCGATGCTGAGAGCGGGGTTGGGTGTAATGCTCCCGCTTGGCGTGGTCACTGGGTACTGCGAAGTGAGGCTGTTTCCGCTCGCCCAAGTCCCGCCGCCCATAAGGTTCCAGGTGAGCACCTTGCTGCCACTGGCTTGTGCGCCGGTAAACGTATCGTAAACATGCACTACGGCGTAGTTCGGATCGCCATTAAAAAGCGTGGTTTGCCGATTCCAGACTGTACCGTCCGATTTAGTCCAGTATGCCGTTGCGCTCGAAGAGTCAGTAAATGATGCAGTCTGAGTCAGGACAGTATTATCCGGATCAGCTACAGACCACGTATTCTCTACAATGTTGAGATCTCCGCCGGCCTCTGATCCGTCGCCGCAGCAGGGACGAACAGTAGTCCAGTTTCCAGAAGTGAACTCGGAATCAAGCACAACGCTGGAATGATCGAATCGCCCAGGTGTGTCGGGATTATAAAGGTTCGCCGCCCAATCGATGCTGATTGGCGCACCGAGCAGGTACATCGCCACGCGGCCGGTGTCAGGGTGTGCGTGTCCTTGTGGTGAATAAAACCCTCCGTAAAGGAAGTCCACGGCATTCTCGTAACCAGTTCCCCATCCAGAGCGCAAAACCGAGTGATAGCCGGGGAAGTGCTGCGTCGTTAGTTGTGGATCTGTGTGCGGAATCGAGAAATCCTGAGCCAGCAATTGCGGTACAAAATAGTTGCCCAGATTGCCGCCGCCGCTGCCAGATAGACCCTGCGAGAGCCAGCCCCACTGCAATTGCTGTGCCAGCGTCGGATTCGAGGGATTGATAATCGTGGCGAGCAAACCGAGGTCAGGCTCCGCCTCCGTATTCCCGTCGCCGTTTCCAAAATATTTCCTCGTTTTGCCGTAGCGAACCTCGGGAGGAGTGAGGCCGCTCAGATACCACCGCCCGAAGTTCTGGATGGCTGGAAAATTGGCTGCCGATAAATTCTGATAATTGACAAAATTTACCCAGATGTTGTTCTGAAGATTTGTGGCAGCTCCCTGGTAGTGCCATGAGCCATAGCCTGAGCCGTAAGGATTAATTGCGGCCAACAAAGAATTATAGGCGTTTTGAATCGCCTGACTGTAATACTGCGTGACTTGCGGATTGCTAGGATTGAACAGCGCGGCCATAACTTTGTAATTGATAAGCTGGGCTTGCTGGTTTGCCAATCCAAACGAGACGGTTGGATCCGGGGTCTGGAAAGACGGGTCATATATGCTTACTCCACAGTATGCGCTAGCCGCCTTGGCTGTCGTTTTATCGTAAGCCGTCATAGACGATGCACTCGACAAAGCACTTACCGACTCCGGCAGAATCTTGGAACAGTTAGCGTACTGGCCCCACGCCTGGTAACCCGAGGTCGCTGTATCAAATTGGCCTTGCCCATTGAGCCATTGATACACAGCATGCTGTATGTCTCGACGAAACGGACCGAGTATGTTGAAGTCCAGTGCTACATGGTAGCCTCCGTTTAGGAGCACGCTGGATATTGCGGGATTTCCCCCTGTTCCATCCTGCGCTACGGCGCTCGTGAGACATCCGCTTGATCCACAGACTGCTGTCTGGCTAGAGGCGCTGGCCAAGAGATTTGTCGTATATGCCGTTTGCGCCGACGTGAGAAATGGCGGCTGCCAACCACCAACTGGGTCAGGGAAATTAAGAGTATAGCTGTTTATATGATTCTGGTTAAGGCCCGCAATCGTATTGTGAACCAGCATGATCGGCTGAATCAGCGTTGTTGCTGCTGGAACATCGGCATTAGTAGATACCCATATCATCGAAGCCATGACAGTAGTCCCGTAATACCCATAAAACGCGCCATTGTACGCTAGATCCCAATATGAAAAGCCCTGATCCGCCGTGGCGCTGGGGTGATCGTAGAAACCGGGTCCTCGCTGCAATGCTCCTTCACTTTCGGATAACAATGCGGGGTCTCCAAGAGCCAGACCAACCACAGGACTTGATGAAGCCGCCTGGGAATTAGTAAGAACTTCTTCCCATCCGGAATAATATGCTGTATTTGGCCCATACTGGCTAGCCAGACCATTTATTACATTAGTGGCGCTGCATCCGAGGGATGCGTTTCCATCGGTTCCTGATATGCGGTTGGCCCCAGATATATTGACGTCAAACTGCTGATCCTGGGTGATGTTAGGGTACGGGTATATCTCAAGGATTGCGTTCGTTCCGGAATAGCTACCCGAACAACCTGAGCATGGAATAGTCACGGTGTTGGCATCAACAATTGTTGCATTGTAAAGAGCCGGGGTAGAGGAGTATCCAGTTACTCCAGTAAGATATCTGATCGATACGCCGTTGTAAGCATAGGTCCCGTGATTCGGAACCGTAAGTGTCAATACCCCGCCAGAGACCGAAGCCGCAGTGATCGTTTTGGGGACATAGGAGCAGTACGGCTTTAACCCAGACGACGCTCCACCACCAATAGACCGAAATCGTACTACATCGCCGGTGAATTTATTGATTGTTGGGACGTTGTATGTGTAGACATGCGTATTGTGGGTCTCTGTAACAGTCATTCCCTTCGAGCGAGCTGTTAGGGTTACCGTAATATCGTAAAATCCACAATTACCAGAACTTAGACATGATGACGAATCGCTACTCTGCATAATGCCCCAATACGCGCTAAATGAAGCACTGCTGGTTACCGTGATTGGGACGCCTCCGGGAGTGGCTGAGATCTGCACATTGGCCCCTACGGCTGTTGAATTCAGCGGGTAGTAGTATGTATTCGCGCTCAACCATGCATTCCCCGACGTCACATAGAGAGCATCAAACTGACTAGCGGCTTCGGTGCATGACCCTCCGCAATATCCGGTTGGAACAGTAATGGAATTGCTGGCTGGAACCCCGACGCTTGATACTGCCCCGTTGCTTGACACTATCATCCCACGCTGAACCGTTGTATTGGCCTGGACCGTAGCCTGAAGTAGGCCGCTATCAGTGACAAGAAACGAATATCCATTAGGGACAGAGCTGGATATTACGTGGGCGTGTCCAGTCGTCGATGATGCCTGGGTATCGTAATTAACCCTAGATCCGGCTGTGCTCCATGTCCCATCATTAAACTGAATCCCCTGAATGGGGGCGAGCGTATAAGACGCCGCCGTCATTGCCGCAGGTGTCGGCACTCGTATACCGGTAAGACCGTTGGTTAGCTGCCAGTATGAGCCGGATTTCACAATGGTGGGCTGATTCGCCTGAGTTGCTGTCGTATGCGTTCCGGTTTGCAACGTATAGATGGCGGTTGAGATCACTGCTGGGATGGTGCTGCCACCACTAAATGGCGTTATTACCGGAGAGCAACTGGACGAAGATGAGACCTGCCATGTATCTGTCGTTGCATTGCAGACAAAGTACGGAGTGTTTGCGCTTAACCCAGTCGGAAGACTGCCCGAATCCGTCGCTTGAAACTCTACCTGTGATCCATTTGTATACCCGTGAGATCCATAAGTGAAGGTGGCCCCAGACAATGTAAATCCTAGGGTTTTAAAGTATACGTCCGTTCCCCCGCCGCTGGTAAACGTAATGGGCGAGCCGCTATATGTTGCTGATACCGCATAAGTGAATACCCCGGACACATCGGTACACGCGGACAAATAATACGGGGTATTTGCGGCCAGTGGTGCAGGAAGTGCGCCACCCACAGCAAAGAATTCTACCGGGGTGTCGTTTGCTAAACACACGTCGGTAGTACTGTCACCAGAGATCGTTATATAAGCGTGGCCCGAGGGGTTGCTGATCTGCTGGCTCACATATGGAAGCTTAGAAGCCGTGAGCACCGGCTGAAGCATGATCGATCCGTTTGACATATGCTGCCACGCTACCTCGTTGCCTGCTGCATTGAGGACGCGCGAGGTCAGGTAGGACAGCCCGGTCGGTATTGAGGCTCCGCTGTCCAGATGAGTGAACTGGATGTTGGTTGGGGTACTGGGAACAACTCCGATCAGATCCTGATAGGTGATCGTGCCGACTGTAGTTTGACCTATCGCGGGCCAAGCTAGGAAGATGGCAAGCAGGATGGGGGCGATCGTCGGCCAAAGGCCAGCCGCTCCCGTTTTTGTGTCAAAGTTGGTTCTGCTGAGTTTCAGCCGTGCCGTGCATTCCAAGAACATAACGTTCAAGATGTGACATACGGCCGGTCGCGCCAGCGTATCCTGGCCGTCGGAAGACCTTTCTTTTCAGCGCCAAAGAATTTTGGCTCATTTGTCACCGGAGATTTCACGATTCTCTTATTCTGCCATTTGCTTGGAACGTGTCCCGGACGATCCGCCAACGGCGAGAGTTGACCAGCTATCGGGTGCAGTTAACAGGCGAGCGGAACTCAGCTCTGACCCGTTTTTCATCTCTCATGCGGAGAGGCCCCCCGCCGCCGTTCGGGAGTCACAAACTTCTGCATTTTGATTTACTGCATGGGTCTCAATAGCTTACGCGCCAACGCAGGAACGTCCCCGAAGCTTCCCGTGTGATGTTGCGGTTGGAAGCGAGGCTATGCAGAGAGACATTGGACGGGCCGCAATCGTCATGGCGGTGCTGGCATTGAACGGAGTTTGTCAGACCAGCATTAATCTGGGTACACAGGGGAAAAACGCCGACTTTTCCAATCTTCCGTTTACCAGACCGGCGAGTGTGGGAACAACTTTACCGGCAGCTTGCCAAGTGGGCCAAATGTTTTTCAACGCAGCGGTACAAGCGGGGGCAAACGTATACATTTGCGCGCAAGCGAACGTATGGGCCAGCATAGGCAGTTACACGTTGCCGTTTGCACAGGCAGATACTTTGGGCGGTGTCACTGTTCCGCCCGGTTCCGGCCTCGTGGTCAGCGCCGGCGCGCTGGGCGCCGACGTCGGTACTGGCCCAGGGACTCTAGCTGCAGGAAACGACAGCCGGCTTGTGGGCGCTCTGCAGGCAGGCAACAATTTCTCGGACGTACCGAACGCGGCGTTAGCTCGGACCAATCTTGGCCTCGCCGCCTCGGCGACCACGGACACTACGAATGCCTCGAATATTTCGTCTGGGGTCCTGAACAGCGCGAGACTGCCCGCTCCGTCAGTCACGACGCTCGGCGGCATCCAGGCATTCGTCGCAATTCCCCACCAATGGGTCAACGGCATTGGAGTCACGGGCCGGCCATCCTCATCGCAACCTACCGCAGCGGACATAACGGGTCTTGCAACCAGCGCGACCACCGACACCACGAATGCAGCGAATATCCTGTCGGGCACTCTCAACAGCGCTCGTCTCCCTGCGACGATCTCAAGTAGTACGACCGGAAATGCCGGTACTGCAAACGCACTTGCTGTCGCGCCCCTCGCCTGTCTGGCCGGGCAGTACGCGACCGGGATCTCAGCGTCTGGGAATGCCGCCTGCGCAACCGTGGCTTATTCGCAAATCAGCAATGCCCCGGCAATTGCCACCGATGATACGCAGCTGACGAACCGCGCCAACTACATTACGGCCTCGCAAGCTCCGGTCCAAAGTGTAAACGGCCGCGTGGGAGCGGTCGCGCTGGCCAGTTCTAATCTCACGGACGCCGGCACCATCGCTCATGAGACACTCGCTTTAAGTCTGCCTTCCGCGGCAGCAGAGTCCGGCCTGACTTACTGGGTGACGGACGGGAACGCGGCCAATGACTGCTCGCAGGGCGGCGGGACTTACCTGGTCGCATGCACGAGCAACGGGGTCTCTTGGGTCGCGAGGTCCAACGGTGGCAGCGGGACCTTGAGTATCCAGGACGCTGGTGGAAACACGATCGGAACGCAACCGGTCTTGCAATTTCTGAGCGGTAGCAATAACTACATTACCTGGTCATTGGTGAATGGAGGTGGTGAGGTCACGATTCAGCCCGTCCTCGATACATCGCAGGTAGCAGTGTTGAACGGGAGACAAGCGTGGGGCGCCGGCCAGAAAAACATCTTCTCAGCCAGCGCGACCACCGCGCCTGTGAACTTCACCGGAAGCAGCCTGCCAACAGCCCCGGCGGCTGGTGATTGGACGTTTGACGCCACAAATACTCCGAATTGGTTTGACGGAGCCGTCTGGCGGCGGGCGGTCTACACGAACGTTACTTTAACGGCCGGCGCGCCACTAGTCGGAACGGGAGCAAACGGCATTGGAACAGCGGGTACCACAGGATCGGGGAACATTTTCGTGCTGCAGGCCAATCCGACCCTGCTGAATCCCGTTATCGCGAGCTTTGTCAATGCGAACCACGGCCATACGAGCGCCGCTGACGGCGGGCAGCTGAGCACCAGCGCGTTTTCAACCGGCGTTCTGACGGGATCTGGCACTAAGTTAGCAACTGCGTCCGGCAGCTGGGTGGCGGGTGATTGCCTGAGTGTAGGCTCGTCTTTTGATGCTGTCGATGCGGGCAGCCCTTGTGGCGCAACGCCCAACCAGAACGTTCGCTTCGTCCGGATGAGCTTCGATAATGGGGGCTCCCCGCTTGTGGCGCGGAGCTTATGCGAGGCGGTCGATTTCAGCGGAACGCTTCAACAAGTCACCTTAACGGCAGACCAGCCGGGAAATGTGACCCTGGATGTCAGAACGGCATCCTATGCCGCTTTTTCCGGGATAGGCTCAACGACCAGCATCGCTGCGGCGTCCCTTCCGGCGCTGTCGAGTGTGCTCAAGTATCAAAACTCGCAACTGACTGGCTGGCAGGCAGGGATAACGGCAAACAGCGAGGTGTGCTTCGTGCTTACCAGTCCGGCTACAATCACGCATTTGGATGTGGATCTTAAGATCCTGGCGAATTGATTCCGGCTTGTTCACTGACCTCGTCTCAGCCGTGCCGGCCGTCCGGTGCCGGTAAGCGTCGGCCACGCGAACGAAGTCCGAACTAGTCAGCATCGAAGGGTCACACGCCGCGGAGCCAGCGATGCAGGCATCGAAATTTCGTTGCCGCAGGGCATTCAGAGCCTGGGTGCGTTGCGGATCGGTCAGCTGGGTCGGATCGCAACTGGGGAAACCGTTCAAGCAGTTTATGACGTTTCGCTGGGCGCGCGACCCCTGCATTTCCACGGCCTCCGCTTTGGCAGTCATTTGAGGGTCACACGTCGGAAGGCCATTGAGGCAGTTTGCCAGGTTCCGCTGGCGCCGTTCGGCCTCGATTGTGTTCCGGTCTTGTGTGGTCAGCTTTCCAGGATCACAAGACACCAAGCCGTTCATGCAGTTCTCCAGGTTGCGCTGATGAAGAACGCCCGCTATCTGAGCGAGCTGCGCCGCGGTCAACAGAAAGGGATCGCAGGCTTGCGATCCCTTGAGGCAGACGTCGTAGTTGTGCATCAGACGGCGCTTCTTCAGTTCTGAGGCTTGCTCGGCAGTCAATTTGATCGGATCGCACGTGAGAGACCCGTTCATGCAATGGCCGACGTTTCGCTTTGCCAAAGCGTCATGAAACATCTCGCTTTCCTCGCTCGTGAGACGCAGAGGATCACAGGCAGCGGCGCCGGCAAGACAATTGTCCAGATTTCGCTTATGGGATGCGGCGGCGACAGCATAAATCTCAGCAGGGGTAAGCGTCGATACATCGCAGGAGAATGCTCCGCGAAGGCATTGGAGCAGGTTTTCCGACTTCGATTCGGGCTTGGGCTTCTGGGCTTCGGACGAGCCTGCCTGCAAAAGCGCTGGAAGACTCGTAATCACGAGACACCAAAGTACAAGCAAAGATTTCGCCACCTGAGAGAACTCGCTAGGGAAGGACTATCACAACAAAGAAAACTCAGGTCACGGGCGTGCTGGCAGCCGGTTTCAAAAGCGTACTGAAAACGGGCCGCCGCGCTGGATAGTTGGTCAATTTATAATGCACGATTTTGATGAAATTCCCAACATAAGGAAGCGACTCCGTCGTGATGCTGCGCTCGAAACTGATGTAGTCTCCATTGCCAAGCGGAACAGAAATTTCCCAAAGAGCATTGGGAACGGTGGGCGCCAAGACTTCCTCAAATACGTCCCCGCAGAGACATAATCGCACGGACTTAAAATCGAACGTTCCGGCAGCGCCGGTGACAACTTTCCACATCTCTTCGAACGTTGCGGTGGCCAGAAGGGCTTTTTCAAACTCTTGCAGGCTGCTCTGAGTGTCAATGATCCGTCGAAAGGAGCCCTTAAGGAATAGTTGCCGGGCGGTCGCAAACTCGGTGTATCCGAGGTGCTGAATACCAATCCACGCACTCAGACAGAATAAAAGTACTACGAGCCCCCCTAATTCGTTGCGCAAAGCATGAGCCAGCAGTGAAAGGGCGGCTGCAAATCCGCAAACCGCATACATCAGAAGAGCAGTTCGACGAACGGTCAAACCTCGCGCGAGGAGCATATGATGAATGTGGCCGCGATCTGCGCCGAATATCGGCTTATTCCGAAGAAATCTGCGGACGATGGCTAACGATACGTCCAGCACCGGTATGCTGACGGCGAGCAACGGGGCCGTAAGCCCAAGCAACGTGACGGAGTTCTCCCCCCAGATCAGACCGTAGCACCCAAGCAGGAATCCAACCAGAAGGCTTCCCGAATCTCCAAGAAAAATCGATGCAGGGTTGAAATTGTAGCGCAGGAAACCCGCCAGGCAGCCTGCCAGCGGCATGGTGACCAGAGCAAGCTGAAGGTTGTGGTCAATCAGCGCGGCAACCAGGGTCGTCAGGGTGGCGAACAGCCCAACTCCGGCGGCGAGGCCATCCAGTCCGTCTATGAGATTAAAGGCGTTGGCGCACCCCACCATCCAGAGAAGCGAAAGCGGGAAGTTCCAGAATGCATTCCAGGGGTGGGTGGCTGCGATATGCAGCTGCACGCCGCCCAGGTAAGCGATAGAAGCGGCCCACACCTGGCCCACAAGTTTCTGCCAGGGAAAGTAGCCCACAAGATCATCAAACAGACCGGTTGCAAAAACGATGGCCGCCGCGCAGAATAGTCTGATCACGGAGGGCGTAATGCGGTCGACCTCGGCTGCATAGCTAAAGGGAAAGAAGAATACAACAGCGAAGGTAAGCACGTAGGAAACCGCGATCGCAATTCCGCCCACGCGCGGAATGGGGCGAGTATGTATTTTGCGTATCGCGTCGGGATGATCAACAATGCCGAGCTTCGCGAATAGGTCTCGAACCGCGGGGGTGAGAAGCAGGGAAAATAAGAAAGCTATCAGTCCGGAGGTGAGGATCAGATACACGGGCAGCAGCTCCTAGTTCTCTTTTCGACCTGGGAGGGGAAACTGAGACGTAGGTGTCACAGTTAAAGTGGAGCCACACTGCCCGGTGCGGCCCCCGAAATTCACTGATATGACTTGTTAGGCGCTGCGCTTGCGGCGACGAATGGCCATCGCAAGCAGACCTGCCAAGCCCGAACCCGTCAAAAGGAAAAACGCCGGTTCCGGAGTCGTCGCTGTCGTGCTGATATTCACGAATATTGTGGAGTCCCCGTGCGCCTTGACAGCGAATTCATTCGTGGTGCCAGGGATCAAGTTAGTCAGAGAGTATGTTTCCGATCCTATCGTCACCGAAGTATTGGAAAAGGTAACAATGAACCCGCCGCCGGGGCCGCCGCCGCCGTTGGTGATCGTTCCGGACAAAAGACCGGCGAGCGATTGGGTTCCACTCGTCGGCGTCGTCTGGTTGATCATCAGCGTCAAAGGAATACTGGTCGCTGTGTGATTACCCGGAGTGACCGAAATGAAACCGAGATCATCCGTTACCGGACTGCCGGGAACGACCGCGTCAGTCTGCGTGATACTAGTGTAGGATAAGTAGGCTGGCGGTGAGGTGAATCCGCTACCCACCGTATTGTATGATACACTTACTGCAAAAGCGGGGGAACAGGCAAGCGCTGCGATCATAGAGCCCAGCGCAAAAGTTACAACTTTGTTACGTAACTGCATTCATCCTCCTAGGAAGAGTATGGGATCCTTCCAGCAGACTACTTGAAAAGCCCCTTGGGGGCAAGTGTTTTCGCTGAACGTAAGTACCAGTACTCAATCACTGCGCCTGCAAGCGTGAGAGTAAGTCTCGGATGTCTTTCGCCTCGGGTCCGTTTGGCTTCTCGTTTAACGCCAAAACAAGGTTCTCCTTGGCGGCGGCACGGTCGCCCTTCTGCTCCAGAGCCAAAGCAAGGTGATAGCGGTAAACCGGCTCGTGCGGCGCCAGATGCACATCGCTGGTAAAGATCTGGACGGCCACATCTAACTTGCGCTCCTTCAGATAGATCCAGCCAACCGTGTCGGAAATTCGAGGGTCGTTTGGAGCCTGCCGCTGGGCCTTTTGCGCTAGCGAAAGAGCCTCGTTCAGGTCGCCGTTCGTCTCGGACAAAGCAAAGGCCAGGTTGTTCAGAACGGCGGTATTAGAAGGCTCCGATTTCAAAACCTCCCGGTACATGGCGATCGCGTCCGCTTTGCGGCCGGCCCTTTCACAGGCGAGAGCCAGCATGGCCGCGGCGGGCGCATGGTATTGATTGTCGTTGTAGGCCGCTTGCAGGTGCGCAATCGAATCGTTCAACTGGCCCTGCTGCAGAAGCGCGTCTCCCCAACGCAACTGCACATAGCCGGATTGGGGCTGGGCTGTCGCCACTTGCGCGAATTCCTGGACCGCCAACGGAAACTGATGCGCGGCGAAGGCAGCGTCCGCAAGAAGCAGATGCAAGCCCGGAGTAGCGGACGGGGAGACCGCACGATCTTTGAGGAGGCGGACGGCCTTGTCGGGCTGTCTTTCGTCAAAATAGGTCTGAGCCAAGCCTTGTAAGGATCGCAAGTCGTCGTCGGCGAGAGGCTTCGTTCCTTCAAATAGGGTCTCGGCATCCTTAAATTGCCCCTGCGCCATGCGAAGCTTGGCCAACTCGAGCTTCGGCTCGAGCGCTTGGGGGAATTGTTTGGCGAGAGATGTGAGTTCGGTGTCCGCCTGGGTGAAACTGCCCTCGCCGCGCAACGCCATAGCGCGAATTAAGCGAGCGTCCGGATCAGACGGGATTGTACTTAAGATGCTGTCGCAATACTGGACCGCTTTCCGGTAATCCTTGTGCTGAAGGCGTAACCGGGCTAACGCCCGTAGTGGCTCCAAGTAACCCGGCTGACTGCTTGCCAGCACAAACTGCTTTTCGGCCGCATCGGCATTCCCCTGCGCCAGATAGACTTGCCCCAGCAGATTGTGGACCTGAGCTTGGTTGCCGTCCCTCTTCAGCAGATCGGTCATCAGTTGGGACGATCGCTGCAGGTCATCCGTGCCGCCCGCTTGCAACAGCAACTGTGCTTTCAGGAAAGTCAGATCGGCATCGTCCGGGTGAGTCGCTAAAGCCATATCCAGGCGCCGCAGAGCCTCCTGACGCTTCCCCTGTCCTTGCAACACCCCTACGATGCGCCTGTCATAGCTGAGAGCATCCGCGGGCTGCGCTTTAAGCCCCTCCTCATAGGTCGCAAGCGCCCGATCCGGCTGATTGATGCGCCGATAGAAGTCGCCGGCCCGGAGAAAACGGTCGGCGAACGAGGTGTTGGCAAGCATACTGTCGAGTGTCGCCTGCATGACCGCTTGGTTGTGAACGCTTGCATAGTAAGTAGCAAGCTGACCGACTGATCCGGAATCCGCCGGATTGTTCTTTACCTTTTCGAGTAGGATGTGTTCCGCATCCGCCGTCCGGTTGGTTGCGAGAAACCGCTCGTACAGCACATCATAAATCGGAAGAAAATCGGGGTGGACCTTGACCAGATCAAGCGCCAGCTTCTCTCCCTGTTCGGCCTGGGCGGTGTTCCCTTGAAGCAGGGCCTGCGCATACGCATGCACCAGATCCGGCCGCATCGGGACCAACGCATTTGCGCGTTGAAAGTCATCCCGGGCAGCGTCCGCTTTGCCATCCACTAAGGCCAGAATGCCCTTCAATCGCAGGGCGTCAAACGATTGCTGCTGCTGAAGCTGAGAGATCACGCGTACAGCCTCCTCGTGGGCCGGCCACGATCGTTCGCGCAGAAAAAGCGCGAGCGAGTTGTCGGCGACGGCGATCTTCACATCGTCCCGTTGCGGCGCGAGTTCCATTGCGCGCGAAAGGGCGGCCACAGAGTCCTCCAGGTTGCCCCGGTGACTTTCTGACAGGCCGAGCTGGTAGTAGGCCTCGGCGAAGCGGTTATCGCGCTGAATGGCTTTCCGGTAATTGATGGAGGCTTCCTCCCAATTTCCAGCCTTTGAGAGGCGATTGCCATTTTCCAGGTAACTCTGTTTGGCAGCATCCCGATTCATCGTGCAGCCAAGCTCCAGCGTGATCAGCAGACCAGCCAGGAGGGCGGACAAAACTTTTCTTTGACTCATGCGTCGGTCTTTCGGCCCCGGCCCGCATGGGACGGGGATTCAGGATTGTTAGACAATTGATTCACCCTGCGCCAGCCCAGCAAAGGGCGCAAGAGTAACGGGTATTGAACAAGGATCACAGAAGACGCCGCCGGTGGATTATGCTCGGTCTCGACCGGTCGAGCTAGCGAAGGTGGTCGCGAACGACAGGAAAGACCGTGGCTGCGAAATTAAGGCCGGTTGTCTCTGCGGCGCCGAGCGAGCTGGTCACGGGGTTAATAATCCGGATCAGCGCAATATCGGTACGGCCATGCACCAGCAATTCCGGCATGGCATAGAACTGGGCCTTGATTTCATTTGAAAACACCCGATGATTCTGCTGAAACCAGTAGTGTACGACCAGCCGGTTGTCGTCTTTCTGGACAATGTACTGATTGATCTCGATTGGCCGAGGCAGGCCGGCGACGGAAAGAGGGCGGACGACATTTGAGACAGATTCCCACCCCGCGCCCGGAAGACAATTCTGCGGCGAATGAGGCGCCCTGCCATCCCGCTGCGTCTTGAAGTACGCAATGAAGAGCGCCGTCGCATCGCCCGGTTGCCCGTTCGAGTAGACGCGATTCAAATAGTCGTCTGGATGGAGCTTGTCTATACTGTCCTGGTCAACCGGGGAGTCTTCTCCGTTCCACCGCCCAATCTGGTCGGGAAAACTGTTCCAGGGATCTGTTCTAGGGATTACCTCCGCCCGGGATACGCCGTAGTAAAGAAGGGCCTGCAAGAGCAAAACGGCGCTTGCCAGCAGAGCCCTTCCGGACTTAAGAAACGCCATACGCCGCCTTCTTCTTGTCGAACAGCCCATAGACTCTGCTGACGAGCTGATGCGCGAGCAAGAGCGCTACAAACGAAAAGACAAACACGATCCACGCGGTCATGGCATGGTAGACACCGTGACCCCATTCCGGATTGATGCGGCCCGCCATTGCCGACACGGCAATACGGCAGGCATTGGCTGCCACGGCGATCGGAATGATCAGCACCGCAAGCACGATCCGCATCCACGGCCGGCGGTCGAAAAGATAGGCGTATGCCTGCGCTAGGAAAGACAGCGAAAGCAGCGATCGCAAGCCACTGCAGGCTTCCACCACGTTGAGGGTCAGTCCCGGCAGGTGCAGTACGTTGCCTTCCCTTAGCACCGAGTAGCCAAACCATTCAAGAAGCTTTTCGGACAAAATGCTGGCGAGAAATTGGAGGGGCAAAGTGATCTTCTGGAAAACGAATCCCGGGGGAGGAATCATGAAACACAACAAAACGAGCGGGTAAGCCAATTGGCGGAGCGTAGGCACTCCCCGCATGAAGAGCACGACGCCGACGAGCGAAAGCACAAACCCGACCCGCGACATAAACACAAAAGTCGGCAAGCTGGGCGGACCGACACAGAGCATGCCGGCCCCGGCCAACATTAGGAGTAAACCCCAGGAATTTGCGCGGGAAGGCAGGCAACGCAATGTCTCCCAGCGCTGCCACACGATGTACGCCACGAGCGGTGGAACAAACATGCCATGACTCATGTCGTCGTCGGTGAACCATTGGTGCCCCAAACGGGCCAGGACAAAAAGGTACGAAAGGCTCAGCAGGCCACCGAACCACAGCAGCGGAAGCCAGGATGTGTGCGCCGGCGGCGATGCGCCTTCGATCGATCCGCTCACGTTCCTGTCAATAAAGGTTGCTCTTCCAGCCATACTGTCCCAGAAGGAACTATATTAATCCGTATCGGCGGCGCGGAGACGTTCCGTGCCAACGAAAGGCGTTCGCCGACCGAGACTGTCGATCTCTTTTACGAGTTGCATCAGCAGGACTCTCTGCGAGAAAGCGCTTCCAACGGCCTGCTCTTCGCTTACCGAAAGGCGCGCGAGGTTCTTGGCGCGAAGTATGTGCCTGGCTACCTGAGCGGCGCCGCCGTGGGGCGCGGAATAAAACCACTCCCCGCGAATGGCGGGAGCCGCCAGATCCGTGATATGGCTTTCTGCCGGGCCGATGTAGAGTACCGGCGTCCCCAGGGCGAGAATGTTGTAGATCTTGCATGGGTGAACGATGCCGACGTAAGGCGCCCCCATCACAACGACATGAAGATCCGCTGCCGACAGGTGATTCATAAATCGCTGGTACGGCAGACAGATGATATTGGGGCAATCATTCCGCTGAACATGCGCGGCGATTTTCTTGTGCTCAGTCCCGCCGCCCACAAAACAAAAAACGATATCGGTCTCGGCGGCCAGTTGCTCGGCCCCTTCTACAATCGTGTCGAGCGGGTGGCAGGGGCTGTGATTGCCGGAGTACATGACGATGAATTTGCCTTCGAGTCCGTGCTCGCTCCGGAACGTGCGGCGCCGTTGCTCGTCGAAGGCGGCCGCTTCATCATGCGACCATGGCGGGATCGTCGAAATCCTCCCGGGATCCGCGCCGCGCGCGCAGATCCTTTCCTGCATGAACCTGTCCAGAACTACGATGCGGTGCGCACTCGCCAGCGTGAAGCGAAGCATCGCTTCGAGAATTTTCGTTCGACGGCTTTGCGGCTGTAGAATCCCCGCCGCTATCGCCTGATCCGGATTCAGATCCATAACCCAATACAGCAGCTTGCCGCCCTTCATCCGAACACAGAGCGCGGCCAGAAAGGCTGACCAGCGGAGGAGAAGTCAACGCGATCACTAGGTCGTAGCGCGGCGCCCATAGAAGCCGCCAAGCGCAGCCTAAAAGGAAGCTGGCGAAGTCGGCCATCCTGCGCCATTTGGTTTTCTTTCCGAAGCCTGGCGTGAAAATTCGGCGGATGGTCACACTCTTCCAGACTTCCCGGGGAGGGAAGCGCCTCGTAGGATCGTCATAAGCCCGTATGCCTGCAAGGACTGAAACTTCGTGCCCCGCCGCGGCCAGATACTCCGCTAGATCGGCGCAGTGCTGCGCGGTAGAGACAACGTCGGGATGAAAAGCTTGATTGACTAGCAGTATCTTCATGGCGATTGCCAAGAGTCGAGGCTTACCGGCAAGTCTATCCCTGAATCAGACCACCTGGTCGGCGAAAACACCTTTATGCCGACGCGATGCTTCAACATTTTCCGTCTTCAGCGCGAGGAACGGCCCCACCGCGAGCACATCCATCTGCGTCCGCAGGAAGCAATCGATGGCATGTTGCGGGGTATCAACAATAGGCTCGTTCTCATTGAAAGAAGTGTTGATCAGGACCGGAACGCCGGTGAGCTCTCCAAAACGATGAATCAGCTTCCAATACAAAGGATTGACCTCCTTCTCCACCGTCTGCAGGCGTCCCGTGCCATCGCCATGGGTGACGGCCGGGATCCGCTCGCGCTGCCCGACCCTGATCTTGTATGCCATGACCATGAAGGGCGAAGGATAATCGATCTCGAAGAATTCCGACACGCGTTCTTGAAGTATCGAGGGGCAAAACGGCCGGAAAGGCTCGCGGTATTTGATCCGGCTGTTCAGGATATCCTTCATGTCGCGGCGGCGGGGATCGGCGAGGATACTGCGGTTTCCCAGCGCCCTTGGCCCAAACTCCATGCGGCCCTGGTACCAGCCGACGATCCTGCCTTCGGCAATCTCCCGGGCAGTCCGGTCGAGCAGTTCCGCTTCGCTCAAGCGGTGGTAACGGGTTCCCGTTCCCTCCAGCGCGTGCAGAATCTCCGCATCTCCATATTCCGGTCCGTAGTACACATCCCGCATCACGAACGAGCGCGGCTTACGGAGAACCTGATTCCAAACATATAATGCCGCTCCGATGGATGTCCCCGCATCGTGCGCTGCCGGCTGAACGTACACATCTTTGAAGTGAGTCTTATCGAAAATCATTCCGTTCGCGACGCAATTCAAAGCCACGCCGCCGGCCAAACACACGGCGCGCTGCCCAGTCTTCTTTTGGACAAAATTCAGAAGCGCGAAATAATTTTCTTCGAGCACGGCTTGCGCCGAGGCGGCCAGGTCCATGTGGCGCGGCGTGATTTCGCTGCGGGCAACCCGCGGCTCTCCGAAAAGCTCTACGAAAGCGGAAGAGTAGACGTTCCCAAGGTACGGCTCGCCGCCTTCCCAGGTCATCTCCACTCCTTCGGAATGATGCCGGAAATAGTCGAGGTTCAGCCGGACTTGATCGCCCTCAGTTCTGGCCACCTTGCGAACATCGGAGACATATGCGGGCTCGCCATAGGCGCCTAATCCCATCATCTTGTACTCGTCGCCATACTTCGGAAAACCCAGGAACTGCGTAAAGGCCGTATAGAAGAGTCCCAGCGAGTGGGGGAAATGCACGGCCCCGAGGACTTCCATGTCGTTGCCTCGTCCAATGCCCCACATTACGCTGCTGAAGTCGCCGAAGCCGTCGACCGAAACCACGGCCGCCTCCTCAAAGGGAGAGCAAAAAAAAGCGCTTGCCATATGCGCGCGATGGTGCTCGACAAAGTGCAGTGATGCCTTCCCGACAGATCGCACTCCGGCCGCCACCAGGTTCTCTTTGAGCCGCTTGATCTGTATGCTGTTTGCAGCCCGGCTCGCCATATTGCCAAACTGCTGCGGCCGGCTCAACACGCGCAGCAATTTGCGGCCCAGGTGCGCGCGCGGATCGCGAGAGACGGCCACATGCTGAACCTCCGAAGCGGGAGACAGTGCAAGGACCCGATTGGCGGCAAGCACGGGCAGTCCTGCCCAGTGCTTGATGCGGTTGAGGCGCTCCTCCTCAAGGGCGCCGGCGAGCCGCCCATCGACGAGAACAGCCGCGGACGAGTCTCCGTGATATGCGTTTAAGCCAAGGATATTGATGGACATGAATTATGCGTGTGAATGGGCTGGCGCGGGCTGGTTCGCTGAATGGAGCAGCAAACGAAGCTTGTGAAGCGGCTCCTGCGAGAAATCGAGTCCCAGTGTCTCTCTCGCTCTGGTCGTATCGGCAATAAAACGAACGCTTTCAATCGACCTTGGTTGCTCGAACCGAATGCGTGAACGGGAGTTACTGAGCGTGACAATCTGCGAAGCCAGGTCGCGGATCGCGACTCCCTTTCCGCTTCCTACGTTCAAAATGCCAAACGGGGCGACTGATGATCCGGCGCGCAGAAAAGCGTCAACCACCGAATCGATCCAAACAAAATCCAGTATCTGGCCGCCTCCGTAAAGGACGAGATCCTCGTTGCGGAGCGACTGTTCGACGAACAATGGAATGACGCGGCCGGCATCGCGCAAGCCGTAAACATTGGCGAGGCGGAGAATCGAAACCCGGAACGAATCGTTCTCGAACGCCTTGCAGTACAGCTCGCCGGCGAGTTTGCTCACGCCGTATGGATTCTTCGGCCTCAGGCAAGCATCCTCGCTAACAGGCACGCATTGCGGATCGCCGTAGACCTCGCGAGAAGAGGCGAAAATCAGATGCGGCACGCCCATGGATTTGGCGGCCCGCAGAACTTCGAAAGTACCAACGACGTTCGAGGTGAAAGATTCGTCCAGATCGGCGGAAGCCCCTAACACGCTCGATTGCGCGGCCAGATGAAACACGAATGTTTGATCGCGCATGGCGGCGAGTAGGCAGCCGCGGTTTCTGATATCGCCTTGAATAAAGCGTATTTGGGGCTGGACCGCCGCCAAATTGCGAAGAGATCCCCTCCCTAAATTGTCAAGCACCGTGACTCGCGCTCGCTCCGCTACCAGGCGCTCGACAAGATGGCTGCCGATGAAACCGGTTCCGCCGGTAACCAAGACGTTTGAGTCAACGTAAGCAGGCTTTGTCTGCATCCTGTGCCTTCGGGTTCGGCCCTGTCAGAGGGTTCACAACGTGCGTGTGCGGAGGCGCGACACGATCAGCTTTAGCCTCTTCGCGCAGATCGCGTAACTTGATATCAATCAGCAGGCGAAACCAGAACCCCTGCAAAAAGTGAAAAATGAAGCCCTGTTGCCCATCGAGCCAGCCGCCTAGGAACACATAACGATACAGAAAGTAGAATAGCGACCGCGCCAAGAGAGGCGACTTTCGCCAGACTTGCTTCAGGGCTAAAATCCGGCGGTCCGGACTTCCGGCCAGAGCGGGCCGAACGCTGCCGTTGGGCGGCTGCGCGGAGCGTAGGATTTCCTCCCGGGCGAGCAACGTCGAGTAACGATTGTGCTTCTCAATCCAGAACGAGATATCGTTCTCTTTGATATTCGCCTCGATTAGATCGTGCTTCAGCTTGCGTGTCTTGCCTTTGATATAGAAATGGTGGTCCACAAAGTCAAGCGAATCGAATTCAACGCATTCTGGCCGAAACAGCTTAAGCAGATATTTTGGATAATATCCGCCGTGTTTGATCCACTTGCCGCGGAAAATCTGCCTCCGGTTGACGAACATCCCGGCCAAATCTTCACTCGCGCCTTCCGCGGTTGCCTCGATCATTTCCTGCGCCAGTTCGGGAGTCAGCCGTTGATCGGCATCGAGAGCCAGAACCCAGTGGGAAGAGAGCGGCAGGCTCGCCAGCGCCCAGGACCACTGCTTCGTATGACTTTCAAAAGTATGCTCGTGAACGCTCGCACCGAACTGCTTCGCTATTTCAAGGGTCCCGTCGGAACTGCCGGAATCCACTATGAAGATGGGACAACCTAGAAATTGGAGACTCTCCAGACAAGCAAACAGGTTCCCTTCTTCGTTGAACGTCAAGATTACAGTCGAGAGCTGCATCACTTCAGGCGCACCGGAGTGGTTCCTGGCAGAGTATTCGATAGGCCGCTATCGCGTTTGCCTTGACCGGACCCAAGGATCTGCCCATAACAGACAACGAGCTTCGTTAGCACGGAATCCGTCGAGAATAAATTATTGGCGATAGAAACACCGTTGCGAGCGAGCCGTTCGCTGACACTGGGTGACAAGAGGACGCGCGTGATGGCCTCGCAGATTGCGGCCGCGTCACAGGACACCACAATTGCGGCCTCGGCCGAGGCAACTTCTCGATGAATTCCAACCTTGTCAGAAATAACCACCGGAACGCCCGCGCTCAACGCTTCGACTACCGCGTTCCCAAAATTTTCCGAGTAGGACGGCAAAACGAACACATCGGCATCCGCAAGCGCCGCGGATTTCGCCTTACCCGAGAGGAAACCTGCCCAACAAACAGCCACCGCGATATGAAGGCTTTCAGAGAGAGCCTTCAGCTCTTTCACATAGCTCGGATCGCCGTCACCGGCGATGACTAAACAAACGTCGTTCCGGAACGGGAGCCTCGAAAACGCCGTAAAGAGCAGCTCCAGTCCCTTCTTGCGGTCCACGCGTGATAGAAAAAGAATGATTTTCTTGCCGTCAAACTCGGGATATTGGGCCCGAAACTGGCCCTTCGCCCGCACTCGATCGAAGGCGCCTAAATCTACCGGATTTCCGATTATCACAGACCGCTGATCGACGCCGGCGCGCAGCGCCTCCAGGCGCTCTTCTTCGCTCGTAAAATGTAGGAGCGCCGAGGACGAAAAGATGGGCTTTTCGACGAACCTCAGCGATAGCCGCTTGAGTTTCCGCCGCCGGTTTTTCAGGCCCCATTCGTTCAAGACGCCAAGTGGGCGG
The DNA here is from genome assembly GCA_963705805.1 of uncultured Acidobacteriaceae bacterium. GTDB lineage: Bacteria > Acidobacteriota > Terriglobia > Bryobacterales > Bryobacteraceae > Bog-105. The sequence goes on from CAVPKW010000018.1 coordinate 88,016, forward strand.
ATGAGATACGGGACGCCCCGCTGTCTAGCCACGAAGGCGGCGGCGACAGACGCGAACGAAAATACCGCATGAACATGCACCAAGTCGTATTCGCGGATATGGCGCCACAACCAGAGCGCCAAAGGCAGAGAGACGATATAGAAGCGACTCTGTCGAGGGAAATACCGGTAAATTGCGCCGTCTTCCGATTGCGGCTGCCCCAAAGGAACCGCGAGCCGCTCGGGACCGTTATCGTCCGTGGTGCAAACATGCACCTCAACTCCCCGTGCGCTTAGTCCTCCCGCGATTGCCCGCAGTACTGTGCTCGGGCCGCCGCGAAGCGGTCCCACGGAACCGATGACGTGCAGAACTTTCATGCTGTTTGCAAGGCCCGCGCCTCGTTTGTCGCGCGCCGCTTCCGGGCCCGTGCCCGGATAGCCAAGACGGAGTTCGCAATCTGCGCTGTGACCAAACTCGCACCCGCCGTGGAGACCACCTCCACGAAACTTCCTCCCACATTCAGAAAGCTAGTTCCGAACAGGAACCATAAGATGAAATGACGCCAGTCCCCAGCTTGCAAGGAAAGCGCAGCCTTTTCATCGGCGTAACAGAGTATAAATCCCAACACGAAGAAGCCACACACTACGCCTGGCGTTGCAAAGTTAATGTAGAGTTCCATGACCGAACCCACGCCAACGCTGGTGCCACGAGCAAACTCCAGTCCGGTATATTTATGCACTAAGCCTCCGCTGCCCCCGCTGGCAGGCTTGTCCGGCCAGATCGCGCGAGGTATCAGGCCCAATGCAGCGTCAATAAGGGTCGAACCGCGGGCGTAATCCCGACTGTTAGAGAGGTTCTGTACAGACCAGGCCGGCGAGATAGCTTTGATCGATGCGGGCATCGAAGAGCTCGAGTTGTTCCTGGTCATGGATATCGAAAGGAGTGACTCGCTCGAAAGTCTTCATGAGCCGGGACACCCGCTCGGTGTATCCACTGCCCCCCCAAACGGCTGCACGGAGCTGGGAGCGCGTAGCCATGTAAGCGATGAAAAAGGATATGCCGCAATAAGCGGCCAGGACGAAAGCAACTACTAAGATCCATCTGGGACGAATGAAGGTTCCGCAGAAAATAGCAACAACGGACAGGGAAATAATCCCATAACCCAGAAATCCTTGGCTCAGCATCGTCAACACGGGTAGGAGCATCGCGGGCAGAACCCACTTGAACAGGGACTTCCATCGGTCCCTTTTCTGCTTCCAGGCAATAAAGGCTCCCAGGCAGATCGACGCGAGGATGAGTTGCGTGCCGCATTGCGCGAGTGCTGAAAGAGTCGGCAACCGGCCAATCGTGGGCTTCAAAATGAAAAAACAAACCAAGCCAGCGACGAGGTACAGTCTGGCTATTTGCGGGTTTTGTTGGACGCTGCGCGGCATCGGCGCCCGGATGAGCATCGGCCGCAAGCACCAACCCACGGCAAGGGCCAATGCTCCATACGCGCTGATGGCGAATCCTTCCAGGACGACTGTGCGATTATGCAACTCACACCAAGGGAGTTCGCGTAAAGAAGCACCTATGGCATAAAACATCACCAGTTGAAACATGTAGGAACAACCTAGCCCTGCGGACCGCCGGGTCCACAGGTAGTGAGTCATGAGTGCGATCGCAATCAGGTAGAGAACCAGGAAGGGAGCGAACGGCCGATCGGTCATGGCAACGGGTGCTGCTGGCGCGATCGAATGAGGTCGTACATAGTCGTCTCAAAATCGAGCGCGACGTCGTTCCAATCTCGCATTGCGTGATTCTTGCCGAGAAACTTAACCATCTCCGCTAAACGCTCGCGATTGCCGGCGCACCAAAGGAAACGTTCAACGAAAGCCGCCGGGTCCCGAATGGGCAGAACCCAGCCTGCCCTTTCGTCCGTGACGAGGTCTGGGCCCGAGGAGTTGGTGGTTGTAAGCAGGGGAAGGCAGGCCGCTTGCGCCTGGGTTAAGACCACCGCGAACCCGTCTTCCAAGGTCGGAAACAGAAACAAATCCCCCCAGGCATACTGATCCGGAAGGGAAGATTGCTTTTGCCGGGGGATGAACTCGACCTTTCCGGCCAGCTCCCGCGCTAGGGGTTGGGCCTCGGGCTCGATGGCTCCGACAAATCTAAAGCGGAATCCGCGCTCGTGTAACTGGGAGACGATCTCAAAGTAATCCAGCACGCCCTTACGGAGGGAGAAAGTGCCCACCGTGAGAACCCGTAGCGGTTGCGCCAACCGGATGCGTTCTAATCTCTCGGTAAGAACGGCATGGTCGGGACGAAAGCGGCGCGTGTCAACACCCAGAGGAACGACCCTAAGCCGATCTGGAGCGAACCCTTGCTCTAAGAACGTCCGATGCGCGAAGCTGGACAAAACCAGAACACTGTCCGCGAGTCTATATTCACGTTCCTCGCGAGCGATGGACCATGCGCTGGGCAAGTCTATCCGGGCACCGAATCTTTCTTGTTCCGCCGCCAGAATCTCAGACTGTGTTCGGATGTGCGCGGATCCGCGCACGAGTGTATGAACCGGCGAGTTCATCGTTAGCAAAGGCTCTTCCGCCACTCCCGTAAACCCGTGGATCACGTCGTATTCTCGAGTGCTGAGGCGCCGGGCCGCCCACCGCCCGAACCAACGATGCAGGGCGGGAGTGGCATCGAATCCCCCGTTGATCCGGGATACTTTGTTCGCGATTCTGCTAGCAAGACCATGAAGAACGTTGCGCTCGACGAAACAGTCCGGCAAGCCGAAACGCCGCGTAGCCCAGTTGGGATAATTCGTCAGGACGCGAACGAAGTGCCCTCTCGCAATCAGGGCACGGGCAAGATCGAAAGCATGAAAACGGCCATGCACAAAGATGGCTATGCGCAGAAGCTGCCGCTTTTTCAGAACCAACGGATCTGATAGCTCATCGCGCTCTTCTTCTGTATCTCCCGCCGGAACGGCCTTGACAGGATTCGGGCCCTTGAACTCCGCTGTACGCACCAAGCTACCTTCTCCCAGCGGCCTCTTCAGCGGTCACCAGGCCTCCGATCCCAACGGTTTGCAGTATCGTCGCCAGTCGGTCGCGATAGGCGTGGCCGCCTTCCCGGATGCGGTTCTGTGCCGCACGCGCCAATCGTCTCCTGGCTTCTTCATTTCGCAACAGCCAGTTGGCCTTCGTCACCATCTCCCGTGGATCCTTGAAAAATAGAACCGTCTCGCCTTCGGGGCCGAAGAGTTTCTCATGTTCAGGCGTGTGTTCTGTTAACATACAGGCTCCAATCGCCGGGATTTCGTACGTCCGCATGGAGTTGTCATCGCGATTGGCGCGCCGGACGAGGCAAAGCGCCAGACGCGATTGCGCTGTGATGCGAGGAATTTCGCTGGCGGGTAACTGGCCCTGGGTCAGACCCCGCGTTTCTGAAAAACGCTCCCAATACGACCCGAAAAGGCCCACCTTTACGCCGGCCTGAACGAGGGCGGCTATGTACGGCACGCGATCGCGGTCCGCGCCCCCCGCAAAGGAAACGTCATAGAGTTTCTCATCCTCCCGGAGCGATAGGCCAACCGGGGGACACAGCGCCGGGTCATAGCCGAACGGCAGATAGGAGACATGCGCGCCGCCCGCTCTTTCGCAATCGGAAATGTTCGTGCGGCGTGCCGTAAAGACGTGATCATAAGCCCGCAGCGTCCGCAGAAACCAGCGGGCCCGATGGGCCGGATTCCAGGGATCGTCTGTCAAATAAACGGCACGCCGCACCCCAAGTTCGCCGGTGCGATGCAGAGCTTCTCCCGTCAAGGGCGTGATTCCCATGCATAGCAGCAAGGCGGGTCTGCGCGCCTCGCAATAGCGCAAGATTTTTTGGGCAAATTGTTCGAGTCCGACCGGCCGGCGGTCGTAGAGCCAATAGGCGCGCCGCAGCCACACCGGCCCGTTCATCGCCTCAATCGGCTCCATCTGGTCGGCCGGCATGGCGAATTCAAGCGACGCGCGGAAGAGGCTTTCTCCCACATTCGATCCGCCACGATTGCCGACAATCAGAATCTCCTGAGACATCTGGATGCCTTCACGACCGCTGGAGCGCGGCTTTGGCAAAGCTGTAGAATTTGGGCCGCAGCCTGGAGAAGGCCTTGATGGGCATGATGAGACCGGCGCAGGTCACCGCCGCATACGTGAGATTTAGCAGCAGCCGCTGCCAGAATGAAACTGCGACTCCTTGGAGTTGACGTTTGGGCCGCATGCCAAGGCAAATTCCGCAAGAGAACCGCCACGACTGAACGCGCCGATACTCGACAATCCAGAACGGGTACGTGAAAAGAAGGATTTGGAGAAAGACCTTCACGACCCAAGCCGAGGATTCCCCTTTGCGAAAAGGTAGGATCGCATCACACACCAACGCGCCCATGCGAACCAGAGGAATGGGCCGCTCTTGAATCGGGCACGGCCAAACGCGCGAGCGCGCCGCATAGCTATCGACGGTTTCGCCCGCGACCGGCAAATCGTGTATGACCATCACTTCGTCGAGTTCCAGAAGGGCGTATCCTTCGGCGATGATTCTCGAGCCGAGATACATCTGGTACATCTCCGCTCCATCCCAAACCGGTGTTGCGTGGGCGACGGCGCGCTCCCGCCGCAGAAGAACGCCGCTGACAAAACTGAAATTCCGAAATCGCGCGACGGCCAGTTCGGGAGTGCCGGCAGAAAGCCGCTTCGACCGGACGCGGCGGGAGATCGTGCCGTCGCCGCCGTTCAGATAATTTGCGACAGCAACGCCGGTCTCGGGATGATCGATCAGGTTCTCGAAGAGCCTCTGCAGGACGTCCGGCGAACTAAGGCAATCGTCATTGCCCATCAGCAGACAGTAGCGCCCGGAGGCCAAACCAATGGCCGCTCGAAGGTTCGCATCGTACCGGAGGTTCTGTGGCTGCCTGTAATAAACGTACTGCAATTCCAGCGCTTTTAGTTCCTCTACAAGCTCGTACTGTCTCCCGTCGGTTGAGCAATCGTCTGAAATGCAAACCTCAAAATCGGTAAAAGTTTGCGTCGCGAGCGCCCGCAGCGCTTCTATCAGGAAGGACGTGCGATTGTACTGCGGCACGCAAATTGAAAAAAAGGGTGAGTGCGGCGTTGACATGTCAGTTTTCAAGGGTGCTGCAAATCTCATCCCGCAGGCCGCTCAAAGGGGAATGGGCGGACCGCGCCGACTCGTGCAGGAGATTCCAGACAGGTTGAAACTGCCTTTCATAGTTCCATTCCGTTTCGATGCGTATCCTTCCCTTCTCGCCCATTGCGCGCATTCGAGCGGGATCCTGGCAAAGACCCCTGATAGCTGCCGCGAGATCGGATTCTTGCATGGATCGGGAACTGACACCATAGCCGGGCTGGACAAACAATTCCTTCCAATCGGGAAGCGCGGAAACAACTACCGGAAGGCCACAGGCGAGATAGTCGAAGACCTTGTTAGACGCGCCTGCCAAACTTCTGAGATTCGGATCTGCATCGGCGCCCCCGACAAGAGCGATTCCGACGTCGCATGTTTGGCAGAACAGCATGAGCTCCTTCCGGGAAAGCGGCCCGAGACACTCCAGCCGATGCCGAACACCTTGTTCCTCCGCCCGCCGGCAGAGTCGATCAATGTATCCCGGAGCTCCTATCGTTTCATACCCTACCAACGTGAGCGAAAAGTTTTCCGGCAACTCCGCCAGAGCATCAACGAGCCCAGAGGGCACGCGTTCGGGTACGATCGTCCCATGATAGAGTAACCGGATTCGGCCATCCGCCGGTGGCCGGCCCGGAACGACCTCTGCCCGGCCAGGACAGTTCCAAACCACCGCGGGTTCCTTGACACCCGTTTCAGCGGCGAAACGGCGCGCCCGGGCGGCATTCGGAATGACACACAATCGCGCCAACCGCGCACAGGCTCGCCGGGCCGTGAACTGCAGTCGAGAGAACACGCTCGCTTGCGATCTGGCGCCCGCCGGCTCATCGTGTTCGTGATAGATGACCGGCGTGCCGCACAAAAGCCGGATCAACAACGCCGCGGGACACGACAGCATGTCAGAGGCGTAGATCCAGTCCGCCTTAAATCGGACGGCACCGCTGAGACACCACAGGCAGAATCTCACATAATGGAGCTTCTGCCCGAATCCCGAACCGTGAAACGGGATTTGCCGAACGAGAATGCCGGAACGCTCCGTCATGCGGAGTGCATCCGCGCCCAGCGCTCCTGTTCCGAGAAAAAGAACCTCCCAGCCCGCCTCCGCCAGCATATGCGAACTGTGCGCGAGCGGAGGGTAGCCTCCCGGGTTCGTGTATTGAATATAAAGGATGCGCTTAGCGCTCTTCATTACTAGACGGCTGAAGGAGCGGCTTTCGAAACGGAAAGATAGAGCTCAGCCATTTCACGCGCCGCCTCCGCCATGCTGCGCGGAGCTAAGACATTTGCCGCGAGCCGCGTGACAAGAGAGGGCTTTTCGGCAAGCGACTGGATAGATTCAACCCAGTCCTCAACGGCGTTTCCGTTTACCAGAATGCCATTGAACTCATGCGAAACAAGCTCAGCGATCCCACCCAGGTTGGACCCGAGAACCGGTAGACCCGCCGCGAACGCCTCGTAGACGACCAACGGGCCCGTCTCCAGCCATTGGGAAGGGACGGCAAGCACGTGATAGTTCCGCAGAGTGGAAACAACTTCTCTGGAGGCCACGGGAGTAAAAATCCGAACGCGCGGAAAGTTCTCCGAGAGGGCGGTTAGACGTTCCCTGATGGCGAGCCCTTCGGCATCTTGCGCGACGGCATAGATGTCCAGCTGCACGTCGGCCTCGACTTTCGTCACCGCCTCGGCCAAAATCTCGACGCCTTTGGTCGCGCTCAGCCTTCCGAGGAACACTAAACGCAAGGGCTGCTGGCCGAATTCGAGAGGGCGCAAGTTCGGTCCGACCTCGTGCGGAAGACCCTGCCGCGAGAGCGTGATCTTCGCCCCAGGCACCCGATTTCTGACTAGGACATCTTTAATCCACTGGCAAACCGCTACAATTTCGTCTACCTCTTCAAAGAAAGCGAGCGCCGCGGCAGTACGCCGCTGGATGAGCTGACGCATCTGAAGGGCAGTTTGCACCTTAGATGGCAATGCGCGCTGAGGCTTGTTTGCGATTCTCACGAAAACATCCGGCACATGCGCCAAGAGTCGGCCTAGCGTGCCGTTCAGGCCCTGTCCCTGCAAGGTGCAGGCGCAGCACTCAACGGGAGACATCTCGCCGCCACATACCTCCCGTCCGAAATGCAGAAGGGTGCCTCTCGCGCAGGTAACCGTAGGAGTGTGGTAGGTGAAGATGACGGGAATGCCCCTGCGCCTTAGCGCGCGTACCAAGAGCAGGGAAACCGCGCTCGTGAAAGCGTGGAGGTGCACGATATCGGGCTTCCCCTCCAGCGCGAAGGATGCGAATGTTTCAGCAGCCGTCTTATCTCCTTCACCATAGAGGTCCCGCAGCCCGACTTGCGATCCGGTCGCGAAGCGGCGGACGCGAAGGCCGCCGTGCCGGTATGTGGAGTTCGATTTCGCAGGCGCCGCCACTTCGACCTCAAAGCCCAGGGCCTGCTGCTCTCGCGCAAGAGCCTGAACGTATACCTCTGTTCCTCCCACGGCATCCGGAAAATAACAGTAAGGAACGTGAAGGATTTTCATCGGGCACAGGGATTAGCCAACCGTACCGCAACACGGCATGCGTACCAATCACTGAAGAGTTCGTAGCGCGACCGTACTCCAGGCTCGCGACCAATGCAGCCGGCCGGAGCGGAATCGGCGCCAGCACTCGCGAACGGCCCGCCGGTCTAGCAGATCGCCTTGTGTTGCGTAATCCTCCATTTCGTCTGCGTGGGCCTTCAGCCAGTTCTGGAAGGGAAAGATAAACCCGCGTTTCGCTCTCTTCGCAGTTTCGAGCAACAAGCCATCCGGTACCGCTTCTACAAGGCGCGGCTTGTTGATTTCGTCCTCAATCCGGCTCTGAATCGGAATTCGGGAGGCGGCCTCGACGACTTTATGATCAACGAGGGGAACCCGCAATTCGAGCGAGTGCGCCATGCTAAAGACATCCGAATCGCGCAGCAGTTGGTCATGCATATACCGCCTCATCTCCATCTGCTGGAATCGCGCCGCGTCGATGGTTCCGTTTTCTCCCGCTATCTGAAACGGCCGGAACGCGGTATCCACAGCGGCGTTGACTTCTTTTGCAGACAAGCCAAGGAGGCTCGACACCTGCGCCGGCGGGAAGAACCCTCTGACCAACATATAGAGCGTCTCGTTCAGCGATCTGCCTTGACCATAGTCAAGACGGCCCCACTGCTCCTTGCCAGCCATCTGCCCCAGCGTGCTCGCCGCCCTCCCGGTGATGGCGCGAAGGAGCGCCGGCGAGCGCGCGTATACTCCGAGCGCGCCCGATCCGCGAATGAGGCTGCGGTAGTGTGGATAACCGAAAAACACTTCGTCGCCGCCCAGCCCGGAAAGAACTACTTTGAGGCCAAGCCGCCGCGCTGCCCGGGAAACAAAATAGGTGTTCACCCCGTCGGCCGTGGGCTGATCCATGGAAGACAGAATCTGGGGCATCTCCGACCGGAAATCAGCCGCTGTGAGGGGAACCTCGTGGTGGTCGGCTCCGATGTGGGCGGCAAAGCGCTTTGCGCTCCCAGCCTCGTCGAATTCTGTTTCAGCGAACGAAATGGTGATCGTGAAGAGAGGTGCTCTGCGCCCCTTGGCCGCCAGAACTGCCACGACGGACGAATCGACCCCGCCGCTCAGAAATACTCCAACCGGGACGTCCGCCAGGAGGTGCCTGCGAACGGTGTCGCTCAACAATTCCGGCAGCGGCTGCGGCTGGCCCGGGTTGCCGGCCATATCCCAGAACACCCGGACCTGATGCTTACCTTGACTGAGGGCGAGAAAGGCGCCGGGTGGAAGGCACATGACCCGGGAACGGCACGTTTGCGGGTAGGGTACGGAACCGAATGCGAGGAACGAGGCCAGCGCCCCCGAGTTCACGTCTCCCGCAACAGCGCCGCTTTCGACCAGCGCCTTCACTTCCGAGGCAAAGGTCAGGCGATGAGACGAATCGTCGCAGGCATAATACAGAGGCTTGATGCCCATCCGGTCCCGCGCGAGAAAGAAAAATGGTTGAGCGGGATCACGTCTCGCGCGGGCATGATCGTAGAGGGCGAACGCAAACATTCCGCGCAGGCGGTCGAGCAGGCCCTCCATGTGCCATTCTTCATAACCGTGGACCAAAACTTCGGTATCCGAACTCGACCGGAAAGTGTGTCCCAGCGCCGCAAGCTCTTGCTTCAGTTCCAAGTAGTTATAGATCTCGCCATTGAACGAAACCCAGACGGAACCGTCTTCATTGGACATCGGCTGAGCGGCGCAAGAAGTTAGGTCGATGATAGATAACCGGCGATGGCCGAGTACCACGGCCCCTTGTACGTGTATCCCTTCGCCGTCCGGCCCCCGGTGTTCCTGGAGCCGCAGCATTCGAGCGATCACCTCTTGCTCGGGCTGTCCCGCGGGGCGTTCGCCCCCATAGAGCCCAGCTATTCCGCACATAGGAAGTTAGGATGTTTCAGGAAGGCGGACGGAGAAACAGGAAAAAAGCCTTCGGTGTCATGCGTAGTCGGGCGAGTCTTACGCCTTTCGGGCCCCGTAATAGTAGTACGCCTTGTAGGCGCTCTTTTCGGTTCCCTTGAAATCGTTGAGCACCGTTCCTACTAGGCTGACTTGATCTTCCATGAGCATCTGACGGGCAGCGAGCGCGTTTGTTTCCTCCGTTGCTCCTGAACGCAGCACGAGGATCACGCCATCGCTCATCCTGCCCAGGACGCGGGCCTCGGCAAACTGAAGAAGAGGCGGCGTGTCGATCAGAACACAATCAAACTGTTTTCGAAGCGACTCCAGCACCAGCTGGGTCCTCGCCGTATAGAACAACTTTGCAATTTGACCCGTTGCGGCGCCGCCCGGCAGGATGTAGACATTACTCTCGGGCTCATGTTTGATCAAGCTTCTTAGATAGGAGACATCAAGCGGCCCTTCTGAAGTCAGAACTTCACAGAGCCCCGGAAAACCGGAGACGTCGAAAATCTCGTCGAGATTCGGGCGGCGCAGATCGGCGTTAACGACGAGCACCTTCCTGCCGATCTCCGACATGGCCTTTGCTATGTTGGAGACGATTGTCGTCTTCCCTTCCCCCATTCCCGGGCTGGTTACAACGACGACTCGCGGATGCTCCGTGGCATCTGCCTGCCGCACGAGCGACGCCACTATCATCCGGAAGGACTCTTTCAACAGGTAGCCGCCTTCAATCGGAGCCGGACCGAGCCGCTTCGGCAACCGCATCCCTAGCAATCGATTGGGACGCTGCTCACCTTCCATGGAAGGTATGACGCCGAGTTCCCGGATATTGAGAACCAGCGTGGAGCGGCCTGGATCGGCAAACTTGCGCGACAAAGTTTTGCGTTTCCGCCGCTCGATCAGAAACCCGAGGACGCCGCCGAAGACCAGTCCGCCCGCGGCGCCCTGTGCCAGCACTTGCGTGGCGACCGGATGCGAGATCGCGTTCGGAGGGGATGCCGAGTCAACCACACGGACGCTGTCGGTGGGCAACGCGGAAGCGATGGAGGCCTGATTTGTTTCCTGGAGGATGGCATTCAGCGACAGACGAAGAATATCGGCCTCGCGCTTCAGCATGCCGTATTGGGCCATTTTGTCGGACTGCGATGCGATCGTGCTCGCCTCTCCGGTGTAGGCAGAAGACATCATTTGATCGCGCTTTATGGCTTCTTCATAGTCGCTGCGGTAGCGCGCGACGACATTCTCGCGAGTCTTTCCGAACGCCGCCTGGAGAATGGATATCTGCATATCCAAGTCCTTCACTTTAGAGTGCTCGGGCGTCAACTTCGTCATCAGCAGCGCCTTTTGGACTTTCAAGTCGGCGATGCGCGTTTGATACGCCTTGAGCTCCGGATCTTGGATAATGTCAGGTAGAACCTCCGGCGGCGCATTGGTGACTTTATCTAGCAAGGCCTTCTTGCTGATAGTCTCCGCCTTGAGTGCAGCCAGGTCCCCTTGCAGCACGTGCATCTTGCTGTCCGCCAGCGTCTCCTGGTCTCCGATCACCGTGATGCCGGCTTTCTGAACGAATTCCGCGAGCTTTGTCTCCGCCTGTTCCAGCTTGGCCTGGGTCTCTTCCAACTGCCCGGCCAGCCATTGACCGGTTTTCTGGGCATTCACAGCGTGGATTTCCGAGTTCTGAGATATGTAATCCGCCGCCAGTGCGTTGACGTAAGCGGCGGCCACATCGGGGTTGGTCGACTCGCAAGTTATGACAATAATCCTCGTTCCGAGAATACTCTTCGCGTTCATGGTGCCATTCGCAGTAAAAATGGCTCCGCGAGTGCTTTCAAGAGGATCGTCATTCCCGATATGGAGCAACTTTCGAGCCTGGGCGAGCAATCCGCTTTGCGGAGGCAGAGAGGGAGTGGTTTCGCGCAGCAGGCGATCTATCACGGGACCGCGAAGCGAGCCGCTTTCAAGGATCCTGATCTGGGTTTCGATGTTCAGAGTGTTAGTGGAGTAGGCGCCAGTCCCGGCTTGGGGATCCACCGAAATCATGTTCATGAAATTCTCATTCAAGCCCTGGACTTCGAGGGTGGTCCCCGCCATGTAGAGCGAAGGCGAAAAGAGCAGCATCACGCCCGCCACCAGCACGCCTGCGAAGATCGACAAGGCGATCAACAGCTTCCGCTTACGAAGAGTCGTGCCTAACTCGGCAAACAGATTGGGCGCCTCTGGCGCCTCCGGCTCTGCGGGAAGGTTGATGAGCTCGGCGGTATTGAATTTTTGAGGGAGTGTGCTCACGGTTTAGCGAACGATCAACCAAAGGAAGTAGGGAATCATCGGCAACGCTAGTTTGGCGAACACTGCCATATTGTGCTTAGCTCCCGACTTTCCTGGGATGTATAAAATGTCATTTGGTTTGAGCGTAAAATCCTCATCCTGCGTAGTAAGGATGCGTTTCACATTGACATGAATTTCGGACCTGCGGTTCACTTCCAGCGTAGGCCTCAAAATAACGGTCTTATCCAAGCCGGCATCAGGTCCGGTTCCACCGGACATAGACAGGACTTGCAGTATGGAAAGCGACTCGTGTTCGCCGATTTCGATCGGCCCGTTCCGGCCCACCCGTCCCAACACGTAAATCATCTCTGCCTGTTTCGCCGAAATGACATCATATGGCTTCAACTCGAGATTTCCGACAGGATTCGTCCCCTCCTTGACGGAGGAAATGTCTATTTCGACGGTGGTTGTCTTCGCGCCCGACTGTTGCACGGCGCTGGCCAACGGAATCTCGCCATATTCCAAGCGCCTCGTGATCCTTATAATATGGCTGGCATCGGGCTGCAAGCCGATCGCGGTGATCAGGTCTAGCAGCGTCTTATGTTGTTGCAGTTGGTAGATGCCAGGCGCCCGGAATGCGCCTTCGACGAAGATCGGCTCGGACCGGAACCGGACTATCGTCACGTTCACTTTAGGTTCGCGAACATATTTCTTGAGTTTGTCTGCGACCGTTTCTTCCAGTTGTTGAACGGTTAGTCCTTCCGCTTTGATTTTGCCCAAGATGGGCAATTGGATGGTCCCGTCGCGTTCCACCAGGACCGGCCGGTCGGGTATTTCATCCTCCATTTCATAGGCGTGGACCACCAACGCATCATCCGGCCCCAAAACATAATCCAGACTCAGAAGGCCTGAACCAGGCGGCACAACGACAGGCGCGTTTTGGGCTGCCGGGGCGGCAGTACCGGCTGGTTGCTGGGAAGTCTCCGGGGTGACACTCGAGGAACCTTGCTGCGCGAAGCCGCCAGCTGGATTTGGAATCTGTTGGGTGGTCTGACCGGATGCCGGGTTGGAAGCCGTCGACGGCTGCTGGGCGTAAGCGAAAAAGGAAAAAAGTGGCAACAGGAGGAAAATGGATGAACGCGGAACTGTCCTCGCATAGCGGATCGATCGGCGAGAGAGGGAAAGGGCAGCGACAGGCGGCCGTAGCGATTGCATATCAATCATTTCTCCGCGTGGGCGGCGCCATTCTGTTGAGGACTGGTATCCACGGGATGGAGGGCGTAGGTGAGCTCGCGGAGGCGCTCATTCAGTTGGATCAGAATCCGGTCCAGATCGCGCAATCGGCTCTCTAATAACGCCGTGCCGTCGCCGCCGGCAACCTTAAGGAATTCCTCCACCGCCAGCCTGGCTAGGTCGGATATGCTCCTCGCGCCCGAAGTCTCACACAAGCTGGACACTCGTTGAAACTCATCTTCCGATAGCCGGAAGTAAACCAGTCGCTTTCGCGGCTTAAGTACTGACATTTTCTAAATTAGCTGATTTATTGGTAAATGTGGGTTATAGATGTTCGGAAATGGTTCCGCTGGACGTACCCAATCCCGTTCAATTTCCGCAGCTATCGAGCGTTGCAACAGATCGATTGAGACAACGATCCGAAATAAGCTTTTTATCTCGAGCAGAATTCCTCGAAGACCGACCAAAGGACCACTCTGAAGCACAACCGCATCACCGCAGTTCAGGAACGGACAGGGCATAGTGGGTAAGCCCGATTGCACCAGCGTCCGTACCCTTTCGATTTGCTCTTCTTCAATGGGAAGAGGCACGCGCCCGCAACTTACAATACCGATGACGCCCGGGCTTGCAAGAACCGGCAGGCGATTGTTCGGATCCAAACGGCAAAAAACATAACCGGGAAGCAGGGGCCGCGGCGCATGCATGGGCCGGCCGTACCGCTTGACCACGTACTCCGCCAAGAACTGCTCGTAGCCTCGATGAGTCAGAAATGCAGCGGTTCGCCTCTCAAAATTTGATCGGACACGCACCGCGTACCAGGGCAGCGAAGTAGGCGCGCCTCGATAAGTCTCACCTTGACGCTCCTGAACAAGCATTTTGCTCAAGCTACCGCCCCTTCTCCCCTTCTTGGAGACTTCTCAAGCGTTCTTAAGACTAAGCGCCTACTCATCATCGGTCAAGCTTTGACAAATGTCAACGAGGCTCTTACTCCGAGGTACCGGTACCGAATTCATATCGAGACTCGCTCCCGATTGTTTAATCCAGATTTTCCCTAGGATCATTCAAAGGGAAAGTAGTCCGTTCTGCTGTTAAGTTTTGGTTTTCATCAGAAATTCTCGTCAATAGAACTGATTTACGGCCCGCGCAAAATAAAATGGCAACGCCTCGGGATCACCTCTGTATGAAGGGTATATGGCGAACGGACACATCTATCCTCCTGTCCAAAATCGAGTCCCCGAAGATGCCTTTAGAAGCTTCCGGTACAGCCTCACCGGATATTGGAGCGATAGCAGCGGACAAAATCTCACCAGTTCGATCGGCAATTATTCCGCCCCAACCACATTCTCTGCTTTCCATGGGTACTGCAAACATGTTCGTTCAGTATGAGCAGAGTCGGGATCAACTTTCCGGCGGCTTGGGCGCCCGTGATCACGCTCTGATTCGTGTACTAAGAAAAACAGCAGCCATCTTTCGCTAGCTGCCGTTTTTCTGCGAAGGTGTTTAGAAACTAAACTTCACGCCCAGTTGGACCACGCGATTTCCATTGCTTGCGGTCGAATTTCCGCCCAGTGTGCTGGTCACGTAGCCGAAGTTTGGCGACCCCAACGTGGTTCCAGGATTCCCAAATTCCGGGGTGTTGGTGATGCTGAAGGCCTCCGCGCGCAGCTCCAGGTTATACCGCTCACGAAAAGCAATCGTTTTGAACAACGAAGCGTCCAGGTCAAAGAACCCGGGCCCGGTTAGAAAATTTCGGCCCGTATTCCCGAAAACTCCCAGAGTCGTGGGCTGGGCGAAGCTCGAAGCACTGAACCAGGGGCTGTTCGGTCCCACACCCTCGGGGATTTGAACCGGCGCAATCTGGTTGACCGTTTGCGTATTCCCCGGCATGTTCAGGTTATTCGTGCTCGGCGTAAGAGTCATGGCGGTGCCGGTCATGATTGTCAAAACGCCATTCACCTGCCACCCGCCGACTATGTTGCCAACCAGCCCGGAGCGAAGCCACTTTTTCCCGGGGCCGAACGGCAGTTCGTATACGTAGCTCTGCACAAAAGTGTGCGTGCGGTCAAAATCATTTCGGGCCCAGTTACGCTGCTGGTTCACATAGAAGTCCAAACTGGTGTCGTCGTCGACTTGAAAGCCCATGCCTTTGCCATAGGTATACGAAGTCGTCAATGCGAAGCCGTTACTGAAACGGCGATTCAATTTAATCTGAAGCGAGTTGAACATGGTGGAGTACGGCGCGAACAGTTGCGTCGTCGAGTTCGTCCTGCCAAAAGCGGCAAATTCAGGCAATCCGGCATTGCCTGCTCCCGGAATGAGTCCGGCATTCAGGTTGTACTGAACCTGCGACGCGTCAACGCCGTGGTTTGCCACGTAGGCGACATCTAATGTAAGGCCAAGTGGAAGCGCCCGCTCCACGGCTATGTTCCACGATTCGACATATGGGTTTTTATAGTTCAGAGGGACGACAAAATAGGACTGGTTGGTCGGCGCGTTCGGAATTATTCCGTTAGAAGGTATTGTCGGCAGAACGGCTGGAGGAAAACCGTTTTGAAATGTGGCAATCTGCCCAGTGTTGAGTATTGCCGGACCATAAGTAGCAACCGCGGGGTTGTACGCGTTGTTCGCCCGTACCGGGTAATTGAAGGCATAGTTATTGTCGGGATAGGGCGTATAGCTGATACCGAAGCCGGCGCGAAGGACGGTCTTGTCTGTCAGCCGATAAGAAGCTCCGAAACGAGGCGCGAAATACCCATAGTAGTTCTTGCGTCCGAGGTTATCAGGGTTTCCCCCGACTCCAGCAACCACCAGCGAGTTGTTCTGCGGATTGTAGTTTGAAAATCCACCAGAGAATTGCGGCGCAAACGGCGGATAGATCTCCCAACGTAGCCCCAGGTCCAGGGTCAGCTTTGGATTGAAGACCCACTTGTCCTGCACAAAAGTAAAGATCTGCCACGCTCGAATCGCCGGAAAGTAGGTGGCAAGATCGCGACCGGCTTGATTCGGGACATCCAAAAGAAATGCGGCGATGTTGTTGTAGTAACTGGTCGCGCTCTGTTTCCCGTTGTTGTTCAGCGCAGTCTGACCGGCTGCAAACGTATACAGTCCGCGCGGGCTGAATGTCTGCTCCTGCAACAGGGCATCACGAACCCGCCGCAAGTCCCCTCCCCACTTGATGGTGTGATTGCCAATGATCTTCGTCCAGATATTGGCAAAGTCAATATTTGTTTCCGCTCTGGTCCAGGGGAGGCTGGCTGAGTAGCCAAGCAGCGGATTGGAATAAAACTGTCCAATGTTGATGCCCACCAAACCGCTGGTAATCGGACTTAAATTGATTCCGGGGATTCCAATCGCGGTCGATGAATTCTGGCCGTAGTCGGTCTGCGTTGCGACGTTGTTGTAGTAGGCGACGCCGAAACGAAATTCGCTGATCAGAGTAGGCGAGAAAATGTGGGTGTAATTAATCCCGCTGCTGTAAGTACGCTGAACACCGGTGCCCTGAAATGCCCCATTTGCATCGCCTCCCGCCAAGCCAAATGCGGGTGCCTGATAAATGAGAGGTCTCGCAAAGCTGAACCGCACTGAGATACGGTCGGAATCGGTAGGGTTATAGTCGCCCTTGGCATCGAGCGAAGTTGTGTCCTTATGAAACGGCAAAAATACAGAGTAGTTGTTGACACCGGTCGAACTAGCCAGGTTTGGGACTGGGAGCAAGGCAAGCAGGCTCGCGGAGATGGGATTAATATCTGCCGTCGGGATGATGTTTCCGGCAAACCGTTGCCTTCCCGTGCCGTTGGCGTTTCCGGTGAAGGGATTGTAGATCGGTGTAGATGATCCGCTCAAGTTACCGGAGATTTGCGCGGGTGTCGGAATCGTGAACTCGTTCGGGCTTGCTTCGTGATCCGCGACCCGCAGAATGTCCCCAAAATAAAACAGTTTGTTCTTGATAATCCGGCCGCCGGCATTGCCGCCGAAATAGTTATACGTTACATGCCCGACGCCAGCACTGAAGAAGGGTCGAGCATTGAACTCGCTGTTCTGGAGGAACTCATACCCTGCGCCATGGAAGCTATTCGTCCCTGACTTCAGGATGACGTTCGTTACCGCACCGCTTGCGCGTCCAAGTTCCGCTTCGAAATTGCTGGTCGAAACGTCTACGGTCGCTATTGCATCGAGCGGCGGGACCAGGATCTGCAGGAGTCCGGTTCTTTCATTGTCATCAATTCCCTCGATCTGGTAGTTGTTGCCCATTCGCAATTGGCCATTTACTTCCGTCTGAAGTGAGCTGGACGCGTTGAAGAACTGCGAGTGTTGGAATGTAGCGCGCGTTGTACCCGGAACGAGATTCAGCAAACTCTGAAAATTACGGTTCGTGCCAACGGGCAGATTTGCGGTCTCTACGGTTGAAATACTCGTCTCAGTATCGGCGCGATCCGTCTGAAGCGGCGGAGTAGCGGCTGTGACCTCAATCTGCTGGCTGATGTTTCCGGGTTGTAACTGGACATCGACGCGCGTGCTGGTGTTCACGGTAGCGCTGATGTTCTGGCGCACTTCCTTCTTAAAACCGGCCGCCTCGATAGAAACCGAGTACGTCCCCTCGGACACGTCCGCGAACGTGTAGTTTCCGCTGGCGTTCGTTTCTATGGTTTGGACGGTCGCCGTACCAGAATTGGTGAGCGTCACCTTGGCATTCACGACTACAGCGCCAGAGCTGTCTGTCACAGTCCCCAAAACCGTTCCGGTAACGGCTTGGCCGTATACGGAGATACCTGTTATCAGCAATAGCGCCATCAGGGCGCAGGTGCAACGTAGCACTTTCATTTCGGACCCCCTCTGTCCTGTTCATTTCCGCAATGCACATAGGCACGCCGATCGGCGTGCCACAAGCGATTGTGTTTGAAGGAATTATATGCTACTTCGAACTGTTCCGGCGACCGGCTCCGCAGCCCGCCAGAACGTCTCCAAGAATTGCTGGCGAATTTAAAATGATATGGTTTTAAAGCTCCACACCTTCGGAAAGCGGAGAAAAGAAGATGAGCACTGCGGATTTCGATTACATCGTTATCGGCTCAGGCGCCGGCGGAGGACCGTTAGCTGCGAATCTCGCCAAAACTGGCTTCCGGGTTTTGCTTCTGGAGGCCGGCGGTGATCCCTGTTCGGAAGATGAAACAGGACGGCTAATGTACGAGGTCCCTATCTTCAATGGCCTGGCTACCGAATATGCCCCGTGCTCCTGGGATTATTTTGTTCGGCACTACGCCGATGATGCCCAACAAGCCCGAGACCCGAAATACGTCGCGGCTAAAGGCGGCGTCTGGTACCCGCGGGCTGGAACGCTGGGAGGCTGCACAGCACACAACGCAATGATTACCGTCCTGCCGCAGGCCAGCGACTGGAACCGGATAGCGGACATTACGGGCGATGAGACCTGGCGTCCAGACAACATGCGCCACTACTTCGCGCGTCTTGAGAACTGCAAGTATGTACCAAATCCGGACTCTCCCCTGGGGATTCTGAGAGGAGTAGCGTCTTCCGTCGGAGACATTTTGAAAGGAGACGAAGATTGGCGAAATTGGTCGCATGGACATGGGTTTCACGGATGGCTCCCCACATCCGAGGCAGATCCGGCAATAGCCTTGAAAGACCCGGAGATAGTTGCCCTCCTGTTGAACACGGTTAAAAGTGCTTTGCTCGCCCACATCGGCAATCCCTTCATTCGGACAGAGAGCTGGTTTGACGCTAACGACACCCGGAATGCCGATGAAAGCCCTGAGGGACTGGCGTTTACTCCTCTCGCCGGGGAGAACGGTAAGCGCGCCGGCCCTCGGGAATACATATTGCGAATCCAAAAAACGTTTCCGGATAAGCTGACAGTGCTGAAAGGGGCGCTAGCGTCGAGAATTTTATTTGAGGGCACTCGAGCCATTGGCATCGAATATCTTGAAGGCCGTCATCTCTACGGAGCTGACCCGAATCAGATCGGCGACCCGGCCTCCGCGCCGAAACGTGAGGTGCGGGCGAAGAGGGAGATTATTCTCGCGGCCGGAGGCTTCAATAGTCCTCAGCTGCTGAAGTTGTCTGGCATTGGTCCGCGCTCTGAACTGTCGAAATTCGGCCTTCCGGTAGTGGTAGATCTACCCGGGGTGGGCGAGAATCTGCAAGACCGGTACGAAATCGCCGTAGTTTCCGGCTTCCTCAAGGATTTCAAGCTGCTCGCTGGAGCCGCTTTCGGAATACCTCAACCCGGGACCACGGACCCCTGCTTCCAGGAATGGTTGCAAGGCAAAGGAATCTATGCCTCCAACGGAACTTTGATAGGCGCCATCAAGCGCTCAACACCTGATCGAAAGGAGCCGGACCTGTACATTTTTG
This sequence comes from uncultured Acidobacteriaceae bacterium, assembly GCA_963705805.1. GTDB lineage: Bacteria > Acidobacteriota > Terriglobia > Bryobacterales > Bryobacteraceae > Bog-105. Next base: position 107,486 of record CAVPKW010000018.1, read on the forward strand.
GACTTCCAGGCTTCTTCCGGGGGTACGTGCCGGGCTATTCGTCCCAGTTTGAGCGTTACCACAACCGGTTTACGTGGGCTATTCTCAAGGCGCGAACCAACAATACCGCGGGACGTGTGACTCTTCGTTCCGCAAATCCGTGGGACGTGCCTGATATCAACTTCCATTACTTCAGCGAAGGAAACGACCACTCGGGCGAGGATCTGGATTCTGTCGTCAAGGGCGTCCAATTTGTTCGTGCGATGAATGAGGAACTGAAAAAGGTTGGACTCATCAGCTCCGAGCTCGTTCCGGGACCAGGCTATGAATCGGATGACAAGCTGCGGGAGTTTATTCGCAATGAGGCCTGGGGTCATCACGCCTGCTGTACAAACAAAATTGGCGCCGAACACGATGAAATGGCTGTTCTCGACAGCCGTTTCCGCGTATTCGGAACCCAGGGGCTCCGGGTGGTAGACGCCTCGGTGTTCCCCCGCATACCTGGTTATTTCATCGTCGCGGCCGTGTACATGATTAGCGAGAAAGCGAGCGACGTGATCATCGCCGACGCTCACCAGTGACCTGTTTCTGAAGAATCTTTACCAGAACCTTGTTTCTCGGCGGCACGAATAC
>CAVPKW010000019.1:0-66096 GCA_963705805.1 uncultured Acidobacteriaceae bacterium
CTCGAGCAGCAAGCCGCTGTCTTCGCCCAAATGTGCCACGCCGTCGTACTGGAAGAAGAAGGCGTATTCGGCGCGTTGCCCAAATACGACAACGGCGCGTACACGTTCCTGGTCGACTACCTTCCTTACGTCTCTTTTGACGGCATGGAACACCGGGATTCGACCGTGATTACGGGCCCGTCAAATCTACGGGATGACGCCGGGCGCGAGATCGGCGCCGTTTCCCATGAGTTCTTCCACTCCTGGAATGTGAAACGCATCAGGCCCAAATCACTGGAGCCTTTCGATTTCGAACGAGCCAACATGTCTGGTGAATTGTGGTTTGCCGAAGGATTCACCAACTATTACGGTCTGCTGGTTCTGAAGCGCGCCGGACTCTCTACGCTCGATGAATTCCTGCGCGATGCAGGCCGCGCTATAGCGGATGTCCTTACGGAGCCAGGACGCGAGGTGCACGATGTCGTGGGAATGAGCGACCTGGCGCCCTTTGTGGACGCGGCTACGTCGATTGACCCGACGAATTTCAAAAACACGTTCATCTCTTATTACATTTACGGTGAGGCCCTCGCGATTGGGATAGACCTGGCGATTCGCGAGGAGTTTCCGGGCAAAAGCCTGGACGACTGGATGCGCGCAATGTGGCGCGAGCATCCGGATATCGATAAGCCGTACACCCTGGCAGACCTGCAAAGCACGCTCGCAGAGACCACGAGCCCGGATTTCGCCCGGGATCTCTTCAGGGATCATATTTACGGGAAGGCGCCGCTCGATTTCAAAAAGCTATTCGCGAAAGCCGGGCTGCTGCTGCGTCCCGCCGCTCCCAATAAGGCGTGGCTGGGCGCGAAGTTGAACTACGCCGGCGGCTCCGTGGAAATTGCCAGCGAAACCCTACGCGATTCACCGCTATACAATGCCGGCCTCGAAAAAGGAGACCGGATTTCTCTCTTCGACAGCCAACGAATTGGTAACGAAGGCGAGATGGAGGTCTGGCTGGCGCACCATCAACCGGGAGATCTGGTGCAATTGGCGGCAGAAACGCGCGCCGGGAAAAGAAGCCTTGGGTTGATCCTCGCACAGGACCCCAAACTCGAGCTCGTCAGCATTGAGAAGGCGGGACAAGCGTTAACGCCGGAAGCCGCCGCGCTGCGCGCAGCGTGGCTGGGGTCGAAAGCAATTCATCCACTACCGAAAATAGACCCAATGCCTTGAGTGACCGGTACTCATGGTACCAGGAAACAGACCTTTCGTACCAACGGTTCTAGAACCTGCTGTGTTGCTTCCGAACGCCCACACGGGCCAGAATTGGGGAAGGTCTGACTCCGTTGGGATATAAGTGCCCGTCCTGCGGCGGTTTGATGCAACGTTCGCGGCGTAAGCCATTGGAACGGCTGGTAATTGCTCAGGCCTACCGCTGCGCCGAATGCAGGTCGCGTGTTCGCGTCACGAAATGGCGGTCTTTGCTTGACCGGCGCTATGTGTGCTGCCCTCGCTGCAAGGGACACGACGTTCAGGTGCTTCCTCGTATCGACCCTGTTGAACACCTCGATCGTCACCTTCACCGGTTCGTACACAAATGGTTGGGCGCCCCGCTTTTTTATTGCAGGTTTTGCAGGCTCCAGTTTTTCGATCGGCGTCCTCGCTCGAAAGATGGGCCGCTGAAAAAAGAACTACAGCCGGCCTCCGAAGCGGACTCGGTGTAGTTTGTCGTTAGAATGCAAGTGCGGTATACACTTGCATGCAAAGACGACAATTCCTGACCTCATCACTGGCCGGTTCCGCGCTGACATTCAAAGCACCAGCCAAGGCCCTCGAAAACGCGCAGATCGACCCGGGCACCAAGGCGCGCGAATACTACGAGCTTCGCGCCTATCACCTGGTCAACGGGCCACAACAGAAACTCACAGACGGCTTTCTCGCCGAAGCGTTGATACCGGCGCTGAACCGGCTGGGAACCAAGCCGGTTGGGGCATTCGAGCTTTACATCGGGCCGCAAACTCCAACCACCTACGTGCTGATTCCAAGCACATCGCTGGAAACGCTGGTAACAGCCGAATTGCGGCTCGCGGAAGACGAGGATTATCAGAAGTCCGGCCACGCATTCCTACATGCACCAGCGGCTGCCCCGGCGTACGAGCGGGTGGCGAGCTCGTTGATGATCGCCTTTGAAGGGCACCCGTCACTCACGGTCCCGCCCGTCACGGCGCAACACGGCGCACGTGTCTTTCAACTCCGCACCTACGAAAGCCCGAGCAACGCAGACCACCGGCGCAAGGTTGAAATGTTCCATAGAGGCGAATTTGCGATTTTTGAGAAAGCCGGCTTCTGGCAGGTGTTCTACGGAGACACGCTCATCGGAGACCGCCTGCCAAACCTCACCTATATGTTGAGCTTCCCGGACCTCGCAGAGCTGAATGCCAAATGGAAAGCGTTCGGCTCAGATCCTGACTGGAAGAAGCTCAGCAGCTCGCCGGAATTCACCTATGAGGCGATCGTTTCAAACATCGCGAATCTGATTCTTAATCCGAAATCCTATTCCCAGATTTGATTTGGCGTCCGTGCGGGTGTAAGTATCAAACTTAACGTGTTGCAAAGGGCTCGCCCCAGGTGTCGATACCATAGGGGCGCGAGCTGAACCTTCCCGCCCCCAGAGGACGACGTGCACACAGCGTTCTTAGTGCTGGCGATCCTGGCGATCGCGTTTCAAAGCCTCATATTGATTCTTGCTTTTTTCGGCCCCGATCTGCCGTATCGCATAGAGAAGCCCCTGGAAGCGGATCTCGATTCGGATTACTTTCTTTCGACGATTGCGGTGCTGACGGATGCTCAGGTTCACAAAAATACGCCCGTGGAGGTGCTTACGAATGGAGAGTGCTTTTACGAAGCGGAATTGAACGCGATTCGCTCCGCGGAACGAACGATCAACCTCGAAGCTTATATTTTTCATCCTGGAAAGATCGGTGAGCGCTTCGCGGAAGCGCTCGCGGAGCGGGCGCGTGCCGGAGTCAGAGTAAATCTGATATTGGACTACATCGGAAGCATGCGGACTACGCGCCGCTATTTCCGGGAACTCAGCGGGGCGGGCGGCCGGATCGAGTGGTACCACTCGCTTCGGCTCGATTGGCTTCCATAGATCAACAATCGAACTCACCGCGAGATGCTGATCATCGACGGCACGATTGGATTCGCCGGCGGCGCCGGGATCGCGGACCAATGGTATACCGGAGTGAAACGGGACGCCAAGTGGCGCGATACTATGATTCGTCTTCAGGGGCCCGTCATTTCAAGCCTTCAATCAGCTTTCGCTCAAAACTGGCTGCGGGTCACGGGCGAGATTCTGACTGGTGAAGACTATTTTCGTTTTGAACCGGGCGCTGGACAGGCAACTACCTTAGTGGTAAGCAGCACGCCAGCGGCGGGTTCCACCAAGGCTCGCACATTGTTTCAAATCTTACTCGCTTGCGCAAAACAGCGAATCTACATCAATACGCCTTACTTTCTTCCCGACAGAAGCGCACGGCAGGCAATTATTGACGCTGTTAGAAATCGTAAGCTCGATGTAAAGATCATCACCCCCGGCGTACACGCAGACCACGCTTTGACGCGTGATTCCAGCCGAAGCTTGTATGGCGCTCTGTTGAAGGCAGGCGTTAAGATCTACGAGTATCAGCCCTCGATGATCCATGTGAAAGCGCTTATGGTCGATGATCTCTGGGCCGTCGTGGGATCAACCAATTTCGACTCCCGCTCATTTGAACTGAACGACGAAGTGAACGTGGCAGTTCTCGATCGCGCCGTAACGCTTCGCTTGATCGAAGACTTTCATCGCGATTTGGCGCTGAGCCATATAGTGACTTACGAGGACTGGTGCAAGACAACACGCTTCCGTTTATACGAGCGGCTGGAAGCGCTGCTTGCGAAACAGGAATGATCTGCCTGCGCGTCGCGACGTACAACGTTCATAAGTGCCGCGGCATCGATTGGCGAGTCAGTCTCGGAAGGGTTCTGAATGTTCTAACGACGCTCGATGCGGATGTAATCGCCCTCCAGGAGGTTTTTGAGAGGCAGGCAAGGTCGCTTGCTGATGATTTGCGAATGGATCACAGGTTCGCTGCGGCTAGAGAACTGGCGGGCGACGGTTATGGCAACGCGGTATTCAGCCGCATGCCGATCCGTTCGTCCGTCGTCCATGATCTGACGATTTCGGGAAGAGAGCCGCGAAACTGCTTGCGAGCCGATCTCGATTTGGCCGCTGGCGAGTGCGTTCGAGTTTTTGGGCTGCACCTGGGCACATCGCTATTCGAGCGGCGCAAACAAGCCGTGAAATTACTTGCGCCCCAAGTGTTGAATGGCGATGTTCGCGGCTGCCCGCGAATTGTACTCGGCGACTTCAACGAATGGACCCGGGGGACGGTCACGCAGATGCTTTCGAAATGCATGCACAATGCGGACATCACGGCCCACTCGGGGAGCCGCCGAACTTACCCCGGCGTGATGCCGGTCCTTCACCTCGACCACATTTATTACGATTCAGCGCTGCATCTCCAGCAACTACGGCTACATCGCACCCGTGAAGCACTTATTGCCTCGGATCATCTGCCGTTGGTAGCTGAATTTAGGAATGCTGTTCAATCGTAGTGCGAAACGAGACGCCAGCCTGATAACATGCCAGAGCTGCCCGATATTACCGCCTACATCACAGCGCTTGAGCCGCGCATTATTGGTCAGCGTCTCGAGCGCCTGCGCCTGGCGAGCGTCTTTCTGCTGCGGACTGTCCAACCGCCGTTGGCGAGCGTGGAAGGCCGCGTTGTGCGGGAACTGCGGCGCATCGGCAAGCGCATCGCAATAGGAATTGAGGACGACCTTTGGCTGGTGCTTCATTTAATGATCGCGGGCCGATTGCACTGGCGGCCAAGGGGCGCGGCGCTGACGGGCCGTCAGAATCTGGCGGCCTTTGATTTTCCGGCGGGTTCTCTGACTCTGACGGAAGCGGGTACCAGGCATCGCGCGTCGTTGCACATCCTGCAGGGCAAGGACGGTTTACGCTCGACAGATCCGGGAGGCATCGAGGTTTTCGACGCCAATCTCGATTCCTTCCGGTCTGCACTGAGTTCAGGGAAACATACGTTGAAGCGGGCGCTCACCGACCCACGCCTGTTGAGCGGGATCGGTAATGCGTACTCAGATGAGATTTTGCACGCCGCGCAGCTCTCGCCGATCACGCGAATCCAGAAGCTAACGACTGATGAGTGGGAGCGGCTCTTCGCGGCCACACGCCACACATTGGAGTTTTGGGTGGAACGCCTCAACCTGGAGGCGCGAGTTGCTTTCCCGGAGAAGGTCACCGCCTTTCGAAAAGGGATGGCAGTGCATGGGCGCTATGGCGAACCCTGTCCAAGGTGCGGCGAAAAAGTGCAGCGCATTCGTTACGCCGGAAATGAAACGAATTATTGCGCCCGTTGCCAAACCAACGGGACGGTGCTGGCAGACCGAGGCCTGTCACGGCTCCTGGGAACGGATTGGCCACGAACTTTGGAAGAGTTAGAGGCTTTGAAACGGTCCTAAGGCAAACAGCTTGCGCCGGATGAGCGCCGGCCTCGCCCCTCAGTCGTGCGAGTTGAATTCAACCGCGAAGCTGTTGGGGAACGGGCCGGTGTAGGTAAGTTGTCCGGATGCTCCGCTGGCCCGGCGAAGTGCCGGAAGAAGAAGCAGAGCCTTCACCATCTCCACCACCTGCACTTGAGAGATGTATTTGCCCAGGCACTGATGAATGCCCCATCCGAAATGGAGGTAATGATGGGCCGGCCGGTTTAAACGGAAGTCGAGCGGCGAGTCTAACTCGGTTTCGTCCATCATGGCCGATCCGTTCGAAGCAAACACGAGCTTGCCCGCGGGAATAACGGTTTCGAACGGAGTGCCTTTTGCAAGAACGTGATCGGCAACAGAAAGGCGGACAAGAATGGGAGCCGGTGTATGGAAACGGAGGATTTCCAGAACGTAAGCAAGAAGAAGATCGTTGTCTCCGGCTCGGGCAGCGGCCGCTGCGCCCTGCATTTGAGCGGGGTGATCGAAGAGGAAATCCAGGATGGTAACGACGGCCGTGTTGGTGTTTTCAAGGACGCCAGTCACGCAGCCGATCAGGTTGTCGCGGATCCGGCTGTTTGAAAAGGAAGCTTCGGGATCGGACTGCATTCTGATCAGACGTCCGATCACATCGTCTTTCACCGTGTTGTCTTTCTGAATCGATTCGATCAACCGATCGACATAAGCGCGGAACTGAACTCCGGCTGCCACGCCCGCGGCGGTAACATCCGGGTTCTGCGTGAAGTTCAGAAAAATGTCGGTAAACATGACCCGCACCCAGCCCATCAAGGTGTCGAGATCGGGTCCTGGAACTCCGAAATATTCAGCGACGAACTGGGAGGGCACAAGTCTGGAATAGTTTCGCGTGATGTCCAGCATCCCGGCGCTTCGCGCTTGATTCACAGCTTGGGAGGCATACCCGGCCACAATGGCGCGAATGCGATCGAGATCCGTGCGCTTCACGGCAAGATGAAGGATCGAGAGATCATTCTCGAAATCAGCGCCGTCATCCATGCCAAGAATGAAGTTGGGCCCGCCGTTATTGCGCATCATGGCAACCCCGTAGGGTTTGACGCTATAGATTTGCTCGAGGCTGGCCACTTCGAACACGTCCCGGTAGCGGGAAACGATCACCGGACCTGGCGTAATGAAAATCGGCTTTTGCGCGCGGAGCTCCACGAACATGCCGGATGGATTTTCGACAATCCACTTCTGCATCAGCGTCAACTGGTCCAGCGGTGAAGTAAGTGCATCGTAATCGCTGAGAAATCCCATATCGATCCTTGGCTATGAATTGAGACCGGCGAGATAGCGTATGCCGGAGAGGCTGGGGAGAAAACAGTAAGCGCCTCCACGTGTTGTTACAAGTTGCGAGAAGCCGGAAATCACGAGCTTGTTTCGGCCTTGCATCGGAATAAAAAAGTTTCCCTGGCCGCTTCCGTTGTCGCCCAGCACCGGGTCGCGAGTTCCGCCGAGGCCAGGAGCGAACGTATCGCCATTCATCCACTCCGACATGAGGAACTCGAACTGATCTTTGAGACTCGCACAGATGAATATGCCCAAAAGGCCCCGGTCAATACCGTCATCCGGATGAACGGGGTCGAAAACCGGGCCATACGGGAGCCCTCTACGAACGATCCGATGATTCACTCCGCCGCCTCCCGCAACCTTTGAACTACGCGGATTGGCGCGACGCATGTGCGCGCCGATGGGGCAGCGATACCCTCTGGAATCATCGCAAATTTCAGGATGGTCAGGAGTGGGGACGTAATCGTAGTTGTTCAGCTTCTCAAGCGGAATGGGTTCCACAGGGCTGTCAGTATCAGGAGATAACGCGAGGGGAATGCCGTTGCGCCAGCGCCCGCACATTTTTGCCGCAAGTTGTTCGCCACTGATGCCGTATTTCTGAGGGGCTTCGCTTAGCATCTTCTCGAAGCCGGCACAATCCTGTTCCAGAATGCGTAATGCAAGAAAGCTGCCATTCAGACCGAGTTCCTGAGGCTGTGGGACGGGATAGGTGAACTGCTCGTACTGGCTGGGATAACCCAAGATGAACTCCCCGGCGGGAGCTTTTGGCAGAATGTCCGGGACCGGATTGGGTAATCCGCCATCAATGGTCGGCTGCGAGAATCCGTCCCGGTAACCAAAGTGCGCCAAATTGTCCGGAAGCATGTAGGAGTCAAGCACGAAAACTTCCGACATGGCTGCCGCATGGGACCAGCGCGCGCGTAGAATCGCAGTTTGGGTTTCGAGTATATCTTTGTTCTGGGAGAAAAGCAGGACGATCACGTGAACTCCGGCGCCTACGAAAGACGGCTTCCAGTTGGCAGGAGCGTTCGTCCCCGTGTCTCCTACAAGGGGCGCGCGACTTACCGCGCCTTCAACGAATTCTGCCGGGAAATTGCTCAGGGTCGTTGCCGGTACCCTCAGGGCGGCAAGACCCTCGTAGGTGAACGCAACGTTGATGCAGAAATCCGGCTTTTTATCCCAAATCGCTCCGCTGGTGACCGGCAATCCTCCGAGAACCGCGCGCGCCTGAGCGGCATTGGCAACCTGCAAAACAAACAGGCGCAGTGCGTCCATGCCGTAGCTTCGCAGGATGAGACCCTGTATCTCGCCAAGCGTCAGGGCGCTCATCAACTCTGCGACAGGGCTGCCTGGATATCGAGAACCGTGGCCGTCAGATAGGCGCTATAGAAGGGCTCAATACCCCTGAAATCGTTGGCTTTCACGTAGGCAAGGAAGGCAGCGCGGTTTTGCTGGACGGGTAGCGGCGGCGCTTCCTCCATGTGCGCCAGCAGCCCATTGAAGACGTCGCCAATGGCGTCAATGAATTCGTTGATATAGTTCTCAAAAGTCCCGTCGTAAGTTGTGATGACCGCCAGGCGGGTATTGTTTTCAAGAAACACAAATCTTGCGAAGTGAACGTTCGCAAGCTTGTTAAGGGCCACCCAGACCGGGTTCTGGTCGGGCGGCAGGCTCTGAATGTGTTGGAGAAGGCCATTCAGTTGTTGGTAATCGGCGTCCGATTTTATCTTCATGATCAAAGTCAAAGGACTCTGAACAGCTTTTGCGACTGGTTGACTGGGTGTTGTGGCTGCGCTCATTTTCCCTCGGCAGGCTAATATTACTTCGATTAGGGCATTTAAATCAATCCTTCTTTTTGTGCCGGACGATAGTATCTTCTAAGAGAACCAGGAGCCACTATGCCTCGCCCGCTTGTGTTGATTCACGGATATTCCGCCGACGCCAAAGCTTTTGTACCACTGCGAGCCGCCCTCACGGAACGAGGAGTTGTTCCGACGGATGTCAATATTTGCAACTACGTCTCGCTGAATAACGAGATCACGATCGAGGATATTGCAGCGGGGTTGGAACGCGCGTTTCGCAATCAGCCAATCCTCAATGACGGCAACCAGCCATTCGACGTGATCGTGCACTCCACGGGAATGCTGGTGCTGCGATCCTGGTTAACGAATGGCGGTCTTCCAGCTGACAAGAACCAGCGCCTCAAACGGGTGAAGCATGTGGTCGGCGTGGCGCCTGCGACGTGGGGCTCACCGCAGGCCCACAAGGGCCGCACGTGGCTAGGGGCTCTAGCCAAGGGAAACCGGCAGCTTGGTCCGGATTTTCTAAATGCAGGGGACAAAGTTCTTAAAGGCCTGGAGCTTGGAAGCCCATTTACCTGGGACTTGGCCCACGCGGATTTGCTTGGGCCAGCGCCGTATTACGACAAGACTCCCGATACGCCATATGTCGCTGTATTTATCGGCAACACTCCGTATGACGGCCTTTCGAGCGTAGCTAACGATCCGGGTACCGATGGAACGGTCCGGTGGGCTGGGGCGGGCCTGAACACGAGGAAGATCACGATTGACCTGACGCGGAAGGCAGGCGACGCGACTGTGACCGGCAGCGAACGGGCGACCATCTCGCCATGGGCAGACAACCGCCTGGAGGTTCCGATCATTGCCGTCGATGACCGTAATCATTCTTCTCTCATCAGCGACCCCGAGGCCGAGATGGTCGGGTACATTATCGACTTTCTGAAAGTCGGCGATGAAGGAGGCAAAAGTTTCGACGATTGGCTCGCGGGGGCGCGTCAATACGGCGAGAAGGGTAAGCAGAAAATGCTGGTGAACCCGGGCGCGGCCGCAGCCGGGTTACTGGGGGACGCGAAGATTTTCCTGGATCATTTCGTGGGCCATGAGGTGGGGAAGGAGATGGAGGGCTGGCAGCAGTTTGTTGTGCATGCGCGCGATGAGCGCGGTGATGGCGTCTCGGATTACATCGTTGAAGTTTTGACGAAGAAAGAGGACACCTGGACCGTCTTTGAACAGATGTATACGGACGTGCATGCGTACGGGCCTGACCCGAGCTTTCGCTGCTTCCACATTCGGCTCCCAAAAGGCATTTCGGCCGGGGAGTTTCCCCTTCAGATACGGATTCATGCTTCAACCGGCACTGAGCTGATGGCGTACCAAGGTTATGGAGACAACCAGGAAGAATTGACCGCGACGTCGGCGCCGGTGCAACTGGACCTCGGACCGGTGAACAAGCCGGGGTCGAGCTTATTTCATCCGTTCACAACGACGTTGATCGAAATCATCTTGAACAGAGAACCTCTCCCATTTGATAAAGCGAGCCGCATCCTTCAGTTCGTGGATAGCTAAGGCGATTACCGCTTACTCGTCACATGATTCCGTATTTCTCAAACGCAACAACCGCGCTGCTGCCTTCCTCGAGCGCTTTTCTGACAGCCTTTTCGCCGCGCGCCTTCTCCATGGCTTTGGTAAACACCTCGACTTCCACATCCCTTGGGATGCAACAAACGCCGTCGATATCGCCGAACAGAATATCGCCTGATCCGATCAAGACATTTCCAATCTCAATCGGTAGGCGAAAATCGACGACTTTATAACGTGGCGCGGAGTCCTGCCCGTAACTGCCCCATGAAAACGTCGGGAAGTCCAGATTGAGAACCGCGCGGGTATCACGGCTATAACCGTTCAGCACGGCACCCGCTGCGCCGAGCTTTATCGCGCGCGTGCTCATCATTTCACCCCAGAGCGCATTTCTTGGAGAAGAGCCGGTGTTCACGTAGATTTCGTTCGGCTTCAGATCATCCAGCGCCTCAAGCATCAGACCAAAGGGTTTGTCCATTAGCTTGTTGGCGCTGCCCGAAACCCGTTCGCGAAAAACGTCCACCGACAGCACCGTCATGGCTCGGCCAATCAGCACCATGTCAGCGCGCAGAGGCTTAATAGCGGGAGGAAGGAACTGGTGAAAAAGACCGAGCTTATCCATGACATCGCCGACAACAGAAGTAAAGAGTTCGCGCCGCGACATCGCGAATAGTTCGTCGTCCGTATTCCAGAGACCCATGTCAACTGCCCACTCCAATTACCAGTCTTACCGTTAGGACTTCAAAGGGGCGAAAATGGAGCTTCACAGTGTCATTTGTCACCGGCAAGCCGCCCTCATCCTTTTCCACGCCGGAGCAGAGTTGGGCAGATGCGATATTTGAATGGGGAACCCGAACTGTTGTTTGCGAGTCGTGTCCGGCAGTCTCCGCCAAACGAAGTATCGTGCCCTTGCCACTTTCAGCCTGCTTCCAGCTGATCAGCGCAATGTCATCTGAGTTCGTTTCCAGAAAGCCGGTGCCCGTTGGCGGTAGAGGCCGCGGAGGGTCTCCAGCTTTGTCCTGGCTGACGACATAATCCAACTCGGGGGGCCGCATTTCTTCCATGCCCAGACGGGTGAGTCCTTCCGGATCGAGTTTTGGACCGCTGGTTACCGCATAGCGGAAAGTGAAATCGCCGCCTTGCCCGGCACGATAATTTGTGTCCCAGTAGTTGTTCATCGCGTACGAAAAGATTGTTCCCGTTTGGGGTTTGAAATCGCTGTTCCATCTGCCTCGATTGATGTCGCCGAAACTAGCCAGAGAGGTGTCTAGGGGAACAATGCCAAGCGCCCGATTAGAGTCATGCACGCTCATCCAATCCTGTACCGTGAACCACTCCAGGCTTCCGCCTTTCATAAGATCGTGGGCAGGATCTACCCATCCTTGCTGACTGGCAAAAGCAAAGGCCGGCGCCTGGACTGCCGCTGGGAAGGCAAAATAGACAGCTTCCTTCTCAGTCGTGTATTTTTTCTGGATGTGATAGCGAAACTCTATCTTCCTTTGATCATTGAAGAGCAAAATCTCCTCCTGAATGACAGGCGTGTTTACACTTGAACTAGTCGTTCGAATGGAGTATGCCCACGGGAGCTGCTCTACGCTCAGTAATTTGCCATTTGACGCCGGATGTACAGCCAAAGTTGCCGGGGGCAGCGATGGATACGGGTTGATCAGCCGTGTATCCCCGCCTCCCGTGACATATAAATACTGGCCGAATTTATAAGGGCTGTGTAGGTCGACTAGTTCCCGCCGCAGCTGCTTATCGTATAGGCTGCTTAATGCGCCACTCCCGGAATCCACCGTAAGCCGATAAAACGAGTTTTCGACGATTGCCGTCGTTGATACCGGCGTTTCAGATGGGCCACCCTCCTTACCGTAGGAAACGCTGAAGCACTTGTATCCTACGGGAGGCAGATCCGTTGCCAGAAACCGGACGTGCAAAAACTTCTCCTTTGCGTATAGAATCTGCAGGGGAACCGTCTGCTTGGTTGTCAGATCTGTTAGCTCGGGATGTTCGAAGAGATCGGTTTCCAAGAGGGCATCCCGTTTCCAGTTCAGGGAATTAAAAACTACGAGCGTATTGGCCGGAATGTGAATCCGGTCCGCCAACTGGCTCAAAGAGCGGTTCATCACGTCTTCGATCTCCAGCGACGCCTCCTGCGCGCGGCTGTCCTTGACCCGCAGTTGCTTGACTGATTCTTCATGATCGGGCTGGGTGATGGAATTATAGGAAAGCCAGGTGTGCTCCGCGAATAGTATGATGTTTCGCCAAATATCAGTAAACGCGCCCTTCGGAGCATTGAGATTCGGGTCAACGGAATGCATCGTAGTAGAAAGCACTTCCGCAGATAAGGCGCGGTTTTGATTCATTCGGTCTTGGGCGGCAGCGGCCGCGTCACCGGCAATGCCGTCTTCCCAGTAAGGGCCGCCATCCTGCCGGTAGGTTGGCAAGTCTTTTCCGAAATGGTCTTCAACGTAATGAAAGAAGTCTGGAAATGTTGCGTACTGCAGCTTGGGGAACGCATAAGATTGATTCCAGTCTGTTGCAAAAGTGGCCGTTGACGGGAACAGGTCTGTGTTCTCAACCTGCGTGCCATAGATCAGAGCTATATCGAGCTTGTATGCCGGCTTTGAGTAGGCCTGCAGAAAAATGGGCAGAGATTCGCGCACTGCATTCAGGCTGGGCGGTAAGCCGAAGAGCGTTTGAGTTTGCAGGTAGGCCCAGGAATACCAGAAAAGAACTTTCTTGCCATCCGGACCCTCCCACCAAAATGGCGATCTTTCATTCCAATGTTCGTGATAGAAAATGGGAGCCCGGTCGTTATTGGCGGCCGCCACCCAATACTTCACGCCGCTAGCCGCGAGCACTGAGGGATAGCTGCCCGAATACGTCGGGACATCGGTGATGTTTGCGTATTCGAACGGGAGGCCGTAGCGGCGCGCAAAATCCATTGACGGATATAAGGAGCGATACAGCGTCTCAAGAGACGCATATCCGGTCAGCAGATTGCAGTATTGGGCAGGCAGACCCATCTTTCCGGCTCGAATAAGGTCCAGGATTTCTTTTTGTTTGCTTTCGGGGCGGGTGTTCAGAAACTGCTCGAGATTCCAGGAGGCGTCCGTCGAGAATCGAAAATCCGGATGCTCATGAATGAGATCAGCGGCTTGCATTAAGACCCGCGGCTGCATCTCCGCGACCTTACCCTGATAATCTGTGTAGCCCACATCAAGGTGGGTATGTGGAACAACAAAGATGGTCCACTTGCGCGCGGCGGTGAGTGAAGCTTCAAAGGTATGCGACGTCCCGGCGCTGACATGAAGCTTCACCGCCACGGTTCCATTCCATTCAGGAACTTCGAAGGATGTCCGCTGTTCACCGAATTCCCGGGCAGCGAGCTTTGCATGATAAATCTGTCCAGCGATCTCGAGATCGGCCTCTCCGGCTTCCATGGGTCTGTTCGCCCCAACGAAAGCCTCCACAATCTCCGCCAAGCCGGATGCGGTCTTTTGATAGAAGATCGTCGGCACTATTTGCGCGTAGATCGCGTTTGGGGACGCAAGGTTCGACGCGTCGTGATCCAGACTCAGCGCGTCGTAGGTCACCGTCGAAAACTGAACTTCATCGGGTATGGCGGGCGGATCGTCCGTGGGCGTGATCGTGATCGTGTTGCCGGCAGGCCTCAGCAGCGATTCCGGAATGCGGGCTTCTATCGTGCTTGTTGAATAATTCGGGTGGTAAGCAAATGAGGCGTCACCTGGAAAGTAGCTGAGGGTTGGATGGGAGTAGAAAGTCCCGCTGTGTCCGTTCACTTCAATCTGCAGAACCGGCACCCTGGGCTGTTCAGTCAGCGTCGCAATCCGCAAGACGTAAGATCCCGCGACAGCCGGGAGCGAGAAGCTAATCCTATAAGGCTGCTTGAGACCCTGGGTGCCGGGCCAGTTCTTCTTCCAATCGCTTTTACCAACGACGTAGGTGACGTTATCCTGGGCGGCGGCCGAGAATTCAAGCGGAGAGTGATCGAATTTGCCGATCTGCCAAACGGTTTTAACTTGGGCGTTTAGAGTTAGAAGCGGCAACAACGCCGCATTGAAAAGCCTTCCGGCCGAGCTCATCAATACTTCTCCTCCAAATTTCTCGCTATGAAGACAATTTCGCGCGGACTACAATGGCTTATAGCTTTGTCTATGGCCGAGATAAAGTGTATGACCGAACTGCTCTTATGTCAATACGGCGCCGTGAATTCAAGCCGAAACGGCACGTTCATCCCGCATTGTTAGGGTAGGAACCGTGCATGCCTGTGACTTCTTTCTCGGGCCGGCGTGCCTGGACTGTAGAAACCGAGTTTCTGCGCTTCACGTTACTCCAGAGCGGAGGCCACTTAGCCGAAATCGTTCTGCGAGGCGCTAACGAAGTGAATCCGCTCTGGGTTCAGTCACGGCCCACCATCGAATCCGATGCCTACAATCCGGAAATTCACGGCGAGCTCTATGGTACGGCTCCCGAGTCGCATCTGTTGAGCGCCCTGGCGGGTCACAACCTCTGCTTTCCGTTTTGGGGAAATCCATCACCGAGTGAGGTTGTGGCGGGTATGACATTTCATGGAGAAACAAACATCCGGCGCTGGCAACTTATCGAAGAATCGTCGGACAGCATCACGCTTGAAGTCCATCTCCCCGAATCCGCCGCCACGATGCGCCGCCGTTTCTGGTGCCGTGGTCACGCTTTGCATGTGGATTCTCACGCCACGAATCTGAGTAGCTGGGATCGGCCGTTCGGATGGTGCGAACATGCAACCCTTGGGTCGCCATTCCTGGAAAGCGGCTCGACCTGTTTTGATGCTTCCTTAAGCCGGGGATTTGTGACGGGCGAGTTCGGGGGCCAGAAGCTCGTCTGGCCCGAAGGCGTGACCCGCGCGCCGTCGTCGCAGCCCATAGACCTACGCGTATTCTCGGGTACATCGCAGCATCGGCTGCTGCATTCATTTCTAGTTGAACCATCTCGGGAATGGGGCTTTTTTACGGCGTTCCATCCGGCATTTGCGCTGCTCTTCGGATACGTGTTCAGGCGTACCGATTTTCCATGGTTCAACGTTTGGGAGAACAACGACGCAAACATGCAAACCCGCGGAATGGAATTCAGCAATACGCCGCAACACGGCACGATGAAGACGCTTATAAGTTCCGCGAACGTCTGGGGTGTCCCGGCATATGAATGGTTGGATGCTCATTCGACTGTGACCAAGAAGTTCATCGCATTTCTTCATCGAATTGCTTCAGATTTCCGCGGCGCGGCGGATATACGAGTCTTGGAAGACAGGCTGGAGGTTTTCGAGAGAGGTTCCACCCGAATCGTTCAGGTGCCTATCTGAGCTTCCCGACTTTATGCTTGCAAACGACAACGATATGCCGGTTGTCCGGCGCTGTCGGTTCGCAGCGCAAATAGGCTTCCGCCTAAACGCTCTCCAGCGCTCCCCGCGGCGGTAGTTATGTAGAGGGTCTTATAATCGCCGCCTCCGAACGCGCAGCTCGTAACGTTGCGTACCGGCATTTCAACAATCCGATCGACGCTGCCATCGGCCGCAACGCGGACGATGCAGCCGCCAGAATAGCGGCAGTTCCAAAGATAGCCTTCGCCGTCTACCGCCGATCCATCTGGCAGCCCGCGCTCGAACCCCTGAAAAAAGACTCGCTCGTCAGACACTGCACCGGTTGTCTCGTCATACTCGTAAGTCCAGATTATGTTCGCAAGCGTGTCCCCAAAATAAAAGTGTTTGCGATTTGGGCTCCATGCGAAAGTGTTCGAGATGCCAACGTCCTTCTTCCACTCGCTGACACGGCCGTCTACATCGATGCAGAACAAGATCCCGTCCAAGCCTCCGGCTTCCCCCGAGGAGCCGTCGGGGTTCACATTGTTCCGCATGGAGCCGACCCACAATGAGCCCCGCGGGTCCACGCCACCATCATTCAAGCGAACCTTTGGCCATCTGTTCAGGTGGAAGCCATGGTCCCGGCGTTCATCCGCCATCGGTTTCCAGAAAATCAATCTTGAACCAAGCGCAACGGCCAGCGTATCGTCATTCTCAGTAAGCGCAAGAGCCGTTACCGGCTCATCAAAAAACCACGACTTTACTGCGTGCTCCTTCGAGTCGAGCCGATGCACGAGAAAACGATTGATATCGGTCCAATACAGCGCTTGTTCGCTCGGGTGCCAGAGAGGACCTTCTCCGCAGCGGTCGCCAACGGGGGCAACGCAGACGGGTTCCTGAAAAGAAGTCAAGTTAGCCGTTTCCGCCACTTACCGGACCGCCAGGGCGGCCAGCAGGCCGCCATCCACACGGTAGTCGCCGCCGGTACAAAAGCTTGCCCTCGGCGATAGCAGGAAGGCCGCTAGCTCGGCGACTTCTTCCGCCGTACCGACTCGCCCCAGCGGGTGTACCCCGCCAAAACGCTTAAAAACATCTTCGACAGCCAATTCAGGCGAGAAGGTTCGAGCGGCGAGTTCAAGCATGGGTGTGGCAATTGAGCCCGGGCTAATGGAATTGACGCGAATGCCGTCAGCCGCGTGATCGAGCGCCAGTGCCCGAGTCAAACTGAGAATCGCTCCCTTGGATGTTGCGTATGCTGCAACGCCGCGCTGGCAGGCATGGCCTTGCACCGAAGCGACATTCACGATAGCGCCCCCGCCGCGCCGTCTCATCTCGGGCACGCCAAAGTGGGCGAATAGAAAGATGCCGGTCACGTTCACGGCAAGGCAGCGATTCCAGGTTTCGAGATCGGTCTCCGTGGCGGTCCCATAGGGGTGAACCGCGGCGGCATTCACCAGAATGTCCAAACCCAAGAACGCTCGGGTTGCCTCAACCACTGCAGCCTGCACGCCGCCGGCCTGGGACACATCGCACTCGAGAACTCTTATCCTCAGTTCTTCAGTAATGGCTTCTCGTGTGAGAGCGTCGTTGGCGCTTGGGTCGATGCCACATGCTAAAACCTGAGCCCCATCTCGAGCAAGCCGCTTCGCAATCGCCTTGCCGATACCCGTGGTACCGGTGACGATCGCCGCTTTCCCTTCAAACTCCATTACCTAATCCTGCGCCTCAATCGCCTTTAAACCCGCACGCAGGTATCCCATCGCAAATGCCATCCCCGCGTGCCATGGCGCATCGCACGTCAACTGAGGCGCGTGATCGGGAATAACGATCCCTGAGAAATTATTTTTTGACAGAATCCGGAGTACGCGAAGAACATCCACATCGCCATCGTCGATGTGCGTCTCTTTGTATTCCGGCACCTTGCCACGCACGTTCCTCAGATGAACATAGGCGATTCGATGCTGTGCGCTATACCGGTCCACAGCCTCATAGACATTTCCGTCTCGCATTTCGGCAATGGTTCCGACGCAGCACTCGAGCTGGTTCGACGGGCTTCGGTTGATATCGATGAGCTTCTGATACAACTCGGGGCGATACACAAGCCGCGGCTGTCCGCGTACCGTGGTCATGGGAGGATCATCGGGATGGGCGGCCAGCCGAACTCCGGCTCGTTCTGCAACGGGCAGGCACTCATTTAGAAAATCGGCGGCTCGCTGCCAGAGTTGCTCCGTTGTTGCGGGCGCAATATATCCTGGGGCGGCCGCGGCGTCGTACGTCATGTTCCAAACCATCCCTTTCGGGATAGGCGCGTCAACCGGACCATTCATGCCAACACTAGTGGCGCCGCCTCTGGCAAACGGACCCGTCACCCGTCCAGCTACTCCGGCAATGCTGAAGTTATATCCGATGATCGGGATGCCCGCTTCCCCTACACGCCGAATGGTGGTCTTGAGATTCTCCAGTTGGTCCTTCTTTTTGGGACCGTCCAGCAAAACGTCGTACCAATGCGCCGGATCGAAGTTTTCGATCGCCTCCCAAGTCAGTCCCGCGCCTTCGATCAAATTCTTGATCTCGCGCATTTCTTCCAAGGTCCACAAGTCATTTTGAAGGTCTGTGTAGCCCCAGCCGCCGAGTTCGCCCACAGGCTGGTCCCGGCGTGGATTTCCGGCGCCGCCCTTGTTGAAGTAATCCACAAGGTGAACAACAATATGCGTCGCCCCCACCTGCTTCGCGAAAGCAAGGTAGGCCGGGGTCAACATGTGCCTGTAGAGACCAAAGCCGAGTTTCATAAGCCCCGCGACCAAATATGACTTATCTCTTCCAGTGAATAACCCTTTGTCTCTGGAACCAGCAGGAGCACAAAGAGGAAATTGATCGCCGCCATTCCGGAAAAGAAGAAAAACGTGCCGTCGCCGCCGAGGTGGGCCTGCATGAGAGGGAATAATTGGTTTGCCAAATAAGCGAAAATCCAGATTGCCGTGGTTGCGATTGACATGGCCGCTCCGCGCACCTTGTTCGGAAAAATTTCAGAAATGATCACCCAGCATACAGCGCCGTTCCCTATCGCGTGACCGGCGACGAAAGCCATTATCCCGGCTAGAATACCTCTTCCCGCTCCGCCAACCAGGTACAAAAAGCCGACGGCGGCGAGCGATAACGCTTGCATACACGTACCGAACAGAATCAGCGTTTTTCGACCAGCCCGGTCAACCAGCCATATAGCGAGCAGGGTGAAAGCCAGGTTTACCGTACCCACCAGTACCGATTGAAAGAAAGCGTCCGAAACGCTTTGGCCGGCACTCTTGAAGACTTCCGGCAGAAAAGAGAGCAAGCAGGTAATGCCGCTTGTCTGCGAAAGGGCAGCAAGCAGAAATCCTACGACGAGCGCTCTGCGAAGAGGCCCCGTGAGAAGTTCCCTGATGCCGCCTTCTTCTTCCGAAAGAGACTGCCTGATCGCTTCAGCCTCTACTTTGGCCTCAGGCGCTCCATTGATAGAAGCGAGCACATGCGCCGCTTCTTCCTCGCGGCCTCGCTTCATAAGCCATCGCGGACTTTCTTTAGAGAAAACGATCACGAGCACGAAGACAAGTGCCGGTACCGCGGCCGCTGCGAACATCCATCGCCACCCATGCGCAACTTCCCAGATCTCGTTGCCCGATCTTTCAATCAGCATGTTGACGTACACTGCGCAAAGAATCCCCGCCACGATACCCAACTGGTAAAAAACAACTAACCTGCCCCGGACGCTTGCCGGCGCGATTTCTGCAATGTACATCGGAGCGACGATCGATGCCGAGCCGATTCCCAGCCCGCCGACGATGCGCCACGCCACGTATTGAGTAAAGCTCCCCGCCAGCAGGACTCCGAAAGACGAGACGGCAAAGCAGGCAGCGCAGCCATAGAGGGCTCGCTTGAGCCCAAAGCGATCCGCCAACGCTCCGGCCCCCGCCGATCCGAGTAAGCATCCGATCAACGCGCACGATGCGGCCCAGCCCATTGCTGCTGGATGCAGTCCATAGTATTTCGCTAAGTGGCCGATGGCCCCGCTAATGACGATGTTGTCGTAACCAAAAAGGAAACCGCCCAGAGAAGAGACCAGCGTCGAGACAATCAATACCGCGAGCGAGCCCCGAACGCCTCGTGGGTCTGTCGAAGCTGGGGCCTTCAATGGGGAATACACGGCAAGACTCCATCCCCTGCTGATTTGCGCCGGAAACTGCGCCGGAAACTGCGTATTGACAGCCTGCCGGCTTCCCACATAGACTTTATCTTGACCATGAACAAAGGGCCAAGGACATTGTATTCCAGTCGCGCCAAATTGCAAACCCTTGCGCTTTGCCGTAAAATTCTTTGGTTTTTAGCCGGATTTCTGGCACCGCTCTTGGCGCTGGCACAGGTCCACACGATTTGGCAGATCGGAAAGTTCGACGAATCCCCGGTAGAGTTTTCCCACCGGGCTGAGAAGACCATCACTTTTCGAATCGGAGCCAGCAGTGCCCAAAAAGACTGGCCGGGCCGTCAGGAGACGGGAAGTAGTTATAAGATTCTGTTTTCGCTGGACTCCACAGCGGGATCGTACGCTCTGAAGGTCGCCACCCTGATTGACCAGCCTCGCGTCCCCGCTTTGCGGATCACCGTGAATGGCCACGCCGGAACGTTTTATCTTCACCCGAAGCTCAGTTATTCGCGTAGCGATTTCTCCTACGCCTTTGATCCGCATGAATCGCAGAGCACGGTTGACGTCGACATACCCGCATCTTTCCTGAAAAAAGGAGAGAACACCGTTTCTATCACGTGCGTCGACGACCCACCAACGCAGGATGGAGAAAAAGAGATCGGCGGCATCAGCTACGACGCCCTGGCATTTGTCGAACAGGCTGTTCGGCCGCGCCCGGACGATATAAGCGCAGACGTCCAGCCGACCATCTTTTATCGGCAAAGCCCGGCGGGATTGACCGAGGTAGTGGACACCTTTCTGCGCTTCCCGGATTCGTGGCAGGCCGGTACCGCCAATCTTGAGATCGGGGATAAGCAGTTCACCGCGAAACTTGCAGGCGGTGAATTCGGCGAGGAACGAGTCTCATTCGACATTCCTGAATGGGTAGGAACCGCGAAGGGAAAACTTCAGGTTGAGGGGCGCGCGATCAATGTGAGCTTAACGCCTCAACGTAAATGGACCGTCTTCGTAGTGCCGCACACGCACCTGGATGTGGGTTACACCGATTACCAAGGCAAAGTGGCTGAGACGCAAGCTCGGGTGCTGACACAAGCGGCAAACCTCATTAATGAGCATCCGGATTTCCGCTTTTCGATGGATGGCTCCTGGAATCTTCAGCAGTTTCTCGATACCCGCCCCGAGAGCAAGCAAGAAGAAATCCTAGGACTCATTCGAAGCGGGAAAATGGCGATGCCGGTACAGTACTGCAACCTATTAACCGGATACGCTTCGCTCGAGACACTGTACCGGTCTCTTTACGAATCCAGGAAGCTGGCGAACCTCTACCATCTGCCCTTCCAATATGCGAACATTACCGACGTTCCAACATATTCGGGCAGCTATCCTTCCATTCTTGCTGCCAGCGGAGTGAAGTACTGGGTGGCGGCTTCTAACAATGACCGCGCGCCGATTTTCTTTTATGACCACTGGAACGAAAAGTCGCCCTTTTGGTGGGAAGGGCCTGACGGCAAGAAGGTCCTGTTCTGGTATTCGCGTCACTACATGCAAGTGCAGACTCTGTTTGGACTGCCTCCGGAATCGGAGGCGATCAGAGAGTCCCTGCCCATTTATTTGCAGGCCTACTCAAAGGCGGAATATAAGCCGGACGTAGCGCTCATCTTCGGCACGCAGGTGGAGAACACCGATCTGTTTCCCTCGACGGCGACTTTCGCTACAGATTGGAACAAGTCCTACGCTTATCCCAAGCTGCAGTACTCTACGTTCCCTGATTTCTTCCAGTACCTCGATCAACACTATGCGAAAGACCTCCCGACTTACAAAGGAGATGGCGGAGGGTATTGGGAAGACGGGGTTGGGAGCGACGCCTACTTCGCTGCTGAGGATCGCGAAAATCAAAACCGGGCGCTTTCTGCCGAGATCCTTGCAAGCGTCACGCATTCGGTGGACAACAACTTAAATCCGCCCAAGGGCGTTCTGGCGGATATCTGGCAGAACATCGTCCTGTTCTCGGAGCACACCTGGCTTTCTTATAACTCGGTATCGCAGCCCGATCACGAAGAGTCGATCAAGCAACTGAGGGTTAAGGATGGCCGCGCCGAAAGAGCGTCTCTTGAGATTGAAGACGTGATGAACCGCTCTTTAAGCCAGTTGGCCGATCAGATTCACATCCCTGCCAACACGTTGGTGGTTTTCAATTCCTTGAACTGGCAGCGGGACGCCGTGGTGGAAACCGATCTGTTTGAACATCCCAAGCTCGTAGACTTGACGACCCAGCAGGAGGTCCCGCTCGAAATTCTCTACGAGAAAGAGAAATTTCTGCACGTGCGCTTCGTCGCGAAAGACCTACCTTCCGTGGGATACAAGTGCTTTGCTATCTCCTATGATAAGGACGGCCCATCCGAAACCGCGCGATCACAAACTCCGATGATCGAAAACTCGTACTACCGGATTACCGTGGATCCGGAGAGCGGCGCGGTAAAAGCTATCTACGACAAGCAACTGCAGCGTGACATCGTGGACGCGAAGAGTCCTTACCGGTTCGGCCAGTATCTCTACGTGACCGGAGGCGACGGTGATACGCAGATGATCAATCCCTTTCCAGCGCTACCCCCCGGTCATCTCACGGTCCACGGCTCCTCCCACGGCAGATTTCTCGGCGTTGCGCGTCTTCCGTGGGGCCAGTCAATCCAGTTGGTCAGTTCAGACGTCAATACGCCTGAAATTGCCACCGAAATTCTCTTGTTCGATGGTCAGAAGAAGATCGAGTTCCGCTATCGGGTGCACAAAAACTACACCAACAATAAGGAGGGCATTTACTTCGCGTTTCCCGTTGCCACTTTGCATCCCGAGTTCCACTTTGCCACGCAGCAGGATTGGGTAAATCCAGCCCGGAATCTGATGAAGGGCGGCAGCCTGGAATGGTTCAACATTCAGCAATGGATGACGGTTGGCGATTCGGATGTCACGGTGGGCATCGTTCCCGTAGACGCGCCCCTTGCCAGTTTCGGTGACATCAATCGCGGCAAGTGGCCGGGCGAATTCGAACCGCAGTCCGGAACGATTTTCTCGTACATCATGAACAATTACTGGCACACCAACTATCGCGCTGGCCAGTCGGGCGAGTTTCAATTCCGCTACGCCCTGACGAGCGGTCCTAAACTGGATGGCCAGGCGTTGACCCATCTTGGCTTCGAAGAAATGCGTCCGGCGGAGGTAAACTATGTTGTCGGCCAGGACAAAGTGGGCGATCCGCCGCGGCCGCTGCCAGCCTCGGGCACAAGCTTTTTGAAGACCGAAGGGCAGGATGTCGCCTTGATCACCTGGAAACAGGCGGAGGACGGCAAAGGAACTATTTTGCGCCTTCAGGAAACGGCCGGCAAGCCTGCGGAAACCCTCCTCGAGTGGCCCCGCCGGGAGATCGCGACTGCTGAGCTCTGCTCGGGAGTGGAAGAGCCCTTGCATGCGTTACCTATTGAAAATGGGGGCGTGCAGCTTTCTTTTGAGCCATTCGAGGTGCTGACGGTCAGGGTCGAAACGAGATAAAAACCAAGCTGGACAATACGCTAGCGCCTGACCTTCGCTTCCTGTTGGAAGCGCGAGAGCTTATCAATTTCTGCCTCCTGGCGGGGTGCCAAGGACGCATATCCTAGGCCTTTCGCGGACAAATTCCTTCCGCATTCTTCGAATGCCGCGGATACTTTAATTGAAGCGTTAAAAAAGTGTTGACCTCGGTTCTCTTCTGCCATATACCTATTACTAACGGTGTCCGCCAGTTGTCCTACACAAAGGCCGCGGGCGGATCCTCCCTAGTCAGGAGTTGAAAATGAGGTTGATTCGAATTGTTGCTCGATATGCTCTCGCACTCTCCCTTTTTCTCGCTGGTTTGATGGGCCAGACCACGAACGGTACCATTACCGGGACGATCACGGATCCATCCGGGGCCGCCATGGGCGGAGTTCAGATACAGGTAACGAGACAAGACACCGGCGAGCAGCGCTCCGCCACCTCGTTAGACAACGGCACGTATATTATTCCCCAGTTGCCACCAGCCACATACGACGTTACGGTTGCGAAGACGGGATTTGCCAAGGAAACGCGTTCCGGAGTTCAACTCCTTGTAAACCAGAGCGCGACCCTCGACTTTAGGCTGTCAGTCGCTGCTGTATCTCAAACGATCGATGTCACTGCCGCTCCTCCCCAGCTAAATACGACAAACGCCACGCTCGGGGACGTCGTTCAACATCAGCAGATCGTAGACTTGCCGCTGAATGGCCGCAACTTCACGCAGTTGACCTTACTTACTCCGGGCGCCTCGCCGCAGGAATCGGGTCAGCAGGGTGCGTTCACCGTCAAAGAAGGCGCGGGCGCCGTTAGTCCAGCTGTCGACGGACAGAGAGGCCAGCAGAACAACTTCACGATGGACGGCCTGCTAAACAACAATATCTATACCAACACCTGGGCCATCAGTCCGCCTCCCGACGCGCTCCAGGAATTCAATGTTCAGGCCCACATAACCGATTCTGAATTCGCAATCTCATCCGGCGCGAATATAAACATTGTCAGCCGCTCGGGAACAAACCAGTTTCATGGCGATGTATGGGAGTTCTTTCGAAACGACGTCCTGGATGCACGTAATTTCTTCGACTCAACGAAACCCCCTTACCGGCAGAACCAGTATGGCGTGACCTTCGGAGGGCCAGTTATAAAAAACAATACCTGGTTTGAAGCCTATTGGGAGGGGTTCAGATCGGCCCAGAGTTTGAACAATTTTGCCTACGTTCCAACGCAGGCCATGCGTAACGGTGACTTCTCGGGAGTTCTGGGTTCCCAAATCGGCGTGGACAGCCTCGGTAGACCCCTGCTTCAAAACCAGATTTTTGATCCGAGTAGCAGCCGTCCGGATCCCACCAATCCGGCCAATATCATCCGCAATCCATATCCGGGAAACATGATCCCCGCGAATCTACTAAATCCGGCATCGCTGCTTACGCTGCAGAAATATTACCCGTTGCCGAACTTGAACGTTGGCCCCACTGTTAATCCCAACTATCAATGGGCGGGCGGCAATGATACCGCCACCGATCAGACCGGGATACGAGTGGACCACAAGTTTGGCGACAATGACACTCTTTTCGGCCGGTACAACAGGTCAAACGCAACACTCCTTCGGCCCGAAGGACTGCCAACGTACGATCAATCGCTTGTAAACTACGCCCAGGTAGCTGCGTTTGGATACACCCATATATTTAGCCCGACAGTGATCTTCAATGTTCACTATGGCTGGACGAACACGAACTTCGGCCAGTTCGATGCACCGTCAGGCGAGGCGTTTATAAATTCCATCAACTTCGCCCAGCTCGCGCCGCCCAAGAATGGCCTCGCGCTCGGACCCAATATGGGCATTTCAAACGGTTACACGGGCTTGGGGCAATTTGCGATCCCGCTTGGACCCCAATATAACAGCGACGGGCATGTCGATCTATCGGTCGTACGCGGCAAGCACACCATCGGGGCGGGAGCAATGATCTACCACATTCACAGCTTCGATGATGGGTGGGGCATGGGCCCGAGCTTTACACAAAATGCTACCTCTCAGGGAGGACTGGTGAATGGTACGGGTTACGGGGCAGCCAGTTTTATGCTTGGATTGCCGGACAGCTTATTCGGCTTCCTGGGTAACACATCGGCAGATGAACGCGGCTGGTGGTATGGCGGCTATCTCCAGGACCAGTGGCAAGTATCCAGTAAGCTGACCGTCACCGCTGGTCTGCGCTACGACTTCGTGCAGCCACCCAGCTATGGCAGCAAGATTGTCTCCGGCTTAAATGTCCTAACCGGAAACTTTCTGGTCTCCGGCGCTGTTCCGCCTTTGTATCCCACGCCCAATGTACGCAAAACCTATTACGATCCACATTGGAACGGCTGGCAGCCGCGCTTTGGCGTTGCCTATAGCCCTCGTCAAACTACTGTCGTTCGCGCCGGATTTGCCATGTTCGATGATCACAATAACGTGCTTGTTCAAGAGGCGCAAGATCCACGCATATCTTGGCCCGAGGGCGTCGGCGTGTCGCTGAATGACTTGAATCGCGGACAGCCTACGGTGTACTACAATAACCTGCCGGCCTATAATTCGTTCTTCAACCCTCTTCAGCCATTGGTGGCCTTCGGTGCTGATAACAGAAATAAGATTCCGTACGCAATGCAGTATAACTTTGGTATTGAACAGCAGTTGGCGCATGCTACTGTGGTCACCGTCAATTACGTAGGTTCATTAGACCGCCATCTCTTCATCCAGCCATCGGCGAATACTGCCTTGTATCCGGCGCCTGGGCCCGTTTCCGCGCGGCAGCCCTTTCCCCAATATGGCGGCGCCTTTTCGTTCGATGAGAACGTTGGCAATTCGAATTACAACGCTGTACAGATCAAAGCGCAGAAAAATCTGTCGAACGGACTTAACTTTCTGCTCTCTTATACTTGGTCGAAGTCGCTGGATATCCAGTCTGAGGGGCAGTCGGGAAGTATCGAAACGATTTACGATTACGGACGTGACTACGGCCCGTCGGACTTCAATCGAACTCAGCTGTTTGTCTTCAGCGGAGTTTATCAATTGCCTTTCGGGAAGGGCATGAAACATCTTTCGAACGCGAACGGATTTGCAACAGCGATCCTCGGCAACTGGAATCTAGCTTGGATTGCGACGTTAAATTCAGGCCAACCGTATGACATAGCCTCGGGCGGCGATCCCGCCAATGTGGGCGGAGGCAGCCAACGCGCCGAAAACATAGGAAATCCAAATACGGGATTCACCCAGAGCCGCCTCGAATGGTTTAATACGGCTGCGTTTACCCTTCCGGCGCCGTACACGTTCGGTAACGAAGGTCGAAATAACCTCACCGGTCCGCCTTTTAAGAATCTCGACTTTAGCGTATATAAGGATTTTCTCCTTATGGAACGCCTAAGACTGCAATTCCGTACAGAGTTCTTCAACATCTTCAACCACCCTAGCTTCGGCTTGCCCGACAACACCGTAACCGATTCCAACTTTGGTGTAATCACCAGCACAGCAAACCCAAATGCTAATCGAGAGATTCAATTTGCTCTGAAGCTGATGTTCTAATAATTGGACAAGGGCTCGCTCCTTCTGGAGAGGTCCCGCTGTCTGTAATGGTTGTACTTCCAATTCTGTTGTTGTCGGTTGTAGCGGCGTGCGAGGGAGATCTAAAGCCGGCCATTTTGGCTTTGCAGCAAAATGATGCAGCCAAGGCCATGGCAATCCTTAACGGTGTCCAGTCTCAGTGCGCTCAATCCAGCGCGTTTTACGAACTGTTGGGAGTGGCAAACGAATTGGCGGGCCGGACCACTGCCGCTGAGGAAGCCCTTCGGACAGCCGTGTCATTGGACTCCGGATCATCGCGTCTCCTTACCGAACTAGGGGCCACCTATCTACGGAACGGCAAAACTACCGAGGCGGCGAAGGCATTAGATAAGGCGCTGGCGCTCGACCCCGACAACCCCGAGACGCTTAAATACGCGATCGGAGCAGCCGTTCAATCCCAAGATTGGCCGCGTGCCGACAGTCTGTTCCAACAGGTCGGCGCCGGCAAAAACCCAGCCGTTTTGCAGCAGGAGCCCATCCTGATTCTGTGGTTCGCTCAGACACTAATCGCGACCAATCAGCGTGATCGCATCGATCCATTGTTGACGCCTCTGCGAAAGTTCATGCCCCCGAATCTGCTCTTCTCGCTGGGGACGCTTCTCGCCCAAGCCGGTATGTATCCGCAGGCAATTGACTATCTGCGGCAGGTACCGCCCCAAAATGCCGACGATGCTCTCTATTTCAACTTGGGACTCTCCTATTCCCATCTCCAAAAATTCGCTGACGCCCGCGAATGCTATTTTCAGGCCATTGATAAACACGCGGGACATGCGGATGCCTATCTTCACGTTGGACTTGACTACGCTTCCGATGGTGACGCGGGGATGGCCATCCCGTGGCTGCTACGCGCTCACAGCTTTGCCCCGGCGCGGCCCGATATTACTTATGCTTTTGCGGAGCAATTGATTGCTCTCGAATACTTTGATACCGCGAAAGACGTTCTTGCCGATGCGCTCGAGAGCCACCCGAACGACGCCCTGCTTCTGGTGGCTGAAGGCGATCTGAAACGTTCTAGAGGAGACGCCGCGGGCGCAATAGAAAGCTGTCAAAAAGCTCTGGCAGAACAACCGGGACTGGCAGCCGCCCTTATTTGTGTCGCCAGGGCGGAAATTCACGAAGGGCAGGAGAGCGAAGCGAAAGCTTCCTTGAAGGCCGCCCTTGCAGCTCACCCGCAAGATTCCTCCGCAAATGGCGAGCTAGGTCTGCTCGAAGCTCGACAGGGAGATTGGGATTCTGCACTGGACCATTTGAGCCGGGCGTCGGCCCAAGACCGGTCAAATCCAAAGATTGCGCTGGAGCTGGCTCGCGCGTACAGCCAGAAAGGCCGGCCTCTCGATGCCCTTCATCTTCTAGCGCCGCTCGCCATCCACATGAGCGACTCCTCATCCTTTCATTTTGAACTTGCCCGGGTTTACGATCAGCTTCATCGGCCGGCAGAGGCTCAGGCCCAGCGTGATGCATTCAGCGCCCTCCAGTCAGACGCGCAGGATTCCCTGCATTTCGAAAACGCTCATACATATGTGCATTAAGCAGGCGCGTGGCCTTTCGCTGCTTCTGGCTTGCGTCGCCGGCATCTCCGCCAGTTCTGCACAGGAAGTGTATAAACAACCGGATCGCAATTGCGACGCTGCCACTCTCTTTTCCCAAGTCAACACCCTGCTCGGGCGGAAGGAATATGCGCAGGCAGCTAAGATCCTCGACCAACTTCAAGCCTGTCCGAATCGTTCCCCTCTGGAAGCCTTTCAATTGGGATGGCTGTACGGCAGAGCGAGACGTTTTGACACGGCCCTTAAAATCTTCAATACCGTTCCTGCGGATGTCCCGGATTCCTTGACTCATAACTACGCCATTGCGCTCAGTAAATTCGAGCTTTCCGACTATCACGGTGCAATCGACACTCTGATGCAAAATCAATCACCGGATAACAAGTCTGCCAACCTCCTCGCTGTCTCTTACTCCAAACTTGGTTTGTACCGCGAGGCGTATCAAGTTCTCGAGAAGCAACTCCAGAAGGATTCGAGTGACGTCTCCATGTATTTGAATCTTGTAGCTGTCTGCGCCAATGGCGGAGATTTTGCCAAAGCCGCTGATGTCGCCGCCCAGGCAAAAAAGTTATTTCCCGATTCACCGGATGTCTTCATCGTCGATGGCGCCGCCAACACGCTCTTGGGACACCTTGATCAGGCCTACGGCGATTTCTCTACCGGTGCGCATCTGGCCCCTGATAGAGCCGATGCACGGTTCTTTATGGCTCTGACCGATTACAAGCAGAGCAAGTTTTCAGAGGCGGTTGCGCTACTCCAGACCGCTCTTAAGCAGGGAATCGCAGATTCCGATCTGCATTATCTTTTGGCTGAATGCCTACTAAAAGTAGACCCCGCGAATTCGGCTACGGCCCTTCGGGAGTTAGATCGAGCCATCGAACTGAATCCTGATTCTGTCTCGGCTCGGACGCTACGAGGGAAGCTGCTTCTGGAGAGCGCCCATCCGAAGGAAGCGATGGTTGACTTGGAATCCGCGCTCCATCAGGATCCCGATTCGAGGGCGGCTTTGTACAATTTGGCTCGGGCATATCGCGCTCTGGGAAAAACCAGTGAAGCGCAGGCGCTGTTCCGCCAACTGCGCGATCGAACATCGGATACCCTCAATGAATTCGGTGATAAGCGCCTTAACGAAGCGTTAGACGGCCAGGAATCCCAGCATCCATGAGCGCGTTGGCACTTCTCCTGATCGCGGCAACGCTCCATCAAGGCGAAACTGCGGTTCCCCACATTAAAGCTGCATTCGCCGCTTACGAAGCAGGCAAAACCGCTCAACGCGACAAGCAGTTTGAACGAGCGTCACAGGCATTCCTTCAGGCGATCGACATCGAACCGACTTTCCTGGATGCTCGCGAGGCGCTAATAACCGTTTATCTCGACTCCGGCCATCGCTTGGAAGCCGCAGCCTCGATCACCGAATATCTCCAGATACAGGCCGGAGCAGTACACTACCGCGTTTTATTAGGACAGATTCTCTTAGAGCAGAAACAAACGGAAAAAGCGCTTGCTCAATTCTCGCTCGCTCTAAAAACAGATCCTTATAACATTGACGGCCTGCTGGGCCTCGCCTTTGCAGCCCAACAACTGGGAATGGAGAACCGGGCAGCGGAAGCCCTTGAGCGCGGGAGAAAACATTACCCTCTCGACAAGCGTTTTCAGACAGCGCCCGTAGTTCATCGCCAATGAGGTATCGCCGCCTTATCAAGCCCGCGTCCGCACAAAAGCCTTTATCGTTGCGGACGGTGTCGAACCCGGACGCGTGGGCCTGATTCTGTATTCGCCAACCGCCGCCGGGACTATAAATGTTTCGGCGTAGTGGACCACCACAGGATCGAATTCTCCTGCCGGGCTATCCACTACGACTTCGGCTCCTTGCACCAGATTCAATACGTTCACCAGCCCACCAGTATCGTGCAGCACTGGACCGGTGAACCAGTGCCGCCGGGTTTCGATGAACTCTCGCGCGTGTAATCCGGTGCGTTCCTCCCGCCAGCCGTCGCCTTCCGCAATCGCCTCTACTTGATTGACAAAACCCTTAACAATTCTTTCCGTTCGATCCCATTGGATATTCGAAACCCCGTGTTTCAGATGAATCGGGCGTGGATGGCCGTCAAGTCCGAGGCGGCCCCAGTCCCACAACTTGAACGTGAAGATATAGGGCGTGGCGCTGATCTCGAGCACCATGCTGTTGCGGCCTGAGCAGTGGATGGTTCCGGCTGGGATCAGAAAGTGATCATGCCTCTTCGCTGGCCATCGATTGATGTATCGATCGGCTTGAAAAGGCGCGCCGCCTGCTTGTGCCGTTTGGAGATCGCGAATCATCCCCTCGCGATCAATTCCGTCTCGCAAACCCAAAAAAACGCACGCGTCCTCCCCCGCATCGAGGAGATAATAGCTCTCGTCCTGCGTGTAGTGCATCCCGAAGTGTTCCTGAATGTACTCCGTCAAGGGATGAACTTGGAGAGACAGGTTACCGCCCTGCATTGTGTCAAGGAAGTCAAAGCGGATGGGAAACTCCGTTCCGAATCTCGCGTGAACGGCATCGCCGAGTAGTTCGCGTGGCTGACTGAAGACCAAGTTGATGGCCGGTACTTCGACACGCTCGCTTCCAAAGCCGAAAAGAAGGCTGTTCTCCTCCGGTACGCAATCGAAACACCACGCGTAATTCGGTGGCCCATCCGGCAAGTCGCAAACCCTTCGCATCCACTGGCCGCCCCAAGGCCCGGGGTCGAAAAAAGGCTGAACGCGAAAAGGTCGTTTTACTGTTTCTCTCAAAGCCCCCCGAAACAGATCGCCAGCGATCATTTTGGGTTCTCCGCGATTTGTTGTATCGAGGAGAAAGTCGATCCTTGGAAATAATTCCTTTTTCAAGCAATCCGCTACTCGCCAATCCACAAAAAACCCGCGCTTATACTTTTCGGCAAGTGAAGCGTTGCAGTTATTCGCGCCCAGATTTGCAATCTCATTTCGGCGTTGTCGCTGCTGAATTTCCCAGCGCGGAAGATCAGCATAAATAATCATGTCCCACCGTGGTGCGAAAAGCGCTGCGCCTGGCCCCATTACAAATGCCATCTGGCTCTTGCGTGACCTGCTGACAAACGTCTCTATTTCTCCCGGACGGAAGAAATCAGCCATCGCGAGCCTGGTCAGGCGACCAAGGACTGGGTCATTGGAAAGGTCCGGCGCCAGCATCGCTTCAATCTCCGCCGAGGGTCGGAAATAATCGACGGTACAAATAATTTCAGCGGATGAAAAGGAGCTTCGAAGCGCTCGTTCTATCTCTTCTACGAACACTCCTGGATAACATTCGACGCAAATAATAAGTTTCTTGCCGTAAGTAAGGCTCCGAAGATGCTCACTTATGGCTGTCCAGCCCGAGCGGCGAATCTCGCGCATCGGAGCTGATCGCTATATATGGATGTTTCTCATAATTAGAAATCATCTTTGCTCTTCGAGGAGCGGGACCGCGCCTAACAGAGCCGCATTGTTTCCTAGCTGCGCGGCCACAACTCGCACCTTGCCCCACGGCGTCCATGCGTACGAATCTGTATGCTCCTGTATCGCTTTCAAAAGTGGATACGACGAGTTCATTACGCCCCCTCCGACGATCAACAACTCGGGATCATATGCGTGAACCAGCGACAACGCACAGGCCGCCCAAATCCTTACACATCGCGATCGAATTTCGCTCGCTACCACGTCTCCCTTATCCGCCCAGCGAAATAAAGCTAGGAAGTCGAGCATTGGCTCGCGAGCAAGCGGACTCGCTTCAAAACCGGGCCACGCCTTACAAACGTCACACAGGGCGTATGTCGAAGCTTCCGCCTCGAAGCAACCGCGAGCTCCGCAAGAGCAGAGGCGCCCTTCGGCGACGATTGTGAAGTGTCCGCCCAGGCAGCCCGCCTGAAAGTGTTTACCCCGCACTAACGATCCACCCATGAAAGCTGCGGTCCCGATTCCCGTGCCGAGTGTCATCATGACGACATCGTCGGAGTCTTGAGCTGCCCCCGAATAACGCTCGCCTAGCAGAGCCAGTCGCGCATCGTTCTCGAGTATTAACGGTAAGCCTAACTCCTCGCAGGCCCAAGAGTGCAGGTCAATCTCGGTGGCATCGGCGTACTTGTGGTTCGTGGATATCACGCGGCCCGCATTAGTTTCAACCAATCCGCAAAAGCCGAACCCGATTCCGTCAAAACGATTGCCTTGTGACTCGCGAATCTGCCGCAAAGTTTGAGCCAAAGTTGGAAGCAGATTGGCAAGCCGTCCGCGGCTGTCGGTTACAACGCTGTTTACCTGCAGTAACCTTCGATCTTCTACGGCGCCGCACGAAACATGTGAACCGCCGACATCCACCGCCAAAGCTCTCGTCATCTCCGGCGCCACCCCGTCTCCTGCTGCGAATTCTAAAGACTTTATCTACGCCCTATAAAAAGTCTAATCGCGCTGTCGAAAACCGTCAAGAGAAACAGTGCCTGCTATATTTATTCGAAGGTTCTGGATGCGGACAGACGCGCCTAACAAATTACGGATGTTGGGTGTAGAAGACCTTCGTGAGACAAACGAGCTTAAGCTGCTCCATGTCATCCGGGACCGGCAACCCATTTCGCGAGTCGACCTTGTTAAAGCGACCGGCCTGAGGGTTGGTACGGTGTCGGTCATTGTCAATCGCCTGCTCCGGGCTTCCATCGTCCAGGAAGGCGAAGCCGCCCCTTCTAGTGGAGGCCGCCCGGCAACCTACCTTCAGATCAACGCCGAAAAAGCCTACGTCGTCGGCATCAGTATTGGAGTTCAGCAGACAGCCTACGGCGTCAGCGACTTCAATGGCAGGATCCTGAGCCAACGGAGCATGCGGACAAAGTCCAATGGAAATGCTTTTCTGGCCGAACTGGGAGGTGAGATTGCAACCCAGTTGAAGGCCAATTTCCGGCGCGTGCGCCTGGCAAGCGTAGGCGTTAGCATACCTGGATTGATTGACCGCGTCGGCGGGTGTCTGGTCAGGTCGCCTAATATTGGTTGGCGTGACGTCCCGATACGCTCTATCCTTGAAGCCAAGCTGGATC
Organism: uncultured Acidobacteriaceae bacterium; assembly: GCA_963705805.1. Taxonomy (GTDB): domain Bacteria; phylum Acidobacteriota; class Terriglobia; order Bryobacterales; family Bryobacteraceae; genus Bog-105. Next base: position 33,562 of record CAVPKW010000019.1, read on the forward strand.
TGCCGGTTTATGTCGAAAATGACGCCAATGCGGCCGCGCTGTCGGAACTCTGGTACGGCCCCACCGAAGTATGGGGCGCCCACTGCATGCTGTTCATCCTGGTTGTCGAAGGAATCGGAACTGGCCTGATCCTTAATGGTGAACTTTATGTAGGGTCCCGCATTGGCATGGGCGGGTTCGGGCATATTTCACTGGATCCCGCCGGACCTCCGTGTTCCTGCGGCAGCGTCGGCTGCTGGGAGGCCCTTGCATCAGATCGGGCGACGCTCGCCAGATTCGCGGCCTTGACTCCGCCCTCAGGACACCGGGTGAATTCGCTGCATGATTTAATTGCTCTCGCTCAATCTGGCGATTCCGCCGCTCGCCGCGAGTTGACCGCAACCGCCTCCTATCTCGGTCGCGGTATTAAGGGATTAGCGCAAGGGCTCGCACCCGAGGTAATCGTTATCGGTGGTCAAATTACGGCAGCCTGGTCGATGATCGAGCCTATTCTTCTGGAAGAACTTCAAGGCGAATATCTGGTGCCCGGCGTTTCCCGTCCGCAACTGCGCCCCGCCACCGTCGAGAATCCGCCATTCTTCGGTGCATTTCCAGTTGCGCTGCGCGGCGTTTTGCACAAGAGAAAGAAACTACACTCCATTGCGTGAATTTACTCGCGCCTTCAGCAAATGCAAAAGCTTATTCGCTGTTTGTGGATCCTTCAAGGGTTCGTTGCGGCAACCCAGTGCGCCTCATCCCAGGCCACGGCGACCCTTCGAACCAGCGATACATCTCTTGAACTCCGCGCTCAAGACGCGAAGCCGCAACTGCTGAGTCTTGGCGGAGGCGTGGCAAAAACGTGGCGGAACGATGCTCCGGAAAACCTGATTGATTCGGTGGTAATCGAGGGGCGCCAGGTCCCGGTCCATTGGAAATTCAACCGGGATGCCAGCCGCGTCGATACCCGGGACGTGGCGTTCGTTTATGACTGCGCCTCGTCCAAACTTCGGCTCATCTGGGAGTGGAGCGCCCCAGTCAAAAACGGGGCGATCGAACACGTTATCCACATCGAAAATCTTGGGGCAACGGAGATCTGGATTCCTATGCAGGACAGTTTCCAATTCGAATTGCCAGTCGATCCCGGCGTTACCTTGGAGCACTTCTATGTTGAGAAGGGAGCGGGCGAGCCGTCGGCGTTTGGAACTCATCACGAGTCTTTACCCATTGGCTATCACTGGATCGGTACCTCTAGCACCTACGCGCACTCCGCTATTGGCGAGCCGCGTGAGATTATTCCCTTCTTTGCGGTTGAGACCGCCGATGTCAAGCGGACTGGATGGTACGTGGGCATTGAATTTAGCGGTCGAACGCGATTAACCATCGATCGTGATTCGAAATCCATGCGCGGCGCGGTTGGATTGGACCCGCATCCCGGACCTTTCCGTAGTCGCCTGAAGCCTCACGAAACGTTCGACACTCCCACAGTGTTTATCGGCGTCTTCAGGGGCGGTACGGATGCTTTGGGGAACGCGCTCAGGCCGTGGGTGCGGGAAGCGCTCACTAATCCCCGAACCTGGCAAAACCCGAATTATCCTCTGCTCGTGAACAATAGCTGGGGCAGCGGCATGCAAGTGGATGAAAGACTTGCGCAGCGCATGATTCGTGATTCCGCGGACCTTGGCCTCGAAATGTTCCACATCGATGCCGGATGGTTTCGTGGAGTCGGCGATTGGTACCCCGATCCGAAGAAATTCCCGCACGGGCTGGCCGCCATAGCCGACGACGCCCACAGGCACGGTTTGAAGTTCGGCATCTGGGTCGATTGGGCCCAGGCGGGGCTGGATACCGAAGCCGGAGCGCTCAACTTGCGCGACCCGGTTGTGCGTGATTGGACTGTTTCTGATCTGCCTGCGGATTGGAAGCCGGAAGCCTTTAAGGGACAGACCATCGACATCGGCGACCCGGCGGCACACGCCTACGCGCAGCGCGAGGTCTTCCGGATCGTTGAAGACTACCACCTCGACATGTTGGAGCACGATGGATATGTTGTCGCGCAAGGCTGCGTCAGAAGTGACCATCCGCATGCCCCGCCGGACCCCTCGCGGATGTCCATCGTGAAGGATCAGGGCTCTTACTTCGTTGAAAGCTCGAACTCGACTGATGTCAGCTATCACGCTGTGCGCGCGTATTACGACATCTACGACAAGCTGCGCAAGCAGCATCCCGGCACGTTGCTTGAAATCTGCAACGACGGCGGCCGTATGGTGGATTTTGGCTCCGCTTCCCACGGCGATTATTTCTCCGTGACGGATGGTTACGATCCGCTTTCTAACCGCCGCGCTTTTTATGACGCAAGCCACGTTCTGCCGAGCGCCATGCTCGAATCGTATGTGGAAAAGTGGCCCACGCCCAGGATCGAAAATTTCCGCTACATGCTGCGCAGCGGCATGCTCGGATGGTTGACCATAATGCTTGATACGAACGCCTGGACTGCGCAACAGCGCGGGCAGCAAAAGAAGAGATCCAGCTCTACAAAAACGAGTTGCGAACGTTTATCCGGGATGCCGACATTTACCACATCGCGGAACGGCCGGACGGCGTCCACTGGGATGGCATCGAGTTCTTTGATCCGCGCCGCAACCAGGGAGTCGTCTATGCGTTTCGCGGTTCAAATGGAGGCGAACCCAACCATAACTTCAAAGTGCAGGGCCTCGACCCGGGCACAAAGTATCGGCTGCGCTTTAATGATCACACTTCCCCTGATCGAGAGATCGAAGGCCGGGAACTCCTGGCCTCCGGATTGGACGTAAGCCTGTCCCTGCCGAACAGCTCAGAGTTGGTATTCATTAGACGAGGGGCGTACTAGCCTTGAGGAGCCGAGGAGAATAAAGAAGATCCATGCCCAATGAATCCATGCAGTACGACGCAATCGTGATCGGGTCGGGACAAGGCGGAAACCCGCTTGCGCAGCAGCTTGCGGCGGGCGGGGAAAGAGCCGCGCTGGTGGAATCGGACAAGCTCGGCGGAACATGCATCAACACCGGATGCACGCCGACGAAAACAATGGTAGCGAGCGCGCAAGTTGCTTACTACGCGCGCAACGCGGCGCGATGGGGCGTGAACGCCGGCAGCGTAAGCGTGGATCTACCCACGGTCCTGAAGCGCAAGAACGAAGTAGTAACGCAATTCCGCTCGGGATGGGAAAAGAAGGTGAATCAAACCGGCCACCCCGACTGGTATCGCGGAAGGGCGCGGTTTGTGGGACCGAAGCAGTTGGCGGTAGGAGACCAGACTCTGGAGGGCAAACGTATCTTCATCGATACCGGTTGCGTGCCTGCTGTCCCGCGGGTGACGGGCTTGGAAGGCGTGCCCTATCTCACGAACGTAACATTGATGGAGCTGCAGGGACTTCCGAAACACCTGCTTGTCATGGGCGGCGGATACGTGGGACTCGAATTCGGGCAGATGTTCCGGCGCTTCGGTAGCGAAGTGACGGTCATTCAGAGCGCCGAGCGCATTCTGACCCAAGAAGACGAAGATGTAACGGCAGAGTTGCAAAGGTGCCTGGAGGAGGAGGGCATCCGCTTTCTGCTCAACACGCGAGTGGTAAAGGCGGAGGGCCAGTCAGGCAGCATCGTTCTGACTGTGGAAAGCGCCGCTGGCGAGCAGACCATTCATGGATCGCATTTACTGGTCGCGGTAGGGCGCACACCGCAGACGCAGGACTTGGATTTAAGCAAGGCGGGAGTAGGAACGAACGAGAAGGGCTTCGTTGTCGTGAACGATCGTCTGGAGACCACTGCGCCCGATATTTGGGCGATTGGCGACGTGACTGGCGGCCCGGCCTTTACCCATATTTCTTACAACGATTACCAGATTATTTACGGCAATCTTTACGAGGGCAAGAACCTCAGCACGAAGACGCGTCTCGTGCCGTATGCCGTCTACACCGATCCGACGCTGGGACGAGTCGGTATGACAGAGAAGCAAGCGCGGGCGAGCGGGCGAAAGATCAAAATCGGCAAGATACCGATGACTTATGTGGCGCGCGCGATTGAGCGTTCAGAGACCAACGGCTTCATGAAGCTTATCGTAGATGAGGAGACCGACCACATTCTTGGAGCCGCGATTCTGTCCACCGAGGGCGGCGAACTCGTCCAGATTCTGAGCACGCTAATGCTCGCGGAGAAGCCGTACACTCTTCTGAAAGGTGCAATCTACATTCATCCGACTCTGGCGGAGGGCTTCTTTAGCCTGATGGACAGCGTGAAATAGAGCGCCGGCCATGCGAAACGCGATTGCCCGGGCGGTAGTGTTTGCAAGCTTGGCTTTGGCCGCTTTGACCGAGGTCGCGGCGGCGCCGGTTGACCCGGCCGCCTATGCCGATATGCATTGGCGGCTGATCGGCCCTTTTCGCGGCGGCCGAACGGTAGCGGTCAGCGGCGTCATCCAGCAGCAAAACGTCTTCTACATGGCTCCCAACAACGGAGGCGTTTGGAAGAGCACGGATTACGGAAATACGTGGGTTCCTATCTTCGATGGCCAGGACACGGGCTCCATCGGCGCGCTCGCGGTAGCTCCGTCCGATCCCAACGTTCTTTACGTCGGCAGTGGAGAAGGACTGCAGCGGCCTGATCTTTCCGTCGGCGACGGGATGTACAAGTCAACCGACGCCGGCAAGACATGGCAGCATCTCGAGCTGCGGAACGGGCAGCAGATTGCCTCCATCTGCGTGGATCCGAATGATCCGAGCCGGCTCTTCGTCGCGGTTCTAGGGCATCCGTATGGACCGAACAGTGAACGCGGCGTCTATCGCTCCACGGATGGAGGAAACTCGTTCGACCGGGTTTTATATAAGGATGAGAACACCGGCGCGATCCAGGTTGCCTTCGACCCCGCCAATTCCCGCACTATCTACGCCGCTCTCTGGTCGGCTCGGCAGGCGCCCTGGGAAATCGGCAATTCCTTCAATGGTCCCGGCAGCGGATTGTTCCGTTCGGCGGACGGCGGCAACACCTGGCAACCGCTAACGGGTGGGCTGCCGCCCTGGACGCAAGGTCTGGGGCGCATCGGATTCGGCATTGCGCCCGGCGACCCCAAACGCATGTACGCCCTCGTGGATGCGAAGCCGCAATACGGCGGCTTGTATCGCTCCGATGACGCGGGCGAGAACTGGCAAAAGGTAAACAATGAGGAGCGTATCTGGGGAAGAGGATCTGATTTCGCCTGCGTCCAGGTAGATCCGCGCGACGAGAACAAGATCTATGTGGCGAATACTTCCACCTATCGCTCGCTTGACGGTGGCAAGACGTTTCTCGCGATCAAAGGCGCGCCGGGCGGCGACGATTACCACGCCATCTGGATTCACCCGCGAAATCCGGACATCATTTTGCTCGGTGTAGATCAGGGTGCAACGTTGACCGTCAATGGCGGCGAGACGTGGAGCTCCTGGTACAACCAGCCGACCGCGCAGTTTTATCACGTCATTACGGACAACCGCTTTCCCTACTGGGTATATGGCGGTCAACAGGAGAGCGGATCGGCAGCGGTCGAGAGCAGAAGCGATGACGGCTCTATCAGTTTTCGCAACTTTCATCCAGTGGGAGTGGAAGAGTACGGCTACGTGGCGCCGACCCCTTGAACCCCAACATCATCTATGGCGGCAAAGCGACGCGCTTCAACTGGGTGACGAAAGACGTGCAAGACGTAAGTCCTCAGCTTTTGCGTGGAAAATACCGGTTTGTCCGCACCATGCCGCTCCTTTTCTCGCCGGTGGATCCGCACGCTTTGTACCTGGGGTCCAACGTCATCTTCAAAACGGCGGACGGCGGAGACAATTGGGAAGTGATCAGCCCGGACCTGTCACGCAAAACATGGACTATGCCTCCCGTGATTCAGGCATTTGAGTCGCAGGATCCGGAGCATGGCAATCATCGCGGCGTGGTGTATTCCATCGCGCCCTCATTTGAGGATGTCAACCTCATCTGGGCCGGCACGGATGACGGCCTCATCCATGTGACGCATGATGGCGGAAAGACCTGGCAGGACGTGACGCCGTCTGATCTGACGCCCTGGAGCAAGGTTTCGGTGATAGAGGCTTCGCATTTCGATAAGGCCACGGCATATGCTGCCATCAATCGATTCCGGTTGGATGATCTGGCTCCGCACATCTACCGCACGCGCGATGGGGGGCGAAGCTGGCAGCAGATTGTCACCGGCTTGCCGGATAAAGCGGTAGTGAATGCCGTCCGTGAAGATCCCATCCGCAAAGGGCTGCTTTACGCCGCAACAGAGCTCGGCGTTTTCGTTTCTTTTGACAATGGCGATCGCTGGCAGCCGTTGCAGTTGAACCTGCCGGTCACGTCTGTCAGGGACGTGGCGATTCACGGCGACGACCTCGTCGCCGGAACGCACGGCAGGTCATTCTGGATTTTGGATGATGTAACGCCCTTGCGCCAGATGGATCAGGCGGCCGCCGCGCCCGGCGCTTACTTCTTCGCGCCCGAAACGGCGATTCGGTGGCGCTGGAACCGAAGTACGGATACGCCGTTGCCGCCGGAAGTGCCGGTAGGCCAGAATCCGCCGGACGGCGCCATCATCGACTACAAGCTGAGCTCAGATAGCACCGCAGTGACGCTGGAGATTTTCGACGCCGCCGGCGCTTTGGTGCGGCGCTATTCAAGCGGCGACAAGCCGGAAGTGAGTATAGAGGAGCTGAAGAAGGAACTGAACGTTCCGGTCTATTGGGTGCGCGTGCCGCGGATTCTTCCTGCAACCGCCGGGATGCACCGCTTTGTCTGGGATCTGCGCTACCCGCCAGCGAAGTCGCTGAAACACGACTATCCTATTTCGGCGATTTATCGCGATACGCCGCCAGAGCCGCGGGGCGCGCTGGTGCTGCCTGGACAGTATACCGTCAAGCTCGCTATAGACGGCGAAAGCTATTCACGGCCGCTCGAAGTCATGATGGATCCGCGAGTGAAAACGCCACCAGAGGGATTGAAAAAGCAGCTCGCACTTTCGTTGCAGCTCCGCGAAGACATGCAGCGGGATTTCGAGGCGCTCCAGCAGGCGAGCGCAGTCAGGCGGGAAATGAAGCAGCTCGAGAGCGGCCAGGTTCCGGAAAATATAAAGGCTTCCCTCAAAACGCTTGACTCACGCCTAAAAGAGATTGCCGGCGACGGTGACCGCCCAATCGGCCTGGCGCTGCTGAACGAAGAGCTGGCCCGAATCTTCGAGGCGGTTCAAGGCTCAGACAACGCTCCCACTGCGGAAATGGCGGAGGCAGCGGCGGCCTTGCGGAAGAGAACTGAGGAAGCCGTAGGCAATTGGAAGACCTTGCAGGATCAGGATATAAAGCGCGCGAACGAAGAGTTGCAAAAAGCGGGACTGCCTCCTCTCGGCGCCGATTTCAAATGAGCCAGAATAGAGCCATGCAACAGGCTACAAAACACATGAAAGCGAATCCGTCTAGCGAGCTTTGGCCGGCTCTTCCTTGGGAAGAGTGGAAAGACACAGCCACGACCCTTCACATGTGGATGCAGATCGTGGGCAAGACTCGCCTGGCGCTTACGCCCCGAGAAAATCATTGGTGGAACACGCCTTTATACGTTACTCCGCGCGGCCTGTCCACCTGGTCGATCCCTTATCATGACGATCTCTTCGACATCGAATTCGACTTCGTTGACCATCATCTGCACATTCGCGTGACTTCTGGGGAGACTAAGTCCCTTGCCCTTCGCCCGCAATCCGTGGCGGCATTCTACGCGGCATACCTGGACCTCCTTCGATCGCTGGGCATTGACGTGAAAATCAATGACAAGCCGGTTGAGGTCGCCGATCCGGTTCCTTTTACAGAAGACCGCCAGCACGCCTCCTATGACGCGGAGTCTGCCAATCGCTTCTGGCGCATACTGCGGCGCTCCGATACGCTCTTCAAGCGTTTTCGCGCTCGTTTTCTCGGCAAGTCCAGTCCGGTGCATTTCTTTTGGGGCAGCTTCGATTTGGCTGTCACTCGATTTTCCGGGCGCCCCGCCCCTCCCCGCCCTGGGGCGGATGCAATTACGCGCGAGGCCTATTCGCATGAGGTGATTAGTGCCGGCTTCTGGCCGGGTAATGGCGGCTTCGGAGTAGCGGCTTTCTATTGCTATGCCGCGCCGGAACCTGCGGGACTCATGAGGCAGCAAATTCGCCCGGCCCGCGCATTCTATAGCGATGAGCTGAAAGAATTCATACTGAAGTACGAAGATGTACGTCAGGCGAATTCGCCGGATGACGCGGTGCTCGACTTCCTCCAAAGCTCGTACGAAGCTGCGGCCGAACTGGGAGGTTGGGATCGAGTTGCCCTGGAGCGCTCAATAGATGACCTTTGACGCCGAACGTGGGCAATATCTGACCGCAACCACCGAGACTGGTCTGTTAATTATCCATAGCTTGCCTATAACCCTGAGTTGGGTTCCGCGCGACATCCTGAATCAGGCATACAACGTCGGCGGAACTGTCACGATAGGCTCATTTGACAGCGTAGACGAGGCGAAACACACTGCCTGGGAACAACACTCGGTAGGGCTCGAAGATTGGCAGGTCAGTGACGTTTTGCCCTTCGACATTGGCGGCAAAACTCAAACCGAGATTCATACTCCGGAAATAGACGGCCACAAGTTCGTGCGGCACGGCGATCGCTAATTTCCGACTATATTTTGGATTGTGACGAAGCCTTTGATCTTCGCTCTCTGTGTTGTGTTTGCGTTTGGCGGTCTGAGCGCGCAGAAGCCTGCATGGCAGCCATCGCCGGGACATACCCAAGTGCCTATATGGCCGGGGGCGGCGCCTAATGCGCGGCCTGTGGCCGGAACGCATCTCGAAACGACCGTGCCGGGGGGCTCGCTGGTTGCCGGCAGGCCGTGGGTTTATGTGGGCAACGTTTCGCGCCCTACGATGACGGTCTATTCGCCAAAGGGAAAGAATACGGGCGCTGCGGTCGTCGTGTTTCCTGGCGGCGGCTATCAGATTCTGGCCATCGATCTTGAAGGCACCGAGGTCTGTGACTGGCTGGCGCCCAAAGGGATCACTTGTGTGCTGTTGAAGTACCGTGTGCCGAATTCGGGGCCGTTTTGGAACCAGCGATGTGGCTGTTACACCGATACGAAATCATCAATGGCCTTGGAAGATGCGCAGCGGACGGTGGGGCTGGTGCGCTTTCACGCCGCGGAGTGGCACATCGATCCGCACAAGATTGGAGTGCTTGGGTTTTCGGCAGGCGGGCATATGGCGGCAGCGATGAGCACGCACTTTGAGAAGCGTTTGTATCCGGTTGTCGATGCCGCCGACAAAGAAAGCTGCCGCCCGGACTTTGCGGCAGCTATTTATCCCGGGCATCTGTCGATTGCCGATAACAGTTTTGCGTTGAATCCGGATATTCATGTCACCAGCCGGACACCGCCTACGTTTTTGCTGCAGAATGAGGATGACCATGTGGACCGTGTAGAGGACTCGCTGTCTTACTATGCTGCGCTGAAGAAAGCCGGGGTTCCCGTGGAGATGCATCTGTATGCGCACGGCGGTCATGCGTTTGGGCTGCGGCGCACGAAGCTTCCGGTGACGGCATGGCCTCAGTTGCTGGAGACGTGGTTGGGGACGATCGGGATGATTTCGGAGTAGGTCCTCTGGGCCAAGCGAACATACTAGGCTGCACATCCGCTGGTGTGATTGCTCTTAAGGTGAAACGGCCACTAAACAAAGATACTGGCGGTCACGCAAAGTTTAACCAACAGATATTTCCACGTAACGACGCCCTTCCGGCTGGTGTCTAGCTTCCAGTCCTGACTTCGTGAACCGCACAGTCACACCCAGGACTGTGACATTTACGGGTCTAATGACAAACAGGCGTTCCTTTAGCTTTTCCTGGTTGCTAAGTGGGCCGTACAATTTGCTGGCTGCGGCTTGCAGTGATTTAGCCCATCGTCCTGCCGCGAATGTTGCACCTCTGGACGTTCTGCGCAGCCTGGCAATTCTGCTCGTCTTTAGCGGGCATTTCGCAGAAAGCTTCGGAGCGGACGGTTGGGTGAACCGCTTTCCCGCTGTCTACTTCGGATGGACCGGAGTCGATCTCTTTTTTGTTTTAAGTGGCCTGCTCATCGGAATTCAGCTCTGGAAAGAGCTGAAGCGGACCGGCCGGATCAAGGTCCCAGTGTTCCTGCTGAGACGCGGTCTCAGAATCTGGCCTCTGTATTACGCTTTAGTCGCCTTCATCCTGTTTGAGAGTCTCGTATTCCACCGCGAGCTAAGCGGCTTCTGGGCCGATCTGACGTTCCTTTCGAACTACTTCCACAATCAGATCGGTGGTGGATGGTCCCTCTCGACCGAGGAACAGTTTTACGTTCTCACTCCCCTCTCTCTGCTGCTGCTATCGCGGATTCTACCGCTCCGGCGCATGTGGGTCTTCCCCGTCACGGTTCTTCTCTGCCTTCCAGCGATACGCGCCTTAATGATTTCCGCGTACGGCGCTGCAGCCGCGCGTCAGCGCATGTACTTCCCCATTTATACACACTCAGACGGCTTGGCCATCGGAATCCTATTGGCATGGACCGCCGTTATTCATCCTCAGTTCCTGAATACCGCGATTGCGCGTAAGCTGATTCCGCAGGTAGGGGCGATTGCCGCGGTAGCTGTTTACCTTTGGAACCGCAATATCTTTAACTACACATCTCTTGCGCTGATCTACGGCGCGATGACGCTATGGGCGCTAACTGTCCGGCAACCGAAAGGACTGTTGAACTGGCAAGGCTTTTACATCATCAGCCGCTTGTCTTATGGCATATACCTGAACCAATTCGGTCTTTTACCGCGCATCGGACCATGGCTTCGCCCGCTTAAGGGCGCAGGCACCCTTGGCTTGCTGGCCGGCTTTCTCGTTGCCTTTGCCGGATGTGCGCTCTTCGCCTTCGTGACGTTCCTTCTAATTGAGCGGCCGTTCCTGGCATTGCGCGATCACTGGCTCGCCTCGAGAGCGACTGCCAAACCGCCGGTGCCTCTCGAGAAGGCGCCGGCTTACTTTACAGCCGCGCATAAGTAAAGCCGAGTTACTGTGGCGAAACTCGAAACGCAGTACTCGCGAATTCCACCGTACAATTATCAGGTTCGCGCGCGCTTACAACGAGTTCGTGAGGTGATCGGCACAGCTTCTTACGCCACCAAACCCGGACTAGCGCAACTTCGCAATGGAACCGGCGTTTATCCGTGCCTGCCTGCTCGCAGCCTCGGCGCGCCAACGCGCACGATTGATGCTGCCGACGGGCGTACTATCGGCCGTCGAGTGCCCGGTTACATCAATATAGGCCGCCTCACTGGCGTCCTGAGAAAGCCTTGACTTTGGCGTGAGAGTCAGCCGTGCAACCGTGTGAAAAGGGGCTTCAGCTTCTTTCCACTCGACACTCGCATTTTCAATCCAAAAGCTTGCGTCCTGGCGCTTGCCCCAGTAGGTCATTTTTTCAGCATCGAGAAACTGGAGCCCGAAGTCGAAGCTGCTCATCGTGCCATCCTCCTCAAGATGACGGAGCAGCTCATCCTGCAGGGCGTCTGAGTTTTTTCCTCGCAGGGGATGCGAGAGATTGCCTGGGGACGGCGTAGCGCACTGCTTCACGACGTCCGCCGGCCCGTGGCGGAAGGGGACGGTGCTCCAGTAGCGAAGTTGCTGATACGGTTTGAGTGACCGACGTGACTGAAGTTGCGCCAAGGTAATGGCTCTCAGCACTCTCAACCTGTCGCGGAGCGGAAGCGACCCTAGGCCTTTCAGCGGGCTGGATGCGGTGAGGACCCTCACGGTTGCGAGGAATGCGCGCGCGTCGTTCAGCGGAAGCGTCGTGGCGCTTTGCATTGAGAAATCCTGCCGTTCAACACCACCCTCTGGGACCGCCGTCCCGTCGCAAGTAAGGTCGACAGAGAAGGACAGCGAACGGACGTCCGGCTTGAAGTCGGAATTTGCATTCGAGTCTGAGTTGGCAAACCGGACCGTAGCCGGATAGAGGCCCGGCTTCTTGAAAATGCCGTGGGCCAGCCGCGCCTCCAGCTCACCATCGCGCCCGATGGCCATGTCAAATACTTCGAATTGAGCGCGGACGGCCACGCCTTTCGCGTGGGTTCCACGGCGAAGCGGACAGTGCTGTTTCGCAGCGGCGTTCGCCTGCATCAGGAGAACTTTTTCGACGATCTCGTCAACGTACGCGTGCTCTGCGTCAATGTTCCGCTCAGCGTCGCTGCCCGTTACTCCGAACCATTTTGTCAGAAACAGCATGAATCGCCTCTTACTGCCGCTTTATGTCAAGTTGGCAATGAACTTGATGGCAGTGACGCTCGGCAGAAAGCAATAGGCGGCTGCTTTGGTTGAAGTGAAAGTCGAGAGTCCGGTGAGCTTGATCGGAGGCGTGCCATCGCGCTGCGGAATCACGAAAATGCTCTCCGCCGGATTATGGGTGCCAATCATCGGGTCCTTCGATTTCGGGTTGAGCCTGACCGCCCCGGCAAATGCGCTGTCATTGACCCATTCGCTCAGCACGAACTCATATTGGTTTTCGATGTTGGAGTTGATGAAGTAGCCAAGAAGCCCGCGTTCGATTCCGTCGTACGGTTGTGCCGGATCATAGACCGGCCCGTATGGCATCCCGCGGCGGATCAGCCGGTGCGTATTATTGCTGCCGCCAGGTTGGCCCTGGCCTGTCACTGGCTGGCCGCGCGGATTGATGCGGCGCATGTGCGCGCCAACCGGACAGCGCAGTCCCTTCGCATCGCCGGAGCCGTCCGCGTTCACGTATTCGAAGTTGTTCAACTGAGCGGGCGAAACGCCACCCGGCGGACTGTCGGTGTCCGGCGAAAGAGCCAGCGGCACGCCGTTGCGCCACCGTCCGCACATCTTGGCGGCAAGCAGTTCGGGATCTATCTTGTCTTTGTTCGACTGCAGAAAATTCTCGAATCCGACAACGTCCGTCTCGATCATTTTGAAGACAGCGAAGCTGCCGTTCAGACCGAGTTCCCGAGGCTCGGGCACGAAGTAATTCTCCGCCTCGTCCTGCAGAACGAACAGCCAGGATTCGCATGGCTGCTGGTGATCTGGCGGATATCGTTCCGGACCGCCGCGAACGGTGGTCATGCTGATTCCGTCGGTGTAGCCGAAATGTACCTTGGAAGTGAAAACGGGCTTGCCGTCCTTCATTTCAATCAACGCCAGTCCGTCCTGACGCCAGATCTCCCGAAAGGCGTCACGTTCCGCGAACAGAGCGGAGAGCCGCTCACTATAGCTCGTCATGGCCTCTGGGCAGATGGCGTGCAGTGTCACTAGCACGTGGTCGGTTCCCGTCCCAAACGAGCCCACCCAGTTCTCCGGCGCGCTTGGTCCGGTATCGCCCACCAATTTCGCTCGTTCGGCAGCCCCGGCGGTGAAGGCGCCGAAAGATTTGTAAGAGAGCGTTGGGACGCGATCCTTGACCTCCAACGCAATCAGTCCGGGCCAAGTGATGCCCAAATTCAGGCAGTAGTCGGGCTTGCGGCGAGGCAGATCGGCAGGATTGTCCCCAGGTCCCGGTTCGAAACCTACCTGCCACTCTTCGGCCGTGGTGATCTGCGGCGCGTCGGATTCGTCGCCGCTGACCAGGCGTCCGAGTAGTTCGCGCGCTCGAGCCGGATCACCCACCGTCAGCAGAAAATGCCGGACCATCGGCATTCTGTACCCGCGGAGAATGAAGCCCTGTATGTCTTCAAGGTTTAGTGCAGTCGCCCCCGGGCCAGAGTGCGCAGCCGGCTTGGTCTCATGCGCGTGCTGCTCAAATAGACCTCGGAAGAGCCCCCTGCCGGGTTTCTCCTGTGATTTCTCTTGGATGTCTGGCGCGATTTTGCCCTGGCTCACTGCGTGACTCCTGTCTAGCTGGTGACAGCAGCGTGCCGCTCGCTTGGCGTATCGCTGCCGGTCTTGCTATCCGCGATCAGCGCATGAATGTCCTGCACACTGAGGCCGGGATACGCCTGATAGAACCCGATTGGCGCTCGGCTTGCTCCCGCCGCATAATCAATGAATTCCTGCAGGTGCTTTCTGCATGGCGAAGGAGGCGGATTGATGCAAAACTTGAATATGAGATCGAAGACCTCTCCGATGTTCTTGGTGAAATCGGCAATGTACTTGTCGAATGAGCCATCGTAGACGGTAAAGAAACCAATCTGGTTGTTCTCCAGGGGCACGAACTGCGCGAAGTGCGGCGTTCCGACTTTGTCGAGGTCTTTCTGTGTGCCGCGCCCTCTTGCGCGTAGCAGCAGCTTTACTTCCATAAAGGCGAGTTTCGACTTGATGGGCAGGACCACCAGAAACGGATTCAACTCGCCGGCGCCGCTCACGTCCGCAGCGGCCGCCAGGGCCTTGATCTCCTTTGCGGTTACGTCCGGGTAGGCGGTGTAGATATTCACGGGATCGAGCAGATGCTCCGTCGTCCATTCAACGAAAGTCCCTATGTTGGCCGCTACCGGAGTGGGGGGCGGACTCTCGACATGCTGGAGTATCGCGTCGAACATCGGTCCGGCGAGCCTGGCGAGCTCGGTCATCAGCGGATTGAATTCGCCGTCGAAGTCGGCAAGAAAGAGCAGAGTCTTTTCGCTCAGCACGGTAAAGCGCGAGTAATGAATTGTGCCAATAGTTTCAGCCGCCTGAAACAGCGCTGGCATTAGTGATGGAAGTTCATCCCCCACTGCCTTTGCGTCCGCAGGCGATTTCAAAGGGAAGCTGAGGGTAAAGTGATTCTGGCTCATCGCGTAGTCCTCCTTCGCTAAGTTCGTGATCTTGAGTAATCGGTAGCTGCTCGCGCGTCCTTTGCTCTTTCTAATCTTTTGCGCTCGCGAGAACTGGCACGGCAGCCTTCTTGTCTTCCGCTGTCAATTGCTCCGGTCCGAGCCTGTAGTTCAGCCTGTCGATAGTACCCGTGAAGCGGAATGGGAGTTCGTAGGTGAAGTCTACCGGCGTACGAGTATCCATCCCGACGTCGAAGGTCTCGTCAATCGCCATAAGCAACGGGATCGTGTGCGGTATCGTCTTGCGGGCTACTTCCTTGCCATCCACTGAGAGCACTCCCGTCCCGCCCTTGCCGGGACCTGGTCCGGCGTAAGTCAAACACGATCGTGTGCTTGCCTGTGCTGAGCCCACTCAACCCTTCCCATCTGAACCGCTCCAAATCTAAAAGGTTATATACAAACACCGGTCTGCCTCTGCCGAGTCCAAATACGCCGGTAGCGAACACCGCCACCACCCAGAGCAAACCGAGCACCAAGAGAGAATAGGCAGCACCCTTCTTCCATCCTGACCACCGGCCCACTTTGCCAAGCAGGATAAGAAGCAATCCCACAAGCAGCAACCCCCAACCTAGCGCTTTGAAGAACGGGCTTCTGAACCAGAAGTTAGCGCTGTGGCTCAGAAAGAGGCCATACCCGCCGAAGCGGCCGCCGAGGGTCGCGATCATCCCCTCCGCGCCGCCTGAGGGAATCGTCACATCGGCGGTGATGGTGTAGTCCTTGTCCAAGATACTGGGAGCATTCCCGACGGGAATGCCGACATTCTCACCCGTGTACGTGAAATCAGTTCGGCCGGCCACCGCGCTCGGTCGCGGCGTAAGCAAGCGTGTAAAGGCCGAATTATCCATCGGAAAGACCTGGTATTTCGCCGCCTCCGTCAGGAACAACGCCTGTAGCTCAGTTAACTTGGCGGGATTGCTGGCTGCCAGGTCGTTGTATTCCGAATAGTCGTCGGCAATGTTATACAGTTCCCACTTGTAGCCGTTTACCACGTCGGGCATCTTGGCTGTTCCCATCACCCAGGGCGGGGCAGGCGGCGTGGTGGCGGCAATCCAACCGTCGTGGTAGATCGCGCGGTTGCCGGCCATCTCGAAATACTGCGTATCGCGCTTGGATGGTGCGTTCGCATTCACCTGGTCAAAGGTGTACGCCATGCTCACGCCTTCAATCGGCTTCTGCTTAATTCCGTTGACCGTCTCAGGCGCCTGGATGCCGGCGACCTCGAGGATCGTCGGCACGATGTCAATCATGTGATGGAACTGGGTACGAATGCCGCCCACGTCCTTGATGTGGCCGGGCCACGAAATGGCCATGCCCTGCCGGGTCCCGCCAAAATGCGACGCCACCTGCTTGGTCCACTTGAACGGTGTATCAAAAGCCCACGCCCACCCCACCGACATATGCGGATAGGTCTTGTCGGAACCCCAGGCTGCGTAATGCAATAACTGCAAGGGCTCGGGGACGTCCAGAATGCCGTTGTAGGCGGTCATCTGGTTATAGGTGCCGGATAGCGTGCCTTCGGCGCTGGTACCGTTGTCGCCACTGATGTAAATGATGAGCGTGTTGTCGAGTTTGCCCATGTCCTGGACCGCCTGTATGACCCGGCCGATCTCATCGTCGGTATAGGCTGCATAGCCGGCAAACACTTCCGCTTGCCGCGCATAGAGTTTCTTCTGCACCGCTGTCAGCGAATCCCACCGCGGAATGCCTGCCGGCCAGGGGGTGAGCATGGTACCGGCCGGAATCACGCCTAGCTGCTTCTGGTTGGCGAAGATCTGATCCCGTAACTTCTCGTAGCCCATGTCGAACTTGCCTTTGAACTTGTCAATCCATTCCGGCTTCGGCTGGTGTGGCGAGTGGGTCCCGCCGGGGACGTAATAGACGAAGAAGGGCTTGTCAGGTGCGGCCGCGTTCAGGTCTCGCATGTACCGGACGGCATCGTCTGCCATGTCGGTGGTGAAGTTGTAGCCGGGCTTGCCGATCCATGGATACACCTGGGTCGTATTGCGAAAAAGGTAGGGTGTCCACTGGTCCGTCTCGCCGCCTAGAAAACCATAAAAGTATTGAAACCCCATGCCCGTGGGCCACTGCTCGAAGGGGCCGGCCGTGCTGCTGTATTGAAAACCGGGCGTGTTATGGTCCTTGCCGAACCACGATGTAGCGTAGCCGTTCTCCTTCAGGATTTCGCCGATTGTGGCGTTCTCTGGACCGATCACGGAGTCATAGCCCGGGTAGCCAGTGGACAATTCGCCGATAACGCCGTACCCGACCGAGTGGTGGTTGCGTCCGGTGATGAGCGCCGCCCGTGTCGGCGAGCAAAGAGCAGTGGAGTGGAACTGAATGTAGCGCAATCCCGCCTTGGCGATGCGGTCCAAGGCCGGTGTCGGAATAACACCGCCAAGGTACCCGACACGCCGTAGCCCTGATCGTCGGTCATGATCAGCAGCACGTTGGGCGCGCCCTTGGGCGGTACGATGCGCGACGGCCACCAGGGCGTTGAATCCGTGGCACTCTCCTTGATCACTCCACCGAATTTCGGCGGCGGCGGTGGTAGCTGTTTCCCGTCAATGGAGCTCGTGGCGCTGGGCGAACCGGGCGTGCCAGTGATCTGCTGGGCGGCCGCCGGCAGGTTGAAGAGCAACGCCGCTGCAGCTGCCAGCGCGAGCGCTCTTGGAACGTCGCCTGGAATACCTGTTCCAACACGCATACAATTTCTCCTCACTCTGTCGCTAACTTTTTTGCTTGTCGCGCAGAGCGACCGAATTCACGCCCGTTTATTTCAAAGGAGTGGAGTTACTTCTTTGGCGGCCAAGGATATTTCTGGAACATCTTAGTGACGGCTTTGTTTACCATCTGCTGGTTTTTATTGCCGTTGTTACTCAACGTATTTTGCGCGATCCCGCGCCAAAGCAGAGCTTGGCCCTTCGCGTCGTACAGGTCCACAACCAGCGTCCCTTCCACGTTCTGCTGTGGAGTGATGCCGCCCATTCCGCCGCCGATCCCGCGCATACCCCACGCACTGTAAGAGGTTTGCTGTTTCAGACCGCCATTCGAAGTGACGATCAGGTCAGGGTTCTGAGATTCCTGTACCATCTGGAGACCCTTGCCCTGCAGGGCAGTATTGATATCCTGTTGCGCTACTTGCGCCAGTATCGAGTTTTGAATTTGGTTGGCGTTGTTGGAACCCCAGGCATACGTGTGAAACTGCGAAAAATCCTGGCTGTGGTTGTAGTTGACTGAAACTTGCTGCCCGAGGGCAAGCGTGGACGCCATGCAGAGGAGCATCGCGCAAAAAGCAAATCTTGTCTTCATGTCTTCACTCTTTTGGTTTACCTTTTCGTATTAAAGTGGCACTGAGGCTTTGTTGAAATTAAGCGCTTCCGTAGACAGCGTCATGGAGCGGGCACCACGCGGTAGTAGACGCCGTTCGCGCCGTAGGCCGGGCTGAACCACGTATTTCCGCACAGGTAATACGTCTGACCTTGAACGCTGGGGGTAACGCAGCCCGCCGGTACCACCGCGACGGTCTGGCCCATCGCATACGTGACGCTTGCCGCGCCGGCAGCGACGCCAGCGGCATAAGCGTTCGACGTGGCTGCGGCCGTATTGGCGGAGGCGATGGCCGCGCCGGTGGCCATGCCCACGGCGGCGCCTGTGACAGCGGCTGCCCCGGCGGACCAGCCGCCGCAGTTGTAGCACGAAGATCCATAATAATTTACGGTCGTCGGCGGATGGTAAGCATACGAACCCGGCGGATAGGAGCCAGTTGGCGAATGATAGTAAGATGATCCGCCAGGGGCTGTAGTAACCGCGCCGTAGCCAGCCTTGCCCGTGGTGGTGTCGCCGTATTCATTGGTATGGGTGGAATAGCCGCCGTTAGCGCCTTGATAGTGCGTCGAGCTGGTTCCGTACGCACTGGTGTGGGTGGTGCCTTCCCCGTCTACGTGCGTGGTGTTGCCGCCATAGGCGTTCGTGTGAGTGCCCCCGTACCCTTCTACGTGCGCCGAGCTTCCACCGAAGTCGTTGTGTGACGCACCGGCGCCATACCCGCCCGCGTGTGCCCAGGCCCAGGCTGGCGTGCAAGGGAGGATAGTGACCGCAAGGCTTACCAGATAAATTAGAGTCTTTTTCATGTTGTGTACTGCCTCCTTACTACTATTGTTGTCCCTTTGGTGGCGCGCCATTCGCCGCAGGGTTACCGCCCGGCGGCGGCGGCACGCTGGGGTGAGCAAACTTGATGCGCTTAGCGCGGGCGGCGGCCGGCGATCCGAAAACATCCGGCGCCACGTCAGGGTTGAGTTTCCAGTTGGAGAGCACCAGTATATGGCGCTGTTGGAGCTTGTCGGCCAGGTAAATCGCCCGCAGAATGCGCGGCAACTTGTCGTCGGCGCCTATCCAGGCCTGGATGAACACGCCGTTGGTGATATAGGCGACGATGTCGGTTGTAATTCCAGCCACCACGTGAGATTGGCCAACGTAATAGGCGAGTGTCAGTCCGTCGGAGAGGTCCTTGTACGGATTGGTTACGATTACGTCCGTGAACGGGAAGTAGATGTCCGCCATGTTAAAAGCTGCTTCCAGCGTGGCGTCAATGGTGGGAGGAGCATCAGCCACCGCCACCAGGTTCTCAGCCGGAGCGTACGCCATCATGATCTTGCCGTCGTAATAGAACTCGGAGGGCGGTCCGTCGCCAGGCGTAATCACCCGCAGCTTGTTCGGGCGCACCATCGTTACCTGGGATTGTGTTACGTAGACCAGCGGTGGACCTTGACGCGTCGGGCTCTCATAGCTGACGTCCGCCGTAAAAGTCATCGAATGGGCGGCGGCCAGGCGATCGCTCGCGGCCTTCAGGATCTCAAGCGCCTTCGGCTCCAACGCTGGCCCGGAGTCTGCGGGCTTTTTTGCCGCGTCCGCTGTGCTCTGGGCACTCGTACAAGCCGCAAATAGGAGCACAGCTGATGCATACGAAGCAAGGTGTCTTACAGTAGCAATCATGGAATCATGCCGCATTCGAACATTTTGTTAGCGATAGGCGCCGCGATTTTGTTGATAAATGCCGCGCGCATCTGCGGATCGTCGTGCAGCAGCTGTATGGCTTTCTGCTCCTGCGGACTTGGCTGCTTCTTTTGAGCTTTCTCTTGATACAGTTGCTCGCAGGTAGAGCTCTGGTACTTCTGGATGACCTTGTCGGCGACTTTGTCCATGATTGGGTATTGAGCGCTGGCCGCGCCCAAATAAAGCAGTGACAGCGTCAGTCCGAACAGGTAAGGGCGTTTGCGCATAGTCGTTTCTCCTCAATTCACAGCCTTGGATGAGTGCTTCGCACGATGGGCGTATTTTTTTAGGATGGATTCACATTCATGTCGCTGCTGTGAAGATACTACTCCATTCTTTGGCGGCACGGATTTTGCACACCTTTTGGGCCTTTCTAAATCGACTGAGAGCGAACAACGACAACGTTGTTCCCCTTATAGTTTGAGGTTGACAGCGAAGCAGAAAGGACTCAGACTGAGCAGGATGCGATCAGCCATTCTCTGTCTCGTAGCCTCTGCCGCCCTGCCGTTATTAAGTCGAGCCCAAGTTCCTGTTTTTACGATTACGACGGAAGATAGCAGCATTAGATTCTCCGTAAAAGCCTCGGTGGCTATCGACGGTGTTTTCGACAAGTGGAGCGCCGCGCTCACGTTTACGTCTCCTGATGTCACAACAGGCGTTTTGGATGTCAAGATTCAGGCGGCCAGCGTGAATACCGGAAGCGGCATGAAGGACGACAAGCTGAGAAGCAAGGATTTCTTCGACGTAAAGCACGATCCGTTGATCACGTTCCGATCAACGAAAGTCGTACAAACCGGTCCAAACACCTTTGACGTGCAGGGTACCTTCACGATACGTGGCGTGTCTAAGCCCGAGTCCCTAACGCTGACGGTTTCCGGCAAGGGGACCGGCTCAGGCGAGATCAAGGGAACAATGGCCTTTGACCGCAAGGACTACGGAATGACGAGTGGCATTCCCTTCATCAAAATTGCCAACCGAGTTGAGGTAGAGGTAGATCTGAAGGGAAAGCGTGTCAGCGGGCCCCCTCTCGTTTTTCAACAATAGCCAACCCGCAGAGTGATCCTGCCGGGATGATCGAAAGCCTAAAGCATTGCCTGCTATTTGCGCTTGTCCAGCCAGGAATACTGCCACGCGGCGGAGACGTTTTGGTAGTTCCCGCCAAACCGGTCGTACGCGCCATTGCTGTAACTGACTTTCAAAGACTGATGTTTACTTACTGGAAATGAGGCCGTCGCTCCGATACGGGAGCTCGTTTGGCGTGTGTCGGGATTGGCAAAACCATTCAGGCTGGCGATGCCGCCGAACCAGAAATTGCCATCGAGCGAGAACCAAAGCCGTGACTTGACGTCGTAGCTCAGATGGCCCTCAAAGGAGCCAACCGGTTCTTCCGTTTGCGGCTTCGGAATAGGGGGCGAATAGTACCGGGGATTGGTCGTGTAGAACCATACGCCAGCGTACGCGTCGAGCACGTACCTCTTCCAACGTTCGGAGTAGCCAAATTCCGGCTTGAAAGACCAGCGGTTAGTGCCCCAGTTAACCAGCTTCCTCGAATCGTATTGACCGGTCGGAGCCACTACCTTCACGCTTACGCCCAATAAAGTCTTTTGCCTCCATTTCACGAACTCACGCGGCGGCATGGCCGGCCCGCCTTTGAGATTCACGGACAGACGAAAAACAGAATCTACCAGGCCGGAGCGATAAAGCTGTGTTTCCTGGCCAAGAGCCTTGCCTTGAAAAGTTCCTACCGCGTAAGGCAACGACGCGTTCACGTTGGCCGAGCGGCCGAAAAAGCTGAAGGCGCGATAGTAGCTGAAGATCGGTACGCTGTATGTCCCTGTTGCGCCGGTAATAGGAGCCGCACCGTCGAAAAGAACACTGCCGTCGTAAAACGAGTACGTCAGGATAATCGCATTTGAACCCAGCGGCGTGATAACGTAGGCGCGCGGGGAAAGATCCTGGGCCCAAAGCACCTGCAGCGAAAATTTTATGAGTGCGATCCGCCACGCAAGTTTGAAGGCCGGATGCATTTCAAACCTTCCCCCACCGCTCTCGAGCCTAAGCGCTGCCAGCTTGAGGCTGGCAGCGTCTATTGAGTAATGCTACTGCGAGCTCGCTTGAGCGGCCTTTGTTGCAGCCTCCACCTTCTCCTTCAGGTCCCCGATACTGAAACTGCCACCCGCCTGCATGGGCGGATACTCGATGAACGAAGGTATGTACTTTGCGATGATCTGCCCCGGTATTACGAAGCGCCACATCTCGTGCTTGAAGGAGTCGTAGTAGGCGATCGACCCGTTTGTAAAGCCTCCTGAGGGCCAGTTCATGCGTTCGAACGGGTCCTGACGAAGGTTGGTTAATTTGGGCATATTGGGATAAACCGTTGGCCCAATCCATCCCTGCGGCTGGTCGATGAACTGGTACTTGTAGTTGTCATACGGAAGTGCACCGAGCCTTGTTTGGGCGAAGTACCACACTTCGTGGCGCTTGGAAGGCCCTTGCCCAGTGATCAAGTCGGTCTGATCGTAGCCGTCGAGATGAACCTTGTATTTCTGGCCGTCCAGTTCTACGCCCTTCAGCAGTTGATCGTTAATGTTCGGATTACCGGCTGCGGCCACCAAGGTTGGAAACCAATCAAGGCCCGACATGATGCCGTGCGAAACGGAACCCGGCTTCACATGGCCCGGCCATTTAATCAACGCGGGCACGCGGAAGGCGCCCTCGGTGACCTCGCCCTTCGCGCCGGCGAACGGCGTGGTGCCGCCGTCGGGCCAAGTGTAAACTTCGGCGCCATTGTCGGTGGTGAACACAACAATCGTGTTGTCATCGAGACCGTTGTCCTTGAGCCAGGCCAGGACAACACCGATGTTGTCATCCATCTGCTTCAGAGCCGCTTCTTCGAGGCCGAAATCCGTCTGGGGATTACGCATGGCATCGTACTTGGGCGACAGGTGAGTCAAGACGTGTGCGCGCGTCGGATTCATCCACACGAAGAATGGTTTGCCATCCTTTTTGGCCTTGTCCATAAAGCCAATAGTGGATTGCGTAATGACCTCATCGAAGGTTCCCATATCGTACTTGATGCCGGGCCTGGGTTCCGGCGGCAGCGGTCCCTCATCCACAATCTTCTGTTTGCCGATCTCACCCCAGCGCGGCTGAGACGTCGTGTCATTGGTATCGGTTGCCCAGCAATGAGTCAAATTGCGCGGGCCAATCGTATCTTTCCATTCCGGAGGATAGGTGTAGTAGAACGGATCCTCCATCGCATTCAGGTGATACAGATAACCGAAGTACTCATCGAAGCCGTGTACGCACGGCAACGCCGAGTTATGGTCTCCTAAATGGGTTTTGCCGAACTGCCCCGTTTCGTAGCCTAATGCCTTCATCGCAGTGGCTATCGTCGGAGCCTGGGCTGGCAGACCGATTAATGATCCAGCCTGGCCGACGGTCGTCAGTCCGGTACGGATGGGCAACTCTCCGGTGATGAAGTTGGCGCGGCCAGCCGTGCAACTCGACTCCGCGTAGTAGTCAGTGAACCGCATGCCTTCGGAAGCCAGTTTGTCAAGGTTAGGCGTCGCGTCCAGCATGATGCCGCTGTTGTAGGAGCCAAGGTTGAACCAGCCAATGTCGTCTCCCATAATGACCAGAATGTTTGGTTTCTTCGCTGCTTGGGCGTGCGCAATTGCGCCCCCGCACGTTACGAAGCCCAGGAGAGCCAACGCTCCCGGCATCAGTTTTCGAATACTCGCTCTAAAATCCATAGAGTCTCTCCTCTTAGTAGTTCCAGTCAGCTCCCGGGCGGGGAGGGTTGCGATGAGTGGATCGCAAAGATCAACTCACCAGGGTTTTCGGCACGGGATGACCTTGTCGGCGACCTTGTCCATGACTGGGTACTGAGCGCCTGGCCGCGCTCAAATAAAGCGGTGACAGCTTCAGTCCGAACACGTAAGGGCGTTTGCTCAGAGTCGTTATCCTAGATTCAAAGCGCTGGATGGCTGCTTCGTACGATCGGTGTATTTTTTTTGGATGGATTCACATTCATGTCGCCCATTTGCGTGTATCCTTACAGACAATTCAATTTCGCCAAAGAGGAACTGCGAACCGACCGCGCGCCATAAGGTGAAACTAGTGAGGATCAGCCGCTATCCGGATAAGCGTAACTCCGGTTCGAATATCTGGTTTTTATTGAGTCTTCAGGCCCTGCAAGGATGGAACCACATTCGCGAAAACTGCACTGCTCAGTTTCCGCAACGAATGATGGAGGGGGTGGCGGCCTTTGTTAAGCTCGGCGAGCGCTTTGCAAGCCTCACGCGCCTGAACCGAAGACAATGAAACCTCCCGAGACGGCCACCTGCAAGACTGCGAATGAGCTGTTCCCCGCTGGCCTTATTACGTCTGCCACAATTCATGACATCGATGAGTTGTCCGAGCGGATCTCAGCTTGCTAGTGCGGCTATGTACATCCAGCTCAGGGAGACATGGACCGGGCGATGGAATGGTATTCGAATATGCAGCCGCCCGGACCGGAACTCGAGAAAACGCTGCTGGAAAATCGCGATGGGGTCAGCGAAATTTTGGTACGCCCGAGAGGATTCGAACCTCTGACCTTTTGCTCCGGAGGCAAACGCACAATGCGTATCTCGTTGCTTTTAAATTCCCAGAGGGGTTCTACGGTTCTCAAAAGAAGCCCTGTTGAGCGTTTTTTGGTCCCCTAATTGGTCCCCTTGTCAGAAGGTAAGGCGAGCAGCATTGGAGCAGCCGAGCCTCTTCCTCTTCCGTTAAGGAACGGAAACTGGAGGTTATTCTGGGAAAGAAACTTCACCCCTTTTACCGGATTACGTCAGCGGTACATGCCCCACTTCTCTGTCATGCTGAACAAATGTTTTGGCAGGGCAATCTCGCGGTTAACCGTCGCCGGTGCCGCAGCCTGCATCCGCTCAAGCTTGTAACGCTCGATGGGAAGAGGGCCTAACTCGGTAAGTAGAGTGTTCCCGAAGAACACGTTCAGATGCTTCATTATCTGCTCGTCGCGGAGCCAGGATCGCTTGTTCGCTTTCGCGTACTCTTCTCCGCTTCACGTCGGTTGGCAGTTCCAGTGCTCTCTTGAACCCGTTTGCCTTGAACATAAAAATCCCTCGGTAATCACCCAAAAGCGGCCAATGGTTATCACCTGAAAGGGTCTTCCGCACTTTTGGTGGACGTTCAGGGAGAGCGCTGAGAGCTGTGGGTTCTGAACGGTAGTACCCGCCGACGCAGCAACGGAAACCCACTGCGGCCGTACATCTGCCTTTTTAGAAGCTTGAGGCGATGCACCTGCCCTTCGACCTGTCCATTGCTCCAATGCTGTCGTACCGCGGCGACAACCGCTTCATAGTCGCGCTGGATCCCGGCGACGAAGCGCTTCAATTCGGGTATGTCTGATTCGATGCTTTTTGCCAACCAAGACGCCAAGGCATCCGGATCCCGATCCTTAAAAAGCTGACGGAATTGTTGCGATAAGTGCTCGGCAGTGGCGATCTGCCGATTACTCGTAGTGACTGCCTCCACCCAGCGTTGCTCGTCCGGGCTGCGTTGCATCGGTGACTTTGTTAGCCAAAACGCGACCAGCCGTACATTAGGGAGTTTTCTGCGCGGTCTTGAAGATGCCGACGACGAGTTCACGCGCCAGGGCTGTAAGTATTCCTTCACTCGGCTTCGCTGTCCGCTATAGCCTTGACTACGCAACTCGCGACAGAGTTGGGATGCATTGCGGCATCCCTCTGCCCACCGCTTCTCCAGATATCCCCGGAAGGAATCGAGTTCCGACCGCCGCTGACGTGGTGCATGTTCCGGAAATTCTTTCGCCTGGAGATAGCGTCGAATCGTGAGCGGGCTCATGCCAAACTCGCGTGCGATCGCTCGTTTCGTGACACCGTGCTGGTGTGCCGCTCTTACCGCCTCGAACCGTTGTTTCCGTTTCTCCCGAGCATGCTGGTCTATTTGTTCGTGCTGGTTGAACCTGGTTGGGGTTTCCGGTGTAACTTCGTGTGTTATCGGCACAGTGTCGCCATCGGGACCGAGGGGCGCCTCGCTTGGCAACGCAAGCGGCTCGAGGCGTTCAGGTATCTCAACCCGTCGTAAAAGGCTGGCCAATCGCTCCAGCAGTCGTTGCACGGCCTGGGCCAGGTTACAGAAGAGATGAAATCGATCCGCCACTTGGACCGCACCCGGTGCCCCATGGCGGGCAGCCTCGGCGTAAGCGCCTGCGCGGTCGCGGCTGATGACCTCGACTGTTGGGTGCGCCCGAAGCCAGTTGGCGAGCGTTTCTGATTCCCGGTCGGGCAGAAGGTCGATAGGTCGATGGCGCTCGAGATCTACCAACACCGTTCCGTAATGATGGCCGCGCCGCCACGCCCAGTCATCGACTCCAAGCACTCTTACATTGCGATGAGCCTCCGGATCGGGATGCTGTTTTAGGAATCGAAGAATGGTATCTGCGCTTGAGACAATTCCCAATTGAGCGCAGAGCCTATGATTGACCGTCCTTCGGCCAGCATTTCCGCTACCTACCGCGAGGCAATCGAGCTGGGACGCTCGCATGGCCGCAATGCCATGGCGATCTGGCAGGACCTGGTCGATAACCAGGGTTTCAGCGCCAGTTATCAAAGTGTCCAACGCTTCGTACGCAAGCTGCAGATCGCCATCTCGCCGGAAGCCCGGGCGGTGATTGAGACCGCCCCTGGCGAGGAGGGGCAAGTCGATTACGGCTCCGGCCCCATGGTCCGGGATCCGCAAAGCGGCAAGTATCGCCGGACCCGGCTGTTCGTGATGACGCTCGGATATAGCAGGAAGTGCGTCCGCTTCCTGGTGTTCCGTTCCAGCGTACAGATCTGGGCCGAACTACACGAGAAGGCATTTTGCCGCCTCGGGGGAGCGACGCGCATCGTGGTTCTTGACAACCTACGCGAAGGCGTGCTCGCGCCTGATGTATACGATCCGGCTATTAATCCGCTGTACCGGGACGTGCTGCTGCACTATGGCTCGGTAGCACTGCCTTGCCGGGTAAGAGATCCAGATCGGAAAGGCTTGAACTCATACTGCACCTCGTAAAGAATGTCGCGATGAACTTACCGGTTCGATTTGATATTCGCGCTTATGAGCGTACTTCGCAGGCAGGTCTTCGGGCGGGATTTCGTATAAGTAGTTGCCCCGATCATCTATGGGATGTGCGCGAAGCAAACCGCGGCGGCGCCAGAGGTGTACGGTCGATAGCGACACGCCGTAGCGCGTGGCCACATTTTCCGGTGGCAGAAGTCCCTGGGCGAGCAAACGCGTGCGCCGGTCAGTGAGGTGATAGATCGTGCGCAGCCGGCCGATCCGGGCTGCGGTCCAGGGAGTTGTCACCACAGTGCGCACACCGCGTTCGTTGAGTACGTCCGCGATTTCGCCATCAGTATAGGTGTCAATCAGTCGATCGATCTCTTTAACGACCTCGTCATCCGTTGTGCGCAGTTCCACACACGACTTCGGTAGCGGCACATCCAGCGAGCGTGTGGCGCCACCGGCAAAGCGGATATCAGCATGGAGCGCATCACCCTTTGCGAGTGTGACGTCTTCGATCAACAGCCGCAGCATCCGTTTCTTCTCCTTCATCTGGGTGCGCGGATCGCGCCAGAGACGAGGGAAGTCGGTAGCAAGAGCCATGAGTTCTGTACGCTCGGCCTCAGTCACAATGCCCACATCGGAGGCTTTTGCTCTTTCGTAAGTCTCCTGAGCCGCGGCGAGAGTACGCAACTTGTCATTCCAGTCCGCCTCCAGTGCATCGGCCACAAGGCGATTGTCGGGATCAACTTTGAGAAAACGGCGTTGCGCGAGATCCGCTTCATAGCGGGCACGCTCCACGTGCTGGCGCCGCAATCGATCGGCTTCCTCGTGGCGGTTGGCCAGTTCCTGCTGCACACTCAGCGCAACTTCATTTGCCAGAGGGGTCATCGCCTCGATGACGACATCGCCGATTGCGGAATCGAGAGCGCCGCCGTGCACAGTTTGACACAGACCACTATCGCCGCGCTGCAGCAAACGCCGCCCACACCAGTAGGTGGGTACATTTTGATTGCGATATGAATGGTAGCGCACCGACATCCGTTCGCCGCAGCTCCCACAGATTACCAGCCCTTGAAGCAGAGCGCTGCCTTCGCGTGCCGGTCCTTGGCAACGCTCGGCAGTCCAGGCGAGCGCATTACCCTTCACGCGCTGAAGGTTCGACTGATACTGTTCCCATGTAATGTAAGCCGGATGCATGTCGCGCAGCAGGATCCACTCATGGCTTGGTACCAGACGCGAGCACACCTTGCCATTGGGCAGATGACGCTGTTTGGTCCGACCGAAGACGAAGGCGCCGGCGTAGCGGGGGGTTATGGATGATCTGCCGTGCACGACAGTGCAGCAACTCGGCCCAGACCAACTCGCCCTTTGTGGACGCCACTACGCAATCGGCGTGGGAACAGAAGTTCTTTTTCATTGAACTCCTTGACCACAGCCAGGCACGATCCGGTCCGCTGAAAAGTTTCGAAGAACAGACGTACCGAGGCTTGTACCTGAGTGTCCGGATCGAGAACGACGCGGTCCAGCGCGTCGTGCACATACCCGATCGGCACCATCTGCTTGAGTTTCCCGCGCCGGGCGCGGCTCAGGATACCACCCCGCAGGCGTGCCTTCAGAACGTGCAGCTCCGCTTCACTCATGGTGCCCTTCAAGCCCAACAGCAGGCGATCGTTAAAATGCGCGGGATCGTAAAGTCCATCCTCATCGAGGATGAGCGTGTCGGCGAGCGCGCACAACTCCAGTAGGCGATGCCAATCGGTAGAGTTGCGCGCCAGCCGCGACACTTCAAGGCCAAGTACGATTCCGGCACGGCCCAGACTGACTTCGGTCACTAGGCGCTGGAATCCCTCTCGATCAGCCGCGCTCGCGCCGGACTGCCCGAGGTCGCTGTCGATCACAACGATACGATCCAGCGGCCAGCCCAAGGCGGCAGCCCGCTCTCGCAACGCATACTGACGGTGAGTGCTCTCGGTGTTCTCGAAGACCTGGCGCAGCGTTGACTGGCGCACGTACAGGTAAGCCATGCGCGACAGATGAGAGGTCGTGATCTTCTGATGGGCCTCGTTGTTCATGGTCTTTACACTCCTTCGATCAGCGCCCGAGCAAGCGAGTGGAGAGAACCAGACTCGCCAAAAGCGTCGTGACCTGGTGACGCTGCACATTCGGCAGCCACACCGGCGCAGCACTGTACCGGCGCAGATCCTCTTGCGCGCAAGGGTCCGGCAAACCCGCAGCGGGTGCTCCTGGCGAGCCACGAAGGACCCGTTCCACAGTCTTGAGCCAGCCCGGCATGCCCTCGTTCAGGAACAGAGCAAGGCCGATACCGCGCAGCTGGCCGACAGTACTTTCGCGCGCTACATCTCCCGCTATGCCGATAACCTGAGAACGAAGCATCTCGTACTGCCCGGTGTAGTGCACAGCGTCGAGCCCGGCGGCTTCGATCATCGGCGTTTTTTTTCCGCCGGACGCAAATGGGGACGCAGCCGCCTCAGGATGCTGCGGGGATGCGCCTCGATGCCACAGCGCTGTGCCAGAAGCGCGGCCAACTCCTCGCCCTTGAGCATCCGCCCGGCCTCTCGTACAGCCTCGAGCAGGATGGCCAGTGCTTCGTCGTTGAGCTTGTGCGGCGCTTCGGCCCGCGCTTGCGCGGCAGCAGTCCCGGAAGGCCTTCGCGCTGGAACACCTCCTGTGTGACATAGAAGACGGGCCGGGAGAGGCCAAAGGACTGAGCGGCTTCCACCACCGGACGACCTTCCTTCTGAACGCTTCGCAACATCTCGTACTTGACCTGGACCACATCGTTTGGATCGAAGAACGCGCTGTCGAGAAAGAGGGGATCGATGACAGCCTCGGGGTGGGGACGGTTGGCGCCCTGAGCGGTCAGGGCCTGTTGACGGCGTGCACGCTGATTCGTACGCTTTGCCATCTGTGTATTTATAATTCTGTGTCCATACACCAGAGAAGGCAATCGCTAAATGACATGCTAAATGACATACTCTTGCTCTTGTCTCTGATTTTATTCCGAAAACATGGGAGTAATGATGTCGATATCCGCTACTCCAGGAAAGAAGGTGCACATTTTTATCAAGACACGCTGGACATAATTTGCCTAACATCCCGTGCGCTCCTTCAGTGCCATTTGTTCGTCGATCAGTCTGCGCAGTTGGCGCAGCCGATCCGCACGGAACAAGGCGCGACCGGCGCCGATTGTAGTCAGCAGATCGGGCTGGTGAACATCAGTCCACTCCAGCGGTAGCGTACGCAGGCGTCCTTCCGGGCTCAGATAGGAAACGCGATCTCCGCCCCAGTTGTTGCGAACGGCAAGTACTTCGAAGCTCTTGCCCTTCAAGGGATGGAAGGGGTGTGTAACTGTGAAAACTTTTGCGTCGTGACTCGCACGATCTGCAATGCGCGCTTTTCGCCAAAGGTAAGGTCGAGTCTGGCGTCGCTCATGCCAAGAAGACGGCGTTAAAAGGGCAGCGTTTTGAAAGCCTGGAAGAAGCGCAAGCCTACCTGGACCAATGGGAGGAGCGTTGGGCTGACACGCGCATTCACGGCACCACCAAGCGGCAGGTCGCGGCGATGTTCGCCGAAGAACGTCGATTGCTGCTGCCCTTGCCGCTGGAGCCTTTTCGCTACTACCAGTACAGCGAACGCACGGTCCATCTAGATGGCTGTGTGGAAGTCGAAGCGGCGTACTATAGTGCTCCGCCCGGCTGGATCGGCCGGCGCGTTCAGCTGCAATGGAATAGCGCGCATGTGCGGCTGATCGATCCGCGCACCGGGCAACTCTTGCGCGAGCATCTGCGCCAGCAGCGTGGCCGGCATCGTATCCAAGATGAAGACCGGCCTTCGCGAACATCACTCTCTACCGAACAGTTGCTGCGCCGCACCGAAGTAGCCGGACCGCATATTGGCGCCTTGTGCCAAGCCATGCACAGAGCTGAAGGTCAGACTGCCGTGCGCCGCATTCTGGGCGTACTCGCGCTGGCCAAGAAGTACGGCATCGCCTCTACCGATGATGCTTGCGCCATCGGACTGGAAACCGGCGCCTGCACCTACCACTTTGTGCGGCGCTATCTCGAACGCCACCCCCAACTGCCGCTAAGTCTGCGCCAGATCGATCCGCTGATTCGGCAGTTGACCCAATACCGCGATCTCATCGAAAACCGAACCCGTCAGGAGAACGACTCATGCACCTTATAGAACTCGAAAGTGCGCTGCGCCAACTGCGGCTCGGCGGCATGGCCGCTGTGCTCGAAACCCGCTTGCGCCAGGCTCAAGCCGAACCCATGGCGCCCATTGACCTGATTGCTTGCCTGGTTTCAGACGAACTCACGCGCCGGTCTGACCGGCTGCTGCAGCGTCGCCGCAAACAGGCTGCCTTCCGTGATCCCGACAAGAGTCTGGATAACTTCGACTTCGCCTTCAACCCTAAGATGAACCGCAGTCTGGTGTTCGACTTGGCGACCGGTGCCTTCATCGGCAAACGCGAAGATTCTTTGTTTTTAGGTCCAGGCGGAACAGGCAAAAGTCACTCGGCCCAAGCGATTGGCCAGGCTGCCATTCTGCAGGGCTGTAGAGTGCTGTATCGCGAAACCCACGTCCTGCTCGATGAGCTGTCTGATGCCGACGCCGAGGGCACGCGCAAAGAGTACATGGAAACGGTGGCCACAGTTCCGCTGCTCATCATCGATGATTTCGGCATGCGCAAGCTGCCCCACACCGCCGCCGAGGATCTGCTCGAAATCGTTATGCGACGCTATGAACGCTTCAGCACGCTCCTTACTTCGAATCGTCCCGTGGAAGACTGGGGCAAGTTGCTCGGCGACGTCGCCGCCGTCAGCGCTATGCTCGATCGCCTTTTGCATCACGGACACGTCTTAAAGTGCGGCCCCAGAAGCTGGCGCACCAAGACTGCCGCCCCAACGCCCTAAGGAAAAGGGCTTCACTTTGTAGCGAGGGCGCTGCCCTCGCGCACCCGGGATTTATCGCTTTCTGGCCAGAATCATTACAACGGCGACTTAGACGCGCCGCCATACGAGTTTAGGAGCTTCGCCGTTGCCAACTCGGTCGCTGGCAGGCTATAACTAAGTGTTGTTCTGGGTCACCTCCGTTGGCCGGTTTTGAAGTGGGTCTTCCGCACTTTTGGTGGATGCCTCAAACGAGTGTTTTTGAACTGTACGGAACAGATTTGGCCATAAATGTTCTAAGCTGTAAGGGCAAATGGCTGCCTCCCCAGTCCTTTGCCAGGGTTGCTTCCGGATGCTTCACACCTGACTCTCGATGACGTTTATCAAGAAAAAGGTGTGATTGTGATGATCGTCTCCACAGTCGGGAATGCCGCATGCCCGGCTTGCGGAACCTGTTCTTGGCACGTTCACAGCCGCTATTGCCGCACTCTACGCGACCTTCCTTGTCATGGCGCTGTAGTCCGAATCTGCCTGCGTACGCACCGCTTCTACTGCCGCGTGAGAGATTGTCGCTGTCGGATTTTCACGCAGCGGCTGCCGATGCTGACCCCGCGCTACGGCAGACAGACCGGTCGACATCGCGACGCATTGCTCGCGATTGGCTATGCGCTAGGTGGGGAAGCTGGGC
>CAVPKW010000020.1:0-71564 GCA_963705805.1 uncultured Acidobacteriaceae bacterium
GCGGAGATCGCCTGAGGCACAGTCAGCAGTCTGAATAAGAGCAGGAGCGCAGCCCCGCTGCAAGCCCAAATGAACTCCGGCCAGCCCTTCGGGCGAACCAGGATACCGAGGATTGTGAGGGCGGCGATAATCCAGGTTCCGGGATGTTGCATCGTGATGGCATCTCCATGGTAGTGTTCGTCCGCAAACGGCGTCGCTTCGCCCCGGCCTTTACCCTAAGCTATCTTCAAGAGTAGTGCTCATCCTCGCGTCTGCTTCCCCTCGCCGGCACGAGCTTCTTTCCACCGCGGGCATTCCCCACGTAGTCAAGCCGGTATCGATTGCGGAGTGCGCTGCGCCGGGCGAATCACCCATGGATTTCGCGCGCCGGATGGCTGTTGAAAAGGCCCGCGCCGTTACATGCGGCAGAGAGGACATTGTTCTCGGCGCCGACACGATAGTCTGTGTAGAGGGTCAGGTGTTCGGGAAGCCCGTTGACGATCAGGATGCCTGTCGCATGTTGGGAGTCTTATCCGGCCGTTGGCACTGGGTCCACACAGGAATCTGTCTCCGCTCGCCCGAGCGCGAGATCGTTGATATCGCGAGCACGAAAGTTCATTTCTTGGAGTTGAGCAAGGTCGAAATCGAAGAGTACGTTCGCAGCGGCGAGCCGCGCGACAAGGCCGGAGCGTACGCCGTTCAGGGCCGTGCATCGAAATTCATTACTTCCATAGAAGGATCTTGCCAAAATGTTGTCGGCCTGCCGGTGTCGCTCGTTTACCGGCACCTGAAGGCTCTATGAAACAATTTTGGGCTGGCATATTGGCGCTGGGTGTGGCCATGCTCGCAATAGGTGCGCAAGACCAGCCTGCTGAATGGACGGAAGAAGGCATCCTTTACCTCGACCATTCCCTCAATGCCCGCTTGCGCACCGTGCCCATTCAGGCCGTCCACCTGAACGACGGGTTTTGGAGCCAGCGCCGCAAGGTCACCACAGAACGAAGCCTCCCCACGCTCCTTTCCCTGCTCGAAGAACATGGCGTAGTCGACAATTTCCGTCGATTGGCCGGCCGCCCGGATCTACAGCGCAAGGGGCGCGTCTCTACAGATGCAGATCTATACAAATGGATAGAAGCGGCTTCATGGGCAATTGCCTCCGACGAAACCCCCGAAACCGATCGGCAGCAACTGCGCGGCGATGTGGAATCCCTGATTACACACATCGCCGCAGCGCAAGAGCCCAGCGGCTATCTGAATACATATTTTGTCGGTGATAAGGCGCGTCTTCGCTTCACTGACCTGCCCCACTCCCACGAGGATTTTTGCCTTGGCCATCTGATCCAGGCTGGCATCGCATATTACCGGGCAACCGGAAGCCGCAGCCTCTTGCAGGTAGCGGTCCGCTTTGCCGATTACGTTGTGGATGAATTCGGTCCTACGAAGCGGCCGTTCATGACCGGACATCCGGAGCTCGAAATGGCTCTCGTTGAGCTATACCGCACGACCGGCCAAACCAAGTACCTGGAGTTCGCCCGCTACCTGCTTAGCGGCGTGGAAAAGGATCGTCTCAAGCTTAAAGACGCGGACATTCGGTACATGTTCAGCGGAAAGCCCTTCACGTCCCGCACTGAATTTGAGGGTCATGCGGTTCGGGCGCTTTACGCCGCTTCCGGCGCGACGGACTATTTTACGGAAGCTGGGGATCCTGCCTACAAGCGCACGCTCGATCTACTCTGGACCGATCTGACGGCCAGGAAGATGTACATCACTGGCGGTGTGGGTTCGCGTGGCGCGGTAGAGGGCTTCGGAGATCCATACGAATTGCCGAGCGAGGAAGCCTACTCGGAAACATGCGCCGCTGTTGCGAATGTGATGTGGAATTTCCGCCTGCTGATGCTGACCGGCGACGCGCGCTACACCGACGTCCTGGAGCGCACACTCTACAACGGAGCTAACTCCGGCATGTCTCTTTCCGGAAACCTTTACTGCTATCGCAATCCGCTCGCCTCCAATGGAGAGAAGGTGCGGAATCCCTGGTATGACATAACCTGCTGCCCACCTAACATCGAGCGACTGTTTGAATCTTTGCCTGGTTACTTCTATGCCATCAGCCGCGATGGCGTGTATGTAAATCTCTATGACAACTCTGAGATGGATTGGCATCTCGAAGACGGAACAGGTTTAAAAGTATCGCAGCAGACCAGCTATCCGTGGGCTGGCGACGTGAAATTGACCGTCACTCCTGCTCACCGGGCCGACTTTGCCGTCTATCTTCGCTGGCCAAGTTGGGCATCGTCCGCTGAGGTGGCAGTGAACGGACAGCCTCTGCCGGCGGCAAATTTCAAACGTGGTTCGTACATGCCGATTTCGAGGACCTGGAACCCCGGAGACACCATCACGGTTTCTTTCCCTATGCCGCCGGTTCTCATGGTTGCCAATCCTCTTGTCGCCGACGATTACGGGCGTACCGCATTGCAGCGCGGACCTTTGGTCTATGCCCTGGAACAGATCGACCAGAACGGGGCGCTTCTGGGTGATATCTTCTTCCGGCCCACCGCCCCGATCGCGGCCGAGGGGCGAAAAGATCTTCTGGGCGGCGTGACGGTTCTTAGAGTCGCTGGCGTCGCGGCGGAGAAGTCTCTCGCGGAAGAGCCACTATATGAACCCATGCTGTTGAGCAACAGCCGTATCAAGCGACCGGTAAACTTAACATTTATACCCTACTATGCGGTCGGTAACCGTGAGCCGACGCCTATGGAAGTATGGGTTCCGGTTTCGCGTTCGGAAGGAGTGGCAACCTCTCAAGCCACCCTGGGCGTCGATCATTTCTGAAACGACCCTGCGCAATAGTAGTCTCACGAGGAGATTGAAAGGTGTGCAAACTTAATGTTGTTCAGGTCAGCGCGGCATTTTCCAGTCTGATGATGAACACTTCAACCCGCAGTCAGCTTCCATTCTTTAGAAGCCTGTCTCTAATTTTTGTTCTTTGTTTCGTTGTTCTTGCACAACAGGTAC
Organism: uncultured Acidobacteriaceae bacterium; assembly: GCA_963705805.1. GTDB lineage: Bacteria > Acidobacteriota > Terriglobia > Bryobacterales > Bryobacteraceae > Bog-105. The sequence continues at coordinate 2,995 of CAVPKW010000020.1, forward strand.
CGGTTACGCCCGCCGAGGCTCCATCCCTGCCGCAGGAATCGCCCCAAAAGCCGGTTCAACCCGCAGTTACGCCAGGCAGCGATCAGAAGCCCGCTTCGCAGGTGGCCGGTCCCGCTGCGCCCGTAGATTCAAATTCCTATAAAGTAGGACCGGCCGACGTGCTCAATGTGCGCGTCTGGGACGAACCTCAGTTTTCCGGGCCCGTTTCGGTTCAGGAAAACGGCAAAATCACGCTGCCGCTGGTAGGCGATGTCCAGGCGGGCGGGCAGACGCCCGTAGAGATTGAGCTAGCCCTCACCAAAGCGCTCACCAAGTACATCGTCAAGCCGCTTGTCACTGTGACGGTACAGGAAGTCGGCAGCCGGCGCTACTACATGGACGGCCAAATCAACCGTCCCGGCGAATATCCATTAGTTGTGCCCACCACTGTATTGGAGGCAATGAGCAAAGCCGGCGGTACCCAGGAATTCGCCAATCGTAAGAAGATTTACATTCTCCGCGGAGATAAGCGCATTCCTTTCAATTACAAGGACGTTCTTCGCGGCAACCACATGGATGAGAATATTTTGCTTCAACCAGGCGACCATGTTGTTGTTCCCTGAGAAGTGAGTCCGAACAAAGATGATCGATAAGCAATCCGTACCCCGCCGGGCTCTTGATTTTGAAGACTACATCGACATTGCCAAGCGCAATTGGCCCTGGCTGGTGGGCCCGGCTTTCGTCGGGCTTGTCATTTCGACGGTAGTGGCTTTCGCCTTGCAGGATACTTTTGTCTCGCAGGCATTGATCCGGGTTGTGCCGCAGCAAATTTCTTCCCAGTTGATCCAGGATGTCAGCCAGCAGGATATTGCGGATCGCGTGAATGGAATGGTTCAAACCATCGAAAGCCGTAACATCCTCACCAACATCATCACCACCTACGGCCTTTATAAGAGCGAGCTCCAAACGGAGCCCATGGAAGACGTCATCGCCAAGATGCAAAAGGCGATCAGCATCCATCCGGTCGCGGGCATGACAGGTTCCAACGGAGCTACGCTCCCTGTAATCCAGATTGCGTTCAGCTACCCAAATCGCTATGTCGCCCAAAAGGTTTGCCAGAACCTGGTCTCCCGCTTCATGGACTCGAGCACGGAGGCGTCTTTTCAAGGAGAGGTGGATGCCAACCAATTCCTGAAAGATGAATTCGATCAATCGAAGCGCGATCTCGATTCCATTGAACTGAAGTTGGCTGATTTCCGGCAAAAGAACGCTGGCCGTCTTCCCGAGGAGATGCAAACGAACATTTCGGAGATGAATGCGCTCGAAGGTCGTCTCGGCTCTTTGGCGGAGCAATCAACTCGCAATACGGAGCAGCGCATGATGCTCGAGTCGCAGCTTAACATAGCCAGAGACCGGCTCAATGCCATAAAATCCCCGGAAGCGCAGGCGCATAACGCGCATGTTGCCGGCTTAGACAACCAGATCCAGCAAATGCAAGCGAGGCTCGATGATATGTCAAGGCGCTATACGGACGACTACCCCGAACTGGTAACGGCCAAGGAACAGCTCACAGCCTTGAAAAAGGAGCGCGATGCGGCCATCAAGGAGAAGCCATCCGAAAACGCACAGGTGGATACTTCCGGCCTAACGAGCGAGCGTTTGGATTCGCAGGGTACGATTGATCAACTGCAAGCCGCCCTCAAGGCGAACGCGCTAGACTCGAAGCAGATCGACAGCCAGACCGCCCAGGTGAACGCGGCACTGCGGAGTTACCAGGGCCGTGTTGAAGAAGTTCCGGCTGGCGCAAAGGAATACGCCGACCTGCTCCGTGATGAAGGCATCGCGAAGGAACGTTACAACGAGCTCTCGGTCAAGGTGGAGAAATCCGCGGTTTCCATGGACATGGAGCGCCGTAAACAAGGCCAGACCGTCGAGCAGTTAGATCAGGCGTCGCTGCCGGAAGCTCCTGCCGCGCCAAAACGCGCGATGATCGTCCCGGTTGGGGCGGCAGTAGGCCTTATCCTCGGCGTTATTATCCTGGCACTCCGCGAGCTTCGTGATACATCCTTGAAAAATCTGAAAGACGCGCGCTTGTACACTCAGCTTTCCATCCTCGGCAGTATTCCGCTCCTGGAGAACGAGGTTGTAGTGCAGCGTCGCAAGCAGATGATGTGGGTCAGTTGGGCGGCTGCAACGGCTTTAGGTCTGGCCATCATCGCGGGCTCCGTTGCGCACTACTACCTCAAGAGGGCCTAGAGAGACCATGAGCCGTATACATGAAGCGCTCCGCAAAGCGGCGCAAGAAAATCCATCGCCTTTCAAGCCCGCTGCAGGAGCACCGAAAGCGCACCACGTTCAGCAGGGTATCTTAAATCCGCCTCCCCAAGACGCGGTTGGAGCTGAAGACGGTGTGGGAGCCGGGGACCATGTTCCAGTCGAGCCGCCCCAAGAGGCTTTCAACGGAACGGCCTTGATCGATGCGGTGGCCGATCTGGAACGTCTCGAAGAGTTAGTCCAAAATGCGCCGAATGTTGCATTCGATCCTTTACCCGAATCGCTGCTGATCAATCCTGCCAAGCCGAGAGCGACCCCCGCCGAAGAGTTTCGCAGCCTGCGCACGCGGCTGAACCACCTTCAAACGCAACAACCAATGCGCACGCTGGTCATCACCAGTCCTTCGCCGGCAGAGGGAAAATCCTTCACGGCAATGAACTTGGCGGTAACGCAGGCGCAACTTGCCGGGAAACGGGTTCTACTGGCTGATTTCGATCTCCGCCGTCCAATCATCGACAAGACTTTTCGCATCGCCGGCCGCCCGGGAATTACTGATTATCTTCAGGGCAAGGTTCGCCTCGGCGATATCATCAACCGCGTAGAGGAATCAAATCTCTATCTCATGACCGCCGGTAGTCCCGTATCTAATCCCCTGGAATTGTTGAATCTGAGAGAGTGCCAGGCGCTATTGGAGAGTCTCCGAAGTCATTTCGATTGGGTGGTTCTCGACAGTCCGCCTTTGCTGTTCGCCGCCGACGCGAACCTGCTTTCTACCATGGCCGACGGCACCATTCTCGTTGTCCGCATTGGATCAACCACATTTGATTCCGTGACCCGCGCCATGCAGTCTCTCTGCGAAAACAACCTGCTTGGTGTAGTCGTGAATGGCGCGCGTCGAGGTGAACTTTACAGTAAGTACAGCTATTACCACGACTATTACTACGCGGAAAGCCAGCCGGGAATCCCGCAGGCTCCCGTGCCGGAAGAAGTTTCCGTTCCGGTCAATGGCTGACTTCCGGCGTGTCTGACTGGCTGGCGAACAAACGCGCCGACGCGCTTCCGGGCGTAGTCGAACTGATTCGTGACCGCTGGAGCCCTCGCGCGTTTTCCGATCGTCCTGTTTCTGACGCCGACTTGAGGATCGTTCTCGATGCCGCCCATTGGGCTGCATCTTCGGGCAATGAGCAGCCTTGGCGTTTCGTGGTCGCGCGAAAATCGGACGGCGCCGCCTTTGAAAGAATCCTCAATTTGTTGGTGCCGGGCAACCAGGCTTGGGCAAAGCATGCGCCCGTGCTGATGGTGACGGTCGCAAAGCGCGCCTTCAGCCACAATGGGGCTGCCAACTTTCACGCCTTGCACGATACCGGAGCGGCGCTCGCCTATCTAGCCTTGCAAGCGACCGCGCTGGGTATGCAAGCGCATGGGATGGCGGGCTTTGATCACGAGCGCGCCCGGCAGGATCTCGTCATTCCAGACGAGTACGAGGCCGCCGCAGCGGTCGCCATGGGCTATCTTGGTTCTCCGGATACCCTGTCCGATGCCTTGCGTGACCGCGAGCTTGCTAAGCGGCAGCGCAAGCCCCTACACGAATTGGTTTTCGAGGGGCGTTGGGATAAGCCGATACAGCCCTAGCTTTCGTCATCAGCGCTCGAGAGCGTCACGATTGTAGCGCCCCAGCCTCCTGCTTCTGCCGGTGCATCGCAGAAGCCCAAAACATACGACGTGCGGCCTAGAATACCGCGGACGGTTGCACGTTGGGCTCCGATTCCGCGCCCGTGAATGATTCGCAGCGCCGTGAAACCAAGCCGGTGCGCTTCTTCCAAATAAGCTTCCACTGCGTCCCCTACGTCGCGCGGGGCGAAAATATGCAGGTCAAGAACATCGCTGATAGGGACTGCGAATGGCTCTTCGTCTGTCAATCGCGGCTTGTGTTCTTATGGAAGCGGTACGTGGGCAGGCCACGCGGATTTAGGCTGCTGCGGTTGCGGCGCAGACTCGGTGAAGTTCATTCCGGCCCGCGGCGGCACGCTGACAAAATTGAGATCCGATTCATTGAAGCTAATCGGACGATCCAGCACCATCTCCACGGTTGATCCCTTGCTTAGAGTCGCGTCTGGCCCTCTCGTGAGCAGGACGCCTATTAGTCCCGCCGCGCCACCCGCTGCTGTCCCGATTCCCGCTCCTTTACCGGCGCTCTTAGCCGCTGCGCCAATGCCCGATCCGATCACCGTTCCGGCCACCGTGGAGCCAACCACGGTTTGCACATCGCCTTTCTTGTTGCCCTGTCCAGTGATCTGGCCGTTCTCGTGCCCAAATGTCTCGCCCTCGCGCGGATCCATCGCGCCTAAATCGGCGTTAAAATTCCGCGTGACGCCGTTAGGCAGCGTTAATGAATCAAACCGGACCTGCAGCTCCCCTCGGCCCTTTACGCGGCCCGGCCGCTTAACTTCCGTGACTGTTCCCGTTACCCAGCTGCCTTGCGGAATCACAATACGGTTGTTGGCCATTATCGGGAACGCCGTCTCCAGGTAGATGCGATCTCCAACTGCCGCCTGTTTCGTGCTCACGCTGTTGATCATGGCGAGCAGGATATGTGTGCCCGGCGGCACCTGATAGGCGCCCGCCGGCTGGGCTTCTTCGCGCAGCTTGAACCCGTGTGGTTGGGCAGCCTGAGGAGGCGCCGGCTCAGGCGGCCGCTCTTTAAAAGTAGGAGACTGCGTACCACTATCCTGCGGCACGGGAGGGCTCTGCGCGTACACGCACGCGCCAAATGTCCCGAGGAGGCATGCGGCCAAAAAGCTTCGAAACATTGTCTTCCTCTCAGTTCAGTCTAGTGGATTTCTAACGCTTTCGCTAAGAGCTCGACGCGGCGGCCGGCCGCCCGCGTTGCCCATTTCTTCGATATTTCAACACCACGCGCCGCGCCTTTCTCAGAATGGTGCTCACTGGCCGGCGTTCCAGCTCGCTCAGCGCCATCCATTCGCACGGTCCAAGTTCGTTTGGCAAAATTGCTTCCATTACTTCAAAACGGTAGTCGTAGAAGGTGATCCCATGCCTGAACGCCCCCAGCGCACGCCCGCCCTCGATCCCCGGAAGTTGCAGACTCTCAGGCAGTTCCCAGAATCCGGGCATCAGTCGGGAACTCGCCGGCCGCTGCCAGACGAGGAGCCGTTCATCGCGCTCAATCCAGAACAACGTCCGCTTTTCCTGGACGCTCTTGGCTTGTTTGCTGCTGACTGGCAGCGCGCCCTGACGGCCCGTTTGAAACGCCGTGCATAATGCCCAAACCGGGCACAGCGGGCACTGCGGACTCGCCGGCAGGCATATCGTCGCGCCGAGCTCCATCATCGCTTGGTTAAAAACGCCCGGGCGCGAGCGATCCAGCATGGCCTCCGCCAGCCTGCCAAAGTGTTTTTTCCCGGAGCTGGTTGCGATATCGGCCTCGTCCCCGCAGACTCTGCTAAGGACTCGCAGCACATTCCCATCCACCGCCGCGTGTGGCAGCTGAAAGGCGATGCTCGCAATGGCGGCGGCGGTGTATTCTCCAACGCCTGGGAGCGCGCGAATCCCGTCATAATGCATCGGGAACTGTCCGTCCTCGCGCATCTGCCGCGCTGCCTTGTGCAGATTTCGCGCGCGATAGTAATATCCCAGGCCAGCCCAATGCGCCAACACGTCTGCCTCCTCAGCCTCCGCGACGGCGCGATAGCTGGGAAAGCGCGCCAAGAATTGCTCGTAGTAAGGAATCACAGCCGCGACACGCGTCTGCTGCAGCATGATCTCTGAGACCCAGACAGCGTACGGATCGCCGGTGCGGCGCCAAGGCAGGTCGCGTTGACAGCGGTCGAACCAACCGAGCAACGCGGCCCGGAATTCGTCAGTCTGTTCGTCGGAAAGCACTCGCGTCTCTACAACTTTGAATTTCCGGCCGTCATCCTATACTGGTGAAGAAGTCTTCCTTGAGCGTCCGCACCAGGGATACAAAAGCGGCGATCATGCCGGAAAACTACAGCTTAGCTTCCTGTGATTCCGTTCTGGCAAACGAGGTCGCCGCGGCGGCCCGTCCCGTGCTTGCCATCCGGGGCGCGCGCGTTCACAACCTCAAGAACATCAGTGTCGATATCCCGCACAACCAGTTGACTGTGATTACCGGCGTCTCCGGCTCCGGCAAATCTTCCCTGGCTTTCGACACCATCTATGCGGAAGGCCAGCGCCGCTACGTGGAATCGTTATCCGCCTATGCACGGCAGTTTCTGGAGCGCATGGAGAAGCCGGATGTGGACGAAATCCTCGGCATCGCGCCGCCCATAGCCATCCGTCAAAAAAATCAAACCCGAAACCCGCGATCAACCGTTGCTACCGCTACTGAGCTTTACGATTTTATGCGCCTGCTTTGGGCGCGCGCTGGCCGCACTTACTGCCCGAATGACGGCACGCGTATCCAGCCTGACACGGTAGACCAGGTTGCGGAGACCATGCTTGCTCAGCCGGAAGGGTCTCGCTGGTATGCCCTGTTTCCGGTGCGTGTGTCTGCCCAACCCGCCGGAGCGCCACACGCCGCGGCTCTTCGGGATCGTCTTTTTGATCTCCGCAAGAAAGGCTTCAACCGGCTCTTCCAGGCAGGCCGGATGTTTGAGTTCTCCAGCCCGGAGTCCTTGCTCGAGATTGATTTCGCCAAGCCGGTTTATATCCTTGTCGACCGCCTCGTCGTTCGGCCCGATTCGCATCAGCGAGTTGTGGATACGGTCGAAATCTGCTACCGCGAGGCCGGTGAAGTTTTTTTTGAGCAGGCCTCCGTGGCCGATCCGCAAGTGCTGCACTTTTCGGAGAACTTCGCCTGCAAAATGTGCGGGACCGTGGCCGCCATTCCCGAGCCCACGCTTTTCAGTTTCAACAATCCCATCGGCGCATGTCCTGTCTGCCAGGGTTTTGGCAATACCATTGATTATGATCTCGATCTGGTCATCCCGGATCCGTCGCTCAGTGTGGAACAGGGCGCCATCGATCCCTGGACGAAGCCTCAATACAGTTGGTATTACGACGAAGTCTTGAAGCCGAAGTCGCGCGGGAAAGTTCGCCTGAATGTTCCTTACAGCGAGCTGAAACCGGACGAGAAGGAGTTCATCCGCACCCACGTTCGCCGCTTCTTTGCCGAGGTGGAGAAGAAGAAGTACAAAGTGCACGTGCGCGTGTTCATGAGCCGCTATCGCGCCTACACCGAGTGTCCGGCGTGCCGCGGCGCCCGCCTTCGTCCGGAAGCGCTGTGGGTTCGGCTGGGCGATTGCAACATCGCGCAGGTTTCGCGCATGAACATTGCGCGCGCGCAGCAGTTCTTTGACACCTTGGAACTTAGTCCCGAGGAATCCGAAGTAGCGGATCGCGTGTTGAGCGAAATCAGGCAGCGGAGCAAGTTCCTCAACGATGTTGGTTTGGAGTACCTCACACTCGACCGCCTGGCTGCGACGTTGTCCGGCGGGGAAGCGCAGCGGATTCAGCTCGCTACCTGTTTGGGTTCGCGTCTCGTTGGAGCGATTTACGTTCTCGATGAACCTTCCATCGGTTTGCACAGCCGCGATACCGCCCGGCTGATCAACATCCTCAAAGATCTGCGCGAACTCGGCAACACCATCATTGTGGTCGAGCATGATCCCGAAATTATGGCGGAGGCGGATCATATTCTGGATCTCGGGCCGGGCGCGGGCGAGAGTGGTGGGCGCGTGATCTTCGAAGGGAATTACGGGCAGCTTCTCTTGCCGCCTTCCGCGAAAGACCGGGACAAGCCACAATCGCTCACAGGCCGCTATTTGCGCGGCGAATTGTCCGTATCGCGCGCTTCAGACCGCCGGAAGGTCAATCCCAAGCGCACCATTCGCTTCATCGGCGCCCGCGCTAATAATCTCAAGAACGTCGATGTGGAGATCCCGCTCGGGATGATGGTTGCGGTTACAGGCGTTTCCGGTTCAGGAAAGTCCAGTCTGGTGCATGAGGTTATCTATCGCGCTCTTGATCTCCAAGTGAACAAAGAGCGTGAGAAGAAGAAGGAGGCTGCTGAATTTGCGGATGCTGGCCTTGCGGTCCGCAAACTGCCTCTGAAGAGCGTAAGTCGCGCTGATCTTCTTACCGGCGTCGTGATGGTGGATCAATCTCCTATCGGCCGCACGCCCCGCTCTAATCCGGTTACCTATATAAAGGCATTTGATTTGATCCGTGAAATATTCGCCGCCACGCCCGAAGCGCAGCGCCGCGGTTACACCGCCGGTCACTTCTCGTTCAACATCCCCGGCGGCCGATGCGAAACCTGCCAGGGCGATGGCACCGTCACGGTTGAGATGCAGTTCCTGGCCGATGTCGAACTGGTGTGCGAAGAATGCAAGGGCACCCGTTATAAGCCAAGCGTGCTCGATATCCGCTACAAGGGGCTGAATGTGCACGAGGCGCTGAAGCTTACTGTCCGTGAAGCCCTTTCGTTCTTTGCGGATTCGCCGCGCCTCGCGGCGCGCTTGAAAGTCTTGCAGGACGTGGGCTTGGGCTATCTTCGCCTCGGGCAGTCAGCCACCACTCTGAGCGGCGGCGAAGCCCAGCGTGTCAAACTGGCGGCGCATCTGGCTCAGGCCAGCTGCGAAGGCACTCTGTTCCTTTTCGACGAGCCCACCACCGGACTTCACTTTGACGACATCGCCAAGCTGCTGCAGGCCTTCGAGCGTTTGATTCATAATGGCGGAAGTGTTCTCGTGATCGAACATAACCTCGATCTTGTTCAGGCGGCGGATTGGATTATCGATCTCGGTCCTGAGGGCGGGGAAGCGGGCGGCCGCATTGTCGCGCAAGGCACTCCGGAAGCAATCGCCGCTGCCGCGGAATCTTACACCGGCAAGTATCTGAAGCAAGCCCTCGCGCAGCGGGCCATAGCCTAAATGAGTTCCAGGCGTGAGCTGCCTTCTGTCGACCAGGTTCTCCGCCGCCTTCCCCGCAGCGGCCATCTCCCCCAGGAACTTATCCTTTCCCAGGTGCGCGCGGAGCTGGCGGAGCGTCGCGGCAACCTGAAAAACGGTGAAGCGGTCGAGGGAACCACCGTTGAGCAGGCCGTGCTGGAACGCCTGCAGGCGCTCGCGCGAAACTCGCTGCGGCCGGTCATCAACGCAACCGGAGTGATTCTTCATACGAATCTCGGACGCGCGCCGCTGGCGCCATTTACTCCGCTTGCCGGTTACTCCAACTTGGAATATGACCTGCATACTGGCCGGCGCGGCAAGCGTGATACCCATGTGGGCCCGCTTCTCCAAGCTTTGCTCGGAAAGCCGGGCCTTGTCGTCAATAACAACGCAGCCGCCGTCTATTTAGTTTTGAACGAGCTTGCCGGCGGATCGGAGGTAATCGTGTCTCGCGGCGAGCTGATCGAGATCGGCGATGGCTTCCGGATTCCCGATATCATGGCGCGTTCCGGGGCGATTCTGCGTGAAGTCGGAACGACAAACCGCACGCGCATCGAAGACTACCAAGGCGGCGTTACGGAACGGACTCGCCTCATCTTGCGCGTTCATCCATCCAACTTCAGAGTGAGGGGATTCACCGCGCGTCCTGATCTGAAGGCGCTCTCCGCCTTCGCGGTTTCGCAGGGCATTGCGCTTTACGAAGACCTCGGCAGCGGCTGTCTCACTGATCTTCGTGCCCTGGGTATCGATGAGCCTTTGGCAGCCGAAAGTCTCCAGGCAGGCGTAAATCTGGTCTCTTTCAGCTGCGACAAGCTGCTGGGCGGACCCCAGGCGGGCGTGATTGCAGGCGATGAAGCTTTGGTTCAGCGCGTTCGCCGCAATCCAATGTATCGCGCATTTCGCGTCGACAAGTTGATTTTGCAATCGCTCGAAGCGACTCTGCGCGCGAGCTTGCAGCAGGATTGGCAATCGATTCCCGCCCTGCGAATGATCCTCGCCCGCCCCGAAGAGCTTCGCCAGCGCGCGGAACAGATCGTGTCGCGGCTGGTTGGTCTCCCGGTTCAAGTGCGCGAGTCTGAATCCGCTATTGGCGGCGGCTCCACGCCGGATCAGACACTGCCTACGTGGGTCGTCGAGCTGAGTTCCGGTAGTCCGTCCGCGTTGGAACAACGCCTTCGAACGGGCGAGCCTCCGGTGATCTGCCGCATCCAGCATGATCGGATCATTTTCGACATGCGCACCCTTTCGAATGAAGAAAGCGCTCCGCTGATCTCTGCTATTCGCGCCGCCGCTATGTGCTAGCGCGCCAGACGACCTCTCCCGCGACAATCGTCGCCAGCGGGCCTCCACGAAATTTGTGTCCGTGAAACGGAGTGTTGCGGCTCTTTGAGGGCGAGCGATTGACATCGTATGTCCACTCGTGATCAAGCCCGAAGATAGTCACATCCCCGGCAGCCCCCGCCTGCAGCGTGCCTCGGTTGAGGGAAAGCGCTTGAGCCGGGCCCTGCGTAAATAGGCGCGCCAGGTGCATTAGGGATATTTTGCGGGAATGATAGAGGCGTTCCAGCGCCAGGCCGACGGCGGTTTCCAGTCCGATAATTCCAAATGGGCAACGCTCGAACTCCTGCATCTTCTCAGCGCCGGGATGCGGTGCGTGGTCTGTCGCGATAGCATCGATAGCGCCGGTCACGAAGCCTTGCGTCACCGCCTCGACATCTTCCCGCGAGCGCAAAGGCGGCTTCATTTTGTAATTGCTGTCGTATGGCCGCATATCCGCATCCGCCAGCATGAAGTGATGCGGAGTGGCTTCTGAAGTGACCCGTAATCCTCGTCGTTTTGCATAGGCGACCATCTCCACCGAATTCTTCGAGGAGATGTGCGCCACGTGATATCGCACGCCAGTCAATTCAGCCAGAATGATGTCGCGAGCCACCATTACGTCTTCTGAGCTGCGCGGGATGCCGCGCAATCCCAGCCGCGTGGATTCGTGGCCTTCGTGCATATCGCCGCCCGCGCTGAGCTGCAGGTCTTCGCAATGCTCAATCAGCGGCAGATCCAGCGCGGCCGCGAATTCCATAGCCCGCCTCACGGCGCGCGCGTTCATCACCGGCTGCCCATCATCTGATATCGCCACGACGCCGGCTTGCTTCATGGAGGCGATCGCCGCCAATTCTTCCCCGGCGCTGTTTTTCGTGATAGCGCCTATCGGATAGACATTTACTTTCGCAAAACGCCGTGCGCGATCCACAATGTAGCTCGTCACAGTCGCGTTGTCGTTCACCGGTAGCGTATTCGGCATGCAGCAGATGGAAGCAAACCCTCCCGCCGCGGCCGTTCTGGATCCCGTTTCAATCGTCTCGGCGTGTTCAAAGCCCGGCTCCCGGAGATGCACGTGCATATCGATGAACCCGGGCGCAACGATCATGCCCGATGCATCGAAGACCTCGCTTCCCGCGGCATCGATATTCTCGGCAACCGCGGCGATTTCTCCATCCCTAATCGCCACGTCGGCCGCGCGGTCCAGGTTTTGCGACGGATCCACCACCCGTCCATTCTTAATTACCAACCGGTTCATGCCGCCAGCACTCTTTCCAGAACGGCCATGCGCACGGCGATGCCGTTTTCCACTTGGTTTAAGATGGCCGACCGCTGCGAATCCGCTACTTCCGACGAGATCTCCCGTCCTCGATTGATCGGCCCGGGATGCATCACCACCACGTCCGCCTTCGCTGAGTCGACGTGCTCCTGCCGCAAACCGTAAAAGTGGAAGTACTCGTTGGCGGGGAACGCGGCTTCGTGCTGTCTTTCCAGCTGCACCCGCAGCATCATGATCACGTCTGCCCCGCGAATGGCGGTTTCCATGTCGGTGCTCAATGTAACTCCTGGAGCTATCTGCCCCATCTCGCGCGGCAACAGGGAAGCCGGCCCGCATAGCACCACTTCCACCCCGAACTTCGCCAGCAGGAAGATATTCGATCGCGCAACGCGGCTGTGCGCGATATCGCCGATGATCGCCACTCGCAGACCCTCCAACGTACCGCGCCGGTCCATTATGGTGCGCGCATCCAACAGGGCTTGCGTCGGATGTTCATGGGTGCCGTCGCCCGCATTGACAATGGGAACCGGCAAATAGCGCGACAGAAAGTGTGGCGCGCCCGAAGCTGAGTGCCGCATCACGATCGCGTCCGGCCGCATGGCGCCGAGAGTGTTCAAAGTGTCTACCAGCGATTCACCCTTCGAAATACTCGATCCTGCCGCCGTAATGGAAACGATATCCGCTCCCAGCCTCTTAGCGGCGATTTCAAAACTGGTTCGCGTTCGCGTCGAGGATTCGAAGAACAGATTCACCACCGTGCACCCGCGCAATGTGTCGAATCGTTTGAAAGTTTGGCCCGGCGCCGGCTGGAAGTCCTTTGAGCGCGTCAGAATCGCTTCAATGTCCTGGCGCGGCAGCGATTCAATATCCAGAAGCCCGCGGTTCATAGTTTTTCTGCATTGCCGCCGCTCGCCTCATCGACGCGTTCCACCAGAAGCACTCTCTCCTGCTGGTCGATTTCCTGGAACTTCACTTCGATGATCTCGCTGCTGCTGGTCTGTACCATTCGCCCCACATAGCGCGCCTCGATCGGCAATTCCCGGTGGCCGCGATCGATCAGCACCAGCAACTGCACCCGCGCCGGGCGGCCATGATGGAAAAGAGCATCGAGCGCCGCGCGGACTGTTCTTCCCGTGTAAAGAACGTCGTCCATCAACACGATGTCCTTGCCGGCAACTGAAAAATCGATTTCCTCCGAATTTAAAACCGGACGTTCCGAAATCGTCGAAAGATCGTCCCGGTAGAGGCTGATATCAAGAATTCCGACGGGGATGCTGACTTTTTCCAGGCTCTCAATCTTGGCAGCCAACCGCCGCGCGAGCGGTACGCCCCGCCGCTTGATGCCGAGGAAGGCGAGTTCGGACAGGTCGTTCGTCTTCTCCAGTATTTCGTGAGCCAAACGAACGAGCGTGCGATCGATCTCCGACGCACTCATCAGTTGCTTCTTTTCTCGAACAGTCGGCATGGAGTGGTTGGACGCTTCTGAAACGCCAGCGTATCACGCGCGAAGAATCTTAATCCTTCAAGCGCCCGCGTATGCGGCGAGCCAGTTTCTCTATCTCTTCAGTCTTTTTCACGGAAGAGACCGGCACAACATAATCGCCCGCCCGCTTCAATTCATCCCGCAGTTGCTCGGCCATCGCGACAAGATCGTCCGCATCTTTCAGCGCTTTCTCGTGATCGCTCTTCGCAATCGCATCTGTTTGCGATTTCCCGTCGGGCAGCTTCCGGTCCTCGCCCGGCTTAGGCGGAAAGGGCGGCGTTTCCTGCTGCTGCGCGGAACTTTGGCCCCTAGCCGCCGCGGATGCTAAAAAAGAAGCAACAATTGTCCGCCTGCTCCAGCGGCTGGCCGCAGCCGGGAAAGTGGCTCTGTCCATCTGGTTGTTATGATAAGCCACTTATGACCCCCTCTCGGAGCCGCGCCGCATGCATGTAACGGTCGGCGTCATCGGCCTTGGCAATGTCGGTCTTGGAGCCCTGCAGATTCTTACTGAGAACGCGAAGTCTGTTCGCGAGAAGCTTGGCTTTCCCCTGCGAGTGAAGACTGTTTGCAGCCGGAACGTGCAGGCCAAGAAGCTCCCACCCTGCGGCGATCCTCCCGTTCGTACAACCGACTGGCGCGAGGTTGTCACTGACCCGGAAATCGACATCGTGGTAGAGCTCGTAGGCGGCACGGCGACCGCAGGCCACATCATCGAGGAAGCCCTGGGCCGGCGCAAGTCCGTCGTGACTGCGAACAAGGAACTGATGGCGTTGCGCGGCGCTGATCTCTGGAGCCTTGCGAATCAGAACGGAGTGAATCTCGCCATGGAGGCCAGCGTGGCCGGCGGCATACCGATTCACACCGTTCTGCGGGAAGGGATCGCAGGAGATCGTATTCTCGAGCTGTACGGCATCCTGAACGGCACCAGTAACTTCATCCTTACGGAAATTGAAAAGAGCAGCGCCAATTTTCAAGCGGTCCTCGCGGAAGCGCAGCAACTCGGGTATGCGGAGGCGGATCCGTCAGCCGATATCGATGGCCTGGATGCCTCTTCCAAGCTCGCCATCCTGGCGGCGCTCGCGTTCGGCGAAAGGCTAACGCCTCTGGACATCTATACAGAAGGCGTCCGGCGCATCATGCCTGTTGACTTCGAGTACGCGCATCAGCTGAAACACACCATCCGCCTATTATGTCTGGCCCGCCAGACGGAGGAAGGCCTGTTGCTGTCCGTGCGTCCCAGCCTGATTCCGCAATCCGCCATTCTCGCCCAGGTCAAAGGCGCCTACAATGCGATCTGGATCCGCGGCGCTTACGGCGAAGATACTTTCTATTACGGCCGCGGCGCTGGTCCCAAGCCAACCGGAGTCGCCGTCGTGAGCGACCTGATGCGAGTCGCGCGCGAAATACGGTTCGGCAGTCCGGATCGCGTAAGCCCGTTCGCGCACGAACGGCTCGGCGAATTCAAGCCTCTTTCAATTCCTACGCAACAGCTGCCGTACTATTTGCGCTTTCGCGTGGAAGACAAAGCCGGCATCATCGCTACTCTCGCCACCATTCTTGCCAAGCATCAGATCGGCATAGACGCTGTGCTGCAGCTTCCGCGCGAAGACTGGCGCGACCTACCCTTTGTCGTCACCACCGAACCGGCCCGAGAGCAGGCCATTCGTGACGCTCTGCTGGAAATCCGTGACGCGGAGTTTCTGGTGGAAGCCCCCTTGTCGATGCCGATGGAGCGTGGATTCTAAGGCTGTTCAGAGGCCGGCGTCAGGCCGCGGTCTTTCAACATCGGGCCTGTGTTGGGCTCCGCCCCCAGCCACGCCGAATACATCTTTGCAAGGTCCTCCGTGTTGCCGCGAGAAAGCACCATGTGGCGGAAGCGGTCGCCGTTTGCGCGCGTTAAGCCGCCGTGCTCCTCGAACCACTGGAAAGCGTCATCGTCCAGCATTTCGCTCCACAAATAAGCGTAGTAGCTGGCGGCATAGCCATTGCCCCAAATATGTAAGAAGTAGCTGGACCGGTACCGCGGCGGCACGCAGCTCAGCGCAAGATGGGTCTTCTCGAGCGCCGCGGTTTCAAATGCATCGGGCTGCGGCCGCGCCTCGCCCACCGGCAGCGTGTGCCATTGCATATCGAGTTCAGCCGCCGCCAGCAGCTCG
This sequence comes from uncultured Acidobacteriaceae bacterium, assembly GCA_963705805.1. Classification (GTDB taxonomy): domain Bacteria; phylum Acidobacteriota; class Terriglobia; order Bryobacterales; family Bryobacteraceae; genus Bog-105. Next base: position 18,415 of record CAVPKW010000020.1, read on the forward strand.
GTGAGCGCGTAGCCCTGGTTGAAAGTCTCCGCTTTTTTGATTTTGGCCGCCAGTTCCGGTGGCATAGGCGCGCCGGTCCGGTAGTCCCTCGCGTAATGGTTGAACACCGCGGGATAGCTCGCCCAATGCTCGTTAAATTGTGACGGGAATTCCACAAAATCGCGCGCCACCGCGGTGCCGGAAAGGCTGGGGTACTTGGTATTCGCGAACATGCCATGCAGGGCGTGCCCGAATTCGTGGAACATCGTGGTGACGTCGGTGAAACTGATCAGGGCCGGTTGGCCCGGCGCGGGCTTCGCGAAGTTGGCGACGTTGTACACAACCGGCAGCGTTCCCAGCAGCTTTGACTGGCCGACGAAGCTGTCCATCCACGCCCCGCCATTCTTGTTGTCGCGCTTGAAATAATCGCAATACCACAAGGCCAGCGGCTCGCCATTGGCGTCGAATACTTCAAACACCCGCACGTCGGGCTGATAGACCGGAATGTCTTTGCGTTCTTCGAACGTCAATCCGTAGAGCTGGTTCGCGGCGTAAAACACGCCATTCTTAAGCACGTTGTTCAACTCGAAGTAGGGCTTGATCTGTGCTTCATTCAAGTCGTACTTCGCCTTGCGTACCTGCTCTGCGTAGCGGTCCCAGTCCCACGGCTGCAGCGTAAAATCCCCATGTTGCGCGTCGATAAGAGCCTGAATGTCGCTTGCTTCGCTGCGCGCTTTCGCCGTCGCAGCGGGCGTTAACGCGTCCATAAATTTCTGTGCGGCTTTAGGCGTCTTCGCCATCTGGTCCTCCAGCCTCCAGGCGGCGTAATTTGGATAGCCCAGCAGCTTGCCTTTCTCGGCGCGAAGCTGGGCCAGGCGTGCGATAGTGTCCCTGGTATCGTTCGCGTCGCCGCGTTCGGCGCGATTCCACGAATCTTCGAACAGCGTTTGCCGCGTCGCGCGATTGCTCAACCAAACCAAGTCTGGCTGTTGCGTGGTGTTCTGCAACGGGAGCACCCAACCTTCCACTTTGCGCTCCTTGGCCGCCTGTGCCGCGGCATCCATCTGCTCTGCGCTCAAGCCGGCGAGCGCCGCCGGGTCAGTGGTCCTATAAGCGCCATCCTTGGTGGCGGCCAGCAACTTCGTAATGAACGCGTTCGAAAGAGTGGATTCCTCTTCGTTGATCTTTTTCAGCGCGGCCTTATCTGGTTCGGAAAGGTTAGCTCCCGCATGCACGAATTTCTGGTAATAGAATTCGATCAGGCGCTGCGATTCCGCATCCACTTTAAGCGAGCTGCGCTGGCGGTAAATCGCGGCAACGCGCTCGAACAGCTTTGCGTTTAAGAAAATCGCGTCCCGGTGCGCCGCCAGCTTGGGCGCCTCCGTATCCTGCACCTTTTGCAACTCCGGATTCATGTTGGCGCCGGTGACGGCGTCAAACACCTCCATCACGCGCTGGAACAACTGGCCGCTTTTTTCCATCGCCACAATGGTGTTCTCAAAGGTCGGTGGGGCCGGGTCATTCGTGATTACCTCCACTTCTTTGAGTTGCTGCGCCATGCCGGCCTCGATGGCTGGCTGGTAATCCCCATCTTTGATCTTGTCGAATGGCGGTGCCTGAAATGGCAGAGGGCTGGACTCATAAAACGGATTCGCCGGACCAAACGTCGCCTCGGCCGTCTCCGCTGGTGTAAGGCTGCAGCCGAGTGCCACCGCGCCGGCGGTAATTAGGATTTTCATGGTTGACCGCATGATCGACTCTCTTTTCGCGCAAGCGCAAGCTGAACGCAAGAGCTTAAGGTCATTATGATTGATCCGGTGTAAGTAGTTTTTCGCGATGGCTCTCTTGGCCTGTAGATGCGGTGATGCTCGGTGCGGCGGGATTGGCGGGAGCTGGTTTGTGGTGGCGCGGCGCTGCGGCGCCGAAACGGTCAATCCGTCTTCGTGACGCGATGAACCTCGGACCCCCCTCGAGTCTATTCCGCGCGCAGCATCGTGGCCGGGTCGATTCGCACAGCGCGGATCACCGCCGGCAGCGCAGCCAGCAAGGCGGCGCAAAATAGGGCCGCGGATGGAAACGCCAGCATCGGCAGATCGGTTGGCTTGACTTGATAGAAGAGCGTCTCGATGTAACGAACGGCTGCTATGCCGAGCGCCAGCCCCGCTAGAGATCCCGCCAGCACCATGGAGAAAACCTCCGCCGTCACCCCCCGCGCAACATCAGCAGCTTGCGCGCCGATCGCAATGCGGATGCCGATTTCCTTCCGCCTTTGCAGCACCGAATAATCCAGCACGCCGTATAAGCCGACTCCGGCCAGTAGCAGCGCAACAATCGCGAAAAATAGCGCCAGCATCGCCAGCAGCCGCTCGCGCACGGTTTGCGACTGGTTGATCTCCATCTGTGTACGAATGTTGCTGACGCGGAGTCCGTGCCCCGTCCGCGCTACTTCCCGGCGCAGCGAAGATGCTAGCGCCAGCGGGTTAGAACTGGCGGTCTGCACAATAAACGTGCCCTCACGGACTGGTTTGAGCGTGCCGTTACCGTCAACCGACCGAAACGGCACATACGATACCGGCGGGACCGGCTGGCGAATGCTTTGATAGCGCGCGTCCGCGGCCAGGCCCACAATCTGAAAGCGCGTGCGGGCGCCTTCATCCGAGGTTTTTTCGAATGATTTTCCTACCGGGTTCTCGCCATCGAAGTATTGCTTCTCGAATGCTTGATTGACTATCGCGACGTCAGGATACTTGTCGCCGGGCCGCAGATCTCTGCCCTCCAACAGTGGAATTTTCATAACGTCCAGCCAGCCCGGCGAGACGCTCAGAAAGTCGGTCATGACCTCGCTGGGCCGCGCGCCGTTGATCGAAACAAAACTGTTCCAGTTTGACGTCAGCAGCGGCCAACTTGCCAGCGCAACCTTCTTCACGCCCGGCGTCAAGCGGAGACGTTCGGCCGTTTGATCCCAGAACGCCCAGGGCTGAGGGCGCTGCGTAATCGTGTCGAGGGTCAGCAGCCGTTCGGCGGAAAAGCCGGTGGGCTGATGCGAAAGCCGGTCGAAGGTAGCAACAAACAGGCTGGCGACAAACAGCACCAGGAAACAGAACGCCGCCTGGACCGCGATCAGCCCGTGCAGCAACCGCTGCCGCGAGTGTGGATCCTCTCCGCCTTTGAGGGCGCTCACCGGTTGGACGCCCGAGGCGCGCAGCGCCGGCGCCAGCCCGAACAGAAACGTAACGCCGATTGTCAGCGCCAGCCCGAAACCGGCCACGCGCCAATCCGCCGGAAGATACAGGCGCGCCGGGTTGTCCGGCGGATTAATCATGCTGACGACAAACGGCGCGGACCACCAGGCAAAGAACCCGCCCACCATTGCCGCCAGCAGAGCCAGCATCGCGCCTTCCACCAGGACCAGTTGCACCAGGCGCCACCGTCCCGCGCCGATGGAGACGCGCAGCGCCATCTCTCGCGCTCGCGCCGCCGCCTGCGCCGTCATCAAGTCTGCTACGTTCGCGCATGCGATCAGCAGCACCAGCGCCACTAATACAGCGAGAGCCGCCAGCGACCGCCGGTTCGCATTCTGCAGATCCGAGACGCCTGCGGGTGCGGCCTCCAGCGCTACTTTCTGATTGAGATAGTTCTCCACGCTCTGCTTGGGCATGCCGATGAAACCTTTGGCGCGCTCCCTTTCAAACGCGAGAGAGGTCGCATTTAGCTTCAGGCGCAGAGGTTCCATTGCGACGGCGGGCCTGACGCGCGCCAACGTACGGTGCCACGTGGAGTCTGATCGAACGGCCGAAGGCTGCATCATTGTGGGTAGGAAGATGTCGATCATGGTGCCCGGCTCAGTACCCGTGAATGGCCCGTTGACCACCCCGGCGATCTGATAAACGCGGTTGCGTAGCCGGAAAGTGCGTCCGGTGATTCCTGGGTCCTGCCCGAAGCGGCGCGTCCAATAGTCGTAAGAAAGCACCGCGTACGGATGCGCGCCCGGCGTGATGTCGTCTTTTTCGGTAAACAGGTGCCCCACCGCAGGCGTCAGTCCGAAGCATGGAAACATCCCGCCGGAAACGTACTGCACCTCCGCTTTCTCGGTTTCCTCGTCTGATGCGTAGGTCAGATCCGTGCGCTGCGCATAGGAGATAGCGATCAAATCGGCTTCATCCTTGACAGCCGCGCGCATCCGTTGAAAGTCCGGGTACGCCCATCCGTCGAATATTTCCGGAGCGCCATCCCATCCGATTTCGTGCCGTACAAGGGCGTAGAGCTGCTCGGGGTGAGCCACCGGCAAAGGCCGCAGCAGCAAGGCGTCGATGAGGCGGAACGCCGATGTGCACGCCCCGATCGCCAGTCCCAGCGACAGCACCGCCGCTGCGGCAGCCAGCTTGTTCTTTCTGATCTGCCGCCAGCCGAAAATCGTGTCAGCGCGCAAGCACTCGACCCACGCGATGAGTTTGATCTCGCGGCTTTCCTCGCCGCGCCTGAGCACGGATCCGAAAGCTCTTCGCGCTTCTGCCGGATCGCGGCCCGCCTCAATCGCGTCTGCTATGTGCGCTTCCAGTTCTTCGTCGATCTCGCGGCTTAAATCATCGCCCCGGAATACGTTTGCAATGCGCGACCAAAATGACATCTCAAATCACCCTCAACACCCTCCGCGCGTCTATTCGGCGCGCAGCATCGCGGCCGGGTCGATTCGTACAGCGCGGATCACTGCCGGCGCTGCTGCCAACAGAGCCGCCGCGAAAATCGCCAGTGATGGAACCACCAGCATCGGCAGGTCGGTAGGCTTCACCTGATAAAACAGCGTCTCGATATATCGCACAGATGTCATGCCGAGTGCCAGGCCGGCCAGCGCTCCTGCCAGCACCATGGAGAAAACGTCCGCCGTCACTCCCCGCGCCACGTCAAAGGCTTGTGCGCCGATCGCCATGCGAATGCCGATTTCCTTCCGCCGCTGCAGCACCGAGTAATCCAGCACGCCATATAAACCGACGCCCGCCAGCAACAGCGCGGACGCCGCGAAGAATAGCGCCAGCATCGCCAGCAGCCGTTCACGGACGGCTTGCGACTGGTCGATCTCCATCTGTGTGCGAATATTACTGACGCGGAACCGATGCCCCGCGCGCGCTACCTCTCGGCGCAGCGTGGACGCCAGTGCCAGCGGATTAGGGCCGGAAGTGCGCACGATAAATGTTCCCGACGCTCTCGGCTCCAAGGCGCCCGTGGCATCCGTCGAGTGCATTGGCACGTATGCTGTCGCCGTGATCGGCTCGCGCATGTTCCGGTACCGCGCGTCGCGCACTAGCCCCACAATCTGAAAGTGAACGCGCTTGCCGGACTCTGTTTTGTCGAACGCCTTTCCAACCGGATCTTCGCCGTTGAAATATTCCTTCGCGAAAGTTTCGTTGACAATCGCGACGCCGGGATAGCTGTCGGTGCTGCGGAAATCTCTGCCGTCAATGAACGGAATCTTCATCGCGTCCATCCAGCCCGGGGAGACGTTCAGGAAGTAATCGGGAATCTCGCTTGGCGGCGCGCCGTTAGTGGAAACGAATCCGTTCCAGCCGTTTCCGCTAAGCAGAGGCCAGCCGGCCAGCGCCGCGGCTTCAACGCCTGGCACTTCGCGCAGACGCTCGGAGATCTGATCCCAGTAGGCCGCTGGCTGAGCTCGTTGCGCAACCGTCTCCAGAGTGAGCACTCGTTCGGCCGAAAAGCCCGTGGGTTGGTTCGATAGCCGTTCGAACGTGCCGACAAACAAACTGGTGACAAAAAGCACTAGAAAACAGAACGACACCTGCAGTGCAATCAGAGCGTGCATCAGCCGCCGCCGCGAGTGTGGATCCTCTCCGCCTTTGAGTGCGTTGACAGGCTGAACGGCCGAAGCCCGCAGCGCGGGCGCAAGTCCAAAGAGAAGGGTCACGCCGATTGTCAGCGCCAGTCCGAATCCAACCACGCGCCAGTCCGCTGGAAGAGAGAGGCGTGCTGGATTTTCGGGTGGATTAATCATGCTGACCACAAACGGCGCGGACCACCAGGCAAAGAACCCGCCCACCGCTGCCGCCAGCATCGCCAGCATCGCGCTTTCCACCAGCACCAGTTGCACCAGGCGCCATCGTCCCGCGCCGATGGACACGCGCAGCGCCATCTCTCGCGCTCGCGCCGCCGCCTGCGCTGTCATCAAGTTCGCAACGTTCGCGCACGCGATCAACAGCACCAGCGCCACCAGCACGCCCAGCGCCGCCAGTGAGCGCCGGTTCTCTTTCTGCAGATCAGATACGCCCGAGGGCGTCGGTTCCAGCAGCAGCTTTTGATGAAGGAAGTTATCCAGGCGCTGTTTAGGCCATCCGGTAAGCGCCTTTACCCGCTCCTCTTGGAGGATGCGAAATATCGCGCGCAATTTCTCGAGCACCGGCTGCGCGGCGGCATCCGCTTTCAGGTGTACGAAGGTTCGAAACCAGGCCCAGTCTGCGTGTGTGACTCCGGCGTTCATCATCGTCGGTAAAAAGATGTCGGTGACTGTCCCGGTCTCGGTGCCCGTGAACGGCTCCTCAGCCACGCCGATGATCTCGTAAAGATCGTTTCCCAGCCGGAACGAGCGCCCGATCGCCTTCGGGTCTCGTCCGAAGCGGCGCGCCCAATAATCGTATGAGAGCACCGCGTATGGATGTGCGCCCGGCGTGAGATCGTCCCTCTCCGTAAAGAGCCGGCCAACCGAAGGCCGGAGCCCGAAGGAGCCAAACATATTCCCGGAGACATACTGCACGTACGGTTTTTCCATCTCCTCGTCTGACCCATATGTCACATCCGTTCGGCCCACGTAGGAAACCGCGATCAAGTCGGCTTTATCCTTGACTGCCGAACGCATCTGGCGGAACATTGGATACTCGCACCCGTCATCTACTCTGCGCTTTCCATCGAAACCGATTCCTTCGCGAAAGACGCCGTACAACCGATCAGGTGCAGCCACCGGTAACGGCCGCAGCAGCAGCGCATCGATAAGCCGGAATGCGGACGCGCATGCCCCGATCGCAAGCCCTAGGGATAGCACCGCCGCCGCTGCCGTCACCTTGTTCTTCTTGAGCTGCCGCCACCCTGAAACCACGTCGGAGCGGAAGCACTCCAACCATCCGGCGAGCCGGATATCGCGGCTCTCCTCGCGCCGTCGCAGCAAAGATCCGAAGGCATTCCGTGCCTCCGCGGGATCGCGCCCTTGTTCAATCGCGTCTGCGATGTGTGACGCGAGTTCTTCGTCGATCTCATGGCTCAGCGCCTCGCCGCGGAACACATTCAAAACGCGTGACCACAGAGACATGTCAGGCCATCCTCAAAACGCGGTTCACCGCCGCCGTTACGGTTTGCCATCGCGATTCTTCTGCGGCCAACTGCTTTTTGCCGCTCGCTGTCAATTCGTAAATGCGCGCCCGCCGCCCCGTGTCTTTCATAATCCATTCCGCGCGGATCCAGCCGGCTTCTTCCATCCGGTGAAGCGCTGGATATAACGATCCTTCCTCCATCCGCAGCACTTCGCCGGACGTATCCTTCACCGCCGACATGATGGCGTAGCCGTGCAGCCGCGGCCGCCGCGACAGAATCTTCAATACCAGCAAATCGAGCGAGCCTTGCAGCGAATCAGACCTTTGCATACTTAGATGTCTTATTATAGAGAGGTCTTGGTATCAGGTCAAGTGGCCTGGGAAATCACCTGGCCTGGCACATACCTCTAGAACCCGGCTAGCATACGTATCCCGAAGGTGCCCAGCTTCGTATAGATGAGGATTACGCCGCGGAGCCGCCGCCCGGTTCATCGGCACATTTCGTCAGCCTTCACTCACGGCTTCACCAGCAATCCCATAGGCGCGAAGAACGTCCTCCAGCGTCAATGTTCCTAGTACCTGGTCCGGCTGCAGGCGGCTGACAACCTGAATACGATCCTGCGATGCCAGCAGTCGCAGCGCCGCATCCAGTGATTCATCGGGAAATAACCTCAACCCCGGTTCGGTCTGCACCGCTCCGGAAACCCGATGCATCGCATCCTCTACCCGCAGGGGCTGAAAATTGCGTTTCTCCTCAGCGGATGGAAGGTTCACGCCCTCTAGAGTGGCCAGCATTTTGAAGAACGGCGTGGGATGCAGACGCCGCGACAGCAGGTAAGCGGTAGTATTGGCGATCATCACCGGAAGTATGATGACGTAGCTGGCGCTGAGCTCGAACACCATGAAGATTGAAGTGATCGGCGCGCGGAAAACGCCTGCGAAAAACGCCCCCATGCCGACCAGCATGTAGGCTTCTGCCGGGGAAACGCCCTGCGGCCATATGCGGTGGGCGAGTCCGCCCAGGCCGCCGCCTAGCATGGCGCCCACGAATAGCGCCGGTGCGAACATGCCGCCCGGTGTCTCGGCGGTGAACGACAGCAAAGTCACCAGCACCTTTGTCAGCGCAAGATACAGCAAGACCTGCCAGACGAACTCGCCGTGTAAGGCGCTGTTAATAGCGTCATACCCGGCGCCCATGACCTCCGGGAACCATAGGCCCACGACGCCCGTGAAAAAGCCGGCTCCAATCGGGAGCGCGTAGTGCCGCCAATTCGGCAGATCGTCTATCTCCCGTCTCAGTAGCTCGATAAGCCGCATGAAGAACGCTGAGAGCAAGCCCCCGGCAATCCCGATTCCGGCGTAGATCAGCAGCTCCGAAACGTGGCTTAGCTCGAAAGCGGGAACTTGGAAAAGCGGCTCGTTTCCGAGAAACGCGCGCGTGGTTACGACCGCGGATACCGCGGCTAGAACGATCGAGCCTACCGCGTTCGCGCTCCAGTCAGCCAGCACTTCCTCCATGACGAAAAGCACGCCGCTGATTGGTGTGTTGAACGCAGCCGCAATCCCGGCCGCCGCTCCAACCGGGGCGATCAGGCGCATGCTGTTGCGCGGAAGACGGAAGAGCCGCCCCAGAAGGGAAGCCACGCCTGCCCCCATTTGTAGCGAAGGGTCTTCAGGTCCGAGTGAGTTGCCGCTCCCGATGGAGATTCCACAGGCCAGAAACTTGCCGGCAATCGTGCTGGATGAGACGTAGCCCTCGGAACTGTAAATGGCAATTTTGGTCTGATTTACGCCGCTGCCCTTGGCGCGCGGAAAAACCTCCCGTACCAGAAGCACCGCCGCGATGGCGCCGATAGCTGGGCTAAAGAGCCGCACGAAATGGAAGCGGCCGATCAGCGCGCCCAGCGATGTCCAACTGATCGCGTCGATTGCAATATGGAAGAGCACTACCAGCAGGCCCGAGAAAATTCCAATCAAAAGCGCCAGCAGCAGAAAGCGCTGAGTTTCGCTGATGCTCACGTAGGTAAGCGAGTTGGCCAGGAATTTGCGGTCGAGCGGGAACTTCCCGTTAGGAGTCAAGACTCGAAACGGATTGCTCACTGTTTCATCCTCGAAACAACCGCATCGACAGCCCGATCCTCTATCGGAACGGATCCGCAAAATAGAGCTTTGTCCTGCCAGAGACGCTGCGCCGTGTTCTGGAGTTGCAAAGCTAGGTCTGCGTTCGATGGCCGCTTTGTCGCCAGCAGCTCTTGCGCCTCCGCCAGCCGCGTCTGGAGCGGACCTAACGGAGCCGCTTTGACGGCCGCATGACCATCGCTCGGTTCTTGTTCTACCTCTGGCTGCGGCACAGGGCATGCACGCAGGTCATCTAGAACGGTCGTCAAGAGATTCTGGCTGCGGCGCAGGACCTCGGCCGAAGTGATGGAGGGCAATGCCGGATCGATGTCGATGATCTGGTTTGTCAGAGCCAACGATTTGGCGGCGTCCTGATTGTGCGGATCAAGCCGAAGGGCGCGCTGAAACTCATGGCGCGCCTCGATAAAGTCCCCGCTGGCTAAGTCGACCTTGCCCAATCCCAAGTGAGCGTCTGCGTCCTGGGGAGCCTGGTGCGTGAGATCACGGAAAATCTGCGCCGCTTCCGACGTAGCGCCATTGTTCAGTAGAAGGAACCCGATCTTGGCTCTTTCTTTCGGATCCGGGGGCGCCGAGGCGTAGAGTTGTATCAATTCCGCGGTCAGAGCGCTGCGTTGGCCCGTTTTCGAAAGAAGATCTACAAGCTCCCAGCGGGCCTGCCGCCGCTGCGGGATCTCAGACGCGGGCCAGTATTCATAAACCGCACGCTGATAGAATTCGACAGCCAGCTTCAGGTGCTTTCGCCGCAGAGCCACTCGCGCCAGCAGAAGGTTTATGACCCCGTTGGTTGGATCGTCCTGCAAAAGCTGTTCTAAATGTGCTTGCGCCTCGTCCAGGCGTCCCGCATTGATCAAAGCCGTGGCTAAAGAAAGCCGGTAGTCAGTGTTTTCGGGCTGGAACAACAACGCTTCGCGGTACTCTTGCACCGCTGCCATCATCTTGCCCTTGGCGGCGAGTTCCTGGCCGTTCATGTAGTGCCTGGCCCCTAGTACCTTTTTCTCGCTCCGGTATTCGGAACTTGCAAAACCTGTCACAAGGAAGGCAACCAGCAGCGCGAGGGATACCAGGAGGAAAGTTCGTAACGTGCTTGGCCCGAGGAAGAACACTACGTCCTATTACTCAGAATGAAAGAAGCACCGCTTCGTTTCGTCACGCTTGTGTTACCAAGGCAACGTGTCTGTGATTGACATGAAGACAGCGGCTTCTTCCTTGCTACAATCGGCGGCGTGTCCGCTCATAGTCCCACTTTAGCTGGCGATCGCCTGAAAGAGCTCATCCGTGAAATTCCTGATTTTCCCAAGCCCGGCGTAAACTTCTACGACATAACCACGCTGCTCAAAGACAAAGACGGCTTCCGTGAAACAGTTGACAGGCTCCAGGAGCATTACCGCAATCGTCCAATTGACGTCGTAGTGGGCATAGAAGCGCGCGGCTATTTCTTTGCGCCCGCCATGGCCCATGCTCTTCACGCTGGCTTCGTTCCTGTAAGAAAGCCTCGAAAGCTTCCACACGTCGTAAAAAGCGTCGAATATGCCCTGGAATACGGAACTGATCAACTCGAAATTCATGCCGACGCGATCGACCCTGGGCAGAGCGTGTTGATTATCGATGACGTGTTGGCGACAGGCGGAACCGCCTCAGCTGTGGCCCGGCTGGTCCAGGAGTTAGGCGGCGCGATCGCTGGACTCGGATTTGTAATCGAGCTTGCTTTTCTGAAGGGCCGCGACAAATTGGCCGGATACGACGTCTTCTCCCTGCTTCAGTATTAGTTGTGCAGGTTACGGTTCCTTCGCTCGCCAAACTCAACCTGGATCTGAGGGTGCTGCACCGCCGCCCCGACGGCTATCACGAGTTGAGAACGATTTTTCAGACCATCAGCCTCAAGGATGCCCTCTCGATTGACTTCAAATTTGCGAAACGAACCCAAATTGATCTCTGTAGTTCTATCGACATTGCAGACAATCTCGTAGTTCGTTCGGCAAAATTGGTCCTGGACTACTTGAAGATCAAAGCCTGGGTTCGTTTTTCGTTGCGCAAGCGCATTCCGCTTGGAGCGGGCCTGGGCGGCGGTTCGAGCAATGCGGCGACAGTTCTGATCGCACTCCCGGCCTTGGCTGGCCAGCGCTTGAAATATGCCGAACAAGTTCGTTTGGCAGAAACGCTGGGAAGCGACGTTCCCTTTTTCTTGCATGGCGGTACAGCTGTCGGTTTGGGGCGCGGTAGCGAGCTGTACTCCCTGCCTGATCAGCCGGCGCGGTCGGCTTTAGTCGTCACAACGGGCGTGCATGTCTCCACGCCAGAAGCGTACCGGGCCTTGCAGCGGGATGTTACGAATTCGTTGACTTCACTAACCGAGTCACCTATTCTGGGAGAGTTTCAGACTATCGCCCGGGCGCTGGCCGGTTCCAATACGGATGGTTCGAGTCTGGAGCGGCTTCCCCTGAAAAACGACTTTGAGAAGGCCGTCTTTGCAATGCACCCCGAGCTAGCTGGAACTGTTCGGAAGCTGCGGCGGCTGGGAGCGAAACCGGCGCTCATGACAGGTAGCGGATCCGCTGTTTTCGGAGTCTTTGCAGGGGTTTCGGAAACGGCGGCGGCGGCATCGCAGTTCCCGGCAGGAACTGCGTTTCCCGTTCGTTTCGTTCCCACGCGCCAGTACCAAAGCCTCTGGCGCCGCGCTTTAGGAGCCGCTGCCGGTGCAAGCTGCTTTGCCTAGAGGAGACCTCAAGAATGTCCGCGCCCAAGCCATCGCGAGCGCTGTTTACTGATTTCAAGGTTTTCAGCGGTACGGCCAACCGTCCGTTAACCGAAGAGATCTGCGATGCCCTGGGCTGCCCGTTGGGCGAAGCCATGATCAAGCGTTTCGCGGACGGCGAAACCCATCTGCAAATTCAAGAAAATGTTCGTGGTGCGGACGTTTTTCTGGTACAGCCCACCTGCACGCCGGTGGACCATCACCTGATGGAGCTGCTCTTGATGATCGATGCCTTCATGCGCGCCAGTGCGGAACGCATCACCGCAGTGGTACCCTATTATGGGTACGCGCGGCAGGACCGAAAGGATCGTCCGCGTATGCCGATCTCCGCGAAGCTGGTAGCCAGTCTGCTGGAACGGGCGGGGGCGAGCCGGGTTTTAGCACTCGACCTGCACGCCGCTCAGATTCAGGGTTTCTTCGATATTCCCGTCGATCACCTGTTTGCCGCACCGGTCATGGTGGAGTATTTCGCCGGCCGTTTTGAGCGTGGAGAGTTGATTATCGTTTCGCCGGACGCGGGTGGTGTAGAGCGTGCGCGATCATTCGCGAAACGGATGAATGCGCCTCTGGCAATTATTGACAAGCGGCGCACGGACGCCAACGTAGCCGAGGTGATGAACATCATCGGCGATGTGAGCGGGAAGCACTGCCTGATGGTGGACGATTTGGTTGATACCGCGGGGACGCTGGTGAAAGGCGTGGAGGCTCTGCTGGAGCAGGGCGCAAAGAGCGTCACTTCCTGTGCCACGCATGCTGTCTTGTCGGGTCCGGCCGTGGAGAGGATTAATGCGTCGCCATTGCAGGAATTGGTGGTGACGAACTCCATTCCGCATGTGGAGCAGGCGGCGCAGTGTCCGAAGATCCGGACGCTATCGGTCGGGCCATTACTGGCGCGAGCCGTGCAGTCGATCCACGAGGGCGGCTCTATCAGCACGCTCTTTATATAGTTTTTGAAGGTGAAGGATGAGGAAAGACATTACGATCACCGCCGAGTCACGCGACTCGCGCGGCAAGAATGAAGCGCGCCGCCTGCGGGCCAGCGGCTCCATGCCGGCGGTTCTTTACGGAGGAGCCGGCGGATCTACTCCGGTTGCCGTCAGCCCCAAGCAATTGACGGCGATTCTGAATAGCAAGACGGGCCACAACACCATCTTCAACCTGGATATTTCCGGCAGGGAGAATACACCGGTCATGATCGTCGATTGGCAATACGATCCTGTCAAGGACAATTTGCTGCACGTCGATCTGAAGCGGATTGACCTGAGCAAGCGCATCACCGTCAAAGTTCCGGTAGTGACGCAGGGCGATCCGAAGGGCGTGAAACTGCAGGGCGGCATACACGAGATCATCACTCGCGAAATAGAAATCGAGTGCCTGCCCGAAGACATCCCCGAGCAATTCACGGTCAGCGTAGCGGATCTGATGATCGGCCAGGCGATTCGCGCGGCGGATATTCCCATGTCAGGGTCGATGAAGCTGCTGAGCCCGGGCGACACCGTGATCTCGCACGTGGTTTCGCTGCGGGTCGAGGAAGTGGCAACGCCTGAAGCGGAAGTGGCGGTGGCGACTCCGGCGGCCGGCGAACCCGAAGTTATCAAGAAGGGTAAGAAGGAAGAGGAAGGCGGCGAGGCGCCGCCCGCCAAGAAGAAGTAACCTTCCAGTTACCCTGTGGAGGAAAATCAGCCTGGAGCGGAGCCCGAATCGCGAATGGTATGCATCGCGGGCTTGGGTAACCCAGGACGCCGGTATGAAGGAACGCCTCACAATATCGGCTTTTTAGTGGTGGATGAATTGGCGCGGCGGAATGCTCTCCGGATTACAAAAACGGAGGGTTTTGCGCTCGTCGGAAGTGGTTTAATCCGGCATAGGAGCGCGGTTCTGGTAAAGCCGCAGACCTTCATGAATCTTTCGGGTGCGGCTATCGGCCCGGTGCTGAGATATCGCAACCTGACGAATCGCGATCTGATCGTGGTTTATGACGAACTTGATCTGCCTTGGACCGCCTTGCGGATCAAGAAGAACGGTTCGGCGGCTGGACACAACGGTGTCAAGTCGATTATCGCCGCTCTGAAGACGGACGTCTTCACACGGGTACGGGTGGGTATACGCCCGGAGCACCCCGTCGATGCGGCGGAATATGTTCTCGCTCCTTTCGAGCGGGAAATGGCAAAGGACGTGGATGAGGTGGTGTCGTATACCGCGGACGCCGTCGAATCTATCGTTGCTGAAGGCGCCGTTCAGGCCATGGCGAAATACAATCGCCGCGCCCAAGGCATACAAGAAGAGGAAGAATGAGAATTTACGAGGAGTTGTTCCTTGTTCGTCCGGACGCCACGGAAGAAGAAGTGGATCCGATCGTCGAACAGGTGAAGAACGTGATCACCCACGCGGGCGGCACGTTGGATAAGACCGAAAAGTGGGGCGTGCGGAAGCTCGCGTACCGCGTGATGAAATACACCGAAGGGCAATACATTCTGCTGCAGTTCACAGCACAAGCTGAAACAGTCAAAGAGATTGAGCGGCGGCTGCGCGTTTCCGATGCCGTGCTGAAATTCCTGACAGTCCGCATCGACGAGAAGCTGAAGCGGATCGAGAAGCGCAAGAAAGCGCGCGAAAAGCGAGCGGCTCGCAAACCCGCCCCGCAGCCGCTGACTCCGGCGATCGCGTCGCCCGCAATGCCGCATGAATCGCCTGTTCCGATGCCTGGCGCGCCCGCCGGGGCAGTTCCGGCGCCGCCGGCGGCTCCGGCAGAGACAGCCGAGTAAGGACAGAAGGCAAGGAGAATCATCATGGCAGAACAAAGAAGCGGCCGTCCGATTGCGGCCTCACAACGGCCTACCGGCGGCGACAAAGCCATCGCAACGGGCAAGAAGCAGTATTTCCGGCGGAAGAAAGTTTGCCGATTCTGTGTCGACAAAGTGGACGATATCAACTACAAAGACGCGAAGCTGCTGCTCAGCTTCATTTCCGAGCGCGGCAAAATCACGCCGCGGCGTATTTCCGGCGTTTGCACGCCGCATCAGAAGCGTCTGAGCGAGGCTATCAAGCAGGCGCGGAACATCGCGCTGGTCCCGTTCGCATCGCGTGTTTGAGGGCACGAAGAAATCATGGAAGTCATTCTCAGAGAAGACGTGGATAAAGTCGGCGCACGCGGCTCAGTCGTGAAAGTGGCCGACGGTTATGCCCGCAATTTCCTGTTGCCGAAGCGCTTGGCGGTTGCGGCGACGGATGCCAACCGCAAAATAGTGGAGCATGAGCGCCAGGCGTTTCTGCGCCGCGAAGCGAAGGCAGCGACCGATGCGCAGGATCTATCCAAGCTGATGACGAACGTTACAGTCACCTTTCGGCAACGAGTGGGGGAGAACAACCATCTATTTGGTTCGGTGACTGCAAAGGACATTGCTGATGCCCTGGAAGGGCAGAAGTTCCATGTCGACCGGCGGAAGATTCAGCTTGATGAGCCGATTCGCACGGTCGGCGAACATAAGGTGACCTTGCGATTACATCGCGATGTTGAAACCGAGATCAACGTTGTGGTCGAACCAGAGCTGTAAGCTTTGTTCCTTGATCCTGAAAAACTGAGCGAGGCGACTCCAGCCGTGATTCTGGATGCCGCCGCGCACGGCCATCTGGGTCTGGATCAGCGTTTCCTTCGTTCGTTGTTGGACAGGCGGGCAGAAACAGTGCCCGCCCTTGTTCTTTTTGGCGCCCGCGATCGTTCGGACGATACAGTTAATCTTGCGCCGGAGCTGTTGGCATTGTTCCGCTACTGGAAAGCGCCGGAAGGCGTTCCTTTTCTGGTGCAATTTATCAGGGAAGACCCGGAGCATGTCCCTGATGAGGCAGTAGAGGCGCTGGTCGAGATTGGTGTGCCAGCTCTCGATCCACTGATCGATCTTTATAAAATGCTTGACGAGTCAGAGGGCGGGGAAGTGGCGTTCATTCTGGCAAATCTCGGCGTTCGCGATGAACGCATCCTGCAAGGGCTAACAGATCGCCTGGAATTTGACCTCTCTGATACTCTCTTGCTGCTCAGCATGTATGGCGATCCCGCGGCGATCCCCGCCATTCAAAGTGCGATCGAGGACCTGGAAGAGAGCGATGCTGAGTTGAGGCGAGAGGCAACCGAAGTCATCACGACACTCTCAGCCAAGCCCGGCGAAACACATGAAGCCGGGTCGCGCGAGCCGTTCGATATCTATGCCACATATCCGGAAAAGGAGGATCTCCCGGTAGACCTGCTAGACGAAGACGAGCGGGCGGAACTGTTGACTCATCCAGTGGCATCAGTACGAGCCGCGGCCGCTAATTCCTTCTTCAACCACGAACTCGGTGCGGAGTTGAAAGCCAAGCTGTTGAAGCTGGCCAAAGAAGATGAAATGGCGAATGTGCGCGCCCGGGCATGGGAAGCGCTGGTGGATTCCACCGATGACACGATAGTGGTGGAAGCTCTTCTGGAAGCAATGCGCCGGGCCGATTTGGCTGTCGAAGAGAGAGGCGGCATCCTTGTTGGGCTCTCCGCCGAAACAGACCGGAATGAAGTTCGCAAGGCGATGGTAGAGCTATACGAGACTCCTGGCGGACGTGCAAAGGCCCTCGAGGCAATGTGGCGGTCGGTACATCCGAGCTTCCGTGATTACTTTCCGAAGCATCTGGACGATCCTGACCTGGAGACCAGGCGCGGCGCGATCTGGGGTATCGGATATTACGGCCTTAAGAGCGAGCTCGAGCGGTTGCGCAAGCTCTTCGATCACGACGAGCTGCGTTCAGACGCTCTGTTCGCTTACGCGCTGGCTTTACCGGCTGAGGTTTCACGCGGCCGTATGAAGGGGCTGCTGGCACGTATCGAAAAAGATGCGCGCGGGCTTTCTGAGATGGAAGAGGAACTGGTCAAAGCTGCGCTAGATGAGCGGCTCATGTTAGCTGGCAAAGAACCCATTTTTCGCCAGCAGCAAGACTAGCCGGCTCAAGATGCTCGTAGATAAATGGAACTCGGGAAATGGCCGTCGGCGATCATGAGACCGTCTTCGAACTTGGCCGGTTGGAAATTGGGTAGCAGTTGTTGCAGTTCGGCTTGGCGGCGATGGCTCAACATGGCGAGCGAGGCCGCGATGCGGAAGCGGGTGTTCATCAGCAGGAAGGCGTAGAGAAGCGCCGACTCATGCTGGAAAAAGAGGTCCGTTGATAAAACGTACGGACTGTAATCGTAAGGGAAAGCAATGTCGTGGAAGTGCGCCCAAGCCCCGGGTTTGAGCTTTGGGAGGGCTTCGAGGATTAGATCGCTCACCTCACCCGCCGGCCCGAGGGCATGGCTGGAATCGACGAAAAACAATCCATCATTCCCAATCGAATCCTGGACATTAAAGCTCGTTTCCTGAAATTTCTCCTGAACCAGTTCGAGCGTTCCGGCTGCGACGGAGGAGCGTAGGAACTGCGTCGGATATGGTTCAATGCAAATCATGCGTGGTTTGTATCCAGCATCGGCGGACGCGAGCAACATGACTGCCGTGGATACGCCGCAACCTACCTGAACCACGGCGGGAGGCTGAAAACTGCGTATAAAGCTATACAGAAAATCCGCTTCAATCGCGCCATAGCCAGGCTCTCCGTTGGTTATGCACGCTTTGTGATGGATTCCTGCGTCGGCAACCGCTTCTCTGAAAGGCGCGGTGCAGCGGCTTACAAATTCGAGCTGATCATCGAGCGCCGCACCCGGGATGCCATCCATACTGCGGGCGCGGCGCCACGTCTTGGTGGTACGCAATGCCTTTACGTCGGGGATTTCGGAGTAGAAGTGCCTCGGAAGGAGATCGAAGCCGAGGCCCTGTCCCATCTCAAAGACGCGGCGCAGCAGAACTTTGCCAGCATTTTTCAAGTTGCCGTTAGACATACGAGAGAAGGGTCAACAAGTCGAGACGGTCAATAGCGTACCATCGGGAGGCTTACGCCGCCGCGCAGTGACCCTTCAGGAACGGACGAGCGCAGCCTGCCTACGCATGAGGTGGCTGTTAAAGCGGCTGTATGTGAAATAGACGATCAGGCCGATTGCCATCCAGATCAGGAAGGCCTCCCAGGTTAATCGATCCAAACCGAACATCAAACCTAGATTCACCAGAATACCCAAAATGGGGACTAGCGGCACCCAGGGAGTTCGGAAGGGCCGCGGCAGATCGGGGCGCGTCTTCCGCATGATCATAATGCCGATGCAAACAACCACGAAGGCGAAGAGCGTTCCCATGCTGGTTAGTTTGCCAAGCTGTTCGATGGGCGTGAGGGCCGCTCCGAGAGATACGAAAATCATGAGCAGGACGTTGGAAAGGTAAGGCGTCTGGAAGGTACCATGGATGCGCGAGAAGACGCCCGGCAAAAGGCCATCGCGGGACATGGAGTAAAAGACGCGCGATTGGCCGAGCAGCATGACCAATATGACCGAAGTGAGACCCAATAGGGAACCGAGCTTCATTAACTCGCCTACCCACGGATAATTGCGCATGTGATCGACTGCGACTGGCAGCGGGTCCGGTACCGCCAGGTCCTTGTAATTTACAACGCCAGTTAAGACCAGCGAGTACAGGATGTAGAGAACGGTACAGATGGCAAGCGACCCAATGATGCCGATAGGCATATCGCGCTTGGGGTTTTTGGCTTCCTGCGCCGCAGTAGAAACAGCGTCAAAGCCGATGTAGGCGAAAAACACCTGACCAGCCGCGGCAAGAACACCCGACCAGCCGAATGCCCCGAATGTCCCCGTGTTCTGTGGCAGAAATGGATGATAGTTGGCTTTCTGGATGTAGGCGTAGCCGAGGACGATGAACAGGATGACAACCGTTACTTTCACGAAAACGATGGCGGAGTTGAAACGCGCCGATTCCCGAATTCCAATGATCAGGATGGCCGATATAACGATTACGATCACCACCGCGACCACGTTCACAGTTCCCGGCATTGCGTCGAAGGGCGAGGCTACGAGCGAATGCGGGATGATGATGCCGAAGTCTTTCAAAATCGAAGCGACGGTAGCGGACCAACTTACTGCAACGGTAGCCGCACCGACGGCATATTCGAGCACCAGCGCCCAGCCGATGACCCAAGCTACGAGTTCGCCCAACGTGGCGTAAGCGTAGGTGTACGCGCTGCCGGCGATGGGAATCATGGTGGCGAATTCGCTGTAGCAGAACCCGGCGAATGCACAGCCGACGCCCGCCAGAATGAACGAATAGACCAGCGCCGGCCCGGCGTGATTTGCCGCAGCAACACCCGTTAGCGTGAAAATACCCGCGCCGATGACAGCGCCAATACCGAGAGCAATCAGCGCCGTCGCACTGAGCGTGCGCTTAAGCGTGACACCGTGATCGCTGTGCTCAGATTCGGCTAGCAGCCGCTCCAGCGATTTAGTCGCGAAGAGGTTCACAACTGCACCTCAACACCCACGAGAGAGGGGTGAAATGTTCGATCCAGGCTCATGAAGTTACCGTTAAGACTAGCATAGAGATCCGATTTCAAACCGCATTCCCGGCCTTCGCTATACTCCGGTTTGCTCTCGATGCGAAAGGCTCAGATGGCCCTTCAGGTTTCTCTCTTGACATGTGTTTTGGTGGCGGCGCTTCCCGCGGCAAGCGAGCCGTCTGCCGCAGCGGCCGCTGAAAGGAGGGCCCTCAACTCCATTACAGCGGCACAACTGAAGGGAGACTTGTCGTTCCTGGCATCGGATGCGCTGGAGGGGCGCTACACACCGTCTCCCGGGCTGGAGGTCGCAGCCGAGTTTATCGCGTCGCAATTCCGCGAAGCCGGACTGAAGCCGGGTGGAGACCAGGATTACTTTCAAACTGCATCGATGGTGGATCGTCATATGCCGAAGACTCTATCGGGAATGACGGTGCAACATGGCGACCAAGCCTTTCAAATTCCGCCAGAGTCAATTGTCATTTTCGATACAAGCGGCGCAGCGAAGATTGAGCGTGCAATGGTTCTCGCGTTTCCGGCCAGAGACCTGGACGCATTAAAGCGGATGGACATCTCGGAGAAAGCCGTTCTGGTGCAGCAACCCGATTTTGAAAAGCTGTCGCAGGATCAAGCGCTGGCGGCTTACCGGGCGATGCGTTCCATTGACCGCTATATAGGACACTCAAGCGCGGCGATTGAAATTGTGGTTACGAAGCGGTTTTCGGCGCCTGCTTCGAGGCTCTTAGTGGCGGACGCAGCCGCCATCACGCAGGTTCCGGTCGTCCAGGCGCGGAGCGAGGAACTGCAGCGATGGATCGAGCACCCGAATGAGAGTAAAGGCGCGGAGGTATCCCTGAATGTGCCGGCTCCTGACGACCGGAACGTCACTGTGAAAAATGTAATTGGTATTCTGCCAGGTTCCGATCCGAAATTGAGCGCGACGGCTGTTCTGCTAACCGCGCACTACGATCATATTGGGACGACGGAAACGGCCGGCCGCATGGCCATGCCAGCCAAACATCCGGCTGCTAACGATCACATCTACAACGGCGCAAACGATGATGGAAGCGGCACGGTTTCAGTGATAGAAATTGCTCGCGCCCTGGCGAAACTGCGTCCGGCGCCAAAGCGTTCGATCGTATTCATGACGTTTTTTGGAGAGGAGCGCGGCGAACTGGGGTCGAAGTATTACGGCGAGCATCCGGTCTTCCCTATTGCGAAGACGGTGGCGGACATAAACCTGGAGCAAGTCGGCCGGACCGACGAAGTTGAGAACGGAAAAGTGATACCCCGAATCAATTCGGCAAGTCTGACGGGATTCGACTATTCGGATGTAACCGGCTACCTGCTAAATGCAGGGAAGGAATTCGGGGTGAAGGTCTACAAAGATGCGGAGGCGAGCGACGCCTATTTCACCCGCAGCGACAACGATGCCCTCGCCGAACGGGGCATACCGGCCCACAGCCTGTCGGTAGCTTTTGATTACCCGGATTATCACGCTCTGGGCGATGAATGGCAAAAGGTGGATTACGACAACATGGCGCGAGTGGACAGGATGGTCGCGCTGGGTATCATCAATATCGCGAACGCGGACAAGGCGCCGAAATGGAATTCCCAGAACCCCAGGACAAAGCCGTTCCGGGACGCGCAGAACAAATGAATCGTGGTGGAACTTTTTCGACGCGGCGACGTAGTTCCGGAAGAGCCTGAATCTGGAGGTTCGTATGTTCACATTTCTGCTGTGGTGCTTATTGCTGGTGATTTGCTGGCCGCTCGCGCTGGTGGCCCTGGTACTGTACCCGTTCGTCTGGCTGGTATTGCTGCCCTTCCGCCTCGCGGGAATTGCGATACATGGCGTTTTGGCGCTGGTGGGGGCTATCATCTTCCTGCCGTTTCGAGCCATTCGCGCCATCGTTTGAAATGAAGCGGCCAGTGGTTACACTATTGAAATATGCCGCTTCCACCAGGCGAGGAGTTCTACCGTATCCGGAAACTGCCGCCCTATGTCTTCGCCGTTATCAATGAACTCCGCGATGAGGCGCGCGCGGGCGGCATTGATGTTGTCGACATGGGCATGGGAAACCCGGATGGCGCGACGCCTGAGCCGGTTGTAGAAAAGCTGGTGGAGGCCGCCCGAAAACCGGCCAATCACCGGTATTCCCAGTCACGAGGGATTTCGAAGCTACGCGAAGCGATTGTCGCGCGTTACCAGAATCAGTACGGAGTTACGCTCAATCCTGAGAGCGAGGCAATTGTTACCATCGGCGCGAAGGATGCTTTAGCGCATCTTCTCTTCGCGATCATAGGACCGGGCGATGGAGTTGTCTCTCCGAATCCGGCTTATCCGATTCACCAGTACGGGGTCATCATGGCAGAGGGCGAAGCCCATATGCTGCCCATGCCAGATCCGGCAACGTTTCTGGATGGTTTGAAGCGGCTTTACCGGACAGCGCTCAAAAAGCCCAAGGTCATCCTGATTTCGTTTCCGCATAACCCCACCACGCTTTGCGTGGATCTAGCTTTTATGCAGGAAATCGTGGAAGTCGCGCGTGAATATGGCTCTTACGTCATCCATGATTTCGCATACGCGGAACTCGGATTTGACGGCTATCGGCCACCCAGCATTTTGCAGGTTCCAGGAGCGGCCGACCATGCCGTGGAAATCTACTCCATGACGAAGAGCTACAACATGGCGGGCTGGCGGGTCGGGTTCTGTCTGGGAAACCGGCGATTGATTGCGGCACTGGCGCGAATCAAGAGCTATCTGGACTATGGCATTTTTCAGCCTATTCAAATCGCCGCTATTACCGCGCTGCGGGAATGCGGGGACGCTCCAGGAAAGATCTGCAAGGTGTATGAAGACCGAAGAGATGTGCTGACGGAAGGCTTGCAGCGGGCCGGATGGCCGGTCGAGCCGCCTAAAGGCTCGATGTTCCTCTGGTCGCGAATCCCGGCGGCCTTTGCGGCGATGGGCTCCTTAGACTTCGCGAAATTGCTGATGAGCGAAGCGCACGTAGCGGTCTCGCCAGGCATCGGGTTTGGTCCGTTAGGCGAAGGGTACGTTCGTTTCAGCCTGATCGAGAACAAACAACGCGTGCGGCAGGCTACAAGGAGTATTGCCCAATTCCTCGAGCGCGAAGAAGTGCTCGTAGGCTCTTCCGCATTGCACGTATAATTCAACAGATGGCGGCACGCCTCGACGTTCAGTTGCCGGAGATCGTGGAACTGGGAGGCGTCCCGGTCGGCGACCTCGACCCGCTACTAAGCGAAGAAATCGGCGTTTGGGAGCAACGTCTTGCGTGGGACTTCCGGCCCTCAGCCGATCTGCTGCGACGTTTCCTTCAGATCCAATCGCTCTATGGGTTTGGACTTGTTTCTGGAAAAGAGGTCATTGGCTACGCCTACCACGTTTGTGAGGGACGAAAAGGGCTCATCGGCGATTTTTATGTCAGGCGGGCGTACGCCAGCCCTTCGCACGAGATGATGCTTTTGGGCGCCATCGTCCAAGGTTTGATGCTCGTTTCCGGGGTACGCCGGATTGAATCGCAACTCATGCTGCTGCAGACTCCAGCACACCAGCCACTGCCGTTTGCGCGTTATCTGACGCGTCACGACCGATTCTTTATGGAAATCAATCGCGAGGCAGCCGCGGCTCTGGCAGCGAAAGCGCCCGGCGTGCGGGTGATTTTTCAAGGCTGGACCGAACGTTATCAGGAAGAAGTTGCGCATTTGGTTTCGGCGGCCTATCGCGGGCACGTGGACAGCGAAATCAATGACCAATACAGAACCATACCCGGCGCACGCCATTTCCTGATGAATATCGTGAGATATCCCGGGTGTGGAAACTTCTCTCCGCAGGCTTCACTTGTAGCGCTGGATGAGCGCACGGGAAGAGTTTGCGGTGTGTGTCTGGCCAGCATGGTGTCTGCGCGCTCGGGTCATATTACGCAGCTCTGTATCTTGCCGGCTTTGCGGCAGGCGCGGCTGGGATATGAATTGTTGCGGCAGACACTGGGAAAGCTTATAGATGCTGGATGCACGTCAGTAAGCCTGACCGTCACGTCCTCCAACATGGACGCGATCCGGCTATATGAGTCAGTGGGTTTCCGAACTCTGAATACCTTTCCGGCATTGGTTTGGGAAGGTTTCTAGTCTAGAATCCTGGAACAGCTGAGTAGCGCAATCGACGCTTCATGCCGCGTGGGCGTCTTGCCGACTCAGTCTGTTCCGCTTTCGTAGGCAGGCAAAACTGCTACCTGCTCACGCAACGGACTCCGCTTTCGACTGTAAGCGCCGTATATGATGAGCCCGACGCCCAGCCACGCCACGAACCGGATCCAGGTTACAAGCGGCAAGCCCAGCATGAGCGCCAGGCACGCGAGTACGGATAAGGCCGGAGTAAAGGGACAGAATGGAACTTTGAAGGAGCGCGGACGTTCGGGTTCTTTACGGCGTAAGATCACCACGCCGAAAGCGACGATGATGAACGCGAACAGAGTTCCGATGTTGGAGAGTTCGGCAAAGGTCCCTATGTCCCAGATGCCGGCGGGTATGCCGACCGCCAACCCTGCCAGCCAAGTGCTCACGTACGGCGTCTGATATTTCTTGTGGACTCGTGAGAAAACGTCCGGCAAGAGGCGATCGCGCGACATCGCGAACCAGATGCGCGCCTGCCCATATTGGTAGACGAGCAGGGAAGAGAGCATTCCCAGCAGCGCGCCAACGGTTACCGTGAAACGCAATCGGTTCATGCCGATAGCCTGCAGGGCGTTGGCGACAGGCGAAGCGTTATCCAGCGTCTTCCAATTGACAATGCCGGTGAGAACGAGCGCGACCGATGTATACAGGATGCCGCAAATAATCAGCGTACCGATAATGCCGATGGGCATGTTACGCTGCGGCCGCTTGCATTCTTCCGCAGCAGTAGAAACAGAATCAAAGCCGATGAATGTAAAAAATACGATGGCGGCGCCGCTGAGCACGCCCCTGAATCCGTTGGGCAGAAACGGCTGCAGGTTTGAGGTTTGGACAGCGTGGGCCGCTCCGAAAACAAACAGCAAGACCGCTGCAATCTTGATTACGACCATGATGTTGTTGGCGCGGGCACTCTCTCGTACGCCGCGAACGAGAATCCAGCTCAAGAGCATAACGATGAGCAGCGCCGGAATATTGAAGAGACTGCCGGTGAAGCGCCCTTCCATGATGGCGGGCTCAGAGAGATACCTGGGCAAGTGAGCGCCGAAGAGATAATCGCACATCACATTAAAGTAGGCAGAAAACCCGACAGCCACCGACATGTTGGAGACGGCGTATTCAAGGATGAGATCCCAACCGATGATCCAGGCGAAGATTTCGCCAAGGGTGGTGTAAGCGTATGTGTAAGCGCTTCCGGCGATGGGAATCATGGAGGCAAGTTCGGCGTAACATAACGCCGCGAATCCGCACGTCAGAGCAACCAGGATAAAGGAGAGGGTGAGCCCCGGCCCGGCGCCTGGACGGCCTATTACGGATGCGGCGTGAGCACCGTGAAGGAGCAGGTCCAAAAGCGGCGCGTTGAAAATGGACGGCACGCTGAGATGCTCGCCGGCCGCCGCTGTGCCAGTTACGGTGAAAATGCCCCCGCCTATTACTGCGCCGATCCCAAATGCGATCAGACTCCATGGACCCAGCGAGCGCTTGAGACTTTTGCCTTCGACATGCGCCTCAGCGCAGAGGTCGTCGATGCCCTTGGTCTTCAGGAGTTGGTTCATCGTAATGCGTCAGTATAGCCGTTGCAGAGCCGCGGCAGTTACCGGCCGGCTTGAGAAGGTTTCGTAGAACTGTCACATCCGACCTATAGCCGCGTCTATGCAGTATGTCTCGCCCCTGTCGGCTTCTACTAGTATTGCTTCTAGCATTTTTCACTTCTGCGCCTCTTCTGGCGCAGTTCAACGCAAGCCTTTCCGGTACGGTCCAGGATCCTAGCGGAGGCGTGATTCCGGGCGCGCACGTAACGCTCACCAACGACGGCACGCACGCAAGCCAGGACACCACCGCCAACGATCAGGGTTATTACAGGTTCAACCAGCTTCCAGCCGGAACTTACAGCCTAAGCGCGGAGGCGAAGGGCTTCCAGAAGGGTAATGTCACAGGGATCGACGTAGCTGCCGATCTTCCCCAGACGGCGAATGCTACTTTGCAGCCCGGGAACGTGCAGTCGTCGGTAACGGTATCGGCGGCGGCCGCGCCGGCCTTGCAGACCGCTGATGGCAGCGTGAGCGGAACCATAACCAGCCAGGCTGTCACAGACCTGCCCACCTTCGGGCGTGATCCTTATGAACTCATTCGTACCCAGCCCGGCATTACCAGTACGGGCGGCCGCAGCGGGAATGGACAGACGGTGTTCCTTGGGAACACGTCGGGCCCTGGCCAATCGAACGTGGGTATTTTCCAGACCGAGAATCAGGTTCAAGTAAGCTCCAGCGGGCAGCGTGTTGAACAGAATGTTTACTACATCGATGGAGTGAGCGTGAATAGCTTGGGCTGGGGCGGCGCAGCCGTCGTGACCCCGAACACCGAGTCCGTTCAGGACATTAACGTCATTACCAGCGACTATGACGCGGCAGACGGCCGGGGCAGCGGCGCCCACATTAAAACCACCAGTAAAGCCGGCACGGATCAGTTCCATGGCAGCGGGGTGTTCTTGTATCAAGACCCTAATTTCAACGCGTACAACAAGTGGGGTGGTCCGAACAACGCTCCTCCGGTTCGTGTGCAAAACAACTACCGCCAGTATGCGGCCAGTGTGGGTGGCCCGGTTATCAAAAACAAATTCTTTTTCTTTCTATCCTATGAGGGGCTGCACAATAAAACGACCACCTATGGTCAAACGTGGGTGACCACCCCGCAATACCGTCAGCTGGTTGCTTCCGAACGGCCTGGGTCAGTCATAGCGAACATTTTTCAATCGGCAAACGTGAATCCGAGAATCAACGCGGTGCTGGGCGGCGCGTCCGCGGGTTGTTCTATCTTTGGCGCCAACGCGTCAACCCTGTGCCGGCAGGTGCCAGGTGGTTTGGACCTGGGTTCGCCCGGACCGGGCGTGGCGGGAACTCCTTACTATCCCATCTATCCCGCAAGCGGTTCCACAGGCGGTGGATTTGACGGTATTCCCGATATCCAATACGTCCAGTACTACACTCCCGCCGAGCAGATCGGGAATCAATTTAACGGCCGCTTCGATTTCAACCTCACATCGAACGATTTGATTTTTGCATCGGCGTATATCACGCACCTGAACTCCTGGTCGGCACAGGCTGCTTCCGGTTCCGCCCCAGACGCGGATGTGTATCTAAAACCACTGAATACCGCTATTACGCTGGGTTACATCAAGACCATCAACCCGACCATGATTAATGAGCTGCGGGGCAATTTTACTCGTTTTGCGGACAACCAATTAAGCGACAACGCCGGCGTCAACTTCGGCATACCGCAAATTCAGGTGGAGTCTTACCCGACGGGGGACCTGCAAGTGGCTGGGGTGCTGCAGAGTCCTGATACGCCTGCCATACTCGCCCAAAATACTTACGCCGTGAAAGACACCCTGACCAAAGTCTGGGGCAATCACAGCGTTCGTTTCGGCGGCGAATACACCTGGGAGCAGGACAACAACAATCTTGCGGGCGCTGCACGGCCGCTTTATTCGTTCTCCGGGCTTTGGAACCTTGCGAACGATGCCCCAATTTTCGAACAAGTCTGGGCGAACGCTGCCAACGGCGGGGCTGGAAACGGCGCTCGCTACTACAGAGATCACTTGGCCGCGCTGTTCAGTCAGGACGATTGGCACGTAACACCGAGCTTGACTCTAAACCTTGGGCTGCGCTGGGAATATTTCTCACCGCTGACGGAGGAGCGCGGTGATTTGGACAACATCTTCCTATCGGCAAATGGGCCGTATCCACTGGTCAATGCGCAAATCCGGAAAGTAAGCCAGCTTTGGAATTCGAACTGGAAGGATTTTGAGCCGAGGCTCGGTTTTGCTTTTGCGCCACCTTCGCTGCACCAGAAGTTTGTCGTGCGAGGGGGCTTCGGCATTCTCTACAACCGGCAGAACATCAACGTTTACAGCAATGTGCAACAGGACAGCCCGGATTACTATCTGTTCAGCCTGTGCTGCGGAACGGCGCCCCCTCCATATAGTTTCGGTTCACCGTTTGCAGGTGGCGAGATTCAGCTTTACAACGGGACCAGCAAGGCGCCTAACAGCTATCCGGCAAATTCGTTTCTGGCCACCGGCGTGAATCCGGTGAGTGGAACGCCGAACGCAATCGGCGGCGGCACTCCACCTACGATTGCGGTTTACGGAGCCTGGCCTAATACGCCCGACGCTTACACCGACATGTATTCTTTTGAAACCCAGACTCAGCTGCCGGGGCATGTTGTTTTGACCGTGGGATATCAAGGCGCCATCAGCCGTCATCTCATCCGTATTGTCGACCAGAATTTCTTCTATCCGCAGACGGTAGGCAACCAATCCAGCTATTTCTATGCCGTATATATTCCAACGCCCGATGTGAACGCATCGTACAACGCCATGAACGTCCACGTCGCCAGACAATTCTCGCAAGGCTTTTCTATCGATGGAACGTACACCTGGAGCAAATGCATCGATATGCTGTCGTCCGAAGGTCCTGGCGCGCAGACGAATCAGACGGATCCCGTGCATGCGCAGACCGATGAATATGGGCCCTGCGATTATGACACGCGAAACCGCTTTGTGGTGAACGGCCTCTGGAACTTGCCGATCTTCCCGCACAGCCACGGTTGGCTGCATGCGGTTCTCGGCGGCTGGCAATTAGGCGGGATTCTGACAGCTTATTCGGGTTTTCCGTGGACTCCTGTCACCGGCTTCCAGAACTCAGTTGCGCCTGTCACGAGCGCTGCCACCATTAATCCTACCCGGCCGGTCCAGTATTACGGAAACGCTCTAAACAGCGGCATCTCGAATAACTGTTTTATCAACGGTTGCCAGTTCGGCGGAACGAGCCAGACATCCCCTATCGTGGGGACAAACTATTTCAATATTTTGCATCCCGGTCCTCCGGGTATCGGCAGAAACTCGTTCATTGGACCGGGCTATTTTTCTACCGATGCCAGTTTGGCGAAGCGCTTCGCACTGCCGACGATCAATGAAGCCGCCTCGCTTGAATTCAGAGGATACGCCTTCAATATCTTTAACCAGTTGAACTTGGTACCGTTCCAATTCGGCGATCTGGACGCTCACGTGGAGAATCCAAACTTTGGAAGGCCGAGCGGCGCATTGGCGGGGCGATCCATTGAACTGCAGGTGCGGCTGACCTTCTAGATCAAACCCGCCAGGCGAACTCGATGGGGCGCAACCCCATAGCGGATCGATTCCGTCTACAATAGGGGAACACCCCGATTTGAAGAACGTGAGTCGCACGCACAGAGGCTTCTCGCGCCGTGAGTTTCTGTTGACGACCGCGAGCGCAATGATGACGGCACGCAGTGCCCTGTCTACAAGTATTCCCAATCCGGCAGCGAAATCATTGAAGCCTCAAGAACGCGAATTCCTGGGGGACTACGCGAAGCGCTGCTTCCGTTATTTCGTGGAGCACTGGGATCCGCGAACCGGCTTATTTTTGGACCGCGCGAGAGTGGACGGAACGCCTTCAGGGGCCCACGTGTCGAGCCTAGCGGGAACCGGGTTCGGGTTAACCGCTTTGTGTATCGGGGCCGAGCACGGCTGGATACCGAAGGCGCAAGCGCGGGCGCGCATCTTGACCACGTTGCGCTATTTCTGGGGGCATGCCTTCCATGATCATGGCTGGTTCTATCACTTCATGGATGCCCGGAATGGCGCGCGGAGACTGAATTCAGAGATCTCCAGCGTAGATACAGCATTCCTCCTGGCTGGCGTTCTCACGGCGCAGGGATATTTCTCGAGCGACCGTGAGATTAAATTGCTAGCCAATCAAGTCTTCGAGCGCGTAGATTTCGTGTGGATGCTGAACGAAAATCCGCGCATCCTCTCGCATGGAGTCATGCCGGGCGCGGGATTCCTGAAGTCGCGATGGTCAGCCTACAGCGAAGCGACTATTCTGTACCTGCTCGGCATCGGCGCGCCCAGGCATGGACTACCAGCCGATAGCTGGTACGCGTGGGTGCGCCCCGAGGTGACCTACGAGCAATGGAAATTCATTAGTGGAGGCCCTCTTTTCACGCATCAGTACTCGCATGCGTGGGTAGATTTTCGCCATCAGAAGGATGGCGACCCCTCTTACGTCGATTACTTCGAGAACTCCCAAATCGCGACATATGCGCACCGCGACTTCTGCATCAGCTTGCAATCGAAGTACGGAGATTACGGCCCGGACATGTGGGGCATTACGGTCTCTGACAGTCCCCTTGGGTACGTGGACTGGGGCGGACCGCCCTCTGCCGGACCGATCGACGGGACGCTGGTGCCGTGTGCCGCCGCCGGCTCATTGATGTTCGCGCCTGACATTTGCCTGCCCGTTTTACTCGAGATGCAGAAAACGTACGGTGACCAAATCTACGGGCGCTACGGATTCACGGACGCATTTCATCCAAACTTGCAGGACAAAAAGCTGTGGGTAGATCAGGACGTCATTGGCATCGACGTGGGGATCTCGCTGCTCAGCATCGAAAACCTGCTCACCGGCAATGTGTGGCGCTGGTTCATGCGCAATCAGTACATTCAAAGTGCGATGGAAAGAGTGGGATTTGAACTTGCTACGCCCGGCGTGGGAATCAAAGAAGCACGAACCGGCGCGAGACGGGCGTAGCCGCCCGTCTTTCGGCCTTGAGCTTCATTTATCGTTTTCGCTGGCCCTTCGCTAACTTTTTCACCTTGCGCTTGTTTGAACCGCGGGCTACTCCACTCGCGCGTTTGGCTTTCGGAGCAGCTTTCTTTCGGGCAGCCCGTTTGAGGCGCTTCCGTTCGTCTGTATCTTCAACGTGTTTTGTATTCATTCGTCGACTTTGATTCCTGCGTACTTTTCAACAATTTTCTTCAACCCGTGTCCCGGGAAACTTATAGTCAGTTTCGCATCCTCGCCGTCGCCTTCGCGCCGCAGTACAGTTCCGCGCCCGTATTTGGGGTGGTGAATCACCGACCCGGCGCCGACCGCGCCTGGCCGCTGCGCGCCTGAACGACGGACAGGTACAAAGCGAGAAGAAGGCGGAGTTGATTGAGGAACTGGTTTAGCCGCAGGAGCGCGGGAAAGCGCCGGCGGATTCGCGGCGGCCTGGCTCTGCTCCGGGCGCCGAGTGAAACCGGATGGCGGCGGCATGCCTCGTTCGGCGAAAAATTGCGAAATGTTTTCGACGGAGTTATAAGTGCGGCCGGTGTACAGGTTGCGCTTTACGGACTGCCGTACGTCATGCTGCTCAGAAAACAGATCGACCTCGTCCAGATGCCGCTCGCTATAAGTCGAGAGCTTTTCGCGCAAGCTGGGCGGAACTTCATTCAGAAAGCGCGAGGGCAGGCAGACTTCGGGCTGACCGCCTCCGAAACGCCGCCGGTATCGGGCCCACGTCAAATAGAGACGCTTTTCAGCGCGAGTCATGCCAACGTAGCAGAGGCGCCGCTCCTCCTCCATGGCCGCTTCGCTTCCTATCGAGCGGCTGTGCGGAAAAATGTTTTCTTCCAGACCTGTCAGGAACACGTTCGGAAATTCCAGGCCCTTGGCATTGTGGATGGTCAAGAGCGATACGGCCGCCTGCTCATCCAACGCGTCTGAATCCGCGACTAGCGCCGCATGATCGAGAAATTCCGCCGCAGTCTCCCCCCGTTCCGAAGCCTCCAGTGCCGCATTTACCAGCTCTTCCAGGTTTGCGAGGCGCGATTCCGAATCCTGCGAGACATCGTTCCTCAGCATGGCTTCGTAGCCAGTCTTCACCAGAATTTCGCGGAGGGCTTCGTGGATAGGCTTCGTGAGGGCTGATTCCCGGAGATCGCCGATTAGAAAGAGGAAAGACTTGATGGCCGATTCCGCGCGGTTGGAGAATACCCTTCCCGCCAACATTTGAGGCAGGGCATTCCAGAGGCTCAGGCCGCGCTCCAGCGCATACTTTTCCATCTCCTCGACAGTGCCTTTGCCGATGCCGCGAGCGGGAGTGTTAATGATACGCAGGAGGCTGATGGAGTCATGGGGGCTCAACAATACCTTTAGGTAGGCGAGCAGGTCCTTCACTTCGGCGCGTTGGTAAAAGCTGAAGCCGCCAATCACGAGATACTTACGACCGTACCTTCTCAGCGCCTCTTCAATTTGGCGGGACTGGAAGTTCGTGCGGTAAAGAACCGCCACACGCTCCGTGGGGTTCTTGGCCAGGATTTTCTCGATCGTGCCGGCAACGAACAGCGCTTCATTTTCGCCATCGGGTGCTTCGTAATAGCCGATTTTGGCGCCTTCGTTCGAATTAGTCCAAAGCCATTTGCCTTTTCGCTCTTTGTTGTTGGCAACTACAGCGCTGGCAGCTTCTAGAATGTTTTTCGTAGAGCGATAGTTCTGTTCCAGGCGTATCACGACCGCGCCCGGGTAGTCGCGCTCAAAATCGAGGATGTTGCGTATGTCAGCGCCGCGCCATCCATAAATCGATTGATCTTCATCGCCGACTACGCACACGTTCCGCCGCACTTCGGTGAGCAGGCGCATGAGTTCGTATTGGCTCCGGTTCGTGTCCTGGTATTCGTCGATCATCACGAATTCAAAGCGCCGATTGTAAAGCTGCCGCAATGCATCGTCATGACGAAGCAGCCGGACGGATTCTACGAGGAGATCGTCGAAATCGAGCGCATTTGCCTGGCGAAGCCGATCGCCATAAACATCGTAGATCTTGGCGAGCCGGGTTAGCTTGGGATCCGTGGCGGCTTTGTACCAATCCTGCGGCGTCTCGTCATGGCTCTTAGCGTGGCTGATGCGCGCGAGCGTGGCGCGATACGGCATGAACTTTTCATCCAGGCCAAGCTGTTTATAGACCGATTTCATTAGCGCCACCTGGTCGTCGTCGTCGTAGATGGTGAACTGCCGGGTGAAACCTTCGCGGATGTCAGCGAGAGAGGCGCCGTCGCGGCGTAATAATCGCACGCAGAAAGAATGGAAAGTGGAAATCAGCGGCATGGCGCCCGTGGTCTTGCCGCTCAGCAGATTATTAACGCGCTGGCGCATCTCTTCCGCCGCCTTATTGGTGAAGGTAACCGCCAGAACGGCAGATCCGGGTATGTGCTGCGTCTCGACGAGATAAGCGATGCGGTGAGTAATGACGCGCGTTTTTCCGCTGCCCGCTCCAGCAAGCAAGAGGAGCGGGCCCTCCACGTGCGCAACGGCTTCGCGTTGTTGCGGATTTAGGCCTGCAAGAAAATCCATGAAGTAACAGAAAACGGAGGGGGGAGCGCTTTCAGGATAGCACTGTCCGGGATTTGAGCCGCCGACACGTTTATGCTGGTTTTTCATGACGCCGGTTCCAATTCTGGAGATTGCCAGGAGTTCCCTGGTGGTGCTGACAGCTTTGTTTCCGATTGTCAATCCGCTAGGCAACAGTCCCATATTTCTGAGTCTCACGGGAGACTACTCAAGCGAAGCGCGGGCGTCCCTCGCCTGGAAAATCGCGCTCTATAGCTATTGGCTGCTGATAGGCTCTTTGCTGATCGGCAGCCATATTCTGCACTTCTTTGGAATCTCGGTTCCGGTGGTCCAAATTGGGGGCGGCCTGGTTGTCATGTCCACAGGCTGGACCCTGCTGCAACGCGAGGTTGAACAGGCGCGCGAGAGCGCCAGGAGACGGGTCAGTCCGGAGGATATTTCGACCCGCGCCTTCTATCCTTTGACATTGCCGCTAACAGTAGGGCCAGGATCGATTTCGGTCGCGCTCGCGCTCGGCGCGAACAACGCGCCTCACGCCAAGGGTTGGGTGTGGCTGGTGTCCGCACTTATAGGCTCGGCGTTGGTGGTTATTACCATCTACCTGAGCTATCGATTCGCGGAGCGCCTTGCAACGTTGCTGGGGCAAACGGCCATGAACGTCATTGTCCGCTTGGCCTCATTCATTCTGCTCTGCATTGGCGTCCAAATCCTGTGGAACGGGGTTCACGCCTTAGTTCAGAGCCTGCGCTGAACCTTGGCATCCTAGTAGCCTGAAGATATTGTTGCGCCGACTAATGCCCCGCCGAATTGCTTACCTTGCCATGGCGCTTGCCGTGGCGCTTTCTCTCGCCGCCGCAGCTCATTCCAAGAGAACGGAAGATCCGCTCTTCAGCCAAATCAACTCAATCGTGCAGACGCTCTCGCAAATTACTGGTTTTGCGCAGGAACACCCAGTCGCTTACGGATGGATGTCGAAATCCCAACTGCGGAAGTTCCTTGCCAAGCGCATCAAAAAGACGTTAAAGCCCGACGAGATCTATGCAGATGAACTCGGTTTGAAAATGTTTGGGTTGGTTCCGCAAGATTTCGATTTGCGGAAATCAACAATTGACCTGCTGACGGAGCAGGCCGCAGCTTTCTACGACTACGACACGAAAAAGCTATTTATGCTGGAAGGCTCGCCTGTAGACGAGGAGACGACGACGCTTGCCCACGAACTCTCGCATGCGTTAGCAGACCAGCATTTCGACCTGGAACGCTTCATGGACGAGAATCCGGCCAATGACGACGAGAATCTCGCGCACACCGCCGTTGTAGAAGGCCAAGCTTCGTGGCTGATGCTGGCGTACGACTTGAAGGAACAGGGGCAGCCCCCGGCGCCGACGGCACAAATGCTGAAATCGATCGAGGATTCGAGCGACCAATCGATGACAGAGTATCCGGTGCTGAAAGGCTCGCCGCTCTACATACAGCAATCGCTTCTCTTTCCTTATACGGAAGGCAGCGCCTTTTTCGACGCTGTCTATAAAAAGATGGGCGAGGCTTCCTTCAGCGCGGTTTTTACGGACGCCCCGGTCGATACATCGCAGATTATTCATCCCGAAAGGTACTTTGCTCACCAAGTCTCTGCGACTCCGGAGCTGGTGAAGCTTCCAAATGGGCCATCGGAAGAAATCACGGAAGGGTCCCTGGGCGAGTTTGACCATCGGATTCTCTTGCGCCAGTACCTGGGTGAGACAGAAGCCAACGAGCTGGCGCCACATCTCGCCGGAGGCGCGTTTAAAATTTACAGAAACGGGCACAAGAAAACCGCCCCCGCGCTTCTGGACTATGCCTCGCTCTGGGACTCACGAGGGGAGGCCGAAGCGTTCTTCGCGGCGTATCAAAAAATTCTCCATAAGAAGTGGAAGCGCTGTGATCCGTCTGTCGAGACCGCTACGGTTTTTGCGGGCACCGGCGATAACGGCTATTTCGTCTGTACGCTCGCAGGTAATAAAGTGACAAGCGTGGAAGGTCTGAATGAGGCTGCTGAGTGGGAGCGATTGAAGGCAGAAGCAGGTCGGAGCGGAGCACAGGACCAGTCGCTCGCCGGCCTCCGAACTTACGCTAAACTGTTATCTGGAGCTTGTTTAAGGTGAAGCGACTTCT
Organism: uncultured Acidobacteriaceae bacterium; assembly: GCA_963705805.1. Lineage (GTDB taxonomy): Bacteria > Acidobacteriota > Terriglobia > Bryobacterales > Bryobacteraceae > Bog-105. The sequence goes on from CAVPKW010000020.1 coordinate 53,574, forward strand.
TATGACCCTTGCCGCGGTTGCGCTGCTTGGCACGTCCTTGTTCGCGGCGGATGAGGGAACGGTGCGCAAGGCGCCGGAACTTGCGTTCAGTATTCCCGGACAGGGGCAGAAGCTATTGAGTGAATACCGGGGCAAAGTCGTGGCGTTGGAATTCATCTACACCACCTGTCCCCACTGCCAGGCGGCTTCGCGTGTGATGAGCAAGCTGCAGATTGAGTACGGCTCGCGGGGTTTGCAGGTTATTGATGTAGCGGTGAATCCGAACGCCGACCTGTTAGTCGAAAATTTCGCGAAGGACTTTCAAACGACTTTTCCTGTCGGCTGGACGTCCGCCGATCAGATGACCACCTTCATGGGCTTTTCACCGGGCCGATTCGTAGTCCCGCAGTTGGCTCTGATCGACCGGCAGGGGAACATCCACTACCAGACTCCGGCGATCGAGGATGAGAACTGGGACAAGCTGATGAAAGAGGATGCCATCCGCGCCCACATAGAGGAGTTGCTTGCGCAGGGTAATTCATCCACGTCGCACCCTCATTCCACAACGGCCCGTGCAGCAGTGAAGAAAGGCTCCTAAAGCCGGCCAAAATGCGCCCGTAGCTCAGCCTGGATAGAGCGTTTGCCTCCGGAGCAAAAGGTCGTAGGTTCGAATCCTACCGGGCGTACCAAATCAATTAGAATCAGTAGCTTAGGAGTCAATCCGATGCGTAAGAGTGTTTGCCTGCACACGGTGAGCCGCTCGAACAGAATGATGCGGTCAACTCCAGAAGCGAAGCCGTTCGGCGCCGTGCCGCCAATCTTAAAACCCTGATTCTCGAAAAAACCAGAAGTGTGTGGCGGCGCTTCGGCTCGAACCATGGAGATGTTTCCTTGCTTGCCGATCTCTCGCAACCGAAAGAGGAGTAGAAAACGGCCGAGTCCAAGCTTTTGTGAGTCTTGCCGGATCATGCCCCAGACAAGCTTTGCCTCGCCTACCTTCAGATCCAGGATGTAGCCGCCGCTGCCTACGACGGAGCCTTCATGATCCATGACGAAGTAGGGCGACTCGTGCTTCCTAAGAAACTCTTCGAACTGTTCCCTTTCGCTTTGGCCCATTGAATTAAATGAATTTGAATCAAAGATTGTAAGGCAAGCCTCAAAGTCTGTTTCGAGATACGGGCGCACTTCCATTGCTCCAGTGTGGCTGAGAGCTTTCTACGTGAGAAAGTGCAAGTGGAGAATATCCGCGCCGGCGTTCGCCAGAGAATCTCGGCGGCAGCTCGCCAGCGTCTCAAACGGGATGGATAACGACAAATGCACTTGGCTCTCATCTTTAACACAGATTCGATGTCGATCTACTTTTCGACCCATAGAATAAGAAAGCGATCCACTCCTACCGAAGGCGCATGGAAAGGCGTATGCCGCCGCAAAACTCAAGAGCACTCTATTATGGAATGCAACGCTTTCAAACTCGCCCGCCGCCCCTCACTTCTTCGTTGAAATTACACAACCCTTACAAATGATAGACGTACTTGCTGTTAGGTTGAAGCGAGGAGTCAAGGATTTACTCATGGCTTCGGCAACTTTTTCATGAAGGCTCAAGTCGTGTCCGATCCAAAGAGAGATGGCATTAACTGGCCGAGTGCTGTCGTGTTTACTATTTTTCATTGCGGCGCTATTGCAGCCTTTCTCTTTTTTTCCTGGCCGGCATTTTTCGCGTTTCTAGCTCTCTATTGGGTTTCATTGAGTTTCGGCATCGGAATGGGATACCACCGACTGCTTACACACCGGTCCTATCAAGTACCGAAACCAATCGAGTATTTCCTGGCAGTCTGCGGATCGCTGGCGCTTGAGGGCGGCCCGATTGCATGGGTAGCGACCCATCGTATCCACCATCAGTTTTCAGACCACAGCGGCGACCCGCACACGCCTCGCGATGGCAAATGGTGGTCGCACATTATCTGGATGCTGCTAGGTGAAGCCAGCAACGCCAGCGTAGAAGATTACGCCCGTTATGCACCCGACCTGATGAAAGATCCCTTTCATCGATCGCTCGACAAGTACCACTATGTGCCCCTGGCTGTCTCAGGCATCCTGTTATATGCCTTTGGCGGATTGCCTTTCCTCTTGTGGGGAGCGTTTGTGCGCGTGACTCTCGGCTATCACGCCACCTGGATGGTCAACTCTTTGACTCATTTCTGGGGCACGCGCCGATTCGCCACCCGCGACGACTCGCGAAATAATACGCTGGTAGCGCTGGTGAGCTTCGGTGAAGGCTGGCACAACAATCACCACGCCCACCCAACGTCTGCCCGCCACGGCCTGGCCTGGTATGAGCTCGACATTACTTGGATGACCATCTGGCTCTTGCGGCAATTTGGAATTGCCAAGTCTGTGCGCGTCGCGAACTTGCGTGGTGCAGCGAAAAGCCGCTGCGTGGAAAAGACAGCAGCTTGAAGACCCGAGGGTAACGCTCGCGAGGGCATCCACCTTCTGGTGATCCGGTGCTTTCGGTGTTTTCCCTGACTACATGGCCGCCCAGAGACTGCCAAGAAGTCAAGAAGTAGGCTTCGATCAGGGCTTTGTAGAACAAAAAGGCCCAGTACGCGGGTGGTGTAAGCCGTACTTGGTGACTATGCGCGTCGGGAGTCCCAAGGAAGGCGACCGCTGAATCGCCGGTCAGATCCAGGACATCGGCTTGTTGTACACAGAATGATCAAATCGCCCGGCAGCCCCCAATCATGCCCTTCACCGCCAACGGAGCCGAATCCACTTCACCGATTCCAGTAATTGCCGCGTCTGTGGATACGCGGACCGCTAAGGCGTCTTGCCCGCTATCAGCCTGGTGCATGACCTGCGGCTGCCGAAGATAGATGGTTTCGACGTTCGTTATTTTCATTCGATAGAAGCGCGTACTTCTATCCGGCTCCGGGCAGCGTCGTTTGCACTCAGGCTGCTTTCAACGAGCCATGGGGATCCAGAACGTACTTCTTGGCGGCCCCTTTATCGAAATCCTTGTAGCCTTCGGGGGCTCGTTCGAGTGGAATGACAGTTACGTTCACAGCCTTTGCAATCTGCACCTTGTCGTGCAGAATCGCTTGCATAAGTTGCCGATGGTACCGCATCACGGGACATTGCCCGGTCGCGAAGGAATGCGATTTCGCCCAGCCAAGCCCGATGCGAATTCCAAGCGTGCCGGTCTTAGCGTTTGGATCATGGGCGCCAGGATCTTCCGTAACGTAAAGACCAGGGATGCCAAAAGCACCACCTGCTCTTGTTACCGTCATAAGCGCGTTCAACACGGTGGCCGGCTTCTCCGCGCCACTATCCTGCCCATGTCCGCGTGCTTCAAACCCAACGCAATCGACCGCGGCATCCACCTCGGGTACACCAACGATATGCTCGATCCGTTCGCCCAGCGAAGCGGATTGACGCAAGTCAATGATCTCGCAACCAAAGCTCTTAGCCTGCTGCAGCCGCTCTTGAATCATATCGCCAACAATCACGACCGCAGCTCCGAGAAGCTGGCAAGCGGCCGCACAGGCCAATCCCACAGGGCCCGCTCCCGCGACATATACGATGCTACCCGGCCCCACACCCGCCGAAACGGCGCCGTGATATCCGGTCGGAAAGATATCGGACAACAGCGTTAAATCCCGAATTTTCGCCATCGCCTGCTCTTTGTCGGGAAATTTCAAGAGGTTGAAATCGGCGTACGGCGCCATCACGTAATCGGTTTGTCCACCAACCCATCCACCCATATCGACGTATCCGAATGCCGCTCCGGCGCGAGACGGATTTACGGTCAGGCAAATGCCCGTTTTCATTTCTTTGCAATTCCGGCAACGTCCGCAAGCGATGTTGAATGGCACCGAGACAAGGTCGCCGACCTTGATGAATTCCACATCGCGTCCCGCCTCGATCACTTCACCTGTAATTTCGTGACCGAGGACCAGGCCCGAAGGCGCGGTGGTCCGGCCTCTTACCATGTGTTGGTCGCTTCCGCATATGTTTGTGGAAACCACCTTTAAAATGACACCGTGTTCGCACTTTCTCGCTCCGAGCGCGAGCTTCGGAAAATCGATGGATTGGACCTCAACTTTACCGGGTCCCATGTAGACGACGCCGCGATTTTCTGGCATTGCTCTGCTCCTTCTCTGTTAAAAAGCGCCAGCGCCTGCCTCGGCAACGCTGTGATCCTGGTCGCCCGAGCCGCCGCTGACCCCGATGGCACCTACTACCTTCCCGTCTCGCTTCAGCGGAATTCCTCCCGCGAAAATCATGATGCGGCCGCCATTGGACACGTGGATTCCAAAAAACTGCCCGCCCGATTGGCTGTGTTGCGCCAGGTCTTTTGTCGAAATGTCAAAAGCTCTTGAAGTGTAAGCCTTGTTGATGGAAATGTCGATGCTGCCGATCCAGGCGTTATCCATCCGCACATGTGCAACTAAATTACCTCCGGCATCGACAACCGCGATATTCATGGGCTGACGAATCTCCGTAGCCTTCTTTTCAGCCGCTGCAATTACACGGCGCGCATCTTCCAACAGCACGATGGTTCTCTCCTTTGGATCTTCGGGAGCCCGCTGCGAGGCAGACTCTTCGGCAGAGTCTAACGCTCAGGTACCTCGAAATCAACCTTGAACATGATATCTTGAACATGATATCTCTACCCCAATTTTGTTTACCGTGTCAAATGGAATAGATCGATTGTTAATGCCCCATTTCGCAGTTCAGTGATCATTTTCCGTTCGCGTTGTTCGCGCTTTTTCGCGGCGCGAATGCTCGCTTCGACGAGATCTTCAGCGACAATGACAATGCCATCCTCATCGCCCACAATCCAGTCCGTCGGGGAGATGACGACGCCGGCGAGAGTTATGGGAGAATTCCGGATGCCTTCTTCTGCTTTAGTCGTGGCGGGAATGGCAACCGCGGCGCAGAAAACCGGAAATCCGAGATTCGGGGGTAAGCAGGAGAAGGCTCAGTTCTTGCCCCATCCTGACGAATATCGCCATCGTGCAGTCCAACTCCCTTACACTCTTTCAATGGGTGACCTTATCGTGGTTTCAGGAGAAAATTTTGGAGAGCGCCAGCGACGTCATTTTTGTCAAAGTCCATGCAGAATCCATACGCCGAGCGACTAATCGGCTCGATTCGAAGAGAATGTCAGTTCCACTACATCATCCTAAACGCTCGCCATCTCAAGAGAACCTTATCTTCTTATTTCCGCTACTGCACGAATCGAGAACTTGAGCCCGGCAAGCAATGTCCGTTCCCTCGAGAGGCGTTAAGGTAGGAAAGATTGTCGCAATTCCACAACTCGGTGGTCTTCATCACCGATATGAACGTATTGCAGCATAGCAACTTTTGTGCGGATCGATAATTGGCGAGCGACACCAGGAGAGGTATCTCTATCGACCGGCGGACTCCACCGGGCAGACCATCGATTTCCTGCTCGCTGCCAAACGCGATGCGGCTTCCGCGAAACGCTTCTTTCGAAAGGTGTTTCGCTCTTCTTGTAATCCCATCCCGCAGGTCATCAATGTAGATAAGAACCCAGCCCATCCAGCCGCGCTGAGGACACTGAAATGCGAAGGCATATTTGCCGCGGCGCGTGCGGCTGCGGCAATGCAAATACCTCAACAATATCGTCGAACAGGACCACCGGTCGGTGATCGGCACGCCCTACCAAATCGCTCCCAATGTTCGCAACGGAACCGAGCAGAGAGTCCATGTCATGACAATTGTGTCGATAATCGCTTCGGATAACGGTAATTGGTCGTTGGCGAAATAAGGCTTTGGCACTGACGAAACGGGAATGTGTCAGCGCAAGCAACCTGCTATGCAATTCAGCCTTCGTGATATCAGGCAAATGCCGGTGTCTGATACGCTTCAACTCATGCTGCGATGCCTCATGGCGCTAGTGGCTGTTGTCTCGACTTGCGAACTTGCAACCGCTGCCGCGGGTGCTAAGAAGCTCAGTAATGATAGCTGGTCCATCAGCAATGAGTTCGTCGAACGACAAATCACTTTCAGCCGAGAACACGGCCTGGAAACGGAAAGCTTGCTCTACAAGGTCACGGGGCATGATTTCATTGTCAAGGGCCGGCGCGCGAACAGCATGGCTGGGGAGTTCAGCTTTTCCTCTAACGGCCGCGAGCTTACGGGCAAAAGCTCATTCGTGTTGCGCGGCTCCGATATTTTGGCCCTGGACGGCGGCCGACTGCTGAGGGTCGACCTCTCGAACGTTGATGCTCATCTGGATGTCTCGGTCTCCCACGCCGCGTACGACGAGCATCCTGCGATACGCAAATGGCTCACAGTAACGAATCGCGGCACAACCGTGAACTACCTCAGCCGGTTCTGCTTTGAAACGCTCGACGCGGGCCCCGGCGTGGCGTCGGATTTGGAGGTCTCGGGTGGATATGGCGGAACACCTCGGGAGCTGTTCTTCACTGGCCGTGTATCGGACCCAGCCGTTTTTATCCGCAATGCCAAGACGGGGGAACGCTTCGCGATTCTGAATGAAGCGCCGGGCTATTTGAAGCGCACGGAGATAGGCTCTGGCTGGTCGGAGCGCTTCCTGGTGATGTATGACACCGATCTGTTTCCGTTCCGGCGAACACTCGATCCGGGTGAGACGTTCGAATCGGCAAAGAGCTCGCTCGTGTTCTTCTACGATAATCACGGCCTGGACGATCCCCGCTGGGTTGTCCCGCGATATGTGGCACGCGTCATCGCACGGCGGCATGGAACAGGACAGCGGGCCTGGATCTTCAATACGTGGGAACCATTTCTGCGCGGTATTAACCAGCAGACCGTAAAGGAACTCGCGCAGGTGGCAAACGAGATAGGGCTGGATGTTTTCACGATTGACGACGGATGGCAGCCGGAGTACGGGTCGAACGATTTCGATGCGCCGAGATTTCCAGCGGGATTCATGGGTGTGAAAGCGACGCTCGACAGCAATCACTTGCGGCTCGGGTTCTGGGTTCCACTGGCAGCGATCAGCACGCAGGCCCCGGACTACCTTTCACATCCCGAATGGGTGTGCCGCGATGAAATCGGCGCTGCAAAGTTCACAGGGACGGCTGCGGGAAGCCGGGCGGTAATGTGTCTTGCGAGCGGATATCGCGACCTGGCGCTAAGACGCCTCACTCAGTTGATCGAGCGGTATCATCCGGTGTATATCAAAGTGGACCTCACGACAGTGTTCAACGCATATGGGGAGCAGCCGGGATGTTACGCATCGAATCACTCCCATCGCGGGTGGGCAGAATCACTGACGCGAATTTACGAGGCGCTCGAATACATTGGAGACCAGCTTTACCACACACACCCGGAAGTATTGATCGATTACACGTTTGAGCTTTGGGGAGAGAAGCATCTGATTGATCCCGCGCTGCTTGGGTGCGCCGATTTTGACTGGCTGAGTAATGTGAACGACAGCGAACCGGAGGCGGCGGGACCGCTCAGCGCCAGGATGCTCCTCTATACCCGCGCGCTGTCGATTCCGGCGGAAACAATGCTGATCGGAAATCTGCGCGCTCCTACTGCATCCATCGAGGAACGTTTCGCAACAGAAATCGGAGGCGGCCCGCTGTTGCTGGGCGATTTGCGCAAGCTCTTGTCGCGAGAACGCGACTGGTACGCCGGAAAGATCCGCTGGTTCAAAGATCTTCGGAGCCGTGCACCGCTAAACGATTCGTTCTTTCCGCTCGGGAGCTGGGCTCAGCCGAACGCCGCCACGTGGGATGGATTTGCGCGACTCAGCCGCGACTCGGGCGGAATGATTGTGCTGTTTAGAAATCAGAGCAGCGCAGAAGACGTTGAGATTCGTTTGCCTGCGGCGCCGGGCGTCAAATATCGGGCGAAATCGGTGATAACGAATCAGAGCCTTGGCAATGTTAGCTCAGACGAGCTTACGCGAGGTTGGAAGGTAAAATTATCCGCCCGTCACGTGGTAGAAATTATTGAGCTCGATCTTGGAACAAGAACGGCGACGAAAACGGCACCGGCAAGAGCCACAGCGCCCGCGAGGAGAAATGCGCTGGTGAACAGTCCCGTTCCTCGAACAATAAAGCCGGTCACGGCAGGGCCGATGATGCCGGCGCAATTTGCGATCAGATGAACAAATCCGCCGCGGCTCCGACGTGTTCGCTCTGCACAAGCTCCTGGATGAGTGCCCAATAAGTCGCGCCGGTGAGATACATGAAGAGAATAGCCGCTGCCATGAATGTTACCGCCCAGGCGAGGCTCGCCGCCAGTCCGGCGAAAGTGACGCAAACAGCAGCAGCCGTGAGCGAGACGACCAGGACAAGTTTTCGCGCGCGCAACACATCATCTATCGCGCGAGATATCAGGTCGCAGACTAAGCCGCTGGCGGTAAGTCCGACGGTGCCAAGCAACCAAGGAATGGTATTTACAAAAGCCATCTCATGAATGCTCAAGTGCTGTGAGATGGTCAAGTAACTAGGAAACCAAGTTAAAAAGAAATAGAGTATGTAGGAATAGCCGAAAAAAGCGATGCCGGTCGCGATCACCCCTGGCTGCTTCAGATAGAACGACAGCTGTGGTGTCGGCTCATTATCTCCGGCAGTTAAGCTAATTGTTGGCCGGTCTCGAACGGCAGGAATCCAGAAGAGCGTCCAGAGAAAGCCAGTTGCTGCGAGGGCAATAAACGACGTGCGCCAGCCGTATTTCAAGGCAAGCCAGCCGGCGATAGGGCCGGCAAGCGCGCCGCCGATGGGTGTCCCGCTGTTCGCCAGCCCAATGGCGGTCGCGATCTGATCACGCGGGAACCAATTGCGTACCATCTTGTTCGCGGCTGCCGCGAAAGGGCCCTCGCCAAAGCCGAACACGATGCGCACGAACAGCAAGGAGACGAAGCCGGTGGCAGCGGCGGTCAAGCCGCAAGAGCCCGACCATACGGTCATGGCAAGAGTGAAGACGCGTTTCGGCCCAAGCACATCGGCGGCGTAGCCGCCGATAAAGTTAAACAACGCGTAGCCAGCGAAGAAGGCGCTGAAAATGATTCCCAATTGCGCCGCGTCCAGCTTCAGATCCTGCATGAGAAGGGGCGCTGCCACCGACACCGCCGAGCGGTCCATGTAATTGATCATTCCGCCGGTGAAGAGGAACCACACCGGGACCCAGCGGCCGCGCTCAGGCACGCCTAATCGGAAATGCGCCGGCTGCGCGATGTGTGGTCGCCGCCGCCTTGCCCGGCTTGCCGTAAAGGATGCGGTCATTGGCTTCGAGCATCTTGGCATGGAACGAGACGGCATCGGGGTGGAAGTCGGAGCGCGGAGCAGGCTCGAGCAAGAAATGCCCGTAAGCATCCTTGCCGCGCACCAATGTTGCGCTATCAGAGACGCTGGCAAGCTGCTTCACGTAGGTCGGCAGATAACGGATCGCGAAACCGATACGGCGCTCGGCGCCGCTGTTCGGCTCCGAGCCATGCATCAGCATCACATGATGAAGCGACATCTCGCCCGGCGACAAGACGACATCCACCGCCTTTGAATCGTCGACCTCGACTGCGATCTCCTGCCCGCGGCTCAACAGATTGTCGGGTGCGAAGGTGTCCTGGTGAGGCAATTGTTGAAGTTTGTGCGTTCCGGGGATGACACGCATGCATCCGTTTTCCCTTGTGCTGAACGTGAACGCGACCCAGGCGGTCACAATATCGGGTTTGGAGAGACCCCAATAAGTCGAGTCCTGGTGCCAGGTGACGCGCGCCGGGTCGAGAGGATTCTTGATAAAGAATCCCGAACCCCAGCAAAGAATGTCAGGCCCAAGGATATCGGCGACCGGATCGAGTATGCGGGCGTCGCGTATCAGCTGGTTCAGCCAGGTCAAAAGCAGATGCGGTTTGCGGTTGACGAGCCCGGGCAGCCGGCCAGCATGCTGCGCTTCGAGCGCTTCCAGTCTGCCGCGCAGCGTGGTCGTTTCTTCGTTAGAGAGGACGGGTAACGGGAACAGAAAGCCTTGCTCCTGATACGCTCCTAGCTGGTCCTTGGCTAGCACCATTCGTCACCTGCATGAAGACTAACATCAACACTTCGTACGTTATCTTCCTGGGCGTTACCGCCGCGCTTGGCGGGCTTCTGTTTGGTTTTGATATTGCCATCATCACCGGCGCGGGCCCGTTCCTGACGGAGCAATTCAAGCTTAGCGATTTGAGTCTGGGCTGGGCCTTCAGCTCGCTGCTGTTCGGCTGTGTTTTGGGCTCGGGGCTCGCCGGGCGGCTCACTGATTCTTACGGCCGCAAGAAGATCCTTCTGATCGTTGCGGTGCTGTTTGCGATTACGTCGTTAGCAACGGGCTTTGCTCCGAGTTTCGCGTTGTTCGTCGTAGCGCGGTTCACCGGAGGCTTGGCCGTGGGAGGCGCGTCCATTCTTTCGCCGATGTACGTGGCGGAGGTCTCGCCTCCTTCGCTGAGAGGGCGCATGGGAACGCTGTATCAGTTGTCGATTGTCACAGGCATCCTCATTTCGTACGCCGTTAATTATCTGCTGCGCGATGTCGGACCTGCGAACTGGCGCTGGATGTTCATTACCGGCGTGGCGCCCTCGGTACTCTTCTTCGCGATGCTGTTGCTCGTGCCGGAAACACCACGTTATCTGTTCATGGCCGGCAAGGAGCAGCAGGGATTTGCGATTCTCGAGCACATCGCCGGCCGGCAAAGCGCCGAATTCGAAGCCTCGGAGATTCGCGCCAGCTTACTCAACAAACGAAAAGCGTGGCTGGATCTGCTCCAGCCGGGCATTCGGCGTGCGGTGTTTGTCGGCTTCTGCCTGGCCATTCTGGTTCATGTATCCGGCATCAATACCATCATCGATTACGCTCCGGCGATTCTCAGAGCAGCGGGCTGGAAGATCGATGCAGCGCTGTTTTCGACGTTTATCATTGGCCTCACGAACCTGGTATTCACATGCGTGTCGTTCTGGGTTATCGACCGCTACGGACGCAAGCCGCTCTATATTATCGGCTCGCTCGGCATGACAGCCGCTTTGATTTTGCTGATGTCAGTGGCGTTAACCAACCACTTCCAGAGCACAATTGTTCTGGTCTACATCCTGGCTTATCTGGCTTTCTTCTCTTCATGTATTGGACCGGTTTTTTGGACGCTGGTGGCGGAAATATTTCCCAATGACCTGCGCGGCACCGCAATGGTGGTGCCGGTACTGACGCAGTGGATAGCGAATGCGATGGTCGTTCTGTTGTTTCCGGTTGCCTTCGCTCAGATTGGCAGAGCGATCACGTTTGGTTTTCTCGCCGCGATGTCGCTTACACAGGCTGTGTTCACGTGGTTCTTCGTGCCGGAGACGAAGAACAAGCCGCTCGAACAAATTGAGGAGTATTGGCGGGAATCAGTACCCGCCGGCCCGACAAAGTAGCGCTCGCGTGGGTTCTCTCGCCGAAGCTGAAGGCCATCATCCCGCGATTCTCACCGAATGGGGTCAAGTGACGGTGACTCTCTGGACGCACAAGATCCGGGGTCTCCAGCGGAACGACTTCATCATGGCAGCAAAGGTGGATTCCCTCGCCTTGTCACCCTGACGGCGTTCGGCCCTTACTCGACGTAGGCGACGAAGCGATCTGGCCTGCGGCTTCTGAAAACCTACATCGCTCGTGAATTATTTCGAGTTCTCTCCAGGGGACATCGTCAATCGTTATTAGCTGAAGCGGACCCTACCCGCTAAACTGAGGCTGCGTATCAGGGTCGCGCCTGGTGCGTGCGACGAGAGACATTGATTTGGTGAAGCTCCCGAGCGAGGCTGTTGGCAGTCAGCGCGAAAAACAGCCGCGCAGCGGCTCACCTTGTGCTCTTTGCGCGCCCTTTTGACAGAGCTCAGCGTGCGATGATGCATCGCCTCAAGCTCAAGCGCAACTCTCATTCGCTTCCCAGCTATTTTCTACTTGACACCGATATACCAGGTTCAAGTTGAGGCAAAATTGGGTCGGTTTGACGGAAATGTCCGGGTTCGGTTGATTGATCAAAGGCCCGTTTTTGCGGTCCGAAAGTGGCACTGTAACAATCGACCACGATGAACTGATCGGCGTGTTTCTGCTCAACTTGACTATGCCTTGGAGACTCCTCCTGCTAGAGGACTTCGAGCTTAGTGTTGCGTCGACCCATTGAGACCACCGGTTATCGGACAAGTTGGTCCCAGTGCGAGCATGGCGAGTAAGCCGACTATTCCTTGTAAACCAGCCGAGGTCCGCTTACCTGATGGACCTGGAGGGCAACATCGACTTGGACGCGGTCGGCTATCTTGATGAATGGGATCCCGCTGTTCATGCCAAATTCCTTGCGGTCAAAAGCCATGGTGCCCTTAATTTTGGCGTTACCCGTTCCCTTGTTTTTGGGGTCAATTGTTAGAGTCAGCGTTTCGGGCTTGGACACGCCCCGGATTGTGAAAGTGCCCGGCACATCAAAGCTAGTCGGACTGGTCTGCACAACTTTGGTGGAGTGAAACGTAATATACGGATCCTCGCTCGCGTTGAAGAAGTCTTTGCTCTTCAATTTATTGTCTTTCATGCCACTTCCGGTATCCACGGAGTCGGCATAAATCTTGATGTCGAGTACACCTGACGTGGGGTCGGTCGATGTAAAAGTAAGCGTCGATTCCCACCTTTTGAACTTACCGTCTATGGCCACCGAGGCCTTCACGAAGAACTTGACGTCGCTTTGTTCCGGCGTGACCGTAAAGACGGGAACCTGGGCGAGGCTTACTGACGGAAGCAGCGTGGACACCAATAGGCATAAAGCCGCTAATCGCATGGACTTCCTCCTAAACAAAAGGGAATGTTTTAATCCCGATGCTTTCACCCGAGGTTGGCGACCGCAATTGTCCAAGGTGACAGGGTACGGGCCGGGACCATTAATCTGGGATTTCCATTTTGGGCTCTCAGCATCGCTCAGTGTACACCCAGCTGCCATCGTTTGATCCTGCGAGTTGGAAGCGTCGCAGGGGTATTGTCAAGTGGAGCCAAAATCCGGGCGTTTGGGGGGAATGGTCGGGTGGGGTGTAGTCGGTCAGGAGGCCCGTCTTTGCGGTCCGAAAATGACACGGCAATAATCGGCCACCTTCAACCGATGGGCGTATTTCTGCTCAACTTGACAGTGCCCGGCGAAGATACGTCCGGTTTATCTATCTCTCAAAACTTGCTCCACATTTCGTTTCCCGTGAATGACCGCTATGACAGTCAGCGGAGTTCGATCAATGCGATAGACGATCAGATAGGAGAACACAGACCAGAACCGAAGCTCCTCGCGCGAACTAAGGTCTTCCCGCCTGTGTCCCTGGCCAGGTGTTCGGACCAGCGAATGAAATGCAGCGACAAATCGAGGCCATGACATGACGCGCGACTCGAAAGCCTGCTTCTCTGAGCAAGTAATCTCGAATTTGCTTTAGGAACTTGTTGAAATAGGGCAGCGCTGAGAGAAATTTGAGTGATAAACGGGCGTAGGTAGCCGAGGTACGAAAGAATTGGGACCTGAGGATGGTTGTTTTGGTGTTGAAAAACACTTTTTCGCGCTCCGGACACACTTAGGCCGCAGTCAACCGCGGCAGCCTCCATAAATTGAAGGCCGCTGAAGTCATGACGAACTGCCAGGTGACCTTGGCTAAACCGCGCAGCTTGGTTTTGCGCATGCCGCCGGTTTGCTTCATCCAACCAAAGGCCTTCTCAATGAGCGGGCGTTTGCGCTGGCTGGTTCGATAACTGGCATGTCCGGTCGTGCGGTCATCGAGAGCGCTGCCGCCGGGCCGGTTGGTATTTTGTGCTACGTGCGGTCGCATGTTCATGGCGCGCACAGTGGCCACAAAGTCCCGCGTGTCATACGCTTTGTCGGCGCCCACGGTGATCGGTTTCCGCTGCTTGCGCCACCGGCGGTGCAGCATCAACAGCGCCGCATCCCGTTCGGCGGTGCCATCGGCGTGCGTCAGCATCGCATCCACAATCATCCCGTTGCGATTTTCCAGCAGCACATGGCCGAGATAACCTAACCGAGCCTCCTGCCCATGGCCTTTGCGATAGAGTTTGGCGTCCGGATCGGTCTTGGACGCATGCGTGTCGTTGGTCCGCTTGTCGCCCCGGAACTGGCCCGGTGTGTCATCGCCGCCGTCCTTCTTCTGAAAGCTTTTCTGACTCGCCCAGGCTTCGATCAGCGTGCCATCGACGGTAAAGTGCTCCTCCGACAAATGCGGCTTGGCCTGCTCGAGTACGCGCGCAAAGAACGCCCGCGCCACGTCCTGGTTCAGGAGCCGTTCCCGGTTCTTGCTGAACACCGCGTGATTCCACACCGGTTCATCCAGTTCCATTCCCACAAACCAGCCGAACAGCAGATTGTAAGTCATCTGCTCCATCAGCATGCGCTCGCTGCGGACCGAGTAAAAGATCTGCAACAGCACCGCTCGTAGCAGCCGCTCGGGCGGCACCGACGGCCGGCCTGTCTTGGCGTACATGCCGTCGAACTCCCGAGCCATGCCCCGCAAAACCTCGTCCACCAGCTTGCGAATGGCTCGGAGCGGATGGTCTTGCGGAACCCGCTCCTCCAGCGATACGTAGCTGAACATTCCCGACTGCTGTTGATCGTCTCCTCGCATACGACAATCATGCCCGCAAATGTTTTAAAACGGAAGAGCCTCAGGATGAGTTTTTCAACAAGTTCCTAGGTCTTCTTGAGCTTCAGTCGTTAGAACATAGCGACTCATCCAACGTGTCGCTTACGTTCCATGTCATCCAGCCCGCTCAGCAGTTCGCGAGTGAAAGTGTCGCCATCCACAACTTCACCGCGCTCGGATTGTACGAATCCCCGTTCAATCTTATCCTCAATATCTTCTTGCGAGAGGGACTCGCATCGAGCCTCGGTTTGCTCTATGATGGCCGTCAATTCGTCACGTTCGTTGATTAGACGTTCTAGGAAAACATCAAGCGACACACCTTCAGCTTGGGCACTCGCCATCAGCCGAGATTGAAGGTTTTGTGAGATATCAATACTCATCATTCTCTCGCTTCTAGATTATCGCTGATTGTACCGGCCGCAGCACTGGTTCACTTGCAACGTCTGTAAGCTAGAACCGTGCTGGAAGTTGTTCTCTCGACCTCCGGTCCGGCGCGACTTCGGGGAGGTGCCCAACCTTTACAGATGCAGCCCGGTATGCATTCAGGAGATGGCTCATTCATTGCAGGAGAGGAATTGCGGGCAACACACCGTCGTTCCACCGTACATCCACATATCCCACCTCGGAATGGGTTGTGCAGCAATTGCGAGCAACGTTTCCTGAAGCGGATCCATACCGGTACGTCATCTTCGATCACGACTCGAAATTCAATGTGGACGTAATCGATTTGCTGATCTCAACCGGTTTTTCAGCCGAAGCGCACAAGCATTCAAGCGGGAAGTGTTGCAAGTTCGTGATGAGGCATCTGGTGGGGTGACCGGATGAGCAGTTGCCAGCTCGCGCTGTTCCGAAAGCGGCAGTTCTCTGCTGAGATGATCGTTACGTGCGTGCGGTGGTACCTCTGCTTCTCGCTCAGTCTGCGCGATGTCGAAGAGCTCATGATGGAGCGGGGCCTGTCGGTAGACCACACGACAATCTGGCGCTGGACCCAGAGATACGCGCCCGAAGTGCAGCGGTACCTGCGAGGCCAACTCAAGCCCAAGGGATCGACTTGGCACATGGACGAGACGTTTGTGCGGGTGGCCGGCCGTTGGCTCTATCTGTTCCGGGCGGTCGACAGCGGCGGCCGGACCGTGGATTTCTACTTGTCCGAAACGCGCGACCGCGAGGCCGCCAAATGTTTTCTGAAACAGGCTTTGGCCAACCCGGATAACCGTGCGCCTCATGTATTCGCCAGGGATAAGCTGCGGAGCTATCCAGCGGCTATCCGGGAACTGCAAAGCGAGGGAGAATTGCCCAGAAAGTGTCGGCATCGAACCCGCCGCTACTCGAATAACTGCATCGAATCCGATCATCGTCATATCAAACGGCGCTTGCGGGCGATGCAGGGTCCACGGACGACTGCAACCGCGTCGATCGTGATCGCGGGAATCGAGGCAGTGCAGATGATTCGTAAGGGCCAAGTGCTGGGAATCCGCAGGACGAACCTGCGCGGACAAGCATGGGTCTTTGGTGCCCAGCTTGGTCTCAACTAGAGCTCATAGAAAAACAAAAGGCCCCAAGCTGTCCCATTCACGCTTCTTGCAACACTTCCTTTAAGCGCCTTGGCAAAACGGAATTGCGGAGAGGTGGATCGGAAGTAATTAAGATTTGTCGGGTTCTGCGGCAGGCAGGTTGTCTCCTTTACTAAAGTCGCGCGGACGCGATGACTCTTTAGCCGCGCCCAGTTCCGCACGCCGTGCACGGGAATGGGACGTGAGCACTACAAGAACACTATTAAGGATCGCCCCAATGCTCCGAATGGAAACGCGCTAAACTCTATCGCCAGAAAGAGGCCAACAAAAACGCTATGTTCTTTGTTGTCAATTGAAAGCCATTTTGGGAAGCTGACATTTACTCACTGGTGTGTTAGAGGCTTCTTCTACACTGGAAGAGGTCGGCAGGAGGTAGAAGGAGCCAATCATGGCACTCTACCAACGCGGCCGTATCTGGTACGCGGATTTTCCTCGGTAATCACTTCAAAAGCGGCCATACGTTATCACTTCAAAGGGTCTTCCGCACTTTTGGTGGACGTTCAGGGAGAGCGCTGAGAGCTGTGGGTTCTGAACGGTAGTACCCGCCGACGCAGCAACGGAAACCCACTGCGGCCGTACATCTGCCTTTTTAGAAGCTTGAGGCGATGCACCTGCCCTTCGACCTGTCCATTGCTCCAATGCTGTCGTACCGCGGCGACAACCGCTTCATAGTCGCGCTGGATCCCGGCGACGAAGCGCTTCAATTCGGGTATGTCTGATTCGATGCTTTTTGCCAACCAAGACGCCAAGGCATCCGGATCCCGATCCTTAAAAAGCTGACGGAATTGTTGCGATAAGTGCTCGGCAGTGGCGATCTGCCGATTACTCGTAGTGACTGCCTCCACCCAGCGTTGCTCGTCCGGGCTGCGTTGCATCGGTGACTTTGTTAGCCAAAACGCGACCAGCCGTACATTAGGGAGTTTTCTGCGCGGTCTTGAAGATGCCGACGACGAGTTCACGCGCCAGGGCTGTAAGTATTCCTTCACTCGGCTTCGCTGTCCGCTATAGCCTTGACTACGCAACTCGCGACAGAGTTGGGATGCATTGCGGCATCCCTCTGCCCACCGCTTCTCCAGATATCCCCGGAAGGAATCGAGTTCCGACCGCCGCTGACGTGGTGCATGTTCCGGAAATTCTTTCGCCTGGAGATAGCGTCGAATCGTGAGCGGGCTCATGCCAAACTCGCGTGCGATCGCTCGTTTCGTGACACCGTGCTGGTGTGCCGCTCTTACCGCCTCGAACCGTTGTTTCCGTTTCTCCCGAGCATGCTGGTCTATTTGTTCGTGCTGGTTGAACCTGGTTGGGGTTTCCGGTGTAACTTCGTGTGTTATCGGCACAGTGTCGCCATCGGGACCGAGGGGCGCCTCGCTTGGCAACGCAAGCGGCTCGAGGCGTTCAGGTATCTCAACCCGTCGTAAAAGGCTGGCCAATCGCTCCAGCAGTCGTTGCACGGCCTGGGCCAGGTTACAGAAGAGATGAAATCGATCCGCCACTTGGACCGCACCCGGTGCCCCATGGCGGGCAGCCTCGGCGTAAGCGCCTGCGCGGTCGCGGCTGATGACCTCGACTGTTGGGTGCGCCCGAAGCCAGTTGGCGAGCGTTTCTGATTCCCGGTCGGGCAGAAGGTCGATAGGTCGATGGCGCTCGAGATCTACCAACACCGTTCCGTAATGATGGCCGCGCCGCCACGCCCAGTCATCGACTCCAAGCACTCTTACATTGCGATGAGCCTCCGGATCGGGATGCTGTTTTAGGAATCGAAGAATGGTATCTGCGCTTGAGACAATTCCCAATTGAGCGCA
>CAVPKW010000021.1:0-161596 GCA_963705805.1 uncultured Acidobacteriaceae bacterium
TCATCACAGCTGTCGCAGGAGCGCTATACGACAAGCAAGGCGATGCGCGGCTCTTGTCGTTCGATAAAAACGCTGTCCGTACATTCATCCTCGCTGTACGCGAGGGTTGGTCAGCACTTGACGGACGTAGCGTCGCTCCCGCACCGCTTGCTCTACATACGATTTTGTGTTGGGTCCCAATGCCCTTAGCAGTACGCTATTGGTGCCGAGTTTTCGGTTCTTGGCGCGGGGGGCATTATTTCGCACGTCATATCCGGAATACAAGTGAAGAGATCGCCGCGCTGGTAGCGGACGTCCGCGCCCTCGTTCTCAACCACAAAACCCCTCATTTGAGGCGTTTATATGACGCCATCGATCATCGGTGCACGAGCAGGAAGTTAGTCTACATAGATCGCCAGGAACGCCTCGCTACTTGAGGTAAAAGGCTCTTCTAGCCTGTTCAGTATCCTTCGATACACGGCGCGCGTTTCAAGACGCCAGTACCGGCTGCTCAGACAATGCGGTGACACCGGGTAAATCGATTCCTGCCAGGAATTCGAGCGAAGCGCCACCTCCAGTCGAGATATGAGTAACTCTTTCGGCAACGCCGGCGCTCTGGACTGCCTTTTCCGAATCGCCTCCCCCAACCACTGACACCGCACCGGACGCGGCAACACGCTTTGCCAGCTCCGCGGTTGCTCTATTGAAGGGCGTAATCTCGAAGATGCCCATCGGCCCATTCCAGATAATTGTTCTGGCCGCAGCGATAATTTTTGAGTACTCCTCGACGGTTTTCGGGCCGATATCGACCGCGATTTGGTCTTCGCTAATTGTCGTGGCGACCTCGTATGCCGCTCCTGGCTTTACCTCGTGCACAATCACATGATCAAAGGGAAGCATCAGCTTGGGTCCTGCGGATGATAGGAGTTGGCGTGCGAGCTCAACTTTGTCGTCTTCGACTAGTGAACGGCCGGTGCAGAGCCCAGTGCAGAGCCCCTTAGCCCGTAAAAAGGTGTAAGACATGGCGCCGCCGATTAGCAGTTTATCCACTATCGCAATTAGATTCTGAATAACTTCAATTTTGTCCGAGACCTTTGCGCCTCCAAGTAAAGCGATGCACGGCCGTTCCGGATTTTGTGTCACCCGGCCGAGCCACTCCAGCTCTTTCTCCATCAGGAAGCCAGCGGCTGCGACGGGCAGGTACGACACGATGCCAACGGTGGAGGCATGTGCGCGATGCGCAGATCCGAAGGCATCGTTCACATACACATCCGCAAGCGACGCGAGCCGCCTTGAAAATTCCGGATCGTTAGCCTCCTCTTCCGGATGGAAGCGAAGGTTCTCTAGCAAGAGAATTGCGCCCGGACCTGGTTTCATCGCGGCTACTTCAGGCCCCACGCAATCGGGCGCCATGACAACAGGTCTGCCAAGTAAATCGCTCAAGCGGACGGCCACTGGCGCCAAACTCATCTTTGGATGTGGTTTGCCTTTGGGCCGCCCCAAATGGCTGGCCAATATCACACCGGCGCCGCGCTCGATTGCATACCGAATTGTCGGAAGCGACGCTCGAATGCGCTTGTCACTGGTGATTTCTTTGCCGTCGGGTGAGAGCGGCACGTTGAAATCTACGCGGATGAAAACCGTCTTACCCTTTAGCTCTACATCTCTAATCGATAGCTTCGTCATAAGTCCTTCTCATACCGTTGCCCCGCACGCTCACCCGGCACACCGGCTGATGTGCCGAGCTAGCAACTCGATTGCTATGCAGGCGTCAGAGCCCACGCATAGGTTCCAACCGTGGCGAGCTGTTGTTCCGGTATCTCCTTACTTTTCACAAAGCGGATTAAATCGGCTACGCGATTTGCATAGCCCCACTCGTTGTCGTACCAAGCGACCGTCCGCACCAGGCTGCCGTCAAGGACTCTGGTAGAGGCTCCGTCCACGATTGAGCTATGCGAGTCCTCCTTGAAATCGCTCGAGACAACTGGATCATCGGTATAGGCAAGAATGTCTCTCAGCCCGTTCTCCGCCGCAGCTTTCAATGCGCTATTCACCGCGCTGACGCTCGCCGGCTCCGACACGATCGATACAAAGTCGATCACCGAGACGTCGGGCGTCGGCACTCGCATGGCTGCGCCGGTCAGCTTGCCTTTCAGTTCGGGGATCACTAAACCCAATGCTTCCGCAGCGCCCGTTTTCGTCGGGATGATGTTCATCGCACCGGCACGTGCTCGCCGGAGATCTTTGTGCGGAAAATCGAGAATGTTCTGGTCGTTCGTATAGCTGTGGATGGTTGTCATCCAGCCCTTTTCAATGTGGAAGTTCTCGTGGAGAACGCGTACCAGGGGCGCCAAACAGTTCGTGGTGCACGAGGCATTCGAGATGACCTCATGCTTCTTTGGATCGTACATGTTCTCGTTTACACCAAGCACAATCGTTATGTCCTCGTGTTTGGCGGGTGCCGTAATGATCACTCGCTTTACGCTGCCGCCAATGTGTTTTCGCGCGGCTTCACCATCCGTGAAAGCGCCGGTGGATTCGACCACGATTTCGGCGCCGCAGGATGTCCAGTCAATCGCCCGCAGCTCTTTTTCCGAGAAAACGCGCATACGATGACGACCGACCCGGATCGCGTCTGGCTCGACCGTGATCGGTTCGCGAAGCGTTCCGAACAGCGAATCGTACTTGAGAAGGTACGCCAGCGTTTTGGTATCGGTCAGATCATTGACCGCTACGAATTCGATTTCCGCAGAGCCAACACACGCCCGCACAAGACAACGCCCGATTCTTCCAAAGCCGTTAATTCCCACTTTGATTGCCATGCCTATTGATCCTTTCTCCTCGCCTTAAGCGCTGCAATCAGCGGTCCAGAATCCAGGTGCGAAGATTTCGCACTCGTGCTGTGCTTCGAGCGATGCGGATTGCGGTGCCGCGCACCGGGTCTGGGTGTGTTCGCTCAATCTCCGCTGGTAATCGGGCGAAAAGGCGCATTTTTTGCTACTCAGTTGGCGGGATTAGCGGAAAAGCCTAATGCTGTGCGGATGGAACGAGACATGCAGCCACTCGACCGATAATGCATCCGATTGGAGTTCTGAACATGTCTCGGCACCACAGAAACATTTCGGCAGGTCGGTTCTCGCACCGCATTTCGCGGTTCCTAACCGCGACGGCAGTGGCGATTCTTGCCACATCGCTCCCACACACCGCCTTTGCGCAGGAGCAGCCTGAGTTCACCGACCTGGCATGTCCACTGCGAAGCCGCAGCGATAAAGAACATGGGTGGCGCAAGGTGTCATCACGATTGTCGAGCCCGGTAGGTTTGATCCCGCCGCTCCGATGAAGCGGGGCGACTTTGCAATAGCGCTTCAGCGCCTTTTCAACTTGCGGCAGCCTGGTAATCCGGTGTTCTCCGACGTGCACCCGACCGACGCTCTCTATACCGCAGTCGAAGCAGTGGCGCCATACATGGACAAACAAGTTCCCCGTCCCGGTTGCGATATCGGGACAAACTTTTCTCCTGAAAAACCGGTGTCGCGAGGGCAATCGGCTGTTACTCTGGTTCGTATTCTAGTTGCCCAAAATAAGTTGCAGCTCGTTAGCGATGCGCAGTCGGACAAGATCTTTTTCAGTGTTCCGGATGGAGCAGACCTGCCCAAGCGCACGCGGCCATACATCGCCACGGCGATTCAAGCCGGAATCCTGAACTGCTGTGCAGGTAACACCATTCAAACAACTCAGCTCGTCACACGCGCCGATACCGCCGAAACGCTGAACAACACTCAGCCGCGCTTCGATATTTCCCCGGTTAAGCAAGGCGCCTGAACTGACACCATTGGGTAGCTAAACTGTTTGCATAGCAGATGGCGGATAGTCAACGAGGGATCGAGCGGAGCATTCCGAGCGCGGCAAAAGGCTCGGCGGCTGAGCCGCATGTTCATCTTCAATCTTATTTAAGGTTTCGAGATCTGCTCGAAGCCGCTCCGTACGCCATCTTTGAAGTGGATCGTGACGGGACGATTGTGCTTTTGAACGCCGCGGCAGAAGCTATGTTTGGCTATCCGCGCGAAGAGCTTCTCGGCCAGCTTATCGAGATCCTCGTCCCGGAATCGCTCAGGCACCGCCATAACGAGCATCGAGATCGATACGCTGAACACGCAACTACTCGTCCTATGGGCATCGGGTTGGAGCTCTTCGCAAGACGCAAGGACGGCGCTGAATTCCCCGTCGAGATCAGCCTCAGTCCCATCCGCTCTGCCGATGGTTCGCGCGTGATGGCAATCGTCCGGGACATCACTGATCGGAAGCAAGCGCAGGCGCGAATCGATGCCGTACACCAGCGATTTGCCGCCGAGCTGGCCGCCACTAACCAGCGGCTGGAAGTGCAGAATCGCGAACTGGACAGAGCGAATCGGTTAAAAAGCGAATTCCTCGCCAGCATGAGTCACGAATTGCGCACTCCGCTGCACACCGTCATCGGATTCGCGGATCTACTTGCTGAAGGGCTTAAAGGTGTGCTGAACGCCGATCAGAAGAGGTTCGTCACACACATTCAGCGCGATTCGCGTCACCTGCTCGAATTAATCAACGACGTTCTTGACTTGAGCAAGATTGAGGCTGGACGTTTGGAGTTGCATCCCGAACTATTCAGGCCAGCCGAAGCGATCACACAAACTATCGCTGGCTTACGACCTTTAGCAACTAGTAAAGCGATTATTATCGTCGAAGACATCGATCGCAGCATGCAAATCACTGCCGATCCGGTCCGTTTTAAAGAAATCATCTCCAACCTGGCTAGCAATGCGATTAAGTTCACGCCCGAAGGCGGAAGAATCACAGTGGAATGTCACGAGCGGGCGCAATACGCCATGTTCGCTGTGACGGATACAGGCATAGGCATTACAGCTTCCGAGCAGCAGGCGATTTTCGATAAGTTTTATCAGCTGGGCTCTACGACCCGCGGTGTTAGAGAAGGGACTGGGCTCGGGTTGGCGATCACTAAGAGTTTGGTCGAGATGCACGGCGGAACAATATCCGTCGAAAGCACGCCCGGAGAGGGAAGCCGCTTCGAGTTCCTTCTGCCCCATGCGGGGCCTGAGACCGCTCCGGGAGAAACGCCGGGAGCGTTGAGGGCAGATTCGCGCCCGATTTTGTTCCTTACGAAGGAAGACGAGTCCCACGATCGCATTGGCGGTTTCCTGCGAAATCGCGGCTATGATCTCGTTCAGGTGTCTGTCCTGTCGCAAGCACTCCAGCTAGCGCGCGAGACGCGTCCGGCAGCTATACTGTTAGATCTGAACAGCTTAGGGGCCGACGCCTGCCACGTTTTTCAGGAGCTCCGCGGTGATCCCTTCACAGAGCCGATTCCGATTCTGGCTTTAGCTCCGTCGGAAGACGAGAGAACGGCGGTATCTCTCGGAGCAAGCACTGCAGTTCGCAAGCCTATCGATCCGGAATCACTGCTTCAAGCCTTAGACAAGCACGTTCGACGGCTGCCCGGAGAGCCGGCCCGCGTTTTGGTCGTCGAAGACGATGCCGAAGCTCGCGAATTGTTGGATGAGGTCTTGCGGTCTGCCGGTCTTCTCCCGGTGATTGCTTCTTCGGGCAAACAAGCTCTGGAAGTGTTGGCGCGAGGTCCCGTTTCTGCGGCCGTCATCGATCTGATCATGCCTGAGATGAATGGATTCGAGCTCATCCTGCGCATACGATTGGATCCGAGATTTTCTCGCCTTCCGCTGGTTGTCCTCACTGGAAAAGAGCTCGACAGCGCCGATATGGAGATTCTAGGCCGGCAGACAAATGCGGTTTTCCTGAAAGCGACCCCCTGGAAACAGGAGTTCCTGGCGAAACTTGACTCGATCTTGCAAAATGTCAAGAGGCAATGAAGCGCATCCTGGTGGCGGAAGACCGGCCGAGCAGCCGCGAACTGATCTGTACCGTCCTCGACAGCGCCGGATATGAAACCTTGGAAGCAGTAGATGGAGAGGATGCGCTCCAGAAGGCGCTCGATAACCCCGTAGATCTGATCATTCTCGATCTACAGATGCCGAAACTGGATGGCTTCGGTGTACTTGGCGCGTTGCGAAAAGAGGAACGATTTGCGCGTACGCCCATTCTGGCTCTTACAGCCAACGCGATGTACGGCGACCGCGAGAGAGCGCTCGAGGCCGGATTTTCATCCTACATAGCTAAGCCGGTTGATCTGAAAGCCCTTCGGTCCGAGATCAAACGTTTCCTGGGAAGCTAAGCCTCGAGGAAGAGAGGACATGACGCAACAGCGAAGCGCGAATCCTGCCGTATCACTGCTCATCGTGGATGATAATGCAGCGAGCCTGGACTTGCTCTCTACCGCGTTGGAACAACCGGATCTAAGAATTCTAACGGCTGTAGATCCCGAACAGGCTTTAGATGTGGTCTTCGATGAACACCCGGATATCGTCTTAACGGATCTCGTCATGCCAAAAATGAGTGGCCTCGAATTGCTTGAACGAATCACCGCGTTTGATCCGGCAATTGATGTGATTCTTATGACAGCCCATTATTCGACCGAGTCCGCGGTCGAAGCAATACGAAAGGGCGCCAGTGACTACCTGAACAAGCCAGTTTCTATTCCCACGCTGCGTGAACGGATCGGGACGATGATTGAGGACGCGCGACGGCGGCACCGTCTAGTTGAGCTCCAGGACGAATTGCGAGGCAACTCTCAATTCGAACAGATCATCGGGAACAGCCCCGCCATGTGGGAGCTCTTCTCGACAATTCGCAGAATCGCTCCGCATTTCAGGACCGTTTTGATCACGGGACCTACCGGTTCGGGCAAAGACTTAGTTGCCCAGGCGCTGCATCGGTTGAGTCCAGCTGCATCGGGAAATCTCGTCGTAGTCAATTGCTCTGCGGTTGTCGAGACTCTCTTTGAGAGTGAGCTTTTCGGCCATGTGAAGGGCGCCTTTACAGGCGCAACACACGATAAGGTTGGCTTGGTAGAGCATGCCAGCAGAGGGACTCTCTTCCTGGATGAGATCGGCGATATGCCGCTCGGTACACAAGCGAAGCTACTCCGAACGATCCAAAACCAGGAGGTCCAGCGAGTCGGCTCACTGCAGGCGCGCAAAGTTAATTTTCGTGTCATCGCGGTAACTCATCGCGATCTTCAGGCGATGATTCGCGACTCCAGATTCCGCGAAGACTTGTTCTATCGGTTGTCCATGGTCGAAATACGAATACCTCCGCTTGCCGAACGGAGAGAAGATGTGCCGTTGCTGGCTCGGCACTTCATTGAAAAGTTCTCAAAGCAGTTCAATAAAACGGTCCGGGGAATGACCCAGCGCGCGAGTATCGCTCTCAGCCGGTACGACTGGCCCGGAAACGTTCGCGAACTCGAGAACGCTATTGGGCATGCCTGCATGATGGTGCTGAGCGACACAATCGACGTTGCCGATCTGCCCGAGTACCTGAGAGGGGACGCCTCGCGGCCGCAGAAGCCACTAACAATCCCCTCCGAGAGCGAAGTGGGCTCTGACGATTCACTCCTGGAGAAGAGCGAACGGCGCCTTATCGCCGATGCCTTAGCTAAGACATCAGGGAACCAGTCAGAAGCTGCCCGTCTGTTGCGTATTGGCCGAGACGCGCTTCGCTACAAGATGAAGAAATACGGACTCGCTGATCCACTGCATAGCTGAGCACGGGGCATGAGGCCTCCCGGATGATGTCATAGGTGTGAGTGCGCACCCGGCCGAATGCCTCCTGGCACTTCCCGCGGCCGACCACAACCAAATCAGCGCCTTGCTCTCGCGCAAAGTCCGCAACACTCGTCGCAATACGCCCCTGACTGATTGTAAGTGGGAAGTCGGTTCCGGCTACACGCTGGAGTTTTGAAATTTCTACACGCGCCGAGTCGGTTAAATAGCGGTGCAGGTCGAAGTCGAAGTATTTCTCTGGCCTGACCTCCAGCTCAGGAACACTGTGGACCACATGGACCTTAGCACCAAATTCCCGCGCGAGCTGATCTGCGAAACGCAGCAGCGGCACCGCTTCATCGGTGAGCTCGAGTGCGCACACCAAGTTCGAAAACCCAGCAACCGCGCAATCGTCTTGTAGGTTCGTGAGTGCATCGGTCCACACCGGGAAGCTCACATCATGCAGGACTTTAGCCGTCACTGAACCTAGCAGAAGTCCACGCAGTTTACCGTATCCGTGTGTTCCCATGACGATCAGATCCACATTGTGTTCGCTTGCCCAGTCGCTAATGTTGAAAGCAGCCTCACCCTCTGCGACAACGCGTCCCACACGCTCTTCCGGCACGTTAATCGAGTACTCTCTCAAGCGCTTTTTCGCTTGATCTTTGATGGACTCGAAGCACTGCAAATCGACAAAGCCGGCTTCGCCGCTTCCATACCAGGTCGCCGGTATCTCAAAGACATGCAACAACGTCACTCGTGAACCAAAGCGGCCTGCCAGCCACTCGACTTGTTTCTTGAGCCCGCCGCAGGGCTCAGAGAAATCTATTGGAAACAGAATGTGATCAAATCTCATGGCTAACCTCTTCCCCGGGATTCCGTGCCCGAACCTCCTTGTGATGCGAATGCAATTTAATCTGACACTCGTTCCAGTGCAAATGACAGTCCAGCCCATTCGGCCGTTAATGCAGTAATTTGCGGGTGATTTTGACGTCTGAGCGAGTGCTAGTTGCGCCAGATAGCCGAGTGCGCGACTCCAGCCGCGCCAAATGACGCAGGCGGGGATGTGCGGGGGATTGTTACACTTATTCACCTGGAAGTTCTCGATAGTGATCTCGCATTCCCAAAGACAGATTCCCAATTCCGGCGGACGGCGCCTTCGACGCGATCTCGCGGTCCTCTATTCTTCAACTTGGCACACCTCACGCACATACCGCACTGGTTGCAGTCTGGAATCTTTGCGAGGCATTGTAGAGCAGGGCGAGTTCACCACCGAGGAAGCCCGCAACGGCCACTTCTTGCATGAATCGCTGAGTACTCTGTTCCGACTCATCTGGGGCGGCGTGCAGGCTGGTGAGGCGACCAACAAAAAAGCTGAGCGCCAGGAAACCGACGCTGAGCCGGCTTGGCGCTGTGGATGGCAGCAAGAAACGCCCAACCTTCCACCGCGCCGCCAGAGTCATACCGGTGCCGTTTGTGACTTGGTAAAGCCGGTCTGCCGGAAATTACGAAGACATTCAGGCCGCACCAGAGCGGTGCCCGCTCAAGTGGAATACTGCTATTGTTTACCTGATAGTTGCCGCCGGGCAAGACTCCTTTGCACTACGTCCGGTTCCAGTATCGGGAGGATATGATGGTTGTCCGCCGCACACTTCTGGTCAGCGCTTTGTTTCTTATCGCACGGGGCGCCCTCGCCCAAAATGAGCTGCCTGCGGATCAAAAACAGTTTCCGTCGACCTATGTGCCGTCCGGCGAGCGCCTGTACAAACAATTTTGCGCCGCCTGTCACGGTTCCGACGCCAAAGGCCACGGCCCCGTTGCTTCCTCGCTCAAAGTAGCGCCGCCGGATCTAACCACGCTCGCCAAGCGCCATAAAGGGAAATTCCCCTACAACTACGTTTCCAGCATTCTCTATTTTGGGCCAGGTGTCAGCGCTCACGGCTCGAGCGCCATGCCCACGTGGGGGCCTATCTTCCAGCGCCTCGACGAACACAGTGAAAGTCCTCTTCGATACGAAACTGAAATTGCCGTCCGAGACCGCATCCAGAACCTCTCCGACTATCTTGCGTCTCTGCAGAAGAAATGAGCATCGATTCGGCGGGACTACATCAAGCCCAGCTCGGAAAACGCACCTCGCGGCGCCAGGCAATTTGTGGTGCAGGAAGCGTTTGAAATGACCGAATGTTTTGAAGGACTGTAGCCGCCATCGTTCACCCCTCGAACCACGATGACGTCCTCGTGCTTTTCCGGGGGCTGTGATGATCACTTTCTTCACGGTCCCCCATATGTGTTTTCGTGCGGCCTCGGCTTCCGTAAACTGTCCGGTCGATTCAACGACAATCTCGACTCCCGAGGAAGTCCAATCCAATGCTTCCGGATCCCTTCCAGAGAGCAATTGGATCTCATGATCGCCGACGATAATGGCATTCGATTCGAACTTCACGTCTTCTTCCAGTGTTCCGAAAAGTGAATCATATTTCAAAAGATGGGCCAGCGTCCGGGCATCACTCAGATCATTCACTGCTACGAAGTCGATATCTTGGCGTCCCAAGCCGGTACGCAGAAGACACCGGCCAATTTTCCCGAACCCATTAATCCCTACCTTGATAGCCATTCGATTCCTTCCTTTCCACTCAGGCAGCGAGTACCGATGCGAGTGTTGCGATCAGTAGCCCAAAACCCTCGGGGCCTCGGATGCTCTCCCGCCATTCAATTGACCGTAGTGATGCCTTTGCGCGGCCGCCTCAAGTCCAATCAGTGCCATCCCGCTGCGCGGAACGGCGCAGCCGGTTTGAGTCAATTCGCTCTGCGAATCGCTCGATCTGGTGTTTTCACCGCTGCACTCTCGCGGAAGTCCACCTGCTTGCAGCGTGTGCTTTCGATCCCCGAGTGGCACGACGCGTGCATCTCTAACGGCGGAGGTGACAATGAGCCCGCGAACGAAACGAAATCTGAACAACGCAATGCAAACCGAGGCATTCACTCATGCCCAGTATTTGCGCTTTGCCGCACGTGCCCGCACGAATGAGAATTGGGATCTCGCCCAGTTGTTCCAGGGCGCTGCGGACATCGACCGCACGGAGCATTTTGCCCAAGAAGCGGACCTCGCCGACCTGGTCGCAAACGATTCAGACAATCTGAGACATGCAATGGAAGAAAAGCGGACTGAAGCTGCGATGTACAGGCAATTCGCAAAGGAAGCGACCGCTGACGGCGATTTCGCTGCAGCGGCACTTTTCGAGAGGATGCAAGCAGCCGCGGCGACTCAGACAGACGCCTTCGAGGCCGCATTTCGAATACAGACGCGCGAATGCGCTGCTAGTCCTGTCCAAGTTTGACGGGCGCGGCGACCCCCGCCATCCGTGTACCGGCAAGGGTCAGTACTCGTTCGAACCATCAAAAGCAAACAAACGTTAGATTGGAGAAAAACATGGCTAATATTTCGATTGCAAGAGTGAAGGAAAAAGGGGTGGAATCTCCGTCTTTGTTCGAGGAAATGAAAGCCCTGGCAGAGCGGATCCGCCATCGTGCGTACGAGTTGTTCCAGCGCCGGCGCGATACCGAGGGATCACCGGTCGATGACTGGCTGAAGGCCGAACGGGAGTTAATCCGGGCTCCCGAATCCGATCTAATCGAAAAGAACGGTCAATTTCAGTTGCAGGTTGCTATGCCCGGATTCGATGCGAACGAGGTGCACGTGACTGCATTCCCGGATACAGTGACCGTGCGTGCCGAATCGGCACATAGACATGAAACAAACGAAGGGGACCTCTATTTCTGCGAATTCGGCGAAAAAACGCTCTTCCGGAAATTTGATCTGCCGGCGCCGATCGATCTCGACAAGGTGACCGCATATCTGGAGAAGGGTGTGCTGCAAGTCTCGGCTGCCAAGGCCGTCTCCGCGCCCAACAAGGCTACCGCCACTGCGGCCTGACGCGAAACGAGTGGGTTTCTAAACCCAGATCGTATTCTGGTCCTCAAGAATCAACCAGAACATTACGTCGAGTCTTGTTTTATAGCATTTTGTCTTAGCTTCTCGCGCCATCGGCCGCGAACGGACTGCGTCGTACTCTAGTCAAGGATGAGCTCGCAGAAGGCAATGATCAACGCGGTTGATTCCGATGCGGGATGGTTGTATCGAACGGGCGGCATCTCCGCACTCTCACAAGGCATAGCGTACGTTGTCATCATTGTGTTGTACGTCCGTATAGGAGCTCCACCAGGTGGCGTCGAGGCGGCTTACGTATTTGGCGAGGACACAACGGCGTGGTGGGCTACCCTGGGGCTCTCCGTCCTCACCGACTTTCTCTTCGTACCTGTCGCGCTGTCGCTCTACGTCGCCTTGAAAGAGGTCAACCGAAACGCCATGCTATTAGCAACAGCATGCGTGGCCTTGTTCATCGTTCTCGACTTGGCAATCACCTGGACAAACTATGCGGCGCTCATCACGCTCAGCGGCCAGTACCCCAAACCCGCAAGCCAAGCTCAGAAAGCGGCCGCTATAGCCGCTGCAGGCTACCCATTTGCGGTGCTGCAATCAAGCCTTTTGTTTGTCTACAACACCCTCGTCCTCGCGGTCGGAATTCTCATCACGGGCTTCATCATGCTTGATGGAATCTTCGGCAAACGCGTCGCTTATTTGAGCTTGGCCACAGGCACGCTCGGGGTTGTTTCCGTTGTGGGGCCCTTTTTTGTAAATGCTCTGAATTCAACCATAATCCTCACTTCTGTTCTCACCACAGTCTGGGTATTGCTTGTGGGTTACAGACTCTTCAGGCTCGAGCGGAAGTAAATCGAACTTTCCGGATCGCTCCCGGACGAACCCTAGTCGCGTACAGGTGGGCGCGCAAAGCGAACGCGGAGTCTTACAACAGCATCAAGTGTCTTCGGCAATGCGAGAACGGCCGCATGACACTGCATGTCATGAGTCCTTTCCCGGAAAGCATCTCCTTGCGCGGGTGTTTGGACGTGGCAAGCTCAGCGCCGTCCCACTCTCATCGAATCTCGCCAGCGCCTGCTTTCTCAACTCTTCGCGAGTGGACGCAGAGGCGCCGTAATTCGGCAGGCGCCCTGGCGGGTTTTCCATCCGTCACAAATTGCGCCACTCTCTTGAAAGAAAGACCAGGACCTTTCGGGTGCATAATGCTGTAGGACAGCGTTGAAACGAGACCATCGCCTTCAGCCGTAAGGCGGATATAGTGCTCTTTCGCAAACCAATTCTTGAAGGCCACTTTTGCACCTCAGCTGAAGTGGAGCAACATTCGTTCCAACTTGGGGCCTACAAGGCCTATAGTAGGCGCTGACGCGGCGCTAACGGTGGCCGCCGAGGCAAAACTGCGGGCTGCGTGTAATGGCTCACCAGCAGCGCCAAAAGACCAGGCTCACAATCGAATCAGTTAAACGGCCCGCCAGAACGAGCATTGAAAACGCCAATATTCACCTCAGCGAAGTTCCCTAGACAAGTGGACCGGGAATTGCCCAACCAAGGTAGGAGGTCTCACCATGACGAACCTGATTCCTTATGTTGGAGTATGGATACTCCTGGTCGTAGTTGTCCTTGGGTTGGCACTTTACCGGAAATTTGTATCAACACATGGCGACAACTACGTGCATATGTCTGAAGGTGAAGCTCGGCTCATCCCGCACCAGATTACAGTTAACCAGAAAATCGGCAAGGTCGACAACTGGGGAGAAATCCTGACTGTAGTGGCACTCGTTGCAGGTCTGGGGTTGGCGTGCATCTATGTCTTCAGCGCATTAAATGGCCGCTGAAAAGAGTCTGACCGTTGTCGGAACCCGGCGGGCCAGTATCGATGAGATGCCCGCCGGCCCTTATCAATTGGCGGTGACCTGTTCGGAAGGCGCCGTCACTGGCTCAAGGCCGAGCGGCAACTCGCACCGCCAATTCACGGAATCGAAACAAGGCCCATTGGTTGCGCGGCTCGGGTTATGCCTATAACTCAGACTGAATCTTACGCCTGTGCCATTCTTGCTGAGCTTGAACAAATTCGGCAGTCCTGCCTCTCTGCGGAACATGAGTTCGCCGAATCGATTGACAAGGCGTGTGCTCAGTCGAAAGCGAGCGTTCGGAACTTGCTCCATTATCTTGCTTTTCGCACGCACGATCTCCGCGAGCTTCAACCCAAACTGGCCTCTATGGGGCTGTCTTCTCTCGGACGCGCCGAATCCAACATTCTAGCTGGACTCGAAGCCGTCATCGCCGTGCTTGAATCACTAAACGGGAGCACGCCAATACGCTTGTCGCAAAGCGATGATTTCGAAACGGGTCCCGCGAAGCTCAGAGAAAACGCAGACCGGTTGCTCGGGCCTTCCCCCAAAGGACGAGCCGTACGGATTATGGTCACCCTGCCTACGGAAGCTGCGCACTCCTACGATTTTGTGAAGAATCTCATCGCGGCCGGGACGGACGTCGTACGCGTCAACTGCGCGCACGATTGCGAACAGGAATGGTCAGGAATGATCGAGAACGTGCGAAGAGCAAATCGGGAGCTTGGCAGAAGTTGCAAAGTGCTGATGGATCTCGCCGGCCCGAAATTGCGCACAGGAGCAATCACGCGCGGGTATCACGTCGTTCACTGGCGTGTGTCGAGAGATGAGGGCGGTTCTGCCATTGCACCAGCGACAATCGCGTTGGTTTCCAGGCATATGCCTGAACGCCTCCCGGTTGACGCGATTCTGCCCGTTCCGCAAGCACTGATCCAAGTGGCGGAGCCTGGCGATTTGGTCCACCTGAAAGACAGCCAGAACAGGAAAAGACAGCTAACGATCGCTGAAAAACATGGAGACTTCTGCATCGGCAAGTGCCCGCAAGGCGCGTTTGTTCTAAATGGCATAGCTCTGAGAGTAGCCCGGGAGGGCAAGGTGATCGCAGAGGGAAGAGTGCACGACCTTCCTTTTGTAGAGGAGCCAATCCACCTAAGGCCGAAAGATTTGCTTGTAGTCACCAAGGCGCCGCGGACGCAAGTACAGTCGGCGCGTGAAAAAGGCGATGGGTTGGCGAGCAGCAAGATCCCTCACATCTCCTGCACATTGCCTGAAGCCTTCTCCAACGCCAAAGCTGGCGAACCGATCTTCTTTGATGACGGCAAAATCCAGGGTGTCATTCGGGAAGTCCATCCAGATCGTATGCTCGTTGAGATCGTTCATACCGGCCTTCGTGGAGCGAAACTCGGTTCGTCTAAAGGAATAAATCTCCCTGAGACGGACCTTTCGATACCAGCAATTACTGACAAAGATCGCCAAGATCTCGACTTCGTAGTTCAACACGCCGATCTTGTTGGCTTATCCTTCGTCCGATGTGCAGGGGATGTTCTGGAACTAGAGAGAGAGCTGGCAAAACGCGAGATGAATCGACTGGGAATTATCCTGAAAATTGAAAGCCGTTAAGCCTTTGATCACCTACCCCTGATCATGATGGCTGCGTTGCGCCACCACCCGGTTGGCATTATGGTGGCGCGTGGAGATCTCGCAATCGAAGTAGGCTTTGATCGTTTAGCTGAAGTACAAGAGGAGATCCTTTGGTTGAGCGAGGCAGCCCATCTCCCCGTGATTTGGGCTACTCAGGTACTTGAGACATTGGCAAAAACAGGCATGCCTTCAAGAGCCGAGGTTACCGACGCCGCGATGAGCGTGCGCGCCGAATGCGTCATGCTGAACAAAGGCAAATACATCACTGATGCGGTGCGCTTCCTGGACAACGTTCTTCACCGCATGCAAGCTCATCAGCTCAAGAAACGATCCATGCTACGCCGCTTGGCTGTCGCGAATTTTGCACGGGCTTAACGGTGGCATGCGTTCTATGTCAAGGTATGCGATCGATGAGACGGGGGGACTCAGTGGGTTACGATCGCTTCACGCAATACTGGATCCGAGAACTGGGCGGCCTTGCGCGACACCTACTGAGCCTAATTGGCGCAAGATGGCGTCAAGCGAAGTTAGCGCTCAACTAGTAATTCGGTTGGCAGAAATCGCCGACGATAGGCCTTACCAAGTGCTGGAGAAATCAGCCACGCGCATGTGAATCAGATCCCGATCAGTGCCGGCATTGAAGGCAATGAACTCCTGGTTTGTTACCTGGCGGTCCCAATAAACGCGAAGGCCGAACAAGGTTCCCAAGGGCGGCATCGCGCCGAGCTTGGCTCTTGGAAAGAGCAGAGACAAGTCGTTCTCTTCCACAACGAAAAGCGCCGGAACTCCGGTCGCTGTCCGTAGCTGTTCCAAATCGACATACGAGTCGGCTGGAACAACAACCATCATCGGTCCGCCATTGTCCTGGCAGACTACGGTTTTCGCCATGCGGTGCGGAGACATGTGCTCCGCGGCCGCCACTTCTTCGGCGGTATAGGCGGGCGAGTGCGTCGTGTGCACGCATCGAACGCCATGCGCGTCGAGATAATTCAAACATATTTGAAGCGTGCTCATATTCCTGTCTCCCATAAGCCCTCGGGAGCAATTCCCGCTCCACTCTGAGGCCTCAGACCTTTTGTCCGGGTTTGCCATCAATTGCCGAGCCACTCAGGCACAAAGACACGCTCACGCCTCGTGACAGGCGTCTGGCTCGCTCTCCAGGTACCCTCTTTCGATGAGCCTCGCGATTAACCTCTCTGCTGCATCTCCCGGATTTTCGCTACCTCCGTGAACAATAAGATCCGCATGTTCGGGAGGTTCGTATTCGGCTTGCAAGCCGGGCACTGCGCTTGCTTTGCCGCCTTGTGCCTGGAGATAGATTTTCTTCGGGTCGCGCTCTATACAGATCTCAAGAGGCGTATCCACATACACTTCAAGGAATTGAGGGATTTGCCGCCGTGCCAACTCACGATACGACCGGCGATTCGCGGTCGCATCGAAGAGCACCGGCACTCCGTGGCTTGCGAGCAGTGCGGCGACATACACTATCTGACGGTAGAAGGTATCTCGTTCCGTCTCGTCATAATGCGGGTCCGGCGTGAATACCTTTCGAAGGTCATCCGATTCGAGCACCGCCACGTCGACTCCTCGCGCCGTCAGGCGCGCCTTAACGCTGGCGGCGAGGGTGGACTTACCGGAAGCAGCGAGTCCCGTGATCCACACCCCGAAAGCAGGGCTGACTTTAGACGCCACAATACTTGTTCACCTGAGTGGGATCAAATGTGTCGTCGTCCAACACTCGGAATATGAAAGACAGAAATCGCGAGCGCACCGCTTCCGGGAGGGTGGGGTACCAAACCGGGCTCGCCATGACCAGAGCGCGAAATGCAAAGAAGGGCGCCACAACCTGAAGCATTTCCTGATCGCCAGTTTTTTCGAGATATCGGTCCCAGAACCGCAGGAACAGAGTCTCGAAAACTCCTTTCAGCTGTTCGTTGCGCTGAAGGGAAAAGAAAACGTAGTTCAGGGTTAAACAGGCGACATCATCCGCCGGGTCGCCATACTCGCCGCGAGAGCGATCGAGCACGCTGAAATCGGTTCCCGACCGGAACAGAATGTTCCACGGATGGAAATCTCCGTGAACCTGGCGTAAGCGGTGCGTGAGATCTTTTAAACGCCAGCGCCAGTCCACGCAGCGATGCTCAATCTCTTTGAGCTTCCGAGGGGTGATTAGCGGATGAAGCGCATAGCTATCTGCGATGCCCATGATGCATTCTCCGTGTCCGACTAATTCACGAATGCGCCGCGTGTAGAGCCCGGGATGATTGCCAGACTTGCTGTGAATTTCCACGAGATAGTCGCAAAGCGCGTCGGCGCGATCCCGATCGAGCTGGCGGAGAGTGCCGGTATCGCGAAGCTCCTCGAGATTGCGACAGTACCCTTCTCCCTCCGCGTATTCTGTCAGGAGAAAGAATTCCTCCACCTCTCCGAGCGAGATCAATGTCCCATCAGGGCGGAATCCACCCACATCAGCGGAGCGGACGTGACGAGGAAGGCAGCGAAACGCCTGGTTAGACCAAAGCAATACCTGCGCTCGATCCGCCATATGCTCGTGTCCAAACGGTCCTGGCCGCATCGTGTGTAATACCAGCCTTTGTGTCTTTTGGCCGGCTGCTTGGTAGTCGACACGAATGGGACTCCCGTATCCACAAAACTTGATAGCCTTCGCTTGGCCGTCCTGTCCTAAAGGAGCCAGACCCAGAACGCGGATTGGTTGCCTCTTAAGCATACTGAGATAGTGCTCGACAGTTTCAAGCGTCAGTTCAGTCATAGGTGCACTTGGTCGGTGTGCAAGTGAATGTCCATTGAAGCTTCGGCGAAGAAGCAGCTCGCCTTCGAGGCTGTACGGCGCCGTTTGTCCGCTTTGGCAGATCGAGTGCATCACTTGAGTCAGCACACGATTCCACCTCAAGAACAGATACAAGCATTCATGTCGACGACTACCTTACCTTCCCCCGGAGTGGCTGTTCTAGGCGGGGGCTTATCTGCAGCCGAGGCTGGACGGCGGCTGGCTGAATATGGTCCAAATGATCCCGTTCCTTCGAAAAAGCGATCAGCCCTCCTCACGCTGCTGCTGTTGTTTCTGAACCCACTCGCCATCGTGTTGCTGATCGCAGCCGGCTTCTCTGCATTCCTGGGGCAAGCTGTGGATGCCGCGATCATCGTCCTGGTGGTCGCCCTTGGCAATGCCATCAATTTCTGGCAGACGTATCGGTCAGAACGCGCCATCGAACGGCTGCGCGAAACTGTGATGAGCACGACATCGGTTCTACGCGACGAGGATTGGAAAGAAATACCTCGACGTGATGTTGTTCCGGGCGATGTCGTGCGCCTGTTTGCAGGCGATCTCGTCCCCGCCGATGCACGGTTGGTTGAATCCAAAGACTTATATGTGCAACAAGCAGCCCTCACCGGCGAATCGCTTCCTGCAGAAAAAGAAGCCGCCCCAGGTGAACGGCCAACCGATCAGCCTGAGGCGATGCACATGGTTTTCCTCGGCACCTCGGTCGTCAGCGGATCTGCCAAGGCGGAAGTAACTGCGACGGGTCCGCGAACAATCTTCGGCGGAATTGCTGCGCGTCTCGCCGTCCGACCCGAGGAAAACGAGTTCGAGCGCGGCCTGCGAAAATTCGGCCTGCTCATCATGCGAGTGGTCTTCTTTCTCGTTCTCTTTCTCATTATTGTGAGCATTGCGTTGCATCATGAGCCGCTTCAATCGCTTCTGTTCGCCGTGGCGCTGGCTGTCGGGCTCACACCGGAGTTTTTACCAATGATCACGTCGGTGACGCTCGCTCGGGGAGCGGTGGAGATGGCTCGCCAAAAAGTTGTTGTGAAACACCTCGCGGCCATCCAGAACCTCGGCAGCGTCGACGTCCTCTGCAGCGACAAGACGGGCACGCTCACGGGCGGAGTGATGAAGCTGGAGCAAAGCCTGGACGCGTTAGGCGGAAAATCCGAACACACCCTTTTGCTCGGGTATTTGAACAGCAAGTTTGAGACCGGTATTCGAAACCCCCTCAATCTGGCCATTCTCGACTCGAAATGCCTAAGAATCGAGGACTACACGAAATGTGACGAAATCCCTTTTGACTTCGAGCGGCGGCGGGTTTCGATTGTCGTGAAACACAATCGTGAGAATGTTCTGATCGCCAAGGGCGCACCTGAATCGCTGATTGAGCGATGTTCGGAGTTCGAATGTGCGGGGCGAAGGTTGCCTCTCGCTGCGAGCCAAGTGACGGCGTGTCTTGATAAGTTCCATGAACTGAGTAGCCAGGGCTACCGGGTGCTAGCGGTCGCATATCGGGATATCGAGAGCCGTGATGCGTATTCAGCCGAGGACGAATCGTCGCTCGTCTTGGCAGGTTACCTGGCATTCGCCGACCCGCCGCGGCCCGATACAGCGAAAACCGTAGCCGCGCTGCGGCAAGATGGCGTTCAACTGAAGATCGTCACCGGCGATAACGAGCTGGTAACCCGCCATATTTGCGAACAGGTCGGCATCGATGCGTCCGGCGTTGTATTGGGCGATGAAATCGAGCGAATGACGGACGCCGCTCTGCAGCATGTCGTGGAAGAAGCGACAGTATTCGCACGCGTTTCACCGGCCCAAAAAAATCGCATCATTCTCGGCTTGAAACATCGCAGTCACGTGGTTGGCTATTTGGGAGACGGCATCAACGATGCACCATCTTTGCATGCCGCTGATGTCGGCATTTCCGTGGACGGCGCCGCCGATGTGGCGCGCGATGCCGCCGAGATCATCCTGGTCGAGCCAGGGCTGGGTGTCCTTCATGCTGGCGTCCTCGAAGGGAGGAAAGCATCCGGCAACGTTTTGAAGTATTTGCTCATGGGGACAAGTTCTAATTCGGAAACATGCTGAGCATGGCAGCAGCCTCGTTTTTCCTACCGTTCCTGCCAATGCTCCCGACGCAGATTCTGCTAAACAACTTCCTATACGATTTGGCACAAATTACCATTCCGACCGACAGTGTTGATACAAATTACCTTCGCAAGCCGCAGCGCTGGAACATTTCTCTGATCCGCAATTTCATGATCCTGATTGGTCCGATCAGCTCGATCTATGATTTCTTAACTTTCTTTGTCCTGCTCAAATACCTTCACGCTAGTCAGGCCGAGTTTCACACAGGGTGGTTCGTCGAGTCTCTCGCGACCCAAACACTGGTTCTCTTCGTCATCCGGACGTTTGGCAACCCCTGGAAGAGCAGACCCAGTTTGCCCCTCGTAGCGACTGTTCTAGGGGTGGTGATCGCAGGATTATTCATGCCCTTCAGTCCCGTGGCCAACGTGCTGGGGTTTACGGCACTGCCCGCTCCGTTCTTTTTCTTTCTCGTTGCGGCAACCGGAGCGTACTTGGCCATGGTAGAAGTTGCGAAGCAGCGGCTTTTTCATGGCCTCATCGTAACCTCTTCGCCTGACCCAGGGTGCCCCTAAAGCGGCCTCGTCTATCGCTTGAGGTCGTTCGCGCGCTGATTCGTGTGCCACCAGAGCTTCGGAGCCGGCTCCGACAGAACCTCGGTCGGATACCGATTTCTTGGATCCCAGAGCAGCCAGGCTTCCGCACCGCCATCCTGAGCTGCCTTGATCTGCTGTTCCAGTTGAAACGCGCCGAAGTTTCTGCGGTCGAATGCGTAATCGTTGAGCGGTTGCAGCCATGGTCGGAAAGTTACTCCTGAAAAGCCTGTGCGCTGCTTCGCCCGCTCCAGCGAGGCAAATACGATGCGGTGCGGATCGTTCAAAGGATTTCGAGGTCCCGGAATTCCCAATTGAAAGGACGATGGATAGAGCATGGGCGAAATGTAGTCCACAACAGGGCCAATGTCGGCGAAACATTGGCCGATACCGGTGTCGTCCAGATTCTCAACAGACGTATCCATTATCGGCGCCGCGTCGATACCACCGATCATGTACAGCGCGGCCTCTGGATAGTCGCGGAACTCGTCACGCAGGATGCGCTCGCAACCGTCAAGCGCGTCCTCCCGGCTGACCAGCCGCCCCGTCATGCCTGTGAACTGTTCCGTGGTGGAGCGGTTGCGTCAAGAACCGCTCCAGCCGGCGGGCCGGTTTCGAATGTAGCCAAGTCAGCAGACGCTGGGTTTTTTGATCGCCCGTCGGTTTCTGATATATTGCTCGCGAGCATACCTTCTCATGGGAACGCAAGTTCCATTTCGAAACATTCTTTTCCCGACGGATTTTTCCAAGTCTTCCGAATGTATCGCGGACCATGTGGTCGGAGTAGCCAAGGCATCGGGTGTGAAGGTATGGCTGTTGAGCGTCGTGCCTCGGATGGAAGATTGGCACGGCGCCTCGGAGATGTACTTTGGCCCATTCAGCGAAGCGGCCGTCGCTGCGTTCGAGAAGGACCGAAAGGCCCTCGAGTCAGAGCGGCTCAAGACGCTGCAGCAGTTTCAGGCGAAACACGTTGCCTCGGTGGAAAGTGAAATCGCAGTCACCTCGGGCGGCGTGGCTGATGCGATTGTCGATTTCACTCGGGAAAAGAATGTCGGGATGATCATGATGACGACCGGCGCGCGGGGCAGGCGCCGCCAATTTCTCCTCGGCTCCGTCACCGCAAAAGTTTTGCACGATGCCCCGTGTCCGGTATGGACCAGCCCTCATCCGCGAGAGCTGAATCCGTTTCGTCCCTATCGCCGGATCATTCTCGCCCTCGACTACCGCTATTTGTCTGTTCCGTTGCTGGTTCGCGCTTCCGAGTTCGCCGAGCTTTTCGGCGCCAGCCTGAGCATCTTCACCGCCGTTCCGCGTGCGGCCAATACCAGCCACCGCCTTATCCAAGAGCTCAAAAAGGATTTGACCTCTGCGTTGGAGAAGCACCTTAGGGAATCCAAGGTCAAGGCCTCCATATGCGTGCTCGAAGGCAATCCTGGCGACGTCATTTGGGAGGTAGCGGAGGAGATTGAAAAGGCCGATCTGATTATTACTGGTCGCGGCCGGCTGGACGAGGCGGCCGGGCACGTGCACAGTCACAGTTACGAGATCATCTGGAACGCGCCATGTCCGGTGATTACGCTTTAAGTTTCTCCTGCGCCCCGGTCCTTCCAAAATATTCCGAAAGTTCTGTAAATGTTTGAGGTTGATGAAGTGTTACCTGCTCCTCTGGTCGGCCCGTCAACAGCTGCTTACGCTGCTGAGCGTGCTGTTCTCCTTGTTTAAGCGGTCGGTCGAACTTCGGTTGGAAAACCTTGCCTTGGGGAACCAACTCGGAGTGCTGTCCGCGAGCCTCAAACGCCGAGTCGAAGCCGCCGCACGACCGGCCGCCTCCCCGATCTCCTTCCCCTTCGCCACGGGCGCATGGTGCTGTCTCCCTTCACCTTCTACCGGGGCTCGGCGCTCGCCATGGCGGACGATCTGGCAGGTACTCCCTTTACCGGCGTCCGCGTGCTGACGGACTTTCTGTTCCTACCTGTCGCGTTATCGCTCTACCTCGCATTGAGAGGTCAACCGGAACGTCGTGCTGTTGGCAACCGCGTGCGTGACCTTGTTCATCGTTCTGGACTTGGCAATCACCTGGACCGATTACGCCTCGCTTATCACGCTCAGCAGCGAGTAGCCAAAGCCGCGACCAAAGCTCAAAGAGCGGCCGTTATCACGGCTGCAAGGTACCCGTCCGCGGTGCTGGCATCGAGCCTTTTATTTGTCTACAATACCCTCGTCCTCGCCGTCGGGATTCTTATGACTGGTTTCGGCATGCTAAATGGAGCCTTCCGCAAAAGCATCGCCTATTTGGGCTTGGCCACCGGCTTTCTTGGGATGGTTTCGGTTGTCGGGCCCTTCTTTGTCAGTGCTCTGAGGGTAACGATAATCTTGACTTCCGTCCTCACAACGGTCTGAGTCTTGTTTGTAGGCTACAGACTCCACAGTCTCGGGCAGAGGTGATACCAACGACCCTGGACAGAATTTTTCAAAGTTGCATAGCAAGCTTGGACTGCCTGCCATTGGAAGCTGTATCGGCATCACGTTTCAAGAGCAATATAGTGATGTCATCGTCATTGAATTTCGGATCCACTAAGGATGTGAGAGTAGACATCGCTCTTCTGGAACCATCGGCCAAAGCATCACGCAAACGGTCTTCGGGATTATGTCCAGAAA
Organism: uncultured Acidobacteriaceae bacterium; assembly: GCA_963705805.1. GTDB lineage: Bacteria > Acidobacteriota > Terriglobia > Bryobacterales > Bryobacteraceae > Bog-105. Next base: position 23,208 of record CAVPKW010000021.1, read on the forward strand.
TCGAATCGGTCAACCCGTCTGTGAAGACGAGGAGTGCGCTGCCAGGGGAAAGAAGTGCTGTGCGAGCTTCATATACCGCTTCGGGAAATAGTCCAAGCGGCATGCCGGTAGCTTCCAACCCGATCGCAGATCCGGAGCCGAACACAATCGGCGCGTTGTGGCCCGCATTTACATAGGTCAATTCTCCGGAATCGCCACTCAGCCGGATGAACACCGCCGTCGCAAAGCGATCACTCGGCGTATAACGGCTCAGGTGCTTGTTGATCTGCCGAGCCAACGCCAAGGGATTCGCCTCGACGCTCACGATACTTCTAACCAGAGCCTGTATGTTTGCCGCCAGCAGAGCGGCCGGCATCCCTTTACCGGAGACATCCGCTATCGCGAATAGTGTTCGGTTGCTTGGAAGCTCGATGACGTCGAAGTAGTCGCCACCGACCTCACGCAGAGGTTTGTAGAACGTCTCGACCTCGTAGCCCGGGAGCTCCGGCAACTTCTGGTGGATGAGCGTCTGCTGGATTTGTCGTGCGGCAATCTGGTCGGCTTCCAGTTGGGTCTTGCGGACAAATTCCGAAGCCAGCATTCCCTTCTGGATGTAGTAGCCGGTGTAATAAAGCAGGAACACCATCAGATAGCTGACTGGCCGTCTCGGCAGTGCGCCAAGAAACGAATTCAACCAGTTTGGCAACATGAAAGCCCACGTCATCAGGACGTAGATGGCATAACCCTGAAGGACAATCCCGACATAGGTGATGATGCGCTTCGACCCGGGCATCTCGCGGGTCCAATCATAAGAGGCGTACCGCAGAGCGCGGCGAATGGGGCCAGCGGATTTGTCGATCTTCACCTGCCGGACGCGAGAAGGCATTCCAGAGTCTAGCAAGAGGCGGAGTCCGATTGAAGGGCAAATTGGCTACACACAAAAGTGACTTCCTGCCAGCGGTTTGTGCAGTGTTTGGGATTATGCCCGGATCACGTACACCCGCACATAAATGACGACTTGCCGAACATCCGGGCACGATTCATAAACACTGATTTCATAACAACGGCGATTTTGGACGTGTACCAGTCAACGAACGAAGGCTCGGGCCAAAGGATCTGAAGCTGCTGATTATTGGGTGTGATTATCACCCGAGCGTGCAGCAAATCGCAATAGTAGACACATATAAATCGCCCTTTGGTCTGACGACAAGCAGCATGATGAGCCCCTGCGTGCGAATGCTCTCGGCGAAGGTCTTGAAGCTTCGCCTCCTCGAACGTGCGCCTGGGATTGGTGGCGGACTCCACCAGACAATCCAGAGGAATGACGCCACTCGGTCCGCTCGAATTTCCATCACCTGAAACAGCGCGGAAAGCCAGCCGGAAATTAACGTGAGAATGTTCTGGGAAAAGATTGTGGCTCGTTACAGGATAGCGCAAATACCAACGGCCTGCGGTCACGATCACTTCACCCCGGGTATTGTCGACCTTTGAACGGATTGCTGACGGTGATCGGCACAGCTTCTTACGCTACCAACCAGGACTGCGCAACTTCGCAATGGAACCGCAGCGCGCCTCCGCGAAAAATGATCGAGAACGACATCAAGGACTCAATTAAAAGACGACGTCCAGTTCCTGGACGTCACAAGAACGAGAACATTCTTACGACGTATTGTTTTTATGCTGACTTTTGCAGCTCTCGAACTTTGCCACTAATCGAGTCCCGGTTGCCGACGATTCGGCTTCGCAATATGGCGGCCCCAGACATGGTCGTTGCACACGCGCGGCTTGTGGTAGCCCTGCGTTAGTCTGATTGAATGATCCCGGATCTGATTCCTCGCCAAGTTGTGAATTCGGCGTTGCGCATCAATCTACCCTTTTTTGCTATCGCGTGCATAATCCTGCTCGGTGGAGCCTTCTCGTTTGCGCTTGCGCGGCTCAGATCTCGAGATCGCTTGCTGTTTTGGGTTGGCGTCTTTTCGACACTCTATGGCGTGCGCTTATTGGTACAGAATGAGTTGGTTCGTGACGCCTTCAACAGGCCGGGAAACGAGTACATTCCTTGGGCTCTTTGCATCACTTACGTGATCAACATCCCGTTCGCACTCTGCGCACGCGAACTTCTTGGCCGAGGCTGGAAAGGGACTATCGCTATATGGCTGTGGCTCAGCGTTGCTTTTGCAATTATCGCCATCCCCACGGCCTTCCTCGCTTACAACGTGTACTGGGTCGGCTTCATGAACGGCCTGCTCGTTGTCAGCGGAACCGTGTTGATGCTCCTGCATGTTCTAGTCGAAGGTCGTTCCGGTAATTCCCTTGCGGCGTCTCTCCTTTGGCCACTGCTCACGTTTGGAGTCTTCATTGTGCTTGAAAACAAGGGCATCAGGGTGGGTGGTCGTAGCGTGGAACCGGTCGGTTTCCTGATCTTGCTTGGAGCCTTAGCTTCCATTGCTGTACGTCGAGCACTGGCGACCGAGCGAAAGCTCATCGACGTTGAGCAAGAGCTGTCAACTGCAAGACGAATTCAGGACTCTATAATCCCCCAGTCTCCCCCGTCGGTTAAGGGTATTCGCGTTGCCGCGCGATATCAACCGATGACATCAATGGCCGGAGACTTCTATGATTTCCTGACTTCCTCAAACGGTGTTCTGACGATCCTGGTGGCGGATGTTTCCGGGCACGGCGTTCCTGCGGCACTCGTCGCTTGCATGCTAAAGGTCTGTTTTGCAGCGCAAAAAAATAACGCTGCCGACCCTGCCGCTATTTTGTCCGGACTAAGCGCGATGCTTCGCGGCAGTCTTGGCGGCCAGTACCTTACGGCTGCCTGTGCTGCCATCGACAGAAAAGCACATACGGTCGCCTACGCCGGTGCCGGCCATCCGCCAACATTGTTAGCTCGATGCGAAACAGGAGACCTGGTGCTTCTTGCTGAGAACGGCTTGTTTATTGGTCCGTTTCCGAAAGCAACGTACGCGAATATTTCGGTTCCCTTCCATATCGGAGACAGATTACTTCTATACACCGACGGAATCACCGAAGCAAACGGCCCCGCTGGTGAAGAGTTCGGCCAGGCAAGGCTTGGGCAGTTCCTTCTTCGCTCAAATGAAAGCGAGCCAGCCGCAACCCTTGACCGCCTGTTTGACCAGATCACGGCGGGTAGTCAGCAGGACGACCTTACGGCTGTGCTGGTCCATCTCGTCGAGTGACTTATCTGGTATCTCCCCGATTGAGATCCCCTTGTTTGATGGGGCGGCGGAATTGCCCCGCTTGCCGGGTTCGAACTCGTCTCCTAATTCGCGCTTCGTATTGAATAACTCTTGGCTTCGGGCCAGCGCTGCACGGATAGATCAGAACAAGGATTTCTACTGTTGACGTTCGTAAAGGTCCGAGAATCACCAGGAACGAACGCAGTGGTTAGCACGGATTGAGCCGGGAGGTTAAGCCTGAGCGGAAGCCCAGTTGTGTGGCAAAAGCTCGGCGATGCGGTTAACTGGATGGCTGGCGATGCGGGCGAGGACGTCTTTGAACCAGGCGAAGGGATCGACGTTAACGCGCTGGCAGGAAGCGACAAAACAGCGCAGCACTGCAGCCGTCCTTCCGCCGGCGTCACTGCGAAAAAACATCCAGTTGCCGCGGCCGACCGCCACGCCGCGGATGGTACGCTCAGTAGCGTTATTATCGATCTCCAGATTTCCGTCTTCTGCATAGCGAGTGAGCGCCCGCCAGTTTTTGAGGGTGTAACGCACCGCGCAGCCCTCCGGGCTCTTTTGTAGCACCTCAGCTTCGATCTCCAGTAAGTACTGATACAGTTTGTCCAAAATGGGGCGGGCTCGGAGCCCCCGCAGCTGCAGCCGGTCTTCGGCGGCTAGTGTCCGCGCTTGTTTCTCCACCCTATACAACTGAGCCATCAGTAACAAGGCTGGGCCCATGCGCGCCTGATCCGATTCCAGGGCTTTGCGGAAATATCGTCTCGAATGAGCCCAGCACCCCACCTCGATCAAACCACGCGCCGGGTCCTTGAAGAAAGCGTCATACCCGCCGTAGGCATCTGCCTGTAAGTAGCCCCGATATCCAGCCAAGAACTTCTCTGGCTCGGCGCGTTCCCGAGTCGCAGTGTAATCGTAAAGGACCACCGGATGCTCTCGGTCGCCGTAATACGGCCAGATTCGCCCCGTGCGGGCGAACGGCAGCTTTCGGTCGAGGACCTTCACACTGGTGTCGTCAGTGCCGATCACCTTCGATCCGAACAGGACCTTCTTGGCCGCCACGTACAGCGGGTTCAGCAGATCGGCGCATTGGGCCATCCAGCCACACATGCTCTTGGGTGAGATATCGACACCATGTCGTTCAAAGATTTTTGCCTGCCGGTGCAGCGGCAAGTGATCGGCCAATTTGCTGACGATCACCTGCGCCAGCAGACTGGCTCCCGCAGTACTCTTTTCGATCGGTTGCGGCGGTTTGCCCGCGGTCCGCACCGTACACGCGCAGGCGTACTTCAAACAGGCTTCTTCGATCACCGTGAGGGAAGCGGGAATGTATTCGTAGCGTTCGCAGGTCTCCTCGCCAATGTGTCGGAGATCCTGCGCGCATTGAACGCAGTGCTTTTCCTCGGCCGCCAGATCGTGCACGATGCGCTCCCGCTTGAGATGCCGAGGTAGAGCCTGGCGCTCACCTGGCTTCTTCTTCGGAGTTGTTGAGCCCGTGCCGGTGGCGCCGGTGTCGCCGTCCTCATCGTCCTCTTCCTCGGCAACATTCGCCGCTTCCCGTTCTGCTTGCCGCGCCTGCCAGAGCGCCGCGAACAGGGCTAGTTGCTCTTCCGGAAAGCTGCTCACTCTTGCGGTTACGCTTGGCGCCCAGCAACTCGCGTAGCAGGCTCTCCACCTTGCTCCGTTCTGTGAACTCCCGGTCCAATTGCGCCATCAGATCCAGCACCATGTGGTGCAAGGTCTGCGGATCGTCGAGAAGATGTTTTGGATCAATGGCCACAGCGAAGTAAGTGGACATAGCTATTTTACCGGCTTACTTACTTGTAACCAAGAACAAAAGAGAGAAAATCGTAAGTATTTATGCAACTCGACTATAACGTTTGCGCCGTGTGGCCTGATTGAGGTCGATGCCCGCTAATAACGCCGCCAACTGTTGCGCCGTAATCTCGCGGCGCGCTTCGCCGGACTCCGAAAACGGCAGTGCATATGTGCCTTCCTCCAGACGCTTGGCCCATATCACGTAGCCGTCTCGGTCCCAATACAGCAGTTTCACCCGATCCCTCCGCCGGCTCCAAAAAACATACAAGTGCCCGCCCAGTGGATCCAACTCCATCTGGCTTCGCACCAGCGCCGCTAAGCCATCAAAGCTCTTGCGGATGTCGCAGCACGTGAGGCAAAGGTATACCCGCACACTGGCGGGCAGGTGAATCATGCGCCTTCCCGCAACAATGCCAGCACCGTCCGCAGTGTCGCCACGTCGACACCTGGTGGAATCTCCAGTCGCTCGCCGCCACCCAGCACTACTTGCAACGCCGGCGCTCTCGGGGCTGTTCCGTTTGTTGCCACCAACGCGAACCGCGTCGGCTGATCTTCAACCAGTCGCTTTCGCCAGGTGTAAAACGATGGCTCGCTACTCCGCGCTCCTCGCAAAACACCTTCACCGACAGCCCGCTTTGCTTCTGTTCTGAAATCAGTTGTCGCCACTCTTTGCCTCTCAGTGCACGCCGTTCGCTGTTCATGTAGCTACTATCCGGCTTTACTTCGCCATCCGCCACTGGGGTTCACAAGACGTTTACGTTCTCTACATCGAGCGTTGGTGTAGTCGTGCGCCCGCAGCGCGTTGTTCATCACCGAGCTTTGACCGGATCGAACCCACTCGACGCATTCCGACTATCGAAATTGCGGCCAAGAATACTCCAGTGACCAACGAGAACGAGCTCGGCTCTGGAACGGGAGTTCCACCCATCACGACCTCCAAATTCGACAACGTGAACGGAACCGTGCCAAAAAGGCCGCCAGGCGTTTTTGGCTTTTAGACACGGCCTGTTAGAGAAGGAATGTATTCACTATATGGGGGGCCGACGCCGAGATTGATCTGTTGTATCAGAGCTCCATTGTCGTCGTATGAGTTCAGATAGGCCGTATCGTACGTGGGACCAGCATAGATGGAATAGGACCCAGGAATGGCGTCTGCGAATAGCAGCGACGAGCCCGAGACTATACCCAGCACGAAAAGCGCTAACTTCATCGACAGTTTACGTTTGGTTAACATCAGGCGAGACTCCTAACATTTTGCTAGCAGAACAGCAAGGAGAATATCACAATCGCAGCACGATCTGGTACTCGTAGGGTCAAAATATTCAGGCGGCGCGTTGATGAAACTTGAGTAATCCACCGAGGCGTTCGTGACATTTGATGTAAGGCTCAATCAGAAACCATCCGTTTTGCCAGTATTTTCCAGCGAACGGTAACTGTTCCCTCGGCCTACTGTCTCATTTCGCAGCGCAGTGCAGTTCCCAGTGTTCCCACCCGTCACTCGATACTGGGAACAGCGTAAGCTACTGATTTAATAGCTTTGTTCCCACAGTTTCCCAGTGTTCCCAGTAAGTCTGAAATTTATATAAGAACCTGTGCGCACTTATACGTTATGTGTGCGCGCGCCAGAAACTGGGAACACTGGGAACATCGTTCGTTCTCAAGCACCATAAACTGGGAACACACTGGGAACAAGACTGGGAACACCGGGAACCTTTTCAGGTACCGACTCTCCGATAGCGCCATTCCAAGGTCGCGCCCTGGCGTTCGCGATAACGCTCCCAGCCGAGGGTGCGAAAGCAGCGAGCCACCCGGTTTTTGTCCGCCTGCGTCCACTGCGCCTTGGGCTTGTCGAGACAGCACGAGAGGACCTCCGAAACCGAGATACTAGGCCGGTTTTCACACCACCGCGCCATCACTTCTTCCCAGGGATCTCCGTCAAACCGATCCGCCTGTTCCTGCGCGGCGGCCACTGCCAGTTCGCCGGTCTCCAACCACCAAACCGCGCCGGCATCAAGTCTCGCCTTCGCTTCAGCCCAAAGCTGATCGCGATCGAACGTCAGGCGGTCGATATCGATCGAGCCACACGCAACGGGCCAAAAACGGCGCCCGCCGGAATCATCTCGCAGATAGCTGGAATGATTCACTGTACCGGCGAAGACGCATTGCCGCGGCGATTCAATCAACCGCTTGCCGTACGGCGGCCGGAACCGATCCGTCGTGCGGCTCATGAATGCTTTGATCCGGCTGACTTCCGAGCGGCTGAGCGTATCGAGTTCGGAAAGCTCGATGATCCACACGCCACGCGTCTGTAGCGCCGAATCCTTGCTGCCCAAGTCCGCCAGTTCGTCGGTGAAATAAGGCCCAGCGAGCGTTTTCAAAGCGGTGGATTTGCGAGTGCCTTGCGGTCCTTCGAGTATCAGACAACAGTCCGCTTTGACGCCGGGCCGGTAAATTCTCGCAATGGCGGAGATCAGCCAGCGCGCTCCCACCGCCCGCGCATAAGCCGTGTCTGCAACGCCCAAATATGCAGATAGCCAACAATCGAGCCGTTCTATGCCATCCCACCGACGCGATTCGAGATAACTGCGAATCGGATGAAAGGAACGATCTTTGGCAACGGTCTGAGCTGCTTGCGCGGCTGTGTGCACGTCTACTAGAATTCCATTGCGCTGTAACCACTCGGCCGTCAACCGGTCTTCGTGGTCCGTCCAGGCGTTGCCACTGGGAAGCGCTCCCCAGGGTGTGATGCGCACGACGACCGGCATCAAGTCGAATTCATTAAACGCAAGTACGCCTTTCCATTCGGGCGCGTAGCGCAGGGCGGTGATTGCATTCGCCAGGACGGGATAGATGTGTCCCTGCCTGTTGGCCGCCGTTGGTCTCGATCGGATCAGCTCATTACGCCAATCAAAACTTGTAAACGAGACGCGCGACATCTCGCCGAGTACTACGTCCGGCCCAACAATAGCAAGATGATCGTCCACACCTTTGCCCTGAGCGAGCTCCCATTCGTAAAAGCCCACCACCGCTCCTTGCCGGCGCAAGTGTTGAGCGAGTTCCGCGCGAGCGTACCGGACTTGCTCTTTCGTACTCGCATCGGCATCGAAGCCGATAATGACTTTCCGATCTTTCCACGTGATCCAATCGAGATCCGCAATCGGACCTTTTACATTCAACCGTTGTCCGTCCGGGCCTATCGCCTTAGCAATGGTTCCCCGCCAGTTGAAAACGCCGGCGATCCCAACCGGGAGAAATCGCGGTCCGTCTGTCGCATTCGATGTCGCGAGCCGCCACAACGCCAGAGTCTTAAACTCGCCTTCCGTGAGGATCAGCGGCAACGCTACATTGCGAAGCAAAGCGGGATCGCACGCCGGCGGGAGATACAACATATTCCCGCGGCCTGGCGGACTCAAATATTTCTGCTTCACCCGCAGTTCACCATTCGCGCCGGCTTCGAAATGGGGATGATCGCGCCGCAATCGGTATTCACGAACAAGATGCGAGCCCGGCGAAAGGTACGGAATCGCAATGCCCGAGTAATCTCCTCCTTTTCGACCGACGAGCTGCGCTCCCGTAAACGAATCCACGCGCCGCAAGAATGCTGCTTCGGCGAGCTGGCGATTTACCCAACGTGCATCCAAGGCCATCAGATCGGCGCTCGAAAGCTCAGAACCAACCAGATTTGAGGGAGTGGATGGATCGCGAAGCGCATCGATCGGAACAAAGCCGTTTCTTCCATTACGGTGGTCGCTTGCCGAATGCGACAGCCGGTCCGAGAGATTCACGTTCACCTCCTATGGGCTTTTCTTCAGGTCCGAGCCGCACTTATGCTGCTGCTGGAGTGGTTTTTTGCTCGGGTTTTGGTGCGGTTACTTTTACTTCGGCACCCCACTCGATGCGCAGCTTTCTTCTGCATGTTGGGCAATCGAGCTCGACTGATTCGGTCTCGATGTACTGGCCGCACAAGCACTCAATGCAATAAACGGACGTTTGGCGCATCTCGGTGCTGACCTCGATTCGGCGAGGAAGGGGCCTTAGGCGGCCCCTCGCCTCTCCTGTCTATCCTTACGATCCAGTACCGAAATCAAATCAATAACGACCTCGGTTACTGGCCAAGGCACCTTCACTGGGCCACTGTCCGTCTCGATGGTGCGTTCGTATTCACGGTGGACGAGTTCACCCTCAATGAATACGTGAGCACCGGTCTGGATCTTCGCTGCGTAGTCGGCAGTTGGGCCGTAACAGACGCAAACGTGCCACTGCGTTTTCTCCTGCCAATCACCGTTGGCATCTTTATAACGTTTCGAAGTTGCGACAGAAAGCTTCGTGATGTTCCTGCCGTTTTGGTTTGCACTGGTCCGGGCGTCCTTGCCGGCGTGCCCGCAAAGAGTGACGCGATTGATATTCATAAAAGTTTGTTCCTTTCGAGAATTCGAATTTGGGTTTCGCTTACTGCGAATACCCCTGCCTGACCGGCGAGGTCCGGGGTAGCAAGAGTCAAGCTGAGGGGGTTCGCCCATCCTTGTAGAGAAGCGGAAAGGACGAAGCACGGCGAAGGGCTGCACAAGCGTAGCGCGGAAGCCTGGGGAGACGGCTTGACTCGCGCGAGGGTAGCGCCCTGAGGAATTGTTATTTGCATGTGGCAGCTCCAGAAACAGATACGAATTGCCAGGTCTCACTATCAGAATGAAAGCCAGTGACACGGATCAGTTCCGTCACCTCGCGACGGGAACCGCGGCGTTCTATAAGCGCGATGTAGTGAATCGCATCGCCGATCTCACTTTGAATCGAGCCGAAGGGCAGGCCGGTGTCAGCTTGAAGCGCAAGCCGTGCCAGACGATTGAGCGCGTTAGCGCTCGAACTCGCGTGTAGCGTAGAAATCGAGCCGGCATGCCCCGTGTTGAGAGCCTGCAGCAGATCGTAGGCCGCGCCATCCCGGACTTCGCCCACGATGATGCGATCCGGCCTGTGGCGCAACGATGCTTTGAGCAGATCGCGGATCGAGACGCCTTCCCGAGCGGTGAAGCGGACAGAATTTGGACGTTCGAGCGGTAGCTCCGCTGTATCCTCGATCAGCAGAACACGCTCGTGTACCGGAATCAAATCAAGCAAAGCCTTGACGAGGGTGGTCTTTCCCGAGCCCGTGGGTCCGCTGATGAGAATATTTTGGTGACGTTCAACAGCCTCACTGAGCTTGTCAGAAAAACTAGACGACATGGTGCCATTCGCGACCAGTTCTTCGAGCGTGAACCAGTTCGGCCGGAACTTGCGAACAGTTAGGACAATGCCTTCGGTAACGGGCGGCAACATCGCCGCCACACGAGAACCATCCGGCAAGCGAGCGTTAAGGATCGGATTTGATTCGTCTGCTTCGCGTTTAGCCAGTAGGCGCGCAATGGTATTGACGGCATGGCGGAGCTGCACTTGCGTCGGCGCGATTCCTGCCAGCTCCAGCATGGTATTCGAGCCTGTTGCTTCCACGAACACCCGGCTGTCCTCGTTCACGCAGACCTCGCTGTAATCGGGTGACAAAATCGCCTCCTGAAGCCCGGCGGAAGATGCGGCAGAATCAGTTCAAACATAAGCAATCGACCTGTCCTCGGACCGATAGGCGCGGATCTGCTCGGGAGAAAGCGCCTTGGCGCGTTCGTTTTCGCGACCAAGCGAACGCTCCAGACGGCTCGCATCATCCGCGAAGATTTGGATATCGTGCTGCGCACGGGAGGTGCCCACGTACGCAAGAGGCTTGTCGATGAGTCCGCTCAGACGGTAGTCGGAAGTGTCGATATGAAGCAGTACGCGATCGACGGTCGTTCCTTGTGCCGAATAGCTGGTCATGGCGTAGGCGTAATCGATATGCCGGTGCTCCCGTAAGTTCCAGCGAACCTTTCGCCCCTTATCAAGCTGGACCTGAATATTTCCGTTGGCATCGAGTTTCGTAATCGCGCCGATATCGCGCGTACTAACGCCGAGATCCGTGGAATTCGCGGTGAGTTGGATGCGATCGCCCACGGCGAAGGACTGCATTTTGCTCTCATACACGGAAACACCCGACGCTTGCTGAGGATCGTAGGTCAGAGTGCGGCCATCCTGCGTCCGGATGGTGAGCCGGTTCTGCGCAGTATCGGAATCAATGAGCTGGGCGTAGGACTTGCCCTGGACGCCGAGACGCCGATTGCCACGCAGAAAGCGGATCGTGTCGCCGATGCGATAGGAGTCGGCCTGGGTACGATCAGCGCCCGAAACAGCGCGCGGGACGAGCGTGACGAATTCGTGCGCATCTTGGGTGAGCATCCCGCTCTCGCGCATCCGGCTTCGAATCGCGGCGTTTAGTTCCTCCCGTGACTTGTTGTCCGGAGAAATCACGAGCGTGCCTTTCGGCTGTTCGAGATAGGCGTTGGCGATCGCGGCATACCGCGCTCGGGCGTTCGCGTATTCATGGATACGCTGCTGTGCCGCAAGTAAATCGAGCGCTTCTTGCGTGCGGCCATGCCGGAATTCGAGCACAACCTGTTTCAGCTCGGGGTCCTTCTGCCGGTAGACGCGGTTCAGGTGCGCGGTCTTCATCCCGGCTTCCTGGAGTTCCTGGAAAAGGCGGCCCGCTTCGATACTGGTGTGCTGCCCGACTTTGCGTGGGTGCGGATCGTCGTCGCCGATTAGCAGCACGTGATCTTTTGCGCCAAGGGTATCGAGGAAAGCGCGCACTTGTTTCGTCGACGCGAGGCTCGCTTCATCGAGAATGTAAAGAGTGTTAGCGTTTGCCGCTTGAGCCTGGCCGCGCGCACGGAGAAGGTGAAGCTGGAGCGTTTCGGAGGGAATGCCTTTCTCTTGCAACGCATCGCGCGCCTTGCCGGTCGGAGCCAACCCCTTCACCCGGAATCCATGCTGTTCCGCAATCTCCCGAAGGATGCCTGCCGCTGTTGATTTCGCGCTACCGGCAGTGCCTTGCAAGGCGACGACCTGATCCTCGGTCGCCAGGATGGCGCGAAGGATTTCCTGCCGCTTTGGGTTGTCGGCGAGCTGCGAATGGCGGCTCAGATCGACGCGTTCGGCAATCGGTGAAACTACGCCGGCGCCGGCGCTCATACGTTCCATCACTTCGCGCTCCAGGCGAACCATCTCGGGAGTGGTGTAGCGAGCAGCAGGTGCGAAGTCGCGATAGTGATGAATCGGGATCAATCGTTCTTCCCGAACACGCTTGCGCACTTCGGCCTCCACTGATTGCACATCGACCGTCCCGCGCCCGTAACGCAACGCATCGCGCACCAGTTCATAGTGTTCGAACACGGCGTTGCGCTCCGATAGCCTCCGCTCGGCGAAATCGACCGCACTCGCGTGAATGGCAATGTGCCGGAATTGAACCGGACCGCGTTCTAGCGCTTCGGTATAAGCTCGCTGCGCCTGGTAGCCATAGATCTCGCTATGCGCCTGATGCAGGGCGCGGAGCTCGTCTGGAGTGAGTTTGAGTTTGTCCTCCCGGCTGGTGAGCGCTGCAATCTGAGCGGCTCGGCTGCCGGACATTCCCAGTTGTTCGAGCCGCTCCAGGATTTCCTTACGGCGCAATGATTCCGCGGCAAGATACTCGTGCGAAAAGCCCTTGATTTCGGGAGCCTTCGTCTTCGGATCGATCCGGGTTTCGTAGCCAAGCGCGTGGGCCTGGTGCTGCAGTTCCGAATAGAATACGGCCGCGCCAAGCGATTTAGCCTTGAAGAGCTCCGCCGATTGCAACGCGCGGAACTGCCCGTTGAAATCGCGCTGAACGTTTATTAGAACATTATGAAAGTGTACTTGCGGCGCCGGATAGCCATCCACCGGCCGGGAAGTATCGTGCTGGAAGGTGGCGACGATCCAGCGCTCGGTGTTGATGGGGAGATGATTGCCGCCGCCGCGCGCCTGGACATACCCCTCCATCACTTCCATTGCCTTCGCATTGGCGAGCTGCGCGGCGCGGATCAGGCGTTCATCTTCGCCAACCAGCGCCGCGAGCGAAAACGATTTCGGCGCGCTGAGGGTCAGATCCCAGGCCGGAATGTGACCCGCCTCCTTCCCCTCGCGCGTCAAATACGTATCGCGGTGTCTGATCCACTGCTCCCCCGTTTTCGGGTCTTGTCCTTCGATCAGCCGCAAGTACGCTTCTTCGGTCACAGCTCCCGAGAGCCCGAGATCTTCGGCCAGGCTGCCCGACCAGCGGCCCTGGATGACGCCTTGCTCCGAAAAGTAGGAGTTGCTGGCATTCGCGAATTCGGTTTGGAAATATTCGCGAGCGGTGCCGATTCCGAGTTTGGTGATGGTCAGCATGTCAGTGAAGCGGGATGGCCGCCTGGCAGCGGCGAAATAATGGGCTGAAGAACCTCGGCGGGTTCCATGGCCGGACCCGTCCAGACGGGCCGCTCAATCTTTGGAATCACGCGCTCGAGGAGAGCCGGATGCCGTTGTACCGGCGGCAAATACGGTAACCGCACCAAAACCACATGTAAGCCGGGCTCCTGATCGCTGGGGCGCTGGCAGAAGTACCCCATCAGGTCCGGAAGCCCTTGAATCTGGGAGGCAAGGAGCAACGGTTTGCGGATATCTTCCGGACCGCTGAAGTTGTTGCGATCATGCTTGCCGAAAAACGAACCTGTCCGGCTTTCGCGATAGCGCCGGATCTCTACTTCTCCAAATAGATCCTGCAGCGACTTCGCCGTTTTCGACTCGCTCACGGCAAAGATCATCTTGGTTCCGGCTTGCGAAAAGATCGTGTCCGCCTGGCGGCCGTAGCGGTCTTCGAGCTGGGCGGTGTTCTGCATCCCGAGCACCAGTACGTTCCCGGTGGACCGCATCATTGTCATGCCTTCGGTCAGCTTCGGGATCGTATTCAGAGAATCGAGTTCGTCGAGAACGATCCAGACCCGCCGGCTCTGTTCCTGACTCGACATCACGCGCAACATTGCCATATCCGCCCAGGCGCTCTGAAGCGGGCGCAACGCCTCGCGCGTATCGGCCGTGTTCGGTAGAAACAGCCAGCCCTCCCGGTGCTGCGCCCATTCCCGGACTGTGAAGCGCTCGCGACTTGCACGGTCGCTGGGCATCATGCGCAAGGCATAGCCGACCGTGTTCAGGGTGGCGAGGATGCTGTTCACCATGTTGGGTGATTTGGGGCTGAGGGTCTGCTCGTGTTCGCTGCCGGCGACACGTTGGAAGATCTCCTCGGGCCGCGCCAGCCAATAGGCGTAATCGGCGCAACTCGGGCGGGGATCGCTATACGTCAGAAGGTAAGCCGCGATTTTGCAGGCCTGATCGTCAAAAAACTGCGCGTACGGATTGGTCGGATGCGTGGGATAGAGGGCGCGCATGACCGAGACGGCGTCGGCTTCGTCCGTCACTTCGTTTGCGATGTCCCAGTACACACACCGCGCATCTTTGGGTGATAGGACCTTATCGCCGCGCTCCGGGCGGTAGAACTCGGGAATAAATTCGAGCTTCGAATCGAGAACGACGCAGCTGTCGCCGCACTCCTGCGCATAATAGAGAAGCTGTTTGATGAACTGGCTCTTGCCGACGCCGGTATCGCCGATGGCGAGGAAATGTTTACTTTCATCCCGGCGCCGCATGCGCAGCGGTTTAGTCGAAGACATAAAGAGTAAACCCATCTCCTTTCGTGGCGTGGTTGAACGCGCGTCGCGTCATGAGGTCCGGCCCGCGCAAGGGAACGCCTTCGCGCGCCCGTTTCCGTCTCACACAGTCGTAAGAGAGACCGGAAAGAAACAAGCTGAAGTAGATGCCGATCGAAAGGGCGATAGGCATTTGCAGCAGGGTGCGGAATTCACGGCCGCCATAAATCTGAGTGCGCAACCAGGCGCCAAAAATGCGTGGCGTCGTCTCGACAAACCGAACCGAGACGTGGCGTGCCAGGTCGACTCCGGCTGCACTCGTGACGGGCTTGCCGTCTTGCATCAGAACGAAATAGGTCCGCATATTGCGGCGCGGGCGTAAGAACGAAATCACTGTCCCAATGGGCGTCTGGGCGAGTGTGCTGCCGATGTATTGCGGCAAATAAAACCGTTCGAGCGGCGGCTCGTAGTGATGCCAAATAGCGAAGGCGGGAATGATCGAGAGAAGCCCGAGAACCGCTCCGAGGAACATGCCGACAGGCGCGCGAGTGGGGAAAGTCTTCAACTTACTGGCCTCCATTTCGTTGTTGTTTGAGGATGCGGACGGTTTGCTCAACGAGTGCGGGCGCGTTGAGAATCGCCTGTGACCGGAACTCGCGGAGCGTCGTGGCATTCAAAGCTTTGCCCTGCTGCGCCGCGATCAAGACGAGCCGGGTGTGCTCTGCCTCCACCGCCTGCAGCAGGCTCTGTTCGTTCACCGATTGGAGCTCGGCCAGCACTAACAGGCGGAGGTACTCACTTTGAGTCAACCCTAAAATGTGAGCGCGTGCCTGTAGCGATTTGAGCTCCGAGGCGGCGAGTTTCGTCGAGAGCGTGTGAGGGAGTTTGCGGGGCATCAGCGGTAGACCCCGGTAGACCGGAACGGCAATGTGACGGAAAAGACTCGGTAGACCTGGGTAGACCCTGACAAGGGGTCTAGTGTAATTCTGAATAACAGCCGCGAAGCGGCGGCTCCACGAGCGTCCGAAACACCACTAGCAAACGCCGTACACTCCAACCGTCCAGTAAATCTCGTAGCTGAATTTACTGATGTTCTCGATAATTTCATATGACTTCGCTCAGTACGAAATGCCATATTCGTGCACCTCTCTTGTCACTTCCTGCTGAATGGCTCTTTGCTGTTCCAGAGCTATGCGGTGGTTATGCTGATGCGACCAGTCCATGATTGCCTTGCGCTGGCCGAGATCGAAGTCGGGATCTTCGAGTCGCTCTGGTCCTCTTCCTCTGTCGCCCCAGTTATCTCGAACGCCTTGGCTTGCTTGTAAGGCGATATCACGAACTGCCTGTCGCTCAATCTCCTTTGGAGGAGTTGCTTGAGAATCGTGAGCGGCGCTATGCCAGGTGTCGAGCTTTCGGTCCAACGCTTCCTTTCTGTAGTCGTACCCTGCCTGATACTCGTCGCGATTGAGAATCGGGCGTAACGATCCACCACGAAGTTCGCTTCCGTCTTGCTGTTGTCCGGCAGCGTGCGCGAATTGATACGACGAGCGGCCCAACTCGGGCGCCTCGTAGCTCCGGGCCTGCGCCTGGCGAGCAGCGGACTCGCGAAATTCATCAGAGTGCAATTGGGTAGTGATGCCCGGTTCGCTCTGGCGCAAGGCAGTAAAGGCGTCGTTCAGTCCCTGGATCCTGGCTTCGTAGCGGGCATGGACTGAGGCATGGGACTCGGACCGGGAGCCGGCCAGCTCGTTGCTCCACTCGTTCTTGAGACTGAGAGCGGAACCGAGCATGGCATCGCGGGCCTGATAGAGAGCCTGCTGGTAGCCTTCCTGCCGAACTCTCTCGCGCTCCAGGTCCTGGTGATTGTCGAAGACGTTCTGAATTCGTTCAAGCAGACTTGCCATTCGTTTGCTCCTTTTGTGAACGGATGACGAGCGGGTCGGCGCCCAGCCCGCTCTGACCGCCTTTCCATTGCTGGAACTCTTTGTCACGACCGAGCGTGTTTATGAGCTGAGTCAGGACGTACGACACGCTCGAGTTGTTCAAGAAATGGGCATAAGCCCGAAGCTCCTGTAAGATCTCGGAAGAGAGCGTGACGTTGAGCTGCTCATTCGTCGTCCTCTTTTCCGGTTGAATTAGTGGCATGGATTCACTCCTCCTGCTTTCATCGATGGGTTTGTTACTGAAAAAGCGGTAAGGCAACGAAAAGTGGGGTCTGACGGTTGCGCTCCGGCATCAGCTCCGTTGCTTGATACGCTGAATCTATGCAGGCTGTGGTGAACCTCGATCCGGACGTCGAAGCACTGCTTCGCCAGGAAGTTCGCAACCGAAATGTGGAATTCGACCGCGTCCTTAATGAGGCGGTCCGTGCCGGGCTCGCGACGGGGGCCATTGACCAGGACAAAGGTCCACGCTTTGTACAGAAGACGTACTCCATGGGCACACCGCTGGTCGACTTGACGAAGGCTTTAGCGCTTGGAGACGAACTTGAGGACGCGGAGACTATTCGGAAGATGAGATTGGCTGAGGGCCGGTGATTGCGTCTGACGTCAATTTGCTTGTATACGCAGTCAATGAAGACGATCCTTTTCACAGCGGTGCTAAGGCTTGGCTGGATGAAATTCTTTCGAGAACAGAGACGATAGGGTTTGCCTGGAGCGTCTTGGTCGGCTTCCTGCGCGTGACGACCCGCCAAACTATTTTTGCGAAACCGTTGACTGTAGAACAAGCCCTGGAATTGGATGCTTTTTGGCTCGCGCGGCCTAGGACTGTGATCCTGGAGCCCGGGCCGCGCCATTTTGACCTGTTGCGCCGTTTGCTGCTTAACGTGGGAACTGCAGGCAATCTCACCTCCGATGCGCACCTCGCCGCCATTGCTCTTGAGCACGACGCGGACGCCTACTCGACAGACGCTGACTTCGGCCGATTTTCTGGACTCCGCTGGCACAATCCGCTTACAAAGTAGCGGCGGGATAGTGGCGTGACGCCGCTCATTGGTCGTCTTATTTTCGGGTTGTATCGGTGCCATAGAATCAGTCCTTCTTTGCTTGCTTAATGGAACGCCTGATCAGCGTGGAAATCGACGATGGTTAACCCGAGCGGGTTGTACTGCATCATGCGGGGCTCTACCTTGTCGGCGAACGTAAAGCGGATGGTGGCCGTGAGATCTTCGCGCCGTAGTTCCTGATCGCCATTGGGCGTATAAACGACCCGCTCGAAATCGACGAGCGCTTCGTATGGGGCCTTGGCTAGGTTTGTGATCGAAACCTTGCGAACCCTGGCCTCTGTCGGCTCCAGCTCTCCGTTCAGCAGCTTTTTGGTCCACTTGGATTGTTGGTCTTCAACCCAGGACTCGACGCCAAGCTGGCGGCTCAAGTAATACTTGCTCAGGTAATAATCCTCAAGCCGCTCTTTCTTGTGCGTGTAGTACTTCGTGACGAAGTCCGCAAGAAAGTGCTTGACCTCGGCGGCTTGTGGCCGGTACGTAGCGTCGGATAAGTAAACGACCTGGGCGTTACCGAGGTCATTGATGCGAACCACAATGGGCCGGAACCGGGCAATGGCCTGGGTATTACGCCAGACTTCCCAGCCAAGTACGGCCAGGGCGATCACTAAGATCGCAATCACGGCCAACAAATAGTTGTTTGCCAGCGCCAGAGTGCCGAACTGCTCGGCTTTCGAGCGACACCATCTGGCGTTGTTCAAGTCGGCTGCGGGATAGAAGCTCGCCATTTAGAAAAACCTCCTCAGAATGGGAATCGGAAGACCACCGGAACCGGCGTAGGCGCCACCTGTCGTCAGATCATTCACGAGCTGGGAGACCTTGAGGCAGGCAAAGAGTCCTGCGATGACGACGACTGTCCAAGAGAGAGCGATCGCCCACCAATGGCCCAAACTGTAGTCACCATGAACGGTGTTGGTCAAAAAGTTGAGAATCACGTTGGCGAACACCGCCACGAGCGCGGACGCAACTACCCGATACAGCGAGTACTTGATCATGTAGTTGACCCATGCCCAGAAGAAATGGCTGGTGGCGCGGAACAGGTAAGCGACGATGAAGAACGGACCGAGGATCAGCCCGACACCGATGGCCCAGAAACTGAATGCGATGACGGCGAAGAGCCCGCATTCGATCAGGGCCATATCCAGTCCGATCCAGACGTAGATGATGGTGGCCGGAATATCCCAGACGTGCGGTTTCTCCATAGTGCCCCAGATCTGCTGGATTTGGCTCAGAAACCGGTCGAGCACGGTAATATCGATCTGTGCCGCCATCCAGCGCGCTTCCTCCGTGAAGATCTGGTGGAAGCTATAATCCACGAGCGGCATCGGCGAGTTGTAATATCGGAGCAAGTTGTAGGCGATCATGTAGCGAATCAGAACGCGCCAGAAATGTTCCCCGCTAAAGATGTGGTTCCCGGTGAGATAGCCATACGTCCAGGTCAAAGCTCCGATCACCAGCGCGAGCAATCCGAGCTTGTCTAGCAAGGGCTGGGCGGTGGCTAGAAAGACATTGCTTGTCGGATCAACGATCCCGTCGAGCGCTTTCGTCACAAAGCTGATGATGTCGACTGTTCCGGAGTTCACCGGAACCGGAGCTTGCGCCAAGATCGGTAGGAACGTGACGGGTAGGAACATGGTTATTGACGGTAGTCGCGAATAGACTTTGCGGACTGCATCTTCGGCACCTGGTGCGACTTCACGATGTCGAGAACGCCTTGATTTCGTTTATGCACTTCGACGTATAACGACGCGAGGAGCGCAGTCAACACCGTCAAGGTCAGGAGAAGCTTCGCGCTCATTGGGCATACCCCGTAATCGTCGCCGCCGACCCACCCCATTGCGTGGCTTCAGTGGCCGTGTAGTTATCCGCCGTCGTCATCACGTTGAGGTTGTCGGCCAGCATGTCTCGTTGCACTTTGTTTGTGAGGATCTGCTGCTCGGCAATGGTAGTCAGAAGGGCGTTGGAATCCTCCTGCTGGCGATTGGCAAGCACAGTGCCGTTCGTCAGCAGATTCAACTGCTCGACTTCGGAGTTGCTGTCCGTGCCCGTATCCTGAGCGTTCGCTTCCAAATTCGAAAGCGCCATGTCATTTGATGGTTGATTGCTTCGGCTATTCGCTATGGCTAACATGGCTGCCTCAGTCATGCCATCGGCTACGTTGACGGAGGCGATGTTCGCGGATGTGGAACTCGCTCCCAGCGGAAAGCCCGCGTAGAATGCCGGCGGATGAATGCCGTATGTCGCGTTGCCCCAGACACCCGGAATGTTGATGCCGTTGGTAACGGCGGGATTCCAGCCGCCAGTCTCACCAAAAATACTGCGCGTATTGCTATTCACAACTTGAGTTGCTATGCCAAGCCACCGGCTTTTGTTCGAGAACCAACCGGCGTTATAGGCGATTTGGTTGTAGGTTTGGGCGGCTGTTTTGTAGAGCTGCACGATCCGTGCGATCTCCGTGAGCACGTGCGCGGCCTGCGTCGGATCAAAGACGATAGTGGGACCGAAGATCTGAGCGAGTAAAGAAGCAGGGACAGTCGTAAGCAATATCGGAATCAGGATTCGTTTGCGCATCAAAATCCTCCAAAGAAGTGCCGGATGATGGCGCCCGAGAGATACGCGACTAATGCCGTACCGAATAGTCCGGCAAAAAGACAGAGAAGAAGTACGACAAAGCTGCTGGCGGCTTTGCCGGGAAGCGCGGCGTAGTGCAGATTGCGCCGGGTCTCTGAATCTAAATCGTGCATAGGTTCCTTTCATCGAGGCCTTACTCAAAGGCCTCCAGGTTGAGATCGTTAGTGAGAATGACTTTGATCCTGGAACCTTCCAGGACCTTGATGGTCGGATACTTATTCAGGAATTTCGCGAGGACCTGCTCCGCGTTCGACCCCATACGTTCGGTGACGCCGACTCGAAAGCCAGTCGCAGGGTCGTAGCCATAGCCACTGTTAGCGCCGATCTGGGAGAGACCGCCAATCGCGCCGAGTGCGAGCGAGGTGCCGAAGATCTCGAGGTAGTGGTGATCGACCTTGCTGACGACGCCGGTCTCGCCGATCTGGTCAAGGCCGCGAAATTTATCAAGCGAGACCGAGTTGCCGTTGGGCAGCATCAGACGATGAAAGAGAATGGCGAGCCGGCGTTGATCGAAGCCATTGACTTCCCGCGCTTCGCCGAGAAGCCGTGAGCCTTTCGGAATCAGCAGCTCCAGTCCTGCCCGGCTGTAAAGGTCGTTCGAAACTTGCGTGATTACCGGCCCGCTAAATTCGCCATCCAGCCGGTTGAGAAGAACCGTTTCAATAATGCTTCCTTCATCGAGGCGGTACGTTCCGCCTTGTCTCTCCGTGTTCGGCGGCGCGTTTTGGGTTTCGTCGGTCTTTGTCGCGAGCGTTGGTTCTTCTTGTTTTGGAGGAGGCGCGCCTGACGCCGGCGGCACGCTTTCCGCTTTTGTTTCCGCGCGGCTTCCCTGAGGCGCAAAGGCAATGGTCGAGGCATACGCCGCCGTATGCGCGCGACGGATCTCTTCGAGCTGCAGCTGCTGGCGCAATTGCGAAACCGGATTCGGTTGCGCAGTATGTGGGCCATCCGAGTCAAACGTGGTTTGGGCGCGACGTTTCGCAAACTCGGCCTGTTCTGCCGCACGCTTTGCCTCTTCCATCTCACGGTCGAGTTCCGCCTGCTGCGAGTCAATATTCGCGGGACTCATGGGCCATACCTGAGCGGTGGTCTTCTTCTTTTCAAGCGGAGTGGCTTGCCGGTGGCAGCTCCCCCAGATCGTGAAGTAGCCGAGCACGAGCAGCCCGGCCGCCAGGCCGACGCGCTTCAAGCGGGGAATCGAGATGGCGCCCTCCGGTGACTGATACTGCTGCCGGATGCCGGGCGCAGCCGGCGGCGGAGGAGTCTGCGGGGCTGGAGGAGTCTGCGGATCAGTGGCCATAGTTACTTCCAGATGTCGAGCTTCTGTTTGCCGATTTCGAGGTACGCCCGATCGAGAATCTTCGGTATGAAGTACAAGCCATCGGGCCGAAGCTCAAACTGGATCAGGTTGGGCTTCCCGTCCTTCACCTCATACAATGCGGGAGCTTCCTCCGGGTGCGCCCGAATGTAGGTGAACTTGTCGTCGTGCCAGACCGCCTCAACATTGAACGGCGGTTTGTCCTTTCGGAAGTTGTAGGCGAATTGCATTCTGTCCGGATACTGGCACGGATCTGCTCGCTCTTTGTCTTTACCTCCGTGGCCGAGGTCTCCTGCACTTTCTTGAGCGACGCTTGTGCGTCGGCGAGCTGCTGCTTTAGAGCGGCAACTTCTGACGCCGAAACAAAGACCGGCGGCTTTTCGAGCGAGGATGTGTCCGCGGGCTTGACGAACAACTTCAAAGCGACTGGGCCAGTGCTGCCTTCGACAGCCTGGAAGGTATAAGAGTTGTTGTGATCGGTGACGATATGGATGTCGGTCGAGATGCCGGCCTTCGATGGCTTCACCGCGACATACCGTTCCGCGCCTGGAATCACATCGACATTCCAGTAGGTCTTGTCCCCACAGAACACGCCCATCGCTTTCTCGGCAGCGGGTAGCACAATGAGCGTTGTTTCCCTGATCGAGGCGTGCAACGCGATGATGTCTTCGTCATGGGCGACTACGGTTTCCGTCGTGGTATTCGATTGGTTGTCTGCGCCAAAGGCAAGGGCGACAACGAAAACTGCGATAAATGCTTTACGAATCAAACTGGTGCTCCTCCGGTTACGCTCCCGCGGCCATCTGCAACTCGCGTCGAAGCTGTTTTTGTGGGTTGCTGTTGGGATCGTTCGAATAGGTCAAGCGATCCTGATCGTTCGAAATCCGCAGCGCGACCGTCTTGAAATACTGCGGAGTGGAAATGGTCAGATCCTGGCGGGGCCGCTGGCGCACGATGCGTTCTGCCTGCTTCTCGTTGAGCCCGAACAGTTCCTGGTAGGCCGCCGTCTGAATCTTCGGGTTCGACAGAAAAATATTCATCGGGCAGGCTTCGTTCAGCAATGCGCCATAGCCGGCGCGCTCGGCGTCGAGGCCGCTCTGGGTGACGAAGATGTTTCCGAGATTGTTTTTGCGGCCGGTCTTCAACTTCTCGACCATGTATGCGCCCATGTCGGAAAGCAGCATCCAGCGCCAGCATTCATCGAGCACCAGCAACTTCACGCGCTTCAGTTGCGACGGGTCGTACACCATTGCGTCGAAACGCTGCTGCAGATAGAACGAGAGCGGACGCAAAGCGTCGAGTGCCCGTTCCATGCCTTGAAACTCGAACGCGGTCAGATCCGAAAAGCGAATTGTGTCCTCGACGTTGTCGAAGAGATGCCCGTACTGGCCTCCTTCGCACCAGCGTTTGAGCCGTGCATAGAGCCGTGCCGGCAGGCTCAGGTTCTGTAAGTGGCGGTCTTGCGGCGCCAATCCGTAGATTGCGGCGAGAGCATCATGGATATAGCGATCCTCCTGCGCCTGGTCGTCGAGCGCTGCGCCCGGGTCCCTGCCAACTAACAAGCGGACGAAATAAAACAGAAATTCCAGGTTGTCAGCTGTAGGCGCCAGCGAAAACGGATTGATTGTGGCGGTCTGATCTTTGAGAGAAATCTCAAAATAAGAGCCGCCGAACTCGTGAGTGAGGTCGCGGTAGCTATGTCCGATATCGAGAATCATGGTCGCCGGGTCGTACTTCTGCGCTTGCGCGATCAAATAGTTGGTCAGAAACGATTTCCCGGCCTCCGGCGCGCCGAGGATCTGGATACCGCAGACGCCGCCTACATGACCGTTGAAATAAAACAGCTGCTGGTCGGGCGTTTCAAACGTACACAGATACTCGTCTTGTAAGTGCGGATTACGCTTCTCGCCCGTATAACTGGCCCAGATCAGCGCCATATCCGCGTAGTTCACGTTCAGCAGGTACTGGTAACGCCGCGCATAGCGGTAGTTGCCTGGCAGGATCGAAAGCCAGGAAGGGAAGAGATTCAGCCGTTCTTCGAGCAGGGACGCATCCCAGCGCCCGAAGACTTTCACGACTTGCGAGACCGATTCGCGCACCCGGTCCAAGGTCTTCCCGATGAGGATCGCAGTCGAGGCAAAAGCTCCGAAGTAGTTTCCGTGATTCTCGATCTCCTGCATGCAAACGCCGAGCGAGTCGTAATGCGCTTCCACCTCGTGTTTGCGCGGCAGCTCCGACTTCGGCACTCCGCGGCCGTGGAGTGCCAGGGCAGCCAAGTTAAGGAACAGCGCATCGAACGCGGTTTGCTTGGCCCGAATCACGCGTCGCATGTGCAGGTTGCTCTTCGGCTTCCACTCGGTCGCGACGATCAGATCGGAATCGATGGCCAGCAGATCGTTGAGCAAATTCGGAGCGGTCGAGCCGGGAAGCTGTTTGAGCGAGATCGATTTTACGAAGAAGTCGTTTACCCGGAGATGATCGGCGTGGACCTCGATCTGGGAATCGAGCGTCGTCGAATCGAGCCGCCCGCCCGGTTCGAAGTGAAACGCGCCCGCATGAGCAGGATCGAAGTTCACCAGACTTCGGAAAAACAATCGCGCTTCTCGCTCCTGCAGCGCTCTCGTCACGAGCAGATCGTCCATCAAAGACCGGAACGAACGCACGGTGCCGCCCAGGATCTCGAGCGCGCGCTCCGCCACCGCCGCTACGTCTTGCGCTGCACGTTGCAGCGAGCCAAGCACCCTCTTTTGCGGCCGGAAGCCCTCATACAGCACGGCCAGATAGAGCTGAATCTCATACAGGGAATCGGCTCGGTCTTCAAGCGCCTTCACGCGTCGGTGAACCGCCGCAGTCGCGGCAGGACCGGGATACGATTGTCGGCAGGGCGGAGTCGCACCGGAGCGTTTGACGATGTACGAATACACACGGAACCGGTCGTCGAACAAGCGCATCGCCGATTCATAGCGGCGCGTGAACGCTTTCAAGGCTTCGTCGGTCCGGCAATCCGGATCGATGCCCGAGAATGACAAAAGAATCCCGAGGTCGCCGAGTTTCGTTTCAAAGGTAGTGTCATCTAGGAATCGCAGTAAAGCGATTTCATCGGCGCATGCGCCAGCATCCTGAAGTGGATTCGACGACCTTCGGGAAAACATGAGTTAGAGGCCTCCTTTCGTTTTTGTTGTTGTTTTGCCTGGGTCGTACACGTTCCTCTGCCTGAGGGCTTTCGGAGCGATGACGACCAATTCGGGATCGTGTTTGGTCAGCCAGTAGGCTCCGCACCATAACAGAGCGAAGACGAGCAGCGCTGAGAGGAAGCTAAAGTGGCGAAAAACCAGAAATGTGGCGATCAGAATGACAATGCACAGCCTGCGGTCGATTCCCAGCAGGGTCGCTGTCAGGTTGATGGACCGGTAGGTAGGCGTTGCCATCGCTAAAGCCCCTGAATCCAGCCTTCCCACTTGGCAGCGGACAATGCGAGCATGCCGCCGCCGACAATCGCGATCAAGACTCCGCCGAGCACCCGCCCGCTAAAGGCAAGCAGCAAACCGGCGATGACAATCGCGAATTCGACCAGGCCGGTCACAAACGTGCCGGTCGAGATCGTTTGCGCACTAGCGCCCAGACTCGAAAACGGGTCCTGCGCCCAAGTTGCCAGGGCCATCACGAGCGTCAGCAACGCCAATCGTGCTCCCGGCCGCGAAAGCAATGCCACGCTTACGACCTGGAGGCGGGCGGGCAAAGTTCTCCATCGTGTCATCGAATCAACTCCTTTCGTAAGAAACAGTCCAAAGAAAATCGAGGGGAGAGCGCGCCCCTGGCGCGCACGAGTGCTGTCGATAGAGGCCTCCTGAGAGGGTTTGGGGAAAAAAGGAATGGGTGAGACTTCCAGCCGGGCGGCCCCGTAAGAGTTCCGCTCGCTACGGGCGTGTTGGATCGACTCCGGAAGGCGCACACTTTCGGTGTGCAGGGAGGGACTGGAAGACAGTGTTGCGGCAGCCGGACGGAACGAAGAAGTTTGTCCGACTTCTTGTCCGACTTTTGTCCGACTTTTTGACGAATTTCGGCTTCTCTTCGTCCTTTTCGGGGACTTGGGAGCGCCTTTCGTCTACCCGCTAAGTGATTGAATTGTTTGGAAGTTCTTGGAGGCGCGGGGCGGGATCGAACCGCCGAATAAAGGTTTTGCAGACCTCTGCCTTACCACTTGGCTACCGCGCCGGTTGGAGCCGAAGACGAGACTTGAACTCGTGACCTACGGTTTACGAAACCGTTGCTCTACCAACTGAGCTACTTCGGCGTTCTACATACAAGAAATAACACACGGTACGGGTCCGGAAACGCATGAAGGCTTTGGCAGCACGCGTGCTGCTAACATCAGCATGGACGCCCCAATAACCAGAAAAAAGCATTCAACGGCCGTATTTTGCCTGCTTTACCTCGCCCTCGCGGCGTTAATGGCTTATGGGGCGCACTTTATGGCCACTTTACAGAATGAAGGCCTGTTAGGAGGCTAGACCGCATTATCCATCCGGTTCCCGCAATTTTCGATGTGGATAACGCCGGATCCCCCATTAGAAGCCGGAATTCACTTGCAATCAGTTTCATAAGAGCGCCGCTGCGCCGCGTGTTCATGATGGAGACAATCAGCACTTCTTCCGCCCATCGGTCGCCGCCTGCTCGATCTCCCTTGCCGCCGATCGCGCTGTCCGGTGAGGATCGGGCGACACGATTGGGAGCTATCGACCGTCTAAAACCTCCAGATAGATATTCGATAGCGACCGGCGGTAAGCAGTCGGCGTGAAGTCCAGGGCGCGAATCCGGCCGGCTGCTCCCAGCCTTCTACGGAGGTCTTCATCCGTGAGCAACCGCCCGATCGCATTCGCCATCGCCGTGGGATCCCTCGCCGGCACAAGCAGCCCATTTTCGTTGTCAGTCAGAATCTCCGGCACCCCCCCCACACTCGTCGCCACGATCGGGACACCTCTAACCGTCGCTTCCAGAACAACGTTTGGCGACCCTTCACTGTGCGACGGAACCACCACAATGGTTGCGAGGGCGTATAAGGGTGCAACGTCCGCCACGTACCCCGCTAACGCGACCGTCTGCCCTAACCCAAGCGCCCGAATTCGTTCCAGCAAACCCGAACGCTCAGGCCCATCTCCCGCTATCACCAGCTTGAAGGAACCTTCAGACATCTGACGTAGCCGGGCGACCGCATGCAGCAAATCCAGATGGCCCTTCTCGCGCGAAAGCCGTCCGATTGTGAGCAGAAGCGCCTCCCGCTTCTCAATGCTCAGTCTTTGGCGCCATTCCGCAAGCATATGGTTCTCTACTGCGCTAGGCGTGCGCACTGAATTGTGCACAATCTCAATCTTGGCGGCAGAAACGCCGTGCGCCGCCAATTCACTCCCAAAGGGCTTGCAGACCGTGACCACCCGGCGCGCATGCGGCAGCGACCACCGGTCCAGCCGGTTGTAAAGTTCCATCTTCCGATCCGTAGAAGTGTAGCCATGATGGAAAGCGACCCAGGGATAACGCTTGTGCAGCCCTGCAGCGCGAACCAGCAGGTGGGATTTCACGTTATGCGTCTGAATAAGGTCGGGCCCCGCAGCGGTGATGTGGCTGCGCAACTGCCTCAGGATGCCCGGATCAAAGCGGAACTTTTCCGCTATCACGTCTGTAGCGATACCCGCTGAATCAAGCGCGGTTACGAATGCGTTCCTGGCTTCTGGCCCACGCAGATATGTAAGTACCAGCGGCTTGATTACGGGCAGATCCGGTTCGCAATCGTCGGGCACACAAGCGGTCTTACAAAATTCGATCAGGTTCTTGGCAGGGCCGGTGACAGTGGTCGCTTCCATCACCATCGCCACCCTCAGGACCGCTTGGCGCATTCACAACCATGCTAGCGGCTTCGCCGCGCGGCTCTCACGAACGTTGGGGAAGCTCGCTAAGATTCCAACTACCGGTCCCCCGTGCGGCCATCACGGAAAAAGCCAGAATGAAGAGTCCCACCGCGAGGCTATTCACCAACCTTTCGCCGTTTCCCGAATAGCCTAAGATCCAAGGCGAGAGCAAGATCCATGCCCCCAGCACCGAATTTGCCCAACTGAAGACAACTGCCCGGGTAGGCAGCATGAACCGGAGCGCTGCGAGACTGAATATCACCGCCCCGACTATCCAATCGTTCCAGGCGCTTTCATGCAAGGAAACTCCGTAGTAGGACCATGGGGACACAAAAAACCAGAGCGCGGCTACGCCGGACAGCAGGCTTAAGAACTGGATCGATACCCTACTGTCAGATCCCCTGCGCGAATTAAACCTTTCTGCGCCACTGCGCTCATCGATCATCGCCTCGCCTCCTTTCTGTTAGGCGCTCCTGCGCAGCGATTGGTGTCGCAATTAGATGAGGGAAAAGTGGGGCTGAGAACATGCGCGATGCGCTTGGACGTTGCAGTAGGATCTGGACAGGAAATCCTTTCATGGCATGAAGAAGAGCGTTTTCGGACCGATCAAATAGAGGTACACATCCATAGTGAACCCTTTGGTCATCGCGGCATCCCGTTTGTGCCGATGGACGTTAGATGGCCGCCGACGAACGTGTTGAAGTCATAGGCCGATAGTTCGTCGAACACCTTTAGATACTGGTTGTCCGGCGTCAAGTATTTTTTCCGTTCGGCAGCGTTCTTCGTGAGCTGCGGCAGATTCCCTTGCATCGCCTCGGTGGGCTTGCGACGGACGAGGATTAGACCGGCAACCACTCGAGGGAAGTTGAACCGAAGGCCCGTGGTGGTTTTGGTACGAAACCGTTTACCAGGCTAGTACGCAAAGACCTTGACGGAACTATAACACTCCGCCTACTATCGAACAATTCTTATTAAGGTAAACGTTTCAATATGGCCCTGTCGCAATCCAATCTCCCCTTCGCGAAGAGGGTTTCTATTTGATCGCGGCGGCGAGTAGAATGGACCTTCCCTTTGGAAGCGGCCAGTTAAGCATCGCTCTTCACTCTGACGTCGAAATTATCGAGCCGAGGCAAACGCCGGTAGTGCGCGACGAGCGAAGGGCGATTCTGGACGCGCTGAACCACCCCATTGGGCGGCCCCCGCTCCGGGTGCTCGCAAAATCCGGCGAGCGCGTGGCCATTATCGTGAACGACATTACGCGTCTGTGCCGCACGGACCTTATGCTGCCGCCAATCACCGCGGAACTGAACGCGGCGGGAATCCCGGATGCCGACATCTTCATCGTCTTTGCGCTCGGCCTTCACCGGCCGCAAAGCGAGGCGGAGCGTCGGCAGATCGTGGGCGAAGAAATCTACGGCCGTTTCGAAATGTTCGATCATATTTCGACCGATGAAGCGGATCTCGTGTATGTGGGTACCACTGGTTTCGGCAATCGCATCGAGATCAGCAGGCGCGTCTGGGATGCGGATTTCATCATCCTGACAGGCAATATTGTTTCCCACCTGCTCACGGGTTACAGCGGCGGCCGGAGCAGCCTGGTACCGGGAGTCGCGGGTGTCGGGACAACTAAGTACAACCATCGGATGGTGCTGGATCCGCGCTGCCGGCCGGGCGTTCTGGAGGGCAATCCCGCGCATGAGGATCTCCTCGAGGCGTGCCGTCTGGTAGACCCGGATTTCCTGGTCAATGTGATTCTTACTCCAGAGGGCAAACTGGTTCGTGTCGTTGCAGGGCATTACGAACTGGCCCATCGCGAAGGCTGCAAGACCGTTGATGACATGATGCGCGTGGAAACCGAAGAGCCGTATGATCTGATCGTCGCGTCCGCCGGCGGCTTTCCGCTCGATATCGATCTACGCCAAGCCCACAGAGGCCTGGAATACGCATCGCAGGCGCTGCGCCCGGGGGCAAGTATACTCTTCTACGCCGCTTGCCCGGACGGCGCGGGCATTCACGCGCTGGAAGACTATGCCTACCGCTTTCGCGACGATACGGAAATGCGAAGGGCTCTTCAACGCGAATTTGTAGTGGGCGGCCACACTGCCTATTGGCTCGCGCGCCTGGGCCGCTCCTTCGATGTTCACCTGGTTTCGAACCTGGATCCCAACTTGGTTTTCCGCTGTCACCTGAAGCACGTACCGGTCGAGCGGCACGAGGAGACGTTGCGAAGGCTGTTGGATGAGGCTGGCGAAGACGCCCGGGTGGGCGTGATTCCGCACGCGCCCCTGGTGCTGCCCTCGCCGCTCTACGGCGCGGCGCAACCCGCACAAGCAAGCCTCTATATGGTGTAAGGGTCCACCCTGTTATCCTCGACAGGAAACGATCCAAAAAATGACCCACATCAGCAAGCAGTCCTGGGGCGCTACGGCGTCCGGCGAACCGATCGATCTCTATACCCTTCGCAACGGAAATGGCACGGAGGCGACCATTACGACCTACGGCGGCCATCTCGTCACGCTAAAGGCGCCGGACCGCGAAGGACGCTTCGACGACGTTGTCCTTGGCTTCGATAGTCTTGATGGCTACCTCGCGAAGAATCCATTCTTCGGCGCGCTGGTGGGCCGTTATGCGAATCGGATTGCCAATGGCGAATTCAAACTGCACGGCGAGACTTGCCAGCTGGCGCGCAATAGCGGCGGGAACTCACTGCACGGGGGCATCAAGGGCTTCGACAAAGTTGTTTGGACAGCGCGCGAAAGCACGCTTACGGGCTCCCCTGCGCTGGAGCTTACTTATCTCAGCAAAGACGGCGAAGAGGGGTATCCCGGCAACCTGAAAACCATGGTGACCTATTCGATAGGCGCAGACGATGCGCTTCGCATCGACTATGACGCCACCACCGATAAAGACACGGTTCTCAACCTTACCAACCACTCCTATTTCAATCTGTCCGGGCAGGGAAAGGGCCAGATTCTGGATCACATCGTCGCAATCTACGCGGATCAGTATACGCCGGTGAACGAACATCTCATTCCTACCGGCGAACTGCGCGACGTGACAGGAACTCCCTTTGATTTCCGGAAGCCTATGCGCATTGGCGACCGCATCGACGATAAAGATCAGCAAATGCAATACGCGAAAGGCTACGATCACAACTACGTTCTGGCCGGCGAAGGCGCGCGCCCGTCGCTTGCGGCACGCGTCAGGGATCCGCTCAGCGGCCGCGTGATGGAACTTCTCACAACGCAGCCGGGAGTGCAGTTTTATACCGGCAATCATCTCGAAGGCGCTGTAAAAGGCAAGGGCGGCATTGCCTATGGTTTCCGGGCCGGCTTCTGCCTGGAGACCCAGCACTTCCCCGATTCGCCGAATCACCCGGAGTTTCCCAGCACCGAACTGAAACCCAACGAGCGATATCGGAACACCACAATTTTTCGCTTCTCTACGCAATGAGCGCGAGGCGCGAACGCCGCTTACGATGCCCGGCGATTAAGCAGCTCCATCTCATGCAGCATAAGTTCAATCACCGCATCATCCCCGATGACTGAATTAATCATTAGGTGGTAGAGATCCCGCTGCGGCCAGGTCTTTGCAAAAAACTTCGTCACGAAGGCAGCCCGGTCGCTGTCTACACGCTCTATCAGCTCTTCCGCTTCAGCCTCGGTTTTTCCATCTTCCGTAATCCGGCGCATTTTCTCGCCGTAAGGGGCGAAGAGGAACGTATGCATCGTGTCGGCCCGCTTGCGCAAAAACCAGGGCGCGCCGCGGCCCACGACGACACAGGGCCCGCGCTCCGCCACATCGGTCACGACCCTCTCGAAGAGCTTGGCCAAAGTCTCGGCATCTAACAACTCAGCGCCGCTTCCTCCGCTGTAACGATCTTCATAGCTTCCGCGCATAAAGACCTTCATCAACCGGTAGAACGTAGGGTCCAGCCGCTCCTCGCGCTGCTCGACGGAGGAGACTTTGCATTTCAGCCGCTTGGCGACCTCGCAGGTGATTTCGTGGTCCCACAGGGCCCAGCCCAGCCGGTTTGCAAGCCGCCTCGAGATGGCGCCTCCTCCGGAGCCATACTCCCGTTCAATCGTGATGATGCGAATCACGCTAGCCTCCTTCAGCGATTCCATTTTATGCGGACCGCGCCCAAGGTGTAGGTACGATTTTATTTTGGAGGAAATTGCTATTGCGCGATCATTTCGTGCGGCAAAGGCTACAGGGGCGGCGAATGCGAGAAACTAGTGATGCCCTCCGCCTCCTCCGCTCGCGCCGGCGGTGTGGCCTCCGCCAAAACTACCGCCTCCGAAACTGGCGGCGCTGGAGTGACCGCCTCCGCCACCGCTCCATGCTCCGCCACCGTGGCTTACGCCGGCTCCATTCGCTGCGCTCCAGTGTGTTCCTCCACTTGAGCCTGCGCTGAAGCCATTACCGCTGCTCGAGATCGCGCCGCCCATCGGCGTTTGAAAGCCGTTTGCAGCAAACGATCTGCTGACCTGCGCTCGAGCGAGGTTGCTGGCCCACGGAGAAGCGGGGGCGGCGCCGAGCGCAGGCGGATGATCCGGATTGACCGCGACGGGCGCGTTTCCCATTTGTCCGTGCCAGGCGCCGCCCCAATTGCGCCGCACATAACAGATGGGCGCATACTGGACGACACCGGGGGCGAAGAATCCATACCCGAACGGGCTAAAGTAGGCCAAGTCCCCGCCGGGAATCCAAGCCCAGGAATCGAAGATGCCGTTCCAATACCAGCCGGGGTTGGACAAGCCGCCGATCGACCAAGGGCCATACCCGGCCCCGCCGCCGTACCCCGCGCTGCCGAAATTATCCGTGCTCATGCTGCGAGCGCTCTGCAGGCTGGCCGCGGCGTCGTATTCGGCGCGAACGGTGCTCCAGGCGTAAAGATCGTCTTCTTTTTTCTTGTCGAACTTCCGCTCGGGCAGCCCAGTCTCCAGCAGCACTTCGCGGTTACCACCCAGCTTGACCTTTTTAGCGCCCAGCGTCACTTCCGCCTTGCCGGTTATGGTTGTGGCGGAGGCCGACTGGCCAGCAGTGAACTTGTACAGCCCGGGCTTGAGCAAGGAAATGGCGGCATCCTGGTCCACTATCCGGATGCTGTTGTCCTCCAGCAACTCGTCTACTTCGACCATCGCTTCACCGCGTTCTAACTGCAAATCAATATCAGTCAGGGCGATGATTTTGGCGCGCAAAAGGCTGTCGGCGCCGAGGCGCAGGAATACGCCCGGCGTCAGAAGAACCTCCACTTTGCCGTTCTCGGTGGATAAGGTGTCACCCGCGTTGAGGAAGGGTTGTGTGTGAACAGATGTGTAAAGGGGATGTTCGTTCAGATACGCCGTACCCTCTACATAGTTGATCGCTCCGGGACGCGCTGAAATCGTGTAGTTTTGCGGGAAGGCGCACAGTGCCGCGCCGAGCAGTCCCACCAACAAACTGCCCCATTTCCCCCAGGTGCTTTTCATGACCGCCTCCGGTCTCCCTTACGTTAGGTCTAGCAGATTTGGATTGAAATAGGTGGAGCGAGGTATTTTCGGGCATTTAAGGCAGTAGGGGGAGGCGTTTCGCGCGGCTACTGTCTTTTAGGCGAGAGAATACCCGGGCGGCAGTATGGCTGGCCGCGCGCGCCCCGTTCACACTGCAAATAGCCGCCGTCTTCTTTACGCAACCCTTCGATGTCGAGAAAACCCACCGAATTCGCCACCAGAAAATTGCTCGTTTTCCTGCTTGTGGCGGGTGGCGCCGCTTGCATGATTTCCTGTGACTCCTCTACTGCGAAGACGGCTCAGAGCGGCTCGCAGCTTGACCAAGCGGTGACGGTTGGGGTGACGCGCGTGGAGCGGCGTCCGCTGGGGCGCCAGCTGACGATTTCGTCGGAATTGGTGCCGTTCCAGGAGATTGACGTCTACGCGAAAGAAAGCGGTTTTGTGAGCCGGCTGCTGGTTGACTACGGAACGCATGTGCAGCAGGGCCAGCTTTTGGCTGTCCTGGAGATACCCGAACTGGAGGCCCAGCTGCAGCAGGACGAGGCAGATATCAAAAGCATGCAGGATCAAGTGACGAATGCGCAGCACCAACTCGGCCGAGTGGAAGCGCAGCGTCAGGTTTTGCACCTGGAATATGAACGGCTGAACAATGTCGCTCAAACGCGGCCCGGTCTGGTGGCCCAACAGGAGGTGGACGATACGCAGGGGCGTGATTTAGCGGCGGCAGCGCAAGTAGAAGCGGCGCGCGCCAACTGGCTGTCGTCGCAAAGCAACCTCGCGGCTTCACAAGCGAAGCTGATTCACGATCAAGCCATCTATTCTTACTCACGAATTACGGCGCCATTCAGCGGTGTTGTTACAGAGCGCTATGCCAACCTCGGCACTCTGGTGCAGGCCGGGACCAGCAGCACGCAGGCGCTTCCCATTGTGAAGCTTTCGCAGGAAAGTCTTTACAGGCTAGTGATTCCCGTTCCCGAATCCTACGTCCCCTACATCAAGATCGGCGATCCAGTGGACGTGCGCGTTCCCTCTCTCGATAAGCACTTCCCTGGCAAACTTGCGCGCATTTCCTATGAATTGCGAGACAGCACGCGCACTCTTCACACTGAAGTAGACGTACCCAACCCGAGGGGCGAGCTGCTCCCGGGCGTTTACGCCGAAGCGACGCTCACTTTGAATCGCTCCTCAGACGTTCTCGCTGTTCCGCTGCAGGCAATCGAGCGGCAAGGCGAGCAGTCGAGGGTGCTAGAGGTCGATTCGACCGGCCGCATAGAAAGCCGCGAGGTCGCGCTGGGGATCGAAACGGATAACTATGCGGAGGTGCTATCGGGGCTGCGGGCGGGCGCGCAGGTGGTAGTCAGCGACCGGTCAGGATTGAAGGCCGGCCAGGTAGTAAGAGCGCAGCTGACGCCAGCGGCGACTTATCACAGCGGCGGCGAGGACAGCAACTAGGTGCGGCGGATTCGCAACTTGAAGTCTTAGCTTATGACCCGGTTCTCAATTCGGAATCCGTATTTCATCGTCGTGCTCTGCCTGGCTGTCTGCGTGATTGGCCTGGTAAGCGTAGCGCGCATGCCCGTAGACCTGTTTCCCGCCATCAATCTGCCCGAAGTGGTGGTAGCCACTTTTTATTCGGGCATGCCGCCGGGCGATATCGAAGTCGACATCACAAATCCGCTGGAGCGTTTCTTCACGCTGGCCGCGGGCGTTGATCATAGCGAATCGCGGTCCATGTTGGGCGTGAGTCTGATCAAGGTCTATTTCCAGCCTGGAACCAGCGCAGACGCGGACGTCGCCGAACTGTCGAACCTGGCTCTCGCCGACCTGAAGCGTTTGCCGCCCGGCACGCTCCCGCCGGTCGTTCTGAAGTTCGACGCATCCAGCCTGCCAGTTTGTTTGGTGGCCGTGCGCGGCAAGGGCCTCAGCGAAACCGAATTGCATGACGAGGCGCAGTTCACTATCCGCAACCAGATCGCGGTGGTGAAAGGCGCTGAGATTCCCCCGCCGTTCGGGGGAAAGTATCGCCAGATCATGGTCTACGTCGATCCCTACAAGCTGATGTCGCGGCAGATGAGCCCGATGGACGTGGTGGATGCGATCAATAGCCAAAATCTGATTCTGCCGGCGGGTGACGTCAAGATGGGACCGTTCGATTATTACGTCTACTCAAACAGCCTTGTCGACAACATGCGAGAGATGAATGAGATTCCCATCAAGACGGACAAGAATTCGTGGGTATCGATTCGCGACGTAGGCAGGGCCGAGGACGCGGCGCAAGTTCAATACAACATCGTTCGCGTGGCCGGGCAAAAATCTACTTACATTCCCATCATGAAGCAAGGCGGCGACACGAACACCATCCAGGTGGTGGAAGGCGTTCGCAATCTGCTGAAGCACCTGATGGACACACCGCCGCAGCTCAAGACGGACATATTGTTCGATCAATCGAATTTTGTGCGGGAGGCCATCAAAACTGTTTTGCACGAAGGGCTGATAGGACTCGCGCTCACCAGTATTATGATCCTGCTCTTTCTGGGAAGCGCGCGAGCAACCTCGGCTGTGCTGCTCTCGATCCCGCTTTCCGCCCTGGCCACTTTTGTCATTCTCTCGGTCTTCGGCAGCACCGTGAACACGATGATTCTTGGAGGCCTCGCGCTGGCTTTTTCGCGGGTGATTGATAACTCGGTTATTTCGCTCGAGAACATCTACCGCCATCTGGAATTGGGTGAAGCGCCACAGATCGCGGCGGAACGCGGCGGATCGGAAGTGACGCTCGCCGTGTTAGCCGCGACGCTGGTAGGCGTGGTGAATTTCTTCCCGGTCGTATTCCTCTATGGAGTCAGCAAATTCCTTTTCTCCGCCCTCGCACTGGCATTCTGCATTTCGCTTCTGGTTTCGTTCGTGGTCGCCATGACGGTGATTCCGCTGTTCTGTTCACGGTTCCTGCGGCTGAGCCATGCGGAAGGAAGCTCGGACGGACAAGGAAAGGGCATAGCCGAGCACGATCAGGGAGCATGGCACCGCGAGCAGGCGCGCTTCGTAGCACCGCCAACGCCGCAATCACTCTGGAATCGCTTCAACGCCGGTTTCAACAATGCCTTCAACCGTCTTTTGGATCTCTACGAAGCGCTGGTGCGGCGCGCCTTGCAGCATGCCGGTCTTACCGTGGTAGCTTTGTTGGCGCTCTTCGTGTTGAGCCTGGGGATCTATCCGTTTATCGGCATCGCATTCTTTCCGCGAACAGACGCCGGGCAGTTCACCATTAACTTAAAAGCGCCCACAGGGTCGCGTCTTGAACTCACAGATCAATACGTAGCCAGAGTGGAAGACCTGATCAAGCGCACGATCCCGGCGCACGATTTCGGCATGACGGTCTCGAATATCGGCATGGTCAATGATTTTTCTTCGCTGTATACCTCAAACACCGGTTCCTATACGGCAACCATCCAGACCCAGCTGACGGATGATCATAGCGCCAGCAGCTTCGTCTACATGGACAGAGTGCAGCGGGCTATCGAGAGCGCCTATCCGCAATTGAGAACCTTCGTCTCGAGTGGATCAATGGAAGACGCCATTCTCAATAGCGGTATGCCCGCGCCGATCGATGTGCAGGTGACGGGCAGGAGTTACCGGCTCGATTACGCGACCGCCCTCCAATTAGCGGCAAAGATCCGGCAACAGCCCGGTGTGGGTGAAGTATACATTCCGCAGGACGCGGATTACCCGGCCATTCGCATGGATGTGGACCGCGTGCACGCCGCCGAACTTGGCCTGACGCAGAAGCAGATTGTCGATAACGTGATCACGGCCCTCAACTCGAATACGATGATCGCGCCGAATTATTGGGTGGACTATAAAACCGGGAATGATTACTTCCTGACCGTCCAGTACTTCGAGCATGGCGGCGCGGCTATTCACAATGGCCTTGACTTGAAGAACATCCCACTAAAGGCGCCGAACCTGGAAGAACCGACAACGCTCGACTCGGTCGTAAAGCTCACTCACATCGAAACGCCAACCGAGTATGACCACTACCAGATCCAGCGGGCCGCCGATGTGTATGTCACGCCTAAGGGCGAGGATCTGGGCAAGCTTTCCTCCCGGATCAACCGGATTGTTTCGGAGATGAATGTGGGAAGGAATATGCGCGTCACGCTGCTCGGCATGGTGAAGGGCATGAACGAGTCGTTTAAGAGCTTCGGCTTCGGGTTTATTCTCTCGTTCATTTTGCTCTACCTCATCCTTACCGCGCAGTTCCGCTCTTTTGTGGACCCGCTGCTCATCATGCTGGCGATTCCGATGGGATTCATTGGCGTCTTGATTATCCTGCCGCTGGGAGGCGCCACTTTGAATGTGATGTCGCTGATGGGCGTGCTGATGCTGATCGGAATCGCGGGCTCCAACAGCATTTTGATTGTCGATTTCGCTCACAACCTGGAAAAAGAGGAGAATCTGACGGTTTCCGAAGCGGTGATTAAAGCTTGCCGCGTGCGTTTACGTCCGATCCTGATGACGTCTTTGGCGACGATCATCGGCATGATCCCGATGGCTCTGAAACTCGGCGCGGGCGCTGAGCAATACGCGCCTATGGCCCTTGCCATCATCGGCGGCTTGACCACCTCTGTTGTTTTCACCGT
This sequence comes from uncultured Acidobacteriaceae bacterium, assembly GCA_963705805.1. GTDB lineage: Bacteria > Acidobacteriota > Terriglobia > Bryobacterales > Bryobacteraceae > Bog-105. Next base: position 60,789 of record CAVPKW010000021.1, read on the forward strand.
TTTCATCGTCCCGGCTGCTTACCTGCTGGTTTACAAAAATAAAAGCCGCGATCTTCCGCAGCCGGCTCCGGTGGTTTAGGGATGCCGGTTAGTAAGACACAGATTGGGGTTGCGGCAACGGTCCTTCTTCCAGCGCTGCTGGCTGCTCAGGCAACCGCACCTTCGCTGGCATTGAAAGACGCCGAAGCATTGGCTTTGAAGAATCACCCCCAGGTGTTGGCCACCCAGGCGACGTATCTGCGGGCCGACCAACTGGTTCGCGAAACACGCTCCGCTTACTTCCCAACGCTGAATGGGGCGGTAACCGGCGCGCAGGCAAATCTGAGCAGCCGCCTGGGGGCAGGCGTGATAAACGATCCCCGGCTATTTAATCATTTTGGCTCCGGACTCTCGGTTTCGCAGCTCATCACGGACTCCGGACGCACTCAGAATCTTGTTGCCAGTTCCAGGCTTCAGGCGCAAGCCAGCCGGGCAGACTACCAGGCGACACGCTATGACGTGGTGTTGGCACTGGACCAGGCGTACTACGATGTGCTGCTGGCAAAGCAACTGGTCAAGACTGCCGAACAGACCGTGACGACGCGGCAGAGTGTTGTCGATCAGACCACGGAGCTGGCAAAGAACAAACTCAGATCTGAAGTGGACCAGAGTTTTGCCGAAGTGAATCTCAGCGATGCCAAACTCATGCTGCTGCGCGCTAATGAGCGGCTCGATGGCGCCTACGCCAACCTGGCGGAGGCCCTTGGAACCGACCAGGTTGTCGAGTATCAACTGCAGGATCAGCCCATGCCTCCCCAGCTTCCCGGCACGCCCGACCCCTTGGTAGCGCAAGCCTTCCAAAATCGACCGGAACTGGCGAGCATGCGGTTGCAGCAGGAGTCAGACCAGAAGTTCGTCTATGCGGAGCGCGACCTGAAGCGCCCGTCTGTGAACCTGATGGCGGTAGGCGGCGCGTTGCCTTACATCGAGCCCGGGAGCGCAAATCCGGATATTCCGGCCGGCTACGAAGCCGTTGCACTCAACGTCACGATTCCTATCTTCAACGGATTTCTATTCAGCGCGCGCCGGCAGGCGGCGGAATATCAGCTTCAAGTGACCCAGCAGCGCGCGCGCGATTTGCAGAACCGGATTGCGCGCGATGTGCGAACGAGTTGGGAACGTGCGGAAACTTCGTTTGATGCGATCGCGACCACGCAGCAATTGCTGGCGCACGCTAACCTCGCTCTGCAACTGGCGCAGGGCCGCTACAATTTGGGGTTAGCCTCTATTATTGAGCTGACGCAGGCGCAGTTGGGCCAAACCCAAGCTCAGGTAGAGAACGTTAACGCAAAATACGAATACCAGGAAGCGTACGCCGCTCTTCAATACACTCTCGGACTCTTACGCTGAGAACAGCGGCGAAATGCAGAAGGCTAATCAAACGCGCCGCCTGTTGCTGATTGGCTTCGGAGGACTGCTGCTGCTGCTGGCCTTTTCCGGCCTGAACGCAGTTTCGGTTCTTCGCCAGATCGAGGTGCGAAACCGGGATATTCGCGAGGATTATTTTCATCGTGACCGGATTCTAAGCCAGCTTCGCTCCGACATCTATCTGACGGGCACCTATGTGCGCGATTTCCTGCTGGAACGCGATCCTTCCCGTGCCGACATTCACCGCGAGGAGTTTGCGCAGGCGAGCGGCCAGATGATAAGCCTGCTGAGCGCCTACAGCCACATTGTCCGGCCCGAGGAGCGCGCGTCTTTCTCGGCATTCAGCCGTGAATTGCTGGATTATCTTGATTTCCTCCGCCCGGTATTGCGGTGGGATGCGGATCAACGGCGATTGCAGGGCTATTCCTTTATGACGGAGTCGCTGCTGCCACGGCGGCTAAGCCTGATCGGAATCGCCGATCAGATCAGCCGCGTGAACGAGCAACAAATGGAATCCGGCAGTAGAGAAGTGGCAAGCTTGTTCGCGAGCTTTCGGCGCTCGCTGATCCTGGTCCTGATTCTCCTGCTGGCGTGCGGCGTATCCTTGGCCGCTGCAAGCATTTACCGCATTCTGCGGCTGGAGCACTTGTCGGCGATCCGTTTCCAGGAAGTGGAACAGGCGCGGAGCGCGCTGCGGGACTTGTCGTCGCGCGTCCTGGAAGTACAGGAACATGAGCGTCGCGTGCTATCGCGCGAGTTGCACGATGAAGTGGGGCAATCGCTCTCGGCGCTGCTGCTGGGCATCGGCGGCGTGGTTGCCATGGTTCCCCCGGATGAGAATCCGGCCGTGCGCTCCCACTTGCAGGAACTGCGGCGGCTGGCGGAGCGGACGGTCGCGGTGGTGCGCGACATGTCGCTCTTGCTGCGGCCCTCTATGCTGGACGACCTTGGCCTGATACCGGCTTTGCAATGGCAGGCGCGCGAGATTTCACGGACCACGAACGCAGCCGTACACGTCGATGCCGATTCCGTGACCGAGGATCTGCCGGATGAGCACAAGACCTGCATTTACCGGGTAGTCCAGGAAGCCTTGCATAATGCTACGCGACATGGAAAAGCGCGGAGCATTCAGGTCCGCTTGCAGCAGAGGGATGGCAAGCTGCTTCTGACGATTCAGGACGACGGCTTAGGATTCCGTCCCGAAAGAGAGAAGGGCGTGGGACTGTTGGGGATGGAGGAGCGGGTGACGCACCTGCGCGGCCTCTTTCGCATCGAATCGGCCCCCGGACGCGGGACGGGCATTCTGGTGGAACTGCCGCTGGCAAACGAGCGCGTGGAGGTCGAGTGACGGTGGCGATCCGGATTGTACTGGCGGATGACCACACGATCTTGCGCAACGGCCTGCGGCTGGTGCTGGAGCGGCAGCCGGATTTCAGGGTTGCGGGCGAAGCGGCGAATGGGCGCGAAGCCATCGAAGTGGTAGACCGCGAGGCGCCGGATGTCGCGGTGATGGACGTGGCGATGCCGATCCTCAACGGCATTGAGGCCGCCAAGCGAATCAGCGCCGACCATCCTCGAACCGCCGTGGTGATTCTCAGCATGCATTCCGACGAAGCTTACATCCTGAAGGCGCTGAAGGCGGGCGCGCGCGGATACCTCCTGAAGGATTCCGCCGATACCGACCTCATTCAGGCCATTCGCGCGGTTTGTGCGGGCAAGGCGTTTTTCAGTCCAGCGGTGAGCAAGGTACTGGCTGATGATTACCTGCGCCAAATGCGGCAGCAAGGCGTGGAGGATCCCTATGATCTGCTGACGGCGCGCGAGCGCGAGCTGTTGCAGCTGATCGCGGAGCTCAAGTCGACCAAGGAGATCGCCGGCCTACTCAACCTGAGCCCGCACACGGTGGACACCCATCGCGGCAATTTGATGCAGAAGCTCAACGTGCACAGCATTCCGGAGCTGATCCTATACGCCGTAAGAAAAGGCGTAATCGCGTAGCGCGAGGGGAGGCTGCCTAATTTTCGCCGCTGATGGCGATATCGAGTGATTCATCTGACGTCGTCGAGGTTCCCCAAATGGAACGCGTGGCAAAAATAGACGTGGAACTCCAGATGGATGAGGTGCCCCAAATGGATCTATTGCCTGAGATGGAGAGGTCTTGCCCGACGGATTGGTTTCCCCAGATGGACTGCACGCCCCAAGCCGGTGTACCAGAGCCACCGGCAGCCGAGCCTCCGCCCACTCCCTGACTGGTGGCGCAGACCGTGCCGAAGCTACAGGCTATATAGGCTTCGCCCGTAACCGCAGTGGTAGCGTTCGATGGTTGTCCGTAGAAAACGGCAGTTGGGGAAAGCGCGGTGCCAAAGAATGGAGTATTGTCAGCGAGCGCGGCTTGAATGTCTACGTAGCCTGCTCCCACCGTAAAGATATCGTAGTAGCTGGTATACGACATGCCCGTGGTCGGATCGTAGGCCGTGCTGCTCGCTGGGAAGGTCTTATAGGCGGTAAGCATGAGCCGGGCCTTGACTTGATCTGGCGTAAGGCCAGGGTTGGCCTCGAGCATAAGTGCAACCGCGCCGCTCACTACGGGAGCCGCCATGCTTGTGCCGCTGAGCGTGAAATATGAACTGGATGGGGTGGCGTCGCCGTTCGATTCGTAATAGCTTAACGGCACCGCGTCCTGCGGATACAGGCCTTCTAAAATCCCGGTGGGAGATAGCAGCGAAACGACAAGGTTTCCCGGCGCAACCAGGTCCGGCTTGACGATGTGATCGATTTGCGTGGGTCCTTTCGAGCTATAACTTGCAATGAGATCGTCGGTTCTTTGCGGCGTGCCCATCGATTTCATCGCCCCGACCGTAATTACGTATGGATCGTTACCTGGTGCAGTAACGGTCCCGTAACCGTTGATACCCTTCCAATTGATGCGGCCCTCATTACCCGCGGCGGCTACTACGACGATGCCGGCTTGCCATGCTGCTTCGACCGCCTGACATAAGGGATCTTGCGTGTAGCTCTCATACACGTACCGCCCCAGGGACAAATTGATAACTCTAATGTTATAAACGGATTGCAGTTGAATGGCCTGCTCGATAGCGGCAATCACCGTGCTATCGCTCCCGTTGCCGTTGCCGTCGAGCGCTTGCAGGTCAATCAGACTTACGTTGGGCGCGACGCCAATGAAATTGCGGGTGCAGGTTGCGCAGATGGAATCAGTTCCATTGCCTCCCAGAATGCCAGCGACATGCTCCCCGTGGCCAAAGTCGTCGTTTGTATCGCCGCTCACAAAACTCTGCCGGTATACAATCCGGCTGCCCTGGGACCCTTGCAGATCATCGTGCTCTGAGATCCCGCTGTCAATCAGCGCCACTCCGATACCCGAGCCGTCCAGGCCGGCGCTCCAGGCCGCTGGGGCGTTGACGGCTGCCGTGGTGTTGTCCAGTAGCATGTGAACTTTCCGGTCGGGCGAGATAAAGACTACATCCGGATCAGAAGCGAGTTGCTGCGCGGCCCATGCGCTTACGGAATAAGCCGCGCCTCGTATGGAGTGCAATTCCGCTCTTAACGAGCCGCCGAGTGCCCAAACCTTTGCATGCTGCACCACATTAGGAGGTTGGTTGAATTGAACGATAACGTTTACATTTGTATTTGGATCGAGTTGAGACAAATCGGACGAAATCTTGGCATTCTGAGCGGTGGCTGCGCCAGCAGATACAACCAGCACGCCAACTGCTAGGATCAGGCGATTCATAAGCCTCTCAGTCGCTACGGTTCGGCTTTTACGCTAAAGCCCACTAAGTGTATGAGCTATTACGTTGGCCAATTAGTTAAATATTGCGCCTTCTTGGCTTGCTTGGAAGCTAAGTTTAGCTAGGCGCCCACGACATCCGCAAAGCTCTATTCTAAAGATATTGACGACCTCACTAGAAGTTTTTATAGTATAGGCCATAATCTATCTCAGAAGGTTCCGAAAATTCCCTAGGGAACTTGGGTTTAATCGAAACGTGTTGCGCAAGTGCAAGGCAACGGCGTTCCAGCTGTTTTGTTGGGTCGCTATTGCCCTATATGCGGGGACCGCCGATGCAGGCCCTCATCCAGCCAAACCGATCAAGCAATTGCGTCAGGACGTATGGGGAACGGAGCAGGGTCTTCCTCAAAATACGGTTCCAGCGATCGCACAGACCAAGGACGGTTACCTGTGGCTGGGTACCGAGCTCGGGCTGGTACGTTTTGACGGGCTGAACTTCACCGTCTTCGACAAAAGCAACACTCCAGCGCTCAAGAGCAACGTCGTCGACGCGCTGCTCGCGGATAACGACGGCAGCCTGTGGATAGGAACCATAGGCGGCGGCCTCACCCATTTCAGTGCAGGAGAGTTCATCGGCTTCACCTCCCGTGACGGGCTCTCCAGCGATTCGGTGCTGGCGCTTCTGCTGGACCGGTCCGGAGATTTGTGGATAGGAACTGAGGGTGGCGGTCTGGACCGCTTCCACGCCGGGCGCTTCACCGCTTACCGGACTGACAAAGGATTGCCGAACGACGAAGTGTTCGCGCTGGCGCAGGATGTGGACGGCAGCATCTGGATTGGCACCCATGACGGACTAAGCCGATTTGCAAAAGGGGTCTTCCGCAATTTTAAGACTGCCGACGGACTGCCAAACTCCTACGTTCGCTGTCTCTACGCCAGGCGGGACGGCGCCCTTTGGATTGGCACAAACGGCGGTGGGTTAAGCCGGCTGCGGGATGGCAAGTTCCGCTCCTTTACAACCAGCGATGGCCTTTCCAGCAACGCCGTGGTTGCGCTGCGGGAAGACCGCGCGGGAAATTTGTGGATCGGCACCATCGGAGGAGGCCTGAATCGCCTGGCCGGAACGGATTTCAGTTCCTACACAAGCAAAAACGGCCTTCCAGGGAACGATGTTTTTTCCATCTATGAGGACCGCAACGGAAGTATGTGGGTGGGTACGGGGAGCGGCTTGTCGCGGCTTCTTAACGCCAGTTTGTTTACTGCCTATGGAACGGGGGATGGGCTCTCCAATCCGGAGGCCCTGGCGATTTTCGAAGATCACGCGTCAACTCTCTGGGTCGGCACGAACGGGGGAGGGCTCAACCGATTCCGCGACGGCGTCTTTACGGCGCTGACAACCAAGGACGGCCTGGCGGACAATTTCGTATTCACTGTCTGCGAAGACCATGAGGGAGCGCTCTGGATTGGGACCCGCAAAGGCATCACCCGGGCGAAAAATGGGAGGCTAACCACTTACACGATGCGCGACGGCCTACCGAGCGATATTGTTTTCGCCACCTATGTAGATCACGAAGGCACGCTTTGGATAGGAACGCGGGGCGGATTGAGCCGCTGGAAAGACGGCAGGTTCAGCACCTATTCGACTAAAGACGGGCTCTCAAGCAACGTGATTCAGGCTCTATATGAAGACCGCGAGCAGAATCTTTGGATTGGCACCGCCGGTGGCGGCCTGGACCGGTTGCGAGACGGCCGTTTTGAAGTGTTCGACGTAAAGCGGGGATTGTCGAACGACGTAGTATTCGCCATGCACGAGGACTCTCAGGGCGTGTTGTGGATAGGGACGGATGGAGGCGGGCTGAACCGTTTAAAGGACGGTCTCCTTACATCGTTTTCCACGCGCGACGGACTGCCAGATGACGCCGTGTTCCGAATCCTGGAGGACGGTTTCGGCAACTTGTGGATGAGCAGTAATAGAGGAGTCTTTCGCGCGAGCATTAATGCGTTGAATACGTTTGCCGAAAACAGGACCAGTCAAATTCAAACCATCTCCTATGGCCGCGCCGACGGGATGGATACCAGAGAGTGCAATGGCGGCTTCCAGCCGGCCGGTTGGCAAGCTCATGACGGTAGGCTATGGTTTCCGACCATCAAGGGCATTGTCGTAGTAGATCCCAAGAAGTCTCACGGAAGCGAAACCGGGATCTCCGCCGTACTGGAAAAGACGTTTATAGACCACCGTGAATTTCGCGTCATCGGTGCGGTCCGCGCGCAGCCGGGAGCTGGAGAGCTCGAATTTCGTTATTCGGCGCCGGATCTGGCTTCGGCTCACCGGCTGCATTTCCGCTACAAACTGGAAGGATTTAACACTAACTGGGTGGACGCCGGTGACCGCCGCACGGCCTATTACACGAACATATCGCCGGGGCATTATCGTTTTGAAGTCGTCGCGGGAAATGGCGACGGATACTGGAGCTCACCCAGCGCTCCGCTGGAGATCACGCTAGAGCCTCACTACTATCAAACGTTCTTTTTCTACGGACTCTGTCTGACTGGCTTGATCGCCGCGGCGTGGCTGGTCCATCTCAGACATGTTCGCCAGCTGCGCGAGCGGGAGCGAGTCCTCGAACGCCGGGTGAACGCGCGCACGGCAGAGCTTCTCATTGAAATCGCAGAGCGCAGACGAGCGGATCTGGAATTGATAGCCGCCAAAGAAGCTGCCGAGCGGGCCAGCCAGGTGAAGAGCGAATTCCTGGCCAACATGAGTCACGAAATTCGTACTCCAATGAATGGCATTGTCGGGATGACAGAACATGCTCTGGCAACGAATCTGACCCCGCAGCAGCGCGAGTATCTGGAGGTGGTCAAGAATTCGGCGGATTCGCTCTTGACTGTAATCGACGACATACTCGACTTCTCAAAGGTGGAGGCGGGCAAGCTGAACTTGGATCCCACCGACTTCAATCTGAGCGAGAACCTGGAAGCGGTAGTCAAATCGATGGCGCTTCGGGCCGAAGAGAAGGGTGTCCGGCTGAAAATCCACATCGACCCGGCCGTGCCTGCAATCATCACTGCGGATTCCGTGCGCTTGCGCCAGATTTTGGTGAATCTGCTGGGGAACGCCATCAAATTCACGGAAAATGGCAACGTTACGCTGCGAGTGGCGCGGTACCGCGATTCGAGTGATCTGCTCCACTTTGCCATTCGCGACACCGGCATCGGGATCTCAGCCGAAAAACTGGAATTGATCTTCAAGGCCTTCTCGCAGGGCGACAGTTCGACAACCCGGAAGTTCGGTGGAACCGGCTTGGGACTGGCTATTTGCTACCGGCTGGTTCAACTGATGGGAGGCGACATCTGGGTGGACAGCAAAGTGGACCGCGGCAGCGAGTTTCATTTCACGATTCAGTTCCGCGTCCCGGCTACACAGGCAAGCCTCGCGCCCCGGCTATCGTCCTCCGAGGAAGGAAGAGAGGCTTCGGCGGCGATTCCGGAGCCGAAGTGGAAGATTTTGGTCGCCGAAGACAATCCAGCCAGCCGGTTGGTTGCACGCGTGGCGCTTGAGCGGGCCGGCTTTTCGGTTCACGAAGTAGAGAACGGTCGCGAGGCCGTCGAGGCTGCGAGTCTCACCCGTTTTGATGTCATTTTAATGGACTGCAGAATGCCCGTCATGGATGGCTACGAGGGGGCCCGCAGTATCCGCAAGCTGGATGGGCCGATAGGCAGAACTCCGATCATTGCCTGCACCGCCAGCGCATTCAAGGAAGACCGGGAGCGGGCGCAGAAAGCAGAGATGAACGACTTCATCTCCAAGCCCTTCCGAACCTCTGAATTGGTGAATAAGTGCCTTGCCTGGGCCAAGGCGAACGGCGGCGTTCCGGTACAGCGCACAAATATCGAATCGGCGGAGAAGGATTTCAGCGAAGATATGCGCAAGTTGGATAGCTATCCTCCGGAGCTAGCCAGAGATTTGGCTGAAATTTTTCTGGCCACGGCGCCGCCCGTCTTCCGCAGCCTGCTGACGGCATTGCCGGATAGGAACTGGGAGCAAGCCAGAGAATCGGCGCATTGGCTCAGAGGCGGAGCTTCGCGTATTTTCGATGCTTCGCTTCAACTTCGGTTTGCGCAAGTCGAGCAGGCGTGCTCGGCGCCTTCTCCCGATTTTTCAAACTTCGATGTGGAGTCCCTGCGAGTTTCTTTTGAAGCGGCCTGCAAGAGCGCCGAGACATGGTTGCAGGAACAGCGCGCCTGCGCCACCTGAGAGATAACGCCGGGGCGGCTGTTAGGAATCGAGAGGTTCCATATCGACGGCTACTTTAAGAGCGTGATCGCGGCCGCCCAGGATCAGGCCGCGAAGAGGGCTGACGTCGCCATAGTCGCGGCCCCAGGCGAGCGTCACGTGGCCGCCGGAGGGAACCACGTTATTGGTGGGATCTACATCCAGCCACCCCACGCCCGGACAAAATGCGGAGACCCAGGCGTGAGAAGCGTCGGCGCCGATCAATCGAGCGCGCCCGGGAGGCGGATAGGTACGCAGGTATCCACTCACATAGCGGGCGGCCAGACGCAGAGACCGAAGGCATGCAATTTGCAAGTGTGCAAAATCCTGGCACACGCCGCGCCGCTTGCGAAAGACTTCTTCGGTGGGCGTTCGGACGTTGGTTGCTTTGGCATCGAAGCGGAAATCCTGGAAGATACGCGTCGTTAGATGCCGGAGCGCCTCGGCGAAAGGGCGTCCTGGCGTGAAGGACTGGGCCGCGTAATCGGCAAATTCAGCGTTCGTGCGGATGCGCGGCGATTCGAACACGAATTGATACGCCTCGAGCCCCGCCAGAGTATGATCGCCCGGAAGGGATTTCGCGGCGTCTTCCCAGGAGAGAGACTCGCCCGGCCACGGCCTGCCATGGCCCTCAATAGTCACTTCGCTCCGCGCTTCCACCAAGAGCCGCTTGTGCGGCTCTTGGATGGTAAAGAACGTGAGGCGATTTCCGTAGTAATCCACGCGTTCGCTGCGCCTGGGCGGATTTGGGTGGATGCGCAGTTCGGTCCAGGCGGGTTGCTGGTATGGCAGCACGCGCGGCGTCAGACACGCTACATGGCTTCCGACAGACACTGGATACTTGTATCGGTAAGTCGTCCGATGGACAATGCGGTAAATCATTCGCCTATGGTCGTGGGCAAAGTGCGAGCGTGACTGAAATAGGTATCGGCGAGGTTATTCGACCAGGCAGGCAGCAAGTTCTCCAGGTCTCTTAAAGAACGCTCCAGCCGGGATCGCTCATCAGATGCCGGCGGCGCGCTCGCTCCGCCCGGTAAAACATAATCCAAGTTTGCCAAGTCGAAGCTGCGCATCAAGTCAAGCTCTCGCTGCATGGCTCGCAAATCCTCGGGCACATGCCGGGGAAGCTTCTGATATAGATCTGCGAGATGATTCAATTGAAAATTTAAAGAGCGGGGATTGGTCTCATCTACCATGAGCACGTCGAGCACCGCTACCGGTTGCAGGGTTGTGTAGTAACGGAACCGGTAAGTCATGGAGCTGTCAGCCACCTCCAGCAGATACTCCAAAAGGGGCCAGTCCAGCTCACCTAGTTGGGAAGTGATCTCGCGTAGCTGTCTCGCCGAATACATGGCGCGCTCAAGCCGGCGGCCCAGGCTCATGAAGAGCCATCCCGGACCCCGCGTGATGTTTTCCCGTTCCATGCCGGAGAAGGCGGAGAGTAACTCCAGGCAGCCGCTCAGCACGGCTGAATGCTCCACAAACAGCATGTATTCGTCCACCTTGACTGACTCAGTGAACTCGCCAATGAGTCGCGTCATGTCGGCAGACAATCGCTCGCGAACATTGCCCCCTACACGGTACACTTCGGCGAGAGTGCCGGCCAGACTATCGGGCCGCTTGGTGTCGCCCATCATCGAGATGATTTCGTCTTCGAGTTCGCGCGCCGTAGCGCGCCGCTTTTTCGGCAGCTTGCTGTGGCGCGAATCCAAACAGCTATGCAGCCGGATCAGGCAGGCAAGCTCCGATTCATCCGCCCGGCGTACGCGAGAGATCAACGTGCGGAGCAAACGCGCGATGTTTTCGGAGCGTTCGGCATAACGGCCGACCCAAAACAGGTTGTCAGCCACGCGGCTCGGCAGGTCCGCCGCGCCTCGCCGAAGTTCCACTTGTTGGTTGCGGGGCCGCAACATGCTGAAGGTATCTACCGGCAGATCTCCCAGCACCCAGGTGTCTTTGCTATGCCCGCCTCGCTGCATGGAGACAACCGGACCCTCTACTCCGGCCACACGCACCAAGCCTCCCGGCATCGCGATCCAGCCGCTTCCGGTGTTAAGAACATAGGTACGGAACACCAGGCTGCGCGAGAAAAGACGCCCGTTGTCCCACACGGGCGCAGTGGAGAGCGGCACCTGTTCCTGGGCGACATATTCGAACGGCCGTAATCGCAACTGATCGGCAAACTTCTGTTTTTCGGCTTTGGCCAGTTCGGCGCCGAATACAGGTTCCATGCCCAGTGAGGGAAATGCTGGCTTGACCACCACCCTGTCCAGGTGATCCAACACCCAATCGAGAGCGTAGTCTTGCCCGCACCACCAGGTGGCAACCGAAGGAAGCTTGAGCGTCTCCCCAAGCAGATGCCTCGAGAGACCCGGAAGAAAAGGCATGATGGCGGCGGTCTCAATCAGACTACTGCCCAAAGCATTGGCCACCTTCACGTTGCCCGCCGCGATGGCCTCAACGAGTCCGGCCACTCCGAGGAATGAATCAGCGCGCAATTCCAGGGGATCACAAAAGTTGTCGTCCACGCGGCGTAAGATGACGTCGACTTGCTGCAGTCCTTCCACGGTCTTCAGGAAGACGCGCCTGTCGCGAACGGTCAGGTCGGCTCCCTCCACCAGCGTGAACCCGAGATAGCGCGAAAGATAAGAATGCTCAAAATACGTTTCGTTATAGGGACCCGGGGTCAGCAGGACAATTCTTGGGTGATCCCGTTGAGAGAGGTTAATAAGGGCTTCCCGTTGGGCGCGGAAGAAAGGCGCCAGGCGCTGCACGTTTGAGCTACGAAAAAGGTCCGGCAGAACATCCGCCACGATGAGGCGGTTCTCCAGCGCATAACCGGCTCCGGAGGGCGCTTGCGTACGGTCGGCGAGTACCCACCACTGGCCATCCGGCGACCTCGCCAAATCCACGGCCAGCAAATGCAGGTAGGTCTGCTTGGGTACCGCCACGCCCACCAGAGGCCGCAGGAAAGCGGGGTTAGCGAAGAGCAAGGCAGCGGGGAGACGTCCTCCGATGATCAGTTGCTGCGGCCCGTAGAGATCCTCAAGCAGCAGATTCAATAACCGGGCGCGCTGCGTGATGCCGGCTTCGATCGTCTTCCACTCTTCCGGTGGAATCAGCAGCGGGATGAGATCGATTCTCCAGGGGCGGTTGGCCCCCATGGGGTCGCCGTAGATGTTGTACGTTACGCCGTTCTCTCGGATGCGGCGTTCCGCGCGGCTCCAGCGCTTTCGCAGGTCATCGGTCCCTATGCTTTCAAGCGAATCTACGAAGTGCGTCCAATGGGGCCGCGGCGTGACTCCGTCAGAGGACAGCTCGTCAAAAACGGTCGGGTCTCTGAGAGGGATTTGGAGCAGATCCGAAATCATAGGGCGAGTGCCGGCGCACCCAGGCTGCTGATTTGGCCGGGTGCGGGCCAACGCAGATCCAGCGTCATGGGCAAGCTTGGATTCTGGGCTTCTTCTGGCCCATCTATGGGACCTGACGTAGGTCCGGAGCTGTTGAAGCGCTCCTGCCGGCGACTTTCGGCTTCCGCAGCGTTTGCTGGCCGAGCACTGTACCAGCGCCCATCAGGATGCGCCACGTAATACGTGCAGCCGCCGATCGAGCGCTCATTCCAAAGATCGGCGATATCGAACACCAGCGGTGCGTGAACGGGAATAGTCGGATGCAGGCACGACGGAGGCCGCCATGCGCGAAAGCGCACCCCAGCCACGGCTTCACCCGGCTGACCCGTAGAATGAAGCGGAACTCTGCGTCCATTGCAGGTAATCGCGTAGCGCGACTCGATGAAGCCAGAGACCTTCACTTGTAGCCGCTCCAGCGAAGAGTCTACGGTGCGCACCGTCCCACTGCCACTTGTTTCTTCACCGAGCACATGCCAGGGCTCAAGCGCCTGGCGCAACTCGAGTTCCACGCCTTCCACGGAGATCGCCCCGATTTTCGGGAAGCGAAATTCTAACTGCGACGCGAACCAATCCCGGTCGAAGGCGTAGCCGAACTGGTAGAGGATCGTGAGCACATCGAAGAAGTCCTGCTTGACGAAATGGGGCAGCAAGAAACGGTCATGCAGTGACGTGCCCCAGCGGACCAGCCTGGATTCATAAGGCCGTTGCCAAAACATGGCGACCAGGGCTCTCACCAGCAGCAGCACAGCAAGGCTCATCCGGATTTGCGGAGCCATTTCAAACGCCCGCAGTTCGAGTAAACCGAGCCGCATTCCCGCGCCCTCGGGCGGATAGAGCTTGTCAATGCAAAACTCTGCGCGATGCGTGTTGCCGGTGACATCGACAAGCAGGTTCCGGAACAAGCGGTCGACAAGCCACGGCGGGGACTCGCCGGCAGGCAATTGGCTGAAGGCGATCTCAAGCTCATACAGAGAATCCATACGGGCCTCGTCTACGCGGGGGTACTGGCTGGTGGGGCCAATAAACGTACCCGAAAAGAGATACGAGAGAGAGGGGTGGTTCTGCCAGAAAGCCAGCATGCTGCGCAGCAGGTCCGGCCGCCGCAGTAACGGGCTGTCTGCCGCAGTCGGGCCGCCGATGACAATGTGATTGCCGCCGCCGGTTGGCGTGTGCTTGCCGTCATAGGCGAATTTTTCCGCGGTCAACCGGTTGCTGAAGGCTTCTTCAAACACCAGCTCATTGATCCGCTGCAACTCGTTCCAATCGCGTGCCGGTGGCAGGTTCACCTCAATCACGCCGGGGTCCGGCGTGATGCTGAATGACCGCAGGCGCGAGTCGGAAGGTGGCCCATAGCCTTCAATCCAGACGGGCTTCTCTAAATACGTGCACGTATCCTCGACAGCGGCAAGCAATTCCAGATAATCGGGCAGTTTGGTGCTGTAGGGAAGGAATACATGCAGGCGTCCTTCACGAGTCTCCACGCACAAAGCCGGGCGAGTGGTCTCTTTCGCGGATTCACCCGCTTTTGGCGCGGCCGGGAGCGGGTCGGCGGGCGGCTCCACGTCGAACAGATCCATGCGGCGCGTTTGAACGGGAGAAAGCTTTTCCCGATCGGCGAAAGGATCCGTCTCGAAATCATATTCAATGTCGTCCGGCGCCACCCATGGCAGGGAATCCAGCGGCAGGCGATAGCCGATGGGCGAATCGCCTTGCAGCAATAGCATCCGTTCAGGGCGGAGAAACCAGAGTTGGCTTGACCAGTACAGGCGGCCATTGTGCTGGCGGCGTCGAATGGGCAACACGTAGCCGGCAGGCGCCGCCAGGCCGCGTTCGAAAACACGCGCCAACTCTGCGCGTTCTTTCGGATTCGACAGCTTGGAGTCAACCGCGTCTACATTGACCGGAAGGCGTCTCTCTTTCCAAAGATAGTAGAAGGCGTCTTCATAGGCAGGCAGTATATTCCCGGAGCTGACCTGAAGGCGGCGGGTGAGCGCCTGCATGAACTCCAGGGCATCGTCTTCGTCAAACCCGTAGTTACGCTCTTCGTCGGCGATGAGGCCGGCGTTCTCCCAAACCGGCACGCCGTCGTCCCGCCAATGGCAACTAAGCGCCCAACGCGGCACTGCCTCGCCGGGATACCACTTGCCCTGCCCGAAATGCAGAAGCGCGCCGGGCGCCATTTGATTCCGCAGGCGCCTGATCAAAGTGACCGCGCGGTTTCGCTTCAGCGGACCCATCGCATCGCCGTTCCACTGCGGGCTATCCGGTTCGTCGATGCCGACGAAGGTGGGCTCGCCGCCCATCGTCAGGCGCACGTCGTGCGCTGCCAGGTCCGCATCTACCTTATGCGCAACTTTCTCCAGCCGCGCCCACTGCGCCTCACTAAACGGCTTGGAGAGCCGGACGGGTTCACCCATGCGGCGTACGGACATCGAGTAGCTGAACTCCACTTGCGCGGGTTCCACTGTGCCTGTGATCGGCGCAGCATTCGATACTTCGGGCGTGCAGGCGAGCGGAATATGACCCTCTCCGGCAAGCAGCCCGGAGGTCGGGTCTAAGCCGACCCAGCCGGCTCCCGGTAGAAAGACTTCGGCCCACGCGTGCAGATCAGCCGAGTCCCCCGGCATGGCCTCCGGCTCGGCGGACGCCAATTGAATCAGATACCCGGACACGAAGCGCGCCGCCAACCCCAGATGGCGCAGAATCTGCACCAGCAGCCATGCGGAATCGCGGCAAGAACCGCTACGCTTTTCAAGGGTTTGCTCGCACGTCTGGATGCCCGGCTCCAACCGCAAACTGTAGTTGATTTGATCTTTGACCTGATGATTCAAGGCGACCAGGAAGCTGACCGTTCCACGTTTTTCGCCCGCTATACTCTTCAGAAACGTCCGCAGCAGCGGTCCGGCGGACTGCGCCGCGAGATAGGGCTCCAGGTCGGCAGCCAATTGGGGGGCGTAGTTGAAAGGGAACTCTTCGCTCGACGGCTCCAGAAAAAAACTGAAGGGATTGATAGCGGCCAATTCTGCGACAAGGTCCACCTCAAACACGAGCCTGCTGGCCTTCTCCGGAAAGACCAGGCGCGCCAGATGATTGTTATAGGGGTCTTGCTGCCAATTGATGAAATGCTTTGCCGGGGTGACCTTTAGCGCATAGCTGAGAATGGGAATCCGGCAGTGCGCGGCCGGACGCAACCGCACCACTTGCGGGCCAACAGCAATCGGCCTGTCGTACTTGTACTGGGTCTGGTGAGCCAGAGCTATCTGTATACTCATAATTCCGAAACGCCCGCGCCCCCCATTCCCCGGTCGGTTCTGATCGGCGCAGTAACGTGGAGGGCGGCGAATGCACCGAGCATCTCCGCGGAGACATGTTCCTATAAAGGTCACAGTACACCACGGGCCCTATCCGCAACCGCACTACTGGCACTGGAGAAGTAGAGTAATTGAAAGAACCGCGACCCGGGAGGGTTGTTTGCCGGTTGTTCGTTTTTAGTTGGGCGGGTTTTGCTGGCTTGCGCGAGGCCACCCTCCGGAAGGAGGGGCCTGGTTGGCGGGACGCGAAGCGGGCGTGGGCGAGGCAGAAGGCTGCGTAACTGCGGAGCCCGAGTTATCGGAATCCGGGTCGACCGTGTTCACGCGTGGGCCATCGTCGTCATTCACTGCGACCCTCCGGCCTTTGGGCATGGTGGCATCGTCCTGCGAGGTCGAATCCGCGCTGCTTGCTGCGGCTTCCTGCTGGTGTGTAACCACCATCGGCCCGTTGCGCTCGCCGGAAGCGCTGGCTGAAAAATAGACGCGCCGGTAATGAATCTCGGCGTCCATGTAGCGAAGTTTCGCCTCCTGCGAGAGATCCACGCGAACGTTCTGCTGATCGGCCGGATTCAGTCCTTCGGGCAGGTAGAAGTTAAGCGTATAGCGCTGCCGCAGCCTGGCAAGCGTATCTTCGAGCGCCGAGGCGTCGTCCACCCGCATCGTGTCTCCTCCGGAATCGCTCGCGATGGTGGCGGTCCCGGCCGTATGGGAAGGATCGCCGCCGCCATAGCCGCCGTGGCGGCCTATACCAATGGGACCGCCTCCGGGAAAGCCTACGCCTCCGCCGCCCGGCCAACCGCCGCCGCCCCAGGTTCCGCCGCTGCCCCAGGTTCCGTGACCTGGCGAGCCGCCCGCCATGCCGGGAGGCTCATAGGGAGCCTGCAGAAAACTGAGCAACGCGTTTGCGCGCGCCAGTGCGCTTTCCACCCGCGGTTCATTTTCCTCATCCTGCGTTTCGTCATCCGTCAAAATGACGATGGCGCGGCGCGCTTCCGGACGCGCTTCCCGCTGCACGTAGTTCGCCGCATCCAGCATCGCGTGTGTGATCCGCGTGCCCCCATTGAAACTCTCTGACCGCAGCAGGTGGTTTAACGCGCCTGTGACTTCATCGTGGCTGTTTCGAAATGGAAGCCGAACCCGCGTGTAGGTGTCGAAGACCATAACCGCCACGCGATCCTGTTCGGCGAGCACATTCAATGCCTGCTGCGCTGCTGAAGCTATGCGCTGGACATGCGGTTCCATGCTACCGCTGACGTCCAGCAAAAGGAGCACGTCAACTGGCATGTTCTCGCTGGCAAAATTGCGGATGGGTACGATGTGCCCATTCACTCGCAGTACAAAATCACCCACTTGCAGGCCGGTTACCGCGCGGCCGTTGGCGTCCAGCACCTGCGCGTCGACTCGCGTAAGTGCTACATCGCTCTTAAAGACGACCGGATCGTCTTTCGCGAAGACGCAGGCTCCAAAGATCAGGGCCAAGGGCAGAAGAATACGAGACATGAGCGAGGGTAACTCATTATCTCTCTACGTGCGCGGAGAGAGATGCGTTTCCGATTCGGACCCGCCCGCCCGAAAAAATCCAGCAAATTCACGGAAATTGGAATGACAAACGGGCTCGCGGCCAAATTGGAATCGGTCTAGAGAAGAAGCTAGTACCTACTTGCGGAAATTCGCGTTCTATTTCCCACAACCTAAGATGCTGAAACTGAGCCGGAAGCGTTAGCGCCCTTTGACTACTCGAATTCCTGAAACTTGGTACTAGGAGGAAGCGTGCCGGCGGATCACGGGCACAATATCTGCCGGCACGAAACAGATGGAGCCCGCGCCGGGCCACGCTCAATGGTAACGTCGGAGACAGACTGCAGGGTGCGGCAGCGGCGCGTAACTCGCCTTCGTACGCCAAAAAGATGAATGAATTAGGTCGGGAGTTCGGCGAGCCTTAGAAGGCTGGTGCGGCGGGGCCTTGCACCTTTGATCCAATATAAGCGAAATACGCTATAAAAAGATAACATGCCAGTGGTACAAGCATTGCTTTTGCCATGCTGAAAGTAGCTTGATAAACCAGCCCCATAACCGGCGTAAATACCGCGCCTCCAATGATGGCCATGACGAGCAGGGAGCCGCCTAACTTGGTATTAGGCCCTAAGCCTCTTAGACCTAACCCGAATATAGTGGGGAACATGAGCGACATGAAAAAACTGGTAATAAAAATTGCCCAGATTCCCAACCATCCCGGAAATAAAATTCCGACTCCGACTAATATCATGTTCGCGATACTATAGGCGCCCATCAGCTTATTTGGCTGCACGAACCGCATCAGGTAGGTAGCGGCGAACCGGCCCGCTGCAAAAGCCACCAGCGTTCCCGTCAGGAAATACCCCGCCACTTTTTCCGATTGGTGCGCATAATCCTGAACGTACTGAATAAAGTAACTCCACGTTCCTACTTGAGCGCCAACATAGAAAAACTGCGCCATTACTGCCTGAATAAAGTGCGGGTACCTTAGAAGATCCCGGAAGTGACCGTGATCGGCGGCGCGCGAAGATTCGTTTTCCTCTCCGAGTTTCGGAAAGGGTGTCTTCGCAATTAGAATTGCCCAAAGGAAAACGATAGCTCCCAATACCAGATAGGGCGTCAGCACGCGCATCGTTTCGCTCTTGAGAATCGTCGCGTATTGCCCCGTAGCTTTGAGCGCCTGGATCTGCCTGGGCGTCAGCTCGACTCCCGAGAAGATAAAAGTCGTGCCCACCAGAACCCCCACGATCGAGCCAAGCGGATTGAACGCCTGTGAGAACGTCAGCCTTCGCTCCGTGCTCTCCGGATCGCCCAGTTGGGCGATAAATGGGCTCGAACCGGTTTCGAGGAAGGCTAAACCGCTGGCAATCACAAACAGGGCAAAAAGAAAGAACCCGTAGCTTTGAATGTTGGCGGCGGGCCAAAACAGCATGGTGCCGCTTCCGTATAGAGCCAGACCCGCTAAGAGGCCGGCTTTGTACCCGAACCGTCGCATGATCAGTGCTGCCGGCATGGAAAAGGCAAAGTATCCCAAATAAAAAGCGGACTGAACCAGGCCGGCCTGAAATCGGGTGATCTCGAACGATTTCATGAACTGCCGGATGAGCACGTCGTTGAGGTTGTTCGGAATACCCCAAAGAAAGAAGAGCGCCGTCACCAAAATATACGGGACGATATTCTCGCGCGAAAATATCTTGTGCTCGGCGGCAATCGATGCCCCGGCCGATGGCGCGTTGAAACCGCTGTTCAACATCCTATTAAGCAGACTCGAGAATAATGTTCGAGTACGGCACGGTATCGGCCGTTCGAATTATACCTATTGCCTGGGAAATCCTCGTTTTGAATACTCCGTGCGGCTCGAACGAAATCTTGAGGCTGCCTAGGACTTGCTCAAATTGCAAGCGTATTTCCGGGGAATTCACTGATCTGAACTCCTCCGCCATGAATGCTCGCCCGATCACAAAATTTGGGCGCAGAGCTTGCAGAACGTCGAGGACCCGGGGAATGCCGTCCACAAGCGTGATGTCAATAGTCTCCAACTGGGGCCAAAAGGGAAAACCTCGATCGGCGATCACGAGAGTGTTCGTGTGTCTCACTCGGCTGATCAGTGAATTGATCGCGGGGTTCAGGATTCCAGTTTTAAGCACGTCTTATTTTTCGTCTGTTGGGACGATCAAATCGTTCGTGACGCTGAATACGCCCGGCGTAGTGTTGGCGCGCATTTCAGCGATGCTCAGGTCCCCTGTCGTGTCGACCACGCCTTTCAGAATGACATTTCCGTTCTTGACAATGATATGGATCGCGTGCCAGCCGATCGGCGGATTGTTCGTGATGCCCATGGACGTCCGGCTCATGGAGAGGTTTCGAGGTCCCCCGCGGTTGGCGGTATAGCGGCTCAACGGTCCACTGCGATAAATCGCTGCATACAACGCAGTGCGAATCCGGTCGTCGTTCGGAGACAAAGGAAGAACCTCGATGTTGTTCTGCACCTTCTCCACTCCCTCAATCCTTTTCACCACGTTTTCCGCGCTCGATTTGAGGATGGGCCGGGAAGCATAGCCGTCCAGGATCACGGTTCGGCCTTGAATGCCGAAAGTGAGCCAGTCGAAAACGGCATATTGAGGCAGCTTGAGCAGCTCCTTATGAACTTGCCCCGCCACGCGCTGCAGATCCTGCTGTGAGAACGAATTAGGGGCTTGTCCCTCCGGTGCTTGTCCGCCCGGCAGGACGTTGGCCGACAGGAAAGCCAAGCCAAGGACTGAACTAATCAGTAACTGTCTTCTATAACCCTGTGGCATGGAAACTTGCCTCCTCGCAATAACTGGATGATGTACCCGGTGCTCAATAATCATATCCGGTGTTAATTTATTTCTCGCCGCGGCGTAGCCATAGGCGTTCGATCTCCTCCAGGCTGCGGCCTTTTGTCTCCGGCACCAGGAACCAAACCAGGGCGAATGTGATAACGCAAAAACCCGCATAGACCAGAAAGGCGCCGGTTGGAGAGATCGCCGCAGTGAGCGTCAGGAACGTCATTGTCAGGAGTGTACAGGCGCACCACAGAGCCACTGTCGCAACAGACATGGCGCGGCCGCGAATGCGGGTGGGAAAGACTTCCGCGAGCAGTACCCAGAAGCCGGGCCCCAAGCCGATTGCAAAAGCGGCCACGCAGAAAAGCATCATCGTGAGCACCAGGGCTGCCGAAACATGCGGCGCCAGGAACGCCAAACCTAAGCCCGCTTGCGAGACCGCCATGGCGGCTGTGGAAATCATCAGTAGCGGGCGCCGGCCTGCCCGGTCGATCACCCACAAAGCTGCCACAGTGGAGGCCGCATTCACCAGCCCGACAATGACGTTGGCGAAGATCGCCCCGCTCGCGGTCTGGTGTCCCACCTGCTGTTTGAATATAAGCGCCCCATAGAACAAGACGGTGTTAATTCCGGTTATCTGCTGAAGAATAGCCAGTGAGACGGCAATGAAAAGGGGGCGCCGGAAGGCGGGACGGAATAACTCCCCGAGGTTGCCGCCCTCCTGTGCCACTGTCTGTTGAATCTCGCTGAGTTCCTGAGAAGCGGCGGCGCTCCCGTTAATGCGCGAAAGCACGCCATAAGCCTCATCGCTTCGGCCCATTTCGACCAGCCATCTGGGGCTCTCTGGCACAAAGAATACCGCGATGACCAACGCGACGGAGGGCACAGCGGCGACTGCAAACATCCAACGCCAACTTGTCTCCCCCAGAAATGACAGTCTCCAGTTCACGAGGTACGCGATCAGAATGCCCGATACAATGGCCATCTGATTCAAAGAGACAAGGCGGCCACGGTTTCGCGCCGGGGCAACTTCCGCGATGTAGAGAGGCGCCAGCACGGACCCCGCCCCAATGGCTAGGCCGCCTACAAAACGTGCCAGCAGAAACTGATTCAGATTCTGTGGAATGGCCGCGCCCACCGCCGAAAACGCGAAACCCAGCCCGGACAGCATGAGAACCCGGCGTCTCCCTAGCCGGTCACTCAGCCAGCCGCCCGCGCTGGATCCAAAAATGCACCCGAAAAGAAGACCGCTGGTGGCCGCTTCCGTCTGCACATTGGTCAGGTGGAATTGAGCCTGCAGGAAAACGAGCGCGCCGTTGATGACCGCGATGTCGAAGCCGAACAGCAGACCGGCGGTTGCCGCCACCATCGCCGCCAGGTAAACGTAAAGCGCGCCAGCCCGTTGCGCAGACTGCTTCCTGCCTATCACAGCCGTCTCCGTTGAAAGTTTTCTTGAAAGCGCGTCAGGCTAGAGAACGCGCCAGGAACGGCAGCCCCTGCACTCCATGAAACGAGTGTTCGCCTGCGAAAATCTCCTGCTGGGCGTGGTCCGGTACGCCGAAAATCTCGTAAACCCCCTTCACTTTGGCAAAGCTCTGGCGGGTTGCCTGCACCGGGAAGATCGGATCCTGATCGCCGCCCTCTGAAAACAGGAATCGGGGCGCAATCAGGCTCGCAACGTCGTAATTCTCAGCCCAATTCAGAATTCCGGGAACATAATTGTCGATACAGTGCGACACGCTCATGATGCTGTCGCGAAAAGTATTCAGATATCCGCTGATGAATGCGGCCTTGATTCGGAGGTCGAGCGCCGCCGCAAACTGCGTGCAAGTCCCCCCGCCCGAAATCCCCATGCAGCCGACCCGTTCGGCATTGAGTTCCGGGCGGGTTTGAATCCAATCAATGGTACGCATAACGTCCCAAACGCGCCAACCTACCATCGTCTGACCCAACAGCAACGCCGATCCGGCTGCGGGCTGACAGGCAGTTTCGGCCAGGCCTTTTCTTTGGGTAATGGCATCGCGTCGGCACCCAAAGGCCATCGGCTCAATGGCCACTGCCGCCAAACCATGCTCTACTACCTGGATCGCGAAATCGTGCTGGTACCCCGGCTTGTCGGTGCGATCGTTTCCATGCTCATCGATTCCGACAATGTCGTCCACGCCCCGGCCGTGTCCGGGAACGCAGACAACGGGTGAATAAGGTTTGTTGGCCGCCGTCGGCGTCAACAGATACGCAAGCGCGCCGACGCCCGGCCGGCTCTCAAAGACAAATTTCTCTCGCCGGTACCCCTTGTATTCCCGAATTTCCAGGGTTTGCGGGTCGAGGTTTGTTCTCGCCGGAAATCCCCCTAGTAACTCGGTCAGTTTCCCCCGCAACTGCCGCTGCCAGGCTTCGGCATCGGATTTGGTCGTCGCGCCGAAGGTTAGTTGCAAAGGCGCGGATCCATATTGCTCCAGTGTCCAATGCACCGGATCGAAATTACTCATCGTTACCTTGCTGGCGGC
This sequence comes from uncultured Acidobacteriaceae bacterium, assembly GCA_963705805.1. Taxonomy (GTDB): domain Bacteria; phylum Acidobacteriota; class Terriglobia; order Bryobacterales; family Bryobacteraceae; genus Bog-105. Next base: position 83,770 of record CAVPKW010000021.1, read on the forward strand.
GTTGCCAAGTGCCCCGCTGTAGTCGGATGTTGCAACGCCCAGGGGAAGCGCGGCTGCGGCGGTTACTGCCTTTCCCAATTGGCGGCGAGTTATGCCGTCTGTCATGTTCGAAATTATACGGCCTGAAGGAAAAAACGCCGCCCAATAAAGTTTTGGGTATAATCGGCAGGCGGATTTGAATACTGCGCAGAAAGGCTCTACCATATGCCCCTCTCGAAGAAGGCATTCGCCGAGTTTCTCGGAACGTTTTGGCTGGTTTTCGGAGGCTGCGGCTCCGCAGTGCTTGCCGCCGCTTTTCCTGGACTTGGCATCGGCTTTGTAGGAGTAGCGTTCGCGTTCGGCTTGACCCTTCTGACAATGGCCTATACCATCGGACACATCTCGGGCTGCCACATAAATCCTGCGGTGTCGGTAGGCCTGGCCGTGGCGAAGCGCTTCTCCTGGTCCGAACTGCCCATTTACGTCATTGCGCAAGTTTGCGGAGGCATTCTGGCCTCCGCTATTCTGTACGTGATCGCGAGCGGCAAGGCCGGTTTTGATCTATCCGGAGGGTTTGCTTCCAATGGGTATGGCGCGCACTCTCCGGGAGGTTACTCCCTTTTGGCATGCCTTGTTGCCGAGATAGTCCTGACGTTCTTTTTCCTGATCGTCATTCTCGGATCGACAGATCGCCGGGCGCCGCAAGGATTCGCGCCCATAGCCATTGGCTTAAGCTTGACGCTGATACATCTGATCAGCATTCCTGTCACTAACACCTCCGTCAATCCCGCGCGCAGCACGGCTCCTGCGCTTTTTGTGGGCGGATGGGCGCTGGCACAGCTCTGGCTCTTCTGGGTTGCGCCGATTGTCGGCGCGGCAATAGCAGGCTTGGTCTATCTCGGCCTGTTCGCCGAGCCATCCTCGTCCTAGCGGACTGATCTTTTTCGAATCAGCTCTCGCGAGAAGCCACTGCCAAAAGACTTTGGCTTGCCCTTCCGCGCGTCATGATGGCGCTGGTTGGCATGCGGCGCTTCAATCTTCACAGAGCGGTTCGACAGAATGGTCACACCGCGCGCCGGTTCCGGCATCTCGTCCAGGATTTTCGCGGAGACTTCGCGTTTCTCGAGGCGTAACTTGCATTCATGCTCGATGCGCCGAATTTCGCCGCGCTCGGCTTTTATACCGAAAGTGGATGCCGCGCCTCGCTGCCCGGCGCGGCCGGTGCGGCCGACGCGATGAATGAAGTCCTGCGGCGCTTGCGGCAGATCGAAATTGACTACGTGCGCCACGCTGTCGACGTGAATCCCGCGCGCCGCCACATCCGTCGCCACCAGCACCCGGTAGCGTCCGTCGCGGAAACCCGCCAAAGCCTGGTTCCTCTGATTTTGCGTACGGTCTCCGTGCATGGCAACGGCTTTGGTGCCAACCGCGGCCAGCCGCTTCGCCAGGCGGTCCGCACCGTGTTTCGTGCGTGCGAACACCAGGAACAGGCCCGTTTCCTGCTGCAGCAAATGTTGCAATAAGGCGAATTTTCTTTCTTGCTCTACTTCGTACACGTGCAGATCGATCTGCTCTGGCGCTTTCCGTTCTAACGCGCCGGTCGCGATACGAATTGGCCTACTCGAGTGGCGTGCGATCAAGCGCTCCACCGCCTTCTCCATCGTTGCGGAAAAGAACAGGCTCTGGCGCTTGGTTGGCAGCGTTCCGAGGATTCGTTCGATCGCCGGCAGAAACCCCATGTCCAGCATCCGGTCCGCTTCGTCCAGGACAAGCGTTTCCACTGCACTCAGATTGATAAGGCGGCGATCCAGAAAATCCTCGAGGCGCCCTGGCGTGGCAATTACAATATCGACACCCTTTCTCAGCGCATTCAATTGCGTGCTTTCGCTAAGGCCTCCCACGACAATCGCCGACCGGAAATTTGTTCCGGAAGCCAGCTTTTGAAACGTATCCGCGATCTGAATTGCCAGTTCGCGCGTCGGGCTCAGCACTAACGCCCTAACGTTCTTGGAGCACGGCCCTTTGACGAGCTTTTCCAAAATGGGCAGCAGAAAAGCCAGTGTTTTCCCGGTACCGGTTTGCGCGGTTGCCACTACGTCAGCTCCCGAAAGAGCGTGCGGAATTGCCTGCGCCTGAACAGGCGTGGGCCGGGTAAATAAGTTGCGCTCCAGATTCTTGTGGAGCGTTCGAGACAGAGATAGTTCAGAGAAATGGTTCATGATTATTCTTTCTAAAGGCCGTGACCTATGCCGAAAACCGGCAGGGCGTCCTTAGTGAAAACGAACCAAGAGCTTCAAAAAATCGAAACTGGAGAGATTCAGACCAGCGGGTAACGCTAGATAGGACGACTTGCGGCGGGAATCTCCATTAAGAATAGCAGAACCGAGGAAGATCTTCAAAAACGAACCCATACGAAGTTCGTTTGGCAAAATCTGAAATATCCCGTTCCAAGCGCCCACTGATTCTTCTAGGGAAGATGAAATCGCTCCGTAAGTGCTTGCTGGGACTCAGTATGGCCGGTTTTCTGATCGGGGCGAACCCTGCCGATCACGCGACTGCTCTTCAGGCACTTCGGCACGTGCCTCTGTCCTTTCAGCAGAGTGCCGTTAAGAGCGGCGAATGGGTGGCCGTAGGGCCGCGTTATAGCGCAACTCTCGATGGCTCTCAGGTAACTGTCCGGCTGGCTTCCCGCCGCGGCGCCAGCACGTTGCGCATGAGCTTCCTCGGTTCGAATTTAAACCCGGTTTCCGCTCCGCGTGAGCCGCTGCCGGGCAAGGTGAATTATTTCATCGGCTCCGATCCCAGCCGCTGGGTCCGCGACGTTCCTACGTATGGCCGCATACAGTATCAAAACGTTTACGACCGAACGGATGTCGTCTGGTATGGAAACGGGGAGCAACTGGAATTCGACTTCGTGCTTCACGCGGGAGCCGATCCCAACCGCCTCAGCGTCAGATTCGACGGCGCGCTAAAGCTCGCCCTGGAGCCTCAGGGCGACGTGCGAATCGACTTGAAAGGCGGCTCGCTGGCGTTGCGCGCTCCCAAGGTCTACCAGGAGATTGACGGTTCGCGAAAGCAGATTTCCGGGCGGTACGTGCTTCGCGATTCGAATGAGCTGGCGTTTCAACTGGCTGGGTATGACAAGTCCCGCGCGCTGGTGATCGACCCCAGCCTGGTTTACGCCAGTTATTACGGCACCGATCTGACTCCTGCTTCCATCGCGGTCGATTCCGCCGGAAATTTGTACATGGGCGGATCCACGTCGGCGCAGTTTCAGGAGGTAGTCAATTCCATCCAACCGGCTCCCCTCGGAACCCGGAGCGGCTTCCTGACAAAGTTCGATCCTACGGGAGGTACGGTCCTCTACTCTACTTACATCGGCGGCTCAGGCGATGATTCGGTGCAGAGCATCGCGGTCGATGCGAGCGGCGAGGTAGTAGCAACCGGATCGGTATCCTCGACAGACTTTCCAGTGACGAACGCCGCCGTGCAACCCGCGGCCGGCGGTAACGGAGACGCCTACGCCTTGAAGATCAACGCGAGCGGAAACGCATTTGTCTATTCGACATATCTGGGCGGTTCCGGGCCGGATAACGGCACGGGTATAGCCGTCGACTCGTCCGGCGATGCCTTCGTTACCGGCTCCACTTACAGCGAAGCCTTTCCCACCACTGCGGGCGCTTACTACAGTGGGGACTCGTCTTCCGGAGCGGCATTTGTGGTGAAGCTTTCTCCTGCGGGTTCTGAGCTCTTCTCTACGCTCTTAGGGCCGCGAACCTATGGACAGGCGATCACAGTCGATCAGCAGGGCGATGCCTACGTTTGCGGCTACGCATCGGCGGCTTCGTTTCCCAACAACCCGCCCGGCAGGTACCGGGCTAACAAAGGATCCTATAACGCTTTCGTAGTCAAGCTGAGTACGAACATGAGTTCGGACGCGACCGTCTTGAACTGGGCGACGTTCTTGGGAGGAACCGGATCCGATTCGGCGCAGGCGATCGTCCGGGACAGCAATTCCGGGATTCTCTACATCGGCGGGCAGGCAAGTTCGGCGGATCTGCCGGTCACTGCCGGCGTTCTGCAGAGCACCCTGAAAGGCAGCTATAACGCTTTCGTAGCAAGCTTGAGCGCAGATGGAAGTTCATTCGGCTTTGTGACCTACCTGGGTGGCAGCAACTACGACTACATCTCGGGAATTACCCTCACACAAAAGTCGGACGAACTTGTCGTCGCCGGCAATACCGCGTCAACAGACTTCCCGATAACATCCGCGCTGCAGCCATCTTTCCCCGTCGACGGGGCATCGGCAGGCTTCATCACGAAACTGAATAAGAGCGGGACAGGCAGTACCGTGCCAGGCATTACATGGTCCACGTATTACGGCGACTCCAGTCCAAGCTTCGGTTTGAACGCGCTCGCAGCGATACCGCAGTCCGATGACCTTTGGGTTGCCGGTACGGGATCCCGCAATCTGCCAATCTCGCCAAATGCGGCAGATCCAGCGGGGGCTGGATTCCCAGTCTGCCTTTCTAGCGCGAATTTCGGACGCCACTCCCGCGTGTACTTATGCACTCAACCCGACGTCGCAGTATGTCTACAGCACCGGTCCGGTCTATTTCGCCGTGACGGGGCCCAGTGGCTGCAATTGGACCGCAACGTCTGATAGCACCTGGATTTCGCTCGGAACCGGAAGTTCGGGCACCGGTTCCGGAACAATCGTCGCGAGCGTGCAGGCGAACAATACGGGCCCCACGCGCGCCGGCACGATCAACGTGAACGGTCAAACCTTCACGATCACGGAGCCAGCCGCAAGCTGCACGTACGCCATCTCCAACCAGAATCCTTCCACCAATTCCGCGGGAGGGCTTCTCGCGCTTACCCTCACAACTCAGGCAGGATGCCCTTGGACCATCGTGCCCCAATCCATCTCCGTTTCGGCCAGCCCATCCAGTGGTGTGGGAAGCGCCACCGTCAACCTTACCATCCCCTCAAATTACAGTGTCTTCAGCACGTCCCTTGCCGTCCAGGCTGCGTCGCAGCAAGTCGTAATTACTCAATACGGTGTTTGCACTTATTCACCTTCTGACAATTCCACGGGCGCAGCGGTTTCGGCGTTGGCCGGCACGGCATCAGTCAACTTGACAGCCAACCTAGCGGCGTGCCCTTATGATGCAACTTCAGACCAGTCATGGCTGAGAATTACCAATGTTAGTTATCCCGGATCTTCGGCAGCCATCGCGTACTCGTTCCTGGGCAACTACACTGGCGCATCGCGCACCGCCCACATCGTTCTGAACGGTCCGCAATACACCATCACTCAACCCCCAGCCCCGGCTCTGGAGTTCGTGCCTGTCACGCCGTGCCGGGTGCTGGACACGCGCAAGCCGGCGGGACCGTTCGGCGGACCGGCCATTGCCGGTCAAACATCGCGCAGTTTCATCATCCCGGACAGCGCCTGCGGCATCCCCGCGAGTGCCTTGGCTTACTCGTTAAATGTGGCGGTGGTTCCGCAGACCGCTTTGGGTTACTTGACCGTCTGGCCATCCGGGGCAGCGCAGCCGGTCGTCTCGACACTCAATTCACTGGACGCTCGTGTCAAGGCCAATGCCGCTATTGTGCCGGCCGGAGCTAACGGCGCGGTCAGCGTCTTCGCCAGCAACCCCACCGATTTGATTGTGGATATCAATGGATATTTTGTCCCAGCCGGTAGTACTACCTCCGCGCTGGCGTTCTATCCGATAACTCCTTGCCGGATCACGGATACCCGGAAGTCAAATGGAGCTTTCGGATCACCGTCGCTTACTGCGCTTGGAACACGCGACTTTCCAATCAACCAAAGCGCTTGCGGCATTCCGGCGTCGGCGCAGGCATACTCGCTGAACTTCACTGTGGTGCCCCCTGGCACCCTGGCTTACTTGACGGTATGGCCGGCGGGGCAGGCCCAGCCAGTGGTTTCAACGCTGAACGATCTGGTGGGGCAAGTAATCGCCAACGCGGCCATTGTTCCGGCGGGCACGAACGGCGACATTAACGTCTTCGCCACGCAAAAAACCGATTTGGTCATCGACGTCAACGGATACTTCGCTCCGCCCGCAACCGGCGGTCTCTCACTCTACGCTTTCACGCCCTGCCGGGTGCTTGACAGCCGGCAACCCGCAGGCGCTCAGGCATTCAGCGGCGAGCGGACGGTAAGCGCCGCCGGAAGCGGATGTGCCACTCCTTCCATCGCACAGGCATTTGTGTTCAACGCCACCGCCGTGCCAGCGGCTCCGCTCGGATACCTCACGCTTTGGCCCAATGGAGGCGCTCAACCCGTCGTCTCGACGCTCAACGCTCTCGATGGAGCTGTGACTAACAACATGGCGATTGTCCCGGCAACCAACGGCTCCATAGACGTGTTTTCATCCAATCCGACCCACCTGATCCTCGACCTGTTCGCTTTTTTCGGGGTCTTCTGATGGACAGAACTGAGTCTCGACGGGACTTACCGATGTCTTGCAAATGTGGAGTGAATGTCCTCACTTAGCGGCGAAAGGATAGATACGACAGTTTCGTTGAGACTGATCACATCGGAGGCCTCAGTAGGAACAGGAAGGCCACGTTCTTCGTAGTATTTGCGGATCTCCCGGTGCAATGCCGCGGCAGAGCTTTGTATCTCTGGTACGCTCTCGGCAATCTGCCCGCAAACCTCGTTCGCGATGATCCGCAGCGAGAGCGCAATTTGCTTTTCGAATGCAACGAGCGCTCGGGCGATTGAATCCGGCAATTCCTGAAGCGGCTTTTGAGCGCGGTATTGCGCAGACGTGATCAGCACGAGCAGCAACGTCCGAAGGGGGGGTTGCCACCGCCTGAGATCCTCGCGGATTCTCAGCTTTCGTTGACGCGAAGCCCCAAACTCGAAAAGAACTGCGTCGGCTTGGGCGTTCACTACCAGAAAGCCGGCATTGATTTGGTCCCGCAACTGGCGGATGCGCGTGATTGCTTCCTTGCGATCCCCTTTCAATAGCTGTTCAGCAAGCTCGGCAAGCATTTCCAGATTGCGCGAGAAGGCGGCCTCCATCTCATCAAGCGCATTTCTAACCCACAACCGGTCGAAGACGATCCACATGCACAGCAGGCCCAGCAGAATTCCGAAGACGCGATCCCGGGCGATGCCGAGAGAAGTCTGAATCGCGAATTCCTGCAGATTGATGAGATAAAAGGCCAGGGCAAGTTGCACGCCCAGATAGGAGAGCCGCGGACTCGCGGTGGCGATCCAGGCCGAAATCGCGGTGACCACCGCGAACAAAAGCGTGAACCCGGCAATCGAATCAAGGTAAGGAAGCACGAACACCTGGGCTCCTATGCCGAAGATAAGGCCACCGATGATCGCTCCCGCAAGCCGGAGAAATTGTTTTTGGCGCGACGAGCCAATCGTCGATAGCGCGGTAATGATGCAGGTTGGTATCGACGTACTCAGGCCGGTCCAGGCGATCGAAGTGTAGACAACGTAGCACGAGGCCGCCGCCAGCATACCTCGTAGCGCGAATTGGAGGTGGGCGGGATTGGAGAAGGCGTCGGGAACGAGCAAGGGTTGACGGCTTTCCACATCCATCGGCGCCGGGACCAATTCCTCCATCGACTGCGAGCCGGCAAACGCCTGCGGTATGAGCGCGACGGTCGCTTCCATGGCCGGCAGGAAAGGCAAATTCGCCGGCTTCCCCCGAGAAGCAACATCGATCACACGCGGCAAGCGCCGCTGGTTTAAGTTCTGGCGCAGCTCCGAAATCTCGTCCGCGAGCCGCAAGCATCGCTCGCGGTCGCTTGCGCTCAGGGCGGTCGGCTGGTCAGCGAGAAAGATCCGCAGGCTTGCGGCAAGATCGACCAAGCGGCCAAGCAGCGCGATGGCGGCGTTCATCTGCACAATGAAGTGAGAACTGTATCCGGAGCGGATCAGGAGTCTTCGCAGCCTGGAAGTTCCGACGTTCGAATAAAGCGAAATATTTTTTTCCAGTGCGCCGTCGAGAGGGAGGTCGTCAGCGATGTGCCTCAAGACATTCTCGACCGCTTGCAGGCGGCTTTCGATGCCCTGGGTCAGATCGGTCGTGGGATGGAATCGGCGGAAAACATACTCGACGACAATGGCCACCCCCGCGCCGAGAACGGTACAAAACGCCAGCCATAGGGTGTTCGCCACCCGCGTATTGACGTTGAGTGCGGTTTCATCCCACAGTGGAATCGCGCCGGCGATCATGAAACCAAACGCTACGGCCGTGCCGTAGTCAGGAATGATGCTAATTAGAAAAAAAGCAACAAAAAGCGTTCCGATGATCCACAGAAAATGGGTGAGTGGATCGTCCACCAACAGCATGATTCCAAGGAAGGTATAGGCCGCGGCGACCGCGAATGCAACCATTGCCCGAAAACCGGAGCGGAGGGTTGCCGTGGGATTTTCGCGGCTGAGAAAGAGCGTGAAAATCGCCGCAAGAAATCCGCTCGGAATGCGGAAGGTCATGACCACCAGCATCACGATGGTGGCTGCGATGGTTATGCGTCCCACCACCCAGGCTCGTCCCGGATACGGCGAGAGCTCCGTCTTCAGGAAGTTCCACAACCAACTGACAGCTTGGTTAAGGGCGCCCGAGGGCGCGGCTGCGGGAGACGCCTCGGCCCGGGATGCCATGCCTATCTCTGTCTTCCGGAGACATCTCCTTGGATGACGACGTCGGCGGACTCGCTGAGGCGGAAGGGCTCGGACTCGGGGGCATTGATGCGCACGCGGACAGGATAGCGGGTTGCCAGATGCACCCAGTTTAGAGACCGTTGAACGTCCGGCAGGCCCGGTGAAAACGAACCAACCAGGGTCGTGTCAGGCTGCACCCCAAAGCCGACACTGTCCACCACGCCCTGGTACCTGACATTCGGCCGCGAGAGCGCGTACACATAAGCTCGCATTCCGGGCACGATGTGTTTGAGCTGGGTCTCGCGAAAATTCGCGACCGCCCACCAGATGCGCGTATCGATCAAAGTGAACACCTGCTGGCCGGTGTGCGCGTATGCGCCTTGCGATATGGTGAGGTTGGTCACGCGGGCGTCGAAGGGCGCATAGACCTTGCAATTGTTCAAGTTGTACTCGGCGGTATTAATGGCGGCGGCGCGGCCCTCGCGTTGGGCGGTCAGCGGATCGAGGGTGAGCACGCTGTGTCTCGATTGGCTTAGTTGCGCCTGGCTTTGCTCAGTCACGGCTTTCGCCTGCTCGTATTGGGCATTCGCCGATTGCACTTGCGCCTCGGCGAGAAGCAGCTGAGAGCGGGCCTGCTGCACGGCTTGCTCCCGCGCCGTTACTGCGGTTCGGACCTGATCCACCTGATCCACGGTGACGAATTGCTTCGCCAGCAGGGGCTCAATGCGGTGAAAGTTGTTGCTCTGATACAGCAGCTCGGCCTCGGCGCTATCGAGGGCGGCCTTCGCATTCGCGACATTGGCCTTCGCTTCGTTAACGGCCGCGAAGGCGCGGTCGACATTCGCAGCGGCGCTAGTGGTATTTGCGTGAGCAGCGCCTACCGCGCTCACCTGTGAAGCGATCGTGCGGCGCTGGTCGACGATCTGGCCCTCCAGCGTACTAAGGTCAGAGCGCGCCTTGTGTAGCGCATAGTCATAAGGCCGCGGATCTATCTCGAACAGCAGTCCACCCTGTTTGACAAAGGCGTTGTCCTGGACTGCAAGCTGCGTGATGGGCCCGTCTACCTGCGGGGCGATGCCGATAAAGTTGGCGAATATCTCAGCGTCATCCGTGCGAGGATATTCGCTCGTCTGTTTTATCACCATCAAACCGGAGATCACCGCAGCGGCTATGATGGCGATGCTCACAATTCTGCCGAGAAGGGAAGGCCGTGGAGTAGTGTCTTTTTCAGGCATTGGATCATCAGCTGAAGAACAGCAGCCAGAGCGTGAACGTAAAAAGCGCGGCCAAGCAGGGGTATACGAGGATAAGCGGCGAAAGCCGCCGCTCAAAATTCACACGCACAAAGAAAAACCGCACAACGGCGGCAAGAAGTATGCCGATCAGCCCGCAGAGGATCCAGGCCGGGAAAAACGATCCGAGGATATTGAATGACGGGGCCCGAGAGCATCCGGCGGACAAAAATACGGTCGCGGAACAGGCTCCGATTGCGGCGTTTCGAAGCAGGCTTTCGCCGATGGGCGTTCTTGCTCTGGTCATGTCATGGCCCTTTCGCATGGAGCAGGTCGCCAGTTTGGAAGGCCAATGCCGCCACGCCAGTCAACAGGCGCGTGCGCGCACTCACGTCCGCAGTTCGCGCATCGGCCAGAGTGCGCTGCGCTGAAACCACATCGATCTGGCTGCGCACTCCATACAGGTACGACTGCAAAGCCGCGTTGTAAGATTCGGTTGCCGCCACCAGCAATGCAGCCGCTGCTTTCTGCTGGCGCAACGCAGTCCGCGCTGTCGAATAAGCTGACCACACTTCGTTTTCCACTTGATCGCGAATTGCGTCCACCTGGGCGGCAGCCTGCTTCCGATCGGCCTGGGCCCTGGCCACGCGGTTTTCGCGCGCAAAACCATCAAACAGAGTCCAGGTCAGGCTGAGCCTCGCACTCCATGACTCTTGCGTTTGGGAGTAGAAGCCGGGCGCTAGATCTTGATCCGCATAGGTGCGCTCCAAACCGGCATCAGCGTCGATGCTCAAGGTGGGACGATACGCCGTCCGCGCCGCTTTCACTTCGGACCCCGCGGCGCGGAGTTCGGCCACTCGTTCCATGAGATCAGGCCGCTGGGCGAGCGCTTTGTCGATGGAAGTCTCCACTGTGTCCGCGATATTTTCTGGAATCGTGACATTGTGAATGCTTTCCACCTGAAACAGGAGAGCCGGGGAGATACCGAGAGCTGTTGCGAGATCGCCGTGCGCAATCTCAGTGGCCCCGATAGCAGCCTGCAGATCGTAATCCGCTTGTGCAGCCTGGCTGCGTGCCTCGAGCACATCCGGCAACGTCGCTAACCCCTGCTGAAGCCGTGCCTCGGCCGCCTGCTGCACTGTATCCGCATTCTTCAGGTTCGCTTCGGCGGCGTCTTGCAGACCCTGGGTGTCCAGCAACCGGTAATACGCCTCCATCACCTGGAAGATTATCCTTCGGTGAGTGTCATTGAACTGAAAATTCGCAGCCAGCAGATTGCTTTTGCTGGCAGACACCTCGTCCGATCGCCTGCCGAAGTCAAAAATGACGTAATCCACAAGGAAAGTGGGAGAGAAGGTAGATGTGGTCTGCCGGTAGAAAAGCGGCGCGACAAAAATGTTGTCGCGCGCACTCTCGGCCAGGGCCGCGGCCGCCAGCGTCGGATACAGCGCAGCTTTAGCGATGCCTAGATCGGCAGCGCGCGCCCTCGCATTCTCCCAAGCCACGCGTGTCTCGGGATTGTTCTGCTCTGCGAGGTTAATGAGGTCTGAAAGCCCGTACGTCTTCGATGGATCAGGGGTAAATGAGACAGGCCGCGGCGGCGCCTTCAACTGTTGCTGACCGGAGGGCACCTTCCAGGGACGATCGGGCGTGGGAGGCGCAGTCTGGGCGCAGGCGATCCCTTGCGCCGGGACCAACATGCAAAGCATGATGACTGATCGTGCGCCAAATCGAGCCATTCGCAAGCCACAACGCCGTCCCCGGCCAGTTGGATAATAACATGCGTGAATGTGCACGCGCGCTACACAGGTCAGGTGCGCAATTCGGAGTTTCTGTTCCATTTTATTCGCAGAATTCATCGATTTCTCGAAAAAGCGATGTGCTTTTGTTGGCTGTTAGTCCGGCTTGACTGCCGATCGTGCTTCGGTTACAGTCGAGGCTCATAGGAGGCCGAAGTGACAAAACCGCAAAACGGCGCGTGGAAGGCGATCTTTGTCAGCGAAGATGGCAAGACCGTCCACATCAACATGGAACTCCAATTCCACGACGACGGCAGAGTGACCGGTAGTTTCACTGTTACCCCAATCGGTTCCGTCAAATGGACGGGTCCCCTGCAAGGCACCTTCAAGAACGGCGGTTACTCTCCGTTCGGCTCATTGCATCTCGAGGAGGATGCAGACTCAGGCAAGTGTGGCCATGCCTCCTTCGATGGGACGTATCAGGCAAGCCCGGAGGAGGCCAGCGTGATTTCAGGCACCGTTCTTATCACAAAAGAAGCGGGACAAGAGCGGGGAACCTTATCCGCGGTATACGCATACAGCGCGCAAAAGGTGGCTCTGGGACATGTTTGGGGAAATTAGACTGAACTGAAAACGGGTGTGGACGGCAAGTTCTGACCAGGTTCCGGAGTCTGCGTCCCGCCCAGCCACGTTGGTAACCGAAGCCCTCGCTGACAGGGGCTTATTAACGGAGCCGCATTCCGCTTCCCACATTAAAGAGCGTGCGACCGCGCTTGGAGGGGCGGAATGGGGGCAACTCGCGCAGATCGGCTCCGTCGGCATCTCTTCAGCCAAAGCGACGTGTCTGCTGGGAGCAGGGTCCATTCTGACAGAATTCCTTATCGCGCCGGTTGCAATATGCAGAGTCGAACGCGATCAGCTCTGTTCGCTGGGCGCACTCGCGAACCTTATGGTGGTCGCATGCGACCGATTGCTGGATGACGGCGCGAGCCTAGATGAGATTCTGCCGCCGGATGCGCTTCGCGCAGGGGGAGGCGAAAGCTCGCCCGTGATGCGGCTGCTGGGGGAATATATGCGGCGATTTGAAACTATCCGGCCCGAGGCACCGCTTCGCGGGACCGTAGGCAAAATCGTCGTGCGTATGTTTGAAGCCGAGATCCACACGGTTCGTCTTCGAAACCGCTTGCCGTATCGATTCTGGCTGAGAAAGTGTTCGCTTCCTTTTGTGCTCATGGGCGTTCCGGCGTGGACCGGCCTCCGCGTCGAATCGCCAAAGAGATATCTGCATCATCTCGGCTGGCTGTACCGGCTGGGGCGATTCTTTGGCGCACTCGACGACGCCGTTGATTTCACAGAAGACGCTTCTTCGGGGCAGCCGAACCTCTGGCAGAGACGGAGCGATGAGCAACACCGAGCCCTGGCGCGCCGCGTCGCGGATTGGGCTGGAGAAATTCTGCGAGATTGGGATAGCCTTGTCACAAGGACTATTGAAACCGCCGTGCTTCGAGAAGTCTTTCTCCAGAACGTCTGGAGTTGGCTGGAGCCGGCGAGATCCCATCGTGATGCCTAGCAGCACGAAGCTCCGGCAGCCCTTCTTCTGGTCGGCGCTCATCGCCGCCCTCATGGTTGCCGCTTTGTGCGGTTTGTGTCTCCGGGGTATGGCGTGGCATCGTGGAGTGCCTGCCAGCCTGGGGTGGGACGCCATCCCGCGCGGCGATCGATGGTTTGTCTCGGAAGTCGACCGCGTTGGTCCGGTGGCCGGGAAACTTCTGCCGGGGGACGAGATAGTAGCCATCAATGGATCCATAGGCGCTGCCCGATTCGGACCACCCCAAGCACTGACTGCCGGATCCGCGCCGTATTCGATTGAAGTGCTCCGTGACGGCACGCATCGACATTTTACGTTTCCGATCTGGCGGGTACCCGAACGTAGTTGGATGGTTTGGTCTTACCTGCTGCTGGCTTTCATCAACCTGGGCCTCGCCGTCTGGATTGGCAGCGCGCGGCCCGATTATCCGGCGGCCCGAGTCGCTTTCTTCCTCTTCCTGGGGACTGCCGCTACGTTCGCGGCGGCCATCCTGTGGGATCCGAATGCGTGGTGGCCGCCGATGCGGGGCGCCGCATTCTGGTTGGCGCTGCTTATCGGCGCGCCGGCATGGCGTCCTCTGGAGTGGGCGGTTGTCTATGATTTCGCGCTTCGCTTTCCGGAACCACTTCCTCAGCCGCGCTTTCTGCGAGGCGTCCGGGTTGTGTTTTACAGCGCAGGAGCCGTGCTCTTTTTGCTCGGCATCCTGCCGCTGCTCGCGCAAGCGCTCAATCTCGATTCCCGTTCCGCTCTGCTTCCCGGATTCCCTCTGGCCGCTTTCGATCCCTGGCGCCCGATTCTGGATGACGCGCTAGGAGCGGCTGCGTTACTCTCCGCGCCGCTGATTCTGGTACGAAACTACCGCCACCTACCGGATGCCGTTTCGAGGAGAAGGCTGCGGTGGGTCGCTCTCGGCATCAGCCTGGCAATTGTTCCGTTGGCGGTGGGCGTTGCCCTGCGGTTTCTTTTGCAGCTTTTGGGGTACACGCGAGCGGCACAAAGCGTAGATTCCTTCCTGGATACGGTGCCGTCATTTATGTCTGTGCTTGCGCCGCTTACGGTGACGTACGCCATCGTGAAGCATCGAATCCTAGGAATAAGATTCGTGATTCGCCGCGGAGCTCAATACCTGCTGGCAAGAAACGTATTGCGGCTTATCCTGTACTTGCCGCTGATCTGGATCGGTATCGACATTGCGCTCCATCCCAAAGAAGGGATTGCAGAATTCCTGCTGCGCAAAGCGTGGTGGTTCAATTTGCTAGTTATCGCGAGCGCGGCGGTGAGCTTGCGATACCGGACACGCCTGCGGCTCTGGGTAGACAGGAAATTTTTCCGATCCGCTTATGAGGAAGAGGCAATCCTATCGAAACTGATCGATTGCATGCAGGCATGCGAAACGCCGGATGCCGTGGCGAATGCCGTCGCGCAACAGTTGCAGCAGACGCTGCAACCGTCGAGCGTTTGCGTGTTGTTCAGAAACAGATCCGCGGGCAAGTTCACCGTGGGATATCCGCACGACTCGGTACTGGCCCTGCACTTTCGGGGACTGCTGAATGAGCACATGGAGGACCTTTTGCGATCGCAACGGTCGTCGCACAGTTTCGCGGAGATGGCGGCGACGGCCGACGGCCAAACGGCTGTTTCGAACGAAAACGTCCGCAACGCATTAATTACCCGCGTCACGACGGGGAGCGGGGACCTGCTAGGTGTTCTGCTCTTAGGCGAGAAGAGATCAGAGGAGCCTTATTCCAAGCGCGACCAGAGGCTTCTTCAGGCGGCGGCGACACAGATCGGGTTAGTTCTTGAAATGCTGGCCCTCAAAGACCGGGTGCGCGAGGAAGGGCGTGTCCGAGTGGAGGTGCTGGGACGTCTGGATCAAGAGCAGATTCAGCTTGTGCTGGAGTGTCCGGCTTGCGGCCGGTGTTATACGAGCCCAGCCGAAACGTGTGAGGACGATCAGAGCCCACTCGGTTTGACGCTGCCGATTGAGCGGGTCATCGATGGCAAATATCGATTGGAACGCCGGATTGGAGTGGGAGGAATGGGCGCGGTTTACGAGGCCTCCGACTTGAGACTGGATAGGGCTGTCGCCGTCAAGGTGATGACGGGCCGTCTGTTCGGGAATAATGCGGCACTGCGCCGGTTCGAGCGTGAAGCGCGGGCAGCGGCAAGGCTCGAACATCCGAACATCGTAGCCATTTACGATTTTGGGTCTTTGCGCGGCGACGGAGCTTATCTTGTCATGCAACTCATCGCCGGCCGTTCCTGGCGCGCGGAACTGCAGGGCTCCGGTCAGATCCGGCCGCCGAGGGCCGCGGCTTGGTTCGATCAGCTTTGCGAGGCAATGACATGCGCGCACGCAAGCGGGATTGTCCACCGTGATCTGAAGCCAGAGAACGTACTGGTTTCAGAGGCCGGCGACGTCGAAAAAATCACCGTGCTGGATTTCGGCCTCGCGAAATTCCGCAGTATTCAAAAATTATCCGAACCGAGTTTTACGACCGAAGACACGATCCTTGGCACGCACGGCTACATGTCGCCAGAGCAGAGATCGGGGGCGACTGTAGATGAGCGCGCCGATATTTATGCGATTGCCGTGCTGGCTGCGGAGTGTCTGACGAACAGCCGCCCGCCCACATCAGGGGCTTCGCGCAAGTGGCTGCGAGGCGTGCTTCGCTGGCCGCAATCCACGCCCGCATCAAGCGAACTGCTGAGTCTTCTGATGCGGTGCATGGCCGATTCGCCCGTACAACGCGTGAGCAGTGTTCTAGATCTGCAGCGGGAACTGATTCCTTTGCTGCGCGGGTGCCCGCCGTTGGTGAACGTCAAAGCCATGAGCGCCGGCGGGAGCGACGCGATGACGATGCCGCTATCGTAAACAAGCCTTCTTAACCGGCCACGACCGAGGCCGCTGCCCGAAGCCATATCGCAGCTGCGACAGCGCCGGGGTCGGGATGGCCGACCACTCTTTTTCCCAAATAACTAGAGCGGCCCCGGCGCGCAATCATGTTCGAAGTGTTGTCCGCTCCCCGTCCGGCAGCTCCGGCTGCTGCGATTAGCGCGGAGCGGATTGGCTCGCCGGCTGCAGCCTGGTTGTGAAGAGTGGCGGCGAAGGGAAGCAGCGCGTCGAGCATAGTTCGATCTCCGGCGCGAGCTCCGCCCAGCTCGGTGACGGCGTTGCAGGCCTCAGTCATGGCAGTTGCCCAGGAATCGGGAGCGTCTATTGGGAGGGCCGCCAGAGTGTTTGCGGCTCGCAACAGGAACACGCCATACAGGGGTCCGGACGAGCCGCCCAGAAAGTCCTGCATCGTTATCCCGAGGGCTTTCAATGCGGCGCACGGATCGTCCAGCGGATAGGTCTGCAATTGATCGAGCACGGCCTTCGCGGCGCGCGCCATGTTGATCCCCAGGTCGCCATCGCCGACAAGACGATCCATTTCCGTCAGAAGATCCTCCGCGTCAATGAGCGCAGCGCAGGCGGCGGCAATTGCTTGTGCCATCAGTTTGCCGCGCGCCGTGTGGGGCGGTGATGAAGCGCCCGGTCTTGCGGCACGCGGGGTCTCGCCTCCGTTGCGAATGGTTCTTTCGAGAACGGAGCCAGGGGATAGCGGTAGAACGTTGGGCCAAGCCGGAGCCGCCGTGGGCGCGTCGAGCAGGCGCAGCCTTTCGTCATCGAGCCGCAGGAGCGAGATGGAAACACCAGACATATCCAGCGACGACATAAACGTTCCTGAATAGAAGCGCTCGACTGCCAGGCTGCGTGACTTGAGCTCTTCTAAGGCCCGGCGCGCGACGATCGCCAATTCCATAGAAGTGGTGGCGCCGAGGTTGTTCAGGAGGACGGCAACTCGCTCTCCGGAGTGGAGCTGCAGCGCCGGGACAATTCCGTTTAACAACTCGTCGACCAATTCGTCCGCGGGGCGCATCGGCATGCGCCGCACGCCGGGTTCGCCGTGAATGCCGAGCCCCAGTTCTACCTCGTCGCCAAGAGTGAAACTCGGCTTCCCAACGGCCGGGGATGTGCCGGCAGAGAGCGAGACGCCCATCGTGCCGATGTTCTGCGCAGCGGCTCGCGCGATGGATGCAACCTGAGAAAGACCTTTTTCTTGCGCGGCGGCGGCGCCGGCAATTTTGTGGATCAGCACGGCGCCGGCGATTCCGCGGGGGCCGGCATTTTCTTCAGAAGCCGCGACGGCGACATCGTCGGCAACCAGCACGGTTTCTATCAGAAATCCCTGCGCCCGCGCCATTTCCGCCGCGACGCCGAAATTGAGGCGGTCACCGGTGTAGTTCTTCACAATCAGCAAAGCCCCGGGAGCGCGCGCGACAGTCCGGATGGCGGCCAGGATGGCGGCCGTGGTTGGAGAGGTAAACACTTCTCCGGCCACGGCTGCGCTGAGCATACCTGCCCCAACGTATCCGGCGTGGGCGGGCTCATGGCCGCTGCCGCCGCCGGAGATCAGAGCGACCTGGCGCTCATTCCCGTGTTCGTAATCGGATCGCACCAGAACGTTATGGCCGGCCACTCGAGACAAACCCGGATAGAGCGCCAACAGCCCGTCCAACATCTCATGCACGACATGTTCCGGCTGGTTGATCAGCTTCTTCATCTGAGTTTGCGCGACGGTGCTCGCATCCGTACTTAAAGAGCATACGCCCGGCTGGCAACTGGTCTCCCTAATGCGCGGGTCTTCTATCATGTAGGTTCATGAAAGTTTCCGTCATCATTCCCGCTGCAGGTCTGGGAACGCGGATGGGGCGCAGCGCTCCTGAAAAAGAAGGCATTAGCCGCAAACAGTTCATGCTGCTGAACGGCTCCCCGATTCTAATTCACACGATTCGCAAATTTGTCAGTTCGCCGTTGGTAACGGAGATTGTGGTGGCACTGCGCTCCGACGATCTGGCGTGGGCGCAAGAGCTTTTCAGAAATCAGGGTTTAGCACACCATGTACGGGTTGTTGAAGGTGGAGAAAGCCGCCAGCAATCGGTGGAGAATGCGCTGGCTACAATCAGCGAAGAGGTCCAACTGGTGGCTGTGCACGATGCCGTGCGCCCGTTCGTGGAGCGCGAAATCATCGAGAAGGTAATTCGAGAAGCTGACGAAACCGGCGCGGCTATCGTGGGCATTGTGCCGGTGGACACCGTAAAGCAGGTACACCGGAACAAGGTGAGAGGCACGCTGCCTCGCGAGCGCCTAATTCTGACGCAGACACCCCAGGTGTTTCGACTTAGCCTTCTGCGGGAGGCGTTTGAAAAAGCGCGCCAGGATCTTTTCATCGGGACGGACGAATCTTCTCTGGTAGAACGTTTGGAACGCGTAGAAGTTTCGGTCGTGCTTGGTACCGACCGCAACATCAAAATCACTAGGCCGAGCGATATGGAACTCGCGCGCCTCTACCTAGCGCTCGAAAGCTCTCCTCTGGGGAATCCGGCCGGATGACGAGCGCGGCGCCGCTGCCTTTCCGAATTGGGCAGGGCTGGGACACGCATCGTATTGTGCTTGGCCGACCGCTGATTCTGGGAGGAGTTCACGTTCCCTGCGAATTCGGGCTCGCCGGCCACTCCGACGCGGATGTGCTGTTCCATTCGGTGACCGACGCCGTGTTGGGAGCAATGGCACTGGGCGACATCGGCATGCATTTTCCAGATAACGCCCCGGATTGGAAAGACGCCGACAGCCTTCAATTCCTCAGGCATGCCATTGGCTTGGCGTCTGAGCAGGGCTACCGGCTGGCGAACGTCGATTCCACTATTATTCTGGAGCGTCCGAAGTTAAAGGACTTTCGTTCGGCCATCCAGGCCGAACCTGGCGCGAATTCTACAACTACCGGAAAACGCCGTAAGTGTAAAGTTTAAAACGGCGGAGAGAGTTGGGCCGGTTGGGGAAGGACTCTCCTGCGAAGCGCAAGCAGTAGTGCTGCTGGTTTACGAAACTGTTTGGCCGATTTCGTCCGATAAGTAATCTTACGGGCCAGGACAGCGTCCTGGGAGGTTAAGATAACCGAAGGGAGAACTGCGTTTTTGAGGCTGAAGCAGGAGAAAGTTGTCGTATGCGGCGGCGGCGGTTTCATCGGCGGCCATCTGGTGAGGCACCTGTTGAATCAGGGCATTGATGTGATCCGCGCGGTGGATGCGAAGCCAAAGGATGAGTGGTACCAGCAATCACGCGGCGTGGAAAATCTGGTGCTGGACCTCAAAGAGCAGCAGGCATGCGCGCAAGCCGTCAGTGACGCGGACGTTATCTTTAATCTTGCCGCGGACATGGGCGGCATGGGTTTCATCGAAAACAATAAAGGCCTCTGCATGTTGAGCGTGCTCATAAACACGCACCTTCTGCTGGCCTCCCGTGAAGCTAATATCAAGCGGTTTTTCTTTTCCTCTTCAGCTTGTGTCTACAACGGCGACAGGCAAAAAAATCCGCAGGTGATTCCGCTGAAAGAAGATGACGCCTACCCGGCCTTGCCGGAGGATGGTTATGGATGGGAAAAGTTATTCAGCGAACGGATGTGCCGGCATTTTGAAGAGGATTTTGGGCTGCCGTGCCGCGTTGCTCGATACCACAATGTCTACGGGCCGTTAGGCACTTATGCCGGCGGGCGCGAGAAAGCGCCGGCGGCGATTTGCCGCAAAGTAATTGAAGCCAAATTGTCCGGCAAGCATGAAATTGAGATCTGGGGCGACGGTCTTCAGACCCGAAGTTTCATGTATATCGATGACTGCTTGAAGGGCACTCAGATGATACTGGAAAGCGACATCCGGGAGCCAATCAATCTCGGCAGTAGCGAACTAGTCACGATAAACGGCCTGGTCGACATTGTGGAAGAGATTGCCGGTGTCAAGCTAAAGCGCAGCTACAACCTGGATGCGCCAAAGGGGGTCAACGGCCGTAATAGCGACAACAGCAAGATCCACGAGTACCTTGGCTGGGAACCCTCCATCCGGCTACGCGACGGCATGGCGAGAACCTACGAGTGGATCGAAAGCGAAATGCTGGCGCCCGTGAAGGTTTAGCTTACTTGGCGGCTGCCATCGTGTACTCTTCGTAAGTGCCGGCGAAGTCTTCAATCCGGCCGTGGTCGAAATTCCAGATGCGGGTGGCTACTTCGTCGACAAGATCTTCGTCGTGAGTGACCAACAGTACGGTGCCATCAAACTTTTGAAGCGCGATGTTCAAAGCGTTGATGGCTTCAAGATCGAGATGGTTGGTCGGCTCGTCGAATACCAGCAGGTTCGGCTTTTGCAACATCAGCTTGCAAAAGATCAGACGCGCGGCTTCACCGCCGGATAGCGCATCGGTTGGCTTCATACCTTCTTCACCGCTGAAGAGCATCTGGCCGAGCAGACCGCGGATCTCTTCCTTGGCGGCTTGCGGGTCCCAATCATGCAGCCATTCCGCCACCGTAGTTCCGTTGCGAATGCTTCCGCGGTGGTCCTGGGCGAAATAGCCGACCTGCACTTCGTGACCCCAGGTCACGGTTCCAGAATCGAGACCGACGTCAGGATCGTCCACGCCCGGAGCGTTCGCCAGGAGGGCCTTCAACAGAGTCGTTTTGCCGACGCCATTGCGTCCCATCAGGGCTATTTTCTCGCCCCGTTGGACAGCTGCCGAGAAATCCTTTATCACTTCATGGCCGTCGTAGCCCCGTTTGACGTTTTTGAAGTCGAGCGCGTGCCGTCCGGAAGGGCGCTTCATCTCAAAGCGAATAAACGGACGCTGGATATTGGAGCGCGCAAGATCTGTGGTCTGCAGGCGCTCCACCTCTTTTTTGCGGGAGGTTACCTGGCTGGCGCGCGTACCGGCTGAGAAGCGCGCAATGAACTCATTCAACTGCGAGATCTTCTTCTCGCGCTGCGCGTTTTCCGCTTCGATACGCGTTCGAATCTGCGTTTTTTGCAGAACCATATCGTCGTAGCCGCCCGGATACGTGATGATGGTCTGATAATCGATGTCCGCGGTGTGGGTGCATACGCTGTTCAGAAAGTGCCTATCGTGAGAGATTACAATCTGCGTGCTTTCGTTGTGGGTGAGGAAGTTTTGCAGCCAATGAATGGACTCGAGGTCGAGATAGTTCGTGGGCTCGTCCAACAGCAGCGCTTCGGGACGGCCAAAGAGCGCTTGCGCCAGCAGGACACGAACCTTCTGGCCACCCTGCAACTGACCCATCTTGCGATGGTGCAGCGGCTCCGGTATGTCGAGCCCATCAAGAAGTACAGCGGCGTCGCTTTCGGCGGTATAGCCGTCCTCCTCGGCTACGACGCCCTCAAGTTCTCCGAGCCGCATGCCGTCGTCGTCGGTCAGCTCCGTCTTCGCATAGAGTTCCTCGCGTTCTGCGAGGGCTTTCCAAAGCGGCATGTTGCCCATAATGACGGTATCGACTACACGGTAATCATCGAAGGCGAACTGATCCTGGCGAAGAAGACCGATCTTCCTGGGGCGCACCACAGCGCCTTTTTGCGGCTCAATCTCGCCCGAGAGAAGCTTCATGAAGGTCGATTTGCCGGCTCCATTGGGTCCGGTAAGTCCATATCGGCGTCCTGGCAAAAAGGTGGTGGACACATCCTCAAACAGGATCTTGCCGCCAAACCGCATACTGACGTTGCTAACAGAAATCATGGGAGAAAAACAGGTGGGAAACTCTATTTTAGCGCATTCCGGAATTCGCGCCAACGCGGGGAAGCCGGTTACCTCGCCATCCAAGCTCTACGCGGCGCAGGCGCGGCCACCACGATGTAACAAGCGTGGAGAAACTTACGTCCACGAATTGCAGCGGCCTCGGAATTTTTTCGGGAGCGAAGGGGTCCGTTGAGCATTTTTTCATTTGCCATGGAACATAACACTACTTCAGATGAACAAACGAATCCCGGCGCGCAATCTGCCAGCTCTTCTCGCCATTCTGTTAGCCGCTACGCGGCTAACGGTCGAGGCCCAGGACTTCGACGGAAAGATAGTGACGGTTGTCGAATATCAGCCGGCGACCCAACCTCTAGAAGCCAGAGACCTGCAAAGGCTCCAACTAGTACAAGCCGGCCAACCACTTAATTCAGCACAGGTGGCCACCACCATTGACGGGCTTTGGTCGAGCGGCGCTTACGACAACATCGAAGTGGATGCCGAGCCGAGCGGCGCGGGAGTGGCGATTCGGTTCATAACCAAGCCGAGGCGCTTTATCGGTCACGTCGGCGCGGAGGGCAAGATCAGCAGCCCGCCCTCTCGCGCAGTTATTATCGCCGATTCGCAGGTATACCTGGGACATCCCTTCGATCCGGATGCGTTAGAGAACTCGCGGAAAGATTTAGAACAAACACTTCGCGATAATGGCCTGTTCGAATCAACGGTGGGCGTCGCAACCATCGAGGATCCGGTCACGCATGATGTGACGGTGCAATTCACCGTGAATGCGGGCAAACGCGCGCGTTATGAGGCGCCCGTGCTGAATGGCGACGTCAAGCTTCCCATCTCTAGCATCATTAAAGCTACCGGGTGGCGATGGCCATTTATTCACAAATGGCGCGAGGTCACCCAATCTCTAACCGACGGGGGCCAGGATGGAATCCAGAAGGCGTATGGCAAGAAAGACCGATTGACCGCATCGGTCGACATGACATCGCTCGATTACGACGTAAACACAAACCGCGCCAAAGCGACCTTTAATATCGACGCGGGTCCGCAGATCAAGATCAACGCGGTCGAAGCAAAAGTATCCAAAGGAAAGTTAAGACAGTTCGTTCCGGTTTACGAGCAAGACTCTGTAGACAACGATCTGCTCACGATGGGAGCGCGCAACTTGCACGATTACTTCCAATCGAAGGGCTATCCCGACGTCGATGTGACATTCAAACGGGAGCCGGTGCAAAATGACCAGGAAGTCATCAATTACTACATCGCGACGGGTCCGCGGCGCAAGCTGGTGAACATCTCTATCGGCGGAGACACTTATTTCACGCTGGACACGTTACGCGAGCGAATGTTTCTGAGCACCGGAAATCTGCTCATGCGTTATGGACGCTATAGCGAAACATTTCGCCACGACGACGAGACCGCCATCGCCGATTTGTATCGGGCTAACGGTTTTCTCGATGTGAAAGTAACCTCCGTGGTGCAGACGAATTACCGGGGTAAGCCAAGCGATCTCGCGGTATCTTTCCACATTGATCAGGGGAAGCAGTGGCGGGTTGCGACTCTCAAGATTGAGGGGAACAGCCGCCTGGATCTCAATCCGATCCGGCAAGAGCTTGCCTCCATTGAAGGCCAGCCCTATGCGCTGATAAACCTCACTACCGACCGCAACCAAATCCTGGCGTATTACTACAACAAGGGTTTTCTCTCCACGCGATTCAGCTACACGACAGAACCGGGGGCGGAGCCGAACACGATGGACGTGACCTATCATCTCCGGGAAGGACCTCAGGAGTTCGTTAGGCAGGCGGTTATTTCGGGGCTGTATCGAACCAAGCCGGCACTGGTAAAGAAGTTTATAACGATTCGCAGCGGCGATCCGATCTCGATTGACCAAGTCAATAACGGTGCGCGGACACTCACGAGTCTGGGGATATTCGCAAACGTTAATACGGCGCTTCAAAATCCGGATGGAAGCAGCCGTTACAAATATGTACTCTACGATTTCGACGAGGCCGCCCGATACTCTTTCAGCGTTGGTCTTGGGATGATAATCGGGCAGTTAGGGCACACGACGACCAATCTTTCCGAAGCGGGGGGCGCAAAGGGCGCATCGCCAATTGTGTCGTTTAATGTAAACCGCCTGAATATGTTCGGTATCGGGCAGACCTTATCGTTTCAGAGTTACTATTCAACTCTGGAGCAGCACGCGTCGTTGAGCTATATCGTTCCGCGATTTCTAGGAAGCCTGAATCGTACCTTAACGTTTTCGGGGCTCTATGACACCTTTCAGGACGTGCAAACATTTTCGTCTCAGCGCGAAGAGGCATCCGTGCAGATGGCGCAGAGGTTCAATCGGGCTTCGGCGCTGCTTCTGCGGTTCGCCTACCGGCGCGTGTCCACGAGCGACGTCAACATTCCAGCGCTGCTCATTCCGCTATACAGTCAACCGGTTCGCATTGGAATTCTCTCGGCCAGTTATATCCAGGATCATCGTGACAATCCGGTGGACGCCCATCACGGGTTTTGGAATACGTTGGACGTGGGACTGGCGGGGGACTTCTTTGGTTCCCAGAGGAACTTCGTTCGAGTGCTGGGGCGCAACGCGACCTATACGCCCATCGGCAGGCATCTCGTCCTGGCTCGGCAGACGCAACTTGGCGGGATCATTCCCTTCAATGTGACGGGAGGACTCTCAAACTTCGAGTACGTTCCGCTGCCGGAACGGTTCTTCGGCGGTGGAAGCATCTCCATGCGCGGGTTCGGCGATAATCAGGCGGGTCCGCGCGACATCGGCACCGCGAATGAGATGCCGGGACCTCCAACGACGACTCCCACTGGATTCCCAATCGGCGGCAACGCGCTCTTCTTTAACAATGTGGAGCTGCGATTCCCCCTATTGGGTTCGAACATAACCGGCGTACTGTTCGAGGACATGGGCAACATCTACACCACATTCAACCAACTTTCGCTCGGTTACCACCAGGGGAGCAACCAGAATTTCAACTACGCGGTTCAGGCGCCGGGCTTGGGTTTTCGATATAAGACTCCGCTTGGCCCGATTCGAGTTGACTTCGCCTATACGCTCAATCCGCCGCGCTTTCTTGGTTTCAACACAAACGAATCCATTGACGATCTGCTTAAATGCACACCCGAGGAGATTGGTGTGTTACCGCAATGCACGGCAACGCCCCAGCGGTTGGCACACTTCCAGTTCTTCTTTTCCATCGGGCAGGCATTCTAGATGAAATGTGGCACGGCGATGCTTGGGATTTTGACCAGTTCGATCGCGGCCGCCGTGATGATTGACCGCATAGCCATCATCGTGGGGAACTCGATTATCAAAGATAGCGATGTGGAACGGGAGGTCCGGGTAACCAACTTTCTTAACAATGAGCCTCTGAATATGACAACAGCCGCTCGCAAAGCCGCCGCGAACCGACTGATCGACCAGGTGTTCATCCGGGAGGAGGTTCGCCTCGGCGATTACCCGCGCGCGACCAGCCAAGAGGCAGAGACGAAGCTTGCGCAACTGGTAAAGCAGCGCTCCAAAACGCCTGCGGCGCTTGACGCAGCCTTGAGACGCTACGGATTGACTGAGGCTGAATTGCGGGAGGCGTTCCGGTGGCAGTTGACAGTGCTGCGGTTTATTGACGCGCGCTTCAAGCCTGCTGTATTGATTACAGACCAGGACATCCAGAAATACTACGATGAGCACGCCGCTGAATTGCGCCGCGAACATCCTGGAAAGAACTCGCTGGAAGATCTGAGCAGCGATATTCGTGATGTAATGACCGGCCAGCAGGTGAACAAGCTATTCTTCGCGTGGCTTGACGAACAGCACCAAGAGGCAAAAATCAAGTACTTTGAAGGGAGCCTTCAGTGACGAAGCGCGCCAGAATCCTTGCCATCGCCTGTGGGGCCCTTGCCGGTTTACTGATAGTAGCGACCGTTGCCGCGGTCATCATCGTACAAACGCCCTGGTTTTCGAATTTTGCAAAGAATCGGATCCTTTCGGCGGCGGAAGAGTCGACGGGCGGGATAGCGCAGGCCGGATCGTTCGAGTTTGATTTGAGCCACCTGACGATCCGAATGCGGAATGTCGTTCTGCACGGTACCGAACCCAAAGGCGCCGATCCACTCTTACGTATTGCGCTGCTCGAGCTGAGATTGAAGCTTTTCTACGGAATAGCCCACGTTTTGGACCTGAATTACCTGGGAGTGCAGCAGCCGCGAGTGAACCTTATTTTGTTTCCGAACGGCACAACCAACATTCCGCAGCCAAAAACACCCTCCACCGGCAATTCGCTGGAAACGGTTGTCGATTTGAAGGTGAACAAGTTCGAGGTGGAGAACGGTCTCATTCGCGTAGCGCAGCAGACCACAGCGTTTAGCGGCCGTGGCGAGAACCTGCGGGCACTGCTAGAGTTCGATAACTCTACCGCGACATATCGCGGCGATCTGTCAATGAAACCGGTATTGCTGGCTTCCGGCAACCGGCCGCCATTGGACTTGAGCGTCAATATTCCGATTCAGATCACCAGCACCGCTTTGACGGTTGCGAACGCCAGACTTACTACGCCGCAGTCGCAGGTGTCGGTGAATGCATCATTGCAGCACGTAAACGCCCCAATCGTCACTATGCGATTGAATGCGAACATCTGGCTGCCGGAGATCCAGCGCTCGATCGCGATTCCGGTGAACGCAAATGCCGCAGGCGCGCCGAAGACTTTGACGGCACAGCTGGCGGCGCGCATAGACGAGAGCACAAACGCTGTACAGATCCAATCGGCCAATCTGGCACTCGGACAGACTACCATCCAGGCTTCCGGAAGCGCGGGCCCCAAATCCAACTCCAGTATTCAGTTCGACGCCAACCTGGCGCTGGCCGAACTCGGCAAATTGATGGATGTCACATCCGTGCGGCTGGCCGGCGATCTGCAGGCGAATGGAAACGCCATTCTCGACGCGCGGAACAACTACGCAGTGAACGGCACCATCAACTCCAAAGGATTGTCCATCATTAGGGGGACCACCCAGCTTTCTAACTTGAGTCTATCCGGACCGTTTCATTTTGATCCCTACCTGATCAGCATGAACTGGCTGAAGCTCAATGCGCTGGGCGGTTCAGTTGCGGCAAAGATTTTTATCGAGAATATGGCGCGGTTGAGCGTAGAGGGAAACGTGCGCAATTTCTCCTTGCCGGTTCTCGTCTCCGCCTTAACGGGAAAAGGGCTGGGATATGACGGAACAATCGACGGATCGCTCACGGCAAAGGGTGACATGCAGGCGAAAGGAGCCCGGGGATATACGGCGCAGGTGAATCTGAACATTGCTCCTGGCCGGCACGGCGTGCCGGTGAGCGGCCGCCTGTATGCGCGCTATTCGGGATCAAGCGGAGCCGTGGATCTAGGCCAATCCTACCTTTCACTGCCGCACTCACGCCTGGATCTCGCCGGTTCCCTGAATCAGCGAATCGATCTGAACCTTGTATCGCATAACCTGAGCGACTTCCTGCCAGCTGTCAACTTTGAATCGGCTACTCCGCAGAGGTCATTCCCGATCACGCTTCAGCACGGCACAGCCGCGGTCACTGCACAGGTAACGGGCAACCTCTCGAATCCGCACGTTACGGCTCGTATGGCGATGAGCGACTTTGCAGTGAGCCAGCATTCGTTTGATCGCCTAGGGCTTGAACTCGCCGCTTCCTCGACCGGAGCGTTGATTCAGAACGGGCTTCTGACTGGCCGCGGATTGCAGACGAATTTCGATGCTTCTCTTGGGCTGGCTAAATGGAAGCCAGTTGCGCAGTCGCCGGTCACTGCGAATCTTACCGTGCGCAGCGCCGATATCGCCGATTTGCTGAGCCTCGCTGGCCAGTCTGCGATCGAGGCTTCAGGCCAGCTGGCGGCGGACGCCCACATCCACGGAACGTATGGCGATCCTTTAGGCAACGCGACACTGCAAATAGAAAATGGAAGCGCTTACAATCAGCCGTTTAGCCGTCTTTACGCAAGCGTTAATTTGAGTGACCAGCCGGTTGCGCTCTCGAACCTGGAGTTGGATACGGCGGGCGGGAAAATCACCCTGAACGGGACCTACCGGCATCCGAGCGACAGCCTGATGGTGGGACAGGCGCAGTTCCACGTAGCGGCGCAGCATGTGCAGCTAGCGGAAGTACTCCCGCTGCAGGAGAAAGCCGCCGTGGGCGGTTTGATCCAACTGGCCACGGACGCGAGCGTTGACATCGCGAAGAGCGGCGAAAAAACGCAAGTCACCGCTTCAAATATCACCACCGATGCTTCCGTCACCGGCATCAAAGTGCAAAATCAAGCCGCGGGCGATATAGCAGCAACGGCTCGAACCACGAATGGATCAGTCAATTACAAGTTAACCTCCAACTTCGCAGGATCGAATGTCCGAATAGACGGACACACCGGATTGACTGGAGGTTATCCAACCGTTGCGGAGATCTCTATCCAGAGTCTCTCCTTGTCGAAAACGCTTGAGCTGGCGGGCCAGGCTTCGATTCCGGCAAGCGGCACTCTCTCTGCAAACGCCCATGTTTCCGGCACAATAGCGGCGCCGAACGCAGACCTGAGCTTCACACTAGCGCACGCCTCGTTATATGGCGAGCCGATCAACACGATGGAGGGCAGGGCGCAGTATTCGAATACGCTCGTGAACATTCCTTCTCTTCGGCTGGACATTCCGGCCGGCAGATTGAACCTCAGCGGGTCTCTGTCCCATGCGACGAACGACTTCAGCAACGGAACGCTCGCCCTGAACGTGAAGAGCTCGCCGATTCAGGTGGGGAAAATCATGCACGTGGAAGCCATGGAGCCGGGTGTGGCTGGGACCTTGCTGCTGGCTGCAGAGCTTTCGGGGAGATTGGGTAAGCGGAGCGGGAACACATCCGTTCTCCTCTCGAACCTAAACGCCGATGCCGCATTGAAGGACGTCACGATGAATGCGACGAGCCTGGGCAACGCCAGTCTTAGCGCGCATACCAGCGGCTCGACTCTGAATTTCCGGTTCGACTCAGACATCGCGAAGAGTCAAATCCACGGGTCTGGCCAGGCACAGCTTACGGAAAACTACCCGATGCGCGCCAGCCTGAACTTCTCGCACCTAAAATACTCGAATTTGGCGCCGTTGCTGTCCCCGGCATCCGATGCGGAGCCTTTGCGCTTCGATGCCACCGCGGAGGGGCAGCTAACGATGGACGGTCCGGTACTGAAACCGGACGACTTGAGTGGCCGGTTGCAGTTGAACCGTTTTGACATGGAGACGACGCCACGGCGTTCTCCTACTGGCGCGCCAGCCATGCGGCAAGTGATGTTGCAAAATCAAGGACCTATGATTTTGGAGCTAAAACGCTCTCTCGTACAGGTGCAGCAGCTCCACATCACGGGACCAGGCACAACTCTCTCCGTTTCGGGCGGCATTAATCTCCGTAACGCGAACGCTCCCCTCGGTCTTGTGGTTGCCGGGAACCTTGATTTAGGCGTATTGCAGGACATCAGTCACGACTTCTACTCATCTGGCGCAGTGACTCTGAACGCGACTTTGCACGGCAGCTTCTCGCAACCGCTGGTGAACGGACGTATTGAGCTGAAGAACGCGAACGTCAACTATATTGGCTTTCCAAATGGGCTTTCGAATGGAAACGGCGTCATCCTGCTGAATGGGACAAATGCGTCGGTTCAGAATCTGACAGGCGAGAGCGGCGGCGGTAAGGTTTCAGCCAGTGGATACATCGGTTATGCCAGCGGCGCCTTGAGCTATAACCTTAAAGCGACCGCTAACAAAGTGCGCGTTCTTTACTCGGGGCTTGGGATTGTTTCCAACGCCAACCTTTCCCTTGTCGGAAGCAGTAGGCGGGCGAGGCTCGGCGGAACGGTCAGCGTAACACGCATCGCGTATACATCGAGCAGCGATGCGGGCTCGCTCCTGTCGCGGGCATCGTCGCCGCCCTCTTCACCGGCGCCATCGCTCATGCTTTCGAATCTGCACCTGGATGTTCACATTTTGACCGCGCCGGACGTCCGGGTCGTCTCGACATATACGCGAAGCATGGATGTGCTCGCCAGTTTGACGCTACGCGGAACGGCTCAGACCCCGGGCATTCTGGGGTATATAAACATCACGAACGGGCAGTTGGTGTTCTTCGGAAATACCTACTCTGTGGATAACGGAACAATTAATTTCTACAATCCAAACGCCATTGAGCCGGTAGTGAACATCTCGCTGCAGACGATCGTTCAGGGAGTGAGCGTGGTGATCGGCGTTTCGGGGCCGATGGATGATCTTAAACTAAGCTATCGGTCTGATCCGCCGCTCACATTTGAGCAGATTGTCGAACTTCTTGCCACCAACACGACGCCGTCAAACCCTGTGATTGCTGCGCAGCAGCCCCCCGTTGCGCAAGAGTCATTAAATCAGATGGGCGAATCCGCCCTTTTGGGGCAGGCGGTAGCTGATCCGCTGGCAAGCCGGCTCCAGAGGGTATTCGGGTTGACCGAACTCAAAATCGACCCGTCCTTCTCCGGTTCGAACGGGCAGCCTGGCGCTAGAGTTACTCTGCGCCAGAAGATCACCAGCAACATCACTTTCACTTATATAACCGATGTAAGCCAGACCAACGGTCAGATTCTCCGCGTCGACTGGGATTTGACGCCCAAGCTGTCCGCGGTAGGCTTGCGCGACTTCAACGGCAACGTCAGCGTACAAATGGTGTACAAATTTACGAAGCGATGAGGGGCGGCCCTTTGAGGGTTGAACCAAGGGTTTCGATACAATGGGCAGATATTCGGGCCTGAAAGGTAGCAAGAGGAGACTGTATCTAAGGATTGCGTGCCGCGCCTCGCACTGACAAAGTGCGCATGCCAGCAGGCGTCTACCGTATTGTATGGGTGCTTTAGTTCGAGACAGTTACCGGTACCGCGAATTGATTTGGGCACTGGCACTGAAAGACCTCAAGATCCGGTATAAGCGTTCCGTCCTGGGTTTTCTTTGGGCGTTGTTGAATCCCATGCTGCAAATGCTAGTGCTTACTCTAGTGTTCTCAACGATTCTCGTTTCGAATATCAGCCACTACGCCATCTTTATTCTGAGCGTGCTGATCCCCTGGACCTTCTTCTCACAATCGCTTTCCTATGCGGCCGACTCGATCGTGGGGAATGCCGATCTGATAAAGAAAGTTCGCGTGCCGAAGCTGGTGTTTCCGATGGCAGCCGTGGTCTCAAACATGATCAACTTCCTGCTGTCGCTGATTCCTACGGCATTGATCGTGCTTGTCTTGAGGCACCCGTTTCACTGGACGTGGATCTTCCTGCCTATTCCACTACTGGCGCTGACTATTTTTACGCTGGGAGCCACCTTCTTCTTTGCGGTCGCCAATGTCTATTACCGGGATGTGGGTCACATCCTGCAAATCATCCTGCAGATCTGGTTTTATTTCAGCCCGATCCTGTATTCGATCGATTTCTTTCCTGCGAAGTATCGCTGGCTATTTAAACTGAACCCTCTCATCTTTATGTTGAACGGCTTCCGTCTGAATATTTACTGGGGCCTGCTTCCGGCGCTGCAATCGATCGCAGCTTCCTTCGCTTGCGCCTTCATCGCCCTGGGTATCGGCTATTGGATCTTCTACAAGCACCAGGATGAATTTGTGTTTTACGTTTAACCGAACATGAGTCATACTGCCGAAGCGATCGTAGTTGAGAATGTCACCCAAAAGTTTCGGGTGATCCATGAGCGTCCCGATTCTGTCCGCGAGCTATTTACACGATTTTTCCGAAGCAACGCCCAGTACCACGATTTCGAGGCGGTCAGCAAAATCTCGTTCACTATTGGACACGGCGAAATGGTCGGTATCGTCGGACGAAACGGTTCCGGCAAGAGCACGCTGTTGAAGATCATCGCCGGCGTATACAAGCCGTCGGGAGGGCGCGTGACCGTGAATGGCACTGTTGCTCCATTGATTGAGCTGGGCGCCGGCATGCACAGCGAGTTAACCGGCCGGGAAAACATCCTACTCAACGGGCTTCTGATGGGCTTCAGCAAAGCGCAGATGCAAGAGCGCGAACAGCGAATTATCGACTTCTCTGAGATCGGCGATTTCGTGGATGTGCCCATAAAGCAATACTCGTCGGGAATGTACATGCGGCTGGCGTTCTCGGTTGCCACGGAAGTGGATCCGGACATACTGATCCTGGATGAAATTCTGGCAGTAGGCGACTTCGCGTTCCAGGACAAATGCTTTGATAGGCTGCGGCGTTTTCGCGAGAGCGGCAAAACGATCCTGCTGGTGACCCATAGCCCAAACCAAGTGGTCGATTTCTGCGACCGCGCTATTCTCTTGGACCAGGGTCATATGCTGCTGGACGGCAAGCCACAAGAAGTTGTAGAGCTTTTCTATGCCAACGTGGCGCAGCACTCGCAGGAGCTGATTGAAGCGGCGCATTGACGCAGGCTTGGTCTAGGAAGCCACGGAAGCGTGCCGCTGCTGGCTCGGCGTTATGAGCTCAAACTCCGGGCTTCGCGGAGGCTTCCCAAGGCCGAGCGCCTGGCGCACGTCAGCTTCAATGGCGCGACATAGTTCGGGACGGTCGAGCAGTGTTTGACGGGCATTCTCCCGGCCTTGCCCGATGCGCTCTCCCTTGTAGCTGTACCAGGACCCGCTCTTCTCAATAATGGCGTTTTGAGGGCCAAGGTCGAGAAGATCGCCCTCGCGAGAGACGCCTTTGCCATAGAGAATATCGACTTCCACTTCGCGGAACGGCGCGGCGATCTTATTCTTTACAATCTTGACCTTTGTGCGGTTCCCGACCACAACTTCCCCTTCTTTTATCGCCGTGGTCCGGCGGACTTCCACGCGAATCGAGGCATAGAACTTCAGGGCGCGGCCGCCGGTAGTGGTTTCCGGGTTGCCGAACATCACCCCGATCTTTTCGCGGAGCTGGTTGATGAAGATCAGGCACGTATTCGCGCGCGAAACAGAGGCAGTCAGCTTGCGCAGAGCCTGCGACATCATGCGAGCCTGCAGCCCCATGTGGCTATCGCCCATCTCGCCTTCTATTTCCGCTTTGGGAGTGAGAGCGGCGACCGAGTCGATCACAATCACGTCGATTGCTTGACACTGCACAAGCGCCTGGGCAATTTCGAGAGCTTGCTCACCGTAATCCGGCTGCGAGACGATCAGATTTGAAGTATCGACACCTAGTTTCGCGGCATAGATGGGATCCAGAGCGTGTTCGGCGTCAATGAATGCAACTGCTCCGCCGTTTTTCTGAGCTTCGGCAATGACATGTAGCGCGAGGGTCGTTTTGCCGGATGATTCGGGTCCAAAAATTTCCACCACACGCCCACGCGGAAAACCGCCGGCTCCCAGCGCGCTATCAATCGCAACGGAGCCGGTGCTGATCACTTCCACCGGCACTGTGGCGCGCGAGCCGAGCATCAGTACGGATCCTTTCCCGAACTGCTTGTCCATCTGGGCCAACGCAGCCATGATCTGTTTTTGACGATCGTCCATGCCGGGTGAGTCTCCTTGTTTGCAAAGACAGAGTTGGCCTGGAGGCCGAGATATCTCCGAGTTGGGACGCTAAGGAAAAA
The DNA here is from genome assembly GCA_963705805.1 of uncultured Acidobacteriaceae bacterium. Classification (GTDB taxonomy): domain Bacteria; phylum Acidobacteriota; class Terriglobia; order Bryobacterales; family Bryobacteraceae; genus Bog-105. Next base: position 117,203 of record CAVPKW010000021.1, read on the forward strand.
CCGTACCCGCAGGCTTGCTTTCTAGGTAACGGCCTGCGTGCTCGCCTGCGTCGTTTTCGCACCGAAGGGCAGCACACGGCGCGGTTGAAGATCGGTGATGGGTTTGACGCGTAACGGGCGCTCCTGAAGAATGAGCTCACTGGCTTTGACGCGGCGCTCGGCGTGGAACCAACGTTGAAAGGAAGAATCAAAGAGGAAATTGCAGGTCGCGGCGAGACTCATGCCCTGATGGTGCGCCATCCAGCAGCGGACCAGGGTGCATTTTCGCGGCAGGAACTTGCGCCGAGGTGAGGATGTGTAGTCGGCTGACTCATAGAAGCCGAACTTGCTCAGCCAGCCCGTACGCGCCATTCCGACCAGATTCCCGACCGCACCCGTAGAGTCAACCATAAGGGCAAGACAACTGGAATAAGGGGAAATTACCAGCGAGCCCACGCGAGCCACGTTGAGAGCCAGGCCGGGAACTCCAAAAGCGGCGTACTGATAATTACCGTGTTCGTCGGTCTTGCTGTACGCTGCCTCCGAGATCCCCCAGGGCACATTACGATTCCTGCCATAAGCCTGTTGCGCCCGTACCGCGGAATGCACCGCGCGATCCAGCAGCGTGTCGGGATGTGACTTCATCCAGATCACCGGCATGACATATTCGAACATCGTGCCGGTCCAGGAGATGAGGACGGTCTCGTTCTCGCAAACGGTATGCTGTCGTCCGAGGCGAAACCAGCTTTCTTGTGACATTTCATCTTTGGCCACGGCGATGAAAGTTGCGATCCGCGCCTCAGACGCCAATAAGTCGTAGCAGGACTTCGCCAGTTCTTCGGCGGAGACGTTATAGCCTACAGAAAGCAGATTGCGTCCGCGGTTGACGAGCATCGAGAAATCCATCTCCTCCACCAGCCTGTCGCATTGGGAAGCTATCTGCGTGATGCGCGAGGCAAGCTTCGCCGCCCGCTCCCGGCAGACCGGCAATTCGTCACGAAGACGAGAGATGAGGGCAAGAACATCTTCAGAAATCGCAGCTTGACGCGAGAGCTCCAGTAAATGAACCTCCATTTTCTGGTAGAAGGTTTCAGAGTTGCTGAGAGTCAGGGCGCCTGTTGAAGCAAGGGACTGCTCGCCGGCCGTCAGTCGCAGGGATTCGAATTCAGGTAAGCACCAGGGAAGAAAGCGCCCCACTTCTTCACGCAAAGCAAGAATGCGAGCGCGCAGTTCCACGGCCCATGACGCGCTATCTGCAAGTGCAAACAATCGAGGAAGCCATACTTCGGGATCCGGCTCCTTGATGAGCCGGGCCAACTCCCGCGGCGCAGCGGAAGGCGGCGTCATCTTATAGTGATCCGCCAGCCCTGAGAGCGCTCTGCAGGGAATAAGCGGCTGCTGCAGGAGTTCCAAGCATCCATGCTTCAAACTCCAGAGTGAAGCGACGAGATTCCCGCTGTCGACGCTGGAAATAAATAGCGGTTCCAGGGGGTTCATGCTGACGGTCTCGTACCAATTCACAAAATGACCGAAATAGCGCGGCAACTTGAAAGCCGATCCCAATGTCAGTTCCGTCAGGGACGTAAACTCTGAAACGGTGAGATAACCAAATTCAAGCGCGGCCAAACGAGCATTCAGCAAGAAGCCGAGGTTGGTCGGAGAGATGCGTTCGGCAACGCGATAAGGTTGGTCCTGAACGTTGTCCGGAATCAGCCAGTTGTTCTTTTCGGTGCTGAATTCGGCAAAATAGCGCCAAGTGCGGAGCGCGACATTATGCAGGAATGCGTTTTCTTTCGACGAGAGGGGTCTCTGATCCACGTGCGGCGATCGGTTCAGCCAATTCGAAAGGAGTTTTGTGCAAGACCAGGCAATGAGGAAAGGAAGGGCGCAGAAGCGAGTTACTTCCGGCCGCCGGATGAGAAAGACCGCGAGAATGACCGCCAGCAGCGGTACCCAATGAAGGTAGATGTCAACAGGTGTGCGTTTGTGAATGCCCAGTTCGGCTTCTGTTGCTGTCTCCCACTCCAACAGGCGGCGATGAGAGATGGTGCTGCGGACGATCGTGCGGATGATGGCGTCGAGGGCAACCAGCGACTGATGGGCCAGGAAAGCGATGTTCAGCAGGATGCTTACATGCGAGGTGACGAAGTCACCGCCTGCTTCATACGCCGTCAGAGAACTTCGCAAGGCGATGGCGCGAATGAGAGCGAAGATGAGCCGGAAGTAGATCGGAAGAAACAGCAATGCAAGAGTGACCAAGGTCCAGAACCGAGGTCCGCCGGGCAGCCAGAACCAGCCCGCGATCAATAGGAGCAGCGTGGCGGGTTCCATCAAGCTGCGGCGCAGATTGTCGACGATCTTCCAACGCGAAACGAGTGAGATCGGGTTGGGAACCAAGTGCCGCGATTCGTCTGGAACGCGATTGAAGATCCAGCGCACGATTTGCCAATCGCCCCTTAGCCAGCGATGCTTCCGCCGATTGTAGGCGCTATAGTGCGACGGGTAATCGTCTATGACCTCTATGTCGGAAACCAAGCCCGCGCGCGCGTACGCGCCCTCAATGAGATCGTGACTCAGCAGGGCGTTGCGCGGGAAGCGGCGCTCCAGCACCTGGCGGAGGGCGTCGATGTCATAGATGCCCTTTCCGGTGAAGATGCCTTCTGCGTAGAGATCCTGGTAGACATCGGAAATAGCTCTGGAGTAGATGTCGAAACCGGTTTGACCGGAGTAGATACTGGCGAGCCTTGAACGGGAAGCCGAGTGTACGCTGATGCCGACGCGCGGCTGCAGGATACCGTAGCCGCGAGTAACGATATTCAGTTCCGGATCGATCAGAGGCCGGTTCAACGGGTGCGCCATTGCGCCAATCATCCGCTGCGCCGAGCCGCGGGGCAGTTGGGTGTCGGAATCGAGCGTCAGTACGTAACGAATCACGGGAAGCCGGGACATGTCGCCGGCTTTCACAGGGAAGGGATCAAAAGCCTTCCGCAGCATTTGATTCAGATCCAGCAGCTTACCGCGCTTCCGCTCCCAGCCCATCCATGCGCCCTCGCGCGGGTTGTAGATACGGTGGCGATGGAACAGATAAAAACCTCCATACGGCGTGCCGGCATAGCGGCGGTTTAAGTCATCAATCAACCGGATGGCCAGATCGATCCGGCGATCTTGCTCGAACGCAGGTTCCGAGGTGTCCGGCAGATCGGTCAGCAGCGCATAAAAAATATTCGGATCGCGGTTCACCAGGTAGCGGACCTCGATTTCCTCCACTAACTGGCGAATTTGCTTCTCGTTAATGAGCAGGGTGGGGATGGCGACCATCGTGGCGCACGATGGATCTATAGCTTTTCCAAAATCGAGCTTGGGTAGCGGATACGGCGTGAGGACGCTAGTGACCAGATAGTTCATCAGCTCCACAGCGGCCTGGGCGGCCGGCAAGACAAGGAGGATTCCGCCGATGATCAGCCCAAAACCGCCGTTGTTGCGCAAGATGCTCATGATCACAGCGACGACGGTGAGGAGCGTTACGGCTTCGATGCCTATGATATAGATCTCGTCTGGAAAGCGGCAGAAGAGGTGCTGAATACTGCTGCCCAGCGATCTTCGATATCCGGCCTGATGCAGGAATTCTTCACTGCCGACGCTGTCTAGAATGTAGTATCCGACGTGGCGAAGGCGCTCGCGCAAAGCCTCGGGAGCATCCCGTTCAATAACCGCGCCCTCAGCCATTTTCACAGCCAGACGTGCGAGTTGGAACTCGTTCAGGTCGGCGTGCGCTCCGATTTTTGCAAGCCTGAGACGGTATAGCTCGCGACTCTCGAAATCCATTCTGGAATAAATCCCCGCGGGATCGAGCTTCAGGATGTCATGCAGAACAGAAAGGCGTTCGAGCGTTTCGCGCCAATCGATTTCGCCGATGAACCGCAGGCTGGTGACAATGCGGTCAATATGGAAAGAGGGAGCGGCGGCGCCCGTCTGCCGGAATGCCGCGAGAGCCTGGTTCCCTTGTTCGGCAAGCACTTCGAGCAGGCATAACTTCAAAGCCGTGACCATGCCGCCAAGTTCAGAAAGCCGCAGAGGTTCGACTCCCTCAACGGACTCAACGAAGAACGAGAAGACCGGCTCGGTGAGCCGGTTTTCCGAGGCGGTCAATAACGCGCGGGCCAGCACGATGCAGCGCGGGACGGCGCCTTCCGCCTGCGTATGCGCAAGCGGCAGCGCCGACAGCGCGCGAAGCGAATCGCGAACACTCTGCAGGTCCGTGCGAATCAGGCGAAGGTTGTCATAGAGCCAGCGCAGGTCGTCAGAGGGAGCATCCGTTTGCAGCCCGTACAACTCGCGCTCGAGCGCCTCAAGCCGGGTCGTGGCAGAGCGATAAATCTGGCGTGGACGGCGGGAGTGCCGTTTATCTGGAAGCCAGCCACAAGAACGTGCCGTCTGCTCTGCCTTTTCGCGCAACTCTGCCCGTTCGGTAGCGCTGAGCGCCAGACGCTCCAACTGTTCGGCATCGACACTCATTTTTGCAGAAGGTTCAGAGATCTCCATACCCTCCTATCTGTAACTGGACGCCTGCAGTTCAAACATTTCAGCGTACCTGCCGCCGCGCGCGACAAGCCTCTCGTGACTGCCTTCCTCCGCAATGGCGCCATTTTCTAAAACAATGATGCGTTCAGCCATGCGAACAGTGGAGAAACGGTGCGAGATAAAGAGGGCCATTTTACCTTCCGTCAATTCATTGAAGCGCGCGAATACTTCGTATTCCGCGCGAGCATCCAGCGCGGCCGTCGGCTCATCCAGGATGAGGACTTGCGATTCCCGAAGATAAGCCCGAGCTAGCGCCAGCTTCTGCCATTCGCCGCCCGAAAGATCCACACCTCCTTCGAAACGCCGGCCGAGCATCTGATCATATCCTTTCGCGAGGCGCTGGATGACGCCGTCTGCCAGGCTTTTTTCCGCAGCGGCTTCGATTCGGGGAAGATCGGGCAAATATTCAATTCGGCCGACCGCAATGTTCTCGCGTGCGGTCATCTCATAGCGCATGAAGTCCTGGAAGATGACGCCGATTTCCTTGCATAGATCCTCGATGTCGTAGTCGCGCAGATCCGCGCCATCCAAAAGAACGCGTCCCGCGGTGGGATCATAGAGTCGCGTGATGAGCTTGACGATCGTGGTTTTGCCTTGCCCATTCTGGCCGATGAGCGCGATCCGTTCGCCCGGTTCCAGGCGGAAGTTGAGATGCTCCAAAACCCGGCGCTCGGTGCCCGGGTAAACGAAGGACACATCCTGAAATTCGAAGCCATCGACGATCGGCCGGGGTGCGGGAAGCGCGTGCGGTTTCGAGGTGACGGTCGGCCGCATCTCAAAAAAAGCGAGCAGATCCGTCAGGAACAGCGCCTGGTCGGCGATGCTCGATAGGGTAGAGAAGATTTGAGAGATATTGTTGGAGGCGTTGATAATGGATTGCGTCAGGAACGAAAGCGTCCCAATGCTGAAGGCGCCAATGGCTGTCTCATAAATCACCCAGACATAGCAGCCGTAATAGCCCCCCGTACTTACCATCGAGAGCATCGAGACCGCCCATAAACGACGGCGAAAGAGCACCAGATTTTCATCGAAAATCTTGTTCGACAACATAATGAAGCGTCCGGTCAGGAAATCTGCCAGCCCAAACAGCTTGAGTTCCTTCGCGGCTTCCTTGCTGCCTCCCACCTGCCGCAGGTAATCGAGTTCCCGCTTCACAGGGGTCTGGCGATAGTTCTTTGCGTAGTTCAGGAATGCGAAGTGGCTTTCGCCGAGGAACGCTGGTATGAGGCAGGCGATCAACAGGAGCAGTAGCCATGGGGAGTAAAAGAGGATGGCGGCGGAAAGCACGACGGTCGTCAGCACCTGCTGGAACAAGCGGCCCAGAGACTGGATCATTCCGAGCCGGTCGGTCGCCTGCACGCGGGCACGTTCCAGCCGATCGTAGAAGACGGGATCTTCGTAGGCTTGCAGATCCAGTTGCGATGCGTGGCGCATCACCTCAATGCTGACGTGCCGCGTGTAGCGGTCGGCCAGCACTGCGTCGTAGTAATCGATAAGCCTTCCGGCAATGTTGCCCGTCACGGCGAGTGCGAACTCGATGCCGGCGAGCCACCAAAGGTGAGTGGCTGAAGCCGCGAACGTCGCCTTATGCTGGACGATGGCTGTGATGGTGTCGATAATGAGTTTGCTGACGTAAGCAGTGCTGACCGGGATCACGGATGCAACGATGCGGAAAAGCAGCCCCAGGGCAACTACATGAGGGCCGGAATCCCAAACAATCCGAAGCACGGGCGGCACGTTCTTCAGCGCCTGCAAACGCTCGCGCCATGCAGAAAGGAAAGGCTGGTTTTTTTCTTCTGTCACCCTGGTCCGAGATACGCGAAAATAAATGCGAGGGGCCCACAACACACCGGCACGTTGGGATCGCGCAGTCTTAGTGTAGATACTCCCGCTGCTTACAGTGTTACCTAAAGGGATTACGCGAAGGGCAGTCGAATCAATTCTGCAATAACGCGAAGCGGAATCTAGACATGCGGTAGCAAGCTTCAAGCAAGCTGCTTTCCCGCCACTGTAGAACAGCAAGCCTGAGGTCTATCGCGTGTTAAGATTGTCGGACGGCAGTGGTAATCGAACAGGAAATTCGCGATCAGATCGTCGAATTCGGCCGATTAATGTATGAGAAAGGCTGGATTGCGAGCAACGACGGCAATATCAGCGTTCGGCTCGGGCCGGACCGGATTCTTGCGACTCCCACAAAAGTAAGCAAGGGAATGATGCGCCCGGACGACGTGATCGTCTGTGACGCTTGGGGCGTAAAGGTCAACGGTAGTCGTGAGTGCACGAGCGAAATTCGAATGCATGTCACTATCTACTCGATGCGGCCGGATGTTCAAGCGATTGTCCACGCCCACCCTCCGGTCGCAACCGGTTTCGCCGTTGCCGGACGTGCGCTCGACTTGGCGTTGCTACCGGAAGTTGTGATCAACCTGGGATGCATTCCTCTGGCCCCGTATGGGCTGCCTGGCACACCTGAGCTCTCTGAGCGCCTGGGTCCCCTTGTTGGTGATCACGATGCCATTCTCATGGCCAATCACGGTGTGGTTTGTTACGGCAGTGACTTGCAAGAGGCTTTTTTTAATCTCGAAACGGTAGAGCACTGCGCGAGAATTGCCCTGGTCGCTGAGTTGCTCGGTGGCCCTCGGCCCCTGCCGGTCGAAGAAGTCGATAAGTTAGTAGCCTCCCGGTCCCGCTACGGTGTGTCAAACAAGCGCCGAATGGTGCGCCCTAAATCCTCTCTAATAGGGAAGAATGGTCAATTGCACCACGGCGAAGACTTTGTTTTCACGCGGACGGAACTTGTCAGCATCATCGACGAAGTCCTGCGGAACCGGCTTCGCTCAGTTCCGAGTTAACCATCCTGGTGGAGTCTCCGGGTTAAGGTTTCTGAGCCCGCCACCGTCGCCGGGTCCACTCCCACTGGCGTTAAAATGGCCCTAAACTCCGCATCTTCGCGGATGTCGTCGTAGCGTGGATCGACTGCAACCCAGACGAGCCCGCGTGTCCGGTCCTCCACCGCTTTTTGGAGTTCTTCAAGAAACTGCGACCGTTCCTGCAGTCCGTGATGGACGGCGGCGAACGCGAGCGGCGAAACGTAGCTCGATTCCGCCATGCCGCGGAGCTTCTCCAAGACGTCGCGCGCTGCTGCGCTGTCTCCCAGCTTGGCGTGGCAGTGTCCCAATTCCGCGAGCACTGCCGGACTTTGCCCGCTGGCTTCATACGCTCGCGTGTAGGACTCCACCGCTTCACGCAGATTGCCACGCGCCTGCAGCGCCCGCGCCCGCGTCCAGAAAGCGTGATAGAAGTTTGCGTCCAGATCGAGCGTCGCATTTAGCTGCCGGACTGCCGCGTTGTACAACCTCTTCCGGTAGAGGCAGCCTCCTAATGCCGTATTCACCAACGGCGAAACAGGGTCCAGATCCAAGGCACACTTGATCTCTTCCTGCGCTTCATCCAGCCGTCCTTGCGGAGTCAAGAAATCCAGCGCGTGCGAGAAGTGCAAATCGGAAGTGGGCGGTGGAAGTGAGAACGCCTTCTGGAAAGCCGAGCGCGCCTGGTTCCAGTCCCAATCGAAGCCGGCGTGAATGCTGCCCAACACCCGGTAGGCCGAGGGCAGGGAATCATTCAGTCGCAGCGCCGCCTGCGCGGCTTCTTTGGCTTTCGGCATGGCCTCTCGCGATGGCAGCATTCCATGCCAGCCCATCACCGCGAAACAGTCCGCCACGCCCACGTGCGCCAGCGCGTAGGTTGGAGCTAATTGCGCCGCGTTCCGGAAATGCAGCAAGGCTTCCTGCAGGCTCTGCTCTGTCTGCTGATTGAAGCTGTACCGTCCCCGCAGATAGAGTTCATGCGCGTCGAAATTGCTCGTGTGTTCGTGTCCCGGCGTTTCTTGCGGCTCGACCCCCAACAGGTTGCGAAGGTTCTCGACGATGGCCGCCGTCAATTCGTCCTGCACGTCGAAGATCTCCCGCATCTCGCTGTCGAAACGCTTCGACCAGATTTGGTACCCGTCCGAGGCCTTCACCAGTTGCGCCGTGACGCGCATCCTGTTTCCTGCCCGCCGAATACTGCCCAGCACCAGCGCGCCGACTCGCAACCGCCTGCCAACCTCCTTCAGATCCAGCGACTCTGACCGGAACTGAAAAGTCGATGCGCGCGCAACCACCCGTATGCCACGCAACTGGGTAAGCGCGTTGATTAGATCCTCCGTCAATCCGTCGCACAGGTAATTGCTGTCTGCATCCGCGCTCATGTTAAGGAAGGGAAGCACCGCCAGGCCGTGAATTCTCTGCCGTCCGGAGCCCTTTCCGAGTAGGGTCAGCGGCGGAAAGGGCAAGCCCAACCTTGATGTCCGGCTGCTGGATTGGGTGAGCAGGCTGGTTGCCATGACCGAGAGGTCCGCGGTCATTTCTTCCGCCGTTTCATAGCGTTCCAGCGGATCTTTCGCGATCGCCCTGCCTATGATGTCGTCTAACTCGGCCGGAACGCCGGGCCGCACCGAAGATACCGGTATGGGATCTTCGTTCAAAATCGTGTTTACCAATTCAGTGACCGTTCCCGCAAATGGCATGCGGCCGGTCAGCAACTCGTATAGCAATACGCCAAGCGACCAGATATCGCCGCGTTTATCCGCAATTCCGGCCTCGAACCTTTCCGGCGCCATGTACTGCGGCGTCCCCATGGAACTTCGCGTCAGCGTTTGCTCATCCACGGTAAGCGACGCCAGTCCGAAGTCTAGCAACTTCGCCCGGCCGCGGTCGTCAACCATAATGTTAGAACTCTTGATATCCCGATGGACCACCTGCACGTGATGCGCCTTGGCAACCGCGTCCGCGATCTGTAAGCTTATATTGACGGCTTCCGGCAAGTCCAGCAGCCGCGTGCGCAGCACTTCGTTCAGAGCCTCCCCGCTGCACAGCTCCATAGCAATGAACAGCGTGCCTTCTGTTTCATCGATCTCATAGATAGTACAGATGTTTGGGTGATTCAGTGCGGCAGCGGCCTTGGCTTCTCGCAGGAAGCGCGCGCGCCCCGTCTCGTCCGATCGCAGGTGGGGCCGCAAGAATTTCATCGCGACCGTCCGATTGAGAGTCAGGTCACTTGCCTTATAAACGACCCCCATTCCCCCTTCGCCCAACTTCTCTAGTATTTTGTAATGGGAAATCGTCGCGCCGGTCACCGGGCCCCCCGCAGGGCGTGTGCGTCCAGTATAGCGGAGCTTTTGTCGGCTAAACCGTTGACGCCTCAACCGGTAGCGTTGATAATTGGTGTTCCCGGCGGTTTCAACCTGACCGTTGGCTACTGCTGGCGCCGGTGATATGCTACCGCAATATAGCTACATCGCAGATCAAAAGCTCGTGGCCCAGTTGAAAAACGGCACGGGACACTGGAATGCCTTTCGTCAGCGAGCGCTTACGAATTGCGTCAACCTTAATGGCGTTTGCCTGAGCAATACGGATCTCGCCGGCGCGGATTTGCACCGTGCCCTCTTAATACAGGCAGACCTCCGCAACACCAAGCTGGAGCAGGCGAGTATGGAGTGCGCCGTGCTCCGGCAGGCCAACTTGTCGGGCGCCAATCTTGCCTCGGCCAGTCTCAATGGCGCGGACCTGTTCAAAGCCGACCTTTCCGGTGCAAATCTCCAGAACGCCAGCGTCGAACTCGCTTTTTTGAAAAGCGCCAACCTATTCGGGGCTGACTTGAGCACCACGCGCGGCCTGACTCCGGCTCAACTGGAAGATGCCTCCGGCGATCTTTCCACTAAGCTCCCCCCTGGTTTTTCCTTGCCTTCCAGGTGGCTCCCCATCACGCGATCGAATCGCCCGGTCTAGATCAAATGCCCTACTTCGAAAGGAAACCGTACGAGCAGCTTGTTAAAGCTGCTGAGGCCATTTCGCCCCCCTCCGGGTTTGCGCAAGTGCCGTCAACGCCTTCCATTCCCGCGCGATCTCCTCTGGTGGAGCAGGCGGCGTCTATTCTGCGGGAAGAATCCCGCACGGTCCCTAATTCGCAGGCGGAGGCCGTTGGCGCTCCCATTCCCGGCCTTACTGCTTCCCTGCCCGTGGTGCTGCGGGCTGCGCCAGCCAAGGCAGGCGCGAAGGCATCGGTGACCATCTCGCTCGTCAACACATCCGGCGACTCAGTATCGTATTCTTTTGCCTTTACTGACCTTGTCAGTGTTGCGGGTGAGCGTATCCCCTCTACCGGCATTGCTGCTTTCCCCGCGAACGCTGCCGTGCCTCCTTGCGGTGCAGCGGAGGTGCGCATCGAGATAGAAGTGCCTCGTGTACCTGCTGGCGATTACACCGGCCTCCTTCTCTGCCGGGAAACGGCCCCGGCCATGCTGACTATAAACGTGAGTGCCTGAGACGTGAGTTCCGTATGCCCCAACTGTGCGAAAGAAGTCTCATCCACGGCCAAATTCTGCGAAGAGTGCGGCACTCCCTTAGCCGCCGTCTGCCCCCAATGTGGGAATGCAGTTTCCCGCACGGCGAGATTCTGCCCGGAATGCGGTACAGTGCTTGCCGGTACCCCAGCTCCTATCGCGCCGGTCGGGGTTCCCGCCACCGAGCGTCGGCAGTTGACGGTGGTCTTTTGTGATCTGGTTGGCTCAACGTCTCTTTCCGCCCGTGTCGATCCGGAAGACTTTCGCGAGTTGATCCAGGGTTATCAGGCCGCCTGCGGCCGGGTCATTGCTGAGTTGGAAGGCCACATCGCGCAATTTCTCGGCGACGGAATTCTTGCCTATTTCGGTTATCCCATCGCCCACGAAGATGACGCGCGGAGGGCCCTTGAAGCCTCTTTGCGCATTATGGGAGATATCGAGAAGCTCGAATTCGACGGCGACCGCTTGCGCATCCGCATCGGTATGCACACCGGGGAGGTGGTTGTCGGCACCGTTGGCGGCCGCGGTCATGAAGAGCAGCTTGCGCTGGGCGAGACCCCCAATATTGCGGCAAGAGTGCAGACGATTGCCGCGCCGAATGAGATTCTGGTTTCGGATGCAACTTGGCGGCTGGCGCGTGGGCAGTTCCAGTTTGATGAACTGGGTCCGCGTAAGCTCCGGGGCATCTCGCGCCAAGTCGCCCTCTATCGGCTGACGGGCCGCACCGCACAAGCCGCCCAGCTGGAAGCTGACTATGCTACCCGGACTCCCTTCACTGGCCGTCAAGCAGAGCTAGAGTCTCTGAGATCCGCTTGGCGTGCAGCGACTGAGATGCGCGGTGGCGTGGTTCGCGTCGGTGGTGAGGCCGGCCTTGGAAAGTCGCGGCTCATTGCGGAGTTGAGCGCGTTTGCCAAGCAGAGTGGCGGGTCCGTGATTGTTTGCCGCTGCTCGCCCTACCATCGCACGAGCGCTCTCTACCCTTTTGTTGACCTGCTTGCCCGCGAGTTCAGCTTTCAGCGCAGGGAGCCGAATGAACAGAAGCGGCATAAGCTCGCCTTTCACCTTGCCGAGGCCGGTGTCACTGACAAAGACGCCGCGCGCCTGCTCGAAAACCTCATGACAATCTCCTATCAGGATGCCGACTCTCCAGATCTGGCCCCCCAGCGCAAACGGCAGATTCTCTCTGAGAGTATTTGCTCCCTGATTGCCCATCGTGCTGCTTTGAACCCGCTGCTCTTCATCGTGGAAGATTTGCACTGGGCGGATCCTTCCAGTATTGATTTGCTGGAGGCCTTTGTCGGCAGGACCTTTGAAGCGCCCATCCTGGCTGCCCTTACCCATAGGCCCGAATTCGAATTTCCCTGGCAGCCCCTTGCTGGTGAAACCGTCATTGCGCTGAAGCCGCTCGAACCCGGCGAAACGGCGTCAATGGTGCTGCGCGTTGCGCAGGACAAGCAAATCCCGGCCCCGGTTCTCGCGAAGATTCTTGCCCGCACGGAAGGTGTCCCGCTCTTCATCGAAGAGGTGACCAAGGCTGTGCTTGAATCGGGCCTGCTTTCCGAGTTGAATGACCGTTTCGAAGAGACCGGCGAATTGCCCGCTGGCCTCATTCCAGCCACTGTTCGAGATTCTTTGACCGCGCGCCTTGATCGCCTTGGCGAATCCCGAGAGGCTTTGCGCCTCGCCTCTGTTCTGGGGCGCGACTTCAGCCTTCGCCTTTTACGCGTTGTCGCGGATACACCCGAAACGGTCCTTGCCAAAGCGTTGCAGAAGGCCGAAGATACCGGCTTGATCTATCGCTCGTCATCCGATACAAGCGCGCATTACATCTTCAAGCATGCCCTTATCCAGGATGCGGCGTATTCCTCGCTTCTGCGCAAGACCCGCCAGCAGTATCACGAACGCGTCGCTCGCAAGCTGACGGAGCATTTTCCCGAAATCGCCGCCGAGCAGCCGGAGGTCATCGCCACCCACTTCGATTCCGCGGGCTGCTATCGGGAGGCAGTCGAATACTGGACTATTGCCGGCGAGCGTGCCGCCGGCCGAGGCGCCATTCAAGAGACGATGTCCCACTATGAAGCCGCCCTGAAAGCAATTGGCTACCTTCCCGCCGATTTTACTGAGCGCCCGAAGCTTGAGATCGCCGCGCAGATGCAATTGATGTCGGCCCGCATGGCCGCCTTTGGCTGGGCAAGTAATGAGGTGGAAGAGAGTTGCCTGCGTGTCAGGGAGCTCGCTGTCCAACTTAACGACGGCGCGCGCCTTTTTGGCGCATTATGGGGATTGTGGTCCGTGTATTTCCTCCGCGGCGAGCTGAGCGAATGCCTGGAAGTGGCGCTCAGGGTCTTTGACATGGCCCGCGAAATCGGCACGCCCACTTTTGAAATTGCCGGCCGCCATGCCGTTGGATACACGCGCTACTTCGGGGCTGAATTCGTGGAGGTACGGCGCCATGCGGAACGCGCCATTGAGATAGGCACGCCGGAAGCCATCCGTGAAACTGTTCAGCTCTTCCAGCTTTCCTCCATGACCTCCATCCGCGCCTTCCATTCCGCCAGTCTTTGGATGATGGGCGAAACCGTGGCTTCCGCCCGTGAGCTGCGTACCAATTTCGAGCTTGCGGCTGAGCTTGATCATCTTCCAACTATCGCCTATGCGATGTCATTCTCGATGTACATTTATCATTTCTGGCGTGACATCGATCTGCTGCGTGCCACTGCGCGCGAGATTCTTCGGCTCTCTGAGCGCGAGGGTTATGCCATGTGGATTCCGATGAGCCACATGTACCTGGCCTGGTGCGATTCCATGGAGGCGGATACCGGGAGTCCCGAAGCCCAGGAAGCCGCTGAAACGGCCGTCATCGGCCGCCAGGCTCTGCACGGCATCCGCACTGAGCTCATGTTCGTGCAGGACATGGTCGTCTCGGCGGAAGTATTGCGAAAAGCCGGCCGCAACAGCGACGCCATCTCCGCGCTTGATCTCGCCATCGCGCAGCCGGCCTGGCGCAGCCGCGGAGTTATGCTTCCGGAGGCTTTCCGCATTCGCGGCGAAATCCGGGCGGAGGCGGGTGATTACTTGCGCGCGGAAAGCGATTTCGCCGAGGCCATAAGCCTGGCGAAGCAGCAATCCGCGCTCTCCCTGGAGTTGCGCGCCGCACGTAGCATGGCCAACCTTTTCGCCGCCCAGGGCCACGAAGAGCGCGGCCGCCAATTGATGGAAGGCGTATTGAAAAGGTTCCAGAGCGAGGCGGACATCGCAGGCGTGCTGGAGGGAAAATTCCCTCCGGAATTCCGCTATTTGCCCGGAAGTCAGTCGTCGCAGCAGTTAGACTTTGTTGTCGGGAAAGGATAAGAGAAAATGAGCGATACTAGCAAGCCGATGGAGTGGACCGCACAGCAATGGAACACTGTCCAGCAGGCGATTTATGAGGAGGCGCGCAAATCTCGCGTAGCAGCGCGTTTCCTCCCTTTATATGGCCCTCTGGCCGCCGACGCTGAAACCGTTCCCACGGAGTTGCTTAAGCCCGAGGTTTCCCCCGGTGCGCTTGAGCCGTCTCGGCTGCACGTAGACGATAGCTCGACGCTTCGTATTACTACCATCGCGGTCAATGTCTATCTCAACGCCCAGCAGGTGGCGCAGCCGGACCTCAGCGCCGCCCTCACTCTCTTTCGCCGCGCCGCCAACATCATTGCCCGGATTGAGGACACGATTATTTTCCGGGGTGGGTCCAAAGCCGTCACCGATGAGCTGAAGAAGCAAATCGGCGACGTCTTTCGCATCACCGGGGGGCTTCCCAACAAAGGGCTCTACGATTACGGCCTCGAGCACCCTGGGCTAGATCCGAACCCGGACGCCACTGCTCTGTTAAAGGCAGTCTCTGGCGGCATCACAATGCTGGAAGATCAGGGTTACGTTGGACCTTACGCCCTTGCCCTTGGCAATGAACTCTTCGTCACATCCGAAACGCCCAGCCCAGGATCGCTCGTTCTACCCAGCGATCGTATCCGGCCGTTAATCGAAGGACCCTTGGTCCGCACAGGAACTCTAGAGCGTTCGTCGGGCGTCCTTTTGTCGCTTGCCGGCAAGCCTGTCGAGATCGTGGTCGCCCAGGAAATTCGCGCCACCTTCCTGCAGGTCTCTGCTGAACCGCGCTGGATATACCGCGTCTCGGAGAGGTTCGTGCTGCGCGTCAAAGAGCCGCAATCCATCGTTACGCTCGAACCTGCGCCGCCAGCTGCTGCACCCGCCAAGGTGCCCTCCAAAGGCAAGCCCTGATCGGGACCACAACATGGAGTTCTCGGGTAGCGGCCTTACTGCCTGGTACGGAACGCCGGACGCTCCGGCCCCGCCCGAAGGCGGAACTGTAGCCGCGCCGGTCGAAGTCACCGTTGGCGTCAGTCCCGCGATGGCGAGCAACGCCGTCACTGTCCTGTACCGCGAAAACGGCGCAATCCCGCTCGCGGCGCGCGCAACTCTCACCCGCACGGATCCCGCCGCGAAAAAGCAATATTTCCGCGCCGTGCTCCCGGTGTTTTCGCCAGGCGTCAAAATCGAATACCAGCCCATGCTCTTCTCCGCGGGGCGCCAGCTCACTACGGCCACGCCGTTCCCATCGGCCTTCTACCTTTCTGCCGATCGTCCCTCAGTCAGTGCCTTACCGGTAGCGGATCCCTTGCGAGTGGGCGGCCAGCCTTATCGCTACCGCATGGAACACCTGACGCGGATGGCCATTCAGCTCCAGAGCCAACTCGAAGTCATCGGCAATACGCCTGAGGGCCTTCGCGTCGATTTCCTGATGGGCGGCGGTTCTCTAAAGGGTGAGAAACTGAATGGAATCTTTCACGCCAGCGGCGGAGATTGGATGCGCATCCGTACGGATGGCATCGGCCTCACCGACATTCTGACCACCATTCAAACCGATGACGGCGCCCTGCTGCTGATGGAAGCCTCTGGAATCGTGGACCTCGGTGCCGACGGCTTTGACCTCGCAATGCGGGGCAAGTTTCGGGTGAGAAGTCAAGTGGTTGTTACGCCGCTCTTTCTGACGTCAGATTCACGCTACTTGTGGCTGAATCGCGTGCAGTGTATTGGTATCGGCTACGTCAACACGGAAGCGTTGCACGTTCACTACGATATCTACGCAATCTATTCGGAAAGCGACACGACAGATGGAGAGTAATCGTGTGGGCAAGAAAGTAGCCATCCTGGGCGGCGGCGTCGCCGGCATGAGCGCCGCGCATGAGCTGGCTGAACGTGGCGTTGAAGTAGAAGTCTTTGAGCGCCAGCCCCTTTGTGGCGGCAAAGCGCGGAGCATTCCCGTTCTTCCCGCCCTTGGCGATCACGGCGGCAAACGCAGCCAGGCCTTGGCCTTAAAGTGTTGGCGCGAATACTCCGCAGCCGCGCCCGATACATCCGCGCTCCGCCCCTGGGTGCCTGGCGAGCACGGCTTCCGATTTTTCCCCTCGTTTTACCGCCACGTCATCGACACCATGGAGCGCATCCCCTACGGAAGCGGAACCGTTGCCGGCAATATGGCCAACACCACCCAAGTGCTGTTTGCCCGCTATGATGAGCCCGGGATCGTTACTTCGGCCTCGTTCCCGCGCACTCTTGAAGGTGTTCAACTAACACTGAATAACTTCCTTCAGTTGATGGCCGGGCAGTTCGGCGTCTCGCCCGATGAACTAGCATTTTTTGGTTCGCGCATCTGGCAGATCATCAGTTCTTGTGAAGAGCGCCGCATCGGCGAATACGAAAAAACCGGCTGGTGGCAGTTCATCGAGGCGCCTGAACACTCCGAGGGCTATCAGAAACTGCTCGGCCACGGCATAACTCGGTCGCTTGTCGCCGCGCAGGCGCAGAAAGCCAGCACCCGGACCATTGGCGACATCTTCCTCCAGCTCGTCCTTGGAATATCGAATCCTGCGACGGTCACATCAGACCGCCTGCTCGCTGGCCCCACAAATGAAGTGTGGCTGCTTCCCTGGCTTGCATACCTTCGTTCGCTTGGCGTCACTTATCATTTCGACACAACCATTCGCTCCATCGACTGTTCCGGCGGGGTCATTCGTAGCGCGCGCGCTGAGACACTCGATGGCGCGACGGTCGAAATTAAAGCGGATTACTATATCGCCGCGATGCCCGTAGAGCGCTTCGTCCCCTTGATCTCATCCGAGATGATCCAGGGCGAGCCGCGCCTCGCCAACCTCGCGCAGCTTTCGCAAAGCGTGGAGTGGATGAACGGCATCCAGTTTTATCTCACCCGCGATGTCCCCATCGTTCACGGCCACTCCATTTATCTCGATTCAGCCTGGGCCATCACGTCGGTTTCTCAAAAGCAGTTCTGGCCGGATGTCAATCTCGCACACTACGGCGACGGCCGGACGAAAGGAATTATCTCGGTCGACATTTCGGATTGGGAAACGCCCGGCATCAACGGCAAATGCGCGTGGGATTGCACGCGAAAAGAGATCGCTGACGAAGTCTGGGAACAACTCAAGCGCAGCTTGAATGTCGAGGGACGAGAAGTGCTGCGCGAATCGGATCGGCATTATTGGTACCTCGATCCCGACATTGCGCCCGATCCGCAGCGCCGTCACAAATTTGATGATGTAGAGCCCCTGCTCGTCAACTTGGTCGATACCTGGCGCCTCCGTCCGGACGCCGTCACCTCTATACCAAACCTTTTTCTCGCCTCCGATTACATCCAGACTTACACCGACCTGGCTACCATGGAAGGCGCAAATGAAGCCGCCCGTCGAGCCGTCAACGGCATCCTTGAGAGATCGGGTTCGGCCGCTGCTCCCTGCCAACTATGGAAGCTTCATGAGCCCACGCTCCTCGAACCGCTTCGCGCCTATGATCGCCAGCGCTGGAACGCCGGTCTGCCCTGGGATGATACCGCGGTGAACACGGCGCTTGCCGCTCTCAAATTGGTTCCCGGCATCGGCGCTTTCAGTGGACTGCCGCCTGCGGGTCTGCCGGCTGCTGCGGAGCCCGCAGCGCTCACTCTTCCGACTGGGCCGCGGCTTCGTATTATTCAGAAGAGCTGAGAATGGCTTTTGGCGGCGCACAATTCGCGCAGCAGCTCGGCGACTATCGTGCCCTCACCCTCGACGTTCTCAATCGCTCTGTTCCCGAAGGCCAGCCGCATTTATACGGCATCATTCGGGACACTCTTTCGCATGCGGGCAAAGGCCTGCGGCCCGCCCTATGCTTGGCAACCTGTGGCGCTTTCGGAGGCAAACTGGCCGACGCCCTGAACAGCGCCGCCGCTCTTGAAATGCTCCACAACGCTTTTCTTGTCCATGACGATGTCGAAGACTCGAGCGATACGCGTCACGGCTCGCCGGCTGTCCACATTTCGCACGGCATGCCGCTGGCTATCAATACGGGCGACGCCATGCAGGCTTTGAGTATGCGCCTGCTTCGCGACAATGTCCGCTTGCTCGGACCTCAATTGGCTTGGAAAATCTTTGACGAATTCGATCATCTGCTCCTGCGTTCTCTCGAAGGCCAGGCGCTCGAGCTCGGCTGGATTCGTGAAAACGTGATTCAGCTCGACGCCGGCGATTACATCCGCATGGTTCTGTTGAAAACCGGTTGGTATAGTTTCATTCACCCCTGCCGGGTTGGCGCGCTGATAGCCGGCCGCGCTCAACGTGATCCGTCGGCCTTCAATGAGTTTGGCTTCTTTCTGGGCCTCGCGTTCCAGATTCATGACGATGTTTTGAATCTCATCGGTACCGGCGCGTATGGGAAGGAATTGACCGGTGACCTTTACGAAGGAAAGCGCACCCTGATGCTCTTGCACCTTCTCGAAAATAGTGACGGCTTTGAACGTCAGCGCATTGGCGATATTCTCGCAAAGCCTCGCGGTCGCCGCCTCTCTCGCGAAGTCGTCTGGATTTATGACCTCATGCATGAGCGAGGCAGCATCCAGTTTGCGCGCAACGCTTCCCGTGAATTTTTAGCAGTAGCCCAACAATCCTTCGAATCCGCCTACCGCGACTGTCCTGAGAATGAACACAAATCCTTTCTCAGGGACCTGATGGTTTACGTCATTGACCGCGATCGCTAGCTACTTTCCGTCGCAAAATGATGTTTTCGGATCAGTGTTGGCATGACATAGAGGGTTTGAAGCATGTTTGAGCGATGCTTTTTCGATTGTTCGAGCCGCTCACCGGTGGACGATGCATCGCCCCGGACGGCTGTGCTCAGGCATTGGCCATCGCCAGGCATTTGCCGATGTTGATCAGATTGTCAGCCAGCACGCCAAGTCCCACCCAACGCTTCATTCCATCGATGCCGCGGTACAAGCAGCGCCTCAATCCGTGCCGTCGCTTGGCCACGCTGATGCGTCCCTCGCAGCCCGTGCGCCAGCGCTGCGCTTTCTTGAACCAGCGGCTCTTTTCCATTTGCTTGCGCTCGCCACTGCGCGTGCTGCGGTTCGGTACCGCGACCCACTTCACACCCTTCTCCTGTACCGCCCGTTCCTGTGCTAACGAATAGTATCCTGCGTCCGCCGTTACCAATTGTGGCAATCGCCCCAGCTTGCGCTCGTGCGCTTCCACCGCGCCCAGCAGCAACTCGCGGTCACTCGGCCTCTCGTCGAAAACGTCGTAATGTGTGATGATCTGATTTTCGGCTTCTTGCAACTGCACTAGCCGAAGTTCGTCACTAAAGGGGTTAGAAATCAGCTAAGTCATTTAGAATCAGCCCAGGCAATCGGCGAGTCTGCACTACATTTACGATGGAGTTCGAAGTGCGCGGGCAGGGTGAGACCGAGTTGCTGCAGCAGCGATTTCTGTTCGGCGGTGGATTCCGTGATACGGCGTAGGCGGATCTCGCGTCCGTCAGTGGTGGGCAAAACGATATCGGCACTGTGCAAAGTAGAAAGCAGCGCCAACGCCTTGCTTGCCGATAATGAAGCGGCGCTGGCAGCATGGTTTCCGGGTATCGCCGGGGCGCTGCACTTCAAGAGATGCTTTAGCGTGACCCACAAAGCGTAGCCGAGAAAGGCGACCAGCACGTGGGCTTTCACGCGCGGCTCCAGTTGATGGAATAACGGCCGAATCGAGAGCTCACTTTTCAGCGCCCGGAAGGACGCTTCGGCTTCGGTCAGCTGCATGTAGCGTGACCACAGTTCTTCAGCTGTGCCGGCCTGAAGATTCGTGCGTAACATGTAGGCGCCCTCGCGCAGACCGTGCCAAAGCCTGCGGTCCTCTTTGATGGACCACTGCAAGCGAACGCCCTCACGTGTCTCGCGGAAAGCGACCTCATACAGATCGCTCACTTGCGGATGGCCAGCCTGAATGCGTCCCAGCCGGCGCTCCATTTTGTGGCGGTCTTTCAGACGGCCGGTCTCAATGCTCTTGGCCAGGCGCTTTAATGCCTCCTCCATGCGCGCAGAGAAACGGTTGTGGATGGCCTTCTCTTTTTCCTTGCGGCCGGCCGTGCGGCACAGAATGTAGGTCTCTTCGCCCTGCGGAATCGATACCTTCTTCACTTCCACATCGGGCCGCACTCGCGTCCAATCCTCTTGGAGCAGCTGCTGTTCAAATTGCTTCATCTGGCTGCGCGGCGTGCCCACCAGATACTGGCCGCCGCGCTTGCGAATGGCTGCCAGATTCGCCTCGCTCACAATGCCGCGATCCATCACCCAGATCCGCCGTGCCTTTCCGTACTTGCGCTCCACCATACGGAGAATCGTTTCCATCGTGGACACGTCAGCACGATTGCCGTCGAAGGTCTCATAACTGAACGGGAAACCTTCGCTGTTGACAATGAGCGCGATCACCATCTGCTCGCAATCCGGGCGATGATCGCGCGAGTAGCCGCGCCGCATCATCGGATTCTTCTCCGCCGCACCTTCTACGTATGTGCTCGTCAGATCATAGAGCAGCACGTCGAACTCAGCCCCGAACAGTTCGCCATAACGTTGCTTGAGATGCCGTTCGAGTTTGCTCTTGTGCGGCAGCATCCGGTCCAGACAGCGGTATAGCCGAGTGTCGTTGAGCTTGCCCTCAGTAATCCCGAGTAAATCATCCAAGGCTGTCGAGGGATACCAACATTGCTCGATGGCTAACTCGCTGCCCGGCGCACAGAGACGATTGATGGCCAGTACTGCTGCTATGCGCGACCAGGGCACGTCGGCCGCGCGCTCCTCGATACTCGCTTCGAAAAAGCGATCCAACTCGAGTCGCCTCCACAACTGCAGGCCCAGCCAGCAGGACCCGAACTGGCGTGTGCGCTCCAGACGCACTTTGTTCAGCAGTACGCGCGCTACCTGCGGATCGTCTGCCGGTAGCTCGACCTCTGACGGAAACAGCTTTAGCTGCTGCGCTTCGCCCTGCTCGTTGAAAACTTCAATCGTCTTCAGCCAGCGCGCCTGCGCAGAACTGTTCAGCTCACCGAGATAGCACAGAGTCCTCTGCCGCGGACCCTCCGGCGTGCGCACCGTCTCGACCAGCGACCAATAGCTGTGCTCTTTGCCATCCTTGTCGCGCCGATGCGAACGCAAAAACATTCTGGCTCGATCTTGTCATGACACCGAACGCTGTTCAAGAGACTTGGTCTGCACTACATCGGTTTTCAAAAATCTACTGCTGAAAGCAAACTACTTAGCGCCAGCTAGCCTCAAAAAATCGCCCTCAATCCCCCAAATCGTGACGAACTTCGGCTAGCTTGCCGAACTCGGTTGGTTTGCTCGCCTTGCCCTTGCGGATAATCTCGGTGTGCGGCTCGAACACGCTCACGATCTTCCCCGGCGATTGCGTCAGACCATCAAAGATGCGGGCTTTGGTCTGCTTCACTACCTGCCGCACACGCCCTGCCATCGTCGCTAAGCTCTCGCCCAGAAGCCGCAGTTCTTTCTTCCGTCGCGCGGACATTCCTTCGATCTCCACCATCACGCGCTTAGCGTCGTTAAGAATCTGCCGCGACATGCGGAGCAACTCGCGATACTCTTTCTTACGCTTCTGCTCGCCTTCCGGCCCTCTATGCCGGCTGGCTGTGGCAATCGCAATCACGCGTTTGTTCACGCTCCGCATGCGGTTTCGCACCTTGCGCTTCAGCTTGCCCTGGCTCCGTTGCTCAATCTTCTTCATCGTTCGCGTCATGAACCGCGTTCCGTCTCCGAGCAGGCTGGAGTCGGTGGGGTAATGAATGTTGGTCTCTACCACCGTGGTGTCCACACGCAGCTTGCGGCCCTGCACTGCGCCTTTCTCTTGCGCCATCGCCACCAGCCGTTCATGCAGTTTCGCCATTACCTCGCCGCCCAGCGCCTGGGCAATGCGCGCTAACGTCTTCGCGTCCGGAACCTTGCCCAACCCGATGCGCGTGAAGTCCCGATATGCCAAGTTCATCGTCACTTCGCGTTCCAGCGTGTCGAAGCTCCAGTTCCGTAGGTGCTTCAACAACAACAGTCGCAAGGCCATCTCGGCGGGCGTTTGCGAGCGACCCCGTGTGCTGCTGTGCTCGTGACGCTCGCCCTGCGCTTCGTATACCAACTCGATGAGTTCCTCGTCTTCCAGAAGCTTGTCGGCTTCCAACATCCAGGGCTCCCAAAGAGCACGCACATCTTCGTTCAATACGCCTTCCCACAGTGTCGGTTGACCTTGCTTACGTCGAGTCATGCCCTATCGTAATTGCCCCCTGAAACAAGATCAATACCAAATGTTTTCGCACCCAATCGCCTCCAGACCTATTCATTGGCGTTGACGCGGACACTCATTTTTGCGACGGAAAGTAGCTAGAAGCAGGATCTCCCTTCATACGGAATAATCAGGTTGGACAACATCGGCGAGCAGCACGGCGTCTCGGACTCCCGGTACTCCGTCATCTCGACGCGCGTAAAGTTCGGGTCGTACAAATTGAGTTGCCATTTGCCGTCGCGTCCAAGCTTAGGCGTTTGCGGCGGATGCATTCCGCGCCCCATCACTGTCTTATAACCCTCCTGAATATCCGCCACGCCTAGCGCCAAATGATGACTTACACCAAGCTGCTTGGGCGTCGGGTTATGCACGTTGAGCATGTACTCCAGCCAGTCGGTTCCCTCCGGCACGCGCATATCCAGCCAATCGATTTCATCATTCGTTTTGCCGCCGTACCACTTCAGTTGAAACCCCAAAATGTCTTTATAGAAGTGATCCGCCGCGGCCCGGTCCTGCACCGTCACGCCCACATGGATGATGTGCCCGGAAACGCGCGTGTCGGGCATCAGCTTGCTGAAGTTTCGCGCGTGCAGCGACCCCGGCATATACTGCACAAACTCCACATTGTGACCGTCGGGATCCTTCACCATCATGCTCAGGTTTCCGTCGAGGCCTGGCTTCAGCGCATCCGGCACTTTTGCGCCGCGCGCAGCCAGGTAGTCACGCAGCTTCACGGCATCCGTTGTCTCAAAAGCAATGTGTGACAGCCGGTCCTGTGTCTCGCTCTTCAAATCGGGGAAGACTTCGATGTATTGGTGATCGTTGACTTTGAAATAGGTCAGCATCAACCCGCCGCTGGGCTTGTCCAACGTGAACGAGTCATAGCCTAAGTCATGCCTATAGAATTGGCGCGCGGCCTCCATGTCGTTCGTCTTCAGGCCGATATGCGCCACACCCACAATCGGCGGCCGATCCACTCTTTCCGCGCCGCCCGCGCCAATAACGAAGCGGCATGCCAACGCAAGACAGAAACCAAGCGCCAGGGAGGAGCGAAGCATTTGCTATTTGTATCAAAACCGCCTTCTCGTCTTCGGTAAGTATGGTACTTATAAGTATGCTGCCCTAGGTAACCAAGGGAGGAGTTTTGAGCAAGCCACCCGATCTTGTTCAGGGAACGCTCGATCTGCTGTTGCTGAAGATTCTCGCGCTCGAACCGCTGCACGGCTGGGCCATCAATATCCGGCTGAGACAGGTTTCTGGCGAAGTTCTGCAGGTGACTGAAGGGTCGCTCTATCCAGCGCTACATAAGCTCGAGCAGGAAGGTTGGGTTAGGGCGGAGTGGAAACAAACCGAGAATAATCGCCGCGCAAAATTCTACTCATTGACGGGACCTGGCCGCAGACATCTGGATGCGGAATCCGCAAATTGGGACCGTCTCTCGTCGGCGATATCACGCGTCATTCGACTGAAGGAAGCATAGGCATGGAGTGGCAACGCTGGCGCTACATATTGCCGCTTCGGCTTCGATCCATCTTTCGCGGCACCGCTGTCGACCAGGAGCTGGATGAAGAGTTGCGTTTCCATCTGGAATGCAAGGCGGAAGAGGAAATGAACCGGGGCCTGAATGCTCGCGAAGCTCAGTATCGCGCTCTGCGCGCTATGGGCGGCCTGCAACAACGAAAGGAAGAGATGCGGGACATGCGACGTGTTCGTTGGTTCAGTGATTTCGCGGCCGATCTAAAGTATGCCATCCGAATGCTCGGCCGCTCAAAGCTTTTTGCGGCGCTGGTGGTCCTGACGCTGGGGCTGGGAATCGGAGCCAACAGCGCGATTTTCAGTGTGGCTGACGCAATATTGCTGCGGCCGCTACAGGTTTTCCGGCCAAGCGAAGTCGTCACTCTCAGCAGCCGTTCGCCGAGCTCGTCCAGCGAATCTATCGGAGCATTGTCGTATCGCGACTACCTGGATTTCCGCGATAGGGGCAAGAGTTTCCAAGGCCTGGCGGCCTTTTCGGACGCGATCACTCTTGGATTCGCCTCGCGCGCGGGCGAACTGCCGAAGCTGAAAGGCGGCATGCTGACCAGCGGAAACCTCTTTCAAGTGATTGGCGTGCGGCCGGAACTCGGCAGGGATTTCAATTCGGAAGAAGACCGGGAACCCGGCCGAAACCCGGTCGTTGTACTGGGGAACGAGTTTTGGCACAGCGAATTCAATGGTGACCCTTCCGTACTTGGACGCCGCATTCTACTGAACGGCGTGGAGTTCTCGATTATTGGGGTCGCTCCCGAAAAGTTTTACGGTTTGGACCTATACTTTCGTCCTGACGTGTTTGTTCCCGTTATGATGTGGCCCCGCCTGGTAGTGAATCTGGAACGAAATCCGCTGGAGGATCGGGGAGACCGTGAACTGATTGTGAAGGGCAGGCTCAAGCACGGAATTTCGATGGCGCAGGCTCGGGCGCAGGTGAATGCGATCGCTCGAAACCTGCAGCGCGTTTACCCAAAGACTGATGGGAAGGAAGAAGCCACGGTTCGGACGGAGTTAGCGCTCAGAATCCAAACTGATCCCACCGATGCGGCACTTGCGGGCTTGCTGCTTGCGCTCGCGGGAGCTGTGCTTCTGATTGCCTGTGCGAATGTCGCAGGTCTGCTGCTTGGCCGGGCGGCCACTCGCTCACGCGAAATCGCGGTGCGGTTGGCCATCGGCGCGGGACGATTTCGCCTGGTGCGGCTTCTACTCGCAGAGAGTTTTGTCATTGCGCTGATGGGAGGCGCGGTTGGTATGGCGCTGGGCTATGGCGGCGTAGCGTTTTTCCAGCGTTTCAAAATTCCGACGGACATGCCAATCAGGTTCGCAGTTCAACTCGATAAACGGGTTCTGCTGTTTAGCCTGGCTGTTTCGTTGCTGAGCGCGGTCTTGTGCGGGTTGGCGCCGGCCCTGCAGACAGCTCGAACCGATCTAACATCCGCTTTGAAAACAGCAGACGTGAATGTTCCTGGGCGCCGCAGGCTTTGGGGCCGTAATACGTTGGTGATCTGCCAGGTGGCCGCATCGCTCGCGCTTCTGACCGGGGCGCTCCAAATGGCACGAGGCTTTCAGGAGGAGTGGCGCGGCGGTCCGGGATTTCGCACCGACCATCTTCTTACGATGGCCTTCGATCCGCAGCTTGCGCGCTATAACGAGGCACAGATACAGAGATTCTATAAGGATCTCGTGCGGCGGACTCGCCTGCTGGCGGGCGTGAAGTCGGCCGCGCTTACCGGCGAACTTCCAATGGCGACTGGCGAAGATGCGGTGAGTGTAATACCGGAGGGTTATCAGATGCCGGGAGGCAGAGATAGCTTCTCGGTTGGCATGGATGTCGCGGATGAAAGCTATTTCAACACCTTGGGCGTGGAGATGGTTCGCGGGCGTGGGTTCCGTGAGAGCGACACGGCGACCTCCCCGAAGGTCGCCGTTGTCAACGAGCAGTTCGCAAAGCGCTACTGGCCCGATAAGGATGCGCTCGGAAAACGCTTCCGAATCGACAACGTCAATGCTCCCGCCGTGGAGATTGTGGGTATCTCGAAAACCGCGAAGTACGACTGGATAGGCGAGCCTCCGACTGAGTTTGTCTATCTACCCATGGCACAGCACCCGCGTACCGAAATGACTCTGTTGGTGGAATCGGAAGGTCCTCCCGCAGCGTTAGCCGAGCCGGTTCGCAAACTCGTACAAAGCTTCGATTCCGGCCAGCCTGTTTTCAACGTTCGGACGATCGAAGAGTTCTATCGAAGGAGGGTCGTTATGGCTCCAGTGATGATCCTCCAGGCGGTGAGCGCGATGGGACTGATAGGCTTGACACTCGCAGTTGCGGGTCTGTACGGGTTGGTGACTTACACCACGAACCGAAGAACCCGCGAAATTGGAATTCGTATGGCAGTGGGCGCTGATGTGAAGTTGGTGCTGCGCATGGTGCTCCGGCAAGCGCTATTGCTCGTGGTTAGCGGAATCGTGATTGGTCTTGTGTTGGCCGTGGCCGTGGAACAGGGCTTGAATGCAGTTTTCGAAACCTCGGGAACAGACTTCGGCGCTTATCTGTTGATTTTGCCTTTGCTGCTTGCAGCGACGATGATGGCGGCATTCGTTCCAGCGCAAAGAGCATCGCGCATAGAGCCTACGCGCGCGTTGAGATACGAGTAGAGATCTCCCGTTGTACTTCTACAAAAGGTGTAATACAATTGCTCTTGTAGAAGTGTATAGGGGCCGGGGCCAATCGGCGAATGTCTTCCTCTCGCATTGAACTTCCTCAAGGGACACTGGACCTTCTGATCCTAAGAACTCTGGCGCTCGGTCCGGAGCATGGGTGGGCGATCTCGCAACGGATTCAACAGATCTCCGCCGAAGCCTTGCAAGTGCCGCAAGGATCTCTGTACCCGGCTCTTCATCGACTGGAGCGCCGCGACTGGATCCGGAGCTCCTGGGATGTCTCCGATAACAACCGGAAGGCCAAATACTACCGGCTCACGGTAGCTGGACGGAAGCAGCTTGAGAAGGAGACCGAACTTTGGCGGAAGCTGGTGGCTGCGGTCGGGCACGTGTTGGAAGCAGTGTAAGGGAGATTTGCCATGCTGCGAGATGTTGTCTTGCGGTTGAGATCGTTGCTCCGGCGCGCAGCCGTGGAGCGCGAACTGGATCAGGAGCTGCAGCTCCATCTCGAGCGGGAAATTGCCAAAAACATAGGCTGCGGCATGTCCGAAAACGAGGCGACGCGCATGGCAAAGATGGATTTAGGCGGTCTCGAGCAGATAAAGGAGGAGAGCCGCGACGCGCGAGGCCTCTCTTTCTTGGAGCCGACGATTAGCGACCTGCGCTATGCATTTCGCATCCTGCGCAAGAGCTCTTCTTTTACGACCGTTGCCGTTCTTTCTCTGGCGCTCGGGGTGGGCGCCAACACCGCGATTTTTCAATTGATCGATGCCATCCGCCTGCGAACCCTGCCGGTAAACAACCCGCAGAATCTGGCAGAAATCCATGTTGCCGACATGAGTGGGGCAAGAGGCGCCCAGCAGCGAGAGAACGCGATCACGTATCCCATCTGGGAGCAAATACAAAAGCGGCAGGAAGCGTTTTCAGGTGTATTCGCGTGGACCGACACCGAGTTCAACCTGTCGCCGAAGGGTGAAGTCCGATCCGTTGCGGGCTTGTGGGTGAGCGGTGATTTTTTCAAAGTGCTCGGCATCCGCCCGGTCATGGGACGCCTCTTCACCGCAGGGGATGACTACCGGGGTTGCGGCATCCCGGTCGCGGTGATCAGCTACGCGTTCTGGCAAAGCGAATTCGGGGGCAGCGCTTCCGTGATTGGAAAGAAGTTGACCATCAGCGGCCAATCGGTGAGCGTGATCGGCGTGACGCCGCCCGAATTCTTTGGCCTGGATGTCGGCCATGAGTTTCAAATCGCGCTTCCCGTTTGTTCGATTGCGCAGATTGCGTTCAACGCACTCGACGCGGGCACATATTGGTGGCTCTCGGTAATGGGGCGACTAAAGGCCGGCTCAACGCTCGAACAGGCTTCCGCACAGCTCAACTCCCTCTCGTCCGGGATCTTCCAGACCACGCTACCGCCTAACTACTTCGCGTCGCAAAATAGCTCTTTTTGATTCGCCGGAATCTCAATGCGCTCGATTCGCGGTTGCAAAATGTTCTCTTTCTTCGCCGACTGTTGGTGGCGAAGGGGGCAACTCGGCCCTTTGCGGCTCACGCACCCGCCGCGCTCAGCGCCTTGCCGATATTGATCAGATTGTCGGCGAACACTCCCCAACCGACCCATCGTTTCATTCCCTCCACTCCGCGGTACAAGCTCCGCCTCAATCCATGTCTCCGCTTCAATACGCTGATGCGACCTTCGCAACCAGTCCGCCAAGCCTGCGCTTTCTTGAACCAGCGGCGCTTCTCCATCGCCTTGCGCTCGGGGCTGTGCGTGTTGCGGTTGGGCACCGCTATCCATTTCACTCCCATTTCACCTAACGCCCGCTCATGCGCCTGCGCGTAATAGCCCGCATCCGCCGCCACCAAATGCGGCACGCGTCCCAGCCTGCGCTGCTGTTCTTCCACCGCCTCTGTCAGTAGATTGCGATCGCTCGGCCTTTCATCGAACACTTGATAGTGCGTGATGATTTGGCCCTCAGCTTCCGCCAACTGCACCAGCTTGCCGAATTCGGTCGGTTTGCTGGCCTTGCCCTTCCGAATGATTTCGCTGTGCGGCTCAAACAAGCTCACGATCTTTTCCGGGGATTGCGTGTCGCCTCCAAAGACGCGCGTCTTGGTTTGCTTCACCACTTGCCGCACCCGCTCCGCCATGGTTGTCAGATCTTCATGCAAGGCCCGTATTCCGGGCTTCCGCCGCAACGCCGTCTCATTCACTGTGCGTTTGGTGTCGTTCAAAATCTGTCGCGTCAGCCGCAGCAGACCGCGATAGTGTTGCTGGCGCTTCAACACACCCGCTTCGCCTTGATAGCGGCTGGAATTCGCAATCGCTCGCACACACTTGTTCACGCTGCGAGTACGGTCACGGATACCGCGCTTCAACTTGCCAGCCTTGCTCTCAATCTTCTTCAGTGTGCGTGTCAGTACACGCGCACCGTCGCCTAATAGACTCGAGTCGGTGGGGTAATGAATGTTGGTCTCCACCACCGTTGTGTCCACGCGCATCTTACGGCCTTTCACTACGCCCCGCTCCTGCGCCATTCCGACCAACCGCTCGTGGATCTGCTCGATGACCTCGCCGCTCAAGGCCTGCGCAATACGCGCCAGCGCTTTCGCATCCGGCACCTTCTCCAGACCAATGCGTGTGAACTCGCGATAGCCCAGATTCAAAGCCACCTCACGCTCTAGCCTGTCGAAGCCCCAGTTGCGCACGTGCTTCAGCAGCAGCAATCGCAACACCACCTCGGCCGGCGTCTGTCCTCGACCCAGCCGTGCGCTATGTTCGTGGCGCCTTCCTTGCGCTGCAAAGACCGCCTCGATCAACTCGTCATCCTCCAACAGCCGATCCGCCTCTACCATCCACGGTTCCCATAACGCCCGCACATCCAGGTCCACCATGCCTTCCAAAAGGGACCGTTGCCCCTGTGCCTTGCGTCGTGTGCTCATGTCTTAATTGTGCGGGCACTCGTGAACAGGATCAATAGGAAATGTTTTGGCACCAAAACTGACCCACTCTCTCCGTTTGGCGCCGAGCCCGACGCTCCATTTTGCGACGAGAAGTAACTATCCGGCCGTAAGCGTTCAGAATTACTTACACATGAAATTGACCGCGCGCTCGGCAGCGACGGGTCTGTCGGGGCTGCGGGATCGCTATTCGGATCTGCTATGGATTCTGCTCGCAATAGCGGGCACGGTGCTGTTGAATGCGTGCGCCAATCTTGCGAATCTCATGCTCGCGCGGGCGGGGACACGCGAGCGGGAGATCGCGGTGCGTCTCGCGATTGGGGCATCCGCTGGGCGCATAGTGCAGCAACTGCTCATCGAGAGCGCACTGATCGCGTCAGCCGGCGCCGGAGCAGCGCTGTTACTCGCCCACTGGCTGCGCCGCGGATTACTGGCGCTCCTGACGGCGAAGCAAACCGGGATCTACGTGGATCTCCGTCAGGATTGGCGGGTGCTGGCCTTCACTCTTGCCGTCGCCACCGCAACCTGTCTCATCTCCGGCTTCACTCCTGCATGGCGTGCGGCCCAGAGCAAGCCGGTGGAAGCGCTGAAGTCCGGCAGCCGCTCGTTGACGGCCGGACAGGTTACCTTAGGTTTGCGTCGAGCGCTGATTGCTTCGCAAGTCGCTTTGTCGCTTGTGCTCCTGGTTGGCTCGCTGCTATTCATCCGAAGTTTGCAGAATCTGTTGCAGGCCGAACCAGGATTTCGCACGCACGGCATCTTTGTCGCCGATCTCGGGTTTGCTCGTCCGAACCCGCAGCAGGTCAAGGTTCTTGCCTGGCAGAAGGCTCTTTTGGATCGCGTCGGAAGCGTACCCGGAGTAACCTCGGTTGCCGATACCAATATCGTTCCGCTCAGCGGGAATTCATGGGACAACCGAGTGTGGATGGAAGGGCGCGATTCCCGTACAGGACTTGATCGGAGCTGGAGCAAGATCAGCCCGGGCTATTTCCGAACTCTCGGCATCCCTTTGCTTGCGGGAAGGGATTTCAACGGCCACGACGATCCCGGCTCGGGCAAAGTCGCGATTGTGAACCAGGCGTTTGCAAAGCAGATCGCGCTTGCGCCTAATCCCGTGGGGCTGAGGTTTCGAATGGAACAGACGCCCTCTACGCCGGAAACGATATACGAGATTGTCGGCGTCGTTGGAGATTCGAAGTACCAGAACATTCGCGAAACGATGCAGCCACTGTTCTACCTTCCGCTTTCGCAAGATCCGACTCCTTCGCTCACTGATCAGCTCCTGATCCGCTCCAACCTGCCATTGCAGAGTCTGCTGGCGGCGTTGCGGCGGGCGATTCTCGAGGCGGATTCCGACGCTCGTTTCGAAGTCTATAATTTTGGAGACCTGATTCAGGGTTCGCTCGCCAGCGAGCGCTTGATGGCCTCGCTTTCGACAGTGTTTGCCGGCCTGGCGGCGCTCCTCTCAGCGGTCGGTCTGTATGGGCTGATCACGTATATCGTGACGCGGCGGCGAAGCGAGATCGGCATTCGTATTGCTTTGGGAGCCGAACGGAGCAGAATTTTCGGCATGCTGTTCCTGGAAAGCGGGATGATGTTAGTGGCCGGCTTACTTGTGGGAACACTGCTCACACTGGGCGTGGGAACGCTGGCGGGCAAGTTCCTCTTCGGGCTGAAGCCGCATGATCCACTGGCGCTGACCGCTGCGGTCGCGCTGTTGCTCCTAGTTGGGCTGCTGGCGACATTTCTTCCGGCTCTTCGCGCTGCCGCCGTCAATCCTACAGTGGCCCTGCGAGAGGAGTAGCCGCTCCGCCGAGTCGCCCCCATGCATAAGGAGTCATGGGACGTGAATCAGATTCGAGACCAAAACTTTTTGATAGCCTGCGGCCCTGAAATCATCTGTGCCCCAGGGGGAAGAATGCGAGCGTTCGCGGTGTAGACGTTATCCAACGCCTCAAAATTTCGTTTGGCGACTACCTGAGTGTTGAATAGATCATTCGTCGTTGCCATCGCGGACCTGATCTGGTTCAGTGATGTTTGTGTAGATGTTGACATGCGCGCGCCCCAGAACACACGGGCCCACGTAAGTTGCTGCGCTAATCTGGAATTGTCAGCGTCGCCAGCTTGAGGTAAGCGTCTCCATCGCAGTGCAAGTCTGCCAAAAAACAGAAGGCGTTCACGCGAGCGCAAGGCAATCTAATCAGTCAGGAAACCTAACATGGCTACGACCGTGATCGAAACACGTGAAGTCGGCCCTGCGCATTTTTGGCCGTCGACGAACGGCAAGAAGGTGGTCATGGCGATCACAGGGGCCATCCTGCTGCTTTTCGTCATCGGCCACATGCTAGGCAATCTTCAAGTCTTCGAAGGTCCTGAAAAGCTCAATGCATATGGCCGGTTTCTGCGTGCCGTTCCGGAGCTTTTGTGGACGGTCCGCGCAGTGCTTCTGATATCCGTCGCTCTGCACATCTGGGCCTCAGTTCAACTCGCGGCGCGAAAAATACGAGCCAGGCCGGTCAGCTATGCAAAGCGCGACAATGTGGCCTCCGGCTACGCTTCACGAACCATGTACTGGAGCGGGCCCATCATTCTGGCATTCGTGATCTATCACCTGCTGCATCTCACCGCTGGAGTGGTTCATCCGGGCGGCCAGTTCATCGAGGGCGACGTGTATCACAACGTTGTGTCCGGTTTTCAGGTCTGGTACGTTTCGGCGTGGTACATCTTTTCGATGGTCCTGCTGGGCATGCACATCTGGCATGGCGCGTGGAGCATGTTTCAATCGCTCGGCATTAATCACCCGCGGCATACGCCGATACTGAGGAAAGCAGCGGCCACTCTGGCCATCCTCATTGTGCTGGGCTACGTCTCGATCCCGGTCAGCGTGTTGCTTGGGCTGGTGAAGTAGATGGAACTGAACGCAAGAATTCCTTCCGGTCCGATTCAGGAAAAGTGGGACAAGGCGCGCTTCGACTTGAAGCTGGTAAACGCCGCGAACAAGCGCAGGCACTCCCTCATTGTGGTCGGGTCAGGGTTGGCGGGAGGATCGGCGGCGGCCACGCTGGGCGAACTTGGCTACCACGTCAAGTGTTTTTGTTTCCAGGATTCGCCGCGCCGGGCGCATTCGATCGCCGCGCAGGGCGGCATCAACGCCGCCAAGAACTACCCGAACGACGGCGACAGCGTCTACCGCCTGTTCTACGACACCGTCAAGGGAGGCGATTTCCGGGCCCGCGAAGCCAATGTGTACCGGCTGGCGCAGATCAGCGTTCAGATTATCGACCAGTGCGTCGCGCAAGGCGTGCCCTTTGCGCGGGAGTACGGCGGAACGCTTGCCAACCGCTCCTTCGGAGGCGCACAAGTTTCACGAACCTTTTACGCGCGAGGCCAGACGGGACAGCAGTTATTGCTGGGAGCCTATCAGGCGCTCGAGCGGCAAGTGCTGGAAGGCACGGTCGCGATGTACCCGCGAACCGAAATGTTGGACCTGATCGTGATCGACGGCCATGCGCGAGGAATCGTCTCGCGCAATCTGGTCACGGGAGAGATCGATACGCACCTGGCGGACGCGGTAATCCTTGGCACCGGGGGTTATGGCAACGTCTACTATCTTTCGACAAACGCCAAGGGCTCGAACGCCACTGCTATCTGGCGCGCCTACAGGCGCGGCGCGCTATTCGCCAATCCGAGTTTCACGCAAATTCATCCGACGTGCATCCCGGTCTCAGGCGAGTATCAGTCGAAGCTGACGCTGATGAGCGAATCGCTGCGAAACGACGGCCGCATCTGGGTACCGAAGCAGAAAGGCGACAAGCGTCCTGCGGCGCAGATTCCAGAAACGGATCGCGATTATTATCTGGAGCGCAGGTACCCGAGCTTCGGCAACCTGGTTCCACGCGATGTGGCTTCGCGCAACGCCAAGGCCGTTTGCGATGAAGGACGAGGCGTGGGCGAGACGGGGCTCGGCGTCTACCTTGATTTTTCGGACGCCATCCGGCGGCTGGGGCGGAAGACTATCGAAGAGCGCTACGGCAATCTCTTTGACATGTACCAGCGAATCACGGATGAGGATCCGTATCAGGTCCCGATGCGCATTTATCCGGCGATTCACTACACCATGGGTGGCCTGTGGGTGGATTACCACTTGATGAGCACGATCCCCGGCCTTTTCGTGATTGGAGAGGCAAACTTTTCCGACCACGGCGCGAACCGGCTCGGCGCGAGCGCGCTGATGCAGGGTTTGTCCGACGGATACTTTGTCGTCCCCTACACAGTGGGCGACTATCTAGCTACCACCAAACTGGGTACGGTCAACGAGAGCCATCAGGAGGTGCGCAACGCGGTGGCGTGCGTGCAGCAGACCATACTGAAACTGCTCTCCATCAACGGAAAGCGGACTGTAGATTCTTTTCATCGCCAGTTGGGGAAGATCGTTTGGGAGTATTGCGGCATGTCGCGCACGGCGGCGGGGCTGGAGACTGCCATCGCCAAGGTCCGGGAACTGCGCGAAGAATACTGGACGAACGTCAATGTTCCCGGCAGCGGGGACGATCTGAATCAAAGCCTGGAGCAGGCCAACCGTGTGGCGGATTTCTTCGAGCTGGCTGAATTGATGTGCATCGATGCACTCAAGCGAAACGAATCGGCCGGCGGTCATTTCCGCGAGGAGTACCAGACGCCTGACGGCGAGGCGCAGCGCGACGATGAGCACTACGCGTATGTGGCGGCGTGGGAATACCGCGGTTACGGCAATTATCCGGAGTTATCCAAGGAACCGCTGGAGTTCGACTACGTTCACCCGAGCCAGAGGAGTTACAAGTAAGTGCGGCTCAAGCTGAAGATCTGGCGGCAGAAGACGCGCAGCACAGCCGGGAAGTTCGTTAGTTATCCGCTCGACAATGTGAACCCGGACATGTCGATGCTTGAATGCCTGGACGTTCTCAACGAGCAGCTCATCGAGAAGAAGGAAGAGCCGGTTGCTTTTGAGCATGACTGCCGGGAAGGAATTTGCGGTTCCTGCGGATTCATGATCAACGGCATCGCGCACGGGCCGTTGCCGGCGACAACGGTGTGCCAATTGACCATGCGTCATTTCAAGAACGGCGAGGAACTGATCCTCGAACCATGGCGCGCCCGAGCTTTCCCGCTTATCAAAGATCTGATCGTCGACCGGCGTTCGTTTGACCGGATCATCGCCTCAGGCGGCTACATTTCGGTTTCCACCGGAAGCGCTCCGGATGGGAATGCGATCCCTGTGCCCAAGGAAGCCTCAGACCGGGCGATGGACGCGGCGGCCTGTATCGGCTGTGGCGCTTGTGTTGCGGCCTGTCCCAATGCATCAGCAGCGTTGTTTACGGGAGCCAAGATTGCCCACCTGGGCACCCTTCCGCAAGGCAAACCGGAATTGGATCGCCGGGCGATTCACATGGTGACGCAAATGAATACGGAAGGCTTTGGCGGCTGCACGAACATTGGAGAATGCACCGGCGTTTGTCCGAAAGAAATCCCGCTGGAAGTAATCGCCGCAATGAATCGCGACTACTTCCGCGCCGCCTGGCACAAGCGCGACGATGCAGTTACCACTCTGCGGCCTTACACTGAGTGGAGTTACTGCTCAAAATTGCAAACCGACGAACGAGCGGACAGTTAGTCAGCGATGGTAATCGCCGGCCGGGTCTTTATGTTTGGCCGCGGCGGCTCGCTCGATGATGGTGCGAGCCAACTTTTCGAACACAGCGACCTGAGCATCCGGCTCTATTAAGGAAGCAATCGGTTTACCGGAGTCGCCCATTTCCCGCGTCTTGGGATCGAGCGGAATCTCGGCCAGCAGAGGAACTTTCATTAATTCCGCTGTGCGCGCGCCGCCTCCTTTCCCGAAGACATACAGCTTTTCGCCGTTGTGCTCGAGGTAGCTCATGTTTTCGACGATGCCTAAAACGGGCTCGCGCACCTGCTCAAACATGTTGACGGCTTTGCGCGCGTCTTCAAGCGCCACATCGGAGGGGGTAGTGACGACGACCGCGCCGGTGAGTGGAGTGGTCTGGATCAGAGTTAATTGAACATCGCCCGTACCGGGAGGAAGATCGATGACCAGATAGTCGAGTTCGCCCCACTCGACGTTGCGCAGAAACTGCTGGATGACGCTGTTCAGCATGGGTCCGCGCCACACCAGCGGCTTGTCGCCCGGATTCAGAAGCGCCATGGACATGAGCCGTACGCCGTGTGCTTCCAGAGGACGAATACGCTGGCCGATAGCCGTGGGAGTTTGCTGGATGCCCATCATCAGGGGCACGTTCGGTCCATACACGTCAGCGTCCAGCAGGCCGACTGCGAGGCCAAGCCTACTTAAGCTGATGGCGAGGTTCACCGCCACAGTCGTCTTGCCCACGCCGCCTTTTCCGGAGCCAACTGCAATGATGTTCTGAACGCCTGCGATCGGAAGTTTTGGTTGCTCGCCAGGAGCGTGTGGACCCATACCCTCAAGCTAACACCAAGCTCGCTTGCGCCTTTAGATCGAGGCCCGCGAACTCTTTACGCTGGAGCTTGGGAAATGCCGCGGCAGCAATCATGGCGGCGTTATCTGTCGCCAGAGCGAGGGAAGGGAAGTGGAACTGGAGGTCGCGCTCGGCAAGCGCCTGTTGGCGAAGCCCCGCATTGCATGCTACTCCACCAGCGACAATGACGGACTCAGCCCCCATATCAGCGGCCGCCGACCTCGCGTGGCGCAGCAGTTCTTCGATTACGGTCTTTTGAAAACTTGCGATCAGGTCGAGCGTGGGCTGCGGGGTGGCGGCGAGCCAGTCTTCCAATGCCGGCTGGTGGAGTTGCTTGCGGCGAGCGGTTTCTTCGCTGATATCGTGCTGCTGCGTCCAACGTAGAACGGCCGTTTTCAGGCCGCTGAAGCTGAAATCGAGCGCGTTGCCTTTCATCTTGGCCAACGAGAATCGGACGGCGCCGGA
Organism: uncultured Acidobacteriaceae bacterium; assembly: GCA_963705805.1. Classification (GTDB taxonomy): domain Bacteria; phylum Acidobacteriota; class Terriglobia; order Bryobacterales; family Bryobacteraceae; genus Bog-105. The sequence goes on from CAVPKW010000021.1 coordinate 153,907, forward strand.
AACGCCGTATGGCGCGAGGCGATCAAGGATCGGTCCGCCGGGATAACCGTAGCCCAAGAGTTTCGCGACCTTATCATAGGCCTCGCCCACGGCGTCATCACGCGTTTTACCCAGGAGCCGGTACTCGCCTAAAGCTCGTACTTCAAAAAGGTGCGTATGGCCGCCGCTTACCACCAGCGCGAGCGCGGGAAAACTCACGTCGGAGTGTTCGAGCAGGACGGAGTGAATATGACCTTCGACATGATTCACCGCGATCAAGGGGAGGTTGCAGGCGAAGCAGAGCGCCTTGGCATAGGTGACGCCGACGAGCAGGGAGCCGACCAATCCGGGTCCCGCGGTGACTGCGATAGCGCTGAGGTCCGGCAGCGCGAGCCCTGCTTCCCGCATCGCCTGGCGCACCACCGGAACAATTGCACGAAGATGTTCGCGCGAGGCCAACTCGGGGACGACGCCGCCATACTTCGCGTGCGTCACGAATTGGGAGGCGACTACGCTGGAGCGAACGTCGCGTCCGTTCGAGACGACGGCAGCCGCGGTTTCATCGCAGGAAGTCTCAATTCCTAGAATGGTGTTTTGCAAGTCTCTGACTTTCATTATGAGCTGCCGGAAGAACTTATCGCCCAAGAACCGAATGCGCAACGCGATGCCTCCCGGATGCTGGTCGTGTCGCGCAGGAAAAATCAATTCTTCGACGATGCGTTCAGCAACTTCCACAAATATCTTGGCGCCGGGGATTGCCTGGTTCTGAACAACACCAGAGTGTTTCCGGCACGATTGCACGGACGCCGCAACAGCGCGTCGGGCGCGCAGGTGGAAGTGTTTCTGCTCCGCGCCCTGGATGAGGCAGAGATGACGTGGCGCGCCCTGGTCCGGCCAAGCAAGCGCGTCAGGAATGGCGATCGGATCCTTTTCCATTCGCAATTGACTGCCGAAGTGGAATCCGAGGGTAAGGCGGGCGAGCGAACGGTACGATTCGCTGCGAACACGCCAGTTGCGGAGCTATTGGCGGAAATCGGCGAGACTCCGCTGCCACCGTACATCCGGCGAGCGCCGGGCGCACGAGACAGTGAACGTTATCAAACCGTTTATGCCGAAAAGAAGGGATCAGTGGCGGCGCCGACGGCAGGCCTGCACTTCACGGACAGGATGTTGGAGGCGTGCCGGGCGGCCGGGGCCCAAGTTGCGCACGTCACCCTGCATGTGGGACTCGGAACGTTCCTGCCGTTGCGGGAGCGCAATCTGCGCGATGTGCGATTACATGAAGAGTACTTCGAGCTGGCAGAAAAAGAGTGCGAGAAAATGCGTCTCGCGAAGCGTCTGTTTTGCGTCGGAACAACCAGCGTGCGGACAGTAGAGACCGCGATGCTGCGCGGCGGTTTGCGAGCCATGCAAGGCGAAACGAACCTCTTTATTTGGCCCGGATTTCGGTTCAGGGGAACGGGTGCACTGCTGACCAATTTTCATTTGCCGCAATCCAGCCTGATCATGCTTGTGGCGGCATTCGCCGGACGTGAGCTTACGCTGGCCGCTTACCGGCACGCAGTGGAAGAACGCTACCGGTTCTTTTCATACGGCGACTGCATGCTTATCGAATAGTGAAGTACTTGCGGTAAGACAACAGGCCGTCCGAGACGTAAGATTCGAGCGCGGCTTGTCCTTCCTCCACAGAGCGTGGATCCGCCAGAAGACGGCGTCCGACGCGGGCGATATCGATCACGTCATCCACATTCGCTTTCCAATCGGCCGGCGCCCAGTCGATGGCGCCGGACACAACCGATGCAACGCCCTCCGCGACGCCGTCCGCGGTGACCATGTTGAAGGACTCGGTGTAGCTCGGCTGCAGCAGCAGATGCATAGTGGCAACGGTCTTGCGGAAACCCGCCCAGGATTGCCAGCCGTTCATCATGATGGTGACGCCGGGCAAGCCGTTCAGCATCTCTTTCACGGCTCCGAGAATTCCCTCGCCGCCGCCTTCCGCCCTGCCGGCGGAGAGCCAGAACTCGAGTGGGGCGCGAAGGTTGCGCGCAATCTCAAGAGCGGCGCCCGCCGCGCTCATCAAGTTCTTCAGAGGACGAGTCGCGCCGAATGCTCCAATGCGAAGCGTTCCCCCGCAGAAGGGCTTCGGGTGGGGCACAGGCCGATTGTCGAGATAGTAAAGATTGGGAAGATACACGCACGGCGCGCCGAACGCAAAGCGAATCCATTCGCAGAAGCGGCGGCTGTTGCCGGCGAGGTGAATGTTCGCGGTACCCATTTCCAGTTCCATCGTTTCCCGGACAAGCTTGATGCCGTTGCGGTCCGCTTGAAGAAACCCGACGTTAGAGTGGCAGTTGACCGCAAAATGCGTCTCCGGAAAACTGCTGGAGAGCGCCTGCAGATCCGGAGCGGGAATCCAGGGCGCGGATATGATGACGTGATCCGCCGGTGAAGCAGCCAGCCTCGTTCGCAGGTCAGCCGCGCTCAGAATGGGCCAGACCTCGGTCTTTATGCCCTCGCGGCGCAATACTTTGGCGGTGTTGATAGCCGCAACTCCCAGACCGATGTGGCTGATGTTTCGGTTCGCGGCGAAATTCTTGTATGCGAGCACTACGCTCATGAGTCGGGCCTCCTCGAAAGGCTAGAGCTTCTCTTCCCGCACTTAGCATTGAGGCCATACAGCGCTGAAGCGCCCGGATCGGGCCACTAACCCCATGATTCGCAAGCAGAAATAGTTTTTTCTAGATTTGTGAATGCCCACGGCGGGGCACTGCAACGGGGGATGAAAACGGTTTAACCTGAATTCCGAATTTAAGTGAGCGAGGAGTGGGCATCGATCTGAGACAACAGGGAGATGAGCGTACAAGCAACGGACAATTCAGTCCCGCGCGAGATGCTTGCTCTGTTATCGAAAGAGCGGCTGATTGTGCGCGAGACGCAGCGAGCCGTCACGCCATTCGGCGGGATGGTGGTCTTTCTGGAGTTTCTTGGGTGGATCGATCTGGTGGGTCAGATTCGAGCCCATAGGCCGATCCGCTGGCGATCGCATAATCGGATCGATCCGGCAGCGACACGGATCGCCTTCCTGATGGCCGTGTTGGTAGGAGCCAGGCGCTTCGTGCATGCCAACTGGTTGCGCGGCGATCGTGCGTTGCCTGCGTTGCTGGGTAGGGCGCGCTTCCCCAGCGATGACACGATTCGCAATCTGTTTCGGCGCTTTGGGATGGGTGAAGTGCATCAGCTGTATGCGCCTCTGGCTGAGTGGTGGATGCAGCGCTTGGCACAGCGCAGGGAAGGCTACAGCCTGGATCTGGATGCGACCGTGTTTGAGCGCTATGGCGAGCAGGAGGGCTCACTGAAAGGTCACAACCCGCGCAAGCACGGCCGCCCCCAGCCATCATCCTTTGCTGGCGGCGTTGGCGGAGGCTCACTTCCTACTCCACGGCTGGTTGCGCAGTGGCAACTGCGGGCCAGCACGCGGAGTAGTGGAGTTTCTCAAAGAAGCTTTAGCGCTGTGGCAGCAGCGCCAAACCATCCGCGTGGTGCGTGCCGATGCAGGCTTCTTCGATGACGAACTGCCCAGCTTTTTGGAAGAGCGCCGTCTGCCCTACATTGTAGTCGCGCGCATGACCCCATGGGTGCAGCGCGCTGCCCAGCGGGTCGAGCAATGGCAGGATCTGGATGAGAACTATGCTGTAGGAGAGTTCCGCCTATAGCTCTGCAGCTGGCGTACAGAGCGACGCTTCATCGCGGTACGTGAACGCGTCCGCGAATCGCGCCACAGCGGGGGCCGCAAACTGATTGACATTCCGGGTTACACGTTTCGCGTTTTCGTGACGAGCCAGACGCAAGCTGCCGACGAGGTCTGGCGCGATTACAATGGGCGCGCGGATGTGGAGAATCGGATTGCTGAACGGAAGCATGATCTCGGCGCCGACGGATTTTGCATGCAGAAATTCTTCGCTACCGAAGCTGCATTCCGGGCCGTGCTGCTGGTTTTCAACCTACTCGCGGAGTTCCAACGGGCAGCCGGCTTGCCAGCCTATCGAGAACCGGCCACGCTCCGCACCCAAGTGCTGACCTGCGGAGCCATTCTCGGTCGCGCCAGCCGCCGCATGGTGCTTCATCTATCGGAAAGCTGGGGTGGTCTGAAAACGCGAAGTGCGTTGTTCGACAACATCTTGCGCTGGCAAATCCCAACTTCGCCGAAGTTGAATTCAGTCGTCGCCACCTGATCCCGCTTTCACCACACCATGTCACTTCTATGCTTAATTTCGGAATTCAGGTTAAGGTTCGTGGAACGCCGGGTCGGAGACGTTCAAGTCTTGCGCCTAATCCGAGCCTGGCTGAAGGCGGGAGTTATGGAGGAAGGTAAGGTGACTCATCCGGACCGAGGCTCTCCTCAGGGCAGAGTGATATCGCCGACGCTATCCAACATCTTTCTGCATGAGGTAGATCGTCAATGGTGCCGGAGCGACGGAGTCGCCCTCGGCAATGTGCGGCTGGTCCGTTATGCGGACGATATGGTACTGCTGGCGCGGACGGAACAACAGGCACGGGTGGCGTGGGAGCAACTCCAGAATCAGTTTGCGGTTCTTCACTTGGTGGTCAATCAGGAGAAGAGTCGGTTGACGACACTGGCAGATGGATTCGCGTTCCTCGGCTTCGAATTCCGGAAAGCTCCGGGGCGAATGCTTTTTGATGTGGCCACGCGAAAAGGCGCGCCGCAATATTCGTCAACGGGTCCGCGAAGTGTGCGATCGTTTCCGTCCAATGGGCCGGTCGACAGCGTGATACAGAAGCTGAACCCTGTCCTGAATGGGTGGTGTACCTATTTCCGGGTCGGCAACAGCAAGCGGACATTCCATAAGGTGGACTGGGCGGTTCGTAGCGAGCTGCAGTTGTGGCTTCGCCGCAAGCACCAGTGTGCCTGGCGGGCTGCCCAGAAACGCTGGGGATATCCCGGCCTTCATGAACGCTGTCGGCTGTATCGAATGGTAGGCAGAGTGAGCCACTTGGAAGGGCTGCGGCGCAAGCCGCCGGATGAAGATAACCGGAGAGCCGGATGCGGGAAATCCGCCAGTCCGGTTCGATGAGAGGATGCAGGAAACGGGCGGCAACGTACCGCGCCTGCGTCCTACTCTACATCTCACAAAAAAACTGCAAAAGTCTGAACTTGACCTGGCGGACATCGCACGGAGCGTTCAAGACATCCGCCCAAAACTCAGCGACTGCCGTTCAAGTCTCATTTTCCGGCTAGCGACAAACCAGGACTTGACAGGAGTACCGAAACCCATGCTTCTGCAGACCCGCTGCCGATATGGGCGTTTTCAGGAGTGCCGACTATTTACAATCTGGTCGATGGTTGCGATCAAGGTGGCCAGTGGTTTCGGGTGCTTTGTTCGATTTCCCGACGTGGCAGAGCATTGCGTGTTTAGCGTCTTGCGAACCAGCTTGGGAAGAACGGTTGAGATTGACTTTCGATATCGACAATCGATATGATTGATGCCAATGGCTAAGCCTGCCGATCTCTTGCCCGGGACCCTGGATCTTCTCATCCTGCGCATCCTGGAGCTGCAACCGTTACACGGTGTCGGAATTGCCGATCGCATAGAGCAGGTCACTAGCGGCGTTTTCCTCATTGGGCCGGGATCGCTGTTTCCCTGTCTGCATCGATTGGCCGACAAGGGCTGGATCGACGGCCAGTGGGGCGAGTTGGAAAACGGGCGGCGTGCCAAATTCTACGTACTGACATCGCGGGGCAAGTCTCAGCTCGTTAAGGAGAAGCGCAAATGGCAGAAGGTGCTGACCGCCATGAACCAGGTGCTGGCGGATGAGGCCTGACTGGTGTCCTGGATCACAAGCATCGCGAATATCTGCCGTCGCTGGCTGCATGGAGAGCAGGCAGAGCGCGAACTCAATGCCGAAGTGCAAAGTTATTTCGACATCTTGGCCGAACGGCTGATGGCTCGTGGTTTGTCGCGCGAGGAGGCGCTGCGCTCGGCGCGCCTGGAATTGGAAGGCCCGGAACAGGTGAAAGAGAAGGTAAGGCAGGCCCGTATGGGATTCGCTATAGAAACAACCGCGCGCGATATCCGATATGCCTGGAGGACGTTGCGGAAGAATCCAGGGTTCACCGTGGTTGCGGTTTTGACTTTAGGGCTGGGCATTGGAGCCAACTCTGCAATTTTCAGTTTGATTAACGCCGTCATGCTGCGCGCCCTTCCTGTGCAACGTCCGGAACAGCTGGTGCTGCTGACGGATCCCAGCGAAAGTGGCGTTGCGATGGAGACCACCGAGCATGGCATCCGCAGCATTTTGTCTTATCGGGAGTTCCAACAACTTCGATTGCACAACACCGTGTTTTCCGGCCTGTTCGCGGCGCAGAGCGATGTGAGCGATGTTGATGTATTGCCGGAAGGCGCCGGCGAATCGCAAACCCTGCGGGCGCATGTGCAGCTTGTGTCGGGAGAATTTTTTCAGGTGCTGGGCGTTAAGCCGGTTGTGGGCCTGTGTCTTCACTCCGGAAGAGGAGAACACCTCGCGCGCAATCCTGTCGCTGTGATCTCCTACGGCTATTGGCAGCGCATGTTCGCCGCGAGTCCCGGCATTCTGGAACAACGGTACGAGTGGGCGCAGGCGCTTTTCGAATCATCGGTGTCGCCCCTCCTGGCTTTAGAGGAATCCTGGTTGGCTCCGATGCCGATTTCTGGTTTCCCATCACGATGCAGCAGCAAGTGCTCCCGGGCCGGGACTATCTGCAAGGAGCCGATAGACACGTTGTGGCTCCAGGTGATGGGCCGGCTTGCTCCGGGCATGTCTTTGAAGAAAGCCGAAGCAGGAATCAATGTGACGTTCCAGCAGGGTCTGGGCGCATGGTCGCGAGCTCTGCCAACCCAAAGAGAGCGCCAGCTGATGCTCGAAGAAAGAATCCAATTGCGGCCCGGCAATCGCGGCGCCTCTGCGCTGCGCGGCGAGTTCGCCGATCCTTTGGTCCTGCTGATGGCTATGGTCGGCGCAGTGCTTCTGATTGCGTGCGCCAACATCGCCAACCTGATGCTGGCACGGGCGACCGGGAGGCAGCGTGAGATCGGCGTTCGCCTCGCCTTGGGAGCGGTCGGCGCCAGGTTGATCCGGCAATTACGACAAAGTAGTTCGATCGCCGCGCTCGGAGGCGCGCTCGGGATTCTGCTTTCAGTAGCCGCTGCGCGTTTACTGCTGGCTTTGGTCTCCAATCTGGTTCACAATCTGAGCCTTGACATTCCGCGCGACCACCACGTGCTCGTGTTTACGGCGGCGATTTCGCTTTTTACCTTGCTTCTGTTCGGATTAGTGCCGGCGATTCGCGGAACGCGCCTGGACATAAATCGTACGCTGGCGGCAAATGCCCGGCTCTATCGGCGGCCGAACGGATGTACGGTCTGGCCGGCTGCGGGAATCACGCAAGTCGCCCTATCGTTCGTGTTGCTGATGGGCGCGGCATTGCTTGTACGCAGCCTGAGTAACCTGCTGGCGCAGGCGCTCGGTTATGACCGCGAGCATCTGTTGATGGTTACGCTTGACCCCGCCGCCGCCGGATACAAAGGTCCGGGCGCTATCGCGCTCTACGAGAGAGTTCGCGAACAGTTGCGAACGGTGCCCGACGTCCGTGGCGTGACTTGAACGGGTTGCCCCTTTGCGGCGATCTGCAACTATCTCGCCATCGAGGGCTCGC